>CBDAOD010000003.1:237500-3358334 GCA_965197935.1 Vicinamibacterales bacterium | reverse complement strand
TTCGGCCTCGTTCAGACTCGAGCGTGGAGTGACGGGGTAGCCCGTGGACGCTGTCGCCCACCGGCCTGTTCGTCATCGGGTTCGTCAGGATGTGGGCGATGGGCCGCAACGTTTATGCGGTGGCGGTCCCGCGGACTGACCTGACATAAAGTGTCCAACGAGATCCGTCATGTCTGCAGGGCGAAGCTTGAAATCATGAATGGTGCCTGAAACGAATGGCTGACTCACCAAGCCGCCTGCAGCGGCTCCTCGACCGCCTGAACCACGAGTTCGAGCGGCTCCACAGGGCGAAGGAGGACGCATTCTGGACGGCTCACATGGGACTGCTCGCTGAAGCGGACGTGGCGCAGGCGGCGCTGAACGAGCGCGAGCGTGCGCGCGCCGGCTTCATGCACGACCCGGCTCGGCTTCGAGTAGTGATCGAGGAGGTCTCGGCCATCAAACGGGGCGAGACCCAGGCCACCCCCGAGCAACGACTGGCGATCGACGGATGGCGGCGCACGTTCGAGGCGCAGGTTATCGAGAACGCGGAGGCCCGCGACCTGCACAACGAGCTGGTCGAGGACGAGGGCCGTCTCTCGATGGTCCGTCGCGACATGCCACTCGGATACGTCGACGGGACCAAGGGACCGGTGCGGGCTAGTTCGGTCGAGCTGTCGGTCATGCTCACCACCGATCCCGACGAGGGGCGGAGACGGGCGGCGTGGGAAGGGCTCCGGACCATCGAGCCGTTCGTCCTGTCGCACGGCTTCCTCGAACTGGTGCGCAAGCGGAACCGTTTGGGCCGTCTGCTCGGGGGCGTCGACTTCTACGACGCCACGGTGCGCCGCACCGAAGGCATGACGAAAGCTGAGGTCTTCGCCTGGCTCGACGAGCTGGAGGTGAAGACCCGCGCCCGTACCCGCGCCTCATTGCGCGAGCTGGCCGCCGTGAAGGGCGACGACGCCTTTCGACCATGGAACCTGCGATTCGCGGTGTCCGGGGACGTCACGACCGAAAAGGACCCATACTTCCCATTCGGCGCCTCGCTCGCGCGGTGGGGTCGCTCGTTTGGCGCCCTTGGCATCGGCTATCGCGGCGCGCAGCTGGTCCTCGACCTGGTCGATCGCACGGGGAAGTACGAGAACGGCTTCATGCACGGGCCGGTGCCGGCGTGGCGTGAGCGGGGCACGTGGCGCCCGGCCCGCATCCAGTTCACGGCGAACGCCATCCCCGGCATGGTCGGCTCGGGGCAGCGCGCCACCGAGACGCTCTTCCACGAAGGGGGACACGCCGCCCACTTCGCGAACGTCGACATGCCCGCACCGTGTTTCGCCCAGGAGTTCGCGCCCTCGTCGGTGGCGATGGCCGAAACGCAGAGTATGTTTCTCGACAGCCTGCTCTCAGACGCGGATTGGCAGACGCGCTACGCGCGCACGGTCGACGGCCAGCCGATGCCGTTCGCGCTGATCGAGAAGGCCATCCGCCAAGGGCAGCCGCACGCCGCGTTCGCCGTGCGTTTGATGCTGGCGGTCTGCTACGCGGAGAAGGCAATCTACGAGATCCCCGACGACGCGCTGACCGCCGAGCGCGTCTTGCAAGAGGTGCGCGATGTCGAGCGACGCCTCCTGTTCCTCGACGAGGGGAGCCCCCGTCCAGTCCTGTCAGTGCCGCACCTTCTGTCGAGCGACAGCAGTGCCTACTACCATGGCTACGTCCTGGCCGAGATGGCGGTGGCCCAGACGCGGGCGTTTTTTGAACACCGGGACGGCCACCTGACCGACAACAGAAGGATCGGCGCGGACCTTCGTGAATCGTACTGGCGCGAGGGGAACCTCCACCGGTTCGGCGAGTTCGTCGAGCGGCTGACACGCCGTCCGTTATCAGCGGGCGACTTGGCACAGCGCGTCAACCGAGGGCCGGATGAGGCGGTCGACGAAGCACGGGCGCGTATCGACACCCTCGCCGACGTGCCCCCTTTCACCGACACGGTGGCGCTTGGCGCGACGATTCGGGTCGTCGATGGCCATGACGTCGTCGCGTCGCTCGCCGACGGGGACTCGTTCGATGAGCTGGCCGACACGTTCCGTACATGGGTTGAGCGTCGCGCGGCCGCACGTCTGGAGACGTCGAGCCGCTCGGTGACCAGATGATCCGACTACCATGGGCGTTCCCTCATTTGATGACGGTGTCCCGTGTAGAGAGCGCATCTCCCATAGCTTGCGGCTTACCAAGAGCGTGTTCGGGCAGTCTCGCCAGGCACATTCGGCGTCAAATCCCGGCTTCGCGCAGAGCGACGAGCTCGTCGTCGAACGGGAAGTAGGTGTCTTCGGCTGCCCCTGCCCACTCGTCGAAGTGCTCATAGGCGCGCCCTTCGTCGATGCCAATAGTGACTCGCCGCCGGCCGCCCGCTCGTGTCCAATCCCGAGCTGCTCACCGTTCATCAGCACGTCCCTCAACGTCCGCCATCGCACCTGTACGCCTCAGCTTGAAGGGAAAATGCGCCACCTCCGACAACGAGGACAAACATCAACAACCCGCGGTATCGGTTGACCAGCGGCACCTGCGGGCCCGGGCGGCGACCTCGAACCGCTGCTCTGCCGCCTGCCCTTTTGCCTGACCGATCGCGTGAGGGCGCTACAGTAAACTCTGGAACTGATTGTCTTGCGGACCGTGACACGGCCCGAAATCGATACTTGGACTCTTTATCGGACGGTCCCCGTATAATCAGAACATGAGCTTCGATGACTACAAGGTCATCCTCTATCGTCAGGACGATGGCTCCTGGGTAGCAGAAATCCCAGCCGTCGGGGGCTGCTACGCACTGATGGACACGCGTGAGGCGGCTCTCATCGAGCTGGAGCGCGTGTTCGGCCTTATTGCGGAGGAGCACCAGGAGCGAGGAGAGTCTCTCCCCAAGGACACGACCGAGATCGTGCATGCCTAGCGCGACAGCCCGCGACGTTCAGCGGGTCGCATCAGGGCTGGGTTTCGCAAGACGACGACAAACGGGGAGCCACGGACGGTGGATACATCCGGATGGCCGCACCGTCACAATTCCGCTACATGGTGGCCGCGAGATCGGCCCACCGCTCTTCTTTAAGATTCTAAGACAGCTCGGCGTGTCCCAAGCCGAGTTCGATCGTCTGCGATGAGTCGCCCTCGACGAGGAACTCACGGCGCGCCTGGCAAAGGAGGGTGGATGGACCCGGGTCAAGGCGTCGCTTGAGGTGTGTCTCGCCGGCTTCCCCGCACACGCGGGGATGGACCTCACCCAGTCGGCCAAGCGCAGTTCGTGGGGCAGGCTTCCCCGCACACGCGGAGATGGACGCCAGCCGGCAACGGCGGCCCTGGCGCACGTGGTCCGGAACAAGGTCGAGGCGGCCTACGCCCGCTCGGATCTCTTTGAGCGCCAGAGGGGAGGCCAGATCAGACGCGCGGGGGCTCCGTGATACTGAAGAGTTTCCGGTTGTAGGATGGGTTGCTCGATTGGTTGGAAGCAGTGGGCCGTTGTCGGCGCAGACAGGTTCAACGGCGGACACCGGAGTGTCATTCCGGACGGAGAAAATACAGCATGGCGAGAAAGAACCGAACAGTAGCGGATCGGCAGAAGTCTCTGCAACCTGCCGCCCCGGAGGCGCCCTTTACGCTAGCCGGCCGCGGGCGGAGCTCACGCGTGAACGACAATCGGATCATCTACGCGGCAGACGGCCTCGCAAAATTTCGGCCGAGTGGGTCGACATCGCTGCGTTCACTCCACCATCGGATGCTCCGGCCGCGGGCGGTCGTGGAATGAGACGCGGTGACGTGTGCTGGCTGAGCGGCCGATGGGCGCACGGTCGCAAGGGAATCTGCGCGCCAGGTTCGTTACGTTGACAGTACCAGCGTCATGAATGAAGCAGGGCGTGACACCCCTTTGCGCATGGCCGCTTTCGCACATGTGCGAAGGCTGAGCGAGCTCCACGATCCCCTGACCGCGACCGAATTGAAGTCCGGATTCGTGTTCCAGGGCGAGCGCATTCCGCTCATCAACCCGCAACGCGGCATCTTCAAGCCGCAGCAGATGCGGTTCCTGCTCTCGATCAAGACGGTTTTTCCGAAGCCGGGTGCCAAGGTGTGGTACGACGACCAGCGCGAGGTGCATCGCCAGATTTTCGAGGGTGACGAGACGATCGACTATGCCTTCATGGGCCAGGACCCGGGTGCTGCCGATAACCGCTGGCTTCGCGAGGCGTTCGAGAACCGGATACCGATCATCTATTTCCTCGGTATCGCGCCGGGCCGCTACCAGGCCATGGTGCCGGTCTTCATTTCCGGGTGGGACGCCACGGCGCTGCAGGCACGCGTTGCGTTCGGTGTGCCCGATCAAGAGACGCTCGCGCCGCCTGAGAACACGCTGGAACGGCGGTACGCCCTACGCGCGGTCAAGCAACGGCTGCATCAAGCGTCGTTTCGCGAAGCCGTCATTACCGCGTATAACGGCCGCTGCGCAGTGTCGGGCCTGCCGGAGCCTCTGCTTCTGGACGCGGCCCACATCGTCACGGACAAGAACGAGCGGTTCGGCCAGCCGGTGGTGCCCAACGGAGTCCCGTTGTCGAAGATCCATCATGCCGCGTTCGACGTCCACCTAATCGGCATTGATCCGGACTATCGGCTACATGTGTCCGAGCGACTGCTCGGACGGAACGACGGTCCGATGCTCGAAGCCCTGAAGCGGCTGAACGGTGGAACCATCCATCTGCCAGGCCGTATCAAGGACCGCCCTGATCGCAATCGGCTCGCGCTGCGCTTCGAGCACTTCAAGGCGGCGGTGTGAGATGTCTCGCTTCGCCCAATATATCGGTAGCGTCCCGTCAAGTTCTCCATGTCTAGTGGCTTCGAGCGCCACGATGCGACAGCGGTGCTCGGCCGGCCAGGCCGCTAGCGCCAGCCACCCCCGGGTCGTCGTCGGAAACCGCCTGCGGGTTCGCTGTTGGGGTTCGCGCGCAGCAGGCCTGATTCGCGCCCGTAGCTGGTCAGGCGCAGATCGAAACAGCACTCATCGAGCCGGGGAAGCCGTGGCAGAATGCGACCGACGAATTGTTCAACGGGAAGTTCCACGACGAGTATCTGAGCCTGCAGTGCTTCTGGGAACGCTGCATCGAATGGGCCAAGACCTCCTCTGAATCGCCGGCGCCCCTCATGTCGGCGTTGAGTAGCTTGAGCGTCTATTTGAAATCGGCGGCGGGCAGGGAGGGCGACCTGCTTCTCGCTGTGGCACCTCACGTGGCGGTAGGTCACAATGCCGAGCACTTTGTCAAGGAACTGGTCCGTTTCGTTGCCGAGAGCCCAGAGCGCGTCAGCGCTATCCTGGAGACCCTCCTCCTGACGTATCAGCCATTCTTCGACTACGAAGACCGTCTCAAATCGCTTTTGATCCAGCTTGCCCAAGAGGGACACAGGGAGGACGCCTTGAGGTACGCGGAGCAATTGCGAGATGTCCAGGGGATGCAGGAACTGTTCAACCGGCTAACTCGGGCGCCTCAAGTCTGATTGGACGAGGTGCCGCCAACATTCGCGATTGGCAGAGTGCGCTCGCGGACTCGAATTGAGTCGGGGGCTGCGTTGATGACATGGCTGGCGGCTGATTGATGTGCAGCACAGACGGCGCCCTCACGCTCTCGTCATCCCGATCTTGCGGCTATTCGGCGCGAAGGCCCGAACGCCGAAAATGTGGGTCACGGTGTTCGCGTCCCAGCCTTCGGTGTGCATCGACACGGACACCACACACCGTACCTGCTGCGCACCCGAAACGCGCGCCGGCCGTGATCGCCGGAGCGACGGTCACAATTCCAGGCGGGGTCATGCTGCCGAAGGCCACGCTAGCCCTGGACGTCCTCGCGATTCGACCTAGCTCAGATCGGCCCGAACTGATCGTAGGAGAGATCAAAACCTAATTTGATATACTTTTCTCATGAAGGGTGGAACGAGAATGCTCTGGTTCTGTGCACTTCATGCGTACTCGGGGTCGAACGGGCGATAGAATCGTCGCGGCGAATCTGTGGGGGAGGTGTTCGAGATGGCACGCAAGAGTCCCAATGTCCACGTGTCGAGGAATCCGAGCACAAAGCGCTGGAAAGTGACTCAAGGAGGAGAAAAACTCTCAACGCATCGCACACAGGCCCTTGCCGACAAGGCGGCGGCGAAAGAGGCCCGTAAGGACGGTGTCGACCGTGTGACGCACGGGAGGGACGGAAAGATCAGAAGTAAGGACAGCTTCGGCAACGATCCCAATCCGCCCACGGATACGGAGCACTAGCGATGCCCTTACTCGGAAAGCCGCCAAAGCACGGTGGAGATCGAAAAGCTAAGGGGCGTCCTAAACCATCATGGATTCCTTAACGTTTCACGGTATTCTTAAATATTACGTGGATACTTAAATTTTAACTGGATTTTTCCGTGCGACTGTTCTACGATTCGGGCCATGCAGAATTGGCTCCCCGAACGCGACTACCACGAAGACCTGAAGCTCTTCCGTCTCATCAAAGCCGGCGGTATTCTCCGAAAGGTCTGGCGTCGCGTT
Source organism: Vicinamibacterales bacterium (assembly GCA_965197935.1). Lineage (GTDB taxonomy): Bacteria > Acidobacteriota > Vicinamibacteria > Vicinamibacterales > CAZQMT01 > CAZQMT01. The sequence continues at coordinate 3,351,793 of CBDAOD010000003.1, read as the reverse complement.
TCCGAGCTGCACGAGCCCGACGCTGGCGACACCATGTGGTCGCTCAGTTGTCGAGCGTTCGTGCGGAGTGGTCGAGAGTTCAGCCTCGCCCAGCAGGACTGGCCTTGGCTGTCCATCGTCGAGCGTCGAAAGATGCAGTGGATTCTTTCCATCGGCATCATCCCGGTCCGCTTCTATCACGGCACTGCCACTGAGGTGCCTAGCAGGTATTCGGCGGCGGCGGATCTGGAAGCGGCGATTCAAGGCGTGCTCAACCTTGACAACCGGATCAAACCTGGGATCCTGCTGAGGCTCGTTACCGAAACGGATTCCAAGGGGCTTCCACTTGCGGTGAAGCTCATCGAATACGAAGAAGCCTCCGACACGGTATTGAACACCGTCACGATTCCTGAGGCGGGGGAAAGCGGTCGAGTGACAACCTTCCCACAGGTCCAGCCGAAACCAGGCGTTGTGCAACCGAAGCCAGCAGTCAGGCCGCTTGCCGGTCGCGCGAAGGGCCAGACGGATGACGAGTAACAGATTCTTTGGCGAAAGGCTTGAACTGGCGCGGACGTTTCGAGGCCTGAGCCAAAGTGCGCTCGGTAACGAGGTTTCCGCATCGAACGCGCTCATTTCCTACTACGAAAACGGTAAACAGACGAACCCCCCAGCGGATCTGGTTGAGGCGTGGGGCGAAGCCCTTGGCTTCGAGCCTGATTTCTTCTTCGAACCTATTCAGGATCTCTTTCGAGACGAGGAATGCAGCTTTAGACATCGGCGAACTGCACCTGAATATCTCAAGCGACGAGCGCGGGCGTTTGGCACGCTCGTAGGCGAAGTTGTCGGCTACCTAAAGGCGAAGCTTGAGCTACCCGCATTCGACGTGCCCACTGTTAAGGAAACGTCAGCCAAGAGCATTGAAGATGTCGCACGACACTGTCGTTCTCATTGGGGCCTTGGCCTTGATACCCCGATCACACATATGGGGCGCGTTGTCGAGAACGCTGGTATTCCCATCGTCAAGACCCTAGCCTCGACGGAGAAGGTTGATGCCTTCTCACGGCGGGGGCACACGCCAGTCGTTATCTTGAATACTTTTAAAGAGAGTCCGTCCCGGTGGATCTTCGACATGGCGCATGAGTTGGGGCATTTCGTGTGCCACACGATGACACTTACCGGGTCGGTCGAGACTGAACGCGAAGCCGATGCGTTTGCGAGCGCGTTTCTGCTTCCCGCTCGCGCATTTTCCAGAGAGTTTAAGTCGGCCCCCTTTTCCTGGGAGCACATGTTCCAACTGAAGGCCCGCTGGCAGGTAAGTCTCGCCGCGATCGTGTATCGCGCCTACTCTCTTGAGCTTATCGACGCCCAAACGTATCGACGGGCCTTCAAATACTTGTCTGCGCGGCAATGGCGAAAGCGGGAGCCTCAAGAACCTGAGGCGCAAAAACCAGAGTTGCTGCGGGAGTCGCTGGCGGCGCTCCACCAGGAGTTAGGGGAAGACCCTCAATATCTGTCTGCAAGACTGTACTTTCGGCCAGAGACGTTCGAAGAGATTACTGGCATACAGATCCCGAAACGAAAGCCACAAGGGAAGGAAGTGCTTACGTTCCAAAAGCCTAGTAGAACCCCCGCTAAAGCGAAATAGTATACTTGACGGTAAGCAAAAAGCTCATAAATTGAGGCATGAACAGGCTGCCTAACGCCAAGCGTGCCCAGATCCTCTCACTGCTCTGCGCCGCCGCACAACACGCTCGCCGCCACGCCGTCCGCCGCCGCTGCACCGGAGCAGCAGCTCCTGCTTCCGTCACCCCGCGCAACACATATCCGTTGTGTTGATCTCAATCCGCCGCGCCCAACGCACCTCGCCCCACGGCTTCGACATGAGCACCAGGTACTCGCACTCCACGTGCTCCATACGTGTCTCTACCTCGGCTTTTGAGCGGATCGCGCTGATTCAGCGCATCGATTTTCTTGGAACTCTAGAAAATTCGAGGAGTTCGATAGAACGACTCCCGCCGCCTCCACCATTTAACTCTTGTCCTGTCAGTCAGTTAGTCATCTGAGATCGACCCGTCTCCAACATGTCTCCAACAGTGGGGACGTCGATTGGTTGATTCCGCAACCTGATCGTCGCCTATAACGTGGCTGGAGTCAGGTGCATGTACCGCTGTGTGGTCGCCAAATTCTGGTGACCCGTCAGTTCCTGAATCGATCGCGCTGACCCGCCCCGCATCGCCAAATGTGAACAGAACGTATGTCGCAGAATGTGGACCCCGTGTGGCACCACTGACCTGCCCCCAGTGGCCGTACCAGTTCTTATGAGAGAGCTGGGCTCATACTCAATCCGCTCAGTGGCGTTGGGGTGATGGCCTCCGGAGCCGGGGGCCGGTAGCCCAGGGCACTGTGTGGCCGCACCGTGTTGTACTCCCGTCGCCATCGTTCGATCAAGATCTGGGCTTCTGTCAACGTGTAGAAGATCTCCCGGGCGAGGAGTTCATCCCGCAACTTGCCGTTGAAGGATTCGACGTACCCGTTCTCCCACGGGCTACCCGGCTCGATGAACAATGTCTGCACCTGCAGGGCCTCGAGCCAGAGCCGGATGAGCTCCGCCGTGAACTCCGGACCGTAGTCGGACCGGCTGTGGGCCGGGACGCCGTGGGTGACGAAGAGTTCCGCGAGCGTTTCCAGCACATCGATCGACCGCACCCACCGGGCGACCACGATCGCCAGGTACTCCCGCGAATACTCCTCGACGATGGTGAGGATCTTCAGCGGCCGGCCGTCATGCGTGCGGTCCGCCACAAGGTCATACGCCCAGACGTGGTGCCGATACTCAGGATGCTGGCGAATGCACGAGCCATCCGCGAGCCACAGCCGGCCTCGTTTCGGTTGTTTCTGCGGCACGTTGAGGCCTGCTCGCCGCCACAGTCGCTCGATGCGTGTGTGATTCACCGTCCAGCCTTCCCCGCGCAAGAGCCCGGTGATGCGCCGATACCCATACCGCCCATACTGCGTGGCCACCTCGATGAGGCGCGCGACCAACCGGGGTTCGTCGTCCGGGGCGACCGGCCGATGCCGGTGCGTCGACCGCGCCTGACTGAGCACTCGGCAAGCCCGCCGCTCCGAGACGCCCAGCCGGTGCTGGACGTGCACCACGGCTGGGCGTCGCCGGGACGGGCTCAGACGTGTCCCGAGGCCACCTCTTTCAGGATCATGTTATCGAGCGCCTGGTCGGCCACCAGCTTCTTCAGCTGCGTGTTTTCTTGCTCGAGCGCCTTCAGGCGCTTCGCCTGGTCGAGACGCACCCCGCCGTACTCCTTCCGCCAGCGGGCGTACGTCTGCTCACTGACCCCCAGCTCCTTGCAGACCTGGGGCGTGCGCAGACCGCGGCCTACCTCCACCTCGGCCTGGCGTCATGTGGTGACGATTTGCTCGGTGCTGTACCGTTTGCGTGGCATCCTGCCTCCTGGTCGTTGCGCCCGAATTCTAACGCTCGGGCTGGAACGGTTTCAGGGGACAAGGTCACTGCCTACACGGGGTGTCAAGGATTAGCGTTAGTCTTTTAAGGTGTACGCATAGCACTGAGAGCAAGGATGAACCATCCAGCTACGAAACAAAGGCCTCCAATCGGAGTGATGGCGCCGAGCCAACGAACACCGGTGATGGACAGCAGATACAGGCTTCCAGAAAAAATCACGATTCCAGCCACAAACAGCCACCCCGAGGCAGTAATCCAAGTGTTAGGCCACCGTGTCGTGGCCCAGGCCACCGCAAGTAGTGCCAGCCCGTGGACCAAGTGGTACCGTACGCCGGTTTCAAAAACGGCCAGCATCTCAGGTGTCACGCGGTCTCGGAGTCCGTGGGCACCAAAGGCTCCCAGAAGCACTCCTAATCCACACATCACCGCACCGGCGGCGAACCAAGTAGCAACCATGCTTCGTATCATACATGGCAAGTCGCCGCAGCATTATGTGATTGCCGTATAGACTCACTCTATTCTTCCCATTTTCTTGAGAGACAGCCGATATGAGAACTATCGCCTCGATGATGCTAGGTGTTTTCGTTCTAGTGGCCGGGCCGGTTCACGCTCAGGTTGATCGACCAGTTTTAGAAGAGGTGCAACGTCAGCGGGAGCCGTTGATCGAGACCATGAAGGAATTTGTTTCGATCGAGTCAGGAAGTCGAGATTTCGAAGGACTTTCGACGATTGCCGGTGTCATCGCTGACCGTTTGGAGGAACTGGGAGGCGATGTTGCATTTGTGGGTCCGGCCAATATTTATTCGATGCAGGACACGCCTGACCAGATTGGGCGAAGCGTCGTCGCCCGGTTTAGAGGCGCGGGTAGTCGGCGAATCCTGCTCTTGGCACACATGGACACGGTGTATCTCAAGGGCATGCTTGCTGAGCAGCCGTTCAGAATTGAGGGTGGCCGAGCTTTCGGTTTGGGCATTGCTGATGACAAACACGGTGTTGCCTTGATCATTCATACGTTAGCCACACTCAACGCACTAAACTTTCGGGACTATGGACTCATCACGGTTTTGATTAACGCGGATGAAGAAGTGAGCTCCCCGGGTTCACGGTCACTAATAACGAGACTCGGTAGCGAACATGACGCAGTGTTTTCTTGCGAGGGCGGCGGTCGTGATCGCGTCCGATTGACGACCTCAGGCATCGGTGCGTTCAAGCTGACGGTGCGTGGACGCGCCTCCCACGCTGGTTCGGCTCCGGCACAGGGTCGCAACGCACTTTACGAACTGGCTCACCAGATGATGCAAACCCGTGACCTTTCAGACCCGTCGACGGGTTTGAAGATGAACTGGACCCTAGCTCAAGCCGGTAACACACGGAACGTGATCCCGGCTGAGGCTCAGGCCACCGCGGATGTGCGGGCGCTTTCGATAGAAGATTTTGACCGGATTGAGGCCGAGGTAAACCAACGGGTTACTCGAAAACTCATTGAAGGCACGGAGCTTGACTTAATCTTCGAACGCCGTCGGCCGCCGCTGAAAGCGACCGACACATCTCGGGCGCTTGCTCGGCACGCGGAGCGTATCTATCGAGAAATGGGTCGCGAGTTGACTGTGAATGAGGAAGCTTCAGGTGGCGGGACCGACGCGGCGTTTGCCGCACTGGAGACAGAAGCCCCGGTCATTGAAGGGATGGGCCTTGAAGGGTTCGGTGCGCACTCAAACAATGCGGAATACGTCGAACTTGCTTCCATCGGACCACGACTGTATTTGCTGACGCGATTGATCATGGACGTTGCTAAGGGAGAGACTGGTGCCCTGGAGTGAGTCGACTGGAGTCGATTCCAGTAGACACACGATGACGGCTGTTGACAGTGAGAAAGAGCTAATCGGTGTGACCCGCGAGGTTTAGCTTAGGAGTGCTCGCACGCGGTCCTTGGGCCGACCAATAATGGCGGTGTCCTCGGTCACGACCAGCGGCCGCTGTAACAATTGCTTGTACTTCACCAGAATATCGACGACCTGATCTTCGGTCGCCACATCGGCGTCCACGAGTTCCAGCTTCCTAAACTTTGAGTCACGACGGACCAGCGCCGTAGGAGGATCTTCGAGCTTGGCGATGATCGCCCGTAATGTCTCAGCATCCTGGGGAGACTGCATGTAGCTCACCTCGTCGAACTCCACTCCCAATTCGTCAGCAATGCGCACGGCATTGGAGGGTGAGCGAAACTTAGTTGGAAATTGAAACGGCTCCCACACCCTGTGGTTTGATGACGTTAAGCAAAACGGCCATCAACCCACGAGAGAAAGGAGCCGAGATGAGCAGTGTCCTACGTCCTGTCAGGAAGCGCAAGAAGGGTCGCCAGCTGGGCCGGGTCGAGGTCATCTGGCGCGAGGACTACACCGCGCTGGAGCTGGACGCCAAGGTGGAGCTGATCCGCTCGCTGGTCCCGCTGGGCTTGATGCACGTGGAGGAGGTGCTCGACGAGGAGGTAACGGCGCTGGCTGGCGAGCGCTACGCCCGCAAGGCCGCGTCGATCGGGGGCCGCCGGCACGGTAGCAACCCTGGGACCGTCGGCCTGGCGGGGCAGCGGGTGCCGATTCGGGTGCCGCGGGTGCGCGGGGTCGCGGGGCGGGAGATTCCGTTGCGCGCCTACGAGGCGTTGCATGGCGACGGCGCGGTGAATGACCTCCTGCTGAAGCGCGGGCTCTATGGGATCTCGTGTCGCAACTACGAGGCGGCCGCCGAGGCGATTCCCGGCGCGATCGGGCTGTCGGGGTCGACGGTGTCCCGAGGCTTCATCGAGGCCAGCGCCGCGAAGCTTCACGAGCTCCAGGAGCGGGACCTGGCCGCTGAGGACGTCGTGGCCATCGTATTGGACGGCAAGACGTTCGCCGAGGCCACAATGGTCATCGCACTGGGCATCACCATTTCTGGGGCGAAACACTTCCTCGGCTTCGTGGAGACGGACACGGAGAATGAGCGGGTGCTGACGCTGTGCTTGCGGTCGTTGGTCGAGCGGGGGCTGGACCTCTCGCAGGGCCTGCTGGTGATCCTCGACGGCAGCAAGGGGCTGCGGGCAGCCGTCCGGAAGACCTTCCGCCACCGCGCCCTGGTCCAACGGTGCCAGTGGCACAAGCGGGAGAACGTGGTGAGTCACCTGGCCAAGAGCGAACTGGCGGCGTGGCGTCAGCGCCTCCAGCGCGCCTACAACCGGCCGGAGTACGACGAGGCCCTCACGGCGCTCAAGACGCTCCAGGGCGAGCTCGACGAACGGAACCAGTCGGCGGCTCGGAGCTTGACAGAAGGTCTGGACGAAACCTTAACGCTGCATCGCCTCGGGCTGTACGGGGTGCTGGGCCGGTCGCTGAAGACGACGAACTGTCTGGAGTCGGTCAATGCGCTCGTTGAAGAACGCTGTGCGAAGGTTGACCACTGGCAGAACTCGAGCCAACGCCACCGCTGGCTGGCGACCGCGCTCCTGGACATCGAGCCGCGCCTGCGGAAGCTGATGGGCTACCGCCACCTGCCCACGCTTCGTGCCGCGTTGAAGCAAGAACTGAAGATCGACACGACGACATCGAAGAAGGCCGCATGACGAATCCGGAGCCGTAGAGAGTTTCAATTGAGTCTCCCTCGCCTGAAGGCGAGGGAATCAGTGCGCCGCGTCGGCTGAAGCCGACTATCACGGCGCACGTCCCAGAGCCCGAAGAGGTCCGGCCCTGCGGCCTCCTGAAGGCTTCGCCTAAAGGCGAGGGGTTTCACCCATCCCAGAGGGAGACTCTAAGAATGGGCTTGACTCCGGCATTGACCGACGAGTTTCAATGCTTGTTGTGAAAAATTTGGACCTTAGCCATACCCTGGATCATACGTCACTTCGAGCAGACACAATTGTCCCTGATGCGCAGTCAGGTCAGCTAAGCCGTATCCTCAGCTGCCTACCGCGGCGCGGCGGAGTTCAACGGGGACGGGGGTTAGTCACGCGGGTGCGTTACGCAATTCAAGTGCCTCGGGAGCAGGCTTCTCTTGTAGATGTCGAAGAGTCTCTCGCGAAATGTCAAGATCGGTAGAGGAAGCTGTTCTTGTCGATCGATCGACACGCCGAAAGCGCCCTGCCCAGCTTACATACTGGCCAGCGCATACTTCGTGAACGCAGAGCCCGCATCGCTGAGCGAGGCCGGTCCCTCGGCCACGAAGACGTTGCCGTCCTCGTCCACTCCCACGCCCTCTCCCGTCACGCCATGGTTCGGCCGGCTGTCGGACTCCCACGGCGGAATGAAGCCCACGAGCACGTCCCGATCGACAGGTCCAATGCGGACGCCGTTCCTCCAGTTGATGTGCCGGCGCCGGTTGGACTCGGAGTCGATGGCGTACACTATCTCGTCCTCGGTGATGAAGAGGTCGCTGATGCGCCCGTACTGATAGCGCGAGTCCAGGTAGTTACCCTCTTGGTCGAAGATCTCGAGGCGGTGGTTGCCACGGTCCGCGACCCAGAGCCGGCCCTGAGCGTCGAACTCCAGGGCGTGTGGCGTGCGGAACTGACCGTGATCCGTGCCGATCTCGCCCCACTCCATGATGTACTCGCCGTCGGGGGAGTATTTGACGATGCGGCCGGTCAGCCCCGCCGCGCGGGCCTCGGCCATCTGTTCGTCTGTCGTCAAGTTCTGCCCGGTGTGGCCGTCTGCGACGAAGATGCTCCCGTCGGGCGCGACGATCACGTCAGTGGGCTGGTTGAGGTGATCCGGCCCGTTCCCGGGCTGGCCGGCGATACCGAGGCTTAGGAGCAGCTCTCCGGTCGGGCTGAACTTGTGGACCTGATGACCTTTGGTGCCCTCGTCGTTGCCGGCGAAGTCCGTCACCCAGTCGTTTCCCTCGCCGTCCGCGTAAATGCCGTGCGGCGTCACGAAGGTTCCGGAGCCGAAGTTGGCGAGGATCTCCCCGGTGTTGCGGTCGAACTTGAAGATCGGGTCCACGGGGTTGTTGTCGCAGTTGACCCCGGGTCCACCCGCTGAGCCGGATCCGCAGCGCTCGTACCCCCAGACATGCCCGTCCGTCGGGTCGATGTCGAGACCGGCGGTGGAGCCCCACTCCCGTCCCTCGGGCAGTGTCGCCCAGCTCCCGATACGTGTCGGGTTCGGGTTCGGGAGTCCCTCACCCGTGACCGGGTTAACCTCCGCAGTGGCCATCGCGGCCGGTCGCTCGGACTCCGCAGCGCACGCCGCGAGCATCGCGGCGCTAACGAGCACGGACATCAGGAGACGTAGCGATGACATAAGTCCCTCCCAAGCGAATCTCGTTTTCGCCGCGGCACTCCCGCGGGTGCAGACCCCGATCTTATTGCTAGCGGGTAGAGGGTCCAATGCGCGGCGGATGGTTCAACGAGGGATTCCAAATTTGCAACCGATTATAAAATTCGACTCCTGCCGCCTCCACCATTTAACTCTTGTCCTGCACCGCGGGTTGTTAGGGGTTGCTCTCAGCGACCTCAGGACGAAGCACCTCAATCTCTTCGAGAAGCTTGTGGAGTTCGACCGTGAGAATCTCTCGGTCGCGCGCCTCAGACGCTAGCTCCTGTTCCACTGCTTTGACATCCTTTGCTTCCTTAGATGCTTGACGTTCGGCGCGCCGATCCTTGTGCCGAAGTTCGGCAAGGCGATCTGCTTTGTCCCTCGCCTCGGATGCGAGCTCTGCGCCACTCAGCGCTTGCTCAGCCGTGCGCAGCGCTTGGTGAGCGACATTTAGCTCCAGGACCTCTTTCTTGTGCTGCTCTTCGAACGTCTGAACCTCTTCAACTGAGATTTCGAGTTCCTCCCGCACACGGAGCCTAAGATCCTGTGCCCGGGATAAAACTTGTTGCTCAAGTTCCTCCACGCTCGCCGCGGCTCGCCGGATGGACTGGGTGTACTGGGCCCTCCAGCGATTGCTTCGTCTTTTGGCGGCACGGGCCTGCAGACGACGCATGGAGCTAGCCAAACGCTGCACCTGTCGGGTTAGAACACTTTTCTCCTGTAAGTCCCTGAAAAGGCGCCGTTCTCGTGGGTTATGGTCTGACATTTCGTCCGACGCTAACGTGAACACCGGACCCTGTCAACCCACAGATCACCGTTGTCCGCCACTGATTCCAAGAACTGCGGTTTGAGCAAGCCGTGCGAGAGGGCACTGTCGCGGCGTGACCTGGGCGTTCGACGGGGACGTGAGTTAGTTGCGCGGGGGTCGCGCGGGGGTCGCGCGGCTCTAAGAGGATCGACAGCCTACGGCTTCTTTCGTCCGTGTTTCGGTGACCTCGCCCTCCACACCCAGCCGTCCACGGCCTCGAGCCGCTGCCGGCGATCTGCGGACATGCGGTCCTTCGTACTGCGCTGGACAACGACCCACTACCCCCCATAGCGTCTGTCTTACGTTTTTCGTGATGCTGGGTTGCGGAATTGCTACGAAGAGGAATGCCGTTCGATAGCATCCTTAATTGTGTCGGCGGTGACACGGAAGTGAGAAGCCTCCCACACCACACGTCCTTCTTGAATCAATAGCACCTCGGCGTTTCATGTCGCACATTCACGCGCGTTGCCACTGCATCTGAAACATCCCGATGGGTCTGCACGGTGACGATGGCGTGTTGGGTGGCATGCTGGCCTTCACTGAGATATGCCACGAGTTCGTCGTGGGCTTGCGCACTGGTGCCGCACGTTACACTGTGCTTGAACAACAAAATTGAGTCTCCCTCGCCTGAAGGCGAGGGAATCAGTGCGCCGCGTCGGCTGAAGCCGACTATCACGGCGCACGTCCCAGAGCCCGAAGAGGTCCGGCCCTGCGGCCTCCTGAAGGCTTCGCCTAAAGGCGAGGGGTTTCACCCATCCCAGAGGGAGACTCTAAGCGTTCCTCTGATGCCACGATGACACGTTCAAGTGCATCAACGTTGTTGAGAACAATCAACCCTGAGAGCATGTCATAAGTGTGTTGGAAGCTCTCTTGTCGTTCCTCAAGGCTCCGTCCTGAAACGACGGCGCTGTCGGTTGAATCCTCACCCGTTTCACCACCGGAGGCGACCAATAAACCGGCACCAAGCATCAATAATAGGAATTTCATCAGTCTGTCTCCCTATCACGGACACGACTTTACACTTTCAGGTGCGAACGACGAATTGATGACCCTTGGCGCAAAGCGGTAAACGGTTCAACGAGCCGTTTCAAGTCATCCGGTGCCGGTGCGTCCAGACATGGGCGTGCCGGGTAAAGGAGAGTGTCGACGCCGAGAATCTAAGGGACTGAAGTTGCCTATGCGGGCCGAGGCCTCCTAGACTAGTGCCCGTTAAGGAGTGGTCCCCAAGGAGGAACTCAAAACGCGCGTCGGGCCGTGTCAACGACTTTGAGACAACCTGATTCAGCATTTAGTGTAGCGACTCCACGCTGGTAACGAGCGTGGCCGTGCGATCGTCGATGCGTGGTGGCGGGCCCATCACGCCCGGCTGCAGGTCGTTCGGGGTGACGGTCGTCGTGCTTGGGGCCGCATGGCTGGGGTGTGTCGGTGGCCGATTGATCCAGACCGCCGTGGGCAGGGTCTCTGGACGTGGTGGCCCTTGCACGAACCGCTCGGGATGGGCCGCGTAGGCGGCCAGGCGCGTGCGGTGACGGGCCGCCAGGACCGTGGCGGCGCGGCCGTAGTGGACATCGGCGGGCGTCAGATAGCTCAGGCCGCTGTGATGGTGCGCGTCGTTGTACCACGCGAACAGATCGCGGCTGACGCCGCGCGCGTGTTCGAGTGCGCCGAACCGGCCCGGAAACTCCGGCCGGTACTTCACGGTCCGGAACTGCGCTTCGGAGAACGGATTATCGTTGCTCACGCGGGGGCGCGCATGACTGGCGGTGATGCCCAGATCCGAGAACAACAGCGCGACGAGCTTGCTGCGCATGGGCGCGCCGCGGTCGGCGTGAATCGTGAGCTGCTGCGGCTGGATGCACTGCTTTGCGCAGGTCTGCTCGATCAAGCGCTCGGCCAAGTGCGCATTCTCGTGGCGCGCCACCATCCAGCCCACGACGTAGCGGCTGAAGAGGTCGAGGATGACGTAGAGCGAGTAGTAGAGATAGGGGACCGGGCCTTTCAGCTTGGTGATGTCCCAGGACCAGACCTGATTCGGGCTCGTCGCGACGAGTTCGGGGGCGGCATAGGCCGGATGCCGGGCCTGGGCGCGCCGCTCGCGCACTTCGTGGGCCGCGGCGAGCACGCGATACATCGTGCGCGGGGAGCAGAGGTACGTCTGCTCCTCGAGCAACGTGGCATGGACCTCGGTGGGCGACTGGTCGACGAACCGCGCGCTGTGCAACACGTCGAGCACCGCCTGGCGCTCGGTCGCGCCCAGCGCGCGCGGCGACCGCGCCCGGGGCCGTGGAGGTGTGGCCGGCGGCGCGGGGCGCCGCCGACGGTAGAGTGACGCCCGGGACACCCCGACGCTCTGACACAGCGCCGCCGTCTCGCCTGGCGTCGTGACGGCGTCGATGGCCTGCATTAGTCGGTCTCGTCGTCGTCGAGGGGTGTCAGGGGGATCCCCAGGATCTCGGCAATTTTTTTTTGGAGCGTGATGATCGTCTCCGCGCGCTGCAACTTCCGCTGCAACCGGCGGTTCTCGGCCTCGAGCTGGGTCACCCGCGGGTCGACGGGGCGCGGCGTCGGGCCCCGGCGGCGCCGGGGCATCTCCCGCAGGGCGCCCGCCTCGCGCTGTCGCCGCCAGTTCGTCAGGAGCGACGAATACAACCCCTCGCGACGCAACAGGGCGCCCACCTCGCCGGGTTTCTTGCACGCGTCGACGGCCTTGAGGATGCGGAGCCGATACGCGGCCGAGAAACGCCGCCGTTGGACCGTCGCCGGCACTTCCGGGTCCGGGGCGCGGGCCGGGGTCGTGGTCGCGGGGCCGGGGCCTCCCGTCGCCCTCCGGGCTCCCTCCACCCCCGGCCCCGCGACCACCTCGCTCTCCACCGCGTCTGGCATGCGCGTCATCTCTCCAACCTCTCCCGCCCCTACACTAATCTCACTCGGAAGGTTGTCTCACCGATTATTGGCACAGGGGGCGTGCCCGTCCTGATAAGGAATGGGTAAAGCCCTTCGAAAGGTCGGTGTGGTCGCCGTGCTTCTCGTCGTGCTGGGCTGGTTGTTCTGGCAGACCGTGCAGGACAGCCTGTCGGAGCCGTATGTTGTCGATCCTGGCCTGGTCGCCGAGTGGCGACTGGCACTCCGGAGCCCGATGCAATCGGGCGCGGGGCTCCTCACGTTGCTGCCGACCGATCAGCTCCGCGCGGAGCTCTTCCAGCAGATTTTCATCAGGACGATGGAGTCAATGACCTCGCCGGCGGAAGCGTCGATGCCGATCGTGCTGCACTCGGAGTATCGAGACACGCTCGGGACGGTCCTTTCGCCTGACGACATCCTCAAGGCCGCCGAAGAGGCCGGCCTTTCGAACGTCACGCCCATGCCGGTCTGCATCGGTGTCGCGCGCGAGTTTGTCGCGGGTACGCCTCGGCAACTCTATTTCGCGCTTTTCGACGCGCCGGAAGTCGACCGGTTTCGCCAGGATCTGGCACGCAGATACACTAACGATGGCGGAGAGACGACGTTCGATCCCGGCAAACTGCCATTGGCCGTGCCGATCGCCGCGTCCGATGGCAACTTCGCCGGGTGGTGGCCGCTCAAGTTCCATGCCGAGACCGATTGCCAGGCCACGCTCACCGCTGGCGGCTAGAGCGGATGGCCTCGGCCGCACTACCGTCGTTGACAATAACGTCTTAAACGCGCGTCGTGAATCCTCGCGGTATCTGTTCTCCCGAGCTGACTGGCGGTGGCACCGATTCTGATGCTCCCGGTGCGCCGCGCGGCAGGTCACGCGCTTGCACCTGCGGGTCTTCCATGATCCCCGTGGCCCACTCACACACAGCAAGGCTCGTTCTATTTCGTGACCCTCTTGGGCGTCCGCGTGGGTTTCCTGACTGACCGGGTCGAAACGGCATTGCCTTAGAGTCTCCCTCTGGGATGGGTGAAACCCCTCGCCTTTAGGCGAAGCCTTCAGGAGGCCGCAGGGCCGGACCTCTTCGGGCTCTGGGACGTGCGCCGTGATAGTCGGCTTCAGCCGACGCGGCGCACTGATTCCCTCGCCTTCAGGCGAGGGAGACTCAATCCTGTTTTCTACAGCGACATTCGATGTGTCTCATGAATTACACGCCTGTAGCAATCGATTAATGGCTCACCCGTTGTTCGACAACCGTCTCCAACATGTCTCCAAGAACGGGGTCGATTCCAGTAGATTCACGACAACTGCTGTTGACGCCTGTCGAGAGCTAAGTTGAAGTGGCCAAACCCGTTAGGACCAGAGGTAACGCGCTATCACCAGGTTAGAGAAACATCATGGACGGGTTCGACTCCCGCTGCTTCCAAGGTAGCGTGCGACTCAGCGCCGGCCGCCGAGCAGGCCCGCACGCCAGAGGAAGTACAGGAACGTCCTGCGCGGCGGTTCGGCTCTCTTGTGCCTCTGTCCGCCCGCCACGCGTACGCGTCGCTGCCCGACGCGCGATCGTCGTTCGGTGACAACGGCGGGGGTGACGATGGTGCCCCGCAGCGCTGATCAGCGCGTGGTCGTCTCTGCGGTCCACGATCTCACGCCGTCCACAGAGGGTCTCCAACGCCCTCGGACACTGATTGCGAACGGGGGATATTGTCGCTCAGGAGCTGATAGCACTCCTGCTGATCCGTGCGATGGGGTGCGGGGCTTGATGTAGACGTGCTGGATACCCTGGTCCGCGAGGTGCCAATGAACCAGCGCCTGGCACGCATGGCCGCGGTCGGTGCGCACCGTGTGAATACGGAAGGGAAACGTCCGGATCACGTCGTCTGCGAAGGCGATGGCGTGCTGCTGTGTGTGTCGCCGGTAGACGCGGAGCGCACGGATCCGAGTGGCATCATCGATCGCCGTGTACTGGTCGCGACGGATGCGCTGCCCGGCTGGCCCTTGGAGCGTGAGGAACTTCACGTCGACCGGCACGTGATGCCCAGGGACCTGTTTGGCCTAGCGATGGGTCTGCACGGCGCGCCGGCCCACGCGATTGGGCACACGACGCAGCCCGTGGCGCCGCAGCCTGCGGTAGATGGTGACGTCCGAGACGCTCACGCCCTGGTAGCGCGCCAAGTACCAGACGATCCGCTGCGGGCCGAGGGGATAGGTCCGCCGCACGTGCAGCACTTGCTCCACGACCTCCGGGCGCGTGGGGCGCGGAGGTGAACGGGCCACCGGGCGCTTGTTGACGAGCCCAGCCTCACCGTCGCGTTCAAACGCGGCCCGCCAGACATAGAACAGCACCGAGGACTGCCAACGTGTCGACAGGTCTTCCGGATGTTCCTGATTCGCACGGCGTACTCGAGTACTTGCCGTGTACGCCGAATATCACGTTGGGCCTTGGACACCATCTGCCTCCCTTCCTGGGGCTCCAGAGTGTCCAACGAGGTCCGTAATGTCTACATTGACGGGGAAGCTTACGCTTGGCCTGAGGTGTGGAACGCCGGTAGGTCGGACCGAAGAGCCGGGGCGGTGGTGGCTGGCGGATGCGGGAGGGGCCTCCCTCATTGGTCGCCGGGGCTGGATCAGGTGTTCCAGCTGGTTCCCGGCGAGCACCGATCAAGAGGTGGTGCGGGCGGAGGGAGTCGAACCCTCACGAGCCTTGCGGCCCTACGGATTTTCGTACCGCTTCGGCTTTCGCCGCCCTGGCCTGGCGCGTGCACGCCGGTTGGCCAGGTTTGCGGTCTGGACTATCCCTTCACCATCCCGCGGATGATTGCCGCGGCTTAGGTGCTGCCCGTCTAGTCTCTACACCTTCTCGGACGGTCTGCCGTCCGAGCTTGGCTCGGGATCGCCATTTCAAAGGGTTCCCCGAGTTTGGGCAGTTCTGCACCGCCGGTTTCCCGGCGGGCACTCAAGTTCGGCTCAAGTCCGTTGCGTCTGCCATTCCGCCACGCCCGCGAAAGCCATTGTATCTATAACGGTACCCCAGAAGGCCGCCAAGCGGATTCTCGAATCAAGTCGTCTTCGTGAGGCGCGGGCCGCTTCTTCTTTGCGCTTTTCTTCCGTTTCGGCCGCCGGATGTTGATGGCCGCCGCGTCCAGGTTGGTCTTGATGTGGGCCGCGTAGTATTTCTCGATCATCTCGACGCTGGTCCGGCAGTTCTTGGCAATCTGGTAAATGTCCGCGCCCTCCATCAGGCGCAGACAGATGTAGGTGTGCCTGAGGCTGTAGGCCGTTCGCGGGAGTCCGTCACGGTCGGTCCTCAGCTTCTCTTCGTCGAGAACGGCCTTGAAGAGTTCACGGGAAAATTTCGGGAAGACAAGATCGGTCGGCTCGGGCAAGCGCCAGGCGTTCTCGTCATCCGGACTGCCGTTCGCCACGTTGTTGGCCGCCGCCTGGCGCGGAAGCCGCGCCTTCCGGCCGTTGCTGGTTGCGTGAGGGGGACGCAGCCGGGCTTTCAGTCGCTCGAACGGGCGCACCGCGCCGCTTGTGCTCTTGCAGTAGCCGACGCCGCGCTTGCCGCGCACCTCGATCTCGAGGATGGTTTCATCGGTCGCGTCGTCCTCGACGATCGCGACGTCGCGGAATTGAAGGCGTTTTGCCTCATCCGGGCGCAGCCCAGTATTGACCATGAACAGGATAAAGTCGTGGAGCTGTTCTGATTCCCATTTGTAACGCGGCGCCTTGGGCGCACGCGCGCGTCGCCGCGTCGCCTCGTAAAGCTGTTTGTATTCGTCAGGGGAAAACCAAGCGCGATGAGAGATCTTGCCGGAGACACCGTAGGGCGCGGACATGTCCGGCAGGTGTGTGATCCAGTTGTGCCGCAGGGCGGTCTTCAGCACCTGGCGCAAAGTAACGATTTCCTGATGCGTCGTGTTGCGCGCGGGCGGCCTCCCCAGCTTTTCCATCGACTGTTTCATGCGATGGACACGGTATTCCTGAATCTTGCCGGCGGTAATTTCGGAGACGCCGAGATTGCCGAAGAACGGGCGCAGATTGACCCCGAGCCGGCGGCGGATCCCGCTGATGTAGACGGGGCTTCGCTGGCCGACGGTCAGCTGCTCGAATTCGGTGAGAAACTGTTCGGACGCCTCTTGGAAGGTCTTTCCCTTCTTCTGTTTCGCTTCCTTCTGAAGCTCGCCGCTTCGGAGCTTGCCGCGGAGCTCAAGATACCAATCTTCGGCGATTTCCTTAGCTCTCGAGAGGCTGTCCTCCTTCGTGCTGATGCGGCGGTTCTTGCCGCCAAGATAGGTCGAGCACTGCCAGCGGCTGCTGTTTTCACGCCGGTAGACGTGGACCTTGCCGCCGAGGATGGTGTGTGTTTCTGGCATCTGCTGACACTCTCAAAACATGCTGAAAATAGTCTGAACTGTGAAACACATGTGAAACAGTATCGCAATCGTTTAGAATGTAAATAGTGGCTTTATTTACAGATATTTATAGTTTCTAAATTTTTACTTGTAGACGCTTTTAAGTCCCGTGCGTCTGCCAGTTCCGCCACCCCGGCGTCGTGCGGCCCCGCGATTCTGTGGTCCTGGGCGTGCGTGGGTACGGACCGCCGGCACCCCACCTGACTCTACCATGCAGCTTATGGGCGTTCCGGCGTTCGATCGCCGCCGCTCGGCCATCCGGCGCCCGCCCGGCCACGGGCGGTCGGCACGGTCGGTTTGACACGGCGGCACCGGGGGATGCCATAGTGAGGCGTGCAGGACCTTCGCACGCCCTGCGTGATCTCGGAGACCGTGTGATGCCGCCCACGGCGCTCGAGCAGTTCCGATCGCGATTCCCGATTCTCGCGCGCCGCACCTACGTCAACAACTGCTCGCAGGGCGCCCTCTCGATCGATGTCGAGCGCGCGATGGAGTCCTATCTGACGTCCTGGGCCGAGCGTGGGTCGCCGTGGGACGAATGGGTCGAGGAGGTCGAGCGGCTGCGGAGAGTGTTTGCCGGGTCCATCGGCGCCGACTCTGACGAGATCGCCGTCGTGCCGAGCGCGTCGGACGGCATCAGCGCCCTGGCGACGACCTTCGATTTCGGGTCAACGCGGAACGGCGTCGTGTTGGGCGAGTTCGAGTTTCCCACGATGTCGCAGGTCTGGCTGGCCCAGCAACGACGGGGAGCACGCATCGCGTGGGCCAGGGCGGTGGACGACACGCTGCCGGTCGACGCGTATGCACAGGCGATCGACGACCGGACGCTGCTCGTGCCGGCCTCGCACGTCTGCTTTCGCAACGGCTTCAAGACCGATATTGCCGCGCTCGGGTCGCTTTGTCGCGATCGCGGGGCCTATCTGTTCCTGGACGACTATCAGCACACGGGCACTGCGCCGCTCGACGTTAAGCGGCTGGGCGTCGACTTCATGATCACCGGCTGCCTGAAATACCTGCTTGGGCCCTCCGGCGTGGCGCTACTCTACGTGCGTCGTGAGCTCGTCGAGCACCTGGAGCCGACCGTCACCGGCTGGTTCGGACGCATCGAGCCGTTCGCCTTCCGCGCCGACGTGCTCGACTGGGCGCCCAGCGCCCGGCGGTTCGAGACGGGCACCCCACCAATTCCCAGCGTCTACGGCGCCACGGCCGGCGTACTGCTGCTGGAATCGCTGCGCTACGAGGTCATCGGGGCCCAGGTCGACCGGCTCGTGCGCCGATTCCTGGACTGGGCGCGGGATGCGGGTTGCGTCGTGGCGACCCCGTCCGACCCGGCCCGGCGAGGCCCGCTCGTGGTCGTGCGCAGCAATGATGCCGAGCGGCTGGTGAGCCGCCTCCAGGATCGGGGCGTGATCACCTCCAGCCGTGGGACCGGGCTGCGTGTCGCGTTCCACGCCTACAACGACGACAGCGATGCCGACGCCGTGACCGCCGCCCTCGAGGCCGAGTCACTCCTCCTCGACCGCATCACCGCGCGGGGCTAGCAGCCCGTGGTGAAAGCCCTGCTGCAGTCGGCCGGCGCTGCATCCCGCCTGGCCCCGTCCTGCATGGGTCAGCCCTTCCGCAGACACCACGTCGTCATGCAGCGCTGATGCTCGACATTGACCGTCTTGATCGGCTCCAGAAAGGCGCCCCCAAGCCGCCGGGACTGCCGGCGCAGCAGCGCCTCGTCGACCAGGAACCGGTCGCTGCCATCGGGCAGATGGTAGCGCCCGGCTCCGAGCGGCTGGATCCGGTCCTCGATCCCGATCGACGACGCGAGCCGCGCGAACAGCATCCCCCCCGTGCGGAGCACCCGCCACATCTCTGACACCATCGCCTCGAACTGGGCCACGTCGGCAGAGAAATGCAGCACCGCACTGCTGATCACCGCGTCGAAGGCCGCATCCGCGAACGACATTCGCTCGATCTCCTCCACCCGGAAGCGGTCTGCGGGGAGGCGGGGCGCCAGCCGCGCGGCGAGCGCTCGCACCTCCCCGATCGCCACCGGCGAGTGGTCGACGCCGAAGACATCGCACCCGGCGCGGAGGAAGTAGACGAGATTGCGACCGTGGCCGCAGCCGGCGTCGAGCAGGGTCGTCCCGGGCCCGAACCGTCCCTTGAGAATCTGGTCGAACAGATAGATGTCGATGTTGTCGAACCAGCCGAGCAGATCGGTGCCGTCAGGGGAAGGCACGGCAGGAACGATGGCCGGAGTCAGGAGGACGTCACGAGCCATGGGGCTCAATCTTGACGTTTGAGATCCTGATCGTCGAGAGCAGCTTCATCTCGGTCTTGACGTAATCGGGCGTCAGGGAATTGACCGAGAACCCCTGTCCGTTGACCGCGTAGTTCTCCTGGTCCGAGAACAGGACGCCTCCGACCCGCGTGAACTTGACGGGCTTGCGGAACCGCAGCCCTCCGTTTCCGACCTTGAAGTCGTACGCGAACTGCTCGACCCGCCCGGTCTCGGGATCGAACCAGTACATATAGGCGTCGTCGGCATCCGTGCTCGTGCCCGGCTTGAACGACACGCGCACCTTGTGAAGCGGCTTGCCCTCCCAGGTTTCGATGCCGAGGTCCTCCTTGAACACGTCGTCACCATTGAGACCGTAGGGCAGGAACGGAAAGTAGACCCGCGCGTTGACGAAGTCCCTCGCGCGCTGGGACGTCTCGTCGTCGAGCTCGACCTCCTCGCCGTCGCGCCACTCGCGCACGGAGGTGTTGGTGAAGTGCACCTTGCGGAGATACTTCTCCTCGCGACCGACCTCGCCCGTCACCGTGTAGTCGAACTGGTCACCGAGGTTAGCCACCATGTCGAAGCCCCCCGAGAGCGACGTGATCGTGAGCGACATGATGGAGGACTCATAGAGATCGCCCCCGTGGAACTCGATCGCCTTGTCCACGATTGGCAGCCGGCCCACCTTGTCCTGCGCGACGACCTCGGTCGCCGCCGGACCGATCACGGTCGCGGCGCAACCGATCACGATGCCCGCAAAGATGCGTACCTTCTTCATCTCTGTCTCCCCTTGTTCGCCCTCAGTTTAGTGGATGCCTGGCGCCGGTTCGGACGTCGATGCCCCGATGACCCGCCCCACCATCCCGTCCAGCCGCTCGAGGGGGATGTCGAAGGGCCCGGCCACGGCTGCACCACTGGGAACCTCCACGGCGATCACCACCCCCTCGTCGAAGGGATTCACGATCCAGCTCATCCCCCGAAGCGTCACCGTTGGCTCGGCGCCGTCTTCGGGATACTTGGCGTGATGAATGGCGAGCAGAATGGTCCGAAGGACCCGGTCGACATCCCCCTCCGTCCAGTCCGACGCGTCGTTCCCGGCGTGGTCCACGGTCTCGGTCACTGCGTGGTTGGTGTCGCGCAGGACCACCTCCACCCGAAACGTCAAGGCGCGTCCTCCACTTGGGGCGCCGCGGCCGGCTCGCCGCCGGCGAGAAGGTTCTTCATCCGGCGACCAGCACGCGCTCGAGTCCCGCGACGTCGTTGACGGGCTCCTGGCACGCAAAGTCACGACACACGTAGGCCGTCGCCCGGTCGCCCCGCGTCGTCATCCGCCCGACCCAGGGCAGCAATCCAGCCATGCGTGCCTGACGATCGCCCGGCTCCACGTGTATGACGAGCGTGAACGGGGAATAGGTTCGCGCCAGCACCCGCCGCATGGCGCGGGTCGTCTCATCGTCCGCGGGGCCGACCAGCACGACCTGCCGCACGCCCGCCTGGAGCGTCGACACGACGGACATGAAGTAGGGCAGGACCCGCGCCAGCCCGCCCAGCCTCGACCCGTACCGGACCAGCATGCGGTCGACCTTCTCCGCGAAGCCCGCCTCCCCCGTGAGGTGTCCGAGGGTCAGGACGTTCATCGCCGAGAGCGAGTTCGCCGATGGCTCGGCCCCGTCGTATTCCTCCTTCAAACGCAGCAGCACCGTCGGGTCCTCGCCGCTCGTGCTGAACCAGCCGCCCTCATCAGCATCCCAGAACAGCTCGTCCTGCCGGCGCTGCAGGCGCAACGCCCACTCCAGCCACATCGGGTCCGGGTCGGCCTGGATCAACTCGACCAGCCCCCAGACCAGGCCGGCGTAGTCCTCGCAGTAACCGTCGATCCCCGCCTCTCCGGCTCGATACCGCCGATACAGCGTCCCCGTCTCCTCGTTCCACATGCGCCGGTGCACGAACGCCGCGGCCCGCCGCGCGGCCTCGAGATACGCGGTGGCCCCGGAGCCGTCTTCTTCTCGCGCCTCGAGCACGCGGGCTGCCCGGGCGAACGCCGCAATCATGAGACCGTTCCAGGAGGTGAGAATCTTGTCGTCCAGGTGGGGCCGCGGGCGCTCCGACCTCGTCTCGAACAGCGTGCGGCGCACGACCGCCAGGGCCGTGCTCACCTCATCCGCCGACCGGGCGGCCCGCGTCGCCACCTCGTCGGTCGAGCGCGCAATGTAGAGCAGGTTCTTGTGTCGGAACTCGCCCTGCGGATCGTGCGGCGCGTTCCCCTCGGGCCGGATGTCGAAGCGGTGGCGCGCGAGATCGGCGGTGTCGCCCAGCACCGCGCCGATCTCCTCATCGGTCCAGACGTAGAACGCACCCTCTTGCTTGACCGGTGACGGCGTCGCCACCAGCTCGGGCGGCACGCTATCCGCGTCCTCGGCCGAGTAGAAGCCACCGGCGGGGTCCGTCATCTCCCGCAACACATAGGTCAGGGTGTCGGCCGCCACGGTCGCGTGGACCGCATCGTCCGTGACCTGGGCGGCCTCCAGATAGGCCAGCACGAGCTGGGCCTGATCGTAGAGCATCTTCTCGAAATGCGGGACGCGCCACTCCGCGTCGACCGAGTAGCGGTGAAAGCCACCGCCCACGTGGTCGCGCATCCCGCCGAGCGCCATGGCGCGCAGGGTGCCGACCGCCATGTCGCGGGGCGACGTCTCGCCCGTTCGCGCGTGCTCTCGCAGCAGGAACAGCAGCTCCGCGGGACGTGGGAACTTCGGTGCGTCCCCGAACCCACCCCGCTCCGCGTCGTACGCCTGCGCGCTCTGCGCCACCGCCTCACGAAGCGCGGCGACCAGACGCGATCGGCCGGTGACGCCGCCCGGGCCGGCCTCGGCACCGGGGGCCGAGTCCGTACGGCCGGCGCGCCCATCGTGCGCGGCCCGGAGTCGTGCCATCACTTGCTCCGCCGAGCCGGTCACCCGCCCACGGTCGCTGGTCCACACCTGCGAGATGTGGTTCAGGATCTCGACGAACCCGGGCCGCCCCCAGCGCGAGTCCGGAGGGAAGTAGGTCCCCCCGAAGAACGGCTTGAGATCCGGGGTGAGCCAGACGCTCATCGGCCACCCGCCGGAGCCGGTCGTCGCCTGCACGAACGACATGTAGACCCGGTCGAGATCGGGCCGTTCCTCCCGGTCGACCTTGATCGAGACGAACTTCTCGTTCAGCACGTCCGCCACCGCCCGGCTCTCGAACGACTCGTGCTCCATCACGTGGCACCAGTGGCACGTGGAGTAGCCAATCGAGAGGAAGATCGGCTTCCCGTCTTCGCGCGCCTTCGCGAAGGCCTCGGCGCCCCACGGGTACCAGTCGACCGGATTCTCGGCGTGCTGAAGCAGATAGGGACTGCGCTCGGCGGCAAGGCGATTCGACATGAAGTGTGCGTGGAAACGAGACGTGGAGGCCCGAGCCGCCCTCGGCGACCCGAACCCATGCTACCGGTTCTCGGGGGGGCTCGCAAGCGTCGCGCGCGGCACGAGGCCGCGTCCGAGTTGGTGTAGAATCTCGGTCACGGAGGGATGGACATGGGCGACGGCGCGGCGTCATTCGCGGGCAAGCGGGTCGCGATGCTCGTCGAGGAGGGCTTCGACGCGCGCGAGCTGAACGGCACGCTCGACGCACTGCGCGGCGCCGGTGTAGCCGTGACGCTCGTGGGTCCCACCTCCGGGGCCACACCGGCGGACAGGCACGGCGGCACGACGGTCACGTCGGACATGGCCGCCGGCGCAGCCAGGATGACCGACTTCGACGCCCTCGTGATCCCCGGTGGCTACGCTCCGGATCGGATGCGCCTGCGTCATGCCATGGTCGATCTGGCTCGTGACGCGATGCAAGCCGGCAAGCCCGTCGGCGCCATCTGCCATGGTCCGCAGCTGCTCATCTCGGCGGACGCGCTACGCGGGCGGACCCTCACGTGCTGGCCCTCGATCGCCATCGACGTCAAGAACGCGGGCGGCCTCTACGTGGACAAGCCGGTGGTCGAGGACGGCAACCTGATCACGTCCCGCAAGTCGGACGACGTCCCGACGTTCGCCGAGGCGCTGCTCCGGGCCCTGCTGCGCGTCGCCACCACCGCCTCGTGAGCCCGCCGGCTGTCGGAGGACCGACACCGGGTGACGGCCTCTCGTGCCCTCGACCGACCCTGCTGATCGGCAACACACGCGAACCCCCTGATTCACTCGCGGCAGGCGATCCGTGCGCTGGCATCTGCCCTGCTTAGTCGGATAGCGAGAGCGCCACTCAGTGGCAAGAGCAACCCTCCTCTCCTGCGCTCAGCAGGAGAAAACGTCCTCTCGGCAGCCCACCGTTGAAACGCAGGGAGCGGTCAAGCGAGACGGCTCCCTGTCTCGTCCTTTTTTGACACTCCCGTCACCGGCCGAGTACGCAGCGGGTTCATGCCCGAGTTGCCCCGTGAGCGCTCCAAGGGATTCCTGGGCGCCCGTGGATCAGCCGCCGCCGGTCGAGCCGCCGAAGCTTCGCGTGCGCGGCGGTGAACTCGACCCCGAGGAGCAAGACCGCGGCCGAGACGTACACCCACACGAGGAACACGACGACCGCCGTGACCGAGCCGTGGAGGCTACTCAAACGGGACAGATCGCGGAGATACCAGGAAAACGCCGCAAGCGCGCTGCGCCACAGCAGCCCCGTCAGGACGGCGCCGACCCATACGTCCCTAAATCGGACGCTCGCGTTGGGAACGAAGTAGTAGATGAGCCCCACCACCAGGATGAGCAGCAGCGTCGCCGTGTTGCGAAACAGGACGCCGGTCACCACGCTGAGCCAGGGCAGATACTCGACGAGGACCGCGACCAGCGGCACCTCGGATTCGACCAACCCGATCGCGCTCACCAGGACGAGCGCGATCACCAGCAACCCGGCCGCGGTGACGAGCATGAGGAAGGAGACGAGCCGATGCATGAAGAAACTGCGCTTCTTCTCCACGCCCCAGGCCTCGTTGACGGCCGAGTTGATCGCACCGAAGAACCCCAGCGCCGCCCAGATCACGAGCAGGAAGCCGGCCAGCCCTAGCGAGCCCCGCGTCTGGGCGAGCGCATCGAGTTGCCCGCGGACGAAGTCGATCTGTTCCGGGACGAACTTCAGCACCAGCTCCAGGACCGCCGACCGATCGATCTCGCGCGCCGTGATGGCGGCCAGCCCCGCGAGCAACAGGAGAAGCGAGGGAAAGAGCGAGAGGAGACCGTAGTAGGCGATCGAAGCGGCGTAGGTGAGATCGTGCCCGGCGTAGAAAGAGCCGACCGCGCGCCCCGACGCCAGCCCCGTCAGCCGGATCTCCTCCCAGAGCCCGGCCAAGATTCGGCGAACCCATCCGACCGGGTGACTGGGCGGTGAGAGCGGCGTCACGGCGCGGCTCCGGGCGGTGGGTGTCAGGCCGAGTCGACGTCCGGCACACCGGCCACAGGATCACCGGAGGGCTCTCGTCCCTCCCGCCCGAGCCCACCCGTGTGGCCGATCCGGTCCGCGGCCTGTTGGTATCGGCTCACGGCCGCACGCTGCCACCGGCCCGCCGAGGCGGACAGATCGCTCCGCAGCTCTGCGCCGCGCTTGGGTGCGAGCAGCAGCCCGAGCGCGGTGCCGATCAGGCCACCGGCCAGCAGGCCCAGCAAGAACGCGGTGTCGCCGCCATCGTCCGGTCGATTCCCCATGGATCCTCCGTCACGCGTGGGCTGCAACAGTCCACTCGTTAGTGGTCGCTCGACGCGGCACCCGGCGGCGGATCGTCCGGATCGGCCGGGGGAGGCCGCCGTTCTCGCTTTCCGCCGCCGGTCAGCGAGTCGACCACCGCACGCGCCGCCCCGATGACGGCCGTCGTCACGCCCAGCGTGGCTTGCATGTTCGCGCGAACCCGCGTCGTCGCCTCGTCGACCACGCCAAGCGCGTTGCGCAACACAACATCGGCACGCTCGCTCTCCTGGCTCACCCGTGCCGTGACGCCCTTCACGTCGGCGAGAATCTCTGTGGCCTTCACGGAGAGGGGGTCGACATGTCGATGCTCGTAGTCCTTGAGGAGCGCGTTCAACTTTCTGAGCTGCCGGTAGCCGACGACGGCCGCGACAACCAGCACCAGCATCTGGATCACGCTCACGACCGCCATGATCCCGAGGAACACGTTCGTCGTTCCCAGATTGCTATCCATCGCAGCGGATCCCCCTCGATCAATGTGGCATCTGCGGCCCCGCGCCGCCTCGCCACCGCTCCCGATCGGCGCCAGTCTGACTCGTGATCTCGTGGAACGAGTCGACCCCTTCCTGCGCGGCCTGACGCGCCTTGTCCACCTTCTGGCGCAGACCGCGCATCTCCTCCCCGAACTCGTCGAAGAACGGCTCGATCCGGTCGCGAACCTTGCGACCCTCCTCGGTGAGATAGAGGAACCCGCACAGTCCGCCGAGGAGCCCACCGAGGAGCGCCGACATCATGACGCGTGCCCGATCGTCCACCTTTGCCTCCCTTCTCCTTCTGCCATTTCAATGGCCTGTCCCAGTTGATCCGGTAGCGCTCGCCGGCGGTGCACTAGCTCCCGGTTCCGGTCGCCGCCCGCGCGTCGGGTCGGACGAACAGCGCCAGGGCGACCCCGTTCCAGGTGTCGCCGTCAGGACTGCCGGAGGCCTCGGCGCCCATTGGCATGATACCCAGCCGGTTGCCATCCATATGGAACCGGCTTCCCAGGTAGTCGCGGACCAGAACGGCACGGGACCGCGCGGCCAGGAACTCCGCGTCCACGGTGGGCGCGCTCGCGTACCCCTCCACGATCAATGGGCTGCTCTCCGGGTGGCGCAGGAACTGGCTCATCGCCGAGTCGAGACGGGCCCTGCCGCCCGCCGACAGGACCTCGCCTCCCCCTTCCGGGTGGGATTCGAACAACACGTCCGCCGCGACCCAGATTCGCAGGGCGTCGCGACCCTTGTCCGTCAGGGCACCGGCGCGATACTCCGCGACTGTCACCCCATCCAGATCATAGTAGCCCCGCCGCTCGAAGTAGCCTCGGAACAGCCAGTTGCGCTTGAGCGCCTCGGCGTCGTCCGCCAGATCGGCCATCGCCTCGTTGGCGTAACCGAGGGTCGATCGCAGATCGGTCACGAGACCGCCCGTCGCGCCGTCCGGGGACGACAGATCACCTCGGAGGCTCGCGACCATCTCCTTGGCCTCCTCCGAGGCCTCGCGCATGTTCCTGATCGCCTGGTTCGCCTGGCGCGCCATCTCGGTGGCGGTTTTGTAGAGCTCGTCATCCGTGACCAGCCGTCCCACGGTCCCACGCCCACCGCGGATGCCCTCGAGGATCGTTTGCGCGCTGCTCACGACCCGGGTGCCGGTCGTCGTGATCGTCTTCACGTCCCGGCCGATGTCCTCGATCAACGTATCGGTGAGGTCGACCGTCTCCCCCATCTGACCGACCGCGTAGCTCAGATCGATCCGCAGGCCCTCGAACGTCGCCTGGAGCAGCTGGACGGTCTCGGTCATCTGGTCAGTCAGATCTTCCAGATCGAACGGCTCTCGGCTGTCGATCGTCGATCCATCCGGCACCGGCAGCGCCCCCTCGCTCCCGGCGCCGATCTCGACGAGCTTGTTCCCGACCAGGCCGTCCGTTTGAATCGTGGCCACCGAGTCGACGCGCACGATCTGGTGCAGATCTTCGAGGATACGCATTCGCACGCGGAAGTGCCCACCCGGGCCCGGCGGAACGCTGATCTCGGTGATCTCGCCGGCGTCCATGCCCGAAACCCTGACCTTGGCGCCAGACTCGACCCCGGCCAGCTCCGCGAACTCCGCATACACCTCGAACTGCTCGGCGAACAGCATGCGACGCTGGCCGATCATGAACAGCCCCACCGCAAAGAGCAGCAGCCCGCCCAACACGAAGACGCCAACGCCCACAGACCGTGATGACGGCACGTCCAGCCCCCAGTCCTCTGCTACCCGCTACCGGTCGACCGCATGAACTCTCGTACGATCGGGAGCGAGCTGCGATCCAAGTCCGTCGCGGCGCCGCGGGCGATCACCTGCCCTTCGTGAATCATCGCCAGCTCGTCTCCCACCGCCCGCGCGCTCGGAATATTGTGCGTGACCACCACGAGGGTCGTTCCCCCGCGCGCCTTGAGATCGAGCAACAGGGCGTCGATCTCCCCGGACGTGATCGGATCGAGTCCCGCGCTCGGCTCGTCCACCAAGAGGATCGACGGGTCCAGCGCGAGCGCCCGGGCCAGGCCCGCCCGCTTGCGCATCCCTCCCGACAGGTCGGCGGGCATCTTCTCATATTCCTTCGCCAGCCCGACCTGCGCCAGCTTTTCCTGGGCACGGCCACGAATCTCGATGTCGGACAGCGTCGAGTGGCGGCGAAGCGGGAAGGCGACATTCTCGCCGACGGTGATGGAATCGAAGAGCGCCGCATTCTGAAACAGAAACCCCATACGCATCCGCACTCGCGCCAGGCCCCGGCTGTCGAGCGCCGCGATGTCCTCGCCTTCGACGAACACACGGCCGCGGTCCGGCTTCAGCAGTCCGATGATGTGTTTCAGGGCTACGCTCTTGCCCGTCCCGCTGCGTCCCAGGATCACAACCGCGGTTCCCCGCGCCACGTCGAACGAGACGTCGTCGAGAATCGTGCGGGTCCCGAACGATTTCGAGACGTGATCCAGCCGAATGGCCGGGTCCGCCTCGCTCATCCAGCCGATTCCGGAAACAGGAAGAAGATCAGCCGCACGAGCAACACGTTGCTCATGATAATCAGGATGGACGCCATGACTACGCTTCGCGTCGACGCGCGCCCGACTCCCTCCGTTCCGCGTTCGGTCGTGAAGCCCAGATACGACGCGACCGCCGCGATAATGAAGCCGAAGACCATCGTCTTCAGCGTCGCGGGGACGTAGTCGGTCAGCTCGATCAGCGAGAACGCCCGCTGGAAGTAGAGCTGGAACGACATGCCCGTGATGGCGCTCTCGGCCACGAAACCGCCCAGAATGCCGGTGAAGTTCATCAGGGTCGTCAGGATGGGCACCGCGATGATGCACGCGACGACCCGGGTGACCACCAGATACTTGAACGCGTCGACGGCACAGACCTCGAGCGCGTCGATCTGCTCGGTGACCCGCATGGCGCCCAGCTCGGCGCCGATACCCGCCCCGACACGACCCGAGAGCAGCAGGCCCGCGGTCAGCGGTCCGGTCTCCCGCACCAGGGCGATCGCGAGACCGGCCGGGATCAGTGCCTCGGCACCGAACCGCTCCAGCGAGGCGCGCGTGTGCATCGACAGGACGACCCCGACCGCGAACCCGGAGATCCCGATCAACGGCGCCGATCGCCAGCCCACTTCGTGAATCTGACGGATCGTCTCGCGCAGCTCGAAGGGCCGCCGAAAGATCTCGCGTAGCGCCCGACCCGCGAAGATGGCCAGATCTCCGACGCCGGCGAGCACACGCCCGACAAACCAACCGGTGGTTTCGACGATATCCATCTGCACAGCCCCGCACGGGGATCGCTCGAGAACGACCGAGACAGACCGTGACGAGAACCCGGAGAGCGTACAACCTGACAGGGTGCCGCGAGGGTCCCGTCGGCAGTGCGCGCGTGCTCACATTATATAAAGGTTCCCGGACCGCTCACGACACGGCGGCGGCCGCGCCGCCTCGGGCCGGCCGCCTAACCCCAGAACTCACTTGAGTTGACCACGTTTGGCGTGGGCTGGGCATCGAGGGCAAGGCGCGACGAGGGAGTTTGGTGGGCCCAAATGACCGAGGAGCAACACCGCCCTCGGTGTCCAGAACATGCCAAACGTGGTCAACTCAAGTGAGTTCTGGGGTTAAGTCCCCCGGGCTATAATGCGCTCATGCCAGAGCCGACGCGCCCCGCCCCGCCGCCCCCGACGCCGTCCGGGGCTCCGGTCGACGACAAGGTGCTCTGCGAGCGCTGCGGGGCCGAGATGTTTCGGATGCATGCCGTCTGGCGGTGTCCCTCGTGCGGCTTCAAGACGGATTGCTGCGGCTGGTGAACGTCGTCGTCGGCTCGCGCTCCTCGCGTTTCCGTCCCGCCCGGCTCACATAGCCATGGACGTCCTCGAGACGCGCGTCCGCCCGGAGAGCCCGGAGTTCCAGGAGAACCGGGCGCACATGGAGTGCCTTGTGGCCGAGCTGCACCAGAAGCTCGCGGAGACGCGGGCGGGAGGCGGCGCTCGCGCCATCCAGCGGCACCAGGCGCAGGGCAAGCTGCTGGTCCGCGACCGGCTCGAACGACTGCTCGACCCCGAGTCACCGTTTCTCGAGCTCTCCGCGCTGGCGGCCCACGAGCTGTACGCGGGCCGCTCCCCCGCGGCCGGTCTGGTCACCGGAATCGGCCGCGTCTCGGGACGCGAGGTCGTCGTCGTCGCCAACGACGCCACGGTCAAGGGCGGCACCTACAACCCGACCACTGTGAAGAAGCACCTGCGCGCGCAGCAGATTGCGCTCGAGAACCACCTCCCCTGCATGTATCTCGTCGACTCGGGTGGGGCGTATCTGCCGCTGCAGGCCGAGGTGTTCCCCGACCGCGAGCACTTCGGCCGCATCTTCTACAACCAGGCGCGGATGTCCGCGGCGCGCATCCCGCAGATCGCGGTCGTGATGGGATCGTGTACGGCGGGCGGCGCCTACGTGCCGGCCATGGCCGACGAGACCGTGATCGTCAAGGGTACCGGCACGATCTTCCTGGGCGGACCGCCGTTGGTGAAGGCCGCCACCGGCGAGGAGGTCACCGCCGAGGACCTCGGGGGCGCCGACGTGCACACCCGGCTCTCTGGCGTCGCCGACTACCTGGCCGAAGACGACGCGCACGCGCTGCGGATCGCGCGGACGATCGCGTCGACGCTCGGCACCACCAAGCGCCTGCCCACTGACACGGCGACGCCGGAGGACCCCGCGTACGACCCCGCGGAGATCTACGGGATCGTAAACGCGGACCTCAGACGCCCGTACGACGTGCGAGAGGTCATCGCACGGCTCGTGGACGGCTCGCGGTTCGAGGAGTTCAAGGAGCGGTATGGGCCGACGCTGGTGACCGGCTTCGCGCGCCTCCACGGCTTCCTCGTCGGCGTCGTCGCCAACAACGGCGTCCTCTTTTCCGAATCCGCCCTCAAGGCGACGCACTTCATCGAGCTCTGCAGCCTGCGATCGATCCCGCTCATCTTCCTGCAGAACATCACCGGTTTCATGGTCGGCCAGCAGTACGAGCGTGCCGGTATCGCGAAGGACGGCGCCAAGATGGTGCACGCCGTCGCGAATACGACCGTGCCGAAGCTCACGGTCCTCATCGGCGGATCGTTCGGGGCCGGTAACTACGGCATGTGTGGCCGCGCCTACGAGCCACGACTGCTCTGGATGTGGCCG
The DNA here is from genome assembly GCA_965197935.1 of Vicinamibacterales bacterium. Classification (GTDB taxonomy): domain Bacteria; phylum Acidobacteriota; class Vicinamibacteria; order Vicinamibacterales; family CAZQMT01; genus CAZQMT01. Next base: position 3,321,258 of record CBDAOD010000003.1, on the reverse strand, counting down.
AACGCCCGGATCTCGGTGATGGGCGCCGAGCAGGCGGCCGAGGTCCTGGTCACGGTCAAACGCGAGCAACGCGCGCGTCGGCGACAGACGTTCAGCGCGGAGGACGCGTCGGCCATCCGCGCGCCGATCCTCGAGCAATACGAGCGCGAGGGATCGCCCTACTACTCGACCGCGCGGCTCTGGGACGACGGCATCCTGGACCCGGCCGAGACGCGATCGGCGCTCGCGCTGGGCCTCTCGGCCGCCTTCAACGCCCCGATCGCCGACCCGCGATTCGGCGTGTTCCGAATGTGAGCCGCGGCATATGGCACTCGAGATTCGCCGCGACGGACCAGTCGAGCACCTCGTCCTGAATCGGCCCGACGTGCGGAACGCGTTCAACGAGACGGTCATTGCCGACCTCACGCGGTGGGCGCAGGGCGTCGAGGCCGACTCCAGCGTGCGCGTGGCAGTCCTGTCGGGCGCGGGCAAGGTCTTCTGCGCCGGCGCCGATCTCGAATGGATGTCGCGGGCCGTCGGTTACGCGCGCGAGGAGAACCTCCGAGACGCCGCGGCGCTGGCGAGCATGTTCGAAGCGTTGAACACCCTCCGGGTGCCCCTCGTGGGCCGCGTGCACGGTGCTGCCCTCGGCGGCGGCGCGGGCCTGGTGGCGGTGTGCGACATCGTGGTGGCGGCCGAGACCGCGCGCTTCGGGTTCACCGAGGTGAAGCTCGGGATCCTCCCCGCCGCGATCTCACCATACGCGCTGGCGAAGATCGGTGTCTCCGCGGCACGGGAGCTGTTCTTGACCGGCGCCCGTTTCTCGGCCGCCCGAGCGCAGGCGATCGGGCTCGTCCACGAGATCGTCCCCGAGGCCGACCTCGACCGGGCTCTCGACGGCCACGTGCGGGAGCTGTTGACGTCCTGCCCCAGCGGGGTCGCGGCGGCGAAGGCTCTCATCCCGCGCATCGCCGCACGTCCACCCGCCGACGTGCTGCCCATCACGTCCGCGGCCATCGCCGATCAGCGGGTCTCCGCCGATGGTCAGGAAGGCATGCGCGCCTTCCTGGACAAGCGCAAGCCGCGGTGGGTCGAGTGATCCGACGCCTCCTCGTGGCCAACCGAGGCGAGATCGCGCTGCGGATCATCAAGGCGTGCACGGAGCTGGGAGTCGAGAGTGTCGCCGTCCACTCCACGGTCGATGCCGGGTCGCCGCACGTCCTGGCGGCCACCCGCGCCATCGAGATCGGTCCGGCCCCGGCGGCGGAGAGCTACCTCTCGATTCCAAAGATCCTCGCGGCCGCCCGCGAGTCGGGAGCCGATGCGGTGCATCCGGGCTATGGCTTTCTCTCGGAGAATCCCGATCTGGCGACCGCCGCCGCGGAGGCCGGGCTGGTCTTCGTCGGTCCACCGGCGGACGCCATCCGCGGGATGGGGTCAAAGATCACGGCCCGGCGGCTGATGGACGCGGCCGGTATCCCGGTCGTCCGGGGCGAGACTCCGTCGGACCAGTCCGAGGAACGCATCATGGCCGCCGCCCGCCGAGTCGGCGTGCCGGCCGTCATCAAGGCCTCCGCCGGCGGCGGCGGCACCGGCATGCGGGTCGTCCGCACGCCCGACGAGGTCGAGACGGCAGTCCATGGCGCCCGCCGAGAAGCGGTCGCGGCCTTTGCTGACGGCACGCTGTACGTCGAACGTCTTCTCGAGCATCCGAGGCACATCGAGGTGCAGATCTTCGCCGACCATCACGGCCGGGTGGTCCACCTGTTCGAGCGCGAATGCTCGATCCAGCGCCGGCACCAGAAGATCGTCGAGGAATCTCCCTCGCCCGCCGTCACGCCCACGTTGCGGACCCGCCTCGGCGAGGCCGCCGTCGAGGCAGCCCGGGCGGTCGGCTATCGAAACGCGGGGACGATCGAGTTCCTGCTCGAGGGCGAGGGTGACGCCGCACGCTTCTACTTCCTCGAGATGAACACCCGGCTCCAGGTCGAGCATCCGGTCACCGAGATGGTGACCGGCGTCGATCTCGTGCACGCCCAGCTCGCGGTGGCGTCCGGCCAGCCGCTTCCCTGGAGCCAGGCGGACCTCGATCAGCGCGGCCACGCGATCGAGTGCCGCGTCTACGCCGAGGACCCGGACGGCTTCCTGCCCCAGGCCGGACGCATCGAGCTCTACCGGGAGCCCACCGGTCCGGGGCTGCGGGTGGATTCGGGGATACGGGAGGGCAGCGAGGTCCCGCTCGAATACGACGCCCTGCTGGCGAAGCTGGTCGCTCATGCCGAGACCCGGCAAGCGGCCTGCGCCCGCGCCGCGGCCGGCCTGCGCGCCTATCCGGTACTCGGCGTTCGGACCAACATCGCGTTCCTCCTGCGGATCCTCGAGCACCCGCGGTTCCAGGCGGGCGCCGCGGACACCGGCTTCGTCGAGACCGAGCTCGCGTCGCTCCTCGACCCCGAGGACCGCCCCGCGGCCCCGGCCATCGCCGTCGCCGCGCTCGCCGACTCGCTGGCCACGGTCGCCGGCGCCTCGACTCGCCTGCCGGCGCGGCGCCGCGCGGCGTTCGATCCGTGGACGACGCTGGCGGACTGGCGAGGATGACGTGACCGCACGGGGCCGCGCCACCCGCAGGGTCGTGCACGTGGACGGGAGGCCGGTGTCCGTCGAGATCCGATCGGATGGCGGCTTCGCGACCGAGGGCGAGGCTCCCGCGCTACAGGTCGCACCGCTGGGCGGGGGCGCCTATCGCGTCACCCGGGAGGATAACGTCACGCTCCTCTTCGTCGCCGGCAGCGGCGACCGCCGATGGGTGTTCGTGGAAGGCGAGACCCACGAGGTCGACCTCGCCGACCGCAGCCGAAGCGATCCGCTCCCGCGGGCTCGCCGGCGCGGCGCTCTGTCCGCGCCCATGCCCGCCACGGTCGTCAAGGTCTTCGTTGGGCCAGGCGACGTGGTTCGCGCCGGTGAGACGCTCCTCATCGTCGAGGCCATGAAGATGGAGCTGCCGCTCACGGCGCCTCACGGCGGCCGGGTCGCGGCCATGCACTGTGCCGAAGGCGACCGGGTCGAACCCGGCGTCGAGCTCGTGGAGCTCACCGAAGAACCCGCCGAGGAGGGCCACGACGGGGGCGAGCCGTCGCGATGAGCCCCCACCCTCCGCCCGTGGCGGCCGCGCTACCGCCCCAGGTGACGATCGTCGAGGTCGGGCCACGCGACGGCCTGCAGAATGAGCCCGCGTCCGTCCCGACCGCGGAGAAGGTCGCCTTCGTCGACCGCCTCACGGCCGCGCGGCTGCCCGTGATCGAAGTATCCGCATTCGTCAGCCCGCGGTGGATCCCTCAGATGTCGGATGCCGTCGAGGTGTTCGCTGGAATCACCCGCGCGCCCGGGACCCGGTACGCGGCGCTGGTGCCCAACCTGATCGGACTGGAGCGCGCCCGGACTGCCGGCGTGACCGACATCGCCATCTTCGCCGCGGCCTCGGAGACCTTCAGCCGGAAGAACATCAACCGCGGCATCGATGGCGCACTGGCGTTGTACCGCGACGTATGCGTCGCAGCCGCGGCCGGCGGGCTCAGAGTTCGGGGCTGTCTCTCGGTGTGTTTCGGCTGTCCCTTCGAGGGGCCGGTACCCGCGGCGCGCGTGGTCGAGCTCACCCGCCGCCTGCTCGATCTCGGCGTCGAGGAGATCGCGGTCAGCGACACCATCGGCATCGCCCATCCGGGTCAGGTGCGCGCCGTCCTCGACGCGCTGCTCGCCCAGATCCCGAGTGAGCGTGTGGCGCTTCACTTCCACGACACACGCGGAACCGCGCTGGCCAACGTCCTAACGGCGCTGCCGTTCGGCATCACGACCTTCGACGCGTCGGCCGGCGGTCTCGGCGGGTGTCCCTACGCCCCCGGCGCCGCCGGCAACCTGGCGACCGAGGACCTGGTGTACATGCTGAATGGGCTGGGGATCGAGACCGGAGTGAGCCTCGATGGTGTCTTCGCGGCCTCGGCAGAGCTCGTGCCGCGCATCGGGCATCCGCTCCCTTCCCGCTACGCGCAGGCCCGTCTGGGGTTGGAGCGGGCTTCCCGCTAGTACTACTTTGTTAGATCCGCAAGTGCACCGACTTTAGCGCCTCGATGCGCTTCAGGTAGAACGGCCGTGGAGCAAAGAGGTCCGCGGTGAAGATTTCCTGCACGATCGCGCGGGCCACTGGAAAGGTGAGCCCGGCGAGGTGCCGCCGCCGCTCGGCCTGCAGGAAGTTGTACGTCACGGCGGTGAGCACGACGTGATGGTGCCAGCCCGGGAACGTGCGGCCTTCGAAGTGATCCAACCCGAGGTGGGGCTTCAACTCTTGGTCCTGCTGCTCGATGGCCCACCGCTGATGCGCGAGTCGGACGAGCTGCGGCCAGGAGGTGGTGGCCGGCAGGTTGACGAAGAAGTATTTGGTCCGCGGCGTCGCGCCCGTGTCGCGTTCGGCCAGCAGCCACACCTCGGGGGCGAGCCGGCGGTCGCGCCAGTCGTGGGCCGGGGTCACCCGCAGGGCCACACACTGGACCGTCCAGCGGCGCCCGCCGCGGCGGTTGCGCCAGCTGATGGGCCGCCACCGCGGCTGCGCCTTGGCGGCCTGGGCCACCGTGTACGCCCGCACGCCCGCCGCCAGGTCTGGCCGGGTGCGCGGGCGCCCCAGCCGGCCGCCCCGCCGGTGCCCGAGGCGCGGCCGCCCCAGGAACACGGTCTGCGACGAGGAAATCCCCACCGCATAGGGGAGCCGCAACCGATGCCACATGGCCCGAAACAGGCCGGTATCGCCAAACTCCGCATCGGCCAGCACGCCGGTGCCGGTGAGGCCGCTGGCGCGCACCTGCCGGAGCAGGGTGAGCGCTTGGCGCCACTTCGCCTGCAACCGGACACCCCGGGGAAGCCGCGCCCGATCGCGGGCGGCGTCGGTCAGCCACGCCTCGGGCACATAGAGCGCGGCCCCCAGCAAGTAGGCGCGCAGCCCGGTCCACAGCGCCGCGGTGACCGCCACTTGGCCATTGGCGACTTTCCCCACGGCCCCACAGTACTGGCGGGCCACCCCGACCGAGGACGTCCCTGGCTTGGGGAAACTCGTGCCAGCGAAGATCACCAGCCCTTCGCGTTCGGGCAGCACCGCCCGCAGGCAGCGCCAGACGCCGTCGGCACTCCACGGCGCATCGGTGATGAAGTGTTGGAACGCTTGATAGCCCCCGGGATCGGTCCCCCGCGCCAGCATCGCTTCCATCGACTTGCGCGGGCTGTCGCTGAGCAACCCCTGGACGTACCGGCGCAACGCCAGCTCCTGTGCGCGATGGCCGAAGCACGCCTTGAAGGCCTCGAGCCATCTCATCAGGCGACGCAACTAACCCACCGTGCGGCGGTCGTGCACTACCGCGCAGGGTACCGAATTCGCCGGAAAAGTACAATGTCCTCAAATTAGATCACTTGTCGGATCTCGCCCAAATTGTGCGATCTAACAAAGTGGTACTAGTGTCCCGTTGCGAAAGTCCGGCGTCGCACCAAGGGCCGTCCTGAGAGATGTCGCGGACGGCCCAAGCAGGGCGCGAGGAGCGAGAATTAGGTGCCAGCATCGAGAAGAGGCCGGCAAACGACGTACGTGCGACGGGCCCGACATTCGGGCCCGCGCGCTCGGCGGACGACGGCCGGGCCGATGCGATCAGCCCGTGGCGACCGGCTCCTCGACCGCTTCGTCCACCGGCGCCCCGGCAGCCTCCGCCGCCTCGATTGCTTTCAGAACCTCGTCGAACGGCACCATATTGATCGCATCGTAGTCGGCCGGGCAGCCGAACTCGCGCTGCTGCGGCGCCGTCGGGTTGCCCAGGGTGACGCAGAGCCCGCACCCGATGCAGAGGTCAGCGCGAACCGCGCACACCATCCGGCCGTCCGCGTCCGGGACCTCGATGATGCAATCCGCGACGGGACAGGCCGCCTGGCAGATCGAACACGCGAAGGCGCCGAAACAGCTGTCGGGATCGATGACCGCGATCGTTTTCGGCGGCTTCTTCCTGGGGCCGCCCATCAGCTTCGTCCACATACGGGTTCAGTATAACAGGAAGCGTCGCGATCAGACCGTGTCGGGCGGTCCGGTCGCGATCACGGTCCGCAGGGCGGGCTCGGTTCCCGGAGGCGCTCGATTGTACGCCACCGATCCAGCCCACAGTTGCTCGCGTGTCGAGTCGCGATCCCATCGCGTGGGCCGCTGAAAGAGTAGGACTAGGGATCAGCCGCAACGTAGCCTTCCTCCTGCACGTGCAGGACGATCTGCTGAGCCGCCTCCGCCGCCGTGAGATCGCTGGCGTCGATCACCAGGTCCGCATCGGTCGGGGCCTCGTAGGGATCCGAGATGCCCGTGAACTCCTTGATGATTCCCGCGCGGGCCTTGGCGTAGAGGCCCTTCTGGTCCCGCTGTTCGCAGACCGCGAGCGGCGTGACCACGTGCACGAGCAGGAAGCCGCCCACCTGCGCGATCATCGATCTGACCTCCTTGCGGACGAGGTCGTAGGCCGCGATGGGAGCGCAGATCGCGATGCCCCCGCTCTTGGTGATCTCCGAGGCGACATAGCCGATACGCCTGATGTTGAGGTCGCGGTGCTCCTTGGAGAACCCCAGCTCCGATGACAGGTGCTTGCGGGCCAGATCGCCGTCGAGCAGCGTCACCGCGCGCCCCCCCAGCTCGAGGAACTTGACCAGGAGCACGTTTGCGATCGTCGACTTCCCGGCTCCGGACAGACCCGTGAAGAACACCGTCAACCCTTGGCGATGCCTCGCCGGGTGGCTCCGTCGCAGCTCCTGGGCGACGTCGGGGAACGTGAACCAGCCCGGGATCTCCTTGCCCTCGGCCAGCCGCCGCCGCAACTCGGTGCCGGACAGGCTCAACGTCCGCCGGCCCGGCGGGACCTCGTCCTCGGGCGCGTACGAGTCGAGCCCCTCCACGTACACCATCTGCTTGAACGGCACCACGGTCACGCCGAGCTCGTGCTCGTGCTGACGGAGGAGATCCTGCGCGGCGTAGGGATCGTAGAACGGTCGGCCCGTGGCATCGGCTCCGGGCCCGGCGTGATCGCGCCCCACGATGAGGTGCGTGCACCCGTAGTTCCTGCGGATCACGGCGTGCCAGATCGCCTCGCGCGGCCCGGCCATGCGCATCGCGAGCGGCAGGAGAGACAGCATCGCGGTCTTTCGCGGATACCGTGACAACAGCGCCTGGTAGCAGCGGACACGGGTATAGTGATCCACGTCGCCGGGCCGGGTCATCCCCACGACGGGATGGATCAACAAGTTGGCCTCGACCTCCTTCGCCGCGCGCACGGTCAGCTCCTGATGTGCGCGGTGCATCGGGTTCCGGGTCTGGAACGCGACGATCCGCGTCCAGCCAAGCTTGCCGAACTCCGTTCGCAGCTCGGCTGGTGAGTGGCGGAGGAGCCGGTAATCGTAGTGCGTCGGCGGGTGCACCCCCTCGAGCCGCCCGCCCACGTACCAGGGATGGGTTCGATCGAGCACGTGCGCCACACCCGGGTGCTCCCGGTCAGCGGTCCCGAACACCGCCTCGGCCTCGGCGGGCCGGTCCGGCTGCCATACGCCGCCACATGGAGGACACCGACCATCACGCCCTCCGCGTCCCGCAGGGCCAGAGGCGGCCCGGGGGCCAGGGCCGCCGCCAGCTCTGCCGGGACGTCGAGGGTGATCGGGATCGGCCAGAGCGTCCCATCCCTCAGACGCATCGACTTGCAGACGCCATCGTAGTCCTCCGGCGTCATGAACCCGTCCAGCGGCGAGAAGCCTCCGCCGAGCAGGAGCTCGAGATCGCTGAGCTGCCGGGGCGTCAGGTCGTGGGACATCCAGTTGCGTGACGCCGCGCGCAGCTCCGAGACGCGGGCGGCGCCAACCATCAGGTCGACCAGGGTGCCCCGTGGGCCGGAATGAGATGATCGCTCAAGGGCAGTGATATCCTCTCTCACGAGGCCGCGTCCGCCGGACCCGGTACGTGGGTTCCGGTGGGCCGCGCCGCGCGTCGCTCAGCCACATCGTGCACAGCCTGCTCACCCGCTGGTTCGACCGTCGCCGCCGCCCCGACCGCCCAATTGTTGTCGTGTCGGGGTTGCCACGATCCGGCACGTCCATGCTGATGGGAATGCTGGCTGCCGGCGGGCTCGATCTCCTGACGGACGGGATCCGTACCGCCGACCCGGACAACCCGAAAGGATACTACGAGCTGGAGCGTGTCAAGGATCTCGACAAGGGGCAGGACACCTCGTGGCTCGACGCGGCACGCGGCAGAGGGATCAAGGTCATCTCCTTCTTGCTCCCGCATCTGCCCGACGCGTACGATTACAAGGTCATCTTCGTCCACCGCCACCTCGGCGAGATCCTCGCCTCGCAGCGCAAGATGCTCGAGCGGCGGGGTGAGGTCGACGCGACGAGCGACGAGGAGATGACGCGCGTCTTCGCCGCTCACCTCGAGACGGTGGAGCGTCAGCTGAACGCGCGGCCGAACATCGCCGTTCTTCGGATCGACCACCACGACACCGTGAAGACTCCGGCAACCGTCGCCAGGCAGGTCGCCGACTTCGTCGGCGGCGGCCTGGACCTCGAGCGGATGATGCAGGCGGTCGACCGTGAGCTCTACCGAAACCGGACCCGGTAACGTCGAGGTGCCCGCACTCTCCGCCGGCTCGCGCCTAGCAGCCCGTGGCAAGAGTCCTGCTGCAGTCGGCCAGCGCTGCATCCCGCCGCGGGCCGCGTTGGACATCGTTCACGACGGGTCAAAAAGTCTCGGTCTTCTTGCTCCTCGCACCTGGCTCGGGCCGGCCGCGGCATCTCCCAAGGTGGCCCTTGGTACGACGCAGGACTCTTGCCACGGGCGGCTAGGACGCATCGCCCTGTGGGCGACGCTCGCGATTCTGGTCCATCCCCTCTCCGCCTCGGCCTACGTGGGTCCCGGCGCCGGCTTCGCCTTCGTCTCGTCACTCTTCATCGTGATCACGACGCTGGCGCTGGCAATCGTGACGCTCCTCACCTGGCCACTCCGGTGGGTGATCCAGAAAGTTCGCGGCAACCGGGCCCTGGCCGCCGCACGGGTCCGGCGCGTGATCGTCCTGGGCCTCGACGGGCAGGATCCGGAGATCACCGAGCAGCTGATGAACGAGAACCAGCTGCCCAATTTCGCCCGGCTGCGCGACCAGGGATCGTTTCGACGCCTCCGTACGACGCTGCTGGCAGAGTCGCCGGTGGCCTGGGCCTCGTTCCAGACCGGCTGCAACCCCGGGAAACATCGAATCTACGACTTCCTCGTGCCGAACCGGAAGAGCCACCTGCCCGAGTTGTGCTCGGCCCGCATCGACCCGCCGCGCCGCACCCTGCGGCTGGGCCCCTTCCGCATCCCGCTCAGCCGACCGGTGATTCAGTCGCGGCGCCGGAGCCAACCCTTCTGGAAGATCCTCGGCGAGCACGGCATCTTCAGCACGATCCTGCGAGTGCCGATCACGTTTCCCCCGGAGCCGTTCAACGGGGTCCTGCTCTCGGCGATGAGCGTGCCCGACCTCAAGGGGAGCCAGGGAACCTACGCCTACTTCACCAGCGACCCGGATGACGTTCCGGAGCTGACGAGCGGCGAACGGTTGCCACTTCGCGTGCACGACGGGGTCGCCCGCGGGACGATTCCCGGCCCGGATGACACGCTGCGCCCCGCGGGCCCCGCGCTGTCGTTGTCCTTCGAGCTCCAGTTCCCCGAACTCGGCGCCCAGCCGGCAGCCCACGCCCAGCTTCGCATCGGCGATGCCACGTATCCGCTGAGGGCGGACGAGCACACGCCGTGGATCACGCTCGCGTTCCGGTCGGGACTCGGTCCAACGGTGCAGGGGACCGTGCGGTTCGTGCTCCTCGAGTGCACACCGCACGTGAAGCTCTACATGACCCCGATCAATATCGACCCGGATCGACCAGCGCTGCCCATCTCCCATCCCTTCACCTACGCGATGTACCTGTCGAAGACGCTGGGGCGCTATGCAACTCTCGGTCTCGCCGAGGACACGTCTGCCCTCAACGAGGGGGTGATCGGCGAAGACACCTTCCTCGATCAGGCTTACCTGATCCATCGCGAGCGCGAGCGCATGTATTTCGATGCGCTGGGCAAGACGACCCGCGGCGCGGTCGTCTGTGTCTTCGACATCACCGACCGCATCCAGCACATGTTCTTCCGGCACTGCGACCCGAGCCATCCGGCCAACCGGGGTCGCGGCGCCAAGCATCGGGACGCCATCACGAAGCTGTATCGTGAGATGGACGACCTGGTGGGCCGTACCGTGAGCCAGCTGACCGATGACACGGTCCTGATCGTGATGTCGGACCACGGGTCCAAGCCGTTCCGGAGGGGCGTCAATCTCAACACCTGGCTGCACCGGAACGGCTTCCTCGCGCGCTCGGATCCGCCGAGCGGCGCCGACATGTTCCACGACGTCGATTGGACCCGGACCCGGGCCTATGCGGTGGGGTTCGGTGGGATCTATTTGAATCTCGCCGGTCGGGAGACGGGCGGGATCGTGCGGCCCGAGGACGCCACGCAGGTGAAACGAGAGATTGCCGAGGGACTTCGCCAGCTATACGACGACGTCGAGCGCACGCACCCGGTGCGTGAGGTGTACGACGCGCGTGAGGCCTACACCGGACCCTACGTCGACGAAGCCCCGGATCTGGTCGTCGGGTTTCGTCCGGGACACCGCGTGGCCTGGAGCTCGGTGACCGGGGGCCTCTCGGACGCGGTCATCGAGGACAACGAGCGGAGCTGGAGCGGCGACCATAACTTCAACCCGCCCGATGTCCCCGGCATGCTCTTCTGCAACCGCCCGATCGCGCGCGACGATCCCAGCATCCTCGACATTGGCCCCACGGTCCTGGATCTGTTCGGCGTCGCGACACCGCGGCACTGCGATGGCGCATCGCTGCTGCCGGCCGGCCGCACCCCCACCACGACCCGGGCGGCGACGGTCGGGACCTCCGCGACCAAGGTGACGACGTCGTGATCCCTGCGCGATCCCCACTCGAACCGGGCAGTCACCACGGGCTGCTAGTACTACTTTGTTAGATCGCACAATTTGGGCGAGATCCGACAAGTGATCTAATTTGAGGACATTGTACTTTTCCGGCGAATTCGGGACCCTGCGCGGTAGTGCACGACCGCCGCACGGTGGGGCAGTTGCGTCGCCTGATGAGATGGCTCGAGGCCTTCAAGGCGTGCTTCGGCCAGCGCGCACAGGAGCTGGCGTTGCGCCGGTACGTCCAGGGGTTGCTCAGCGACAGCCCGCGCAAGTCGATGGAAGCGATGCTGGCGCGGGGGACCGAGCCCGGGGGCTATCAAGCGTTCCAACACTTCATCACCGATGCGCCGTGGAGTGCCGACGGCGTCTGGCGCTGCCTGCGGGCGGTGCTGCCCGAACGCGAAGGGCTGGTGATCTTCGCTGGCACGAGTTTCCCCAAGCCAGGGACGTCCTCGGTCGGGGTGGCCCGCCAGTACTGTGGGGCCGTGGGGAAAGTCGCCAATGGCCAAGTGGCGGTCACCGCGGCGCTGTGGACCGGGCTGCGCGCCTACTTGCTGGGGGCCGCGCTCTATGTGCCCGAGGCGTGGCTGACCGACGCCGCCCGCGATCGGGCGCGGCTTCCCCGGGGTGTCCGGTTGCAGGCGAAGTGGCGCCAAGCGCTCACCCTGCTCCGGCAGGTGCGCGCCAGCGGCCTCACCGGCACCGGCGTGCTGGCCGATGCGGAGTTTGGCGATACCGGCCTGTTTCGGGCCATGTGGCATCGGTTGCGGCTCCCCTATGCGGTGGGGATTTCCTCGTCGCAGACCGTGTTCCTGGGGTGGCCGCGCCTCGGGCACCGGCGGGGCGGCCGGCTGGGGCGCCCGCGCACCCGGCCAGACCTGGCGGCGGGCGTGCGGGCGTACACGGTGGCCCAGGCCGCCAAGGCGCAGCCGCGGTGGCGGCCCATCAGCTGGCGCAACCGCCGCGGCGGGCGCCGCTGGACGGTCCAGTGTGTGGCCCTGCGGGTGACCCCAGCCCACGACTGGCGCGACCGCCGGCTCGCCCCCGAGGTGTGGCTGCTGGCCGAACGCGACACGGGCGCGACGCCGCGGACCAAATACTTCTTCGTCAACCTGCCGGCCACCACCTCCTGGCCGCAGCTTGTCCGACTCGCGCATCAGCGGTGGGCCATCGAGCAGCAGTACCAAGAGTTGAAGCCCCACCTCGGGTTGGATCACTTCGAAGGCCGCACGTTCCCGGGCTGGCACCATCACGTCGTGCTCACCGCCGCGACGTACAACTTCCTGCAGGCCGAGCGGCGGCGGCACCTCGCCGGGCTCACCTTTCCAGTGGCCCGCGCGATCGTGCAGGAAATCTTCACCGCGGACCTCTTTGCTCCACGGCCGTTCTACCTGAAGCGCATCGAGGCGCTAAAGTCGGTGCACTTACGGATCTAACAAAGTAGTACTAGCAGCCCGTGGTGAAAGTCCTGCGTTGCACCAAGGGCGACGCTGCGCCCGGCTGGCAAGGCGCGAGGAGCGAAAAATGCCGTGAGCATTTGACCGACGAGCAACGCAGCCAGGCGGGATGCAGCGCCGGCCGACTGCAGCAGGACTCTTACCACGGGCTGCTAGGGCTGCTCGCGGCGACACTGCTCGGCCTGGCGGTCTCCTGCGCCCCTGACACGGCAAAACGGGTCATCGTGATCGGCATCGACGGCCTGGACCCCACCTTGCTCGAGCAGTTCATGGGCGAGGGGCATCTGCCGAACTTCCGGCGCCTCGCGGCGCAGGGCGACCTGCGGCCGCTCCAGACGACGATGCCGCCTCTCAGCCCCGTCGCGTGGTCCACCTTCATCACGGGCATGGACCCCGGCGGGCACGGCATCTTCGATTTTCAGCATCGCGATCCGCAGACCCTTCTGCCCTACGACGCCATCTACCGCGTCGTCCCCCCGGGGCGAACGGTGAAGCTGGGGAGCTGGGTCCTCCCGCTCTCCGGCGGCGGCGTGGAGCTCCAGCGGAGGGGGCGCGCGTTCTGGGAGATCCTCGAGGACGCGGGCATTCCAACGACCATCTTTCGGATGCCCGTCAACTTTCCGCCGGTGGACACCTCTGGCCAGGCACTGTCGGGCATGGGCACGCCGGACATCCTGGGCACGCATGGCACCTTCTCCTACTACACCGACCGGCCGCCGGAGAACGCCGGGGAGGTCACCGGAGGCGTCGTCTATCCGGTCGAGGTGATCGACCAACGCGTCGTCGCCACCCTGCGAGGGCCGCCCAACGCGTTCCGACGGGTGCCGGGCTCGGCGCCGGCGCGGCTGGCGGATGATGCGGTCGACGGCGACGTGAGCCCGGACCTCACCGTCGACTTCGAGGTGCTGCTGGACCCCGAGCGGCCCGTCGCCAAGCTCGTCGTGCAGGGAACCGAGCTCGTCCTGGAGGAGGGCGAGTGGAGCGACTGGATCCAGATTCGATTCGAGGCGGTGCCGTATCTGGTCGACGTGGCGGCGGTCGGACGCGTGTATCTGCAGCAGGTCAGACCGGACTTCAAGCTCTACGTGAGCCCGCTCCAGATCGATCCGGCCGACCCGGCGCTCCCCCTGTCCACGCCGGGCGGCTGGGCGGGCGAACTTCGCGACGCTCTCGGGCACTTCTACACCCAGGAGCTCCCGGAGGACACCAAGGCGTTCAGCTACGGAATCTTCTCGGGCTCCGAGTTCTGGCAGCAGGCACAGCTCGTGTACCGCGAACGCCGGCGCGCCCTGGACCACGTGCTGGAGTCGTTCGATCGTGGGCTGCTGTTCTTCTACTTCTCGAGCGTGGATCAGGGCACGCACATGCTCTACCACTTCATGGACCCCGAGCACCCGCTCCACGAGCCCGACGAGCGGCTGGCCAAGGGCATCCGGACGCTCTATGCGGAGATGGACGAGTCGCTCGGCCGCGTACTCGAGGCGGTCGACCCCCAGACGACGCTCGTCGTCATGTCCGACCACGGCTTCTCGCCCTTCTATCGGGGCGTCAACCTGAACTCGTGGCTCCTGGAGAACGGCTACGTGCGCCTCAGGGATCCCTCCAGGCGGGGCGAGTCGCCGTTGTTCCTCAACGTCGATTGGTCCGGCACGACCGCGTACGCCGTGGGTCTCAACGGGCTGTACGTCAACTTGCGCGGACGGGAGCGCGAGGGGATCGTGGAGCCTGGAGCGGCCCACGCGGCGGTGCTCGATCGCCTAGAGGCGGATCTGCTGGCGATGCGGACGAGGCACGTGACCAGCAGGCGGTCACCCTGGTGCACCGGGGCGCTCGCGAGTTCCACGGCGCCTACACCGGCGAGGGTCCGGATCTGGTGGTCGGGTACAACCGCGGCTACCGGAGCTCCTGGCAGAACCCGCTGGGCGAGTTTCCCCTGGAGGTGTTCGTGGACAACGACGACCCCTGGAGCGGGGACCACTCGATCGACTATCGGCACGTGCCCGGCATGCTGCTGACGAACCAGCGGATCACGATGGACGCGCCGGCGCTTCACGATCTCACCGTCGCGATTCTCGACGAGTTTGGCGTGGGCGCCACCGTCGAGATGATCGGCACGGACTGCCTGGGCCCTCGCGAGTGATCGGCGAGGGGGCGGAGCCGGGGCGACACCCGCGGCGGCACTCGGCCGGACAACGCGTATTTCAACGGAGTCACCGATGTTCGGATCGAGGATCAAGATCGACAAGGCGTTGCTGGCGAAGGCCTCGAAGTATGCCAGTATCGCCGGCTACGCCTCCGTCGAGGAGTTCATCAACCACGCCCTCGAAAAAGAGCTCGAGCGGCTGGAAGGAGCCGAGTCCGAGGATGCGATCCGGAAGCGCCTCAAGGGCCTTGGCTACATCTCGTAGCGGGGAGCCCTCACGCGCCGCGCGCGCGCCAGGCCCGATGCAGGATCGGTCTGACGCACCATGACGACGGCTGTGGGGGCGCTCAACGCCATCCTCACGGCGGTGTTTGACTTACTGTGTCGACCGCTCGAGACGATCCCGCCCGTCTGGGCGCTCACGCTGATCTCGCTCGGCGCGGGCGTCCTCTTCGTCTGGGTGTTCGGCCGGGTCTCCGATCAACCGGCCATCCGGGCACGACGGGATCGCATTCGAGGCAATCTCATCGGCGCCCGGCTGTTCCGGAGCGATGTCCGGGTCGTGCTCCGGCTGCAGAGCCGGATCCTCTGGGACACGCTGGGATACATGCAGCGGACCGCGATCCCGATGCTGGTGCTCCTGATCCCCGTCGTCCTCCTCCTCGGCCAGCTGAATCTCCGTTTCGCGGCCCGGCCGCTACAGCTTCAGGAGACCGCCGTGGTCAAGGTCCGCGTACGAGACGCCTCGCGACTCGCGGGCCGGCTCAGCCTCGAGGCCCCGGCCGGCGTGGTGGTGGAGACCCAAGGTGTACGCATCGCGGCCGCTCGCGAGGTCGCGTGGCGCGTTCGCGCGACCGAGGCCGGCCAGCACGTCCTGATGGTGAACGCCGGCGGCGAGGCTGTCGCCAAGACGCTCATCGCCGGCGCGGACTGGACCGCCGTCTCGCGGGTTCGAACCGGCGGCAGCCCCTTGGCCGCGCTGCTCTCCCCCGGAGAGCCACCGCTTCCGACCCTCCGCACGATCGCGGCGGTCGAGATCGCCTATCCCCCCCTCGAGCTCGTCGTGCTCGGCTGGAGCGTGCACTGGCTCGTCGCCTTTTGCGCGCTCTCGCTCGGGTTCGGGTTCGCGCTCAAGGGCCTGTTGGGCGTGGAGCTCTAGTGCACCGCCGTCGAGATGCGGGCTCGAGGCGTGACCGCATCTCGACGGCGGTGCACTAGTAGCGACGACCGGGAAGGGCGGTACGGGGGGAGCAGGGACTGCGCCGGGCTCAGAGGCCCGGCGGCATCGCGGCGCCACACCGCGCCACGTACTGCGGACGCGAGCCGGAGGCCCGGAGCCCCCCGAGCGACACCGGGTCGACGTCGGCGTCGACGTTGTCTCTGGGCCGGGAGTACATGATCCTCGAGTGGTGTTGCTCGGTCGGTGTGAGACGACCGCTCGCGCAGATCGGCCCCCAGACGATCACCGGCTGCATCACCCCGGGCGCGGACGCGTGCCAGAGCCCCAGCGTGTGCGCCACCTCGTGGGCGACGCAGCCCGGCGACGGGGCCAGGCCGAGACCGCAGTCGTTCGCCTGGTTCAAGCTCAGCAGGATCCAGCCGGGATCCCCTCCGACGCTGGCCTGCCCACACAGGGAGAAAGCGGGGTCCGACGTGAACTCCACCGTGATCCATCCGGTCGCCAGAGCGCGAGCCTCGGCGCCGGTCTCGACGCGGATGGGCCCGAGACCCCCACCGGTTACCGCATCGGAGGTCTGATGGATCATCCGCGTGACGAGGGCGACGACGGGCGCGGGCACGGATTGCCCCTGGCGATCGGTCGTCGTGACGTAGAATCTCGGTGCCCGGTTCCAGACCAGCAGCGGCAACATCCTGGAATCGACCGCGGCGCGGCCCAGCTCACGATAGAAGTCGAGCGAGAACGGCGGGGCCAGCGAGATCAAATCGATCGCCGGGTCGCCGACGCGCGAAAGGGAGGTGTCGCGCGTGAGATGGGCGTCGGCCGAGATCGTCACACGTTGGCCGGGCTGGGCCCCCTCCAGTGTGAACCGGCCGCTCGCATCCGTCCGGGCCGGCTCCAACCCGTGAGCCTCCACGAGCGCGCCGGGAATCCCGACGCTGTCCCGATTCGACACCACCCGACCCGACACGGTCGCAGCGGCGGGCGACCCGGGGCTGGTCGGCCCCACGGGCCCTTTGCCGATCTCGCAGCCCCCCAGACCCACCGCCAGGCCCGCCAGCGCGAGCAACGAGCGTCCGAGCCCGGCCCGGGACCACACGCGTCGTCCGTGTATCTTCACCGTGGTGTTCGGTGCCGCCGGTCCCGCCGGCGCGCACCCTCCCCCTTCCTCTGCTATCGGCTTGGAAACGGCGCCTCGTGAGCGGGTGGGGAGCGGCGCGATCGCGAATCACACGGTGTCCCTCTGTCGCCGCGTGCACAGCCGGGAAAGGTTGAGGAGGGACGGTGCTGCTGCGGGTATTCCTTGTCGTCCTGGCGTTCGTGATCGTGATATGGCTGCTCTCGCGTGTCCTGCGGCTCCGCACACGCCCCCCTCGGAAGTGAGGCGGAGAGACGCCCGTGGTCGCAACCGGACGCCGGCCCCGCACGTGTCGCGCGTCAGAACCGGTGGGTGTAGTTGAGCTTCGTCGTGGCACCCCGCGAGAGGGTGAAGAACCGCCTCGCGTCGTACTGCCAGTTGTGGGTGTAGACGACGTACAGGTCGTTGCCGGGGCGCAGGATCCAGCGCAGGCGGGTATAGAGCCCGGCGATGTCGCTCACGTTGTCGTACTGCAGGTTCCCCGTGACGGTCGACCACGGGCTGAGGTGCCAGTCCCCGACGAAGCGGACCAGATTGGTCGAGAACGCGCCCTCGGAAAGGGACACGTCGTCATGCTCCCACTCGGCGGCCACGCTCACACCCGGGTAGGGCTTGACCGTCAGGCTCAGCTCGTACTGGGTGCGGTCTCCTGACCAGAACTGCCCCCTGGTGAGCTCCGCCTCGCCCCAGACGCGCCGCTGCCGGGCCGTCTCGACGCTGACGGACCAATCCAGGAAGCTGTAGTCACCGGGCGGAATGACGACGTCGGTGTCGATCTCGAACGGTTCGTCGAGGCGCTCGAAATGCGAGGCCGTTCGGAGCTGCAGCTCGTCCCCGCTCTGAAACTCGATGCCGAGGGGCGTGAAGTCGATCTCCCGGGTCTCGAGCTCGTTCTCGAGATTGGTCAGATACTCGAGCCGGGCCTCGAACTCGAGCTGCCGGATCTGTTCGAAGCGGGCGGGCCGTGGCTGGAAGCTCAGGCTGGGCTGGAAGCGACGGAAGCCCCGGCGTGATGTGAAGCCGACCGCCGGGTCCCACTCCTCTCCGAGCTCCCGGTAGGACGCGTTCAACCGCCAGCGGTCGTTCGGGTAGCTCAGCCGTAACCCGCGAGCGGAGCGATCCATCACGGACGTGGTGCCCTCGCGCACCGGGTCCGTGTGCCAGACGTAGAAGGCCTCGAACTGAAGGTTCTTGTCGCCCAGGAACGTCGAGGTAAGCAGATTCAGGTCCGCCCCCAGCGTGTGGCGATCGGGCGGCGCCTCCACGTCGTCCAACCCGGTGGTTCCCCGACGCGTGTAGATGACCCCCAGCGTCGACTGGGTGAAGAACGCACGCTTCACACGGGCCACCGTGAAGTCCTCGACCGGCTGAGCGAGATCGGTCGAGCGATGCTCGCCCGTGCGAATCTGGAGGAGCCCGATCTCGTAGGCTCCCGCCTGTCCCCCGAGACGCGCGCCGTAGGTCACCGGAATCGCCTCACCCTCGACCAGGCCGATGCGCCGGCTGAAGTAGGGATTCACTCGGCTGGAGGGCGCGAACTGATAGACGCCGGAGCCCTCGAGGAAGAAATCCCGCCGCTCCGGGAAGAACAGCGGGAAGCGCGTCAGGTTCACGCGGCGCTGGTCGACCTCGGTCTCGGCGAAATCGGTGTTGACGGTCACCGCCGCCCGGAGGCTGGGCGTCACGCTGTAGGTGAGGTCGACCCCGATGTCGGAGGGCGTCTGGGTGCCGGCCTCGAGATCCTTCTTCCACCCCGCGGCCGCGTACGGCTTCGCCTCCAGCCCCAGACCCTGCGACAGCCCCTCGAGCCCGACGAGCCGCCCGGCATGGGTCGGCCGGAAGATTCCCTGGTTGCGGCGATGCCCGCTCCACAGCACCTCTTCCTGCTTCCGCCTGACGGTGCGCTGGAAGTTGATGCCCCAGGTGTCCAGGGACGGATCGAAGTTCAGCGTTCTGAACGGGATCCGGATCTCCGCCGACCAGCCCCCGCCGCCCTTGACGACCCGGGCTTCCCAGATGCCGTCCCAGGACTTGTTGACCCGGCGACCGCTGCCGACCTGGAGCAGGCCATCGCCCATCAGACCGGCCGGATTGATCTCGAAGAAGTAGCCGGTTCGACCGTCCAGGAAGGTATCGAGGATCCACATGAACCGATCGTCGGACCCGAGTCCCTCGTCGCGCTGCTTCTGGTGGCCGATGATGCCGTCCGGGTCACGGTCGAACAGCATGGCGCCGATGTACAGACGGTCGCGGTCATACGCGACCCGAACCTCGGTGCGCTCTGTGCTGTCGGCTCCTTCGGTCGGCTCCTGCTGTGTGAAACGCTCGGCCGGCGCCGACCGGCGCCAGACGGCCTCCTCCAGCCGGCCATCCAGCTCGATGACCTCACCTGGCTCGAGCAGCACCGCCCGGACGAGCGGGCGACCGCCCTCGTCGATCGGTGGAGCCTGCGCGGCCAGCGGCAGCACGCCCACCGCGACCAACCCGACGATCCCCGCCACGCGCCGACCCGCCCCCTGCCTGGTCACCCGAGTTCCGAGCCTCCTTCACGGCCGAGCCCACCCCGCACGTGTTACGACCGCCCCCGGAGGCCTGTTTACGACCTGCGACCGTCACCACGCGACCGAGCTCGACACGAACGCGCTCGGCACGGCTACTCGAAGACCACTTCGGGCACCTCTGTCGCGCCCTCCTCGGCTTCGAAATACTCGCGTGGGCCGAAACCGAAGGTGGAGGCGATCATGTTGGTCGGGAACACCTGGACGGACGTGTTGTACTCGCGGACGGCGTCGTTGTAGCGACGGCGCTCGACGGCGATGCGGTTCTCCGAGCCCGCCAGCTCGTCCTGCAGGCGAAGGAAGTTCTGGCTCGAACGCAGGTCGGGATAGTTCTCTGCGATGGCGAGCAGCCGGCCGAGCGCCGAGGTCACGCCGGCGTTGGCCGCCGCAGCCTCCGCCGGAGAGACGGCACCCGCCAGGCGGCTCCGCGCGTTGGACACCTGCTCGAAGACCTCCCGTTCCTGAGCCGCGAAGCCCTTCACCGTCTCGACGAGATTGGAAATCAGGTCGGCTCGGCGTTGCAGGACGTTCTCCACCTGCGCCCAGGCGCCATCGATCTGCTCGTTGGTTCTGACAAGCCCGTTGTAGCGCCCGACGAGCGAGCCTCCGATGATCAACACGACGAGCAGGAGCCCCCCGCCGACCGCCAGGCAACCGATCGTTCCTTTCTTCATCCGGTCGTTCCTTCCTCCGCCACGAAGCGGTTCACACGACGCACCGCCTTGGTCAGCTCACCATAGTATCGGGAGAACAGCCGCTTTGGATCCGTTCCTGGCTTCTCTCCGTGTTTGAGGTGCGCGATCTCGTCGAATGGCGACCGATCCAGCCCCGCGATCTCGCAGAACGCGATCACGACCTCCTCGTTGTGTGCCGGCACCTCCTGGGCGAGCAGGTGGAGGCACCCACGAAACAGCGCCACGAAGGTGCTGTAGGAGGGCGTCAGGAGCCGGTTGAGATCCCGGGGTCGCGCGTGGCTCTCGATGTAGGCCTCCCGCAGCCGCATCATCTTCTCCCGCAGCTCGCGCTCGCATTGCAGGCGGAGGTGGGTCGTGTGGACCTCGAGATCCGCAAACGGGTCGACGCCGTGGAGGACGACCCGGTCGTGCTGGATGTCGAGGAACTCGATCGGAAACACGTCGGCGGCCTCGAGGATGACCTCGCGTGAGAACACCCGCGGCAGTGGCTGCCGCTGCTTCGCCCACCGGGTCATCCCGGGGGCTAGGGCCTCGAGCGTGGCGGGCTCCAGATCCTCGAGAACGATGAGCAAGTTCAGATCGCTCGTCGCCTCGTCGAAATCGCCTCGAGCGGCCGAGCCGTACAGGACGACGCTGTGCAGCCGCGGCCCGAGCGCCGCGATCAGGGTCTCGACCAACTTGCGCAGGACCGGTGTGTCACGGGATGCAGATGAGGTCATCGTGGCTCTCTCACGGTTTCAGGATATCGACTCCACGTCCGACGTTCACCACCCCCGCCCGGCGCCCCCGCCCCCGAAGCCACCGTCGCCGAAGCCGCCAAAGCCCGATCCTCCGCCGAAACCGCCGCCGCCAAATTGACCCCGGGAACCGCCGTGGTACCCCGGACGGCCCAGTCCGGTCAGCAACAGGAAGAAGAACAGGCGCGGATGACGGAAGAACAGGTAGGCCAGCCCCACCAGCAAGAGGACGTTCGCGACGCGGCCGCCAGCCGAGGGCGCGCCCCTGGTCCTGCCACCGAGCGGCGCGACGGGGACGCGACGCTCCAGCGTCACGCCGTACTCGACCGCGGCGGCCGCCGCGAGCGCTGCGCTCGTGCGCAGCAGCGCCTCCGAGTACTCACCCCGCGCGAGGAGCGGTGTCGTGTGCTCGTCGAGGATCCCGCCCACGCGCCCGTCCGGCAGGAACCCCTCGACGCCGTAGCCCGTGGCGACGAAGATGCGCCGCTCCTCGAGCGCGAGCGCGGCCACGATACCGCGATCCTGGTCCGCCCGCCCCACCCCCCATTCGGCGCCGACCCTCAACGCGAACTCCTCGATGGGCTCGTCGTCGAGCCGAGGCACCGTGATCACGACGATGGCGACTTCGGTCTTGTCGAGGACTTCCCGGTGGAGCGCTTCCATCGCCGTCGCGTGCTCGGCGGACAGCACCCGCGCCAGGTCGTGGACCGAGCGATTCGCATGAGGCGGGAGCAGGACCTGGCTACACGCCGGCCGGGCAAATAGCAGCACCAGCCCGGCGATGACGACCACCGAACGCAACGACACGCACTCGTCTCCGCAGCTTCTCCCTCCGCCTTCCGACGTTAGCACGCGCGAGCGAGACGGAGCCAGGCGTCGAGCCGGTCCTGGCGCGACGCCGGACGTTCACCGCGGGCGGCTGGACGTGACTTTCTCGCCGAGAACCCCGACAATTGATGGCTGCACGCACGAAGGGAGCCGAGCCATGAGCCCTAGCCCATCCCAAACACGCAGGACCCTGGCCGTCGACATCGGCGGAAGCGGGATCAAGGCGATTATTCTCGACGAGGACGGAAAGCCCTTGACCGAGCGGGGGCGCCTCGAGACCCCGCGGCCCGCGACGCCGGCAGCCGTCATCAAGGTCATCGCCAGGCTGGCGGCGGAACAGGGGACGTTCGACCGGGTCTCGGTGGGCTTCCCCGGGGTCGTCCGAGAGGGCATCGTCCGGTCCGCGCCGAATCTCGCGCCGTCCTGGAAGGGGACCAACCTGACCGATACCCTGTCCAGCACGCTCGGCGCGCCCGTCCGGGCGGCCAACGACGCCGATATCCAGGGCTACGGCGCCATCCGGGGGCGTGGCGTCGAGCTCGTCGTCACGCTGGGCACCGGCTTCGGCTCGGCGCTGTTCCACAACGGTCGCCTGGTCCCCAACCTTGAGCTCGCGCATCATCCGTGGATCGGTGGCAAGACCTACGAGGAGCGACTGGGAAACCGGGCGCTGAAGGCAATCGGGAAGAAGAAGTGGAACCGGCGCCTCGCCAGGGCGATCGAGACGCTGCACGGCCTCTTCAACTACGATTACCTCTACATCGGCGGCGGAAATGGTAGGAAGGTCACGCTACGGCTCGGGCCGCGAGTGAAGATCGTGTCGAATGTCGCAGGCCTCCTCGGCGGCATCGCCTGCTGGCGCTTCGAGGAAGGCGGACGCTAGGGAGCCGACCATGGAGGTATTTCGCACCGGCCGGATCGACTGGGAGCCCGCAGACCCCGCCCACTTCACCGGCAGCGCGCGGCTCAGGCGCGTGAGCTGGACGACCGCCGATCCTCGGGCCAGGATCTTCCGGGTTCAGTTCGAGCCCGCGGCGCGGACCAATTGGCACACGCACTCCGGTCCACAGCTGCTCTTCGTGATCGAGGGACGCTGTCGGGTGCAGAAGGCCGGAGATCCCAGCCTCGACGTCGAGGCCGGGGACGTCGTCCGCATCGCCCCGGGCGAGAAGCACTGGCACGGCGCCGCCCCCGGCTCGAGGATGACGCACATCGCGGTCAACATCGACGCAACCACGACCTGGCTCGGGGCCGTGACTCAGGCGGAGTTCGCGCCGGCGTGAGCGAGCCGTCACCCCACCACGACGTGACCGATGCGAGGGTGGAGGTCGGCTCACCCCGCCGTAGCCTGCTCTTCGTCCCGGCGATTCGACCCGATCGCTTCGACAAGGCGGCCCACAGCGGGGCCGATCTCATGTGTCTGGACCTCGAGGACTCGATCCCGCCGGGGCGCAAGGCGGAGGCGCGAGGTCTCGCTCTTGGCTACCTCCGGAAGCCCAGGCCCGACGGGGCTCGCCGGTTTCTCCGGATCAACACGCCGCGGCGCGTCGAGGGCGTGCGGGACCTGCTCGCGTTGCTCGAGGCCGAGGCGTGGCCGGACGGCCTCATGGTCCCCAAGGTCGCGACCGCGGAGGAGATTCGCTGGGTCGATGAGCTGGTCCGGCAGGGGGGCGCCACCCTCGAACTCCTGCCGATCATCGAGACGGCAGACGGGCTCGCCCGGGTGGAGGCCATCGCCGGCGCATCGGACCGGGTGGCCTGCCTGGCCTTCGGCTCGGCCGATTACGCAGCCGAGACAGGCGCCGACTCGAGCTGGGATGCCCTGCTCTACGCCCGGGGCCGGGTCGTGGCCGCGGCAGCCCTTCGCCGGGTCGATGCCATGGATGGACCCTGGCTGGCCCTCGACGACGCGGACGGACTCGGTACCGAAACGCGATGGGTCGCCCAACTCGGCTTCACGGGCAAGATGGCGGTCCATCCTCGCCAGGTCCCGGTCATCCACGCCGCGCTGACGCCCACACCGGCACGCGTCGAGGACGCGCGGCGTGTTGTCGAAGCCTTCGAGGCCGCCGGCGGTCACGCGGTGGCGCTCGACGGTCACCTGCTCGACGAGCCGGTGGTCGCGGCCGCCCGCCGGGTCCTCGCCACCGGCGCACACGGCAAGATGTTCACCACGGACGGCTAGTGTAGTGTCCCTGAAATACATTTACATATCAACGACCTGCGTGCAATATCGGCGGGATGAATGATGCCGCCGCCGCTCTGTCCATGGCCGCGAAGGATCGGCGACTCCTGGAACAGTGGGCCCGTAGTACGTCGGCCCCGCATCGGGTAGTCATCCGCGCGAAGGCGTTGCTGCTGGCGACCGAGGGGGTTTCCAACAGCCGCATTGCCGCGACCGTGGACGTCAGCCGGCCGACCGTGCTGGCTTGGCGCGACCGGTTTGGAGAGGAGGGCGTTGATTCGGTGTTCGAGATGCGTGAGGGGCGCGGGCGCAAACCGACGATCAGTGCGCGCAGGGTCAAAGCCATCGTCCACGCAACGTTGCACCGCACGCCACCGGGGGCGACCCCCTGGAGTTGTCGCACGATGGCGAAGGCGCAGGGGGTCAGTCGCTCGACCGTGCAGCGGATCTGGGACGCGCATGGCCTCCAGCCCCATCGAGTGGAGACGTTCAAGCTGTCGACCGATCCCGCGTTCGTGGAGAAGCTGACGGACGTCGTGGGGCTGTACATGAATCCGCCCGAGAAGGCCGTCGTGCTGTGTGTGGACGAGAAGAGTCACATTCAGGCGCTGGACCGGACGCAGCCCGGGCTGCCGATGAAGAAGGGCCGCTGTGGGACACTCACGCATGACTACAAGCGCCACGGGACAACGACCTTGTTCGCCGCGCTGAACATGCTGACCGGGCAGGTCATCGGCGAGTGCCACGGCCGGTATCGGCATCAGGAGTTCCTGAAGTTTCTTCGCCAACTCCACCGCGCGTTCCCCTCTCGCCTCGACCTCCACCTCATTCTGGACAACTACGGCACGCATAAACATCCGACCGTGCGGGCCTGGCTGGCGGCCCATCCGCGCTTCACGCTCCACTTCACCCCTACCGGCGCATCGTGGCTCAACCTCGTCGAGAGTTGGTTCAGCCAGCTCACGCAGAAACGCATCCGCCGCGGGGTGTTTTGCAGTGTCGACGAACTCGTCGCCGCCATCAACGATTACCTCCAGCGCTACAACGACAACCCCCAACCCTTTGTCTGGACCGCGACGGTCGATACGATTCTAGAGAAGGTTGGGAAGTGCAAAGTTATTCTTGGGACACACCACTAGCGTCCTCTCACGTCCGCCGGCGAGCCAGACGTATGCCTGTCAGCCCGACGACCTCCGCACGCGAACCAGGCGGGGGACCGGCCCCCGCGAAGACCGGTCTCGGCGTCCTGGCGTGGGTCATCGTCCTGTTCGTCGGTGTCGCGGGCGGCGTGATCGCGGTCGGCGGCTACCTGCTCTTCGACACCGCCACGGAGGTGGCCGAAGATCCGCCCACCGTCTCCGGGTCGACGAAAGCCGGAAGCCGGCCGGCGGTCACGACACCGGACGGCGCCGGCGGCCGAACCGGCGGGCGGATACCCATACCCGAGTGGGTAGAGCTGTATCCGGGCGCAAGCGCGCCCGCCATCGCCGCCGACATGAGCACCGACCTCGACGCGCGTACGGAGACCTTCCAGGTCCGAACCGAAGACACGCCGGAGCAGGTGATCGCCTACTACCAGGAACGGCTCGAGGAGCAGGCCTTCGTCGTGGAGGTGACCCGAACACCCGCGTTCAGCATGCTGGATGCCACCTCGGCGGATCCGTGGCGTCGGCTGAGCCTCTTAATGGCGGTCGGGGACGACGAGGTGACGAGACTGGTGTTCCAGTGCCAGGAGAAGTAACGTGCGGCCGAATCCAGGAGGATGGAGACCCATGACGGAGCGTGCGGAGGATCTCAAGCGACCGGTGGAGGGTGGAAACGGCATCTCGACCATCCGCGACAGCGACACCTGCCGCGGCTGGAACGGGATTCGGTACAAGATCGGGATGTCGGCGAAGAACGTCGGAGCGACCCAGCTCTCGATGAACGTCGCGACCATTCCACCGGGAGGCGTGGCCAGGGCTCACATCCACGTCGACTTCGAGGTCATGCTGTTCATCCTCGAGGGGCGTGTGCGTCACGAGTACGGACCGGGGTTGCGAGAGGTCGTGGACAACGAGGCAGGCGACTTCATCTACATCGAGCCTGGTGTGCCGCACGAGGTGTTCAACCTGAGTGAAACCGATCCGGTCGTCGCGGTCGTCGCACGATCGGACGCCACCGAGTGGGAGCACATCGTGCCCTACGACCGGAACGCCGTCCGCTGACCGGTCAGCGCTTTCCTGGCTCAGGCCTCGGCGGCGACCAGCTCGACCCCGGGCGTCTCGAGGGAGGCCTGGCCGCAGCCCTGGTCGCACTGGACCTCCACCCGCACGGTCGTGGCACCGGACGCGATCGGCTTGTACGTGAAGGCGTACACGGACGACAGCTTGTTGAAAAGTCGCCGGCAGACGTCCGGCAGGTCTTCCACGCGCTCGACCACCGCACACTCCCCCTGGGTGCGTGCGGACAGCTGGCGCAGCGCATCGTGGTTCGTCCCATCGCCACACCCGATCCCAAAGATCGGCACCCCGGCCTGCACCGCCTTGGCGACGAGATCGTCCGGCGCCATCTCGCTTCCCCCATCCGAGCCGTCGGACAGCAGGATCAGGGCGCCGGTGCCCCGCTGGGTAACCACGAAGTCGAGAGCGACGCTGGCGGCATCGTAGAGACGCGGAGTCCCGATGCGCCCCGAGTAGAGCTTGAGGATCGCGTTCCGTATCTGTGCGGGATTCCCCATGAAACCCTGCGACGGCTCGACCGCGTCGGCGTACTTGCACACCATGCAGCGGTCTCCGGACTTCATGGCCTGAAGACTCCGCACGACCGCCACGGCGGTCTGCTCGATCTGCTCGCTCGCCAGCACGGTAGAGCAATCCAACCCGTAGGCCAGGACCAGCCGATCTCGGCGTGATGGCTCCCTGAACCGCACGTCGGTCAACGCGACCCGATCCTCGAGGATCGTGAAGCTACTCCCCGCCAGGGTCCGCAGGGGCGCACCATCCTCATCGGCCACCGCTACCACGAGTCGTTTCCAGCTGCCGGGCTGGTCGGAGCACGACAGGATGTCGACGTCGAGACGTCCGGCGGACGCGGCCGCCGAGGCGGCCGTCCGGACCTTCTCTAGCGCTTCGGTGGCGACACGGCGGATGGCCGTGTTCGGATCCTCGAGCAACCGCGCCAGCACCGGCTCGCTGCGGGAGTCGCCCGTCTCGCCCAACGCCCATGCGGCGCTGATCCGATGGGACGCCATCCCGTCGCCAATGAGCCGGAGCAACGTCTCGATACCTTCCGGGTCGCCCATTCTGTATAGACCCACGGCGGCGTTGACCACGACGCGGTTGTCCGCGTCCCGGAGCGCCGCGCGGAAGGCACGGCCGGTAAATGGGTGGTCCGATCCCCTCAGACCCTCCATCGCGTTGGCCCGTACCCGTGCGTCGCTGTCCTGATTGAGTCTCCCTCGCCTGAAGGCGAGGGAATCAGTGCGCCGCGTCGGCTGAAGCCGACTATCACGGCGCACGTCCCAGAGCCCGAAGAGGTCCGGCCCTGCGGCCTCCTGAAGGCTTCGCCTAAAGGCGAGGGGTTTCACCCATCCCAGAGGGAGACTCTAAGCCGGGAAGTGAACAGGGTGTTCTGGCAGACGCGACCGTAGAGGAGTGCGATCCGCGATCGAATGTTCGGCCCAAACTGGGGCAGCGCCGCCGTCAGGACGGGCAAGATGCGGGTGGTCACCGGAATGGCGCCGAGGATCGACAGCGCACGCGTCATCTGCGCGTCGGACTCGGTCTTGAGGACGTTCGCCAGTTGCAGATCGAGGTTCGGCACGGCCGGGGCGGCCATCTTGGCGATCGTGATGGCTTCGCGCGTGGGCAGACCCGGGTCGAGTACGGTCGTGATCAACAGGCGGTGCTGGTGAAGCAACCACAGCGCGTACGTCAGCGCCGCGCCCTCGTGGCCGGCGTGCACGTGGTCCAGGACGACGAGCCGAAAGTGCTCTGAATCGTGTCGCAGGAGCGCCTTCAGCTCGCGGCTACAGGTAGAGCGGTCCGTCTCGAACCGATCCAGATAGTGGTCGATGCCGTGCTGCATGTGCGCTCCCGACGACAGAGGGCCACGAGCGGGTACAGGGTCCCCTCCCCGAAGTTATCGGCCCGGGGGGGCAAAGTTTGAGCAGTGACAGGGTAGCGGTGCAGAGACGCGCCAATCTGCCGCTGGGGCGTTTCGCACAGGGGGCGCGGCCGCGCCCGGCCAACGTCGGATCAGTCGTCGTCGCCGGCCGCCGCCGGGGCGGGGATGATTCCGCGGGAGGGAATCTCCCGGAGGCCTTCGGCCAGTCGCTCCACCTCGTCGGGGGTGTTGTAGTGGTGAGTCGAAACCCTCACGGCGTTCAGGTCCCAGTCGATCGTTCGGACTCGGACGCTGTTGCGGCGCAGCAGAGTCTCCATGACGTCGACGTTCCTGTAGCCCTCGTAGGTAAAGGCCGTGAGGCCGCAGTGTAGGTCCGGATGTGCCGACGTGTGCACCCGAACCCCGTCGATCGTCTCGAGATGCCGGCGCACCGCCGCCGTGTGCTGACGGACCCGGGCCTCGATCCGCTCCCGACCGATGGCGTTCTGGAAATCGATCGCCGCGCCGGTGGCCAAGACCAGCGGCCAGGCGCGGTAGCTGAATCGATCGAACCGCATCGCGCCCGTCTCCGCGTCGTCCCATCCGCTGGTGACGATCGTCGGCCAGACGCGGTCCTGCGATTCGCGCCGCATGTACAACAGACCGGTGCCCATCGGCGCGTCCAGCCACTTGTGAGGACTCATCGCGTAGTAATCGATTCCGAGGTCGTGCAGATCGAGCGCCATCATGCCGAGCGGGTGCGCGGCATCGACCAGAATCAGGATCCCCCTGGACCGCGCCAGCGCCGCCAGCTCCTTCACCGGCATCATGGTCCCGGTCTGGTAGGTCACATGGCAGATGCTGATCACCTTGGTCTGCGGCGTGATCGCGTCGCTGAAGATCTTGAGAATGTCAGCCGGCTCGGGTGTCGGAATCGGGAACTTGAGCTCCGTGAGGACGACGCCGTGACGTTTCGCCTTGAGCTTCCATGGCTGCAGACCGCCATTGTGTTCGTGGAAGGTATGCAGGATCTCGTCGCCCGCCTTCAGATCCAGGCCGTTGGCGACCAGGCTCATGCCTTCGGTCGTGTTCCGGGTGAGCGCGATCTCGTCGACATCGGCGCCCACGAACGCCGCCGCCTTTTCACGGACGGCCTCGGCGGCATCCCGCTGAGCGTTCCGTGCTATCGGATCGGCGCCCAGTTGGCGGTATCTCTCGACCACTGTGTAGTAGACAGGCTTCGGTGTCGGGCCGAGGCTGCCGTTGTTCATGAAGGCGTACCGGTCGGGTAGCAGGAACTCGCGTCGGATCTGCGCCCAGAAGTCCTCGTTGGTCGACGCGCCCGCCAGCGACCCCACGGATCGCATCGACGCGGCCGCTCGCTCGGCTGCGACCTCGCCCAGAATGCCAGCCACAGCCGCCCCGCCGGCCAGCTCCTGCAAGAATCCCCGTCGTGACAGACCTGCTCCCAGCGGAGCCTGATTCACTGCAGACCGCTGCCGTCGGTTCATCGCGTCTCCTTTTCCCGCGTGGTGGACGGCCGTCACCGTCTGGCCAAGGCGACGGACTCTGCACGAGCCGCTCGCTAGTGTCCTGTGAGCCTAGTGCACCGCCGTCGAGATGCGGCCACGCCTCGAGCCGCATCTCGACGGCGGTAGACTAGCAAACCCTAGAATGAGGTCACCGGCATGTCAAGAGAACGCCCGCGCGTGGCCGGAATCCACCGTGGGCCGTGGCGGGACCGTAACGGTCCGCCGGCGGCCGCGAGCACGATTGGCGGTGAGGCGGCTGCAGCAGGACTTTCGCGACGGCTGCTAGCGGTGCAGCGGCAGGACCCGGGCGGGTCCGAGACGACGCGAGCGGCGACCGAGCTCGGCTGTGGTCGTGGTCTCGAGGTGATCGATGAGACGGTCGGCCAGCCGCGCGACGTCGGTGCCGATCTTCCCCTCCACGAACAGGCGGTGCATCCGTTCGACTAGCTCCGACCGGCCCGCGGGTGCCGTTTCCGCCGCGCGTAAAGCCTCGTTGAAGAGCGAGCGTGCGGCGAGAGGTCGACGCGATCGGCGGCGCCGATGCCGGTGCCACTCGCGCGTGTGGCACGGCGGCGGCGAAACGGCAAGACCGTCGCGGCGAGGTCGCGAGCCGCCGGCTCGCGCTCCGCGTCATCCGCGGCACGCTGCGGCCGAGAGGTGCCCCGGGGCGCTCTGGAGCTTCGGGCGCGACGTTCGGGATCGATCTTCATTGTGTTCGTCGCCCTCGTCGAGGCGGTCTCCGGGTGCCGGCCCGGGGTGGCTTCGTCCGCATCCTGCTCCTGGGAACAGCAATAAGCGGGCCAGTAGCACCGCCATCGCGAGAATTCTTTAACTAGCTATAGATAAAGATGTTGTCTGCGAAGGCCAGACGCGGCACACGGGAGTGTTCCCCCGGACGGTCCGGTTTCTGGGGCCCCCTCACACGGATCTGTCGCTTGCAACCCGTGCGGGGAGCCGGTGGCGTCCGGGGCCGCGGCCGGCCGGGCACCCGGTGAACCGGCTGTGGCAGACCTCAGCACGGTTGTGACAGCTTCGAGGGGCGGGGCTAGGGGGGGACGGCGCGTGCAGTGGTGAGCGACAGGGATGCGGTCGTGACCGCCGGATCGACGAACCCGTCATTGAACTCGAGCTCCCTGCGTTGGCCCGGGCCGACGGCGCCCGCCAGCCGGCTCGTGCGCGTCTGCACCAGGTTGCGCTCCGCATCGTGGTACTCGGCCTGATAGGTCAGATCCTGGTAGGCGGTCACCCGGCTTCGATTCTCGACCGTCACCCGCCAGGTCGACGAGACGGCGTCGGTTCGCGTACCCCACAGGCTGCCCGGATCGAGCTGGCCCCGGAGCCAGGTCCCGTCAAATGCGAGATCGCGCAAGGCTGTCTCGACGGCCGTCGAGCCGGAGCCGGACCCTGAAAGCTTGCTGGACACCGTGCGGCCGGCCCGAGTGGCCGACGTCACCGCCGCCGGGGGCCGCCCGGCAACCCCGTCGGGCTCGCGCGAGGCGGGCGTACAGGCGCCCGCAGTCACGACCACGACCAGGAGCATGAGCGGGCGGCGCATCTCGATCAAAGCCGGTGCAGTCAATTATAGGCGTGGAGGGAGATCGGGGAGGGAAAGCGATGCTTCCTCGTCGGGAACGGCGCTCGCCGGCCACGTGCGGAGCTCGACCCGGAAGGCGAAATTGGCCGAATCGGACTGGAAATTGAGCACGAGGTCGTCCTCTTCGCCGCTCCAGGGCTGCAGCGTCACGGTGCCGGCCGCCACGGCGCCCAACTCCGCGGTGATGCCCTCGCTCGACAGCCCCTGCAGAATGCGCTCGGCCAGCATCTGGCATGCGCGGGACGCGCCCTCGAGCATCTCCCCCTCGGTCGCCGCCAGGAACTCCGTGCCGAGCAGCCCCGTCGCCAGCCCGCATCCCGACACGTGATTGCAGGAGAATGCCAGCTGCAACCGGGTCTCGCCGTCGGGCCACACGAAGGGCAGCGTGACCAGCACTCCCTCGCCGGATGCGCTGCCGGTCCCCAGGGGCGTCAGCGCCACCTCGGTGGACACCACTTCCCCCAATCGTTTCGCGGCGAAGATGGCGCTCGTCCTCAGGGCCGACATACGGGTCAGGCCCTGCGCGGGTACCATCTCGCTGTGGACGAGCGGGCCGAGATGCGCCATCGCCGTTTCGCGCGTGAGCGGCTTGACCATGTAGGCCGACACCCCGAGCGACACGACCTCGCGCACCTTGGCCGCATCCCGCTCGTCCGTGAGGACGGCGACCGGCATCGACGCGAGCGCCGGTGAGCTGCGGATGGCGCGCAAGACGTCGACCCCGTCCATGACCGATAGCTTGAGGTCGAGAATGACCAGCTGGAACTCCTTGTCCGCCAACATCTGGAGCGCAACCGAGCCGTTCTCGGCCTCCTCCACGTCCTGACACCGCAGGTCTCGGTCGAGCGTGCGGCGGAGCATCAGCCGGGCCAGGGGGACGTCTTCCACAATCAGGATGCGCATGGTCTGGATTCGGTCTGGCGCCTTGGGAATCGGCACCTGATTCGCGAGCATGAGCCGGGCCGCGGCGCGGGCGGTAGAATTGATGGAACGACGGTCGCGTCCCGCACGGCGCGCCCGCGCGCCCAGCCACCAAGCGAACGGAGCCCTCCATGGACCAGTTCGATGACGCCTTCGAGATGGCCGCCTCCAACCTGCGGTATGGTCCCGGCGTCACGCGCGAGGTCGGGCTCGACCTCAACGACCTCGGACTCCGCCGCGTCCTCGTCCTCACCGACCCGAACCTGGCCGATCTGCCGCCGGTGCATACCGTCCGTGAATCACTCGACCGCGCCGGCGTGGCCTACGACGTGTTCGACCGCGTCCGGATCGAACCCACCGATCGATCCTTTCACGAGGCGATCGACGTGGCCACCACGGGAGCCTACGAGGGCTTCGTGGCTGTCGGCGGTGGATCGACGATCGACACGGCCAAGGCGGCCAACCTGTACTCCACCTACCCGGCGGATCTGCTCACCTACGCCAACGCTCCCCTGGGCGACGGCCAGCCGGTCCCGGGGCCGTTGAAGCCGCTCATCGCCATCCCGACGACGGCGGGCACGGGCAGCGAGACGACGGGCGTCGCGGTCTTTGACATGACGGCCACGCGCGCGAAGACCGGCATCGCCCATCGGCGCCTCAAGCCCATGCTCGGCATCGTGGACCCCGAGAACACCAGGACGCTCCCGTCACTGGTCGCCGCCTCGACGGGCCTCGACGTCCTGTGTCACGCGCTCGAATCCTACACCGCCCTTCCCTACAACCGGCGTCCGCGACCCGCGCGCCCCCTCCTCCGCCCGGCCTACCAGGGCTCGAATCCGATTAGCGACATCTGGGCGACGCAGGCGATCTCGATGGTGAACCGCTATCTCGTCCGGGCCTGCCGGGATGCGGACGACGTCGAGGCACGGGGTCAGATGCTCCTCGCATCGAGCTACGCCGGCATGGGGTTCGGGAACGCGGGTGTGCATCTCTGCCACGGGATGTCGTACCCGGTGAGCAACGCGGCCCGTGGCTATCACCCGTCCGGCTACCCGACCGACCACTGTCTGGTTCCCCACGGAATCTCCGTGGTCCTGACCGCGCCCGCGGTCTTTCGATTTACCACGGACGCGTGCCCCGAGCGCCACCTCCACGCCGCCGCACTGCTCGGCGCGCCGACGGATGGCGCGGCCCTCGACCAGGCGGGCGAGCTGCTGGTCGACCGGGTGGTCGCGCTGATGCGCGAGCTGCGGCTCCCCAACGGCCTGTCGGCGGTCGGCGTGACCCGCGGGGACATTCCGCGCCTGGTCGAAGGCACGTTACCCCAGCACCGGGTCACCCAGCTGTCACCGCGGCCCGCCAGCGGGAGCGACCTGGCCCAGCTGTTCGAGGCGTCGCTGACGCTGTGGTCCTGAGGCGCCCAGCGGTGTGTCACAGTCGTGCGTCGCGTCGGTCCCGCGCGCGGCCCCCGGCTTCCACGGCGCGAGGACCGAGCATGGTGGGAAACATCTTGCGGCAACCGGTTGGCGCGACACCATGAGCACCGGTTCGTGTGCCGCGCGCGAGAGCCTGCTCGAGCGCTTCGTGCGCTACGCGAGGATCGACACGCAGTCGAACGCCGCCTCGTCGACGTCGCCTTCCACCGAGAAGCAGAAGGTCTTGCTGTGCGCCCTCGTCGACGACCTCACCGCCGCCGGGCTGGCGGACGCGGAGATGGATGGGAACGGCTACGTCATGGCCACGCTTCCGTCCAACCTCCCTCCGAGCCATCCCGCTCACCGGAGGGTGCCCACCATCGGTCTCCTCGCCCACGTGGACACCTACCCCGAAACCTCGGGGGCCGATGTCAAGCCGCAGATCCACCTCGACTACGACGGGCGCGATCTCGTGCTTCCGGGTGATCCGGCCATCGTCATTCGGGCGGGCGAGGAGCCTGCTCTGGCCGCGTGCCTCGGGATGACGATCATCACGGCGGACGGCACGACTCTCCTCGGCGCCGACGACAAGGCGGGCGTGGCCGAGATCCTCGAAGCGGTGTGGCGGCTGGCCGAGGATCCCGGGAGGCTGCACGGACCGGTACGGATCGCCTTCACACCGGACGAGGAGATCGGCCGCGGCGCCGACCACTTCGATGTCGAGAAGTTCGGCGCGGCCTTCGCGTACACGATGGATGGCTCCGGCGTCGGCGAGATCGAGGACGAGACTTTCTGCGCGGACGCCGCGCGCATCACCGTGACCGGGACGGATGTCCACCCCGGCTACGCGAAGGGGAGGCTCGTCAATGCCGTCCGCGTCCTGTCCGATCTCATCACCGCGCTGCCGCGAGAGCGGGCGCCCGAAACGACATCGGGGCGCGAGGGCTTCCTCCATCCGATCACGACGACCGGGAACGTCTCCCGCATGACGGCCGACGTGCTGGTGCGCGATTTCTCGGAAGAGGGGCTCCAGGCGCTCGAGACCATTCTCGAAGAGGCCGCGCGGGCGACGGAACGACGCCACCCTGGCGCGCGCATCGCGATCGACATTGCGTCCTCGTACCGGAACATGCGGCAGATCCTCGACGGCCACCCGGCCCCCGTCGAATGCGCGGAAGAGGCCGTGCGGCGCGCCGGGATCGTCCCGAAGCGGTCGGCGGTGCGCGGCGGCACCGACGGGGCTCGGTTGTCCTTCATGGGACTCCCGACGCCGAACCTCTCGGACGGCAGCATGAACTTCCACGGCAAGAAGGAGTGGGTCGCGCTCGAGTGGATGGAGAAGTCCGTCGAGACGATCCTCCACCTGCTCGACGTGTGGGTGGAGCGGAGCGTCGCCGACAGCGGTCCGTCCCGGCGCTAGTGGACTGTCGCAGAGGAAGCTTTGCCATAGTCCGAGCAACGACGCCCGCCTGACAAGGCGCGACGAGGAAGCAGACAGGCATGATTCGCGGCATAATTCCCGCGCGGGGCATCAGCAGCTCACCTCAGCCCACGCACCCGGTCCAGTCCGGCGAACCACAGACAGGAGGCACCCGATGACCCGACGCCCCGTGCTCAGCCGATTACGACCAACCGCCCTGCTCGTGGCAGCTCTGGTCTCGAGCGTCGGCGCCGTCCTGGCTGCGGTGGGCCTCTCGGCCCAGCCCGACGCTCGGGCCATCCGGATCGCCGAGGCCACGCTCGAGCGGATGGGCGGACGAGAGAGCTGGGATCGGACGCGCTACATCCGCTGGAGGTTCTTCGACAGACGCACGCACTACTGGGACAAGTGGACCGGGAATCATCGCATCGAGAGCGAGGATCGACTGATTCTGATGAACGTCAACACGCGGGACGGGCGCGTGTGGGACAAGGGAGAGCCGACCACCGATCCCGCCGCGCTCGAGGAGGCCCTCGTGCAGGCACACCGCTGGTGGGTCAACGACATGTACTGGCTCCTGATGCCCTACAAGCTGCTCGATCCCGGCGTCACGCTGACCCACAACGGCGAGGGCCAGCTCCTCGACGGCCGACCGTGCGACCTGCTGCAGGTGACCTTCGATCAGGTGGGGTACACGCCGGAGAATCGCTATCTGGTCTGCGTCGCACACGACACCGGGCTGGTCGAGCAATGGAGCTACTACGCCGAGGCCGCCGATGCGGAGCCGCGCTTCACGTTGCCGTGGGCCGGGTGGCGCCGCTTCGGCCGCATCATGCTGTCCACGGACCGCGGCCGCGATTTCGACTGGCAGATCGCCGTCTACGACGAGCTGCCGTCCTCGGTCTTCGAGTCTCCCGACACGGTCGACCTGCCGTAGCCGGCCCTGCGAACGGCGCGGGGGCAGGCCGCACGGCCCCGCCCGTCACGTTCCACGTTCCCGAGAAGGCTGTGTGGAAAACACCGACATCGCGAGGATCTTCAACGACGTCGCCGATCTCCTCGAAATCACGGGCGCCAACGTGTTCCGGGTCCGCGCCTATCGCAACGCTGCCGGCACCGTCGAGAGCCTGAGCACTCCCATCGCATCGCTGGCCGTGGGAGGCCCGCAGGCGCTGGAACACCTTCCCGGCATCGGGAAGGATCTGGCCGGAAAGATCTGCGAGGTCGTGGACACCGGCCAGCTCACGCTCCTGACGGAGCTGATACGCGAGTTGCCCGAGACACTCGTGCAGGTGAAGCGGATCCCGGGGCTCGGCCCCAAGCGCGCCAGACAGATCTACGACACGCTTGGCATCGGCACTCTGGAGGAGCTCGAGAAGGCAGCGCGCGCCGGCCGCCTCCGTCGGCTGCCCGGGCTCGGGGAAACCCTCGAGGCCCGGATCCTCAAGGGGCTGCTCGGTCTGAAGGCGCGCGCGGGCCGACACCTGCTCGCGGAGGCCGAGGCGACCGTCCGGCCGATCCTCGAGTCCCTGGCCGCCCTCCCCGAGATCGAGCGACTCGAGGTCGCGGGCAGCTACCGTCGACGCCGGGACACGGTTGGCGATCTCGACGTGCTCGTGGCTGCCGACCGCGGCGCGGCCACCGTGGGGGAGCACTTCGTCCGCCACCCGCAGGTCGCGGATGTCCTGGCCCGGGGGAGACGAAGTGCTCCGTGAAGCTGAGGGCCGGGCTCCAGGTCGACCTCCGGATCGTGCCGCGCGCGTCGTTCGGCGCCGCGCTCCACTACTTCACCGGCTCCAAGGCGCACAACATCGCGATCCGGACCCTCGGTGTGAAGCGGCAGTTGAAAATCAACGAGTACGGGGTGTTCCGGGGTACGCGCCGCATTGCGGGACGACGCGAGGAGGAGGTGTTCAAGGCCGTCGGGCTGCCCTGGATTCCACCGGAGCTCCGCGAGCACACCGGGGAGATCCTGGCGGCCGGGGAGGGGGCGCTCCCGCAGCTCGTCGATGTCGGTGACATCAAGGGCGACCTCCAGATGCACACGACGTACAGCGACGGCAAGAACACGCTGGCCGAGATGGTCGCGGCGTGTCGCGCGAAGGGCTACGCCTACATGGCCGTCACGGACCACACCGCCGCGGTGCAGGTCGCGGGCGGCCTGACCGCCGCGGGCTTTCGCCGACAGTTCGCGGAGATCGAGAAGCTCCGGGCGAGCGTCTCCAGCCTCCACATCCTCAAGAGCGCCGAGGTGGACATCCTCGACGATGGACGGCTCGACCTCGACGACGCCACGGTCGCGGAGCTCGATCTCGTCGTCGTGTCGGTGCACTCGCGGTTCAGCCTATCCAAGGAAGCCATGACCCGCCGCATCGTCCGCGCGCTGCAGCACCCCCACGTCAACGTGCTGGCACACCCCACGGGCCGGCTCCTCGGCCGGCGAGAACCCTATCCGCTCGACATGGAGGAGATCGTCAAGGTGGCCCGAAACGAGGGCGTGCTCCTCGAGATCAACGCGCAGCCGCATCGACTGGACCTCGGCGACACCCATGCCCGTCTGGCCAGGGAAGCCGGGGTCAAGCTGGTGATCAGCACCGACGCTCACCGGGTCCGGGAGCTCGAGTCGATGCGGTACGGTGTCGACCAGGCCCGCCGTGCCTGGTGCCAGCGCGCGGATGTGGCGAACACGAGGTCATGGGCGCAGTTCCGCAAGCTGATCGGCCGCTGAGCGGCGGCACTCCCATCTCCATCGGCGAGGCGGACGATCCGCGCATCGCCGAGTTCCGGCTGCTGGCGGCGCCTGACGAGCTGCGACGTCACGGGCTGTTCGTCGCGGAAGGCCGGCTGGTGGTGCGGCGGCTGCTGCTCGACTCGCCCTACCGCGCCCGCTCGCTCCTGCTCACGCCAACCGCGTGGCAGGCGCTACGCGATGTGCACGCGTCCCGCGTACCGGCGCTGCCGGTCTACGTGGCAGACCACCGGTGCCTGAGCGCGGTCGCGGGCTTCGACATTCACCGCGGCTGCCTGGCCCTCGGTGATCGCCCCGCCCCACGCTCCCTCGACCAGGTCCTGGCACGGGCCCCGTCGGATGCCCGGGTCGTCGTCCTCGAGCAGGTAGGCAACCCGGACAACCTGGGCGGGGTGTTTCGCAACGCGGCGGCATTCGGCGTCAGCGCCGTCGCCCTCAGCCCGGGCTGCGGTGACCCGCTGTACCGGAAGGCGATTCGCGTGTCCATGGGCGCCGCGCTGCACGTGCCCTTCGCCACCATCCCCAATTGGCCCAACGGCCTCCACACGCTGCGCGCGGCAGGCTTCACGCTGATCGGCCTGACGGCCTCGCGAGACGCAGGCGACCTGGTGGACCTCAAACGCGCCACCCTCCGGGCCCGCACCGCCCTCCTCCTCGGCAGCGAGGGCGCCGGCCTGAGCCCGGCCGTTCGCGCCATGGCCGACCAGCTCGCGCGCATCGGCATGGCACCCGGCCCAGACTCGCTCAACCTCGCCACGGCGGCGGGAGTCGCCCTGCACCACGTCTGGCGCCACCGCCCGGGCCGGGTCGGCGCCTAGCAGCCCGTGGGGAAAGTCCCGCGTCGCACAAAGAGCGGCGCGGCGCCCGGCTGACAAGGCGCGACGAGCGAGAATACCGGGAGTATTTGACCGAGGAGCAACGCCGTCAGCCGCGATGCTGCGCCGGTCGACTGCAGGGGGACTTTTACCACGGGCGGCTATTACTACTTTGTTAGATCGCACAATTTGGGCGAGATCCGACAAGTGATCTAATTTGAGGACATTGTACTTTTCCGGCGAATTCGGGACCCTGCGCGGTAGTGCACGACCGCCGCACGGTGGGGCAGTTGCGTCGCCTGATGAGATGGCTCGAGGCCTTCAAGGCGTGCTTCGGCCATCGCGCACAGGAGCTGGCGTTGCGCCGGTACGTCCAGGGGTTGCTCAGCGACAGCCCGCGCAAGTCGATGGAAGCGATGCTGGCGCGGGGGACCGATCCCGGGGGCTATCAAGCGTTCCAACACTTCATCACCGATGCGCCGTGGAGTGCCGACGGCGTCTGGCGCTGCCTGCGGGCGGTGCTGCCCGAACGCGAAGGGCTGGTGATCTTCGCTGGCACGAGTTTCCCCAAGCCAGGGACGTCCTCGGTCGGGGTGGCCCGCCAGTACTGTGGGGCCGTGGGGAAAGTCGCCAATGGCCAAGTGGCGGTCACCGCGGCGCTGTGGACCGGGCTGCGCGCCTACTTGCTGGGGGCCGCGCTCTATGTGCCCGAGGCGTGGCTGACCGACGCCGCCCGCGATCGGGCGCGGCTTCCCCGGGGTGTCCGGTTGCAGGCGAAGTGGCGCCAAGCGCTCACCCTGCTCCGGCAGGTGCGCGCCAGCGGCCTCACCGGCACCGGCGTGCTGGCCGATGCGGAGTTTGGCGATACCGGCCTGTTTCGGGCCATGTGGCATCGGTTGCGGTTCCCCTATGCGGTGGGGATTTCCTCGTCGCAGACCGTGTTCCTGGGGCGGCCGCGCCTCGGGCACCGGCGGGGCGGCCGGCTGGGGCGCCCGCGCACCCGGCCAGACCTGGCGGCGGGCGTGCGGGCGTACACGGTGGCCCAGGCCGCCAAGGCGCAGCCGCGGTGGCGGCCCATCAGCTGGCGCAACCGCCGCGGCGGGCGCCGCTGGACGGTCCAGTGTGTGGCCCTGCGGGTGACCCCGGCCCACGACTGGCGCGACCGCCGGCTCGCCCCCGAGGTGTGGCTGCTGGCCGAACGCGACACGGGCGCGACGCCGCGGACCAAATACTTCTTCGTCAACCTGCCGGCCACCACCTCCTGGCCGCAGCTTGTCCGACTCGCGCATCAGCGGTGGGCCATCGAGCAGCAGGACCAAGAGTTGAAGACCCACCTCGGGTTGGATCACTTCGAAGGCCGCACGTTCCCGGGCTGGCACCATCACGTCGTGCTCACCGCCGTGACGTACAACTTCCTGCAGGCCGAGCGGCGGCGGCACCTCGCCGGGCTCACCTTTCCAGTGGCCCGCGCGATCGTGCAGGAAATCTTCACCGCGGACCTCTTTGCTCCACGGCCGTTCTACCTGAACCGCATCGCGGCGCTAAAGTCGGTGCACTTGCGGATCTAACAAAGTAGTACTAGTGTCCTGTCACAGTTCGTGCAGTAAGGCCCGCGCGCGGCGCCCGGCTGGCCAGGAGGGCGCCGCGCCACCCTTAGTGCGACGCCGGACTTTCGCCACGGGCTGCTAGTCCGATCTCACGTCTGGACGGGCGGGATCCGCAAGACCTGTCCGGGGTAGATCTTGTCGGGATCGGACAGCATCGGCTTGTTCGCCTCGAAGATGACCGGCTATTTCATGGCGTTACCGTACTGCTCCTTCGCGATCTTCGAGAGCGTGTCACCGCTCACCACGGTGTAGTAGACGGCCTCCGGTTGCGGATTGACCACCTCGATCCGATCGTCGACTCTGGCGATTCCGGACGTATTCCCCACCGCGAGCACAACCTTCTCGCGGATCTCCTGGGTCGGGGTCTTCCCCCGAACGGTGGCAACCTCGCCGTTCACCGAGATGTCGAGCCCCTCGACATCGAGACCCATTCTCCTGACGAACCCCTCGAGCGCCGGGCCACGGTCGACGGGCTTGGGTGCGGCGGGCGTCGGTGCCGCGCTGGCCTCGGCGCCGCCCCCGAAGAGCTTCTGTCCGGCACTGACGACGAAATCGATCAACCCCATGTGTTTCCTCCCTCGGCTATGCCGGTCCCGGTCGGACCGGTCGATACGACCCTGACGTCCGCGAGGCATTCGCGGTTCCGTTACACACCACTCACCCCAGAGCTCACGTGGGTTGCCAGGTGAACTCTCGGGTTAGAGTCGCGGCGGGCGACGAAAGTCACATGGCAGGCGAGCCACGAGCGACGCGGTCGCAACCGGCGGCACTCGTCACCCGTCATCGCTCTCCCTCTGCGCTCTCCCCCGCGCTCTCCCGCGCGAAGCGCACCTCACCTCCGACGATCGTGTAGTCGACCCGCGCGTCCCGGATCTCCTCGTCGGGCACCGTCATGATGTCCTTCGATAGCACGACGACATCGGCCAGCTTCCCGGGAGTCAGCGAGCCCTTCAGATGGTCCTCGAAGGCGGCGTAGGCCGTGCTGAGCGTGTAGGCGCGCAGCGCCTCCTCCCGGGTCATCCGCTGCTCGGGATAGAAGACCGTGCCGTCCGACGCTCTCCGCGTCACCGAGGCGTAAAAGCTGGAAATCGGGTCGATTGGCTCGACCGGCGCGTCGGTGCCGTTGGTCACGACCGCGCCCGCGGCGAGGAGGCTGCGCCAGACATACGCCCCCGATTCGGCCCGGCCGCTCCCCAGCCGCTTGAGCACCCACGGCGCGTCGGACGTGGCATGAATCCCCTGCATCGAGGCGATGACGCCCAGCTCGGCGAACCGCGGCACGTCCGCCGGATGCAGGTGCTGGGCGTGCTCGATCCGCCATCGCAGGTCGGTCTTGTCGGGGTGCTGTCGAAAGACGTCCTCGTAGATCGCCAGCACCTCCCGGTTGCCGCGGTCCCCGATGGCGTGCGTGTTGACCTGGAACCCGTGCTCGATGGCCACCTGCGCGGTCCGGGTAATTCTCTCGACCGTTTCCAGGTTGAGGCCGACGCTGCTCGGAAGATCCTCGTATGACCCGAGCAGCCACGCGCCGTGCGAGCCCAGCGCGCCGTCGATCTGCCGTTTGATGGACCGGACGGCCAGGAAGTCGTTGCCCTCGGGGATGATCCGGTACTCGCCAAGCCGCTCGGCCATCGCGTCGTTGGACTCGTGCCGCACCATCACGTAGAGGCGGACCGGAAGCCCCCCCTCGGCCGCCATGCGTCTGAAGACGTCGATCGTCGCAAACGAGGCGCCGGCGTCCTGAAAGCTGGTGACACCGTGCGCCAGGGCCTCCTGGCCCGCCAGCTCCACCAACCTCCGCTGCTCGGCCTCGATGTCCTCGGGCGCTCGGGTCGCCCGCGCCTTCTCGTACTCGGCGGTCACCAGCCGCTGTGCCGTCTCGCGGAGCAGGCCGGTTGGATTTCCGCGCGCATCCTTCACGATCTCGCCGCCCGGGGGATCCGGCGTGTCGCGCGTGATGCCGGCCAGCTCCAGGGCGCGCGCATTAGCGAACGACGCGTGGCCGCTGGCGTGCGTCAGGTTCACCGGATGCTCGGGTGACACCGCGCTCAACTCGGCGTGCAGTGGGACGCCGTCCACGCTGGGCTCCGGAACCGCGATCCACTTCTCCTGATGCCAACCACGCCCGGCAACCCACTGGCCGGGCTCGGCCTCGGCCACCGCCTCGCCGACCATCGCCACGATCTCCCCCCAGCTCTGCGCCGCCGTGAGATCGAGGATCAACCTGGAGCGACCCAGCCCCAGATAGTGACCGTGGCCCTCGATGAAGCCCGGAATCGCCAGACGTTCAGCCAGCTCGACGACCTGAGTCTCACCCGCGACGTAGGGCGCGATCTCCGCGTCCGTCCCGACCGCCACGATCTCGTACCCCCGAATGGCGATCGCCTCGGCCTCGGGGCGCTGCTCGTCCATGGTAACGAGCCTGCCCCCTCTGAGCACGAGCGTGGCGGGCTCCACCTCGACCGCCGGACCACTCGCGCACCCGGCGGTCAGGGCGACCAGCGCGAGCAGCCCGTAGAGGCGGCGAGGTTCGAGACAGCTCATCGGAGAATCCTGAAGATCATACCTCCGTCCCTCCTCAGGCGTCGGGCCGGTCGGACGGTGGGCTCGGGTGTCTGCCGCACCGAGGTCATTCTATGGCGCATTCGCCCGCGGAGCATCCGGAGCGTCGCGCCGGCCGGTCCGGAGACGCGCGCGCGGAGGGGTGTTCGGGCGCGAGAACGGGTCGCGGCCGGGAAGCCTCCGACAGAAGCCCACGACCGACCGTCGCCTGTCCATGAGGAGACACTTGAGAGGAGGGACCCCCGGCTGCTACCATGACGTATTTCCGAGGCTCGGCAGCCCTGCTTCGAGCCGGCGAACGGGCTAATGACCAGACGGGACCGACCGACGCCCGGACGCCGCCCACAGGAGTGACCGATGAGACCGCTACTCCAAGCTCTGGCAATCTGGATCGCGCTCGTGACCGCGTCCGCGGCGCAGCCCACCGTCCAGTCGCCGCCGCCGGTGGTGCCCTACAACGGCGTCGCGCTCGACGGGGCCGGACATCCCCTGGGTGGCACCGTGACCGTCACGTTCACCATCTACAACGATCAGGGCGGGCAGGCGACGGCCGCGACGCCCGGGCTACGACCCACGCTCGACAACCCCGACCCGAGCCTCGGGGCCGGTGTGGTCGACCCGACGGGCGGGACGCCGGTGGTGCTCTGGCAGGAGCTCCAGACGGTGCAGCTCGACG
The DNA here is from genome assembly GCA_965197935.1 of Vicinamibacterales bacterium. Classification (GTDB taxonomy): domain Bacteria; phylum Acidobacteriota; class Vicinamibacteria; order Vicinamibacterales; family CAZQMT01; genus CAZQMT01. The sequence continues at coordinate 3,277,921 of CBDAOD010000003.1, read as the reverse complement.
CGAACGGGCGCTATCTGGCCCTCCTCGGTTCGACCCTGCCGCAGGGGTTGCCCATCGAGTTGTTCACGAGCGGCCAGGCGCGCTGGCTGGGCGTGCAGGTCCTCGGCATGCCGGCGCAGCCGCGGGTGCTGCTGGCCAGCGTCCCCTACGCGCTCAAGGCGGCGGACGCCAACACCATCGGCGGCATGCCGGTGTCGGCGTTCGTTCTGACCGACGACGCGGGCGTGACGGACGGCAGCACGCCGCTGCCGCCACCCGGCCAGGCCCCGCCAGGCGGCCAGGTCCCGCCCGACTCGGATGTCCACGCACAGTCGGGCCTGGCGCGCCCACCCGGGGTCGACGCCCCCCAGGATCAAGTCATTCTCGACGACCTGATCGTCGACGGCAGCATCTGCGTCGGGTTCGACTGCGTCAACGGCGAAGCCTTCGGGTTCGACACGCTCCGGCTCAAGGAGAACAACCTGCGGATCAAGTTCCAGGACACGAGCAACAGCGCCAGCTTCCCGTCCAACGACTGGCAGATCACGGCGAACGACTCGTCCAACGGCGGGGCGAACAAATTCTCGATCGACGACATCGACGGCGGCAAAACGCCGTTCACGCTCGAGGCCAATGCCCCGAGCCACTCGCTCTACGTGGACAATGGCGGGAGGTTGGGCCTGGGCACCAACAACCCCGTCGTGGACGCGCACATCGTCAGCGGCAACACCCCGACGCTGCGGCTCGAGCAGAACGGCTCGGCCGGCTTCACACCGCAGACCTGGGACGTGGCCGGCAACGAGACCAACTTCTTCATCCGCGACGCCTCGAACGGCTCGAAGTTGCCGTTTCGGATCCGGCCCGGTGCGCCGGGCAACAGCATTTTTGTTGACACCGATGGTGAAGTGGGGCTCGGGACGGCCAGCCCGAAGAGTCGGTTGCACGTGCATTCGAGTTCGACCAACAGCAGGTCGCGGCTGACCCTGACAACCGGTGACACAAGCGCCGCCGTTGTTAGGGGGCTCGTGCTCGAGATTGATCCTTCCGAAGATGCCTACCTCTGGAATTACGAGCTGGGCAAAATGATCATTGGAACAAACGGCGCGGCGCGGAACACCGTGGCGAGCGATGGCAAGGTGGGGATAGGAACCCTGCCGGCTGTTCACCCCCTGGCGGTAGGCAGCGACGGGACCAACGGCAACGGCGCCCATCTCACGGCCGGAGGCGTGTGGACCGACACGTCGAGCCGGGCGACCAAGGAGAACATCGAAGATCTCGACCGCCGGTCGGCCTTCGCGGCGCTCGCCGGTCTCCAGCCTGTGACGTTCAACTACAAGCTCGAGCGGGGGGATCCGCACGCCGGATTCATCGCCGAGGATGTCCCGGACCTGGTGGCGACGCCTGACCGGAAGGGGCTCTCCTCGATGGACATCGTGGCAGTCCTGACCAAGGTGGTCCAGGAGCAGCAGGACACGATCGAGAAGCTCGGCCGCCAGGTTGCGGAGCTGGAAGCACGGATGCGGCTGCGGGCGATCGCACGCGACTGAGCGGACTCACGATCCTGGTTCAGCGCCCGTCCTCGGGAAGCGGAGGCGCCCGGCACGGGGCGCCGGCCTCGTAACGCGACAGGGCCTCCCTGAAAGTCGCGGCGAGTCCCGCCTGCCCCTCGCGATCGGCGGCGACGACGAGCCGCCGCTGCCACTCGGCCGCCTCGCCGCAGCGCCCCAGCTCGGCGAGCGCCATCGCGACGGTCTCACCGTGCGCGACCGACCCCTGCGCTTGGTAGAGCGCCATCGCCAGCTGCAGCCCGCGCGCGCCGTTCCGGACCGAGTGGGCGGGGCAGGCCGCCAGGAGGCGCGCCAGGGCATTGCCGGTCCGCGGCCGGCGAGGAAACAGCCCGTTTCCCCAGTCGGGCAGGTCGATCGCCTCTTGATAGCGGCGTCCCTCCACCAGGAGGCTGGCGAGCGCCATGACCGACTCCTCATCCGCCGGGTCGAGGGCCACCAGGCTGGACAACGCCTCGATCCGCGCGGTCTCCCGGCCCGCCGCCTGCAACGCGGACACGAGGCCGCGCCACGCGACGATGTCCCGCGGGGCGATCCTCACGACGGCCTCGAACACGTCGATCGCGGCGGGATACTCGCCGGCCCTGGCGAGGAGTGCGCCGAGGTTGAAGCCGGCCGTCGGGTTGTTCGGGTCCAGGTCGACGGCGGCCTCCAGCTGCGCCCGGGCGCCGGCGTCGTCGCCGAGTCGCGCCAGCGAGGCGGCCAGGTTGATCCGCGCCCTGGCGCTGCCGGGATCGGCCGCCACCGCCCGCCGGAAGAGGCTGGCGGCCTCTCCGAACCGCTCCGCTCGAAAAGCCAGACGACCGCGGATCAGCTGGACCCGCTCGCCGTCGATCAGCTCCGCCAGGTCGTCCACCAGCGGATCCGCCGGCCGGACACCCACCGGGCCCTGCCGTTCCAGATGCGCCCGGGCCTCGTCTGACCGGCCCAGCTGCCGGTAGGCCATCGCCAGCTCGTAGTGAAGCCGGGTCGCGGACGGCAGCCTGGCGAGCGCCGCCTCGACATGCGCCACGGCGTCGGCGTAGCGGCCCTCGGCCATCGCGACTTGCCCGAGGCCGTGATGCGCGGCGGCCATCTCTGGCGCCTGATCAATCGCGGCCTGGAGCTGGCGCTCGGCATCCTCTAGCCGGCCTAGCTGGACGTAGACGCCGCCCAGCCGCACGGCGGTGGGCGCGTAGACCGGGTTCAGCGCTCGCGCGGCCTCGTAGTGACGGGCTGCCGTCTCGAGATCGCCGGCTTGGTCGGCCGCGTGACCGAGCAGGTGCCGCCACTCGAACGCCTGCGGGTCCAGATCGGCGGCGTTGCGGTAGCACGCTTCCGCGGATTCCAGGAACTTGTAGGCGTGATAGAGCTGGCCGAGCGCGCCGTACGCGTCGGCGAGCCCGGCGTCGGTCGCGCCGGACCGCGCGACGGCCGCCGCGACCGCCGATTGCAGCTCCCGCAGCTGACCGGCCACCGTCGGCTCGAGTGAGGCGAGGGCCGGAAAGGGGACCTCGACCAGGCCGGCTCTTGAGGGCGCCAAGACCACCGACGAGGTGGGCGCCGGCTGCGGCCGAGGCGTGCGACCCGAGCCGTGCGTGTCCGGCGTGGTCTCGGCGTTCGACGCGACCGACGTGGCCGACACGAGAGCGCCGCTCGCAAACAAGCCCGCCACCCAGGCGACCCGCGATCGGCTTAGTCCCATGGTCCGTCCGCCGGCGTCGCCGCAGCCTCGCCCTCGGTCAGCGTCCAGTAGCGACCGACCCGCAGGTCGGCAAACGTCTCCACGCCTCCTTTCGGCCAATGGACGCGCACCGTGCGCGGCCCGGCCTCCTCGCCCAGCCCGACGAGGACCCGTGGGTCGTTCGCCGAGCAATAGCTGCCGCCCGTTCGGACCCGCCTCCACAGGCTCCGGCCCCCTGATGTCACCACCTCCACCCGGGCGTGCAGCCCCTCCCGCCCACTCGCCTGACGCAGCCGCAACCCCAGCCAGTGATGGCGGTTGCCCACCTGGTTCAGCATCAGGCGCGTCGGGCCGTTGTTGTTGACCACCACCACATCGGTGTCACCATCGTTGTCGACGTCGCCGAAGATCGCCCCCCTGCTCACCTCCTCGGCTTTGAAGGCGGATCCCGCCTCGTCGGACACCTCGACGAACCCGCCCCCACGCCGGTTTCGGAACAGCTGGTTCCGCTGCTGCAGCGGGTAGGTCTCGCCGCGGCGCGCCAACCGCTCCTGAAGTCGCACCGCGCCGTTGAGCGCCACGAGGTCGAGCCAGCCGTCGTTGTCGTAGTCGAAGAAGCCGGTCCCGAACCCGGTGTAGCGCAGGCTGGAAGCCTGGAGACCGACGGCGATCGTCCGGTCCTCGAAGAGTCCCTTCCCCTGGTTCAGGTACAGCGTGTTCGACTCACCGTCGAGATGCGTGAGGAACAGATCGTCGTCACCGTCGCCGTCGAAGTCCCCGGCATCGACCCCCATGCCCGCTTCGGGCTGTCCCATACGATTCACGGCGACGCCGGCCACAAGCGCTGTGTCCTCGAAGGTGCCGCTCCCCTGCTGGTTGATCCAGAGCTGGTTCGGATCGCCGTCGTTGGCAACGTAGATGTCGGGCCATCCGTCACCGTCCAGATCGGCCACGACCACCCCGAGGCCCGCGCCGAATGCCGAGCTGACCCGGGAGGCGCCCGTCACGTCCTCGAACGTCCCGTCCCCACGGTTGTGGAACAGACGATCCGGTACCGGGTCGTACGCATCGGGACCGCAGTAGTCGGGCGCACTGGCCGACGAGTAGCACTCGCGCTCGAGGTCGACCCTGAAGTCGACGTAGCTGGTCAGGAATAGATCCAGCCAGCCGTCCAGGTCGTAGTCGACGAAGACGGCGCTCGTGCTCCAGCGCGGGTCGTCGACACCCGCCCGGCGCGTCACGTCCGCGAACGTCCGGTCACCCAGGTTACGGAGGAGCTGATTCGGCCCGAGGTTGGTCACATAGAGGTCGGTCCAGCCGTCGTTGTCGGAGTCGCCGGTCGCAACCCCCATCCCGTAGCCGGTCGCCACGATCCCGCTCTCGGCCGTGACGTCCGTGAACCGCAGGCTCGCCGGGGCGGACGCCTCGAGGTCGTTACGGTACAGCCGGTCGCGTGGATCCGCCTCCCCGCGCCACGGCACGGCCCCTGGGCCGGCGGACGACTCGAGTACCGCACCCTGCACCAGATACAGGTCGAGGTCGCCGTCGTTGTCGTAGTCGAGCAGCGCCCCCCCCGGCTCCGGTGATCTCGGGCAGCAGCAGCCGACCGGTGATGCCGTTGAAGTGAACGAAGTCGATCCCTGCGGCGTCGGTCGCATCGATCAGAATCGCCGGCGGCTGACGCCGAGGATCTGCCGCGACCAGGCGCGCGGCGCTCTCGGGTGCGAGCCCGCCCACGAGCCACCAACTCGTAAGGAATAGGAGGGTGCCGGCGCGCACACCGGGGCTCGCACGTGTCGTGCCAGCGGTGATCGGCGGGCGTGCGGTCATGGCACGGTCTCGTCCCGGCCAGTATGGCATACGGGTTCGATTCGACCCGTCCGGTCACACGACCGCCATGGCTTGCGATACACTCGGCCGAGCACCCGACCACATCCTCATGCGTCAAACACGACTCGCCCTCTGCCAGTGTGCCTCGGACATCGGCGCGGCGGACCGGGATCCGCGGGATCGCAATCTCGAGCGGCTGGGGGACTGGGCCGGGCGGGCGAAACGCGAGGGCGCCGATCTGGCCGTGTTCGGAGAGCTCTACTTGACCGGCTATCGCACCGACAACGCGATGCATCGCTACGTGCTGGCACCGCGGGACGACGACCCGTGGGTGACCCGCCTGGTGGACGTAGCGCGGGCGCTCGAGCTCTGGCTCCTCGTCGGAGCGGCCTCGAGCGGTCAGACCGTCCCTGGCGACATGTACAACAGCGCGTTGCTCCTCTCGCCACACGGGCTCGAAGGGGTCTACCGAAAGACCCACGTGGCCAGCTTTCCGGTCGACGACCAGACGCTGGCAACCGAGGGCTGTTTCTACAGCCCCGGGCGGTCGATCGACGTGTTCGACACGCCGTTCGGCACGCTGGGCCTCCAGATCTGCTACGACATCCACTTCCCTGAGGTCAGCCGTGTCCTGGCGCTCAAGGGCGCCGAGGTGATCATCAACATCTCGGCCGCGCAGGCCGGATTCGAGCGATTCTGGGACCTGTTGCTGCCGGTGCGTGCCGAGGAGAATCGGATCTGGTATGCCATGAGTTCGGTGGTCGGCCGCCAGAAGGACACGGGGTTCTTCGGTGGCAGCCGGGTCGTGGATCCTGTCGGTCGCGTCCTCGCGCGCGGCCCGGACGACGAGGAGGGGCTGGTGTTGGCAGACCTGGGACCGGAGCCAATCACCCGGGCGCGCCTCAGCTCGCACCGCTTCTCTGCGCGCCGGCCGGAGCTCTACTCGGTCATCAGCGAGCCGACGCCGTTTCCCTAGTACTACTTTGTTAGATCCGCAAGTGCACCGACTTTAGCGCCTCGATGCGCTTCAGGTAGAACGGCCGTGGAGCAAAGAGGTCCGCGGTGAAGATTTCCTGCACGATCGCGCGGGCCACTGGAAAGGTGAGCCCGGCGAGGTGCCGCCGCCGCTCGGCCTGCAGGAAGTTGTACGTCACGGCGGTGAGCACGACGTGATGGTGCCAGCCCGGGAACGTGCGGCCTTCGAAGTGATCCAACCCGAGGTGGGGCTTCAACTCTTGGTCCTGCTGCTCGATGGCCCACCGCTGATGCGCGAGTCGGACGAGCTGCGGCCAGGAGGTGGTGGCCGGCAGGTTGACGAAGAAGTATTTGGTCCGCGGCGTCGCGCCCGTGTCGCGTTCGGCCAGCAGCCACACCTCGGGGGCGAGCCGGCGGTCGCGCCAGTCGTGGGCCGGGGTCACCCGCAGGGCCACACACTGGACCGTCCAGCGGCGCCCGCCGCGGCGGTTGCGCCAGCTGATGGGCCGCCACCGCGGCTGCGCCTTGGCGGCCTGGGCCACCGTGTACGCCCGCACGCCCGCCGCCAGGTCTGGCCGGGTGCGCGGGCGCCCCAGCCGGCCGCCCCGCCGGTGCCCGAGGCGCGGCCGCCCCAGGAACACGGTCTGCGACGAGGAAATCCCCACCGCATAGGGGAACCGCAACCGATGCCACATGGCCCGAAACAGGCCGGTATCGCCAAACTCCGCATCGGCCAGCACGCCGGTGCCGGTGAGGCCGCTGGCGCGCACCTGCCGGAGCAGGGTGAGCGCTTGGCGCCACTTCGCCTGCAACCGGACACCCCGGGGAAGCCGCGCCCGATCGCGGGCGGCGTCGGTCAGCCACGCCTCGGGCACATAGAGCGCGGCCCCCAGCAAGTAGGCGCGCAGCCCGGTCCACAGCGCCGCGGTGACCGCCACTTGGCCATTGGCGACTTTCCCCACGGCCCCACAGTACTGGCGGGCCACCCCGACCGAGGACGTCCCTGGCTTGGGGAAACTCGTGCCAGCGAAGATCACCAGCCCTTCGCGTTCGGGCAGCACCGCCCGCAGGCAGCGCCAGACGCCGTCGGCACTCCACGGCGCATCGGTGATGAAGTGTTGGAACGCTTGATAGCCCCCGGGATCGGTCCCCCGCGCCAGCATCGCTTCCATCGACTTGCGCGGGCTGTCGCTGAGCAACCCCTGGACGTACCGGCGCAACGCCAGCTCCTGTGCGCGCTGGCCGAAGCACGCCTTGAAGGCCTCGAGCCATCTCATCAGGCGACGCAACTGCCCCACCGTGCGGCGGTCGTGCACTACCGCGCAGGGTACCGAATTCGCCGGAAAAGTACAATGTCCTCAAATTAGATCACTTGTCGGATCTCGCCCAAATTGTGCGATCTAACAAAGTAGTACTAGCCGCCCGTGGTAAAAGTCCCGCGTGGCATCAAGACCGTCGATGCGCGTGGCTGGCGAGGCGCGACGAGCGAGAATACCGGGAGTATTTGACCGAGGAGCAACGCCGTCAGCCGGGATGCTGCGCCGGTCGACTGCAGGGGAACTTTTACCACGGGCTGATAGCCATGCCATGACCGAAGGCGCATCGATCCCGGCGGCGGCGCGGTCGTCACGGCCGGAGCCCGACATCGGCTGCGGCACCACGTGGCGCGCGGCGGGTTCGGCCGCGTGGGCGTTCGTCCTTCTGGCCGGCCCGACCCTGGCCAGCGGGGCGCCGGTCGACTTCACGCCGCTCGAGCAGACCGTGCTCGACGAGATGCGTGAGATTCACGCCCCGGGCGCGTCGATCGCGATCGTGCGCGGCGACGAGATCGTCTACTCGAGAGGCTTCGGCGTCGCAAACCTGGAGACCGGGACGCCGGTGACTCCCGACACGCTCTTTCGGGTGGGGTCGATCACGAAGATCTTCACGGCGGCCACGCTGGTGTCGCTGGCCGAGCGGCGTGCCCTCAGGCTCGACCAAGCGATCGGCGAGCTGATTCCGGGGCTCCCCCCAAGGCTGGCACGGCTGACGGCCCACCAGCTCCTGACCCACACCAGCGGGCTGAGAGACGAGGCCCCGGCCTTCGGGCGACACGATCCGGAGGCCTTGGGCCGCACCATCAGAGCGTGGACCGACAGCTACGCGTTCCTCGAGCCGGGCGTGGTCATGTCCTACTCGAACCCGGGCATGGCGCTGGCGGGCTTCCTGGTCGAGCAGCTCGCCAGCCGCCCGTTCGACCGCGTCGTCGAGGCGGGGCTGCTCGCGCCCCTGGGCATGACGCGCACGACCTTCCGGCCGACCGTGGCGATGACCTATCCGATCGCCCAGGGACACGCCACCCCGGATGGCGTCAGCTGGCGAGTCGTACGACCGTACCCGGACAACGCCGGGTTCTGGCCCGCCGGCTTTCTCTTCTCCACCGCCCTCGACCTCTCGCGCTTCGCCATCGCCTTCATGAGCTGCGGCCTGCTCGAGGGGCGCCAGGTTCTCCAACCGACGGTGATCGAGCGTTTGAGCGTCGGCCGTGCCGACATCCCGAGCGCCCCGCGAAGCCTGGCCGACGCGCGTTACGGGTACGGCGTGACCACGGGCATCCTTCGCGGCGCGCGTGTGATCCGGCACGCGGGCGCCATCGAGGGGTTCGGCGCCATGCTCACGATGGTGCCCGCGGCGCGGGTCGCGGTCGTGACGCTGGTCAATCGGACCGGCGGTCAGCTCGAGCGCACCGTCGAGGAGGCCCTCGACCTCCTCGTGCCGCTCGAGCCGGTCTCGCCCGACGGGCCGGAGGATGGCACCGACGACACCGACGTTCCCCCCCCGACCGCCGAGGAGCTCGCGCGATACGCGGGCACCTACGTCAACACGGCGACGATCGAGCTCGCAGTGGAGCAGGACACCCTGGTTCTCAGGCTCCGCACGCGTCAAGGCGGGGTCGAGCTGGAGACTCAATCCGCGGCACACAAGGTCGGGCGCCGTCGCTTCCGGGTGCAGCTGACGCCGACCGGTCCTCCCGAGGAGTTCGTCCTCTTGCCGCGCGAGGACGAGACCGGCCCGGCGGCACCGGCGGCGCGCGATGACCAGGAGATCGCGTTCCTGCACATGCGTGCGCGTGCCTTCAGCCGGCGCGTGACCACCCAACCTGTGCCAGACGGGCTGCGCGCGGGTGCAAGAGTATCGACGACACCTGGAAGACCCGATACCCCTCGATGACAGCCGTCCCCCCTGGCCCGTGCCGTGATCATCATGCGCGCTCTCGGTATTCGAACCCTCTTGGCCTGCGTCGTCGGCTTGTGCACCGCGTCCGGGGTGCCCGGGCACAGCACCCGAGCCATGGCATCGTCACCCACGATCTCGACTCGATTCGGGCGCTCAAGACCGCCGAGCTCGGCGCGGGCTTCGCTCGCATCACCGCCCGGTGGTGGCAGATCGAGCCGACGAAGGGCGCCTACGTCTGGAACACGCTCGACGATTACGTCTGGAATCAGGCGGCGCCACGCAACATCCAGCTCTTCGTCTCGCTCGGTGAGCCGCCCGCCTGGGCGGGCGGCGGCCCGACGCGCAACGGTCCGCCCACCAACGCTCAGGACTGGTACGACTTCGTCCATGCCGTGGTGAGCCGGTATGGCGGCTACGTCAAGCACTGGGGCGTCTGGAACGAGCCGAATCTGCCCGAGTTCCTCTCCGACCGGGATCGTTACCACGAGATCGCCTACTGGGCGCACGCCGCCATCAAGAGCGCCGACCCCGCCGCCTTGGTCGTGGGACCCGAGGTGAGCGAGCACGCGCTCGACGACGGCTGGTTCGCGTCCGTGATGGCGAGCTACGGGCGCGACCTCTTCGACATCGTCACCGTGCACGTCTACACGGGCAACCTCGAAACCCGGATGGACACGCAGGTGTTTCCCTGGCGCTTCGGCAAGCCGGTCTGGCTCACCGAAACCGGGCTGCAGGCCTACTCCGGGGTCGCGCTGTTCGAGCAGGTGCAACGCGCCTATTACACCAGCGTCCTCGGCGTCTTCGAACCCCGCCCCTGGTGGTGGAAGAAGATCTTCTTCTACGACATCTGGTCCTGGGACACCGCGTATCGATTCGGGATCTGCGCTCCCGACTGGCGCAACCACCAAGCCTTCGAGGCCTACCGCGCCTACATCGCGGCGCATCCGTCGCTGAACGGCCCGACGGACTCAGACGGAGACGGGCTACCGAACGCCTGGGAGTTCCAGCTCGGGCTGGACGCCCTCTCGACGACCGGCGTCAACGGGGCGGGCGGCGACGCCGACGCCGATGCCTCACGAATCTCCAGGAGCTGATCGACGGCACCCACCCGCGGGGCTTCGTGACCCGCTACCTCGCGGAGGGGGCCGACACGACGATGTTCAGGACCGTCACCGCGCTGGCCAACGTCACCGGCGGCCACGCGCGCGTCCTGCTGCGGTTCCTCAAGACCGACGGCACGCGCGTGACGCACACGGTGTGGGTGCCCCGCGGAGCCGGCGCACGGTGGACTCGAGGCACGTGCCGGGTCTCGCCGGGTCGGAGTTCTCGACCGTCGTGGAATCCGACCAGCACATCGTCGTCGACCGCACGATGACATGGGACGGACGCGTGTACGGCAGCCACGCGGAGACCAGCCTGACGTCGCCGTCGCCGACGTGGTTCCTGGCCGAGGGTGCGACACACTCGGGCTTCAATCTGTTCTATCTGCTGCACAATCCAAATGACACGGCGACGACGGTCGAGATCACGTATCTGCGGCCCGCGCCGTCACCGCCCCTGACCCGCAGCTACCGCGTCGGGGCCCACAGCCGCTTCAACGTGTGGGTCGATCTCGAGGACCCCGGTCTCGCCAACACTGATGTCTCGGCCAGCATCGTCGCCGACTCCCCGATCATCGTCGAGCGTGCGATGTATCTGGATATCGGGAATCTCGATCTGGGCGCCGGCCATGGCAGCGCCGGCGTCACGGCTCCGGCGACCGAGTGGTTCCTCGCGGAGGGGAACACGGGCGGCTACTTCGACCTGTTCGTCCTCGTCGCCAATCCCGCCACGACCCCCGCGGACGTGGCAGTCACCTACCAGCTCCCCTCGGGTCAGACCATCGCAAAGTCCCATGTTGTTGCCCCCCGGAGCCGCTTCACCATCCTGGTCGATCGCGAGGACGCGCGGCTCGCGGACACCGCGGTCTCGACCGCGATTCGATCGACCAATGGCGTGCCGATCGTCGTCGAGCGCGCCATGTGGTGGCCTGGCCCGACTCCCGGCCACTGGTACGAAACGCACAACAGCCCGGGTAGCACCGTCACGGGTTCGAGATGGGCGCTCGCGGACGGGGAGATCGGGGGTCCCAACGCGGTGGACACCTTCCTCCTCGTGTCGAATACCGCGGCCACGGCGGGCCTCGTGAACGTCACCCTCCTCTTCGAGGACGGCACCGCGGCCGCCCGGACGTTCGAGATCCCCCCCAGCACCCGTTTCAACGTGGACGTGCGGAAGGTCTTTCCTCAGGCCATCGGCCGCCGGTTCGGCTCGCTCGTCGAGAGCGTGGGTGCGACCCAGGTGCCGATCGTCGTCGAGCGCTCGATGTACTCGAGCGCCGGCGGCACGGTGTGGGGCGGCGGCACCAACGTCCTCGCAACGCTGCTGCCGTAGCACTCCTTCGTCATCTTCTACTTCCAGGTCACTTCCATCGCGAAGAAATGATGGAAGATCTGCCGAGTCGGATTGTTTCGGGAATCGGTCTCGGGGCTGCGAATGTAGAAATCGAGCTGCTGAGTGGCCGGATTGACGGCCCCCGCCGCCGACTTCCGGTTCAGCAACGGATAGCTCACCGCCAGCGTCTCTCGGTCGCGCATGCCCTGCGTCACCATGAAGTGCATCTGATACTCAGCGTGCAGGGGTTCCCCGTTCAGCGTGGCGCGACCGAAGCCCCAGCCCGCGAGGTGGATGAAGGTCTTCGGCCAGTTGGTGTCGCCGCACCCCGAGTCGCCGTGCTCGTAGATCGACGCGGCCACACCGCCATCCTGACATGGGTTGAATTCATGGAACCGGTCGAACTCCAGGACGAGCTCGCCTTCCGTCACCTGCAGTCGCGCGACGAAGCGTCCCGAGTTGTCGACCTCGTTCACGTCGATCTCGACGGTACCGGCGACCGGATGCACGTTGGCCCCGGCGTTGTCGATGTGATCCCAACCCGGTGGGTCATCGAGCCCTCCCACCATGTAGACCCGCTGCGCCGACAGAACGAAGCGCCCATCGTACAGATCGTGTTGGCCCGGCGCGTAGAGCGACACCTCCGCGCCCGGCTGCTGGCGGGGCCCGGCCTCCTGGGCCGCCAGGGTCACCATCAGCAGGGCGGGCCATACCATCATCGTTGCTTTCGCCATCATCACCGCCTCCCATCCCAAGGGGCCAACAGCCCGTGGTCAACGTCGTGCGTCGAACCCGGGGCCGCCCCGAGAGATGCCGCGGACGGCCCCTCGTCTCCGAAATCGATCTCGAGGCGCGCGGTGCGACCTGCGCCGACGCGCACGGTGCGGCGTTGCGTCCCGAGCCGTTCGTGCCACGCCTCCACGACGTAATCGCCCGCCGGCACGTTCGGCAGCCGGAACGCACCCGACGCCCGGGTCACGGCGTGAAACGGATGCTCGTCCACTCGAACGTAGGCGCTCATCCAGCCGTGCACGTCGCACTTGACCACGATCATCCCCGGCCGGTCGACCGTCCGGCTGACCCGCATGCCGGCCAGGGGCAGCGCGAGGTTGATCTCCAGGGCGCCGTACAGGTGGGTCGTGTGCAACGTCTCGTCCAGGTTGGTCGTCTCGATCGTGCTCCCCACCGTGAGGACAGCCGCGTGCGGTCTGAACCGGCAACCGACGTTTTCGATCACCAGCCGGCCAGGCGCCCGTGACGGGAGCGGGTCCTCGGGTGGATCGACGAGCGCCACGATCACGTTCTCGATCCCCGCGTCCTTCTCCGAGATCACGAGATCCTCGAGGGTGTGCACCGGACCGCAGATCTCCGGGTCCGTGGAGTTCCGGACGCGAGTCGACTCGGGAATCGACGTCCCGGACCAGCGGACGACACCCTCGAGGGTGCCGGATTGCGCACGGGTCGCCGCAGCGGTCGGCGCGTGCGCCGCCCCGCCCGGCGACGGTTCACCGAGGGGATCGACCGGGGGCTCGGACGGGGACGGCCACACGAGGCACCCGGCGGCGGCGAGCGCCGAGACCGCGACGAGGGGAGATCCGGTCACAATCCCATCCCACCCGGGTCCTCGAGCAACCGCTTGATCTCGGCGAGGAGCTGCGCGCCCGTGACACCGTCGTACGCGCGATGGTCCGCCGAGAGCGTGCACGCCATCAGCGTCCCCACGGCCGGCGCGCCGTCCCTGACGACTGGACGAGCCTCGGCGGACCCGACCCCGAGAATGCCGCTCTGCGGAGGATTGATGATGGCATACAGGCTCTCCACCCCGTGCATCCCGAGGTTCGACACGCTCAGGGTGCCACCCTCGTAGTCCGTCGGGATGAGCGTCCCGGCCCGCGCGCGCCCGGTGAGCGCCCTCACCTCTGTCGAGATGGCCTCGGCATCCTTGAGGTCGGCCCGGCGCACGACGGGAGTCATCAGGCCGTCCGGGGTCGCCACCACCACCGCCACGTCCACCTCGTCAGACCCGCACCATCTGGTCGGACCACACCACATTGGCGGCGGGCACGCGACGCAGCGCGCGACCGGTGGCCATGATGACGAGATCGTTGAGGGTGATCGGCTCGGCCCGGCCCGCATTGATCTCGGCGCGCCGGGCGAGCAACGCGTCGACCACACACTCCACGCGTAGGTAGAAGTGCGGCACCGTTTGCTTCGACCGCGCCATCCGCGTCGCCGTGATCCGTCGCACCCGCGGGAGGGGGTGCTCTACATACCGCGCAGCCGCGCGCGGTGCTTCGGCGCCGGGTGACGAAGGAGACGTGGCGAGCGCCGCCTCGACGTCGACCTTGCGCACCCGGCCGCGAGGCCCGGTACCCGAGATGACCGTCAGGTCGAGGCCGGCGAGCGCCGCCATCCGACGCGCGAGCGGCGCGGCGTCGACCGCCTCGTCCGCGAGCCCGGACGCCGCGACCATCGCGGGCCCGGCCGGCGCCGCCACGCCGGCCGACCGATCCAGGCCTGCCGCCGGGTCGGACGGGGCTGCGTCGGTGGCCCGGGCGCGCTCGATGGCCACGCCGGCCGCGGGTCCGGCCGGGACAGACTCTTCCGGGCTCAGGATGACGGCCAGGATCTCTCCAACCTGCACGCCCTCGGTCCCGGCCGGCACCACGATCCGGTGCAACGTGCCCGACTCGGGCGCCTCGAGATCGACATTGGACTTCTCGCTCTCGATCTCGGCAATCGGTTCGCCGGCCTCGATAGGGTCACCCTCGCGCTTGAGCCACGCGACGAGCGTCGCCTCGGTCATCGATTCGCCGAGCGCGGGGAGTCGTATCTCGCAGGGCATGGCACCCTCGTCGTGGGCGGTCACCCGCCTGGCCGCACGCAGGCGCGGGCCGCCGCGTCCAGGATGGCTGCGGCATCGATCCGATAGGTGCGGTAGAGATCCGGAACATCGCCGGACTGGCCGAACGACTGGACCCCCAGCGAGACCACACGATGGCGCCCGACCGACCCGAGCCAGGACAGCGCGGCCGGATGGCCGTCGAGGACCGTGACGATGGCCGCGGCCTCCGGCAGAGCGCCCAGCAGCCGCTGCACGTGCGACTGCCCGGCCTGCGCGACGTCGCACCCGCTCGTTGCGGCGAGCCAGCCCCGGTGCAACCGATCGGGCGATGTGACCACGAGGAGGCCGGTACCCGGGAGGTCTTCGAGCAGCGCCGCGTGCGCCTCGAGCGCCTCCGGCACGACGGGCCCGCAGCAGACGATCGCCAGCTCGGCGTCGGCAGCCGGCCGCTCGAGCCAGTAGCCGCCGGTCACGATCTCGCGACGCTGCTCGCCGGTCAGCTCGCGCCGTGGCTGCTCGAGCGACCGGGTCGAGAGACGCAGGTAGACGGATTCGCCGTTCTCGTCCTGCATGTGTTCGAAGCTCCAGGGCAACATCACCGCCAGCTCGTCCACGTAGGCCGGCTCGAAGGCCGTCAGTCCCGGCTGCCCGATGCCCGTCAGCGGCGTCAGAATCGACTGGTGGGCTCCCCCTTCCGGCGCCAGCGTGATCCCGGATGGCGTCGCGACGACCAGGAAGCGCGCGTCCTGGTAGCAGGCGTAGTTGAGCGCATCGAGGCCGCGGCCGATGAACACATCGTAGAGGGTACCAATCGGGAGCAGACGCGCACCGAAGAGCGAGCCCGACAGGCCGAGCGCGGCGAGCAGGATGAACAGGTTGTTCTCGGCGATCCCCAGCTCGATGTGCTGGCCCTCCGGCGATGCCCCCCACCGCTGCGCCGAGATGACATGCTGCTCGCGAAACACATCGGCCCGCTCGCGTCGATCGAAGATCCCCCGGCGGTTGACCCAGGCCCCGAGGTTCGTGGACACCGTCACGTCCGGCGAGGACCATCGGGACCCGTCCCGCCCGGATCCATGGACATCCTCCAGAGGCGATCCATTCCATCCTGGGCGATCGACCCACCCCAGCGTCCTCGATGGAATGATGCGAGCGGGCCGGTTGTCAGATCAGATAGCACGCCGTACCGGGAGGCCCGCAGCGCCTGGCGCTGCGGGCCTCCAGTCCCCGGGTCGACGGTCGGCCGGGATACGCCGTCACAGGAGGATGGACATGCAGAGACTCGTTTCCGTGCTCAAGACCGCCGGACTCGCCGGCGGACTGCTCGTGGCCTGCGGGGGCAACAGCGCCTCGCCAACTGCCCCGTCAGGCGGCACGGATGGCACCGGCGGAACGGGCACGCAGAGCCTCCCGAGCGCCTACCAGCGCTACACGGCCGACGTCCAGGTCTCGCTCCAGGGTAATGATGTGGTGCTGCGCGCCACCGGAGTACCGAACCACACCAGCCCGTACTTCGACATGACCGACCCCCGGTACGAGCCCTACACCGGGTCGAATCCCGCCTTCATGCTCAATCCCAATCGAATCAGCGAGCAGATGTACACCTTCCGGATCCCGGTGAATCCACAGGAGTCCCAGATCAAGGAATCCACTCCGCTGGGGGCTATCGGGCTTTCGGAGTCAAGCCCATTCTTAGTTGAAACTCTCTACGGCTCCGGATTCGTCATGCGGCCTTCTTCGATGTCGTCGTGTCGATCTTCAGTTCTTGCTTCAACGCGGCACGAAGCGTGGGCAGGTGGCGGTAGCCCATCAGCTTCCGCAGGCGCGGCTCGATGTCCAGGAGCGCGGTCGCCAGCCAGCGGTGGCGTTGGCTCGAGTTCTGCCAGTGGTCAACCTTCGCACAGCGTTCCTCAACGAGCGCATTGACCGACTCCAGACAGTTCGTCGTCTTCAGCGACCGGCCCAGCACCCCGTACAGCCCGAGGCGATGCAGCGTTAAGGTTTCGTCCAGACCTTCTGTCAAGCTCCGAGCCGCCGACTGGTTCCGTTCGTCGAGCTCGCCCTGGAGCGTCTTGAGCGCCGTGAGGGCCTCGTCGTACTCCGGCCGGTTGTAGGCGCGCTGGAGGCGCTGACGCCACGCCGCCAGTTCGCTCTTGGCCAGGTGACTCACCACGTTCTCCCGCTTGTGCCACTGGCACCGTTGGACCAGGGCGCGGTGGCGGAAGGTCTTCCGGACGGCTGCCCGCAGCCCCTTGCTGCCGTCGAGGATCACCAGCAGGCCCTGCGAGAGGTCCAGCCCCCGCTCGACCAACGACCGCAAGCACAGCGTCAGCACCCGCTCATTCTCCGTGTCCGTCTCCACGAAGCCGAGGAAGTGTTTCGCCCCAGAAATGGTGATGCCCAGTGCGATGACCATTGTGGCCTCGGCGAACGTCTTGCCGTCCAATACGATGGCCACGACGTCCTCAGCGGCCAGGTCCCGCTCCTGGAGCTCGTGAAGCTTCGCGGCGCTGGCCTCGATGAAGCCTCGGGACACCGTCGACCCCGACAGCCCGATCGCGCCGGGAATCGCCTCGGCGGCCGCCTCGTAGTTGCGACACGAGATCCCATAGAGCCCGCGCTTCAGCAGGAGGTCATTCACCGCGCCGTCGCCATGCAACGCCTCGTAGGCGCGCAACGGAATCTCCCGCCCCGCGACCCCGCGCACCCGCGGCACCCGAATCGGCACCCGCTGCCCCGCCAGGCCGACGGTCCCAGGGTTGCTACCGTGCCGGCGGCCCCCGATCGACGCGGCCTTGCGGGCGTAGCGCTCGCCAGCCAGCGCCGTTACCTCCTCGTCGAGCACCTCCTCCACGTGCATCAAGCCCAGCGGGACCAGCGAGCGGATCAGCTCCACCTTGGCGTCCAGCTCCAGCGCGGTGTAGTCCTCGCGCCGGATGACCTCGACCCGGCCCAGCTGGCGACCCTTCTTGCGCTTCCTGACAGGACGTAGGACACTGCTCATCTCGGCTCCTTTCTCTCGTGGGTTGATGGCCGTTTTGCTTAACGTCATCAAACCACAGGGTGTGGGAGCCGTTTCAATTTCCAATTGAGTCTCCCTCGCCTGAAGGCGAGGGATTCAGTGCGCCGCGTCGGCTGAAGCCGACTATCGCGGCGCACGGCCCAGAGCCCAAAGAGGTCCGGCCCTGCGGCCTCCTGAAGGCTTCGCCTAAAGGCGAGGGGTTTCACACATCCCAGAGGGAGACTCTAAGTTTCGCTCACCCTCAAGAGGCTTTCGGTCAACGGCACCCCCATCTTCAACCAGTTCGCGGGGCCGAATCGCCCGTTGACTGACAGATCGACACCTTCGACCAGCACAACGGACATCCCCAGCAGACGGGCCAGTACCACTATCACGTGGAGCCGCTGTTCCTCACGCTGACCGCCGGCGGCCAATCGCTGGTTGGCTTCCTGCTCGACGGGTTCCCCGTCTACGGCCCCGAGGAAGCGGGCCAGCAGGTCACCAACGGAGACCTCGACCAGTATCACGGCCACGTGGGAGCCACGTCCGACTATCCGGAGGGGATCTACCACTACCACATCACGTCCCAGGATCCCTACATCAACGGCGCCGGCTTCTACGGAGAGGCCGGAACCGTGAGCCAGTAAACCATGAGACCGCTGACGCCCCAAGCTCTCGCGTCGTCCGCCGGCCGCGGCGTGCTCGCACTCGCCCTCGCCTGCGCCATCGGCGCCGCGTGTCGCGTTGGCTCGTCACCCGCGGGCGGGCTGGCCTTCGGCTCGAGCGACGCCATCGGCCTCACCGCACCGATCGAGCCGACGATCCCGGGCTGCGGTGGGCCAACGGCCTGCTGCTGCTCCACGACGTGCCGGTCAACGGCCACGTCGTAGAGCGCCACGCCGAGGGCCAGACCAAGGGCGTCACGCCGTACCGCGCGGGCCACCGCGATGGCCTGGCCACTGGATGGCACCCCAACGGGCAACCGTCCTACCGGCGCGCCTATGTGGGCGATCTCGAGGACGGTCTGCATGCCGGCTGGTGGGAGGACGGACGCGTCCATTTCCTCTACCCGTTCGAGGCCGGCCTGCTCGAGGGCAATGCCAAGGAATGGTTTCGCGACGGCACGCGCTACCGCGACTTCAACTACGTGGCGGGCAAGGAATCGGGACCACAGCGCATGTGGTATCCCGACGGCACCCTGCGCGCCAACTACGTGATGCGAAGTGGGCGCCGCTACGGCCTCATGGGCTCGAAGGGCTGCGTGGCCCTCCCGGGTGACACGGGAACGTTGGCGAACGGAAACTCACGATGACCCGGCTGACGCTGGCGCTGGCCGCCGCGATCGTCGTCGCGGGCTGCGGGCCGGGTGCGCCGCACCTGCCCTTCTACCGAACGCCCGCGCTGACGCCCGAGTTCATCGGGCCCGGGGCGCCGGGCTTCGCGTCGATCCATCGGGTCGGCGATTTCTCGCTCGTGAACCAGGCCGGCGGGCCGGTCACCGCAGCGGATCTCGACGGCACGATCCACGTGGCGAGCTTCTTCTTCACCAGTTGCACGACGGTCTGCCCGATCCTCCGTGCCAACCTGACCGCCGTCCAGGGAGCCTTCCTGGACGACGAGGACGTACGGTTGATCTCCTACAGCGTGTTCCCGGAGACCGACACCGCGGCGGCGCTCGCGCACTACGCACGCGACAACGGTGTCGTCGCCGGCAAGTGGCACCTCTTGACCGGACCGCCGGAGCAGATCTACGACCTCGCTCGACGCTCCTACTTCGTCGAGCTCGAGGACACGACGGGCAACACGCTCGGCGAGCTGCTGCACACCGAAACGCTCGTTCTGGTCGACCGGAACCGGCGGATCCGCGGTGTCTACAACGGGACGCTACCCTACGAGGTGTCGCATCTGATCGACGACATCCGCACGCTCCGCCAGGAATCCTGAGCGGAACGCTCTCGGCTCCGGGCTATACTGACGGGATGCCCACGTCCCCGCACACCGCGCCTACGATCGCCAACGTCCTCAGGCGCAACGTCGCGATCATCGCCCACGTCGATCACGGCAAGACGACGCTGGTGGATGCGCTGCTGCACCAGAGCGGCGTCTTTCGGGCGAACGAGCGCGTGGCGGAGCGCGCGCTCGACAACATCGATCTGGAGCGCGAGCGCGGGATCACGATCATGGCCAAGAACACGGCCGTCCACTATCGCGACACCCTCATCAATATCGTGGACACACCCGGTCACGCGGATTTCGGGGGCGAGGTCGAACGGACGCTGTCGATGGTCGACGGCGTCCTGCTGCTCGTGGATGCCTCCGAGGGGCCGCTGCCCCAGACCCGATTCGTTCTGGGTAAGGCCCTCGAGCGGGGGCTGCCGCCGATCGTCGTCATCAACAAGATCGACCGCCAGGATGCGAGACCAGAAGAGGTCCTGAACGAGATCTACGATCTGTTCATCGACCTCGACGCGCGCGAGGACCAGCTGAACTTCCCCGTGCTCTACGCCAACGCGAAGGCCGGCACCGCGACCGTGGACCTCACGAAGCCCGCCCGATCGCTCCAGGCGCTGTTCGACGCCATTCTCGCTCACGTGCCGGCGCCGCACGGCGACCCGGACGGTCCGCTCCAGGTCCTAGTCGCGAATCTCGACTCGAGTGACTATCTGGGCCGGATCGCGATCGGCCGCGTCTTCGACGGCCGCGTGCGGATCGGAGACACCGTCGCGGTCTGCAAGCTGGACGGACGCCGCGAGGAAACCCGCGTCACGAAGCTGTTCGCCTTCGACGGTCTCAAGCGCGGTGAGATCGACGAAGCCGCGGCCGGCGACATCATCTGTCTGGCTGGCCTCGATGACATCACCATCGGTGAGACCATCACCGACCCGGAGGAGCGACGCCCCTTCCCGCCCATTCACGTGGACGAGCCCACCGTCTCGATGATCTTCGGCGTGAACACCTCGCCCAGGGCCGGACGCGACGGTGAGTACGTCACGTCGCGCAACCTGCGGGATCGACTGGCCCGGGAGCTCGTCGGCAACGTGTCGATCCGCGTCGAGGACACCGATTCCCGCGATCAGGTACGGGTGGTCGGCCGCGGCGAGCTGCAGCTCTCGATCCTCGTCGAGATGATGCGGCGCGAAGGATTCGAGCTACAGGTCTCGCGCCCGGAGATCGTGACGCGGCAGGTCGACGGTCGGACGCTCGAGCCGGTCGAGGAGCTCGTCATCGACGTGGCCGAGCAGTTTCAGGGTGTCGTCATCGCCCAGCTCGGGACGCGGCGCGCGACGATGACCAAGATGGTCAACCACGGCAGCGGGCGGGTGCGTCTGGACTTCCGCCTCCCGACCCGCGGGCTGATCGGGTTTCGCTCGCAGTTCCTCACGGACACCCGCGGCACCGGCATCTTGAACCATCTGTTCGCGGGGTGGGAGCCCTGGCATGGACCGATCCCCCGGCGTCCCACCGGCGCCCTGGTGGCCGACCGGCCGGGGGCGGCGACCGCGTTCGCCATCGCCAACCTCCAGGAGCGGGGCGAGATCTTCATCGAGCCCGGGACCCCGGTCTACGCGGGCATGATCGTCGGTGAGAACGCGAGGCCCGCCGACATGGACGTCAACGTGACGAAGGAGAAGAAGCAGACCAACATGCGGGCTTCGACCGCCGAGGTGGCGATCCGGCTGATTCCGCCCCGGATGCTGAACCTCGAGCAGGCGATCGAGTTCATCAACGACGACGAGCTCGTGGAGGTCACGCCGGCGACCGTCCGGCTGCGTAAGCGCGTCCTCGCCGCCAACCAACGCCGAAAGCGTGACGACGGTGTGTGAGGCCCTCACCCGGCCGGGGGCCGCCGCGGGCCGCTGCCCTTGGCCTCACGCCGCCGGGTGGTGAGCACACGCTCGGTGTACCCGTTCGGTTCGGTCCGCCCCTCGAGAACGAGATCGAGCGCGGCCTGAAAGGCGACGCTGCACTCGCACTCCGGGGCCATGGCCGTGTAGGCGGGGTCCCCGGCATTCTGGCGGTCGACGACGGCGGCCATCTTCCGGAAGGTCTCGCGCACCTGCCGCTCGCTCGTGACCCCGTGGTGGAGCCAGTTGGCGATGTGCTGGCTGGAGATCCGCAACGTGGCCCGGTCCTCCATCAGACCCACGTCGTTGACGTCGGGCACCTTCGAGCAGCCCACGCCCTGGTCGATCCACCGGACCACGTAGCCCAGAACGCCCTGCGCGTTGTTGTCCAGCTCACGCTGGATCTCCGCCGCGCTCAGGGCGCGGGCGCCGAGGAGCGGTGGGGTGAGAATCGCGTCGAGGCTCGCGTGCGGGCGGGCGGCGAGCTGCGTCTGGACCCGGGCCACCGCGACCTGGTGGTAGTGCAGCGCGTGCAGCGTGGCTGCCGGGGGCGACGGCACCCACGCCGTGGTCGCGCCAGCGCGCGGGTGGCCGACCTTGCTCTCGACCATGGCCAGCATCCGGTCGGGCATCGTCCACATGCCCTTCCCGATCTGGGCAATGCCGGGGAGCCCCGTCGCGAGCCCAACGTCCACGTTCCAGTCCTCGTAGGCCCGCATCCACGGCGCGTCCTTGATCTCCATCTTGGGGATCACCGGACCGGCCGCCATGCTCGTGTGGATCTCGTCGCCCGTCCGATCGAGGAACCCCGTGTTGATGAACACCACGCGATGACGCGCCTCGCGGATGCAGGCGTCGAGGTTGACGGTCGTGCGCCGCTCCTCGTCCATGATGCCCATCTTGAGCGTCTGGCGCGCCAGGCCCAGGGCGTCCTCCACGTGGGCGAAGAGCTCGACGGTGGCGGCCACTTCCTCCGGACCGTGCAGCTTCGGCTTGACGACGTAGATGCTGCCGGTCCTGGAGTTGCGGTAGGTGCCGAGCCCCTTCACGTCGTGGAGCGCCGCCAGACCCGTGACCATGGCGTCGAGAAAACCCTCGGGCACCGGCCCGCCATCCCGCCGCACGGCATCGGTGTACATGTGGATGCCGACGTGACGGATGAGCAACAGGCTCCGGCCGGGCAGCGAGAGCGTCGTCCCATCAGGGCCGGTGAAGATCCGGTCGGGCTCGAGCCGCCGCGTGACGCGCCGCCCCCCCTTCTCCAGCGTGGCCTCGAGCGTGCCGCGCATGATGCCCAGCCAGTTTCGGTAAACGCGCACCTTGTCCTCGGCGTCCACGGCCGATACCGAGTCCTCGCAATCCTGGATGGTCGTGACCGCGGCCTCGAGGACGACGTCCTTGACGCCTGCCGGATGTGCGCGTCCGACCGGATGCGCAGGGTCGATCCGGATCTCGACGTGGAGCCCGTGGTGGCGCAGGAGCACGCTCGCGAGCCCGCCCTCGGCTGCGTGAGACCCGACGAACTGAGAGGGATCGGCGAGCCCGGCTCGCCCACCATCGTCCAAGTCGACCAGGAGACGCCATCGACCGTCACGCTCGTCGAGCGTATACCGAACGACCTGCGCGTAGCGTCCCCGCTCCAACGGGAAGTGCTCGTCGAGGAAGGCCTCGGTGTAGGCGATGACCTTCGTGCCTCTCGTCGGGTTGTAGGCGGGACCCCGCTCCGCCCCGCCCTCCTCGGCGATGAGGTCCGTCCCGTACAGCGCATCGTAGAGGCTGCCCCACCGAGCGTTCGCCGCGTTGAGGGCGTAGCGCGCGTTGTCGAGCGGCACGACGAGCTGCGGACCGGCCAGCTGAGCGATCTCCGGATCGACATTCGCGGTATCGATGCGGAAGCTGTCCCCCCTGGCCACGAGATAGCCGATGTCCTCGAGGAACCCACGGTAGGCCACGCCGTCGATCGGCTGGCCCGGGCGTTCCTGGTGCCAGGTGTCGATCTGCCGCTGAAGCGTGTCGCGTCGATCCAGCAGTCGGCGGTTCCCGGGACCAAGCGTCCGGACGATCGCCGACAACTTGCTCCAGAAGACGTCCGGGGCGATCCCGGTGCCTGGCGCGATCTCCGTCCGCACCAGCTCGTGCAGGGTCGAGGCGACCTCGAGTCCGCCGGCATCGACGTACTCCGTCACGGTTCACTTCCTCTCGGCGAGGCCGGTTCGTCGCCGAGCCCGCACGGGTGACGACGAGCGACGGCTCTCGCATCGCAAATTGAGCCGGGGCGTCGCTCTCTGGCTGGGCAACGACCACGACCACCGGGCGCTACGTTTAATCGGGGAAGGTGGGCGTACAGACAGAGGGGCAGTGACGAGGGATGACCAAACCGGACCCTCGTCTCCTATCACGAGCTGGCCGACTCCGAGAGAGCTAGAAGAGAGCTACGAGCCTTTCTCCTCCTCCACCTCCTTGAATTCGAAGTCCAGGTTGCCTACCTGGTCCCGCTTGACCGAGATCACCTTGTCCCCGTCGTAGTCCACGTTGACGTTGACCATCCGCTTGCCGGTCTCCGCCATGAACCGGCCCGCCCAGCCGGACAGCAGCGCCTCGGCCTGCTCCCGATTCGCCATCAGGCCCAGGTAATAGGGCTCGGTGACCTCGAGGGTCATCGTGGTCCGCCGGACCGAAATCTTCGTGACGTTCTCCTCGGCCTTGAGCTCGTCGCAGATCCGACGCGCGATGCCCTTGTCCTCGGTGGACAGGCCCGTCGACGTTTCGCAGGCATCTGCCGGGGAGTCGAGGACGAGTGTAAAGACCGCCGCCAAGCCGACGATCGCCAAACTTCGAATCACCATGCGCTCTCCTTTCTTAGAGTGCAAACAGGGTAGCATATAACGCTCTCGCTTTCACTGCCCCTGGACCGCGTCCAGGCGCGGGGCACGACGAGCTTCCCGGGGTCGTGCGCGGGTCGCGGTGAGACAGGATCCGGGCGAACGCGGTCGAACCCGAGTCAGGAGTCGAACGACATGGCGAGCTTCACGGAACGGATGATGGGCGCAGCGCGATGCGACGTGGCGACCTACGAGGAAGTCGAGCACGACGAGGGCGCACTGGGACAGGCGATGGGGGTCGTTGCGCTGTCGAGCGTCGCGGCGGGCATCGGGAGTCTCGGGAGCGGCGGCGTCGGCATGCTGGTGGGCAGCACGATCGGCGCCCTGCTCGGCTGGGGCGTGTGGGCCCTGATCGCCTACGTGGTCGGCACGAAGCTGCTGCCCGAGCCCACGACCCAGGCGGATCTGGGCCAGGTGCTCCGCACCACGGGCTTCGCGGCGGCACCGGGCGTGCTCCGCGTCTTCGGCGTCATTCCGCTACTCGGCTGGATCGTCACCTTCGTCGTCGCCATCTGGATGCTGGTGACGATGGTCGTGGCGGTCCGACAGGCGCTCGACTACACCACCACCATGCGCGCGGTGGGCGTGGTCGTCGTCGGCTGGGTCGTGTTCGTCGTCGTGGGAATCCTGCTGAGCCCGCGCATGATGATGACCGGCCTGGCCATGCGCTGAGGACCGGGCGCGGCTCCGGTGAACCGGTCAGTAGCCGGCCGCGATGTCCACGAGGTGGCGGAGCCGGCTTCCATCCCGGAGGCGTTCGAGGTTCTCGACGATCTCCGGAGTCGACGTCACCGGGTCGGTCATGGCGGCCACGTGAGGCGTGACCACGATGCGTGGGTGCGTCCAGAAAGGATGGTCGGCCGGGAGCGGCTCGACCTCGAACGCGTCGAGCACCGCGCGGGAGACGTGCCCGGTGTCGAGCGCCTCCAGCAGATCTCGTTCTACGACATGCGCGCCGCGCGCGAGGTTCACCACCGCGGCGCCACGCGGCAGCCCGGCGAGCAACGCGGCGTCGATGATGCCGCGCGTCTGGGCGGTCAGCGGTAGCAGGCAGACCAGCACGTTCGTCCCCGGGAGCAGCGTCCTCAGCCCCTGAGGACCCGCGTATCCGTCGACGCCGTCGATCTCCCGCGGGCGCCGACTCCAGCCCGCCACACCGAACCCCAGCGCTCGCAGCTTCCGGGCGGCGTCGGTACCCAGCGTGCCGAGCCCGAGAATCCCTACGCGACACTCCTCCGCGCGACGCTGCGGGAGCTTCCTCCACTTCGGCTGCGCCTGTTGCGCCCGGTATCGATGGAGATCCCGGTGCAGATCGAGCACGTGCGCGAGCACCGTCTCGCTCATCGCGGCCACCATGCCGGGATCGATCAGGCGCGCGAGCGGAACCCGCCGGGGGAACGTCTGGTCAGCGAGCAGGGCATCCACACCCATCCACAGCGACTGGATGAACCCCAGCCGCGGCAGGCTGGCAAGCACTCCCGGCTCCGGCTGCGCGACGAGGGCGACGTCGATCTCCGCGCGGTCGCCCAGATCCGGATAGACGCGGAACTCCGCATTGGGCAGCCGCGGCTGCAGCCGCGGTAGCCAGTGCTCGGGCCTCTCCACCTGTGAGACAAAGGCGACGACCATGCTCCACCCGCGAGCCGTGACACGACAGGGCGGCAGTCGGCCGGCGCCGCGCCCCGACCCAGCGTATCGGCTCGCCCGACTCGCGCGCAAGACACTCGACCGCCGGATGCGTCCGGGGCACCGGCCCTATAATGGCGCAGCCATCTTCGAGGAGCGTCGCATGCCACTGGAGAAGCTGAACGCCGCCCTGACCGGAGAGCTCGCGGCGCTGGAGCGCGCGGGTCGCCGCAAGGCTCCCGAACGGGTCCTGACGGCATACGTCCCCGCGTCGGGTGACCGCGGCCCACGCTACTCGCTGCGTGGCGATGCCCGCGCCTTCCTGCGGATGAACTCCAACAGCTACCTCTCGCTGTCGCACCATCCCTCGCTGATCGACGCCGCCGACCGGGCCAGCCGGGCCCTGGGCGCGGGTCCGGGCGCGGTCCGCTTCATCGACGGCACGGCGTCGCCCCACGTGTCGCTCGAGGCTCGCATCGCCGCGTTCGTCGGTCGACCAGCGGCCCGGATCTTCAACTCCGCCTACACCTCGGTGCTCGGGCTCGCCTCGACCCTCGCCGGGCCGGACACCTACTGGATCGGGGACGAGCTGAACCACAATTGCATCATCCGGGCCATGCGGTTCGCGAACGTGCCTCGCGAGCGACGCGCGATCTTCAGGCACAACGACGTGACGGACCTCCACGAGCATCTGCAGCGGGTGCCGAGCGAGATTGGACGGGTCGTCGTGATCGTCGACGGCATCTTCAGCATGCGGGGTGACGATGCGCCCCTGGCGCCGATAGCGGATGCCGCCGCCGTGCACACGCACCGATTCCGCGACGGTGTCGTCACGGTCGTGGACGACTCGCACGGTATCGGCGCCTACGGTCGCACCGGACGCGGGACCGAAGAGCACTGCGACGCGCGCGCGGACATTCTGGTGGGCACGTTCGGGAAGGCGTTCGGCGTCAACGGCGGCTTCGTGGCTGGCAGCCCCGAGCTCGTCGAGGCGGTGCGACAGAAGGCCGACCCCTACATCTACACGAACCCGCTCGGGGCCGCCGACTGCGCCGCGGCAGACGCCGCGGTCGGTCTCGCGGACGAAACGGAGGGTCGCGCGCGGCTCGCGAGTCTCGCCGCCCGGACGGATCAGCTCCGGCAGGGACTCGGAGCGCTCGGGCTGGAGTCGATTCCGGGACCGCACCCCATCGTTCCCCTCCTGGTCCGCGACACCGACAGGACGCGCCGGCTGGAAGGCGGCCTCTACGACCGGGGCATCCTGGCCGTGGGACTCACGTTCCCCGTCGTGCCTCGGGGTGACGAGACGATCCGTCTCCAGGTCAACGCGGCGCACACGCCGGCCGACATCGACGAGGTGCTCGGCGCGCTCGAGGTGCTGATGCGGAGCTAGACCCCGTTGTAGCGGATCACGAGTACGGTCATGTCGTCCATCTGCGGGGTACCGGCCGTGAACTCGCGGACGCGTTCGAGGATCGTTTCGAGGACGTCCGCCGGCTCGCTTGCCGGATCCGCCCGGATACAATCGGCAACCCGATCCTCGCCAAACTGCTCTCCGGCGGCGTTCACGGCCTCGAACACCCCGTCGCTGAAGGCCACCAGCCGGTCCCCGGGTTCCAGGATCACCGTGTCCTCCTCGAACGTTGCGGCATCGAACAGCCCCAGGATCAATCCGCCCTTGTCGAGCCGTCAGATCCCGGTCTTGCCGACCAGAAGCGGCGGGTTATGGCCGGCGTTGCAGTACCGCAGTCGTCCGGACGGCGACAGTGTGCCATAGACGACCGTCACGAAGCTGGTCAGCAGGGATCGCTTGAAGAGCGCCTGGTTCACGCGGGCGATCGTCTGGGCCGGTCCGTCGGCCAACGAGGCGCGGGCCGCGAAGATCTCCTGGACCCGAGCCCCCAGCGGCCCCGCCGAGGCGCCCTTGCCCGACACGTCACCCACGTTGAACCCGAATTCGTCGGTCATGTCGAGGTAGTCGTAGAAATCGCCCCCGATGGCCAGACACGGCACCATCGCCGCGGCGGCGTCGAAGTAGGGTCGGGCGGGCGCCGCCTTGGGCAGCAGCGCCTGCTGAAACTCGCTCGCCATCCGCAACTCTTCGTCCTGCCGCGCCTTCTCCTGGGCCTGGCGATAGAGCCGGGCGTTCTCGATGGCGACGGCGGCTTCGGTGGCCAGGGTTTCGAGCGCCATGCGCGTCGCTTCCGCCTGTAACGACCCCTTCACCTGACTGTCGAGGTAGAGCACGCCGATGCGGCGATCCGCCTCCGGGGCCGCGGACGCCTCGACGTACGTAATGGACGAGCGTCAGCGGCACGCACAGCACGTTGCGGATGCCCATGGCCAGCGTGCCCTCGTGGGCCTTGGCGAGCGCGCCGTCGAGCAGGTCCGCCACGATCCGCGCCTCTCCCGTCTCGAACACCTCCTGCGGAATCTTCTGGCTGGTGGCGAACTGAGCCCCCGGCAACGTCGTTCGCCCCCGTTTGCGGCCCAGCTTGAACTCGAGCGCACCCGACGAACCGGCCAGCATGATGAATCCGCGCTCCGCCTCGCTCACATCGATCGCGGAATCCACCACCAGGGCCAACACCTGGTCCAGGACCCGTCGCGAACCGAGCGCGCGTAGCCCTTCGAGCAGGACGGCGGTCTGGCGGAGGTCATGGATGGCGGTGGTCGTGGCCCGATCGGCCGAGGCTGAGGCATCGCCGAGGTCGAAGGCGAGCTCGACATGTTGGCCGAGCCGAATGTGGTCGCCCGACACCAGAACCTGCTCCGTGACGCCCGTCCCGTTCACGAAGGTCCCGTGCCGCGAACCGAGATCCCGGATGAGGAAGCCGTCTTCGCCCCTCACGATCTCCGCATGGTTGCGGGAGAGCTCACGCGGCGGCAGGAAGAGGTCCCGGTCCGGATGGCGCCCGATCGTGAAGACATCCTTGTCGAGGACTGCGAGGCGCCGCCGGCCATCCCGATCGGTGTACTCGAGTCTCGCCATGAGCATGGTTCGGCTCCCCCTGCCAGCCGGCCGACGGGTGACGAGCGCCCTCCCGTGAAGGAGGCCGTGATGCGCGGCCGCACCATTATCCGTCGGCGCGGACGCCCCGCCAAGGCGGTTCGCCCGTAAGACCTTTACCAGGGGCTGGTAAGATCGGCCTGGTGGCTCGAAAGACGGCGCCGCGCACGCCCACGCCCGAGATCGCGTTGCGCGGGCGCGACGCCTCGTGGCGGCTCACCCGGCCGGAGCGCCTCCGTGCCGAGGCTGACTACTGGGCCTTCGCCGTCGCGCAACGGGGCTACTGGGCGCCGGCTGGGCGCCTGCGGGCGTACATGGCCAGGCTCGCGCGAGAGACCCTCGGGGATGAGCTCGGCTTGTCCGCCCCGGACTTCGACGGCGTGCGCGCGTCCCTCGAGACGACCCGGATGATCGAGGTCGTCCTGCCCGCGGACGTCCGGGCCGAACCCGACGGTGCACGGCACATGCCGTGGGAGTACCTCCTGACGGCCGCCACGCAACCGAGCGACGCCCACTACCCGCCCACGGTCATCCGGTGTCTGGACTCCGACGCGACCCCACGGGCGCGACGCCGCCGGTCGGTCCTCTACGTCCAGAGCCTCCCGGGCGAGCTGGCGGACGCGTACGGCTTCGACACCGAGGCGGAGCTCCCGCAACATCTGGTGCCGGCCCGCCGCAGGCGTCCGCTCGTCAATCCGTCGTTGGGCCAGCTCAGGACACGCGTCGCCAACCTCCAGCCTGACGTCATCCACGTCGCCGGGATCGACAACCACCACGCGTGCGCGCTGTACAAGACTCGACGCTCACCAGACGCGGTCCGGGACGGGATGGTCCTGCGGGGACGCGGCGGCAGGCCGAGCGAGGTGTCCGCCAGGGAGCTGGCGCGCGCGCTGTGCGCCGGGAAGAAGAAACCCGAGCTCATCGTCTTCAATCTCTATAACTCGTCCGCCGATCTGGGCGCCGAGGCGGTTCGGGCGGGAGCGGAGGCCGCGCTCGGATTCCAGCACGCGGTCGACGACGCGCTGGCCGAGCTGTTCATCGCCGAGCTCTATCGAATGCTCGGACCGCGGGGTCTGCCACTGAGTGGTGCGCTGATCGCCGCGCGCACGCGACTGGGGACTCGGGCGAAAGCCCGCACGGCACCGGGTTCGTCTTGTGGTCCAGGAGCTCCAGACTCGCCGAATGGCGAGCGCTGCCGGACGACACCTTCGACGCCGCCTTGACCGACGAGCATGTCGATCCGCTCCCGCCGGGCAGCGACGAGCTGGTGAAGAGCCTCCGGCTGACCGTGGATCCTCACCCTCGCCTCAACTACGCCCTGCTCCACAACCGACGCCCCCTCTTCCGACGCTTCCAGATTCGCAAGCTCGGCGAGAAGATGGTGCGCGATCTGGTCGTCGAGGCCGCCCTCCAGGTGGGTAGCGAGTCCTTCCACACCGAGCTCCAGACCAACCTCCACGCGCGCGTGAACGACTTCCGCAACCAGATCCGTCTGCCGTTGACCTGGGCGCTCCACCGGCTCCCGACCGAGCGCGTCCAGACGACGGTCACCACCCGGATTCGCTCGGGCGACCGCGACATCCTGCGGCGCTCGGACCCCGTCGATTTGCAACCGGTCGACGTCTGGGTGGACGACGACGTCAACCGGCAGTGGCTCCCCTCCTTCGTGTTGCCCCGCGATCCCGCCGTGCCACGCATCGTGGCGGCGGCCCAACGCTATCTCGACGCGCTCACCGACGATTTCACCGTGGGGTTCGACGGCTATCAGAGCATCGACCCCGAGTCCGACGCCCCGTTCAACGGCGTCGACGCCCAGGTCCGGGCCATCTGGAGCGCCATCGTCCAGGATTTTCCCCTGCGCTACGTCAATCCCCCGCCCAGCTTCGAGCTGATGTCGCAGCGTCTCCGGTCGCCCAGCGACGTCCTCGCAGGGGGGCGCGGCACGTGCATCGACCTGGCGCTCCTCCTCGCCGCGTGTCTCGAGTACGTCGAGATCCACCCGGCGCTCTTCCTCCTCGACGGGCATGCCTTCGTGGGCTACTGGCGGAGCGAGGACGGCTACGACGATTTCATCGACCACACCCTCCTGAACCCGAAGCCCGACGACGATCTCGATCCCTACGCCACCTGCGACGCACCAGACAAGCGCACTGCCTTCGGAACGGACGCCAGCGCTGCGCCCTACCCGTGGGTCTACGCCAAGCGGTTCTATCGGCCCATCTTCAACGTCATCCATCGCCGGCACCAGCTCGTTCCGGTGGAGGCCACGGGGATCCCGTTTCTCTCGAGCTTCTGGAAGGCCGTCGACGATGGCATGCAGAATCTTCGGAGCGTCCACGACTTTCACTCGATGATCGACGTGGTGGCCGCCCGGGACCACGGGGTCACCCCGCTACCCTTCGAGAGGAAGGAGCCATGACGTCCCGAACAGAGCGGCGATTCGGTCGTCGTGTCCCACCGCCCTCGCAGGACGTGGCACCCGCGCATGCGGCGCTGCGAGGACGGCTCGATGACGCCATCGGGCAACTCGAGATCTACCGCCACGACGATGCCAGGCTCGATCGCCGCAAGGAGACGCCGATCAAGGAGATACGCCGACGCGGCTTCCGACCCGAGGACGATCGTCTCGGCACGATGAGCCTGATCGACGATGACGGCGTGCTGCGCTGGCGCCCGAGCTGGATCGCCGCGTCCGACCCGACGGGCCGGCGCCGGCGCCGCGGGCGCCGCGAGGGGCCGAGCGGCACCGTGGTTGATCAGCTCCGTTTCGAGCGGCTCGACAAGTCCCAGGTCGGGGGCTTCCTTCAGCGGGTGGACCAAAAGATCAACCCCGCGCTCGTCGGGGCGCCGACGGGCAAGCTGCGCACGCTGACCCAGAAGCTGAACCTGGGCAAGTCTGCGGTGTCGCCGGTCCCGACGGGCCGCATCCTACTGATCGTGCACGGCACGTTTAGTCACAGCGAGAACCTCCACGAGGCGATCACCCACGGTCCCGAGGGCAAGGCGCTCCTCGCGCGGGCCCGCTCGCGCTACGACCAGGTGCTCTTCTACGACCACGCGACGCTGCAGGTGAGCCCGGTGATGAACGCCGTGGACCTCGATCGCGCGATGCGCGGGACCGACGCCACGGTCGACGTCGTGTGCCACAGCCGTGGCGGGCTGGTGACGCGCTGGTGGGTCGAGACCCTGATGCAGGACTGGGCGCGGGTCGGGACGGTCGTGTTCGTCGGTTC
Organism: Vicinamibacterales bacterium; assembly: GCA_965197935.1. Lineage (GTDB taxonomy): Bacteria > Acidobacteriota > Vicinamibacteria > Vicinamibacterales > CAZQMT01 > CAZQMT01. The sequence goes on along the minus strand of CBDAOD010000003.1, from coordinate 3,245,818 downwards.
GCCGCTCGCCGGCACGTCGCTCGCGGCGCCGCCCAAGCTGCGGGAGGCGCTCGACTACCTCACCAACGTCTTCGACGTCCTGTCCCGGGTCACCAGCCTCGTGAGGCAGGTCGAGCCGATGATGCTGGCGGTTACCGGGCTGTTCAAGGTGCTGTCGTCGGCGACCAGGGTGGCCGCGCACACACCGCTCTTCGACATCGGCCTGGCCGCGGTCCCGGGTCTCGCCGTGCAGTCGCGCGTCGGCGACAATCCGGAGATCGGACGGCTACGGCTGGGCCGAATGCCGATCGACCGCTACCGCGCCGTGCTCTCGAACTTCGAACCCGACCCGGTCGGCTGGCGGTTCTGGCGGGTCTTCCAGGATCCAGGACAGCGGCTCTCCAACGTCGCGGCCGACCTCCTGTTCCAGGACCCGAACGACCTCGTCGTCGACACCCGGTCGATGACCGACCTCAAGGGGAAGCTCGCGTCCGACCTTCCGATCGCGCAGGTCCATGACTTCCGCACCAACGGCCAGGTTCACCACCTCAACTACTTCCACCACCCGGACACGATCGGCTTCCTGCGTCGTCAGCTCCGACTCTAGCGGTGTCGCGGGGGGCGGAACGGCGTCCGCCAGGCACACCGTGAAGCGCGGAGCGATCGGATAACAGTCGTACTCTAGTTGAGTCCGGCGAAGTTGTAGAGGATCGTTGCCACGATCTTCTCGTCACCCGCCATGCCATAGACCTGGCCCGCGCCCTCGATGACGTAGAACTCGTTGTTCGCGTGATTCCGGGCGCCGTATCCCACGCCCGCGCTCGAGATCGGCATGTCGACCGGATCCTTCCCGAACAGGTAGGCCGGCCAGTATCCGCCGGTCTCCTCGCGCAGCGCGCGTGGCACGTTGTGGGTCACGTTGAACATCTCGAGCGCCCGGAGCTGCGCACGCGGCAGATCGCCCTCCATCGCCGGCTTGCGCCAGGGCACGTCGCCGATGATCTGCATCTCCACGTCCTCGTAGCCGTTCCGATCGATCTGCGCCTTGATCCCCTGGACGATCTCGATCCCGTCCTGCACCGGCTGATACCGGATGTTGTGCTTCGACGTGATCTTGCTCGGCAGGATCGCGCCCGCCCCGCCGCCATACATGTTGCCGCCCCAGATACCGTCCAGGTTGAACGACAGCCCGTATTGCGCCATCCGCAGATACTCGTACGGGTCGTCCGAGATGAACCGCGCCACGCCGAGGGTGCGCGCCGCCTCCTCGATGTCGATCTGGGTCGCGGCCTCCTTCAGGCTCGCGATGGTGCCCTCCGAGAGCGGCTCCACGTTGTCGTAGAAGCCGTCCACGCGGGCGATGTTGCCGGTGTCGTCGATGATCGACCGGAGCATCTGAATGTGCCGCCAGGCGGGGCTGTCCACCGCGCGCTTGCGTCCGCCGTGGATGTCGCCGTAGACGGGCCCGCGGCCCCACTTCGCACCCGACGTCGTCAGCTCGATGTAGACGCAGCCCTCGGAGGCGCCGCCGCTGACGCTGCCGCGGCCCGAGAAGCTCTGGCGCCCGCGCTGCATCATCGCCTCGGCATCGGCGAACAGCTCCGGGTTCTGCTGCACGAACGTCCGCAGCCCGATCGACATCCGCTCCTCGTCGCCCTCGGCCGCCACGATGATATTGACCGGCAGCTTGCCATGGACTTGCTTGATGGCGTGCAGCGCGTTGTACTGCGCCATCTGGCCACCCTTGGAGTTCGAAGCCCCACGGCTCATCAGCACCTTGGGGAACGGTGGCTCCTCGACGAGTTGGGCCGAGAACGGCGGCACGTTCCAGAGGTCGGGCTGCGTGATCGGCATCGTGTCGTACATCCAGTAGATCAGCAGCGTCCGCTCCGCGCCCTCGTCGCACCTGGCGTAGACGACGGGATTGCCCTGCGCGCCCCACTCGGTCTCGCCAACCTCGTGCACCTCGGCCTCGCACCCCAGCTCCTGCCAGAAGCCGCGGACCATCTGGGCCGACTCGGGGATGCCCTCGCCCGTGTTCGAGATGCTCGGCTGCTGAACCCAGCGCTGGAGCCGCATGACGTCATCGTCGAAGTTCTCGTCGATGTAGTCGAAGACCTGTTTGAGGTCGTCCGAGACCCCCGTCATGTCGATCGCCAGCTCGGTGTCGCCCTGGGGCCGAAGTCCCAGGCTGGGCCGGGCTGCGGCCGTCGCTTCAGCCGGCGGCGCCTCCGAGCTGCCGTTCTCCTGGGCGCAGCCGGCTGCGAGCACCAGCGCGCAGAGCACCGTGAGTGAGAATCGCATCAGAAGCCTCCTTGGCCCGGATAGGCCGAACGAGCGATACCACACCGCTGTCGCAATGGCGCAATCCTACGGGAGGGGATCTCGGCGGTCAAGGGCCGGACAGGGCCGGACGGAGGCCGCCGGCTCCCGGATGCTCCGGAGGCGGGGCCACCGACCGACTGCCACGCCCTGGCGGCCGCACGCAGCCGTCAGCCGCGCTTGGTCGCGACCTTCACCTTGAGGGCCCCGGCGTCGGCCAGCAGACGCTCGCGGAACGCCTTCTCGTCGTCGTCGGCGTCGCGGCGGCGCAGGACGAGCAGCGCCTGGCCCTGCCGCTCTTCCGGGCGCGTGACCGGAATAATTGCGCCACCCAGGTTGATGTCGGCGCCTTCTTCTCCCCGGAAGGTCTCCTGGCAGTAGGCGATCTCGCGAGTCTCGTTCACCTGCTTGATCGTGGGGCAGTGGAGCGCGCACCAGGCGTCGGTGACCGGGAGCACCTCGAAGCACCGCTTGCCGAACCAATCGGGGGACCCGAGCGCGCGTCCGGACCGGTTGAGGTAGACCACTTCCATCCGGTCCGAGACGACGGCGCACGGTTCGGACTCCTCGTCGAGAAAGGACCAGCGCGCGACGAGCTCGTCTTCGAACATCGACGGTGAGGAACGCTTGGTGTCCGACATGGATCGTGTCCTTTCTCTCGAGTCCTCGACCACAGCCTACGCCGAAGCGCCGACGGCTGCAACACGCGCCGCGCGCTCGGGCTGGCGAGCCAACGGCTCAGTCCGGAACCCGGCCCGGCAGATCGAACCGCTCGCGGGTGGTGCAGTAGCGGTTCCCGAACAGGCGGCCCACCGGCCGGTAGGCCGACTCCCGGACCCTCTTCGACACCGGGTCGATCACGTCGTCGCGGGCGTGGAACCGGAGGACCTCTCCCAGGACGATCTCGCGGTCTCGACCCAGCTCCAGACGCCGGAACACGCGGCACTCCAGCGAAATCGGCGCCTCGACGACGCGGGGATGGGGCACGTCGACCGCGGGTACCGCGGTGAAGCCGGCCTCATCCAGCTCGCTCCGCTCCTCGGGGAGCTCGGCGCTCGCCAGATGCATGCCGTTGGCGATCGCCTCGTCCACGAGGTTGACCACGAACGAGCCCGTCCGCCGAATGTTCTTCAGCGTATGCTTGACGTCCCCGTCGCTCCGGCGGTTGAAGCTGACCGCGCAGAGCGGCGGGTCGTCCGATACCACGTTGAAGAAGGAGAATGGCGCGCAGTTGGTCACGCCGTTGGCCGACGTGGTGGAGATGAGGGCAATCGGCCTGGGAATGACGCTCCCGATCAGCAACCGGTAGCGTTCGCGGGGATCGAGCTCGGACAGCCGCAGTTGCACGCCCGCCGATTATACGCCGGCCCGCGACGTGCACCGGCGAACACCGGACCCATTCACGAGCCGATCGCGGAGACCATTCTGGGTCCCTGCTGGCCATCGGCCGGCCATCTGGGACCGCTACTTGCCCTTCAGGGAGTTCGAGCGCCCCTCCACGGGGGAGCCAAGGACCCGAATCTCGATCGTACCGCCGATCGGCACGTAGACAGAGGCCTGGGCTCTGTCGGAGCGCGTGCCGTTCACCTCGGTCGTCATCCGCATCTCACCGTTCAGATACACCGAGAAGGTCCACGGCACGCGTGACCGGGGCTCCGGTAACTCCGAGGGCTCCGCTGGCTCAACGCCGACGAGGCTCACCTCAACCTGATTCTTGTCGCCTTCCGCCAACTCGAACATGAAGTCGAAGCGCCCCGCGGCCTCGTCCACGGCGCTCACGGGTAGCCGGATCGTCACGCCGGGTGGCGTCCACATCGCCGACCGCCAGCCCTCGGCCTGGTGCGTGAACCTCAGCTCGTGCTGCAGGAAGAGCGCGGTGCCGTCCTGGAAGTCGATCTGCACCCCCACGAGAAACGTGCCCCAGCCGGTCGCGCGGAGCACGAAGCCCTTCCCTCGCAGGGTCCCCTGGTCGCAGACCCGCTGAACGGGCGGCGAGAAGGTCGGGTGTAAGACGTACTGGACGCACTTGATCTTCTCTAGCGTCGCGTCATCAGAGAGGAGGAACACCCACCACTCCCAGCGATTCCGCCCGAGCGCTCTACTGGTGTTCCCCGTGGAGATGTCGGCAACGGACTGGGCTCGAGCCGTCATCTGCGGAAGTCCATCCGCGGATCGCGGGGCGATGGTCTCGGGGAGGGCCGCCGCCGCCAGGGCGGCGATGACGACGCCCGTCCTGCTCATGAACCCCGCTCGGACGATCGAATGAGTCGTTTTTCGCACTCCGCACTCCCCAGTTGCGCTTCAGCCGCCTGCTCGAGCAATAGGCTCCGTCGCTGATCCACGGTGAGGCACGCCGCCGTGGACTCGCTGAAATAGTCGAGGAGGGTCGCCCATCCCACCCGCCACACGCGTGCCGTCCGGTCTTGGGACGCCGTCGCTAGCCAACTGGCGTCGGGGCTGAACGCGGCGCCGAAGACCGGGCCGGAGTGACCCGCCAGCACCATCGTATCGCCCCGGCCATCGGCGGGCCAGACTCGCGCCGTTTCATCCATCGAGGTGGTGACAATATGGCGTCCATCCGAACTGAACGCCGCACTGCGCACGGCACCCGTGTGGCCGGCCAACACGACGGGGTCACCCGATCCATCGGCAGTCCAGACGCGGGCCAGCTTGTCCTCGAACGCCGTCACCAGGAGGCGGCCATCCGAACTGAATGCCACGCCCGACACCCCTTCGGCCCCTTCTATCAGAACCACGGGGTCTCCCGAACCGTCGGACGCCCACACCCGAACCGTGCCGTCGGCGGACGCCGTGGCGACCCGGCTCCCATCCGGGCTGAACGCCGCAGCGGACACCTCGCCCGTGTGACCCGACAGGACCGTCGGTACCCCCGAGCCGTCGGCGGCCCAGATCCGGGCCGTGCCGTCGCCGGAGGCCGTGGCGACCCGGCTCCCATCCGGGCTGAACGCCGCACCGAACACCTCGCCCGTGTGACCCGACAGGACCGTCGGCACCCCCGAGCCGTCGGCGGCCCAGATCCGGGCCGTGCGGTCGCCGGAGGCCGTGGCGACTCGGCTCCCATCCGGGCTGAACGCCGCACCGAACACCTCGTCCGTGTGACCCAACAGGCGCGTGGGTGCCCCCGCGCCGTCGGCCGGCCGGATCCCGCCGGCGCCGTCACCGGAGGCGGCCACCAGACGGTTCCCGTCGGGACTGAACGCGAGGTCCAGGACCGCGGCCTCGTGCTGCGCCGCGACGATGCCCGTGCCCGCACCGGCGGCCGGCCAGACGCGAATCGTCCCCTCCGCGGACGCCGTGAGCAGGTGCCGGCCGTCGCGACTGAAGGCGAGGCTCGTGACCGGGCCGGCATGGCCCGCCAGCACGATCGGATCGCGGAATCCAAGTGTCGCCCACAGGCGCGCTCCGTCGTCGTGGGCCGAAACCACGAACCTTCCATTGGGACTGAACTGCACGGCCCGGACCCGGTTCAGGGGATTGCGTCGATCGATCAACTCCAATGAACGGCTCGATCCAAGGCGCCACACGCGGATCGTCCCGTTCAGCGATGCGGTGAGCGCCAAGGTGCCATCGGCCGTCAACGCGGCGTCGACGGCTTGACCGCCCAGGTCGATCGGATCACTCAAGCCGTCGGTGACCCAAACCCGCGCCGTGCCGTTGTATGAAACCACAACGACGTGGCGGCCATCGTCGCTGAACTTGGCTAGCTTGAACAGGTTCGTCCGGCCCGCCAGGACCACGGGATCCCCGGCGCCCTCGACGGGCCAGACACGGGCGGTGCCATCCTGCGACACGATCAGCAAGCGGCTGCCATCGGGGCTGAACGTCGGGCTATGGGGCACGGCAGAATCTGCAATCACCCTGGCATCACCCACGCGGTCACCGGGCCACCATCGCGCCGTGAAGTCACGAGAGACGGCAACGAGGTCGCGGCCATCCGGACTGAAGGCGACGCTTGCGACCGGGGTGTCCGTCTTATCGTCCAACTCGATCGGCGTGCGATCCTCGCCGGACCACACCCGGAGCGTGCCGTCGCTCCAGTCGGCGAGGCGGCTGCCATCGGCGCTGACCGCGACGGTCGGGGGGGCGGACTCCTGCTGGCCGGTGAGGCCGTCCGGTTCCCCGATTGGGACGTCGGCTGGTTCTCCGACGAGGCGGGGTCGGCCCCTGCCGTTGGTGGGCCAGATCTGGACGGTATGGTCCCGCCGAACCGACACGACCTTGGTCCCGTTGGGGCTGAACGCCGCAGAGACGATGGCACCTCCGTCGCCGAGCACGGCTACCGGAAACATCCGTTGCGCCACCCGGTGCGCCACACTGGCGCCCCCCGGGGGCTCGTGTTCACCCTGGAGCTCGGCCATCAGCAACGCCCCGACCAGCGGATCCTCCGCCCCTTCGGCCTTCGCCAGGATCATCCCCGTATGCAGCGCCGAGTTGTGCTGCTGGGTCTCGAACAGGTAGGCGCCCCCGACCACGAGAAGAACGGGCAGCGCGAACATCAGGCTCCTCATGCGCTTTGTCCGACTCCGCTGACCCTGGCTCGCGGCCAGGAACGCGTGCCCGAGCGGCCGTCGCTCGAGCCCACCTCCCTCGAGGAGCGTCAGCTTGCCGGCGCGTTCCTCGCTCCAGCGTTCGGCAACGCTCAAACGTGCACCCGAGTACAGATACTCGCGCTCATGCGCGTGGCGATCCCATTCAAGGGCATCCCGCTCGAGGTCGCGGAGGATCCGCACGTCCTCCGCTTCCGCCTGCATCCATCCGCGCAGTCTCCGCCAGCGACGGCTCATGACCTCGTGGGAGATATCGAGGGTCGTCTGACCGTCCAGTCATTCCGGCGGCGGTGGCATCAAGAACGAGCGACCCGGCGCCCGGAAGATGTCGACGATCTCCGCGAGCTCCCGTTCCGCGGCCTTGGTGCTGCTGCAGATGCGCGACAACTGGGTCGGCCGTCGAATCTCGGCACCGTCCTCGGTGATCGTGGTCAGATGCCGGAAGAGCGGCTCGGCAAGCTCCCTCTGTCGTGGGCTGAGCCGGGTCGTGTAGAGTCGCTCCAGGTGTCGGTCGAGCGACGCGTCGATACCCCCGATCGCCTCGTAGTCGGCGAGATCCATCGGAGCGGGCGGACCGCTCGCGTCACCGTCGTGTGCCGCGCGGCGTTCGCACCACGCCTTCCAGAGGCCGTTGAGAGCGTGTCCCAGCACGGGCAGCTGGTCCCGCTGCCGGCTGATATCGTCGAGGAGCTGATTGACGAGGCGAGGCGCGATCTGCGGCCCCGCGGAGTTCCATCGGCCCCTCGATCGCGGTGCGAAACTCGTCGCGACTCATGTGGGGCACCAGATAGACGCCTCGGTTGATGGCATCCGGGAGGCCCGGGAACGGAGAGCAATGGCCAAGAAACTCGGAGCGCAACGTGAGGATCACGTAGATCGGCACCTCCTGCTGGGACGTCGCCTCCAGCAGCAGGTTGACGAAGGCCTTCGCTTCGTCGCTCCCTCCGAAGTCGCGTGGGTCCGCCATGAAGCGGAACAGCTCCTCGAACTGATCCACCAGGATCAAGAACCGGCTCCCGGCAGGCACGTCGCTCTGACGCACGAGCTGGAACAGGCCCAGCGCGCCCTGGCGTAGGGTTCGCTCGACGGCGGGGCGCTCGGCGGCCCTCCCGTCCCGCGCGCTCCCGAGGACACCCTGCGCGCTCAACCCCTCCGCGAGGGACTCGACGGCTCGGTCGCCCGGGCGCACGATCGCGACCCTCCAGCTGCCCGCGTCCGGCGCCATGAAGCCGGCGCGCAAGGGCGGCAGGACTCCGGCACGCACGAGCGATGACTTCCCGGTGCCCGAATTGCCCAGGACCGCAACGAATCGGTGCCGGCGCACGCGGTGGAGCAGCTCGTGCACCAGATCCTCACGGCCGAAGAACAGATCGGCTTCGTCTAGCTGGAAGGGCCGGATCCCGGGAAACGGGTTGTCGGACGGGGACGGCTCGTGTGCGCGTGGGGCGACGGGCGCAGGGGCGCTAGAGGACGGCACGGTTGCCAAGCTCCTCGAGGAAGGGCAACAGCGCTGTTTCGTTGAAGCCCGTCCGCGCGGGCATCATCTTCACCGCCCTGAACTCGAACGGCAGCTCCGCCTTGTCCTGCGGCGGTCCATCATAGATGGCCGTCACCATCGGTCTCTGCTTTCTCCGCTTGGATAGCTTCATCGCTTCCACCGCGCGAGCCTCCGCCCATTCTGGCGTGGTCTGGTTCACGTAGAGAATCAGCACGCCGTCGGAATAGCGCATCCGGTCCTCGGGCAGCGCGTCGCTACGCTCCCAGTTCGGCCAGAGCAGGCTATGACCCCGGCTCTTGAGGCACCCGACGATCTCCTTGAAGTCCTGATAATCGCGCGCCTCGGCCTCGCAGGCGACGAACACCATGGCCCCGTCTTCGATCGGAGCCTCCGTGGTCGTTCGGCGGACGATACCCAGGCTGTTGAAGCAGAGGTCCTTCAGATCCTCGATGCCCTGCTGCAACCACTCGAGCTGCGGCGCGGTCTCGTTGCGGATACGACGCAGAAACCCCTTCTGTCGCTCGTCCGCGACCTCGGTGAGCTCGACACCCGGGGGGACCCAGACGATCACGCGCGGCTTCGGATCGCCGCCGATCTCCTGCGGCGCGCCGACCCCAAGGTTGCCGGATCCCGCCGCGCGAAGCGCGAGCCCATACTGGGTCTCGCTCAGCGACAAGTTGCTCTCGTCGCCGAACAGATGGTCGCCGTACGACGCGCCGACGAGGTGAATCGAGATCGCCGACTCCCGCAGCGCGTCGGCGACGGCCTCCTCGAGCCCAGGCCGGCTTGCGTGCGGCTTCGACCAGTCTGGCAGCACTCGGACACCGTACTGCGCAAAGGCTTCCTGCAGCTCCACCCGACGCGGCTGCAGGTCGTCGGTGACGGCCGCCAGGTACACCGCGGAACCCGCGCCCGGCGGGGACGGGGGACTGGCCGACCTCTTCATGTCCTCGAGCAAATCCGCGATGTCGCGGGAGAGCAGCTCGACGAGCTTCTCGTAGCGGTCACCCTCGTGCAGAAGGCTCACGTTCTCGCTCGCCCGGTCTCGCTCGAAGAACTCGTGCGCGCCAGTGCCCGCCAGGGCACTCGGCTCTCGCTGGTCGGCCCTCAGCACATCGAAGTTCACTCTGAAGAGCCGGGACTTGTTGCCTACGCGCGGGCCGAGCCGCGACGCCCTGGCGCGGTCGAGAAAGCACTCGAGCTCCCGAAGGCAGTAGGTCGAGTCCAGATAGGCCGGCGAGACCACGGCGATGAACGTCGCGCTCTTGCCGATGCGGTCGGCGATCTCGTCGTCGTAGAAATCGTTACCCCGGAGCTTGGCGTCCATCCAGATGTTGAAGCGTGACCGTCGGTCGATCCGCCTCCCGACGAGGACGTCCAGGGCTCGCTGCAGTCGAGACACGAACCCGAGCTGCCCGGCCCCGAACGCCACGCGATCGTCATCGTGAGCGTAGCTGATGAACAGGTCGTGGTCGAACCCTTCGATCGAACCCACGCGACACCCCCCGCTCCACGCTCGCCTCTGCGCCATGCGTCCACGGCGTCGGCCGGGTCTCCCGTCCTCCGCGCGTGGTCAGCAGCACGATTCGGTGAGCGCACCCCTGCGCCTCCAAGGATACTCGAGGTCTGCGGCCGCGGCCGCCTCTTGCCTCGAAGGGCCTATCAGTGGGCGAGAAAATCATGATAACCGAAGGCGTCGCGCACCAACAAGCGGGCGCATGTGACACGAACGAGCGGCGCGAGGCCGGGCGCGGTGTGGCGGCGGCATGCCGCGATCGGCGGCGGCTCCGACACGTCCGGGAATCGGTACGGGGTATCATTGGCGCAGGTCGCCGCCGCTGGCACTCAGCGTCGATCACGAGGGGGCCACCGGCGAGTGTGCGAGCGAAACGCATCTAACGAGGTGGTTCAGCCATGAGACGGAGCCAACACCCCGACGGACTCTCGGTCCGCACCGCCGTGGCGTCGGTGGCGCTCCTCACCACTAGCCTCGCCCTGTGCCTGGCTCTCGCTGGAGTCGCGCTGCGGGCCCGAGACGACGGGGCGGCGAGCGGGTGGCGTCAGTGGGGTGGACCGCACCGCAACTTCATCCTGGACGTGACGGGACTCGCCGACCGCTGGCCTGCCGACGGACCGCGCGAGATCTGGAGTCGACCGCTCGGCGTCGGTCACTCGGCGATCCTGCTGGACGAGGGCCGGCTGTTCACGATGTACCGCCGGGGCAACGGTCGAACCAGGGCCGGACCCTGGGACTCCGAGGAGACCGTCATCGCGATGGACGGCGCGACCGGCGAGACGATCTGGGAGCACGAGTATCCGTCTCCTCAGGCCGACACCAACTTCGACTTCGGTCCGGGCCCGCATTCCACGCCGCTCCTGGTGGGCAACCGCCTCTTCACGATCGGCACCGGCAAACAGCTCTACGCCCTCGACACGCGGTCGGGCGACGTGATCTGGTCGCACGATCTCGTCGAGGAGTTCGAGGCCCCGCCGCTGCTGATCCGGGCCAAGGTCAAGGCCGGCTATGGCTACAGCCCCATCGCCTACCGCGACACCATCATCGTCGCGGTCGGCGGGCCGGGACAGTCGCTCATGGCCTTCCGGCAGGACGATGGGAGCGTAGTCTGGAAGCGCGGAGACTACTTGACCTCCGAGTCTCCCCCCATCCTGATCACCGTGGACGGCCAGGAGCAGCTGGTCTTCTTCGCAAGCCAAGCCATCTACGGCCTCGACCCCACGAGTGGCCGCGTCCTCTGGTCCCACGTCCACGACCCGGGCAACGATCTCAATCTCAGCACTCCGCTGTGGGGTGACGACAACATTCTCTTCTTCTCGTCCGCGTACATCGCGGGCAGCCGCGCCATCCACCTCCGGCACGATGGCAACCAGACCGAGGTCGAGGAGCTCTGGTTCAACCCCAAGCTGCAGTTCATGTTCCTGAACGGCATTCGCCTGGGCGACCACATCTACGGCACCAGCGGCAACTTTGGACCCGCGTTCATGACGGCCATCGACGTGCGAACCGGCGAGGCGACCTGGCAGGAGCGAGGCTTTGGCCGTTCCAGCCTGCTCTACGCGGACGATAAGGTCATCGTCCTGGACGAGGACGGCGATCTCACCCTCGCGCGGCTCACTCCGGAAGGCATGACCATCCTGTCCGAGAGCCGGCTCTTCGAAACGACCGCCTGGACCGTGCCCACGCTGGTCGGAACGACGCTCTACGCCCGCGACCGGGAGAAGATCGTCGCGCTCGATCTTGGCGCCGCCGGCCCCCCGGACCTGTCGGGCACGTGGACGCTCGACCTGGAGCGCAGCCGGATCACCGAACGGCTCCTGCGTGGCGGGGGTGACGGCGGACCGGCCGACACGCTTCACCTGACGCAGGCGGCGAACGGGACGCTGGTCGTCGGCAACGAGATCAACAGCGACCAGGCATGGACCTACACACCCGGTGGAGAGACCGCGGTCCCCGTCGGGCCCCGGGATACCGTCACCGTGACCACGCGCTGGGAGGGCGACCGGCTCGTCAGCGAGGGACGCCGCGAGCCGACGGGCGGCGAGTCGGCCACCGACATCATCGGCCTGAGGGAGGTTCAGTCGCTGAGCGACGACGGGGAGACGCTCACCGTCGAGGTGACCACCCGGACGACGGACGGTGACAGCACGAACACGCTGGTGTTCGACAGGGTGGAGTAACTCGAGGACGCGCTCGCGCCCGGGTGACCTCCGCGGCTCCGGTCACGACTGACCGAGGCTGTAGAGATACCGGTGGCCGCGCAGGTAGATCTCGTCGTCGACCAGGGCCGGCGACGCATCGAACCCATCGTCCAGGGTGTTCGTCGCCAACACCTCGAACGTGGGACCGTGCCGGATCACTAGCGTCGATCCGTCACGCCCCGTGAGATACACGCGCCCGGCGGCGCCCACGGGTGACGCGAAGACATTCGGCACGGCCTGAAGCCGCTGCAGCCGGTAGTGCGCCTCGCCAGTCCTGGCGTCCAGGGCCGACAGGATGCCGGAGTTGGTCTTCAGAAAGTACAGGATGCCGTCGTAGAGCAGGGGCGACGGCACGTAGGGCGTGTCACGGTCCAGCTCCCAGACGATCGCGTCGGTGCCGGTGATGTCGCCGCGGGCCTCCGCCAGCCGCACGGCCTTCAGATCGTTGCCCCGGAAGCCGCTCATCGCGAACACCAGCCCGTCCGCATGAACCGGCGACGGGATCGGGTTCATGGTCAGACCCTCGCACTCCCACACGACGGAGCCGTCCTCGAGGTCGTAGCTCTTCAGACGCTCCATCCCGGGCACGACGACCTGCGTGCGACCGTCCACGTCGACGATGAGCGGGGTCGCCCAGGTATCGATCTCGTCGCGATCGACCCGCCAGATCTCGTCTCCAGTGCGCTTGTCGAGCACCACCACGAAGGACTGGCCGCCCAGGTGGTCCCACACGATCGCGAGCCGGTCGCCGTGGAGCGCCGGCGTGCTTCCCTCGCCGAACTTGTTGCGCATCGCCTTGTCGCCCAGGTCCTTCTCCCACAGGAGGTCGCCGTCCATGTCGAACGCGAAGAGGCCGCGGGACTCGAAGTAGGCGAAGACGTGCTCGCCGTCGGTGACGACGGAATTCGACGCCCAGGTCCCGTTGTCGGCATGCGCCGCCTCGTGCGGCTCCTCCTCGCGGACGGTCCGCTCCCAGACGACCTGCCCGTCGCGACGGGCGATCGCCATGACGACGAACCGGTGCACCCCGCGGGTGGGCAGGCCTCCCCGGGGTGCGTGCGCGGCCTCCCGGTCGGCGCCAACCGGCACCGCGGTCGTCAGGAAGACCCGGTCACCCCAGACCACCGGCGACCCGAAGCCGCGCCCGGGAATCTCGACCTTCCACCGGAAATTCGTGGTCTCGCTCCATTCGACCGGCGGATCCGCGGTCCGGGACACGCCCGTGGCCTCGGGCCCGCGCCACTGCCCCCAGTATCGCGTGTCCGACGCATCCCGCGCGGTCAGGGTCGTGGCCAGTAAGCCCGCACCGATGCTCATCACCAGCGCCATGCCGCTGTTCTTCTGCACTAGATCTCTCCTGGGCGATCCCTGCACGATGGGCCGAGATCCTCACTATGGTAGTCCATCTCCCGAGGTCGGTCCGGGCGAGGCACGGCCGCGGGTCTGTCCTTGACCCCCCCCGACGGCCGGTTATAGACTGTGGAAGCTAGATTGAGACTCAGTCTCACTTTTCTGTTCTTCTCGCTCGCTTCGCCCGCGCTCGCCGAGGTGACATCGTCCGCCGACTTCCAGGGATGTGATCCGGGTGCACCAGGGGCTCCGCACGCTCGACCAGCTGCCGATCGGCGAGGATGGGGTCGTCCATCACGTCGGCTGCGCCCGACCCGTGGCCCGCCGGCTCATGGAGATGGGGCTGCTTCCCGGCACGCGGATCGAGACGATCCGCAGGGCCCCGCTCGGCGATCCGCTCAAGATTCGCCTGCGCGGCTACCTGCTCTCCCTCCGGCGCGCCGACGCCGCGCAGATCGCGCTCCGGCCGGAGGCGACGAGCTCGGTCGGCGACACCCGCGCCCCCGGCGACGCTCCCTATCAGTTCCCGGCGCACGCCGCGCGTCCAGCACCCGGCGGTGCACCCGTGCCGCGCGTCCTCGTGGCGGGCAACGCCAACTCCGGCAAGACGACGGTGTTCAACGCCTTGACCGGCGCCAGGGCGCAGGTGAGCAACTACCCGGGCGTCACGGTGTCACGCGCGTCGCGACAGGTCACGCTCCCCGACGGATCGCCCGTCGAGATCGTCGATCTGCCCGGCACCTACAGCCTCAGCAGCCACTCTCCCGACGAGCAGGTGGCGGTCGACGAGGTCCTCGGCCGTCACGGCGAGCGGCCCGATGCCGTGATCGTCGTTGTCGACGCGGGCGCGCTCGAGCGGGGACTGTATCTCGTCCTCCAGATCGCCGAAACCGGCGTGCCGGTCGTCGTCATCCTCAATATGATCGATGAGGCGACCGCCTCCGGCGCCGACATCGACGCGGCACGGCTCGGCGGCTGGCTCGGGGCCACGGTCGTGCCGATGGTCGCCTTCCGGGGGGAGGGGATCGAGGCACTGCGGGCCGCGATCTCGGACGCCGTCCGTCTGGCGCCGCGCCGCGACTGCACCTGGCGGGGGCTCCCCGAACAGGCCGAGACCGATGTCTCCGCCGTGCGGCAGGCCCTGGCCGACGCCGCCATGGCAGACTCTCCGGCCACGCGCCGCTCGTGGGCGCTCTGGTCGCTCCTGTCGGTCGAGCCCGGTGACGGCGCCGCTACCGGGCTGCCCCGCTCGGTCCGCCAGATCGTGCACACGGTCCAGGCTCGCGCCACCGACGCACAACGCAACCTCGATCAGGAGATCATCTCGGCGCGTTACCGCTGGATCGAGGCGATCGTCGCCGACGTCAGAACGGTGACCCGCGAGGACACGCGCAAGTGGACCCAGCGACTCGACGGCATCCTGACCCAGCGGTTCTACGGGCTTGTCGTGTTCGCCCTCGTGATGGGCGTCGTGTTCGAGGCGCTCTTCACGTGGTCGGAGCCGATGATCGGCGCCATCGAGACCGTGGTCGCGGGGCTCCAGGCCGGCGTGACGGCCCTCCTGCCGGGCGGAGTCCTGCGGGACCTGATGGTCGACGGCGTCGTCGCCGGGGTCGGGAACGTCGTGGTCTTCGTGCCCCAGATCGCCATGCTCTTCTTCTTCGTCGCCGTGCTCGAGGATGTCGGCTACCTCGCCCGCGTGGCGTTCGTGATCGACCGGCTGATGGGACGGGTGGGTCTCCATGGCAAGGCGTTCGTGCCCATGCTGTCCGGCTTCGCGTGCGCCGTGCCGGCGGTGATGTCGACACGGACCATCGAGAGCCGGCGCGACCGCCTCATCACGATGCTGACGCTGCCGATGATCTCGTGCAGCGCGCGCCTGCCGGTCTACGCGCTGGTCACGGCGGTGGTCTTCGCGGCCGACCGGCGGCTGTTCGGTATCTTCAGCATGGGCGCCGTCATCCTGTTCTCGATGTACACGCTGTCCGTCGTCGCCACGCTCGGCGCCGCCGCCGTGCTCCGCCGGACCGTGTTGCGTGGCCCCCGGTTGCCACTCGTCCTGGAGCTGCCTCCCTATCGGGTGCCGGTGTGGCGGAACGTGTTCCTCGTGACACGACAGCGGGTCCAGAAGTTTCTGGTGGACGCGGGCACGATCATTCTCACGATGACGATCATCTTGTGGGCCGTGCTCTCGTTCCCCCGCAGCGCCGAGATCGCGACCCGCTACGACGCCGCGCGGGCCGCCACCGCCGCGGTCGATCTGGATCTGCGCGAAGCCGAGGTGGCCGCGCTGAACGGCCGGGAAGCGAGCGAGCAGATCCGCTACAGCCTCGGGGGGCGGATCGGCCAGGCGATCGAGCCCGTGCTCGAGCCGTTGGGATTCGACTGGCGCATTGGCGTCGGCATCCTGGGGGCGTTCGCCGCGCGCGAGGTGTTCGTGTCGACGCTCGGCATCGTCTTCGGCATCGAGGAGGCCGACGAGGAGAGTTCGTCCCTCCGGTCGTCGCTCCAGACCGCGCGGCGCGCGGACGGATCCACGCTGATGACGCCGCTGACCGGCGTGTCGCTCATGGTCTTCTTCGTCCTGGCCTGCCAGTGCATGAGCACGATCGTCATCGTGCGGAAGGAGTCGGGCACGTGGGGCTGGCCCCTGTTCATGCTGGGATACATGTCGGTGCTCGCCTACGTCGCGTCGCTGGCGGTCTACCAGGTCGGAGCCGCACTTGGCTGGGGGGGCTCGTGAGCTGGCAGGAGCCAATCGTCGCGATCATCGTCGGGCTCGCCGTCGTGTCCCTCTACCGGCACCTGCACGGGCTCCTGGGAAGCGCCGAGCCGGGCACACCCTCGTGTCACGGCTGCGACGACTGCGCGGACGAGAGAGAGACCGGGACACCCACCTCGGCCCCACCGATCCTGGACCCCGGCAGTACGCACATCCACTGACGGCGACCGAGAGCCTCGCGAAGCGTTTCATCCATGAGGAACTTCACCCGAAGAGATGTCCTCCGAGGAGGCGTGGCCGGACTTGGCCTGATGGCCCTGCCGGGACGGGCCTTGCCCGCCCTGGTACAGGACGAGGAGATCGGTCCGTTCACCGACGAGCCGGAGGGCCGGCAAGCCGCGCGCGATCCGCGGGCCGTGCACGGCGGGACCCTGGTGGTCAACGGACTCGACCCCTCGGCCCTCGAGGCGCGGTATCTCCAGCTCCTCCGACAGGGAGGCGTCGCCTGCTGGCACCGGAGTGCCGGGGGGATCCAGTCTTTCGCCGACACCTATGGCTTTCTCGACGCTCACGCCAACGAGATCGTCCCCGCGACGACCGTGCGCGGGATCCGGCAAGCGCACGGGGCCGGCAAGATCGCGTACCTCTTCGGCTGGCAGTCGGCGAACGAGCTCGGCGATGCGCCTGGGGAGCCGCCACCGACGGCACTCCGGGCCTACGAGGAGCTGGGGCTTCGAATCTCCGCCATCGCCTACAACGTGTCGAACATCTTCGGAGGCGGATGCCTCGAGCCGACCGTTGGTCTCAGCCGCGCGGGCCGTCGACTCGTCGAGGAGATTCACGCTCTCGGTATCGTGCTGGACGTCGCCGGCCACACAGGGGAGCAGACAAGCTTCGACGCGCTCGGGATCTCGCGCGGCGTCCCGGTGATCTGCAGCCACACCAACGTGGCGGCGCTCGTGGACAATCCGCGCAACACGAGCGACCGTCTGCTCGAGGCGATTGCCGCCACCGGCGGGGTCATCGGACTGACGGCGTTCAACGACTTCCACGTGCGCACCCGCCACGACGCGGCGATCCCGCGCAGTCCCCAGGTCGGGCTGGAACGACATCTTGATCAACTCGACTATCTACGGGCCCTCGTCGGACCGGACCACATCGCGCTGGGCCCCGACTTCGTCGAGGGTCGCAACGGTACGGCACCGCTCAATCGTGCGGTGATGCCGCCGGAGATCTACAGCGAGACCCCGTGGCACTATGTCGAGGGCTTCGAGACGATCGCCGAGCTGCCGAACGTCACGGCCGGGTTGATTCGGCGTGATTGGCCCACGACCGACATCCACAAGCTGCTCGGCGAGAACTGGCTCCGCGTCTACGAACAGGTGTGGGGGGCCTAGTACTACTTTGTTAGATCGCACAATTTGGGCGAGATCCGACAAGTGATCTAATTTGAGGACATTGTACTTTTCCGGCGAATTCGGTACCCTGCGCGGTAGTGCATGACCGCCGCACGGTGGGGCAGTTGCGTCGCCTGATGAGATGGCTCGAGGCCTTCAAGGCGTGCTTCGGCCATCGCGCACAGGAGCTGGCGTTGCGCCGGTACGTCCAGGGGTTGCTCAGCGACAGCCCGCGCAAGTCGATGGAAGCGATGCTGGCGCGGGGGACCGATCCCGGGGGCTATCAAGCGTTCCAACACTTCATCACCGATGCGCCGTGGAGTGCCGACGGCGTCTGGCGCTGCCTGCGGGCGGTGCTGCCCGAACGCGAAGGGCTGGTGATCTTCGCTGGCACGAGTTTCCCCAAGCCAGGGACGTCCTCGGTCGGGGTG
The DNA here is from genome assembly GCA_965197935.1 of Vicinamibacterales bacterium. Classification (GTDB taxonomy): domain Bacteria; phylum Acidobacteriota; class Vicinamibacteria; order Vicinamibacterales; family CAZQMT01; genus CAZQMT01. The sequence goes on along the minus strand of CBDAOD010000003.1, from coordinate 3,227,834 downwards.
GCCCGCCAGTACTGTGGGGCCGTGGGGAAAGTCGCCAATGGCCAAGTGGCGGTCACCGCGGCGCTGTGGACCGGGCTGCGCGCCTACTTGCTGGGGGCCGCGCTCTATGTGCCCGAGGCGTGGCTGACCGACGCCGCCCGCGATCGGGCGCGGCTTCCCCGGGGTGTCCGGTTGCAGGCGAAGTGGCGCCAAGCGCTCACCCTGCTCCGGCAGGTGCGCGCCAGCGGCCTCACCGGCACCGGCGTGCTGGCCGATGCGGAGTTTGGCGATACCGGCCTGTTTCGGGCCATGTGGCATCGGTTGCGGCTCCCCTATGCGGTGGGAATTTCCTCGTCGCAGACCGTGTTCCTGGGGCGGCCGCGCCTCGGGCACCGGCGGGGCGGCCGGCTGGGGCGCCCGCGCACCCGGCCAGACCTGGCGGCGGACGTGCGGGCGTACACGGTGGCCCAGGCCGCCAAGGCGCAGCCGCGGTGGCGGCCCATCAGCTGGCGCAACCGCCGCGGCGGGCGCCGCTGGACGGTCCAGTGTGTGGCCCTGCGGGTGACCCCGGCCCACGACTGGCGCGACCGCCGGCTCGCCCCCGAGGTGTGGCTGCTGGCCGAACGCGACACGGGCGCGACGCCGCGGACCAAATACTTCTTCGTCAACCTGCCGGCCACCACCTCCTGGCCGCAGCTCGTCCGACTCGCGCATCAGCGGTGGGCCATCGAGCAGCAGTACCAAGAGTTGAAGCCCCACCTCGGGTTGGATCACTTCGAAGGCCGCACGTTCCCGGGCTGGCACCATCACGTCGTGCTCACCGCCGTGACGTACAACTTCCTGCAGGCCGAGCGGCGGCGGCACCTCGCCGGGCTCACCTTTCCAGTGGCCCGCGCGATCGTGCAGGAAATCTTCACCGCGGACCTCTTTGCTCCACGGCCGTTCTACCTGAAGCGCATCGAGGCGCTAAAGTCGGTGCACTTGCGGATCTAACAAAGTAGTACTAGCAGCCCGTGGTGAAAGTCCCGCTGCAGTCGACCGGCGCTGCATCGCGGCTGGCAGCGTTACTCCTCGGTCAAATACTCCCGGTATTCTCGCTCGTCGCGCCTCGCCAGCCACGCGCATCGACGGTCTTGATGCCACGCGGGACTTTCACCACGGGCTGCTAGCTAGGCGCCCGGCTTCGCAAAGCCCTTTAGCGTGTCGAGCACGGCTCGCGCAGCCTGGCGCTCGGCGGCCGGTGCCCGGCCCTGGTATTTGGCCAACACAAACAGCGCCGTGTCGTAGACCGAGCCCCATTCGGAGCCTCCGTGCATGCGGTCGAAGAGATCCTCGTAGCGATCCACGACATCGCGCTGGGCTGCCGCCAGGCCGCCGCCAGCCACCGCCTCGAAAAGATCAAGCTCGATCTCGCCGACCACGCTCCAGAAGTCCGGGTCGTCGAGGTTCTTGGCCTGAAGGCTCCGTCGCGTGACCTCGAACGGTGAGGAGGCGAGCCCCTTCCATCTCGCCTTCCCGGCGTGGAGTGCGAGTTCCGCCGCGATGTAGTTCGCCGCCGGATAGAAGAGATTCGTCGCGTGGTCGTTTTGGCTGATGTGCACGGCCTGTTGATAGTGACGCTTCATCGCCTCGATGGCCTGCAGTTCCTTCCGCTTGCGTCCCGCCACGGCTTCCACCAACGCCAGGCGCTTCATCGCCGATCCACGCAGGCTCTGGCGCTCCGCCGTGGCGTGAAACGCCGTCAGCTCGGTGAAGAGCGTGCCTGCCTCGTCAATCGTTGTGCGCGCCGAGTCCAGTGCCTTCTGCAAGGCTCTGAGGGCGGTCGCGCGCTTCTTGCTCGAGGTCGCGCTGGACCGTTTGGCCGCGCGGCGTTTCCCGCGGCGCGGTGCCGTCGCCTTCGCCAGCTTCGCGTGCGTGTCGCGGGCAGCTTCCACGGCGTTCCAGGCTTCTCGGACGAGGAGGTTGCTACGCTGCTCCAGGGCCTTGAACGATACATCGCCGTCACTCACCTCGATGGCCGTGTCGTACCAGCGGATGGCGCCAGACGCGTCGTGCGACGCGGCGTGCACCTGCGCGAAGAGCTCGGCCACTCCACCCGAGGCGGTCCACTTCCGTGCCTTCCATCGCTGCTCGAGCAGGCGCACGCGCTCGAGTTGAAAGGCGGAGTCATATCCCTGGTGCTTGAGCTGCACGAGCAGCGTTTCGAGCGCCAGCGTCAGGGCGGTGACAGACACCACGCCGTCGAACTCGTGCGCGGAGGAACGGGGTGTTCGCTGATCCTTGTCGCTTGCACGCCGAAATCACGACGATCGTGCTGCCGTCCTCCTTGAGAAAGGTGATCGTCACGGGCGCCGGGACGCCGTTCGGGTTGCCGAGCAGGAGGTCGTAGTCGAAGAACGGGCCGGTGGCACCCTCGGCCAGGTAGTAGAGCAGCTGGGTCACGGAGGCCGTAATTGTGGCAGATGCGGTGGCTCCGCTGCTGTCCGAGGCGTTCACCGTGATCCGATTGGCCCCCGCTTGCAGCGGGATGTTGCGGATATGCCAGATACCCGTGCCGGTCGCTGTCCCGCTGCCTCCTCGGTCGTTCTCCCAGGTCACGGACACGACCGATGCTGCGCCATCGCCCGTGAAACGGGGGCTGCCTCCGCTGGTCGTACCCGTCAGGTCCAAAAACGGGGACGTGTGGGCCAGGCTCTGTCCATCCGTCAGGCCGTCGATACCCACGGTCACGGGTGGTGCCGTCACAGTGTGACTGGTTGAGCCGGTACTAGCCGTGAATAGTCTAACCACACCTCCGTACTGCGCCGTGATCGTATGTAGCCCCGTGGAAAGACCTGACGTCACGACACTCGCCTGTCCTGAGCCGTTCAGTGTCTGTGAACCCAACAGAGCACCTCCATCCGTAAAGGAGACGGTACCTGTTGGTACACCGGCGAGATAGGTTGGCACGACAGTTGCCGTGAAGGTCACAGACTGGCCGAAAACCGACGGGTTGAGTGATGAGCTCAACGCCGTGGTCGTGCTGGCATCGATGTTCGTAAAGCTACACGTCACTGTTTCGCCAGTGCAGTGTCCCTGAAATACATTTACATATCAACGACCTGCGTGCAATATAGGCGGGATGAATGATGCCGCCGCCGCTCTGTCCATGGCCGCGAAGGATCGGCGACTCCTGGAACAGTGGGCCCGTAGTACGTCGGCCCCGCATCGGGTAGTCATCCGCGCGAAGGCGTTGCTGCTGGCGACCGAGGGGGTTTCCAACAGCCGCATTGCCGCGACCGTGGACGTCAGCCGGCCGACCGTGCTGGCTTGGCGCGACCGGTTTGGAGAGGAGGGCGTTGATTCGGTGTTCGAGATGCGTGAGGGGCGCGGGCGCAAACCGACGATCAGTGCGCGCAGGGTCAAAGCCATCGTCCACGCAACGTTGCACCGCACGCCACCGGGGGCGACCCCCTGGAGTTGTCGCACGATGGCGAAGGCGCAGGGGGTCAGTCGCTCGACCGTGCAGCGGATCTGGGACGCGCATGGCCTCCAGCCCCATCGAGTGGAGACGTTCAAGCTGTCGACCGATCCCGCGTTCGTGGAGAAGCTGACGGACGTCGTGGGGCTGTACATGAATCCGCCCGAGAAGGCCGTCGTGCTGTGTGTGGACGAGAAGAGTCACATTCAGGCGCTGGACCGGACGCAGCCCGGGCTGCCGATGAAGAAGGGCCGCTGTGGGACACTCACGCATGACTACAAGCGCCACGGGACAACGACCTTGTTCGCCGCGCTGAACATGCTGACCGGGCAGGTCATCGGCGAGTGCCACGGCCGGCATCGGCATCAGGAGTTCCTGAAGTTTCTTCGCCAACTCCACCGCGCGTTCCCCTCTCGCCTCGACCTCCACCTCATTCTGGACAACTACGGCACGCATAAACATCCGACCGTGCGGGCCTGGCTGGCGGCCCATCCGCGCTTCACGCTCCACTTCACCCCTACCGGCGCATCGTGGCTCAACCTCGTCGAGAGTTGGTTCAGCCAGCTCACGCAGAAACGCATCCGCCGCGGGGTGTTTTGCAGTGTCGACGAACTCGTCGCCGCCATCAACGATTACCTCCAGCGCTACAACGACAACCCCCAACCCTTTGTCTGGACCGCGACGGTCGATACGATTCTAGAGAAGGTTGGGAAGTGCAAAGTTATTCTTGGGACACACCACTAGCACCTAGCTGAATGTTGTTGACGGGACTGCCATCGCTACACGCAGCCGTAACGAGGACCCATCCGGCCGCCTCACGGAAGACCGCCAGGACGCTGGGGATCGCCTCCTCCATCGCGGCGAACCCTGCCTCGGTGTAGTTGCCGATGCCGAGGAACCGCGGCTTGTTCTCCAGGTAGTTGCGGAAGACCAGGTCGAGGTTGGGGTCGAAGTAGGCGCCCCGGTCGGCCATGAGCTGGAGCGTCTCGCGGTCGAGCAACGCGCCGTGCTCGACGGTCGTGCACCCGGCCCGCAGGACCCGGCGCACGCTCTCGGGATCGTAGGCGTGGACGACCGTGCGGAGGCCCGCGGCACGGGCCTCCCCGCACGCCGCCTCGAGCTGTTCCGCGCTCAGGGACGGCGTGCCTCCGTCGCGAATGCTGGCCGAGGCGAAGATCTTGATGACGTCCGCCCCCTGACGCGCGCGCGCGCACGGCGTCCCTGAGATCGTCCGGCCCGCCGGTCCGGGCTCCCAGGCTGCCCAACGACGTGAGGATGCGAGGTCCTGGAATCCCGCCACGGGCGATCCCGTCGCGCAGAGCGGCGTCGTCGAACGATCCGATGCTCTGAACGGTGGTGACGCCGCCCATCAGCGTCGCGTAGGCGTTCTCGACGCCGTAGAGCGCCGTCTGCGCGGGCGTCTCCTCGACGAGGTCGCTGTGAGTTCGGTCGTTCGAGTCGAAGTGCCATCCGATGTGCACGTGTGTGTCGATGAGACCCGGCAGCACGGTGAGATCGGTCAGATCGTAGACCCGGCCGGCCGCCGCGTCGGTATCGGGACGCACATCAACGATGCGGCTCTCGCGCACGACGATCTGGGTCCGATCGCGCGATCCACCCTGGCCGTCCAGCACCGTCCCGGCGCGGAGGACGACCTCCGTCTCCTGCGCTCCGGCGACCGGCGCCGTCGCCATCAGCGTCGACCACGACGCCCAAAACAGCAGAACGAGATTCATGGGAGGTCTCTGTCCGTCCGAGGTCTTGTCCGAGATGAGACATTCAGGGTATCACCGGACCGACGTCTCGCGGAAGGCACCAGGAATCGGCGCGTATCCCTGGACTTTCGCTGGGTCATCGCCTCCCGCCGGCCCGGACCGTGCCTGCGTCGCAGATCCACCCCACCACAGGATGGCGGGCCGATGGTATTCTGGTGGCCGTTTCCACTCGACGATCCTGAGTCAACACGGACATACATCCGCAGGGAGGCACGACAGTGACCAAGATGACTCGTCTGATGTTGGTGGTGATGCTGGTCGGCGGCTGGCTGGCGCAGGGCGGGGCGATGCAGGCGCAGGCACCGGGCCAGAATCACATCGATCACGTCCTGAAGGCGTTCAGGGGAACGCCGGAGGGAGTGGGGCTGCTCCAGGCCGCCATCAAGGAGGCGGAGATCGCGAGCCGGCACGCCGACCTCGCGCTCAAGGACCGCTCGGACAAGGACGCCATGATGCGCCACCTGGGCCACGTGCTCAACGCCCTCGACGTCGACGCGATGGCCGAAGGCCCCGGGCTCGGTTACGGTGTCAAGAAGGCGGCCGAAGGCGTCATCCAGCATCTCGGACTGGCGGCCAAGGCCGACGGCGCCTCGGATAGTCTGAAGACCCACGCCGGCCACGCGACGGGCTTCGCCAACAACACGCTGGCGCTCATCGAGGAGATCAAGAGGCACAAGGATCAGGCCGACGCCTCCGGGGCGGCCGCCGACGCCGCGCGGCACGTCGAGATGGTGCAGGGTCTGGTCAAGCAGCTCGTCGACGGGACCGACGACAAGCCGGGCCTGGCCGCCGCCGAGAAGCACCTGGGCATGATCTCGTAGGGATCGCTGGCACCTCACCGCTTCGTCCCGATCGGGGGTCGGCATGATGTCGCGACGCCATTCGGCTACGCTCGATGCGCCACTCCTGGCCGCCAGAAGCCAGGGCGAGGCGGAGGCCGGGCTGCCCGTCTCGACCGCGGTCACGAGGGCCCGGGGGGGGCGGTGGGCCAGACTCGGCCTGCTGGCGGTCCTGACGGTGGGGGGCGCCGGGTCTTCCGCCGTCGGCGTCGTCGCGGCCACCCTCGAACCCCGCCAGGCGGACCAGCCATACAAGCTGGCAATCCTGCCGTTTCGTTCCGAGGTCGCCAACCCGGCGACCGACTACCTCGGTGCGGCGCTGGCGCACGAGATCGCGCTGCGCCTGATGTCCGTCCAGCGCCTGGCGGTCCGACCGCCGCAGGTCGTCCGCAAACACCTCGGGACGCCCGTCGATCTGACCCGTGTCGCCGAGGAGGTCGATGTCACGCTGGTTCTGACCGGGAGCTACGCGCGAGTGGGCGATCGCCTGACGGTCACGGCCGAGCTCACGGACGTGGCACGTGACGAGACGCTGTGGCAGGGGCCGCTCGACGTGGGGATCGACGAGCTCCAGGTCGTGGCGAGGTCGGTGCCGGGCCGCGTCGTCGAGGCGCTCGAGTTGCGTCTGTCCGCCGCGGAGCGCACACAGCTCCGCGCCAGCATGCCCGGCGACAGCCGGGCGTACGAGTACTACCTCCGGGCCATCTCGACCGACCCGGTGACGACCGCTGACTGGGCGGCACGCAGCCAGCTGCTCGAGCGGTCGGTCGCGATCGACGCAACGTTCGCGCCGGCGATGGCGGCGCTCGGGAACGCGTATCTCCAGCACGCCGGTCTCATCGGCGGGCGCGGCCCCTACTACGAGCGCGCCGAGGAGGCGCTCCGGCAGGCCCTTCGGCTCGACCCGGATCAGCTGCGAACCCTGCAGCTCCTGGCATCGCTCGACGCCAAGGTCGGGAAATCCGAGGAATCCGCCGAGCTCTTGCAGCGGGCACTGGAGATCGCGCCCAGCTCGGCCGCGGCCTACGCCGGGCTGGGCTACGTCTATCGTTACGCCGGCCTGATGGACGAATCGATCGCCGCCTATCGGGAGGCCCAGTCCCTGGATGCCAGTCTGGCCAACCTGGTCAGCACGGAGGGGCAGATCACCAAGTCCCTGATCTATCAGGGCACCTATGACACGGCGCTCGCATCTCAGGAGGCGGTCAACGGCTACCTCGAGCAGATGCAGCGCCCGCGCGACGAGAAGCAGCTCTTCTACGAGGGCGTGATCCACTACTACGCGAAGGATTTCGACGGCGCCGCCGCGCTCTTCGACGCCTCGTGGGACGCGGACGATCAAAGCGTGTGGAGCACCTTCGGACGCGCCTACGCGGCGGCGGCCAGGGACGACGTCGCGCAGGTGCTCCAGATCACCGACCGGCTCGAGTCCCGGACCATCGTCGACGGGGAGCGGCGCTACCGACTGGCTCACTTCTACGCGCTCGTCGGTGAGCGGGATGCGGCGCTGCGCAACCTCGAGGCCGCGATCGAGAGCGGTTTCTTCAACTACCCGTATATCAGCACCGATCCGCTACTCGAGAGCGTGCGCGAGACACCGGACTTCGCCGCGTTGCTCGAGCGGGTGGAGATTCGCCACACTGCCTTCAAGCAGCAGTACACGCGCCGACCCGGCAGCAACAACTAGCCGGCAGTCGTCGCGCGCCGGCCCAGCAGGTAGTCGCGCGGCCTCCCGCCGGTCACGCCCGGTTCCCGCCGAAGCGCTGCTCGAACGCGTTGCCCGCCGCCAGACGATCGTGGCTCAGCCGGGCGAAGTCCGCCGCGACGCGTCCCTCGAGGACCCAGTCGGCCAGCTCGCGCGCGATCGCGGGTGCCGTCTTGAAGAGATGGCCGCTGCCGCCGGAGAAATCGACATAGCCGTCCAGCCCGGCGCGCGGACCGACGAACGGCATCCAGTCTGGCGTCACGTCATAGAGCGCGGCATAGCCGTCGACAGGCCGCGCCCCCTCGAGCGGCCGGATGCGACGGACGAGCCGCGCGAAGATGTCCGCCGTTTCCTCGTCGTCGGGCGCTTGCTTGAAGTTGTTCGGATCGACCTCGGTGTAGGGCTTCGGGTAGCCCCGTCCCAGGAGCCACCGGCGCGGTCCGGCCGGTCGCATGTAGGCGGCCTCGATGGCGTTCGACACCGGTGTCTCCGGCATGGCGCGGTCGTCGCGCACCTCCCAGATCGTGTCTTGCTCACGTACAGCCCGCACCGGGAGGTCGAGGTCCGCGAACTCGGCGAGATGACGGGCCCACGGCCCCGCGGCGTTCACGACGGTGCCGGCATCCACGACCCCGTCCTCGACCTCGACACCGACCACCCGGTCCCCGGACCGCCGAAGGCGTCGACACGGCACGCCGAACCGCGCCTCGCCCCCCAGCCGGCGGAAGCCCTCCACGTAGGCCCCGGTCGTCGCCACCGGATCGGCGTAGCCGCTCTGCGCCTCGAACACGATCGCGCCGACGCCCTCGGTCGCGAGCCACGGGAAGCGGCGACCGTAGTCGGACGGATCGACGAAATCCGTCTCGACACCGAGCGCGCGATGCATCGCCACGATCTCCGACGCGATGCTCACCCAGTCCGGGGGGAGTAGCTGGGTGAAGCCGGTCTGGGCGAACCCCCCGGTGTGACCCAGCTCGTCCGGCATTGCGACGAACAGATCCACCGCAGCCTTGGCGATCCGCGCCATCAGGGGCAGCGTGTAGAAGGTTCGCACGATGGCCGCGCTCTTGCCGGTGTTCGAGCACGCGGGGCGCTCTCCCGCCTCGAGCAGCAGCACGCGCCCGGCGCCTCGCTTCTTGAGAAAGTAGGCGGCGCTGGCACCGGAGATCCCGGCGCCAACGACGATGATGTCGTAACGTGACGGCATGCAAGGCTCCTCGGGGCTGCCCGTGCCGGCAACCCGCGGCAATGGCAGCCCGGCTCAGGCAACCGGAGTCACCACCAGGTTGCCGTACGCGTCCACCTCCACCCGGAACCCTGGATGGATCAACGACGTGGAATCCATCTCCTCGACGATGGCCGGCCCCTCGAAGCGGTCCCCGGCGCCCAGGCCACCCCGGGTGAAGATGGCGGTGTCCAGGAATCCGCGTGCCTCCGAGAAGAAGACCGGAGCGGTGCCACGACGGGCGTCCCCGAGCTCGATGCGATCCCGCGGGAGCTTGCGCCGTGCCGGCTTGGTGATGGTCCCGATGGCCGAGACCAGCACGTTCACGAGCTCGACCGGCTCGTCGGGAAAGCCATGGCCGTACGCGCGATCGTGCTCGCCGTGAAAACGTGCCACGACGGCGCGCAGGACATCGGCGGTGACGTCTCCCGGCGGCACCTCCACAGGCAGCTCGTAGGATTGCCCGGTGTAGCGCATCTCGATCTGGCGCTCGTAGCGGATGGCCGACGCCGCGATCCCCTCTCGCAAGAGACGGTCGCGCCCGGCTGTCTCCATCCCAGAGAAGATGGCGTCGAGAGCCTCGAGCTCGGCTCGATCGGCGGTCATCAGGCGAGTGCGCGAGAACTCGTGCTTCAGATCCGTGACCAGCAGACCAAGCGCCGAGAACGTCCCGGGACTGGGCGGGATGATCAGGGTGCGGATCTGCATGTCGGCGCAGAGCCGATTGGCGTGCAACGGTCCGGCGCCGCCAAAGGCCACCATGACGAGTTCGCGGGGATCGTGTCCCCGCCGGACCGTGACGACGCGTAGCGCGTTGATCATGGCCGCGTTGGCGATCTCGACGATACCGCTGGCCGCCTCGACGACGTCCATCCCCAGCGGCTCCGCACAGCGCGCCCGGATCCCCTCCCGGGCGAGGTCGACGTCGAGTGACATCTCGCCGCCGAGAAAATGACGTGGGTCGATCCGCCGCAGGACCAGATTGGCGTCGGTGATCGTCGGCTCGGTGCCGCCCCTGGCGTAGCCGATCGGCCCCGGATCCGCGCCGGCGCTGCGTGGTCCGACCCGAAGGATGCCGCCGACGTCCACCCACGCCACGCTTCCGCCGCCGGCCCCGATCTCCACGAGATCGATCACCGGCGTGCGAATCGGATACCCGCTGCCGCGCGACTGCCCGAGGCCGGGCAGCGCCTGGGCCCCGACCTCGTACTCCTTCGTCACGCTCGGACGACCGCCCACGATCAGCCCCACCTTCGCGGTCGTCCCCCCCATGTCGAAGGCGACGACGTCCCGATGGCCCAGCCCGTCGGCCAGGAAGCCCGCGGCCATCACACCCGCGGCGGGCCCCGATTCGACCATGTAGACAGGGCGGTCCGCCGCGGCGGCGAACGTAAGCACCCCGCCGTTCGATTGCATCACGAGCAGCTCAGCCGCCAGCCCCTCGCCCGCGAGGCGCGTCTCGATGTGCCGCAGATACGCACCGACCACGGGCCGGATCGACGCGTTGATCACGGTGGTGCTGGCACGAAAGAACTCGCGAAATTCGGGACACACGTGCGACGACAGCGAGACGCTCAACCCGGGGTGCACCTCCAGCAGCAGCTCCGCGATCCGCTCTTCATGGACCGGGTTGAGATACGCGTGCAGGAGGCAGACGGCCACCGACTCGATGCCGTCGCTGGCCAGCCCGTGCGCGATTCGGCGCACGGCCGCTTCGTCGAGCGGCACCAGCACGCCACCCGAGGCGTCCAGGCGTTCCCGCACCTCCAGACACCGGTCACGCGAGACGAGAGGCCGTGGCTTCTCGAAGAACACGTCGTAGAGCGACGGTCTTACCTGGCGCCCGATCTCGAGGAGGTCGCGAAACCCCTCGGTCGTGATGAAGGCGGCCGGCGGGGTCGTGCCCTCGATCAGCGCGTTCGTGGCGACCGTGGTGCCATGGACCAGATACGAGACGTCGGAAGGCTGGACGTCGGCGTCGTGGAGGATGCGCGCCACCGCCCGGAGGAAGCCGACCGAGGGATCCGCCGGTGTCGAGGACACCTTGGCGACCCGCGCCTCGCCGCTCGTCTCCGAGATGAGGACCGCATCGGTGAAGGTGCCACCCACGTCGACGCCGAGCCGAAATCGATCGCTCACGCGGACTCGTCCCGTTGCCCCGGCCGGCGGCGCAACGCCTCCGTCTCTGGGCGGCGAAGCGCACCGCTCGCGGGATCGATGACCACACCGTAGACGTCCCGGGCGCGCGCGACGCTCACCTTCCCCTCCCGCACGTCGCGCACCACGAGATCGGGATCCCGCTCGCACGACGGGCCATACCCCCCGCCCCCGCACGTCTCCACTCGCACGATGGCGCCGGACGTCAGGGTCAGGGTGCCCTTCGACGGAATGTCCTCCACCGTCCCGTCGCGGCGGCACACGTCGTAGCGCGCGGCACGACCCGGCTGACCGCCGAACAGCCCGTGCGGCGGGAACCTGACGCGGTCCGCGAGGGTCGTGAAGACGGGTTCGTGATCGGGAAAGAGGTATTCACGCCGGAGCCCGAGCCCGCCGCGGTATCGGCCGGGCCCCTCCGAATCGGGCACCAGCCCGTAGCGGAGAACGCGGACGGGATAGTTCAACTCGGTCTCCTCGATCGGGGCGTTCTGCGTATTCTGGATATGCGTCTGGACCGCGTCCGGACCGTCCGAGCCCAGTCGTCCCCCGTACCCCCCGGCGAGCGTCTCGAGAAAGGTGTAGTAGCCGCCTCGCCGCGGATCCTGGCCGCCGAAGCCCACGTGGCAGATCATCCCCTTGGTGCCCGCAGGCACGCGGTCCGGCATGGCGTCCGCCAGCGCATGGAACAGCACCTCGCAGACCCGCATCGCCACTTCCCAGCCGCCCACGATCGCGGTCGGATGGGTCGCGTTGACCGTGCAACCCTCCGGCGCGATCACGTGGATGGGTTGGTAGAATCCCTCGTTCACGGGAATGTCGGGATCGATCAGGCACTTGAACACGTAGGCGCACGCCGTGAACGTCTGCGTCAAGTTGCAGTTCATGGGCGCCGAACGCTGCGGCCCCGTCCCGCTGAAGTCGAACGTCACCCGGTCGCGCGCGATCGTCACCTGCGCGTGCAGGAGCACGGGCTCCGGGGTGATCCCGTCGTCGTCGAGGTATCCCGCCGCCGCGTAGGTCCCCGGGGGGAGGCGGGCCAGGTCGGCGCGGGTCCGCTCCTCCGTATAGTCGAACAGCTTCTGGATGTAGGACGCGATGGTGTCCTTGCCGTAGCGCTCGAGGAGACGCGATAGCCGACGGATCCCGATCGTGTTCGCCGCGACCTGCGACCGCAGGTCACCGCCGACTTCCTTGACGGCGCGTACGTTGGCGAGCACGAGCTTCCACAGATCCGGGACGATCTCGCCACGCGAAACGAGCTTGACCACCGGAAGCACGACGCCTTCCTGATAGATCTCCCGGAACGCCCCTATGCTCGCAGGGGCGCCGCCCCCGACGTCGACGTGGTGGCACACGTTGGCCACATAGCCGACTGGCTCGTCCTCCCAGAAGAGCGGCGAGATGAGGAAGATGTCGTTGAGGTGGCTCGCCTGCCGATGGGGATCGTTCACGACGAGGGCGTCACCGGGCTCGAGGTTCTCGGGGCCGTACTCGGCGACGGCACGCGGGACGAGGCGGCCGACCGTCCCGAGGTGGGCGGGCTGACAGAAGGCCTGCGCGACCATGCGGCCTGCGGCGTCGACGAACGCGCACGAGTAGTCCAGCCGGGTCTTGACGTTGGTCGAGTAGGCCGAGCGCTGGATCGACACCGACATCTCCTCGGTGGCCTCGACGAGCGCGTTTCGGATCACCTCGAACAGAATCGGGTCGAACCGACGAGAGGAGTCTGAAGACATCGAACCCATCGATGACCGAGTTTCCTAGTCCGCGCGGCCGGGTGCGGGGAGCAGATGCCGGGGCCGCAGCACCAGGAGCGCGATGGCCCCACTCGCCAGAAACATGTAGACGGGATACACCGCGATCGCGAACGTCCAGCGTTCGACGGCGAAGAGATTGGCGATGTTGCCGGCCCAGAAGAGCGCCCAGGCCACCCGGTCCTCCCCCGCCGGCTCGAGATACGACTTCCTGATGGTCGGAAGCGCACCCAGGAAATCGATGGACAGGTTGATCAGGAGCGCGATCATCGGCGTCTGGAAGATCCACCACAGGACGAGGCTCAGGCCCGCGCCCGCGACGCAGTACCGGTCGAACCGCGTCCAGCCTCCCTCGCCGTAGCGCAACGACAGCAGCGCCGTCACGAGCGGTCCGACGACGTAGCTGACCGGAACCCAGATCGTGTGCTGGGCTCCCGAGGCGTAGTAGCTCGACCCGAGGAGAAAGCCCACGACGGTCCAGATCCACCACGTCGCCCGGTTCGGACGGGTCTCTCCCCGCAGGATGGCGAGCACGTAGGGAACGAAGGCGGCCAGCGACAGCAATCCCGCCGTCCGCCCGGCCAGCGCAGAGATCTCACCCACGGCGCGGGCTCTCCGAACGTCCCATCCCTCCCGCCGGCCCGGCGCGGCGCCACGCCAGCGGTCCACGGGTCCGCTCACCAAAGCCGAATCACCTCCGACCGGGCGAACACCGCGCCGACCGTCAGCCCGAGCGCCGGCTCGGCGTACACACTCGGCGGCACGCCGATATCGGCCAGATAGAGCTCTCCCACGTGGCGCTCCACGCTAGGCGCACGCAGCCCCGTCTTGGGAAGCGCCAGCGTCAGCGTCGCGGTCGCGCGAATCGCCGGGTCGAACACGGTTCCCGTGGTCGTGTCGACGCCGGACGGCGCATCGAGGGCAAGAAGGTCCGTCCCCTGCGCGTTCGCCCACTCGATCAGCGTCGCGGCGCCACCACGCGGCGCGCCCTTCAGGCGGTAGCCGACGACACCGTCGAGGATGAGGTCGGGCTTGCCGACGCGGCCCATCTCACCGGCCGCGTGAACCGGCAGCCCCAGCCGGGACACGATCTCGAGCTGATGCGACGGTACCGGCGTGAACCGCTCGGCCGGCCGCGTCGTGCCCACGACCACTCGCGCTCCCCAACCGTGCAGGAGTCGCGCGGCCACCAACGCGCCGCCGCCGTTGCCGCCGGTTCCAGCCAAGACCGTCACCGCCCGACCCGTGGGATCTCCGCCCAGGAAGCGCTGACGCGCCAGATGGGCGAGATGCCTTCCGGCGTTCTCCATCATCTGGATCAGCTCGATCCGGAGATCCTCGACCATCGCCCGATCGACCTCGATCATCTGCTCGGTCGTCAGACACGGAACGTCGGGCCGCGGCGACTTCTCCGGCATGCACCCTCACCTCGACGCCGTCATCATGATCTCCACCAGCGCCGCCGGGGACATCAGCGGCGTCCCCACGGTGGTCGTCGGCGGCGCCGCGTTTCCCATGACCTCGCGATAGACGTCGGAGACCGTCTCCGCCGTGCGGATGTCGGTCACGTAGACGACGGCCTCCCGGACGTCCGTGAAATCCATCCCCGCCGCGTGCAGCGTCGCTCGCAGGTTGTCGAGCGCCTGACGCGTCTGGCCCTCCACGTCACCGGGGGCGTAGCCGTCGGCGCCGCGGCCGGTCATCCCCGACAGATACAGGCGGCTCCCCACCTGGATCGCGGGCGAGAGCGGGCTCCGCGACCGGGTCGCCCCCTCGGCGATGACGACCCGTCTCGACGAATCCTTGACCGCCACGCACTGGATCTCGGAGAGGAACGCGGGATTCATCAGCCTGGCGCGGACGGTCGCGCGCGCCGGCGGATCGGCGGGAAAGAAGGTCCCGTAGACCCCGTTCATCGCCTGGAAGGCACGCGCCTCGTCCAGGAACACCTTGCAGGCCACGATGTCGTCATGGCTCATCTCCGCCGAGTCCAAGACAGCGCCCACGTTCTCGAGCACCTGCCGGGTCTGGGCGGCCATGTCCCCGGGTTTCGGCTGGTAGGTCTCGGGGGCCCGACTCGTGGCACCGGCGATGAAGAGCGTGTCGCCGACCAGGATGCCCCAGCTGTAGGGCAGCTGCGGCGACTGCAGCCCGCGCGGCGCGATGACCCGCCGTGCGGCGTCCGGGCGAGCCGCCACGAGCGAGATCTGCACGAGCGCGCCAGGCGCCGGCAGATCCGCCTGCACGGTGGCGCGAACCGGAGGGTCGACCGCGAAGAACGTCCGATACACCTCGTTCATCGCCTGGAAGCTCCTGGCATCGGTCAGGTAGACGTTCGCGCTCACGACGTGGGAGAGATCCATCCCCTCCTCTTTCAACGTCGCCTGAAGATTCTCGAGAGTCTGCCGGACCTGTGCCGTGATGCCGCCCGTCACCTCCCCGGCGCCCGGCCGTCGTCCGTCGGTGCCGGCCACGTACACCAGATCTCCGTCGGTCTGGGCCGCCGCCGGGACCGCCACGGCCAGACTGGCGAACGCACCTGCGCCAACGACGCACAGTACGAGGATCGACGACCGTCCAAGGGTAAAGTGACGCATCCGTATGCTCCTTTCGCGTTCTCGTGCGGCCGCCCCAACCTACGGCGTGGCTCGCTGGGCCTCCCGTGTGGCTCGGAACTCGCTGGTCGCGGTCCAGGTCGGCCACTCGTCCCCCGAGGCCACGTGCCGCCCCATGGCAAACAGCAGCGCCAGATCCTCGACCGCGCCCGACAGATCCCAGTAGTCCTTCACCTCGTCCGACGGCTTGTGGTAATCCTCCGCCAGATACTGCTCGCGCATCTCGAGCCCCCAGCCGTCCGGCCGCCCGACGAACTCGACACCCGCGTCGGCGTAGAACGCCGGGATCCCGACCTTCGCGAACTCGAAATGATCGGATCGATAGTAGTACCCCTTCTCCGGCTCGGGGTCCGGCCTCACGACTCGCCCCTGACGGGTCGCCTCGGCCACCGCCAGGTCATCCAGCGTCGACTGTCCCATCCCGATCACGGTGAGGTCGCGCGTGCGTCCGAGCAAGTTCAGGCCATCCATGTTGATGACCGCGGCCGTCTGACGGGGCGGGTAGAGCGGATGCTCGGCGTAATAGCGCGACCCCAGCAGCCCGCGCTCCTCGGCCGTGACGGCCAGGAACAGGACGCTCCGACGTGGTCGCTCCCCCGACCGGCCGAAGGCCTCGGCGATCTCGAGCAAGCCGGCCGTGCCGCTCGCGTTGTCGTGCGCGCCATTGAAGATCGGGTCGCCCGCCAGGCTGGCATCGACGCCGAGATGGTCCCAGTGCGCGACATAGATCAGAATCTCGTCGTCGGCCTCGCCGCCCTCGACCCGCGCGACGACGTTCGCCGAGTCGACCGTGCGCAGCGTGTTGCGCAGCGTGATTGCCGCGGTCGCGCCGAGTGAGACCGGTGCGAACGTCCGCTCGCCGGCCGCCCGCTTCTGGGCGTCGAAATCGAGCCCGGCCATCTCGAACAGGGTCCGGGCAGCCTCGACGTGGAGCCAGCCCTCGACGGCGGCACGCCCCAGATTCTTGTCCGGTGTGACCAGATCGAACTCCTCGGAGGCGCGCCACCCCGGCCCGGTCCACCCGCCGCTCAGCACCTCCCACGGATAGCCTGCGGGCCCGGTTTCGTGAATCACGAACACACCCGCGGCGCCGCGCTCGGCCGCAATCTCGTATTTGTAGGTCCAGCGCCCGTAGTAGGTCATGGCGTCACCGCCAAAGTGGTCCCCGCCCGGCGGATCGTTCACCAGCATGAGCAGGACCTTGCCCCGAACGTCGACCTCCTTGAAGTCGTCCCAGCCGTACTCGGGCGCCACGGCACCGTAGCCAACGAACACCACCTCGGCCTCGGCTCCGTCGATGGCGACGGTGTCGACGACGCGGCGCGTGCTGGCCACGAAGTCCTGACCCGGCACCGGCGCCCAGGTCTCGCGGCCCTGCGTGAACGTCAGCGGCCGCTCCGGCTCGCTCGTGATGCTGACCAGGGGCACGCGCTGGACGAAGCTGCCGTCGGGATTCCCCGGCGCCAAACCCAGCGCACGGAAGCTCTCGGTGAGATACGCGACGGTTCGGTCCTCACCCGGGGATCCGGGCGCGCGGCCCTCCAGCTCGTCGGACGCGAGCGCCGAGATGCGCTCGAGCAACGACGTCGCCGCGATCCCGTCGGGCGACAGCGCCCCGGCCTCCCGCTCGGCTGCCGACTGGCAGGCCGTCAGGACCAGGCTCGCGACGACCGCCAGGCGAGCGGCTCGCCATCCGTGGTAAGAGTCCGGCGTCACGATGATCTCCTTCTCACTCCTCGCGCCTTGTCAGCCGGGCGCAGTGCCGCCCTTCGTGCGACGCAGGACTTTCACCACGGGCTGCAAGCCTCACGCCCCGACCAGCCCGAGCACGCGCGCGAGCTGGAACAGACCGAGCCCCGACACCGTCAGCACGACCAGGCCGCCGAGGACGTTTGCCAGCATGCCGTTGCGATAGGTCCCGAGCAGATCGCTTCGATTCATCACGATGAGCAGGAAGATGGCGGTCACGGGCAGCAGCACCCCGTTGGCCGCCTGGGCGAAGATGATCGCCGGCACGGGCCGGATCCCGCTGGCGGCCAGGATGGTCCCGACGAGCAGGATCGCCGCCCAGGTAGCCCGGAATCTCGTGTCGCGCAGATCCACACCCCATCCCAGCGCTCCCGCCGTGGCGTAGGCAGCGGCCAGGGGCGCGGTGGTCGCGCTGGTGATACCCGCCGACAGCAAGCCGACGGCGAAGAAGTATTTCGCGGCCGATCCCAGCATGGGCTCGAGCTGGCGTGCCATCGTCTCGGCTCCGGAGATCTCCACGCCCCGGGCGAAGAAGCTCGCCGCCGCCGTGGTCATGACCGCGAGGGTGATCAGCCCCCCGAGCGAGATCGCCACCGCGGTGTCGAGCCTGGACTCGGCCAACGCGCGATCCACCGGGAGCTCCTTGGGCCACTTCTCCTTCACCGAGCTCGAATGGAGGAAGAGGTTGTAGGGCACGACCGTCGTGCCGATCAGGGCGACCACCGTCAGCAGCGATCCGGACGGCACCCGCGGTACGAGCATGCCGGTCAGCATGTCGCCGACATCAGGCTTCACGATGATCATCGTCACCAGGAACACGCTGCTCATCAGGACCACGAGCCCGATGAGCAGCCGCTCCAGCGCGCGGTAGAAGCTCACCGCCAGGAGACCGGCCGCGACGGCTCCGACCCCGAGCGACCAGACCCGTCCCGACAGACCGGTCAACACCTCGAGCCCCATCGCGGCGCCCGCGATGTTCCCAGTCTCGAAGGCCGCGTTGCCGAACGCGATGGCGGAGACGATGAGCACGATCGCGAACGCGCTGAAGACGCGGCTCTCGAAGGTGGTCCGCAGCGCCTCCGCCAGCCCCTCGCGCGTCACCAGCCCGAGCCGCGCGGCCATCTCCTGGAGAACGAGCGTGGCGACGACCGAGAAGACCAGCGCCCAGAGCAGGGCGAAACCGTAGTGGGCGCCCGCGACACTCGCCGTCGTGATCGTACCGGGTCCGATGAAAGCCGCCGTGACCAGCAGCCCGGGTCCAAATCGCCTCATCGACAGGAATCGCCGAGCCGGTCGGCTGCGTCGAGGGCGCTCGACGAGGTCCGGATCGACCTCCGCATGGTATCACCACCCGTGCGGCAGCCCCTCGCTCAGGCATCCCTCAGGCGGCGAACGGCGCGCCGGCACGGCAGCAGGAGTAGCAGGTTGCCCGGCGCGCGGCCAAAGAACAGGGCAATCGCGGCCGCCACGGCGCCCGGCAGATCCAGCCACCGAATGGCGCCGAACAGAATCACGGCAATGGCGACCACTACCGCAATCGTGGCCGACGTGATGGGCCCTGTCTCGCGAGCGTTGACGAGCAACGCGCGCTGGAAGGCCAGGATGACCGATAGCGCGGGAATCACCGTCATGATGCGCAGGGGCAGGATGGCAAACCGTGTGAGCTCCATCGACAGACCCGAGACATCGTGGAACCACAGCACGGCGAGCGGACTAAACGCGATGACGCCCAGCGCCAGAGTCGTCAGGAGCGCCAAGACGGCCGCGAAGTTTCTGAGCCGCAGATACCGCTCTCGCCGATTCCGCATCAGGACGATGCCGACCTCCTGGTAGGACAGGCCGAGGCTCCTGAAGAAGAACGTCAGGCCGTAGATCACGGGCAGGACTGCCAGAGACTCGAGCGCGAACCGGCTCTGCACCATGAAGAAGGTCACCAGGGGCTGGATCGCCATCGCCAGGGCCAAGGTGAGGGCCAGGGGCAGGTAGAAGACGCCGATCTGGCCGAGCGTCAGCGGCGCGTCAGGTGACGCGGGGCCTTCATCGCGGGCGACCTCCCGCACAACGCCCCGCGCCATGAGACGGCTCGCGATGGCCTCGATGAGCACGCCGACCGACAGAGCCGCCGCACCGATCTGAACGCCATGCAGCCCGGCGAGTCGGGGCAGGAGCGCCGCGGTCAGCGCCATCGAGCCGAGCCTGAGCGCGGTGCCGTACGCGACCAGCCTGGTCAGGTTGTGTCGAATCAGCAGGCCCTGATGGAAGCGCCGATAGCCAATCGCCGCCGGCCACGGCAGCAGGAAGACCATGGCGACATGGGTGAGGTCCGCGACCTCGCCGGGTAGCCGCAACAGGTTCCGCGCGAACAGGTCGAAGACCGCCGGCAGGACCAACGCTCCCATGACGACCGTGAGCACGAGGCTGAGCCCGTAGGAGAATCGCCGCAGCACGATATAGCTCTGCCGGTCCCGCACGAGCGCCGTGGACGCGCTCATCAGCATGATCACCGGAGACTCCACGATCATCGCGGCGGCATAGGCGACCCCGAACGCGGCCAGGTTCTCGATCGGGGATGGCTGACGCGCGATGACCGCCGCCAGGAACGGCCCCTCGGCCGCCATCATGAGCCAGGTTCCTGCAAGCGGCAGCCAGAAGGTGAGGATCTCGAACCAGGACACCGGATCCGCCGTCGGGCGAGGAGGGCGGGATGGCGAGCGACCGCCGTGAGCGGTCATGACCCGAACCCGGGTCCGGGGGCCGGTCCGACCGCAGGGTCAACCCGCGTCTCCGGCTTGGCGAAGATCAGCAGCTGAGGAGAGACGAACTCGGGCCTTGGATCCAGCCACGCGGTTGATTCGGCCTCGAATCGCGCGACCTCGCGATAACCACCCGACGAGCTCCCGTCGAGAAGAAGGCGGTAGAACTGTGCTCGCTCGGCGAAGCCGAGCGGGCGGTCGAAGAAGCGCCGACGATAGAAATCCGGATCCACGATCAGGTTCGTCGAGCGATCGAGGTAGCCGGTGGCCCAGAGCCAGAACTCGTTTCCGGCGAGGTCCAGGTCGCTGAGGGTCGGGACGTGAACCGCCCCGGGGGCCGCCTCGTGGAAGAACGGAAGGTAGGCCCCGAACGAGAAGTAGTGCACGGGGTCGGCGGGTCGCTGCGCCGAGAGCCACCGGCCCGCCTGATACCGCGTGTCGCTCAAGAACAGCGCGTCCGCGCGGGCCGAATACGCGAGCGAGTATGCCAGCGTGCCGGCGACGACACCGATCGCGAGCGCGCGTGCGCGCGCTCCCTGCCGCCCGGCGGCGCGCACCATTCGAACCGAGAGCGCGGCGGCCAGCAAGACGAGGGAGGGCACGACCGGCATGATGTAGCGCAGCGCATGCACGGTGCTGAGGCCGTAGAAGCCCAGAAACGCGGTGACCCAGACCACGTGGACCAGGTAGGCCCGGTCCGCGGAAGACCGGCTCCCGCTCCCTGGGACACGGGTCACCCCGAAGATCCACCCAACCGTCGCCAGGCCGAACAGCGGCCAGCCAAGCCCGTTGACCAGGTGTCCCAGATTGGGCACCCACGAGGAGTCGGCCGGACTCGAGACCACCGCCGCCGAGGGCGCCGTGGTCGTCCAGTTGAAACCGATCGCCGCGGTAAAATACGGCCAGTCGATCACGGCGTAGGGCGTCGTCGCACAAACACGGCGACGGCCACCGCCCCGGCTGCGACACACTGGCGGAACCCCGCCAGCGAGCACCCCCCACGAAGGCCCCGACCGGCCAGATGCGCGGCGACGAACGGCACCGCCAGGAGCTAGGCCGTGTACTTGGTCGAGCACGCCAGACCCACGAGCGCACCGGCCAGCAGATACCCCCGGCGTCGATCGCTGACCACGAGCCGGTCGCACGCCCCAAGGACGGCGAGGGTCAACAACACGAGCAGGCTCTCCGGGGTGGCGAAGTGGGCGAAGTTCACGATGCCCATGGTCACGGCCAGAAACGCCGAAGCCAGGAGCCCGGTGGCCTCGTCGTAGTGCCGCCGTCCCAACAGGAACACGAGCCACACCCCGGCGACCGCGAACCCGGCCGACAGCCCCCGCGCCAGCCGCGTCGCCAGAAACTGCAGATCCCGATCCGGATGATTCGGATCGAGCAGCGGCATGATGCGCTGGAGTGAAATCTGCACGGCGCGAGTCGGATGCGCCAGGTAGGCCGCCCGAACGACGCCCCAGACGAGGTAGAGGTGCAGGCTTGGGTTGACGAAATAGCTCGGATTGAGCGTGCCCTGATGGATCATCCGGACGGCGTTGGCCACCTTCTCGTCCGGGTGCCAGAGGTAGGGCAGTCCCCAGTCAATCCCCACGACGTTGAGGGTGAGGCTCGTGAGGAGGACCGTCAGCAGCAGGAAGGTTCGCGCCGATCGGCGCGAGGGTCGCGGGACATCGGGCATGATGACGCGTTCACCCTGTCGGGGATCCCACGCCCGCGAAGTATAGCAGGTACCCGTGGCCCCTTATGCCTCGAGCTCCCGACCGGAGTCGACTGGCGCCGAGCCGGCCGACAGCAGTCCAGCCGACCGGCCCTCGGTCGGATCGTGCGTCGATCTACATGGCTCACATCCCCGCCGGGCGCAACACGAAGCGGAGCGGATAGGTCTTGCAGGTCGCGGGGTCGCCGTGGCTGCGGAAGAACACGATCACGAGGTGCGCGTGAGTGAAGACTCCCATGAGCAACCCTGCCCACGTGACATTTGAGAGGACGTGGCGCCTGTCCTCTCGAGAGTCCATTCTGTCCTCGAGAAGAACACAAGTTGTTGATTGTAAGTGGGTTTCATCACGATCTGCCATGGCACGTGACTTGCCTCTCCAACGACCATGGCGCGTTCGAACAACCAGCCGAGCCCACCAACTCGGCGCTCAAGGAGGCCAGCCATGAAGAGGACCGCAGCCGCACTGGTGACCACCCTGATGTTAGTGACGACATCCGCGTTCGCCGGTCAGGACGTCAAGAGGGATCACGAGCTCTTCAAGGACGTCGCCGACGCGGTGAACACCTACGTCTACTACACGATCTTCGACGACGTCGCCGCCGCCGTCGAGGGCGGAGTGGTGACCCTGACCGGCAGGGTGACCATGGGCTACAAGAGCAACGCGATCGCGAAGCGCGTCGCGGAGGTGGAGGGCGTGCGCGAAGTGCGCGACGAGATCGGATTGCTGCCGGCGTCTCAGCTCGACGACGAGTTGCGGTATCGGATCGCGCGGCGCATCTATGGCCATACCAATTTCGTGCAATACAACAGCGTCCACGCGCCCATCCACATCATCGTCGACCACGGCCGCGTGACCCTCAAGGGGGTCGTCACCGATAACGTGGAGCGGATGCAAGCGCGTGCGCTCGCCGTGACGACCGGCGCCTTCACGGTCACGAGCGAGCTGTTGACCGCGGCCGAAGCCAAGGCCGCGCGCGCGAAGGTGATCTAGCGGACATCAGCGTTCGGAAGGATCCGGCCCGCTTCGGTGCGGGCCGGATCGCCGTCGTCACCCGGGCACCCGCCCCAATCCCACGCCGATCTCACCCTGACCAACCTCCCGACCACCGCGTCCCGTTCGGTCAATGCGGCCGACCCACCGGGCGAAGGTTGTCTCGGCGCCGTGCACGCCCATATACTCCGCCAATGCCCGTCATCGCGCACTCGCCGACGCGCCGACGGCACCCGCGCGCCCGCGCCCTGCTGCGTGCGCTGGGCGCCGCGGCCGTGGCGACCGCCCTTGGATGCGCCGACGCAGCCACGGAGCAGGTCGTCATCCGGCTCGGGCACATCGGCACACCCGGGTCGCACTTCGACAGCGCTCCGCAACGCTTCAAGGCGCTGGTCGAGCAGCGATTACCCGGCCGCATCGAGGTTCAGCTCTACCCGTCGTCACAGCTCGGCGAGGACCGAGAGATGTTGGACGGCCTGCGGCTCGGAACGCTGGAGATGCACGTCCCGTCATCGGTGCTCCATTCGCTCGAGCCGCGACTCGGGATCTTCGACCTGCCCTTCGCGATCGAGAGTCGGGCGCAGTTCGAGGAGATCATCGAAGGTCCCGTCGGCCGGCGGCTGCGCGCGGCCCTCCGCGAGCGCGGGCTGGTCCTGCTGGGCTTCTGGGAGAACGGGTTCCGGGTCATTACCAACAACGTTCGGCCGATCGTCCGTCCGGCCGACCTGCGCGGCGTGAAGCTGCGGACCCCGAAGGATCCCGAACGCGTGAAGATGTTCGAGGCGTTCGGCGCCAGCCCCACGTCGATGCCGTTCTCGGAGCTCTTCACCGCCCTCCGGCAGGGGGTCGTGGACGGTCAGGAGAACCCGCTGTCCCAGATCGTGCCCGCGCGCCTCTATGAGGTGCAGCGGTATCTCTCGCTCTCCAGACACGTCTACTCGCCCGCGTATCCCCTGCTGAGCCGGACGTTCTTCGAATCGCTACCCGCCGACATCCAAGAGGTGCTGACCGAAGTCGCCGTCGAGATCGGCCGTCAACATCGCGAGACCGGCCGGGCGCAGGAGGATGCGGATCTGGCCGTCTGCCGCGACCACCTGGAGGTCGCCGAGATCGACCGGTCGGCCTTCGAGGCGGCGGCGGCTCAACTCTACGAGGACTTTGCCGCCCGCTTCGGGCAGGACCTGGTCGACGCCGTCCTCGACACCCGTCACGACCGGCCGGCGGCCGTCGACCGATCGGGAGCACCGTAGACCGCTGGCAGCCCGATGTCGCCGGCGACGCCGCACCATCCCCACCGCCACCCGCTCGATGGTCCGATCCGGCGCGTCGTCGATACGCTGGCCGTCGCCGTGCTGACCGCCATCACCGCGGTGTGCTTCGTCGAGGTCGTGCTGCGCGACGTCGCCGCCCAGAGCCTGATCTAGTACGACGAGTTCGTCGGGTACCTGCTGGTCTGGCTGACGTTTCTCGGAACGGTGCAGGCCCAGCACGACGAGACGCACGTCGCCGTGGTGGCGTTTCGCGGCCGACTCGGTCCCGCGGCGACCCGGGCGCGACGTCTGGCCGTCCACGTCGTCTCGGCGGGCGTCCAGGGCGTACTGCTCTACCACGGGAGCCTGCTGGCCTACCGTTTCTGGAACGACCACGCCATCACCTTGCCGGTCTCGATGGGGCTCCTGTATCTGATCATCCCTATGGCAGCGGGGCTCATCCTGGTCATTCACGCGATCCAGGTCCTTCGTCTGCTCCAGGGTCCACGCTGAATGGATCTCCTGATCCTGCTGGTCGTGGTCGTGGCGCTCGCGCTGGTCGGGGTGCCGCTCGGCTTCGCCCTGATCGCTGCGGCGATCGTCATGATCGCCGCCGACCCGGGTGGGTCGTTACTCGTCGTGCCGCTGCGGCTGTTCCACGGCACCGACAGCTTCGTGATGGTGGCGGTGCCGCTCTTCATCCTGGCCGGCTCGCTGATGAACAGCACCGGCATCTCCGCGCGGTTGGTCGAGTTCACGAGCAGCCTCATCGGATCCGTCCGCGCGGGTCTGGCGATGACGACAACGGTCACGAGTATGTTCTTCTCCGAGGTGTCGGGTTCCGCGGTCGCCGACGCCGCCGCACTCGGGGGCGTCCTGATCCCGGCCATGAAGGACCGCGGCTACCCGGCGTCCTTCAGCGCGGCGGTCCTCTCCTCCTCGGCGAGCATCGCGATCATCGTCCCACCCTCGATCCCGATGATCCTGTACGGCTCGATCACGGGCACCTCGATCGCTAAGCTCTTCATGGCGGGCATCATCCCCGGGATCCTGGTGGGGACCAGCATCATGGCCACGAGCGCCATCCTGGCGCGCGTGCACGGCTTCGCGGAACGCGAGCCGTTTCAGATGCGGCGGGTCTGGACGAGCGCGGGCCGGGCGGTCTGGCCCCTTCTGCTGCCGGTGATCATCCTGGGCGGGATCTTCAGCGGTTTCTTCACGGCCACCGAGGCCGCGGCCGTCGCGGTGGTGGCCGCCCTGCTTATCGGCGCCCTGCTACGCGGTCTGGAGCCGAGGGCGTTGTGGCCGGTCCTCCGTGACGCCACCCGACAGACGGGCGTCGTCATGATCCTCGTCGCGGGCTCCGCGGTGCTGGGCTGGTATCTGACCACGGCTCAGGTTCCCGAGCTCCTGGCACGGGGGATCACCGCGCACGTGACCGATCGCACCTCGATGCTGCTCGTGCTGAATGGCGCCCTGCTCGTCGCGGGGATGTTCCTGCACAGTAGCGCCGCCATCGTGCTCCTGATTCCGCTCTTCATGCCACTGGTGTCGCGGATCGGCCTGGACCCGGTGCACTTCGGACTCATCGTCACCCTCAACCTGGCGATTGGGCAGCAGACCCCGCCGGTCGCGTCGGTGCTCATGACCACCTGCTCGATCGCCCAGGCCTCCGTGGGCGAGGTCATGCGAGTGAACGTCTGGTTCGTGGCCGCCATGCTGCTGGTGCTGCTCCTGGTCACCTTCGTGCCCGCGGTCAGCCTCTGGCTACCCTCACTCCTGCCCGGCTCCTAGCAGCCCGGGGTAAGAGTCCTGCTGCAGTCGGCCGGCGCTGCATCCCGCCTGGCTGCGTTGCTCGTCGATCAAATACTCCCGGTATTCTTGCTCCTCCCGCCTTGCCAGCCGGGCGCAGCACCGCCCTTGGTGCGACGCAGGACTCTCACCCCGGGCTGCTAGCAGCCCGGGGCAAGAGTCCTGCAACAGCCATTCGTCGCGTGAGTCCCGCGCGCGCCCCGTCCCACCACGCGCTCCTCGTATCGCTATCGGGCGGTCTCCAGTTCGGCCGCGGCCGCTTCGTCCAGCCACCAGGTCAGGGTGCCGTCGTTGGGCGCGATCGCCTGCGCGCGATAGCGATCCGGATCGTGGGGCCCCTCCAGCGTGGCCCGCAGCACGCCGGCCTTGTCGGCGCCGGCGACCACGACGTGGATCGCCGCGGCCTGGTTGAGGAGCTCGAGCGTCATCGTCACGCGCTGGGGCGGAGGCTTCGGGCTGTCGTACACGGGGCGAACCCAGCGGCCCACGTCGGTGGCGGCGCCCGCCCCCGGAAACAGGGACGCGATATGGCCGTCCTCGCCGAGACCCAGGAAGACCCAATCGAACCGCGGCAGCTCGTCACCGAAGAAGGCCCGCAGGGCTCGCTCGTAGCCTATCGCCGCGCGCGCGACCGGCCCGGATCCGGTCGGCGGCACATGCACGTTCTGCCCGGGCACCGCCACGTGGTCCAGGAGAGCTTCGCGGGCCATCCGATAGTTGCTGTCCGGGTGATCGCGTGGGACATATCGTTCATCGCCCCAGAAAAAGTGCACTCGCGACCAGTCCACCGCGACGCCGTCCGGGGCCGCGAGCCGCTCCAGCACGCGCCGCGGCGTGCTGCCCCCCGAGAGCACCAGCCCGAACGGCCGCCCGTCACCCGTCGCCCGCCGGATCGCCGCGACCAGCGCGGTGACCACGGCGCGGCTCAGGCGTTCTCGGTCCGGAAAGATCCGCAGATCATGCGCCACGTCAGCAAGGTTCGGTCGATGCGCCGCTAGCAGCCCGTGGCAGAAGTCCTGCGTGGCACCAAGGGCGGCGCGGGGCCCTGATGGCAAGGCGCGACGAGGAAGAATACCGGGAGTATGTGACCCGTCGTGACCAATGCCCAGCACGGCACGCGCCGGGATGCGGCGCCGGCCGACTGCAGCAGGCCTTTTGCCACGGGCTGCTAGCCCTCATCGGTCTCGTGACCGCACCCATGCAACCAGGACCGGCCGTCGCGCGCGATGAAGGCGACCGCCTCGGCGGGTCCCCAGCTGCCGCGGTCGTAGGCGGCCAGTGGCGGTGCGGCCGGACTCTGCCAGCCCTCGATGATCGGATCGATCACCTTCCAGGACAGCTCGATGCCATCGCTCCGCGTGAACAGCGAGGCGTCCCCTTGCAGGGCATCGAGCTGTAGCCGCTCGTAGGCCTCCGGGATTGCGGTGTCACCAAAGGGATCCGCGTAATGGAACTCCATGTCCACCGACCGCAGGTCGGTGAAGGTGTCGGGCACCTTGACCTCGAAGCGCAGGTGAATCCCCTCGTGGGGCTGGATGCACAGGGCCAGGAAGTTCGACCTGATGGTGACGCCCGGCGGGAGCGGAAACATCACGTGGGGCGGACGCCGGAAATGAATGATGATCTCCGAGGTCTTGGCCGCGAGCGCCTTTCCCGACCGCAGGTAGAAGGGCACGCCGTGCCAGCGCCAGTTGTCGATCTGCAGTCTCAGCGCGGCGTAGGTCGCGGTCTGCGAGCCCGACGCGACGCCCTCGGCGCCGGCGTACCCCCGATACCGGCCACGCACCGTTTCCTGCCCGACCTGGTCGGGCCTGATCGGCCTAACGGCAGAGAGCACCTTGACCTTCTCGTTGCGGACGGCATCGGCACTGAACGACGAGGGCGGCTCCATCGTGACCAGCGACATGAGCTGGAGCAGATGATTCTGGAACATGTCGCGCAGGACGCCGGTCCCGTCGTAGAAGCCCGCTCGATGACCGACATCGATGGTCTCGGCCACGGTGATCTGCACGTGGTCCACGTAATTCCTGTTCCAGATGGGCTCGAACACAGTGTTGGCGAATCGGAAGAACAAGATGTTCTGGGAGGTCTCCTTGCCGAGATAGTGGTCGATACGGAAGACCTGATGCTCGGCGAAGACCTCGTGGATCGACTGGTTGAGCGCGCGAGCCGACGCCAGATCCCGCCCGAACGGCTTCTCGACGATGATCCGCCGCCACCCGTTCCCCTCGTGGGCCATGCCGGCGGCCCCGAAGAGCGTCACCACCGTCTCGTAGTAGCGCGGCGCGATCGAGAGGTAGTACAGCCGGTCGCCGCCCTCCGTCTCGGCCTCCCGCAGGAACTGGTCCAGCCGGACGAAGTCCTCTCCGTTGTCGAGATCGCCACGCACGTACCAGAGGCGGGACACAAAATCCTGCCAGGTCGATTCCTCGAGCGCGTCAGCCGCGAACTCCTTCACAGCCTCCAGCATGAGCTCCCGAAACCGATCGTGCGAGTACTCACGCCGCGCGAACCCCACGATCCGCACGGCTTCCGGCAACCGACGCTTGCGGTGGAGCGCATACAGCGCCGGGACGAGCTTGCGACGCGTCAGATCGCCCGAGGCTCCCAGTATGACGATGGTGGTCGGTCGTGCCATTCGGCTCTCCTGATGACCCTACCCGCCGCTCTCGATGACCACGGGACACTAGGCCTGCTTGATGCCATGGCCCCCGAATTGATTCCGCATCGCTGCCAGCAGCTTGGCGGCAAAGCTCTCTCCCTGCCGGCTGACGAATCGGGCCTGGAGCGAGGCGGTGATCACCGGCGCCGGGACATCGAGGTCGATCGCCTCGGCCACCGTCCAGCGACCCTCTCCGCTGTCGGCGACCCAACCCTTGATCCCCTCGAGTGATGGATTCTCCTCCAGCGCCCGTGCGGTCAGGTCGAGGAGCCAGGATCGCACGACGCTCCCGTGCCGCCAGATCTCGGCGATCCGATGAAGATCCAGGCCCAGCTCGGTCTTGCGGCCCATGAGCTCGAACCCTTCGGCGTAGGCCTGCATCAGCCCGTACTCGATCCCGTTGTGGATCATCTTGACGAAGTGACCGGCGCCGCTCGGGCCCACGTGCCCCCATCCCCGATCCGGTGCCGGCGCGAGCGTCTCGAGGACCGGCCGCAGCCGCTCGACCGCCTCGGCCTCACCGCCGACCATCATGCTATAGCCCTCGGTCAGGCCCCAGACGCCGCCACTCGTCCCCACATCCAGGAAGTGGAGTCCGCGCTCGCGGAGATCCGCGCCGCGCCGCATCGAGTCCTTGTAGTTACTGTTCCCACCATCGATCACGCTGTCCCAGGCGGCGAGGAGTCCGGCCAGCTCGTCGATGACGCCTTGCGTGGCCCGCCCGGCCGGCACCATCATCCACACCGCCCGGGGCGCCGAGAGCCTCCCGACGAGCTCGGCCAGGCTCTCGGCCGACACGGCGCCCTGGCTCGCAGCCGTCTGACGCGATTCGGCGCTCCGGTCGTACACGACCAGGCGATGGCCGCCGGAGATCAACCGCGCCGTCATGTTCCCCCCCATCTTGCCGAGCCCGACCATCCCGAGTTCCATAGCTGGTACCTCGTCGCTGAGAATCCGCGTGCCTTCGGCCGCCGCCGTGACGGGCGGCCACCGTCTCCTTCACGTCAGCCACGATCGCCGGGCGGGGCAGCTCGCGCTGCGGCGCCGGGCTTCTTACGGGATCGTCCCCGAGCGACCCAGAGCCCCTCGCTCCTCGCGTTCGGCCAGCCGGGCGCCGCGTGTGCCCCCCCTACGGAACGCCTCGCGCTGGTACGCCTCGCGTTAGTGCGCCTCGCGTTGGTGCGACTCGAGTCGCTCGCGCACCACGGACGGCAGCGTCTCTGGATCGTCCACGACCCAGCGTGGGTCCAGGATACGGCGAGCGCGAAACGCCGCCCGGGTGAAGGGGGTCGTCACGGCGATGACCTCCATTCCGGCCGCCAGACCGGCCTCCACCCCTGCCGGGGAGTCCTCAATCACCAGGGACTCCGCGGGCGCGACCTCCAGCTCGTCCGCAACCAGGAGATAGATCTCCGGATCCGGCTTGGGCTGGTCGACATCATCACGGGTGGCGACGAAGTCGAACGCCTCTCGCAACGCCAGCACGTCCAGCACCCGCCGCGTCTGCGCGCAGTGGGACATCGTCGCGAGCCCCAATCGCTGACACCCACACGCACGAACGTGCTCGAGCAGCGCGAGGGTGTGGGGCCAGCGATGCCGCAGGAGCACGTCGGGGTCCGCGAGCATGTCCTCGTAGATCTGGAGCCGCACCTGCGCATAGGCTTGCCACGGCGCGCTCACACCGAACTCGCGCATCAGGGCCCCGGCCGCCTCCTCCAGCGCGAAGCGCTCGACGAGCAAGACCGCCACCTCGCGCCGCGACCGCCCCACGACCTCCTTGAACACCTCGACGACATCCGTCTCGGTGACGTCGCGGGGACGGAGCCGCACCGCGGCGCGTGCGTACGAGACCGCCTTGAGGCGCTCGGTCTGCACCAGGGTGCCGTCGAGATCGAAGATGACCGCCTGGATCATCGTGTCCGCGCAGATTCACCCGGCGGCCGGTCCCAGGATCCGCTTGGCAGCCGAAACAATCGTCTCGGGGGTGAAGCCGAACTTCTTCTGCAAGGCGGCGAGCGGCGCCGACGCCCCGAAGGTGTCCATCCCGATGCTCAACCCGCGACTCCCCACATATCGCGCCCAGCCGAGGGTCGACGCCTGCTCGACCGAGACGCGCGCCGTCACGTCGCGCGGCAGCACGCTGTCCTGGTACTCCGGGCTCTGACGCTCGAACAGCTCCCAGGATGGCATGCTGACGACCCGGGTCGAGATCCCCTCGGCCCCGAGCTGCTCGTGGACGTCGACACAGAGCGACACCTCGCTCCCGCTGGCCAGCAACAACAGATCGGGCCGCTCGATCTCCGCACCGGCGACGACATACGCCCCACGCGCGAGGCCGGCCGCACCCGCGTAGCGCGCGCGATCGATCGTCGGCAGGGACTGGCGGGACAGCACGAGGGCCGCCGGCTCGTGGTGCAGCCCCATGATCACCCGCCACGCCTCGACGACCTCGTTGGCATCGGCCGGCCGGAGCGTGACCAGCCCCGGGATCGATCGGAGCGACGCGAGTTGCTCCACGGGCTGGTGGGTCGGGCCATCCTCACCCACCCCGATCGAATCGTGCGTGAACACGTAAATGGTCGGGATCTCCATCAGGGCGCCGAGGCGGATCGCCGGTCGCGAATAGTCGCTGAAGATCAGGAAGCCCGAACCGTAGGCGCGAACCTTCGACAGCGACAGGCCGTTGAGGATGGCGCCCATCGCATGCTCCCGTACCCCGAAGTGAAAGTTTCGGCCCGCGCCGTTCGTCGGCGTGAAGTCGCCGGCGCCCTCCAACGTGATCCGGGTCTTCGTCGATGGCGCCAGATCGGCCGAGCCACCGATGAACCAGGGCACCGTCGCCGCCACGGCGTTGAGCACCCTGGCCGACGCTTCCCGGCCGGCGAGCCCCTTGGGATCCGCCGGGAAGGTCGGGAGATCGGCGTCCCAGTTCTCTGGAGACTGACGGTGCTGCATGCGATACAGCTCGTCGGCGAGGGAAGGGAACGCTTCCTGATACCGCTCGAACATCGCCATCCACTGCTGCCGCAGATCGCGCCCCCAACGTCCGATGCCGGCGCTGAAGAGCTCGCGCACCCCATCGGGCACGAGGAACCTCGCATCCTCGGGCCAGCCGTACACGCGCTTGGTGAGCCGGATCTCCTCATCCCCCAGCGGCTCGCCGTGTCCGGCGCTGGTGTCCTGCTTGTTGGGCGCACCGTACGCGATGTGGCTATCGACGATGATCAGGGTCGGCCGATCCTGGGTGCGCTTGAACGTGTCGAACGCCCGCTCGAGCATCGCGAGATCGTTCGCGTCTCCGACCCGTGTGACGTTCCACCCGTAGGCGATGAACCGCGTGGCCACGTCCTCGGTGAACGCCCAGTCGGTGTGGCCCTCGATCGTGATCCGGTTGTTGTCGTAGATCCAACACAGGTTGGAGAGCTCCAGGTGGCCGGCCAGGGACGCGGCCTCGCTCGACACCCCTTCCATCATGCACCCGTCCCCGCACAGCGCGTAGGTGTCGTAGCCGAACATCTCCAGGTCGGGTCGGTTGAAGTAGTCGGCCATCCATCGTCCAGCGATGGCCATTCCCACGCTCGTCGCGACCCCCTGCCCGAGCGGACCCGTGGTCGTCTCGACGCCGGAGGTCCACCGGTACTCCGGATGACCGGGACACCGGCTGCCGAGCTGGCGAAAGCGCTTGATGTCGTCGAGCGGGACCGACAGCTCACCCAGCCGTTCGTACTTGCGATTGACGGCCCTGACGCCGGTCAGATGCAGCATCGAGTACAACAACATCGAGGCGTGACCGATGGAGAGCACGAATCGATCTCGATTCGGCCAGATCGGATCCTCCGGGTCGAAGCGGAGCATTCGCTGCCACAGGCAGTAGACGACCGGGGCCATCGCCATGGCGGTGCCCGGATGGCCGGATCGGGCCGCCTGGACGGCGTCCATCGACAGGGTCCGAATGGTGTTGATCGCCTTGAGCTCGAGCGCGTCGTTCACGGTCGCCATCCTCACCGCCCCGGCGCCACGCTACGCCAACGCGGCGTCCACCGCCGCGCGCAACTGGGCCAGCCCACCGACCACATCGGTCCCCAGGTGGACCCGCAGGACCCGCCGGTTGCGAGCCTGGAGCACCTCGAGATCACCCTGAGCCTGGAAACGCTTCAGGATCCCGAAGCTGTATCGCCGCCCGGGAATCCGCAGATCCGCGGCGTCCTCCGAGGTCAGCTGAAGAAACACGCCGGTGTTGGGACCGCCCTTGTGCAGCTGGCCCGTCGAGTGCAGGAACCGGGGGCCGATCCCGACGGTCGTGGCCACGCGCTTGCGGTCCCGCACCAGGTGCCGGATCCGCTGAAGCTCGCGGGCGTGCTCGGTACTCGTCGCCACGTAGGCGTTGAGCGCGAAGTAGTTGCCGGCGCCGAGCCGGGAGAGGTGCGCGGCCAGGAGCCCGACCAGCGTCGGCGCGGCGCCCGCGACCCGACGGACGGCCTCCGCGTTCGGGGCGTCGGCGAAGAGACGGATGTCACCGAACTGCCAGGTGGGCGTCTCGTCGGCCAGGGCGCCGGTGGTCTCGTAGGCATCGGTCAGTTTCCGCGTCTCGACCTTGCTCGCCTCGACGTCCGGCTGATCGAACGGGTTGATGCCCAGCACGGCCCCGGCAACCGCGGTGGCCATCTCCCATCGAAAGAACTCCTGCCCCAGATCCATGCGCTCCGCGAGCGCGATCCGCACGACCGGGTGTCCGGCCTCCTCGAGCCTCGTCACGGCCGCATCCTGGGAGTCGTCCGGCGCCGCGTCCAGCCTCAGATACACGAACAGCCGATCCGCGCCGTACACGCCCGGCGGTCCCGGCATCTCACCGTCGACCGGAACCAGCCCTCTCCCCCGCTTGCCGGTCGACTCGGCGATCAGCTGCTCGAGCCACCCGCCGATCGCGCCGATCGGAGGGGAGATCACGAAGGTCACCTTGTCTCGACCCCGGCCGGCCAGCGTCCCCAGAATCGCTCCCAGTCGGACGCCCGGATTGACCTCCGGCGAGATCGACGGTGCGCAGGACCGGACCATGGCCTCCGTCCGGTCGAGGAAGTCCGCCACGTCGAGTCCCATGACCGCCGCCGGCACCAGGCCAAAGTTCGACAGGGCCGAGTAGCGTCCCCCGATGCTCGGCACGCCGTGCGCGACGTGCCGGAACCCATCGGCCGTGGCCATCTCGTGGAGCCGCGTCCCAGGGTCGGTGATGGCGATGAAGCGGGAGCCCGCCTCGTCCGCACCCACGGCCGCGCAGACCCGCTCGAAGAAATACTCCTTGAACACGTTGGGCTCGGTCGTGCCGCCGGACTTCGAGGACACGATGAAGAGCGTGGTCGAGGGGTCGAGCTGCCGTTCGAGCGCACGCACCCGGGCGGGGTCCGTCGAATCCAGCACCAGGAGATCAGGAGCGTCATCGATCGGCCCGAACGTGCGGGACAGGACTTCGGGACACAGGCTCGACCCTCCCATGCCCAGAAGCAGGACCGCACGAAAGCCCGCCCGGCGGACGTCGCGGGTGAGGTGCCGTCGGGCCTCGTCCGCGTCCCGCTGGATGCCCACGACGTGCAGCCACCCCAGCCACCGGGCCTCGTCCTGACCCGACCACAGCGTGGGGTCCGCACTCCACAGCCGGCGGACGTTCCCCTCGGCCCGCCACGCCTCCAGAACCGCGTCGACGGCGGGCGCCGCATCGCCCAGGCTGGGGGCTTCGAACAGTGGATTGCGCTCGCTCGAGGAATTGGACATGCGATCGGTGCCGCCCGCGCGGGAGCTGGAGACAGGCGTCACTGCGACTCCGACAGCTCGGCGAGCAAGTCGCCCAGCTGACGGAGCTCCTCGCCATAGCGCGCCCAGTCTCCCGCGCGCTGGGCGGCGAGGGCCTCCTGGTAGTGCTCCCGCGCCTCGCGAATCAGCGAGGCCGAAGCGGCACTCGGCATCTGCTCCCCGCCGGCCTCGGGCGCCGCCGCCGCCGCACTCACCGCCACGGGGACCGCGACGGGATCGACGCGGTCGATCCCGCCGGTGCCGAAGAGCCGCGACAGGGCCGCATCGAGCGTCTCCTCCATCACGATCTGGTTCTGGTGCGCCACGATCACGCGTTTCAGCTCGGGGATCCGGCCACCCGCGGAACGCAGATACAGGGGCCTGATGTAGAGCAGCGACTCCTCTATGGGAATCACCAGCAACGTGCCCCAGATGACCTGGGAGCCCTGCTGGTTCCACAGCGTGATCTGGGGAGAGATGGCCTGATCCTGATTGATCCGAGCCACGATCTGCCGCGGACCGAACACGACCTTCTGCTTGGGAAACTGGAAGACACGGAGCTTGCCGTAGTGCTCGCCGTCGCTCCGCGCGACCAACCAGGCGGACAGATTGTCCTTCCGTCTCGGCGTGAACGGCAGCATCTGGATGAACTCGGGTTCGGCTTCCCCCGGCAACCGCATGATCGTGTAGTAGGGCTGCATCGGAACGGCGCCCCCGTTGTCATCGATCGAGGGAACGTCCCACTGATCCTCCTTGTTGTAGAACACGTCGGGATTGGTCATGTGGAAGGTGGAGAGCATCGTGGCTTGCAGCGAGAAGATCCCCTCCGGATAGCGCAGGTGCAGGCGGAGATCCTCCGACATCTCCTCGATCGGCCGGAACAGATCCGGGAAGATTCGGTCGAGCGTCGCCGCGAGCGGATCGTCGGGATCGACGAGGTAGTAGGTGATCGTGCCGTTGTAGGCATCGACCACCGCCTTGACCGAATTGCGGATGTAGTTCAGGCCTCGGCCGACAGGACTGGAGTAGGGGTATCGGTCGGTGACGGTGTAGGCGTCGCGAATCCAGAAGAGCCGCCCCTCCGAGATCACCAGATACGGGTCCTCGTCGTACATCAGGAACGGCGCGACCATGTTGAGACGGTCGGCCAGCTTGCGGTGGAAGAGGACCCGACTCTCTGGCGTGATGTCGTCGCTGAGCAGCAGCTCGAGGGAGCGAAATCGAAGACCGAAGAGCAGCTTGCGGAAGAAGCCGTCGATCTGGAGGCCGCCGGAGCCCGAGTAGCGGCTGTAAACGTTGTCGTCGCCCTCCGGATAGTGAAACTCCTCGGCGCGGGTGTTCACGAACACGTGATCGCTTGACATCTCCCCGAAGTAGAGGCTCGGCTCGTCGATCCGGAGATCTACCGAGGACTCCGGCGGGATGTTCTTGACGAAGAGAACGGGGAGCCCCTCCTGGGTAACCTCGTTCACCGGCCCGAGGGCCAGGCCATACCCGTGCGTGAAGACCAGCCGCTCGTTGATCCACGAGCGATTGGGCAGGCTCTCGGAGTTCAGCTCGCGCACCGACAGCATGGTCTGCCGGTAGTCTCCGTCGATGACGTAGCGGTCGTTGTCGACCGACACGAAGTCGTAGTAGGTCCTGATCTCCTGAATCTGCCCGAAGGTGTCGAGCAGAGGCTGATGGTCCCACAGCCTGACGTTCTTGATCGTTTCGAGGTTGTTCTCGATGTCCGCGCCGGTCAGTGCGGCATCACCGGACAGCTCACGCTCGTCCATGGAATCGAGCCCGAACGCCTTCCGTGTCGCCGCGATATTGTGGACGATGTAGGGTGCCTCGCGTACCTGCTCGTTAGGAGTCACCAGAAGCCGCTGAACCGCGACCGCGTAGACCGAACCGGCCAGCGACGCGACGACGTAGAGCCCACCACCCGCCACCAGCAGCCACCGCGCGGCGGAGAAGGCTTGGGCGATCGCCAGGCCCGCCCCGAGCACCGCGCACCAGATGAGCGCACGCAGCGCCGGCACCCTGGCGTGCACATCCGCGTAGGAGGCTCCGTGGATGACGCCACCCGGCGTCACGAGCAGCCGATGGAGATCGAGGTAGGCGCCGAACGCCAGCAGCAACAGGAAGGCGGCGCCAAGGAGGGAGAGGTGCCGCCTCACGATCGGGCGAATGGACACCCCCTTGGCGGGATCGACGCTCAAGGCGCCTGCCAGGAAGTAGAGCGCCGCCGCACCGGCCAGCGCGATGACCACCCCCAGCATGAGCAGCGTGCGGATCATCTCCAGCGCAGGGAGCTGAAACACGTAGAAGGCGGCGTCTCGGCCCAGGATCGGGTCCACCTCGCCGAACGGCATGGCGTGTCTGGCTCTCAGCCATACGAGCCACTGGTTCGACGCGAAGAGGGCCAGCAGGAGCGCGGCGGCGCCCGAGACCGCCTTGATGATCAGCCGGATCTGCCGCCGGTCGAGCACCATGGGGCGGACATCCT
Source organism: Vicinamibacterales bacterium (assembly GCA_965197935.1). Classification (GTDB taxonomy): domain Bacteria; phylum Acidobacteriota; class Vicinamibacteria; order Vicinamibacterales; family CAZQMT01; genus CAZQMT01. The sequence continues at coordinate 3,191,104 of CBDAOD010000003.1, read as the reverse complement.
GCGTCGTGGGCCCGATGAGCAGATACGGCTGTTGGAGGGACAGCAGTGCGACCCGGAAGTTGCCGAGGAGCAGCAGAAACACTGCGCAGAAGACGACCAGCCCGACCGCGGCCTGGCTCGACCAGCTCAGCAGGAACACGTCCTGATAGCCAGTCTCTCCGAACCAGAGCCAGTCCGTGTAGAGCTGGACCGCCGGAGGCGCCACCACGAACAGCAGCGCCGCGATGATGAGAAGCGGAAGCCGAAGCTGCCCAGCCATATTCCTGTCCTCTCTGATCGTCCAGGCCCCGTCCAGCCCGCTCCCCGACCGCGAGAGCGGTATCGGACAGGCCCGGCTCAGACGATATCCCAGAGCCACGGGCGGCGCAAAGTCGGCCCTGCAGCCGGCCCCCGAGCGTTGCACGTCGCGCGCCACACCCTGTAGACTGAGGGCGTGTCGCCGTCGGGCACCATCGTCATCGCCGCCTCCGACTTGATCCCCGCTCTACGGGTCAGAGCAGGGCTCCCGGACGATGCGCTCGCCTTTCCCGATTCCGAACCGCTGGAAGCGCTCGAAGCGATCGGCGAACACCGACCTTCTGTCGTCCTCCTGGAGCGCTTCTTCGCGGCCACCCCGCGGGGAGCCGCCCTCATCAACCGTTTGAGAGAAGATCCGACCTTCGCGTCATCCGAGATACGGGTGATGTCGCACGATAGCGACTACTCTCGGGTCGTCCGAAGGCCGACGACGCCGGTGTCGTCGCCGGCCACGTCGCCGCCGGCGGACGGAGACGTCCCGGCACTCGACTTTCGCGGGACACGACGGGCCCCCCGCGTCGCGATGCGGGAGGGAGTGCAGGCGGTGGTCGATGGAAGCACCGTTGCGCTGGTCGATCTCTCGGTCGTCGGCGCCCAGGTGATCTCGGACACGGTCCTGAGGCCGAACCGCAAGGTGCGCGTCACGCTGTCGCACGGCAGCGACGCGATCCGGATCGGCGGCACCATCGCCTGGGCCTCCTTCGAAATGTCCCACGCGACCGGCAGCCCCCAGTACCGCGCCGGCGTCGAGTTCGTCGAGGCTGAGGCCGACGCCGTCGAGGCGTTCTGCCAAGCGCATCGCGCGTGAGGAGGCCGCCTCACCCCCGGCTCATACCGTTCCCACCTGTTCCAGTGGGGACCATTCGTTGACGATCGAGTCCTCTCGCACGATCGTGTCCTCTCGATCCGATCCGGTCGAGACGATCGCGGCCGGCGCCTCGCTGACCTCCTCGAGCCTGGCGATATAGCGCTGCGCCTCGACCGGCAGATCCGCGAAACGCTTCACCCCGCGGGTCGGCGTGGACCAACCGGGAAGGGTCTCGTAGACAGGTTCGCACGACGTCAGCCGGCCGATCTCCGACGGAAAGTCGGTGAGCGCGTCACCGTCGCACCGATAGGCCGTGCAGATCTTGACGTGATCCAGTCCGTCGAGCACGTCGAGCTTGGTAAACGCCAGGCCATCCAGCCCGTTGAGCCGGACGGCGTAACGAACCGCCACCGCGTCGTACCACCCGCAGCGTCTCGGCCGGCCGGTCGACGCGCCGTACTCCTGGCCGCTTTCACGCAACCGCTCTCCCATCTCGTCGGTCAGCTCGGTCGGGAGTGGGCCTTCCCCGACCCGGGTCGTGTAGGCCTTGGCCACGCCGAGCACCCGGTGGATCGCGCGCGGTGCAACACCCAGCCCGGTGCACACGCCACCGATCGTCGCGTTCGACGACGTGACATAGGGATAGGTCCCGTGATCGATATCGAGCAGGCAACCCTGCGCACCCTCGAACATGATGGGTCGGCCGGCGCGGACGGCACGGTCGACGAACAACGAGACATCTGCGACCCACGGTTTGAGACGGTCCCAGGCGCGCACGAGATCCTCCAGGACGAGGCGCCAGTCCACCGTCGTGTCCCCAATGACCCGGTTCCGCGCGGCCACGTTCTCGCGGATCGCGTCGGCGAGCGTGGCATCGAGAGACGAGCTCGCCAGATCGCCGACACGCACTCCGCGGCGGCTGATCTTGTCCTCGTACGCGGGCCCGATCCCGCGCGAGGTCGTGCCGATCTTGCGTTCGCCACGACGGGCTTCCGACAGCACGTCGAGCTCGCGGTGATACGGCAGGATCAGATGCGCCTTATCGCTGATCACGAGCCGGTCCCCGACGGCGATGCCATACCGGGCCAGCTCGTCCACCTCCGCGAACAGCGCCTGTGGATCGACCACGACGCCGTTACCGATCACGCAGGACACATGGGAATGCAGAATGCCGGAGGGAATCAGGTGGAGGACGAACTTCTTGCCGCGCACGTAGACGGTGTGCCCCGCGTTGTGCCCTCCCTGGGAGCGCGCGACGATGGAGAAGCGCGGTGTGAGGAGGTCGACGATCTTGCCCTTGCCCTCGTCACCCCACTGAGCGCCAAGCACGGCGATGTTCATGGCAGCACCAATCCTCACGATACAACAACCGCGCGTGCGGAGCCAGTCGCGCCCGCCGAGCGCGTGTCGCGGTGAGCACGTCGCCCGCGCGACGGTCCCGGATCTGGCTGGGCAGCTCGATCACGAGAAGTCAAGAAAAAGATTTTCGAATTTCAGATTGACAACATCCGTGAGGCTTCCATAATTGTCGTTCTCGATCTGTGTCGTGGTCAGGCCGCGATGTTCGACGGCACGCGATGCAAGATTCCAATCAATTTTCTGCGCACGGCCCCACGTCCCCGACGAGCGCGGCTCGGTGGCGGTCGTGCGCCGGCGCAGACAGCAGGTGAAGCATGGTGACTCTCGAGCGGCCGGCTCTTGAGCAGCGAGTCCTCTCGGCTCTCGACGCTTCGCCTGCCCGCATCCCGGTCATCGTGGGTGCGGACGGCAGCGGGCGCACGTCGTTGCTGCTGCGCTTGCGCGACGAGCTCGGCAACGGTGCCGCCCAGTACGTCGACGTCGAAGGCATCGCCACCACGCCGGAGCGCTTCTTCGCGATCCTGACGAAGGAGTCCCCCTTTGACGAACGCCGGGAGTATCGGCCGAGCGACGGCACGAGCCCGCGCGAGGCATTCAGGGCGACCCTGCAGTTCCTCGGCAGTGCGCGGGCCCATGACGGACGAAGCGCCACGTTCCTGCTGGACGAGGCCCTGGAGCTTCGCACGTTCGAGAGCTTCCCCGGCCTGCGACACGTGCTCAGGGATCTGGTGTCCGCGCTGGCCCAGGGAGGCAACCACTTCGTCCTCGCGACCCGCTACGCCGCGCGCGCGCGACGGCTCCTGCGCGACGTGCCAGACCGGTTCGAGCCGATTCCCATGGAGCCGCTGAGCCCCGCCGAGGTCGGCATCGCGCTTTCCGAGCTCGGGCCAGCGCTCCCCCAGCACGATCCCCACGACCTGGCGCTGGCCGTGCAGGGCCTGGCGGATGGCCGTCCGTCTTATGTCACGGCGCTGCTCGAGGCCATGGTCGGAACGGGCGGACGTCTGGCCACCGATCCGGTCAGCGCGCTGGCGGCCCTGATGGCGCCAGGCGAGCGGCTGTTCTCGCTGTGTCGATACCAGTTCGAGCTGCGGCTTCACCGCGCGCGCGGGTATGGTGCCCTGAAGGCGATCCTCGGCGTTCTCGCGGACGAGGAGCCGCTGACGCTGACGCAGATCGCGAACCAGCTCCACCGCACACCCGGATCCACGAAGGACTACCTGTCGTGGTTGGAGGACGTCGATCTGATTTCCGTCGAGCGCAAGCGGTACAGCTTCTGCGATCCGCTGCTCCGGCTATGGATGAGACTGCACTGTCGGGCCGTTCCGCCTTCGGAGGACCGCCTCGCGAGCGAGGTCCAGGCCTACACGCTGTCCCGTCTCCCCGACGCGCCCGATCCGGCGGACGCGCTCGAATCCAGTCGCCACAGCGACGACAACGGTCGGTCCTGGGGGATGATGGAGATCGACTAGTGCACCGCCGTCGAGATGCGTTCACGGATCGGGTTCGCAGCGCGCCCAGGCGCAATGCGCCGCGACGAGGAATACCGGGAGTATTTCGAGGAACGGCAACGCCGCGGATGGGTGTGCTGCGGGCTCGAGGCGTGGCCGGATCTCGACGGCGGGTGCACTAGCAGCTCGGTTGCCCGTCGGAACGTAGGTGGTCCAGCGCCAACCTCGCGGCCTGCTGCTCCGCGTCCTTCTTCGAACGACCCTCCGCCTGCGCCAACCCGCGCTCCCGCACGACCACCTCGACCCGAAAGGTTTTTCGGTGGTCCGGTCCCGACTCACCGATCACGCGATAGCTGGGAAGCGGATGCTCGTGGGACTGTAGCCACTCCTGCAGTTTGGATTTGTAATCTGCGGCGATGGTGGCCACCCCCGTCGTCCGCACCTCATCGACGAGGTCGCGCAGGTGCCGGTGTAAGCAGGCGCGGACGGCGTCCACGCCGCCATCGAGATACACGGCAGCCACGACCGCCTCGAACGTGTCGGCCAGCAGCGTCGGCTTCTGCCGCCCGCCGGTCTTGTCCTCGCCCCGCCCCAGCCGAACGCCCCGACCGAGCTGTAGCCGTTCGCCGAGACGCGCCAACGACGTCGTCGAGACCAGCGCGCCCTTCATCTTGGACTTCTCGCCCTCGTCGGAGGCGGGAAACTCCTCGTAGAGCAGGGCCGCCACGACGAACCCGATGATGGCGTCCCCGAGAAACTCGAGCGACTCGTTGTCGACCGCGCCGGCGGTGGGATCCTCGTGGGCTCGCGAGCTGTGCGTGAGCGCGTGCTCCAGGAACTCGCGATCGCGGAACTGGTAGCCCAACGCCTCCTCGAGGGCGTCGAGATCCTCGGGCTCGTCCTGCGCTGCGGATAGCCCCTCGGCCTGATGGCTGGCGATGATGCGCCGGGCCTCGTCCGCCTGGTCGAGCCGCACCGAGATGCGAACCTCTCCCAGGCCATTCACCGACAACGGCAGGATCGAGTGAGGCACGTCCGAGGACAGCAACGAGATAATGCCGTGCGTCTCGAGGAGCCCGTGAACGATGCTCGCCTCGATGTCGGACTGGGTGCGAAAGATCACGATTGGCTCGGCCATCGCTGTCTCACAGACGCTCGGGGCCGTCCGACTCGACGCGAACGCCGGGCGTGGACGCCACCCCCGCGCCGCCGCCGAACTCTGGAGCGGCCATCGAAGACGCGGGCTGACCCCCCTCGGCCGCAGGCGCACCTTCCTCGATCTTCAACAGGACCATCGTCATGTCGTCGTGCTGCTCCGATCCATCCACGAAGGATTCCACCTCGCGAACGATCCGCTCGCGCAGCTCCTCGGACTGCAGATGTCCGTGCTCCTCGACTATCCGGCTCAGGCGATCCTCACCGAACAGGTCGGACTCCGCGTTCATCGCCTCGGTGATGCCGTCGGTGTAGAGCACGAAGATGTCACCGGTCGCGATGGGGATGCAGCTCTCCTCGAGCATCCCGTCGAAGATCGCCCCGATACCCGGGAGCCCGAGTCCGAGCACCATGCCGTCCGGCATCAGCATGCGAGCGCCGCCCGAGGCGGCGGTGGCATCCGGCACGTGGATGAGCGGTGTGTGGCCGGCCCGTGCGTGGGTGAACGTTCTGGCCTGCAGATCGAGAACGGCGTAGGTCATGGTGATGAAGCTCGACGTACCCAGATTCCCGGTGATCATCCGGTTCGCCTCGATCAAGAGCTCCCGGGGTGACTGATGGATCTCGCAGAGCGACAGGACCAGCCCCTTCAGCTCGGCCATGTAGAGCGCCGCCGACACGCCCTTTCCCGACACATCCGCGACCAGGAACCCGACGCGATGGTCGGAGAGCCGGAAGAAATCATAGTAATCACCGCCGACCTCGCGCGCCGGCACGCAGAGCGCCGTCACCGCGACTCCCGACATCGACAGGGAACCTCTCGGCAGCAGCGTCATCTGGATCTGGCGCGCGATCCGCAGCTCCTCCTCCAACCGCCGTTTCTCGGCCGCCTGCTGGAGCAGCCCCTCCATGTTCGCGGTCATCGAGTTGAACGACTCGGCAAGCTCTCCCAGCTGGTCACGGTTACGAATCGGAATACGGTAGGTGAAATCACCGCGCCGGACCCGTTGGGTGCCCAGGAACAGCGCGTGGACCGCGCCGGTGATCGAGCGGGCCAGCGTGAAGCCCATGACGAGCGCCGCGAACTCGATGATCAGGAACATGGTGGCGATCACGCCGAGCGCCACGAGAAACAGATCCCCGACACTGACGTTCCCCAGCAGGCTCTGCGCCGCCGACACCCGCTGGTAGATGTCCACGAGGCTCACGCGGGTCGAGAGGCCGAGTTGTCCCGTCCTGCCACTCTCCCAGTCGGTGAAGTCGAAGAACGTCACCCAGTTGAGCACGAGACTCGACGCCGGGGCGGGCGGCGGATCGAGATCGGACGCGGACGCCACACCCCCACCCGCCGGCTGCACGTCCACATCGCCGATCGCCACGACATCCCCCGAGGCGAACTCTACGCCGGTGGACTCCCGCAGCCGTTCGGCAATCGCGCCCGCCACCGGGAGATCCACGATCACCGCGGCCTCTCGCCCCTGACCACCAACCGGGCTGACGGCCCGAATGACGAGCGTCGTCTCGCCATCGTCGCCGTCGGGACGATAGGCGAGCAGCACTCCGCGGCTGCCCTCACCCGCCCAGGACGGCAGGGTCGGCAGCGCGTCGAGATGCGTCCACGGCCCGACGGCGATTCGTCCGTCCTCGCGAGGCACGTCCTCGCCCCCGGGACGGTCGACCGGGACCAGCGCCATCGAGAGCCCCGGCAAACGCGACGCGGCCGCGCCGCGCCGCTGCTCGAGCCACGCCGCGGCGGCCGTTGCCGGTCGACTGCGGAGCTCGACCGCCGATGTCTCGGCAACCTCTCGCACGTCGGCGACGAGATCCTGGAATCCCTGCTTGAACAGGTAGGAGCCGACGCTTAGGAACGTCAGAACACCGGCGAACAGAAAGAACGCCACGATCAGCAGGGCGGGCACGACCCCGATGAAGACATACGAGAGGATCAGCTTCCGTCGAATTCGCCACAGCAAGTGACGTTGCAGGACACCGATTCCACGCACGAGGAGGTAGATCCCTCCCGCGACGAGCACCAGGCTCGCGAGCTGGTCGGCAAGCTGGAGCAGGGCCGGCATCGGCGACACCGCGCCGGATGCCGCGACCACCAGCTTGAGGAGGACGGCGGCCGGCACGACGATGCGGAGCAGCCGGGCGGGGACACCCCACCGGCGGACCGGTGCTGCCGGCTCACCTTCGAGCGCGACGGCTGACGGCGTCCGCGCCAGCCCGGTACCCGCCGTGCCGCCCGGAAGCCAGCGTCTCACGAGATCTCGCATGTCGGGTGTGAAAGGCAGGATGATATCAGATGTATACTACTTCCCGAGCCGCAGCTGGACCGGCCCCGCGCGCGGACCATTCCTCCAACCCGATGACGATTCCGACCTGGCTGGATGCGCCACGCCGCTGGCTCCGCTCGCTGTACGACTGGACCATGCGCTGGTCCGAATCACCGCAGAGCCTGGTCGCGCTGTTCCTCATCGCGGTCGCCGAGTCCTCGGTGTTTCCGATCCCACCGGACGTGCTCCTCATCGCGATCGTCGCGGCGGCGCCCTACCGCTGGTTGCTCGCGTCGGCGCTGTGCACCACCGGGTCGACGCTGGGCGCGGCTGCCGGCTACGGCATCGGTTTGGGCTTCATGGCGACCGTCGGTCAACCGATCATCGACTTCTACGGGGCCCACCACCACTGGAGCCGGGTGGTGGAGATGTATACGGGCCAGTGGGGAATATGGTTCCTGGCTGCCGCCGCCTTCTCGCCTATCCCGTTCAAGGTCGCGACGATCGCCGCGGGAGCGACCGGGATGCAATTCTGGTTGTTCCTGTTCGTCAGCCTCGTGGGCCGCGGTGGGCGCTTCCTCCTCGTCGCCGGCATCCTCAGGCTGTTCGGCGCCCCGGTCAAACACCTGCTCGAGCGCCACTTCGATCTGGCCGCCCTGGCCTTCCTGGTCCTCCTCATCGGAGGGTTCGCCGTCCTTCGGCCTCTGTAGCCGAACCACGGACGAGACTAGTGTCCTGTCACAGTGATTCGCGGAATAATTCCCGCGCGGGGCATCCCTCCTGGCGGTGTTGCTCGTCGCTCGAATCCTCCCGGTCTGCTCACTCCTCGCGCCTGGCCAGCCGGGCGCCGCGCACGGGACTTACTCCACGAATCACTGTGACAGGGCACTAGTACTACTTTGTTAGATCGCACAATTTGGGCGAGATCCGACAAGTGATCTAATTTGAGGACATTGTACTTTTCCGGCGAATTCGGTACCCTGCGCGGTAGTGCACGACCGCCGCACGGTGGGGCAGTTGCGTCGCCTGATGAGATGGCTCGAGGCCTTCAAGGCGTGCTTCGGCCAGCGCGCACAGGAGCTGGCGTTGCGCCGGTACGTCCAGGGGTTGCTCAGCGACAGCCCGCGCAAGTCGATGGAAGCGGTGCTGGCGCGGGGGACCGATCCCGGGGGCTATCAAGCGTTCCAACACTTCATCACCGATGCGCCGTGGAGTGCCGACGGCGTCTGGCGCTGCCTGCGGGCGGTGCTGCCCGAACGCGAAGGGCTGGTGATCTTCGCTGGCACGAGTTTCCCCAAGCCAGGGACGTCCTCGGTCGGGGTGGCCCGCCAGTACTGTGGGGCCGTGGGGAAAGTCGCCAATGGCCAAGTGGCGGTCACCGCGGCGCTGTGGACCGGGCTGCGCGCCTACTTGCTGGGGGCCGCGCTCTATGTGCCCGAGGCGTGGCTGACCGACGCCGCCCGCGATCGGGCGCGGCTTCCCCGGGGTGTCCGGTTGCAGGCGAAGTGGCGCCAAGCGCTCACCCTGCTCCGGCAGGTGCGCGCCAGCGGCCTCACCGTCACCGGCGTGCTGGCCGATGCGGAGTTTGGCGATACCGGCCTGTTTCGGGCCATGTGGCATCGGTTGCGGCTCCCCTATGCGGTGGGGATTTCCTCGTCGCAGACCGTGTTCCTGGAGCGGCCGCGCCTCGGGCACCGGCGGGGCGGCCGGCTGGGGCGCCCGCGCACCCGGCCAGACCTGGCGGCGGGCGTGCGGGCGTACACGGTGGCCCAGGCCGCCAAGGCGCAGCCGCGGTGGCGGCCCATCAGCTGGCGCAACCGCCGCGGCGGGCGCCGCTGGACGGTCCAGTGTGTGGCCCTGCGGGTGACCCCGGCCCACGACTGGCGCGACCGCCGGCTCGCCCCCGAGGTGTGGCTGCTGGCCGAACGCGACACGGGCGCGACGCCGCGGACCAAATACTTCTTCGTCAACCTGCCGGCCACCACCTCCTGGCCGCAGCTTGTCCGACTCGCGCATCAGCGGTGGGCCATCGAGCAGCAGTTCCAAGAGTTGAAGACCCACCTCGGGTTGGATCACTTCGAAGGCCGCACGTTCCCGGGCTGGCACCATCACGTCGTGCTCACCGCCGTGACGTACAACTTCCTGCAGGCCGAGCGGCGGCGGCACCTCGCCGGGCTCACCTTTCCAGTGGCCCGCGCGATCGTGCAGGAAATCTTCACCGCGGACCTCTTTGCTCCACGGCCGTTCTACCTGAAGCGCATCGAGGCGCTAAAGTCGGTGCAATTGCGGATCTAACAAAGTAGTACTAGGTCGAGTCCTCGATCCACCGCAGGTAGCCCGGCCCGCCCTCGATGACGGGCAGCACCAGGAACTCCGGCACCGAATAGGGATGGAGCTCTCGAACCCGCTTCGAGAGCGCGTCGAGCCGGGCCGATACGGTCTTGATCAGCAGCTGTTGCTCGCCGTCCTCGGTCACCTGGCCCTCCCATCGATAGATCGATCGGATCTCCCCCAGGATGCTGACGCACGCCGCCATACGCTCCTCGACCAGGACCCTCGCGAAGCCCGCCGCATCGGCCTCGCGGGGCAGCGTGACCAGGACGACCACGTGCGCTGGAAGGGGCATCTCGGCTCCTCATGCTACCCGGGATCGCGTCCGTTCGCACGTAGGCGCTATTTCGTGCTCGTGATTTCACCGAAACTAGTGTACATGGACAGGGTACAATGTCGGAGCGCGCTCACCCACCATCTTCCGGCCTCCCGGGCCGGCGCTCGCTCTCGCTCTCACGCTCCAAGATTCGGTTGTTCATCGTGTTCGTCTCGTGCGTGCTCGTGGTGAACGCGTTGGCCGGCGAACGGGGACTCATCGAGACGATGCGCGCCAAGCGCCGGCATCAGGCACTGGCCACGTCCATCCGTACTCTGCATCGGGAGAACGCCCGGCTCCGGGAGCAAGCCCGACGACTGCGCGAGGACCCGCAGACGATCGAAGCGATCGCGAGGCAGGAGCTCGGATTCATCAGGCCGGACGAGCTGCTGTTCATCATTCGGGACATGCCCCCGGCGGACGACCCCACCGAACCTGCCGAGGCTCACCCCGCACGCTGACCGCACGGTCGGCAGCCCCCGGGACCCGGCAAGCACCCTCCATCGGTCCACGTGGTGTCGGCCGGCGCCGCCTCGCCCCTCCGCTGGATGGCGCGGCGAGGTAGCCTCGTGATAGGCTGTTAGTCGCGGGGTGGAGCAGTCCGGTAGCTCGTTGGGCTCATAACCCAAAGGTCGGGGGTTCAAATCCCCCCCCCGCAACCAATAAAAAAAGGGAAACGGGCTTTCCGGGGCCGGTTTTCGTGCGTACAGCGAAGGTCACGAATTGTTCGCGTTTATGCGTTATCGTTCGTCGGTGTGTGCGAAATGGGTGGCACGCTGGGTGGCTGGGCCTGCCCCGGTTTCGTGGACAGGTTAACGCTTTCGGTTACGTCATGATCCCCTCATGAGAGAAGGCCCTGTGGGAGCTTGTGGAAGACGCGTGAAGCGCGTCTTCCAAGAAGCTTGTGGGCGCGCTCTTCGCCTCCACAGCTTCGTCAGCTTCCACAGGGTGACGCGCCGCGCGCGGAGCGTGCCGTCGTTCGAAACTCCGGGGTGACTCGTACGCGAGGCCGGAATGCCGACGCTGCGTGTTGTACCAGCCTTCGATGAAGTCGAAGACGGCCAGCCGGGCCTCGGTTGACGTCCGGAACGAGGCGCGGTCGAGGAGCTCGCACTCCAGCGTGGCGAAGAAGCTTTCACACAGCGCGTTGTCAAAGCAGTCGCCGACCGATCCCATCGACGGCCGCACGCCGGCGGCCCGACACCGCTGCCCGAAGGCGAGCGCGGTGTATTGACTCACTGAAGCTCTCATAAATGTCAAGGGGCGCTCGTCGAGCCTCCAACATCGGCGGTGTTGGCCTTCACAAGGGGATAGACCTCACGAGCGATGTATCGCTTGATGCAGCGGATGGCCTCGAGTTTGGACTTACCGCTGGCGACCTTGCGTTGAGCAAACGCTTGCGTGCGCTCGTCGGTGCGGAGCCGGCTAATCGTGATCATGTGGAGGGCCCGGTTGGCTTGACGGTCGCCGCCACGGTTGAGGCGGTGGCGATCAGTCTTGCCGGAGGAGGCGGGCAGCGGCGCCACCCCGCAGAGCATCGCCCAGGCGGCTTCGGACCGGATGCGCCCGGGGTTGTCGCCGGCGGTGACGAGCAGCTGCCCAGCGGTCTCAATGCCGATGCACGGGCGCTCGATGAGTCGCGCGCCGAGGTCGGTGACGAGGGGCTCGATGAGGTCGTCGAGGTCGGCCACTTCGTTGTTGAGCTCCAGGATACGCCGGGCCAACGACCGCATCGCGATCCGGGTGGCGGTGGCGGGATGGTCGAAGTCGTCATAGTCGGGCCGCCAGGCCGCGACGGTCCGCAGCAGCTGCATCCGGGTCAGGGAACGGACCTCGTCGCGGACCTCGTCCGGGGCAGACACGGCATGACTGCGCAGAAGCTGGAGTGCCTTGGTTCGGGAACGCACGGCCCCGGCCCGCGTCAACCGCAGCACGCGGAGCGCTTCGACGCGGCCATTCTTGTTCTTCGGCGTGGATAGGCGGCGCCCCGAGATGACGGCCCGGGCGGCCATCTCGGCATCGACGGCATCCGATTTCCCGCGGCGACGTCGGTCGCTCCGATCAGGGCGGTCGACTTCATGTGTCGTCACACCCGCCGCGTTCAAGAAACGCATGATCCCGGCGCCATAGCTGCCGGTGCCTTCGATCCCGACCGACTCGAGCGCGCCGTGCTGACGCATCCAACGGAGTAACGCCCGATACCCTGCGCGTGTCGTCGAGAAGTCCTTGGTCTCCAGCAGACGGCCGTCGTCGCGGTCGACGACGGCGGCCATGTGCAGATCCTTGTGGGTGTCAATGCCGCCGACCACGCGGATGGTCGGTACCGATGTCACGTGCGTCATGTCGCCTCCTTGGCTCGGTCATAGGGAACGGCGCCGGCGCACCGAGGCGGGTGGACAAGACAGTGACGGGGCCACTGGCCAGGCTCTACATGAAGTCACACCGTCGGTGAGGCAGGCGCCTCACTGGCCCGCTCCCGGGCAACCGACAGTTCCGAGGAAAGACACAGGGTCAATCGGAAATGTGGGTCAGAGAAGCCCAGGAGCGTTCCAGCACCCACATCCTGACGGGTCAATCGCTGGTGCGGGTCAAGCCCCCCGGAGGCAGGCCCCCATATACTCACTATCCGAGTGGTGAATGACCGCCTGCGGCTGCCGTTGCCGCACGGCCATGTCGAGGGCCTGCAGCACGAGGGCCGTGCGGAGATGCGTCTCCATCGCCCAGCCCACGATGCGACGACTCCAGGCATCGAGGACGACGGCCACGTCGAGAAAGCCGGTCCCAGTCGAGATGTAGGTCACATCCGCGACCCAGAGCTGATTCGGCCCGGCCGCCGTGAACGCTCGCTGCACGAGATCCGGCGCCGGTCGCCTCGCGCGATCGCGGACGGTCGTTCGGATCCACTTGCGGCGACTGACGCCGCGCACCCCAGCCCGGCGCATCAGCCGCGCGACCCGCTTGCGGCCCACCCGCGTGCCCGTGGCGGCCAGCTCGGCCTGGATGCGCGGGGCCCCATACGTGCCGCGCGAGTGAGTATGAATCGCCCGGATCCGCGCGGTCAGCTGGCCGTCGTCGCGGGCCCGCGCACTGGGCGCACGCGTCCGCCACGCATGGTACCCACTGGGAGAGACCGCCAGGACGCGGCCCATGGTGGTGATCGAGTGGACGGCCCGGTGCGCGCTCATGAATTCGAAGACCTCGAGGGGATCGAACCGGTCTCCCGTGCGAACCAGGCCGCGGCTTTTTCCAGGATCGTGCGTTCCTCACGGAGCCGCGCATTCTCGCGGCGCAGACGGCGCAGTTCCTCGCGCTCGGTGGTCGTCAAGCCATCCGCGCGACGGCCGTCGTCGCGATCGGCCTGCCGCACCCAGTTCCGGATCGCCTGGGCCGACGGCTCGAATTCCTGGCCGAGCGATTCCGGCGTCCGGCCGGCGCGGACCAACTCCACCATCCGCCGTCGGAATTCGGCTGGATATGGTCGGTGTGTCTGTGGCATCGTGGCACCTCTTCACCCCACCTTGGGGGATGGTATCCACGAAACCGGGGCAACTCCAGGCACGCTCCGGCTCGATCGATGAGCACCGCAGACCCCTGGCGGCGGTAGGCGGGAGGACTCGAATCAGAGAGACTTGACCGGGTCGCCTGACCTCTTCGTCCGGCCACTTTCGCCCCAAGCCCTCTTCCGGTTGGCGCACTATCCTCCATTAGTTCGCACGCACAAGCCTCAGGAGCTTGTGGGCTTCGGCTCGTGGGGGTTCAAATCCCCCCTTCCGCACCAATCGAATCAATGAGTTACGGCGACGAGCCCGGAGTACCGGGACTTCCGGCTTGTGGGGGAGCGGGAAAAGTACCGGGACTTTTTCTGGGAGTCAACCGGCCGGGCGTCGAGGAACGCCTGATCTTCCGCGCCCCTCTCGACACGGTCGGCGTGCAAAGCTGCGATCGTCGCCAGCCCCTACCGTGGCAGAATGTCCCTCACTCCCCGACGTCCTCCTGCGCAGACGACCGGATCCCATGCCGGCACGCGCCGTGCGCCCGTCGCCGGCGTGGTCAGCCCGTCGTTCTCGTACGAGCCGCGCGTACCCGAGCGGAGCGTGCTCTACCCACGGGTACGGGGAGGGAAGAGCGGATCACGCCGGCGGCATGTTCCATCTCGCACTCCACCTCGCGGGGCGCCCTCACTGGTCCGGATCGCCGCGCGGTACGGTTGGGTCGTGTGCTCACCGCAGGCGTAGGTGGGTCGTTGTGGCGGTCCTTCGACGGTAGGTTCTGCCCCGCGCCGTTGCGGGGTATGATTCGGCCCAGCGTTTCCACGATGGCCATCGCCTCAGGCACCCGCCTCGGCCCGTACCAGATCCAAAGCCCGCTCGGCGCAGGCGGTATGGGAGAGGTCTACCAGGCCACCGACACCCGTCTGGACCGCACCGTCGCGATCAAGGTGCTCCCGCCAGACCTCGTCAGCGATGACACGGCCAAGCAGCGGTTTCTTCAGGAGGCCAAGGCCGCCTCTGCCCTCGACCATCCGAACATCTGCACGATCTACGAGATCAACGAGACGCCAGACGCCCAGCTCTACCTCGTGATGGCGTACTACGAGGGCGAGACGCTCAAGGAGCGGGTCGAGCGTGGGCCGGTGGCGCCGGACGAGGCGACCGACATAGCGACCCAGGTGGGTCTGGGGCTCGCCAGGGCACACGAAGCTGGGATTGTTCACCGCGACATCAAGCCAGCGAACCTGATGGTCACCGCCGATGGAACGGTCAAGATCCTCGACTTCGGTCTGGCCAAGCTGGCGGGAGCGGTGGGCGTAACCCAGACCGGTACGACGGTCGACACCGTGGCCTACATGTCTCCGGAGCAGGCCTGTGGCGAAGAGGTCGACCACCGCACGGACGTCTGGTCGCTGGGGGTCGTGCTCTACGAGATGCTCGCGGGGCAGCAGCCGTTTCGGGGCGACAACCTGTTGAGCCTGGCCGAGTCGATCCGGCGCAGCGAGCCCGCCCCGCTGACAGGCGAGGCGTCATCGCTCACGAGCGCCGTGGGCCGAGCCCTGAGCAAGGAAACGGCCGGGAGGTATCAGGCCGTCGCTGATCTGCTTGGCGACCTGAGTCGTGCGACATCGGTGACCCAGGCGACGAACCCACAAGAGGTGCCGTCCATTGCGGTGCTGCCATTCACCAACATGAGCACCGACCCAGAGAACGAGTTCTTCGCCGATGGGATCTCCGAGGACATCATCAATACGCTCGGACAGATCGAGGGGCTGCGCGTCGCGGCCCGAGGCTCGGCATTCTCCTTCAAGGGCAAGCACGCCGATCTCCGAGAGGTCGGCCAGAAGCTTCAGGTGGCGACCGTGCTCGAGGGAAGCGTCCGGAAGGCGGGAACCGACTACGGATTACCGCGCAGCTTGCCGACGCGGCAGGGGGTCACCAGCTCTGGTCCGAGCGCTACGACCGCGAGCTCAGTGATGTCTTCGAGATCCAAGACGAGATCGCCCGCACGATCACCAACCGGCTGGAGGTCACCCTCACCGGGGGGAAACAGGCTCCCCTGGGCACGCACGCGACGGACAACATCAAGGCCTACGAGGCATACCTGAAGGGGCGTGCGCTGCTCTACAGGCGCGGGCGCTTCATCCTCGACGCCTTGGCGTGCTTCGAGCAAGCGGTGGAGCTCGACACCGACTACGCACTAGCCTGGGCCGGCCTTGCCGACGGTCGCAGCATCTTGGGACTCTACGGCATGGTCGCGCCCCACGAGACGATGCCCCAGGGGAAGCAGGCGGCCGTGCGGGCTGTCGAGTTGGACGACTCGTTGGCCGAGGCGCACTGTGGCCTTGCCATGGCCGCGCTGCTCCACGATTTCGATGTGCCCACGGCGAGACGGGAGTATCTGCGGGCCATGGAGCTTAATCGCAAGTTCCCGCAGGCCACGGCCGGGTTCGCTCTCTTCGTGCTGTCGATCATCGACGGTCGGTTCGACGAGGCGGTCGCGCTGATGAGACCGATCGTCGAACAGGATCCACTGTCCGGGTACAACCGGGGCGTGCAGTCCCTCCTGCTGGCGGCGTGCGACCGGCAGGACGAGGGCATCGCCGAGGCGCTCGCCGCCGTCGAGCTCGACCCCGAGTCGCTGGTGGCCCACTGGAGCTTACAGAACAGCTATGCGGCCGCCGGCCGCTACCCGGAAGCGGTGGCATCCGGGCACGCCGCGTTGGCCGTGTCCGGTCGGCATCCGTGGCCGATGATGACCATGGGAGCGACCTATGCGGACTGGGGCAAGCACAGCGAGGCTCGTGCGCTACACGACCAACTCATGACAAGCGCCGACCGCCGGTGGGTGTCACCAGCCGTGCGTGCGTCCACCGCCGCCAGCGCCGGGATCACCGACGACGTCGTCACATTGACCACGCGCGCCCTTGAAGAGCGCGACCCCTGGTTGGTGATGGCACTGGGCACGCACCCCTTCTCGGAGTGGCTGCGCCGGGCGCTCCGCGAGGCGGGCAAGCTCGACGAGTTTCGCCGACAGATCGGCGTCCCGTCGAACGACTAGCTTGGGCTGCTAGGCCATTCTTCCGCCGCATGAACGTCCCCGAGTCGGCGGGCCAGCGGTTGGGAGGTCGCCTCCCATCCACCGGTCCACTCCTCGCAACCGCTCCCGAACGAGAAGGAGTCGCTTCTCGCCTCGAAATTCCCAGTCCCCGTGTGTCTGCTTCCTGCCCGGTCAACCTTGAATCAGTCCCACAGACCGTCGATAATCGGCGCGCAGCGCCAATCGGCGCTGTCCGAGGGCCGGTCGGTCGGCCGTGGGCCGGCCCTGCGGGATCCTGAGTCCGAGAACGCGCGCTGACGTGAACCGGACGACGCGCCTCTCATGCTGCCTATCGACTCGTCGGACGTTCCTCGACCTGATGCGCGTCGAGCAGTTCGGGATGCACGCCCCAAATGTTCGGCTACCCCGGGGGACGAAGGGCTCCGCGCGCTCGAGGCCGTGCTCGCGGCGGGTGAGACAGACGTCGAGGCGTGCTGCCGGCGGCTGGACGCTCGGATGCCACGGGGTGAGGCGATCTAAAACAGACGCAACAAGGGCCAACCGAAGAGCCGGCTCAGCCTCGGGGCCTGCTCGCTCCACCCCCAGAAGCCCACGCCCATAGACAGGGACAAGAAGGGCACGTCATACTGGTCGGGGAGGACCTTGAAATGCATACCGGACGAGCGACGAAAGGCTTGTTGCTCGCAGCACCCGCTGTCGTCGTTGGCGGGGCGATCGCTGGGCTGTGTCTCCTGCCCGCCGAATCTCACGAGAACCTGTCTCGACTCACCGCAGGCATGAAAAGGCTGATCCTCAAGCATCTCCGACTTCCCGTCGGGGTCAAGAAGAAGCTCCGAGCTGACCTAGACGCAGAGAACTTCTTCCCCTGAGATTCCCTCCGTCGTGTCGCTGAAACCTACCGGGCCTACCTATGCCGGAAGGGACTGGGGCGGATCGCCGAGCTCGAGGCGAAGGCCCAGCGCCGCTCAGCGGAGGCGTTAGACTCGGACCATGCCAACAGCAGGAGGGACGAAGACCTGCCCCACTCCTGGCTGCAAGGGCACGATGACCTTCAGCCAGACCTCGAGGCCTCCGGGCCACCTCACAGTTGGGAGAGACCAGCCGCCCGGATGGGACTGCGATGAGAGTCGCGATCACTGGGAGCCACGAACCAGGCCGCCGTCGGCTTGACGCGCCCTTGGTTCCGGACCGCCTTCCCGCCCATGAAGGCCGCGATCACGCTGGCGACGGGTGCGAACGCCCCGAGGCTGCGAAGCATGTCAACCGATCAAATCGTCGTGAGGCAGTTCGGGCGCGCGTGGGTCGTGGAACACCCGTACGGGGCGGTCGATCGGTTCACTGACCGAGACGAAGCGATTACGCGAAGACTTGAGCTGTATCGGCGAAACCGGGCCAAGCTGATAGTCGAGCCACGGGTCACGCCGCCAACTTCAGCGTAATCCGCGCGCCCGAGATCAGCCGCAGCCCGATGTTCAGCGCGCCCAGACCGCCATCTCTTCCCCGCTGAGCTCGACGCCGGTGGCCGCGGTGAGAATCGGGACCAGCACGTTGGCCCAGAGTGTCCTCGACGCCCACGGTCGTTTCGTCATCACTGCCTCCCTGTTGATCAGCCGCGCACCCCCGCCATCCATACCACCGCATATTGCTGCTGCTTCGCACTGAGCGGGCGCGCCTCCAGCAGGTCCTTGGCGTGGATCGTCTGCTCGGCAAGACCAGCGGCCGAGCGACCAACCTATCTCTGATCGCCGAACTGTGACACCTCGAAAACTGTCATACCGGGCGCCTCGACGGCCCACGTGGGTGCGTAGTCTCAAGATCAGTCACGGCGCGGATGTGCCGGACGACATAACTTCGCCGTGAGCTTCCGGTAGGAGGACTGGGAACACCGACCGACGATCGCCCGTTCTCCACGAGCAACGGTCGAACGCTCTGGATGGGCGCTTGGCGAGGAGATCGGTCGCCTGCTCAAACTGCCTCTAAGGGGAGGACCCTATGGACCGTCGCCAGTTCTTGACCACATCGCCGCTCGCAGTCCTCGCGCTGCCACTCGCCGGGTGCATCGCGCGCGCGCCTCAGTTTCGCTCGCCCTACACATCGGCCATTCCGGAGTCTCCGACCGACAACATCGTCAACGACGTCCACTCCCAGCTCAACGCGACACGTGTGGCAGCGATCGTGAAACCTGCAACGGTCGGTGCGCTGCAGGCCGCGATACGCGGCGCCCGTGCTGCCGGGCAGTCGGTCTGTGTCGCGGGTGGGCGCCACGCGATGGGCGGCCAACAATTCGCGGAAGCGAGCCTGCTGGTTGATACCCGGGCGTTGCGCCGGGTGGTCGACTTCGACCGGACATCGGGCCTGCTCACCGTCGAAGGAGGGATTCAGTGGCCAGATCTCCTCGACTACCTCGAGCGGACACAGAGGGACCAGGTCCGTCAATGGGGAATCTATCAAAAGCAAACCGGTGCGGACCGGCTCAGCATCGGCGGTACCCTCGCATGCAATGCCCATGGCCGTGGACTGAACCTCAGGCCGATCATCGACCAGGTCCAGGCGTTCGATCTGGTTGGGCCAGACGGTGAGGTCCGAGCCTGTTCGCGCACGCGACAGCCTGAGCTCTTCAGCCTTGCGATTGGCGGGTACGGCCTATTCGGGATCATCGTCCGCGTACAGATGCGACTTCGGCCGCGCGTGAAGGTGCGACGTGTGGTGGAGATCGGTCAAACGGCCAACATCATTGACCGCTTCGAGGAACGGATCGGGACGGGTTACCTGTATGGCGACTATCAGTTCGCAACCGAGAGCAACCGCGAGAGCTTTCTCCGCAGCGGCGTATTTTCGTGCTACCAACCCGTTCCAGACAACACACCCCTGACGCCCAATCCCACCAGCTTCAGCCCGGAAGATTGGGGGCGTCTGATCTTCTACTCACACCGGTACAAGCGGCGGGCGTTCGAGACGTATTCATCGCGCTATCTGGCCACTTCCGGACAGGTCTACTGGGCCGATTCCCAACTCGCAGCGTCGTACGTCGACGATTACCACACGGATCTAGATCGAGCATTGGGGAGTCGGGCGAAAGCGACGGAAATGATCACGGAGCTATATGTACCACGCCCCAAGTTGAGGGCCTTCATGGAGGACGCCCGCGTTGCGCTGCGGCGACGGAGGGCCAATGTGATCTACGGCACGGTACGAATGATCGAGAAAGATGACGAGAGCTATCTCGCGTGGGCGCGTGAGCGGTTCGCGTGCATCATTTTCAATTTGCACATCGCGCACATGCCTGCGGCGCTTGAGGCCGGGGCCGACGCGTTCCGCGATCTCATTGATGTCGCCATCACACACGGTGGCAGCTTCTACCTGACCTACCATCGCTGGGCCCGCAGGGACCAGGTGGAGACATGCTATCCACAGCTGCGCCAGTTCCTCGCGATGAAGCGTCGCCATGATCCCCAGGAGGTCTTTCAAAGCAACTGGTATCGCCAGTACAGGCAGATGTTTTCAAACGAGGAGCGGAGACGATAGGACGTACTCGCCACCTCCAATCAGGGGGATCGACGTCAAGCTCCCCAACGTGGCCCTCCCGTCGAATACACAACCATCAGGCCGCCGAGCAGGCCCTCCCCGACAGCAGGGTCCACGCAGGTGACCGGGTATTACCCTCGTCAGTGCCCGACAACCGACTCTGATCTGACGGCTTCGGCGTAAAGTGCGATTAATGGGCCGACCACTCATGCAGCTTCCAGCGGAGAGTCGTGTCAGGCGTGACGATGCCGGCCACCTGAGTCAAGACCCACCGGCCGAGTGTCTTGCCTCGCACGGCGAGTCGACGGCGCTGGGCATCGGTCAGTCGAAGCGGCCGACAGCCTAACCGCCTGGCGCTCACTGGTCGTCGGGACGTTGGGCACCGACGAGCGAGGAGGCCACTCCACACCGGCGCACAGGAGATCGGCTGCCCCAGGGAGCGCGCGTGCCCAGGCTCGACTACCCCGGTCGGACCATCCCAGCAATCTTCCGGACGTTCTCGGGCGAGACCATGCGATACGGCACCACCCTCGGCGCCCTCACGAGCTCGGCGGTGACGCTGTCGCAAAAAACCAGATCCGCGCCCCGCAGGTCCCTCGACTCTCCCTCTTCGAGGTGATGGGCCTCCACCGCATGCCGGCCGCCGACGAACGGAGCGATCAGACCTTCCGCGATTTCGAGGAAGTAGCGACTGATCGACGTGACGATGATGACCGAGGGCTGGTCGAGCGCGAGCAACACGCGAAGCTGTGCGTCGGCGTGCGACGGTTCGATGGGGACCAGCGCGCGCCCCCTCGGCAACAGCTGCGCGAGGTCCCAGACGACGCCGGGCAGGCAGACGACCAGCGCGCCAAGGGCCGGCCCGCGGTCCGCCGACAACTGGTCCAACGGGCAGGCTTCCACCGGAACCGGCATCCTTGCTGAGAGCTCCGCCCGGATCAGCCGTGCCATCGCCGCCTCGAACGCCACCACGAGGATGTGATCGGGAGGTTCGGCCCGTAGACACTCACGCACACGCTCGCCCAACCGCTGCAACGAGTAGCCCTTCTCACGCGCCTTGCGAATCGTTGCGTCGATCAGGTCGTCGAGGTCTTCTTCCCGAGTGACCGGCGACACCTCGAACGACCGCACGACCATTCGGCGGCCCCGATGGCGTGAGATCCAGTGTCGCGCCACCAACTCCTGGTAGGCCTGGCTTACGGTGTTGGGGTGGATGCCCTGCCGCAACGCGATCTCGCGCACGCTCGGCAGATGGTCTCCGGGCTTCAGCATCCCCGTCGCGATCTGAAACACCACCTGCTGCGCAATCTGGCGCCGGATGGGAACGCTGCTGCGTTTGTCGATCGCAATGGGCATCACAACGTCGTTCATGCGGGATTGGGGAAGATCATCGATTCTAACGCGACCCTGGCTGTGACACTCCACAAACTGTAACCCTCTCCACGCTCCCGGCACCCGCCCGGCCCTACGCTCGCCATAGACGCACCGGAGGTTCGATTACTCCAACTCGGAGGTTGCCAATGATCTGCCGACTCACCACGTTCACGTTGGTCGCGACCCTATCGATGCTCGGGATGCCACGCCCCGCCGGCGCCTCGGGCCGAGTGACAGAGGAGGACTAGTGGGCGCTCGGGCTGGCTATGGCCTCAACAGGATCGTCACACTGTACGCGGGCGCATACGAAGCGGATGTCGACGTCCAGGAGTTCGATGCGTTCGACAGAGTGACATTTGGCCACATCGACTACGGGGTGAGGCTGCACCTGGCCAATAGCCGCCGTCGGTGGATCCCCTATGGCGACCTTGCCCTTATTACATTCTGGCCCGTGAGCGACGTTCTCGAGAACGGGGAACAGACCACCACCGACTTCAGCACAGTGCCGTCCTCCAGTCTAGGAGGCGGACTCGCCATCTACCTGTCTGAGGCGTGGGCCCTCGATGTGAACTTCAAGCGGCGCAAGAGTCAGTTCAAAGACGTTCAGGTTGGCAACGTCTCGATTGGCGGGAGCGAACAACATTCGCACACATTTCGCGACATCGACGCCGAATCGGCTCGGCTCACCGTCGGTATTTCGTGGTGGCCGTAGCTGGAGAGCGGAAGTGGGGTAGCGCCGAGAAGTGAGGGCACCCTTCGGGGGAACGGATAGGAGATTCAAACGCCCACCATTGGGTCATGGTAAGGCCGTGCAAGTTTTTCGCGGGAAGAGTGGTGAGCGCCCCGGAGTCGAACCGGGAACCTCATTAGTACTACTTTGTTAGATCGCACAATTTGGGCGAGATCCGACAAGTGATCTAATTTGAGGACATTGTACTTTTCCGGCGAATTCGGGACCCTGCGCGGTAGTGCACGACCGCCGCACGGTGGGGCAGTTGCGTCGCCTGATGAGATGGCTCGAGGCCTTCAAGGCGTGCTTCGGCCAGCGCGCACAGGAGCTGGCGTTGCGCCGGTACGTCCAGGGGTTGCTCAGCGACAGCCCGCGCAAGTCGATGGAAGCGATGCTGGCGCGGGGGACCGATCCCGGGGGCTATCAAGCGTTCCAACACTTCATCACCGATGCGCCGTGGAGTGCCGACGGCGTCTGGCGCTGCCTGCGGGCGGTGCTGCCCGAACGCGAAGGGCTGGTGATCTTCGCTGGCACGAGTTTCCCCAAGCCAGGGACGTCCTCGGTCGGGGTGGCCCGCCAGTACTGTGGGGCCGTGGGGAAAGTCGCCAATGGCCAAGTGGCGGTCACCGCGGCGCTGTGGACCGGGCTGCGCGCCTACTTGCTGGGGGCCGCGCTCTATGTGCCCGAGGCGTGGCTGACCGACGCCGCCCGCGATCGGGCGCGGCTTCCCCGGGGTGTCCGGTTGCAGGCGAAGTGGCGCCAAGCGCTCACCCTGCTCCGGCAGGTGCGCGCCAGCGGCCTCACCGGCACCGGCGTGCTGGCCGATGCGGAGTTTGGCGATACCGGCCTGTTTCGGGCCATGTGGCATCGGTTGCGGCTCCCCTATGCGGTGGGAATTTCCTCGTCGCAGACCGTGTTCCTGGGGCGGCCGCGCCTCGGGCACCGGCGGGGCGGCCGGCTGGGGCGCCCGCGCACCCGGCCAGACCTGGCGGCGGGCGTGCGGGCGTACACGGTGGCCCAGGCCGCCAAGGCGCAGCCGCGGTGGCGGCCCATCAGCTGGCGCAACCGCCGCGGCGGGCGCCGCTGGACGGTCCAGTGTGTGGCCCTGCGGGTGACCCCGGCCCACGACTGGCGCGACCGCCGGCTCGCCCCCGAGGTGTGGCTGCTGGCCGAACGCGACACGGGCGCGACGCCGCGGACCAAATACTTCTTCGTCAACCTGCCGGCCACCACCTCCTGGCCGCAGCTTGTCCGACTCGCGCATCAGCGGTGGGCCATCGAGCAGCAGGACCAAGAGTTGAAGACCCACCTCGGGTTGGATCACTTCGAAGGCCGCACGTTCCCGGGCTGGCACCATCACGTCGTGCTCACCGCCGTGACGTACAACTTCCTGCAGGCCGAGCGGCGGCGGCACCTCGCCGGGCTCACCTTTCCAGTGGCCCGCGCGATCGTGCAGGAAATCTTCACCGCGGACCTCTTTGCTCCACGGCCGTTCTACCTGAAGCGCATCGAGGCGCTAAAGTCGGTGCACTTGCGGATCTAACAAAGTAGTACTAGGAGTCAGTAAACAAGTTAGAGCCAAACGCAGCCGGCCTCGGAAAACCGGGGTCGGCTTTCCTTCACCGTGGTCGATCGTGGCCGCCTGAGGCCCCCTGTCACGGAAAAGTTTGCACAAAGTTGCACAGGCTCAGTGACCCAGGCCCGCAGGCCAAGCAGCACGAGGTGGGGTCGTCGTGTCGTGATGATCTGTCAGGCGTGTGTCTCTCGGACGCGCTGACGGCCATGCCACCTGACCCAGAACCGCCCCCCACAAGCCGACATTCGGGTTGCGCGGCCCTGATCGGCGTCCCGATGAGTAACACCCTCGCCGTCTCCCTGCCGTCGACCTAGCGCCTCCAAGGCCACTTCCCTCTCCGGTTCTCCGAGCCGCGCGCACACCCCGACTTTTTCCTCTCCCCGCTGGAATCGGCGGAGTGAAGACACGGCGCGTTCGCTCGCACCGTCCAGCCGGTTCCGGCGCCCGCGTCCTGGTCGACGCGCTCTCCCCGTCGGGTGGCGCACGGCTTGGGCTCGGCGTCATCGGGGACGCCACTCCCGGCCGACACGCCTCGTGTGCGTGCCGGCCGGGCGGGTCGCCTCGCGCCGGGGCGACATCAGCAGCCTCGGCAGCTCGTCAGAGCCGGCGGTGGGGACCCACAGGTCCCCGAGTCGGGGTGGACAGTCGGCGTCCGTGGCCAGCGACCCGCCCCCGAGCCGCGAGACGACCCGCGTCCCGCCCGGGGGCGGCGCCGGGTGGCGCCGGTCGTCTGGCGCCACGTCCCCTCTTCCAATGTCTGGACCCGCTGTTGAGGCCTGGCCGGCCCTGGACCGTGCCCGCGGGGGGCACGGGGAGCGCCGAAGCGCACTGACCGTCGAGGCCCGTACGGCGGGTCGGTGGCTCGACCCGTCTAGCCGCGCGTCTCGCTCGCATCGGGCCGCTCGCATCCTGCGTGAGCGCCTCGCGTCGCCGCCCCTTTTCGTATCGCGCCGGGCGATCAGCGCGACCCCGCGGGCGGCGTGTTCTGTCTCCACCACCCTCGAGGGCCAGGACGCGAGCCACCGCGTCCACGACCGTTCGGTCTCCCACGAAAAAAGGCGCGTGCCTGGGCCGGCCCGGCGATCCGTCGGGATCGCGGAACTCGGCCAGACACGCGCCTCGTCGGGGTCGCGTGTGCTGTGTTACTTACCGCCCGGCGGGCCGGCGCTCGTCGGAGGCCGTCAGCCGGGCGGGCGTGCGGGTCGATTATCAGGGCAGGGTGGGAATGTGTACAACGAATTGCGGAGGCTCAGCACGCCGGGAGCCACACCCAGGGTGACCCGGTGTTCGGAGCTGGAAGAACATACGGCGAAGAAATCTCGCCTGTCGGAGAGGTCGTCGGTGTACAAGGGCGCTGAGCCGGCGGGCAACATGGAGATCTCGGGTGACACGCACGCCGGCGTGGTTCCGATAGGAAAGGAAGTGAGCGATGACTACTCGTTGCCACGTGAGTCTCGGCCTCGTCGTCCTCTTTGTGGCGGGCTGCGGAACGTCATTCGTGCTGGGCCGCACCCGCCAAGCGCCAGCCCCGGGTCCGCAGCTCACCCGCCCGGCACGCGGCGGCTTGCGCATGCTGCTCGACGCGCCGCAGATCGGCGGATCGCAAGTCTCGGTCGGCGAGCGCACCTATCCCCCCGGCTACGAATCCGCCGAACACTCACACCAATCGATTGAAGTGCTCTACGTCCTGTTTGGCGAGTTCCAACACGTCGTCAACGGGCAGACCCACGTCTTGACGCAAGGCATGCTCGAGTTCGTGAAACCGGGCGACATCGTACGCCATGAGACCGGTCCAGGCGGGGGAGCGAGGCTATTGATGATCTGGGTGCCAGGCACCGACGGCACCGAGCTCGCAGAGCGCTGGCAGCGGGCCGTCCCGCAGTAGTGCACGGCCCCTGCCGGTTGGGCGGAAGCGGCCGCCGCATCAGCGACGGTCGCTCTGTCCAGAGACTACGTACCCGAGGGACCTTCGAGTCGCTCGAACTTCTCTCGAATTTCGGTCACACCATCAGCCCTCCCGGATGGCTGCCAAGCCCGGTTTAAGCATAGCCAGATCACGCAACGCCCCGGCCGGGCGGGTCGCCTCGCGCCGGGGCGACATCAGCAGCCTCGGCAGCTCCTCAGAGCCGGCGGTGGGGACCGGAGTCCCCGAGTCGGGGCGGACAGTCGGCGTCCGTGGCCAGCGATCCGCTCCCGGGCCGCGAGACGACCCGCGTCCCGCCCGGGGGCGGCGCCGGGTGACGCCGGTCGTCTGGCGCCACGTCCCCTCTTCCAATGCCTGGACCCGCTGTTGAGGCCTGGCCGGCCGTGGACCGGGCGCTACCGGGAGCCCGGGGAACACCCTTGGGGCGCTCCGACCGTCGAGGCCCGTACGGCGGGCCGGTGGCTCGACCCGTCTAGCCGCGCGTCTCGCTCGCATCGGGCCACTCGCAACGTGCGTGAGCGCCTCGCGTCGCCGCCCCTACTTTGTCTCGCGCCGGGCGATCAGCGCGGCCCCCGCGGGCGGCGTGATCTGTGTCCGCCGGCCGCAGAGGCCAGGACGCGAGCCACCGCGTCCACGAACGTTCCCCAACAACAAAAAGGCGCATGCCTGGGCCGGCCCGGCGATCCGTCGGGATCGTCTGGTCGACGCAGACACGCGCCTCGTCGGAGTCGCGTGTACTGTTGTTACTTACCGCCTGGCGGGCTGGCGCTCGTCGGAGGCCGTCAGCCGGGCGGGCGTGCTGATCTGATTATGGAGGCGGGGCGGGAATGTGTACAACGCATTCCCGGCGGTCGGCCGCGTCGGGCTCTGCCGGTCCGTCCGCAGGCGCCGTCGGGCGCAAAGTGTGGCCAGGTCGAGGCGAGGGACGGCAGCCCGTGTCCCCGGTGCCGGGAACGTTTGAGTCTCCCTCGCCTGAAGGCGAGGGAATCAGTGCGCCGCGTCGGCTGAAGCCGACTATCACGGCGCACGTCCCAGAGCCCGAAGAGGTCCGGCCCTGCGGCCTCCTGAAGGCTTCGCCTAAAGGCGAGGGGTTTCACCCATCCCAGAGGGAGACTCTAAGCTTCTCGGAGCAATTCCGGCACTTGTCCCGGCGCCGGGACAACCTCAGATTTTCGGAGGAGTTTCCACGAGTGGTCGCGGCACCGGCTCCACCGCCGACTGGCGTATCCCTCCTCTTCGCTATACTGGCGTCTGTCTGTCCGACAGCCATCTGGGTGTGGGAGGCCTCGAGCCCTCACCCACACTGGCCCGTTCTCCGAGCGCTGCAGGGGCACGCGAGCGTGGTGGTGTGCAAGTCCTCTCACCTGGGGTACTTGCCGCTGTTGCGGCCCGTCTCGATTGCCGCACCTATGCTGACCCGGACGGTCAGCTCACACCCGCTGAGGACCCGTCAAAGTATGTGGCAGTTAGGCAGGCTAAACTGAGTCATCGGTGTCCAAGCCACATCGATCATGGCGCTGGCGGTGATAGATGGATCCATTCTTCTGGCGAAACTTGTCATACGGCGTGGTGTTCTTCGGCACCCCGTTGGTTTTGGTTGGCTCCATTGGTACGTGGCACTTCGGTCGCTTGGCAGAACAGGTCGCACCGTTTCGCCAACCGATTCGAAGCGCTTCATCAACGGTTGAAGTGGTCGTTGAGTCGGCTGATCAGGTCAACACGGACTACGTGGACCGCGGTGGTCTTCTCGCGTTCGGTCACGGCAACACAGCGCTACTGGTGACAGCCGCAACAGAGTCCAGTGCCCTGCAGCTTGGAGGCAACAGAGTACTCTGGCGTGGGATATTTGAAATGGATGCCGGTGATTCAGCCGTCGGCCGGACGGTTAACCTGCTCAGAGAGGCCGAATACGTTCACATCAAGTTTATGCTGATGCCGAAGGATGCCCATGTGCTTGAAGGTCTGGCAATAGTGACGATCAACAGCGCTGTGCGTGTAGAGATTCAAGTGCCAGAACAATCTGTTCGGGAAGGTCGCATACTTGTGCGCGATCTAGAAGACGCGTTCCGCGACTTCAGGTAACGAGGCGGCATCTAACAAGGTGTTGCAGCCTGACCGGCGCCGCAGCTGAACGCCAAACCGTTAGACGCCACGGCAGAATCTGAACCGGTCATGACCACCCTCTCCGCTCAGAACACCCCCCGCTCCCGATAGTCCGCCACGAACTCGTTGACGGCCTCGCGGATCACGGCGGAGACCGTCATCCGACTGTCCCGCGCCACCGCCGCCAGGTCGGCAGCTTCGGCCGCCGTCACGCGTACCGCAATGACCCGGCCAGCCCGCGCGCCGGCCCGCGGGCGCGGACCGGACCGGCGACTACGCGCGGTGGGCGTGCACGCGCAGACGCCGTTCCCGGAGGTCGCGGTCCGCATTCGCTGAGGGTTCCTGGTCATCCGCGTCGGGCGTCTCCGACGGGGCCGGCGTGTCGTCGGGAGTCGCGTCTTCGGCCGCAACGAGGGGTTCAGGCGATCCGCTGCTGAGTGGCTCACCGAACGCCTCGGCCCGTCCCGCCGGCGCCGTCCCCGCCCCCGCCCGCTGGCCCACGAGCCGCGCGAGCGTCTCGTCGAGCGTCGCGATCCGGTCGATCAGGCCCAGCGCCAAGGCCTCCCTCGCGTGGACGACGCGGCCCTCGCCGAACCCGCTCCGTACCGCCTCGACCACCACCCCGCGCCCCCGGGCCACACTCGCCACGAACGCCGCGTAGCGCTCGTCGACCAGGCCCTGCAGGTGCGCCCGGGCCGCGTCGGTCAGCGGGCCGTAGCCGTCCTCCTTGTACGTGCCGGCGGAGATCAGCGTGGTGGTCACGCCGGATTGCTCCTCCAACTTGGAGACGTCGGTGTGAATGGCCACCACCCCAATGCTCCCCACCTTCCCGCTCGGCGTGGCCACGACCTCGCCCGCGGCGCTTGCGATCCAGTAGGCGGCACTCGCCATGAGACTGTTCGCCACGGCGACGATCGGCTTCTCGCCACGACTCCGGAGGATCTCGGTCGCGAGCTCCTCCATGCCCTCCACCACCCCGCCCGGGCTGTCGACGTCGAGCACGATCGCGCGGACCTCCGGGTCGGCGAGCGCCTGGCGGAACTGCGCCGTGACGGTCTCGGTCGACGTCCCGCCGGTGAGCGCGGTCAGCCGATTCTGGCGATGGGCAATCACACCCACGAGTGGGAGCACGGCCACGGCCTGGCCCCGTGGGGCGGGTGGGCGCTCGACCGGGCCGAGCCGGGCCTGGATCTCGGCCGCCGGCAGACCGTGGCCCTGACCCTCACGGTGGCCCGCCTCGAGGAGGGCCTCGAGCGTGCCGGGCAGGATCGCCCACGGCTGTTCCCGTATGTAAGTACTGATGCGTGTGTCGCCCATGTGCTGTCCCCTTTCCTATTGCCCGTCCACGACAAGCGCCGTCAGCCGCGCCGGCACCGACGCCTCCCAGCCCTCGAGCACGGACACTCCGGTGGCGAGGAGCGCCGCCGCTTGCTGGTCACAGTACGCCCGCGCGGTCGCCGGCTCGAGCGTCAGCACCTCGCGGACAAACGCGACATGCTTCGCGTAGAACGCCCGCACCCAGTCAGCCCACCCGTTTGGGTCGGTCGCGTAGCACGGCGCCGCCCGGCGCACGGCCGCGATCTCCTTCCGCACGACCCGCGCCGTCGCCGCCGCAACGATCGCGCGGGCCGGCGTGCGCGCCGGCACCGCGCGTGCCGCGTCGCCGAGCGGCACGACAGCCGCGTTGACGTAGTACCGATCCGCGGCCGGGTCGGCGATCGGGTTCTCGTTCTCGAGGCGCCGAATATCGTTCGGGCTGAGCGACCCAAGGTTGAACCGCTCGCGGTAGTACTCGGCGCGCGCCTGGCTGTCTGCGCGGAGGCGCGCCGCAAAGAGGAACTCCGCAAAGTAGCGGTCCGGCTCGAGGATCAGGTCCCGTCGCACCGCCTGCTCGATCCTGAGCGTCCAGGGCCGGAACGAGTCCATTTCGAGCTGCAGCGCAAAGGCCTCGAGGCTGTTGAAGGTCGGCGTCTTCTGCTCGAAGAGCTTGCTCACCGGCACGTTGAACCACCGGGCGACGTCGTGGACCTGAAACTCCCGGGTGGCGAGAAACTGCGCATCCTCGGCCGTCATGCCCATGGCCTTCCAGGTCATCCCCTGCTCGAGGACCGCGACACGGTGCCACTGGTCGGGCCCGGCGTGCGCCCGGCGGAACGACGCCGCCAGCCGGCGCGAGGTCTCCTCGTCGAGCTTCCCGGGGTGCTCGAGAATGCCCGCATGGCGCGGGCTCTGCCCGAAGAAGCGCGCCCCGTACGCCTCGGTCGCAATCGTCAGCCCAATCGCCTCGCGCGCGTGCGCGAGGACCGAGAGCCCGGTCAGCCCGTCGCTCGAGAGGCCCCGGAGGTGAAAGATCTCGTCCTGCGTGAACACCTGCCGGCGGCCGTCGGGGCGCGTGTAGGTGTAGCGGATCCGCCCACTGGGGAGCCGGCCAACCTGCATGCGATCGGGGTGGAGCGGGACGAGCTGGTCGACGAACCCCCGCGGGCCGGGGACGATCTGCGCGTAGGCGTTCCCGCGAAGCACCAGGTGCCCCATAACCATCTCCCAGAACTCGAAGGCCGTCTGCCAGGTGTTGGGCTGCCAGCGCAGGAGGTCATAGAGCGGGTGGTCGGGGACGCGCTCCCGGGCCCAAACCTCCCGGCGCCGGTAGGTAATCAACGGATACGAGGCGATCCCCTCGGTCAGGATCCGCACGGCCTGCCACACGGCCGAGGTGCAGAGTGCCCGCTCGGCGGTGACGCTGATCCCGCTCGCCGTCGTGGGGCTGACGTCTGTATACCACCAGGGATCGGTGGGCGGCGGGGTGCCGCCGGCTGCGGCCTCGAGGCGGGCGAGGATCCCCATCAGCCGCGGCTCCGATCGGATCGACCAGGTGCGGGCCGCCAGACCGCCAGGTAGAAGAGCGCCGCGCCTGGCACGATCAGGGCCGCCGGGGTCGAGACGAGCGCCAGGCCCGCGGCGACGAGGCCGAGGCCGACAGCCGCCACGAGGTCACGGAGATCCACCAACGCAGCCACTCCACGCCAGCCGTTGCGCAGTGTGGTGCTCACCATGCGATCGACTGCACCCCACGCTCGGCGGAATAGACCGACGTCACGCCCGGCTGCACGATCGCGCGCCCGAGCGCCATGATCGTGGCGACGATCCCGTCGATCCGGTCCGTCGCGCGCGGCTTGTCGGGGCAGACGTTCCCGTGGGCGTCGGTCCGCACAACCAGGTGCGTGGCCATCCAGCGGAGCACCGGATGCCCGCCGTGGCGGATCCGCTGGCCCACCACGAGCTCGCCCAGCCGCCGGGTCGGCTCCCCCAGGATTCGGTGGCCCTGGCGCATTTGCACGAGCTGGAAGCCGTCACTGCCGAGCTGGGTGGCGAGCTGCGTCGCGTTCCACGGGTCGAACCCGATCTCCTGGATCGCAAACCGATCGCCCAGCGCGTTCAGATCCCGCCGAATGACGTCGTAGTCGACAATCGTGCCTTCCGTCGCCGTGAGGTGCCCGGCCGCGATCCACTGGTCAAACATGTGGCGTTCATGTGCGGCACGCTTCTCGAGCGAGGCGGCCGGCAGCCAGAACCACGGCACCACGTCGAACCCGCCGGCCGCGTCCGGCCAGACCAGCACGAACGCGGTGAGATCGGTCGTGCTCGCGAGATCCAGGCCGCCGTAGCACGGCCGGCGCGCGCGGCTGAGCGCATCCTGATCGATCGCGCCCCGGCACGCGTCCCACGCCGTCAGGTCCAGCTACCGCTCGGCCTGCTCGACCCACTGGTTGAGCTGCAGCCGGCGAAACGTGTTCTGCTCGGCCGGCATGTGCGCGGCCTTGTGGCACTGGCGCGCCAGATCGTCGAGCTTCACCGAGACGCCGAGATTCGGGTTGGCCTTCGCCCAGGTGGCCGGTTGCTGCCAGTCGTCGCCTTCGTCCGCGGCGGCGATAAACGCGAACCACGTGTCGTCGGTCACCGTGCCCTCCAGGACCTGCACCGAGTACGCATGGTGCTGGTAGCAGACCGAGGTGCGGTCATACCCGGCGGTCGTGATCGCAAACTGGAGCGGCTGCCGCCGCGCCCCGGTGGCCGTCTCCAGCACGTCGACCACCGCGCGCGTCTTTTGCGCGTGGAGCTCGTCGATCAGGATCCCGTGCGGGTTGAGCCCGTCGAGGCTGTCCGCGTCCGCCCCGAGCGGCTCGAGCTTTGAGGCGGTCTCGACGCGGTGGAGATTCCCGACGAAGACGCCGATCCGCGATTTGAGGGCCGGGCTGCGCTGCACCATGCGCTTGGCGTCGGTGAAGATAATTTTGGCCTGGTCTCTTTTTGTGGCGGCACAGAAGGTCTCGGAGCCAGGTTCCCCGTCAAAGAACGCGAGATAGATCCCGATCCCGGCGCTCATGGTCGACTTGCCGTTCTTGCGCGGCACCTCGTTGTAGGCGACGCGGAACCGCCGGAGGTTGTCGGCGGTGCGGAGCCAGCCGAAGAGCGAGCCGACAATGAACTGCTGCCACGGGGCGAGGACGAGCGGCTGGCCCGCCCACTCGCCCTTGTAGTGGGTGAGCTGCGCGAAGAAGCGAATGACCTGCGTGGCACGGGCGACGTCGAAGCGGTACGGGAAGGCCTTCCGCCGCTGGCGCTCCCGGTCCCGGAGGTGCCGCGCGCAGGCCAGGCGGTGGTAGGTGCCGGCCGGCACGTCGCCGTCGACCACCGCCTGCGCGTACGCCGTCACCGGATCAGTGGACCCCATGCTCGAACTCCGCAAACGGATCAGCAGTTTCCGGCTGGGTGGCTATCACCTTGGCCCGGCTGGTCGGCGTCAGCCCGAACTCGCCCAGGTACGCCCGCCAGAGCTGGAGCGTGCGGCGCTCTATGGCCCAGAGCGGGTTCTCCTTGGCCTCGACGCGCTCGTTGCCGTCGGCGTCATGTGAGTACCGGTACGTCAGGGGCTTCGCGGCGTCGTCCTGCATGGCGCGCCGGATCTGCACGGCCCGGCCGTAGAGCACACAGAGCGCCGTGAACGCTTCGCCGTCGGCCTCGGTCAGGACGCCGAGGCGGACCAACGCCGGGCCGAGCCGCTGCCACTCGGCGGTCGCGTCGGCGTCGAGCTCCGGCCGGCGCGGCGGCAGGCCCACGGCGGGCGTGGGCTCCCGGCGGTTCAGCGCCCGCTTGCCGGGATTGCCGGCCAGCGTCTTGAGCGCCGAGGGCTTCGGCTTGCGGCCGGAGCGACTCGTGCCTGCCATGGGGGTCAGCGCCTCCTGCCCACGCGGTCGTGCGCGCGAAGGCGCCGCTGCTCGAGGGCTGTCTTCCGGCCATGGCACGACACACACAGGCCCTGCCCGTTCGCGAGCCGCCAGTCCCCGCCGCGGCTGAGCGGCACGATATGGTCGGCTACGGTGGCGGGGACCACACGGCCGCCGTGGTCGCCGAACGGATCGCGACACGTCGGCTGCCGCGCGAGGACCACCGCCGGTGCCGCTGGCCGTAGCCACGCTGGGCCGGGCTGGGGCGCAGTCTTGCGCGACGCCCCGCTCGCGGGTGCGTGGGACAGGCGTGTCCCTCCGACACCAGGCCGGGACACCCGGGGACCGGGCACGGCCGCGGCGGGGCCACGGGCATGACGACCTCCGCGTCAGCGGATCGGTGTCACGGACACACGAGACGCACCGACGCGTTCAGGTGGGAGAGAAAACTGAAGGGAGGGAGAAACCGAACGTCTTCAGTGTAGCCCGGGTGCGGGCGTCCTCGCAAGCGAGCGGAGTGGACCGTGCGCCGTTCGAGCACGCCTCCACGTATAATCGCTGAAACCGTCGACACCGCTGATCATGCCCTTGAGCCCCGGCGCACGCCTCGGGCCGTACGAGATTCAAGCGCCCCTCGGGGCCGGGGGCATGGGCGAGGCCTACCAGGCCACCGACACCCGCCTGGACCGCACGGTCGCGATCAAAGTCCTGCCGTCCGAGCTGGCCGGCGATCCCGAACGGCGCGAACGGTTCGAGCGGGAAGCCAAGACGATCTCCAGCCTGAACCACCCGCATATCTGCACGCTGCACGACGTGGGCCATCAGGACGGCGTGGACTTCCTGGTCATGGAGCACCTGGAGGGCGAGACGCTGGCCGATCGGCTGACGAAGGGCGCCCTTACGCTCGACCAGGCCCCCCGCTACGGCATCGAGACCGCCGACGCGCTGGACAAGGCGCACCGCCAGGGGATCGTCCACCGGGATCTCAAGCCCGGCAACATCATGCTCACCAAGGCGGGGGCCAAGCTGCTCGACTTCGGGCTGGCCAAGCTCCAGCCGCGGGAAGAACACGGAAACCTCTCACAGCTGTCCGCCCAAGCCACACTCGATCAGCCACTCACCGAGCAGGGCACCATCCTCGGGACGTTTCAGTACATGGCCCCTGAGCAGATCGAAGGCGGAGAAGCCGACCCGCGTACTAACATCTTCGCGTTTGGGGCTGTGCTCTACCAAATGCTCACTGGCCAGAAGGCCTTCACGGGAACAACCCAGGCCAGCCTCATTGGGGCGATCCTGAGAGATGACGCACGGCCGCCGTCCGACATCCAGCCCCTCACGCCGCGGTCACTCGATCGCTTCATCTCCAAGTGTCTGGGCAAGAACCCGGACGATCGCTGGCAGTCGGCACGAGACCTGGTCACCGAGCTTCACTGGATCCAGAGCACGTCAAGCGATGCCGAGGTCGCCACCGTTCTGCCCGAGAGTCGACGCGGCAGTGTCAACCAGGCGTTAGGGTGGGCCGTCGCCCTACTCGCGACGCTGGGTCTGGTCATGATGGCCCTCTGGACTGGGACCGCCGACGAGCCAGCCGCGACCACCCGTCTGAGCATCACCCTCCCTGGGCAGCGGCTCTTCGAGAGCCCGGTGAACCCCCTGGCCCTGTCTCCCGACGGTCGCCTTCTGGTCTACTCGGCTCAGGACCCGGCGGCGGTGAGCCGCCAACTCTATCTGCGGCGGCTCGATCACTTCGACACGGAGGCGATCCCGGGGACCCGGGGTGGAGTGTCTCCGTTCTTCTCGCCGGACGGGGAGACCATCGGATTCGTCGACGTCACTGGACAGAGCACGCTCAAGACATTCAGCCTGCTCGGCGACACGGTCTCAGCCGGCGCCACGCTCCGAGCCTCTGCGGCGGATCCGCGCGGCGTCTCCTGGGGCGACGACGGGACGCTCATCCTCGGTACGGCCGCATCGGGGCTCTGGGTCGTGTCGCAGCACGGGGGAGACCCGGAACCGCTCACCACCGTCGAGGCGGAGGAAAGCCACCGGGACCCGCATCGGCTGCCCGATGGCCGGCACGTCCTGTTCAGCACCACCCGGGCCGGATTCAATGCGCCGAGCGATGGAAGGGGTTCCGTCGCCTTGCTCTCGCTCGACACGCGGGAGTGGCGCCGTCTCTTTCGCGGCGCCATGCCCCACTACCTCCCCAGCGGTCACATCGTCTATACGGAGGACAATGCCCTGCTCGCAGTGCCGTTCGACCTGGACACGCTCTCGGTCAGCGGCTCACCGACGACCCTGCTACGAGATGTCTTCCGGTCAGGGCCTTCCAACGCGCTCTACCCGATCTTCTCGATCTCGAACAACGGCGTTCTCGCCTACGCGGGTGGGGGTGGCGGGAGTAGTGAGACCACCCTGGTCTGGGTGGACCGCGACGGTACGGAGACACAAGTCGGCAACGTCGAGACGAACTACCACACGCTTCGGCTTTCCCCGGACGGCCGGTTCGTCGCCGCTCACGATCTCGCGGGAGCGATCTGGGCCATCGACCTCGCACGTTCCACGCGCACGCTGATCGTGCGCGGGACGGACGTCCGCGGTCCGGCTCTCTGGGACGCCAGGCAACCGGCGATCGTATTCGGCATGGATGGGAATCTGTATCAACGGGCCGCGGATGGAACGGGAGAACCGTCGACGCTGCTTGCCCGTCGCGGCCAGCCTCTCTCGATGTTGCAGGATGGACGCTTGCTCCTCTTCGGCGAAACCCACCCCGAGAGGGGGCGGGACATCTCGGTCCTAGACTCGGAGGGTAACGTCGAACCGCTGTTTGTCACCGAAGCGATGGAGAACGCCGCCGTGTTTTCTCCCGACGGACGCTGGGTCGCCTATCAAACGGATACATCAGGGCAAGCGGAGATCTACGTCGAGCCCTTTCCGGGCTCCGGCCCCCGTACGCTCGTCTCGACCGATGGCGGCACGGGACCGGTCTGGTCACCGAGGGGTGACGAACTGTTCTATCGTCAAAACCGGGCGCTCATGGCCGTGCCGGTGAAGACGGATGGCGGCTTCGAGGCAGGGCGCCCCGTCCTGCTCTTTGATGGCCCGTATCAGTACGATGCCACGGGACATGCGTCCTACGACGTCTCTGGAATGCCCAAAGATTTCTGATGCTTCGGCGCAGCGTACCTCAACAGGAGGAAGTGCGCATCGTCTTGAATCTGGCCGAAGAGATGAAACGCCTCGTACCGGCGAACTGATCACGACTGATCCGGTCATGTCCATCAACCCGGGTACCCGCCTCGGCCCGTACGAGATTTCCGCCCCGCTTGGCGCCGGCGGCATGGGCGAGGTCTGGCGCGCGCACGACACGCAGCTGAACCGCGACGTCGCGATCAAGGTCTTGCCCGAGGCGTTCGCGAGTGACGCGGACCGCCTGGCCCGGTTCGAGCGCGAGGCCAAGGTGCTGGCCTCGCTGAACCACACGAACATTGGCCATATCTACGGCCTCGAGCACTCCGGCGAGACGCGGGCGCTGGTCCTCGAGCTCGTCGAGGGCCCCACGCTCGCGGACCGGATCGCCCAGGGGCCGATCCCGCTGGACGAGGCGCTGCCGATCGCGAAGCAGATCGCGGAGGCGCTCGAGGCCGCGCATGAAGCCGGTGTGATCCACCGCGACCTCAAGCCTGCCAACATCAAGGTGCGACCGGACGGGACGGTCAAAGTCTTGGACTTCGGGCTCGCGAAGGCGCTGGAGCCGGAGCAGACCGAAACTGACCAAGCCAAGGCACTGTCAGGTTGAGAGCTTCGTGGCAGACTGAACGGATGAGTCAGCAGCCGCCCCGCTACCGCGGATACCGGTTTCCGCCCGAGATTATCAGCCACGCCGTCTGGCTGTATCACAGGTTCAGCCTCAGTTTTCGAGAGGTCGAGGACCTCCTCGCCGAGCGCGGCATCGACGTCACGTACGAAACGATCCGCCAGTGGTGCACCACTTTCGGGCTCGAGTACGCTCGACGACTGAGGCGCCGGCGTGGCCGCCAGGGGGACACGTGGTATCTCGATGAACTGTTCGTGCGGATTCGGGGCCGGCAGCAGTACTTGTGGCGGGCCGTCGACGAGGACGGCGACGTAATTGACATCCTGGTGCAGTCGCGTCGCAACCGGCGGGCGGCGGCCCGGTTCTTCCGCAAACTGTTGAAGCGCCAGGGCTCCGTGCCACGACAACTCGTGACCGACAAGCTGCCGAGCTACCCCGCCGCCCGGCGAACGGTCATGGCAGCAACCGAGGCGTGAGGTCCACGGCCGTCCCATGTGATGCCAGGACGACCATAAAGAGCTTATTCATAATTACTTATCACGTCGATGGAGGGACTGAACCATGTCACGAACGTCCTATACCGTGCATCGTGTTCCACGAGATAATACGGGAATGAATAGCGCGCCCGGCGCGGCGACCGGGCCGCGACGCACGAAGCCCCGCGGCCGCCATCCCGACAAGGCCCTCTCCGCCCTCTTCGTGCGGACGGCGGGGCCGGGACGCTACTGCGACGGGCAGGGCTTGTATCTCTTCGTGCAGCCGTCCGGGACCCGCAGCTGGGTCCAGCGGCTCGTCGTCCGCGGCCGGCACCAGGAACTCGGGCTCGGCAGCGCGCAGTTGGTCCCGCTCGCCGAGGCGCGCGAGAAGGCGCTGGCCAACCGTAAGCTGGCCCGCGAGGGCGGCGACCCGCTCGCGGAGAAACGCCGCGCGGAGCAGACGCCGACGTTCGCCGACGCCGCCCGCCGCGTGCTGGACCAGCAACGGGC
Organism: Vicinamibacterales bacterium; assembly: GCA_965197935.1. Taxonomy (GTDB): domain Bacteria; phylum Acidobacteriota; class Vicinamibacteria; order Vicinamibacterales; family CAZQMT01; genus CAZQMT01. The sequence goes on along the minus strand of CBDAOD010000003.1, from coordinate 3,153,299 downwards.
CGGCTGGCAGAGCAGCCGGCACCCGAAAAGCTGGCTGGCGAGCCTGGAACGCTACGCCTTCCCCCGCATCGGCACACGCCTGATTTCCGACGTGACGAGCGCCGACGTGCTGGCGATCCTCACCCCCATCTGGCACGACAAGGCGCAGACCGCGCGGCGCGTGCGCCAGCGCCTCCGGGCGGTGTTGGAGTGGGCCGTGGCGATGGAGTACCGCAGCGACAACCCCTGCGACCGGATCGGGCCGGTCCTCGGCCCGCAGCAGGCGCTGGTGGCGCACAGGCGAGCGTTACCCCATCAGGACATGGCCGCGGCCGTCGCGGCGGTTCGCATGTCTGAGGCGGCCCCTGGCGTCACGCTGGCGTGCGAGTGGCTCGTGCTGACCGCGGCGCGGTGGGGCGAGGTGCGCGGGGCCGCGTGGGCCGAGATCGACATGGCCGGCCGGGTGTGGATGATCCCCGCGACGCGCATGAAGGCGAAGCGCCCGCACCGGGTGCCGCTGGCACGGCGCGCGAGGGCGATTCTCGATGCCGCGCGGACGCTCGCCGACGGCACCAGTCCGCTCGTGTTCCCCACCGCGGACGGGGCGCCGCTCCCCGAGCAGGCGCTACGGCGGCTGCTCCAGGATCAGCATATTGCGGCTGTGCCTCACGGATTCCGGTCCACCTTCCGGGACTGGGCGGCCGAGGAAACCGACCACCCGCGCGAGGTCATCGAGGCGGCGCTCGCGCACAGGGTGCACAACCAGGTCGAGGCGGCGTACGCGCGGTCGGACCTGTTCGAACGGCGACGACGGCTGATGGACGACTGGGCGGCGGCGGTCTGCCCAGTCCGTACCCTCGGATAACGGTCGGGCTTGATCCGATAAGCAACCCACCTCTAGCATCCCGCGCCGACTTCAGCGACGGGGCATCGATCTCCACGCCGGAGTCTCTACGGGTGTGCGTGCAGAGCCAGCCGGTGGTGCTATAGTCGCAGTGACGACACAGGCAGTTTGGGGGTTGCGATGGTGCCGCAGGTGTTCGCGTTGGCCTCGCCCGAGGAAATCGCCAGAGAGGCCGAGCGTATCTACGAGGGTCTCGACGAGGAGGTCACAGCCGGCCATGAAGGCGAGTTCATGGTCGTCAGCCTCAGAACCCGCAAGGTCTATATTTCGCCATCTTCTGCGGAGGCGTTCCGCATCGGCCGCAAGGCAGAGCCCCACGGCCTCTTCCATCTGATCCGCATCGGCGCCAAGAGCGCCTTCAAGGTGGGCTTCTCTGCGAGGCAACATGACGGCTGGGCGTGGCCAGTACGACGCGCAGGGTAACGCCTGTCTTACCTTCCACCTCTGCGGCGTGCGGCATGAGCCGCCCGGTCTTGAGCTGACCGGCATCATCGACACCGGCTTCACCGGATTCCTCCAGCTTCCCCTTGCTTACGCGATCGAGCTGGCGCTCCCGCTGGAGGGCACGACAACGGTGACGTTGGCCGACGGCTCGACAGCCGCCAAGTTACTGGCGACGGGGAGAGCTGCGTTGGACGGCGAGCAACAGGACGGGACCGTGATTGTTGAGTTCAGCTCTTCCGAAATCCTGATCGGGATGGAGTTTCTGCGCCGGTTCGACAAGGCGCTGCTCGTGTCCAGAAGCGGAGTGCAGCTCATAGACGAAAGTGGCTTGAGTGGGTAACGACAGCGTCGGCTGCTTTCGCCACCTGATCCTGTTATGCTGAGAGGCATCATGCTTTCGCCGCGATCCCCTAAACGCAAGCCCCGAGGCCGGCACCCCGAGAACGCGCTCTCGAACGCCTTTGTCCGAAATGTCGCCCGGGCGGGCCGTTACTGCCATGGCTATCGCACAGCTGGCGTAAGAGATTAACAGTCAGACACTTACCGGCACACCGCACCATCGTCTTCCCTCGATGTACCCCTTTTTCCAAACAAGACCCTACGGGACTATCTAAGCCGCTCGTGGACTGGGCCTCGTGCTCGTCTCACCGATCACCCCGAAAGTCCAGCATCATCCCGCCCGCCGCTGCGGGGCAGGCATGACCGTCAGACGCCCGCGATGGCGCACCAATCGTCTCAACGGGCGCTGCCGCAGATGCGATCCACGTTGACACCCCCCAAAACGCCCCCCACTTTTTTTTCGATACCCCTGGACTCTCCCGGACGGCTTCACGCGCTCCTGGATCGAGCGTGGCGCTGGCGCGGCCACTGAGCCGCCGATCGCCGTGAGCCGACCAGGGCCGGAACGAGGACGAACTGACCGACGCGGCTGGACCGCCGTGGACACCCGAAGCACGAGCCGGACTCAATCTGCGGAATCAACCGCGGTGGGTCGTGGCTCCGAACAAAAAAAAGGCGAACGGACACCGGAGGCGCCGCTCGCCTGGAGATCGCTTGGCACGAGCTAGGAACACCCGGCCCCTACCGCAGAACCCTCGGGGACGCTCAACAACACGAGAGGGGATCCGGCGCAAACGCGCCGGGTCCCCCCCCCTCCCTGTTACCCCCCCCGGGCTCTCAGGAACGATGGGCTCGACTAGCCCTGCCGCCGCCGCCGATACAGCTGCCGCGCGGCGCCACCCATCAGGCCCAGCCCGAGCAGCCACTGCGCAATCAACGGCAGCGCTGGCACTGGCTCCGGCGCCGGCTCGGTCGCGGTCACCATGACCTGCATGAGGCCGGTCACGCCGCTGCCCGTGGCCACCACGGTCACCGACTCGTTGGCCGTCAACATCGCGGAGCCGCTCTTGGCGCCCATCGCGATCGTGATCGACTCGGGATCCAGTGTGCCGTCCCCAACCACGGTCAGAGCGATCTCGACCGCGCCGTCCCCAACCGTGACGTATCGGTTAGCCGTCGCGGTGATCATCGTCGTGCCGCCCGCCTCGACCTCCATGGGCTCGGCGCTCAGCGTGACCACCAGTTCCGTGTCGACCACCATCACAGGGAACGTGAGTTCGGCGACGTTCGACACGGTCTGCGACGGTATGAGCGAGGACGATGCCATTCTCGCCGTCCCGGTAACAGTGATCTTGGCCTCGCCGGCCGTCAGCGCGTTGATCGTGATCGCCTCGCCCGACGCGGACGCATTGGCCGAGTCGCCCTCCACGGAGACGCCATAGCTGGCCGTGTAGCCGTCCAGCAGGTCGAACAGGTCACTCGTCATGACCGTGACCGTGTCACCCGGGTTCACGCCGTCGTCGCCGCCGCCCGCCGCAATCGCGGCCATGAGCGCCGCGTAGTCGGCCGCACTCGCCTTCGGCGTAATCTTCTTCTCCGTGGCGTCCTCAATGGAGAGCGACAGCACGCCCGCGCTCGTGCGGGTCCCTGGGCCGTTGGCGCTATCACCGGTCACCACGGCGTTGAACATGAGCGATTCACTGCCGACGTCCTCGTCCGACCGCACCTCGATTGTGATGTTCTCGCTCATCCTGTCGCCCATACCGATGTCGGCCGGTCCGACCAACGTGTAGTCCGCCGAATCGGCCGTGCCGGTCGGCATCAACTGGACCTTGAGATCCTCGGCGGCATCAATAGCCTTGTCGTCCTTGTTGACCACCATCACCGCCACCTCGACGGATTCGCCTTCCGCAACCGCCGTGGGTTGCGGGTCGAGGGCGTCCCCATCCTCGTCGACCACCATCACCACGACCGCAGGCAGCGCGTCATTGTCTTCGATAGTGATGGACAATGAGTCAACCAACGTGGCCTTCCCCGCCGAGCCAGAATACACGGAAACCGTGACCGTGTCGTCGACACGGTTCTTATCATTCTCGCCCAGGGTGACGGTGGCGGTTCGAAAGGGGTTGGTCGCGTTAATCACCTCGAGGGAGTTATTCGTCAGACCGGTGAGGCTGGCAACAGTCCGCGGAGCGTCAAGTTGCATCGCCAGAGTCGCGGAGCCGTCCACGTGTGCAGGGTTCGCGGTGACGGTCACCGTGAGATCATCGCCCCCCTCCGTGGGTTCGTCCTCATCCACGGTCAGGTCGTAGGACTGAGTCTCGTCGTCCTTGATCGTGAGTTCGTCTGGCTGGTCCCCGTCCAGGTCGATCTCCGTGCCCCCAGTCGCTACGTCAGTGTCATTAATGTCGTTATGCCCCGACAGCACGAAAGCCACAGCGAATTCCTCGTCCTCCGCGTCCGTGTCGTCGAGCGTCTGCAGACGGATGGTGCCTGTTGCGCTGAACGCACGGCCAACGACGTCGTCGCCCGACGCCGGGCCAGCCTTAAAGTCGACCTCGAATGTCAGGGGGTTAGGGGAAATGTCTCTATCGTTAGTGTCAGCTTCACCGGCGGTAGCAGGCGTAGTGCCGGGTGTTGGATTCAAGGTCACTGTCACCGTTCCTGCAGCAGCGTCGGGCTCGACATATCCCTTAACCGACACGGAATACGTGGCGACACCGCCCTCGGTCACCTCGTCCGGTCCCGTGACTTCGACCTGCGCCGACGCCGTCCCCGGGGACGCCGCCAGCAGTACTGCTGCGGCAAGAGCCGTAAGCCAGTAGCCCTTCCGCATGAAAGTTGATCTCGATCCGTTCATGAGTGTCGCTCCTTTGAGACTAGGGGGTAACGGTTACTTCTTCTTAAATTGACATCTGTCTAACTTGCACATGACGAAGGGCTTGTTGACATCGCATGGGCTGACACCCCCCACTGAAGCCCTTATTCAGAATTGGATTCCCGAGGACGATTCGGGCCGTTCGTGGACGCAATTGGGCACCGCGCCGCGCCCACCAACGGCGCGGTCAACGAACGGACACCGATCGTCAAGCGCGGCGGATTGAACGACGGCGATCACTGGGCTTGCGTACCCGTGACAGCGTGGGGAGCGGCCGCCCCACGAATGGTGGCCACCGTCGCCGACTCGCTAGAGTTCGAGCAGACGGCCTGGGCGGGGCTCCAGCCGGACCGCTACTCGTGGACGGCGGTCCTGCACCGCGGGCGCGGCGGCGGCGTGCAGCGATTCGAGAACCTGATCGACGACGATCACGGCTGGCCCACTGTAGCGATCTAGGCGACGACTACGGTGTTGGCGGTGACTTCGATCGGAGATCGGCTCTCGGTCGTAGCGCCTCGAAAGCGCTTGACACGCCGCAACGCGGAGCGGGAAACTCCGGTAGATGGCACCCTGAGGAATTCCCGCCGGAACCCACTGGATCGATGACAACGAAGAAGCCTCAAGAAGCCTACCGGATTCGACTGGAAGGGTCGGTCTCTCAGCATCAGGACCGCTGGGTTGGCGAGTGTCCCGCGATCCAGGTAGTGACCCAGGGAAGCACGGAAGAGGCCACCGTGCAGGCCCTGCGTGACGCCGTGGCTCTCTGGTTCGAGTCCTGCATCGCCCGCGGGACGCTTGATTCCGCACTTGAGGAATGCGGCTTCAAGAAGCGGAGCGGAGACGTTTCAAGCAGCCCCAACTCGGTTGTGATTGCCCCCGCCGAACACGATGCGCATCCCCTGCCGGTATTCCGCATAGCGCCACACAACGGAAGCACCCCAATCATCGAGGGGATGCTGCCCGCGGATCTCGCGTCGGCGCAACTCGGCAAGGCTCAGCGTGTCGTCGTATAGTGCGCGCAAGCTCATCAAGGAATGCGAGGCGGCGGGCTGGTCTCTTGACCGGTATCGTGGCGATCACTACATCATGACCAAGGATGGAGCAGCCCGCCCCATCGTGATCCCTCTGGTCAAGGATCTGGACCCGCGCATCGTCAGTCAGGTAAGGCGGCAACTAGGCGCGTACAAGAAGGGCAAGCCCCGCACCAGTAAGCCGAAACCCGCACGCCGCGAGAGCAAGCGCCGCTGACGCGAACCCCCGTCCGTGGCCATACATCGCTGCAACATATCACTCGCCCTGATGTTGCAGCCGATGTCGCCACCACAGACCATGTTTCGCCCGAGGGTTATTGAGGTTTGTGCACGAGACGTGGCCATGCCCGTGGCCATACGAAAAGCCCTGAGCGCCCCCCCCCAGAATCATCGATTCTTGACCCCGGTGGGGGGTCCGATGTTGCACACCGACATCCCCGCCCGTGGGGTCGCTCAGGGGCGATGTTTCCCTCCCGGAAGGGGTCCTCGTCCCGGCCGAGTTCAGCGAGCATCCGGCGGATGTCGTGACACACATCCCCCTTCACGTCGAGCACGAGCGCGGCCACGCGCCGCGCGGGATTCGTGGCGTGCCAGCTTGATCAACGACAATGATTGTGACAGGTCGACGACGATCGCCGAGCCGTCGTCGGTGGGCGAAAGTGGCCAGCGCGGAAGGCGGGCGCGGAGCCCGAAGCTGCCGCGCAAACGGGCGAACACAATCCGGTACGTGTTGATGAGCAGTGAGGCCGCAAGGAACGCGGCCACACCCGGCGCCACGTCGTGCCACGCGACGACAGCCGTGTGAAAATTCTGGGTGTGATACCGGACGAGAACCGCCACGGGATCGGCCTCAGGGAACGCGCTCGGCTACGTCCAGGCGCACGCGGGCGCTCACGCCGCCGATGACCATGAAGATGCGGGTAAGGCGGTCAATCATCGCGCCACTCGTCGGCCGTCACGTGCCCGCCTGGGGCGGGCGTCTGAGCCTTCCAGCATGGATACATTGAGACGGGAGCGACCCCACCAACGGCGGGTGGGAGGGTGGTACACCAGGTGGTACACCTGGTGCCACACCCCCCCATCGCCGTGCCGCGCCAGCGGCAAAAAAGGGGGGGTCGCTCCCGTCCTCTCCCTCTCCGCTGGCGCGGTTCGGCAGCGACGGGCTAGGACGAAAACCACGAACAACGACAGCGAAAAAACAACGGGTGGCGTGGGACACCCCCCCCGCTGTTTTTGGTACACCCCCCCCTCTGTCTGTGTACCATTCTGCTCGACCCCCGCCGTGACCCCCATCGTGACCCCGGAACGGTCCAGACGACGGGGCAACATGGCGCGGGTCAGAATAATGCCGCCTCGGGACTGACCAACCGGATCGTGCTCCAGATCGAGTACCGGTCAATCGCGGCTCGCCGATGCGCTTTCGTGGGCGCGCCCTCGGGAAGTCTCTGCAACCACTCCAGACGATCGGCCGCCTTGTCGAACCCGCCGGCCGCGCGCAAGAGTTGACGATTGCCGCCGGTGATCGCTTCCACGAGCCGGGCGATTTCTTGGCGGATTTCCGGGTCGGCCTGGGTCGGCCCGGCTGGGGGCGTCTCGGCCTGGCCGTCGCCGTCGCGCATCCAGCGTTTCAGCACGTGCTCGGCGCGTTGTGCCGCCTGTATGCCCGTGCCGATCGCGACGACGTGCACGGCAAAACTCCGCGCCCGCAGCACGGCCCACAACGGCGCGTGGGCCACCCCCCACGCGCGTAGCTCGCTATCGGTCGTCAGCCCCGGATCGACGTAGGTGAACGTGGCCATGTTCTCGTCCACGGCGACGGGACACTTGAGCGCCACAAACCGCTTGTGTGCCGTCGCGTCCTCGCCGTACGTGCGGTATGGCAACACGCCCCGGTCGATGCCGAGCGCCTCGAACCGCTGCACCTTCTCCGCCTCAGTCGGGAGCCATCCGAGGGTCGGCCGCTCGATGACGTAATCGAGCGCGAGCAGCCGGCGCATGAGCACCTGCGTGGTCGCCTCCTGGCCCCGGCGGTGGCGGACATCCGGGATGCCAAGCGCCCGGTAGATCGATTTCTGTGTGATGTGGACGGCCCGCGCGCCGCCGGGAAAGATGGCCCGCGCGTCCTCAACGGCGAGCTTCTTCTCGAGCAGCGCGCGAACGAAGCGGCCGGCGGGTTTTCGGTCCTCACCCGTCTTGAAGTACGCCCCGTACTGAGACCGCGTAAAGACGCCGCTCTGGAGACAGACCAGGGCGATCCACTCAGCATCGCACCCGGTCCAGCCCAGAGCGGCGAGCGCCGCGAGCTGGCTCGCGCGGTCCTGGACCGGGGGGCGCGTGACGGGGCGAGTCACCCGGGCACCCGCGCCAGATCGCGGCACACGTCGTGGCGGCGGGTCCCCCTTGGGTTGACGATCATCCGCTCGGGGTCCGGGGGTGGCAACCACGGGCAGGGGCGGGCGCTGGTCCAGCGGTCGCGCCGTCGGCGCGGGGCTGATCTGTGGACTCCGTGCGGCAGAGTATTTGGCGGCCAGCTCGGCGGACTTCTGCGCGATCGCCTGTTCGTGCTCGCGGATCTGGCGCAGCAGGTAGTCCGACATGTGTTGCGCCTCGGCGGCGGCCTTGTCGATTTCCCGCGGGTCGTGTTCCAGTGCCGTGAGCCAGCCCTGCACGTACGTCGCGCCACGGCTCCCGTCGTGGCCGACGCCGACCCGCGCGCCGGTCAGCATCGCCGATATTTCGGCGCGCAGTTCTTCGCGGGCATACTCCACGCTGCCGAAATACCCGACGCCGTTCGTGAGCGTGGCGCGGTCCAGCCGATTGGGGTGGCCGGTGGCGTGGCCGAGTTCATGGAGCGCAGTCTGGTAGTACCCGTTCGCGCTGGCGAACTGTTCCCGTTCCGGGAGCGTGACGTGATCCGTGTGCATGTTGTACACGGCGCGGTCCCCGCGTTCGTGCACCACGCGCACACCGCTCTCTTGGATCACGCGCTCGGCGGTCTGATGGGTTTTCCATTCAGGCTCTTTGTCGCGGTCGTCGTCGCGCCGTTCGAGCGTCAGGCCGTCGGCCTGTTCGACGTTGAACACGTCGTAGACCCTTACCATCGGCGGCCGGGTCTGCTCGTGGTCCTGCTCGCCGCCGGGCGGCGGCTTCTCATTCTCGTCGTCAAACTTGTCAAACAGGACGGGCGTCGCCTTCTCGCCTGTACGGACGTGACCACCAAGCGCCTGGATCTGCGTGGGGGTCGCCCAGCGGTTGTCGCGGTAGTCCTTCACGGTTTGGACGACACTCAGGTACAGCGAGTTCACGCCCCGGTACGCGTTCCCGTTCACGAGGTGTTCCGGGAGTCGGCGCTCGCCGGGCTTCCACGACTGCTGCCACGGCGCCACGCCCTGCTCGATCTGCGCCTTGAGGGTCGCGACAAACGCGGTGTGGTCGTCCTCCAGGGACCACGTGGGTGTCTGCGCCGACGGTGTACGCCACCAGGCCATCAGCTCCCGCCTTTCCCACGGGACGGCTTCAGCGAGCGGCGGGGGGAGTCGATAGCGAACGTTGTTGCCGAGTCAGTCATGGCTTCTCGTCATCGGTCTCACGTCACGAATGATCCTCGCGCCTGCCCGCTGCTCAAGGCGGCCGCCCGTTCCTGAAGATGCGCGATCATCAGCCGGCCCTCCGCAGGTCCGTGCATCGCGGTGCGTCGGCCGTGCCCTCACCGCCGAGGTAGGCCCCCCACTCGTCCATCAGGTGACGACGGCGCTCGAACAGGTCCGAGCGGGCGTAGGCCGCCTCGGTCTGGTTGCCCACGACGTGCGCGAGCGCCGCCTCGACCACCTCGCGCGGATGGCTCGTCTCCTCGGCCGCCCAGTCCCGGAACGAGGAGCGGAAGCCGTGCGGCACGGCGGCCACTTTCAGGTCTTGCAGGAGCCGCGGCAACCGCGTGATGCTGATCGGCGTGCCGCCCTGGCCGGGGAACACGAGCGGACTGCACCCGTCGGCGAGCGTCCGCGCCGCGTTGAGAATCGCCATCGCGCGCCCGCACAGCGGCACCCGGTGCTCGCGCTTTGACTTCATCCGCGTCGCGGGGATCGTCCACGCGCGGCCCGGCCGATCGATCTCGTCCCACCGGGCGCCGCGCACTTCTCCCGACCGCGCCGCGGTCAGCACCAGAAACTCAAACGCCAGCTTGACGGCCGGCGTCGCCCCCGACCCCCACATCGTTTGAATCGCCCCCGCCACCTCGCCGTGCGGCAGCGCGCGCATGTGCTCCACGAGGTCCTGTTGCGGGCCGAGGACCGGGCCGATCCGGTGGCACGGATTGTCGCTGCGGTACTCCATGGCCACGGCCCAGTCCATCACGGCGCTGATCCGCTGGCGGACGCGCCGCGCGGTCTCGGGCCGGACGTGCCAGATGCGCCGTAGCGTGTCCAGCATGTCGGCGCTGCTGACGCTCGACACCGGCGTGTCGCCGATGTGGGGAAGCACGTGCCGCGTCAGGCTCGCCATCCAGTCGTGGGCGTGCCCGGGGTGGCGCCAGCCGAGGGTTTTGTCCGTCCAGACGCGCTCGGCCGCCTCGGCGAAGGTGGGCACGTTCGCGTGACGGTGCCGGTCCGCGAGCGGGTCGCCGCCCTCGCGGGCCAGCTTGCGGTTGGTGAACGCCTTCTCGTTCGCCTCCTTCAGCGAGACGAGCGGGAAGCCGCCGAGGCCCAACTCGCGCCGGCGTCCGTGGACGACGAGCCGTTGTATCCAGCGCCGCGCGCCGGTAGGCTCCACCAGGAGGTACAAACCGTTGCCATGCCGTCCGTGCGCCACGTCACAACCCAGTACGCGAACAACGAGTCAAGCCCATTCTTAGAGTCTCCCTCTGGGATGGGTGAAACCCCTCGCCTTTAGGCGAAGCCTTCAGGAGGCCGCAGGGCCGGACCTCTTCGGGCTCTGGGACGTGCGCCGTGATAGTCGGCTTCAGCCGACGCGGCGCACTGATTCCCTCGCCTTCAGGCGAGGGAGACTCAAATTGAAACTCTCTACGGCTCCGGATTCGTCATGCGGCCTTCTTCGATGTCGTCGTGTCGATCTTCAGTTCTTGCTTCAACGCGGCACGAAGCGTGGGCAGGTGGCGGTAGCCCATCAGCTTCCGCAGGCGCGGCTCGATGTCCAGGAGCGCGGTCGCCAGCCAGCGGTGGCGTTGGCTCGAGTTCTGCCAGTGGTCAACCTTCGCACAGCGTTCCTCAACGAGCGCATTGACCGACTCCAGACAGTTCGTCGTCTTCAGCGACCGGCCCAGCACCTCGTACAGCCCGAGGCGATGCAGCGTTAAGGTTTCGTCCAGACCTTCTGTCAAGCTCCGAGCCGCCGACTGGTTCCGTTCGTCGAGCTCGCCCTGGAGCGTCTTGAGCGCCGTGAGGGCCTCGTCGTACTCCGGCCGGTTGTAGGCGCGCTGGAGGCGCTGACGCCACGCCGCCAGTTCGCTCTTGGCCAGGTGACTCACCACGTTCTCCCGCTTGTGCCACTGGCACCGTTGGACCAGGGCGCGGTGGCGGAAGGTCTTCCGGACGGCTGCCCGCAGCCCCTTGCTGCCGTCGAGGATCACCAGCAGGCCCTGCGAGAGGTCCAGCCCCGCTCGACCAACGACCGCAAGAACAGCGTCAGCACCCGCTCATTCTCCGTGTCCGTCTCCACGAAGCCGAGGAAGTGTTTCGCCCCAGAAATGGTGATGCCCAGTGCGATGACCATTGTGGCCTCGGCGAACGTCTTGCCGTCCAATACGATGGCCACGACGTCCTCAGCGGCCAGGTCCCGCTCCTGGAGCTCGTGAAGCTTCGCGGCGCTGGCCTCGATGAAGCCTCGGGACACCGTCGACCCCGACAGCCCGATCGCGCCGGGAATCGCCTCGGCGGCCGCCTCGTAGTTGCGACACGAGATCCCATAGAGCACGCGCTTCAGCAGGAGGTCATTCACCGCGCCGTCGCCATGCAACGCCTCGTAGGCGCGCAACGGAATCTCCCGCCCCGCGACCCCGCGCACCCGCGGCACCCGAATCGGCACCCGCTGCCCCGCCAGGCCGACGGTCCCAGGGTTGCTACCGTGCCGGCGGCCCCCGATCGACGCGGCCTTGCGGGCGTAGCGCTCGCCAGCCAGCGCCGTTACCTCCTCGTCGAGCACCTCCTCCACGTGCATCAAGCCCAGCGGGACCAGCGAGCGGATCAGCTCCACCTTGGCGTCCAGCTCCAGCGCGGTGTAGTCCTCGCGCCGGATGACCTCGACCCGGCCCAGCTTGCGACCCTTCTTGCGCTTCCTGACAGGACGTAGGACACTGCTCATCTCGGCTCCTTTCTCTCGTGGGTTGATGGCCGTTTTGCTTAACGTCATCAAACCACAGGGTGTGGGAGCCGTTTCAATTTCCAACTAAGTTTCGCTCACCCTCCCTCGAAGCCATCTCATCAGGCGACGCAACTGACCCACCGTGCGGCGGTCGTGCACTACCGCGCAGGGTACCGAATTCGCCGGAAAAGTACAATGTCCTCAAATTAGATCACTTGTCGGATCTCGCCCAAATTGTGCGATCTAACAAAGTAGTACTAGTTGCCGTGCTCGACTAGCGCACTCCCTCAGCATCGTCGCCCTGGGATTCGATTGTGCTGCGGCCGGCGCGGGATTTGACCGAGGGACGGGAGCAGTATTACAAGATCCGTCCGGCACGCAGCGCAAAGGGCCACGCTCGCCGGCGTCTAAGGCAGGCGAGGCGGGAGTCTCTGTGTGGAGCCGCGGGAGAGAAAACATGATCGTGCAGGCTGGAAACCGTCGAGGGGGGCAGACAGGGTTGTCGCCGTTGCCTCGCTACACCGCTGCGCTCGGAGTATTCATCTCGCTGGCCCTGACGCCAACGCCCGCCCGGGCCGCACTGGTCGTTGGGCAGGTGGCGGGTCGGCTGGCAGCGAGCTGTCCGGCTGGGGATACCCCCTCAGGTCCGGTCACGCATGCCACCGTGCAGGCGGCCGTGGACGAGGCCATGGCGATGGAGGACCCCAACCCCGTGATCGAGATTTGCTCGGGGATCTACCGTGAGCGCGTCACAGTCAATGATACGGGCGTGAGGCGTATCCGCTCGATGCAGTCCCTCATCATCATAGGCGTTGGCCCGTCGAAATCAGACGTGGTCATCTTTGGGGCTGGGGTGACCGGGGTACCCATTATCAACGTTGTCGCAGCAGCCGCCGTGGACATCAAAAACCTGACGGTTGACGGCCAGTCAATGATGGTGCCCGCGGTCCCTCGGGGAGAGGTGGTGGGCATTCGGTACGGGTTGGTGCCTGGCACCATCAGCAACGTGTCGGTCCTCAATATCGGCGGGGCGGATGGCAAGGCCCAGGGCATCGGGATTCTCGCCGAAGGCCAAGACCTCGCGACGTTTGATCCCTTGAATCCCCCAACGGAGACACTCCTGCAGCTCCTGCAGGTGATGGTCATGAATACGACACGCGTCGGGATTCTGGCTGATGGTCAGGGGATCAACATTGATGTTCGGCAAAGCATGCTGACAGGGCCCGATGCGCCGTCTAGTCACACGCCGACCGGCGTTCAGGTGCCGCCTCACGCGCCGAACGGCGTTCAGGTGTCACGTGGTGCGAAGGGCAGCGTTTCAGGTTCGGAGATCAGCAACTTCAAGTCACCGACTCCCTCGACCGGCGCCGGGTCTGGCATCACGTTTCTGTGCCCAGGGTTCGACACTGACCTGTTCGCGACCGCGCAGCAGAATACGGGCGTAACTCCGACATCGGCGTCTCCCTCATCGATTCGGATGGCGTGCGCGTCGCGGACAATACCATCATCGACGCCGAGATTGGGATCACCATGCAGTCGCAGGGACTGTTGCTGGCCCCAGGGTGCTTTCCACCCCTTGTGCCACCCCAATACTCGCAGATCGTCAGCAACACCATCTTGGACGCAACCGAAGCTGGTGTGCAATCCATTGGCTTGGTCCTGAGGGTTCCGGACCGAACGAAAACATGATCGAAGACAACTACATCGTCACAGATCACAGGATTGCGATGGCCCCGATTGCCGTGTCAGCTGGGCAGGACAATGAGTTCAAGGACAATCTCATCTTCGGGGGGGCGACCTCTCGGATTCTGGATTCCACGACGGGGACTGGAACGGCCGGCACTGCGAATACGCACACTAGTCTTTGTTTCGGTATCGAAACTTCACCATTCTGTGTCGCCCTTCGGACTTCGACTGGTATGACGCGCAGCATGCACCTTGTGCCGCCTCCCCGTCCAGCCGATCCGCATCTTCTCTTCTTCACGGCCGCGCCTGGCGTCACGACCGATGCGGCCTCGGGGATCGGGTCCGCTGGCGCTACGCTCAATGGCACGGTCTACCACGCCAACGATGACACCAGCACGGTCACCTTCGAGTACGGACTGGACGCGACCTACGGCACCACGGTCACGGCCGATCAGAGTCCAGTGAGCGGCTCGACGGCGACCGCAGTCAGCACGGCCGTGACCGGTCTGGCTGCTAACACCACGTATCACTTCCGCACCGTGGGGACGAACGCCGTCGGCGTCGCGCACGGTCCGGATGTAACGTTCACGACGACGCCCGCCGTGACCGTCGCCCTCGACGGCCTGGTCGACGGTGCCAGCATCACGCACACCTCCCCGTTTCTCAACCTGTCCGGCACGGCCGGCGCGACCACCCGGCCCGCCGGCAGCCTCCGCCTCGACACCGCCGGGGCCGCGGTCACGAGCGTGACGTGGGAGAACGACCGCGGCGGCGCCGGCACGGCCGAGGGGACGACGACGTGGCGCGCGCCGCTCATCCCGCTCCAGCCCGGCGTCAACACGATCACCCTCACGGCGACCGACGACACCGGCGCCACCACCACCGCAACTGTGACCGTGACGCAGCTCCTCTACTACCTGGCGGAGGGCGCGACCGGCCCCTTCTTCGATCTCGACCTGCTGCTCGGCAACCCCAACGGTGTGCCGGCGCCCGTGACGATCACCTTCCTGAAGGAGGACGGCAGCACGGTCATCCACACCGTGACGCTGACCGCGAACTCGCAGCTGACGCTCCGGGTCAACGACATTGCCGGCCTGGCAACCGCGGCCGTCTCGACCGTCGTCTCCTCGGACAGCGCGCTGCCGCTGTCTGTCGAACGATCCATGCTCTGGGATGCCTCGGTCCCGGCACCGCGGCCGGCGAAAAGCCCAGCCGGCCCGTCGATTGCCCCCGGTGCCACGCACTACGGCGGCCACACGGCCAAGGCCGTCAACAGCCCGGAGACCACCTGGCAGTTCGCCGAGGGGAGCCAGGGCTTCTTCGATACGTTTCTCTTGCTGGCCAACGCCAACCTCGCCGCGGCGACGGCGACCGTCACCTGTCTGGTCCAGGGCGCGCCCCGGTCGTCCAGGTCGTTCCCGTCGGCGCGACCTCCCGGGTGACGCTCTTCGCCGGCAACCTGCCGGCGCTGGTCGGCAAGTCCTTCGGGATCGGCGTGACCTCGACGCTGCCCATCATCGCCGAGCGCGCGATGTACTTCCCCCGCCCCGGCGCGGGCGGACTCCCCGGCGCCCGCATGTTTGAGGGCGGCCACGAGTCGGCCGGCGTGCCTGAGGCCGCCACCAGTTGGTTCCTCGCCGAGGGCGCCACGGGCCTCTTCTTCGACACGTTCGTCCTGGCCAGTAACGCCAACGCCGCGCCAGCGAATCTGACCGTGACCTATCTGCTTGACACCGGCGTCACGATCGTCCGTCCCCACACGGTGCCGGCCAACGGGCGGATCACGATCGAGCTCGAGGCCGAAGCCCCGCAGCTGGCGAGTGCCAACGTCTCGACGACGGTGGTCTCAGACCTGCCGGTCATCGTCGAGAGGGCCATGTACTGGGCGGGCGGGTTCGCGACCTGGTACGAGGCGCACAACGCCTTCGGTGTGACGGCGACCGGCACCAAGTGGGGGCTGGCCGAGGGTCGGGTTGGGGCACCCATGGGGTACCAGAGCTTCATCCTGCCCGCCAACCCGGCGGCGACGGCGGCGGAGGTGCAGATCACTTACCTGCGGGCGAGTGGCGCGACCGTGGTCAAGACCTACACGGTCCCGCCGACGAGCCGGAAGACCGTCCTGGTCAACGCGGAGGTGCCGGAGCTGGTCGACGAGAGCTTTGGGGCGCTCATCGCGGTGACCAACGGCATTGCGATCGCAGTGGAGCGCGCGCTCTACTGGAACCACGCCGGGCAGATCTGGGGCGGTGGGACCAACGCTACGGCGGTCCGGTTGCCGTAGGGTCTGCCCCTTGATCCCTCGACGCTTCAGGCGGTCGGACAGGCGAGCAGCCTCGGTCCAGGCCTCTGGGGCAACAGCTGGTCACAGCGCCTCTAGCCGAACGTCTCGGTAAACGCGGCCCGCTGCCTGACGCTGCCGAACATCACGAGCTCGGCCTGGGGTTCGAGCTGCATCGAGGCGTGTAGGTGCGTCACCAGCCGACCATCCTGCTGGATCGCCACGACACTCATGCCGGTGCGCGAGCCGATGCCCGTTTCGGCGAGTGTCTTGCCTGCCAACGAAGCCGGCAAGCCCACCAAGAACAGGTCGACACCTTCGCCGAGAATGACCAGTTCGTGCCCCTCAATCAAAGAGATCGCGGCTTCGGCTCCGAGCGACGAGTAGCTGAGGACGAAGTCCGCCCCAGCGCGATGAATCGCTTCCAGGTTGCGCTCGTGCGTGATCCGGCTGACGATGCGCAGGTCAGGCTTGAGGCGCCGGCAGTAGACCGCAAGATAGACGTTCATCGCGTCATCATTGGTGGTGAGCAGGACCGACGGGGCTTCGGTCAATCCGGCCCCCATCAAGGTTGCGCGATCACTGGCGTCGCCAACGAAGGCCTTGTCAACGACAGGCTGCAATCGGTCGCAGGGCTGCTGATCTCGATCGAGCACGTGCACGGACAGGCCTTTGCGTGTGAGCGCGGTGGCGGCGGCGTGACCGACCGTACCCGCGCCGATGATGAGCACGGGGCCCGCGGGGCTGCTCTTGCGCTGCAGCATGCCGTCGAGCGCCCGGATTTGCTCGGGGACGCCGACGACGACGACGATGTCGTCCTGCGCGATCTTCGTGTCAGGGAAGGCCGGTTTGAGTCTCCCCCGCTCCCAGACGCCGACGAAGTTGAGCCCGGTGCGTGCCCGCAGGCCCGTTTCACGCACCATGAGCCCGGCGAGCGGCGTCTCGCGTGCCGAGAACTCGGCGATCTCGAGTCCTTTGAGCGTGCCAATGACGTCGGCCTTCCCGCGTCCGGCGCTGACACGATTCGCCAGGTACTCGCCGAGCCGCACCTTCAGGGGGAGAACATACGTACATCCGCTGAGTTCCAGAATGTCGCTCGAATCGTCGTTCTCGACAAAGGCCATGATGCGGACATCTGGGGCTGCCTCCCGCACGATCAAGGTGATGTTCGTGTTCGTCGTATCCTCGCGGTTGGCCAGCACAAGCCGCGCTTGCCGGACCTGCAGTCCTTCGTAGGTCGTCCGGCTATCGATGTCGCCTGTAACGACCGACACGCCGGCCGTCAAGAGTCGCGCCGCCGCTGCGGGATCCGGCTCGACGACGTAGTACGGGATGCCCTGGCTTCTCAGCCGTTCGATCAACCCGGCCGCGATCTCGTCGTAGTGACTGATGATGACGTGTCCCCGAACAGAGCTGGCGATCCACCGCGGCGCGCGCAGTCGAACCTGGGCTTCGAGCCACGGAGCATAGAAGAAGCGGATAAACGTGAACGGCAGCACTACTATGAGCAGCACCACACCTGACACGAGCACGACGAGGCTGAAGAGGCGACCGGCGTCGCTGCTGAACGTGACGTCGCCGAAGCCAAGAGTGGTCATCGTGACCAGCGTCCAGTAGATGGCCGTGACCCATGAATGAGACTGACCTTCAACCTGCTTCATGATCACGTGAAAGATCGAGGCGTAGAGGAAGACGAGCGCGACAAGGAAGCCGGCGTAGCGGAGAAGCGCCAACGCGTTGCGGCGCATCTCCCCTTCGCCGAAGACGTACTCCAGCTTGGGGGAAATCAATCTCATGACGGACCTGCGGGCGCGGAACCTCTCCCCGACACGGATCCAGGTCGCAAGCGTACTACACGAGGGGATAAACGGCGCTTCGCGGCTGTGACGGCCAGGCGAAGCAGGGCGAGCAGGATGTCCTTCCTGCGCGAGCCAGCGTGGGTCAGAACTCAGGCGCCACGCAACGTTGTCCCGGGCCTCGATTGTGCGAGAGACTTAGGAATTCGAGACCCACAGGCGCGACGGCCAGTAGATCCACGATGACTGCCTGCGCGCGCATCACGTTCGTGTGCCCTTGCGTCTACATCAGAAAGTGTCTCGCTCAGAAGGCGGATGGAGGAGCTCCCTCTCCTGCTCAAGCAACAGCTGACCGTGCTGCGCCGGCCGCGCCAGCGGCACCGAACCTGACGGTGGGAGACCGTCTGCTGTGCGGATCTCACTGCCGGGGGCTGGTCCAGCTCCCAGCGACAGCCTGATGACGAATTCGAGACCCACAGGTTGGCCTCGACGCGGGCCTGCCGGGCTGCGGTCGCTCCGGCCCGTAAGTCCGCGGGCCGTTGACCGACCAACGCTTTCTTGACACACGAGTACGGGGTGGCGTGGTGTGGCTTCAGGGCAGCGACAGTGTACTCCCCACTGACGGAGCCGGCGCACTCGCTCCCGTCGATGCGTGGGTCGTGCCGTCGGGCTTTCGATGGAGCCCGAACTTTTTCGTCGACTCGGCCGTCTGATCTCAAAATGAGATTCGATGCACGCCGCGTCGTCGTCGCCGTGATGCTGCTGGGCGGGCCGTCCGCCTCCCCGGCACTCGAGGCCCAGACTCCCCATGACGCTCCGCTCCCGGACCCTCGCGCGTTCCTGGAGCAGGTGCGGAGGCGCCTGCAGGAGGACAACCCCTTACGATCGCGGTACACCTTCATCGAGACGGAGCGATCCTGGAAACGCGATCGCGACGGCTCCGTCGTGAAAGACTCGGAGAAGGTCTACGAGGTTTTCCGAGATCCGGAGCTCGGCTACCGCCGTCTGGTCTCGAAAGACGGTGAATCCGTCGACCCGGAGAAGATCGCGAAGGCGGAACGCAAGCAACGGAAGAAGGTCGAGAACGCATCGCGGAAGCGCGCCCGCGAGTCGGCCCGCGATCGGGAGCGGCGGCTCGAGACGGCTGCCAATGAACGGCAGAAGTACGCGCAGTCGATCGACGATGCGTTCCGCATATTCGATGCTACGCTCGAGGGTCGGGAGTGGATCGATGGGCACCCGAGCCTCCGCTATCACCTGGCACGGCGGAGCGACGTCAAGGCACGCTCAACAGAGGGCCGCCTCTGGTCGAAGATCAGCGGCCGGGTGTGGTTCAGCGAGACCGACCACGAGTTGGTCCGGGTCGACATGAGGGTGCGCGAGACAATTGGTTTCGGGCTCGGCATCGTGGCTCGACTCCACGAGGGGACGAGGCTGGCATTCGAACGTACGCTCGTCAACGATGAGATCTGGCTGCCCTCCAGCTCGAAGATTGAGGGGACCGCGCGCGTCCTGCTCCTGCGGAAGATGCACATCAACCGAACCTCCGAGTTCTCCGACTACCGCAAGTTCCAGACGGCGGCGACGGTGCATCTCACCGAGCCGAGCCCCTCCCGGTAGCGCGCCGACCCTCCCCCGTCCTGTGCCGAAACTTGGACGTGATCGAAACCGTCGACGGAAGTCGTTCAATCGTCGATACCACGCCTTCGACGAAAGGGTCCGCGTCGTCGTGCCGCGCCCATGCCCGTACGGTCAAATAATGCGAAGGTGTTCTCGCAGAGCATAATCCCGGTCACCGGCCTGGCCTGCGTCGGCCAGTCGAGGCCGTTGGATACTGACGGGCGCAAGGCTCTCGCGGAGATTGCGAACATCGTGCGGCCGGACACGATCCTGGCGTGGCACCGGCTCGTAGTTGCGACACGAGATCCCATAGAGCACGCGCTCCAGCAGGAGGTCATTCACCGCGCCGTCGCCATGCAACGCCTCGTAGGCGCGCAACGGAATCTCCCGCCCCGCGACCCCGCGCACCCGCGGCACCCGAATCGGCACCCGCTGCCCCGCCAGGCCGACGGTCCCAGGGTTGCTACCGTGCCGGCGGCCCCCGATCGACGCGGCCTTGCGGGCGTAGCGCTCGCCAGCCAGCGCCGTTACCTCCTCGTCGAGCACCTCCTCCACGTGCATCAAGCCCAGCGGGACCAGCGAGCGGATCAGCTCCACCTTGGCGTCCAGCTCCAGCGCGGTGTAGTCCTCGCGCCGGATGACCTCGACCCGGCCCAGCTTGCGACCCTCTTTGCGCTTCCTGACAGGACGTAGGACACTGCTCATCTCGGCTCCTTTCTCTCGTGGGTTGATGGCCGTTTTGCTTAACGTCATCAAACCACAGGGTGTGGGAGCCGTTTCAATTTCCAATTGAGTCTCCCTCGCCTGAAGGCGAGGGAATCAGTGCGCCGCGTCGGCTGAAGCCGACTATCACGGCGCACGTCCCAGAGCCCGAAGAGGTCCGGCCCTGCGGCCTCCTGAAGGCTTCGCCTAAAGGCGAGGGGTTTCACCCATCCCAGAGGGAGACTCTAAGTTTCGCTCACCCTCCGTACCGGCGCAACGCCAGCTCCTGTGCGCGATGGCCGAAGCACGCCTTGAAGGCCTCGAGCC
The DNA here is from genome assembly GCA_965197935.1 of Vicinamibacterales bacterium. GTDB lineage: Bacteria > Acidobacteriota > Vicinamibacteria > Vicinamibacterales > CAZQMT01 > CAZQMT01. Next base: position 3,133,000 of record CBDAOD010000003.1, on the reverse strand, counting down.
ATCTCATCAGGCGACGCAACTGACCCCCCGTGCGGCGGTCGTGCACTACCGCGCAGGGTACCGAATTCGCCGGAAAAGTACAATGTCCTCAAATTAGATCACTTGTCGGATCTCGCCCAAATTGTGCGATCTAACAAAGTAGTACTAGGATGGCGGCCCAACCACCCGCAGGCCGGGTCAATTTCGAGACCGTGCTCAAGGCCGAGGAGGTGTACCTGCGGGCGCGTCGCCGCCGGGCCGGCCTCCGAGCATCGGAGGAGAACTCCCGACCAGCCACCCGCGACCCAGCCGTGACCGCTCGTCGTCCTGGTGGACAACCATCCCCACATAGATCATCGACGCCAGCGCCGCGCTGAAAATTCACTGCCGCTCATGCGGGAGTGCGGAGTGGATCAGATAGGATTCTTACCTCGCGTCGTACGGTCCGTGCACTGCCTTGACCATGTTCGTCTCGTCCGAGTCGTCCAGGATGATGACCCTATAGCGGGAGCCACCGTCGCCCACGCGGATGACGATGTGCCCCTGGTCGCTCGCGAGCTGGGTCAGGGCCACGACGACCTGCCGGGTCGCTTCCTGAGTCGTGACCGAGAACACGTCCCTGGGACCAGGATAGAGCCGCGTCGAGATCATCCGGCCGAACACGAAGCGATCGGGGTGACCGGCCGCTCTCGAGGGAACGACCCAGATACGCGGTCGCAGTGTTCGAACGAAGAACTCCGTGGTCCCATCGCCGATGCCGTGATGGTTCGCAACTGCCACATCCACCGGCCCCACGGCTTTCGCGACCGGCGTCTCGACGTCATGCCAGTCCGGGTACCCTGGCGCCGGCTGGCCCGGCATGTCGCCACCGGTGTAGAAATCAAACGGTCCGTAGCTCACTCGGACCGCCATGCTGCACTGGTTCTCCGTCGGCCAGTCATCGGGCGGAGTCACGGACAGGGGCGGAACCTGGTGCCGCGTCATGGCCGCGGCGCCCGTCCACACCTCGCCGTTGGCGGCCACGTTCCTGACCTCGAAGGTCGGGTATCGCTCCGGTGTGTGACGCAGCACAATCTGATCGTTGAGCCCGGGCTGGAACCGCTCTACGGTCAGGCCTGGCTGCGAGCGTCGCGCCTCGAGGAACGCGCGGTAGTTGTCCATCATCGGGTCGTCGAGCGGACGCGGGTAGGCATAGTCGGGCCATCCCCGGTCCAGCATCGTGCGGATCGGGATCCACCTGGCCACGTCGGTGAAGCCCGTCAGCTTGTAGCGACCCGACGCGTGCGTGGGCGAGTCCGGCGTCAGCCGGCCCATGTGGTCGCCGTGAAAATGCGTGATGAAGCCATAGTCGATCGCCGGATCGGGATCGTGAGCCAGCATCCGTCTCGCGTAGCGGGCGATCCACTCACCGGGCGTGCGCGTGGCGTCGGGCATGGGTGTAGCGCCGGCAGGTGGCTCGGGGTTCCCATCGCCCGCATCCACGAGCATCGACGTGCCGTCAGGAAACACCAGCAGCGCGGCGTTGCCCCGCCCGGTGCTGATCCGGTGGATGTCGAGCGTGCCTGGCGTCCAGGGCGGCAGCGGCGCACCGACCGACTGGGCGACCACCCCGGCCGGGATCAGCAGGACCATCAAGGCGAGAGGGACCGCCATGATGCGCCAGCTCCGGGCTACCGGGGTAACGGCTGGATGCGAGCCCAGTTGGGCGCGAGAGTCGACAGGCATCCGGCGCCTATGGGAGCGGCCCTCCTCCAAGCGGCGGCCCAGGGGCCAGGGGATTGCGGGACCGCGGCCGGTCGCCCCATGTCGGTGCCGCTCGGTCGGGCGCGACGGCCTCGGGATCCTCGAGGTAACGGTCGATGTCACGCACGGCTTGTCTGACGTGCGCACGGGTGACCGCGTGCTCAGTGCTCCTCTCGCTCAGCTGTTCCCTGAGCGTCGCGAGCGTGTCTAGCACGACGGCCCGGACCTCCGGGGTCGTGTCCCGGTGCGCGCCCAGGATCATCAGCGCATCCAGGGTGACCTGCTCGGTGACGCGCTGGAGCGACCGGAGCCGCACGGTAGTGGCCCGCTGCGCGCGCCAGGTATGCGCCAGGATCGTGTCGATCACCTCGGGCAGCGTGAGGGCGTTCTCCTGCCGGTCCTCGAACGCGATCCAGCGCGCCGCGCGATCAGGTTGCAGCGTGTCCGCGATCACCATCGCGGCGAGGATCCGGGCGGCACGCAGATGATCGAAGGCGTAATCATCCGACAGATCTTCCTTGTTCTCTCCCCAGGGATCCGGTGTCAGGTGCACGAGGAGCTCCTCAGGGATCGCCAGGCCCTCTGGCTGGATGGCCTCCATGAAGAGCGAGAGGATCTCGCGCTGCAGGTCGGCCGGCACGATCTCGGTGGCCGGCAGGTCATCACCCCTCAGAACACGGTTGTGGAACATGCCGCCCAGATGCTTTATCCCGCTCTCAATCGCCCATCGGTGATGGAGGTAGACCATCCAGAGTCGCATGTCGCGCAGGGCGCCGATCGGCTCGCCCGGGTTCAGGATGCCGGGGCCGTAGTGCTCGAGCATGATCGCTCGCGCCGCCACGGTCTCGCGCAGATACTCCGTCGGTGACCCGAGGTCGTCGTACCAGGTGTAGCGAGGGTCCGTCCGGGGCGTGTAGATGATCCCGGCGTCACGCATCTCCTTGACGATCGCCTCGAGCCCGGCCGCCTCGTCCTCTGCCGCGAACTCGGTGTAGGCGTATCGAGTCATGAAGATATCGTAGGCGCCCACGCCCTCGGCGAATGCCTCGCTGAGATCGAGACGACCGTCCGGCGTGACCTTCACCCTGGGGGTCGGATACTCCATCACGGAGGCGCGATTGTTGATGCTGGAGTTCCAGTTGTGATCGTAACCCAGGGTGTGCCCGAGCTCATGCGCAGTCAGGACGGCCTGGCGGGCCAGCACCATCTCCTGCTCGCCGGGCGGGATGTCTTCCATGGACGACTGGGCCCCGCCGTTTTCGGTCAAGTGCGCCACGCGCGGCAGAAAGTACTCGTAGGGCGGGAGGAGCATTCCACAGTCCTCCGCGCCCCCATCGTCCGTCGCGTGGTAGCCCTGCCAGTAGTGGCTGATCGTGCGGACGCGGTGCGAGTCCATGCGGGTCTTGGCGCCCAGCACCTCGCCCGTCCGCGGATCGATGTAGTTACCGCTGCTCGAGAAGCCTCGCTCGTCCCGATTGATCCACACGATGTAGGGGTAGCGGACGTCCATCGGATCCATGTCGGCGGGCGGGTCCGCCACCTGGAAGGCATTCTCGAAGCCAGCCGCCTCGAACGCCTCGTTCCACCACAGGGCGCCCTCACGCATCGCGCTTCGGGTGGGTTCCGGGATGGCTGGATCCATGTAGTAGATGATCGGCTTAACGGCCTCGCTCATGGCCGCGGTTGGATCCTTCTTCTCGAGCCGGTAGCGGGAGATCCAGCGAACCTCCGGGTTGCGATTGAACAGTGTGGCGTAGTCCTTGAACATGATCGAGCGGACGCCAATCCGAGGGTCGGCCCGCCGAGGCACGTACCCGGTCGGTGCTTCGAGGAAGGAGTGGTGGAACCGGATCGTCAGGAGCTGGGAGTCGGGCGTGACGCTCTCGACGAGGAACCCTGGCCGATCGCCCGCGTAGGTGATCCGCACCTCGACCTCGGTGTTGGTGGGATAGGCTTGCGTACGATCCATGTAGATCGCGCTCCGATCGAGGTCGACCCGAAACGTGCCTTGCTCGAGCCGCCGTAGACGGCCGATGACGTTGTCGCCATCGCGCAGGAGCAGCGGGTTCGCATTGACGAGGACACGGTCGCCGTCCGTGGCCTCGATCGGCAGCGCCGCGAGCACGGATGATGCGAAGGAATCCTCGACGTTCCGCGCGAGCGCCGCTGAATCGCCCGACGCTCGGAACGAAACGTTCTGCTGGACAACGTGCACGTCTGGGCCGACACGTTCGAAGTGCACGACCTTTCCTGGTCGATGCCGCGATCGAGACCCAGCTCGACCGAACCGGCGGCCTGCGCCGTGAAGATGAAGTACAGGACGTCTTCGTTGAAATGCTCGACCTCGAACAGAAGCGTTCCGGTCGAGGCTTCCCAGTAGAACGGGATGAACCCCTCAACCCGCTCGAGCCCCTGGGTCCGGTCCGCGATGCTGCGAGGCTGCGCGTCGAGCCGTGTCCCGCCGACGAGCACGACGGCCAGTGCGAGGATGGCGATGCGTCTCATGTTGGCTCTCCCTGTGTAGGCGGCACTCGGAGCTGACGCCGAGGCTCTAGGCTAGCTAGCAGCCCGTGGTAAGAGTCTTGCTACAGTCGGCCAGCGCTGCATCCCGCCGCGGGCCGCGTTGGGCATTGTTCACGACGGGTCACATTCTCCCGGCCTTCTCGCCCCTCGCGACGCACTCGCGGACGCGCTTGTTGTTGATTGAGTCTCCCTCGCCTGAAGGCGAGGGAATCAGTGCGCCGCGTCGGCTGAAGCCGACTATCACGGCGCACGTCCCAGAGCCCGAAGAGGTCCGGCCCTGCGGCCTCCTGAAGGCTTCGCCTAAAGGCGAGGGGTTTCACCCATCCCAGAGGGAGACTCTAAGGTGCATCGCGCCAGTCCCGATCGCGCAGGACGAGGCCGGCTGGCTACTTCCGTGCTCTGTATCGTTCGTAGAGCGTCAGGTGCTTGTTGTCGAGCGACACCGGCCGACCGTCAATCACCACGTGCGTCACCTCGGTTCGAGTCTCGAGCGGATCGCCATCGGCGATCAGCAGATTCGCGATCTTGCCCGGCTCGATGCTACCGAGCTGGTCGTCAACGCCGAGCAGCTCGGCGGCGTTAATGGTGATCGCCCGAATCGCCTCCTCGTGCGAGAGCCCCCGAGGCGACCGACATGGCGGCACTGAAGGGGAGCTGGCGGCCCGACCATTCGGGCGCGCCCGAACCTCCACGCGGCCCGGTCGAGAGCGCGAACTTCACGCCCGCTGCTGCGAGCTTGCTGGCCGCCTGATACGTCTCGGCGTGAAACATGTCTTCGCGCGTGGGCAGCCTGAGGATGGGCCCCAGAATTACAGGGATCTCCTTCCCGGCCAGGAGCGGGGCCACGAGCGGCGCCTCGATCCCCCCGACGATCACGATGTCGACGCCGACTCGCTCGGCGAACTCGACGGCGTCCCGGATCGACCGCTCGGTCGTGGCGGTCACGTACAGCGGAAGCTCACGGCCCACGATTGGGACCAGCGCCTCCAGCATCCAGTTCGTTTGTCCCGGGCCCGGTGAGGTTCGCGCGTACGCGCGAGCCCTGTCCAGTACGCTCGCCAGCTCGTCGAGCTTCGCGTCGCGCTCGGCCTTGAGATCGTCGAAGCTGCGATCGCGAGCGGACGGCGGAGCGGAGAACGGATTGCTGGGTCCGATGGCGGGGAAATCCAGCGAGGCGCCCGCGCTGGCGCGGACGGTGCTCTCCTCCCACGTCCAGCCGGCCAGGTTCATGACCGCGACTTGGCCCCCGAGCATGCCGCCAGACAGTGCCACTCCGGCGGTCGTGATGCCGTTGGCGCGGGCTATCGGGATCGCGTCGCTGTCGTTGTGATAGGCAACCCGAGTGCGCAGATGCGGGTTGAACTCGTGTATCTCGGTCGCGTCGGCGTAGCCGCCCGCCCCAGGGTCGCTCAACCCGATGGTCGTCCAGGGGTTGATCCACCCAGGGTAGACATGGCCGCCATTCGCGTCGATGACCTCGGCGTCTGGCGGCACCGGTACATTCGAGCCAAGCGAAGCGATCCGCCCGCCACGGATCACGATGCTCCCGCGCTCGATGATCGGCCGGGTCACCGGGACGATGCGAGCGTTCGTGATCGCGACCACCGAGTCCGAATCCGCGGTATCCCGGGCGATGGGCGAGACAGCCGGCGTGCGCCCCGTCGTCCCGAGGCTCCCTCTTGTTGGGATGCCGGCCGCGCCTGTAGCGCGCGGATCGGTCCCGGAGTCATCATCGCTCGTCGAGGGCTCGGAGCGTTCGGACGCGGCCTCAGCGGTCAGGCTGGCCTTCTCGCGTTGGAGCTCGGTCAACCGATCGGTATCCGCCGGGCGATCGTAGTAGAGCTCGCCGTCGATGTACGTTCGGTCGACGATGGCGTAGGCGCTGAGTGGGTGGCGGGTCCAGATGATCAGGTCCGCATCCTTGCCGACCTCAATCGAGCCGACGCGGTCGTCGATGCGTAGCTGTCGGGCCGGGTTGATGGTCACGAGTGCCAGCGCCTCATCCTCGCTCAGCCCACCCCACTTCATCGTCTTGGCGGCCTCCACGTTCAGCCGCCTCGAGTGCTCGGCCGAATCCGAGTTGAGCGAGACCAGGACGCCCTTGCGGTGCATGAGGGCGGCGTTGTAAGGAATGGCGTCGACCGCCTCGATCTTGTAGCCCCACCAGTCGGCGAACGTCGAGGCGCCCGCCCCGTGGGCGGCGATCTCCTTGGCCACCTTGTAGCCCTCGAGCACATGCTGCAACGTGGCGATCCGAAAACCCAGTTCCTCGGCCAGGCGCAGGAGCATCAGGATCTCGTCGGCGCGATAGCTGTGCGCGTGGACGAGTCGCGTCCCCTCGAGAATCTCCACCAGCGGATCGAGCTGCAGATCGCGCCGCGGGGCGAGGATGTCCTGACCCGTCGCGCGACGCCGCTCATACTCCTGCCACTTGGCCCGGTACGCCTTCGCTCTGGTGAACGTGTCGCGAATGACGAACTCCACGCCGGGGCGGCTGGCGGGATAGCGAAGTGACGCCCGCTGACCGAGACCCGCCCGCCCTTGTCGAGTCGGATTCTCGCCCAGGGCGAACTTGATCCCGGGCATGGCTCCCTCGAAGAGCAAGTCGGAGGCACGTGGCTTGCCCCAGCGGAGCTTGATGACCGCGTTCGTGCCCCCGATCGGGTTCGCGCTGCCGTGCAGCACGTTGGCGACCGTGACCCCTCCGGCCAGATCGCGGTACATGTCGATGTCCGTCGGGTTCAGGACGTCGGCGATGCGGGTCATCGAGCTGACCGTTGTGCCTCCCTCGTTGATCGCATCAGCCGGCATATGGGTGTGGGCGTCAATGATGCCTGGCGACAGGAATCGTCCAGACGCATCCACGATCTCGGCATTCGTGGGAATCTGGACATTCGCGCCCACCGCGCTGATGCGACCGTCCGTCACCACGACCGTGCCGCTCTCGATCGTCCCGTCGGTCACCGTGACGACCGTGGCGCCCCTGATCGCGAGCACCGAAGACTGGGCCGCACCCAGGCTCGGACGACCCATGGGCCGCTCAGGAACGTGACGAGCAGAGCACTGGCGAATGGAATCAGACGCGAGGATGGTGAGCTGGACACGGCAGGCTCCTTGCGTGATGAGAATCGCGACACAGGGTGGCGAGGCGTGCTGACGCCATGAGCTTCATGTCAGGAGCCGCTCAGCGGCCTCGTTCCGCCTGCTGCCCGGATGGGCGGTCTGGCTCGATCGCCACAGGGCGGCCGTCGACGAACACATGTGCGATGGTCGTGTCCTTGTCGAACAGCTCACCGTCGGTCACGACCAGGTCGGCAATCTTCCCGACCTCGATCGTGCCGAGCCGGTCGTCGACGCCGGCGAGGCGAGCCGCGTCCGCCGTCAGGGCCGCGATGGCCCGGTCAACTGGGAGCCCGCTCATCACGGCTCTTGCGGCGTTGGCCACGAACGACTTCCCGTCCTCGAGCCCCGATGAGGCGAACGCGAACCGGACTCCGGCGTTCGAGAGAGCCGCGGCGACCTTCGGTGCGTTGGCACGCTGGCGCAGCACACGGACCGGCTCGTCGGCGTCGGGAGCGAGTGAGCCGGGTCGTGTTGGAAAGTCGAGGTTGAGGATCACGGGGGCCGCGGCCTCGCGTAGCTCGTCGGTCACCTGGTCGGCCTCGAGGCCGCCCACGATGATGGGATCGAGGTCGAGCTCGCGCGCCATGCCGAGCGCTCGTCGGATCTCTCGGGCGGAGTTGGCGTCGAACGCAACCCGAAGTGTTCCGTTGACGACGGTCTGCATCGCCGCCAGGGCTTCATCGAAGGTCGGCCGGTCCATCGTGGTCGGGCTGGCCTCGTACCGGGTCCACGCCTGTCCGTAGTACTGGGCGTCGAGGAACGCCTGTCGAACGAACGCGATGATCCCGATGAGCGACCTCGGGTAGGCGCGGCCGGCGGTTGGAGTCGAAAACGAGACGTGCAGGGCGACCGGTGTTCGCATGACCAGCCGGCCTTCGAGCGGGACCGCGAGGCGGCCCGCTTGCGGCTCGGGTGCCGAGGCCACCACGTGGACGAGCGCGCTCTGCCCACGTATGCCGTCGCCGCCCGGCGTGGCAAGCGCCGTGGTAATCCCGGCAGACACAAGGCCAGCCAGCTTTCCGGCTTCCGGGTCGAGACGGGCGGCGGCCTCGAGATGCGGCCGCAGCAGGGTGCCGCGCTTCCAGCGCTCGACCTCCTCGCGGCTCTCCGGGTTCTCCGGCTGCGGCGTGTTCGGAGCCACGACGCCGGCCGCGTGCCCCATGTCTATCAGTCCCGGATAGACCGTGAGGTCGCTGCCGTCTAACTCGGTGGCGTCATCCGGAATCGGAATGTCGGCACCGACCGCCTCGATCCGGCCATCGCGCATGACCACCGCGCCCGGGTCCAAGGTCGGGCCGGCGACCGTAACTACCCGCGCGTTAGTGATCGAATAGACCTGCGGCGCCTCGGCGTTCGCCCCGCACGTGAGCGCCAACAGGAGCGCGCCCGCCAGACTCAATCGTCGCTGCATGGAATCACCCTCAATCGCGACTGCCGCTGTTTCAGAGTCGCCCCGCGGCGGTCGGCTCCAGCCCGCAGCTATGATAACGAACTATGCAAGGGCGCCGCTCTTGATATCCTGCTGACTCGCACGCTGGAGAAGGGACGAGGCGAGCGTGATTCCAAAAACTCTCCATTTCGTCTGGACGGCGGGCGGCTGCCCCAAGGACGCCATGCCCCACGCAATCGAGCAGCGCATCGAATGCTGGGGTTCGATGAACCCAGGCTGGAGCACGCGGTCTGGAGAGACGACGACGCCTCGGCGCTCGAGAACTACGATCTCGTCCAGCGATCGACCCAATACGCCGAGTTCTCGGACATCCTCCGGTACTCGATCCTGTGGGAGCACGGCGGCGTCTACCTGGACACCGACTTCGAGCCTCTGCGGCCGCTCGACGAGTTCCTTCGGCTTGACGACGAGTTCGTGATCGCGAACGAGGAGCCCGAGATACGCGATCACGTCACCCGGGTGTTCTTCGCTGCCAGGCCCAAGCACGAGATCTCGGGTGATCTCCGAATTCCCGAGACGCGTGAGGCGCCCCGGCTCGCGCCCGCAGAAGCAGATCTACCTGGCGGTTGAACCCGCACGTCACCGTCTCTCCGGCTCTCCGGACCCGAGCATCAACCGCCTTGCGCGCGCCCGGACGCGGCCGTATCATGGCGTCACCGTGACAGATCCGGGTATGAGGTCTCATATGCGATTGGCTCGTGCTCTCGTCGTGCTCTTGACACTCCTCGGTGGGCCGTGGGATCCGCAGGCGGGTGCGACCGCCGCTCAGGAGGTCGAGCTGGTCCTCACGGGTGGACGGGTCATGGATCCCGAGACCGGGCTCGACGCGGTCCGCGAGGTGGGACTCTCGGACGGCCGCATCGTGGCCATCAGTGAGACGCCGCTGTCCGGTGGCGACACGCTCGACGTGGCGGGCCTGGTGGTGGCGCCCGGCTTCATCGACTTGCATGCACACGGCCAAGACCCGGTGAGCAACCGACTTCAGGCAGCCGACGGCGTCACCACGGCTCTCGAGATGGAGATCGGCGTCTATCCGGTCGGGGCCTGGCTGGAGAGCCGTGACGGCGAGGCCGTCATCAACTACGGCGCCACGGTCGGGCATCTGGGTGCGCGCATGCAGCTGATGCACGACGTGGATCTCGGGAGCTGGGCCACCCGACCACCCTCGGATCCAGAGCTCCTGACGCTCAAGGACTACGCCTACCGACCGGCGGAGGAGGAAGAGCTCCCGGAGCTGCTCGAGCTGTTCGGCCGAGGGCTCGAGGAAGGCGGCCTGGGCTTCGGCCTCGGCATCACCTACACGCCGGGCGCCTCCCGGGCGGAGATCTTTCGCATCTTCCAGGCCGCCGCCGAGCGGACCGTTCCAATCTACGTCCACGTACGCGGCCTCAACTCCGGGGGCACGCTCGGCGCGTTCCAGGAGGTGCTCTCGAACGCGGCCAGCACGGGGGCGTCGCTGCACATCGTCCACATGAACAGCAGCGCCGGCGAACGCGCACAGACCGTGCTCGGGATGATCCGCGGCGCCCGGGAGCATGGCGTCGACGTCACGACCGAGGCCTATCCCTACACAGCCGGATCCACCCGGCTGGAATCGGCCTCGTTCGACAACTGGGAAGGGCGCCCCGAGGAGGACTTCCACAACCTGCAGTGGACCGTCACGGGCGAGCGTCTGACCCCCAAGACGTTCGAGATCTATCGCGAGGAGGGCGGCTGGGTCATCAGCCATGGCGGCCGCACCGAGGAGACCAACGCGTGGATCGTGGCGCAGCCGGATGTCATGGTGGCCAGCGACGGCATCTCGTTTCTGTATGGACCCGCCCATCCGCGTGGCGCGGGGACGTTCGCGCGTGTGCTCGGCCGCTACAGCCGCGACCAGCAGGCGCTCGATCTGATGGCCGCCCTGCGCAAGATGACGCTGCTCCCCGCTCAGCGCCTGGAGAGAGCGGCGCCACAGATGACGCGGAAGGGTCGCGTGCAGGTCGGTGCGGACGCCGACCTGGTGATCTTCGACGCGGACACGATCCTCGACCTGTCCACATACGAGAAGGGCGATGTCCCGTCTGACGGCATTCGCCACGTGATGGTGGGAGGCACCTTCGTCGTGCGCGATGGCCGCCTCGTGGACGACGTCTTTCCCGGCCGCGCCATTCGAGGGGAGAGGTAGCCGGGGCAGCCGCGGAGGTTCTACTGTCTACGTTCGCCGATGACCCAGAGGTTGGCGCTCGAGCGAATGAACAGCTGGCCCTGTGACACCGCCACCGTGCTGAGGCAGTACGGCGTGCAGCCGTCGTCGAACGAGTTTGACGAGAGGATCTCGAATTCGGGTCCGGACCGATACACGGTCCACAGGCCCTCTTCCTCGGTCGACACGTAGATGTTGCCGTCGGCGAGGATGGGCGACGAGCTATAGGTGCCGCTCGGCAGACGCTCGGGTCCGTAGACGATCTCGCCCGTATCGAGCCTCAGACAGTACGCCACACCACGGTCGGTCACGACGTAGACATTCTCGCCGTCGCTCACCGGCGTCGGCACGTCAGGGCCGCGGTCGAACTCCCAGGCGATGTGCGTGCCGCCGATGTCACCGCGGCCGCCCGGCCGAACCGCGACCATGGGCCGTACCCGGCTTGGTGCCACGATCAGGTTGCCCATGATCGTGGGCGAGGCGACGATGCGGTAGGCTCCGTTGTTCTCGGGATTCAGGACGTTCGCGCGCCAGAGCTCCGCGCCGGTGTCGGGGTCGTGCCCGGTGACTGCATCCCCGCCTGTGATGACGAGCTCGGTCTTGCCGTCGTACTCGAGCCACGCGGGCGTCGTGTAGGAATCGGGGGACTCGCGCCGTGCCGTCGTCGGCCGCTCGATGTACCACAGCGTCTCGCCAGTCATCTTGTCGATCTTGACCACATAGGACGGGTCGTCGGTCCGCATCCCGTGGAGCACCTGCACGTAGAGCGCGTCCCCCTGCAGGAGCGGCGACGAGGCGTATCCCCAGTTGAGGCCGAACGGAAAGTAATCGTCGGAGATGTTACGCGACCACACCTCGTTGCCCTCGAAGTCAAACGCCTTCAGGGCGCCCACGCCGGTCATCACCCAGACATGTTCGCCGTCGGTCACGGGCGACGGCGACGACATGTTCTGCTTGCGCTGCATGTTGTTGCCGTCGGCGAGGGGTCGCTTCCAGGCCACGTCGTGCGTGCGGCGATCGACCGCCCAGAGCTCGAGACTGCCCGTGGCCGTCTCCGTGGCGACGTTGAGGAACACCAGGTCGTCCCAGATGATCGGCGTCGATCCGCTGTAGGCCGGCAGCGGAAGCCGCCACGCGATGTTCTCGGTCTCGAACTCGTCGCAGTTCGGCGGATGCGTCGGGACCGCCACCGACCGTCCGAAGCCGCGACCTCGGCCGCGCTGCCCCCGACCCCGCTGCCGCTGGTCTCCCTGCAGGTTCAAGCTGGCCTGGGCGATGGCTGGGCCGCGCGCGGGCACGCTGGGCTCGTCCAGGCACTTGGCGCTCCAGCTCACCGCCAGGCCGGTCTCGGTGCTGACGCCGTTGTGGGTCGGGCCGCGCCAGTGCGGCCAGTTGTCGGCCAGCGGCGACGATCCGGCCAGGACCGTCAGCACACAGGCCAGGCAGAGCAGTCTACGCATGTGGGAGATTCCCTCCGATCGCTAGTCTAGCAGCCCGTGGCAGAAGTCCTGCTGCAGTCGGCCGGCGCTGCATCCCGCCCGGCTGTGTTGCTCGTCGGTCAAATACTCCCGGTATTTTCGCTTCTCGCGCCTTGCCAGCCGGGCGCAGCGCCGCCCTTGGTGCGACGCTGGACTTTCACCACGGGCTGCTAGTACTACTTTGTTAGATCCGCAATTGCACCGACTTTAGCACCTCGATGCGCTTCAGGTAGAACGGCCGTGGAGCAAAGAGGTACGCGGTGAAGATTTCCTGCACGATCGCGCGGGCCACTGGAAAGGTGAGCCCGGCGAGGTGCCGCCGCCGCTCGGCCTGCAGGAAGTTGTACGTCACGGCGGTGAGCACGACGTGATGGTGCCAGCCCGGGAACGTGCGGCCTTCGAAGTGATCCAACCCGAGGTGGGGCTTCAACTCTTGGTCCTGCTGCTCGATGGCCCACCGCTGATGCGCGAGTCGGACGAGCTGCGGCCAGGAGGTGGTGGCCGGCAGGTTGACGAAGAAGTATTTGGTCCGCGGCGTCGCGCCCGTGTCGCGTTCGGCCAGCAGCCACACCTCGGGGGCGAGCCGGCGGTCGCGCCAGTCGTGGGCCGGGGTCACCCGCAGGGCCACACACTGGACCGTCCAGCGGCGCCCGCCGCGGCGGTTGCGCCAGCTGATGGGCCGCCACCGCGGCTGCGCCTTGGCGGCCTGGGCCACCGTGTACGCCCGCCCGCCCGCCGCCAGGTCTGGCCGGGTGCGCGGGCGCCCCAGCCGGCCGCCCCGCCGGTGCCCGAGGCGCGGCCGCCCCAGGAACACGGTCTGCGACGAGGAAATCCCCACCGCATAGGGGAGCCGCAACCGATGCCACATGGCCCGAAACAGGCCGGTATCGCCAAACTCCGCATCGGCCAGCACGCCGGTGCCGGTGAGGCCGCTGGCGCGCACCTGCCGGAGCAGGGTGAGCGCTTGGCGCCACTTCGCCTGCAACCGGACACCCCGGGGAAGCCGCGCCCGATCGCGGGCGGCGTCGGTCAGCCACGCCTCGGGCACATAGAGCGCGGCCCCCAGCAAGTAGGCGCGCAGCCCGGTCCACAGCGCCGCGGTGACCGCCACTTGGCCATTGGCGACTTTCCCCACGGCCCCACAGTACTGGCGGGCCACCCCGACCGAGGACGTCCCTGGCTTGGGGAAACTCGTGCCAGCGAAGATCACCAGCCCTTCGCGTTCGGGCAGCACCGCCCGCAGGCAGCGCCAGACGCCGTCGGCACTCCACGGCGCATCGGTGATGAAGTGTTGGAACGCTTGATAGCCCCCGGGCTCGGTCCCCCGCGCCAGCATCGCTTCCATCGACTTGCGCGGGCTGTCGCTGAGCAACCCCTGGACGTACCGGCGCAACGCCAGCTCCTGTGCGCGATGGCCGAAGCACGCCTTGAAGGCCTCGAGCCATCTCATCAGGCGACGCAACTGCCCCACCGTGCGGCGGTCCTGCACTACCGCGCAGGGTCCCGAATTCGCCGGAAAAGTACAATGTCCTCAAATTAGATCACTTGTCGGATCTCGCCCAAATTGTGCGATCTAACAAAGTAGACTAGTGCACCGCCGCGGATATGCGGGTCGAGTGCGTCTCTCAAGGCATCACCCAGGACATTGAAGGATAGGACCATCAGCATGATGGCCATGCCAGGTGCGTTCTCACCGGACGCTGGAGTGTGCGCTCGGGCTACTGAGAGCGGGGCTGCGCCATCAGGTCTCGGATTTGCTTCACTGCCGCATCCACCTTCATCTGCAGGCCCACGCGGCCGTACTCGACGCTGGCCTTTGTCGGGTTCCCCCTGACGCCGCTGTCCTCGAACCCACCGTTCTTTGCACGCTCGTCCATCCGGATCAGACGTGGGTCGACGGCCATCAGCTGAGAGGTGTCTCTGATGCCGGCGTGGGAGCCGATGTCGTCCTCGGTCTCCCCTTGCTCCTGGAGCCACGCGTCGATCCCGTGGCCGCGATAGTAATCCCCGACGAAGTGAACGCGCACGTCACTTCCGGCCCACTCCGCGTTGAGCGCCTCAGCCACCGTCTGGAGGCCGCCCTGGTTTCCTCCGCTGTCTCCGATGAAGATGATGTTCGTGAACCCGTTGGCCCGGAAGCTACGCGCCGCGTACTCTAGGAGCTTCATGAAGTAGTCGTTCGGCAGCGTGATGGCCCCCGGATATCGCATGTGACCGGAGGGTGGATCGAGGTTACCTTCGGGGACGTAGGACACGACCGGTGCGACGAGCGTGTGACCGATCTCCCGCGCAATCCGCTCGGCCGTCACCTTGACGATGAAGTTGTGCTTGCCGAGCACCATGTGCGGGCCGTTCTGCTCGGTGCCGCCCGTCGGAAGGATGACCGAGGTCGTGCCGCTGGCGATCCGGTCCCGCACCTCGGTCCACGTCAGCTCCTCGATGAAGACGGTATCGGGGCCCTGAGCGCGGGCCGGCCCGGCAACGACGACGACCAGGGCTAGCGTTGCTGCTGCAGATCTCATCGCACACCTCGTAGGTCCCGGAGGGGATACTCGGTATTGCCGCACTATATGGCATCCGGGAGGACGGCTCAAGACGCCGGCGTCACTGGGATCCGCCGCGTCACGCCAGGGGATTGACGTACTCGGCGGCGGGAACGCGCTTGAAATCGTTGTCGGAGGAGCAGAGCCTCGAGCGGCAACCCTTGGCACCTCACATCGGATTCGACGTAGAATCTCGCAACAACGCCTGAGCGACGGGTGCCAGACAGGGCAGCTGGGCGTAGCTCCCGTGCACGCGTCGCTTTCCTGATCGGAGTCGACGCGAATCGGGTCTCGAGCGAGTCGTGGGAGCGGCTACGCGCGCATTTCACGGAGCCGCAGATCCCGGAAGTACAATCACACGACCAAGAACCCCCTCCCCGCTAGCGCGTAGGCAGCCGCCGAATCGGTTGCCTCGACACGGACGAGGTAGGTGCCACTGCCACCGAGGGCCCCCGCGGCGACCGTGTCGAAGTCGTAGCTCCAGTTCACCGAACCGCTGGACCCCGCAGGGGGCAACGTGGGTGAAAGGGTGTAGGCAAACGGAGGATCCTCGCAGCCGCTGCCGTTCCACGAATGGGTGCCGAGCGCTCCGCCCGGATCGAATAGCTTGAGCTGTAGCTGGATACTGCCCGCGCTACTCGAAGCGGTTCCGGAGACACTCACGACACTGACAGGGAGCGTCTCTCCCTCCGTCGCAGGTGTGGTGATGTCGACCACGAGCGGCTGCACCACCTCGGGCGCGATGACTTGGAACGTTCGCTGGCTCGCCGCGGTTCGCCCGGCCGTATCACGCACCCGCACCAGAGCAGCGAAGGCGCCTCCGCGGCTCGGTTGCCACGTGTACGAGAAGTCGACGCGGTCGCCGCTCGGAGTACCGACCGGCAGCCCGATACTCACCACCCGGTCAACGAGCTCTCCCGTTGCGGGGTCCCAGTTGTATCCCGTCGTCGTGTCGTAGATCTGGAGATCGATCTCGGCCACCTCGAGATCGTCGGTGACCGTGCCGGCAATCGGGACTCCATCGTCGAGATCGTTGATCGGTTCGGGCCACTCGAACTCGATCACCGGCCGTTCGCGATCCACGAAGAAGTCGCGTGTCGAGCGGAGAGACCAGTTCCCAGCCTCGTCCTGAGCCCTCAGCTCGGCTCGGTATCGCTGGCCCCCGGTGCTCGGCTCATCCCAGGCGACCGAGAAGGTGGCCGCCGCCGACGCGCCCCGGACCGGTTCCAGGTCAAGCTCCATCGCACGCCCAAGCGCGCTCCAATCGCCGCTTCGGGCGTCAAACCGCAGGTTCTCCTCGAGGTCTCGGATCTGCAACGACGCTCGGCGCAGACCGGATGCGAATCCCTCAGCCGGGTCGGACACGGATCCGCTGATCGTGACAGGGGTAGTGGTGATGGCTCCGGCTGCCGGGAACCAGATCGCGACGATGGGCCGACCCTCATCGTACACGAACGGCACCAGATGCAGCATGACCGCCCGGCGGAGGCGCGTCGGAGGTTGCCCGACGTCGATAATCGCTGAGTCCTGCTGCTCGACGTACGAGAAGCGAAGCTCGAGGAACAAGGGCTGGCCGTCGGTCGGCAGATTCTCGGGCCGAACCCGCGCCCGGTAGACCCTGGGCCCGCCCATCAGGAACTGTTGCGGAACGGTGGCCGCGCTCTCTCGGCTAGTCGCGGTGGAGCCTGTGAACGTGCGCCAGTTCCGGCCGGTCGCTGCTCCGAGGCCTGGATGGTCAAGGCCCGCAGGTTCGAGCTGCGGCACCATTGCAATCTCGACAGGCCCGAGCGTGATGGGGGTCGGCAAGAACGAGGCCGACACCGGATTCCAGTACATGCCGGCGGCGTTCTTGAGCGCATGACGGATGTCGTCGACGCCGGGCCACGGATTCCACGGCCGACGGAAGAATCCGAGGGTTTCGTTGAATCCGGTGATCACCCGGCCGATCGTCGCGGTGCCCGTGAAACTGAGAACGGCGGAGCAAGAATAGACCACAGCGCGGCGGTTGGAAGCGCTTGAGGGCGGCAGAAAACCAGACCGCTCGAGTGGTCCACCGAGCATTCCGAGAGTGTTTTGTGGGACACAGGAGGGATGTATCGAGTGGAGCTCTATGCGGAGGTGCGGCGCAGCGTCTATGTGGAGGGGTTGAGCGAGCGGGCGGCGGCGCGCTGCTTCGGGCTGGCCCGGGAGACGGTGCGCAAGATGCTGCGCGACCGACTGCCGCCCGGGTATCGCCGGGCGAAACCGATCCGGTGTCCGAAACTGGACGCCTTCACCAGGGGCATCGATCAGATCCTCACCGACGATCAGCCGCGTCCGAAGAAGCAACGGCACACGGCGAAGCGCATCTGGGAGCGCTTGCGCGCGGAGCACGCTTTCACGGGCGGCTACACCATCGTCAAAGACTACGGGCGCCGGCGGAAGCTGGGCGGGCAAGAGATGTTCGTGCCGCTCGTGCACCCGCCGGGCGACGCCCAGGCCGACTTCGGTGAAGCGCTGGTGGTCGTCGCCGGCGTCGAATGCAAGGCGCACTACCTGGTCGTGGATCTGCCGCACAGCGCCGACGCGTTCGTGCAGGCGTTTCCGGCCGAGACGACGGAGGCGTTCTGTGACGGGCACAACGCGGCGTTTCACTATTTCGGCGGCGTACCGCGTGGCATCGTCTACGACAACACCAAGCTGGCGGTGGCGCGGATTCTCGGTGACGGCACGCGCCAGCGGACCCAAGTCTTCAGCGAACTCCAGTCGCACTACCTGTTCGACGATCGCTTCGGACGACCGGGGAAGGGCAACGACAAAGGCAAGGTGGAAGGGCGGGTCGGCTACGCCCGCCGCAACTTCTTCGTGCCGGTCCCGCGCGTGGCCAGTTGGGACGCGTTGAACGCCGACTTGGAGCGCCAGTGCCGCGCGCGGCGCGGGCAGCGGTTGCGGCGGCACACCGAGACGATCGGGGAGCGCTTCGCGCGCGACCGCGCCGCGTTGTTGCCGTTGCCGCCGGTCCCGTATGAAGCCTGCGACACGCGCCCGACGCGGGTCACGTCGTTGTCGCTGGTGCGCGACCGCCGCAACGCCTACTCGGTGCCGACCGCCTACGGCCACCGCGAGGTGGTGGTGAAGGGCTACGTGGACACCGTCGTGGTCGTGTGCGGCAGTACCGTAATCGCCCGCCATCCTCGCAGCTACGAGCGGGACGCGTTGATCTTCGAGCCGCTGCACTACTTGGCCTTGCTGGAGCGCAAGACCGGGGCGCTCGATCAAGCGGCGCCGCTAGCCGGCTGGGAGCTGCCGGAAGCGTTTGGTCGGCGACGGCGTCTGTGGGAGGCCCGGCTGGGCACGGCGGGGACGCGCGAGTACGTGCAGGTGCTGCGGCTGCTCGCAGACTTTCGGTTCGCCCACGTCAGCGGCGCTGTCCGGGACGCCCTCGCCCTGGGCGTGATCGGGTTCGACGCCGTCAAGCATCTGGGGCTGTGTCGCATCGAACACCGGCCGCCCCGCCTCGACCTGGCGCAGTATCCGCATCTCCCGGCCGCGCGCGGCGCGACGACCGCGGCAGCGGACTACCTGGCGCTGCTGGGGGCAGGCGCCGCGTGATGGCAAAACCGACCCTGCGGCTCGACGCGCAGCTCAAGGCCCTGCGCCTGCCGACCTTTCTGCGCGAGTACGACAAAGTGGCGCGGCAGTGCGCCCAGGAGAGGCTGGACTGTCCGCGCTATCTGCTCCGCCTCTGCGAGCTGGAGTGGCTTGATCGCGAGCAGCGCGCCCCCGAGCGCCGCATCAAGGCCGCCAAGTTCCCGGTCTTGAAGAGTCTCGAGACCTTCGCGTTCCGCGCAATCCCGTCGTTGAATAAGCGCCTGGTGCTGGAGCTGGCGCGCTCGGCGTATCTCGACCGCCGAGAGAACGTGTTGGCGTTAGGCAACTCCGGCACGGGCAAGACGCATCTGGCACTGGCGTTGGGGCTGGCGGCCTGTCAGAAGGGCTATCGGGGGCGCTTCCTCACCGCCGCCGCGCTGGTGAACGAACTGCTCGAGGCCCGGGATGAGAAGCGCCTGCTGCGCCTCCAGAAGCAGCTTGCCAAGCAGGATCTGTTGATCGTGGACGAACTCGGCTCCGTGCCGTTGTCCAAGACCGGCGCCGAGCTGCTGTTCGCGATCTTCTCCCAGCGCTACGAGCAAGCATCGACGCTGGTGACCTCGAATCTGCCCTTCAACGAATGGACCGAGATCTTCGGCTCTCAACGGCTGACCGGCGCGCTGCTCGACCGGTTGACCCATCACGTCCACATGCTGGAGCTGAACGGCGACAGCTATCGCCTCGCACACAGCACGCACGCCCGCCACGACGCTGCCGCTCCGGCGTCCTGACGCCTCCCTTCGCAAGCTGCTGGCGGTGCAGCCACTCTCAGGCACGCCGTCCACCGGGCCGGGTGGTCTAATTTTCCTCCGCCACCGTGGTCTAACTTTGGTCCGCCCTTGACAGATCGCCGGCGATCAGGGCCGCCAGTTCGTCCTGGGACCGGTAGCGGCCTGATTCGTCGAGCAGATCGCCGGCGGACATGTGCGACGCGCCGGGGATATGGCCAGATCGCGCGTACATCGTCTTCGTGCCGCGGTAGTGCTCCTCCGACAACGTATCGATGAGGCGGACGGCGGCGTCGTCGATCGAGGCGAACACCTCGTCCCGGTCGGCAATCAGCTCCGGTCGCGGAGCGGGGGTGAGCCGTTTCGCTGGCCGGGCGGCCGGCTGGGTCGACAGCGGACTCCCCTCCGCCTTCCAGACCCTGAGCCCTCCGTCGAGGAGCGCCGCGCGGTCGAATCCGACCCAGCGGAGCATCCACCAGACGCGCGCGGCGCACGCCGACATCATCCCGTCGTACAGCACCACCCGCGAGTCATCGCCGACACCGAGAGCGCCCATGGCGGCACAGAACTGTTCCGGAGTCGGCATGGCGAACTGAAGGAGGCTGTCGCCATCGGACAGATCGCCGGTGAGATCGGCGAACCCGGCGGACGGAATGTGGCCGCCGTCGTAGCCGGCTCGCCCGCTCGACACCTGAAACCCGCCGCCATCGCTCGGCCTGAAGGTCACGGTACAGTCGAGGACCACCAGGTCCGGATCATCGAGGTGCTGGCGCAGCCAGTCGGTTGTCACAAGGGTCTGCATCGTCGTCCTGCCCTTTCGCTACATCCAACGCCGAACATGGGATTTGTAATCGAGATACGCATCGCCGAATTTGGCTTCCAGGTAGGCTTCCTCTCCCAACACAACGACGTAGTGGATGGCGATCAGCGCTGGAACGAGCATCAGCAGCACCCACACGTTGTTGAAGAGCAATCCGAGTGCCGCCTGAAGCACGGCTACGGTGAGATACATCGGGTTGCGTGACAACCTGAATGGCCCGGTATCGACGATAGCCGTCGACTCCTTGTACGGGTTCCCGGACGTGGCATGCCGCTCGAACGTCCGGCTGAGCGTCACCATGGACACGACGACGAGACCAACGAGCACAACTCCGACAGGCCACACCTGCTCGTACGACGCGAGTGGCCAAGGCCACAGCCAGCCGCAGATCAGACCGACGACAACGCCCATCGCACACGGAAGCGGTGGAGGCATCCGGGACCTGCCTGCGAGCGCCATGTCAGACCAGACGCATCCCAGAGGCCGTTTGTTCCGACGTCGGCGCTCGGTGGTGGCGTCTCGCGGCCGACAGGGACACACTCGAGCGTCAGAGACAGAAGGTTCAGTCTAGTTCAGCCGAGCGAAGACACCGAAGTCATCGGCATTCTCCGGCGTCACCAGCTCGCAATCGACGGCCTGCTTCTCCGGGAGATCGCTGGCGCCGGTGCGGATGTAGGCATCGGCCTGATCGACGGCCATCTGGGCCAGTTGGGCGGCGGGTTGAAGCACCGTCGCGGCGATGTCGCCCGCCTGGATAGCGGCGACGACATCCGGGCTGCCGTCGAAGCCGACGACGATCACGTCGCCCATGCCGGCGGCTTTGAGTGCGGCTGCGGCCCCCAACGCCATCGTGTCATTGCCCGCGATCACGCCTTTGATGCCCGGATGGGCCTGGATGATGGTTTCCATCTTGTCGTAGGCTTCGGTCTGGCTCCAGTTGGCGCTTTGCCGGGCTACCCGTTTCATCTCGGGAAACTGGCTGATGATGTCCTGATAGCCCTGCGAGCGAATGTCGGCATTCGTGTCGGATTCCTTCCCCGATAGCTCCACATAGGGTCCGGCTTCGCCCATCAGGCGGACGAACTCCTCTGCCCCGAGCGTCGCGCCCTGGTAGTTGTTCGAGACGATCTGGGCGACGGCGATACCGTTGGCATTGATCTCGCGGTCGATCAGGAACGTGGGAATGTTGGCGGTGCGGGCCTTTTGGACGGCGGCGATGGAGGCGTCGGCCCCGGCGTTATCGAGCACGATGGCGGCGGCCCGACGAGCGATGGCCGTGTCGAAGAGTTGGTCTTGCAGCGACGCGTCGCCGTTGTGGGCCTGCACGAGGGTCTGGTAGCCGAGCACTCGCGCGCGCGCCGCGGCGGCTTCGGCTTCGGCCTTGAAGAACGGGTTGTCGTGCGACGGGGTGATGATGACGATGAGAGCGGTAGACTCCGGCGTCGGGGTCGCCTCCTGGTGTTGCTGACACGCGGTGGATAGCAGCACGATGATGGCCAGGAAGCGGACGAGTCGTCGGGTGCGGTTTGGCATGGCGTATCCCGTATCTCGAATCCAGCATCCAGTATCCCGCATCCCGTATCCTATCTATCAGACCTGCGCCTGCACCAGGGCCGTGTGTTGCAGCCGTTGCTGCCATTGATCGACAACCACGGCCAGGACGATCACGGTCCCCTTGATCACGATCTGCCAGAACTCCGACACTCCCATGAGCACCATGCCATTGACCAGCACCCCGATGATAGTGCCGCCTATCGTGCCGCGCCCGCCCATCAACGACGTGCCGCCAAGAACGACGACGGCGATGGCGTTGAGCTCGAAGGTTTCGCCCGTCGCCGGATGCGCGGCCACCAACTGCGACGCGATGATCAGCCCCACCATGGCCGCGCTCAGCCCAGAGATCGTGTAGGTCAGCAACTTCACGCGGCCCGTGCGGACGCCGGACAGTTCGGCGGCCTTCTCGTTGCCGCCCACGGCGTAGACCTGCCGGCCAAAGGGCGTCTTACGCGCCACGAATGCGGCGACGACGGCGAACAGCACCATCACCCAGATCGGATACGGCAGGGCCAGCAGGGTGCCTGCGCCCAGGATCGGAAAGCCGGTGTTGCCCAGCGATTCTCGTCCCACCAGATTGGCGAACGTCGCGCCGTCCGAGGTCAACAGCGCCGCGCCCCGCGCGACGTACAACGTGCCGAGCGTGGCAATGAACGGGGCCACCCGCAGCCGCGTGACCAGCAACCCATTCACCAGGCCGACCACGATGCCGACCACGAGGGTCAGCACCATGACGATCCCGATGTTGAAGAAGACGGACACGCCGAGCATCGGCAGGATCAGGCCCTCATCGATCAGCCCGCCAGCAACCATTCCGCACAACCCCACAATCGACCCGACCGACAGATCGATGCCGCCGCCCAGGATGACGAACGTCATCCCGATACCCAGAATGGCGTTGATGGCGACCTGCTTGGTCAGGATGATGAGGTTGCCGGTGGTCAGGAAGACCGGGCTTCAGGAGCGCGAACACGATGACCAACACGATGAGGGCGAGGTAGGCCCGGCCTTGCAGCAGCAGCATCTCGAGCGATGGTCTCCGCACGCCGAACTGCGATGTCGGAAGGTACAGCGGCATGTGTCTACATGTCACGTGCCATGCTGTCCGTCATCACCGCGGCATTGGACAGGTTGTGCGCGGTGATCGCGGCGCCCTCGAACGTGGCCACCAGGCGGCCTCCCGCCATCACGAGGGCGCGGTCGGCCATGGCGACGACTTCTTTGAGCTCGGAGGACACGAAGAGGAGGCCCAGCCCCTGCTCGGCCAGGTCGTTCATGATTCTGAAGATGTCCGACTTGGCCGCCACATCGATCCCGCGGGTCGGCTCGTCCATCATGAGGACTCTTGGCCGGGTGAGCAGACTCTTGGCGACGACCACCTTCTGCTGGTTGCCGCCACTCAGCGTCGTGATCGGCTGACTGGCGTCAGCGACCTTGATCGTGAGGGCCTGAATGAGCGGTTTGACTTCCCGGCGCTCCTCGTTCCCGGAGAGGGCCAGCCCCTTCACGAACCGGCCGAGGTAGGCCAGGGTGATGTTCTGTAACACCGACAGATTCTGGACCAGCCCGAGCAACTGCCGGTCCTCGGGGACCAACGCCAACCCCAAGCGGATGCGCTCGTCGATGCGCAGGGTCTCGATGGCCCGGCTGCCGAGGCGGATTGCGCCGCGCGCATCGGGGCGCATGCCGAAGAGGCACTCCAGGAGCTCCGTGCGCCCGGCTCCCATCAGCCCGTAGATCCCGACGATCTCCCCGCGCCGAATGGTGAATGAGACGTCCTCGACCAGATGACCGCCGCCATGCGCGCGGGGCAGCGAAAGGGCTTCGACGCTCAGCACCGGCTCTCCCGCCGGCCGCGTCTGCCCGCGGAAGAGCGTGTCGGCGGTACGCCCGGACATCTTCTCCACGATCCAGGCCAGGGAGACGTCCTGGGCCCCGGCCGCCGCGACGAGGCGGCCATCGCGCAGCACGGTGAAACAATCGCCGATCCGCAAGCACTCGTCGAGCCTGTGGGAGATATACACGATGGTGACACCCTGTGTGGCGAGCTCGCCGATGATGCGAAGGAGAATGTCGGCTTCGGCGTTGCTCAGCGCGGACGTGGGCTCGTCCATGATGAGGATCGATACGTCCTCAGCCAGCGCCCTCGCGATCTCGACCAGTTGTTGCTGCCCGATCCGCAGATCCTCGACGAGCGTACGCGGCGCAATCGGCTGCCCCAGCCGTGCCATCAACGACCGGGCGATGTCGTCCTGCCGCTCGTGCCGAACGATGCCCAGGCCCGACACGATCTCTCGTGCCATGAAGATGTTTTCGCTGACGCTGAGGTTCGGGAACAGGTTGAGCTCCTGGTAGATGATCCCGATGCGGTGCGCCAGCCCCTCGCGTGGCGAGCCCATCGCGATGGCCGTGCCCCTGAGCAGCAGTCGGCCGCTCGTTGGTTGCTCCACCCCGGCCAGAATCTTCGTCAGCGTTGATTTGCCGGCTCCGTTCTCCCCGATGAGCACGTTGACCTTGCCGGGATAGACGTTGAAATCGACGTTGTCGAGCGCCATCGTGCCCGGATAGTGCTTCACGATCTGCTCGGCACGCAGCAGGGGTTCCCCGAGGGCAGCGATGGCGGTCGGGCGTGTCATGGGGTGTCGGGCGTCCGGATCGCTACCGGCGTAATCATCAGCGCGTCCAGCGTCGTGAGGGTGAAGACGCCGGAGAAACCGATCTCTTGCGACAGGAGCGCCTCCGGGTCCAACCCCGCCAACACCGTTTCGACGAGCCGGGTATGCATCGCATTGGAGACGTTCGCATACTCCAATTGGTTGACGAACTGGTCGAAGGCGATGAACCGCAGCGCATCACGGAGCGCCGTGCCGCGAATCACGGGGCCAATCTGCAAGCTGATGTCGGAGACACCGTCGTAGGGGGGGAGATCAAGCAGCAGCAGACGCACCCGTGAGGTGGTGTCCGCCGCCAGCACGCGCCCCGTCCCCCGCACGATGAAGTTGTAAGGCCGTGTCCCTTCTCGATATCCATGGGTGGCTGAAGCGACTTCCTGGTCTTCCTTCAGCTCGACGATCAACGGCGCCAGGTCCACGGCGTCCTGTTCTATCGTTGGCAGTACGCGCGCGTCCCAGTTGTCCTCCACGAACGAAGAGGCATCGAAGGCCTGCTGCGCCTCCTCGATGATGGCTTTCCCCGTCTCCGGATCCAGCGGTCGGATTTCGCACCCGGCAACGGGGAGGAGGACGGCCAGGACGAAGAGGGAAAGCGAGAACTTTCCCATGATTAGCGGCCCCGTAACCGTTCAGCGACCCCGTGGTCTGTGATGAGCACGTTTAGCCAGCCGCCGTTGAGCGCGCCCTGGATGGCGGTGAGCTTGCGGTCCCCGCCGGCGATGGCGACAGTGCGGCGGACGGCCCGGAGTTGTTCCAGGGTCATGCCGATGACGCGGTCGTCGAGCGTGGAGACCACCGGCGCTCCGGCGACGTCGAAGAAGCGGAGACAGATATCCCCGACCGCCCCTTGCGCACGCAATTCCCCGCGTTCTTCTTCGGAGAAGACGTTACCACTGCTCGCCAGCACCGGGGACGGCTCGATGGCTCCGATGCCGACCAGGGCCAGGCTGATCCGGTCGAAACAGGCCATCGCCTCGATCACGTAGGGATCGTCGAGGAGAATCTGCCGCGTTTCTCTCGATCCGACGACGCCGGGGGCCGGGAGCGTCGTGACCTCGCCCTGCACGAACTCGGCAAGGCTGCGGGTCAACTGCGCAGCATGGGCAGCGGCGGCGGGATTGCCTACGCCGCCGAGAATCTGTATGACGTGGACGCGCGAGACGCGCCGCAGCGGATGCATCGCGTTTGCCATCGCCAGCAGGGTCTCGCTCCAGGAGGAGATCCCGATGTGTTCGTCCGAGCGAACCGTGGTCTCCAGATAGTAGGCCGCCGCTGTGCCGAGGTTGCGCAGCAGCCCCGCCGCATCGGGTGCCGTGTCGACGACGATGACCTCCTCGAGACCATACTTCTCCCGCAGGGCTTCCTCGAGATGCGGATAGACGCCCATCGAGACGCTCACGGTGATACGCACGATGCCCTCTGCCTCGGCTCGCTTCAACAGCCGCGAGACGGTCGCCTGCGACAGATCGAGCTGCCGCGCGATCTCGGCCTGCCGCAGCTTACGCTCGTAATGCAGGCTGGCGACCTTGGTGATCAACCGTAACTCCTCGGCTCTCATGAGGATGTCGTGTTCCGTGCAGAGGATGTCGGATCGGACTCTTGTGAGGTGGCTCAGTCGTCAGACCTGGGGTTCGTAAAGGGTCCGGGCGATGGCTCGTTGCCAACCGTCGTAGGCGGCCTTGCGGGTGGCGTCGGACCATCGGGGTTCGAACCGGTCGAGCGAACGCGGCAGCGCGGCGAGGGCGTCAGTGGAATCCCAGAGGCCGAGTGTCAGGCCGGCCAGATGGGCGGCACCGAGGGCGGAGATCTCTCCCGCGTTGTTGCGCAGCACCGGGCGACCGAGAAGGTCAGCCTGGAACTGCATGAGGGCGTCGTTGGCGCTGCCACCGCCGTCGGCCAGGAGCACGTCCGGATCGGTGCCCCTCTCCTCGGCCATCGCCTCGAACACGTCGCGAATCTGGAAGGCAATGGACTCCACGACCGCGCGGGCGAAATGAGCGGCCGTGGTGCCTCGAGTGATGCCGGTGACGAGGCCGCGCGCGTGCTCCTTCCAGTGCGGCGCACCGAGTCCCACGAAGGCGGGCACGAGATACAGTCCCTCGGCATGGTCCACCTCGGCAGCGAGGGCGGCGGCCTGCGCGGGATCGTCCAGGCCCAGCAGATCGGCGCACCACTGGACGGCCGCCCCGGTCACCGAGATGTTGCCTTCCAGCGCATACGTCACGTCGTCGCCCATGCCCCAGGCCACGGTCGTCGCAATGCCGCGTTCGGAGAAGGTCAGCGCGCGCAGGGGGCTCATCAGGGAGCTACCGGTGCCATGTGTGGCCTTGACCGCGCCGGGGTTGAAGCCGGATTGGCCGAAGAGCGCCGCGTGGGAATCGCCGATCATGCCGGCGATGGGCACGCCTGCGGGCAAACGCCCCCGTGCCACGGTCTCGCCCACGTGAGCGTTGGACGGCATCACCTCCGGCAGCATCGCCGCGGGGATGCCGAAGACATCGAGCAGCGTGCCATCCCAACTGGCGGTACGCAAGTTGAGTAGCTGCGTGCGGGAGGCGTTGCTGACATCGCACCGATGGGCAGTGCCCCCCGTCAGATTCCAGAGCACCCAGCTATCGACCGTCCCGGCGCAGAGCTCGCCGTGCTCGGCCCGGCGGCGGCCTTCCGGCGATTGGTCAAGCAACCATCGGATCTTCGAGGCCGAGAACAGCGGGTCGATGGGCAGGCCCGTGCGTTCGCGGAGGGTCGCGTCGAGTCCGCGTTGGCGGAGCGTCTCGCAGAACGCGCTCGTGCGGCGGCACTGCCAGGTGACCATCGGCCCTGCCGGCTGCCCCGTCGCGCGTTCCCACACCATCACGGACTCCCGCTGGTTGGTGATGGCGACCCCCGCCAGAACAGGGTCGCCGGCCGAGGCCAGGCACGCATCCGCGGCATCTTGTACGCTCTGCCACAACGAGACCGGGTCCTGCTCCACCCATCCCGGCTGCGGGAAGGTCGCATCGACCGGCCGCGAAGCCTTGTGTCGGATCGTGCCTCCGGCGTCGATGAGGAGCGCCTTCGTATTGGTGGTCCCCTGGTCGATGGCGAGGATCACGTCAAGACTCGTTCTGCCTGAGCTCCAGGGTGGCGTCGCAGATGCCCCTGGCGGTCAGACCGAAGTGATGCAGCAGCCACTCCGGATCGCCGGTCGGGGCAAAGACACCAGGCACGCCCAGGATGCGCATCGGGACGGGCACGGTTTGCACCACCACTTCCGCGATGGCGCTCCTTAGGCCGCCGAACGTCGTGTGCTCCTCGGCGGTGACGATGGCCCCGGTCTCGCGGGCGGCAGCGATGACGGCTTCCCGGTCGAGGGGACGCACGGCTGCCATGTTCAGGACGCGGGCTTCGATGCCGCGTGTGGCGAGCAGCGTGGCGGCGTCGAGCGCGCGCGTCACCATCACCCCGTTTGCGATGAGGGTGACATCGCCGCCCTCGCGCAGCCGACTCGCCTTGCCGAGCGCGAAGGTGTACTCGCCGTCGTGCAGCGCCGGCACGCCCATCCGGCTCAGACGCAAGAACATCGGCCCCGGCGTACTCGCGGCGGCACGGACGGCCTGTGCGGTCTCGACGGGATCGGCAGGCGCCACCACCGGCATGTTCGCGATCGCCCGCGTCCAGGCGAAGTCTTCGATGGAATGGTGCGTCGCGCCCAGGGCGCCGTAGGCCACGCCGCTGCTCACGCCCACCAGCTTGACGTTCGCGTTCGAGTAGGCCACGTCCGCCTTAATCTGTTCCATGGCCCGCCCGGTCAGGAAGCACGACGCCGAGCAGACGAACGGAATCTTCCCGGCATTCGCCAGCCCTGCGCCCACGCCGACCAGGTTCTGCTCCGCAATCCCGACGTTGATCAGCCGGTCGGGAAAGCGATCTCGGAACGCCCCGGTCTTGCTCGATCCCACCGAGTCGTTGTTGACGACGACGATCCGCTCGTCGGCCTCACCCAGCGCGACGACGGTTTCGGCAAAGGCATCACGGCAATCGAACAGGGCGCTCATGACGCCGCCTCCAGCTCGCCGAGTGCTTGCGCCAACTCGTGCTCCGACGGCACCCGGTGATGCCATCCGGCCTGACCCTCCATGAACGACACGCCCTTACCCTTGCGGGTGTGGGCGATGACACAGGTGGGCTTGCTCGTGGCAAGCGGCAGCCGAGCGAAGACGTCCAGCAAGGCGTCGTAGTCGTGTCCCTCGACCTCCGCGACGGCCCATCCGAAGGCCTGCCACTTGTCGGCCAGTGGATCGAGCCGGGCGGTACTAGCGGTGGTGTCGCCCTGTTGCAACCGATTCCGGTCGATGATCAGCGTCAGGTTGTCGAGACCGCGATGGGCGGCGGTCATGGCGGCTTCCCAGTTGCTGCCTTCCTGCAGTTCGCCGTCGCCGGTGAGGACGAAGACACGCCACGCCGCCCGATCAAGCTTGGCCCCGATGGCAGCGCCGACGGCCACGGGCATGCCGTGACCGAGTGGTCCCGTGCTGGTCTCCACACCGGGCATGCTGGTGCAGTCCGGGTGGCCGTTGAGGCGCGAGAGGGGTTGCATGTAGGTGTCGAGCTCTTCGACCGGGAAGAAACCCGCGTAGGCCAGCGTGGTGTAGAGCGCGCCCGAGCAGTGGCCCTTGCTCATGATGAATCGGTCCCGGTTCGGGTCACGCGGATCGCTCGGGTTCACCCTGAGCACGTCGAAGTACAGCGTCGTCAGGATGTCGATCGCCGAGAGGTCGCCGCCGATGTGGCCCAGGCCGGCCTCGTGGACCATGCGCAGGTCGCGCCGACGAATCGCGTTCGCCTGAAGGCGCAGCCTCTCGATCTGTTGGGCGCGGAGCGTCGGGGGTTCGATCATCGTCGAAGGCGTCCCGGTGGTGATGTGTGCATCCGGGTCATCCGATCAGGGCGCGCGAGCTCAACCCAGAACGAGGTCGAGCACGAGCCGCTGGGCGGCGAGGGCATCCTGGTGGTGCTGAGCCTCGCGGAGCGCATCGACGTCGAGGCGGTCGACTAGGGCATCGAGCTTGCGGAGCGTGATGATGCTCTCGCGGGCGGCCTGCACCGCGTCTTCGCGGAAGGGGAACTGGTCGAGCAGGATCACGTCGTCCCAACCGAGCTTGCGGAGGGTATACATGAACTCCAGCGTCTCGAGGAGGTGGACCGAGCCCACCGTCATATCGTCATCCCACGCGCGCCAGTTGTCGTTGACCTCCACGCTCGTCAGCCGCCCGCGCCGATGCGCCAGTTGAAGCGCCTCGGCGGGCGTCTCCTTGGCGAAGAGCGAATGCCCCAGGTCCATCACGATGCCGACGTTTTCGGCGCCCGTGTCCTCGATAGCGAGCAGGGTGGTGGCGACGTTACAGAAGAGCATGTGGGTGCGGGGCTCCTTGGACTTGCACTCGATGGCGAACTGCATGTCGGGGGCCGACTGGGCCACCTCGCGTACGGCCTCGACCGAGTAGGTCCAGAGCTCCTCGTAATCGGCCTGGAAGGGATAATCGTATCCATCCTGACCCGGCCAGAGCTTGACGTATTTCGCGCCGAGCTCGCGGGCCAGGGGGACGGCGGCTTTGTACAACTCGATGCAGTCGCGCCGGAGCGCCGCATCCGGGTTCGTCAGGCCACCCTTCCGGTATTTGCGGCTGTAGCTGGCCGGCGTGATGGCGTGACAACGCAGGCGATTCCGGTCGAGGGCGGCCTTGATGTCGTCCACCGAGACGCCCTCATCGAAGGGATAGTTGATGTCGAGCGAGACGAGCGCGCCTACCTGCCCGGCACGGTCGATGGCTTCGAGCACGCCCACCGGTGGACCGTAGGCGTCGGTGGCGTACCGGTCAATGAACTGGCCAAAGAGCCAGAGACCGGCTCCGAAACATAAGGTTGGTGTCCGGATCGATCAGGGTGAGCCATGGGAATTGCCGGGTCCGGGGAATGGGCCACAGAGGACTTGGCCGTCGTTTTTCTTATAGAAACAAGAGGCCTGCATAAATATCCATATCTAATATAATATTCACATTGTATAGTCAGCAGACGCACTGCTGTCAACATGGGGCGAACGGCCCCGGCGCCGCACTCGACTTCCGGCGGCTTCGACACGCTCCCCTGCACTCTCGCCAGACGGTCCGAAACCGCGCCCGTGGACGCCCATCGAACGACGCTCACGTGCGCGTGGGAGTGCACGCGCACGAGGCCCGAGCCCCACATGGAGGACATACCGTGCTCATCGACTTGAGTGACCCGACGCATCCGCCGAATCCTCTCGCTCGATGGGAGCGACGTCGGCTGGAGGTCGACCCTCGAACGCCTGATCGCCGGCGACGAGTCGCTCACCCGCAGGTCGGCCGGTGAGGGAGCGATCATCGCGGTGCAGCGGATGCTCGTCTTCCTCGGCTACTCGACGGCGGCGAGCGGTGCGCTCCTGATCGACGGCGATTTCGGGCGAGGCACGAACCGCGGGGTTGCGCAGTTCAAGTTCGAACACCGTCTCGGCTCGGGCGTCCGCCGCGCACAGCTGTGCTACCCGTGCAGTTTCAACACGGCGCGGAAGAAGATCGTCGCCGTACCAGAGGTGAGGCTCGACGTCGCGACACTCGAGGCGATGCTCGAGACCGCGGTCGCAGCGATCGGGGAAGAGAACGTGCCGCTTGGCCGTTTCGAAGACGCGCTCTTCCACTTGAACGCCGTGCACCGCGGTAGCTTCCTCACCTGTCAGCAGATCGAGGAGCGCTACGGCCGCATGGCAGACGCGGCCGCCGCGCGGCTACACAGGGAGCAGAGTGTCCAGATCCAGCCAGAATGGATCCTCTCGATCATTCGCCAGGAGACGGCGGGTGTCGTGCGGCCTCGCTTCGAGCAGCACATCCTGTCGCGTCTCAACGCGGCGAGCCCGCGCGAGAATATCGCCGAGCTCCGATACCGGTCGATGAGCATCGGCCTCGGGCAGATCATGGGCTTCAACTTCGAGCGAGTGGGGGCGCCGTCGGCCCGCTCGCTCATCACCAGCCCGATCGAGGAGCAGGTGCTCTACGTCGCGCGGTTCATCGCCCATCCCACGCCGGGGCGCGTCGTCGTGAAGCGGACACCCGGCGCCGACGATTTCCGCACGCTCGCGAGATACTACAATGGACCCCGCTACGAGGCTCACGAGTATCATGAGCGGCTGGAGCGCTGGTTCAACGAGTTCCGCCTCCTGCGCGGCGACTGATGGATGCCACGGATGGGCGCTCCCATGAGCGCTGACGGCGCGGGTGTGGGCCACGAGAGCGCTGCGTCGCGCGCGCGATGGATCTCGTATGCCGTTCTGCCCGGGCTGGTAGTGTTGCTCGCGCTGCCACCGTCGCTCGGGGTCGCGAATCTGTCGTATCTGCCGCTCCTCGGGATCGTGCTGACACTGGCGGTGATCCTGGGGTGTGCGGAGCCGCCGGAGCGCTCGGTTGACCTCCCCGTCCCCCTGCGCCGGAGGAGATCGGCACCGATTGGGCTCCCTCCTCCAAGAAGTTACAAAACTATTACATTCGATTCGGCGACCTCGAGGACGCCGGCTGATAGCCTAAGTGGAGAAATGGCACGCCTGGCATCCGCTCCTCGCGCCCTGCTCGTCCCCACCGCGCCATCTCCCGAGGCGGCCCGTGGCGCGACACGGGACGGACAGCACGGGCTGCCGGCAGGCCAGCTCGCGGACATCAGCGATGTGGCGGCCGCGTTCGGCACCCGCGACAGCTTCAACTGGATCACCCTGATCGCGTTGGTCGCGTTTCACATCCTCGCCGTTGCCGCGCTGTTCTATACGACGTGGCAGGCCGTGGCCGTTGCGTTCGCGTTGCACTGGATCTGCATCGGCTGGGGCATCGGTATGGGATATCACCGCCTGCACACGCACCGCTCGTACGAGGTGCCCAAACCGATCGAATACTTTCTGGCGGTGTGCGGCACGTTGACGCTTCAGGGCGGACCGATCTTCTGGACGGCGGTGCATCGCGTCCACCATCAGAAATCCGACTCCGAGGGCGATCCGCACACACCCCGGGACGGCCGGTGGTGGGCACACATGCTCTGGACCGTCTTCGGCGCGTCGCTCCATTCGAACACGGCGCTCATGGGCAAATACGCCCCCGATCTGGTGAAGGATCGCTTCTATCGCCTGCTCAGCACCTGGCACTGGATCCCGCTGGTCGTGCTCGGCCTCGTCCTGCTCGCCGCCGGCGGGCTGCCCTGGCTCCTCTGGGGCGTCTTTTTCAGAGTCGTGTTTGGGCTGCACTCAACGTGGCTCGTGAACTCGGCTACCCATCTGTGGGGCACGCGTCGCTTCCAGACCGCGGACGACTCCCGGAACTCGTCGTGGGTGGCGTTGCTCACCTTTGGCGAAGGCTGGCACAACAACCATCACGCGCATCCGACGTCGGCCCGTCATGGTCTCGTGTGGTACGAGCTCGACATGACCTGGCTCCAGATCAGGCTGCTCGAGAAGATCGGGCTCGCGTGGAACGTCCGGCTGCCCGCCCTCGGCCGCTAGCAGCAACCTCCCCGGCCCCACTCGCGGCCGGTCGCTGACCCTTTCCAACATGCCGACCGCCGACGCCGGCGGATCGTCCTCGCCGTCTCCTGTCGTCCTGTCACCCCTGCCGCCCGACGCGCGTGCCCGGACCCGTTCCCGCCGCCGAAGCGACAGGCGAAGCGGTATGCTAGGAACGATGACGCTGAGCGGCACCCGCAAACACTCGGTCGTCCTGGTCAGCCTCTTCGGTGCGGTGCTGATCGCGGTGGCGATCGTACTGAACATCGGCTGGATCGTCGTGAACTGGCGAACCGGGTTGCTGCTGCTGTTCGGCATCGTCAGCTTTGCCGTGCTCATCGCCGGTCTCGCGCTCAATACGGTCTTTCTCATTCGGGAGATCCGGCGGAGCGAGCAGCACGACGCGTTCATCCACGCCGTCACCCACGAGCTGAAGACTCCGCTCGCGTCGATCAAGCTCTACCTGCAGACGTTGGGGCAGCGCGATCTCGTCCGCGACAAGCAGCGCGAGTTCATCAACATCATGCTGGACGATTCGGAGCGCCTCCAGTCGACGATCGATCAGATCTTGCTCGCCGGCAAGACGAGCGCCGCGCGGCGCGTGGCCGACGCCAGTGATGTCGACGTATCCGAGGTCGTACGAGAATGCGTGACGATCGCAGACAAGCAGCACCACCTCGACACCGGCGAGCTGCAGTTGCTCGACCGGGTGCCACCGCAGGAGAACGTCGTCATCCTGGGCGACCGTGAAGAGCTGAAGGCCGCGGTGACGAACCTGATCGACAACGCCATCAAATACTCGGGCGAGAGGGTGAAGGTTGGCGTCGAGCTCGTGAGACTGGGCGCCCGGAATGTGGCGATCACGGTGAAGGACCAGGGATCCGGGATCACGAAGGACGAGCTGAAGCACATCTTCAGGCGCTTCTACAGGATTCCCGGCGCGTTGAGCTCACGCGTACGCGGAACGGGACTCGGCCTCTCCATCGTTCTCGCCGTGGCGCGGCGCCATCGTGGCCGCGCCTATGCCATGAGTGAGGGCCTGGGAAAGGGCAGTCGGTTCACCCTCGAGCTCCCCCTGAAACCACCATGACACGAGTCTTGGTCGTCGAGGACGAGGAGCATCTCGCCGCCGGCCTGAAATTCAACCTGGAGGCGGAAGGCTACGACGTGGTGGTGGAGGAGAACGGTCGCGCCGCCCTCGACAAATTGCAGGCCACGACCCACGGGTTCGACCTCGTGCTCCTCGACATCATGCTGCCGGGCATGGACGGCTTCGAGGTCGTCCGGCGGCTTCGTGACGCGGGCGAGTTCGTTCCCGTGATGATCCTGACGGCACGCGGGCAAACCGACGACGTGTTGCGCGGGTTCGAGGTTGGGGCCGACGACTATCTCCCGAAGCCATTCGACCTGTCCGTGCTGTTCGCCCGCATCCAGGGGTTGCTGCGCCGCCAGGCGTGGCTCCGACGCCGCCCAGAGGGAGATCTCCCGGTCGGACCCGAGGACTTTCGCTTCGCCGGGAGGCGCATCGACTTTTCCCGTCAGGTGTTGGAGCGGAATGGCGTCGAGCAGGCATTGACCCTGATCGAGGCCACCCTGCTCGGCTTCCTGGTCCGCCACGAGGGACGCACCGTCGCCCGGAAGACCCTCCTCGAGGAGGTCTGGGGCATGCGGAAGGACACCGACACGCGTACTGTCGACAATTTCATCGCACGCTTGCGGCGGCTGCTCGAGGACGCGCCGGCGAATCCGCGGCACCTCCAAACCGTGCGAGGCGTCGGCTACCGGTTCGTCGCGGAACCAGATCACGAGCGCTCCGAGCCCCCGGGCTGAGCCGAGGCTCGCCGCCGTCCCGACCGGACCAGGGCTCAGCGCGCGTGTGAGGGGGACCCACCGCCATGGCCCGCCCCACGGATCGCCTGACCCGGCCGCGCGCCGGTGTGCTCGCCCTCATCCACGACGACCACGCCGTTGACCAACACGTAGGGCACGCCGCGGGCGTACGACTTCGGCTTCTCGTACGAGTTGGTGTCCCCCACGGTCTGGGGATCGAAGACGACCACGTCGGCGGCGAACCCCTCTCGTAGCAGCCCGCGGTCCTTCAGGCCAAGGATCTGGGCCGGGAGCGAGCTCATCTTTCGAACGGCGTCCTCGAGCGTCAAGACCTTCTCCTCACGTACGTAGCGACCCAGCACGCGCACGTTCGTCCCGTAGCTGCGCGGGTGCGGAAACCCGGGCACGTCGAGGTTCACCGCGCCGCCGTCGCTGGCGGGGGCCACCCAGGGCCGCTTCATCACCATCTGGACGTTGTCTTCGGACTGATTGTGGAACACGCCCCTGATACGGCCCCCGTCCTCGGCCATCACGGTGATGATGGTATCGGCCGGGTCCGCGTCGCCTCTCTGCTTCGCGATCTCCGCCACCGACATGCCCTCATACTTCCGATTCGCTGGCGTGGAGGCGCTCCCCATGACGATGCCCTCCCACCAGCCGTGCTCCTTCGACCACGCGATGAACTCCGGATCGTTCTTGACCCGCTCGCGCAGGGCCAGGTCCGTCACCGCGTTTCGAAGCCGCTCCGCGAACTTCTCGGGCCCTCCCTCGCGCATCCACACCGGGAAGCAGGCGCCCCAGCCGTGCTGCATCGCGGTATAGGGGTACTGATTGGCGGTGATGTCGACCCCCCGGTCACGTGCCGCCTGAAGCTGCTCGACGTCCCCTTCGAGCTCCGGCCACAGCTCCTGGCCTCGGATCTTCAAGTGGAAGATGTGGACCGGCAGGCCCACTTCTTCGGCCACACGAACGGCGAAGGCAATCTCGTCGTCCTGCTCGTAGCCCTCGCTCCCGTGGTGGGTGGCGTAGTTGCCGCCGTAGGCGGCCACCACCTTGGCCATCTCGATGATCTCCTCGGGATGGTCCGGACCGCCACTCTCGAACCGCCCTACCAGGCCCCAGGCGCCCTCCTCCATCGAGCGGGCCACGAGTGCCTTCATCTGCTCGATCTCCTCCGCGGTGGCGGGTCTCCGGTCATACCCCATCACGACACGCCGGACCTGCCCGGAAGCCACGTGTGAGACCACGTTCATGGAGATGCCCTGGCGCTCCAGGAGGTCGAAATACTCGGTGAACGTCGTCCACTCCGCACCCGACAGGCCGTCCTGCGGCGCCACGGAGCCTCCCTCGCCGAGCACGTCGATGGTGACGCCCTGCCGGATCTTGCTCTGTGCGTCACCGTCCTCGAGCAAACGCATGTCGGAGTGGGTGTGCAGGTCGATGAAACCCGGAGACACCACGAGCCCGGTCGCATCGATCGTCCGCGCCGCCGCCGCCTCACCGAGTTGGCCGATGGCAACCACGCGTCCATCCCTCACACCGACGTCTCCACGGAACCAGGGGTTGCCGGTGCCGTCAACGATCCGGCCGCCACGAATCAGCACGTCATACGGCGCCGCGGGCGGCTGCTGCGCGTGTAGCCCCGTCACGGTGAGACCGACGGCCGCCAGCACTGCCAGCCAGGCTCCATGTCGTCCAGTCATCGCGATTCTCCTCCTGAGGTGACGGAGTACGCCAGAAATGCGATCCCGCGGGTGGCGGGCTCGCCTCGTTTCCTGCGGCTTCCCGAGCGGGTTCGTGACGCGCGGCACGCACGCACACGCTATCCCGGTGCCCCCGTCGGGTGTGGGTGCCGCTCGTAGTGCTGCCGAAGCAGGTCCTTCCCGTAGTCGTTGCCGTTCGGCGTCCTGACAACGGCATGGATGTGTTCTCGGTTCGGCATGGGTGGCAGGAGGTGACGGAGCCCCGCCAGCCGCTGATGATCGAACTCGATCAGAATCACCGGGCTGTGGATCCGATAGTAGAAGACCGAGTCGTCTTCGATCCCGCCGATCCAGGCGAAGGAGGTCTGGTCGAGATGGGCCGAGACCTCGTCCATCCGGACGCGGGCATGGCCTTCGCGCATGTTCCCCACGTAGAGCTCGACCAGGGACAGGAGCCGCGCTCGCTGTGCCGCGGAGAACGACGACACCGACACGCCGGCGTAATCGAGCACGACGTTGTCCCTGAACGCCTCGCTCACGCTGTTGTTGCCGGTCTTGGACGTCTCGAGGATGGCCTCGACGCGCTACGCGTCGGTCAGCGAGCGAAGCATGGCGAGTCCCTGCCCTTGCTCGTCTTGCATGATGGCCACGCCCTCGTATTTCCCGCTCGTGGCGACGACCGGCTCCGAACCGACGAAAAACGGCGTCATCACGACCTGATCGCCGAGGACCAGGTAGTTGATGATCGCGTGGTGGCCGTCGAGCTGCCAGCCCCAGGGCTCATCGGCGGACGGCGCACCCATGAACGTGATCCAGTACTGCCCTTCGCCATACTCGACGAAGTTGTTGTCATTGAGCTCGCCGAGCGTATGGTTGAGCTTCATGATGTCGCGCGTCAGCTTCAACCCCCTGGCGCTGAGCGAGGCCTCGAGAAGCCCAAACGCGGTCGCGCGCTGGGCGTCGGTCAACTC
Organism: Vicinamibacterales bacterium; assembly: GCA_965197935.1. Classification (GTDB taxonomy): domain Bacteria; phylum Acidobacteriota; class Vicinamibacteria; order Vicinamibacterales; family CAZQMT01; genus CAZQMT01. The sequence goes on along the minus strand of CBDAOD010000003.1, from coordinate 3,095,532 downwards.
GTCGAAACCCACGCCCTGCCGCACGTAGAAGTGCTGGTTCATCCACTTGCGCCATTCCGGATCGTCCACGCCAAAGACGGTCTTGCGGTGTTGGTCCTCGGTCAGGGACGCCAGGAAGGTCGCCGCCGCCTGGCGGACGGGTTCGGTCGACACACCGGTCGACAACACCGGGAAGAGTCCTCGGACCGGCGTTCCGTTCGTCGTCACCCCGGTGAACGGATCGGCCAGACCCTCGGTCTCGGCACGGGTGGACATGCGCTGGAAACGCTCCTCGCGGCTCTCCTGCTGCGAGAGCGCCCGCGCAATCGGGAGCGCGACGATGAGCGCCGCGGCACACGCGGCCAGGGCCATCCGACGCGTCATGAGCTCTCCTCCTGACCGATCCGACTGAACGATCCGGGGACCTCCCACCGTGCGCGCACGGAGGACGGCGAAGATGCCGCCCGGGACGTCGACTTGCCTACCGGGAACGAGTGGATCCTATACCTGCGCTCGTGCGGCGTCGACGTCTTTTTCGTCACGAACCCGCCGGATCGTCCCCTCCGGCCATCGCCCCGGTCCGCTGCCGCGTCGCCCGGGGCGGAGGCGTGGGCCTGGGGCTTGATGGAGTTGACTTACATAGATCTGCAATGTATGGTTCCTCTATGCATAGCACGGTCACCTCCGGCAACGACGCGGTCGCCGATGCAACCGGGGCCGACGCGGTGGGCGAAAAACGATGAACGTCGGCAAGGACCTGGTTGCCGCCTCTGCCACGCCGCTCGTCCTGGCCATCCTGGCCGAGCGCGACAGCTACGGCTACGCCATTCTCAAACGCGTCGGCGAGCTGTCCGGCGGCCAGCTGCAATGGACGGACGGCATGCTCTACCCGGTGCTGCACCGGCTCGAGCGGCTCGGTCACGTCGGGGCGAGATGGGGAACCTCGGAGAGCGGCCGCCGGCGCAAGTACTACCGGATCACGAGGCAGGGCCGGGCGCAGCTGGCTCAACAGCGACGACAGTGGCAGGTGGTGGACGCGACCCTGCGCGGCATTTGGTCAACGTCATCCGAGGCGATGGGGCGGACGCTGACGCCGCTGCTGCAGGGAAGCTGAGGGGACCGGTGGCATCCAGACACGGGGAGGGGCTGGAGGAGCAGATCGCCCGTTGGCGGGCCTACCTGCGCCGCCGCCAGGCGATCCACGCCGTCGATGTCGAGGAGCTGGAAGACCACCTGCGCGGTCAGGTAGCGGCGCTCGTCGACTCCGGTCTCACCACCGACGAAGCCTTCCTGGTGGCCGTCAAGCGCATGGGCGACCTCGACATCGTGTCGCGCGAGTTCGCGCGCGAATATTCCGAGCGGCTCTGGAAGCAACTGGTCATGCCCCCCGGCCCCGCCGAGGCGCCCGGCGAGACAGCGCGCACCGAGGCGATCGTCGTCATCGGGCTGGCGCTGCTCGCGGCGCTAGCGGTGAAAGTGCCGGAGCTGTTCGGCCAGCAACTGACTGGCGAAGACCACGGATTCTACTTGCGCAACCTCAGCTTCTTCGTCCTGCCGTTTCTCACCGGCTACTTCGCCTGGAAACGTCGGCTGGAGCCGGTCGGCTGCTACTGGCTCGTGCTGCCCTTCGCCGTGGCCGCCATCTTCGCCAACGCCTTCCCGTTCACGCCCGAAGGCGCTACCGAGATGCTCACGGTGCTGCACCTACCCATCGCCCTGTGGCTGGCCGTCGGCGTCGCCTACGCCGGAGGCGACTGGCGCAACGGCGCCCGGCGCATGGATTTCGTGCGGTTCTCCGGCGAGCTGTTCATCTACTACGTGCTCATTGCGTTCGGCGGTGGCGTCCTCATGGGCTTCACGGGCGGCATGTTCGCCACCATCGGCCTGGATGTCGAGTGGCTATTGGGAGCCTGGCTGCTGCCGTGCGGGGCGCTGGGGGCCGTCATCGTCGGTGCCTGGCTGGTCGAGGCGAAGCAGAGCGTGATCGAGAACATGGCGCCGGTGCTGACGCGGGTGTTCACACCGCTGTTCGCCGCCGTTCTACTGGTCTTCCTGGCCACCATGGTGTGGACGGGCAGCGGTATCGACGTGGAGCGGGAGGTGCTCATCGGATTCGACCTGCTGCTGGTGCTGGTCCTCGGCCTCCTGGTCTACGCGGTGTCCGCGCGCGACCCGCAGGCACGACCGAACGCCTTCGATGCGCTGCAGCTGGTGCTAGTGATCAGCGCCCTCGTCGTCGACGCGCTGGCGCTGGTCGCGATCGCGGCACGCATCTCCGAGTTCGGCTTCAGCGCCAACAAGGTGGCGGCGCTCGGGGAGAACCTCATCCTGCTCGTCAATCTCGCGTGGTCGGCCTGGCTCTACACCCGCTTCCTGCGCGGCCGCGGCGCGTTCGCTGCCCTGGAGCGCTGGCAGACCGCCTACCTGCCGGTGTATGCCGTCTGGGCGGCGTTCGTCGTCGTCGCCTTCCCACCGCTGTTCGGTTACGTCTGACCGCTCCCCGTTGGCTGGCCCTGGGCACGAACCGCCGGGCGGACACGGCCCTCTCGGGCGTATAATCGCGGGGATCCCGTGCCTGAGTGCCCGACACCCCTCAACCGGATAGCGCCGATGTCGCCCGTCCCGGCGCACACCGAAGAACGGCGCGAACCAGCGAGGAACAGACCAATGACGAAGACCACCCTCTGCCGAACCTCGATCGTTGGTACGCTCCTGCTCGGGCTCTCGGTCGCAACGGCCGACGCCCAGACGGAGCTGGCGGCCCACCGGAATCTCGACTACATCGACGGTGCCGACTACGCGGACGACAAGGACAAGCTGGACGTTTTGATGCCCAAGGGCGCGACCCGCGCTCCGGTCATCGTATTCTTCCATGGCGGGGGCCTGCAGAACGGCGACAAGCAAGCCGGCGGGGTGCTCGCCTCGACGCTCGTGGCCGAGGGCATCGGTGTGGTCACGGCCAATTACCGCTTGTCCCCTGGTGTCATGCACCCGGCGCACATCGAAGACGCAGCAGCAGCGTTCGCCTGGACGAAGCGGCACATCGGCGAGTATGGCGGCGATCCGGACCGGGTCTTCGTCGGAGGGCATTCGGCTGGCGCGTATCTCGCCGCCCTGATGTCGCTCGACCCGTCCTACCTGAAGGCCCATGGGCTCGCGCTCTCAGCGATCCGCGGGACCGTGCCGGTCAGCCCGTTCCTGTATGTGGAAGAGACCGCCAGAGACCGGCCGAAGACGGTCTGGGGCACCGATGAGACGGTCTGGCTGCAAGCGTCGGTCACACCACACGTCGGGGCGGGCAAGCCGCCGATGCGGCTGATCTACGCCGACGGCGACGACGACTGGCGCCGGGAGCAGAACGAGCGCCTGACGACACAGCTGTCGGCGGCCAGGTCGAAGGTGGACGCCGTGGAGATCGCCGACCGCACCCACGGCAGCATCATGTCGAGGATGGGCGAGGACGGCGATGCCGCGATGAAACAGATTGCCGCCTTCATCAAGTCCCACTGACGCCCCCCACGCTCTCCCAGACCGCGTGGGCCTGCGACGGGCTGACCCTCGACTCGGCGTTCGCGGGCTGGAGTGGGGTGACCTGTCGCTATGCCGGTAGCACGATCCCGCGGCACGCGCCGAGACCGATGCGCCGATAGCCTTCCCGTTCGCAGAAGCCCCTGAGAATCACCTCGTCACCGTCTTCGAGGAATTCACGGCGCTCGCCGCTGGGTAGCTCGAGGGGCTCGGCGCCGCGTTCCGTCAGCTCCATCAGGCTGCCCTGGGAGCCCTCCCCCGGCCCGGACACGGTACCGCTGGCCATGAGATCTCCCGAGCGCAGGTTGCAGCCGTTGGAAGCGTGGTGGGTGAGCATCTGCGAAACGGTCCAGTACATGTCCCGAAACGAGCCGGTGCTCAGGTGGGCAGGCTCGGCGTGTTCCGCGCGCATGGCCTCGGTTCGCAACCACACCTCGACCCGCAGGTCGAACCCCGCGGCGGCACCGAGGCCCTCGGCGAGGTAGGGCAGGGGCTCCGGGTCGCCGGCCGGGCGCGCGAACGGCGGGCAGCGGAAGGGGGCCAACGCTTCGAGGGTCACGACCCAGGGCGAGATCGAGGTAGCGAAGCTCTTGGCCAGAAACGGCCCGAGCGGCTGGTACTCCCAGGCCTGGATGTCGCGCGCCGACCAGTCGTTGACCAGGCAGAGCCCGAACACGTGGTCCTCGGCCACCGCCAGGGGAATGGCCTCGCCGAGCCGGCTGCCCGGGCCGACCAGAAACCCCACCTCGAGCTCGTAGTCGAGCATCCGGCAGGGCGCGAAGCTCGGCGCTTCGGCGGCGGGGGCCTTGCGCTGGCCGCGGGGCCGGCGGACCGGTGTCCCGCTCACGACCACAGACGAAGCCCTGCCGTGGTAGCCGATGGGCACGTGCTTATAGTTCGGCAGCAGCGGATTGTCGGGCCGGAACATCTTGCCGATGTTCGTGGCGTGGAACACGGAGGCGTAGAAGTCGGTGTAGTCGGGGATGTCCGCAGGCAGCTCCATAGTGACGTCGGCCTGGGCCGCCATCACCGCACTCGACACCCGGCGCTCGCCAGACAGGAGGTCGCTGAGCACTCGGCGCAGCTCGGCCCAGGCCGGGCGGCCGAGGGCCATCACGGCCTGCAGGGTCGGCGCCGTGCAGGCCGCCGCCGTGGTTTCGGACACTGACCGCAGCAGACCCGCGTCGACCGCCCCGCGCAGCCCGAGCACCTGATCTCCGATCGCAACGCCGACCTCGGTCGACGCATCGGCGGGACCGCGGCGGCAGACGCCGAAGGGCAGGTTCTGGATGGGGAAATCGGAAGTCGGGTCGTTGGCCGACTCGACCCAGCTTTCGAGGGCAGGATCGTGCGTCGGATCGAGCGTGCGCGTCACGACAATCCCAGCTCCACGAGACCGTCGACCGGCTCTTCGAACGAGCAGGAGCCGAAGGAGTGAAAGCCGCTCTCACGGGCACGACCGAGCTCTGACCGAGAGATCCGCAGCCCGCCCCAATACAGGGCGTCGTCGTCGAGTCGCAGGCCCACCGCCGAGCCCTGCTCGAGCGCCGACACGACCGCCGCCGGTTCCGCACCCTTCGTTTGCAGGACCGCCGCGACGGCGAGGTTGAGAAAGCCGTGCGTGACCGCGCAGTCGCTCCCGGGCTCGTAGGTCAAGGGCCGAGGCCCCCGCAGCGGACGATGGAGTCCTGCCGTCGCCTTGAACGACACGCCGACCGCGACACAGACTGCGATGAACCGGGAGACCTGATCGATGCTGGGAATCGCGGCGGCCGTCACGCCGCCGGTGCGGATCTTGGCGCGGCCTCCGGCGTCGCGTGTCACCGTCACAGATTTCGCGAGTGCCGCCCGATCCCGCGCGGGGGCGTCCGCCGGCGGCACCGCCAGCTCGAAGTAGAGCCCGACGCCCCCGGGAGCCCGTTTGGCGATCGAGACGATGCGCGCGTCGCCCACCGGCGGAACCTCGAGGCTCACGATGTTCGCCCGGCCGGCGAGTCGACGACCGGCGTCGCCGAGCGTGGCCAGCTGCTCCTCGGCGGCGCCGGACAGCACGACGCTGAGGGCCAGCGGTTCCTCATCCACGGGCAGGTCGGACAAGGTCTCCGTCAGCTCCGAGAGTCGCGACACCGGCGCCACGAAGCGACCGAGCATCCACGCCTCGTCGCTCCGCCGGTACCGCACGAAGCGCCCGACGGCATCCGCCATACCGAGCCCGGCAGGGGGAAACAGCCCGGCGTAGTCGACGATCGACGCGAACAGCGCCCGCAGCGCCCGGCTGTTGCGGCCCGCCATCGTTCGCATGCCGATTACTCCGTCCAGCTCCTGGCGTAGCCCTCGTCCTCGATCGCCACGGCGTGCTCGGTCAGCCGCAACGGCCGGAAGGTGTCGACCATGACGGCCAGCTCAGCGGTGCGCGTCTTGCCGATGGAGCCCTCGTAGGTCCCCGGATGAGGACCGTGGGGGATGCCGTTGGGATGCACAGTCAGAGAAGCCGGCTCGATGCCCTTGCGCGACATGAAGTCGCCCTCGACATAGTAGATGACTTCGTCCGAATCCACGTTCGAGTGGTTGTACGGCGCCGGGATCGCATCGGGATGGTAGTCGAAGAGCCGCGGCACGAAGGAGCAGACGACAAAACCCGGACCGTCGAACGTCTGGTGCACTGGCGGGGGCTGGTGGACCCGGCCGGTGATCGGCTCGAAGTCCTCGATGTTGAAGGCAAACGGCCACAGGTGTCCGTCCCAGCCGACGACGTCGAGGGGATGGTGCCGGTAAAGGTAGCGGGTGATCGTGCCGCGAGCCTTGACCCTTACCTCGAACTCACCCTCTTCGTCGTGGGCCGCGAGCGCCTCCGGCGGCCGAATGTCCCGCTCGCAGTAGGGAGCATGCTCCAAGACTGTCCATACCGGTTGAGATACCGCCCGGGCGGCTCGATGTGGCCGTGGGCCTCGATGACGAGCATCCGTTGCTCGACGCCATCGTCGGGAAGGATGCGCCAGATCACACCGGTGGGGAGAACGAGGTAGTCGCCCGGACGGTAGCGCAGATGGCCGAACTGGCTCTCCAGCACGCCCGCGCCTTCGTGAACGAAGACCACCTCGTCGCCGTGTGCGAAGCGGTACCAGTAGTCCATCGCGGCCGTCGGTCGTACCACCGACAATACGACATCGCTGTTGCCCATGAGCGCGATCCGACCCGCGACCGCGTCGCCGCCGGCCGCGAGGCCGGCTGAGCGAAGGTGACGGTGGCGGAGCGGACCCTGGCTCTCGAACGTTAGCTCGACCGTGCCGTTGGGCTCGATCTCCGCCACCTGGGTCGGCGGTCGCAAGTGATAGAGGATGGACTGGATGCCAGCGAAGCCGTGAATCCCCATCACTTCCTCGTGATAGAGCGAGCCGTCGGGCTGGCGGAACTGGGTATGCCGCTTGTGGGGAATCTCCCCGAGCTTGGCGTAGTAGGTCATCGGGCGCTCCTCGGGCCTGTCGGATTCCCGCGTTGCCGGCCGCGGATCACAGGTTGCCCCGCAGCGCCTGCTCCCGCTCGAGCGACTCGAACAGCGACTTGAAGTTGCCTTCGCCGAACCCCTGGGCGCCATGGCGCTCGATCACTTCGAAGAAGACCGTCGGTCGGTCCTCGACCGGCTGGGTGAAGATCTGCAGCAGATATCCGTCCTCGTCACGATCCGCCAGGATGCCGAGCCCGGCGAGCGTGTCCACCGATTCGTCGATCTTGCCGACCCGTTCTTCCGGCTCGTCGTAGTACGTCGGCGGCACACGCAGGAATTCGATGCCGTTCTCGCGCAGCCGGCTCACGGTCTCGACGATGTTCTCCGTGAGGAACGCCACGTGCTGGACGCCTGGACCGCAGTTGTATTCCAGATACTCGGCGATCTGTGACTTCCTTCGCCCTTCGGCGGGCTCGTTGATCAGCAACTTGATCTTGCCGCTACCGTCTTGCATCACCTTCGACATGAGCGCCGAGTACTCGGTCGAGATCGCCTCGTCGTCGAAGTGCGCGAGCTGGGAGAAGCCCAGGGCCTCGGCGAAGAACGCGACCCACGTGTCCATCGCCCCGAGCTCGACGTTGCCGACGACATGATCGACGACGCTGAGTCCGACGCCGCGTTCGTTCGTTCCGTCGCGCCGCTCGTAACCCGGCGCAAACGCGCCCCGGTAGGCGCTCCGCTCGACGAACTTGATCAGGGTGTCACCGTAGGCATGCACCGCAGACCATCGGAAAACACCGTCCGCGTTGCTCCGCTCCATCGGCGCGATCGCTCGACGAGCGCCACGCTTGGTGGTCTCCTCGAACGCGTGCGCGGCGTCCGGCACCTCCAGCGCAATGATTCCCACGCCGTCGCCGTGAGTGTGCACGTGACGAGCAATGGGATGTTCGGGATTGAGTGCCGTGGTCAGCACGAGACGAATCTCCCCCTGCTGCATGACGTAGGAGGCCGTCTCGCGGCTGTCGGTCTCCAGACCGCTGTAGGCGGTGTTGGTGTAGCCGAAGCAGCTGGCGTAGTAGTGCGACGCTTGCTTGGCGTTGCCGACGTAGAACTCGAGATGATCGAATCGCCTGATGGGACAGAAATCTTCGCTCACGGGTCTTTCTCCTTGAGGCGCCGGCGGCAATCCCTCCGGGGGCGTGAACACCATTTGCGATACGATAGCGGATCGGTGAACGCGGGCGCGAGCGCGGAATCGAACCGGTCGTGCGCCCGCAGCGTCTACTATCGAGACAGAGCAGGGCCGGCGGGCATCCGCGAGCGCATGCGATTGCGATCTCCGCGTCTGTTTCACGCGACTCGGCGCCTCGCCGAGACCTATACGCAGGACGTCACGACCGAGGAGCTCCACCGGCTCACCCGGGACACGCGAGACGCCTTTCGCTATTTCTCCAGCGGGATCGATCGGCGGGCGCTTCAGACGCTGCCATGGCGCAGACGCGTCACCGCGCACGCCCGGGAGCTGCTGCTCGCCTTCAGCCTGAAGCTCTCGCCCGCCCGTCGGCTCCTCTACGGCGCGGCGGGCGTGACGGCCCTGGTGGGGATATTCCAGCTCTGGCGCGGGTTCGGGCTCGTGCGGATCCCGCTCGGCGGAGGCGTGATGGGCGTGAGCCTGCCGCTGCCGGTCTGGGTGGACGGCACGCTGTGGCTGCTCGCCGGGTTCCTGGCCCTGAACCTGCTCATTGTCCTCGAGCTCGCCGACCGTCTGTCCCTCAAGAACGACCTGGAGATCGCCAAGGAGATCCAGCAGGCGCTACTGCCGCAGGGCACCTACGCCGATGAGCGCGTCGAGGTGTATGGCGTGACACGGCCCGCCAATACCGTGGGCGGCGATTTCTACGACATCAGACCACTGGCTGACGGCCGGCTCGTCGTGGCGCTCGGCGATGTGTCCGGCAAGGGCAGCCCGGCGGCACTCGTCATGGCGTTGCTGCTCGCCTTCCTGCACACGCTGCTCGACGAGGGACTCGAGCCGGCGACATTGGTCGAGCGCCTCAACATCCAGGTGGCACGACACACGCCGGGGGATCGCTTCGTCACCATGTTCTTCGGGGCCTATGACCCGCGCTCCGGCGCGATCGAATACGTCAACGCCGGTCAAAACCCGCCCCTCCTGCGGCGACAGACCGGCGAGCTCGAGCGACTGACCGCGGGTGGAGTCGCGCTCGGCATGTTCGGGCAATCGCAGTACTGCTCGGGATCGGCGCGCCTGGCCCAGGGCGACCTGCTCGTGCTCTACAGCGACGGCATCACCGAGGCGGAAGACCCGACCGGACGCCCGCTCGACGAGTCCGGTCTGCAACGAGCCATCGAGGCCCACGCCTCGGGCACTCCGCAGGAGATCGCCGGGGGCATCCTGGGGCGGGTCTCGGCGCACGCCCAGGACACGAAGTTCGCGGACGACCTCACGGTCCTCACGCTGCGCCGCCTCTCCCCCGACGCGGCAGGCCTCGCCGCCACGCGGCCGAGCACCGTCCGAACGCCGACCGCACCGACCCTCGACGAGTCGTCGGGCGGCACCCGTCCCGTGTCGACCGGTCCGGCGTCGGCTCCCGGCAGGCGCTCCTGACGACGCACGACGATGCGAGCGACGTCCGATCGATTCTCGGCCACGACACGACGGCGGATGACCGGGAACGGTTCCTCCGGGCCCTTGCCTCATTTCGACCTCGGACGGGACCCGCATCGTATATAGTCGACGCCCATGCGCGCCGTTGTCGCCGCCCTCGGCTGCACGGCCCTGTACGTGTGGGGCGCGGCTCTGCACCCAGACCTCGCACAACGCCTGCTGGCGGCGTCGAGCCCCTCCCCGCGATCCGCTCACACCGCCGGCCAGCCGGCCGCCCAGGCAGACGGCCTGCGGCACTACGAGGGTCGCTGCGCCGGCTGCCACGGCACCGATGGATACGGCGGCGAGCTCGGACCGGCGATCGTCGAGCGGCTCTCGCTACGGTCCGACGAGCAACTGGGGACGCTGATCCGTGAGGGCCGGCCGGCCGCGGGGATGCCGGGCGAGGCCCTGCCCGACGACCAGCTACGGGACCTCGTGGCGTTTCTGCGCACGCTTCGTCCGCAGCGTGGAGCCCTGCCGCCACGCGTCACGGTGGAGACGACCGAGGGGCAGACGCTGGAAGGGCGCCGCCTCAATCGCAGCGCCACCGAGCTGCAGCTCCTGTCCGACGAGCCACGCATCCACCTCCTGCGGAAGGCGGGCGGGCGCTATCGGCCGGTCACGTCGCAGGCGGACTGGCCCACCTACAACGGGGATGTCCGCGGCAACCGCTACAGCGCGCTCGATCAGATCGATCGCGCCAACGTGTCCGGGCTGGCGCTGCGCTGGATGTTCCCGCTGCCCGGCACGACGCGCCTCGAGGTCACACCCGTCGTGGTCGACGGCGTCATGTACGTCACGAGCGGCAACGAGTGCTACGCGCTCGACGCCGGCAGCGGACGTGAGCTGTGGCACTACCGGCGCCCCCGCACCGAGGGACTCGCCGGTGACGCGGCCACCGGAATCAACCGCGGCGTGGCGGTGGCGGGCCAGCGCCTGTTCATGGTGACGGACCACGCGCATGTCATCGCCCTCGACCGCTTCACCGGCGCGCTGCTGTGGGACACGGAAATGGCGGACTGGCGTCAGAACTACGGCGCGACGTCCGCTCCCCTGGTCGTCGGCGATCTCGTCGTCTCGGGGGTCTCCGGTGGAGACGAAGGGACCCGGGGCTTCCTGGCGGCGTTCGACCAGTCCACGGGGCAGGAAGTGTGGCGGTTCTGGACCGTGCCGCTTCCAGGAGAGCCCGGATCCGAGACGTGGATCGGCAAGGACATCGAGCACCCGTGCGCGGCCACCTGGCTGACCGGCACCTTCGACCCCGACCTCGATGTCCTCTACTGGCCTACCGGCAATCCCTGCCCCGACTACGACGGCACCGAGCGTCAAGGAGACAACCTCTATTCCGACTCCATCCTCGCCCTCGCTCCGAAGACCGGTCGGCTGAAGTGGTACTTCCAGTACACGCCGCACGACCTGTGGGACTGGGATGCGCAGCAGCCGCCGGTGCTCGTCGACCGAGAGTGGAACGGCCGACCCCGCCGGCTCCTGCTGCACGCGAACAGGAACGGCTTCTTCTACGTGCTCGACCGGACCGACGGCACGCTGCTGCGGGCCACGCCGTTCGTGGACAAGCTGACCTGGGCCCGGGGGATCGACGACGACGGCCGGCCGCTGCTCAATCCCAACCAGGCACCGTCACCTGAGGGCACCAGGGTGTGCCCCGCCGTCGCAGGCGCGACGAACTGGTTCCCCACCGCGTTCCATCCCGCCACGGGGCTGTACTACGTGCAGACGATGGAGCACTGCCAGATCTACACCAGGACCCCGGACCAGTGGGGCGACGGGCCGGACACCGCCGCCACGGAGAGCTCTCGAGACGCCACCGGTCGCGGACCGCGCTGCCGGGGGGCAATCGATTGGGTGAGTCCAATTCTACACTCGCGCACCGTGTCTGCGACGACGCCCTGGGCGGCCCGCCTCATACCGGTCGTCGGACGGGCGGCTGGGGACGCGCCGGCACGTCGGGCCCAGATCGGAGAAGACGGGCCGCCCAGGTCCGATTTCGGCGGCGATGGCCGCCCGGGACCGAGGTTGCCATGAGGCGCCAAAATCGTGTCTAATATGCGCTGGGGAGAGTGTCGTTCGACGTAGCGGAGAGGGTTCTTCGCTGCGGAGGTGGTTCTTCGGAAGGAGCCTGTATGAAACGCGCACTGTCGATTCTGGCGGGATCGCTGCTTCTGGCCGCATCGTCGGCTGTTGGCGTATACGCGGACAGTGGATCCGGTGAGCCGGCTGCGGCACCGACCTACGCCAAGGATGTCGCTCCCATCCTCTACGAGAAGTGCGCGGGCTGCCATCGGCCCGGCGAGATCGGCCCGATGTCGTTCCTGGACTACCAGAGCACCCGCCCGTGGGCGCGCTCGATTAGAGCCCTGGCGTCGTCTCGAGAGATGCCACCGTGGGACGCCGCTCCCCACAGTATGAAGATGCGGAACGACCGAAGCCTGTCGCAAGAGGAGATCGACACCATCGAGGCGTGGGTCGCAGGCGGCGCGCCTAAAGGCGACGATGCGGACATGCCCGCGGCGCCCAAGTTCGCGACCGGCTGGCAGCTGGGAGAGCCCGACTACATCATCGAGCAGCCTATCGAGTGGACGATCAAGCCCGAGGGCGCCGAACCCTACCTCTACTTCTATCAGGAGGTTCCCTTCACCGAGGATCGGTGGGCGAGCGCCCTAGAGCTTCGCCCCAGCAACTACGCCGTGGTGCATCACTCGGGCGCCTACATCGTGGACATCCCGGAGGGCTACTCGGTCAAGGATGGGTATCTGTACGACGCGGATGGCGAGCAGGTGCCCCCGAGCGAACCCATGGGCGAAGCCGCCGGCACGGGGGAAGTCGACCCGCTGGCGGGCGCGAACAAGCTGCTGTCCTACGTCCCCGGCCGTGGATACGAGTCGCATCCCGAGGGCTTCGCCAAGCGCATCCCAACCGGGAAGTACATCCGGTGGGTCCTGCACTACAACCCGACGGGCCATGTCCAAACGGATCGGAGCCGCCTCGGCCTGTGGTTCGCCAAGGGCCCGGTGACTCACGAGGTGCTGAACCTGCAAGCCGGCTCACCGGTACCCGGCAGCGGCGGGAGGGGTCTCTACTTCTCGGAAGGCAAGGAGCTGCGCTACGGGGCCGAGGACACGACCAGCCGCCGGCCGAAGCGGCCCGAAATTCCGCCCTACGCCGAGGCCTTCCGCGTGATGGGGATCACGCCGGTCAACGAGCCCATCACGCTCTACTCGCTGACCCCGCACATGCACCTGCGGGGCAAGAGCATGAAGTGGTGGGTGACCTATCCGGACGGGCGGGAAGAGGTCATCCTGGATGTGCCGGAATACGACTTCAACTGGCAGCTGCAATACGAGCTGGAGACTCCGTTGAAGGTCCCGGCCGGCAGCAAGATCACCAACGTGGCCGTCTACGACAACTCGCCTGGCAACCGGTGGAACCCGGCGCCCGAGAAGCCAGTCTACTGGTCGCAGCAGAGCTGGGACGAGATGTACCAGCCGACGACCCAGTTCTCGGTGGACAGCCACGATCTCACCAAGACGCCCGCGCAGCCGCCGACGCAGCAGCAACAGTAGCGGGCCTGGCAGACGCGACATTGCGTTCGAGAGCGCAGCGACAGCACAAGGGCCCCACCCCACGGTGGGGCCCTTGTGCGTTGTGGCCTCACATTGGGAGCTGAGCGATGAGAACCACGCTAGGTCTGACCTTCATCATCGTGGCGTCCATGCTGCCGAGCTTAGCAGCCCGTGGTAAAAGTCCTGCGTCGCCCGCCGGCGCGCCAGGGCAGGCGGTGCAGACGCAGGAGCTTCCAAGAAGCCAGACGCCTGACTTGGGCCGACCGACCAAGGCGGACGACGCGCCACCCGTCCTCGATTTCGGGCGCTACTTCAACGGCACATGGACGTTCACGTGGGACTTCCCCGACAGCGCTCTCGGTCCGGCGGGAGGCTTGACCGGCACCACGGAGTTCAGGTCCATCGATGACAAGTTCTTCGAGGCGACGACCGAGGCGACCGGAGATGACGGCGCGGTCACGATTCATGAGAGCATCGGCTACCTGCCGGACAACCACACGCTGGCACGGATGGTCAACGACAGTCGAGGCTACTCGTACGTGCAGATTGGTACCGTGGGTGGCGACCTCGGCGGCCAGTTCTTCATCTACTTCGACGGCGCGCCATTCGAGCACGACGGCCACACGATTCGCATCAAGAGCACCGTGCGGATGACCTCCCCGTTCAACTTCAGAATCAAGACCACGGTCTCCGAAGACGGTGGCCCGTATTTGAACCACGGCAACCCCTGGTGGGAGAAAGACGTGCCGGGGTCGACCAAGCAATGACCCGCTTCCGCCCGAGGGAGAGTTTCATGATGCAGAGAATCATCCTCGCCGCCGTCGCGAGCGTCGGCATTGACGTTGCCTCCAGCCCTGTCGGCGCGTCCGCACAGGCACCGGTCGACAAGGTCGACATCGTGGCCGTGACCGGCTGCATCGTCGAGAAGGAGACCGGCAAGTGGATGTTGATCGCCGCGACGGATCCGGTGCCCAGCATCGCCAACGGCCCCCCGGCGGACCAGCCACACGAGGGGCCGACGAGCGGCGAGAACGAGTTCGCGCTGATCGGCGAATCGGAATTCGGCCTGCCATCGCTGAAGGATCACACGGTGCTCGTGAAGGCCCTGCTCATCGAGGCGACGCCGATGAGGCGCCTGAACCTCACGTCGGTGACCGACGTGGCGCCGTCGTGCCCACCTGACGAGAAGTAGGCCGGCCACCTCTCCCGCCCGTCTCATTCGATTCCCGACTCTCGGAGAGCCGCGCGCCGTCCGGGTCCGCGCCGTGATCGACCGCCGCTTGGCCCTCGCTTTGCACGGGGGAAGCGCTGCGGTATCGTCCCCCGGAGGACCCCGATACGCGATCGACACGGTGCGGGATCCGCTCTACGAGGCAGACTCGTGGGAATCAACGGCATGCGAGCACGATCACCGATGGCACTCTGCGTGTGCGGGCTATGGCTGGCCACCGTCGATCGCGCGATCGCACAAACACCTCAGTCGGCCGACGACGAGACAGTCGCGCAGGTCGAGCCCACCGTACCCACGCTGCACGTCGGCCTGACGGTCTACGCGCGTGACCTGGCGATCACGCCGCAGGCGGTGACCGTGATCGACCGCCGCGTCATCGAGGAATCTGGCGCCCGAACCGTGGGGGATCTGCTGGCCTACGCGGCCGGTGTCCACATCGTCACCAGCGGACCCCGCGGCGGATTCACCACGGCCCAGATTCGCGGGGGCGACCCCAATTTCACGGTGGTCTTGCTCGACGGCGTCCCGCTCAACGACAGCACCGACACGTTCGGCGGAACCGTCAACGTGGCCCTGTTGCCCACGGCCGGCGTCGAGAAGGTCGAGATCGTGCGTGGGCCCATGTCGTTCTTCTATGGCTCGGCCGCCCTCGCGGGCGTCGTCAACATCGTCACCCAACGGGGCGGGCCCGACACGCCCGTGGCGCATCTCGAGGCCGAGGGTGGAGGCGCCTCGTTCCGGCGTGGGGCGATTTCGTGGTCGGGAGCGAACGAACCGGTGAAGCATGCGCTCTCGGTCCAGTGGCAGGCGGAGGAGGGCGCATCGCGGATGACGAGTTTCATCAGCTCAACCTCAGCGGCTCACTGTCGGCCGCGCTCGGAGACCGGGCCGAGCTGGTCGTGAGCGGACGCGCCGCCACGAGCGGCGTGAACGACTACCCCGAGGCCTCCGGGGGTGTGACGTTCGGCACGGGCGCGCTGCGGGTCTCGGACAGCGACGAGGTCGCCCTGCGCACCCAGATACTCGTCGGTCAGGCGGGAGGTCGGCGGCACAAGCTGGCCGCGACGCTGTCTCATCGACGTCTCGACCGCGACAGCCCGGGTGTCGAGCCGTTCGTGCCGCCGACCACCGAGGCGACTCGCTACACCCGGGTCCGGGTGGGCGGTGCCACCGATCTCTACGCGGACGACGTGCTGCGAGTCGTCGCCGGCGTGGACGTCGACCACGAAGCGGGTGAGAATGAGAGCGTCCTGTCGCTGCCCGCTTTCTTCGGCGGTCCGGTCGGCGGAGACTACCTCGTCGATCGGACGACGACCGGCACCTATCTCGAGATGGCCCTCCGTGGAACGAACGCGCTCATGGAGGCCGGCGTCCGGCTGGACGCGGCCTCGGACACGAACGCGCAGTAGAGCCCTCGCCTGGGCCTCAGCTATCGCCCGCGGAGTGGTTCGACTCGTCTACGCGGATCGGTGGGGCGTGGCTTCAAGCTGCCGAGCTTCTACGCATTGACGAGCCCACCCGCGCTCGGCGGTAATCCTCTTCTCCGGCCAGAGACCACGATCGGTGGCGATGTCGGGGTGGAACACCGCCTCTCGTCGCTGCACGTGACCACCGACGCGTCTCTCTTCTATTACCGCTACGACGAGCTCATCGACTTCAACTTCGACTCGTTCCGTCTCGAGAACCGATCCCGGGTGGCCTCACGGGGGGTCGAGCTCTCCGTCCGGTGGGACCCGAGTCGGAGCATGTCGCCCCGGGTCGACCTGACGTGGAACGCCGTCGACGACCAGACGAGTGACGAACGGCTGTTGCACAGACCCGAGTGGACCGGCGCGCTGCGGCTCGGCTGGCGACCCACGTCGCGACTGAGCACGTGGCTCGATGCCCAGCTCGTCTCCGACCAGCTCGATCGCCAGCTCACGGTGCCCGACCGCACGACGGTCGCCGGGTACGGCCTGCTGGGCGCCGCCGGCTCCTGGCGTCTCACCGACCGGTGGGAGGTTGCTGGCCGCATCGACAACCTGACCGCTCGACGCTACGAGACCCTCATCGGCTTCCCTGGAGCCGGCGTGTTAGGACGCATCGGCCTCCGATACGTGATTCGATGACTCCCCTGTCGCGGGCTCGCACCGCGCGCAACCACGGGATCCGCCGTGGCACGACCGAGACGACGTGATACTGACACGCCCACGCCGTGTGGGTTAGACTGCGGGTGCCGCGTCGTCGTTTAGAATCAGTCAGACGTGGCCGCCACGTGAGCTCTGGGGTTGCTGTCCCGCCAGGGGCCACCTCGAGGGATGCCGCAGTCGGCCCGAGCAGGGCGCGAGGATCGAGAATCGGCACCATGTCCTCCGGCCGTCTGGGTATCGGCTTCATCGGCAGCGGGTTCATTACCCGATTCCACATCCAGTCGATGATCGGCGTGCGTGACGTGGACGTGCGCGGCGTGTGGAGCCCGTCCGGCGACCGCGCCGAATCGGCCGCGGCGCTCGCGCGCGATCTCGACGTCGGCGCGGCACGGGCGTTCCCGACGATAGCGGCGATGGTGGACGACCCGTCGATCGACGCCGTGTGGCTGTGCGGGCCGAACCACGCGCGGGTGGAGAACGTCGAAGCGGTCTGCAGCGCGGTCGAGGCGGGCGCAAAGCTGCGCGGAATGGCCTGCGAGAAGCCGCTGGCGCGCACCGTGGCCGAGGCGAAGCGGATCAAGGCCCGCGTCGCCGCGGCCGGTCTGCGTCACGGCTACCTGGAGAACCAGCTCTTCGCACCGGCCGTGGCGCGTGGGCGCGAGCTGGTTTGGCGCCGCGGCGCCGCCCTGACCGGCCGTCCCTATCTGGCCCGCGCCGCCGAGGAGCACAGCGGACCCCACATGCCGTGGTTCTGGCGAGGGGATCTGCAGGGTGGAGGCGTGCTGAGCGACATGATGTGCCACTCCATCGAGGTGGTCCGCCACCTGCTGACGGCGCCCGGGACGCCGCGCGCGTCGATCCGGCCGCGGCGGATCACCGGGCACATCGCCTCGTTGAAATGGACGCGCCCCGCCTACAGCGACAGGCTGCGGCACACCATGGGAGACGAGGTGGACTACCGCGCGCGCCCCGCGGAGGACTTCGCCAGCGTCACGGTCGAGTACGAGGCGGACGACGGCGCGGCGTTGCTCGGCGAGGCCAGCACGTCGTGGAGCTACGTGGGCGCGGGGCTGCGGCTCAGCATGGAGCTGCTCGGACCCGAGTACTCCATGTCGGTCAACTCGCTCGACACCGGGCTGAAGCTGTTCTTCAGCCGCGAGGTTCGCGGCACGGCGGGCGAGGATCTGGTCGAGAAGCAGAACGCGGAGGTCGGGTTGATGCCGGTCGTGGTCGACGAAGCCGCCGAGTACGGCTACACGGCCGAGAACCGACACATGGCCGGGACGTTCTTGCGCGGCGAGACGCCGACGGTCACGCTCGACGACGGCGTGGAGGTGGTCGAGCTGCTGATGACCGCCTACATGAGCGCCGAGCAGGGGCGCACGCTGTCGTTTCGCCCCGACGGTCTCGACACGTTCGTCCCGGCGGTGGCGAAGGGCACCTGGAAGGGACACGGAGCAGACTGATGCGACGACTCGGCTCGATCGCCCTGGGATTCGCGCTCGGGTCGGCGGCCGCCGGACCCGTCGGCGCCGAGCTGCGTGTGGGCGTCGCGAAGACGGAGGTGACGCCGCCGGCCGGAGTGCGGATGTACGGCTACGGCGCCCGGGGGACCAACGTCTCGACCGGCGCCCACGATCCACTTCACGCGAAGGCGATCGTCCTCACCGACGGGGACCGGACGGTGGCCTGGGTCACGATAGATCTGGGCTACGCCGACACGCCGCTCACACGCGACGTGCGCACCGCGGTCTCGGCGGCGCTCGGGTTCGACGACGTGCTCCTCAGCTCGTCGCACACGCACTCGGGCCCGCAATTCGAGCCCGACTTCCCGAACCCGACACGCCCATGGGTGCAGGAGCTGCGGCAGCGGATCACCGCCGCGATCGTCGAGGCGCACGGCGCGCTCGTCCCGGCCCGGCTCGGCGTGGGATGGGGGCGCGTGGAT
Source organism: Vicinamibacterales bacterium (assembly GCA_965197935.1). Classification (GTDB taxonomy): domain Bacteria; phylum Acidobacteriota; class Vicinamibacteria; order Vicinamibacterales; family CAZQMT01; genus CAZQMT01. The sequence goes on along the minus strand of CBDAOD010000003.1, from coordinate 3,077,020 downwards.
CTAGGCCACAACCGCCGGCGGGTGCGCGCAGACGGCACCGTCGAGATGTTCTGGGAGAATCGCCGCGGCATCCCCACCAGCCCGGTCGACAAGTCCGTCGCGGTGGTCGCCATCGACACGCCGGCGGGAGAGCCGATCGCCACGCTGGTCAACCTGGCGATTCACCCCGTCGTGCTCGGACCCGAGAACCTCGCGTGCTCGGCCGACTATCCGGGCGCGATGATGGCGAAAGTCGAGCGCGACGTTGGGGGGCAGGCGATGTTCCTCCAGGGCGCGGCCGGCGACATCAACCCGTTCTGGGACAAGACGCCGCTGGGCGACGGCGCCTACGAGCAGATGCAACGCATGGGCGAGACGATCGGTGACGAGGTGATCCGCGTGCGCGGAGAGCTGTCGTTCGCGGAGGTGGAGTCCATCGCGCTCGGCGTCGAGCGCATCCGGATAGGCCCGAGGTGGGATCTGGACGACCCGGCGATCCGCGCGGGCGTCCGGCCCGACTACCTCGAGCGGTTCGAGCGCGAGGGCGAGGCGGAGGTCAGGACACTGTTGATCGGAGAAGATCTCGCGCTGGCGTCCTTCCCCGGCGAGTTCTTCGTCGAGCACGGGCTCCGGCTCAAGCGCGAGAGCGTGGTCTTCCATACCCTCTTCGTCGGCTACTCGAACGGGCACCTGGGGTATTTCCCCACCATCAAGGCGGCCGCCCAGGGAGGCTACGGGGCCGACAGCTCGACGATCGTCGAGGTGGGGGCGGGCGAGCGGCTCGTGAATCGGGCGCTGGTCAACCTCGGGTATCTGTCCGGTCAGCTGGAGCGGACACCGTCGCAGCCCGTGGTCAAAGTCCTGTGTCGCACCAAGGGTCGCGCTGCGCCCGGCTGGCAAGGCGCGAGGAGCGAGCATACCGGGAGTATTCGACCGACGAGCAACGCAGTCAGGCGGGATGCAGCGCTGGCCGACTGCAGCAGAACTTTGACCACGGGCTGCTAAGGATGCGAAGCGTCACCTCGCACTTGATCGCCGCCCTGTCACTCGTGTGGGCCGCGGCCGGGTGCATGCAGGGGAACGGCAAGGGCGCGTCGCTCGACCCCGACGAGTTCATCGCGACCGCGGGATTGGCCGACGACCTCCGTCTCGAGCTGGCTGCCAGCGAGCCGGCCGTGGTCGACCCGGTCGGCGTGACCTTCGACGCCGACGGCCGGATGTATGTCGTCGAGATGGGCGACTACCCGACCCGGCCGGAAGGGTCGCCGCCGCAGGGTCGGGTGAAGCGCCTGGTCGACGAGAATCTCGACGGCTACTACGAGACGTGGACCGTGTTCGCCGACGGCCTGCAGTACCCGACCTCGGTGCTGCCGTGGCGCGACGGTGTCCTGATCACCCAGCCGCCCGACGTGGTGTTCCTGCGCGACGACGACGGTGACGGCGTGGCCGAGACCCGCGAGACGCTCTTCTCGGGGTTTCCGGTCGGGAACACCCAGCACAACATCAACGGGCTCGTCTGGGGGCTCGACAACTGGGTGTACGCGGCCAACGGCGGCAATCACGGCAGCGGCCATCCAGCCGATGCGCCGGACGACGCCGTCTCGATCCGCGGCATGGACTTCCGCTTCGACCCCGATTCCGGCGCGCCGGAGACGTCGTACCAGACGACCGGCGGCCATGGCATCGCCTTCGACGCCTGGGGACGGATGTTCGGGACCCACAACCTCGACCACGTCCAGCACATGGTGTTTCCCGCCGCCTATCTGGCGCGCAACCCGTGGCTGGCGGTGCCGACGACCCGCGACATGATCTCGGACCACGGCAACTCGGCGCAGCTGTTTCAGATCTCCGACGCCGAGACCCGCGTCAATCACCCAGAGCAGGCAGGTCGGTTCTCTGGTGGGTCGGGCATCGCCTTCTACGGCGGCGGCGTGCTGCCGGCGGCCTACGACGGCAGCCTCTTCGTGAACGACGTGGTGGTCAACGTCGTGCACCAGGATGTCGTGACCGCCGACGGTCCGAGCTTCATCGCGAGCCGCCGCGCCGAAGGCGTCGAGCTGCTGGCCGGCCGGGACAACTGGTTCCGCCCGGTCACCCTGGCGACCGGACCCGAGGGAGCGCTCTATGTCGTCGACATGCATCGCGCGGTCATCGAGCATCCCGAGTGGATTCCCGACGCCGTCGAGGCCACGCTGGATGTATGGGCGGGCGACGACAAGGGGCGGATCTACCGGATCGTGCCGCAGGCCGGGTTGCCGACGCTGCGTCCGGGGCTGGCCTCGACCGACGTGGCGACCCTCGTCGAGGGTCTTGCGCATCCCAACAAGTGGTGGCGTGATACGGCGCAGCGGCTCCTGGTCGAGCGAGACGACCCGGCCGCCATCCCGCTCGTGCATGCCCTGCTCCGCACCTCCGACGTGGCGTTCGGCCGGTTGCACGCACTCTGGGCGCTACGTGGACTCGGGGCTCTCGAGATCGACGAGATCGAGCGCGCGCTGGGGGACCCGGCGGCCGGCGTCCGCGAGAGCGCGCTCGCGCTGGCGGAGGCTCATCTGGACGACTCCGCGGCCCTGCGCACCGCGATCGCGGCGATGGCAGACGACCCCGACGCCCGCGTTCGCATGCAGGCCGCGCTGTCGCTCGGCGCGGTGGGCTCGCCCGAGGCCCGTGAGGGCCTGCTGGCGATCCTCCTGCGAGACGCAGAGCACCGATGGACACGATACGCGGTGCTGGCCGGTCTCGGCGACCGCGGAGACGACGCGCTGGACTCGTTGCTGGCCTCGGGCAGCCCACCCGCGGGCACCCCGGAGCAGATCGCCGGGCTGCACGAAGCCGTTCGCCACCTCGGCGCCGCGGCGACCGCCGCCGAGACGGGGGACCTCCCGGCGCTGGTGCGGCTCGCCGCCCGGCGCGGCCTGGGCGACCCGTGGCGCGCCGCGTTGCTGGACGGTCTCGCGGACGGCGTCGAACGGTCGGGAACGACACCCGGGCGCACGACGGCCGGGGCCGGCGCCCTCGGCGGCTTCTTCGACTCGCCGGCCACACCGGTCGTCCGTGCCGCCCTGCGTCTCGCATCGGCCGTGGGCGTCGCGGATCTCGTCGCGCTCGACCGGCACTCGACCGAGCGCGTTCCCGCGCGCTGGACCCCGGCCTGACGTTGGAGGAACGCTCGGAGGAGGTCGCCCTGCTCGGACTCGGCACGTACTCCCGCGTCGGCCAGACCCTCCTGCAGCTCATGGAGACGCAATCGCCTCCCCTGCTGCAGGTCGCCGCCGCGCGTGCCCTGGCCGGTCTCGACGACGAGGCACGCGGCGCCGCGGCGCTCGGCCGATGGCGCCGGTACGGAGCCGAGGTGAAGGGCGTCGTGCTCGACATGCTGCTCCGGAATCTGCCGTTCCACGAGCTGCTGGTCAACGCGCTGGAGGCCGGGAACCTCAGCGTCGGCGAGCTGAACCTCGATCTGGAGCAGCGGCGCCGCCTGTTGCGACGCTCGACCGAGGACCTCCAGGCGCGCGCGTCCGCGCTGTTCGGCGACCACGAGTTTAGCAACCGGCAGGCGGTCGTCGACCGTTGGCTGCCGGAGGTCGTCGACCGGCGGGGCGACACCGATCGCGGGGGCGAGCAATTCCGGAGCCTGTGCGCCCAGTGTCACTTCTTCCGCGGTGAAGGACATCCGGTCGGTCCGGACCTCGGCATGGCGTTCGCCAAGGGGGAGGAGGACCTGCTGACCTCCATCCTCGACCCCAGGCGGCGTTCGCACCCGAGTACGCGAACTACCTGGTCGAGACGGTGGACGGCGAGCTGCTCAACGGCATCGTCACCGCCGAGACGGCGAGCAGCGTCACGCTGGCGCGCGCGAACGGCGAGACCGACACCGTGATCCGGACCCAGATTCGGGAGATCCGCACCGAGGGACGTTCGCTGATGCCGGACGGCCTCGAGCAGGGACTCGATGCCGACGGTCTGGCGGACCTGTTGGCGTATCTGAGGCAACACACTCACTGACGGAGACACCACCATGACGACCATGACGACCTCGCAGATCCGTTTGGTGACGGCGGGGGTCCTCGTCGCCGTGCTGGGGCTCGCCGCCGGCGCATCGGCGCAGACGATGATGGCCGGCGCGACCAAGGGCGTGATCACCAACGACGCACCCCGGGTCATGGTCAACGGCCGTCTCTCCGAGGGCACCAAGGAGGACATCCACGCGCGGGTGCTGGTGCTCAACGACGGCCGCGGCCGGCTCGTCTTCGTCACCTACGACCTGAACTGCCTCGACGTCGCCACCCCCATCCTGCGGGAGCGGGTGCGACGCGAGCTGGACATCGACTCCTCACGGTTGATCTTGCTGGCCACCCACAACCACAACGCGCCGATCCAGATCAATCCGGACAACTTCGATTACGGTCGCTGGCTCGCCGATCGGCTGTTCGGGTTGATCGAGGAGGCGATCGCGGCCGAGCGGGGACCGGCGCGGATCGAGTTCGGGTTCGGCCCCGGGTACTTCATCATGTCACGCGGCAACGCGCCGGTCGATTACGAGATTCAGCTCCTACAGGTCACCCACGACGGCGACCCGCTGGCGATGCTGTTCAGCCACGGCACGCATCCCGCCCAGGCCTCCCGGTCGAAGATCGATGCCGGACATCCGGGCTATGCGATGGACGAGATCGAGGCGGCGTTCCCCGGGGTGCTGGCGATGTACTCGGACGCCTCGGGCGGTAACCAGTACCCCGGGCAGCCGGCCGACTGGGAGAGCCGCCTCGACGCCGCGCGCGAGACGGGCGCCGAGGCGCATGATGCGTTGCTCGAGACGCGGGCGCGCGAGGTCGGGCACGAGCTGGCCGACGCGGTGACGCGCATCGCGAACGGCCCGCTCGAGGACGTCACCGGTCCGATCACGAGCAGCATCGAGGTGGTCGGTCTGCCGCTCGCGCCACCGATCTCGCTCGAGGACGCGCTGAAGCTGGCCGAGGAGTTTCCAGCCGATGTCGGGTTCGTGCACTACCCCCACCCGCATCGCGGCACCAATTGGGTCCGGATGCTGCTGCGCTATTACGAGCTGGGGCTCCCATTCCCGACCCGGACCACCGAAATGGTCTGCACCGATGATACCTACCTGATTCACGAGACGGATCGGGACTTCCTGGACCGGTACGACGACCGCATCCACGACGTGTCGCCGTCCATCTACAACGAGGTGATCGTCGCCAGGATCGGTCCGATGCCGGTCGTCGCGATGCAAGGGGAGGTCTGTGCGCCGATCGGCGCGCGCATCAAGGACGCGTTTCGTGGCGATGGGCCGATCATGGTGTTCGGTTACATGGGTGAGCACAACCTGTATATTCCGACCCGCGAGCTGGTGCGGCTGAATGCCTATCAGTCGCAGGTCATCCAGATTCAGTACGCCTCGCCCGTGGGCTGGGCTCCCGAGGTCGAGGACGAGATGATCGGGCATGTCCGGCGGATGGTCGAGGCGATCATGAGGTGAGGACCCGTCGGCGCTCGCTCACGCTTCTCGCTCGGGCCCGCCCCGATCGGCGCCTCCATCAGCGGAGTTCAGCCCGGCTCCGATCACGTCACGCGGCCGACCTTTGGTGCCTCGTCGTGGAGCCGGGTAGCCGGCGAGCCCGGTGGTGAGCGCCGGCGCGGTCACCGCCGCTGGCTGCGTCCGTGACACAATGAAGGATGCCCGATCTCGCGAGCCCGTCCCCGCCTTCGGGGACGATCACGCGCTCCGAGACGCCGACGCCCGTCTTCGAGGCCAGGGACATCACCAAGGTCTACCACATGGGCGAGGTCGACGTGCACGCCCTGCGCGGCGTGGATCTCGTGCTCCGCGAGTCGGAGTTCCTGGTGCTCCTGGGGCCGTCCGGTAGCGGCAAGTCGACGCTGCTCAACATCCTGGGCGGTCTTGACGTGCCGTCGGCCGGGTCGGTCCTCTACCGCGGGCGCGACCTCACGGCGGCCGACGAGCATGCGCGCACCGAGTACCGGCGACACCACGTCGGCTTCGTCTTCCAGTTCTACAACCTGATCCCGAGTCTGACCGCCCGCGAGAACGTGGCGCTGATCACCGAGATCGCGCGCGACCCGATGGTGCCCGCGGAGGCGCTCCGTGTGGTCGACCTTGGCGACCGACTCGATCACTTCCCGGCGCAACTCTCCGGCGGCGAGCAGCAGCGTGTCGCCATCGCCCGGGCGATCGCCAAGCGCCCGGACGTCTTGCTCTGCGACGAGCCGACCGGCGCGCTGGATATCTCGACTGGCGTTATCGTCCTCGAGGCGATCGAGCGTGTGAACCGCGAGCTCGGCACCACGACGGTCGTCATCACACACAACGCCGCCGTCTCGGCCATCGCCGACCGCGTCGTCGCGCTCTCGGACGGTCGGATCGCGTCGACCCACGAGAACGACCACAAGATCTCGCCGCGGGAGCTCAGCTGGTAGCCGTCATGCGCGCCCTGGACCGCAAGCTGTTCCGCGACCTCTGGCGCATCAAGGGGCAGGCGTTCGCGATCACGATGGTCATCGCCGCCGGGGTGACGATGTACGTCACCTATCTCAGCGCATTCGACTCGTTGCGACGCACGCAGGCGTCGTACTACGAGCGATACCGGTTCGCCGACGTGTTCGCGTCCCTCAAGCGGGCGCCCCTGCGTCTGCGGAACCGCATCGCGCAGATTCCCGGCGTGGCCGACCTCGAGACGCGGGTGGTCACTCACGTGAACCTAGATGTCGCCGGACTGGCGGAACCGGCGACCGGGCGAATCATCTCGGTTCCCGCGCGCCGCCGCGCGATGCTCAACGACATCTTCCTGCGGCAGGGCCGCTATGTCGATGCCGGCCGGCCGGGCGAGGTCGTTGTCGCCGAATCCTTCGCCCTGGCCCACGACCTGGGGCCGGGAGACACGGTCACGGCGGTCATCAACGGACGGCGACAGCGACTCGAGATCGTCGGCACGGCGCTGTCGCCGGAGTACGTCTACAACATCCGGCCGGGCGAGCTCATCCCGGACGACTCGAGGTTCGGTATCTTCTGGATGGAGCGGCGCCAGCTGGCCACGGCATTCGACATGGAGGGTGGGTTCAACGACGTCGCCCTCGGGCTGATGCCGGGCGCGTCATCGCCGGAGGTCATCGCGCGGTTGGATCGTCTGCTGGATCCCTACGGGGGGCTCGGTGCCGTCCCCCGGGAGCTGCAGATATCCCACTGGACGCTCAACAACGAGCTGCTCCAGCTCCAGACGTTCGGCTTCATCATGCCGCTGATCTTCCTCGGGGTCGCCGCGTTTCTGTTGAACGTGGTGCTGACGCGCATCGTGGCGGTGCAGCGGGAGCAGATAGCCGCGTTGAAGGCGCTGGGCTATACGAACCGTGAGATCGGAGCGCACTACGTCAAGTGGGGGCTCCTCGTCGGGCTGGGCGGAGTGCTCATCGGGACCGTGGCTGGCGCCTGGCTCGGCTCTGGCCTGACATCTCTCTACAATCAGTATTTTCGTTTTCCGACGCTGCGCTACCAGCTGATCGGCAGCACCGTGGCCGTGGGAGCCGTCGTCAGCCTGTCCGCCGCCGCGCTCGGCGCGATCGCGGCCGTGCGTCGCGCCGTCCGGTTGCCTCCCGCCGAGGCGATGCGTCCGGCGCCGCCGGGCACCTATCGGGAGAGCTGGGTCGAGCGCGTCGGCCTGCGGCGGTGGCTGTCGCCGCCGGCGCGCATGGTCCTGCGCAACCTCCAGCGCCAGCCGACGCGCGCGCTGCTGTCCATCGTGGGGATCGCCTTCGCGGCCGCCATCCTCGTGGTCGGCACGTTCTTCATCGACGCGATGAACGAGCTGATCGGCAACACCTTCTGGGTCGTGCAGCGTCAGGACGCCACGCTCACGTTCGTCGAACCGGTCTCGGCCGGAGCGATCCACGAGGTGGAACGACTCCCCGGCGTCGTGATGGTGGAGCCCATCCGGGTCGTGCCCGCCCGGCTCCGGGTGGGGCATCGCACACGCCAGACGGCCATCACGGGGCTACCCGCGCGGGCCGAGCTTCAGCGCGTCGTCAGCAAGGAGTCGCTGCGGTCGATCGAGCTACCGCCCGACGGCCTGGTGATGTCGGCGCTCCTGGGGGAGGTGCTGCACGTCGCGCCGGGCGACTCGATCACCGTCGAGGTGCTGGAAGGCAGACGGCCGGTCCGAGACGTGCGCGTGGCCGCGTTGGTCGACGAGTATCTCGGGACGTCCACCTACATGGAGATCGATGCGCTCCGGCGCATGATGCGGGAAGGCGGGACGCTCTCGGGCGCCACAGTCACCATCGATCGTGCAGGTCTGGACTCGCTCTACCGACGCCTGAAGGAAACGCCGACCGTGGCGGGCGTGAACCTGAAGTGGACGGCGGTGGAGAACTTCAGGAAGACGATCGCCCAGAACTTCAACATCATGATCTCGTTCAATGTGGGTTTCTCGCTGATCATCGCCTTCGGCGTCATTTACAATGCAGCCCGGGTGTCGTTGTCCGAGCGGAGCCGCGAGCTGGCCAGCCTCCGGGTCATGGGATTCACTCAGGCGGAGGTGTCGGCCATCCTGATGGGCGAGCTGGCCACGGTCACGATGCTCGCCGTCCCGCTCGGGCTGGCGCTGGGCTATGGGCTCGCGGCCTTGGTCGTCCTCGGTTTCAACAACGAGCTCTACCGGTTTCCCCTCGTCGTCACCTATCGCACCTACGTCCTCGCGGTGTTCACCGTCTGGGTGGCCGCCACCCTGTCTGGCTTCGTGGTTCGGCGCAAGCTCGATCGGCTCGATCTGATCGGCGTGCTCAAGACACGGGAATGAGCCCTCTGTGAAGGCCCGCACCAATCGCGTCTTGGTCTGGGGCGCCGCCGGGATGGTGCTCGCGGCGGTCGTGTTCGCGTTTCGCCCGAGCGCGATCCCGGCCGACTTCGCGCACGTGGAACGCGGCGCTCTCCTGGTCACCCTGGACGAGGAAGGCGAGACCCGGGTCCGCGACCGCTACATGGTGTCCGCTCCCCTCGCCGGCCGCGTGCTGCGGATCGATCTGGAGCCCGGGGACCCGGTCGCCGCCGCGGAGACCGTGCTCGCGACCTTCCAGCCGGCCGACCCGAGCATGCTCGACGCCCGCGCTCGAGCGGAGGCCGAGGCGCGTGTCCGGGCCGCGTCCGCTGCGGTGGAGCGCACGCGGGCCAACCGTGAGGCCGCTGCGGCCGCGCGGGATTTCGCGGAGAGCGAGCTCGAGCGACACCAACAGCTCGCCGCCAGCGGGCTCGTGGCGCAGGAGCTGCTCGAAGCAGCCGAGGCGGAGGCGCGGACTCACCGCGAGGCGCTCCGGGCCGCCGAGTTCGCCGTCGCGACCACGGAGCACGAGCTGGAGGTCGCACGCGCCGGGCTCTACGAGGCCGGCGGCGCCCAGGGATCCAGTGGGGCGATCGTCTTGCGCTCGCCGATCGACGGCGTCGTCCTGCGGCGGTTGCGCGAGAGCGAGGCGGTCGTGCGTTCCGGCGACCCGCTCCTCGAGATCGCCGATCCCTCCCGTCTCGAGATCGTGTCGGACATGCTGTCCGCGGACGCCGTCAAGATCCACGCCGGCGACCCGGTGCGTATCGAGCAGTGGGGGGGCGACAGCGACCTGCGCGGCCGGGTGCGCCGCGTCGAGCCCTTCGGGTTCACCAAGATCTCGGCTCTGGGTGTCGAGGAGCAGCGCGTCAACGTGGTCGTCGATTTCGAGGAACCCCGTGAGGTCTGGCAGTCTCTCGGTGACGGCTATCGGGTCGAGGTGCGCGTGGTGATCTGGGAGGGCGACGACGTCCTCAAGATACCGACGAGCGCGCTGTTTCGCGAGGGCAACGCGTGGGCGGTGTATCTCGTGCAGGGCGAGACCGCCGCCAGGCGGATCGTGGAGATCGGCCAGCGCACCGGCCTCGAGGCCGAGGTGATCTCTGGCCTCGACGAAGGCGACCGCATCGTCGTTCACCCGAGCGACGACGTGCAGGATGGCGTGTCCGTGGCGGAAAGAGCCCCGTGAGCATGACACGGTGGGGGTCGATCGTCTCTGTGCTCGTGCTGTGTGCGATCGCGCGGGGCGAAACCGAGGGCCAGCTCGTGGAGCAGGCCGCGTGGAACATCGACAATCTCGACGCGATCGGCGGGCACGCGGTGACGGTGCTGGGGAATCCGGCGGTGATCGAGACGGCCCAGGGACAGGCAGTGGAGTTCGACGGGGAGGACGACGGAATCGTCCTGGACGTCCACCCGCTGACGGGCGCGGAGGCGTTCACGGTGGAGGTGATTTTTCGGCCGTATCCGTACGGGCTGACGGAGCAGCGCTGCTTCCACATGCAGGAGAACGGGAGCGACGCGCGGGTGCTGTTCGAGACGCGGCTGACGGACGATGACCAGTGGTTCCTCGACACGTTCGTCCAGTCGGGTGAGAACGGGTACACGATGTACGCGGAAGATTTCAAGCACCCCATCGGGCCGTGGTACCACGCGGCGATTGTGGTGGGCGGGCGCACCTTTCGGCACTATGTGAACGGCGAGCTCGAGCTGTCGACCGCGATCGACTTCGAACCGCAGGCGCCGGGTAGGACCTTGCTGGGGGTGCGCCTGAACGAGGTGTACTGGTTCAAGGGGGCGATTCGGAGCACGCGGTTCACGCCCAGGATGCTGAAGCCAGAGGAATTCTTGAAGCCGTAGGCGCGCCGTATGCCTACCGAGGACGCCAGGCGGGCCGGATCCCGACGTCCCGTGTGACCGTGGACGACCCGGCTGCACGGCGAGAGGCGAGCCGCCGCCGACGCGCGCGGGCGAGCCTGGCGCTCTGCCTCGTGGCGTATCTGGGCGTATCGCTCGATCGGCTCGGGGTGTTCCCCCCGGTCGGGGAGGACGAGCCCTGGATCGCCGCAACCCCCTACAGGCTGGCCACGCAGGGTGTGTACGGCGCCGACTTGTTCGCCGGGTACTACGGCCTCGACGCCCACGACTACCGCCACATGCCGCTGTTCCCGTTGCTCGAAGCGGGCGTCTTCCGCCTCCTCGGCGTCGGGGTCGTCCAGATGCGGCTGCTGTCGGTGATGTTCGGCGCGGTCTTGCTGGTCGGTGCCTACGCGGCCGGAACTCAGCTCGGCAATCGAGCCACGGGACTGGTCGCGGTCTTTCTGCTGCTCGCGCTCCGATTCGGATCCACGGCGGACGAAACCGGAATCGTCTTGCTCGATTCCGCCCGCATCAACCGCTATGACATCGCCGTCGGCGCCCTCGGATTGCTCGCGTTCTGGACGTTCGGTCGCGCCGAGCGCGGCGCCGGTCGTCGCGCCTATCTCCTGAGCGGAGGCGTCGTCGGGCTGACGGGCCTGAGTCACCTCTACGGCCTCTTCTGGCTCCCGGCGCTCTGGGCCGTGCTGCTGGTACGCCGCGGGTGGCGCGCCGTGCGGGAGCCTGCTCCCTACCTGCTCCTCGCCGGGGTCGTGTGTGCGTGGATCCCGTGGGCGGCCTACGTGGCCCGCGACCTACCGGACTACCTGGGCCAGCAACGCTACGTGGCAGACCGGTTCGACGTGCTCGCGCCGGAGTTCTATGCCGACAACATCGCGCGAGAGGCGAATCGGTACCGGCACTTCCAGTTGCGTGACGCCCAGTCCGGTGGCGCCCTGGCGCGACCCGGCGCCTGGATCATCGTGGTCGGACTGCCGGCCGCCCTGCTGCTGCTGCTGCGACGAAGCCTTCGCCGGGCATCGCCGGATGCGACCGCCGTCGCCGTCATCCTGCTCGTCCAGTTGGCGCTGTTCGCCGCGCTCATCAAGATCAAGGACGTGGCGTATCTGATCGCCTACTGGCCACTGGTCGTCCTCCTGATCGCGTGGCTCGGCGTCTGGCTGTGGAACCGCACGGGACGCCTGCCCGTTCGGGTCCTGGTGGCCATCCTCGGCCTCGTGATTCTGGTCGACGGCGTGGGGCGCATCGCGCATCGGCGCGAGGTCATGCGACGCACGAGCGCGTACGAAGAATTCGGCCAGCGGCTGGCGACGCTCGTTCCACGGGGAGCGCGCGTCCTCGGGTTGCAGACGTACTGGCTGGCCCTTCGGGAGCATCCCTATCGCAGCTGGATTCTCCCGATTCTCCTGAGCAGCCCGAGATACCACCACGCCCCGGTCACGATGGACGCGGCACTGGCCCGGGTCGACCCCGACATCCTGCTGGTGGATCCGCCCATGCGCGAGCTCTTCGAGGCGGCCGCCGACCCGGCGTCTCCCTACCACGGGCTTCTGCTGGCGTATCGCGCGCTCATGGAGCAGCGCCGCGGCGTGTTCGTCGGGGGGATCGATGATGCGACCTACGGACGAATCGAAGTCTACCGCCTGACGGCGGCGAGCGAGTAATGCGGGATCAGGGTGCTGCCCATCGCGGCGTTCGGGCGCGCGACTACTGGAGGCGTGTGAAGGTGAAGGTACCGATGGGCGCGACCTGTCCGTTTCGCACAAAGGGGAACCCCGTGATGCGCGAGATCGGTACGTGCGGAGCGAGGGCGTCGTCCGCGGCGGCGTAGGTGGTGCCACCGTCGGTTCCGGCGTCATGCGGCGGCAGCTCGATTCGGACCGCGTCGCGCCACACCCCGTTCTCGAACAGGAGGGTGAGCGAAACTTAGTTGGAAATTGAAACGGCTCCCACACCCTGTGGTTTGATGACGTTAAGCAAAACGGCCATCAACCCACGAGAGAAAGGAGCCGAGATGAGCAGTGTCCTACGTCCTGTCAGGAAGCGCAAGAAGGGTCGCCAGCTGGGCCGGGTCGAGGTCATCCGGCGCGAGGACTACACCGCGCTGGAGCTGGACGCCAAGGTGGAGCTGATCCGCTCGCTGGTCCCGCTGGGCTTGATGCACGTGGAGGAGGTGCTCGACGAGGAGGTAACGGCGCTGGCTGGCGAGCGCTACGCCCGCAAGGCCGCGTCGATCGGGGGCCGCCGGCACGGTAGCAACCCTGGGACCGTCGGCCTGGCGGGGCAGCGGGTGCCGATTCGGGTGCCGCGGGTGCGCGGGGTCGCGGGGCGGGAGATTCCGTTGCGCGCCTACGAGGCGTTGCATGGCGCCGGCGCGGTGAATGACCTCCTGCTGAAGCGCGGGCTCTATGGGATCTCGTGTCGCAACTACGAGGCGGCCGCCGAGGCGATTCCCGGCGCGATCGGGCTGTCGGGGTCGACGGTGTCCCGAGGCTTCATCGAGGCCAGCGCCGCGAAGCTTCACGAGCTCCAGGAGCGGGACCTGGCCGCTGAGGACGTCGTGGCCATCGTATTGGACGGCAAGACGTTCGCCGAGGCCACAATGGTCATCGCACTGGGCATCACCATTTCTGGGGCGAAACACTTCCTCGGCTTCGTGGAGACGGACACGGAGAATGAGCGGGTGCTGACGCTGTGCTTGCGGTCGTTGGTCGAGCGGGGGCTGGACCTCTCGCAGGGCCTGCTGGTGATCCTCGACGGCAGCAAGGGGCTGCGGGCAGCCGTCCGGAAGACCTTCCGCCACCGCGCCCTGGTCCAACGGTGCCAGTGGCACAAGCGGGAGAACGTGGTGAGTCACCTGGCCAAGAGCGAACTGGCGGCGTGGCGTCAGCGCCTCCAGCGCGCCTACAACCGGCCGGAGTACGACGAGGCCCTCACGGCGCTCAAGACGCTCCAGGGCGAGCTCGACGAACGGAACCAGTCGGCGGCTCGGAGCTTGACAGAAGGTCTGGACGAAACCTTAACGCTGCATCGCCTCGGGCTGTACGGGGTGCTGGGCCGGTCGCTGAAGACGACGAACTGTCTGGAGTCGGTCAATGCGCTCGTTGAGGAACGCTGTGCGAAGGTTGACCACTGGCAGAACTCGAGCCAACGCCACCGCTGGCTGGCGACCGCGCTCCTGGACATCGAGCCGCGCCTGCGGAAGCTGATGGGCTACCGCCACCTGCCCACGCTTCGTGCCGCGTTGAAGCAAGAACTGACGATCGACACGACGACATCGAAGAAGGCCGCATGACGAATCCGGAGCCGTAGAGAGTTTCAATTGAGTCTCCCTCGCCTGAAGGCGAGGGAATCAGTGCGCCGCGTCGGCTGAAGCCGACTATCACGGCGCACGTCCCAGAGCCCGAAGAGGTCCGGCCCTGCGGCCTCCTGAAGGCTTCGCCTAAAGGCGAGGGGTTTCACCCATCCCAGAGGGAGACTCTAAGAATGGGCTTGACTCTCGAACAGGGGCAGATCATGCACGCCGACGAACCAGTCTGGGCTGGGCGCAATCATCGACACGAGCGTCACGAGCGGGAAGCCCTGGCTGATCGTGAACTCCAGGCTGACCGAGGCGGGCGAATCCGACAGTCCGCCGCCGGAGAGAATAAATTCCGCCGTTGAGGCGTTGATGGCCTGTTGGACTCGTCGTCGAGCGGCGACTTGGATCCGGTCTCGGCCATCGACTGAATCCCCGGCGTGGCCAGCACGCCCTCCATCCAGAAGCTCGCCGCGCTCGTGTGGGTCCCGCCGATCAGGCCCGAGAAATGTGCATCCGCCGGGAAGTCATCCGGGTGGGTGTCCGCACTCCACGTCGCATCGAAGGTGACGCGGTAGGTCGCCGTGTCCGGCTGCGGGGGCGGGGGCGGGGGCGCCGGTGGGTCCGGCGGTGGATCCGGGACCGGAGCCGGCGGCGGGACCGGCGACGTCTCGTTCGTCGGGGCCGTGACGGGCGCCGGTGACGTGGGCGTCGGCGAGCGTGAACACGTGACGGCCAACGCCGCGATCGCCACCGCAGCCAGGAACGGCCCGGCCGAGCGCCACGCGTCCGCCCGCGTCAGGGGAGCCCCCCGGAGCGCACCCAATCCCTGGATCCTCGTTCCCTGGGCGACACGAGACAGTGCGGAGCGACGGCGCCGTGCACGCGCGACGATAACCCGAATTGCCCGCCCGTTTCAACCAACATGTGGTCCGTCCGCGGTCCCGGCTACGGTGCGCTCGACAGCGAAGTCGTCCAGTCGCGTCCATGGATCGACGCGATCGCCTCGGTGAGTGCATCGGCGATGAGGCTGTTGCCGGCGCGATTGGGGTGACACGCGTCGGTCGTCACGAACAGACGCCAGTTGTTGGCCATCGCCTCTTCTCCGTAGCGGTCGCGGTGGAACCGCACCTCGTCGGGGTACAGGCGCCCAGCGCGCAGGTCGTCCAGGGCGTCGACGAACAGAGCACGGGCATCGATGAGCGGAATCCGCATGCGGTCGGCCAGCTCGCGCATGCGTTCAAGGTATCGCTCGTCCTCCGTGCACATCGCGAGGAGCAGGCTCTCGATCCCGCGCTCGCGTCCGGTCGCGATCATCCAACGGAGGTTGTCCTGGAACGCCTGGTCGCCCACGCGGGTGACGAAGGCGCCACGGTCGAGAGGAGCGGCCTGAAACGGATCGTAGGCACTCAGGATCGCCTTGCGCAGCAGCTTCGCGCTCTCCAGACGCAGCAGACCTTCGTTCACGGCGCCCAGCCACGTCTCGTCCGCGGCGAGCAGGTCGTCGACCGTCTGCGGTCCCTCCCGCCCTTCGTTGGCGCCGAAGCTGATGATCATCAGGTCGGGTTCGAGATCGAGAGCATAGTGCTCGAGCACCCCGCGCCCGTGTCGGGAGGTGTGTCCCGGCATGCCGAGGTTGAACACCTCGACACCGCGGTGGCGGAGCCGGCCCGCGAGGAGCTCCTGGAAGGTGTAGTCGGGACCGACACCCCAGCCGAACGTGCTGGAGTCACCCAGCGTGACGATGCGCGTCACGCCGGGGGGCTTCGGCGTGAACTCGTGCGCCCGGAAGCCGTCGCGGTTCGACGTGAGGCGGAAGGTGAGCTGCTTCGCGACATCGATCTCGTTGAACGGGTTCACGGCCCGGACATCCACCCGCGGCTTCAGCTTGTACTGGATGTATCGGGCCTCCTCGAAGTGCCTGAACCACTCGACATCGGCCGCCTTGACCGACCGCCTCGCGATCCGCACCTGCCAGTCACCGACCCAGAGCGGGTCGGCCAGTAGCCAGGCCGGCACCGCAACGTCGAAGTTCTCGTTGCGCGCCAGATCGGTGTCGATGGGCAGGATGCGAACGGTGATCTCCGCCAGGACGAGAAAGACCACCGGCGAGAGCACGACCAGCAGCAGGCGCTGCACGAACGAGTCAGTCGACCGGGGGGACCTCATCGCGGCGGGATGGAGGCGTCATGAAGCACGGGCATGCGGTGGCGGGCTCGGATGGCCACCCGGCACATTGTACATGAACTGCGTTCGGTCCCACCGGCGCCCGGCGGCGGGCCAGGAGAGGCGCGCGCCGGCGCCCGCTGTCACTCCACGCCTGGCTTCGCGGCCCGGGATTCCCCTGAGGTCCGAGCCGACGACGCGCGGTATCGCCGCAGGGCCTCGGCGTAGGGCGCGGCCCCGCCCGGGGTGATTCGCCCGGCCCCCTCGTCGCCCGCCGGGAACAGGTGGTCGAGCGTGGCGACACCCCCCGTGCCCAGCATGGCGAGGAGCGCCGCACCGTAGGCCGCGCCCTCGTCCCGGCGGGGTCGCACGAGCGGGGTCTCGAGGACGTCGCCGACCATCCGAAGCCACAGGTCCGATCGCGCGCCGCCGCCGGTGGCGAGCAACGCGTTGACATTGCTCAGCGGCCTGACCAGATCCAGAACATCGCGCAGGCTGAACGCGACGCCCTCCAGCAAGGACCGGACGAGATCCCCCTGCCCGGTGGCCAGGCTCAGCCCCGTCCACGCGCCCCGCAGCGCGGGATCCATGTACGGCGTCCGCTCACCCGCGAGATACGGGAGAAACGTCACGCCGTGCGCCCCCGGCGGGCTCTCACCCGCCAGCGCCAGGAGGTCGTCGAACGCGCGCCCGGGCGCCAGCGTGTCACGGAACCACTGCAGGCTGCCCGCCGCCGCCAGCGTGACACCCAGGAGGTGATACTGGCCGTCCGCATGGCAGAACAGGTGCACCCGGCCCTCCGGATCCGGGGTCGGGGTCGACAGCGGCGCGAAGATCACCCCCGAGGTCCCCAGGCTCACACTTCCCCGCCGCGGCCGTCGGTTCGAGACACCCAACCCGGTGGCGGCCGCGGCGTTGTCGCCGGCTCCCGCGACGACGGGCGTCCCCGCAGGCAGGGCGCACCATTCGGTGGCAGCGCCCGTCACCCGGCCGACGATGTCGGTGGACGCCACGATGGGTGGGAACCAGCGAATGTCGAGACCAACCGCATCGAGGATCTCGGGGGCCCACCGCCTGGTCGTCAGATCGAAGCACCCGCTCCCTGAGGCATCGGACGGCTCGGTAGCCAACTCTCCCGTCAGACCGTGGGCGACGAAGTCCTTGGGCAGGAGCACGGTCGCCACGCGCGCGAACGCGACGGGCTCTTGCGACCGCAGCCAGATCAGCTTGGGCAGCTGGAAACCCGTCGCCGCGCGATTCCCGGTGCGGCGGATGAGCTCGTCACGTGGAATGGCCGCCTCGATCGCGGCGACGGCCTCGCCCGTGCGCTGGTCGTTCCACAGGATGGCGGGTCGGATCACCGTGCCGGCTCGGTCCAGCGCCACGAGGCCATGCATCTGACCGGACAGGCCGAGGGCCGCAATCCTCCGCCGACCGAGCCGCGTCACCATCTCGCGCAGCGCCGCGGCCACGGCCGAGAGCCAATCCGACGGCCGCTGCTCCGTCCAGCCGGGACGAGGAGTGAGCAGGGGGTACCCGCGTGTGACCGCGGCGACGATCTCGCCCTCGAGGGTCACCGCCACGACCCGCACGCCGGTCGTTCCCAGATCCAACCCCAGGAAGACGGGGTGTCCGCGAGCCCCGGGGCGGACGGGCGGCGTCATTTCAACTGGCGGATCTGCTCGACCAGGCGTTCGGCGTCCGGTCCCAGCTGCTCGAGGATCGCGGCGTAGGCGGGTTGCACCGCCCGCTCGAACTGCCGGCGGTCCGGATAGGTGAACTGCATGCCCTCCTGCTTGAGCCTGGCCTCCAGCTCGACGTCGAGCCGGGTCATGTACTCGAGCTGCCAGCGGGTGGACGCGGCGAGAGACTGACGCAGGACCTCGCGGTCGTCAATCCCCAGCGACTGCCAGAATCGCTCGGCGACGATCACGTAGGCGACATTGTAGATGTGCCGTGTGACCGCGAGGTATTGCTGCACCTCCGCGAGGTTGGAGGACCAGATGTTCTGCAGCGGGTTCTCCTGTCCATCGACCACGCCCTGCGCCAGAGCCGTATACAGCTCGGCGAAGCTCATCGGGGTGGGCACGGCCTCCAGGCCTTGAAGGTCTCGAACTGGGCGAGATTCTCGGGCGTGCGGATGATCAGGCCCCTGAGGTCGTCCGGTGAATCGATGGGACGCCTGGAGTTAGTGATGTTGCGGAACCCGTTCTCGTAGAAGCCGAGCACCCGCAGTCCCTGCCGCGTGAGCCTCTGCGCAACGTCCCGCTCCGGCAGGTCCGTCATCACTCGCACCACGTGGTCGCGGTCCGTATAGAGAAACGGCAGCTCGAACACGGCGAACAGCGGCTCGTAGATGTTGAGCACACCGGTGACCGACATCTCCAGACTGCCCAGCGTGAGCATCTCCTGCATCTCGCGTTCGCCTCCCAGCTGCGCGGACGCGTAGACCCTCACCTCCAGCCGGCCGTCGGTTGCCGATTGGACGGCCTCGGCGAAGCGCCCCAGGGCTAGGGCAAAGGAATGTCCGGGCGGATGCGCGATCCCCACCTTGACCAGCCTGTGAGAAGCGGCATCCCGGGCGCAGCCCGTGAGCAACACCCCGCAGCACACGGCCGCCACATGGACGGCGTTCCATGCCCGGCCTGCTACCCGGCGATCCGACTTCCCGGAGCGACTCGACGTGGCGCAGGAGCCATCCATGCAAGCGCCGGGCTACTTCATCAGCAGGTTGGGCAGGACCAAGACCAGATCCGGCAGTAGGTGATCACCATCAGCACCAGGAGCATTGGGAACAGGAAGACTCGAATCTCCCGCATCAACGTCTCGAGCCTGACACCACTGACATGGCTCATGACGAACAGCGACACGCCCACGGGCGGCGTGGCGACCCCAATCATCAGGTTCACCACCATGATGACGCCGAAATGGATGGGATCGACGCCTACGGCCACAGCAATGGGCACCAGAATCGGAGTGAACAGAATCAGCACCACCCCGGCCTCCATGACGGCACCCAGTCCCAACAGGAGCATGTTGAACAACAGCAGCACCGCGTACTTGTTGGTGGTCAGGGTCAACACCACGCCGGCGATTCGCTCTCCGGCATTCTCGACCGCCAGGAGAAAGGAGAAGGACGAGCTGGTGGAGATGATGAAGGTGACCACCGAGGTCGTGATCATGGTCTCCACCAGAATGTGCGGCAGGTCCTTCGGCTTGACGCTCCGGTAGACACCCACGCTCAGCACCAGCGCGTAGACCGCCGCCGCCGCCCCCGCCTCCGTCGGGGTGAACCAGCCGCCGGCCAGGCCGCCCAGCACGGCGACGGGCATCAGCAACGGCCAGGACGCCTCCCTGGTCACACGCCAGAGCTCGGTCCGCGAGGGGTTCGCGTCGCGCGGATAGTTGCGCCGGCGGCTCAGTCCGTAGACCAGCCCCATCAACGACAGACCCAGCAGAAGCCCCGGGACGATGCTGCCCAGGAAGAGTCGGCCGATCGATTGCTCCGTCATGGCGCCGTAGATGATCAACGTGATGCTGGGCGGAATGATGGGGCCGAGGGTGGATGACGCGGTGGCCAGCGCTGCCGCGAACGGCACCGGATAGCCATGGTCCCTCATCGACTTCACCTCGATCTCCCCCAGCCCGCCGACCGTCGCCACGGCCGAGCCGGACATCCAGGCGAAGATCATGCTGGCGATGACGTTGGCCTGCGCCAGCCCCCCATAGAACCTGCCCACCAACGCGCGGGCGAAGCGGAAGATGCGGTCGGTGATCCCGCCCGCGTTCATCAGCCGCCCGGCCAGGAGAAACAAGCGGATCGCGATGAAGATGTAGGAGCTGATCCCGTTGATCATCTTGTGCGGGATGGCGGCCAGCGGGATGCCGCCCGCCACGAGAATCGCGGTCGCACAGGCCAGCCCCAGCGCAAACGCGACAGGCACCCCGAAGAGGGTGAGAGCCACGAAGGCGACGAGCAGGACGGTCAGCATCTCGAGCGGCGGAACGGCGCCAGCAGCGCCTCGACGTTGAACAGGATCATGACCGACGAGAACACTGGAATGGGCAGGTACAGCCACCACTGCGGAAGACCGGAGATGGGCATGTGCGTGCCGGCGAGGAGTCGCGTCACCTGAATCGAGCTGAGACAGACGGTCAGCAGAAACACCAAGATCAACCAGCGGCCGATCGTTGCGGCGCGACGCCCGGCGACCAGACTCAGTCTGTCGGTGAGAAACTGCAGCCGAATGTGCTGGTTGCGACGAAAACAGACCGTGGCCCCGCCAAAGCACGCCCAGACGAAGAACAGGCTGCCCAGCTCCTCCGATGCGCGTAGGGGATAGCGGATGGCTCGCAGGGAGATCGCCGCGATCAAGATCACGAAGAATACGGCAGACGTACCAGCCGTCAGCCACCAGGTCAGGTGTTCCAGACGACGGTTGGTCGTGGCCAGCCGGCTGCCGGTGGAGGGATCGGATGAGGGCGGACCGATCATTCCGCCTTCTGGATGCGAAGCAGTTCTTGGTACCCGTGGATCACGAGCTCTGCGAGATTGCGGCCAAGGTAGCCTCGGACGATTTCCTGGGTGAACAGGCCGGGGTGCTCCCGGACCCGCGGATCGGTGTGGTGGGCCCCGTCCTGAAGACTCCGGAACATCGCCCGAAAGCCACCGAAGTTCCAGGTCATGCGGCCGTAGGGCGCATCGCTGGCGCACGACAGGTTGCGGCAGAACGGCTCTCCCGCCTGCGTATACGCGATCAGGTCGCTCTCGATGTGGGTATCGCGTTTGGCGCTCAGGACATATCTGATGTTGGACCGTCGTAACCCCAGCTCCCGTGCCTGCCGATACAGCTCATCGGCTTCAGGGTAGCCAGCGCCGCTACCCCCCATGTGGATGGCGAGGACCGGATGCTCCGGCTGCAGCGCCCGGCGGCACCCCGAGCGATTCATAGGCGTCCAGTCCGACCGCCAACGGCTCACGACGGGACTGTCCCCGACGGCATGAACCACACGGTCGATCCGTTGCACGCTCA
Source organism: Vicinamibacterales bacterium (assembly GCA_965197935.1). Taxonomy (GTDB): domain Bacteria; phylum Acidobacteriota; class Vicinamibacteria; order Vicinamibacterales; family CAZQMT01; genus CAZQMT01. The sequence goes on along the minus strand of CBDAOD010000003.1, from coordinate 3,055,826 downwards.
GATTCAAGAGCGGCACGCAGAGCAGCTTGTCGTAGAACGTCGGAGCGCCGAGGGCCTCGAGCAACGCGTACAGACCGAACACGCCCAGCCCGTAGAGCACGCCGAATACGGTCTTCCCGAGCGGCGTCCTCGGCGAGGTCGACGGATCGGTCACCAGCAGATGCAGTCCGAGAAACACCGCGGTGGGTATCTCGGCATCGAGAAAGTAGGCACCCCCGTCAGCGCCGAGTACACGGCGCTCGAACCAAAGAGCACCACGGCCGCGGAGGCGGCCACGAGCGTGATCGAGAAGAAGTACATGACGACCAGACCGGCGAGGAAGAGAAACGCGTAGATGTGCGGGGCGAGACTCAGCGTCGTCGCGATCTCCTGTCCCCAGGTCACATCGGTCGTGTTCGTCGCGATCAGCACGAGCGAGAACGCCCCCAGCGAGAACGCCGAGGGGTTGAAGATGTGCGTGTGTCTCCCGTCGCGATACCACCGAACGAACTCCTTTCCCATGAACCCGACCGCGATCATCAGGAACTGCAGGTAGAACCAGTCGTCCCGGAACCACAGGAACAGATTGGTGCTGAAGATGATCGGGAACGGACCAAAGCCGAGGACATAGCTGTCTCGACGCGACCACGCCAGCAGCATGTCGAACGCGTAGGCGAACGCCAGCTGCGCCGCCAGCAGCCACGCGTGCTCATACACGGGTCGCCAGTAGTAGCCCCAGTAGGCGAAGACCGCCAGCTGCACCGTCGCCTGCAGGTAGTGATGCGGCCGCAGCGCCGTACGGAGCGACCGACTCTCGGACGTCTCCCGGAGACGGAGGAAGAGCGCGAGCTGCCAGAGGAGCAGCACGGCGGCCGCGCCCCAGAACGACCGCGCGAGCACGAGGTGATCCTGGACCCGCGGGACGAGCGACAGCAGGCCGAGGCCCAGCGCGAGCGCCAGCGGCGCGATCAACGCCCGACGTGACGGTCGGGTCTCGACCGGTGGCGTGTCCCGTCGTCGATGCTGCCTCCGTCGTCGCCCGGATGACATCGATCCTCGCCCAGGGATTCTACTGTCAAGCTTCCGACGAACGCTCGGATTCCGGAGAGACGGCGGTCCGCCCGTACGAACAGGCGCCGATCTGGGCTACCATCTCGCCAGACGTTCTTCGGGCGGTCCGCAACGATCGTCTTCCAGGGAGGAGGGGGCAATGAGAAGACTGGGGGCGGCGCTCACGGCCGCGCTCGCGCTCTTCTGTTCCAGCGGCAGCGCGGGTGCACAGTTCGAGGACTTCACGCCCGTGACCGAGGAGACGCTGCGAGCCCCGGATCCCTCGGACTGGCTCCACTGGCGGCGCACGGCCGACGCCTGGGGGCATAGCCCGCTCGATCAGATCACGACCGACAACGTGGGGACCCTGCAGCTCGAGTGGGCCTGGGCGCTCGACGCCGGTCGAAGTCAGCCCACGCCCCTGGTCCACGACGGGCGCATGTTCCTCACCAACCCCGGGAACGTCATCCAGGCGCTCGACGCGGCCTCGGGAGAGTTCCTCTGGGAGTACCGGCGCGAGCTCCCCGAGCCACTCGACCGGTTCCCCGGATCGCTTCGCGGCATCGCCATGTTCGGAGACAAGATCTACCTCGACACCACCGACGCTCACGTGGTGGCGCTGGAGGCACGCTCCGGCAACGTCGCCTGGGATACCGAGGTGGCGGATTACGAGAAGGGCTTCACCTTCACCAGCGGCCCGCTGGTCGCGGATGGGAAGATCATCTCCGGGATCGCCGGCTGCCAGCACTACACCACGGACACCTGCTTCATCACCGCGCACCATCCAGAGACGGGAGAAGAGCTCTGGCGCACCCACACCATCGCCCGACCCGGCGAGCGCGGTGGTGACACGTGGGGGGATCTGCCCCTCGTCTTCCGCGGGGGAGGCGACGCCTGGATCACGGGTAGCTACGATCCCGAGGCACGGCTCATCTACTGGGGCGTGGCACAGGCCAAACCCTGGGCTCGGGTGAGCCGTGGCACCGATGGGGATGCCCTCTACACGAGCTCGACACTGGCGATCGATCCCGATACGGGCAAGATCGCGTGGTACTACCAGTTCATCCCGGGCGAGACCATGGACATGGACGAGAGCTTCGAGCAGGTGCTCGTGGATCGCGATGAACAGAAGAGCCTGTTCATGATGGGAAAGCTGGGCATCCTGTGGCGACTCGACCGCGTGACGGGCGAGTTTCTCAGCGCGTTCGACCTGGGCTATCAGGACATTCTCGACGTCGACTCCGCAACGGGACGCGTGGCGTACCGTCCGGGGAAGATCCCCCAGAGCGGCGTCAAGATCGAGTTCTGCCCCAGCCACGCCGGCTTCAAGAGCTGGCGGGCCATGTCCTACAATCCGGAGACACGCGCCTTCTATATCCCGCTGAACCTCACCTGCATGTCAGGCATCTATCGAGACGTGCCCCGTGAGCTCGACCCCGGGACCGGCGAGGGCAGAAGAGTGGCGACCGGGCTCAACCGCCGGATCAACGCGCACCATCCCGAAAACGGCGGCAACCTGGGCGAGTTCCTCGCCATGCACAGCGAGTCGGGCGAGATCCTCTGGCGCCATCGCCAGCGCACGCCCTTCAACTCGGCGGCCCTCACTACGGGGGGAGGCCTCGTCTTCGTCGGGGACTGGGACCGTTACGTCCATGCCTACGACGTCGAAACCGGCGAGTCCCTCTGGCAGAAGAGGCTGTCCAGCTCGATACTGGGCTTTCCCATCACCTATGCCGTGGAGGGCCGGCAATATCTCGCCGTCCCTGTCGGGACCGGCAGCGGTTCCTGGGCGACGACCATTCCCGCGCTCCTGGCGCCCGAGAAGCACCGGCCCCGGGGAGGCAACGCGCTCTACGTCTTCGCCTTACCCGAGGCGACGTCGCCGGAATAGAACGCCTCGGACCCTATTCGATCATCTCCGGCTCGAGCGCTTCCTCGACGATGTCGCCGCCGACGAGGCTCACCCGGTAGACCTTGGCCTCCGCACGGGTGTGCACGACCCGCGTGACGGCATTGTCCTCGAAGTAGATGCCGGCGTCGTTGTCGCAGGCGTATCCGGGCTTCATCTCACCAGAGCTGATCAGTCTGTGATACGTCGGCCGGCGATTTTCCTCCGCATCGTAGTGCGGGGAGTGGCTCCCTCTGAGGAATCCCAGGCACTCGACCTTCGTCAGCTCCTTCGGCCGTGAATCGGTCGTGCCCTCCTCGAACAAGCAGAGCGAGCCGGCGCTGGCTCCGCCGAGCACGATCCCTCTGTCCCAGGCTTCCTTCAGAATCTGGTCGATGCCATGCGCCTTCCAGATCACCTGCTGATTGAGCGTATTCCCACCCGAGGCGACGATGCCATCGACGGACAGCAGCACCTCCTCGAACGTCTGATCCATGCGATTACTGTTGATGAAGCTCGCCTGCACGGAGGGGACGACATCCAGCGGCGCACAGTTCTCGTACCAGCGAATGATGCCAGACTCGCGATCGGCCGACGCCGTCGGCAGATAACACAGCTTCGGTCGCTCCTTTCCGGTGAGGGACGCCATGTAACGGATGAAGGCCGTCCCGAATCCCCCGCCCGCAATCAGGATCTTGCGGCGCTGAGCCTGCGAGGCCGGGCCGGGACGCAGGCCAGCCAGGGACAGATCTGCCGTGCCCAGACCGATCGACCCCAGCGAACACGACACGATGAACTCTCTTCGTTTCATAAGACTCCTTCCCTCCCCTTGGACGGAAGGTCACTATACGCAACGTGGACGCTCCCAGTCGACCGTCGAGCCGGTCGGCGGCCCGGGCGAGGCAATCGAGTGCCCAAGGCCGTGCCGGCGATGTCGACGACGTCGGCGATGTCGGCGGTCTGGCTCCGGTGCGGTCCAGCGTATAATCGGGGTCACTCCGTGGCGCCGTCAGCCGATGCCGGTCTCGGCCCGCCCGAGATCACCGGCCGAATCGGCGGCGGTGGCATGGGTGAGCGGCATCTGATAGAAACGTCTCCCTCGGCTGGAACGCGGACAGCTACACGGTCGCCCACGAGATCGCGACCGACGCGTTCACGGTCGAGGATGGCAAGATGACCCTGCAGACGATAGGCTTCGTGAAACGGACCAGGTGATGATGGACTCGGGGAGGCTCCTATGCACCGCATGAACGGACACAATCGGCACGTGCTCTTCCTTGGCGGACTGCTGGGGTGCGGTCTGCTCCTCGCGGCCTCCGCGGCGACGCCGGTCGCCGGCCGGGCCGCTCAGGCGGCCGGCGTGACCCTGTTCGAGGGCGCGCGACTCATCGTCGGAGATGGTAGCGCGCCGATCGAGGACGCCGCCTTCATCGTGGACGGTGCTCGACTCACCCAGGTCGGAAGGCGGGGCCAGCTGAGCGCTCCCGCCGGCGCGGCGCGCGTGGATCTGTCCGGAAAGACCGTCATGCCGGCGATCATCGACACCCACGTACACCTGGGAACCACGCGGGAGGCGCTCGTCGAGGACCTGCAGCGCAAGGCGTACTACGGCGTGGCGCTGGCCGCGGGCCTCGGCCTGGATTCCGGAGATGTCGCGTTCGAGGTTCGCGACGAAATCATTCCCGATGCCGCCCGGTTCCTCTCCGCGGGGCGTGGAATCACGCGGCCGGAACCCGGCCGCTCCGAGGTCCCGTACTGGGTCACGGATGAGGCGGAGGCTCGACAGGCCGTCCAGGAGCTGGCCGCGAAGAAGGTCGACCTGGTCAAAATCTGGGTCGACGACCGAGGCGGCAAGTACGAGAAGCTGACCCCGGCGCTCTACGGCCCGGTCATTGACGAGGCGCACAAGCATGGTCTCCGCGTCACCGCCCACATCTTCGCGCTCGAGGATGGGAAGGGGCTGCTGCGGGCCGGGGTCGATGGATTCGCCCACAGCGTGCGGGACACGGACGTCGACGACGAGTTCGTCGCGCTGGTCAAGGAACGGCCCGACGTGTGGCTCGTGCCGAACCTTCCGAATCGCGGCGTCGCCACGGATCTCGGCTGGTTGAGCGCCACGGTCCCCGCCGACGAGCTGGCGAAGCTGCAGGAAGGCTATACCGACCGGCCTCGTGCGCAGGAGGCGTTCGCAATCCAGGCACGCAACCTCGTCAGGCTGCATGCAGAGGGGATGCGGGTGGCCTTCGGAACCGATGGCGGGCTGGGGTGGAGCCCGCACCTCGAGATGGAGGACATGGTGGCCGCCGGGCTGACGCCGGCGCAGGTCATCGTCGCCGCGACATCCACGTCTGCGGAGATCCTTCGGCTCGACGACCTCGGCACGCTGGAAGCGGGCAAGAGCGCGGACTTCCTCGTGCTGGACGCGAATCCGCTGGACGACATCAGCAACACCCGGCGTATCGCTACCGTCTATCTCCGCGGAGTGGCGGTCGATCGCGCCGGCCTGGCGGCCGGGTGGACCGGTCCCTGACCGTCGCCCCGACGCCGCCCGGGCGGGCGAGGTGATCGACTGGCCGCGACGGCACGGCCGGCGCGGTGCGCGAGGTCGGATCCGCCGGGAGGAGCAGGGATGCGTGCGAGGATCGTCATCGCGACCGCCGGCTGGCTGCTGGCGGCAAGCCTCGGTTCCACGGCATCGGCGCAGGAGCAGCCTGCAGCCGCCGACGTCGACGTCGTGGAGACTCTCGTGAGCCGACTGGATCTCGAGCAGTACAAGGCCACGCTCGAGGCTCTGACGCAGTTCGGCGATCGCCGTCAGGGTACGAAGCGCAATCGGGACGCACTCGACTGGATCGAGGCGCAGCTCCGGGCGGTCGGGTGCACGACCACCGAGCGGCTCGACTACCTCTTCGACCCCGCACCGCGGCGCGGCGGTCGGCGGGGCAGACCGGGCGACTTCAACCCCGGTGAGAGCACGCCGACCGGAGGACGGATCGGACGAAACGGCTCGGGCCCGGGGGGCAGCTCGATCTTCGGCTACCGCCGTCGCACGGGCGTGAATTCGGATCCGATGGCGCAGCCCGATGGGCGGCTGCGCGAGCTGAACGCCGAGCCGACGACGCCCGGACCGCGCCAGGAGGTGTACTGCACCAAGATCGGCACGACTCATCCCGACGAGATGTACATCATCGGCGGACACATGGACGGGCACGGGTGGGGCGCGGCGGCAAACGACGATGGCTCGGGAACGGCGCTCGTCATCGAGCTGGCGCGCATCTTCAATGCGCGCGACGTCGAGACCGATCGCTCGATCCGGTTCGTCCTGTGGAACAACGAGGAGACCGGGCTCAACGGCAGTCGCGCCTACGTCGAGCAGCGTCAGGCGCTCCAGGGTCGAGAGGATCCGGCAGGCTCCGGGCGTTATCCGGAACCACGCTGGCTCGGCATGATCCAGCACGACATGATGCTCTTCGACCACGGCGCGCCGAGGTTGGACGGCACGGTGAGCCGCGATCAGCGACCCGAGGCGGACGTGAACATCGAGTTCCAGTCGACCGCCAAGCTGGCCGCCGAGGCGCGGGAGCTCGCGTTCCTCTTCAAGGCCGCCAACGACACGTACGCAACCGACTATCCGGCCACGGTCGGGCCACACATGACGAACACCGATTCGACCCCCTTCATGGATGTCGTCCCGGCCATCAGCCTGCGCGAGAACGAGCGCGGCGCGCACATCGGTGCCGGCTGGGATCCGCATTGGCATCAACCAACGGACGTCTATTCCACGTTCACGGATGACGACTTTCGCCTCGGGCTCAATGCCGGCCAGACGACCTTGGCGGCGATCGCGCAGCTCGCGGGCGCGAGGATCGTTCGGCGGTAGACGACACGCGCGAGAGCTCACACCCTCGACTCTGCCCCGTCGGCTGACCCGATGCGGGCCCCTCACGATGCCTCCATCGACGTCGGACCGCTGGAGCGTCCGCAATCGAGCGGTCGACGTCAGCGCCCAGAATCCGGAAGGCAGCCGTAGAGTGTCCGCAGGATCGGAGGAGATGCCAGACTCGCGTGGACTTCCTGCAGGGCTTCGCACGTCCGCGGTGCCCCGCTGGTCGCACAGAGAGCCGGAAGACGCTCATCGCCGCGGAGGAGGTGCCAAGACGATCGAAGGGATAGAATCACTGGGCACGCATCACGCGGACATTCGAGCGGACGGACTGTGACCACATTGAACGTCATCATCTTCAGCAGGGATCGAGCCTGCCAGCTGGACCTGCTTCTGCGCAGTATCGCCGCGCACGTCACCGAGCGCGAGGCCACTCGGCTGTCCGTCCTCTACACGACGAGCCATCCGGACTTCGGTCGCGGCTACGAGAAGGTGAAGCAGCAACACGTCGGTGTCCGGTTCGTCGAGGAGGCGGAGCGCACGGGCGACTTCAAGGCCCTGGTCAATTCGCTCTGCGATCCCGCCATCCCCTACCAGGGGTTTCTCGCGGACGACGACGTCTTCAAGGAGCGGTTCTCGCCAGAAGATTCGACGTTCAAGACCTTCGCTGCGAGACCGGACGTGCTGTGCCTGTCCCTCCGCATGGGGAGCCACATCACCTATTGCTACTCGCTGAGCTGCGACACACCGCCGCCGGTGTTCGAGCCGGGGTGGATCTGGAGCTGGAAGGGCCTGGTAGGCGATTGGGGCTATCCGATGTCACTCGACGGCCACGTGTTTCGGACCGGCGAGATCGCTCCACTGCTCCAGGACCTGGCGTTCGAGAATCCGAACACCCTCGAGTCCAGCCTGGCTGCCCAACCCCTGCCCCAGCCGAGGATGATCTGCTACGAGAGGTCCCGGCTGGTGAACCTGCCGGTCAACCGCGTGCAGCGCGTCTTCGAGAACAGATCGGGAGAGGGCGATCCGGCGGTGCTGAACGATCGGTTCGTGAGCCAGAACCGCCGCATCCTGCTGGAGCCCTTCTCCGGTTTCGTGAACGTGTGTCGGCCAACCAGGAGGTCGAGCTCGAGTTCTCCGACGGCCCAGCGGAACGGCATCTCCTCGCGGAATGAGGTGCGATCCGGCTGGCGGCGTGGCACCGAACGCGTCGTCAAATCCCAGAGTCCACCCGAGGTCAGTTGAAGGAGATGAGACGTGGATGAGACGAGGCGGATTCTGGCAACACTGCTCGCCGGCGTCCTGTTGGTCGCGTCCGCTCACGGCTCGCGGGTGCCCGCGAAACACGGCGTGCAGCCGGAGCAGACGGGTAACGACCTCCACGACGACGCCATCGTGGTGGACGGCCACGTCCACATCACGAACCGCGTGTACTGGGAAGGCATCGACCCCTGGCAACCGCAGACCACGGGAGTCTGGGACTACGCGCGCGCCAGACGGGGCGGGCTGGATGTCGCGATCGCGCAGGTCCTCATCGAGGATGGCTACAACAATTACAACGTGGCGGTGAAGCAGGCCTGTCGTCTGATCGAGACCTTTCACCGAGTCGCGGAGGCGCACCGCGACCGGATGGAGCTCGCGCTCAGCTCGGCCGACGTGAGGCGGATCGTCGCCAGCGGGAAGATGGCGGTGATTCTGGCGCTCGAGGGCGGGTTCGACATGGAAGGCGACCTGGACGTGCTGCGGCTATTCCATCGCCTCGGCGTGCGCCTGATGCAGTTCACGAGTCACGACATGACGAACGCCTACGTGGACGCCGGGCTCGGCGAGCAGAAATGGGGGGGCATCACCGACCACGGCCGGGCCCTCGTCCGTGAGATGAACCGCCTCGGCGTGATCATCGACATCGCGCATGCCTCCGATGCCGCACAGCTCCAGATCATCGAAGCGAGCGAGGCACCGGTGGCCGCCAGCCATCACGGCCTGCGGCGATTCACCCGGCACCCTCGGTCCATCTCGGACGAGGTCCTGCGTGCCCTGGCGGCCAAGGGCGGCGTGGTAGGCATTCACTCGAACGTGTGGTTTCTCGACCAGACGTGGTACGAGTGGTGGTTGGACCGCCCTCGCGCGGCACGCCCGGCCCCGACCCTGACCCCCGGGCTGCCCAACACGTTCCGCTCCCCCGACGAGGACTATGGCGGATACCTGGCCCGCCTGGACGTCGCGACGAAGTCGGCATGGCTACAGGGATATCTGACGCCCTGGCAGGAGAAGTGGCCGGCCAACGCGCCCGAGCCGCTGACCGAGGCGGATTGGGCCAGCTCGGTCGAGTACGCGATCGACCTGGTCGGGCCCGACCACGTCGGGATCGGGCTCGACATGATGGATGGCGGCAGGAACCTCCATCCCGAGTTCGACGCCTCGAGCTATCCCCGGCTGACCGCGGCGCTCGTGGCCACGGGTCTGTCCCCGAAGGTGATTCGGAAGATCCTCGGCGAGAACTGGCTTCGCCTGTTGGACTCGGCCAGAGTCCCGGATGGCCGCTGAGGCACGTCATCACGACCACTTGGCGAGCTTGGGCCCGAGCGTGAACACCGACTCGATCGTCTCGCCGGCTTCTACACGCTTGGCCCGGGCGAGCTCACCGTCGAGGTGCTCGTCACTCACCTTCAGGATCCGTTCGGCATCCCGGCGGGGGACGATGACGACGCCGTCGCGGTCGCCGAGGAGGATGTCGCCAGGGTGGACGGGAACGCCCCCCCACTGGATCGGGACATTGATCGCACCCGGTCCGAGCGAGCCAAAGATCTTGATACAGGTGCCGCGCGCGAACGTCGGCAGCCCCACGTCGATGATGCCCCGGGCATCGCGTACCGCACCGTCGACCACGATACCCACCGCCCCCTTGCGCCGGTAGTAGTCGGCGAGCCGCTCACCGATGACCGCCACGTCCTTCAGACCGGCGGCGTCGATCACGATCACATCGCCCGGTTGCGCGAGGTCGATCGCCTTCTGGACGTAGAGAGCATCACCCGGCTTGGTCAGGACGGTCAGGGCCGTGCCGATGAGCCGCATCTCCGGAGCGATCGGTTTGATCTCGTGGTGCACGACGCCGTACCCGGCCATGGCATCCCCAACCTTGGCGGTGTCGTGGCGCCCGAGCCCCGTGACCGTGTCGGCCGGCGGCCGTTCGAAGGTGTCGACGATCGTTCCGTGGACCGCATGCCGTTCGCTCATCAGTCGTCCTCCGTAGACCCCGGCTCCGTCACCGCGGGGAGCGACGGGTCGCGATGAAGTCGCTCAGATCGGGTCGGGGCGGCGGCCCGAAGCGCTCCTCGAGCGCGCGCGATCCTCAACGCCTTGGCGTCCTCCCCGCCGGCGCAGACGATCTGCAGGCCCACCGGCAAGGCCGATCCCAGCGTCTGAATCGGCGTCGTCGTGCCGCACAGGCCGAAGAAGCTCACGGGGTGGGTATTCAGCCCCAGCCTCCCCTCCAACGCCAGACCGGATTCGAGGTCGGTCACCGAGGCGACCGTCGGCGCCACCAGGCTGGTCGTCGGCGTGATCCAGCCATCGAGATCCCGCATCCGTTCCTCGACGATGCGACACAGCTCGCGCTGGCGCCGTAGGACCCGGATGTAGCGTTCGGCGGGAACGTCCAGACCCGGCGCCGTTCGCGCCACCGTGACCGGATCCATGGCGTCCTGCTCGGCAAGGAACCGATCGCGCCCGAATGCCGCCGCACATTCGGTGGTGCAGATGGTCTGCGCGATCGACTCCCGCGCGGCCACCTCCGGGACCTCGATCGGCACGATCTCGGTGCCCGACGCCTCGAGGCCGGCGATCGCGGCCGCCATGCACGTCGCGACGTCCGAATCGAGGTTGTCGAAGAAGTGGTTCACGGGCTTGCCGAGGCGCAGGCCGCGCAGCGGATGGGCAACCGGTATCGGCCGTCCGCTCAACGCCGCGAAGTACACCGCGGCGTCGGCGGCCGATCTCACCAGCGGCCCGATCGTGTCGAAGGTCGGCGAGTTTGGGAACACGCCGTCGATCTCCCACGTCCCGATCGTCGGCTTGTACCCCACGAGACCGCAGAAGGCTGCCGGGCCGCGTATCGATCCTCCCGTGTCGGTGCCGATCGCGACGGCGCACAGACCGGCGGCCGCCGCGACGGCCGAACCGCTGCTCGATCCTCCCGGGATGCGGTGGGTCTTCGCGTCCCACGGATTCCAGGGCGTCCCGCGAACGTTGTTGATCCCCGCGGCGCCGCGGGCGAACTCGACCGTCTTGAGCTTTCCCAGGATCACGCAGCCAGCGCGCCGGAGCGCCCCGACGAAGCCGCCCTCCGGGCCGATGATGTCGGTCACGTCGACGTTGGAGCCCGCTGTCGTCGGCATCCCCTCGACGGCAAGCAGATCCTTGAGGGCCACGGGAACTCCCATCAGCGGCCCAGTATCGCAACCCTTCCCTCGGAGCACATCGATTGCGCGTGCCGCCGAGAGAGCCTCCTCGGTGGCCACGTGCTCGAACGCCCCAAGACGCGGATCGAGGATGTCGATCCGTGCCAGATACGCGCGTGCGGCGGCCTCGGCGGTGATCGCACCACTTCGCAGTCGGTCGGCAAAATGCGTGATTCCGCCCGGTTCGAAGGGGTCGGGTGGACACTGGGGCGTCGACATCGATCCGACCGCTCTATGGAGGCCCCATGACCAAGGTGGGCAGCCACAAGGTGAGGGCGGGAATGTAGGTCACCAGGAGGAGGGCCACGATCAGCGGGACGAGCAGCGGAAGGATGGCGAGCGTGACCTTCTCGAACGACTCCCCGGAGATTCCCACCATGATATAGACGCCGACGCCCATGGGTGGCGTGGCAAGACCGATGAGCATCGCAAACACGAAGATCAGGCCGAAATGGACGTGGTCTATCCCGAACCGGTCGATGATCGGCATGAGCATCGGCACCAGGATGAGCATGGCCGGAACACCCTCGATCACACAACCGATGGTGAGCAGGAAGACCAGCAGGACGGCGAGAAACACGAACCTGTTCTCGGTGAACAGGAGCACGGCGTTCGCCATCGCCTGGGGTGCCATCTCGATCGCCAACAGCCATCCCATGACCGTCGAGAAGCCGATGATCATCAGGATGACCGACGTGATGAGCACGGTGTCGGTCACCGCTCGACGCAGCTTCCGCCGATCGAGGGTGCGATACACCGCGCCGAGCACGAGCGTATACCCGCACGCGAGCACGCCAGCCTCCGTCGCGGTGGTGTAGCCGCTGACGATGGCGCCGAGGATGATCGCCGGCGCGATCAGCGCCGCGACGCCGTCGATGCCGCTGCGGACGACCCGTCGCAGCGGGACCTTCGGCTCGCGCGGGAAGTCCTTCCGGATCGCGAGATAACGATTGAACAGCATGAGCGCCGTGCCGATGAGGACGCCCGGAACAACGCCGGCGAGAAACAGCCGCCCGACCGACGTCCCGGTGATGTACGCGTACACCACGAGCGGGATCGACGGGGGAATGATCGGGCCGACGACGGACGAGGCCACGGTGAGCGCCGCCGCGAAATCGGCCGGGTACCCGCGCTCGCGCATCGCCTTGACCTCCACCGTTCCCAGACCGGCGCAGTCGGCCACCGCGGCGCCCGAGATCCCGGCGAAGATCATCGAGGAGAGCACGTTGACCTGAGCCAGCCCGGCCCGGAAGTGGCCGACGAGGGCGGCAGCGAAATCGAAAATCTTGTCTGTCATGCCCACCGCGTTCATCAGGTTGCCGGCCAGGATGAAGAACAGAACGGCAATGAGCGCCGGACGGTCCACACCCTCCAGCACCTGCATCGGCAGGATGAGAAGGGTGCCCGAGAAGCCAGAGACCAGCAGGGCCCCGAGCACCGACGCACCGATCGCCATGGTGATGGGCACGCGGAGGAGGATCAGCGCGAGGAAGCCGACGAACAGGACCCAAGTCATCTCGCTCTAGACGTTCCCAAGCCGCCGATGGGCGTATCTCGGGAGCCCGCGGAAGGCGTTGACGGTATCAAGGGTGAAGTCGACGAAGATCAGGGCGCAGGACACCAGCAGGGGAATCGACAACGTATACCGCTCGAGCCCGATCATCTCGATCTTGCCCACCTGCGAGGAGAGAACGGTGGGAGCGAGCCAGAGCATCACGCCCATCAAGCCGAGCACGACCGCGTTGACGAACAGTCACGACGCCCTGTCGGCGAGCCTACCCAGGCGGTCGATCAGGAAGTCGACCGTGATGTCTCTGGCCTGGCGGTACACGACGAAGAAGCCGAGAAAGACCATCCACACGAAGAGCTGCGTGGTCCAGGGGAAGACCCAGAGGAGTCCGCGGTCGAAGACGGCCCTGAACGCGATGTTGACCATGTTCGCCGCCAACATGATCACCAGACAAGTCTCGGCGAGGCCGAGCATCACGCGCTCGCAGAGCCCCAACGCGCGCTGTCCCAGCTCGACTATCGCCATGCCGCCATCTCCCGTCCGGCACTACCTGGACACTAACCCCAGAGTTCACTTGGGTTGCCAAGTGAACTCTGGGGTTACCGCGTGGCCGCCACCGTCGCCATGAGGCCAGCCGGTAGCTCACCCGATCGCTCACGTTCCTCATAGAACTCGCGCATGCGGTCGACGAACCCCGTGGTGTCGATCGAATAGAAGCGGATCCCCTGCTTCTTCAACCGCACGATCATCTCGGCGACGTAGTCGACCGTGGCACGAAGGTTGAACTCCGCCGCGTCGATAAAGGCTCAATCCAGCGCCTGGCGCACCTCCGGACTCAGGCTTCGGTACGCCTCGGCGTTGAGCATGAATGCGACGCTCTGGTGGAATTCGTCGGTGCGCACGACATCCGAGATCACCTCGTTGAACTTCATGGGCTCGACCAGCGAGATCGGAGTGGTCACCGCCTCGACGATGCCGCGGCGCATCGATTCGTAGACCTCGGTCCAGGCCAGGATGCGCACCTCGGCGCCGAGGTGCGCGTAGGCGTCGACCACCATGTCGTTCGGAAACATCCGTAGCTTCAGACCCCGCATGTCGGCCAGGGCTCGCACGGGTCTCATGGTCGAGATGACGCGGTAGGGTCCCTTCATGAAGGCAGTGATGTCTCCGAGGATGATGATCCCGGCCTGTTCCTCGATCCGGGTCAACCACCCCTTCACGAGGTCGCTCCGCATGAACCGCAGCCAGTGCTCGCGCCCCTCGAACAGGAACGGCGCATCGATGTACTCCATCTCGGGAACCCAGCTGTGCAGATGGTTCGAGCCCTCCGGATACACCTGGATGATCCCGGCCGACAGCTGCTCCAGCGTGGCCCGCGGCTTGCCGAGCTGCTCCGATGGGTACACCTGGAGTTTGAGCTTGCCGCCCGAATACTCCTCCACCTTGTCGGCGAAGTACTGAAACGACTCTCCGTCCGGGCTGTCGGGCGGCATCGTCGTCGCCATGCGCCACACCTGCCCCTCCGCCGGGGCGACGGGCCCGGCGACCAGACCCACGGCGACCGCCAGCCACCCCACCACGGACACTCTGGATGACATCTCTTTCCCCCTACCGGCTATGGCAATCCATGATGAACGTCCCGCCCCCAATATGCTCGCTTCTCGCGCCTGGCCAGTCGGGCGCCGCGCTCCGGCGACCACGACTGAACCAGCTGATACAGGCCACTAGTGCACCGCCGTTGAGATGCGGTCACGCCTCGAGCCCGCAGCACACCCAGGCGCGGCGTTGCCGCTCCTCGAAATACTCCCGGTATTCCTCGTCGCGGCGCCTTGCGCCTGGGCGCCCTGCGAACCCGATCCGTAGCCGCATCTCAACGGCGGTGCACTAGCCGCGCGTGGCGTCGACCGTTGCCATGAAGCCGGCCGGCAACTCACCCGTCCTCGCCCGTTCCTCGTAGAGCTCACGCATGCGATCGGCGAACTCCGTCGTGTCGATGGAATAGAACCGAATTCCCTCCTTCGTCAGCCGCTCGATCATCTCGGTAGTGTGCTCGAGAGTGGCCGTTACGCTGAACTCCGCCGCGTCGACGAACGCCCGGTCGACCGCTCTCCGTACCTCCGGGCTCAGGCCCTCGTAGGCTCTGGCGTTGACCATGAACGCCACGCTCTGGTGGAATTCGTCGGTTCGGACGACATCCGACACCACCTCGTTGAACTTCATGGGTTCGACCAGCGAGATCGGGTGGGTCACCGCCTCCACGATGCCCCGCCGAATCGATTCGTAGACCTCCGTCCAGCCCAGGATGCGTACTTCGGCGCCGAGATGGGTGTAGGCGTCGACGACCAGGTCGTTCGGAAACATCCGTATCTTCAGGCTCCGCATGTCGGCCAGGGATCGCACGGGTTTCGTGACGGACATGACACGGTAGGGGCCGCGCATGAAGGCGGTGATGTCTCCGAGCACGACGATCCCGGCCTGCTCCTCGACCCGGGCCAGCCATCCCTTCACGAGGTCGCTGCGCATGAAGCGTAGCCAGTGCTCACGGCTGTCGAACAGGAAGGGCGCGTACACGTACTCGATCTCGGGCACCCAACTGTTCAGCAGGTCGGAACCCTCGGGATACACCTGGATGATTCCCGCCGACAGCTGCTCCAGCGCGGCCCGCGTCTTGCCCAGCTGCTCCGACGGAAACACGTTGACGGTGAGCTTGCCGCCGGAATACTCCTGCACCTTGTCGGCGAAACGCTGGAACGATTGGCCTGCCGGGCTGTTGGGAGGCATCTTGGTCGCCATGCGCCACACCTGCGCCTGCGCCGCGGAAGCAAGGCCGGCGATCAGCGCCATGGCGAGCACCAGTCGACCCAACGGCCCTCTTCTCAGTGACATGTCCTTCCCTCCGCCGTTCCGCCCGGGCGCAGCGCCGCCCTTGCTGCGACGCAGGACCTTCACAACGAATCACTGTGACAGGACACTAGTACTACTTTGTTAGATCGCACAATTTGGGCGAGATCCGACAAGTGATCTAATTTGAGGACATTGTACTTTTCCGGCGAATTCGGTACCCTGCGCGGTAGTGCACGACCGCCGCACGGTGGGGCAGTTGCGTCGCCTGATGAGATGGCTCGAGGCCTTCAAGGCGTGCTTCGGCCAGCGCGCACAGGAGCTGGCGTTGCGCCGGTACGTCCAGGGGTTGCTCAGCGACAGCCCGCGCAAGTCGATGGAAGCGATGCTGGCGCGGGGGACCGATCCCGGGGGCTATCAAGCGTTCCAACACTTCATCACCGATGCGCCGTGGAGTGCCGACGGCGTCTGGCGCTGCCTGCGGGCGGTGCTGCCCGAACGCGAAGGGCTGGTGATCTTCGCTGGCACGAGTTTCCCCAAGCCAGGGACGTCCTCGGTCGGGGTGGCCCGCCAGTACTGTGGGGCCGTGGGGAAAGTCGCCAATGGCCAAGTGGCGGTCACCGCGGCGCTGTGGACCGGGCTGCGCGCCTACTTGCTGGGGGCCGCGCTCTATGTGCCCGAGGCGTGGCTGACCGACGCCGCCCGCGATCGGGCGCGGCTTCCCCGGGGTGTCCGGTTGCAGGCGAAGTGGCGCCAAGCGCTCACCCTGCTCCGGCAGGTGCGCGCCAGCGGCCTCACCGGCACCGGCGTGCTGGCCGATGCGGAGTTTGGCGATACCGGCCTGTTTCGGGCCATGTGGCATCGGTTGCGGCTCCCCTATGCGGTGGGGATTTCCTCGTCGCGGACCGTGTTCCTGTGGCGGCCGCGCCTCGGGCACCGGCGGGGCGGCCGGCTGGGGCCCCGCGCACCCGGCCAGACCTGGCGGCGGGCGTGCGGGCGTACACGGTGGCCCAGGCCGCCAAGGCGCAGCCGCGGTGGCGGCCCATCAGCTGGCGCAACCGCCGCGGCGGGCGCCGCTGGACGGTCCAGTGTGTGGCCCTGCGGGTGACCCCGGCCCACGACTGGCGCGACCGCCGGCTCGCCCCCGAGGTGTGGCTGCTGGCCGAACGCGACACGGGCGCGACGCCGCGGACCAAATACTTCTTCGTCAACCTGCCGGCCACCACCTCCTGGCCGCAGCTCGTCCGACTCGCGCATCAGCGGTGGGCCATCGAGCAGCAGTACCAAGAGTTGAAGACCCACCTCGGGTTGGATCACTTCGAAGGCCGCACGTTCCCGGGCTGGCACCATCACGTCGTGCTCACCGCCGTGACGTACAACTTCCTGCAGGCCGAGCGGCGACGGCACCTCGCCGGGCTCACCTTTCCAGTGGCCCGCGCGATCGTGCAGGAAATCTTCACCGCGGACCCCTTTGCTCCACGGCCGTTCTACCTGAAGCGCATCGAGGCGCTAAAGTCGGTGCAATTGCGGATCTAATAAAGTAGTACTAGTAGCCCCGGTCGATGTCGGCACGCGTGGGCAGCGCCTTTCCCTCGAGGTCGGCGCGCAGGTTGTCGAACAGCACGTCCAGGGTGCGCGGCGTGTACTCCTCGGCGTCGATACACGAGGTGTGCGGCGTCATGATCAGGTTCGGCGTCGTCCAGAGCAGCGACTCCGGAGGTGCCGGCTCGGGGTCGAATCCGTCGAGGAAGGCGCCGGAGAGACGACCACGCGTCAACCCCTCGGCCAGCGCCTCGTAGTCGTAAACCCGCGTCGGCGCGGTCGTGATGAACCCGGCGCCCTCCTGCATCATCGCGAAGGCGTCACGGTCGATGTAGCCGTCCGTCTCGGCCGTGAGGGGGAGGGTGACGAGCACGAAATCGGCCCGCGGCAGCACGCGATCGAGCCGGTCGGGGCCGTGCGTCTCGTCGCACAGCGGATGAGGCCGGCCGCTGCGTCGCACGCCGAGCACGTGGAGGCCCAGCGCGCGGGCTCGGCGCGCACCGGCCCCGCCGAGATGGCCGACCCCGATGACGGCCAGCGTCTTGCCCTCGATGCCCGTGGTGATGAGCGGCGCCCACCGCTTCTCCTGCTTGGCGGTGACGAAGAACGGGATTCGCCCGTTGAGCATCAACAGCGCAGCGGAGATGAACTCCCCCGCCTTCTTGGCGTGCGGTCCACTGTTGTGCACGAGCTGCGTGCCCTGTGGCAGCCAGTCGGTGGGCAGCAGCTTGTTGAAGGTCGCGGACGTGACCATGACCCAGCGCAGCCGCGGCGCCGGCGCCGGGAAACGCGTCTTCAGCACCTGCGTCGTCGCGATCATCACCTCGGCATCCGTCATGGCCGCCTGGAACTCCGCCACCGTCTCCCCGAATGTCGGAACCAGGGCCGCGGCCACGTCCGGATGCCGCGCGCATGCCTCGTCGAACCACCGGCGCGAGATGACGAAGGCGGGGTCCATCTTCCGGACCGGGTAGCCGGGCGGAGCGTTCTCGGGCCGTGGTGGGTTCTGGATATGGAGGCGAATCCGTCCCGTGGGTCGGTCATCGGCATCGCGCTCTGCGGTTGCGCGCTTCGAGGCCTGTCGCGATGGCCCCGCCATTCGGCTGGCCACCCTCCACGGGCTACAGCTGGCGCAGCGCTCCTGCCATGTTCTTGAGGGCCAGCTCGACGCGCTTTCTCGACGTCGCGATGTTCATACGCATCCTGCCGGCCCCGCCGTAGCCGTATGCCGATCCGGCGTTCATCTGGACCTTCGCGTGATCGACGAGGTAGCGCTGGACCATGATCTCGGGCGTGACGGGCTCCGCCGAGGGATCGTGTCTGTTGGCGGCCTCCGCCATCTCCTTTGCGCCGATCCTGTCGACGACCTCACTCACATCCAGCCAGACCAGGTAGGTCCCTTCCGGCTTGACGACACTCACCAGCGGCATGCTCGATCCGATGAACTCCGTGACGTAGTCCAGGGTGCCATCGATGTACTCCACCATCTGACCGAGCCAGTCCTCGCTCTCGTCGTAGGCGGCCTGAGCCGCGACGATCCCCATCGTGTTGATGGACTGCCGGTGCCCAGCCGCCATCACTCGTTCGATATAGTCGGGATTGCTCGAGAACATGTAGGCGCATTTCATGGCCGCCAGGCTGAAGGACTTGCTGACCGACTTGAACGTGATGCTGTTCCTGACGATCTCCTCGTCATCGAGCGAGCTGAACGGCGTGAACGTCTTTCCCTTCGTGACGAAATCGCAATGAATCTCGTCGGAGAGGACCACGACGCGACGTCTCGTGCAGATCTCTCCCAGGGTCATCAGATCCCGGCGTGACCAGACGTTGCCCGTCGGGTTCTGCGGATTGCAGAGAACGAGCGCATTGGTGTCATGGTCGATGCGACGTTCCAGGTCCTCGAAATCCATGACGTAGCGACCGTTGACCAGCTTGTGATGGTTCTCCTCCTCCTTGCACCCAACCAGCCTGATGTCCGTGTAGAACGCGCTGTAGGTGGGCGCCTGCACGATCACCTTGGTTCCGGGAGGGCAAAACGCCCTCAGCGAGCTCAGGATCGCCGGGTGGACACCATCCGAGTGCAGAAGCAGGTCGGGATCGATGTCGATTCCGTAGCGTCGTTTGTTCCAATTGACGATCGATTCCTTGTAGGACGCGGGGATCGCCAGGTAGCCCCAGTTCTCGTGCTCGAGCCGCTTCCTCAACGCGCTGGTGATCGCAGGCGCGGTTCTGAAGTCCATGTCCGCGATGCCCATGCCCGCGGCGATGCTGTCCTGGCCGTACTTCTCGATCTGGTCGTCCCATTTGATGCAGTCGCTTCCGACGCGGTCGAAGACCTCGTCGAAATCGTATCTGGAATTCTGCAGAACGGCCGCGCCGGCGGCCGGCGCAGTCGCCGCCGAGGCACGCGTGCCGACGGCGCCTGCGAGCGCCGTCAGTCCGGCGTTCCTCAGGAACGCCCTGCGATCGATCCCATCATGCTGCGCCATGGATGTCATCCCCCCGCGTTTCCGTGTCCCGACGAGACTCGCCGTCCCGCGCGACCGCGGCGCGCCGGCGCGCTCACGCGGTCCCGCGCCGGCAGTCTAGCACCTGATTCGGCAAAGGGCCACCGGCATCTGGGTCCGTCCCCGTTCGTGGTAGATTTTCTGCGCGAGCCAAACGAGCATCGGAGCCGCGGCTTGCGCCTCGCGAGGGAGACTCAACGGCCATGAGGATATTCATCAGCTATCGGCGAGCCGACAGCGCCGCCGAGGCCGGGCGGCTCTACGACCGCCTCGCGGAGCAGTTCGGCAGGCGGAATGTCTTCATGGACGTGGACGACATTGGTCCCGGCGAGGACTATCTCGACGCGATCGAGCGGCGGGTGTCGGCCTGCGACACGTTGATCGTGCTGCTCGGACCCGGCTGGGTCGAGGCGGCCGACAACACGGGAAGGCGTCGGCTTGACGATCCCGGGGACCTCGCGCGCCTGGAGGTCGAGGCCGCGCTCAAGCGCAACGTGCGTGTGATCCCGATCCTGATCGACGGCGTCAAGATGCCCGGGCCGGAGCACCTACCGGAGTCGCTCCAGGGGCTGCTCCGCCGTCAGGCGGTGACGCTCAGCCATGCCGGTTTTCACAAGGACGTGGACTCGTTGATCGAGCGGCTCGGGGGCAAGCTCAAGCGGGGCCAGGGCGGGAAGCGCGGTCTCCTGATTCCGGGCGCCGTTGGGGCCGCCGTGGCGTTGCTGCTCGGCGCCGGCTACTGGGCCTCGCGGCCCGACCCGCCCGTGGCCTCGGCACCAGCGGACTCCGCGTCCCGGACCGTCGACACCCCGGGTTCCGAGACGCCGGCGGAAACCTCGAACCTCGCGTCCCGGACCAGCGACCCGTCGGGTGGCCCCCCGCCCGCGCCGCCACGTCGAGACCCGCCTCCGGACGGCGGCGCGCGGGCCGGGCAACCGGCGGCCAGCCTGACGGGCACGTGGTACGACAGCAGCGACGTCCCTACCTACCTGGAGCAGACCGGCAACACCGTCGTCGGGACGACGAGCAACCCCTTTACCGGCCTGGCGATGGGCGAGATCAGCGGCACGATCACCGGCAACACCCTCACCTACCGGTTCGTCGCCTACGCTGGCACTGGCGGGGCGGGACAGGCGACCATCGACCCGGACGGCCAGCACATGAGCGTGATCGTCACCGACTCCTTCGGGATGACGACACAGGACCGTCTGCACTTCGAGCACACGGCGCAGTAGCCGGGCCTGGACTGTCGCTCGGCTCTCGCTCGTCGCGCCTCGTTCAGGCTGACGGCCGCATCTGTCACGGGGGGTCGGAACGTTCACACGGGCGGCTACCCGAGGGTCGCCGCGAACGTCGGAGCCCGCCGGTGGTTGGTCGCCTGCTCGTACGCGTAGGCGAGCCGCAACAGTGTCGGCTCGCTCCACGCCCGCCCGAAGAACGAGACGCCAACCGGAAGGCCCGAGACGAAGCCCATCGGCACGCTGATGTCCGGGTAGCCGGCGATCGCCGCCGGTCCCGCGCTCGAGCCCCCATCGAGCCTGTCGCCCTTGATGTGATCGGTCGGCCAGGCCAGGTCTCGTGTCGGCGCGACGATCGCATCCAGCTCGTGCCGGCTCATCAGGGCGTCGATTCCGTCCTCTCGATTGCCCCGCTGGATGGTGCGCACCGCCTCGAGGTAGGCCTCGTCGGTCAGTGGCCCTCTCGCTTCAGAGGCAATCAATCGCTCCTGCCCGAAGTAGGGCAGCTCGACGTCCTGATTCCGCTCGTTGAACTCGATGAGCTCGGTCAGGGTCTTCACGGGCGCGTTGGGTCCCAGGCTCTGGAAATACGCATTGATGCCCGTCTTGAACTCGTATTCGAGCACCAGCAGCGGCGCCTCGTCGTTCCAGGCCGCGTTGGCCAGGTTGGCAGGATCCACGATCACGGCGCCGGCGGCCTCCATCGCCACGACCGCCTCGTCGAGGAGCGCCAGGACCCGCGGGTCGAAATCCGAAAAGCTTCGGGCGACTCCGATCCGCGCACCCTTCAGGCCGGCCGGATCGAGAAACTGCGTGTAGTCGGTGTGGGAGTGCTCCTGGCTCGCCCTCGTCGCGCCGTCCCGGGGGTCGACACCGGTCGCGGCGCCGAGCAAGACGGCGGCGTCTCGCACGCTCCGCGTCATGGGGCCAGCGGTGTCCTGGGAGTGAGAGATGGGAATGATCCCGGAGCGGCTCCACAGGCCGACCGTGGGCTTGATGCCGACGATGCCGTTGGTCGACGACGGGCACATGATCGATCCGCCCGTTTCCGTCCCGACGGTCAAAGCGACGAGGTTGGCCGAGGCCGCCACGCCGGACCCCGAGCTGGATCCACAGGGATTCCGGTCGAGCGCGTAGGGGTTTCGGCATTGCCCACCTCGCGCGCTCCATCCGCTCGAGGCGCGCTCGCCCCGGAAGTAGGTCCACTCGCTCATGTTGGCTTTCGCCAGGATGATGGCACCGGCCTCTCGCAGCTTCTGCGCCACGAAGGAATCCTGGAGTGGAACCGAAGCCTCGAGCGCGAGGGATCCCGCCGTCGTCGTCATCTGGTCGTGGGTGTCGATGTTGTCCTTGATCGCGACCGGGATCCCGTGAAGCGGTCCGCGCGCGCCGCTGGAGCGACGCTCCTCATCCAACCGGTCGGCGATCGCCAGCGCCTCGGGGTTGGTCTCGATGATGGACCTCAGCTCGGGGCCCTGTCGATCCAGGGCTTCGATCCGGCTGAGGTAGAGCTCGGCGATCGAGCGGGCGGTCCGCTCGCCCGACTCCATGCTCGTTTGGAGCTCGGCGACCGTCACTTCATCGAGCGCGAAGGGCTCGATGCCGGGCGGGTCCGGGGTGGGCGCGGGTTCCGGGTCGGCCGGCCCACACCCGGCGGATCCCATGGCCAGGCTGGCTCCGCCCAAAAGCGAGGTGCCGATGAATCGTCGTCGATCGAGCATGATGCGCTCCTCGAAGCGGGACTCTCGCGGCGTCGCGAGGCGAGGCGCCAGGCTATCACACCGTCTGGTGGCCGACGCCACCGCGCGTGTCGCCGGGCAGTGCTACCATTGGAGCCGAGCAACCATGATTCGCGCAGATCGTGCGTCCGCCGTGCCGGCCCTGCTCCTGCTGCCGTCGCTGGCGTGGGCCCAGGGCCGCCTGGGCGTGGACTTCACGCCCAAGCTCATCCCCCTCGTGGAGAACGTCTATGCCTACGAAGGGCCGCTCGAGCTTCCGAACGAGGAGGAGATCGTTCGCACGAACTCGCTCGTCATCGTCACGGACGCGGGCGTAGTCGTCGCCGACGGGCAGGACACGCTGGAAGAGGGGCGCCGGTTGATCGCAGCCATCCGCACCGTCACCGATCGGCCGATCCGCTACCTCATCAACGCGTCGCCCCACGGAGACCATGTCAACAGCAACGAGGTCTTCGACGGGGCCGTCATCATCGCGCATCGTGGAGCGCGTGAGGCGATCGCCGAGACGCTGGAGAACGCGGGGCCCGGCGCACCACGCCCGACGCTCCCGCACATCACCTTCGATGACTCGATGGTCCTCACCCTTGGCGGCGTCCGAATCGAGCTGCATCACCTCGGTCTTGGACACACCCGTGGCGACACCGTCGTCCATCTGCCCGACCTGCGTGTGGCCTTCCTGACCGAGCTCTACTTCAATGGCGTGTTCGCCTCGCTCAGCGAGGGCTACGCGCGAGAGCACCTGCACACCCTGGAGCAGGCCCTGGCCCTTGACGCCGAATGGGTCGTCCCTGGTCACGGCTACATCGACGGCCTCACCCCATCCCAGCTCCGCGCCGGCGCCGAGCGGTATCTGGCGAACGTCAGAGCCGTGCACGACGCCGTCCTCGAGCACGTGGAGAAGGGGGACTCGCTCGAGCAGACGTTGGCGGAGATCGATGGAGATCTCGGCGAGCTCGCCAAGATCCCTTTCTACGGTTTTCTGAAGGAGAGCTGCATCTCGGGCACCTACCGGGCCCTGTCGACGCGTTGACCTCCGCCGCCGTATCTGCGAGCACAGCCGGAAGAGCTATCGGGGAGTCGGGACCAGCGGGCCATCGGGAGGCCCGACACGACGCGGAGCCGCCAAGTCCGCGGTACCGCAGCGCCGGATGTCGGTCGCGCCGGATCACGACCGCGGCGCGACGAAGGGCAGGACGCGCCTCGGATTCTCGGTCGTGATCTCGTGGATCTGATCGTCGGTCACGCCTAGCCGTCGAAGCTCGGGCAGGACGAACTCCTGGATGTAGGAGAAGCCCGAGCCTCCGTATCTCTTCAGCTCGATCTTGTGACACACGTCCTGGGACAGGAGGATCCGGTTTCCGTGGCCGGCCTTCACGAGCTCGACGATCCCCCTCGCGACCTTCGCATCATCGACCCGACCGAGGCGCGACCCCATGCGTCCCAGCGTGTCGAACTGGATGTAGACGCCGCGCTCGAGCAGGCGCAACATGAAGGGCAAGTCGTCCGCGATCGAATTGCTGTGTCCCATGATGACGCGGTCGGGCGTCACGCCCTCCATCTCCACCAGGTCGACGACCTCGAATTTCTCTTCCCGGTAGCCGCCCACGTGGAACGAGATGGCGGCACCTGTCACGCGGGCGGCGCGCGCGGCGGCCCGAATGCTCTTGACCTCGTTGGAGATCAACGGGTTGCCGTTGATGCCGATCTCTCCGATGATGCCCGACCGGACGCCCGTGCCATCCACGCCCCGCGTCACGTCGTCGATGATGACCTCGGCCAGCTCCTCGATCGTCCGGCGCTCCATGTCGGGAGGATGAAACTGCTTCTGGTAGTAGCCGGTACCCATGACGATGTTGAGCCCGGTCGCGTTGGCCACCTGCACGAGCGCTCGGGGATCGCGTCCGAGTCCGATGCTCGTGACGTCGACGATGGTCCGTCCACCCCACCGCTGGAAGTGCCGAACCTCGTCGATGGCGACATCGATGTCGGTCAGATACAGGTTGTCCCGATTCGGCGCCACGCCGTTGCGGACGGCGCTCAGATTCGCCAGCGTGAGCGGCGCGAAGTAGAGCCCCATGTCGGTGGCCGTGGTGATGTCCCGATGCTGGCCTGTCGTCACGCCCGTAAGATGCGCCGGTTTCTGAAAGTTGATCACGATGTGCTCGTGCATGAGGGTCGGGCCGAGCTCGTCGGGATCGATCACGCCCGTGACGGTCACGACCTTGCCCTCGAGATTCGGAATCTCGAATTCCTGCCCGGCTGTCGCGAGCCCCGGTGCCACGAGAAGCATGCCGAGCAGGATCGCGCCACTCGATCGCCTGTACATCGTTTCCCTCTCGACCGCGCCAGCGGCAACTCGGGCGGCTAGCCCCGCGGCGCCTCCAGTGTCAGCACGCGCCTCGGGTTCGACACGAGGATGGCACCGATCTGCTCGGTCGTGACGCCCAGCGCCTCGAGATACGGGATGAACTGCTCGTGGATGAACGAGAACCCCGTGCCGCCATACGACTTGAGCTGCACCTTCGTGCACACGTCCTGGGACAGGAGGATCCGGTCGACGTAGCCCTTCTCGACGAGATCGACGATGCCGTGCGCCACGTCGGTATCGCTGACCCGCCGGCGCACCGTCGGATTCCGGCCCAGGAGATCGAACTGGATATACACGCCGCGGTCCAGCAACTCCGTCATGAACGGCAGGTCCACCGCCAGCTCGTTGCTGTGTCCCACGATGACGCGGGTCAGATCCGCCCCCTCTTCGGCCAGCAGGTCGAGCACGGTGGGCTGTTCGCGGAGCCGGGCCGTCGTGTGCAGCGTGACGGCGGCGCCCGTCAGTCGGCTCGCTCGGCCCGACGCGCGGATCACCTTGATCTCGTCGGGCGTCAGCGGATCTCCCTGCGTCCCGACCTCGCCGATGATCCCGGCGCGCACGCCTGTGTCACCGACGCCGACCCTCACGTCGCGAACGATTTCGTCGGTCAGGCTCTCGATCGATCGCTGCGCCATGTCCGGCGGATGCCAGGACTTGCGGTACCAGCTCGATCCCATGACGACGTGAAGACCGGTGGCGTTGGCCACGCGTCTGAGGGCCAACGGATCACGACCCAGTCCCTGGCTCGTGACGTCCACGACGGTCCCGCCTCCCTGTCGTGTGAAGTGTCCGAGCTCCCGGACCGCCGTCTCCTCGTCGGCGAGCAACCAGTTGTCCCGATTGGGGTGGCCGAAGAGCACCCGGTCGAGGAGGCCCATCGTCAGCGGCCGGTTGTAGACGCCGACGGCGGTGGCCGCCGTCGGCGGCGTGCGACCCGCATCTCGCCACCGTGCGGGCTCCGAGTCCGGGAGGTTGAAGTCGATGAACACGTGCTCGTGCATGAGCGCGTGGCCGACCTCCGCGGGGTCGATCGGACCGTTGACCGTCAGGACGCGTCCGGCGACGGTCGGGGCGCCTGGCGTGGCCTGGGCGACGACCGTCCGGTGCACGCCTCCCAGCGCGGCGCACGACGACAGCGCCAGTACCGTCCAGCCGCACATTCGCCGACAGTTCCCCATCGCGGCTCTCCTCACCGAGTCGGGAGCGACCTCTCGTGTCCTGTCCTAGTGCACCGCCGTCGAGATGCGGTCACGCCTCGAGCCCGCAGCACACCCACCCGCGGCGTTGCCGCTCCTCGAAATACGGCCGATATTCCTCGTCGCGGCGCCTTGCGCCTGGGCGCGCTGCGAACCCGATCCGTAACCGCATCTCGACGGCGGTGCACTAGTGCTGCGGCGATGGTACGGGAGCGGATCCGGCAGGTCAAGGCCGGCAGGCCGGCGGGCTCACTTGAGGTTCACGACCTGGCCGGGATCGACGCGGACGACCGCGTACGCCACTGATTCGTGGACCTCGGGAAACCAGTGCGGCGTCCCCGCCGGGATGACGATCATGTCGCCCTTGGAGATTCCGCGGGTCACCCCACCCTCGATGGACGTGCCGCTGATCCCGGGTCCATTGATCTGCGTGACGTTCCGGGCATCGCTCGCGCGCGGCCTCGGATCGACGATCGTCCCGCCGGTCACGAGCGTCGCGGACCCTTCGAGCACGTGGTACACCTCCGTGACCTCGGTGTGCGCCGCGGCTCCCCCACGCGCGCCCGCGGGACGCTGCACCACGCCGATCCCGACGTTATGCCCTCCGGCGTCGACCGTTCGCACCGGAATGTCGGTTACGCCGTTCGCGATCGCTTCTGCCTTGGTCGCCTGAATGTCGGCGGCGGTGACGTCGGTCGCGGGGGTGGACATCGTGCCCGGCCGGGCCGGCCCCGCGCCCTTCAGCTGCACGACGATGACCTCGATCGGATCCTCGCCAGCGTTCACGTCCCCGTGGAGCTCACCCGGCGGGTCGGCCGTGAGCCAGTAAGCGTTGCCCGTCTCCCAGGTCATCGCTCGCTCCGCACCGGTCTCGCTGACGACGTTGAGGGTGCCCCCCTTCAGGGCGATGATGGCCCGCGGATCGTCGTGCCGGTGCATCGAGAGCGGCTGGCCCGGCATGATGATGCTCTTCCACACCTCGGCGTGCTCGTTCTCGAACTGCGGAACCCGTCGCGTGGCCTGCTCCTGCGCGACGAGCATCCCGCCGAGAAACGACAGTGAGACGACGGCAAGCTGCTGCACCCGCTTCTTCATGAGGGCTCCTGTTCTTCGAAGGGCGCCAGCAACATCACGAAATGCTGGCTACCGCTCACCGGCGGCAGGAGCAGCATGCCACATATCGCCGCGCTGACTTGCTTCAACGGGTTCGACGGCGCCCAGACGCCATCGGTGGATAGAGCCGTCACGACGAGGCGGAATCTCCCGCGAGAATCTCGACGTAGCCCGCATCTCCGTCGACACGGATGCGCTGGCCGCTCCGAATGCGACGCGTCACCTCCGGCACCGCCACGACGGCCGGGATGCCGTACTCGCGCGCGACGACCGAGCCGTGGGTCATGAGCCCCCCCACCTCCATCACGAGCCCGGCGGCGTTGATGAACAGCGGGGTCCAGCCCGGGTCGGTGAAGGGCGCCACCAGGATCTCGCCCTTTGCCAGCGTTTCCCGGCCGGGGTCCCGGACGACGCACGCCGTTCGATGAACGCATCGCCGCCGGGAATATCGGCTAGCGTCCCCCCGGTCGAGGCTCCCAACAGCAGGGCATCGCGGAGGGCTGGCGCGCGTCGCGCGACGTCGGCCAGATCACCGACCGCCAGATCCATGTCGGTCGTGACATTCCCGACCAGGCCACGCCCGAGCGTCTGGACCTCGCCGTCGGTGGCCGCGGCCACCCGGCGCAGCAACCGACCCGCGACCAGACCGGCGAGCACGTACGCCGGAATGTGGAGCACCCGGTGGATCACCAGCCCGAGGATGGAGCGGAGCGAACGGAGCCGTCCGGGCGCGTCGGCCTGTGCCCGGACACTCTCCTGCACCTCGGCCAGCAGCGCGTCCAGCCGGGCCGCCAGCCGCGAGGCGGCCCCACGCGAGCCCCGCCACGAGACGTTGGCGAGCAGCCGCCAGATCTGCGGCCCCATGACCGAGAGCACGGTCGGTACGCTCGCGCGTGGGCCCCCCGAGAACTCCGGTCGCGCCGTCACGGCGGCAACGGCGTCGGCGGTCAAGCGGTCGACGCCCCCGAGCAGCCCGACGATCGCCCGCCGCATCGCGGGCACGCGCAGCGGACGGCTCAGGTCGAGGTAGAGCCGGCCCCCGGCGGTCGTCACCCACGGGCTCGGCCCGATCTCGCCCGGCGCCTTGCCGAACGGAAGCAGCAGACGCCAGATCGACAGACTCATCTCCGGCATCGCGTCGGTCATGACCTGAAAGTGGTTGACGCACACCGAGACGTGCAACGTGCCGTCCGAGGGCGCGGGCCGCGGGAGCGGGAACAGCGACGTGATCGGGCGGGTCTGCACGACGAACAGCTCGCCGTTCTCGAAGCACCACTCGATGTCCTGGGGCGCCCCCTGCAACCGCTCGATCCGCACGCCCACGTCGACGAGGCGCTCGATGTGCTCCGGCGAGAGCACGCGGGCGTGTCGGCGCTCGACGGACAGGGGTGCCTCCCGGGTGCCACCGCCCTCGATCGGCACGACCGCGATCGGCTTGTCACCGATCTTCTGCTCGACGATCGATCGGGTGCGCGTGTCCACCCGGTAGAGGTCGGCCGACACCCGCCCGGAGACGAGCGCCTCGCCGAGGCCGAACCCGGCGTCGATGCTGACGATGTGGCGGTGACCGCTCAGCGGGTCGGCGGTGAACAGGATGCCCGACGTCTCCGAGCGCACCATGCGTTGCACGACGACCGCCAGCGCCACGTCTCGGTGGGCGATCGCGTTCTGGGCGCGGTACAGAATCGCGCGGTCGGTATAGAGCGAGGCCCAACAGCCGCGAACCCCGTCCAGGACGCCGCGCCGGCCGCGAACGTTGAGGTAGGTGTCTTGCTGCCCGGCAAAGGACGCGTCGGGCAGGTCTTCCGCCGTCGCGCTCGAGCGGACGGCGTACGCGTGATCCGGCCCCGCGTCCTCAAGAGCGCGCACAATCGCCGCTTCGACTTCCTCGGGAATGGCGCGACCGATCACCCACGCGCGGGCGCGGGCCCCCACCGACCGCGCCCCGTCGACGTCGTCGGCGGCGAGCGCCTCCAGATCCGCGAGCAGATCCGCGAAGCCCGCGACGTCGTCGACGTGGCGCCGAAACGCGCGCGTCGTGATACAGAACCCCGGGGGGACGGGCAGCCCGGCGGATACGAGCCGCGCGAGGTCCGCCCCCTTGCCGCCGATCTCGGCCAGCGCGATCGCGTCGATCTCGTCGAGGCGTCGGATCCAGTCACTCACCGGCGTCTCCGCGCACACCGTCGGACCCAGTGCGCTCCGAACCTGACGACCGCGGGGCTCAACACGCTCAGGCGTGGCCGGCTAGTGGACTGTATCAGTCATTTCTGTAGCGGTCGCCGGAGCGCAGCGCCCGGCTACACGAATCCATGCTTCGACAGCGGGAGTTCGCGGATGCGCTGCCCCGTTGCCGCGAAGATCGCGTTGCAGAGCGCCGGGGCGAACGGCGGCACACCAGGTTCGCCGACACCCGCGGGCGGCGCGTCGCTGTCGACGATGTAGACGTTCGTCTGGACCGGGGCCTGGTTCATTCGCGCGACCGGATAGTCGTCGAAGTTGCCCTGATCGATGGCGCCGTGGCTGGCGGTGATCTCACCGAGCAGCGCCAGGCTTGCGCCGAAGACCGCGGCGCCCTCGAATTGCGCGCGCACACGGTCGGGGTGGACGATCGTCCCAGCGTCGACCGCCGTGTCGACACGCGGAATCGTCACCTTGCCCCGATCGTCCACGGCCACCTCGACGACCGTTGCGACGTAGGTCAAGAAGCTCCGGTGCGCCGAGATGCCCAGGGCGTGGCCGTCGGGTAGCGCCCGCGTTCCCCAGCCCGACTTCTCCGCGACCAGCTCGATCACGTGCCTCAGACGGGCCGTGTCGACGGGATACTCGTCGATCGGACCGCCCATGTTCGGATAGTCCACACCCTCGGCCTCGAGGTCGAGAATCTTCCCCTCTCCGATGAGCTCGAGCAGGAAGTCCTTGGGATCCTTGCCCGCCCGGTGAGCGAGCTCGTCGGTGAACGAGCCGTGCGCGAACGTGTGATAGATGTTCGCCACCGAGCGCACCCAGCCGATGCGAACGTGGGCCTCGGCGGCCCCGTTCTCGGCACGGTGATTGGCGATCTCGAACGGCAGATCCGACCACCCCATGGACATCTCGCCGGCACCGCCGTACCGCGCCGACGTATCGAACGTCGAGCCGATCGGCGGGAACACCGATCGCTGGAGCCAGGCCGTCGGTCTCCCGCGACCATCGACCGCGGCCTTCAAGTAGCAGGCCGCCACCGCGTGGTAGAAGTCGAACTTGATGTCGTCCTCGCGGGTCCAGACGACCTTGACGGGTCGCCCGAGCTGCTTCGAGAGGATCGCCGCTTCGGCCACGTAGTCCGGCTTCGACTTGCGGCCGAACCCCCCACCCAGCAGCGTGACATGACAGACGACGTCGTGCGTCTCGACGCCGACCGCCGGGGCGACGGTCGCCTGGACGGCCTGCGGGTTCTGCGTCGGCGCCCAGCACGTCACCTTGCCGTCCCGGTACTCGACGACCGCGGCGGGAGGTTCCATGGCGGCGTGCGCCAGGTGGGGCACGTAGTAGGCCGCCTCGTGCACGTCGTCGTTGTTCGCGAACTCGGCGTCCACGTCACCGACGTTGCGGACCACCTTGCCCGGCTGCCGGGCGGTCGCTTCGAGCTGGGCACGGTAGGCATCCGAGCCATAGGACGCGTTGGCGCCCGAGTCCCACTCGATCTCGAGCTTCCGCCGGCCCTCGAACGCGGCCCAGGTGTGGTCTGCGATCACCGCGACCCCACCGAGCGCCTGGAATCCGTGCGGCGCCTCGAAGGGCGGCACCTGAACGACCTGACGGACCCCGGCGACCGCCCGCGCCGCCGTATCGTCGACGGATTTCACCCGACCGCCGTGGACGGGCGCGTGCTCGATCGACGCGTACACCATGCCTTCGCGCGCGGCGTCCATGCCGAAGACACCCGTCCCGTCGCACAGCGCGTCCAGATCGTAGACCGGCATGTCCTTGCCGATGTAGCGATACTCGCTCTTCGGCTTGAGCCTCAGCTCGCTCGTGTCCGGGACGGCCTGCCGCGACGCGGCCGCCGCGAGCGCGCCGAACCCGAGCTTCCGGCCAGACGCCGCGTGCACGACCGAGTGCATCTGGGCCTTGCACTCCCCGGCGGGCACACCCCACTGCTCGGCGGCCGCGCGCTCGAGCATCAGGCGAGCCGAGGCGCCGGCTTCGTGCATGACCTTGCCGAACCACCTGATGGAGCGCGATCCATCGGTGTTCTGGTCTCCGTATTTCTCGTTGCCGATGGCCTGCTCGATCTTGACCTTGTCCCAGTCGGCGTCGAGCTCATCCGCCACGATCATCGGCAGGCTCGTCCGGATGCCCGTACCCATCTCGGACCGGTGCGCGACGATGAGCACCGTGCCATCCGGCTCGATGCCCAGCCAGAAGCTCGGGGTGAAGAGCTTGGTCTCGGCGTCCGCCGTGTAGGCGAGCGCGCCGAGCGCCGCCTGGTCGGCGAAGGTACGGAACCCGGCGAGCACGAAGGCGCTCGCGGTGAACATGGTGCCGAGGAACACACGGCGGCTGACGGCCGGGCTCACGTTTTCGATGCGAGTCATGCTGAGGCCTCCGCCGCTGCCTTGATCGCGGCGCGGATGCGCTGGTAGGTTCCACAGCGACAGATGTTGCCCGACATCGAGACATCGATCTGCCGATCGTCCGGCTTCGGGGTGTCGTTGAGCAGCGCGCAGGCCTGCATGATCTGCCCCGGCTGGCAGTAGCCACACTGCGGCACCTCGTGCGCGATCCAGGCTCGTTGCACCGGATGCTGCCCTCCCAGCCCCTCGATCGTGGTGATCTCCGAACCCTCGGCCGCACTGACTGGCGTGATGCAGGAACGGATCGCCTCGCCATCCTGGTGCATCGTGCACGCGCCGCACAGACCCGCGCCGCAGCCGAACTTCGAACCAGTCAGCCCCAACACGTCGCGCACGTACCACAGCAGCGGCATGTTGGGGTCGCCGTCGAAGGTACGTTCGACGCCGTTGACATTGAATGTGCTCATCTTCACCTCGCGGCCATTATCCGGGTGGGGCGGGCTCGAAGGCAAGGGGCGATCTCTGCCCAGCCGGAACCCAGCGCCGTGAACCTCCTCTACACAGAGGGAAGCCTAGTACTACTTTGTTAGATCCGCAATTGCACCGACTTTAGCGCCTCGATGCGCTTCAGGTAGAACGGCCGTGGAGCAAAGAGGTCCGCGGTGAAGATTTCCTGCACGATCGCGCGGGCCACTGGAAAGGTGAGCCCGGCGAGGTGCCGCCGCCGCTCGGCCTGCAGGAAGTTGTACGTCACGGCGGTGAGCACGACGTGATGGTGCCAGCCCGGGAACGTGCGGCCTTCGAAGTGATCCAACCCGAGGTGGGTCTTCAACTCTTGGAACTGCTGCTCGATGGCCCACCGCTGATGCGCGAGTCGGACAAGCTGCGGCCAGGAGGTGGTGGCCGGCAGGTTGACGAAGAAGTATTTGGTCCGCGGCGTCGCGCCCGTGTCGCGTTCGGCCAGCAGCCACACCTCGGGGGCGAGCCGGCGGTCGCGCCAGTCGTGGGCCGGGGTCACCCGCAGGGCCACACACTGGACCGTCCAGCGGCGCCCGCCGCGGCGGTTGCGCCAGCTGATGGGCCGCCACCGCGGCTGCGCCTTGGCGGCCTGGGCCACCGTGTACGCCCGCACGCCCGCCGCCAGGTCTGGCCGGGTGCGCGGGCGCCCCAGCCGGCCGCCCCGCCGGTGCCCGAGGCGCGGCCGCCCCAGGAACACGGTCTGCGACGAGGAAATCCCCACCGCATAGGGGAGCCGCAACCGATGCCACATGGCCCGAAACAGGCGGGTATCGCCAAACTCCGCATCGGCCAGCACGCCGGTGCCGGTGAGGCCGCTGGCGCGCACCTGCCGGAGCAGGGTGAGCGCTTGGCGCCACTTCGCCTGCAACCGGACACCCCGGGGAAGCCGCGCCCGATCGCGGGCGGCGTCGGTCAGCCACGCCTCGGGCACATAGAGCGCGGCCCCCAGCAAGTAGGCGCGCAGCCCGGTCCACAGCGCCGCGGTGACCGCCACTTGGCCATTGGCGACTTTCCCCACGGCCCCACAGTACTGGCGGGCCACCCCGACCGAGGACGTCCCTGGCTTGGGGAAACTCGTGCCAGCGAAGATCACCAGCCCTTCGCGTTCGGGCAGCACCGCCCGCAGGCAGCGCCAGACGCCGTCGGCACTCCACGGCGCATCGGTGATGAAGTGTTGGAACGCTTGATAGCCCCCGGGCTCGGTCCCCCGCGCCAGCATCGCTTCCATCGACTTGCGCGGGCTGTCGCTGAGCAACCCCTGGACGTACCGGCGCAACGCCAGCTCCTGTGCGCGCTGGCCGAAGCACGCCTTGAAGGCCTCGAGCCATCTCATCAGGCGACGCAACTGCCCCACCGTGCGGCGGTCGTGCACTACCGCGCAGGGTACCGAATTCGCCGGAAAAGTACAATGTCCTCAAATTAGACCACTTGTCGGATCTCGCCCAAATTGTGCGATCTAACAAAGTAGTACTAGTGCGCCGCCGTCGAGATGCGGTCACGGATCGGGTTCGCAGCGCGCCCAGGCGCAAGGCGCCGCGACGAGGAATACCGGGAGTATTTCGAGGAGCGGCAACGCCGCGGGTGGGTGTGCTGCGGGCTCGAGGCGTGACCGCATCTCGACGGCGGTGCACTAGAGCATGCGGTGTTTCGTCAGGCGGTCGACGCGGAGCTCGTCGACCTGTTCGGCGACGAGCTGACGTTCCTGGAGGAGGAGGGGTTGTGTGTCTCACGCGCCGCCTCAGAAGAACAGCAGAACATCCTCCTCGACCTCGCCGATCTCGACGGCGGTCTCCGAGACACCGGTGACGCGGAAGCGGTAGAGGCCGCGTGGGGCTGGGCCTCCCAGCCGCGCGCCGTCCGCGATCGTGAACGCGCTGTCGTGACACGGGCAGAGGTAGACCGGGTCCTCCACCGGACCGATCTCCGCGACCACGTACTCGCTGAGCTTGGCGGGGTCGGCGACAAAATCGACATCGCACTGCTCATGCGGGCATACCACGCAGACCGCCTTGAACCGATCCGGGCCGTCATCGCCGGCGGTGGCGCGGACCACCATGCCGTTGACGCGAATCGGACGGTTCGGGTTGGCGGCCGTCGGCAATGAGACGGCTCGCGCCTGGAACGCCCGCGCCCGTCCGGGGATCGCGAGCGTTTCGAGCGGCACCAGGACCGGTTGCGCGAGCGGATGATAGCGGATCCGGCGTGGACGCTGCGCGGTGACCCGCCGCGTGAGACCCAGAAGTGCGAGCATCAGCCCCTGGCCGAGGAACTTCCGCCGCGGGACTATGGGCGCACGGCGCACGCGGTCGATGATCACGGGGATCGGCGTCGGCCTACCTGGAGAACTGCCCCTGCACCCACTTCGCCAGCGTTTGCCACTCGGGCGCCTCCTGCGACGCCCAGTGCTTGCCGCCCGCGTGCCAGTCGTAAACCTTACAATTGAATGCCATATCGGCAAACCGTTTGAGGGAATTCAAAAATTGCACCAAAGAGTCATAGTGATTCTGGGACGCCCCCGTCACAATTGTAATCGGCGCTCCTTTGATCATTTGCTGTTTGGTTGTGACAGTATGTACTTGTCTGTCAGGGCCGAGTCACGGGCGACCGATCGGCCCCCGGACAAAAACCGCGGTCCCGGCACGCAACTCGACAGATGCCAGCGTGTTCTGGAGGATGGTTGCCCCGAGTCAAGCCCATTCTTAGTTGAAACTCTCTACGGCTCCGGATTCGTCATGCGGCCTTCTTCGATGTCGTCGTGTCGATCTTCAGTTCTTGCTTCAACGCGGCACGAAGCGTGGGCAGGTGGCGGTAGCCCATCAGCTTCCGCAGGCGCGGCTCGATGTCCAGGAGCGCGGTCGCCAGCCAGCGGTGGCGTTGGCTCGAGTTCTGCCAGTGGTCAACCTTCGCACAGCGTTCCTCAACGAGCGCATTGACCGACTCCAGACAGTTCGTCGTCTTCAGCGACCGGCCCAGCACCCCGTACAGCCCGAGGCGATGCAGCGTTAAGGTTTCGTCCAGACCTTCTGTCAAGCTCCGAGCCGCCGACTGGTTCCGTTCGTCGAGCTCGCCCTGGAGCGTCTTGAGCGCCGTGAGGGCCTCGTCGTACTCCGGCCGGTTGTAGGCGCGCTGGAGGCGCTGACGCCACGCCGCCAGTTCGCTCTTGGCCAGGTGACTCACCACGTTCTCCCGCTTGTGCCACTGGCACCGTTGGACCAGGGCGCGGTGGCGGAAGGTCTTCCGGACGGCTGCCCGCAGCCCCTTGCTGCCGTCGAGGATCACCAGCAGGCCCTGCGAGAGGTCCAGCCCCCGCTCGACCAACGACCGCAAGCACAGCGTCAGCACCCGCTCATTCTCCGTGTCCGTCTCCACGAAGCCGAGGAAGTGTTTCGCCCCAGAAATGGTGATGCCCAGTGCGATGACCATTGTGGCCTCGGCGAACGTCTTGCCGTCCAATACGATGGCCACGACGTCCTCAGCGGCCAGGTCCCGCTCCTGGAGCTCGTGAAGCTTCGCGGCGCTGGCCTCGATGAAGCCTCGGGACACCGTCGACCCCGACAGCCCGATCGCGCCGGGAATCGCCTCGGCGGCCGCCTCGTAGTTGCGACACGAGATCCCATAGAGCCCGCGCTTCAGCAGGAGGTCATTCACCGCGCCGTCGCCATGCAACGCCTCGTAGGCGCGCAACGGAATCTCCCGCCCCGCGACCCCGCGCACCCGCGGCACCCGAATCGGCACCCGCTGCCCCGCCAGGCCGACGGTCCCAGGGTTGCTACCGTGCCGGCGGCCCCCGATCGACGCGGCCTTGCGGGCGTAGCGCTCGCCAGCCAGCGCCGTTACCTCCTCGTCGAGCACCTCCTCCACGTGCATCAAGCCCAGCGGGACCAGCGAGCGGATCAGCTCCACCTTGGCGTCCAGCTCCAGCGCGGTGTAGTCCTCGCGCCGGATGACCTCGACCCGGCCCAGCTGGCGACCCTTCTTGCGCTTCCTGACAGGACGTAGGACACTGCTCATCTCGGCTCCTTTCTCTCGTGGGTTGATGGCCGTTTTGCTTAACGTCATCAAACCACAGGGTGTGGGAGCCGTTTCAATTTCCAATTGAGTCTCCCTCGCCTGAAGGCGAGGGAATCAGTGCGCCGCGTCGGCTGAAGCCGACTATCACGGCGCACGTCCCAGAGCCCGAAGAGGTCCGGCCCTGCGGCCTCCTGAAGGCTTCGCCTAAAGGCGAGGGGTTTCACCCATCCCAGAGGGAGACTCTAAGTTTCGCTCACCCTCGTTGCCCCCGTACGCGGCGAAGACACCCAGGCGTCGCGGTATGTCCGCCCCAGGTCAACTCTCGACCAGCGCACCGGTCACCACCGGCGCCCTGCGCTACCCAATGACTTCTTGGACCCCCTCATCGGTCAGGATCGGTGTCACCGAGAAGGTCAGCAGATCCGTCCACTCCTGCATCCACTTCCCGATCGCAACGGCATCCGACGTCTCGGCGATGACGAACCCCGTGTGTCCCTCGGCATGGTGCCATCGCTGGACCATCGTGACCCCGTCGGGGGGCAATCCACCACCGGCCTTGAATCGTGCCTGCGCTTCGTCCCGACTTCCTGGATTGAACTCATAGTTGATTACGAAGTGCATGTGGGACTCCTCTCATCGCACTGGGTTGGACGGACGGAAGATGGTACCGGGTCGCCGATCACCACGATGCGGTCAACGTCGAAGCGGAACCCACGTACTGAATCTGGCGGACGCGGCCTCGTGATTGTATCGCGCGGCGTCCCGATAGACCCACCGCAACTCGGGCGCACATGGCACCGTTGGCGCCAGTGTCACCGACGACACCGACGTGCTCGCCAGCCGTCGCTGTGATCGGCAGGCCGTCCTCGAAGCAGATGATAGTCCGCATGAGGTGGAGTGGACCAACAGAATGACCCTTCGCGGACCCACTGGAGGCCGCCGGCCGACTCGGAGCGACTCTGACACAGCTGTCGCGGCCAAATGTGGCGCGAGAGTCGGAGAGGAATACGACTGTTGACAAGATCACGTTCGGTGGACTGATGATCTCTGGTGGACAGCGGTATCCGTGATAGTTGGGAACCTGGCTTGGCCTCGCCCCGCTCCGCCGCTGACGGCTTCAAGTTGACAATGCCTCCCGCACTGCCCCTCATCGTGGCTCTACTCGTGATGGCCGAGACGGGTTCGGGGCAGGAGGTGGAGCGTGGCCGGAACGATACCCCGGGTGCGGACGCTACGGTCCTCCGTGCGGCACCCGTACCCCCGAGCCAGGGCATCGACCTCGATGGGCACCTCGGCGAGGCGGCTTGGCAAACCTCCACGCCCATCACCGAATTCACGCAGCAAGAACCCGTCGAGGGCGCCGAGCCGACCGAAGCAACCGAGATCCGGATCCTCATCGATGGCGTCGCCCTCTACATCGGCGCGATGTTCTTCGATGACCCGAATGGAATCCTGGCGTATCAAAAACGCCGCGACGAGGGCCTGGGCTCCGACGACCGGTTCATGTGGATCCTGGATACCTTCCTGGACGGTCGGACCGGATACTTCTTCGAGATCAATCCGGCGGGGCTGATGGGAGACGGTCTTCTGGGAGCGGGAGGACACGTCAACAAAGCCTGGGACGGCGTGTGGGAGGCGCGCGTCCAACGCCTCGACAATGGGTGGTCTGCCGAGATCCGGATTCCGTGGAGCACCCTGAACTTCGACCCCGAGTCGGACACGTGGGGTATCAACTTCCAGCGGACCATCCGCCGCAAACAGGAAGAGATCCTCTGGACGGGGCACCGAAGAACCGAGGGGCTGTGGCGACCCGTCCACGCCGGACGCTTGACCGGCCTCACGGAGATGTCCCAAGGCATTGGTCTCGAGGTGAAGCCCTACGCCGTTGCGGGTTGGACCCGACAAACAACCCTGGCGGACTCGACGAGCTACCCGCGCGACGTGGGGTTCGACGTCGGGTATTCCATCACCCCCAGCCTACGGGCCGCGGCGTCCGTCAATACCGACTTCGCGGAGGTGGAGGTCGACCAGCGGCGAGTGAATCTCACCCGGTTTCCCCTCCGGTTCCCCGAACAACGCGACTTCTTCCTCGAAGGCTCGGGAGTCTTCAGCTTCGCGCCCCGAAACGGTGTGGAGCCCTATTTCAGCCGGCGAATCGGACTTCGCGAGGGGAATCCTGTCCCCATCCAGTTCGGCGCCCGACTCGGCGGGCAAGCCGGGCGCTACGAGGTCGGATTCCTCCAGGTGGGAACGGACGACCACTTGGACATCGCAGGCGAAGACTTCACCGTTACTCGAGTGAAGAGGCAGATCCTTGCGGAGTCCACGATCGGCGCCATCTACACGCGACGCGCAGGAGGGGCCGACTCGCTGGGCAACAGCCCCGCCGACGACCATACGGCCGGCATCGATCTGGACTTTCGGACCTCACGGTTTCTCGGCGACAAGAATCTCCAGGTCGACGCCTTCTTCGTCTGGAACTCGAATCCCGAGCCCACCGTGGACCGGACGCTTTCCGACCTTTCGGCGCGGGGGGTTCGGATCGACTTCCCGAACGACATCTGGCAGATGCACCTCTCCTACCGAGAGTTCGGGAGCTTCTACAACCCCGCCGTGGGGTTCGTCACCCGGAACGGATTTCGGCGGGTGGAACCCAACGTGACTTGGCGTCCGCGCCCCGACATCTCGTGGATCCGCCAGTTCGAGTTCGGCACGCAGTTCCGATACCTGGAATCCATCGATACTGGGCGTCCAGAGGAGCGACAGTGGCAGTTCGATCTTCTCAATATCGACTTCGAGAACAGCGCCGACTTCGACTTTGGCGTCACTCGCCAGTTTGACTATCTCGACCGTGCGTTCGAGATCAGCGACGGTATCGTCATCCAGCCTGGCGAGTACTTGACGTGGGAGTGGGAGATGAGCGCAGGAACGCCGAATCACGAACGAATCAGCCTGGACGCGGGCGTCGGGGGCGGCAGCTTCTGGAGCGGAGACCGGTTCGGCTATGCACTCGAGTTGGGCTACCGTCCAACCGCGGGCGTCGAGCTCGCTCTCAAGTATGAGCGCAACGAGGTTGCCCTGCCTCAGGGAGCCTTCGATACCAATCTGCTCCGTCTGAACACCGCCTGGGACATCAGCCCCTGGTCCTCGGTCACCGGCAACGTCCAGTACGACGACGTTTCCGAGATCATCGGGCTCTTTCTCAAGACGCGATGGATCATCGCGCCCGGGAACGACCTCTACGTGGTCTACACCCAGAACTGGCAGAATCTGAGAGCGGACCGGCTCGACCCGCATTTCACGACGCTGAGCCAGGGCGGGACCACCAAGCTGAACTACACGTTCCGGTTCTAAGGGCCGAGGAGCTCGGACGTTCGGGTTCACCGTTGCGGCGGAAACGGCCATGGCCCTGACGAACTCGCCGTGGTACCTCGCCGAGGGCGCGACTCGTATCCTGGGACGAAATCCCGGCTATTATAGTCCGTGCAGCTGACCAGCGGCGACGCTGGCTCGCGCCTCCGCACGACGCACGGTGCGATTCTTCTCGAACCGACGAAACCGGCCCAGCCAGACTTCTCGAGACATGGACGACGCACGACTCGATACGCCAGCCACCGCGCCCGACGTGTATCGCAGGGCGATCGTCATCGATGGCCTCGTGGCGGCTCTTCCGTCCGGACGCGTGGTTCAGGACCTGCTGGCCGCCGGGGTCAGCGGCTGCAACTGGACGGTCACCAGCCACAGCGACGAAACGCTCGCCGCGATCAACAAGATCATCCAGTTCTACTGGCTGCTGGAGCAGTTCCCTGACCAGACGCTCCTCGTCGAGTCGGAGCGCGATTTCGCGCGCGCGAAGCATGCGGGCAAGCTCGGGATCGTGCTCGGATTCCAGGGCGGGAGCCCCCTCGGCCACAACATCCACCTCGTGCGGATCTTTCATCGCCTCGGTGTTCGGATCATTCAGCTCACGTACAACGAGGCCAACGCGCTGGCGCCCGGTGTGCTTGAGGTCTCGGATGGCCGTCTGACGAGTCTGGGCGTGCAAGTGGTTCAGGAGATGAACAGAATCGGGATGGTGATCGACCTGAGCCACGTGGGGCGGCAGGCCAGTCTCGAGGCCATTGAGCTGTCGACCGATCCGGTGATCTTCTCGCATTCGAATCCGCGGGCCGTGCACGAGAACCCGAGAAACGTTTCTGACGAGCAAATGCGCGCGTGCGCCTCGAAGGGCGGCGTCATTGGGTTGGCAAGCTTCTCGGCGTTCGTCGGTGACACCTCGCACGGCCGCCATCCGAGCCTCGATGATTACTTACGGCAGATGGACCACGCGCTGGAGCTGGTGGGACCAGACCATCTTGGCATTGGCACGGACATCTTTTTCGATCCGACCGATGGCGTCTGGTGGCGCGCCGTCACCGGCCGCCTGTATCCGGAGGTCAGCCAGGGTATGACCTACGACACACACAACATCGCCGGCTTCATGCATCACTCGGAGTTCCCCGCCGTGACCGACGCGATGCTGCGGCACGGGTACGACGACACCACCGTTGGAAAGATTCTTGGCGACAACTGGCGTCGTGTGTTCCGGCGGGTATGGGATGCACCCGTGCCGGCGGCGCCTGCGACCTCCGTGTGAAGAGACGGTCTCGATCGCGTGAATCGCCATCTTGATCGAGACGATCACCGTCAGCCTGGATCGTGAGGTGAGCGTGTCTCGAGCGACGAAGGGAGCGTGGGCGACCGGTCTCGCCCTCATGCTGGTGCTGGTGGCAGCCCATGGGTGGCCAACCTCCGCTCAGCAAGACGGCAGCGCGGGAACAGCGCCGGACTACAGTCAGCTCCCGTGGCGCCACATCGGTCCAGAGGGGAAC
Organism: Vicinamibacterales bacterium; assembly: GCA_965197935.1. Lineage (GTDB taxonomy): Bacteria > Acidobacteriota > Vicinamibacteria > Vicinamibacterales > CAZQMT01 > CAZQMT01. The sequence continues at coordinate 3,014,552 of CBDAOD010000003.1, read as the reverse complement.
CGGGTCAGCGCCGTCGCGGGCATACCGGGCGAGCCGCGGGTCTACTATGTCGGCGCGGCCTCTGGCGGCATCTTCAAGACCACCGATGGAGGGGTGAACTGGGAACCGGTCTTCGACGGCCAGCCAGTCGCCTCGATCGGGTCGCTCGGCGTCGCACGCTCCGACCCACCGTGGTCTGGGCCGGTACGGGCGAGGGCAAGATTCGCAGCAACATTTCCGTCGGCCAGGGGATCTACCGGTCGACCGATGCGGGCACCACATGGAACCTGATGGGGCTCGAGCGGACAGGCCGCATCCCGCGCCTGGTCATCGATCCCCACGATCCGAATATCGTGCTCGCGTGCGCCCTGGGTCACGCCTACGGTCCGCAGCCCGAGCGCGGGGTGTTCCGGACTGCTGACGGCGGCAAGACGTGGGACCGGGTGCTCTTCGTCGACGAGCAGACGGGCTGCTCGGATCTCGCGATCAATCCAGGGAATCCACGGGTGCTCTTTGCGGGAATGTGGCAGCTCGAGATCCATACCTGGGGCCGGGAGAGCGGCGGGCCCGGGAGCGGCCTGTTCATGTCGCGGGACGGCGGTCTCACCTGGAACCGCCTGTCCGGCAGTGGCCTGCCGACCAAGCCCGTCGGCAAGGTCGCCGTGGCCGTCGCGCCTTCGAACCCGAACCGCGTCTACGCGCTCATCGAGACGGGTGATGGCATTCCCTGGGACGGACAGGAGACCGAGCAGGGTCAGGTCTGGCGGTCCGACGACGGTGGCGACACGTGGCGCATGGTCAGTGCGGACCGGGCCGCCACCGAGCGCCCGCACTACTACTCGCGCCTGGTCGTCGCGCCCGACGACGAGAACGAGACGTACTACCTCACGGCGCGGTTCGCCAGGTCGATCGACGGCGGCGAGACGCTCGTCCCCCTGACCAGATGGTTGGATGCCCCGGGCGCCGACCACCACGACATGTGGATCGATCCGACAGATGCCAACCGCATGATCGTCGGCCACGATCTCGGCGTGTCGATCTCGATCAGCCGCGGCGGCCCTACCTGGAACCGCATCCGCCTTCCGATCGCCCAGATGTACCACGTGACGGTCGACAACCAGATCCCCTACTACGTGTACGGCAACCGGCAGGATGGTCCCGGGTATCGCGGGCCGAGCAACAGCCGGCGTGGCGCGTCGGCGGAGCTCCCGATCTCGAGAAGCGGCAGCGGGGGCGATCCCCGCATCACCCGAGCCTACTGGCACACGCTGAACAACGGCGAGAGTGGGTGGGCCACTCCCGACCCCGTCGATCCGAACATCATCTGGTCGACCGGACCCGGCTCCGGGCACGTCGGCGGCATCGTCGTCCGCTATGAAGAGAGCCGTCGGCAGTTCCGCACCGTCGAGGTATGGCCCGACCAAGCGGGTGGCCCCCCGGCCGACTTGAAGTACCGCTTCAACTGGACGATGCCGCTCACGATGTCGCCGCACGATCGGAACACGATCTACGTCGGCAGTCAGCACGTGCATCGGACGACCGACGGCGGGCAGAGCTGGCGAACGATCAGCCCCGACCTGACCCTCAACGACAAGAGCCGTCAGCAGGGTTCCGGTGGCCTCACCCAGGAGAACAATGGCGTGGACTATGCCGGCGTGGTGTTCGCGATCGATGAATCGCCGATCGAGGAGGGGCTCATCTGGGCTGGCACCAACGACGGTCTCGTGCAGGTCACGCGGGACGGCGGCAAGACCTGGGCGAACGTGACACAAAACCTACCCAGGCTTCCGGCGTGGGGCACGGTGAGCAGCATCGACGCGTCGCGCTACGCCGCCGGAACGGCGTATGTGACGGTGGACTTCCACCAGGTGAACAACCGCGACCCCTTCGCCTACAAGACGACCGATTACGGCAAGACGTGGAAGGCGATCGTCCACGGTATCCCGCAGAGCATGCTCAGCTACGCGCACTGCATTCTGGAGGATCCGGTGCGGCGCGGGCTGCTCTACCTGGGTACCGAGAACGCCATGTACGTGTCGTTCGACGATGGGGAGATCTGGCGGCCGCTGCAGATGAACCTGCCGCACGCCCCAGTATACGGAATGGTGGTGCAGGAGCACTTCAACGACCTGGTGATCGGGACCTACGGACGGGGCTTCTGGATCCTGGACGACATCACGCCGCTCCAGCAGCTCACGCCGCAGGTGCTGGCGAGCGACCTGCATCTCTTCTCCCCGCGCCCGGCCTACCGGTTCCGCCAGATCACGAACGATTCGGTGATCCGTGAGGACGAGCCCTCCGCTGGCCAGGATCCGCCGTACGGCGCGGTCATCAATTACTACGTGAAGGCCCCGCTGGCCGGAAGCCCCACCATCACGATTCTCGATCCGAAGGGGCAGGTCGTTCGTACCCTTCGTGGCACGAACGCGGTCGGTCTCAATCGCATCTCCTGGGATCTGCGCCACACGCCGACCACCGAGATCCGGCCGGGGCCGAGTGGCGCCGGCTTACGCGGTGGCCGCCTCTCGATTCTGGCGCCTCCAGGAACCTACACGGTGAGGCTCTCGACGGCCGGTCGCGAGCTCACCCAGCCGCTCGTCGTGCACAAGGATCTGCATTCGGCCGGTACCGAGGCTGACATTCAGGCCCAGATGACGATGCTCTTCGCCTTGCGCCGCGACATTGAGCGTGGGGTCGAAGTCGTGAATCAGATCGAGCACGTGCGCGGCCAGATCGACGGGCTGGCGCGCGTGATCGACGACGCCGCGATCGAGAAGGCGGCTGACGAGCTCAGTGAGAAGCTCATCACGCTCGAGGAAAATCTTCTCGAGGTGCGGCTCACCGGTCCAGGCGCGGTGCGTGGTGCAGCGCCCAGGCTCATGAGCAAGATGCTCTATTGGGCCAGGCAGCTGAGCAGCGCCGACTTCCAACCGACCGATCCGCAACTGGAGGTGCAGGGGTTGCTCGAGGACCGGCCGCGATCTACGAGAGGCGGCTCGACTCGCTTCGCACACGCGACCTGGCCGCGCTCAACGAGTTGCTGCGGCAGCGCGGCGTTCCGCACATCCTCATGTCTGCGGTCGAGGCGACCGGCCCAAGACGGGAGGACTAGCAGCCCGACATGTCTGAGCTCGCGGGAGTAACGACTGGAGTGACGCCGATGACGATTCCCGAGGATGTTCTGAAGAGATTGACCGGATCCTGGGAAGGCATGTGCCGTACCTGGCTACAACCGGGTGCGCTAGGCGACGAGTCGAAGGTCGAAGCCGCCATCCGACCCGGCCTGGGTGGACTCTTCCTTCGTCACACCTATCGAGGCACGATTCAGGGACGTCCACGGACCGGAGAGGAGACGATTGCGTACAATTCAGTCAAGAAGCGGTTTCAGACAGCGTGGGTGGACGACTTCCACATGAATGACGGGATCATGTTCTCGGAAGGCGAGCGTACCGAGACGGGCTTTGTCGTGACCGGCGAGTATGATGCGGGCCCGGACGATCCGCCCTGGCGGTGGAAGACGCTGTTCGAGCTGACCGACGAAGACCATCTCACCATCACCGCATTCAACGTCACACCGGATGGACAGGAAGCAAAGGCCGTCGAGACACGGTACCGTCGGGTGAACCCGTGAAGGCGGTCTAATGCAGCTCACGCGTCGTCGGGGTTGTGTCCATCGGTGCTCCTTTGCGCATTCGCCAACGACGAAGAGCGACTCGTGGTGCACGTCTTGCCACGGGCTCGGAGCTCCCCGCGCCGCTCATGCCAGCCACATCCGGCTGACCATGACGCCCAGCACGCGATCATCCGCGAGACCCTCCTCTCTCGGCGTCCAGGTCCGCGAGACCGTCACCTCGCAGCGCATGACCTCGTCGGTGAGTCCGCTCGGCAGCGTAAGCGACAGATTCTGCCATCCGTACCGCGCGAGCGTGGCGCCCCCGATGTCCCGACCATTCACCTGGACACCCACCTCGATCGGATGCGTCGCCAGGTCCGGGTGATGGGCACACAGCGCGATGCAGAGCGTGCCCGCAGCCCTGTGTCTCAGCAATAGCTCCGCTCGCCCGTGGGTCCATCGGCAACCTCGCCCCTCGGCGAACTCCGGGCCGTGCCAGCCACGCCCCAGATGTCCGCCGTCGTCGACGGCCAGCCGAACATCCGACCGCACCACACACCGGTATTCGTTCATCAGCAGGAAGAGCTCGTCTGGAAACGCCATCCGCGCCTCTCCGGACGCGCGCGCCACGGCAAAGATGGTGTCGCCCCGATCCTCGGGCCTCACGGCCCTTCCCCAGGCGTCCGCCGTCTGGCACGACCCAGCCTCCTGCGCGTGGTCGTAGACATCGCGAACGAGGAGTTGCTCCACCGCAAAGCCGCAGGCGTTCAGAAGGAGGGCCACTTCGCGCGGCGTGTACTCCCGGTTATGCCGCCCGTAGATGCCGTTGCCGTGGTAGTGGTCGTACACGTTTCGCCCCTCGGCAAGCGCAACCAGATTGGACCACCGCAGCACGTTCGGCGTGCTCAGCACGAGATAGCCGTCGGGCTTGAGCATGTGATGTATCTCGTGAAGCATGTGGCTGGGGTTGATGAGCAGGTGTTCGAGGATCTCGCAGCACAGCACGAGGTCGTGGGTGCCCGAGGCAAATGGGAACGGGTCCCGCTCCACGTTGACGGCCCGATAGGAAAACTCGTAGCGCTCACCGAACTCGGCGCTCTCGACGACATACGTCGTCTGCGGATCCTCTTCGACCTCGTAGAAGCTCAGCGGGTCGACGCGGGCCCCCAGGTGCTTCTCGACCAGGATGGTCATGTAGTAGGGGACCGCTCCTAACTCCAGCACCCGAAGACCGGGGTCGGTGTTCGGGAGCAGCGCGAGCGTGTCGTGAAACCGCCGCACATGATCCCGCACATAGGCGCTCCCTTCAGCCTGGCCGTACGCGTACTTCTCGAAGAAGTCGAACGTGGAGAGATAACGCGCGAGGGCCTCAGGGCCGGGGAAGACAGGGGGCATCGTCGTCGCGAAGCTGTTATACACCGACACCCTCGTCCTGACTACTTGCCTCGTCCGCCGGCGACAACAAGGGATTGCCCCGGTGAGCTGCCGTGCCTGTAAAACGAGAGCCGAAGCGGCCAGCCATCTCCAGCCGTGGGCTCAGATCGCGGCGAGCCCCGGGATGACGGTCAGATTGCCCAGCACGTACAAGGGCCAGAACCAGGCGCGCTCGCGGAGCGCGACGTTGAAGGCCACGGTCATGGGCAACAGCACCCGCGGGGCGGCGCCGGGATGATCCTCCCACACGGCCGGACCCAGTACCAGCATCAGGACGGCGTACGCCAGACCGACACGCCCCCACCCAGTTCTCCAGCCCCGCGTCGACACCAGCACGGCGAGCTGCGTCGTCAGGCCGATGAGGGCGAACACGCTGTGGGCCACGCGCGCCGACCACCCCGCCCTCTGCAGCTCGTCGAGGGTATCGGCCCATTTGATCCAGTAGCCGACCAGTGGCCACGAAAAGTTGCGGCCTGCAGCAGGCCACGGAAGCAGATGATCCGTAAGCCACAGGTAGCAACCAGAGGAGGAACGGCGCGACGGCGACCAGCAACGACGCCGCGATCCCGGCGAGTGGCGAGCGGCGAGCGGCGACCTGGCGTGACGGTGGCGCCGCTCGACAGGAGGTTGGTCTCCTTGCCGAGGCCGGCCAGGCCGATCAGCGCGGCCCCGGCGAGCGGCCTCCCGCGATCGAGCGCGAGCAGCGCCAGCGAGACCACGAGCAGACTCGGGCCATCGGGAAGCGCCGACATGACCGAGATGATCGCACCGTGGCCGAACATGCACCCGAACCAGAGCCCGAAGCTCCTCAGCGAGACTGGTGGCATCCAGTGCAGGAGGATCACCGCGAGCAGCAGCCAGGAGATGGCGCCCTGCAGCGCGTAGGCCTGGAGCACCCAACGAGGCTGACCGAGGCCGAGCACGTACGCGGTCCACGAGAACAGGATGCGGCGCGCGCGATACGGCACCATGTCAAGCGCGCGATCGATCCCTGGGTCACGGAGGAGCGGATCCACAGCCAGCTGCGCGTAGAACTGGCCATCGTAGCCGAACGAGTGCGGCAACACGGCGTGCGGCACGTCGCGAACAGCCGGCAACACCCGATCCTGAAACTGGTCGCCGAATCGGATCAGCCTGGTGAAGCCGGTGCCGGTCTCGTAGCGTCCAAGCACCGACACGAGGAACAGCATCGTCGACGCGACGTAGACGTACAGGATGCGCAACGCCTCCTGTCGACGTCGTGCCGACGACAACCAGCTGAATGCCGAAGTCCTGCGGACCGCCGCCACGAGGCCGTCCGCCAGCGCTGGACAGTACAGGACGATCACGCAGGCCACGAACGCCTGCATGGAGATCCAGATCCGAAACGGGGAGAAGACGCCCGCGCTCTGCGCCACCAGGAAGAAACCGAGTGCGAGCGCGGCGGCCGTCAGGTAGGCCGCGCGTGGCGCGCCCACGAGGCGGTGGCGCGGCGCAGCCGGAATCAGGAGCAGCGCGACGAGCACGGCCGCCCACAGGAGTGGCGACGGCGGATGCTGACGCCGAGCCGCGCGCGGCACGATGACGAAACCGAACAGCCCGCTCGAAAAACCGTGGACGTTGGCGACCTCGAGAGAGCTCACCGACCATCCGTCGGCCGCGGCGCTGAGCTCGAGTCGATGACCCGCGCCGGTCGAGCGCCCGGGTGCAGACCGATGTCGACGCGTACCTCCTCGCCTTCGGGAAGCCTGACCCGAGCCAGCTCGGAGCCCCCGAGCACGATGCGCACGATCCGCGTCCCGGGACCCTGGCCGCGTGCACGCACGACGATCGCGATCGCCTGACCGGCCAGCGCAGCAGTATCCGGGAGGGCGATGTCGAGGCGCCCGCCCAGCGAGGCGCGCGGGCTTCTCACGACGCGAATTCGCACCCGGGTGAAGTCGACGTCCACGACTGCGGCCAGGGTGATCGCGCAGCACGCGGCCAGGCCAACGCGGACCAGAACGCAGCGCATTTCGCTTCCCGGACGATGTGCGACGAGTCGAGAACGGATCGTTGTGCGGAGTCCGCGGATGCGGGTCGCTGATTGCATGGGTGGACCGGACCGCGGAGTGTCCAAAGAACCGCTCGAGCCGCAATCCAGTGAACCGGGCCTCGTTGATCTCAGATCACATTCGCCGCTCGATCAGCCACTCGTCTCGGGTCACGCAGACAATCGAAGCAGGGCCGGAGCTGCCGCGGTTCGACCCCTCGGTCACGTGGCAGAGCTCCCACGCGCCGTGGAACGGGTGAAGATGAGCCTGCCACATCCGGTGGTACGCGGTCAGGCCGCTTGCCCGTGATAGTACTTCAACCGGCCGCCCAGCCACGTTGCCCCTCGGATTTGAAAGGTCTGCGCCACTCCAGTACGATGAAGAGGGGGAAACGATGCAGCGTACGAACGTCGTGGCTGTCGCGTTCGGAATCGGGCTTGTGAGCGCCGTAGCGCTGGCTGCCGGCGGGGCCGGCGCAGAGGGGCAGTCACCCGACCCACCTCCTCGCCGCGGCGTGTCGGCGTCCGGCTCTACGACCGACGTTTGGATTTCTTCTTCTTCAATCCGCCCTTCTGCTCCAGCCAGCCCCGAACGGCCCGGCGTATCTGCTCGCTCTCGGACACGCCGTCCCGCTCCTTGATGCGCTTCAGCCCCGCGACCAGATCCGGATCCATGTAGAGATTGACGCGTCGTCTCATATGCGTAAATGTACATATATATATGTGTACCTGTCAACACGCGATGGCCGCCCGCTACCGCAGGGGAGCGGCGTGCGTCCGCCGGTCGGGTGGGCGCGGCCCGTGTGAACCCGTCGTGAACGCGAGAGGGCACGCATGATGCCAGTCGAACAGATCCAAGACGAGGACGTCCTCGTGCTCCGCCTGCCGGGGCCATTCGGACACTACATCGTGGGCCGATACTGCCTGGATGGGGACGAGCGCGGCTTTCGCTACCTCGAGAACGACCGCGTTCTCAAGGCCGCGATCTGGAAAGCGTACCAGCGGTGTGATGGCGAGAACCGGGTGTGGCTCTTCGAGGACCCGGCGAGTGATGCGTTCCGTGAGGCGCCGCGGCCGGCGCTCGGCGAACCCTTCCGATGAGCCGGCCTGCCCGACGGAATCTACCGGATTCATGCTCCACGAAGGCTGGCTGCCGTCGTGAAGATCGGGCCGCAGTCGCCCGGCGCCGCGCCCCGGCTCACCGCCGCGTCGCGACGAGCTTGCGCAGCAGGCTTTCCGTAGGGGGATCGTATGTCGTCGTGCGAAGCATTGCGACCCCCACCTTCGAATCGAGGTCGAACACCAGATCCGCGTTGTAGCCCGCCACCGAGCCTCCGTGGCCCAGGATGGTCATCCCGTCCGATTCTTCGACGCCGAATCCGAGACCGTACTCGTCGGAGGGTGGCTGTGGCGAGAAGATCTCGGCGCGGCTCTCGGCAGAGAGAATGGACACTGGCGCCTCGCCCATCATGGCGGAGGCGAACTTGGCCAGGTCACCCACCGTGGAATAGATCCCGCCGTTCGGCACCTTGTAGCCGCGGCCGAAGTGCTCTCGCGTGGCGCGCCCGGCGCTCACCCCTCCCGTGTCTCGGTCGCGGCGATAGCCCACCGACAGCCGGCTCGACATGTCGTGCGTGTTCACGATGAAGGTGCTGCTCTTCATGCCGAGTGGCTTGAAGATCTGTTCCTCCACCAATTCCATGAACGGAACCCGCGCGGCTCGCGAGATCGCCAGACCGAGGATGCCAAAGCCGATGTTCGAGTAGGAGTACTCGGTGAGCGGCCGGGTCTTGAAGGCCGTGTGCGGGATGGACGCGAGGACCTTCTCCTCCCAGCGATAAATGGGCCCCGAGGCGGCACCTTCCAGCTCGGGCTCGCGGATGAGCCCTGCGGTGTGGCTGGCGAGCATGCGGAAGGTGATCGCCGTCATGGCGCTCGGGGGATCGGCCAGGCCCGCGATCTCGGGAAGATAGCGCGCGACTGGATCGTCGAGGTCGAGGACGCCCCGTTCGGCGAGCTGAACCATGGCCACCGCTGTGAACGATTTGGATATCGAGCCCGTGCGACCGATCGTCTGCGCGTTGGCCGCCACGCGGTTCTCGATGTCGGCCCAGCCGTAGCCCTTCGTCCAGAGGACGTCGTCGCCCACGAAGACGGCGACCGAGACACATCCCGCCGCGTCCTCCGCCACGCCGCGCGCCACCTCGACGTCGAAGCGGGCGATGGCCGCCTCAAAGGGGGTGAACTGCGCTCGCCCCACGCCGACGAGCAACACGCTGACCGCGATGGACAACGCGCCGGTTCGGAGGAGGCGGCCTCGTCGCACACCCAAGGATGTGGCTGGAATCGTCATGAGGTGGTACGACGCCGGACGTGCACCACTAGCTCAACGCCTGACCGAGCGCGCCCAGGGCTTCGTTCGCGTACGCCTCGCTCTTCTCGACGAAATCGTCTTCGAGCCTCCTCGAAAACAGGTCGGCGCCGGTCAGCATCGCCGCCCATTCCCGCACCGGTCTGATGGCTTTCTCGGTCTTGGAGTCGAAGTCGCTCCAGGCACGGACGCTCTCCTCCGACCGGAAGAGATTGATGCGCGCTCACGTAAACGCCCACGACGGTTGACCCCATTGCTCCAAGGGCACGTTGGCGTGAGCCACGGCGCTGACGTCGAGCACATCCGAGTCACGCATCCGCACGCGAATCGGGTCGTCGCTCTGCACGCAACGAGAGTCGATCGTGACCTCTTGGCCGGGGAAGAGCTGGCTCACGGCCAGCGCCTCGATCCCTCACTGACCGTACCACTTCTGCACGCCGTCGACGCTGACGGCGTTCTGGTTCTGGAGGTTCGAGAAGGGAGCCCAGGCTCCCACGTAATCAGTGTCCGGCGTGATCCACGCGAACGAGAAGGGACTCTCGCCGGTCGTCTCGCGCAGGAGCGTGCGAGCGACCGACGGCTCGACGCGAAGCTTCTCCGCCAACTCCGTGTAGTGAGGCGCCCGGCCGGTGGCGACGAAGTGGCGAAGAACGTGATGATGGACGTCTTGACGTTCCCTGGCGGTGGCCATCCTACCTCCTCGTCTACGGGGTGTGGCCGGATCATATCAGAGAGGCATCGGCCAGGCTGGTCGGAGCGGTCCGAGACCTGGTACTGTGGGCGCATCGACATGCGCGCCCGCGCACACTCCAGCGCCGAGACTTTCCTGGCGTGCGCCTCGCCGATGCTGATGGCGGCCGAGGCCGAGAATCATCTCATCCTCGGCACGGCGGGCGAGCTGTCCCGCGGCGACCTCCCGAGCTCGAACGCCACCCTCCTGGTGACCATCGAGGACGTCGACCGGGTGGTCGCCTGCGCGCTCAGGACCGCGAACCGGGTCCTGCTCCTGACGGGCGCCCCGACGACTGCGCTGACCGTCCTGGCGGGGGAGCTAGCGCGTCTGGCCCAGGATCCCCCGGGAGTTCTGGCGCCGAGCGCGACGGCCCAGGGCTTCGCGCAGATCTGGGCACGCGCGACGCGCCGTGCAGTCCGCAAGGGCATGGACCAGCGTGTGTTCGAGCTCCGCCGGGTGAACGCGCCGAGCCCCCCCTCCCGGCCGATTGCGGCCGGCGGCCGAGGCCGACCTGGAGACGCTCGCCGCGTGGATCCAGGCATTCGAGGTGGACACGGGCATCGAGCGGAGCCAGGATCCGCGGGGCGTGGCGCTCACCAAGATCCGTCAGGGTGGGCTCTTCGTCTGGGACGATCGCGGGTCGGTGTCGATGGCCGGCTGGGCGGGGCGCACGCCGAACGGCGCACGGGTGAACTTGGTGTACACGCCTCCCCGCGAGCGCGGACGGGGGTACGCGTCGGCCTGTGTGGCCCGGCTCAGCCAACGCCTCCTCGACGAGGGGTGCTCGCGGTGCTTTCTCTTCGCGGACCCGGCGAGTCCGGCGGTCGTTCGCACCTACGTCAGGATCGGATACCGGCCGGTGAGAGACATGACGTTCTACTTCTTCGCTGAACCTCGGCGGTAGGCTTCTGCCGAGACCACCGAGAAGAGGCCCCGAGACATCCCGACCCTCGGTGCATCCGGGCCGGGGAACAACCCGCACCGGCATGTCGTCCAACCAGCCCGGCACGGCGCGTGCGTCCGCCGCTCCCCACGCGCTCCGCTGTCATACAATCAGACAAGGATCCGTCTCGCGGAGCCGCGATCCGACGGGTCGGCCTGACCCACGACGGAGCGGGAGTTCAAGGGAGGTTGGTCGATGGTGGTCATCGTGTTCCGCTCGCGCCTACGCGACGAGGCCCGGGCAGACTACGGGCGGGTCGCCGGGCGGATGGAGGCGCTCGCCGCGCGGGCGCCGGGGTTCGTCTCGATCAAGGGCTTCGCGGCAGAGGACGGCGAGCGCGTCTCGATCGTGGAGTTCGAATCCGCCGATCATGCCGCCGCTTGGAAACGCCATCCCGAGCATCTCGAGGCGCAGCGCGAGGGGCGTGATCGGTTCTACGAGGAGTACCGCGTGCAGGTATGCACGCCGATCCGCGAGTATCGCTTCGATCGGCCGGACGCCTCCGGCGCGGCGGTCGAGCAGACCGCGGGAACCGAGGCATGAGTGTCCCTGCCCCCGGTCCCGGCCGAGGATACCCGATGACGAGATCATGCGCCGGGCTCGTGGTCGCCCTGTGGCTGGCGGCGCCGGCCCACGGTCAGGTCGAGGTCGTGGACGAAGCCGGCACGCTTCGCGGGCTCGAGGGTGTGGAGATCGTGGTCGAAAGCGTGGACGTCGAGGCGGACTGGCACGGCCTCAGCACCGCCTCGCTGCAGGCTGACGTCGCACGGCGGCTGACGGAGGCGAAGGTCCCGGTCCTCGACAGCGACACCGGCCGGCCTCAACCCTGGCTCTATGTCAGGGTCCAAGTACGGGCCGGCCGCGACCGACGCAAGGGCGTGTTCGCCGTGACGATGTCCCTCCAGCTGCGCCAGGCCGTCACGCTGGCGCGCGACCCGAACCTGCTCGGTCTTGCCACGACCTGGGCGGCGAGCGATGGCGTGAGCCTCTTCGAGGAGGATGACCTGGAGCGCGTCCGCGAACGGCTGGGCCAGCTGGTCGATCTCTTCGTCACGGCCTACCGCACTGCCAATCCACCGACAGCGCCCTAACAGCCCATGGTGACGAGGTCGGACGGGTCAGCGATCGACGGGATCACCGCCCCGGACCTCCAGCTCCGCAACCGACCAGTAGGACCTCGGATCCGTAGCCAGCTGCCGTAGACGGATGAATCGCGCCCGTGTGGGCCCAATCGCGAAGGTCAGCAGCATGGTCCGGGGGTGCTTGAGCCCCGCCGTCACCACGACGCCCCTCGTCGATCCGACCCATTCCGGGTGCCACTGCCTGCCGTCCGACGACGATTCGATGAGGAGCCGCCGCGGATAGTCTTGTGGGTGGGGACCGAGCGAGAGCGTGATCCCGTCGACCCGCGACAGCCGACCGAGGTCGATGGACAGGGCCTCGCCACCTTGCTGTGGTCCCCGCGTGTCCCAGCGGGTGGCGAGGTCGCCGTCGCTCAACGCCATCACCTGGTCCTGCCCGATCGTCGCCGACACCCGGACCACTGGCAGGCGGTGTCCTCCCGGACCGGGCGCGCGCTCGACCCCGGGCACGTGATAGAGCGCCCAGACGCCCTCCTTCCGAACCCGCCTGGCACCCGGATGACCGAGGAGAAGATCGGTCCACTCACCCTGCGCCGGCGTCGGTTCCTCGACCAGGACGCTGAACGGCCCGATCGCCGCGAGCGCGTCCAGGATGGCGGGGTCGCGCTCGTCCAGGCCCTGCTTCAGAGCGAAGTAGTGCGGCGGCCGATAGCCGCTGTACCCATTGAACACAGGTGCGCAATGCGTCATCGCCCGAAACATTGCGGCGATGTCTCCCGCTACACCGACGGCCGGCAACTCGAGCAGCGGCCGCGTTCGCGGATGATCCGCCAACACGTTGGCGACCACCGGGACCTCCGAGGTCGGGACCCCACCGACCCATCCGTCCATGAGAATACCGATGCTGATGCCGACGAGGATCAGCCGGCGCCACCGTCCCCCATTCGGGACCATTCGGGCGAACGCCAGGGCCGCGGCGACCGCCAAGCAGAGCGCCGCCAGCATGGCGAAGCGAGCGGGGACGCGCAGCGACTCGTCGAAACCCGGGAGCAGCATGAGCCCGGCGTATGGACCCGCGTACCAGAGCGACCGACCGAGCACAGTCGGCGACGGGCCGAAGCTGAGGAGCCACATCGCGGCCGTCGCGCCGATGTAGAAGACCCACGCCGACCGTGCCCGACACGCCGCCGAGAGCGCCGAGAACCTGGGACTCGTCAAAACGAGGCCGGCGCAGGCGACCAGGAGAACCGACACGGCCCGCTCCGGACCGCTCACCGAGAAGGGAATCCCCAGCACTCGAGTCTCCCAGCGATTCACGACGATCGCGCTGAGGGCGATGAGCCCGGCGACGATGGCGGTCCACTTGAGCATCGAACGCAGCCTCGGTCGCACGCGCCCGGCGACGGCGCGCGTGCGGTAGGCCCGCCAGAGCCCGATGCCGACCATCAAGGCGATCGTCACACCGGGGAACAGCTCGCCCTCCTGCTTGTGATACGCGAACGGCGACTGCCAGAAGATCAGCAGCGACGAACCGTCGAGGAGGCCAGTGGCATCAGCGCTGAAGAACTCGACTTCGGCGAGCGATCTCCTGAATCCGGAGGCGTGATGCACGGCACGGAATTTCAGGAGAAGCGGGACCAGGGGCAGCGCCCAGACGGACCAAGTCGCGCCGATCCGGATCCACGTCGACCAGTCGCCTCGGACGAACCAGCAGAGCCAGCCGACGACGAGCACGGAGTAGAAGAGCAGGTAGTAGCCGCTGCAGAGCGCCTGGAGGAGCCAGGCCGCGCCGAAGAGCGCGAGCCACCGGAGCTGGCGGCGCTGCACATAGCGGTGCAGCGCCAAGAGGCCGACCGGCATCCAGTAGGCGGACAACACCTGGAGGTGACTCAGCTGGGCGATCCGGTACGGCGCGAAGCCGAAGGCCAACCCCGCGACGAACGCCGCGTCCTGCCGTCCGGTCAGCCTCAGAGCCAGCAGGTGGGCCGTCACCGCGGACAGAAAGAACGACAGGAGATAGGCGGCATTGTAGGCGGCGACGGGTCCAGCCAGCGCCTGAACCGGCCACGAGATCCATGCGAGGCCGAGCAGGTGCTCGGAGAGCGCGATGGCACCCTGGTACGGGAAGAAGATCGGCGCGTCCCACCACCGGGACGTCAGCGGCCACGCCTGACTGTTCCACCAGAGAATCCACGTGTTGAGGATGGGATCGCCGAGACCGGTCAGCCGTGTCGAGAAGTCGACCACCAGCGGGTAGTTCAACGCAAGGGTGACCACCGCGTAGACGCACACGGCGAGGCCGAACGGACGCACCTGCGGATGATATGTCACATCCGGTCTTGACAAGGCACGGCTCGATGCTCTCTCCTGTAGCGCATGACACAGGCAACTTCCAGCAGCATCACGCCGATCTCGGAGTCGACCCGGGTTGGATGGGTCGGCACCGGCGTCATGGGGCTGTCCATGTGTGGCCACGTGCTCGACCGGGGCTACACGGTGACGGTCACGACACGCACCAAGTCCAAGGCACAGCCGCTGCTCGACAGGGGCGCAACCTGGGCCGACACCGCCTGCGCCGTGGCCGAGGGATCCGACGTCGTGTTCACGATCGTGGGATTCCCACGCGACGTGCGCGAGGTCTACTTGGGCGAGGGCGGGCTGCTGGCCGGCACCACGGCCGGGAACGTGCTCGTGGACATGACCACGACCGAGCCGAGCCTGGCGCGGGAGATCTACGACGCCGCCAGCGCCAAGGGCGCGACCGCCGTCGATGCGCCGGTCTCGGGCGGGGACGTCGGCGCCCGCAACGCGGCGCTCACGATCATGGTCGGTGGCGACACCCACGCGGTGGCCGCCGTTCGGCCGCTGCTCGAGGTGATGGGTAAGAGCATCGTCCACCAGGGCCCGGCGGGCGCCGGGCAGCACACCAAGATGTGCAACCAGATCGTCATCACGGGCACGATGATCGGTGTGTGCGAATCGCTACTCTACGGCCACAAGGCCGGGCTCGATCTCGCCACCATGCTGGAATCGATCAGCGGTGGGGCCGCCGGGTGCTGGTCGCTGGACAACCTCGCGCCGCGGATCCTCAAGCGCAACTTCGACCCGGGCTTCTTCGTGGAGCACTTCATCAAGGATATGAGCATCGCCCTCGGCGAGGCCAAGCAGATGGGGCTCTCGCTTCCCGGGCTGGCGCTGGTGCACCAGCTCTATCTGGCGGTGCAGGCACAGGGACACGGGCAGGCGGGCACCCACGCCCTGATGCTGGCGCTCGAGCAGATGTCGGGTGTGACCGGACCCCAGCGGGCCGGGTAGCAGCCTTCCCGGCGCTAGTTGAGCGAGCAAGCGCCCGGCCCGCGTGGGTCGCCGCAGCTTCCGCACGCGCCGACCGCCGGCGACTCCGCGAACGCCGGGCTCTTGGTGCTCACCGCGAACACGGAGAGCTGTTTGTCGAGCCGGCCGCTGCTGCACGACGGGCACCGGGGTCGATCCGATCCGTTGACGATCGCCTCGAACCCATGATGGCACGCCCTGCAAACGTATTCGAATATCGGCATCGACCCATCTTACACCGCCGGCGCCGCTCGGGGCCCTGCGTCCAGGTGTGCCGCGACCGCCTCCTGCACCCGCGCCACGGTGATCTCGGTCAAGCATCGGGTGTGCCCGAGCGGACACACCCGGGCGAAGCACGGGCTGCACTCGAGCCCCAGGTAGACGGTCGTGGCACGCTCGGATAGCGGCGGCGTGTGCTCGGGCGTGGAGGACCCGTAGAGGGCGACCAGCGGGCGCCCTAGCGCCGCCGCCACGTGCATGAGACCAGAGTCGTTCGTGACCACGACGTCCGTCTGCGCCATGAGATCCAGCGCGTCCTCGAGCTCAGTCCGGCCGCACAGGTTGCATCCCTGGCCGCCCGCAAGGTCCACGATGCGGTCCCCGACCGGCCGGTCCCGTTCCGAACCGAAGAGCCAGACCTGCACACCCTCCGCGGTGAGCCAGCGCACCAGCGCCGCGTAGTGCTCGAGCGGCCACTGCTTCGCGGGACCGTACTCGGCGCCGGGTGCCATTCCCACGATGGGCCCATCGAGCGCCAGGTCGAGGCCCTCCCGCACGCGCTGCCCGTTGCCCGGATCCGTTGTAAGGCGGGGGTGCGGGGTAGGCGGCGGCGGGCCGGTATCCGGCGCCAGCCCGAGCGCGACGAAGCGCTGGACGGTCTGCGGGAGCCGGGCCGGGTCCAGGATGCGCATGTCGTTGATCACGCCGTAGCGCATCTCGCCGCGATACCCGGTGCGCGTCGGGATGCGGGCGAATAGCGGTACGAGGGCGGACTTGAGGGAACGCGGCAAGACGATCGCCTGCCGATAGTCCCGCGACCGGAGCGCCCGACCGAGTCGATGCCGCCTCAGCAGGCCGAGCCGGGCGTGCCCGAGGGGCCATTCGATCCCACGTCGTATCTGGGGCATGCGGGTGGTCAGGCGGAGCGACCAGACCGGCGCCAGGACGTCGATGTCGCAGTCCGGATCCCGGTCATGCAGGACCATGAACAGGCTCTGCGCCATGACCATGTCGCCGACCCAGGAGGGACCAACGACCAGGATTCGAGGTT
This sequence comes from Vicinamibacterales bacterium, assembly GCA_965197935.1. Taxonomy (GTDB): domain Bacteria; phylum Acidobacteriota; class Vicinamibacteria; order Vicinamibacterales; family CAZQMT01; genus CAZQMT01. The sequence goes on along the minus strand of CBDAOD010000003.1, from coordinate 2,997,783 downwards.
GGTGGGTGTTCACGCGCGGCCCGACACGTCAGGGTGGTGGCGCCCTCGGTGGCGGCCCTCCTCTTGACAGCTCGCTCGACCGACGGGAATAATAGATTTTACATGCCGATCCCGCGGGTCACCAAGGAGGAGCTCAAGGAGCTGCTCGAGGCGCCGGAGTCCACGACTCCCCCGGTCATCCTCGATGTGCGGCTGAAGTATCCCTACGAGCACAGCTCCGCGACCCTGCCCGGCGCCATCCGCATGCCCGACGACCGGGTGGACGCCTCCCGGATCCCGAAGGACAGGGACGTGGTGGCCTACGATTCGGACCCCGAGGAGCTCGTCAGCGCTCCCGTGGTCGCGGAGCTGATCCGGCAGGGCTATCGTGCCCGGGCGCTCAGCGGCGGCATCAGCGAGTGGATCGGCGCCAAATTCCCCACCGAGGCCAAGACGGCGCCCCAGCAGGCCCCGCCGAAGCCAGGCTCTCTGAAGTAGCCCCCGCCGGGCATGGCTCCTGTCTTCTGGATCGCGCTCGCCTCGCAGGCGCTGGCGCCCGGCGGTGAAAGCCCCCCCGCGGCCCAGGGCACCATTCTGCCGCCGGCCAGCGAGGTGGCACGTTTGCTCCAGGCGCGTTATGACGGGATCCGGGACTTCAGCGCCGACTTCACGCAGACCTACGAGGGCGGCGTCCTCAGACAGAAGGTCACCGAGCGTGGGACCGTCTCGATCATGAAGCCGGGAAGGATGCGCTGGACGTATACCACTCCAACGGACAAGACCTTCGTGTCCGATGGGCGCCTGACGTATTTCTACGTGCCCGAAGACCGGCAGGTCCAGATCGGTCCCCTTCCCGCCGAAGACCAGGCGACATCGGCCGTGCTGTTCTTCACCGGCAAGGGAGATCTGACGCGAGACTTCGAGATCGCCTACGCCGACACCCTGGTGAGCGCCGAGCGGCACGCGCTGCGGCTGGTTCCGCACGAGCGGCAGGGTGAGTACGACTGGCTGATCCTCGAGGTCGACCGTGAGACCCTTCAGATCCGGGGCCTGACGGCCGGCGATCAGCAGGGGGGCACGTCCAGCTTCAGTCTCGATAACATCAAGGAGAACACCGGGTTGACCGATAAGACGTTCACGTTCACCGTCCCGCCGGGGGTCGACGTCATTGGCAGCGAGCACCTCGAGCCGTAGCGCGGATCCTCGAGCCCGCCGAGCCCGGTCGCGTGCGGCCAGCCCGGTCGGCTTCGTCCTGGCGGGACTCGTTCTCGCCCTGAGTATCGGGGGGTGCGCCTCGACCCGTGCGATGCGCGACGCCCGTCAGGCCGAGCAGCAGCAGAACCACGACCGCGCCGTGGTCGAGTACACCGCGGCGCTACGCCTGAACCCCGACGACAAGGAGGCCCGCGCCGGGCTCGCGCGCGCGAAGCTCCGGGCCTCGCTCGAGCACTTCACCCGCGGGCGGCGGCTGGCGGCCAAGGGCCAGCTCGACCAGGCCCTCGTTGAGTACCAGATCGCCTTCGAGCTAAATCCCTCCAGCGGCGACATCGAGCGCGAGCTCGACCGCACGCGGCACCAGCTGCGCGCCAAGCTCGCCGTGGACCGCGGGGGCCGAACGGAGCTCGAGGATCTGATCGCCCAGGCTCGGGCGCTGCCGCCCCCGGGGTTGGATTTGCCGAACGATCTCGATCTGCCGGATTCGCTCGTCTTTCGAGAGGCTGGCAGCCGGGACGTCTTCACGGCGCTCGCCAGGTTCGCCGACATCAACATGGTGTTCGACCCGACGTTCCGAGACGTGCCCATCTCGGTCGACCTGCGGAACGTCACCTTCGCCGACGCGCTGAGCTCGGTCACGGCCAGCACCGGCAACTTCTATCGCGTGACAGCGCCGCGGACCATCACGGTCATCCCGGACACCCCGGCCAAGCGGCGCGAGTACGAGGAGGAGGTCGTGCAGACCTTCTATCTCAGCAACGCGGACCTCCAGGAGACCATCGATCTCCTGCGGATCGTGATCGACGCACGGCGCGTCGCGCCCGTGGCGGCCACCAATGCCATCACCATCAAGGACACGCCGGAGCGCATCGCCGCGGCGGCGCGTGTCATCGCGGCCATCGACAAGGCGAGGCCGGAGGTCATCATCGACGTGGAGCTCCTGGAGGTCGACCGACGGAGCCTCAGGGAGTACGGCCTTCAGATCGCCTCACCGGGCGCCGACGGCATCTCCGGGCAGATCGATGTCAACCGGGAGGGCCTCTCGGTCGACGATCTCCTGAGCCTCACGCAATCCGACATCTTCGTCACGAACTTGCCGGGTCTGTTCTACCGGCTGCTGAAGAACGACGCGAGCACCCGCACGCTCGCCAACCCGCACCTGCGCACTTCGGAGGGGCTGCCCGCCCAGGCGCGGTTCGGCGAGCGGGTCCCGGTCCCGGTGACGACGTTTGCGCCGATCGCGACGGGAGGCGTCGCGCAGCAGCCGATCACGTCGTTCAACTACGAGAACATCGGAGTCAACATCGACATCACCCCCCGCACCCATCACGATGACGACGTCTCGCTGGTGCTGCAGCTCGAGGTCAGCGCCATCTCGGGCACGGGGTTCGGCGGTCTGCCGACATTCGGAAATCGATCGGTCAGCACGACGATCCGTCTTCGGGACGGGGAGACGAGCATGTTGGCCGGACTGATCCGCGACGACGAGCGAGACGTGCTGGCGGGCGTGCCGGGGCTGAGCGACCTGCCACTCGTCGGGCGGCTGTTCGCCTACAACCGGACGGAGACGCAGGAGACCGACATCGTCCTGACACTGACGCCGCATATCATCCGCGTGCTCGATCTCACCGAGGCCGATCTCCAGCCGTTCCGCGTCGGGAGAGAGAGTGGTCCGGCGCTCACCGAGCTCCCGACGTTCCCGGCGCCCCAGCCCCAGCCTCCACCCCGCGACCAGGCGCCCGAGGCCACGCCTGTGCCACAGCCCGAACCGCTCCCCGGGGCCGACCCGATCCGTCCGCCTCCACCTCCGCGGCCCTAGCAGCCCCGACCGGCGGCCAGACTCCCCGTCCTCATCCGGCGTCCTGGCGCTCGACCTGGGCACCGAGCGACTGGAGCTGCTCGACGACTCGAGCGTAGCCGCGCTCCACCGTCTCGAGCGGCGCGACCCGGCTCACGCCTTCGGCGGCGAGCGCCGCCGCAATCAACGCCATGCCGGACCGCAGGTCCCGGCTATCCAGCTCCCGACCGACCAGCCGGCTCGATCCCCGGACGATGATCCGATGCGGATCGCACAGGAACAGATCCGCCCGCATTCCACTGAGCTGCTCGAGGGCGAACAGCCGCAGCTCGTACATCCAGTCGTGAACCAGCGTCCGACCATCAGCCTGCGTCGCGAGGACGGTCGCCAGACTGACGAGGTCGCTGGGGAACCCTGGCCACAACCCGGTGGTGATCCGGCCGGCACCGACCGGGGCCGAGGTCTCGAGCCGCAACGCGTCACCGTCGAAACGGCAGCGTACTCGCATGCGCTCGAACATCGCGACGATCGGCTCGAGGTCCTCGGCCCGCGCCCCGGTAACCTCGATGTCCCCACGCGTGACCGCGGCCACCACGGCCCAGCTCCCCGCCTCGATGTAGTCGCCGTTGAGCCTGTGCTCGGCGCCCCCGAGTCCGCTCCGGCCCTCGATCGTGATGGTGCTCGTGCCGTCGCCCTCGACGCGCACCCCCATCTTGCGCAGGAACTGGCACAGCTCCACCACATGCGGCTCGCAGGCGACGTGGCGCAGCCGCGTGCGACCCTCCGCCGCCGCCGCCGCCAGAAGCGCGGTTTCGGTACCCGTCACGGAGGCCTCGTCGAGGTAGATCGCAGCGCCCCGAAGACCGTCCGGCGCCTCCAGATGTTGTGGCGTGACGGCCGAGGGGCGCGCCCCGAGAGCCGCGAGCGCCGTGTAGTGGGTCGTCGTCGCGCGCCGGGCCGGGAAATCGCCGCCCGGCTGAGCGAGTCGCGCCGTCCCCCGCCGCGCCAGCAGGGGGCCGAGTAACAGGATCGACCCTCGCAACCGGCCCACCAAGCCTCGGTCGGGCTCGTCGGTCGTCACCGTCCGGCAACAGACGCGAATGGTCGACGTGCCTACCCCCGTCACTTCGGCACCGAGTCCGACGAGGAGGTCGATCATGACGTCCACGTCCCGGATGCGGGGCATGTTGGTGAGCACGCACTCACGGTCGGTCAACACGCAGGCCGCCAGCAGCGGCAGCGCCGCGTTCTTGTTGCCCTCGACGTGGATGCGCCCCGACACGGGCCGGCCACCCTCGATCACCAGCGTCGACATCGCCTGACTCTCCTTGCCATCACCTCGCACCTCGCCGGCGGACGATGCGACAAAGTAGCACTAGGAAACGAACTCGCCGACGCACACGATCTCCTCCCGGAGCCTGACACCGAAACGCCGTTCGACCGCGTCCTGGCAGAGCCGCACGAGCGCTCTGACGTCCCGCGCCGTGGCGCCACCCTCGTTCACGATGAAGTTGGCGTGGGTGGGCGACACGCGCGCGCCACCGACCGCCCGTCCCTTGAGGCCGGCGCGATCCAGAAGCGCCCCGGCGGATGCCGGAGTCCCGGGCGGCACGTCTCCCGGGTCGGGGTTGCGAAACACGCAGCCCGCGCTGGGCACGGCAAGCGGCTGACTCCGCTTGCGGAACGCGAGCGACCGCCGCGCCGTGGCACGCAGCGTCGTCGGATCGCCCGGATGGACCCGGAACGTCGCCGAGAGCAGGACCTCACCCGTCCGGGCCAGCCGGCTGGTATCGTAGCCGAACTCGAGCCGGGCCGCCGGAACGCGCAACTCCGTTCCGTCCCGGCCGACGAGCCGGACGTGATCGACGATCTCGCCGATCGATCGCGTCTCGAAGTGAGCGTTGCCGGCCACCGCCCCGCCCACCGTCCCCGGCGTTCCTGCCCACGCTTCGAGCCCGCCCAGGCCCCGGCTGATGGTCCAGCGTACGAGGCCGTTGATCGTCACCCCGCTGTCGGCCGACACGCCATCGGGCGACGCGAGGCGGATCTCACCGCCCCGCACCTGCACGACGAGCCCGCGGATCCCACGGTCGCCGACGAGCACGTTCGATCCGCCGCCCAGAAGCGTGACCGCTACCGCGGCCTCGCGCGCCGCGCGCAGCACCTCGACCAGCTCCCGGGCGGTCCGCACCTCGGCCAGCCAGTCGGCGTGGCCGCCCACCCGGAACGTCGTCAGCGGGGCGACCGGCACCGACGCCCGCACCCGGTCGAGGCCCACGATCGCCACCAGCGCACGCTCGAGCGACGGCGGACCCGGAGTCGACGGGGTGACGCCCGGCACCGCACGTCTCACGGCGCGGCCTCCGTGCCAGGATGCGCGCGGTCGGGCGCCAGCCTCAGGAGCGACCGCTCCCGCGCGATCAGGGCGCCCATGGCCTCCGGAAGGTCGCACGCCTCGAATTCCAGCCAGTCTCCCGGGGCAAGCTGCCCGACCACCGGCAGGTCCGCGGTAATGACGGTTCCGAGGATTGGATATCCGCCAGTGGTCTGGCGATCCGCCATCAGCAGAATCGGCTGACCCGAGGCCGGCACCTGGAGCCCGCCGATGGGCATCGCCTCCGAGATCAGGTCGGCACCTCCCGCATGCGTCAGCTCGGGTCCCTCGAGACGATACCCCATGCGATTCGAGTCGGCCGTGATGATGTAGCGACCCGCCTGCAGCGCCATCTGTGACCGGACGTCGAAGCGCTCGGTGTGTGGACCCCACACGACCCGCACCCGTGCACCCCCGTCGGGCATCGGCGGTGGCGAAGCCAGGCGATGTCCCAGTCGACCGCCGTCGGGCGCGGGCGGGGCCAGAGGCAGGCGATCGCCCGCCGCCAGCGGACGCCCGTCCACCCCTCCCATTCCGCTCAACACGTGCGTGGCGCGGCTGCCGAGGACGACGGGCACGTCGAGCCCGCCCGCCAGGGCCAGATAGGCGCGCGCGCCTCGCCGCCGTGCGCCGAACCGCAGCCGGGCCCCCTTGCCGGCACGGCACGGCGCGTGCGCCCGGACGCTGGCATCGTCCAGGGTGAGGGTGAACTCGGCACCGGCCACCGCGAAGACCGCCTCCCCCTCGAACTCGATCTCCGGCCCGACCAGGGTGACCTCGAGCCCCGCGGCCCGCTCGTCGTTCCCCACGAGGAGATTGGCCAACCGAAAGGCGTAATCGTCCATCGGGCCCGCGACCGGCACACCGCTGCCCTGGAACCCCCAGCGCCCGTGGTCCTGAACGGTCGTCAGCAGCCCGGGCCGGCACACGTGAATCCAGGACATCCGCAGCCCCTCAGCCGGCCCAGGCCGCGTAGCGCTCCGGCGGAATCGGTACGAACCGAACCCGGTCGCCAGGCTTGAACAGGAAGGGATCACTGCGCGTCGGGTCGAACGGCTCGAGTGGCGTTCGGCCGATCAGCTGCCACCCGCCCGGCGTTTCCATCGGATAGATCCCCGTTTGCTCGCCGGCCAGCCCCACCGAACCGGCCGGCACCCGCACCCGTGGCGTCGGACGCCGTGGTGCCGCAATCCTGGCGTCGACGCGTCCCATGTAGGCAAAGCCGGGGAGGAACCCCACCATGTAGACGTGGTAGAGCGGTTCTGCATGCCGCCGCACGACCTCGGGTGCCGGGCAGCGCCCGTACTCCGCGACCGCCGACAGGTCCGGCCCGTGCTCGCCACCATAGCAGACCGGCACCTCGATCGGCCGCCGCTGCGACGCCCACGGTTCAGGCTCCCGCAGCGCCAACCGCTCGACGTCCGCCAGAAGCCGGTCGAGAGGCGTGCGGAGAGGATCGAAATACACCGCCACCGTGCGGTAGCCGGTCACGACGTCGCGGACGCCCGGGGGCAGCGCCCGACACAATCCGGTGCCCAGCGACACGGCCCGGCCATTCACCGCGGGATCGATGCGCGCGTCGAACTCGACCGAGATCATCGAGTCACCGGCACGCACGATCCGAAACGAGCCTGTCACGGGCACCCTCAGATCACCGACGCTCCTCGAGCGCACCGAGCAGCTTGCGGTGGATGTCGTCGAAACCACCGTTGGACATCAGGAGCACGATGTCATCGGCGCGACATTCCTCGACGATGGTGTCCACGATCTCGTCGACCGTGCCGCCAGGCCGCGCACGCTGGCCGGCATGCCGCAGATCGGCGACGAGCTGCTCGACCGACAATTGCTCGCGCTCGGGCAGGCTCACCCGATACACGCTGGCGATGATGATCTCGTCGGCGCCTCGAAACGACTCCGCGAACTCCGCCTGGAAGATCTGGCGGCACGTGGAGGCCGAGCGCGGCTCGAAGACCGCCCAGAGCCGGCGTTCGGGGTGCGCGGCCCGGAGCGCAGCGACCGTCTCGGCGATGGCCGTGGGGTGATGCGCGAAGTCATCGTAGACCGCCACGCCGGCCACCGTCCCCCGCAGCTCGAGGCGGCGCTTGACACCCCGAAACCGCCTCAGGCCGTCGACCAGAGTGCCGGAGTCGAGACCCAGGCTCGCGGCCACGGCGACCGCCGCGAGCGCGTTGCGGACGTTGTGGGCTCCCACGAGCCCCATCTCGAACACGCCGTAGGATTCCGTGCCGCGACGTACGTGAAATTGCGTCCCGTCGGATCCCGTCGACAGATCGTAGGCCTGCCAGTCCGCCCCGTCCGACAGGCCGAACGTCTCGACGGGACAGTGCGCCCCCGAGCGCAAGGCCATGGCTGCCTCGGCGTCGGCGCCGAGGAGCAGAAGCCCCCGGCGCGGGACGAGGGTCGCCAGCCGACCGAACGCGAGGCGAATCGCCGCGAGATCGTCGTAGATGTCCGCATGGTCGAACTCGATGTTCCCTACGATGGCGATGTCCGGCAAGTACTTCAGGAACTTCGCGGTCTTGTCGAAGAAGGCGCTGTCGTACTCGTCGCCCTCGATCACGAAGTCGCGTCCACCGCCCAGGCGAAAGCCTGACGCGAAGTTCTCCGGGATGCCCCCAATGAAGAAGCTCGGATCGAGACCGCCGTGGAACAGCAGCCAGCTCGTGATCGCGGCCGTGGTCGTCTTGCCGTGGGTCCCCGCGATGACCGTCGAGCGAGCCCCCCAGAGGAAGTGGTCGCGGAGCACCTCGGGCAGCGACGCGTATCGGATCTTGCGGTCCAACACCGCCTCGAGCTCCGGGTTGCCGCGGGAGATGGCGTTCCCGACCACGACGAGATCCAGATCGTCGGTGATGTGCTCGGCCCGGTAGCCGAGGACCGGAGTAATCTCCTGCGCTTCCAGAAACGTGCTCATCGGTGGGTAGACGGCCCGGTCGGACCCGCGGACCTCGAAGCCACGCGCCTTCAGCATGGCGGCCAGCGCCGCCATGCCCGTGCCGCAGATGCCGATCAGGTAGATTCGTCTCATGGCCTCGCCGGATGCCGCGCGCCCACTATCGTGCCTCCACCGCGGGCTCCTCGATGACGAGTCTCGGTCGGACGCCGGCCACCACGCGCGCGCGTACGCCGAGGGGTAGAGTGAGGGCCGGCGCGCTGGCATGTCCGGATGGCAGCCCGAACAGCACGGGGCCGGCGAAGTCCGCCATCACATCGGCCACGACGCCACGTGCCGTCGGCGCCCCGGTCGGCTCGTCGCACCCCGGGAGCTCGCCGAACACGATCGCCGACGCCCGGCGCAGCAGGCCGCTGAGCCGCAGCTGGGTCAGCAGCCGATCGATCCGGTACGGACGCTCGCCGATCTCGTCGACGAACAGGACGTAATCGACCGGCGGGTCGAAGGCGAAGGGCGTGGCGAGCGAGGCGAGAATCTGCGTCAGCGTGCCGCCGAGCAACACACCGGCAGCATCGCCGGCCTTGACGGTTTCGACCGCGGGGCCCTGTACCTCCCCGAGCGGCTCCGCTCTCATGAGGCTGCGGACGAAGGTCGATTCGTCGTAGCCCGCGTCCTGCTGCGCCAGCCGCCCGCACAGCGTCGGACCATGGAAACACACGATTCCGCACACACTGGTGAGATAGATCAGGACCGAGGTCAGATCGCTGTATCCGATGAACGGCTTGCGTGCCTCTCGCGCCTCCTGCGGGTCGAGGAGCGGCAGGACCTGGACGCTTCCGTAGCCACCCCGGACACCGAGGACCGCCGATGCCGAAGGATCGCGCCAGGCACGGCGGATAGCCCGCGCGCGCACGTCGGGTTCGCCGGCCACGTATCCGCGCCGGTCGAACACGCTCTCGTCGTAGACCGGTTCAAGCTCGAGGCGGCGCAGCTCGGCAACCCCGCGTTCGAAATCCGCCTTCGGGAAGGGGCTGGCGGGCGCCACCAGCGCAACGCCGTCACCCGGACGGAGCGCGCGCGGTTTGATCATGTCGCCTTCGAGCCTGCGGTCGGCCGACACTACGCGAACCTCGCCATCTCCTCCGCCACCGCCACGTGCTCGCTGCGGGCGAGAACCGACCGCAGGACATGCGCGGACTGCGGCGTCGGCGACGAGAGCAAGAACCGTTCCTTGGCTCGCCGCTGTCGCTCGAACGCCGCGGCCACCCGTGACCGCGGGAGCGCCTCGTCCTCCACCGCCCGGACGAGCGCCTCGAGCGTCGCCGCCTGACCGTCATGATCTCCATCGCACAGCAGCACGGAGTCGCATCCCGCCGCGACGGCCAGGACCGCCGCATCGGCCTGCGCGTACCGGTCGGCGATGGCGCGCATCGTGAGGTCGTCGCTCACGACGAGCCCGTCGTACCCCAGCTCGTCACGGAGCACGCCCTTCAGCACGGTCGCCGACAAGGTGGCCGGCCGGTCGCCATCGAACGCCGGCAGCGCGACGTGGGCGGTCATGATCGCGGCCACGCCGGCCTCGACGGCCGCCCGAAACGGTACCAGCTCCACCTCTCGCAACCGCTCGGGTGGGTGATCGAGGATCGGCAGCTCGAGATGCGAATCCACGCGGGTGTCACCGTGCCCGGGAAAGTGCTTGCCACACGCCGCGACTCCGCCTGCCTGGAGCGCGCGGATGATCGCGACACCCAGCCGCGCCACCGCTCCGGCGTCCGACGCCAGCGCGCGATCGCCGATCACGGGATTCTCCGCATTCGTGGCGACGTCGAGCACCGGGGCGAAATCCAACGAGATGCCCACCGCCTTGAGCTCGGCCGCCATGGCCTGACCGAACCGCGCCGCGAGGGCGGGGTTACCGCATCGCCCGAGGGTCGCGGCGGGCGGCCACTCGGTGAACGGGGCGCGTAACCGCGCGACGCGGCCGCCCTCCTGGTCGACGCTCACCCAGGGGGGCAGGGTCGAGGTCATCGACCGCGCCTGCCGCGAGACCTCCATCACCTGCTCGGGCTCCACCACGTTTCGGGCGAACAGGATCACGCCCCCGAGATCGAACTCGTGTGAGATCGAGCGAAGCTCGACCGGGATCTCGTGGCCATCGAATCCGGCGATGATCAGCTGGCCGACCTGACGACGAACCTCGCGCAGGGTGAGCATGGGGTAACGGTGGGCGACGACCGGACGTGGGAGCGGCGGCGCGCGCAGATGCGGTCGCGCCAGCCATTATAATGCGCCGGTGCGCGTCCACGCGTCGGCTCCCACTCGGCTCGACCTCGCCGGCGGCACGCTCGACATCTGGCCACTCTACCTGCACCATGACGGCGCTCAGACGATCAACGCCGCCATCAGCCTCCGGGCGAGCTGCAGTGTCGTGGCGCGCCGCGATCGTCGGTGCGGCCTCACGTCGCGGGACACGGGCCGCTCGATCGAGACGACGGGATGGGCCGACGCGCCGGATGCGCCCGATTTCCGCCTGCCGGGGCGCGCCCTGCGTTTCTTCCGCGTCGATGGCGTCGACCTGACGACGCGTTCGGACTCGCCGCTCGGCGCGGGCATCGCCGGCTCGTCCGCGCTGACGGTGGCGCTGTGCGCCGCGTTGAACGCCTGGACGGGATCCCGACGCACACCCGAGGAGTTGCTCACGATCGCCATGAACCTCGAGGCACAGGTCATCGAGGTCCCGATTGGCGTGCAGGACTACCGTCCCGCGCTCTACGGGGGCATATCGGCGGTCGAGCTGCGGGTGGACGGCGTCCGTCGCGTCGCGCTCGATGTGCCGGCCGCCCAGCTCGAGCGCCGGATCGTGCTCGCCTACACGGGCGCCTCTCGTCAGTCGGGCATCAACAACTGGGACGTCACCAAGCGCCACGTCGACGGCGATCGGCGCGTCTTCGACAGCTTCGAGCGTATCCGCGACATCGCCTCCGCGATGCGGTCGGCGCTCGTGGCGGGCGATTGGCCGGAGGTCGGACGGCAGATCGCCCTTGAATGGGACTGCCGCAAGGGACTCGCACCAGGCGTCACCACCCCGGCGATCGATCGGCTGATGGCCATCGCCGGCGACGCCGGAGCCCTGGCCTCGAAGGTCTGCGGGGCGGGCGGCGGCGGGTGCGTGCTGTGCTTCGCCGACCCGGATCGGTCAGCCGCCGTCGCGCACGCCCTGCGCGGCGCGGGGATGGCGCCGCTCGACTACCGCATCGACACCGACGGGCTCACGGTCGAGATGACGGAGCATCCGTCGTGAGCCCGGAGCCGGACGCCGCACGCGTCGTGGAGCGCATTCGCCGCCTATACCACGAGGCGACGCCGCGCACCATCGAGCGAGACCTGGCCCGCGCCGTGACGCTGTTGAAGTCGCTGGACCAGGAGGACGACCGCGAGCGCGCCTCCGTCTACATGGACGGCCTCTCGCAGATGCGATCCGAGTGGGCCCGCTCGAAGAGCCGCGGCGCCGGCGGCAAGGAGCACCGGCGGCGACGGTGAGGCGGAGCGTCGCGAGCGGACTAGCGCCGCGACTGGTGGGCGAGGGTGAACTTCCGCGCGGCGATGCGCACGGCTTCTGGCACGTTGCGGTCGGTGGACAGCAGCCTCATGTCGCGGCCGTTCAGCCGCGAGACGAGCCCGAGAGAGATGGCCGGTGGCGTCTTCGGGTTGCGGGCCAGCGCCGACATGATCGCGTAGTTCTTCACCCACGCGCGCGTCGTGCCGATAATCCGTAGGACTTCGGCCGAGACGTTGGCCATCTTCGCGAAGCCCTCGACCTCGGTCTCCGTCAGCTTGGGGGAGTTGAGCACGGCCACCGCAACGACCTTGTGGGGATCGCGTATCAGAACCGTTCGCTGCTCCCGCGTGCCCTTGGCGGCGAGCTTGAGTCGCTCGAGCACCGGTAGGAGCGTGATGGGCGGCTGTTTCGATTCCATCGAAGGGGCCCGCGCGGTGCGGCTCACCGATCGGAGCCGAACGCCGCAGGCGACCGTCCCAGGTAGTCTCGATAGTTCTCCAGGTCGATCCGCACCCTGACGACCTCTCCGGACCGGCCGAGCGACCGGCCGGGCCGGCCGTTGATCGTGTAGGCGAACTGCCCCGCGTCCCCGATATCGAGCCGGATCTCCTGCGCCGCCTGCTGCACCAGGCGCTCTCCGCGATTGACGACACGCGACAGGACTCGCTCGCCATCGACCGTCATGGAGATCCAGCACGGTCCGCGCGGGCGAATCTCCATCGTGACCACCCCCCCGTCGCTCGCGACGACCTCGGATTCGCGGGACACCACGGCACCCGTGACCGCCCGCGGGTCCAGCGGCGCCGGGGCGCCAGTCGCCGAGCCGCTGCCCTCCGCCACCGCATCGGTCTGCTCCGCGGCGACCGCTGCCGGCGGATCGGCCATGGGCGACGAGGCGGATCCGCCGCTGCTCAGGCTGAAGTAAACGACCGCGAGGGTCACGGGGATCCCGATGCCGGCCAGCTTGAGGAGCACGCCCGCCATCTCGCGATTCGCCCCTTCGTTCTCCTCCGCCAGATCCACGTGGCCCAGCTTCGCCGCCGCACCCTCATCCGGGAATCGGGCCAGAAACTCCTGAAGCGAGGCTTCGGGATCGAGTCCGATCTCGGACGCATAGGACCGCACGAAGGCACGCGAAAAGATACCGCCCGGAAGCCGCGAGACGTCGTTGCGCTCCAGCGCCTCGAGCGCGTTGATCGAGATCTTGGTGGCGGCAGCCACCTGTCGGAGCGAGATCCCCCGCTGCTCTCGCGCCTGTCGCAGATGTTCGCCGAAGTCCGCGTGCGGTGCCGTTGACTCTGGCATGATGGGGTCAGCGTGTAGACGACACGGGACTATCGTCCCGGGCTACCAGACCCAACTGTAGAGAACCCGTCACGCGGCGTCAAGCAACCGCCGCGCCCGGTCGGTGCGTCCCCGCAAGTCGAGTGCGCCTCCGGCCGCCGGGCGATCCTGGAAAAACCCGATCGCCGCGAATCCCGCCGCGCCCGCCCGATGTACTCGCGGAAGCTCGCGCTCCGTGATTCCTCCAATCGCGATCACCGGGACGTCGACCGCGTGAGCCGCACGTGCCAGCCCCTCGAGACCGCCACACGGATGACCGGCCGGCTTCGAAGCCGTCGCGAACACCGTGCCGTAGATCAAATAATCCAGTCCACCGGCGGTGACCACCGCCTTCGCCTCCTCCGCGCCGTGTACTGAGCACCCGATCAGGAACTCCGGGGGAGTCAGCTCTCGGGCCCGCCCCGCCGCGATCGAATCGGCACGCAGGTGCACACCCCCCGCGCCAACGGCCAGCGCAATGTCGAGGCGCTCGTTCACCAACACTCGTGTCGATGTGCCGCGGGTGACCGCCAGGCACCGCTCCACCAGGTCCGCCAGCCGCCGGTCGTCCAGATCCGGCTCCCGGATCTGCGCGAGATCGACCCCGGCCTCCGCAGCCGCCCGCACCTGCGCCACCACCGCAGCGGCCGTCTCCTCCGCACCCGCTCGCACGCCCGACAGCCGACGGCGATCGGTCACGAGGCAGAGGACGGGTGCCTCGGTCGACAGCCGTTGGCCGACCGCGCGCACTACCCCACCTCGACCCGGCCAGCGCGGGACCCGTCGACGTCAGGCGGGTTCGAAGGAGAGCCGGCCGAGGCGCCGGACACGCGCTCGAACCGGCGTCCTCGCAACAGGCTGTTCAGGTCGACCAGCCCGGTGAGCACGTTCACGAGGCCAAGCCCCGACACCGCGCCTCGAACGAAGCCGTTATTAATGATGTGGCGAACGACCGGTATCGTCTCGGCGAAGTAGTTACGATCCCAGAACGCAGACCAGGGGACCATGACCAACACCAGTCCCATCTCGACGAAGAACACGATGAAGAGCAGCCGGCTCAGTGCCTGAATCTCATCCTCCTAGTTCGGAGAGCCGTCCGATTCGCGTCACGACGTCGCGGTAGTCCGCGGCCTCACTGTGCACGCCCCTGAACACGGCCAACGCCTGTGCCGGCTGGCCGGTGCCCTCCAGCGCATCGGCCAGGTCGTAGCGAAGTGCGAGCCCGGCCTCCGGCGTCGGGGCACGTGCCAGAGCGGCACGCTGAAACCACCCGACCGCGTCGCTCAGCATGCCGTTGTCGCGGCAGAGGCGACCCAGTCGGCAGGTCGCCTCGAACCGCTGCGCGGGGACGGTCGCGGCCGCTTCCAGCTCTCGAGCGTCTTCCTCCCGCCACACGCCCTCTCCCGGGGGAGTCGCGCCAACTCCCTCCCGCACGGGAGAGCCGACCTGTGGCGCAGGCACGACGTCGGACGGCGGCGCGACGCCGGCGGGCGCCGGCAGCGTGGGAGCCTGATCGGCGGTAGTGGCCTCGAGCACGGCCGGCGGCGTGATTTCTGGTGGCGGCGCGACCGGAACGGGTGCCCTTGCGACCGGCGGCACATCCGCACCGGCCGGGACCACCGGCGGCGCGACCACGGCCGGCGGCTCGCTCGGAACCGGCGGCTCGACGACCGGCGGCACATCCGCACCGGCCGCGACCGCCGGCGGCGCGACCACGGCCGGTGGCTCGCTCAGAACCGGCGGCTCGACGACCGGCGGCACATCCGCACCGGCTGCGACCGCCGGCGGCGCGACCACGGCCGGTGGCTCGCTCGGAACCCGCGGCTCCGCGACCGGCGGCACATCCGCACCGGTCGCGACCGCCGGCGGCGCGACCACGGCCGGCGGCTCGCTCGGAACCGGACGCGGCTCGAGGGCAGCGGGGGGCTCCACCGGCTCCCCGCTCAGCAACGCGTCGAGCTCCACAGCTTCGACGGCGGGCGCAGGCTCGGTGGTCAGGGTAGGGGTGCCGGGTGTCGGGAACTCCGCGGCCGTGCGGCGGCTCGCCTCGAGTGCCTCCTCGAAGGCGACAAACGCGTTCTGGAACAGCTCCTCCGTGGTCGGCAGCGGTGGCTTCGCCTCATCCGCCGGCTGCGAGCTCCCACCAGGGGTCGGCGCGGCGAGACTCACCCGCGCCGCGATCTCGCCAGGCGGTGCCGGCGCCGTCGTTGGTATGATGGGTGTCGTCCCGTCGAGCTCCTGCTCGACCTGCTCGAGCCCCTCCAGGACATCGCTCGGCCACTCTTCCTCCTCCACCTCGAGACGCGGCACGTCTCGCGTGGGCTCCGCTTCGGCACCGCTGGGCCGGGGCGGCTCGAGAGGCGGCGCCACGAGCTCCGCCGGCACCGGCGCCTCCGGCGCGATCTCCTCGACTTCGTGGACGGGCTCGAGCCGATCGATCGCGTCGCTACCCCCCGGGAGACCTGCGCCGACGCCCGCCTCGACCGCCTCCTCCGTTGACGGCTGTCCCCGCAGCTCGGCCAGCGGCTTGGGAATCAAGTCGATGTGGGCGGGAGCGGCGCCACCGGGCTCGATGGGCTCGAGATCCTCCGCCAGCCGCTCGACATGCTCCACCCGGCCGCCGGCCCGCTCGGCCTCGGCCAGCCGCGCCCAGGCATCCCTGAGCTGATCCTGCAGTCCACCGTCGACGCACACCTCCACCAGATTGAGCGCCGCCGGAGTCACACCCGGGGCGCGGGTGAGAAAATGCCGAAGCAGGGCCGCCGCTTCCCCCCAGTCGTCCGCGGCGACCGCGGCCCCGACCAGCACGTCGATGCACGTGAAGGATGCGTCCTCGTCGACACCCCCCAGCGTCCAGCCCAGCTGCAGCAATGAATCCCTGCCGTCCGCATCAAGGTCCAGGATCCGTTGGAGCTGCTGGCGTCCGGCGTCGTCGCGCCGCGCGCGCAGATCCAGCTCCGCCAGCGCCAGCCGCAGACCCGGCTCCTCGTCCGTCGCCAGCCCGGCGAGGGTCTGCCGGTCCGCCTCGGGGTCCTGCGACGTCAGGCTGGCCTGGACCAGCTGTGTGCGTCCTGCCGTGTCGCCTGGATCGAGACGGACGGCCTCACGGAGCATACGGAGCGCATCGGCCTCACGACCGTTGCGCGAGAGGTCGACCGCGACTGCACGGAGTGGGGCCGCCGCGCCGGCGCGAGCACCGGTCTCGGCAACGACCCGCGCCGCCCGAAGATACTCCTCGCAATCAACGGCGCCGGGAAGCTCTGGCGGTGGCGGAGCAGCGGGCGCCGGCGCGACCGGCTCGTCCCGTTGAGCTTCCTGTGGCGCCTCCAGGATGCCCCACAGCTGTGCGCGCGATTCGGCCTGGAGGCGCTGGAGCGACGTCACCTCCGCCATCTGCAACAGGGCGAGGTCATCATCCGGATGGATCCTGAGAATCTTCCTGTAGACCGCTGCGGCGCGAGGCAGGATGCCGCCGTCGAGCGCCTGCTGCCCCATGTCCCGGTAGAGCGCGATCCCCTTGTTCACGTCTCCCGACTCGACGTAGAGGTCGCCAAGCGAGATGGCGCTCGTCCAGTCGCGGGGCTCGTGCTCGTGTACCTGCGACAGGGCCGCGATGGCCGCCTGGGTGCGGCCCTTCCGCAGAAGCCGTTCTGCCTTCCGGAGGGTCTTCTCTCGATTGAACCCCATCAACCTGTAGTGTCGGCGTGGGTCCCGGCCCGCTCCAGCACATCGAAGAGCGAGGGCGGCCGAAACGAGCGCCGGTGAGCAGTCGAGTAGCCGAAACGGGCAACCGCCGCCAGATGGGTGGCCGTGGCGTAGCCCTTGTGGCGATCGAACCCGTATCGCGGGTCTTGCTCGTGCAACGACCGCATCAGCCGATCGCGCCGAACCTTTGCCACGATGGATGCCGCGGCGATGGCGGCACAGCGGGCGTCGCCATGGATCACTCCACGCTGCGCCATGAGCAGACCTGGAATCCGAAAGGCATCCACGAGGACGAAGTCCGGAAGTGGGTCGAGCGCGACGACGGCATGCCGCATCGCGGTGAGCGAGGCTCGGTGGATGTTCAGCCGGTCGATCTCGTCGGGTTCGACGCCAGCAACCGCCCAGCCGGCCGCCACCTCGACAATCTCGTCGTGGAGACGCTCTCGCTGGGCCGGCGTGAGCCGCTTCGAATCCCGGACGCCGGGTACGTGACGCGACGGATCGAGCACGACGGCGGCGGCGACGACGGGACCCGCCAGGCAGCCACGCCCCACCTCGTCCACGCCGGCCACGCGGACGAACCCGAGTCGCCGGACCGCGTTTTCGATCGTGCGAAGCGCTCGAAGCCTGCCCATGCGAGCCTCCGAGAGCAGTCCGTCAGGCGGGCCGCCGCTTTTGCTCCCGCATCCGGGCGGCCTTCCCGCGCAGACCACGGAGGAAGTACAGCTTGGCCCGCCTCACGCGAGCGCTCCGCACCACCTCGATCCGATCGATGCTCGGGGAGTGCAACGGGAAGATCCGCTCGACCCCCTGGCCGAACGATACCTTCCTCACCGTGAACGAGGCGCGCGTTCCACCCCGGTGAAGACCGATGATAATCCCCTCGAACACCTGGATGCGCTGCTTGTCGCCCTCGCGTACCTTCACGTGGACGCGAACGGTGTCGCCCGCCCGGAGCGCCGGCCGCTCGACCGACTGCTTCTGCTCGACCATCTCGATCGCGTTCATGGCGTTGCTCCCTTCTCACGTTCCTCGATCAGCTCGCGTAGGATCTCTCGCTCCTCGTCGTCCAGAACGGCGCCCGGCAGCAGGTCGGGGCGTCGCTCCAGCGTACGCTGGACGGCGGCGCGCTTGCGCCAGCGGCGAATCTCACCATGGTGTCCCGACGTCAGCACCGCCGGCACCTCGAAGCCACGGAAGACGGCCGGCCGCGTGTAGTGGGGACAATCGAGCAACCCTCGCGCAAACGAATCTGCCTCCACCGACTGCTCGTCGCCGACCGCGCCCGGCAACAAGCGCGCGACGGCATCCAGCACGACCATCGCGGCCAGCTCCCCTCCGCTCAACACGTAGTCACCGATCGAGATCTCGTCGGTGGCGATTCGGTCTCTCACCCGTTCGTCGATGCCCTCGTAGCGACCGCACAGCACGACGAGGTGCGGTAACCGGCTCAGGCGCTCCGCCTCGGCGTGCGAGAAACGCCGCCCCTGGGGCGACGTCAGGAGCACCGCGGACGGCGCCCCGCGGTGGGCCTGCACCCAGTCCACGGCCCGGAACAGCGGCTCGGGCTTGAAGACCATCCCGGGTCCGCCTCCGTAGGGCACGTCATCGACGGCCCGGTGGCGATCCTCGCAGAAATCCCGCAAATCGTGCACGCGGACATCCAGCAGACCGGCCCTCACCGCCCGCCCGAGCAAGCCCTCGGCGAGCGGCGCCTCGAACATGCGCGGAAAGATCGTGATGATGTCGGCCTTCACGTCCCGATCCCGACGGCCCGCGCCGCCCTCACGCGTTCAGCTCGAGCAACCCGCTGGGCGGATCGATCGTGATCTGGCGTTCCATCATGTCGATCCGCACGCAGATATCCTCGACCAGGGGGATGAGAATCTCATGCCCATCGTTCCCGATGCCGTTCCGCACGACGAGGCGGCTGCCTTCGAGCGAGCCCTCCACGCTGGCGACGGTGCCCACGCCGGTGCCCGCGACGGTCTTCACGGCACATCCCACCAGATCATGCCGATAGAACATGCCCGGCGGCAATGGCTCCAGCGACGTCACCGGCACGCGCAGCTCCACCCCGGCCATCGCCTCCGCGGCACTCATGGTCTCCACACCGGTGAGCCCCACGATTGGGCGCCCTCGATGCAAGCGAACCGATGCGACCGTGAGCGGCTGGACGCCGGCCTCCCGATTCACGAACAGCGTCTGCCCGAGCCCGAACCGCGTCTCCGGAAAATCGGTCTCGGGGTTGACGATGACCTGGCCGCGGTTGCCGTGGGCGCGGGCGACCCGGCCCACGAGCACCATCTCTTCCCACGGGTCGCTCATGGGCTGGATCGAGCCTCGCGAAACTCGAGCATCGTCTCCTTCCCGTCCGGCTCTGCCGCGCTGGCCAGCAGCACCCGGAGCGCCGCCGCCGTCCGTCCCTGCCGGCCGATGACCCGCCCCAGGTCCCCGGGCGCCATGAACACCTCAAGTACGACCCGGCCCTGGTGCTCGGCCTCGGTGACGGCGACCGCCTCGGGATGATCGGCCAGCGCGCGGGCCATCACGCCCACGAGGTCCTGCAGTCGGCTCACGATGCGGGTGGCTCCTCGGGCGTCTCAACGGGCGCCGCATCGGCCGACGGAGCCTCCTCCGGCACACCGAGCGACTCGGCTGGAGCCTCCGCCGCCGGCGGCGGCTCGGCGGCCGCCGTGACCGGCACCGGCGCCGGCTTCGCCACCGGCGCGATCGGCTCCGGCACCTCGGCCGGCCGTCTGGCCAGGCGGTCGACGAGCGTGCGCAGGGTGTCCGAAGGTCGAGCGCCCGCCTTCAACCAGTGCGCCAACCGATCGGCATCGATGTCGAGGTGCTCCGGACGCTTCGTGGGGTCGTAGTGGCCGAGCGCCTCCACGAACCGGCTGTCTCGCGGCGAGCGCGAGTCAGTGACCACGACGCGAAAGAACGGTCGTTTCTTGGCCCCCATCCGTCTCATTCGAATCGCCAGCATGTCCCGTTTCTACCTCTCTGGTCACCCTCCTGGATCCGCGAGCCGATTGGCTCATCGCGATCCGGCGGACCACCTCAGCGGCCTAACGAGCCAAGGCTCCCGAGGGCGGGAAGTCGGCCGCGACGCTTCCGCCCCTTCTTGCGGCCGCGAGCGACGCCCGCCAGCCCCCCCATCGTCTTCATCATCTTCCGCATCTGCACGAACTGCCGGAGCAGTTGGTTGACCTCCTCGACCGACACGCCACTGCCCCTCGCAATCCGCTTGCGGCGGCTGCCGTTGATGATCTGGTGGCGCTGGCGCTCCCGCGGCGTCATCGAGCCGATAATCGCCTGGAGGCGACCGAACCGCCGCTCGTCGACCCCCTCGGTGGGCAGCTTCAGCCCCGCCACGCCGGGAATCATGCCGAGCACGCTGTCGAGCGGCCCCAGCTTCTTGATGGTCCGCAGCTGGTCGGCGAAATCCTGCAGCGTGAATTCGTCCTGCAGGATCCGCTCCTCCAGCCGCGCCGCATCTTCCCGCGTGACGACCTGCTCGGCCTTCTCGATGAGCGTCAGCACGTCGCCCATGCCCAACACACGGGAGACGACCCGGTCGGGGTGAAACGGCTCCAGATCCTCGAGGCGCTCCCCGCTGCCCACGAACGCGATGGGCACCCCCACGACCGCAACCACCGACAGTGCGGCCCCACCCCTGGCATCGCCGTCCATCTTGGAGAGCACCACACCGTTCACACCAAGACGCCGATTGAACTCGCCGGCGCTCTTGATGGCGTCCTGGCCCGTCATCGCGTCCGCGACATACAGCGAGTCGGTGGGATCGATGGCGGCCCGGATCGCCTCGAGCTCCGCCATCAGCTCGTCGTCGATGTGCAGTCGGCCGGCGGTATCGACCAGCAGCGTGTCGAATCCGAGTGTGCGCGCGGCCGCGAGAGCACCGGTGGCCCGCTCGATCGGGTCCATCAGATCCGCCGGCTCGTGGACCCTGAGCCCGACCTGCGCGGCGAGCACGCTCAGCTGCTGGATGGCAGCCGGTCGTCGCACGTCGGTCGAGACGAGGATCGGGTGCCGCCCTTGCCGGGCCAGCCACCGACCCAGCTTGGCCGTCGTGGTCGTCTTGCCGGAGCCCTGCAGGCCGAGCAGCAGGATCACCCGCATGCCCTTGGGCCCGGGTGGCAGGCCGCCGACGGTCTCGCCGAACAGCGCCAGCATCTCGTCCCGCACGATGCGCACGACGTGCTGCGCCGGGGTGAGGCTGCGGAGCACTTCCTGGTCGAGGGCGCGGTCCTTGACCTTGTCGGTGAACGCCTTCACGACCTTGAAGTTCACGTCGGCCTCGAGCAGCGCGAGGCGGATCTCCCGCAACGCGGACTCGACCGTCTCCTCGGTCAAGCGTGCCTCACCACGAAGCGTGGCGAAGATGCCTTGGAGCCGGCTGCTCAGTGCCTCGAACATGATCTGGGTGAGACCCCCGTGTGCGGCTCAGCCCACGGGTCGTGGAAGGGCCGTAAGCGCTTCAGGCGCAATCGTTTATGCTAAGGCACCGTCCGGTAGCCTGTCAAGGCGCGGGCCGTCGCTGCTAGACGGACGACAGCTTGTGTCCGAGCTTGCGTTTCTTCGTCTGCAGGTAGCCACGCGTGCCATCCGAGACCCACACCTCGAGCGGCAGCCATTCCACGACCGACAGCTCGTATCCCTCCAGGCCCACGAGCTTGCGGGGATTGTTCGAAAGCAGGCGCATGCTACGGACTCCCAGGTCGCGGAGAATCTGGACGCCGATACCGTAGTCGCGCTGGTCGGCCTTGAAGCCGAGCCGCTCGTTCGCCTCCACCGTGTCATAGCCCTCGTCCTGGAGCGCATAGGCGCGGATCTTGTTGGCCAGGCCAATGCCCCGGCCCTCCTGGTTGAGATAGAGAAGCACGCCGCGCCCTTCCTCGCCGATTCGCTGCATCGCCGCGGCGAGCTGCGCCCCGCAGTCGCAGCGGGCGGAATGGAACACATCCCCCGTCAGACAGCGTGAGTGAACCCGCACCAGCACGCGGTCGCCTGCGCCGATCTCTCCCCGCACGAGCGCCACGTGGGTCTGGCCGTCGATCTGGCTCTCGAAGGCGTGCACCCGGAACTCGCCGTGCTCCGTCGGCAGCTTGGCCGAGGCCGCTCGCTGGACGAGCTGCTCGTTGCGGGTGCGGTACTCGATCAGGTCGGCGATCGTGATCATGGGCAGCCGGTGCCGTTTGGCAAACCGCGCAAGCTCGGGCACACGGGCCATGGTGCCGTCCTGGTTCATGATCTCGCAGATGACGCCGGCCGGGTACAAACCCGCGATGCGCGCGAGATCCACAGCGGCCTCCGTCTGGCCCGCCCGGACGAGGACGCCGCCGGATCGCGCCCGGAGCGGAAACATGTGGCCAGGTCGCGCCAGATCGCTCGGCCCGCTCTTCGGATCGATGGCCGCCAGCACGGTGGCCGCGCGGTCGCCGGCGGAGATCCCGGTGCTGGTACCGGCCTTGGCCTCGACGGAGACGCAGAACGCGGTGTGGAACCGCGCCGTGTTCTGACTCACCATCAGCGGAATCTCGAGCGCGTCGAGCCGGTCGGGCGTCATGGGCATACAGATGAGACCCCGTCCGTGGCGCGCCATGAAGTTGATCGCCTCCGGCGTCACCTTCTCGGCGGCAATCGTGAGATCGCCCTCGTTCTCGCGATTCTCGTCGTCCACGACGATGATCATCCGGCCGTCACGAATCGCATCGAGGGCCTCCTCGATCGTGGCGAACGACCGCCGCGCGGTGGTCCGCTTCGCCTGTTTCGCGATCTTTAGCCTCCTCGGCATGACCAGTCCTTTCCCTGAGGCGACCAGCACGGACCCCACGACGACAGGGTGGGCAGCTACACTAGCAGCCCGTGGTAAAAGTCCTGCTGCAGTCGGCCGGCGCTGCATCCCGCTGCGGGCTGCGTTGGGCATCGTTCACGACGGGTCAAATACTCCCGGTATTCTTGCTCCTCGCGCCTTACCAGCCGGGCGCAGCGCCGCCCTTGGTGCAACGCAGGACTTTCACCACGGGCTGACTAGTGCGTCGATCGGGACCCGGACCCCTGCGTACCCAGCTCGGCGACGCGGACCACGTACTTGCCCAGGATATCGCTTTCCAGATTAACGGCGTCTCCGACCCGAGCGGAACGCAGGCTCGTGTGCTCCCACGTGTAGGGAATGATCTGCACGTCGAGCCGACTCTCGCTCAGACCGGCGACGGTCAGGCTGATGCCGTCCACCGCGACCGACCCCTTGAGCACGAGGTAGGGGGCGAGGAGCTCCGGGAACACGACCGTGAGCCAGTAGAACTCGCCGTCGCGTCGTAGCTCGTCGATCGTCCCGGTGGTATCGACGTGTCCCTGAACGAAATGCCCGCCGAGCCGGCTGTCCGCGCGCAGGGGACGCTCGAGGTTGACCAGGGCCCCGGGGCGCAGCCGCCCCAGCGACGTCGCGTGCAGTGTGGCCGGCGATACGTCGGCGTGTAGCTGCTCGCCTCCCACGGCGGTGACCGTCAGACACACGCCGCTCACAGCGAGGCTGTCACCCGCATGCAGCTCCCCGGCGAGCGCGGACCGTACTCGGAGCCGCACCCCGGTCGCGACGGGCTTGACCTCCTCCACCTGCCCCACCGCCTCAATCAGTCCGGTGAACATCGCCTTCGATGAAAACATCGGTGCCGCACGGCTCCACCCTCAACCGCTCGAGCGCCGCCAACGAGAACTCGGTGTTCGACAGCCATGGCACGCCACCCGACCCTAGCGCGTGCGGCGCCACGTAGATCTGCACGCGATCCACGACACGCGCGGTCCAGGCCGCAGCGTGCACCCCGGTTCCACCCTCGAGGAGGAGCGACGTCAGCCGCAGATCGGCCAGGCGGGTCACCGCCGCCGCCATGTCACGCGTGGTGGTCGCCACGACCCGGGCGCCCGCGCGCTCGAGCGCCGCCACGCGCGTGGGATACGCCGTGCTCGCCGCGTCGGTGGTCACGACGACGATCGGGCCGGCATCGAGGGTGCCGAGAAGACGCGCGGTGACCGGTGTCCGCAGCCGCGTGTCCATGATCACGCGCGTGAGCGGGCGGCGCCGTTGCGCGCCGCGGACGGTCAGCAGCGGATCGTCGACCAGCACCGTGCCGGAGCCGACCGCCACCGCGTCCACTTCGGCTCGGAGGAGATCCACCGCTTGCCGGGCTTTCGACGAGGTGATCCGGGTCCGCACGCCGGGCGCGGCCGCGATCCGTCCGTCGAGGCTGAGCGCCACCTTCATCGTCACGAACGGGCGGTGACGCCGCATGAAGGTTACGAAGGCTTCGTTCAGACGGGAAGCATCGGCCGCCCCCACGCCGACCTCGACCTCGACGCCATGCGAGCGCAGGTAGCGAAAGCCCCCACCGCTCACGAGCGGGTTCGGATCCTCCATCGCCGCCACGACGCGCGTGATCCCCGCCGCCACGATGCGCCCGGCGCACGGCCCGGTCCGCCCTTCGTGACAGCACGGCTCGAGCGTGCAGTAGAGCGTCGCGCCGCGCGCCTGCGGGCCCGCGGCGGCCAGCGCCTCGACCTCGGCGTGGGGCGCGCCCGCGCGCGCGTGATAGCCCGCGCCAACGACGCCGCCGGCGGGGGCGACGACGACCGCCCCAACCATCGGATTCGGGCTCGTGAGGCCGCGTCCACGCGCCGCCAGCCGCAGGGCCTGCTCCATGAACGCGCTGTCGAGCCGTCGCGTGTCGTCGACCGGCATCGCGTCCGCGTCCACGATCCCTACCATCGCTCCTCGAACAGCGCTTCGACGTAGGCGTCCGATGAGAACGGCACCAGGTCGTCGAGTCCTTCGCCCACGCCCACGTAGCGGATGGGGAGTCCGAGCTCCTGCGCAATGGCGACGGCCACGCCGCCCTTGGCGGTCCCATCCAGCTTCGACAGCACGATGCCCGTCACCCCGGCGGCGTCCATGAACTCGCGGGCCTGGATCAGGCCGTTCTGTCCCACCGTCGCGTCGAGGACCAGCAGCACCTCGTGCGGCGCACCGTCGATCTCCCGCGCCGCGATCCGCCGGATCTTGCCCAGCTCGTGCATGAGGTCAACCCGCGTATGGAGGCGGCCGGCCGTGTCGACGACGATGGGATCTCGAGCCCGAGCCTTCCCCGCCACGATGGCGTCGTACACCACCGAGGCCGGATCGGCGTTGGGTCCGGCTCGTATCAGATCCACGTCGATGCGTTGCGCCCAGACCTCCAGTTGCTCGACCGCCGCCGCGCGGAACGTGTCGGCGGCGCAGACCAGCGGCGTGCCGCCGGCATCCTTGGCGAGCTTGGCCAGCTTGGCGACCGTGGTCGTCTTGCCGGTGCCGTTCACGCCGACGACCAGAACGACGCGGGGCGCCGGGTCATCGATGACCGACGGCGCAACGCCGTCGAAGATCCGCCGGATCTCGGTCTTGACCAGATCGCGCAGATCGTGGCCTGCGCCTTCCCTCACGACGGTCGCGATGCGGTCGGCCGCGGCGACACCGACATCCGCGGAGATCAGCAGCTCCTGCAGGTCGTCGAGGGTATCGACCTCGACAGGTCGGCTCCGACGCTCGGGCGTGTCGGCCGACCGTGCCAACCCGTCGAAGCGGTCCGACAGCTGCTGGGTGGTCCGCGCGAGGCTCTGCCGTAGCCGTTCCAGGATGCCCATGGTCAGCGCCCGGCGGCGGCACCCCAGGACGGCGTCCCCGCATCGGCGACGCCCGCCGCGTGCTCGCTTCCAGATGGCATTGTATCAAGCCGGTCCCGTGTGCCCGGGTCGCCGCGGTCGTCGTCAGCCCAGCTCGGACTCGGCGCGCTGAGGTCGCAGCATCAGGTTCTCGACTGCGGCACGCGGATCCTTGCGGTTGGCCAGGACCTCGGACATCTGGGCAGCGATAGGCAGCTCGACGCCGTGCCGGGCGCCCAGCGCCAGCGCGGCATCGGTCGTCCTGACGCCCTCAGCCACCATCTTCATGCCCTGCAGGATCTCCTCGAGCGGCCGGCCTCGACCGAGCTCGATTCCCAGCCGGCGATTCCGGCTCAGGCTGCCGGTGCACGTGAGGACGAGATCGCCGAGCCCGCTGAGACCGGCCAGCGTGTCCCGACGACCGCCGACGGCGTGTGCCAGTCGCGTGATCTCGGCGAGGCCGCGGGTGATCAGGGCGGCCAGCGCATCGTGCCCCAGACCCAGGGCTTCGTTGACACCCGCGGCGATGGCGATGACGTTCTTGATCGCGCCCCCGATCTCGACCCCGGGAACGTCGTCACTCGCGTAGAGCCTGAAGTAGCGCGCCCTGAACTCGAGCTGCACCTCCCGCACGGCATCCGGATCGGTCGAGGCCACACAGATCGCCGTCGGCAGCTGGCGCGCCACCTCCGCCGCGAAGCTGGGCCCCGACAGGACGACCAGGGGCTGCCGATCGCCGAGCACCTGCGCAATCACCTCCGAGATGCGCAGGAGGCTGTCACGTTCGAGTCCCTTCGTCGCACTCACGACGATGGCCGAAGGGGCGATGAGCGGCTTGATGGCGGCCATGACGCTCCGCATCCCGTGGGACGGCACGGCGGCGACGACGAAGGCAGCCTCGGCGAGAGCGGCCGCCAGCGACGAGGTCGGCTCGACGGTCGATGGCAACGGGATTTCGGACAGGTAGCTCGGGTTGAGGCGCTGCGATCGCATCGCCTCGGCCAGGGTCGGGTCGCGAGCCCAGAGCCGCACCGGGTGGCCGCTTCTCCCCAGATGCACGGCAAGCGCCGTGCCCCAGCTGCCCGCCCCCAGCACCGCGATCGGCCTCATGGCGTGGTCACCCTCGCGCCGCGGACGAATCTCGTCCATCTGGTCCAGGCGCTCACGCTCGATGTCCCAGGCGGGTCTCGGTACCGCTCAGCAACCTGGCGAGGTTGGATCGATGGCGGAAGACCACGAGGCCCGCCGTCGCCACCGCGCCAGCAACGACGGACGGGGGGGCCGGGGTGAGGTAGATCAGCGGCGCCACCAACCCGACGGCGGTAACCGAGGCCAGGGACACGTAGCGCGTCAGCCCGAGGGTCACGGCGAACGCTACGGCGGCCAGCGACGTGGCAAGAGGCGCGAGCACGCCGAACGCGCCGCACGCCGTCGCGACCCCCTTCCCTCCGTGAAAGCCCAGCCAGACGGGATACACGTGACCGACGACGGCGGCCACCGCCGAGATCGTCGCCCCGAGGTCGTCGGCGCCGAGGCCGCGCGCGGCCAGGACCGCCGCCGAGCCCTTGACCAGATCGAGGATCGCCGCGAGAAGCGCGAGCGGCGGGCCGCTCGTCCGGAACACGTTCGCGGCCCCGACGTTGCGACTCCCCCGTCGCCTGAGGTCGGCGCCCGCGAGCTGGGACGCCACGAGAAACGCGAACGGGATCGACCCGATCAGGTAGCCGAGGAGCGCAAGCGGGAGAAGCATCTACCTCCCCCACTACTATAGTGGATGCGGACGCCGTGCTCCGGCGAGCGGCGTGGCGTGTAGTGCGTGATACGTGGCGCCCCGGGGAGTCAACTGGCTGCGGTAGAGCGTCACCCGATCGACGAGCCAACCTCCGCTCGCTCCCGCATCGTCGACCCGTAGCGCGCGGTGTATCGCCGCAATCGGGCCCCGCGGCGGTCGCCGAAATCGGCCCAGCGTGAGGTGTGGGGTGAATGCACGGCCATCCTGTGTCACATCGGCGACGCAGGGGCGGAGGCGGTCGCACAGGGCGCCGTGTAGCCGACCGAACGCGTCGGCGCCCTCCTCGACACCCATCCACAGGACGCGTGGCGCCCCGGCACGGGGGAAGATCCCCAACCCGCCCAGCGACACGTGGAAGGCCGGCACGGCCAGCGGAGCCTCGAGCACGCCGCGCACCCGGGCGGCAACAGAATCGGAGACCTCACCCAGAAAGCACAGGGTCAGGTGACGGTTCGCAGGCGGCACCCATCGAAGCGCCTCGGCCAGGCCGCCGGCGGCGAGCCGCGACTCCAGCGCCTTCGAGATCCGTTGAACCGCCTCGCGCGGCGCCGGGTCCAGATCGACCGCGATGAAGAGCCGCACGGGCGATCACCCGCCCTCGTCGAGCCGTCGGCGAAGGAGGTCGAGCGCAGCCTGGGTGGCCTGGAACTTGATATCGGACCGTCGGCCCAGAAAGCGGAACGTTCGGGACACCGGCGCCGCGGCGGTCGCGACCGCGACCGCCACGGTGCCGACCGGCTTCGTCTCCGTCCCGCCGTCCGGCCCCGCGATCCCCGTGATGCCGACCGCGGCCTGAACGCCGGCCCGGGCCCGGGCGCCGAGTGCCATGGCGCACGCCACCGGCTCGCTGACCGCGCCCTCGGTGGCAATCACGTCGGCTGGCACGCCGAGACAGGCGGTCTTGGCCTGGTTCGAGTAGGTCACCGTCCCGACCTCGAAGTAGCGCGAGCTTCCGGGGACGTCGGTGAGCCGCGAGGCCAGCAACCCCCCGGTGCAAGATTCCGCGACCGCGAGCCGATAGCCACGCTCGACGAGCCGGTCGCCGACGACCCGCTCGAGCGTCCGCCCATCAGTGCTGAACACCGACCGTCCGAGGGCCGCGACGAGCTCGGTCGTGAGGGCGTCCAGCCGCGCCGTCCCCGCGTCGGGCGTCTCGGCCTCGGCGGTCAGGTGAAGCTCCACCTGGCCGAGCGACGCGAGGATGGTCGTGCGTACCGGCGTGGCACCGAGCCGCCAGCGCGCGTACACCGGCTGCGCCGCCTCCTCGACGCCCGATTCGGTCCGCCCCGCGATCCGTAGCACCCGCCGGCACACGTGGAGCCCGCGCGGGGCGCGCGCCCGCAGACGATCGCCCGCCAGCGCGCGCAGCATCGGCTGTAGCTCGCGCGGCGGGCCCGGTAGTAGCAGCACGACCCTCTCCCCCTCCTCGATCCAGAGCCCGGGAGCCGTGCCGTTCGGGTTGTTCAGCGCCACCGCCCCGTCGGGCACCAGCCCCTGACGCCGATTGATCTCGGGCATCGGCAGGCCGCGCGCCTCGAACCGTCGCCGTATGCGGTCGACGATCGCGTCGTGCGCCCGTAGCGGACGCTCGAGGATCTCGGCGACGACGGTGCGCGTGATGTCGTCGTCGGTCGGGCCGAGACCACCGGTGAGGACGACCAGATCGGCGCGCTCGAGCGCCTGTCGACACAGGACGGCCAGGCTGGCATGGTCGTCCCCGACGACCGCCTTGGCCACGACCCGGATCGCGAGCTCCTCCAGACGGTCGGTGATGAACAGCGAGTTGGTGTCGATGCGAAGCGAGGTGAGCAGCTCGCTGCCGACCGCGATGATTTCCGCGGTGGCCAGCCGTCGCGACGGAGAGCTCACGCCACCCACTCTGGAAACAGCCAGAGCGCCGCGCGGAGGCCAATGTTGGCGTAGATCCCCGCCATCGCATCGTCCGCCATGATGCCCACCCCGCCCTCGATCCGTTCGAGCCGAGCGGAGGGATAAGGCTTGACGACATCGAAGAGGCGAAACAGAAAGAAGCCGACGGCGAGCCCCGACCATCCGACATCGACAGCGGCAAGCGTGATGAGCATCCCGAAGACCTCGTCGATGACGACTGGGCCGGGATCCACCCCACCGAAGTGATCCTCCGCGATTCGAGAGGCCCATACCCCGATGGCGCCGATGACGAGGATGGTCGTCACCTCGGCGAGCAGCGAGCGATCGAGCCGAAGAAGCAGGGAGAGGGCAACGCCGACAAGGGATCCGGCCGTGCCGGGGGCGAAGGGAAACAGGCCCACGTAGCCCGCCGTCGAGATGAACACCGCGATCCGTCGCATGACGCCTACTCGTTGGCTCGCAGCCCGGGCTGCGAGCAGCCCGTGGCAAAAGTCCTGCTGCAGTCGGCCGGCGCTGCATCCCGCCGCGGCCCGCGTTGGCATTGTTTACGACGGGTCAAATACTCCCGGTATGCTCGCTCCTCGCGCCTTGCTCGGGCCGGCCGCGGCATCTGTCAAAGCGGCCCTTGGTGCGACGCAGGACTTTCACCACGGGCTGCTAGTGGTGTGTCCCAAGAATAACTTTGCACTTCCCAACCTTCTCTAGAATCGTATCGACCGTCGCGGTCCAGACAAAGGGTTGGGGGTTGTCGTTGTAGCGCTGGAGGTAATCGTTGATGGCGGCGACGAGTTCGTCGACACTGCAAAACACCCCGCGGCGGATGCGTTTCTGCGTGAGCTGGCTGAACCAACTCTCGACGAGGTTGAGCCACGATGCGCCGGTAGGGGTGAAGTGGAGCGTGAAGCGCGGATGGGCCGCCAGCCAGGCCCGCACGGTCGGATGTTTATGCGTGCCGTAGTTGTCCAGAATGAGGTGGAGGTCGAGGCGAGAGGGGAACGCGCGGTGGAGTTGGCGAAGAAACTTCAGGAACTCCTGATGCCGATACCGGCCGTGGCACTCGCCGATGACCTGCCCGGTCAGCATGTTCAGCGCGGCGAACAAGGTCGTTGTCCCGTGGCGCTTGTAGTCATGCGTGAGTGTCCCACAGCGGCCCTTCTTCATCGGCAGCCCGGGCTGCGTCCGGTCCAGCGCCTGAATGTGACTCTTCTCGTCCACACACAGCACGACGGCCTTCTCGGGCGGATTCATGTACAGCCCCACGACGTCCGTCAGCTTCTCCACGAACGCGGGATCGGTCGACAGCTTGAACGTCTCCACTCGATGGGGCTGGAGGCCATGCGCGTCCCAGATCCGCTGCACGGTCGAGCGACTGACCCCCTGCGCCTTCGCCATCGTGCGACAACTCCAGGGGGTCGCCCCCGGTGGCGTGCGGTGCAACGTTGCGTGGACGATGGCTTTGACCCTGCGCGCACTGATCGTCGGTTTGCGCCCGCGCCCCTCACGCATCTCGAACACCGAATCAACGCCCTCCTCTCCAAACCGGTCGCGCCAAGCCAGCACGGTCGGCCGGCTGACGTCCACGGTCGCGGCAATGCGGCTGTTGGAAACCCCCTCGGTCGCCAGCAGCAACGCCTTCGCGCGGATGACTACCCGATGCGGGGCCGACGTACTACGGGCCCACTGTTCCAGGAGTCGCCGATCCTTCGCGGCCATGGACAGAGCGGCGGCGGCCTCATTCATCCCGCCTATATTGCACGCAGGTCGTTGATATGTAAATGTATTTCAGGGACACTACACTAGTACTACTTTGTTAGATCGCACAATTTGGGCGAGATCCGACAAGTGATCTAATTTGAGGACATTGTACTTTTCCGGCGAATTCGGGACCCTGCGCGGTAGTGCACGACCGCCGCACGGTGGGGCAGTTGCGTCGCCTGATGAGATGGCTCGAGGCCTTCAAGGCGTGCTTCGGCCAGCGCGCACAGGAGCTGGCGTTGCGCCGGTACGTCCAGGGGTTGCTCAGCGACAGCCCGCGCAAGTCGATGGAAGCGATGCTGGCGCGGGGGACCGATCCCGGGGGCTATCAAGCGTTCCAACACTTCATCACCGATGCGCCGTGGAGTGCCGACGGCGTCTGGCGCTGCCTGCGGGCGGTGCTGCCCGAACGCGAAGGGCTGGTGATCTTCGCTGGCACGAGTTTCCCCAAGCCAGGGACGTCCTCGGTCGGGGTGGCCCGCCAGTACTGTGGGGCCGTGGGGAAAGTCGCCAATGGCCAAGTGGCGGTCACCGCGGCGCTGTGGACCGGGCTGCGCGCCTACTTGCTGGGGGCCGCGCTCTATGTGCCCGAGGCGTGGCTGACCGACGCCGCCCGCGATCGGGCGCGGATTCCCCGGGGTGTCCGGTTGCAGGCGAAGTGGCGCCAAGCGCTCACCCTGCTCCGGCAGGTGCGCGCCAGCGGCCTCACCGGCACCGGCGTGCTGGCCGATGCGGAGTTTGGCGATACCGGCCTGTTTCGGGCCATGTGGCATCGGTTGCGGCTCCCCTATGCGGTGGGGATTTCCTCGTCGCAGACCGTGTTCCTGGGGCGGCCGCGCCTCGGGCACCGGCGGGGCGGCCGGCTGGGGCGCCCGCGCACCCGGCCAGACCTGGCGGCGGGCGTGCGGGCGTACACGGTGGCCCAGGCCGCCAAGGCGCAGCCGCGGTGGTGGCCCATCAGCTGGCGCAACCGCCGCGGCGGGCGCCGCTGGACGGTCCAGTGTGTGGCCCTGCGGGTGACCCCGGCCCACGACTGGCGCGACCGCCGGCTCGCCCCCGAGGTGTGGCTGCTGGCCGAACGCGACACGGGCGCGACGCCGCGGACCAAATACTTCTTCGTCAACCTGCCGGCCACCACCTCCTGGCCGCAGCTCGTCCGACTCGCGCATCAGCGGTGGGCCATCGAGCAGCAGTTCCAAGAGTTGAAGCCCCACCTCGGGTTGGATCACTTCGAAGGCCGCACGTTCCCGGGCTGGCACCATCACGTCGTGCTCACCGCCGTGACGTACAACTTCCTGCAGGCCGAGCGGCGGCGGCACCTCGCCGGGCTCACCTTTCCAGTGGCCCGCGCGATCGTGCAGGAAATCTTCACCGCGGACCTCTTTGCTCCACGGCCGTTCTACCTGAAGCGCATCGAGGCGCTAAAGTCGGTGCAATTGCGGATCTAACAAAGTAGTACTAGGGAATGCTCACGGCCGGCGGCTGGAGACTGACCGGGGGCAGGTCGGTGACGACTCGCGTGTCCGCGAGGCGATCGTGAAGGGCCAGCCTCTCCCGACCGAACAGACAGAGGACGAAGCCGAGACCGACGGGCGCGGCCGACACGAGATAGCCCACGGTCCGCAGGACCGCATGGCCGATCGGCACCGGCGATCCATCTCTCGAGATGACGCGAATCCCCATCGCCATCTTGCCGAGCGTCTGGCCGCTCGCCGTCAAGAAGGCGGTGATGTACCCACCGTTCAGAAGGCCGAAGAAGCCCAGCAGCGGCCAGATGGGCAGCTGATCGACCTGGCTGAACGTCAGGCCGCACAGCCGCAGGGTGAAGTACAACACGACGGTGTCGACGGTGACGGCGATCGCCGCGTCGATGAGCACGGCGGCCAACCGCGAGGCCGCACCCGCCGCCTCCTCGCCCAGCGGATCGTCGTTCTCGGGTATGTCGGGATCGCCCGGCGCGGGCGCCACGCTCGCCGTCGCCGCCTCGGAATTCTCGGCCGCTCCGGGGTCGGGCAACCGAGGGGACCACATCGGCGACCTCGCCGGTTCCGGCGTCGCACGGCGAACGCTCAAAGGCGCGCGCGGCGCCGGGAGCGGCGCTGGGTCCGGAGTCGGGTGGGCACGCCGGCGCGGCGCCGGCCCGTCAGGGAAGAGTTGGAGTTCGTCGAGGGCCTTCCGGTCGGGTGTCGTCAGACCAGCCGGAGTGGTACGGCGCCGCTGAAAAACGAGGTCCAGGTCCTCGCTGACGTCCAGGAGCAGATCCCCGGTCGGCTCGTCGAGCTCGACGTTCGCGGCCGCATCGGTCGCAGGCCCTGGATTTTCCGACGCGTCTCCCACCCCGTCCAAGGCGTACCCACAGTTCCGACACCGCTCGGCGGTCTCGTAGCCTATGTAGTGGCACTTGGGACACTTCATGGGGCGCCGGTTAGCGGATCGACGGCTCCGGCCGTATCGAGCATCAATCGCGGCTCGGTGCCCGAGAGCAGGGCACGCTGGATGGTCGTCCGCAGCTCGTCGGCTGCCGGCCTCAACGGGTCGCCGGGCCTCACCCTATCGAGCGCCTGCAACGACTCGTGCAAATGCCCTCGCTCGAGCAGCAAGCGCCCGCGGGCGAGTGCCAGCTCGGAGACGGACGGCACCGGCACCGGCGTCTCGGGCGGGGGGCTGGCGGCCTGAATGGGAGGTCGCCCCGACCCGAACAACGGGAAACGACCGAGCGTATCCCAGGTGAACCCCACGTAGGTCACGGCCGCCACCAGCCCGGCGAGCAGCGGAATCAGCAGGAGGCTCGCCGGGCGCGACGGCCCAACGATGCGACCGCGCCGTGGGCGGTGCCCGGGTCGCGCGCGACGGTGAGGCGGTGCCGGAGTGACGACGTCCGCGTCGCTGCCGACCGGCTCGAGACGGTCCAGGCGACCCAGCAGCGCCAGCGCCTCCTCTCGTGGCCCGGCGCCCTCGGCGGCGGACGTCAGCAAGCGTCGCGCGGCGTCGACGTCCCCCGTGCGAAAGGCCTCTTCGCCCACGTGGAGGAGCTCCTCCGACGCACGCTGCCGCTCGGCCAGCGCGCCGCGAGCGCGCTCGATGTACGCGCGCGCCCGAGCGTGCCCCCGATCGACGAAGAGGACACGAGTCCAGATGTGGATCGCTTGTTCGTACTCGCCTGCGAAGTAATGATCGAGCCCCAGAACCAGCAGCTCCTCCACCTTCACTTGGCGATCGGGGAGCGCGTCGCCTGGCGGCGCCGCGTCCCGTCTGAGGGGATCAGACATCGGTCCGATAGCCGAAACCGGCCGAAACTGGCCGAAATTATGGGCCAAAACTGGAGATCAGTCAACCGCCCGCCCCGGTCGGACGATCGTCTACTCCGACAGGTGAACCCTCCAGCGAGGCACGTCCGCAGGCGCGGCGGGTCCGCCGGGGCTCGAATTTCGCCGGCCTGCCCCTCCTCGAGGAT
Organism: Vicinamibacterales bacterium; assembly: GCA_965197935.1. Taxonomy (GTDB): domain Bacteria; phylum Acidobacteriota; class Vicinamibacteria; order Vicinamibacterales; family CAZQMT01; genus CAZQMT01. Next base: position 2,963,307 of record CBDAOD010000003.1, on the reverse strand, counting down.
CGGCGTTACTGCCACCGCGCGGCGCGGCCCCCCACATTCTCGGCCATCGCCTCACGGAACGGACATTGCTGTTGTCTGTGCCAGAAACGCCACGCATCGTGGCCATGCTCCTGGAGGAGGATCCCATGCCCGAACTGCTGACCCACCCACTCGATGTCGATTCCGCCGAAGGCGAAGCGCTGGATCTCTTCGCCGAAGAGCTGCCTCGCCAGGTCCAGCTCCTGTCGGACTGTCTGTCGTCGGCCTCCAGCTTGAGCTCGAGCGGCGGTTGCGTCGGGTGCTTCTCGAGCGCCGCCTGCGTCATCAGCTGCGGCGACGACTATGCCTGAGCGCGCGCACCACCGTCCCGGGTCGGAAGCCGCTCACGTGGCGTCACCCCGTCGCGAGCCCTCGCGGTCGCGGGTGGGGTCTGGCGGAACGGGCACCGTGGGGCCGCCCTCGGTGACCCGCCACACTTTCGGTCCGGGACGGGTCTCTCCCGTTCGTGACGCCGACGGAGGCGGCCAGGCCCGGGCCTCCGTCGCGCCGGGCGAGGGCGGACCCCGGCACCGTCGCGCCACGCCGCCGGCTCACCCGAACCCCGTGCTCTCGGTGGAAGGTCTGCGGAAACGCTACGGTCCGGTCACCGCCCTGTTGGACTTCAGCTTTCAGGCCTTTCCCGGTGAGATCGTCGGGATCCTCGGACCCAACGGCGCGGGAAAGACCACGGTCATGGAAATTCTTGCGGGTCTGCGCCACGCCGACGCCGGTCGCGCGATCGTCCTCGGCGCCGACGCGCGACGGCTTCCGCCGGGTGTGAGAGACCGCATCGGCCTCGCCACCCAGCGGGCCGCATTGCCACGACTCCTCACCGTGCAAGAGGTCCTGCGTCTCCACCGCGCGCTCCGGACCCGACCCTGCGCCACCGCACCCCTCCTCGCGCGGGTCGGGCTCGACGAGCGGCGGACGAGCCGCGTGGGCCGGCTCTCCGGCGGCCAGCTCCAGCGCCTGACGATCGCCATCGCCGTGAGCGGGAACCCCGAGTTGCTCCTCCTCGACGAGCCGACGGCCGAGCTCGACCCCCAGGCTCGACGGACCGTGTGGGATCTGATCCGGTAACTCGTCGCATCCGGTCGGACCGTCGTCCTGACGACCCACCAGATGGAGGAGGCGCAATCCCTCTGCTCCCGGGTGCTGATTCTGGACCGGGGACGGACGCTGGCGCTCGGTCCTCCGGCCGAGCTCGTCGATCGCCATGGCCCGGGATCGACGATCCGGTTCTCGACACGCGCCGACGCGTCGCTCGGATTCTTTCTCCGGCGCCCGGGCGTGGAGGGCCACGCGACGGTCGGCGGCGATCCCTGGCACTCGCAGCGATCAGTGACGATCCGCACGCTCGAGCCCGAGCTCGTGATGCAGGAGACCATGTCGGCGCGGCTCCACGGCCTCACCGTCGGCGACCTCCGGCTCGAGCGAGCCAGCCTCGAGGACGTGTTCCTCGAACTGACCGGACGAGACATCCGCGACTGAACCCCTGATACGTGACGATATGTGACGATATATGACGATATATGATGGCATATAACGACATGTAATGACATGTGACGATATTCGACGATGCTCCAACGACTGACGCGCGAACGACCGCTCCTCCGTCACCTCCTGGCGCTCAGCGAGATGAACATCCGTGAGCTCGGGCGGGATCCCGTGGCGACGTTCTTCAGCTTCCTCTTCCCCCTGCTCTTCCTCGTGCTCTTCGGCCTGTCGGACAGCTATCGCCGACCGGTCCGTTTTCAGCTCGGTCTGGCAGGATCCCATCCGGCCGTGCCGACCGCGCGGCTCGCTGCCCTGCTTCGGTCGTCCGAGTTGGTCGCCGTCCGGGACGTCGGCGCCACCGAGGGTCGCCGGCTGCTCGACGAAGGCGCCCTGGCCGGGCTCCTGGTCGTCACCCGGTCGACGGGAGAGGATGCCCCGCCGATCCGATTGGTCGTCGACCCGCGATGGTCGGCCTTCGCCGTCATGGCGCTCGACGCTGCGCGAGGGCGGTTGGGGGACGAGGAGGCTGGCCTCGTGCGCCGCTTCGAGTATCGGGTGGAGCATGCGGAGGCTGCCGGCGTCTCGAACCTCACCTTCGTCTTTCCGGGCCTGATCGCCCTGGCGATGTTGCAGCTGGGTCTGTTCGCCACGGCGGCGCCCCTGTTGCGCGCACGGGATCGCGGTACGCTTCGACTGCTCTCGACAACGCCGGTCTCGCGGGTCGTCCTCGGGGTGTCCCAGATCCTGCCCAGATTCGTGACGGCCAGCGGACAGCTCTCGCTGCTCCTGGTCGTCGGCGCCTGGGGCTTCGACGTCGAGGTCGTCGGCGGGTGGCTCGGCCTGTCCGTGTGCGCGGCGCTGGGCGCCCTGATGCTGATCGCGATCGGCTATGCGCTCGCCGGAATCGCGCCCAGCGTGGAGTCCGGGCTGGTCATCGTCTTGCTCGTCAACTTCGGCATGCTGCCTACTCGCTGCACTGGCTCGGCGGACACTCGGTCGCCGCAGAGGATCGTCCTTGCTGAGGGAACCTTTGGCCGGGCAACGGCACTCGCCGTCGATCTCACAACCGAGCTGGAACGGTGCCTGGTGCCTCTCCGGCGAGAGCCTCGCCACCAACTTCGCGCACCTCATGAATAACCGGTCCTGGAGCTGCTCGAGCGCATGGTGGAGGAGGCAGACTGGGTCGTGCGCCGCGGGAATCCAGAAGCGAGGTCTTCGTCACGAGGCGCTGGGTGGCGCGGGCCCCGTGGCGCACGGCGGCTGCGGGGTCGAGCACTTCGCGCACCTTTCGCGCGGCTCGAGCTCGCCGGCCAGCCGCAGATCGCTCAGCCGGCGCTGAATTTCCTCGCCGAGCGCCGCACGCTGCGCGGCTGACGCGGCCGGAATCTGGCGCGCCAGGGCGGCGACCGTCCGTGCAGCACGCGCCAGCCGCCCGAGGGCCTCCACCGCTGATCCGAAATCGCCGGGCCCACAGGGGGGCGGATCGGTCGGGTGCGCCCGTGCATCCACCGGGGCCGGCAGCGTCTCCTCCCACATGCGGGCCGACGCGAGTCGAATGACCTCGTCGCGGCTGGCCCTGGCGGGCCAGACGGTGCGGTACTCCAGACGCCCACTCGACGTGAAGCGGCCGCTGAGGATTCGCGCCCCGGCGGGCTGCGGGAGAGGACCCGCCTCCAGTGCATGCGCGACGAGCGCCGCGACGTCGGCCGGCTCGATCTCGTCCCGGCAGGAGAGGTGATGGCACTGGGCGCCGGCTGCACAGGGGAAGCACTCGATCCGCGACTCGATGACGAAGTGCCCCTCGCCGTAGGGACCCGTCTCGTGCACGAAGACCGGTCCGGTCGACACATCGACGACACGGCTGCCGACCGCCGAGGCCACGTGCATGGTCCCCGTGTCGTTCGTGAGCAGGAGGCGGCACCTGGCAAGCAGGGCGGCCAGCTCGCCGAGGGAGGTCTCGCCGCAGGCCTCGTGCGCCGGTCGGTTCAGGGACGCGAGGGCGCGCTGGACGAGCGGCCGCTCCGCGGCCGTACCGACGAACACGGGGCTGCCCAGCGACGGCGGCAGGCGGTCGATCGCTGCGGCAAACCGCTCGGGCGGCCAGCGCTTGCGCTCGTCGCTGGCGCCCAGCTGCACCGCGATCATCGGGGTCCCGGCCAGGCCGCGCGCCGCCAACCAGGCCTCGACCACGCGCTGGGCCTCGTCGGGGACATTGATCTCGAGCCCGCGGGCATCCGACCGCACGCCGGCCGTGCGGTTGTGGATGTCGACGAGGTTGAAGCACCCCTGGGCGCGCGCGGTCTGGCTGGACCAGAAGTAGGACATCCACCCGCCCCGCACGACACGCGTCCGGTCTTCGGCCACCAGGCCGCCACGCACCTCGTGTGCCGGGATGAGCGAGCCGAGCAAACCGCTCAGGTCGCTGTGGCTCAGGTCGAGCGTCAGATCGAACGGACCTGCCCCGACCTCGTCCAGGAATCCCCGGACCCGATCTGCCGCCCCGCGCCAGTCGACGGGCTCCTCGGCCAGCGCGGCCACCACCTCTGTACAGGGGAACGGGACGAGCCGGTCGAACAGCCGACCGGGCACCGGAACGTCCCGAAACAGATCGTGGACGACGAGGGTGATCTCCGCGCCGGGGTGCACCCGCCGCAGACCGCGCAGCATTGGCGTCGTCTGCAGGATGTCACCGAGCCGACACAGCTGGATGACAGCGATCCTCATCGACCCTCGACCCATGTCTCGCGTACCTCACGGACCACGCGGAGCAGCGCCTCCTCACGGTCCAGCTGCGGGCGGTCGCGCTCCAGTCGGGCGATCGCATCATCCAGCCGCTCTGCCGGACGCCCCACGATGGCTGCCGCGGCGAGCTCGGGCGGCAGGGCGTCTCGCAGGATCCGCCCGACCCGGTGCGTGTAGGTGTGCTCGGCTCGCGCCCGAGCGCGTGCGCGCGCCGCGATGCAGCGGCGCTCGTCCTCGCGCGCGAGATAACGCGCGATCAGGTCGCGTAGCTCCGCCACGCTCGAGAACGTCGCGATCTCGTCGTCGCCGAAGAGCGCGGGCAGCGGGTCGCGTCGATCGACCAGCTGGAAGGCGGCACACGCCGCCAGCTCGAAGGTGCGGGGGTTGACGTAGTCGGGGTCGGGATCCAGGCCGGCGACGTGCTCCGCCGAGTGGAGGTTCACGTTGATCCGGGTCGCCGCGAAGATCCGCACCATCTCGTCGACCGAGAACCGGCGACCCGGTTCGGCCGCATATGGCGCCAGCAGTCCCTCGGCCCAGTCTGGACCCCACAAGCGCAAGTCGAAATCGGTCAAGGCCTCGAACATACGGCGGCGATTCAGGTAGGCGGCGCCCGCGAAGCCGACATCGGCGCCGAACCGCGACGCCTCCTTGGAGCTCAGGTCGACGGGCGCATGGAGGGCCGGGTCGCACGCCACGGGAAGATAGCGAGGGCGTGGCGCGCCCGCCTCGTCCAGCCGCTCAAGAAAGGCTCCGGGCTGAATCGCATAGAACCAGTCGTAGTGGGGCGCCAGGTCGCGCCAGTAGCGCAGAACCCGGCCGTTCTCGACGAACCAGAAGGCGGTCGCCACGCCTGCGGCACGGAGCCGCGCCAGAACGCCAGCGTCGATTGGTGCCTGGGCGAGCGCGACCAGGAGGTCCGGTCGCCACGCGGCCGCGACCTCGACAATCGCATCGCCGGCGAGCGCCACGAGCCGCGCCTGCAGGGTACGGCGCGAGCCAACGCGCAGCTCGCCGAGCGCCGCGTGCGCGCCGGCATAGGCCGCGGCGTCGAACAGCTGGACCTCGGCCCCACAGGCGGCGGCCGCGCGCGCCACCGCACGTGCGATCTCGAGCGAACCACCGTAGAGCGGACCCGCCACGAGGAGCCGCGGCGGGCGCGACGCCACGCGGACCGAGGGCCACTCCGCGACCAGCGCGCCGAGCGACGGGCTGCTCGTGACGCTGGGGCCGTGTGGCACGAGGCACGCCGTCCGAGCCCACAAAACCGCCAGGTCCACCGCGTCGACCAGATCGTCGAGCAGCACGACCGGTATCTCCCCGAGGAGGCGGCGAAGGTCCCGGACGCTCATCGCGGCCGCCAGATTCGCCGGGCCGGCATCAACGACCGCCACCACCGTGACGCCGCGCCGGCGCAGCGCCTCGGCGAGATATCCGGTCCCGAACCCGGCCACGACGACGGCGTCGGATCCGACGCCCTCGGCGATCCGGTCGGCGGCGGCGACGGGGTCGCGCCGGCTTTCCAGGACCCCTCCATCACGTTCCAGGATGGGCGCGCCAGACGCCGCCTGGAGGGTCCTGACAGCTTGCCCGGCGCGGGCCGATCGCACGGCCTCGACCACCGACGGCGAACGGCCGGCCAGCGCCGCGAGATTGACGTCGAAGTAATCCGCCACGGTTCGATCCGATGCGAGAGACGATCGGGCCGCCGGTAGAGGCGCGGCAACACGGCGCGGCACATCCGACATACCGGCCGGCGTACCGACACCCGCCCCCGAACGACGGGGAGGACTTTCGGCCTGGATCGGCAGGTGCGCCGCCCTCATCCCGCGTCCTCCACGCGAAGTCGAGCAAAGCCGGTGCCCGAACCGGCCGCACCCTTCGAGCCTCCCTGGGGACAGGGGTTAAAGACTTCGGGACCTGTTCCGATTACCCCTCTGTCAGTTTGAGGGGTGCCAGTCACGCCCTCGCAATCCGGCACGGAGGCCGGAACACCAGTTCAAGGAGGAAAGCTCATGGGTGCGTTCTCAGTCGTCAACAACATCGCGTCTATCAACGCGCAGGCCAATCTGACACGAACGAATCTTGGCTTGCAGCAGGCACTGAACCGTCTGTCGACGGGTCTGCGGATCAACCAGTCGGGGGACGACGCCGCCGGCCTGGCGGTCGCCAACAAGTTTCGGGCGGACGTCGCCATCCTGAACCAGGGCGTCCGGAACGCGAACGACGGACTCTCGACGCTCCAGATCAAGGACGGGGCGCTCGACAACGTGTCGAACCTGATCAACCGGCTCGCAACGCTGGCCTCGCAGGCGGCCTCGGGGGGCGCGACCGACGCCAGCCGGGTGACACTCAACACCGAGTTCGCCGACATCCTCACCGAGATCACCCGAGAGCTCACGGTAGCCAGCCTCAACACGTCCACGGGCTTCTCGATCTTCGTCAGCAACGACGGCACCAACGGCAAGGTGTCCGGCACGATCGCGTCCGTGACGACCACCACCTTGACGCTCAACGGACACGTCATCACCAGCCAGGGGCTGGCGGAGTCCGCGGTGGGCGCGGTGGCCTCGGCGGTCTCGGTGCTGGGCACGACCCAGGGCACAATCGGCAGCCTGCAGAACCGGCTCAACTTCGCCATCTCCCTGGCGCAGTCGCAGGCCGTCAACAACCAGGCGGCGGAGAGCCGGATTCGGGACGCCAACGTCGCGCAAGAGGCGGCGAACCTCACCAAGTTCACCATCCTGAACCAGAGCGGCCTCGCGGCTTTGGCGCAGGCGAACGCCGCGACCGGATCGGTTCTGTCGCTACTCGGATAACGCGCCAGGGGTGGGGTCGCTCGCGGCCCCACCTCGCCCTCGCCTCGGGCGCACGGCTCGGCTCTTTAGCCCGTAACAGTCATGCGCCCGACGCCGAGGCTCCCGAGATCTCCCTGGTTTGGCGCGGATCTGGCATCGGAGGGCAGACGTCCCGGGCGGCGGTGCGGACAACGCGCAGCCACGAGCCTCGATGCGCACGTCGGGTCGCCCGACGCGATCACCCGGTGTCGCGGCCCCGACAGGCGACGGCACGCCACGGACGCGGCGACGGCCAGCAGCGACCCGTCGCAAGGTAGCGGAACCATGGGATCCCCGATCACCTTCTCCGGCTTCAACAACATCGACTTCAATCTGATCCTGAACGCCGTCATGGAGCAGGAGCGGCGGCCGTTGCTCACGCTCCAGGCCAGACAGAGCGCCCTCCAGTTCCAGGAGAGCGCGTTCGGCACGCTGGCCACCAAGCTCGCCGCGGTCGAGGCCGCCTCGGACACGCTGGCAGGGGCCGACGCCTTCGGCGGACGCGCGGTCAGCAGCACCGACGACACGGCCCTGACGGCGGGCGCCACCAGTGCCACGCCGCTGGGCACCTACGACGTCATCGTCAACGAGCTCGCGCGAGCGCAGGTCACGGCGAGCAACAGCGCGCACGCCGACAAGGACACCACCGCGGTGGCGACCGGAGGTAGCCTCACGATCGGCGGGATCGTGGTGACGGTCGCGAGCAGCGTGACGCTGGAGGAGCTCGCCAGCGCGATCAACGGCACGGCCGACATCGGCGTGACCGCCACGGTCGTGAGCCCGTCCTCGGGGAGCTACCAGCTCGTGCTGACCGGTACGGACACCGGCCAGGCGAACGCCTTCACCGTCACCAACGCGCTCACCGGCGGTACGGCTCCCGTCACCTTCATTGATACCGACTTCGACGGCGAGAGCGGCGACTCCGCGGCGGACAACGCCGTTCAGGCACCGACGCCATCGTGGACGTCAACGGCATCACGGTCACGAGCTCGACCAACACGGTCGAGGACGCCATTCCCGGCGCGACGCTCACGTTGCTCAAGAAGGACCCGGCGACGACGGTCACCGTGACGGTCGGGCGGGACCTGAGCGCGACCGAATCCTCGATCCAGACCCTCGTCGACGCCTACAACGACCTACTCGCGTTCAAGAACCAGCAGGTGGCCTCTGCGGTCGGGGGTAATGCGGGAAGCATCGGGCGCGACGCGCTGCTCCGCGGTCTGCAGAACCAGCTGGCGACCGAACTCAACGCGCAACGGGCCGTCGGCGGCACCTACGAGCGACTCGCGGAGGTCGGAATCGGGTTCACCCAGACGGGCGAACTGACGTTCGACCAGGCGGTCTTCGACACCGCCGCGCAGGGCGGCGTGGCCGATCTGGAGAAGCTCTTCGGGGGGGGAAACGGGCAGGACGGCGCGTTCCAGGCCCTGAGCAACACGATCGAGCGGTACACCGAGGCCGGGGGGCTGATCCCTGACGTCCAGAGTCGGCTGAGCAGCAGGCCACCTCGCTCACGACCCGAATCAGCGACTTCGAGGCACGGCTCGAGATCAGACGGCTGTCGCTCCAGCAGGAGTTCGCCGCAGCCGACCTCGCGATCTCGCGACTGAACAGCCAGGGCGCCTCGCTTTCGTCAATCGGCACCGAGTTCAGACTCTTCTAGTCAGACGCTTCTTCGGGGGAGGTCAGCCAGTATGCAAGGCGCGATGACACGGGCGGCACGGACCTACCGGCAAACGCACGTTCAGACCGAGTCGCCCCTGGGGCTGGTGGTCATGCTCTACGATGGAGCCATCCGGTTCATGACCGAGGCCCGCGACGCGATCAAATCCGGTGACAGGCTTGCGAAGCGCACCGCCATCTCGCACTCCCTCGCGATCGTCTCCGAGCTGCAGAGCACGCTGAATATGAAGGAGGGCGGCGCGATCGCCGAATCCCTCGACAACATCTACACGTTCGTCAACACGCGGCTGCTCGATGCCAGCATGCACAACGAACCCGGCGCCATCGACGAGGCGCTCCGCGTGCTGGCCCCGCTCAAGGACGCCTGGTCGCAGATCGCCGACGCGCCGCCGGCCCCCCCGCAGGCCCATCCGTGACCGGAGACGGGCTGCGGCACCTCATCGGCGCGTACGGCACCGGCCTCGAGGCCGAGCTCGCGCTGCTGCGCCGACTCCGCGCGCTGTCCACCAGGCAGCCGGACGCGAGCACCACGACGGGCCTCGAGACGCTCAACCAGATCGGCGACGAACGCGAGAGGCTCATGAACAGCTTGCTGGCGCTCGAGCACGATCTCAAGCCGACGCGCGAGCTGCTGTGGGAGCACCGGCTGCAGGCCGCCGCGCTCGAAGAGTTCCACGAGGTCGCCGCGCGGCACCGATCCGCGAGCGATCTGGTTACGACCATCCTGTCGTCGGATCGGGACACGCTCCAGGTCTTGCGGGAGACCGAAGAGGCCCGGCGGGCTGCCGCGCAGGCCATCGAGGTCGGCGAAACGACGCTCGCCGCCTACCGGCGGGTCATCACCCCGACACCCGACAGCCCCGCGATCATGAACCGACGCGGCTGATCTCGTCGCGCGCTCCCTGCCAGTCTCGGTCCCTGGCCCGTCCCGGCGCAGTCGGCAGACGCCAGGGCTTGGCTCGGCTGCCATAGAGGAAGCTGGCGCACGGTTCGAAGCCGAGGCGATCGTACACGCGCCGGGCGCCGGTGTTCTCCTCGGCCACCATGAGCGTCAGTCGGTCGTGCCCCGCGTCACGCGCGGCCCGGCCGGCCCGCGCGACCAGGGCCTGCCCCAGCCCACGGCGTCTGGCGGTGGCGTCGACCGCGACCTGCGCAACGTGAGCCGTCGAATCGGCAACCGAGGTCGTGAGGATTACACCCACGAGCCGGTCGGTCACAGGATCCTCGACGGCGAAGCTTGCCGCCGGCAGCAGGCTGCCGCATCCCGGCCCCTGGAGCAGTTGCCCGACGTAATGTGCCCACTCGTCCAGCCGGCCGTGGGGCGCGAAGCACCGCGAGGCGGCGTGGCCCGCGTAGGCGACGGCGAGGAGCCGAATCGTCGCCGGACCGTCGTTGGTTCGCCAGGTTCGAATCCGTGGCTCGGAGCCCGCGCCGGGAGCCGGTGCGTCGTCCTGCGACGGCGGGCCCGGCCACCGATCGTCGGTGAGTGCGCGGCGTAGATAGGGATAGCGCCGCACCGAGAAACGCGACCGGACGAGCGCGGTCTGGAGCGCCGACGAGGTGGGGAACACGAAACACGATAGCCCCTTGGCCAGCGAGGCCTCGGGAGACTGCCAGACCGCGTCAAGCAGGCTTCGGATGACGGCGGCCGTATCGGCGACGAGCGCGCCCACATGGAGGACCTCCCCCCGCAGCAGATAGAAGGCCCAGCCGACGACATTCCCCGATCGGTCCCGGGCGAGCAGCCCGGGCAAGACGCCCGCCGACCGCGCGTCCTCGACGACGGCCCACGAGGTCTGGGGATCCCACGCCAGCGCATCGAGCCAGCGTCCTCGCTCGGCAGCGTAGAGCGGAGTGATCTGGCCGGGGTCGGCGTCACGCCAGTCGGCGCACGTCACCATGGCGGGGCGGACTCCCCGCGGCCACGAGACGCCCGACGCACTCGATCGGCGAGCTTGCCGGCGCCCGAGCTCACGCGGGCGGCCAGGCGGTTCTCCTCACAGATTTGATCGTAGATTTCGCGGCGGTGCACGGCCACCGCAAGCGGGGCGGTCACGCCCAGCCGGACCCCGTCACGGGACAGGCGCAGGACGCGTATCTCGATCCCGTCACCAATCACGATCGCCTCGTCGAGCCGCCGTGTGAAGACCAGCACCCCTGCTCCTCAATCGATGGTCAACGGGTGGCGAAGCGGGTACGCGGTGTCGTGGGGAATGATCTGACCGCCGATCATGGTCGCCGGGTTGATGACGATCGGCGCCCGGAGATTGAGGGCCGCCGTGCCGTCGGAGTCGAGGGTCACGACGGTCAGCCAGAGCAGTGCCGCGTCCTCCGTGGCGCCGAGACGGTGCCGATCCACGCCGCTCAGCGCACATCGGTAGTCGGGTACGGCGATCCGTGGGTCGATCACGAGGAGGGACGGTGTATCACCGTCGAGCGCGTGGAGGCAGCGCAGCGGGGCGACGGCGTCGGAGGACACTAGGACGAAGCGGTGCGACTGCTCGAAGCCCGGCAATCCGCTGGGGAAGGTGACCACCTGGTCGGCGTCGACCTCGGACTCACCCAGGTGGGTCCGAACCTGAAGCCGCCGATTGGGGGCCGGATCCTCGTCGATCGGCGTCATCGCAGGAAGTCGAGGAGCAAGGGACGGGAGAGATTGGACACGGCCGTGAGTGCCGCCTGGTAGGCCGTCTGGGACACGCTCAGCCCGGTAATGGCCTCCAGCATGTTCACATCCTCGTGCCGTGACAGGATGGTCTGCTCGTTTCGCCGCGACGTGTCGAGGCGCACGAGCTGCAGCTCGACCGCGCGCAGATCGTTGCCGAGCTGCGCCTGCGCCGCGACCGCGCGGTCGAACGCGGATTCCAGTGCGGCGCGGCCTGCGTCGATCGCCGCCGTGTCGCCGGCTCGAACCGCCGTGGCGAGATCGTCGAGCACGGTGAACACGTCGTCCGGGTCTCCCCCCTGCATGATCGCGCCGCCCTCGAAGGTCACCTGCACGGCGAGCTGCCGATCGACGTCGACCGACACCACGTTGGCGTCACCCGCATACGCCGAGACCGTGCCGTCCGGCGCCTGCGTGTACGGGGCAGTCGTGATCGCCCCGCCCGCAAAGACGTAGCTGCCGCGGTACTGCGTGATCATGTCGGTAAACAGCGCGTCGCGGCTGGCCTCGAGCTGCGTGGCGGCCGATTCGCGCTGCGCCGTGCTGGCCTCCGATCCGCTCCCGGCGGCCGCCGCGGTCAACGCACCGGTGAGGCCGGACACGATGTCACCAAGGATGGTGTCGACGACGCTCAGCCGGGAGAGAACGGAGCCCGCCGCGCGGCCGTACTGGTCGAGCGTGGCGATCTCGCTGCGCGTCCGCACGGCCGCCGCCGCGGCCGACGGGTCGTCGCCGGCCGTGTGGAGACGCCGGCCGGAAGCGACCTCGCGCTGCTTCCGCGCCAGATCCGTGGCAGCGCGGTCGATCGTCTCGAGCGCGGTCCGGTGCACGGATCCGAAGGTCACGCGCATCAGTCGCTAGCCTCCCACCGCCTGCATCAACGTGTCGAGTGTCTCGTCCACCGCCCGGAAGAACCGCGCGTTGGCCTCGTAGGCCCGCTGAAACTTGAGCATCATGAGCGTCTCCTCGTCGAGGTTGACCCCGGAAGCGGCGTCCACGAGGTTCCTGAGCTGTGAGACCAGCGCGGCGCGGTGAGCCAGCTCGTCCTGCGCGGCCTCGCTGTCGCTGCCGATGCGGTAGACGAACTGGGCGAGCCCGTCAGTGAGCGTGGCCGTCCCACCGCCCAGCACCAGTGCATCCCTCAGGTCGGCGATCGCGCGTGCGGTCTGGTTGTCGCCCGCGACGGGGATGCTCGCAGCGGCCACGAGGCTGCCGTCGGCCGCGACTGTGGGATCCACCGCAATCGCGGCGGCCTCCCCGGCCGGTCCCGCCAGCGTCGTGAAGAAGCCCCCCGCAGCGGCACCGTTGAGGTCGAAGCCGGCACCGTGCAGCGTGTTCACTTGCTGCACGACCTCGAACGCGATCGCGTCGAGGTCGCTCATGTAGGCCGGCACCAGGGTGTCACGCACGTGGAGAAGCCCCCCGAGCTTCCCACCGGCGATCTCGCCGCCGGTCACGGGCGTGCCCTGGCTGCTGAGCGCCGCGTAGCCGTTCGGCGGCGCCGAGGCGACATCGATCGTGTAGGCGACACTCCCGAGCACGAGCGGGCGACCGTTGCCGAAGTTGATGTCGAACCCCCCGTCCTCCCGGTCGATCACCGAGATGTCGATGAGCTCGGCCAGCTCCTTGATGGCCTCCCGTTGCTCGTCCCGCAGCGGCATCGACTCCGGGTCGGCCTGGCCCCGTCCCCCAACCACGAAGTTCGTCTGCGCGATGCGGTCGACCAGCGTGCTGATCTGGTCGACGGCCTCACGGATGCCCCGGTCGGCGTCGCGGCCCGCCTGGGAGAGCTGTCCGGACACGCGCCGGAACTCGGCGGCGAGCGAGGCGCCGTCGGCGAGGACCTCCTGGCGAAGCGTCGGCGAGACGGGATCGTCGGCGAGGGCGGAGAACGCGGCGAAGAAGGCGCTGAGCTCCGCGTCGACCGACTCGCCCGGCGCGCCGATCATCGTCGCGATCACGCCGAGCGCGTCCGCAACCGCCGCCTCGCGCGCCTCGTCCGGCAGCGCCCGGCGCAGGCGCTGATCCAGCAGCTCGTCGCGCGCCGCAAGAAGGCCCCCGACCGCAACGCCGCTCCCCGCGCTCTGGCTCTCTCGCGGGGGGACGCTCACCAGGTCGACACTGCGCCGCGTGTAGCCGGGCGTGGCAACGTTGGCGAGGTTCTGGCCCACAACGTCGAGTCCGAACCGATGGGCGTCGAGGGCCCGGGCGGCGGACGCGAGGGTTGCGAGCAGGTCGCTCACACCCGCTCCTCGAGGCCGGGACGTCGTGTGTCGGGCTGGTGGGCGTGGGCCCCCAGACGGTCGTAACCGTCAGACACCCCCTGTGCCTCCAGCGACAGCCGCGCGAACTCGTCGAGCGAGACACCGAGCTCGCGGCACCGCGTCAGCGCGGTGCGGACGCGCCCCAGCTCCCGTCGGAGCAGATCGCGCTCGGCCGGGTTGGTGGGCGGCGCATCGGACAGGTTGGCGACCGCGCCAGCCAGCTCCCCCTCGGCGACGAGGAGGTCGTCGAGGCGGGTGTGGGCCAGCGCGTCGCCCACCGCATCGAGCGCCAAGCGCAGGCGCCGGGCGGCGGTCAACGAGGCATCCTGAGTCATGGTGTCTGCTCTTCTCCTCACCCGGGGAGACCGTGTCAGGGCTCCAGCAGGTGGTCGATGAGGCGCTCGGCCAGACGGTGGGGATCGTTCCCGATCTCTCCGGCCTCGAGCCGCTCCCGCATTCGCGCCACCAGGTCACTGCGAACGTCCGGCGCCGTCTGGGCCGCGCGGAGCGCCGAGCTCGTCAGCGCCGCATCGGTCGACACGCGGACCGTGTCGGCCTCCGGTTTGGCCGGCTGCGCGTGGGAGGTCGTACCCCCCGAACGATGGCGGTCCAGCCGCTCTGCCGCCGCGCTCTCGAGATTGGTGGGGCGACTATCAATTTTCATGGTCCTCTCCTGTGCCGACCGATAGCGCATGCGCCCGGTCGATAGAGGAATCGACCTGGGGCTGCAGTACCTTTAATGCGGCGTGCCGTTTTGCCAGGGCGATTGGGTTCAGATCCGTGCGGCCGTCCGCGATCTCGAAGTGCAGATGTGCGCCGGTCGCCCGCCCGGACCGCCCCACCCGGCCGACGACGTCACCGGACTGCACACGATCGCCGACCTCGACCGACGTGGCCGACAGGTGGGCGTAGCGGCTGCGCAGGCCGTCGTCGTGCGCGATCACGACCGTCGATCCGTACCCACCCTGCTCGCCCACGAACTCGACCCGCCCCGGGGCGGCCGACGGCACCTCGGTTCCGTATGCCGCACCGATGTCCACACCGCGATGGAAGCGCCGCGTGCCGTCGAAGGGATCGGTCCGCCACCCGAAGCGCGAGGTGACCGGCGCGTCCAGCGGCAGCGGCAGCGCTCCGGCGGGCGCGACCTTCACCGGCTCCGCCACCGGCCGCGGGGCGGGCGGAGCCGGGGCCGTCGGGGAGAAGGCGGCCGCCGGTGGCTCCACCGTCGGGGACGCAGCCTCTGGCATTGCGTACTGCCGCTGGAGGGTCTCGGCCAGCTTCTCGGCGAGCCCCAGTCCCCCCGTGCGACTGAGGTGCCGGGAGAGCTCCAGATCGACGACATCGGTCATCGTGTCCGTCCCGGACCCGAACTCCCCCTCGGCCTCGTCGTCGAACATCGACTGGCGCATTTGCTTCAGCATCTGGAGCAGGAACATCGCCTCGAATTCCTGCGCCAATTCGAGCATCGTCGCCCGCTGGTCCGCCCCGTCGGTGGCCGCGATCGGGTGTGATCGTGCCTGACGAGGGAGGTCGAGCGCCGGTAGGCTCAGTTCCGCGAATTTCACGTCTCGGTCCGCGGGGTCAGATGATCACGATCTCCGCCCGGAGGGCGCCGGATGCCTTCAGCGCCTGCATGATCGCGATGATGTCCCGGGGCGTCGCCCCGAGCGCGTTCAGCGCCTGCACCACCGCGTCAAGCGTCGTCCCCTCCGGCAGGGTCACGAGCTGCGCCGTCCCTTCCGTGACCTCGACCTTCTGGTCGGGAACGAGGACCGTCTCGCCACCCGACAGCGGCGCGGGCTGCGAGACCGCGTACTCCGTGCTGATGCGC
The DNA here is from genome assembly GCA_965197935.1 of Vicinamibacterales bacterium. Classification (GTDB taxonomy): domain Bacteria; phylum Acidobacteriota; class Vicinamibacteria; order Vicinamibacterales; family CAZQMT01; genus CAZQMT01. The sequence goes on along the minus strand of CBDAOD010000003.1, from coordinate 2,947,770 downwards.
ACCGACAGGTTGCCATGCGCGACCGCGGCGGGTCCGATCCGCACCGCGGCGCCAACGACCACCGTCCCCGTCCGCTCGTTGATGACGACGCGGGCTGGCGCGTCGATCTCGAGCGGCAGTGGTTCGATGCGTACCATCAGCTCGGCCAACGAATCCCGGTATTCCTCCGGCACGATCACCTCGACGGTCGCCGGATCCACCACACGCGCCGATTCGGAGCCGAGCTCTCGATTGATGGTGCTCGCCAGGGCGCCCGCGCTCACGAAATCCGGCTCCCGGAGCGACAGCGCAATCCGGGCGCTCGACGGGAACTCCACCTCCTGCCCGCGCTGGACCAGCCCACCGCCCGGCACTCGACCGACCGTGAGGTGGTTCACCTGCACGCTATTGCCGCCGGATCCCCCGCCGAATCCGCCCAGCGAGAGCGGCCCCTGGGCCAGGACGTGGATGGACCCGTCCGGTCCGCGCATCGGCGTCGCCAGCAGCGTGCCCCCCTGGAGACTGCGCGCATCGCCGATCGACGAGGCCACGACGTCGAGGCGACTCCCCTCGCGCGAGAACGGAGGCAGCTCGGCCGTCACCAGCACGGCGGCGACGTTCTCGATCTTGATCTCCGTGGGAGAGACCACCACGCCGAATCGCTGGAGCATGTTCGCGAGCGACTGCGCGGAGAAGATCGTCTGACGTCGGTCGCCGGTCTTGCTGAGCCGCACGACCAGCCCGTATCCGACCAGCGGCACGGGCTGTACGCCGAGGAGCGTCGCGACGTCCTTGACTCGAACGGACGTCGGGAGCGCCTCGGCACCGAGGGCGGCGAGCAGGAGAATGGCGGCCGCGAGGTGAGGGAGGCGTCTCATCACTTGGGTCACTCCAGTCACGCAGGCTCAGAAAATCTTATTCAGGATCCTGATCAACCAGCCAGGCTTCAGGTCGTCCTTGATCAGCCCGCGTCCAAAGTACCAGGCGCCATCGAACGCCAAACCGGTCTGCCCCCGGCGCACCAGGAGATCGGGGCGCCAGCGCGACGACCGAGAGTGAGATACGCGCGAGGTTGTCATGGAGCCGGAACCGATCGGCCTCGGTCGGGGCGCGGCGGGCGCGCTGCCACCCCTGCGTGAAGCTGGAGCCCACCGACTCGATCACGACGGCCGGCAGGCACACATTCAGCATCCCGCGGACCTCACCGATCTTGACGTCGAACACGAGGACGATCACAGCTTCGTTCGGTGCGGCGACCTGGAGCATCTCGGGCCGCGTATCGCGGCCCGAGATCCTGAACTCCGCGTTGGAGATGATCGGCTGCCACGCCTCGGTTAGGTTCTCCAGGATCAAGCCGATGACGCCGTCGGTCACGTTCTGCTCGATCTCCGTCATGCCACGGTTGGCCGCGGTACCCTGGCCGGTCCCGCCCAGGAGTCGGTCGACCATCGCGAACGCCACACCCGGATCCAGCTCGAGCGCGCCAACCGAGTCGAGCGGCTGCATCGAGAAGGCGTAGAACGCCGTCAGCTCCGGGAGCATCATCAGAAACTCGACGTAGGTAAACTGCTCGACCGAGGAGACCGTGATGTCGGTGACGGCGCGCAGGTAGGCAGACACGGAGGTGGAGCAGTTGCGCGCAAAGCGGTCGTGGAGGAAGTGGAGCGACCGGATCTGCTCCTTCGAGACGCGGTCCGGGCGGCGGAAGTTGTAGCTCCGGACGTGCAGATCGGTCGCCGCCGCCGGCCGCTCTGCCGGTCGGCGCTCGACCTCGGTCGAGGAGCTGAGGAGCGCGTTGATCTCGTCTTGATCCAGGATCTTCTTGCTCGTCACGCGGACACTCCGGTACGGCTCAGCGCCGCACGTAGGCTCGTGCGCAGGCGGGCCAGGGCCACCGACCGTAGCTGCGAGACGCGGGACTCGCAGACGCCGATCACGGCACCGATCTCCGCCATCGTCAGCTCCTCCTCGTAGTAGAGCGCCAGGATCTGACGCTCGCGCTCCGGCAGATCCTGCAGGGCGGCGGCCAGATAGCTGGCCAGCTCCGCTCGCTCCAGCAGGGCCTCCGGTCCGTCGTCGGGATCGATGCACACTTCGAGTAACGAGCCGCCGTCGGGCGTCGTGGCATCGAGCTGGCGAAGCGTACAGGCCTCCAGACTCCGCACCTTGGTCATGACTCGATCGAACTCCGCCGGCGCGAGCTCCATGGCTTGGCCGATCTGTTCCTCGCTCGGCTCTCGCCCGAGCTCGTGACGCAGACGCGCAATCGTCGACTCGAGCTTGCGGTGCATCTTGCGCAACGACCGCGGTGCCCAATCGAGATCCCGCAGCGCGTCGAGCATCGCGCCCTGTACCCGCCGCCGGGCGAAGGCGTCGAACGGCACGCCGGTGGCGGGTCGATAGCGCCCCGCGGCATCGATCAACCCGAGCACGCCGACGCCGATCAGGTCGTGCATGTCGACCTGCGACGGCAGACGCTGGGCGAGCCGGTGGGCCAAGGCCTTGACGAGACCCACATGCGCCATCACGAGCCGGTCGCGCTCGGTGAGGTCCGGCTCGGCCTTCATCGTGCGCATCGCAGTGCCTCCACCGCGCTCGAGCGGACGGTCGGTCCCAGAGCTCGCACGCCGTCTTGGAAACTCATGCGGGGACCCCCAGCGCCTCGGGGGGCTCCCCGAGCATCGAGGCCGCCAGCAGCAGTGGCGTCGGGCGGCGGAGATCTTCGGGCACCTGCTGGCCGGTTCCGAGATAGGAGACCGGGATGCGTCGATCGCGGAGGACCCGCACCACATCGGACAACGCGTCCGTCTCGTCGAGCTTGGTCAGAACGACGCGATCCGGCTTGCCTGCCCGGTAGCGATTGAAGATGCGCTCGACGTCGCCGCCGCGAGTGCCGGCGGCCATCACCAGGTGCGTCCGCACGTCGGCTCGATCGGCAAGCGTGGCGAGGAGCTCCTGCTGCGGCGCGTCACCCGGCGAGCGTCCCGCCGTGTCGATGAGTACGGGGTGGCGGGCACGCGCGATGGCCTGCTCGAGCTCGACGATGGTGTGTGCCGAGGCGAAGGACGTGCCGATGATGTCCGCGAAGAGTCGGAGCTGCTCCATGGCCCCCACGCGGTAGCCGTCCGCCGAGATCAGGCTGAGCCGGACGTGCCGTCTCGCCCGCGCCTGAGTGGCGATCTTCGCGATCGTCGTCGTCTTTCCCGCCCCGGGTGGTCCGATGAAGACCTCGGCCCGGGCCTGAGGCTCGTCGCCAATTGCCAGATGCTCGAGCCGCGATGCCAGGGCGTGCTTGATGGCGGTCATCGAGGCGGCGCGCCGCTGCGTCGTCGGCAGAGAGGCCGCGACCTCGAGCGCCAGCTCCCGGTCCAGACCGCTCGCACACAGCCGGGCGACGAGCCCGGTCTGGTCGCCGGGCGAAGCGTCGCGGTGACGGGTGACCGACGCCGGTGGTCGAGCTTTCGATACTTTCCGGTCAAGGGCCGCCGTGACTTCGACCTGTCTCGCGCCCGCAAGCCCTCTCCATCCCGAGACGGGCACGAGGCGGGTGGAGAGCACCAACGCGTCGGCGCCCATCTCCCGGCGGGCCAACGCCAGCGCTTCGAGCACCGTGGAGCTGTGGAAACGTTTGAGCTGCATATCAGTCGAGCACGGCGATCGGCGTGATGTTCACGTTCGGCGGCACCTCGCTGTGGGAGAGGATGCCGATGTGGGGCAGCACCCGCTCGAAGAGTCGCCACAGATGCGGTCGCAGCCCGGGTGAGCAGAGAAGCACAGGTTGTGCCACTGCCGACTCGAGTGCGCGGGCGATCCGCGACGCCAGATTCTGTGCTTCGGTGGGGTCGACAGCCAGGACCGGACCCTGCTCGGTTTTCACCACCGCCGCCATGAGCCGCTCCTCGAGCGATGGGGCGAAGCTGATCGTCGGGAGCTCGCTCGTCTCGCTCTGGTACTGCCGACAAATCGCCCGCCCGAGCGCGACCCGGACCGCTTCGGTCATCGATCCGACGTCGCGCGACACGGCGGCGCCATCGGCGATCGCCTCCAGGATCGTCGTGAGATCGCGGACCGGCACACGCTCCCGGAGCAGTTGGCGCAAGACCCGCTGCACCTCACCGAGGGTCACGGTCTTCGGAATCAGCTCCTCGATCAGCTTGGGTGAGGTGCGCGCGACCTCGTCCACCATCTCCTTGGTCTGTTGACGGGTCAGCAGATCCGGGAGGAAGGCGCGGATCGTCTCCGAGAGATGGGTCGAGAGGGCGGTCGTGGGGTCGACGACCGTGTAGCCGGCCTTGGAGGCGCTGTCGCGCTGGTCCGTCCCGACCCACCACGCAGGCAGACCGAACGCGGGTTCGCGGGTCGAGGTCCCCTCGACCGTCTGAGTGGCGGTACCCGGGTCGATCGCCAGAAGCCGGTCCGAGTACAGCTCCCCGCGCGCCACCTCGACACCCTTGACCATGATGGTGTAGACGCGCGGTCCGAGCTGCAGATTGTCCACGATATGAACGGGCGCGACGACGATCCCGGTGTCGGCCGCGACCTGGCGGCGGACCGACCGGACTCGCGACAGCAGCGTGCCCCCCTGCTTCTCGTCCACGAGCGCGACCAGCGCGTAGCCGACCTCGACGCTCAGGGGATCGACCCGCACCGCGCTCTCGACGGTCTCGGGCGGCGGCTGATCCTCGCTCGGCGCCTCGGCTGCGCGGCCGGGCTGCTCGCGGTTCGCGTAGGCGCCAAGACCCAGCAGCAGCGCAACGAACACGAACGGCAGCTTGGGCAGGCCGGGGATCAAGGCCAGGCCGACCAGCACGGCCGCCGCCACCCCGAGCGGCTTCGCCCGCGTCAGGAGCTGTGTCGCGACCGCCTCGCCAAGATCGGACTCCGATGCCGCGCGCGTCGTGATCAGCGCGCCCGACATCGAGACGAGGAGCGCCGGGATGGCCGTCACAAGTCCCTCGCCGACCGTCAGGATGGTGTAGGTCTGGGCCGCCGTGTAGAGGTCGAGACCGTGCTGGAAGATCCCGATGATGAGGCCGGCCACGATGTTGACCACGGTGATCAAAACCGCCGCCATCGCATCGCGCTGGGTGAAGCGGATCGCGCCGTCCATCGCGCCGTAGAAATCCGCCTCCTGGGAGATGTGCTCTCGGCGGCTCCGCGCCTCCTCCTCGTCGATCAACCCTGAATTGAGGTCGGCATCGATCGCCATCTGCTTGCCGGGCATGGCGTCCAGGGTGAACCGTGCCGTGACCTCCGAGATGCGGACGGCACCGTGGTTGATGACGACGTACTGAATCGCCATGAGGACGAGGAAGACGACGACGCCCACGACGAAGCTGCCGCCGACGACGAACTGGCCGAACGCCATGATCACGTGACCCGCCGCGTCGATCCCGGTTGCGCCGTGGAGAAGCACCAGCCGCGTGGACGCGACGTTGAGCGACAGCCGCAGCATCGTCAGCATGAGCAGGAGCGACGGAAACACGGAGAACTGAACCGGCTCCCTGACGTAGATGGACGTCAGGAGCAGCACGACGGCCAGCCCGATGTCGATCGAGAGGAAGAGATCGAGCAGCACCGGCGGCAGCGGCAGTATCAGCAGCAGGACGACGGCGACGATGGCCGTCGGAGCCAGCAGGTGGGTTGCCCGCCGGAGGGCGCCGATGTCTTGACGCTCAGTCATGGGAGAGTCCTGGGAGCCGTGCTAGCTGAGCGCCAGGTGCTTGAGGCGGATCAGATACGCGAGGACCTCCGCGACCGCCTCGAACAACGCCGCCGGGATGACCTCCCCCACCTCGGTTCCCTTGTAGAGCGCCTGCGCCAGCGCCGGGTTCTCGATGATCGGGATATCGTGCTCCCGCGCGATCGCCCGGATCCGGGTGGCGAGGAAGCCCCGTCCCTTGGCCACCACCTTCGGTGCCGGCATGGTCTCGCGGTGGTAGTGCAGCGCCACCGCGTAGTGGGTCGGGTTGGTCACGACGAACGTGGCCTTGCTGGCTGCCGCCAGCATCCGCTTGCGGAACATCTCCCGCTGGATCTTGCGCACCCGGCCCTTGGTCTCCGGATTGCCCTGGGTCATCCGGTCGTCGTCCTTGACCTCCTGTTTGGTCATCTTCATCGACTTGTTGAAGCGCCAGAGCTGGAGCCCATAGTCGATCGCCGCGAACACGATCAGGGCGATCACGACGCGACGGAGCAACGCATAGGCGTCGTCCCAACCTACCAAGGCCGTCTGGATCGGCCCGAGCCGACCGCGGCGTACAGTGTCGAACAGCGCCCCGGAGACCGCCCGGTGGCTGAGTATCCCGAGAACCGCGACGGCGGCCGCCATCTTGACGGTCTCGAGGCCTCCCATCGAGAACCCGAGCCTCTTGATACCCTTCGCCGGGCTCAACCGCTTCCAGTCCGGCTTGATCGCCTCGGTCGATACGTTCCACCCGCCTTGCAGGGTGTGCGCGACGACCACCGTGATCGCCACGGTGAGCGCGATCGGGCCGACCAGCGTCACGATCCGCCAGGCGGTCACCGTGGCAAGGTCGACCAAGTCGCCGGCCTCGACGCTTCGCTGCGCCACCTCGCCGGCTCGCGCCAGCCCGCGCGTCATCTCCGCAGCGAGGCCGCGCATGAGCGCCGGCCCCGCCCACACGATCACGATCACGACGGCCGCCAGCGCCGCCGTCTGACCCACCTCGCGGCTCCGCGGGATCTTGCCCTTGCGGCGCGCGTCGGTGCGCCGTCTCGCCGTGGGCTTCTCGGTCCGATCGTGCTTGCTGCCGGCCATTGAACGGGGGGAGCGTCATCTCAGCGGAACGCGAGCGCCGCCTGGGTGGCCTGTTCGAACACCGGTTCGACGAAACGCGAGACCACGCCGGGCACGACCTGAATGGCCAAGCCAAGGGCCAGTAGCCCCGCCAGGAGCCGCAGCGGGAATCCGATGACCATCAAGTTGAGTGCGGGCGCCGCCCGCGTGAACAGCCCCATGCTGAGCTCGACGAGTAGGGCCACGACCATGATGGGTGCCGCGAGCTGGACGCCAAGGAGGAAGACGATTCCGAGCATCCGCGCCACCGTCTCCGGCAGTGAGGCGCTCGGGTACCCGAAGCCGATCGGCAACGCCCCATACGAGGCGACGAGCGCGCGCAGCAGGAGGTGGTGACCGTCGATGGCAAGGAAGACGAAGGCCGTCAGGCTGCCGTACAGGAGGGCGAGGAGATTGTTGCGTACCCCGCTGAGCGGGTCGATGACCTCCGCGACGGCGAAACCCACCTGGAATCCGGCCAAGTAGCCGGCGAGCTCGGCAGCCGCCACCAGCAGGCGGACCGACATCGCGAGGGCGAACCCGATCGCGCTCTCGCGCGCCAGGACGACCGCCAGGGCGCCCGGGCTGTCCAGCGCGGGAACCGTGACCACCGGGTATAACAGGATTGCCAGGATGAGGGTCAGCCCCACCTTCACCGAGGGCGGAGCGAAGGTGCCCCCGAGCACGGGCGTGGCGACCACGAGCATCCCGGGCCGACCGAGGAGGAGACCGACTTGCGCGAGGGGCGCGATGTCGATCATTGGATCAGCTCCGGCAGCCGCTGGAACAGGTGCCGGGAGAAACCTGTCATGAGTCGGAGAATCCAGGGGAACGTGAAGGCAAAAACGAGGAAGATCGCCGCCGCACGGGGGATGAACGCGAGGACGTTGTCCTGAATCGATGTGACGGTCTGAAAGATACTGACCAGGATGCCGGCAGTCAGCCCGGCCAGCAACATCGGCAGGCTGGCCAGCATGGCGGTCTCGATCGCCTGCCGCACGACGCCCACAACCAGCGCTTCTGACACTCGTTCCCTCGTACTAGGCGAAGCTCCGGACCACCGACCCTACGATGAGGTTCCAGCCATCGATCATCACGAAGAGCAGCACCTTGAACGGCAGCGAGATCATCATCGGCGGCAGCTGCATCATCCCCATGGACAGCAAGGTCGTGGACACGACCAGATCGATCAGCAGGAACGGCAGGAACAGGTAGAAGCCCATCTGGAACCCGGTCTTCAGCTCGGAGATCACGTAGACCGGGATCACGACCCGCATGGGCAGCGGATCCGCCGTCGGCGAGTCGATGCCCGCGAGTTCGGTGAACAGGGCGAGATCTGCCTCGCGCGTCTGCTTCAGCATGAAGCTCCGCAGGAGCGGTGCGCCGCGCACCAGCCCCTCGGTCAGGTCGATCTCACCCTCCAGCACCGGCTGAACTGCCGCGGTGTTGAGGCTGGCACCGACCGGGGCCATGATGAACACCGTCAAGAAGAGGGCGAGTCCAATCACGATCTGGTTCGACGGCAGCTCCTGCGTGCCGAGCGCCTGCCGAAGGAAATGGAAGACGATCACGACGCGCGTAAAGCAGGTCATCGTCACCAGCGCGGCGGGGACGAACGTCAGCAGCGTCAGGAGGACGACGATCTGGAGTGGCGCCGAGACGCTGCCGACGCCGTCGAGCGTCAGGCTCAGGTCGGCCGGCCGGTCCGGGGCGCCCGCGTCATCGAGCGGGGCAGGTTGCGCCATCGCGGACCCGGCGCCGCCCAGGATCATGGCGAGGATCACCATCCCCACGGCCGTGGGAATGACGCGCCCGCGCCTCACGCGCCGCTCCCCTCGGTCGAGACGGGCAACGCGTCGCCCGGCACCGCCAGCGTGCGATCCAGGGTCTCCGCGAACGCCGGGTCGCCCGCCGCCCCCTGGGAATCGGGATGACCGGACGTTCCGAGGTCGGCCACCAGGGACACCTGCGCGGGCGTGAGCCCCAGCAGGAGACGACGGCCTTCCACCGAGACGATGACGAGCGACCGGCGCTCGCCGAGGGCGATGGCCCGCTCGACGGCCACGGGGCCACGTCTGCGGCCCAGATTCCCGAACGTGCCACGGCGAAGGAGCCAGGCGAGCAGGGCGAGCAAGCCAAGGACGAACGCGAGGCTCGTGGCGGCGCGCAGGACCCCGCCGGCCGCGCTCGGGTCCCAGACGGCCGCTCCCTGCGCGGCGGCGACGACGAGGCCAGTCACGCCTGCGATCTCTCCCAACTGGCGTCGCAGATCTCGTAGACGCCATCGCGGTGCTGTCGTCGATGATGACGACTTCACCGCGCGCCACCGTCACGCCGTTGACGACGACCCACAAGTTGTCGCCCGCCGGCAAGTCGAGACGCACGACGTCGTCGGGGCGCAGCGACAAACAGCGACGCACCGACATCGTGGCGTCGCCGAGCAACACCTCGAGACGGCAGACGACGTCGAGCATGCCGCCGAACGGGGCCCTGACTGGGGCCTCGGACTCTGGAGATGCGGGTAGCGCGCGCTGCGGGTTCGACATCGGTCGCCGGGGTCACGGCCGGTCACACTGCGGGACCCCGGACGTAGCCCGAAGCAAGCCGGATGCCGCTCTCTCCGAACCCGCGGCGCGCAAGGTCGATGGACTCGCCGGGGTGCGGTCTCGGACGGGGCCGTGTCGCGACGCGCACCATCCCAGGGAAGGCGGGCGCCCCGCGGCCGGCGGAAGAGCCGACGGATGCAGGGGCGTCCGGTCGGCGTGGACCGGGGCAACGGGCCACCGGCGGAGAGATCACCCGGGCGGCTAACTCAGCAGATCCGGCGGGACGGCCTCGGGCTCACGCACGCGACGAGCGGCCGGACGATCGTCCGCCGTGACGACTCGCCGACAGCCAGAGGCCGGAAGCGGCGCCCGTCTCAGGGATCTGCACCCCGCCGGCGGTGCTCCCTCGACGGCGGCATCCCCCACGTCACGCATGCACCTCGAATCGGGCCTCCGAGCCTCCAGGAGCAGGCCGTGGGCGAGGCCTCGGGTACGCCGGCTGCTCCTGCTGGCTCTTCCGTCCTCGTTCCTCGAGCGAGTCGGACACCATCAGTCGGTCGAGGTCGAGCCCCTGCTCGGCGAGTGCCGTGCGCAGGACACGCTCGTGTGCTTGAATCCAGCTACGCGTCTCGGGATTGTCCGCGTTGAGCAGGGCCACAACGCGGCCGTGCTCGACCCGCAACGTGACGCGCACCTCACCGAGGCGCTCGGGCTGCAGCCGGAGGGTGGCCTCGCCCGAGCCGTCGCGCCACTGCAAGCGAATCGCCCGGACGATCTGCTGCTGGAGCTCGGGATGGCGCGCCGCCGAATCCAGGCCGGCGGGGTCGGCCAGGGGGGCCACCTCGCCCGCACCCGTCGCCCCGCTCGGCGTCGTCGGCATCGCCGGCGTCGTCACCAGGGTCGAGGCGGCCGGCGTGAAGGTCGTCGTCGTGCGCTCCGGTCCCGCCTGGCTCGTCTGACTGCCGTCCTGCGTCACGCTCCCCTTTCCCCACGCGGCGTCACGAATCAGCTCGGCCTCGAGCTGCCACTCGGTGCCCTCTTCCGCGGCCTCGCCGATCGGCATAGCCGACGGCTGCGGCTCCGCCGATGCGTGGACCGCCACGCGGCCGCCGGACGCCTGGGCTCCGCCCGAGTCCGGGGCCGGATTCGCTAGCGCAGCCTGAATGGCGCCACGAGCCAAGGACCGAGCCGCCGCGGGGCTTCCGAACCCGTCGAGCCCGTGAGCCCTCGTCGGGATCTGGCCGCGACCATCGCTGGGCAGCTTGGCTTCGGCCACCCCCGCGGGCGCCGTCTCTGACTTGATGGCCGAAACGGCCGCGACGGTGGCCGCGCGGCTACCTCGCGCGTGGCCGCGGGCACCGACCTCCACGTGTTCCGTACGACGGGTGGGCTCCGCTCGCACCTGCGACTCCGATACGGCACCGACGGGCGCCGAAGTCGGCTCGCTCGGCACCTGTGTGGGAATCCCAGACTGGCCGAGCGTCTGGCTCCCGGCCTGGCTCGCTTGGCTCCCGGTCTGGCTCGAAGACTGGCTCGAAGACTGGCTCGAAGACTGGCTCGAAGACTGGCTCGAAGCTTGGCTCGGAGCCTGGTACGCGCCGGGGCCGAGCGGGCCCGCGGTCACCACGTCCGAGGGCAGGACTCCGCTCCCGATCGGTGCCGTGCCCGGGAGCTCGGATGTGGGCACGGACGCCGGCAGCTCGGACGCCCCGGGAATCGTGGGCACCGTCGCCAGCGGTCCGGGACTGCGGGGCTGCGAGGCGTCGGCGGCCGGCGCCCTGCCGGGCCGGGGCTCTCCAGGCATGGGCCCGACCTGCGTCGCGGACGCCGGGAGCTCGGCCGACCGCAGCACCGCCAGCCGGGACGCCGCCTGGTCAGCAGTCGGCACGGCACCCGGCCCCGCATCGCGACCCGCCGGGCCGGGTTGGAGGCCGCGCGTCGCTGCCACATCCAGCGGGCTCCGCCGCCCGAGATCCCGTACGAGCCCGGACTCGGCCGCGAACGCCGTCGAGGAGTGCTCCCCCGCCGCCGCGTCGGTCCGTGCCGGCCCGATCGGGCCACGCGCCGCGCTGGGCGTCTCGGGCGCCGGGCCGTCGAGCGGGGCACCCCGGAGGGCATGAGCCGTGGATGTCTCGAGCGCCAGCCCCGAATCCACCGGACCCGCGGCGCCCCGACTCTGGGACACCCGGACGATGCCGGACGCCACGTCCACGTGCGTGGCCACTGACCCGGGCAGGGCCCGACCGGAAATCTCCTGTCGGACCAGCCCGGGCGCGATTGTTTCGGACGCCGTCGCCGCCGCACCACCGGCCTCCGGCGCACCGGCTCCCGCTGCAGGGCTCGCGGCAAGGTGCTGCGCGACCACCAGGGCCCAGAGCGCCGCCGACAACGCCCCATCCGGGTGCACGGCCGCGGCGGTCTGCACGGTGTCCATGAGCGCCGTAGTCGGCGTGGCGGCTTCCGGATTCGCGTCCAGTGTCGCGTCGGCGTTCTGCGTGTTCTGGGTGTCCTGGCCGTTCTGCGCGTTCTCCGCGTTCTGCGTGTTCTGGGTGTCGAGGCTCAGGCTCTCGAGAATGCCGGCGAACGTGTCAGTCCCGCCGTCGGGAAGCCCCGTGGGGTCCCCGCCGCCGGGTCCGGCTGCCGCACCCGGATCGAGAGCCCGAGCGGCCGAGAGATTATCGAGTTGCGCTACGAGATTCATGCACGCTCCGCCTGACTCACACTATCGCTTGAGGTTCAACGTCTCGACGAGCAGCTCGTCGGAGGTCGTGATCGATCGCGAATTCGCCTGATATCCGCGCTGGGCCAGGATCATCTGCGTGAACTCCTGCGCGATATCGACGTTCGACTGCTCGAGGGCACTGCCGATCAGCGTGCCGCGCCCCCCGGTGCCCGGCACGCCGACATTCTGCAGACCGGCGGATGCGCTGGAGCCAAACAGGTTCGACCCCAGTTTCGTGAGCCCCTTCGGATTGTTGAAGGTCGCCAGAGCGAGCTGGCCGACCGCGACGCTCTGACCCGCTCCGAGCTGCGCGAGGATCGTGCCATCGGAGGAGATCGTGATGCTGTCGGTCCGCGCAGCGGCCGAACCGTTCTGGCTGATCGATGAGGTCGAGGAGGCCGTCTGGAACCCGGTGAGATACGCGATATTGTTGGCGTCGACGATATTCCAGGTGAGGTTGCTCGCCGACGCGCCGTTGGTCCAGGTCGGCGTCACGAAGGCGACGTCCGCGGCCGCCGCGCCGTTCACCTGGGTCAACAACCCGCCGGGGCCGAAGGTCAGGGTGCCGTTGTTGACCGAGAACGGCGTCCCGGCCGTGCCGCCGGTGACCTCGGCGCCCGGGACGGTGATGTCGTAGGTCCAGGCTCCGGGCGCCGTGTTCGTGTAGGTGATCGTCGAGATGTGCGGCGTGCCGAGCGAATCGAAGACCTGCGCCGACGTCGTGAACGCCGCACCGACGACGGCGCCGGCGTCCAGGTTGGTCACCGTCTGGAACTGCGTCGTCGCCACGGGCGCTTGCAGCACGCCCGGCGGGAACTGGATGTCGGTGGGCGCGCCCGTCGTGATGGGCAAACCGGTGGCGGGATCGATCTGCGTGTAACCCTGGACCCGCGACCCGGTCGCCGTCACCATCCGACCGGCACTGTCGAAGCTGAAGCCACCCGCCCGCGTGTAGAACTGGCCGCCGTTGCCGTCGCTGATCACGAACATGCCGTTGCCCTGGATGGCGACGTTGCTGGCCTCCCGCGTGCTCTCGATGGAGCCCTGGCTGAAGACGGGTGAGATCGCCCCGGTGACCACGCCGAGACCGATCTGCACCGGATTCTGGCCCGACGAGGCCAGCGTCTGGCTCACCAGGTCCATGAAGGTGACCTGGCTCCCCTTGAACCCGATGGTGTTGATGTTCGCGAGGTTGTTCCCGATGACCGCCAGGTAGGACGCGTTCGCGTTAAGACCCGAGAGACCGGCCGAGAAGGAAGCGAATGCCATTGTCTATGTCCTCCGCTCGATGGTTACGGTTCGATCGGGTCGCCGTTCGGATTCGTCTGCTCGATCATCAGCTGACCGAGGGCGTCGATCGACGCCGCAATTTGGGTCAACTTCTCGAGCGAGCTGAACTGCGCCAGCTGCGCGATGAACTCGCCGTCCGCCTGCGGCGCCGTCGGATCCTGGTTCTGCAGCTGCGTGATCAGCAGCTTGAAGAACGCGTCCTGACCCAGGCCACCGAGCGCGGACGCCGACGTCGGCTCGCTGCCGGCGCCAACGACCGTGCTCCCGGCGTTGGTTGTCGGATTGATGTCCACCTAGTCTCTCCTCTCCGCAATCGCGCGGGCGGCGTATTGCAGGCTGCCGAACAGGTCGAGCGCCTTCTGCTCCTCGCGGCGCTCCTCGTGCTGGTGTCGTTGCCACATTCTTTCGCGTAGCTTCTCGAGCGACCGTAGCCGGCGGCGGGTTTGAAGCGCGTGCGCGCTGGCCGCGGTCTGCTCGTCTCGGCGATCCGACAGCGCCTGCGTGCGCCGTCCGATCTCGACCTGCTGACCCTTTATCCAATTTCGATGCCAGGGGAGCGTCGCCGCCGTGGTCGGGTCCGCCGCGGCCTCTCGCGCGTGCTGCATCGCCGCGGTGAGGGCCGTCCTGGCCGCCTCGAGCCGGTCCTCGGCCGCGCGGACGGCGCGCTGTGCCACGCCGAGCAGACGCCGGGCTTCCTCGTCCTCCCTTCGACGGAGGTCGAGCGCCGCCTGGGCGCGGAAGACGAAGCGTTTCACGGTGTTCGCCGATCGGCGATCGGGTGTCGGGGGATCGCGGCGCGCGTCACATCGCGATGAGCCCGTCCAGGGCCTCGGGCAGCGTGCAGAGCGCATCCGCGGGTTGGCGTAAGTAGGCGTTGATCGCGTCCGCCTTCGAGATCGCCTCGTCGATATTGGGATTGCTGCCGGGCACGTATGCCCCGACGCTGATCAGGTCCTCGCTGCTGCGGATGGTAGCCAGCCAATCACGAACCTGGGCGGCCTTCAGACGATGATCGACGGCGGTCACGTCGGGCATGGTCCGGCTGACGCTCGGCAGCACGTCGATCGCCGTATAGTGGCTCCGGGCGCCGAGGTCGCGCGAGAGCACGATGTGTCCGTCGAGGATCGCGCGCACCGAGTCGGAGATCGGCTCGTTGGTGTCGTCTCCCTCGACCAGGACCGTGTAGAGGGCGGTGATGCTTCCCGACCCGCGCACGTTGCCGGCACGCTCGAGCAGCGTCGGGAGCATGGCGAAGACGGACGGCGGGTAGCCTTTCGCCGTCGGCGGCTCGCCGGCCGCGAGGCCGACCTCGCGCTGTGCCATGGCGAAGCGCGTGATCGAGTCCATCATGAACAGGACGTTGTGGCCCTGGTCACGAAAGTACTCGGCGACCGCCGTGGCGGCGTAGGCGGCGCGTAGACGGACCAGCGGCGGATTATCCGATGTCGAGACGATCAGGGCGGCGCGTCGCAAGCCCTCCTCGCCCAGGTCGTGTTCGAGGAAGGCGCGGACCTCTCGACCATGCTCACCGACCAGCGCGATGACGGCCACGTCGGCCGCGGTGCCCCGTGCCATCATGCCGAGCAGCGTGCTCTTGCCGACGCCGCTGCCGTCGAAGAGGCCGAGCCGCTGCCCGCGGCCGCACGTCATCAGGCCGTCGATCGCCCGGACGCCGGTGCCAAGCGGCGTGGCGATCGGGTCGCGCGCCATCGGGTTGATGGGCTCGGGGTGCAACGGATACGCCGCGGTGGCGTGGATCGGTCCCCGACCATCGAGGGGGCGACCCAATCCGTCGATCACCCGCCCCAGCAGACCGTCACCGACGGGGAAGCTGGCCGTCATGCCGCGGGCCACGAGTCGATCTCCCGGTCGGATGCCAGCGGTGCTGCCGAGCGGCACCGTCAACAAGTGGTTGTCGCGAAAGCCGACGACCTCGAGCCACAGCGGCGAATCCCCGTCTCCGCCCGAAAGCTCGCAGAGCTCCCCGACCCGTGCGCGCGGCCCCTGGGATTCGACGATGAGACCCACGGTGCGCACGACGTGGCCGCTGATTGGCACCGTGTCGACACGCCGCACCCGCGCGAGATGGCGAGCGCGCCGGCGCGGACCCGTCGCCGGCGCCCCGCAGGTCGTTCACCAGGCCGCACGCCCCCGACAGGTGCGCCGCCACCTTTACCAGGCGCGGCGGAACATCCGCGGGGAGGTCGGACCGCACCGAGAGGAGGTCGACCAGTCCGGCCGCCACCTGCAGGCAGTTGTTTAGCTCGTGGGATACGCCGGGCACAGCACGACCGAGCGTGATCGCGCGGTTGATGGAGATCAGGCTCTCGGTAGGGAGCGTCGAAATCGTGTGTCCCGTACGATCGGGTTCCGACAACGGTGACAGCCTCGGATCCCCTTGGCCCGGTATCGGCCCGCGGCCGATCCGTCCACGGCAGGGCCATTGTAGCAGCCCGATCGAGACCGCCGTGGCCTCGAGGCCGCGGCGGGGACCGCCGTGGACCGTCACGTGGTCTAATAGCACGTGGAGTCGGGCGCGACGAGGGAGCAAACCCGCACTTGTCGACTCGTCTGCTATGCAGCGGACCGCCGGCCGCCGTCTCGCCCGACGATGGGCGATCGGACGACGTCGTATCCGGCGCGTGGCGAGCGACCGAACGCGACGAGAGGCTGTCAAGTGGAGGCAGGTGACATGAAGAGACGGTTTGATGGCTGGGCGCGGCTCGTCGCGACCGCCGCCCTCGGCGCGCTGCTCGCGGCCGCGCCCGTGACCGCGCAGGACGGCTTCGATCATGACTACGACCGCTATGGCGATCTGCTCCGCTCGCACCTCAGCGGGCCGCGAGTCGACTACGCGGCTCTGGTCGAACATCGCCAGGCGCTCGACGACGTCGTCGAGGAGTTTGGCGGCGTGTCGAGCGCAACGCTGGAATCATGGTCCCGCCCGCAGCGGCTCGCGTACTGGATCAACGCCTACAACCTGTTCACGCTCCGCGCGATCGTCGACCACTACCCGATCGAGGGCAGCTGGCTCAGCCTGCACCCAAGCGACAGCATCCGGCAGATCGACGGGGTCTGGGACGAGCTGTTGTGGCGGGCGGGGGGCCGAGAGGTGACCCTCGACCAGATCGAGCACGAGATCGTGCGGCCCACCTTCACGGAGCCGCGGATCCACTTCGCGGTCAACTGCGCCTCCCTGGGCTGCCCACCGCTGGCCGCCGAACCCTACCTCCCCACCAGGCTGGATGCGCAGCTGGATGCCGCCGCGGTGGGCTACCTGGCGAGCCCGCACGGCCTGAGGGTCAGTGGTTCCACGCTGATGGTGACCCGCATCTTCGACTGGTACGGCGAAGATTTCGTCGAGCAGTTCGCGGACCAGCCCGCCGCGCGCCGCTCCGACAAGGAGCGGGCGATCCTGGCCGTCATCGCCAGGTACGGACCGCCGGCGGCGGGGACGCTGGCCACGTCCGATGCCGCGAGTCTCGGATACCTGGACTACGACTGGTCGCTCAACGACACCGCCACCGCCCCGGGGGGCAGCCAGTAGGCTGGTGCGCGCCCGGAACCTCCCATGACCGGTCTGGTGATCCGGGTGCTCATCAACGCCGCGGCGATCCTGACGGCGTCACGGGGCATCCCGGGCATCCGGGTGAGCAGCACGCTCGTGCTGCTCGTCGCCGGGCTCACGCTCGGCCTCGTCAACGCGGTGGTCCGTCCGGTCCTGCTGATCCTCACCCTGCCGTTGACGCTCGTGACGCTCGGTCTCTTCATCTTCGTCCTCAATGCCATCTGTCTGGGTCTGACCGCGTGGCTGGTGCCCGGCTTTCAGGTGAGCGGGCTGGGCGCGGCTGTGCTGGGGGCCTTGCTGGTGAGCCTCGTGAGCTGGATCCTCAACGCGTTCTTCAACAGCCGATGACCCGCACCGGCCCGAGACCCGTCCGAGCCCAGCTGTTCGTCACGTGCCTGGTCGATGCGTTCTTCCCCGACGTGGGCCGGGCCGTCGTGGATGTGCTCCTTCGACAGGGCATCGAGCCCACGGTCCCCCTGGCGCAGACCTGCTGCGGCCAACCGGCGTTCAATGCCGGCGCCTGGGACGACGCGCGAGCGATGGCGCGTCACACGATCGACCTGCTGTCGGAGGACGAGGCCCCGGTCGTGGTGCCCTCGGGTTCCTGCGCCGACATGATCGTGCACCAGTACGCGGTCCTGCTCGGCGACGACGCGTACAGCAAGAAGGCCGCCGCGGTGGCGGCTCGCACCTTCGAGTTCAGCCAGTTCCTCGTGGATGTCCTCGGCGCCGAGGACGTGGGCGGCGAGTGTCGGGGGTGCGTCGCGTACCATGCGTGTTGCCATGGTCTCCGCGGCCTCGGCATCGATGCGCAGCCTCGGAGTCTGCTCGCGCACGTGAATGGCATCGCGCGCCAGCCGTTGACCGACGCGGAGGCGTGCTGCGGGTTCGGCGGGTTGTTCGCCATCAAGATGAGCGATATCTCTGGCGCGATTCTGGAGCGCAAGCTCGACGACATCGAGGCGTCCGGCGCCGACATGGTCGTGGCCACCGACGTGAGCTGTCTCATGCACATGGCGGGAGGCCTGCGGCGGCGGGGTGACCGCGTGCGGTTCATGCACCTTGCCGAGATGCTGGCCCCACCGTCGTCCGGCCGCACCGGCGCTCCAGGGTCCGCGACGCGGGATCGGGCGGCCACATGACGGGGCGCGGCGGCGGCGTGACGTCGCCCGCCACCTTTCACGCCCGGTCGGCCAGATCGCTCGCCGAACCCCGGCTGCGCGCGGCGTTGGCCTCGACGACGGGGCGCCTTCTCCACAGCCGTCGCGAGGCCCTCGCGGGACTCGACCACGCCGACGCGTTGCGCGACCATTCCCGCCGGATCCGCGCCCACACCATCGGCAACCTCGATCGATATCTCGCGCAGTTCGCCGACGCGGTGGCACGGTGCGGGGGTCGGGTGCACTGGGCCGAGACGGCCGCGGCGGCAAACGAGTACGTCGCGGCCCTGGCTCGGGCGCGGGACGTCCGGTCGGTCGTCAAGTCCAAGTCGATGGTCTCGGAGGAGCTGGAGCTCAACCAGGTGCTGGAGAGGGTGGGGATCCGCGTCGTCGAAACGGACCTGGGCGAGTACATCGCGCAGCTCGCGGGGGAAGCGCCCTCTCACATCATCGCCCCGATCATTCACAAGACGCGGGGGGACGTCGCCGGAGTGTTTCGAGCGCGGCTCGGCGCCACCGAGGCCGAGGTCTCCACCGCTCCGGCGATGACGGATCTGGCACGACGCCGGCTCCGCACGGAATTTCTGAACGCCGACATGGGGGTCAGCGGCGTCAACTTCGGTATCGCCGAGACCGGAAGCCTGTGCGTGGTGACCAACGAGGGAAATGGGCGCCTCACCACGACTCTGCCCCCGATCCACGTGGCCCTCATGGGCATCGAGCGTGTGGTTCCGACGGTCGAGGATCTGGAAGTGCTTCTCCAGGTGCTCCCGCGGAGCGCCACGGGGCAGAAGCTCACGGCGTACACGAACGTCGTCACCGGGCCCAGACGTCGCCCACCGACAGGCGACGCGGCCACTGGGGGCGAGCCGGATGGACCCGACGAGCTGCACGTGGTGCTGGTCGACAACGGACGCAGCGGCATCCTCGGCGGCCCGCTCGCCGAGATCCTGTATTGCGTGCGGTGCGGCGCGTGCCTCAACGTCTGCCCGGTGTATCAGCAGATTGGTGGGCACGCGTACGGTTCGGTCTACTCCGGCCCGGTCGGCTCGATCTTGACGCCGGGTCTCTACGGCCTGGGCCCCTGGCACGAGCTCCCACACGCCAGCACGCTCTGCGGCGCGTGTCGTGAGGTGTGCCCGGTTCGGATCGACATCCCCCGAATGCTGCTCGAGCTACGACGTCAGACGGCGACGGCGCGGCCTGCGCCTCTGTGGCTTCGCGCCGGCATCGCTCTTCACCGCCACCTCGCGGTGAGGCCTCGGCTCTACCGGCTGGCGCAGCGCCTCGGATGCCGCCTCGTGCGGATGCGCGCGCGGGAGGGGTGGGTCGCCAGGCTACCGGGCCCGCTCGCCGGCTGGACCGCCTATCGTGATTTTCCTGCGCTCGCCAGGCGCTCGTTCATCGACCGGTGGCGCGCCGGGGAGATCTCGGGGCAGCGCACGTGAGTCGCGAAGCGGTTCTGGGGTCGATCCGTGACGCACTGGCGCGCGCCACCCCGCCGGAGGCGACGGCGGCGCATCCCGGCCGGCCCGCCCG
Organism: Vicinamibacterales bacterium; assembly: GCA_965197935.1. Taxonomy (GTDB): domain Bacteria; phylum Acidobacteriota; class Vicinamibacteria; order Vicinamibacterales; family CAZQMT01; genus CAZQMT01. The sequence continues at coordinate 2,928,167 of CBDAOD010000003.1, read as the reverse complement.
GCCCATCCCCGCCGACCCGCCCGGGTCGCTCGTGGCTCCGTTCGCTCGCGAGGTCGAGGCGCTCTCGGGACGGGTGCATCACGCCGGGAGCACCGGCGACGTGATGGGCGTCCTCAGCTCGCTGCTGGCCGGCGAGCACTCCCGCCATGTGCTCGCGTGGGACGAACCGTCGCTGCCGCTCCCCGGAATCCGCGATCGCCTCGAGGCGGCCGGCGTGCGGGTCGACGTACCCCGACTGCCCCCGGGGGGTGACGAGCGACGAACCATGCTCGCACGCCTCGCCGAGGCGGCGATCGGCGTGACCGGAGCCGAGGCCGGGCTGGCGGACACCGGCTCCCTCGTCCTGCTGAGCGGTCCGGGCCGCAGTCGGATCGCCTCGCTCCTCCCCGCGGTGCACGTGGCGCTGCTCTCGCAGCGACGGTTACAGCCGTCGCTCGCCGCCTTTCTCGCGCGCGATCGGACCATCGTCGAGCGCGGCAACCTGGTGCTGGTCACCGGACCGAGCCGCACGGCGGATATCGAGATGATCCTGACGCGGGGCGTGCATGGGCCACGGGAGCTCCACGTGGTCCTCACACCCTGAGAGCGGCGGGCTAGTGTAGTGTCCCTGAAATACCTTTACATATCAACGACCTGCGTGCAATATAGGCGGGATGAATGATGCCGCCGCCGCTCTGTCCATGGCCGCGAAGGGTCGGCGACTCCTGGAACAGTGGGCCCGTAGTACGTCGGCCCCGCATCGGGTAGTCATCCGCGCGAAGGCGTTGCTGCTGGCGACCGAGGGGGTTTCCAACAGCCGCATTGCCGCGACCGTGGACGTCAGCCGGCCGACCGTGCTGGCTTGGCGCGACCGGTTTGGAGAGGAGGGCGTTGATTCGGTGTTCGAGATGCGTGAGGGGCGCGGGCGCAAACCGACGATCAGTGCGCGCAGGGTCAAAGCCATCGTCCACGCAACGTTGCACCGCACGCCACCGGGGGCGACCCACTGGAGTTGTCGCACGATGGCGAAGGCGCAGGGGGTCAGTCGCTCGACCGTGCAGCGGATCTGGGACGCGCATGGCCTCCAGCCCCATCGAGTGGAGACGTTCAAGCTGTCGACCGATCCCGCGTTCGTAGAGAAGCTGACGGACGTCGTGGGGCTGTACATGAATCCGCCCGAGAAGGCCGTCGTGCTGTGTGTGGACGAGAAGAGTCACATTCAGGCGCTGGACCGGACGCAGCCCGGGCTGCCGATGAAGAAGGGCCGCTGTGGGACACTCACGCATGACTACAAGCGCCACGGGACAACGACCTTGTTCGCCGCGCTGAACATGCTGACCGGGCAGGTCATCGGCGAGTGCCACGGCCGGCATCGGCATCAGGAGTTCCTGAAGTTTCTTCGCCAACTCCACCGCGCGTTCCCCTCTCGCCTCGACCTCCACCTCATTCTGGACAACTACGGCACGCATAAACATCCGACCGTGCGGGCCTGGCTGGCGGCCCATCCGCGCTTCACGCTCCACTTCACCCCTACCGGCGCATCGTGGCTCAACCTCGTCGAGAGTTGGTTCAGCCAGCTCACGCAGAAACGCATCCGCCGCGGGGTGTTTTGCAGTGTCGACGAACTCGTCGCCGCCATCAACGATTACCTCCAGCGCTACAACGACAACCCCCAACCCTTTGTCTGGACCGCGACGGTCGATACGATTCTAGAGAAGGTTGGGAAGTGCAAAGTTATTCTTGGGACACACCACTAGCACTACTTTGTCAGATTCGCCTGCTGTGGGGCGGAGCAGCCGCCACCAGGCAAACCGTGAAGGCGGCCAGCCTCCGTGGCAGATCTGAACCACGTGCGTGAGCCGCCGCAATGTGTTCGGTTTGCTGGGTGGTCGCCGCTTCGGCTCGCAGCGGGCGAATCTGACAAATTAGCAGTCCGCCATAGGGGGGATCTAACAGAGTAGCGCTAGAACCGAACGACCGCGGCGAAGTACTTCTCGCGCACCTCGATCTCTCCCGCGTCCGCGTCGACCCGATACCGGACGAACATCGACCGGGTCCCGCCCTGGAGGCCGAAGCCTTCCGAGAAATTGATGACGCCCGATACGTCGTAGTCGAGATACTTCCGCTGATTCGATCCGTCGCTGCCCAGGGACGACCCTGTGATCTCGGCCCCCAGCGCGATGAAGGACACGAGATACACCCGCCCGACGACTCCAACGCCGGGTATCACGACCTTAATGTCGCTGCCGGCCGCGCCCGCCGCGTTCTGGAGCCGCGACGAGACGTTCGAGTACTTGAGCTCGCCGATGAACCCGAGATAGCCCCGCTCGTGCGCGACGACGTCGTACTCGTAACCGAAGCGCCATGCCGTCCAGTCGAGCGCGGATGTCGTCGGAAGCCCGGCGGCGAACTGGGTTCCGTCGAACGTGAGGGTTCGGGTCGGCGCGGCCTCGGCGTCGTAGCTAAGGGGGAGCCGCTCGATCCGGGCCTTCTGTCGGGCCGCCGTCCGAAGCGTGAATCGCCACATCGCGAAACGCTCCGAGGTCACACCCAGGTCGGTGACGAAGTTGATGTCGCTCCCCGTCGCGTTCGGGGCGTCACGCGAGAGTACGGGATTCGGTGGAGGAAACCACCCGCCCGCCAGAATCTCGACACTGTAGCTCTCGCCGATCGCCTGGAAGCGCCGTTGCGCGGCGGCCGAGGCCGGCAGCCACAAGACGGTCGTCAGACAGACGCACACCACACTCGTGAGACGCATAGCGATAGCCCGTTCGAGCCCCGGATCAGTTGACAAGTGACGAGTGGCGAAGGACGCGTACATCGATCCGGCGGCGCGGATCGAGTGGCCCGCTGGGAAAAAGGCCAGCCGAGGATACCACGCCAACCCCATGCGTGCCAGCGGCGCACTAGTACTACTTTGTTAGATCGCACAATTTGGGCGAGATCCGACAAGTGATCTAATCTGAGGACATTGTACTTTTCCGGCGAATTCGGTACCCTGCGCGGTAGTGCACGACCGCCGCACGGTGGGGCAGTTGCGTCGCCTGATGAGATGGCTCGAGGCCTTCAAGGCGTGCTTCGGCCATCGCGCACAGGAGCTGGCGTTGCGCCGGTACGTCCAGGGGTTGCTCAGCGACTGCCCGCGCAAGTCGATGGAAGCGATGCTGGCGCGGGGGACCGATCCCGGGGGCTATCAAGCGTTCCAACACTTCATCACCGATGCGCCGTGGAGTGCCGACGGCGTCTGGCGCTGCCTGCGGGCGGTGCTGCCCGAACGCGAAGGGCTGGTGATCTTCGCTGGCACGAGTTTCCCCAAGCCAGGGACGTCCTCGGTCGGGGTGGCCCGCCAGTACTGTGGGGCCGTGGGGAAAGTCGCCAATGGCCAAGTGGCGGTCACCGCGGCGCTGTGGACCGGGCTGCGCGCCTACTTGCTGGGGGCCGCGCTCTATGTGCCCGAGGCGTGGCTGACCGACGCCGCCCGCGATCGGGCGCGGCTTCCCCGGGGTGTCCGGTTGCAGGCGAAGTGGCGCCAAGCGCTCACCCTGCTCCGGCAGGTGCGCGCCAGCGGCCTCACCGGCACCGGCGTGCTGGCCGATGCGGAGTTTGGCGATACCGGCCTGTTTCGGGCCATGTGGCATCGGTTGCGGCTCCCCTATGCGGTGGGGATTTCCTCGTCGCAGACCGTGTTCCTGGGGCGGCCGCGCCTCGGGCACCGGCGGGGCGGCCGGCTGGGGCGCCCGCGCACCCGGCCAGACCTGGCGGCGGGCGTGCGGGCGTACACGGTGGCCCAGGCCGCCAAGGCGCAGCCGCGGTGGCGGCCCATCAGCTGGCGCAACCGCCGCGGCGGGCGCCGCTGGACGGTCCAGTGTGTGGCCCTGCGGGTGACCCCGGCCCACGACTGGCGCGACCGCCGGCTCGCCCCCGAGGTGTGGCTGCTGGCCGAACGCGATACGGGCGCGACGCCGCGGACCAAATACTTCTTCGTCAACCTGCCGGCCACCACCTCCTGGCCGCAGCTCGTCCGACTCGCGCATCAGCGGTGGGCCATCGAGCAGCAGTACCAAGAGTTGAAGACCCACCTCGGGTTGGATCACTTCGAAGGCCGCACGTTCCCGGGCTGGCACCATCACGTCGTGCTCACCGCCGTGACGTACAACTTCCTGCAGGCCGAGCGGCGGCGGCACCTCGCCGGGCTCACCTTTCCAGTGGCCCGCGCGATCGTGCAGGAAATCTTCACCGCGGACCTCTTTGCTCCACGGCCGTTCTACCTGAAGCGCATCGAGGCGCTAAAGTCGGTGCAATCGCGGATCTAACAAAGTAGTACTAGCAGCCCGTGGTAAAAGTCCCCCTGCAGTCGACCGGCGCAGCATCCCGGCTGACGGCGTTGCTGCTCGGTCAACTACTCCCGGTGTTCTCGCTCGTCGCGCCTTGTCAGCCGGGCGCCGCGCCGGTCTTTGTGCGACGCGGGACTTTCACCACGGGCTGCTAGGGACTGGGGTGGGCGCTGGGTACCACGTGCGGCTTGACCGGTAGCGGCGGGGTGTCGGGCTCGTCCTCGTACGGAAAGCGGATGCCGCGGTTGTACAGCTTGAGCGTGTAGATGCTGTGCGGCAGGAACCGATGCGCCAGGTAGACACTGCCTACGGTCGCGGCCATGAGCGGCAGGACGATCCGGTAGTCGTTGGTCATCTCGAAGAGAATCAGAATCGACGTCGCCGGCGCCTTGGCCGCCGCGGCGAAGAACGCCGCCATCCCCACCATCGCGTAGGCCCCGGAGCCGGCCGTCCAGCCAGGGAACACGAAGTGCGCCAGGGTGCCGAACGCGCCGCCCAACATCGCACCCATGTAGAGGCTCGGCGCAAAGACGCCGCCAGACCCGCCCGAGCCGAGCGTCGCACAGTTGGCCACGACCTCGGCGAAGAAGAGCCCGAGGAGGAGCTGCCAGGAATACCGAATCCACAGGGCCGACTCGACCGCCGGGAAGCCGGCCCCATACACCTCCGGGAAGAACCGCAGGACCAGGCCCACGATCAGCCCGCCGACCGCCGGCTTCAGATACTCGGGGAACTGCCATTTCCCGAACAGATCCTCGGAGCGGTAGAGCAGCCGCAGATAGCCCACTGCGGCGAGCCCGAGCAGGAGCCCCATGAAGAAGTAGAGCGGCAGCTCGGCCGGACTGACCAGCTCGTAGGTCGGCGCGATGAACGCGGGGTAGTTGCCCAGATAGTGTCGGGCAATCATGCACGAGCTAAGCGACGTGAGCAGCACGAGCAGGAAGTCTGTGTGGATACGCCCCATCAGCACTTCCATCGAGAAGATTGCCCCGGCGATCGGCGCGTTGAACGTGGCGGCGACGCCGCCCGCAGCGCCGCACGCCACCAGGGTGCGCACGTTTCGAGTCGTCAGGCTCGCCCATCCGCCGATGGCCGAGCCGATAGCCGAGCCGATCTGGACCATTGGCCCCTCGCGACCAGCCGTGCCGCCGAACCCGATCGTGAGCGATGAGGCCACGACCTTCACGGCGACCACGCGCTTGCGAATCTGGCCTCCGCGCGTGGCCAACGCCGTCATGACCTCGGGGACGCCGTGGCCCTTGGCCTCCCGCGCGAAGCGATGGATCAGCGGACCGACGAGCAGCCCACCGAGGGCCGGTAGCAACACGAGGTTGGCCGGACCGAATAGGTCGAGCGCCTCCGCGACGCGCTCCCGCGCGAAGTCACCGACGGTGTGGAGGATGAGGATGAAGCCCACCGATCCGAAGCCCGTGAGGACGCCCACGACCACCGACAGGAGGACCAGGTAGTTCTGGGACGGGAGGAAGGACGACCGAAACCAGACGACCGTCCACTCCCAGGGGGACAGCCGTCGGCCCAGTCGGGCCACGATCTGGGCGAGCGATTTGTTCACTCGACGCCCGCCCGCCGGGATGCCGTGTCGGTCGACTGCAGCTGGACCTCTACCATTCGACTAGGCCGGGTCTGGCAAGACGGCGACCAGCGTGATGCGACCAGCGCGCCAGATCTTCAACAGCATCGATCTGGGTCGCGTGGCGAACCGCTCGAACTGCTGCCGCACCAACTCGCCGTCGGCGGCCCGCCGGTCGATACCCAGGATCCAATCGTCGACCTCGACGCCGGCCGTCGCAGCCGGGCTCTCCGGGGCCACCGCGACCACCCGCCAGCCCGGGGCCGGCACGCCGGGCGCGGCGGACTCCCCGCCCGACCAGAGGAGGGTGACGCCGACCGCGGGAAATCCGGTCGCGGGCTCACCGACCGGTCGGCAATCGGGTCCCGGCATGCGGGTCCCTCCGGACAGCCGGCGACGACCGCGCAGCACGACGTAGCGCACGAGGCTGCCCGGCACTTGTTCCTCGTAGCGCGCGTAGAACGTCGGCGCGTCGGAGATCGGTTCTTGCGCCCACTCCAGCAGCACGTCGCCCGCCAGAATCGACGGCTCGGGCACGAACGCCTCGGGTTGCACCCGTTCCACGATCACACCGCCTCCGATCGACAGCAGCTCGCGCACGGCGTCGGACACCTCGGTGACCTCGATGGTGTGGCAGGACTGGTCGGCTTGGAGTCGTTCCACGAGCTCGAGCACGTAGCTGGCGGGCAAGAAGCGCATGCCATCGCGCGATCGAATAGCGGTCCCGACCAGGTTGCCGTCGAGGTCGACGATCGCCGCCGCACGCACCGACGGCGGAATCGTCAGCGACACGTCGAGCTGCGGGATCACACTTTCGGGGATCGCCGATCGGTTGGCCACGAGGTGCCCGGGGGCGACCCGCAGCTGCTCGTCGCCCGACAGCGTGACCGCCACCACGAACGAACCCGCGTGAAGCTGCGACGGGTCGATCACGGAGAAGGGCACCTGTGCCGCGGGGGGCTCCACCGCGAACAGCGCCACCTCGAGGAACGTGTCGGTGCCCAGAAGACGATACGGGTCCGGCGATCCTGGCTCGACCGCCGGGCTGCCGGGTGTCGTCTCCGTCCGCGTCTCCGCGCCGGCCTCTCCGGGGTCAGGCACCGCGCCCTCCGACTCCGGCTCGCCGTCCGACTCGGCCACCTCGGCGGAGGCCGCGACATGCTCGCGCAGGGCCCGCAACCGCCGGGCCTCTCGCTCGACGTCATCGGCGGCCACGATCGAGGTCACGGCGAGCCCCGGGCCCACCACGATCGCGGGCGTACCGTCGCGACCGATCAGGACGAGCTTCTCCTCCACCCGCTGGCCCAGCTGGAGCCAGTAGTCGGACAGGTAGGTCAGCGGCGTCTTCTCGAGATTGGGCCGAAAGGTGAGAAGGGGAGCGAGGGTGGGCGCCGGCTGCTGTGCCGCGGCCGCCTGTGAGTCGGCGTCTCGAGACTCGAGCGCGCCGTGGAGAAGCACGCCCCCGACCACCGGGATCAGCAGGGCCAGGAGCAGTAGGCCCTGCGCGTGAAGGACACGGACGACCGGAAGCTGGAGTAGAAACCGCACCTGAACACTGACCCCGGGCGGAGATCGGGCTGAGCCCGATTGCGGGCCGACGATGCACGACCCGCGAGATCGCGGCGCGTGCAACCGTTCGATCCCTGGAGCCTCGAGGAATGCAGACTACCGACCTAATGTAGCATAACGGCGCGACGGCCCACGACCGCGTCCACGAATGTCAGCCGAACGATCCATCCCATCGGAGCCACCCGCGGGGGTTCGCACCCGACCCTACGGCTCGTGGAGCTCCCCGATCGGCTCGGACCTGGTCGCCACCGCGCAGATCCGCCTCGGCGAGATGGTCTTGTCGGACGAGGCGGTCTACTGGATCGAAGGACGGCCGCAAGAGGCAGGACGCAACGTGCTCGTCCGATGGGCATCGGACGGGCAGCCCGCCGACCTCACGGCACCCCCCTTCGACGTCCGATCGCGGGTGCACGAGTACGGCGGCGGGTCGATGCTCGTCGCCGACGGTGCTTTGTACTTCTCGAACCTCGGCGACCACCGACTGTACCGGTTGGAGCCGGGTGCCGCCCCCCAGCCGATCTCGCCCCCCGCGGCCGTGCGCTACGCCGATGGCACGCCAGACGTGACACGCCGCCGTCTCATCGCCGTCGCCGAGGACCACACACGACCGGAACGAGAGCCGGTCGGGAGCCTCGTGGCCGTCGATCTGGACGGCGCTCGCCCGCCGCACACGCTGGTCGCGGGGGCCGATTTCTATGCTTCCCCGACCCTCAGCCCGGATGGAACCCGGCTCGCCTGGCTCGCCTGGAATCACCCGAACATGCCGTGGGACGGCACGGAGCTTTGGGTGGCGGACGTGGCGGCGGACGGATCGCTGCGCCGTGCCGAGCGCGTGGCCGGGGGGCCGAGCGAGTCGATCTTTCAACCGTCCTGGGCGCCGGACGGCGTGCTCTACTTCGTGTCCGACCGGACCGGTTGGTGGAACCTCTACGCGCGCCGCGCCGACGCCACCGTGCCGGTGCTCGACACGGCGGCCGAGTTCGGTCGGCCACAGTGGGTGCTCGGCAACCCGACCTATGGATTCGAGACCGCCGCCCGGCTCGTCTGCAGCTACGTCAGGGACGGCGCCTGGCACCTGGCGCGGCTCGACACGGCGACGGGGACGCTCGACCCAATTCCCGTCCCCTACACCGAGATCCGGCACGTGCATGTCTCGCGCAGCCACGTCTGCTTCCAGGGCGGGGCGCCGAACGACGCGCGGGCCATCGTGCGGCTCGACCTGGTCGATGGCTCGTGGGAGGTGCTGGCGCGATCTGACACACTCCAGATCGACCCGGGCTACCTCTCCACACCCCAACGACTGACCTTCCCGACCACCCACGGCCGCACGGCCTACGGGTTCTTCTACCCGCCGGTCAACCGCGATTTCGCCGCGCCCGGTCACGAGCGGCCTCCGCTCCTCGTCGTCGTCCACGGTGGGCCGACGGGGGCGACCTCCACGACGCTGGACCTCGAGCTCCAGTTCTGGACGAGCCGCGGCATCGCCGTGCTCGACGTCGACTACGGCGGCAGCACCGGGTACGGCCGAGGCTATCGGGAACGGCTCGACGGCCAGTGGGGGGTGGTCGACGTGGACGACTGCGAGCGCGGGGCGCGCCACCTGGTGGCATCCGGGCGGGTCGACGGCGACCGGCTCGCGATCCGGGGTGCCAGCGCCGGCGGCTACACCGCGCTGGCGGCGCTCACGTTTCGCGACACCTTCGCGGTCGGTGCCAGCCACTACGGCGTGAGCGATCTTGAGGCCCTGACCCGGGACACGCACAAGTTCGAGTCCCGGTATCTGGAGCGTCTCGTCGGTCCGTATCCGGACCGCCGCGACCTTTACGTGGCACGCTCACCGGTCGGTGCTGCCGACCGGCTCTCTCGACCCGTCATTTTCTTTCAGGGACTCGACGACCGGGTCGTTCCCCCCGACCAGGCGCGGCGGATGGTGGAAGCCCTTCGGCGAAGGGGGCACCCCGTCGCCTACCTCGAGTTCCCCGGCGAGCAACATGGGTTCCGGAGCGCCGCCACGATCAAGCGGGTGCTGGAGGCCGAGCTGTACTTCTACTCCCGCATTCTCGGGTTCGACACCGATGCTGCCGAAGTCGCGCCCGTGCCGATCGAGAATCTGTGATCGCGGCCCGTGGTGAGCATCCCGCCACAGGGTCCCTACTGTGTCAGATCGGCGGTTGCCGGAGGCTAATGATCGCGAACACTGCGCCCTGCGGATCCTGCATCAGCGAGAAGCGGCCGACGGTGGGAATGTCGGTCGGCGGGACCCGGATGTCGGCGCCGAGACTGCGAGCCCGTGCGGCCCCCGCATCGCAATCATCGACCGCGAAGTAGACGATCCAGTGCGGGGGCACGTCGCCCCACTCGGGCGTCATCTGCAGCATGCCTCCGGCGGGGCGCTCGCCGTTCAACAGCATCGTGTAGCTCGTGGGCCCCATGTCGAGCGCCCGCGTGGTCCACCCGAAGAGCCGCGTATAGAACTCCGCGGCGACCGTGACGTCGCCAGTCGCAAGCTCGTTCCAGCAGAACGTGCCGTGCTCGTTGACGCGTCCGGCGCCCGCCGACCGCTTCGCCTGCCAGAGGGCCACGGTCGCCCCGGTCGGGTCCTGCAGCAGCGCCATCCGACCGGCGTCCGTCACATCGAACACGCCCATGAGGACGCTGGCGCCGAGCTCCGCCGCGGCATCGGCGCTTTGATCGGCGTTCTGGACGGCCACGTATGACAACCACTGCACTCGAGAACGCTCGGTTCTCTCCGTGTCGGTCAGCTGATACAGACCGGCGACCTCCTTGTCGCCGCAGTACGCCATCGTGTACGCGCCGGCGGGCCCGGCCGGGATGTCTTCCGTGCGCCAGCCGAACAGCTCGCCATAGAAACGCTTGGCCGCCGAGACGTCGGTGGCTCCGAGATCCACCCAGCAAAAGGTCCCCGGCGCATACTCCGTTTTCTCGCTCATCGGTCGCGGCTCCTCGGGACGGCGCGTCAGCGCGCGCGACCGCCCGTGTCGACGTTCGCGGTCCGGCTCGGCGCGTCAGTGTAGCGCATCGGTCGGTCTCGGCACCCTCTCGAGATCGCCATCTCACTGGCGGTCGTCGGCCGGCAGGACGACCAGCGCCAGCCCCTCCGAGATCAGGGACCCGACGGCCACGGCCGACATCACGGCCGCCCCCGTCGTGGACGCCACCACTTGCTGGAAGTTCAGGGCAAACGCAATACCCAGGACACCCGGCTGCATCAGATAGGCCACCAGATCCGAGGGAAGGATCTCCCCGGACACCTGGGAGGCCAGCCACCCGCCGACGAGCTTGCCCGCCAACCTGAACAGCACGAAGGGTACGAGCAACCACAGGGCCTGAGCGCTCAGGACGACGCTCGCTCCGGCGGTCAGGAGCAGCAGCACCACGAGCGGGTGCTGGAGGCGCCCGAGGTCCTGGCGGATGACGTGGTCCGCCTCGCCCGGCGCCAGGACCCAGAGCAGCCCTGCGCTCATTCCAGCCAGCAACGGGGACAACCCCAGATAGGCCGTGCCGCCGCCGAGCAAGAGAATCGTTCCGAGAACGAAGGCCGCCCGCTCCGCCTCGCCGGCCGCCCGCTCGAAGAGGAGCCACCCGGCGGTCCCGATGGCGACGCCCACCGCGATCGTCAGACCCGTCAGCTCGAGAGCCTCGACCGCACCCGGGCCACGCAGCGACGCCAGCAGCACGCCGCCTGCGAGAATGGGCAGGATGTCGTCGAGGTCCGCGATCCGTGTCGCCGCCCGACGCGCCGCATCGTCTGACGTCTCGGCGGCGCCGGCCGAGGACGCGGACGCGCAGATACCGAGGACCATCGCCACCGCCAGGACACCAACGTCGACCGGCAGGCCCCAGGCCGAGAGCAAAAACGACGTCGCGCCGAACACGACCACTACCGTCAGCGACGCCTGACCGCTCGCCGCCGCCAGCGGGCGCAGGTCGGTGCCACCCCGCAGGTCCAGCGCGAGACCGACGAAGACTCCCAGCGCGGCCAGCGCCACCGACACGACTGTGTCAAGGTGCGCCAGCACGGTTCCGGAGAGCACGTTGAGGGCGGCCGGTCCCAGCAGGAAGCCCAGCGGCAGGAAGACGAGTGCCGGGGCGGCGGCCGGGGCGAGACCCAGGGCGGGGCGGCGGCGAAGCAGGATGTCGAGACGCGTCGGAGCACGAAAGCCGAGGCGCGAATCGATAGGGTCGGCACCACCGACCTCCCGAGTCTCTCTGAACAACCGGGCCACACGTCCCCCTGGCAGCACGCCTTCTACGGGCCATTCTACCAGGCCGCGCACCTCATCCTGGCCGGGTGCCAAGCCACGCTACACTAGGGTCCTGTAACAGCGATTCGCGGCACCCGGGAGGCTCGCTCCTCGCGCCTTGGCCAGCCGGACGCCGCGCGCGGGACTCACGCCACGAATGAATGGTACGGGACACTGGTGGCCTGCAGCGGTCGATTCGGCCGCACGGCAACGCGGGTAACGCGGTCGCCCGGATTGAACGATGCTCGAGCTCGCATTCGTCGTCGTGATCGTGATCGCCACGTCCGCTGCCTGCTCCCTGTTTGAGGCCGTGCTGTACTCCGTGCCGATGAGCCACGTGGAATCCCTGGCGCGGTCCGGCCGTGCCACGGGCGTGATCTTCCGGCAGCTCCGCGCGAACGTGGATCGCCCCATCGCCGCGATCCTCATCCTCAACACCATCGCCAACACGGGGGGCGCGGCGGTGGCCGGCGCGATTGCCACCCGAGTCTTCGGCAGCGCCTGGCTGGGATACTTCTCGGCGGTCTTCACGCTTGCCATCTTGATGCTCTCGGAGACGATTCCGAAGACCGCCGGGGTCGTGCACGCGACCCGGCTTGCCCCCTTGATCGCGTACCCGTTACACCTACTCGTGTGGGTGCTGACTCCGTTCATCTGGTTGAGCCAGCTGGCGACACGCCTGATCGCGAGCAAGCAGCAGCACCGGGTGTCCGACGAGGATCTCCTGATGATGGTCCGGCTCGGGATGCGGTCGGGCGACTTCCAGCCGCACGAGGCCCTGGTCATCGAGAACATCCTGGCCCTGGAGGCCAAACGGGCTCGCGAGGTCATGACCCCGCGGACGGTCGTGTTCGCCCTGAGCGCCGACACCACGGTCGGAGAGGCGAAGCTCCGGGACGATCTGCTGGGACACAGCCGCGTTCCGGTCTACGCCAAGGATTTCGACGACGTGGTCGGGATCGTGCATCGGCGCGATGTGCTGGCCGCGACGAGCCAGGATCGAGACGACCTCACGCTGAAAGACCTGATGCGCCCGGTGCACTTCGTCGTGGATTCGGCACCCCTCGATAAGCTGCTGCGGACCTTCCTCGAGCGGCGACAGCACCTGGTCATCGTGATCGACGAGTTCGGGGGGTTCGCGGGTGTCGTGTCGCTGGAGGACGTGCTCGAGGAGATTCTCGGACGGGAGATCGTCGACGAGTTCGACTCGTTCGCCGATCTGCGGGAGGTCGCTCGCAAGCGTCGTGCGGAAACTCTCGAAACCGACGACCGTCCGAACCGGTAGCAGCCCCGCCCCACCTGGGCATGTCCCCTCGCCCGGCAGCGGTGGCCTCGCGGTCAAGTATCATGACACCGGCGCGGTCGCACGTGCGCACCGCGGCCGCCCAGCTCGGGTGGACCGCCGAGCGCCGACCAGCGTATCGACATGAAGGTTCTGCCGGGAAACCCGTACCCGCTGGGTGCCACCTGGAACGGCGTGGGCGTCAACTTCGCGCTCTTCTCCGAGCATGCGACACGCGTGGAGCTGTGCCTGTTCGAAGCGCCAGACGACTCGACCGAGTCACACCGGGTGACGCTGACCGAACAGACCGATATGGTCTGGCACGGCTTCCTCGCCGCCGCGCGGCCGGGTCAGCTGTACGGCTATCGGGTGCACGGCCCGTACGAGCCGCAGCAGGGACACCGATTCAACCCGGCCAAGGTCGTCCTGGATCCCTACGCCAAGGCGATCGCGCGAACCGTCCGGTGGAGCGACGAGATGTTCGGCTACCAGGTCGGGCACGACGACGCGGACCTGACTCGTGACGAGCGCGACAACGCCGCCTTCGCGCCGCTCGGATCGATCATCGAGTCAGCCTTCACGTGGGGCGAGGACCGGGCGCCGCGGACGCCGTGGCACCAGACGATCATCTACGAGCTCCATGTGAAGGGGTTCACGAAGCTCCACCCCGACATCGCGCCCGCCATCCGCGGGACCTACGCCGCCCTGGCCTCCCAACCCGCCATCGAGCACCTCAGGCGTCTCGGCGTCACGGCCGTCGAGCTCATGCCCGTGCACCATCATGCCTACGAACGAGACCTCGTTGGGCGCGGCCTGAGCAACTACTGGGGCTATAACACGCTGGCGTTCTTCGCGCCCGACATTCGCTACTCGCAATCGGGACTGGCCGAGGACTCGGTCCGCGAGTTCAAGATGATGGTCCGCGCGCTGCACGCCGCCGGCATCGAGGTGATCCTCGACGTCGTCTACAATCACACGGCCGAAGGCAACCATCTGGGTCCTACACTGTCGCTGCGCGGGATCGACAACGCCTCCTACTATCGCCTCTGGCAGGAGGATCCTCGGTTCAATCTCGACTTCACGGGTTGCGGCAATACGCTCAACATGCGGCACCCACGGGTATTGCAGCTCATCATGGACAGCCTCCGCTACTGGGTGCTCGAGATGCACGTGGACGGCTTCCGTTTCGACCTGGCGAGCGCGCTGGCCCGGGAGCTGTTCGAGGTCGACAAGCTCGGCGCGTTCTTCGACGTCATCCATCAGGATCCGGTGATCTCGCAGGTCAAGCTGATCGCCGAACCGTGGGATCTGGGCGAAGGCGGCTACCAGGTGGGCAACTTCCCCGTGCTCTGGACCGAGTGGAACGGCAAGTATCGTGACACGCTGCGTCGCTTCTGGCGGGGCGATGGCGGGGTCGTGTCCGAGCTCGCCACGCGGCTCTCGGGCAGCAGCGATCTCTACGAGAGCAGCGGGCGCCGGCCATACGCGAGCATCAACTTCATTACCGCCCACGATGGCTTCACGCTGGCGGATCTGGTCAGCTATCACGAGAAACGCAACGAGGCGAACGGCGAAGACAACCAGGACGGCGAAGACAACAACCTGAGCTGGAACGGCGGCATCGAGGGTCCGACGGACGACCCGCACGTCCGCGCGCTACGCGCGCGGCAGCAGCGTAACTTCCTGGCCAGCCTGATGCTGTCCCAGGGCGTCCCGATGATCAGCGGCGGCGATGAGCTCGGCCGTACCCAGCACGGCAACAACAATGCCTACTGTCAGGACAACGAGATCAGCTGGACCGACTGGAACCTGAACGAGCCGCAGGAGGCGCTACTGGCGTTCGTGCGGCGCCTCGTAGCCATCCGGCGTGAGAACCCCGTGCTCCGACGCCGTAAGTTCTTCCAGGGCCAACCGATCCGTGGACATCGAGTCAAGGACGTGCTGTGGCTCAATCCCGCCGGGCGAGAGATGGACGCCGCCTGGAACGCCGACCATGTACGGTCGTTGGGTGTTCGGCTCGACGGCATGGCCATCGACGAGCTGGACGCTCGAGGTGAGCCAATCGCCGGCGACACCCTGCTCTACCTGCTGAACGCGCAGGACACGACGGTCCCCTTCGCGCTCGCCACCTTCGAGCGCGGGAGGTCCTGGGAGTGCCTCGTGGATACCGCCGACCCGTCGCAACAGGACCGGCGGTTCCGGGGCGGTCACAAGTATCAGCTCGAGGGCCGGTCGCTCGCGCTCTTCCGGGGGGTCACGGACGCCAGGCGCGGGCGATCGGGGTGACGGGCGTCCGGGCCGGCTTGGATGACACAGTCGATGGATCCCCTGTGGTACAAGGACGCGATCATCTACGAGGTCCACGTACGCGCCTTCTTCGACGGCAACGACGATGGAATCGGCGACTTTCAGGGCCTCACCCGGAAGCTCGACTACCTGCAGGACCTCGGCATCACCTATATCTGGCTCCTCCCCTTCTATCCGTCTCCGCTCCGGGACGACGGCTACGACATCCAGAACTACCGAGGCGTTCACCCGACCTACGGGCGGCGCCGCGATTTCCGACACTTCGTCCGTGAGGCCCATGCGCGCGAGATCAGGGTCCTGACCGAACTGGTCGTCAACCACACATCCGACCTGCACCCGTGGTTCCAGGCGGCCCGGCAGGCCCCCGCAGGGTCATCGAAACGAAATTTCTACGTCTGGAGCGACACGCGGGAACGCTATCAGGACGCGCGGGTCATCTTCACTGACTCGGAGACGTCCAACTGGACCTGGGATCCGGTTGCGAAAGCCTACTACTGGCATCGTTTCTTCCGTCACCAACCTGACCTCAACTTCGACAATCCCCTGGTGCGCCGATCGGTCCTGCGGGTCATGCGTTTCTGGCTCGACATGGGCGTGGACGGCCTCAGGCTCGATGCCGTCCCGTATTTGATCGAACGTGAAGGCACAAGCTGCGAAAACCTCGCCGAGACCCACGACGTCCTTCGGGAGATCCGGCGGGAGCTCGATGCGCAGTATACCGACCGCGTGCTCCTCGCCGAGGCCAACCAGTGGCCCGCCGACGTCGTCCCGTATTTCGGAGACGGCGATGAGTGCCACATGGCCTTCCACTTTCCGCTCATGCCGCGGATCTTCATGGCCGTCAAGCAGGAGGACCGGCACCCGATCACCGACATCCTCCGCCAGACGCCCGATCCCCCCGAGTCCTGTCAGTGGGCGCTGTTCCTGCGTAATCACGACGAGATGACGCTCGAGATGGTGACGGACGCGGAGCGCGACTACATGTATGCGGCGTACGCGGCCGACCCTCAGATGCGTCTCAACCTGGGCATCCGACGGCGGCTGGCGCCTCTGGTCGACAACAGCCGACCGCGGATGGAGCTGCTCACGAGCCTGCTCCTGTCGCTTCCCGGGACTCCGATCGTCTACTACGGCGACGAGTTGGGCATGGGCGACAACATCTATCTGGGCGACCGGAACGGGGTCCGGACGCCGATGCAGTGGACGGGCGACCGCAACGGCGGTTTCTCGCGCGCCGACCCCGCGAAGCTCTATGCTCCTCCGGTCATGGATCCCGTGTATGGCTACCAGGCCATCAACGTCGAGGCGCAGGAGCGATCGTCGTCGTCCCTACTCAACTGGACGCGCCGGCTCATTGCGTTGCGCAAGCAGTACCGCACCCTGGGACGCGGGAGCTACACGTTTCTGTATCCGGAGAACCGGAAGGTGCTGGCCTATCTGCGGCGGGACGCGGAGCACGAGATCCTCGTCGTCGCGAATTTGTCGCGCAGCATGCAGCCGGTCCAGCTGGACCTGTCGCAGCACCGGGGGTGCGTGCCAGTCGAGCTGCTGGGCGAAACTCAGCCGCCCCGCATCGGGAGTCGGCCCTACTTCCTGACGCTCGGCCCGCACGCCTTCTACTGGCTGGAGCTTCGGCGGCAAACGGCGTCCATTGCCGTCCGGCGAGTGCCACGACGCTCCGCAGAGGCCGAGGCGCTCCCGGTTCTGATGTCCGGACCCGTGTGGGAAACGCTGCTTGGGGGGCATCTGCGCGTCCTGCTGGAGCGCGACGTGCTGCCGGAGTACCTGCCGCGCCAGCGATGGTTCGCCGGCAAGGCCCGACACATCGACACGACGCTCCTCACCGACTGGACGCTGCTGGTTAAAGGCGCGGACCCGGCCTTCCTGAGCCTCGTCGAGGTCCGGTACAAGGACGGTGGGCAGGAGCGCTACGTTCTACCGCTGGTTGCGAGGGCCGAGGACGGTACGGAACGGCGGGGCGGGCGCCGCGAACGGCGTGCCGTGGCCCGCATCTCGGGCGCACGCCGGGGCCTGCTGCTCGACGCGACCTTCGATGACGCCTTCTGCCTCGCGCTCCTCACGTCTCTCGAGAGCGGGCGCGTGCTGGACGCGCAGCACGGCAAGATCCGCACGCGGCCGGCGGGCGACGCGACACGGGTCGAGCTCTCCGATCCCCCACCCAGGGTCAGCCGCGGCTCGACGGACCAGAGCAACACCAGCATCGCCTACGGCGACCGCTACATCATGAAGCTCTTCCGCCGGGTCGAATCGGGGCCCAATCCGGACGTCGAGATCGGGCGCTTCCTCGCGACGCGTCCCGGCCTGGCACGGGTGCCACCGTTCATGGGCTCGATCGAGTACGAGGCCGCAGAGGCGGAGCCCACGACGCTGGCGATGGTCCAGACGCTGATGCCGGTTCGCACCAACGGGTGGGAAGCCGCGATCGACGAGCTGGGACGCTACTTCGAGCGTGCGGGGCTGCGGACGCGTGCCGGCGATCGCGTCGAACCCGAGCGTCGGCCGATCACCCTGCTCGCGGCGGCACGTCCACCGGAGAGCGTGGAGGAGATCATCGGTGCCTATCGGGCGTCGGTCGTGACCCTTGCGCGTCGCACGGCGGAGCTGCACACGGCGCTGAGCAGCGACCAGGCGAACCCCGATTTCGCCATCGAGCCGATCACCGAGGCGCACCGCGTCAAGCTGGCGGCGCGCATGCGCGACCACGCGATCGAGGTGCTCGAGCTGCTGGCGGGCCACGTGGCATCGCTGCCCGCGACGGTGGCGGACAAGGCCCGGCGGCTGTTGGAGCGACAGAGCGAATTGCTCGGTCACTTCGAATCGCTGCCGAGCCTGCAGATCGAGGCGGCGAAAACCCGCGTCCACGGCGACTATCACCTCGGCCAGGTGCTCCAGGTCGGTGGCGATTTCATGCTGCTCGACTTCGAGGGCGAGCCGGCCCGTTCGCTCGCCGAGCGACGCGCCAAGGAATCGCCGCTGAAGGACGTGGCGGGCATGCTGCGGTCACTGAGCTACGCCGCCTACGCGGAGCTCTTCGCCCACACGGCCGCGCGCCCCGACGACTTCGAGGTCCTCGAGCCCTGGGCGGGCATCTGGGCGGCGTGGATCTCGGCGGCTTTCGTGGGCAGCTATCTCGACGTGGCCGCGGGCGCGCCGTTCGTTCCATCCCAACCCAACCACTGCGAGGCGCTGCTCGAGGTGTTCGTGCTCGACAAGGCGCTCTACGAGCTCCGCTACGAGATGAACAACCGACCCGACTGGATTCGCATCCCGCTCCGAGGCCTGCTCACGATCCTGGCTGTGGAGCGGGATGACGCCACGGGTCGTGCGGAGAAACCGCCGAACCCCGGACATGTCGCGCCCGCGTAGCGCCGGCTGGCGACCCGCGATTGGAGCCTGGCCGGCCGGCGGTGGCACCCGGTTTCGAGTCTGGTCGCCCCAGACCCGACGTGTGACGCTCGTGCTCGAGACCGCGCCAGGCGAGGTCTCCCGGCGGCGTCTGGAGCCCGCCGCCGACGGGACGTTCACGGCCGCCTGGCCGGACGTGCACCCCGGGTCGCGATACCGCTACCGGCTCGACGACCGCGGACCGTATCCGGACCCGGCTTCCCGGTTCCAGCCCGACGGCGTCCACGGAGCGTCCCTCGTCGTCCATCCGGGGCGGTTCGAGTGGACCGACACCGACTGGAAGGGGGTCGCGCTCCAGGATCTCGTCGTCTACGAGCTGCACGTGGGCACCTTCGCTCCCGAGGGCACCTTTGCCGGGGTGACACGGCGGCTGCCCTACCTGGCCGAGCTGGGTGTGACGGCGGTCGAACTGCTCCCCGTCTCGGATTTCTCGGGCGCGCGCAACTGGGGCTACGACGGTGTCGCGCTCTTCGCGCCGGCACGCTGCTACGGCTCCCCGGACGACCTCAGACGACTGGTCGACACGGCGCACGCGCTGGGGCTGGCGGTGCTGCTCGACGTGGTCTACAACCATCTGGGCCCCGACGGCGCCTACGCCTCGGCCTTCAGCCCCTCCTACTTCTCCGGCGCGCACGACAGTCCGTGGGGCGCGGGGATCAATTTCGACGGACCCGGCAGCGCCATGGTGCGTGAGCTCTTCATCGAGAACGCGCTGCATTGGATCCACGAGTACCACGTCGATGGGCTCCGGCTGGATGCCACGCATGCCATCGTCGACGGCGGGCCCCGGCACTTCCTCGCCGAGCTCTCGGCCCGGGTGTCGACCGCCATCGATGGTCGCTCCACCCTGCTGATTGCCGAGGACCACCGCAACCAGCGCACGCCGATCACGCCGGCCGCGATGGGCGGCTGGGGGTTAGACGCGGTGTGGGCCGACGATTTTCACCATCACGTCCGCCGGCTCACGGCGGGCGACACGGATGGCTACTACCGCGACTTCAGCGGCTCGACGCGCGATCTCGCGTCCACGCTGCGGCAGGGCTGGTTCTTCACGGGGCAGACCTCCCGACACCTGAACGGCCCGCGCGGCAGCGACCCGGCGGGGCTCCCACTCGAGCGGTTCGTGATCTGCATCCAGAATCACGACCAGGTCGGCAACCGCGCGCGCGGAGAGCGCCTGCACCATCAGATCGCACCGGCCGCGTACCGGGCGATCTCGACGCTCCTGCTCTGCGCGCCCGAGCCCCCCCTCCTCTTCATGGGACAGGAGTGGGCCGCAACGACACCGTTCCTCTACTTCACCGATCACGCTGCGGAGCTCGGTCGGTCCGTCACCGAAGGGAGGCGGCGCGAGTTCGCCCAGTTCGACGCGTTCGCGACGCCCGAAGCGCAGGCGCGGATCCCCGATCCGCAGGCGCGGTCCACGTTTCTGGCGAGCCGGTTGCGTTGGGACGAGACCCACCAGGAGCCGCACCGCGCGGTGCTTCGACTCTATCGCGCGCTCCTGAGGCTGCGCCGCACCGAGTCGGCGTTGCGTTCGTCGGCGAACGGTCGATTCGACGTGATCGCCACGAGCGAGGACGCCGTGGCATTCGTTCGGGGTCCCGCGCGTGGGGCGGTGGTCGTCGGCGCCATCCAGCTCTGGGGCGGCGGAACGGTCGACCTAGCCGACCAGCCCGCCCTGACGCTCGCGAGGCCGAGTCGCTGGACGACGCTGCTGTCGACCGAAGCACCGGAGTTCGACGCGGCGCCACGCCCCCCGGAGATCACCGCGACCGGCGGTCCGCCGGTGATTCGGTTCCAGCGACCCGGAGCCGTGCTGCTGAGGGCCGACTCGTGATCGGCGGCGGTTGGTGCGTGAGTGGTCACCGACGCGCGGCGCCAGACCCGCAGCACGCGCGGCGCGACACCCCGGCAAGCCTCGATCCGCCGAACGAGGCCGGGGTGGTGAACCGACTCCATGGGCGACGGCGCACACCGGCCAGCACCTACCGGCTGCAGTTCCACCGAGGCTTCACCTTCCAGGACGCCGGCCGGCTCGTGCCCTACCTGGCCGCGCTCGGCGTGACCGATGTGTACTCGTCTCCGTATCTGACGGCCAAGTCCGGCAGCACCCACGGGTACGACATCTGCAACCACAACCAGCTGAACCCGGAGGTCGGTCGCGAGCAGGATCACCGGGTCTTCACCGCGTCGCTCGCCGCACACGGGCTCGGGCAGATCCTGGATCTGGTGCCGAATCATATGGGCATCGATCCGAACACGAACGAGTGGTGGCGGGACGTGCTGGAGAGTGGCCCCGCCTCACCGTTCGCGCGTTTCTTCGACATCGAGTGGGAGCCCATCAAGCCCGAGCTCAAGAGCAAGGTCTTGCTCCCCATCCTCGGCGCGCAGTACGGCGCGGTGCTCGAACGGGGCGAGCTTCAGCTGCGCTTCGAGAACGGATCCCTCGAGCTCCATTACTTCGATCATCGATTGCCGATCGATCCCCGGCAGGTGCCCAGCGTTCTCGGCCACGATCTCGGGACCCTGCGCCAGAGGGTCGGCGAAGGGCGACCCACACCTCCAGGAGCTGCTCGACATCACCACCGCGCTGCAGAGCCTTCCGGGGTGCACGGAGCCCGACCCGTCGCGCATCGCGACGCGACGGCGAGAGAAGGAGGCCGTGCGGCGGCGCCTGGTCGACCTCGTGGGCAGATCGGCGGCGATCCGCACGCACATCGAACGCGCCGTCCGGGTGTTCAACGGCGAGGCCAACCGCCCGGCCAGCTTCGATCTCCTCCACGCGTTGCTGGAAGCGCAGGCCTACCGACTCGCGTTCTGGCGCACCGCCGCCGAGGAGATCAACTATCGACGGTTCTTCGACATCAACGAGCTGGCAGGGCTCCGCATGGAGGACCCCACGGTGTTCGAGGCGACGCACGCGCTGGTGCTCCGGCTGGTCGGAGCGGGCAGCGTGTCAGGGTTCCGCATCGACCATCCGGATGGGCTGCTGGACCCGGCCGGCTACTTCGACCGACTGCAGGAGGCGTCCGCCCGGGCAATCGTCGAGGGCCTCTCGGGTCCGCCCCTCCCCGAGCGCCGCGACGAGATCCTCCGCGCCTCGCGAAGGCAACCCGACTCCTCGCCGGCCGGTGACCGGCCGCGCGCCATCTACATGGTCGCGGAGAAGATCCTCTCGGCTGGCGAGACGCTCCCGTCGCACTGGGCGCTAGACGGCACGACGGGCTACGACTTCCTCAACGACGTCAACGGCCTCTTCATCGACCCGGCGCACGCGACGACCATGCGACGGATCTACGCGCGATTCGCGGGCCGGCGTGACTCGTTCGAGGACATCGTGTACTCGAGCAAGAAGGTGATCATGGCGACGGCGATGGCCAGCGAGCTCAACGTCCTGTCCGACGCGCTCGATCGGATCTCCGAGGGCGACCGGCGCTTCAGGGACTTCACGCTCGACGGCCTGCGCACGGCGTTGACGGAGGTGGTGGCCTGCTTCCCCGTGTACCGGACCTACCTCGGGACCGGGCGAGGCTCGGACTCCGATCGGCAGGTGCTCGACACCGCCATCGCCAAAGCCAGGCTCCGCAATCCCGTGATGGAGCCGTCGATCTTTCGTTTCCTCCGCGACGTCTTGCTGCCAGAACCGCGTCGGCCCGATCCCCATGCGCCCGCGCCGGACGCGAAGCGCCCTGCCGGGCGGCACGAGGCGCAGAGACGCCTGCGTCTGCAATTTGCGATGCGGCTACAGCAGTACACCGGCCCGGTGCAGGCCAAGGGGCTCGAGGACACGGCGTTCTACCGCTACAATCTGCTGCTTTTCCTCAACGAGGTGGGCGGCGATCCGAGCAGCTTCGGCCGATCTCCCGCCGAGTTCCACGAGGCCAACGTCCGCCGGCTGACGCACTGGCCCTCATCGATGACCTGCACCGCGACGCACGACACCAAGCGAGGCGAGGACGCCCGCGCCCGCCTCGACGTGCTGACCGAGATACCCGATGAGTGGCAGAGGGCGGTGTCGAGCTGGGCGCGCGTCAATGCCGCAGCCCGGACCGTCGTCGACGGCGTGGCCGCACCCGACCGTAACGACGAGTACCACTTCTACCAGGCGATCCTGAGCGTCTGGCCGGCCGAGCCTCTCGAGGCCGAGCTGCCGGGGCACGCGCCGGTCGAGCTGGTCGCGCGGCTGGCCACGCACATGCGCAAGGCCACCAAGGAAGCGAAGGTGCATACGAGCTGGATCAACGAGGATCAGGCCTACGACCAGGCCGTGGCGCACTTCGTCGAGCGAGCGCTCACCGGCCCGGGCGCGCCGCGGTTTCTGTCGTCCTTCGTGCCCTTCGCGCGGCGTGTGGCCAGGGCGGGAGCGGTGAACTCGCTCGCGCAGGTGGTCCTCAAGATCGCGTCCCCGGGCGTGCCGGATTTCTATCAGGGTTCGGAACTCTGGGATCTCAGCCTCGTGGATCCGGACAATCGACAGCCGATCGACTATGCGAGACGCCAGCGGATGCTGGCGGACCTGGGCCCCCTGCTCGACGGCACGGAGGACGTGCCCACGGCGGAGCGTGGTCCCGCCGCACCGCGGGCCGGGGACCGGGCGGCGGCTGTCGTCAAGCTGCTCTCCAGCTGGCACGACGGACGGATCAAGCTCCTGGTCACCGCCCTGGGGCTGCGGTTGCGACAGCGGCGGCCCGACCTGCTACGCTCGGGCGACTATCTGCCCCTGGAGCCCGAGGGCGCATCGAAGGACCACCTGGTGGCATTCGGACGGCGTTACGGTCAGGATCTCCTTGTCGTCATGGTGCCCCGCCTGGCCGGCGGGCTGCCGACCGACCAGCACACCTGGCCGGTCGGCGACGGCATCTGGCAGTCGACCGGCGTGCGGCTGCCGGGGGATTCGTCGGCGCGGACGTTCCACAACCTCTTCACCGGAGAGATGGTGCGGCCGGGGCGGGGCGCAGGCGTGGGGTGGATCGCGGCGGGCGACGCGCTGCGGATCTGCCCGGTGGCCATCCTGCGCGCGGCGTGAATCGATGAGCCCGATAGAATCCTGGGGGCGCGTGTCAGAATAGCGAGGCCAGCATGAACCCCGACACCGGAACGAGCGTTCGGCGGGTACGACGTGCGCTGACCGCAGCCGGGCTACTCTTCGGCGTCTGCCTGGGCGGGCTCTACCTGTCCCTGGCGCCCGAGCTGACCTCGGCCGGGATCGCGGCGCCGTCGGCCTCCGCCGCTCCGTTCCGGCACCCCGCGGTGGTCGCCGCGTCGGCGGCCGGCATCGTGCTCCTCCCCCTCCTGGCCGTGGCGATGCTGCTGCTCGTCTGGCGGCGGGAACGCCGCCGCGTACGCGAAACGGAGCTGCGGACGCGTGACCTTGAGCTGCAGGTGCGAGACAAGGAGCTCGCGGCCCGAGAAGCGGAGCTTCGGACCCTCGAAACTCGGCAGCGGCATCGAGACGCGCCTGCGGAGCCCGAACCCGACATCGCTCCCTCCGACACGGACACCGGTGAGGGATGGTGAGACGGCCAACCGTGACATCGCTCACGACCGACGTTGGCGCGCAGGACGCTCGCCGCGGTCTGCTCGCCGCGGCTTG
Source organism: Vicinamibacterales bacterium (assembly GCA_965197935.1). Classification (GTDB taxonomy): domain Bacteria; phylum Acidobacteriota; class Vicinamibacteria; order Vicinamibacterales; family CAZQMT01; genus CAZQMT01. Next base: position 2,903,818 of record CBDAOD010000003.1, on the reverse strand, counting down.
CCTGGTGGCCCTCCTCGCTTCGCCGGCCGCGGCGCAGCCGGCGCTCGACGATCCCGGCGACCTCGATCTGATCCTCCGGGGCGGCCGCATCATGGATCCCGAGTCCGGGCTCGACGCCGTACGCGACATCGGAGTCCGAGACGGTCGGATCGTGGAGATCTCCGGCCAATCAATGCTCGGCCGCCGGACGGTCGACGTGAGCGGCCTGGTCCTGAGTCCCGGCTTCATCGACTTGCACGCGCACGGTCAGGACCTGCCCAGCAGCGCCTTGCAGGCGCAGGACGGGGTCACGACGGCTCTGGAGCTCGAGGGCGGCACCTTTCCTGTCGACGAGTGGTACGCGGCGCGCGAAGGGGAATCGCGGATCAACTATGGCGCCACCGTCGGGCACGTCGCCATCCGCCGGACGGTGTTGCGTGACGAAGTGCCGGAAGGTCCGGCCTGGGCCTACCGACAGTCGACGCCGACCGAGCTGGAGACGATCGAGTCGATGATACGACGCGGGCTCGAGGAGGGCGCGCTCGGCGTTGGCCTAGGCATCCAGTACACCCCCGGCGCAGCGCGGGACGAGATCCTGCACGTGCTCCGCCTGGCGGCGGACGCCGCCGTGACGGGATTCGTGCACGTCCGCTTCATGGGCCAGCTCGAACCGGGAAGTAGCATCGAGGCGGTGCAGGAGATGATCGCCGATGCGGCGGTGTCGGGCGCCTCGGTTCACGTCGTGCACATCGCCAGCAGCGGGCTCGGGCAGGTGCCCCTGCTGCTTGAGATGATCGCGGACGCCCAGGGCCATGGAATCGACATCTCGACCGAGGTCTATCCCTACACCGCCGCCTCCACCGAGCTACAGTCGGCGATCTTCGACCCCGGATGGCGCGAGCGCCTCGGGGCCGACTACGGCGACATCGAGTGGGTCGCGACCGGCGCGCGCCTGACCGAGGAGAACTTCGCCAGCTACCGCGAACAGGGCGGGATGATCATCATCCACATGATTCCCGAGGAGATCGTCGAGACGGCCCTTGCCCACCCCCTCGTCATGGTCGCGAGCGACGGCGTCACGTTCCTCGAGGGGCGCGCCCACCCGCGGGGGGCGGGAACCTTCGCGCGGGTGCTGGGCCACTACGTCCGCGAGCGGCAGACCCTGACGCTGATGGACGCGCTTCGCAAGATGACGCTGATGCCGGCCCAGCGTCTCGAGGCGGCGGTCCCCCAGATGCGAAAGAAGGGGCGGATTGCCGTCGGGGCGGATGCGGACATCACCATGTTCGACCCGGAGGCGATCCTCGATCGCTCGACGTTCGCCGAGCCCGCGCAGGCCTCGCAGGGCATCGTCCACGTACTGGTCGGTGGAGAGTTCGTCGTGCAAGAGGGGCGGTTGCTCGAGAACGCCCGGCCTGGCACGGCGGTCCGGGGGCCGCTCGCCGCTGAACGGTGACGCGGCGGGCGGGACGGGCGTATCATGGCCTGTCAGCCCGGGGGGATGGTCTGGGGCAACCCGACCGAGATCCCGTACTCGCCCGTCCCCGAGACGCATGACATGACCCTTCTCACGAGCGTGCGGATTGCACTGAAGGCGCTGGGGCGTCACAAGCTGCGATCCGCCCTGACTATGCTCGGGATCGTCATCGGCGTGGCGGCCGTGCTCACCATGGTCGCGGTAGGCCACGGCGCCCAGGCGTCGGTCGAGGAAGAGGTCAAGTCGACCGGCACCCCGCTGATCACGGTCACGTCCGGCAACTACTCGGTGCCCATCGGCAGCGCCAGCATCCTGGCGGCGTGGGAGTTCGCGTCGCTGGACCCATCCGAGCCGCGCCCACTGGGCGGCCGCGGCGCCGCCACGACGCTGACGCCGGCCGATGCACGGGCGATCCGCGCCGAGGTCGAAGGCGTCAAGTACAAGGCCGCCCACGTCATGGAACGGGCCTTCATCTCCGCCGGCGATCGGAAGCACTTCACGAAGATCGAAGGCACCAACGTCGAGTTCCCGCTGATGCACTCCTGGACCTGGCGGTCCGGTCGCTTCTTCGGGGCGGAGCACGTCGCGTCGAACGACCGGGTCGCGACGATCGGCGCGATCCTGAGCGCCAAGCTGTTCGGCCGGACCGTCGACCCCGTCGGGCGGACGATCGAGATTCGGGGCCAGAGCTTCGAGGTGCTGGGCGTTGCCGAGAGCGCCGTCGGCGACCAGGCCGAATCGGCCTTCGTGCCGTTCACGACGCTGCAGGAGTTCCTGGGGATCACCCATCTCCACGGCATCGGCATCGCGGCCGATTCGGCCGGCAACACCACGCGGATCGCGGGCGACATCAGAGCCTTGCTCCGCGCACGTCACGGCCTCGACGCGATGAACGTGCGGGCGATTCCCCTGCCCGAGATGGAGGCGGACCCGGGCAGCTACGCGCCGGAGCTGGACGAGGACGAGGGCCTCATCCCGGTACCCGACGCGCCGGTGATCGAGGAGCCGGACGACTTCACGATCCGCACCCAGGCGGCGGCGGCGCTCACGAAGGGCCTGACCGTCACAGCCACGGCGTTCGTGATGGCCAACCTCGCGCAGTTGGACAATGTCACCCTGGACGAGCTCCGCGACACCCTGTCCGAGGCGAACACCACGATGACGGCGCTGCTCGCCAGCATCGCGGGCGTCTCGCTGCTGGTCGGGGGCATCGGCATCATGAACATCATGCTCGTCTCGGTCACGGAACGGACCCAGGAGATCGGCCTTCGCATGACGGTGGGCGCACGAAACCGAGACGTGCTGATGCAGTTCCTCGTCGAGGCCGTCACGTTGAGCATCTTCGGAGGTGTCATCGGGATCGTCGTCGGCTTCGTGGCGGCGGAGGTCGTGGCGCGCACACTCGAATGGCAGACGGCCGTCTCGGCGTCCTCGGTGGTGATCGCATTCGCGATTGCGGCCACGATCGGTGTGTTCTTTGGCTTCTATCCGGCCCACAAGGCCTCCCGCCTGGATCCGGTCATCGCGGTGCGCTACGAGTAGCCGCCGCGCGTGACCGGGCAGTGCCGGACGGCGCCCGGGGCATCCCGGATCACGGGACGGATCGCGACCAGCCTCACCCCGAGACCCTGCCGACCTTCGGTGTCCGGGGCGTGCACGCATCGCAGAAGGAGCAGCGACCGTGAGTAGAGAGAAGACCCGTATCGAGCACGACTCGTTCGGACCCATCGAGGTACCGGCCGATCGGCTCTGGGGCAGCCAGACCCAACGCTCGCTGATGCACTTCGACATCTCCGGCGAAACGATGCCCCGCGCCCTCATCCGGGCCCTCGCAACCGTGAAGCAAGCCGCGACGCTGGTCAACCTCGACCTGAAGGCGCTTGACGCGGGCAAGGCCGAGGCCATCGTGGCGGCGGCCGCCGAGGTGCTGGCCGGCCAACACGACGCCGAGTTTCCGCTCAAGGTCTGGCAGACCGGGAGCGGAACTCAGACGAACATGAACATGAACGAGGTGCTGGCGAACCGCGCCAGCGAGATCCTCGGTGGCCCCCGCGGTGAGGGCCGGCTGGTCCACCCCAACGACGACGTCAACAAGGGCCAGTCCTCGAACGACGTCTTCCCCACGGCGATGCACGTCGCGGCCGTCGAGGCCCTCCGGGGCCAGGTGATCCCGGCCGTCTCCGCTCTCAGCGCCGCGCTCGCCAAGAAGGCCGAGACCTTCCGGTCGATCGTGAAGATCGGTCGGACCCATTTGCAGGACGCGACCCCGTTGACGCTCGGCCAAGAGTTCTCCGGCTACGTATCACAGCTCGATCACGGGCTGGCCCACCTCGAGTCCGCGCTGCCCCACGTCTGCGAGCTCGCGCTGGGCGGCACCGCGGTCGGTACCGGTCTGAACGCCCATCCCGACTTCGGACGGCGGACGGCCGACAAGCTCAGCACCCTCACGGGGCACCCATTCGTGACCGCCCCCAACAAGTTCGAGGCGCTGGCGAGCCACGACGCCCTGGTGCACGCGCACGGCGTGCTGAAGACCCTGGCCGTCTCGCTGATGAAGATCGCCAACGACGTCCGCTGGCTCGCCTCTGGCCCCCGGTGCGGCATCGGAGAGATCGTGATCCCGGAGAACGAACCGGGCAGCTCCATCATGCCCGGCAAGGTGAACCCGACCCAGTCGGAGGCCGTCACGATGCTCACGGCGCAGGTGCTCGGGAATGATGTCGCCATCAACGTCGGCGGCGCATCCGGAAACTTCGAGCTGAACGTCTTCAAGCCCGTCATCATCCACAACTTCCTGCAGAGCGCGCGGCTGATCGCCGACGGGAGTCGGAGCTTCCGCGAGCATTGCATCGCCGGCATCGAGCCGAATCCCGAGCGCATCGCCCAGAACCTGGACCGGTCTCTCATGCTGGTAACCGCCCTCAACCCGCATATCGGCTACGACAACGCCGCCAAGATCGCCAAGACGGCCCACCAGACGGGCAAGACGTTGAGGGCCACGGCGATCGAGCTCGGCCTCGTGACGGCCGAGCAGTTCGACCAGTGGGTGCGTCCGGAGAAGATGGTCGGCGAGGGCTAGCAGCCCGTGAGCAGCGGGCAGGAGGAATCTGGAATGCGTGACACTCGATCAGCGACGCACGGTGGACGACTGCTGCACCTGGGCGCTGGACTCGCCTGTGGAGTCCTGCTCACGCTGGGCGGCACGATGCTGGCGCAGTCGGTATCGGAGGGCGAGATCTACGTCTCCTCCAGCGGCAGCCGCCTGCGTCTCCTCCTGGACGAGCGCACGCTCGGCGGATCCGAGGTCGATGTCGGCGAATTCACGTTTCCGCCGGGGCTCGACTCCGGCGATCACCCCCACGGCGCGGTCGAGATCTTCTACGTCATCTCGGGGGAGCTGGAGCATATCGTGAACGGCGAGAGCTACCTGCTGAAGCCGGGCATGGTTGGCTTCGTGCGGCCGCCGGACCAGGTTCGGCACAAGACCGACCCGGCCGGAGGACCGGTCAAGGCGCTCGTGATCTGGGCGCCGAGCGGCGAAGCCGCGCGCGTCGCGTCTCGGTGGCAGCGGGAGCCTTGAGCGGCGGATCGGCCTCCCCCTTCGCAACCTCGGCGCGCGTGTTGTCAGCACCACGGATGGAAGGAGCGCCCATGAAGAGTCGTCTCGAGCCCGTCTCGGTCCTGAGCGTCGCGATCGTCGCGCTCGTCGGTCTCTCGCAGCTGGGAGCGGTCCAGGAGCCAGCGAGCGCGATCATCCCGCAGCCGTATCTGGCCCTTGTCAACACCAACGTGCTGGACATCAGAACGGGCGACGTCAGGACGGGCGCCACGGTCGTTCTCCAGGACGGGAAGATCGCCTCGGTCGGTAACGATGCCGCCCCCGCGGGCGCCGACGTCATGGACCTGGAGGGGCGGTATCTGGTGCCGGGCTTCATGGACGGCCACGTCCACTACCGTGACATCGAGGCCGCGCGGCGTGCGGTACGGTCCGGCGTCACGACGACCAAGAGCTCCTCGGCGGGAGGCTACCGCGACGTCGCCATCCGCGACATGGTGAAGCAGGGGTATCTCGAGGGGCCCGACATGCTGGCCGCCGGCGTGTTCGTGTCGCCGACCCCGTCGTTCGAGTCCATCTTGGCGGACTCGCGGCTGTACCGCTTCATGACGGAACGGGCGGACACTCCCGAGAACATCGCCCTGATGATCCGGGTCAACCTGGACCACGGTGTGGACTGGATCAAGACCAGGTCCTCCGAGCGCGCCGGGGGCCCGGCGACCGATCCCCGCGAGCTCGTGTACACCGAGGACCAGCTCCGGGTCATGGTGGAGGAGGCGGCGACGAAGAACATCCCCGTCCAGAGCCACGTCCAGGGCGACGTGGGAGCCGGACCCGCGATCCGGGCGGGCGTGCGCATGATCGAGCACGGGTGGTATCTGTCCGAGGAGAGCCTCGGCCTCATGCAGGAGCACGGGACCTACTGGGATCCGACGACGCCGGCCCTGATGGACGTCGCGGAGCCCCACAACGACTACGACAACATCGTCGCGGAGCTGCGCGCGCCGTACATGATCTTCCACATGCGGCGCAACCTGCGGAAGGCGCGCGAGCTGGGCGTCAAGGTCGTCACGGGAACCGACACCCGGTACGGTCCGGGCGCCGTGTCGCGCATCTGGTGGGAGATCAACAACCTGGTCGAGTGGGGCGGCTTCACGCCGCTCGAGGCGCTCCAGGCCTCGACGATCGTCTCGGCAGAGGCCTACCGGCTCGAGGAGGTCACGGGTGCGATCGAGCCGGGTCTCGAGGCGGACCTGATCGCGTTCGACCGCAATCCGCTCGAGGAGATTCTCGTCATCACCGACCCGGTGCTCGTGATCAGCAACGGCAGAGTCGCGCTCAACCGTCCGCTGATTCCCGCCAAGCCCGGTCGCGTGCCCGGCGACTAACCCCGGGGTTCGCTTGGGATGCCGCGCCGGCCGACTGCAGCAGGACTCTTACCACTAGCGGCCGGCGCCCGACGAGGCGGCGTGTGCGGCGGCGTAGATCTCTCGCCCACCCACGAAGGTTCGCTCGATGGCGATGCCGCGGATGGCGTCGGGATCAACCGTGAGGATGTCTTCGCCCAGGACGACCAGGTCCGCCACCTTGCCGACCTCCAGGGATCCCCGCGTGTCCTCGTCGAACGTCATCCTGGCGCTCCCGAGCGTATGGAGGCGAATGGCCTCCTCCAGGCTGACGGCCTCTTGCGGGCCATAGACCTCACCGTCCCAACCCTTCCGGGTCACCGCGGTCCACAGCGAGATGAGGGGACCATAGGGAGCCGAATCCGAGCCGAACGACATCCAGATACCGCGGTCGAGCAGCGATCGCACTGGATTCTGCGTCGCCTCCCGGTCCGCGGTCAGCGCCTCGGCGGCGAACGCACCCAGCCCCACCGTGAAGGCCGGCTGGCTCGCCACGCCGATCCCCAGCCGCGCCATCTTCTGCAGTGTCGCCTCGGGCGGATTGACGGCTACGTGATGCAGGAAATGCCGATGGTCGTCGCGCGGATGCTCCTGGAGGATCCGCTCGAGCTGATCCACGACCATCACGACGGCGCCGTCGCCCATGGTATGAATGCCGAGCTGCCACCCGAGCTCGTGCGCGCGCCTCGCGACCCGGTAGAAGGCCTCGGCGGGAATGCGCTGGGCTCCGTAGAAATCCGTCGTGCCCTTGTAGGGTTCCAGCGACCAGAACACCGGCGCGCTGAGTCCGCCGTCGATGCTCATCTTGATCGCGCCGATCTTCAGGCGGTCATTGCCCAGCCCGGTGCGGAAGCCCAATCCCTCGATCTCCGCGATTGAGATCCGCGTGCCTTCTTCGGGATCGTCGTGCGCATCGTGGCCCGGGCTCACGCGCAGCTGGACGGTCGCGCGCGGGAGCTCCTCTCCCCAGCGCTCGTAGAGCGTCTGCACGAGATGGAGCTGGGGTGGACGCATCCCGGAGACGTTGACGCTGGTAATCCCGAGGCTGGCGAGGCTGGTCAGCAGATCGCGATATCGCTGGATGATCCGTTCCTCGTCGGTCGCCCGCGGCGGCGCGGGCATCGTGCTCTCCAGGAGCCGACGGGCGGCCTCCAGCAGTCGGCCGGACGGCACGCCTTCGTCGTTGCGGATGATCCAGCCACCCGGTGGGTCCGGGGTCTCCTTGGTGATGTTGGCGAGGTCCAGTGCGGTCGAGTTGAGCACCAGCGTGTGCGGGCCGCGTGTGAGAACCACGGGGTGCTCGGGCGCCACCTCGTCCAGCTCCCAGCGGTTCGGCACCTTCTCGTTCGGCCAGTCGGGCCGCGTCAGCCCTCCCCGGATCCATTCGCCCTTCGGCACCTCGGCCACGCGCCGTCTGAGCGCGGCGATGAGCTTCTCGACGGTATCGGCCTCCCGCGTCCACTCGTCGACCGCCGGAATCAGCCCCTCGTTCCAGCGCTGAACCTCTCCTCCGAGATGGATGTGGTTGTCGTAGAAGCCGGGCAGGACGGTCTTCCCACCGAGGTCGACGAGCGCGGTGCCCGCGCCGGCGAGCGCGCGCATCTCGGCGCTCGACCCCATCGCCACGACGAGGCCGTCCCTGACCGCCAGCGCCTCGACGATGTCGGACGCAGGGTTGCCGGTCACGATCTTCCCGTGGTGAAAGACGAGCTCGGGCGCGCGCTCCTGCCCCGGCGCCGGGGTCGAGGCGATCGCGAACAGTCCCACGGTCACGAGAATCCTGATGATCACGACCCTGCCCATCGTGAACCTCCCAGCGTCCTGTACCAGTGATTCGTGGCGTCAGTCCCCGGCGCGCCGCCCCGGGTACGACGCCGCGCCGTCAGTCGTGATACGCGAGCGAGCGCTGACGGCGCACGTAGTGTCCATCCGGCCTGCGCTCGAAGATGTCACACCGGTCCATCTCCCCGCCGTAGATGTGCAGGGTGATCGAGGGCCGATCCGACAGCGAATTGGCGAGCACGTGATACTCGAAGGGCGGGATGAGGCAGCCGGCCGAGCCGACGGCCGCCTGCACCCGCCCTTGCTCGGTGAAGCGACATCCGTCCCCGGCCTCATCGACGAGGTCGTACTGCGTGACCTCCATCGAACCCTCGACGACGCCCTCGACGCACCAGATGCCGGCATGGTCGTGAAGCGGGGTCCCCTGTCCCGGTCCCCACGTCATCACGACCGCCGTGTAGCTTCGATCGGGGTCGCGGTAGAGCAGACGGCGCGCGTAGCCGTCGGCGCGCGGACGGCGGAACGTCTCGGGCAATCGCAGGGCGTCGGCCCGGATCATCTGCTGGAGGTCCCGCTTGATTCGCTCGGTGATCGCCGCCGGGTCGCGCAGCGCCACGGCGGCGTCCAGGTGTGAGACCAGCTCCTCGACACCCTTGGCCCCCTGGTCCGTTCCCGTCGATCTCGTGTTCACGGCTTCCTGCATCGTCTCTCGCTTTCCAAACCCGACTCTAACCTTCCTGCTTGCCGAGGCTCTTGATGAAGTTGACCAGGTGCCACATCTGGTCCGGCTTGAGCCTGCGCGCATACCCCTCCATGTCCGGCGACGGCGTACCGTCTCTGATGACCACGAAGATCTCGCCGTCGGTCGACCCGTAGTCCCATGTGCCGTCGGTCAGATCGGCCGGTGTGTCCCCGGCCATGGCCATGGATCCGTCGCCCTTCCCCTGGGGGCCGTGGCACGAACGGCAGTAGTCCCTGAAATACCGTCTTCCTTCGGCGACCGATTCCGGGGTTCCCGGGATCGGATTCTCGATCTTCTGCGCTTCCGCGTTGGGCTGAGAAGCGGCCACCGACACACCCGCGCCCCCGCCGTTCTGAAGCCACGCCCCGCCGACGATCACGCCCGCCACGACCATGACCACCGCTCGAACCATCGACGAATTCCTTCCTGCCGCTGTTACTCCTCGGCGAGGTCGAAGTGCTCCCAGAGATACTCGGGGTGCCGACCGTGCAACATCACGAAGACCTCGTGGACGAGGTTGACGATCTTGGCTACACCATACTCGTAGTGGTTCCCCGGTTTCAGCTTCATCACGATCGACACCGCGCGCGCGCGGAGCACGCACGAGACCCGCGCCCGTTTCGGATCGACCCGGCGATGCTCCGGGAGCCCTTCCTCCGACCGACCCTCGACGAACGCCTTCAAGTCCCTGTACAGGACGGACCGCACGGGTACGTGCGGCAGCAGGCGCTTGAACGTGAGGCGACGGGTCGCCGGCTCGTAGGTCAGGTCGAACGGACGAGACGCCAGCCAGGTGAAGCGGAAGGCATGGGTGCCGCGCACGCTCCTGGGCTCGCTGAACCCACGGAACACGCCGCGGTCGACATAGGCCTGCAGCCTGCGCCTGACGACATCTGCGGATCTGGCTGGCATTGCTCGCAGGGCGAACGCGCCCCCGGGCCGCGTCTCCAGCCCTCTGGCACTACCGAGTCAGCCACGCGCAGCCCGAAGCTGACGAAGCAGCGCTGGCGGCCGGTGAGCATCCTGCCGCAGTCGGCACACCCCGGATTCTCACACCTGCCACTAATGATAGTACGACATGCAGCCCGGCTCCGTCTTGCCGAGGAACCCGGGCGGATACTGATCGCGGATCGAGAACTCCTTCTTCGCCTGACAGTTGATCACCGACGGTCTCCGTTCCGTCACGGCCACCTGATAGGCACGTTCGAGCGCCGGACGGAACTCGCCCGGACCGACGACATACTCTCCGTGAGCGCCGAGCCCCTCGGCGACGAGGTCGTAGCGTAGGTTCTCCTGGAAGACGTGCATACCGGCGATCGACTTGTCATCCCGCCGGCTCGTCCAGGTTCCCCACGCGTTGTTGTTGTAGATGATCACGATCGCCGGCATCCGGTGCTTGGCCAGCGTCTCCATCTCCATGGCGGTGTACCCGAACCCGGCGTCCCCCGTGATCGCCACGACGGGGTGACCCTGATAGCCGGCCTGGGCGCCCGCACCCTGCGCCACCGCGGCGGAGACCCCGACGGCGTAGGCGACGTCGGGCCCTATGGCGCCGTACTGATAGGCACCGTTCATGATCTGTCCCGGGCGGTAGGCCCGAAGCCACCGGCGCGTGTAGCGCGCGATGCCGAAACCGCCGGAGACCACGGTCGTCTGCTCCTTGGGGATGTCTCCGCGGTAGAGGAACTCGCTCAGCTCGTGGGCGATCACCGCCGGATGCACCGCGTCGGTGTAGCCGGCGCCGGTCGCGTACATCGAGTCCAGGTCGTTCTGGAACGCGGCCCGGGCAGCGGCCACCTCGGCCACCCAGGCCGCTCGCGTAGACCGTGGCATCTCGTCGGCCAGTGCCTCGAGCGCCGCCTTCTCACAGCTCACGATACCGACGTCGATAGGGATGTTCCGTCCGATGTCCTCCGGCGCCGGGTCGATCCTGACATAGCGAGCATCCGGACCGAACGCGAACTCGCCGACGGTGGGCATGCAGTACTGGCCAACCAGCACGACGACGTCCGCGCTGGCGAGCGCATCCGGCGCCGCGTTCGCGCACAGCGCGTGGTCGTCGGGGAACTGGCCCTTCATCGCCCCTGACTCCACGACGGGGATCTGCGCCTTCTCGGCCAGCCGCCGCAGCGGCTCCCAGGCGCGGCTGTAGAAGACGCCGTTGCTCGACACGATGATGGGACGCTCGGCCTGCCGCGGCAGGTCGACGGCGGCTCGAATCGCCGCAGGCTCGGTTTGGATGTGGTCCGGTAGCGCGTCTTGTCGACGTAGTACTCGACGTCTCCGGCACTTTCGAATTTCGCCCGGGCCACCTCGCTCGGGAAATCGATGTGCACCGGCTTCGGGACCCCGCTGCGCAGCTGCCGGAAGGCGTACCCAGCGTATTCGTGCACGCGCGCGGGATTGATGAGCCGCTTGCCATATTTCTTCAGGCCCTCGGTGGTCGGCTGCTGATAGCCGAGCTGGATGCCGGCTTCGGTGTCCTCCCGAAAGATCGACATGTTGCTGGCCAGCAGCAGCAACGGCGTCCGGGCGGCGTTGGCCACGGCGACGGCGCAGATCATGTCGGTGAACCCCGGACCCTCCGTGCCCGATGCCGCCGCGATCTCCCCGGTCACACGGATGAAGGCGTCCGCCGCGTGGCACATCGAACCCTCGTGTCGTCCCGAGTAGGCCGGGATACCCTGGTGACGGATCGCGTGAATCACGTCGTAGTTGCCGGGACAGCAGAACAGGGCGGCCAGCCCCTCCTCCTTGCAGGCGCGGCCGAATACGTCCGCACCGGTCATCGGGAAATCGATCGTCGGCAATGGGGCGTCCGCCTGCTCGACGAGCTCCTTCGGGATGGTGATCTCCCGACCGTTGACCTCGTGCGTGCCCCGGGCCTCCTCGGCGAACGCGAGGCCACCAGTACCAAGTGTCGCGGCCGTCGCGCCGGCACCGGCCGCCGCGCGCCGCATGAAGCTCCGCCTCGACACGGCGCTGGCGCCCGACGGCGCCGGCGACTTGCGCGGCCTCATGTGCTTCTTCATCGCAACCTCGTTCGCTTGTCGATTGACCACACCGACTGACGGCCCGGCTCACCGGACGACGGCCGGGACCGCGTGTGTGACACTACCGCCTTCGAGCAGCGCTGGAGCTCGACGCGTACAGCACGTCGGCCAAGGCTACGTCCACGGGGTGTCGGGGTCAACAGCAAAGCATGGCTGACCGAGCACCGGGCATGGGATAATCGCCGAGCACTGTCGGCATCGAACGACGTCCATCTTCGCAGGGACGGCTAGCAGCCGCCAACCCAACGAGACCGCATGACGACCTCATCCTTCCCGGTCGGGAAGCTCCCGAGTGCCCGACTGCAGGAGTTGCTCGCCCGCATCCAGTCCCACGACCAACGTCTCGTCGTCGGTCCACGGTTCGGCGAGGACGCGGCCGTCATCGACATGGGCGATCGGTATCTGATCGTCACCACCGATCCGATTACCTTCGCGACCGATCGCATCGGGTGGTATGCGGTTCACGTCAACGCGAACGACGTCGCGGTCATGGGCGCCCGTCCCCGATGGTTCTTCGCCGTCCTGCTGCTACCCGCGGCGCAGGACAACTCGAGCCTGGTCGAGACGATCATGGCGGACCTGCGCGACGCCTGTGACTCGCTCGGCATCGGCGTGGGCGGGGGCCATACCGAGATCACGGCCCATCTCGAACGGCCGATCGTCGTCGGGCAGATGCTCGGCGAGGTCGACAGGGCCGGGCTGATCCGCAAGACCTCGCTCGCGGTGGGCGACCGGCTGCTGCTGACGCACGGCGCCGCAATCGAGGGTACCGCGATCCTCGCGCGCGAGAAGGCCGATACCCTACGCGAGGGGATGTCCCGAGAGCAGCTGGCGCGGGCCGAGGGCTATCTCCTGGACCCGGGTATCAGCGTCGTCGAGGCGGCGCTGACCGCGGCCGGGACCGGCGCCGTCCATGCGATGCACGACCCCACGGAAGGCGGGGTCGTCTCGGGTCTCTACGAGCTCGCGGCCGCGGCGGACCTGGGGCTTCGCGTCTTTCAGGATCGGATACCGATTCTCCCGGAGAGCCGGACCATCTGCGCCGCCCTGGGCGTCGACCCGCTCCGGCTGATCGCGTCGGGTGCCCTGCTGATCGGCGCGGCGGCCGCGGACGCGCCTCGGATCGCCGCCGCGCTGGAGGCACAGGGGATTCCGGTCGCGACCGTGGCGGAGGTGCGACCGGCCGGCGAGGGGCGCGTCATCGAGCACCATGGCGAGTCGACTCCGCTGACACCCGCGGACCGCGACGAGATCGCCCGGGTGTTCTAGTGCACCGCCGTCGAGATGGGGTCACGGATCGGGTTCGCAGCGCGCCCAGGCGCAAGGCGCCGCGACGAGGAATACCGGGAGTATTTCGAGGAGCGGCAACGCCGCGGATGGGTGGGCTGCGGGCTCGAGGCGTGACCGCATCTCGACGGCGGTGCACTAGTACTGCTTTGTCGGATCGCCCACCGGTGCGGCGTCCGGCTGGCCAGGCGCGAGAAGCGAGAAGACCGGCGACGGTCTGACACGGCTCCTCCTAGAGAACCACTGATCTTCCTCCGACCTCATGCGCCCATCCGCCCTCCTCATCACCGGCGCCGGCGGCGAGATGGGTCACGGGCTCATCGAGCGCCTCGCCGGCACGTCGTCCCGGCCGATCGTCACGCTCGACGTGAATCCCCTCGATACCCGACTGAGCCGTGCCGTGTTTCGGACGTTCACCGGCTCGGTCCTCGACGCGAGCCTGCTGGAGCGCATTCTCGCGGAGTTCGAGATCGATCAGATCTTCCACCTGGCCGCACTGCTCTCGACGCGCGCCGAGTTCACGCCGGTCTCGGCACATCACGTCAATGTCGGGGGCACGCTCGGTCTCCTCGAGTTCGCCCAGAAGCAGAGCGAGTCACACGGTCGCCCCGTCGTCTTGATGTATCCATCCTCCATTGCGACCTATGGACTTCCCGACCGCGAGACCAAGATCGACGCGGGCGCGGTCCGAGAGCGAGATTGGAACGAGCCGGTCACCATGTACGGCTGCAACAAGCTCTACTGCGAGCTCCTCGGACGCTACTACGCGCGCCGCTACAAGCAGCTGGCGGCGGATTCGCCGGTGGGCAAGGTCGATTTCCGTTGCCTGCGTTTTCCGGGCCTCATCTCGGCCGTCACCGAACCGTCGGGGGGCACCTCGGACTATGCCCCGGCGATGATCCACGCGGCCGCGCGCAGGCAGCCCTACGGCTGCTTCGTTCGCGCCGACACCCGGATGCCGTTCATGACCATGCCGGACGGGATCGACGCCCTGCTGCGGCTCGCCTTGACCGAGCGCGCGGGCCTGACCCGCACGGTCTATAACGTGCGCGCGTTCAGCGCATCCGCCGAGGAGATTCGCACCCGAACGGTCACGGCGTTCCCGGAGGCGCGGATCGACTACCGGGTCGACGAAAAGCGTCAGCGCATCCTCGACTCCTGGCCGGCCGACATCGATGACCGCGCAGCCCGTCACGACTGGGGGTTCGACCCGCACCACGACTTCCACCGGGCGTTCACCGACTACCTGATCCCGGAGATCAAGCGGCGGTACTCGGCGCCCCGCACACCGTGAAGGCAGCTACCGGCGCGGTGCCCGGTTGGCCAGGCGCGAGGAATTCAGGCCTGCGGGTCGGATCGTGCGACGGGCAGCCACACCGTGAACTCGGTGAACTCCCCTTCACTCGTGTCGACGCTGATCCCGCCGCGGTGCCGCTGGACGATGATCTCGTGGCTCAGTGACAGACCGAGACCCGTCCCCTGACCCGCCGGCTTGGTCGTGAAGAACGGTGTGAAGAGCTTCTCGCGAACCGCGACCGGCATGCCGGGGCCGTTGTCGCGAACCCGGATCTCGACCCGATCGGCCAGACGGCGGGTAGACACCCGCAGGGTCGGGACGTAGCCCGCGTCGGCAGGCTCGCGCCTGCGTCGCTGCTGCGTGGCGTAGAAGCCGTTGCTGAACAGGTTGTGGAGTACACGCGTAACGTCCTGCGGTACGAGGGCGACCGTTCCCACGGCCGGCTCGAGATCGAGCTCGAGCGTGACATCGAACTCCGGCTCGTGTGCCCGCGCGCCATGGTACGCGAGCGTGAGGCTCTGGTCGACCAACTTGTTCAGATCGGTCGCTTGCTGAACGCCCGGGCCACCGCGTGAGTGCAGCAGCATGCTCTCGACGATACCGTTGGCCCGATCCCCATGGCTGCGAATCTTCTCGAGGTTCCCGGAGAGCGTGTCTGCGATCTCCTCGGCATCCTCGCGCACCTCGGCCTCCAGCCGCGTGAATACCGGCGCGAGGCTGTCCCTGAGCTCGCGCAGCAACTCGACGGACAGCGCCGAGAAGTTGTTGATGAAGTTGAGCGGGTTTCGGATCTCGTGGGCGATGCCCGCCGTCAGCTGACCGAGCGAGGCCATCTTCTCCGTCACGACGAGCTGATCCTGGGTGGCCCGGAGCTCGCTGTAGGAGCGCTCGGCCTCCTCCCGCGCGGCCACCAACTCGCGGGTGCGCTCGGCGACCTCTCGCTCCAGCGTGACGGCGGTGAACCGAAGACGCTGTTGGTAGTGCCCGAACACCCACGCGAAGAGCGAGATCGCCAGTGAGACGCCGACGGCGACCCAGAGCGACGTCTGGATGACCGTGCGCGCGTCATCACCAGCGCGCGCAGACCGAGTCCGCGCGTCGTCCACCGTCGCCGCCGTCACGTCTCCCAGCAGACCCGTCAGCTGATCGACGATCTGATTGAACGGCTGGATGAAGGAGACCGCAGCGGCAAAATCGATCTCCAGCATCGAGCCCACCCAGATGATCGCATCCTGGTAGTTGCGGAGCTCGGTCAAGGCCTGATCCAGCCGGTCGGCCTGACTCTGGTCAGCGAAGTCGCGCCGATAGGCCTCGAGGTCGGCAATTACGTCGTCGACCTCGGCACCGACACGGGCGAAGTCCCCCGGCACGTCCGCGCCGCCGGCCCCGGCCGCCTGCAGGGTCATCAGCCGATACAGCTTCGCGTTGATCAGCTGGACCCGGGAGGCGATGTCGGACACCCTCACGCTGCCATCGAGGTTGCGTTCGACGATCAGGCTGGTCTCGGACACCAGGCTGGTCAGGCTCCGGTTGCCGACCAGCGCGAGCAAGCCGATGAGCGCGATCGCCACGATCGGCAGCAGCGCCATCTTGGCGACGAAGGGAATCGTGTCACGCGACGTCGTTCCGCCGGCGGGTTGCTCCATGTGCTGCTCGTCGAACGCCGACCTTGCCTCAGAACCGGACCACCGCCGACACGAGCGCTCGCGTCTCCACCTCGCCGTAGATCGTCTCCCGGTGCTCGGGGATGTCGTCCACCGTCAACTCCAGTGAGAAGTGGCGGCTCGGCGAGTAGACGAGCCGCGGCCTCATGAGCGCATAGGCGGGAATCCGTTGGGCGACGAACCGGCGTGGCCGCCTTGGGAGAGGCTGGAGCATCTCGGTCCCCGAGACGTAGGAGGCGTACACTCCCAGCTCCCAGGCCCGGTTGCGATACCAGAGACGAACGTTGGCCTTGTGCCGGGGCGCCGCCCGCTCGAAGGTGAACGGCTCCGTGATCCGATCCGCGTTGGTCGTGAAGTCGTCCTCGATCGACAGGTGGGTGTAGTTCGCACCCCAGCCAAGCGCACCGCCGACTTGGCCCTCCAGATCGACCTCGAGCCCGCGGAGCGACGAGTCACCCACGTTGGGATTCTGGAGACTCGTCATGCCCATCGTTTCCGACACGACCAGTCGGCTGGGCGCGGCGCCCCGAACGTCGCTCGACCTCTGGAAGAACGCGCTGCCCCGCATGGTCGCGTCGGGACCGGGGAGCCGGCGGTCGTAGGTGATCTCGTAGTTCGTGACGCCGGAGAGATCGACCGAACCCTGCCCTTCGACTTCGAGGCCACGGAGCTCAGACAGACTCGGCGCGTCGAGACCCCGACCAAGGTTCACCCGGACCGTGTCGCGGTCCGACACCCGGTAGAGCAGGCTACCGTTGAAGGAGTAGTCAGCTAGTCGCAGATCCGGCGGGACCAGGAACCCCTCCGTCCCCCCGCGGGGCGGGCGGTCCCACACCAGCCAATCGAATCGCACCGAGTTGAGCACGGACACCCGGTCGCTGAAGGCGTGCTCCCACATCCCGGAGACGGAGGACACATCGAGGGCGACCTCCCCCCCACCATGGCCGAGGCCGGCGTCACCGAGTGGCGGAACTCGCCCCCGACCCGCAGGCTGTTTCTCGACCCGATCTTGAAGAGATCCTGCACGCGGGCGACCGTGAGCCGGTTCTTCGACACCGACTCCACGCCCTGCCGTTCCACGTCCAGGTCGAACCAGTTGCGGTAGACGGCACCGTCCACCAGGCCGAGCCTCGTATCGGCCGTCGCGGTCACCTTCGCCGACCGTGAGTCCTGTCTCAGCCGGAGCGCCTCGAAGAAGGTGCCCGCTGCGCGGTCGGACGAATCGGAGGCGGTGAACTCGAGTCCCAGGGTTGCGCTCCGGCCGAACCGCAGCATGCCATCGGCGCTCAGCGACCGGCGCCGTGGGTCCCGGGTCGCGAGCGGCAGCCCCTCGGCCGAGCTGAAGTCGCGCGCATCGTAGGCGCCCGCCGAGATCCTGATCCCGGCTCGGTCACCCAGCTGCGCTGAGGCGCCGGCCGACACTTGCCGGTGCGCACTCGTACCCCCGCGGACCCGCACGGTGCCGGTCTGGGCTTGGGCATCGTCGAGCGGGCCGTAGGTGATGATGTTGATGACGCCACCCACTGCGTTGAATCCATACAGCGCGCTGCTCGGGCCCTTGATGACCTCGATCTGACGGATCTGATCCAGTTCGACCGGCATCGCGCTCCAGGGAGTCCACCCGAGGATGTCGACGTAGACCTGCCGACCGTTGATCAGGGTCAGCAAGCGCGACGCGAACGGCTGGTTGTAGCCCCGCACGCTGACATCGGCGAAATAGGGTGAGAACCGCCAGAGGTCGATGCCGGCCAGGCCGCGCAGGACTCCCGGGATGTCGACAGCGCCCGACCGCCGAATGTCTTCGGCGGTGAGGATCTCCATGTTGACCGGCGTGTCGGACTGTCGCTCCGGTTTCCCGGTGGCGCTCACGGTCACGGGCTCGCCGAAGACCGCTTCCAGTTCGCCATAGTCGATGACCTGTGCGCGCGCGTCGCCGGCCGTGACCCAGCCCACCAGCCCGATCGCGGCCGGCAGGAGCCGGCCGACCCGCCGGCGGGCGCCCGGAGGGAGCCGCGGGGATGGCGTGGCGCGTCTCATCGCTCGGTGATCATCATGCGGAAGGCCGTGGCGAATTCGATCGACGACTCGCGAGAGGCGGTGCGGTCGACGACGATCTCCACGGTGGGTTCACTCTCGATGGCCATCACGCAGCGCCCGGCGTCGACGCACGCCATCTCGCAGGTGATGCTCAAGATGCCGTTGGCCCGGGTCGCGGCGTAAATCTCGTCGTAGTGGGTCTGGAGGCCACTCGTGATCAGCGCGAACCTCACCCCCGAGAGGCGACCGAGTTCGCCGACCTCCACCAGCACCGGGCGTAGCGTCGCCTGGCCGACCTGAAGCCCCGTTCCCAGGCTGGCCTCCGCCACATGGGCGTCCTCAACCGACCCGGGGACGTTCGGGTCGTAGAGGATGGCAATGTCGGTCTGGCCGCTCGGGGGATCGACGACGAAGCTCAGCGTGCGCATCGCGATCTGCACGCCCTTGTCGCTGAGCGCGGCAGTGGGCTCGGCAACCAGGTTCAGGGCCACGCACACCGCGACAGCCGCACCGATTCGCCAGCCCTCGGCGCGCGGGATCGCGCAGCCGCGTCGAGTCGGCGTCGAGCGTCCGGTGACGTGGTGAGCCATGCGCCGGTGTCGCCGTTCCTCAGTCCCGAGTCAGGCGGGGGCGGTCAAGAACCGCACCGCAAGAACGGTGATGTCGTCGCTCTGGGGCTCGTGGGCCGAGAAGTGCTGCACGTCCGCGACGACCGCGTCTATCTGGTCCTTCACGGGCAGCCGGCTCGCTCGCTGCACGGAGGACAGCAACCGGGCATTGCCGAAGAACTCACCGTCGGATCCGCGCGCCTCGGTGACCCCATCGGTGGACAGGAGCAGGCCGTCTCCGGGTCCGAGGGACAGGATCGCCACCTCGTACACGCTTCCGGCGATCATGCCGAGAACGGGTCCCCCTCGGGCCGCCATCGGCTCGACCTCCCCCGCCGCGCGAACCAGCAGGGGCGGGTCGTGACCGCCGCTGCTGCACCGCACCTCACCGGTTGCCGTGTCGAGGACGCCGTAGACGGCCGTGACGAAGGTGTATGCGTCGCTTTCGGCGGTGAGGAGCCGGTTGACCTGGCCGAGGCACTCGCCCGGATCGGCCACCTGCAGTGCCGTCGCCTTCAGGAGCGTCCGGCTCGCAGCCATGAAGATCGCGGCCGGCACGCCCTTCCCGGACACATCGCCGATGACAAAGCCAAGGCGACGGTGATCGATGAAGAAGAAGTCGTAGAAGTCTCCTCCCACTTCGCGGGCCGGGATCATGGCCGCATGGATCTCGATCTCGGGCCGGTCTGGGAATGGCGGAAACGATCGCGGGAGAATCGACTCCTGGATCCGGGTGGCCACCCGGAGATCCTGCCGGACCGCCAGTAGCTGGTCGTGCTCGGCCAGACTTCGCTTGACGCTCTCGACCCACCCGGCGGCCTTGCGCACCGTGATGTTCAGGTCCTCGAGGTTGATCGGTTTCGTCAAAAAATCGAAGGCTCCGCGATTCATCGCCGACCGGATGTTCTCCATGTCGCCGTACGCCGATACGATGATCGAACTGAGGGCCGGCTTGTCCAGCTCGTGCAGCTTCATCAGCAGCGTCAGCCCGTCCATCTCGGGCATCCTGATGTCGGTCAGGACGATCTCCACGTCGGCATCATCGGCGATGCGCTTGAGCGCCTCGACCCCGTTTCCCGCAAAGGCGAACTCGTACTCGCGGTCACGAATCTGTTTCCTGAACCTCTGACGCACGAGCGCCTCGAGGTCTGGCTCGTCGTCGACCACCAAGATCTTCAGCGGCATCGTCTCGGCGTCTCTCCTCTGTGTCCCCATCTCGCCCCGCCCTCGATGCGAGGCAAGCCGCTCATCACGGGCCGCAGGACGACCACCTACCGCAGCGGCGGCACGCTGGCAGGCGGACGCCGGTGCCGCGTCGCCTGCTCGTAGGCGTAGGCCAGCTCGACGAGCGTCCCCTCGCTCCAGGGCAATCCGAGGAGCTGCAAGCCGGCCGGAAACTGTCCCCGCGTGAACCCCATCGGTACGGTGATCGCCGGGAACCCGGTCGGCGGCGACAACCGCGGGCTGTTGTTGCCGTGCGGGCTGTTGAGGTCGCCGAGCAACCGGGGCGGGTTGCTCCATGTTGGATAGACGAGCGCCGCGACGCCCTGGTTTTCGAGGGCCGCGCGGACGTTCGCGCGCAGCGCCGCGGCCCGTGCGGCCACCTCCTGGCAGGCCGGATTGTCCGGTGGCGCGAGCTCGATGGCCTCGGCGTCGGTCAGCCGCTTCTCGATGGACGGATGGAACTGGCGGGAGGCGACGATGGCGGCCAGGTCGGCCACCGGCGCCGAGGCGCCGAGGCCCTCGAGGTAGACGTTGAGGTCGAACTTGAAGTAGTTGCACCCGCGAATCGGCGGGGGGCTCGGGTCGAAATCCTGGATCTCCACCGGGTCGACGATCACCGCACCCTGCCGGCGCATGTCGGCCAGCGCCGCGTCGAAGAGCGCGATGACGTCCGGGTCGGCCGTATCCTGGATGAGCTGCCGCGCCACTCCGACGCGCTTGCCCTGGAGGCCGTCGGGTTGCAGATGACTCGCGTAGCTCGGCTCGGCCCGCGTGTCGGCGGGTGCGGTCACCGGATCGGCCGGATCGGGGCCGGCAATCACGTCGAGCACGGCCACCGCATCGGCGACGGTGCGGGCCATGGGCCCCCCGATGTCTCGACTCAGATTGAGTGGCACGATGCCGTCGCGACTGGTCAACCCCCGCGTCGAGCGGATGCCGACCAGGCTGGTGTGCGACGACGGGCCCCGGATCGAGTTACCCGTGTCCGTCCCCAGCCCGACGGCGCCGAAGCTCGCCGCCACGGCGGCTGCGGTGCCGCCGCTAGACCCGGCCGGCACGCGGTCCAGGGCGTAGGGATTCCGGGTATGGCCGGGCACGATCGAGCTGAGGGTCTGGTAGGCGCTGAACGCGAATTCCGCCATGTTGGACTTGGCCAGCACGATCGCCCCGGCCTCTCGAATCCGACGCACCTGGAAGGCGTCGTCCGGCGGTGTCGAGCTGGCGAGAGACAACGACCCGGCGGTCGTGGGCATATCCGCCGTGTCGTAGTTGTCCTTGACGATCATGGGCACGCAGTGAAGCGGACCGACGAAGCCCCCGTCGGCGAACCGCGCGTCCAGGGCCTCGGCCCGGGCGATGGCGTTGGGATTCACCCGAACGATCGCGTGGAGCGCCGGGCCCTGCCGATCGTAGGCCTCGATCCGGTCGAGGTAGAGCTGGACCAGCTCCAGACACGAGAGCCCGCCCGACTCCATCGCGGCGTGGATCTCGGCGATCGTCGGCTCTCCGCTACGCAGCAGTCGAAACCCGGGACCGGCCGCGCTCCAGTCCGGCGCACCCGCCGTCATCAGGATCAGCAGCGCGACCGCGAGTGGGCGAAGAAACGGTTCGCTCATCGATGGCTCCTCCTATGCACTAGCGTGCGACGATCACGAGGTCCGGGGACTCCAGTCGGGCGTAGGCCACGGCGCCAACCGTACCGTACGCCGTGCGGTCCTGGAAGGCCGCCTCGGCGAGCACGCCCTCGAGCTGTCCACGCCGCCAACCCTGGAGGAGGACGTTCCGGCTGGTGAGCACCTCCAGGGGGGGCTCGCGCCCGGGTCGGTAGCGCAGCGTGGACGGGGTGAAGACGACGGCGCCATCCGGCCCGGGCTGCATGAGACGCAGGAAGAGGATCTCGGCGTCCCCTTCCTGCCGGAAGTTCAGCGGCAGGTGGCGCACGCCGGTCTCGAAGATTCGCTCGTAGTTCAGGATCTGGAGGACGAAGGGCGCGCCCGGCTCGAGTCGACGGCGTAGCCCGCGAGCCAGCCGAGACAGGTCGGCGATCTCTCGGATGTGAGGGAGCGTGTTGCCGAGGCAGATCGCGCCGCCGAACCTCCCGTCCACCAACGCGTCCATGTCGACGATGTCGCCCTGGATGAGCCGAGCGCCCGGCGGCGTCGGGGTCTCCCGGGCCTTCTCCAGCATGGATTCGGAACGGTCGATGCCGACGACGTCGAAGCCCTGTGAGGCGAGGAAACGCACGTGCTCGCCCGTGCCGCAGCCCAGATCCAGCAACCGGCGAGACGGCGCGGCCTCGAGGACCCGCCGCAGGAATGGCCACTCGCGCTCGATCCGCTGTGGCCAGGCGATCAGTCGCCGATAGTCCAGACGCGAGTACACGTCGTCGGGAGGTGGCATGTCGATGACTCGCGGGCCGGCCGCGGGCCGGCACCCCCATCCTACTCCCTCGACGCTATACTCTCTGTCGGTGAGAGCCGAGTGACTCGGCCGGCGGCGACATCGCTGCGAATCGACGCGGCGCGTCTGGCGACCCGGCTCGCTCGATTCGCCGCACTCGGCACGACGCGGCTGGCGTTCTCGGACGCCGATCGTCGGGGGCGAGATCTGACCGTCGCCATGATGCACGCCGCCGGGCTCGACGTCACGATCGATCCGGTCTCGAACATCGTCGGCCGGCGGACGGGCCGGCGCCGGGGGCCGGCGATTCTCGCCGGATCTCACGTCGACACGGTTCGAGGCGGCGGGCGCTTCGATGGCGTGCTCGGGTGCGTGGCCGCGATCGAGGCCGCGCACGTGCTGGTGGAGTCGAGCGTTGTGACCGAGCATCCTCTCGAAGTGGTGGCCTTCGCCAACGAGGAGGGACAGACGTTTAGCGGCCTGACCGGAAGCCGCGCGCTCGCCGGAGCGCTGGAACCCGCGGAGATGGCGGATGCGGACGCGACCGAGCGGACACTCGCCGACGCCATCACCTCCTGCGGCGGCGCGCCGGGTCGCCTCGCCGACGCGAGACGCGAGCCTGGCGGTCTCCTGGGCTACGTGGAGCTGCACGTCGAGCAGGGCGGCGTGCTCGAGCAACGCGGAACAGCGATCGGCATCGTCGAGGGGATCGTCAGCCTGCTGCACGCCGAGGTGGTGGTGACCGGGGCCGCCAGGCACTCGGGCACGACCCCGATGTCACTCCGGCGCGACGCCCTCGCCGCGGCCGCGCGGTTCATCGTCTGCGTGGAGGACGAGGTGCGGTCGGGCGGGCTCTGCCGCGTCGGAACGGTCGGGCGACTCCAGGTGTCGCCGAACTCCCCGAATGTCGTTCCCGGGGAGGTGTGCCTGACCCTGGAGCTCCGAGATCTCGACGACGCGACGGTCCTCCGGGCGCTCGAGCGTCTCCGGGCGCGCGCGGCCGAGATCGCACGGCGCACGGGCGTCGAGATCGCCATCGACGAACCCCGGCAATTCGCCTCCGCCAGCGCCGACCCCCTCGTCGTGGGCGCCGTCACGCGCGCCGCGGAACGGCTGGGGCTCTCCCACCATCTCATGCCGAGCGGCGCCGGGCACGATGCCCAGATGGTCGCCCGGATCGCACCGATGGGCATGATCTTCGTACCCAGTGCCGGGGGGATCAGCCACGCCGAGACGGAGTTCACCTCGGATGACGACTGCGCAAATGGCGCCAACGTGCTGCTGCACACGATCCTCGAGCTGGACACCGCTCGACAACCCTCGGCGGGCGGCGCGTAGAGGTTCGACGCGCCCGGGGAGTGACTCATGATCCTGCTCGGTGTGGATGTCGGCGGCACGTTCACGGACATCATCCTCGGGGACACGAGCCGGCAGACGTTCGCCATTCACAAGGTGCTCAGCACGGCGCCCGATCCGTCCGTGGGAGTGGTCGAGGGGATCGCGGAGCTGTGCGCCGGAGAGGGTGTCCCGCTCGGCGAGCTCGACCACGTCTTTCACGGGACGACGGTCGCGACCAACGCGATCCTGGAGTACACGGGCGCGCGGACGGGCCTGCTGACGACGAAGGGGTACCGTGACGTCATCCACATCGGCCGGCACCAACGCCCGCAGAACTACTCCATCATGCAGGACATTCCGTGGCAGACACGGCCGCTCGTCCGGCGGCGGCACCGGAAGGTCGTGACCGAACGCCTCGTCCCGCCCCGGGGCGACGTGCTGACCCCGCTCGACGAGCAGGAGGCGCGGGAGCAGATCCGGGCGCTCAGGCGGGACGGCGTCGAGGCCATCGCGGTCTGCTTCCTCTTCTCCTACCTCAACGATGCACACGAACAGCGGGTGCGCGCCCTAGTGCGCGAGGAGTGTCCCGACGTCTTCGTGACGACCTCCGCCGACGTGTCGCCGCAGTTCCGCGAGTTCGAGCGGTTCACGACGACCTGCATGAACGCCTTCCTCGGCCCCAGGGTCAAGCGTTTCGTGGAGGGTCTGGGGGACCGACTCCGCTCGGCGGGCGTGCGGAGCGATATCCACATCATGACCTCGAACGGCGGGGTCGCCACGGCGCGGACGATCTCCAGCAAGCCGGTCTCCACGCTGCTCTCGGGACCCGCCGCCGGGGTGCTCGGCGGCGAGTGGGTCGCCCAGGCCACCGGTCGGCAGCACCTGATCACGTTCGATGTCGGCGGGACGAGCGCGGACATCGGAATCGTCACGCCCGACGGGATCGCGGAAGCCTCGGCGCGTGACACCTCGATCGCGGGATATCCGGTCATGGTACCCATGATCGACGTCCACACGATCGGCGCCGGGGGCGGGAGCGTCGCCTACGTCGACGCCGGTGGCGCATTCCGTGTGGGGCCCCGGAGCGCGGGCTCCCATCCCGGACCCGCGTGCTACGGTCACGGGGGGACCGAGCCAACGGTCACGGACGCCAACGTGGTGCTGGGGCGCCTCCACAAGGACCACTTCCTGGGCGGAGCCATGCCGATCTACCCGGATCACGCGCTCGGGGCGGTCCAGGCTCTCGCCGCGAAGCTGGAGCTCGACGTCTACGAGGCGGCCGAGGGAATCAACACGATCGTCGCGAGCAGCATGGCCAATGCGATCCGCTCCCGCACCGTGCAGAAGGGGCACGACCCACGCGGATTCGCCCTGGTGGCGTTCGGCGGGGCGGGGCCCATGATCGCCGTCGACGTGGCACGACACCTCAAGATCCCGGAGATCGTCGTGCCGCCGTATCCTGGCATCACGTCTGCGCTTGGACTGCTGACGACCGATCTCAAGTACGAGTTCATGCGAACGGAGTTCATGCTGTCGACGGACGTCGGGATCGACAAGCTCCGGCGGGACATCGACGAGGTCACGGCGCACGCACGCGATCAGCTCACCCGCGACGGCATCCCGGCCGATCGCATGCGGATCCAGCACGGCTTCGATCTCCGATACCTGGGTCAGGGCTACGAGCTGCGCATTCCGATAGCCCCGGCCCCCCTGACGGCGGCCTCGCTGGGAGCGACCTGGAGCGCGTTTCACGACCGGCACCGTGCCGAGTACGGTCATGCCTTCACGGACAATCCGATCGAGATCGTGAATCTCCGGGCCACGGCGATCGGCGTGATGCCCACGCTGGCGCAACCAGAGCCGTCCACCGGAGCCGGCCGGCTGGAGGACGCCTCGCTGGGCGGCCGCGACATGCTCTTCCGCGTGGAGGGCGGACTCCGCACCCTCCGGGCCGAACAGTTCGAGCGCGCCAGGATTCCGGCCGGCGCGTCGATCGCGGGACCCGCGGTCATCTTCCAGCGAGACTCCACGACGGTCCTGCCCCCCGCGGCCGGGGCGACCATCGACGAGCTGGGCAACCTCGTCATCACCACCTCGGGGACGACGTCCGGGGCCGCGTCCGGAGCCGCGTCATGAGCCTGGATACCGAGCATGTTCATCCGGCGATCGACCCCGTGACCGCGCAGGTCATTCGCGGCGCCCTCGAGCACATCGCCATCGAGATGGGCCACAAGCTGACGCGCATGTCGTACTCCAGCATCATCCGGGAATCCGAGGACTTCGGCGCGGCGCTCGTCGACGCCCGGGGACGGCAGCTCTGCGAGTCGGTCTTCAGCACGCCGCTCCAGCTCGGGCCCATCCCGGGTTACGTGCGAGGCATCCAGCAGATCTTCGGGGAACGGGCCGACCGCTTCGCGCCGGGCGACGTCATCATCCACAACTCGGCGTATCACGGCGCGTCGCACGGTCCGGACGTCGCCTTCTGTATCCCGGTGTTCGGCGATGGCGGACTCATCGGGTTCTCCGTGACGACCGCGCATCACCTCGACATCGGGTCCCTCGTGCCCGGCAGCTGCGGTATCGTGGACGCGGTCGACGCCTACGCCGAGGGCCTGCAGTTCAAGGCGCTCAAGGTGTACGACCGGGGCGTCAAGAACGAGGCGTTCTGGCACTTCCTGCGGGACAACGTCCGTGCGGCCGACATGGTGGTGGGCGACATGGAGGCCCAGATCGCCGCGTGCCGCATCGGTGCAGACCGCTACGTCGAGCTGGCCAGCGAGTACGGCATCGACACGGTCCTCGCCGCGAGCGAGGACCTCATGCAGTACTCCGAAACCCTGCTCCGCCGAGAGATCGCGCGGCTGCCGGACGGTACCTACTGCGCCGAGGGCTTCTTCGATGGGTTCCTCGACCTCCCGGACCCGACCAAGAAAGACCTGAAGATTGCGGTCGCGGTCACCGTGGACGGCAGCGACATTCGCCTCGACTTCACGGGATCGTCACCCCAGATCGACGACCGCCCGATCAACATGCCGTTCGAGGGCACGCTGTGCGTGTCGGTGTATCTGATCCTGCGGTCGATCCTGCTCGACACCGAACGGCACGAGTTCGTCCCCCAGAACTCGGGTCTGACGCGCCCGATTCACATCCACGCACCCGCGGGGTCGATCTGCAACCCGACGTTCCCGGCACCCACGATCGCGCGCTTCTGTCCCGGCAACGTGGTCGCGGACACGGTCATGCGCGCCCTGTCCCAGGTCGTCCCCCGTCAGGTCAGCGCGGGCGTCGGCAACCTCAAGGTGATCGCGTACAGCGGTCTGGTGGGCGGGACCTACTGGGTCTACATGGACATCACCGAGGGCTCGTACGGGGGGCGCCATGGCAAGGACGGCCTCGACTGCGTCGACACGCTCTACGCGAACACGCGGAACAACCCGATCGAGGACATCGAATCGCACTACCCGCTACGCGTCACCCGCTACGAGCTGCGTGAGGATTGCAGCGGCCCGGGCCGCTGGCGCGGCGGGATCGGGGCGATCCGCGACGTGATGTTCACCGCCGATGGCCGGATGTCACTCGAGGGAGACGGGCACAAATACGCGCCCTGGGGGGTATTCGGCGGCGAGGACGGGACGCCCGTGGGTCTGGTCCTGAATCCGGGCCAGCCGGACGAGACGCAGCTGCCCTCGAAGATCAGCGACCGGCGCTGCAAGGCCGGTGACACGTTCCGGAGCCTCAGCTCGTGCGGGGGCGGTTACGGCAACCCGTTCGAGCGCGATCCGCAGGCCGTGCTCGACGACGTCCTCGACGGACACATCGCGCGGGAGAGCGCGGCCCGCTACGGCGTGGTCATCACCAACGACCTGCGCGTGGACGAAGCAGAGACGCAGCGTCTCCGCGCCCGTCGGTAGCTCCTATTCGAGAGCACGGTCCGATCCGGCGAGGAGCGAGGGGAAGCAGTCATGCCGAGGCGGTCTTGGTCACTCATCGTCCTGACAGCGCTCGCGGTCGTGACGGGGCCCGCGGTCACAGGCGAGGTCCAGCCGGTCGAGTTCGACATCGTGATCCGTAACGCGCGCATCGTCGACGGGACGGGCAACCCGTGGTTCCGCGGGGACGTCGGGATCAGGGACGGCACGATCGCCGGGATCGGATCGCTCGCCGCCGCCACCGCGCACGACACGATCGACGCACGCGAACGCGTCCTGGCTCCGGGGTTCGTGGACATCCACACCCACGTGGAGGGACGGCCGGGGCGTGGTGGCATCGAGCAGATTCCACGCGCCGATAATTTCCTCCTCGACGGCGTCACGACGATCGTGACCGGCAACTGCGGATCCTCGGAGACCCGCCTCGGCGAGTGGTTCGCCAGACTCGAGACGCTCGGGCTGGGCCCGAACCTGGCGAGCCTCGTCGGGCACAACTCGGTACGCCGTGAGGTCATGGGCACGGCGAACCGCCAGGCGCGTCCGGACGAGATCGCCCGGATGCAGACCATCATCGATCGCGCCATGCGGGACGGGGCCGTCGGGTTCTCGACCGGTCTGCTCTACGTGCCAGGCACCTACGCGGACACGGGGGAGGTCGTGCAGCTCGCCCAGGCGGCCGCGCGGCACCGCGGCGTCTACGCCAGCCACATCCGGGACCAGGGTCGGAAGCTGCTGGAGTCCATCGACGAGGCGGCGACGGTCGGACGCGAGGCGGGCATGCCGGTCCAGATCTCGCATTTCAAGGTGTACACCCGACGCGACTGGGGGAGCAGCGTCCGGTCGATTGGGCTGGTCGAGGAGCTGCGGCGGGACGGGGTGGACGTCGCGGTCGATCAGTATCCCTACGACCGGTCCAGCACCGGGCTGGGCGTCACGTTACCCAGCTGGGCGCTCGCCGATGGCGACGACGCGATCCGGCGCCGTCTCGACGATCCCGAGACCCGCACCCGTATCGTCACGGACATGAAGGCGATCCTCGACACCGGCGGGTTCCCGGATTACGCCCACGCCACCGTGGCCGCGTTCCGGCCAGACCCTGGTCTCGAGGGCAAGACGATCTCGGAGATTACCGCGCTCAAGGGTCGCCCCGCGTCACTCGATGGCGAGATCGACACGATCCTGGAGATGATGCAGCAGGGCGGCGCCCAGATGATCTACCACACCATGGCCGTCGAGGATGTCGAGCGCATCCTGCAATACCCCAACACCGCGATCGCGAGCGACGGCGGGGTCCAGCAGGTCGGCGCCGGGCGCCCCCACCCGCGGTCCTACGGCACCAACGCGCGAGTCCTGGCCGAGTATGTGTGGCGGCGGAAGGTGCTATCGCTCGAGGACGCGATCCGGCGGATGACGTCACTGCCCGCCGGCCGGTTCGGCTTCGACGATCGGGGTCTCATCCGCGAGGGGCTGGCCGCCGACCTCGTCCTGTTCGACCCGGAGCAGGTGAGCGACAGGGCAACGTTCCAGCAGCCGCACCGGTTCAGCGAAGGGTTCGACGTCGTGCTGGTCAACGGCGTCGTGGTGGTCCGGGACGGTACCCCGACCGAGGCCCGTCCGGGCCGCATCCTTCGGCATCGCGCCGCGGGCTCCTGACTCGACCCGCGCACGTCGCAGGCAGCGTGTTCGCGAGCAGCCCGCCCTTCAGCGCTTCGATTCGGGTGTCTGGAAGGCCTTCACCTTGCTGGTGTGCACGCCGTAGTCGAGTAGTCCCTCGGCCATCTTCACCGCCGCCGCCACGCCGTCGATGACGGGAGCGCCGATCTCGCGCTCCAGCTCCTTGTCCAGGCCGGTGAGGGTCGCCCCGCCCAGCAGGATCACCTCGGCGCCATCCTCCTGCAGCGCAGCCCTGGCCTCCGCGATCAGCTTCGAGTTGGGCCGGCCGGCATCGTCCCGCAGCTCGCCGACCGGAATCTCGACGAGCCGAATCGACGCCAGGCGGTCCTCGAAGCCGTGCTGCGTGACCACATCTTCCATGAACGGCGCCAGTCGCTCGATGAAGCTGACGATGGAGAACCGGTAGCCGATCGGGTGGGCGAACAGCATCGAGGCCTCGGCGATCCCGATGACTGGCACCGACAGCAGCTCCCGCAGGCCGTACAGCCCGGCGTCGCTATACGCCGCGACGATCACCGCATCGTAGGACGCGGGGTCCACGCTTTCGACCTTGCGCAGCACGTTCGCCGTCGCCAGCTGGTTCTCGTAGTAGCCGAGGATGATGTTGGGGCCGGCGTCGGGATTGATCGGGATGATCTCGGTGCCCGGGCGCGCATATCGCCTGGCGTTCTCCGCGATGCCGGCCGTGGTCTCCCTCGACGTGTTGGGATTGATCACCAGCAGCCGGTGGCCGGTCTGCTGGGCCGGCGGCGTAGAACCGGGGCGGGCCTCCGTACGACGCGCGGCGGCCCACGCGACGCCGGGCCACGCCACCGAGGTCAAGAGCACGGGAAGGAGCATGATCTGGGACGTCATGAATGGCACGGCGCACCTCATCCAGTGTGAAGGTTATGGGTACGCTAAAGTGTACAGGAAGTTCCTTTCCCCCAGCCACGAGGCACCATGTCCTATCGAGCCGTCTTCCGATGCATCGCCGGGTGCGCCGGCGAGCACCCTCTCGACGAACCCATCTATCGATGTCCCACGTGCGGGGACTTGCTCGAGGTCTCACACGACATGGAGGCCCTCAAGGACCGGGGCCCGACCGCGTGGATGCGGATCTTCGACGATCGCTACAAGGCGACGGCCTGGCCGTATGGGTCCGCGGTGTGGGGCAAGAAGGAGTGGGTGTGCCCACACGTGCGGGACGATCAGGTCGTCTCGATGGACGAAGGCGGCACGAACCTCTTCTGGGCGGAGCGGTTCGGAGCGGAGCTAGGCGTCGAGGATCTGTGGATCAAGCAGTGCGGTAACTCGCACACCGGGTCCTTCAAGGATCTCGGAATGACCGTGCTCGTCTCGGTCCTCCGCCAGATGCTGACGGACGGCAAGCCGATTCGGGCCGTCGCCTGCGCCTCCACCGGTGACACCTCCGCGTCGCTGGCGGCCTACGCCGCCGCCGCCGGGATCCCGGCCATCGTCATCTTGCCGCGGGGGAAGGTGACCACCGCTCAGCTGGTCCAGCCGCTGGCCAACGGGGCGTTGGTGCTGGGACTCGACACCGACTTCGACGGCTGCATGGCCATCGTCAAGCGACTGGCGGCCGAAGAGGGCATCTACCTGGCCAACTCGATGAACAGCCTTCGACTCGAGGGTCAGAAGACCGTCTCGATCGAGATCGTGCAGCAGTTCGACTGGCAGATCCCGGATCTGGTGATCATCCCCGGTGGCAATCTCGGCAACGTCAGCGCGCTGGGTGCGGGGTTCGACATGATGGAGGAGCTCCGCCTCATCACCAAGCGACCGCGGATCGTCGTCGCGCAGGCCGCGGCGGCCAATCCACTCTATCGCGCGTACCAGCGCGGCTGGACGTTCGAGCCGGTGACCGCCCAGTCGACGCTCGCCTCGGCGATTCAGATCGGCAACCCGGTGTCGATCCGCAAGGCCATCCGGACCCTCGAGAAGTACGAGGGCATCGTCGAGCAGGCCAGCGAGGAGGAGCTGGCGGACGCCGCGGCGAGAGCCGACCGCACGGGGATGTTCAACTGCCCGCACACCGGCGTGGCGCTCGCCGTGCTCATCAAGCTGGTGGACCGAGGGTTGATCCGACCGACCGATCGCGTGGTCGTGATCTCGACGGCCAACGGTCTGAAGTTCACCGACTTCAAGGTGGCCTATCACGCCCGCACCCTCACGGGTATCACACCGAGCCAGGCCAACGCGCCCGTCGAGCTGCCCAATGACTACGACGCGGTGCGGCGCGCCATCGACGAGCGACACCAGAAGCTCAGGGCGGCCGGCTGACCCTCACCACCTCGCGCCACGGGCACGTGGGCGCGAGGTGCCGCGGAGAAGTGGTGCTCCCGTTACCGGGCCGCAGCGGCCGTCGGAGCCGACCCGGTGGATACGAACTTCTGCACGCGCTGCCCGTAGGTATCGGCGACGTAGACGGCGCCCTTCGAATCCACCGCCATCCCGTGCGCCCAGTCGAACTCGCCGGGCCCGCGTCCCTGCTTGCCCCAGCGCGCCACGACCTTGCCGTCGGCGGTCGAGATCTTCAGGATCTCCTCTTTCACGTGCTCCGCCAGGAACAGGTGCTTGCCGTCGCGGGTGAGCGCCATCCCCCAGGCGTAGCCGAGACCGGTGAACTTGCCGAGGAACTTGCCGTCGACGTCGAACATCTGGATCCGGCGGTTCTCCCGGTCGATCACGTAGATCTTGTCCTCGGCATCGACGACCACCGCGTGGGGCAGATGGAACTCCCCGTCCGCGGTACTCTCGTCCTCGGGCCCGCCACCCCACTCCTTGATGAACTTGCCGGCGGGGGAGAACTTCGCGATCCGGTTGTTGCCGTACCCGTCCGCGATCAGGACGTCACCCGTGCTGGTGAGCGCCACGTCTGCGGGCCGGTCGAGGTGAGTCCCATCGTAGCCCGGCTCGTCGGTGGTACCGATCTGCAACAGCACCGTGTCGAGCGCCGCGTTGAACTTCAGGATCCGATGCCGGTCCTCGTCGACCACCCAAACGTTGCCCTCGGGGTCGACCTTGAGGAAGTGCGGCACCTTGCCGGTGATGCCGTCCCCGCCGGACCGGAGGAACTTGCCGGACGAGTCGAAGACGAGAATCGGGTGCTCACCCCGGTGGAAGGCGTAGAGGTTGTCCTGGGTGTCGACGGCCACACCCGACACGCCGGGCTGTAGCTGGTTCTGCTGCCGTGGTGGCGGCGTCTCCCCGCGCGCGATCGCCTCGGCGCGCGACTTCTCACGCTCGGCGCGCGCCTTGTCCCGGACGTCGGGCATGGGGAACTCTTGCGGGTGCCCGAAGACCCACCCCGCCGGTAGCTTGGCCCAGTCGGAGACGAGCTCGTAGCTGTCGGTCTGGGCCTTGAGACCCAGCGAGAAGATCATGAGGGCGCCGAGCGGTAGTAGCAATCGATGCATCAGTTTCTCCCTCTGCACAACAGACTCACGGACGAAAGTCGGCTCATCCCACGCTGCCCAGCTTCGGCGACGCCGACGCGAGATCACCGGGGTGACGGACGTCACCGGCGGCCGATGCCGGAGATCTCACTCGCCGGGCAGCCGCCGTTTCGCCCCTCGAGTGAACGACCTGACAACGTGTTAATTGGTGGGAGCGCACACCCGATCAGAACTGCGAGTCGAGGCTGCAAGATTTATCGCTGTCAGACTCTATACCTGCCCCAACCACGATGTCAATTAATGCATGTGGTAAGCTAATTCGTACACGGTCATGAGCGATTTCGTCCCCTTCTCGGTACGACGGCACCCGACATCATGCCCGGCAACGTCGAGCGCCCAAGGGGCGAACAGGGCGACTACCATGCGAACGCCGGGATGTCAGGATGCGCGCTAGCTGCCGCCTCGCGACACTCGTTGCCGCCCTTCTTCTCGCCGGGGTCGCGGTGGGCCTCGCACAGGCACCCGAGCCAGCCGCAGGCCAGATCGACCCGGCGGCGGGACCGGTGGCCGCCTGGACCTGCCCGGTGCACCGCGAGGTGCAGACCGATCATCCGGGCCCCTGCCCCATCTGTCAGCGGGACCTGGTCGAAACCTTGATCGATCGGGCCTGGACGTGTCCGGTGCACTCGGTCATCGTCGAGCACGAGGCCGGCAGCTGTCCCATTTGCCAGCGGAGCCTGATTCCGGTCACCGTCGAGGTGGGATGGGTCTGCCCGATGCATCCGGAGATCCACGAGCTCCACGAAGGCATCTGCCCGATCTGCAAGATGGATCTCGTTCGAGAGGACCAGGCGCGCCCGCACGAGGACCACAACCCCAAGCACGGCGGCATCTTCTTCATGGCACCGGACCGCTGGCATCATCTCGAGGGCACCTACCCTTCGCCGGGTGTCTTCCGCGTCCATTTCTTCGACAACTACTCGCAGCCGCTCGGCGCTGAGGAATTCGAGGGGCGTGTCGTCCTCGAGGAGATCTACGACGCGGAGTCGCGCAAGACCCACGAGGCGAAGGCCCATCCCCTCCGGCTGGTGACCGGCGGAGAGGCGGACGGCACCTACATGGAGGCCAGCGTCGGCGCGCTGGGCTTTCCCGCGGAGGTTGCTGCCAAGATCCGCTTCGAGTCCGACGGGCCGGAGGAGCGGTTCGACTTCATCTTCGCCGACTACTCCGTCGCGACGGGCGGCGGCGCATTGACCGAGGCGACCGAGGGCGGGGAGGCGGAGCTCTTCGCCCAGCAGGCGAAGGCGATTCCCGACAACCCGGACGACATCGCCTTCGAGATCGCCACGCGCGACCTCAAGATCCAGCAGCTGATCCGCAGAGGGCAGTTCGGCGACGTCTGGATTCCCGCGCTGGAAGCCAAGGATCTGGTGCTGGCGCTCGACGGACATCTGGCACCGCTCGAGCCCGACCGGCAGCAGGCGCTGCGGATGGCGATGAAGCAGCTCGTGCGGTCCGCCTACATGCTCGACTGGTACGGCGACCTCGGGAACAAGCAACTCGTGTCGGACGCCTACGCGCTATTCGGGTCGGCGGTGGGCGACATCAAGACCATCTACGACTTGCCATAGTCGGGGACGGCGAGAATCAGATGCGGCACCAGCGGGTCCTTCTCGTCGGCCTCTCAGCCGTGGCCGTGGTGTCGATGACGGGGGCGGTCGCCGAAGCGCACAAGCCCATCACCTCCAAGTACACCTACAACGAGCACGTCTACCCTATCGTGCGGGAACGTTGCGGCAGCTGCCATCGCCCGGCCGGAATCGGGCCCATGTCGCTTCTGACCTACGAGGACGCCTATCCCTGGGGGCAGGCGATCAAGGAAGAGGTCGTTCAGCTCAAGATGCCGCCGTGGAGGGCCGAGGAAGGGTTCGGCAATCTGCGGACGGCCCACGCCCTGACCCCTCACGAGATCGACATCCTGGTGGAATGGTGCAACGGCGGGACGCCCGAGGGGAAGACGGAGCTTCCCGAGACGGCCGCCGGCGTTCCGACGGAGGGCTGGGAGCTGGGCGAGCCGGATCTCAGCGTGGCGATGCCGTCGGACTACCCACTGGCCGAGGACGTCAGCGACGCGACGCGGTTCTTCGTCCTCGCGGCCGACTTCGCCGAGGACATGTGGGTGCGGGCCGTCGACCTCCGTCCGGGCAGTTCGTCGATCGTCCGAACCGCAGCGGTCTTCGTCGACACGTCGGGACAGGCTCGACGGCTCGACGCCGAGGACGAGGCCCCGGGCTTCTCGGCGGCCGGCGATGCCGGCTTCGCTCCCGAGTCGATTCTCGCCCTCTGGCTCCCCGGACAGCAGCCGATGCGGCTCGACCGGGGCGCGGCCTACCGGCTCCCCGCGGGCGCCGACCTGGTGCTGCGCATCCACTACAAGAAGAACTGGAACGACGAAGGCTCGGCGATGACCGACCGAACCAGCGTCGGCCTCTATCTCGCGGAGGGCCCGCCGGCGGAGCCCGTCCAGGCCGTGGTGGTGTCCAGCCCGGGCGGCGAGTCGCCCGGAGGGGAGATCACCCTCGCGCACACCGTCGAGGAAGACATCGACGTCCTTGCGCTCCTGCCCCGAGTCGGGACGCCCGCCGCGCAGCACCTGCAGGTGGAGGCCGTCCGGCCGGACGGATCCCGGGAGACGATGTTGCTCCTGAGTCAACCCAGCCCCGACTGGGAGTCCCAGTACTGGCTCGCGAGCCCGCTCTCACTGCCACGAGGAAGCCGGGTCGAGGTCAGGGCCACGCTCGCGGACCCGGACACCGAACCCGCGCCGACCGACGATGCCGACGCAGTGGCTTCACCGATTCGGATCCGGCTCGACTACGTCCCGCGCAGGCGCGCGGCGCGTGCGAACGTGGACGCCCGCTGAGCACTTTCCACCCGACGCCCAGGGTTTCCTGGTCCGGTCCCCCGCGCGACGGCCGAGGCGCACGGACAGGACGACCATGAGGGCGGGTGCGACCGGGCGTCGCGCCGCGGCCACGCGGCTGGTCGGCCGCCTGCTGACAGCCTGGATCGGTGTCACCGGCCTCACCGCCGCACCCCTCCACGCGCACGACCTCAAGTTCACCTACACCGTGATCGTGGTCCGAGAGGACGACAGCTATCAGATCGACGTCACCGCCGACCTCGACGCGCTGGCCCTGGGGATCGCGCAGGGGGTCGACGCCCGGCAGGTGGTCGAGATGATGCACCGGCTTTCGCCGGAGGAGCTGACGGAGCGCATCGCGAGGCTCCGTCGCATCTTCGACGAGCGGGTGCAGATTCGAGTGGACGGGGAGCGCGTGCGGCCCGATCTGAGCTTCCCGGAGCATGGGACCCCGGCGACCGACGACGCCCAGGTGCCGACGGTCCTCGGCCTGACCGCTCGGTTCGAGGGCCGTCTGCCGGCCGGCGCGGGCGAGATCACGATCCAGGCGGCGCGATCGTTTCCGCCCGTCTACCTGACGGTCATCGATCTGCGGCACGGCCGTGACCAGCAGCAGGTGCTGACGCGCGGCGCGGCAAGCGCACCCTACCCGCTCGACGTCGACCAGCCGATCGCGTCCCGGGGTCGCCTGCGGACCGCCGTCCAGTATCTCGGTCTCGGCGTGTGGCACATCGTCCCGGAAGGCCTCGATCACATCCTCTTCGTGCTGGGCCTGTTTCTGCTGAGCTCACGACTGCGCCCGTTACTTTGGCAGGTCACGGCCTTCACGATCGCGCACACCGTCACCCTCGCCCTGTCCAGCTACGGCGTCATCGCGTTGCCGTCGACGACCGTCGAGCCGCTGATCGCGCTCTCGATTGCCTACGTGGCCGTCGAGAACCTGTTCACGCGGGAGCTCACGCCCTGGCGCCCGCTGGTCGTCTTTGGCTTCGGCCTGCTACACGGGATGGGCTTCGCCGGCGTGCTCGGCGAGCTCGGCTTGCCGGACCGCGACTTCCTGACCGCATTGCTGTCGTTCAACCTCGGGGTCGAAGCCGGTCAGCTTAGCGTGATCCTGCTCGCGTTCCTGACCCTGGGGTGGTTTCGGCACCGCGCCTGGTACCGCGCGCGGGCCACGGTGCCGCTCTCGCTGGTGATCGCCCTCGTCGGGCTCTACTGGTTCGTCGAGCGGGTGTCGCTCGCGTGAGCGTTCAGGCCCGCCGCCGACCGACGGAATTGAGTCTCCCTCGCCTGAAGGCGAGGGAATCAGTGCGCCGCGTCGGCTGAAGCCGACTATCACGGCGCACGTCCCAGAGCCCGAAGAGGTCCGGCCCTGCGGCCTCCTGAAGGCTTCGCCTAAAGGCGAGGGGTTTCACCCATCCCAGAGGGAGACTCCAAGAAATTCTCGTGGGCCGCGCGACCAAGTATGCCAAACTGTGGGGCCGACGATGACCTCCCCTCACACAAGGAGCCGTGCAGGATGTCCGCGATAGTCAATGCGTTCGGGCGACTCGGGGAGAATCTCACGCGCTTCACCGAGCGCTGGATCCCCGATTCCTGGGTCGTCTGCATGATCCTGACCGTCATCGCCATGATCCTGGCCATGACGGGTGCCGCGGCTGGCCTCGAAGAGGTCGTGCTGGCCTGGGGCGGCGGCATGTGGATCCTGCTCGAGCTGGCC
Organism: Vicinamibacterales bacterium; assembly: GCA_965197935.1. GTDB lineage: Bacteria > Acidobacteriota > Vicinamibacteria > Vicinamibacterales > CAZQMT01 > CAZQMT01. The sequence goes on along the minus strand of CBDAOD010000003.1, from coordinate 2,866,324 downwards.
ATGCAGTTCACGCTGGCGTTGATTGCCGCACACGCCTGCGTCTCGTCGAAGCCGATGTTCCGGTTCCTCGACCGTCTCGCCAGCCTGCCGAATCCTGCCAAGCCGCTCCAGGCGGTGGTCCTGATGGGGATCTACTCGATCTTCACCGGCTATCTGAACTGGGCCCTGACCATCGTGGCCTCCGCGCTCTTCGTCCCGTTCGTCATGCGCCGCAACCCGAAGGCCGACATCCGCCTGCTGATCGCCGGCGCCTACCTGGGCATGGGCACCGTCTGGCACGGTGGGCTGTCTGGTTCGGCTCCCCTGATCCTCGCGACTCCAGGCAATCCGCTGGCCGAGCCCGCGACCGGCCAGCCGGTCGTCGATCGTATCTACCCGGTCACCGAGACGCTGTTCATCCCGTTCAACCTGACCTATCTGGTGGTCGTGTCGATCGTCGCGCTGGTGATGCTGCTGCTCCTGCATCCTCGCCAGCACGCGGTGACGCTGTCCCCCGACGAGATCGAGGCCAGGCTGCCCATCCTGCCTGACCTCGATCAAGCGCCTGGGACGCCGGCCGGGAAGCTCGAGATGTTCCGCGGCTGGGTACTCCTGGCCGCGGTCCTGATCGCCTACCCGCTGGGCCATTCCTTCGTGACCCGAGGCTTCGGCGCGAGCTGGACGATCAACGGCTACAACATGGTGTTCCTCACCGCGGCCCTGCTGCTCCACGGCCGACCGGCGTCCATCGTCCGGGCCGTTCAGGCGGGCGTGGGGACCGCCGCCGGAGTCATCTTCCAGTTCCCCTTCTACGCCGGGATCTTCGGCGTGATCAACAACACCGGGCTGGGCACCTGGCTGGGACAGCTGTTCGTCAGCATCGCCACGCCCAATACCTATCCGCTCATCGTCTACATCTACTCCGGCTTTGTGAACCTGTTCGTGCCCTCCGGCGGATCGAAGTGGTTGATCGAGGCCCCCTACCTCCTGCCGGCGGCGCAGGAGCTCGGAGTATCGGTGACCACGACGCTGCTGGCCTACTCCTACGGGGACTCGACCTCGAACCTGGTCCAGCCGTTCTGGGCGATCCCGATTCTCGCCGTGGCACGCCTGCGCTTCGGCGACGTGGTCGGCTACACGTTCCTGATCGGCGTTGCGCTGTTCATCACGACCGTGGTCGCGATGCTGCTGATCCCGACGAACCTGTAGCATCGCCCGGCGCGACGCTCGGCGGTTCCGTGTGGCGCGGAACACCTCCGCCAGCAGCCCGTGGTGAAAGTCCTGCGTCGCACCAAGGGCGGTGCTGGGCCCGGCTGGCAAGGCGCGAGGAGCGAAAATACCGGGAGTATTTGACCGACGAGCAACACAGCCAGGCGGGATGCAGCGCCGGCCGGCTGCAGCAGGACTTTTACCACGGGCTGCTAGTACTACTTTGTTAGATCGCACAATTTGGGCGAGATCCGACAAGTGATCTAATTTGAGGACATTGTACTTTTCCGGCGAATTCGGGACCCTGCGCGGTAGTGCACGACCGCCGCACGGTGGGGCAGTTGCGTCGCCTGATGAGATGGCTCGAGGCCTTCAAGGCGTGCTTCGGCCATCGCGCACAGGAGCTGGCGTTGCGCCGGTACGTCCAGGGGTTGCTCAGCGACAGCCCGCGCAAGTCGATGGAGGCGATGCTGGCGCGGGTGACCGATCCCGGGGGCTATCAAGCGTTCCAACACTTCATCACCGATGCGCCGTGGAGTGCCGACGGCGTCTGGCGCTGCCTGCGGGCGGTGCTGCCCGAACGCGAAGGGCTGGTGATCTTCGCTGGCACGAGTTTCCCCAAGCCAGGGACGTCCTCGGTCGGGGTGGCCCGCCAGTACTGTGGGGCCGTGGGGAAAGTCGCCAATGGCCAAGTGGCGGTCACCGCGGCGCTGTGGACCGGGCTGCGCGCCTACTTGCTGGGGGCCGCGCTCTATGTGCCCGAGGCGTGGCTGACCGACGCCGCCCGCGATCGGGCGCGGCTTCCCCGGGGTGTCCGGTTGCAGGCGAAGTGGCGCCAAGCGCTCACCCTGCTCCGGCAGGTGCGCGCCAGCGGCCTCACCGTCACCGGCGTGCTGGCCGATGCGGAGTTTGGCGATACCGGCCTGTTTCGGGCCATATGGCATCGGTTGCGGCTCCCCTATGCGGTGGGGATTTCCTCGTCGCAGACCGTGTTCCTGGGGCGGCCGCGCCTCGGGCACCGGCGGGGCGGCCGGCTGGGGCGCCCGCGCACCCGGCCAGACCTGGCGGCGGGCGTGCGGGCGTACACGGTGGCCCAGGCCGCCAAGGCGCAGCCGCGGTGGCGGCCCATCAGCTGGCGCAACCGCCGCGGCGGGCGCCGCTGGACGGTCCAGTGTGTGGCCCTGCGGGTGACCCCGGCCCACGACTGGCGCGACCGCCGGCTCGCCCCCGAGGTGTGGCTGCTGGCCGAACGCGACACGGGCGCGACGCCGCGGACCAAATACTTCTTCGTCAACCTGCCGGCCACCACCTCCTGGCCGCAGCTCGTCCGACTCGCGCATCAGCGGTGGGCCATCGAGCAGCAGTACCAAGAGTTGAAGCCCCACCTCGGGTTGGATCACTTCGAAGGCCGCACGTTCCCGGGCTGGCACCATCACGTCGTGCTCACCGCCGTGACGTACAACTTCCTGCAGGCCGAGCGGCGGCGGCACCTCGCCGGGCTCACCTTTCCAGTGGCCCGCGCGATCGTGCAGGAAATCTTCACCGCGGACCTCTTTGCTCCACGGCCGTTCTACCTGAAGCGCATCGAGGCGCTAAAGTCGGTGCAATTGCGGATCTAACAAAGTAGTACTAGGCCAGCCGGGCAGGTGATCGGCCCCCACGCCCGTTCGGGGCGCGTGCGTCAGCCGCCGCGGGACGTTCCGGTTCGATCGATCTGACAGGGTCGAGCCAGCAAGGAGATTCGGATGAGAGTGGCGATCATCCTGGCCCTCGTTGGCTCCGCCGCGATGCTGGCCGACCAGACCCCGCAGGGTCCCGATCGGGATCCGACCCGCTACGAGGAAGCGATCCAGGCATTCGAGACCGAGGACCGCGCGTCGCCACCGCCCCGGGACGAGACCCTGTTCCTCGGTAGCTCCAGCATCACGAACTGGGATCTGGGGAAGGCCTTTCCCGACCTGACGGCGATCAAGCGAGGCTACGGCGGCTCCCATGTCTCTGACAGCATTCACTTCGCCGACCGCATCATCTTTCCCTACACCCCGAAGGTGATCGTGTTCTACGGCGGCGATGCGGACGTGAACGCCGGCAAGCGCCCCCAGCGCATCCGCGACGACTACGAGAAACTGGTCGCAACCGTCCGGGCCAGGCTGCCCGAGACCCGGATGGTGATCATCGGGGTGAAGTCCAGCCTGGCCCACTGGGATCACATCGACCAGATCCGCGAGGCCAACGCGCTCGTCGAGGCATTCACCCACACCGATCCGCTACTCGCATTCGCCGACGTCGACCCTGCGCTGATCGGCGATGATGGCAAGCCCCGACCAGAGCTGTTTGCGGAGAACGGCCTGAACCTCAGCGAGGCCGGCTACGACGTCTGGACGTCGGTGGTGCGGCCGCTCGTCATCGGGCGGTAGTAATCTTACTTGTCAGTTTCGCGTGGAGCCGGACGGCGTCCGTCAGGCAACCGTGAAGGCGGCCAGCTCCTTCGCTTGTCCAAGACAGCGTGCGTCAGCCGCCGCAATGTTTTCGGTTTGCTGGGCGGACGCCGTCCGACTTCACACGAAACTGACACACCGCACACTCGCTCAGGCCAGAAACAGCTCGTAGCCCTGGTTGTCCGTCTCGAGCAAGTAGGGATAGCCCAGCGCGTTCAGGAAGGCGTGGAAGGCATCGAGGTCGCCGTGCGGCACTTCGAACGCAGCCAGCACGCGGCCAAAGTCCGCGCCGTGGTTCCGATAGTGAAAGAGGCTGATGTTCCATCGCCCGCCCAGCTGATCCAGGAACTCCATTAGCGCGCCGGGTCGCTCGGGAAACTCGAAGCGGCACGGCCGTTCGTCTCTCGCCCCCGAGGCGCGCCCGCCCACCATGTGCCGCACGTGGAGCTTGGCGACCTCGCTCTCCGACAGATCGACCGTCCGGTAGCCCGCGTCGTTGAGGCGGGTCGCGAGGTCGGCGGCATCCTGTTTCGACTCGGTCGCGATCCCGACGAAGATGTGTGCCTCGTCACGTCCGCTCAGCCGGTAGTTGAACTCGGTGATGACGCGTCGTCCGATCGCGGTACAGAACTGGCGGAACGCCCCCGGGCGCTCGGGGATCGTGACGGCGAAGATCGCCTCGCGCGCCTCCCCCAGCTCCGCGCGCTCCGCAACGAAGCGAAGTCGGTCGAAGTTCATGTTGGCGCCGCTGAGGATCGCCACCAGCGTCTGATCCCTGCCTCCCTCCCGCTCCACCCACGCCTTGAGACCCGCAACCGCCAGCGCGCCGGCGGGCTCCATGACGCTCCGCGTGTCATCGAAGATGTCCTTGATCGCCGCGCAGATCTCGTCGTTCGAAACCAGCACGATCTCGTCCACGGTCTCTCGCGCGAGCGCGAATGTGTGACGGCCCACCTTGCGGACTGCGACGCCGTCCGCGAAGATCCCGACGTGGTCGAGCTCGACTCGATGCCCCTCGGCGAGCGAGCGATGCATCGCGTCGGCCTCGATGGGTTCGACGCCGACGATCCGCACCGACGGCGTCACCGTCTTGAGGTAGCCGCCCACGCCGGCGATCAGCCCACCGCCGCCCACGGGCACGAACACCGCGGACAGATCGCCTTGGCCGTGGCGCAGGATCTCGTCCCCGATCGTGCCCTGTCCGGCGATGACCAGCGGATCGTCGAAGGGGGGGATGAAGGTCAGCCCGCGCTCCGCGACGATCGCGTCGCAGTGCGCCTGCGCCTCGGCGTAGCTGTCGCCCGAGAGCACGATCTCGGCCCCCATGTCCCTGACCGCCTCGACCTTGATCGCCGGGGTGGTACGGGGCATGACGATCGTGGCCGCGATGCCGAGCCGGCGGGCCGAGTAGGCCACACCCTGCGCGTGGTTCCCAGCGCTGGCCGTGATGATTCCGCGGCCGCGCTCTTCGGCGGTGAGGTGCGAGATCTTGTTGTAGGCGCCACGCAGCTTGAAGCTGAAGACCGGCTGCAGGTCCTCGCGCTTGAGCCACACGGCGTTACCGAGCCGCCGGGAGAGTCGCTCGGCACGGTCGAGCGGCGTTTCGCGCGCGACATCGTACACGCGACTCGTCAGGATGTCCCGGAGGAGGACGTCGACCTTCCGTCGGCCGGCGCCGCTACTCCGACTCGGGCGACCATGGCGGGGATCATCCGATGCAGGGCCGGACATGCGGAAAGGATACCTCGGGCCCGGCTCCCCCGATCCGATATCATGAAACCATGACGACGCTCGAGCCCCTACACGACATCGACGCTCTGGACGCGGCCCTCGAGGAATCGAGGGACCGGCCGGTGCTCCTCTTCAAGCACAGCCTGACCTGCGGTGTCAGCGCCCACGCCCTGGACGAGCTGCAGACGCATCTCGATCAGGCAGACACCTCCGTGGCATACAAGCTCGTCACGGTCCAGTCCCACCGGCGCGTCTCCGACGAGCTGGCCGCGCGGCTGGACCTGAGACACGAGACTCCGCAGGCGATCCTGGTCCACGATGGCCGGGTCGTCTGGAGCGCGTCGCACTTCCGCGTCACGGCCGAGGCCATCGTCGCCGCCATCCAGTCGATCTCTATTTCCTTGATCTAGCTGTCCGAGCCCACCGGCAGCCTACTCAACGGAGTCGGGTGGCGACGGCGTTGGTACCCGCCGCCCACGGCACACCGCCGGCGTTCGAGTACATGGCCCGCTCGACGACGATCTGGGCAGGCGACGCACCCAGGCTCTCGACGACCGCACCGAACCGCCGGTCGACCGCCTCGGGAAACATCGCCGCGATGGACACGCTGAAACGGCTGTTGGGACCCACCGGGAACGAGCGGGCTATCGGCGCACCCTCCTCGAACAGCAGCGTCACCCGAACATCGGAGCCGATGGCCGACGTATTCGCGATCAAGATGTAGGTCTCGGTGCCATTCGCGCCACCCACCTCCCCTTCGGCCAGCCCCCAGGCGGTGCCGGTCGTCGTGGCTCCGGGGCTGTTGTGGGCCTCCTGCCAGGCCGCGAGGCTCGGCCCCGGCCACCACATGGTTCGCTCCGCGATGACCGGCACCCCGTTGGTAGACGTCAGGGTCGTGGACACCGCGGTGCTCGCCAGCCGGGGATCCTCTCGGTCGACCCAGACCGTGAACCGCGTGCGCGCCGGCACCGTGTAGGTCCGCGTGACGGCCGACCCGTCTGGCAGCATGTAGCGCGCGTCCACCGATGCCGCGGCGTCCGTCGGGTTGGCCATCGGAATGAACAGATCGAAGTAGTCGCCGGTCGCGCCCTCGGCCAAATACCAACTGGTCGCCGGGTCGGTCACGCCGGCGCTCGCATGGCCGGCGCCGAAGATCTGGTCACCCGTGTTCAGATACATCGCCCGCTCGGCGATGATCGGCACGTCGTTCGTCGACACGACGACGGCCGAGAGATCGGTGCTGCCCAGCGCGGGATCCTCACGGTTGACCCAGACGGTCAGGCGGCTCCTGGGTGCGAGACCATACACCTTGACGACCGGGCCCTCCGGTGCCGGACGCAGATAGGTGATCTCGACCTCGGCGGTGGTGTCCGACGGGTTCTGCAGCAGATAGAACAGGTTGAACCCCGAGTGCGTGGCACCCTCGGCCAGATACCAGGTGGATGACGGCGCGGCGAGGCTGCTCTCCGCGTGACTCCCGTAGTTGCCCCGGTCCCAGGCCATCGTGCGGTCCGCCACGATCGCCACATCCGACTCGACGACCGTCGCGAACTCGACGTCATGCAGCTCCGGGAACGACGTCGTGTCGACCGAGCGTCGGCTCATCGGGGGCATCGACACGTAGTGGCCGAAGGTCGTGCCATCCGACCGGAGGAATCGGATCAGCACGCTCGCGGCGGTCCCCGGATCCGGATTGGCGAGGGCCACCGAGGTGTCGAAGAAGGCGCCGCTCGCACCCTCGGCGAAGTAGCGCGTGTTGAAGCCGCGGGGATGGGTTCCCTCCAGATACTCGTCCCAGTTGGTCTTCCCGTCTCCATCGGGATCTCCGGTCGCCCCGCCATCTCCCGTGCCCACCGTCGTGTCGAGACCGAACTGCGCCTCCCACGCGGTCGGCATGCCGTCGCCATCGAGATCCGAGCTCACCTGCTTCCACGACCGGAGCAGCTGGCGCAGAGCCTCGGGCGGGTTGGTCGGCGGGAGCTGGCCGGCCTGGTCGGTCTCGTTGGCGCCATGGCAGGAGCCGCAGACCCGGATCTCGCCCGGCTGGAAGTTCAGCCAGTACCGCTCCCGCACGACCGGGACACCGGCGCCATCGGTCAGCTGCCACGCCAGGGCGCGACGTGCGGGCACGAAGGCGGCCATCGATCCATCGGGGCCGAGCGCGACACTACCCGGGACCGCCGGGTTACCCGGCAGGTTGAGGAGCCCCGGCTGGTGCAGCGGCTGCGCGAGGACGCGGCGCCCCGGCCACGGATCGGCCGGCCCACCGACGCCGCGAATCTGGTCGGCCTGGAAGAACTGCATTAGCGCCACATCGTAGATCTTGCCGCTGGCGCCCACGGTCTGCGTCGCCGTTCCAGACACCCGCAGATTGAACGGCGGCTGGCGGTCCGCGTCGTCACGGGTCGTGACGTCGTGGCTCACGATGAGCGCCAGGTCGTTCGCCGACAGATACCCCCGCAGCGCCGCAACGTCGACGCTCTCCTCCGTCATGATCTGCCGCTCGGGCAGCGGCAGCACCGGCTCGCGACGCGGCGGCCGCGGGCGGGCGCGCACCTCGACCGGGTCGAGCTCCCACAGCAGCCCGGAATAGGTCACGAGCACGTTGGGGTCCCAGTAGGACACCATCTCCGAGATGCCCGCGGTCAACGACAGGTCGGGCTCCCACAGGCCGTCTAGCCGCTGGGCGAGCGTCTTGAGTCGGAAGTCGTATCGCGTCAGCGGCGCGCTCCGCGTCCCATCGTTCGCGTCCTCGCGCGTCTCGGGCGTGTGTGCCGCCACGAGGGTGCCGTCCGAGAGCGGCAGCGGATGCCGGTAGTGGCCCGAGTGATCCGGCCCTGGCGTCGCAGTGATCGAGCGCGTGTCGCGGTGCGTCACGTAGGTCACGGTCATGTGATCCGCCGAGACCGTGGGGGCACCGGTGATCGACAGGATCTGCCCCGACGCCCGCGTCTTAAACCGCCTCGAGTCGATGCCGAAGTAGACCCCTGGGTTCAAGGGGTCTTCCGTGATCTGCAGGAAGTTCTCGATCGAGTTGGGGTTGACCCGTCCGGATCGGCGCGCGCTGAAGGACTTGAGATTCGGGTCGTCCGTGAGCGCCGCGCGGAACCTGTTGTGGAGCTCGTGGCGACCCACGTGGTTGAGCGTCTCCTGCTCGGTCCCGTCCTCGTTGACCTGCCAGGGGAAGAAGTGATTGAACTTGTGTCCGGTGAGGTTGGTCCCCGCGAGCAGGTCCGTGCGGGCCGGCCGCGGCTCGGGGAAGACCTCGACTCGCGTGTCGAGGGCCGCGGCGGTCGGGGTCTCGTCCGCGTAATTGAAGGTCTCGTAATCGCCGTTTCCGATCTCGTCCTCGTCCGCCAGCTGGTCTCGCTCAAGGTGATCCCAGCGGGTGAAGATCACCCGGCCGAAGCTGTCGAGGATCGGCGTGAACGACCCGGACGGCGAGTGCTCCATGAGAAAGAGAGTCCCGCTCGCCGGATCGAGGCTCCACAGCCCGGTGGTCGACCGCGCCTGGTCGTACTCGTCCCGCTGGGGATAGAGATGTCGTTCACCGCCGCGCGGCCGATCCGAGACGAAAATGATGCGGTCGTCGGTTCCATAGATCGGGCTGACGTTGTTGAAGTCGGGCTGATGCCGCACCTTCGTGATCAGGGGAACGTCGGTCGGCGCTAGGCCGTCGATCTCGTAGAGCTGCCACGTGAATTGCCCCCAGCGGTGCTGCTTCATCGGCGCCCCGACCACCATGCTGAACACGGCCCTGGAGCCGTCCCAGGAGACGCTCGGCGACCGCACGGCGATCGCGTTCCCGCCCTGAAACCCGGTCATGCCGTAGCCGGCTGCGTGGGTCAGGTTCTTGAGCGTGCCATCCGGGTAACGGATCCACAGCGCCCCGCCACGCGCCACCGCCTTGGGGTCGGCCAGGTGGTTGGCGAAGATCGCCCCGATCGTGCTGTATTCCTTCGCGACCGGCACCTGGGTCACAAACAGGATGGGGTGCGGCAGGCTGGGGACCGGAGCGGAGACTCGGTCCTGGTCGGGTGACATCGCGCTTCCCGACATGCCCAGCAGGAGGAGGCACCCGATCAGATGCCACACACGGCTCGTCGTTGGTCTCATGGCGTAGATCTCCCCTTGGTCGTCTCGGCTTCACGGGCTGGGGAGGATGGGGTGGCTGGGGGAAGGAGAATGCCGAGGGCTCAGTCGAGCCGGGTGGCGAGCGCGTTGGTACCCGCCGCCCAGACGAGGCCGCCGGCGTTCGAGTACATCGCGCGCTCCACGACGATCTGGGCGACGCCGCCGGGCAGCGTCGCGCCGCGCTCGACGCTCTCGATGACGGCACCGAACTGCCGGCCCTCGGCTTCGGGAAACTCGACGGCGACCGCGACGTTGAAGCGGCTGTTCGGCCCGACTGCGAACGCGCGGGTGCTCGTGGCTCCATCGTCGAACAGCAGGCGAACCTCCACGCGCGCCGCCGTGTCCGAGGCGTTGGCGATCAGGATGTAGGTCTCGGCCGCGCGCGGTCCGCCCACCTCTCCGGCCGCGAGGGCCCAGCGGGTACCGGTCCGGGTCGCGCCGGCGCTGCCGTGCGCCTCGCGCCAGCTCGACGCCGTCGGACCGGGCCACCACATGGTCCGCTCGGCGAGCACGGGCACCCCGTTCAGCGAGGTCACGGTCGTCGACACGGCGCTGTCGGCCAGACGCGGGTCCTCGTGGTCCACCCAGATGGTGAAGCGACTCAACCCCGGGATCAGATACGCACGGGTCAGCACGGTGCCGTCCGGGAGCAGGTAGCGCACCTCGACCTCTGCGCTCGTTGTGTTGGGGTTGGCGATCAGGACGAAGAGATCGAAGTAGTCGCCCGTGGCACCCTCGGCCAGATACCAGCTCGTGCTCGCGGCCGTGAGCCCCGCGCTGGCGTGCCCGGCCTCGAACGGTCGTTCGGGGACGTTCAGATACATCGCACGCTCGACGATAATCGGTACGCCGTTCGTGGAGCTCACGACCGCAGAGACGTCCGTGGCCGCCAGATCCGGCGCCTCGCCGTTGACGCGGATGGTGCGCCGACTGGTGGGCGAGAGCGTGTAGCCCTTGACGATCGGCGCGGCGGGCGCGGGACGCAGATAGCCGATCTCGACCGTTGCGGGGACCGCCGATGGATTCTGCAACAAGTAGTACAGCTCGAAGCTGGAGTGCGTCGCACCCTCGGCCAGATACCAGGTCGTGGCGGGCTCATCGACGCCGGACTCGGTGTGGCTGCCGTAGCCCTCCGCGTCCCAGCTCATCGTGCGGTCGGCGACGATCAAGACGTCGGACTCGATGATCGTGGAGAACTCCGCCCGCGCGAGCGCCAACAGCGATCCGGGGTCGAAGCTGACGCGCGTCGTGGGAGGCACGGTCACCAGGTCGCTGGCGATCGCCCCGTCCGATCGGGAGAACCGTAGCAGGACGGTCGCGGCCTCGGCCGCGTCGGGATTCGCCAGCGCGAGCGCCGTGTCGAAGAAGCTGCCGGTCGCACCCTCGGCGAAATGCCGGGTATGGAAGCCTCGGGGGTGGGTCCCGTCGGCGAACTCTTCCAGATTGGTCTTCCCGTCGCCGTCCGGGTCGCCGTCCGGACCGTGCTCCCCGCCGCCCGAGTTGGCGTCCAGACCGAACTGCTGCTCCCACTGGGTCGGAAGCCCGTCGGCGTCAAGGTCGCCCGAGATCTGCTTCCAGTGCCGGAGCAGCGTCGCGAGCGCCTCGGGTGGGTTGGCGGGCGGCAGCTGACCCGCCTGGTCCCGCTGATTGAGGCCGTGGCACGACGTGCAGACCCGGATCTCGCCGGGCTGGAACGACAGCCAGTAGCGCTCGCGCACGACCCCGGTGCCTGCGGCGTCGGTCAATTGCCACGTCAGCGCGCGGCGGGCGGGCACGAAGGCCGCCATCGACCCGTCGGTCCCGAGCGCCACGCTGCCCGGCACCCCCGACCCGCCGGGCGGGTTCGGCAGTCCGGGCGTGTGGAGCGGCTGCGCGAGGACGCGGCGACCGGGATCGGGTGACGCGGTGCCCCCGGTGCCACGGATCTGATCCGCCTGGAAGAACTGCAGCCGCGCCACGTCGTAGACCCTGCCGGACGCTCCGACGGTCTCGGTCGCCGTGCCGGTCACCCGGAGGTTGAACGGCTGCTGGACATCCGCCTCGTCGCGGGTCGTTACGTCGTGGCTGACGAGGAGCGCCAGATCGTTCTGCACCAGGTAGCTGGTGAGCGCGGAGAGCGGCACGTTCTCCTGCGCAAGGACCTGCAGCTCGGGGGCCTCCAGAGCGGGCACGCGACGCGGCGGGCGGGCACGCACGCGCACCTCGACGGGGTCGAGCTCCCAGAGCTGCCCGTCATAGGTCACGAGCACGTCCGGATCCCAGTAGGTCACCGGTTTCGAGAGGCCCGGGGTCAGCGGCTGATCCGCCGTCCAGTATCCGTTGGGCAATCGGACGAGCGTTTTGAGGCGGAAGTCGTATCGCGACCTCGGGCGCGCCCGGGTGCCATCGTTACGATCCTCCCGCGTCTCCGGAGTATGGACGGCCGCCAGCGTGCCGTCGGACAGCGACACCGGATTGCGGTAGTGTCCCGAGTGGTTGGCACCCGGATTCGCCGTGGTCGTTTTGGTGTCCCGATGGGTGACGTAGGTGACCCGCATGAGATCGGCGCTGAGCGACGGCGGCGCGTCGATGCTGACGATCTGACCCGCCGCATGCGTGTAGAACTCCGGCGCGTCGGTCCCGAAGTAGACGCCCGCGCTCAGCGGGTCCTCCGCGAGCTGCAGCAGGTTGTCGACCGGGTTCGGGTTGCCGCGGACCGGCGCGACGGAGGCGATGAACTCGTCCAGGTTGGGATCGTCGGTCAGGCTGCGGTCGAAGTAGGTGTGCAGCTCGTGACGCCCGATGTGATTGAGCGTCTCCTGTTCGGTCCCATCCTCGTTGATCTGCCACGGGAAGAAATGATTGAAGCTCAGACCGGCCAGGTTCGTGCCGGCCAGCAGATCCGCACGGGAAGGACGGGGCTCGGGGAAGACCTCGTCCCGGCTGCTCAGCCGCGCGGCCCCGGCGGTCTCGTCCGCGTAGTTGAACGTGCCGTAGTCGCCCCCGCCCGTTGCGTCGGCATCGGCCTGCTGGTCGCGGACCAGATGATCCCAGCGCGTGAAGACGACCCGGCCGAAGCTGTCGAGGATCGGCGTGAACGACCCGGACGGCGAGTGCTCCATCAGGAAGAGGTCGCCGGTCGAAGGATCCAGGCTCCAGAGACCGGTCGTGCTCGGGGCCTCCTCGTACTCGTCGAGCTGCGGGTAGAGGTGCGCCTCCCCGGACCGCGGGCGATCGGAGGTGAAGATGATCCGGTCGTCCGTGCCGTAGATGGGGCTGACGTTGTTGTAGCTCGGCGGCTGGCCGGGCAGCCTGGTGATGACCGGCGCGTCGGTGTGCCCGAGGCCGGCGATCTCGTACAGCTGCCAGAAGTACGTGTCGTAGCGATACTGCTGGGTCGGCGCGCCCACGAGCATGCTGAAGACCGCCTTCGAGCCATCCCAGTAGACCGACGGCTCCCTGACGGCGATGGCGCCCGCCCCCTGGAACCCCGTCATCCCATAACCCGCGGCCTGCGTCAGGTTCTTGAGAGCGCCGTCCGGATACCGGATCCAGAGATCACCCCCACGGGCGACCAGGTCCATGTCGCCCAGGTGGTTGCCGAAAACGGCGGCGATCGTCGTGAAGTCGGCCGGCACGGGAACTTGGGTGACGAACAGGATCGGATTGGCCAGCACCGGCCCGGCCGCGCCGGAGACGCGGTCTTCGCCTTGTGGGGTCGAGGCCACGCCCGAGAGGCTCAGCGCCAGGACGGCGCAAACCAACGAGAGAACACGGCGGCTAGGTCTCATGGTGCGTTCCGCCGGGGATTCGGTCATGGCGGTGCAAGGGGAATGCCGGTGGCGCAGCAGGAGGCCATCGGGTGTCCGACCGCCGAAACGACCGGAGAAATTGTGGACAGGGGAGGCGGGCCGAAAGGAAGAATCGCGCTACGCTTCGTCACGTTCTTGCACGTCGAGCGACGATCTTGCAGGGCTGGCGACCCGTGGCGACATGATACCAGGATGAACAAGAGGGCAGCGTGTCGGAACGAGTCAGGGCATGTCCCACCTACCGACATACTCGCGGTTGTTCGTCCGGCCCTTGACCCACCAGGCGTGCGAATGGCCGAAGCGCTCGATCAGCGGTTCGAGACCACGCGTTCGACAGAACGCGTAGAAGGCCTCGCGGCACCCCTCCCAGTACCCGAAGTCCCCGAGCACGACGACACCACCGTCGGCAATCAGGTCGTAGAACCGCTCGAGCGACAGCAGGACGCTGTCGAACCAGTCCGCATCCACGTGAAGCAGCGCCACGGCCTCCGGCGCCGGCGCGGTGCGGTCCGAGAACGTGTCCCGGTACCAACCCTTGACGATCGTGGGCATCTCGACACCCGCCAGCGCCAGCACTCCGCGCACGCGAGATTCCGATCCCCGGCAGCGACCTCCCCAGGTGCGTGCCCGCGGCCCGTCCCGCGGGGTCGGTTCTGGCAACCCTTCGAACGAGTCGTAGAGCCACAGCCGCCGGCCCGGGAGCCCCGAGGCCAGAACGGCCGCCGAGCCGCCGTTCATCACGCCGCACTCCACGATGTCGCCGGGGATCTCGCGCCGGCCGACATCCCAGGCGATCTGCCGCAGCCGCTCGAGCTCGCGCGGCCCGGAGCAAGAGTCTTGTGCGAATCGCTCCAGCAGCGCCTGCCCGGCCGAGCTTCGCGGTGCTGCTGTGAGTGGATTGGTCGGCGCGTCGAGGCGCGGGCGACTCACGTGGTTCTCTGGAACGACGCTATCCGTTCACGGGGGTGCGGGACGATGTCCGCCAGGCAAACCGTGAAGGCGGCCATCCGCCTGGTGCGTCCGAGGCTCGTGCGTCTGCCGCCGCAGTGTTTTCGGTTTGCCAGGTGGGCATCGTTCCGCACCCCTGTGAACCGAACGAGCGGTGTCGTCATAGTATGATGCCTCGGACCTGGAGGAGCGAGACCCTCACGAACGAGATCCCCGAGATCGACATCCACGGCGCCAAGCAGCTGCTCGATACGGAGGCAGCCACGTTCGTCGACATCCGTGATCCCGACTCGCACGCGGAGGCGAGCATCCGGGGCGCTGAGCACCTCACCGATCAGAACGTCCAGCGGTTCATCGAGACGACCGACAAGGCGCGCCCGCTCGTCGTCTATTGCTATCACGGCAACTCCAGCCAGCAGGCCGTGGCCTGGCTTCAGAGTCAGGGGTTCGCCGAGGTCTTCAGCCTGAGGGGCGGGTTCGAGGCCTGGCGCCAGGCGTATCGGTGAACGTTTGACCCCTCGGGTTCCCGCCGGACACTGCCCGGCTTCCCGCCCGAGGTGGCCTTCGACGCTGATTTGACCGAATTCCCCTTCAAACACGGCGCCCTCGCCGCTGCACCCACCTCGGCACGATCTTCGCTCCCCAGGACGGATTCGCTATAGAATTCGGCTGACGCAACTGACAGCTCCGGGCTTTTCGTCGTCCGAGTCGATTGCGATGAGACGCCCGCGGCCGGGAACAACCAGGGGTGTTGCCTCTCTTCGGCCGCCCACCATCCGGCCGCGCTCCGGCCCGGACGCTGGCCCGGGAGGGCCGGGTCGGCATCCCGCACGCCCCGGCATCCCTGCCAGGAGATCGAGGATGACCGCACGGATGAGTCGTCTGCTTCCGGCCATCGCGACGATGGCCGTCGGCATTGCCCTGGCGACCCCTGCGGTTGCCCCCGCCCAGACCTGGATGGGGATCCCGAACGTCATGGGAACAGGCCGGCAGTTCCACTCCGCCACGCTGGGCAGATCTGGACCGGCGGCACCAACGCCACCGCGACCCGGCTGCCGTGACGGTCGAGGCAGAACCGCCGGCGCGGTGTGGTCGGCCCAGCCGGCCGAGGTAGACGCTCAGGCTAGTTCTTCCCGCCGAAGTTGTACACCGTGGTCGCGACGGCCTTCTCCGCACCCGCCAGGCCGTAGACCCGCCCGGCGCCCTCGATGACGTAGTACTCGTTGTTCGCGTGGCCGCCTCCGCCGTGCCCGGCACCGCCCGCGACGATCGGGATCTGCATGGGATCGCGGCCGAACAGGTAGGCCGGCCAGTAGCCGCCGAGGATCTGCGGCACCTCGGGTGGCGCGCTGTAGGCGATGCCGAAGATGTCGAAGGTCTTCTGGAGGGCGTTGGCCACATCGGTGTCGTAGCTCATCTTGCACCACGGCACGTCGCCGATCACTTGTAGCTCCACGTCCTCGTATCCGTTCCGGTCGAGCTGCGCGCGGATCTTCTCCGTCAGCTCGATGCCGTCCTGGACCGGGACGTAGCGGATGTTGTGCTTCGAGGTGAGCTGACTCGGCAGGATCGCGCCGGCGCCGCCGCCGTACATGTTGCCGCCCCAGATTCCGTCGAGGTTGAACGACATGCCGTAGTACTGCATCCGGAGATACTCGAGCGGATCGTCGGTCATGAAGCGTCCCACGCCAACGTTACGCGCCACCTGCTCGAGATCGAGGTTGTCGGCGTTTCGCTGCAGGGTTTCCTCGATCTCGGGCGCCAGCGGCTCGATGTCGTCGTAGAAGCCGTCGACCAGCGCGCGGTTGCCGTCCTCCGAGAACAGCGACGACAGCATCGTGGTATGACGGATCGCGGGACTGTCGGACGAGCGCTTCCACCAGCCGTGGATGTCCCCGTAGGTGGGCCCTCGTCCCCACTTGGCGCCGGACGTCGTGAGCTCGATGTAGACGCAGCCCTCGGAGCCGCCGGTGATCGAGCCGCCGCCACTGTAGCCCTGGCCTCCGAAGCGGTACATGGCCTCGGCCTCCGCAAAGAGCTCGGGGTTCTCCTGGACGAACTTGCGGAACCCAATCGACATGCGCTCCTCGTCGCCCTCGGCCACGATGATCAAGTTGACCGGCAGCGTTCCGGTGACGGCCTTGATGGCCATGAGCGCGTTGAGCTGCGCCATCTGCGGCCCCTTCGAGTTGACGGCGCCCCGGGCGATCACGACCTTCGGGAATGGTGGCTGCTCGACAAGCGTGGCGTCGAACGGCGGATAGTTCCACAGGTCGGGCTGGGTGATGGGCATGGTGTCGTACATCCAGTAGAGCAGGAGCGTCCGCTCCGCCCCGACGTCGCACTTGGCGTACACGACCGGATTGCCCTGCGCTCCCCACTCGGTCTCGCCGACTTCGTGAACCGTCGACTCCTGGCAGCCCAGCTCCTCGAAGTACCCCCGGACACGCTGGGCGGTTTCGGGAATGCCCTCTCCGGTGTTGGAGATGCTCGGCTGCTGCAGCTCCCGCTGCAGCCGGATGACATCCTCGTCGATGTGCTCGTCGATGTAGGCGAAGACCTGCTGGAGCTCCTCGGACACCTGCGTCAGGTCCGGCTGGATCTCGGTGTCACCGTTGGGTCGGATCCCCAGCGACGGCGCCACCTCGGCGGGCGCGGTGTCGGCCGGCGGTTCGTTCTGACCGGAGCAACCGGCCGTGAGTACGAGCAAGGACAGCAGCAGGACAGGTGCACGCATGGACAATCTCCTCATCAGCTCGAGTCTCGTCGACGGGCCCCCGACGCGCCCGGCCGGGGAACGGCTCAGCGTCTCCTCCGACGGTCGGAGCATGATCGGCCTGGCGTCGTGGCTTGTCAAGATCAGCCGGATTCAAGGGGGCCAACCGGGGCCAAACGGGGCGGGGGTTGGCCGGCCGCGGTATCTCTCAAGGCGGCCCTTAGTGCCACGCAGGACTCTTGCCACGGGGCTACTAGTCGAGCCGCGACGAGGAAGGAGGAAGAACGGGCTGCGAGCCCGATGGGTCATTGCACGGGGACGGCCCCGGGCGGTGCCCCCATCTGGGTCACGACGACCTGTGCCGTGCTCTGGTAGATCGTGCCGCCCTGGTTCAGACCGAAGAATCTCGTCCCTGCCCCGGGGGTCGGATCGGCGCCGGCGAAGTAGGTCCAGGTCACGGTGCCAGCGGCGGCGCCGTTGCACGACGCCGGAGCGGCCGGGTTGGCCACGCCCGCCGTGAGCGTGATCGTGTAGGCGCTCTTGAGCGAGGGATCGGTGGAGAGGTCAGCTCCCACGAACCCGTCCGCCGCCGCACCTGGGGGTGTAGCGAGGCGGACCAGCGATGGGGCATAGAAACCCGAACCGCACGTGGCTGCGAAGGCCGACTGCCCTGACCCGATCGCGCGGAGCGAGCCGATGGTCGACGCCTCGGTGCCGGCCATCCGAGCGCGCAGCAAGCCGGGAATGGCGATGGCAGCGATGATCGCCACGACGATGAGTAGCTCGATCAGCGTAAACCCGTGGCTGTGTCTGGCACGCCGCATGCTCGACCCCTCCGCGGCCGCAGGTCCTCCCCCTCCGCCCGGGGACCCGGCCACGGCTCTTCATCACCCAATCGGCTGAGAGATCGGTTCGGATGAGCGGTGGCCTGGCTCGCCCGAAGCGCAGGCGCGGGCGCCCGACCTCCGGCATCGCGGCGTGGCCCCTGAATTGAGCCTGGGCGCCGGTTGGGCGATAATGACGAGATGAAGCGACGAACCCTTCTGAGCCTGCTGATTCTCACCGTCGCCGTGGGAGCCCCGGTCGCCACCCAGTGGCAGATCAACGACAACTCCCTCGCCAAGCGGACCCGGATCGATGAGCTGAAGGCCCTTCTGGAGAAGGACGCCGTCATCGTCGTCGACGTGCGGGGAGACGAGACCTACAGGATGGGGCACATCCCCGGCTCGGTCTCGATCTCGCTCGAGACCGTGGCCGAGCGTGCCGGCGAGTTGCGGGGGGCGACCAAGCCGATCGTCACGTACTGCACTTGACCGAAAGAGAATACCAGCGCCCGTGCGGCGCTGATACTCCAGAGCAAGGGCGTGAAGAACGTGAGCGCGCTCCTGGGCGGCTTCGGCGCGTGGGTGTCCGGCAAGAACCCGGTCGCGCGAGGCGACGAGTCGCCCTAGTGCACCGCCGTCGAGATGCGGTCACGGATCGGGTTCGCAGCGCGCCCAGGCGCAAGGCGCCGCGACGAGGAATACCGGGAGTATTTCGAGGAGCGGCAACGCAGCGGGTGGGTGTGCTGCGGGCTTGAGGCGTGACCGCATCTCGACGGCGGTGCACTAGCAACACGTTGTCGGCTGCGCTTGGGGCGAAACGGCGTCCGCCCCAAGCGCAGCTGACAAAGAGGCTCCTGTCCCCGTTAGTGCGGCCCCGGCGACTTTCGGGCCGGGGTGCGCTCCGTCCCACCACATCTCCACCAGAAGCGCCACGGGGCCTACCAGGAAGAGGGCATAGAACGGCGCGTGGACGACCTCGTTCAGGCGGAGGAGCATCTCCGCCAGCGCGACGAGGAACGCAACCAGGGCCTGCGCCCACCCGCGGCGGACGGTCGTCGCGGGATCGGTGATCATGAAGAAGATGAACAGCTGGTACATCGGCCCGGTGACCGGTGACAGCTCGGCCAGGACCGGGGATCCGATGAGGTAGCTGCGCAGCACGGAGAAGACGACGAACGACAGCGCGTACGTCGCGCAAATGTGCAGACGCCTGAGCCGCCAGATGATGGCGGCACCGAAGAGCCAGATGACGAGCATCGGCCAGACGTTGTTGCCCCACTGGATGCTAAGGCCCGCAACCGCCTGCGGCGCGAGAAAGAGCATCGCGCTCACCCCGAGGTTGGAGGGGTTCCACAGGTGGCGGCCGCGCACGCGGATCGCATACCGCGACGTGATGGAGATCACGCTGCACATCACGTAGGGCCACACCTCGGGCGCCCGGATGAGCATCCCGACGCTGATCCCCGTGATGTAGGCGCTCGAGAGCGGCGGCCAGCGCCCCACGACCAGCCGACCGAGAATCGAGCTCGTCAGGATCGCGCTCACGATGGCCGCCGCGGTCTTGGGATAGCTCTCGAGGATCCCGAATGAGAACTGCCCAGCCAGCAGGACGCCCGTCACGAGTATCGGGGCGAGGTAGCGGTTCTCGACCGACAGAAACCACGGGAGTCGGGGCCGCGTGGCCTCCAGGACCGGCGCCGATCGCACCTGCGTCTCCACCCCGCTCATCTCGGCTCGACGATCTGGTGCAGTACGCCCGGCGCCGGAGCCGTGAGCGTCTGCCGCCGGCCTGACGGCCACCGGATCTGGACCTCGTCCACGACCCGCTGCTCGCCCAGACCGAAGTGCAGGCGACGCTGGTTCTGCGCCGCGAATCCGCTCCCGCCCGAGACCTCCTGCACCTGCTGCCGGCCGTTCCAGGTGAGGCGCACCCGGGCGCCGATGGCGCTGCGGTTGCTCCGGGTGCCCTCGAGCTCGAACGCGATCCAGTCCCCGGTGGCCGGGTGAGCGTTCTCGTAGACGCGGAGCGCCCCCCCCTGATTGGCGGTGAGGACATCGAGGACGCCGCGGTTCCACAGGTCGACGAGCGCGACGGCCCGACCGTCGTCGGTATGGGTAACCCCGACCGCCTGGGCCACCTCGTTGAACCTGCCGGCCCCGTCGTTGAGCCAGACGCGCTTCTGCTGGTATCCCGACAGGCTGCGGCCGTTCATCGCCGGCCAGTTCTTCGCATCCGAAATGATGCTCGCGTGCCCGGTGGCCACCTTCGCGAAGTCGTACCAGTAGCTGGCCGTGCGATCGGCCGAGACGTAGCCGTTCGTCAGGAAGAGATCCAGACCGCCGTCGTTGTTGAGGTCGCCGAATTGCGCTCCCCAGCTCCAGCCGCCGAGATCGACCCCCAGCGCGCCCGCCAGGTTCTCGAACTCGATGGCCGTGCCCGACGCGGTGACCGAGGGCACCCAGAGGTTGTTGCCCTGGAGCAGGATGCCCTCCTCGGAGATGTTCGTCTCGTAAATCGAGAACCGGCCCTGGTTGAAGACGTCGCCAAAGGCGACGTTCATCCCGCTCTTCGGCGTGTAGCCAATGCCCGTGACCCGGCCCACCTCCTCGAATCCGATCCCACCCTGGTTCGCGTAGACCTCGGAGATCCCGTAGTCGTTGGCGAGCACGAGATCCGGGTATCCCGTCGCGAAGAGGTCGGCCGCCGCCACGGCCAGCGTCCAGCGCCGGCCGCTGATGCCCATGACCTCCGTGACGTCCTCGAAGGTCCCGTCGCCACGGTTCCGCAAGAGGTAGTTGCGCCCGCCGTTCTCCGCGAACTCGAAGCTTTCCGGCATGATGTGCGTCGTCTCGAGCTCCCAGAGGTTGACGCTCTCGGAGAAGTAGCCCGCGACGAACAGATCGAGGTACCCATCGCAGTCGTAGTCCAGCCAGACCGCGCCGTTCGCATTGACCCAGTCCGGGAGCCCGACCTTCGCGGTCGCGCGCTCGAATCGGAGACCGCCCACGTTGCGGAGCAGCTCCGGACGCCCGTACTTGTAGACGAACAGATCCTCGAAGCCGTCGCCGTCGTAGTCACCCCACACGCTCCCCATCGAGACGCCGGTGCCCACGCGGTTCACATCGGCCACACCCAGCGCCTCCGCCACCTCCTCGAACGTCCCGTCACCGCGGTTGCGATAGAGCCGGTTCAGGCTGCCCGTCCGGCTGTTGGTCGCGTAGACGTCTTGCCAGCCATCCCGGTCGAAGTCGGCGACCGACACCCCGGCGCCCATCGACGCGATCTGCGGCATGATGTGGTCGAGCTGCGGGTCGAAGCGCGGCACTTCGTGCGAGGTCTCCATGCCGGCGGCGACGGCCGTCTCCCGGAGGTAGAGCCCGTAGCGCTCGAGCGCCGCCGCCTCTCCCGAGTCGGCCGCAGACGTGCCGGCCGCACGGCGATCCAGCACCGCCACCAACCCGAGCTGGGCGGCCAGCAGCGCAAGCAGCAGGGATTGCGTGACGCGCATCAACGGCTCCCCTGCGTCCCTCCACGCAGCGGGTCCCGGAACCGGTCGGGCGTGACGTAGCGGGTGTGGTAGCGCTGCCAGTCGGCAGGATGTCGACGGTATACCGGGTCGTCCTCGATCCGTCCCGGAGGCGTGGCGTAGCCGGGATCGTCATGGGAGGGCAGGGGCAACACGGTCGTCGAGAAGCCGGTGTTGAAATCACCGTCCTTGATCCATCCGTCGCCGATCAGGACGTAATCACGCCGCCAGCCCTCGGGGGGCGGCGCCGGCGCCGAGAACCCCAGGGCGATCTCCTCGCCGGCATTCATGATCACGTAGCGGTCGTCGACCTGGGCGAGCAGCTCTCCGACCTCGCCGAACCGGGTGTAGTAGCCGACGAGGTCGAGCCACCGCTGGCCGGTGCCCACGACGGCGTCGTAATCAGGCACCTCTGGCGAGAACGCGTTCGCCACGCTCGTCCGGGAGAACCCGCGATGGCGCAGCTCGGCGGTCTCGAGACCGAGGCGCCGCGTCTCCAGCGCCAGCCCATCCAGACCCGCTGCGTACTCGAGCGAATCCCAGTACACCTCCAGGTTGGTGCGCAGGCGTACCCGCCTCGGGGCTCCGGGGCGGAAGACGTCGGTCACATCGATCAGGATGGTCTTGCGCTTGCCAGCCGGGAATCCGATGTCGGGATACACGACGACCCACCCGCCTCCGCCGTCGGGCACCTCGACGGCGATCCCCCGCGGCGGGGGACGCTGCCCCTGGGCGATGGCCACGTTGATCGAGCTGTCGGTGGGATAGACCCAGCCGTGGCCCAGGAGCCACAGCGGCCCGTCCCCGGGCGCGGCGTCCCCTAGCTCGATCTCCACGAAGTGATCGCGTGTGACCCCCTGATAGGCGCCGCGGCCGAACGTCCCGAGATGTTGGCCGTCGCGCGCACGGACCAGGCCGGTGACCTCGGTCCCCCGGTCGTCCCAGGCGCGCGCCACGGGTCGCGGCGGCGCCGTCATGCGCACCACGAGCGGCGTCTGCTGCCTGGCATCGAAGCGTTCGTCGACGAAGACGTCGGTGCCGACGGGGTGATCGACGACCAGCAGGCTCACGTGGTCCACGAAGAACGTCTCCCAGAGCTCGCCGGTGATGCGGAGGTCGTAGCGCCCGTCCCTGGCCGCGAGCTGGTCTCCGCGGATCTTGACCCAGTCCTCGGTCTGGGTGATCCCCGCCGTGTCCTGCGCGTTGATACGGAGACCGAGCGGCGACCGCCAGAGAAAATCCGTCACGAACCGCATCCCGGTCCCGTCGAAGCTGTAGAGCCAGGGGCAGGATCCCTTCAGCCGTTGTTCCGTGTCGAGGACCGCATCGGCCGCCAGGTCGAACTCCGCCTGGAAGACGCCGTTCGGCCAGACGATCCGCGCAACGTCGATACCGGTGTGCTCGCCGAGTCCGAAGTGCACCGGCAGCATGGAAACCGGCTGGCTCTGGACAAGCAACCCGGCCCGGAGCTGGACCACGCCACCGAGCGCGAACGAGTTGATTCGCTGGTCCCCGTCGCCACGGGTGGCCCGCGGTCGAATCACCTGCCAGTGGTAGGCGGCGTCGCCGAGTCCGACGTCGCGCACCGGCTGGCCCGCGCTCGACAGCCCGACGAGGTCGACCAGGCCATCCCCCGTCAGATCCGTCACCGCGTAGACCGCCGCGTCGATCGATCCCGGAAGCGGTGTCAGACCGCGCCCGGAATCGCGGAGCCAGATCTGCGTTGCGGCGGCGGCCGACGCCACCAGGTCGGTCGCGCCGTTGTTGTCCAGATCTCCAACGAAGAGACGGGCCTGGCCCGGCGCGAGCGCCGTCGGGATCTCCGCCCAGCGCGTCACCTCCACGACCGCCCGCTCGCGCCCGTCGAGAACGCCGGCACCGGTGACGCTGACGACGACCCCATCGCTCCGCAGGCCGACGATGTCCATCACGCCGTCGGCGTCGGCATCCGCCGCCGTGATGGCCACGACGCTCGACTCGATCGCGGGACTCGGCCACACGGCGTAATCACCCGCGCGATCGTTGCGTTGAAAATGGACGTGTCCCTCGGCGTCCAGCAGGGCCACGTCCGGATCGCCATCCTGGTCCAGCTCGACCCAGACCAGGTCGCGAAGCTCCGAAACGGCGGAGAAGGTCTCGATCGGCACGAACGTGCCGTCGCCGTTGTTGCGGATGACCCGGGTCGCGCCGGCACGCGCGCCAAGCACGAGATCGAGATCGCCGTCCAGCTCGACATCGACGGTCCAGACGCCCGCGTAGTCGGCCTCGACGATCCCGGCCGGGAGACCCGCCGCCTCGGTCACATCCGTGAAGCCGCCGTCCTCCTGCTGCTGGAGCAGCCGCACTCCCCCGGCTCCCGCCAGCGCCAGGTCGGTTCGGAAGTCGTAGTTCCAATCGAGCGGCCGAACCCCGGCCGCGGTGGCCGGGGTCTGTAGGGCTCCTCCTGGAAAGGACAGCTCCGCTCCGGTGCCGCCGAGCCGTCGCACCGCCACGCCGCTGGCCACGAAGAGGCCCGGCTCGCCCTCGGGCTCGAGCGACGCCGCCGATATCGCCGACCACGATCCGACGGCGGCGGCGGCGAGCGGCTCACGCCGATACGACAGGGACATATCGGCCGGCGCCGGGACGGAATCGGTGAGCGGCAGGACGAGGAACCGCTCGAGCGGCTCGCCGACGATGTCGGGGGAGACCATCACCTCGGCGAGGCTCTCCCGAAAGCTGGGTACCCTGACCAGGACGTTCCTGAGGAAGACGATCTGCGTGCTGGTCGACTCCGCATCGGGACCCGCCGCGGCCTCGGTCAGCGCCTCGAATCGTTCGCGAACCTCCGGCGGCCACGCGGCCGCGTGGGGCGCGATCCGTAACAGTACCCCACGCAGGGTGCTGACATCCCCGCGCTTGGCCGCAAGACGACACTTGTCCAGGAGGACGGCGAGATTGTCCCCGCGCCGTTCCAGGAGCGCATCGAGCTGCCGCTCGGCCAACAGGTCGGCGCCCTCGCCCCCCTGCCGCTCGATCTCCTTCGCGAGCGCATACCGTGCCCGGGCGTGGTCGGTGTCGAGCTCGAGCGCCTGCTCGAGGTGCGAGATCGCGACGTCGTAGCGCCCCCGACGGCTCTCGAGCAGACCTCGCAGAACCCAGATCTGGCTGCTCCGGGGTGCGAGCGATGACGCCAGAGCCAGGTTGGTGTCCGCCTCGTCGAACTCGCCGACCCGAACCTGAATCAGGCCCAGATTCGCCCAGGATGCCGGCTCCTCCGGGACCAGCTCGGCCGCGCGGGTCAGCTGCGCGGTGGCGTGATCGTACTGGTCGACCAGAATCGCCGCCACCCCCACGTTGAAGGCGGCGAGCGTCTCGGCATAGCGCGGCGAGTCTGACGCCGGGAGCGAATCGTCGCCCCGCGTGACGAGATAGAGAAGCCCGCCCACGGCAAGCACGCCCGCCAGCACGAGAACGGCGCCCAGCATGGCGCGGCCCTGATGACGTGGTCGCCGGAGCCCCGGATCGTCGATTACCAATGCGTCTCTTCCCCCGTCCCTCCGCCGGGCGCGTCCCTGCGCGCGATGCGCGCCCGACGGCGCGCGCCACCTCAAGGATACCGCAGCCTGGAGGCGGTGGGTGGGCGGGCGGGAACGCCGTCACTCCACACGTAGCGGCAGCTCGACCGCGCGAGACCCCTGATCCTCGAACCACGTCCGGTGCTCGTCGACCATGTCGACCTTGATCCAGTAGCGACCCGGCGCGCGGGGCGCCATCATCCGCAGCTCGAAATCCACCGATTCCCCGGCCTCGACGGTCTCGTCCCCGCCGGCCCCGCGGTCGAAATCGCGCCACTCGGACGCCCCGTCGCGCCGAATGCGAATCCCCAGCGTGATGCCCCGCTCCGGTGAGCTCGTACGCTGCCACGGTCCAGGGCTGAGGTTGGTGACCCGGAACGCCCCGTCGAGCGTGCCACCTGACCGGACGCTCCGAGGGAAGGCCATCGTCTCGATCCGGGCGCTGTACACGTACGGCACGTATCGCTCGCGCGCCCAGTGCCTGAGCGTCTGCGGGGATTCCGGGGCTCCGCTGTCGATCAGATACTCCGCGTACAGATCGAAGAACCGGTCGACCTCGGTCCCTGGACCGATGGGCAGGTGCCCATAGGCCAGGCTGAGCTCCCCGCGCGCCGCCTCGAGAGACGCCCCCTCCAGCAGGATTCTGGCCAGCGCGCTCGCGAGCCCGGAGCGATCGGACCCCGCATTGCAGTGCACGAGCACCGGCGCCGGGTCGGTCTCGAGCCAGGTGATGAGGTCGACGACGGCGGGCTGGGGAGGCAGGCGCCGGGAGGACAGGGCGACATCGCGCAGACCGACGCGTCGCGCCCGGGCGACGGCCACCTCCGCGTCGTACCAGTCCTGACACGGCGCGGCACCCTGGAGGTTGATGATCGTGCGGATCCCATGACGATCGATGGCGGCTTCGAGCTCGGCGGCGGTGAGCTGAGCGCTCCGGTACACACGTCCCTCCACGACCGGATGGAAGTTCGTGCCCACGAGGCCGAGCGGCCCGGCGAACAAGGCGCCGAGGACGAGAAGCAGGCCGAGAACGATGCCCACGGCAGAACGTAGGCGGAGCCGACTCGAAACGCGCATACGACTGGCCCGTCGCAGTCCCCGGGGCTGCTAGGGCAGCGGCCCACCGCCCAGGGGTGGTCCAGGGGCCAGCGGGTAACGCGAGCGTGGCCGGTCGCCCCACACGGGCGCGGCCGACTGTGGCGCGACGCCGGCCGGATCCTGCAGATAGCGATCGATGTCGCGTACCGCCTGTCGCAGATGTGCCTCGCTGACGCGGTCCGGATCGTGGCTGGCGTCGATCTCGTCGCGGAGCCCCGCCAGCGTGTCGAGCACGACGGCCCGGACCTCCGGCGTCGTGGCGGGCGCGGC
Source organism: Vicinamibacterales bacterium (assembly GCA_965197935.1). Classification (GTDB taxonomy): domain Bacteria; phylum Acidobacteriota; class Vicinamibacteria; order Vicinamibacterales; family CAZQMT01; genus CAZQMT01. The sequence goes on along the minus strand of CBDAOD010000003.1, from coordinate 2,840,102 downwards.
CCCCAGGATCATCATCGCGTCCAGCGCGACCCGCTGGGTGACCCGTCGGAGCGATCGATCCATGGCCGCACCGTCGCGACCCGCCCGCCACGTGTGCTCGAGGATCGCATCAAGAGTCTCGGGCAGGGTCAGGGCGTTCGCCTGGCGGTCGGCGAACGCGATCAGCCGCGCGGCGCGAGCCGGCTCGAGCATCTCCTCGATCACCATCGCCGCCAGGATTCTGGCCGCGCGGAGGTGATCGAACGCGTAGTCACCGGACAGATCTTCCTTGTTCTCGCCCCGATACGGGTTGGGCGTCAGGTTCACCAGCAGGCGTTCCGGCAGGGCGAGGTTGACCGGCTGGATCGCCTCCATGAGCAGCGAGAGGATGTCGCGCTGCAGGTCGGGGGGCACGATCTCGGTCGGGATCAGGTCGTCTCCCTTGACGACGTAGTTGTGGTACATCCCGCCGAGGTGCTTCAGCCCGCTCTCGATCCCCCACCGGTGATGGAGGTAGACCATCCAGAGCCGCATGTCACGGAGCTGGCCGATCGGCTCGCCCGGCCTGAGGATCGCCGGGCCGTAGCGCTCCACCATGATCTTCCGGGCGCGCATGGTCTCCCGCAGGTACTCCGTCGGCGTCGCGAGATCGTCATACCAGGCCCATCGCGGATCGGTAGACGGCGTGTAGAGCACACCCGCGTCCCGCATCTCGTCGACGATCGCCTCCAGGCCGGCCTCCTCCTGCCCCTCGGGGAACTCGGTGTAGGCGTAGCGCGCCATGAAGAGGTCGTACGGACCGACCCCTTCGGCGAAGGCGTCGTTGAGATCGAGGTTGCCGTCGGCGGTGACCCTCACGCGGGGCGTCGGGTACTCCATGACCGAGGCCCGGTCGTTGATGCTGGAGTTCCAGTTGTGTCCGAACCCGAGGGTGTGGCCGAGCTCGTGCGCCGTGAGCACGGCCTGGCGGGCCAGCACCATCTCCTGCGCGCCCGGGGCTCTCGCGCTGCCGGCCTGGCCGTCCGCCGAGTGGGACCCACGGACGACCTCGGCCATCCTGGGCAGCAGATCGTCATAGGAGGGCAGGAACATCGCGCAATCGTCGCCCCCGTCCGTCGGGTTGTAGCCCTGCCAGTAGTGGCTGATCGTGCGGATCCGGTGGGAATCCATCCGGGTCTTCGCGCCCAGGATCTCGCCGGTTCGGGGATCCGTGAAATTGCCACCGCTCGAGAAACCCCGCTCGTCCCGGTTGATCCACAGGAGCCAGCCGTAGCGGATGTCCATCGGGTCCATATCGGGGGTCGGATCCTTCACTTGGAAGGCGTTCTCGAACCCCGCGGCCTCGAGCGCCGTGTTCCACCAGAGGGCACCCTCCCGCATCGCGCTGCGGGTCGGCTCGGGAATCGCGGCGTCGAGATAATAGACGATGGGCTTCTTGGGCTCGCTCATCGCGGCTGTCGGATCCTGCTTCTCCAGACGATAGCGACGCACCCACCGGACCTCGGTGTCCTCGCTGAAGGGCGCCGCGTAGTTCTTGAAGGTAATGCTCCCGACGCCGATCCTCGGGTCGGGCCGTCTGGGCTTGAATCCCTCCGGCGCACGCAGGAACGAATGGTGAAAGCGCATCGTGAGCGCCCGGCTGTCCGGCGTCACGTTGGCCACAAGGGCTCCCCCCGCCCGGTCGGAGGCAAACGTCAGGGTGACCTCGACCTCGGTGTTGAGCGGAAACGCCTTGGTTCGCGCCAGATGGAGCCCGCTACGACCGCGGTCGAGTCTAAACGTCCCCTGCTCCCGCTGACGCAAGCGCCCCGCGATGTCCCCGGCATCCCGAATGACGAGCGACGTCGCATCGACGAGCAGACGCCCGCCCTCATCCGCCTCGATCGGCAGCGCGGCGAGAATCGAGGAGGCGAAGGAGTCACGGATGTTCTCGACCAGGGCGTCGTGGCCCTCATGCGCCCGGAACCGCAGGTTCTGCTGCACAGCGTGCACCCTCGGACCGGCGCGCTCGAACCGGATCACGGTCTGTCGGACCATGCCCCGGTCCATGCCCAGCTCGACCGAGCCGGCCGCCTGCGCGATCGAGACGTAGTAGAGGACATCCTCGCCCAGGCGATCGATCTCGAACAGGATGCGGTCAGTGCTCCGGTCCACGTAAAACGGAATGAAGCCGTCCGTGCGTTCGAACCCCACCGTCCGCTCCGCGATGGTGGTGGCGATCTGCGCCTGTGCGATGCCCACCTGCGCGAGCACGATCACGAGCGCCGCGATACTGAACCTCTTCATGACAAACCCCTCCCTCGTTCACGACCCCTCCCACCGGCTCTCGACGGCGCCGCGCGGGCGTCGGGGTCGAGCCGCCGGGCCGGGGTCCGTGGTGAGACGCGATCGAGGCGAGTATAGCGGCTGAGGTTCGAGCGGTGAAGGCCGCGGTGCTTCTCCCCGCGGATGGCTCGGGCGGACCGCGTCATCTCCCCGGGCGGCCCCCGGTGCGACGGGGGTTGCACGACGGGCTGCTATGCGGGGAAGATCTCCCGCGCCCAGCGCGTGGCCTCGAGGTAGCAGGGCGGGATCGCGGCATCCTCCACGCCCAGGAGCGCCGCGGCGCCGGAGCAGGCGGCCCACTCGCCGCGCTCGTAGGCGACGACGCAGTCCAGAACACGCTGCAGGTCGTTCTCGTCCCCCAGCAAGGCCGCATGAAGGTCGGCCGGAATCGGGAGGCTGCCGAGCAGCTCTTCCTTCGGGCGGCCCATGATGGCGTCGATCATCGAGAACATCCCCAGCATGAACAGCTCGGAGGTTCGGTCGGGCAGTCGCGCCAGCGGGCCGAGCATCTCGCTGAACCGGGCACGCACGAGCGACGCCACGATCAGCTCCTGCGGCCGGTCTCGCCCGAGGCCGGCCAGCGCCCAGACCGAGGTCCACTTGCGCAGCTCCTTCACGCCGACCAGCACGAGCGCGTGTCGGATCGACGTCACCTCTTTCCGCAACCCGAACCTGGCGGAGTTGATGTAGCGCAGCACGCGGTAGGAGATGGAGAGCTCCTGTTTGATGATGTTCTCCAGCTCGTCGAGCTCGAGCTCGGGCTGATTCACCTGCCGCATCAGGCGGAGGTAGTTGAGACGAAACCCCGGGATGTCCCGCGCCTTGATCACCACCGGCTCGCTGAAGAAGTACCCCTGAAAGTGGGTGTAGCCTGCCGCTAACGCCTGCTCGAAGTCCTCCTGCGTCTCGACCTTCTCGGCCAGCACCTGGACGCCCAGCGGCAGGAAACGCTCGGCCAACGCCACCCGGTCCGCGGGTCGAGAGACGGCCTGAAAGTCGACCTTGATGAAGTCGGCGAGGGGAACGAGGTCGTCGTCGCGTTCGGTGCAGGCGAAGTCGTCCAGGGCGATCAGGTAGCCCGCAGCCTTGAGCCGACGGCAGGCCGCCACCACGTCGGCGTCGGCATCCACATGCTCGAGCACCTCGACGACGATGTCGTCGCAGGGCAAGATCGACCCGTAATCGCTCACCAACAGCGTCCGCGTGAAGTTGATGAACGCCCGCTTGCCTTCGGTGAGCCGCCCGAGCCCCATCAGCAGCACGCCGTCGCTGATGACCCGCGAGCTCGCCTGGTCGGGGTCGGTACCCACCGCGAAGCAGTTCTCGGGGCCCGCCCGAAACAGCAGCTCGTAGGCGAACACCTTGACGTCGCGATCGAAGATGGGCTGGCGTGCGACGAAGACGTCCGTCCCGGAGGTGGTCTCGACGTCGGCCGGCTGGGTAGATTGGGTCATGGGGTCGCTTCCGCCGTCGGACTCCCGCGGTCGCGTCTCCCACGCGCCGACGGACGAGCCTCCGAGCGCGCGACGGTCTCACTGAAGGAATCGGCAGACATCTGCCCGAACGATAGGCAGAGCGCGGCGGGACGGCCGAGACGGAGCGTGTGGGGGGCGGGATGCCCCACCCGGGAGACAGGGCGCGGGCTGCTAGAAACCGACCGCCGCGCCGTCCGGCCGTCGTCGGTCGGAGGCGCCCTCGAGCATGTCGGCCTCGCGGTCGTACAGAATCGCCTGCACGTTCCCCTGGGCCGCCACCTCCTGGAGACGGTGCCCGCGGTCTTCGAGCAGGGAAAGCGTATCCGGTGACAGGCCGTGACGCTCGTGGCGGATGCGGTCCGGCAACCACTGATGGTGGAAACGTCCGACGTCGATCGCTTCCTGGACGTTCATCCCGAAGTCGACGACGTTTAGGATCGTCTGGAGCACGGTGTTGATGATCGTGCGACCGCCCGGACTGCCGGTCACCATGAAAAGGTGCCCGTCCTTCGCCAGGATCGTCGGCGTCATGCTCGACAGCATGCGCTTGCCGGGGCCGGCGAGGTTCGGCTCGGTCCCGATCAGGCCCTCGGCGTTGGTGAGTCCGGCGGATCCGTTGAAATCACCCATTTCGTTGTTGAGGAGGAAGCCGGCGCCCGGGACGACGATCCGCGAGCCGTACCCGAACTCCAAGGTGTAGGTGAGCGACACCGCGTTGCGTTGCGCGTCCACCACCGAGAGATGGGTCGTCTCGGGGCTCTCGCTGGGCCACTCGAAGCTGGTGGGCGTCGAGGTCGATGCCTCCGCCGGATCGATCGTTCCTCGAATGTCGGTCGCGTACTCCTTCGAGATCAACCGTGTCACCGGCATCGCCGGGTTGAAGTCGGGGTCCCCGAGGTGTCGGGCGCGGTCGGCGTAGGCTCTACGCATGGCCTCGGTCAGGAGATGCACGGTCTGAGCCGAGCCGAACTCCGATTCGGCGAGGTCGTAGCCCTCCAGGACGTTGAGCATCTGGATCAGCACGGTGCCTCCCGAGCTGGGCGGCGGCATCGACAACACCTCGTAGCCCCGGCAGGTCCCCCGCACCGGCTCCCGCTTCTTCGGCTCGTATCGCTGCAGATCCTCATCGGTGATGAGACCGCCGTGGGCCTGCATCTCCGCCTCGATCAACCGCGCTGTCTCGCCCGCGTAGAACCCGGCCGGCCCTTCGCGCGCGATACGTTCGAGGGTCCGCGCCAGATCCGGCTGCTTCAAGATCTCTCCGGCCTCGTAGGGCACGCCACCCTTGGAGAACTGCGCCACCGAGGCCGGGTACTTCTCCATCCGGGGCAGGACGCCCTTCAACGACCGCGCCAGACCGACCGTCACCTCGAAGCCGTCCCGCGCCAGGCCGATCGCGGGCTCGACCAGGCGATCCCACGGCAGCCTGCCCTGCTCCCGCCAGGCGAGATGCAGCCCGGCCACGGTGCCAGGGACGCCCACGGAGAGGTAGCTGAGATGGTGCCGGTCGAAGTCGTACTCACCATCCTCGAGAAACATGGTCGGGCTGGCGCCAGACGGGGCAAGCTCGCGAAAATCGTAGGCGACCGGGTCACCGGAGGCGGGACGGTAGACGATGAAGCCCCCGCCACCGATGTTGCCGGCAGTCGGATGGGTCACGGCCAGTGCGAACGCCGTCGCGACGGCGGCGTCGATCGCGCTCCCTCCCTCTTCGAGCACGTCGGCGCCGATCTGCGACGCGACCGCGTTCTGCGAGGCGACCATGCCGCGGCGGGCGCGCACGGGCTGCGATCCCGCCTGGATGAGACTCGTGCCGAGAAGCGCGACACAGGCGACGCTGGCTACTCGCGACCTCATGGATTCGGCCTCCGTTGGCGACCCCGACACCGCGTGGGGGTGCAGTCCGTCATTGTACGTCGCATTAGTGCCCTGTTCGAATGCGTCGGACCCCGCGGATGGCGGCCGGCGATTTCCTCGTTTCGTGCTATAGTCGCGCCTTCCTGACCCGATTTGCCGACGCACGGAGGGACACTATGCCGGGGAGGCTGAAGTTCGCCGTCGCCATGATCGCCGTTGTGTATGCGCATCCTCTGCACGCCCAGTCGCTCCAGGAGGCTCAGGCCCGATCGCCCGAGGCGCGCGCCCGGATGGTCGCCAGGCTGCTCGACCTCAAGACCGGCCCGATGGCCAAGGTAGGGCCCACGCTGGCCCTCCTACACGAGGAGTACGAGGCCTACCTCCAGCAGGGAACGCGAGGTCCGTTTCGTCCCGGCGATCCCACGGCGCGCGTGATCGGCGACCGCGTGGTCATCGATGCGGTAGCCGCCACCACGGCCGCCGCCCTGCTGGCCGACCTGCAGGCGCTGGGCCTCGGCAACGGCGCAACCGCCGGCCGGATGGTCTCGGGGACGCTCCCCATCTCGGCGCTGGACGAGCTGGCGGCACGCGACACGCTCCGGTTCGCGCAGCCGGCCGTCTTCAAGACTCACGCGCTGACGGCCGACGAGGTCGTGGCGTTTGACGCGCGAGGTGCCGCGCCGCCGACCCGGGCCGGCTCGGTGACCAGCGAGGGCGACGCTGCCATGCAGGCTGACGACGCCCGCGCCCAGTTCGGGGTCGATGGCACCGGCGTGACGGTGGGCGCGATCTCGGACAGCTACGACTGCTTGGGGGGCGCGGCCGCCGGCGTCGCGAGCGGTGACCTGCCGGCCGGCGTCACCGTCCTGGACGACGCGTTCTGCCCGGCCACCGACGAAGGCCGTGCTCTGCTGGAGATCATCCACGACGTCGCGCCCGGTGCCAGCGGGGCCTTCCACACCGGCAACGGCGGTCAGGCCAACATGGCGACGGGCATAACCGAGCTTGCGACCGCCACGCCCCGCGGCCCCGGATTCCCCGGCGCCACGGTGATCGTCGATGACGTCCTCTACTTTGCCGAGCCGATGTTCCAGGACGGCATCATCGCGCAGGCCGCCGAGGCTGCGGTCGCCAGCGGGGTCGCCGTCTTCTCGGCGGCGGGGAACGCCGCCAGCCAATCCTACGAGAGTCACTTCCACGGCTCGGGGGTCGCCGGCGCCAGCGGCGACCGCCACGACTTCGACCCCGGGCCGGGCGTCGACGATCTGCAGACCATCATGCTCGGTCCCGGGACGACGTTCTTCTCGTTCCAGTGGGCCGAACCCTTCTTCTCGGTGAGCGGCGCCCCGGGGGCGGCGACCGACATGGACATCGTCCTCTACGACCCGAGCGGCGCGCCGCTCGGCATTGGGGGCTTTACCGCGAACATCGGCGGCGACCCGGTCGAGGTCTTCAGCGTCACCAACGGCGGCGCGTCGCCCGTCCCCGTGCAGCTCGGCCTGGAGCACAAGGCGGGGGTCGTCCCCAGCCTGATGAAGTACGTCTACTTCCTGGCGACGACCACGGTCGAGGAGTTCGCCACCAACAGCCCGACCATCTACGGGCACGCTGGCGCGGCGGGCGTCGTTGCGGTCGGCGCGGTCTTCTTCGGCGAGACACCCGAGTTCGGTGGGAGTGGCGCGGTCGAGCCCTTCACCTCGCGGGGCCCTACCCGGATCTTCTTCGACACCGACGGCACCCCGACTGGGATCAAGAGTTCCGTGCTCCAGGCCCCCGAGGACGGGCCCGACCGGATCCAGCGCACCCGCGGCCCCACGGCGCCGGAAACGCGGTTCAAGCCCGAGATCACGGCGCCGGATGGCACGAACAACACGTTCTTCGGCATCGATATCGATGACTTGTTCGAGCCTCCCGACGACACCGACCCGAACTTCTTCGGGACCTCGGCATCGGCCCTCCACGCGGCGGGCGTCGCGGCGTTGATGCAGGATCTGGGCAGCCTAACTCCCAGCGGCCTCGAGCAGATTATTGAGCAGAGCACCTTCGACCTGGACTTGCCCGACATCGACGATTTGAGCGGATTCGGCTTGATCGACGCGCTGAATGCGGCGGAGATTATCTTTCCCTGTGCCCTCGACCCCACCGCGTGCTTCATTGACGACTTGGATATCGAAGGTCAACCCAACACAGGCACGATCGACCCTCGCAAATTTGCGAGGGGTACTGGCTTTACACCAGTTAATAACCTCACCGTCGGCGGGAGCAATTTTGATAGCGTCAGTGGACTCGCCGACGAACTCATCTTTGCCGACGGCTTCGAGAGCGGCGACACGTCGGCCTGGAGCAACCGGGGGGCCCCTGACGGACCTCGGGCGCGACCTTGAGGCCGGCCACTCCGCGCACGGACGGCCCCCCGGTGACGGGCGCGCACGCCGCATTCACCTCGGTGACCTGGGAAACCGACGGCATCACCGGCATGGCCACGCCGGCGGGGGAAAGTTCGGGTGGAAACCCCCTCTGGCGTCTCCGTGGCGTCCCGACGGACGGCAAGGGACTGCACCGGATCACGGTCACAGCCACCAAGCCAGGCAGCAGCCCCAGGAGCAACGGAGGAACGAGGACCGCGACGGCCGTAATCACGGTGGAGGACTTCCGCTACCACCTGGCCGAGGGCGCAACCGGCTCCTGCTTCGACTACGACCTCAGCCTCAGCAACGCGACGGGGACCCCGGCGCCGGTCACGATCGCCTTCCTCAAGGAGGACGGATCGACCGTGGGACACACGGCGACCGTGGGGGCCACCTCGCAGGTCACGATCCGGGTCAACGACATTCCGGGTCTCGCGAGCGCCGCTTTTTCGGCGGTCGTCACCTCGACCGATGCCATCCCCCTCTCGGTCGACCGGACGATGTCCTGGGACGCCTCGGCGCCGGCCCCGAAGGGGGCGGCCGGGCCTGCTCTGACGCCCGGGACGACGCACTACGGCGCCCACACCGAGCAGGCGGTCGGCGCCCCGCGCAAGATCTGGTTCTTCGCCGAGGGAAGTCAGGGGTTCTTCGACAGCTACACCTTGCTGTCCAACGCCAACGCGGTCCCGGCCAACGTCACGGTCACCTACCTGATCGAGGGCGGCGCGCCGGTCGTCCAGAACGTTGTCGTCGGCGCGACGTCCCGGTTGACCCTGTTTGCCGGTGCCCTGCCGGGCCTGGTCGGCCGTTCGTTCGGGATCACCGTGACCTCGGACCAGTTCATCATCGCCGAGCGGGCGATGTACTTCAGCGCGGCGCGCTTCTACGAGGGCGGCCACGAGTCGGCGGGGGTGTTCGAGGCGCGGACCACCTGGTTCCACGCCGAAGGGGCGACCGGGCCCTTCTTCGACACCTTCATCCTGGTGATCAACCCGAACGCGGTCGTGGCCACCCTCACCGTCACTACCTGCTCGACACCGGCGTGACAATCGTCAAGATCTACCAGGTGCCAGCCAACGAGCGCCGCACGATCATCGTCGAGTCGGAGGATCCGCTGCTGGCGAACGCCAACGTCTCGACGACGGTCGTCTCTGACCTCCCGGTCGTCGCGGAGCGAGCCATGTACTGGGCGGGCGGGTTCACGACCTGGTACGAGGCGCACAATGCCTTCGGGATCACGGACACTGGGACCAAGTGGGGCCTCGCCGAGGGCCGGGTCGGGACCACTTTCAACTACCAGACCTTCATCCTGCTGGCCAATCCCGCGGCGACGCCGGCGACCGTCCAGATCACCTATACACGGACGACCGGCACGACTGTGGTCAAGGTCTACACGGTCGCGCCGACCAGCCGGCGCAACGTCTGGGTGAATGTCGAGGTGCCCGAGCTGGCCAACGAGACCTTCGGGGCAGTCATCGAGGTCACCAACGGTGTCGAGATCGCCGTGGAACGGGCGCTCTACTGGGACAGCGCCGGCCAGGTGTTCGGGGTCGGGACCAACGCCACGGCCGTGCACCTGCCCTAAGCGGGTCGCGGAGGGCACAGCCCAAGTTACCCTCGGCTGGAACGGCGACGTGTCCTGGCAGGGGATCAGGCGTCGACGAGTGGTCGTTGAGGGCAGTGGCGGTGCGGTTCGATCGGGATCGGCGTTCGCTCGTGGATTGGCGGCTCACCTCTCGGCCGCAGTTGGGCACCGGACGAGCAAGCCCGCAAGGTCACAGCCGCGCGTGCAACCGCCCCGGCAGTCCAACCCGATGGCCAAGGCGACTGTCCGGGGGATGTCGGCACTGCAGGCGCCGACGCGCGATCCGGTGCGCGTGGTGGCGGTTACCCGAGCCGCAGGTCGAACGACTCCTCGAGCACGCGGAGCGCCCGGTTCTCCTCTGGCGCTACCAGCGTGAGGGCATGGCCCGCGGCATCGGCCCGCCCCGTCCGGCCGACTCGATGGACGTAGGTGTCCTTCGAGGTGGGCACCTCGAAGTTGACGACGTGCTCGATCCCCTCGATGTCCAGACCACGGGCGGCGATATCGGTCGCCACCAGGACCTTGTACTTGCCGCTGCGGAACCCCTCGACGGCCGCGGTCCGGTGGGGCTGGGTTCGATCCGCGTGGAAGGCCACGGCGCGAATCCCGAGCGCCGCCAGCCGGCGCGCGAGGACATCCGCACCCCGCTTGGTCCGCACGAAGACCAGCGCCGAGCCGGTAGCCCGTCGCAGGAATCGCGCGAGCCATTCCGTCTTCTGCGGTGTCGGTACCCTGTGCGCCGAATGGGTGATCGTCCGCGGCGGCTTGCCCCGCGCGCCAATCTGGACGTACTTGGGGTCGTGAAGGATCTCGCTGGCCAACCGCATGACCTCTTCGGGCATCGTGGCCGAGAAGAGCAGGGTCTGACGCGGTCCTCCCGGCGATGCACCGTTCGTCGGCAGCGCCGACACGATCCGCCGTACGTCGGGCCAGAAGCCCATGTCCAGCATGCGGTCCGCCTCATCGAGGACCAGCGCCTCCAGACATTCGAAGTTGGGGGCGGTCCCACGCATGTGGTCGAGCAGTCGCCCGGGGGTCGCCACGACTAGGTCGACGCCGGCGCGCAGCGCCCGCTCCTGCGGATCCATCACCACACCGCCATACACCGCGACGCCGGTCAACCCCGTGTGGTAGGCGAAGCCCTGGAAGTCGTCCTCGATCTGCACCGCGAGCTCCCGGGTTGGCGCCAGGACGAGGATTCGAGTGCGGCCAGCCGCGCCCCCATCGTCCTGAGCGGTCGGGGGCCCCGGCACGGCCTCGGGGCCCGGTCGTCCGATTAGCCGCTGCATGAGGGGCAGGAGAAACGCCGCGGTCTTGCCCGATCCCGTCTCGGCGCTCGCGATCAGATCCTGGCCGGCGCGGACGATCGAGAACACTGCGTTCTGAACCGGCGTCGTGCGAACGTATCCACGGTCCTCGACGCCGAGCATCAGCGCGGGGTCCAGATTCAGCGTGGTGAACTCCACGGCGGTCGGGTCGACATCGACAGGCTCGAGGGCGAGGCCGGCCGCCGGCGCGGCCGCGCGCGTCCCGTTCTTGGATCGTCGCACCGCGACGGCGGGGTTGCGGGGAATCGGCCGACGGCGACGGCGCGGTCGGCCTGAAGAGACTGCTTGCCTGGTGTCAGATTTCACGATGTCCGCGAGCGTGGAAGACGCCGAACCCGGAACTCGGGGGGTAGAGGGTCGAGGGCCGCCAGATCGGCCGCCCGCGGGGAGTCTTCGCTCGATGCTCCTTTCGCCTTTGTTATGCCTCTCTTATTATGACACACCTGCGCGGGCGGCCCGCCTCCCGGCCGATTGGCGGCCCCTGCGCCCCTCTCGACCCACGTATCGGCGAGAGCGGCCCCACGCTTGCCGCGGGTCCGCCTACGACGCCCGCGACCTGCGGCCTCTAGACGCCCTTCCCACCTGCCGATTCTGGATCTGGACCATGGAAAACGAGAGCCTCGACGCGCACCAACGCGCCCTGCGGATCAACCTCGACGGCAGCATGTATGGGACATTCGCCGAAATCGGGGCCGGGCAGGAGACCGCGCGGTGGTTCTTCCGGGTCGGCGGCGCGGCCGGCACGATGGCCAAGGCGATGTCGGCCTACGACATGACCTTCAGCGACGCCATCTACGGGACCTGCGACCGCTACGTGAGCCGGGAGCGCCTGCACACGATGCTCGAGCGCGAGTTCCGGCTCCTGGTGGAGCGCCTCGACGCCAAGCGTGGATCCACGACCACCTTCTTCGCCTTCGCCAACACCTGCGCGGTCAGCAGCTACTCCCGAAAGGGCAACGCGCAGGGCTGGCTCGGTATCCGGTTCCAGACCCAGCCCGGGGCCGCGCCGTCGGAGATCGTCGTCCACGTGAGACTCTGGCACCGGGAATCGCTGCTTGAGCAAGAGGCCCTGGGCATTCTTGGCGTCAACCTGGTCCACGGCGCCCTCTACCAGCACCAGGACCCCGAGGCGCTGATCGTCTCACTGGCCGACAACTTCACGGCCGACCACGTCGAGATCGACATGATCGACTTCTCGGGCCCCGCGTTCGAGGGAGTCGACAACCGTCTGATGGCCCTCAAGCTGGTCCAGCACGGGCGCACGCACGCCGCGCTGTTCACCGCCGACGGCGAGGTCGCGCCGCCCGGCGACGTGCTGCGCAAGAAGTGCATCCTGGTCGAGCGTGGCAGCTTCCGGCCCGTGACCAACCTCACGATGGAGATGCTCCTGTGCGCCCGGGCCCACTTCGCCCAGGAGCCGCAGGTCGCGGGGCAGGACGTGGTCACGTTGATGGAGATGACCCTCAAGAACCTCACCGACGGCGACCGGATCGACCACCAGGACTTCCTCGACCGCGTCGACATCCTGGGGGCGCTGGACAAGACGGTGTTGATCTCCAACTACGCCGAGTACCACCGGCTCGCGGCCTACTTCTTCCGCTACACGGAGCAGATGATCGGGATCGTGATGGGGGTACCGACCCTACGCGAGGTCTTCAACGACAAGTACTACACCGACCTGTCGGGCGGGATCCTCGAGTCGTTCGGTCGACTGTTCAAACACGATCTGAAGCTCTACGTCCACCCGCTCCTGGACCCGCACGCCGGCGCGCTCATCTCCGCCACAAACCTCAGAGTCGAGCCCCATCTGCGACACCTGCACGCCTACCTGGTCGAGAATCGCCTGATTCAGGGGCTGCGGGACATCGACGAACGCAACCTGCCGATCTTCTCCCGTGATGTGCTCGCCAAGATCAAGTCGGGAGAGGCCGGGTGGGAGGATCAGGTCCCCGACGCGGTCGCCGGAATCATCAAGGACCGCGGCCTGCTCGGGTACCGGCGTCGGCTGAGAGCCATACCGGCCTGACCCGCCGGCGGAACGGACCCACGGCCCCAGGAATTCACCGCGTGGCCGGCCGGTGTCGCGTCCGTCGCCCCTACTTCGACACCCACTCGGGGTCTGGCGTGATGCTCGTCTCGGGAGTCGGGCCGGGGTCCGGACGCCCGGTCCCCTCGAGCCGGCTGATCGCTCGCACCGTCATGTCGCGATCGCAGGCAATCTGACAGGACAGCCGCGCGCCGGTCACACCCCGCGCGGCGAGGACCTGCTGCTCGGCAACGGTCATGCGGTCGGGTTCCCCCTCGACGAACTCGACGCGGCACGTCGTGCAACGGGCGTTGCCGCCACAGGCATGCATGATGTCGACGCCCGCGGTCTGTTCGATCGCGAGGACCAGGCGCGTCCCCTCCGCCACATCCACGGCGGCGTAGCCTTCCACGGTCAGCTTTGGCATCTCTCGTCTCCGCTCTCGGCGCTACTGTCCAGGACGGCTCGCCGACGTCGTGGTCTCGGGCTGGAGGATGAACGTCTCCTCGGCAACCGACTCGATCTTCTCGCGTGTAAAGAAGACCGGGAAGTACTTCCCGCGCGCCCACAGCTCGAAGAGATCGCCATAGTGGGGGCTGTCAGGATCCCCGGACTGCCCGGGATTCGACGTGCCAACGGAATTGTCCCAGTCATCGGTGTCCGCGATGATCCGGAACGAGCCGCCGGACGTTTGGTTGTCGCCCCCGCCCGTGTTGTGGACGGTCCGGTTGTACCCGCCGCGCGGCAGCGGTCCGACGTCGATCCGCTGGCGGACCTCCTCGCTCACGGCGGCGCTCATGGGATGCCGGATCAAGGCGTGCTTGAACTTCTCCTGGCCGTACTGCCACTGGGTCATGTCGGGTCCGAGCCGGTCATCGAGATCCCCGACGGCCTCGGCCAGCGTGGACGTCAGCATCTGCTCGCGTCCGGCGACCGGATCGTCACCGAAGCGGCCATCCGGGACCGAGAGCCAGTCGATCATCCGCTTCAGGTTGAGACCACGGAAGTAGGGTTGCGCGGCCTCCGGCACCAGCCGGTCGAACATCCCGTCCTGCAGCCGCCGCTCCCACGACACGTAGATCGCGGCGGGAACCGAGTCCCGGTCGAGCACGAAGTCCCAGTCCACCAGGAGATCGCGCGCCTGCTGCACGCGCGGGTCGGCGATCGGCAGATCGCGCAGGAACGGCACGAGGAGCCGCGCCGGAATGGCCAGCTCGTCGTGCTGCAACCGCATCATGTCGACGACCGTGTGCATCCGGCCCGACTGCAGGACCTCGTCGATCCGCTTCGCGCGGAACTCGTCCCCCCACGTGTAGTGCAGCGCCTCCCAGTAGTCGTAGTCGTCGGGCACGAGATAGTTGTTCGCCGTCCCGAAGAAGCCCCGCTCCGGGTTCTTGACGTGGGGCAGCGCTTTGATCGGCAGGTAGCCGTCCCACTCGTAGCGTCCGTCGCCCGGCACGGGCACGAGCCCGCTGTGGTGCGGGCGGATCGGTGAGACGCCGACCGCCTGGTAGCCGATGTTCTTGTCGACGTCGGCCCAGACCATGTTCTCGGACGGGATCCGGCTGTAGCTGCATGCCTCCCGGAACTCCTCCCAGGTCTTCGCCTGATCCATCCGCAGGCTGGCCAGGTAGGGGGAGGACCCGATGTCACGCCATGCCGCCCGCAGGGCGTAGGCGACGTTGTGGGCCGGGTCCTCGTAGAACACCGGTCCGTGCCGCGTGTACTTCAGCTCGACCGCCACCGGGCTCTGTCCCTTGACGTCGATCGTGTCGGAAAGCACCCGCATGTCTTCCCAGCCGCCCAGATACCTGTACTGGTTCGGGTTCGCCGGATTGGTCTCGTAGACGTAGAGGTCCTCGTTGTCCTGCCCGAATACCGTCAGCCCCCAGGCCCCGTGGTCGTTGTGGCCGATCGACACGCCCGGGATCTCCGGCTCGCCACCCCCGATCACGTTCCAGCCGGGAGCGTTCAGATGGACGTAGTAGCGCAGCGACGGGGCCTGCTGGGAACGGTGGGGATCGTTGACCATGATGGGATAGCCGGACAGCGTCCGCGACCCGTGCACGGTCCAGTTGTTGCTGCCGATGGCGTCGCGCGTGGACGTCAGATCGAATTCGCTTGGCATGGCTCGAGCGAGCCGCTGGAACGACGCCGCGTCGTTGCGCGCCTCGGCCACGACGATGTCCTCCGGCTGGAACTGGACGGGCCGCCGGTAGGCGGTATAGAGCTCGAGGATGTCGGCCGACAGGAGCGCGCCGTCGATCGCCGGGTCGAGCTCCAGAATCGGATCGACCTGACGGAACCACTCCAGATCGCGGACCGCCTCCGCCCCGATGGCGGCAACCGCCCGCCCATAATTCAGCTCCCGGGCCACGTTGGACAAGAGCCCCTGATGGCGAGAGACCACCACCTCGGGCGTCCACCGGGCGGGCGTGATCCCCAGCAGCTTGAACTCCAGCGGCAGCTCGTCGGGGTTCGCCGCCGCGCGGTCCACGTAGGCGTTGACGCCCTCGACGAAGGCATTGATGATGGCCTCGCCACGGGGATGGTAGTGGTTCAGCTCGCGCGTCATGTCGCCACGGAACATCTGGAGCCGGGTACCGATGTCGCGGTTCAACTCGCGCGGGCCCAGGATCTCCGCCACGGTGCCCGTCGCCTGGCGGCGCCAGATCTCGAACTGGAACAGTCGGTCGGTCGCCGCACTGTAGCCCTGCGCGAAGAACAGATCGTGCTCGTTCTGCGCGTAGATGTGCGCAATGCCCCACCGGTCTCGGATGATCTCCACCGACTCGTTCAGGCCAGCCACCCTGAGGGTGGTCTCCTGTGCCCGCACGGATGACCCCGCCGTCGCGAGGATGAGTCCGAGAAAGACGACGCTCCACGCCATGCGCGCTGGTTTCATGGGCCTGTCCTTTACTGCGATCGGAATCGCGAAACGTCGCCGCTCCCAGGGCTCGCCGCGCGGCCCGCCACGGAAGCCGCCTGACTTGACGCAGGGATGATACTACAGGGCCCGCCCGGCGGCCGGCGGCCTCACAGCCCGCGCCGAAGGTCCGGCCGGAGTCGGCCGACCATGAACGGAAACTATCGCGTCAGCTTGCGGTACTTGATCCGGTGCGGCTGGTCGGCCGCCGCGCCCATCCGGCGTCGTCGATCGGCCTCGTAGTCCTGGTAGTTCCCCGCAAACCAGACGACCGTGCTGTCGCCCTCGAACGCGAGGATGTGGGTGGCAACCCGATCCAGGAACCAGCGGTCGTGGCTGATGATGACGGCGCACCCGGCGAACCCGAGCAACGCATCCTCGAGGGCACGCAGCGTGTCGACATCGAGGTCGTTGGTCGGCTCGTCCAGGAGGAGCAGATTGCACCCCGCCCGGAGTAGCTTCGCGAGGTGGACCCGGTTGCGCTCGCCCCCCGAGAGGGAGCCGACCTGGCGCTGCTGGTCGCGGCCCTTGAAGTTGAACCAGGACACGTAGGCCCGCGACGCGACCGTGCGCGTGCCCACCAGGAGGTCGTCGGCGCCACCCGAGATCTCCTCCCACACGGTCTTCTTGCCATCGAGCGCGTCCCGCGACTGATCCACGTAGCCCAGCTTCACGGTATCGCCGAGACGCAGCGTGCCCGCGTCGGGCTGCTCCTCCCCCGTGATCATCCTGAACAGCGTCGTCTTGCCGGCCCCGTTCGCCCCGATCACGCCGACGATCCCACCGGGCGGCATCGTGAAGGTGACGCCATCCATCAGCAGCAGATCGCCATAGCCCTTGCGCACGTCACGCGCCTCGACCACGACATCGCCCAGCCGCGGGCCGGGCGGGATGTAGATCTCGGTCGTCTCGATCCGTTGTGCCGGGTCCTCGGCCAGCAAGGCCTCGTAGGCGTTCAACCGCGCCTTGCCCTTGGCCTGACGGGCGCGAGGCGACATCCGCACCCATTCGAGCTCTCGCGCCAGCGTCCGGCTCCGCTTCGATGTCTGCTTCTCCTCACGCTCGAGCCGCTGGCGCTTCTGCTCGAGCCAGCCCGAGTAGTTGCCCTCCCACGGAATCCCGGCCCCCCGGTCCAGCTCGAGGATCCAGCCGGCGACGTTGTCCAGGAAGTAGCGGTCGTGGGTCACCGCCACGACCGTGCCCGGATACTCCTGGAGGAAGCGCTCCAGCCAGGCCACCGATTCCGCGTCGAGGTGGTTGGTCGGCTCGTCGAGCAGGAGCAGGTCGGGTGACTGGAGCAACAGGCGGCAGAGCGCCACCCGGCGCCGCTCGCCGCCCGAGAGCGTCGTGACCTCGGCCTCGCCCGGCGGCAGGCGGAGCGCGTCCATGGCGATCTCGAGCCGAGTATCGAGCTCCCAGGCGTTGGTCGCGTCGATGCGATCCTGGACCTGCCCCTGCTCCTCGAGGACCTTCTCCATCGTCTCGGGCGAGAGATCCTCCGCGAACCGGGCATTGATCGCATCGAACCGGTCCAGGAGCGATCGAATCTCCGCGACGCCCTCCTCGACGTTCCCCCGAACGCTCTTGGCCGGGTCGAGCCGCGGTTCCTGCGGGAGAAACCCGACGGTCATGCCGTCGGCCAGGAACGCCTCACCGAGGAAGTCGCGATCCTCGCCCGCCATGATGCGCAGCACCGAGCTCTTGCCGGCGCCGTTGAGCCCCAGGACGCCGATCTTGGCCCCCGGCAGGAACGAGAGCCAGATGTCGTCGAGCACCTTGATGTCGGGCGGGTAGACCTTGCCCAACCCCTTCATTGTGTAGATGAACTGCTGCGCCATGGCTGGAAGTATAACGGGGGCCGCGGAACGCGCGGTCGCGGAGGGGGATGCGCGTGGGGGCTGGCCCCACGCGCGCCGGTGGTCTCGCCGGGGCCCGCCGCCCCCGGATTCAATCCGTTACTCGGAATCGACCGCGCGCATGAGCTCGAGATCGAGCGTCACACCCACCTCCTCGCTCACGACCAGGCCACCGGCCTCGAGCATCCGGTTCCAGGTGAGGCCGAAGTCCTTTCGGTTGATGGTCGTGGTCGCGGTCGCCCCGATCCGGGCGTTTCCACGCGGGTCGACGATCTGCGCGGTCGGCCCCTCCACATCGAGCACGACCTCCTTTGTCACGCCGTGGATCGTGAGGTCGCCAGTCAGATTGAACCGACCGTCTCCGACCGGCGTGGCCCGCTTCGAGGTGAAGGTGATGGTCGGATACTTGTCGACCTCCAGGAAGTCGGCGCTCTTCAGATGCGTGTTGCGATCCTCGACGCGGGTGTCCAGCGCGGTCGTGTCGATGCTGGTCTCCACGGAGACCGTCGAGACGTCCTTGCCATCGAAACTGACGGTGCCGGTGATCCGGCCCAGCTCGCCCCGCACCGTCGACACCATCATGTGACGGGCGCTGAACTGCGCGGCAGAGTGATTCGAATCGATGTTCCACGTCTGGGCGAACGCGGCGATCGGGGTGACCACCAGGCTGATGATCGAGGCCATGACGAAACGACGCATGCTTCTCCTCCTTGGCTGGGTGACGGGCTGCGGGGTGGCGCTCGACGAACGCCGCCACCCCGGTGAGACCGGGTCGCCCGCCACGTCGAGCGGGGCGACTGCGGTCGTGGCGTCCAGTCTTGGGGCGCCAGATGATATAGACGCCTCGCCAGTCGCCTCGGGTTCCCCAAGGCCCGGCAACCCGCCCGAAAGGGTCTCCCGGAGTGCCGCGCAGCCGACTTGCGTTGCCCGGTGGCGCCTCTTAGGATCTCGAGTAACGGCCTCGCATGGATCCACTTGCGGAGGCCCATCCCTGAGAGGGGAGGTGGGTGATGGCGAAGATGACGCGCGGCGAGTTCCTGGGGCGGGCGCGTCGGACTGTCCCGGGGCCGTTCGAGCCCATGATGGCGATCCAGAGCATGGTGACTCGCAAGGACATGGAGGGGCGCGTCTGGGGACCGAACCAGAAGATCACCGTCGACGAGGCGCTGCAGATCGGCACCATCAACGGCGCCTACGCCTCGTACGAGGAGGACGCCAAGGGCTCGATCCGGGCCGGCAAGTATGCCGACTTCGTGATCCTCGAGCAGGATCCCCACGACGTCGACCCGGACCAGATCAAGCACATCACGATCGCCCGCACGGTGGTGGGCGGCTTGAACATGTACCCCAAGGCGTCGTAGTGTCCTGTCACAGAGGTTCTGTGCTCCTCGCGCCTTGCCAGCCGGGCGCAGCGCCGCCCTTGGTGCGACGCAGGACTTTCACCACGGGCTGCCAGTGCAGTGTCCCTGAAATACATTTACATATCAACGACCTGCGTGCAATATAGGCGGGATGAATGATGCCGCCGCCGCTCTGTCCATGGCCGCGAAGGATCGGCGACTCCTGGAACAGTGGGCCCGTAGTACGTCGGCACCGCATCGGGTAGTCATCCGCGCGAAGGCGTTGCTGCTGGCGACCGAGGGGGGTTCCAACAGCCGCATTGCCGCGACCGTGGACGTCAGCCGGCCGACCGTGCTGGCTTGGCGCGACCGGTTTGGAGAGGAGGGCGTTGATTCGGTGTTCGAGATGCGTGAGGGGCGCGGGCGCAAACCGACGATCAGTGCGCGCAGGGTCAAAGCCATCGTCCACGCAACGTTGCACCGCACGCCACCGGGGGCGACCCCCTGGAGTTGTCGCACGATGGCGAAGGCGCAGGGGGTCAGTCGCTCGACCGTGCAGCGGATCTGGGACGCGCATGGCCTCCAGCCCCATCGAGTGGAGACGTTCAAGCTGTCGACCGATCCCGCGTTCGTGGAGAAGCTGACGGACGTCGTGGGGCTGTACATGAATCCGCCCGAGAAGGCCGTCGTGCTGTGTGTGGACGAGAAGAGTCACATTCAGGCGCTGGACCGGACGCAGCCCGGGCTGCCGATGAAGAAGGGCCGCTGTGGGACACTCACGCATGACTACAAGCGCCACGGGACAACGACCTTGTTCGCCGCGCTGAACATGCTGACCGGGCAGGTCATCGGCGAGTGCCACGGCCGGCATCGGCATCAGGAGTTCCTGAAGTTTCTTCGCCAACTCCACCGCGCGTTCCCCTCTCGCCTCGACCTCCACCTCATTCTGGACAACTACGGCACGCATAAACATCCGACCGTGCGGGCCTGGCTGGCGGCCCATCCGCGCTTCACGCTCCACTTCACCCCTACCGGCGCATCGTGGCTCAACCTCGTCGAGAGTTGGTTCAGCCAGCTCACGCAGAAACGCATCCGCCGCGGGGTGTTTTGCAGTGTCGACGAACTCGTCGCCGCCATCAACGATTACCTCCAGCGCTACAACGACAACCCCCAACCCTTTGTCTGGACCGCGACGGTCGATACGATTCTAGAGAAGGTTGGGAAGTGCAAAGTTATTCTTGGGACACACACTAGCAGGTCATCCTATGCGTGTACATCCGATCGCGCTCGTTCTCCTGGTGTCCGTTCTCGGCGGAGGATGTGGCACTCCCGCGCCAGATCCACTCGACACGATCATCCGGGGCGGGCGGATCATCGACGGCACCGCGCAGCCGGCCTACAAGGCCGACGTCGGGATTCGCGCCGGCGTGATCGCCGAGATCGGTGACCTGTCCGATCGCACCGCCGCCCGGGTGATCGAGGTCGGGGGTGAGGTCGTCGCCCCCGGGTTCGTCGACATGATGGGCGGCAGCAGCCTGCCGCTCCTGCTCGACCCGATCAGCGCGGAGAGCAAGCTACGGCAGGGCATCACGACGATGATGGCGGGGGAGGGCGGTTCGCTCGCGCCGCAGAACGAGCGCACCCTGGCGGAGCTCAGCCAGGCCACCGCGCGCGATCTCAACTGGCGGACGTTCGCCGAGTACTTCGACCAGCTCGAGTCGAACGGCGTGGCGCTCAACGTCATCCACAACGTGGGCGCGGCACAGGTGCGTCGCATCGTCCTGGGAGACGAGCAAGTCGATCCGACCCCCGAGCAGCTCGAGGAGATGCGGCAGCTCGTGGACCAGGCCATGCGGGACGGGGCCGTCGGCCTCTCGACAGCCTTGATCTATCCACCCGGCACCTATGCCTCGACCGAAGAGCTCATCGAGCTGGCCAAGGTGGCGGCACAGTACGACGGGCTCTACGTGTCGCACATGCGCAACGAGAGCGATCGCGAAGATCCGCGGGGCCCGCGAGGGAGGACTGGAGCTCACGGCCGATGTCTACCCCTACATCCGGAACGGGATCGGGCTCGGCTCGTTCGTCCACCCCCGCCACTACGCCCGGGGCGACGAGGCCTTCCGGGGCACGCTCGGGGACGCCGCGGTCAGGCAAGCGCTACGCGAGGAGATCGAGACCACCTCGGACTGGGAGAACTGGTACCGCCACGTGGGTAGCGAGTGGGACAACGTCCTCATCTCCCGGGTGGGGGCCAACACCGATCCGCGTTTCGTCGGCCTTTCGGTCCAGGGCGTCGCCGACCTGCGTGAAGTCGATGCCTGGCAGGCGTTCTTCGACCTGGTCGAGGAAGGCGGGGTGGGCGTCAATCCCAAGAGCATGGACGAGAATCAGAAGCACCTGGCGATGCGCGCCACGTTCGTCTGCTTCGACAACGATGCGGCCCCGACCAACCCCAACGCCGTCGCGAGCGCACACCCCCGGGCCTTCGGCGCGTTTCCGCGGGTTCTGGCGAAGTACGTTCGTGAGGAAGGCGTGATTCCGCTGGAGGACGCGATCTACCGGCTGACCGCGCTGCCCGCTGCCATCCTGACCCTGGATCGGCGGGGCACGGTCGAGGTGGGCCAGATCGCGGATCTGGTGGTGTTCGACCCGGACCGGGTGACCGACCAGGCGACCTTTACCGATCCGCTCCAGTACTCGACCGGGTTCAGCTACGTGCTGGTGAAGGGACAGCCGGTGATCGACGACGACACCGTGACGGGCGCCCGGCCCGGCGAGGTCATCCGGGCCAGCCCCCAGCCACCGCCCGGGCCGTAGCTAGCAGCCCGTGGTGAAAGTCCTGCGTGGCACCAAGGGCGGTGCTGCGCCCGGCTGGCAAGGCGGGAGGAGCAAGAATACCGGGAGTATTTGATCGACGAGTAACGCAGCCAGGCGGGATGCAGCACCGGCCGACTGCAGCAGGACTTTTACCACGGGCTGCTAGTACTACTTTGTTAGATCCGCAATTGCACCGACTTTAGCGCCTCGATGCGGTTCAGGTAGAACGGCCGTGGAGCAAAGAGGTCCGCGGTGAAGATTTCCTGCACGATCGCGCGGGCCACTGGAAAGGTGAGCCCGGCGAGGTGCCGCCGCCGCTCGGCCTGCAGGAAGTTGTACGTCACGGCGGTGAGCACGACGTGATGGTGCCAGCCCGGGAACGTGCGGCCTTCGAAGTGATCCAACCCGAGGTGGGGCTTCAACTCTTGGTACTGCTGCTCGATGGCCCACCGCTGATGCGCGAGTCGGACGAGCTGCGGCCAGGAGGTGGTGGCCGGCAGGTTGACGAAGAAGTATTTGGTCCGCGGCGTCGCGCCCGTGTCGCGTTCGGCCAGCAGCCACACCTCGGGGGCGAGCCGGCGGTCGCGCCAGTCGTGGGCCGGGGTCACCCGCAGGGCCACACACTGGACCGTCCAGCGGCGCCCGCCGCGGCGGTTGCGCCAGCTGATGGGCCGCCACCGCGGCTGCGCCTTGGCGGCCTGGGCCACCGTGTACGCCCGCACGCCCGCCGCCAGGTCTGGCCGGGTGCGCGGGCGCCCCAGCCGGCCGCCCCGCCGGTGCCCGAGGCGCGGCCGCCCCAGGAACACGGTCTGCGACGAGGAAATCCCCACCGCATAGGGGAGCCGCAACCGATGCCACATGGCCCGAAACAGGCCGGTATCGCCAAACTCCGCATCGGCCAGCACGCCGGTGCCGGTGAGGCCGCTGGCGCGCACCTGCCGGAGCAGGGTGAGCGCTTGGCGCCACTTCGCCTGCAACCGGACACCCCGGGGAAGCCGCGCCCGATCGCGGGCGGCGTCGGTCAGCCACGCCTCGGGCACATAGAGCGCGGCCCCCAGCAAGTAGGCGCGCAGCCCGGTCCACAGCGCCGCGGTGACCGCCACTTGGCCATTGGCGACTTTCCCCACGGCCCCACAGTACTGGCGGGCCACCCCGACCGAGGACGTCCCTGGCTTGGGGAAACTCGTGCCAGCGAAGATCACCAGCCCTTCGCGTTCGGGCAGCACCGCCCGCAGGCAGCGCCAGACGCCGTCGGCACTCCACGGCGCATCGGTGATGAACTTGATCCCGCTGTTGGCGCCTGGCGCCACCCTCCACTCGAAAACCAGCTCGAAATCCGAGTAGGTCTCGGTCGTCATGATGTCGCCACCCTCGAGTGGCTGGCCGTCCGACGCCGTCGGCACGTCACCGCTCGCCACCTTGTGGATCGTCCCATCCTCGATGATCCAGTGGGCCGGCGGGATCGACGCTCTGCCGAGCCCCTCCCATCCCGCGAAGCTCGCGCCATCGAACAACAGCGCGAAGCCTGCGGCCCGTTCGGCATCCGTCAACACGTTCTCGGCCCCGGGCGCCGCGGCAGCAGGGGCGCCGTTCTGGGCGCCGCTCGGCGCCCCGCAGGAGGCCACACCGAGGGACAGAGCGAGAAGCCAGGCGGTCCAGGTTCGCATTCGAGAGACGATAGCATAGGCCGGCGGCAACGGTTCCCGGGGCGCAGCGCCGCCCAGGTGCGACGGCGGTGCACTAGGGTGCTTGGCGCTCCAGCCGCACGCGAATCAGGTCGATCCGCTCTAGCGGCGCCTCGTCTTCGCGCGGCACGTTCTCGATCGCTCGGACGACCTCCATACCACTCACGACCTGGCCGAACACCGAGTACTCGCCGTCGAGGGCACGCGCTCGCGCCGTGCAGATGAAGAAGGACGTCGTGGCACTCGCGGGGTCGTCGCCGCGCGCCATCGAGACGGTCCCCGCCTCGTGGAGGGTGTCGCTGAACTCTGGCTGCAACGGACGGACGTGTTGCTCCTGCGATTCGCCCAGCGGCTCGTCGCGCGTCGGCAGGAACCCGGTCTGGACGACAAAGCCCGGCACGACCCGGTGGAAGCTCATGCCGTCGAAGACCCCGACCTCTGCGAGTCGGAGGAAGTTGCGGACGTGCTCCGGCGCGAGGTCCGGCCTCGGCGCGATCGCGATCTCACCGAAGCTGGTCTCGAGGACCGCCCGATACGAGGCCAGCTCCTCCACCGTCTCGGTCACGAAGGGAACCGGCGCCGGGGGGGGCCGGTCGCGGACCGTGACCGACCGCAGCACGATTCGCTCGATCGTCTTGCCCGCCGCGTCGATCTCCGCCTCGGAGATCCGCTCGGCCACGCGGATCCCTTCGACGACCCGGCCGAAGACGGAATGTCTACCATCGAGCGCTGGCTGGTCAACGATGGTGATCAGAAACTGCGAGCCGGCGCTGTCTGGCTGGCCGGGCACCAGCGGGGCCGACACCGCACCCCGCGTGTGCGTCTCGTCGCTGACCTCCGACTGGAGCGCGCCGAGCCCGCCCGTGCCGTATCGGTCGCGATTCTCCGGATCCCGCGTGAGCGGGTCTCCCCCGCTCACGATGCCGCGCTTGACGACCTGGTGGAAGATCGTGCCGTCGTAGACGCCCGTCTCGGCGTTGTCCAGAAAATAGCCGACGTGATTCGGCGCCGCGGCCGGGAGGAACTCGATGATGATGGTCCCCAGGCTGGTGTCGAGGACGGCCTGCTTGGCCTGCATCTCCTCCAGCGAACGGTCGGTCGTGAAGAAGGCCGGCGGCTCCTGCGCGGCGACGGCGGACGCCACCGCCCCCACGACCAGCACTGCGGCGATTCGCTTCCTCACGACCAGGGCGGTCCCCCCGCCATCCCCGTCGTCAGGCCGCCGGCAGCTCACGGTCGCCCGCCGGCGAGCCGGCCGGCCTCCGCCAGCGTCACCTCCCCAACCCGGACGGTCGCATCGGGGAAGAACAGCCACCGAACGCCGCCCCCCCGGACAGTTCCACCGAGCTCGGCGTTGTCGCCCAGGCTCAGCCGCACCACGCCGGCCCCATACCCGTAGTACGGCAACAGCGCGTGTCCCGCCGGCACGACCAGCCTGGCGTTGAAGCCCAGGGCGAACTCGCGGAACCGCCGGGCGCCGGGCGCGGAGTCGAGGAACGTGCGGAGCGCGTCCTCGCCGGCATCCGCGCTCGCCCGTGAGACGACGCCCCGCTCGAACTCGAGCCTGACGTTCGTCGCGCGCGCGTTCCCGAACCGCGCCGATGGCAGGACGATCACGCCGCTGACCGACTCCTCCAGCGGCGCCACGCGCAGGACGCCCGCCGGCAGCTCGATCTCGCGGTCGATGCGGATGCGGGCGCTCTCCATCCGAGCCCTCGACGCATCACCGTCCTGCAGGTTGAACGGCCGGTCGCCGACCCGGAACCGGAGGTCGGTGCCTGCCGGCGTCGTGACCCGGGCCTCCGAGGACCGCAGCGTCGCGACCGCCCGACCCATCGCGGCCCGCATCGCCTCGTAGTCGATGTCGAGCGCGTCCACGTACACGGCGTCGTAGGCGGCGGCGTGCGCGCCCGGGAGACCGTCGACGTCCCGGGTGCCGTCGATCCAGTGAAAGTGGATCTGCCGACCCTTGCCGGCGTCGAGCCAGCGGGCGAGCACCTCGCGCTGGTCGGGTGGCGTGGCCGCCGCGGAGCTGACCGGCAACCAGATGTAGATGTCGGTGCCCTCGAGCCTCGATTCGAGATCCGGCGCCGGACCGTAGGCCAGCAGCTCGACCTCCGCGCCTGCGCCTTCCAGCCGCTCGAGGACCTCCGGAGTGAGCGCCGCCATCGTCTCGGGGTCGTGGCGAACCAGAACCCGCTCGCCAGGCGCGATCGCCAGGGCCGTGACGATCCGCCCCGCCATGGCACCGTATGGGAGCGCTTGGCTCGCAACGGTCGAGATGGCAAGCGGGACGATGAGGCTCGCCGCGAGCAGCCGGTGGTGAATCATGTCGACCATCCCCCGTGAGTGGCTCAAGGCCGGCGTCCGAGCGCGTACTCGTCGATCGCTGCGGCGACACCCGCCTCGTGATTGCTGCGCGTGATCGGGTAGCCGAGCCGCTTGAGCTCGCCGACCGCGTTCCCCATCACCACGCCCACACCAGCATACTCCAGCATCTCGCGGTCGTTCAGGTTGTCACCTATCGCCATCACCTCCTCACGCGAGATCCCGCGTCGGGTCGCCCAGTCTTCCAGCGCGGTGCCCTTGGTGCAGCCGGCGGCGACCACATCGACGAGCGAGAAATCCTGGGACTCGTACTCGGTGGCGGTCACGACACACTCGTCGGCCGTCATCAGCTGCCGCAGGAGGGCCTGAAGGTCCCGCATGTCGCCGAACCGACCGGTGAACATCACCTGCAGCGGATCCTCGGTGAGCGCCGCCTCGAGCGGCGCGAGCTCGGCCAGGAACCGGCGCTGGCGCTCGAAGTAGCGCCGACGTCGCGGATCGTCCCAGTCGATGCGCTCGTAGATCACCTGACCGCGATCCGGCCGGTCGAAGACCAACGCGGCCGCCGACCGGAATCGGCGCGTGCCCTCGAGCACGCGTCGCGCCAGATGGCGGCCGAGGAGACGCCGGTGGAGCGTGATCCCCGTATCGGTCTTGACCAGCGCGCCATTGCTCGTGATGAAGGTGAGCGGGCCGTCCAGCGCCTCGACGACCGGTCGCGCGAAGTCGTGGCGGCGTCCGGTGACGAGCACGACCTCGATGCCGTTCGCGGCGGCCTCGGCGATGGCCCGGCGGTTGTCCTCGGGGATCTGCTGGTTGCCGTCGATGAGCGTGCCGTCGATGTCGAGCGCAATCAGTCGGATATCCATCTCATCGAGCGCGGCGCGTGGGGTCGCCGGCCGCCGGTCGTGGACCGGGACCGCCGCCGACGTCGGCCAGCCACCCTGCGATCACGTCCTGCATCGCCGCATGGACGTCGGCCTGCGCAACGGCCGCACGTTTGGGTATCTTGAACGAATGATCGCCACCGTCGACCTCGTGGAGGGTCGTCACCGCGGCGAGCGACGACACAATCGGCCGGAGCTCCGCGGGCGTCCCGAAGGTGTCGCGCGATCCCTGGAGAAACAACATCGGGGCTCGCACGCGCGACAGGTGGGCCGTGCGCAGCCGGTCGGGCTTCCCCGGGGGGTGCAACGGGTATCCCAGAAACACGAGGCCGACCGGCTCCGCCGCGAGGGGATGCTCGGAGTCGGCGGCCACCTGCGAGGCGATCCGACCACCGAGCGACTTGCCCCCGATCGCGATCCGATGGCCGCGGGCATGCGCCGCGGCGATGGCGGCGCGGAAGCAGGCTTCGAGGCGGCGGGGAGGATCCGGCACGCGGCGACCTCGCGCCATGTAGGAGAAATCGAAGGTCAAGACGTCGAGCCCCCGATGCGCCAGGGCGGTCGCGAAGCCCACCATGAAGCTGCTCGACTGACCGGCACCGGCACCGTGGCCGAGGACGAGCGTGAGCCGCGAGCGCGGTCGTCCGCCGGCCGCCGCGTAGAGGCACGCGGGGACCGGTTGCTCTCCAGGCACCGCCACCTCGAGGCGCCGCGGCTCTCCGGTCACCGCGGGTCTCCGGAGCCCGCCACGTCGATCGTGATCTCGCCGCCGAACAGCGCGGTCCGGTCGTTGTCACGGGCGGCCCACCGCAGCAGGGTCGCGACGTCCCGCTCCACGCGTCCCTCGAACGACGTGGTGCCGTTGGTCACGACCGTGACCGGCCGGCCGAAATCGATCTCATCGGGCGACAGGAGCAGCGTGTAGCGGCGCACCCCCCACGTGGCGACGTCGATCCTGTTCCCCGTGCGGGCCAGATCGACCCGGCCGGACGGCCGCGTGCGGCGAAACATCTGCTCGATCATCTCCCTGGGCGGATCGGACGGGGCGGCGCCGAGCCGTTCGATGACGAGCCAGTGCGCGCGCTGGTAGCGATCGGAACGGTCGGTTTCCCACGAGAGCCGGTCGGGGAGGGGATCGCGGGCGTGCGCGCCGACGAACGCCTCGATGCCATCGCGCTCGCGGGACCACCACCGCATGTTGTGCCCGTATTCGGGGTCGGTCCGAAACTCGATCGAGACGCCAGCCTGCCGCAGCCGGTCGATGTATGGCTCGACTCTCGATGCGGGATACAACCGATCGGCGCCGCCGTTGACCGCCAGGAAGGGCTTGTTGACGAGGTTCCCAACGAACAGGTCGCCGTCCGCACCCATCGCTGGATTGGCGGCCACCGCAATGTGACCGATGAACGGCAGAAAGCTGGCCCAGAGGGTCGTCTCCTTGGCGGCAATGAAATAGACCCCCGAGCCGCCGTCAGAGATCCCGGAGAGGTGCACGCGATTCTCATCGACGTTGTAGGTCCGTTTGAGCCGGTCCAGGATGCCCACCAGATTCTCCAGCTGGTTGGCATGCCACCACTGCGCCTCCCGCCACCCCGACGGGAAGACGTGGATGTAGCCGGGTTCGATCCGCTCCTCGTCGATGCGCGCCGCGCGGTTCCTGAAAGTCGTGTCGATACCACCGTGAAGCTGGACGCGGACCGGATAGCGATGCTCCGGGTCGTAGCGCTCGGGGACAAACAGCGTGTAGTTGTGCGTGAGGCCGTCCGAGGTCGCATGCCGGCGTCGTAGCCGGCCGCTTGGCACCGACGCGTCGTAGCCCCGTCCTCGCTCGAGCCGCCGGCGCGTCTCGTCGAATCCCGGGTCGTGGGTCAGGATGTCGTCCGCCGCGCGTGCCGACGCCTCGGCGTCCGATGCCGACCAGAAGACCGAGAACGCCTGGTCCAGGGCCGACGTTTCGGTGGCCTGCGGGCCGCGCGCGGGAGCACCCGAACTCGCGGCCACCACCGCCGCGGCGCACAGCGAGAGCCAGCGCGCGAGCCCGGGTCGAGTCATGCGGGGTCCTGTTGGCGCCTGGGTGTCGCGAACGGCCCGTGCGGGCGGGCTTACCACGGGCTCGGGCGGCGAGCCCGTCAGTGCACGCCGTGTCCCATCTGGAGCAAGGCTGGGTTGGCACCCAGCCGCCGGAGGGCCGCCTCCCACATGAGGTCGGGGTCGGTCTCGAAGATCAGATCGGTGTCGATCTCCGCGATGAGCCAGGCCGAGGCCGCCAGCTCGTCGTCGAGCTGACCGGGCGCCCACCCCGCGTAGCCCGTCAGTAGCCGCGCACGCGACGCGCCCGGCTGCGCCTCGAGCACCCGGCGCAGGACCGTGGGCGAGGTCGACAGATGCAGACCGTCGCAGATGGGCAGCGCCTCGCCGTCGCCCGGCGCCTCACCGAGGAGAATCCATCCCCGCTGCGGCTCGACCGGACCACCGATCCAGAGCTGCAACCCGTTGTCGCTACCCAGCGGCGCGTCGAGCTGGACCGCGGCCGATGCCGGGGTGCCGGTCGGTCGGTTGAGCACGAGCCCGAAGGCCCCGCCGGGGCCGTGCTCGCACAGCAGCACGACCGTCTGCTTGAAGTTCGGATCGTTGAGCTGCGGCATCGACAGCAACAGTGTCGGCGCCAACGAGGTCGACTGCGCTGACTCGGCCATGGGTATGTCCCTGAACATTCTAACCCCAGAGTTCGCTTGGGTTGATACAGTCGACTGCTCCCTAGTGCACCGCCGTCGAGATGCGGTCACGGATCGGGTTCGCAGCGCGCCCAGGCGCAAGGCGCCGCGACGAAGAATACCGGGAGTATTTCGAGGAGCGGCAACGCCGCGGATGGGTGTGCTGCGGGCTCGAGGCGTGACCGCATCTCGACGGTGGTGCACTAGGTCGCGCGGGGTGGGCCGTGGCGTCGGCGTGTCGCCCAGCGCACGTGCTCGCTCACGACCGGGTCGGTCAACGACGCCGCGTCCGGCGCCCCCGGCCCGTCGAGTGCGCGGGCCGCGTTCGCGTCACCGCTGTTACCGATGGCGACCGCGAGATTGCGGCGCAGCCCGCGGACGCCGGTCCGCTTCATCGCGCTGCCCCGGAGCCCGCCACGCAGGTCGGCGTCGGTGCGGCGCCAGAGCGCCGTCAACGACGGCTGATCGAACATCGGCCGCGGGCTCCACTCCGGCGCCGGCGACACCGGCGCCGCGGCGTTCCACGGGCACACCTCCTGGCAGATGTCGCACCCGTAGGCGTGCGCGCCGAGCGCCTCACGCATTGGCTCGGGAATGGCCCCCTTGAGCTCGATCGTCAGATAGGAGAGACAGCGCGCGGAGTCCAGCACCCAGGGCTCGACCAGCGCATCCGTCGGACAGGCCTCCAGGCACAGCGTGCACGTCCCACACTGGTCCGCACCTGGCGCGGCCGGCGCCAGCGGAAGGCTACAGATGATCTCCGAGAGAAAGAGCCAGGACCCGAGGTGCGGATTGATCAGGCAGGTGTTCTTCCCGATCCAGCCCAGGCCGGCATACTGGGCGTACACCCGCTCCTGCACCGGACCGGTGTCCACGTAGGCCCGCGCCTCGAACGGCGTCTCGCAGCGCTCCCGCATCCACGCCAGGAGTGCCGAGAGACGCTGCCCGATCACCTCGTGGTAGTCATCGCCCCAGGCGTAGCGTGCCACCTGCGCCGTTCCCGGATCCGCGCACTCGGTGGAGTAGGGACGATCGACGTGGTAGTTGGTGGCGGTGACGATGACCGACCGGGCCGTCGGAAGCACGTGGCGCACGTCCGACCGCCGATCCGCGGTGCGGGCCATGTAGCCCATCTCGGCGGCGTACCCGCGATCGATCCACTCGCGAAGAAACCGCAGCTCGGGAAAGCCCGCCGCCGGGGCCACACCGCAGAGGTCGAACCCGAGCCGTGTCGCCTGCGCCTCGATGTCAGCGACGCTCAGCATGCGACGCCCCCACCGTCATCGGCCCGGCTCCACCAGCTGGCGAAGCACGTAGGGCAAGATCCCGCCGTGCCGAAACGCCTCGAGCTCCTCGGGCGTGTCGATCCGCACGGTCGTGCGAAATTCGCGCGCCTCACCCGCCTCTCCGCGCGCCCGAACGCTCACGGTGCCGCGCGGGCTCAGCCCCTCGGCGACACCGACCAGGTCCAGGATCTCCCGACCGGTCAGCGCCAGGCTGGCCGCACTCTCGCCGGGCGCGTACTCGAGGGGCAGGACGCCCATGTTCACCAGGTTGCTGCGATGGATCCGCTCGAAGCTCTCGGCGATCACGGCGCGCACGCCGAGCAGACGCGTGCCCTTGGCCGCCCAGTCCCGGGAAGAGCCCGAGCCGTACTCCTTGCCAGCCAGGACGACGAGCGGCACGCCGGCCGCCTGGTACGCCATGGCCGCCTCGTAGATCGTCACGACCCGGGAACCCGGAAGGCTGACGGTCCATCCACCCTCGGTCCCGGGCGCGAGCTGGTTGCGCAGCCGGATGTTGGCGAACGTCCCACGCATCATCACCTCGTGGTTCCCGCGCCGCGCGCCGTAGGAGTTGAAGTCGGTGGGTGCCACCCCGTTGTCGACCAGATAGGCGCCGGCCGGGCTGTCCACCGGTATCGACCCGGCCGGCGAGATGTGGTCCGTCGTGACGCTATCGCCGAGGACCGCCAGCACGCGCGCATCGCGCACGTCGGTCAACGGAGACGGGCGCATCGTCATGCCGTCGAAGAAGGGTGGGTGCCGGACGTAGGTCGAGTCGGAGTCCCACTCGAACCGCTCGCCCGCGGGCGTCGGGAGCGCGCGCCAGCGGTCGTCACCCTCGAACACCGACGCGTACTTCTCCTTGAACATCTCCGACCGGACCGCGCCGAGCATGGTCTCCTGGATCTCTCGCCCGGTGGGCCACAGGTCGCGCAGGAACACCGGCTCGCCGTCGGATCCCAGCCCGAGCGGCTCGGAGGTCAGATCGATGCGTAGGCTCCCGGCCAGCGCGTAGGCCACGACCAGCGGTGGCGACGCCAGGTAGTTCGCGCGGACCTGCGCCTGGATGCGTCCCTCGAAGTTGCGGTTGCCACTGAGGACGGACGCCACGACCAGATCGCGCTCCCGAACCGCCTGCGACACGGCCTCGGGCAACGGCCCGGAGTTGCCGATGCAGGTGGTGCACCCGTAGCCGACGACGTCGAAGCCGAGCCGGGCCAGGTCGTCGAGAAGGCCCGCCCGCTCGAGATACGCCGTCACCACCTGAGAGCCAGGGGCCAGGCTGGTCTTGACCCATGGCCGCGCACGGAGGCCACGCGCCACCGCCTTTCTGGCCAGGAGCCCCGCACCGATCATCACGCTCGGATTCGAGGTATTGGTGCAGCTCGTGATGGCCGCCACGACGACCGCGCCGTGGGCGAGCCCGTCTCCGGCGGCCTCGGGGGGAGCGGCGATAGCGATGCCCGCGTCGGACGGACCGCCCGTCGACGCACCGCGACCACCGGCGGTCGACGGCACCCGCGCGGACGTCGCTCCGGCGCCGGCCGCGCCGCGCTCCGGCATCGACGCCAGCACCTCCTCGAATCGCGACTTCGCCTGGCTCAGCGGCACGCGGTCCTGCGGCCGCTTGGGACCCGCCAAACTCGGCTCGACGACCGACAGGTCGAGCTCGATCGTGCTCGAATAGCGGGCGTCCGGGGACTCATCGGTGTGAAAGAGTCCCTGTGCCTTCGCGTAACGCTCGACGAGGTCCACCTGCGCCTCGTCCCGCCCGGTCAAACGCAGGTAGTCCAGGGTGAGGCCGTCGATCGGGAAGATCGCAATCGTGGCGCCGTACTCGGGCGACATGTTGCCGAGCGTGGCGCGATCGGCGATCGTGAGGTGCTCGAGTCCCGGACCGAAGAACTCGACGAACTTGCCGACCACGCCTTCTCGCCGCAGACGCTCGGTGATCGTCAGGACCAGGTCCGTGGCCGTGGTGCCCTCGGGGAGTCGGCCCGTTAGCCTGAACCCGAGCACCTCGGGAATCAGCATCGAGACGGGTTGCCCCAGCATCGCGGCCTCCGCCTCGATCCCCCCCACGCCCCAGCCCACGACGCCCAGCCCGTTGATCATCGTGGTGTGCGAGTCGGTGCCGATGAGCGTGTCGGGGTACGCCGTGAAGGTGCCGCCGCTCCCGGCGCGCACCACGACGCGCGCCAGATGCTCGAGATTCACCTGATGCACGATGCCGGTGTTGGGGGGCACGACGCGGAAGTTCTCGAACGCGTTCTGCCCCCAGCGCAGGAAGGCGTAGCGCTCCCGGTTGCGCTTGAACTCGAGGGCCGCGTTGAGCTCGACGGCGTCGGGGACGCCGTAGTGGTCGACCTGGACCGAGTGATCGATGACCAGCTCCACGGGCTGCAGCGGATTCACCCGCCCCGGATCCCCGCCGAGCGCGACGATGCCGTCGCGCATCGCCGCCAGGTCCACCACCGCCGGCACGCCGGTGAAGTCCTGGAGGAGAACGCGCGCCGGCATGAAGGCGATCTCCCGCTGTGCCTTCGCCGTGACGTCCCACGCGGCGAGGGTGCCGATGTCGGCCTCGTCGACGAAGCGCCCGTCCTCACGACGCAACAGGTTCTCGAGCAGGATCTTGAGCGAGTAGGGCAGCCGCGCGATCTGAGGAAAACCACGGCGCTCCAGCGTGGCCAGGCTGTGGATTGCCACCCGCCCTCCCCGGACGTCCAGCTCGGTTCTCGCGCCATACGAATCGTGTTCAGTCATGGTGCCGTTCCCACCTCCGCGGAGCCGTCCGCATGGAGACTCCGTCCGATTTCCGACTTCACGGGCTGCTAGGCCCCCCGCACGCGCACACGTCCAGGGCCGAGCGCCCCACGGATCATCGTGAACTCTCCGACGTTGGCCAGGGTGAGGAGACCCACGAGCCGATCCGCGTCGAGCACCGGCAGCACCGGGCAGGCGCAGCCCTGGAGCCGCTGGAACGCCGTCTCGAGCATCTCCCGCGCATGCGCGGTCTCGAACTCCCGCGTCATGACGTCGCCCACCCGGGTCGCCGCGCCCTGCCGGTGGAGTCCGGCCATCAGGACGTCATGGGTCAGGACGCCCACGAGCCGACCGTCCTCGACGACCGGAAAGTGCGCTGCGACCCCGCAATCACCAGCTGCACGGCGACCTCGAGCGTGTCGGCGGGCTCGACCGTCCGAAAGTCGGTGATCATGGCGCGGCTCACGGGAATTCCCGCGAGAACCGCGCGCAGCGTCACGGTCGATGCCTCCGCGGAGGCGCCCATCCAGACGAAGAGCGCGATGAAGACCAACATGGGGTTGGCGAACAGTCCGATGAACCCGAACACCAGCGCGAGGCCCTGCCCAAGCGATGCTGCGATCTCCGTCGCGCGGACATAGTCGAGCCGTTCGGCCAGGATCGCCCGGAGCGCACGCCCCCCGTCCATGGGAAACGCCGGCACCAGGTTGAACCCCGCCAGCAGCATGTTCACCATCGTGAAACGGGCGATCACGCCGTCACCCATGGCGAGCGTCGGCGACGGCGGCGCGCTCTGTAGCGCCGTGAGCACCAGGTAGCTGCCCGCCGCCAGCACCAGGTTGACGGCGGGGCCGGCCAGCGCCACCCACAGCTCCTGGCGCGGCACGTCGGGCATGCGCTCGAGACGCGCGACGCCGCCGATCGGCAGCAGCGTGATGTCACGGGTGCGTATCCCGAAACGCCGGGCCATCAGCGCGTGCCCCAGCTCGTGCAGGACGATGGCCCCGAAGATGGCGGTCACGAACGCCACGCCGCCCAGCGCGGCCGTCAGGCTGCGACTCCGACTCCACTCGCTGATGAGCACGAACAGCAGCAGGAGGAGAAACGTCCCGTGCAGATACACGGCGATGCCCAGGACGGCTCCTACCCTGAACGACCACTTCATGGCTCTCGCGTCACTCTCGATCGTCTAGAACAGCAGCACGAGCGCCCCGCCGCCCGTGCCGAACACCCGGCGGTCATCGTCGAGGGCGAAGGCGCCCGTCCGGACGTAGGCGCGCGCCTCGGCCCGAACCACCAGTCCACGCAGCACGCGGTCGGGCCAGTGCGCAAGCAGGTATCCGAGCCCGCCACCCAGATGATAGAGCATGCCGTTTTCCGCCAGGATCTTGGGTTCGTGCAGCTCGCGCAGCACACCCGCCCCCCCGCGCAGGTAGGGCCCCGCCCGGCCGCCCCTGAACCGCATCCCGGTCAGGTGCAGGACCAGGCTGCCCTCGGCCACGTACTGGCCGAGGCGCTCTCCGGTGAACGTGACCGACGGCGCGGCTTCGGTGTCGCCGGTGACGGCCGTCCTGACACGAGGTCGGGCGAACCCGAACCGCCCCTCGATCGCGAGCGCCCGGGCGATCCGAACCGCCACGGCGGTCTCGACAAACAGAGCGGACGCCAGCTCGGTCCGAGCGTCGAACAGCGTGACCCGCCCGCCGCGCGGCGTCGCGTTGCTCGTGAGCGCCGCGGTCGATGATCCGATCAGCTGGCCCGAGGCCCAGGCCCCGCCCACGGAGACCTCGACTCCGCCGAGCGGAGCCGGCGCGGACGCCCCGCCCGACTGCGCCCCGGCGAGCGCGGGGGCGCACAGCCAGGCCAGCACGCCGATCGCGACACGCCCCGCCCGCCCGCGGCACCTGCCGCGGGCGCGCCCGCCGCGGATCCTCACTTCGGCGTCACCGCGATCTCGACGGGCGCCGCTGCGCCTCCGGCCGGGACGACCACGAGGCGCTCGAGAAAGGTCGGCCGGAAGTCGAGATCGATCGACGCGGCGTCCGCGAAGAAGCTCTCGGGATCCCCGTCGTCGAGCGGCTCGACCCGCACGAGATGGGGACCGGGGTCGAGCCCCGCTATCGCGAAGTCGCCGTTCTCACCCACCGCAAAGTTCCCGACCAGCCCACCGGTCTCGAGGTGGAACGCCACGACATGCGCGCCGAAGACCCCCCGGCCGTCGCGCGTGACCCGTCCGAACATCGTGCCCGTCCGCGATCGAACGCTCGCGGTCGGATACACATCGGAGATCCCGGCGATGTCGTCGCGCTCCAGCGTGCGGCCGTCGACGTTGCCCGGAGAGAAGGCGATCGGGAACATGACCGATCCGGTGGCCACGACGCGGCGCCCACCCGACGCACGCAGCTCGGTCTCGCCGATCGCCGAGTGCCCGAGACCCAACAGATGGCCGACTTCGTGGGCCGCGATCGACTCGACATCGAACCGGCCGACCTCCCCGGACTCGGCGACCGACCATGGAAAGCTCGCGTTCAGAAAGATATCGGACTCGACGATCTCACCCGTCGTCACGTCGAGCAGCAGGCGCGTGGCGCCGAGCACGCGTTCGAGGTCGGGACGATCCTCGAAACCTATGGTGTTCTGACCGTCATCCTCGGATGGCTGGGCCGACGTCGGCCCCACGAACGCCAGGCTGGCCCCGGCAAACGAGACGGCCTCCCAGCTCGTCGCCGCCCGGCGGATCGCCGCGCCGAGCTGATCCGGGGAAACGCCGGCGACACCGCGGTCGCCGACGAAATAGCGAATCGGTAGCTCGTCCCACCCGATCGTGACCGTCCGCCCGCCCACCTCGACGGCGAACTTGAGGTAGGCCTGGAGGGGAACGACCAGCGTGCACGCGAGCGTCAGCGCGGCGATCGCTGGGCGCCGCATTACCAGAGCTGTGCCGCTGGAGCGGCGTCGAGGACCGTGCGGACATGAGCCAGGAACGTCGCCAGCGGCTCCGGCCGGCGGGCCGGATCCCCGCGCACGACGCGCAGGTCGCGTGCGGGACGCAGCGGGGGGGGTGGAGTCACCATCCTCCGGCCAGTTCCACGATCGGCGCTCACCCGAAAGACCCCCTGATTCAACCCCAGCACATAGGTGCCGTAGCCCTCGTGGCTTCCGAGAAACAGGACCACCTCCTCACCGGCGCGGAAGACCGGCGCCCCGACGAGGATGCTCCGATATCGCCCCAGTCGGCCGCCGGCGACGCGGATCGTCAGGCGCCGCGCCGGGGCGCCCTTGACCACGTCGAGGGCCTCCAGCGTGACGGCGCGCTCGATCCGCCGACGACCCGAGACCCATCTTGGGCTGACGTCCGCGACTCGGCCGTACACGATCGTGCGCGCCTCGACGGTGAGGTCGGCGAGATCCGCCGGGAGCAGCACCGAGGGCACCGCGGGCGTGACGGTCAGCGCCAGCACCAGCCCGGGAAGCCCGTATGTGAAACGAAGGCGCATCAGGCTAGTCTATCGCAGCGGTGTCGCGCCGCTCGCGCGCCACGCGCAGGACGGCCTCGGCGACCCGCCGGCTCGCGCCCGGCTCGCCCAGCCTGTGTCGCGTCTCCCGCAGCGCCTCCCGCGTGCGCTCGGCGCGGGCTGGATCCGTCAAGAACCCGACGGCCGCGTCGGCAACCGCTTCCGGCTGGAAGTCGTCCTGGATCAGCTCCGGGACGATCCGGCGGCCGGCGACCAAGTTGACCATGCCGAACGTGTTGACCCGCAGCAACCCCCGAGCCAGGTAGGTCAACGGTGACACCCGGTAGACGATCACCATGGGTCGCTCGTGAATCGTCGCCTGCATCGTCGCGGTGCCCGAGGCGGTCAGGACCAGGTCGGACGCCGCGATGACGTCATCGGCCCGCGATTCCACGATCGCCGGCGGGCGACCGCCGCGGCCGACCACGCCGATCAGCGGCTCGAACAGCGACGTGTCGAGATGGGGCGCCCGGGCCACGACGAACTGAACCGCGGGCACGCGCGTGGCGATGATCGCGGCCGCGCGCGCCAGGCCCGGAAGGATGAGCCGGAGCTCGTTCGGCCGGCTCCCGGGCAACAGCGCCACCGTCGGCCCGGCCACATCCAGGCCGTGGCGACTCAGGAACGTCTCGCGGGGCTCGGTGGCCCGCGCGAGATCGACGAGCGGGTGGCCGACGAACTCCACGGGCACGCCGGCCTGGCGATAGATGGCCTCCTCGAAGGGGAAGATGACGAGCATGCGCTGCACCAGATGCTGGAGCGTCTTCAGACGGCCGGCGCGCCAGGCCCATACCTGTGGCCCGACGTAGTAGATCACCGGAACGCCCAGGCGGCGGATGGCGCCGGCCAGTCGGAAGTTGAAGTCCGGGAAATCAATCGGGACGAACACATCGGGTCGGTGCGCGCGTGCGGCCGCCAGCAGTCGGCGGTACATGGCGAGGGAACGGGGCAGGACCGACAGTGCCTCGCTGAGCCCGGTCACCGAGAGCCCCCTGAAATCCCCGAGCAGACGCCCGCCGGCCGCGCGTAGGCGCTCGCCGCCAACGCCGAACACGTCCACGTCGGCATCGAGCCGGCGCAGCTCGCGGGTCAGCGCGCCGGCGTACAGGTCACCGGACGGCTCGCCGCACGAGATCATGATGCGGGTCATGGGATGGCCGGACGTCGTGCCCTCGACCGGGTCCGCCCCGGATCGACTCGGCGACGTGTCCGTCCTGGCAGCATGCGCCTCACGCGGGCCGGAGGGGCTGGCCGCCGGCCGGCGGACGCCTACCACCGGTGGTCAGGGCGCGGCGGCGGCCGGCCGCCGAAAGTCGACGGCCGTGAGGTCGAGCTCGCCCAGGCGGACGCGCTCGTACTCGGCGAAGCCGGCGCCCTCGAGGTCGAGGATGAACCGGGCCGCGTCACCGACGAGGACGACAGACAGGCGGTTCGGCTTCAGATGGGTGCGGGCGACCCTGCGGATGTCGTCTGGCGTCACTGCGTTCAGCCGCTCGCGATAGCTCTCCAACTCGTCGAAGTCGAGCCCGTAGAAGGCGGTGTTCAGCACCTGCAGCGCGATCGCGTCCGGCGTCTCGATCGTCAGGGGAAAATTCCCCGCCAGATACGCCTGCGCATCGGACAGCTCGCGGGGGCCGACCCGGCCGCGCTGGAGCTTCCAGAACTCGTCCACGACCAGACGCAGGGCCTCGGCCGTGGCAGACGACCGCGTATCGGTGTCCGCCACGACGCTGCCACTGCGCGCCAACGTCTCCATGTCGGCCGCCGCGCCGTAGGTCAGCCCACGCTCCGACCGCAGCACGCGATGAAGACGGTTGCCGCCCTCGCCCCCAAGAATCTTGACCGCCAGATTCAGCGCGAGGTAGTCCGCATGCTTGCGCGGAATCCCCAGGTGCCCGACGCGGATCTCCGTTTGCACGGCGCCGGGCTTGTCCACCACGATCAGGCGCCGGGTCGGCTCGGGGGGATCGGCGAGGGTGCGCGGCGGGGCCTCCCGGCGCAGCCAGCTCCCGAACGCGCGCTCGACGCCGTCGAACGCCTCCTCTGCGGTGACATCTCCCACGACCGCCACGATGCAATCGCCCGGCGAGAAATGGGTCGCGTGAAACGCGAGCAGATCGTCACGGGTCACCCGCGCGATCGATTCCGGTGTCCCCGACGTCGGGAGGCCGTAGGGGTGGAAGCCGAAGACGAGCCGGTCGAACACCACGCTGGCCACGTAGTCCGGATCTTCGTAGCTCACCTTGAAGCTCGACGCAAGCTGCTGGCGTTGCCGATCGATCTCCTCCTCGGCGAACACCGGGTTCCTCACCACGTCGGCGACCAGGTCCAGCGCCAGGTCGAAGCTGTCCTTCATGACCACGACGTTCACGAAGGTGAGGTCGTTGCCCGCGCCGGTGGCCAGCGCCCCCCCTATCGAATCTATCGTGCCGGCGATGTCCTGCGAGGCCCGGGTCGTCGTGCCCTCGTCGAGCAGGGCGGCCACGAACGCCGCGGTCCCTGACTTCCCCGGTGGGTCCTGGGCCGCGCCGGCGCGCAGCAGTAGCCGAACGCTCACCGCAGGCTGCTCGTGGTGCAGGACCGCCAGAACCTGCATCCCGTTGTCGAGCGTGCGGACCTCGTAGGGCGGGAACCTCACCGCGCGCGCTTCGAGCGGTGTCGGCGGCGCCAGTCGTGGCCACTCGACGGACTGGGCGGCAGCCGGCGAGGCGTACGGCACCAGGATCATCGCCACCAGGGCGCCAAGCGTCCAGCCCATCGACACGGTCACGCGCGTTCGCCCTCCCATGGCGTCGGCTACTGTCCCCGGGCCTTCGGCAGGATCTGGAGCACCAGACGGCTCTGCTCGGTGAAGTAGGTGCGCGCCACGCGCTGGACGTCCTCCGCCGTGATGCCCATGAAGATATCGAACTCACCGTCCGTCGTCGTGACGTCGTCGTGAATGACGGCCGCGTGCGCGAGGTGCCCGGCCTTCTGCTGATTCGACTCACGCCCGATGATGTAGTCCCGCGCGAACTGGTTCTTCGCGCGTTGCAGCTCCGCCTCGCTCACGGGCTCGTTCTTGAGCTGCTCGAGCTCGGCGATCAGCGCGGCCTCCGCCTCGGCCGGCGTCCTGCCCGATTGCACGATCGCCACGGCGAAGAACAGGTTCGGGTGCTCGATGATGTTACCCCCACCGAACGCGCCGATCGCGACCTGCTCCTCGTAGACCAGCTTGCGATGGATCCGCGAGCTCTGTCCGTCAGACAGAATCTTGGAGGCAATGTGCAAGGGATAGGAGTCGGGGTGCCCGTCGTAGGTGATCAGGTGCGACACGACCACGGCCGGCAGCGGCCAGTCTTCCTCGAGCGTGACCCGCCGCTCCTGCTTCTGGGAGGGTTCCGTCGGGATATCCCGAGGTACCGGACGGCTGGCCTTCGGCACTCGACCCAGGTGACGGATCACGAGCTCGAGCGCCTCCCCGGCGTCGAAGTCGCCCACCAGCACCAGCGTCGCGTTGTCGGGGACGTAGTAGGTTTCGTAGAACTCGCGCACGTCGTCGACGGACGCGGCCTCGAGATCCTCCATGCTGCCAATCACCGTGTGCTTGTAGGGATGCACCGTGAAGGCCTGGTCGTAGATGATCTCGTTGAGGCGCCCGAACGGCTGGTTGTCGACGCGCATCCGACGCTCCTCTTTCACGATCACTCGCTCGGCGTCGAGGGTGCGCCGGTCTATCCGCAGGCTGGCCATTCGGTCGGCCTCCAGCCACAAGATGACGGGCAGGTAATGCGCGGGCACGGTCTCCCAGAAAATCGTCGTGTCCTCGTTGGTGGTCGCGTTGGTCTCGCCACCCACCCCGGAGATCATCGAGAGATGCTCCTCGGGCTGCACGTTCTTCGACCCCTTGAACATCAGATGCTCGAAGAGATGCGCGAATCCGGTTCGACCGGGTCGTTCGTTCTTGGAGCCCACGTGATACCAGAGCTGGAGATGCACGATCGGCGTCGAGTGGTCCTCGGAGAGCACGACCGTCAGGCCGTTGGGCAGGGTCGTGATCGTGTAGTCGAGCTTGGGAGGGCGGGTCTCGACCTGTGCGCGAGCGGCACCAGGGACGAGGCCGGCCACAACGAGCGCCAGCAGCAGGGCGTGAGCTCGGGCCTTGGCGACGCGGCGGCGGCCGGCAGGTGCGGCGCCCCGGCGTCTACTCGACGTGCGCACGCGTGTGATTATCGCACACCTTCCGAGCCGGTCTGTGTGCCTCGAACCCTCTCGGCGGGCGGGAGGCGCGGGTCGGGATGGACCAGAGGGCCGGGTCGGAGCGTTCCCGGGAAGGGCGGGCTCACCGCGGCACCAACCGGAACCCGAACATCCCCCAGGACCGGGGACCGACGTCTCTCGCGTCGGCGTCGATGCGTCGCTCGAAGGCCAGAAACAGCTCGATCGCCGCCGCGTCCCCGACCAACCGGACACCGCTTTCCAGGTAGCCCCCCTCTGGGTCCCCCGGTCACGCTCGGCACGATCCACGCCGATCGTCGTGACCTCGCCGGCCCCGATCCACGCGACCCGATCGGTGAAGATGTAGCGACCCGAGACACCCGCGACGACCATGACCTCGTAGTCCACGAAGGAGCGCTTCGTCGTCCAGAGGACTCGCCCGGTCCCCTCGACCCGGAGGCGACGCGCGTCGCGATGGTGCAGATACTCGAGCCCAACCATGTTCCAGTCGATCGGAAAGTCCTTGGCGCGATCGCCCAGGTGTCGAGAGACGTGGTGGAAGATGCCCGACAGCTCGCCGTGCCGGAGGCGGTAGGACGACGACACGGCCAGGGTGTAGTTCCCCTGGTTGGGATCGAACGGCTGGAATTCGGTGCCCATGATGGCTTCGAAGTTGGCCGGGAAGTTGACCCGGCCCTTGCCGTAGTCGAGCAGGTCCAGGTCGCCGCCGCAATCCGCGTCCCAGGCGAACTGATCGCGGGACCCGGACAGCGCCGCGATGCCGAGATGGAAGTCGTAGTGGCTGAGAAATCTCGGCGGTGGAGAGGATGGGCTGGCCTGCTCGCCAGCCCCGGCCCCAGCCGGCAAGCACGACAGGAGGAGGGCGGCCACTCCCGCCCGGATCGACGCCGCGAAGACAACCGAGCGACGCTCCAGCAGCTCAGTGCCTCGTCACGCAAAGCCGTCGAGCATTGAGAGACCCACGCCGCGAATGACTGTGACAGGACACTAGGTCTCCCTGGCGCCGGCGACCCTGGCGAGCGCCTCCTCGAGCTCCGCGATGCGCCGCTCGAGACCGAGAACGGTCTGCTTGAGCTCGGGTAACCGTCTGAAGATGGCCGACGATTTCAGCCAGTCACGATTGTCGATGGCTGGATAGCCGGAGACGAAGGCCTCGGCCGGCACCGCACTGGGAATCCCGCTCTGCGCCGATGCTCTCGCCCCACGCCCCATGGTC
The DNA here is from genome assembly GCA_965197935.1 of Vicinamibacterales bacterium. GTDB lineage: Bacteria > Acidobacteriota > Vicinamibacteria > Vicinamibacterales > CAZQMT01 > CAZQMT01. The sequence goes on along the minus strand of CBDAOD010000003.1, from coordinate 2,797,562 downwards.
AGGTGCCCGGCAACCCCCACCTGGCCCGCGAGCACCACCTCGTCTTCGATCGTGGTGCTGCCGGCGATCCCGACCTGGGCCGCGAGCAAGGCGTGCCGACCCACTCGCACCCCGTGCGCCACCTGCACCAGGTTGTCCACCTTGGTGCCGGCGCCCACGCGGGTCTCGCCCACCGCGGGCCGATCGATCGTCGTGTTCGCGCCGATTTCGACATCGTCCTCGATGACGACGTGGCCCCCTTGCGGAATCTTCTGGTGGGATCCATCCGGCCGACGCGCGAAGCCAAAGCCATCGGCGCCGATCACCGCGCCGTCCTGCACCACGACGCGGTCTCCAAGGACGACCCGCTCTCGGATCGAGCCGTGCGAGTGAATCAGGCAGTCTGCGCCGATCCGCGCGCCCTCACCCACCGATGCATGGGAGCAGATGACCGTCCCCGGCCCCACGCGCGCGCCGGCCGCGATCGCCACGAAGGGGCCGATCGACACCCCTGCGCCCACTTCCGCATCCGGCGCGATCGCCGTCAGGGCGTGGATGCCGGCCGGCGGCCGGGCGCAGTCGACGAACAGCCCGACCGCGTCGGCGAACGCCAGGTAGGGCGACGGCGTACGCAGCATCGCGCACGGCGCGGCGGGCGCATCGCGGTCAAGAATGACGGCGGTGGCCCGAGTGCTGCGCAGCATCGCCGTGTAGCGGGGATTGGCGAAGAAGGTGAGCTCGCCCGGACCTGCCTGCTCGATGCCGGCGACACCATGGACCTCGAGACCTCCGTCACCCTCGAGCTGACATGTCAGCCGGTCCGCGAGCTCGTTCAGTGTCAACGGGGCCTCAGTATATCACGCGCCTGGAACCGCCGTCCGCTCGACGAAGACCGCCAGATGTGCGAGCTGGAGCCGTGCCGCGACGTCGCGCACGAGCCCGGCGCGCTCGGCGGGCGAGCGGAAGATGGCCTCGCGCAGCGTGACCAGCGGAGTGCTGCCGCGCGCTCGCCAGGCGACCCGGCACAACCCCTGCCGGGCACCTCGCCGGGACAGGTAGTGCCCCACCACACGGAACGCGAAATAGTACGCGAGCAAGTTCGGACCGGGTACCAGGGCGAGCACGCCGGAGGCGAGAAGCAGCGCACCGTCCACCCCCAGCCACAGGCGATGGCGGTCCGCATCCCGCTTCAGGGTCGCCCGCACGATCTCCATGGCCCGCGGCTCGGTCAGATCCTCGGGGTAGACCAGCAGCGCCGCGCTCTGGCGGCGCAGCTGCCAGAGGAGACGCTGCTCGGCGATCGCCTCGGCAACCCAGCGAACCAGCCGCGCCCGCAGCCGCCGGCTCCAGGTGTCCGGCGCGCGGCGTGGACGCGGGCCGTCATCCCGAAGCGCCGCGAGAAGACGCCGCAGGCGTCCGGCGAGCGAGCCGAAGAGACCGTGCCTGTCGCGGTCGTCTCCCTCCTCTGGTAGGTCGTCGGCCTTCTCACAGTAGAGCTCGTAGCGCTCCCGACCGACCGGGACGAGAAACACCTCCATCGGCAGCGGCCCCGAGAGCGCCTGCGAAGCCGAGCCGGGTGCGCTACCGTGTTGCAGGGAGTTCGTCCTCACCGAAGACCTCGGCCTCGAACCGGAAGAGGCCGTAGGTGCGCCAGGCCTCCGGTGACAGGCCCGCCTTCACGCAGGCCGCCGAGACGATCCGTGCCGCATCCCAGGCGTGCTCGATCGCCACCTGCGGGAGCAGCAGGCCGCGCCGCCGGCCGTGCTCGACCACGACCCCGTGCCGGCCAATTTCGATCTGGTCGAGACGGCTCGTGGATTCCAGCGGGCCGAGCAGCGAGATCTCCACCTCCAGATCCCCCACTTCCTCGCGCACGACCGGCGAAAACCTGGGGTCCTCGAAGGCCGCGGCGGCGGCGCACCGGGCCACGACCGCCGTGAGCGGGAGGTCCATACTCGCGTAGCCGATGCAGCCCCGCAGGGTGCCGCGCATGCGTAGCGTCACGAACGCCCCGGCCGGCTCCCCCAGGACGCCCGCGGCCGCCGTCGAGGGCCGTGACCCGTCGAATCTGGCCCCGATGGCCAGTCGGGCGAGCCGAAAGAGCACCCGCCGTTCTCCGACGGTCAGTTCGGCCATGGATCTGTGCCCAACACCGCGGCCAGATAGCCGACCACCGCACGCTTGTCTCCGGAGACGTCGCCGGAGTCGGCGTAGTGCAGGACGCGCGCGTGGCGAGCGCCAAGCGCGCGCGCGGCCATCATGACCGACACCGTGGGCCCGGCGCCACAGGCCACGAAGCGCCCTCGCTCGTGCTCCGGATACGACTCCATCTCCGCCAGCAAACCCTCGGGGTCCAGCTGCCCGACGAGCGCCGCAACCCGTCCGTCCAGCCTGCCCGCGGTCGGCGCATCGAAGTAGTGCGACAGATCCGTGCTCGCCACGATCAGCGTCGGGCGCCCCGCCAGCCCCCTGGACAGCGCCGCCGCCAGATCGACGATCGTCTCACGCGTTTGGTCTCCCATCAGCAGCGGGACGATGGGTATCCGGGGAAGGACGCGCTGCAAGAACGGCAACTGCATCTCCAGCGAGTGCTCGCGGCCGTGCACCGCCGGGGCGTGCACGATGCGCGGGCAGCCTTCAGCGATGTCCGCGGCGAGCGCCTCGGCGATCGGAACGACACCGAGGGGCGTCTCGAACGCGCCACGCCCGTAGAGCGCCACGCCGTCGAAGGCCTCGAAGTGCGACGGACCCACCAGGACCGCCGCCTCGAACGCGCGTCCCGCCACCGCCTTGTAGGCGTGCGCCGCTACCGGCCCCGAATACATCAGACCCGCATGCGGCGCGATCACCGCCCGCGGCTCGGCCGGCGGCACCGACTCGACACGGTCCAGGTAGCGGTCGACCTCTCGCGTCAGCGAGTCGGGATCTCCGGGATACCAGGACCCGGCGACGGATGGAGGCCTGAGGGAATGGGTGGCCATTAACGATAGACCGCGGTCGACGCGCGGTGGCGTCGCGGGCGCCGGAACAGCTCCGCCGTTCGGGTTGAAGGCCTCGACTGGCCCTCCGTTCATCATACAATCGTCGGAACTCGGGTGAGGCGATACGCGCCGGACCGGTCCGTCGCGCGCGTCTGGCCGCGCGCGCGGCCGTGCTAGCATCTCGCCATGCCCTCCCCCCTCACCCTCGATGACGTCGAGCGCATAGCCGCGCTCGCGCGGCTCGCCCTCACGGACGAGGAGAGGAGCCTGCTCGCCACGCAGCTCGCCGAGATTCTGTCGTACGCCCGGCAGATCCAGCAGGTCGACACGAGCGGCGTGCCGCCCACGTCCCACGCCTTCGATGCCCAGCGCGCGCTCCGACCGGACACGACCAGCCCGTCATTGGATCGGGACCAGACACTGGCCAACGCACCCGACCCGGCGGCGGGGCCCGGGCTCTTCAAGGTGCCACGGGTGATCGGCTGATGCTCGATCGGTGGACCGCCGGTGGAATACGAGAGGCCGTCGCCGGGGGTGATCTATCGGCCACCGAGGTCTGCCGCGCCTTCCTCGACCGCGTCGAACGCTTCGCCGGCTCCCTCAACGCGTTCAACACCGTCACGGCGGATCGCGCGTTGGCCCGCGCCGCCCAGATCGACCGGACGCGCCCGGCCGGACCGGGTGGGTCCCTCCTGGGCGTCCCGGTCGCCATCAAGGACAACATCTGCACGAAGGGCGTGGCGACAACCGCGTCGTCGCGCATCCTGGATGGATTCGTCCCGCCCTATGACGCCACGGTGGTGTCCCGATTGGAACGCGCGGGCGCCATCGTGATCGGTAAGACGAACTGCGACGAGTTCGCGATGGGATCCTCGAACGAGTTCTCCGCGTTCGGTCCCGCCCGCAATCCCTGGGACCCGGAACGCATTCCCGGCGGGTCGAGCGGCGGCTCGGCGGTGGCGGTCGCCGCCCGGATGGCGCCCGTGGCGCTGGGGTCGGACACGGGTGGCTCGATCCGGTTCCCGGCATCGATGTGCGGCGTCGTGGGGCTCAAGCCAACCTACGGACGGGTCTCTCGCTATGGTTTGATCGCCTTCGCCTCGTCGCTCGATCAGATCGGCCCCTTCGCCCGAACGGTTCGAGACGCCGCGCTGGTGTTGAGCGTGGTCGCCGGCCACGATCCGCACGACTCGACGTCCGCCGGGGACCCGGTGCCGGATTTCGCCGCCGCCCTGACCGGCGACGTGACCGGCGCTCGCGTCGGCGTGCCGCGCGCAACCCTGGCGCAGGGCGTCGACGAGGACGTGGTCGCGCGATTCGACGAGGCGCTCACGGTCCTCCGGGGTCGAGGGGTGAGCCTGGTCGACATCGATCTGCCCGGCGCGCCACACGCCATCCCGGTCTACTACCTCGTGGCGACGGCCGAGGCCAGCTCCAATCTCGCGCGGTACGACGGCGTGCGCTACGGCTACCGCGCTGCGCCCGATGCGGACGGCGACCTGACGGCGATGTACGAGCGCTCGCGCGCGCTGGGATTCGGACCGGAGGTCAAGCGGCGGATCATGCTCGGCACCTACGTCCTCAGCGCGGGGTACTACGACGCCTACTACCTCAAGGCGCAGCAGGTCCGCACGTTGATTCGGCGTGATTACGAAACCGCGCTCGAGCACGTCGACGCCATCGCGATGCCCACGAGTCCGACAGCGGCGTTCAGGATCGGCGAAAAGACCGACGACCCCATGCAGATGTACCTGGTGGACATCTTCACGGTCGGCGCCAATCTCGCGGGCCTGCCCGCCGTCAGTCTCCCGTGCGGGCTCACTCGCGACCGGCTTCCCGTGGGTGTTCAGCTCATTGGGCGCCGCTTCGACGAAGAGACGCTGCTGAGAATGAGTGACGCCTACGAGCGAGACACGGACTGGGGCAGCGCGGTGCCGCCTCTCCCAGGGGATACCCCGGCTCCGTAGTCGCCCAGTCGCCGTTCCGTCCCACCCACAACCGACAACCGAGTGCTAGTAGTGGACTGTTCTCAGTCCACTAGTACTACTTTGTTAGATCCGCGATTGCACCGACTTTAGCGCCTCGATGCGCTTCAGGTAGAACGGCCGTGGAGCAAAGAGGTCCGCGGTGAAGATTTCCTGCACGATCGCGCGGGCCACTGGAAAGGTGAGCCCGGCGAGGTGCCGCCGCCGCTCGGCCTGCAGGAAGTTGTACGTCACGGCGGTGAGCACGACGTGATGGTGCCAGCCCGGGAACGTGCGGCCTTCGAAGTGATCCAACCCGAGGTGGGTCTTCAACTCTTGGTCCTGCTGCTCGATGGCCCACCGCTGATGCGCGAGTCGGACGAGCTGCGGCCAGGAGGTGGTGGCCGGCAGGTTGACGAAGAAGTATTTGGTCCGCGGCGTCGCGCCCGTGTCGCGTTCGGCCAGCAGCCACACCTCGGGGGCGAGCCGGCGGTCGCGCCAGTCGTGGGCCGGGGTCACCCGCAGGGCCACACACTGGACCGTCCAGCGGCGCCCGCCGCGGCGGTTGCGCCAGCTGATGGGCCGCCACCGCGGCTGCGCCTTGGCGGCCTGGGCCACCGTGTACGCCCGCACGCCCGCCGCCAGGTCTGGCCGGGTGCGCGGGCGCCCCAGCCGGCCGCCCCGCCGGTGCCCGAGGCGCGGCCGCCCCAGGAACACGGTCTGCGACGAGAAAATCCCCACCGCATAGGGGAGCCGCAACCGATGCCACATGGCCCGAAACAGGCCGGTATCGCCAAACTCCGCATCGGCCAGCACGCCGGTGCCGGTGAGGCCGCTGGCGCGCACCTGCCGGAGCAGGGTGAGCGCTTGGCGCCACTTCGCCTGCAACCGGACACCCCGGGGAAGCCGCGCCCGATCGCGGGCGGCGTCGGTCAGCCACGCCTCGGGCACATAGAGCGCGGCCCCCAGCAAGTAGGCGCGCAGCCCGGTCCACAGCGCCGCGGTGACCGCCACTTGGCCATTGGCGACTTTCCCCACGGCCCCACAGTACTGGCGGGCCACCCCGACCGAGGACGTCCCTGGCTTGGGGAAACTCGTGCCAGCGAAGATCACCAGCCCTTCGCGTTCGGGCAGCACCGCCCGCAGGCAGCGCCAGACGCCGTCGGCACTCCACGGCGCATCGGTGATGAAGTGTTGGAACGCTTGATAGCCCCCGGGATCGGTCCCCCGCGCCAGCATCGCTTCCATCGACTTGCGCGGGCTGTCGCTGAGCAACCCCTGGACGTACCGGCGCAACGCCAGCTCCTGTGCGCGATGGCCGAAGCACGCCTTGAAGGCCTCGAGCCATCTCATCAGGCGACGCAACTGCCCCACCGTGCGGCGGTCGTGCACTACCGCGCAGGGTCCCGAATTCGCCGGAAAAGTACAATGTCCTCAAATTAGATCACTTGTCGGATCTCGCCCAAATTGTGCGATCTAACAAAGTAGTACTAGCGCACGGCCGGCAACGGACGGCTCGAGCCGCGGGCGAGCATCCACACGACCAGCCCGACCAGGAGGAGCGGGAGCAGGGGCACGGCCAGGATCAGCAGGCCGACCCCGAGCGCCAGCACCGCCACGACCGCCAGGGCGGGAACCACGGCTAGGCCCACCACCACCGCCAGCGCCCCCTTGAAGAGGAGGATCGGCAGGAACAGGACGAAGAGCGCGAGCTTCGCCACCAGGCGCACGGGCCACAGCAGCACCCAAAGCACCAGCTTGGCAAGGAGGAGCCCGACTGCCGCGATGGCCACGACCACCACGGCTCCCACGACCACCGACGCGAGCACCAAGAACTCGAGCATCATTCGCCTCCAGGCGGCGGTGTGAAGCAGAGAGCCGCCCGATCGCTCGTCGCAGCTCGCCCCACGTGGTCTCGCTCGACGCGATCCTCCGGGGGCGACGTTGGACGCTTACGACGAGCCGGCAGCCGGAACGGCTGCGACGTCCACCTGTTTTTGACGAGCGTCAGCTTCGAGAAGTTCCGGCGTCCGAAGCTGATCGACGGGTCCGCGCGGGGCATCGGGCGGGAGGTAGGTCATCGGCGCGCCGACGAGCTCGTCGAGGCTCCGGTGCACCATCGTCGATCGGGTCGTCGGCCGGAGCTTCGGAAACCCCAGCACGACACAGAACCCGATGAACAGCACGAGCAGGAAGAGCGATGTGGCGCCGAGCCCCTGCAGGGCGCCCATCAGCAAGTCGTGAATCTCGGATGGGCTCACTCCTTCGCCTTGGAGGGGTTCGCCGGGTCGTCCGGGAGCGAGTAGTGGATCAGACCCGAGGTCACCTCATCCATCGCCACGCGCTCGAGCTTGAAGGGCTGGTCCCAGTGACCGCCGTCCTCGCTGAGCCGCGGCACCGACCCGCGCCGCAGCTGCTTCGCGCGTTGCGCCGCCACGTCGACGAACAGAAAGCGGTTCTCGATGGGCGCGGCCGGCTCGACCGGCTCGGGTGGCGGAACGACCTCGGGTGACTCCTCGATTGCATCAGTCATGACCCTTGAGGTTACCCGAAAACGTGCCGGCCGTCGACTGCCGACACCCGATCGAACCCCGCCCGCCACGAAAAAAACGCCGGGCGGAGAGAATCCGCCCGGCGGCTTCCGATCGCGAGGCAGCTCGCTCTCAGGCGACCTTGACCTCGATCTGCTTCGGCTTCGCCTCTTCCCGCATCGGCACGGTCAGCGTGAGGACCCCCTCCTTGTACTCGGCCCGGACCTTGGCCGAATCGACCGTCTCGGGCAGCGAGAACGACCGGCTGAAGGTCCCGTAGGCGCGCTCGACCCGGTGATACTGCTCCTCCTTCACGTCCGTGGACTGCTTTCGCTCGCCGCGGATCGTCAAGGTGTTGTGCTCCACCGTCACGTCGATGTCCTCACGCTTCATGCCGGGTAGCTCGACGGCGAACACGAGCTCCCGGTCGGCGCTCTGGTGTACGTCGACAGACGGCACCCACGCGCCGCGCGTCATCGGCTCCTCCCAGCCCCGCCCGGCAGATACGACATTGACCAGACGGTTCATCCGATCCTGAATCTCCGCGAAGTCGCGGAACGGCTCCCATCGCACGATACTCATGATCGACCCTCCATTGAAGTGATGTTGTTCTTCACGAGATTGCTCGCGGCTCTCACGTGGTTCGACTCGATTCTGCCTCCCTCAACCGTTCCTTCTTTCCAACCCACATCAGGAGTATAGAACAGTATATTAGTTTGTGTAAAGCAATATATATGAGTGTATTACACTAATATATATTTATATACTGAACAGCTCCCACAAATGAAAAAGATCTCGCCGTATCGAGACCCTGAGGCTCGCTGCGGCCATCGAACGAACCCGCCCGAACCGGAGTGGGTGTGGCCGTCGGGGGGACCCGAACCGACAGGGGGAGTCGCACTATAATGACGGCCACGTGATCGATCCCACGCTGCTCCCGACGGGCATGGAGGATCTAGCGGAGGAGATCCGCCAGGTGTTCGAGGATCTGCAGCGTGGACACGTGCCGGGGGACCGATGCGTTCTCGGCGACTGGACCCCGGCCGTCGACGTGTTCGAGACGACCGAGGCCTTCGAGATACGGGTGGGCCTACCCGGCATCGCGGCCGACTCGGTTCGCGTCCTGGCCAAGGACGGCACGGTCGCCATCGTCGGTGAGAAGATCCCGCCGGCGCCGGTCGGACCGGGGACGCGCCGGTTCCACGTCGTCGAGCGCAGCTTCGGTCGGTTCGCGAGAGCCATCCGGCTCGGCGGCGCCGTCGATGCCGGCCGTGGACGCGCGACGCTTCAGGCGGGCGAGCTCCACGTCGTGGTCCCGAAGATCCCCGAGCGACGCGGCAAAGACATCCTCATTCCGATCGAGTCAGCGAGCTGAGGAGGCGACACTCGTCGCCCGCCGCGATTATTCGGTGCTCCACATCGTCATGAGGGTGCTCTTCATCGGTGACATCGTCGGCAAACCGGGTCGGCTACTGGTGCGCAGGGCGCTGCCCGGTCTCGCGCATCGCTACGACGCAGACCTGGTGATCGCGAATGCGGAGAATGCGGCGGCCGGCCGCGGCATCACGGCCAAAATCGGCGCCGCGATCCTCGAGACCGGCGTGGACGTCATGACCTCCGGCAACCACGTCTGGGACCAGCGGGAAGCGGTCGAGTACATCGCGGTCGAGCCCCGGCTTCTGCGCCCCGCGAACTTCCCCGCCGGCGTGCCAGGGACCGGCCACCATGTCGCCAGGTCCGCGGCCGGGCACGCCGTTGGCGTGGTCAACGTCATGGGCCGTGTCTTCATGGTGCCGCTCGACAACCCCTTCGAGGTCGTGCTCGAGCAGATCGAGCGAGTGCAGAAAGAGACCAGCGTGATCGTCGTGGACTTCCACGCCGAAGCCACCTCCGAGAAGATCGCCATGGGGTGGCACCTCGATGGCCGCGTCACGGCGGTCGTCGGGACCCACACCCACGTCCAGACGGCGGACGAGCAGATCCTGCCCGGCGGCACCGCCTACATCACCGACGTCGGCATGACGGGTCCCCACGACTCCATCATCGGCGTCGAGAAGGAGGCGGCCCTGGGGCGGTTCCTCAACTCCATGCCCGCCCGCTTCGAGCCGGCCACCGGTCGGCCACTGCTCCATGCCGTGCTGATCACGGCGGATCCGGACACCGGCAAGGCGACCGCGATCGAGCGCCTGAGCCTGTCCGCCAGCGACATCGACGCCGTGCTGGCGCGCGAGGTACCCGTCGCGTGACCGGTCTGTTCGACCAGCTTCCGTTCGACGAGGCGCCGGACCCGCAGCCCGCACCGCCGGTGCGTCGCATCCTGTCGGTCAGTGAGCTGACCGCCGAGATCCGCGGTCTGCTCGAGGAGCGCTACGTCGAGGCCTGGGTCGAGGGCGAGATCTCCAACTGTCGCCACTGGCACAGCGGACACGTGTACTTCACGCTCAAGGATCAGGGCGCCCAGCTGAAGGCGGTCATGTTTCGGACGGCGCTGCGCTACCTGCGGTTCACACCCGAGGACGGCCAGCATGTGGTGGCGCGCGGGCGGGTCAGCGTCTATGAGCGCAAGGGGGAGTACCAGATCGTCTGCGAACACCTCGAGCCACATGGTCGCGGGGCGCTCCAGCTCGCCTTCGACCAGCTCAAGAAGCGCCTGCAGGACGAGGGACTGTTCGCTCCCACACGCAAGCGGCCGCTCCCGCGACTACCCCGCAAGATCGGGGTCGTCACCTCCCTCGACGGAGCCGCCATCAAGGACATCATCAACGTGCTCCACCGGCGGCATCCGAACCTGCACGTGATCATCAAGCCCACGCGGGTGCAAGGTGGCGACGCCGCCGAGGACATTGCCCGGAGCCTGGAGACGATCGCCCGGGTCCCGGGTCTCGACGTGATCATCGTGGGGCGAGGCGGGGGATCGATCGAGGACCTCTGGGCCTTCAACGAGGCGCGCGTGGCGCGCGCCATCGCGGCGGCGCCAGTGCCCATCATCTCCGCCGTGGGGCACGAGGTCGACTTCACGATCGCCGACTTCGTGGCGGACCTCCGGGCGGCGACGCCGTCGGCCGCCGCGGAGCTGGTCATCGCCGCCGAGGAAGAGGTGCTGGCCCGCGTCGACCGGCTGCGTGACCGGGCGCAGGCGGCGACTCGGCTGATCGTGCAACGGGCCGCCCGCCAGCTGCACCTGCTCGACCGGCGTCCGGGACTCGCCGGGTGGCCGGCGCGCCTGGGGTCCCATCTCCGCCGCATCGCAGATCTGACACACGAGCTGCGTCACCAGGGACACGAGGCGCTGGGGCGCCGCCAACGTCAGTTTCAGGATCTACGGCGCCGACTGGAGGCGCACGACCTGCGGCGCATGCTGGGCGCGTTCCGTGCGCGCCTGGTGGCCGCCGATGGCCGGCTCGGCGGCGCGGTGACACGCGCGCTTCACACCCGCGACGCGCGGCTGCGGGTGCTGGCGGGCCGGCTCGACACCCTCAGCCCGCTGGGCGTCCTGGGGCGCGGGTACGCCGTCTGCTGGAACGCCGACCGCACCGCGATCATCCGCGATGCGGAGGCCGTCGACGCGGGGGATGCCGTCCGTGTGACGCTGCACCGCGGCGAGCTGTCGTGCGTGGTGAAGAAGACCTGACCCATGGAGACGACCAAAGACTTCGAGTCCGCCATCACCGAGCTCGAGCAGATCGTCAAGACGCTCGAGGAGGGCGACCTCCCGCTCGAGAAGTCCCTCGGGTTGTTCGAGCGGGGCGTGCAACTGTCCCGCATCTGCCACGACACGCTGGAGAAGGCCGAGCGGCGCATCGAGATCCTCAACGACCGCGGGGAGGTACGCGAGGCACCGGCCAGCCTCGCGCTCGACGCGGGGACGGAGCCCGACAAGCAACGGTGACGCCGTCCGACCTCGCCGAGTATCTGAGAGTCCAGCGACGGCGGATCGACGCCGCGCTGGAGCACGTGCTCCCGGCGAGCCCGGCGTGCCCCCCCCTCGTCGGCGACGCCATGCGTTACAGCGCGCTGGCGGGCGGCAAGCGGCTCCGACCCATCCTGACGCTTGCGGCCGCCGAGGCCGTGGCCCGGCCGAACGGCACCGACGAGGAGGCCACGGGCGGCGCCCGTGCGCTGGCCATGCCGGCGGCCTGCGCGCTCGAGCTCATTCACACCTACTCGCTCATCCACGACGACCTGCCGGCCATGGACGACGACACGCTGCGCCGGGGTCGCCCTACCTGTCACGTCGTCTATGGCGAAGGCATGGCCATTCTCGCGGGTGACGGCCTGCTGACCGAGGCCTTCAGCCTGATGGCACGGGAGCCATCGCCGCGGACCGGGATCCAGGACAGCGAGTTGGCCGGTCGCAAGCTGCGTACGATCGCCCTCGTGGCGTCCGCCGCCGGTGCCCTTGGGATGGTGGGGGGACAGGCCATCGATCTGCACGCCGCCATCCAGGCGGCAGGTGCCGGGCCGGGAGGTGCGTTCCCGTTGAGTGGCGAGGAGCTCAGGGCGATGCACGCGCGCAAGACCGGCGCGCTCTTCCGCGCCGCCGTGTGCGCCGGCGTTGTGATGGCCGGCGGATCGCCGGCACACACGGCCGCCGCGGATCGATACGGGGCCGAGCTCGGTCTCGCGTTCCAGATTGTGGACGACATCCTGGACGTCGAGGGCGCGCCGGCGCAGCTCGGCAAGTCGGCCGGCAAGGACGCCGCGGCCAGCAAACCGACCTATCCTGCCCTTCATGGCATCGATCGGTCCCGCGGACTCGCCGCCGAGTGCATCGCGCGGGCGCACGAGGCCCTGGCCGCGGCCGGCCTCGAGGGCCGGCTGGGCCAGATCGCCGACTGGGTCCTCCATCGCACCAGCTGACCTAGCGACGGTGAGATGACACGACGTCAGCGGCTCGACGTGCTGATGGTCGAGCGGGGGCTGGTCGCCACCCGTGAGCGGGCGCGCGCCCTCATCCTGGCCGGACGCGCCCGGGTCGACGGTCGGGTGGTCACGAAGGCCGGTAGCCCGGTGTCCCCCGACGCCGATCTCGCCCTGGCCGAACCCGATCACCCGTACGTGGGCCGGGGCGGCGTCAAGCTGGCGCACGCGCTCGCGACCTTCGGCATCCCGGCCTCGGGACGGCTGGCCCTCGATATCGGGGCCTCCACGGGTGGCTTCACGGACGCGCTCCTCCAGCGCGGCGCCGCGCGTGTGATCGCCGTCGACGTCGGACACGGGCAGCTCGACTGGCGGCTGCGGAACGACCCGCGCGTGCTCGTGCTCGAGCGTCTCAACGCCCGCGCCCTGGTGGCCGAGATGCTCCCGGCGGGGCTCCGGCGTGTCGACATCGTGACGGTCGACGTCGCCTTCATCTCGGTGACGCAGATCCTCCCCGTCGTCCCGCCGCTGCTGAACCCGGGCGCCGATGTCGTCGTGCTGGTCAAGCCGCAGTTCGAGGCTGGCCGGGCCGAGGTCGGGAAGGGCGGCGTCGTCCGCGATCCCCTGATCCACACGCGGGTCGTCGACGAGATCTCGGCGTTCGCCGATCGGGTAGGATTGCACTGCGCCGCGAGGACCCCGTCACCCATCACCGGGAGCGAGGGCAATCGCGAGTTCCTCCTGCATCTCCGCCGCGGGGCGGGCTCGCCACCGTCACGACCCGCCGAGAGCATCTCATGAGCGCCGAGACCACCACCCCACCGGCGGCCGCGCCCGTGCGGCGAGTCGGCGTCGTGGCCAAGTCGCACCTGCGCGAGGCGGCCGAGGTGGTCGTCCAGATCGCGACCTGGCTCGACGCGCGCCGAGTGGACGCCGTGCTCGAGTCCGAGACCGCGCTGCTGGCGGGATCGCCCGCCGCGTACCGAACCGCCACGCGGGACGACCTGCCCCGCCAGGTCGACCTCGTCCTGGTGCTCGGGGGAGACGGCACGCTCATCGGCATGGCCGATCGCATCGCCGAGGCCGGTGTCGACATTCCAATCCTCGGCGTCAACTTCGGCAGCCTCGGGTTCCTCACCGAGATCACCCTCCCCGAGCTCTACCCCTCGCTCGAATCGGCGCTGAACGGCACCGCCGACGTCGATCGACGGATGATGCTGCGCTCGCGCACCATTCGAGGCGGCGAGGTCTTCGCGAACCGAATCGTCCTGAACGACGTCGTCATCACCAAGGGCGCGCTGGCGCGCATCATCAACCTCTCCGTATCGGTCGGCGAGCAGTTCGTCACGCGGCTGCGTGCCGACGGGTTGATCCTGGCGAGCCCGACCGGATCCACCGCGTACAACCTCGCGGCGGCCGGGCCGATCGTCCATCCCGCCATCGACGCGCTGCTGCTGACGCCCATCGCGCCCCACACGCTCGCCAACCGCCCCATCGTCCTCCCCGCGACCGCGGAGATCAGGGTTCGACCCCTGGTCGACGGCGCGAACGACGAGATCTACGTGACCTTCGATGGCCAATCGGGCTTCCAGCTCCGGGGCGATGATGTGGTGACGGTCGCGCACGCCGGGTCGTACCTCCGGCTCGTCCGCGCTTCCACCCGCAGCTACTTCGAGGTCCTCCGCCGGAAGCTCAAGTGGGGGGAACGGTAGGACCGCTAGTGCACCGCCGTCGAGATGCGGTCACGGATCGGGTTCGCAGCGCGCCCAGGCGCGAGGAGCGAGCATACTACTGCCGTCCCGAGTCTCGCAGCCGCTTCTCGCGGAAGTAGCGAACCTGATACTCCTGCACGTTGCGGTTGTGCTCTCTCAGCGTCCTGGCGAACGCATGCGATCCGTCGTTGCGGCTGACGAAGAAGAGGTAGTCGACCTCGGCAGGACGCACCGCAGCCTCGAGCGCGGCCTTGCCGGGCGCGGCGATCGGACCGGGAGGGAGTCCGGGGTAGCGATAGGTGTTGTAGGGTGAATCGAAGGCGAGGCTGGCCCGCGTCAGGTTGCCGTCGTAGAGACCCGCGCGCTGGAGCGCGTAGATGACGGTCGGGTCGCACTGCAGCCCCATCCCGATCCGCAGGCGGTTCGTGTAGACGCCGGACACGATCTCCCGCTCGTCGGCTCTCGCGGTCTCCTTCTCCACGAGCGAGGCCAGCGTCACGGTCTGACGCAGCGTGTAGCCCTGGGCCTCGGCCTCCTGCCGGAGCCCTCCGTCGAACGCGCGCTCGAACCCGCGCACCATCACCCCCACCAGCTCGAGGGCCGTCGTGCCGATGGGGACTCGGTAGGTGTCCGGGAACAGATAGCCCTCGAGGTCGGTGGCCTCGGGATCGAGTGCGGCGATCGGCGCAGGATCGGCGGCCGCCGCGGCAAACTCGGCGGCGGTCCCGAACCCGGTGCGCTCGAAGACGCGGGCCATCTCGTCCATCCGGAGCCCCTCGGGGAAGGTGATCGTCGCCAGCCGCACGTCGCCGCGTGAGAGCTTCCTCACGACCTCGACGGCCGACATCGGCCGGTCGAAGCGGTAGTGACCGGACTGGAGCCGCCGCCCCTGACCGGTCACGCGGAGCGCCCAGCGGAAGAGGCCCTGATCGCGTACGACCCCGGCGTCGACCAGCCGATCGCCGATGGCGGTGACCGACGCCCCCTGCGGAATCTCGACGAGTCGCTCCTCACCGGTATAGCCCTGAAAGGGCTGGACGAGGCGGGCATGGAGGGCGCCCACCGTGTAGCCGCCGATCATGAGCAGCACGACGGCGGCGGCCCCAAGCGCGTATCTCACGCTCACCGGCGCTCACCGGATAGGGGGACGGGCGCATCGGCCTGCTGGTCCAGGTGATCCTGAAGCATCACAGCCGCCGCGGCGGCATCCAGCTTCGCCTTCCGCCTTCGCCAGTCCCGCTCCCTGAGCGCGAGGCGACTCTCCGCCTCCCGGCTGGTCAGCCGTTCGTCCTGGAACCGAATCGGCACGCCCGTGTGTCGGGCCAGCGCCTGAGCCAGCGTCCGGACGCGAGCCGTCTGCTCGTGAGGCGACCCGTCCAACCGGGTGGGCAACCCGATCACGATCGCCCCGAGGCCGTCCTCCTGCTGCCCCAGGGTCTCGACGACCCGGGCGAGCATCTGCGCCGCCTTGGCGACCGACCCGGCGTGCTGGAGGACCCGCCACGGTCGCGCGAGCATGCCCGACGGGTCGCTGACCGCCAACCCGATGCGCCGCTCACCGTAGTCGACACCCAGAATCCGCATGAGATCGTGCCCTCGGGCGCTCGCCGTCGGCGAACCGCCCTGCCACACCAAACTAGTGGTGTGTCCCAAGAATAACTTTGCACTTCCCAACCTTCTCTAGAATCGTATCGACCGTCGCGGTCCAGACAAAGGGTTGGGGGTTGTCGTTGTAGCGCTGGAGGTAATCGTTGATGGCGGCGACGAGTTCGTCGACACTGCAAAACACCCCGCGGCGGATGCGTTTCTGCGTGAGCTGGCTGAACCAACTCTCGACGAGGTTGAGCCACGATGCGCCGGTAGGGGTGAAGTGGAGCGTGAAGCGCGGATGGGCCGCCAGCCAGGCCCGCACGGTCGGATGTTTATGCGTGCCGTAGTTGTCCAGAATGAGGTGGAGGTCGAGGCGAGAGGGGAACGCGCGGTGGAGTTGGCGAAGAAACTTCAGGAACTCCTGATGCCGATGCCGGCCGTGGCACTCGCCGATGACCTGCCCGGTCAGCATGTTCAGCGCGGCGAACAAGGTCGTTGTCCCGTGGCGCTTGTAGTCATGCGTGAGTGTCCCACAGCGGCCCTTCTTCATCGGCAGCCCGGGCTGCGTCCGGTCCAGCGCCTGAATGTGACTCTTCTCGTCCACACACAGCACGACGGCCTTCTCGGGCGGATTCATGTACAGCCCCACGACGTCCGTCAGCTTCTCCACGAACGCGGGATCGGTCGACAGCTTGAACGTCTCCACTCGATGGGGCTGGAGGCCATGCGCGTCCCAGATCCGCTGCACGGTCGAGCGACTGACCCCCTGCGCCTTCGCCATCGTGCGACAACTCCAGGGGGTCGCCCCCGGTGGCGTGCGGTGCAACGTTGCGTGGACGATGGCTTTGACCCTGCGCGCACTGATCGTCGGTTTGCGCCCGCGCCCCTCACGCATCTCGAACACCGAATCAACGCCCTCCTCTCCAAACCGGTCGCGCCAAGCCAGCACGGTCGGCCGGCTGACGTCCACGGTCGCGGCAATGCGGCTGTTGGAAACCCCTCGGTCGCCAGCAGCAACGCCTTCGCGCGGATGACTACCCGATGCGGGGCCGACGTACTACGGGCCCACTGTTCCAGGAGTCGCCGATCCTTCGCGGCCATGGACAGAGCGGCGGCGGCATCATTCGTCCCGCCGATATTGCACGCAGGTCGTTGATATGTAAAGATATTTCAGGGACACTACACTAGCATCTCAGCGCCGGCGCGGCGAGGGGGCCCGGGCGCATGCTATACTTCGAACCGTTGCGCCGGATTCCGAGCGACCCGGCCGACGGCCCCACTCTCGGGAGACCATCACACTTCGTGCGCTCATCCTGGGATGCCCCGATTCGGCGGCGCCGCCTCGCACCCCGGGTGGCCGTCGTCACGTCCTTCCTGATCATCCTGCACGTCGCGCTCGCGGCTCAAACCGCCGACCGCCGAAAGACCGAGGCGTCGGCCGACGAGGCGACCGAGCGCATGAAGGGCCTCCGCAACGAGGCGGACTACCTGGTGCTCCGAACGCGCGAGCTGGTCGACGAGCTGCAGCGGCTCGACGCCGAGCGCCAGGAGAGCGCGGCCGCGCTGGATCGTAACACCCTGGAGCTGGAGGACACCACACGCCAGCTCGAGGAGAGCGGTCACCGCATCGCGGCGCTCGAGGAGATCGTCGACGCGTAGCGCCCCGAGCTGCGGGAGCGGTTCGTCGCGCTCTACAAGCTCGGGCACGCCGGCTACACACGGCTACTGCTCGACCTCAGCGATCTGCGCCGGTTCGGCCGAGCGTACCGCACCGTCTCCCAGCTGGCGCGGCTGGATCACGAGCGCGTGGCGGAGCACAAGGCCACGCTGGCGGCACTCCACGCCAGCCACGAGACCCTCGAGCAGAACCTGACCCGGCGGGCCCAGCTGCGCCAGGAGGCGCAGCAAACCCGAGCGGATCTCGATCGCGCCGTGGCGACGCAGCGGCGCATGATTCGCGAGATTGACGGCCGACGCGACCTGAACGCCCAGCTCACCGGCGAGCTGCAGCTCGTGCAGCGACGACTCCAGACCGCGCTCGAGGCCATGGAGCAGGGAGACGCACCGCGGGGCGCCGGTGTGGCGCTCCCGCTGCGACTGTTCCGGGGGTCCCTCGATTGGCCGGTGGCCGGTCGGATGGCGTCGGGCTTCGGCGAGCCGGGCCGCGACGACGACCAGACCCGCAACGGCATCGAGATCGAGAGCGAACCGGGTAGCGTCGTCCACGTCGTGCACGAGGGTGAGGTCGGCTTCGCGGGTGAGTTCGAGGGCTTCGGCAACTTCGTCGTCATTGACCACGGCGGGAGGGCCTACACCCTCTACGGTCACCTGGCGTCGACGACCGTGTCGCGTGGAGCCTGGGTCGATCGGCACGCGCCGATCGGCGAGGTCGCGCGGGCCCCGGCGGGACCATCGACGCTGTATTTCGAGATCCGCATCGACGACACGCCGGTCAATCCGATAGAATGGTTGCGGGACTGACGCTGTTTCGAGCGCGGTGCTCGTACGTGCATGATGACGGGGCATTGAGCATGAGTTCCCGAACTCGCCTCCTCGTGTTGGCCATCTCGACGCCGCTGTTGGCCTTCGTGGTCGTCGGTGGACTCCTCGGAAAGACCAGGGCCCGAGACGACGCCTACCGGCACCTGCGCATCTTCGAGGACGTCATCTCGCTGGTCACCAACAACTACGTGGAGGAGGTCGAGATCAACCGCGTCATGACCGGTGCCCTGCGGGGTCTGGCCGACAACCTCGACGCGGACAGCGCGTATCTGAGCGCCGAGCAGGTGACGCGGATCGAGCGCGACGCGCCCGATCCCGAGGCCGGGGTGGGACTGGCGTTGACCCGGCGCTACTACCTCAGGACGATCGCGGCGCGCGACGGCTCCCCGGCCGCCCGGGCGGGCCTCGCCCCGGGCGACTACATCCGGGCCATCGATGGCCGCCCCACGCGCGACATGTCGGTGTTCGACGGCACGCGACTCCTCCGTGGAGAGGCGGGGTCCGTCGTGTCGCTGACGGTCATTCGCGGCAATGCGGCAGACCCGCAGGTGCTCGAGCTGACCCGCGAGACACCGGCGCTGCCGAGCGTGTCCGCCCGGGTCGTCGCGCCAGGCGTCGGCTATCTGCGGATCTCCGCGTTCGCGCCGAACGTCATCGACCTGGTCGAGGCCGAGGCGACCGCCCTGCGAGACGAGCCGGTCACGAGCCTCGTCGTCGACGTGCGGCGGACGGCCAGCGGCCCCCTGGCGGGCGGTCTGGCGGCGGCGCGGCTCTTCGTGTCCGACGGCGTCCTGGGGAGCCTCGAGACACGAGGCGAGGAACCTCGACCGGTGGTCGCCGGCCCGGGCGCCGCCGCGATCACGCTTCCCGTGATCGTGTTGATCGATGCAGGGACGGCCGGCGCGGCCGAGCTGTTCGCGGCCGCCCTGGCGGGTAACGACCGTGCGGAGCTCGTCGGCGAGCCGACCGTGGGCCGTGCGGGTGTTCAGGAGCTGGTGAAGCTCCCCGACGGTAGCGGACTGTGGCTGACGCACGGCCGCTATCTGGATCCCTCGGACGAGGCGATCCACGAGGCCGGACTCGAGCCCGACGTGCACGTCGACTCGCCGATCGGTGAGCTGGGTGCCACCCCGCCGGACACGGATCCGATCCTCGAACGCGCGCTCGAGCATCTTGCCCTGAAGAACGTGGCGTGAGTGCCTCGGCGTTCGCGCGCAGTCTCGACCCCCGCAGCAGGCTTTCAGCACCGTCACCCCTGCCGCTCCTCTTGACAGCGTTCGGGGCCTCGCGTATAACCGCGGCGCACCCGGTTGCGGACGGCGCGTCAGACTCGACCGATGCCGGAACACACCAGGAGGCCCCATGAACAGGCAGGAACTCATCGCGAAGATCGCCAAGGACACCGGCATCACCAAGACGAACGCGACGGGAGCGCTCGACTCGTTTCTCGACGGCGTCACACGCTCGCTCAAGAGGGGGAACCCGGTCGCCTTCGTGGGCTTTGGCACCTTCAAGACGGTACAGCGCAAGGCGCGCACGGCGCGCAATCCTCAGACCGGGGCCGCCATCAAGATCCCGAAGCGACGGGTCGTCCGGTTCACCCCCGGGAAGGCCCTGAAGAGCCTCGTCCGCTGACGTCGAACCAGACGTGTTGGCGGCGTGGCGCGGCGCGCCCACACCCCCCGACCAACCCGCCCCACCCGCAGCGGGAGCCCGTGGCCCGGAGTGCGGCCGGTCGTTTGACTGCCCGGTTGGGCGGTTGCTATACTAGCTTTTCTTTCTGAAGCATGCGTTCCCCAAGACATAGGCGCGTAGCTCAGTGGTTAGAGCGCCTGCTTGACACGCAGGAGGTCGGCGGTTCGAGTCCGCCCGTGCCTACCACTCGGTCCGCCTCCCCCGTCCGCGCTGGATCCTCACCCCAGCTGAGCCACTCGACCGTGCAGCGCTAGACCCACGCTCTTTAACTCTCCCCCCGAGTCTCCGAATGAGTCAGGTGACTGTCACGCTCCCGGATGGATCCACGCGCTCCGTGCCGCACGGCACGCTGGTGCGCGACGTGGCCGCGAGCATCTCGCCTCGCCTGGCAAAGGCGGCGCTGGCCGCCGTGGTGGACGGTCGCATGGTGGATCTGTCCCATACCATCGACCAGGACGCGCGGCTCAGCGTGGTCACGCCGGAGAGCGCGGAGGCGCTGAACCTCTACCGCCACAGTACCGCCCACCTGATGGCGGCGGCCGTCACGCACCTGTTTCCGGGAACGCAGTGCGGCATCGGCCCGGCGATCGAGGATGGCTTCTACTACGACTTCGTGGTCGAGCGTCCATTCGTGCCGGAGGACCTCGAGGCCATCGAGGCGAAGATGCGGGAGCTGGCCTCCGCGGATCTCGAGTTCGAGCGGAAGCTGATGCCCAAGGAGGACGCCAAGCGCTACTTCGCCGAGCGCGGGGAGCCGCTCAAGGTGCAGCTGATCGAGGAGAAGGGCGGGGAGACCGTCTCCTGTTACACGATCAAGGACGCCTTCATCGATTTCTGCGTGGGCCCCCACGTGCCGTCAACGGGCAAGCTCAAGGCGTTCAAGCTGCAATCGACCTCCAACGCCTACTGGAAGGGGGACGCCAGCAGCCAGCCGATGCAGCGGGTGTACGGGACGGCCTTCTTCCGCGACAAGGACCTGCAGGACCATCTGCACCGGCTCGAGGAGGCCAAGAAACGGGACCACCGCAAGCTGGGGCGGGAGCTGGGACTCTTCATGTTCCACTCCTGGGCCCCGGGCGCGCCGTTCTGGCTCTCGAAGGGCACGCGTCTCTGGAACATCCTCGCCGACTACATGCGCTCGGTGCTCGCCTCCGAGGGCTACGTCGAGCTGCGTACCCCCCTCGTGTTCAACAAGCGGCTCTGGGAGACGTCCGGCCACTGGGAGCACTATCGGCAGAACATGTTCCTGGTCGAGTCCGAGGGCGAGCCGTTCGGCATCAAGGCCATGAACTGCCCCGGACACATGCTCGTCTTCGCGAGCGAGCTACGCAGCCACCGCGACCTGCCCCTCCGATTCCACGATCAGAGCGTGCTGCACCGGAACGAGGCGTCGGGCGTGCTGTCTGGCTTGACCCGGCTCCGGCAGTTCAGCCAGGACGACGCTCACTGTTTCGTCAGCGAAGACCAGATCGCCGACGAGGTCGAGCGCCTGCTCCGGCTGGTGCAACGGGTCTATGGCGATCTCGGCCTGAGCTACAGCGTGCAGTTCTCGACCCGCCCCGAGGAGTTCCTGGGCGAGATCGCCACATGGGATCACGCCGAGACGAGCCTGCGGCAGGCGCTCGACGCGGCGGGTCAGACCTACACGACCAACGCGGGCGATGGCGCCTTCTACGGTCCCAAGGTCGACTTCGACGTGACCGACGCCATCGGCCGCAAGTGGCAATGTGCGACGATCCAGCTCGACTATCAGCTCCCCCGGCGTTTCAACCTGAAATACATCGGGGCCGACAACGCCGAGCACTGTCCCGTGGTGATCCACCGGGCGATCTTCGGGAGCTTCGAGCGCTTCATTGCCTTGCTGATCGAGAACTACGCGGGTGCGTTCCCGTTGTGGATCGCGCCCGTCCAGGCCCGTGTGCTGTCGATCGCCGACCGCCATGCCGAATACGCCCGCACCGTGCTGGGTCGGCTGGAGGAGGCCGGCTTTCGAGCCGAGCTCGACGATCGCCAGGAGAAGATTGGGTTTAAGATTAGAGAGGCACAGCTCCAGAAGGTGCCCTTCATGCTCGTCGTCGGTGACCGGGAGGTCGCCAACGCCACCGTGGCGGTGAGGCGGCGGTCGGCCGGGGACCAGGGCGCCCAGACCCTCGACGCCTTCGTTGCCGCGGCGCTCGACGAGGTTCGGCGCAAGGGCTGACGCCGGGCCGCTTGCCGTGACGGCGGTGCCATGGCGGCGCCGGCCGGCAATCCCGGGTCATCGCGCGCGGTTCCGTCGATCTCGGGGCCTGGAACGCGACGACCGTTACCAAGGAGGCTGTTATCGCCTACGATCGAGGTTCACGGCGTCCCCAGGACCGCACCCGTATCAACGAGCGGATCCGGGTTCGCGAAATACGGGTCATCGACGATGCCGGCGAGCAGCTGGGCATCATGCCACCGCAACAGGCGCTGGCCCTCGCGAGGCAGAAGGGCCTGGACCTCGTGGAGGTCTCGGCGACGGCATCGCCGCCGGTTTGCCGGATCATGGATTTCGGGCGGTATCAGTATCTGGAGCAAAAACGGCAACGCCAGGCGAAGAAGAGCCAGAAGCTGATCGAGGTCAAGGAGATCAAGTTCCGGCCGAAGGTGGATGAGCACGATTACCAGTTCAAGAAGAAGCACATCGAGCGGTTCCTCGCCGAAGGTGACAAGGTGAAGGCGACGATCTTCTTCCGGGGACGCGAGATGGCCCACCCCGAGATCGGCTTCCGGATCCTCAAGCGGCTCGTCGACGAGCTCGCCGAGGTCGCGGTCGCGGAGACGGTGCCGCGACGTGAAGGCAACACGATGCACACGATCCTGGCCCAGAAGGGCGGTGCCAAGAAGGGCACCACCGGAGTCGGGCTGGGGTCGCAGTAGAAAGAGACGGAGTCATGCCCAAGCTCAAGACCCACCGCGGCGCGGCCAAGCGGTTCAAGAAGACCGCGACCGGCAAGATCCTGCGGAGCAAGGCCTTTAGCCAGCACATCCTCACGAGCAAACCGAGAAAGCGAAAGCGGCAGCTGCGGGGGACGGTGGTACTTTCCAGCGCCGACGCGCGCCGAATCGGAAGCCTGCTGCCGAAGTAGGCGGCCCAACGATCCTCGGTCCCGGGTGCGGAGCCCGGGCACGAGGCGGGCGGAGACTGACGATGCCGAGAGTCAAACGCGGAACGATCAGGCGGGCGAAGCGCCGGCGGCTCCTCGCCAGAGCCAAGGGCTACTACGCCAACAAGAGCAAGCTCTATCGATCCGCCAAGGAGGCGGTCGACACCGCCCTCAGCTATGCCTACGTCGGACGCCGCCGCAAGAAGCGCGACTTCCGCCGCCTCTGGGTGATACGGATCAACGCGGCGGCCCGGGAGCACGGGCTGAGCTATGGGCAGTTCCTCAGCGGGCTCAAGCAGGTCGGTGTCGCCCTGGATCGCAAGACCCTGGCCGATCTGGCGGTGACCCAACCCGCGGCATTCGCCCGGCTGGTGGACCAGGTGAAGGCCTCACGCATCCCAGCGGAATCGTGAGGTGACCCCTGCGGCCGACGGCTCCCAGTGATTGACGCGACCTCCATCGAGGGTCTGCGCGCGCAGTTTCTCGACGATCTAGCGTCCGCCGTCTCGGCGCGCGACACACAGGTGGTCCGGGATCGGTATCTCGGGCGCAAGAGCGGCGCCCTGGCCTCGCTGCTCAAGGCGGTCGGCCAGGCACCACCCGACGAGCGTCCCGCCCTGGGCCGCCTGGCCAACGAGCTGAAGTCGGACATCGAGCGGAGACTCGCCGCCCACCGGACCTCGCTGCAAGCCTCCCCCGTGCGCACCACCGGCGTCGATGTGACGCTGGCCGGACGCCCGCTGCCCCTGGGCCATCGCCATCCCCTCACCGTCCTGCGTGATCGGATCGATCAGACCTTCACGCGGATGGGCTTCGAGATTCTCGAAGGTCCGGAGGCCGAGGACGAGTATCACAACTTCGACGCGCTCCAGATGTTCGCCGAGCACCCCGCCCGCGACATGCAGGACACGTTGTATCTCGGCGCACCCATCCGCGGCGCGGCTGTGCGACACCGCGTCGATGGACCGCTGGCGGGACAGCAGCCCGCCCCGCGGGACGCGACGCTGCTGCGCACACACACCTCGGCGATGCAGATCCGCTACATGGAGGAGCATCCGCCACCGGTGCGCATCATCGTGATGGGAAGGGTGTACCGGCGCGACAACGTGGATCTCACCCACTTGCCCATGTTCCAGCAGGTCGAGGGACTCCTCGTCGACCGGGGCATCTCTCTGGCCGATCTGAAAGGCACGCTCACCGCGTTCCTCCGTGAGATCTTCGACGCCAAGACGGCGGTGCGCTTCCGCCCGAGCTTCTTCCCCTATACGGAGCCGAGCGCCGAGGTCGACATCGGGTGCGTCTTCTGCGACGGCGCGGGGTGCGCGGTCTGCAAGCGGACTGGTTGGCTGGAGGTGCTCGGCAGCGGAATGGTGCATCCCGCTGTCCTCGAGGCCGTCGGCTACGACTCGGAAGACTACACGGGGTTCGCGTTCGGCATCGGCATCGAGCGGGTCGCGCAGCTGAAGTACGGCGTCAACGACATGCGACTGCTGTACGAGAACGACCTGCGCTTCCTGGAGCAGTTTCCCTATTGAGAATCCTGATCTCCTGGCTCCGCGATTTCGTCGACGTGCCCGTCGGCCCCGGCGAGCTCGCCGACATGCTGTCGATGCGGGGCTTCGAGCTGGCCGCCGTCGAGCCGGCGCCTGACGGCGCGGAGGATGGGACCGACACGGAGCGGCTCGACGCCGTGCTGGATCTCGAGATCACGGCGAACCGGCCAGACTGCCTGAGCATCGTCGGCATCGCCCGAGAAGTGGCCACGGCCTACGGCCTGCCGCTCCGGGAGCTCGGGCCCAGCGCGCCGCTCGCACGGCGTACGCTCACCCTCACGCCAACCGACACCGCCGAGGTCGGAGTCACCCTCGAGGAGCCGGAGCTGTGCCCGCGCTATGCCGCGGCCGTGGTCCAGGTCGCGCAGGCGACATCACCCGCCTGGATGACCCGCCGCCTCGTCGCCGCAGGCGTCCGACCAATCGACCCGATCGTGGACGTCACGAACTACGTCCTGATCGAGCTCGGCCATCCGACCCACGCCTTCGACCTCGACCGGCTGGCCGCCCGCCAGCTGCATATCCGACGCGCCGCACCGGGCGAGCCGCTGACGACGCTGGACGGTGAGCGGCGCACGCTGACGCGGGAGATGCTGGTGATCGCCGACGCCGAGCGGGCCCAGGCGGTGGCGGGCGTCATGGGCGGCGCCGATTCGGAGGTCGGGACCGGGACGCGCCGCGTCGTCCTTGAGAGCGCCTACTTCGAGCCCACCTCGGTGCGGCGGACGAGCAAACAGCTCGGCCTCAAGACCGAGGCCTCGGCTCGATTCGAGCGCGGCGCCGACATTGGGGCGCCGGTGCGCGCCCTGGAGCGGGCGTCCGCGCTGCTCGTGCAGCTCGGCGCCGGTCAACCTCTGGGCCAGGTCGTCGACCGCTATCCCGCGCCACCCAGCCCACGGTCGATCCCGCTCCGCCAGTCGCGGATTCACGTGATCCTGGGGCAGCCGGTCGATCCGACGGAGGTCGACACCACGCTCACCGGGCTCGGCTTCACCGTCGCGCGACGCGCGGCGACCGACGACATCGTCCGCGATGTCGGGGTGCCGTCGTGGCGCGTGGACGTGTTCCGCGAGATCGATCTGATCGAAGAAGTGGGCCGGCATCATGGCTACGACCGGCTGCCGGCGACCTTCCCCGCGCTGGCGCGTCCGACCGGCGCCCCCGACCCCCGAATCGAACGGGACCGGCTGCTCCGCCGCGTCCTGGCCGCGGGTGGCTTCTCGGAGGCCGCGACCTTCACGTTCATCGGTCAGGCGGCGGCACGCCGGTTCTCTGCGGAAGCGGATCTCGTGCCGATCGCCAACCCGCTCTCCGAGAAGTTCGCCGTCCTCCGGCCCTCGCTCGTGCCCGGGCTCGTGGAGGCGGTCGCGCACAACCGCCATCGCGAGCAGCGCGATGTCCGCCTGTTCGAGATCGGCGTCAGGTTCACGAGAACGGAGGGCGAGGGGCGCGTCGTCGGCTTGGTGTGGACCGGCGCGGCCGCCCTGGAGCACTGGAGCGACGCCGGCCGCACCGTCGACTTCCATGACGTCACGGGCGTCGTCGAGCGGCTGTGTCTCGCGTTGGGGGTCGCGGTGCGGTTCGCGCCCGTCGGGCGGGACGATCTGGTCGAGGGGCGCGCCGCGGCCGTCACGACGGTCGAACTCTGGGGCGAGCCTCGCAACGCCTCTCGCGAGGACGGGCCGATCCTGGGCCGGCTCGGTCACCTCGACCCGTCGATCGTGGAGGCGTACGGGCTCCGCGCCCAGGACGAGATCTACATGGCCGAGCTCGATCTCGACGCGCTCCAGGGCCTCACGACAAGCGCCGGCGACAGCGTGCAGGTCCAGCCGCTGCCGCGCTACCCCTCCATCGTTCGCGACGTCTCCATCGTCGTGGACGAAACCTTGCCTGCCGGCACCGTTCGTGACACGATCCGCGCGGCGGCCCCTGACACCCTGGTCAGCGTCGCCGAGTTCGATCGCTACCAGGGCAAGGGCATGCCCGAGCGCCACGTGAGCTTGTCGCTCCGTCTGACGTTTCGGTCGCCGGACCGCACCCTCACCGACGACGAGATCCAGCGGGCCGTGGACGCGATCCTCGCGGAACTCGAACGCGCGCACGGCGCGCACCTGCGACGGTAAGCGCCGGTCCCGCATCTCATTCCCCATCCCGCGGCGGTCCGCCGGGGAGCGCGAGTCCGCGGACCGCGGGGAGGAAGAGGAGCCTCGATGGCAAAGTCGTCAAGCGTGGTCGACCTCGAGCCGCTGAATCGGCTCGAGGAGAAGGTCCAGTTGCTGATCGCGACCGTCGATCGCATGCGGAGCGAGCATGCGCGCGTGACGGCCGACAATCAACGGCTGACGCGCGAGCTGGATACCGCCCGAGAGCGTTTGGCGCAAACGGAGGGAGCAGCCACTGAGATGCTGTCGCTCAAGGAGGAGCGCGACGTGATCCGCACGCGCGTCTCAGAGATGCTGGGTCAGCTCGAGGCGCTGAACCTGTAGGCTGGGGTGTTCGCGGTGAGCGAGCCAGGCTTCAGCGTCGTCCCGGTCATCATCAACGGCCAGCAGTACGCCGTCCGCAGCCGTCTCGACGAGCGCTACGTGCTGGATCTGGCAGCCTATCTCGACGACCGGATGCAGGCCGCCTCCGCCGAGATCCCGAACGCCGAGCCGGGCAAGATCGCCATCCTCGCCGCCTTGAACATCGCCGACGAGCTGTTCCGGCAGCGTGAGGAAGACGCTCCCGGACAGCTCAAGGAGCGAACCGAGAAGATCGAACGACTCCTCGATCGCGCCCTCGCCGCAGGCGGCTAGCACGACTTTGTCAGTGTTGGGTGGGGCAAAAACGGCGTACACGCAGCAGACCGACAACCACTTGCTCCCACCCACGGTTCGTTCTAAGATCCACCCTAGAGCTTGTGCTCCCTGCTTTGCTTGTGATGGTTCGGGGGCTCGATTGAGCCGACGTTACATCTAAGTGAATCGCGGCGTTGCCCGGTGTGCAAGCCTCCGCGCGAGGAAGCCTGAACGGCGACGAGAAATAGCGGTTCCACCTGCTTTGCGCAGGTTCATTCGACCCCCCCACACGGCAAAGCGGGGCCTTTCTCTTCTCCCTCCTTCGTCTTGTATCGGCTCGCGGTCCGGTGGCGGGTCGTCTCCAGCGGGGCCCCATCGGCTCGTCCGACCGGGTCCTGCTCAGGGATACGCATGAGCGACTTCAGCGTTCTCAATCTCATCGTCGCGTTGGCGGTTGCTCTCGGAGTCTTCGCGCTGTGGGTCGTGAGCCGCAAGCGCATCGCCGCGCAGACGGTTGGCCGCGCCCAGGAGCTGGCGCAGCAGATCCAACGAGACGCCGAGCGGGAGATCGAGGCGAA
This sequence comes from Vicinamibacterales bacterium, assembly GCA_965197935.1. Classification (GTDB taxonomy): domain Bacteria; phylum Acidobacteriota; class Vicinamibacteria; order Vicinamibacterales; family CAZQMT01; genus CAZQMT01. The sequence continues at coordinate 2,769,709 of CBDAOD010000003.1, read as the reverse complement.
GACCAAGGACGCGCTCCTCGAGTCCAAGGAGCGGGTTCACGAGATCGCCCTCGAGGCGGAGCGCTCCGCGCGGGATCGCCAGCAGGAGCTCGGGCGCGCCGAGGAGGCGGTGGCCGCCAGCACCCGGGCGCTGACCGAGCGGCTCAAGGCGTCGGATCAAGCCGACAAGGAGCTCGACGGGCGCGAGCACGCCGTTGCCGAGCGCGAGATGTCCGTGGCTACAGCAAAGGGTCGCTACGAGCAGCTCGTGACGGACCAGCAGCGCGAGCTTCAGCGCGTGGCGGGACTCACCGCGGACGAGGCCAAGGAGCTGCTCCTCAAGCAGATCGAGTCCGACGCGAAACGCGACGCCGCCAATATGGTGAAGCGCCTCGAGGCGGAAGCTCGTGAGACGGCGGCGGCTCGGGCGCGCGCGATCGTGACCCAGGCCATCCAGCGGAGCGCCGCCGAGCACGCGATCGAGACGACGGTCTCGGTCGCCGATCTCCCCAGCGACGACCTCAAGGGTCGGATCATCGGCCGGGAGGGACGCAATATCCGGGCGCTGGAGCTGGCCACCGGCGTCGAGCTCATCGTCGACGACACGCCGGGCGCCATCATCCTGTCCAGCTTCGACCCCTTCCGCCGGGAAGTCGCCAAGCAGGCCATCGAGCGGCTGATCGCCGACGGACGCATCCATCCCGCGCGTATCGAGGAGGTGGTCGAGAAGGTCAAGGTCGAGATGGAAGAGGCCGTCCGCAAGGAGGGCGAGGCCGCCGCCTTCGAGCTCGGGCTCTTCGACATGCACCCGGAGATCTTTCGGCTGATGGGACGACTCAAGTTCCGCACGAGCTACGGCCAGAACGTCCTGAGCCATTCCAAGGAAGTCGCGTATCTCGCGGGCATCATGGCCAAGGAGCTGGGACTCGACGCGCACACCGCGGTGCGAGCGGCCTTCGTCCACGACGTCGGTAAGGCGATCGACCGCGACCTGCAGGGCACCCATCTCGAGCTCGGCATCCAGTTTCTGCGCAAGCACAAGGAGAGCGAGGACGTCGTGATGGCGATGGCCGCCCATCACATGGACATCGACTGGCCGTCGCTCGAGGCGATGATCGTGCAGGCCGCCGACGCCATCTCCGCCGCTCGCCCGGGTGCCCGGCGCGACATCCTGGAGTCTTACGTCAAGCGGCTCGAGAAGCTCGAAGGGATCGCGGATTCGTTCAAGGGTGTCTCGAAGGCGTTCGCTCTCCAGGCCGGCCGGGAGATTCGCATCATGGTCGAGAGCGAGAACGTAAGCGACGAGGAAGCGGTGTGGCTGTCCAAGGACATCGCGCGCCGCATCGAGCACGAGCTCGAGTACCCGGGCCAGATCAAAGTTACGGTGATTCGCGAAACCCGGTCGGTCGAGTTTGCGAGGTAGTCGACGTGCGGGCCGGGGAAGAGATTCGGGCCGGCAGCCCGTGAGCGGGGTCGCCACGCCCGGGGACCCTGGCACGACCGTCTCGGATCTCGGCGAGCACCGGCTGATCGAGCGCATCCGCGCGCGCGTCCCGACGCCCCCCGCATGGGTCCAGGTCGGGCTCGGCGACGACGCCGCCGTCATCGAGCCCGGCCGCAACGCGGTCACGGTGGTCACCGTGGACGCCCTCGTCGAGGGCGTCCATTTCGACCTGGGCTTCAGCGACCCTGCCGATGTCGGGTTCAAGGCGCTCGCCGTCAGCCTGAGCGACCTGGCCGCCATGGGTGCCACGCCGCGGGTGGCCGTGCTGTCACTCGCGTTTCCGGGCCACCTCCCCCTCACGGCGTTCGACGCCGTGGTCGACGGCGTTCTCGAAGCGGCCGCGCGCCACGCGGTCAGCCTCGTCGGCGGCAACCTCTCGCGATCGCCCGGACCGCTGGTCGTCGACGTGACGGCGCTAGGGTCGGTCGGGCGACGGCGGGTGCTGACGCGGAGCGGGGCCAGACCCGGCGACGAGCTCTACGTCAGCGGCACGGTCGGGGCGGCCGCCACCGGCCTGGACGTCATGCGGACCCGGGCGGCGTCCGCGGCGGACGATCCGGCGCTGCGCGCCGCGCTCGAACGGTGTCGCCGTCCCGCGCCCCGCGTTCGGCTGGGGCAGCTCATCGGCAAGAATCGCGCTGCGAACGCGTGTATCGATCTGAGCGACGGGTTCGCCGATGCCGTGCACCAGCTGGCCGCCGCGAGCGGCGTCGGGGCGCGGGTGGATGGCAGCGCCCTCCCCATCGATCCGGGCACCACTCGGTGGTGCCAGCAACGCGGCACCGACCCGATCGAGGTTGCACTTCGCGGAGGCGAGGACTACGAGCTACTGGTCGCGGTCCCGCGGAAGCTCAGACGGCGGTTCCTGGCGCTCGGGCGTCTGACCCAGGGGGTGCCACTGACCCCGGTTGGCGTGGTGACCGCGGAGACCGATGTGTTGCTCCAGCGCGACGGTCGGACGCTGCCCCTCCCGAACGGCTTCGTCCACTTCTAGGTGGGCCTGTCCCTCAGACCCGCTCGCGGTACTCCTGCGAGTCGGGCACGCTGACCGGGGCCAGCTCCTGATCCTTGTACTGTAGCTCGTACAGCTTGTAGTACAGGCCGCGCCGGGACAGCAGCGCCTGATGGCTGCCGACCTCCCGGATCTTCCCCCGGTGCAGGACGATGATCTTGTCCATGTCCTGGATGGTCGAGAGGCGATGCGCGATCGCGATCGTCGTCCGGCCCGACATCAACACCCGCAGCGCGTCGCGAATGAGCAGCTCCGTTGCCGTATCGACGCTCGAGGTCGCCTCGTCCAGGATCAGGATCCGGGGGTCGAACGCCAGGGCCCTGGCGAACGACAGGAGCTGTTTCTGACCGACCGAGAGCGTGGCGCCGCGCTCGGCCACGGCGCTCCGGTATCCGCCGGGCAGCCGTTCGATGAACCGATCGGCGTGCACGGCCTGGGCCGCGCGCCGGACGTCGTCATCGCCGATCGCCGCGTTCCCCAGACGGATGTTGCCGGCGATCGTTCCGGAGAACAGATGCACGTCCTGGAGCACCAGGCTGAACATGCCACGGAGCTCCTGCAAGTCCAGATCGCGCACGTCGCGACCGTCCACCAGGATGCGGCCACGGTTGGCGTCGTAGAACCGCAACAGCAAGTTGATGAGCGTGGTCTTTCCGGCGCCGGTCGCCCCGACGATCCCAACCCGTTCACCCGGCGCGACCTCGAAGGACACGTCGCGCAGGACGGAGTCGTCCCCGGTGTACGCGAACGAGACGTCGTCGAAGACGATCTGGCGATCCGCCGTCTCGTCACGCCGCACGCGGGTCTCGGGCGAGCTGATTCCCACCGGGGTGTCGATCAAGGTGAAGATGCGTTCGGACGACGCCATGGCGGCCTGGAGGACGTTGAACTTCTCGGACAGGTCGCTGATGGGCCGGAAGAACCGCTGCGAGTACTGAAGGAACGCCACGAGCGCCCCCAACGACAGCGTGCCGGCCAGCACGCCGCCCCCTCCGTACCAGAGGATCAGGCCCGCGGCGAGGGCGCCGATCACCTCGATCGTCGGGAAGAAGATCGCGTAGTAGAAGATCGAGGCGACGTTTGCATCGCGATGCTGCCGGTTGATGTCGTCGAAATGCCCGAAGCTCGGCCCCTCCTGCCGGAAGAGCTGTACGGTGGACATCCCGACGATGTGCTCCTGCAGGAAGGCGTTGATCCGCGCAATCCAGACTCGAACCGTACGGTAGGACTGTCGGGCGTGGCGGCGGAACCATTGCGTCACGGCGAAGATCAGCGGCAACACCGAGAAGGTGACGAGGGCGAGCTGCCAGTCCATGCTCAGCAGGACGACCATGATGCCGAGGAGCGTGAAGACGTCCCCGAAGACGGACACGACGCCGGCGGCGAAGAGGTCGTTCAACACGTCCACGTCGGTCGTGACGCGGGTCATGAGGCGGCCCACAGGGTTGCGGTCGTAGAACCGCAGGTCGAGGCGCTGGAGATGCCCGAAGATCTGGGACCGCAGGTCGAGCATGATGTGCTGACCCATCATCTGCATCGTGTAGGTCCGCACGACCTCGAGCGCGAACGCCGCGACCAGGATCGCCAGGAAGAGCCAGGCGATCCGACCCAGTCCGGACAGGTCGCCGCTGGCGATGTACCGGTCGATGGCGACCATCGTCAGATAGGGTTGCGCGAGCTGGAGCAGCGATGTGCCCACGATGGCGGCCAACGACACCGCCACGTGCGCTCGATACGGGCGGAGGTAGCCCAGCAACCGCCGCATCAACGCGGCGTCGTAGGCCTTGCCGAGTATCTCCTCCTCGTGGAACGACGTCACGACGCGGCCAGCTCCTCCTCGAGTAGCTGCTTCCGGTGTAGCGACGCGTAGATGCCGTCGCGGGCCACGAGCTCGTCGTGTCGTCCGCGCTCGGCGATGCGTCCGGCCTCCAGCACGAAGATCTGATCGGCGTTGCGGATCGTGGAGATCCGGTGCGACACGACGATCGTCGTGCGGCCGCGCAGGACCGCCCCGAGCCGCCCCAGGATCTCCTCCTCCGTGTAGGTGTCGACGGCCGACAACGCGTCGTCTAGGATCAGAATCTTCGGATCGGTCATGAGGGCTCGCGCCAGCGCCACCCGTTGCTTCTGTCCGCCCGAGAGGGTGATGCCCCGCTCCCCCACCATCGTGTCGTAGCCCTCGGGGAACGTGTCGGCATCCTTGTCGAGCCGGGCAATGGCGGCGGTCGCCTCGACGGACGGCGCGTCGGACGACGCCGAACGGCTCGGACCCTGCGTCCCGAAGGCGATGTTCTCGCCCACCTTGTTGGAAAAGAGGAACGGCTCCTGCGGCACGGAGCCGATGAGGCCCCGCAGGACCGACAGCGGCATGTCCCGCACGTCGATGCCATCGATGAATACAGACCCCGGCGGCGGGTCGTAGACCCGCGGCAGCAGGCTGATGAGCGTCGACTTGCCCGACCCGGTGTGACCGACAATCGCCACGGTCTGGCCGGGCTCGATTCTGGCCGAGACGCGGTCGAGCACCACCTGGCCGGCGTGGGCGAAGGTCAGGTCGCGGAACTCGATGGCGCCAGCCCACTCGACCGCATCGCCGATCGGCCGCGCATGGGCATCATCGATCGCGGGGGCCGTCTCGAACACCTCGAGCATGCGTCCCCAGGATGCCATCCCGCGCTGGAGGAGATTGGTCACCCATCCGAACGCGATCATCGGCCAGCTCAGGAGCACCAGGTATCCGTTGAACGCCACGAACTCACCAACGGTGATGCGGCCGCGAATGACCGCCCCGGCGCCGAGCCACAGGACGATCAGGGCGCCCAGTCCCAGGAAGAGCGTCATGCAGGGCTGGAAGAACGACTGCAGGAGAATCAGGACACGATTCCGATCGAGATACTCCTGACTGGCGGCCACGAACCGATCGATCTCGGAGCGTTCCTGCCCGTAGGCCCTGACGACCCGGACGCCCGAGAGCGACTCCTGGACGACGGCGCTCAGCGCCGACAGCTGCTCCTGGATCCGCTCGAACCGCCGATGGATCGCACTCCCGAAGTACTTGACCGTGACCGACACGAAGGGCAGCGGGATCAGCGCCAGCATCGTGAGCCAGGGATCGATCGAGATCATGAGCACGATCGCGACGACGAAGATGATGCTCGTCGTGGCCGTGTACATGATCGCCGGACCGACCATCATGCGGACGGCGTTGAGGTCGTTCGTCGCGCGCGACATCAGATCGCCGGTGCGGCGCGCCTGGAAGTAGGAGAGCGGCTGGCGCTGCAGATGCGCGAAGAAGTCGTTCCGCAGGTCGTACTCGATCTCGCGCGAGGCGCCCACGATGAGGCGGCGCATCAGGAAGCGGAACACCCCGCCGACGACCGCGATCCCGAGCAGGAGTCCGGCATAGAAGGCCAGCTGCGCGCGGGTGAGCCCGCCGGCCAGATCGTCGACGGCGTACTTGAGAATCCACGGCCCCAGGAGCGTGACGGTCGTCGTGAGGACGACGCACCCCAACCCGAGCACGAAGTCCCGGCGGTAGCGAAGCACGTAGGGAGCCAAGCGTCGGAAGGCGTCGCTCATTGCGGGGCGGCATCCAGCATACCAGGATACGGCGTGGCGCCAATTGTGCTATCCTCGGATTGCCTTCTCCCAGCAGGCGCGTGAACGGGTGTGCCGCCAGCGCGTACCCGTCACCTGAAACGTTCGACACCCACAACCGATAACAATCCGGGGCAGGACGACGGTGTGACGATGCGCCAGAGCTCGTGGATCTGCGTCTGTCTCGGAGCCGTGCTGGCGACAGCCAGCCCGGTGGAAGCTCAGTACGGGACCTACCGCCCCTACGACCCGGCGACCGGGGAGGATTATCACGTCGAGATCGCCGGCACGTTGTGGTCACCCTCGACCGATGTCGTCATCTCGAGCGAGTCGCTCGGCATCCCCGGCAGCGACATCGACTTCGCCAACGATCTCGGTATCGAGAAGCAGCGGTTCGGCGAGTTGCGGCTCGTCCTGCGACCCGCCAGGAAGCACAAGATCCGGGTGCACTTCCTCCCGATGAACTGGGACGCCGAGGCGACGCTCCTGCGGGATCTCGTCTTCAATGGTGTCAACTACGTAACGGGCCTGCCGGTGGCGTCGAGCCTCAAGCTGAACACGTGGCGCATCGCCTACGAGTACGACTTCCTGCATCGGGACCGCGGGTTCCTCGGCGCAATTCTCGAGACCAAGTACACCAACGTCGAGGCCCAGCTCGCCAGCGTGATCGGGACGGAATTCGCCCGCGCGACGGCCCCGATCCCCGCCCTCGGTCTCATCGGGCGCGGCTACCTGGCCCGGAACTTCGCGATCACCGGCGAGTTCACCGCCCGCCTTTCGCATGCCGAATATCAGCGACGACTACGCGGGGAACTACGTGGACTTCGACGTCTACGGCACGGCGAATTTCGTCGAGCAGTTCGGCCTGCAGGTGGGGTACCGGTCGATGTCGGCGTTCTACGAGGTCCAGCAGGATACGGGCGATCTCGCGTTCAGGGGAGGCTACGTCGGCGCGGTCCTTCGCTTCTAGTGCACCGCCGTCGAGATGCGGTCACGGATCGGGTTCGCAGCGCGCCCAGGCGCAAGGCGCCGCGACGAGGAATACCGGGAGTATTTCGAGGAGCGGCAACGCGGCGGATGGGTGTGCTGCGGGCTCGAGGCGTGACCGCATCTCGACGGCGGTGCACTAGCGAGCCCCTCCAACCGGGTCAACGCACCTCGAACCAACAGCCCAGATTTCGAAAGTCCTGGCTGGCCGGCTCCACGTGGGCCGGCCGAAATCCCCGGGCCGCCCTCAGCCGCAGCAGCATGGCGGATCGGGATGGGTCGCGCGGAACCTCCACCATGCGCTCCTCACCCGGGGCGAGATCCAGGTCTCGACGCCACCCGCCGGCAACCCCGGTGATGATGGATAGGCGGTTCGCCACCGGCGCATTCCTCACGAACAACGCCGACGTGGAGCCACGCGCATCCGGACGGATCACGATGGCGGTCTCCACGCCCGGGGCGATCCAGAAGCCCGCCGGCTCCAGATAGCCGCCCTCGCCGATCAGGTAGACGGTCGCCGCCCCGTAGCGGCGCACCTGCCGGGCCAGCTCGCTGGTCGGCGACTCGTCGGCGTCGACGGGCGAGACGGGGTCGAGCCACACACGCTCTCGCCCCGGACCGGGCTCGACCGCACGACCCTCACTGGCGGCGGCCTCCGCGGCTTGGTCGGTGGCGCCGTCGGCGGCTGCCTCCGGTGCCGGGACGGAGGGGACCGACGCGAGGACGGGCGAGAGGACCGGCACCGGAAGCTCGAACAGCGTGGGCGGCGGCGGGGATTGCGCGACGTGGGACTGCGGGGCGGTCGAGCGCTCGGGGACCGCAAGATACCGCCCGAGCGCACTTGGCGCCGCGCCGGCCGAGAGCGACACGGTCCGCGGCATCGCAGCGTCGGTACGCACCCGATAGATGCCGGCCGGGATCCACGGCAGCGCCAGGAGCTCGTCAGCGCCGCCCCGCCCAGGTCGCTCCCGCGCCGCCAACCGCATGCGACCCAGCACGTCGCCCGGCGTGCCGACACGCAGTGAGCCGTAGTCGACCGCCACGGGCGTGGCCTCGCGATCGAGCCACCGGAGCAGGTTGAGCTGCGCCGTGATCGGCGTGGTCCCTCGCACCCCCCCGAGCCGCCAGACGACCGCGTGTGCCGCCATCGTGGCCGCCGCCAGGGTCAGCAACGTCGCCAGGGCCATCGCGCCGCGCGCCTGCGGCCAGCGCCGTTCGACCGCATAGACGACGGGCCACGCGCCGGCCAGCAGAAGCGCCCAGATCGCCACCTGCGCGAGCGCCGTGCCGCGTGTCTCGCGCAGCAAACTGGGGACCCCCATCGGCACGTCGACCAGCGGCGTTACCCACTCGAGCCAGCGGGCGAACCCGTCGCGCTGGTCGAAGAGGAGCCGCCCGCCCTCGGCGAAGCCCAGGCTCACGGTGACCAGCAGGCTCGCGATCAGCGCGGCGAGCGCAAGGGCCCGGGTCGCTCGCGCGCACGACCGCGCCCAGACGGTCGCGGCGGGCACCGCGAGCACCAGCAGGACGGGCACGGCGAAGCGCGCCGGGGCGCTCGCCCCGCCCCACCACATGCGGTACGCCCCCACGAGCATCAGATACGGTAGCGCGACGCCGCTCAGCTCGAACGCGAGCCTGCGGAGGCGGGCGTCACGCGCGAGCCACACGAAGCCGACCAGCGCGACGCCGTAAGCCGGGGCATTGGTGAGCAGTCCGAACTGCTGGTCGACCAGCAGACCCGGCAGCCCGGTCGGGATGTGCGCAAGGGCACTCTGCGTGTAGCCGCCGTAGGGCGCGGCGGACTGAACGTGCCGTAGATCAGCCGGAAGTAGCCGAACCAGCCCACAGCGCTGGCGGCGGGCACGGCCAGGAACGTGCTGATCCTGCGCAGCGGCGCCGGCCCCGCTGCAATCCGCAGCACCAGACACACGCCCAGCCCCACCGCCAGGACCGCGTAACGCGTGTGCAGCCACGGGAGCGCCCCCAGCGCCGCGCCGTGCAGCCACCAGCGGCGATCCGACAGGCTCCCGACACCGGGCTCCGGCGACCCGCCCGCCGGCCCGTCGTGGTGGACCGCAGCGGAGCTCCCGCCACCGGTCGGGAGATCGACGAGCGCCCAGACGCCGGTCAGGACCAGCGCGGCCGCCGGCGCATCGGGAAACACGGCGAACGCATGGAAGTAGAAGGGCGCCGACAGCGAGACGACCGCCCAACCGAACCACGCCGCATCCGGCCGGCCGGTCACGCGGTAGGCGAGCCACCAGGCCAGCGCGGTCGCGACCGCCAGCAAAAGGGCCAGAAACCCCCGAACCCCCGGCTCCCCCGCCAGGGCGAACGCCGGCGCCACCAGCACCGCGAGCCCAGGCGCATGTACCGAGTAGATCTGGCCATCGAGGCCGCGCCGGAGGAAATGGGGCGCGATCTCGAAATCCATGTATGCGAAGTGGTCACCGTTCCTGTGATTGTTCTCGATCCGCAGATCGCCGTCGCCGAGGACGCTCTGCGTGATGAGCAAGTAGTGGGGCTCGTCGCCGACGGGCAGGATGGGCGAGAGTCGCCAGGCCGTGGCGCCATAGATCAGGAACGCCAGCAACCCGGCCAGCCAGACGGCGTGCCGGGGGGGTCGTCAGCAGTCGAGAGGCGCGGACCATGCGCGGCAGCCCGCGGGCGCCGATCACCGCGACGGCGATCGCAATCCACACGCCGAAGGTGAGCGGACCGGTCCAGAGCAAGAACGCATCCGGTACCGGGCCAGGCAACCAGGGCAGCAACAACACGCCGGCCGCGAGGAGGGGGAGGAGGGTGGGTGTGTCGCGCCGGCGCCGGGTGGCGAGCCACGCGCATCCGACCAGCAGTGCGGCGAGCTGCCACCAGGCGGGAAGCAGGCCGATGCGAACCGGCGACGAACCGGACGTCCCGAAGGCTAGCGACCCGCCCGAGACCCAGAGCGCCGCGGCCGCCACGCTCCCGGCGATCAACGGAATCGTGAGCCGTCGCATGCGTGGGCGCATGCTAGCACACGCCCGATCGGCGGCGCGGATGCCTGCGGGGAGAGAAGCGGGGGGCGCGCTACGACTTCGTCTTGAGAACGACGCGGTTCTTCCCGGCGCGCTTGGCCTCGTAGAGAGCCTCGTCGGCGCGCTGCATCAGGTCGTCCGGTGTGTCCCCCAGGACGAACTCCGACAACCCACAGCTCACCGTGAAGTTCACCTGGAGGGCCTCGGAGCCCCTGCGGTAGTGGTAGCGGGCCGCGGCGATCTTGGACACGATCTCGACGCATCGCGTCTGCGCCTGCGTCAGCGGCATGCCGCGGAACAGCACGGCGAATTCCTCGCCCCCGACGCGCGCCACGAAATCCGAGTTGCGCACCGATCTCGACAGCGCCTGCGCCGCCCCGATCAGCACACGGTCACCGACCTGGTGGCCGTGGGTATCGTTGATCTGCTTGAAGTCGTCGATGTCCACCATCGCCAGCGCCACGCGGGCACTCTTGATGGTGGTCCACTCGTGGAAGATCACGTCGAAGCTGCGCCGGTTGGCGACCTTCGTGAGCCCGTCCAGGGAGGCTTCCTGGCGGGTGCGATCAAGCTGGGTCTGCAAGCCCTCGACCCGCTTGAGCAGGCCACCGTGAAGCTCGGTCTCCTGCCTCTGCTTCTCGGCGAGCCGGCCCTTGAGCTGCTCCACCTCACGGGCGAGATGTATCCTGAGCTGACGAATGTCGTCGATCTTGGCGAGCGCCGTGAAGCGCTCGGCGGACGTCGTCATCTTCGCGTGGAACGTGGTGGCGCCGCCGGCGAGCGTCGCCATGGCTTCACGCAGCAGGTCGATCAACGAGCTGATCTCGCCCTGCTGCTCCTTCACCTGGCCCTGCGCCAGCTCGAAGTAGGTGCGGCAATCCTCCAGACAGCTTGCCGCCAGCCGCTCGAGCGCCACCGGCTCCAGATCCGCCTTCAGGATCTCCAGGTATCCGTCGAGCTTCTGGTGAAACTCGTCCGACGCGCCATCGTCGACCGGCGGCGACAGCTCCTTGAGGAGCCCGAGTAGATCCTGTAGGAACGCGCTCGCGGTCGCGAGCATCTCGACGTAGGCCTCTGGCCCACGCAGCTTCAAATCGATTAAGTCACTCCGCATGACACCCCACCTGCGGACACATGCCGTCTGACCTTTGAATCGGCACCGTGCGTCTGGGCTTTACCGTCCCGCAGCGGGTGGCTCCGGATGGGAGCAGGTTCACGCCGTGACGCGACACGTCACGGCCGCGATCGCCGGACCGGCAGCGTTGCCGCCAGCGAGCTCGACGGGGCGACCTGCGACTCGAGACAGCGGCCCGCGTAACGGGCGAGTACCTCGACCGCGGCGACCCGCACCCCGCCGCTCGCACGGGCGTCCGCTGACGAGTCATCGGCGTAGACGACCAGCGCCAGCTCGCCACCGACCGACACGGGCACGGCGACGCCGCACCGTCCCTCGGCGAGCGGCGCGAACGGGAGATCGAAGCTCGGGTCCGCAATGCCGCCGGGCGTGGCGAGACAGGTCTCGCCGCGCTCGACCGCCCGGGCCAGGATGCCGGAGCCCACCAGGGGGGCCTCCCCATCAGAACGGAATCGGCCTCCGCCCCGAACCCGCGAGCGTGCCACCCGCGGAACCGTCCTGCCTGGACGACGAGGATCGCCACCCGTGGGGCCTCATCCTCGAGCGCCTCTCGTAGGGCGTCCAGCACGGCCTCTGCAGCGCCACACTCGTCGAGCCGCTTGACGCTCCGGAGGAGCCGGTCGGCCACGCCGGTCAACGCCCGTCGTTCGGATTCGCGGAGGTAGCCCAGCTCCTCGGGAGACCCCGTGGCGGCCGGCGACCCGGCCGCGGCCCGCTCCTGCCGCCGCTCGGCGTTGAGCCGCGCGATCTCCACCTCGAGCCGCCGCTCGGCCGCGATCTCGGCCGCCTCTCGCGCCTCCCGAACCGCGATCTCGCGGTCCCCGCGGGCCGCCCGGCCGAGCTGGTCCACCAGGCTCCGCAGCTGGATCTCGATTTCGCGGACGAGCTGGTCGACCGCCGCGTCGCCGCTGCCGCCGCCATCCCTGCGCTCCGGGCTTCCCATCTGACGAACCTCCAGCATCCCTTGGGCGGTGATCGTCCGGGCGGATTATCGAGGGGCGCGATCGGTCAAGTCAAGCCACCGATAGCGACAAGTGGTTTCCTGATAGTCATTTGACGGCTTCAACCAGACCGTTTACAATGAATGTATTGATGTGACCATGTTCGCGGCGGATGAGCCGCCGTGGCTGGGATCTCACCTCGAACGCTCCTGGGGGCGAAACGGCTTCGACGGGGGCATTGGGTCGTGGGAGGCATGCCGAGCACCATCGCCTCGTAAATCCGATGGAACAAACCTAACTGCGAACACGCAGCTCGCTCTCGCTGCTTAACTGACAGCGACGTCCCTTCCGGTCTTGCCTGTGGATCGGGAACGGATGTCATATCAACAGGCTGGTCGCCCTGGGCCGTGCCGACCCGGGGCGGCGAGACGCCTCGGCACTAGTCATCGGTGGTTGTTGGCCTCTTCTTCACACCGATGATGAAAATCAAGAAGAGGACACGCATGTAGAATCCCACGGTGACGTGCTTTCGGACGCGGGTTCGACTCCCGCCGCCTCCACCATTATTTCAACAAACAAAATAGGCATTTAAGCGATTCGAAGGAATCGCTGTACCTATTTTGTCCCTTCCTGCTATACTTTCGGCGTGCTGGCCATCTACCGGCGCCACCAGCCGCCCTGCCGCTATCGCTCGCGCCGGGTGCGGAACTGCAAGTGCCCGATCTGGGTGCAGGGCTCGCTTCGCGGGGAATACATTCGCCGGAGCCTCAATCTCCGCTCCTGGGAGGCAGCCTCCGGCCTCGTCCGGGACTGGGAAGCCTCCGGGGAGATCGGCGTCGTCAAGCCCGAAGCCCCCACCATCGCGGAGGCCGTTGAAAAGTTCCTGCACGACCTGGAGCACGGCCAGCACCGGAAGAGCGCCACCCTGCAGAAGCACCGGCACCTCCTTGAGAAGCGACTGCTCCCGTGGTGTCAGGAGAAGGGCTATCGCCTGCTCCGGCAGCTCGACGTGGACGCCCTGCGTGCGTTCCGCGCCGTCTGGCCGGATTCCGCGATCACGGCCCAGAAACACCTCGAGCGGCTCCGCACCTTTTTCTCCTTCTGCCACAGTGCCGCATGGGTGAAGCACAACCCGGCCAAAGCCGTCAAGGCGCCGAAGCTCGGCCGTCCGTCCGAGCGCGTCAAGGTCTTTACCGAGGATCAGCTCAAGAGCATTCTCACGGCCTGTGACAGGTATCCGACGCGCAACTCGTTTGGCTACGACAACCCCGCGAGAGTCAGAGCGTTCGTGCTAGTGCTCCGTTACACAGGGCTCAGGATTGGCGATTGCGTCGCCCTGCGGAAGGAGCACGTGGAAGATGACCGGCTGTTCCTCCACACCGAGAAATCCGGCGAGTCCGTGTATCTCCCGTTACCCGATGCGGTGACCGATGCCTTGGACGAGATTTGGAGCGGCGCTGAGTATTTCTTCTGGACCGGCCGTGGCCTTCGGAAGTCAGCCGTTGCAGACTGGCAACGCACGCTGCGGCGTGTGTTTGAGCAGGCCAACCTGACCGGCAATGCCCACATGTTCCGGCACACGTTTGCGACCGACCTCCTCGCCCGCGGCGTGCCCATCGAGGATGTCGCGATTCTCCTCGGCCATGCTACTCCCGCGGTGACCGCGAAGTACTACTCGCACTTCGTCAAAGCAAGGCGGGAAAAGCTGGAAGCAAGGGTCAGAGAGATGTGGGCGTAGACATGGCATTCGAACGAGACAGACCCCGTCGTTCGTTACCAAGTGTTCCACCCCCACCATTGCTGTGACGTTCAAGGCATTCTGCCGACTTCTGGGGCTTCGAGTTGCGGCTGTGCCGGGCGTACCGAGTCCAGATTCGCGTCCTGTCTCAGAATCGGCGTCTAGCCTGCCTCTTCTTACGAATCTTCGACTCAAGCAGCCGTTGTCGAAAGCGCTTATGAGTCCTGAGTTCCGCATCCACGAAGTCAATTCGCCGCCGAAGTGACGTCTCCTCGTCCTGAGATCTTTCTACTCGGCGCTGCCACGCGTCACGAAGCTCCTCAAGCTCTCGAATCACGTGCCCGACGACATCGGATCTGCCAACGGTCCTCAGACGCTGAAAGTGACATCCAACGAGCACATATGGCCGCCGCAGGTCTTCCTCATACAGGTCGTTCTGGGCTCGCCAGAGAGCAACCGCAAGTTCTCCACCGAAGTACTTTCCTAGCAGTCGCTCTACAATGGCTTCCGCCTCTGCGGCTAACACACTGCATACCGTGCCGCAGTAGGCCCGAGCGTTGCCGAACATGAAGTTCCCCGCCAATCGATGCCACGAGGCACACGAATTATTCAAAACAATCGGCGATGCTCTGCCGCTACCAGCAAGCGGCTGCGGCATCGGGATGTAGATTCCGTCGGCCATCTTCAGCGCCATCGATGCAGATACTCGTGGCACCGATTCCCGTCGGATCGGCCTTAGGCCACCACTTCCTTGCATCTCTACAAAATCGATGATCGCGTTTCCAACCGGGAGCGCTCGCTTTCCTTCGTCGTCAGTCCACGCAACCGTTCGGCGCGCCGGAAGCGGGCTATACCCTCGACATGCCGCTCATTGACGAGACGACCGCCACGGGCCTGACGCAGGAACTCCGTGTCGCGAGTGACACCGAGCGGGTCGCCTGGGTCCTCGGGGCCTTTTACAGCACGGCCGAACGCGAGTACGGCCAGAGCGCGCGCGCGGAGGACTATGTGGCCGTCAACACCGGCGCGGTCTCCGAGTTCTTGCGGGTCGTGACGGGGAGCCCGGATCTCGTCTGGGCGGGCTCACGGACCCTGGCGGGCCACCCCGGCACGGAAGAGCTCTTTTTCTCCGACCTCACCTATGACTTCAATCAGCTCGCACTGTTCGGGGAGGTCTCGCTGGCCGTCACCGACCGGTTCAGCCTGACCGGCGGTCTCCGCTGGTACGACTTCGACGAGCGGCGCACCCAGACGTTCGACGGCCTGTTTGCCGATCCGCTCGACAGCGACGGGACGACGACGGCCGCCGGCATTGCTCCGCGGGTCATCGCCAGCTACGCCGTGACCGAGGCGACGCAGGTGAACGCGCAGGTGTCGAAGGGCTTCCGCCTCGGCGGCATTAACGACCCGCTCAATACGCCGCTCTGCACGCCGAAGGATTTGGAGACCTTTGGTGACCGCCCCACCTGGGACAACGAAACGCTCTGGAATTACGAGGTGGGCACCAAGTCCACCGTCCTGGGCGGCCGTGGGACGGTGAACGTCTCCGGCTTCTACATGGACATCCGCAACCTGCAGGCAACGGTGACGGCCGGTTCGTGCTCGTCGCGGCTTATCTTCAATGTGCCGGACGCCCGGAGCGCCGGCCTGGAAGTCGAGGTCACCGCGCAGCCGACGCCCCTCTTCGACGTTGCCCTCTCTGCCAGCGTGGCCGACGCCAGACTCCAGTCGACCCTGGAGGCGTACGACGCCGCCGGAAACGCCACGGGTATCATCGCGGGCATCGAGGACGGTAAGCGCCTGCCGACGACGCCGCGATTTCAGACGACGGCGGCCGCCACGTGGCGGTGGGTCATGGGCGGCTGGGTCGGCTATCTGAGCGGCGTGTACCAGCACGTCGGATCGCGCTTCACCCAGATCGGCGACCAGGCCGAGGGGTTCGGCTCCGTCGACCTGACAGCGCTGACCCCCGCGTTGCACCCGGCCACGGTCATCGGGGGGCCGCTGACGCAGAGCACGTTCACCTTCAATCCGGAACTGCCGGCCTACAACATCCTCAACACCAGGATCGGGGTGCTCAGCGGCGTGTGGGACATCGCCTTCTTCATCAACAACGTCACCGACGAGCGGGCGTTCCTCGCGCTCGACCAGGAGCGGGGCACGCTCGCCCGGATCGGCTATCTGACCAACCCGCCGCGCCGCGTCGGCATCAGCACGCGCGTCAGCTTCTAAAGCGAACACAAGCCTAGCTCACAGCAAAGGAGAATCCATATGAAGCCGATCTTTCTGAAGGCCATTGGCCTGTCGCCGCGTGTCGTCGCGTCGCTGGCCGTCCTGGCGCTGGCATGGGCGCCCGCCGGGGCCGCCGCGCGCGGCGCGGCGCAAGGCGAACCGCAGGAGCAGATCGAGGAACTCAGCCGGGTGCTCGGGGTGACACCGGCGGAGATTGAAGCGATGGAGCTATCGCCGGAGGAGATCGAGAGGCTGCTCACCGGATTCACCGCGGAAACGGTCGTCGTCGGCTCCCGCGGGCAGCCGCGGTCGGTGACCGCGTCGCCCGTGCCGGTGGACGTGCTCTCCCCCGCCGACCTCACCAGCCAGGGCGCCATCAACCTGCAGGACCAACTCCGGACGGTGGTGCCGTCGTTCAATGTCAACACCCAGCCGATCAGCGACGCCTCCACGGTCGTTCGGCCGGCGATGCTGCGCAATCTGGCCCCGGACCACACGCTGGTCCTGGTCAACGGCAAGCGCCGCCACCGCTCGTCGATCATCGATTGGCACGGCGGCAACGGCGTGGCGTTCGGATCGCAGGGACCCGATATCTCGGCTATCCCGGCGATCGCGCTGCGGCAGGTCGAGGTGTTGCGGGATGGTGCGGCTGCGCAATACGGCTCGGACGCGATTGCCGGCGTGCTGAACTTCCAGCTCAAGGACACTGCCTCCGGCGGGGCCATCGAGTACCACACCGGCGCCTTCGGCGCCGGCGACGGCGAGGCCATGACCGTGGCCGCCAACGTCGGTCTGCCGCTGAGTGCCACCGGCTTTGCCAACCTCAGCCTGGAGTACGGCGGCGCGAACCCGACCAACCGGAGCGCGCCCCGCAGTGACGCGATCGCCCTCATCGCGGCCGGGAACACCGACGTGGCGTCCGATACGCCACAGATCTGGGGATCGCCGGACATCGACGACGACCTCAAGCTTTTCGGAAACTTCGGCTACACCTCCGCGGCCGGGGTGCAGGTCTATAGCCACACCAACTACGCCAGCAAGCGGGTGACCGGTGGCTTCTCCTTCCGCAACCCGAATACGCGGGGCGGCGTCTTCAGCGGCGACGGCGGCGAGACGCTGCTGATCGGCGACGTGCTGCGAGCTAACGAGACGGGGTCGGCGAATTGCCCGACGGTGGCCATCACCGACAACGTCGCCGACCCGGTCGCCCTGCAACAGGTGTTCGACGACCCGAACTGCTTTTCGTTCCGGGAGCGGTTTCCGGGCGGCTTCACGCCGAACTTTGGCGGCGAGGCGCAGGACATGTCGTTCGTCGGCGGCATCCGCGGCTTCGCCACCGACGGCTTCACCTGGGACGTGAGCGGATCGCTCGGCGCCCACGAAACCGACCTCTTCATCACCGACACCGTCAACGCCTCGCTCGGCCCCGACACGCCCACCTCGTTCAAGCTCGGCAGCAACCGGCAGCGGGAGGTCGCGCTCCACGCCGACGTGTCCTACGCCGCCACCGACATGATCAACATCGCGGCCGGCGCGGAATGGCGGAACGAGCAGTACGAGACCCGCGCAGGGGATCCCGCGTCGTGGACGGTCGGCCCCTATGGCCGGGGACAGGGATTCTCTGCCGGCTCCAACGGATTCTTCGGCTACGGGCCGCTGGCTGCGGGCACCTGGAGCCGGCGCAACGTCGCGGTCTACGGCGACATCGAGCTGACAGGCGCCGAGGATGACTGGACGCTCGGATCGGCCGTCCGGATCGAGCACTTCGACGATTTCGGCCCGGCGATGAACAGCAAGCTCTCCGGCCGCGTCGGCTTCGTGCGCGCCAGCGTGAGCAGTGGGTTCCGCGCCCCAACGCCGGGCCAGCAGAACGGATTCAACATCTCGACCATCTTCGACCCGGCGCTCGGCGATCTCGTGAACAACGGCACCATCCCGTCGATCTCGCCGGTGGCGGCGCTCCGCGGCGGCGTGCCGCTCGCGCCGGAAACGTCCATCAACTACACCGCCGGTGTCGTCTTCGACACCGGACCGTTCACGTTCACGGCCGATTACTTCCGGATCACCGTGTCCGACCGGATCGGGATCACGACCTTTGAAGTCGAATGTCCGGCGGAGGTGTTCCAGTTTGACCTGAAGGTCTGGCCAACCGAGCGCGTCTGGGCCTCCCTACGCGAGGCGGCAGGCGAGCGGCCGCTGGTTGCGGTGCCTTCGCGCAAGGTATTGGCGCTCGGCACCATTGAAGATATCCGCGACGCCTTCCGTGACAATATCGTGGGCTCGATTGAACGCACGCCGGTCGGCCCCGAAGACCTCCGCCATGAAGACAGCGCCGTCGTCTCCCTGATGCGGCAGGCCCTCGTCCGGTCAATGGCCGGTGTGGAAGTCGTGGTTCCATGCTCAGGCGTGATGCGGCTCGTAGCGCTCGACCTTGATCTGATCCTGCGTGCGGCGCGCCTGGGCTAGATCGTAAGCGGCCTGTAGCCGTATCCAGTGATCGGCCGTGGACCATCCGAGCTTTTCAAGACGGATGGCCATTTCGGCAGAGATGCCCGCCTTCTCGTTGACGAGGTTATTTAGAGCCTGACGCGTCACACCGAGAAGCGCGGCGGCTTTGGTTACCGTCAGTTCAAGAACCTCGATACAATCCTGCCGGATAATGCGGCCCGGATGCGGCGGATTCTTCATCGGCATGGCTGTCTTCTCCTTTCCGTTTGGGGCTTATATATTAAAGTGCCGAAAACGCCAGATCAGGTGTCGTGGCTTTCGATGATGTTGCCGGGTGTGACGGCGGCAACGGCGAGCTGCTTCGCCGTGGTTCCGGTCGGGATCCGGATAGGTTCCTCCAACTCGGCCTTGCTCGGCTGGTAGCTGTGCGGCTGCACGCGGACGGTTGGGCGGTTGTCTGGCTGTGGCTTAGTCACTTGTGAAGCCTCCTAGGGAACGGGCGGTGTTTCCACGTCGGCTGTCGCCCTCAGTCTGTCAGACAAGTGGCGCTTTGCATCCTGGATCCACGAACGGTGCTCATTTAGGTCCTCATCAGACAGGAGCCTTGATTGGAAGCTGTTCTTGTTAGGTTCGAGCACCGCTATTCGAGCCGGACCGTTCACGCCTCCAGGATTTACCGCAATCGCGTGATCGAGCGTCCACGTGACGGCAAGAGTCGCCTCCTGTACAGTCGGCTGGCCTGTTGGCCAGAAAATCTCGCGCATCAGCGCAAGGAACGGGTCCGTTATCGGTTGCGTGCTGCCCATCGAGCAGAACCACATCTGGTCAGTGTAGAGAGTAGGTTGGAAGCCGTTGGAAAACTCACAGAGAACTTGTTCTCGTCCCACTGGTACCGCTAGGAGCGCTGAGTAGGTTTCGGGTGGCGTGAAAGTCTGACGAAAATCGGTAATCGTTGCGCTACTGATGTTCCGGCATATATCAACGGGCTTTTGTCTCACTCCTTCGCGTTCCCCTACGAATTGCTTGTTATGCAGCGCGTTCTCGACAACGTTCCTGAATCGTTGACCGTGCCCAACACTGCCAGTTCCGGCGATGATGGCTCTGTTGTCGACCACGTCTAGTTTTTCCGCCGGCTGCTCGATGGTCCTGAACGTGCCGGCGGCCATCGTCATTGAACTATCAGTACCAATGACGACTCCGTCCGAGCAGAGAATGCCGACGACCGCTGTCATGCCGAGCGAAGGATACTGTTCTTCTGCATGTCCGGATAAGCCTTATAGATGGCCGATACGAGTTGCAAGAAGTTCAACTTCAGGACGAAGGCTGACACACGCCGGATGTAATCCTTGGTCGAGTCCGACAGTTCGCCCAGGAGACGATCACCCTCGTTTTGCCCTGTGGGCGTGAGCGCATACGTACGCTGCCAGCCGCCAGAACGGATGGTGACCAGCTCGTCCTCGTCGAGCTCGTCGAGTACTTGATACACTGCCTTATCGAATGGTCCGTAGTTGTACGGTTCGAAATTGAAGTGCGGGCCGTCGACGAGGTGGGAGGCTTCACGGTCAAGCAGGAACAGGAGCTTTTGTACCTGTACTGGTGAATACTGCTTGCCTTGGGCCGGTGCCAGCGCAGCAAGAACGACTTCACTCTTTGTCATGATCCAACCCCATTTTCCGATAGTGTGAAAACCCCGCGCCCATCATATCGCGGTGGCTTGACCACCGTGTTCGTGGTTGATCAGGTCGGCGTAGCGGAGCTTCTTACCCTCTGAGCCGAGCACCATGCCAGCCATCTGTGTGATCGTGTCGCGTCGACGGGTGTTGTGTCTCCACTCGAACTCGCCCACGTAGCGGTCCAGGTGCTGCGGACTCATCTTGTGGTAGGTGCCCACGTAGCCGCGCTTGAGCATGCTCCAGAACGACTCCATGCCGTTGATGTGGGCTTGCCCGTTGACGTATTCGCCGACGCCGTGCTGGACCACCGCGCGATTAGCGAGACCCGTATAGGCTGTAGCGTCGTCGGTGTACACCGTGGCGTCATGGCTGGCGTGGTCACCCACAAACCCGCGCAACGTCGGTCCGTCTACACGCTCGACCACCGACGCCCGCACGCGGCCAGTGGCCCGGTCCTTGACACCAGCCACGGCCATCTTGCCAGCCCCGCCGCGGCCGGTCAGCTGCTCGCGTTGCCGCTTGTGCATGTTTTTGGCCTTGCCGCCGACGAAGGTTTCATCGGCCTCGACCGGACCAGCCATCGGCGCAGCGTGCGTGGCGCGGAGCATATCACGGAGCCGATGCGCCGGATGCCATGCTGATTTCTGCGTAATCTCCAACTCGCGGTGGAGTTTCATACTGCTGATGCCCTTGAGGTTCGTGGTCATCAGGTAGACGGCAATCGCCCAGGTCTGGTAGCCGAGCTTGCTGCTCTGCATGACCGTCCCTGTCCGCACACTGAACCGCTTCGCGCATTCCTTCTCGCGGCAGCGGTAGGGCATGGTCTTGTGCTGGCAGCCGACCTGCACGTTGGTGGAACCGCAGTAGTGGCAGGCGATCACGTCGCGCCAGCGTGTTTTCACGAACCATGCCTCGGCAGTAGCGTCGTCTGGAAACTTGCGGAACAGAGCCTTAAGACTCATGCCCTCGCGGTAGTATTTGCCCGGTGCTCGCTGACTCATAAATACAGTATAGTGCCGAAACCAGCGGCGAGCCAAGAACTATTGTCGGCACTTTAATATATAAGCCCCTTCCGTTTAGTGGTAATCGAGTAGCTCGACATCGTAGGCGTGGCCTTCCTCAAAGCGGAAGATGATGCGCCAGTTCGCCTTCACTGTCACCGACCAGTACCCCTTGAATTCTCCTTTGAGTGGATGTAGGCGGTAGCGAGGGATGGCCAGTGCCTGCACACTCAAGGCCTCGTCGAGAACGAACAGAATATTCTCCACCGTGTCGACGAGGTCAGGGCGGATCAGGCTGCGGTCCTCGCGCTCGAACAGGCGCTTGAGACCACGATGTCGAAAGCTCCTAATCATCCCGCTTCAGAGTAAGGTGACAAGCATGGCTTGTCAACTGAAAGATGTTTCAGAGAGCCTGCCGCGAAGAAAGTCCCTTGTGGCCGGGTTCCGTTGTCGTGTCAGGCAACGCAGCGAAGTCAAAGGCGAAGTGGCGGCATACCGCCTGCCAAGTGGCGACTCCAAGGAAACTCTGCGCGATCGTCGAGAGTTCCTCCACGCCACGGTGAGGAAAGCTACGTTGGAGCGTCTCAGGGGCAAATGCCGCCGCCGCCGCATCTTGCCACACCGAGGGCACCTCGGTTGGGTTTGGTGCGGCCCCCTCAACGAGAAGCAGACCGAATATCGCCCGCCGCGCTCGGATCTCCCATGCCGCGTCTAAGTGCCGCCATATCTGATGCCGGACAGACATCCAAGTCGTGTCTGTCGTAGGGCCGCGCTCAGTGCGCTTACCTTCGATAACGACTAGCGCGCCAGGCGTCTCGATGTAGGCGTCCGGGAATGAGCGGCCCTCGAAGATGTGCCAATCCGCACCGGTTCCAGCCGACTGAAGGCGCGCGAGCGCGGCAGCAATCGTAGACGTCTCGCCCGCCAGTAACCTCACTCGCTCCTCTGAAATGCGAGTGGGGCGAACGGGCGGCACCAAATGACGAATGAGCCACGACAGTAGCGCGACCGGCGGTTGGAGTGCGCGCTCCGCGCTGCCCCAGAAGCCGGCGGTGTACAACAGGGGCAGAGTCAAGCCCATTCTTAGTTGAAACTCTCTACGGCTCCGGATTCGTCATGCGGCCTTCTTCGATGTCGTCGTGTCGATCTTCAGTTCTTGCTTCAACGCGGCACGAAGCGTGGGCAGGTGGCGGTAGCCCATCAGCTTCCGCAGGCGCGGCTCGATGTCCAGGAGCGCGGTCGCCAGCCAGCGGTGGCGTTGGCTCGAGTTCTGCCAGTGGTCAACCTTCGCACAGCGTTCCTCAACGAGCGCATTGACCGACTCCAGACAGTTCGTCGTCTTCAGCGACCGGCCCAGCACCCCGTACAGCCCGAGGCGATGCAGCGTTAAGGTTTCGTCCAGACCTTCTGTCAAGCTCCGAGCCGCCGACTGGTTCCGTTCGTCGAGCTCGCCCTGGAGCGTCTTGAGCGCCGTGAGGGCCTCGTCGTACTCCGGCCGGTTGTAGGCGCGCTGGAGGCGCTGACGCCACGCCGCCAGTTCGCTCTTGGCCAGGTGACTCACCACGTTCTCCCGCTTGTGCCACTGGCACCGTTGGACCAGGGCGCGGTGGCGGAAGGTCTTCCGGACGGCTGCCCGCAGCCCCTTGCTGCCGTCGAGGATCACCAGCAGGCCCTGCGAGAGGTCCAGCCCCCGCTCGACCAACGACCGCAAGCACAGCGTCAGCACCCGCTCATTCTCCGTGTCCGTCTCCACGAAGCCGAGGAAGTGTTTCGCCCCAGAAATGGTGATGCCCAGTGCGATGACCATTGTGGCCTCGGCGAACGTCTTGCCGTCCAATACGATGGCCACGACGTCCTCAGCGGCCAGGTCCCGCTCCTGGAGCTCGTGAAGCTTCGCGGCGCTGGCCTCGATGAAGCCTCGGGACACCGTCGACCCCGACAGCCCGATCGCGCCGGGAATCGCCTCGGCGGCCGCCTCGTAGTTGCGACACGAGATCCCATAGAGCCCGCGCTTCAGCAGGAGGTCATTCACCGCGCCGGCGCCATGCAACGCCTCGTAGGCGCGCAACGGAATCTCCCGCCCCGCGACCCCGCGCACCCGCGGCACCCGAATCGGCACCCGCTGCCCCGCCAGGCCGACGGTCCCAGGGTTGCTACCGTGCCGGCGGCCCCCGATCGACGCGGCCTTGCGGGCGTAGCGCTCGCCAGCCAGCGCCGTTACCTCCTCGTCGAGCACCTCCTCCACGTGCATCAAGCCCAGCGGGACCAGCGAGCGGATCAGCTCCACCTTGGCGTCCAGCTCCAGCGCGGTGTAGTCCTCGCGCCGGATGACCTCGACCCGGCCCAGCTGGCGACCCTTCTTGCGCTTCCTGACAGGACGTAGGACACTGCTCATCTCGGCTCCTTTCTCTCGTGGGTTGATGGCCGTTTTGCTTAACGTCATCAAACCACAGGGTGTGGGAGCCGTTTCAATTTCCAATTGAGTCTCCCTCGCCTGAAGGCGAGGGAATCAGTGCGCCGCGTCGGCTGAAGCCGACTATCACGGCGCACGTCCCAGAGCCCGAAGAGGTCCGGCCCTGCGGCCTCCTGAAGGCTTCGCCTAAAGGCGAGGGGTTTCACCCATCCCAGAGGGAGACTCTAAGTTTCGCTCACCCTCCGGTGGACCACTCGAGCGGTCTGGTTTTCTGCCGCCCTCAAGCGCTTCCAACCGCCGCGCTGTGGTCTATTCTTGCTCCGCCGTTCTCACGCGGAGGACTACAAGGCGACCATGTCCCCCACCACTATCGTGTTCGGTATGCTGCTGACGCTGCTCGGCCTCGCGGGCTATTTCCTCACCGGCGCCAGCAGCCCTACGGCGCTGATTCCGGCGATCTTCGGCGTCCTGCTGCTGGTGCTCGCGTTCCTTGCCCACTTTGAGGCGGCGCGCAAACACGCGATGCACGCGGCCGCGACCGTCGCGCTGGTGGGATGTGGCGGCGCGCTGTTCAGCCTGATGCGCACGCCCGCCGAGCCGCGTTCTCCAATGGCGGTCTTTTCACAGGCTGCCATGGTGGTGCTGACAGCCGCGTTCGTGGGGCTGTGCGTCAAGTCTTTCATCGACGTCCGGCGCGCGCGCGCGGAGAAGCCCTGAGGCCGGGGTTCTTTGGGTTCTGACGCGCTTTTCATGACCGTGCGGTCGCCGGGCATGTCCTCGTCGAAGTCGGAACCGCCAGCGGCCGAGAGTCGACAGTGACGGTGGAGTTAAGCTGTTAACCAGAGCGTTGCTGGCTTGCTGCGGCTGGCCCTCCTCCTAGCGAGGAGCGTTGCCACAATGTTGCCAAGACCGGGGTCGACTCGGGGGGACTCAGGGAGACTGGAGCGGACGACCGAGCGGCTAGAACGTGAGGACCGACAAAGGGTTATCGCCAGAAGTCCTTTGCCATCATTCACTTAGAAAATCGCGTGTATCGGGTTCGACTCCCTGCGGCACGTGCCCCTTGTAGTTGATCTGTGCCGAATAGTATTCTGTATTCGAGATTCGAGAATACAGAATGCCTCAGCCAAACCTTCGTCCCCAGGACGTCGTTGTTCTCGCAAAGCTCCTGACCTGCAAGCATCGGCGTCCGCCGATGGCACAGCTCGGAGTCGAACTGTCGATTAGCTCCTCTGTAGTCCACGCGGGTCTCAAGCGGCTCGTGCTCTCGGGCCTGGTGTCTCCGGGCTCCGATGGACACCGACCTCTTCTGGATGCCGTCGAGGAGTTTCTGGTGCATGGAGTCAAGTACGCGTTCCCGGTCAAGCGTGGAGAGGTCACCCGCGGTCTGCCAACGTCGTACGCGGCACCGCCACTAAAGAACCACGTCGTAGGAAGCCCAGAATGGCCACCAGTGTGGCCGTTTTCGGAAGGCCACGAACGAGGTGCGAGTCTCGAGCCGCTCTACAAAACCGTCCCACTCGCGGCTTCTCGCGACAGCGAGCTGTACGAGTGGCTCGTCTTAATCGACGGGCTCCGCGAGGGCCGGAGCAGGGAACGGAGGTTCGCCGCCGAGGAAGTGGCTCGCCGGCTCAAGCAACTCCGATGACGAACCCAAATCTGGCGCTACTCGAAGAAGCAGTGGAACTACTCGAACCCCTGCTCAACGAGCTCGTTTTCGCAGGTGGATGCACGACCGGTCTGCTCGTCACGGACCCGGCTGCCACACGCATCAGACCGACACGTGACGTCGACGCTATAACCGAGGTCACGTCGTATGCGCAATACGCAACGCTGTCAGATCGCCTCCGCGAACTGGGCCTGCATGAAGATGCCAGTGAAGGCGCCCCAACGTGTCGATGGCGTCACGGGAACCTAATTCTGGACGTCCTGCCGACCGACGAGCGCATCCTTGGATTCAGCAACAGATGGTATGCCCCGCGATCGGCGCCGCACAAACAATCAGGGTTGGCCGTCACGACATTCGTGTCGTGACGACACCGTACTTCCTAGCAATTGAGTCTCCCTCGCCTGAAGGCGAGGGAATCAGTGCGCCGCGTCGGCTGAAGCCGACTATCACGGCGCACGTCCCAGAGCCCGAAGAGGTCCGGCCCTGCGGCCTCCTGAAGGCTTCGCCTAAAGGCGAGGGGTTTCACCCATCCCAGAGGGAGACTCTAAGCTAGAGGCCTTCCACGGACGAGGAGGTTACGACTACCGCGCCAGCCACGACCTCGAAGATATCATCACGGTCATCGATGGCCGTCCCGAACTTGCGGCCGAAGTTCGGGCCGCCGATGCTGATGTCCGAGACTACATTGCGGCACAAGCCCAGGCCCTCCTCAGCACTCGGGATTTCCGCGACGCCCTCCCCGGCCATCTCGCCCCTGATCTGGAGAGCCAAGGCCGATTGGCTCTCGTAAGAGATCGATTGAACGAACTGGCGAAGGCGGGCACGTCGCGATGAACAGTGGTAAATATTCACCATTTGAGCCATTGGCTACGGCCGCCTGCAGAACACGAAGCGCAGTACTATACCCAGGCCGCAGTGGCATGAGTCAACGAATCCGGTCTCCGAGAAACCCGGTACGGTTCACAACAAGACGGAGACGACCTTAACTTCCTCAACCCCGTAAGCTGTCCAGACAACGGGGTCCACCTCACCGCTACTACACCGATTTCACACCAGATTGACATATTGGCTTGAGGTTGTAGATGCCAAGTGAACGCCCGTTGATCGTTAGCGAAGGGAACTGGCTTGATGATGCAGATCGAATGCTCATGAGTAAACAAGTGGACTTTCGCGAACCCCGGGGCGGGCCGTGTCAACGCCTTTGAGACAACCTGATCCAGCATTTACTGTAGCGACTCCACACCGTCGATGAAGTGATCGGCCTGGGCGTCGAGCGGCGGTCCCGGCCGGGAAATGACCCCAGGCTGTGGGTCGTCCGGGGTGACGATCGTCGGTCCTGGAGCGTCCTGGCGGGTCGTTATCGGCGGGCGATTGATCCAAACCGCCGTCGGCGGGGTCTCGGGACGTGGAGGCCCCTTCACGAATCGCTCCGGATGGGCGAGATAGGCGGCCAGGCGGGTGCGGTGTCGGACCTCGAGGATGGTGGCGGCACGACCGTAGTGGACATCGGCCGGCGTGAGATAGCTCAGGCCGCTGTGATGATGCGTATCGTTGTACCACGCGAAGAGATCATGGCTGATCGCGCGGGCGGCTTCGAGGGAGCCGAACCGATCGCGAAACTCCGGCCGATACTTGAACGTCCGAAACTGCGCCTCCGAGAACGGATTGTCATTGCTCACGCGCGGCCGCGAGTGACTCGCCGTGATGCCGAGATCCGAGAACAACAGCGCGACGAGCTTGCTGCGCATCGGCGCCCCGCGGTCGGCGTGCAGGGTCAGCTGGTGCGGCCCGATGCCCTGCTTGACGCACGTCTGCTCGATCAAGCGCTCGGCCAGATGCGCGCTCTCATTCATTGCGACCATCCACCCCACCCCATACCGACTGAAGACGTCGAGGATCACGTACAGCGAGTAGTAGAGGTACGGGATCGGACCCTTCAGCTTGGTGATGTCCCACGACCAGACCTGATTCGGGCGCGTCGCCACGAGCTCGGGTTTGGTGTACGCCGGATGCCGGGCCTGGTCGCGCCGCTCCCGTACTTCGTCGGCCGCGGCGAGCACGCGATACATCGTACGCGGGGAGCAGAGGTAGGTCTGCTCCTCCAGTAACGTGGCATGGACTTCGGCGGGCGACTGGTCGACGCACCGCTCGCTGTGCAACGCGTCGAGCACGGCTTGGCGTTCGGTGGAGACCAGCGCCCGCGGCGATGGCGCGCGGGGCCGCCGCCGCCGATAGAGGGACGCGCGGGACAGGCCGACGCTCTGACACAGCGCCGACGTCTCGCCCGTCGCCGTGACGGCCTCGATCGCGATCATCAGTCGGTCTCGTCGTTGTCGAGGGGTTTCAGGGGGATCCCCAGGATCTCGGCAACTTTTTTTGGGAGCGTGATGATCGTCTCCGCGCGCTGCAGCTGCCGCTGAAGCCGGCGGTTCTCCGCCTCGAGCCGCGTGACGCGCGGGTCGACCGGGCGCGGCGTCGGTCCCCGGTGGCGCCCGCGCATCTCTCGCCGGGCGCCTTGCTCTCGCTGCCGCCGCCAGTTCGTCAGCAGCGACGAGTACAAGCCCTCGCGGCGCAATAGGGCGCCCAGCTCGCCGGGCTTCTTGCAAGCGTCCGCTTGCTTGAGGATGCGGAGCCGATACTCCGCGGGGAAGCGCCGCCGCGGGGCCTTCGCCGGCACTTCAGGATCGGGGTCGGTCACGCGTGACGTGGTCGTGGGGCCGACGGCTCCGGTCGCCCTCCGGGCTTCCTCCGCCTCCGGCCCCACGACCACGTCCATCTCTACGGCTGGTGGCATACGAATCATCCATCGAACCCTCCTCGCCCCTACACTAATCTCACGAGGGAGGTTGTCTCACAGATTATTGGCACAGGGGGGGATCGATATCCGGTTTCGACGCTGGTCAAACTTGGAGAGTCTCAGTTCGCACCTGGGCGTCTGCGGACTATCCGGATTTCCAAACCGGAGCTCTTTCGCCCCGGCCGGGATCCTAATGAGACGCGCGCCCAGCAATCAACGGGGCACGTCGACGATATCGACGAACCAGAGGGCCTCGCCCAGCTGCGAGCCGCCGAAGTGAACCGCGCAGCAGAACTTGTGGACTCGCGGATTCGAGTCACCGCGGATGGCATGCACGTCAGCCGAACGCGCCGTCAGAAGACAACCACCACGATCAGCCTTCGAAACCACGGTTGGATCTACTGCACCGCGATTGAGCCGACCAGCAATGAGGAATGGCGTGACCTGAAAGCGATGATGCCCTCCAGGTACGACCACACGTCCTACATTTACCGCCCGCGCGCCTTCGCGTTGTCGCTAGGTTCTATGTTGGCGGACCAGTTCGGCATCCGCGGCGGTGAAGTCCGGGTGGACGCTCGGATCGCAGACCTCCATGCCAGCAATCGACGCGGAAGCCAGACCATCTTCCACGGTCCAGTTGTGTACGAGCAGGACAAGTTCGCCAGATACACGAGCCCACGGAATGAGTGTGAGGCGTTTCTGGGGAAGATTTTCATCAAGGACAAGCGCTTCGAAGCCGAGCGGGAATATCGATTCGCTATCTGGTTGGAGGATGAACCGGCCGAAGATCACGTGGATCTCAGGATCTCGCTGGCAATGCGGGAGGCCATGTTACCGCTGATCACGCCTTCCCGCGAGACGTATCCGGAGACCGATCCTCCCAACAGTTCAGCTCCGGACGGCCCCCAAGTACCAAGAGACTCGCCATCTGCTGCGAAACTCCCGGAGCTCACAAGTCATGAGCCAGCGCTGCCAGAGCCTCTAGAGCTTCTGAGCGATCCGTCAGTCGGGGTCCGACCACATATGCTTGGTACTGAACCGCCTGCGGGCGCGGAGGACATGACGGCCTGCGTCATTCGGTCGTTGCGGGAACGCGTCTATCGACAGCCAGAGGAGAGAAAAGCGCAAGGGGCAAGCGCGGCATATTACGCCGAGCCGCTTCTAATCCCGTCTCTGCGAGTTGTTTGTCGACCCAATTCACAAGGTTTCTATCACGACGGGACGGCTTCGTTGTTATCAACATCAATGTGAAAGTGCCTTTTTCGGGTACTACTTTCGCAATCGGGCCAAACGGGAATGGAGTGGAGACTCCTGCGCCCCAGGGTTTTCTTGGACACTTGATTGCGAGAGAGTTTTCGCAAGAGGAGTGTCGAGATGAGGAAGCAGATGGAGGAGTCGGCGGCGGCGGAGGGAGCCCGGAGGGCGACCGGAGCGGCCGCCGGGCGCGGCCGTGGGGGTCGGTTTTCGGCCGGGTGCAAGCGCGAGACGGTGCTGCGTCTGCTGCGCGGGGAGGATCTCGAGTCGGTGTCGCGGGAGCTGAGGATCACGGCAGCGCGGGCCTCGCAGTGGCGCGATCAGTTTCTGGCCGCGGGCCAGGCGGGGCTGAAGAGCCGCGCGCCGGATGCCCGGGACGACGACCACCGTCGGCTGCAGGCCAAGATCGGCGAGCTGCTGATGGAGACCGAGTTGCTGTACGCGAAGGTGGACCACCTGGAGGCCGGCGCCCCTTTGGCCCGGCGGAGGTCGACGCGATGAGGGGCGCCCATTCGATCTCCACGCGTCGGGCGTACGGCGTGCAGCGGATCTGCCGCGTGTGGGAACGGGCGCGGTCCAGCGTCTACGCGCGGCGTCACGCGACGAAGTCACGCGCGCCGCGGTGTCGCCGCGGGCCGGTCGGTGCCGCCCCGGACGCGGTGCTAGTCGGCCACATCCGCCGGGTGCTTGAAGCCTCGCCGTTTCATGGCGAGGGGTACCGCAAAGCCTGGGCGAAGCTGCGGGTCGCGGGGATCCGCACCTCGAAGGAGCGGGTGCGGCGGTTAATGCGGGAGCACGACCTCCAGGCCCCGCACCGCGTGGGCCACGCGCACGGCCCGAAGGCACACGACGGTACGATCACCACGGACGCCCCCGATGTGATGTGGGGAACGGACATGACGGCCACGGGGACCATCGGCGAGGGGTCGGCGTTTGTGTTCGTAGCGGTCGATCACTGTACGACCGAGTGCATCGGCCTCCATGCGGCCAAGCGCGGGAGCCGGTTCGAGGCCCTGGAGCCGATCCGCCAGGGCGTCCGCGAACGCTTCGGCGCCATTGGCAAAGGCGTGGCCCATGGGCTGCGTCTCCGTCACGACCACGGGTCGAACTATCTGGCCGACGATTTTCAACAGGAGGTCGCGTTCTTCGGCATCGAAAGCTCCCCGAGCTTCGTGCGGGAGCCCGAAGGCAACGGCGTCGCTGAGCGCTTCATCCGCACGCTGAAGGAGAATGTCTTGTGGGTGCGGAGCTTCGACACGATCGAGGAGCTCCGCCTGGCCTTGCTCGAGTTCAAGCGGACGTACAACGAGCACTGGATGCTGGAGAGGTACGACTACCGAAGCCCCGCTCAGGTACGACGCGACCTCGTCGGGCTGGACGCGGCAGCGTAGAAGCGAATACCGTCAAACCACTGTCCAAGAACCCTGGGGCGATACAAGACCCACCAAATACCCGAAGTGGATGGAGTACGCGGAGTGAAAGGAAGCCGCACGTTCTCTGTTAATCAAACGGGTCTTCCTCTAAGCTCTCCCGACATTGAGCGAATGGTAGCAGCGGGATTGACGCGCAGGGTCATAGCCCAGGCCGACTGAGAACGAACCCCAGGAACATTCCCAAGTCGTCGACAAAGACCTCGTGGCTACCACGAACAGGCGATGTCGATTGGGACATGAGGGCGATGGTCGAGGCGGTGCGGAACATGGCCAATATCCCTTCGCCATTTGCAGCCTTTGACGAGCCGATGCCGCCGGTCACGCTAGGCGTCGCCAGCTCAGGCCCGGGACCTGAGGCCCACCCGGGTCGAGGTGCAGCGCGAGCTGATTCTGGGTGTGTCAGTGTGAACCTTTGGCTCAGACTTTTTGCGTTTGCGAAATCGGCCTGACCCACTCCAAACATCTCGTTAGTTCAAGGAAGTCCGGACTAGGAAAGCGAATGACGCGCCGAACATTTGCAGCTGGCAACGGACGCACGATGCGTCCCTCATAGTCTGCCGAACCTTGTCCAGGTAGGCCCCGTCCAACCAGGAATCGTCGAAGGATGTTGAACTCGAGACCACAATGCCTAGCCAAAGCTGCAATCGGCACGTTTGCTTCGACGAGGCACGGTGTCCCGATGCAGCTGATAGCCTGCGACGACACCGGGTCACGTTCATGCGAGTTGTAGAGCGCTTCGCCACCCCGACGGCGGAAGAACCGTCCAATTCCGTCTTCGCCAGCTCTCCCCGGTGGGAAAAAGCAAAACCAGGCCGTGCCGGTGCGGTTCTCCTCGTCCGCTTGATTTCTGGATTTGAGAAGCCGCGCGACATCGGGTGCAAGGCAACCTGCTTCCGCGACAGCGTCGATGCGGCGCGCGAGCATCGTACCGTCGGGTAGCCGCATGCCATTGCGGGAGATCTCTTCGATCTCTGGGTCGGTGAGACGCGTGCAATGCCAACCCACCATTTCGTGGGGCTGCAGTACATTCGCCAATCCGACGATGGCTCCATCGAACATCTGGGGGGAAACGCCGCCCTGCCTAGTCTCCCAGCGTAGGAACAACTCGTGGTGCTCTGCGAGAAACGCGCATACCGCCTTTGGCCATGTCACCGGGCGATCGAGGTCAATTCGCTCCCTCGCGAACGCGGCACTTGCCATCCCGGTCAATTTCCGTTCACCAACCCAGAGTCATACAGCGCCTCCGATCCAGCGCATCACTGATCACGCATCCCGAAAACAAAACGCGGGAGAGGTGTCCGAGAAATGCTCTGGAGTTATGTCGCTTCCGGCACGTTCGGCCATGATTTGGACCCCACTGCCGGCCTCTGCCAACCCACAAGCCGGCCCCGAAGATATTCGGCCGACGCCGCAACGTGGTGAGGATGTCATCGGGGGCGGCGTTGCGGTTGAGCAGATCGATGCACCAGCAAAATCCCGACGGGTTATGGCTCGCGAGGGACGGCGGGCCACAGGAGGTGACCGTATGCGACGACCGATGCGACCCACTGGGGCTCCAGCCGCATCGTGTGGCTGCGATCTGGCGAGAGCTGGTCCACCGGGTGCAGGTCGCGCTCACGCACGAAGACGAGACGCCCGCTTGCCATGCCGGTGAAGCGCATTCCTCCGAATCCGACCTTGGCGTAGCCGCCGGTGTCGTCCGCCGAGACGACTTGATCGGTGGGCAGCGACACTCGGAGCCGGCCCGGGAATAGGACGAACGTGCCGGGTGGACCGTTACCCAGGATCGGGAACTGCGAGGGGCGGTCGCGTTCCACGACGAGCGACGACGGCGCGGCGAAGGCGATCAGGAGGGGAATGGCCACGCGCGCGGCGTCTGCGGTGCGCGAACGTGACGGTCCGGGCGGCTCCATTCGCGTTCGCAGTCCTGAGGTGCATGATCTTGTTGCGAGCCATGTCTGATTCATGCAACAAGGCCGTTCGCTGCCAGTGTACTGGAAGCGGTCAAAGGATTCCGGCGGGTGAAGCGCGCAACGCGCGCCTGGGACTCGGAGATTCGTCAGAGATGGTTGCGTAGCTGGACTGACCGTCATGGTCCTGTGGAGGAGGCGGAACCTGCACCCGCCGCCAGGCGGCTCGGGAACAGGTTCCCTCCTCCTCCACTATTTCTCCACGAACCGGGTCGATTCCAGGGGACTCAGGCGGACCCCAGTAGATTCGACGGCTGCCGACAAACGCTTGCATTCGAACGTGTTAAACCACAAACTACGCATCGTCAGTCAGTTACAGAAACACGCTCGAACGGGTTCGACTCCGCGCTGTCTCCCACGTTATCTTTGTAAATTACTATAGATAAATAACTTATATATCCACACGGATCCTGAGTATACAAATCGCTCTACAGTTAATGTGATGCGGTGTCCCCGCTCGGGACGGCCCGCCCGACCCGACCGAGCGGCGGCGGCGCGACCCGCTCCGGCTTGTCGAATAGCCGTGGGCGTGACGGCCTACCGCTTCAGGCAGAACGCCGACGCGTATCACCGCTTCGTCGGCAACGTCTACATCGCGGTCGGTGCGCTGCTGCCGGCAATCGGCGGATCGTTCACGCGGTTCGGGTACACGGACGTACTCTACGTGACCGAACTGGTGGGCCTGAGCTTCATCTACATCGGGTATCGCTACAATGTGCGCTAGGGCAACGTGTTCTATCTCTGGAACGATGAGGTACTCGACGCGCAGGCCACGCAGCCGGTGGTCGGCGACACGGCCCCCCGTTCTCTTCAGATGTGCAACACATCGCTCGGACCCCAGCCGTAAACTGCACCAAGTCGGGCTTCACGTGACAGTCACGGTAATCGGCCCACTCGCCGCTCAGCGCATGGTCGTGGTGCCGACAGCGGCCCATGGCCCAAACCTACTAATAGTTTTAATGTGACTATATATGGTCTAATCAAGACATGAACCAGACAGCAAAAGTGTCGGAACTGAAGGCGAAGCTGAGCGGGTACCTGGCACAGGTGCGCCGGGGAGCCACCGTCACGGTGTGTGACCGTCAGACGCCGATCGCACAGCTTGTGCCGGTCGCGGGCGATGTCGGCGGGCTCGAGGTGCGGGAGCCGACAGATGGGAGCGCCCTGCCAGCGGCACCACGCATCACGCTCAAGAAGGGGGTCGACATCGTTGCACTCCTGCGGGCGGACCGGGACGACCGGTGACGATCTATCTCGACACGAGCGCGGTGCTGCGCGCGCTGCTGGGCACCGGAAACCCGCTGCCAGAATGGGGGACGTGGGACCGCGCGTACTCGAGCGAAATCATGGGCGTCGAGGCGCGGCGGGCGATCGACCGTCTCCGCTTGGCGGGCGCGCTCGATGATGACGAATTAGCTGACGTGCACGAGGCGATCACCGCGACGGAGCGCGCGATCGGATCCATCCGGTTGACCGCTGCGGTCTTGCGACGAGCCGGTCAGCCCATGCCAACCGTCGTCAACACACTCGATGCGATCCACCTCGCAAGCGCCCTGCTTTTTGAGGAGCGCCATGAGACCGGTCTCGTGTTCGGCACGCACGACCGCAGCCAGGCAACAGCGGCACGCGCGCTCGGCTTCGATGTGGTGGGCACACCCCCGCGACCGTAGGAGATCAGGCGCTGTTCGATAAGGCCTACGGATACATCAGGCAGTACTACTGATGAGGGAGTAGGTAATGCGACGATGTACTTTGGAGGAACTCCGAAAGAACTGGCTGATGACCTTGGAATGTGACCAACGCAGCATTCATGGCTGAGGTCGTTCAGGAGACATCGCCTCACACGGACGCGGAATGGTGCATCTTCTTCATTCTTCCGAATCTGAACCCGCCCGTCCCCAGTCCGTTCGTTTCCGATTACCTGTGCTTGTGTTCAGCGACAGATCCGCGTCTGGGTAAGGTTGCCGATTCGCCGGCTGACAATACGGCTCGGAGAATGCTCGCGCAGTATCGGAACTGGTTTCAGAAACCGTACTCGCCAGGATGCTTGCTGGTTCGCCATGACGCGCCAGGGCCCTTGATTGCCGCTGACGCGCTTCGCGCATTCAGGAACGTTTGCGCGATTTCCACCATCACTCACACCATGGCGCTGGCGCTTGCCAGCAAGGGGAATGGGCAATGGCGTCCCCTCTACAGCGACTTTTTCCTATTTTCATCCTTCGTCGCTGGCAAGAACGGGTGGATCCAGAACCTTGATGGTCCCGTCGGGGGCATGGATGACGATGTAGAGCACTTCGCCGGTCAGTGCTCAAGCCAGATTGGTCTGCCGGATGGGTTCTCGCTTGACGTCGATCCGGTGCTCTTGAAGCGACTACTCCTGGCGTGGGAGGAGAACTACCTGGACCAGCCAGCGCAGCAGCCGTGGCTCAGGCTGTTTCGGTCGCTGGAAGTCGGGTTTCAGGCTGGCCGATTCCCGAGTGATGGCTTATCAAGTATCAACGACATAGGTACTCGAATCGGCCTCTGGGTCAGCGCATGTGAAGTGCTTCTCCGCTCCGACACAGACAACATCGACAAGCGGCTAGTGCAAGAGGCAATTGGTGCAGTCGAGCTTTCAAACCCCAGGCTGACACGCAAGCGGTTCAACGTTCAACACAGAGGCCACAGCTACAAGGTAGCCCTGCCCGCGAGAATCTACGACGACATGTACCGGGCGAGAAATCTCTTCCTCCACGGCAATCCGGTAGAGCAGCTTGACCTTAGGTTCGGCCGGTCTGCCAAGCGAGCACGTTTGGTTGACCTAGTACTACTTTGTTAGATCCGCAAGTGCACCGACTTTAGCGCCTCGATGCGCTTCAGGTAGAACGGCCGTGGAGCAAAGAGGTGCGCGGTGAAGATTTCCTGCACGATCGCGCGGGCCACTGGAAAGGTGAGCCCGGCGAGGTGCCGCCGCCGCTCGGCCTGCAGGAAGTTGTACGTCACGGCGGTGAGCACGACGTGATGGTGCCAGCCCGGGAACGTGCGGCCTTCGAAGTGATCCAACCCGAGGTGGGGCTTCAACTCTTGGTACTGCTGCTCGATGGCCCACCGCTGATGCGCGAGTCGGACGAGCTGCGGCCAGGAGGTGGTGGCCGGCAGGTTGACGAAGAAGTATTTGGTCCGCGGCGTCGCGCCCGTGTCGCGTTCGGCCAGCAGCCACACCTCGGGGGCGAGCCGGCGGTCGCGCCAGTCGTGGGCCGGGGTCACCCGCAGGGCCACACACTGGACCGTCCAGCGGCGCCCGCCGCGGCGGTTGCGCCAGCTGATGGGCCGCCACCGCGGCTGCGCCTTGGCGGCCTGGGCCACCGTGTACGCCCGCACGCCCGCCGCCAGGTCTGGCCGGGTGCGCGGGCGCCCCAGCCGGCCGCCCCGCCGGTGCCCGAGGCGCGGCCGCCCCAGGAACACGGTCTGCGACGAGGAAATCCCCACCGCATAGGGGAGCCGCAACCGATGCCACATGGCCCGAAACAGGCCGGTATCGCCAAACTCCGCATCGGCCAGCACGCCGGTGCCGGTGAGGCCGCTGGCGCGCACCTGCCGGAGCAGGGTGAGCGCTTGGCGCCACTTCGCCTGCAACCGGACACCCCGGGGAAGCCGCGCCCGATCGCGGGCGGCGTCGGTCAGCCACGCCTCGGGCACATAGAGCGCGGCCCCCAGCAAGTAGGCGCGCAGCCCGGTCCACAGCGCCGCGGTGACCGCCACTTGGCCATTGGCGACTTTCCCCACGGCCCCACAGTACTGGCGGGCCACCCCGACCGAGGACGTCCCTGGCTGGGGGAAACTCGTGCCAGCGAAGATCACCAGCCCTTCGCGTTCGGGCAGCACCGCCCGCAGGCAGCGCCAGACGCCGTCGGCACTCCACGGCGCATCGGTGATGAAGTGTTGGAACGCTTGATAGCCCCCGGGATCGGTCCCCCGCGCCAGCATCGCTTCCATCGACTTGCGCGGGCTGTCGCTGAGCAACCCCTGGACGTACCGGCGCAACGCCAGCTCCTGTGCGCGCTGGCCGAAGCACGCCTTGAAGGCCTCGAGCCATCTCATCAGGCGACGCAACTGCCCCACCGTGCGGCGGTCGTGCACTACCGCGCAGGGTCCCGAATTCGCCGGAAAAGTACAATGTCCTCAAATTAGATCACTTGTCGGATCTCGCCCAAATTGTGCGATCTAACAAAGTAGTACTAGCACTCCTCGTCTACAGCCTGGCGCTCAGAGCCGTCCTGAATGCCCGCATGGCCCCGGGCGAAGACGATGAATCGGACGACTTCTTCTTTGGCCTCGGTCGGCTCGAAGAGGGGTTGTCAAATGTGATTCGAGGCAGCTTAGACGCGACGCACGAAGGGCCGAGAAACGAGGCAAAGATCTGAGCAAGTTGCGGGTGCTGCTGGCGTCGTTGATCCAGCAGCCGGGTCGTCCGGGCCGTGTCAACGACTTTGAGACAACCTGATTCAGCATTTAGTGTAGCGACTCCACGCTGGTAACGAGCGTGGCCGTGCGATCGTCGATGCGTGGTGGCGGGCCCATCACGCCCGGCTGCAGGTCGTTCGGGGTGACGGTCGTCGTGCTTGGGGCCGCATGGCTGGGGTGTGTCGGTGGCCGATTGATCCAGACCGCCGTGGGCAGGGTCTCTGGACGTGGTGGCCCTTGCACGAACCGCTCGGGATGGGCCGCGTAGGCGGCCAGGCGCGTGCGGTGACGGGCCGCCAGGACCGTGGCGGCGCGGCCGTAGTGGACATCGGCGGGCGTCAGATAGCTCAGGCCGCTGTGATGGTGCGCGTCGTTGTACCACGCGAACAGATCGCGGCTGACGCCGCGCGCGTGTTCGAGTGCGCCGAACCGGCCCGGAAACTCCGGCCGGTACTTCACGGTCCGGAACTGCGCTTCGGAGAACGGATTATCGTTGCTCACGCGGGGGCGCGCATGACTGGCGGTGATGCCCAGATCCGAGAACAACAGCGCGACGAGCTTGCTGCGCATGGGCGCGCCGCGGTCGGCGTGAATCGTGAGCTGCTGCGGCTGGATGCACTGCTTTGCGCAGGTCTGCTCGATCAAGCGCTCGGCCAAGTGCGCATTCTCGTGGCGCGCCACCATCCAGCCCACGACGTAGCGGCTGAAGAGGTCGAGGATGACGTAGAGCGAGTAGTAGAGATAGGGGACCGGGCCTTTCAGCTTGGTGATGTCCCAGGACCAGACCTGATTCGGGCTCGTCGCGACGAGTTCGGGGGCGGCATAGGCCGGATGCCGGGCCTGGGCGCGCCGCTCGCGCACTTCGTGGGCCGCGGCGAGCACGCGATACATCGTGCGCGGGGAGCAGAGGTACGTCTGCTCCTCGAGCAACGTGGCATGGACCTCGGTGGGCGACTGGTCGACGAACCGCGCGCTGTGCAACACGTCGAGCACCGCCTGGCGCTCGGTCGCGCCCAGCGCGCGCGGCGACCGCGCCCGGGGCCGTGGAGGTGTGGCCGGCGCCGCGGGGCGCCGCCGACGGTAGAGTGACGCCCGGGACATCCCGACGCTCTGACACAGCGCCGCCGTCTCGCCTGGCGTCGTGACGGCGTCGATGGCCTGCATTAGTCGGTCTCGTCGTCGTCGAGGGGTGTCAGGGGGATCCCCAGGATCTCGGCAATTTTTTTTGGAGCGTGATGATCGTCTCCGCGCGCTGCAACTTCCGCTGCAACCGGCGGTTCTCGGCCTCGAGCTGGGTCACCCGCGGGTCGACGGGGCGCGGCGTCGGGCCCCGGCGGCGCCGGGGCATCTCCCGCAGGGCGCCCGCCTCGCGCTGTCGCCGCCAGTTCGTCAGGAGCGACGAATACAACCCCTCGCGACGCAACAGGGCGCCCACCTCGCCGGGTTTCTTGCACGCGTCGACGGCCTTGAGGATGCGGAGCCGATACGCGGCCGAGAAACGCCGCCGTTGGACCGTCGCCGGCACTTCCGGGTCCGGGGCGCGGGCCGGGGTCGTGGTCGCGGGGCCGGGGCCTCCCGTCGCCCTCCGGGCTCCCTCCACCCCCGGCCCCGCGACCACCTCGCTCTCCACCGCGTCTGGCATGCGCGTCATCTCTCCAACCTCTCCCGCCCCCACACTAATCTCACTCGGAAGGTTGTCTCACCGATTATTGGCACAGGGGGTCGCTTGGTCGGCTCATCGAATCAGATCCGATTGGGATGAGGTACGTTCAGCCATCGCTCAGTAGTACTCCCTGATGTACCCGTATGCTCGCCCAAATAGTTCCTGGTCCTGATGGAGCCTGTATTTGAAGAGCGTCTTTCGGAGCGCCAGCTTGACCTCTCGCTCGCCGGCGTGGGTGCTCTGCCAGCCGTCGAAGCGGACGATCCGGACGATCTCGTCGATGTCGTTCACAACACGTTCGACAATGATCGGGGTGTCAGGATTTCTCGCCTCTTCGAAGAGCTGAGTGAGTGCCGCCTTGCCCTGCTCCTCGCGCTCAATTGGCGGCGCCGCGCGCTCGGCAGAAACGACGTCACGCGCCAGGTTCAGGAGTTCCTTCAGGAACTCCACACTCGTCAGCAACCCCTTCTCGTGGCGCTCCTTGAGTGCTTCGAGCCGCTCGCCAAGCTCCTTGAAGCGCGGGTCGTGCAGACGTTTTCGAAGCCATCGAGACACCTTGATCTCGATCTCTGTCGCCTTCTTGCCAGGGTCTGGCGCGCCAAGCACCGCTTCAAGGAGGTCGGCATCGAGCACGAGTGTGTCGAGATCGTCGCGGACGGCGTCCACGTGCACGTGCTCGTGAATCAGTTCGACCGTCTTCGGTCCGAGCGCGTGCCACAAAAGACGGCCAGTGCCGGTCGACGGCCGCACCGACTCATAGACATGCGTGAGCCAACGGTAATCGGTCTCGTGAGCAGTCAGAACGGGATCGGGTGAAATGGCCTCCCACAAGCGCGCCAGGTAGCTGTAGTCGGCCGCGTAGTGGTCCCGCGTGTCGTTGTTCGGCAGACAGCCTTGCGCGGCCATCAGCCCCTCGTAGCCGGTGACGGTCCGATCCACACTCGGGAAGTAGGTGAGGCATTTCTGGACGGCCTCGGGGAGGTGCGCGGCCAGATCGGCGATGTTCTTGACGACACGAGTGACTCCCTCTTCGTCGCACTGAATCGCCCGTGCGACATCATCGAACACCCCGAGGTAGTCGACGATCAGACCGTGCGTTTTGACCTCACCGAAGGGCCGATTTGTGCGGCAGATCGCCTGTAGCAGCGTATGGTCTCGAAGCGGCTTGTCGAGGTACATCGCCTGAAGAATAGGCGCGTCGAACCCCGTCAGCAGTTTCGAGGTGACGATCAAGATCTTCAGAGGGTCGGCTGGATCGCGAAATCGGTCAAGCAGCTTCTCCTCGGCGTCGCGGTCGCGGCGGTACGCGGCATATTGGTCCTCGCCGCTCTTGACCGTCATTACGATGTCCGACATCTCAGGCGGCAGGTGCTCGTCGAGCGTTTGCTTGTAGAGCACGCAGCTTTCGCGGTCGAACGTCACCACCTGGGCGCCGAAGCCATTGAGCGCAACCTTCTCCCGGTAGTGTGCGGCGATATCAGCGCAGATCCTCTGAATCCGTTCCGGGGACTTCACCAGCACCGCCATCTTCGCGGCAGTCTTCGCCAACTGGTCCAGGTCCAGGTCGCTCAGGTTCCCAGTCAGCTCCTTGAACGCCTGGTCGATGGCCTCCTTGTCGATGTGCAGTTCCAGCAATCGCGGCTCGAAATGGAGCGTCATCGTTGCGCCGTCGCGGATGGACTCCTCGAATCCGTAGCGGCTCATGTAGCCGGACTTGTCCTCCTCAGCTCCGAAGGCGTAGAAAGTGTTTCGGTCCGCACGGTTGATCGGTGTGCCGGTGAGGCCGAAGAGGAAGGCATTCGGTAGTGCCTCGCGCATCTTCCGCCCCAGATCGCCTTCCTGTGTGCGATGGGCTTCGTCTACCATCGCGATGATGTTGCTGCGCTCGTTCAGGACGCCGCCGGCTTCGGCGAACTTGAAGATCGTGGTGATGATGATCTTCCGCGTGTCCTGCGTCAGCAGGCACTGCAGTTCGACCCGGCTGTCGGCCTTGACGAGATTCGGTGTGTCTGCGGCGTAGAAGGTGCTCGAGATCTGGCTGTCGAGGTCGATGCGATCCACCACGATCATCACGGTGGGATTCTTCAGCGCCGGATGGAGGCGCAACTTCCTTGCAGCGAAGAGCATCAAGAGAGACTTGCCGGATCCCTGAAAATGCCAGATGAGTCCCTTTTTCGGATGGCCGGCGACGACGCGCTCGACGATCTGGTTCGTGGCCTCGTACTGCTGGTGGCGGGCGATGATCTTGATGCGGCGCTTCTTCTTGTCGGTGGCATACGCCGTGAAGTTGGCCAACAGGTCGAGCACCACGTGTGGCCGGAACATCGAGTCGGCCGCCTGCTCGATGCGCTTCAAGGCCGGCGTCCCAGCGTCTGCCTCGATTCGCCAGGGTCCCCACAGATCCACCGGCAGACCGATGGAGCCGTAGCGGAACTCCTTCCCTTCGGTCGCGATCGAGACAACGTTGGGGACGAACAGCTCAGGGACGTTGCGCTCGTAGTCCTCATGGATTTGGACCGCCGCGTCGAACCAGCTTTCGCTGGCGCGGACGGGCGTCTTCGCCTCGATGACCACGAGCGGGATGCCGTTGACCAGCAGGACGAGATCGGCCCGCTTTTCGCTCGCGCCGGCGCGGTAGGTGAACTGGGTGGTGACGACGTATTGATTGCGCTCGAGGTCCTCGAAGTCAATTAGCCGGACGGTCACGTGCTCGCCATCCTCGCCGAACGGCATCGACCGCTCGCCGTTCAGCCAAGCCGCGAACTCCTCGTTCGCCTTGACGAGGCCGTCGCCTCTAACCCCCATCAGAACGGCACGCAGCCTGTACAACACATCGTCCGCGCGATCGGGGTGGGCGGCGATCTCCGGATTCAGCCGAATCAGCGCTTCGCGCAGGTGATCCTCGACGAGGATTTCGTGGGGTTGGCGTGACAGATTCTGCGGTGCGAGGTAGTGCCAGCCGAGACCGGACACTTGACCGCGACGACGGGCTAGGCCGGATCGGACGGCGGTGTGATGCGTGATGTTGCCGCACAACCGATCGCAGATGAAGGCTTCGACGGTGGTGGCTTCGTTGAAGGTCATCGATTGTCACGGGCGATCGAGAATATTGTTTCGAGCATGCACGACTTCACACTGTTCACATAAGCCATGCGGGACTCAGTACCAAGGAGAAGACGCCTTATCCCATCAAGCTCGCTAAGTGCCTCTCTCTGAAGCTCAAGCGAAACTAGGGGGACAGTAATCTTACGCAGATTGGCGCCAT
This sequence comes from Vicinamibacterales bacterium, assembly GCA_965197935.1. Classification (GTDB taxonomy): domain Bacteria; phylum Acidobacteriota; class Vicinamibacteria; order Vicinamibacterales; family CAZQMT01; genus CAZQMT01. Next base: position 2,727,538 of record CBDAOD010000003.1, on the reverse strand, counting down.
TAATCTTTTTCATGCTCGCGCTAGTTCCGGCTGCATAGCTTTTAATCTGCCTTCTACAATTCGGCGTTCTTAGGCACTGTTCGATGAACAGGGGGTCGATGGCAGCTTGGTCAAAGGAAAGTCTCATCATAGTGTCTGGATAGGAGACATCTTTCCGAGCTTCCGAGAATACTGCCGGGAGACCGACTAGGTCGCGCGTGTTAGATCTGGACACCACAAGATCACCGCAATCAATAATTGCGGCCTTCATGGCAGGTGACCCTTCAATAGGCTTGAGTTGCCCCGGTACGTATCCCCAGCGAGAGATCGCGCTAAGCGCCAAGACCCAGTGCCCAGTAGGATCCGATGTCACGGGAGCGGAACAGCCATTCTGCGGAGAGCGAAACAACAAATCGCCGAGTGGCGTTGCTGTGGCATTGCGGGAGTTGCTCTGCGACTCAAAAATGGCCGACTGTGCAACGCGCATTGAAGTAAGCAGCCTGAAAAGCGTTGCAGACACCTGTCCTATTGCCTGCAGCGCCTCTACAATCCGCCGCTGCTCGTCCAGCGGCGGAAGGGTGAACTCGTAGGCCGCGAGACTCTTCCAGTTGGTTCGCGGCGACAGCGAACCGGCTGACGTTCCGATCGCGTGCTCGAAGAAGCCATCCGTCTGGCAGATGAACGGAAGTAGGTCCGGCAGTAGATGGTGCTCGTTCGTCGATTCGAAGACGTAAATGTCACCGCTGCAAACGCCGCCGAAGTCCGGGACGGCGACCTTGCGTTGATAGACGCGCCGCTTTCCAAACAGCACGTGTTCGGGTTGAAAGACGCTTGTGAACGTCGTGCCGGCGGCCACGTCGCCCCAGCGTCGAATCGTCAGATCTCCAGGATCCAGGTGCTCCAGACCCACGTAGCGAGTAAAGCCGGCAGCCTCAGGATCGGGCGCCCGTGCGGCACTCAGTCGGACGACATCTCCGAACGCCACGCGCGTCCAGCCGGTCTTGAGCGTGTCGCTACCCATCGGACTTGCCCGCCGCGATCATGTCGTCAAGCATCTGGACTAGGTCGTCCATCTGCGGCCAGAAATCGCGGCCGCTCGCTTCGAACTCGGCCCAAGTGCTCCGTAGATCGCAACCTGAGCTGGCGTCGTCGGCTGCACCGGCAACTGGCCGGACGTAGCGTGGAATCGAAAGGTTGCCGTCCTTCTGGAGAATTTCCTCCGCCGTCGCGACCTTGGCGAAGCCGGGATCATCGGTAAACGCCTGATAGGCGGTGAGAATGCGCTGCTGATGTTCGGCCTTGAGGCAGCTCTGGGCCCGCTCCCGTGCTACGTCATGCACAGCGTCGATGAACAAGACCTTTCCCTCGCGGCCGGAGGGCTTCCGCGTTCGGCACACCACCACGCAGGCTTCCATGGGCGAGTTATAGAAGAGGTTTGGTCCGAGGCCGAGCACACATTCGAGGAGGTCCAACTCGACAAGCTGTCGCCGCATCGCCGCTTCTTCGTTGCGGAAGAGCACACCATGCGGGAAGAGGATTGCGCAGCGGCCGGTCTGTGGGTCGAGGCTCGTGAGGATGTGCTGGAAGAAGGCGTAATCGGCGCGGCCCTGCGGCGGCGTCCCGAGGAAGTTGCGGCCCCAAGGGTCGTGCTGCCACGCCTCGCGGTTCCACTTCTTGATCGAGTACGGCGGATTGGCGAGGACCACGTCGAAGGTCCGCAAGTGGTCGCGGCCGATGAATGCTGGCTGGCTCAACGTGTTGCCCGCGACGATCTCGAAGTCTTCCACGCCGTGCAGGACCAAGTTCATCCGGGCAATGGCGGCCGTGATGTGGATCAGCTCCTGGCCGTATAGCCCCAGCGTACGCGCGTCGCCGCCTCGGCGCTTGACCTCGGCCAGCGACGAGATGAGCATGCCGGCCGTGCCGGCCGTTGGGTCGTAGATGCGATCATCAGGTTGCGGCTCGAGCATCTGCGTCATGAGATGGACCAGGGTGCGGTTGGTGTAAAACTCCTGCGCGGTGTGGCCGCTGTCGTCGGCGAATTGCTTGATGAGGTACTCGTAGCCGTTGCCCAGCTCGTCCTCTGGGACCTTGGCCAGGCTCAAGGTGTGCTGTGAAAAGTGCTCGATAAGATTCTTCAGCGTCTCGTCGGGCATCTGCGCCTTGTCTGTCCACGAGGCATTCCCGAAGACGCCATTCAGGCGCTCCGGGTTGGCCGCCTCAATGGTGCGGAAGGCATTGAGCAGTGCCCGGCCTACGTCGCGAGACGCACTGCGGACGTCAGACCAGTGTGCGCCGTCGGGGATGGCGAAGCGATCATCCGCAGTCGCGCGAGCATAAGCGGCGTCTGTGGTCTCGCTCAACGCAGTCCGGTATTCCTCGTCCCACACGTCCGACAGGCGCTTGAAAAAGAGCAACGGGAAGACGTACTGCTTGTAGTCGCCGGCATCGATCAGGCCCCGCAGGAGCTTCGCGGCGCCCCAGAGGTAGGACTCAAGTTCTTGCTGGCTCATGTGTTCAGCCGACGTACTCATCCGAGCCAGCCTCCGTCGGTCAGGACCTTACGCAGGCGGTCCTCGGCCGTTCGGCATTCAGAGAGCGCCTGCTTGAAGGCTGCGATCGCCTCGGGTAACGGCCGGATCTCCTCCTCGATAGGCGGCAGCACGTAGCGCGAGATGTTGAGCGTCCAGTCTTCGGCCGTGATCTCACGCAGGCTGACGACCTTGGCGCGATCCGCTACATCCTCGAAAGCGCGCACCCAGGCAACGATGTGTTCGCGGTGATCGGGATCGAGAAAGTTCTGAGCTCGACCTTTCCGGAACATGGTCGAGGCGTCCGCTATCAGCACCTGTCCCTTCCGCGTGGCAGGCTTTGCTCGCCGGAGGACGACAATCGCGGGCGCGAGCCCGGTGCCATAGAAGATGTTCGGGCCTAACCCAATGACTGCTTCGATAAGATCGCGCTCCAAGAGGTGCTGCCGAATGGTGCCCTCGGCACCCTTCCGGAAGAGCGCGCCCTGAGGAAGCACAACCGCCATGCGGCCAGCACCTGCCGCCATCGACGCGACCATGTGCTGAACCCAGGCAAAGTCGCCGTAGTTGTCCGGCGGGAGGCCGAAGGCGGCCCGGCCCCACGGGTCAGCCTCCCACACCTCGCGTCCCCACTCTTTGAGCGAGAAAGGTGGATTGGCGATCACGCAGTCGAAGGTTGCAAGCCCGCCCGTGCTTGAGTCGGTGAACGCTGGGCTCCGGAGTGTGTCTTCGCGCACGATCTGGACGTCCTCGATGCCGTGGAGTACGAGGTTCATGCGGGCGATCGACGAGGTCGTGAGGTTCTTTTCCTGGCCGTAGATCCTGCCGAAAAAGGTACGCGGGTCACCGCCAGCGCGGTGCACGTGCTCGATCGCCCCGAGCAGCATGCCCCCTGTGCCGCAGGCCGGGTCGTAGATGCTCTCACCCTCCTTGGGATCGAGGAGATCGACCATCAGGCGAACCACGCTCCTCGGCGTGTAGAACTCGCCTGCCTTTTTGCGCTTGGTGATATCGGCGAACTTTCCGACTAGGTATTCATAGGCGTCGCCCAGGATGTCCGAACTGGCGACCCTGTTACCGAGCGAGACCTCCGAGAGCCCTTCGATCAGGTCTTTGAGGATCTCGTCAGTGAGCATCTCACGGTTGCCCCAGTCGGCGGCCCCGAAGACGCGGTAGAAAGTGTCGGGATTGGCGCGCTCGATGGCGCGCATGGCGTGCGAGAGCGCCGCGCCGACGTTAGCCGGAGTCTCACGGATATCTTTCCAGTGGCAACCCTCTGGGACACGGAAACGGTGCAGTTCAGGGAAGTTCACCGCGTCGGCATCTCCGTACACCGCCGTGGCCGCCGCCGTCTCCTCGTCCGACACGTCGCAGATCCGCTTGAAGAAGAGCAGCGGCAGGATGTACGCCTTCCAGTCCGTCCGATCGACGGCACTGCCGCGCAGGATCTCGGCGCAATCCCAGAGATGAGACTTGAGTTCTTGAAGACCTAGAGCCATATCGTCAGCAGATCCTGTCATGCCGCGCCGTGATTGTCTCCGATCACAACGGTGGATTGCGTCATGAGGCTGTCGCTGTTCAGGGACGAGGTGATCGGCTTCCGCGCCCAGTTCACCGGTAGAGCGCGGCGATTCGTTGCCAGAACACCGGCGAGGGACAGCGTTTCCGTGCCTCCCATTGGTAGACGACGGCTTTGTGCGCCGCGCCCACCAGGGTGGCCAATTACGCCTGACGCAGTCGTACTCTCGCACCGCTCACGGTCGTGCGTGATCTTGTGTTGTTGAAGGTACGTGAGCGCGGCCGGCTCCGCGCGCGCGAAAGCGGTTCATGTCGGCCGGGTCCGGCTGAAACCCGACGGCTCGCAGCGGGGTCAGGTGGTCGCCTTTCATCTCAGTAGCCGCGATGGTGATCCAGGTGTCGGACATATCGGCCGCGTAGGTCTGCGCCTGTGTGATTTTCCGCGCGAACAGCTCCTTGTCGATGGCGCAGTGGTACACGTCGCGCAGCGTCACCCATCCGCCGGGCAGCACCCGGTACAGCTCGATGATCCAGCGGACGAGGTTGGTGTAGGCCAGTTGCCAGAACGGTTCTTTGCCCTTCCCGAAGAGTTGATTCAAGAGGGACGCCACCGTGTAGGCGAGCGAGTACGAATCGAGCCACGTCGCGCTTAACGGATTCCACGTCAGCCGGCCGTCGAGGGACAGCTCCACGTAGTCCTCGGCGCGGCCCAGCTCGGTCAGCATCCGGCGGATGTCGTGGCAAAAATCGCCCTTCACTTCAAGGACGAGCGCGGCGGCGCGCCGCTCGGGATTCGTCGCTTGCCAGCCGAAGAGCTGGCGCGCGAACGGGTGCATACACGCCGACGTTTTACCGGACCCGACGGCGCCGACAATCGCCACGCCGGTATAGAGGCCCCGCTCCGGGATGGTCAGCCATTCGGGAGCCGGGCTCTCGATGGCTCGGACCGGGTGATGGACCTCGCCGACGACGATCGCCGGCCCGTCGGCCGAAGGCGAAAGCGGCCACGTGGGGAGCCGGGACCGGCGCCCTACACGGACGCCCATCCGGGCGAACCAGATCCGCGCCGAACTGATGAGGAATTGCCCGGCCAGGAACACCGCCACGCCGGGCGCGACGTAGTACCACGCGACGACGGCGCGATACACGTTCGGGGTGTGGTAGCGGACGAGCACCGCCACGGGATCGGCCGCGGGAAACGCGCCGGGCCACGTCCAGGCGGATGCGACACTGACGCCGCCGACGACCAGGAACGCGCGGATGAGTCGGTCAAGCATGGGGCCGCTCGTCGCGGCTCGTCGTCCGGCCCGCGTGCGGGCCGGGGAGCCTTCCCGCAGGGATACATACAGACGGGAGCGCCCCCCCGAAGGCGCGGGGGGGGCTGACACGGTGCCTGACACCGTGCCTGACACCCCCCCCTCGCCGTGCCGCGCCAGCGGCAAAAAAGGGGGGGGCGCTCCCGTCATGTCCCTCTCCGCTGGCGCGGTTCGGGTCGGCCGGTCTAGGACGAACAACCCGAACAACGACAGCGAACAATGGAAGGGGGGGCCTGACACCCCCCCCGCTGTTTTCCTGACACCCCCCCCGGTGTCCGTGTCAGATTTTGCTCGCCCCCGGCCTCGCCCTGCACTTCGACCCCGGAACGGTCCAGAGGACGGGGCACCATTAGATCGCCACTTCGGGGGTGGTCAGCCGGACGGTGGGCCAGATCGTGAAGCGGTCAATCGCCCCTCGCGCGGTCGCCTTGGTGGGCGTGCCGTCCGGGAGTTGTTGCAAGAAGACGAGACGATCGGCCGCCTTCTCCCATCCGCCGGCCGCGCGCAAGAGGTCACGATTGCCGGCGGTAATCGCTGTCTCAAGCCGGGCGATTTCCTGGCGGATGTCCGGGTCGGCCTTGGTCGGCCCGACCGGGTCCGCCGCGCCCTGGCCGTCGCCGTCCTGGGTCCAGCGTTTCAGGACGGGCGCGGCGCGTTCCGCGGCGTCAACACCCGTGCCGACGGCGACGACGTACACGGCGAAAGTCCGCGCCCGCAGCGCGGCCCACAGGGGCGCGTGGGCCACGCCCCACGCGCGCAGCTCGCTATCGGTGGACTGCCCGGCGTCCACATACACGAACGTCGCCGCCCGCTCGTCTATGGCGATCGGAAGTTTCAGAACAAAGTAGCGCGGCTGGCCCTTCTCACCCTCACCATATTTCCGGTACGGCAACACGGCCCGGTCGATGCCGAGCGCCTCGAACCGCCGAACTTTATCGGCCTCAGTCGGGAGCCATCCGAGGGTCGGCCGCTCGATGAGGTAGTCGAGCGAGAGCAACCGGCGCATGAGGATCGGCGTCGCCGCATCCTTCCCGCGACGGTGCCGCACGTCGGGGATGCCCAGCGCCCGATAGAGGGCTTTCCCGGTGAGCAGGACGGCGCGCGCGCCGCCGGGGAAGATGGCCCGCTCGTCCTCGATGGCGAGCTTCTTGTCGATGAGGTGGTGCACGAACACGCGCGCCGCTTCGCGGTTCGCGCCGTCGAAAAAATGGCACCATTGCGACCGCGTAAAGACGCCGGTATGCAAGGCGACCAGCGCGATCCATTCGGCCTTTCGGCCGCTCCATCCGAGGGGTTCAAGACAGCGCGCGCGGTCCTGCAACGTCGGGACCGTGACGGGGCTCGTCGTCATCCGGTCACCAGCGCGCGATCGCCGCGCACGTACGTGATGAGAATCCCCATCGGATTCACGATCATCAGCTCGGGATCGACCGTCTCTAACAACGTGAATTGCAGGGACAGCGTCCAGCGGTCGCGGCTCACTTCCGCGCCGCCACCGGTGCGGGCGTTGATGGTCGGCAGTCCCAAGATCGTGTGCGGCATCGTCACCCTCCTCGCCGTGCAACGGAACTCCCACCACCGTAGCTGTGCGCGTTGTGCGCGAACAGGGGGGACCGGCCACCCCTTGTGCCGAAAACGATCAATGAATACGGGTCTCGGTCAGCCGGGCGCGCGGCGACTGTTGGTCGGCGGCCGATCGAGGGCAGGCGTAACCCCTCTGAAATCAGAGGAATAGAGAGGACGCGTTGTGCGCAAACTTTCCGCCCAACTTTTTTCACGTTCTGCGTGCCGCTCGGTCAGACGTGTCGCGTCTGAAACACCCACGGACGCCGTACAGCACGGAGCCGATCGTCAGGACGTTGCGGCAGGCAGCGATCGAACGCGGCGGTGGTCTGCGGACGCCGCAGGTGTGAAAAGACGCTCGGGGTCAGTGAGCAGACGTACTCCCGATGGCGGCGGGAGTCGGGCGGGCTCCGTGGGTTCCACTGAGATAGGCGGCCCACTCGTCCATCAGGCGGCGCCGGCGCTCGAAGAGATCACTGCGGGCGTAGGCCGCCTCTGTCGGGTTGCGGACCGTATGGGCAAGCGCCGTTTCGACCACCTCACGAGGCGTGTTCGTTTGCTCCGCCGCCCAGTCCCGAAAGCTCGACCGGAACCCATGCGGCACAGCGGCGATGCCGAGTTCTTTGATCAATTTTGACAGCGTCATGTCGGAGAGCGGCCTCCCGCGTAGACTGCGGAACACGAGGCCGGTGCCATCGCTCAGTCGCTGTACGTCGTGCAGGATCGCGAGCGCCCATCCCGAGAGCGGGACGCGGTCATCCCGCTTCGCCTTCATGCGCGCGGCGGGGATGGTCCAGACGCCCGCGTCCAGGTCCATTTCGTCCCACGTCGCCAGGCGCACCTCGCCCGACCGCGCCGCCGTCAGCACCACAAACTCAAATATCAGCTTGACGACAGGCCGGGCCGACGAGGCCCGCACGGTCGCGAGGGCGTCTGCCACCGCGCCGTGGGGCAGCGCCCGCATGTGCTGGACGACGGCCTGCTGCCGCCCGAGCGCCTGCCCGAGGGCGTCGCCCGCCGGGTTGTCCGGCCGGTAGCCCATCGCGACCGCCCACTTCATCACGGCCCCGATCCGTTGCCGGACCCGCCGCGCGGTCTGGGGCTTGTCGTGCCAGATCGGCGTGAGGATGGCCAAGACGTCGGCCGTGGTCACCTCGGACACGGGCAGCGCCCCGATGCGCGGGAACGCATAGGCGCGCAGACTGCGCGGCCAGTCCCGCGCGTGCTTGGCATTGCGCCAGCCGGGGCGCTGCTGCTCCAACACCACGGCGGCGGCCTCCTCGACCGTGGGCACGCCCTGGCCGTGGCGCTTCTCGGCCAGTGGGTCTCCGCCCGCCCGGGCTCGCTGGCGGTTCGCGAACGCCACGTTGCGCGCCTCGGCCAGTGACACCAGCGGGTAGCCGCCGAGCCCGAGCATCCGGGGACATGAGGCCGCGCGCCTCCAGACGTTCCCCGATTGGTTTCGGTTCGGTCCCAACACACGACGTGGGACACTTGTTGAGTCTCCCTCGCCTGAAGGCGAGGGAATCAGTGCGCCGCGTCGGCTGAAGCCGACTATCACGGCGCACGTCCCAGAGCCCGAAGAGGTCCGGCCCTGCGGCCTCCTGAAGGCTTCGCCTAAAGGCGAGGGGTTTCACCCATCCCAGAGGGAGACTCTAAGGTCATTGGAAACGCCGTTCCCCCTCTTCTCATGGTGGAACTGGGAAGGCGGGTAATCCCAGCGGTCGTGTCCTCAGCAGAGTTCCCGATTCGACAGCGGAAGCGCGCCTGAGCCTCAGAAGATGGCCCCGAAGAGCGCTCGCGTACTCCTTCGAGAGAACTGCGCGGACGCCGTTCTCGAATAGAGCGATGTCGGGGTTTCTTCAACGATTCCGCGCCAGCAATTTACTAAAGCGCCATCCGGATCATCGAAGCGCCCTCATCGACGTCCTTGAACGACATCTCAGAGGAGCGAAAGGGTATGGCATCACCCGCTAACGAACCGGACAGAAGCGGCTGGAAGGCGAGCCCAGCGCCAGGAACGTCTTGGAGGTCCTGGACCTACCTCGAATGGAACGAAGAACTCCTCAAGTATTGTTTTCTGGCTGGCGACGGCGCGAATGCCGTGCCAGTAACCCGCCTCGCGGCGACCCCTGAAGAGCTCACACTGGTCGTGAGGGATGACTCAAGCGATTCCGAGGCTGTTGCTGCGGGACTAGTTGAAGTCATAAAACAGGAATTACCTCAAGGGACTTCTTTCAGTAGCTACTGCCTCGACTATCGTTTGCGACAGCCAGAGAATCCATGGACACTGGAATGCGGCGATTCGCCACATTTCTTCGCAATGCTGTGGTTCACGTGCCTTGTGGCGTACGGCTATCCGGATCCGAACGAAGGGTTTCACGATCGCATCACTTACCTGCTCTTTGGTAAGCACGATCAATTGACGCGGCTCCCAGAAGTATGGAGACATCTTCAGACTTGGATTCATCATCAGGTCCATATCGGGACGCCGTTTCGCGAACTCGTTCTTCCACCAGACGACACCTTTCGAACAGTAATCGGTTATTCATACTTTCTCGCGTTTCCACACCAACATGACCGCCAGATTCTCGCAGAAATATTGACCGACGCAAGACTCGTCGGCATCGAACCGCCCATGTCGCCGACCCTTCGAGCCCTGGAGGAAAACCGTGAACGCTTTAGCCCACACTTCAAGCAAGATCTCGACAACTTGATCAAAGTGTTTCTTGAGAAGGGCCGGGACCCGCGGGACAGTGCGTTTTGGCGTGCTGTGCGACAGGAAGCGCAGCGGTCCTCCATCGAGCATGCCCCGACAAAACCATTGCCCTTAGGGGAGGTCACCGTCTTTGCTGGGTGGGATGACGACGAACTCTTGCGACCTTACCTTGCTTGCACCTGGGACTGGGCTCCCCCGCCAGGTCTCGTGAAGGTGCGGCTTGACTTCACCGCGGGGAAGTTCACGGAGCGGGTCGAGTCAAACGCGAGTAGACCTAAGCTCAGTACTCCAGAACAGCTTGCATGACCCCCGGGTGTTCACAGGAGGCGCTAGGAGAGCAGTTGAGCAAGGGATTCTGACACTCGACAATGTGATGGTCGACGAGTTCCAGCTGGCGACTGGCGACGACATTACTGGATGTGAGCTGGCGCTTGTGCGGAAGGATCGGGTAAAGCCGTTCGTTGGGATTTACGGTGGTACGTCGGAGGAGTCGGCCATTCCAGGATGGTTCGAAGTCGCAGGCTGCAACGTCCGGGCATTGGACGAACCGCCGGAATCGATGCCAGACGCCACGACCCTACAGCACACGACTGATGCCCATCGGCCCAGATTCGTCAAAGGGCTGCGCACACTGTCTGGTGCGTACTATCGGCTGAATGGTTATCTGCCCGGAGTGCGGGCACCTGATGCGAAAAGCGTAGAGCTCCTTGTCGGCGGTCGCCGCCTGGCATGCACGCGGGACCAGATGGAAACGGGGAGCGCCGGCGACTGGCGGCTTCCTCCGTCGCTGTCGCTCGCTCAGGTAAGCGAACTGCACGTCGAAGCAGAGTGGACGATTAGCATAGCGGGCTATGAGGTCACCCGAAGGGGTGAGTGCCGGGCAGCCCTCGCCGCATGGAGTGTGAGTCTCGACTATAGACCCGTGCCCTCCGGCAACTACTGGAGGGAAACCTGCGCCCTGGAGATGCGGCGGTTCGATGGGCCGGTTGCGGAAGTGCCGACCGGGATTAGTACTCAAGACCTGACCCGTGTGGCAGATCTACTGAACTTTGATGCCACCGCGCGCTTTCTTGGCCCCGGAATGGGCGAAATGTCTCTGACCGCACGGAAGGACTTTCCGTGGCTGGCAGTGGGACCCAAGAACCGTCCTGACTTTCTGGTGTTCGTAGGTGACCCGAGGGAGTCGATATTGCCGGACGGCGGGTTGTCGCCCGACAAGTCCGACCGCCGCCACTGGCGCCGGGCGTTCACTGACGCTCGGGGAATTGCCTACGTTGCCAGAGGTCGCGACTACGTACCGGTGTCAGAGAGCGAATCAGTTGAAGCGATCTATCGAGCCTACCGATCCTCGGCCAGTTCTCAGAGTCTTGAGTCAGGTCGTTATTGTCCACCCACCAACCTAGACGACGTCCTTCCAGTCCAGAGCTGGGGCGTTACGAAGGTCAGCGACGAGGCGGCGGTGCTCGGCGAAGTCTTCTCGCTCCTGGCAAACAACACGAGTGGGATGCCATTGCGGGAGGTCCACCACCACGTAGGCCGATTGAGCAGAACAGAGTCTCGTGTTCTGCGACAGCAGGTCGTCCGCGGTTGGACTGAGTCCGGCGTGATCGACCTATTGCAGCGACAAGATGGACGGCGCACGGTGGTTGTGGCTCGGCGACCGAGATTCGTCGTCTTTCGGAGGGGTCCCAGTTATTTCGGGACACTTCTGGGGCTACTCCCGCGATCACTGGAGAGCGAACTGGAACGCATGGCGGAGCGGCTCGGGGTTGACCTTTCCTGGCGCCGTCCCGCTAATGGGCTACAGCCTTTCGCAGCTAGAGTCTCGAACACTACGTGGCACCATCTGCAGGAATTGTCCCGGCAACTCGGGTTTAACGATTTGGAGTTGCTTGATTGGCCTGATCCTTCCAGCCTTCCCGATCACTTGCAAGTAACAGGGACGCTCAGCCAGGACGAACCGCCGGAGATGTACAAGAGGGAAGCTCAGTGGTGTACGGTCCAGCACGTATTTCGACGGGCACCGGAGCCGTCTGGGGATGTCGTCGTTGACCGTCGGCAGCATGGACACCGTGCGCCAATCTACGTTGTACTGGTTCACAGGGACATTCAGAGAGGAATCACGGGGCGTCGAAACGGACTTGGAGGAGAGTCGATAGTCCTAAGTCAAGGCTACGAGGACGACGTCGATCTCGGAGACTTGATTTTCTATACAGGAGACGGAGGGCGTGACCGTCTGACGAACCGTCAAGTCGAAGACCAAACCATGGACGGTCGCAACGCAACCCTTGCGATGAATGTCGATACTGAGCAGCCAGTGAGAGTGTCGCGAAGGGTGTCCGAGGGCTTTCGCTACGACGGCTTATTTCGGGTTGAACAAGCATGGATGTCGCCAGGCAAAAGCGGTTTTCGTGTGTGTCGGTTCAGGTTGAGGCGCCTGCGAGGTGGACAGCCGATCACGTCGCCGGCCGGCGCAACAGCGATTGGAGCCACGCATTCTTCAGCATCACGCCGATGGCCCTGGCGAGCGCGGGATTGGTGCCGGCGGGCATGTTGAGGGCCAGCACCTTGCCGCTCTCGATGAGGGCATCGAGGGGCGGGAGGTCGCCGGTCATCCCTCCCGACGCAAGGATGGTGGTGTCGCTGTCGGTCGGGTCGGTCGGGTCGTAGCCGGGCGCGCCGGGGCGCCCCGCCGCGCCGGGCGCGGGCGGGCAAAAGACGCGCGCCACACTCGGCAAGTCGAACATGCTGAGGAACACGGACACGCCTTCCACGATGCTCGAACGAATCTTGTTGTCGAGGGTGTTCCAGTCGTGGACGTACCAGCGATGCACGGCTTCGACCCGGAGCCGGATCTGGGTCGCGTGGGCACTCTCGAACCGCTCACGCGCATGCGTGATCGTGTGGGTCGTGAGGTACTCGAACACGGCCGTCGTCGGGCGCGCACGAAAGCGGTCAGGGTCGGCCGGGTGCGGCTGAAACCCGACCGCTCGAAGCGGGGTGACGTGGTCGCGGGTGAGCGCCGCCGCCGCGATGGTGATCCACTCGCCGCCCAGCGCCTTCGCGTAGGTCTGCGCCTGTTCGATTTTCTGCGCGAACAGCGCCTTGTCGATGGCGCAGTGGTACACGTCACGCAGCGTCACCCATCCGGGCGTGTCGCTGCCGTCCTGGGGCGGCAGGACCCGGTACAGCTCGATGATCCAGCGGACCAGATTCGTGTACGCCTGTTGCCAAAAGAGTTCTTTGCCCTTCCCGAAGAGTTGATTCAAGAGGGACGCGACCGTGTACGCGAGCGAGTACGCATCGGAGTCAAGCCCATTCTTAGTTGAAACTCTCTACGGCTCCGGATTCGTCATGCGGCCTTCTTCGATGTCGTCGTGTCGATCTTCAGTTCTTGCTTCAACGCGGCACGAAGCGTGGGCAGGTGGCGGTAGCCCATCAGCTTCCGCAGGCGCGGCTCGATGTCCAGGAGCGCGGTCGCCAGCCAGCGGTGGCGTTGGCTCGAGTTCTGCCAGTGGTCAACCTTCGCACAGCGTTCCTCAACGAGCGCATTGACCGACTCCAGACAGTTCGTCGTCTTCAGCGACCGGCCCAGCACCCCGTACAGCCCGAGGCGATGCAGCGTTAAGGTTTCGTCCAGACCTTCTGTCAAGCTCCGAGCCGCCGACTGGTTCCGTTCGTCGAGCTCGCCCTGGAGCGTCTTGAGCGCCGTGAGGGCCTCGTCGTACTCCGGCCGGTTGTAGGCGCGCTGGAGGCGCTGACGCCACGCCGCCAGTTCGCTCTTGGCCAGGTGACTCACCACGTTCTCCCGCTTGTGCCACTGGCACCGTTGGACCAGGGCGCGGTGGCGGAAGGTCTTCCGGACGGCTGCCCGCAGCCCCTTGCTGCCGTCGAGGATCACCAGCAGGCCCTGCGAGAGGTCCAGCCCCCGCTCGACCAACGACCGCAAGAACAGCGTCAGCACCCGCTCATTCTCCGTGTCCGTCTCCACGAAGCCGAGGAAGTGTTTCGCCCCAGAAATGGTGATGCCCAGTGCGATGACCATTGTGGCCTCGGCGAACGTCTTGCCGTCCAATACGATGGCCACGACGTCCTCAGCGGCCAGGTCCCGCTCCTGGAGCTCGTGAAGCTTCGCGGCGCTGGCCTCGATGAAGCCTCGGGACACCGTCGACCCCGACAGCCCGATCGCGCCGGGAATCGCCTCGGCGGCCGCCTCGTAGTTGCGACACGAGATCCCATAGAGCCCGCGCTTCAGCAGGAGGTCATTCACCGCGCCGTCGCCATGCAACGCCTCGTAGGCGCGCAACGGAATCTCCCGCCCCGCGCACCCGCGGCACCCGAATCGGCACCCGCTGCCCCGCCAGGCCGACGGTCCCAGGGTTGCTACCGTGCCGGCGGCCCCCGATCGACGCGGCCTTGCGGGCGTAGCGCTCGCCAGCCAGCGCCGTTACCTCCTCGTCGAGCACCTCCTCCACGTGCATCAAGCCCAGCGGGACCAGCGAGCGGATCAGCTCCACCTTGGCGTCCAGCTCCAGCGCGGTGTAGTCCTCGCGCCGGATGACCTCGACCCGGCCCAGCTGGCGACCCTTCTTGCGCTTCCTGACAGGACGTAGGACACTGCTCATCTCGGCTCCTTTCTCTCGTGGGTTGATGGCCGTTTTGCTTAACGTCATCAAACCACAGGGTGTGGGAGCCGTTTCAATTTCCAACTAAGTTTCGCTCACCCTCACGCATCGAGCCATGTGGCGCTCAGCGGATTCCACGTCAGCCGGCCGTCAAGGGACAGCTCGATGTAGTCCCCGCCTCGGTCCAGCTCGGTCAGCATCCGGCGGATGTCGTGGCAAAAATCGCCTTTGACTTCAAGGACCAGCGCGGCGGCTCGCCGCTCGGGATTGTCGGCTTGCCAGTTCAAGAGCTGACGGGCGAACGGGTGCATACAGGCCGAGGTCTTCCCGGACCCGACCGCGCCGAAAATCGCCACGCCGGTATAGAGGCCACGCTCCGGGATCGTCAGCCATTCGGGGGCCGGGCTCTCGGCGGCTCTGACCGGGTGATGCAGCTCGCCGACGACGATCGCCGGGCCGTCCGCCGTCGGCGAAAGCGGCCAGCGTGGAAGGCGGGACCGGCGCCCCACACTCACGCCCAGCCGGGCGAACCAGATCCGTGATGTGCTGATGAGCAATTGCCCGGCCAGCAGCGCGGCCACGCCGGGCGCGACGTAGTACCACGCGACGACGGCGGGTACACGTTCGGCGTGTGATAGCGGACGAGCACGGCCACGGGATCGCCCTCGGGGAACGCGCCCGGCCACGTCCAGGCGCACGCGGCGCTGACGCCGCCGATGACGAGAAAGGCGCGGATGAGTCGGTCACCCATCGCGCCGCTCGCGGCGGCTCGTCGTCCCGCCCGCGTGCGGGCGGGAGAGCCTTCCCGCAGGGATACATGAGGACGGGAGCGACCCCCCCAACGGCTGGGAGGGGTGTTGACACGGGCGTTGACGCCGAGGTTGACACCCCCCTCCTCGCCGAACCGCGCCAGCGGCCAAAAAGGGGGGGTCGCTCCCGTCCTCTCCCTCACCGCTGGCGCGGTTCGGGCCGTCCGGTCTAGGATGGCAAACCCGAACGGCGACGGCGGAAAATGGAAGGGTGTCTGTTGACACCCCCCTCTCTCTGTTTGTTGACACCCTCCCCCATGTGCGCGTCAACTGGTGCTCGCCCCCGGACTCGCCCCCCGCTTCGACCCCGGAGGGGTCCAGACGACGGCGCAGCATCAGATCGCCACCTCGGGGGTGGTCAGCCGAACAGTGGACCAGATGGTGAAGCGGTCAATCGCCCCGCGCGCCGTCGTCGTGGTGGGCGTGCCGTCGGGAAGTTCTAGCAGTTCCGTGAGCCGATCAGCCGCCGTGTCGAATCCGCCGAAGGCGCGCAGCAAGGGACGATTGCCGCCGCTGATGGCGTCCTCAAGCCGGGCGATTTCCTGGCGGATGTCCGGGTCGGCTTTGGTCGACCCGGCGGGGTCCGCCGCGCCCTGCCCGTCGCCGTCCCGGGTCCAGCGTGTCAGCACGCGCGCGGCGCGGTCTGCCGCCTCTGCGCCCGTGCCGACGGCGACGACGCGCACGGCGAAGGTCCGCGCCCGGAGCGCGGCCCAGAGCGGCGCGTGGGCCGCGCCCCACGCGCGCAGCTCGCTATCGGTGGTCTGCCCGGCATCGACGTACACAAACGTCGCCGCCTGCTCGTCTACCGCGATCGGAAGTTTCAGCGCAAAGTAGCGCGGCTGGCCCTTCTCGCCCTCGCCATATTTCCGGTACGGCAGCACGGCCCGGTCGATACCGAGCGCCTCGAACCGCTGCACCTTGTCGGCCTCGGTGGGGAGCCCGCCGAGGCTCGGCCGCTCGATGACGTAGTCGAGCGAGAGCAAGCGCCGCATGAGGATGTGCGTGGTTGCGTCCTTGCCCCGACGGTGGCGCACGTCGGGGATGCCAAGCGCCCGATAGAGGGTCTTGCCGGTGAGGAGGACGGCGCACGCGCCGCCGGGGAAGATGGCCCGCGCGTCCTCGATGGCGAGCTGCTTCTCGATGAGCGCGCGGACAAAGCGGCTCACCATTTCGCGGTGCGGGCCATTGAAAAAATGCCGCCATTGCGAGCGCGTAAAGACGCCGGTATGCAAGGCGACGAGCGCCAGCCATTCGGCCTCGCGGCCGGACCAGCCGAGGGCCGCGAGCGGGCCGGCGCGGTCCTGCACCGTCGGGACCGGGCCGGGGCTCGGCGCGGCCTGGGCCGCGTGCGGCGTCACCGGGTCACCAGCGCGCGATCGCCGCGCAAGTAGGTGATGAGGATGCCCATCGGATTCACAATCATCAGCTCGGGCTCGACCGTCTTTGAGTCTCCCTCGCCTGAAGGCGAGGGAATCAGTGCGCCGCGTCGGCTGAAGCCGACTATCACGGCGCACGTCCCAGAGCCCGAAGAGGTCCGGCCCTGCGGCCTCCTGAAGGCTTCGCCTAAAGGCGAGGGGTTTCACCCATCCCAGAGGGAGACTCTAAGAACGTGAATTGGAGTGACAGCGTCCAGCGGTCGCGGCCCACTTCCGCGCCGTTGACCAGGTGTACCAGGTCGAGGTCCGCCGCCGCCGCGTGCGGGGGTTCCGGGCTCGCCTGGATGCGAAGCGTCACCCGTTCCACTTGCCGCTCGTCGCGGGCGGCGCCGGCCGCGAGCATGGCGACGTTCTCCCCTTCGATGCGGAACGCTTCATTCGCCAGCGTGGTGGTCAAAAAACGGAGCGCGCGCGGCCACGCGGTTTCAACCGTCGCGCCGCGCCGGGAGTAGTAGTCATCAATGAAGCGGTTGAGAAAATACTTGGTGGTCGGGTCCAGCGGGTCGGCCTGGGCTTCGACGGTGTCATAGGCCCGCGCCTCGGCGCGGCCGACCTCGTCCACGCGAACGACAATCGGCTTCGGCAGCTCCACCGACGACAGCCGGATGATGATGACGACCAATAGCAACACCAGCCCGGCGAGCCCCATCGACAGCACCCGCAAGTGCCGGTTGCTGTGCACCGCCTCGCCCCACATGTCGGCGTACGTCTTCCCGCTGTCCTGTTCGGTCTGGCTCATCATTTAATCCCTGCTCCTGCGGCTTTGCCGGCGAGCATCGCCTTGCCGCCGGTCGCGGCCATCATCAGCGCGCCGGTCATGCCCGCGCCGCCGCCGCCGCCGCCGCTCACCAGCATCCCGGCCAGCTCGCCCACTTTCAGCGACGCGAGCACGCCGGCCACCATCAACGGCAAAAGAATGAGCAACCAGCTCACCATCTGCACGGGGCTGTCCACGTCGGCCTGATCCAGAAAGGTGGTCAAGAATCCGAGAGACACGCTCATGAAGACGCGCATGATCGCGCCCGCGATCGCGCCGTAGAGCGCGAAGGTGATCATCGACCGGAACCAGCCCCAAAAGAGAAACGCCAGCGGCTCAAAGACGAGCCAGGGAATCATCAGCGGCCCGACGAACGTCAGAATCAGGATCGCCATTTGCGCCCAAATCACCTGGGCGTACGTGACGGCGTAGATGACGACCAAACAGAGAAAAATGAAGAGCATCATCGACGTGCCGACCAGCAGCGTGCTGAGGACATCCCCGAAGGCGGTCGTCAGCTCGAACCAGGATATTCCGGCCCACGCATCGGAGAGGGCGGTGGTCTGGGTTTGGACGAGACGCGATAGCTCGATCTGCACGGCCGGCACAATGTCGGACAGAAAAAACGAGTACAGCCAGTTGCCGCCGCCGGCAATCATGCCGGGGAAGGTGAACCCCACGCCGGGGATCGGCGTGGCGTAGAACGTGAGCATGACCCACGGGATCCACAAGCCGATCACCAGCTCGATGATCGTCCACATGGCGAACGTGCCGGACATGGCGATCTTCACGCCGATCCAGACGACGACGATCGCCGCGAGCCCTCGCCACAGGGCGTTGCCCGCGCGAAGGACCGTCGGCCCGTTCGCCGCCATAATGTCGGCCATGACCTGATCGAGAAACCCTTTGAAGTCGTGCAAGTCTTCGGGGGGAATAGTGGTCGGGACGGACGGATCGATCTGCTGCTGCGCCAGGGCGGGCACGGCGCACAGGAGGAGCGCGGCCAGGGCAAAGCCCGCCGCGCGGGAGGCCGGCATACGCCCGTCGAGGGCGTTGACCACGAGGACTGTTGCAACCGGCTGGCGGTGCGGATTGGCGGTCACGGCTCGGGCTCCGTGCTACTGCACGCTGAACAACAGACTGTCGCCGCCGTCGCGGTGCGCCTCGATGCCGGCCCTGCGTCGGTCGTAGACGGCGCGCGCCGTCTGTTGGGTTCGCACCCGCGCCGCTTCACGTTCGCGCCGTCGTTGCTCGGCCGCAAGTTCTTCCGCTGCGGCCTTGGTCGCCTCGAACGCCTGAAGCTGTAGGAGCGCGGCCGTCACTTCGCCGCTTGTGATGAGTCCGGCAATCTGCGCCTGCCCGAGCGCGGTGCCGGAGGTGTTGGTTTGGCCGCGGAGCTGTTCGTACGAGGTCAGCGCCGATTGCACGGTCGCGGTGGCGGCGGACGCGGCCGTGTTGACGCTGTTATTGAGCACCGTCCGCTGCTCGGCCTCGTCGCGCTGCCGGCGGTAGTTCGCCGCCGCGCGGTCGGCGAGCGACACGGGAAGCGTGCGGTACTCGGCGATCACGTCTTGCTCGGTCACGTCCGGGGCGGCGTTGATCCGGTCGCGCCAATAGTCGGTCAGGGGCGTCCCGCTCGTGCTGAACAGATCCAGCGCGTCTATCAGGCCGGCGGCGTTGGGGTTGGTAAAGTCGTCGCGCCACGCGAGCCCATCGCCGACAAGCTGGCCCGGCAATGCGGCCAGCGCGGTCAAGGGTGAGGTCAGCGCGCCGATTTCCCCGAGGGCTTGCTGGCGTAGGTGATCGTACTGCTCGAGGATTTTCGTGACTTGCTCATTCAAGCGCGCGAGTCCTGTGACCGCGTGGCCGATCTGGATGCCCTGATTGGCAATGATGGTCACGCGCTGCGCGAGCGCGGCCACGTCAGGAATCCCGAAAAGGGCGTGAACGCTGGTGGTCCACAGTAGCGGCGTGAACAGTACGATCGTCCAGAGGATCATCTTCTTCATCGGGTCGGCTCCTTCGGGAAAAACCCGGATAGCCTTCGCGTTCCGGGCGTGTCAACGGCTGCGCCGTCCTCCGCTTGTCTGCGGCCCTGCGGGTGACCCGCCTGGCCCGCTGCCCCGCGGCGGCCGTGAGGGGCCGGCGGTGCGCCGCCGGCCCGGTCCTGGTCAGACCGGACGGGGTACAAGGACATCTGACGTCAGCCAAATCCGGAGCCGGTGGCCGGCGCGGATCGTGATGGTGGGGAGTCGATTGAGAAACCGATCAAGGATGCTGGTCGCGCCTTGCCGAGCCCTTGCCCGGCGCCCGCGCGAACGCCCTCCATGCCGCCCGCATACGGGTTCGACCCGCGCAACGTCAAGCCGCTGATGATGCCGACGGCGCCGACGCTGGCGAACATCGAGAAGTAGTGGCGATTGACCTGGTCTTTGAGCGCGCCCTCGCCGATCTGATTGAGGCCCCGAAACGCAAGCGACACCCATCGACCATCGGGGAAGATGAGGCGGTGAAACCCGACGGCGAGCCGCTGTTGATCGCGGCCGAGGGTGGCCGACGCGGATCCGACGACGCGCGCGCCGCGCGGGATCACAATCCGCTGCCGGTCGGCCGAGTAGAACGGCACGGCCACGGCCGCGAGGACCGGGCCGGGAAAGTCGCCATTGAGCTGGTTGACGAGTACGGCTTCGAGGAATGAGCCTTCATAGATCCGCTCCCATCCTGGCGGGTCGTCGGGCGTGCGGACGATGGCGGGATTCGCCGGGTCGCCTTGCGGTACGCGCGCGCTGCCGGCCGGCCCCAACGGGGACGCGGCCGGGGGCTCGATCTGTAGCCCCGCCGGACGCGTGCGCTCCGCGTCGAGTTCCGTCTCCCCGGTAAGCTGAGCATCAAGGGCTTGCAAGGCGGCCAGCGATCCGAAAAAATCCGGGGCCTGGGCGGGGACAGGAATACTCGCGCGGTCCTGGTCGCCGGCTTGGTCCGGCGCGTCCGCGGCGGGGACGTCCGCGGCCTCGGCCGCTGCCGGCGTCGTGATCCCGCCGCCGGGCGGTCGCCGGTACGTGATGACCACGGGCGCGGAGCGCAGCGACCGCGTGCGCCGCTCGATGGCTTCAAGGCGCAGCACTTCGCGGGGCTGCGCCTCGTCCTCGGTCAAGGCCGCGATGGGGCCGGCCGCGTCGTCGGGTAGCAGCTCGCCCGTCGTCGGGTCAAAGGCGGGCGTGACGTGCGCGCCGGTCAGTTGCGCGCCCGTGGCGGCAAGTTCCCGCTCGGCCGCGGCGGCGTCGAGCGCGGCGCGTTGCTCGATGTCCTGCACGCGCTGCCCGAGTTGCAGCGTGGCGCGGTCGCCGGCGATCCCCTCGGGCTCAAGGAGGGATTCCGGGTCGGTGGGCACCGTCGAAAAGCATGAGTTGATGAGGAACGCGCCGCCGAGAATCAGGGCGAACAGCAGCGCGCCGATCCGCGTGATCCACGTCGCGGAGAATGCGCCGGCCGCGGGGGCGGTGAGTCGGGTCCAGTTCGGCATCGGGGTTAGTCCAGATCGTCAAGGTCGATTTTCCAGCCCGCGCGTTCCCGGCCGATCTGGAGCCAGCCGCGCCCGACAAGCCGGCGCACAATAAACAGCCCGTCGTGCGCAAGGTCGTACGGGATGAGGGACGGCTCGCCGTCGCGGTTTTCGTAGAGCGCGGGTGTCTCCTGGGCGGTGGAGCGGACATACGTAAACTGCCCGTCATGCCACATGCCGTCGACGAGGAACGGCCAGCGCGCGGCCTTGTCGTCCAGCTCGTAGGGAAACTCCAAGCGCGTGGGGTAGGACGAGCGAAACGCGTCCACCTGCGCGGCGGCGTCCTGGCGCATCGCGGCGATCTGCGCCTCGGCGTCGCGCTGCGCCGCGTGCACGGCGGCGCGGCTGTCCTCGGCCATGAGCTGATACTCGGCCACGCGCGAGCGGGCGACGAAGGCGGGGACCGCCGCGCCGGCCGGCGTCGTCGTGTCCGGATCGGCTCCGACGCGGACAATCAGATGGGGCGGGGCGTCTCGTTCGGTGACAAGAAACGAAAAGATCCGGCCGCTCTCGCACACGAGCGCGACGTTGGTATGCACGCCTTCGCCGATGGGTTTGAGGAACGCGAGATTTGCCGCACCTGTCAGGTGCCAGTATTCCGAGTCACCTACCACGAAATCAAGGATGTTCTCGCGTGGTGGGAGCTGGATCACGGTCGTGTGCCGGATGCGGGTGGTGACGTGGATGATCTGATCGGGCGCGTCGTGTACCTGCAGGACGGACGCGCCGGCCGGTGCGTCGGGCGGGTCGTCCTGAGCCTGGGCCAGCGCCGGGACAAGGCAGAGCATCGAGACAAGGGCCACGGTCGAGCGTCGTAGGGTCATCGGTTCCTTTCCTTATGGACGTGGGTCTCAGCGTTCGGCGGCCAGATGCGCGAGCGCCGCCTCTAAGCCGTAGCGTTCAACCGCCTCGGCGCGGCGCGCACTGTCGCGCGCCGACGACGTGTACAACCAGTACGATTCGGGATCGACTTCAAGCCGCACGGTCGCGGCCATGTTCGGGCGTCGGAGATACAGCTCTTGTTTACTGACGAGCCCGCGAATGGTCGCCACTTCGGAGGGGTTCAATCGGAAGATGTCCGCCGCCGTCTCGGGCAGCTCGGGATTCGCAAGGAAGAGCTTGGTCGGCATGGATTCAAGGAGCGCCTCGGCCCCAGCCGTCCCGGTCACGTCCACGGCGCTTTGGGTCGCCATGACGAGCGCCGCGTTTTTCTTCCGCCACGTCTTCGCGGCTTCCGCGAGGTACGCGAGGACGGCCGGGTCGCGCAAGTAGCGCCACGCTTCATCGACCACCATCAACTTGACGCGCGCCGTCTCGTCGGGATGCTCAAGCGAGAGTCGTAACCGTTCCAAGAGATAGAACAGCGCCGCCTCACATAAATCCTCGTGCTCGGCGGCGCCGGCCAGGTCGATCACCTGCCAGTCGGCCAAGTCGAGGTCGTCGCCGTCTGCGGGGTTGTCGAAGTACGTCCCCAATGCGCCGTGGCCGTACCAGCGCCCCATCGCCGGCCACATGGCGGCCGGAAGGGATTGCACAAACACGCTCATCGTCCGGCGGGCCGGCGGAAAGGCGTAGAGGTCCTCGATGCGCGCGCGGATTTCGGTCGGGTCCGACCCGCTCACGGTCCAGCCGCCGATCCTGAGCAAGCGCATGATCCAGCCGGTGAGGAATTGGAGGCTCCGCTCGGCGCGCGGCAGCGCGAAGGGTCGCAAGCGAAACCCGCCGTGCCCGCTCGCGTCGTCGGGGGACAGCTCCAGGTAGCCGCCGCCGAGGAACCGGGTGATCCAGCGGTACGAGCCCCCGAGGTCGAGGATGAGGACGCGCGGGTTGTATTGGAGGGCTTGGACGAGCAAAAAGTTGAGCGTGAAGCTCTTCCCCGCGCCGGTCGCCCCGAGGACGAGCGTATGGCCGACGTCGCCGTGAAACAGGTCGTAGTGAAAAGGGGTCCGCCACTGGGTTTCGAGGATGGCGAGCGCCGCGCGGTCGAGGTGCCGGCTGCGCGCCGCGCCGACGGGTGGGCCGTAGATCGGCGCCAGGCACGCCGCCGCGCCGGCCGACACGAAGACGGATCGGACCTGCCGCTTGCGCGGTTGCGCCGGCAGTCGGCAAAACCACGCGGGGAGCTGGCCGTAGCCTTCCCGGATCGCCTTCGCGTCGTGCGCCGTGAAGATGCGAAGGATGTCACCGTCCAGGCGTTCGGTCTGCGCCAGGTCGCCGTGCAAGGCAATGGTGAGCGCCAGATCGCCGTAGGCCACGCCTTCGGTTTCGAGTTCCACGAGGGCATTCCCCAAGCGGCCGGACTGCGCGTCGGCCGCGCTATCGACCATCGCCGACGCGGTGCCTTCCGTCTCCTGGACGTGGGCCATCATCGAGTACCGCTTTGAGAAGTAGTGGCGCTGCGCGCCGCGGATCTTGCGGCGCGCCGCGTCCAGATCCCACGGTCGCCATTCGAGCGTGACGGTCATCACGCTGTCGAGCCGGTACAGGTCATTGAGGAGGTTCGCCGTCGCCCTGGCCGGCGGGACACGAGCGAGTAGAGAATCACGGGCTCGCCGTCCAACCGCAGATGCCGGCGTTCGGCTTCGAGTTCGCTATGAGCCAGCCGCCAATTCAAGCCGCTGCCGGTCGCCCCCTCCCACGGGGTACTGCCCGGTTTGTTAATCAGTTCCGAGAGCACGCGGGAGCCGGCGTGTGCCGTCAAGATGTCGAGCGGCGTCAGATCGGCGACCAGCGTCCGACTGGCATCGACCTGTTGCCGAAACCGCGCCGCTGCATCTTCGATCTGCTCGCGGAAGTAGATCGCCTCGTTCGGATTCCGCCGCCGCTTCATCCATGTGCGGACGTAGTTCCTCCACCACGGCGCGTGGTTCCGGCCCGCCGCGGCCGTCGAGAGTTTCGGGTCGTAGCACCACGCCACGAAGGTCTCGATCTGTTGGATGCGCGACCCGAGGAACGCGCGCCGCTTCCGCTGGCCGAGGTCGGCAACCGCCGACAGGCCAGTATCGGCGTCTGGGAAGGTCGCCGGCCGGCGCAAGAGGTAGAAGTACATCCGGGTCCGGGCGTCGATGCCTGAGAGCATCCGTTGCCAGCGACTGAGCACGGCGTCCAGTTGCTCGGGCGTGTGACCGTCCACGACGGTCGGCGACAGCCGGGCGAACGTCACCAGCTCGCCGCGCCGGGTGAGACACGTCCTCTCGTCGGGGAGCCAGCCCCAATACGGCAGCTCGTCGGCCAGCGCGCCGGCTGCATGATGGTCGGCGACGTCACGATCGGTCGTCGTCATGATCGGGTCGTCCGGCGGGCCTGGGTGATGAGGACGTACCACGGCGACGCGGCCCACTTCGCCGGGTCGTAGCGCGTCCTGAATCGGACGGACGCACGGAGGATGGTGAGCATGTGCGGGTCCACGCGCCACGCCCACCAGCCGCCGCCGTACAGGAGGCCAAAGGTCGCCGCGCCGATGAGCAGCGAGTTGATCGCGTTCCACATCGCCATGCCGATGGTCGCGCTGAGCAGGAACCAGAGCCGTTCGACCCCCAGCATGGTGAGGGGGGCCGACAGCGCGGGGTACGCGGCCCACGGGCACGCGCCGCCGCCGATCATGTGAACAGCCACGTCAGGAAGTTCGCCGCGCCCATCGCCATCCCCAAGCCGAAGATGATCCCGGCGAGCGCCTTCTTGCTGCCGCCTTCCCCGAAGGCGAACATCAGCCCGCCGATGACAATCGCAATCAGCGACAAGCCGCGCGCGAGCGGGCCGGTAAAGGCTTGCTGCAGCACGTCGACGGCGTTCAGCCACGGGCTCACGCCCTGCGCGAACACGGGGGCCTCGGCAAGCGCCACGGCGAACACAGCCGCGAGCGCGGTGATCCAGTGTGAGCGGTGCGGGTGCATGGTGGTCTCCTTGTGGTGATGGGTGGACGCGGGCTCACGACCGTGTCTCGAGCCGCGTCCGGCGGTGTCCGCGTGCCCTGTGGTCATTCGTCAAACTCTCCCCGGTCCTGCTGCTGCATCTGCCCGGCCAGCTCCGGATCGCCGCCCGCGCCACGCCGGATCGACCGTTCCACGAGATCCACCTTGCGCCCGAGGTCCGCGAGCCCGGCCGCGCGGGCGGTCGCGTAGATCGCCACGATCACCGTCAGCACGGCCAGCACGCCGTACGCGGTGAGCGCCGGCCAGTACTGCGAGACGAGGACGCGGGTATGCGGGGCCAGGTAGACAAACTGCGGCCCGGCCAGGAGCGCCGTGAGCGCGAGGATCGTGACGGTGAGCCCGAGGGCGACGGTGATCGGCTGCATCGTCTACAGCTCCACCGATCCATCGCGGCCGGCGTGTGCCTCGCCGCCGCCCGGCCCGCTGTCGGTTTCGCGCGCGAGCGCGCGGGCGATCTTCCGGGTGGCGGAGCGGCTGCTGCCGTGCATCGCAAACCCGGCGCCCGCCTTCGCCGCGATCGCCGCCGCGTGGTAGTGGTCCGACGCAATCTCGACGTTCACACGGCCGCTCACGCCGTCGGCGTCCTCGATGTCGAGCTGCGCGTCGGGGTACATCACATGCCCGTCCTGTATCGGGAGCCCGAGCTCGGTCGCGGCTGCGCGTTTCGCGTCGTCGGCCGCGCGGTCGCCGCCCTCGGCGCGCGCCTTCTCCGTCGCGGTGGCGACGAGGCTCTTGAGTTCGGCGTCGAGGCGGACGCGCACGACGCGCCCGCCCGCGGCCTCGATGCGCGCCCGCTCGCCGAGCGCGGCGCGGTACACAGCCGTGTCGTGCGATAGCTCGGCCGGCTTGACAAGTCCGGTCCACGTCTGCTGCTCGGGGATGTGGCCGGCGTCGACCGCCGCACGGTGCGCGGCGTCCTTCCCTCGCGCCGTGGCGGTGAGGACTGTGAACGTGTTGCCGTGCGGCCCGGTCGCCTCGTGTTCCTCAATCAGCCCGGCGCGCGTCATCTGCGTCACCAAGCGCCGGGTCGTGTACGGGTGGCCGTCAAAATGTTGTTCGGACAGGTCTGTGTAGGACACGGCTCGATACAGCCCTATGTCGGCGATGGCGTCGCGGGTCCGTTCGGTGCGGGTGCGGCGCGGCCGGTGGCGCGCCTCGGGTGCCTGCGCGCGGGCGTCGTGTTCCCGACGATGGCCGGCCCGCTTGTCGCGGGCCCGGTCCTCGCGGGCGGGGCGGTCCTGGCGCGAGGCACCTGGCCGCGCCTGGTCATCGGGTGTCGTGTCCGCGCGCGCCGGCCTGGGCGTCGGTTCCTCGCGCCACAGAACATCGGTACGGTCAAACATGGCGACCGCCTAGCGGCTGATGCCTGACTCCCGCTCGGGCTGCGGCGCCTGGGGCTGCGGCGTCGGCGCGTGGCTGATCTGCGGGCTGCGCGCGGCGGAGTATTTCTCGGCGAGCTGCGCGTGTTCCTGCTCGGTCTCCTGCTCCCGCTCCCGGATGGGACGCAGGAGGTAATCGGAGATCTTCTGCGCGTCGGCGGCGGCCTTGTAGATCTCCTTCGGGTCTTGGTCCAGCGCCTTGAGCCAGCCCTCGACGTACGCCGCGCCGCGGCCGGGATCGTGGCCCACGCCGACCCGCTCGCCGGTCATCATCGCGGACATTTCCGCGCGGAGTTCTTCGCGGGCGTACTCCACGCTGCCGAAGCTGCCGGCGCCGGCCTTCAACGTGTCGCGGTCCATCCGGGCGGGGTGGCCGGTGGCGTGGCCGAGCTCGTGCAACGCGGTTTGGTAGTAGCCGTTCGCCGAGGCGAACGGCTCACGCTCGGGCAACGTCACCTTGTCGGTTTGCATGTTGTAAAAGGCACGGTCGCCGCGCACGTGGGCGACGTGAATCCCGCTCTCCTGAATCACCCGCTCGGCCGTCTGGTGCGCCTTCCACTCGGGCTGTTTGGTGAGGTCGTCGGCCTGGCGTTCCAGCGTCAACCCGTCGGCCTGTTCGACGTTGAACACGGCATAGGAGCGGACCATCGGCGGGCGCGTCTGTTCCTTCTCGGCCTGGCCCTCGGTCGTCGGGGTGCCGAGCTGCTCCTGGGCTTTCGTCTTCTCGTCGTCAAACTTGTAAAAGAGCACGTGCGTGGCCGTCTCGCCCTTGCGGACCTGCCCGCCCATGTCCTTGATCTGTTTGTAGGTCGCCCAGCGGTGATCGCTGTAGCCCTTCGCCGTTTGGGTCACGCTCAAGTAGACCGAATTCCCGCCCCGGTACGGCTTGTCGGTCTGGATGTTTTTCGGGAGCCGCTGCTCGCCGGGCTTCCACGGTTTCTGCCACGGCGCGACGCCATGCGCGATCTGCGCTTTGAGCTTGCCGGCAAACTCACGGTGATAGTCGTCCTGGTTCCAGCGCGGCTTGTCAGCCGGCGGGTGTGCTTTTTTGCGGCCCCACACCATCACTTAGCTCCTTCTCTGGCGCGGCCCTGCGCGATGGGCGCGGTGATCCGCGCGGCGCAGCCTGTGTAATACGCGGGGTCGGTGTGAGGAGGGGTCGCCGCTGGGGGCATGGTTAGTCGCCCCCGCTGGCGATCCACGCGGCATCGCGCCAGTCGGCCCCGGCCACGATCTCCGGGGGATCGGCGTTCTCGGTGTCCGTCCACCCGCACGCGGCGAGGACGTCGCGCGAGGCGCGCACGTACACGCCGGGGATGAGCAGCTGCGTCAGTTCCTCGACGGTGTCCACCTCACACGCCGGGAGCCCGTCAATGTTCGGCAGGTTACGAATGGCCATCGTCCGCCTTTCGTCGTGTCATCGTCCTGTCCCTCCACGTCTCGCGGGGGTGACCCCGCGTCGTCACGTCCCGCGGCGCCCACACGCGGCCACACACGAGGCACACGGGCCGGTTCGGGCGCGTCCGCGGGCGTGGGGCGATGGTGGGGGATCGAGGGCGTCGAGGGGAAGGTGTATCCGTCACGCGCCGGAGGCGCCGCCGCGCGCGGTAGGCCCGCTGGCGGTCCCGGTGATCGAGCCGGCCTTCCGGGCTGCGCTGATGCCGCGCGTTCGCCTGCCGCCGTTGGCGCCGTTGCGCCGTGGCGCGGCAGGGCGCCCCACAGTAGCGCTGCCACCGGTAGCAGGACGCGCAGATGTAGAACACAGCGCCGCACCCGGCGCCGCGGCACCGCACCGTTCGCCAGACCACCAGCTGCGCGGCTCGAGGAGCCGCCGCACGCGGAGGACAAGGCCGAGCCGCGTCGGCCTGCCGTCACACTGCCTGGTTGACGTGTCCGAGATGTGACCGGTGTGGCCCTGCCGCCGCTCCGCGCCACGCGCGCGAGATCGTGTTACCAGCGCGCGGGGACGCGGGCGACGAGGGCGTGATCGGTGCGGGAGCGATCCCGCAGGCGCAGCCGTACGGCGCCGAGCACCGTGAGCAGCAGGCCGAGCCACAGCACCCCATGGCGCGGCAGCGCCGGCACCGGCGTTGCGTCGTTGTCCTCGATGGTGAGGGTGAGGGGATCGGCGGTCAGCGCCGGGGTCGTGTTCGCGGCGTCAAGGACGATGGTCTCGCCGTCGTCGTCTTCGGCGTCGTCGGTGACCGTGATCGTCACCGTGCCCGCCGTCTCGCCCTCGGCGAGAGTGATCGTGGTCGATGACAGCGTGTAGTCGGTGTCGGAGCGTCGCCGTGCCACCCGTCGTCAGCGTCACCGTCATGCCGTTGGCCGGGGCCGGGTTGTCGAGCGTCGCGGTTACCGTCACCGGGTTCCCGCCTTCGGCCGGATCCGGGTCCGCGCTCAGGGTCAGCATGGTCGGCGCAGGACCGTCGTTGTCCTCGATGGTGAGGGTGAGGGGCTCGGCTCGGCTCGGCTCATAATAATATAATCGCGTCAAAACGCTCGACGAATGTCAAGCCTTTTTCGACAGCTCTTCACACTGCCCAAATCATGAATTGCAGCCCTCCCTTGACGCTGTCCGCCGCGCTTTATCCGTCGCCTGTTCGGCACGTCAGCCCGGCCCGCGTGCCCGCCGCCTGGTGCCGAGTGACAAGCACACAGACAACACATTATAGTCGCTCTGTGCGTGATATTTTCGTGACTTACGGTGCCATAAAGGGGACACAATAGCGACTTTCAGCCACGTTTGCGCCGGTCCGCTGTGGCGCGAGCCTGAACCTCGACCGTCCGGCCCGTCGTGTTCTGCGATCGGGCATGCAGTGGCCGGCCGTTCATCAGACCGCCGGCCCGGCGGCGAAAGATCAGGAACCCGAGCGAGAGCAAGACGAACGCGACGCCGGTCAGGGCGCTGGCCAGCAGAGCGAGCAGGATCCGGCATGAGGACAGCCTTGACAGAATATACGGCATTGCCGCATGCTTAAAACCAGTGCGAATCTTCGCCACTCGAACCTACGAGCGCGTTGTTCGCAAACTGATGTCGGAAGCGGAGCGCCAGAACATGGAGGCGGCAATTCTTGCCGATCCTGGCAGAGCATCGTTGCTCCGTGGAACCGGAGGTATTCGCAAGTTACGGTGGAAAGGATCGGGACGGGGAAAGCGAGGTGGAATCCGAACGATTTACTTCCATCACGTAGGACCGGAGGCAATCTACATGTTGACAGTCTATGCGAAGGCCGACCGTGATGACCTGACTGCGGCAGACAGAAAAGCCCTGTCGCGATTGGTGGCCGCGATCAAGAAAGAAGAGATACGCCGATGACGACGGAACGAACCAAGGTGGGTCAGGAGATCGAGGCGGCCTTGGGCGAGGTAATTGCCCATGTGCGCGGCGAAGTAGATTTACCTTGCCGCATTGTCGACGATCCTGCGGCAGAGCATATTCTTGCGATACGGAAGCGCATGAAGTTGAGTCGCCAGAAATTTGCGGACCGATTCGGTCTCGACGCGCGTGCCGTGCAGGAATGGGAACAGGGACGCCGTGTTCCTGATCGCGCCGCCCGCATCCTGCTGACCGTCATTGACCGTGACCCAGAGGCGGTTGTGCGGGTGCTCAGCGAGTAAGTGGCGAGAAGGCAAGGCCGTAGATGATCCGGAAATCCTCCGCATCTCGAACAGTCCAGCGACTCATGGGCGAGTCCGTAACGACTCCGGGCTTCAGACTGTGGTCGTGAACACGGGTCAAATGTCTCGGGCGCGGGCCGCAGCCTCGAAGAAGCGCAGACTGTCGAGCGGGGGGAGGAGCCGCACGTGCAACGACGACCGCCTCACGGCGGGCGCGTCCTGCTCGACGGCACGTCGGGCGGCGGCTGACGTCGCCGGCCGCCCCCCGGCCGCCCCCGCCGCCTCACGGCGCGGGCGGCGCGGTGAGCATAGAGGATTGCCTGCATCCCACCCTCACACGCGACGGCTGCCCCCGCCGCGTCTTACCAGCCCAGCGCGGCCCGGCCGAGCACCCCCGTATCCACGCCGCCCTGCGTCGGACTCTCGCGGCGCTGGGCGTCGACGCCCAGCTCGACGTGCAGGGCGCCGCTCTGCGCCACCGTCAGGCCATAGCCCAGCCGGTAGTCGCGGCCCGTATTCCGAGGTGCTGAACCCCACCCGCGGCGTCCCCACCAGGCGGCTCCCGACCGGCAGCCCGTAGCCGGCCTCGCCCTCCAGGCGGTTGCCCTGCGCGAACCCGCCGTTCGCCATCCCCGCCATCGTCTCGCGGCCCCACAGCGCCGCGGCCCCGCTCTGCGCCTGCCCGCCCCAGGACGGCGCCACCCGCGCCGTCAGCCCCAGCGGCGTCTGCGGCGTCGGGTTGTAGCTGAGCGACACCGACACGCCCCGCTCGGAGAACCCCTCGGCCTCGTGCACCAGCAGCATCCGCACCCGCACGTCCACCGCCAGCCCCGACCCCGCGTCCGAGACACTCAGGCCGCCACCCACGTCCACGCCCGAGCCCTGCTCGGCGTCCCCCGCGTCGTGCCGCAGGCCGACCTCGACGCTGGGGGTCAGCGCCAGCCGCCCGGCGAGCGTGAACCCGCGCGAGCCCTCCAGCGCCGTCCGCACGCGGCTGACCGCCGCCGCGGTCGCCGCCAGCCGCCCGCCCGGCCCGTTCACGCCCTCGATGGCCGTGCCCACCCACAGCGCATCCGCCTCGAACGCCAGCCCAAAGCCGTCCGCGCCGCCGGCCACCAGCTCGCCCCGCGTGCCCGCCGCCATCTTCATCGACAACCCGCTCTCGAGCGCCGGGCCGCCCGCCGGCGTCAGCCGCAGCCCGCCCGCCCCGTAGCCGGTCACGCCCCACACCGACACCCGCTCGGTCAGCCTGTAGCCCAGCCACGGGTAGAGCCCCGTCACCGAGGAGGCCGCCCGGCCGGCCGACACCCCGTCGTAGCCGCCCAGGCCCCGGCTGTTCGCCAGCGACAGCCCCATGACCAGCGGCCCCTGCGCGTAGTCGGCCCCGACCATCGTCGTGCGCACGGCGCCGTCGAGCGCCAGCGCCCCCTCGCGGCCGGAGAAGGAGGACTGCGCCCCCCGGCTCCAGAACGAGAGGATGCCGCCCCGGCGCGTCTCGCGGCTGAGCGAGAAGGACGAGCCGGTGAGCAGGTTGTCGCCGCCCAGGCCCAGCGCGTAGAGCCCGCCGCCGCCCAGCCCGCCGTCAGGCCCGGCCGCCGCGGGCATCGGACCCGCCGCGCCGCCCAGCATGCCGCCGCCCAGCGCGCCGGCCCCAACGCCCGGCATCCCGGCGCCCAGGGCGCCGGCCGCGCCGCGTATCCCCCGGCTCCCGCCGCCGCCGCCGAGCCCCGACGTCCCGAGGGCTGCGCCGCCGGCAACGCCAGACCCCCGCCAGCGCACCGGGGACGCCGCCGCCCCGCGCCGGCATGCCGGCCCCGGCCCCGCCGCCGAGTTGGCGGAGGAAGTCGACCGCCATCTCGCGCTCCATGCCCCGCCGCAGCTCCCTTCCGGCGACCCGGCCCTCGAAGCCCGGCGCGCGCGGCGCCGCCATCCGCTCCTCCACGTGCTCGACCACGTGCACCGCCGCCGCCCGCCCGAAGCGCGCCAGCAGCGCCCGCGGCAGCGGGTCCGAGTTCTTGATCGTCCCGGTCGCCTCGCCGTCCGCCACCCGCGCGCCCGACGCGTTCGACAGCCGCAGCGTGAACGTCTCCGCACCTTCGCCGTGCGCGTCGTCCCGCACCGCGACCAGCACCGTCTTCGAGGTCTCCCCCGGCTCGAACCGCAGCGTCCCCGACGCCGCCTCGTAGTCCTCGCCCGCCGTCGCCGTGCCGTCCGCCGTCGCGTAGTCCACCGTCACCACCAGGCCCGCCGCCCGGTCCAGGCTCACCGTGAACCCGACGCGCTCGTTCGCCCCCTCGTCGACCTCCGCGTCCGCCGCCGACAGCGCCGCCGGGTCCGCGTTCCGGATCGTGCCCATCGCCCGGCCGTCCGCGATGGCCGCGCCGGTCGCGTTGCGCAGCCGCAGCCGGAACGTCTCCGTGCCCTCGTCCTCCGCGTCGTCGAGCACCGCCACCGAGACCGTCTTCGCCGTCTCGCCCGCCGCGAACGCCAGCGTCCCGGCGGTCTCCTCGTAGTCCTTGCCCGCCTTCGCACTGCCGTTCTTCGTCGCGTAGTCGACCGTCACCTCACCCGACGCCGCGCGGCTCAGGCGCACCGCGAAGTCCACCGCCGCGCCGACGCCCTCGCGCGCCCGCCCGCCCGACGCCGACAGCGCCGCCGGCCCCGGCACCGTATGCGTCAGCCCGGCCGAGAGCGGCCGCCCGTCCTTCGTGCACACGGCGTCCGCCGCCGCGCAGTCCGCCGCCGCCGACAGCCGCAGCGTCACCGCGGCGTGCGAGTCGGGCGTGATCTCGACCGCATACAGGGCGCGGCGCCGGTCCACCCGCCGCACGTCCGTGACGGCCGCCGCCGTCGGCCGACAGCGCCCCGTTCCGCAGCGCCGCCCTCGTGCCCGCCGCGGCCGGCTCGCTGAACCCGATCCGCACCTCGAACCTGCCCGTGCCCGCGTGCGCGTCCGGCGCCGACGCGACGTGCGCCGTCAGCGGCGCGCCGGCCGGTGCCGGCTCCACGTCCGCCACCGTGCCGGTCGCCTCGGCGTCGGCCAGCGTCGCCCCCGACGGGCTGGACAGCCGCAGCGTCACGGTCTCAGCGCCCTCCGCCGCCGTGTCCGCCAGCACCGGCACCTCGACCGTCTTCGCCGTCTCGCCCGCCGCGAACGCCAGCGTCCCCGAGCCCGCCTCGTAGTCCGAGCCCGCCTCCGCCGTGCCGTCCGCCGTCGCCCACTCCACCGTCACCCGTCCCGACGCCGCCGCGCTCAGACGCACCCCGAACGCCAGGCTCTCGCCCTCCGCCGCCTCCGCGTCCGCCACCGACAGCGCCGGGTCCGGCGCCGGCGCCGGCGCCTCCGTCTGGTTCTCGACCGCCACGTCCTGGTACCCCGATTGCCCCGACCCCGCCGGCCGCGTATATCTCAGCACCACCGTCTGGCCCGCGCTCACCGGCTCGGAGAGGCGAAGCGTCATCGTCTCCCCCTGCGCCGACACCCCCACGACGACCCCGCGCTGCTGGCCGTTGACGATCACCTTCGCGCCCAACAGCTCGCCCGTCATCACGAAGAAGACACGAGCCCGTAATGGGACCACTGCTACTTCGACCAATGGAGCGACCACGAAGCCGCGCCGCCGCGGTAAACGAAAGACTCAGCGCACATT
Source organism: Vicinamibacterales bacterium (assembly GCA_965197935.1). GTDB lineage: Bacteria > Acidobacteriota > Vicinamibacteria > Vicinamibacterales > CAZQMT01 > CAZQMT01. The sequence continues at coordinate 2,694,141 of CBDAOD010000003.1, read as the reverse complement.
TGAAGCCTCTGACGGTCGATACGGGACCGCAATGAAGACTATCGAGTTGCCAAATGCTGGCGGCAGCCTGACTCTTAGCGGAACGTTCAACACGTTCGAGCTTGCCGGAGATGAGCGGGCTCTGGTCTTCGGGGTGATCGATCAAATGAAGGCGTTCGAGGAGAAGTCGAGCGAGGAGGAACCATGAGAAGGGTAAATGGGCCATGGTAGGTGGCCCGGACAAAGACGACGGCGGGGTTGAAGTTGAGGACCAGCCCGCCGCCGCCCCTACTACCTTCTTCGCCCCCGTGGTGGAACAGGTAAACACGCCCGGTTTGCACCCGAGTGGCTGAACCAGCCGTGCGGGTCCGAACCCCGCCGGGGCACCCTTTTGTTTAAATGTATCATGGTGGGGCTATGCTCGGGAAGCCAGATTCGACGAAGCCGAAACCTGGACCGGATCCGGAGCGTCTCGTCATCACCGAGGACCCCGAAGAAGCCCTAGCGAAGCTTCTGCGGACGCCAGCGAAAAACCGGCCTTGACTCGGGTTCAGTCGTCCACGAACTCAATATCAACCGCTCTCGCATAGCTGAGGCTCGCGGCGACGCGCCACGGCTTGACGGAGGAGTCCTGTCGGATCTGAACCCAAAGACGATTCTTCCCACGATTGGTTTTGGCTGGCTGCGGGTAGACCGAGATGACCAACCCGTTGACCCTCGCAACGATTTTTCCCTGGACCTTCCTGCTAGGTTGCGCCATGTCTTCCCCTCCGTCCGCTTGATCGCGACATAAGAGCGGCCATTCTGACACGCAACGCGCCGTTGTTTCAACAACTACCTAGTCCCGAAGCTCGATGCCGTAGGGCGGATCGACGTAGATGCACTGCACGAAAGACGCCGCTCTATCCGGCCATCTCCAACTCCCGCGCATGCGTGATGTCGGCTCCGGTCACCAGCCGCACCCGCGACGATGGAACAGTAGCCAGTGCCGCCGTGCTGCCGTCGAGAGCGTGAAACTCAACCTCGAAGGCCGCACCCCCGCGATGAACGTGCACGATCGTACCGACGTCACCCGCCTTCAAGTGTGCGCCAGAAACGTCAGCGGTCAGCACGACGCGATCATGTTCTGCGAGCATCTCATCACCTCAGAGGATGCGCCGTCACAAGACGCGGCTCGTCGTCTCCCGACGCGATGACCCAAACTGTCCGCACGCGAGGATTCCGCCCATCCGGAGTCTCGATGACCCCGTCCACGCTGTACCGGACGCCGTAATCCGACTCGGTCAGGCCGGTCACTGTTCCGCTCCCACCATGAGCGCGCAACGCGTCGGCGAACGTCCCCCAATGCGCCGTACGGAACCCGAAGCTGGAGAAGAAAGCCGCCTTGCTCTGGCCGTCCGGATGACGAACAGACAGAAGATAGTCCATGATCTTGCGGCGATCGACAACGGCTTGATGCGCATTCGGCAGCTTCATTCTTCCGGAGCGCGCTCTACGCCCACACGACCGAATCGACCGTCCGGTCGAACGCCGCCACGGCGGGCCTCGAAGTCCGTCTTCATCTCGTAGACGGAGGTCAGTTCCCGGAACGCCCAGCGGCCCGCGGCCGTCGTCCACAAGGCGGACTACGAAGTCGGGCAGATAGCTGCGGGTCTCCGAACCGAAGCGGTACGGGACCACCAACCCCAGGTTGTGGTTCTTGACATAAGCGCGCACCCGCGATCAAGGCCACCCACGGAACGAGCGTAGCACAGACCGACCAGCGGTCAGAGGCATCCGTGCGGATCCGTTCGGATCGGAAGCACACAGACCCGCGATCACCGCGCGGCGGACGCCCGCACCCCGAAGAGACCGATCACCCTGCTCCCCTCAGTGCTGCCGCCTGCACGGCGACCGGCACGCGTTCCCTACGAGGCCTAGGGTCGAGACTCCTTGGCTCGGTCATAGGGAACGGCGCCGGCGCACCGAGGCGGGTGGACAAGACAGTGACGGGGCCACTGGCCAGGCTCTACATGAAGTCACACCGTCGGTGAGGCAGGCGCCTCACTGGCCCGCTCCCGGGCAACCGACAGTTCCGAGGAAAGACACAGGGTCAATCGGAAATGTGGGTCAGAGAAGCCCAGGAGCGTTCCAGCACCCACATCCTGACGGGTCAATCGCTGGTGCGGGTCAAGCCGCCCGGAAGCAGGCCCCCATATACTCACTATCGGAGTGAAGCCCCGGTCGTTCAGCTTCCGTGAAGCTGCGACGAACTCGCACGCGACCTGCCAGAGGAGCACACCGTCTGTGACCGAGGCGATCAGCTCGATCGCGATCTGCTGTCGGCGTGGATCGGACTTGTCGCAGGCGTAGATGAGGACATTTGTGTCAAGCGCGGTCATGCAACTCCTCTCGCGTGGGCAGTGGCCCCTTTGAGAAGAACTGCATGCGTGCGATCCCGGCCCGGGGCCTACCAAGAGCGGCGTGGCGGTCCCCCGCTTCCTCGTCGATGGGCTCGACAAGGAGGCGGACCCGCTGCTGATCGCGAAGTCTCAGCGCCCGCGTGGGTTTCAGAACGCCGTCGGTGTACAACGCTTCGGTTCTCTGAGGCATCGACGGTCTCGATTCAGGATGCGACCAGCCCGGTTTTGGACGCCAGCAGGGGCGTCCTCCTGTTGTTTCGTGTGCTCGGTACGACGTAGGGCACTGTCAGGTTGAGAGCTTCGTGGCAGACTGAACGGATGAGTCAGCAGCCGCCCCGCTACCGCGGATACCGGTTTCCGCCCGAGATTATCAGCCACGCCGTCTGGCTGTATCACAGGTTCAGCCTCAGTTTTCGAGAGGTCGAGGACCTCCTCGCCGAGCGCGGCATCGACGTCACGTACGAAACGATCCGCCAGTGGTGCACCACTTTCGGGCTCGAGTACGCTCGACGACTGAGGCGCCGGCGTGGCCGCCAGGGGGACACGTGGTATCTCGATGAACTGTTCGTGCGGATTCGGGGCCGGCAGCAGTACTTGTGGCGGGCCGTCGACGAGGACGGCGACGTAATCGACATCCTGGTGCAGTCGCGTCGCAACCAGCGGGCGGCGGCCCGGTTCTTCCGCAAACTGTTGAAGCGCCAGGGCTCCGTGCCACGACAGCTCGTGACCGACAAGCTGCCGAGCTACCCCGCCGCCCGGCGAACGGTCATGCCGTCCGTGCGCCACGTCACAACCAGTACGCGAACAACCGCGCCGAAGGCTCGCATCAGCCGACCCGCCAGCGTGAGCGCCAGATGCACCGCTTCAAGTCCGCCGGCCACCTTCAACGTTTCGGGTCTGTCCACGGCGTCGTTCAGAATCTGTTCAGGGTCGGTCGCCACTTGCTGCGGGCCGCTGATCGCCGCCTCCTCCGCACGCGAGCGTTCGCCGACTGGGATGCGGTGACGTGTCCCTGCTGAACCCGCAGAAGCGGCGCCACCTTGGACGACGTGTGCACCCTCCGCCTCAAGTTGACAACGCCGTTTGCGCTGCCCGTGTCGCTCGAGCTGACGCACGCGTCGCGTCACGAGCGGCGGTCGAGCGCCAACGTCGCCGGAATGCTGGAAGGCAGCGACCCGGAGCTGCGTGATGAGTACGTCGTGCTCGTGGGGCATCTCGATCACAACGGGATTGGCACGCCCGTCGACGGAGACGCGATCTACAACGGGGCCCTGGACAATGCGGCCGGGATCAGCGTGCTCCTCGAGGCTGCGCGTGCCCTGAGGCGCGAGACGCCGGCGCCGCGCCGGTCGGTACTGTTCCTTGCCGTGACGGCCGAGGAGAAGGGCCTGCTCGGTTCGGAGTACTTCGCGCGCAATCCCACCGTTCCGCGCGAGAGCCTCGTGGCCAGCGTCAACCTCGACATGCCCGTGCTGCTCTACGACTTCACGGACGTGATCGCATTTGGAGCCGAGCATTCCTCGCTCCGCGGCGTCCTGGAAGCCGCGGTGGACCAGCTGGGATTGACGGTCACGCCCGACCCGATGCCGGAGCAGGCAATCTTCACGCGATCGGATCACTACCGATTCGTGCAGCAGGGCGTTCCGTCGATCCTCCTGGCCACTGGCTGAACTCAACCGAGGGCGTCGGCGAGGGAGGACGAGGGTTCCAGAGCTTCCTGTCGACCGTGTATCATCGCCCGATGGACGATCTCGACCAGGAGATCGACTATCAGGCGGGCGCGAAGTTTGCGACGGTGAACTACTTGCTCCTGCGGGCGATTGCCAACGCCGACGAGCGGCCGACGTGGAACGAGGGGGACTTCTTTGGCACGCTCTTCGGATCGGCTCGTTGACATCCCCCTGGGACGACACATACGCCGCTGTCCCCACGATCGTTTCCATGCGCGTCGCGGTGGTCGTCATCGTCGGGGGTCCCTTCGTCCGCGGCCAGACTGAAGTCCGGCTCTAGTTGCGATGGGTACCTCACGCGTCGGCTCAGCGCCGGCGCGTCCTGGCTGCCCTCGGCTCTGTTCTCGGACAGTACGGGCTCGGGTCACGACTTCGGAGGGCGCCCGAGAAACACGTTGGCTCGGGGCGTCGGGTTGCCGGACAGGCGACGCCATGCGTTGATCTGTCCGACGTGAGTCAAGGCGTCGGCGAGCGGGCCGTTGAGGATGTTCCAGGCAGGAAACCATTTGCCCTTGACGATCTCGAAGGTGCGCTGACCGAACTGATCGTCCGTCATCTCCTCGAGCGCGCCTCGGGCCGCGAGCAGACGCTCGAGCGTCTCGCGTCTGACCGAGTCGATGTCGTCGCGCCCCGCGAGCTCCTCGGGGTCGCCGGCCGTCTGGTCCGCGCCCACGCTCCGGCACACCGCGTTGGCGAGCTTCAGGATGTGGGCGAGCAGCTGCCGCGGCGTCCGGCTGCCCCCGCCCGGATCGAACGCGACGTCCTCGGGGCGCAACCCCTCGGTCGCCCAGCGATAGCGGAACGCAAGACCATCGATCACGCGAATCATGACCGTTGTCGCCGCCGCATGCGCCGGCGGGTCGGGGATGGACGTGTACGGCAGATCGGACATGTCGTGGTCTCTCGCGTCGCTGCCGCCTGATCGTGCCCGGGTCGGCGAAGCGATGGCGCGGGCCGAGGGCAAAACGCTCAGTGCGATTGTACAGGATGCGCTTCGCGAAGCGCGCCCGTCCCGCCCACGTGAGTCGACGCCATCACCGTCGGTGCCGGGTGCCGGTCAGTGGCTCGGTCGGAGCGCAGCCCGGATCATCGGAGGAACGAGTCGCCCTCAAGTCCGGAGCCACGAGCGACGCGTCGTCGACCGCTGGCCGCAGCCCCGCCTCGATGAGCTGGTTGGCAAGGAGGTGTTGATCGCTTCCAGCTCTTCAACACACTGTTGATACTTCCCGATGTAGGGAGCCATCTCCTCGATCGTGAACCGCTGTGTGATGTGGAGGTTGCAGTTGGGACTCCACGCCGTGACATGAAAGCGTAGAGCTCGCTCGGGGGTAGCCGTGTAGCCAGCATCGGTGACATGCCGCAGGAGTGCTGCGTCACCCTCGATGAACTCGGCCGTGCCCCAGATCTTGATGCGATGACGGTGCGGATAGTCCATGAGGAACATGAACGCCTTGTGATTCTCGCTCAAGTTGCCGATCGAGATGTACTGGGCGTTGCCGGGAAAGTCAGCGAGGCCGAGCGTGTGTTCATCGAGCACCTTGATGAACCCTCTCGGTCCACCCCTGTGCTGCACGTATGGTTGGCCATCGGCGGAGGCCGTGCAGAGGTAGAGGCTATCTCGCTGAGCGACGAACTCCGCGAGCTCAGGGGTCACGAGGTCCTGCCAGGGCCGTTCTTCACCGCGTGCCTCCATCTTCGCGTAGGCGCCGCGCGACCCGCGTTGCTCCTGCGCCGACTTGACCGCGGGTGTGTACGCGATGCTGCTGATCAGGGGAGTCGTCGAACCTGGCTGGTCTCGTGTCATGGGTGCAGTCTTCCTTTCAACTCCAGCTCTCAGCAAGTATCCGAGGAGGCAGGGGTCCAAACCGTCGTGCCGTCTGCCGTGGCGCCGCTACGCCGGCCCGTCTGCGAAGCGCACCGCGTCCACGATCTGCACACCGTTGGCGAGGGTCTTGTGGACCGGGCAGCGCTCGGCCACCTGCGCGAGACGAGTCCGCTGAGCGTCGGTGAACGTCCCGTGCATCGTGACCTCTGTATGGATCTGGTCGATCCATCCGTGGGCCTTCTCGTCGCAGTCCAGGCAGTCATCCGCGTGGACCCGGTCGAATTCGAGCCTGACGTCGACCGCGGACAGGGCGATGGCCTTGTGGTCCGCGTATAACCGGAGCGTGACGGCGATACAGGCCGCCAGCCCTCCGAGGAGGAGCTCATACGGTGTGGGTCCCGTGTCCGTCCCGCCCACGAGGGGAGGCTCATCCCCCCGCCAGGAGAACTGACGAGCCTTGAGCTCCACCGCCGTGCCCGTGTCGAGTCGCGCCGTGACGACGGCCATCTCCGATCGTCCTCTAGTAGCCCCTGGCGCAAGTCCCGCGCGCGGCGCCCTGCCAGCCCGCGAAACCGTGGATGTCTCTCTAGGTGCGCGCGCTTGCCGGCTTGGCCGGGCTCGGCTGCCCCTTCATGATCTCGTCGATGAGAAACAGATCGGTGAGCAACGCGCGCAGATGGATCGAGGCGTTCAGGTTGTCGATCAGCTGGGAGCTGATGGATGGTTGCACTTGCACGAGCTGGATGGCCGCCAGCGCGTCACGTGCATCACGGTCGAGAACGGCCAGAAAGGCGTCGTAACGGTCAGCCGGCGCCAGCCCTTCCCGATCCACACGCGTCGCCGCCAGCTGGGCCAACCCCGACAGGGCGGCCACAGCCCGGTTCAAGAATTCGCGTAGCTGCCCACCCGACTGGCTGTCGGCGTCGCCCGCCAGCCCCTGCGCCGCGTACGCCAGCATGAACTCGTAGCACTCTTCGATCGTGTGGCACCGGCTGGCCAGCTCGTCATGCATCGTGTCGGACCGAAATCGGCCGCGTCTATCTCCCCGTATCGGGCGACACGGGCCGCTTGACGGCCCAACGCTCGGGATCGTGATGCTCGAGGTACTGCCGACGCGTGATCCAGCCCAGGATCATCGACTTGGTGATCCACCACTTGTCGGGCCGGACGGCGAAATAGACGTGCGCGATGACCAGACCGACGAGCGACACGCCGGCCAGACCGTGCAGGACGTAGGTGAGCCCCCAGGTCGCGTCGGTGAGGAGGTACGGGTCGCGGGTGAAGAAGGGCGTTCGCACCCGGACCATCATGAACAGCCCCGTGCCGACCACCGCGAACGCGGCGGCGACGATGGCGAGGTGGTAGAGGCGATTGCCGAGCGGGTACTTGGCCGGCTTGGGACCCGGCACCTCGTGCCCCAGCTCGCGCAGCATCTCCGCCCTGAACTCCGGCAGATCCCTGGGCCCCACCCAGATGGACCAGAAATCCAGCCACACGCTTGCATGGATGATGTGAAACAGGATGGACCCGGTCAGGACCAGGCCGGCGACCCAGTGCCAGGTCACCCACGGGAATTGGATGCCCACAACGGGAAGAAACGCCGTGAACAGCAGCACGAACATCGCGGCGGCCATGACCCAGTGAAACAGCCGCGCAACCAGCGAATGCCGGGTAATACGCTCGGGCAGGTCGGGGTGCGCGGCCTGCATCGCATCGGTCTCCGCCGCGCCCCGCTTGCGGTGCGCGGAGAACACCATGTAGCTGGCGTGCGCGACGAAGAACGCGATGCCGCCGAACAGCGAGGCCCACAGCAGGTCCCACGACACGTGCGTCAGGACTTGCTCGCCCCAGGGGCTTCGACCCCAGGTCAGGAAGTCCATCCGGCTCCTACTCCGCGAATGGCTCGCTTGACGAGGTTCCGCATCATCGGCAGCTTGTAGCCGTTATGGCGCAGCGGCTGCGCCCCCTGGATGGCCAGGCGCCCAGCCATCTCCGCCGTGTCCTCATTGCGCGACCGTCCACGCACCGCGGCCTCGACGCTGGCCAGCCGCAAAGGCTGCGGGGCAACCCCGTTGACCGCGAGTCGCAGCCGCTCGATCGTCTGCCCGGCGGTGACCATCGCCGATGCCACGCTCACCAGGGCAAAATCCCAGACGTTGCGGTCTCGAACCTTCTCGAAATAGAACTGCGCGCCCGCCCAGGTCGCCGGCAGCTGGATGGCCGTGAGCAGATCGCCTGGCTCGAGTCGCGTCATTCGCGTGATATCCGTCCCGGGCCCCACGAAGTAATCCTCCGCGTCGACGACGCGCGTGCCGCGTCGATTGTGGATGACCATCCTGGCCTCGAGCGCAATCAGCGCCGGTGCCGTGTCGGACGGATTGACCGCGACACAGCGATCGGCACCCAGAATCGCGTGCTCCCGGTTGAGCGCGATCGGAGTGTCCGCGTAGCAGATGTTCCCGCCCGCCCGATAGCACTCCCACCCCGAGCGGTAATACCAGCAGCGTGTGTCCTGCGAGATGTTGCCTCCGATCGTGCCCTGGTTGCGGATCTGCGGGGACGCGGCGGCTTCGGCCGCCTCCAGCAAGATGCCGTACTGCTCCCTCACGACCGCGTGCTCCACCACTTCGGTGAGCGTCGTCATCGCCCCGATCTCGAGCCCGTCCTCCACCGACCGGATGCCCCTGAGCTCCGCGAGCCCGCTCAGGTCGACGACGAACCGCGGGCGCTTGATGCGGTCCTTGAGCCAATCGAAGCTGTCGAGGCCCCCCGCCAGCACCCAGGCGTCACCGCCGTAGCGCTCGACCAGCGCCACGGCATCATCCACCGAGGCCGGCTGAAACAGCTCGAACGCCGGCATGACATCTCGAACGACGGCCATGACTGCTCCTTGTTTCCGACTCGTCCGACCGGTTCACGCCGGTGTCATCGTGCGCCGACCCGGACACTCCTCTGCCCGCCGCGCCGCGGCCGGCCTACAGGTGGGCCTGCAACGGCTCGTGCATCCGTCGGCCGTGCTCGAGTGCCATCAGCACGACGTCGGCCGTGACCGGCGACCGCCGGAAGGCCTCCACGCCGACCGCGTCGGCAATCGCGTTCATCACGGCTCCGTAGCCGGCCCCCACGGGCGGCTCGCCGGCGCCGCGCGCACCGACCGGCGTTTCGGGATCCGGAAGCTCGACCGCCGCCCACCGCAACGTCGGAGGAATGTCGAGAATCGTGAGCGGCTTGTTGTCGTGGAACCGCTTGGCCAGCGGCAAGCCGTACTGCGGGTCGTACACCCACTTTTGACACAGGGCATGCCCGATCCCGAGACAGCTCCCTCCGTCGATCTGCCCGCCAAGGCTACGCGGGTTGATGACCGTGCCCACGTCAGCCATCCCGAGGTAATCGATGAGCGTCGGCTTCCCGGTCTCGAGATCGACCTCGACCTCGGCAAAGCCCGCGACGAACGAATACGTCGACCCGTCACGCGGATAGGTGTCCTTGGCCACGCCCATCAGCCCCAGCCCTGCCAGCGCCGCGGCCGAGGTCTTCGTGAACTCGTGAATGTCGGCGGGCAACTCGTGTCCATCGTAGGGTCCGCCCAACTCGATGGCGCGCGTGGCCGCCCGCGCGTAGCTCATGCCGCGCCCTGGATCTCCACGGCGATACACGCGCTGGCCGCCGAGCTCGTAGTCCTCGGCTGCGCCGCCCAGATCCCGGGCCGCGATCTCCTGCAGCTTCCGCTTCGCATCCATCGCCCCGGCCAGGTTCGCACGCGTCATGGCATGCGTCGTCTGGCTCCCGACCGACAGGCAGGACCACGGCACGTGCTTGCTGGTGTCGCCCCAGATCACCTCCACGTGCTCCCACGGGACGACCAGCGTGTCCGCCGCCACGCGCGCCAGGTCGAAGAGCGAATGCGTGCCCAGGTTGCCGACGCCGCTCTGGACGTACAGCTTTCCATCCGGCCGAATCGTCATCAGGCCGTCATAGCCGATCGAACCCGCGGCGTGCGTGCCGACGGCGACACCGAGACCGCGAACCTTCGAGCCGCGACGTTGCCCGGAGCGTGTCAGGCGCTCGTTCCAGTCGAAGAGCTCCGCGCCACGATCGAGCGCCTCCTTCACGAAGGCACTCGTCACGTGCCGGCGCTCCCCTTCCGGTCCGGGTGGTCCGAAGACGGCCTTGCCGGCGGGCGAGTTGATCTTTCGGATCTCTACCTGATCGAGGCCGAGCTCCTTGGCGGCCTTCGTGATCGCCTGTTCCAGGATGCCAATGCCTTGCATCTCGCCCGGCGACCGCTGGAAGAGACGCGTGGGCGTGTTGGTCACGACGTTCACGGCGCGCCAGCGCATGGCCGCGGGCTGGTAGAGCAGCGACACGGCCGTCCCGGCCGACCGGTGATCACCCCGTTGCCCCCGGGCGCCGCTGTCCTGGACGAGGAACAGGTCGAGCGCCATGATGCGGCCATCGGCGCGGAAGCCGACCTTCGCGCGGCCGGTCATGTTGGTGCGGGCGTGCCCGATGTAATGCTCTTCCTCGCGGCTGATCCGCATCATCACGGGCGCGTTGGCCTTCCTCGCAAGCAGCGCCGGGATTGCCATCGACACGGCGCCCCCGCCCTTGCTGCCGAAGCCGCCGCCGGTGTACTCGGAGATGAACACGATCTGGGACGGATCGATCCCGACCCACCGCGCGAGCCCCCCCACCGTGCGCATGACGCTTTGCGTCGAGCCGTGGAGATACAGCTTGCCGTTCCGCCAGTACGCCATCGCGCTGCGCGTCTCCATCGTTTGATGGCTCGTCGACTGCACCACGAATGTCTCGTCGAGGACGACCGTGGCCTCGTTGAAACCGGCCTCGAGGTCGCCAAACGCCCATTCTTCGGTCGCCTCTCCCAGCGGTAGCTGTCCCTCGCCGGCCTCCGCGAAATCCTGCTCGGTCCACTTCAGAGGCACCACGGGCGGCGCATCGGGCTCTCCGCCGCGCGGCGTCCACACGTTGCCGTCGAGCCGCGCGTTCGCGCCGCCCGGTCGCAGGCTCTCCAGCGGATCGACCACGAACGGCAGCGGCTCGAGATCGAGGACGATCTTCTCGAGCGCGTCGGCGGCCGTCACCTCGTCCACGGCGGCGATGGCGAGGATTGGCTCCCCTTCGAACAGCGGTTCGTTCGTCAGGGCTGGCACCCCTTCACCGACGTCCGGCAGTTCGTCGGCCGTGAGGATGGCCCTGACCCCCGGCATCGCGAGGGCTGCGCTCGTCTCGATCCCTCTGACTCGCGCGTGCGGCATCGGGCTGAGCAGCAGCTTGCAAAAGAGCATGCCATCGGCACGGAAGTCCTCGGCGTACTTCGCCTTGCCGGTGACCTTGGCGACGAGATCCGGCGGCGTATAGTCCGTGCCGATCAATCGATCGTCAGCCACGTCAGGCCCTCCGCATGTGTTCCGCGCCGCGCATCATGGCAGTCAGAATCTTGTTGTAGTCCTGGCACCGACAGAGGTTGCCCGAGATGCCATGTGCCAGCTCCGCGCGGGTCGGCTCCGGGTGACGCTTCAAGAAACCCACGGTGGCCATCACGAAGCCGGGCATGCAGAACGCGCACTGGAACCCCTGCTCGTCAACCACGGCCTGCTGGACCGGATGCAGCGCACCGGTCGCGTCGGCCAGGCCTTCGATGGTCACGACCCCGCGGCCCCTGACCGTGTGGGTCAGGATCGAGCAGGAGTAGTGTGGGACATCGTCGATCAATACCGTGCAGGCACCGCACTCCGCTCGGTCACAACCGAGCTTCGTGCCCGTCAGGCCGAGTTTGTAGCGGAGCGTCGTCGCCAGCGTCTCTTGCTTCAGCACGTCGACGCGACGCGCCTGTCCGTTGACGTTCAGCGTGATGAGCCGCTCGACCGAGCCGGGAACGGAGGGCTGTCCCAGCAGCGCCCCACTGCCGCGAAACAGGTAGCTCGCCGAGGTGGCGACCGCCCCGGCCGCGATGACCCCCTTGATGAACGCGCGCCGTGAGAGGGCCAGCTTGGGGTCAGTGTCTTCGGTCAGCGGTTCCGCCATGGCGTCATGAACCTCTTGTGCAGGACCGCGTCAGCGCCTGGTAGCCGCCCGAACGGACGTGTCGGTGTCTATGAGGCGCACGTGCTGGGAGGGGAAGGATGCGCCACAGTCGCCGGTTGCGCCGTGCGGCCAAGATACACGGAATCTACCGCCCCGCATCCTACCTGTCAATCCGATGCCGCCCGAGCTTGTGCGCCACGGCGGGCGGAATTCCTAGCAGCCCGTGGTGAAAGTCCTGCGTCGCACCAAGGACCGCCTTGGGAAATGTCGCGGCCGGCCCCAGCAAGGCGCGAGGAGCGAGAATACCGGAGCCGGGGCGGGCACGAACGGTTGCGAGATCATCAGCGGAGCGCCGCGACGCCGCCGTCGAGCGCGTGGAGCTCGGTCACCTCCTCCGCGCTCAGCGCCCGATCGAAGAGCGCTAGCTCATCGTAGCCGCCCACGTAGTTGATACCGAGCCGTACGGTGCCCTCCGCATCCCACGTGAACGGTTCTTCGATGGCGGTCATCGTCTTGGGCGCGGCGACGCCGTTCACATAGAGCTGCGCCGTGCCGCCCGCGTCGCTGCCGAGGCCCGAGTAGGTAATCACGACGTGGGTCCAGGCGCCGGCCTCGAACGGAGGAGGGTCGACCACGATGAGACGCTCACCAAAGAACGGGAACTCTTCCGCCCCAAGCTCCTCCGGATTCCACGCGTGGAGGTCGCCGAAGATCCCGAGCCTGAACTGCCGGGGATTGTCCTGCGTGAAGTCCACCCACACCGCCGCGTCGTTGTAGCGCGAGTCGGTGATCTGGATCGGGTCGCAGAACCCCTGCTCGAGATCGACAGCGGGATCCAGGCTCAACCAGAAGGAGATCGCGCCAGACCAGTCCGTCGTCGTATAGGCCACGTTGTCCGCGGCGCGAAAGAAGATCGCGTGCGTGTTCTTGGCGGTGAACTCCAGCGCACCACCGAAGCGTCCCGCTTCCGGCACGTGGCGAACGTCGGGGTTGCCAATCCCGGGCTGGGCCGATGCCTGCTCGTCGTAGGACGGCGCAGTGTAGAGCGTGGCGTCCCCACGTGCGAAATCGGCATCGGGCCCATCATCGAACGACGCGTGGAACGTCAGCGCCTCGGCGAGAGCCGAGTCCGTCGACTCCGTCGTCTCCGCCGCGTCTGGCGTCTCCGGCGTTTCCATTGGCGCTTCGGGCTCGGGCGCGCACCCGGCGAGCAGCAACAACGGCAGGATCAAGAGCAGTTTCTTCAAGGTCAACCTCCTCGGGCGGGCTCCCCGCCCAACATGTCGCAGGTCATTCTACGCGCAGGCGGTCGAGGACTCCACACGACTGCCCGGACGTGCCGCCCACCCACATCCGTTCGCGGGCTCAGAACGTCCTCGGCGCAGCCACGGAGCACTTGACAGTGCCGTCGTACGGTATAAGGGTGCTGATCTGGCAGGCGGAGAAACCTTGGCATGCTGACCCGAACCGATCATGCGGCGGTGGTGGCCGCCGTCGCAACGCTCGCCATCGCTGGTTCCGTGGTGTGGGCGGACATGACGGGCCAGTCTGCCGAACCCGCCTCCTGGACGGGGGATCTGACGCCAATCGCCGCGGAGGATTGGAACGACGACCGCGCCGCGCGCCTGCTCGATCGAGCCGGTTTCGGCGGCACCCCCGCGGAGATCCGCAGACTGGCGAACATGACCCCGGAACAGGCGGTCCGATCCCTCGTGTACTCCGACGGGGTCTCGAACGACCACCTGCCACCGTTCGTGCATTCGGGATTCTGGGATGAGACGCTGACGCACTTCCCGCCGAGCCGACCGGCCGCGACCGACCTGGCGATAGAGCACGGCCAGAGCATGGGCGTCCTGGTCAAGCCCGACCATGTCAACCGCCACATGCAGCCGGTCTCCGACCGATTCTTCTACTGGCTGCGCGCGACGTTGTTGGAGACCCGACGCGTGGGTTACTGGTGGGCCGAACGCCTGCTCGACACCAGGCGCCCGCTCGAAGGCAAGATGGCGCTGTTCTGGCACGGGCACTTCGCGACGGCCGAGAACAAGGTCCGCGACTACCGCAAGATGCTCCTGCAGATCGACATGTTCGAGCGTCACGCGACCGGCAACTTCGGGGACCTGGTGACCGCGGTCGCCAAGGATCCGGCGATGCTGTACTACCTCGACGCCGGTGTGAACGTGAAGGGCGCGGCCAACGAGAACTTCGCGCGCGAGGTGATGGAGCTCTTCACGATGGGCGTTGGTAACTACTCCGAGAAGGACGTCCGCGAGGCCGCGCGCGCCTTCACCGGCTGGAACTTCGAGAACCTGGATTTCGTCGTCAACACCGCGCTACACGACGACGGGCCGAAGACGTTCCTGGGCCGAACCGGGAACTTTGACGGCACCGACGTGCTCAAGATCATCCTCGAGCAGACGGTGACGGCCGAGTACATCGGGGCCAAGATCTACCGCTTCCTCGTTCGCGACGACATGTCGCCGGAGCTGAAGGCGAAGCTCGGCGCCATCCTGCACGACAACGACTACGAGTTGCGGCCGCTGTTGACGACCGTGCTGCTGTCCAGGGACTTCTACGGCGCGGCCAGCTATGGCGCCCACATCAAGGGCCCGGTCGAGCACGTGATCGGGATGCTCAAGCACCTAGGCGCCGAGGACGTGCCAGGCGTCCCGGACTTCAACGTGGCCACGATCGCGCTGGGCCAGCACCTCCTGAACCCGCCGTCGGTCGCCGGCTGGGCTCAAGGCAAGTCGTGGATCACACCGGCGCTCATCCAGGAGCGCGGCAACGCCGCGTTTGACTACCTGTTTCCCAACGTCATCGATTTTCAGGATCCGAACTTCCTCTATCGTGGCTCCGGGGTGATCGGCGAGCGCCTGCGCCGTGGCTACGACTTCATGTCAGCCACCGCCCTCAACGACCCAGGCCAGATGTCGATGTTTGACATGGCCGCCCAGGAGCGAGACGAGCTGTTCAACACCCGCGTCTCCACCTACCGCGGGTGGGAGCAGGCCATGCGCAAGCTGATCCCCACGCCGCGTCGCGGGGCCCAGATCGACCTGACGCAGATGATCCTGGAGTCCGAATCCGCCACCACCGGCGAGGCCGTCGATTACTTGCTGTCGCGGTTTCTGCGGGTGCCGGTCTCGTCCGACACGCGTGACACGCTGGTGGCCTTCCTGGATGAGGAGCTCGGCACCTCGGACATCGACCGCGCCCGGACGTACATGGAAGATCCGCTGCGCATGGTGACCCATCTCATCATGAGCAGCCCTGAATATCAGATCAACTAACCCCAGACATGACCATGACGACCAGAAGCAACAGGCTGTGCGATGAGGCGGGTGTCTCCCGCCGCCAGGCGATCGAGATCGCCGCCCGTGGTATCGCCCTGGGTCTGGCGGGTGGCATCGGCCCCGTACCGCCGCTGTTCGGCGCGGCTTCCAGCGCCCTCACCGCCACCGAGGGCAAGATCCTCGTGGTGTTCGAGTGGTTCGGCGGCTACGACGGCCTCAGCACCTTCGTACCGTTCGGTGACGACGCCCTGTACCGGCACCGGCCCAATATTGGCGTCCGCGAGGCCGACGTCATCAGGGTCGACGATCACTTCGGTTTCCAGAAGTCGATGCTGGGGATGCACCGCATGTGGGAGGAGGGGAAGGTCGCCGTCATCCACGGCGTGGGCTACGACCAGCCGTCGTTCTCGCATTTCACGTCCAGTTCGTACTGGCACACCGGCGCACCCAACAGCGGGGAGGAGTTCGGGTGGTACGGCCGCACCGCCGATGCGTTGGATCCCGCCGGCACGCCGAACTTCCTCGTCAACATTGCCCCGACCCAGACCCTGGCCGTGCGGGCCCGCGACCACGTGCCCGTGGTCTTCGACGACCCGAGTGCGTTCACGCGCGACGCGTTCCACCAGCAGCGTCCGCACATCGAGAACTTGGATGCCGGCCAGGTTGCGCGTAGTGATGTCCACAAGTTCATGCTGGACGTCAACCGCAGCGCCCGCGATGCGTCGGCGCTCGTCAGCCAGGCGTGGAACAACTACAACACGACGCGCAACACCGACCTGCGCCTGATGGACCTCGACAAGGTCGTGGCGCTGATCGAGAACGACTTCCCGGCGCGGCTGTACTACGTGCGGCTCCAGGGAAGCCTGTTCGACACGCACGTCAACCAGGAGAGCCCACACAATCGTCAGGTGCAGTACTGCTCAGACGCGGTCTGGGGATTCTTCGAGGAGATGAAACGCCTCGGCAAGCAGGACGACGTCGCCGTCCTCGTGCATAGCGAGTTTGGACGGCGCGTACCGGAGAACACCAGCCTCGGGACCGACCACGGCACCGCCAACGTCGCCTTCGTGCTCGGTGGCGGCGTCAAGGGCGGCCAGTACAGCACGCCGGTCAGCCTCACGGAGCTCGTGCACGGGGACAACCTGCAACACACGATCGACTTCCGCCGCGTGTACACCACCCTCATCGAGGAGTTCTTGGGGTACGCCAGGTCCGAGGAGGTGCTGGGGAGCAGGTTCGAGACTCTCGGCGCCTTCACGTAACGACCGTACAGAACGCGCGGACACGCCAGCTGAAGTTGGCGCGGGAAGCAGACGTCCCCTGAGGTGCAAGCGGCTACCGTCGACTGTGGGCCGAGACCTGCATCCCGACCAGCTTGGCGATCAACACTGCGAGATAGAGCTGCCCGATGACGGCCTCGACCATCGACAGCGAGCGTGCCCGGTCGGACACCGGGGTGACGTCTCCGTAACCCAGCGTCGTGAGCGTCACGAAGCTGTAGTAGACGTAGGCGCCGATCCCTCCCGCGTCGGCTGCCGAGCCGGCCCGCCCGATCGACAACGAGCCTGGGGCCACGGTGTCCAGGATCGAGTAGGCCAGTCCCCACACGATCCCGAGCAGGAGATACGCGGCAACAGCGCCCGAGGTCTGCTCGGCCGTGATCCGGTCTGCCCGCAGGACGTGAAGCAGGACGACGACGGCCGTGAAGGCGAAGACCAACAGCATCAGCGCGTCCCTTGCTATCAGCAGGCGAACGTCGCTGGAGGCGTAGTGGAGCCATGCGGTCACGATGGCGGGTACCACCAGGAGGAGGCCGGTGTGGAACGCCCAGCGCGGACGACTGACACCGTACAGGGCGGAGAAGATCGCCAGCGAGAAGAGCGCCGTCGAAAGCGCCCGCGCAATCGGGAGATGTGAGAGGAACGGACGCAGGAGGAGCAGGAGGAGGATCGAGATGAGGAGGATCGAGAAACGGCCGCGACGAGAGGAAGCCACGGGCTGCTGGGTGACCGGTCGCTAGTCGCCGATCTTCTGCCAGGTCAGGCTCGCGGTCTGCCGACCGGTCGTGTCCATGACCGAGAGCTTCAGCAGATCGCCGACGAACTCGTAGCTCCGTCGGTTCTCGGGGCTGACCTCCGCTGGCAGCGCCTCGGCCGCGGGGACATCCCCACCGAATCGCCCGAACACGAGCTCCTGCCGCGCCACGTCGATGACGACCTGGCCGGAAAAGTTCAGGTAGGGCGCCGCGTCGGGGGACGTTCCTGGGCCGGAGCCGTCCTCGAGTCGTCCCTTGACCGTGAGGTTGCCGAAATCGTCATAGGTCATCCGAGCCGTGGCCTTGCGTTCCACGACCTGGCCCGGCTGCGGAAACGTCTCCAGGGACACCAGCTCCCAGGTGCCTTCAAGCTGGCCCCGGACGAACGCCAGCGAGCCGGGCCCGGTGGCGATGGGGTCGCCGGGAATCGGATAGCGTTGGTCGCGTGCGGGAGGACGAAGCCCTCGCCAATCGTGCCCCGGAGGCGCTCAGGCACCTTCTGCCACAGGACGCCGTTGACAGACACCTCGTTGGCGCTGATGAACTTCACCGACTGCAGAAAGACGCCGGTCGGGATCCGGTGGGGCGGCGTGCCGCCCGGGTCCTCGATTGCAGCCTCTTGCGCGCGGAGGAAGGCGCCGAGGCCGCTCTGATCCACGACGATGACACCTTCACGCTGCGCATCGTCGAGCTGCGTGTAGGCGACGTACCGGATGAAGGAGGTACCTGCGATCACGGTGACCGACACGAAGACGACCAGACCCCAGAGCGCGCGCGCCTGCGAGCGCCGCGTGAACCAGCCGACCGCCAACCACACTGCGAGGAGCGCGAGGCCGATCACCGTGCTGAGCGTGGTCCAGATGACCGCTCGCCGGTACGCCGGCCCGCGCGACTCGATCTCGTCCCGGATGCGCACGACCGCCAGAGACCACCCTGTGGCGGGGATGGGCTCGTAGAAGAACCACGACGATTGCCCCGTCAGCAGGTTGAGCCGCTCGATAAAGCCGCGCTCTCCTTCGATCGCGCGCTCGGCGGCCGCTCGGGTGGCCTCGTCGCCTTCCAGGTCGGCGATCTCCAGCACGCTGACTCGCTGCCGAATGACTCGGTCGCTCGGATGGACGATGAAGTCACCCTGCCTCGAGACGATCAGGCCGTAGCCGGTTTGGCCGACGTTCAGCGTATCGACCGCCGCCGACAGGGCAGTGGGGCGGAGCGAAACGTAGACCACCCCAGCCGTCGAGCGCTCGGTGGCGGGCGATCCGCGGAATGAAACGGCATACGTCGCCGTGACGGGGCCGTTCGCCTGCCACTCGGGATCGGCCCACCCGGACCCGCCCCCGTCGGCCGCCACGTACCAGGCGTCGTCGGTATAGTCGTCGAGATCCTGGCGCTCGAAGGCCACCACGTCCTCGCCGTCTCTCCTCCACGACGGCGCGTACAGTTGCGGACCGGCATCGGAATCCGCGGGCGCGTAGGCGATGCCTGCGGCTTCCAGGGCCGGCTCGGCGCGCATGATGCGCTCGACGCGCTGGCCGACGTCCGCCTCGGTCACGGTACCCGCGCCGAGATCCTGCGCCAGCGCGTCGGCCACGCTCGCCAACCGCCGGAGCTCCGCATCGACCTGGGTGGCTGCCTCACGCGCCTGTTGCTCCGCAGAATCCTTGGCCGCGAGGAGCGCTGCGGCGCGGGCGCCGAGGAGCCCACGGGTCAGATAGCCGGCGACCAGCAGACACGCCAGCCCAATAGCAGCACAGGCCCTCAAGAAGAACGTGGCTCTAGACATGACATCTCCGCTGATGCCCGGCGCTCACGCCGGCGAGGGACAGAAGCGGCGAGTCAAAACGACCAGCCAAGGGACGTGAAGACACTGAAGTCATTGCTCGGCAGCTCGCTCAGGGGCGGGTCGTTGTCGAAGCTCTCCAAGAAATCGATGCTCCAGAACAGATCCGAGATGAGCTCGATGCGCGCCCGGCTGTCGACCTCGAGCCGCAGCCGACCCTGCTGGGACAGGCTGGGGGCGACGGTCACGTTCGTCGTGACGTCGATCTCGGGATCGTCGAACGTGAACACCTCGTAGCGTGCCCCCCCGATCGCCTCGGCCGACCTCAGGAGATCGGACGCATTCTCGAAGCGCTCCTGGTTGAAGGCGGCGCCCGCGAGCACGGTGACGATGTTCCGGTTGGTCTGGACGATTCGTCGCCCGACGACGCTTCCAAGAAGGCCACGGAGCTGCAACCCCAGCTCGTCGTTCTGCTGGGCCTGGGCCAGCCACCCCACGAACCACCGGCGGCCGAGCGATCGGTGGACCTGGACCCCCAGCGAGTTGCGGGTCGTGCTGGGGACCCCTGTCTGATCCGTGAACACCGAGCTGAGCGTCACACGACTCAGGTAGTTCTCCGCGCGGTAGCTGCCCTCCGCACCCAGCGTCCACTGGGTGACGTTATTGGCCTTGGCGAAGCTGAACCCCACGTTCAGCGATCCGTCCACGCGGGCCCAGAAGCTGCCCTCGATTGGCGTAATCAGCACGACCGTAGCCATCTGGAGCGTTGCATCCTCGACCTCGATGGAGCCGGCCTCGGGGGCGGACCGGATCGAGCCGAAGTACTTGCCACCGTCGTCGAGCTCGACCTCGAAGCGCTCTTCGCTGCTAAGCGAGACTATCTCGGGCCACTCGATCTCCACGGTATCGAGGTCGTCCGTCTTGAATCGCAGCTTCCCGCGTTCCAGGCGCTTGATCTCGCCCGTCAATCGGTCGCCGTTGCGAAGCCGCACGACGTCGGTCTTGTCGTCGGTCTGATCGGCGGCCGTCAGGGCCGTTCCCCATGGCACCATCAGGACGACGAGCGCGAGCGTGCGAAGTTGAGAACGGCGGAGCAAGAATAGACCACAGCGCGGCGGTTGGAAGCGCTTGAGGGCGGCAGAAAACCAGACCGCTCGAGTGGTCCACCGAGCATTCCGAGAGTGTTTTGTGGGACACAGGAGGGATGTATCGAGTGGAGCTCTATGCGGAGGTGCGGCGCAGCGTCTATGTGGAGGGGTTGAGCGAGCGGGCGGCGGCGCGCTGCTTCGGGCTGGCCCGGGAGACGGTGCGCAAGATGCTGCGCGACCGACTGCCGCCCGGGTATCGCCGGGCGAAACCGATCCGGTGTCCGAAACTGGACGCCTTCACCAGGGGCATCGATCAGATCCTCACCGACGATCAGCCGCGTCCGAAGAAGCAACGGCACACGGCGAAGCGCATCTGGGAGCGCTTGCGCGCGGAGCACGCTTTCACGGGCGGCTACACCATCGTCAAAGACTACGGGCGCCGGCGGAAGCTGGGCGGGCAAGAGATGTTCGTGCCGCTCGTGCACCCGCCGGGCGACGCCCAGGCCGACTTCGGTGAAGCGCTGGTGGTCGTCGCCGGCGTCGAATGCAAGGCGCACTACCTGGTCGTGGATCTGCCGCACAGCGCCGACGCGTTCGTGCAGGCGTTTCCGGCCGAGACGACGGAGGCGTTTCTGTGACGGGCACAACGCAGCGTTTCACTATTTCGGCGGCGTACCGCGTGGCATCGTCTACGACAACACCAAGCTGGCGGTGGCGCGGATTCTCGGTGACGGCACGCGCCAGCGGACCCAAGTCTTCAGCGAACTCCAGTCGCACTACCTGTTCGACGATCGCTTCGGACGACCGGGGAAGGGCAACGACAAAGGCAAGGTGGAAGGGCGGGTCGGCTACGCCCGCCGCAACTTCTTCGTGCCGGTCCCGCGCGTGGCCAGTTGGGACGCGTTGAACGCCGACTTGGAGCGCCAGTGCCGCGCGCGGCGCGGGCAGCGGTTGCGGCGGCACACCGAGACGATCGGGGAGCGCTTCGCGCGCGACCGCGCCGCGTTGTTGCCGTTGCCGCCGGTCCCGTATGAAGCCTGCGACACGCGCCCGACGCGGGTCACGTCGTTGTCGCTGGTGCGCGACCGCCGCAACGCCTACTCGGTGCCGACCGCCTACGGCCACCGCGAGGTGGTGGTGAAGGGCTACGTGGACACCGTCGTGGTCGTGTGCGGCAGTACCGTAATCGCCCGCCATCCTCGCAGCTACGAGCGGGACGCGTTGATCTTCGAGCCGCTGCACTACTTGGCCTTGCTGGAGCGCAAGACCGGGGCGCTCGATCAAGCGGCGCCGCTAGCCGGCTGGGAGCTGCCGGAAGCGTTTGGTCGGCGACGGCGTCTGTGGGAGGCCCGGCTGGGCACGGCGGGGACGCGCGAGTACGTGCAGGTGCTGCGGCTGCTCGCAGACTTTCGGTTCGCCCACGTCAGCGGCGCTGTCCGGGACGCCCTCGCCCTGGGCGTGATCGGGTTCGACGCCGTCAAGCATCTGGGGCTGTGTCGCATCGAACACCGGCCGCCCCGCCTCGACCTGGCGCAGTATCCGCATCTCCCGGCCGCGCGCGGCGCGACGACCGCGGCAGCGGACTACCTGGCGCTGCTGGGGGCAGGCGCCGCGTGATGGCAAAACCGACCCTGCGGCTCGACGCGCAGCTCAAGGCCCTGCGCCTGCCGACCTTTCTGCGCGAGTACGACAAAGTGGCGCGGCAGTGCGCCCAGGAAGGGCTGGACTGTCCGCGCTATCTGCTCCGCCTCTGCGAGCTGGAGTGGCTTGATCGCGAGCAGCGCGCCCCCGAGCGCCGCATCAAGGCCGCCAAGTTCCCGGTCTTGAAGAGTCTCGAGACCTTCGCGTTCCGCGCAATCCCGTCGTTGAATAAGCGCCTGGTGCTGGAGCTGGCGCGCTCGGCGTATCTCGACCGCCGAGAGAACGTGTTGGCGTTAGGCAACTCCGGCACGGGCAAGACGCATCTGGCACTGGCGTTGGGGCTGGCGGCCTGTCAGAAGGGCTATCGGGGGCGCTTCCTCACCGCCGCCGCGCTGGTGAACGAACTGCTCGAGGCCCGGGATGAGAAGCGCCTGCTGCGCCTCCAGAAGCAGCTTGCCAAGCAGGATCTGTTGATCGTGGACGAACTCGGCTCCGTGCCGTTGTCCAAGACCGGCGCCGAGCTGCTGTTCGCGATCTTCTCCCAGCGCTACGAGCAAGCATCGACGCTGGTGACCTCGAATCTGCCCTTCAACGAATGGACCGAGATCTTCGGCTCTCAACGGCTGACCGGCGCGCTGCTCGACCGGTTGACCCATCACGTCCACATGCTGGAGCTGAACGGCGACAGCTATCGCCTCGCACACAGCACGCACGCCCGCCACGACGCTGCCGCTCCGGCGTCCTGACGCCTCCCTTCGCAAGCTGCTGGCGGTGCAGCCACTCTCAGGCACGCCGTCCACCGGGCCGGGTGGTCTAATTTTCCTCCGCCACCGTGGTCTAACTTTGGTCCGCCCTTGACACGAAGTCGTGCGCGGGTCGAGTGTGGTGCCCAGCTGCTCATTTGCCACCCGGACATCGGCGGTACACTAGCTCCCGGGGGAACCGATTTGCCGCAACCAGGCCCAGAGACCTCGCGGATCAGTGACCCGAAAAGGACACTCGTCGGCGACAGCAAGGAGATCGCGATCGCCGGTCACGAGCACATCCGCCCGACCCGTCACGGCTGATGCCAGAATCCATCGATCGTCCGGATCCCGTAGGCGAATCGTCACGGGCGTCGAGGGCCGCGGCACGACTTCGAAGTCTCTGAGGAAGGCCTCGATGGTGTCGATGGGCTCGGTGGGAAGTCGAATCCGTTTCCGCAGAACCCGTCGAAGCTCGACAAGGACGACCTCGCCTACGAGCAGCTCGTGCTCGGCCAGCACCAGGCGAAGCACGTCCGCACACATGCCCCGCGTGGCGAAGGCGCTGACGAGGACATTCGTGTCCGGGAAGACTCTCACGAGATGTCTCGAAAGACATCCTCGTCAGTCAGGTACCCACGAGCTTCGGCGAAGGGCAGCACCTTGCGGCGCAGTTGCTCGAAGCGGAGTAGATTCAGCTGCCGGCGAAGCGCATCTCGCACGACGTCGCTTCGGGTGCGCCCCGTCTGCTTGCACAGTTGAGCCAAGAGGCGCTCCAGGTCGTCGTCCAGGCGAATCGTGACCGTAGACTTCATGTCATACAATGTAACATAGGAGCCCTATTGTTCCGGCCGAGCGGGGGGACTGGCGTCACTTCGGTCGGTAGCTGCGAACCACCATGCCCGGCACACGGCGAAAGTGCTTCTCGTTCCGCGTCACGAGCGGGAGCTCGGTGGCGAGAGCGGTCGCGGCAATCCAGAGGTCGTTCGTGCCGATGAGGAGGCCGTTGTCCCGGAGGTACCGATATGTCTGCCCGTACTGCCAGGCAACATCGTCCGAGTACGGGAGCACATGGAACGGGTCGAGGAATCTGCTCCAGATCTCGCGCTCGTCCGTCTCGAGACCCGCAGCGAGCTCTCCGGCAACCGTGAACGTCACGAATAGGCGCAGATTCGCCTGTCGCTCGAGGAACGTGCGGGCTGGGCCCTCGATGTTCCGGGCTAGTTCACGCTCGAGGTCGATCAGGAAGCTGGTTTCGAGGATGACGGCGTCTGCCACTTGTCCTCCGGCGCGGTATCGGTCCGCTTGAGCTCCTCGATCCGGTCCAACCCTTCTTCGGGAAACGACGGGCCCCGCTCTCGAACAATCTGCAGCAGATCAGCGGCGGTCACCGTCTCGTGAGGCCAACGCGCCCTGAGGATGACCTGACTGAAAGACTCTTCAGGGCTGCGTTTAGCTGATTTCAGCCGCTCGTAGGCCTCGAGCTTCACGGAAATGGTCTTCGTCGGCATACGCATACTGTGCATGTTCTGTGTATTAAAGTCAATGGCACCGCCACGCGACGATCTGCCGAGCAGATGCCGTGCTCGTTGATGAGAGGAGGAGGCAGATCAGGAAGGGCGACGTCCGACTCGTCCCTAGCAGCCCGTGGTGAAAGTCCGGCATAGCACCAAGGGCGGTGCTGCGCCTGGCTGGCAAGGCGGGAGGAGCAAGAATGGCTCACACCCGCTGCGGCGCAGGCTTGTGCGGAACGCCAAAGAAGATGGCGTAGAGCAGCGGGACGACGACCATCGTCAGGATGGTCGCGAACCCGAGACCAAAGCTGATGGTCACCGCCATCGCGACGAAGAAGGCGTCGGCGAACAGCGGCAGCATCCCCATGATGGTCGTGACCGCCGCCATGGCGACGGGACGCAGCCGGCTGGCGGACGAATCGAGGATGGCGACGTAGGGATCCTTCCCCTCGCCGATCTGGAGGTTGATCTCGTCGATCAGCACGATCGCGTTCTTGATCAGCATGCCGGAGAGGCTCAGGAAGCCGAGCAGCGACATGAACCCGAACGGCTGTTCGGTGACGAGCAATCCCACGGTCACACCGATCAGCGCGAGCGGAACCGTCAGCCAGATGATGAGCGGCTGCTTGATGGAGTTGAAGAGCGCCACGACCGTCAGGATCATGAGCACCAGGAACAGCGGGATGCTCGAGGCGAGCGACTGCTGCGCCACGCCGCTGTCCCGGAACTCGCCCCACCACTCCAGCCGGTAGCCGAGCGGCAGCTCGAGTGCCGCCTCGACCTGGGGCCGCAAGCGAGCGAACACCACGCTGGCGTTCTCGGTGCGCGGGTCCGCGAACACGGTGATCGCCCGGCGCCGGTCCTGGCGAACGATAACGTCGTCCTCGAAGACGGTGTCGAATCCGGATACCACCTGGCGGATTGGGATCATCGAAGCCGCGGCCGGGCTCCAGACCTGCAGGTCCTGCATGCTCGCGACATCCGACCGCTCCGCCTCGGGCGCCCGCAGGATGATCGGCAGCAGGTCGTCACGCTCGCGATACAGCCCGACCGGAGCACCCTCGAATCCTTGACGCAATGCCAGCGCGATGTCGCTGGGCGCGATCCCGTTGAGATTGGCCTGATCCTCCGCCAGGATCGGTCGCACGGTCTTGACCTTGCCGCGCCAGTCGGTCCGGATCCCCAGCGTGCCCGGGTCGGCCCGGAAGATGTCCTCGACCTGGCCGGCCAGCGTGCGGAGCACCGCGGGGTCCGGTCCCATGACGCGCGCCCGAATCTTGCCGGGCTCACCCGGTCCCAGGGCAAACTTGAACGCGACGGACGTCGCCTCGGGGTAGGTCGCCTCCAGGTGCCGCTGCACCTCCGGAACGAGCGTGTCGATCACCCGGTAGTCGTCGACGCTCACGAGGAACTGCACGTACGACGAGTCCTGCTTCTCGGGCGAGTACGTCAGCAGGAACCGCAGCGCACCCTTCCCGACAACGGTCGCCACCTGGGTGACCGAGTCGAGGCCCATCAGGTACTCCTCGACCTCGGCCGCGGCGGCCGTCGTGTCGTCGATGTGCGTCCCGCGTGCCAGCCGGTAGTCCACCATGAACTGCGGCCGGGTGGACGAGGGGAAGAAGCTCGACTCGATGAAGCCGAACCCATAGAGCGAGAGGCCGAAGAGGCCGACCGTCACCGCGACGCTGACCCAGCGCAGCCGGATGCAGCCGGCAAGGAACGCCTTGTAGAGCCGGTAGAACGCGGAATCGTACGGGTCCTTCTCCTGCCCGGTTGCGTCCTTCACAACCTTCGGGGCCTTCAGGAACATGACGCCCAGGAGCGGCGTCACGGTCACGGCCGTCACCCAGCTCAGGCCGAGCGAGATCGCGATCACCTGGAACAGCGACCGGCAGTACTCGCCGGAGCTGTCGTTCGAGGTCCCGATCGCCGCGAAGGCGAGCACGGCGACGAACGTCGCGCCGAGCAGCGGCCAGGGGTCTGGTTGACGACCTCGATCGCCGCCTGCTCCCGCTTGATGCCGCGCTGCATCTTCACGAGCATGCCGTCGGTCACGACGATGGCGTTGTCGACCAGCATGCCGAGCGCGATGATGAGCGCGCCGAGCGAGATCCGCTGCAGGGTCACGCCCTGCTGCGCCATGAAAATGAAGCTGGCCGCAATGGTGAGCGACAGAATGAAGCCGATCAGCAGGCCGCTTCGCACCCCCATGAACAGCAGCAGCACCACGATCACGATCGCGACCGCCTCGAGCAGGTTCACGACGAAGGCGCTGATCGATTCCGCGACGGCGGCCGACTGCAGCGCGATGATCCCGAACTCGATCCCGAGCGGTCGCTGCGCCTCGAGCTCCTCGGCGCGCTGCCGGAGCGCCTCGCCCATCGCGACGACGTTCCCGTCGGCCGCCGTCGAGATCCCGAGGCCGATCGCCGGCGTGCCGTCGAAGCGCAGCCGCTCGGTCGGCGGCTCGACGTACCCGCGCGTAATTGTCGCGACGTCGCCCAGGTAGATCTGGCGATTCGACCCGGCGCCGCTCAGCAGGAGCGATTCGAAGTCCGCTACCGAGCGAATCGTGCTGGACGGTCGCACCGCGACGAAGTCCGGTCCCACCTCCACCCGTCCCGCATCGACGACCGCGTTCTGCTGCCGGAGCTCGTTGACGATGGCTGCGGCCGGGATGCCGAGCTGGGCCATCCGGTCGCGGTCCAGCTCGACATAGATCGACTCCCGCCGCAGCCCGAACGTCTCGATCTTCGCGACGTCCTGCACGAGCAGGAACTCGCGCCTGAGCAGGTCGGCGTAGTCTTCGAGATCAGCGTAGCTGTAGTCATCGCCGTAGATCGCGACGAAGACCCCGTAGACGTCGCCGAAGTCGTCGACGACCAGCGAGGGCCCGGCACCCGGGGGCAGGCTACTGGCGGCATCGTTCACCTTGCGACGGAGCTCGTCCCAGACCTGCGGCAGCGCCGCCCCGTCGTACTGCGGCTTCATGTCGACCGTCAGGGTCGAGAGGCCGGGCTCCGACCGGGACTCGATCTCGTCGACCTGGGCCAGCTTCTGGACCGCCTGCTCCAGCGCGTCGGTGACCTCCTCCTCGACCTCCTGGGTCGTCGCGCCGGGGTACCGCGTGATGACCAGCGCGGTCTTGATCGTGAAGGCGGGATCCTCGAGGCGGCCGAGGCCCTGATAGGCGTTCAATCCGCCGACGATCATCAGGACCGTCAGGACGAGCGTCGTGACCCGGTTCTTGAGCGCAAGCTCTGCGAAGTTCATGATCGAGTCAGTTCTGGATCTCGCGGACTTCCATGCCCTCGCGCAGGTTCTGCGCGGCGGACGTCGCGATCGTCTCGCCCCCGCTCAGGCCGACGACGACCGTGACCGTGTCACCGGCGAGCTCGCCGATCTCGACGGCGCGCCGCGCGACCGTCATCGACGATCGGTCGACGATCCAGACGAACGGGTCGCCGGCCGGATCCCCGACGATCGCGTTGGCCGGAATCCGGAACTCGTCGGCGCCGCCGCCGCGCGTCAGGGACCCGTGCGGTCATCCCGGGAAGCACCCGGATCTCGCGCGGCGGCGTGAAGCCCAGCGTCAGCTGGAAGGTGCGGGCGACCGGGTCCGCTTCGGGCGAGAACTCCCGCGGCCGCGCCGGGAACCGCCGACCCGCGTAGGCGGTCAGCTCCACCTCGAGATTCATCTCGTCCCGGAGCTGCGCCATCGGCACGTCGGGACGAAACGCGACGTCGTTCTCGGGCACGTTCAGGATGACCTCCAGGGAGCTTGCCGCGTCCTGTAGCACCAGCACCGGCTGTCGCGGTCCGATGCTCTGGAACGCCTCGACCAGGGTGCGCACCACCCGACCGGAAAACGGCGCGGTCAGCGACGTGTCCTCGAGCGCCTTCTCCACCGTCCGGATCCGCGCATCGGCCACCTCGTACTGGCGGCGGCTCACCTCGAGCTGCTGCTGCGACACCGCGTCCGCCGCGTACAGGTCCTGGTTCCGGCGGTAGTCGGCCAGCGCCACGTTGCGCTGGGCGCGCACCGCGTCGACGTTGGCCTCGAAATCACGGGGATCCAGGCGTGCCACCAGCTGCCCCTCGCGCACGAACTGACCGTCCCGAACCGGCAACTCCGTGATCAGCTCCCCGACCTCGAAGGCGATCTCCGCCTCTCGCGCGGCCCCGATTGTGGCCGGGTACTCGAGCGTCTGGCCGAGGCCCCCGGCAGCCAACTCGAGCATCTTGATCGGCCGCACGACCTCGACGACCTCCGGCACCGGCTGCTCGCAGGCCGCCACCAGCAGGGTGAGCAGGGCGATCGTCGGTCTCCTCATGGATGAATCCTCGAGAAAGTGGGCTCAGGGCCCGCAGGCTATCTCGCTCCCGCCCCGGCGAAGTACGCCTCCAGGCGCTCGAAGAACGCCTCGGTATCCTGCGGCGCCCCGAAGAAGTCGAACCGGCTCACCGACCGTTGCACGCGCATCAGGTCGATCAGGAATTCATACACCGCGGTGGCGGCATCCTCGTCGGCCACGAGGGCGACGTTCTGGGCGTCGAGCAGGTCGATGATCGAGGCGGCGCCCTGACGGTAGGTGACCGTCACGAGCTGCAAGTTTTGCTGGGCCGCCGCGGCGGCCTGGCGCGACAGGTCGATCCCGAGCAACGAGGCCTGCAACTGATGCAAGGCCGCCTGCGTCCGCTGCTCCACCCGCTCGGCGGTCGCGTCCCGCTGGAAGTCCAGGCGACGCAGCTCCTCCTGGACGCGGGCCTCTTCGGCGCGCTTCGCGCCCCCCTCGAACAACGGGAAGCTGGCGTTGACCCCGACGAACCAGTCCACATTGCCGCGCGCGGGCAGCTCGAACAGGTTCGTCCCGAGCGCGATCCCCGAGTCCGTACCGGCCCCGCCATCCGCCATCAGGCTCGTCACACCGGCCTGGAAGCCGAAGTCCGGCAGCCAGAACGCGCGCCGTGCCGATTCGAGGACACGTGCCTGCGCGGCGGACAGCGAATCGATCGCCTGGAGCTCCAGAGCCGCGCCGGCGGCCTCGAGCGACATGAACCGCACGAAGCGCTCGAAGTCACGCGGGGTATCCAGGTAGTCGTACAGGCGAGCCTCGCTGCTGATCAACCCCGCGTCATCCACGCCGGCCTCGGCGGTCCCGAACGCCTCGTCGATCGGCCGGTGCAGCAGCCGGTTCACCTCCAGGCGGCCACCCGCGTGACCGCCGATGCGTCGACGAGCGCACGTCGGTTCCTCGCGATCTGGTGGTCCCACCGGAAGACCTCACCCGGGGCCGCCGTACCAACCGAGACGCGGAGCTCTGCCAGCTCGAGATTCGAGCGGGTCAAGCTGAGATTCTCGCGCTGAATGCGCTCGGCGGTCGTCGCCCTGAGGACGTTCAGATACGCCACCGACGCTTCGAGGGCGATGTCGAGCCGGAGCGATTCACGGTCGAGCTCGCGCGAGTGCTGGACGGAACGCTCGACGTCCACACCGGCCCAGACGGCGTCGGAGTAGAGCAGCTGGCTCACGGTCGCCGACCCGCTGAGGGCGCGCTCCGGCGCGGCCCCGAAACTCGAGGCCGCCCGGTCCTCGTCGATGATCCGTGAGTCGAGGTCGAGGTCCGCCTGGGTCGACGGACGGACTCGGCCAGCGTCACCAGCTGCTCGCCGGCCGCCACCGCCCGATCCTGCGCCTGGAGGTCCAGGTTGGCCGCCACCGCGTCGCGGACGGCGCTCGTCAGCGTGAGCATGCGCGCCGCCGCCGGCGCGGCGTCGATCAGCTCGGCCTCGGTCAGGATCGGAAAGCTCGGTGAGAAGCCGATCGCGTCGGCCGTCGCCAGGTTGAGCGTGAGCCGGACGCTGGCCGGGACTCGACCGGCATCTCGGACGGCTCGTCGCCGAGCAGGGCCCGCTGCGCGTTGAGCGCCGTCCGCCGCGCCAGCCGATCGCCGAACGTGGAGCGCATCCGACCCAGCATGAGGCCCTGCCGAACCTCGCGCTCGCCGGCCCAGCTGATGCTCGGCCGGCGACGTGCGATGAGACCCTGGGCGAGGCGCTCGAATTCGGCGTCCGTGACCTGGGTCAGCGGGAGGACGTACGCCGCCTCCGTGCCGGACGCCAGGGCGTCGAGGGCCGCGTCGACGAATGGGCCAACCGGCACGATCTGAAGCTCGACCCCGATCTCGCCGGCTGCCGTCGCGGCCTGTTGCGCCAGGTCCGGCGCCGCCTCGGCCAGCCGGGCATCGATCAGCACCGCCACGCGGCGGAACGGCACGACCTGCTGGAGCGCAGCCAGATCGCCCAGGTCGTGCACGAAGACGTAGTTGAGGTTGGCCGTGCCGCTGCCTCCGGCGCGGCGCGGCAGCCCCTGAAACTCCGGATCGATGATGAGCGGCGCGATGACCGGCTTGCTGAGCTCGGTGCGCGTCGAGACGAGGTGGGACGACACGAAGCCGAGGGTGAGAACCAGATCGACCTCCGGATCGGCCAGCAACTGGTCGATCGCGCGCTCGATGCCCGCGAGCGTCCAGTCCCCCTCCAGCTGCGTGCCGGCCGGGAAGGCGACCTCGAAGTCGACCGCGAGCAGGTCACGCACCTCCTCGCGAATCCGCTGCGTGAGCTCGGTCCCGCGGCCGTAGGGTCCATCGGTGACGATCCCGATCGTGGCGGTTGGCTGCTGGGCGGCTGCTGGTGCCGTCCAGAACAGGAGCACCCAGGGCGCGACCTTGCGCGGTAGGCTCATCATGTCGGCGGCATTATATGTGACGCCGGAGCGGCGGCACTCGTCGAGGAGCACGATGCCGGCCAGCTTGCCCGGCTCCGTTTTGCTCAAAAATGGTATGATATGCTAGCAATGAATACCAACCGGAGGTGCTATGGCGACGGTTCAGATCAGTGCCCGAATTGACGCGGCGCTCAAGAAGGCTCTCCATCACTACTGCACGACGCATGGGGTGGTCATGAATCACTTCATCCAGGAGGCGTTGCTGGACCGCCTCGAGGAGCTCGAGGACATCGAGGACCTCAAACGGATCCGCCACGAACCCACTCGCCTCCTCGCCGAGGTCCTCGCGGACCTCAAGCTGGATGGCAAGGTATAGGATCGAGGTTTCACGGACGGCGGAGCGCCAGCTGAAGAAGCTGCCGGGCGCGGACCAACGACGACTCGTCGCCGCGATCCAGGCGCTCGCAGACCATCCGTTTCCGAAGGGGTCACGTAAGCTCTCGGGGTACGAGGACGTGTTCCGAGTTCGGGTCGGGTACTACCGTGTGCTCTATAGCGTGACCAAGACCAAGCTGGTCGTGATCATCCTCAAAGTCGGTCAGCGCAAGGACATCTACCGGTGACGTCCATAGGCGTTGCCGCTTCCGAAAATCGCCTCGGCGCGCCGCCCGAGCCCTCGCATGAAGCGGCGGACGCGGTCCGCGCCGGTTATGCGCCGCATTCGGCCGCTCCTCACTACCCTTCTCTTGCTAGCCCAGCCGATTCTCGCCAGCGTGACGGCGACGGTGAACATCTGGCCCTCGAAGGTCGACCGCGCCCCGAGCTCCCACTGATAGCGAAGCGTCACGAGACCGGCCCACGGGCCCGACGCGAAGAACGGCATCGTCACCTCGGGACCCAGCCCGTACACCCGGTCCTTGCCCGTGAGGAGCACGCCGGGAAGGCCTTCGAGCTCGTCGGCGGTGGCCTTCCACTGCGCGTAGTAGGCGAGACCCGCGCTGCCGGCGCCCTGGAGGAACGAGCGACCGACCCCGCCCTCCAGCGTCACGAGATTCCCCACCTTCACGTCGCTATCTTCCTTCTCGGAGTGGAGCTCCAGGAACATCGTCGTCGCCGCATGCCAGCTCTTCTCCTCGTCGAGGAAGCCGGTGAAGCCGGCCGCGATCTCGTGGGACCACATGCCCAGGCCTCGATTGTCGTCACCGCCGGCCTCGTAGCGGCCGGTGGGCGCGAAGAAGCCGTACGCGACCGTGACATCCGCGCGCGGCGTGTGCCACCCGAGGTTGAGCGGCACGACATACGTGTCCGAGAAGCTCAGCCCCGTCTCCTGGTCGAACCGGGGCGACTCGTAGCGCGTGTTCACGGCCGACGGTGCGACCATGAAGCCATAGTTGGCGCCGAACAGCTTCCAGTCGGTCACGACGAAGGCGGCCGGTGCGAGCATGTTGATGCCGAGATCTCCCGGGAGGTTCAGCGTGTCCCCGGAGCGATCTCTGATCGTGTCGGTGTCGTATCGGAAGAACGGGACCAGCACATACACCCCGGGAGCGGGCTGCGATCCCGACTGCAAGCCGAAGTCACCCGTCCAGTTGTGCCCGCTCAACTGGGCGAGGGACGGAGAAGCATGGAAGGTCAACACGGCGAATGCGACGGCAGACGCGGCGAGTGTTCTCGGGACGAGTCTCATCTATCACTCCTTCTTGACGCTAGCTGTCTGGGGACTGGCGGTACTTCAAGTCGCGGGGTTTCGGCCGACCGTCGGGAAGACGAAGAAACGCGTCTCGCCGGCGTCGTCGGCGTCTCCTTCTGCGCCGGCCGGGGCATCCGGCTCGGCGTCCTGATCCCGCCCCAGGAGCCGGGTGACGACATCACCCAGGTCCGTCTGAACCGGCGGTGCATCTTCCGCGGCTTGAACCGTGGCTGGGCGACCACCGCGCCGGCCGTTGTCGCGGCTCCCAAGAGGAGCGTGGTCAGCGAGGCAGCGGCAATAGGGCGACGGAGTCGCCCGGGCATCTTCAACATGCGTTGCTCGGGCTGTGCACACGCGCGTGCACGAGGCCACATGGACCCACGATACCCGGCCCCTGGACTCTCGACTATCCAGATTGCGGCACGCGCGAGCGGGTGGTTGACCGCAGGGTGTAGCGGAATCCTTGCGGGGCGGGCGGTCGCCGGTCGCTCTCCTGCCGCGGAGATCCGTAACCGAGCTCGAGATCCCCGCGTGACGCTAGTTGGCCCCCACCGAGTCAACCGTCACGCGCACGACGATGGGCACCGAGAGCGGCTGCTGGAGCGTGAACTGAATCGATGTCTGCGCGGGGACCGTCGCGGCGGCGCCCGACGTCGCGGCCACGGTGGCCGTGCCGGCCCCGGCCCCGACGGCCGCGCCAATCGCCGCGCCCTGCCCTCCGTCCGCGATGGCCCCGATGACCGTTCCGAGCAGGGCGCCGCCGGCGATCTTCTTGGTCGTGTCTCGGCCCTGGCTCGCCCCTTGCACCGCGTGCTGGCTGGTCGAGAGCGAGATGATCCGCCCGTTCACGTCGATATCGGTCAGGCTGAGCGTGAGCGCGGACTGGCCCGACGTGTTGCCCGCCTTGACGCTCTCGACGACACGGCCGTAGACCGTGCTGCCCCTCGGGGCCGCCAGGATCTCGCCGACCGTGAGATCGCCCTCCAGGAATCCGCTGAACCGCTGGCCTGCCGGGCTCGTGTCGGAGCTGAGCTCGGTGGCGGTGCGGATGGACAGGACCGTCCCCGACGGCACCGCGAGGGTGCGTTCCACGACGTTGACGTCGGCCCCGGCGGTTGCGGTGGGGTCGGATGTCGCCGGTGCCGGCGGATCGACGACGATGTAGACCTCTTGCCCGGCCGGGTCGAGATAGGGCAGATAGTAGACGCCCTCGTGGGCGAAGTACGCGGTTCCGTTCGGGGCCTGTTCGATCTCGAACTCGGCCGGCAGCGCCTCCACCGTCTGCACCGCCTGGGGCTTCGCGACGGCCACGTAGCCGCCACTCGGCGCGCTCCGGTAGAAGGTGTTCTTGTAGTAGGCGTAGGTCACGCCGTCCGCGGTGGCGGTGGCCCGTTCCGGGGGCAGCGTCGTGGTCGGGAGCCCGGCCGGGGCCGGCACCACCTCGTAGCCCACCGAGCCCTGACTGTGGGTCTCCCGATAGCAGACGTGGTCCGCGTAGTAGTAGGTGGAGCCCGCAAGGGCGATCATCACCGCGCCCACCGGCACCGTCGTGTACAGGACCCCGTAGGGAGGCGGGACCATGAAGTAGTAGGGCGAGCCGCCCCAGTAGTAGGGACGGTAGTAGGCCGAGCCGTAGCCATAATACGATCGACCGTAGTAACTGTAGGGCCGGTATCCCTGCGGGAGTCTGGCCACGGCGGATCCGTAGCGCCCGCGACCGGCGACGACGGTCCGATCGCCGTAATACTTGGTGTCGACGTCGGCCACCACGCCGCGCCGCCCGTAGTAACCGCGGGCGGCGACGCCTTCGATGTCGGCTTCACGCCCCGCGCTCGTCCGGGCCTCACCCTCGAACGTGGCGATCCCGGCGCCGTCGCGTTCGATCTGCCGCTCGCGCTCGATCGTCTCGCCGAATCGTCCCGTCGCCTGAGACTCGCGTTGGACCTGCTTCACGCGGCCGTCGTCGACCTCGATCTCCCGCGACACCTCCCGCGAGGCGCCCGTCGACGCCTGCGTGCGACGATCGACCGTGACCGTATCCCCATCGCGGGTCACCTCCCGGGTCCCGGTGGCGGACTGGCCGCCTCTGCCCGTGGCGGTGGTCTGATTCGTGCGCCGGTTCCCCTGGGTGGTCTGGGTGGAGGTGACCCTGCCGCCTCCACGGGTGCCGCGGCTGCGCGTGCCGTCCGGCCGAGCATGGCGGACCGATCCCCGGGATCGTCCTCTGGCACGCCGTTGGGCCAGGGCCTCCTCGGCCGCAAGACTGCCAAGGAACAAAAACACCATGACGCGTGCGACGGTCTTCAGCGTTCTCGTCTTCATCGGTCTGACTCCCGCGGCGTGGCCGCGAGGAAGCTTCGAGCCTCCATGGGCTCGGCTCCCACCGGCGCCTCGAATTCAAAGAGCGCCTCCGGCAGCTCGGCCTCCAGGTTCCACGAGTGGAAGACCGCCGAGTACTGCGGCTCGCCCGGCTCGTCCGTGTAGTTGATGACCAGCTTGCGCGGCACCGGATCGTTCTCAGCGTCGACCCACACCTGCCATTCCATCCACGAGTTGGCAAAGCCCACATGGTGACAGGCCACACCCTCCACCTGATGGAGGCCCAGATACGCGCCGTACTCGGCGCTCTCGAGGAGCGACGTGTCCACGTCGCTGCGGACACGTCGGCGAGCGGCAGGACGACGGCGAACTCCTCGTCCATGAAGTCGAGTGCGCCAGCGATCGTGTCCGGCACGTCGATCGTCGTGAACCGATTGTGACGATTGTCCAGCAGTGAGATCGTCTCTCCGTCGTACCAGACGGTGCGGTGGGCCGTATCGCCATCGACGTTCGAGACGACACGGTTCGGTCGCTTGACGGCCACGGCACGCAGATTCGAGAGCTTGACCTTCAAACCCGAATCCAGGATCTCATCGACGTGCTCCTCGGCCCTGAAGGCGAACGCGGGCGTGTCGGCGAGCAGGCGCGCCATGTCGCGGACGACCGCTGCCGCCCTCGGCTCGATCTCCGGCGTCGCGCTCTCCTGGGCCGACGGCCCTGCCACCGCCAGGAGGACGAGCACCCCCGCAAGACTTGCTTCACGTCGAAGAGAACTCCACATCGGATCACCCGTCCTTTGGGCACCTGTCGTGGTGCCAGGGATCAGAACTTGAATGCGAACCCGACGAATGGGCCGTGAGTCACCTGCGAAGAGATTCTGCGTATGCGCCCGAAGACGCAACAACACTGCCGAATCGTCTCCTATGACCGTAACACACCATTGGGCGAGCAGATCTTCCACATCACGGAGCACGAAGCGGTGGTACGGCCTAGTTGACGATGTCGAGCGGGTAGATGAGCCGAGCACGCCGGGCCAGGCACAAGTCGAGCGTCTACTCCAGCGGGTTGCGCACGCGCAGTCCGGGAAACCGCTCGAAGTCGCGGTCGTTCGAGTGGAGCTCGGCACCGTGCTCGATCGCAAGGGCGGCCAGGTGCGTGTCGGTGGTCAAGGCCCCTCCGACACCGGTGGCCGCGAACAGGTCACGCGCGATCTGGAGGTGCCTCGGGCCCGGCTCCAGCACCCTGACGTGCTCCTGTTCGAACCAGCCGTCCACGCGATCGAGCGCCTCGTGCGGAGCCAGCGGAGCGACGAGGACTGCGGGATGCGTCACCAAGCGGACGAAGCCAAAGACGGAGGCCCAGGGGATCGCGACTGGTGTCGGGCCACGCATCAGCTCCCGCCACCAGTCCCGAGCGCCAGCGTGAAGCGCGGAGGCCTCGTTGTGGGCGTAGATGAAAAGGTTGATATCCGGGACGATCACGTACCGTCCCCGAAGCGCCGGGCATCGAGCTCGTCGGCGAGCTGATTGAGCTTCAGGGGATCGACGCCCGGGCGGAAGGGGCTGCGGAACGTCTTCACGCGGAATGGCTTGGTCCGCCGCGCGCCGGGCGACGGTTTCGTCAAGCCTCGCCGGACAGCCGCGTTGACGGCCTCCTTGAACGTGCTGCCTTGCCGATGGGCGAGCTCCTTCAGCTTGACCACGAGATCGTCGTCCAGCGTCAACGTCGTCCTCATAGAGACATCATGATGCTTTCCTATGTGTACGTCAAGATGCTCACAGTGCGGCTCACCGTCCAGAGAGTCTCCTTCGCTGCTGGCACTTGCAGAAGTAGGAACCACAACCAGCGGCCCCGGGTGTGACGCATTTCGGATAGTCGCCGGCTTCGGCACTGTATACTCTGGATCTTCATGGCCGTCGTGCACGCGCTCGTGCAAGGAGGCCTTCACCTGCTACCCACACCAGGGCAAAGCCGACCGCCTCGGCCTTCGTGCTCGGCATCGCTGTTGCGGGGCGGGGTATTCAAGCTGATGATCGCGGACGTACGCCGCGCTGCCGGCAGCGACGCTCTCATCAGCAGTTTGTCGTGACGGAGGAATGGACCCATGAACAAGCACCTGATTGTAATGACCACGGCCCTCACGTTGTTGGCTGGGCCGTCGGCGGCCCAGCAACCCACGCAGGAAGAGATCGACCAGTATGTCGATATGGTTCGCATGGACGTGCGGCAAGAGCGTGCGGAGATCGTCGGCGAGTCGATGCGGCTGTCGGCGGGACAGGCCGCGAAGTTCTGGCCGATCTACGAGCAGTACGAGACCGCGTACACCGCCCTTGGCGACACCAAGCTGCAGCTCATCCGCGACTACGCCGACGCCTTCTACACGATGACCGACTCGGCCGCCAACGGGCTGGTCCATCGTCTGTTCCAGCTGACTGACGACGAGCAGGCGCTGGTCCGAGAGTACCACGGCAAGGTGTCGTCAGCCGCCGGCGGCGCGGTCGCCGCGCGGTTCGTCCAGGTGGAGCGTCGGATCAGCATGCTGCTCGACCTGCAGCTCGCGGCCGAGATCCCGCTGCTCGAGCCGCCGCGCTAAGCGGCCACGACGATAGCCGCGAAACCGCATCCGATCAGGACAGGAGTCAAGCCCATTCTTAGTTGAAACTCTCTACGGCTCCTGATTCGTCATGCGGCCTTCTTCGATGTCGTCGTGTCGATCTTCAGTTCTTGCTTCAACGCGGCACGAAGCGTGGGCAGGTGGCGGTAGCCCATCAGCTTCCGCAGGCGCGGCTCGATGTCCAGGAGCGCGGTCGCCAGCCAGCGGTGGCGTTGGCTCGAGTTCTGCCAGTGGTCAACCTTCGCACAGCGTTCCTCAACGAGCGCATTGACCGACTCCAGACAGTTCGTCGTCTTCAGCGACCGGCCCAGCACCTCGTACAGCCCGAGGCGATGCAGCGTTAAGGTTTCGTCCAGACCTTCTGTCAAGCTCCGAGCCGCCGACTGGTTCCGTTCGTCGAGCTCGCCCTGGAGCGTCTTGAGCGCCGTGAGGGCCTCGTCGTACTCCGGCCGGTTGTAGGCGCGCTGGAGGCGCTGACGCCACGCCGCCAGTTCGCTCTTGGCCAGGTGACTCACCACGTTCTCCCGCTTGTGCCACTGGCACCGTTGGACCAGGGCGCGGTGGCGGAAGGTCTTCCGGACGGCTGCCCGCAGCCCCTTGCTGCCGTCGAGGATCACCAGCAGGCCCTGCGAGAGGTCCAGCCCCCGCTCGACCAACGACCGCAAGAACAGCGTCAGCACCCGCTCATTCTCCGTGTCCGTCTCCACGAAGCCGAGGAAGTGTTTCGCCCCAGAAATGGTGATGCCCAGTGCGATGACCATTGTGGCCTCGGCGAACGTCTTGCCGTCCAATACGATGGCCACGACGTCCTCAGCGGCCAGGTCCCGCTCCTGGAGCTCGTGAAGCTTCGCGGCGCTGGCCTCGATGAAGCCTCGGGACACCGTCGACCCCGACAGCCCGATCGCGCCGGGAATCGCCTCGGCGGCCGCCTCGTAGTTGCGACACGAGATCCCATAGAGCCCGCGCTTCAGCAGGAGGTCATTCACCGCGCCGTCGCCATGCAACGCCTCGTAGGCGCGCAACGGAATCTCCCGCCCCGCGACCCCGCGCACCCGCGGCACCCGAATCGGCACCCGCTGCCCCGCCAGGCCGACGGTCCCAGGGTTGCTACCGTGCCGGCGGCCCCCGATCGACGCGGCCTTGCGGGCGTAGCGCTCGCCAGCCAGCGCCGTTACCTCCTCGTCGAGCACCTCCTCCACGTGCATCAAGCCCAGCGGGACCAGCGAGCGGATCAGCTCCACCTTGGCGTCCAGCTCCAGCGCGGTGTAGTCCTCGCGCCGGATGACCTCGACCCGGCCCAGCTTGCGACCCTTCTTGCGCTTCCTGACAGGACGTAGGACACTGCTCATCTCGGCTCCTTTCTCTCGTGGGTTGATGGCCGTTTTGCTTAACGTCATCAAACCACAGGGTGTGGGAGCCGTTTCAATTTCCAATTGAGTCTCCCTCGCCTGAAGGCGAGGGAATCAGTGCGCCGCGTCGGCTGAAGCCGACTATCACGGCGCACGTCCCAGAGCCCGAAGAGGTCCGGCCCTGCGGCCTCCTGAAGGCTTCGCCTAAAGGCGAGGGGTTTCACCCATCCCAGAGGGAGACTCTAAGTTTCGCTCACCCTCCAGGACAGTAGCCATGCGGAAGAAGGGCGTGGAGTTCGCCGAGGAGTGCATCCAGGGATCCCTGGCCCGGTACACGCCGGGCCGGCCTATCATGCGTTTCGCTCGGTCGCTCTGTGCAACTCCCAGTCGGCTTGGAGCCGCATCCAGAACTGGGGTGACGTCTTCAGCACGCGCCGGGCACGGGCCGCGGGAGGTTTTCGTGACGCCTTATTGCGTCTCGACACACGGGTCGACGACCTCGAGGAACGAAAATCGATGGAAGTCGGTATCGCGCGTGTAGATCCGACGGATGCCGTGCTCGCGCATCAGCACGGCCGTGTGCGCGTCGTGCAAGATGTTGCCGCCCAGGAACGGAAGCTCGTCGAGGGTGGCCGCGGCGACCTCCCGATGGCGCTCCGTCTGTGCGAGCACCGAGAGGCCGGGAGCCGACAGCAACGCTTCGACGAAGCGCCAGGCGTGCGAAACCTGCCAGGGCGTCCGGAACACGCCCGGGTGGGTGACGACGCGCAGGAATTCGTAGACGACACTCCATGTGACGTACCAGGCGGATGGTGTCTCCCTCCATTCCTCGATCAAGTCGTGGCACCGAGCATGCCACGGTGAGCTCCGATCAGCAGCGTAGATGAGGATGTTCGTGTCGACGACGAACATCAGCCTTGTTCCATGGCGCGGAACAGCCCGTCGCGGTCGGAGACATCGACGAGCGTTCCCCCGCCGTCGAACGTCGGCAGAACGGGCAACTGGGTGTGAGACGTCGCACGCTCCGAGAAGGCCACCCGCAGGGCGGACTCGACCAGCTCCGACATGGTCCTGCGGGTGCGCGCGGCCTCTTTGCGGAGCTGTGCCATGACGTGGTCATTTATCTGTAAGGTTGTCTTCATATGGAAAACCATATCATGAATATGGATAGACATCTACGTCGGGCGGAAATCCGCTCCTGCGAGGCGCTTCGGCCTGGATCTGCCGGACGACGTCGTCATGACGGTGCAGGATCGCACCTACACGTCGCCGATCTGGTACGCGCCGTGAGCATCGCTCTTGGTGGGAGAAGATCGATGGGAGCGTTCACCATGGGGAATGACAGGGAGACGACGCGAACGCCCAGGAGACGGAACACGGCGCTACGAATCTGCGCTCGTCCCGCTCTCGCGCTCTGGTGTTCCGCCGGGGTGATCTTCGCCCAGGACTCCACGGACCGGGCGTGGACTGTCGTCAGCGAAGGTCTGCGGCACGAGAGCACGGAGCATCGTGCGGCCGCGGTCCACGCGCTTGGTCTGCTTCCAGACAACGCCCGCGCCCGTGAAGCGGCTGACAACGCTCTCGCAGACGAGGAGGAAGAAGTCAGAGCCTCGGCCGCGACGGCTCTTGGTGAGATGGGGGCCGAAGAATCGATTCCCAACCTCAAAGCCGCGCTCGGCGATGAAGAGGCGGTAGTGGTGTTTGCCGCCACCAACGCACTATACAAACTAGGAGATCCGATCGCGTTCGAAGTCTTCTACGGCGTGCTGATGGGAGAGCGCAAGACCGGAGAGGGACTGCTAGAGTCTCAGCTGGAGATGCTGTCGGACCGGAGAGCCCTGGCGAGGCTCGGATTCGAACAAGCGGGCCGTGTCAACGCCTTTGAGACAACCTGATCCAGCATTTACTGTAGCGACTCCACACCGTCGATGAAGTGATCGGCCTGGGCGTCGAGCGGCGGTCCCGGCCGGGAAATGACCCCAGGCTGTGGGTCGTCCGGGGTGACGATCGTCGGTCCTGGAGCGTCCTGGCGGGTCGTTATCGGCGGGCGATTGATCCAAACCGCCGTCGGCGGGGTCTCGGGACGTGGAGGCCCCTTCACGAATCGCTCCGGATGGGCGAGATAGGCGGCCAGGCGGGTGCGGTGTCGGACCTCGAGGATGGTGGCGGCACGACCGTAGTGCACATCGGCCGGCGTGAGATAGCTCAGGCCGCTGTGATGATGCGTATCGTTGTACCACGCGAAGAGATCATGGCTGATCGCGCGGGCGTCTTCGAGGGAGCCGAACCGATCGCGAAACTCCGGCCGATACTTGAACGTCCGAAACTGCGCCTCCGAGAACGGATTGTCATTGCTCACGCGCGGCCGCGAGTGACTCGCCGTGATGCCGAGATCCGAGAACAACAGCGCGACGAGCTTGCTGCGCATCGGCGCCCCGCGGTCGGCGTGCAGGGTCAGCTGGTGCGGCCCGATGCCCTGCTTGACGCACGTCTGCTCGATCAAGCGCTCGGCCAGATGCGCGCTCTCATTCATTGCGACCATCCACCCCACCCCATACCGACTGAAGACGTCGAGGATCACGTACAGCGAGTAGTAGAGGTACGGGATCGGACCCTTCAGCTTGGTGATGTCCCACGACCAGACCTGATTCGGGCGCGTCGCCACGAGCTCGGGTTTGGTGTACGCCGGATGCCGGGCCTGGTCGCGCCGCTCCCGTACTTCGTCGGCCGCGGCGAGCACGCGATACATCGTACGCGGGGAGCAGAGGTAGGTCTGCTCCTCCAGTAACGTGGCATGGACTTCGGCGGGCGACTGGTCGACGAACCGCTCGCTGTGCAACGCGTCGAGCACGGCTTGGCGTTCGGTGGAGACCAGCGCCCGCGGCGATGGCGCGCGGGGCCGCCGCGGCGTCGCCGGCGGCGTGGGCCGCCGCCGCCGATAGAGGGACGCGCGGGACAGGCCGACGCTCTGACACAGCGCCGACGTCTCGCCCGTCGCCGTGATGGCCTCGATCGCGATCATCAGTCGGTCTCGTCGTTGTCGAGGGGTTTCAGGGGGATCCCCAGGATCTCGGCAACTTTTTTTGGGAGCGTGATGATCGTCTCCGCGCGCTGCAGCTGCCGCTGAAGCCGGCGGTTCTCCGCCTCGAGCCGCGTGACGCGCGGGTCGACCGGGCGCGGCGTCGGTCCCCGGCGGCGCCCGCGCATCTCTCGCCGGGCGCCTTGCTCTCGCTGCCGCCGCCAGTTCGTCAGCAGCGACGAGTACAAGCCCTCGCGGCGCAACAGGGCGCCCAGCTCGCCGGGCTTCTTGCAAGCGTCCGCTTGCTTGAGGATGCGGAGCCGATACTCCGCGGGGAAGCGCCGCCGCGGGGCCTTCGCCGGCACTTCAGGATCGGGGTCGGTCACGCGTGACGTGGTCGTGGGGCCGACGGCTCCGGTCGCCCTCCGGGCTTCCTCCGCCTCCGGCCCCACGACCACGTCCATCTCTACGGCTGGTGGCATACGAATCATCCATCGAACCCTCCTCGCCCCTACACTAATCTCACGAGGGAGGTTGTCTCACAGATTATTGGCACAGGGGGAAGGCATCGGTTTCATACCGTTTGCCGGACTCGGCTACGGCGTGTTTAACAGACTGCGCCGCGACGACGCCTCTCCGGTCCGTGCCGGCGCGGCCACGAAGCTAGCGGAAGATCCCGATCCCAAGACGGCGGAGGCTCTGCGGAGGTCCGCCAACGACGAAAGCTGGTTGGTCCGGACTGCGGTCGTGTCTGCCATTGCCATGAGAGACGACCCCACCTTCCTCGATGTGATCGTGCCGTTGATGGACGATGACAACAGAGTGGTTCGGTATACAGCAGCCGCGACAACGATTCGGTTGTCGGCCACAGAGCAATAGACCAAGAGACTCGAACCAAGCCGAGCTGCATCAAGTAGAAAGCGCTCTTCGACGCGAAGCAGAAGAAGGGTCTCTGGTCACCGTTAGCGTTTCCCGATCGAGATCATTCGATGCATGAGGAGCGGTTCTGGTTGATAGAGATCACGGACGACGGTCGTCACATCACCGTTCCGTTTTCGGTGCGAGACGACCTGATTCGCCCGATAACCGCGTGGACAACCGCCAGAAGATACAGACGGTGGGTGCGATGAAGAAACGACAAGACGAAGCAGCATACCTTGAGAGTCAGGCGGACCGGCTCGAGGAGTTCGTGGACTTCAGTAATGCGCAACCAGCCGTGTTCCCGAAGCTGAAGCCGTCGACCTCTCGAGTAACGCTGCGGATGCCGAGCTGGCTACTGGACGAGCTCAAGCGCGAGGCCAACCGTCGCGATGTGCCGTACCAATCACTGTTGAAGGTCGTGCTGGCCGATTGGCTCCGGAAGCAAGGCGCCGCCTGAGCTTGCGCGGCTGCGGCCTGCACTCGAGGCGCCAACCGGTCGCTTGTGTCGCCTCTGGATAGCGTACGCGTTCGACCAGCCGGTAAGCTACGTGGTGACGCAGCGACGCCGGTGTGACTCGAGGTGCCAGCGGAGGAGTTCTCGCCCTCCGTTGACGACCACGGTCCGGCGTCAGACTAGGGTCCGCAGCAGCGTCAGCGCTGGCGCGACGCAGATGCCGTCGCGGTCGATGTAGTCCTTCGACCCTCTCGCGGAGATCTGCCAGGCGTCACAGTCCGGACACCTGACCTTCAGGTAGCGCAAGCTCTTGTCGACAGCTGTGTCGTCCCACTTGCACTCCACGCAGACGAGCGGCTTCCGGCGCTCGACCACGACGAAACATTTTGGATGGTCAGGCGAATCCTCCCACGATGATGAACTGGACGCGACCCCCGGCCAGCGCCTGGAGTAGTCTGGGAAAGTCGGTCACGGCCTCGACCGGAGCGCACGTCCCGCGCGCCGGAACTCCTCATCGGCCC
This sequence comes from Vicinamibacterales bacterium, assembly GCA_965197935.1. GTDB lineage: Bacteria > Acidobacteriota > Vicinamibacteria > Vicinamibacterales > CAZQMT01 > CAZQMT01. The sequence continues at coordinate 2,650,446 of CBDAOD010000003.1, read as the reverse complement.
GTAGCAATTCCATCAGCTCCAGGACCCGCTGGTCGTGTGAGCGCTCGAGGTTCTCGCGGAGCAGTGTCCGATCCACGTCTCGCTTGTAGGCCTCGATGATCGGATCCGGCCGGAGAGGGGGAGGGTGTGAAGCCGCGTCCCCACTCATGGTGGCAGCCTACCAGAGTTCATCGGACGATGCGGATGCCGACGTGCAAATGGTGACGGTCAATGTTCGAAGAGTGCGACTGCCAGGCCGCGGGGCAGCGTACCTACACCCGGATCGCGGCTCTCACGGGTCGAGATCTGTTGGGGAGCCAAGATTGTTCATGTCGTTACTCCGGGCGCCGGGGAACCCTTCCCTACCCACTTCTCTGGCCAGCGGCCGAGACCGGCGCGAGATGCCGTCTCCCAGAGCTGATGATCGAATGTCGCCAAGACCACGTCTTGGCCGACCACGTCCTGCCACGTGAGGGCACCGGCCAGTTGAACAGCATCGTATCCACGCAGCCCGTGGTCCCAGGCCAACCGCTCTGCGAGGGAGACCAGCGCCTCTGTGACCGGGATTCTCGCGAAGTCTGGCCACTCGCGTGCAAACCGACCCTGCGCCCGCCGACCGCCGTCGCTATCAACGACACCGAGACGCACGGCCCGCGCCAGCGCTGCCGCCACCTCGGCACGGCTGATGAGAGCCGTCGCGACCGCCTGGGCAGAAACAGTCAGCGCGATCACCTCAGCCGTGCCGCGCTCCATCACATACCGTTTGACGAGCGCGCTTGCATCCAGATAGACAATCACTCGCGGTTCTCAACGAGGATGTCAGAGACGCTTCGCTTGCCGCGAGTGCGCACCTCTGGTGCCGTCGCATCCAGCCGACGGCCGCTCCAGTGGACGGCCCCCGCGTCCTTCAAGGTCTCGAGCCGCTCCTCGAGCGAAAGCCTCTCCGGAACGATCCGCGCCACGCGGCGGCCGTGCTCGGTGACGACGATCGTCGCGCCCGCCTTGACCTGCCGCACGCACTCGCTGAGCTTCGATTTGAGCTCCCGAATCCCAATGCTTCGTTCTCGCATGAGTCTACATTATTCCAGATGTGACCTCATTAAGCAATCGCGGCAACTGGCGGACTCACCCGCGGGTCCGAGGGGCCTCTTCCAGCGACGAGGCGGTCCGCGTCAACGACGACGGCTCGTATGGGTGGCGAGCATCGCACCTATAATGCCGCTCGAGGCACTATCCGGCGTATTCGGCCTTCGCAGCCGATCGGTAACGGAGGGGGCGGGTATGGAGCCTTCGAGGTGGCCACGCGATGGGCCCACATTGACCTCGATGATCAGGGTGTGACCGGCGGAACATTAAGCGATGTGTCGATCGGGTTCAACTGGTATCCCACCAATCCCACGCGTGTCATGTTCAACCTCATCCGGGCGAAGCGCAGCACCTGGAAACCCGTGTGGGTCCTCCAGGGCCGTCTGCAGATCGCCTACTGAGGGGCGGCAAGATCCCCGTGAGGCATTGTCGCATTGTGGATGGTCACCGGTGTCGCCTCTGGAAGAGAGTGTGAAGGTGAAACGGCCTACGGAGCCGGGTACGGCAGCGCATGCCTGCGCCGGGAGTCGGAAGAGGAGTCGATAAATGAAAACCTATGTCGCGCTAGTACTACTTTGTTAGATCCGCAATTGCACCGACTTTAGCGCCTCGATGCGCTTCAGGTAGAACGGCCGTGGAGCAAAGAGGTCCGCGGTGAAGATTTCCTGCACGATCGCGCGGGCCACTGGAAAGGTGAGCCCGGCGAGGTGCCGTCGCCGCTCGGCCTGCAGGAAGTTGTACGTCACGGCGGTGAGCACGACGTGATGGTGCCAGCCCGGGAACGTGCGGCCTTCGAAGTGATCCAACCCGAGGTGGGTCTTCAACTCTTGGTACTGCTGCTCGATGGCCCACCGCTGATGCGCGAGTCGGACGAGCTGCGGCCAGGAGGTGGTGGCCGGCAGGTTGACGAAGAAGTATTTGGTCCGCGGCGTCGCGCCCGTGTCGCGTTCGGCCAGCAGCCACACCTCGGGGGCGAGCCGGCGGTCGCGCCAGTCGTGGGCCGGGGTCACCCGCAGGGCCACACACTGGACCGTCCAGCGGCGCCCGCCGCGGCGGTTGCGCCAGCTGATGGGCCGCCACCGCGGCTGCGCCTTGGCGGCCTGGGCCACCGTGTACGCCCGCACGCCCGCCGCCAGGTCTGGCCGGGTGCGCGGGCGCCCCAGCCGGCCGCCCCGCCGGTGCCCGAGGCGCGGCCGCCCCAGGAACACGGTCTGCGACGAGGAAATCCCCACCGCATAGGGGAGCCGCAACCGATACCACATGGCCCGAAACAGGCCGGTATCGCCAAACTCCGCATCGGCCAGCACGCCGGTGCCGGTGAGGCCGCTGGCGCGCACCTGCCGGAGCAGGGTGAGCGCTTGGCGCCACTTCGCCTGCAACCGGACACCCCGGGGAAGCCGCGCCCGATCGCGGGCGGCGTCGGTCAGCCACGCCTCGGGCACATAGAGCGCGGCCCCCAGCAAGTAGGCGCGCAGCCCGGTCCACAGCGCCGCGGTGACCGCCACTTGGCCATTGGCGACTTTCCCCACGGCCCCACAGTACTGGCGGGCCACCCCGACCGAGGACGTCCCTGGCTTGGGGAAACTCGTGCCAGCGAAGATCACCAGCCCTTCGCGTTCGGGCAGCACCGCCCGCAGGCAGCGCCAGACGCCGTCGGCACTCCACGGCGCATCGGTGATGAAGTGTTGGAACGCTTGATAGCCCCCGGGATCGGTCCCCCGCGCCAGCATCGCTTCCATCGACTTGCGCGGGCTGTCGCTGAGCAACCCCTGGACGTACCGGCGCAACGCCAGCTCCTGTGCGCGATGGCCGAAGCACGCCTTGAAGGCCTCGAGCCATCTCATCAGGCGACGCAACTGCCCCACCGTGCGGCGGTCGTGCACTACCGCACAGGGTACCGAATTCGCCGGAAAAGTACAATGTCCTCAAATTAGATCACTTGTCGGATCTCGCCCAAATTGTGCGATTTGAGTCTCCCTCGCCTGAAGGCGAGGGAATCAGTGCGCCGCGTCGGCTGAAGCCGACTATCACGGCGCACGTCCCAGAGCCCGAAGAGGTCCGGCCCTGCGGCCTCCTGAAGGCTTCGCCTAAAGGCGAGGGGTTTCACCCATCCCAGAGGGAGACTCTAACAAAGTAGTACTAGTGAGCTGGACGCAAAAAGGCATTCAGGAATTCAGAGACAGCCCATCCCGTGTTGAAAAAGCCAAGGCGGCAATTGCCGCCGCCGGCGGAGAGATGAAGTCCTTCTACCTGACCCTGGGCCGCTACGACATGGTTGCCGTCATCGAGGCGCCGGACGACGCCGCCTATGCGAAGGTCATGCTCGTCCTCGGTTCGAAGGGCGGTGTGCGGACTGAGACGCTCCGTGCCTTCCCGGAAGACGAGTATCGCAACATCGTCGCAGCGCTCACCTGACAATCCAGCGGTTGTTGGCTATGGTCGAGCAGCGCACAGCCTCGCTCCGAGCGCTGTGCAGCTGCAGCCAGTCGGGCCAGGAGCCAGGGGTAAACGGCTCACAAGGGGGTACTCGCCGTGACCGAACTGAGTGATGCAACCGAGGCTCAAGGCAATTCAGCAGGCCGGATTATTGCGACCGCGCTACTGTTCGGCCTCGCGTACGCGGTCGTGCGCTATCACGTCGCGGGTCCGGTTCCGTGGAAGGATTTCCCGTTTTTCATCCTGAATAAGGCAATTTCATTGAGTGCCTTTGTCCTGCTGACCTTCAACTTCGCGTTCGGTCCCTTGAACAATTTGGGAGTCAACCTCCCCGCCGGGTGGCTCAACGCGCGCAAGGCGCTGGGCATGACGGGGTTCTTGCTGGTGCTCATCCATGCGCTGATGAGCTTCATGCTCTTCATGCCCGCCGTCTACCTCCGATTCTTCGAGACGGATGGAACGCTGACGCTGCTCACCGGTGTGAGCATGCTCGGTGGCGTCCTGGGGTTCGTGGTGCTCTGGGCCTACAACCTCAGCTTTCAGACGCACTTGCGTGAAGACCAGACGTTCATCCAGTTCATCACCTCGCGAAAGTTCCTGCTGGTCGCCATGATCCTCGGCGGCGTGCACCTGGTCTTCATGGGCTATCAAGGATGGCTGACGCCGTCGGGCTGGCACGGGGGCATTCCGCCCATCAGTCTGGTGGCATTCGCGTTCTTTGTCGCCGGATACACCGTCAATGTACTTGGGAGAAAGTAGAACGCGTTCAAGATAATCCTGTCCCCACCCCGCCTTCTGTTTGCCGCACTGCTGCTCGCCGTCGCCACTTCGGACGGCCGCGAGCTCGGCGAGGAACAGAGGCTTTCGGCTACGTTGCCGCTTCTGGGCCACCCAGCCTCATGAGATGGAACGGCTTGGCGTTGCGGACGGCGGCCAGCGACATCCCTGCATCCAAGGTGACGAGGCGTCCGCCGCGTGCCACCGCCAGGGCCAGCAGGTAGACATCGGTTACCTGCCGATGACCCTGGATGCGTTGCGTCTGAACGGACTCGTCGAGCACCGACAAGGAATCCTCCCAGAAACCGTGCTGGGGGCTCTGGCAGAACACCGTCAGCCGTCGCGCTGCATCGTGAACGGTTGTTCGGCGTCCTGGATAGCTTGGATTGGAGAGCACCCTAATCAACCCGTTCTCCGTCAGGGGACAGGTGGCCCAACCCTGCTCACTGGACTCAGCGAACCAGTCGTGAGCCGTCAGGTGGTGAATATGACTGGGGTCGAACAGCGCCACGAGAACGTTGACGTCGAACAGGCTGACCACGGGCCAGCAGCCTTACGGCTCGTCGAGCAGCCGCTCGACATCCTCGGAACTGACCGGGCGGGCACCGGGTCGGTCCGGAAGCACCGGAACGCCGTTCTTCATCGCAGGGCCGAGATCGCCGGGGTGCAGCGCCCAACGCGCCAACTCCGAGAGCACCTTGCCTGCGGTGCTCTTGCGATGCACCGCGAGCTCTTTGGCAGCCATCAGGACATCGTCGTCGATCTCTAGGGTGGTTCGCACAAAGAACACTCTATCACATCACGCATCAGATGCGCAATGCTCCTAGGCGGACGAACATGCGGCTCGGACTTGTGTCGCTCCAGAGCGTCTGGTCTGCCTCCTGAACTTCAGGGAAGAGATTCTAATTGATGGTATAATAGATTCATGAAGACAACAGTTGATATTCCAATTAATGAGCTCCAGGAAGCTCTCCGTCATACGGGTGCCAAGACCAAGCGCGAAGCTATCGTCACCGCGATCGTCGATTTCAACCGGCGACACCGCCTGGCGAGACTTCTTGCGCGGTTGGGCACGTTCGAGCACTTCATGTCCAACGAAGAGCTCGAGAGGCTGCGCTCGGAGGATTGACGCGTGGAGAGACGCGTGCTCGTCGACACCTCGGCGTGGATCGATGCGCTGAGGCGGGATGGGGACCGCGAGGTTCGGGCCGCCGTGCAGAGCGTCATGGCCGAGGGAACCGCGGTCCTCTGTGACATGATCCGGGTGGAGCTCTGGAACGGGGCTCGGGGAAAGGCGGAGCAGGAGATGCTTCGAGGGCTCGAAAGAGAGCTCGAGTGCGTGGCGACGTCGCGCGAGGTCTGGGAGGCGGCGGTGGAGTTGGCCCGGGCCTGCCGCCGAAAGGGCGTGACCCCGCCAGCCACGGATTTGCTGATAGCCGCCTGTGCCGACCATCACGGTCTCGGGTTGCTGCACCACGATCGGCATTTCGACGAGATCGCCCGGGCGCGGTAGAACGCTTCGCTGACGCGTTCGAGCAATTTTGACTGCTTGGCGGCGAAGTGGAGGAATGCGCTGCAGTCACGGCGCAATCGGTGAGCGCCGGGACGATTCCTTCGAAAGCCGCTTCTCCCAGGGGAAAGAAGCGAACGGCGCGTGAGCAGGTCGCTTCCGCTTCAAAGCGCGACGACTTCCACGATCTTGGCGAGGCCGGCGAAGTCAGCGACGTTGCGGGTATAAAGCGGAAGCCCGTTCGCGGTTGCGGTTGACGCGATGAGCAGGTCCGCGAGCCGGCTTCGACTCGACCGCCCGCCGCTCCGGAGGGCCGCAAAGATGCGACCGTAGGCTCGGGCTCCCTCGGCGTCGAACGGCAGGGCATGGAAGGTGGCCGCGACCCACTGCAGCCGATCCTGGCGACGAGCACGCTCCTCCTCGTCGCCCGTGGCGTGAGGCCCCGCCGCGAGCTCCGCGAGCGAGATCGCCGCGATGGCCGATTCGTCCGGTAGCCGATCGGGATCGATCAGATCGTGATCGATCAGTACCGAGGTATCGAGCAGACCGCGGGTCGGATCAGCCATCGACCCGTTGCTCCACGGACGCGTCGAGGTCTCGTCGGAATCGGGCGGCATCGATCCGCGGGGCTCTGGAGCCGGCACTCGCAATGACGTCCCGGGGCACGAATCGACGACCCGGTAGCGGACGGAGTTCCGCAACCGGTGTTCCGTTCCGCGTCACGACCAGGGTCTGCCCCGCCTGGACTGTCCTGAGGACCGCCGCCGAGTCATTCCGAAGGTCACGCTGAGAGATCCTCTTAGACATGATCATATTGTAGCAGATGTAGCATGATGTCGCACATTATTGAGCCGTTGGCCTCACTGGAGTCGCGTTTCTAGCGGCTCGAGTTCATGGAGAATCTGTTTCGCGGATGCAAGACCAGCTGCCTCTGTCGCTTTTCGAACAGTGTGCGGTGTCGGCGCCGGCTATCCTCCACTTTGTCTTCGCCGATTGCGCCCGGGACCCGCGATCCTTATCAGCCGCCAGAGCAGAAGTAACGTGGAGCCTTCATGACACCTCCCGCTCACGCGAGCCCGCTCGATCGTGCGCTCAGACTGTTCACGGACGTCCGTCCAGGCGAAGGGGTGACCGCGGTCTTGCTGGCGCTGAACGTCTTTCTGATCTTGACCGCCTACTACGTGCTCAAGCCGGTGCGCGAGGCGCTCATCCTGGGTCAGGGCTCGGCGGAGCTCAAGAGCTACATGTCGGCCGGGATGGTCGGACTACTGGCCGTCGTCGTCCCCCTTTACGGCCGCCTGGCGGCGCAACTCCCACGACGGCGCCTGATCAACGTCGTGACCGCGATCTTCACCGGGTGTCTGCTGGCCTTCTACGTCCTGGCCCAGTTCGACGTGCCACTGGGCATGATCTATTTCCTGTGGATCGGGATCTTCAGCGTCATGATCGTGGCACAGTTCTGGGGGTTCGCGAACGACGTCTACACCAAGGACGAGGGTGAGCGGCTCTTTCCGATCGTCGGCTTCGGCGCCTCGCTCGGCGCCGTCCTGGGCGCGGTGATCGCCGGTTGGCTCATCGCGCCTCTCGGACTGGATCAGCTGATGCTCGTCGGGGCGGCGCTGCTTGTGGCGCAGCTCCTCTTGACGAACTACCTCGACGCGCGCGAGCGCAAGCGTACCGAGGCGGCGGTGCCGGAAGCCGGATCGACGGCGGTGATGCCCGCGGCGACAGCCGAGATCCGCGCCGAGACCGGGGAGTTCAAGCTCGAAGCCTCCAAGGCCTCGGCGGCGCCTCGGGGCGAGGGGGCGTTTGGCATGGTGTTCAAGACGCCGTACCTGCTCATGATCGGCGTCATGCTCATGTGCCTCAACTGGGTCAACACGACCGGCGAGTATATCCTCGGCAGCGTGATCGCAGACGCTGCCAGGGAGGCCGTCGCGGCCGGCACGGCCGGTGGGCTCACCGTCGAAGAATACATTGGTCAGTTCTATTCGCAGTTCTTCAGTGTCGTCAACGTGCTGGGGGTCGTGATCCAGCTCTTTCTCGTGTCCCGGCTCATCAAGTACTTCGGCGTTCGGATCGGTGTCATGATTCTCCCGTGCATCGCGTTGGGAGCGTACAACGTCCTCGCGTTCTTCCCGGTGCTGGCGGCGGTCCGGTGGGCGAAGACGGCCGAGAACGCCACGGACTACTCGCTCAACAACACGGTCCGAAACATGCTGTTTCTTCCGTGCACGCGCGAGCAGAAGTACAGCGCCAAGCAGACGATCGATTCCTTCTTCGTGCGTATCGGCGATGTGTTGTCGGCCGGATTGGTCTTCGTGGGGACGACCTACTTCGCGTGGGGCGCCAGCAGCTTCGCCAAGTTCAACATGCTGGTGGTGATGGGGTGGCTTGTCCTGGCGTTCCTTATCGGGCGGGAGTACACGGAGCTGGCTGGCGCGGGCGAGTCGCCCGGGCCGCGACTGCGCCGCGTCGGCCCCACGCGGCTGGAGCAACCGGCGTACGCCGTCCGCAAGTGATCTTCCGTGAGTCGGGCACATGGCGCGGCGAAATCCAGGAGGCCTGACCTTCCGCGCACCCGGCGCGCAGGGATCCGGCTTCGCCGGCCTGCGCTCGGAGATCCAGCGCGATACCTACCGTCGCCTCGCGTGGCTCGCCGGATTGGTCGTCGCCCTCGCGGTGGTCCGACTGGCCGCGACGCTCCTCATCGCGGGACCGGGCGCACTCGCCGGTCCCCCCCTGGTGGCCATCGGGCTCGTTCTGCTCGTGTCGATCCTCGCGCTCTGGGTCTTTCGCACCTGCGCCTTGCCCGCCGAGTGGTTTCCGACGTGCGCGCTCGCGTTCGAGATCGCCGTGGCCGTCGGATTCGGCACGATCATCCTGAACTGGCAGAATCTGCTGGATGACAGCGGATGGCCGCTGGGGACCATTCCTGGCGTGGCCGTCTGGCTGATCGTGTTCGCGAGCGTCGTGCCGCTCACGCCGGCGCAGCATCTCGTGGGCGCGGGTCTGTCGGCCCTCTCGTTGTTCGTCTGGTTCTTCGCGTCACTGAGTTTGTACGAGGTCCCGGCCACCGTTGGGCCCGAGCAGAACTTTCGCGTGTTCCAGCAGCTGCTGATCCCAACGGGTGTGGCGGTGGGCGTGGCCTACGCGATCGCCGCTCGGCTCTACACGCTGTCCCGCGACCTCTCGGACGCGCGCCGGATCGGGAGCTACCAGCTGACCGACAAGCTCGGCGCGGGCGGCATGGGCGAGGTGTGGCAGGCCCGGCATCAGCTGTTGGCCCGCCCGGCCGCCATCAAGCTGATCCGCCCGGATGGGACGCCCGCCGCGGCCGGCTCGCTCGAGACGCGCATGCGGCGGTTCGAGCAGGAGGTGCAGGCCACGGCGAACCTCCGCTCGCCGCACACCATCGAGGTGTACGACTACGGCACGGCCGACGACGGCACGTTCTACTACGTCATGGAATTGCTCGAGGGCGTGGATCTCCAGGTGCTGGTCGAGCGCTGGGGTCCGCAGCCCCCAGGGCGGGTCGTCCATGTGCTGCGGCAGGTCTGTCATTCGCTCGGCGAGGCGCACGACGCCGGGATGGTGCATCGCGACATCAAACCGGCCAATATCTATCTCTGCCGATACGGTCGGGACACCGACATGGTGAAGGTCCTCGACTTCGGCATGGTGAAGCAGACCGTGACCGATGCCGAGGAGGCCGGCGCGCTGCTGACGCAAGTCGGCGTGTTCGCGGGGACGCCCGCCTACGCATCGCCGGAGCAGGCCCAGGGCCTCGTGGACCAGATTGACGCGCGGAGCGACATCTATGCGGTGGGGTGCGTCGGGTTTTGGCTGCTGACCGGCCGCCGCGTCTTCGAGGGCGACAACCCGATGCAGATACTCGCGCGTCATCTCACCGAGCCGCCGGAATCACCGTCGGTCCATGCCCCCGGTCCGGTCCCGCCGGAGCTCGACCGTCTCATCCTCGACTGTCTCGAGAAGCAGCCAGACAAGCGTGTCGCCTCGGCGGACGATCTCAACGCGCGGCTCGCCCTCGTGCCCTCGGAACGATGGTCGCCCGCCAGCGCGCGCGCGTGGTGGGATCAACACCGGTCCTCCGCGTGACGACGTCGCGCGCTCGACCGTGGCGGCGGTGCCGACATGACGATGTCGCAGTAGGAACCGTCGAGACGCCCGAGGAACTCCTCCGAAACGAGAGGATTGAGCGGAACGAACTCGAGCCCCACGCCGAGATCATCCGCGAATCGGCGCGCCATCTCGACGTCGAGCCCCACCAATGCGGCGCGGTGACCATGGCATCAGCGTAGGTTGACGCAGGAGCCGCAAGTTTATACACGTGTATAATGTACGAGTGAATTCCATTCATGCCCAAGTGCTTGAGGCGGCTTGCGCGCTGGCCGACGATGATTGGACGTTCCGCATCGCCGACGTCGCGGCGGCGCTGCCGCACCTCAATGCCGCCACGGTCCGCACACACGTGGCGAGCCGGTGCTGTGTGAATGCAGCACCCCATCACGCCTCCCGGTATCCGTACTTCAGGTCCGTTCGCCGTGGCGTCTATCGCGTCGAGCTAGCCGTTCGCCGCCACGTTTCCAAGCGCAGCCGGCGCCGGGCCTCACAGGATGTCATCCTCGCGTCCCTTGACAGTGGTGTCGATCGAACGCTGTTGGTGGAATCGTTGGCGATGACGCCGACCGAACGGGTGGAAACCATGCGGCGAGCAGCGCTCTCGCTCGACACCCTGCGAGCCCGGTGATCCCGGACTACCAATCGATCCTCAAGGCGCTCGACAAGCACCACGTGGATTTCGTGGTGATTGGCGCGGTCGCGCTCGTGCTCCACGGCTCGGCACGAGTGACGCGCGATCTCGACATCTGCTATTCGCGAGAGCGAGCCAACCTGGACCGACTCTCCCGGGCGCTGAAACCGTTTGCGCCCACTCTGCGCGGGGCGCCGTCAGGCTTGCCGTTCAAGCTCGACGTCGCGACGCTGCAGGACGGGTTGAACTTCACGCTGCAATCGTCACACGGTGACCTCGACCTCCTCGGTCAGGTCACCGGCATCGGCGCCTTCGCGGCCGTCCAGCGTCTGTCCCCGGCCATGCGCCTCTACGACCGCGACATCCACGTCCTCAGCCTCGACGGCCTCGAGCAGGCCAAGCGCGCCGCCGGCCGGCTCAAGGATCTGGCTGACCTTGCGGAGATTCAGGAGATTAGACGCCTCGCTAGTACTACTTTGTTAGATCCGCAATTGCACCGACTTTAGCGCCTCGATGCGCTTCAGGTAGAACGGCCGTTGAGCAAAGAGGTCCGCGGTGAAGATTTCCTGCACGATCGCGCGGCCACTGGAAAGGTGAGCCCGGCGAGGTGCCGCCGCCGCTCGGCCTGCAGGAAGTTGTACGTCACGGCGGTGAGCACGACGTGATGGTGCCAGCCCGGGAACGTGCGGCCTTCGAAGTGATCCAACCCGAGGTGGGTCTTCAACTCTTGGTACTGCTGCTCGATGGCCCACCGCTGATGCGCGAGTCGGACAAGCTGCGGCCAGGAGGTGGTGGCCGGCAGGTTGACGAAGAAGTATTTGGTCCGCGGCGTCGCGCCCGTGTCGCGTTCGGCCAGCAGCCACACCTCGGGGGCGAGCCGGCGGTCGCGCCAGTCGTGGGCCGGGGTCACCCGCAGGGCCACACACTGGACCGTCCAGCGGCGCCCGCCGCGGCGGTTGCGCCAGCTGATGGGCCGCCACCGCGGCTGCGCCTTGGCGGCCTGGGCCACCGTGTACGCCCGCACGCCCGCCGCCAGGTCTGGCCGGGTGCGCGGGCGCCCCAGCCGGCCGCCCCGCCGGTGCCCGAGGCGCGGCCGCCCCAGGAACACGGTCTGCGACGAGGAAATCCCCACCGCATAGGGGAGCCGCAACCGATGCCACATGGCCCGAAACAGGCCGGTATCGCCAAACTCCGCATCGGCCAGCACGCCGGTGCCGGCGAGGCCGCTGGCGCGCACCTGCCGGAGCAGGGTGAGCGCTTGGCGCCACTTCGCCTGCAACCGGACACCCCGGGGAAGCCGCGCCCGATCGCGGGCGGCGTCGGTCAGCCACGCCTCGGGCACATAGAGCGCGGCCCCCAGCAAGTAGGCGCGCAGCCCGGTCCACAGCGCCGCGGTGACCGCCACTTGGCCATTGGCGACTTTCCCCACGGCCCCACAGTACTGGCGGGCCACCCCGACCGAGGACGTCCCTGGCTTGGGGAAACTCGTGCCAGCGAAGATCACCAGCCCTTCGCGTTCGGGCAGCACCGCCCGCAGGCAGCGCCAGACGCCGTCGGCACTCCACGGCGCATCGGTGATGAAGTGTTGGAACGCTTGATAGCCCCCGGGATCGGTCCCCCGCGCCAGCATCGCTTCCATCGACTTGCGCGGGCTGTCGCTGAGCAACCCCTGGACGTACCGGCGCAACGCCAGCTCCTGTGCGCGATGGCCGAAGCACGCCTTGAAGGCCTCGAGCCATCTCATCAGGCGACGCAACTGCCCCACCGTGCGGCGGTCGTGCACTACCGCGCAGGGTCCCGAATTCGCCGGAAAAGTACAATGTCCTCAAATTAGATCACTTGTCGGATCTCGCCCAAATTGTGCGATCTAACAAAGTAGTACTAGCAGCCCGTGGTAGAAGTCCTGAGCGGTCAAGGAGCTGCGCGGCGTAGGTCACGAGGTCGACGTGCGTGTGATCTCCGACATCCGACTCGCACGCACGGCAAGCGTCTCGCGCGGCGACTCCCGGAAGCGCTCGCGAAACTCCACGGAGAAGCGTCCGAGGTGGGCGATGCCGTGCTGCAGGGCAACCGCGGTGACGGAATCGTGCGAGGCGTGTGCGGCGACCAGAGCGCGGCGGACCCGGTCGAGCCGCACGGCCTTGAGGTACTCCGTCGTGGTGAGGTCGAAATACTCGCAAAAACAGCGCTGAAGAGTCCGAACCCCGACCCCGGTCGCGCGGCAAAGATCCTCGATGCGGACGGTCCCGCGATAGTGCGCTTCGATGTACTCCTGGGCCAGCTTGGCGACGCGTCTTCGCGCCCCGTTGACGACGAGACGCTCGGGCCTCCAGCGACCGGAAGAATGTCCCACCCAGCCAAGGGTTGCCGCGATCAGATTGGAGAGCCCTTCCTGAAGCGGGTCGAACTCCGGAGCAGTCACCTGCTCGACGATGCGCTGCCGCAGTGCATTGAGCCGCGGTGTGTCTCCCCCGATCACGGCCATGCCGTCCGGACGGACGGACTTCGGCGTGGGGTAGAGCGCCAAGGTCATCTCGATGAATCGGGCTTCCGGAATGGTAAGGGCATCAGAGCCAGCCAGGTCCGGGACGACGATGTCCGTCTCTGATCCGGGGGGGGAGGACAATCAGCTGGTCCTCGAACACGCTCTGACCCGAGGCCCTGAACGTTCCGCTCGCACTCCGGGGAAACAGAAGAACAACCGAGTCTGCGGGCGGCTCACGGAATAGGGAGATGGCTGTGCTGAACCGATCTGAAAACAGGTCGGCTTGTTCTGTGCTTCGCACGGCCAGATCGCATCGAAATGTTCCGTTCCCCAACTGCCGCACTTCCTGGTTGACGCCGAAGCGCAGCATCGTTTCTTCGTTCTGTTTTGCAGACGTGCACGTGATTGTTCGATGCGGGAGCAGCTCCGAGGCGAACTCTTCGTAGGTCATCGGATTTCTTGGAGTCTACGATCCCGTGCGGTGGAGATGTTCGTCGTGAGGAAGCCGGCCTCAGTTCGATCAAGCGCTGCCGTTCGTGCTTAGAGTCTCCCTCTGGGATGGGTGAAACCCCTCGCCTTTAGGCGAAGCCTTCAGGAGGCCGCAGGGCCGGACCTCTTCGGGCTCTGGGACGTGCGCCGTGATAGTCGGCTTCAGCCGACGCGGCGCACTGATTCCCTCGCCTTCAGGCGAGGGAGACTCAATGTCCCGCTTGATCGCGGGGGTCCAGACGCGATCTGGATAGCAAATAGACATTTTGTACGGGACGATCACCAAAGGGGAAGAGTCGCTTTGTATTCGCTAGGCAATCGCCTAGCCAGGTGATCAATGACGGAGTTCTTGAAATGCAAACGCACTTCAGATTCTCTTGTTCAGATGAGAAAGAATTCAGTGAAACCGGATTCTGGCATGGGGTGCGCTTGGTGTCGACGTGCGAAGGTGTTTTCGTGCAGCGACCGTGTGAAGCGTGAGGGAGGCACACTTGAGAAATTCATTCGTCGTGGCCGTGGCGCTTGTTCTCATCATTGGCGGATCGGCATCCGCACAGGACCCGATTCCCTCTGAGGAATCGCTCCGTGATGCGTTTCCGGAACGGCGCAACTACTCCCCGTATGCCGGTCGCAACTTTCCGACCAAGGTGTTCTGGGGGGACACGCACCTACACACCGGCAACTCGATGGACGCCGGGGCGTTTGGCGCACGGCTGATGCCGGACGACGCGTACAGGTTTGCGCGGGGCGAAGAGGTGACCTCCTCGACCGGTCAGCAGGTCAAGCTCAGTCGTCCGCTCGACTTCCTGGTCGTCGCCGACCACTCCGACAACATGGGATTCTTCCCCCGCCTCCTCTCCGGCGAACCCTCGATGCTGGCCGACCCGACCGGGAGCCGCTGGTACGGCATGATCCAGGAGGGCGGTCAACGAGGAGTCGAGGCCGCTGTCGAGATCGTTCTATCGCTCACCGAGAACAGCATGCCCGAAGCGCTCGCCTCGCTGCCGGGCAGTGCGGCCTACCGATCGACGTGGGAGCAGACGATCGATGCGGCCGAGACCTACAACGACCCCGGCGAGTTCACGGCGTTCATCGGCTATGAGTGGACGTCCACCGACAACGGTTACAACCTGCATCGGGTCGTCGTCTATCGCGACGACGCGGTCCGCGCGAACGTGATGGAACCGTACACGACTCTCCCGCCCCTCGGCAGTCCGGATCCCGTCGACCTCTGGAATTGGATGCAGACGTACGAAGAGCGCACGGGTGGACACCTGCTGGCGATCGCGCACAACGGGAACCTGAGTAATGGATTCATGTTCCCGATCGCCCAGACCTACACGGGTCGGCCGGTCGACCGGACCTACGCAGAGACGCGCGCCCGTTGGGAGCCGCTGTACGAAGCCACGCAGATCAAGGGCGACGGCGAAACGCATCCGTTCCTGTCCCCGAATGACGAGTTCGCCGACTACGAGACGTGGGCCATCGGGAACCTCGACCTCAGCGCGCTCAAGGAGGACGAGATGCTCGAGCGCGAGTACGCACGAAGCGCGCTACAGATCGGACTCCAGCTCGAGCAAGATCTCGGCGTGAACCCATACAAGTTCGGTCTGATCGGGGCGACCGACAGCCACACGGCGTTGACGACGGCGGAGGAGGACAACTTCTTCGGCAAACACTCTGGGGCAGAGCCCAACCCCGAGCGGGTGAACCACCCCATGGCGAGAGTGGGAGATCTCGAGTACGCGGGATGGTCGATGGTGGCCTCGGGCTACCAAGGCATCTGGGCCACCGAGAACACGCGTCAGGCCTTGTTCGACGCGATGATGCGAAAAGAGACCTATGCGACGACAGGCCCGCGGATGCTCGTGCGGTTCTTCGGGGGGTGGGAATTCGTTGAAGCCGACGCCGGGACTCGGCTTCCGGCGAATGTCGGCTACACGAAGGGCGTGCCGATGGGTGCCGACCTGCCGCCTGCGCCAGACGGGGGCGCCCCGTCGTTCTTGGTGGCCGCGCTGAGGGACCCGCTATCTGGAAACCTGGACCGAATCCAGATCGTGAAGGGGTGGATCGATACCGCCGGCGAGCGCCAGGAGCAGGTCTACGATGTCGTGTGGGCCGGCGACCGGGCCCCGGGCGCGGATGGAAAGCTCCCCCCGGTGGGCAACACCGTAGACGTGGCCACCGCGACGTGGACGAACACCATCGGCAGCCCGGAGCTCATCACGGTCTGGACCGACCCGGACTTCGACCCTGAGCGTCCGGCCGTGTACTACACGCGTGTGCTCGAGATCCCGACACCGCGCTGGACGGCGCATGAGGCGGTGCGCTTCGGCATCCAGATGCCCGCACCAGATGTGCCGATGACGACGCAGGAGCGGGCCTACACGTCACCGATCTGGTACACGCCCGAGCCGTGAGGGGTACCCAGCGCCTCTGATCCGGACCCGGTCGCCGAAGCGATGAAGCTGGATGATGCCCTCTTCGTCGAAACCCCGACCCCCGTGGTCAGGTAAGCGATTCGCCGACCACGTTGGCCACGCTCGACGACGACCCCGCGCCAGCCGCGCCGGGCGAGTACCCGAGGATCTAGCACCTCTGAACCCAAGTGAACTCTGGGGTTAAGGTCAGGCACGGTCCGACCCGCCGGGGTCGTGCTGCTGCCGCATCCACTTCGTCAACTCGTCCTTTCGGCAACGACTGGCAGCCACCGCCAGGATCATTCCCTCGAGTGCGTCCGGCTCAGGAAGCGACTCCACACCGTTGATCTCGAGAAAGACGAGGGTGGAAAGCGCAGCCGTCCGTTTGTTGCCGTCGTGGAAGGCGTGATTCTGGGCGATATGGAAGAGGTAGGCTGCCGCCATCGCCGGCAGCCCGTCATGAAGGTACTTGCCGTCGAACTGCTGCTGCGGCATCAGGACCGCCGACTCCAGCAGGCCTGGGTCCCGAATGCCGGCAAGCCCTCCCTCGTGGGCGATCGTGTCCGCGTGGATGGCCAGAACGTCTTCCACGCTCAAGAACGAGATCGACGACACGCGTCATTCCGCGAGACGCTTCAGCATGTCGCCGTATCGAGGGCGCAGCTTGGTGATCGCCTCGGCAACCCTCTTCCTGCCAACACCGATGTGCACCGGCGTGACGATCAGGGAGTTCCCGCTGACGGAGATGTGGAGTGCACTGTCGTCCTGGATCCCGATTGCCTCCATCAGAGCCTTGTCGATCACCAGAGCGCGGCTATTTCCGTGCTTCTGAAGGGTTTTGACCATTATTTATGATTAGAGTTTCCATTGCAACAATGTTACAACCAAACGGGGTGCTAGTCAACGCAACTCTTGTGCGGCACGTGGCGAGGGAATCCGCGCTATCGACCGGCCGGCCCACCCAGGGTCCACCTCATGTAGAGCAGGCCGATGGCGACGATCCAGGAACCGGCCACCCGCACCGCGATCCGGGTCCACGGCCGGTCGAGGCTCACCACGAACCCGGTCACCAGGGACACGAGGACGAACAGACACCCGACCGTTCCCAGGAGTCCCACGACGCCGATCCCGGCGATTCCCATCTCCGCCCCGTTCATCTGACCGTGGACCAGGCCGAGCGCGATGGCCAGGGCGACGCCCACCTGCACGCTGATCGGGCGGTCGGCCGCCACGAGCCCGCCCAGGACGAGAAAGGACAGTGCCGTCACGGCCAATGGTGCGCCCCAGCCGAGCATGAGGCCGATGAGTCCGCCCACCAGCCAGGCGCCGGCAACTGCGAAGAGCACCGCGCGCGCGTAGGGTTTGCCCCCGAGGCCCGCCAGCAGCGCCAGTGCGACGCCTGGAAGAAGATCCTCCGGGGTGACGATCACGTGGCCGACGCCGTCGAAGAGCGGCCGCTCAGCAAGACCATCGACCTATTTCAGAAGACGTTCACGCAACCGACCGGGGGCGATCCTGAGGTGCAGAACGTGAACACGCTGGGCGAGGTGCCCGACTCGTCCTGGTTCACCAACCGCATGAGTCGACGGGTCCTGTCGGTGGACGAGACCGTAAGGGGACCGAACCAGAGCGACGGTCCGGACCAGTCGGCCACCTGGGTCATCGTCGGCGCCAAAACCGAGGGGGCGACGCCCGGCCTGCAGATACGCGACGCGCGCGGCGACGTCTACTTCATCAAGTTCGACCCGCTGCACTGGCCGCAGATGGCGACCTCGGCGGAGATCGTCGGCACGAAGTTCTTTTATGCCTTCGGGTACCACGTGCCGGAGAACTATCTGGTCCGCTGGCGGCCCGAGTACGAGATCGATCCCGAGGCGGAGGTCCTCTGAGACAGCGGGCATACCGACCGGCTCAGTCGAGGCTACGTGGAGGACCTGCTCGAGGGCGTGCCCGTGCGTAAGGACGGGACGATGCAGGTCGTCGCCAGCAAGCTGCTGCCGGGGCGTCCGCTGGGTCCATTCGACTTCCAGGGCACGCGCTCGGACGACCCGAACGACATCTTTCCGCACGAGGATCGACGCGAGCTGCGAGCGTTGCAAATTTTCTGCGCGTGGATGAACCACAACGATTCGGACAGCGTCAACACTCTCGACATGTACTACACGGACGACGCGGAGCGCAGCTACGTCAGGCACAACCTGATCGACTTCGGCACGATCATGGGGAGCGGCGCGACGCATCCACACGCGCGACGGGTGGGCCACGAGTACTACATCGAGTTCGAGCCGGCGCTGAAGGCGGCGGCCACGCTGGGGCTGTGGGATCGGCCGTGGCGTGACGTCGACTACATCGAGTACCCCGGCGTGGGCCGGTTCGAGTCGGCCTACTTTCGGCCTGAGGACTGGAAGCCGGATTATCCGAATCCCGCCTTCGACAAGATGCAGCTCCAGGACGCGCTGTGGGCGACACGGACGATCATGCGGTTCAGCGACGAGGCAATCCGGGCCATCGTCGACGCGGCCCGCTACGATGATCCCGCGGCTGCGGCGTATGTAGGCGATGCGCTGATCGAACGGCGAGACAAGATCGTCGACTATTACCTCACCCAGATCAATCCGCTGGACGGCTTCACGGTCAGCGGATCGCGTGCCGCGCCGCGGCTCGACTTCGTCAACCTCGGCGTCGAAGCCGGACTGGCGACCAGCTGCCGCTACTCATATCAGTGGCATCGCTTCGACAACACGAGCGGAGAGCGCGCGGCGATCGGTGAAGCGGAGGGCGTGTCGCAACCCTCGCTGCCGGTACCCGACGAATCGTCCGACTTCCTCATGGTCCGGGTGAGGTCGACGTGCCCGGGTCAGCCTGCCTGGGAGAGCGCGGTCGATGCCTACCTGCGCCACGGTGACGCGACGACCGTGGTCGGCATCGAGCGCTCGGACCCACCGGCTCCATGATCGCCGCCGCGTGCGTCGCGGCCGTGACGCTATGCGGCGCGGTCGGCTCGGCGGATCAGCCGGCGACACGACCAGTCCATACGCCCACGGTTGCCACGCTCCGGCTGCCGAGTGAGAGCGCGCCACCCGCGGACCACGACCGGCCACGCAGAAGCGCCTCTCAGCGCGAACCCGACGTCGACTTCAGGAAGTTTCATGGCGCGCTCGCGTGGAACTTTACTCGCGGACTCGCCGGGTCGGCCAACCTCTGGCCGCTCGCGATCGGCGCGGCGGGCGCCCTGGCGGCGACGCCCATCGACGACGAGGTGAGCGACGAGTTCCGGGGAGAGCTCGACGCGCTGGGCGATTCGGGGCACATCGTCGGCAGCCCCATCGCGATCGCGGCATCGACTGGGGCGCTGCTGCTGGCTGCGCCGTTCACGCAGGACGGGCGGTTCCGGTCGTTCGCCTTCAGCCTGGCGCAGGCGCAGATTCTCGACGGCGCCCTCAAGTACGGGCTGAAGGCTGCCGTGAGCCGGACTCGACCGAACGGCGAGAACGAGAACTCCTTCCCGTCCGGCCACACCTCGGGGACGTTCGCGTTCGCGACCGTGGCCGGGCATTACTACGGCCGGCGGGTAGGTATCCCGGCGTACGTGGTCGCCGCGCTGGTCGGGGCGTCACGCGTCGAGAAGGGCAAGCACTTCCCGAGCGACGTCATCTTCGGCGCGACGCTCGGCTACATCGCGGGGCGAACGGCCATCCGGGGCACTGATCGGGTGGGATCCCCCTCTCGCTTCACCGTCCACCCGGTAGTCGGGGCCGGTCGAGTGCAGATCTTCGCGCAGCGCGTGTTCTAGCGGCGCACACCGAGGCGTCTCCGACACCCAGAAGTGTGGATCGTGGTCTTCCGGGAGCTGGATGGCCAGCGACGAGAAAACCGTCGACGCTTCTGGAGCGCCAGTATAAGATCGCTCTTTCCTGGCCGACAGGTTGGGGATTCCGGCTACCATCGGCTCCGGCCAGGGTGCCGTGCCCTTCCGTTGCAGGTGGGAGTACCCGAAAGCTCCACCGACTGCGAATATCAGGCGATAGACATGACCGGCCGTCGTTCCATTCTCCCTCTCGTCGTGGTCTTCCTGACGGCTCTGTGGTCGGGCTCGAGCGACGCGCGGCAACTGGAGGGAGCCCAGGGGTCTCAGACCGAGCCGCGGACGCGCGCGGAGACGCTCCAGCGCCAGCGCGAAGAAAAGAGCCAGAACCTGACGCCCCACGTCGTCTCGCGGGGCGAGGAGCGTGCCCACTTCTTCGAGACCTGGCGACTCCCGCGCCGGCTGTTCACGAAGGGGTTTGCGGGCTTTCGACCGGTCATCGGCGGCATGCCGTCCGGGTCGGGGTTCGTCGGCGGCGCGGGCTACATCGCCGGGTACCACAGCGACTTGCTGCAGTTCACCGCCAACGCGCGGTATTCCACGCGTGGCTACACGATGTTCGACACCGGTCTCCTCATCTTTCCCCGGTCCAACAGCACGTTGCCGGTCGAGGGCTACATCACGGGGCACCTCCGCGATTTCACGTCGCTCAGGCATTTCGGGTTGGGGACCGGATCGAGCCGGAGCGACCGCGCCACGTATCGGCTGGAGGATCAGACGATCGAGGCGGGTGTCATGACGACCGCCAGCCGGTTCGCGGAGTTCGGGGGCCAGGTGCAGTGGCTGACCGCCGAGCCCGGCGCGGGCCAGAGCGGCGTGAGCGTCGACACGCGATTCGACCCGCTGCAGATCCCAGGGTTCGGCGCCGAGACCGACTTCGTCGCCTACGGCGGGCATGCCACCGTCCACCTGCGCGACGACGTGGTCAGCCCCTCCGTCGGGGTGTCGTTCCGACTCGACGCCCACCGGTACGACGATCGGAACAGCGACGCCTTCGACTTCACGCGGCTGGTGGGCGACGTGCAGGCGCAGATTCCGCTCGGGTATCGCAACCGCATCCTCGCCCTGCACCTCCGCACCTCGCACTCGGCGGGTGAAAACGGAGGAGCCGTTCCCTTCTACCTCATGGAGACCCTGGGCGGCGCGAACTCGATTCGCGGCTTCCGGGAATACCGGTTCCGCGATACGCGCAATCTGCTCGTGAACGTCGAGTACCGGTGGGAAGTCTGGACCTACACTGACTTTGCCCTGTTCTACGACGCGGGCAAGGTCTTCTCGGACCCAGACGATTTGAATTTCGATAATCTGAAGTCGGGCTATGGCTTCGGGATCCGCGGGCATGGCCCGGGCGGCATGGTGTTGCGATTCGATTTCGCGCGGAGCAGCGAGGGGTTCATCCTGCACATCGGGTCGGGGCCAAGCTTCTGAATCGGGGCAGGAGCCCCCGGGATGGAGATCAGGCCGGAAGAGGGACACCCATGCGTACCGGAACCAACAGGCGCGTGATCGTCGTCATGCTCATGGCGCTGGGCGGGTTGGTCGCCCTGCCGCAGGCACAGCAGCCGAAATTCTATCCGGACGATCCCCTATTGGTCGACGACGACCGGCTGGACATCCCCGAGGAGCCGGCCGAGATCGAGCTGAGCGACCTGTTCGATCGCTTTGGCCACATCATCAAGGATCTCGGCTCGACGGAGCTGACCGAGGCCGAGAACGTCAACACGCTCGACGAGGTGCCCGACAGCTCGTGGTACACGAATCGGCACGCCAGACGGCGCCTGTCGATCGCCGAGCTCCAGCGCGGGCCCGACACCGGTGACGGGCCCGACGTGAGCGTGCCGTGGCGAGTGTTCCGGAGCAAGATCGGCGGGCTGACGCCCGGCTTCCAGATCATCGACGGCCGAGGTGACCGCTACATCATCAAGTTCGGCCCGGTAGGGGTCCCCGAGCTGAGCTCGGCCGCGGAGGTGATCGGCACGAAGCTCTTCCACGCGCTGGGGTACAACACGCCGGAGAACTACATCGTCGCCGTCCACCCGGAGGAGGGGCTCGCGATCGAGCCGGGGACGGTGATGGAGGACGAGTTCGGCGACGAGACGCCGCTCACCGAGTCGTTTCTCCGGCGTCGGATCAAGCGGGTGCCACGGCTCGCCGACGGCCGGGTGCGGGTCACCGCCAGCAGATACCTGCAGGGCCGGCCGCTCGGACCGTTCCGGTACTACGGCACCCGGTCCGACGACCTCAACGATGTCATCCTGCACGAGAATCGGCGCGAGCTTCGGGGACTGCGTCTCTTCGCGGCCTGGACGAACCACGACGACACGCGCGCGCACAACACCCAGGACAGCTACGTGGAAGCCGACGGGCGCCGGTTCATCCGCCACTACATGCTCGACTTCGGGTCGACGTTCGGCAGCGGGAGCGTCGACCTGCAGCTGCCGAACCTCAGCTTTCACTACTGGCTCGACATGCCCGAGGTGCGGCGGAACCTGCGGAGCGTTGGGCTGCACACGCCGAAGTATCGGAAAGTCGACTGGCCGAATTTCCCGGAGTACGACTCGGTCGGCCGGTGGGAGTCCGAGGCCTACGAGCCGGACGAGTGGCGAAACGACTACCCCAATCCGGCCTTCGTGCGCATGACCGACCGCGACGCCTTTTGGGCGGCCAAGATCATGATGAGCTTCACGCCGGAGGAGCTCCGGGCGATCGTGGACACCGGCCAGTTCACCGACCCGGTCGAGGGGCAGTACCTCCTCGACGTCCTGATCGAGCGGCAGCGCAAAACGGCGGGCCACTACATGAATCGCCTCAACCCGATCGACGAGTTCGAGGTGACCCCCGCGGGGCTCGCATTCGCCAATCTCTCCGAGCGCCACGGCTTCGCCACGACCGGGACGACGTATCGGGTGCGCTGGTCGGTCTACGACAACGGTGCCGACAGCGCCCGACCGCTCACCGAAGGCTCCCGTGAGCATGCGTCCACGGTCATTCCGTTGCCCAGCGCACCCGACGTCCGAGCGGGAAGCGGCCGCTTCCTGCTCGCGGAGATCCACGCGGGCCACCCGGACCAGCCGCTCTGGAACCGCCGGGTGGGAGTCTACCTGCGCCCGATCGGGAATACCTACGAGGTCGTCGGCATCGACCGGGAGTCCGCCCCCCCCGACCGCACCATGTGAGGGAAAGGCGTCGGGAAGCGGCCCCCCGCCGCGGCACTCGCCGCCTGCTGAGGACCGCCGGACGGAGATTGTGCCCTATGGCAAAGAACCGCAAGAAGGACCTGGCCGCCCAAGCCGTCACGCGGGTGCACGAAGCGACGCCGGTCGACAAGCTGAGCAACAAGCAGTATCTGAATGAGCTCGCGAAGGTTCAGATCGACCTCGTCAAGATGCAAGACTGGATCGTCCAGAAGAAGCTGAAGGTCCTGGTCATCTTCGAAGGCCGGGATGCCGCCGGCAAGGGGGGCACGATCAAGCGGATCACGGAGAGCCTCAATCCCCGGATCTGTCGGGTAGTGGCGCTGAGCAAGCCGACGGAGCGAGAACGGACGCAGTGGTATTTCCAGCGCTACGTCCCGCATCTGCCGGCCGCCGGCGAAATGGTGCTCTTGGACCGCAGCTGGTACAACCGCGCCGGGGTCGAGCGCGTGATGGGCTTCGCGACCGAGCTCGAGGTGCAGGAATTCTTTCGATCCTGCCCGGAATTCGAGCAGATGCTGATACGCTCGGGGATTCTGCTCACCAAGTATTGGTTCTCGGTGAGCGACCAAGAACAAGAGCACCGTTTTCGAGAGCGGATCACGAACCCCACCAAGCGCTGGAAGCTCAGCCCGATGGATCTCGAGTCGCGAGCCCGGTGGTTCGACTTCGCCAGGGCGAAAGACGAGATGTTCGCGGTGACGGACACGAAGCAGTCGCCGTGGCGTGTCGTCCAGGCCGACGACAAGAAACGCGCACGGCTCAATTGCATTCACGATCTCCTGACACGCATTCCCTGCCCCTATCACAAGCTGAAGCCGGTCAAGATGAAGATGCCGAAACGACAAGAGCCCACGGGCTACGTGCGTCCGCCATTCGAGAATCAGACGCTCGTGAAGGAAGTGTACTGAGACCGCTCCTCGTCGATTCGAGTATCGCGCGTTGATGTCATGAGGGGTGCCTTCCCCACCGGCGACATGGAGCTGACACAGCTCCTCATCGTGAGCGACCCTGCCGCCTCCCAGCGGTGGTACCAGGACGTCCTCGGCGCCGAGCTCTTCCGGTCGTACGGATCCTCGGTGGTGCTCAAGCTCCTCGGTCACTGGCTGCTCCTGGTGGAGGGGGGAGCGCCCACACCCGACAAGCCCACGGTGACCTTCGAGCCACCGGCCGATCCGGATCGGGTGTCCGCCCAGATGATCTTTCGAGTGCCCGACTGCCAGACAACCTACGAGACATTGAAGGCGCGTGGCGCGACCTTCCTCACCGCGCCGATCCGGTGGGACCACGGAGAGATCCGCGCGTTCCTTCGGGATCCCGACGGCCACCTGTTCGAGCTGAGCGAGATCGTCGAGGGCTGAGGACCGGCGGGCGAGTCAGAACGCGTCGAGAAGCTCCAGCCTCTCCACGCAGACGCCGAAGGGTCGGGCACCGTCGCGCGGGGACGAGGTGTCGCTCAGGAGCTCGATACGAACGCGGTCACCGGAGAGGCGGCAGTCCGACAGGGGTAGCGTCCGGGTCCATGGACCGGTCGGGATGCGATCATCGAACACCTCGCAGCCGTTCGCCAGGATCCTCAGCTGCGTGTAGACCGGCTGGCCTCTCGAGATCGCCACCTCGAGTGCGGCCGGCGGCCGGCCGGGCGTGATCGGCGCGACGACCTCGCCGCGGCCATTGGTGCAGCGATACTGGCGATCCCCGGCCCACTGCGCCCCATAGAATCCGGACAGCTGGCTCTCGCCCGCCAGCTCCGCCAGCTCGAGGACGAGGTTGCTGCGCGGCGCCGTACTCTCGACGCGATCGATGTGCTCGAGGACGGTCTCGGCGCCCTCCGATCGGACCATGAGCACCTCGATCTGGTTCTGACCGGGGCTGAGCGACTCCGGGTTCACGAACGCCGACCAGAATCCCGTGCGTCCCATGACGGGGAATCGCACGGTCCGGGTCGTGGCCCGGATCGTCCCGTTGACGGCGATCGCGAGGTCCAGCGGGCGCTCCCCGTCGGTGACGACCCGGCTCTTCAGGCGTGCGGGGAGAAAGTCGGCCTGCGGATCCAACGTGTCGTAGAGGCCCTGAGCCGCGAGTATCGTCTCGACATTCGACCTCGCGTCGACTCGCAACGCGTCGAGGCGCTGCCCCACCAGGTGAGGATACGGGGCGATCACAGGCCGCGGGAACGGCTCGGCGGATTGCCCGAAGAGCGCCAGCTTGCGTCGGAGCGGGGCCTCCCAGGCGACGGACGGCCACTCGACAGGGAGCGGTTGTCGACGGGCGCCATGAAAGAGCCGCTTCCCGCTGCGCCCCGGACCATCCCGATCCAGCGCGGACACACCATCGACTCCGGCTCCAAGCTCGATGCCAAGGACGTCGGCCACCGTCGGTAACACGTCGACGGTTTCGACGTTGCGATCATCGATCCGCCCGTCCCACTGGTCGGGCAGCTTGACGAACAGCGGGACCCGCATGAGATCGGCGAGGTTCCGGTCGGTCGGTTCCTTGAACGACAGGGTCGGCTGGAAGCTGGCCCCGTGGTCGGAGGTCACGATCAGAAGCGCCTCCTCGTACAACCCGGTCGTCTTCAACCGCTCGATGAGCTCGCCGAGCAGCGTGTCGACGTAACCCAGCTGGATCAGGTGTCGCTGGTAGACCTGGGCGACCGCCCACTCATCGTCGATCCAGCCCCCCCGGTGGCGAGCTCCGGCAGCGACCTCGTCGATTCGAACACCTGGCCCGTCGGGAGGTACATGTAGGGCTCGTGGGGCAGCAGGACGTGGAGGAAGTAGAACGGCGGAAGCTGTCCGCGAGGCTCGATCGCGGCGATGAGCTCGCGTGGGCCCCGCCGTCGATCGTCGTCCCGCCGGTCGATCCAGCGCGTGTGCCACGTGTCGTTCGTCACGAAGTCCTTCCAGCTCTGAGTCACGGGTGGCAGGGCCCGTGTCAAGTCCGATGGAAGGAGAATGTGCAGGTAGGCGACCGACAGGTCCGAGAGCGCGGCCATGACTCTGATGACGCGCGGGTCCCGGGCCGGCGGACAGACCGACGCCGGGCAGAGCGCCGTGATCGGCTCGAGGACATGCGGGTCGTGTGACGCCGCCAGCAGCGTGAAGAGGTTCTCCGGGTGATCCGAGAGGGTCGGGAGCAGGGAGGGTGCGGGATACCGACCCGTCAAGATGGGCGGCAGGGCCCATCCCGTGTAGTTACCGACGGCCGAGGCCTGTCGAAACCACAGCGAGCCTGCCGCCAGCTCCGCGAAGTTCGGGTACCGCGTGGCGTCGATCTCGCTGGTCGAAGCGGTGAGGGACGCCAGCGGCAGCTGGTCGAAGACGACGACGACCACCGGGGTCGTGCTCTCACCACCGACGGCGGGCCGCACCGGGGCCGCCTCGGCCGAGAGCAGCCGGCTCACCGGCGACGCCAACAGGAACCAGCCGGGAAAGAGGACCACGCCCGCCGCCAGGATGGTGACGAAGAGGCCCACCGCGGCGAACCGCCGGTACGCGACGGTCGCGACCGCACCCAGCACCACGGCGGCGGCCACGGCCGGGACGCCGTCAACCGGGAGCGACTGCTTGATGACGAGCAGGGCGAGGGCCGCCGCGAGCACGGCCAGTCCCAGCTGCTCGACCCACACCTGCGCCCGCCGGCCCCCCCGACCCACGAGCCAGCCGAGGACCAGGATGACCACCGGCGGCGCGACGCACACCAAGAGGGTCACGACGACGATGTCCAGCGGAGTCAGGCGATGGGCGACGAAGAATTCAGGGCTGCGCGAGAGGACATCGAAGAGGGGCTGCGCGACGGCCGCCGCGGACAGCGCGAAGAGATGGAGGGCCAACGCGGCGCGATTTGTCAAGCTTGGAGGCTCCACTCTACCGATGGATTGATTATACTAGTGTGCTGGCGGTGGCGGACTTCCGGTCTCGACCGGTCGAGGAGAAGGGTTCATGACGAAAACGACGGCGCTGCTGTGCCTCCTGTCGGCATACGTGTTGGCCTGGGAGCAACCCGTACAGGCCTACCTGGATCCGGGCAGCGGCAGCATGTTCCTGCAGCTCGTGCTCGGCGGCGTGGCCGCGCTCGGTGTCGTCGGGAAGCTGTACTGGCAACGGCTCGTGTCCATCTTCCGCCGCGACTCCAACTCGTAGCGCCCAACCGTCCCCTGCGACATCCGCCGGCGGCCAGACCCTGACCGTCCGAGTGAGCACGCCGACCCCTCCGCCGATGACTGTCCCGCCCTACGAACCGGGCTCGTTCCGGGACCGAACGGCACGTGTCTTCTACCACGAGGGCGCGGTCTTTCGGAGCCTCGACCAGCGTGCGTGGCGAGAGTGGGAGCGACTCCGCTCGACCGCCTTCTTCCGCCGCGCCATTGCCGATGGCAAAGTCGTCGCGACCGAGCCGGCCGATCCAGCCGCGGTGGCCCAATCGGCGTCGGGACCCTGCCAGGGAATCCTGAGGCACGAGACGATTCCCGTCGTCTCGTATCCCTACGAATGGTCGTTCGGAATGCTCAAGGACGCGGCGATCCTGCAGCTCGAGCTGCTGGCCGCGGCCCTCGAGGAGGGGATGGTCCTCAAGGATGCCTCGCCCTACAACGTGCAATGGGTCGGGGCGAGGCCGGTCTTCATCGACGTGCCCTCGTTTCAAACGCTGGCCGAGGGAGAGCCCTGGGTCGGCTACCGCCAGTTCTGCCAGCTCTTTCTGTACCCGCTGCTGCTGCAGGCCTACAAGGACGTGCCGTTTCAGCCATGGCTCCGTGGCCGCCTCGATGGGATCGAGCCCGAGCAGTGTCTGCAGCTGATGTCCGTCCGGGATTACCTCCGACGCGGCGTGCTCTCGCATGTGCTGCTCCAGGCCAAGGTGCAGGCTCGATACGCGTCCACGACGCGGGACGTGAAGGCGGACCTGCGAAAGGCCGGATTCGACGTCCGATTGATCAAGGCGAACGTCAAGGGACTGCGGCGTCTGGTCGACGGACTCGAGTGGAAGCGACGGCGGTCGACCTGGTCGGAGTACACCCGGTGCACCAGCTACGACGCCGATGACGCGGAGCGAAAGGCGACGTTCGTCCGCGCGAGCCTCGGCACGCGCGAGTGGCCGCTCGTCTGGGATCTGGGCTGCAACACCGGGGCCTTCTCTCGAATCGCCGCCGAGCGAGCGCGCTACGTCGTCGCGCTGGACGCGGACCAGCTCGCGGTGGAACGGTTCTACCAGGCGCTCAAGACCGAAGACCGCAGCCGGATCTTGCCGCTCGTCAGCAACGTCGCCGACCCGTCACCGGACCTGGGATGGCGGGGCCTCGAGCGCAGGCAGCTCGTCGGGCGCGGGCGGCCCGATCTGATTCTGTGTCTGGCCTTGATTCACCACCTGGTGCTCGGTGCCAATATCCCCCTCCAGGAGCTGATCGGATGGCTCGCCGGGCTGGGCGGCGATCTCATCATCGAGTTCATCACGAAGCAGGACCCGATGGTGCGCCAGCTGCTGCGGAACAAGGACGACATCTACGAGGACTACGAGCGCGAGTATTTCGAGCGCTGTCTCTCCGCGCACTTCTCGATCGCGCGGCAGGAGACACTGGCCTCGGAGACGCGGATCATCTACTACGCCGTCCCCAGGCGCTCGCCCTAGAACCCGAGCGGGGGACCCGGCGCGAGCGGATATCGCGAGCGCGGCCGGTCTCCCCACATCGGTGCCACGCTCGTTGGCGTGAACGCGCCCGGATTCTCCAGGAAGTTCGCGATGTCCCGCTCCGCCTGCCGGAAATGCGCTTCGGTCATGGCGTCTTCGTCGTGATGCGTGCCGATCTCGACGCGCAGGCGGGCGAGCCGGTCGAGCACAAAGGCGCGCACCTCTGGCGTCACCCTGGGATGCGCGCCAAGCATCATCAGCGAATCCAGCGTCACACGCTCCGTCACCCGTCGCAGCGATCGGTGCAGACCTTCGCTGTCGCGCGGCGCGTCCCAGGTGTTGTCCAGAACGGTCGTCACGAGCTCCGGCAGCGTGAGCGCGCTCGGCTGGCGGTCGGCAAAGGCCACGAGCCGCGCCGCCCGGTCTGGCTGGAGGAGCTGCTCGATGACGCCGGCACTCAGGATTCTCGCTGCGCGCAGATGGTCGAACGCGTAGCCGTCGGCGAGATCCTCCAGCCCGCGATAGGGTGGCGGCGTGAGGACCGCGAGGAGGCGTTCGGGCAGCGCGAGGTTCGCCGGCTGCACGGCCTGCATGAGGAGGGACAGGAGCTCCCGCTGGAGCGACGCCGGCACGATCTGGGTCGCGGTCACGTTCTCGTCCTTGACGACGAACTCGTGATACATGCCACCCACGTGCTTGACGGCGGCGTCGATCGCCCAGCGGTGATGGAGGTAGGTCATCCAGAGCCGCATGTCGCGCAGGTTCCCGAGCGGCTCACCGGGTGCGAGCACCGACGGTCCGTAGTGCTCGAGCATGATCGCCCGGGCCGCCAGCGTCTCGCGCAGGTACTCGGTGGGCGTGGACAGGTCATCGTACCAATTCCATCGCGGGTCCGTCCTCGGCGTAAAGAGCAGACCCTCGCCGCGCATCTCGCGAACGATCTCGTCCAGGCCGTCCTGCTCGCCGTCCTGAGGAAACTCGGTGTACGCATAGCGGACGAGGTAGTCGTCATACGCGCCGATATCGGGCTGGAAGGCGTCCGACAGGTCGAGCCTGCCGTCGCTCGTGACCTTGACCCGCGGGGTCGGGTACTCCATGACCGACGACCGGTCGTTCATGCTGCCGTTGAAGTTGTGCTCGAAGCCAAACGTGTGGCCGACCTCGTGCGCCGCCAGGACGGCCTGCCGCATCGACATCATCTCTTCCTGCGCGCCACCCCCGGTGGCCACGCCCGCCTGCTGAAAGCCTGCCAGCAGCCACTCCTCACCGGCCGAGACGCTCGCGCTGCCGCCGGTCGGTTGATAGGCGTCCCAGTACTGGCCGATCGTGCGGATGCGCGACGAATCCATGCGGACCTTGGCGCCCAGCACCTCTCCGGTCCGCGAGTCGATGTACTGACCGCTGCTCGAGAATCCGCGCTCGTCCCGATTGATCCACATGAGCCACGAGTAGCGGATGTCCATCGGATCCATGTCGGGCGTGGGGTCCCTCACCTGAACGGCATTCCTGAAGCCGGCCAGCTCGAACGCGCTGTTCCACCACAGCACGCCCTGCCGAATCGCGCTGCGCGCGGGCTCGGGCGCCGCGGGGTCGAGATAGAAGACGATGGGCGTCTTCGGCTCGCTGAGGGCGGCGGTCGGGTCCTGCTTCTCGAGCCGCCAGCGCGTGATCCATCGCGTGTCCGGCTGACGGTCGAACGGTGTCGAGTAGTCCTTGAACGGGTAGCTGTAGAACCCAATCCGCGCATCGGCGACGCGCGGCCGGTACCCGGTGGGCGCCTGGAGGAAGGAATGGTGGATCCGCACGGTCAAGGCCCCGGGGTCGGGCGTCACCGTGGCCAGGTTGAAGCCGGGGTCGTCGCCGGCGTAGGTGGCGATCACCTCGACCTCCGTGTTCCTGGGGAACGATTTCGTGCGGGAGGCGTAGAAGGCGCTCCGATTGGCGTCGAACCGGTACGTGCCCTCCGCCCGCTGTTGCAGGCGCTGCTCGACCTTGACCGCGTCACGCATGAAGAGCGGGGTCGCGTCGAGCAGCAGCCGCCCGCTATCCTCGCTCTCGATCGGCAGGGACGCCAGCACCGACTGCGCGAACGAGTCTTCGATATTCTGGGCGAGCGCCTCGGGCCCGCCGAGCGCGCGGTAGCGGAGGTTGCGCTGGACCACGAGGACCCGGGAGCCCGCCCGCTCGAAGCGGATCACCGCCTGCGCCGAATCCTCACCCGGCTCGCGCCGGCGCGAGAGGTTGGTGACGCCACGGTCCATCCCCAGCTCCACCGACCCGGAACCCGTCGCAAAGGAGACGAAATAGAGCACGTCCTCTCCCAGCGGCGGGGACTCGAACAGGAGCCGATCCCTGGCCCCATCCAGATACATCGGGATGAACCCGTCGAGCCGCGTCAACCCCTCCGTCGGCTGATCGCCCACGGGCGGCGCCTGTGTGTCCGCCCCGACCGGTATGACGAGAAGCAGCATCACAATCCCCGGCGTCACTCTCTTCATCCTGTTCATCTTCTTCATCTTCATCAGGGGGACCTCCTCGTGACCGAGTAGATAATCCGAGCACCGAGGCTGCGAAGGTGCTGCATTATACGATGTGCATGATGAGCGGAGCCTGACGCTGGAGGAATGATGCGTGGCTTGCACCTGCTGCTCCTGATCCTGCTCCTGGTCGCACGCTCGCCGGTTGCCGAGGCCCAGTCCGGAGATCGGGCGGATGCCGAGCTCCTGGACCTGCTCGTCCAGACCAACCACAAGGTCGAGCAATTCCAGTTCTCTCCCGACGGGCGGCGGATCGTCTATCTCTCGTCCAGGCTGGGCGATCACCATCTCTGGGTGATGGACGCCGACGGCGCCAACGCGCGGGCGGTCAACCCCCACCATCAGGTCCACCAAACACGCGACGGGCCGTCGGTCCAGCCACGCTGGTCACCCGACGGCCGCTGGATCTCCTACCTGTCCGGGGGCGACATCTACGTCGCTGCCGCGGACGGCTCGCTGCCACCGGCCAACCTGACATACGGCAACGGCGGCACGACGCCGCGCTGGACGCCGGACGGCGACCACCTCGTGTACGTGCGGAACGACGCCGGCGGTCACGCGCAGATCGTGACGATCCCGTCCACGATTCCACGCGACCGGATCGACATCACCTGGCTCACCAGCGGCAATCACAGCGCCTTCGACCCACAGATCTCGCCAGACGGGAGATGGATCGCGTTCACGTCGGATCGCAGCGGCAAGGACGACCGGAAGCGGAACGACATCTGGCTGATGCCGACCGCCGGCGGGCGCCCGCGCCTGCTGACGACCGGGAGCGCCGAGGATCTCGACGACACGCCCAGATGGTCCCCGGATTCGAAGCGGATCGCGTTCGTGTCGAACCGCTCGGGCTGGCGGAACATCGGCGTCATCGACGTGGAGCGCGGCGCGACCACCATGCTCACGCAGAGCGCCTGGGACGAGTACAACCCCCAGTGGTCGCCCGACGGGCGGCGTATCGCGTACGTGGCCAACCGCGACTGGAACTTCCACCTCATGATCGTCCCGTCGGCCGGCGGCCGGCCCTGGCCGCTGACCGAGCGGGACGGCGTCAGCGGCGGCATCGAGAGCAACCAGGCGCGGGGCACGTTCCGGTGGGCACCCGACGGGCGGACGATCGCGTTCACCTACATGAGCCCTACCGCCTGCAGCGACATCTGGACCATGCCGGTCGACGGCGGAACCCAGAAGCCGCTCACGCGCTGCATGCCCGACGGGTTGTCCGAGACGCAGCTCGTCGTCCCCGAGCGGATCTCGTACACGTCCGGTGACGGGCTCGAGGTTCCGGCCTTCCTCTATACGCCCCGGCGCCTGCCCGCCGCGCGCCGGCCGCCGCTGCTGATCTACGCGCGCGCCAACGTGCACGGCATGCACGTCAATGGCTTCTACCCCGTCATCCAGCACCTGGTGTCGCGCGGCTACGTGGTGCTGGCCGCTCAGGTGCGCGGCAGCCAGGGGCTGGGACGCGAGTACGAATGGAAGAACTTCGGCGACTGGGGCGGGGGCGACATCGACGACTTCGTGGCCGGTGCCGAGCACCTCGCCGACGAAGGCCTGATCGATCCAGACCGCATCGTCATGCAGGGCGGCAGCACCGGCGGATTCTTCACCATGGCCATGCTCCACCGCTACCCCGATCTGCTCAAGGCCGCCGTGAACTACTACGGCCCGACCAACCTGGTCGACATGTACAACATGTGGCCGCCGTCCTCACGGCCTATCCTCGGGGACGTCGTGGGCGGCGACCACGGTAACCCCCAACAGGCGCCCGAACACTGGCGATCCCGTTCGGCGCACTTCAACATGGACACGATCAAGACGCCCCTGCTCATCCTCTGGGGCGACCGCGATTTCGGCGTCCGCATCAGTATGGCCGATCAGTACGTGCGAGAGGCGCGGCGGCGGGGCCTGCCGACCGACTTTCACACCTACGACGACGAGCCGCATGGCTGGTATCATTGGAGACCGGCCACGTTGAAGGATTCGATCCTGCGCGTCGCCGCACACTACGAGAAGTACGTCGGGCAATGAACTCGGGGGGCCGCGGTCCGTACCGGACGCGCGGTGGCCCGGTTCGACAATGGGTGAGGGGAAGATGCGCAACGGATCAGTCGGATGCGTGATGGTGGCACTGTTCGCCGCGATGCCACTGGCCGTACATACCTCCCGAGCGCAGCAGGTCGCGGCGCCGGAGATGACGAACCCCACCATTCAGCAGATCATCCAGTCCCGCGCCGGGCGGGTGAGGGAGCTGAACAGGCACAAGGCGTCAGGGCTTCTCGGGGAGAGCAACACGGCACTGGTCGATATCCGCGACCCCCAAGTCCTCTCGCTCCAGGAGCGGGCGGCCGTGCAGAAGCTGGTGCGCGACGAAAACGCCGATCGCGAGCGGATGTTCAAGGAGATCGCCGCCGCGACCGGCACCGATCTGTCGCAGCTTCCGCAGATACGGGAGAGATACGCCCGGGCGCCGCGGGAGCACGCGCGGTCGAACGACTGGATTCAAATGCCCGACGGTAGCTGGCGGAAGAAGCCGTGAAGAGGCAACCTCTCGTTCACGAAGGAGTCCAATCATGACACGCGGCCTGCTCGTCGGCGGCTTGCTCCTGAGTCTCATCGTGGCCACTCCGGGGGCCCAGCAACCCACCTACGACGTCGTGATCCATGGAGGCATGATCGTCGACGGCACCGGGAACCCGTGGTACCGGGCCGACCTCGGGATCCGTGACGGCAAGATTGCCCGGATCGGCACGCTCGATCCCGGGCAGGGGCGCCGCGCGATCGACGCGACCGGCAAGGCGCTCTCGCCGGGGTTCATCGACCTCCACACGCACTCCGACCTGACCCTGCTCATCGACGGCACGGCGCAGAGCAAGGTCCGGCAGGGCGTCACCCTGGACGTGCTGGGCGAGCGCGGCAGCGTGGGGCCGCTCGAGGGGGTCGTGGAGAAGGACTACGCGACCGGGGCGAAGCGGCGCTACGGCTACGCCGACGTGTCCTGGTCGACGATCGCCGGCTACTTCGACAAGCTGGAGGCGCAGGGGACGTCGATCAACGTCGCCACCAGCGTCGCGCCACAGCAAATCAAGCGGGCGGTCGTCGGCTACGAGAACCGGATGGCCACGCCCGAGGAGCTCGAGCGGATGAAGCGACTCGTGGCAGACGCGATGCGAGAGGGCGCGGTGGGGCTCTCGTCCGCGTACGGCGGCGGCGGCTTCGACAACGAGGAGGAGATCTTCGAGATGGCCAAGGTGGCCGCCGAGGCAGGCGGCTACTACGCCACGCACGTCGGCAGCGAGGGCTATCAGCTCGTCGAGGAGGTCGAGAAAGCCATCCGGGTCGCCGAGGTGGCGGACATCCCGGTGCACCTCTACCACCTCAAGATTCGCGGGCGGAATCTCTGGGGCAAGGTCCAGCCCGCGCTCGACCTCATCGAGGCGGCGCGCGCCCGCGGGCTGGAGATCACCGCGAACCAGTATCCCTACACGGCGATGCAGCACCCCTGGGGCGCGCTCTTTCCCGACTGGTTCCGGCAGGGCCCACCCGAGCAGATCGTCGAGCGGCTCAAGGATCCCGCGGTTCGGGCGAAGCTCAAGCAGGACGCCGTCTTCAAGCAGTACGTCGAGGAGCACGGCGGCTGGGAAGGCAGCGTCGGTTCCATCTTCAAGAACCCGGCGCTGAAGCCGGTCGAGGGCAAGACGATCGCCGAGATCGCCAAGATCCGCGGGGACGCGGATCCGGCCGACACCTGCTTCGACCTCATCGTCGAGGACGGCGGATTCCCCAACGGCATCTGGCACAACATGTCCGAGGACGACGTGAAGCACATCATGCGACTGCCGTGGATGGCCATCGCCTCCGACGGTACCGCGCTCCGGCCGGACGGCGTCCTCGGCCAGGGCTTCCCGCATCCCCGCAGCTTCGGCACCAATCCCCGCATTCTCGCCAAGTACGTGCGGGAAGACGAGGTGCTGACACTCGAAGACGCCGTCAGGAAGATGACGTCGTTCCCGGCGCAGATCCTCCGAGTGGCCGACCGCGGGTTGCTCCGGGAGGGCTATTGGGCCGACATCGTGGTCTTCGATCCGGCCACGGTGAAGGACGTGGCCACGTTCGAGGATCCCAAGCGCTACCCCGTCGGCATCGACCACGTCCTGGTCAATGGCGTGCTCGTCGTCGAGGCGGGGGAGCACACCGGCGCCAAACCGGGCAAGGCGATTCTCGGCAGCGGTCGGGGGCCCGCGCCGAGCAACTGACGGCAGCGACTGCCGCCGAGCCACTGCGGTAGCATTCGCACCGCGGACCTACAGACCGACTCGATCGCGACGGCTCACTCAGGAGGTCACTCATGCAGATGCTCATGCACGTGCGTTTACCGATCGAACCGTTCAACACCGCCGTCCGCAACGGCACCGCGGGCCAGAAGATCCAGCGTATCCTCGAGGGGATCAAACCCCAGGCCGCGTACTTCACGGCCGGTAACGGCCAGCGCGGCGGCACGCTGGTCGTCACGGTGAACGATGCGTCGGACATCCCCAGGCTGGCGGAGCCGTTCTTCCTCACGTTCGAAGCGAAGGTGGAGTTCGAGCCGTTCATGACCCCGGAGGACCTGGGGCGCGCCGGACTCGACGCGCTCGGGAAGGAGTGGGGTTAGCGGCCTGCCGGCTCACCGGTGCTTCAGGAACGTGCCGGCCTGATACTCCGCGAACGCCTCACGGAGCTGGTCCTGCGTGTTCATGACGATCGGCCCGTGCCAGGCGACCGGCTCCTCGAGGGGCTTGCCCGAGACCAGCAGGAACCGGATTCCGTCCTCCCCCGCCTGCACGGTCACGTGATCGCCGGCGTCGAACAACACCAGCGAGCGGTTGTCCGCGTCCTCGTCACCCGGCGCCAGTGCGTCGGTCGGGCGGATCCGATCGGTCCGGACGGCCTGCGGATCCGAGGCGTCGCGGAACTTCCCTGATCCGGCAAAGACGTAGGCGAAGGCGGGGCGCGTGGTCTCCACGGCCAGGCTCTTTTTCCGCCCTGGCGGCACCGAGACGTCGATGTACTGGGGCTCTGCCGCGATGCCGTCGACCGGGCCGGTCGCGCCCCACACGGTGCCGCAGATGACGCGAACGCGGGTGCCGTCGTCGTCGGTGACCTCGGGGATGTCGGTCGATTGGACGTCCTGGTAACGCGGCGCCGTCATCTTGAGCGACGACGGGAGATTGGCCCAGAGCTGGAACCCGTGCATCCGCCCGTCGCGGTCGCCATGGGGCATCTCCTGGTGGATGATGCCGCTGCCGGCAGTCATCCACTGCACGTCACCCGAACCGAGGACGCCACGATTGCCCAGGCTGTCGCCGTGATCGACGGTGCCCGACAGTACGTAGGTGATCGTCTCGATGCCCCGGTGGGGGTGCCACGGGAACCCTGCCAGGAAGTCCTCCGGGCGGTCGTTGCGAAAGTCGTCCAGCAGGAGGAACGGATCGAAGTCCCGCGTGTTGCCGAAGCCAAACGCGCGACGCAAATGCACACCCGCGCCCTCGATCGTCGGCTTGGCTTTGATCAGTC
Source organism: Vicinamibacterales bacterium (assembly GCA_965197935.1). Classification (GTDB taxonomy): domain Bacteria; phylum Acidobacteriota; class Vicinamibacteria; order Vicinamibacterales; family CAZQMT01; genus CAZQMT01. Next base: position 2,613,710 of record CBDAOD010000003.1, on the reverse strand, counting down.
GTTTGACTGGCCGTATGGACACTCGTACCTCCGGGTCAGGAAACGCCGCCACCATGATACCGTGCGCATCCCGCCGCGCACCGGCCCTTTCCCTCGAGGCGGGCCCTGGAATGGGATCCTCGGTGATATCGTTGATATCGGACAGGGTCGATCTCGGATCTCGAAATATCGGACCTCCGACCTCGACAGGAGATGTCGACCAAGGGGATGGAGCTCATGAAGAGACGGACGACATTGGTACAGCGCGTCCTGCTGGCGACTGCGCTACTCCTGCAGCCGGGCCTCGTCCCCTCATCGGTGCGGGCAGAGCAGTCGACCACCGCGGTCAGGATGGTCGAGGCTGCCGGCGACGGCGCCTACTGGCCACGGTGGCGTGGGCCGTCCGGCCAGGGCATCGTGAGCGGCCGCGGCTACACGGACACCTGGTCGGCGACCGAGAACGTGCGGTGGAGCACACCGGTACCGGGTCGAGGCAACTCGTCGCCCATCGTGTGGGCCGATCGCATCTTCCTGACGACCTCGCGCGATGGCGGCAGGCGACTCTCCATCCTCGCCTTCGACCGATCCGATGGGGCGCTGCTGTGGGAGACGGCGGCTCCCGACGGGCCGACCGAGCGTATCCACAACAAGAACAGCCACGCCTCGGCCACCCCGACGACGGACGGCGAGCGCGTCTACGCCTCCTTCGGCAGTCGCGGCCTGATGGCCGTGGATCTCGCGGGCACCCTCGTCTGGCACCGGGATTTCGGGCGCATCGACAACTACCACGGCACCGCCGGGTCGCCGCTCCTCTACGAGGATCGCCTCATCATCTATCAGGACCAGCGGCAGGGCTCGTTTGTCACGGCGCTCGACAAGGAGACCGGCGAGCCGCTCTGGCGCACGGAGCGTGAGGCCAGCGTGGGCTGGGGCACGCCGGTCGCGGTACAGGTCGGCGGTCACGACGAGATCATCGTGAGCAGCCAGGGCGCCGTCCACGCCTACGACCCCGGCACGGGAGGCGAGCTGTGGCGATGCGACGGCAATCTGAGAGAGGTGATTCCGACCCCAGTCGTGGGACAGGGTCTGGTGTTCTGCTCTTCCGGTCGCGCCGGTCCCACCCTGGCCATCCGGCCGGGCGGCCGCGGCGACGTCACCTCCACGCATGTGGCCTGGAAGAGCAGCCGCGGCTCGCCATTCGTCCCATCGCCCCTCGTGCACGATGACCTGCTCTACCTTGTCAACGACATGTCGAGTATCGTCACCTGCTTCGAGGCGGCGACGGGCGACCTGATGTGGCAGCAGCGGCTGGGGCCACCGCAGCGGGAAGGGTTCTCGGCGTCGCCGGTCGTCGTCGACGGCAAGATCTTCTTCACCAATGACCTGGGCGAGACGTTCGTGGTCAAGGCGGGACGGGAGTTCGAGCTGCTCCACACCAACCGGATCGGCGCGCGTACGCTCGCCTCACCCGCCCTCGTCGAGGGCACGTGGTATATCCGGACCGAGGAGGCCCTGATGGCGATCGGCCGCTGACGGTCGCTCAACCCCCACGGCCATCCCGTGCGAGCACCAGCTCGTCCCCTTCGAGCGACACCCCGTCCGACAGGCTCACGGCCCCGCCCTCGCGCACAACCACCGCTTCCACCCCGTCGATGGACCGTACCAGGTCGAGCCCGGCGTCGGCCCCGAGGACGGACACCGCCGTGGCCAGGGCGTCGGCATCGGTCGCGCGTGCGGCGACGATCGTCACGCTGGTCAGCGCCCCCGCGGGCCACCCGGTTCTCGGATCGATGATGTGCGAATAGCGAGCGCCGTCGATGCTCACGAACTGCTGGTAGTCGCCCGACGTCGCGACGGCGCAGTCCGTGCTGCGCAGCACCGCCATGAGGCCCGCACGCCGAGGATGCCGGACGCCCACGCGCCACGGTGCGCCTCCGCGTGACCCGCTGACGATCAGGTCGCCCCCCGCGTCGATGACGTAGGCATCGAGCCCCCGGGAGTCGAGCATCCGGCCCGCCTGGTCCGCGGCGAATCCCTTCCCGATGGCACCGAAGCCGAGCCGGGTCACGGCATCCGGGAGGCGCACGGTGTCGCGATCGACGACGACCCGCGCGTAGCCCACACCGGCGAGCGCCGCCGCCACGGTCTCCGCAGTCGGGAGCCGGTCGGCCTGGCGGGCCGCGCCCCAGAGCTCGAAGAGCCGCCCGGCGGTCGGATCGAACGCCCCGTGGGTGCGCTCCGCCCAGTGGAGCGACACCCCGACCAGCTCGCGCAGGTGCGCGCCCACACGCACCGCCCGCCCGGCCGCGCGATTGACGGCCGACGTGTCGCTCGCCGGATCCCAGCTGCTGATCTCGCGCTCGAGCGCCTCGATGGCGTCCAGCGCGGCGGCGCGCGCGGCCGGCTCGCGGCCCGCCGCAGCCCAGGCCGACAGGCGAAACACGGTGCCCATCAGCGGTCGCGACGACCGGACGACGACCCCGGACGCGGTGGGGGTCTCGGGCCCGGTCTCACGCGTCATGCCACGCAGATGGAACGCGGCCGCTCCCGCCGCCACCGCCAGCGCCGCCCCGAGCGCCACGCGAGCCAGCCGAGGCGCGGGCCCGGAGCGAGACGACCGGCGCAGAAAACGGCGCATGACCCGATTATAGAGCCTGGCCGGCGGAGGACTGGGAGACAGGCGACTCGGCAGGGCGGGTTCTTTCGCGGTGACTGCGAAAAATTTCCCACCCGCGGACAGGGGATCTTCCTCGACCCGTAGGTCAGACGCGCATCTATCCGTCGGCCAGCCGTTGGCCATGCCTCACCGCGCGTTGGCATCCGGTTTGCGGGCCAGGAGACCGATGGGACGCCAGAGATGTTCGATCTGGCAGGGATCCTCCACAGAAAGGCGGGTCGGCACATGAAACAGGCATTGACCGTTCTGCTCGTGCTCGCGGGACTGCTGCACGCGCCGCGGACATTGGCTCAAGACGTCGACGCGGGCAAGGCCGTCTACGACTCGCGATGCGTCATCTGTCACGGTGCCGACGGCGACGGCCAGGGGCTCGTCGGGATCGTCCATCGCGCGCAGACGAACGGCGTCGTCGTGACGATCTACCCGCGGGACTTCACGGGCGGCGTGTTCAAGTTCCGCAGCACGCCGACCGGCCAGCTGCCGACCGACGCCGATCTCATGCGGATCGTCACCGAGGGCATCAGCCGCTCTGGCATGCCGTCGCACACCGACCTGTCCGAGGCGGACCGGCAGAACGTCATCGCCTACATCAAGACGTTCTCCCCACGGTGGGAGGAGGACGAGCCGGGCGAGCCGCTCGAGATCGGCTCGCCCCCCCCGTTCGTCGGGTCGGCCGAGTCCACGCAACGGGGCAGCACGGTGTACGCGACCATGCAGTGCGCCATGTGCCACGGTGAGAGGGGGCTCGGCGACGGGTCGTCGTCGCCGACGTTGCAGGACAGCTGGGGCGACAAGATCGTGGCCTTCGATTTCACGTCGGGCCCGCTCAAGGGCGGATCGACACCGGAGATGATCTACCGCACCTTCATGACGGGGCTCGACGGAACGCCGATGCCGTCGTACGAGTCCGCCATGCCCGAGGTGCAGGATTGGTGGGATCTCGTGTCCTTCTGCATCGACCTGATGAAGGGATCCGCGTCCAGCCAGTAGCAGTAGCGGCAGCGCCTGCACGAGCGCAGCGTTGCAGACCTAGGAGGATACTCATGATCTCACCGCGGTTACTGATTGCGTCGATCGCGGCCGCCGCTACCTGCCTGGCTGCGGGCTGTGCGAGCGAGCCCCAGGATGGCACCGGCACGGAGGAGACCGCGTCGGGAGTGGGCGTCGTCTCCGCCGCCCAGCACGAAGTCGCGCCGGGCGAGCTCGACGACTACTACACCTTCTCGAGCGGCGGTCACTCCGGCGAGGTGCGCGTCCTCGGCGTGCCGTCGATGCGGGTCTTCAAGCGCATTCCAGTCTGGAACATCGACCCCGGGAGCGGCTACGGCATCACCAACGAGACGAAGGGGTTTCTGGGGGGGAAGGTCGTGGGCGACACGCACCACGTCCACGGCTCGTACGTCGATGGGACCTACGACGGCAAGTGGCTGTTCGTGAACGACAAGGCCAACAACCGTCTGGCCCGGATCCGCATCGACATCCTCGAGGTCGACGCGACCCTCGACATTCCTCACACCCAGGGGACCCACGGCATCTTCCCGCAGCGTGTGCCGAGCACCGAGTGGGTCATCCTCAACAGCGAGTTCCGCTCGCCGCTCTCGAACGACGGTCGCGGCGACATGCTCGACGCGGCCACCTACGGTGGCGTCCACACGATCGTCGACGCCGAGAGCATGGAGGTCGTGGCGCAGGTCACGACCACCACGAACCTCGACCTGGCCGCCACCGATTACACCGGGAAGTACTCCCTCGCCACGTCGTATAACAGCGAGGGGGGCGCGACCATCTCCGAGATGCTCGCGAGCGACCGCGACTACCTCGTGGTCTTCAACTGGGAGCGTATCAAGGAGGCCCTGGCGGGCGACGATTACCGCACCATCGACGGCATCAAGGTGCTCGACGGCAGCGAGGGGACCGGTCTCACCGCGTACATCCCCGTCCCCAAGAACCCGCATGGCGTCAACGTCAGCCCCGATGGGAACTATGCCGTCGTGTGCGGCAAGGTCTCCCCGACGGTGTCCGTGATCGACCTCACCAAGCTCGACGACGTGTTCGCCGGCAACATCGAGCCGAGGGACGCCGTCGTGGCGGAGCCAGAGGTGGGCCTCGGTCCTCTCCACACGACGTTCGATGGCCGAGGCAACGGCTACACGTCGCTCTTCATCGACAGCCAGATGGTGAAGTGGAACATTCAGAAGGCCATCGACCTCTACGCGAGCCCGCAGGAGGGCGAGACCCCGGTCGTCGACCGGCTGGATATCCACTATCAGGTCGGCCACACGATGGCCTCGATGGCCGAGACGAAGGAAGCCGACGGAAAGTATCTGATCTCGCTCAACAAGATCTCGAAGGATCGCTTCCTCAACGTCGGACCACTCAAGCCCGAGAACGACCAGCTCATCGACATCTCGGGCGACACCATGGTGCTCCTCAAGGACGAGCCCGCCTACATCGAGCCGCACGACGTCATCATCGTCAGGCGTGACCTCATCGAGGACAAGATCGTCGATCGGGTCCGACTCGAGGAGCATCCCGACGCGGTCACGCAGAGCTCCGTCGAGCGGGACGGGAACCGCGTGACGGCGCGCGTGACGGCGACCGCCCCGGTCTACGGCCTGCAAGAGGTGGTCGTGAACCAGGGTGACGAGGTCACCTTCATCGTGACCAACACCGACGAGATCCCGGATCTCGCGCACGGCTTCGCGATCTCGAACTATGGCGTCCAATTCGTCGTGGGCCCGTTCCAGACCAAGTCCGTGACCTTCATCGCGGACAAGCCCGGCGTCCACTGGATCTACTGCACGAACTTCTGCCATGCGTTGCATCTCGAGATGCGCATGCGGCTCGTCGTTCGTGCGCGAACGACGTGAAGGGTAGCTGGTAGACCATGCCGTACGGCGACCGGCTGGTGCTGTGGCTGATCGTGGGTCTCGGGGCGAGCCTCGCCCCGGGACCGGCGTGGGCGCAGAGCCCCTTCGGTGAGCAGCGGTACGAGTACGAGCTCACCGACGTCCTGCCCGGCGCCTCGGTCTTCGATCGCGTCGAGACGCACTGGCGGGGCTACGCCAGCGACAGCCGAGCCGAACTCGTCGGCTACGCCTTTCTCACCGACGACCTGGTCGACGTCCCCGGCTACTCCGGCGAGACGATGAACACGCTCGTCGGCATGGACACCGCGGGAGTGATCACCGGCATCCAGATCGTCCGACACTCCGAGCCCATCGTCCTCATCGGGCTCAGTGAAGCCACCATCCACGAGTTCACGCGACAGTATCAAGGGAAACGGATCACCGACCGGATCCTGATCAGCGACGATCCGCAGCCCGGCTACGTGGTCGTCGACGCCATCACCGGCGCCACGGTGACCGCGGTGGCCGAGAACGCGACCATCCTCGAGGCGGGCCGCCTCGTCGGCCGGACCGAGGGCATCGTGACCGCGGCCCAGGTGCGCAGCCGCCGGCCCTCGACCGAGTTCCAGACCTTCACCTGGGGACAGCTGGTCTCACAGGGCGCCATCGGGTCGATCACCGTGGCCCCCGAGGAGCTGGGTCCGAGCGATCGCGTGCAGTCGGTGGATCTGAGATTCGCGGTCGTCGATCCGCCAAGCGTCGGACGCAACCTCCTCGGCGAACGCTTCTTCGACATCGTTCAGCAGCGGCTGGAACGAGACGGCGGGAGCGCCATCTATGTCGGAGGTCGCGGACGGCTCTCGTTCAAGGGTCCGGGCTTTGCTCGCGGCGGTATCTTCGACCGCTTCTTGATCGAGCAGGACGGCAACCTCTTCGTCTTCAAGGATCTCGACTACATGGCGCTACCCGAGATCGCCGCCCCGGGCGCGCCGACCTTCGGGGAGGGCGGTGTCTTCTTCGCGGACGCGGAGTTCGATCCGACGCAGGCGTTCTCGTTTCGGCTGACGATGCCCTACCGCGTGCGGGACGAGCGAACCTATGCGACGTTCCTCGCCGACTATCGGCTCCCGGACCGCTTCATCGAGTCCGAAATCCCCTTCTGGCTCGCCCGCTGGCGAGCCTCCTGGCTCGCGGTCGGCTTCACTGCCCTCCTCCTCGCGTGGATCGCGGCGGCGTTCGCCTTCCGCCAACGGCTGCTGCCGCATCGCAAGCTCTTGCACCGATCCACGGCCGTGCTCGCCGCCGTGGTCCTCGGACTGGTGCTCAGGGCCCAGCCGAGCACGACCCAGATCCTGACGCTCTTCGGCTCGGTGCGCCGGGTCGAGTTCCCGACCCAGATCTTCCTCTCCGAGCCCCTCATCTTCATGCTCTGGATCGCGACGGCGGTCACGCTCGTGGTCTGGGGCCGCGGGTTCTTCTGCGGCTGGGTGTGTCCGTACGGCGCGCTGCTCGAGGCGCTGATCGGCCTGTGGGAACGCGTGGCACCCCGGTCGCTCCTCAAACGGCTGGCTGACTGGCACCCGCCCGACTACCTTCGCTACGGCAAGATCGTCACCTTCGTGGTCATCCTGGCCGTCTCCTTCGTGAGCCTGCCGTTCGCGGAGATGCTCGACGAGGTGGAGCCGTTCAAGACCTTCGTCCTGCACCTGGCGCGTCCGCCCGCCTTCGTCGCGTACTTCGCCGTCATCACGCTCGTGTCCGTCGTCTACCATCGCTTCTTCTGCCGCTTTCTCTGCCCGCTGGGCGGAGCGCTGGCCATTCCGTCGACCAGGGCCCCGCTCTTGCCTCTCTACCGCTACGAGACCTGTACCCACTGCAAGAGCTGCGCGAAGGGCTGCGAACCCAAGGCGATCTCCTTCGACACGGGGCGCATCAACTATCAGGAGTGCCTGCAGTGCTGGGACTGCCAGGCGACCGGCATGAACGAGGCGGTGTGTCCCGAGCTGATCGTCGCGAAGCGTGAGAGCCGACCGGTCAGGATGATGACGGCCGGCGTCCTGCTCGCGCTCCTCGCGTGGCCGGCGGTGACGCGGGCGGAGACCCTGCGCGTCGCGCCGGGAGCCCTCCACGAGGCGTTGCGGACGGCGGGCGAGGGCGACGTGCTGCTCCTGGAGCCCGGCGTGCACCGGGGAGCGATCCACATCGACACGTCGGTCACGCTCCGCGGGATCGACGGCGCGACCGTCGATGGCGGCGGGGCGGGGCACGTCGTCGTCATCGGCGCGTCCGGGGTGACGGTCGAGAATCTGACCATCCGGAACTGCCGCGTCACCGACGAGTTCAGCGACACGGGGATCTGGATCGAGACCGGCGCGACCGCGGCGCGGGTGACGGACAACACCGTCGAGGGGTGCCGCTTCGGTATCTGGGTCCACGGCAGCGCCGAGTCCGTCGTTACCGGGAATCGGGTCGTTGGGCTGGAGCACGCCACGCAGAACCAGCGCGGCGACTGCATCCACCTCTGGGACGCGGACGGCGTTCGGGTGACGGACAACACGCTCTCGCACTGTCGCGACGGCATCTACATGGAGCTCACGAGCGACGGCGTGATCGCAGGCAACGAGATCGCCCGGTCACGCTACGCCGTTCACACCATGTGGTGCGACCGCAGCCGATACCGCGACAACTACGCGCACGAGAATCTCGTGGGTCTCGCCCTGATGTTCTCGGCGCACATCGAGTCGGTGGGGAACGTCCTCCACAACAACCGCACCCATGGCATGCTCCTGGTGCAGGTGACCCGGGGGAACGCGGAGGGCAACGTCGTCATCGGGAACACGAAGGGGATGTTCGTCTACAACTCGCTCTACAACACGATTCGTGGCAACCTGGTGGCGCGCAACAACCTGGGCGGCCACTACTGGGGCGGGTCGCAAGACAACGTCATGGAGGACAACGCGTTCATCGAGAACGAGATCCAGGTCAAGTTCGTCGCCGCCAGGGATCAAACCTGGGGCGGCAACTACTGGAGCGACTACGGCGGGTGGGATGCGGACGGTGACGGGCGCGGCGAGGTCCCGTATCGCTCCAACACGCTGGTGGACGCGCTGCTCGCGAAGCACCCGCTCTCGAAGCTGCTCCTGAGCAGCCCAGCGTTCCAGATCCTGGCGCTGGCCGAACGTGAATTTCCCGTCATCGTGGTTCCCAAGGTCGTGGATCCCTTTCCGCACATGGCACCCTCGATGACGCAATGGGCCGCACTTCTCGAGCGCTATCCCGCGGATCCGCAGCAATACTACCTGGAGATGGAGAAGCTGCCGCATCTTCCCGGAGAGCGGCCATGATCCGGCTCGAGGGCGTGTCCAAGCGGTTCGGAGACGTCGAGGCCCTTTCGAGGCTCGATCTCGAGATCGCGGATGGCGAGTGGCTCGGCATCTTCGGACGGAACGGCTCCGGCAAGACATCGCTCCTGCGCATCCTGGTCGGCCTGTCGCGTCCGTCCAGCGGCAGGGTACTCGTCGACGGCCAGGCGCCCGATTCCGAAGCCTGGCGCGCGGTGCGCCGCTCGCTCGGCTTCATGCCCGAGCGGATCGCGTTCCTCGAGAACCTCACCGGCGAGCGGACGCTCCGCTTCTTCGCCCGGCTGAAGGGCGTGTCCACGCGCGAGGTCGCACCCGTGCTGGACCGCGTGGGCTTGAGTCACGCGGCGAACCGAAGGGTTGGCGGGTATTCCAAGGGCATGCTCCAGCGGCTCAACTTCGCCCAGGCGCTGTTGGGTGACCCGCGCGTGCTCGTGGTCGACGAGCCGATCGAGGGGCTCGACGCGCACGGGGTTCGGGAGTTCTTCGAGATCCTCAAGAGCATCGACGACCGCACCGTCGTCATCTCCTCCCATCGTCTGCCCTTGATCGCGCGTTTCGTGAATCGCCTGTGCGTCTTGGGCCAGGGGCGAATCACCGCGCTCGGCACCGAGGACGAGCTCCACCGGAAGCTCAACCTCCCCGTGCGCGTCATCCTCCACCCGTCGGCGAACGCCAATGGGACCCTGCTCCAGGCGCTCGAGCGGAGCGAGGCCGCATCGGTCGTGAGCCAGAACGGGAAGCTCGTCGTGAGCCTGCCCCAGAGCGAGAAGCTGCGCTTCCTCGCCGGGCTCGAGGCGTTCGCAGCCTCGATTCACGACATCCGCATCGAGGAGCCCCCGCTCGAGGAGGTCTTGCTTGAAACGAGCTGACGTCGTTCGGACGATCGCCCTCGAGGAGCTCTCCGCGAGGCTCCGCAGCCGCTGGATCTGGACGGTGAGCGCGCTCGTGCTGGTGACGACGCTCGCCATCGCGTTCCTCGGCGCGGCACCCGTGGGCGTCGTGGGCGCCCACGGATCGGGGGTCATCATGGCGAGCCTCATGAATCTGTCGGTGTATCTGGTGCCCCTGCTCGCCCTCGTGATGGGGGCCGGCGTCATCATCGACGAGAAGCGACGCGGGGTACTCGATCTGATCATGGTCTACCCCGTGTCGTCGGGCGAGTACTTCCTGGGCACGTTCGCCGGCTATGCCCTCGCGCTGTCCATCGCGCTCCTGGCGAGCTTCGTGCCCACGGGCATCGTACTGGCGATGACGACTGGGCTCGACGTCGGCGAATATACCTTGCTGCTCGTGCTCGTGCTCGCGCTGGGAATCGTGTTTCTCGCGCTCTCGTTCCTCGTCTCGATCCTCTCGCGCGATCACGCCCGTGGGGTCGCGTCGTCCGTGCTCGTCTGGATTCTCGCGGTCTTCGTGTTCGACTTGATCCTCGTCGGTCTGCTCGTGCTCTACCCCGGCGAGATTCCGGCCCCGCTTTTCGGGCTCGCCCTGCTGCTGAATCCGGCGGATATCTTTCGACTGCTGGCGTTCGCCTGGGTCGGCAGCGCGGCCTCGCCGCTGGGTCTGGCGACGGTCGGCCCGCCGTTCCCCGTGGCGGTGCTCGCCGCCGCCCTGCTGGTGTGGGCCGTCGTGCCCCTCTGGCTGAGCCACCGCCTCTTTCAACGACGTCTAGCCATGGACACACTCCTATGACGATCAATCCGACTCGCCACCTCCTGCTGTCTGCCGCCGTGTTCCTTGCCGCCGGGCTCGGAACGAGCCAGGGCGCCGAGCTCAAGGGTCGCGTCGTGACGCCGAGCGGCTCGGGCCCTGCCGTGGTGTTCCTTCTGGGTGTGCCGGGTGGCGCGCCGCCGGACGAGGACACCGTGATCAGTCACGGGGTTGGCGGGGCATTCGAGCCGGCCGTGTCGATCGGCTTCGTGGGCAACCAGTTCGTCTTCAAGAATGAGGACGACCGGCTGCACACGACCCACCTCTATCTTCACCTGGCCCACCAGCGCGAGGTGTCGGGGCGGCCCATCAAGAACGGCGCCACCGTGTACAACATCGCGCTGCCGCTGAAGGGCATGGAAGTGCGCCAGCCCATCAAGGCCTACTCCGAATTCACCGACCAGACCGGCGTCATCGATGTCCGCTGCAATCCTCACCCCGGCGAGGCCGCCTCGCTCCTGGTCTTCGACCACCCGTATGCGGCCGTGTCCGCGGCGGACGGGTCGTTCACCATTCCTGGTGTTCCCGCCGGGACGCACGACGTGTGGGTGTGGCACGCCGGGACGGCGGCGATGTGGCGGTCGGTCGCGGTGAAGGCCGGCGGCCCGACCGAGATCACCGTTGAGGTCTCGTCCCAGTGAAGGCGCTGCTGGCCACCGGCATCGCGATGCTGGCCGTGTCCGCGGGGTCGGCCGACCTGCCGACATTCGTCCTCGAGAACTACGACGGACGACCCATCACCAACGCCTCGTTCGAGGGAAAGACCACCATCGTCGTGCCCACCTACGCCAAGTGCGTCTTCGCCTGCCCGGTGGTCACGTTCTTCCTCACCCAGCTCGACGAGCAGCTCGGCGCGCCGGACGGGGTTCAGTATCTCCACGTGTCGATCCAGCCCGAGGAGGACACCGCCGAGGAGATCCTCAGCCACTTCGAGAAGCTCGAGATCGATGCGAGACGGGACCCGCGATGGTTGTTCGCCAACGCCCCCGTCGCTGGCATCCAGGCGTTCCTCGACGAGCTCGGCATCGAGATCGCGCGCACCCCGGTGGAGGGGGGATTCGTCGTCGAGCACAGCATCCGCGTCTACGTCGTGGGGCCGGACGGCCGGATGGTAGCGGACTTCGACACCTACTTCTGGAACGAGGAGGAAATGCGACATGCTCTGCACGCCTCACTCGACTGACCCGGACCGGCGCGATTTTCTTCGCGTCGCCGGGCTCGGCGGCCTGGCGCTGCTCGCGCCCGGCCTGCGTGTCCCGCTCGGTGCCACGGACGACGATCCCGCGGCCTGCGCCCTTATGGAGTTCGACGTCACCTACCGCACCCAGATCCGGAGCTTGCCCAGCGATGCGGAGGATGTCCATGTCTGGATGCCGCTTCCGCCCAGCGATCATGCCCAGCAGATCTCGAACCTCGAGATCGACAGCCCCTTTCCGCACGCGATCACCTACGACGACACATTCGGCACCCAGATGCTCCACGTCGAGACCCACACCCCGGTGGAGCCGTTCGGCGTGGAGGCACGGTATCGCGTCACGCGGCGGCGCGCCGGTGTCCACCAGGCCACCCTCGACCCGAACGAGGCGCAGAAGTACCTGCAGTTCACCCGAAGGGTCCGCGTGACCGACGATATCGAGAGATTCACCGACGAGATCGTCGGGCACACGTCCGATCCCTTCGAGATCGGCCGGCGCGTCTTCGACGGGATTCAGGAGATCCTGTTCTACGACAGCGCGATCCCGGGCTGTGGCACCGGTGACACGGCGTGGATCATGAAGCACCGGCGCGGCAAGTGCGACGACTACCATGCGCTGTTCATGGCGAGCATGGTCTCGCGGGACGTGCCCGTCCGCTGGGAGCAAGGCTTTCCGTTGCCGTTCCCCGACGGCGGCCGGGTGGCAGCCGGTCAGCTCGAGGGAGACTGCACCGGCTCTCACTGCTGGGCGAGCTTCTACGCCCCGTCCCATGGATGGGTCCCGGTCGACGTCTCCGAGGCCGACAAGGCGGGTGCGCGCGGAAGCTTCTTCTTCGGGAACCTCTCGCCCAACCGTTTTCAGGTCTCGGTGGGCCGGTCGGTGACGCTGAACCCGCCTCAGGGAGGCGAGCCGCTCTCGACCTTCGCCTTCGCCTATGCGGAGTCGGACGGCATCCCGCTCATCTACGCAACCAACTACGAAAACATCATCCAGTACACCGTCACTCGCGTGGAGATGTCCTGAGAGGTGGTCATGCCGGGACGAACGATCGTCATCGCGGCCCTGCTGGCGGCGACCCTCGCCCCTTCAGGCGCGCGGGCGCAGGCGGTCGCCGAGGTGGGGCAACCGCCTCCCCTGTTCGCCCTTCCGAACGAGCACGGCGAGGTGCATGCGCTCGAGGACTACCTGGGCCGTCCGACGATCCTGTACTTCACGCACAACATGTGCCACTACTGCACCCAGGTCATCGCCTTCCTCAAGCGCGCGCACGAGGAGTACGCGGACACCGACCTCGCCATCATCACGCTCAACGTCTGGGCGACGGACGAGAAGTTCATTCGGCGCTACAAGGAGGCGTACGGTCTCCCCTTCAACATGCTGGCGGCCAACGACATGGAGCTTCTCCGGAACTACGAGGTGAACTACGTTCCCATCATCGTCTTCGTCGGCCGAGACGGCACGATCCACGATCTCTACCATCACTACGTGCTGCGGACGGATTTCGAAAAGAGTCTGCGGAGATCGTCGCGCGCTAGGGCGAGTTGCGCGGGGGGCGAAACGACGTCCGCCCGGCAAACCGAAAACATTGCGGCGGCTGACGCACGAGTGTCGGGCGAGCAGGGAGGCTGGCCGCCTTCACGGTTTGCCGGGCGGACGTCGTTCCACCCCCCGCGCAACTGACCACGGAGTGCCCGCGCCGCCGATCAGCCGGTCGGAAGGAGGGGATCGGGGACCGGGAACACGTAGACGGCGAGGAGTCCCAGGATCCCGAGCATGGTCAGGTAGTAGATCGTGGGCAGGATCGTCTTGCGCAGCGTCGTGCCCTCGCGTCCGAGCAGCCCGACCGTCGCCGAGGCCGCCACGACGTTGTGGATGGCGATCATGTTCCCGGCCGCGGCTCCCACGGCTTGCAGGGCCACGATCATCAGGCCGGACAGCACGAGCCGCTCCGCCACCCCGTACTGGAACATCGCGAACATCAGATTGCTGACCGTGTTGCTGCCGGCGATGAACGCGCCCAGTGCGCCGATCACGCCGGCGAAGAAGGGCCACACCCCACCCACGTTGGCCGCCACCCACTCGGCCATCGCGATCGGCATGCTCGGGAGCCCGGCCGCGTTGACATCTGAGTTGATGTAGACGCGCACCATGGGCACCGTGAAGACCAGCACGAACCCGGCGCCCAGCAGCATCCGGCTGGAGTCGACCACCGCCTGGCGCATCGCCGGCCACCGCATACGGTGCAGGAAGTAGGTCACGACCACGGCCACCACCAGCATGGTCGCGGGCAGATACAGCGGCGTCGTCCGCCCCGTGATGCCCGTGCCCAGGATGTCACTCCAGCCGATGCCGATCGCCTGCAACGCCGCACCGACGCCGAGGGCCGGGAGCCGCGTCAGGACCAGCAGCGCAGCGACCAGCACGTAGGGCAGCCAGGCGAGCCAGATGGCCATTGGCTTGTGGGCGATCGCCTCGTCGGACTTGATCTCCATCCCGCTGACCCAGTCGGACGGCCACTCCCGATCGGGCGGGAAATCCCAGGTGTCCCGCGGGAGCAGGAAGCCCCGCCGCGCCGCGAACGTCACGATGGCCAGACCGACCAGCGCGCCGAGCAGCGAGGGGAACATGGGCCCGAGGAGGTACGCCGCCAGGACGTAGGGCACGGTGAAGGACAGGCCGCCGAAGAGCGCGAACGGCACGATCGACAACCCCTCCGTCCAGGACCCGTTCCGTCCGAAGAACCGCGTGGTCATCATCACCATCACGATCGGCATGACCGTCCCGGTGATCGCGTGGAGGATGGCCGCGCGAAGCCCCACGGCGTACAGATAGTCGTCGATCGTCATCCCGGCGGCGGTCATCGCACCGCTTAACATGTCCCAGTTGAGCCCACCCTGCACCCCCACCATGATCGGTGTGCCGGCGGCGCCAAAGGTCACCGGCGTGCTCTGCACCAGCATGCCGATCATCACGGCGGCCAGCGCGGGGAACCCGAGCGCGACGAGCAGGGGGCCGACCAGCGCGGCCGGCGTTCCGAATCCCGCCGCGCCTTCGATGAACGAGCCGAACAGCCAGGCGATGATGACGATCTGAACGCGCCGATCGTCGCTGATGCTGTGGAAGCTCCGCCGGATCGCCGACACGGCACCCGACTGCTCCAGGGTATTGAGCAGCAAAATCGCGCCGAAGATGATGAAGACGATGTCGAAGGTAATGAACAATCCCTGCATGGAGGCCGCGATGACTCGGACCAGATCCACGTCCCACGCCGTCAGGGCGATCACCGCCGCCGTCACGTAGACCAGGGGCATCGCGCGCTTCGCCGTCACGCGGAATCCGATCAGCAGCACGCCACCCAGTAGGATGGGCGTCAGGGCCAGAAGCGCCTGGACGGTCAGATTCATGGAGCCGTCTCCTCGTGCCGCAGGGATGGGACGCCGGCACGCGCGGCCATTGTATGGTATTCGGCCCGAAAGGGGGGGAGACCGGCGGGAGCGCCGGAGGGATGCGTCGAGGCAGGCGTCGTGACGGCCGTCTACCCCACGACCTGGACGACCAGCTTCCGCAGGCCGAACTGCAGCGCCTGGCTCTTGCTGGCCATCCAGATGTCGAAGCGGTCGTCGAACCGGTCGTGCAGGCGATCCCAGCACGTGTACGTGCGACCGGCAATCTTGACCTGCGTACCGAACGGATAGCGCCGCGGACAGGCCACGAGCCCATCGAACACCCGCCGCCCGCTGGCGGTGATGAACGGATCGCCATCGGTCTCGTCGGGCGAGGAGGAGTAGGCGATGATGACCGCGCGGAACAGCGCCGGATCCGTGGAGACCGGCGGTGGCTCCACCGGGAGCTCGATATCCCCCGAGGCGGCGATCGGCCGCTCCAGGACCGGCGTGACGTGCGCCACGCGGGCACGGGTCACGACCGCGGTGGACGGGACGGGCGCAGTGGCGACCTCGGTCAACGGTGCCAGCACGACCATGGTCGTGGCGGCACACGCGAGACGAGCAAATGTTCTAACCATCGTGACCTTCTTTTTTTCGAGCCTCGGGACGCTCGGCCTCAGCCTGCCTTCCCGTGTCGGTGTCTTCCGGACCGGCCGGCGTGACCTCGCGACCGCACCGCCTCGCGTCGCGCGCGCGGCGCCGCCACATTGCCACCTACCCTCGTCTAGAGCCGTCGCCCCGGTTCAGACCGAACCGCTCGAGGTTAGATTCCGACTGTGTGTGGTGAAGTGTGCGATTGACTTCGCCGGGTGAAGTCAGAGAGTTCGTGAGGGGCTTTCTACGTACGCGACTAGTCTACCACACTTCCCACCCCGCTGTGTCCCCAGGAGGGGACAGGCGGCGATCCGAGTGCGGCGAATGCGTTACAATGCTAGAAGATGAAGCTCGGACGGAACGACCCGTGTTCGTGCGGAAGCGGCCAGAAGTACAAGCGGTGCTGCGGGAACAAGGAGGCGCCGTTCCTGTCGGGGACCGCTCTCGTGACGGTGGTGCTGCTCGTGCTCGGGGGCGTAGCAGCGCTCCTGATCGCGGTTACAAGCGACGCACCCACGTCGAGCATCCGGCGCGTCTGGGCGCCCGAGCACGGCCACTATCACGACGCGCCATGAGCGCGCTCAGCGCGGCGCGAGCTCTCGGTCGAGCTCGACGACGGCCGTACCGATACCGGTCCGCTGTATCCGCGAGTACCGGAGATCGCGGATGATCACCCGGTACCCCTCTTCGGTCGTCTCCACCTCGTAGCTCGGAAACCGCAGCCAGCGGCGCATCCCCTGGACCTCGGGGGCCCGGAGCGCGGCCTCGGCGATGGGGCCGGGCGGTCCGTTGGGCAGGCTGGGGTAGCTGACCCGAAACATCTCGTCCGCGAGCCAATCGATCTCGAGAAAGTAATAGCGATCCGGCGTGACCGCGATCACATCACGCACGAAGGGATTGGCAGGGAGCGGCGCCGCCATCAGCTCCGTGATGTCGGTGACCGTCACACCCCGTCCGGCGAGCCACCGCTCGGCCTGTCCCCGTGCGATCCACGTGCCGGCCACCATGGCGGCGATGTAGGCGAACACCAGCGCCACGCAGAGGGTCGCCACACGAGTCAGCCGGCGCTGAAATCGGCCCGAGATCCGAACGCCCACGATGACGGCGAGCCCAACCCCCCAGGCCACCCTCGCCGCCAGCGGCGTCCAGCCCATGCCGGTGACGAGCAACGTCATGGCCGCGCCGAGGAGGAGCCACGCGCCCACGCTCACCGGCGCCCGCGTGTGCGCCAGGGCCGGCGACGCGCCGGCGATGAGCCAGATCCACGGATCGATGATGAACACCGCGTCCCCGTAGAACCATCGCCCATCGAAGGGCATGAGCAGGCGGATGCCGTAGTTGTTCAGCCAGTCCAGCGCGGGATGGCTGAGGACCGCGAGATAGGCCAGCCCGACGAGCGGCCCAACGCGAGCCGGGCGCGCCGGACGCAACCGCTGCCGCACCGCGCGATCGAACAGATACACGCCCGCCGCGAGCAGCAGGGGGAGCACCACGAGGGCGAGGAGCCCGTGCGTCCAGCCCCGGCGAAAGCCGAGGGACCAGTCACGTCCCACCATCCGTGCGACCCCGTCGATGTCCGGCAGGTTCGCACCGATGAGGAGCGTGGCGGCCGCCAGCGGCGTCGTGCGCCTGAGCGCCGTCTCGGCCAGGCTGCCGCCCACGAGCGTGTGTGCAATGGGATCCATGTCGAGCCGGGTTCGGGCGGGGTCGGGGTCTCGCTGGGTCTCAGGCAGACCGAACCGGCCGAAAGGTCTCGGCGGCCCTCCGGGCGATACCGCGATACGTATAGCCTCCAACTCTCGGCACACCCTCGAGGTAGAAGCGGTCGAGTTGGTCGATCTCCAGCCCCTGCGCCTCGATGAGCCCGCGGATGTCCCGGTTCGGGTGACAGCCGTCCCCGAGCCACCTGAACACCGGCGCCAGCCGGTCCTGCCAGCGTCGTACGGCCGGGTCGTCGCTCCGCCCGTGCTCAACGAAGAGGAAGTGCCCGCCCGGTTTCAGGACACGCCCAACCTCCGCGAGCGCGCGTTGCACATCGGGAATGCTACAGAGCGTCCAGGTGCTAACGACCGCGTCGAACCTCCCGTCGTCGAACGCCAGTGTCTCCGCGTTCATCACCCGGTGGTCGACCACGAGACGCGTGCGTTCGACGCGATCCCGGGCGCGGGGCGTCATCCCCGCATTGACGTCGATGGCCGTCAGGCTCTCGGTGGCACGCGGATAGTAGGGAAGGTTCCTGCCGGT
Organism: Vicinamibacterales bacterium; assembly: GCA_965197935.1. Classification (GTDB taxonomy): domain Bacteria; phylum Acidobacteriota; class Vicinamibacteria; order Vicinamibacterales; family CAZQMT01; genus CAZQMT01. The sequence goes on along the minus strand of CBDAOD010000003.1, from coordinate 2,595,656 downwards.
GCCGAAGCCGATCTCCAGCACGGCGCCAGACGCGCTCGCCAAGACGATCTCGCGGCAGCGCGTCATCGCCGGGCTGGCCGTCACCCACTCCAGCACGTGGGGGAAGACGCAGCGTGAGTACAGGCCCATTCGATTCAGCGTGCCTCGACGCGGCTGTCGAGGCGGCCAGCAACGACCTAGCAGCCCGTGGCAAAAGTCCCCCTGCGGTCGGCCGGCGCTGCATCCCGGCACGTGCTGCGCTGGGCATTGTCCACGACGGGTCGAATACTCCCGGTATTCTCGCTCGTCGCGGCTTGTCAGCCGGGCGCCGCGCCGGTCTTTATGCGACGTGGGACTTTCACCACGGGCTGCTAGGGATCATTGTAGTGCGTTCGGGGGCGGCGGCCGGCACGCCCGCCGAATCCTCGCCCGGGGCTTTGGCGGAGGCTCGATTCGACCGCCCCGGACGAAGGCCCGACCCGGACGGTACGGTAGAATGGCATCATCGTGAAGGGCTCGAACCACGTCACCGGTCTTCCACTGGTGGCCGCCGTGGCGGCGTGGCTGGGGTTGGTCGCCGTCCCGACACCTCGGGCCCAGGAGCCCGCGCTGAGGCTCCTGGCGCGCGACGGCGTACGCGCACTCGCCGTGACGCTCGTCGAGGGCCAGGAGATGGTGGCGCTCGCCGACGTCGCGACGGTGTTTCGGTTGACCGTCCACGAAGACCCGCGGACGGCGGCCCTCACCGTGAGCTACCGCGACAAGGCCATCGTTCTCACCGAGGGGCAGACGCTCGCCTCGGTCGCCGGCAACCTGGTATCGCTCCCGGCTCCCGCGACCCGCGCCGAGCGCGGGTGGCTCGTGCCGGTGGAGTTTCTGAGCCGCGCGGTCTCGCGCGTCTACGAGTCCAGAGTGGAGCTCCGCAAGGCGTCTCGACTGGTGATCGTGGGCGACCTGCGTGTGCCACGGGTCGTCGTGAAGCCGAGCACGGTGGGCGGCGAGGCACGGATCGCGTTCGAGGTGACGCCAGCCACGCCGCACACGGTCTCGGAGGAACCCGGCCGGCTCGTCGTCAGGTTCGAGGCGCACGCGCTCGACGCGAGCCTCCCCGCCGACGGCACCGGTGACCTGGTGATCGGATTCCGGATCGGCGAGCCCGCAACGAGCATCGCGATCGACCTGACGTCCCGCTACGGCTCGTTTCGGTCCTCGGACTTCGCCGCCCGCGGCGCGGCGAGTCAGTTCGTCCTCGAGATTCTGCCGGCCGGCGCCGACACCCTCACATCGACCGCGCCGACCCCGGCCGCCGAGCCCACGGGCGCGGGCGCGCTCCCCTTCCTGAGCCGCACCCAACCCTACACGGTGCGCACGATCGTCATCGACCCCGGGCATGGCGGGGACGATCACGGTGCTCAGGGACCCTCGGAGGTCAGCGAGAAGACGATCACCCTCTCGGTAGCCCGCCGTCTCAAGCGCGCCTTCGAGAGCCAGCTCGGCGTGCGGGTGTTGCTCACGCGAAACGGCGATCAGACCGTCCGTCTCGACGAGCGCGCGTCGCTTGCCAACAACAGCAAGGCGGACCTGCTTCTGAGCCTGCACGTCAACTTCTCGGTACGACCCTCGGTCACCGGTGCCGCGGTCTTCTACGCCAGCCTGGAGCAGTATGGCTCGGAGGCGCGCGCCATGGAAGCGGTCGAGTCCCAGATCTTGCCTGTCTTCGGCGGCGGCGCCAGGCCGATCGACATCACGCTGTGGGAAATGGCCCAGGCGCGCCACCTCGATCGATCCGCGACGCTGGGGCGCGTCATCGAGGACCGGCTCCGCTCGCAGGTGGAGATGAGCCCGCGTCCCATCCAGCAGGCGCCGTTTCGCGTCCTCGTCGGCGCGAACATGCCGGCCGCCTTGATCGAGATGGGGTTCATCTCCAACCCACAGGAGGAGCAACGGCTGACCTCCGGCGCCTACCAGAACACCATCGTCCAGGCCCTGGTCCGGAGCGTGGTGCAATTTCGGCGTGAGGCCGAGCAGGCCGATCGCATCGCCAGCCGGCAGCCGGGCGCGACGCCGTCCGACAGACCGCGCATGGCGCCTCAGGGATGACGCTGAAACGCGAACATCTGTTTGGCCTCGCCCTCGCCGCGGTGGGAGCGGTGTTGGCCTGGGCCCTCTTCGTGGCGTTGCCGGGAGGATCCGATGGCGAGACTGGCGCCCCGCTGGCCGAGGGCGCGGAGGGCGGTGAGAGCGCTCGCACGACCGATGCGACCCTCTTCTACATCGCCGAGAATGGTCTGACGCTGGTGGCCGTGGACCGCGAGGTGATGCACTCGGATCGAGTGACCGAGCAGGCGCGGCGCATTCTGGAGGAGCAGCTCAAGCCCGCACCGGCTCCCTACGTCTCGGCGGTGCCCGAGGGCACGACGCTCAAGGCCCTCTACGTCACGGATCGGGGCGAGGCCTTCGTGGACCTGAGCGCCGAGGTGACCGAGAACCATCCCGGCGGATCGCTCGACGAGCTGTTCACGATCTACGCCGTCGTCAACGCCGTGACGGCCAATCTGTCCTCGATCACCGCGGTTCAGATTCTCGTCGCGGGCAAGGAGGTCGACACGCTCGCCGGGCACGTCGACCTGCGGCATCCGCTTCGCGAGAACCTGGCCTGGGTCCAGCAGCCCGGCGGTGAGCGCAGCGTCTCGGCCGACAATCGATGAGTGGCCACCTCTCGCCTCCGACCCGGGCCCCGCTTCCATGACCCGTAGCGACGGGCGTTCGGGGAACCAGATACGGCCCACACGCATCGTTCCCGGCTACCTCGACAGCCCGGAGGGGTCCGTCCTCATCGAGGTTGGACGCACCCGCCTCATCTGCACGGCGAGCGTGGAGGACCGGGTGCCGCCGTTCCGGCGCAACACGGGGAAGGGCTGGGTGACCGCGGAGTACGGCATGCTGCCCCGCGCCACCTCCACCCGCATGACCCGCGAGTCGACCGCCGGACGGGTCGGGGGGCGCACCCAGGAGATCCAGCGCCTCATCGGCCGATCGCTGCGTTCGGTGACGAAGCTCGACGCGCTCGGAGAGCGGAGCATCTGGCTGGACTGCGACGTCATCCAGGCCGACGGCGGCACCCGCACTGCCGCGATCACCGGCGCGTTCGTGGCGCTCGTCCTCGCCCTCCAGCACATGCGTGTCACCGGCGTGCTCCAGTCGATCCCTATCTCCGACTACGTGGCGGCGACCAGCGTGGGCATCGTCGAAGGCACTCCCCTGCTCGACCTGGCCTACGACGAGGATTCGAGGGCCGAGGTCGACATGAACATCATCAAGACCGGTGATGGGCGCTTCATCGAGGTTCAGGGAACCGCCGAGGGACAACCCTTCGCGCGCGAGTCCCTCGACGCGCTGCTGGATCTCGCCGACCGTGGCATCCAGGATCTGCTGGCGCTACAGCGCGGCGCCGTCGGCGACCTGCTGTCCTAGGTGCCGTCGCCCAGGACCCCATTGCGCTCGTGATCGACCCACTGCCGCCACGGCTTCTCGTTGCCACGACCAGCGCCGGCAAGCTGTCGGAGATTCGCGAGGTGCTCTCGGGACTGCCGTTTCGGATCGAGTCCCTGGCGGATCATGCCGCGCTGACCGAGCCGGATGAGGACGGCGCGACGTTTGCCGAGAACGCCCGGGACAAGGCGCTCTATTACGCTCGCGCCACGGACGCGTTGACCGCGGCGGACGATTCGGGTCTCGAGATCGACGCGCTCGGCGGGCGACCCGGCATCCGATCGGCCCGCTACGTCGGCAACACCTACGCCGAACGATTCGAGAACCTGTATCGAGAGCTCGAGGCCGCGCAGGGATCGCGCGCCAGCACGGCCCGCTTCGTGTGCGCCGTCGCGCTGGCGTGGAGGAACCGCGTCGTGTTCACGGCCGAGGGCACGGTGGAGGGCCGGGTCGCTCCGGTGCCGAGGGGGACGGGCGGATTCGGCTACGACCCGCTGTTCTACTATCCACCGCTCGGGGCCACGCTGGCCGAGCTGACGCGTGAGCAGAAAGCGGCCGTGAGCCACCGCGGCAAGGCATTTCGCGCCCTGCGCGCATACTTGCAGGACTGCCTCCACCGAGGCTGAATCGGTCAGCGCCGGGCTAGTGGACTGTATCAGTCCACTAGTTGCTGCTCACCTCGCGTCGAGGCGGATCCGCGCCCGCATCCGCAGGTGGGCCGTCCGGCACGAGGTCGCCACCGCTCGACAGGCGCTCCACGGGTGCGATCGGCTGGCCATCCACGTCCCTGAGCATGCGGATGAAGACGAACTCGACCCGTCGGTTCTTGGCGCGGGCCACCTGGCTGTCGTTCGGCTCGACCGGACGGGTGTCCGCGTATCCGGCGACTCCGACGCTCCCGGTGGGCACACCGTGCTCCACGAGATAGCGCATCGCCGAGATCGCACGCGCGGTCGACAGCTCCCAGTTCGAGGGATACTGCGCCGTGTGGATCGGCAAGTCGTCGGTATGTCCCTCGACCATGAGCGGAAACCGGAAGTTCTGGGACAGCGTGACGATGCGGTCGAGAATCGCCCACGCCTCTGGCTTGAGATCGGCCGAGCCGAGGGCGTAGAGCGCCTGTCCCTTGACCTGGAGGATGACGCCGCGGTCGCTGATCTCGGCACTGACCTGATCCTCCAGGCCCTCCTGAGCGATGATCCGTTCCAGCTCCTGGAAGATCGACATCTCCTCGACCAGCACCATGTTCGAAGTGCTCTCCTGCTCCGTGAGCTGCAGGATCGAGGTGGAGACGGCCTCGATGTAACGAAGGGTGCTGCACCTGGACACCGAAGGCGTCCTTGACGGATCCCAGCATCATCTGGAACTTGACGACATCCATCGTCGCGAACGACAGGAGCAGGACGAAGAACGTCAGGAGCAGCGTCATCATGTCGGCGAAGGTGGCCATCCAGCCGGCGCCCCCCCCGCACTCCCGCCATCGTCCTCGATCTCTTCGTCCGACATCGCGCTACGCCGCCTTGTCCTCCTCCTCGACCGTTCGCTCCTTGGGCGCCAGAAACGCCTCCAGCTTTTCCTTGACCAGCCTCGGGTTCTCGGCCTTGAGGATCGAGTTGATTCCTTCGAGGACGATGGACATGTTCATCGATTCGTCCTTGGTCCGCCCTTCGAGCTTGTCCGCGATCGGGTTGAACACGAGGAACGCGAGCACCGCCCCGTAGAACGTGGTGAGCAACGCCACCGCCATCGCGGGGCCGATCGACGACGGATCGTCCATTACCTGCAGCATCTGGACCAGGCCGATGAGCGTGCCCACCATGCCCATCGCCGGGGCCGTGGCCCCCATGAAGCGGAAGAGCTTCTGCCCTTGTTTGTGCCGCTCCTTGAGCGACCGCATCTCGCCGACGAGGGCGCCGCGAACCTCGTCGGCGGCGAGGCCGTCCACGGCGAGACGCACCCCCTTGGCCAGAAAGCTGTCCTTGATCTCCTGGTCCTCGAGCGCCAGCAGCCCCTCCTTGCGGACGATCATCGCCAGCTCGGTGATCCGCTTGATCGTCTGGTCGACGGCGATCGGCTGATGCAGGAAGGCGTTGAGGGCGACCTTGGCGGACCCAATGAAGACCGCCATCTTCTCCGCGATCAGCGCCGCCGCGAAGGTCCCTCCGACGACCACCAACAGGCCCGGGATATTGATGAACGCCCAGAGCGAGCCGCCCAGCAGGATGGACCCGATGACGAGCCCGAAGCCAACCACGATGCCGATGATGGTTGCGAGATCCATGGCGTGAGTCGGAGATGCCCTACCAGCGAGGTAATCGGCGCGGATGGCCCGCCGTTGAATCGGAGAGGAGTCGAGCCCGAAGGATTGGCAGCCTCGCGGCTCGCCTGCAGTGGGCAAGATGGGGCAGGCGCGTGCACGCGCACGCACTCAGCGCAGGAGCCCGACAGCGCAGCAGCTCGTGCGACGCCATGATCATGCCCGGTGTGCAGAAACCGCATTGCAGGCCATGCTTCTCCCGGCATCCTGCAGCGCGCAGCTGGCTGCCGTTGGCCAGCCGGGGGTAGCCAGCGGCTGTGGATGCAACCTGGGCAGGCCGGGCTGCGTGACGACTGCATGCTACAGTAGCCTTCACCGACCATGATGGGCGCCGCCGTCTTGTCGCACCTGTCCCGTCGCGTCCGGCTGAAGGCAGGGCTCGCCGCCGTCTTGCTCGGGGTCTCGGCGTGTCAGGGTGTCGGCCCGGGCGGATCCAGCTCGACGGCAGCGCCGGGCGCGCCCGTCGACGCCGAACGCGATGCCATCCATCAGCTTCTCGCGTATGCGATCGTGGGCACGCATGGCCAGGGTGAGGATGAGCGGAACCGGCGGGGCCACAACATCGCCGCGGTCCTCGTCGACCCGGAGGGGACACCGGTTGAATGGGCGATGAACGCCAACTTCAGCGCAGACAGTCCGCTCGAACACGCCGAGACCCGCGTCATGCGCGCGTACTTCGCCCGGCGACAGCGCGAGGGAGAGCCGCTCTATCGCCTGCGAGGCTACACGATTCACACGACGCTCGAACCTTGCGCCATGTGCGCCGGTACGATGGTCATGGCCGATCTCGACCGCGTCGTGTATGGCCAGACCGACCCGGGTTTCGGCCAGGCTATCGATCGCCTGTTCAGTAACTCGCGTGCGGACGGTCTGGGACCCTACCCTCGACCGGTGATCTCGCAAGGGGCGGCATTGCCGCTGCGAGCCCGCCTCGAGGACGCGTACGAGGAGAGCGGGGTCGGGTCCATCACGCGATGGCTCGCCACGCCGCAAGCTGGCGCGCTCTTTGACGAGGCGGTCGACGACTTCGCTCGCCTTCAAGCGGACCACTCCGAGAACCGGAAGGTACTGCGCGCCGCGCGAGATCTGTACAACCAGACCACGGATCGCTTCAGCCCGGCCGCGGGCCGCTGACGGGTCGCACTCCCCGGGCCGGTCACTGGCTCAGGGCAGCGGTCCGATACGCTCTGTCAACACGCGCACGTCGCCGTCGATGCCGTCAGGCGCGCGCAGTTCCAGCAGGCGGGTCAGCCATGGGTAGATGTGGACCGCCTCGAAGGCCGGAACCTGCGTGTGCGGTCGGATCCCTGGCCCACGCGCCAGGAAGATACCTCGCATCGACTCCACGGCGGGATCCCAGCCATGGAGCCCTGCCGGGGCGACGCGTCGGGGCCGATCGCGATCGAGACGCCTTCATCGGCGACGAGCACCAGATCGCCAGCGCGGGGACTCTGCGCATAGACGAACCGCGGAGGCAGCTCGGCTCGCAGGTACACACGCACGCCACCCAGGCGCTCTCTCAGGTCTTCCTGCAGCATTGGCGCCGCGTCGAGGTCGCCGCGGACGAACAGGTTCGTGACCGGACCGAGATTGCCGACCCGCACCGCGCCCATGTCGATCGCCCCGCCGAGGGCCTGGGTCCCGCCGACGCGCAGCGTCCCCATCCCGTGGTCCGACACCACGACCAGGTGTACCTGGGCGCCGTGGGGCAGGGTGTCCAGGCCGTCGAGAAGCCGTCCGATCATCCGATCGACCTGCCCGACCGCATTTTCCACGTCTTCAGAGAGCGGTCCCGACCGATGACCCGCGGCATCGACCGCACCGAAATAGAGCATCAGCAGATGGGGCCGTCGCTCGGGTGGCAGTCGAAGCCGGCGTAGGATTTCGTCGACCCGCTCGGCCGTCGGGATGTCCTCGTCGATCGTCCGCCAGAACGTCGGACGAACCCCTCGGATGTCGGCCTCCGACCCGACAAAGACCGACATGGCGGCGACCATCCCCTGGGTTTCGGCCGTGACCCAGATCGGCTCGCCTCCATACCACGTGCCGTCTTGCACATCCGCCCGGCTGCGGTAGGAAAAGGACTCGTCACGTCCCCCATCGTAGAACGTGTTCGCGACGATGCCGTGGTTGCCCGGATAGAGTCCCGTCGCGATCGAGTAGTGATTGGGGAACGTGAGCGTCGGAAACACGGGGATCAGTGCCTCGGCCGCTGCCCCGGTCGCGGCAAGCCGATCGAGGTTGGGTGTGTCGTAGAGGGTCGGGTAGTCGTGACGGAACCCGTCGATGGACACCAGCACCACGTAGGGCTTGTCCAGCGTCTCGGGAGCATTGAGGCCACCGGTGCCACCTGGTGTTCGAGGCCCCGGTTCGGCCAACACCGATCGGGGCGCCGTCGCGCAGCCTGGATGAATTGGGGCTGCGACGGCGAGCGCCACGCCGAGGGTGTAGCCGAGACGTTTCACGAGATGTCCCCAGGTGACCACGCCCTACGGCCAAGCAAGCCGTGTGCCTTCGCGCTCATCCGAAGCCATCCCGTGCCGGGCGCAGCCGTCGGCGCCTGACACCGACGGCACTTGCCATTCCTCCGATCGCCGCCGTCAGGTCGTGCCGCAATTCTTGCAGGCCGGCGACTCTCCCGATGACCGACAGTGGAGGGGCGCCACGAGATTGCCGATACTCAGGGTGCGCCGGTGGTCGTTCATCCAGACTCGGCTGAAGCCGCTTTGTCGGGAGGGCAGCCGCTGGTCCTCTCACACGGTAACAGTGCACATCACTTCAATTCAAACCCGGTGCCTCGCTAGCCCTGTACGCGTGGGCGCGAATCCTCGAAGTCGAAAACGGGAGGTACATCGACGTTTCCTCAGGAGCGGAATCGGTGTAGTCGCGCTGTGGTCCGTCGCCACCGGGTCGGTCTGGGCCCAGCCGGCCGGGCGCGCGGTTCCTCCGCCGGTTCCCTACACCGGCGCGATCACCGACACGGCGGGTCGGCCCGTCGTCGACTCGATCCCGGTCGTCTTCGCGCTGTATAGGCAGCCCTCTGGCGGCGTGCCGCTGTGGATCGAGGCGCTGACGGTGCAGACCGACTCGGCGGGTCGCTACCGTGTGCTGCTGGGCTCAGAGACGGCGTTCCCGCTCTATCTCTTCGCGCCCGAACGGCCGCTCTGGCTGGGTGTCCAGCCCGCCGGCCAGATCGAACACCCCCGCAGTCGGTTCCTACCCGCCGCAGCGGCGGACGCGGCGCGGCCGCGGGCGTCGACCGGCTCCGAGGCCCTCAGGGTCTTTCTGGACTGCAGCGGCTGCGACTTCGACTACCTACGACGCGGCATCCCGTTCGTCAACTACGTGCGTGACCGGCCAGACGCGCAGGTTCACGTGCTGGTGACGCGCGAGAGCACGGGTGGCGGGGGCGGCGCCTGGACGCTTGACTTCCTGGGCCTCGACGAGTTCCTGGGCGTCGACGACCAGCTCGTGTTCCATACGAGTAGAGATGATACCGACGACAGCGAACGACGCGCGATGGCGCAGACGCTCCGCCTCGGTCTGGTTCGGTATGCGGCCCGGACCCCGCTGGGCCCGGAGCTCCAGGTGTCACGGCGGAGCGGACCAACCGGGCGCGAGCCGATGAATGCGCAGCCCGATGATGACCCGTGGAATTTTTGGGTCTTCCGCGCGCGCGCCAGCACGTTCTTCGACGGCGAAGAGCGCGAGGACAGCAAGCAGTTCACCGGCTCGTTCTCGGCGAACCGGACGACCGACATGTGGAAGACGCGGATCGGTGTCAACGCCAACTACCGCAAGGACTCGTTCGAGCTCTCCGACTCGACCTTCACCAACATCAGACGTGACTACGCGTTGGACGCCAGCGTCGTGAAGAGCCTGGGCGAGCACGTGGGCGCTGGCTTTGGCGGCTCGGTCGTCAACTCGACCTTCCGGAACCAGGACCTGACTGTCCGCGTGGCCCCGGCGATCGAATACAACTTCTTTCCCTACTCCGAATCGACGCGGCGCCAGTTCACAGTGAGCTATTCGGCCGGGTACAACTCGTTCCGCTACGAACAGCCGACGATCTTCGACAAGCTGGCCGAAGACCGCGTCAACCACGCGGCCCAGACATCGTTCCAGGTGACCGAGCCCTGGGGCACGAGCGAAATCACATTGGAGTTCTCGCAGTTTCTGGACAAGCCCGTCCAGAACCGCCTCGTCTTTGCTGGAGACCTGGAAATTCGGCTGTTCCGCGGGTTCTTTCTCGACATCAACGGGGATGGCTCGCGGATCCGGGACCAGATCTATCTTCCCAGACGCGGCGCGACCGACGAAGAGATTCTCGTGAGGCGGCGCCAGTTGGCCACAGACTACGAGTGACGATTCTTTACTGGCATCACCTACTCGTTCGGCTCGATCTTCAACAACGTCGTCAACTCGCGGTTCGCGGGGTCGAGCGGCGGGCTCATCAGAGCGTTCTGAGGTGGGCGCAGAGCGGATGGACCGTCTGACCTCGTGCTGAGACGCGAGTCAGATCACTGGATCATCGGAGACACTCGTCGACCCGGGGAGCGGGTGTCGTCGCTATCCTAACGCGTTATCAACCGCTTCAAACGGCAATTCGATCGAGCTGGTCTCCCTTGAGTTCTTCGGCGGTGACGTACGGGAAACGGCGGCCGGTTCCCCGAGTTGCCTGTGCCCGTGGCCACGGGCCCCTTACACTGGAAAGACTTTGAGTCTCCCTCGCCTGAAGGCGAGGGAATCAGTGCGCCGCGTCGGCTGAAGCCGACTATCACGGCGCACGTCCCAGAGCCCGAAGAGGTCCGGCCCTGCGGCCTCCTGAAGGCTTCGCCTAAAGGCGAGGGGTTTCACCCATCCCAGAGGGAGACTCTAAGGAGAGTGTGACGTGTGACTGATTCCAACGCCCGCCGTCGGAGATTGTAGCAAGAGCAAGACCGCGGTCTCTGTCCCTTACTCAATGCAGTTTGCAGTTCTCATTGCAAGAGCCGTCACACTCTCCTCAGAACCTCACCAGGTCACGCCTATCATACCATGCCTGCCCAATCGACCCGGGCTGCTAGCATCCCCAGATGCCGACGGGGAGGGCTGTTGCTCGCTCCTGGAGCGCTAGATATTCCTCCAGCCTCGGGCCATGTTGGGCTCCGGTGTACGCCCGAGCGAAGCCCAGCGACAGGAGCTTGGCGCCGAAGTCTTCGCCGTTGGCATGGACATACGCCAACAGCAGATCAAGGTTGCTGCGCTCGGGTGGACTGTTCACGACCAAATCAACCGTTCGCCCTTCCAGCGCACCGGTCACGAACTCGGCGGCCCAGAGACCCCACTGGTCCAAGCAGGCGGAACCGGCGAAATTCATGAATTCGGAAACCGCATTAGCCGATGCGGTCTCCGGCGCATCGAGACCTCGAATGCGCACGGTGTCGTCGGAACCGTCAGGAAACGCTACCCGGACCGTGTCGCCATCCAAAACCCGCGTGACCGTGGCGCTGAGTCTCTCGGCGTCTGGTTCTACAACAAGAGTGGTCGACGCGGCGTAGTAAAACTGTTCCAGCGTCGCTACGAGGTCATCCAATCCAGGATCAAAGAACGTTAAGGCAAACGACTGCCGGATCGACTCGAGTGCGTGAGGGTCCTGGCACACGTACAAGGGCGACAGGCCCTTGAAGCGGACACCAGCGTCTAGTGCAGTGTCCCTGAAATACATTTACATATCAACGACCTGCGTGCAATATCGGCGGGATGAATGATGCCGCCGCCGCTCTGTCCATGGCCGCGAAGGATCGGCGACTCCTGGAACAGTGGGCCCGTAGTACGTCGGCCCCGCATCGGGTAGTCATCCGCGCGAAGGCGTTGCTGCTGGCGACCGAGGGGGGTTCCAACAGCCGCATTGCCGCGACCGTGGACGTCAGCCGGCCGACCGTGCTGGCTTGGCGCGACCGGTTTGGAGAGGAGGGCGTTGATTCGGTGTTCGAGATGCGTGAGGGGCGCGGGCGCAAACCGACGATCAGTGCGCGCAGGGTCAAAGCCATCGTCCACGCAACGTTGCACCGCACGCCACCGGGGGCGACCCCCTGGAGTTGTCGCACGATGGCGAAGGCGCAGGGGGTCAGTCGCTCGACCGTGCAGCGGATCTGGGACGCGCATGGCCTCCAGCCCCATCGAGTGGAGACGTTCAAGCTGTCGACCGATCCCGCGTTCGTGGAGAAGCTGACGGACGTCGTGGGGCTGTACATGAATCCGCCCGAGAAGGCCGTCGTGCTGTGTGTGGACGAGAAGAGTCACATTCAGGCGCTGGACCGGACGCAGCCCGGGCTGCCGATGAAGAAGGGCCGCTGTGGGACACTCACGCATGACTACAAGCGCCACGGGACAACGACCTTGTTCGCCGCGCTGAACATGCTGACCGGGCAGGTCATCGGCGAGTGCCACGGCCGGCATCGGCATCAGGAGTTCCTGAAGTTTCTTCGCCAACTCCACCGCGCGTTCCCCTCTCGCCTCGACCTCCACCTCATTCTGGACAACTACGGCACGCATAAACATCCGACCGTGCGGGCCTGGCTGGCGGCCCATCCGCGCTTCACGCTCCACTTCACCCCTACCGGCGCATCGTGGCTCAACCTCGTCGAGAGTTGGTTCAGCCAGCTCACGCAGAAACGCATCCGCCGCGGGGTGTTTTGCAGTGTCGACGAACTCGTCGCCGCCATCAACGATTACCTCCAGCGCTACAACGACAACCCCCAACCCTTTGTCTGGACCGCGACGGTCGATACGATTCTAGAGAAGGTTGGGAAGTGCAAAGTTATTCTTGGGACACACCACTAGCGCCTGGAAGCCACTACGCAAGGCCTCCTGTATTTCGTCAAGGGTCTGCCGTCCACCATCGACTCGACGACTGTCCGTGGTGACATCAATGGCCTTCTGAAACCCACAACCTGTGTCAACGACTTCATTATCGCCGGGCTTGAGTGCCTGCATGAATGAAACATCGCCGTAGATCGGATCGCCGCCAACGACCACGAGAGCCACGTCTCGTTCGGTTGCCTCGATCAGCGTACGATAGGGGTCGTCATGTGTGCTGTCGAGCACCAGAAGGTCACCCCAGAGACCGACCTTGAGACGTCCCACTCGTTCACTCCAGCCGATGGCGTCTGCCGGATTCGAGGTGACCATCCTGACCAGGTCAGCGTCCGTCAGACGTTCGCCGTAGCTGTGTGTGTTGAGGAAGTCAGCGACCTTCAACTCCATCAACAGGTTCTTGGATCCCGCCGGGCTCCAGTCTGTTGAAAGCGACACTTTCACCCCGGCCTCCACGGCCTCGGCCAGGTTGGGAGCGTGTGCATAGTACAACAGGTTACTCAGCGGAGCTGCGACCAGATCGGTCTCGCAGTGGGACATCAGCTCGAACTCCTGCGTCCGATACGAAGTCCCGTGGATGACGACCGTGTTCTCCATTAGCGGGCCGCACCGTTCGTCTGCTTCACGGCGGAACTCGTTCAGGTCGTAGAACTCCTCTCGACTCTCTTCATCCGTCCCCTCCGACAGATGAACCAGGAACGCGTCGACTCTGCGAGCATCGATGTCACTCAAGGCGCGTTCGAGCAGGTCCTGGTTCAAGCGGTGAGGATGACGATAGGTGTAGATGCCGGTTGCACTTTGACGCGTGCGCCTTCCGGCCTGCAGATCGAGGTTGCGCACCAAGTGCAGCTTGAACAACCCTCGCCTGAAGGCGAGGGATTCACGGGTCGACTGAAGTCGACTGAAGGGGCGTCGGCGCCCCAGCGAACTTACTCGCTGACTCGAAAGCGCTCGTCGTCCTGGGGTTCAGCACCTTGAAGCTTGATGTACTGCTCGATGACCTCATCCGTCACATTCCCGCTGCTGCACACGAAGTAGCCGCGAGCCCACAGGTGCCGCCCCCAGAACAACGACCGCAGCTTCCGGTGATCCTGCAACAGATGGTGCGACGTCTTGCCTTTGATCGCTTGCATCACCCGACTCGGCGCCAGGTGCGGGGGCACGCTCAACAGCAAGTGCACGTGGTCCGGTCGAATGTGCCCCTGCAGAATCTCGATGTCGTGGCTCCGGCAGATCTCCCGGATCAGGGTCCGCACCTCCGTGCCCACATCCCCACGCAGCACCGGCTTGCGATACTTCGTGATGAACACGAAATGGTAGTGCAGGGTATAGATCGTATGGGCAGCTCGACGATACTCGCGCATCATCGGACATCGTATCGCAAGCCTCCTGAAGGCTTCGCCTGAAGGCGAGGGGGTTCACCCATCCCAGAATGTGACCCTAAAGCCGTCCGGTTCCTCCTCGGAGGCGCGACGGCCCCGAAAGGAGAAACTCCCCTGGGTCGTCGTGGTGCCGGAGACCAGTTCCTTGATCTCCGCCCACTTGCCTACTTCAGCCGCCAGGCCCGCGTCCATGAGATCGGCTTTCGGCCAGGTCACGTTCTGGTTGTACGATTCTTTCGCCGGCCGATATGGCCCCAAACCCTCTCTCCAATCGTAAACATCGATCAGTGGCCGGTCGTTGACCTCGGGGATATCCCAGGCCGGCAAGACGTTGTATGCGAGGTGGTTGTGGGCGTTGATTGAGTCTCCCTCGCCTGAAGGCGAGGGAATCAGTGCGCCGCGTCGGCTGAAGCCGACTATCACGGCGCACGTCCCAGAGCCCGAAGAGGTCCGGCCCTGCGGCCTCCTGAAGGCTTCGCCTAAAGGCGAGGGGTTTCACCCATCCCAGAGGGAGACTCTAAGCCGGGATAGATGAAACCGTTGGTGGTCACCCGGGGAACATCGGCGAGCTCGGGCGGGACGGGGTCGGTGGCGGGGGTGATCGCTTCGATCAGCCCTTCCCGGATCCAGATCCGAGCGTTGCGGTGGACTCTGAGCTGATCGTCCATCGTGACCAGGTTTCCGGTCAGGATGATGTCGCCCCTGGCGTAAGTTACTGCCGCATTCGATGAATCTGCGTCTGTGTTGTGCGCCCTACATGCGATCAACCCGACAGCACACGCCACGAGCGCCGCCGCGAGTGCAATTCGGGTTCTAGGTGTCACTTCGTCTGCCTGGTTCAAACCGGGTGCCATCTTTCCGCGACCGGACGGACCATTGTATGCGCTATCCGAGCGACCAGACTTCCTCAATACCGGCCTAGTCGATTAGTTAGAACCAGTCGCTCAGCGTGTCCCCGATTCTCGGGCCGCCGCCTAGTACTACTTTGTTAGATCGCACAATTTGGGCGAGATCCGACAAGTGATCTAATTTGAGGACATTGTACTTTTCCGGCGAATTCGGTACCCTGCGCGGTAGTGCACGACCGCCGCACGGTGGGGCAGTTGCGTCGCCTGATGAGATGGCTCGAGGCCTTCAAGGCGTGCTTCGGCCAGCGCGCACAGGAGCTGGCGTTGCGCCGGTACGTCCAGGGGTTGCTCAGCGACAGCCCGCGCAAGTCGATGGAAGCGATGCTGGCGCGGGGGACCGATCCCGGGGGCTATCAAGCGTTCCAACACTTCATCACCGATGCGCCGTGGAGTGCCGACGGCGTCTGGCGCTGCCTGCGGGCGGTGCTGCCCGAACGCGAAGGGCTGGTGATCTTCGCTGGCACGAGTTTCCCCAAGCCAGGGACGTCCTCGGTCGGGGTGGCCCGCCAGTACTGTGGGGCCGTGGGGAAAGTCGCCAATGGCCAAGTGGCGGTCACCGCGGCGCTGTGGACCGGGCTGCGCGCCTACTTGCTGGGGGCCGCGCTCTATGTGCCCGAGGCGTGGCTGACCGACGCCGCCCGCGATCGGGCGCGGCTTCCCCGGGGTGTCCGGTTGCAGGCGAAGTGGCGCCAAGCGCTCACCCTGCTCCGGCAGGTGCGCGCCAGCGGCCTCACCGGCACCGGCGTGCTGGCCGATGCGGAGTTTGGCGATACCGGCCTGTTTCGGGCCATGTGGCATCGGTTGCGGCTCCCCTATGCGGTGGGGATTTCCTCGTCGCAGACCGTGTTCCTGGGGCGGCCGCGCCTCGGGCACCGGCGGGGCGGCCGGCTGGGGCGCCCGCGCACCCGGCCAGACCTAGCGGCGGGCGTGCGGGCGTACACGGTGGCCCAGGCCGCCAAGGCGCAGCCGCGGTGGCGGCCCATCAGCTGGCGCAACCGCCGCGGCGGGCGCCGCTGGACGGTCCAGTGTGTGGCCCTGCGGGTGACCCCGGCCCACGACTGGCGCGACCGCCGGCTCGCCCCCGAGGTGTGGCTGCTGGCCGAACGCGACACGGGCGCGACGCCGCGGACCAAATACTTCTTCGTCAACCTGCCGGCCACCACCTCCTGGCCGCAGCTCGTCCGACTCGCGCATCAGCGGTGGGCCATCGAGCAGCAGTACCAAGAGTTGAAGACCCACCTCGGGTTGGATCACTTCGAAGGCCGCACGTTCCCGGGCTGGCACCATCACGTCGTGCTCACCGTCGTGACGTACAACTTCCTGCAGGCCGAGCGGCGGCGGCACCTCGCCGGGCTCACCTTTCCAGTGGCCCGCGCGATCGTGCAGGAAATCTTCACCGCGGACCTCTTTGCTCCACGGCCGTTCTACCTGAAGCGCATCGAGGCGCTAAAGTCGGTGCAATTGCGGATCTAACAAAGTAGTACTAGCGAGCGTCATCGCCTCTCATCTTGAGCCGCTTAGGCGATGGTGCCTAACGAGGCCCGCAAGTTGAACTGACGGATAGCTTGTCGCCATTCTGAACGCAATGCTTGCTTGGCCCGCCGGTCGACCAAGAAAAGAGATTGCAGCTGGCCTCCCGGGCACAGCGCGGTCACTTCGAACGCCGGATTCTCCCGCCTCGGTCTGGTGCCTCTGGCGAACTCCATCGCGTCGCGCCAGATCAGGCTCCTATCGTTCGATGACGATCCGTCGAACAAGGGCGCGGCTGGTTGATTCGGATCATAGATCACGCCGCCGGGAAACAGGGCGCGAAACGCCTCGTGCACGTCGGCCAGGCGGACGGGCTCAACACCTTTGCTCAAGTCGCCAGAAAGGTCATCCCCCAGAAGATCGCGAGCGGTTGCTGACTTCAACGCGGCCAGGCCGCTAGCCTCGATTCCGGTATGGCCGATCGATCGCAAGAGGCCTGCCCCCTGAATCATGATCCATTCCAGGCTTCTTGAGTGGACGCCAGCGGCCAGCTCATACCAGACGATGCGACCTGGTCTGACCAGTGTGACCCCGCCCTCCACGCCGATCTTGACCGCGATCCTCTCTCCGACCTGCCCGTGTCTCCATCGATTATCTCTTGCCCATCGCTCGATGTTCCCCTCGTTTTCGTCGTTTGGGTCAACCCAGAACTGTGCTGCCGAAACTCTGACCGGTGTCGTCACGCTTCCCAGCCGCGCCAGCCATTCGCTGGGCCACAACAACCGCCGGTGTTCACGATCCCTCTCGACCCGCTCCAGTCGGCCTCTCAATACGAAGAACGTCGACAGCATGATGACGGATATCCAGATGAGCTGAACCCCCTCGCCACCCACTATCCGACCTACCGCCACGAATCCGCCCATGAGTAAGGCCCCGCTCGTCAGAAGGACCCCGTAGGCCCCCCGGGAGAAAGATTGAACCTGGACCGCCGCGAGCAAGGACCGCGCGATGAAGAACGGGATCATCAGCCAGTAGAGATCGCCGAGTGTTTGCTGGAACGCCAGGGCCGCGACAACCATTGACAACGCCCAGAGTACAAGTGGCAGACCCAACGCCAGCCAAAGGACGTGCTTTTCGAATCGTCTGCGCAGACTGCCAAACGGCCTGATCTCCAGCCGTTTCAGGTCGAAGTAGAAGAGCTGCGCCCAGTCGGACCCAGCCCGAATGGCCGGACTCAAGAGGAAGAAGATGATGAACAGCTCCGGTCTGCCAACCGCACCTGGAGCGGCAGTGAACATGGCGAGCACCAGGAGCGAGTCCATGTTCATGGCCACATATGACAGCCCGCACTTCAACGCCGTCACGGCCGAAACGCCTTGAGGCGAAGACGGCCGGTCGAGTCTAAAAAACCGCGACGGGGCGAATCGGAAGAAGTCATACGTCCGGCGTGTGTAATGAACCATCACGCCGGTCGCGGTGAGCGTAGAAATGATCGCACCGATCGGAAGACTCCACGTGCCGAGCCATGGCCAGAACCCGAGTACGCCGACAAAGCTGACCGCTTCGACGGTGACGATGGCCAGAGGCGGCCGGTAGATTCTCCGTATCGCGTAGATGCCAGAGTGATAGCACCGCGCCGGCACCCGTAACGCGAAGCCAGCGACGATGGCGAGCACATACAGGTCGGCCGCGCCGAACCCCTGCCCCTGGTGCCACACCCACCATCCTGCCGACGCCAGGCCGAGCATGAGCGTCACGATGGATGCCGTGACCGAGAAAGAGAGCCACTGCGCGATCGCCTGTGGAATCCGATGTCGCTCTCCTGAGCGATAGAGATCCCTGACCCGTTCACGCATCAACTCGAGCAGACCCCACCAGAAGCTGCCAACCAGCCCCAGGGCCGTCTGGATCAACAGCACCGCAACGAACTGGCTATGTGAGAACACCTGGTACAGCAGCGCCACCTTGACTGCAGGCAGGGCAGAGGCCATACCGAAACGAAGCGTGAAATAGCGCAGCCTCACCCATGCGTAAGCAAGAAACCGGTTGCTCAGCAAAGCATCTTGCAGAGAGACGACTCTCTTTTCACGTTCCGCCTGCTGATGGAACCAGCTCAACAGCGCATTCATGGTCTACTTGCCCCACCGGTTGCGGGCATACAGCAGTGACATGAGGCCCCAATCTTCCCTGACCGTCCTGTACGAAACCCGCCGGAAGGCACGGACCCCGGGTCCAACGACGGCCTTCAGCACGATTCGTGCGATCCAGTAGTCGAGCTGCGCGAGCTGGGCACGGTCGGTGACAACCCGCCGGACCAAGGGAGCCGAACGCCCTCGGCCGATGGTGGCGTGGGACCGAAGCACTCTGTTGACGACCGAACAGACGATTGGTCCAGCGTGGGCCGGTTCTCGATCCTGCAGGGCGTCGACCGTGTGGCGGACACGACGCTCGATGTCACGAAGCAGGACACGCAGCTTCTTGCGATTCAGGCCCACGGTGCCCTGAGCCGATATGTTCGTGCCGACGTATGGTATCGAGCTCGTGCCCCTGCCACGTTCCCAGTCGGTGGGACGACGTCCGGCTGCCGTGAGATAGAGATTCTGGCTCTTGGCCGGGTTCAAGCGAAGGTCGAGCCCGGACAGGAGGTCTTCGATGCGTCTTCCGGCCTGTTTCACGACGCTGAGCTCGGTGTGGGCAAACAGCATGTCATCGGAATAGCGGCCATAGAACGCCCCGGGAATCTGGTCGAACTCGTGGTCGAATTCCGCAAGATAGAGGTTGTACAACACGGGCCCGATCGGCTGACCCGTTGGAATGCCACCGCTCAAGGAGTAGAGACCGCCATCTCTGGCGCTCACGACGGGACGGACCACGTTCTCTATCAGGCTCCATTCGTACGGCGTGATCGCCTTCGTACCTGCAGAGTCGAGGACCGCTCGAATCATCGGCCAGACTCTCGAGTTCGCCCCCACTGGAATCGTGTCGGTATACGATTCGATGTCTCGCCGCAGGACGAATATTCCTCTGTCCCTGGGATCGGGATGACTCTTCACATGGGCGCGTACGTAGGCGCTGAAATCAGAGGCTGGCGCGATCCAGGAGACACCCGTTCTGTAGGAGTACAGCTGCGGGGAGAGAACCGGATGCATTGCTCCCTCAATCAGGGCCGAGATCGCCCGGTGCACGATCAGATCGGTGAGCCCGAACGAGAACACCTCTCGTGTCTTCCCGGCTGTGTGGATCTGCCGGACTTCGCCTGGCTCGAACTGGAATTCACCACGGCCGATTTCGCGGGCAATGAGCTTCGCGAACTTCCCAGCATCCCTGCTGATGCTGGCGAAGGGAACCCCTTCCTGCTGGAGGTCGTAGAACTGCGGTGTGAACAGATACTTGTTGTGGAGCCGCTCGATCTGTCGCCGATACAGGTCCGGGTCGCCGAGCAGAGAATTCCCGTTCGATGCTCCGAGAGCGAGGGCACGCGCACCTCGTGCAAGGGCCGCCTTCGCGGTGGCCTTCGTCGCCGTGATGACCCTGGCGAGACCAGCGAAGGGATCCGGCGACGCTGCGGCCATCGCTCGGATCGCGGCTGAACGGCTGCTTGGTCGGTTCATTCGGCTGCCACAGAAGGACGACTGGCCCTCACCCGACTGCTGCTCCCGCGCCGTCCAACCATCGGACCGGTGCGACTGAGAACGGCGGAGCAAGAATAGACCACAGCGCGGCGGTTGGAAGCGCTTGAGGGCGGCAGAAAACCAGACCGCTCGAGTGGTCCACCGAGCATTCCGAGAGTGTTTTGTGGGACACAGGAGGGATGTATCGAGTGGAGCTCTATGCGGAGGTGCGACGCAGCGTCTATGTGGAGGGGTTGAGCGAGCGGGCGGCGGCGCGCTGCTTCGGGCTGGCCCGGGAGACGGTGCGCAAGATGCTGCGCGACCGACTGCCGCCCGGGTATCGCCGGGCGAAACCGATCCGGTGTCCGAAACTGGACGCCTTCACCAGGGGCATCGATCAGATCCTCACCGACGATCAGCCGCGTCCGAAGAAGCAACGGCACACGGCGAAGCGCATCTGGGAGCGCTTGCGCGCGGAGCACGCTTTCACGGGCGGCTACACCATCGTCAAAGACTACGGGCGCCGGCGGAAGCTGGGCGGGCAAGAGATGTTCGTGCCGCTCGTGCACCCGCCGGGCGACGCCCAGGCCGACTTCGGTGAAGCGCTGGTGGTCGTCGCCAGCGTCGAATGCAAGGCGCACTACCTGGTCGTGGATCTGCCGCACAGCGCCGACGCGTTCGTGCAGGCGTTTCCGGCCGAGACGACGGAGGCGTTTCTGTGACGGGCACAACGCGGCGTTTCACTATTTCGGCGGCGTACCGCGTGGCATCGTCTACGACAACACCAAGCTGGCGGTGGCGCGGATTCTCGGTGACGGCACGCGCCAGCGGACCCAAGTCTTCAGCGAACTCCAGTCGCACTACCTGTTCGACGATCGCTTCGGACGACCGGGGAAGGGCAACGACAAAGGCAAGGTGGAAGGGCGGGTCGGCTACGCCCGCCGCAACTTCTTCGTGCCGGTCCCGCGCGTGGCCAGTTGGGACGCGTTGAACGCCGACTTGGAGCGCCAGTGCCGCGCGCGGCGCGGGCAGCGGTTGCGGCGGCACACCGAGACGATCGGGGAGCGCTTCGCGCGCGACCGCGCCGCGTTGTTGCCGTTGCCGCCGGTCCCGTATGAAGCCTGCGACACGCGCCCGACGCGGGTCACGTCGTTGTCGCTGGTGCGCGACCGCCGCAACGCCTACTCGGTGCCGACCGCCTACGGCCACCGCGAGGTGGTGGTGAAGGGCTACGTGGACACCGTCGTGGTCGTGTGCGGCAGTACCGTAATCGCCCGCCATCCTCGCAGCTACGAGCGGGACGCGTTGATCTTCGAGCCGCTGCACTACTTGGCCTTGCTGGAGCGCAAGACCGGGGCGCTCGATCAAGCGGCGCCGCTAGCCGGCTGGGAGCTGCCGGAAGCGTTTGGTCGGCGACGGCGTCTGTGGGAGGCCCGGCTGGGCACGGCGGGGACGCGCGAGTACGTGCAGGTGCTGCGGCTGCTCGCAGACTTTCGGTTCGCCCACGTCAGCGGCGCTGTCCGGGACGCCCTCGCCCTGGGCGTGATCGGGTTCGACGCCGTCAAGCATCTGGGGCTGTGTCGCATCGAACACCGGCCGCCCCGCCTCGACCTGGCGCAGTATCCGCATCTCCCGGCCGCGCGCGGCGCGACGACCGCGGCAGCGGACTACCTGGCGCTGCTGGGGGCAGGCGCTGCGTGATGGCAAAACCGACCCTGCGGCTCGACGCGCAGCTCAAGGCCCTGCGCCTGCCGACCTTTCTGCGCGAGTACGACAAAGTGGCGCGGCAGTGCGCCCAGGAAGGGCTGGACTGTCCGCGCTATCTGCTCCGCCTCTGCGAGCTGGAGTGGCTTGATCGCGAGCAGCGCGCCCCCGAGCGCCGCATCAAGGCCGCCAAGTTCCCGGTCTTGAAGAGTCTCGAGACCTTCGCGTTCCGCGCAATCCCGTCGTTGAATAAGCGCCTGGTGCTGGAGCTGGCGCGCTCGGCGTATCTCGACCGCCGAGAGAACGTGTTGGCGTTAGGCAACTCCGGCACGGGCAAGACGCATCTGGCACTGGCGTTGGGGCTGGCGGCCTGTCAGAAGGGCTATCGGGGGCGCTTCCTCACCGCCGCCGCGCTGGTGAACGAACTGCTCGAGGCCCGGGATGAGAAGCGCCTGCTGCGCCTCCAGAAGCAGCTTGCCAAGCAGGATCTGTTGATCGTGGACGAACTCGGCTCCGTGCCGTTGTCCAAGACCGGCGCCGAGCTGCTGTTCGCGATCTTCTCCCAGCGCTACGAGCAAGCATCGACGCTGGTGACCTCGAATCTGCCCTTCAACGAATGGACCGAGATCTTCGGCTCTCAACGGCTGACCGGCGCGCTGCTCGACCGGTTGACCCATCACGTCCACATGCTGGAGCTGAACGGCGACAGCTATCGCCTCGCACACAGCACGCACGCCCGCCACGACGCTGCCGCTCCGGCGTCCTGACGCCTCCCTTCGCAAGCTGCTGGCGGTGCAGCCGGGCTTCCGCTCCGTCTGGGCCCGCCCACAGGCGCGCCCAGCCTCCGCTCCAGCCGAGGGTGAGCGAAACTTAGTTGGAAATTGAAACGGCTCCCACACCCTGTGGTTTGATGACGTTAAGCAAAACGGCCATCAACCCACGAGAGAAAGGAGCCGGGATGAGCAGTGTCCTACGTCCTGTCAGGAAGCGCAAGAAGGGTCGCAAGCTGGGCCGGGTCGAGGTCATCCGGCGCGAGGACTACACCGCGCTGGAGCTGGACGCCAAGGTGGAGCTGATCCGCTCGCTGGTCCCGCTGGGCTTGATGCACGTGGAGGAGGTGCTCGACGAGGAGGTAACGGCGCTGGCTGGCGAGCGCTACGCCCGCAAGGCCGCGTCGATCGGGGGCCGCCGGCACGGTAGCAACCCTGGGACCGTCGGCCTGGCGGGGCAGCGGGTGCCGATTCGGGTGCCGCGGGTGCGCGGGGTCGCGGGGCGGGAGATTCCGTTGCGCGCCTACGAGGCGTTGCATGGCGACGGCGCGGTGAATGACCTCCTGCTGAAGCGCGGGCTCTATGGGATCTCGTGTCGCAACTACGAGGCGGCCGCCGAGGCGATTCCCGGCGCGATCGGGCTGTCGGGGTCGACGGTGTCCCGAGGCTTCATCGAGGCCAGCGCCGCGAAGCTTCACGAGCTCCAGGAGCGGGACCTGGCCGCTGAGGACGTCGTGGCCATCGTATTGGACGGCAAGACGTTCGCCGAGGCCACAATGGTCATCGCACTGGGCATCACCATTTCTGGGGCGAAACACTTCCTCGGCTTCGTGGAGACGGACACGGAGAATGAGCGGGTGCTGACGCTGTTCTTGCGGTCGTTGGTCGAGCGGGGGCTGGACCTCTCGCAGGGCCTGCTGGTGATCCTCGACGGCAGCAAGGGGCTGCGGGCAGCCGTCCGGAAGACCTTCCGCCACCGCGCCCTGGTCCAACGGTGCCAGTGGCACAAGCGGGAGAACGTGGTGAGTCACCTGGCCAAGAGCGAACTGGCGGCGTGGCGTCAGCGCCTCCAGCGCGCCTACAACCGGCCGGAGTACGACGAGGCCCTCACGGCGCTCAAGACGCTCCAGGGCGAGCTCGACGAACGGAACCAGTCGGCGGCTCGGAGCTTGACAGAAGGTCTGGACGAAACCTTAACGCTGCATCGCCTCGGGCTGTACGGGGTGCTGGGCCGGTCGCTGAAGACGACGAACTGTCTGGAGTCGGTCAATGCGCTCGTTGAGGAACGCTGTGCGAAGGTTGACCACTGGCAGAACTCGAGCCAACGCCACCGCTGGCTGGCGACCGCGCTCCTGGACATCGAGCCGCGCCTGCGGAAGCTGATGGGCTACCGCCACCTGCCCACGCTTCGTGCCGCGTTGAAGCAAGAACTGAAGATCGACACGACGACATCGAAGAAGGCCGCATGACGAATCCGGAGCCGTAGAGAGTTTCAATTGAGTCTCCCTCGCCTGAAGGCGAGGGAATCAGTGCGCCGCGTCGGCTGAAGCCGACTATCACGGCGCACGTCCCAGAGCCCGAAGAGGTCCGGCCCTGCGGCCTCCTGAAGGCTTCGCCTAAAGGCGAGGGGTTTCACCCATCCCAGAGGGAGACTCTAAGAATGGGCTTGACTCCTCCAGCCCGGCCGCACAGCCACTCTCAGGCACGCCGTCCACCGGGCCGGGTGGTCTAATTTTCCTCCGCCACCGTGGTCTAACTTTGGTCCGCCCTTGACATGGACTGGACATGGCGCCAGCATCACACATCAAAGACGCAAGAATGCTCAATGCAAGGCGCGCCCGACCGGGATGGCATCCTCTCACTGTCTATTGCTAACTGCAAGAAGGGAAAAACCCTAGAAGGCCTGGAGTGTCTTGCCGACAACCGGCCTACCGCCAACCTGCGCCGTTTCGAGAAACCCGGTGCAAGAGTGTGCACGAAGGAGGGTAATCACCGGCGATGGACACACCCCCAGAACACTTGATACAGGAGAATCCTGTGTTGGTGCTGCGGCGTAGATCCGGCGAAAGTGTCGAGGCCGGTAGGTTGATCGGTTGGGGTTACTTGGTGGATTGTTCCAGATGGGAGCGCCCCGGAGCCTGGTTCAGAGAGGTGGACCCCATCCTTTGGACAGGTTTTCGTCACAGCTAAGGTGGAATCCGGTTCATGATTCAAGCGACCTTGGGCTGACGGGAACCGGGGCATAGCCCCGGGCTCCGGTCAGCCCCGTCGTCAGTATACGCCTCGGCCGGCGTCCGGTCGTTGAGCGCCGAGTGGGGCCGGCGTCGGTCGTAGAAGTCCATCCACCAGCCGATGCCGGTCCGGGCCTGGGCGCCGGTCGCGAACTCAGACAGGTAGACGCACTCGTACTTGAGCGATCGCCACAGCCGCTCGATGAACACGTTGTCCATCCAGCGGCCCTTGCCGTCCATTGAGATGCGAATGCCAGCCTCCGTGAGCACGTCGGTGAAGTCGACGCTGGTGAATTGGCTGCCCTGGTCGCTGTTGAAGATCTCCGGAGGGCCATAGTGCTCGAGCGCCTCGTGCAAGGCCTCGACGCAGAAGTGCGCATCGAGCGTGTTGGACAGACGCCAGGACAGCACCTTGCGGCTCGCCCAATCCATCACCGCGACGAGGTACAGAAAGCCTCGCTGCAACGGGATATAGGTAACATCCGTGCACCACACGTGGTTCGGCCGCGTGATCGGCAGATCGCGCAACAGGTAGGGATAGACCCTGTGCGCCGGGTGCGGCTGAGACGTCCTGGGCCGTTGGAAGATCGCCTCCAGGCCCAAGCGCCGCATCAGGCGCCGGACGCGCTTGCGGCTGACCCTGGCGCCTTGGCGCAGCAGCCAGCGCGTCATCTGCCGCGAGCCGTAGAAGGGCGTCTCCAGAAACTGCTCATCGATGCGCCGCATCAGCCGCAGATTCAGCGGGCTCTCGCCCTTGCCCTCGTAGTAGAACGACGAGCGGGCGATCGAGAGCAGGCCACACTGGCGTGTGATGCTGAGCGCGGCATGGTCGGGATCGACCATCGTTTCCCTCCGGCCGTGGCTCACCGACCGAAGGCCTTGGACAAAAAATCCCACTCGATCACGAGCTCGCCCACCTTCGCTCGCAACTCCTTGATCTCGACCGCTCGAGAGGCCTCCTGGTACTCGTGCTTGCCTGCGAAGCTCGCCAGCACGTGTTCGCGTGCCTTCTTCTTCCAGTTCGCGATCAGATTCGGGTGAACGTCGTACCGAGAGGCCAGCTCGGTCATCGTTGCCTCTTCGCGGAGAGCCTCCAGCGCGACTTTCGCCTTCAGCTCAGCCGGGTAGTTCCGTCTCTTTCGGGACATTCCAGACTCCTTCTCTGTGGTCTGGATCCCACCTTAGCAACCTGTCCGAATTTCGGGGTCCACCTCTCAGTGTCTCGCTCACGCGTGGCGGGACCGGCAGATACTCGGATGGCGTCTCGGATCCTGGCGCGCTCGTCAGCACCAACCGCACGAGTTCCACCACACTGCCGACGTCCATCTTCTCGAGGACCCTCCGCCGGTGCATTTCCGCCGTCTTCTGTGCGATTCCCAGCTCATGGGCCACGGTCTTGATGTTCTTTCCCGCGACCAGCCCGTCCAGGACCTGCTTCTGCCGCGGAGCGAGGTTGTTGATTCGACCGGCAAGCCTGCTCCATCGTGAACGTTCGGCCATCACGATTTCCGTGAAATCGTGCTGGAGACCGACAAAGTGGGTCACCCGGCCGGCGCTGTCGTGGACCGGAGAGAGGGTCAGCTCGTTCCAGAACAGCTCTCCGTTCTTGCGGTAGTTCCGCAGGACGATGCGCGTCGCTCGACCCTGTGCGACAGCCGACCGTAGCTCGGCCAGCGGAATCTGGTGCCGGTCGTTCTTCTGGAGAAAGCGACTGTTCCGGCCGATCAGCTCTGCTTCGGAGTACCCGGTGATCCGCACCGCTGCCGGATTGCAGTAGACGATCGGGTGGTCGGGCTGGGTGACATCTGCGATCAACAGTCCCAGCTCCATCGACTCGAACACCGAGTCGCGGAAGCGCAGGGCCTCGTCGGTGTGCCTCTCGCGACTGATGTCTCGCGCCACCGCATAGAAATACCTCGATCCCTCTGGCGTGGCCGAACAGGTCCACGCGAGCCACTTCCACGATCCATCTCGGCACCGGCACCGGCTCTCGAAGTAGGCGACCTCTTCGCCGTCGCCCTCGAGCGTCTGCACCCTAGCCATTGTGGACGCTCGATCTTCCGGGTGCACGAGATCCAGGAACGAGCGCGACAGCAGCTCCGCTTCGCTCCAGCCGAGTGTCTTCGTGAACGCCCGGTTGACCCGCGTGAACGGCCTGTCGACGTCGGCCACGATCATCCACGGTACGTCGGTGACCTGTCGTGACAGTTCTCCAACCCGCGCTTCGCTCTCGCGCAACGCCGACTCCGTCGCCCGCTTGTCGTGCGTCAGCCTCGACGAGACGTAGTAGAGCACGGTCAGCGGCGCCAACACGCCGACCACGCCGAACCGGAGATTGTCGACGTTGACGACGAGCAGCACCACGAAACACAGCGTCGTGAAATAGGTCAGTGCGAGGTGTGGCAGATACTCGGCGATGAGCCGCTGGGGAACGACGTCGCGCTCGAACCAGACGGCGAGCAGCTGCAGGGCGCCGTTGAGCGCGAAGAAGAGCGTCGTCATCAGCAGCAGCGGCAGCAGCAGCGGCGCGACAGGCACCGGCCGACCGAAGAGCGGCTCGACGCCGGTCAACGAGTAGAACAGCGTGGCCACGACCCAGACGGACAGGGTCGACTCGGCCACGTTGAAGGACGCTCGATAGGCGTTGCGGCTGCTGCGTCCGGTGCGTGAGGCGACGAAGGCGTCGAGCGCGGACGTCAGGATCGCCGGCGCCACACCAAACAGCAGGACCGACGAGAAGATGAACGTCTCGGCGACCGAAATAGTCGCGTGTGTCGACGGCAGCCGGATCGACAACCGACCGCTGACCAGCGTCAGCCCGGCAAGCAAGAGCCAGAGCGGCGATACCTGTCCGGCGCTGAGCTCGACCAGCGCGTTGAGCAGCAGGCCGGCACCGACGGCCACGACGAGGCCCACATAGGCCTTACCGCAGTGCGAGAGCTTCGGGGATATTGGCATCCTATCTGCTTGACTCACCGACGCCCCCGGCGCGACCGCGTAGAGCGTTTCGACCTCGGCTTGTCTCGGGCCCGCCGCTTCTCAACGACCCGTGACTTCTTCGTCGCCGGCGGGTTGCCCGGTGTCAGCGCGCTTGACCCTGTCGTAACGGGTACGACCGGTGGTGTCGGAGGCGCTGCCACGGTCGGCCGAGACTCAGATCGGGGAACCCAGTCGCCAAGTTCGACCGGATCCACATCGTCGAGGCCGAGACCACTGATGGAGTCCGGGCCAGGCAATGACAGATAGGCGGCCAGGTCGCCCCAGAGGAGGCGGTCCCCCCACAGGAGGCGATCGCCCCAGAGAATCTGGCTGCCGTCGTCCAGCCCGAGTGAGCCGTCGCCCCACACGAGGCGATCACCCCAGAGCAGGCGGTTACCCCAGACCACGCTGTCGTCGAGATCGTCGCCCCACACGATGCGCTCACCCCAGACCCGGCGGTCGCCCCAGAGAAGCCGTTGGGCCCACGCGGTTTCGTGCTGGTAGATCAGATCGCCCCACAGGAGTCGGTCGCCCCAGAGCAGCCGCTGGGCCCACGTCAGAGCAGCACCACCGATGAAATCGACCGGCGTGACCGGTTCGGTCAGCCACCTGGAGCCTCGAGCGGCGGTTGTGTCGATAGCGGCCGCTAGTCTCACGGCTCCCGCGACGTTGATGGCGCCCGCACCCTGGCTGAGCGCATCCTCGAGTTCGAGGGGCAATGCCGTGAACTGCAGGATCGCCTTGATCGCATTCTGCTGGAGGTCAGGGTCCGAGTCGTCGTCCTTGTTGTCTCGGTGAGCCTCCACCATGACGGCGACCGCCCCGGCCACGACGGCGGCCCCCATGCTGGTGCCGCTCATCTGGATGTAGGACGCTTCCTCGACGCTCGGAGCGTCGGCGAGTACGAGCTGGTCAGGATGCGCGCTCGCCAGCGTGCTGCTCTTGGCCACCGTGGCGACCAGCTTGTGTCCTGGCGCGACCACGTCCGGCTTGGCCAAGGCGTCATACCAGGTCGGTCCTCGCGAGCTGTAGTCCGTCACGCTGTCGTCAATACGGGTCACGGTGCCTTTGACATCGAAGGCGCCCACCGTGATGGCCGACGGGGCATTACCGGGGGAGGAAATGCCAGCGTAGGCTGGTTCGCCTGTCTCGCGGCTGCGGCCATCGTTCCCGGCCGACACGACGACGAGTAGACCGGCGTCCACCGCGCGCTCGACCGCCTGTACCAGCGGGTCCGTCGCGACCGGTTCGAAGATGGGATGGCCGAGCGACAGGTTCATCACATGGATGTTGTGCCGGTCCTTGTGGGCGATCGCGTGGTCGATCGCCGCGACCACGTCGCTGGTGTACCCGGAGCCCTGCGCGTCCAGCACCTTGTACCCAACGAAGTGCGCCTTGGAGGCCCCACCCTCGTAGGTATCGGACGACGAATCACCACTGCCGCCAATGAGCCCGGTCACGTGGGTGCCGTGGCCGTAATCGTCGAACGGTGCGACGATGCGAGGTGCGCCGCTCGAGTTCTGCCTGGTGAAGTCGTAGAACCCGACGATGCGGTCTGTGTGAATGTCTTTCGACGGTTCAATGCCCGAGTCGACGACCGCGACGCCGATCTTGTCGGCGGCCCAGGAGCTCCCGCCGGTATAAACGCCGCCGCCCTTGAGCAGACCCAGGGTGTCCCGCAACACATGCCCAGGCGTGACGTCGTTGCTGGCGCGGACCGTCGCGTCGATCGACACTCGGCGGATTGCCCCGTCGGTGGTCAGGGCCGCGACATCGGCTGCCGATAGCGTGGCCGTGAATCCGTTGATGCTGCGATGTAGACCGTGGATCCGCCGACCTTGTCGACCGAGCCAGGTGGCTGTGCGAGCCTGTGCGCCCGGCGACGTCTGCACGATGACCCGCACCGGTGTCGCCGGCTCGGTGTCGAGCACCTGCCGAAGCGCGCGGTCCAGCTTGGAGGCCTGCGCGGTCGGAACGACGTCTCGGGCCCGCCTCCTGACACGGGCGCCTGATGGAACGCGGTTCCTGAGGCGCGCCTGGAGCGTACGGGGGATCGCACTTTGCTCTGTGACCGTGGGTGGTTCAACGGCCGGTGCGAAGTCGGGCTGGTTCTGGGCCGGTCGTGTGACCATCCGGGGTCGATCCTGCGGGCCGAACTCGGGTCGGTCGGTGGGCAATCGGCTCGTCCGCCTTGTCGCCACCGGCGTGGCCGGTGGGCGGCGGTAGGACGAACGGGACGTCGCCTGTGGCGCCGCCGGTCGCGGCGCCGCTTGGTCGGGCCCGGTCGATCGGCAGAGCAGGGGACTCCATGGCGAGAGTCCCAACAGAAGGGCGGCGATACACGTCGAGCCGGCCGCCACGGCCGTCAGCGTGCGTCTGACCGGACTGCGCCTCACGCGCTCGCTCGACATCTAACCATTCCCGATCCGTGCGATTCTGCAAGCGCCACCGGAGGCACGCCCTGCAGACCAGACTCTTGCCTGGTATCGCCGACAATTTGGGTTCGTATCGCGCTGAGGAGGACGTACATTGTCGACGATTCGTCACTTCGCGTCAAGCTGTAAAGTCTGTAGGAGTTCCTCAAAGTCCTTCCAACTGTCCCTCATGCTCTGACCAGACTGAGGGGCCGCGCAGTATCGGCAGACCCTTGATCGGGGAACAGGCCAGGGCGCCTGTGCGATACAGTTGAGGTAAGTTCCGCGGCGGGGCATGAGGGGCGTGCGAGCGAGCGACCTCGTCGACCGAAACACTGGTGAGGTTCAGAATCCATGTGGGTCCGGCTCTCGAGTGTCGAAGAAACGACCTGCAAGGACTGCGATCTCGCAATCACCTGGGTCGAGAACATCGAGAACGGCAAGCGCATTCCGATCAATGGACACGACATCCTTTTCGAGAGTACCGATGCCGTGCCCGATGCGGGCTGGATCGATCTCAGGCACCCTCGCGTGTCCGGACCCGGGTATGTGTCGCACTGGGCCACATGTAAAGCCTCCGCTCGGCGTCGCGTGGCACCACGGGCGCGCGCGGTCACGTCGCAGCTGAGGTTTCGATGGGACCGGGGCGACGAGGATTGAGACACACACGGCTTCGGCCGCGCCGCCCTCTCAGTCGCTTTCACCGAACCGGCCCGCGAGCGCCTGTGCCTCGGAGACCCGTTAGATGCCCCGAACGCCATGAGTTGGTCCGCCGCGTGGTCGTCGCGGAGCTGCTGGAAGATAGCTGTCAAGGCGTGCGCCGACGATCGCCGGCGACGCGCCACGCCAGAATCCGGCGCGAGCAGTTGTCGATGACCGCGTGCACATACGCGCGTGTGCCATCCAGCAGCCGGATGACGCTGGTGTCAATGTGCCACTCGTCCGCGCGCTGCGTGCGCAACCCCACCTTCGGCTTCGCCGGATGCACGCGGAGTAGGGGCGCCTAGTCCGAGGCCTGGGGCCGCGGTGTGGGATAATCTGGGCACGCAGGCTTGCTTTCTCGACGATTCGGACGATGACCGACCAGCGAACTGGAGGTTTGCGCGTGAGTGGCACGGAGTGGCGGACACACAATCCTTCAGGGAGCCGGCGTGTCGTCGTGACGAAGGATCTGCCGGGCGATCGCTGGCTGGAGATCCTGAACCAGGCCGACTGCCGAGTCGAGATCGGCACGTCGACGGACATCCTGAGCGTCGACGAGATCCGCCAGACGATCGGGGATCGGTGCGACGGCGCGATCGGCCAGCTGACCGAACAGTGGGGCGAGGAGCTGTTTGCGGCGCTCGCCGCCGCGGGAGGCACGGCGTACAGCAACTACGCGGTGGGCTACAACAACGTGGACGTGGAGGCCGCGACCCGACACGGCATCGCCGTCGGCAACACACCCGGTGTCCTGACCGAGACCACGACCGAGATGGCCGTCGCCTTGACGCTGTCCGCCGCACGCCGCGTCGTCGAGGCCGACGCCTTTATGCGTGCCGGTCGCTACAAGGGCTGGCTGCCGTCCCTGTTCCTCGGCGAACGCCTGACGCGGAAAACGGTCGGTGTCGTTGGCGTGGGGCGAATCGGTTCCGCCTATGCCCGCATGATGGTCGATGGCTTCAAGATGGATCTCGTCTATCACGACCTGTACCCGAACACCGCCCTCGAGTACTACGTCTCGGCCTACGCGGCGTTCCTCCAGTCACGTGGAGAGCCGCCGGTGCGCTGCACGCGGGCCTCCTCCATCGAGGAGGTCCTGCGTACGTCGGACGTCGTGAGCCTCCATCCCGTGCTCGACGAGACGACGCGGCACCTGATGAACGCGACCCGGCTGGGTGTGATGAAGCCGACCGCGATCCTGGTCAACGCCAGCCGGGGCCCGGTCATCGACGAGGCGGCGCTGGTCGCGCACTGCCGACAGCACCCGGACTTCAGGGTCGGTCTCGACGTCTTCGAGCACGAGCCGGAGATGGAGCCGGGGCTCGCCGAGCTGCACAACGTCGTGGTCGTGCCCCACATCGCGTCGGCGACCGGCTGGACCCGCCAGGGGATGGCCACACTGGCGGCCGGCAACGTGGCCGGCATTCTGCGCAAGCTTCCGGCCTGGCAAGGTGACACCATCGACGCCTTCCTCGAGGGCGCACCGCCCCCCGCCGCACCCAGCATCGTCAACGCCGAGGCCGTGGGCGTCCCCGCCTACCGCGCCTAACCCCAGAGTTTCCAGTTTCTCCTGGATTGCCACGTCTGGCGCCAGGCTGGCGGCGAGGGCAAGGCGCGACGTGTGCTTCGGCCCGGGCATGCCTCGAGGTACGAGGGTGTGCTAGGTCGCTTCGTGAAGCTGCTGGCCCCGTGAGAGTCGCAGCGCGATGCCAAAGGTCTGCTCTTGCGCGCGTACCGTCGGGGCATGGGCGGCAAGATAACGGACGGCCGCGACGAGGACGTGCGTGCCCGCCTGCGTATTGCCGAGCAGGCGGTACTGCTGGACGGCGGCCTCGATTGCCTGAATGGTGTGGAAGTCGCGATCCTCGCGCAGCAGGACCCCGCCCAGCGTCGCCAGCAGCGGGCGAGGATCCCCGCCGCCGGTCAGATACCGGCCGACGAGCCCGCCCGCCTCGTTGACCTGCTGCTGCCGGTCGAGCACGTTCGGGAGCTCCCGTAGTAGCGCCACGGGATCTCCATCGGCGCCGTCCCCCGGCAGCGGTGCCGGCGGCACGTTCAGGAATCGGTCGAGGTAGACGCTCATCGCGCCATCGAACACCCCACGCAGCAGCTCGGGCGACTCCGCGCGGCGTAGCGCCTGGTGGGCGGCATTCGCGAACGTGAACGTGTGGAGCGCCGTGTCCCAGTCGACGAACTCGTTGCTCGTATCGAACTGCGCGATGCGGAGGGCGGCGGCATAGGCGACGCGGCCGGCCAGCGCCTCTGGGCTCGCGCCGCCATCCAGCGCGGTGAGCAGCGCGTCGACGATCGCCTGGGGATCCTCGCCCAGCAGGACGGGGACCAGCCCGTCGTGGCCGGCCCAGCCACCGCGCCGGGGAAGGCCCCGCTCGAGTGCGGGCGGCAGGGCGTCGAACGCGCGATCCAGGATGGCCACCAGGTCCACGGGGTAACGCCAGGCGTTCGCCTCCTCCATGCGGTCGGCCTCGGCGTAGCCGCTTGCCAGGCACGCCAGGACGGGCTCCGCGGCGTCCCAGCCGATGTGGTCGAGCGCCTCCAGGGCCTTGTTGGTAAAGTCGAGAACGTGGCCGATCTGGATGTAGCGATGGTCGGTCGCGGCGGCAAAGAGCAGATCCGCTATCTGCCGGGCGTCGGCTCCGGCGCGCACCGCGGACACGAGGCAGCGCTCGGCGCCTTCCGCGTCGCGTACCTCGACGAACTGACGAAACCAGCGCTTGAGCGTGGACACATCCGCGGCAGACCCGGGCAGTGGCTGAACCGCGAACCGCGGCGCTTCACCCGCCGAGTTGCGCGCGACCGCCGCCAGGCCGTGATACAGCGCCCGCCTCTGGTTCTCGGGCTCGAGCCACGGCAGCAGGTTCATCAGGCACGTGTGCATCGTCAGACCCTGCCCCCATCCGGTCCGACGATACTGAGTGCCGAATTGGATCCCGTGGCGGAACGGCTCCCGCGCGTCCACGCCCCCGTCGAGCAGGG
Organism: Vicinamibacterales bacterium; assembly: GCA_965197935.1. Classification (GTDB taxonomy): domain Bacteria; phylum Acidobacteriota; class Vicinamibacteria; order Vicinamibacterales; family CAZQMT01; genus CAZQMT01. The sequence goes on along the minus strand of CBDAOD010000003.1, from coordinate 2,561,845 downwards.
CGATCACGGACTTCGCGATGACCAGCGGGATGTCGCGCTCCAGGCCATCGCGCAGCCGCTGCCGCCGGTGCCCCAGGGGATCGACGGGCGGCGCGAGATCCACCCACACGTCGCCGTCCCGGATCTGAACGGGATACACCCGAACATCGTCGGCCCACTGGTCGAAGGTGCCACCGCTCGACAGGTCGAATCGGGCATGATGCCAGTGGCACGTCAGGACGCCGTCCTTGACGGTGCCGCGGTGCAAGGGGAAGCCCAGATGCGGGCAGCGGTTATCCATCGCGAAGACGGCGCCGTCATGGGCACACAGCGCCAAGGTATGTCCGTCGACCTGCACGGGCACGCACGTGGCGCGCTGAACCTCCGCCAGGGCGGCGGCCCGGACGTAGCGGGCGGCGGGCATGGTCGAGCCGGCTCCGCTCATGTTCGGTCTCCTGGTTCGTGAACAGATCGAAGTGCCGGCGCGGCGGCGGCGACTTCTCCGTCCGGGCCTCCGACAGCAGGTTCCCCCACGACACGCCGTCGCCGGTGGGCAACGCGATCGGCGTCAGGCCTCGTCGGGAAACGTCACACTCCCGCGTCGCGCCCTGTCGACAGGTGCCACGCCACTCCTGGTGCGAGGCGGGACTTTCACGACGGGTTGCTCGCCGTATTCCTCGCGCCTCGCGCCTTGCCAGCCGGGCGCCGGGCGGGACTTACGCCACGAATGACTGTAACAGGAGACTAGGAAACGGTGGGCCCGAAGACGAGGCCGATTGCGATGACGAACACGAGCGACAAGATCCAGCCCAGCAGGCAGACACTCACCGCCCGCGCCGTGCTGTCGTAGTCCAGCGCCTGCCGAACGCCGACCACCATGGCCGCCAGCAGCCACAGCCAGACGGCCAGCCACAGCCCGCGGCCGACCACCGGGACGAGCCCCAGGACACGCAGGAGTCCCGCCGCCTGAGCGAATCCGGTCGTCCGTAGCAGCTCGCCAACGTCGGCACGCGTCTGGGCTCCGGGCAGCACACGGGTGCCAATGTGGTAGGTCAGGAAGGCCCAGGCCGCCCAGCCGATCGCCGCCGCGATACACCACACCACCAGCCCGGCGGCGCCACCCTCCGCGAACCCCATGCTACCCACGCCGGCGGCCAGGGAGGACAGCAGGACCACGACCATGGCCTGCCCCGTCGCGCCGGTATCGGCCTCTACCTCCTCGTACGTGCGCACGTCGAGCTTGGTGGCGCCGATGAGACGCGACGTGAATCCAGCCATGATGATCACCGCGGGGCGACGGCGAACGACGGCGTTCTCCCTTGCGAACCGGCCCTGCAATCGTAGCACCGCGACCCGTCGCGTGCGACCGCGGCGGTTGATCGGCCGTCCGCTCGCTCCTATAGTCAGGACGAGGCGCGTCGGCGTGTCGACCGCGTAGGAGCTGGCTGCGCGTCCCGACCGCGGTCCTCGATCCTGGACGCGCCCGGCCTGGAGGTCACGTGAACGGCTGGCGGCTGACATACGAGGGGTTCGCCCCGGAGCAGGAGAGGCTGCGGGAGAGCCTGTGCACGCTCGGGAACGGCTATCTCGCGACTCGCGGCGCCAGCGAGAGCGCGGTCGCGGACGACGTGCACTACCCCGGCACCTACGTGGCGGGCGCGTACGACCGGCTCGAATCGGAGGTGGCCGGCCGGGTCATCGAGTCCGAAGACCTCGTGAACTGGCCCAACTGGCTCTGCCTCGCGGTCCGCGCCGCCCGGGGGACCTGGCTCGATCCAGCGGGCGAGGCGGTCGTCGACTACCGGCAGGAGCTCGATCTCCAGCACGGAGTCCTGTCGCGCCAAATGCGGCTCCGGGATCCGGTCGACCACCGCGAGACGACGTTGCGGACCCGTCGCCTGGTCCACATGGGCACGTCCCATCTCGCGGCGATCGAGCTGACGATCACGGCGGAGAACTGGTCGGGGCCACTGGAGGTCCGGTCTGCCCTCGACGGCCGCGTGGGCAACACCGGAGTCCCGCGCTATCACGATCTCCGGGGCGACCATCTCGTTCCCCTGGGGACGCGGCGCGTCGGCGAGGACGGCGTGGAGCTACGCGTCCGGACTCGGCAGTCGGAGATCCAGATGGCCCAGGCGGCGCGCACCCGCGGCTTCCTCGCCGACGTGCGACTGCCGGTCGAGCGCGAGACGCTCGAGCAGGACGGCTACGTCGAGCAGATGCTTCGCTTCGACGTCGCCGAGGCCCACCCGGCGCGCATCGAGAAGATCGTGGCGATCCACACGTCGCGCGATCGGGCCATCGCCGACTGCGCGTATCAGGCGGCCAAGGTCGTGGCCGAGGCCGGGAACTTCGCCGACCTGCTGCACAGCCATGAGGCCGCGTGGGCTCGCCTGTGGCGGCGATGCGACGTGGACCTGGACTGCGACGACCGTACCCAGCTGATCCTGCGGCTCCACATCTTCCATCTGCTGCAGACCGTCTCGCGACACACCATGGACCTCGACGCGGGTGCGCCGGCACGCGGCCTGCACGGCGAGGCCTACCGCGGACACGTCTTCTGGGACGAGCTCTTCATCCTTCCGTTCCTCAACCTGCGGATTCCCGAGCTGACCCGCGCGCTGCTGATGTACCGCTACCGCCGGCTGGGCGAGGCCCGCCGGGCCGCGCGGAAACAGGGCTACGCCGGCGCCATGTTTCCGTGGCAGAGCGCGAGCGACGGCCGAGAGGAAAGCCAGGCGATCCATCTCAACCCTCGGAGTGGCGGCTGGAATCCGGACCACTCCAGGGTGCAGCGGCACATCAACTCCGCGATCGTCTACAACGTCTGGCAGTACTACCTCGCTACGGGCGACATGGAGTTCATCTCGCGCTACGGCGCCGAGATCATTCTCGAGGTGGCTCGGTTCTGGGCCAGCATCGCGACTTACAACGCCGAGCTCGGTCGGTACGAGATCGAGGGCGTGATGGGTCCGGACGAGTACCACGACGCCTATCCCGGCGCCAGCGAGCCCGGCCTCCGCAACAACGCCTACACGAACGTCATGGCCGCCTGGGTGCTCTGGCGGGCGCTCGACCTGCTGCAGTTGCTCGCCGCGCATCGTCGTCGCGAGCTCTGCGAATCGATTGGGCTCACCGACGAGGAGCTGGTGCGCTGGGATGTGATCAGTCGGCGCCTGAGCGTCGTGTTTCACGACGACGGCATCATCAGCCAGTTCGAGGGCTACGGCGAGCTCGAGGAGTTCGACTGGGACGGCTATCGCACCCGCTACGGCAACATCCAGCGTCTCGATCGCATCCTGGGACAGGAGGGCGACACAGCCAACCGCTACAAGGCCTCGAAGCAGGCCGACGTGCTCATGCTGTTCTATCTGTTCTCGTCGGAGGAACTCTCCCAGCTCTTCGAGCGTCTCGGCTACCCGTTCGAGTACGAAACAATCCCCAGGAACGTCGACTACTACCTGTGGCGCACGTCGCACGGCTCGACGCTCAGCGCCATCGTTCATGCCTGGGTACTGTCGCGCACGGACCGTGGTGGATCCTGGGAGCAACTCCGTCGCGCGCTCGAAAGCGACATCGCCGACGTCCAGGGCGGAACCACGGCCGAAGGGATCCACCTCGGCGCGATGGCGGGGACCGTCGACATCGTGCAGCGGTGCTACACGGGCATCGAGATCCGCGACGGTGTGCTCTGGCTCAACCCGGAGCTACCCGACCCGCTCCAGCGGCTCCGGCTGCGCATCCGCCACCGGCAGCACTGGCTCAATCTTGACCTGGGGCCGGATCTCGTCCGCGTGGAGAGCGGTAAGGGCTTCGATCACACGTGCAAGATCGGCCTGTGGGGCGAGGTCCACGACCTGCCAATGGGAGAGCGCCGGGAGTTCTTCCTGAAGCGCGACTCGTCGAGCTCCTAGCCTCGATGAGGGATGCGGACCGGCATCTCGGCAACCGGCACGAATTCCGCCATGTCGGGCTCGGTTTTCATCTCTTCGGCTCGCGCGGCGTACCACCTGGTGCCCGGGAGCGCGGTCACGCCGTGAGCGAAGACGCTCAGAAGCACTGTCGCGATGACGATCGCAAAGATTTCCTCGCGACCGGCGATGTTGGCTCGCTCGAGCGCCAGGAGGCCGAACACAAACGACGCCAACCCCCTCGGCCCGAACCATCCGAGGAACACGACCGTGTCCCCTTGCAGGCCCGCGCCGATGAGGCTGACTCCCACCGCCAGCATCCGTACGACGGCCAAGCTCAACACGCCGTACGCAGCGATGAGCCAGTTCAGGTGCTCGAGCATGGGCCAGACCATCATGCCGCCAAAAATCATGAACGTGAGCAGCGCAAGCAGCTGGCCTTCGGCCTCGGCAAACTCGTACAGACACGCGCACACGGGACGAGAGGTGTTCCCGATGGTCAGACCCGCAGTGAATGCGGCGATGAAGCCGTTCCCCCCCACGAGCTCGGCGAGCGCGAAGGCCAGCAACGACAGCGCCAGAGCAGAGAGCTGCTGAAAGCTGTGATTCATCCACCCGGTACGCGTGCCGAGATAGACTAGGCGTCCACCCAGATACCCGACTCCGACGCCCACCAGCGGACCGAGGACGATCTGGTGGGCCGTAAAGTTCGCCCAGAATCCGATCTGTTCGGAGTCGTCGGCGGTACCGGCCATCGCCAGGCAGACGAGCACTACCGGGAGGGCAAGGCCGTTCAAGCCGCTTTCGACATTGAGGGCCTGTCGGACCCGGGCCGGCACGCGTGGGTTGCTGACGACCGTCTGGCCGAGCGCCGCGTCGGTGGGAGCCAGAATGGCCGCCACCACGGCCGCTTCCAACAATGCCAGGGAGTCAAAGAGCACTGCCCCTAGAAGGGTTCCAAACGCGATCGTGAGCGGTAGGCCAATCCCCAGCAAGCGCAGGGGCAGGTGGTAGTCGCGGCGAAGGGCGTTCAGGTTGATTCGGGCAGCATCCGTGAAGAGCACCAGAATCAGAGTCAGCTCGGCCAGGGCTCGCACGAGCTCGTTTCCGGCGTCGAGGTCGACCAGGCCCAGCACAGCAGGGCTGACCAGGAGGCCGACGGTCACGAACACCATCGGTGGAGTGATGACGCTGTTCTGCAGGCGCCCGGACACCACGCCGAACGCGAGAATCAGGAGTGCGACGATGGCGAGAACCTGATTTTCCATAAGTGATGTCGCGACACATGTCGAAGTCCGGTCCTCCGAGCCTGGTCTCGGCTATGCTATCGTGTTCGCTGTGAGTTAAGAAATCCGGCGTTTGTCCGATTCCCTGCTACGACTTTCGCTACGACTTGAACGGGCTCACAGGTGTCGCCATGGGGCAACGAGGGGACACCGAGCCCACCGGAACTCCTTGGTTTCACAGCACATTGCCAGTTTTTGTCGGGGCGTAGCGCAGCCTGGTAGCGCACCTGCCTTGGGCGATCAATCCCCTCGTATCGCCCTGATTCCAAAGACGTTCGTAGTGCGGTTTCGAGGTGTGGCCACTTGTGTGGCCACATGATCAGGCCGTGGGACGGTGTTCGACGTGGCGCTTCCAACCAATGGCACCTCGCGCTCGTCCAGAGGGTGAGCGAAACTTAGTTGGAAATTGAAACGGCTCCCACACCCTGTGGTTTGATGACGTTAAGCAAAACGGCCATCAACCCACGAGAGAAAGGAGCCGAGATGAGCAGTGTCCTACGTCCTGTCAGGAAGCGCAAGAAGGGTCGCCAGCTGGGCCGGGTCGAGGTCATCCGGCGCGAGGACTACACCGCGCTGGAGCTGGACGCCAAGGTGGAGCTGATCCGCTCGCTGGTCCCGCTGGGCTTGATGCACGTGGAGGAGGTGCTCGACGAGGAGGTAACGGCGCTGGCTGGCGAGCGCTACGCCCGCAAGGCCGCGTCGATCGGGGGCCGCCGGCACGGTAGCAACCCTGGGACCGTCGGCCTGGCGGGGCAGCGGGTGCCGATTCGGGTGCCGCGGGTGCGCGGGGCGGGAGATTCCGTTGCGCGCCTACGAGGCGTTGCATGGCGACGGCGCGGTGAATGACCTCCTGCTGAAGCGCGGGCTCTATGGGATCTCGTGTCGCAACTACGAGGCGGCCGCCGAGGCGATTCCCGGCGCGATCGGGCTGTCGGGGTCGACGGTGTCCCGAGGCTTCATCGAGGCCAGCGCCGCGAAGCTTCACGAGCTCCAGGAGCGGGACCTGGCCGCTGAGGACGTCGTGGCCATCGTATTGGACGGCAAGACGTTCGCCGAGGCCACAATGGTCATCGCACTGGGCATCACCATTTCTGGGGCGAAACACTTCCTCGGCTTCGTGGAGACGGACACGGAGAATGAGCGGGTGCTGACGCTGTTCTTGCGGTCGTTGGTCGAGCGGGGGCTGGACCTCTCGCAGGGCCTGCTGGTGATCCTCGACGGCAGCAAGGGGCTGCGGGCAGCCGTCCGGAAGACCTTCCGCCACCGCGCCCTGGTCCAACGGTGCCAGTGGCACAAGCGGGAGAACGTGGTGAGTCACCTGGCCAAGAGCGAACTGGCGGCGTGGCGTCAGCGCCTCCAGCGCGCCTACAACCGGCCGGAGTACGACGAGGCCCTCACGGCGCTCAAGACGCTCCAGGGCGAGCTCGACGAACGGAACCAGTCGGCGGCTCGGAGCTTGACAGAAGATCTGGACGAAACCTTAACGCTGCATCGCCTCGGGCTGTACGAGGTGCTGGGCCGGTCGCTGAAGACGACGAACTGTCTGGAGTCGGTCAATGCGCTCGTTGAGGAACGCTGTGCGAAGGTTGACCACTGGCAGAACTCGAGCCAACGCCACCGCTGGCTGGCGACCGCGCTCCTGGACATCGAGCCGCGCCTGCGGAAGCTGATGGGCTACCGCCACCTGCCCACGCTTCGTGCCGCGTTGAAGCAAGAACTGAAGATCGACACGACGACATCGAAGAAGGCCGCATGACGAATCCGGAGCCGTAGAGAGTTTCAATTGAGTCTCCCTCGCCTGAAGGCGAGGGAATCAGTGCGCCGCGTCGGCTGAAGCCGACTATCACGGCGCACGTCCCAGAGCCCGAAGAGGTCCGGCCCTGCGGCCTCCTGAAGGCTTCGCCTAAAGGCGAGGGGTTTCACCCATCCCAGAGGGAGACTCTAAGAATGGGCTTGACTCCTCGTCCAAGAGACGGTCGGGCTCGCGCGAACCAACGGGAGCGCCGAGCGAGGTTCGCGTCGTGCACGGAGTGACGGTCCTCGACCTGACTGGGTGACGCGCCACGAGAAGGGCACCGGCAGAACAACTGTGGTTTTTCGAAAGGGCTCAGGAAGATGTCACAACTCAACCGACGAGAGTTCCTTGCGGCAGCTGGGGTCGCGTCAATGGTTGGCGGGTATCCCGCAAGCGCTCAAACCGATGAGACATGGGAGGGCGACGGGATTTCGGATGCCGGTCAGATCCTCTTCGGAATCAAGCCCCGCATACATTCCATGACGGACGGCATCTGGTTGAGGCCGAACGAGTATGCCCGACTGCTGTCGGAATTGACTTCCGATCCCACGTTTCGTCCTGACAGCGAAGGGCAGGGCGGCGTCATCGAGGAGCTGCAGGCGGTCTTCGCCGCAATGACGGGTAAAGCCAAGGCGATCTACATGCCCTCCGGCACGATGGCCAATCAGCTGGCAATCAGGGTGCTCGCCGAGGGCAAGTCCAAGGTCTATGTGCAGGACGCCAGCCATGTCTTGAACAACGAAGGCGATGCCGCCCAGGAATTGCATCACAAACGGCTGATGCCGCTCGCCCCAGAAAGGGCGACGTTCTCACTGGAAGAACTCTCGCAGGACATCGACGAATTTCGAGCAAGGGAAATATTTCGGACCGAGGTCGGTGCGATTTCGATTGAAAATCCAGTGAAAGCCAGACACGAGGAAGTATTCGACATTGGAGAACTTCGCAAGATATCGAAGTTCGCCAGAGACAGCGGGCTGGGCCTGCACTTGGACGGAGCCAGGCTGCACATGGCTTCGGCCTATTCCGGAATCAGCGTCCGCGAGTATGCGTCCCTGTTCGACACGGTGTATCTCTCTCTCTATAAGTATTTTGGCGCCGCGGCTGGGGCCGTTCTGTGCGGACCGGCGGACGTGATCGACAGGATGCCGCATCTGATCAAGATCGCGGGCGGCAATATGGCGACCAACTGGGCGACCACATCTGTGGCGTTACATTTTGCCAGGAACTTCGAGAATCGGTACGCGGGGGCCGTGGCAAAGGCATCCAAGCTGTTCGGAGAGCTCAACAAGGTGTCCGGCATTCGGGTTGAGCCGATTCCCAACGGCAGCAACGTCTACAAGCTGTCTCTAGAAAACCGCAAGTATGCGGAATTCGTGGCCTTTCTGGACGCTGAGAATGTCCTCTTGAGGGGAAGGTCGAGGGAGGGCGATTTCATTCCCCTGAAAGTGAATGAAACTGTGAATCTCGTCGGTCTGGAAAATATGGTGTCCAGCTTCCAGGCCGCCTATGTCGCCACCTTGTAAGGCCCGTGTCTGTCACGAAGCATGGGGGGCGGCCAGATGATTCGGACGGCTGACGCCCCCACGGCCGCTCCCCTCTCTGGCTCTCGTCGCCCGCGCGCCCGCCGCCGCGGCCGATCGTGGGCCTCGGCGGCGCGGGCGTACAGACCCCCGACTTTTTCCGTTCTCTTCTCTGCCGGCTGCGGTCGGTGCAGCAGCGAGAGCGGGCGGACCGTCTGCTGTCCACCGCGGCACTCCCGCCGGGTCACGGGGATCCTCACCGGGTGTCCAGTGCCCAGGGCCCCGCGTCGCACGGCGAGCGGACACCGCGCGATCAGCAGGCGCACACCTGGGAGCCCCCTCGCGCAGCCTCTGAACAGGCTCAACGAGTTGATTCGAGGTAAGCGGGGTATCACGGTCGAGACGGCGCTGAGGCTCACGAAGTTCCTGAAGACCGATTCGGAGATCTGGATGAGTCTGCAGAACCAATGGGATCTCTGGCACGCTGCGCGAGCGATCCGGCGGGCTTTCTAGTACTACTTTGTTAGATCGCACAATTTGGGCGAGATCCGACAAGTGATCTAATTTGAGGACATTGTACTTTTCCGGCGAATTCGGGACCCTGCGCGGTAGTGCACGACCGCCGCACGGTGGGGCAGTTGCGTCGCCTGATGAGATGGCTCGAGGCCTTCAAGGCGTGCTTCGGCCATCGCGCACAGGAGCTGGCGTTGCGCCGGTACGTCCAGGGGTTGCTCAGCGACAGCCCGCGCAAGTCGATGGAAGCGATGCTGGCGCGGGGGACCGAGCCCGGGGGCTATCAAGCGTTCCAACACTTCATCACCGATGCGCCGTGGAGTGCCGACGGCGTCTGGCGCTGCCTGCGGGCGGTGCTGCCCGAACGCGAAGGGCTGGTGATCTTCGCTGGCACGAGTTTCCCCAAGCCAGGGACGTCCTCGGTCGGGGTGGCCCGCCAGTACTGTGGGGCCGTGGGGAAAGTCGCCAATGGCCAAGTGGCGGTCACCGCGGCGCTGTGGACCGGGCTGCGCGCCTACTTGCTGGGGGCCGCGCTCTATGTGCCCGAGGCGTGGCTGACCGACGCCGCCCGCGATCGGGCGCGGCTTCCCCGGGGTGTCCGGTTGCAGGCGAAGTGGCGCCAAGCGCTCACCCTGCTCCGGCAGGTGCGCGCCAGCGGCCTCACCGGCACCGGCGTGCTGGCCGATGCGGAGTTTGGCGATACCGGCCTGTTTCGGGCCATGTGGCATCGGTTGCGGCTCCCCTATGCGGTGGGGATTTCCTCGTCGCAGACCGTGTTCCTGGGGCGGCCGCGCCTCGGGCACCGGCGGGGCGGCCGGCTGGGGCGCCCGCGCACCCGGCCAGACCTGGCGGCGGGCGTGCGGGCGTACACGGTGGCCCAGGCCGCCAAGGCGCAGCCGCGGTGGCGGCCCATCAGCTGGCGCAACCGCCGCGGCGGGCGCCGCTGGACGGTCCAGTGTGTGGCCCTGCGGGTGACCCCGGCCCACGACTGGCGCGACCGCCGGCTCGCCCCCGAGGTGTGGCTGCTGGCCGAACGCGACACGGGCGCGACGCCGCGGACCAAATACTTCTTCGTCAACCTGCCGGCCACCACCTCCTGGCCGCAGCTCGTCCGACTCGCGCATCAGCGGTGGGCCATCGAGCAGCAGTACCAAGAGTTGAAGACCACCTCGGGTTGGATCACTTCGAAGGCCGCACGTTCCCGGGCTGGCACCATCACGTCGTGCTCGCCGCCGTGACGTACAACTTCCTGCAGGCCGAGCGGCGGCGGCACCTCGCCGGGCTCACCTTTCCAGTGGCCCGCGCGATCGTGCAGGAAATCTTCACCGCGGACCTCTTTGCTCCACGGCCGTTCTACCTAAAGCGCATCGAGGCGCTAAAGTCGGTGCACTTGCGGATCTAACAAAGTAGTACTAGCTGCCTGCCCGGACCCACACGTGAAGACACCCCACGGATCGGCTCAACCCTGTTGACTTACTTCTCCGCTGAGACATAATCGCGTCGATTGGAGGGCGAACCATGACTACACGATTTTGGCTCTCACTGAGCCTGTCGGCGCTGATGACAGGGTCTGCCACGGCGCAGAGCGTACAAAGCGTCCTACAGACCACGGCGACCGCGATGGGAATGGAGAACTTGACGTCTATTCAGTACTCCGGCACCGGCTGGCAAGGCCGGGTCGGACAAAACGTCTCACCCGATCGCGACTGGCCGCGGGTGGAGCTGACGGGCTACACGAGGACGATCGATTTCGAAACGATGTCATCGAAGGAGGAGTACGTCCGGAGTGCCGGTACGAGACAGTTCACCAATCTCGTCAGCGGCGACTACGCCTGGACCCTGGACGCGCAGGGACAACCGGTTCCGCAGCCGGCCGCTGCTGAGGTGCGGCGGCTCGAGATCCTCCTGACGCCGTGGGGGTTCATCAAGGGCGCGATGGCGCCAGGGGCCAACCCGACCATGGTCACGCGCCACGAGTACGGAGGCCGGTCGACCGTGATCTCGTTCGTCGCGTTCGGGAAGTACCGGATCAACGGCACGATCAACCCTGAGGGTCTGCTCGAGCGCGTGCAAACGTGGGTGCCCAATCCGGTCGTCGGCGACATGTACTACGAGAATGTCTACACCCAATACCGGGAGGTCGGCGGGGTGCAGATTCCCCGGTTCCATCAGCATCAGGACTATGACGACGGCGCGCACACGCCGAACGTCAGCGGTGGCGACCATGCGTTCGGTCTAGAAACGGTCTCGGACCTTCAGGCGAACGTGGCAAACGCGACGCTCACCGTGCCGAACGACGTCCAGAGCGCGCGCACTCAGCCGGTCCGCGTGGAGTCACAGAGAGTGGGCGACGGCGTGTGGTTGATCGAGGGAGGCTCCCACCACAGCGTGGCCGTCGAGTTCGGTGACCATGTGGCAGTCATCGAGGCGCCGCTGAATGAAGAACGGTCGCTCGCGGTGATCGACGAAGTGTACCGACTGATGCCAGGCAAGCCGATCCGGTTCATCATGACGACCCACCATCACTGGGACCATCTGGGCGGGCTCCGGGCGTACGTGCACGAGGGGGCGACCGTTATCACCCACGAGAGCAACAAGCCCTACTACCAGGAGGTGCTACGGGCCGGCCTGTGGACCTTGGAGCCCGACCGGTTTTCGCTGCATCCGCCCGAGGAGTGGTCGGAAGGCTACATCTTCGAGACCCTGAACGAAAAATACGTCCTCGCCGATCAGACGCGGACGGTGGAGCTCTACACCGTCCAGGGGCTCGCCCATGCGGCAGGCATGCTGATCGCGTATATCCCGAGCGAGAAGATCGTCGTGCAGGCCGACCTCTACAGTTCCCAGGCGCAAACCCCCAACGCCAGCGCCCGCACGTTTCACCGAAACCTACAGCGGCTGGATCTTGACGTCGAGACGATCGTGGGGATACACGGGACTCCTGTGCCTATGACGCAGTTCGTCGAGTTCGTCGGCGCCGGGCAGTGAAGCGATAGCGGTCACAGATACAACGCGCGTACTGCGTGATCCCTGGAGGTGCCCTGGTGCTGCCCGCACCTGCCGGTCCCGTAGCCTGGACCGCATGACGTTACCGAAGCGGATGACGGAGCCACCCAGGGAGACAGCTCGCGAAAAGAAATGAACTCATCAGGCTTGCCGACGCGCGGCGTCCGCCCGCCTTCATCCAGGCGTCGCGAGTGTCGTTGACCAGATCTCCCCCTGGGCCTCGGCGGCCCACTGCCCGTCGGCACCGGCGCGCCATCGTCGCGCTCGTGCTCGCCGGCTGTGGGATGTCTGCAACGGCGATCGCGCAGGTGGCAGCCGACGGAAGGGAGCGATCAGGTTCGGTCGTGACCACGCGTGGTCGCGGGGAGTCCTCGTCGATCCTGATCGACGGACCGGTGCCACCCCAGCTGCCGGAGGTGATGTCTCGTGACGAGCAGGGGCGGGTCACGATCCGAGCGACTCGCCTCGCCACACCCCTGGTCGTCGATGGTCTGCTCCAGGAGAACGTGTATCGGTCAGTCGCGTCGGTCAGCGGGTTCCTTCAACAGGTGCCACACGAAGGGGAACCGGCGACCGAGAACACGCAGGTCTGGGTTTTCTTTGACGACGAGCACGTCTACGTCTCTGCACGCTGCTGGGAGACGCAGCCCGAGCGCATGGTCGCCAACGAGCTGCGCCGGGACAACATTGGCATCTTCCGCAACGACAATTTCGCTGTCTCGCTCGATACCTTTTACGACCGACGCAACGGCTTCCTGTTCCAGACCAATCCCATCGGGGGGATGGTCGACGGCTACATGACCGACGAGCGGGTCCACGACCGCGACTGGAACACCGTGTGGCGGACCCAGAGCCGAACTTTCGAGGATGGCTGGACGGTCGAGATGGCGATCCCGTTCAAGTCGCTGCGCTACAAGCCCGGCCCGGTCCAGATCTGGGGCATCAACTTTCGCCGCATCAACCAGGCCAAGAACGAGCACTCGTACCTGACCCGAATCCCGGCGTCCTTGGCCGGGGGCGGCGTGTACAAGGTCTCGTCGTCGGCGACGTTGGTCGGGATCGAGCCCCCGTCTGGCGCGAAGCACCTCGAGCTCAAGCCCTACGCGCTGTCGTCCCTGACGACGGACCTCGCGGCCGACCCCGCGTTTGACAACGACCTCGGCGGGGATCTCGGCTTCGATGTCAAGTACGGCCTGACCCGGAGCTTGACGCTGGACTTCACGTACAACACCGACTTCGCCCAGGTCGAAGCCGATCAGCAACAAGTCAACTTGACCCGGTTTTCGTTGTTCTTCCCAGAGAAACGAGAGTTCTTCCTGGAGGGCCAGGGGATCTTCGCCTTCGGTGACCCCAGCCGGCTGCGGCGGGGCGGCAGCAGCTTCGGCTTCCGGCCCCCGAGCAACACGCCGATCCTGTTCTTCAGTCGGCGCATCGGTCTGAGCGAGGGCGAGACGGTCCCCATCCGCGCGGGTGGACGACTCACCGGTAGAGCAGGCCGCTACTCGGTCGGCGCGCTCAGCGTCCGCACCGGCGACACGGATGCGATCGGCACGGCGCCGACGACCTTCGCGGTCCTTCGCGTCAAGCGAAACATCCTCCGCCGGAGCAACATCGGCGTCCTCGCCACCCACCGATCCCTCACCGAGGATCTGTCGGGCACGAATCAGGTCTTGGGCTTCGATGCCAACCTGTCGTTCTTCCAGGACCTCCGGGTGGATGGGTACTACGCGCTGACGCGCACGCCCGGCCTGGCCGGTGATGAAGAGAGCTACCGCGCCGGGGTCGACTACGCGGGGGACCGGTACGGGCTGCAGCTCGAACACCTCTCCGTCGGTGAAGACTTCAAGCCGGACATCGGCTTCGTCCGTCGCACGAGCTTTCGGCGGAGCTTCGGGCAGGCTCGATTCAGCCCGCGGCCGAGCCGCATCCGCTTGATTCGTCGGATCGGGTTCGAGCCGAGCCTGGAGTACATCACCGACCTGCAGGGCCGCGTGGAGACCCGTCAGGGCAAGGCCACCCTGTTCGCCGAGCTTGAGAACGGGGACGGCTGGAATGTGGAGTACCACGACAACTTCGAGTATCTCGTCGAGGACTTCGAGATCACCGACGGCATCGTGATTCCGCCCGGCGACTATGGGTTCAATGAAGTCACGACGACCTATCAGCTGGGCGGTCAACGCAAGGTCTCGGGCTCGATCCGCTTCCTCCGCGGGGGATTCTTCGGCGGCACACGCACGGAGACGAGCTATCGAGGGCGGGCGGAGATCTCGCCCAAGTTCTCGGTCGAGCCTAACGTCTCGGTCAACTGGGTCGATCTCCCCCAGGGGGCCTTCACGGCCCGGCTGGTCAGCGCCCGGGCTACCTTCACGCCCTCGCCGCGCATGTTCGTGGGCGCCCTCGTGCAGTACAGCTCGAGCGGAGATTCGCTCAGCAGCAACTTGCGCCTCCGGTGGGAGTACGAGCCGGGGAGCGACCTGTTCGTCGTCTACAGCGAGGGTCGCGACGTCGCCGGTGAGGGCTTCCCGGTCCTCGACAACCGCAGCGTCGCGGTCAAGTTCACCCGCCTGTTTCGTTTCTGACGCCGGGTCCATTCGGTCTCCCTCGGGGCTGCCATCCAAGCAACGGGCGTCTGGCTGTTACCCCGGCGGGATTGACTCCCGCTGAACACGCCAGCCTTCGCTGGACGCACGAACCCGAACGTCGGCTTGTGGCGTCACTCCAGAAGACCGAGGGCCCCGCCAAAGGGCTGACGCCCGTGCGCTATACTGAGCCAAATCCACCATGGCCTTGGACGTCAGCACCCGCCTCGGCCCGTACGCCGTCACGGCCGCGATTCGCGCGGGGGGCATGGGCGAGGTGTACCAGGCTCGCGACACCAGTTCCGCAGGGAGTCATCCATATCAGGCCGTGAGCCGCATCAATTTGGGGTGAATCATGCAGGGCGATGCCAACGGGATCAGGAACGGACGCACCGGCGCGTGTCGCACGCGCCTGCGTAGACGGACGCTTGCCCTGTGCCTCGTCCTCTGCACTGCGTCCACTGGGACGGCGATCGCTCAGACGGGGAAGGTTCATGAGCCGCGGCTCCTGCTGTTTATCACTGTCGATCAGGCGCGCTACGACTACTTCGTTCGCTTTCGCCCGCTCCTGACCGGTGGTCTCAAGGAGCTACTCGACCGAGGGATCGTCTTCAGCCAGGCCTTCCACGACCACGCGATCACTGCCACGGCACCCGGGCATGCGACGCTGGCGACAGGGCTCGTTCCCGCTCATTCCGGGTTGGTCTCCAATCAATGGTTCGATCGCTCGAGAGGCGAGCCCGTGTATTCGTTGCAGGACACGCGGCATCCGGTGCTCCGCCGAGGCACCACATCGCGCGCCGCTACGCCAAGCCGGTCGGGTCGCTCGCCCAAGAACTTGCTTGGCACCACCCTGGCGGACTGGCTCAAAGCAGCAAACACGAACAGCAAGATCTACGCCGCCGGGGGCAAGGATCGCTCGTCCATCACCATGGCCGGCAAGAGCGCCGATGCGGCGTTCTGGTACGACCAGAGAAACGGCGACTTTGTGACCAGCACGTACTACGCCGAACGCTACCCGGAGTGGGTAAATCGGTTTCATCGCGACAGCCCCGCGAGGCGACTCTTCGGCAAGACGTGGGAGCCCCTCCCGCTGGACACGGAGACGCTAGAACGCGTCGAGGTCGAAGCGACGGATTTCGGCGTCTTTCAATGGGAGCTGCCTCATCCTGTCGGCAACAGTACCTTTGCGCCAACGGCCAGCTACTACACCGCCTTTTTCGGCACACCCTTCATCGACGCCTACCTGATGGAGTTCGCGAAGGCGCTCATCGAGCAGGAACGGCTCGGGGAGGACGGCGACCTGGACTTCCTGGCGCTGTGTTTCTCGGCGACCGACGCCGTGGGGCACCAATACGGGCCCGACAGCCCTGAGCTGCTCGACGCCTTCCTGCGGCTGGATCGACTCCTCGGGGATCTGTTGCAGTTCCTCGCCGAGCGGGTGGGATCGGAGCAGGTGGCCATCGTGCTGAGCGCCGACCACGGCGTCATGCCGCTGCCGGAATCTCGACGAGGCCGCGCTGAGCAGGCGCGCCGCTTCACAGCGCAGGACGTGGCGTGCTATCAGAGTGTCGAGCACGAGCTCGACGCCGCGTTGGGGGAAGACGACTGGCTCGCGCCCTACGCCGACCCGTACCTGAACTGGGATGCCGTGGCGCGCCATCAGCTGCGGCGGGCAGAGGTCGAGGATCGGTTGGCACGAGCGCTGGAGACCTGTCCGTCAGTGGCCAAGGCGTGGACGAGGACCGAGCTCGAGTCCGGGACGGCGCACAGCGATGAGACGGCAGCCCTCTACCGCAACAGCTTCCAGCCCGACCGCAGCCCCGACGTGCTCATTCAGCTCAAGAGGTTTCACATTCGTCGCCCCGCCACGGGTACCACCCATGGCTCGGCCTACGCGTACGATCGGCACGTGCCGGTCATTCTCCTTTTTGCCGGTCTGGAGCCGGCGGTCATCGAAACGCCGATCCGAACCGTCGACGTGGCGCCGACCGTCGCGGCCCTGCTGGGGCTGTCCTTGCCCGGTTCGCTGGACGGCGTGGACCGGGGCTCACTGTTGACGAAACACGAGACGACCCGGGGCGAGCGCTAAAGGGTCGGCGTACGCGTGATCGATCTGCGTGGGAGGTTCGGCAAAGTTCCCGGTGCGTGCCGTCGTGGCGCCTGCCACCGTCGCCGGCAGCCAACTGGCGGCATCGCCCACCACAGGACGGTCGCAGGGGCCGATGAGGCCGTAGTTCCCCGGCGCACCTACGCACGTTCGGCTCGATCCACGTGCCCGAGCCGCATGACGGAGCCGCCCTAAACTCGTTCTCATTTTTCGCGGGTGCACGAGCAGTTCCCCCCGGGGGGTTGCGAACCCCACCCGCGTGAAGAATTCACCCCCTGCCTCGGGGGCACGCCCGCCGCCCACACGTGATCGTCTGATTGTGATTGCTCCAAACATCCTGAACGTGGCGACCACTCGCGACGAAACCGGGATACTACGGCGCCGGCGCAAGTATGGCGAGCACGAGCAGCCGCTCGGTACCGGTGTTGCGGATGCCGTGAGGCGCTCCTGCGGGTGCGACCAATACGACTCCCGCTTGCATCGGAACGTCGTCGCCTTCGAGCAAGAAGCGTCCCTGGCCTTCGATGACCTGGTAGACCTTGTCCATGCCTTCATGCGCGTGCAGCGCATGCTCCTGCCCGGGCTCGAACGCGTTCAGTCCGACCATCACGCGCTCGGAGCGGAAGATGGTGCTCTTGCCCATCTTGGCCGGCGAGTAGACGGCGTGGTCTCGGGGGTGGATCGGGGTGGGGTGTTCCATGCGGGTGATACTAGCGCACACGGCGCTCGGGCAGCCGTGCGTGAACACCCTGCCGGTACCGGCACCTGTTATGACTATATCCCTCGACAGCCGCTGCTCCGTAACGCCCCAGGGATGGGGGCGGAGACACGCTGTCGGCGACGGCGAAGGAGGCCGTCGCCGATGTCGAAATCCCGAAAAACGGACGTCGCCGAAGCGGGGTCTCGGATGCCTGGTCAAGAGCCCTGGCGTACCTCTTCGACGACACCCGCGGATCCCATCGAGCGACCGGGGGACACGTCACGAGCAGATGGAGCAGCGAGTCCGCCTTCCAAGACGAGTCCTTCGATGAGGACCGCGGCGCGCCAACCGTCGGCGAGCGCCTCGAGGTACTCTTCGGTGACCTGAAACAGCGTCCGTTGCGCGATCAGGACTTGCGGATAGGCGGCGGCCCTTTCCTCGAAGCGGGCGAGAAAAAGCCGATGCGCCTCCTCGGCCTTTGGCACGATCGCCTCGCGATACGAGGCGGCTCGACTAGCGGCAGTCGAGATCCGCTCGAATAGCTCAGCCAGGCGGGACCGAAGCGAGAGCTCGACCCGTGTCACCTCGGCGTGCGCGCGGGTGAGATCGGCCTCGGCGGCGGCGACCGCGCCCTGGTTCCGATCCCAGAGCGGGATGCGCACCCCGACATCTGCGAAGAATTCCCACCCGACCGGGGCCGGTCCGGGATCGAGCAGCTCCCGATTGTACCGGGGTCCTCCGCGTACAAAGAGGTCGGGAATCGGCTCTTTCCGGGCCCGCACCACGGTCGCGCGCGCGCTCTCGACCCCCGCCCTCGCTACCTTCAGTTGTGGACTGTCGCGTAGCAGTCTCGCCAGGCTTCGGTCATAGTCGACAACCGGTGGGCCGCTGCTCGCGTCACCCGCGAGCGGTTGTGCGGACAGCGTTGGATCAGCCACGACGTGTGCGAGTTGCCGCCAGATGCGGCGCTCGTCGTTCCGTGCCTCGACGAGGGCCACCTCGGCCTGCTGCGCCTCAATCTGTGCCGCCAAGAGGTCCGTTTGATCGGCAGCACCGACGTTCGCCAGTTGCCGCGAGACCTCGACGGCCTCACGCGACAACCCGGCCAACCCGTCACGAACGTCGGCACGGCGGGCGGCGACGAGGGCTTCGTAGAACAGCGTGCGGACAGCATTGAGCACGCGAAGACGCTGGGCCTCGTGTCGGGCTGCGGCTTCGTCCGTTGCCCGATCGAAGATGGCGCGGCTCGCGGCAAGCTTGCCGCCGAGCGGGATCATCTGCTCGACGAAGAATCCATGCTCGCCGCCGCGAATCGTGGGACTACGGCTGACCTCTTCGGCCGTATACCCGATGCTCGGATTCGGCCAGCGCCCGGCTTGCCGCGCGCGCCCTTGGGCCGCCGCTATCTCGGATTGAGCCTGCGCGAGGGTCGGGTTGCGCTCGAGCGCCAATTGCTCGAGATCGGCCAGCGTCAACGCCGCAGGCTGCGCACAGATGGCAGACCCGCTGGCCAGCCAGCACGAGAGGAGAAGGAGCTGCGTCCGCATCACTCGACCTCCCGTCCAGCTGCGGCGATCAACGTCTGGATCTCGTCGTAGCGGTCGGGCTCGAGCACCCGGACCATCGTCATCATCCCCATCATGCCGCCGGTCCAGGTCGGTCGCAGACCGTGCGTTTCCGGCTTGGCGACCTTCTCGTCCATCACGATGAACATATCTTGCGGAAACCCGGGCACCTGCCCCGCGTCGGATGCCATGTGCTGGTGTGGCGTCGGCGGCTGCAGGCCCGCCGTCGCGCCGCCCAGCGGGAGGTGCGTCACCCGCCGCTCCGGCCCGGCGCCGACACCGAGCGCGCGGCCCAAGCTCGGCTCAAGGCTGTCGCCTAGCGCCCGCGCCTGCCGGATCATTCCCATCCCCTCGGGCATGGTCCGCCCCGCTTGGATCCCGTGGCTGAGGTGGGTCATCGGGCCGACCATCGACACCATTTGGTTCATCATGTGGTGGGGCAAATGGCAGTGCAGGACCCAGTCGCCCGGAGACGTCGCTTCGAACTCGACGTCGCGGGCTTGGGCCACCCCGAGCAGCTCGGTGTTGCCCGGTTGCCAGGCGGATTCAGGGATGCGGCCGCCTTCGGTCGCGACCGTGCAGAACGTGTTGCCGTGGAGATGGATCGGGTGATGGTCCATGCCCATGTTCACCATCCGGATGCGTACCCGCTCGCCCAACTTGACGAGCAGCGGCGTCGTGGCCGGCGCCGCCTTCCCGTTGATGGTGAGCCAGTTGAACTCCATCGACAGGGTGTTCGGCACCGTGCTGTTCGGCAGGATGGCCCATTCCTGGAAAATGAGGCCGAAGTCGCGATCCACGCGCGGCGTGTAGGGCTCCTCCGGGTGCATGATAAAGAGGCCGATCATCCCCATCATCTCCTGCATCGCCATATGGGAGTGATAGAAGAACGTCCCGTGCTGGTGCAGCTTGAACTCGTAGACGAACGTCTCACCAGGCGCGATCGGATCCTGGGTGAGCCCTGGCACGCCGTCCATCGCAATCGGCACTTCGACCCCGTGCCAGTGCATCGAGAAGAGCTCCGGCAGCCGGTTTTCGACAATGAGTCGTACCCGGTCGCCTTGATGCACCTCTATCGTGGGACCCGGCATCGTGCCATTGAAGCCCCAGCAGTCGACCACTCGGCCCGGCAAGAACTCGGTCTTCACCGGCTCCGCGACGAGGTGAAACACCTTCACACCGTCCTGGATCGACGGTTCGAGGTTGGGGAGGTCCGGGCTGACGACCGGCACGCGATCTCCGGCGGCGTCAGCTGGCGCCTCGCCAGCGCCTCTTCCGGACGCACGCGGCGCCCGAGTGGCCGCCGCCATCCCGATGCCGCCCAAGGCGGCGCTCAAGAAGTTCCTGCGGTTGGTCTGCATTCGTGTGCTCCTGCACGTGCGATCTCTTGGTGATGGGATCCGGATCGCGCCGCGTCCACGCCGAGGCGCTGACGACGTCACGACGTCAGAAGGTGGGAAGCGGACGCACGAACGAATCTCAGCGCCGCAGGGGGAAGACGGATCGACCAGGAGTGTAGTCGCTCGACGTAGAGGTGATCGAGATGAACGACGGTGACATACCAAGGCGTTGGCGGAGTACGGTCGTCAGTGTCGCGACCGGACCCCGCAGAGCTGGCGCACCGGTCCCTTTCGCCATACCTCGCCACTGGGCTGACGAGCGTGTATCCGTGTGTCCGCAGTCATCCAACGGGAGCGGCGGAACCGGGGTGTCTGAAGGATGGTCAGAGGATCGGGCGTTGTGACACGGCGCCGCATTCTTTGCTTCACCACCCGCCACAGCTGTCGCATCCGACCCGCACGAGCCCGAGCACCAGGCCCTGAGCCCAGGGAGCACGAGCAGGATCACAGCGAGTGCGACATGCATGCTCAGCCGGCTCACGGATTCTCCTGCAAGGGGCGTGCGCCACAGTGTAGCACGTCGACTCATCGATTCCAGCGGCAGCCACACGCGCCGACAGGGCCTACCTCCCTGATCGGACGCGGCCGGCAGCAGTAGTACCGGAGCCCCGGCGGGATCGGAGCGCCCGACGAATCACTTCAACGGACGGCCACCCGGCGGACTGGTTGCCTTCGATGTAGATTCGGCAGCCGAGGGCGAATGGCCTTGTCTCCGCGGCGGGTCCTTCCAAGTCGACGTCATCCACGCGAATGGTCGGGGACCCGACGAACCGTGTCGATTGAGCATTTTCGACGGACGACACCTGAATCACTTCGATGGGGCCGGTCGCATTCTCAAGGTGCATCGCTTCGCTCAGGTTCTCAAGGGCACGTTTCAGAGGACGGACAACCATCGAAGTAAAAGAGCTCGATCTTCCTGTGAGGCATGCGGGGCTTCTCTAGCCAGGCGTTCCGAGACCAAGGGCGCGCAATGTTTCGATATTGACTACGCCAGTCTGGCAGCAGTCAGCGAGAGCGCCGGTGACAGCCACTGCAGGCACACGGGTCACCCTGTCCCCCGGGGGGAACTGCTCGTGCACCCGCCAGAAGCCGGGGGAATGATCAATCAATACGGGCAAGCTAAATCTACACTACTTCAGTATCACCAGTCGGCCACGGCCAAACCGGCTGAACTCGGGCGAGCGACTGCCGTGGCCGCCGATGGTCTGGAGGTGCTACAGTGTGGAAGGTTGGGTCGAATCGGGAGTGGCCACCCTGTGGCCACTTCTGTGGCCGCACTTCCGGAGAATCGAGGGTAATGACGGAGAAAAGCGGGGAAAGACGACCCTCCCCTTCTCTGGCTTAAGTGCTTGTTAAACAGTCAGTTCTCCAGCTTTTCCTTGGATTTGTCGGGGCGTAGCGCAGCCTGGTAGCGCGCCTGCCTTGGGCGCAGGAGGTCCCGAGTTCGAATCTCGGCGCCCCGACCACTCACCTGCTGATTTCTTTGGAATTTCTTCCGAGGACCTTAGGAAGACATTGGCCGTTCTGGGCTGACACTGCGCCGGATCCAAAACTCCGTATCTTGCGCTTCCTCCCGGTGATAATCCCTAGCCTACCTTTGCTACGACCTTCTGCGCCTGAACCCGTAATCGAGCCTCGCGTTCTTCCGCGAGTTTTCGCAAAGCCTGACGCTTGACCTCAAGCTGAGGGTTCACATACCGCTCCAACATCTGCGTTCTTGAGTGTCCCGGGATCTCCTTCGTCACCGATAGCGGTGTGTTCAAGTCCGCAGCCAGCATCGTTGCTGCATCGTGCCTGAAATCGTGCCACTCTAGGTCGGAGCGTCCAAACGTGAGGCCCGCCAGTGACGGTGAGGCCTTCGGCCATGCGCGCGTAGCCACGCCATCTGTCGAGGAGCCGGATGCGGCAGAACCCGCACGTCCGGAGCCGTCGGGGGCCAGGGTCAGCAACGACCCTGGTCTACCCGACCGTGCCGCGCTCCCATTGACACTGCTGTTACGAAGGCTTCCTTAACCCGGATTTCCGATTTGGCTGTGGTACCTTACGGCCAGGACAAGTCGGCGCGCCGTGATTTCCGGGGTTCCGACGCAAGGAACCCACCACGGAGGGTGACACCCTGTGGGTGAATTACAGCACGAGGCGTTTCAGTTCACGTTCAATGGCTTTTTGAAGGTCGCGTTCCAGGGATCACGCGTCACCTCTGACGCTGGCCTCATTCTGGTGCGCGAGTTGGATGAACGCCTGGGGCTGGAGACACTCATCTCCGAGCACCTGAGCGACTCCCGACAGGGGTTGAACACGCAGTTCAGCCTGGCGGATCTCCTGCGGCAGTCGGTCTACAGCCGGCTCGCGGGCTACGAAGACCTCAACGACGCGGTGCGCGTGTCGGCGGACCCGACGTTTCGTCTGATTGGGTCGCCGAAGCGCTGGGACCGGGGTGCGGCGCTGACATCGACGTTGCATTGGTTCGAGACCGAGCTGCTGACGCGAGAGGGGAATCTCATTGGGCTGATGGCCGTGAACCGGGAGGTGCTCGCACAGGCCGAGAGACCGACGCGCGCCGACCGGATCGTGCTCGACATGGATTCGAGCGAGAGCCCGGTGCATGGGGCGCAGGAAGGGAGCGCGTATAACGGGCACTTTGAATCCGTCTGCTACCACCCGCTGTTTCTGTTCAGTGAGCACGGCGACTGCCTCGTCGCAGCGCTGAGGCCGGGCAACGTGCATAGCGCCGACGACTGGGACGACCTGCTCCTGCCGGAAATTGACCGCCAGCAGGCGGCAGGCACGCGCGTGGCGTTCCGCGCAGACGCCGCGTTCGCGAAGCCCGAGATCTACGACGCGCTCGAGCAGCGCGGCGTGGACTATGCCATCCGAATGCCGGCGAACAAGAGCCTGGAGCTGAAGATCGAGAAGATTCTGTTTCGCCCGCCGGGACGGCCGAGCTGTAAGCCCTTGGTGCGCTACAAGAGTTTCCGCTATCAGGCGAAGAGCTGGACTACGCCCAGACGGATTGTCGCCAAGGTCGAGCACCACCGGGGTGAGCTGTTCCCCCGCGTCGGCTTCATCGTGACCAACATGACCCTCCAGAGTCGCTCTGTCGTCCGGTTCTACAACAAGCGCGGTACGGCGGAGCAATGGATCAAGGAAGGCAAGCAGGCAACGCACTGGACGCGGCTGTCGTGCCATCGGTTCCGGGCGAACGAAGTGCGCCTGCAACTGAGCGTCCTGGCCTACAACCTGGGCAACTTGTGGCGCAGACTGGTCCTGCCGCCGCGGATCAAGCGCTGGTCGCTCACGAGTCTGCAGCAGCGACTGGTGAAAACCGGGGGCCGGCTAGTGAAGCATGCGCGGTACTACTGGCTCCTGTTGGCAGAAGGGCATCTGACGCGGCGGCTGTTCGGCGACATGCTACGGAGGATCTGGGCGCTGCCAGTGCCGGGAGGCTGACGCGCGGCGAGTGCTACGAAGCCCGCCTGGCGAAGAAAGGCCACAAGTGTGGAGCGGTGTCTGAGAAATGCCCTGAAAGCAGGGGCTCCAGTCGGTCGCACGTCAGCGCGGGCTGAGGTGACGGCCTCTGGAGCTGGACGATGGTGCGACGAACAAAATTTCGTGCGCTCGGCGGCTCTCGGATGTATAACGAAGCCATCCGGGGCAGGCAAAACGGAAATCCCGGTTCAGACTTGCACCGCGACGGCGCGCTGGCTACCTGCTGCATAGGGGCGGGGCGTGGCTGTGGAAAGGAATCAGAGACTGATGATCAGGATTCTTGTTGGAAGCTGTGCCTTGATGACTGGGCTCGGCACCGCGGCCGTTAGTGCCACGCAGGATGTCGGGCCGGGTGCCCTGCGCGAGTCGACTCTGTCGCTGGCGTCGCGGGCCGCCCAGGTGGTGGCCGGCCAAGACGTGCGGCCAACCGGCTCATTGGCGAGCGAGATCTCGCTCAGCCTCACCGATGCTATCCAGCGCGGCTTGCGGCGCAGTATGGACGTGCTGGTCGATGAACAGCAGGTGCGCGCTGCGCAGGGCACCCGATGGATCGCGCTCAGCGAGCTGCTGCCGGACGTGGCGGCCTTCGTGGGAAAGAACCAGCAAAAGCTCAACCTGGAAGCCTTCGGCTTCGCGCAGCCAGGCATGCCTAGCATCATCGGGCCGTTCACAGTGTTCGACGCGCGTCTGTTCATGTCGCAGCCGCTCCTTGATGTCGAGGCCATCTACGAGGTGAGGTCCGAAGCGGCCACCGTCACCGCCGAGCAGCATTTCTACCGGAGCACCCGGGATCTGGTGGTGTTCACCGTCGCCGATCTGTACCTGCAGGCCGTGACGGGAGCAAGCCGCCTGCAGACCGCCCGCGCCAGGCTCGCCACGGCCGAGGCGCTCCTGACCGCTGCTCGCCGGATAGGTCAGGGCCCGGCAGACGCGCTCCGTGCCGAGATGCGAGTACAAAACGAGCGGCAGCGTCTCACGGTCACCGAGAGTGCCGTGCGCCGGCAGCATCTGGCGCTGGCGCGCGCCATTCATCTTCCACCGGGACACGCGCTGACGCTGGTGGATCCGCTCAGGTATGCGCCGCTGGCCACGATGACCCTCGAGGCTGCGCTCGAACGCGCTTACCAGGCCCGCCAGGACTATCAGGGACAGAGGGCGCGCGTGCAGGCCGCCGAGGCGGCTCGCAAGGCCGCCAGCAGCGCGAGGTTGCCATCGATTAATCTCGTCGCGAACTACGGCACGATCGGGTCGATCGCGCGGAACGCCCAACCCACGTTCCTGCTAGCGGCGACCGTGCAGGTCCCCCTCTTCGAGGGACGCGGTAAGGTCCTGGAGGCCGACGCCGAACTTCAGGAAGAGCGGGCCAGGCTCGAGGACTTACGCGTGGGCATCCACTACGAGCTGGAGATGACCCTGCTTGACCTGGGCGCCGCCACTCGACAGGTGCAAGCGACTGGCCGCATCGTACGGCTCGCCCAGGAGCAGCGCGCGCGCGCCAGAGCGCAGGAGGCCGTCGGGGCGGCGAGCCTAGTCGAGGTGCTGCAGGCGGAAGAAGCGGTTGCCGTGGCACAGGAGAATGATGTGTCGAGCCTCTATCTTCACGCCGCGGCGAAGCTCCGCCTGGCGCGAGCGCTCGGAGTGGCCGAGGAATCGTTTGCGGAGTTCCTGGCTTGAACGTCGAATCTTCTGGCGAGAACCGCTCCTTGAAGACGTCGTCGTCCGCGAGAAACCCCTGGTAGGGGATGGCGGGATCGCAGAGCGAATTGACCAGGGCCTTGAAGTCGCCCGTGCGCTCCGCCTCCTCGACGAACCGGACACCGACGTGTTGCTGCTTCACCTTCTCGTAGCCGCGACCGAAGTCCGGATGGCTCGTCGTGTAGAGGACGGACAGCCGAGTGGCCTCGCGCTCGGTGACGTGCGCGGCGATACTGCGCAGAAGCAGGTCCAGCTGGCAGGCTCGATCCCTGCTGAAGATGATGACGTTCAATGTGGTCACAGTCCGTCCGCTCGAATGTCCGCGTGATGCGTGCCCCGTGATTCTATCCCTTCGATCGTCTTGGCACCTCCTCCGCGGCGATGAGCGTCTTCCGGCTCTCTGTGCGACCAGCGGGGCACCGCGGACGTGCGAAGCCCTGCAGGAAGTCCACGCGAGTCTGGCATCTCCTCCGATCCTGCGGACACTCTACGGCTGCCTTCCGGATTCTGGGCGCTGACGTCGACCGCTCGATTGCGGACGCTCCAGCGGTCCGACGTCGATGGAGGCATCGTGAGGGGCCCGCATCGGGTCAGCCGACGGGGCAGAGTCGAGGGTGTGAGCTCTCGCGCGTGTCGTCTACCGCCGAACGATCCTCGCGCCCGCGAGCTGCGCGATCGCCGCCAAGGTCGTCTGGCCGGCATTGAGCCCGAGGCGAAAGTCGTCATCCGTGAACGTGGAATAGACGTCCGTTGGTTGATGCCAATGCGGATCCCAGTTAACAGGTCATGAGCTCGCAGAGGAATACGTTCGTACCTTGAGCGATTCTTCATCGAGTGAACTGAATCATGTATTCACGCTCCAGGGAATGATGGATTGTCATCTTGTGGCTGTGCGCCAAGGCATTGTTCGGATACGTGATCAAGATTGGAAATCTCTCCATTTAGGAACCGCCCCGCCAGATACGAATTACATGAACAGATATCAGCGCGTTGGACTTGGCACCTTTGCATCCGCACCTAATTTATCCATTCTTCTATGTGCCGGTTTGGCATCTAGAATAATGGAGTCGGACAGTTCACCGGGGCCGTCCCCATTGTTGTCGCTGCCTGAGAGTGTTCGTTCTGGCTTATCCAACATGCTCCTTCGTTCCCTGATTTTGACTTCCGAAGGAGTGGGAACAGTAGATTTCGTCAAGCTATTTAGGTCGGACAATCCCGACAAGCTGTCGTCAACGCAAATAGCAGAGCTTTCAAGAGACGGCAGTGTACCTCGCTCCCTTCAAGAATCTAACAACATATTGGCATTGGATCGTGTAGCTGTCGCTCTTCTTCATGAGCCTATTCGGATCCACAGAGAGTTGACACATTCTTCCGGAACGTGTGGTACGAAATTTATCTCTGGCCGCATCCCGCAGGGCAAAGCTCTTGCTGCGCTTAATTCATTCCGGAACGTTGTATTTCATGTGCATCCTGGAAAATGCAATCCGGACCTTGTTGAGGCTCGCTGGCTTGAATTCATTGATGACTATCCCTCAATCGATTTGGTAAGTGAGTTACTGAGCTTCTTCGGGTATTCGCACTTCTGTCCTCTTGATTCCATTTGGGGCTTCCCGTTGCGCTCACCAAAGGCCGCTCTGTGACATTGGCAAGGCAGTGTTCGTAAATCCCGGTTGTCAACGGTCATGACGCCAGGCCGGGGACGCCGACACGGTTGCAACGGCGTCGCTTGATGCGAGCGGATCGAATGCGACGCGGGTTCGAGACCCATGAACCTCCGCGTATGCCTGTCATTGGCCGCAAACGCAGGGTCGCCATCGCGGATCTGCACCACGCTGCGCCAACACCGCCGCCGAGTTGTTGATCCTTTGTTAATCCTTTTAGGATTTCTGCTTCCCGAAAATACTCTACAAGTTTCTCGCCTGCAAATTTGTTGCCTTGTTCGTTCCAGTGCCCATCATTGGGAAGCGTTACCTCATATCCCTCCTTTTGCCTCTCGTCCACATACTCACTGATGCCGGGCACGCAGAGGATGCCAGCTCCTGCACAGAGTCTCTCCTCCCGTTCTGTCAGGGCACCGCAAGCATTAAACAGATAAACGGGTCGCCCATTTGCTCTTTCCTGCACCATTGCCATGATCTCGAGTGTCACACCAAAAGCTTTCTTTCTTAGAAGTCTTTCTCTGGCTTTCTCGTCTGGATTTGGAGGGTGAGCGAAACTTAGAGTCTCCCTCTGGGATGGGTGAAACCCCTCGCCTTTAGGCGAAGCCTTCAGGAGGCCGCAGGGCCGGACCTCTTCGGGCTCTGGGACGTGCGCCGTGATAGTCGGCTTCAGCCGACGCGGCGCACTGATTCCCTCGCCTTCAGGCGAGGGAGACTCAATTGGAAATTGAAACGGCTCCCACACCCTGTGGTTTGATGACGTTAAGCAAAACGGCCATCAACCCACGAGAGAAAGGAGCCGAGATGAGCAGTGTCCTACGTCCTGTCAGGAAGCGCAAGAAGGGTCGCAAGCTGGGCCGGGTCGAGGTCATCCGGCGCGAGGACTACACCGCGCTGGAGCTGGACGCCAAGGTGGAGCTGATCCGCTCGCTGGTCCCGCTGGGCTTGATGCACGTGGAGGAGGTGCTCGACGAGGAGGTAACGGCGCTGGCTGGCGAGCGCTACGCCCGCAAGGCCGCGTCGATCGGGGGCCGCCGGCACGGTAGCAACCCTGGGACCGTGGCCTGGCGGGGCAGCGGGTGCCGATTCGGGTGCCGCGGGTGCGCGGGGTCGCGGGGCGGGAGATTCCGTTGCGCGCCTACGAGGCGTTGCATGGCGACGGCGCGGTGAATGACCTCCTGCTGAAGCGCGGGCTCTATGGGATCTCGTGTCGCAACTACGAGGCGGCCGCCGAGGCGATTCCCGGCGCGATCGGGCTGTCGGGGTCGACGGTGTCCCGAGGCTTCATCGAGGCCAGCGCCGCGAAGCTTCACGAGCTCCAGGAGCGGGACCTGGCCGCTGAGGACGTCGTGGCCATCGTATTGGACGGCAAGACGTTCGCCGAGGCCACAATGGTCATCGCACTGGGCATCACCATTTCTGGGGCGAAACACTTCCTCGGCTTCGTGGAGACGGACACGGAGAATGAGCGGGTGCTGACGCTGTGCTTGCGGTCGTTGGTCGAGCGGGGGCTGGACCTCTCGCAGGGCCTGCTGGTGATCCTCGACGGCAGCAAGGGGCTGCGGGCAGCCGTCCGGAAGACCTTCCGCCACCGCGCCCTGGTCCAACGGTGCCAGTGGCACAAGCGGGAGAACGTGGTGAGTCACCTGGCCAAGAGCGAACTGGCGGCGTGGCGTCAGCGCCTCCAGCGCGCCTACAACCGGCCGGAGTACGACGAGGCCCTCACGGCGCTCAAAACGCTCCAGGGCGAGCTCGACGAACGGAACCAGTCGGCGGCTCGGAGCTTGACAGAAGGTCTGGACGAAACCTTAACGCTGCATCGCCTCGGGCTGTACGGGGTGCTGGGCCGGTCGCTGAAGACGACGAACTGTCTGGAGTCGGTCAATGCGCTCGTTGAGGAACGCTGTGCGAAGGTTGACCACTGGCAGAACTCGAGCCAACGCCACCGCTGGCTGGCGACCGCGCTCCTGGACATCGAGCCGCGCCTGCGGAAGCTGATGGGCTACCGCCACCTGCCCACGCTTCGTGCCGCGTTGAAGCAAGAACTGAAGATCGACACGACGACATCGAAGAAGGCCGCATGACGAATCCGGAGCCGTAGAGAGTTTCAATTGAGTCTCCCTCGCCTGAAGGCGAGGGATTCAGTGCGCCGCGTCGGCTGAAGCCGACTATCACGGCGCACGTCCCAGAGCCCGAAGAGGTCCGGCCCTGCGGCCTCCTGAAGGCTTCGCCTAAAGGCGAGGGGTTTCACCCATCCCAGAGGGAGACTCTAAGAATGGGCTTGACTCTGGATTTGGCTGCTTACTGAGCTCTCGTCTCAGATATTTATATGTGTCAGACTTTCTGACGAGGTGGGACATAAACTTGTCGTAGAGCTTGAGGAGCCGGTCTCCAATAAAGGAGTATTCTCTCACTTCGGCGAAATCTAGTGGCAATCTGTACACGACCTGCCCACCCTCTAAATATGGGCGAACACCGTGGTTGTTGAAGGGGTATCCGCTTGCATCCAATTCGTACTGATTATTCGGCATAGTCATTTCTACAAAATTGCCATAGGATCAGGTTCGGCTCGATCGCATCGATATAATCATCAAGCACCATGTATTCCTGAAGCGATCCGTAACCGGCTCCTCCATGCACAAAGAGCTCCAGATCGTCAAACTCTGTTTCAAGGTACGCATACCATTCTTCTCCATTGGACACCCAAGACTGACAGCAAGAGTTCCTTGCGCCATCTTGGACGACTCCTCTCGAAAGCTGTGATTGGCCTCAACTTGTGTAACTTCCCTCGTCAAGGAAACAGATTCAAAGGGGAATTATCTCCGGCGGTGACGACGTGGTCCCAATACGTGGCCGGCGGGATTCCCGCCAGCGTCTCATGGGGCCATTGCTCCTTGTAGCTCTGAAGCCATTGTACATGAAAGACATGTCCAAGCTCGTCAGTGAACTCAAGGCCCAGAAACGGGAAGCTGAGGTGCTCGTGAGCCGGCTCTCTCAGGCCATAGCCGCAGTGGAGGGAGCTGGGCTCAGCCGCTAAGCCAACCTGGTCAAACCTCGGTTTGGTGCGTCGGAGCCGCTCGGGCCCCGCATGCACCTTCACTGCCCGAAGCAATACAACCGAGGGGCGGGATTCTCGCACCTATAAGGGAACGAATGTTGCTGGTTGGTCCAATCGACGTTCGTCGTGCCAGAAATCCCGGTGGTTCCCAGAACGGTCGCTAGTACTACTTTGTTAGATCGCACAATTTGGGCGAGATCCGACGAGTGATCTAATTTGAGGACATTGTACTTTTCCGGCGAATTCGGGACCCTGCGCGGTAGTGCACGACCGCCGCACGGTGGGGCAGTTGCGTCGCCTGATGAGATGGCTCGAGGCCTTCAAGGCGTGCTTCGGCCATCGCGCACAGGAGCTGGCGTTGCGCCGGTACGTCCAGGGGTTGCTCAGCGACAGCCCGCGCAAGTCGATGGAAGCGATGCTGGCGCGGGGGACCGATCCCGGGGGCTATCAAGCGTTCCAACACTTCATCACCGATGCGCCGTGGAGTGCCGACGGCGTCTGGCGCTGCCTGCGGGCGGTGCTGCCCGAACGCGAAGGGCTGGTGATCTTCGCTGGCACGAGTTTCCCCAAGCCAGGGACGTCCTCGGTCGGGGTGGCCCGCCAGTACTGTGGGGCCGTGGGGAAAGTCGCCAATGGCCAAGTGGCGGTCACCGCGGCGCTGTGGACCGGGCTGCGCGCCTACTTGCTGGGGGCCGCGCTCTATGTGCCCGAGGCGTGGCTGACCGACGCCGCCCGCGATCGGGCGCGGCTTCCCCGGGGTGTCCGGTTGCAGGCGAAGTGGCGCCAAGCGCTCACCCTGCTCCGGCAGGTGCGCGCCAGCGGCCTCACCGGCACCGGCGTGCTGGCCGATGCGGAGTTTGGCGATACCGGCCTGTTTCGGGCCATGTGGCATCGGTTGCGGCTCCCCTATGCGGTGGGGATTTCCTCGTCGCAGACCGTGTTCCTGGGGCGGCCGCGCCTCGGGCACCGGCGGGGCGGCCGGCTGGGGCGCCCGCGCACCCGGCCAGACCTGGCGGCGGGCGTGCGGGCGTACACGGTGGCCCAGGCCGCCAAGGCGCAGCCGCGGTGGCGGCCCATCAGCTGGCGCAACCGCCGCGGCGGGCGCCGCTGGACGGTCCAGTGTGTGGCCCTGCGGGTGACCCCGGCCCACGACTGGCGCGACCGCCGGCTCGCCCCCGAGGTGTGGCTGCTGGCCGAACGCGACACGGGCGCGACGCCGCGGACCAAATACTTCTTCGTCAACCTGCCGGCCACCACCTCCTGGCCGCAGCTCGTCCGACTCGCGCATCAGCGGTGGGCCATCGAGCAGCAGGACCAAGAGTTGAAGACCCACCTCGGGTTGGATCACTTCGAAGGCCGCACGTTCCCGGGCTGGCACCATCACGTCGTGCTCACCGTCGTGACGTACAACTTCCTGCAGGCCGAGCGGCGGCGGCACCTCGCCGGGCTCACCTTTCCAGTGGCCCGCGCGATCGTGCAGGAAATCTTCACCGCGGACCTCTTTGCTCAACGGCCGTTCTACCTGAAGCGCATCGAGGCGCTAAAGTCGGTGCAATTGCGGATCTAACAAAGTAGTACTAGTGCTTGGGACCATTGACCACAGGAAAGGGAGTCGGGCCAACCCAGCCCATCTGTGCCCGTACCAGTCCATACGATCCATGAGGGATGGCCGAGACCGCTTTCATCTACGGAGATCGGAGCTTGCAGGGAGATATTGTCAAAAGTTGTGGATGGGGTTAGCTCAGGCGGCTTCCTTTCTGATGTCATCGACGAAGGGCACGCCATTGATGACCTCGACGATCAACTGAGCCCCGTTCAATGTTCTCCATTGTTTCTGCGCGGCCAGAGCCAGCTTGAAGACCATCGTTAAGCAGGCCAGCCGACTGCCCGCGCCCTTCGTCTTCTTCGTGCGTAACCGCACGGTGGCGAACGTCGACTCGATCGGATTCGTGGTGCGGATGTGCATCCAGTGCTCGGCCGGAAACGTGTAGAAGGTGAGCAGGACGCCTCGGTCCTTGGCGAGACAGGTGGTCGCGGCCGGGAACTTCGCAGTAAACGTCGTCACGAAGAGGTCGAATGCCTGCTCGGCCGACTTCTGCGTCTCCGCCATCCAGATGTCGTGGAGCATGGCTTTCGCCTTGGCCTGCACGCCCTTGGGGAGTTTGTTCAGGACGTTGGCCGTCTTGTGGACCCAACACCGCTGTTCGCGGGTCTTCGGGAACACCTTCCGCACCGCGCCCCAGAAGCCGAGACCGCCGTCGCCGATGGCTAGATCGGGATCGATCGTGAGCCCGCGGTCCCGGACATCCAGTAGCAGCTCGCGCCACGACTGCTCGCTCTCGCGATAGCCGTCCGTGATCGCGATCAACTCCTTCGTCCCCTCCCGGGTTGCGCCGATCAGCACCAAAATACATTGCC
Organism: Vicinamibacterales bacterium; assembly: GCA_965197935.1. GTDB lineage: Bacteria > Acidobacteriota > Vicinamibacteria > Vicinamibacterales > CAZQMT01 > CAZQMT01. The sequence continues at coordinate 2,529,163 of CBDAOD010000003.1, read as the reverse complement.
GTTTGTTGTCCGTGTCCTCGAGCCGGACGTTGAAGTAGACGCCGTCGGCCCAGACGTAGACATAGCGCCGCCCCGCCAAGGCGCGCTTGGACCACCCGTGATATTCCTGCTCCCAGACGGTCTTCAGCCGCGTAATCGTGGTCGCAGACAGACCCTGCGCGTCGACGCCTAGCAGCGCCTGCAACGCCTCACCGAAGTCCCCGGTGCTGAGGCCCTTGAGATAGAGCCACGGATACAGCGCCTCCAAGCTGGGTGTCTTCCGCAGGGACGGCGGCAAGATCGCCGACCGGAACGTCTCCCGTTCGTCGTCCGGCCGGCGGTCCCGAACCCGCGGCTGCTGCACGGTGACGTCCCCGAGCGGGGTTTGCAGCGCCCGTTTGGGCAGGTGGCCGTTGCGGACCACACCGCGCCGACCGGCCGCGTCAACCGTCTTCGCCCGAACCGCAACATACTCGTCGACCTCGGCCTCGATCGCCGTGGCCAACAGCTGCCGCGCCCCGGTCCGCAGCACCTCGGTAAGGACGTCTCGGGCCGATTGTCGTGGGAACTCGACCAGCGTTTCGGTAGGCTTCGTCATGGTGGCGTACCTCCTTGCCCTCGGGTGAGTGGGTGCTGCAGCAACACCCAGGGTACGCCGCCTGTTTAAACCCTCATACACAACTTCCGGTTATATCTCGCTTGCAGGTCGCCGTCGGTCAAGTCTGCCCAGCTATCCGCCACCCTGACGCCATCCACGCGGGTGTAGCCGCCCAGCCACTGCGTAAGCCTCGTCGAGGGGCTCCCCGTCAAATCCGAGAGCCAGGCTTTGTAGATCCCCGGAAGGGCAGCCGCAGTCGCCAGGCGCTGGCACAAGGCGTCACCTGCCTCCAACCCGCTTCCGAACGTTCCTAACCCTACAGCGGAGGCCTCGGCTCGAAGGTTGCCCGTATACGTCGCACTCGTGAGGAACACAGTCTTCGGGAGCCTCGTGAGGATGAAATCGAGGTCGTCTGGTCAACGACGCCCTGTGGGCCTTGGATACCCTGAATGCCCTGGGGGGCCGGGCAGCCCCTGAATGCCCTGGGGGGCCGGGCAGCCCCTGAATGCCTTGGGGACCGGGTGGACCGACCGCCGTCGAACACACCCATGTCGTTCCGCTCGACTGAGCCACCTGCCCCGGCCCGCACACCAGCTCCCCCAGTAGCGGCGGGAGCACCGAGATGACTCTCGTGGTCCACGGCCCGCTGTTCCCATCCACGTTGCTCGTCGGGATGACGGCGATGTCGAAGGTACCGGGAGCCAGGCACGCCGGACAGCGCCCCGCGTCCACCGTCAGCACGAACCCCATGTTGTTGAAGTGGGCGGGAAGGCCCAGGAGTCTCGCGAAGTCGATGCGATCGAAGCCCAACGTGGCGATCCCGAAAGCGGATGTTCACGCGCACCCGTCCGTGGCAGCGATGCTGTTCCGCCCGGTGCCGAACGGCGGCGTCGAGACGACGCCAAGACGAGCGGCAGCGAGAGCTGTTGCGGCGGGTGCTCCCTGACGATCCGGGACGGCCTGACTGACTCGGGCCTCGAGCTGCTCAGCGAAGGTCACCAGCTTGTACGGAAGGCGGCGGTCCAGGCAATCCCTGAGTACGCACCGCCGTCGTTGGCTCGGTCCTGCATCTCGGCGTACTGGATCCCAGTCTGGAGCTTGAGCTTGTGGCCGTACAGGTAGTAGTTTCCGCCGATGTATCCCTCGGTGTACTGGTCTCCCCGGCCGGCCACGATCTGGCGCTCGTAGGGCGCGAGTCGCACGCCATTGACGTCATCACTCTCCAGATGGGTGTAGCGCGAGACGAGCTGAACCTGGTCGGTCACGTCAAGGAAGGTCATGCCCATGACGCCCACCAGGTCGCTCTGCTCGAAATAGCCAGAGGCCGTGGAGAAGTCCGTGCCGAGTCCCCAGGCACCGGCGTCGAGGTTAAAATTGATGGAGAACACGTGCTCGAGGCTCCGCGTGAACGTGTTGTCGCGATCCGGGCGCTGGCGCACGTAGTGCGCCGCGAGGACGGCCTCTTCCGCGCGTAGTCGATCCCCGAAATCGTAGCCAAGGACCAGCAGACCGAAGGCGCCGCCACTGAACTCGCCGAACTCCCGGTTCGCTCCGCCGGCCGAATACACTGCCGCCCGGTAGACGTACGGCCCACTCTGTCCGGAGAGGCTCACGCCCGGGAAGTACTCCTGCGGGAACCATATGTTGTTGGCCAGGTTGCTCCGATCGATCGTTAGGAGCTCCTTCGACGAGGTGGCGCCCTCCAGCGTGAACGGCGCGCCGTGCTTGCCCACCGTGACCTGCAAGCGACCGTCCTGGCTCCACTGCACATACATGTCGGTGAGCCGCACGTAAAGGGGGTCCGCCTCTTGGGGGTTGAGTTCCACCTCGCCGTGCAGCGTGAAGGCCCCGAACAGGGCCGTTCTGGTTCCCAGGCGAAGTCGTCGCACGTTGAACTCGTCAACGGACCCCTGGTCGGCATCCGCGACGGCGTAGTCAAGCTGAAGGCGACCGCTGAACTGCACTCGCTGAACGACAGGGTTGTCATCGTTCTCGTACCAGTTGGCGAGCCTCCACACCTTGTCGTAGATGGAGGGCTCGCGCTCGGCAGGACTCGCCGCCTGGCCCGCCGCTGCGGCCAGCGGCGCTTGAACATCGGTTGAGGTCTGTGCCGGGCTCTGGGCACTCGACACGAGCAGTAGGGCGAGACCAAGGGGCGCCACGCGGGATGGATATGAGGGCACGGCGAGAGGACAGGCCCGGGCACCTCGTTGGAGCGCCACTGGGAAGGCAAGCTCGTGCTCGAGCGGACCGCGCCGTTTGCCGGCTTCGCAGGTTTGACCGCCCGGGAATGTTCTCACCGTAGCGAATGCGACCGAAGCTGACAAGTCGCGCGACGGAACGGTTGCCCCGAGAGCACGGCGCTGATCGCGTCGACTCACAGTCGGTCTTTCACGGCGAGCATGGCTATCGCGGGTCGCCTTCTTCGTGCCGCGCGCACACCCCGACTTTTTCCTCTCCTCAGGGCAGGGCGGGAATGTGTACAACGAATCCCGATGGCTAGCAGAAGCCGGTTACATGGCTCCCCCTTAGGGCGCATTCCGATGAGGCGTAAACCAAGTGCGCTCAGACTGTTCGAGATCTCGAGCCTCGGGCGGTTCATCTCCCTGCCAGTGACGGCAAGTGCCGCACTGCTTGAGACGTCTTCTGCCGATCAGCAATTGAACATGCCCCATCTGTTGGAGACGAGTATCCCCAGATGGGAGTTCGCAACCGCCTCGGGCACTGCCGCCTTCCCAAGCTTGGCACCTCACCCGTACAGGCCGATAGCCGATCTGGTTGATCCCCGAACCGGCCAGCCCGCCAAGCTATAATCAACGCTTCGCACGATGCCCCTCGAGCCCGGCGCTCGCCTCGGGCCGTATGAGATTCAATCCCCCATCGGGCCCGGCGGGATGGGCGAGGGGACGAGGTTTCCGGTGGGCACAACGGTCATCTGGCACAACGCGACCGGAACCGTGACGGACTTGCATCCGGTTCGGCACTGCGGTACAAGGTCGTGGCATGATGTTCGTGATCCCGCGCGCCAAAAGCACCCGGTGGATCCAAAACCCGTCCCGCCCTGCTTCGTAGCAGCTCCGCACGGGCCCGTCCGCCCGCAGGTCGAACCGCTGCTGCGCCGTCGTGACCGCGGCCGCGAACCGGGGCCAGTCCCGGGCCGGCATGCTCACCACCCGTGGCTGCCGGGTCCGACCGTCGCTGAACGCCAGCTTCCAGCTCGATTTGCTCAACTCGAGGGCCACGTACAACGCCCGCTCTTCCGCGGTATCCTGGGTCCCCTGGGTCGTCTGAACCATCACATCCTCCTTGTCGTTTGCCAAACTCTCGGAGGTTGTATCAGACGGCCCGGCCTTTCGCCCGGGCGTGGGACCTACATGGCATCTATCGACTCTCGCAGTGCTTCGCGCACTTGATCAACGCGAGATCGCAGACGATCCAGTTCGCTCCGATCGGCGCTCCGTGCCTGCTCCATCTGCCGGATCTCATCGGCGTGATCGGAGACATCGGCTCTCACCAGGTCGAGCTCACGCTGAAGGATGCGGAGCGTCAGAGCGCACTCTACTCATTCATCAGCGTCTTGGCGAACGTCGGAGCCGCGTGTCAGAGCGGCCAGAACAGCAGGATCAGGGGCAGCCCGACAGCCACCACGAGCACCTCCAGGGGCAGCCCCATCCTCCAGTAGTCGCTGAACTTGTAGCCACCGGGACCCATGATGATCGTGTTGTTCTTGTGTCCGATTGGCGTCAGGAAGGCGCACGAGGCGGCCACCGCCACCGCCATCAGGAATGGATCCGGACTGACGCCGAGGTGGCGAGCGATATCGACGCCGATGGGCGCGGCGATGAGGGCCGTGGCGACATTGTTGAGCACATCCGAGAGGCTCATCGTTACGATCATCAGGATGGCGAGCACGGCAGCGACCGGCAGTCCCTGCGACCAACCGATGATCCCTCGAGCGATGAGGGCGGTTCCGCCGCTCTCCTCGAGGGCGGTTCCTATCGGAATCAAGCAGCCAAGCAGCACGATGACCGGCCATTCGACCGACTCGTACAGCCGCGAAAGCGGCACGATGCGCAGCAGTAGGTAGACGACCACCACGGCCCCGAGCGCAACCGGCAGGTAGAGCAGGCCGAAGCTCGCTGCCAGGACCGCCACGGCAAAGGCAAGGACCGCCACCCACGCCTTGCTCCGCTGGAGCACGTGGAGTCCCCGATCGGCCAGCGGGAGGCAACCCAGCCACTCGACAACATCCGGCAGACGCTGCCCGCGGCGCGAGACACCGAGGAGCGTCACCCCGTGCCGATACAGGGCCGGAGATCAAGCGCGGAGCGCTCTGCGATCCGTGCGCCTTCCGGCACCACGACCTCGAGCAAGTTGAGAGTCTCGCTCGCCACGCCGCCGTGCTTCTCGGCACCCGCGTATTCCAGCCCCGCTGAGCCCAGGAATTGTTCGATCGCCTGAGGGGGGCCTTCCATCACGATCACGTCACCCTTGAGGATGACCTCGTTGCGTGCCGCGCCCGCGAGACGCTTGCCTCGTCGGACTACGCCGAGCAGGTTGACATCGTCCTCATCCGCCAGGGACTGCAGCTCGCACAGCTCCATTCCGATCGCCTTAGATGTGTCCCTCACCCTCCCTTCAGCGATGTACCCCCGCAGGTCCATCAACTCCTCGGCGCTGTCGAGTCCGCTCCGCTCGACCGGGATCAGTCGCCAGCCGATGAGCGTGACGTAGGCGACACCCACGATCGCCACGACGAGACCGACCGGTGCGAAGTCGAACATCCTGTAGGGAGCTCCGAGCGCCTGCTCCCGGAACGTCGCGATGACGACGTTGGGAGGCGTCCCGATCAACGTCACCATCCCGCCGAGAATCGACGCGAACGAGAGCGGCATGAGGGTGAGCGCCGGACTTCGCCTGGCCTTCCTGGCGGCCTGCATATCCACGGGCATCAGCAGCGCGAGCGCGGCGACATTGTTCATCACCGCGCTCAGTGCGGCGCCGATCGTCGATATGACCGCGATATGCAGGCGCAGCCCCCGCGAGGCACTGACGATGTGGCGCGCCAGGACCTCGATCGCACCGGCCCCATAGAGCCCTTGGCTGATGATCAGCACCAGCGCGATGATCACCGTGGCGGGATGTCCGAAGCCGGCGAACACCGCCTCCTTGGGAATGGCGCCGCCGATGTAGGCAACGATCAAGGCGCCGACGGCGACGACGTCGTATCTCACCCGCCCCCACAAGAGCAGCGCGAAGATCGCGAGGAGCACCGCGAAAAGAAATAGCTGATCAGTGGTCATCGCGAGCGTGGTCGACGGCGACGAGTGTCTGGTGGGTCGACCGCGGCGGTTCCCGAAGGGCCTCTACTCGACCCTGGCCGGTTTCGTCGAGCCCGGCGAATCGATCGAGGAGGCTGTACGCCGGGAGGTCGCGGAAAAGACCGGCGTCCGGGTCGGTGTCGTGCGCTACCACTCCTCACAGCCCTGGCCCTACCCGTTGTCCTTGATGGTCGGGTGCATCGCCGAGGCAACGAGCCGGGAGATCGTGGTAGACCCGGCGGAGCTCGAGGATGCCTGCTGGATCGACCGTGCGACGTTGCGGCCTCGTCGTCCCTCCCCCAATGGCCATAGCCCATCAGCTGATGCGCTGGTGGGTGTCGGACGGCTAGCCACAAGGCTCCTCCTCATGACGCGGGAACGCCACGAGCGTCGGGGAAGGCCCGCCGGCGAATCCGACCCGAAAACGGATCCCGAGCCCGAGCTTGTTCTGGGGAGCAGGAAACATCGCTCCCGGGCCGACGATCGGTTGGATCGCGGACAGCTCCGGGAACGGGTTGTCCAGCCAGTTGTAGAAGAAGAAGGCCGTCAGGTGGTCGCCAAAGCGACCGTGTGCCTTCACGATCTGCGACCGCTCTTGGCGCCCCATCGTGACGCCGAACAGCCCCCGCGCGGCCGCGTAGGCGACCAATGAGTCATCGCGCGAGAGCACCTCGTTCGTGAAGGTGAGGCCCCAACGTCCGATAGGTGTATCCGGGCCGAACACGTCGGCGCCCCAGAAATAGCCGTCCTTGATCACCGGCGTCTCGGGGATGGGCTCCGGGTGGAGGGCGGCCGAGCTGGCCGCCAGTCCCCACTCGTAGCGGGCGTACTGGCCGAAAACCCTCAGGAAGCCAGCCGGGCGCGCCGAGCCGAAGAGGAGCAGGGCGCCGTCGTTGTGCTTGGACAGCTGCGTCGAGATCGCGTCCTCGATCCGCGAGTTCAGGGAGTTCTCCTGGTAGGTTCCGCCCAGCTCCACACGGCCGAACCGAAGGCGACCGTTCACGAGCAGCCCGATCCCGGCGTTCTTCTCCTCGGTCGGGTCCGTGAAGTCGAAGTAGCCGTAGTCGTGATACGGGTTGCCGTTGCCCGAGATCCCCGTCAACTCCAGACGAGCCCGCCCCGCGTTGTAGTAGACGCTGGCGCCGTTGTCGGCGACCGTGTCGATCGCCTGGATGTGGGTCAGGTCCCGGCCGGTGAACCAGACCGCGTCCTCGAGTCCAAGGCCCCTGGGGACGTAGAAGCGGCCAACCCGTAGGCCGTAGCGTCGCCGTGCGTCCTGGATGTCGACGTAGGCCACGCGCAGGAACCCCTGCTGGATGATCGGGTCGAGGCCGGGGTGCTTGTAGAAGTCCACCTTGTACAGCCCGCTCGGATCCGAGGTCACCCCGCGCCCTTCCGGCTGATTGGGGAAGAAGTATGTGCGGCGATCGTCGGGATGCGGGGAATAGGGGCGCGGCACCAGGCTGTCCTGCACAGCGTTCATCTCGATCCGGTACGAGATGTGGGGGTTGACCTCGCCGAGCGCCGAGAGGATCGCGTAGGCAGGCTTCATCTGACGCTCGCGGCCCATGGCGGCGTGCTGGGCCTGGTCGTGGACGGCGGCGAAGACCAGGTCTGCGCCGAACGCGAACCGGCCACCACCCAGGGACAGGGTCGACGGGATGTCGCCGCGGTCGGAGCGGCCACCGGAGCCGGGACGAGACGTGGGCGCCTCGGCGGGCTCGATCGCACCACCGGACGGCAGCGTCAGCCGGACTGGCGACGCGAGCGCTCCGGAGACGGCCCGGGGGGCGAGGTGGGGCATCGACCAACCTACCGCCACGTCGTGCAGCGGTCGCGAGGGCAGCACCGTCGATCTCGGGGACGGCGTCGGGGACGATGGGGCCGCCCTCTCGGACGCTTCGGGATCGGCCGAGACGTCGGGGGCCGCCTTGGGAGATGCCGCAGTCGGCCTGAGTAAGGCGCGCGGAGCGTGAAGACCGGGAACAGATGACCCGTCTCGGGCAAGGCTCAGCGCGGCAGGTGGCGGGATGCCGCGCCGGCCGACTGCAGCAGGACGTTCACCACGGGCTGCTAGGTCCGGACCGCACGGGAACCCAGGGCGCGGGCCCCCGTCGCCGGTGACGGTGCCGTGGAACGTCAGGACGACAACCGAGAGGAGCACCGCCGCCAGAGTCTGCTTTTCCATCGTTTATCCCCGTGACAGTTTCAGAGGTGCGTACGAGTCGCGCCCGACGACTGATGTCGAGCGCCGGGGCTCAGGGGCATGCTCAGCGGCCTTGACGGTTTCAGCGATTATACGTGGAGGCGCGCTCGAACGGCGCACGGCCCCTTCCTCTCCCTTGCGAGGACGCCCGCACCCGGGCTACACTGAAGATGTTCGGTTTCTCCCTCCCTTCAGTCTTCTCTCCCACCTGAACGCGTCGGTGGTCTCGTGTGTCCGTGACACCGCTCCGCTGACGCGGAGGTCCTCATGCCCGGCACGGTTCTGGCCGACGACGACCATGTCGTCGCCCTGACGACCACGAAGCTGAGCAAGGGTGACGAACGCTTCGAAGGTAAAACGTTCTTCGTGTTCCACGTCGACGGCGGAAAGGTGTCCGAGACGTGGATTGCAGATGTCAACCAGCAGGACGAAGACGAATTCTGGGCCAACGTTTCCTAGTGTCCTGTCACAGTGATTCGCGGAACAATTCCCGCGCGGGGCATCCCGCCTGGCAGTGTTGCTCGTCGCCCGAATACTCCCGGGATCCTCGCTCGTCGCGCCGGGCCAGCCGGGATGCGGCGCCGGTCGACTGCAGCGGGACTTTGACCATGGGCTGTTAGCCGTTCGAGCTCTCGAACCCTTTCGTGTCGCCTGCCCCCCGCATCCGGCGCCCGGGCCGCGTCGAGATCCACCGATGCGCGGCGCCGTGCGTCTCGAGGCGTTCGTCGTCCTCGGCCCACAGCATCCGGTCGGCGCGCTCGAGCAGCGCCCGCAGCCCCGTGCGGTCGACCGCGGAAACTGCGACACCATCGTAGCGGCGCGCCAGCGCCTCGCCTTCTCCATGCGCCAGCCTGTCGATCTGGTTGAAGACGAGGAGCTCGGGCGCCCGTATCCCAATCTCGTCCCGCACGCCGCGCACGGCCTCGATGCGACGGTCGCAGTCCGGCGCCGAGGCGTCGACGACGTGCAGGAGCAGCGAGGCGTCGGCGAGCTCCTCGAGGGTCGCGCGAAAAGCGGTCACGAGGTCGGGCGGCAGATCGCGAATGAACCCGACCGTGTCCGTGATGATGACCTCGCGCTCGCGCGGGAAGCGCAGGCGGCGCGAGACGGGGTCGAGCGTGGTGAACATCTTGTCGGCGACGGGCACGTCGGTCTTCGTGAGCGCCCGCAGTAGTGTGCTCTTTCCTGCGTTCGTGTAGCCGACGATCGACAGAACTGGCACGTCTCGACGTCCGCGCCGCTGGCGCCGGTTCTCCCGCTGCACGCCGAGCTTCTCGAGCGCGCGCTCAAGCCGTGTCACGCGATCGCGCGTGCGACGCCGATCGACCTCGAGCTTCGTCTCGCCGGGCCCCCGACCGCCGATCCCACCCGCAAGCCGCGACAGCGAGATGTCGGCACGTTGCGCCAGTCGTGGCAGCCGGTACTTGAGCTGCGCGAGCTCGACCTGGAGCCTGCCGTCTCGTGTGGTCGCGTTCTGGGCGAATATATCGAGGATGAGCTGTGTACGCTCGATGATGCGCAGCTCCATGCGCGCGGCCAGGTTGCGCGCCTGTGTAGGCGTCATGTCCTGATCGACGATCACGAGCTCGATGTCGCGCTGGAAGGCGCGAATCACGAGGTCCTGCAGCTTGCCCGGACCGAGCACCGTCTTCGGGTCGACGCGCGTGCGGTGCTGGGTCACGACGTCGACGATCTCGACGCCCGCCGAGGCCGCCAGCTCGCGCAGCTCGGCGACGTGGATCTCGAGGTCGCTGGCGCTGCGGCCCGCGGTGACCGAGACGAGGATCGCGCGCTCGCCGTCCCCCACCTCGCGGGTGCCGACGGAGCGCGAGCGGGCCTCCTCGAGATCGCGGACCCAGGCCTGGAAGTCGAGGTCGATCTGCGCGGGTGGCAGGGGATCGAGAAACTCCAGTCCCTCGCCATCGCCGTTGGCGGGTCTGACCGCGGCGGTGTGGGCGAGCACCGGCAGCCCGTCCTCGTCGACGCCGATCGAGACCATGGCGTCGAGGCGAAGCAGGAGCAGGTCCGTCTTGTCGTCCCGCGTCAATCCCTCGCCGCCGAGATGCGTGTGGATGCAGCGCAGGCCGCGCAGGCGGCCGCGACCGGCGCGCAACCGCCCCCAGTCGGGCAGCTCGATCGAACGGGAGTCGCCCACCATCACGTGCTGGACGTCGCCACGGCGATCGACCAGAACGCCGACCTGTCGTCGGATCTCCCGGCTGATCCCGGTCAGCTGCCGCGCAAACTCCTGCGTGAGCAGCTGACCGGCGGGCAGGTGGCGCCGGAACAGCCGCTCGAGCTGGCGAACCTGGCTGGCCCTGAGGCCGTGCGTCTTGCCGAAGACTTGGATACGAGGTCCCTCAGGTAGGCGAACAAAATCTCCCGTGGGCGCAGGACGGAGACGTGGAGCTACACCATGTCCTTGAGCTTTTTGAGGGGAAGAATCTTCACGCGTGTGCTGGCGGGCTTGGCCTTCACGTCCATGAGCTCCCCCGGCCGAAACGGGTTCGGAACATTCTGCCTGGCCTTCTGGGCCGGCTTCTTCACGGTCTTGATCTTCAGCAACCCCGGAACGGTGCAGTATCCGACGGCGCCCTGCTTGACGTGTCGCTCGATCACGGTCTCCAGCGCATCGAACACGGAGGCGACCGCGCGTTTGGACAACTCGGTCTTCTCGGCGATCTCGGAGAACATCTGGGTTTTCGTCATCGCTGCTTTCAGTCCTGTGACTCTTGCCACTACTTCCTCCTTGTGTTTGTGTGGAACGGACTCAACGGTTCACAGGGCATGATAACCCGGTTGCGGACAAAATCCAGCGGCGGCTGCGGACGGGTCGGCCGCTCACGGCAGAACCCGGGCACGAAGGAGCCGGCTGAGCCTGGGAAAATCGCGATCGAGATGGGCGTTGCCCTCGGCGAGCATGCGACCCTGGTTGCCGGCGCGCATGCCGCCGCCGGCGGCTTCGCCGTAGCCGACGTAGAGCCGATCGACCACGTCTTCCATGCCCGAGACGACCCGGCCGAGCACCGAAAACCCCTGCTCGTCGAGGTGCGTGTTGTCGACCAGATTGATGTAGATCTGGGTGGTGCGCGTGTCTGGCCCGGTCATGGCATAGGCAACGGTCCCACGCGTGTTCGTCCCCACCACCGGATCGTCGGGGAAGGCGCGCGACTGCCAGACGGCCGTCACAGCCGGATCGCCGGGAATCCCGAACTGCGCAATGTACGCCTCACGGACGCGAAAGAAGCGCGAATCGTCGTAGAAGCCGGCACGCACCAGGTTGTAGAAGCGATCGACGCCAATCGGCGCCAGCCCACGCTCCGGCTCGAGCACGAACGGGCCGAGGTCGGTCTCGATCTCGACCTGGAACCGCTCGGGGGCGACCGTGCTCCACGCCGGGTCCGACGAATCGAGGAGAAGGGTGCTCGGGCCGCGCTCGGGCTCGTCCGGCGACCGGGAGGGCGCACGCGGCTCCCCGGCGCAGCCGGCGAGGAGCAGCAGGCAGAGGGCCGCCGCGAGTGACGTCGCGTCATCGCGCCCCGGACGGGGTCTTTGCCTGCCGCCGCACGGACGATGGAGATCCCGCGCGAAGAGTGAAGCGTCCATCGGCGTGATCCACGGGCCGTATCGTTGACGCCGATACGCCGGCCGTGGCTGACTCAGCGGGTCTCGCAAGGTGTCATGCGAATACGAGTGTGGGCGCGCGGTCTGCGCCGCGGAGCCTCGATACTCCTGTGCACCGTCGCCCTGGAGGCCGCGGCCCGCCGCATCTGGCACGTGCAGGACAACCGCTGGCTCGCCACCCAGCTCCACGGCGGTGAAGGGCCGTCCAGACATTCACTGGGGGGTCTTCACCAGACCGGCGATCTCGCTGTGGTCGATGTCGCCACTGCCATCCCGTTCCACGATGAAATCGCCGCCGACCCGATCGGCTCGAATGGAGCCGGAGCTGTCGCGCCGGACGAGCACATCGCCGCGCACGTCGGAGGCGTCAATCTGGCCAGAGCTGTCGCGCTCGATCTCGACCGAGCCGGCTCGCCGGATGTCGATGTCGCCCGAGCTGTCGCTCACCCACACGTGCCCTCCGACGTCGCGCACCTCGATCGATCCGGAGCTGTCGTCCACGCGCAGGTCTCCCCGGATCTCCTGGATCGCCAGGTCGCCCGAGCTGTCGTAGACCTCGGTGGCCGCCACCTGCGTGATCTCGGTGTCGCCGCTCGAGTCTTCCACGACGAGCGGCAGCGTGTCGGGAACCTCCACGACCAGATCGAGCTTCGCCGACTGGCGCCCGTCGACCTCGGGGATGACCACGCGGACGCGCACCTCGTCGCCCGAGCGTTCCGCCACGAGCTGGATTCGCCCCAGCAACTCCTGCGACGAGGCGCAGGCGGTCCCCGTGGCCCAGATCTCCTGCAGACCGGGCCGACCGGTCACCCGCAACGACCCCTGGCGCGCCTCGATGCGCGCGCCGGCGGCGCCCGCGACCCCGGTGGCAGCCTCACGGGTGGCCGTGTGGGCGCACTCCGCACTCGCTGCACGACCGCCCACGGCCAACGCGAGGCCGATCGCGGCACATCCGATGACTGACACTCTCATGCGAACCCCTTCCTGTTCACGACGCCCACGGCGGGACCCGGAAACCGAATCCCCGCCCGCACCCGGTTCGACACCCGGGGCAGACCGCTTGACCGTTGGACGGAGCGGAGGGGCGAAGGGTTCAGTCGGCCGTCACGGCAGACGCTGGATAGTGATCTTCGCGGGAGTGCTGCGCCAATCGCGCCGTGCGGCATTGAAGTCGCCGATGCCGTGCATACCCGCGTGCACGGTGACGGCCCCCTCACCGCTTCCGGCGCGAGCGCCCCCCCCGGATCCGCCACACTCGGCATACGCCGGACCCGGAATCGACGCACACGCCTCGTCGTTCTGCTCGGTCCCCGCGTCATAGGCCAACGGGTAGAGCGTCAGGACCTGGTCACCCGTGGGCAACGGGACCCCGTCGAGGCCGACGAAGCCGTCGTTGGTCGGGATCAACATCGCGAGGAGGCTGAGTCGATCGAAGCTGCCACCGCCGCGAATCTCCAGCCGGGTCGTCACACCGGGGGTCAGCAATCCCGAACCCGTCACGACGTCGCGCACCTCGAGCGGCCTCGCACCCAGGAGCGTCGCCAACGGCAGCGTGTTCCATTCCTCCGCCAGCTCGCGCAGCTCTTCCGACGGGCTCCCACCCACGCCGAAGACGTTCACCGCCGACGTGTGGGTCACGAGCAGCAACGGAGTGAAACTCTGGCCCCGCGTGGCGTTGGTGACCGCCACCTCGTACCGGTCGCCGGTGGCGCCCTGTACCCATGCCGGGTCGGTCGTCAGCGACCCGACCGCTATCAGCAGTATCGTTCCCGTCCACAGCCGTCCCATGCGTCACCTCCCTCGGCAAGACACCTCGGATGAACGAATTCGTCCGCACAGCATCGCCGGGGGAGGTCCCGACGGGATCACGCAGCCATCACATTTGTGTCACGCCGGGCCAGGATCACCCGCGGCGGGAGGGGGCGGCGCCGAGATGCCTCATGCCACCCCGGCGGCGATCGGGAGGTGGAAGGCGAACGTCGTGCCGACGTCGGGCGTGCTACGCGCCTCGATGGCGCTGCCGTGCAGCTCCAGGATGCGCTTGGCGATCGCGAGCCCGAGCCCGGCTCGGCCCGACCGGTCCCGATGGCTGCTCTCGAGCTGATAGTGGCGGTCGAAGATGTTCGGCAGGGCATCCGCGGGGATGCCCGCGCCGGTATCGGAGACCTCGACGGTTACCGTGTCCCCGTTGGGCCGCACCGTCACTCTTACCCGTCCCCCGGCGTCGGTGTGTCGCAAGGCGTTGTCGATCAGGTTCTCGAGCACGCGTTCGATCAACGGGATGTCGGCCGACACGAAGGGGAGGTGCGGGCCGAAATCCGCCTCGAGCGTCACCCGCTCGTTCTCGGCGCGCAGATGGAACTTCTGCGACAGATCCTGAATGAGCTCACCGATCGAGAACGGCTCGCAGCGCGGCCGGCGCTCGGACGAATCGAGCTTGGCGAGCTCGAACAGGTCGCTGACCAGCTTTCCGAGCCGGGTGCTCTGACGGGCCGCCACTCGCAGGTAGTCGAGGCGCACGTCCGCCGCCAGCGTATCGTTCTTGAGGAGCAGCGTCTCGACGTAGCCCTGGAGCGACGCGAGCGGCGTGCGCAGATCGTGCGACACGTTGGCCACCAGCTCGCGGCGCAGGGCATCCGTCTGCTTGAGCCGGCGGAGCTGCTCCGCGATCCGCTCGGCCATCCGGCGGAACGTGTCCGCCAGCCGGTCGATCTCGTCGCCATCGGCCGACGCGGACGGGAGGCGCGATGCCGACGACAGGTCGCCGTCCCGGAAGCCGTCCATCGCGCGGGAGAGCCGGCGCAGCCGGCGCGTCAGAAGGCCGAACAGCCCGAGCCCTGCGACCAGTGCCAGGGCCGTGCTGGCCAGCAAGGTCCAGGCGCTCGTGCGCATGATGTAGCTGTCGCGCAACATCGCCGCGATGCTGTCGTACGCCTCGCCGCCGAGGATCACGTAGACGTAGCCCTCCAGCGGTCCGTCCGGCGGGACCGCCGCGGCCGAGAACACCTTGCGCCTGGACGGCGACCGCGGATCGTCGCCCAGAATCGGCGAATCGCTCGGCCCGTCGAGAAAGCGACGAACCGGAGTGAGGTCGACCTGCCGCCGGTGTACGCGCTCGGGCGGCGCCGAGAAGGCGAGCACTCGCCCCTCGACGTCGAGCAGGTAGACCTCGATGGCGGGGTTGATGACCATCAGCATGTGGAAGATGTCGGCCAGCGCCTCCTGGTCCGCGGCGCCGCCCCTGAACGGCAGCCGCTCGGCGACGATGTGCTCCGCGAGGTCCCGGTTGAGCTTCTGGGCGACCTCCTGCCGATACATCTCGGTCGCGTACCGCCCGACGACGATGAACGACGCCACCATCAGCCCGGACAGCAGCAGCAGGACCGCGGCCAGCTGGCCATACAGCGTTCTGAACACCCTCATCTCTCGTCGCGCTCCTCGGCATCGGTGAACTGGTAGCCGACGCCCCAGACCGTGAGCACGTAGCGGGGCCGCGCGGGGTCGGCCTCGATCTTCCCCCGCAGCCGGTTGATGTGCGAGTTCACCGTGTGCTCGTAGCCATCGTGCCCGTATCCCCACACCGCATCCAGCAGGCTCGCGCGCGTGTAGACCCGGCCGGGATGGCTGGCGAAGTGTGCCAGCAGGTCGAACTCGCGCGCCGTCAGCCCCACGGGACGACCCGCGATGGTCACTCGACGCTTCTCGACGTCAATCACGAGATCACCGGCCTGGATGCGGCGGTCCACCGGACCCGACTCGGCCGCGCCCAGGGCGTCGGTCCGCCGGAGCACGGCCTTCACGCGCGCGACGAGCTCGGGGATGCTGAACGGCTTGGTGAGGTAGTCGTCGCCGCCCAGCTCCAGACCGAGGACCCGGTCGATCTCCGACGAGCGGGCGGTCAGCATCACGATGGGCGTGTAGCGTGGCTGCGCGCGCATTCGCCGGCAGAGCTCGAGGCCATCGAGCCCGGGCAGCATCAGGTCCAGGACCAGCAGGTCGGGCGGCTGGCTCGTCGCCACCGACAACCCTTCCCGCCCATCGAACGCCAGCCGGACGTCGAAGCCGTTGTCGGTCAGGTGCAACCGGACCAGCTGGGCAATGTCACGGTCGTCCTCGACGACCAGGATTCTGCGGGCCACCGTTGGTCGTGTCACGAGCCGTCGACGAGAAGCTCGTCGGGAGGAGCCTACGATCGGGTTGTCACCAAAGTATCACGGGCGGCGGGCGACGGTGGCGGGTTGTAGCAGGTGGCTAGTGCACCGCCGTCAGGCGGGATGCCGCGGCCGGGACGTGTCAAGCCACGTGTGAGACACACCACTACCGTGACAGGGCGGCGAGCCACGCCGCGAACAGCTCCCGCACGAACTCGTGCTTGGCGAGGGGCGACACGACCTCGGCTTGGAGCAGGCCACCGGCCGCGGGCTCGACGAAGACACCGCGTGCGAGATGCGATGTCCCGACGCGGTCGTAGCGGGACTCGTACGTGGGCCGGCCCTCCGCGTCCAGACCGCGCGCGCAGCCGGCGACCGCCCGCTCGGCCTCCCCCGAGGAGACGGGCCACCAGGCCAGCCGAAACTGCACCGGGAAGTCGCCCTCGGGCGATGCCGACACGGCCCGCGCGCCCGGGGGGAGGCTCGGGCACGAGAGCGGGGCGCCGCCTTCCTGTCTCCAGCCTGCCGGCACGACGAGCGCCGGTCCCTCCGCCGACCGCGGCGCGGCGGGCAACCAGCCGGGTAGCCGAGATGGCCGGGCCAGCTCGGCGGTCAGGAGCGATTCGATCTCCAGAGACGACAGCGACGCGCGGAGCACCCCCTCGTTGAAGGCCACCTGCTCGGCGGGTCCGAGGTAGCGACCCACGAGCTTCTCGTGCCCCAGATCCACCAGGGCATACTCCATCTCCGCCGCTAGTCGACCCTGTGGCCCGGCCAGCGTCCCCCCGACGTGGCCCCGCAGCACTCGCCCCGACCTGTGTCGGTTGGAGACCGGCGTCGACACCGAGAACCGCTCGAAGGCCTGCCGGGTCAGAAGAGACTCCTCGAGCTGCTCGAGGCTCCACGGAGTCGACACGCGTTCGATCCGCAGCCATACCTCGTCCCCATCCCGTCCCCCTTCCACCCGGGTTCGGATCGGGGAGCGATCGTCGCGACCGTCGAGGAAACGCAGACGAAGGCCCTTCCCCTCCAGGGCCGTCGGAGGTCCCAGCCGCTCGCGACGCGACGGCAGAATCTGATCCAGTCCGTGCGCCTCGAGAAAATCCTTCACCCGGTTGATGGACACGGCGAACCCGATGCCGGTGTCCCGTCCCCCGCCCACCAGCTTCATCTGGGTCACCCCGACCACGTACCCATCCAGATCGACCGTCGGCCCTCCGCTGTGTCCAGGATTGACGCTCGCATCGATCTGCACGAAGCGCGGATCCCCGGCCTGACCGGCGCGGAAGGCGGAGACCGACCCCTGGCTCACGCTGACCCTGGGTGTCAGATCCGAGACGCCGGGCTCCCCACCCAGCGCGATCTCGATCGCCCGTCCGAACGGGTATCCGAGGACCTGCACCGACTGACCGAGCTCGATGGCATCCGAGTCGCCGAGCGCAAGATACGGCAGCGTGCCGCCAGTCACGAACAGGACCGCCAGGTCGAGGTCGGGGTCAGAGGCGGCGACCGTCGCGGGCAACCGGGACATGACCTCCCGCGGACCGCCACCCGGGCCCGGCGCCGGGAACTCGGCCTCGATCCCCGTGACCTGGCGCGTGACGTGCACCTCGGTCCCCTCGACCAGCTCGACCGAGGTTCCGCCGCCGATGACGTGATGGCTGGTCAGGATATAGCCGAAGGGCGAGATGACGAATCCGCTGCCGGTGCCGATCTTGACGTCGCGTTGCTCGAGCGACCGGACGGTGCCGAAACGCTCGTACTCGATCTGGAGATCGCCCGTGACCCGGATGAGCACGGTGGCCTCGCGGGCCGACGCCGCACGCTGCGCGGCGGCAACGGCCGGCACGAGCACCAGGCACACGGCGAGGGCGAGCGACCTCATGGTGCGCCGTCGCGGTCTGTGAGGGCGGGGTCACCGTCCAGGTCGAAGGTGGCCACGACCGGGGCATGATCGCTCGTTCCGACGTCACGGAACACGGCGCACCCGGTCGCCAGCCGGTGGATCCTGTCGCTGGCGAGGACGTAGTCGAGCCGCCAACCGATGTTGCGCTGGCGAAGATTGCGCCAGGGGGCCCACCACGTGAACAGCGCCTCGTTGTCCGGATCGAGCGCGCGTCCGACGTCGACGAGCCCCTGCAACAGGATCCGCTCGAGCAGCGCCCGCTCCTCTGGGAGCTGGCCGATCGCCTTCGCCTTGCGCTCCTTGGGATGCACGTCGACGTCCGCGCGGGTGACGTTCAGGTCGCCGCAGATGACGAGCGGCGAGCCCGCGGCCCGGAAGCCCGCGGCCCAGTCCTCCATCTGCTCGAGAAATCTCACCTTCGCGGTGAAGTCCTTGCCGCCGTTGGGCACGTAGATCGACGCCACCGTCAGGGCGCCGAGTCGCGCCGTGACCGCGCGGCACTCGAAGTCGAACGGCGGGTGCTCGAACGTCGGCGGCTCGGGCGCCACGTCCTTGCGGACGTGCAGACCCACACCCGAGTAGCCCTTCTCGCCGTGCCAGCAGCACCAGTATCCGTCCAGCTCGCACAGCGCGAACGGCAGCTGGGCCGAGGAGACCTTGATCTCCTGGAGGCAGATGGCATCGGGCCGATCCCGCTCGACCCACTCCTGGACCTGCGCCTGCCGGGCCCGGATGCCGTTGACGTTCCAGGTGGCGATCTTCATCTACGTCGCGAATGGATTCTCGTCCGCGCTCGGCCCGTAGATGGAGGGCACCGGCACGTCGAGCAGCCGGAGGTAGACAGAGAGCTGGCCACGATGGTGGTACCAGTGGTTCAGCATGATCGAGCGAAGGAGAGCGACCTTGGGGATCGTCAAGAGCTCGCTGCCGCCCATGGTCGCGGTCCAGTTCGACATCGCGTCTTCGTCGCTGAACCCGCCCAGCATCGCCTTGGCATCGGAGAGGCTCTTGTCGTGTGCCTCCAAGACCTCCGTACGCGTCTTGGCCTCCGCCTGGCCGGGTTGGATCTCCGAGGTGTGCTGGGTCGCAAAGCCGGCGATCTGGCCGGGGATCTGGGCCACGTGGAGCGCGAGCTGGCCCAGCGACATCGATTTCGCATGCGGCTTCCATGTCAGGCGGTCTTCAGGGACCCGCTCGAGAACCCTGCGGGTCGTCGCGGCTTCCTGGTCAATCTCCATCAGCAGCGCGTCTTTCACGGCCATTGATCGACACTCCTTTTATGTGGGGTTGAATCCCAACTCTACTATGACTCCTCGGGTCGGTTCACCATGGCGCCCCAACGACGTCCAACGAGCGCACCGAAGAACCCTGCGGCGGGCGAACGCCTGCTCGGATCTACCCGGGTGCCGTGTCACGCCCCGTCGCGACCTCCTACTGATGCCTGACCTCGATGACGTAGTCGAGGGACTGGTTGGGCCCAAGGTTGCCCGGGTCGGACACCTGGATGCAGAAGGTGCCCGGGTCGACGAACGAGATGAGAATGTTGCCCTGGGTGACCTGGTTGTTCAACGCCTGCAGGCGGCAGGCGGCGCCATCCGGGGTCCCGATTCCGACGCCGATCAACGCCGTCGGATCCGGCGCGAGGCTGACCACCTCGGTCTCCACGTTCGCGAGGTTCAGGCTGGTGATCCGATGGATGATCTCATCGTTCTGCCTCAGGGTGCCGGAGAAGGTCTCTGTGACGCGAAAGAGATCCGACGGGGTGGTCGGAGTGTCGTCCCCCCCACAGGCGGCCATCAGGAATCCCGAGAGGAGAATGGTAACGACGCGAGAGAGCCTGGCGGTGTGCATCTGTTGTCTTCCCCTTCCTGGCTGGGGCGCAAGCGCGCAGTTCCCGTCGCTGGCAGCTCATCCCAGCCCTAGAGACGCTTCAATCGTGACAGAAGAGTGACGGACGGGTGAAGAATACGGGGCGGGTGCGGGACGTTCACCACGGACTGCTAGGGCCCCGGCACGAAGACCGGCTGCGGGAACCCGACGATGACGTAGACGTAGCTCGGCGTGGCCCGCCCATCCAGGCTGGCAGGCCGGAACCCCCACTGACGGACCGAGTCGGTCGCCGCCTGATCGAAGCCCTGACCCGGTCCGATCACCGTCGCCTCGGACACGGCGCCATCCTCGTCGATGCGGGCCTCGACCAGCACGACCCCCTCCGCGATGGCACCGGGCGGATGTAGCGGTGGCGTGATGACGCCCGGGAACGGGATCTCGTCGGACGCCAACTCGACATCTGCCGACGGCTCACCCGCCACCGGCGCGTTGATCAGCGTGGGCGGGCGAAAGACGGCGGCCACAAGGATCCTCGACGCCGCCGCTACCATGACGCCGTCCTCGTCCGGCAGCTCTGCGGGGCTGAAGCGCCAGTCGCGAATCGTGGCGAGCACGATCGCGTCGAACGGCGGCGTCACGCGAAGCGGCACGATCTCGCCAATCCGGCCGTCGACCCCGACCGTAACCTCCAACAGCACCTCGCCACCCCCGATGACCTGGCGCGGCAGGACCGGCGTGCCGCCCAGGGTGAGCCGGGCCGGCGTGAAGGTGACCTGGGTCGCCAGGATCACCGCGGCGACAGCGCTCCGAACGATCATCGCTCCCATGCTCGTCTACCCCCGCGTCACCCGTCACGCGTGCTCCGCGCCGAGGGCGTCGGCCAGCCCCGCCAGGAAGCGAGCCACCTCGGCTGGGCCGGTCAAACGGTAGTCGGCGGCGGTGGGCCGGCCGTCGTCGGCCACCACGATCCCGATGCCCCAGCCGGCGATCGCCCGGAACGCCATCTCGTCGGTCAGATCGTCCCCGATGTGCATGGGACACGACCCGGAGAGGCCGAGCGCGTCGCGGAGCCAGAGGATCGCGCGCCCCTTGTCCCACTCCAGGTCGGGACGCACCTCGAACACCGCCTTGCCACCCTCCTGCCGCAATCCCGAGTGGGCGGCCACCACGGCGCCGACCTCGTGTTCGACGCGGGCTCGATCCTCGGCGCGCACCAGCCGCACGTGCGTCGCAACGGTGAACCGCTTGCGTTCGACCAACACGCCCGACACCCCAGCCAGCCGCTCACGGAGTCGCGCCTCCGCGGCCTCCAGCGCCGGAAGCAGCTCGCACGCTACCTGGTGGCTGACGCCGGACCCGGGCGGACCAACGATGTCGAAGCCGTGGCTCCCGATGTAGGCGAAGCCCGTGATCCCGACCAACTGCTCGACGACCGGCCGGTCTCGGCCGCTCACGACCGCCACCGGACACCGGAGACCGACCCGCCGGAGGATGGCGCGCACGTCGTCCGACAGCACCGCATCCTCGGGCCGATCCACGATGGGCGTCAACGTGCCGTCGTAGTCCAGGAAGAGCGCGAGCCCCTCGGCCCGTATCCGGGCCAGGATCGTGGGCGCCGCATCGAGGGCCGACGGCAGATCGCCCGCGACCCGGGACCCCGCGGTGCACTCGGCCAGATCCCGGATCGCCAGGTCGGCGCCGCGCTCGAGGAGCGCCTGGCCGCCATCCGCCCGGTCGACGCCGATGACGAGACCGAATCCGCCGCGGCGGCCGGCCTCCACCCCGGCGAGAGCGTCCTCCACGATCGCGGCACGCTCCGGTTCGACCCCAAGCCGCGCGGCAGCCTCGAGCAGCATGTCCGGCGCCGGCTTCCCCGGCATCGCCAGACGTTCGACGTCGACCCCGTCCACCTGGACGTCGAACAGGTCCGCGAGGTCAGCGGCCCGCAGAACGGCGGTGCAGTTCCGACTGGCGGAGATGATGGCGACGCGGATCCCGCGCGACCGGAGGGCGCGCACGAGGAGGACCGTGGTCTCGTAGACGTCGACGCCGTCCTGCGCGGTCAGCTCGAGAAAGAGCCGATTCTTGCGATTCCCGAGGCCGCAGACCGTCTCCGTTCCGGGCGGGTCGGACGGCGCGCCGAACGGTAGCTCGATACCCCTGGATCCCAGGAAGCCGCTGACGCCGGCGTAGCGAGGCTTGCCGTCGACGTGGCTCCGGTAGTCCGCGTCGGCGTCGAACGGCACGGCCGATTCGCCGCGGCTGCGCGCGCGGGCGGTCAGAAACTCGTCGAAGAGCTGCTTCCAGGCGGCCGCATGCACCCGCGCCGTACGGGTCACGACCCCGTCCAGGTCGAAGATGACGCCTTCGAACCGGGACAGATCGACGTCAGCCGCCACATGCCCTCCCGCTGTGTGGGGTCACGTCACGTCTCGAGCTGCCCGTCTCACCGGCCGCGATCGAGCAGCGAGTAGACGGCCGGAATGATCAGGAGCGTCAGGGCCGTCGATGCGAGCAGCCCCCCGATGACCGTGATGGCCATCGGGGCACGGAGCTCGCTCCCCTCGCCCACGCCTATCGCCATCGGCAGCAGACCCAGGACCGTGGTCGACGTGGTCATCAGGATCGGCCGGAGCCGCACCTCCCCCGCCCGGCGCAACGCGTCGAGCTTGGCCATGCCTCGCCGTCGGAGCCGGTTCGTGTAGTCGACGAGGATGATCGCGTTGTTGACGACGATGCCGGCCAGGAGGATGACGCCGATCAAGACGACGACGCTCACCGTGACCTGGAACAGATACAGGGTCACCAGGATACCGATCATCGAGAACGGCACGCTGAAGAGGATCACAAAGGGATGCAAGAGCGACTCGAACTGCGACGCCATCACGAGGTAGACCATGAAGACCGCCAGCAGGATGGCGAGCCGCATGCTCTCGAACGAGGTCTCCATCTCCTGTCGCTGTCCCCCGACGCGCCAGTCGAACCCGGTCGGGAACGTCATGCCCGCCAGCGCCTCACCGATGTCATCGGAGGCCGACCCCAGATCGCGGCCGACCAGGTTCGCCGTGATGAGGGCTGCCCGCTCGCCGTCCGCGCGGCGGATCTCGGCCGGCCCCTCGACCTCCATGACCTCGGCCACCGACGACAGCGGAATCGCGATCCTGCCCTCCTGGGCGATATTCAGGTTGCGGAGATCTCCCACGCTGTCTCGGAAGCCTTCATCGGCCCGAAGGCGGATGTCGATCGTGCGATCTTCGCGCGTGATGTCGGTCGCGACCTCGCCCAGGACCTTCGCCCTCACCAGGGTCGCCGCCTGGTTCACCGTGTAGCCGCGCGCGGTCAAGCGCTCGCGGTCGAAACGGATCTGCAGTTCGGGGTTGCCGCCCTCGGTGGAGGACTTGACGTCGACCAGCCCGTCGATCTCGCGCAAGCGCGCGGCCAGGTCTTCGGCGAGCCGCTGAAGCAGGTTCAGGTTGTAGCCGCGGATCTCCACCTCGATGGGCGTCTTGAAGCTGAAGTAGGACGGCCGCCCGAAGCGGTACTCCAGATCGCCTCCCGTGTCGAGCACCGGACGCAGCCGCTCCATCACGGCCTCCTCGACCTCGCGCGACGCGGGCGATGCCACCGTCAGGGTCAGCTCCCCGATGTTCTCCCGCTGCTCCCCCGCGATGCCCCCTTGCTCGCTCGACGTGCCGACCACCGCGTAGACCGTCTGCACGGACTCCAGGTCGCGCGCGAACGCCTCGACACGATCGAGACGCGCCGCGGTGACATCGAGGCGCGTGCCGGGCGAGAGCTCCGTGCTGACATAGAACTGGCCCTGCACGAGCTCGGGCACCAGCTCCTGCCCGAGCCGGTCGAACAACGTCAGGCTCGCGCCGAGAAGCGCGAGCACGAGGAGGAGCGTGACCAGGGCGTGCCGCAGCACGAGGTCGAGGACGTGGGGGTAGACGCGAGACACGACCCGGTACGCCGTATCGAAGACCAGGGCCGGGAGATAGAGCACCCCGCGCACGAGCAGGCCGACGCCGAGCCCGAGATACTTCACCAGCCGCGCCAGCCCCAGGCCGACGAAGAACGCGCCGGCACTCGCCCAGCGCTGGACGGCGAACCGGGGCACCCGCTCCGGGTCGGCCTGAGCCGTGCGATCGAAGCGACGGGAGGCGAGCATGGGAATCAACGTGAGCGCGACGATCAGCGAGACGCTCAGCGAATAGGCCACGGTCAGGGCCTGGTCGCCGAAGAGCTGGCCCGCCACGCCCTCGACGAACACGATCGGGACGAAGACGCAGACGGTCGTCATGGTGCTGGCGATGACCGCCTGACCGACCTCCCCCGCACCCTCGTCGGCGGCTTCGACGACGCCGAGGCCCTCCTCGCGCTTGCGCTGAATGGCCTCCAGCACCACGATCGAGTTGTCGACGAGCAAGCCGATCCCAAGCGTGAGCCCGCCGAGGGACATGATGTTGAGCGAGACTCCGGAGACGTACATCAGGAAGAAGGTCGCGACAACCGAGATCGGAATCGAGATCCCGATGATCAGCGTGGACTTGATGCTCCTCAGGAAGAAGAGCAGGACCAGGATCGCCAGGCTGCCGCCGATGACCGCGGTCTGCAGCACGTCCTGGATCGACTGCCGGATATATCGAGCCTGATCGGTGATGACCGTCAGCTCCAGGCCGCTACCCAGGTCCTCCAGCTTGGTCCGGACGTCCTCGAACCGACCCAGCACGGCGTCGACGACCGTGACCGAGTTGGTGCCCCCCTCCTTGTACACCGCGACCTCGACGGCCTCCCGTCCGTTGATCCGGGTGATCGCCTCGCGCTCCTTGTGCCCCCGGACCACCAGGGCCACGTCCTCGAGCCGGACCGGCGTCCCGGTCGTGTTGTCGATCACGATGCTGCGGATGTCGGACGGCCGGTCGAACTCGTTGATCGTGCGGACCAGGTATTCCGTCTGCCCTTCCTGCAGCCGCCCGCCGGTCAGGTTCACGTTCTCCTGCGCCAGCCGCGCACTCACGCTCGCGACGCTGAGGCCCAGGTTGGCGAGCCGGCGCTCGTCGAGCTCGATCTGAATCTCCTCCTTGAGCCCGCCGCTCACGACCACCGCGGCCACGCCCTCCACGCGCTCCAGCGCGCGCTCCACCTCCTGCTCGGCGAGCAGCCGCAGCCTGACCAGATCGCCGTCGCCCGACACCCCGATCCGCATCACCGGATCGAGCGACGGGTCGTAGCGCAACAGTATGGGGTTGGCCGCGTCGTCGGGAAGCTCCACGAGGTCGAGCCGCTCCCGGACGTCGAGCGCAGCCATGTCCATGTCGATGCCCCAGCTGAACTCGAGCGTCACCTCGCTGACGTCCGCCCGCGAGCTGGAGCTAGCCTTGACGACCCCGTTGACGACCCCGACCGCGTTCTCCACCGGGCGGGTCACGAGGCTCTCGACCTCGGCCGGAGCGGCGCCCTCGTAGTCGGTCCTGATGGTCAGCGAGGGATACGTGATCTCGGGGAGCAGGTCGACGGCGAGATCCCGGAACGCCACGAGACCGAACACGACTGCGGCCATCGTGAACACGAACACCGTGACCGGCCGCCGGGTGGAGAACTCGATGATTCGCATCGCTTACATGGATTCGACAACGTGGCGGGACTCGCGCCACGGGGGCCCTGGCTCGGGGTCGGCGACCCGCCCGGCTGTTAGCTCGGCGGCTGGGGTGCCGCGCGCCGCTGGCGGATCCTCTCCTCGATCTCTTCCTCCGACATGCCGCGCTGGCGCATCCGCTCCTTGATTTGCTCGAGCCGCTCCGGCGTCATGTCGGCGAAGGCAGGTCGGCCACCCGCGCCGCGGCCCCCCTGCCCGGTTCCGGCGGGACGCCCAGACATCGGCTGGGCCTCCGGCCGACGCCCGGCGGCGGGCGCGCCCCGCTCGCGCGCCGCGACGGTGGGTGCCGCTTCTTCCCCTGGCCGGGAGCGGCCAGCCCCGGGTGCGTCCAGCACCTCGACCGGCGTGCCGTCGCTGAGGCCGTCCTGCCCGACGACCACGACGCGGTCGTCCGGGCTCAGGCCGGAGAGCACCTCGACGACGTCCGCTTCCTCGTAGCCCAGGCTGACGTCGCGCCGCTGGGCGGTCTGGCCGTCGACCACGAAGACCGAGTCGCCGAGGCTGTCGAGGGCCAAGGCCACCCGAGGAATCACGAGCGCCTCGGCGTGGGTGTCGGTGGTCAGGAAGACGCTCGCGAACATGCCCGGGCGCAGCTTGCCCCTGGCGCTCACCTGGAGCGTGACCTTCACGGTGCCGCTCGTCGCGTCGATCACGGGGCTGATCCGCAGCACCCGCGCGTCGAACCGCTCCCCGGGCCACGCCTCGACGGTCAAGTAGCCGGGCTGTCTCACCCTCAGGCGCGGCAGCTCCTTCTCGGGCACCTGAATCGGACACAGCAGCGGATCGAAAGCCGAGATGCGGAAGAGCTGCTGATTCGGGCTCACGCTCTCGGCCAGCTTGACGTGCCGCTCCACGATCACGCTCTCGAAGGGCGCCGTGATGCTCGTGTAGGCGAGCAGCACCTCGCTACGCGTCAGCTGGGCCTGCGCCGACTCGAACCTGGCCAGCGCCTGGTCGTAGACCTCCTCGCTGATCAGGTCAGCCTCCCGTGAGGCCTTGGCGCGCTCGTGGGCCCGGTGGGCTTCCGCGAGCGCGACCCGGGCGATCTCGAGGTCGGCCCGCAGCTCGCGCTCGTCCAGCTTCGCGAGCACCTGCCCCTTCTCGACGCGCATCCCTTCCTCGACATTGAGCTCCACGATGGGGCCGGTCGTACGGGCAACGATGTCCACCTCGTTCTCCGCCTCGAGCGTGCCGTTGGTCTCCAGGAACGACGACACCGGGCGCCGGACCACCGCCGCGACCTCCACCGGCACCGCCGTGCGCGCCCCCATGCCCCCGCCGCCGTGCCCGCCGCCGGAACCACCCGACGGCCGGCCTTCGCGACCCGCCGCGCCACCGGCGCCGGCCGACCGCGCCTCCGCGCCCCCGCCATCCGGCGTGCCACCACAACCCGACAGCCCCACCGCCAGGGCGGCGACCATCGCAACGCATCCGATCCGCACGCTTCGCATTCGATCTCCAGCAGTCATCACGTCCATCCCGAGGTCTTGCCGGCGCCTGGCCCGCCGGGCGGCACGCCGCCCCGGGTGCGACGTACGACGTTCAGCACGGGACGCGAACAGCCAACCTTACGCCGCGCGCGCCACGCGGCCCCAGAACTTCGTCAGGTCATCGACGAGGGAGTAGACGGTGGGAACGATCACCAGGGTCAAGAAGGTCGAGGTCGTGAGCCCCGCCAGGATGACGAGCCCCACCGGCGCCCAGTTCCCCGCGCGGCCCTCAGGGGTCCCGAGCCATCCGGGAAACAGCAGCGGCGCCACCATCGGGGTCAACCCAAGCATCGTGGTCAGCGCCGTCATGAGAATGGGCCGCAGCCGATGCCGCCCGCCCATCATGATGGCCTCGTCGCGCGCCATCCCCTGCGCCCTGAGCTGGTTGACGTGATGGATCAGGACGATGGCGTTGTTGACCACGACGCCGATCAGGATGATGAGCCCGAGATTGCTGAGGTTGTCGAGCGGCTGGTTCATCAGCCTCATCACGATCCCCACCCCGATGAAGGCGAACGGGATCGAGAACATGATGGTGAAGGGCTGCACGAAGCTCTCGAAGAGCGCCGCCATGATCAGGTAGATGAGCAGCGCGGCGAACAACAGCGCGAACTGCGAGCCCGCCATGTCCTGCTGCGCGTGCCTGGCCCACCGGCCGAAGCTCCATTCGTAGCCGGCCGGGAGCGTGAGCGTGTCCATGATCTGCTGGAGCTGGCGCGTCATGCGCATCGAGGTGCCCTGCGACGCGCTGTTCGCGGTGATGGTGATCTTGGGGCGGCGGTTCTCTCGCTCGATGCTCCGGGGACCCGCCTGGATCTCGAAGTCCGCCAGCGACCCGATCGGCAGCGCGGTATCGCCCGCGAACACCTGCATGTTCTTCAGCTGGTCCAGCGTCTCCCGATCCTCCTGTCGCACCTGCATCACGAGGTCGATCTCGCGGTCCGGCGTCTTGATGCGGCTGACCGGGCGGGTCGAGAGCGCGTTGTTCACGGTGAAGGCGACCGCCTGGCTGGACAGCCCCGCCTGCAGCGCCCGGTCTCGATTCACCGCAACACGGATCTCCTCATCCCCGCTCTCGAGGGTGGTGTCCAGATCACGGACCCACGGCACCGCCTGCAGCTCGGCGACGACCCGCTGCGACACCAGCTCGAGGACCCCGAGATCGTCGCCGATCAGATCCAGCCGCACGCCGAAGTTGCCGCCGCCGTGTCCGCGGCTCTGCGCCAGGCGGAAGTTCACGCCGGCCATGGCGGGGAGCGCGTCTCGGATACGGTCGCGGACCTCGCGTGTGGGCAGGCGGGCCTCCTCCTCGTCCACGAGGAAGACACTGATCCCCCGGCGCGATCCGAAGCCGCCACCCCCGCGCGACCGGCCGCCGCCGCGGTCGAAGCGGTAGACGATGTCGGTGATCTGCAGATCCTCGCGGTGCGCCTCCAGCAGCTCGACGACCCGCCGATACACGGCCTCCGTCTGGTCCAGCGAAAACCGACGCGGCGTGTCCACGTTGATGCTGACCTGACGCTCCATGGTGCGCGGCGTGAACGTCCGCTCGATGGTTCCGAACAGCACCCACGACCCGTAGAGCATCCCGACGACGGACAGGAGAAAGACCGGCCGATGCGCGAGCGTGAAGCCGATGGTCCGACCGTAGAGCCGCGTCAGCCGTTCCACCATCGGCGACGGTCGGCTCGATTCCCCGCGGAGGAGGAGAGCGGCGACCATCGGCACGACCGTGAGGGCCACCAGCAGGGAGGCGACCATGACGACGCAGATCGTGATCCCGATGCCGATCAGAAAGCGCATGAAGCCGCCACCCTGCGACGCCATGAAGATCACCGGGGCGAACACACAGATGGTCGTCACGGTCGAGGTGATGATCGGCATCGCCACCTCGCTCGTGCCCTCCAGCGCCGCCGCACGCGCGTCCTTGCCCAGCTCGTGGTGGTGGCGGAAGATCGACTCGATCACGACGATCGAGTTGTCGACCAGCATGCCGAGAGCCAGCATCAGGCCCATCAGCGTCACGATGTTGAGCGTGATGTCGGTGAAACCTGCCTGACGCAGGCCGTACATGATGACGAAGGTCAGGACCACCGACACCGGAATCGCCAGGGCCACGAGGAGCGTCGTGCGCAGCCGTCTGAGGAACAGGAACAGGAACCCGATGGCCAGGACGCCGCCAAGCAATCCGGCGTTGCGCAGCTGGCCGAGGCCCTGCCGCACGTCAACGGACGCGTCCTGCAGGTAGCGGAGCTCCATCCCCTCGGCCGTGCGCAGGGCCTGGATCTCCGCCAGCTCCGCCTTGACGCGATCGACGACCGCGAGCAAGTTGGCCGTCGACGCCTTGTAGATCCCGATGGTGAGCGCCTCCGATCCGTTCAGGTAGTTGAAGCGCTCCTGGCGGGGGAAGGCGTAGTCGACCTGCGCCACGTCCTGCAGCCGGAGGCCCCGTCCGTCGAGCGGCAGCTTCATGACTTCCTGCGTGCTCTGGAACTCACCGACCGTCCGGACGACCAGCTTCCGCGATCCCTCCTCGATGTAGCCTCCCGACACGTTGACGTTGCTCTCGCGTAGTGCGGTCGCCACCTGCCGTATGTCCACGCCCCGCGCCTGCATCGCGATCGGATTGAGCTGCACCTGGAGCTGCCGCGTGCGCAGACCGTTGATCTCGACCTGCGCGACCCCCTCGAGCCGCTCGAGACGCCGCTGGACCACGTTCTCGACGAAATCGTAGAGGTCGTCCGAGTCGCCCTGGCCGCTCAGGTGGAACCGCAAGACGGGGATGTCGGTGCTCTGGAACCGGCGGATGAAGATGCGCTCGAGATCCTCGGGCAGCAGGTGACGCACACGATCGATCCGGCCTCGCACCTCGACCGCGGCGAGATTCATGTCGGTGCCGTCCACGAAGGTGAGATTGATGCTCGCCTCGTTGGCCGAGGCCCGGGCCGTCAGGGAATCGACGCCGGCGATCGTGGCCAGGGTATCCTCGAGCTGCCGAACGATGAGGCGTTCGATCTCCTCGGGCGACGACGAGTCGTAGGGCGCGCGGACGTTGATGTTCGACGACGAAAAGGTCGGGAGAAATTCCAGCGGCAGACGCGTCAGGGAGATCCATCCCAGCACGAGGACGCCGAGCACCGCCATCCCCATCGTGACTCGACGTTCGACCGCGAAGCGCGCCAAGGGATTGATTCGCATCTTTTCGGTCACCATCTACCGTCCACGGCCGCAACGAGCCTGGCCCGACAGAGCCGAGCCCGAGTCCCCAGCCTATCGGCGGCCGCGCCGCCGATGCCTCGCTTCCTCTTCCGCGAGAATCTCCTCGAAACGCACGCGCTGGTCGGGGTCGAGCAACGCGCGAATCTGCTCCCGATACTCCTCGCGGAGCTTCGAGAACGCCTGGCGGGCCTCCTGCCAGAACGCGTGGGCCTCCTCACGGTTCGTCGACAGCGTGCCCTCGAGCGTCGCCTGCTGCTCGGCCGACAGGCCCAGCTCCGCCGTCAACCGGGCCAGGAATCGACCGCGGCCTCCTTCGCCTCGGTGCACCCGACGGCTGCCTTCGGCCGACACCCCGAGGACCGAGCGATCCAGCACGATGCCGATGCTCATGCCGAGCACGAGCGTCAGACCCAGCGCGATCGCCATCCACTTGCGTGAGGCGACGTTCACCGTGGCACCTCCCCAGGAAAGGGCTCGAACGCGATGCGGAGGACCGGATCCGGCGTCGCGACGTCCTCGACGCCGATGAACGGAGAGCTGCTCCCGAGTGCCCGGGCCTCCAGGTCGAGCAAGGCCTCCTGCGTGCTCGAGAGCCCCAGGACGGCGAGGGCGACCACGATGGCGGCCATCGCCACCGGGACGAGCCTCAACGCCAGCCTCCGCCAGACCAGCCACGGCATCGCATTCTCGATCACGCGGTCGCGGTTGGCGCGAAAGCGGGCGAGGAAGCCCGGATCGGGCTCGACCTCCGCGGCCAGGAGCGTCGAGAGTGATTGCAGCGAGGCGAGCTCCGTGCGGCACGCCTCGCACGCGTCGAGATGCGCCCGCACCGCGTGGCGATCCTGAGTGGTAAGCTCGCCGTCCAGGTAGGCAGAGAGCATCGGCTCGACGTGCCCGGAGGTCATCTTCATCGGCGTCTTCCCGGCGACTCCTGCAGCAACGACCTGAGCTCCAGTCGGCCCCGGTGGATACGCGTCTTCACGGTCCCGACAGGCCAGCCCAGGAGCGACGCGATCTCATCGTAGGTCATCCCGTCGATCTCGCGGAGCACGAGCGGCGTCCGATGTTCGGTCTTCATCTCGACCAGCGCCCGGTTCAGCCGTCCCTTGCTCTCGCGCGACCGGATCGCCCGCTCGGCCGCCGGACCCACCTGCGCCGAGGGATGCGTCGGGTCGAGCGCCTCCCAGGGGCTCTCCCGCCGGCGTTTCGCTCGCCGGAGCTCGTCCCGAGCCCGATTGAGCGTCACGCGATACAACCAGCTCCCGACCGCGCCGGCCCGGCGAATCTGCGAGGCCCCCTGGTAGGCCCTGATGAACGCGTCCTGGGCGATGTCTTCGGCGAGACCGACATCCCGCACCAGCCCGAACGCCAGCCGTCTCAGCCGCGCCTCGTAGCGCCGGACCAACTCCTCGAACGCGGCCTCGTCCCCGTCCAGGAACCGCGACAGCAGGAGCTCGTCAGAGTCCATCCCCGACCCTCGCGGGCGCCCATGCCCGTGGGGCGGGGGCGAAACGACAGGCATCTTGGAGACGCCAACTGGGCCCATTATGTTTCAATCCAGACCGGATCGGGACGCTCGCGGCCCGCACCTGGGATCCACGGCGGGGTCCCTGGCAGCCCCCTGGCCAGGGTCCAGCCGCAGTCGACCGGCGCTGCATCGCGGCCGGCCACGTGGCTCGTCGGTCACAGACTCCCCATATTTTCGCGCCTCGCGCCTTGCCGGCCGGCCGCCGCGCGTGGGAATGACGCCACGAATGCCCGTTACAGGACGCCAGCCCTACGCCTTGCTGTCTTGGACGTTCCGGGGTGTGATTCAGACGTGATCGAACGGTGAAACGTCGGTGACGCCGCGGCGCCTCCCGGAGCACGGGCCAACCACGAGCAGCGGCGCGGCGGCCCCCAGGGACCCTCGCTACCCCGGTGACCGCTTGCGCAGGACGCGACCCGGCCGCGCGCCGGTGTGGCGGCCGCGATCGATCACCGGCACCCCGTTGACCACGACGTGGGCGATGCCCTCGGGGAACCGATGCGGGTCGTCGTAGGTGGCGCGGTCGATGATCGTCTCAGGGTCGAAGACGACGATGTCCGCCCAGAATCCCTCCCGCAGCAGGCCGCGGTCTCGGAGGCCGAGCCGCTGCGCGGGCAGCGACGTCGCCTTGCGGATGGCCTCCTCGAGCGAGAGGATCCCCCGTTCGCGCACGAATCGGCCGAGGATGCGCGGGAAGGTTCCGTAGTATCGGGGATGGGGCTTGCCCCGCGAGAGAGGGCCCGTCGGCGCCACGGCCATCCCGTCGGTGCCGAAGGCGACCCACGGCGCGCGCATGATCGTCTCGACGTCCTCCTCGCTCATCCACCAGTAGGTCGCGCGAACCCGGGCCTCCTCCTCGATCAGCAGGTCGAAGAAGGTTTCGATCGGCTCGGCGCCGCGCGCGCGCGCGATCTCCGCCACGCTGCGGCCGACCAGATCCTGGTTCCCCGCGCTCCCCAGCGTGCTGATGTAGACGTTCTCGAGACCGTCCTTCGTCATGCCGATGCCCGAGTTCGTGAACCCGCGCTCGATCTCGGCGCGGATCCGACGTCGCGTCGCCGGGTCGGCCAGCCGGCGGAGCATCGCGTCGTCTCCGCCCTCCCGCGCCCAGGACGGCACGCTGTTGGCCAGCGGCCAGCCGGACCGGACGTAGGGGTACTGGTCGGCCACGACGTCCACGCCGCGGGCCCGGGCGTCCTCGATCACCTGGATGGCGCGCCGGGCGAGCCGTCCCCAGTTGCGTGGGCCCGCCACCTTCAGGTGAAAGATCTCCACCGGGAGACCCGCTTGCTCGCCGACGGCAATCACGCCCTCGATGGCCTCGATGAGCGAGTCGCTCTCGTCCTCGAGATGTCGCGCGTAGAGCCCGCCGTGGCTCGCGGCGACCCGGGCGAGCTCGACGAACTCGTCGGTGCTCGCCCAGACCCCGGGCGGATGGGACATCGAGCTCGACAGCCCGAACGCGCCGTCCTGCATCGCCTGCTCGACGTGCTCGCGCATCCGCTGGAGCTCGGTCCCGGACGGCGGCCGGTTCTCGACCCCGTAGACCGCTTGCCGCACGGTCCCGTGCGAGACATAGGCGTACAGGTTGCTGGCGATGCCCTGCCGGTCCAGGCGATCGAAGAATTCGCCGAGCGTCGTCCAGTCGAGCGCCAGCCCGTAGAAGGCGAGCGAGCGTCGGATCTCCTCGGCGGCGAAGCCGAGGGCCGGGGCGATCGACTCGCCCTCCCCCTCGGAGACGGTCGTGATGCCCTGCTGCAGCGTGCACTCGGCCAGTCCGCTCACCAGGAGCGGAATGCCCGAGTGCCCGTGCATCTCGATGAAGCCCGGGGGAGACGACGAGCCCGTGCGCGTCGATCACGCGAGCCGCGGACGCGCCCCCGAAATCACCGATGGCGGTCACCTTGCCGTCCGAGATTCCCACATCGCCGTGGAACCAGGGGTTGCCCGTCCCGTCGACGATCCTGCCGTTGGCGATGAGGATGTCGAGCCCGGGGTCGACGCCGCGGCGCGCGGGCGCCTGCACCGGATCGCCGCCCGGGGGGCGCGACCCGAGCAGCTCCCCGGCACCGAGCCGGACACCGAGCACGACCAATACGGCCAGGACCACCCGAGCGAGAGGGCCTGAGGCGACTCCGGCCGATCTCCACCGGCGCGAGTGCGTGCCGCTCATATCGTGACCACCCCTCTGAGAAGCGCGCCAACCAGATAGGCCAGCACCGCGGCGCCGCTGCCGAGGAGCAGGGTCTCGAACCCCGACCAATGCCACGACTGTCGTACGAATCGGCCCTTCGCCGCCCCGACACCGAAGAACGCGGCGCCGGTGACGACCGCGCTCGACGCATACGCGGAGGTCACGCTGCCGGGCACCACGAACTGGAGGATGAAGGGAAGCAGCGGCACCAGGCCGACCAGGACGAACGACGCCAGCGTGGTGGCGGCGGCGCGCACCGGGGACGGCCCCTCGAGCGCGAGCCCGAGCTCCTCGCGGAGCATCGTGTCGACCCACCGGTCGATGTCCGATGTGATGATGTCGACCGCGCGCTCCAGCTCGTCGCCGGCGAACCCCTTGCCGAGGAAGATCTGGCGAATCTCCTCGCGTTCGCCCGCCGGATGGACCGCGATGTGTCGCTCCTCGTCCCGCCGCGCGCGGGCGATGAGATCGCGCTCGGCACGGGTGCCGAGGAAGTTGCTCATCGCCATGCTGAACCCATCGGCGATGAGGTTCGCGAGCCCGAGAACGATCACCACGCCCGAGGAGAGCCCCGCGCCCGCCACGCCTGACACGATCGCGAACGTGGTCACGACACCGTCCATGGCGCCGTACACGAAGTCACGGAGATAGCTGTGGTGGGGCCCCGCTCCGAGGCGAGCCCGGATGGCGGGCGGCGTATGAGACGCCTCGTGTCGGCTCGGCGCGCCGGCGCGCTTCGTGTCCATGGGCGGGTCGCACCCCCAATCCCCCGCCGCCCGTTGCTACTGAGGACGACGCGCCAGCGCGCCGCCGGAGGGTGGGGGCGTTTGCCTGCTCGTGACGGGCCACACTATCATTTCATGTTGGCGCGTCCATCTCACTTGGTGCGTCGGACGTCATTCCGAGCGCCGCCGTTGCGACATCGGGCGCCGTCGAGATCGCTGGCATTCCCGCCTTGACGGCGCATGGATCTGCTGTTCCCGCTGGCCCTGACCCTCCACCTTGCGGCCCTCCAGACGCCGCTGGGCAGTGTCTCCGGGCGCGTCGTGGACCCGCTCGGTTCGCCCGTCCCGGGGGCGCGGCTCACGGTCGCGTGCGGCCCCGACACGCGGTTGGCGCGCGCCGACCCGGGCGGGG
The DNA here is from genome assembly GCA_965197935.1 of Vicinamibacterales bacterium. Taxonomy (GTDB): domain Bacteria; phylum Acidobacteriota; class Vicinamibacteria; order Vicinamibacterales; family CAZQMT01; genus CAZQMT01. The sequence goes on along the minus strand of CBDAOD010000003.1, from coordinate 2,494,321 downwards.
AGTTCAGCGTCGGGGGTCTGCCCGCCGTCGTGTGCCGCGTGACGGCCGCAGCGCCACTGTTTCGGTCGAGTCACGTCGACGTCGACCTGGGGATCCGGCCATCGGCCGATGTCCAGCTGACGCTCGAGATCCAGACGTTCGCCTCGGACGTAGTCGTGACGCCGGGTCGGGGCCGCGAGGAGGAGTCTTTCGATCTCCCCGAAGCCGTCAGCGTCACGGCCCGCGAGGAGCTCGACTCGCGGCCGCTCCACCTGCTTCCCCAGGCGCTGCGCGAGGAGATCGGGGTGCTGCTCCAGCAGACGACCACGGCGCATGCCTCCCCGTTCATCAGGGGATTCAGCGCGCAGCGCATCGTCTCTCTGATCGATGGCGTTCGACTGAACACCTCCACATTCAGAACCGGCGCGACGCAGTACCTCGGCTGGATTGCGCCCGGCGTGGTCCAGCGAATGGAGGTCGTGCGTGGCCCCGGATCGGTCCAGTACGGCAGCGATGCGCTGGGCGGGGCGGTGAACGTCGTGAGCTTCCGCCCGCCGTTGTCGCCCGCCGGGACACGCGTGAGCGGCAGCCTGGAGGGCCAGGTGGGCTCCGCCGATCTGAGCGGTGGTCTGGACGTCGGGGCGATGGTCCAGATGCCGTCGTTCGCGTTCCGGGTCGGCGGCGCCACACGACGGATCGACGACCTCCGCCCCGGTCGGGGACGCGACTCGCACGCCGCCGTGACCCGCTTCCTCGGCCTGCCCTCGACGACCGTCGACACGCGGCTGCCGCGAACCGGCTTCGCCCAGACCGGGGGGCACTTTGTCGGCAGCGCGCGGCTCGACGACGCCGCCACGCTCGACCTGCTCTACCTCCACGAGGCGCAGCGCGGCGTGAGGCGGTACGACCGCGAGCTGGGCGGCGATGGTCTCCACCGCAGCGAGTTCGATCCCCAGCGGCTCGATTTCGGCGTCATCCGGTACACGCGTCCGGCGGCGCGCGGCCTGCGCGATGTCACCGCCGCGGTCTCGTTCAACCGCCAGCAGGACGACCGGCTCGAGCAGGCCCGCCCGACCTCGCGCCTCGCGCGCCAGGACAGCCGGGTGACGGCGCTCGGCTATCAGGCCCAGGCAACGCGCCCGCTCGGCGCCGATCACGATCTGACGTTCGGTGGAGAGCTCTACGACGAGTACTTCGGCACCGCGGGGGTATTCGAGGATCCGCTCACCGGCGACCGCGAGACCGTTCGACCGCGGATCCCCGATGACACGCGCTACCAGAGCCTCGGGGTGTTCGCGCAGGACGCCACCACCCTGGCCTCCGGCGCGGTCTCGCTCCGGGGTGGCGTGCGCTACGGTCGCTTCGTCTTCCGCACCCGACCAGACGAGTCGCTCGGCGTCGAGGCCGAGCGTGTCACGGCCGACGCGCTCACGTTCAGCTCCGGCGCGGTGATCAGGCTGGGTGACCGGCTCAATGCGACGGCGGCGGTCAGCCGCGGATTTCGGGCGGCCAACGCGCTCGACCTGGGCGCCATCGGCATCAGCGGCGGGGGGTTCGAGATCGCGCCGAGCAACGCGGCACGGCTCGGCGCGGAGACCGGCTCGAGCGACGGCGCCGGGGCCACGAGCACCGGGCGGCGCGTCGGCCAGCTCGGCCCCGAGACGCTGTATGCCTTCGAGCTGGGCCTCAAGCTGCGGACACCGACCGTCACCGCTGCGATCACCGCGTTCGACCTCGAGCTGCGAGACGTGATCCAGCGACGGACCGCCATCTTCCCCACGCCGGTCGTCGGCCAGGCGATCGGGGGCTACGAGATCGTCCGACAAGACGAGGCCGGACGGGCCTTCGTCGCCGGGGACCCGCGTCCGATCGTCACGCGGGTGAACGTCGACCGGGCGCGCGTGCGCGGCCTCGAGGGCGATCTCTCGGCCTGGCTCGGTGAGTCGTGGGTCGTGGGCGGACGGTTCTCGACGGCCAGCGGTCGCGATCTCGACTCGGGCGATCCCTTCCGGCGGATGCCGCCGCCGCTGGGGGGCGTACGGGCGCGGTTCGAGCCCACGGGCCGGGAGCACTGGCTCGAGGCGCACGCCGCGTTCGCGTGGCGGCAGACCCGCCTGAGCCCGGGCGACCTGAGCGACGCGCGGATCGGGGCGCACCGCTCACGCGGGTCCATCGCCGGCTTCTTCGACGGAACGGCCACCGATCTCGGGCTGGTGCAGAACGGCGTCCTGGTCGCGACCGGCGAGACCCTGGAAGAGGTGCAGACCCGAGTCCTCGGCCCGGCCGACGCGGCGCCGTTCTTCACGAGCAGCCCCGGATTCCTCGTGCTCGGGGCACGGGGTGGCTACCGGCTCGCCGCGGGGATCGACCTCACGGTCCTGCTCGAGAACCTCACCGACCGCAACCACCGCTGGCACGGCTCGGGTGTCGACGCGCCCGGATTCGACCTCCAGGTGAAGGCACGCTACCGCTTCTAGTGCACCGCCGTCGTGAACAATGCCCAGCACAGCACGCGACGGGATGCCTCCCGCGGTCGTGGCAGAGCATTCGTCTCAGCGTTGGCCCGCGATCGGCGCTGGCACGACCGGGTAGAGCCGTTGCTCGGCCAGCGCCCGGTAGAGCTCCGTCATGCCGGCGATCGCCTGGTTCAGCTCGCCGACCGCCTCCATCAGCGCGGAACGCTCCTCCCCCAGCATCCGTGTCTGCACGGCGGTCGGCCGCGAGGTCGACCCGATCACGGCGCGCTTGAGCCGCGAGAGACGATCGCGGACGTCATCCGGGTCGCGGCGCGGGGCGTCCGGGTCCACGCCGAGGCGGTCTCGAACTGTTCCCGCCGATCCGCATCCGAGATGCTGATCGCCGGGTCACCCTCCACGCGCAGCTGAATCGCTCCCGCCTCGCGGCCATCCACCTGAAGCGCGACCCGGTAGTCGCCGGGAAGCACAAGGGGCCCGGCCGTCGCTGACCGTCCGGGGAATCGCGGCGTACCTTCCGCCGCCGAGGATCAGCGCGCTGTCGCTCGTCCACGGACCCGCTGCCGACGACCGGGCGCGAGCCGACCCGGTCCTCGGGACTCTGCTCGAACGGCGCCGGAAAGGCAAGGTTCGCATGTATGATGGAGAGGAGTATGTACGCATGCACAGGGGCCGACTCCATCGGCACGACACCGCGTGTCGGGTGCACCCGTGGCTGAGGCGATCTCGCCCGCGGTCGCCGGTGTCCGCGACGACACAGACGTCGGCAGCTACTTCGTCGCCAACTACCCACCATTTTCCACGTGGACGCGGGAGGCGGTGGAGACGGAGGCCCAGCCCGCGCTGGCCTCGGCGCCGACGGCCGTGCCGCTCGGCCTCTACCTGCACATCCCGTTCTGCCGGAAGCGCTGCCACTTCTGCTACTTCAGGGTCTACACGGACAAGAATGCCAGCGAGGTCAAGGGCTACCTCGACACGCTGATCCGCGAGTGGGCGCTCTACAGCGAGCAGGCCGCGATCGCCGGCCGGCCGCTCGACTTCGTCTACTTCGGTGGCGGCACTCCGTCGTATCTGTCGACGCGACAGCTCGAGTACCTGGTGCGCGGCCTCACCGACATCACCTCCTGGTCGCAGGCCGAGGAGATCACGTTCGAGTGCGAGCCGGGCACGCTCTCCCAGGCCAAGCTAGCCGCCCTCCGCCGGCTCGGGGTGACCCGGCTGAGCCTCGGGGTGGAGAACTTCGACAGCCGCATCCTCGAGCTCAACGGCCGGGCCCACCGAGCGCCGGAGATCCGTCAAGCCTACCGACTCGCACGGGACGTGGGCTTTCCGCAGATCAACATCGACCTGATCGCCGGGATGCTGGGGGAGACCGACCAGAACTGGAGCCGGTGCGTTCGGAAGATCATCGCCATGGCGCCAGACAGCATCACCATCTACCAGATGGAGCTGCCATTCAATACGACGATCAGCCGCGACCTGGTCCAGGGCACCGGGCAATTCGACACTCCCGTGGCCACCTGGTCGACGAAACGGCGCTGGATGCGCGAGGCGTTCGAGGCGCTCGAGGCGGCAGGCTACACGATCGGCAGCGCCTACACCGCGGTCAAGGATCCCCAGACCGCACAGTTTCTCTACCGCGACCGCCTCTGGGAAGGCGCCGACCTCGCCGCGCTGGGGGTCGCGTCGTTCGGCCACATCAGCGGCGTCCATGTCCAGAACGTCGATGGCTTCGAGCCCTACCGGATGGCCGTCGAATCCGGTCGGCTGCCGCTGAGCCGCGCCCTGCGGCCGACTCGCGAGGAAGCGCTGATACGCGAGCTCGTCCTGCAGCTCAAGCGCGGCGCAATCCGGACGGCCTACTTCGAGGCCAAATACGACGTCCCGCCGCTCGAGCGTTTCCGGGAGCAATTCGAGAGCCTCGTGACCGACGGCTACGCGACCGTGCAACCGGACGGGGTCACGCTCACCCGGGAGGGCCTCCTGCGCGTGGACAGCCTGCTGCCCAGGTTCTTCCTGCCCGGGCACGTGGGGGTTCGGTACACCTAACCCCAGAACTCACTTGAGTTGACCACGTCTGGCGTGGGCTGGGCATCGAGGGCAAGGCGCGATGAGGGAGTTTGGTGGGCCCAAATGACCGAGGAGCAACACCGCCCTCGGTGTCCAGAACATGCCACACGTGGTCAACTCAAGTGAGTTCTGGGGTTAGGCGCATGGGTCCGGTAGTCGGAGGGCGGGCGGAGTACGAAGCGATCGTGATCGGCGGCGGCCCGGCGGGCGCCACGACCGCGACCTGTCTCGCCCAGCGAGGCCGCCGGATCCTCCTCCTCGAGCGAGAGCGGTTCCCGCGCTACCACATCGGCGAGTCGTTGATGCCCTACACCTGGTTCTCCTTCGAGCGCCTGGGCATCGTGGAGCAGATGGAGCGGTCGGCCTTCCCCCGCAAGTACAGCGTCCAATTCGTCTCCACCTCGGGCCGCGTCTCGCAGCCGTTCTACTTCCGGGACACCATCGATCACGCCTGCGCCGTGACGTGGCAAGTGCTCCGCAGCGAGTTCGACCGCCTGCTGCTGGCCAACGCGCGGGAGAAGGGCGTCGAGATACGCCAGGGCGTCGCGGCGCGGGAGCTGATCACGCGAGCCGGAGCCGCCGTCGGGGTCCGGGCGGACGTGCGCGGAGGAGGCACGGAAACGTGGCACACCAAGACGGTCGTCGACGCGACAGGGCGCGAGACGCTGCTCGCCAGCAAGATGGGCTGGAAGCAGCGTGACCCCGATCTGAACAAGCTGGCGTTGTTCACCTACTTCCGGGGGGCGGTCCGGGACCCCGGGGTCGACGCGGGAGCCACGACCGTCGCCTACCTCCCGGACAAGGGCTGGTTCTGGTATATCCCGCTGCCCGACGACACCGTCAGCGTCGGTGTCGTCGCCGAGCACAGCTATCTCTACCGCCAGGGCCGGAGTCCGCAGACGATCTTCGACCGTGAGGTCGGCGGCTGTCAGTGGATCCGCGACCACCTGCGCACGGGCGTGCAGGTCGGCCCGGTCCGTGTCACCGGCGAGTTCAGCTACTCCTCCCGGCAGATCGGCGGTGACGGATTCTGCCTCGTCGGGGACGCCTTCTCGTTCCTCGATCCCATATTCTCCTCGGGCGTGTTCCTGGCGCTCAAAGGGGGCGAGCTGGCGGCGGACGCCATCGACCGGGGCCTCGAATCTGGCGCGGTCACGGCCCAGACGTTCGACACCTATGCGAGCGACATCCGCTACGCGACCGACACGATCCGGACGCTGGTCCTCGCGTTCTACGACAAAGCCTTCAGCTTCCGAGACTTCGTCGTGCAACACCCGGACCTGAACGACCTGCTCGTGGACGTCCTGATCGGGAACGTCTTCAAGGACCTCCAACCGTTGATGGACGCGCTTCACACCTTCTCGCGGCGCGCGTCGTCCCGGGTGCCGGTGCGCCTGGCGGGGTCCTCCTGACCGCGGCCCATGGTGGCTCCCGAGAGGGCGCGGGCACGGCAGGCAGACGGCTCGGGCGCGCCGCGCGCCATCGGCGAGTATCGTCATGCCCGCCGCGTGGAATTCCACGAGACCGATCTCGCCGGCCTCGTCCATTTCAGCCAGTACTTCATCTACGTGGAGGAGGCAGAGCACGCGATGTGGCGGGCCGCCGGCCTGAGCGTGTCGCCGCAGAACGGCGACGTCGGCTGGCCGCGAGTCGCGGCGGCGTTCGAGTACCATCGGCCACTACGCTTCGAGGACGTGATCCTCGTCACGCTGCGAATCACGGCCGTGGCCCGCAGGCGCATCTCCTACCAGGCGACCGTCACACGCGACGCTGATCTCATCGCGACCGGACACATGACGATCGCCTGCGTCCGACGGGAGCCCGCGGGGGCGCTCGTCGCGACCGACATCCCGGCGACGATCGCGGCGCGTTTCACCGTCGCCGACTGAGCCGGGCGGTCGGACCGATTCCTGCCCGGCCGCGTCCCGGCACACCCAAGGCCGTCGCACGGCGGCGGAAGGAGCCCTCATGTCCCTGGAAGGTCGGGTCGGCGTCATCACCGGAGCCAGCAGCGGAATCGGCGCGGCAACCGCCCGGCTGTTGGGTGGCGCGGGCATGAAGCTCGTGCTCAACGGACGGCGCACCGAGCAGCTGGACGCCGTGGCCGCCCAGGTCGACGACGCCGTCTCCGTCGCGGCCGACATCTGCGACCCGGCCCTGCCACAGAAGCTGATCGACACCGCCCTGGCGGAATTCGGACGGTGCGACATGGTGTTCAACAACGCCGGCATCCTCCACACGGGGGGGATCGACGAGCTGAACATCGATCACGTCTGCGAGATGGTGCGGGTGAACGTCGAGGCGGCCTTCCGAGTCGCCTACGTCGCGATCCGGCACTTCAAGACCGAGGGCGGCCGGGGGCACTTGATCGGGACATCGAGCGTGCTGGGCACGAAGGTCCGACCCACCGCCGGGTGGTACGCCGGCACCAAGTACGCGCTCGAGGCGCTGGCCGAGGCCTTGCGGATGGAGCTGGCAGGAACCGAGATCCGCGTCTGCCTGGTCGAGCCGGGACTGGTGCTCACCGACCTCCACCGTGACTGGGATCAGCCGTCCAACGTCAAGCTCGGGATCGAGCGGCCGCTCCTTCCCGAGGATGTGGCCCGGTGCGTGAAGTTCGTGCTCGAGCAGCCGGCTCACGTCCTGATCCCGCGGGTGATGGTGCTGCCCGCCGAGCACGTGATCTAGTGCACCGCCGTCGAGATGCGGTCACGGATCGGGTTCGCAGCGCGCCCAGGCGCAAGGCGCCCCAACGAGGAATACCGGGAGTATTTCGAGGAGCGGCAACGCCGCGGATGGGTCTGCTGCGGGCTCGAGGCGTGGCCGGATCTCGACGGCGGTGCACTAGAAAAGGTGGCAGCGCTCACAACCCTTTCACCAGCGCGCCACACTTTTGCCACGTTCGTCCCGTCTAACCACCAGGACGTGGGGCGAAGACCACAGGAGTGGGACGCATGCCAGCGCCTGCCTGAAATGACTACGTTGTCAGATCGTGTCGCGGGGGCCGAAACGGCACGGACGCCGTTCTGCCCCCGCGAAATGACAGATGTAGTGCCAGGGTGCAACGAATGAACATGTCACACATCAAGACCGTGCCGTCGGTGATCCTCGGCCTGGCGGCCCTGCGCTGGCCCACCGGCGTCGTCCCCCTCGCCGCGGGTGGGCAGGAAACCGCTGGCGCCGCGGTGCCCAGCTTCCAGGGACGGTGGGAGCTCAACCACGACGAGAGCGACGACCCTCGCGAGAAGATGCAGGAGGCGATGCAGGCACGCCGTGGCCGTGGCCAGAGGGGCGGCGGTGGCATGGGCCCCGGCGGGATGGGCGGACGCGGCGGCATGGGTGGCCGCGGCGGCATGGGCCGTGGCGGGATGGGTGGTGGCCGCGGCGGTGATGGCCAGCGCGAGCAGATGCGGGAGCGCATGCGGGCCGTCATGGAAGCCATCGAGTCTTTCACGGCCACCCACGCCGAGCCCGAGCTGATCCTCACGATGGAGGATGGCCGGGTCCGCCGGCTCTACACCGACGGTCGGAAGGTGACGGAGAGGGTGAGCGGCCGGGAGGTCGAATCGAAGACCGAGTGGGACGGCGACACGCTCGTCAGCGAGGTCAAGACCGAGGACGGCCCGACGATCGTCAACACCTACGAGCTGGAACCGGAAGGGCAGCGGCTCTCCGTGACCTCGGACATCGAGCTCCCGCGCGGCGGAGAGGTGAGCATCCGTCGAGTCTACGACCGGGTCGAGCTCTGACGGGGCCAGGACGAACACCTGGAGTGTGTTATCCTCGGCGGAGCTCGCGCTGGCGCGCAGGTCGGGCCATGGAAACCATGCACGAGACGAAATTTGGCCCCCCGGCCAATCAACGCTACGAAACCATCCTGTTGCTGGGATCACCCGGGTCCGGCAAGGGAACGCAGGGCAAAATCCTCGGGTCCATTCCCGGGTTCTTCCACCTCTCCTGCGGGGACGTCTTTCGATCGCTCAATCTCCACTCGGAGATCGGCCAGATCTTCTGCGAGTATTCGTCGCGAGGCGAGCTCGTGCCCGACTCGATCACGATCGAATTCTGGCGACAGAACATGCACGCGCGGACCGTCCTCGGGGAGTATCAGCCGCACGAGGATATCCTCGTGCTGGACGGAATTCCGCGCAACGTGAACCAGGCCCAGATCCTCGAGCGCAATCTCGACGTATTGAAGGTGATTCACCTGACCTGCGAGGACAAGGACCTCATGATCGAGCGGCTGCTACGCCGCGCGCTCAAGGACAATCGGGCCGACGACGCCCGCAAGGACGTCATCATGCGCCGGTGGGAGGTCTACGAGCAGGAATCCGCTCCCGTTCTCGACTACTACCCGGCCGACCGCCTCTATCACGTCGACGCCTCGCACAGCCCCTCGAAGGTTCTCCAGGACATCCTCACCGGCGTGGTCGCCGTCCAGAACGAGCACTACAGCAGGGCCGTAGTGTAGCCGCGCGCTCGCGGCGCGCACTTGGGCGAGGCGCGTCACACCGCGGCGCCGGCCGCGGGTGGGAGGAAGACCACGACGGCCAGCGGCGGCAACGTGATACTCAGCGAGTACGGCCGCCCGTGCATGCCGACGGGCAACGCTGACACCCCGCCCTTGTTGCCCTGCCCGCTTCCACCGTAGTCGGTCGCATCGCTGTTCAGCCGCTCGCGCCAATCCCCGGGCCAGGGCACGCCAACCCGGTAGTCGTGATGGACGACCGGGGTGAAGTTGCACACGAACACCGCGGCGTCTTCGGGCTGGCGCGCCCGACGGATGAAACTGACGACGCTCCGCTGGCTGTCGCTGCAATCGATCCACTCGAACCCCGCAGGCTCGAAGTCGACCTCGTAGAGCGCCGGCGTGTCCCGGTACAGGGCGTTGAGATCCCGGACCCAGCGCTGCAGCCCGAGATGACGTTCACCCGCGAGCAGGTCCCAGTCCAGGCCGGCATCGTGGTCCCACTCCCGCCATTGACCGAACTCGCAGCCCATGAAGAGCAGCTTCTTCCCCGGGTGCCCCGTCATGTAGCCGTAGAGCGCGCGCAGGTTGGCGAACTTCTGCCAGTCGTCGCCCGGCATCCTGTCGATCATCGAGCCCTTGCCGTGCACGACCTCGTCATGCGAGAAGGGAAGCAGGAAGTTCTCCGAAAACGCGTAGACCAGGCCGAAGGTGACGAGGTCCTGGTGGTAGCTGCGATGTATCGGGTCCTTCGACATGTAGGTCAGCATGTCGTGCATCCAGCCCATGTTCCACTTGAACCCGAACCCCAGACCACCGACGTAGACGGGGCGCGAGACCATCGGCCACGCGGTGGATTCCTCCGCAACGATCATGACGCCGGCGAAGTCCGCGTGGAGCTGCTCGTTGAGCCGCCGGACGAAGTCGATCGCCTCGAGGTTCTCACGGCCCCCGAACCGGTTCGGGATCCACTCTCCGTCCTGCCGGCCATAGTCGAGATAGAGCATGGACGCGACGGCGTCGACGCGCAGGCCATCCACGTGGTACTTGTCGAGCCAGAAACGGGCGTTGCTGATCAAGAAGTTGGTGACCTCCCAGCGCCCGAAGTTGAAGACCAGGGTGCCCCAGTCGGGGTGATGACCCTGCTGGGGATCCGCGTGCTCGTAGAGATGCGTCCCGTCGAAATAGGCGAGCCCGTGGTCGTCGCGGGGAAAGTGGGCCGGAACCCAGTCGACGATGACCCCGATGCCCGCCTGGTGCAGGGTGTCGACCAGGGACATGAAGTCCTGCGGAGTGCCGAACCGGCTCGTGGGAGCGAAATAGCCAACCGTCTGGTAGCCCCAGGACCCGTCGAACGGATGCTCGGTGATCGGCAGCAGCTCGACGTGCGTGAAGCCCATCTCCAGGACGTAGGCCGAGAGGCGGCCGGCGAGCTCCCGATAGGTGAGCCATCGATGGCCCTCCTCCGCCACGCGCATCCAGGATCCGAGATGCACCTCGTAGGCCGCCACCGGCGCGTCCAGCGGGTTCCCCCGGGCTCGCCGCGCCATCCAGTCCTGGTCGCGCCACTCGTATCCCGAGAGATCCCATACCCTGGACGCCGTCAGGGGTCGCATCTCGGCGGCGAAGCCGTAGGGGTCGGCCTTGTCGACCCAGTGCTCGCCGGAGCGCCAGAAGACCCGATACTTGTAGAGCGCGCCGGCCCCGATGCCCGGCACGAAGGCCTCCCAGATCCCGGCCTCGCTGCCCTGCATCGGATCGGCGTCGGGACTCCACTGGTTGAAATCGCCGATCACCGAGACACGCCGGGCGTTGGGAGCCCACACGGCGAACCGGACGCCGGCGACACCCTCGGACTCGCAGGCGTGGGCACCCAGCTTTTCGTAGCTGCGGTAGTGCTTGCCCTCGGTGAGGAGGTGCCGGTCGTAATCGGTCAGAAACGGGGGGGCCATGCTCCTGCCTCTCGCCCGAGCCTCACAGGTCGTAGTCGACGTCTCGCTCGCTCCGGACGTCCCGGCGCACGCGGAAGACGTGCGCCGGTAGCACGTGCGGATCGAGCTCGACGTAGTTTCGCGGACCTTGCCAGAGATAGCGGCCGTCGCCCAGCAGATCGTGAACCTGAAACGGCTGGTCCGGATCCACGCCGAGGGCGCCCAGGTCCAGACTCACCCAGCCGGCCTGGACGTCCGTCGCATCGAGATTCACCACGACGAGGACGACGTTCGCGCCGTCCTCCGCCGCCTTGCTGTAGCAGATCAGTGCGTCGTTGTCGACGTCGTGAAACCGCAGGCTGTCGTCACGCTGGAGCGCCGGATTCTCGCGGCGCGCGCGGTTGACCCGCGCGATCAGATCGCGGAGGCTCCAGCTCGCGTCGAGATCACGAGGCCGAATCTGGTACTTCTCCGAATCTCGATACTCCTCGCTGCTCGGGGTCCGCGGCGTGTTCTCGCATAGCTCGAACGCCGGACCATAGATGCCGTAGCTCGCACCGAGGGTGCCGGCGAGCACCAGGCGAACGATGAAGGCGGGGCGTCCGCCGACCTGTAGATACTCGTGCAGGATGTCCGGCGTGTTCGGCCACAGGTTGGGGCGAAAGAACTCCGCTACGTCCCTCTGCGTGAGCTCGGTGAAGTAGTCGGTCAGCTCTTGCTTCGTGTTCCTCCACGTGAAGTAGGTGTAGGACTGCGTGAAGCCCAGCTTCGCGAGCTCGTACATGATCCGGGGTCGCGTGAAGGCCTCGGCGAGGAAGACCACATCGGGATGTTCACGCTTGATCTCCGCGATGAGCCACTCCCAGAACCGGAACGGCTTCGTGTGAGGGTTGTCCACGCGAAAGATCCGGATACCGCGGGCGATCCAGAATGTGATCACGCCGCTGAGCTCGCTCCACAGCGCCTCCCGATCCTCGTTCTCGAACTCGATCGGGTAGATGTCCTGATACCTCTTCGGGGGGTTCTCCGCGTACTGGATGGTACCGTCTGGGCGCCGGCGGAACCACGCCGGGTGCTGGGTTACGTAGGGGTGGTCGGGCGCGCACTGGAACGCGATGTCCAGCGCCACGGCCATTTTTCGCGCCGCGGCCGCCCTCACCAGGCGCTCGAGATCGTCGAAGCTACCCAGATCGGGGTGGATCGCGGTATGCCCGCCGGCGGGCGATCCGATGGCCCAGGGGCTCCCCACGTCGTCCGGCTCGCAGTCGGCCGTGTCGTTCTTGCCCCTTCGAAACGCCGACCCGATCGGGTGGATGGGCGGCAGATACAGGATGTCGAAACCCATCGCCGCCACGTAGTCCAGGCGAGCCTCGACGTCGCGCAGGGTGCCGTGCCGCCCCGGCTCCGTCGCGCAAGAGCGTGGGAACATCTCGTACCAGCTGCCGAAGCGGGCCGCGGGCGGATCGATGGTGACGCCGAGCTCCCGATCGTAGCGGGTCGCCCGGCTGCGATCCGGGTGCCGACACGCCAGATCGCCGAGCTCGTCGTCGAGCGCGAGCGCATGCTGACGGCTCGGGTCATCTTCGTTCCGGAGCGCTCGCGCCCAGCCCCGCAACCGCTCCGCGTCGTTCGTCTCCGCACGCGTCGCCGCCCGCTCGACGAGCTCCACGCCCACGCGGATGTCGACCGGCGAGACCCGTCCGGCCCCGACGCGCTTGCGCAGGTCGCCTCTCCACGTCGCGAACGGATCCAGCCAGCCCTCGATCGTGTAACGCGCGCTCCCCAGCCCGGAGGCGACGAAGCTGCCCCGCCACCGGTCGTTGCCGAGCGGTGCCATGCGCGCCTCCTGCCAGCCCGATACTCTGTCGTGCCGGTGGCGGAGGACACACGCGACGGCGTCGTGGCCATCGGCGTACACGTCGGCCTCGACGACGACCCGGTCCCCGACCACGCGCTTGATCGGGAACCGGCCACCGTCGATCTCCGGGCGCACGGCCCTGACGACGACGCGGCGGTATCGGTCCTCGCGGGTCATCGGCGTCTCCGGACGACTCAATGAATCGGACGCCCGAGCATATCAGCCGGGCAGGCTGCGGACGCGGGACGCTCCCGGAACCGGGCCGCCCCGCACGCCTGATGGTGGGTTGAGGATCGGACGCTCTAGTGTCCTGTAACAGTGATTCGTGGCGTAAGTCCCGGGCGAGGCGCCCGGCTGGCGAGGCGCGAGGAGTGAGAATACCGGGAGTATTTGACCGACGAGCAACACAGCCAGACGGGATGCCCCGCCCGGGATTTGTGCCGCGAATCACTGTTACAGGACACTAGGCCGAGAAGCCGACTCGGGCTACCGCGTGTAGTTCTCGCTCGGAAGCCCGTCGTACATCTCGTCCACCCGCAGCACCTGAGCCTGACGGGTGTAGCTGCCCAGCTCGTAGTCCTCGCTCATGATGAGGGCCTTGACCGGCTTCGTGGGACAGACTTCCGAGCAGAGCCCACAGAAGCTGCACCGGGACAGATTGAAGTCGAAGTAGTCGAGAATCTTGATCTTCTGGCCGACCTCCCGGTGCCCACCCAGCAAGATCAGCTCGTCCGGACACGCCTTGGCGCACTGGTCGCACACGATACACGTCTGGGCACCGGTCTCGGGCTCGACCTGGAGCCGCAGCACGCCGCGGAACCGCGGTGCCACGGGACGACGCTCGGCCGGGTACTGGAAGGTGAAGGCGGGCTGCGGCGTGTATCGCAGCGTCACCAGCAGGCCCTTGACGAGATCGAGGAGAAGGATGGTGCGAAAAAACTGCTTCAGCCGAGACATCTGCTACCCCCGATCCCCGACCAGGACGGGCTCGGTCTCGCCCGCCATGATGACGCGCTGGTGACGCAGGACGGTGTCCTCCTTGCGGATCTTGTCCTGGAGCCGCATCAGCCCGTAAAGCAGCGCCTCGGGACGGGGCGGACAGCCGGACACGTAGACATCGACCGGGACGATCTTGTCGACACCCTGCAGGACGCTATACGTCGGGAAGGGCCCCCCGGCGTTCGAGCAGCTGCCCATCGAGATGACCCACTTCGGCTCGGGCATCTGGTCGTAGAGTCGACGCAGCACGGGTGCCATCTTCTTGCACACCGTCCCGGCCACGATCAGCAGATCGGCCTGCCTCGGCGATGCCCGGAACACCTCCGCTCCGAATCGAGCGATGTCGAACCGGGACGCCGATGTGGCCATCATCTCGATCGCGCAGCAGGCCAGCCCGAAGCCCATCGGCCAGAGCGAGGACTGGCGCGCCCAGTTGAGGACCTTGTCGACGTTGGTCGTGATGAAGTTGTCCTCGAACCGGTGATCAATGAGTCCCATTCGCGCCTCCGCACACCAGGCAGACAGAGACCCGCCTGGCGAAAAGAATCCCCGCGGCCGTCACTGATAGTACTCGCCGTTCTTCGCGATGCACGCTTCCCACTCCGCCGGCGTGTCCTCGAGCGCAAAGATTGCCTCGACCGGACAGGCCGGCACGCACGCGCCACAATCGATGCACTCGTCGGGGTGGATGTAGAGCATTTCGGCCGCCTCGAACCCGGCCTCGTCCTTCCGCGGATGGATGCAGTCCACCGGGCACACCTCGACGCAGGCGGTGTCCTTCGTGCCGACGCAGGGCTCGCAAATGATATACGCCAACGTGCTCTCCGCCTACCGCGCCGCTCACGTCACACCTCGACCGGACGCGCAAGATCCCCATGATCTTCGCTCAGTATACACCCCGTACGCCGGCGGGCGGCGAGAACTCGAGGCCCACGCGCCGCCGCGGTCGAGGGCGGGAGGACCGGCCGTGACCGGCGTCAGCCGAGCAGGATTCCGAACCCGAGATACAGCACGAGCGCCAGCGCGGCGGCCGCGAGCGCGTAGGGCGCCTGCGTCCGTACGTGGTCGATATGGTCGCTGCACGAGGCCATCGACGAGACGACGGTGGTATCACTGATCGGCGAGCAGTGATCGCCGAAGACACCGCCGCCCAGCACCGCCCCGACCACGAGCGGAATCGAGACGCTCGCGCCCTCGGCGTTGAACCTGGCGACCAGCGGCAGCGCCAAGGGCATCATGATCGCGAAGGTCCCCCAGCTGGTGCCCGTCGAGAACGCGATGAAGCCGGAGACGACGAAGACCAGCGGCGCCACGAGCACCGGCGTCAGGAACGGCCGGACCTGCTCGGCGATCCAGGGTCCCGTGCGCAGCTCACCGCTCGTCATCCCGATGGCGAACGCCAGAATCATCAGCGCGCCGAGTGGGAGCAGCCCACCCGCGCCCCGGAACGAGAGATCCAGAATCTCCTGAAGGCCGAGGATCCGCTGCAACCGCAGCGCGATCGTCGCCACCGCCAGCCCCGTCAGCACGCCCCAGAGCACGGCCGTGGAGCCCGAGGCGTGGTCCAAATACCCCATCAGGCCGGGAGCCACGAGACCCGCAGCGCGCGCATCGGACCAGCCGGTGATGGCGATACCCGCGAGGACCGTCGCGACCATGGCACCGAGTGGGAGCAACAGGTTGCGCGCCCGCGCCGGTGCTCCCTCCTTGGCCGGGATGGCGATCACGTCGGCATCGACGACGGGCCGGGCGCCATCCGCGAGCACCTTCCCCTCGCGTGCCGCGCGTCGCTCGGCGCGCCGCATCGGGCCGAAATCCCGGCCGGTGAGGGCCACGAGGAGCACGAGCAGCACAGCCAGGATCGCGTAGAAGTTGAGCGGCACCGCCGCGAGAAACACCGAGAGGGGCCCACGGTCGCCGAGGTTCCCGAGCCCGGCCTGCACGCTCAGGAGGCCGAGCACGGTCGCGCCCCACCCGTTGATGGGCAGCAAGATGCAGACCGGCGCCGAGGTCGAATCGCAGATGTAGGCCAGCTTCTCGCGCGAGATCTTCAGCCGGTCGAACAGCGGGCGCGAGACGGTCCCCACGACCAGGCACGTGATCGTCGACTCGACGAACACGCCGAGCCCCACGATCCACGCCATCAGCTGCGCCCCCCGTCGCGTCTGCGCCCAGGACCACCGATCGACCCAGCCCAGGAATCCATCGATACCGCCACCGCGCTGCGTGACGGCGAGCAGCGATCCGACCAGGATCGAGAACACGATCACCCGCGTCTGGCCCGCGCTGGCGAATACGTCGACCAGGCACTGAATCGCGGCGGCGGTACCACCGAAAGGATTCCCGCCCGCCAGGATGACCCAGCCGATCCAGATACCCGCCAGCAAGGAGAGGATGACCTGGCGTGTGGCGATCGCGAGCACGATGGCCAGGACGGGAGGGAGAACCGACCACCAGCCGTAAGGGCTCGCGTCCATGTGGCGTGCGGGCTCGCTCCTCGCGCCTCGACGTCTTCCGCACCGTCCTCGCCGCGGCCTGGCGCCGGCCGGTCTCGGCCCGGTCGCGCCGCCCCCGGTGCAGCGTTCGACGTTCGCCCGCAGGCTGCCGGGATGGCTCGAGGGGAGCTGCCGGGCCATTCTCTGCTAGAATCGGCCGCCAGACAAGCACGGCAGGCGCTCACTCCGTCTAGCAGCCCGTGGTGAACGTTCTGCGTCGCACCAAGGGCCACCTTGGGAGATGCCGCGGCCGGCCCGAGCAAGGCGCGAGGAGCGAGAATAGCTGCTAGTGGTGTGTCCCAAGAATAACGTTGCACTTCCCAACCTTCTCTAGAATCGTATCGACCGTCGCGGTCCAGACAAAGGGTTGGGGGTTGTCGTTGTAGCGCTGGAGGTAATCGTTGATGGCGGCGACGAGTTCGTCGACACTGCAAAACACCCCGCGGCGGATGCGTTTCTGCGTGAGCTGGCTGAACCAACTCTCGACGAGGTTGAGCCACGATGCGCCGGTAGGGGTGAAGTGGAGCGTGAAGCGCGGATGGGCCGCCAGCCAGGCCCGCACGGTCGGATGTTTATGCGTGCCGTAGTTGTCCAGAATGAGGTAGAGGTCGAGGCGAGAGGGGAACGCGCGGTGGAGTTGGCGAAGAAACTTCAGGAACTCCTGATGCCGATGCCGGCCGTGGCACTCGCCGATGACCTGCCCGGTCAGCATGCTTCAGCGCGGCGAACAAGGTCGTTGTCCCGTGGCGCTTGTAGTCATGCGTGAGTGTCCCACAGCGGCCCTTCTTCATCGGCAGCCCGGGCTGCGTCCGGTCCAGCGCCTGAATGTGACTCTTCTCGTCCACACACAGCACGACGGCCTTCTCGGGCGGATTCATGTACAGCCCCACGACGTCCGTCAGCTTCTCCACGAACGCGGGATCGGTCGACAGCTTGAACGTCTCCACTCGATGGGGCTGGAGGCCATGCGCGTCCCAGATCCGCTGCACGGTCGAGCGACTGACCCCCTGCGCCTTCGCCATCGTGCGACAACTCCAGGGGGTCGCCCCCGGTGGCGTGCGGTGCAACGTTGCGTGGACGATGGCTTTGACCCTGCGCGCACTGATCGTCGGTTTGCGCCCGCGCCCCTCACGCATCTCGAACACCGAATCAACGCCCTCCTCTCCAAACCGGTCGCGCCAAGCCAGCACGGTCGGCCGGCTGACGTCCACGGTCGCGGCAATGCGGCTGTTGGAAACCCCCTCGGTCGCCAGCAGCAACGCCCTCGCGCGGATGACTACCCGATGCGGTGCCGACGTACTACGGGCCCACTGTTCCAGGAGTCGCCGACCCTTCGCGGCCATGGACAGAGCGGCGGCGGCCTCATTCATCCCGCCTATATTGCACGCAGGTCGTTGATATGTAAATGTATTTCAGGGACACTACACTAGCAGCCCGTGGTAAAAGTCCTGCTGCTGTCGGCCGGTGCTGCATCCCGCCTGGCTGCGTTGCTCGTCGATCAAATACTCCCGGTATTCTTGCTCCTCCCGCCTAGCCAGCCGGGCGCAGCACCGCCCTTGGTGCTACGCAGGACTTTCACCACGGGCTGCTAGTGCCGCATTGTACCGTCGGCTCGCTCGAGACGGCGTTTGAAGTTCGCCGGTCGGCGGGCAAGTGCTCCGGGCCGCCTGGCGACTTGCCCCTCGCGCCGTGCTCGGGCCGGCCGCGGCATCTCTCAAGGCGGCCCTTGGCGCGACGCAGGACTTTTACCACGGGCTGCTAGCGGAGCTCATCGATGAGGCCCGCCAGTAGGGTCCGGGTCGTGTCGAACCGCGGATGGCGCGCGAGGTTCTCGCGGACGTATCGCAGGGTGCGTGGGATGTACTGGAGGTACACGGGGTTATGGCGCGTGGCGATCTGGTAGCCGAAGGTCCCCAACGCCTTCAGGTTGCGCTGCAGCGCCATGAGGTCCAGGCGCCGTAGGAACTTCCCGCGGTCGAGCCCGGCTCCCCTTCGAAGCAGAAAGTGGTCGATTGCGTCGCAGACCAGCTCATCGGATAGATCCACGTAGGAATCTCGCAGCAGAGACGCGAGATCGTAGGTGTCGGGACCCATCCGCGCGTCCTGAAAATCGATCACGTAGAGCCGATCCCGGTGCACCATCAGGTTCCGGCTGTGGAAATCCCGGTGACACAGCACGCGCGGCTCGGCCGCGAGCGTGCCGACGATGATGTCGAACTCGCTCCGGAGCGCGGCCCGCGTTCGGTCGGAGACCGACGCACGGCGACGGTCCTCGACGAAATGCTCCATGAAGAAGTCGAGCTCCCAGCCCAGCTTCTCGGTGTCGAAGGCCAGTCGGTAGGGTAGGTAGTCGGCGGATGCCAGCGCGCCACCTCGCTCCTGGAGCGCCACGAGAAGATCCACGGCACGGCGGTACCAGGCGATGCGTGCGGCGGATGGGACGGCACCGAGATGGGCCTGGAGCGTGAGATCCCCGAGATCCTCGAGCACGAGGACGCCCAGGTCGTCGGCATGGTCCAGGATGGTCGGGATTGGCACCGGGACCCGGCGGAGCAGGTCCGCCACGTTCACGAAGGGCAGCGCCTCGTAGCTGAACGGCGCTGCGTGCACCGCGAGAATCGTCGACGGAGCGTCCGGGGGAATGAGGCGGAAGTAGCGGTGATCCGACGCATCGCCGGTGAGCGGAACGACGCGGGCCGACCGGGTCGGCGCCAGCCGGGCCAGGTAGGCGTCGAGGCGCTCGGCGGTGCCGGGCGTGGTCGTCGCGTCTCGCTCGGGCGTCATCGCGAATCCCGGGGTTCGGGGCGACGGCCGCTGCCGAAGGACGTGACGAGGAGGTCGCCCAGGCGCCGCTCATCCGGACCGGGCGCGCTCGCGCCGGCTCGCACGATCGCACTCCGTGCGAATCGAGCCCCGGCCGGGATCCGCGCCCCATCGCCGACGACGGACTCGACGAGCTCGCATCCGGCCCCGATCTCGACGTCGTTCCAGATCACGCTGCGGGTCAAACGCGCATCGGGGGCGATCCGCACGCGCGACCCGAGCAGCGTCCCTCCCTCATCGTGGGACACGGCCAGGCACGTCGAGAGGTAGTCCGGCAGGGTCCCGAGATCGTGGAACTGTGCGCCGCACACGAAGGCACGAATCGCATGCGGGTTGCGGGCGATGAGTCGGGGGTAGAGGTCGGCGACCGATTCGACGACGTCGCCGTCGGCGAGGTCGGCGAAGGTCCGGGCCTCTGCGATCTGGACGCCGACGAAGTGATATCCCGGAGTCGCGGATCCCCGTGGCGTGAAGCCCCGCACCCAGCCGTCGGGGCTGACTTCGACGCCGCCGTAGCGAATCGGGTCAGGATTCGCGATCAGGGCCATCGTCACGAGCGCGCAGGACTCGCGGTGCAGGTCCGCCATGGCTTGGAGGCTCGGGTCCGTCAGCATGTCCCCATTGACGATCAGAAAGCGCTCGGAGGCCAGGAGCCCGATGGCGTGTCGCGGCCCACCGGCGGAACCCAGTAACGTCGGCTCCCAGGAGTAGCGCACCCGCAGGCCCATGTCGCTGCCGTCGCCGACCTCGCGCGCGATGGTTTCGGGTCGATGATGCAGATTCAACACCACCTCGCTCACGGCCTGGGCGCGCAACCATCGCAAGATCCGGCGGATCAGCGGCTCGCCGGCGACGGGCAGCCCCGCCTTGGCCCGATCCCGGGTCAGCGGGCGTAATCGAGTGCCGAGCCCGGCGGTCAGGACGAGCGCGAGCTCCGTCACTCGTGGCCCGTTCTGGTCATCGGAGATCTGCTATCAGTCGACCTCGTCGAAGAGCATGTGGCGGGCCGCCAGGCCCTTCGCACGCCGATAGTCGGCGTAGAGCGCGTGGTAGGACTCGAGCATGTAGTGGGACCCGGTCCGTCCGAGTGCCTTCGCCGTTTCGGCGATGGCCCCCTCGGTTCCCTCGAGCTCGACGAACGTGCCGATCGGCGTCTCGTCGAGGGCGATGATGAGCTCTCCGCAGGCGAACTCCTCACGGTACTTCTGATATCGGAACCAGACGTCGAACCCAAGCTCGCCGAGCATGCGCAGCATGATGTCCGGATCACCGATCGTCGTCTCCTGCTCCTCGCGAACCTTTACGGTCGAGGGTTGCACCGGCCCCTTGAAGGTGAGGTGGCCGCGCTCCCCTTCTACGCGGACGCGGAGCGCGCAGCCGCGTCCGCGTAGGAGGCCGTCGGTGGTGTCCAGGAGAGCGTCGTCCTGGAGCCGGCGGGGACGCAGCGGTCGTGCGTCGGACCGGTGGATCGCGGCGCGCTCCTCGGCCGGCGTCTCGAACCGCAACTTGACCTCGCGCTCCAGCTTGCCGGACAGGTTCGCCTCCCTTCCTCGGACGATCTCGCAGTTCGCTCGCTGTGGTGCGACGCGGTGCACTAGTACTACTTTGTTAGATCCGCAAGTGCACCGACTTTAGCGCCTCGATGCGCTTCAGGTAGAACGGCCGTGGAGCAAAGAGGTGCGCGGTGAAGATTTCCTGCACGATCGCGCGGGCCACTGGAAAGGTGAGCCCGGCGAGGTGCCGCCGCCGCTCGGCCTGCAGGAAGTTGTACGTCACGGCGGTGAGCACGACGTGATGGTGCCAGCCCGGGAACGTGCGGCCTTCGAAGTGATCCAACCCGAGGTGGGGCTTCAACTCTTGGTACTGCTGCTCGATGGCCCACCGCTGATGCGCGAGTCGGACGAGCTGCGGCCAGGAGGTGGTGGCCGGCAGGTTGACGAAGAAGTATTTGGTCCGCGGCGTCGCGCCCGTGTCGCGTTCGGCCAGCAGCCACACCTCGGGGGCGAGCCGGCGGTCGCGCCAGTCGTGGGCCGGGGTCACCCGCAGGGCCACACACTGGACCGTCCAGCGGCGCCCGCCGCGGCGGTTGCGCCAGCTGATGGGCCGCCACCGCGGCTGCGCCTTGGCGGCCTGGGCCACCGTGTACGCCCGCCCGCCCGCCGCCAGGTCTGGCCGGGTGCGCGGGCGCCCCAGCCGGCCGCCCCGCCGGTGCCCGAGGCGCGGCCGCCCCAGGAACACGGTCTGCGACGAGGAAATCCCCACCGCATAGGGGAGCCGCAACCGATGCCACATGGCCCGAAACAGGCCGGTATCGCCAAACTCCGCATCGGCCAGCACGCCGGTGCCGGTGAGGCCGCTGGCGCGCACCTGCCGGAGCAGGGTGAGCGCTTGGCGCCACTTCGCCTGCAACCGGACACCCCGGGGAAGCCGCGCCCGATCGCGGGCGGCGTCGGTCAGCCACGCCTCGGGCACATAGAGCGCGGCCCCCAGCAAGTAGGCGCGCAGCCCGGTCCACAGCGCCGCGGTGACCGCCACTTGGCCATTGGCGACTTTCCCCACGGCCCCACAGTACTGGCGGGCCACCCCGACCGAGGACGTCCCTGGCTTGGGGAAACTCGTGCCAGCGAAGATCACCAGCCCTTCGCGTTCGGGCAGCACCGCCCGCAGGCAGCGCCAGACGCCGTCGGCACTCCACGGCGCATCGGTGATGAAGTGTTGGAACGCTTGATAGCCCCCGGGATCGGTCCCCCGCGCCAGCATCGCTTCCATCGACTTGCGCGGGCTGTCGCTGAGCAACCCCTGGACGTACCGGCGCAACGCCAGCTCCTGTGCGCGATGGCCGAAGCACGCCTTGAAGGCCTCGAGCCATCTCATCAGGCGACGCAACTGCCCCACCGTGCGGCGGTCGTGCACTACCGCGCAGGGTCCCGAATTCGCCGGAAAAGTACAATGTCCTCAAATTAGATCACTTGTCGGATCTCGCCCAAATTGTGCGATCTAACAAAGTAGTACTAGGTCAACCGCTCGCGATATGCGCGTCCCTGGAGGGATGGCGTGCCCACACCCTTGCCGAAGATCAGAACCTTGTGGGTGCCGCCCAGACCTCCGGGCAGCAGAAGCGTCTTGAGCGCGAGGCGCCGTTTCAGGGTCTCGACCGTATTGCCGTTCTCGAGCGAGATCCGTTCGGCCGCACCCAGTCCCAGCAGGAAATAGGTCTGGTCGAGCTTGGCCAGGACCCGGAGGCCTTCGTCGGTCGCCGCCTGGGTGACCGCGGTCAAGTCCACGTGGTAGGTGAGGTCACGAGTGCCCGGGTTGGCCAGCCACGCCGGTCCCGTGGCCTCGCGGCCGGTGCGGGCCTCCGGGTCCGGCGGTCCCGGAAGATCGAGGTGGTGGCGATGGTAGGTCGCCAGCGTGCCCCTCGCGTGGCTGGCGGAGTACAGCTCCGCCGCCTCGTGACCGTAGTCGATGACGAGGAGGAATCCTCGCCCGAGGCTGCGGGCGGCACGCCGGACCCACTCGACCGCGGAGAGGCTGACCTCCGCTCGCCAGCCGGGTTGGAGCCGCGCGCCGACCCGTTCGAGCTGCGCCGCGATGGCGGAATCCGACACCGGCCCAGACCGCTCCACCAGCTCGTCGTCGTGGACGTCGACGTAGATCTCGGTCAGCCCGTCCTCGCGCATCTCCACGAGGTGGGTGGGCAGGGCGTCGAGGAGCTCGTTGGCCAGGATGACGCCGGTCACGTCGTCGGGCAGCTGCCCATCGGCGGTGTGTAGGGCATCGTGGGCGGTCTCGGTGGCGTCCCGGGCACCCGGATGTGGGTGCCGAGTCGCGAGCAGATGACCGTGCGGACCGAGGGTGGCGGCTTGTGCCGCACGGGCTCTGGCGCTTCGCTCGACGAGTCGTGGGCGGACCGACCGGTAGAGACCGGGATGGTCCCGTGCGGCCGTATCGAGCACGTCTCGCGCCAGCTGGCCGTTGCCCGCGCCCACCTCGACTAGATCGAACCACCGCCCGGATTCCGGCTCTTCGGCCGCCAGCACCTCGTGCATCTCCGAAAGCTGGAGGGCGATCAGCTCACCGAAGACCGGCCCGAGGTCGACGCTGGTGAAGAAGTCGCCACGACGGCCCGATCGCTTGTCGACGCGGCTGTAGTAACCGAGCTCGGGATGATACAGGACACAGTCCATGTACTCCGCCACCGTGAGCGGGCCGCGGTGGCGGATCCGGTCCGTCAGCAGGTTGCGGAGTGACACCAGCCGGGCGTCACTCCTCCCTGGGAACGGTCAGGAAGACCTCCTGGCCTCGGCGCCAGACGAGAATGAACGCGGCCTGCCCGACCGGTACCCGCTGGAGCGCGCGCCCGGCCTCGCGAGCCGACTCCACCGGCTCGCGGTTCACCTCGAGGATAAGGTCGCCTGGCCGCATGCCGGCCAGGGCCGCGGCGCTGCGTCGCTCGACGTCGGTCACGACCGCGCCCGCGACGTCGTCGGGCACCCTGAGCCGGCGCGCGAGCTCGGGGGTCAGATCGTTCAACGTCAGCCCGAATCCGACGCTGGCACTCTCGACGTCTTCGGCCTCCTGACCGCCTTCCTGGTCGAGGTTGAGCTCTGCGATCGTGATATCCACGGTGCGTTCCGTACGGTCGCGGACGACGGCGAGCGGAAGGGTCGTGCCGGGCGCGGTCCGCAGCACCATCTGAACGAGCTCGCCCGTGCTCGTGACCGGCTGCCCGTCGTACTCGACGATCACGTCCCCGGGCTCGAGCCCGGCGTCATCCGCCGGCCCTCCGGATTCGACCGTCGTGATGACCGCGCCGTTTCGATTCTCGAGCCCGAACGCTTCGATGGCCTCTGGACGGACGGCGGTGATCTGCACGCCGATCCTTCCGTGCGAGACCTTGCCTTCTCTGAGCTGTGGTAGCAGCTGTCGCACCACGTTGATCGGGACGGCAAACCCGATACCGAGGTTCGACGGCGAGGCCTGGCCGCTGAGGATGGCGGTGTTGATGCCGATCACCTCACCGCGGAGGTTCAGCAATGGACCGCCCGAGTTGCCGGGGTTGATGGCGGCGTCTGTCTGCAGAACCTGCTGGAAACGGCCCGCGGCGATCGGAAAAGGACGGCCGACCGCACTGATCACGCCGACCGTGACCGTGTGGGCCAGATTGAACGGGTTGCCGATGGCCATGACCCAGTCCCCGGCTTGCATCTGATCGGAATCGCCGAATCTCGCCTCGGGCAGGGGTTCGTCCGGCTGATCGGTCAAACGGATCAGCGCGCTGTCGGTGAGCGGGTCCCGACCGACGACCTCGGCGTCATACACCACGCCTTCCTCACCGAAGAACGCGACCTCGATCTTGGTCGCGTCTTCGACCACGTGGTTGTTCGTGAGGATGAACCCCTCGTCGTCGATGACGAACCCGGTGCCGGCCCCCTCCGTGATCTCCTCGCGTGGTTGCTCCTGGCGGCCCTCCGGCTGCCCGAAGAATCTCCGGAAGAACTCGTCGCCTCCGAAGAAGTCGGTGAGTGCCTGGGTCCGGCGCCGCGACTCGGTGCGGATGTTGACCACCATGGGCGTCTGGGCGTCGGCGATTCTGCGGAACGTGTCGGCACCGATGGTGCCGTCGAGCGGAGCGCGGTTGACCGCGGGCGCGACGACGCCCTGCGCGGACGAGCTGGTCGACAGATCGAGCCGGGCGGCAATCACCATCCCGATCGCCATCGAGGTCACGGCGATCAGCAGGGCATAAAAGAGGGTGGTCTTTCGGGTCGACATCGGTTTTCCTCCAACTCGGTATCCGCGGCTCGTAGGTGACCGTCCGTCACGCCAGAAGCGTCAGGACCTCCATTTGCGTGGGCCCGGTGACGAGGCCTTCGCGGTCGCCGACATACATATTGATCTCGGTTCGCACGCCGAAGCAGTCCAGGTACACGCCGGGCTCGATCGTGAAACCGGTGCCGGGTAGCAGACGCCGGTCGTCGTGGGTCTCGTAATCGTCCATGTTGACCCCGGTGCCGTGGACCTCGGGACCCAGGCTGTGACCGGTCCTGTGCACGAACGCGCTCCCGTAGCCCGCCGCCTCGACGACATCGCGGGCGGCACGGTCCACCTGCCATCCCCGTAGCTCGCGGCCCTGCTGGACGGCGGTCCGAACCAGGGAGACCGCGGCGTCCCGCGCGGTGCGGACGGCTCCGAAGGCTCGTACGACGTCCTCGGGCACCTCACGGCCGGTGTATCCCACCCAGGTGATGTCGGCGAACACCGCGCCCGGCGTGGGGCGCTTGCCCCAGAGGTCCAGCAGCACGACCTGGTCTCGCTCGATGCGCCGGTGACGCTCGGCCGTCGGCTGATAGTGAGGGCTGGCGGCGTTCTCTTGAACCGCCACCACCGGTCCCGCGTCGGTGATCAGATCTTCCTCCCCGAACCAGGCGAGCATGAGGCTGCGGATCTCGTGTTCGGACGTGTCGGTGCCGTCCTGCACACGCCGCGCGATCTCCCCGAACGCGCGGTCCTTGATCCGATGGAGTCGCTCGGACGCGTCCCGGTGGGCGCCGAGCGCGACGTCGTCCCAGGCCGCCTCGAAGCGCTGCACGAGATCGCCCGAGGAGACCACCTCGAGGCCGAGCTGCCGAACCAGCTCCAGGGTGCCGGCGTCGACCCGTGAGACGTACGGGATCGCGCACCCCGGTGAGTACTCCATGGCGATGCGCCGCCGACCGGCGATCAGCGCGCGAAGCCCACTGTCGAGCTGTCGCCGATCCGCATAGATCTCCTTGATTCCTGGCAAGCCGTCGAGGTTGTGGCGCTCGATGGCGTGGACCAGCGCACGGGGCTCTCCCGAGGCCGGCAGGAGATAGAACCACCGCCGCGTGTTCATGACCTCTTGCCGGTCGAGGCCGACGAGGCGCGCGGCGATCGGGTTGGACCCGTGGAAATCGTAGAGCAGCCAGCCGTCCAACGACTCGGCCCGAAGCGCGGCCTGCACGGCGGTCGCATCAAGGGCCACTTGTCGTGCTCTCGCGCCTTTCCAGCCGGGTGTCGGGCTCCGGCCACCACTCTGCGAATGACCGAAACCGCCCCCACCGGTCTGCCAAACGAGTATAGCAGCGGCCCGCCGGGCTCGTCCGGTATTCCTGGGTCCGGGCCGGAACCCGGGTCGAGCGCGACCACCGTTGGATCCTTCGCATTCTATCTGACGTCTTTTTTGACGTCATCGCATGGCAAGAAGTTTGACGCAATCGGCGAGCCGCCTCGCTCCGATCGGGCCGGATTGCCTATAATTGAAGGGCAGACAGTTGCCGTGCCAGCGTGCTGTGTCGCACCCGCGGGGAGGCGGCGCGTGGCGTCCCGAGACACCGCGCGCCCGCCGCCCGGCGTGGGATTCAGAGGGCCCATGTACTCAACAGCCAGGTCAGGCCGATTTCCCGTTGCCGCGCTGCTGACGGCGTTGCTGGGGGCCGCGCTGCTCGCGCAGCAGCCCTCGACTCCCTCGCAAACCGAGACGCCGCCACAGCAGCCGCCCGTCACCTTCCAGCTCGAGGTCGAGTACGTCGAGGTCAATGCCGTCGTCACCGACGACCGAGGCAACTTCATTCGTGACCTGTCGCGCGAGGACTTCTCGATTCTGGAGGAGGGGGAGCCGCAGGAGATCGCGGAGTTCGCGCTGGTGGATCTCCCCATCGAACGCGCCGAGCGGCCGCTCTTCGCCGACGCGGACATCGAACCCGACGTCCGATCGAATGCACGGCCGTTCGACGGCCGCGTCTACGTGCTCGTGCTCGACGACCTGCACACGGCGGCGCTGCAGTCGCCTCGCGTCCGGTTCGCGGTGCGGCGCTTCATCCAGCGCAATTTCGGCTCGAACGACATCGCGTCGATCATCCTGACCAGCGGGCGTACCGATGCGAACCAGGAGTTCACGAGCAACCGACGGCTGCTTCTGGCGGCGGTGGACAAGTTCGTGGGACGCAAGATCCGCTCGCAAACCCTCGAGCGGCTCGAAGAGGATTACCGCCTGCGGGGCGAAACGGATCTGCGGGACAACGCACGCGGCCGGCCCCGATCCACCGTCGACGATCCGCTGGAGATGGAACGCGGGTTTCACGCGCGCAACGCCCTCGAGACCGTCAGAAACGTCGCGGAGTGGATGACGGGGATCCGCGGCCGGCGCAAGGCGTTGATCTTCTTCAGCGAGGGGATCGACTACGACATCTACGAGTACTCGAACTACCAGTCGACCATCAACCGCGTCACCCGCGAGGTGGTCGAGGCGGCCACCCGGGCGAACGTCAACATCTACGGGGTCGATCCCCGCGGTCTCTCGGGTTTGGGCGATGTCGATCTGGAAGTCGGGAGCCTTGCACAGTCCAACACCCTGTCCGACCCGGCGTCGAGGCTCGGTCCGACCTCCATGCTCGACACGTTACGCCTCTCGCAGGACAGCCTCCGGGTCCTGTCCGACGAGACCGGAGGCTTCGCCACCGTCAACACCAACGACGTGGCGGGCGCGTTCGGGCGGATCGTCGCGGACAACAGCTCGTACTACACGTTGGCGTACTATCCCACCAATACCGAGCGAGACGGCAAGTTCAGGAAGATCGACGTGCGCGTGGCGCGGCCGGGTGTCACCGTGCGCGCCCGGAAGGGCTATCTCGCGCCCAGCGGCAGGGAACGGCAGCCCGACAACCCGGACGGGCCCGGGCCGCCCGAGCTGCGAGTGGCCATGGCCAATCCTCTGCCGGTGAGCGGCCTGACGCTCAGCCTCTTTGCGGCGCCGTTCAAGGGAACGTCGGACAAGGGCTCCGTGTTGGTCGCCGTCGAGATGGAGGGAGACGACCTCTCCCTCACCGAGCAGGATGATCGTTTCGTCGGTCAAGTCGAGGTGCACGTCATTGCGCTCGATCGCGAAGGCCGGGTCAGCGACGGAGACCAGCAGACGCTGGATCTGAAGTTGCGCGCCGCCACGCGGGAGGCGGTCGTCGCGAACGGGATGCGCGTGCTGACCCGGCTCGAGCTCGAGCCGGGTCAGTATCAGCTGCGTGCCGCCGCGTGGGAGAGCGGGCGGAAGGCGGTCGGGACCGTCCACTTCGAGCTGGAGGTGCCCGATTTCTCGAAGGAGTCGCTTGGGATGAGCGGGCTCGTGCTGACGTCGGCCTCCGCCGCCCGTACGTTTACGCCACGCGCCGACGAGGATCTCAAGGAGGCGTTGCCCGCGCCACCAACCGCCGCGCGGGAGTTCGCCCCGGGCGACGAGCTCGCGCTGTTCGTGGACGTCTACGACAACGTCACCAAACCGTCCCATCGGGTCGACGTCACCACGACCGTCCGCGCCGATGACGGTCGGGTCGTGTTTCAGACCGAGGACGAGCGCTCGAGTGACGAGCTGGCAGGCGCGCGCGGCAGCTATGGTCACACTCTGCGCATCCCGCTCGGACGAGACATGCCCCCGGGGCTCTACGTCCTCCGGGTCGAGGCCCGATCCCGTCTGGGCGGCAGTGAGCCGACCGCGCGCGAGGTGCTCTTCCGCGTTCGCGGCGCGGCCACGGGGGTCGGCCCGGCCTCGTGACGCCCCCGACGCGAGGAGAGCGATGAGCGAATCCATCGAGCCGGCCGCCCCGCCGCCGCCGGACCACGATCTCGGGACGAGCAGCACGGGCCTCGACCCGAAAGTCGCGGCCGCGCTCGCCTACCTGATGGGCTGGTTGACCGGGATTCTTTTCTTCCTGCTGGAGCGCGAGAACCGCTACGTGCGGTTCCACGCGATGCAGTCGATCGTCGGGTTCGGGGCCATCTGCGCGGCAGGAATGGCCCTCGGCGTGTTGGCCGTGCTGAGCGTCTTCGTTGCCGATGGTGGGGTCGGGTTCTTCGCCACCCTCGCGCAGCTCGTCTGGGTGGTGGGCCTGATCGCGTGGCTCATCTGTCTGTTCAAGGCCTACTCGGGAGAGCGGTGGAAGCTGCCGCTTGCGGGCGACATCGCCGAGCGCATCACCGCGCGGTGACGCGCGCCCGGCGGCACCGCCCGCCCCTCCCGATGGCTACTGTGGCTCGGCGGCGGTCTCGGTATCCTCTCCCGCGTCTTCTTCCTCCGACGCGGGCTCCTCTATCGCGTCCATCGGGACGGCCTTGATCGAGCCGTTCGCGTGGGAGAAGTTGTAGCTGTTGCGTGACATGTTCGCGCTCCGGGCCGTCCGCAGCTCGACGTCCGCGACCTCGCCCGGGCCCAGCGGCTGCCTCAGCCGCGCGGTCGCGCCGCCGACCGCGTTGTCACCGGAATCCCACCAGAACTCGTCGATCTTCAGCCCGGCGATCGCACCTTCGGCGGCGAGATTCTTGACCCGGATCCTGGTGACCACCTGCTGGCCATCAAGGTTGGTATCGGGGGCCGTGTAGCCCAGCTGGGCCTCTCCACGGATCGGCGCGACGAATCTTGGCTTCTCGGTCGTGTCGGGTTCGGCCGCCGGTGCAGCCGCGGGTGCCGCCTCTTCCGCCGCCGGTTCGGGCGGCGGGGTCGTCTCACCCCCGCACGCGCTGGCCAGCAGTCCGACCGCGACGACAGTGGTGGCTAGCCATACGAAGTCGAGCCGTTTCATTGTGTTTTCCTCCATCAAATGGTCCCGCACGGGACGCTCGCACTCACCGCTGGGATTATAGGATTTGCGGGTCAAAAGCTCAACAGCTGGGTGAACTTGACCGTGAGGGAACGCCCCGTCTGGAGCATGTTCGTGACGGTCGGCCGCTCTTCGTTGTAGACGATGAACAGGTCGCTCAGGGGATGATGGATCAGGTTGTAGCGGATATTCGACGCGACCTGGTCGAGGTCGGTGTTGTACTGCACGAGGGCGTTGAGAAACATGTCGGTCGTGAAGGAGTAGGCGGCGCGCAGGTTGACCAGATCGGTCGTGAAGTCGCCCTCGGCAAGCTCCACGTCGTTGTGCTCGAAGTTCAGCTGGAGCGACGTGCGGTAGCTGGGCCGGAGGGTCAGCGTGCTGCGCAAGGTGAGCCGGTCACCCGTCCAGAAATCTCCCCCTCGAGACGGAAGGCGCCCGCGATCGCGCGACTCTGGTCCGAGTCGAACCGCACGGACCAGTGTCCGAAGTGGTAGTCCCCGGCGGGAATCGCGATGTCGGGTCGAATGGCGAAGGGTTGATCCAGACGTTCGAAGTTCGGGTTCCACGCGAGCTCCCCGCGCGCGCCGTTCTGGAGGTCGAACGACACTCCGAAGTGGTTCTCCTTGGTCACGAGCACGTTCGCCTGATCGGTGAAGTAGTTCACGCGGAAGTGGGGATGCACTTCTCGAAGCGTGCGGCTGATCGATCGGTGGGGGGCGGGACGGGGCCGGACGCCGAAGTCGAAGAACTGCTTACGGATGCCGAGTCGCTTGATGAAGCCCACCTCGTCGGTGAAATCGTCGCCGATGTCCAGATACGAATAGCCGATGTGGGTGAGGTTGCTCTCGTAGGCGACGCCGAGCTTTCCCGCGACCTCGTCCCGCTGCGCCGGTCCCAGGGTGGGGGAGAACGACCGGCTGATGAAGCCGTTGACCGTCCAGAGCTCTCGAAACCGCAGGTTGGCGTCAGCCCCGACGACGCGGTTGAACACGTCGTCGGCATCGGTCGCCTGCTTGTTGATGACGATCGCGCCCACATCCGAGTTCGACAGGACATCCCGTTTCATCCGGGCCACGAGGAAGTTGCTGGCCGGTTCCTCGACGGGATCGTCGTCGACGGTCTCGAAGCTCGTGCGGCGCGCCTGTAGGTTCAAGACCCCGATGGTATACGGGCCAGCCCGGCCAGTCAGCCGCGCGCCCCCGGTCAGCGGGATCAGCTTCCCCCCGTCGGACAGCCCGATCCGACGGCTGAAGAAGAGCAAGATCTCCTCGTCCGGCGGACGAAACGCCGACGTCCCGCGGATGTTGCGCGGGACCTCGCCGAACTGGAAGATCCCGGCGTTCTCGAGAAAGAACTCGCGTTTCTCCGGGAAGAACAGCGAGAACCGGGTGAGGTTGACCTGCTGGAAGTCCGACTCGACCTGGGAGAAATCCGTGTTGACCGTCGCGTCGAGCGTCAGTCCAGGCGTGACCCCGTACTTCACGTCCAGCCCGACGCTCAGGTCTCCCTCGTAGCTGGAGTCGGCCGGAGGCCGTGCGGACGAGGCGAGGCCGAACGGCTTGACCTTGAGATTTCGCCCCTGGCGTACCTCCTGCAGTCCGCCCACCGTGCCGGCGAACGCCGTGCGGTAAAGGTTCCAGCGTCGGGGAACCGGATACCAGAAGTCGAGCTCGTTTCTCCTACGGATGCGCCGCGCGAAGTTGATACCCCAGGTCGGCGAGTCCGCCGTCGCGAAGCGCAGCGTCTTGAGCGGCACCTCGAATTCCGCAATCCAGCCTTCCTCGGTGATCCGGGTGGCGACCGACCACACGCCGTCCCAGTTGGGATTCAGGTCACGTCCCTCGTTCGCCACCTGCTGGTCGAATCGGGCGCCCGCCGGGTTGGTGATGAAGATGAAGCCGTTCTTGCGGTCCAGGAAGCCGTCGATCACGAAGGCGAACACGTCGGAGTCGGCGGTCGTGAAATCCTTGCGGATGTCGTTGACGACCACTCGGCCGGGCTCCCGGTCATAGCAGATGGCGGCGACGTAGAGCGCACGCTGGTCGTAGACGATCCGGACCTCGGTCCGCTCGCTGGCGGGCTCGCCCTCGACCGGCTCGGACTGGGTGAACCCCGTGTGCCGTTCGGCGAGCTGCCAGGCCGGCTCGCTCACGTCACCATCGAGGGTGATGGTGTCGTCGGTGTAGTGCGCGGAGATGTGATACGCGCTGCCGTCGGCACGCGCCGACACCAGCCCTTGTTGGGCGAGGGCGGAGGTGGCGCTCAGGACGAGCGATACGCAGATCGCGATCCGCGCCGCCCTCACATCTCTCCATTCCAGTTCTCAGGCTCTGGCGTCGACGTTCGAAAGATCTCGAGGTGCCACTTGCCCCCACCCCATGGCTCGATGACCTCGGCAGCGACCACGTCGACCAGGATCTCGGCGAAGGTCCGGCCCTCGGGGTCGCCCTCCAGGTGGTACGCCGGGTCGTCCCAGGCGAAGGTGGGGTAGAGCATGATGGTCAGGAAGAGGTCGTAGCCGTCGTCGACGACGATGAGCTGGCCACACGGACGTTTGACGATGGAATGGTAAACGAGATACTTCTCGGCACTGTGTGCCCTGATGTAGCGCTTGAGGGCGAACTCGCGCGCGACGATCTCCTCGACGGCGATCTTCTTGGTCCAGCAGTCGCGACAGTACTTCTCCTCGCCTCGCGGCTCCGAGACTTCCTTGGCGCCGCACAGCGCGCAACGCGACTGCCCGATCGATTTCCGCGGCATGTCGAAATTCTAGTCTTGGGGTGAGTGGACGCGCAAGCGGGCGCGCGTCCATGGACGATCGCCTGTTTCCCGGTGACGAGCGGCGCGTCCGTTCAGTCGTCCTGCGCGGCGTGAGAGATGGGGGCGTACATGCGCTCGGCGTACTCCTTGAGCATGCGGCGCGCGCTGAACCGCGGCGCGACGGACCTGATCGCGGCGCGCACTAGCCCCAGCCACCGGGTCGGGATCCCGTCCTCGGTGCGCTCGTAGTACAGCGGGACAACCTCTTCCTCGAGCAGCCGATACAGGGCGTCGGCGTCGGCCGCATCGCTGGCCTCCGTGTCCTCGGGTCGAGCACCACCGTCGATGCACCAGCCGTTCGCCCCCGTGTAGCCCTCCGCCCACCAGCCGTCGCCGACGCTCAGGTGGAGGGTACCGTTGACAGACGCCTTGATCCCGCTGGTCCCGCTCGCCTCGAGCGGTTTGCGTGGCGTATTGAGCCACACATCACATCCCTGGACGAGGAACCGGGCCACGTGCAGGTCGTAGTCGTCCGCGAAGGCGATACGCCCGCCGAACAGCGGGTCGGCGGCATGGGCGCAGATCTGGTGGATATGGCGTTTTCCCATCTCGTCGGCAGGATGCGCCTTGCCGCCGAAGACGAGCTGGACGGGCCGCCGGCGCGCCCGCAGGAGCCGGGCCAGCCGCGCCGGATCCCTGAAGATCAGCTCCGGACGCTTGTACGCCGTGAAGCGACGCGCGAACCCGATGGTGAGTGCGTCGGGGGAGAGGAGAGTGCCCGCCGTCACGATCCGTGAAGGGCTGACCCGGTCCTCGGTCCACCGCCGACGCGCACGTTCGCGAATGAAGGTGAAGAGGAAGCCGCGCAGCGCCTGCCGCACGCGCCACAGCTCCGCGTCGGGAATCTCCTGGATGGCGTCCCAGACCGTGTCGTCGTCCTGACGCGCCCTCCAGTCCGCCGGGAGGTAGCGATCGAGCAGCTTGGAGAGGGTCGGGGCGATCCAGGTGGCGAGGTGGATGCCGTTCGTGACGTGGCGCACGGGTCGATCGGCCTCGGGCACGTCCGGCCAGATCGGCCCCCACATCTCGCGTGTGACGTGGCCATGCAGCTTACTGACGGCGTTCACGTTGGCCGCGGTTCGCAGGGCGAGCGCGGTCATGTTGAACAGCGGGCCGCTCCCGTTGTCGTAATGGCCGAGCCCCAGCACCTGGTCCCGATGCGCGCCGAGGCTGCCCCAGATCGAGGCGAGGTGCGTCTGCACCAGATCGAAGGGGAAGGCGTCGTGGCCGGCGGGCACGGGCGTATGGGTCGTGAACACCGTCGAGCGGCGGACTGCCTCGAGCGCCTCGGAAAACGCGAGCCCGTGGTCGATCGCCTCATGAATGCGATGGAGCGACACGAACGCGGCGTGACCCTCGTTGAGGTGCCACACGGCGGGTCGCAGCCCCAGCTCGTCCAGCGCGCGGACGCCGCCGATGCCGAGGACGATCTCCTGCTGGATCCGCAGCTCACGGTCGCCCACGTAGAGCCGGGCCGACAGACCGCGATCCCACGGCGCGTTCTCCTCCAGGTCCGTATCCAGGAGGTAGAGCTTGACCCGCCCCAATCGCACGTACCAGACGGCGGCCAGGACGCTTCGCTCCCCCAGGGGCACGGCGACCACGCAGCTCCGGCCGGCCGGGGTGACGGCGGGCTCGACCGGCGCGTCCGCCCAGTTGAGCTGCTGGTAGACCTCCTCCTGGCGTCCCTCGGCGGAGATGCGCTGACGGAAGTAGCCCTGCGGGTACATGAACCCGACCCCGATCAGCGGCAGACCGAGGTCGCTCGCTTCCTTGCAGTGGTCGCCCGCCAGCACACCGAGGCCGCCGGCGTAGATCGGCAGCGACTGGTGGAATGCGAACTCTGCCGAGAAGTACGCGATCGGCTGGGTCGACCGTCCGGCGGACACGCGCGACCACCACGTGTCCGGGGCGGCGCGCGCACGGTCGAGATCGCCGAGCGCCGCATCGTAGAGGGCCAGAAACGCCGCATCGCCAGACGCCGCTTCCAGTCGATCGGGTGGGATCTGCCGCAGCATCAGGACGGGATTGTGCGCGGTGTTGCGCCACAGCGAGTAGTCGAGAGTGCGAAAGACCTTCCGCGCGCCGCGGTTCCAGCTCCACCAGAGGTCGTAGGCCAGCTCGCCGAGTCGGCCGATGCGAGGAGGCAGGAGGTAGGGAGGGTGTGGAGGTGTCATCACGCGCGCTGGACGAGCGTCGCGAAGGTTTCGAGGTCGATGTTTCCACCGGACACGACGGCCACGACGGGGCCCTGCCCGGCGTCGCCGGTCAGCGCCGCGGCCACCGCGCAGGCCGCCGCCCCCTCGGCGATGACGTGCGCTTGCTCGGCGACTCCGCGCATGGCGGCGGCGATCTGGTCGAGCGGGACGACGATCGACCCGGCCAGAAGCCCGGAGAGCAGCGGCCACATCGCCGGGAGCACCGACTTGCCGCCGGCGCCGTCGACGAAAGAGGCTTGCCAGCCCGGGAAGTAGCTCGCCTGTCCAGCGGCGAGCGATGCGGCGAACGGCGCCGCCGTTTCGGGCTCGGCCGCGTACACTCGCGCCTCGGGTCGGAGCTCCCGCATGACCGAAGCGATCCCCGACAGGAGGCCGCCGCCGCCGAGTGGTGCCACGACTGCCTTGAGGTCCGGCAGGTCTTCGAGCAGCTCGAGGCCGATCGTCCCGTTACCGCTGATGAACCGGTCGTCATCGAACGGATGCACGAAGTGACCGGGCATCCGCACCGACCCGTGACGCTCGACCGTCAGCCAGCACTCGTCATAGCTGGCCTTGACGATCGTGGCGCCGAGCTTCTCGATCGCCCGCAGCTTCGTCTCCGGCGCCGTATCCATCACCATGACGGAGCACGCCGTACCGACCTTGCGCGCGGCCAGCGCCACGCCCTGCGCCGCATTCCCCGCGCTGACCGTCCAGACGCCTTGCGCGAGCTGCGTCGGTGTGAGCTGTCGCACCGCGTTGTACGCGCCGCGGATCTTGAATGAGCCGATCGGTTGGAGCGTCTCGAGCTTGAGGTGAATGCGGCGGGGTACGCCCTCGCCGTCCTCGAGGTCGACCGGCACGAGCGGCGTGCGCAGGGCGGCGTCGTAGACCGATGCGGCCGCCTGCCGTATGGACTCGATCGGGATACGTCTCGTCACGGGCACGCTCTCATCAGATCCTCGGGGCGGCACAACGTCCATTGTCGGGGACACGTTTGTCAGTCGCCCGCCGGTGTGTCGGTTCGCGCGGCGGACGCCGTCTCACGCCCCGGTGAGCGGCGTGACAAGGTGCGATCGTAGTTATGGCCGGCCGGAGCGTCAATGCACGGTGGCCGTCGAGTGGAGCCTCGCGGGTGGCTGCGAGACCGGCCGCGCGTGCGCGCGGTCGGCCGCCGGACCGCCGCCACGGCCTGCTACACTACGGCTGAAGGTTCAGACGGACTGCCGGCCCCCGCACGGTGTCGGGCACGCTCCCGCAGGCGTACGCGAGGACATCGCGCCGGCGGGCCCCGTCGGGGGGGGCCGGGCGACGGGAGCGTTCGAGGAAGGGAGGAACTGCCATGCGCAGCAGCAAGAGCCTGACGGGCTCGACACGCAAGCCGACCGGCGTCAACCGCCGCGAGTTCGTGTTGACCGGCGCCGCGATGGGGTTGGCCGCTGCCGGCACTCGCCCGGTCTTTGGTCAGGCCCGGGCCCCGGAGATGATGACCCCGGGCGGCACGCGCCCGGTCGTCGTCGCGTCGGCCAACGGGAACCGATACAAGAATGGCGGCGACTCGACGTGTGTCGAGAAGGCGTTCCGCCAGATGACCGAGGGCGGCGATGTCCTGGACGCGCTGATCGCGGGTGCCAATCTCGTCGAGCTCGACCCCGAGGACGCCAGCGTGGGGTACGGCGGCCGTCCCAACGCGGATGGCGTCGTCCAGCTCGACGCGTGCTGTATGCACGGGCCGAAGCGGCGGGCCGGCGGGGTCGCCGCCATCGAGGGCGTGCGAACGCCATCGCTGGTCGCCCGGGCGGTCATGCACCACACCGATCATCATCTGCTCGTCGGAGCGGGTGCGCAGGCCTTCGCGCGGAACATGGGAGTCGAGATAGAGGACGACCTCAACACCGAGCGATCCCGTGAGCTCTGGCTCGAGTGGAAGCGGCGCATCGATCCGCTGCACTATCTCGATCCCGAGGAGCGGCTCCAGGCGGCGCAGGCGGCCGGGCTGGCCATGGTAGCCGAAGGGCTGATCGAACCCGATGAGCTCTACGGCACCATCAACTGCAACGGGGTCAACGCCACGGGAGAAATCTGTGGCGTCACGACGACCAGCGGTCTCGCCTGGAAGATCCCGGGTCGCGTCGGCGACTCGCCGATTCTTGGTGCCGGGCTGTATGTCGACGGCGCGGTCGGGGCAGCCGGGTCGACCGGACGGGGCGAGGCGAACCTGTACAACCTGTGCTCGTTCATGATCGTCGAGAGCATGCGTCGCGGAACCCATCCGAAGGACGCCGCCATCGAGGCCGTGCAGCGAGTCAAGGAGAACACGGTCGAGCGCCGGCTCTTGAACAGTCGGGGCAACCCGAACTTCAACCTCAGCTTCTACGTCATCAATGCGCGTGGAGAGCACGCGGGCGTGACGATGTATGGAGGCGACCGGTACAGCTACGCCGTGTGTACCGAGAACGGACCCGAGACACTGTCAACCGATGCGTTTCTGACGGGCCAGGCGACCGACTAGTGCACTAGCGCCCGTACTTCTTCAGAATCGCCCGCACTCGCTCGATCGGGATGGCCTCCACGGTCACGCCACGGCCGGTCATTGTCGTGGCCTGGAGCAGCGAGTTGTAGACGGCCTCCTCGGTCGCCTCGAGGGCGGCCTGGAAGAGAGGCGAGACGCCGTCGGTCGGGAGGACCATGCGTGGTTGTGCGGCGGTCTCGCCATGCCGCACGCGCAGCTCGGGCGCGGTCGTGAAGGCGATGGAGAAGTCGCCGCTGCCGTTGGAGTATGAGGAGCCGGTCCGCGCGAGGCCGAATAGCGCTCGCGCGGCGAGCCGGCGCAGGTCGCGGGCGTCCAGCGGCGCGTTGGTCGCCACGACGATCATGCACGATCCCCCGTCCTGGTCGTCGGGTCCGCCACCGCCGCCGTTCGGTTCTGGTGCGTAGGCGTAGCGCCCGAGCTCCTTCCCCACGGGCGCACCGTCCATCGTGAGGACGCCGCCGAAGTTGGTCTGCACGAGCACCCCCAGGGTGTAGCCGCCGTGGCGTTCCGGCAGCACCCGCGAGGCGGTGCCGATGCCACCCTTCCAGCCGAAGCCGTGCGTTCCCGTTCCCGCCCCGACACTGCCCTCGGCGACCGGTCCGGTATCGGCCCCTTCGATGGCCTGCCGCACGTGGTTGGCCTTGACGTGGAGTCCCCTGATGTCGTTCAGACGCCCGTCGTTCGTTTCACCGACGAGGGCGTTGACCGACCGTATGTCGTGGGTGCCGTCGCTGTCGAGCGTGTAGCGGACCACGGCCTCGACGGCGGTGCCGACGCTCAACGTGTTCGTCAAGACGATCGGTGTCTCGACCGTTCCGAGCTCGTTGACTTGGGTCGAGCCAGCCAGCTTGCCAAACGCATTTCCGACGAAGACCGCGCCGGGCACCTTGTCGCGGAAGAGATCACCCCCGTGGGGCAGGATCGCCGTCACGCCCGTTCTGACATCATCGCCGGCGATCAGCGTCGTGTGTCCTACCCGTACGCCCGGTACGTCGGTGAGGGCGTTGAGTGCGCCAGGAGGGAACACCCCAGGCTCGATCCCGAGATCCCGGGCGCGGAATCGCGATTGAGCCCGGCCCGCCACGTTCGAGACGACCGCGAAGACCAAGATCCAGAGCACCGGCCACAGCTGTTTCATCACGATGTCAACTCTCCCCAGTCGAGTTCGCTCCTGCCTGCTCGACGATGTCCGGAGTTGGGTCACTAGACGAGTCAAGCCCATTCTTAGAGTCTCCCTCTGGGATGGGTGAAACCCCTCGCCTTTAGGCGAAGCCTTCAGGAGGCCGCAGGGCCGGACCTCTTCGGGCTCTGGGACGTGCGCCGTGATAGTCGGCTTCAGCCGACGCGGCGCACTGATTCCCTCGCCTTCAGGCGAGGGAGACTCAATTGAAACTCTCTACGGCTCCGGATTCGTCATGCGGCCTTCTTCGATGTCGTCGTGTCGATCTTCAGTTCTTGCTTCAACGCGGCACGAAGCGTGGGCAGGTGGCGGTAGCCCATCAGCTTCCGCAGGCGCGGCTCGATGTCCAGGAGCGCGGTCGCCAGCCAGCGGTGGCGTTGGCTCGAGTTCTGCCAGTGGTCAACCTTCGCACAGCGTTCCTCAACGAGCGCATTGACCGACTCCAGACAGTTCGTCGTCTTCAGCGACCGGCCCAGCACCCCGTACAGCCCGAGGCGATGCAGCGTTAAGGTTTCGTCCAGACCTTCTGTCAAGCTCCGAGCCGCCGACTGGTTCCGTTCGTCGAGCTCGCCCTGGAGCGTCTTGAGCGCCGTGAGGGTCTCGTCGTACTCCGGCCGGTTGTAGGCGCGCTGGAGGCGCTGACGCCACGCCGCCAGTTCGCTCTTGGCCAGGTGACTCACCACGTTCTCCCGCTTGTGCCACTGGCACCGTTGGACCAGGGCGCGGTGGCGGAAGGTCTTCCGGACGGCTGCCCGCAGCCCCTTGCTGCCGTCGAGGATCACCAGCAGGCCCTGCGAGAGGTCCAGCCCCCGCTCGACCAACGACCGCAAGAACAGCGTCAGCACCCGCTCATTCTCCGTGTCCGTCTCCACGAAGCCGAGGAAGTGTTTCGCCCCAGAAATGGTGATGCCCAGTGCGATGACCATTGTGGCCTCGGCGAACGTCTTGCCGTCCAATACGATGGCCACGACGTCCTCAGCGGCCAGGTCCCGCTCCTGGAGCTCGTGAAGCTTCGCGGCGCTGGCCTCGATGAAGCCTCGGGACACCGTCGACCCCGACAGCCCGATCGCGCCGGGAATCGCCTCGGCGGCCGCCTCGTAGTTGCGACACGAGATCCCATAGAGCCCGCGCTTCAGCAGGAGGTCATTCACCGCGCCGTCGCCATGCAACGCCTCGTAGGCGCGCAACGGAATCTCCCGCCCCGCGCACCCGCGGCACCCGAATCGGCACCCGCTGCCCCGCCAGGCCGACGGTCCCAGGGTTGCTACCGTGCCGGCGGCCCCCGATCGACGCGGCCTTGCGGGCGTAGCGCTCGCCAGCCAGCGCCGTTACCTCCTCGTCGAGCACCTCCTCCACGTGCATCAAGCCCAGCGGGACCAGCGAGCGGATCAGCTCCACCTTGGCGTCCAGCTCCAGCGCGGTGTAGTCCTCGCGCCGGATGACCTCGACCCGGCCCAGCTGGCGACCCTTCTTGCGCTTCCTGACAGGACGTAGGACACTGCTCATCTCGGCTCCTTTCTCTCGTGGGTTGATGGCCGTTTTGCTTAACGTCATCAAACCACAGGGTGTGGGAGCCGTTTCAATTTCCAACTAAGTTTCGCTCACCCTCCACTAGACGGTCTACCTGGCGCACGTCGTTCCACACCACGGGAAAGTGGCAAGCCGGAGTTAGGGCATTTGGCCACCGCGGTGTCCAGGTGGCCCGTGGCGTTTGGCGTCCCGCCGGCGGAGTAGGTTGTACACCCGGGGCGGACGGATGTACCCGTCCGGGAGCGCATATGGTGCCGCCCCATCGTCGCGTCGCTGGATTTCCTGGGAAAAGTCGCCGATTCACGGCCCGTCGAACCTGGCACCGGAATCGCATGGTTCCCGCCCGCGGTGCCGCGGCGAGTCGTCTGTACGGTCCCACGCGCCCCGGGTCCCGGAAGGGTTGACTTTCGGCACTGCGCGCATGAGAATCGGGGTTTCCACCCGGATTTCGCGACCGCGTTATGTGGAATTACCTCAAGTGCCTTCTGTTCGGGGGGCACGACTACGGCGTCTGGTGCGAGGCCGGTTCGGTGTGCCTCCGGTGTCAGCGTTGTGGACGTAAATCGTCGGGCTGGCGGATTCACGCGAGGCCCTAGCCGTCGCCGCTGAGCGTCGACGCCCATTCCGGCCGGCGACGTGT
This sequence comes from Vicinamibacterales bacterium, assembly GCA_965197935.1. Classification (GTDB taxonomy): domain Bacteria; phylum Acidobacteriota; class Vicinamibacteria; order Vicinamibacterales; family CAZQMT01; genus CAZQMT01. The sequence goes on along the minus strand of CBDAOD010000003.1, from coordinate 2,453,716 downwards.
GCCGGAGCGCACCGCCATACCTCGGCCGCGGCAGATCCTAGTGTAGTGCGTCCTGGAACACTCGGGCCATCCGTGAAGGCCGCCTAATTCTTGCCCGCGTAGTGGTACAGGATGGCGGCCTGGATCTTCTCGGCTCCGGCCATGCCGTAGACGGCGTCCGCGCCCTCGATCACGTAGTACTCGTTGGGCAGGTGTGCGTTCCCACCACGACCTGCCCCGGACCGCGAGATCGGCATCGTGAGCGGGTCCCGGCCGAAGAGATACGCTGGCCAGTGCGGGAGCCGCGTGCGAGGCGCCGCTTCGCTGGGGGGAGTGTAGGGAATTCCGAAGGCATCGAGGGCGCGCGCCTGCGCGTCGGACAGATCGCCGGTCAACTCCACCTTGCACCACGGCATGTCGCCGATGAGCTTGAGCTCGACATCGTTGTAGCCCTCGCCGTCGAGGTGAGCCCGGATCTTGCCCACGAGGGTGATCCCGTCCTGGTTCGGCACATACTGGATGTGGTGCCGCGACGTCACCTCGTTGGGCACAATCGCGCCGCCCGCGCCACTGAGTGTGTTGCCGCCCCAGATGCCATCGACGTTGAACGCCACGCCGTAGCGCACGCGTCTCAGATAGTCGACCGGATCGAGCTCGATCTTCGCCACACCGATCCGCCGCGCGGTCTCCTCGAGGTCCAGCGCCCGCGCGTCCTCCTCGAGCCGCTCCAGCTCCGCCTCGGTCAGGGACTCGACGTCGTCGTAGAAGCCCTCGATGTCGGAACGGAAGCCATCGTCGGACATCAACGTCTCGAGCATCCGCATGTGCCGCCAGGCCGGGTTATCCACCGAGCGGGCGTTCCGACCATGGATCGGGCCGCGGGTGGGACCGCGTCCCCAGCGCTCGCCGCTCGTCGTCAGCTCGAAGGCCACGTATCCCTCCGAGCCGCCCTGGATCGAGCCGCGCCCGGTGCGCGACTGCCCGCCCGGCATCCAGAGCGCGTCGGCTTCGGCGAACAGCTCGGGCTGCTCCTGGACGAGCGTGCGCAGGCCGATCGACAGGCGCTCCCCATCCCCGCCGGCGATCACGATCAGGTTCACGGGCAGCGCCCCGGCGACGGCCTTGATGGACATCAAGGCGTTCCACACGGCCATCTGAGGTCCCTTCGCCCGGCTGGCGCCCCGACCCACGAGCACTCTCCGGTAGGGCGGCTGCTCCCTGAGCACGCCGGCGAAGGGGGGCGCCCTCCAGAGATCCGGCTCGGTGACCGGCACGGTGTCGTACATCCAGTAGGTCAGGAGCGTGCGGGGCGCGCCCTCGTTGCACCGAGCGTACACGACGGGACTCGCCTTGGTGCCCCACTCGGTCTCGCCGATCTGGATGATCCGTGATTCCTGGCAACCCAGCTGGTCGAACAGGTCCTTGACAAACGCGGCCGACTCCGGGATGCCTTCCTCGGTCTCGGCGATCGCGGGTTGCTGGATCCATCGCTGAAGGTTGACGACGTGCTCGTCGAAGTGCTGGTCGATGTGGTCGAAGACCCGGGGTAGTTCCGACGGGAGCAGACGATCATCCGGTCGAATCTGCGTGTCGCCGTCCGGGCGCAGATCCAGCCTGGGCCCTGGTCGCCCGGGCGTGTCGACCGGGTCCCCGGGCGTCTGGCTGATGCAACCGGCGGCCGAGACCAGACAGCAGACGAGCAGGAGGACGCGCGGAGTCGGCGGGATGGGCCGGGCGGTGGCAGCCGGTGCGGGCAGGATCATGGGATGCCCTGGTGCTTGGAGGCCATCTTGCGGCGGCGCCCGGGTGTTGTCAAGCCGCCGGCGGTGGAGGCCCGCCGCCGGTCCTCAGGACGCGTCCGTAGCGCCCACGGGTTCCTCGGGCTCGAAGCGCGAGACGATGAGGGTGCCCACCATGTCTCCCATGCAGTTGATCGTCGTGCTCCCCATGTCGATCAGGCGATAGATTCCACCGACCACGGCGGCGATCTCGAGCGGCAGCTGGAACGCTTGCACGAAGATCAGCGCCACGACGAGGCCGCCGCCAGGGATGCCTCCCGAGCCCTCGGACAGGAGCAATCCCACGACGATGATCGTCACCTGGGAGGCGATGCTGAACTCGATGTCCGCCGCCTGCGCCGTGAAGAGCAGGACGCCGGCCAGCATGATCGCGGTCCCATCCTTGTTGAGCTGGGCTCCGAGCGGCAGGGTGAAGGTGTAGATGCCGCGGGGAATCCGGAGCCGCCTCTCGGCCAGGTCCAGCGACACGACGAGGCTCGCCAGGCTGCTGCACGTCGCCGCCGTCGTGGCGTAGAGCGGCGCCGTCTGCTTCAGGAAGCTCGCGGGCGACATGCCGGTGAATCCGTAGAGCGCCGTCAGGTAGAAGAGCACCATGCTCAGCTGTGCGCCCCAGATTCCCACCAGGAACAGCGCCATGGGACCGAAGATCTCCGTGCCGTACTGTCCCACCGTGCTCGCCGCGAGCGCGCCGATGCCGATCGGGCCGAAGTGCAGGACGATGCCGACCAGTCGTTTCAGGAGCTCGGCCAGCGTCACGAAGAGCTGGCGCGTCATCTGGCGCTGCTCCTCGGGCAGCAGGAGGCTGGCGATTCCCAGGAAGATCGCGAAGACGACGACCTGCGACATCTCGCCCTCGCTGAACGCCTGGAACACGTTCTGCGGAAACAGATCGAGAATCACGTCGGAGATCGCGGGCACGTCACCGAACGTCTCCTGGATGTTCTCGGTCAGCGTGACCCCGCGCCCGGGCTGGAGCAGGTTCATCACGACGAGCCCAAGCACCAGTGCGAGCACGCTGGTCGAGAGATAGAAGACGATGATCCGGCTGCCCAGCCGACCCAGCGTGCCGAGATCGGTCAGGCTGCTCAGACCGGCGAGCAGATTGAAGAAGACCAGCGGGATGGCGCCATCATCAGGAGGCGGATGAACAGGTCACCGAGGGGTTGGACGACGGTGGCCCGCTCCCCGAAGACCAGGCCCGCCACGATCCCGAAGACCATGAACAGCAGGATCTTCAGGCCGAGCCCGAGCTCGCGAAACTTCCGATAGAGGACGGCGGCCGGGTGGGATGCGGCTGCGCTCACGCCGTTGGCCGCGTCAGGACAAACCCGCCTTGATTCGCGAAAGCCCCCGGTGAAGATCGTCCCAGGACTTTACGCAGGTCATGCGCAGGTGGCCCTCGCCGTTGGGGCCGAACGCCGCTCCCGGGACGAGCACGACGCGCTGGTCCTCGAGCAGCCGCGTGGCCAGGCTCTGCGATGGCGTCCCCAGTGCGGAGACGTCGATCCAGGCGTAGAAGCCGCCCTCGGGCGGCGCGCAGGAGATCCGGGGCAGGGCGTCGAGCTCGGATGCCACGAAGCGGCAGCGCTTCTCCCAGTCCTGCCAGAGCGCCACCACCTCGGCAGAGGGGGGGGCGGCCAAGGCCTTCGCCGCACCCGCCTGGGTGAACGAGCCGGCGCACGTCATCAGGTGCTGCTGCAGGGCGACCATGGCGGTGATGAAGCGTGGCGGTGCGAGCAGAAAGCCGATCCGCCAGCCTCCCATCGAGAAGCTCTTGGTGAGTCCCATCAGCGCGACCGTGCGTTCACGCATGCCGGGGCGGGTTGCGATGCTCACGTGCCGGCGCCCGTTCCACGTCAGCCGTTCGTAGGTCTCGTCGGCAACGACGACCAGGTCGTGTCGGCTGGCCACGTCCGCGATCGCATCGAGGTCGGCCTCCCGGTGGACGGTGCCCATCGGGTTGTGCGGTGAGCAGAAGAGGATGACCCTGATGCGGGGGGTGATGGCGGCTTCCAGATCGGCGGAGGTCCAGCGCGAGCCGCTCTCGCGGCGGAGGGGGACGGCCACCGGGACTCCCCCGCAGAAGCGGATCGTGGGCTGATAGCTCACGAAGCAGGGATCCTCGACGATCACCTCGTCGCCCGGGTCGACCGTCGCCAGCAGTGCGAGCAAGAGCCCATGCTTGCAGCCCAGCGTCGCGATGATGGCGGTGTCCGGATCAGCCGTGATCGCGTTCTCTCGCGCGAGCTTGCGGGCGCATGCGTGCCGAAACTCCGGCGTGCCCTGCGCCATCGTCTGGTGGGTGTCTCCGTCGAGCAGCGCGCGTGCCGCCACCTGGCCGATCGCGCTCGGGGTGTCTTCCGCCGACCGACCCGCGGAGAAGTCGATGACGTCGATCCCCTGCCGGCGCAACGCCGCGGCATCGTCGGCGAGCAGCACCGTGGCCGAGGTGGGGTTCTCGAGCGCGCGCCGGGACAGTGATCGCATGGGATCTAGTGGACTGTATCAGTCATTGCTGTAGCGGTCGCCGGAGCGCAGCGCCCGGCGGGCCAGGCGCGACGACCGAGCATACCGGGAGTATTCGAGGGAGGAGCAACGCCGTCCGCCGGGATGCTCCGCCCGGGGAGTGCTACAGCAATGACTGATACAGTCCACTAGTGTAGTGTCCCTGAAATACATTTACATATCAACGACCTGCGTGCAATATCGGCGGGATGAATGATGCCGCCGCCGCTCTGTCCATGGCCGCGAAGGATCGGCGACTCCTGGAACAGTGGGCCCGTAGTACGTCGGCCCCGCATCGGGTAGTCATCCGCGCGAAGGCGTTGCTGCTGGCGACCGAGGGGGGTTCCAACAGCCGCATTGCCGCGACCGTGGACGTCAGCCGGCCGACCGTGCTGGCTTGGCGCGACCGGTTTGGAGAGGAGGGCGTTGATTCGGTGTTCGAGATGCGTGAGGGGCGCGGGCGCAAACCGACGATCAGTGCGCGCAGGGTCAAAGCCATCGTCCACGCAACGTTGCACCGCACGCCACCGGGGGCGACCCCCTGGAGTTGTCGCACGATGGCGAAGGCGCAGGGGGTCAGTCGCTCGACCGTGCAGCGGATCTGGGACGCGCATGGCCTCCAGCCCCATCGAGTGGAGACGTTCAAGCTGTCGACCGATCCCGCGTTCGTGGAGAAGCTGACGGACGTCGTGGGGCTGTACATGAATCCGCCCGAGAAGGCCGTCGTGCTGTGTGTGGACGAGAAGAGTCACATTCAGGCGCTGGACCGGACGCAGCCCGGGCTGCCGATGAAGAAGGGCCGCTGTGGGACACTCACGCATGACTACAAGCGCCACGGGACAACGACCTTGTTCGCCGCGCTGAACATGCTGACCGGACAGGTCATCGGCGAGTGCCACGGCCGGCATCGGCATCAGGAGTTCCTGAAGTTTCTTCGCCAACTCCACCGCGCGTTCCCCTCTCGCCTCGACCTCCACCTCATTCTGGACAACTACGGCACGCATAAACATCCGACCGTGCGGGCCTGGCTGGCGGCCCATCCGCGCTTCACGCTCCACTTCACCCCTACCGGCGCATCGTGGCTCAACCTCGTCGAGAGTTGGTTCAGCCAGCTCACGCAGAAACGCATCCGCCGCGGGGTGTTTTGCAGTGTCGACGAACTCGTCGCCGCCATCAACGATTACCTCCAGCGCTACAACGACAACCCCCAACCCTTTGTCTGGACCGCGACGGTCGATACGATTCTAGAGAAGGTTGGGAAGTGCAAAGTTATTCTTGGGACACACCACTAGGACTACTTTGTTAGATCCGCAATTGCACCGACTTTAGCGCCTCGATGCGCTTCAGGTAGAACGGCCGTGGAGCAAAGAGGTCCGCGGTGAAGATTTCCTGCACGATCGCGCGGGCCACTGGAAAGGTGAGCCCGGCGAGGTGCCGCCGCCGCTCGGCCTGCAGGAAGTTGTACGTCACGGCGGTGAGCACGACGTGATGGTGCCAGCCCGGGAACGTGCGGCCTTCGAAGTGATCCAACCCGAGGTGGGGCTTCAACTCTTGGTCCTGCTGCTCGATGGCCCACCGCTGATGCGCGAGTCGGACAAGCTGCGGCCAGGAGGTGGTGGCCGGCAGGTTGACGAAGAAGTATTTGGTCCGCGGCGTCGCGCCCGTGTCGCGTTCGGCCAGCAGCCACACCTCGGGGGCGAGCCGGCGGTCGCGCCAGTCGTGGGCCGGGGTCACCCGCAGGGCCACACACTGGACCGTCCAGCGGCGCCCGCCGCGGCGGTTGCGCCAGCTGATGGGCCGCCACCGCGGCTGCGCCTTGGCGGCCTGGGCCACCGTGTACGCCCGCACGCCCGCCGCCAGGTCTGGCCGGGTGCGCGGGCGCCCCAGCCGGCCGCCCCGCCGGTGCCCGAGGCGCGGCCGCCCCAGGAACACGGTCTGCGACGAGGAAATCCCCACCGCATAGGGGAGCCGCAACCGATGCCACATGGCCCGAAACAGGCCGGTATCGCCAAACTCCGCATCGGCCAGCACGCCGGTGCCGGTGAGGCCGCTGGCGCGCACCTGCCGGAGCAGGGTGAGCGCTTGGCGCCACTTCGCCTGCAACCGGACACCCCGGGGAAGCCGCGCCCGATCGCGGGCGGCGTCGGTCAGCCACGCCTCGGGCACATAGAGCGCGGCCCCCAGCAAGTAGGCGCGCAGCCCGGTCCACAGCGCCGCGGTGACCGCCACTTGGCCATTGGCGACTTTCCCCACGGCCCCACAGTACTGGCGGGCCACCCCGACCGAGGACGTCCCTGGCTTGGGGAAACTCGTGCCAGCGAAGATCACCAGCCCTTCGCGTTCGGGCAGCACCGCCCGCAGGCAGCGCCAGACGCCGTCGGCACTCCACGGCGCATCGGTGATGAAGTGTTGGAACGCTTGATAGCCCCCGGGATCGGTCCCCCGCGCCAGCATCGCTTCCATCGACTTGCGCGGGCTGTCGCTGAGCAACCCCTGGACGTACCGGCGCAACGCCAGCTCCTGTGCGCGCTGGCCGAAGCACGCCTTGAAGGCCTCGAGCCATCTCATCAGGCGACGCAACTGCCCCACCGTGCGGCGGTCGTGCACTACCGCGCAGGGTCCCGAATTCGCCGGAAAAGTACAATGTCCTCAAATTAGATCACTCGTCGGATCTCGCCCAAATTGTGCGATCTAACAAAGTAGTACTAGGGCACCGCCGACGTCAGGGAGCCAGGCCACATGCGTTTCGGGATCTCGACTCACCTGTATCACTCCGAGCCTCTGAGCCGCGACCACCTGATCGACATCGCGGAGCACGGCTTCGAGTCGATCGAGGTCTTCGCGACGCGAAGTCATTTCGACTACCACGATCCGGAGGCCATCTCGGCGCTCGGCGACTGGCTCCGCGAGACCGGCCTCACGCTGCACGGCATCCACGCGCCGGTCGCCTACCGCTTCCGCGACGGCAGGCTGGACGGCATGTTGTCGAACTCCTCGACGAATCCCGGCGACCGGGCTGCCGCGCTGAGGGAGGCCGAGGCCGCGCTCCAGGTGGCGCGACACATCACCACCGGCGTCTTCGTCGTGCACCTTGGGTCGTCGGGACCCGAAGCTCCGGGGGCACGGCGCGGCGCGGCCGAAAGCCGGGACATGGCTCGGCGCAGCCTCGATCACCTGGAGCGGCTGGCGGCGCCCCTTGGCGTGCGGATCGGCGTCGAGGTGATCCCGAACGCGCTGTCGACGCCGGCCGCGTTGGTGCGCATGCTCGAGGAGGAGCTCGACGCACCGTCGCTCGGCATCTGCATGGATTTTGGACACGGGTTCCTCACCGGGGATCTCGTCGATGCCATCGAGGTCACGGCGGAGCATCTGATCACGACCCACGTGCACGACAACGGGGGTCGTTCCGACGATCACCTCATGCCCTTCGAGGGCAACATCGACTGGCCCGCGGCGTTCATGGCGCTGCAGAAGATCGGCTACGATGGCACGTTGGTGTTCGAGGTGCGACGCACCGCCGCCGGAGGCGAGGATTTGACCGAGGCCCGTCGGGTGCGTCGAGAATTCGAGCGGATGCTCGAGACCACCGTCCTGTTCGAGTGACCGAGCCGCGCGCGGTATGGTCGCTCGAGCACGGACGCCACCCCCGTCCGGATGAACCACGGGCGCGGGGAGACCAGGCATCAGCCGTCGAGTCGGCGTATCGACGGGGGGACACAGTGGAACAGATCGAGACCATCGCCCGTCACGAAGGTCAGGCCGTGACGATCCGTGGTTGGCTGCACAATCGTCGGTCGAGCGGCAAGATTCACTTCCTGACGATGCGGGACGGCACGGGGTTCATTCAGGCGGTCGTGTCGAAGACCGCGGTTGGCGAGGATGTGTTCAGGCGCGCCGACCATCTCGGCCAGGAGACGTCGCTGATCGTCGAGGGTAGCGTGCGGGCGGACGCGCGGGCGCCGGGCGGGTTCGAGATCGACGTCACGAGCATCCGGGTGGTCGGGGATTCGCAGGACTATCCGATCACACCCAAGGCGCACGGCGTGGACTACCTCCTCGACCGACGCCACCTCTGGATCCGATCCGAGCGACAGCAGGCCATCCTGCGTGTTCGACACGAGATCGTGAACGCCATCCGGGACTTCCTCAACGGAGAGGGATTCATCCTGGCGGACACCCCGATCTTCACGCCGGCGGCCTGCGAGGGAACCACGACGCTATTCCCGGTGCAGTACTTCGACGACGGAACGGCCTACCTCGCCCAGAGCGGCCAGCTCTACAACGAGGCCAACGCCGCCGCGCTCGGGCGGGTGTACTGCTTCGGTCCGACCTTTCGGGCGGAGAAATCGAAGACACGACGACACCTCACCGAATTCTGGATGGTGGAGCCGGAGATGGCCTTCGCGACGCTCGACGATGCCATCGCCCTGGCCGAGGCGCTCGTGGTGGCCGTCGTGTCCCGGGTGCTCGAGAAGCGTCGGTCGGAGCTGGATGTGCTCGATCGCGATGTCACGAAGCTCGAGCGCGTGCAGTCGCCGTTCCCCCGGATCTCGTACGACGAGGCCGTCCAGATCCTGAAGGACAAGGGCGTGGCGTTCGAATGGGGGGGAGACCTGGGAGGGACCGATGAGACCCTCCTGTCGGAGCACTTCGACCGGCCGGTGGTGATTCATCGCTATCCCGCCGCGGTCAAGGCCTTCTACATGAAGCTGGATCCCGAGCGGCCCGAGCTCGCCCTCTGCGTCGACATGCTCGCCCCCGAGGGCTACGGCGAGATCGTGGGTGGCGGCCAGCGGCTCGATGACTACGATCTCCTCCTGAGGCAAATCGAGGCGCACCAGCTTCCACGGGAGGCCTTCGAGTGGTATCTTGATCTGCGGCGCTACGGCTCGGTGCCCCACTCGGGCTTCGGGATGGGAATCGAGCGGTTCGTCGCCTGGATGTGCGGACTCGAGCACGTGAGAGAGACCATCCCGTACCCGCGGATGCTCTACCGGCTCCATCCCTGACGGTTCACGCGAGAGAGCTCGAAAGATGAAGGTCGGATTCCTGTCACTCGGCTGCCCGAAGAACCTCGTCGACTCCGAGGTCATGATCGGCTTACTCGAGCGTGAGGGCCATACGCTGACGGCCGACGCCGCCGCCGCCGAGGTGATCGTGGTCAACACGTGCGCCTTCATCGACTCCGCCAAGCAGGAGTCGATCGGCGCCATCCTGGAAATGGCCGGACACAAGACCGACGGGGCCTGCAGCCGCCTGGTGGTCACGGGCTGCCTGGCCGAACGCTACCGAGGCGAGCTACAGAACGAGATCCCCGAGATCGATGCAGTCATCGGCACTGGTGAGATACCGGAGATCGTCGCGGCCGTCGCGCCGTCACGGGAGCCACGGCCAGTGCCGGTGACACTCTTCCGGCCGGGATCACCCCCGATGCCCCCCGGGGTCGCGGATGGTCCGCCCGCCGTGCACGCCCGCTCCTCGCCGCACTCATCGCCGACCTACATCTACGACGCCACGACCCCGCGGACGCTCACGACGCCCAGGCACCTCGCCCACGTGAAGATCGCCGAGGGCTGCGACTATCGCTGCGCGTTCTGCATCATTCCAACCCTGCGTGGGGACTACCGCAGCCGATCCGTCGAGTCGATCGTCGAGGAGGCGCGCCGGCTGGTGGAGCGCGGGGTTCGCGAGCTGATACTCGTGTCGCAGGATACGAGCTACTACGGCGTGGATCGCGGCGACCGCGCCGCACTCCCCCGGCTACTCCACGAGCTGAACGCCATCGACGGGCTGGTGTGGATCAGGCTCCTGTATCTCTATCCCACGACCATCACGGATCCCCTCCTGGACGCCATGGCCGACTGCGAGAAGGTGTGTCGGTACATCGACCTCCCCCTCCAGCATGCGGCAGACGACGTGCTCGGCCGCATGCGCCGCCCCGGGACGCGACGTCGATACGAGCGGCTCCTCGCGCATATCCGCGCCCGCGTGCCGGATGTGACGCTCCGCACGACCTTCATCGTCGGATTCCCGGGCGAAACGGCGGCGGAGTTCGACGAGCTCTGCGATTTCGTGAGGGACATCCGATTCGATCACGTCGGCGTCTTCACCTATTCGCACGAGGAGGGCACGGCGGCGTACGACTTGCCCGACACCGTCGCGCCGGGCGTCAAGCGCCGCCGGCAACGACGGCTTCTGGCCATCCAGCGACGGCTGGTGGCCCGGAAGAGTCGCGAGAAAATAGGGCAAGTGGCAGAGATTTTGATCGACGGCCCATCGCCCGAGCACCCGCTGGTGGTGCAGGGACGGCTCGAGGGCCAGGCCCCGGACATCGACGGCGTCGTCTATCTCACCGAGTGCGAGGCCGGCCGGTATCAACTGGGCGAGGTGGCCCGGGTCAAGCTGGTGGCCGCGAGCGAGTACGACCTGACGGCCGCTCCGTTGCCGTAATTCCGGCGTTCGTGGTACCGTTATAATAGCCAGCTCGTGGGGATCAATACGGAGTGGGCCCGTGCCCATTTTTTGTTTTTCCGGGTTGTCCAGGGTGCCGCGCGACGACCAACTGGAGCGGATTCGCTCGATCGCGGATCGAGTCGCCCGGAGCCATGGTCTGGAGCTGTTCGACGTCCAGTTCAGGCGAGAATCTATTGGCTGGGTTCTGCGGATAGTGCTGGACCGCCGAGCCGAGCCGACCGCGCCGGCGGCGCCGCTCGAGGAGGGTGTCACGCTCGAGCACTGCCAGCACGTGAGTCGAGACGTGAGCGCGATCCTCGACGTCGAGGATCCGGTCGAGAGACACTACACGCTGGAGGTCTCCTCGCCCGGGCTCGACCGACCGTTGCGCGGCGCCGAGGACTATCGTCGTTTCGTCGGCCGGCTCGCGCGGGTCACCGTTTCGGCGCCGATCGGCGGGCAAAAACGCTTCGCGGGACGCCTGAAGGGTCTCGACCACGCGGAGGTCGTGCTCGAGGGCGATCGCGGACGAGTCCACCGTATCCCGCTCGACGCGATCGTTCGAGCTCGGCTGGAGGTGGAAGCCTGAGGTGTGGGGTGCGCTCACGGTGCGTGACCCGCCCGGGGCGTGGGCATCAACCATACGGAGGAGCTGCCGACCCGACGCGCTCCGTCGGGTAGGCCGCGTGTGTCATGAATAATCCGCTGCAGCAGACCATCGAGACGCTCGCGAAGGAGAAGGGCATCGACTCCGAGGTCATCATCACAGCCATCGAGGACGCGGTTCTGACGGCCTCGCGCAAGTACTACAAGTCCAACGAGAACCTGCGGACCAAGTTCAACGCCGAAACCGGTCAGGTCGAGCTCTACGCGGTCAAGCAGATCGTCGGTGAGGTCACCGATCCCGAGACCGAGATCGCGCTCGAGGAGGCGCAGGAGCTCTACGGCGACGAGGCCGAGGTGGACATGGAGATCGAGTTTCCCAAGCCCACCGACGTTCTCGGACGCATCGCCGCGCAGACGGCCAAGCAGGTGATCTTCCAGAAAGTCCGGGAGGCCGAGCGAGAGAACATCTACGCGGAGTACAGCGAACGCGTCGGCGAGGTGGTGACGGGAACCGTCAAGCGGTTCGAGAACGGCGACATCATTCTCGAGATGGGACGCATCGAGGTGCTGCTGCCCCGGAAGGAGCAGTCGCGGGCGGAGAACTACAACCCCGGCGACCGGATTCGCACCGTCATCAAGGGCGTGAATCGCAGCACGAAGGGGCCGCAGATTATTCTGTCGCGGACGGACCCCGCCTTGCTGATCAAACTCTTCGAGCAGGAGGTGCCGGAGATCTACGATGCGACCGTCACCATCAGGGGTGCCGTCCGCGAAGCTGGGGATCGCGCCAAGGTGGCGGTGTACTCGCGCGAACGCGATGTCGACCCGGTCGGTGCGTGCGTCGGGATGAAGGGGACTCGCGTCCAGTCGATCATCCGGGAGCTGCGCGGAGAGAAGATCGACATCGTCCAGTGGTCCGAGGACCCTGTGACATTCGTGACCAACGCGATCAGCCCGGCGAAGGCTCAGCGCGTGTCCATCGTGGACGAGACCGAGAAGGTGATGGAGGTCATGGTCGAGGATCGGCAGCTTTCGCTGGCCATCGGCAAGAAGGGCCAGAATGTGAGGCTGGCGGCCAAGCTCACGGGCTGGAAGGTCGACATCAAGAGCGAGGAAGAGAAACGGCGCGAGGTGGAGGCCCAGTTCGCGGGGCTCGAGGTGGGCGCGGCCGCGGACGAAGCAGCGGTAGCGACGGAAGCGACCGACGAGCAGCCAGACGTCGAGGCGACGGCCGCGGACGTGGCGGTGGCACCGGCGGAACCGACCGGTGAGCAGCCAGACGCCGAGGCGGCAGCCGCCGGAGCAGAGGGACCGGAGACAGAGCCGGGCGACGCCGGCGACGCGACAGCCCTGGACGGCGAGCCCACCGCGGAGGACGAGTCCGGTGCCGTCAGCTTGACCGAGGACGCCCCGGCCGAGACCGCAGCGGAGGGGGAGGCGGTCGCCGAGGGTGACGCCGTCGGCACAGCGGCCGAGAAGAACGAATAGGGCCGAGTCCACCCAAGGGGGGAGTTCCCGGAGCCAGGACGGCCGACGATCGCCGGCCGTCCTGACTCGAAGACGAGCAACCGAGGTAGCAGTTGGCCACAGTCCGTATCTACAAGGTCGCGGAGTTGCTCGGGATCAGCAGTCAGGAGGTCACCGGGCTGCTCCGCCGCGAGCACGGGATCGACGTCAAGAGCGCCTCGAGCACCATCGAGGAGGTCGTCGCGCGCCAGTTCGTCGAGCGCCTGGCGCGGGACCGTAGCATCGCCCTGCCCGGCGGCGTGAAGTTCACGGGTCCCGCCGCCGCGAAGTCGCGCCGGGGCGCCACCAAGGCGGCAGAACCGCCCAAGCCGGCGGCCCGGCCCCTACCGCCTCCTCGCCTCGTCAAGGTGCCGAAGATCGCGACGCCGCCCGAGCCCGAAACTGCGGAGGCCGAGCCGGAGCCCACGCCGGTCGCAGCCGCGCCCGAGCCGACTCCGGCGGAAGTCTTGCCCCCGCCGGTTCCCGGCCGCGTCGTGCCACCCACGATCCGCCTGCGAGTCGAGGAGAGCCAGCCCGCAACCGCCGCGGCGGCACCGCCACCGCCGGAGGCCGCGGGACCGGCCACGCCGCCGCCGCCAGCGACAGAGCCCCCGCGGCCCGCACGCCCGGCCGCGGCGTCTCCCGCGACCAGCTCCGTGTCCCCGGCCCCCCGTCCGTCGGCGCCCCACCGGGTCGCCGTGCCCCCGCAGGCCGCCATCGGAGGCCCCAGACCGCTGCCCGCCCAGCCGGTGAGGCCGCAGACTCCCAGACGTCCGGGGATGCCCGCCCCCCCCTACCGTCCGGGTCCACGTCCCTACTTCCGGCCCGGCGGCCGCCGCGGCCGCGGTCGCCGACCGGCGCGCCCCCAGGCACCGCCGCCGCCGCCGGCCGCACCGCCGCCCGTTACCCGGAGCATCACGCTCGCCGAGGGAATGACGGTCAAGGATCTCGCCGACCGGCTCGAGGTGCGCGCGAAGGACGTGCTCAAGAAGCTCATCGAGCGGCGGATGATGATGACCATCAACACGACGCTCGACACCGAGACCGCGACGCTGATCGCACGTGAGTTCGGTGCGGAAGTCGAGATGCGCACGTTCGAAGAAGAGATGCTCCACGTCGAGTCCGAGGAGCTTCGTCCCGAGGACCTGGTGCCCCGCGCGCCCGTGGTCACCGTGATGGGTCACGTCGACCACGGCAAGACCTCGCTCTTGGACACGATTCGCGAGACCCGCGTCGCGGAGCGCGAGGCGGGCGGGATCACGCAGCACATCGGCGCCTATTCGGTTACGACCGGTGGCCGACCCGTCATCTTCCTCGACACGCCGGGGCACGAGGCCTTCACGCTGATGCGCGCTCGAGGGGCACGTGTCACCGACGTGGTCATCCTGGTGGTCGCCGCGGACGACGGCGTGATGCCGCAAACCCGCGAGGCGATCGATCATGCGCGAGCGGCCGGCGTGCCGATCATCGTGGCCATCAACAAGATCGATAAGTCGGACGCCAATCCCGAGCGCGTCAAGAAGGAGCTGTCGGAGCTCGAGCTCGTGCCGGAGGAGTGGGGCGGTCAGACGGTAATGGTGGAAGTCTCGGCCAAGAACAACCAGAACCTAGACCAGTTACTCGAGATGATCCTGCTCGTCACGGAAATGGGGGAGTTCAAGGCCACGCCCAAGCGCAACGCGACGGGGACGGTGCTCGAGGCCAAGATCGACCGGGGCCGTGGACCCGTGGCGACCATCCTGGTCCAGGACGGCACGCTGAACGTCGGCGACACGTTCATCGCCGGCACGAGTGTGGGCAAGGTTCGCGCGCTGATCGACGACCGGAGTCGTCAAGTGAAGTCCGCACCACCGTCGACGCCAGTGGAGGTGCTGGGTCTCAGCGGCCTACCGCAGCCCGGCGACGCGTTCCAGGCGCTGACCGACGCGGTCAAGGCACGGCAGATCGCCGTCTTCCGTCAGACCCAGGCCAAGGAGAAAGCCCTGGGCGGAAGAGGCACACGCCTAACGCTCGAATCCCTCCAGAGCCAGATCGCCGAAGGCAGCGTCAAGGAGCTTCCGATCATCATCAAGGCGGACGTGCAGGGGTCGACCGAGGTCCTTGGCGACACCCTCACCAAGCTCAGTGACGAGCGCGTGAAGATCCGGATCATTCACAGCGGAGTCGGCGCTATCAACGAGTCGGATGTCTTGCTGGCCTCCGCGTCCAACGCCATCATCATCGGCTTCAGTGTCCGACCGGATCGGAACGCTGCGGACGTCGCCGAGCGCGAGCACGTCGATGTCCGGCTGCATTCGGTCATCTACAACGTCACCGACGAGATCAAGAAGGCCATGGGGGGCCTGCTCGAGCCGACGCTCAAGGAGGTACGGCTGGGCAGCGCGGAGGTCCGGGAGACCTTCAAGGTTCCCAAGTTCGGCACGGTCGCCGGCTGCATGGTGACCGACGGCCGTATGACGCGCGCGGGGGACGCACAGGCGCGTCTCCTCCGCGACAACGTCGTGGTCTTCGAGGGACGCGTCGGGTCGCTGCGTCGGTTCAAGGACGACGTCAACGAGGTGAAGGCGGGGCTCGAGTGCGGGATCGCTTTCGATCGATACAACGACATCAAGGTCGGAGATGTGATCGAAGCCTTCGTCGTCGAACAGGTCGCGGCAACGGTCTAACCCAAGAGTTCACCTGGGGTGCCACGTCTGGCGCCGGGCTAGGCGGCGAGGGCAAGGCGCGACGAGGGTCCTGCATCGAGGCTGGTCTCCGGCCCGTTCGAGTCAGTGACGACTGGGTTCGATGGCGACTGTCGTTGCCCTCCTGTCGATCGAAATGTACTTGCCCGAGGCACGCTCGCTCAAGGAGAAGCGCATGGTTCTCAAGAGCGTGAAGGATCGGCTCAAGAAGTTCAACGTGGCGGTCGCCGAGGTCGACCACCTGGACCGATGGCAACGAGCCCAGATCGGAGTCGTCGCCGTCAGCAACACCGACGTGGCCGTCGACCAGGCGCTCGCCTCGGTGGTGAGCGAGATCGAGCGAGCGCAGCCAGGCCTGATCACCAGAACTCAGGTCGACTTCCTGACCTAGTGGTAACAGTAATTCGTGGAGTAAGTCCTGCCTTCCGCACCAGGATTCCGGCAGAAGAGGTCGATGCATGTCCCAGGGATCACGACCGGAGCGCGTCGGTGATCAGATTCGGATCGAGCTCAGTGGGCTGCTGGCCCGCGAGGTGAAGGACCCGGGCATCGGCTTCGTCACCATCACGCGCGTTCGGACGACGCGCGATCTGCAGCTCGCGCGGGTGTTCTACACCGTGCTCGGAGACCCGACGGCTCGAACGGGCACCGCCCGGGCGCTCCGCCGGGCGGCCCCGTTTCTGCGACGACAGATCGGGCAACGCCTGCGGCTCAGGCGCGTGCCCGCGCTCGAGTTCCGGTTCGACGAGTCCGTGGACGGCGAGAATCGGATCGAGCAACTGCTGGGAGAGCTGCGCCCCGGTCAGGCGGAAGACGCCCCGGTGGACGCGGACGCGCCGACCGCCCCGACTGCGGAAGAAGCAGATGACCGATAGTCTGGCGCCACGGCTTCGTATCCAGCAAGCGCTGGCGGGCCGGCACCGTTTCCTGATCACGTCGCATGCGAGCCCGGACGGGGATTCGGTCGGCTCGCAGGTGGCAATGGCGCGCGCGCTAGAGATGCTCGGCAAATCCGCGCGGATCGTGAACCGCGATCCGGTACCGACCCCCTACGCCGGCCTGCCCGGTGTCGAGCGGATCGAGGTGGCCGAGACGGTCGATGGCGCCTACGATGCCGTCATCGTCATGGAGTGCACCGACCTGGCCAGGCCACGGGTGGCTGGCCTCGAACCTTATTTCCTGATCAACATCGATCACCACGTCGGCAACACCGGGTACGGCGCCGTCAACTGGTTCGACCCCACGGCGGCCGCGTGCGGTGAGATGGTGTCCGAGATCATCGACGGGATGGGCGTTGAACCCGATCTCGAGATCGCCACGCACATCTACCTGTGCATCCTCACCGACACCGGGTCATTCCGCCACTCCAACGTCACGGCCCGGACCTTCGAGATCTGCCGGCGCATGGTCGAAGTGGGCGTCGACCCGACCGCGATGTCCCGGATCGTCTTCGACAACGGCAGCCTCGGACGGTTGAAGCTGATCGGCGTGCTGCTGAATCGAATGAACGTCGACGCTTCGGGGCGTGTGGCGGTGCTCCACCTCGAAAGCGGCATGCTGGAGGACACGGGGTGCACGTCTGACGACACGGAAGGTCTCGTCAACCTGCCCCTGAGCGCCCGCCAGATTCGCGCCGTGTTGTTCCTCAAGAATAGCGAGCTCGACGGCCTGCGCGTGAGCCTGCGGTCCAAGGACGACATCGACGTCAGGCAGATCGCCACCCGGCACGGTGGAGGTGGCCACAAGAACGCCGCCGGCTTCACCACCGACCAGCGACCCGAGGACGCGAAGGTTACGATCCTCAAGGAGATCGTGGACGCGATCGATCCGGCGCACGCCGATTGCGTCCCGCCCACCACCCGATCAACATGAACGGGGTGCTAGTCATCGACAAGCCGGCGGGTCCGACGTCGCACGACGTCGTCGCCCGCGTCCGACGGCTCACCGGACTTCGACGGGTCGGCCACACGGGCACGCTCGACCCGATGGCGACCGGCATCCTTCCCCTGGTCCTGGGGCGGGCAACCCGGCTCGCGCGATTCATGAGCGGTGGTGCAAAGTGCTACGAGGCACGGGTCCGGCTGGGCTGGGAGACCGACACCTACGACGCAACCGGGCGCCGCGTCACCGACGGCCTGAGCTCGGCTCCGACCGAGGTCGGCGGAGTCGAGTCGCCCGGCGCCATCCCCACCGCACCGCTACCCGATCGGGTCGCGATCGAGGCGGCGCTGGAGAGCTTCCGGGGAACCCACGACCAGCAGCCACCTGCGTTTTCTGCGAAGAAGATCAACGGCGTGCGCGCCTACCGGCTTGCGAGAAGCAACGCCGGGATCGCACCGAAGCCAGTCTCGGTCGCGGTGCATCACCTGTCCGTCACCTCGTTCCACGGCGATGAGGTAGACCTCGACATCGTGTGCTCGGCCGGCTTCTACGTCAGGGCGCTGGCCCACGATCTGGGGAGGAGGCTGGGCTGCGGAGGCCACCTGACCTCGTTGCGGCGGATCAGAAGCGGGGATTTCGGAATGGACCGCGCGGTGCCCCTTGCTCAGCTCGAACGGGATGCGCACCTCGCCCAGGCCGCGTGCATCCCCCTGGAGGAGCTGCTGCCATCCGCTCCATCGATCATGCTGAATACGCGCGGCACGCACCGGGCCGCTCACGGGCAGTCGATCTCGGAGCCCGATGTCGATGACCGAACGCCGTTCCCGCCCCCGGACGCCAGTTTCACGGCGCCGGGCGGGTCACCGGTGGTCACCCGTGTCTTCGGGCCAGAGCGCACGTTGCTCGCGATCGGCGAATACTTTCACGACACGCGTATATTGCGTCCCGTCGTCGTTCTGGTATAAAATTTCTGCACATCGTCCAACGGCGTGGCGGTTCCAGCGAAGAGCGTACGCCAGCAGCGCGCGCGGGGTTGGTCTGTCCGCAGAGGTGATTGACGTGAGCCCTAGCAACCAACGAAAGCCCGATATCATCGGATCCTACAAGCTGCATGAACATGACACGGGCTCGCCCGAGGTTCAAGTGGCCCTGCTCAGCGATCGGATCAGCTACTTGACCGAGCACTTCAAGGTACACGCCAAGGACCACCACTCACGAAGAGGCCTGCTCAAGCTCGTCGGCCAGCGCCGACGGCTGCTCGACTATGTCAAGGGCAAGGATGCGGGGCGCTACGCGGAGCTTATCCGCCGGCTCGGCATCCGAAAGTAGCGCTGGGCGCCCGCAGCCGGTGCGCGTCGGTTCACCCCCCGCAGGTGTCAATCGCGGTCCCTCCCTACCCTACACTCCAACCGAGGCAAACGAAAATGGAAAGACGTGAAGTGCAAATCGGCCGGGAGACCCTGTCGATCGAGACGGGGAAGCTGGCCAAGCAGGCGAATGGCTCCGTCGTGGTCCGATACGGCGACACGGTGGTCATCGTCACGGCCTGCTACTCGCCCCAGCCGCGCGAGGGGATCGACTTCCTTCCCCTCACCGTGGACTATCGCGAATACACGTATGCCTCGGGACGCATCCCCGGCGGATTCTTCAAACGAGAAGGCAAGCCCACCGACAAGGAGGTGCTGACCAGCCGTCTCATCGATCGCCCGACGCGCCCGCTCTTCCCCGCCGGCTGGCGACACGAAAGCCAGATCATTGCGCTCGTGCTGTCGGCCGACGAGGACAACGATTCGGACGTCCTGGCGATCACCGGCGCGTCGGCGGCGCTGGCCCTTTCGGAGATCCCGTTCCAGCGCACCATCGCCGGCGTCCGCGTAGGACTGATCGATGGGCAGTTCGTCATCAACCCCACCTTCGCCGAGCGGCGGCAAAGCCGGCTCGACCTCACCGTGGCGGGCAGCCGTGCGGCCATCGTGATGGTCGAGGCGGCCGCGAAGGAGGTGACCGAAGACGAGATGGTGCAGGCCCTGGAGGCTGGCCATGTCGCCATCAAGCAGATCGTGACCGCCATCGACGACATCGCCAGCGCGGCGGGCAAGCCGAAACGGCAGGTCGAGGCACGCGTGGCCGACCACGAATTCTACCGCGAGGTCGAAGAGCGGGTGCTGGTCCCACTCAGCGAAGCCATGCGGATCCGAGACAAGCTCGAGAGCTACGACCGGGTCGACCAGGTCCTGGCCGACCTGATCGCGTCAGTCCCCGAAGGCGAGATCGAGCGGCGGCTGGAAGCCAAGGGCGTCTTCAGCAGGCTCAAGGAGAAGGTCCTGCGCGACGAGGTGCTCGATCGCGGCACGCGGCTCGACGGTCGAGCCTTCGACCAGATCAGGCCGATCTGGAATGAAGCCGGCGTCCTGCCGCGCACCCACGGCTCGGCCGTCTTCACTCGCGGTGAGACGCAGGCGCTGGTGACGGCGACGCTCGGCACGGCCGAGGACCAGCAGAAGATCGAGATGGTGGACGGCGAGATCTACAAGCGGTTCATGCTGCACTACAACTTCCCGCCCTTCTCGGTCGGGGAGGTCAAGTTCCTGCGCGGACCGGGACGACGGGAAGTCGGCCATGGCACGCTGGCCGAGCGCTCACTCGCTCCCGTGGTCCCCAGCGAGGAGGAGTTCCCGTACACCATTCGCGTCGTGTCGGACATTCTGGAATCGAACGGATCGTCGTCGATGGCGACGGTGTGCGGAGGCTCCCTCGCGCTCATGGACGCCGGGGTCCCGCTCAAGGGCCCCGTTGCCGGTGTCGCGATGGGGCTGATCATGGACGAGAAGGCATCCTCGCGCTACGCGATCCTCAGCGACATCGCCGGAGCGGAAGACCACTACGGCGACATGGACTTCAAGGTGGCGGGCACGACCCAGGGGATCACGGCGCTCCAGATGGACATCAAAGTCGTGGGAATCACGACCGAGATTCTTCGCGAGGCGCTCGCGCAGGCTCTCACGGGACGTCTGCACATCCTGGACAAGATGGAGGAAACGATCGCGCAGCCACGCGCCAATATTTCGACCTTCGCGCCGCGGATCGTGACAATCAAGATCCCGGTTGACAAGATTCGCGACGTGATTGGACCCGGTGGCAAGATGATTCGCAGCATCATCGAGCGGACGGGCGTCAAGATCGACGTGGAGGATGACGGCCGTGTCAACGTGGCCTCGGTCGACGAAGATTCCGCACAGAAGGCCATCACGATCATCCAGGAGCTGACCGCCACCCCCGAGATGCACAAGACGTACATGGGCAGGGTACAACGCATCACCGACTTCGGGGCGTTCGTCGAGGTCCTACCCGGCATCGACGGCCTGCTTCACGTCTCCGAGATCGCCAACTACCGCGTCAAGGACGTGCGGGACGAGCTGAAGGAAGGCGAGCAGGTCATGGTGAAGGTCATCAACATCGATCCGGCAGGCAAGGTCCGCCTGAGCCGAAAGGCCCTGCTCGGCGAGCAGGGCGGGGAGGCCGCCGGGCAGGCCGGCGCCGGCGCTCAGGCACGCAAGTGAGGACCCCGTCAAGGGCCGCTGAGCAGCCGCCCTGGTCCGCTGGACCGAGCAACCGATACTTGTCAAAGAAGGGGCCGAGCAGACTTGGCCTTCGTCGAGTCGCCCGGCCCCCACGGAGACGAGAATGGATACAGCCTGCTCGCGACATCGCGTAGCTGGATCGGCGTTCGCCCGGTTCACAATTGTCGCGGTCGTCGCCGCCGTCGCCGCGGCGCCCTGGCGGCCGGCACGGCCGCCAGCCAGGCCACCAGGCCACCAGACCCTCACGACGCGGCTTCTCCGTATCGGCCAAGCGCTACACGTTCACACCCGCCCGACTCGAGGTCCGCCGGGGCGACCTCGTCACCATCCGCTTTCACACGGAGGACATTCCGCACAGCTTCACGATGGACGCCTACCGCATCGCGAAGCGGGCCGGCGCCGGCCAGACCGTCACCTTCGAGTTCAGGGCCGACCGACCCGGCACTTTTCCGTTCTACTGCAGCCTCGCCAACGACGAGCGCTGTCGGGGCATGCGAGGTGGCCTGGTCGTCACGCCACGCTAACCCCAGAGTTCACTTGGGTTAGTGTGTCACCGAGAGGCTGCGGTGTCGGGGCCGGTCGGGCGGGTTCCGGCCCAGCGGCGGGCCGCATCGATCCGCTGCTGCAGCGGGGGATGGGTGTGGAAGAGGACGGTCACCAAACGGGACGGACGGGGCTCGACGAGGTTCTGCGCACCCAGGCGGCGCATCGCGGACACGAACGCTGCGGGATTCTTCGTCAGGTCCAGGGCATAACGGTCGGCACGGCGCTCATGGCTGCGGGAGAGGCCGTTCACGAGCGGCTGCGCGAGCAGCCACCAACCGCCCGCGGCAAGGACGATCACCGGCAACGCGGCGACGTCGTGGAGATTCTCGAGACCGAGGACCGGCACCAGCAGCAACAGGGCGCGGTGTGCCAGGAGCAAGCCGACACCGGTGCGCTGCCTGAGACGCGATCGAGATCCAGATGTCGCGATGGACGTGATGGGCAATCTCGTGCGCGAGAATGGCTTCGATCTCGTCGTCCGAGTAGCTCGAGATCAGGGTATCCGACAGCAGAACCCGACGCGTCCGGCCCAGGCCCACAAACGCGGCGTTGGCGCTCCGGGTGCGTGTTCCGACCTTCCACTCGAGCACCGTCAGGGGATGCGCGCCTGCGCGTTCGAGCAAGGCCCCTAGCCGCGATCCCAGTGTGCCTCCGTCGAGCGAGCGGAAGCGGTAGAACATCGGCAGCAGCAGCAGAGGTGCAAGATTCGTCAGCAGGATCGAGGCCAGACACATCGCGGCGCCCGCAATCAGCCACCACCATTCGGGCCACGTTCGCAAGGCCTGGTACACGACGCTCGTCGCGCCGACCGCCACCACCTACCCGAGCAGCACGGCCTTCCCGTGGTCGCGTAGCCACTCGCCGGCGCGTTGCACGGACAGTCCGTATCGGCGCTCGAGGACGAAGCCGCCGTAGAAGCTCAGCGGCAGCGTGAGCGCCTCTCTCGCCAGAAAGAGCACCGAGACGTACACGGCGACGACCAGCCAGGTCTGCAGGGGGTCGGCCGCCCAGGCGGCGCCCGCCACCGCCGCCGCCGCGTCGCGGAGCGCCGCCGACCCGCCCGATACGAGAATCGCGACGAGCAGACTCCCCGTCATCACCGGGGCACCCATCCCGACCCGACGGCGCAATCGATGATAGCGAGCGGCCTTGTCCTCGTTCATGCAGTCCCGAGATCGAAACGACGTTCGTCGTCTCGCGCCACAGTCAGCGACCCGGCGACGTCTGTTGGCACGACGTTGTCAGCGGCCCACGCGACGGGATCGCAAGGCGCGACCACCACGCTCCCTCGTCGCGCTTGCCCGCGCCCGCCCGGCCCGGCGCCAGGCGATTGGCAAACCAGGTGGGGCTAATTCAGTTTCAGCGAGATCAGCCGTGAGACGCCTGGCTCTTCCATGGTGATGCCATAGAGCCGATCGGCGATCTCCATCGTCTTGCGGTTGTGAGTGATCAGGATGAACTGGGTCGACGCCTGCAATCCCCTGAGCATCTCGATGAAGCGGCCGATGTTGGCATCGTCCAGGGGGGCGTCGATCTCGTCGAGCAAGCAGAACGGGCTGGGACGATACCGAAAGATAGCGAACATCAGGGCCATCGCCGCGAGCGCCTTCTCTCCCCCGGACAACAGCTGGACGCTCTGGAGCCTCTTTCCCGGCGGCTGGGCGACGATGTCGACACCGCTCTCGAGCAGATCGCTTTCGTCCAGCAAGACCAGACCCGCCCGCCCGCCTCCGAACAGCGTCGCGAACGTGCCCTGAAACAGGGTATTGATAGCGGTGAACGCCTCCGAAAATTTCGCGCGCGTGACGACGTCGATCCGCTGAACCGCCTCGGTCGTCGTGGCGATCGCATCCAAAAGATCCCGGCGCTGCTCGCTGAGAAATCGATGTCGCTCCTCCAGCTCGTCGAACTGCTCGACCGCCATCATGTTCACGGGGCCCAGTCTGTCGATTCGTTCGCGGAGGCTGGCCACGATCTCCTCCGGAGACGTGGGTGCGGGCGCCGGCTCGGTCGGGTCATCAACGGCGACCGCCGTATCGATGGACTCGGCTGGTTCCGCCGGTGCCGCGTCCGCCGGCGCCGGTTCCTCGTCGGGGTCGACGCGTTCCGGCCCACCGTCCACGTCGACGCGATGCTCGCGCTCCAGCTGTTCGACCTGCGCCTCGACCTCGTCGAGGGTGATCTGCAGGATATCCAGGCACGATGCCGCCAGGTGCGAGAGGTCCGCCTCGGCCGTCGCACGAGCCACCTGCAGCTCGGCGAGCTCGCCCCGCACCTCGGCAAGCGCGCGATGTGCCTCGCGGAGCGACGCCTCCTGCTTCTGACACTGCGCCTGAAGGTCGCCGACCTGCTCCTCGGCCCCGCGCACGTCGTCCCGGGACGCATCGAAGGCCTTCAGCGCCTCCGCGAGCAGCCGTTCGTTCTCGGCGGCCGACGCCCGCTCGGCCTCGAGTCGGGACTGGACCCGCCGCCGCTCGGCCGTCCGAGACTCCACCCGCTCCACGAGCTCCCGCGCCGTGCGTTCGAGGCGTCCGACCTCGGCTCCGAATGCGGCCGTCCGCTCCTGGAGCGCCGCGTGCGCCGCCTTCGCCTCGGCCAGCCGCCGACTCGCGGCCTCGACCGACTGGCGGGCCTCGACGAGGCGGCGCTGGCCCGAGGCGAGTCTGTCGCTGGCCGACTGCTGCTCCGCCTCGCTCCTGACGATCGAGGCGAGCGCCTCGGCTTCCCTGCCTTCCAGGGCCTCGAGCTCCTCCATGGCTCGACGCCGTTCGGTGACGACCAGCGTCTGTTTGCGGAGCAGGCGCTCCTTCTCTTCCGTCACGTGCGCGCGCCGAAGCTCCAGGCCGAGGACGGCCTTCTCCTGCTGATGACTCTCCGCAGCCAGGGTCGTGGAGGTCGACTCGGCCTCCGCGATCTTCACATCTAGCCCTTGCAGCTCCGTTCCCAGGGTGCCGACGGTGGCCCGCTCCGTCTCGAGACCGTCACGCAGCTCCTTGATCTCGCGCTTCGTCGCGAGAATCCCGAGCGCCCCCTCACGGGCGCCGCCATGAACCACATGCGGGCCGCGGAACACGTCCCCGGCCAGCGTGGCGACCGGCGCCGAGGTGCTCCGCGCGGCGACCGCCGCCTGCTCGAAGGTGGCGGCGATCCACGCCTCGCCAATGGCCCGCCGGATGGAAGCCGCCGGGGCGCCAGTCGCCCGCACG
This sequence comes from Vicinamibacterales bacterium, assembly GCA_965197935.1. GTDB lineage: Bacteria > Acidobacteriota > Vicinamibacteria > Vicinamibacterales > CAZQMT01 > CAZQMT01. The sequence goes on along the minus strand of CBDAOD010000003.1, from coordinate 2,428,970 downwards.
ACAGACGCGACGGGTACGAGCCCCTCCGTCGGAGGAACGCTACGCTCGGTCGGGTTCGTGTAGGGAGCCCCCTGCATGAGGAAACCGCAGCGACCAGCGCCGCGCTCGCGTACGATTGCCAGGGCCGCCGCCGCGTCCTCCGGCCCTTGCACGACGACGCACTGGAATAAGTCTCCGAGACAGCCTTCGACCGCGCGCTCGTACCGGCGGTCGACGTCTACGTAGTCCGCGACCGATCCGAGATTGTGGACGCGGCCGGCCTCCTCGGCGAGGAGGACCCGGGCGGCATCGGTATAGCCTGCGCGCGCGGCCTCGAGCTCCTCGAGCGAACTCAGGCGCGCGGACATCCCCGCCAGACGGTGCTCGGCCGCCTTGAGCTCATCCCGCGAGCGCCCGGCCGCCACCCGGGCGCTGGCCAGCTCCGATTCTCGAGCGGCGCGCGCCGCACGCGTCTCGGCCAACGAGTCCTGCGCGCGCTGGAGCGCCGCGGTGGCCTCCGAATCGCTCCTGGCGGCTGCGTCCAGCTCCAGCTCCAGGTCCGACGCCTCGGCATCGAGCTTGGACCGCTCGCCCGAGAGCCGCTCACGGCTCGCCCGGGTCTGCTCGACGGCGTGTCGCAGCGCCGTCGCCGCGGTCGCGGCCGCAAACGCTCCGTCGCGCGCGGATTCGACGTCGCGCTCGAGCTGCTCGGCCTCGCGTTGAGACGTCCCCGTGCGGGTGTCCTCGGCCGTGAGTTTCAGCGTCGCGGCTTCGAGCTCCTCGGCCACCCCGGCGGCGGCCTGCCGCCGCCCCATCAGCTCGCGCAGCGACGGCTCCCGACGCGATTCGAGGTCCTGGAGCTCGACCCCGATCTCCGCCGCCGCCTTCTCGAGCTCGACCGCCTGGTGCCGCCCGAAATCGATCTGCTGTCGAAGGCGACCGATCTCGAGCTCCTTCGTGTGGGCCGTCTCGCGAGCCGCCACCGAACGGGACTCGGTCTGGGACAGCTCGAGACGGCGCCCCTCCAGCTCGCCCTCCTGCTCGGCCAACCGAGCGGCGGCCGCCACCTCGCGCGCCGTGGCGTCCTCGACACGCGCCAGACCGGCCTGCAGCGTCTGCGCCAGGCCCCGGTAGCGCCGCGCGAAGACGACCGTTTCCCAGTGACGCAGCTCATCTCGGAGACGCCGATGCCGCCGAGCCTTGGCGGCCTGCCGCTTCAGTGCGGCACGCTGGCGCTCGACCTCGAACACGATGTCATCGACCCGCATCAGATTCTGCTGGGCCGCCTCGAGCTTGAGCTCGGCTGAGCGACGCCGGGTCTTGTACTTGGTGACGCCAGCCGCCTCCTCGATCAGCTGCCGCCGTTCCGTGGGACGCGAGCTGAGGATCTGGCCGATCTTCCCCTGCTCGATCACGGCGTAGGCCTTCACGCCGATGCCTGCGTCCATCAGCAGGTCCTGAATGTCGCGAAGACGGCAGGTCTCCCCATCGATCAGATATTCGCTCTCACCCGATCGATACAGACGGCGAGCCACCTCGACGTCGCGCACCGGGCTCCAGAGGCGAGGCGGGTCATCGAGGTAGCCGTTCCCGCCCTCGACGTCGTCCTCCGGGGAGGGCCCTCCGCCGTTCCCCGGGGCCGGGGGATCGTGCATCGCCGTGACGGACGCGAACTGAAGCCGCACCTCGGCGGTTGGAGTCGGCCGCCGGGCGTCACTCCCACTGAAGATGACGTCCTCCATCCGCTCGCCACGCAGGCTCCGGGCGCTCTGCTCGCCGAGAACCCAGGTGATCGCGTCCACGACGTTGCTCTTGCCACATCCGTTCGGTCCCACGATGGCCGTAACGCCACACTCGAAGGACAGCTCCGAGCGGTCCGGGAAGCTCTTGAATCCGGAGATCTCAAGGCGCTGCAAGTGCATCCGGCGTTTCCTCTCTCTGCCTCATCTCGATGCGGTCCCACGAACAGAATGGATCGATCGGACCACGACCCGACGGATCACCACCCTCGAGCGGCTGGGGCGCTCGACACGTCCGATATTCCGGGGAAGGGAATGACCGCGACACAAGACCACTCGGCCCGCCAATGATCCACCTCGAGCGGGGTGGTGCCCCGAGGCTAGCTGAGCGGGCGTCAGTCTAACAAGGCCAAGCCCTTGGGGCAAGGCCTATCTCATCCACAAGATCTTGCGCGTGCGGCGATTTTTCGTAGGTCCACAGACCTAATTTTCACGGGCCGGGGGCGTGAGGTTCCGCGCGGCCATCTGGGTGAGCTTCTCCGCCTCCGGAAACAGCTCGAGCGCAAATTGCGCCTGAGGATCCACGGCGATCATCCGACGCCTCGCCTCCTCGACCCCGAACAGCGCCAGATCGAGGTCGTATCGGAGCATGGCCCGGATGAACGCCTGGTCCTCGGTGACCGCCTGCTCGTCGATCTCCACGCGTTGGCTCCGCACGAAGTCGAAGAAGTCCTCCACCATCCTCTCGTCGACGGTGAAGTTCCGATCCAGCACTACACGGTCGGTTCCCTGCGCGCCGAAACGCGTGTCACCGGCGGCCGAGAACTTCTGTGCGTAGGTCGCGAAGAGCTGGCGTGCGTACAACATTCTCCCGAACCTAGTGGGTTCGAATCCCTCGACGGGCCCGGCCCGATAGTGATCCGGTTGGATCCCGCCGCCCCCGAACACCTTGCGTCCGGCGTCGGTGTACTTGAGCTGGGCCTCGGAGCCCGGCTGGGTCCTGTCTTGATCTCTCAAGGAGTACGTCAGGTACTCGTCGAACGTGCCGTCCCACGGTCGCTGGATGAGGCGTCCGCTCGGCGTGTAGTAGCGCGCCGTCGTCAGCGCGAGGCCCGCGCCGTGGCTGATCCGATAGATGGACTGGACGAGCGCCTTGCCGAACGTGGTCTCGCCCACAATCAGCCCGCGGTCGTGATCCTGGATGGCGCCAGCGACGATCTCGGACGCGCTGGCGCTATTCCGGTTGACCAGCACGACGAGCAGCAGATCGGAGAACTCGCTCGCCTCCGTCGCGCGATAGTCCTGATCCGAATTGGGGACACGCCCTCGCGTGTACACGATCAGGTTGCCACGCTCGAGAAAGCGGTTGGACACGCGAATGGCCTGGTCGAGGGGGCCGCCGGGATTGTCGCGCAGGTCGAGCAGTAGCCGGCGCATGCCCTGGCCCGATAGCTTCTTCAGCGCCTCGTGTAGATCGCGATCCGTCGTCTCCGAGAAGTCCCGCAGCCGTACGTAACCCGTCGAGTCGGCCACCATGAACGCGCCGAGGATCGTCGGGATCTGAATTTCGTCGCGTTCCACCTCGAGCTCGATCAGCTCGTCATAGCCCTGTCTGCGGATCGAAATCTGGACCGCGCTCCCCCTCGGTCCCCGCAGCTTCCGAACGGCCTGATCGCTGGTCCAACCCTTGGCGCTCTCGCCCTCGATCCGGGCAATGACGTCCCCCCGGCGAATGCCCTGCTTGTAGGCCGGAGACCCTTCGAACAGCGCCACCACCGTGATGTCGCCATCGACGACCGTGATCGTGATGCCCAGCCCGTAGTAGCGACCCTCTTGACGTTCGCGAAGCTGTGCGTAGGTCCTCGGATCCATGAAACTCGAGTGCGGATCGAGAGTCTGGACCACGCCGGCGACCGCGCCATAGACCAACTGCTCCGATTCGAGTTCCTCGATGTAGTTGGCCTGGACGGCCGCGAGGGCGGAGGTGAACACCCTGTAGGGCTCCGCGAGTCGATCCTGCGTGGCGAGCGCGCTACGGCCGTACACCCCGCCCACGATGGCCGATACGAGGACAGCGAAGATGGCCCCCGACAGCGCTCTGTAGCGGAACATCGTCGGATCGTACCAGATAAGCCACTATGGCGCAACGACTTCCCGGCACTTCCGACGTCCGGTCGCTTGACCAACCCCTGGCGGGATTTCTATAATGTCCTAGCGAGTTGGGGCGTGGCTACCGGGCCCGGAGGGGCCACGCGGAACCTCGAAGACTCGCTGGAGCCTGAGAGAAACCGAGGGGTATTCGTATGTTCGGTTCCATCGGCATGCCAGAGCTGATCGTGATCTTCGTGATCGCGCTGATCATCTTCGGCCCGCGCAAGCTGCCCGAGTTGGGGCGTTCGCTTGGCCGAAGCCTCTCGGAGTTCAAGAGAGCCTCGAACGAGCTCAGGAACACCCTCGACGAGGAGATCCGTCTCGAAGACCAGAAGGCCACGCGAGTCACGCCGCCTGCGCCGGACGAGCAGGCGGCCGCTGGTCCGACGACGCCCGGCGCCTGACCGAGGCGATGGCGCTCGTACCCTTCCCCGCTGACCGGGCGGATTCACCGTCGGGTCACCCGGATTCGAGCCTACCCGAGCCCGAGGACGACATCCAGGCCGACGCGGGTCGGATGTCGTTTCTCGAACACCTGGACGAGCTTCGCTCGCGTCTCGTGTGGTCGATCAGCGGCCTGTTCATCGGATTCGTCATCTCGCTCGTCTTCATCGAACGCGTCTTCGCCTTCATCATGCGCCCGCTCCAGGATGTCCTGCCGGAAGGGGGCACGCTGATCTACACGGAGCCCGGTGAGGCGTTTCTCCTCTACATCAAGATCGCGGCCCTCATGGGCCTGATCCTGGCCCTGCCCGTCGTCCTGACGCAGGCCTGGTTCTTCGTGGCCCCGGGGCTGTACTCCCACGAGAAACGGTTCGCGATCCCCTTCGTCTTCTTCTGCACGGTCTTCTTCCTCGGCGGCGCCCTCTTCTCGCACTTCATGGTCTTTCCGTGGGCCTGGCGGTTCTTTGCGGGCTTCTCCACGGACTACATGGCCTTCACGCCGAAGATCGGGCCGGTGTTCTCGCTCTACACGCGTATGCTGCTGTCCTTCGGCGTGATCTTCCAGCTCCCCACGATAGTGTTCTTTCTGGCCCGGATGGGACTGGTCACGGCGCGGTTCATGCTCCGCAACATGAAGTACGCCATCCTGCTCATCTTCGTGGTCGCGGCCGTCTTGACGCCCACGCCCGATGTCGTCACGCAATCCCTGATGGCGGCACCCATGTTCCTGCTCTACCTGGTGAGCATCCTAATTGCCTGGATCTTCGCGAAACGACCCGCCGAATGAGACAGCCCAGTGCGCCGGGCGTGCCTGTTCCCGCCCAAAACACACCCGAATACCGCCACGAATACACGTTGACTGGATTCAGCGGAGATCTTAATATTTGTCGAGACCCTGGGAAGTCGGTCCGCACAGGAAAGGCCACAGTCTATGACGAGACAAGTGATTGAGTTGATGGCGGTTATGGCCCTTGCCTGTCCCCTCGCGGCACCAGTGGCCGCGCAGGAGGGGGACGAGGCGACACGCCGGGCCACGACCACCTTCTTCGGTGATACCGGGCTGTGGTTCGTGCCCACCGCGGAAGTCGTTCCGCACGGCAAGGTTTCGGGAAGCGCCTACCGCGCAAACTTCGACCGGGAGGAAGGCTTCACCGATATCTCCCATTTCATTGGGACGTTCGGCGTCGGGATCGCGGATCGACTCGAGGTATTCGGATCCTTCCGGGCGGACACGCGGATCGATCGAGACTTTCGTCCGGTGGCCGACGGCTTCAGGGTCAACGCATTCCCGTTCGCGACTCAAGGGTTCAGCGGCGACTCGGTCGGGGATTTCCTGGTCGGCGCCAAGATAAATATCCTGTCGGAGCACCGACAGCAGCCGGTGGCCCTCGCGGTCCGCGGCACCGTCCAGCTGCCGACAGGTGACGAGGACGTGGGTGTCACGACCGGCGAACCAAGCTTCTACATCGATGGCATCCTGAGCAAAGAGGTGAACGAGCGGGTCGAGCTGTCCGCCTTCGGTGGAGTCGTCATCCGTTCGGATCCATCGGGGGTCGATCTCTCGGATGGACTGCGATACGGCTTTGGAGCGGGCTTCCCGACGCGGCGCTCGCTACGCCTCTTCACCGAGATTCACGGTGAGCAGCCGTTCGAGAGCGAGATCACCTTCGCCGGAAACCAGGTATTCCCGATCGAGCCGTATCTGGACGCCACCGTGGGGCTGGTCTACCAGGCTCAGAGCGGATTCTTCGCGGGTGCCGGCCTCGGCTGGAACCTGCTACACGAGAGCGGGGAGAACCTGTCGGGTGGGGTGATGGACAACGGCCTGGACGACAAGCTCGGGTTCCAGGTTCGCCTCGGCTACCATCCTGGCGTCCGCGTGTATGCGCCCCCGCCACCGCCGCCAGAGCCGCCGCCGGCGCCGGTAAACCGCCCGCCAACCGTGGAGGCACGCTGCGACCCCTGCACGGTGATGGTCGGAGAGACGTCGACTGTCACGGCGGACGCGCAGGACCCGGACGGCGACGCCCTCACCTATCAGTGGACGACGCCCACCGGCACGCTCGAGAGCCCCACCGGGGTGCAGTCGCGCTGGACGGCACCGGACGAGCCCGGACCGGTTCCGGTCACCGTCACGGTGAATGACGGCAAGGGCGGCACGGATTCGAACACCGTGACGATTCAGGTGACCGAGCCGCCGAAACGCGGGTTCGTGTTCGAGGACGTTCACTTCGACTTCGACCGATACAACCTCAGACCCGACGCGACGCGGCGTCTGGACGAGGCGGTCGAGGCCCTGCAAGAGGATCCGTCACTGCGAATCCAGATCGAGGGCCACACCTGCAATATCGGAACGGCCGAATACAACCTGGCCCTTGGCGAGCGGCGCGCCCAGGCGGTACGGGACTACCTCACCGGGCGCGGCGTCTCGGCGAGCAGCCTCAGCACCGTGAGCTACGGCGAGGAGCGGCCGAAGCACGACAACGCACGAGAGGAGACACGGCGGCTCAACCGGCGGGCCGCCATGGTGGTCCGGATACAGTAGTCGGACCACGACCGACCGGCCACGACGACCGACCCGCAGGAGCGACGACCCTCGCTCCTGCGGGTTTCTTGTTTTGAGGGCGCGCCCCGAGAGCTGGTGTCCTAGCAGTGATTCGCGACGCCGGTCCCGAGCGCGGCGTCCGGCTGGCACGGCGCGAGGGGCGAGAAGCTAGAGCCCTTCCAGGGTCAGGACGTCTCCGACCTTCACGTTATGCTGTCGGGTGAAGCCTGACACGACCTCCACGACGTAGAGCGCGCTGGTGCCGGCCGTCGGCGGATAGGATGGACATGGATCGGCCTCGCACGGCGGGACCGACTCGGCGATCGACACCACGCGCCCCCGCTCGTCGAGCCACAACATGTCGAGCGGGATCAGGGTATTCTTCATCCAGAAGGGATAGAAGCCTGGCTCCTCGAACAGGAAAATCATTCCTTCGTTTGGGGCAAGCGTCTCGCGGAACATCAACCCCCGCTGACGTTTGGGCGGGGTATCTGCGATCTCCACGGTCACTCGCGTCTGGTCCGGGAACACGACCCCGGCCCGCGGGCTCGCCCATTGCCCGCTACCCCACAGCGCTACCCCCGCGGCGAGCAGGACGAGACTCGATACAGCGATCATTCTCATGACGGTCCTCAATCACCGGGTCCAATGACGACCGCTTGGCCCAGCGTTCACGTCCAAGGGTAACATCCGTGGTCATCAGGGCCTCCGCGGCGCGAGAGATCGGCCGGCTTCTGACGGATCTGGAGGGCGGCTCCGCGGTGCAGCAGGAGGTCGCGATCGCCCGGCTTGCGTTCATTGGTCCCCGCGCCGTCGAGCAGCTCCTGTCGTTGCTGGACAGGGCTCCGACGGGCGACGTCCGCGCCTCCACGCTCCGGGCCCTCGAAGCCATCGGCGACGGGCGGGCCCTGATGCCCGCTGTTGCCGCCCTCGGTGACCCGCACGAGGCCGTCGGGACCGCCGCGGTCGGTGTGGTCCGCAGCCATCTCCTGTCGGAGGACGGCGAGGCCGCCGCGACGGCGCTCGATCGGCTGACCGCGCTGGCTCTCGACGCGACTGGCATCGACGCCCTCAGACTCGCGGCGATCGACGCGCTCACCGACATGCCCCGGGACGTGGTCGCACCGGTCCTCGCACACCTGCAGAGCGACACGAACGCTCCAATACGCCGCCGGGCTGAAGCCGCGAGCGGCGACCGGTCGACGGAGGTCACGCCGCCTACCAGCGTGGTCGCAGCGGCGCGGGGCGCACTCCCGGAGGACCCAGCCGTGCTCCGGGCGCTGGTGACCACGGAGGCCCCGTCGATCCCGCTGGCCACCCTCCATCGCCTGCTCGGTGTGATCAAGGAGCGAGAGGATCGAGAGAAGGGATCCGCAAGAATCGAGTGGATGGCGGCTCGGGCCGCAGTGCATCGGATCCTGGCTGCCCGTGGGAGCCGGGTCGCGCTCTACGAGCTGCGAGAGACCCTCGCGGCGGCGCGGCGGCCGCTGCCGATCGGCTTTCTGGTGGCGGTCTCGGCGGTCGGAGACGCCTCCTGTCTGGACGCGCTGGCCGCCGCCTACGCGCACGCAAGCCCTTCGAGAGGCGACTGGTGGCGTGAGCACCTCAAAGACGCCTTCCAGCTCATCACCCGCCGGTCCCGACTCACCCGACGGCACCGTGTGATCAAGCGCATCGCCGATCGCTGGCCCGACATCGCCGAAGAGCTCATCCCGCACCGTCAGCCAACGGCGACACCCCGCCGGAAGCCCAGGCGCGCCGTCGCCTCCCTCCGCCGGTGAAACCGTCGGACAGGGCGCCCCACGCAGCCTAGTACTACTTTGTTAGATCGCACAATTTGGGCGAGATCCAACAAGTGATCTAATTTGAGGACATTGTACTTTTCCGGCGAATTCGGTACCCTGCGCGGTAGTGCACGACCGCCGCACGGTGGGGCAGTTGCGTCGCCTGATGAGATGGCTCGAGGCCTTCAAGGCGTGCTTCGGCCATCGCGCACAGGAGCTGGCGTTGCGCCGGTACGTCCAGGGGTTGCTCAGCGACAGCCCGCGCAAGTCGATGGAAGCGATGCTGGCGCGGGTGACCGATCCCGGGTGCTATCAAGCACTTCATCACCGATGCGCCGTGGAGTGCCGACGGCGTCTGGCGCTGCCTGCGGGCGGTGCTGCCCGAACGCGAAGGGCTGGTGATCTTCGATGGCACGAGTTTCCCCAAGCAAGGGACGTCCTCGGTCGGGGTGGCCCGCCAGTACTGTGGGGCCGTGGGGAAAGTCACCAATGGCCAAGTGGCGGTCACCGCGGCGCTGTGGACCGGGCTGCGCGCCTACTTGCTGGGGGCCGCGCTCTATGTGCCCGAGGCGTGGCTGACCGACGCCGCCCGCGATCGGGCGCGGATTCCCCGGGGTGTCCGGTTTCAGGCGAAGTGGCGCCAAGCGCTCACCCTGCTCCGGCAGGTGCGCGCCAGCGGCCTCACCGGCACCGGCGTGCTGGCCGATGCGGAGTTTGGCGATACCGGCCTGTTTCGGGCCATGTGGCATCGGTTGCGGCTCCCCTATGCGGTGGGGATTTCCTCGTCGCAGACCGTGTTCCTGGGGCGGCCGCGCCTCGGGCACCGGCGGGGCGGCCGGCTGGGGCGCCCGCGCACCCGGCCAGACCTGGCGGCGGGCGTGCGGGCGTACACGGTGGCCCAGGCCGCCAAGGCGCAGCCGCGGTGGCGGCCCATCAGCTGGCGCAACCGCCGCGGCGGGCGCCGCTGGACGGTCCAGTGTGTGGCCCTGCGGGTGACCCCGGCCCACGACTGGCGCGACCGCCGGCTCGCCCCCGAGGTGTGGCTGCTGGCCGAACGCGACACGGGCGCGACGCCGCGGACCAAATACTTCTTCGTCAACCTGCCGGCCACCACCTCCTGGCCGCAGCTCGTCCGACTCGCGCATCAGCGGTGGGCCATCGAGCAGCAGTTCCAAGAGTTGAAGACCCACCTCGGGTTGGATCACTTCGAAGGCCGCACGTTCCCGGGCTGGCACCATCACGTCGTGCTCACCGCCGTGACGTACAACTTCCTGCAGGCCGAGCGGCGGCGGCACCTCGCCGGGCTCACCTTTCCAGTGGCCCGCGCGATCGTGCAGGAAATCTTCACCGCGGACCTCTTTGCTCCACGGCCGTTCTACCTGAAGCGCATCGAGGCGCTAAAGTCGGTGCAATTGCGGATCTAACAAAGTAGTACTAGCAGCCCGTGGTAAAAGTCCTGCTGCAGTCGGCCGGCGCTGCATCCCGCCTGACTGCGTTGATCGTCGCTCAAAAACTCCCGGTATTCTCGCTCCTCGCGTCTTGCCAGCCGGGCGCAGCGCCACCCTTGGTGCGACACAGGACTTTCACCACGAGCTGCCAGCCCTGGGCCGTGACCAACGGTCCCCACCCCCGCAGCGTCAGTACGCCTTCGCGAAATACGCCTCGGCCGGCGCCGGCTTGCCGCACCGGACGCATCCCCCCACGGATGACACGCCATCCAGGGGGATGTTGCGGATCGTCGCCTGGGTCTCGGCCTTGATCTGCGTCTCGCAGGCGCCGTCTCCGCACCATGGCGCGACCACGAAGCCCGGTCGACCCTCCATCACACGCGTGAACTCCTCATACGAGGAGACTCTCGTCGTGCGCTCCTCACGGAACCGCAACGCCTGCTGAAAGAGCGCAGCCTGGATCTCTTCCAGCAGATCGCCGACGCGCGCGACGAGGCCGTCGACGGGCGTCGGCATCTTCTCCCGCGTATCCCGTCGGACCAGCACGACCTGCGACCGCTCGATGTCTTTGGGCCCGATCTCCAAACGCACGGGCACGCCGCGCATCTCCCACTCCGAGAACTTCCAACCCGGCGTGTAGGTATCCCGGTGGTCGAGCATGACGCGGATCCCGTTGGCCTCCAGGTCGGATTGAATGGCGCGGGCCCGCGGGAGAACCGTCTCCTGCCAGTTGCCGCGCGGAATCGGGACGATGACGACCTGATACGGTGCGACCCGTGGCGGAAGCAGCAAACCGCTGTCGTCTCCATGGGTCATGATGAGCCCACCCAGCATACGGGTCGACACGCCCCAGGAGGTCTGCCAGACGTATTGCAGGCTCTTGTCCCGAGCCTGGAACTGGATGTCGAACACCTTCGCGAAGTTCTGCCCCAGGTTGTGCGACGTGCCGGCCTGGAGAGCACGCCCATCTCCCATCAACGCCTCGATCGAGTACGTACGGAGCGCCCCGGCAAACTTCTCGCTCTCGCTCTTGCGCCCGTCGATGACGGGCATCGCGAGCTCGGTCTCCGCAAAGTCTCTATAGACTTCGAGCATGCGGCGGGTTTCCTCCTCCGCCTCGTCCTCCGTCTCGTGGGCGGTGTGGCCTTCCTGCCACAAGAACTCCGTCGTACGCAGAAACGGCCGCGTCACCTTCTCCCACCGGACCACGTTGGCCCACTGATTGAGCAGCACTGGCAGGTCACGCCAGGACTGGATCCACTTCGCATACATCGTCCCGAAGATGGCCTCGGACGTCGGTCGAACCACCAACCGCTCCTCGAGCACCTCGTCGCCCCCCTGGGTCACCCACGCCACCTGAGGCGCGAAGCCCTCCACGTGCGCGGCCTCCTTTCGCAGTAGCGTCTCCGGGATGAACAGGGGGAAGTAGGCGTTGACGTGTCCGGTCGCCTTGAAGCGCCGATCCAGGGCGGCCTGCATGAGCTCCCAGATCGCGTACCCATACGGCCGAATGACCATGCAGCCCTTGACCGGGGTGTAGTCAGCCAATTCGGCGCGCCGGATGATGTCGGTGTACCAGCGCGAGAAGTCCTCCGAGCGCGGAGTGACCTCGGTCACGAACGCTTCTTTCTTGTCACCCATCAGGACTGCCTCGTCACACGCTCATTCGCAACGTCGGAAAACGCCAACTGCCGCGCCCGGATCCGCGTGCGGTGGCCGCTCGTCGGCTCGCCACCTCACAGGTGATGCGCGCGGCGGCGGCATCCGGTACTGCTATCCTATCATCGACTTCGAGGCGGTCTGAGGGGCTGGAGTGCGCACGATCCCGCGAGGTGATACGATGGTGATTCGCTTGGCTGTTGCGGCCGGATCTCGTGAGTATCCAGTCCGCCTCGCGCATGGGCTCGCCGGGAAGCTGGGCGAACTGTTACGAGAGGCGGGGCTGGGACCGCGCGTCTTCGCCATCTCCAACCCGCTGGTGTGGAGGCTGCACGGGGAGGCGGTCAAGGCGACGGTGCCCGACATAGAACCGGTTCTGATGCCGGACGGCGAGCGACACAAGACGCTGCGAACGGTTTCGCGCCTCTACGAAGCCCTGCTGGGCGCCGGAGCCGACCGCGCGTCGGCCGTCATCGCCGTCGGAGGGGGTGTCGTCGGTGACACGGCCGGTTTCGTGGCGGCGACCTACCTCCGCGGGCTGCCACTCGTGCACGTTCCCACGACGCTACTGGCCCAGGTCGACAGCGCCGTGGGCGGCAAGGTGGGGGTCAACCATCCTCAGGCCAAGAATCTGATCGGCGCCTTCTACCCACCGGCCCTCGTGGCGATCGATCCAGCCTTCCTCCAGACGCTGCCACGCCGCGAGCTGCGTGCCGGGCTCTACGAGGTGGTGAAGTACGGCATGATCGCGAGCCCGGACCTCCTCGGACGGCTCGAACGCGACCTGACCGCGCACTTTGCCCGCGATCCCGCCGTCCTGGTCCCCACCATTGCAGAGTCCTGCAGGATCAAGGCGTCAATCGTCTCGGCCGACGAACGGGAAGTGGACTCGAGACGAATCCTGAACCTGGGTCACACCGCGGGACACGCGCTGGAGGCGCTGACGGGGTATCGCCGATTCAGGCACGGGGAGGCCGTGGCCTACGGACTACTCGTGGCGGCCGCTGTCGCCGTCGCTCGAAAGGTGCTCGCCGAGGCCGATCGCCGGGTGCTCGCCGACCTGATCGGACACATGGGCCCACTCCCTCCGGTTGGCGATCTCTCGGCGCGGCAGGCGCTGCGCATCATTGGACGTGACAAGAAAGTCCTGAGGGGCAAGCTCCACTTCGTCCTCCCGACCGGGCTGGGCCAGACCGCGATCGCCGATGACGTTGGCAGCCGCGAGCTCGAACGAGCGATGAAGCAAACGGGAATGGCGCGCTGAGACCCTAACAGCCCGTGGTGAAAGTCCTGCTGCAGCCGGCCGGCGCTGCATCCCGCCTGGCTGTGTGGCTCGTCGGTCAAATACTCCCGGTATTTTCGCTTCTCGCGCCTTGCCAGCCGGGCGCAACGCCGCCCTTGGTGCGACGCAGGACTTTCACCACGGGCTGCTAACCCCAGAGTTCACGTGGGTTAGGGCCCTGCGGGAACCCTAGCGGACCCAATCCGCAGGAACATCGGCGCGACGCGCATCCTCCCGCGCGTCCTCGATCGCCGCGGTCAGCCGTTCGATCTCCGCCTCGAGACGTTCCATCTCCGTCAGCGCGCGCTGTCGTTCGGCCGCGAGGCGCTCTCGCTGCGCCGGGTCGTCGCGATTGACGAAGTCGGTCATCAGTGCATCGGCGCGGCTCTGGAGGGCGGTCCGAAAGACGCCGGCGCGATCGAGGTCGTCGCGTAACCTGCCAACCCGGTCGCGCCAGTAGGCCTCATCGTCACGACCCCCGGGCCCCCCGGGGGCTCCCTCCATCTCTGCTGGTCCCGGGAGTTCGGCAGACGACGACTCGGGCGCGCTTCCGTCGGGCGACGCGGAGGCATCATCGGCGGCGGCCGCCTCGTCGGACCCCGTGTCTTCCGACGCCGGCGCGTCGGTCGATCGAGAGATGGTGGGCAGATCCTCGGTGGTGTAGACCTTCGACGGCGTCGTAATCGACTTGCGCCTCGCCGCCTCCGCACGCGCCACGTCGGCGAGCGACTGACCCAACGCCGACCGCGGTGTCCACACCGCCAGCGCGAGCACGACGATGCAGGCGACGCCGAGCAGACGATTCCCTCGCAATCGATCTCGGCCGGTCGACGCGTCGTGACCGCTCGGCGACTGCATGCCGGGATTCAGTGTAGCAGAGGTCGTCAAGATCACCCGGCCGCCGGCCGCGCCTCGCGTTCCGTGACAGGACACTAGCAGTCCGCGGTGAAAGTCCTGCGTCGCACCAAGGGCGGCGCTGAGCCCGGCTGGCAAGGCGCGAGGAGCAAAAATACCGGGAGTATTTGACCCATCGTGAACAATGCCCAACGCAGCCCGCGGCGGGATGCAGCGCTGGCCGACTGCAGCAGGACTTTTACCACGGGCTGCTAGTGGTGTGTCCCAAGAATAACTTTGCACTTCCCAACCTTCTCTAGAATCGTATCGACCGTCGCGGTCCAGACAAAGGGTTGGGGGTTGTCGTTGTAGCGCTGGAGGTAATCGTTGATGGCGGCGACGAGTTCGTCGACACTGCAAAACACCCCGCGGCGGATGCGTTTCTGCGTGAGCTGGCTGAACCAACTCTCGACGAGGTTGAGCCACGATGCGCCGGTAGGGGTGAAGTGGAGCGTGAAGCGCGGATGGGCCGCCAGCCAGGCCCGCACGGTCGGATGTTTATGCGTGCCGTAGTTGTCCAGAATGAGGTGGAGGTCGAGGCGAGAGGGGAACGCGCGGTGGAGTTGGCGAAGAAACTTCAGGAACTCCTGATGCCGATGCCGGCCGTGGCACTCGCCGATGACCTGCCCGGTCAGCATGTTCAGCGCGGCGAACAAGGTCGTTGTCCCGTGGCGCTTGTAGTCATGCGTGAGTGTCCCACAGCGGCCCTTCTTCATCGGCAGCCCGGGCTGCGTCCGGTCCAGCGCCTGAATGTGACTCTTCTCGTCCACACACAGCACGACGGCCTTCTCGGGCGGATTCATGTACAGCCCCACGACGTCCGTCAGCTTCTCCACGAACGCGGGATCGGTCGACAGCTTGAACGTCTCCACTCGATGGGGCTGGAGGCCATGCGCGTCCCAGATCCGCTGCACGGTCGAGCGACTGAGCCCCTGCGCCTTCGCCATCGTGCGACAACTCCAGGGGGTCGCCCCCGGTGGCGTGCGGTGCAACGTTGCGTGGACGATGGCTTTGACCCTGCGCGCACTGATCGTCGGTTTGCGCCCGCGCCCCTCACGCATCTCGAACACCGAATCAACGCCCTCCTCTCCAAACCGGTCGCGCCAAGCCAGCACGGTCGGCCGGCTGACGTCCACGGTCGCGGCAATGCGGCTGTTGGAACCCCCCTCGGTCGCCAGCAGCAACGCCTTCGCGCGGATGACTACCCGATGCGGGGCCGACGTACTACGGGCCCACTGTTCCAGGAGTCGCCGATCCTTCGCGGCCATGGACAGAGCGGCGGCGGCATCATTCATCCCGCCTATATTGCACGCAGGTCGTTGATATGTAAATGTATTTCAGGGACACTACACTAGCAGCCCGTGGTAAAAGTCCTGCTGCAGTCGGCCGGCGCTGCATCCCGTCTGGCTGCGGTGCTCGTCGGTCAAATACTCCCGGTATTCTTGCTCCTCGCGCCTTGCCATCCGGGCGCGGCGCCGCCCTTGGTGCAACGCAGGACTTTCACCACGGGCTGCTAGTACTACTTTGTTAGATCCGCAAGTGCACCGACTTTAGCGCCTCGATGCGCTTCAGGTAGAACGGCCGTGGAGCAAAGAGGTGCGCGGTGAAGATTTCCTGCACGATCGCGCGGGCCACTGGAAAGGTGAGCCCGGCGAGGTGCCGCCGCCGCTCGGCCTGCAGGAAGTTGTACGTCACGGCGGTGAGCACGACGTGATGGTGCCAGCCCGGGAACGTGCGGCCTTCGAAGTGATCCAACCCGAGGTGGGGCTTCAACTCTTGGTCCTGCTGCTCGATGGCCCACCGCTGATGCGCGAGTCGGACGAGCTGCGGCCAGGAGGTGGTGGCCGGCAGGTTGACGAAGAAGTATTTGGTCCGCGGCGTCGCGCCCGTGTCGCGTTCGGCCAGCAGCCACACCTCGGGGGCGAGCCGGCGGTCGCGCCAGTCGTGGGCCGGGGTCACCCGCAGGGCCACACACTGGACCGTCCAGCGGCGCCCGCCGCGGCGGTTGCGCCAGCTGATGGGCCGCCACCGCGGCTGCGCCTTGGCGGCCTGGGCCACCGTGTACGCCCGCACGCCCGCCGCCAGGTCTGGCCGGGTGCGCGGGCGCCCCAGCCGGCCGCCCCGCCGGTGCCCGAGGCGCGGCCGCCCCAGGAACACGGTCTGCGACGAGGAAATCCCCACCGCATAGGGGAGCCGCAACCGATGCCACATGGCCCGAAACAGGCCGGTATCGCCAAACTCCGCATCGGCCAGCACGCCGGTGCCGGTGAGGCCGCTGGCGCGCACCTGCCGGAGCAGGGTGAGCGCTTGGCGCCACTTCGCCTGCAACCGGACACCCCGGGGAAGCCGCGCCCGATCGCGGGCGGCGTCGGTCAGCCACGCCTCGGGCACATAGAGCGCGGCCCCCAGCAAGTAGGCGCGCAGCCCGGTCCACAGCGCCGCGGTGACCGCCACTTGGCCATTGGCGACTTTCCCCACGGCCCCACAGTACTGGCGGGCCACCCCGACCGAGGACGTCCCTGGCTTGGGGAAACTCGTGCCAGCGAAGATCACCAGCCCTTCGCGTTCGGGCAGCACCGCCCGCAGGCAGCGCCAGACGCCGTCGGCACTCCACGGCGCATCGGTGATGAAGTGTTGGAACGCTTGATAGCCCCCGGGATCGGTCCCCCGCGCCAGCATCGCTTCCATCGACTTGCGCGGGCTGTCGCTGAGCAACCCCTGGACGTACCGGCGCAACGCCAGCTCCTGTGCGCGATGGCCGAAGCACGCCTTGAAGGCCTCGAGCCATCTCATCAGGCGACGCAACTGCCCCACCGTGCGGCGGTCGTGCACTACCGCGCAGGGTCCCGAATTCGCCGGAAAAGTACAATGTCCTCAAATTAGATCACTCGTCGGATCTCGCCCAAATTGTGCGATCTAACAAAGTAGTACTAGGACGAGGTTGTCGGCGACCCACGCGATGGGATCGCGACTCGACACGCGAGAAACTATCATCGACCGATCAGGATGTGCCGGAACATGGTCTCCAGCCTACAGCGCGGGCGCCTCGCCCGCCAGCAGCCGCGGGAGCTCACGCGCGGCAAACTGGAGCCCCGCGTAGAAGGGTCCGAACTCGGCATACACGGCGCTGGCTTCGTCGAAGCGCATCTCGTAGATGAGCTTCTTAAACACGCGCGGGTCGTCCGCGAACAGATCGACCCCCCACTCCCAGTCGTCGTATCCGATCGAGCCTGAGATGATCTGGTTGACCTGCCCCGCGTATTGCCGTCCGATCAGGCCATGCTCGCGCATCATGGCCGCGCGCTCGTCGAACGGCACCGAGTACCAGTTCCTCGCCTCTCCGCGTCGCTTGTTCATCGGGTAGAAGCAGACGGCGCGGCGCTTCGGGACCGCCAGGAAGAGCCGGCTCATGACCCGGTCTCTCTGCCGGTCCATCTGCTCGTCGAAGGCGCGTTCGAAGGCCTCGCTTCCGGGCTCGAGCGAACGCGCTCCGAGATCCTGATGGACCTTCGCCGTCATCTCGTACATCCCGAGCTCCACGATGGAGACGTAGGACGCCCTGGCCGACAGGTAGTCGTGCAGCCGTGTGTGGGCGACCTGCAGCTGGGCGGCCGCGAGCTCGTCGAACGTGCGCCTGAAGTGGATCAGCATGAGGTCGCCCTTGTGACCGAGGAGCTGGACGAGCGCGCTCGCGCCCTCGTCACGCGACTCCAGGGTCGAGAAGAGCGAGGCCGCCTCGTCGGCGATCCGGGACCGCTCGGAGTCCGCCAGCGCCTTGACGCGCTCCCAGTCGATGCGAAACATCTGATGGAGCAGGCTCCAACCGTCGAGGGTCTCGGGAACTTGCGGGTTGTGCATGGTTTGGTTCGGTCCTAGTGTCCTGTCACAGTAATTCGTGGGGTAAGTCCCGTGCGCGGCGCCCGGCTGGCCAGGCGCGAGGAGTGAGCATACCGGGAGTATTCGAGCGACGAGCAACACCGCCAGGCGGGATGCCCCGCGCGGGAATTGTTCCGCGAATCACTGTGACAGGACACTAGCAGTAGGATACCCCGAGTCGGGGCGAGTCGCGGCCGAGCCGGTCGTGAGCCGGTGGTGAGCGTTGACAGGCCGGAGCCCGGGGGCTAACGTGCCAAACGGTGGACCCACCCCCCCGCGCGATCTCGGACCACCTCATGCGGATCTCCCGAGCCGTCGCTGCCGCGCTTGCGCTGGCCATCATCCCCGGCTGCGCCGGGGACGGCCCGGATGCGCGGACGGTCGTCCGCTTTCTCGAGGCACCGGACGCCGGCGGGGGATGGGCGGAGATCGTCGCGCGGTTCGAGACCGTCCATCCCGAGATCGACGTCGAGCTGATCGAGGGCCCCGCCAGCACCAATACCCGCGAGGAGATGTACACCGCCGGGTTTCTCGCGGCCGACTCCGCCTACGACGCGATCTACATGGACGTGGTGTGGGTCCCCAAGTTCGCGTCGCACGGATGGCTGCGCGCCCTCGACGACCTGCTGACCGCCGAGGAGCGCCGGCGCTTCCTCCCCGGGGACATCCAGGCGTCCATCTACGACGGGCGTCTCTACCGTGTGCCGATGCAGGCCGACGCCGGGATGCTCTATTACCGAACCGACCTCGTATCCGAGGCCCCAGAGACGTTCGAAGACCTGGTCGCCGTCGCTCGCAGGGTGCAGGCCCCACCCGGGCTCTGGGGCCTGGTCTTCCAGGGCCTGCAATACGAAGGGCTGGTGTGCACCTTTCTCGAGGTGCTGTGGGGACACGGGGGGGACGTGCTCGATCCGCAGGGGCGAGTGATCCTCGATCGCCCCGAAGCGATTCTGGCGCTCGAGTGGATGACCGGCGTGGTCCAGGACATCGCCCCTGAGGGGGTGACGACCTACCAGGAGGAGGAGGCGCGGCACGCCTTCCAGGAGGGGCGGGCGGTCTTCATGCGCAACTGGCCCTACGCGTGGACGAAGCTGCAAGAAGCCGGGTCCCCGGTCAAGGGCAAGGTCGGGATCGCGCCGATGGTTCGACGGGGGACCGCACGGAGCGCCGCGACGCTCGGCGGCTGGGGGTTCGGCATCGCGGCCACGAGCCCCAACCCCGAGGCGACCTGGGCCTTCATCGAGTTCGCGACCCGCGCCGAACAACAGAAGATTCTGCACTTCCGCAACGGCCGGATCCCGACCCGGGTCGCGCTGTTCGAAGACCCCCAGATTCTGAGAGAGAGCCCCCACTACACCCGACTGTTCGAGATCCTCCGGGCCGCGCGCCCACGACCCGTCCATCCCATGTATGCGGAGATCTCCGCGGTCCTCCAGGCGCACCTGAGCGCGGCGCTGGTGGGCGCCACGCCGCCCGACGCGGCGCTGCGGGAGGCAGCCGATCGCATCCGCGCGATGATCGGCTCCTGATGCGCTCCCGCCCTCTCGTCTATCTGATCCCCGCTGGCGTCCTGCTCCTCGGTGTCCTGGGCCTCCCGCTGGCGTCGAGTCTCCTCCGCGGCGTCGGGCACTATGGCGAGGTCCTGACCGACCCCAGGCTACCGCCGGTGGTATGGAACACGACGCGGTTCGCGCTCGTCTCCGTGTCGCTCGAGCTCGTGCTGGGTCTGGGCTTCGCCCTGGTCCTCCATCGCACCCTGCGACTGCGCGGCCCGCTGCGCGCGGTCGCGCTCCTGCCGTGGGCTCTCCCGTCCGCGGTCATGGCGATGTCGTGGCGGTGGATCTTGAACGACAGCTACGGCGTGGCCGGGCATCTGGCCGCCGGCCTCGGGCTCGTGGAGGCGCCGATCGCATGGCTGGGGCGACCGGGCACCGCCTTCGCCGCGCTGGTCGTCGCCGACGTGTGGAAGACGACGCCGTTCGTGACCATCATTCTCCTGGCCGGGCTGCAAACCATCCCCCGCGAGCTGCACGAGGCTCTGAGCGTCGACGGCGCCGGTCCGTTCCGCCGGTTCTGGCACCTGACGCTGCCCCTGCTGCGTCCGGCGATCGCGGTCGCCCTGATCTTCAGGCTGATTCAGGCCATCGGCGTCTTCGACATCGTGTGGGTCCTGACCGGTGGTGGACCGGCGGACTCGACCCGGACGATGGCGCTCCACATCTACGACACGGTCTTCAGATACGTCCGGCCCGAGGCGGGGGCGGCGCTCACGGTGCTGGTCGCCCTGGCCTTGCTGCTGGTGGGCGGCGGCGTGCACGCGCTGCTGGGACGGAGGGCCGAGGTGTGAGGACCGTGGCGCTCTGGCTTGGCATCGCCCTGTTGGTCACCTTCAACCTCGGCCCCTTCGCCTGGTCGTTTCTGACCTCGATCAAGCCGGGCGCCGAGGTGTTCGCGATCCCGCCGACCTACCTGCCTCGCGATCTCTCGATCGAGAGCTACACCGGCGTCTTCGACCAGCGGCCGTTCGCCCGCTACCTCTGGAACAGCATCGTGGTCGCGACGCTCTCGACCCTCGTGGCGCTGGCCACCGGCGCGCTCGCCGCGCACGGCCTGGCGCGCCTCCGCCTCCGCGCGGCGGCGGCGCTCGAGTACGGCTTGCTCTTCTTCGCGCTCTGGCCACCCGCCGTTCTGCTGGTCCCGCTGTACTCGCTCGGACGCGCGCTCGGGCTGATCAACTCGCATCTGGGGCTCGCCCTGGTGCATGCCGCGCTCAACCTGCCGCTCGCGGCCTGGATGCTGACCGCGTCCTTTCGGTCGCTGCCGCCGGAGCTCGAGGAGGCGGCCCGCGTGGACGGCTTCTCGCGGCTGCAGTTCCTCACCCGGGTGACACTGCCGCTGTCGGGACCCGCGCTGGCCGCGACCGCGATCCTCGTCTTCATCCTCTCCTGGAACGAGTTCGTCATTGCCCTGACCTTCATCTCTCGGGACGACCTCCGCACGGTCCCCGTGGGCATCGCGATGCTGACGGGTGTGACGGTGTACGAGATCCCGTGGGGGCAGATCTCGGCGGCCGTCGTCATGACGACGCTGCCCGTCGTGGTTGCCGTGCTCGCCTGCCAGCGCTGGATCGTGAGCGGGCTCACGGCCGGAGCGGTCAAGGGATAACGCCGGGTGTCGAGCCTCCGAGTGGCCGGGCTCCGCAAGAGCTACGACGGGCGACGCGATGTGGTCGCCGGTGTGTCGCTCGAGGTGCCCGACGGCGCGATCCTGACCGTCCTGGGTCCTTCGGGATGCGGCAAGTCGACTCTCCTGCGGCTGGTCGCCGGGCTCGAGACGCCGGACGCGGGCGACGTCTTCATCGACGAGACTCCCGTGACCCACCGGGAGCCACGCGACCGCGACGTCGCGATGGTGTTCCAGAACTACGCGCTCTACCCTCACATGCGGGTCTTCGACAACGTCTCCATCGCGCTGCGGCTGCGCAAGATGCCCGCCGCCGAGATCGCGAGACGCGTGGCGAGCGCGGCCGCGACACTCCGGATCGAGGACCTCCTGGAACGCCGCCCGCGCGAGCTGTCCGGCGGGGAGAAGCAGCGCGTGGCGCTCGCGCGAGCGCTCGTGCGCCAGCCCAAGCTGTTCCTGCTCGACGAGCCGCTCTCGAACCTCGACGCCTTGCTGCGGGAACACGCGCGCGCGGAGCTCAAGGTGCTCTTCACCCAGATCGGGGCCACCGCCGTGTACGTGACCCACGACCAGGTCGAGGCCCTGACGCTCTCCAGCCAGGTGGCCGTCATGCGCGACGGCCGCGTGGACCAGGTCGGTACCGCCGACGAGATCTATCGGCGTCCGGCCACGCTCTTCGTCGCCACCTTCGTCGGAAGCCCGCGGATGACCACCCTGGCCGGGGAGCTGGTCGGTGAACGCTGCCCGACCGTGGGCATACGGCCGGAGGACGTGAGGATCGACGACACAGCGCCCCGGGAGATGAGGGTCGCGCTCGACGAGTCGCTGGGCGGCCGGCGGCTGCTCACGCTCAGCAGAGACGCGATGCAGCTGCGCGCGCTCGTCTCGTCCTCGTCGCCGGCCACGGTCGGAGACGTCGTGAGGGTCGCACTCGACCCGGGACGCCTGCACCGCTTCGACGCGGATGGCCGTCGCCTGGCGGACGACGTGTGATCCGGCGTGGCGCCTACACGGGCCGCCGCCCGATTCGGCCCTCGGTGCCGCCTCGCCACAGGGCATTGCTCCAGACTTCGGGCCGCAGCAGCACCAGCACCGTCAGGACCTCGAGGCGCCCGATCCACATGGCGGCAATCAGGGTGATCTTGCTGACCGTGTGGAGATCCGCGTAGCTGGTCATCGGCCCCACGGCGTTGAAGCCCGGTCCGATGTTGCCCAGGGTCGCGATCCCGGCGGTCACCCCGGTCACCAGGTCCGCGCCGAACGCCACGACCACGAGCACGCAGACGACAACACCACGAGGTAGAAGAGCAGGAAGACCAGCCCCGATCGCATGACGTCCTCCGGCACGACCCGGCCGCCCAGCTTGACCGGTAGCATCGCCTGCGGGTGCAACGTGCGGCGCAGTTCGGCGCCGGCGTAGCGGAACATCAGGAGCAGCCTGACCAGCTTGGGCCCTCCCGCCGCCGATCCCGCCGATCCACCGACGAACATCAGAATCAGCAGCACGATCTTGGCCTGGTCGTTCCACGTCTGAAAGTCGACGCTGGCGAACCCGGTCGTCGTGACGATCGTGAGCGCCTGAAAGAGGCCCGAGCGAACCGCGGCCGTGACACTTTCCCCTGTGTCACGCCAGACGAACACGGCGAGGAGCGCGGAGGCGACGGCAACGACGCCCACGTAGAGCTTGAACTCCTCGTCCGCACGCAGCACCCCAGGACGCCGCAGCGCGCGGAACTGCAGGGTGAAGCTCGCGCCCGCGAGGAACATGAAGAAGATGATGATCCACTCGATCGTCGGACTGTCGTAGCCCATGATCGACAACGGGTGGGGCGAGAAGCCGCCGGCCGACAGGTTGGTCAGCGCATGGCAGATCGCGTCGTAGAACGACATGCCGGCCAGCCTGAGAGCTAGGATCTCGGTGAGCGTCAGGCCGGAGTACAGCCACCACAGCACCGCGGCCGTCTTGCGGATCTGCGGCGTCAGCTTCTCGTCAGTCGGTCCGGGAGCCTCCGCGAAGAACAGCTGGCGTCCGCCGATGGCCAGCCGGGGCAGGACGGCCACGAACAGCGTGATCACGCCCATCCCACCGAGCCACTGCGAGAGCGCGCGCCAGAAAAACACCCCACGCCCGTAGCGCGTGAAATCCTCGAAGATGGTGGCACCGGTCGTCGTCAAACCGGACATCGCCTCGAAGACCGCGTCGACCGGCCCCACGCCGACCCACAGGTAGGGGATCGCCCCGACGAGGGCGACCACGAGCCAGGTGCCCGCGACGACGGCAAGCCCTTCGACCCGGCGCAGGTCCTCGTCGAGCGGACCGCCGGTTCGGTAGAGCAGATGGCCGGCGCTCGCCGCCACCAGGGCAGCCACCCCGAAACCCGCCGCATCCCACCGCTCGCCGTAGACGAGCGCGACCGCGAGCGGCGCGACGAACGCCACCCCGAACGGGCGCAGGAGCAGGCCGACGAGATGAAGGACGTTGGAGAGACGCATGGGGGACTGCTCTACTGCGCGCCGGACGTGAAGTAGTCGCGGACGAGGTCGGCCGAGCCGGCGGTGCAGAAGATCAGCAGGCGGTCCGCCGCGCGGACGACGTCTCGACCTCTCGGCACGATCGCCTGGTCCCCCCGAAGAATCGCCCCGACGATCGACTCGGGTGGCGCCGTCATGGCCGCGAGCGGCGTCGGGGGATAGCCATCCGGCACGACGATCTCGAGGATCCGGCCCTGCCCTTCCTCGAGGACCGCCAGGAGCGTGGCCTTGCCCCCCTCGATCTGGTGGACGACCGAGGCCACCGCGGCACCGCGGGCCGAGATGGCGACGTCGATCCCGACGCGCTCGAACAGACGCAGGTTGGCCGCCTTGCTCACCCGGGTGATCACCTTGCGTACGCCCAGCTGCCGTCCCAGCAGAGACGTGAGCAGGTTCTTGCCATCGTTGTCGATCACCGAGATGAGCACGTCGCTCCGACCGATCTCCTCGGCCTCGAGCAGCTCGAGGTCCGTTCCGTCTCCGTTCAGCACCAGCGCCCTGCTGAGCACGGACGCCAGCATCTCGCTGCGCTGCGGATCCCGTTCGATCACCCTGAGCGTCACGTTCGGCCGCGTGTCGAGATGCTGCGCCAGCTGAAACCCCACGTCTCCGCCACCGACGATCGTCACAATCTGGTCGCCGCCGCCGGCGCCGGGCGGCTGGAGCCGCGTCTGGATCTCGCGCATCGCCTCGGGCGTGCCCATAACGATGATCTTGTCGCCGGACTGGAGCCGCTTCGAGCCTCGGGGAATCGAGATGACGTCCTTGTGCTTGACGGCGGCGATGACCGCGCCGTCCGGCAGGTTGAGCTCGGCGATGGGGCCGGCCGTCATCGGCGAGCCGGGCTCGAGTCGGTACTCGAGGAGCTGCACCTGCCCGCCGGCGAAGACCTCCGCATCGATCGCGCCCGGCGCCGCGATGACCCGCTCGATATCGGCGGCCAGCTGCGCCTCCGGCCAGATCACCCGATCGATGCCGAAGTGCGTGTGGAGAATGTCGACTCGCCCATCCGAGCTGACGAAGTCGTTGCTCGAGACGAAGCAGATGCTCTTGCCCGGTCCGAACTGATGCGCGAGCGCGCAGGCGACGATGTTCACCTCGTCGAGACCGGTACACGCGATGAACAGGTCGGCGGTGTCGACCTTGGCGCGCCGGAGCACCTCGTCGTTGGTTCCGCTGCCGGTCAGAAACTCGACGTCGAGGTTGGAGAATCGATCGCTGACCGTCGGGTCGTGATCGATGACGAAGATGGCGTGTCCGGGGGCGAGCGACTTGGCGAGGGCGAACCCGATCTCGCCGCCCCCGATGATGATGGTCCGCATGGAGACGCGCGTAGGCGGGGCCATTCTGGCACTTGCCGGTGGGTTTCGCAACACGAGCGGCTGGTACGACCGCGGACGATCTGACAACGTCGCGCTAGCAGCCCGTGGTGCAAGTCCTGCGTCGCACCAAGGCCGGCGCCGCATCCCACCCAACCGGGTTGTGTGCTACAACCACTCTGATGGCCCTGATCGAATGCATTCCCAACGTCAGCGAGGGGCGCCGGGAGGCCGTGATCGAAGACCTGGCCGAGGCGATTCGCGCGGTGCCGGGTATCGCGCTCCTCGACCACTCCGCCGACCCTTCCCACCACCGCTCCGTCTTCACCTTCGTCGGTGAGGCGGCGCCGCTCCAGGAGGCGGTCCTGAGCGTGTACGCCCGGGCGGTCGCCGACATCGATCTCCGGGCGCACACCGGCGAGCACCCGCGGGTCGGGGCCGTCGACGTCGTGCCGTTCGTCCCGCTCGCGGACGCCGACATGGCCGACTGCGTCGCGCTCGCCAGACGGATCGGCGCCGCGGTGGCCGACCGGTTCGCGGTACCCGTGTATCTGTATGGGCAGGCGTCGACCGCGCCGGGCCGCCGCAACCTCGAGGACATACGCCGCGGCGGGTTCGAGCGCCTGGCGACGAAGATGTCCGACACCGCCTGGGCGCCGGACTACGGCCCGGCGGCGCCCCATGCCACGGCGGGCGCCTCGGTCGTCGGTGCGCGAGGCCCGCTGATCGCCTACAACATCAATCTGGCCACGAATCGACTGGAGGTCGCCAAGCAGATCGCGGCCGCCGTGCGGCACAGCGGTGGCGGGCTCCGGCACGTCAAGGCCATGGGGGTGCGTCTGCGGGAGCGCGACCTGGTGCAGGTGTCGATGAACCTGACCGACTACCGGCGCACGCCGATCGCCCGCGTCTTCGACATGGTTAGCCGAGAGGCCGCGCGACACGGCGTGTCGGTGCTCGAAAGCGAGATCGTCGGGCTGGTCCCCGCCGCCGCGCTCTGGGACGTGGCGGCACATCATCTCCAGCTACCACCACCGGCGGCCGATCGTGTGCTGGAGGCCAGGCTCGGACGATTCACACCCGGCGGCTAGCCCTACCTCGCTAGGGCGCGGGCGCTTCCTCGTCGGCCTCGACCTTCCTGACCGGCGAGATCCCGAAGGCCCGCATCTTGCGGTAGAGGTTGCTGCGCTCGACGCCGAGCGCGTCGGCGGTCCGGGAGATGTTCCCCTCTTGGGCGGCCAGCGCGCGGAGAATGAAGTCCCGCTCGAAGTGCTCCCGCGCGGTCTGGAGCGTGAGCGTCTCGCCCGGCATCTCGAACGGGTCGAGCGCGGCCGTCGGACCGGCCTGGAGGAAGGCCAGATCTCCAGTGGTGATCGTTTCACCCATGACCATGATGATCAGCCGCTCGATCACGTTGCGGAGCTCGCGGACGTTCCCGGGCCACGAGTAGCGCTTCAGCGCTCCCATCGCGCCGTCGTCGAGCGTGCGAATGCGTCGGCCGTACTCCTGCGCGAACTCCGCCATGAAGTGATCGGCCAGCAGTCGGACGTCATCCCGGCGATCCCGGAGCGGCGGCACGAAGATCGGGATCACGTTCAGCCGAAAGTAGAGGTCCTCACGAAAACGGCCGGTGCGGATCTCTGCAGGTAGTTCCTTGTTCGTCGCCGCGACCACGCGCACGTCGACCTGGATCTGCGCGGTGCTCCCGACCGGCTCGACGACCTGCTCCT
This sequence comes from Vicinamibacterales bacterium, assembly GCA_965197935.1. Taxonomy (GTDB): domain Bacteria; phylum Acidobacteriota; class Vicinamibacteria; order Vicinamibacterales; family CAZQMT01; genus CAZQMT01. The sequence continues at coordinate 2,402,405 of CBDAOD010000003.1, read as the reverse complement.
GGAGCACACGGAGCACCTTCGCCTGGGTCTTCAGGCTCATGTCGCCGATCTCGTCGAGAAAGATGGTCCCGCCGTCCGCCAGCTCGAACTTCCCGCGGCGATCGGTCAAGGCGCCGGTGAACGCCCCCTTCACGTGACCAAACAGCTCGCTCTCGATCAGCTCCTCCGGAATCGCCGCGCAGTTGACCTCCACGAACGGACCCGCGCGGCGGCGGCTGAGCGCGTGAAGACTCCGCGCGAGCAGCTCCTTGCCCGTGCCGTTCTCGCCGTAGATCAACACGCGGCCGTTGGTCGGCGCCGCCAGCGCGATCTGCTCGCGAAGCTGCCGCATCACGTAGCTCTCGCCGACCATGACGTGCCGCCGGTCCACGTGGGCCCGGAGGGCGCGGTTCTCGGCCTCGAGCCGCTGCTGGCGCAACGCGTTGGCGACGACGAGGACGGTCTTCTCGAGCGAGAGCGGCTTCTCGACGAAATCGAACGCGCCCATCTTGATGGCGCGCACGGCCGATTCGATGTTGCCGTGGCCGGAGATGATCACGACCTGCGCCTCCACTCGGCGCTCGCGGAACCGTGACAGCGTCGCCAGACCGTCCATACCCGGCAGCCAGATGTCGAGCAGGATGAGATCGTAGCTCGCGCGTGTGACGCGGTCGAGACACGCCTCGCCGCTGTCGACGGCCTCGACGACGTATCCCTCGTCGCGCAGCACCCCGGTGAGTGCCGAGCGAACGCCCGCTTCGTCATCGACGATCAGAATGCGTGGTTTCACGGCGTGCGCCCCAAGCCCCTCGCACCTACTTTGTCAGATCGCCCCCCGGGGGAGCGAAACGGCAACCGCCCAGCAAACCGGAAACATTGCGGCGGCTCACGCACGTGTCTCGAAGACGCCACAAAGGCTGGCCGCCTTCACGGTTTGCCTGGCGGCCGCCGCGCCGCCCCCCCAATGGGCGATCTGATTCGCCAGCTCCGTGGTCCCGCGTCAGCAGGGCAGCTCGATCGTGAAGCGCGTTCCCGTCGGCACATTGTCGCCCACCTCGATGCTGCCACCGTGCTCGGCGATGATCCGCCGCACGATCGCCAGGCCGAGGCCGCTGCCCCGTCGCTTCGTCGAGTAGTACGGCATGAAGAGCTTGTCGCGCTCAGATGCCGGCGTCCCCGGCCCGTCGTCGGCGACCATGACGCGGACGACGGTATTGGTCGCGTCGTGCTCGGTCTCGAGGCAGATCGTCCCCGCCTGGCCCGACGCACCGGCGCGATTGGCGCCGTCGATCGCCTCGACCGCGTTGTCCACGAGATTGATGATGACCCGGCGAATCTGCTCCGGGTCGACTCGCACTCGAGGCAGGTCTGCGGCGAAGCGCCGCACGATGTGCACCTGCCGGAACAGACCGTCGTAGAGCGCCAGCGTCTCTTCCAGCAGCGCGTGGAGGTCGGTGGGCATCGCCCGGGGCGCCGGCATGCGGGCGAACTGCGAGAACTCGTCGACGAGCGCCTTGAGCGACTCGACCTCGCCCACGATTGTCGACGTGCACTCCTCGACCAGCGCCCGCGCACGCCCGGGCGCGTCGGCGAAGTGACGCCGCAAGCGCTCGGCACAGAGCTGGATGGGCGTCAGCGGGTTCTTGATCTCGTGCGCGAGCCGGCGGGCCACGTCGCGCCAGGCCGCCACCTTCTGCGCGCGGATCAGCGGCGTCACGTCATCGAAGACCAGGACGCTCCCGCCTCCACCTTCCCCCCGGAGCGGGGTCGCGGCCACGGCCAGGTGTACCTCGCGACCGTCACGGACCAACGCGATCTCCTGCGCGGGTTGCTCCTTAGACTCCACCGACACCTTGCGGAGCACCGCGCGCAGCGGCTGCAGATCCTCGCGCCCGAAGACCTCCGGCATGGGCTGGCCGACCATCGTCGCCTCGAGCCCCAGGAGACGCGCGGCGGCGCTGTTGATCGTGCTGACCCGGCCCGACGGATCGAGCGACACGACGCCCGTCGCGATGCGCTCCATGATGGTCTCGATGTAGCGGCGACGCCCCTCCACCTCGAGGTGCTTCCGCTCCAGGTCGATCCCCGAGCGCACCAGCTTGCGCTGGCTGACCGCGAGCTCGGACGCCATGGTGTTGAACGCGTCGACCAGCGACCCGAACTCGTCGGCCGTCTCGCGCTCGATCCGGTGATCGAGGTGACCCGCGCCGATCTCGCGGGCGCCATCGGCGAGCATCTGAACGGGACGCGTGATGCGCTTGGCGACATAGAGCCCCATCCACGTGGCGCTCACGAGAATCATGAGGGTGACCATGAGAAAGAACGACAGGTAGACGCCCTCGAGCGGTCGGCGCAGCACCCGGACCTGGTTGTAGCCCTCGTAGGCGGCGGTGATGCGCCGGGCATGCGTCGCCAGCTCGCCCGTGAGGTAGTCGCTCGCCACCACGACGCCGAGGACGATCGTCTCGTCTTGCGGGGATCGGACCAGGGCGGCGGCGTGCAGCAGCTCGGCCCCGTCGTCCAGCGGTTCGAGCAGCCGCGTCTCGCTGCTCCCCGCCGCCACGCGGGCCGCCAGCCGATCGGCCGAGGCACGGGTCGCGCCACGCGGGAGCGTCGGAACGGCCACGTCGACCACCGGCAGCACCAGCGGGCGTGCGCCTTCGCCGGCCTCGACGCGGTAGACGTCGACCATCCCGACCCGCTGCTGCGTCACCTCCGGGGCGATGAGCGACCTCACCGCGCTCACGTCCTGGGCGGCCAGATCCGTGGCGGATAGCGCCCGCGCGATCCGGTCGGCGTGGGCGCTCACTTCGGTCTGCCGCTCGTGGTAGTAGTCGCTGGCGATTCGATTCGCCGACGTGAGGACCTCGTCGATCGGCGCGCTGAACCAGCGATCCGCGCTGTTCCGGATGATCTCGCTCCCCACGATCAACACGAGCACGGCCGGGATCAGCGTCATCCCCAGCAGCGCGGCGACCAACTTGGCTCGGAATCGCGCGAAGGGCAGCGCACGACGGCGTTCGACGATCAGCTTGACGACGTTGCGCGCCAGCACGAATCCGAGCGCCACGAGCATGGTCAGGTCGGCGAGGGTCAGGGCGTAGAGCACCACCTCGCTCAGGAAGTCCGGCGAGAGCTGCGCCGATCGATCGGCGAGCGACACGATGGCGACCAGGGCACCGAGAAGGACGAGGATGCCCAGCAGAATGAGGCGGGGGTTGTCCTGAAACGCCCGCCGCGTCTTGACCGGGGCGACGCGGCTCGCGGCGTGGGGAATCCGGACGCTCGGCCGGGAGTAGCGTAGGGTGGCAGGCATGCCAGTCGTCACGGAGGCGCGCCGACGCCCCTACGGGATGAAGGTGAACGTCTTCACCGCCGAGGCGGCGACGCGGTCCCAGGGCCACAGAAACCAGGCGCTGCGCGGTCGCGTGCGCGCACGCACCCGCACGTAGTACTCGGCGTTGAGCTCGAGTGGCGTGGCACTGAACAGCGGGAGACGCTCGAAGGCCGTCATCCACTGACGGACGACCTCCCCGTCCTCCGTCATCGACGCCTCCTCCACCCGCCCGTCCACCGTCCGAGACAGCTGATAGCGCCGCGTCAGATTGTCGTAGCGGACGCTGGCGGACACCGCCGCCGACGCGATCGTCTTGTCGAACCACACCGAGGCCGCACGGCGCACTTCGACCTCGAAGGTGAAGACCGTCGTCAGACCGCTGCCGATCGCCTCCTGGAGCTCGTCGGTGAAGGCATCGTCGACCTGGAAGGAGACGAGCACCTGCCCGTCTCGGATCAACGGCGTCACCCGGCTGATCTCCACGGCGCCGAGCGTCACACCCAGCCCGCCGAGGGCGAGTCCCGCCAGGACGATCGATCGACACCGCCGACGCGTCATCGTGCCACTCCCGCTACCCACGCTCGTCGATCCAGGGCCCATCGTCTGCCGCCGTTCAGTCCCTGGTGTTGAGCAACTCCTTCAGCTCCGTCATGAACTCGCCGATGTCTCGAAAATGGCGGTAGACCGAGGCGAAGCGCACGTAGGCGACCTTGTCCAGATGCTTCAGCTCCTGCATGACGGACGTGCCGATCTCCGCGGTCGCGATCTCCTTCTCCGGCCGTTCCTGCAGCGCCCCTTCGACCCGGTCCGCGATGGCTTCGAGCGCCGCCACGCTGACCGGACGCTTCTCGCACGCCTTCAAGAGCCCGGCGATCAGCTTCTGCCGCTCGAATCTCTCCCGACTGCTGTCCTTCTTGACGACCATATACGGGATCTCGTCGATCCGCTCGTAGCTCGTGAAACGACGTCCGCATTCGAGACACTCCCGGCGACGCCTGATGACGTCGCCTTCCTTGCTCTCGCGCGAGTCGACGACCTTGTCGCCAAGATGGGAGCAGAACGGGCATTTCACCCCGCCGTCCCCCCCTCCCGGCTCGAGGAATCCGCCAGCGCGGCCACGGTGGGGCTCGCGGCACCGCCGGGACCGGCCGGCTCGGGCGCATCCACGCTGCTCTCGGTCGTGGCCTCGGCCGCCAGCTTCTGCATCCCGCGCAAGTTCAGCCCACTCCGGGCCATGAACGCCATACCAAGCAGTGTGACCGGCATGAAGGACACCGCATGCAGCACGATCGCCGCCCCGACGGCCTGGTCGTTGGGGACGTCAAAGAAGCTCGTGGCCCCGATGCGGTAGGCCTCGTGAAACCCCCCGACCGCGCCCGGGGTCGGCGCCGCGACGCCCACGACCAGCAGTGCCATCAAGAGGAACGAGCCCGTGAACACCAGCCTAATATGAAATGCGACCGAGACCAACCAGATCGTGGCGGCGATCGAGAGCCACAGCGGCACCGAGAGCAGCAGCGCCTGAAACAGCCGAACCGGCTGCCGCACGGCCGCCAGACCGCTCGCGAACCTTCGGACCAGGGCGCTGACGCTGGCTGCCACGTGCGCCGGCAGGAAGCGCTCCAAACCACCGGCCGCCGTGTAGAGCGACTCCGGGTGTCCGGCGAGAAAATAGGCCAGGACGAACGCCACGATGCCACCCCCCCCGGCCAGGAGGCCACCGATCTGGAGCGCAGCGTACGCGGCCGAGTCTCGGGTGCCGACACCGGGGTCGAAGAGGAGGAAGAACGCCGCGAAGAAGACCATCACGACGACGAGATCCAGCAGGCGCTCGAGGACCACGCTGGCGAAGGCGGCCGTGACGCTCAGTCGCTCCGAGCGCGCGAGTAGATACGGTCGCAAGAACTCGCCGACCCGCGCGGGCAGCAGCGCGGACGCGGCAAAGCCGATGACGGTCGCGCGGAAGACCACCGAGAACCGCGTCTCTCCGATCGGATGCAGCAGGAACTGCCAGCGCACGGCGCGCAGCAGATACGTCAACGCGGTGATCAGCAACGCGATCACGAGCAAGCCGGGCCGCGCCCGGCCGATCTCGGCAAGCACCCGATCCAGGTTCGCATTGCGCAGGAACAGCGCGACGAGCCCGACCATCAGGGCGAGCGCAAGGACCGTTCGGAGATGGCTTCGCATGGACGTTTGGCCGACCGAGGACCCGTGGTGGCCTACGAACCAGGCAGGGCGTTTCTCAGTCCATTCAAGTGGAGCGACGACGGTTCGCGGTGGGTCGAGGAACGCGGTCCAGGTCGACTGCGGAGGCACTGTACTACAAGAGCTCGCGTGGAGTCCATGGACGATGGGTCGGGTACGCAACGGCGTCTCGCGCTTGCGCGTGCGCGGTCCGCGCTGTAAGCTGATAGCCTTTTCGCACCGAGGGAGTACGTCGTGTCGCTGCCACTGTCCGTTCTCGAAACAACTCTGTCCGGCATGAACCCGCATCGGCGAGGGAAGGTCCGTGACCTCTACGAGGTCGGCGACGATCTGCTGATCGTCGCCACGGATCGCATTTCGGCGTTCGACTTCGTCCTCGGATCGGGCATTCCCGACAAGGGCAAGGTGCTCACGCAGCTCTCGTCCTTCTGGTTCGGGGAGACCGGGGACATCGTGCCGAACCACATGAAGTCGATCGACGTCGACGCGTTTCCCGAGCCGGCCGCGGCGCACGCGGCCGTGCTCCGGGGACGGTCGATGCTCGTCCGCCGCACGCGGCCGCTACAGGTGGAGTGCGTCGCACGCGGCTACCTCGCGGGATCCGGCTGGAAGGAGTACCGGCAGACCGGACGCGTCTGCGGGATCGCCCTTCCTGCGGGTCTGCGGGAGTCCGACCGACTGCCCGAGCCGATCTTCACGCCCGCCACGAAGGCCGAAACCGGGCACGACATCAACATCAGCGAGGAGGAAGCCGGACGGATCGTGGGCGGCGATCTGATCGCGCGGCTCCGGGATCTCACGCTCGCGCTCTACGCGCGCGGCGCGACGCGGGCCGAGGCAAGCGGCATCATCGTGGCCGACACCAAGTTCGAGTTCGGCACAGTGGAGTCGGGCGACCAGGACGTCATCCTGATCGACGAGGTCCTCACGCCCGATTCGTCACGGTTCTGGCCCGCGGACCAGTACCAACCCGGCGGACCTCAGCCATCGTTCGACAAGCAGTACGTCCGTGACTATCTCGAGAGTGTGGGCTGGAACAAGCAGCCGCCGGTGCCGGCGCTTCCCGACGAGGTGGTCGCCCGCACCCGCGAGAAGTATCGCGCCGCGTACCGGCTGATCACCGGTCGGGAGCTGGACTCCTGACCGGTCACTGCTGAACCCACGTTGAGCGGGGGCCGTGGTGCGGCAGCAACTGGACGAACTCGTGGACGAGATGCTCGACAAGGGCCTCCTCTACGAGGAGGCACGCCGCGAGTTCGAACGGCGCTTCATCGCCCGGGCCCTCCTGCGGTCCAACGGCAGCCTCGGCGCCCTGGCGGATCGCCTCGGCGTCCACCGCAACACGCTGAGCCGCAAGCTGGCGGAGTACCGCGCCAAGCGGCGGGCCTGAGCCTGCCGCCCCGTCCCGAACCGACCGCCTTGACGCGTCCCTGCCCCGGACGCGCCCGCCCGGGTTGCGCCGCGCGACCGACCGTTTGGGCCCCTGATTTCGGCCGTCTTGACAACCTCGGGGCGTGATCTATAATTAGCAGTCGAAGTCGCCGACTGCTAACCCTTGGCGGTCCGAACGCCTGACTGCCAGTCTCGACGGTCGGTTCCCAATTTCATCCTTTCATCTGGAGTGGACAGTCTATGAACGTGCGACCACTACACGACCGCCTCATCGTCCAGCGGATCGAGGAAGACGAGCAGAAGGTCGGAGGGATCATCATCCCCGACTCGGCGAAGGAGAAGCCCCAGCAGGGCAAGGTCGTCGCCGCCGGCAAGGGCAAGGTGAAGGACGACGGCAAGACCGTGCCGCTCGACGTCAAGTCGGGCGACACCATCCTGTTCGGCAAGTACTCTGGGCAGGAGATCAAGCTCGACGGCCAGGAGTATCTCATCATGCGTGAGGATGAGGTGCTGGGAGTGCTGGAGACCAAGTGAGCCGCCGGGCCACGCCCAGGCGCTTGCGATCCTGTTTCTTCGACGCCGGAACACGACCCCGGTGTCGACAGCCTCACTTGTCACGCATGAAAAGGGAGACGGAGTAGAACATGGCAAAGCAGATCGTCTACGGAGAAGAGTCGCGGCAAGCGATTCTTCGCGGCATCAACAACCTCGCCGACGCGGTCAAGGTCACCCTGGGGCCCAAGGGCCGTAACGTGGTGCTCGACCGCAAGTTCGGATCGCCCACGATCACCAAGGACGGCGTCACCGTGGCCAAGGAGATCGAGCTCAAGGACCCGCTCGAGAACATGGGCGCCCAGATGGTGCGCGAGGTCGCGAGCAAGACCTCGGACATCGCGGGCGACGGCACCACCACCGCGACCGTGCTCGCGCAGGCCATCTACCGGGATGGCACCAAGAACGTCGTCGCGGGAGCCAACCCGATGGACATCAAGCGCGGGATCGAGCAGGCCGTCGAGGGCATGGTCAAGGAGCTCTCGAAGCTCTCCAAGCCGGTGACGGGCGACATGATTGCCCAGGTCGGCATGATCTCGGCGAACAGCGATGCGACCATCGGCAAGATCATCGCCGAGGCGATGGAGAAGGTCGGCAAGGACGGCGTCATCACGGTCGAGGAGGCGAAGACCCTCGAGACGTCCCTGGACGTCGTCGAGGGGATGCAGTTCGACCGGGGGTATCTGTCGCCCTACTTCGTGACCGATCCCGAGCGGATGGAAACGGTGCTCGAGAATCCCGTCATCCTCATCCACGAGAAGAAGATCAGCTCGATGAAGGACCTCCTGCCGCTGCTCGAGCAGGTGGCACGGCTCGGCCGTCCCCTCCTGATCGTGGCCGAGGACGTCGAGGGCGAGGCCTTGGCGACCCTCGTGGTCAACAAGCTGCGCGGTACGCTGCAGGGCGCCGCCGTGAAGGCGCCGGGCTTCGGTGATCGTCGGAAGGCGATGCTCGAAGACATCGCGGTGCTCACGGGCGGGCGCGCGATCACCGAGGATCTGGGGATCAAGCTCGAGAACATCAAGGTCGACGACCTGGGCAAGGCCAAGAAGGTCACGATCGACAAGGACAACACCACGATCGTCGAGGGAGACGGCAGCCACAAGGCGATCGAGGGCCGGGTCAAGCAGATCCGCACCCAGGTCGAGGAGACCAGCTCCGACTACGACCGCGAGAAGCTGCAGGAGCGGCTGGCGAAGCTCGTCGGCGGCGTCGCGGTGATCAAGGTCGGTGCGGCCACCGAGACCGAGATGAAAGAGAAGAAGGCCCGGGTCGAGGATGCCATGCACGCGACCAAGGCCGCCGTCGAGGAAGGGATCGTCCCGGGCGGCGGCGTGGCGCTCCTACGCGCCAGCAAGGCCCTCGACGGTCTCAAGCTCGACGGGGACCACGACCAGCAACTCGGGGTCAACCTCATCAGGCGGGCCATCGAGGAGCCCCTCAGATGGATCGCGGCCAACGCCGGTCAGGAGGGGTCCATCGTCGTGCAGAAGGTCAAGGACGAGAAGGGCCCCAACGGGTTCAACGCGCAGACCGAGACGTACGAGAACCTGGTCAGCGCCGGCGTCATCGACCCGACCAAGGTCGTGCGCACCGCGCTGCAGAACGCCTCGTCGATCGCCTCACTGCTCCTCACCACCGAGGCGCTGGTCGCGGAGATCCCCGAGGACAAGAAGGAGCCGCCGATGCCGCCCGGAGGCGGTGGAATGGGCGGGATGTACTAGCACCCACCGGCCATCGGCCCTGGCCGCCGGCGCGGCCGGGTCTCGTGTACACGTCAAGACGCCCGACGGGACGCGGTTCCCGTCGGGCGTTTTCTTTAGCGTCCCAAGACGACTCTCCGGTGGCGCCGCCTTGCTGCGACAGTCATGCGTGGCGCGAGCTCCGGGCGCGGCGCCCGGCTGGCAAGGCGCGCGGAGCGAGCCACGGGCTGCGCGCGGGGCACCCGTCCCGCTTCGCGTCAGGGCCTGTGAAGTGATGGCGAAACGGTGGCGAGCCGCCCGGGGGGGATACTCGACTGCCGGGGGTCAGCGGAGGGTGAAGGTGAGCTCGATCGTGACGATGACGGGCACCGGCTGACCCAGACGTGTCCCCGGCGCGAAGCGCCACTGCCGTGCGGCCTTGACCGCCTCCTCGTCGAGACCGAACACCGGATCGAGCGACTTCACGACCTCGACCCGACCCACCGATCCGTTCGGCATGACGACCGCCTCCAGCCACACGGTTCCCTGGACCTTGGCGCGCATGGCATCGGCCGTGTACTGCGGCTTGACCTCGCGCAGCACGCGCGGCAGCTCGATCCCGCTACCCGGGCGGTAGGCGCCGCCACCCGTCCCGCCGCCCTCGCCGGGCCCAAGCCCCGAACCCTGTCCCGGTCCGATGCCCACGCCCGTGCCCGTCCCGCCGCCGTCTCCCGAGCCGGGCCCCTGCGAGGCCACGTCGAACGACGGCAGCGCCTCGAGAACGCCGGCGACGGCTTCCTCGGCCGACGCCATCGCCACCGCCGGAATGTTGAGCTCTGGCTCCGGAGGCTCCTCGGGTTCGGGCGGATCGGGATTCTCCAGCTCCGGCTCTTCGACGATCGGTACGCTCACCTCGTCCTCGCCGGGGAGCTCGACCTCGCGCGGCGGCTCGGGAGACAGGTTGCCCCCGCCCCCGCCACCGCCGCCCGGCCCGGGCTCGGGGAGCCAGACGATGCTGTAGTTGTTCAGGTCAGGCAGCAACGGTGCCTCGGTCGGCTCCGGAAGGCTGCGAAGGGTCACGGCTGCGAGCACGGCCAGCACCACGTGCGAGGCGAACGACACCGCGAAGGACCGGTTGATCCGGGACTGGGTCCGGCCGACCAGGAAGTCGGTGCCCTCCTCGTGGGGCGCCCACACGTGCGGAACGGCCGGTTCCGGCTCGGTCGGCAACTCGCGAGGCGGGACGATCGCGGTGCTGGACGCCTGTGCCATCGGATCCCTAGGACGTGCCCTCTGATTTCCTACTCGAGCTATTGTCACCCCAGAAAACTGGCGACGCAACCTCACGAACAAGCAAGAGACGTACCTGCCGGCGGCGCGCCGGCGAGAGCGACCGGCGGCCGTTTCCCCACGCCCCGCGTCCTGCAAACGCTACACAGCGGCGCTCACAGGATTAGACGCCTCCGCACGGCGGCTAGACTCGGCCGGCCCAGGCTCCGATGGCCGCGTTCCCGCCACCGTAGCAATGCAGAATGCCCAGAGCGTCGGCCGCGCGCGGCTCGTCTCGAATGGCCACCAGGACGCCGCCGCGGGCGGTCAAGGTCTCGAAGATGAACGCGTCATGCGCCTGATAGCCGGCACGCCCCATCGTGGCGGACAGACCGGCGGTCGCCAGATCGGACGTCTCGCCCTGCAGGAGATCCACCAACGGGCCCCGCGCCACCACGGCCCCGACGCCCTTCACCTCGACGCGCTCGCCATCCGCGCCCAGGCGCTCTCGGATGAGGCCGCTCGCCTCGGCTGTGTCCTTCGCCAGGATGGTCAGCGCTTCGGGCGGAAAGTGATGTCGCGCCAGCGCATCCAGGCCACGCGTGGCCCAGGCGACGTCCTGAAAGACCCCCACAGTGAACTGAACGCTGTCGTCCTGCGCCATCACAATGTCCTCACGCGTCAACGTCCCGGCGCGCCGTCATCGGGTCGACCACGCGCGGTTCGCTCAGCTCCACTCCGCGAGCTCGATCTCCCGGGCGCCGTGGCGCTCGAGAATCGTGCGGCTCTCCTCCAGCGAATCTCCGTAGATGTGCACGCCCAGCAGCACCCCGCCCTTCCCGACCCGGTCCTGCAACGCGGCCGCCCGCTCGGGACTCACGCCGGCACGCTGCAGGATCGACGCGACGCCCCCGGCGGCGTGTCCCGCGGTCTCGCCCAGCTCCGCCGCCAGGGGACCGGCGGCCACGATGGGCCCGATGCCGGGCATCACGAGCGCGATCGCCGCGATGATCTGGGCACCAAGCTCACCCAGACGGGCGGCCGCCCGGGAGTCCTCGATATCGGCGCCCGGCGTACCGCCGGTTTGCCGCGCCAGCGCCCCTTCTTCCTCATGCGTGCGGGAGACGATCGAGAGATGCTCACCCTCGATACCCAGCTCCCGCAACGCACGCGCGGCGACCGCGGCCGGTGCGGCATCGTCGAAGAGCGCAACGAGCAGAGGGTGCGGCACCGTCTTACTTTAGACTTGATGTCATCGGGCTTCAAGGGCAAGAGAGTCGGCCAGGCGAGGATCGAGCGTGGGCGAGGAGATTGCGGTCGTCGGAGCCGGACCCGCGGGCAGCTGGGCCGCCTCTCGCCTGGCAGCCGCGGGTGCCCGGGTTCTGCTCTTCGACGGGAGCCACCCCCGGGAGAAGCCATGCGGCGGCGGCGTCACCGGGCGAGCGCTGGACCTGGTCGCCGACGCCGTGTCGACGTCCGCGCTGGGCGGAGTCGCCATCGAATCGGCGGTGTTCGAGCACGAGGGGACGACCCCGGTGCGGGTGCGGCTAGCCGCCCGCGGTGAGGATCCCGGGTCGCGCCTCGGGCGACCCGGCCCGGCCCGCGCCCGCGCCGAAACGCGGCTGATCGTCGTCAGCCGCGCGGCATTCGACGGAGCCCTGCTCACGTCGGCCCTGGGCCGGGGCGTCCGGCTTGTGCGCGAGCGTGTGCTCGACGTGTCGGCCGACCGGTCGGGAATCGACCTGCGTACGGCGGCACGCCGCTACCGCTGTGCGCGTGTCATCGGCGCCGATGGCGCCAATAGCCTGATCCGGCGTCGTCTGCTGCGCCCCTTCGGCCGCGCGCAGTTGTCGGTCGCCACCGGCTACTTCGCGCACGGCGTCACCTCGGCCGAGATCGTCGTCCGGTTCGTCTCGTCGCCGCCCGGGTACATCTGGTCCTTTCCGCGCGAGGACCACCTGGCCATTGGCATCTGCGCGCCGGCGGACTCGACCAGCGTCGGCCAGCTTCGGGCGCGGGTCGAGGGCTGGCTGCGCGCGTCGAACCTGACGAACGGCGCGACCCTGCGCCCCTACGCGTGGCCGATTCCCTCGCTGAGCGCCGCCGATCTCGATGGGGAGCGTCCGGTCGGAGATCGGTGGATGCTGGTGGGCGATGCTGCCGGGCTGGTCGATCCGATCACGCGCGAAGGCATCTACTTCGGCCTCCGATCCGCGGAGGAAGCCGCCGCCGCGTTGACCGAACCCGCCGGTCGCCACGGTCTCGACTACGGCAGCCGGCTGCGGGACGAGATCTACCCCGAGCTGCGGCGCGCGGCCCGACTCAAGGACCGGTTCTTCCGGCCACGCTTCACCGCGCTCCTGGTGGACGCACTGGCTGCGAGCCCCGGCGTCAGGACAGTAATGGCGGACCTGGTCTCGGGCGAGCAACCTTACCGGGGGCTTCGACGACGCCTGCTGAGCACCCTGGAGCTTGGACTCGCGTGGCGGCTGCTCAGCCGTCGCGCTCGTTGCCCGGCTGTTCTTTCGTCGCGTCCTTGAAGCTGCGGATGCCCTTGCCTATCCCCCGACCAAGCTCCGGCAGCCGGTTGGCGCCGAAGATGAGAAAGACGATGAAGAGGACGATCAACAGCTCCGGCAGCCCGATAGCACCCATTGATGAGCTCCTTGCGGCAGTCTATCACCGATCAGCGCCGTCGCCACAGACCCCGGTGAGCTCTGGGGCTGCTAGAGCAGGATCCTCGCGTCCCCGATGCGCCGGGTCACCCGCTCCCGGTCGAGGTACTCAAGCAGCGGAATCGCGTACTTGCGCGTGATGCCGTACCGCTCCTTGAAGGTCGCTACGTTCACACGAGGTGGCTCGGCCGACGCGGCCTTGAGCGCAGCCATGTCGGTCTTGAGCCATGCCAGCGCCTCGGCGTGGAAGACGAGCGGGTCGAGACGCGCGAGTACCTTCTGGCGCTGGAGGAGCCGCAGGATGCGGTCCACGAGGTCGGACGGCATACGGACGGCGTCGGCCAGCGTGGTCACGTCCGGGGGCCTCAGGGCGCCGTCGCGGAACGTGCGTTCGATGGAGTCCCGGGCGCGTGTCTCGTCCTCGGAAAGAGAGACGCGGTGCGATGCCAGGGCCAGCCGATCCCGGGACACGATCCGCCCGGACGCGACCAGGTCCCCCACGACCCGCTCGAACACCGGGGGCACCGACCGGCCGAAGAGCCGCTCGCGGATCTCCTCCCTGGGGATGCCCTCGGATAGCGGGTGCGTGCGATGATAGCGACCCAGCTCGTCGAGTAGCCGCGCCCCGAGCGTCGACAGCGTCGCGGGCGCGACGAGCACGTCGCCCGCTCGTGACGCGCGGCCCGCCTGGACCAGGTGCGCGGCCAGCGCCTCGACCGCAACGGGGGCCACCCCAACGCGGGTCGTCAGCTCGCCGACGCTCAGGCCGAGGGCGCCACGCTCCTGCAGCATGACCTCCACGGCCTCCTCGGGGCTGATGGCCCCCAGGGACCCCGCGCCGCCCAGACGATCGAGGCGCGCCCGCGCGGCCGGCGTCCGGATGCCACCGCGCGGAGGGTGTGGGTCGACGATCTCGCCCCCGCCGATCGTGATCGGCGGCGAATACGCTCGCACGATGAAGCGATCCCCGCGCGTCAAGACCGCGGCGGTCTCCAGCCGCAATCGCGCGTGGGCCCGAGAGCCCGGGTGCAGCACCGCCGCCGTCTCCGGCGCGCCCGGTGGCCCGTCACCCCGGGTGGCGAGCGCCACGCGCCCCAGCCGCTCGCTGGTTCCCTGATGAAATCGGACGCGCGCGCCGTGACGCAGGGGGCGCGCGTCGGGCAGCAGCTCCAGCACGACGTCGAATCGTCGCGTGGGCACGAAGCAGTGCGGCGTGACGAGCGTGTCACCCCGGCGCAGGGCGGCGAGGTCGACACCGCCCAGGTTGATCGCTGCGCGCTGACCCGCCTCGACGCCCTGTCGTGGCTCGCCGTGCGCCTGGAGCCCCCGCACCTTCGCCGACTCGCCGCCCGGCAGCACCTCGAGCCCGTCGTCGACGTCGATCCGTCCCGACACCAGGGTCCCCGTGATCACCGTGCCGAATCCCTTCACCGAGAACGCCCGATCGATCGGCAAACGGGCCGGGCCGTCCACGGCCCGGCGTGGCGCCGCCTGCGCCAGCGCGACCAGGGCCTCACGCAGCCGGTCGAGCCCGACGCCCGTCCGCGAAGACACCGGGATCATCGGCGCGTCTTCCAGAAAGGATCCGGCCAGGAGCTCCCGCGTCTCGAGCTGCACGAGCTCGATGGTTTCCTGGTCGACCAGATCGGCCTTGGTGAGCGCGACGACGCCGCCGGAGAGCGAGAGCAGGCGGCAGATGTCGAAGTGTTCGCGTGTCTGGGGCATGACCGATTCGTCGGCCGCCACGACCAGAAGGACGTGATCGATGCCGCTGGCGCCCGCCAGCATGTTTCTGACGAAGCGCTCGTGCCCCGGGACGTCGACGAACGCGAAGGTCAGGCCCTCGGCCTGCAGGTGGGCGAACCCCAGATCGATCGTGATGCCACGCTCCTTCTCCTCCTTCAGGCGGTCGGGATCGAGCCCGGTCAGGGCGTGCACCAGCGCACTCTTCCCGTGATCGATGTGCCCCGCGGTCCCGATCACGACGTGTCGCATGACCACTCGGCGTCGGCTATCGACGCGCCCGACCCCGCTCCCGGCGGCCGGGACGTCCGGCGCTCTTCCGTTTCGGATGGACCCGGCTCCGCGGCGCGGGGGCTCGCTCCGCCCGACGGATGGCCTCGAGGATCTCGACCAGCCCGAGATCCACCTGGCGGCGCTCGAGGTCGACCCGGACCACCTGCACCCGAACCTTGTCGCCCAGCCGGTAGACCCGACGGGTGTTCTCTCCCCGCAGTGCGTGCGTGCGCTCGAGAAATCGATAGTAGTCGTCGGCCATCGTCGACACGTGCACCAGGCCTTCCACGAAGTAGTCGATCAGCTCGATGAACAGGCCGAAGGCCGCCACCCCGGTGACATACCCCTCGAACTCGTCTCCCACCTTGTCCGTCATGAAGCGGACCTTCTTCCACTGCATCAGCTCGCGCTCCGCTTCGTCGGCGCGCCGCTCCATGTCAGAGGTGTGCCGCGCCGTTTCGGGGAGATCCTCGTCGAGCGCTTCACGACGGTCACCCGGGATCGGGCCCTGCCGGCACGCGCGTAGCATCCGGTGCACGACCAGGTCGGGGTAGCGCCGGATCGGAGAGGTGAAGTGCGTGTAGGCGGACGCCGCGAGTCCGAAATGTCCGAGGTTGGCCGGGTCGTAACGAGCCTTCTGCATCGTACGCAGCAGGAGAAAGGCGATTGGCTTCTCCTCGGGCGTGCCCTGAATCCGCCCGACGAGTCGCTGGAAATGATTCGGGCGGACGGCGCCGGGGGGCGCCGCCAGGCTGTAGCCCAGGGTCGAGATGAACTCCTCGAACTCCTCCACCTTCTTCGTGTCCGGCTCCTCGTGCACCCGGTAGAGCGCCGGCGTGGCCGAGTCCTGGAGGTGCCGCGCGACCGTCTCGTTCGCGATCAGCATGAACTCCTCGATCAGCCGGTGGGCCACGTTGCGCTCGGCCGCGACGATCGCCTCGACCAGCCCCTGGTCGTCGAGGATCAGCTCGGGCTCCTTCAGATCGAAATCGATGGAGCCCCGGCGGCGGCGGCGATCGTTCAGGATGCCGAAGAGCTCGTGCATCAGCGTGAACGTGGGGACCAGATCGCGATACCGGTCGATCGTTCCCGGATCGCGATCGGTCAGCATCGCGCTCACCTCGGTGTAGGTCATCCGCGCGTCGCTGTTGATGACGCCATCGTGCATCTCGTAACGGACGACGTTGCCCTGAAGGTCGACCTCCATGAGACACGTCTGGACGAGACGGTCGACGCCGGGATTCAGGCTGCACAGCCCGGTCGCGAGCTCGGCGGGGAACATGTGGACCGCGCGCTCCGTAAAGTACACCGAGGTCCCGCGCGTGTAGGCCTCGCGGTCGAGCGCGCTGCCTTCACCCACGTAGTGAGACACGTCGGCGATGTGCACGCCCAGCCAGTAGTGACCGTTCTTCAGCCGCTCGATCGTGATGGCATCGTCGAAGTCCCGGGCGTGCTCGCCGTCGATGGTCACGGTCGTGTGCCGCCGAAAGTCGTTGCGGGATTGCAGGTCCCGCTTGCGCACGCGATCGCCGAGCCGGCGGGCCTCCGCGATCGCCGCCTCGCCGTGGGCGTCGGGGATCCCGTGCTTCTGGACGATGATCTCGGTGTCCACGCCCGGCGCATCGATCGGGCCGAGTACCCGCACCACCGATCCGAGAGGGCCCCGCGTGGGCGTGGGCCACCGGGTGAGCGCCACCGTGACCATCTCCCCCCGCTCGGCGCCGTTGTGCTCGCCGCGCGGGATCTCGACGTCCATGATCAACCGCCGGTCGAACGGCACGACATACCCGAGCCCAGAGGCGTCGACCTCATACCTGCCGACCAGCCGCGTGGCGCCCCGTTCGAGGATGCGCAGGATGCGCCCCTCGGGGCGATCGCCATCCGTGTGCCGCTCGATCCGCGCGACGACCCGGTCGCCGTGCATCGCCTGGTTCAGGTTGGCCCCGGCGATGTAGACGTCGGCGCCGAAGGTGCTCACCCCTCGTTCCGGCACGACGAAGGCGAACCCCCGTGGGTGCGTCTGCACGCGGCCCACCACGAGATCCATCTGGTCGGGGACGCCGTAGCGACTCCCCCGAATCTGGATCAGGTCGCCGCTCGCCACGAGGGCCTTGACCTGGCACCTGAGTCCAGACCGGCCCTCATCCGGCACGCGGAGCACCCGCTGGATCTCCTTGAGGGTCGCCGGATGGTCCAGCCGCGCTCGTATCGCCCTGAGCGTCTGTTCTGCGGTCATGCTGCTCCGATCGTGGTCGTCTCGGCCACCGGCGGCCTGTGTGCCACCTCCGGCGACGCCCCACGTGACCTCCGCCGGCGCCGCCCCGGGCCGCGCCGGCCAACGACCGCGTCCAGCACCGTGTCAATGGCGCCGACGGCCCGGATCGCCCGGGTGTGGCCGTCAAGATCGGCTTGCCCGGCCATGACCTGCGCCTCCGCCACGTAGGCCAGCGCCACGGTCAGGCGATCGGCCAGATCCTCACGGGACCGCCGGCGCAGCTGGCGGCGCGCCCACTCGAGCGGCCGCTTGGCGGTCTCGAGCCGCGATCCAGCTCTTCTGAAGTTCAATCCGTTGAAGTCGAGCCGCGCCTCCAGGACCCGACCGCGAGCCTCGGTGAGCGCCAGCCGCAGCTCGACCTGCCGCCGCTCACCCTCCCGCTCCGAGGCGCCCCACGCGCCCCAGACCCAGCCGACGATCACTGCGATCAGGATGACCACGAGGCCGCCGCCCGCGAGCTGAACCGTCTTGACCCCGACCATCTACCTCCCTGCGCTCGACACGTAGCCGCTCAGGACACCAGCGCCACCTGCAGGTCGCCGACGTTGGTGTCGGTCGGCCCCATCTGCACCAGGTCGCCCAGGGCCTCGAAGAACGCGTAGGTGTCATTGTCGTCGAGAAAACGGTCGGGAGCCGCCAGACCGGCACAGGTCGCACGCGCTAGGGTAGTGGAGTCCACGAGCGCGCCCGCCGCGTCGGTTGGTCCGTCGATTCCATCGGTCCCCACGCTGGCGAACGCGATCTCGGTTCCGGCGAGCGGGGCGAGCGCCTGCGCGACCGCCAACGCAAGCTCCTGGTTCCGGCCGCCCCGGCCCCGACCAATCACCCGCACCGTCGTCTCTCCCGAGGAGAGCAGGCACGCAGGCCGGGGCGTGTCACGCAACAGCTCCACCAGCCGCGGCACGTACTCGCGGCCCACGACCCGGGCCTCGCCCGTGACCGGCGCCGCCAGCGTGACGACGTGGTACCCGAGCCGGGCGGCCGCCGCCTGGGCACCGGCCATCGCGGACTGCCGGTTGCCGATGACCCACAGACGCGAATGGGTCAGCCGCGGGTCGCCTGGCTTGGGGGTCTCGGGAAGCCGCCCGCGCGCGCCCCGCTCCAGAATCTCGACCGCGGTGCGCGGCAGGTGGCGCCGGTCGGTGCGGCGGTCGATCGCGGCCAGCGCGTCCGAGAACGTCGTCGGATCGGGCACCGTCGGTCCCGAGCCGATCGCGCTGGGGTCGTCGGCGACGGGCCCGACGACGTCCGAGATCGCCAGCGTCGTCGTGGGACCGGTCGCCGCCGCGGCAAGCCAGCCTCCCTTGAGCTGCGACAGGTGCTTGCGCACGGCGTTGAGCTCGTGAATCTCGGCGCCGGCCTCGAGCAGCGTTCGCGTCACCGCCATCTTGTCCCCGAGCGAGAGACCGGCGGCCGGCGCCGCCAGCAGCGCGGAGGCCCCGCCCGAGAGCAGCACGACGAGGCGCTCGGGCGAGCGCACCGACCGGGCCAGCTCGAGCGCACGGCGCCCGGCCTCGACGCTCTCGTCGGTCGGCAGCGGATGCCCACCCCGGATCCACTCGAGACCCGCCGGCAGGTCGCCCACCCGATGCGTCGCACAGACCACGCCACGGCACGGCGGCCGTGCCAGGCGATCGGCGAGCTCGGCGGCCATCGTCGCCGCCGCCTTGCCGGCGGCGATGAGCACGGTGGGCGCGTCCGCCGCGACGTCGATCTGGGGATCCTGCACGGCGCGGCCGACCAGGACTGCGGCGCTGGCCGCGTCGATCCCGGCCCGCGCCACGGCGAGCAGATCTCGTCGTCGCTCGGAAGGAAAGCGTGTCAGTGGACGTTCTTGGGGTCCGACCACGCCGAAAGGCCGGTCACCGTGTCAAAGCGGCGGAGCAGGCGGCTGACCAGCTGGTCGGTATCGGCCTTGGTCGTCAGCTGCTCGAGCTGCGCGATGATGCGGGTCAGCGCGGCCTCGACCTCCGTGATCGTCCGGTCGGAGTAGTACTCGCGCTGGCGCTCGAGGCACTGCTTGTGCTTGATGAACTCTTCCTTGTAGAAGTCGGCTCGGATCGCCGATGAAGCGGAAGCGCTGCCTGGCTGCGACTGGGTCAGGAACCGGGACATTGAGCGCCTTGATGACTCCGCGCAGAGGATGGTTGTCGATTCAGTCTAGACCGCTGATGCGACCGTGTCAACGCCGCGGCGCCGACGCGGGAGCCGGCTGCGGTTGCGACTGGCCCGTGCCCGGGTGGCAAACAACCCACCGATGCCGCCGACGACCATCCCCCCGCACAGCAGCGCCAGGCACAGCGGGATCGAGAGAAAGGTGATGCGCCCCAGCCCGATCGTCTCGGCGGTCATCTGGCCATACTGCGAATCCGCCGCCTGGTATCCGAGCCAGAGCAGGCCGAGGGCCATGAGGCCCCCGGCGCCGCCCTGCAGAATGCCCTCGGCTGCGAAGGGCGCGCGCACGTAGCTGACCGGCGCGCCGACCAGGTGCATGATCTCGACCTCCGCCTGGCGAGACTGCAGGGTCAGCTGGATCACGTTGGCGACCGTCAGGATCGCCCCAAGAATCAGGATCAGCCCGAAGGCCACCCCTAACCCCTGGACGATGCGGACGGCCAGCGCGATACGGTCGAGCCACTGCCGATCGTAGCGGACGTCCTCCACGCCACGCGTCTCGCTCAGACGCGTCACGAAGCTCTCGAGCGCGGCCCGCTGCTCCGCGGCCGGCTGCACCCGCACCTCGAAGGAGGCCGGCAGGGGGTTGGCGCCGAAGCCGCCCAGGACCGCCTGGAGATCCGGAAAATCCGCCTGGAACCTGGCGAGCGCCGCCGCCTGGTCCACGTAGTCGTAGTCGAGCACGATATCGCTGTTGGCGAGCAGCCGCCCGATGGATGCGCGGGTCTCATCGCTGACGCCGTCCTCGAGGTAGACGGACAGCTCCGCGGCCGAGCTCCAGCCCGCGACGAGCCGCTCCAGGTTCGACGAGGCCAGCAGGAACGCCCCCAGGACGACCAGTGGTGTGGCGACCGTCGCGACCGACAGGAGCGTCGACCACCGCCCCCGGCGCAGGCTCGTCAGCGCCTCCCCGAACGCATATGAGAGCAGCCGCATGTCTACCCGCCCGTCAGCTCACCTCGACCACGCGACCGTGGTCCAGCGTAATCGACCGACTCCCCACCTGCCGAATCAGCTCGCGGTCGTGGGTCGCCACGATGACGGTCGCGCCGCGTGAGTTGATCTCGCGAAACAGGTTCATGATCTCGAGCGACAGGTCGGGGTCGAGGTTGCCCGTCGGCTCGTCCGCCAGAATCAACGACGGGTCGTTGACCAGCGCGCGTGCCGTCGCGATTCGCTGCTGCTCACCGCCCGACAGCTCGAGCGGGTCGGCGCTCATCCGATGCTGGAGGCCCACCCACTTGAGCACCTGGAAGGTCCGTCGCCGCAGCTGCGCGGCGGCCATCCCGAGCACGCGGGGCACGAACGCCACGTTCTGGAAGACCGTCTTGCCGGGGATGAGCTTGAAGTCCTGAAAGACGAATCCGAGCGTGCGCCGGTAGGCCTGGACCTCCCGGGGGCGCAGCCCGGACAGGTCTCGTCCATCGACCACGACCCGCCCTTCCGTGGGCAGCTCTTCCCGCAGCAGCACGCGCAGCAGGGTCGATTTCCCGGCCCCGCTGGGACCGGTCAGGAAAATGAACTCTCCGCGGCCGATCGTGAGCTCGAGATCCCTGAGCGCGTAGACCCCGCGCCGATACACCTTCGACAGCCCGTGGGTTTCCACCATGCCACGACTGGTCGGTCTCGACACTCAGCTCGTCTCGTCCAGCGCTCCGCGAAGGAGCTCGTTGACGAGTCGGGGGTTGGCCTTCCCACCCGTGGCCTTCATCACCTGCCCCGTCAGGAACCCCAGGGCGGTTTTCTTGCCGCCGCGATACTGCGCCACCGGGTCCGGGTGTCTCGCCAGCACCTCCTGCACGACGCCGAGAAGCGCGGTCCGATCGCCGATCTGCCCCAGCCCCTCGTCCCGGACGATGTCGCGCGCCGATCCTTCCGTCGCGTACATCTTCTCGAAGACCTCCTTGGCGGTCGGTCCCGAGATGCCCCCCGACTGCACCAGCTCCAGCAGCTCGGCCAACCGCGCGGGCGGAACGCGCCGTGCGAAGCTCTCCAGATCGTGGATCCCCAGCTCGTTCATCTTGCGCTTGACGTCGCCGAGCATCCAGTTCGCGGCGGCCTTCGGGTCGGCGCCGGCGGCGACCACGGCCTCGAAGTAACGCGCGCCGCCCGGGTGCCCCCGACCGAGCGCCGAGGCATCGTAGTCGGAGAGGCCGTACCGGGTCATCAGCCGCTGGCGCCGTTGTCGGGGAAGCTCGGGCAGCGCGGCACGCTGCCGGTCGATCCAGTCGGCGGCCAGCCGCAGGGGCGGTAAATCCGGCTCGGGGAAATACCGGTAGTCGTGCGCTTCCTCCTTGCTCCGCATGCTGGCCGTGTGCCCGGCCGCCGCATCCCAGAGGCGCGTCTCCTGGTGCACCACCCCACCCTCGTCGAGCACCGCCACCTGACGCTGAATCTCGAAGTCGAGCGCCTTCTGCACGTAGCGGAAGGAGTTGAGGTTCTTCACCTCCGCCTTCACGCCCAGCGTCGTCTGTCCGACGGGACGGACCGACACGTTCGCATCGCAGCGGAGGCTGCCCTCCTCCATGTTGCCGTCGTTCACCTCCAGCGCCAGGAGGATGTCGCGCAGCGATTCGAAGAACGCCGCCGCCTCGGCGGCGGAGCGAAGATCGGGCTCGGTGACGATCTCGATGAGCGGCACGCCCGTACGGTTGAAGTCCACGTAGCTCTTCCGATCCGAGTCGGGAAACCCGTCGTGCAGGGACTTTCCGGCATCCTCCTCGAGGTGCACGCGGACGATCCGGATCTCGCGCGGATCACCGGCGACGACGAACTCGACGTGCCCCGCCGTGGCCAGCGGCAGCTCGTACTGCGAGATCTGGTACCCCTTGGGCAGGTCCGGATAGAAGTAGTTCTTTCGCGCGAACACCGAGGTGGTCTGCACCGTGCATCCGAGCGCCAGGGCGGCCCGCGCCGCCAGCTCCACGACGCGCTGGTTGAGCACGGGGAGCGTGCCCGGGAACCCGAGGCACACCGGGCAAACGTTGGTGTTGGGGGGCAGCCCGAACCGCGTGCTACACCCGCAGAAGATCTTGGTCTGGGTCAGAAGCTGGGCGTGAATTTCCAGGCCGATGACCGGCTCGTACTGCATGGGGCGTGCGCTCGAACCCGCATCGTAGTCGCCGGTCTTCCACCGAGTCAACTCGTGGGGACGCCGACCAGTCCGCGAAAGGCCTCCACGACCCGGGGGTCGAGCTGCGTCTCGCACACGCGCGCGACCTCCTCGATGGCCGCCTGGCGGCCACGCGCGTCGCGATACGGACGGGCCGTCATGGCCGTGTCGTAGACCTCGACGACCGCCACGATCCGGCTGCCCCACGGAATCTCTTCACCGCCGATCCCGCCCGGATACCCGGAGCCGTCGAACCACTCCCGGATCGAGCGCACGATCGGCGCCGCCGCAGACAGGAGGGGCACCCCGCGCAGCAGCTCGTATGCCGCGCCTGGATGCTGCCGAACGATGGCCTGTTCCCCCCGGCTGAGCGGCGCGGGCTTCCTGGTGATGGCCCGGGGCAGGGTCAGGAGCCCGATGTCGTGCACCAGGGCCGCCCGGGCGATGGTGGAGGTCTCCTCGGCCGAGACCCCGAGCGTCGCCGCAAGCCGGCCGGTCAGATCCGCGACGCGGAAGGCGTGCCAGCACAGGGAACGACTCGAGCCGGTGAGCCGCACCAGCAGGCCATCGAGGTCCTCGGTCGATTGGATGGGCCGGGCGGAGAGCGCCTCGAGCAGCTGGGTCCTGCGGTGCTGGGTCTCGTCGCGCAGTGTCTGCTGCCAGCTCCGCAGGTCGATCAGCTGGCAGTAGCGGTGGAACCCATCCAGCACGGCCTGCAGGAACCGTTCGCGGTCGGGCGGCCCGCTCACGAAGTCCTGGACGCCATGCCGCCAGGCGGCCTCCAGGCTGCGGGTATCGTCGCGTTCGCTCACCACGATGAGGGCGGCGTCCGCGCACGCGGACCGGAGCCCGGCCACGAGTTCGAAGCCACCGGGTCCGGACCCCGGCAGGCTACAGACGACGACCGCCGGCGCCGCCTGGGCCGCCTGGGCCAGCGCCGCTTCCGGTGCGGACACCGCGTCGACCGTGTAGCCGCTGACCTCCAACCAGTCCGCGAGCCGCGACCGCCGCTCGGGTTCGTCGCACACCAGCAAGACCGCGGCATCATCGCGGCCGGCCGGGCGGCCGCCGAGGGGAATCGTCAGGGGTGGCGCGAGGTGGTCGACCCACGGGCGCGCCGGGAGAGCATCGGCTGGAAGATTCAGGCTGAGGATGCTGTGCACGAGGTCGCCTCTCCGGCTCGCAGCCCGGACACCCCGTCGTGAGCGTCCGGCCGAAGCCGGTAGCCTGGGACGTTCACCACGGGCCGCACGACCGCATCCCCGGGCGAAGGTCGCGGTGCATCCGTAGCAACCGGGCAAATCCCCAGAAGCAAACCATGCGCCGGCCAATCCGGCTTCGCACGATTGCCCACAACGTTCCTGAACTCGACGATTTGGCAGGGGCGACGACCGCGCCGCCACGGGACCGCCCGCCGACGGGGTCGTCGGTCGGCCGACAGGGGCCCCTCTAGCAGCCCGTGGTGGAAGTCATGCGTCGCACCAAGGGCGGCGCTGCGCCCGGCTGACAAGGCGCGAGGAGCAAGAATACCGGGAGTATTTGACCGACGAGCAACGCAGTCAGGCGGGATGCAGCGCCGGCCGACTGCAGCAGGACTTTCACCACGGGCTGCTAGTGTAGTGTCCCTGAAATACATTTACATATCAACGACCTGCGTGCAATATCGGCGGGATGAATGATGCCGCCGCCGCTCTGTCCATGGCCGCGAAGGATCGGCGACTCCTGGAACAGTGGGCCCGTAGTACGTCGGCCCCGCATCGGGTAGTCATCCGCGCGAAGGCGTTGCTGCTGGCGACCGAGGGGGGTTCCAACAGCCGCATTGCCGCGACCGTGGACGTCAGCCGGCCGACCGTGCTGGCTTGGCGCGACCGGTTTGGAGAGGAGGGCGTTGATTCGGTGTTCGAGATGCGTGAGGGGCGCGGGCGCAAACCGACGATCAGTGCGCGCAGGGTCAAAGCCATCGTCCACGCAACGTTGCACCGCACGCCACCGGGGGCGACCCCCTGGAGTTGTCGCACGATGGCGAAGGCGCAGGGGCTCAGTCGCTCGACCGTGCAGCGGATCTGGGACGCGCATGGCCTCCAGCCCCATCGAGTGGAGACGTTCAAGCTGTCGACCGATCCCGCGTTCGTGGAGAAGCTGACGGACGTCGTGGGGCTGTACATGAATCCGCCCGAGAAGGCCGTCGTGCTGTGTGTGGACGAGAAGAGTCACATTCAGGCGCTGGACCGGACGCAGCCCGGGCTGCCGATGAAGAAGGGCCGCTGTGGGACACTCACGCATGACTACAAGCGCCACGGGACAACGACCTTGTTCGCCGCGCTGAACATGCTGACCGGGCAGGTCATCGGCGAGTGCCACGGCCGGCATCGGCATCAGGAGTTCCTGAAGTTTCTTCGCCAACTCCACCGCGCGTTCCCCTCTCGCCTCGACCTCCACCTCATTCTGGACAACTACGGCACGCATAAACATCCGACCGTGCGGGCCTGGCTGGCGGCCCATCCGCGCTTCACGCTCCACTTCACCCCTACCGGCGCATCGTGGCTCAACCTCGTCGAGAGTTGGTTCAGCCAGCTCACGCAGAAACGCATCCGCCGCGGGGTGTTTTGCAGTGTCGACGAACTCGTCGCCGCCATCAACGATTACCTCCAGCGCTACAACGACAACCCCCAACCCTTTGTCTGGACCGCGACGGTCGATACGATTCTAGAGAAGGTTGGGAAGTGCAAAGTTATTCTTGGGACACACCACTAGCCTACTGAGAGCCCAGGGCGGGTCCGATACCCTTCGCAGATGCGCAAACGAAGGCCTCATGTCGGCGTCGAGCAGACCCCTGCCGCCCCCAAGCCACCTCGCGCCGTCCGCCGGAAGTTCGTGTGGACGGCGCGCGCGCCGACCCGCCGGCCGTCACGGGCCCGCCGCGCGGGTGGCGTCGCCATCGTGCTCGCGATCGGCTGGCTGACCGGCTGTGCCTCGCTCCCGCGCACGCCGTCCGGGAGCGAGGTCCGCGTGCTCCTCCAGGACGACCAGCGCGGGAAGATCTGGTCGCTTCCCCTGGAGGAGTACGTCGTGGGGGTGGTGCTGGCGGAGGTGTCGATTGGCTCGGTGGACATCGCCACGGCACAGCGTCTCGCCGAAGTCCAGGGCCTCGTGACCCGCACCTACGCTATCGCCAACCTCGGGCGGCACACGCAGGAGGGCTTCGACCTGTGCACCACGACGCACTGTCAGGTCTTCCGCGACCCCGGAGCCCACGCCGCGGAGCTTCGGGAGCTCGCCCGCCAGGCCGTCCGCCGGACGGCCGGGCAGGTGATCACCCACGGCACGTGGCCGATTCAGGCGCTCTTCCACTCGAACTGCGGTGGGTATACCAGCGCGGCCAACGCCGTCTGGGGCGGCACCGAACACGCCTATCTGACGGCGCGTCCAGATAGCTATTGCACCGTCGAGAGCCCCGCGTCGTGGCAGTGGACGATAGAGGCAGATCGATTTCGGGAGATGCTCAACCGCTACGACAGCACCCGCGTCGGCCCACGGCTCGCATCGGTGCGGGTCGTGGAGCGGGACATCGCCGGACGCGCGATCGGGGTCACGCTGGGTGACACGCGCACCGTGCGCGGAGAGGTGCTCCGGGCGATCGTGATGAGCCACTACGGCTCGGATTCGATCCGCAGCACTCGCTTCACGGTCCGACGCGACGGGGACGACTTCCGGTTCGCCGGCGCCGGCTACGGCCATGGCGCCGGGTTGTGCCAGACGGGCGCGCTCGCTCGAGCGCGCGCCGGTGAAACGGCCGCCGACATCCTCGCGCACTACTACCCGGGCACGAAGATCGAGTGGTATCGGCAGAGCGCGGTCGCGCCCTAGCAGCCCGTGGTAAGAGTCCTGCGTCGCACCAAGGGCCACCTTGGGAGATGCCGGGACCGGCCCGAGCAAGGCGCGACGAGGAAGAATAGTTCCTCAGATCGCCCGCCGGCCCTCCCTGAAGCGGCGGCGTGCGGCCCGGATGATGACCGTGGCGAAGGCGAGAATCACGACCAGCAACACGGTCGCGACCACCAGCGCGGCGATCGGGTAGCTCAACGCCAGGAAGCCAAACCCCACCGCGAAGATATCCTCCAGGAAGCTCAGGATCCAGTTCGAGAACGGCTCGGGGCTGGCGTTGGCCATCACGCGCGTCCCGGCCTTGGTGACGTGGCTGCTGGCGGCCACCGACCCACCCAGCAACGCGATGAGTCCCTGCATCCAGGGCGATGCCTCGCCCAGGGTCGCGACCGCGATGATCGCGCCGCCGAGCGGTCGCACGAATGTGTGCACGGCATCCCAGACCGAGTCGAGCCACGGGATCTTGTCGGCGAAGAACTCGACCGTGTACAGCGAGAGTGCAACCACGATCACGATGTCGTTGTCGAAGGCTTCGAACTGGGTCGGCAACGCCACCCAGCCATACCGCGAGGCCAGCCCCAGGACGGCGACCGTGGCGTACAGGTTCACCCCCGCGGCGAAGGAGAAGCCGAGGGTCCGACCGAGCGTCACGAGAAGATCGACAGGCATGGGCTCGTGGATGGGCGGCCGTTCACCCGTCCGAAACTGGTCCGGCGGCCAGCAGCGCCTCGATGCGCGAGCGAACCTCGTCTCTCAGACTCTCACGGTCCGAGTGGCGGAGCTCGCCGGTTTCCACCGGCTCTCCGATTTTGACGCTGACGACGACCGGATACAAGACGGGACTCCCCTTTCTCATGGCCGACCTCGCCCCCTGGATCGCGATGGGTATCATGGGCGCCTGCGCCTTGATCGCCAGGATGAATCCGCCCTTCTTGAAGGGCAGGAGCTCGCCAGTGCGGCTGCGCGTGCCCTCGGGGAAGATCAAGAACGAGTTGCCGTCCTTCAGGGCGCGGGCGGCCTGCTCGATCGCCTCACGGCTCTGCTCCCGGTTGCTGCGATCGATCGGGACGAAGCCGACGATCTCGAAGCCGCGTCCCAGCACCGGTAGCCTTCGTAACGCGGCCTTGTAGAGGATCCGGAACCGCGGGAACACCGTGCGGAACACCGCGTACAGGATCGGGGGCTCGACGTTGCTCGTGTGATTGACGCAGTACACCGAGGCGCGGGCGGGATCGACGTGCTCCATCCCGACCACCCGATAGCGGATCCCCGTGAGCACGAGTCCGAGCCGGACGCCCTGGAGCCCCAGCCAGTAGAGGACGCCCGGCCACGTGAAGAGCAGGGCCAGGAGCAGCCCGGGGGGACCCGCCACGAGCGCGTAGGCGGACACCACGACGTAGGCGACGATCGATCGCGCGGCGGCGACCACCGTGGGGAAGCCCGTGACACGCGGCACGCTCATCGGTGTCCCGCCGGCGCGAGGAGCACGCGACACGCAGCCGGTCCGGAGCACGCGGAGGACATCGCGAAAAGGAAAAGGCCCGACCGGGACGATCCCCGATCGGGCCTCGATTGACTCGTTGAGCTCGGCGCCCGATCAGGACGCACGCGCCGCGCGGCGCGACGCTACACGGGAGGCAGTCGCCGCCTTGGCCACCACCACCTTCCTCACCGCCGACTTGCCCACCGGCGACTTGCTCACGGCCGACTTCCCGCCCGCCGGCTTCCGCGCCCCGGCCACACCGGTCGTCGCTTTCACGGAGTTCCTGGTTGCACGGGCTTTCGCGACGGCACCCTCGGCGGCCTTCGCCCGGGCCAACGCCCGGTTCCGCGTGGCGAAGCACCGCTCCAGGGACCGGTCGACCCGCTCCTCGATCGTCTCGGCCGACTTGCTGACGACTTCCGAGATCTCGGAGATCACCAGGAACTTGGCGCGGTCGAGCATTCGCTTCTCTCGAAACGAGAGGTTCTTGGACTTGCTGAGGAACGTCAGGTTCTTGAGCACGTCCACCACGTCGTAGATCGAGCCGGTGCGCATCTTGTCGGAGTTGTCCTTGAAGCGCCCCTTCCAGTTCTGGTGCTTGTCGATCTTGCCGTCACCCAGCAGCGAGAACAGACGATCGACCTCCGCGTCATCAATCGCGCGGCGCAGACCAACGCTCTCCACATTGCCGACCGGGACGAGCACCGTGGTGTCGTTCGAGACCATACGCAGCTTGTAGAACCCACAGGTCGTGCCCAGGATAGTCCTGTCCTCGATCAGCTCAACGACACCGAGTCCGTGATTCGGGTAAATGACCTTGTCTCCGACCTGAAATGTCACTCGTTCCCCCGTTGGAAGCAACTATGCCTAATGCAGGGCTAAGTCCGAGAGCGTAGCCCAACTAGTATACCCCACTGTGGGCCCATCGAGCAACGAAAACACTAGGAAATCAGTCTGTTTCGCACAATTTCCTACAATTTTGGATACTCAAATTTACCATTCTGATCCATCCAGATGAATTTCTTGAGAATTGCCCGGACCTGTCCCGTCATGGGACACTCGCGCGGGTCGGCGGGACCATACTTTGGATGTTCCGAACGGATCCGCCATTCCGGACCTCCTCCGGGAGCCTGCTCGCCACACCGGTCTTGCCGCTACAATACGGCTCGTGCCGCTTGGGTCGGCGGCCGGCAGCCTCCCGGGGGCCCGGCTGTCGTCCGAGCCCGCCGACCAACCAAGAGGGGCCGCTCGACAGAACCACTTCGACCGTGCCGGCCCGGGAGGGGACGACGACCATGCTCCGAACACTCACCGCCATTTCACTGCTCTGGGGACTCGGCCTCCTGGGGAGCTGGTCGCCCTGGCTCCCGGGTGTCCAGCCCCTCGAGGCCACCCAGTCGAGCCTGGCACCCTTCGTCCCGACGCCCCAGGAGGTGGTCGACCGAATGCTGGCGCTCGCCGACGTCACGAAGGACGACGTCGTCTACGACCTCGGCTGCGGCGACGGGCGAATCGTCATCACGGCGGCCACCCAGTTCGGGGCGCGGGGTGTCGGAATCGACTTCGACCCCAAACGGATCGCCGAGTCGGAGGCGAACGCGAAGAAGGCGGGCGTCGAGAACCTCGTGACGTTCAGGCTCGGAGACGCAATGGCCGCCGACGTCTCCGAAGCGAGCGTCGTCACCCTCTACCTGCTCTCGTCGTCCAACCTGAAGCTGCGGCCCCTGCTGACCGGGCAGTTGAAGGCGGGGGCACGCATCGTGTCCCACGCGTTTAGCATGGGGGACTGGGAGGCGGACCGGATCGACAATTTCACCGACACGCGCGGCACGACACGGACGCTCTACCTCTGGAAGACCGACGGCACGGTGAGGCCCTGACCTCGGCGGTCCTTACCGTGCTTCGCCGCGCAGCCGCCGGCCAACCCGCTCGACCTCCGCCCACACCCGCAGCAGGTTGCCAGGGCAGATCTGCTCGACCTCGGCCTCCGAGTAGCCGCGTCGGAGCAGCTCCTCGATGAGACGCGGGTACGCCGAGACGTCCTTCAATCCCACCGGCAGCGAGTCTCCCACCCCATCGAAGTCGGATCCCAGACCGACATGGTCGACGCCCACGAGCTCGACCAGGTGATCGATGTGATCCGCCACGTCGCTCACCGTCGCGTAGCCGATGTCGTGGTCCTGACGATACTGCCGGGCCAGCCGGACGCCCTCCGCCGTGTTGATCCCGATCCCGTCCTTCTCCAGGTGGTGCCAGACCTCCATGTTCGCGTCCTTGTATCGGTCGTGAAGAAAGTCGGAGCTGAAGCTGATGCCGACGAGCCCGCCGTTCCGCGCGAGCCGCACCACCATCGCGTCGTCGATGTTGCGCTCCCAGCCACTCGTGAAGCGCCGCGACGAAGAGCTCGACGCGATGATGGGGGCCTCCGAGAGCTCGACGATCTGATAGAACGCGTCATCCGACAGGTGCGACGTGTCGACGATCATGCCAAGCCGATTCATCTCGACCACGACGGTCTTGCCAAAGGGGCTGAGTCCCTTCCAGGGACGATCGCCGGCGAACGACGAATCGCTGAGCTGGTTCGGTCTGGAGTGCGCCAGGGCGAGGTAGCGGATCCCGCGATCGTAGAAGTGCTGCAGGCTCTCGAGATCGTCGCCGATGGGAGCGCCATTGACCATGCCCATCGCCAACAGCACCTCGTCTCCACCCGCGCGTGCGGTCACCTCCTCGACCGACGTCACGATGGCGAACTTGTCGGGATGATCGGCGGCGAGCCGCTCGAGGCGATCGATGTGGCCGTCGGCGACCGCCCTGGCGTCGCCGCGCTCCTGGTGCTGCGCCGGCACGAAGACGCACATGAACGCGAGGTCGAGGCCACCGGCCCTGGCCCGTGGGTAGTCGAAGTCTCCCGTCGCGCTGTGCAAGGCCACGTCCTCGTCGTTGAGGAGCAGGCGATACGGAGTATAGATGTGCGCATCGGCGACGACGAGCTCCTGCGCGAGCGCCTCCGCGCGCTGCGCGAGATCGACCTGTGCTGTCGGCGACGACTGGCTGGCGTTCGTGCCCGGTGGAACGGAGTCGCTCGGCCGGTGGCCGAAGGCTGTCGGATGGGCGTCACGGACCGCGAGACCGGCCACCGCGAGGCACACGACCAGCGCCGCCTTGCGCCAGACGCCGCGGCGGCCTGGTTCGGGGTCGCGCCACGCCGGACCGCCGCCGCGCACTTCGAGCTGACTCATACCCATCTCCCTTCGTCGCCGGCCCGACCCATTCGGATGCGGCGCGACACGCGCAACCGCATCCGAATTGTAACAGCCTCACGCCGGCCGTGGTCGAGGTCTGGGGGCGGCGCGTCTGAGCGAGTCCGGGCGTCCTGCGCTACCATGAACTGGCCTCCCCGCGGAGGATCGTAGAAGTCGAGAAACAGTTGGATCACCACGCGTGAGCTCGGATCTCGCCATCGTCATGAGCGGGGGCGGCGCCAGGGCTGCCTATCAGGTCGGCTTCCTCCGCTTTCTGGCGCAGGAACACCCCGACCTCTCGGTCGACATCGTCACCGGCGTTTCCGCCGGTGCGGTCAACGCCGCCTTTCTGGCCTGCCACCCCGGCAGCCTGCACGACCGGTCCCAGCACCTGTTCGAGCTCTGGAGCCGGCTTCGCATCAACGACGTGTTCGACGTCGGGACGACCGACCTCGCCAAACACGTGCTGCGCTGGGGCGTGAGGCTGCTGTCCGGCGGCAACCGAGGAGCGCCGCCGACCGAGGGTCTCGTCGAGACCGAGCCCCTCCGGCAGCTGCTCAGCAGCGTCTTGAACACCGAGGACAACGTGCTGACGGGTGTCGAGCGCAACCTGCGTGAGGGGACCCTCAAGGCCGTTGCGCTGACGGCCTCCAGCTACACGACCGGACAATCGATCACGTGGGTGCGTGGGCGCGAGATCCAGCTGTGGGAACGCGCGCACCGGAAGAGCATCAGCTGCGCCCTGACGGTCGAGCACATCATGGCCTCGTCCGCGCTCCCGATCTTCTTCCCCGCCATTCAGGTGGACGGGGCGTGGTTCGGCGACGGTGGCATCCGTCTGACGGCGCCGCTCTCCCCGGCGGTCCATCTCGGCGCCGGGCGCATTCTCGCGATCTCGACCCGGTACCCCCGGCGGCGAGACGAGGCCGACATACCCTCGGTCGATGGGTATCCGCCCCCGGCGCAGGTCGCCGGCGCCCTCATGAACGCCATCTTCCTCGACCAGTTCGACGGCGACGCGCTGCGCCTCGAGCGCATCAACCACCTGGTCGGCGCCCTGCCCGAGGAGCGGCGGGGCGGCCTGCGACCGGTCCACCTGCTGGTCCTTCGTCCCTCACGAGACCTGGGGCAGCTCGCCAACGAGTTCGAGACGGCGCTCCCTCAGGCCTTTCGGTTCCTGACCCGTGGACTGGGCACGCGAGAGACCCGTTCCAACGACCTGCTGAGCCTGGTCATGTTCCAGCCCGACTACCTCCACCACCTGCTCGCGCTCGGCGAGGCGGACGCCCGCGCGCGCAAGGACGAGATCGCCGCGTTCCTGCCCGTGCGGGATCGCACCGAACCCCTCCCCCACGGTCGCGTCTGAGTCCCACCCGCCACGCAGACCCGTCGCGGGGAACGGCACCGCGCCGCGCCCGTTCCGCGCCACCCTGCGCGACCCGACGAGGTCGCGCCGGCCGGATCACGACGGCCACTCGGCCCGGGGAGTGAGGGAGGTCAGGCTCCCGATGTCCACCGGCCGTCCGGTCTTGACGCTGGTGCGCGCGGCGATCCCGATCAACGCCGCCATCGCGCCATCCCGCGAGCCTGCCGCCTGCCGAAGGTGGTCCGGCTCGGCGGGATCCCGGAAGATCCGATCCTGCATGCGCACGTCCCCGCCCCCGTGTCCCCCCGCCGCGTGCGGCACGCGGATCAGCTGGGTCTCGCCGAAGTTGTCCGTCACCCGAATCTCGTCGTGATCGTCTGTGGCCCAGGGTTGCCGCTCCTGGATCCACGCTTCGAGCCGTCCCCCGGTTCCGTTGAACACAATCCGATAGCCCTCGTAGGGGGAGTAGGTCGTGCACGAGTAGCTCACCTGCACCCCGTTCGCGTAGCGGATCTGGGCGGTCATCTTGTCGTAGATGTCAATGGCCTCGTCCCACACGCAGCCGTCGCGGATGTAGCCGTCGTGATGCTCGTTCGCAACGTAGAGGTTCGACAGATGCTCGTCGGCGGTGATGTCCCAGTAGTGGCGACAGGACGGCCGGTGCGGGCACTCGCGGCACTGGGTATGGCGAAACGAGTGGTTCTTGCCGTAGTACTCCAGGGCTCCGAGGGCGAACACGTTCTCCGGATCCGACTCCAGCCACCAGTTCAGGAGGTCGAAGTGGTGGCAGGCCTTGTGGACGTACAGCCCCCCGGAGAACCGCTCCTTCCCGTGCCAGCGACGGAAGTAATCCGCCCCGTGGTAGACGTCGAGATACCAGTGGAAGTCGACCGAGGTCACCCGGCCGATCCGCCCATCCATCAGCAACTCCTTGATCCGGGCGCGGTGCGGCGAGTAGCGGTAGTTGTGCGTGACGACGAGATCGCGCCCGGTGCGCGACTCGGCGTCGAGGATCCGCTGACACTTGATCTCGTCCGTCGTCAGCGGCTTCTCGGTGATGATGTCGCATCCTCGCTCCATGCCCGTGACGATGAACTCGTCATGCGTGGCGTCGACCGTCGTCACGATGATCCGGTGCGGCCTCGTCGTCTCGATCATCCGCTCGAAGCTCCCGAACGTGGGACAGTCGACGCCGATGTAGCGACGCCCGTACTGGAGGCGTCCCGGGTTGATGTCGCACAACCCGACGATCTCGACGTCGTCCCGGTACCGGCGGGCCACCTCTCGACCCCACAACGAGGTGCCGCGAACACCGGTCCCCACCAGGGCGATCCGCCGCCGGGGACCGGAGGCTTGACGGGCCGCCGGCCGCGCTAGCGGCAGCCGGCCGATCAGCACCGAGCCGGCGAGCGCCGTACAGCCGGTGGTGACGAAGCTTCTGCGCGAGACGCCGCGCGGGTCGCTGGGCGTGGGGTCGTCCGGCATCATGCCTCCTGAGTGGGTGTTGTGGCGGCCCGGGCGGTCAAGGACGTGGGTAACGGAAGGATTCTACTGCCGTCCCGGGCGCCGGCGGCGACTTCCTCGCAAGGCGGCGTGAATCAGTGAGGAGCCGGCGGTCTGGCGCTCCCGCGCGACGGCGGCTATTGAAACCGGCCGCGGATTGCGGAATCATGCGGCACGTGCAGCCCCACCCTCCCGAACCTGCGGCCTCCTCGCGCGAGGTCGTCGCCGAAATCGAACGGGCCGGCATCGTGGCCGTGATCCGGACGCACGATGCGTCGCGGGTGCGGGCGATTGCCGATGCCCTCGTGGCCGGGGGCGTGCGGGTCCTCGAGGTCACGATGACCGTGCCGGGCGCCGTCGAGGCGATCCGTGAGCTCGCGATGGGGCTGGCCGATGCGTGCGTGCTGGGTGCCGGAACCGTTACCGACCCCGACGCGGCGGAGCGGGTGGTCGCGGCGGGCGCACGCTTCGTCGTCAGCCCGATCCACGACCCGCGGGTCGTGGCCTGGTGTCGCGACCACCAGATCGCCGTGATGCCTGGGTGCTTCAGCCCGACCGAGATCCTGAACGCCTGGAGGGAGGGCGCGGATATCGTCAAGGTGTTCCCGGCGGGCGCGATGGGACCGCAGTATCTCCGCGATCTGCGAGGCCCACTCCCGCAGGTCAAGCTGATGCCCACCGGCGGCGTCACGATCGAGAACGCCGGCGACTGGATCCGCGCCGGCGCCGCAGCCGTCGGCATCGGCACCGCGCTGCTCGATCCGCAGGCCATCGCCGGCGGCCACTTCGCGCGCCTGACCGCCAAGGCGCGACGGCTCCTGGAGGCCGTGGACATCGCCCGGGCCGACGGCGCTCGCGGGGCCGCCTCGTAGTGGCCGGCAACGAGCCACTGGGCGGCGCCGGTCGGCCCCCGGCCAAGATCGTCACCTTCGGCGAGATCATGCTGCGTCTGAGCCCGCCGGGGTTCGAGCGGCTCTTCCAGTCGTCCCATCTGCACGCGAGCTTCGGGGGCGGCGAGGCCAACGTCGCGATCGCCCTGGCAGGCTTCGGCCTGGAGAGCCACTACGTCACCCGGCTGCCGGCGCACGCCGTCGGCGATGCGGCCATCAAGCTCCTCCGGGCGGAGGGCGTCCATACGGCGCAGATCCTGCGGGGTGGCTCACGGCTCGGGATCTACTTCGCGGAGACCGGTGCGAGCCAGCGGCCGTCGACGATCGTCTACGACCGGGCGCACTCCGCCGTCAGCGAGCTCCAGCCGGGCCAGATACCCTGGTCGGCGGTCCTCGAGGGCGCGGGCTGGTTCCATTGCACCGGGATCACACCGGCGCTCGGCCCCGGGCCGGCCGCCTGCACCCACGAGGCGCTCCAGGCCGCGCGGGCGGCCGGCACGCGGGTCAGCCTGGATCTCAACTATCGGCGCAAGCTCTGGTCGGAGGCGGACGCGCAGCGGGTAATGCGCGCGATCGTCTCGCACGCGGACGTCGTCATCGCCAACGAGGAGGACATCCAGGCGGCCCTCGGCATGCGGGTTTCCGGGTCCGACGCCGCCGCGGGCACGCTCAGCGTGGAGGGGTATCACACGGTGGCGCGACAGATTGTCGAGGAGTTCGGTGTACGGCAGGTGGCGATCACCCTCCGCGAGAGCCTGTCGGCCAGCGACAACGGCTGGAGCGCGGCGCTCTACGACGCAGCTAGTCAATCGTTCCACGTCAGTCAGCGCTACGAGATCCGCCTAGTGGACCGAATCGGCGCCGGCGACAGCTTCGCGGCCGGGCTGATCTTCGCGCTCGCGACCGGCCGCACCCCCGAGGACGCCCTGCGGTTCGCCGTCGCGGCGAGCGCCCTGAAGCACACGATCCCGGGTGACTTCAACCGTGTGTCGGTGGCCGAGGTGGACCGGCTCGTCGGCGGCGACGCGAGCGGCCGCGTCCAGCGATAGGACATCGGACGATCGCCCCGCCTCGCACGAGGCGCCCCGTCGTCGCGCCGGTCCATCGCGAGCCGGAAAGCGGCATACGCCGCCTGGTGGGCCGGATACAATGACGGGCATGCCGATCGCGATCCACGTCTTCAGCGACTACGTCTGACCCTACTGCTACCTCGAGGAGCCGATCCTCGAGGAGGCCACGCGCCCGTTCGGCGCGCAGATGACGATCGTGTCGCACGCGTTCGAGCTCAGACCCGAGCCGGTGCCGCAACCCGATCCGGGAGGCGACTACATCCAGAGCCACTGGCGTCGCAGCGTGCGCCCACTCGCCGCCGACCGCGGCCTCGCGATGGAGATTCCTCCCAGACCCTCCCGGAGCCGCCGCGCGCTGGAGGCCGCGTTCTTCGCGCTCGATCACGATCGCTATCGCGACGTGCATCTGGGTATCTTCCGGGCCTACTTCGAGGCGGGGCAGGACATTGCCGACGTCGGCGTCCTGGCGAGGATCGCCGAACGCGCCGGCCTCGATCCCGCCGCGCTCCGGCAGGCACTGGAGGACGACACCTACGCCGCGCGCGTCCGGGATGACATCGAGCTCGCGGTGTCGCTGGGAATCGGCTCCGTTCCAACGATGCTCGTCGCCGCGAACGGCGACGACCTCGGCGCCGCCGAGCCGGTCGTCGGGGCGGTGCCCTACGACTGGCTCGAGGGCGCCATCACCCGGGCTCTGTCCGGCGACCGCTCCCACGCGCGGGCGCGGCGACGCTTCCGCGCCGACCTCCCCGTCGTCGAGCAAGAGTGACGGCCGGCGGACCTCACGGCCCGCGCGATCAAACCCGAGCCTCGGAGGGCATCATGCACTCACGTCGTCTGCGCTCGTCGTTCCCGGTCATCCTGGTGCTCGCGGCCGTGGTTCTCCTCTCGGCGGGCACCGAGCGCCTGGAACCCATGGTGGCGGCTGCCACCCAGCAAGACGCCCGGCTCGACTCGCTCAAGCAAGAGGTGGTCGCCGACATCGACAGCCGCCGCGTGCTCGCCCAGCAAATGGTCGACAGCGTGTTCAGCTTCGGCGAGCTCGGCTTCCAGGAGTTCGAGACCTCGCGCTATCTCACAGACATCCTGAGAGAGAACGGCTTCGACGTGGAGGAAGCCATCTCGGGCATTCCAACGGCGTGGATGGCCTCGTGGGGATCTGGCAAGCCGGTGATCGCGCTGGGAACCGATCTCGACGGCATCCCGCAGGCCTCGCAGAAGCCCGGCGTCGCCTATCACGACCCGCTCGTCGAGGGCGCGCCGGGGCACGGCGAAGGGCACAACTCCGGCCAGGCGATGAACATCACGGCGGCACTCGCGGTCAAGCAGATCATGGAACGCGAGGGGCTTCCCGGGACGATTCGCATCTGGCCCGGCGTGGCCGAGGAGCAGCTCGCGACGAAGGCCTATTACGTTAGGGAGGGCTACTTCGAGGACGTAGACATCGTGCTCTACTCGCACGTCGGCAGCACGATGGCGGTGTTCTGGGGCGAGTCACCGGGATCGGGCCTCGTCTCGGTCGAGTATCAGTTTGCGGGGCAGAGTGCCCACAGCGCGGGCCGCCCGTGGCGCGGTCGCAGTGCGCTCGACGCGGTGGAGCTGATGAACGTCGGGTGGAACTTCCGGCGCGAGCACCTGCGCATCCAGCAGCGATCGCACTACGTGATCACCAACGGCGGCGACCAGCCGAACGTCGTGCCCCAGAATTCGAGCGTCTGGTACTACTTCCGCGAGACCGACCACCCGCGCATCAAGGCACTGCGGGAGGCCGGCAATGCGATCGCCGAGGGCGCGGCCCTCATGACCAACACGACGGTGACCTCGCGGGTGCTCGGCTCGGCCTGGCCGGCCCACATGAGCAAAGACGTGAGCGAGGCCCTCTACGCCAACGCCCAGAAGGTCGGCCTTCCCGAATGGAGCGCGGACGACGTCGCGCTTGCCAAGGCCCTCCAGCGCGAGATGAACGTACCCGAGACCGGGCTGGCCACCCAAATGCCACCGCTCGTGGGCCGATCGAAGATCCCCGAGGACGAGAAGATGGGCGGCTTCTCGGACGACATCGGCGACATTTCCTGGAACGTTCCGACGGCCGTTCTGCTGTACCCGGCCAACATCCAGGCCGGCCCCGGACATCACTGGTCGAGCGCGGTCGCGATGGCAACGCCCATCGCCCACAAGGGCGTCGTCGCCGGCGCCAAGGCGCACGCGATGACGATGCTGGATCTGCTCTTGCAGCCCGCGCTGATCGAGCAGGCCTGGGACTACTTCAGGAACGTGCAAACCAAGGACATGCAGTACGAGGCGCTCATCGGCCCGGACGACACGCCCGCCATCTGGATGAACAAGGGCATCATGGACCGGCACCGGCCCGAGATGCGCAAGTACTACTACGACCCGGCGCGGTTCGAGACCTATCTCGAGCAGCTGGGGATCGACTACCCGACAATCCGATAGCGCCCGGCAACCGTCGCGTCGGTCGTCGGCCATTCATTCACGGGTTGTCGCTCCTGAGGGTCAGAGTCCAGAAGCAGCAAACGCGGGAAGACGAGGACGCGTCGACAGGTGCCCGTCGCAACAGATCGGCCCCCGCCGTGTCGAGGACAAACCACAGCAGAGTGGTATACTTCGGGTCCTCTCGGCTACCCCACCTCGGCGTGCCGGAGTGGTGAAACTGGCAGACGCGCGGGACTCAAAATCCCGTGGGGTTCACTCCCCGTGTGGGTTCGATTCCCACCTCCGGCACCAATTCAGTAAATCACCATGACGTTCATGCGCCGCCGTCGATGCAACGGGACGGCGCTGGAAGGTGAGCACCAATCCACGCCTCCGCACGGGAGGTGACCGTCTAGTACTACTTTGTTAGATCCGCAATTGCACCGACTTTAGCGCCTCGATGCGCTTCAGGTAGAACGGCCGTGGAGCAAAGAGGTCCGCGGTGAAGATTTCCTGCACGATCGCGCGGGCCACTGGAAAGGTGAGCCCGGCGAGGTGCCGCCGCCGCTCGGCCTGCAGGAAGTTGTACGTCACGGCGGTGAGCACGACGTGATGGTGCCAGCCCGGGAACGTGCGGCCTTCGAAGTGATCCAACCCGAGGTGGGGCTTCAACTCTTGGTCCTGCTGCTCGATGGCCCACCGCTGATGCGCGAGTCGGACAAGCTGCGGCCAGGAGGTGGTGGCCGGCAGGTTGACGAAGAAGTATTTGGTCCGCGGCGTCGCGCCCGTGTCGCGTTCGGCCAGCAGCCACACCTCGGGGGCGAGCCGGCGGTCGCGCCAGTCGTGGGCCGGGGTCACCCGCAGGGCCACACACTGGACCGTCCAGCGGCGCCCGCCGCGGCGGTTGCGCCAGCTGATGGGCCGCCACCGCGGCTGCGCCTTGGCGGCCTGGGCCACCGTGTACGCCCGCACGCCCGCCGCCAGGTCTGGCCGGGTGCGCGGGCGCCCCAGCCGGCCGCCCCGCCGGTGCCCGAGGCGCGGCCGCCCCAGGAACACGGTCTGCGACGAGGAAATCCCCACCGCATAGGGGAGCCGCAACCGATGCCACATGGCCCGAAACAGGCCGGTATCGCCAAACTCCGCATCGGCCAGCACGCCGGTGCCGGTGAGGCCGCTGGCGCGCACCTGCCGGAGCAGGGTGAGCGCTTGGCGCCACTTCGCCTGCAACCGGACACCCCGGGGAAGCCGCGCCCGATCGCGGGCGGCGTCGGTCAGCCACGCCTCGGGCACATAGAGCGCGGCCCCCAGCAAGTAGGCGCGCAGCCCGGTCCACAGCGCCGCGGTGACCGCCACTTGGCCATTGGCGACTTTCCCCACGGCCCCACAGTACTGGCGGGCCACCCCGACCGAGGACGTCCCTGGCTTGGGGAAACTCGTGCCAGCGAAGATCACCAGCCCTTCGCGTTCGGGCAGCACCGCCCGCAGGCAGCGCCAGACGCCGTCGGCACTCCACGGCGCATCGGTGATGAAGTGTTGGAACGCTTGATAGCCCCCAGGATCGGTCCCCCGCGCCAGCATCGCTTCCATCGACTTGCGCGGGCTGTCGCTGAGCAACCCCTGGACGTACCGGCGCAACGCCAGCTCCTGTGTGCGATGGCCGAAGCACGCCTTGAAGGCCTCGAGCCATCTCATCAGGCGACGCAACTGCCCCACCGTGCGGCGGTCGTGCACTACCGCGCAGGGTCCCGAATTCGCCGGAAAAGTACAATGTCCTCAAATTAGATCACTTGTCGGATCTCGCCCAAATTGTGCGATCTAACAAAGTAGTACTAGGGGCAGACGCCGGGGCAAGTCGTGAAGATGAACCCTGCCTTCTGCTTGGGCCACCCGTTGGTAAAACTTCCACTGCACGACAACGTCAACACGGCCGTCTCGGTAGCTGTTGCATTGTGGCGCGAGCATGCCCGTCGTGCCGACCTCGACCTCTTCATTCACATCCGCCGCTCTTCTGAAGACTAACTCCGCTCCTTCGCACTCAAAAGACTCCGACGCGGAGATTTCGATGCCGACTCGGACCTCACCGCCGGAGCTCTCGTTGATCCTCGTGACGACGAAGTTGAACTGACGCTCCTGCGCCGGGGAAACTGCGGCATCAACGCCCTGCGGGGCAATCGAGAACACGAGGCTCAGAGCCCAAAGGACCGGCGTCCAAATCACATTGCACCTCCCTTTTTGGCGACGGCGTCTTGTCGTGACCGCCTGGACTGTGACGATAGCCCACCCAACCGCCCTCTGCAACAAAACCACCTGCCAGTGCGAAGCGATCCCTTGCTATCCTCCCTCTGCCTCGCACCTCAGAGAGAACATGGTCGCACTGCCGACGGCCAACGAAACCCGGCTGTCCCTCAAAACGACCGAGCAGCTCCCCTTTCCGAAGCACGGCCCGCGCAGGCCGCCCGTGACATCGGACCAACTGAGAAGTCCTCCGCAAAGTCCGCGGGTCAGAAGAGTGCCCGCTCCCGCTAGTCCGTCACGAACTCGTTGACGGCCTTGCGGATCACCGCGGAGTGCCCGGGCACGGGCGGGCGGGCGGCCTTTTCGGCACTTCTACAACAAGCGCGGGGACCACGATCCGACATGGGCTGCTCTGAAGTTGGGGTGTTGCATTACCCGAGGCACATGGCGAGACCCTGGCGTTCTGGGATCTTCATCCCAGTACGCTCCAGGGGGATATCTGGATCCTGCCGCGAGGGGGCGAGCCCACGCCATTCCTTGTCACTGCGTTCTCTGAGGGTGCGCCGACGTTCTCGTCCGATGGTCGGTGGTTGGCGTATCACTCGGATGAATCGGGCCAGCGCGAGGTTTACGTTCGGCCCTATCCCGGCCCTGGCGGCGTCGTGGCGATCTCGACCAATGGCGGTACCGGGCCGCGATGGTCAGCCGACGGCCGGGAGCTGTTCTATCGTCGTAGGGATCAGATGATGGTCGTGGCGGTCGAGACCGAGCCAAGCTTCACGACGGGTCCGCCTCAAGCGCTCTTCGAGGGGCGCTTCCAGTCGGGCAGTGGTTCGGGCCAGACAAACTATGACATCACTCCCGACGGCCAGCGGTTCCTGATGATTGCAGACGGCGACCAGGCTGTGGCCCAAGGGCGCGCGTGCCCACCGAGCCGTAGCCATGGCCCTCTCACCCGGATCCACGCTCGGCCCCTACCGGATCACCGCCCCCCTCGGCGCCGGCGGCATGGGCAAGGTTTATCGAGCACGGGACACGACCCTCGACCGCGACGTCGCCATCAAGGTCTTGCCCGAGGCCTTCGCGGCCGACGCGGACCGGCTGGCCCGGTTCGAGCGCGAGGCCAAGGTGCTCGCGGCTGTCGAGCGTCAGAGACAGAACGAGGGCCCCCGGTCACTTCTGTCGACAGCCCAGCCAGAACGCCGAGCGGGTGTCAACCATGGCAGCGGAATTCGCGCAGAGACCTCCGCCGCCGCGGAGGCCCTTTCAACTCGTCGCGATTCAACTGCCTGTTCACTCCGCCGCTGCACGAGCCTCGGCCGTGGTCTTCAGTTCGCTCGTGATCGAGAGCACACCGATCGTCGGTGCGATGAGCGAACGCACCCGCATGCGGTCGACATTGTCGGTCACGACTCCTTTCAGCGTGACGTGCGCGTGCTCTACCACGATGTGGATGGGCGCATGCGCCGAATTGTACTGCCGGAAGTGGATGTTTCCATAGATGATCCGGCCGAGTCGACGCCTGATTGCGTCGTCCAGCTGCGACCTCACGAAGAGCTGGATGTGGTTTTGGACCTCCCGTACTCCGTCCAGTTCGGCCACACGCCTCGCGATCTCGTTGCGCTTGTATCCCATCGAGACCTTGCCGGTCAGCGTGACGACTCCGTCGTTCAGCGCCGCTGAGACATCGTCAAAGATCGTGTAGTAGACGTAGTTGTTGATCCGCTCGGCGATATCATGCATGAGCTGTGCCTCTGGGCGTTCCCTCGGGCCAGCCATGGCCGAAGTTGCGACCAGAACCGATGCGACGAGTAAGGGCAGCGTCTTCCTCATGATTTCCTCCTTAGCTTGTGGGAACCGGAGTCCCATTCTTCCCCTCTCGATGGAAGCATCTCGATGCATCGGGCCCCTGCGAGGTTGTCATCTCGACTCCTGCTAGTGAGTGCATCTAACCGCTGGCAACGTGTGGCACCGTTGGTGACAC
Source organism: Vicinamibacterales bacterium (assembly GCA_965197935.1). Lineage (GTDB taxonomy): Bacteria > Acidobacteriota > Vicinamibacteria > Vicinamibacterales > CAZQMT01 > CAZQMT01. The sequence goes on along the minus strand of CBDAOD010000003.1, from coordinate 2,359,642 downwards.
GGCTCCGAACGAGCGGCCAGACGCGCGGAGAGCTCCTTCACGTCCCTCCCCGGGCGGCTAGGTCGCGAGAGGCCCGAAGAGTCCCCAGACCAGCAACAGGACGCCAGCCACGCCCAGGACCAACCCGAAGGGCAGCAGGACGATGCTGATGCTCATCCCCAGACCGGCAATCATCAGGGCCGGTGCTCCGATGACGGCCGCGACGCGCCCCCCGATGAGCGCGGCACGGTCGATGAGCTGCCGACGACGGCCGTGAATGTCGATTGGCATCGTGATTCCTCCCAGTCTGCGTCGCCCATCACGTTCTGCGTCGGATCGGCGCCACATGACGGTTTCTCGGTGTCACTTGTCACAATCTGGGATTCAGACCCGCCCCTTGAACACGGGGAGGCGACGTCCGACCCCCTGTCCGGCCACATCGCGGCACGAACGTCGGCCTCGGTTCTCAGCTCGCTCGTGACCGAGCGCACTCCGAGGGTCGATGCGGTCAGCGATTTCAACCGCAGGCGCTCGGCGTTGTCAGACACGATCCCTTTCAGCGTGACGTGGGCGTGCTCGACCACGATATGGATCGGCCTCTGGAATGGACTGTCCTGCCGGAAGCTGTTCGCCGCAGTCGACGTCCAGGCACTCGACGGCCAATGTCCGATTGGCCCCCAGACGTCGCTCTCCCCTAGCTCGTGGTTCCGGCCAGCCAGCCACGCGGATCCACCCGCCCGCAAGGAAGAGGAGCCGTAGTCGCCGATGCCCAGGTCGTCGCGGAGTGCCTGGAACCTGTCGGGCCGAACGGCATCGAACTCAACGGGGGTGCCGTAGATGCTCCGGGCGAGCCGGCGCCTGATCGCATCGTCGACCTCAGAACTTGGAAGAATCGCGATCTGGTTGTGAAGTTCTCGAACACCCCGCACGTTGGCGACCCGTTTCGCGATCTCGTCTCGCTTGACCTCAGTCGTCACCTTACCCGCGAGGGTGACGACGCCTTCTTCCAACGCCACCGAGACATCATCGAAGGTCGTGTAGTGGGCATAGCCGCTGATGCGCTCGGCGATGTCGTGCAAGAGCTCTACGGCCTGGTGTTCCCGCTGGCCCGCCATGGCCGAGGTCGCGACCAAAACCGACGCGATGAACAGGGGCAATGTCTTCCTCATGGTTTTCCTCCTTGGCTCTCGAACGGGGGTCCCGTTCTGTTATCCGACCGGAAGTGGTGAGCTCATCGGGCCATTGCGAGCCCATGAATCCGCTCCCTGCTAGTGAGTGCGGCCGGAGTAGGAGTTCTTACACGAGCTGGACGTTCCGGGGGGCGGCGCCGGTCTGATGGACCGCGACGTATTTTGCGGCTCTGAGGGGGTGCTGGAAGTGCTTTCCGAGTACTCGGGCCGATGAGGCTGGGCGTCGCTGGGGGTTAGCGGCGCTGTCCTGATTTTCAGGCCGAATGGGATCGCCGTCGTAGCGCCGACAGCGCCGGCACATCAGCCGATGGAGGCGCCGACTCGGATCACACTCTGTCCCTTGCGAGCGCCGGTGCCACCGTCTGCTAAATTCGCAACGGCGCTATGTCAACACGCGTTTCGCCTCCAAGCAGCCTCGCACTCGCTTGCGAACGCGAAAGAGCATGACACCGAGATTAGTGCTCGTCACCCCTAGTACTACTTTGTTAGATCGCACAATTTGGGCGAGATCCGACAAGTGATCTAATTTGAGGACATTGTACTTTTCCGGCGAATTCGGTACCCTGCGCGGTAGTGCACGACCGCCGCACGGTGGGGCAGTTGCGTCGCCTGATGAGATGGCTCGAGGCCTTCAAGGCGTGCTTCGGCCATCGCGCACAGGAGCTGGCGTTGCGCCGGTACGTCCAGGGGTTGCTCAGCGACAGCCCGCGCAAGTCGATGGAAGCGATGCTGGCGCGGGGGACCGATCCCGGGGGCTATCAAGCGTTCCAACACTTCATCACCGATGCGCCGTGGAGTGCCGACGGCGTCTGGCGCTGCCTGCGGGCGGTGCTGCCCGAACGCGAAGGGCTGGTGATCTTCGCTGGCACGAGTTTCCCCAAGCCAGGGATGTCCTCGGTCGGGGTGGCCCGCCAGTACTGTGGGGCCGTGGGGAAAGTCGCCAATGGCCAAGTGGCGGTCACCGCGGCGCTGTGGACCGGGCTGCGCGCCTACTTGCTGGGGGCCGCGCTCTATGTGCCCGAGGCGTGGCTGACCGACGCCGCCCGCGATCGGGCGCGGCTTCCCCGGGGTGTCCGGTTGCAGGCGAAGTGGCGCCAAGCGCTCACCCTGCTCCGGCAGGTGCGCGCCAGCGGCCTCACCGGCACCGGCGTGCTGGCCGATGCGGAGTTTGGCGACACCGGCCTGTTTCGGGCCATGTGGCATCGGTTGCGGCTCCCCTATGCGGTGGGGATTTCCTCGTCGCAGACCGTGTTCCTGGGGCGGCCGCGCCTCGGGCACCGGCGGGGCGGCCGGCTGGGGCGCCCGCGCACCCGGCCAGACCTGGCGGCGGGCGTGCGGGCGTACACGGTGGCCCAGGCCGCCAAGGCGCAGCCGCGGTGGCGGCCCATCAGCTGGCGCAACCGCCGCGGCGGGCGCCGCTGGACGGTCCAGTGTGTGGCCCTGCGGGTGACCCCGGCCCACGACTGGCGCGACCGCCGGCTCGCCCCCGAGGTGTGGCTGCTGGCCGAACGCGACACGGGCGCGACGCCGCGGACCAAATACTTCTTCGTCAACCTGCCGGCCACCACCTCCTGGCCGCAGCTTGTCCGACTCGCGCATCAGCGGTGGGCCATCGAGCAGCAGGACCAAGAGTTGAAGCCCCACCTCGGGTTGGATCACTTCGAAGGCCGCACGTTCCCGGGCTGGCACCATCACGTCGTGCTCACCGCCGTGACGTACAACTTCCTGCAGGCCGAGCGGCGGCGGCACCTCGCCGGGCTCACCTTTCCAGTGGCCCGCGCGATCGTGCAGGAAATCTTCACCGCGGACCTCTTTGCTCCACGGCCGTTCTACCTGAAGCGCATCGAGGCGCTAAAGTCGGTGCAATTGCGGATCTAACAAAGTAGTACTAGAACCTTACAGATATCCCTGGTGGAGAGTTCTTCGACTTCGCGTAGCACAAAGGCCAAGCTCTGCCGAAGGGGACCGGCGTCAAGGCACGCGAAGATCTCGCGTCGGACGTTCTGATGGTGCAAGTCGACGTCAACCGGCTGATGTGACGGGCTCCAGCCGCCTACCGTGTCCAACCGATCGTCACGGGTCTCATCGATGTCATCCATCCGCCGATCGCGATCGCGTGCCCGCCGCGCCTCGGCAATCTTCTTATAGAGGATCCCGAAGAGCCACGTCCGGACGCTCGACCTCCCCTCAAAGCGCGGCGCCGTCTCGACAAAGGTCGTGAGGGTAGCCTGTGTGACGTCCTCCCCCCCTGTGCCAATAATCTGTGAGACAACCTCCCTCGTGAGATTAGTGTAGGGGCGAGGAGGGTTCGATGGATGATTCGTATGCCACCAGCCGTAGAGATGGACGTGGTCGTGGGGCCGGAGGCGGAGGAAGCCCGGAGGGCGACCGGAGCCGTCGGCCCCACGACCACGTCACGCGTGACCGACCCCGATCCTGAAGTGCCGGCGAAGGCCCCGCGGCGGCGCTTCCCCGCGGAGTATCGGCTCCGCATCCTCAAGCAAGCGGACGCTTGCAAGAAGCCCGGCGAGCTGGGCGCCCTGTTGCGCCGCGAGGGCTTGTACTCGTCGCTGCTGACGAACTGGCGGCGGCAGCGAGAGCAAGGCGCCCTGCGAGAGATGCGCGGGCGCCACCGGGGACCGACGCCGCGCCCGGTCGACCCGCGCGTCACGCGGCTCGAGGCGGAGAACCGCCGGCTTCAGCGGCAGCTGCAGCGCGCGGAGACGATCATCACGCTCCCAAAAAAAGTTGCCGAGATCCTGGGGATCCCCCTGAAACCCCTCGACAACGACGAGACCGACTGATGATCGCGATCGAGGCCGTCACGGCGACGGGCGAGACGTCGGCGCTGTGTCAGAGCGTCGGCCTGTCCCGCGCGTCCCTCTATCGGCGGCGGCGGCCCACGCCGCCGGCGACGCCGCGGCGGCCCCGCGCGCCATCGCCGCGGGCGCTGGTCTCCACCGAACGCCAAGCCGTGCTCGACGCGTTGCACAGCGAGCGGTGCGTCGACCAGTCGCCCGCCGAAGTCCATGCCACGTTACTGGAGGAGCAGACCTACCTCTGCTCCCCGCGTACGATGTATCGCGTGCTCGCCGCGGCCGACGAAGTACGGGAGCGGCGCGACCAGGCCCGGCATCCGGCGTACACCAAACCCGAGCTCGTGGCGACGCGCCCGAATCAGGTCTGGTCGTGGGACATCACCAAGCTGAAGGGTCCGATCCCGTACCTCTACTACTCGCTGTACGTGATCCTCGACGTCTTCAGTCGGTATGGGGTGGGGTGGATGGTCGCAATGAATGAGAGCGCGCATCTGGCCGAGCGCTTGATCGAGCAGACGTGCGTCAAGCAGGGCATCGGGCCGCACCAGCTGACCCTGCACGCCGACCGCGGGGCGCCGATGCGCAGCAAGCTCGTCGCGCTGTTGTTCTCGGATCTCGGCATCACGGCGAGTCACTCGCGGCCGCGCGTGAGCCGCGGCGGTCGTGCACTACCGCGCAGGGTACCGAATTCGCCGGAAAAGTACAATGTCCTCAAATTAGATCACTTGTCGGATCTCGCCCAAATTGTGCGATCTAACAAAGTAGTACTAGCACTACTTTGTCCTGATCAACTAGTGCGGTGTCCCTGAAATACATTTACATATCAACGACCTGCGTGCAATATAGGCGGGATGAATGATGCCGCCGCCGCTCTGTCCATGGCCGCGAAGGATCGGCGACTCCTGGAACAGTGGGCCCGTAGTACGTCGGCCCCGCATCGGGTAGTCATCCGCGCGAAGGCGTTGCTGCTGGCGACCGAGGGGGGTTCCAACAGCCGCATTGCCGCGACCGTGGACGTCAGCCGGCCGACCGTGCTGGCTTGGCGCGACCGGTTTGGAGAGGAGGGCGTTGATTCGGTGTTCGAGATGCGTGAGGGGCGCGGGCGCAAACCGACGATCAGTGCGCGCAGGGTCAAAGCCATCGTCCACGCAACGTTGCACCGCACGCCACCGGGGGCGACCCCCTGGAGTTGTCGCACGATGGCGAAGGCGCAGGGGGTCAATCGCTCGACCGTGCAGCGGATCTGGGACGCGCATGGCCTCCACCCCTACCGGCGCATCGTGGCTCAACCTCGTCGAGAGTTGGTTCAGCCAGCTCACGCAGAAACGCATCCGCCGCGGGGTGTTTTGCAGTGTCGACGAACTCGTCGCCGCCATCAACGATTACCTCCAGCGCTACAACGACAACCCCCAACCCTTTGTCTGGACCGCGACGGTCGATACGATTCTAGAGAAGGTTGGGAAGTGCAACGTTATTCTTGGGACACACCACTAGTACTACTTTGTTAGATCCGCAATTGCACCGACTTTAGCGCCTCGATGCGCTTCAGGTAGAACGGCCGTGGAGCAAAGAGGTCCGCGGTGAAGATTTCCTGCACGATCGCGCGGGCCACTGGAAAGGTGAGCCCGGCGAGGTGCCGCCGCCGCTCGGCCTGCAGGAAGTTGTACGTCACGGCGGTGAGCACGACGTGATGGTGCCAGCCCGGGAACGTGCGGCCTTCGAAGTGATCCAACCCGAGGTGGGGCTTCAACTCTTGGAGTCTCCCTCTGGGATGGGTGAAACCCCTCGCCTTTAGGCGAAGCCTTCAGGAGGCCGCAGGGCCGGACCTCTTCGGGCTCTGGGACGTGCGCCGTGATAGTCGGCTTCAGCCGACGCGGCGCACTGATTCCCTCGCCTTCAGGCGAGGGAGACTCAATACTGCTGCTCGATGGCCCACCGCTGATGCGCGAGTCGGACGAGCTGCGGCCAGGAGGTGGTGGCCGGCAGGTTGACGAAGAAGTATTTGGTCCGCGGCGTCGCGCCCGTGTCGCGTTCGGCCAGCAGCCACACCTCGGGGGCGAGCCGGCGGTCGCGCCAGTCGTGGGCCGGGGTCACCCGCAGGGCCACACACTGGACCGTCCAGCGGCGCCCGCCGCGGCGGTTGCGCCAGCTGATGGGCCGCCACCGCGGCTGCGCCTTGGCGGCCTGGGCCACCGTGTACGCCCGCACGCCCGCCGCCAGGTCTGGCCGGGTGCGCGGGCGCCCCAGTCGGCCGCCCCGCCGGTGCCCGAGGCGCGGCCGCCCCAGGAACACGGTCTGCGACGAGGAAATCCCCACCGCATAGGGGAGCCGCAACCGATGCCACATGGCCCGAAACAGGCCGGTATCGCCAAACTCCGCATCGGCCAGCACGCCGGTGACGGTGAGGCCGCTGGCGCGCACCTGCCGGAGCAGGGTGAGCGCTTGGCGCCACTTCGCCTGCAACCGGACACCCCGGGGAAGCCGCGCCCGATCGCGGGCGGCGTCGGTCAGCCACGCCTCGGGCACATAGAGCGCGGCCCCCAGCAAGTAGGCGCGCAGCCCGGTCCACAGCGCCGCGGTGACCGCCACTTGGCCATTGGCGACTTTCCCCACGGCCCCACAGTACTGGCGGGCCACCCCGACCGAGGACGTCCCTGGCTTGGGGAAACTCGTGCCAGCGAAGATCACCAGCCCTTCGCGTCCGGGCAGCACCGCCCGCAGGCAGCGCCAGACGCCGTCGGCACTCCACGGCGCATCGGTGATGAAGTGTTGGAACGCTTGATAGCCCCCGGGCTCGGTCCCCCGCGCCAGCATCGCTTCCATCGACTTGCGCGGGCTGTCGCTGAGCAACCCCTGGACGTACCGGCGCAACGCCAGCTCCTGTGCGCGCTGGCCGAAGCACGCCTTGAAGGCCTCGAGCCATCTCATCAGGCGACGCAACTGCCCCACCGTGCGGCGGTCGTGCACTACCGCGCAGGGTCCCGAATTCGCCGGAAAAGTACAATGTCCTCAAATTAGATCACTTGTCGGATCTCGCCCAAATTGTGCGATCTAACAAAGTAGTACTAGAATCTACTCCACAGTTAGTACCTGTCCACTCAGACAACCTTCGACGGCCTTACTGTAGGCCAGACCGACCGCTTCGTTTGATACGTGCACGTGGCCGCGAAAGAAACCGTCGTATTTTGCACGACACACTTCCAGCACTTCGGGACTGACAGCGTTAATGCGAATGCCGCGTGGCATATCAACCGCAGCACCTTTTACAAACCCGTCGAGTGCGCCATTGGCGGCAGCTGCACAGGAACCATCTGGGATGGGATCCCGGTTCAACACACCGCTGGTCACGGTGAAGGATCCGCCGTCATTCATGTAATCGAAGCCCTCCAACACCAGGTTGACCTGTGGTAACACCTTGCGAACAATGCCCACCATGAACTGGTCGCTGGTCATTTCATGTACCGCGCCAAAATGGACATGGCCGACAGCGCTTACCACGGCATCAACTCTGCCAACCTGCTGATACATTGCGCGAATGCTGCCGACGTCTTCGATGTCCATCTGCAGATCACCACTGGTTCTACCAACGCTGATGATTTCATGCCGCTGAGACAGGGCCTCGACTGCAGTTCTGCCAACGGCACCGGAGGCACCCACGATAACTATCCTCATCACTATATCCCTCAGGGCGCATAGATTCGTCTCACGATCACGCGGAGCGCCGCCGGGCGCACGCGGTTAGTGGCGTGGTAGGCCTGCAAGATGAGCCGATGGACTTCCGAAGAACGTCCCAGGAATCAATCAACAAGCACTCTGACCCGATATGGATGGCGCCCTCGGATGCGGCGCCGACGCCACCGCCTTGGTTGGAAACATCAGGGAGCCGAGTGGTGCCAGCCCCCCCATGGGTTCTCGCCCTGCCTGGGCGTGCCTACTAGGTCGAAAGCTCGACCGCTGGTGTTTCGCCGCCCAATCGCCTACTGAATGATCCGTTTGAATACTTCCAGATCGATGTTTCGTCCGCAGACGACGGCCACGACTTTCTTGCCTTTGAATCGCTCCCTCCGTTTGAGAAGACCCCCAACGGCCAGGGCCCCCGAACCTTCGACCACCAGGCGATGCCGCTCGAAGAGGAGGCGGATGGATTCCTCGATCTCCGACTCGCTGAGCAATATGATTTCCTCTACGTATCGCTGACATAACTCCAGAGTGATGCTGTCAAGATCCACGCCGCCGGCGCACGTGCCAGCAAGTGTTGGATAGGTTTCCATCTCGACGATCTTCTTGGTCCGCATGGACTCATACATGACGGGGGAGTTCTCGGGGGAGACGCCGAAGGCCTCCACCTCGGGATCATGGGACTTCAGCCACCCCGCCGACCCGGTCAGCAAGCCCCCCGCCCCGCAAGCGAAAAGGGCCGCGTCCAGATCGGGGAGTTGCCTGGAGATCTCGTACCCGCACGTGCCTTGGCCGCCGACCACGATGGAGTCGTTGTAGGGCGACACATAGATCTTGTCTTCCTCCACCGCGACGCGTCTGGCCTCCTTCTCCGCATCCCAAGCAACTTCGCCGTGAATGACCAGATCCAAGCCATGGGCTCTCAGCAATTCCAGACGCGATGGCTCGAGATCCTCGGCCACATAGATTGTGGCGTGGCGTTTTCGAATTCCCACAGCCTCGGCGACCGCCAAGGCGTAGTTCCCTGTCGAGGCCGAGACGACCCCCTTGTCGAGTTCCAGTTCAGTGAGTGAGAGGATCTTGTTGAGGGCTCCACGGAACTTGAAGGAAGAGGTTCTTTGCATCGAGTCCAACTTGAGCCACACCTCGCCCTCGACCTGCTCGCTGAGATAGATCGAGTATTCGAGAGGAGTGGGTGCAAGGTAGCCCTCGCATCTTTCGTTAGCTTCCAGGACCAATCGCGGTACGTCCAGGAGTTGCTCACTGGTCGTCATGATTGTTCCCTCGCTCGCGCGACCATCTTGGCGATCTGAATGTCTTGAATCGCCACCCCCGTAAGATCCACGACAGTGATCTGGTCCTCGTTGGATCGACCGATTCCCGGGTTCTTGATGACATTGCCCAATTCAAGAATCGAACTCACCTCGATGTGTCCTCCTTCAACCGCAGCAAGACACTCGCCGTGATCGACACACTGGGCGATACTGTCCGCGACCACAAGATCCGCCTTTCCAAGGACCTCGGCTTCGAGCTCCTGCTTCCCGTGATCGTCCGATCCCATCGCGGTGATATGTGTTCCTTGCTGCACTTGGGCGGCCCGAATCAACGGACTTTTTGCCGAGGTCGTGGTCACGATGAGATTACATTGCGAAACCAGATCGTCGAGTGTTGGTGCCGCTTCGATCTCCAGCCCCCATGCCTGAACACGCTCGCTTGCTTGAAGGTCGGCAATCATGCGTTGCACTTTTGTCGTGTCCCGCCCCCAGACCAGACAGCTCGTGCAGCCAACTACGTCGCTCAACATTTCGAGCTGCATCCTTGCCTGCACGCCCGTTCCCACGATCCCGATGCGACGGATGTTTTTCGGTGCCAAGTGTTTTGCTGCCACCGCCCCAGCTGCGGCGGTGCGCACGTCGGTGAGCCAACATTTGTCCAACAGAATCAGCTCGAGTTCCCCAGTCTTCTGATTGAGTCTCCCTCGCCTGAAGGCGAGGGAATCAGTGCGCCGCGTCGGCTGAAGCCGACTATCACGGCGCACGTCCCAGAGCCCGAAGAGGTCCGGCCCTGCGGCCTCCTGAAGGCTTCGCCTAAAGGCGAGGGGTTTCACCCATCCCAGAGGGAGACTCTAAAGACGAGAAGTAGGCCGTCACTCATGGGTAGGCCCAGATCGGGGTTCTTGTAAAACCCGGACGCCATCTTCAAAACATAGTGTTCGTCGCCAGAGACGAACCCGCACTTGATGTGGACGTCACCTGGTGGCTCCTTGAAATGCAAGAACCCCACCGGCGGGACTTCCACCTGACCATCGGAATAGAGGACAAACCCGGTTTCCATCTCCCGGATCACCTGCGGGATATCTACCAGGCGCTTGATCTCATCGAGTTCGATTACGTTTGTCACCGGCATGCTCCAAAAGAAACGGGGGGGGGCAGGAAATACGCGAGCCACGCCCCGGGCCGCGCTCGATTGTCAACGTATGCTCACCGACGCCGTGCGACCCCGCGATTCGCGCCGAGCGCGACGCGAATCGCTTCGCCGCTGACACCGCTCGACTCTTTCCGACGATCATCTCCTCACTGCCCGAAGCAATACAGGCGTCCCGAGGCTTGGCACCGGGAACATTGACCAGATCAAGCGTCCAAGAGCGGTGGCGACAAGGACGGCGACAACCAGGGCGGAACGGGCGTAGGTCATGAACGGCTCTCCGAGAACACGTGGCGACGGGCGACCGTGGCCCGTCGGGAGCCAGGTGCGCGGCGATAGGATACGGTCTCAAGAACGCCAGGGACCGCCACACCCTACCATGCACGAGCAAGGGCGCTCAAGCGCCGACAGCCTGATGGCTGGGAGGTCTTCTGTGTTGCCTGCCGGGTGGCTTGGACACGCGTTCGCCCCTGGCACGGGAGTGCTCCTCCGGGGCGGCGAGCCGGCACGCTATGTCTGATTCCCCAGCACGTCCCGTCCCCGCTGAAGCACCCGGTCGTAGTGCGCGTCGAGGGCGTGGTTCACGCCGCGGCAGCCCGCGGTAGCCTGCTCCGTCCAATCCAGGTAGTCACGCCGACGTTCGAGCGACCAACCGATGGCTGGGCTGTCAATCACATCCAGCACGTTGGAGGCCTTGTCGGCCAGCTTCAGCTGCTTCGCTCGATCGGACAGATGAGACGAGTGTTCAATCTGTCGCCGCTTGCGCTCCTCCTTGGGCAAACGCTTGTCGTCGGTCACCTCCCGCACGACACCGCACACCTCGAGGCCGAAACGATCCTCCAGCTCCTCCCACGAGGTCTCCGTATCCTCGATCGTGTCATGAAGCGCGGCCGCGATGAGCACTACGGGATCGGTGACACGACCGACCGTCGTCAACGTGTGCACGACGGCGATGACGTGGTTGATGTACGGCGTCTTGGCCACGTCCTTGCGTGGCTGTGAGCGGTGTTTGTGAGCCGCAAAGTGCAGCGCGTCTATCACTCCGACCACCTCGGACATCCTCAGTGCCTCCACCCTGAATCATAGACGGCCGGCGCGCGATGAAGAAATCTCTCCCGTCGGTCGGCCCAGCCCTGCCGGGAGGATGAGATGGGACGGCAGCGGTGCGTCGGAATCATCATAGAATGGGCGCTCAACTCGCATCTGTCCCCGAGGAGGAGGAACCATGAGCGGTCAAGCTGGAGGGTGTGGAGGCGATCGTCGACGCTCTCAAGGGGTGGAAGACCGCGATGCCCGATGTAAAGGGGACCATCGGCGGGGCGATCTCCGCAGGGAACACTGCCGTGCTCGAGGTCAGCTGGACCGGCACCCAGACCGGACCGCTCGAGGGACCAAACGGCACGATCCCGGCCACCGGCAGACAGCAGACGACCCGCTCGGGGTGGATTCTCGAGTTCGATGACGGGAAGCTCAAGCAGAGTCGGCACTACTTCGACATGCTGAGCGTCATGCAGCAGCTCGGCCACCTGTAAGCTGCCCCGTCGCCGGCCGGTGGCTTCGTGGAGGAGCCTGGGTGCCGTCCCGGCAAGGCCGGAGGGGCTCAAAAGAGGCTAGCAGCCCGTGGTGAAAGTCCTGCGCTGCACCAAGGGCGGTGCTGCGCCCGCCTGGCAAGGCGCGAGGAGCGAAAATACCGGGAGTATTTGACCGACGAGCAACGCGGTCAGGCGGGATGCAGCGCCGGCCGACTGCAGCAGGACTTTTACCACGGGCTGCTAGTACTACTTTGTTAGATCCGCAATTGCACCGACTTTAGCGCCTCGATGCGCTTCAGGTAGAACGGCCGTGGAGCAAAGAGGTCCGCGGTGAAGATTTCCTGCACGATCGCGCGGGCCACTGGAAAGGTGAGCCCGGCGAGGTGCCGCCGCCGCTCGGCCTGCAGGAAGTTGTACGTCACGGCGGTGAGCACGACGTGATGGTGCCAGCCCGGGAACGTGCGGCCTTCGAAGTGATCCAACCCGAGGTGGGTCTTCAACTCTTGGTACTGCTGCTCGATGGCCCACCGCTGATGCGCGAGTCGGACAAGCTGCGGCCAGGAGGTGGTGGCCGGCAGGTTGACGAAGAAGTATTTGGTCCGCGGCGTCGCGCCCGTGTCGCGTTCGGCCAGCAGCCACACCTCGGGGGCGAGCCGGCGGTCGCGCCAGTCGTGGGCCGGGGTCACCCGCAGGGCCACACACTGGACCGTCCAGCGGCGCCCGCCGCGGCGGTTGCGCCAGCTGATGGGCCGCCACCGCGGCTGCGCCTTGGCGGCCTGGGCCACCGTGTACGCCCGCACGCCCGCCGCCAGGTCTGGCCGGGTGCGCGGGCGCCCCAGCCGGCCGCCCCGCCGGTGCCCGAGGCGCGGCCGCCCCAGGAACACGGTCTGCGACGAGGAAATCCCCACCGCATAGGGGAGCCGCAACCGATGCCACATGGCCCGAAACAGGCCGGTATCGCCAAACTCCGCATCGGCCAGCACGCCGGTGCCGGTGAGGCCGCTGGCGCGCACCTGCCGGAGCAGGGTGAGCGCTTGGCGCCACTTCGCCTGCAACCGGACACCCCGGGGAAGCCGCGCCCGATCGCGGGCGGCGTCGGTCAGCCACGCCTCGGGCACATAGAGCGCGGCCCCCAGCAAGTAGGCGCGCAGCCCGGTCCACAGCGCCGCGGTGACCGCCACTTGGCCATTGGCGACTTTCCCCACGGCCCCACAGTACTGGCGGGCCACCCCGACCGAGGACGTCCCTGGCTTGGGGAAACTCGTGCCAGCGAAGATCACCAGCCCTTCGCGTTCGGGCAGCACCGCCCGCAGGCAGCGCCAGACGCCGTCGGCACTCCACGGCGCATCGGTGATGAAGTGTTGGAACGCTTGATAGCCCCCGGGATCGGTCCCCCGCGCCAGCATCGCTTCCATCGACTTGCGCGGGCTGTCGCTGAGCAACCCCTGGACGTACCAGCGCAACGCCAGCTCCTGTGCGCGATGGCCGAAGCACGCCTTGAAGGCCTCGAGCCATCTCATCAGGCGACGCAACTGACCCACCGTGCGGCGGTCGTGCACTACCGCGCAGGGTCCCGAATTCGCCGGAAAAGTACAATGTCCTCAAATTAGATCACTTGTCGGATCTCGCCCAAATTGTGCGATCTAACAAAGTAGTACTAGTGCAGCACGTCGAACAGCTGGCTGAACTTGACGGTGAGGCTCCGGCCGGCGCCGGCGAGCGTCACGCCGGCGAGGCCTCGGGTGTCGTTGTAGACGATGAACAGCCCGGTGTTGGCCAGCTGTAGCCAGCCCAGGCGGAGGTTGGTCGACCAGAGATCGGCCCGGTCGTTGTACTGAACCAGGCTCTGCACGAAGATCCGCGGCGTGAACGAGTAGGACACGCGGGTCCGGGCCACGTTGGCCACGAATGCCCCGCCCGGCAGATCGATGTCGTTTCGGCTCCAGGCGATCTCGGCGTTGAACGTCTCGCCGACGCGCATCTGCACACTGGGTGTCATGGCGAGGCGGCTGCCGCCGAAGAACCCGCCGGCGAACGTCCGCATGTTGAAGTGGAGCGGGGCACCCTGATTGGTCGTGACGTTGATGACCGCTTCTCGGTGGTCGTAGGCGCCGGGCGGCACGATCACCCCGGGGAAGATCTCGAACGGCTGCACGACCCCTTCCCGCGTGAAGTTGATACCCGTGCTCAACTCATGGCCGGACTTCCATTCCAGATGGTTGTCGAAGTGCAGGTAGCCGGTTTCCTGGAATCCGTCGAAGTCCCAGAAGCTGATGTAGGTGACATGCGGTCGCATTTCGAGGAGGCCGAGCGCGCGCTCCGGCCGGCGGACATACATCGTGCGCCCGTTGAGTTGGCGGAAGCCCGTGCGGGTCAAGAAGCCGACCTCCGGGTTGAAGTTGTCCCCCACTTCCCCATAGCCGAGGCTGAGCCGCCAGGCCTCCGAGTTGTACTCGCTGGCCATGTTGACCGCATGGTCGTTCGAGGTCTGGAGATCCGGTGACTCGGTGCGCGCCGCAAACCCGGACAGCAGGCCGTTCTGGCCCACCCCGAACCGCCCATCGACCGCGTAGCTCCGATTGTGGTCCCGGTCTCCCGCCAGATCGCCGGTTGCCTGGCGATTGGTGAACATCGCGCCGATGTTCGATCGATTCCGCAAGTCGTGGCGCACCCGGACGACGGTGAAGTTGTTGGCCGGGGTGAGCCCGGAGACCGCGTCGGTCTGCATGTTGAGCAATCCGACGTTGAGCCCGGAGACGTTGCCCGACAACCGTCCGCCACCCAAGATGGGCACGACCTCTCCACTGGGACCGATCCCGATCCGCCGGCTGAAGAAGATTTCTGTTTGCCCCGGTACCCCCACGGAAAACAGCCCCGCGTTCTCGAGAAAGAAGGGTCGCTTTTCGGGAAAGAAGAGGTTGAAGCGGTCGAGGTTGACCTGCTCCTCATCCACCTCGACCTGGGCGAAGTCGGTGTTGTAGGTCAAGTCGAGTGTGAGGCTCGGCGTGACGCTGTACTTCAGATCGACCCCGATGTCGCCCGTCAGGCTGGTATCCCGAGTCGCCTGGGTGTCCACGCGCAACGCTTCACCGAGCACGTAGGGCGTGATCTTGAGGTTGCGCTGGACCGGCACCGCGAGACCGGTCAGCGCGCCCGCGAGCGAGAGGCGATAGAGCGTAAACTGTCGCGGCAACGGGGCCCAGAACGCGCTCTCGTTGCGTCGGCGGATGTTGCGCTGAAAGTTGACCGCCCAGGTCTGTACGCCGCCCGAGGGAAATCGCAGCGTCCGAAACGGGATGGCGAACTCCGCGCTCCAGCCGACTTCGGAGGTACGCGTGCGGACCTCCCAGGCGCCGTCCCAGTTCAAGTTGAACCCGCCGCCGGAGCCTCGCTGCTGGCGGCCCTGGCCCCCACCCGGTCGCTGGAGGCCACCGCTGAAACGGCCGCTGCCCTGCCCCTCGTTCACGACCTGCCCGTCGTACTCCAAGCCCGAGGGGTTCGTGCCGAAGACGAATCCATTCTGCTGATCTCGGAACGTGTCGAGAATGATCTGGAAGCTGTCGGTCTCTTCCAGTGACGAATCTCGGCGGCTGTCCGACACGATGATCGCGCTCGGATCCTGGTCGTAGCACACCACGCCGAAGTACAACGTGTCGGTCGTATAGAGAATCCTGACCTCGGTCCGCTCCGAGGCGGGCCGTCCCTCGTCGGGCGTATTCTGCACGAAGCCGGTCGCCGGCACGGCATCCGCCCACGAGGGGTCGCCGAGCACATCGCCGTCGAGGGTAGGCGCTTCGGGAACGCCCAAGGCCACGGCCGCCGGGAACGCGGCGGTGGCGAGCTCGGCGTCCGGCACCGGTTGCTGGGCGACGGACGGGGTCACCGCCGCGGCCACGAGCACGAGCGCGGGAACCGTGCCGGCTGCGACCTTACGGATAAGGCTACTCATCAGACTCACGCTTCTCGATGAGGATGATCCACGAGCAGCCGCCCCCGGGCAAGGGCTCCCTGGATGATCCGCTCGAACACGGGTGGATCGCAGTGTGATACCAGCCCGGACGGCATGCAGATCATCGGGGCCGAGGACACACGAGTCCTCCCGCTACGCTCCAAGGCCGACAGGGTGCATGAGACGGAGATTGTGTCACCGGGAGCTATTGCGGCTCAATACGAAACTCACTGATGGCTGGCGGGACCACGGGACGTTCGACGGGTCTCTCCAGTTGTGGGACCCACTCGTAGGGAACCCGGTGCGCGCGGAACACGCGATTGGAGACGCCGTCGGACCCAAAGAACGGGTTCACGTACTCCCAGACGATCTCCTTCTCGACCGTCAACTCGAACAGGCGACCGTCGGCCCCTTCGGTAATCAGCGTGTTCCCGTTCGGAAGACGCTGAGCTGAGCTCACATAGTGGCTGCAGAACATGGTCCGCTCCTGCCCCTCGATAGCATATTCCCAGACCGTTTCGAAGGTGACGGGGTTGATCTCGAGCACCCTGGAGTGAATGCGGACGACGGATCCCCGCCCAGTGGGTGCCGCGGGATTGGGTGCGCCGTAGCCGGCGGCGCCGCCGTTGTCGAACACCAGGAGATTGCCGGCGCCGGGAAGCCCGCTGGGAATGATGTGGGGGTGATGCTGGCCGATGATCTGCCCCAGCTCCCGTAGCGGCGCCGACTCGCGATAATCGGGGTCCATTTTCCAGACCACCGCTCCCGTCCGGTCGATGATGGCGATGAGGTTGGCTTCACGACTGCTCCAAAGAATATTGTCGGGATGGAAGCGCTCGTCACCGTCGTCGTACCACCGGTTGGGTCCCACGTACGACGCCGCGTTGATATGCAACCAGTCAGCGCTCTGCCGATCCTCGTTCCAGTTGACGGACCGGTGGATGGTATTCCGGGCGGTCTCCGAGAAACCAAACTCGTCCACGTGATCGCTGGCCAGCCACTCCCAGCGAACCTCACCGTCCCAGGCTACCTCGATGAGGTAGTCGTCTTCGAGGCGCTTGTCGGTGATGTCGGCCGACGTCACGTTCTTGTGCGCGAGAATCAACGTGCGGCCGCGGTCGACGAGTGGCGTTCCCCCCGGCGCGTAGTAACCAACGGGGCTGCCTTCGCGCTGCCAATCGTGATGCTGGCGCGAGGCCCACACCGTGGCACCGTCCTCGGTCTCGACCCGCTCGGTCCGGTCGAACTTCCAGACAACATGACCGTCCCAGTCCAACTGGACCAGGCCAATCGCCTCCTGGTGGGGGCCACGCCGCTTGTCACCCCCCATCACATGGCCACCGGGAAGGATCCGTAAAGGGCCCGGGACGGCGGCTACCCCCTCCCAGCGCTTCAGCAGAGTGCCGTTCATGTCGAAGAGCACCGCGCCCTGCTCGTCGGGCGTGCCGTGAATCGTGTAACCGTTCCACGCCTTGTCCGGCTGGTAGATCGTCGTGCCCGTCGGGTACACCGAGGGGTAGGCCAGGAAGACGGCGGGAACGAGCATCGTCAGGACGAGGCCCATCCGGACTCGGTTCATGAACAGCCTCCTTCGATGTCAGCCGAGCCGCGCGCCGGCGCAGAGCCGGCGGCGGCGTGATAGCCGTGTTCGCCCAGGCCACCGGCGCCACATGGCCGCTGCGACCTCGCGCGGCCCCAGGGTGCCCGTCACGAGCGGTATCGAGCATCTCCGCCAGAACGCCCGCCCCAGCCTGTGCAGCCTAGTACTACTTTGTTAGATCGCACAATTTGGGCGAGATCCGACGAGTGATCTAATTTGAGGACATTGTACTTTTCCGGCGAATTCGGGACCCTGCGCGGTAGTGCACGACCGCCGCACGGTGGGGCAGTTGCGTCGCCTGATGAGATGGCTCGAGGCCTTCAAGGCGTGCTTCGGCCATCGCGCACAGGAGCTGGCGTTGCGCCGGTACGTCCAGGGGTTGCTCAGCGACAGCCCGCGCAAGTCGATGGAAGCGATGCTGGCGCGGGGGACCGATCCCGGGGGCTATCAAGCGTTCCAACACTTCATCACCGATGCGCCGTGGAGTGCCGACGGCGTCTGGCGCTGCCTGCGGGCGGTGCTGCCCGAACGCGAAGGGCTGGTGATCTTCGCTGGCACGAGTTTCCCCAAGCCAGGGACGTCCTCGGTCGGGGTGGCCCGCCAGTACTGTGGGGCCGTGGGGAAAGTCGCCAATGGCCAAGTGGCGGTCACCGCGGCGCTGTGGACCGGGCTGCGCGCCTACTTGCTGGGGGCCGCGCTCTATGTGCCCGAGGCGTGGCTGACCGACGCCGCCCGCGATCGGGCGCGGCTTCCCCGGGGTGTCCGGTTGCAGGCGAAGTGGCGCCAAGCGCTCACCCTGCTCCGGCAGGTGCGCGCCAGCGGCCTCACCGGCACCGTCGTGCTGGCCGATGCGGAGTTTGGCGATACCGGCCTGTTTCGGGCCATGTGGCATCGGTTGCGGCTCCCCTATGCGGTGGGGATTTCCTCGTCGCAGACCGTGTTCCTGGGGCGGCCGCGCCTCGGGCACCGGCGGGGCGGCCGGCTGGGGCGCCCGCGCACCCGGCCAGACCTGGCGGCGGGCGTGCGGGCGTACACGGTGGCCCAGGCCGCCAAGGCGCAGCCGCGGTGGCGGCCCATCAGCTGGCGCAACCGCCGCGGCGGGCGCCGCTGGACGGTCCAGTGTGTGGCCCTGCGGGTGACCCCGGCCCACGACTGGCGCGACCGCCGGCTCGCCCCCGAGGTGTGGCTGCTGGCCGAACGCGACACGGGCGCGACGCCGCGGACCAAATACTTCTTCGTCAACCTGCCGGCCACCACCTCCTGGCCGCAGCTCGTCCGACTCGCGCATCAGCGGTGGGCCATCGAGCAGCAGGACCAAGAGTTGAAGCCCCACCTCGGGTTGGATCACTTCGAAGGCCGCACGTTCCCGGGCTGGCACCATCACGTCGTGCTCACCGCCGTGACGTACAACTTCCTGCAGGCCGAGCGGCGGCGGCACCTCGCCGGGCTCACCTTTCCAGTGGCCCGCGCGATCGTGCAGGAAATCTTCACCGCGGACCTCTTTGCTCCACGGCCGTTCTACCTGAAGCGCATCGAGGCGCTAAAGTCGGTGCAATTGCGGATCTAACAAAGTAGTACTAGCAGCCCGTGGTAAAAGTCCTGCGTGGCACCAAGGGCGGCGCTGCGCCCGGCTGGCAAGGCGCAAGGAGGAAGAATACCGGGAGTATTCTACCGACGAGCAACGCAGCCAGGCGGGATGCAGCGCCGGCCGACTGTAGCAAGTTTTACCACGGGCTGCTAAACCATTTCTCCCTGCCAGGGCTCCACCATCAACATCGCCCCCCGCGCCGTCGTCGATCTCGACGCCGAACACCAGATGATCGTTCTTCACGTACCTCGCCTCGGAGGCGGGCACGCCCACCGCAGACACCAGGGGCGGAATGGAACGACCGTGATCCGCTCGCTGAGGGCTCGGAGGCCCCCGGGTGTATAAATAAAGGCTGAATCCGCCCACGGACGTGACAGCGGATGCCGGCGCCGGGACCGGCGTGTCGCGCTCGAACCGAGGACCCCAACCGTCCGGGAGGGTGACCCATGCGCACCGACCGCCGCCGCTTCCTTTCCTCGGCCGCTGCCCTGGCGGCCGCCTCGGCCGCTGCCCTGGCGGCCGCCTCGGCCGCCCCGCTCGCCGCCGACTCGGCCGCGAGCCGCCCGATCGTCACGGATGGCGTCGTCGACTGGGACGCCGTCCGAAACGACTTCCCCTGGGCCGCGAACTCGCTCTGGCTCAGCGGCGCCGACTACCACCCCGTGAGCGTGCATGGGCTCCACGCCGTGGAGACCTACTACCGGTGGCGTGTCGGCGGTCCCCGGGGCGGCGGGGCACGCTATTCGACGGCCGACCAGCGAGAGACCAAGGAGCGGTTCGGTGTGCTCATCGGCGCGTCGGCCAGCGAGATCGCCTTTACCCACAGCACGACAGAAGGCGAGAACATCGTCGTCGCCGGCATGGACCTCGGGCGCAGGAAGGGCAACGTGGTGCTCGACGACCTGCACTACCAAGCATCGAAGTTCCTCTACCACATGCTCCAGCAGGAGGCCGATATCGAGCTCCGTGTCGTCCGCAGCCGCAAGGACGGTTTCTGGCGAACGGATCCGGCAGACATGATCGCCGCGATCGACGACGACACGCTACTCGTGTCGATCGCGCTCGTCTCAAATATCAACGGGTTCCTGCACGACGCCAGGCGCACCAGCGACGCGGCCCATGCCCACGGCGCGTATCTCTATGCCGACATCATCCAGGGCGCCGGAGCCATCCCCATCGACATCCGGGCACTCGGGATCGACTTCGCTTCGTGTGGCACCTACAAGTGGCTGCAGGGGGACATGGGGTTCGGCTTCCTCTACGTGAAGGAGGCCCTGCAGGGGGGCGTCGTCCGGCGGACGCAGTACGGAACCCGGCAGTTCTCGAGCCCGAACGCGGCTCAGGCCGATTCGCAGTTCGACCTCCACCCGGGTGCGGCGATGTACGAAACCAGCAGCACGCTGCCCTACGTGCAGGGGCTGATCGTCCTCGAGGCGTTGCGCTACATCGAGCGGATCGGGATCCCCAACATCCAGGCACACGTCGCAGCGCTGACCGATCGGTTACAGGCCGAGCTACCGGGGCTGGGCTATCCGGCCATTACGCCGCCAGGCAACCCCACCCCTATCGTCAGCTTTCTCACGCCTGATCCCGCGGCCACGGCCGACAAGCTGGAGAGGGCTTTCGCCGACCCGGCCGTCGCCCTCAAACGCTGGGAGTTCACGCACCCGACCGACGAGCCGTACATCCTCGAAGGCATGCGCATCGGCCCGTCGCTCTTCAACAACGACCACGACGTCGACCGCCTGCTCGCCGCACTCGCGTGACCGGAGCGGTGCCAACATGGGTGATGGGTCGCGCGACGGGACCGCTTTACTTGCCCACCGGGCGCGCATAGCATGCCCTGGTACTACTTGGTCAGAGTCGCCCGCGGTGGGGCGGAGCGGTGGCCGCCGCTTCGGCTCATCGCGGGCGAATCTGACTGGTAGTGATAGTGTCCTGCAACAGTCAGTCGTGGCGGAAGTCCCGCGCGCGGCGCCCCGGCGCAACCACGATCCGGTGGCGCGCCGTCGGCCGGTCCGCCAACGTCAGGAGGTAGGCGAAGTGAAGCACGCCATGCTCGTCCTCGCCCTCGCGAGTCTCGTCGCCGCGCCGGCAGCGACGCAGAGCGACACACCCTTCATCGAGTCGCTGCTCTCGGCTCGCGTCATCGAGCTGAATTTCGTCTGGGACAAGAGCTCTCCGGTGAATGCGTTCAATCCGCCGTACTCGATGGGCCTGCACACGAGCCACAAGGAGACGGCGGGGTTTATTCCCGGCATCTCCTTTGCGATGGACCTGATGTTCTTCAGCGGCCAACACGGCGCGCCGACGATTGACGCCATCGGTCACATCTCGAGCAACGGCAAGCTCTACGGCGGTCTCGACGCGGCGGCCAGCGAGGGGTCGGCCGGCCTGACGGCACTGGGCATCGAGACCTACCCGAAGGACAAGTTCCTGAACCGGGGCGTTCTGCTGGATCTCGCTCGCCACAAGGGCGTCGAGACACTCGAGCCGGGCTATGTGATCACGGCCGCGGATCTCGAGGAAACCGCCGGGGCCCAGGGCACCGAGGTTCGCTCGGGGGACTCGGTCCTGCTGTACACGGGGCACGGGCGGTATTTCGAGACGGACCGGGAGACATACATGGGCCCCACTCCCGGGGTCGGCGAGGATTCCGCGCGCTGGCTCGCGGCCAGGGACGTGTTTCTCGTGGGAGCGGATCAGCTCACCGTCGATGCCGGGCCGCCCTTCCCCGCGCACCGCATTCTGCTTGCGGAGAACGGGATCTACACCGTCGAGAACATGAACCTCGCGGAGCTCGCGTCCGCGCTCGCCGAGCGCGGGACCTATGACTTCGTTCTCGTGCTGAATCCGTTGAGGTTCAGAGGCGCGACGGCATCGCCCCTCAACGCCTTCGCCATCGTGCCGTGACACCCCCGGGCTCGGAGGATCCCGCGCCGGGCCGCCACATTCCCCCGCCGTTCGCTACCCCCGCCGCTCGCGGGCCGTCGTGACGATCCCGATCAGTCGGACTTCCCGCGGCCCAGCAGGGCGTCCACGCTCCACGGGCCCGAGCCACGCGCCGCGATGTAGAGAAACACGAACGAGTACAGGGCGGCGCGCTCACCGCCGTTCAGGATGGGCCAGAACCCTTGTGGCGCATGCGACATGAAGTAGGCCACGGCCATCTCGCCGCTGGCGATGAAGGCGGTGACGCTCGTGAGCAGCCCGCTCGCGATCAGGAGTCCGCCGAAGAGCTCGATGATTCCGGCGAGACCGCGCAGTGACATCAGCGCCTCGACCTGATTGCCGTCCGGCACGCCGAACAGCTTCTGCGTGCCGTGGCAGGCAAACAGGAAGCCGACGACGATCCGCATCACCGCGTAAATCTGACCGGCGTAGCGTCCCAGGATTCGCTCCATCAACAACCTCCCCGTCCCATACGGACGGCACCCGTGACCATCGGTGCGGCGTGGCGGCGGCCCTGCTCGATGCCGGCGCGCCGCGCGCGACGCCCTCGACTCGTTCCGCACCGCGCAGCATACGCCGGGGGAGCGCCCCGGTCACCCGCAAAGTGGGCCGGACGTTCCTCATCATTCAGGGTATCCTGGAGATACGGGTCGCCGGATTCATCCGGAGGTAATATCGGGAGACCTCGGATTGCTGGAGGTCTCGATTGGCCAGGAGGTCTCGGCTTGCACGAATTCCCCCGCTCCCTCCGTCCCGAACGACGGCGCCGGCTCGCGCTTCTGGTGACGGTCAGCCTCGCGCTGCTACCCGGATCGGCTTCCACGCTCGGCCCGACCGGGCAGGCCTCCCCCACCTCGGCCGAGACGATCGCCCTGGACCAGCCACTGCCCGTGGGACCGTTCGTCACGGTCGGCACGCTCGACAACGGTCTTCGTTACTACATCCGCGAGAACCGTGAGCCGGAGAACCGCGCCGAGCTCCGGCTCGTCGTGAACGCGGGATCGGTGCTCGAGGACGACGACCAGCGGGGGCTCGCCCATTTCGTCGAGCACATGGCCTTCAACGGCTCAGAGCATTTCGCGAAGCAAGAGCTCGTCGATTTCGTCGAGTCGATCGGCATGAGCTTCGGGCCGGGTCTCAACGCCTCGACGAGCTTCGACGAGACCATCTACATGCTGCGGATTCCGACGGATTCCGCCGAGGTGATGGAAACGGCCGTGCAGATCCTCGAGGACTGGTCCCACGGCGTGACCTTCGAGGTCGAGGAGATCGACAAGGAGCGCGGGGTCGTCATCGAGGAATGGCGACTCGGACAGGGTGCCAGGACCCGGATGCGAGACCGGCAGTATCCGGTGCTGTTTCGCGGATCCCGCTACGCCGAACGGCTGCCGATCGGCAACCGGGAGGCGCTGGAGACGTTCGACCCGGCGTCACTGACGCGGTTCTACCGCGACTGGTACCGTCCAGACCTGATGGCGGTGGTCGCCGTCGGCGACTTCGACCGCGCCGTCGTGCAGACGCTCATCGAGCGTCATTTCGCGAGCCTCGTCGGCCCTGAGGAGCCGCGGCCCCGCATCGTTCCCACGGTGCCGGATCACGACGAGACGCGGTTCGCGATCGCGACGGACCCGGAGGCGACCAGAACGCGGGTCGCCGTCTACCACAAGCTACCGTCGACCCCGCAGGGGACGGCGGGCGCCTACCGTCAGCTGATCGTCGATGGGCTATACGACGGCATGCTCAACCAGCGTTTCGACGAGCTGGCGCAGAGTCCCGATCCCCCCTTCCTGAGCGGGTCCTCTGGACGCGGGCGGCTCGTTCGCTCGAAGGAGGTGTACGCCCTCCAGGCCGGGGTCCCGGCCGACGGGATCGAGCGCGGGCTCGCGGCGCTGTTCACGGAAGGGGAGCGGGTCTTGCGCTACGGCTTCACCGCGGCCGAGCTGGAACGCCAGAAACGTGACGTGTTGCGGTCGCTCGAACGCGCCTACACCGAACGCCAGAACCGCGACTCCGGCAGCTACGCGGCCGAGTATATCCGGGCCTTCCTCGAGGACGAGCCCATTCCGGGGATCGCCTACGAGCTGACGCTCTACCAACGGTTTCTGCCCGAGATCACGCTGGACGAGCTCGACCGACTGGCCCGTGACCGCATGACCGACCGCAACCGGGTGGTGCTCGTGAACACCCCACGGACTCCCGACGTCGAGGTGCCGTCGGAGCGTCGCCTCGCCGCCGTGCTCGAGGGCGTGGCCGACGAGACGATCACCGCATACGTGGACACCGTGTCGGACGCTCCCCTGGTACCGGAGCCGCCCGCCCCGACCGACGTGGTGGACACGCGCACAATCGAGCCGCTCGACATCACCGAATGGACACTCGCGAACGGCGTCCGGGTGATACTGAAACCGACCGACTTCCAAGAGGACGAGGTCCTCGTCCGGGCGTTCAGCCCGGGCGGCACGTCCCTGGCGAGCGACGCGGACTACGTGTCGGCGCAGACGGCGGGTCAGGTCATCGCGGCGGGCGGGCTAGGCAGCTTCAGCGCGATCGACCTCGACAAACGGCTGTCGGGCACGGTCGCCACCGTGCGGCCGATCATCGAGGACCTCGAGGAGGGCCTCTCCGGCAGCGCCTCACCGACCGACCTGGAGACGCTGTTCCAGCTCATCTACCTGACGTTCACCGCGCCGCGCGCCGATCCCGCGATCTTCGAGGTCTTGCGGGATCAGATGCGGGCGGGGCTGGCAAATCGGGACGCGAGCCCAGAGGTCGCGTTCCGGGACGCCTTCCGCAGCGCGGTAAGCCAGGATCGTTTCAGAGCCCGTCCGATGACCGTCGAGCGGGTCGAGGAGATGGACCTCGAGACATCGGCTCGCTTCTACCGCGACCGGTTCGCCGACGCGGGAGATTTCTCCTTCGTCTTCGTGGGCAATCTGGATCTCGACCGGCTGCGGCCGCTCGTCAGCCGCTATCTGGGGGGGCTCCCGTCGATCGCGCGCGCGGAGTCGTGGCGCGACCCGGGCATCGATCTGCCGAGCGGTGTGGTACGCGAGACCGTCCGCAAGGGGCTCGAGCCCAAGAGCCAGACCGGTATCGTCTTCCCCGGGCCGTTCGAGTTCGACCGGCCGCGCCGCGTCGCGATCCGCGCGCTGGGCATGGTGCTCGAGACCCGGCTGCGGGAGATCCTGCGCGAGGACCTCGGCGGCACCTACGGCGTGTCGGTGGGGACCTCCACGACCTGGAGGCCGGACGAGGAGTACACCTTCTCCATCGGCTTCGGCTCGGACCCGGAGCGGACCGAAGCCCTCACGGCCGTCGTCTTCGACGAGATCGAGCGCCTGAAAGACTCGGGACCGTCGGTCGAGGACCTCGACGCCGTGAAGGCGACCCTCCTGCGCGACTTCGAGGCCAACCAGACGCAGAACGCGTTCTGGCTGAACCAGCTCGCCTTCCAGTACCGCCTTGGAGAGGACCCGCGGGAGGTCTTGACCTACGAGCCCACGGTCGGCGCGCTCACCCCCGCCATGATCCAGCAGGCGGCACGGACCTATCTGGACCCGAGTCGCTACGTGCTGGTCACGCTTCGCCCCGAACAATAGAAGAGCCGCGACCGAACCCGTTCGGATGGCCGTCGTGGCGGGGATGGTGATGGACGCCGGGACGTTCACCACGGGCGGTCAGAGCGATGTGAGGTGGTGCGCCACGGCGTACTTGGTCAGCTCCGCCGTGCGCAGGCCGAGCCCTTCGGAGATTCGGTGCTTGTGGGAACTCCACGGTCTTGGGAGACACGCGGAGCAGCCGCGCAATCTCCTTCACGCTGCGACCCTCGGCTACGAGCTGGAGCACCTCCCGCTGGCGCGGCGTGAGCGCGCCTGGCAGCAACGGGGAGGAGGGGGTGCCGGTGACGTGGGGCCGCACCGGGCCTGGCGAGAGCTGGGGCGAGAGATACTCGCGCCCGTCCAAGACCTCTCGAATCGCGGTGACCAACTCGGCCGCCACCGACTGCTTCAGGACATAGCCGGACGCTCCCGCGTCGAACGCCTCCGTCGCATACGACACATCCGCGTGCATCGTCAGGAAGAGCGTCTTCACCCGCGGATTGGTCTTGCGGATCTGGCGCACGGCGTCGATGCCGTTGAGCAGGGGCA
This sequence comes from Vicinamibacterales bacterium, assembly GCA_965197935.1. Taxonomy (GTDB): domain Bacteria; phylum Acidobacteriota; class Vicinamibacteria; order Vicinamibacterales; family CAZQMT01; genus CAZQMT01. The sequence goes on along the minus strand of CBDAOD010000003.1, from coordinate 2,333,783 downwards.
TCGACACGTCCACGACGACGACATCGGGCTTGAGCCGCTTGGCCGCCGCCACGAGGGCCCGCCCATCCTCGACGCTGCCGACGACGTCGAATGCAGGCTCCAGGATGTGTCGGATGCCCTCGATCACGACGGCGTGATCGTCGGCGATCAAGACCCGGGGACGCTCCATGTTCTTGGCCACTATACACGCGTGTCCGGCGTTTCGCGAGGACGGGGCCCTCCCGAAGGTGCGGGGCCAGGACCCACGGGCTGCTAGCCGAGCAGCCCGATGGCGCGCGCGAGATCGCCAGGGGGGACGGCGATCACGGCGGCGGTCTTCTGCCCCTTCGTGTACGCGGTGGCATAGGCGTACCGCACGGCGATGTGGGCGCGCGCCAGCTTCTCGATCGCCTTTGCCAGAGCGCCCGGCTTGTTCTTGAGCTCCTCGAGTAGCACCTCCTCGACGGCGAAGGCGTAGCCCGCCCTGGTGAGCGCGCGTTCGGCCAGCTCGGGGTTCGCCACGAGCAGCCGGACGACGCCGCGCTTCGCGGAGGTTTCCGGCGCAGAGAGCGCGAGCAGGTTCACGCCGCTGCTGGCCAGGTCGCGGCACAGGCGGGACAGGCTGCCCACATGGGTTTCCAGCGTGAGATTGAGCTGAGTCGCCTTCGGCATGCGTGCCTCCAGGCAGTATCATACCCTCGCGACGGCGAGGGCCGTTCGACGCCCCGCCGGCCGCCCGATCCGAGACTGGAGGCCCACATGCCCACCCGCGCCCGCCCCCGGATCTTCGTGGTGATGTCCGCGTTCGCACTCGTCGTCGGTTCCGTGCTATGGACGGCGCCCCGACCGGTGGCCCAGCAGCAGTCCGGTCACGGGCGGTAGCCGCTGATGGATCCCTCGACGGCGGTCATCGCCAGTCCCCTCATCGCGCTGGCGGCCTTCACGGCCGTCATCGTGCTCCTCCTGTTCCTCATCGCGAAGCTGCGCTGGCACGTCTTCTTCGCGCTGCTGCTGCCGATCATCCTGTTCGGCATCGTCCCCGGCGTCCAGCAAAACAACTTCATCCAGGCGTTCCAGCGGGGCTTCGGCAACACCCTCGGACAGATCGGCGTCGTGATCGTGCTGGGCTCGATCGTCGCCGAGGCCCTGAAGCACACCGGCGCCGTGCAGGTCATCACGCGGTCGATGGTCCGGCTCGTCGGTCCCACCCGAATGCCGCTCGCCCTCACGCTCGCGGGCTTCATCCTCGGGATCGCGATCTTCTCCGACGTCGCCTACGTGAATCCTGAACCCGCTCGTGCACTCCGCGGCGCGCACGATGGGGGTGGGCATCAGCGCGATGTCGACGGGGCTCGTGGGCGCCTTGCAGCTCACCCACGCGATCGTGCCCCCGACGCCCGGTCCCCTCGCGGCGGCGGCCCTGCTCGGCGCCGACGTCGGGAAGACGATCATCTTCGGCGGGCTGGCCTGCCTAATCGGCTCGCTCGCCGGATGGGTGTGGGGGCAGTTCGTCGTCGGGCCCAGGATCCGCACCCCGCCGTCGGACGAGTTCACCGGTAAGACGTTCCTCGACGACGGCGGCGACCAGACGCTGCCGGGGACGCTCAGCTCCTACGCTCCGATCGCGGTGCCGATCGTCCTGATCTCGGCCCAGAGCGTGGCGGCCCTCGCCCTGCCGGACGAGCACGTCGTCCGGCGCGCCCTGGGATACGTCGGCTGGCCGGTCGTGGCGCTGACGATCGGTGTCTGGCTGGCGTATCGGAACATCGCGAACGCCGAGGATCGGGCGAGGTCGAAGGACAAGTGGGTGGAGGACGGCCTCCGCACCTCGGCCATGATCCTCGTTGTGACCGGCCTCGGCGGGTCGCTGAGCGCGATCTTGCGAGGCACGCCGGCCGTGACCGCGATCGCCGAGTTCTTCGCGACCTACGGCCTCCCCTCGATCCTGCTGCCGTTCGTCATCGGCATCGTGGGCAACATGATCACGGGCTCCACGACCGTCGGGGTGATCACGTCGGGGTCGCTGGTCGCGCCGATGCTGTCGACCCTCAATCTGACTCCCGAGGCCGCCATGCTGGCGGGCGCGTTCGGGCTCGGTCATCATCAAATACGTCAACAGCAGCTACTTCTGGGTCTGCACCTCGCTCAGCCATCTCAAGGTGAGCGACGCGATTCTCAGCTACGGCGGGGTCACGCTGGTCGGTGGTCTCGCGTCGTTCGCCAGCGTCTGCGTCATGTGGGCGCTGGGCGTGATCTAACCCCAGACGTCAGTTGGGTTGCCAGGTGAGCTCTGGGGTCTAGCAGCCGGCGGCGGGATGCAGCGCCGGCCGACTGCAGCAGGGCTTTTACTACGGGCTGCTAGTCCAGGCCCTGGCGGGGATCACGCCGACTGCTTCTGCATCACCTCGATCGTGCGCGTCCAGCCGAAGCGGTCGGCGGTCCGACCGTACTGGATGTCAGTCAGCGCCTGGTAGAGGCGCGTCGACACCGGCCCGGGTTGCCCGTCCCCAATGACGTAGTCGTCGTCTTTGAACCCGAACTTGCTGATCGGCGCCATCACCGCCGCCGTGCCGCAACCGAAGACCTCGGTGATGGTCCCCGATCGAATATCGGCGAGCATTGCGTGCACGTCGATCGGGTCCTCGGCGACTTCGAAGCCCAGATCGCGACCCAGCTCGAGGATCGATTTCCGCGTCACGCCGGCCAGGATGCTGCCCGTCAAGGGGGGCGTGACGATCCGCCGGCCGCCGTGGACGAAGCAGATGTTCATCGCCCCGACTTCCTCGACGAAACGCCCCCTCGACCGCGTCGAGCCACATGACCTGAGAGTACCCCTTGGCCTGGGCCTCGGCCCCGCACAGTAGGCTCGCCGCATAGTTTCCGCCCGTCTTCGCGGCGCCCACCCCCCCACGAACGGCCCGTCGATAGTGGTCGGAGATGAACACCGGCACCGGCGCGAATCCGCCGGCGAAGTAGGGACCCACCGGCCCCGCGATGATGAAGTGTAGATAGCTCCGGCTCGCGTGCACGCCGATCGCCGCATCGGTTGCGAACATCGCCGGGCGGATGTAGAGCGCCGAGCCGGGAATGCTGGGGACCCATGCGTGCTCGAGCTCCACCAGCTTCATCAGCGCCGCCAGATGGTCGTCTTCGTCGACCCTGGGCATCGCCATACGCTGCGCCGAGTCGTTGAACCGGCGCATGTTCTCCTGCGGACGGAACACGTTGATATTCCCGTCCGCACGGCGATACGCCTTCGTCCCCTCGAAGATTTCCTGCGCGTAGTGGAACACCGCGGTGGCCGGGTCGAGCGAGAAGGGCTGGTAAGGCCCGATCGTCGCGTCGTGCCAGCCTCGCTCGGGCGTGTACCGCTGCACGAACATGCGGTTGGAGAAGCGGCTGCCAAACCCCAGATCCTCGGTCGGGATCGGCTTCAGGCGGGATTCATCGAGCGGCTGAATCGTGATGTCCATGTTGAACCTCGGTTGGTCAACGCCGGCGGCCGGAGCTCCACCGGAATCCGTGCATCCACGAGCAGTGTACACGCGTTCTCCCGCCCCGTCCCGGTCATTCGTGGCGGCCGTCGCCCACGGCTCGTTCCAAACGTCGCGGTGGCGCTAGCAGCGCGTGGTCGCTACACTTTCGCATGCGGCTCTACTGCGCCCGACACGGCGAGAGCGCCTTCAACGCCGAGGGGCGAGTCCAGGGACAGCTCGACACGCCGCTCTCCGACCGCGGACGACAGCAGAGCGAGGCCCTGGCGACCGTCCTCGCGTCCGAGCCGATGGACGCGATCGTGGCGAGCCCCTTGCGTCGCGCCCGCGAGACGGCCGACGCGGTCTCCACCGCACTCGGGCTCTCGGTCGAGTTCGATCCCCGGCTCGCGGAGATCAACGCGGGCGTGTTCCAGGGGCTGGTGTGGAGCGAGATCGCGGCGCGGTATCCGGACGCGGCCGCCCGGTGGAAATCGGGCGACCCGGATTTCGTGATTCCCGAGGGCGAGTCCCGTCGCACCTTGATGCGCCGCGGGCGCGCGGCCTTCGAGGCCATTCGCTCGGCTGGGCACCAGCACGTCGCCGTCATCGCACATGGTGGCCTCATCGCCTCCGCCCTCAAGGCCCTGCTCGAGATACCGGCCGAGCTGCACCCGTTCGCGTTCTACAACGGCGCGGTCAGCCGCCTCGAGTGGTCCGGCACGCTCAGGCTGATCACGCTCAACGAGCGACACCACCTGCGCACGCTCGGCGGCTTCGGCCGCACGGGCGACCTCTAGTACTACTTTGTTAGATCGCACAATTTGGGCGAGATCCGACAAGTGATCTAATTTGAGGACATTGTACTTTTCCGGCGAATTCGGTACCCTGCGCGGTAGTGCACGACCGCCGCACGGTGGGGCAGTTGCGTCGCCTGATGAGATGGCTCGAGGCCTTCAAGGCGTGCTTCGGCCATCGCGCACAGGAGCTGGCGTTGCGCCGGTACGTCCAGGGGTTGCTCAGCGACAGCCCGCGCAAGTCGATGGAAGCGATGCTGGCGCGGGGGACCGATCCCGGGGGCTATCAAGCGTTCCAACACTTCATCACCGATGCGCCGTGGAGTGCCGACGGCGTCTGGCGCTGCCTGCGGGCGGTGCTGCCCGAACGCGAAGGGCTGGTGATCTTCGCTGGCACGAGTTTCCCCAAGCCAGGGACGTCCTCGGTCGGGGTGGCCCGCCAGTACTGTGGGGCCGTGGGGAAAGTCGCCAATGGCCAAGTGGCGGTCACCGCGGCGCTGTGGACCGGGCTGCGCGCCTACTTGCTGGGGGCCGCGCTCTATGTGCCCGAGGCGTGGCTGACCGACGCCGCCCGCGATCGGGCGCGGCTTCCCCGGGGTGTCCGGTTGCAGGCGAAGTGGCGCCAAGCGCTCACCCTGCTCCGGCAGGTGCGCGCCAGCGGCCTCACCGGCACCGGCGTGCTGGCCGATGCGGAGTTTGGCGATACCGGCCTGTTTCGGGCCATGTGGCATCGGTTGCGGCTCCCCTATGCGGTGGGGATTTTCTCGTCGCAGACCGTGTTCCTGGGGCGGCCGCGCCTCGTGCACCGGCGGGGCGGCCGGCTGGGGCGCCCGCGCACCCGGCCAGACCTGGCGGCGGGCGGGCGGGCGTACACGGTGGCCCAGGCCGCCAAGGCGCAGCCGCGGTGGCGGCCCATCAGCTGGCGCAACCGCCGCGGCGGGCGCCGCTGGACGGTCCAGTGTGTGGCCCTGCGGGTGACCCCGGCCCACGACTGGCGCGACCGCCGGCTCGCCCCCGAGGTGTGGCTGCTGGCCGAACGCGACACGGGCGCGACGCCGCGGACCAAATACTTCTTCGTCAACCTGCCGGCCACCACCTCCTGGCCGCAGCTCGTCCGACTCGCGCATCAGCGGTGGGCCATCGAGCAGCAGTACCAAGAGTTGAAGACCCTCCTCGGGTTGGATCACTTCGAAGGCCGCACGTTCCCGGGCTGGCACCATCACGTCGTGCTCACCGCCGTGACGTACAACTTCCTGCAGGCCGAGCGGCGGCGGCACCTCGCCGGGCTCACCTTTCCAGTGGCCCGCGCGATCGTGCAGGAAATCTTCACCGCGGACCTCTTTGCTCAACGGCCGTTCTACCTGAAGCGCATCGAGGCGCTAAAGTCGGTGCAATTGCGGATCTAACAAAGTAGTACTAGCAGCCCGTGGCAAAAGTCCTGCTGCAATCGGCGCGCTGCATCCCGCCTGACTGCGTTGCTCCTCCCTCGAATACTCCCGGTCTTCTTGCTCCTCGCGCCTTGCCAACCGGGCGCAGCGCCGCCCTTGGTGCGACGCAGGACTTTCGCCACGGACTACTAGTGTCTACTTTGTCAGATTCGCCCGCTGTGAGGCGGAGCGGCGGCCGCCAGGCAAACCGTGAAGGCGGCCAGCCTCCGTGGCATATCTGAACCACGTGCGTGAGCCGCCGCAATGTTTTCGGTTTGCTGGGTGGTCGCCGCTTCGGCTCGCAGCGGGCGAATCTGACAAAGCCCGTCATGGGGCGAACGGGCTATCTCAAGTTGCAAAATTCAGGCCGAACCATCACGATATCGGCATGAATTACTCATCTCACCTGGCACCGACCGTCCTTATTTTTTCGATCACCGCCCTCGTGCTCTGCGCGCTGCCGGGCCTCGCGGCCGCCCAGGGCCCGGCCACCGTCCCAGCACCGGCCGATGTCGCCGCGCCGCCGGCCGATGCGGAGAAGACCGCGTCCGGGCTGGCCTTCAAGGTCCTCGAGCCGGGCGGTGGATCGTCGCATCCGGGCGCCTCGGACGTGGTGACCGTCAACTACTCGGGGTGGACGACCGACGGCAAGCTCTTCGACAGCACCGTCCTGAAGCGCCGGCCGAGCACGATCCCGCTCGCCAACATCATGCCGGGGTGGAGGGAGGGTCTGCAGCTGATGGTCGAGGGCGAGAAGCGGAGACTGTGGATCCCGGAGGAGCTGGCCTACGCGGGCCGGGAAGGCCGTCCGGCCGGGATGCTCGTCTTCGACGTCGAGCTCGTCGACTTCGTGTCGCCGCCCGAAGCGCCCGCCACCGTGGCGGCGGCGCCCGCCGACGCCGAGAAGACGCGGTCGGGGCTGGCCTCGACGGTCCTGAAGGCCGGAACCGGCACCGAGCACCCGACGAGTGACAGCACGGTCACGGTGCACTACACCGGATGGACCACCGACGGGGAACGGTTCGACAGCTCGATCACACGGGGGAAGCCGTCGACGTTCCCGCTCAACCGGGTCATCGCGGGATGGACGGAAGGCGTGCAGCTGATGGTCGAGGGCGAGCAGCGTCGCTTCTGGATCCCGGAAGACCTCGCCTACAAGGGTCAGGCCGGCCGACCGCAGGGGATGCTCGTCTTCGACATCGAGCTGATCTCGATCGAGGGCTCGCTCGAACCGCCGGCCGCGGTCGCCGCCGCGCCGGCCGATAGCGAGAAGACGCCCTCGGGGCTGGCCTCCAAGGTCCTGAAGCCCGGGGCCGGCACGCAGCACCCGCGGAAAGACAGCACCGTGACGGTGCACTACACGGGATGGACCACCGACGGCACGCGCTTCGACAGCTCCGTCGAGCGTGGGACACCCTCTCGCTTCGCCCTCGACGAGGTGATCGGTGGCTGGACGGAAGGCCTGCAGCTGATGGTCGAGGGAGAGCGACGCCGGTTCTGGATCCCCGAGAAGCTCGCCTACAAGGGCGAGGCCGGCAAGCCACAGGGCATGCTCGTCTTCGATGTCGAGCTGATCTCTATCGGCAGCTAGCAGCCCGTGGTAAAAGTCCTGCTGCAGTCGGTCGGCGCTGCATCCCGCCTGACTTTGTTGCTCGTCGGTCACATACTCCCGGTATTCTCGCTCCTCGCGCCTTGCCAGCCGGGCGCAGCGCCACCCTTGGTGCGACGCAGGATTTTCACCACGGGTAGCTAGCCCGACTTCGTCAGACCGCCCCGTCCGACCTCGCCCGCACGGGCGAGCGCGGCGCGGAACAGCACGGGGCCCGCCAGCTGATGGAGCGCGATCAGGGCCAGGACGAGCGTCTGGACCCGTAGCCCCCAGTCGGGATACTCGGCGGCCACGGTCACGCTCAGCCCGAGCGTGACGCCGGCCTGCGAGATCAGCCCCATCCAGACCAGACCCTCCACCGGCGGTCCGATTCCCGAGAGCCGGGCGCCCAGCCCGGTGCCCACCCGGTAGAAGAAGGCCCGCGCCACCGCCACCCCGACGGCGACCAGACCGATGCTGGCCAGCGCGTCCAGCTGCAAGGTGGCGCCCGCCGCCGCGAAGAAGATGACGAGCACCGGCACCGAACCGCGCTCGACCGCATCGGCCAGGGCCTCGGCGAGCGCGGGGGTCACGTTGGTAATCGTGAAACCGGCGGCCAGCGCGGCCAGGACCGGCTCGAACTGCAGGCGATGACCGACCTCGCTGAGAATCGCGCAGAGCGCCAGCAGAACGAGGGTGGTCTCCCGACCGACGTACTTCAGGTACAACGCGAACAGCGATCCCAGGCACGCGCCGAACCCGAACGACCCGAGGATCTGCCACATGAGTCGGACGAACAGCCCGATCTCCCCGGCGGTTCCGCTCAACGCCAGCTCCACGAGCTGCATCGACATCGTGAAGAGCAGGATCAGCACCAGATCGCCGAGGATGACCACCGCGACGACCAGCTCGCTCAGCAGACCGGCCGCGCGGCTCTCCGTGATGATCGCGATCGCCACCGACGGCGACGAGCAGCTCGCGAGGGTGGCGAGCACCAGGACCATCCCGAGCTTGGCGAGGCCCGTCGCGTCAGGCTCGATGCCGAGCCAGGGCCAGACGAGCCAAAACAGGATCAGAAATCCCAGGTTCGTCACGCCGACGGTGGCGCCGCCCACGCGCAGCATCGAGGGCAGACGGGGCCGGAGCCTGCCGATGTCCATCTCCAGCCCCGCGACCAACGCGATCAGGGCCACCGCGAGACCGTTGAACAGCTGCAGCTCGCGGGCCATCGATCGCGAGATGAGATTCCCCAGAAACGGGCCCGAGAGCATTCCGAACAACAGATACCCCGTGACCCTGGGGAGACGGAGGAAGGCGACGAGATCGCCTGTAAGGCTGGCGGCAATCAGCACGAGCCCCATGGCCAGGGCGGTCCCCCGGATCTCGAGACTGCCGCCGACGGCCCGGACGACAACCACCGTGATCAGGACGAGGGCCAGGGCCCCGCTGCGGCGCATGATCGGCTCACTGCCGGTTCAACGGCTTCTCACGAGGGTAATCGGCGCCGCCGCGTCGGTCGGCGGGAGCACGCGACCGATGATGTCGGAGTGCGCGTAGCCCAGCGCGCGCAGCGCCGTGACGCAGCCCGCCGCCGTCCCCGCGGGCACGCTGGCCAGCAACCCGCCGGCCGTCTGGGGGTCGAAGAGCGCCGGGTAGCGCTCGTCCTGCGTGGCGCTCGACGCGTCGCGGACGGCGCGGCGTAGCCGGACGTTCGAGGGCTGCAACGAGCTGAGCAGCCCGTCCCGGATGGTCTCGAGCGCGCCCTCCAGCATCGGCAGCGCGCCGAGATCGATTTCGGCGTCGACCCGTGACGCCTGGACCATCTCGAGGAGATGTCCCAACAGACCGAACCCCGTGACGTCCGTGCAGGCCGTCACGCCATGCGCACGCAGACAGGCCACCGCCTCGCGATTCGACTGCACCATCGTGACCAGCGCTCCCTCGATCCAGCGTCCCTTGGCCCTGCCCCGCATGTCCGCCGCGAACAGGGTGCCTGTGCCGAGGGGCTTCGTCAGCACGAGAGCCTCTCCGGGGTGCATGCCGCTCTTTCGCAGGACGGCCTCGGGTCGCACCGCGCCCGACACCGCGAACCCGAGCGCCAGCTCGGCCGCCTCGCTGGTGTGTCCGCCGACCAGCGCGGCCCCCGCGTCGGTGAGCACCCGCACGGCGCCCGACATCAACTGGAACAGCTGCTCTTCGACCTTCCGCTCCAGGCCGTAGGGCACCGTGGCCACGGCCAGCGCCGTCCGCGCGTCGGCCCCCATCGCGAAGAGGTCCCCCAGCGCATGGTTCGCAGCGACCTGGCCGAAGACGTGGGCATCGTCGATGAAGGCACGAAAGAAATCGACCGACTGGACCAGCAGCTCGCCCGGACGGACCTCGACCAGCGCCGCATCATCCCGCTCCCGCAGCCCGACGATCACGTCGCCGCGGGGCGGCGGCTCCAGTTGGTCCAGGACCCGACCGAGGACGGTGCTCCCGACCTTGGCGCCGCAGCCCCCACACCGCATCGCCAGCGCGGAGATCGCCTCTCGCGCCGCCTCGTCCGCGAGACCCGAGGCCAGAGGCGCGGTGGCGTCGGTCGGCATCTCGGGCAGCTCGGTGTACTGCCGCATCCACCGGACGTCGATCCAGTCCTTGAGGCGCCAGACCCGCGCGCCCTCCACGGCCCAGCGCCCCCTCGAGGCAATCGCGTACTTGCCGCCCGTCGAGATGATCGAGAGGTAGGCACGTTGCGGCACGAAGGTCCTGAGCGGCCTGCCCCGGAGCACGCGGCGCAGGTTCTCCGCCAGCGGCGGCCCCTGTCGCACCGCAAACACCCCGGCCTTGGGCCGTGGGTGGTTCACCATGTGGGCGATATCACCCGCCGCGAACACGTCGGCGTGCGAGGTCGACTGCAGGGTATCCGCGACGAGGATGAATCCCTGGGCGTCCAGCGCGAGCCCGCTCTCTCGCAGCCACGCCGCCGCGCCGGCCGACGTGACCCAGAGGATCTCGTCGACCGCGGCGTCGGGCGCTGCGGCGAAGCTGAGTCGTCCCGGCTCGACGCCCACGACCCGGTGACCCACGTGGACGTGGATCCCTCGGGCGTTCAGGACTCTCTCGAACCTCCGGCGGGTCGAGCGATTGTGGCCGACGAGGATCTCGTCGGCATCGGTGAACAGGTGGAACTTGAGCTGCGTGGCGTCCCGTGACGCGGCCGCGAGATCCCTGCGCAGCCGGTGCTCGACGGCCAACAGCACCTCGACCCCTCCGGCGCCGGCCCCGACACAGCCGAGACGCAGCGGGCCGGTGTGGGCGAGCACCCGCGTCCGGAGGGCCTCCCAGCGCTCGAGAAAGGTGTTGATCGGCTTGACCGGGGTCACGTGGTCCCGCGCTCCCGGGACACGCATATGCGGCGTCACGCCGACGTTGATGGAGAGCGCATCGTAGGGCAGCGGCGGACGTCCGCGGAGACGAACCTCGCGTGCCGACGCATCCACGCCCGTGGCGGCCGCGTGCACGAGCCGCGCATCCGCGAATCGCGACAGCCGGCGGAGGTCGATGTGGGCATCGTCGAACCCATAGTGCCCGGCGATCAACCCGGGCAACATGCCCGAGTACGGCGTGTGCACGGCACGCGCCACCAGCGTGACCCGAACGCCGGGCAGCGGCCGCATGCCGAACGACTTCAGGACCGCGACGTGGCTGTGCCCACCACCAACGAGCACCAGATCCTTGACGGTCGGGGCTTCGACGTTTCTCATCAAGCCCGCCTGGGGGTCACGATACTATGTACGGACACGATGGAGGGACGGACGTCTTGGCGTCGCCGGTCGCACGCGGGGATCTGCATTGCCGCATCTCTCGGTGTCGCGTACGTCGGCGCCGCGTCGCCCGGCGCCGGGATCCAGAACTTCCGGTCGCGGGTCGACATGGTCCACGTCACGGTCACGGTCACCAACGCCGATGGGCGACTGGTACCGGATCTCGATCGAACGGACTTCCGGATCCTCGAGGACGGCGTCCCTCGCCCGATTACCCATTTCAGCCAGGGGCGCGTACCGGTCAGCCTGGGGATCGTGCTCGACATCAGCGACAGCATGTTCGGCCAGCGTTTCCAGGACGCGCGGCGTGCCCTGGATCGCTTCCTCCAGGAGCTGCTCGCTCCCACCGACGAGACCTTTCTCGTCGTCTTCAACCACACACCGCGGCTCGCGGCCGGGTGGACCGTCACACCCAGCGCGCTGAGCCGGAGGCTCGGCGAGCTCACGCCATTCGGCAGCACCGCCATCTACGACGCGATGATGGAAGCCGTGCCGTTGCTCGGGTCGCGACGTCATCAGCGGAGCGCGCTGGTGCTCATCTCCGACGGGGCGGACACGGCGAGCGAGCACGGGGTGCGAACGGTCACCAATCTGCTCCGCCGCAGCGATGGCACGGTCTACGCGATCGCCATCGATGCGTCGCGGTCCCGCCCGATCAACGACCCGGTCAACCCGTACGCGCTACGGACACTGACGGACGAGACTGGCGGATACACGGAGGTCGTGCACGACAGCTCGGAGCTCGGTCCCGCGACCTCCCGCATCGCGGAGGAGCTGAACCAGCAGTACACGCTCGGCTACGACGCGGTCACGCCGCTCGACGGCACCTACCGGCGAATCAAGGTCGAGGTGGCGAGCGAGGGCTACCGTGTGCGCGCGCGACGCGGCTACGTCGCGACAGCCGTGATCGATCCCTAGCCCGCCGCCGGGGGGTTCGATGTGCCGGCGAAGGTCGTTCCACGCCGCGCGGCGTTACCGGCGCGCCCGGTCGATCTTGGCCCACGCGTCGCGCAGGGTCACGATGCGATTGAACACCGGGCGCCCCCCGGTCGAGTCGGGGTCGACCGAAAAATAGCCGAGCCGCTCGAACTGAAACCGACTACCCGGTGTCGCGCGAGCCAGACCCGGCTCTGCCTTGCACGCGGGCAGGACCTCGAGCGAGCTCGGGTTGAGCGACGCCTTGAAGTCGCGGTCCCCCGTCTCGCCCGGGTGCTCGTCGAGAAACAGTCGGTCGTAGAGACGGACCTCGACGTCGATCGCGTGCGCCGCCGACACCCAGTGCAAGGTCGACTTGACCTTGCGGCCATCCGGCGCCGACCCGCCACGCGTCGCCGGGTCGTAGGTACACCGAAGCTCGGCGATCTCACCCGTCTCGCTCTTGGCGACCCCCACGCATGTGACGAAGTAGGCCGACCGCAGCCGCACCTCGCGGCCGGGTGACAACCGAAAGAACTTCTTCGGCGGGTCTTCGCGGAAGTCCTCGCGCTCGATGTAGAGGACCCGCGAGAACGGCACCTTGCGGGTTCCGGCGGCCGGATCCTCTGGATTGTTCACCAGATCGACCTCCTCGACCTGGCCCTCGGGATAGTTCTCGATCACCACCCGCACCGGGCGCAATACCGCCATGACGCGTGGCGCCCGACGGTTGAGATCCTCGCGGACCGCATGCTCGAGCAGCGCCACGTCCACGACGTTCTCTCGCTTGGCGATGCCGATCCGCGAGCAGAAGTCCCGGATGGACTCCGGTGTGTACCCGCGTCGACGCAGCCCGACGATCGTGGGCATGCGCGGGTCGTCCCATCCGGAGACGCGGTCGCCCTCGACGAGCTCCAGCAGCTTGCGCTTGCTCAGCACGGTGTAGGTGAGGTTCAGGCGCGCGAACTCGATCTGCTGCGGGTGGCACTCGACCCGCGTCGCGTCCAGCACCCAGTCGTAGAGCGGGCGGTGATCCTCGAACTCGAGCGTGCACAGGGAGTGGGTGATCCCCTCGATCGAATCGGAGAGGGCATGCGCGTAGTCGTACATCGGATAGATGCACCACGTCGAGCCAGTCCGGTGGTGCGCGACGCGCCGCACGCGGTACAGCGTCGGGTCGCGCAGATTCACGTTGGGTGACGCCATGTCGATCTTCGCCCGGAGCACGTGGGCACCGTCCTCGAACTCTCCGGCCCGCATCCGTTCGAACAGATCCAGGTTCTCCTCGATCGACCGGCTGCGGTACGGGCTCTCCGTGCCGGGCTGGGTCAGCGTCCCGCGGTACTCGCGAATCTGGCCGGCGGTCAGGCTGTCGACGTAGGCCTTGCCCTCCTTGATGAGCAGCACCGCGTAGTCGTAGAGCCGGCCGAAGTAGTCGGATGCGTAGTACAGCCGATCGTCCCAGTCGAATCCCAGCCAGCGCACGTCCGCCTCGATGGCGTCGACGTACTCGACGTCCTCCTTGGTCGGGTTGGTGTCGTCGAATCGCAGGTTGCACGTGCCACCGGCGGCGTGCTCGCGCGCGAGGCCGAAGTTCAGGCAGATCGATTTTGCGTGGCCGATGTGAAGGTAACCGTTCGGCTCGGGCGGGAATCGGGTGGCGACGCGGCCGCCGTGCGTGCCGGCCGCCACGTCGTGGCCGACGATCGTCCGGATGAAGTCGAGCGGTGCGCCCTCGACCGCGGCCGGTTCGGGTGTGAAGCCTGCGCCGGGAGACTCGTGGGGCCTCTGGGTCATCGCGTCGGTTCGCCCGCCTCTGTCCGTCACGCCCGGGCGGAACGCCGTCCACCGTGTCGCCCCTCTCGGCCGGACACCCGTAGTATCCCACGGCCCCGCTTCCACCGCCCGCACTCACAGGGAGCGCCCGGGTGCGGCCGCCGATCGGCGCTATAATCTGACGATTGCGCATCGCGACGCTCGCCCGGTATTCGTCGGCCGCCGGGTGTCTGGCACTCGCGCTCACCAGCCTCGAGTCTCGCTGGTCTCGAACGAACAGAGGAACACGATGACACGACGCCGCCTGGTCGCCGTGACCGCCCTCCTGGCGCTCCACACCACGGTCCTGTCGGGGCAGGATCCGGGCACCGAGGCGCCGACACCCACGCGGATCGAGGTCGAGCCGGCCGCGCTGGACATGCAGGTCGGCGAGAGCACGCAGCTGCACGTGACCGTCCGAGACGCGGAGGGCGCCACGCTGGACGTCCCGGTCCTCTATCTCCCGTTCTATGGGCAATTCTGGAACCTCGAGGCCCGTACCTGGGGGTTCAATCTCTTCAAGGTCAGCAAGACGGGACTCGTCACCGCATCCAGGCCCGGCGAGTACCGCATCCGGGTGCGGGTGCCGCGGTCGGAGCGAGACACGACCTCGCAACCTGTGGCCGCGGACGCCGGCGATCGCTTCCTCCAGGTCGACGTCGCCTTGGCGATCCGGCACCCACCGGTAACGGAGGTGGCCTTCGTCGCGCCGCCCGACCGTCTCTACACGGGCACGACCGTCCGGCTCGACGCGCAGATCACCGACGAGTCGGGCGCCACGCGCGAGGACGTACCGGTGCGATTCGCGAGCAGCGACCCCGACGTCGCCCGGGTCGACGACCTCGGCTACGTCACCGGCACGGGTCCGGGCGCCGCGGAGATCACCGCACATGCCGCGGCGGTGTCGACCCGGCTTCGGGTGACGACGTACGAGAATCCGACCCGGTCGTTGAGCCTCGAGGCCAGCGCGTCGACGGCCCGCACGGGTGACGTCGTGCACCTCACCGCGACCCCGCTCGACGAGGGTGGTCGCACGCTACCGGATGTCCCGGTGATCTACAGCTTCCACGCACGGACCGACGATCTGTCGGTGGGCGGCCCGACCTCCGGGATGATCAGCCAGGATGGCCGTTTCGTGGCCGACCTCCCAGGCGAGTACACGATCGTCGCCAACGCCGGGGGCGTGTCGGACTCGCTCGTGCTCCCGACCCGCTCGCGCGACGTCAGGCAGGAGATCGAGCTCGTGGGACACGGGCGCGTCAGCGACCGCGGCACGTCGGACCTCTGGGTCTGGGAAGGGCCGGACGGACGCGACTACGCGATCACGGGGACTCACCGCGCCGAGGGACACGCCTACATCTGGGACGTCACCGAGCCCGGACATCCGGTCATCGTCGACACCGTCCGGGTGGACGCCCGCACGGTCAACGACGTCAAGATCTCCGAGGACGGGCGCGTGGCGGTCATCAGCCGCGAGGGGGCCTCGAGCCGTCGCAACGGCATCGTGATCCTCGACGTGTCCACTCCGCAGGAAGGCGTGCGGATCGTCGGCCGCTACGACGACGAGCTGACCGGGGGCGTGCACAACATCTTCGTCCACGACAATCACGTCTACGCGCTGAGCGCCGGCCAGCGCTACGACATCATCAACATCGAAGATCCGAGCCAGCCGCACCGCGTCGGTCGCTTCGAGCTCGACAACCCCGACCGCTCCATTCACGACGTCTGGGTCGAGAACGGCCTGGCGTACTCGGCCAACTGGAACGACGGCGTCGTGGTGGTCGACGTCTGGGGCGGCGACCGCAGGGGCTCACCCCAGCATCCGGTCGAGATGGGCAGCTTCGCGTTCCCCACCGGCTGGAATCACGCGGTGTACCCGTATCGCAGCCAGTCGACCGGCAGGTTCTACGTATTCGCCGGCGACGAGGCGTCCCGGACGAGCACACGATATTCCCCCCGAGCCGAGCGCGGCACCGGCACGCCCGGCTACGAGGGCGAGCCGGCGCGCTGGCGCGGCTGGATTCACATCCTCGACTGGAGCGACGCAGAGCACCCGCGGATCGTCGCCCGCTACGAGGTGCCGGAAGCCGGCAGCCACAACATCTGGATCGAAGACGACATCATGTACGTCGCGTTCTACAACGGCGGGCTGCGGGTCGTGGATGTGTCAGGCGAGCTCATGGGGAACCTCTACCGGCAGGGACGCGAGATCGCGCGATTCCTGCCCTTCGACCCCGAGGGCTTCGTGCCCAACGCGCCTCAGGTCTGGGGAGCGCAGCCGCACAAGGGCCACATCTTTTTCTCGGACTACAACTCGGGCCTGTGGGTGGTCCGACTCAAGGAGCGCGCAGCGGAGCCGAACCGCACCCTCGGGCAGCCGGCGCACTGAGAACCCGACGGCGTCCGACCGCGGCACCTCTCAGTGCGGCTCTGGTGCCCACCGGACCATCACCACCAGGCGGCGTTCCCGGCGGGCGTCGTCCCGCACCCGCTGATCGTTTACACTGGACTCATGCCGGGCCGCACCGTCCGCGCGGTGCTCGGCGCCTTCCTCGTCGCTGGCGTCGCTGTGGCGGGCTGTGAGAAGAAGCCACCCGAGACGCCGCCCGGCCAACCGTCGCCGGACCCCGTCGAGGCGCTCGCCGAGGCCGAGGCTCGGGCCCGCGCGAGGGCCGACGCCGAGGCCGCCGGCAAGGTCCACGCCGAGGCGCGGGCCCAGGCGCAGGCCAAGGCTCGAACCGAGGCCGAAGCCGAGGCCAGACAACTCCAGGAAGACACCCACGCGCTCCGGCTGCAGGTGGAGGAACGGGACCTGGCACTCGCCAGCCTCGAGACCCGCTACGCCGCGCTCGAGATCGAACTGGCGAGCACCCTCGAGGAGCTGCTGCGGACCAAGGCGCGCGTACAGACCACCCCCAACCGCGCCCTCGCCACCTCCCTGGTCGCGGAGCTCCGCGTCCAGCTGCGCCCGGTGCGCGACGACGCCGACCCCGAAGTCGCGGAGCGGGTCCGCCGGGCGGACGCGCTGCTCGAGCGCGCGGACGCCGCGCTAAGGGAGGAGAACTTCGGCGGCGCGGTCTTCCTCGCCGACCGCGCCACGGCGTTGGTCCGCCAGGCGATGACGATCCAGCGGCGTGCCGCCGGCGGCTCGCCCGGCGCGCCCGCCATCGTTCTCATCGTGCCCCCGCGTCACCTGGAAGTCGTGGCCAACGCCAACGTCCGCCGTGGACCCAGCGTGCGCCACGCCCGTGTCGGCGGCGTCAAGGTCGGCCAGCGGCTGGTCGCGACCGCGCGCACCCTGGACTGGTACCGGATCGAGATGGAAACGCAGGGTGAGGCCTGGATTCACGGACGTCTGGTTCGCTAGCAGCCCGTGGTAAAAGTCCTGCTGCAGTCGGCCGGCGCTGCATCCCGCCTGGCTGTGTTGCTCGTCGGTCAAATACACCCGGTATTTTCGCTTCTCGCGCCTTGCCAGCCGGGCGCAGCGCCGCCCTTGGTGCAACGCAGGACTTTCACCACGGGCTGCTAGTACTACTTTGTTAGATCGCACAATTTGGGCGAGATCCGACAAGTGATCTAATTTGAGGACATTGTACTTTTCCGGCGAATTCGGGACCCTGCGCGGTAGTGCACGACCGCCGCACGGTGGGGCAGTTGCGTCGCCTGATGAGATGGCTCGAGGCCTTCAAGGCGTGCTTCGGCCAGCGCGCACAGGAGCTGGCGTTGCGCCGGTACGTCCAGGGGTTGCTCAGCGACAGCCCGCGCAAGTCGATGGAAGCGATGCTGGCGCGGGGGACCGATCCCTGGGGCTATCAAGCGTTCCAACACTTCATCACCGATGCGCCGTGGAGTGCCGACGGCGTCTGGCGCTGCCTGCGGGCGGTGCTGCCCGAACGCGAAGGGCTGGTGATCTTCGCTGGCACGAGTTTCCCCAAGCCAGGGACGTCCTCGGTCGGGGTGGCCCGCCAGTACTGTGGGGCCGTGGGGAAAGTCGCCAATGGCCAAGTGGCGGTCACCGCGGCGCTGTGGACCGGGCTGCGCGCCTACTTGCTGGGGGCCGCGCTCTATGTGCCCGAGGCGTGGCTGACCGACGCCGCCCGCGATCGGGCGCGGCTTCCCCGGGGTGTCCGGTTGCAGGCGAAGTGGCGCCAAGCGCTCACCCTGCTCCGGCAGGTGCGCGCCAGCGGCCTCACCGGCACCGGCGTGCTGGCCGATGCGGAGTTTGGCGATACCGGCCTGTTTCGGGCCATGTGGCATCGGTTGCGGCTCCCCTATGCGGTGGGGATTTCCTCGTCGCAGACCGTGTTCCTGGGGCGGCCGCGCCTCGGGCACCGGCGGGGCGGCCGGCTGGGGCGCCCGCGCACCCGGCCAGACCTGGCGGCGGGCGTGCGGGCGTACACGGTGGCCCAGGCCGCCAAGGCGCAGCCGCGGTGGCGGCCCATCAGCTGGCGCAACCGCCGCGGCGGGCGCCGCTGGACGGTCCAGTGTGTGGCCCTGCGGGTGACCCCGGCCCACGACTGGCGCGACCGCCGGCTCGCCCCCGAGGTGTGGCTGCTGGCCGAACGCGACACGGGCGCGACGCCGCGGACCAAATACTTCTTCGTCAACCTGCCGGCCACCACCTCCTGGCCGCAGCTTGTCCGACTCGCGCATCAGCGGTGGGCCATCGAGCAGCAGGACCAAGAGTTGAAGCCCCACCTCGGGTTGGATCACTTCGAAGGCCGCACGTTCCCGGGCTGGCACCATCACGTCGTGCTCACCGCCGTGACGTACAACTTCCTGCAGGCCGAGCGGCGGCGGCACCTCGCCGGGCTCACCTTTCCAGTGGCCCGCGCGATCGTGCAGGAAATCTTCACCGCGGACCTCTTTGCTCCACGGCCGTTCTACCTGAAGCGCATCGAGGCGCTAAAGTCGGTGCAATTGCGGATCTAACAAAGTAGTACTAGCAGGACGCGGGACCGGTCACGACGACCCGATTCCGGCCCAGACGCTTGGCCTGGTAGAGCGCCGCGTCGGTCGTCGCGATCAGCTCCTGCTCCGTCCGCCCGTCGTCGGGATACGCGGCGACCCCGATGCTGAGCGTCACCGAGCCTTCCACCACTCCGCCGAGACCCGCGTCGGCGAACTCCCGCCTCAGCTGCTCGGCCTTGTGACCGGCGGCCTCCTTGCTCGTCGCGGGCAGCACGATCGCTAACTCGTCGCCCCCGTAGCGGGCGGGAATGTCGGTGGGCCGTAGCGAGGAGGCCAGGAGGGCACCGGTCTCCCGCAAGAGCTTGTCACCGCTGGGGTGGCCCAGCTTGTCGTTGAAGGCCTTGAAGTGGTCGATATCGACCATCAGGACCGACAGCGGGTCGCCGGTCCGTACCGAGCGGCTCAGCTCCGTGGTGAACGTACGCGCGAGCTGACGCCGGTTGCAGAGGCCGGTCAGCGCGTCGGTGTTCGACAGCTGCTCGAGGGACGCGTGGCTCCGACGCAGCATCTTGGTCATCCGGTTGAACACGGTCGTGAGGTAGCCGATCTCGTCGTCGGCGCGCACCGGAATCTCGACGGAGTAGTCTCCCTGCGCCACGGCCTCGGCACCCGCGATGAGCGCGTCGATCGGTCGCGACAGCCCGACGACCAGCAGAAATCCCGCGACGGCGACCAGCCCGGCCGAGACCGCGCCGATGATCACGTTCGAGCGCCGGAGACGATTCGCGGCGGCAAACGCCTCTCGACGGTCGAGCTCCACCAGCACTCCGAGATCGCGCCCGGCGCACTGATGGGCGCCGAGAACGGCAATGCCGCGACCATCCTCGTAGGTCGCGACTCCGCTCCGGCCGGCGAGGCACTCCTGAAAGCCCGTGGCCGCGCGGTCGCTCTGCAGATCGGGCGGATTCGAACGACCGTCGAGCACCGGCACCCCGGCGGCATCGACCACCCGGAGCTCGGCCGACGGCGGGCTGGCGGGCGTGATGAGACGCCGTCGCACCTCGCTCAGGGGAGCGGTCGCGATCAGGACACCGATGTCTTCCCCGTCACGCCCCCGGATCGGGCTGCTCGAGTGCACGAGGAATCCCTCATCCGACCGCTGCAGGACACGCGCCGGCCCGGCGCCGAGCAGCGCCGGATCCAGCCCCTGCCCGTCGCCCAGCCGGCCGACCTGCGCCACCACGGCGCCGTGTGCGTCGGCGACGAGGAACCTGACGTACAAGGGGTAGCCCGCCTGTGCACCTGCGCCAGATAGTCGCTGACGCGGTCCACGGTCTCCTGGAGGCCGGCGCGGTCGCCTCGCCCGTTCGCCTCGTTCCAGCCGAGTAGCCCGTCGCTCACCGTCAACGAGCCAGCGAAGATGCGCGCGTCGGACACGCGCTCGTCGAGCCAGCGGTCCAGCTCTTCGGCCGCGCCCGATGCCCACGCGGCGAGCTCGGCGCCGAGCCGATCCTCGAGAATCTCGCGCGCCGTCAGGAAGGAGCCGGTCCCCACCAGCAACGCCGGTGCGAGCGCCGACAGCACCACGAGCGACAGAAACTTCAGCCGGATACCCTGGATGGGCCGCTTCAGCCCACCATCCGGCTCCTGAAAGAGGACGTGATGCTGCTCGCTCACGGGTGCCTACCCTCGCCGCCCTGCCCCGATCCGCTCCCGAGATCCGCCTCCGTCAGGGCCGATCGGGAGACGGGTAGAGACGCCGGAGCCGACGAACGTCGTCGGCCGACAGACCGGACACGCGGCGAATGTCGGATGTGGACTCCAGCATCTCGTAGTATCGAGAGAAGAAGGCGGGCACATCACCCCCGTAACCAAAAAAATACATGATGTCGGCGTAGGCTCGGGTGTGCTCGAGCCCCAGAGCGTGCCCGAGCTCGTGCAGGCAGGTCAGATAGACGACGGCGTCGCGGTAGAGAGGATCGGCCTGCGCACGCCGTAGCATCTCGGCTCCGAGCCCGCCGGTGACCGGCCGGATGAACACGATCGCTCCACGCCGTCCATCGACCTGCATCGGGCGCATTTCTCCGTACATCCCGCCGGAGGCCGGTACCCAGGCGAGGCGGATGAGCGCGACCGGCTCGGGAACTTCTCGAAAACGGAGTGCGCCTCCCGCGGCCCGCTCCCAGGCTTCGAGCGCCCACCGCGCGAGCGTACGGTCGGCCGGCCGATGGCCGGGCACGCCCCCCGTGTCGCCCACGGAGTAGGAAATCGGCCGCGTGGCGTCCAGCGGAGCGGGCTGAGGCAGGCGGGCACCGGAGCCGCCGCTCGAGGAAGCCACCAGCCAGACCGCCACGAGCGACCCACCGACGAGGGTTTCGCGCAGCATCTGGGCGTGATGATACCCGGCCAGGCGCCCGCCCTGCCACCTCCATCACCCGCCACCGCCAATCCGGGAACATGCTACGCTTCTCCTCCGGCGGCCGGGCGCCGCACGACGTTCACCGCCGGCTGCCAGGGAGTCACCATCATGACCAGACGCGCGATCGTTCGACGATTCGCGGCCTGCATGCTGGCGTTGGGACTGAGCGTCCCCGCGACCGCGCAGGTCACCGCCGTCCGGGCAGGACTCCTCGTGGATCCCGAGGCAGGCACGGCCCGGCCCGACCAGACCGTCCTGATCGAGGACGGCATCATCCGGGACGTGGGTGGAGCGGTGGCGCTGCCGCCGGACGCCGTCGTGGTCGACCTCTCGGACCGAACGGTGCTGCCGGGGCTGTTCGACTGCCACACGCACCTCGCCACCGCCTACGACCCGGAGGTCACGAACCTCAAGGAATACAACCTCAACGTCTCCACGGCGGACCGCGCCATCCAGGGCGTGCTCAGCGCCCGCTCGTTTCTCGACGCCGGCTTCACGACCGTCCGCGACCTGGGCAACGCGGGCAACTACGCCGACGCCGCGCTCGCTCGCTTCCTGGGCGTCCACTCACCGCGCAAGCGCCCGGGCGAGCCCGGCTTCTTCGCGAAGGCGCTCGAGCCCACGGTCGCCAGCATCGCGGGACCGACCACCTACATCTCCGGGAAGATCATCTCCCCCTTCGGCGGCCAGTTCCGCGTGAACAGCGAGCACCCGGACATCGGCCGGCACGATTACGTCTATGCCGACACCCACGACGAGATCCGGCAGGCGATCCGGGAGAATCTGCACTACGGGGCCACCTGGATCAAGATCGTGGTCGATGACTTCCGTTACACCTACTCGGCCCAGGATCTGCAGTTCATCGTGGACGAGGCGGCGCGCGCGGGCGTCAAGGTTGCCGCCCACTGCGTGACGGACGAGGGGGCGCGAAACGCCATCGCCGCGGGCGTCGCCTCGATCGAACACGGATACGAGATGAGCGACGAGACCCTGCAGATGGCCCGGGAGGCGGGAGTCGTGCTGGTCGGCACGGAGATCCCCGAGCACCTGCAGATCCTCTACGGTCGCGCCGACCGCTATGCGCCCATCCGGGATCGGTTGACGCGCGCGTATCGTATCGGCGTCCCGATGGCGTTCGGCTCCGACGTTCTCAGGACGACGCCGGGGTACACGCGAGGCAGCCTAGCGCTGTCCCCGATCGACACGTGGGTCGACGCCGGCATCCCCGCGCCCGACATCCTCCGCGCGCTGACCGTCAATGCCGCCCGCCTGCTCGACGTCGAGGACGAGCGGGGCAGGATCGAGGTCGGCCTGGCGGCCGATCTGATTGCCACCGCCGGCAATCCACTCGAAGACATCACGCACCTGAAGCGCGTCGTCTTCGTCATGAAGGACGGTGCGGTGCACAAGGACGATCGCCGCCGGGACGCGGCCGCCACGCGATCGAGCTCGAGATGAAGCTCTCCTTCCATGGCGCCGCCCGGGAGGTGAGCGGATCCTGCCATCTCCTCGAGGTCGGCGGCACCCGGCTCCTGCTGGACTGCGGCATGATCCAGGGCGGGTCGGAGCGCCACACGCGCAACCGGGAGCCGTTTCCGTTCTCTCCGCGCGAGCTCGATGCGGTCGTGCTCAGCCACGCCCACATCGACCACTCGGGACGGCTCCCGCTCCTCCGCAAGGCCGGGTTCAGGGGACCAATCCTCGCCACGCCACCCACGGTCCACCTGTGCCGGATCCTGTTGGCCGACTCCGGACACATTCAGGAGGAGGACGCGCGCTGGAAGACCCGGCGGCTCGAACGGCAGGGCAAGGACGCCAGCTGGGTCACCCCGCTCTTCACCGAAGCGGATGGCCTCGACGTCCTGGAGCAGATGGTGCCGGTGGCTTTCGGGGATCGCCACGATCTCGGACCCGCCGGGAGTGTGCGTTTCGTCAAGGCGGGCCATATTCTCGGCGCGGCGATCGTCGAGCTCGATCTGCGGGAGAACGGCACCCATCGGCGGATCGTCTTCTCCGGCGACCTCGGCGTCGAGGGCGCCCGGCTCCTGAGCGCACCGCACCCCGTCGCGTGTCCGGACCATCTGATCATCGAATCGACGTACGGCGATCGCCACCGGGACGAGCCGGGCGACCGCACCGAGCTGCTGCGCCGGATCGTGCGGCGCACGGTGGAGCGCGGGGGCAAGGTCATCATCCCCGCGTTCGCCGTCGGCCGCACGCAGGAGGTGCTCGCCCGCCTCAACGACCTCGTGGAGGGCGGCGAGCTGTCCGGCGTCCCCGTCTACGTGGATAGCCCCATGGCCATCTCGGCCACCGAAGTGTTCCAGCAACACCCCGAGGCGTACTCCGAGGAGGCCCGCCAACAGCTACACGCGGGCGATCGCCCGCTGGCCTTCGCCGGGCTCGCGCTCACGACGCGAGTCGAGGACTCGATCGCGATCAACGCCTCCAGGGAGCCCGCGGTGATCATTTCGACCTCGGGCATGTGCACGGCCGGTCGGGTCAAACATCACCTGAAGCACAACATCACCGACCCGCGGAGCACCGTCCTGTTCGTGGGCTATCAGGCGCGGGGCAGCCTGGGCCGTCTCATTCAATCGGGCACCTCGCCGGTGCGCATCTTCGGCAAAAGGTACCCGGTGAACGCGAGCGTCGAGACGATCGAAGGCTTCTCGGCGCACGCCGATCTGGACGAGCTCCTCGGCTGGTTCGGCGGGCTCGAGGGTCTCCCGCGTCGCACCTTCGTGGTGCACGGGGAGGAGCCTGCCGCCCTGAACTTCGCGGCGGCGTTGACGGACCGGTTCCAGGCGCGCGTCGAGGTGCCGGCGCGCGGGGCGTCCTTCGTCCTCAGCTCGTGAGCCTGTCGTGACACGCGGCTCGGCCATCGGTCTGCTGATCGGCGCCCTCGCCGGTGGGCTCGCAGTCTGGGGCGTCACGTCCGGTCGGGAGCGGCCGCCTCCCGCCCCGGCGCGTCTCGTCGTCGCCCTGCCGTCGGACGTGCGGGTGAGCGACCTTGTGGTCTCGCCGAACGGCCGCCGGATCGTCTACGCGGGCTGGGCCGCCGGACGCCGCCAGCTCCATCTCCGCGACCTCGACCGCTTCGAGGGCGCACCCATCCCGGGGACCGAGGGCGCGGCCGGACCGTTCTTTTCTGCCGACGGCCAGTGGCTGGGGTTCTTCGCCGATGGCTCGCTCTGGAAGCTGCGACTGAGCGGTGGCACGCCGCAGCGGCTGTGCCCCGCGCCGACCGCCAGCGCCGGAGCCAGCTGGGGGGCCGACGACCGGATCGTCTTCGCCCAGGGCGGCGACTCGGGGCTCCGGCGCATCTCCGCGGAAGGGGGCGACGTCGAGGAGCTGACGCACCCGGACCGCGCGGTCGGCGAGGTCACACATGGCTGGCCATTCGTCCTGCCCGGGGCGGACGGCGTGCTCTTCACGATTGCGACCGAGAGCCGGGGATCGGCGATCGCGGCCCTCTCGCTGGAGTCAGCCACGTGGACGTCGCTGCTGCCCGGGACCGGACGGCCACAGCTCGGGGTCTCTGGACAGCTCGTGTACGCGCACGCGGGCGAGCTCCAGGCCGCCGGTTTCGACGCGGACCGACTGGAGCTTGCCGGCGCCCCGCGATCGGCGGGTGAGTCGATCTCCACGGATCCCCTGGCCTTCGGCGGGCTCGGACGCGCCGGGTTCAGCCTCTCTCGCACGGGAACGCTCGTCTACATCCCGGCGCCACCCGGCGCCGACAACGCGCTGGTCTGGGTCGACCGGAACGGCCAGGGGATCCAGGCCACCGAGTCGCGCGCGCGGCACCACACGCCGCGTCTGTCCCCCGACGACGGCGAGGTAGCGGTCGTGATCCGCTCGGGGGTCCTCGGCAGGCACATCTGGATCTACGACCTCGACGCGGGCACACGTGTCCAGCTCACCGTGGAGGGCAGCGACAATCGATCGCCCGTGTGGACCGGCCCCGGCCGTGCCCTGACGTTCGCGTCCAACCGGTCTGGCCCGCAGAGCCTGTATCGGAAGCCGGCCCGGGCGGGCGGCAAGGCCGAGCCGCTCTCCTCGACCGGAGACGCGCTGAACCCGACCTCTTGGTCGGCGGCGAGCGAGGTCCTGGCCTTCTACGTCGTGGGCCCCGATGCGGACCGGGACATCTGGACGCTCCGCCCGGGAGGCGAGCCGACGGCCTTCCTGACTAGCCCGCTCAACGAGCGATCGGCCATGATCTCCCCCGATGGCCGGTGGCTCGCCTACGTCGCGGGCGCCGCCGGGCTCGATGCCATCTACGTGGCACCCTATCCGGACCCGGGGGCGACACCCGCCGTGCGAATCGGAGACGGCGGAGAGCCCGTTTGGGCGCGCGACGGGCGCGAGCTCTTCTACCGGCACGACGGGCGAATGATGGTGGCGTCGGTGAGCGCGGATGCCGCCCTCACGGTCGGCGGACGGCGGGCGCTGTTCGAGGACGCGTTCGAGCTCGACCCCGGCGGGAACACGGCCAACTACGATGTGACGACCGACGGCCGACGCTTCCTGATGGTGCAGAACGCCACGCCGCCACGGCGGCTTCGCGTCGTGCTCGACTGGACCGCCCCATCGCCCCGATGATCCGAGTCGGTAGGCCCGGCGGGCGCGATCAGTACAGGTCGGGGCGCCGCCAGAGGAGAAGCCCGAGCGCGCCACTCAGCGGCAGCAGCAACACCCAGCTCACGTCCCGGGAGCCGACGACGACGGGCTCGGCCACCTCAGCCGCGCCAAGCGCGGGTTGCGTCTGGCGGACGTGCGCGAGGAGGGGCCCGGGCTCGACACCCGGAAAATAAGCGCCGCCGCTCCGGGTCGCCAGCGTCCGCAAGACGCGCTCCTGGAGGTAGGTGACGAAGAGCCGTCCATCCACGAGAGTCTCGTAGCCCCCGGTGAACCGCCCGCGCGCGTCGATCTCGGGGACGTGCTGACCCTCGATCGCCCCGATGCCCACCGTGATCAGGGCGAGCCCGGCCCGCGCGAGAGCGGCGGCGGCCGTCACGGCGGATTCCTCCGCCGTCTCGCCCAGGTTGCCGTCGGTGAACAGCACCACCTGCGAGACGCCGGCATAGATCGGGCTGCCGGCTTTCTCGGCGCCGAGCATCCCCAGCGCGTTCGGGAGATCCGAGCCGGGCTTCGGGATGACACCCACGTAGACGCCGTGATCGACGACGTCCGCGAGATAGTCGGGGTCGTCGCTGAACGTCGAGAGCGGAAACGCCAGCCCCGCATACCCGAAGATCAGGAAGCGGGCATCCGGCACCTGCCGCACCAAACGCATCATCAGCGCCTTGGCCAGATCGAGGTTGCTGGGCTCACGCGGAGAGGCCCGGGCGGCCATGCTGCGCGACACGTCCACGAGCAGGACGTAATCGCCCCGCGGACCGCGCTCCGCGGACGCGCGCAGGTCGAGCTGCGGCCGCGCCGCGATGACCACGACGCTGGCGATCATGATCAGGAAGAGCGCCGTGAGCCGGCGGTAGAGCACCCGAACCCGGCCGGGTTCGCCCAGCGCGACCAGCAGTCGAGCGTTGCGCCGGTAGGACCACCAGAACAGCGCGGCCAGGAGGGGCACCGCCATCAGCAGCCCCAGCGCTTCGGGATTGCCGAACCGCATCGAGCTCAGTAGTCCTTCTCGTCTCGGCGCCCGCCGCCGTATTCGCTGCCGGTCCCGGGCGTCTCGGTATTGCGCTGCGAATCAGAGCTCGCACCCAGGGCCTTCTCGGCGGCTTCCTGATTCATGCCCTCGTTGAGCATCTGCGCGCGCATCGTCGCGATGATGATCTCCAGATTCCGTCGGGAATCCTCGTCACCGGGCCGCTGGCGCAGCACGTCCTCGAGCAGGCTGCGGGCCTCGGCCAGGGTCTTGAAGGACCGCTCCCGGGCCCGCAGCGACGCCAGGTTGTAGCGCGCGTAGACGCTGACGTCCGACTCGAACACCGACGCCCGGAGCGCCGCACCGAACTGATCCATCGCCTTGTAGTGCAGCTCCTCCCGCGCCAGCGCCACGCCGGAGTTGTACGCGGCGTTGCCCTCGCGATGCGCGCGGCCGGTCTGCCACGCCGCCCAACCCAGGATTGCCGCGCCGCCCACGAGCGCGGCGAGCACCGAGACGCGGACGAGCCGCGCGCGGGTCATCATGGTCCCTTCCTGATCCTCGGGAGCACCAGCTCGGATGCGGCCGCGAACCCCACCAGCAGGCCGAACAGCGCCAGAACGGCCGCCCGGGAGCGAGTCTGCCGGTCGGCGGCCGGCTCCTGGACCTCCGCCAGCGAGCTCTCGATCGAGGCGATGGCCGGGTACACCTCGCGCATGTCCTCGGGCGAGCGAATGTGAAACGCCCGCACCTGCGGGTTGAGGGCCAGCGCATCGGCAACAGCGGCGCTGGGCTCGGATCCCCCGCCCTCGATCGACAGGATGTAGACGCGGATACGACGCGCCGCGAGCTCGCCCACGGCATACGCGATCTTCGTCTTGTCGTCGAGGAGATCGGAGACGAGGATCACGACGCTGCTCCGCACGTTGTCCAGCTCGAGGGAATCCATCACGACCGCCGCGCGCTCGAGCGCCTGGGCCGTATCGGTGCCCCAGGACAGCTCGCTGAGCTGCTGCCCGCCCGCGCGCGTGATGTCGAGACGGGAGAAATCCGCCACCAGCTCATCGATGTCACGCGTGGGTCGCCGGTACTCGAACACCTCGGTGCTGTAGAAGATCATGCCCGCGCGCGTGCGCTCCTGGTCGGCCAGGAACGCGGCCAGCGCCTCCCTCGCCACCGCGAAACGGGAGCCACGCGCCTGGCCGCCGAAGGGTGTGCCCATGCTCGACGAGATGTCGAAGACGGCGAGCAGCGTTCTGATCGGCTCGCGTCGACTCGCGACGGCGCCACTACCGGCGGCCCGGATCGTCAGCTCGCCCCAGAGAAAGGCCGTCGTGACCAGGATGGCGAGCAGGAGGACGAGCTTGGCGGCGCGAGCGAGCCACGCCCGGCCGCCCCCGGCCGCCGGCATGTCGTCCACGGCCGCAAGCGCGAAGCGGCCGGTCCGCCCGTGCGCCGATCGGATCCAGGGCGCGGCGACCAGCGCGAGCAGGAAAGCCGCGAGCACGCCCATCGAGACCGGCACAGAGGCCGGGGCGAACGGTCTCAGTTGCTCCACCCAGACGTCCATGGACTATTCGGTGCCGTCCCGCGGCGCCGGGAGTAGCTGCTTGAACGCCCGCACGGCGCGCTTCACGTCGGCGTGCTCGGGATCGCCCGCGGCGTAGCGTCGCTCCACGGCCCCACCGAGCACCTCCCAGCGGGGATCCCCATTGCGTCGCCAGAAGTCGCCCGGGCCCAGACCGAGAACATCGCGGCCGAACCCGATCGCCAGGGCCTCGATCTCTTTCAGGCGACCGCGCGCGTCCAGGTCCTCGCGCTCCGTCGGCTCGGCGAGCGCTCTCAAGGCCTGTCGGAGCCGGGCCAGCTGTGGCTCGCCGCCGGCCGCCTCCCGCGCCTCCCGCGCGGCCCGCCGGGCCGCCAGACCCCACCGGGTGACGAGCCCCAGCGACGCGACGAAGAGCAGCGCCGAGCCGGCCGCGAGCAGCGTCGAGCGGCGGGGCCACGCCGCCAGCTCACCCCGTAGCGGCCGCAGCGGAACCTGATCAGCGTGGTCTCCGTAGTAGGCGCTCACGTAGAGCGGCCGGGGGAACGGCACCTCCATCGCCTCCTGGCGACCCGACGCGCGATCGACGTACTCGAGGGGAACGGGCGGAGGATGATAGGCACGTCCCGGGAAGGCGCTGATCGCCCGCAGCTCGGCCGAATACCGGTACTCCGCGACCGAGCTCGTCAGGCTGAGCGAGGCTTCCTCGACGCGACCGGTCGCCTCGAAGGGCGCGAAGGAGGCCTGCTGCAGCGCTTCGGGGCGCAGCTCCACCGCCTCGCCGCGGTACTGCACGACCACCGTGACATCGAACCCCTCTCCCAGGAAGTGCGCAACGTCGTCCACCTCCACACGTGCCGCAATCGGCGCGTCCGGCTCGAGGAACAGCGGCGCCTCGACCGCACCCGCCGGCCCACCCGCCGCGGTCAGCACCGAGCCCCCGACCACCAGCGCGAGAACCCGCCGCATGATCCGTCTCATGACCCTCTTTCCCGTGTCGCGCGACCGTGACACCGTCGCGCGATCATATCTCAGCGCGCACGCGTCGCGGTGAATCGAGCCAGGTCGGCCACCCACGCGGCCTGAACGACCGCGTCAGTTTCGCGGCGGGCGGAACGGCGTCCGCCAGGTAAACCGTGAAGGCGGCGCGGCGGCCGGCTGGCCAGCCGTCCTACGACAACGCATCCTGGAGACGCATGAAGATCGTGCCGAGATCTGGAGAGTCGGCGTGCACGAACCCCCGGTGGTGCTCGACGAACTGCGCGCAGAGCCGCGCGAACCGTTCTTCGTGGACCGCGCGGATCCGGAGCGAGCCGGCGCGGTCGATCCAGGTCTCCCGCGTCTCGAGGGTCTCGGCGTCGGTCAGCGGCACGGCCGCGCCATGTCGAGGGAAGACGGGGAACGAGTGCTCGAGGGCATCCTGGACGATCACCGGCGTCGCATACCAGGCGAACGCCTCGTTGCGCATCGCCGACCGCAGTACATCGTCGCCGCCGAGGAAATCCGAGATCACGAACAGGAAGGAGCCACGCGACAGGAACCGCTCCAGCTTGCGGTGCGCCCACTCGATCCGGTGCGCCGCCACCAGCTCACTCCCATCGGCGGCGCCCAGCACGTCCGTCAGCAGATCCATCAGCCGATGGAAATTTCCTTCCCCCGATCTCGGCGGCAGCTCGACGGCCGAACTGCTCCCGACCGCCCACAGACCCAGGGGCATGTGCTGGACGTGCGCGGACGACGCGATGATGCCCGCCGCGCCGAGGGCGGTCCGCATCTTCTCGCGCAGATACATCGATGGTGACACGTCGATCAGAAGCAGGACGAGCGCCTCGCGTGGCTCGATGAACTTGCGGACCATCAGGTCCTGCGCACGCGACGTCGCGGCTGGATGCACGTGCCGCACCCGGTCGCCGGGAGTGAACCGCCGCACCTCGCCGAACTCCAGCCCCTCGCCCAGGATGGCGCTCGGAGAATCGCCGAAACGCAGGCTGCGCACTCGGCCGGACCGGTGGAAGGCGAGCTGCTGGTGACGCGCGCTCTCGAGGATCCGCCGGATCTCGCCGGCATCGAGCCGGTCAGGAGTGGGTGAGCGCGTGGGGGGCGAAGGCTGCATCGATCACCTCGTCCATCAGCGAGACGAACTGCTCCTCGCGCCCGGTGGGCGATCGCGCCGGACGGTCGAAGAGCACGCGGTGCCGGAGAATCGGCCTGGCGAGCGTGATGATGTCCCGTGGCGTGACGTAGTCACGTCCCTCGAGCACGGCGCGCGCCTTGGCGGCCCGCACCAGGCCGATCTGGGCCCGCGGCGATCCCCCCTGCTTCACGTTGTCGCGCACGGCCGCCATCGTGGAGCCATCGGGCCGCGTCAGCTCCACGACCCGCATCGCCTGACGCGTCACGTCGGGATCGATGTGGACGTGGCGCTCGATGTCCAGACGGATCTGGAGGATCTGCTCGTTGTTCAACAGGTGTTGGACCGGCTCCCGGTCGGACGTGGCGTTGAGCTCCGCGATGCGGACCGCCTCCTCGTGTGTCGGATAGTGCACGAGCACCTTCATCAGAAACCGATCCTTCTGGGCCTCCGCGAGCTCGTAGGTGCCTTCCTGCTCGATGGGATTCTGCGTCGCGAAGACCATGAACGGCTGCGGCAATTTGAAGGCGCCCGAGAAATCCGTCGAGACCTGGCCCTCCTGCATGGCCTCGAGCATCGCGCTCGCTGTCTTGGAGGTCGCGCGATTGACCTCGTCGGCCAGGACGAACGAGGCAAAGATGGGGCCGCGCTTGAAGTAGTACTCGTTCGTCCGTTGGTCCAGCAGCTCGTAGCCGGATATGTCGTGGGGCTGCGTGTCCGGCATGAGCTGAATGCGGCTGAACTCCACGTGCACCGCCGCGGCGATCGTCTTCACGAGCTCGGTCTTGCCGGTGCCTGGCACGCCCTCGAGCAGGATGTGGCTGCCGCGGCCCGAGCACAGGCAGATCAGGGTGAGACGGATCACCTCATCCATCCCGACGATGGTCTTGTGCGCCTCCTGTTCGAGCGCGAACATCTGCCGTCGGGCCGTCTCGAGCGATTCGTGCATCGGGAGCCTTTCTTCAGACCGGCCGCCGCGGGGCCGGCCCCAAGGATACTTCACCGGGCGAAGGCCCAGAAGCACCCGCCGGGCCGGGTGGGGTGCGGGCGGCGGCCCACCTTCGTTATAATGGGCCTCCAGCCTCACATCCTTCAGAACCCGAGCACATCATGTCTGTCCTTGATGGCATCCGACTGGCCCTGAAGGGGCTCAACCGATGCAAGCTCCAGAGCGTGCTCACCACGCTCGGCGTCACGTTCGGCGTCGCGGCCGTCCTCACGATGGTCGCGCTCGGCAGCGGCGCCCGGGCGGCCATGTCGCGCCACATCAGGACGGCCGGCACCAACATCGTCACTGTCGAGGCCGGCAACTACGAACGCTTCGCGTCGGCCGAGATCGGGAGGTTTCCGAGCTTGCCGGCCGAGACGTGGCCCGAGGGTGGACTCGTGCCCGACGACCCGTCGGCCGGAGCTGGCACTCGACCGGCCCCGGCTCCGCCGGCGTCCCCGCCAGCCGCCGGACGCCAACCCTGGTGGCCGCAGCCCACCGATCGCCCGACTCTCCCGGGCCAGGGCGCGTCGACCCGGCTGACCGTGGCCGACGGCGAGGCCATCCGGCAGATTCCCGGCGTCGAGCTCGTGGCGGCGGGCGTCGCGGACAGCACACGGATCGTCGCGGGCGAGCGCCGGCACTTCACCCGCCTCGAGGGCGCGGACGTCGATCTGGCGAGCATCCACGGGTGGACGCTCGAGCACGGCCGGTTCTTCACGGCCGAGGAGGTCGCCGGCGCCGCGCAGGTCGCCGTGCTGGGCATCGCCGTGAGCCGCTTCCTGTTCGGGGAGGGGGCCAACCCGGTGGGCCAGCAGGTCGAGATGCAGGAACGAACGTTCTCGGTGATCGGGGTGACGGGCGGGCAGGGGCGGACGGCCGCGCCGCCCGACGTGGTCTACGCGCCCCTCGCGGCGGCCCAGAGCATGCTGAACATCCCCCACCTGCACCGGCTCGAGATCGCGGCCGAGTCGGCGGGCGTGGCGTCACGGGTGGCCACGGAGGTGGCCGAGCTGCTCCGCGCCCGCCACCAGATCCGACCGGACCAGGCTGACGACTTCAGGGTACGGACGCAGGTACGGGAGGCCCTGCTCGGCAAAGGCCTCGCGCCAAACTTTCGGCGCTCGGTCGTGGGGAACGTCCCGACCTACGAGCATCTGGTGCTCGAGGAGATGTCGCTCACGCTCGAGCAAGCCGGCAGGACCATGGCCGTCCTGCTCGTGGCCATTGCGAGCGTGGCGCTGCTGGTGGGTGGCATCGGCATCATGAACGTCATGCTCGTCTCCACCAGCGACCGGACCCAGGAGATCGGCGTGCGGCGGATGGTCGGCGCCCGGGAGCGGGATGTGCTGCTCCAGTTCCTGCTCGAGGCCGCCACGCTGAGCATCGGTGGGGGCGGGCTGGGCATCCTGCTCGGCTACGCCGCCGCCACCGCCCTCACTCACGCCTTCGGTTGGGCCAGCGACATCCCGCCGCTCGCGGTCCTGTTCACCTTCGTGGCCGCGCTCGTCGTGGGAATCTTCTTCGGCTTGTATCCGGCCCGGCAGGCCGCGCGGGTAGATGTCGTCCAGATCCTCCACGATGGCTAGCAGCTAGTGCACCGCCGATCGCGTGATCTGCATCGACTCCGGGACGCGATCCTGGTCGTGGGCCGCAATCGCGAGCGTGAACGTGAGGGGCACCGTCACGGGGAGGAAGCAGTACTCATCCTCGCACGCCTGATACTCGAGGGTACCCGTCAGCGCCATCTCGGTGTGCTCGGCAACCTCCGGGTCGAGCGATACCGTGACATCCCGCGTGATCCTGACTCGCCCGTCGAAGACGGGCACCCGCTCCTTGATGCTGGGGAGCTCCAGGATCCGGGGCTCCGGGAACTTCGGCGCGTGGATCACGCGCACCAGGGGGTGCTCGTCGAGATCGAAGGACACCGGGATGTAGCCGTCCACGCCCGGGGCGTAGACGTGGATGTTGGGGATCATCTCCAGGTCGAGGACCAGGGTGACGCGGTTGCCCCGGCGCACGACGTCCTGGCTCGAGAAGGTGGTGATCGTCACGCGCTCGTTTCGCATCTCCACCCGGCTACCGCCACCCACGTCGAAGTGCTTGACCAGCAAGGTCTCCATCGTGACCCGCTCGCGCCGGTCGGGCTGAAAGTCCTTCGACAGCACCACACCATCGGGGTCGACGACGTAGGTGCCGGCAAACGGCACCCCGTAGCGGTAGTTGTCCGGCGGGATGTTGTGGTTGAGGATACGGAACCCGCGGATGATCTCCGACTCCGGGTCGGAAAGCATCGGGATCTTCGTGATCCCGACCCGCTCCGCGAAGTGGCGCAGGATCTCGAGGGTGTCGTAGCTGATCGCGGCCACGCCCAGCCCCTGCTCGCGAAACCGCGCGACGTTCTTTTCCAGCTCCACGAGCTGGGTCTTGCAGAACGGTCACCAGTCGGCGGAGCGATGGAACACGATCGCCGCGCCCTTCGGCCCCTTGATCGAGTCGAAATCCTGCCAGTCACCATTCTGGTCCATCGCCCGGAAGTCAGGAATGCGCTCCCCGACCTCGGGCCCGGTGACGATGTCCAGATCTTGGTCGAAGCCCCGATCGGCGCCAGAATCCACGGCCTGCTCCCCGGTACCCGCACGCATCGCGCCCAGCCACAGGACGCCGAGCGACATGACGGCAAGCGCCAACGATTGCATCGGTCCTCTCCGTGTCATCCGATTCCCGTCGCGTCGAGGGACGCAGGCGGCGAGCCGGCGCCAGACGCCGTCACTGTCGCACACGTCGCGGGACTCCGGCAAGACACTCCCCGGCTCGCGCCTCCCTCACGTAAATCGCTTGCACGGGACCGCCGGTCACCCCAGGATAGCCAGATGCCCCACTGGAACCCTTCCGCCCTCGCCGGGCGCGTCGTCCACGTCGCCATCGCGCTCTCGCTGTCGTGTTCGGGCCCCTCGTCCGCACCGGTGGACCCGGACGCGGTGCCGGCGCCCCCGGACGTCGCCGCGCCCCCGGCCGGCGCCGACACGACGAGCTCCGGGCTGAGCTCGATGGTCCTCGAGCCGGGAAGCGGCGCGGCCCATCCGTCGCCGACCGATCTCGTGACGGTGCGCTACGTGGGCTGGACGAGCGATGGACGGATGTTCGACGGGTCGGAGCGGAGGGGCTCCCCCAGCACGCTGCCGCTCGGCGAGACGCTCCCGGGGTGGATCGAGGGTGTCCCGCAGATGGTCGTCGGGGAGCGGCGCCGGTTCTGGATTCCGGAAGACCTCGCCTACCGGGGGCAGCCGGGCCGACCGAGCGGCCCACTCGTGTTCGACATCGAGCTGATCTGGTTCGGACCGCCGCCGCGCACGCCGCCCGATGTGGCCGCGCCACCCGCCGACGCCGAGGTCACCGCGTCCGGGCTCGCCTTGCGGGTCCTGCGTCCGGGGACGGGCACGGCGCATCCCACGGGAACGAGCACCGTCACGGTGCACTACTCGGGCTGGACCACCGACGGGGAGATGTTCGACAGCTCGGTGACACGCGGCGAGCCTTCCACGTTCCGGCTCGACCAGGTCATCGCGGGCTGGATCGAGGGGCTGCAGCTGATGGTCGAGGGCGAACAGCGGCGACTCTGGATTCCAGAGACCCTGGCCTACCAGGGCCGCGAGGGCGCACCCAAGGGCATGCTGGTCTTCGACGTCGAGCTCCTCACCATCGACGCCGCCGCCGACCCCTGAGGGCGGGCCAACGGTTAACCCCAGAGTTCACTTGGGTTGCCAGGCGAGCGCCACGAGCCGTATCTCGATGTCGGCCCGGCGGGGACGCAGCGCGACGGTCTCCAGCGCCTCGGTGGCCGGGGCGATGCTCTCCTCGAGAACGTCGATCTCGGCTTCCAGCTCCGCGTTCAGCTCGGCCAGCTGCGCCTGTAGCGCCTCGACGTTCTCCTCGGCCCGCGCGACATCGCGCCGCTCCTTCGCGGAGCGCCCGACCCCACGGGCGGCGGTCGTGACGCGCCCCAGCGTTCCGAGGCTCACCCGCTTGCGACCGAGCAGCGCCGAGAGCACGGTCGCCCCGACGGCGATGGCAGTCTGCAGCTTCTGGCCCGAGGCCTGCGCCTGTTCTCTCTCGACCGACTGCTCGGCCTTGCGGATCCGCTCCTCGAGCCGGCCCAGCCGCCGCGCGTACTTCTTGCGCAGCCGATCGGTCAGGCGGTCGCGGTGCTCGTGAGCCAGATCGCCCAACCTGGCCCGGAAGTCGCGCTCGCTCTCGCCCGGCTCCGACACGAGTCCGAGGCTGGGGCTCTTGAGGAGCCGGCATGCACGCCCGCGATAGAGGCTGTCGGCCAGCCGCTTACGCCAGCCGGCGTAGCTGCGGGCCCGCTCGGCCGCCGGGATCAGATCCCCGAAGGTCGCGCCCTCGACTGGCGCGTCCTCCAGCTCCTCGACGACCACGTCCACGTCCGCCGCCGCCGCCCAGTCGACCTGGTGATCATTCTCGGGCAGCGCCGCCAAGAGCGCGATGTCCTCGGAGTGCCTGAGCCGCTTGCTCGACCGGTCCACGTACTGGATGCGGGCCAAGCCGAGCAGGCCTGGCGTGTAGGTCAGCGCGTCCCCGTTTGCCCGTGAGGGCAAGAACGCTTCGGGGACCGTCGGGGGCAGGACCGGCCGTGGCGAGCCCGTCGGGCGATCCGACGATGGTGGCGTGACCGCCGGGGCCGACACACCCTCCCCGGCGCCCGGGCTGGGGGGCGTCTGGCCGGGAGTCTCCGCCACCGTCTCGGGCGTCAGTCGGCGAATCTGCTCCCGGGTGAGCGGGCCACGGAGGTAGGACCTTGCCCACCGCACATGGAAGACGACCGGCGCGTCCTCGTGCACGTCGTGCATCAAGAACACTCGCTTACCCAGTCCCCCCAGGGTCCGCTCCATCGCGCGGCGGTCGAATCCACCATGCGAACCGACCGCGGCGCCCTCGAGCCCCTCCAGGACGCGCAGCTTGTCGCGTTCGGTCTGCAGGCGGCCCAGAAACCAGGTCCCGGCGTTGGAGAGCCCCTTGTAGTCGAGATCGACCGGATTCTGGGTCGCCAGCACGACACCGAGCCCGTACGCGCGCCCCTGCTTGAGCAACGTCAGAAGGGGCTTCTTGGACGGAGGCTCCGCGGTCGGGGGGATGAAGCCGTAGATCTCGTCCATGTAGAGCAGCGCGCGCAGGCTGGTCGTCCCGGGACGCGTGCGGGTCCATCCGAGCACTTCGTTGAGGAGCAACGAGACGAAGAACATCCGCTCGGGTTCCGCAAGGTGAGCGATCGAGAAGATGGCCACGCGCGGCTTGCCGGAGTCCGTGTACAGCAGCCGCTGCACGTCGAGGGGATCGCCGTTGAGCCACCCCTGAAACCCAGGCGCGGCGAGCAAGCTGTTCAGCCGCAGGGCGAGCTCGAAGCGATCGGCGGCCGGATAAAAGGTCTCGAGATCCATCACACCGACCCGCGTCACCGGCGGTGCCTGGATGGCCTGGATCAGGCCTCCGAGGTCGAGGTCCTCGGCTCGATCCCAGAAGTACAGGAGCAGATTCGAGAGCAGGATGTGCTCGCGGCTGCGGACCGGGTCCGCGTCGATCCCGACCAGACCCAGCAGGCTCGTGGCGGTGCCCGCCACGCGATCCCGCATCAGGTCTCCGTCGGCGCGGACGGGCGCCGGCGGGGCGGCGAACGAGGCGAGGATCGACACCGGCCGACCCGCATCGCTGCCGGGCGTGTAGATGGCGAACTCCGCCGCCGCCTTCAGTCGGCGAATCCGATCGCCGTCCTGGTCCCACGACGCGAGCCCCTTTTGCCAGCGGTCGGCCTCGGCGGCCGCGTGCGCCGCCGGCGTTCTCCCCTCTCGACCGGCGGCCTCCTCGTCCACCCACGGCAGGAAGTCCTCGCCCTCGAGCGCCGGAAACGTCAACAGGAGGTTCCCGAGGTCGCCCTTGGGGTCGATCACGATCGCCGGGATGCCGTCGATCGCCGCCTCCTCGAGCAGCGGGACGCACAACCCGGTCTTGCCGCTGCCCGTCATCCCGAGACAGACGGCGTGGGTGGTCAGATCCTTCGAGTCGTAGAGCAGCAGATCGTCGTTGAGCCTGCCCGCCTGCAGGTCGTACGACCGGCCCAGATAGAAGGCGCCGAGCTTTTCGAAGTTCGCCATCGATCGTCACGCCTGCCCGGTATCTCTGCGACGGGCTCGCCGCCCGGCGACCTCACCTCAGGGGGCTTCGGCCGGTGCCAGCTCGGCCGTGACCCGCGCGCCGAGCTCCCGGTCGAGATCGAGCAACGAGGCGGGGTCGTCCTTGACCATGTGGAACTTCGCCACGATCTCGCGCGCCGTTCGCTCCTCCTCGACCTGCTCCCTCAGGAACCATTGCAGCTCGACCAGCGCCGAGAACGCCTTCTCCCTGAAGGCCAGCTCGTAGAGCGCGTCGATCTGGGCGCTGACCTCCCGCTCCTGTGTCAGCGCCTGGTCGAACACATCGACGATCGACGCAAACGACGCGGCGGGCCCGGACATGGCCTTGAGCTCGACCTTCGCGCTGCGCGCCAGCAGGAAGTCGAAGAGCTTCATCCCGTGGCTGTACTCCTCCTGGCTCTGGACCCGCAGCCAATGCGCCGAGCCACGGAAGTTCTCGAGCTCGCAGAAGCCGGACATCGCGAGGTAGGCGTACGAGGAGCTCAGCTCTGCGTTGATCTGAGTGTTGATGGCGTCGAGCACCACTTGATTCATCGAAGGCGTCCTCCAGGGGTGGGACAGTCGGTCGTGCGACCTCTCATTCTCATTCGGACCACCGGGTTGTGCAACCCCGGCGGCGAACGGTACGGCCGCGCCGGCGCCGCGCCGTGATCGTTCTGCGTCGATTCCAACGCGGATGGGGGTGGCCCGGCGTCAGGCCGGAACGTGTTCGACGGACGCCAGCTCGCAATAGGCCTCGCGAACCCTCGAGAACGTGGCGGCGAGCCCCGCCTGCGCGGCGTCGCTGGACCGGGGATGGCGGTCGGGATGGAATCGCTTCGCCAGACTGCGAAACGCTGCCTTGAGCTCTGGCAGCGAGAACGCCGAGTCCAGCCTCGGCGCGCCCAGCCGACGGAGGTCACGCAGGGCCGTCTGCTGCAACTCGGTGAGGCGGCGCGGGGTTCGACGCGCCAGTGGACCAGGGTCCCGAGGCGGTGGGATCGCCCCGTGACGGCAGTACGCTGCCACGCCCGCGGCACCACCCCTGCGGTGGCGCGGAGTCGGCACGCGCAGCGTGAAGCCACGCCCGGGCAGCGGGCCACTGGTCGACAGGCCGGGGGTGGGAGAGCCGGCGGGCGCGGCACCGGGCGGGCCGGGACGCGCGAAGCCTCCCGGCGTCGCGATCTTGTCCTCGACGAGGCACCAGAACGACTGCTGGCACTCCACACCCTCCAATCGACCCGCGGGGCCGCCCCATGAGACACGCCGCGGCCGGACGCGCGTCTCGGGTCCGTTCCGTCGCCTCGCTCACCAGGCCGGGGTCCACCTGTATACTTGACCCCGCCGGCGGAAGCCACGGCCCCGAATTCACCGCGCGGCTGACGTCCTCACGATGCCCGGGCACCTCAGCAGACAAGGACTCCACGGGTGGGTCGAGACGATCGCCTGCCCCACCGATCGCCCGGAGCGACTGGGCCGTGTCGAGCTGCACTCGCGTGGTCGCTTCGAGGCACGGAGCTTGGCCACTCTCGTGTTGACCGTCACCGTCGGCGAGCTGGGGATTGACGACACGGGCGGCATCAGGGTGGCCTTCCGGCTGCATATGGACGGCGGACCGCTGCAGTTCGGCGACCCGGCGGCCGCCAACTACGTGACGGCCGTGGCCAGCAACGGCGTGCCGCTCGACTGCGAGTTCAGCGAGCGGGGTCACTTCCGTCCCTGGCGCAAGGCCCTCACCATTCGCGTCGGCGGCGGCTACCTGGCACCGGGTGACCGGGTCATCATCCGGCTCGGTGACACATCGGGTGGCTCACCCGGCCTCCGGCTGCAGAGCTTCGCCGAGGAGGCGTTCGAGCTGGCCGTCCTGGTCGATGCCAGCGCCACCGGCCACTTCGTGAAGCTGCCGGACAGCCCGACCATCACTATCGGCCCGGGCGCGCCTGCGCTCTGGCGGGCGGTCCTTCCCACGCGCTGCCGTCCGGGCGAGCCGTTTCGCTTGGGGATCAGGGCCGAGGATGCCTGGGGCAACCCGACCGACCAGGCGGATGCGATGCTCCACGTGGAGTCCAGCGTACCGGTCGCGGGGCTGCCGGCGCGGCTGCATCACGCCCGCGGCCGGCGCGCACGGCTGCTCGAGGGGCTGAGCGTCGAGGGCGAGGGGCTCGTGCGGGTCACGCTGCGCGACGAGACCGGGGCAATCCTCGCGACGTCGAACCCGCTTCGGGTCGTGGCGGCCGCCGCGCCGCTGGCGTTCTGGGGAGACCTGCACGGCCAGACCGGCGAGACCATCGGCATCAACACCCTCCGGCAGTATCTGGAGTTCGCGCGCGACGTCGCCTGGCTCGACGTGTGCAGTCACCAGGGCAACGATTTCCAGATCACCGACGCGTTCTG
The DNA here is from genome assembly GCA_965197935.1 of Vicinamibacterales bacterium. Taxonomy (GTDB): domain Bacteria; phylum Acidobacteriota; class Vicinamibacteria; order Vicinamibacterales; family CAZQMT01; genus CAZQMT01. The sequence goes on along the minus strand of CBDAOD010000003.1, from coordinate 2,293,789 downwards.
GCGGCACCTGAACACGCTGACGCGCGAGTTCAACGATGACGCGCGGTTCGTGGTCTTCCCCGGATACGAATGGTCGGGGAACACCGCGGTGGGTGGCGACCGTAACGTGTTCTTCAAGTCCGAGGGACGGCCGATTCGCCGCTCGTCGCACGCGCTACTCGAGGATCGGTCGGACCTGGGCACGGATTGCCCGACGGCCGAGGCGATCTTCGAGGCGCTCTCGGGCGAGGATGCCGTCATGTACGCGCACGTTGGCGGACGCTACGCCGACATTCGTCTGGCGCACGACGGGCGCCTCGAACGGTCGGTGGAGGTGCACTCCGCATGGGGCACGTTCGAGTGGCTGGTCGAGGACGCCCTGGTGGCGGGCCACCGCGTCGGCATCGTTTGTAACAGCGACGGGCACAAGGGGCGGCCCGGTGCGAGCCACCCGGGCGCCTCGATCTTCGGCGCGTACGGCGGGCTGACCTGCTTCCTCGCGTCCGACCTGTCGCGGGACGCCATCTTCGATTGCATGCGTCGGCGCCATCACTACGGCACGACGGGCAACCGGATCGATCTGGACGTGCGCGTCCGGCTGCGCTCCCCGGCTCACCGATTCGCGGAGGATCCCCGCCTCTCGCCGGCGCCTGGCCAAGCGCGCGAGGCCGTCGAGTCCCGGGCCCCGGAGGTCCGGGCCGGGGAGGCCCACGTTCCCGAAGCCCCGGTTCGGGACGTCATGATGGGCGACATCGTGGAGGTCGCCGACGACGCGGTCGACCTCGCCGTCGAGGTCGCGGCCGACGCCGCGGTCGAGCGGATCGAGATTCGCAACGGCACGGAGACTCTCGAGACCGTGCGGCCCTTCGGCCCCGACGATCTGGGCGGACGAGTCCGGGTCGTGTGGGAGGGCGCCGCATATCGGGGACGTGGGCGCCGCGTCGTGTGGGACGGGAGCGCCACGTTCTCCGCCGCCACGATCCAACGGTGGCAGGCGCTCAACCACTGGAATCCCGAACGGCCCTTCGTCCAGCCGACACCATCGCGGCTGGCGTGGAAAGCCCTCACGACGGGCAACTTCGGCGGATTCGACGCCTGGCGAGACGTCCTTGAAGGCACGCTGGATCTCGACACGCCGCATCTCCGCACGAGCGTGCCGCTCGCGAGCGTCGGTCTCGACGACACCGTGTTCGACGCCGGTGGCCTCGGTCGTCGCCTCCGCGTCTTCCGCCTCCCGGAGACGAACCCGACGGATCGGCTCCGGGTCGAACGCGTCATCCGGCTCCGACCGAGCGGCGACAATCCGATCTGGGTGTGCGTCACGCTGGAGAATGGGCACCGCGCCTGGTCGAGCCCGATCTATCTGTTCCGGAAGGAAGAGGGCGGGAGGAGCGAGGATCCGGTGGCATGAGCTGGATCGCCTACGCGGGGTTCACGGCCCTGGCGCTGGCCTCGGCCGACCTGTGCGTCAAGCTGGCGTCCGGACGACTCTCCAACAGCCTGGGCGTCCTGATCTACGGCGGCTGCACGTTCCTGGTGGGACTGGGCCTCACCGGGTGGCAGTGGTGGCGCGGCGGGCCGATGTACGCACAAGCGGCCGGAGTGCTTGCGGCGATCGGGGTCGGTGTCTCGTTCGCGAGCGTGACGCTGGGGCTCTACGTGACGTTCGGCGCCGGCGTTCCCGTCTCGGTCGGCGCCCCGGTGATCCGGATTGGTGGGATCATCATGGCGAGTCTGGCCGGCATCGCGTTGTTCCACGAGCCGGTCACGGCGCGCTACCTCGCGGGGATGCTGCTGGTCTGCAGCGGGTTGTATCTGCTGATCTGGAGGTAGCGTCGTGCGCGATGCGGCGTCGCCATGCGCGCGGCGCGGCGCACGAGGATAGAGGAGGTCACGCATGCCGAGTCCATCGAACCAGAACCGTCGGTCGTATCTGCGGGCGAGCCTGCTGGGGCTCCTTGGTCTCGGCGCGGCGCTGGGCTGGGGAGAGACGCTACTGAGTCAGACGCCGGCCCCGGAGCCGCGCTTCGGGCTGGTGATCCACGGGGGCGCCAACTCGCGCAAGCCGGGCGACCTGACGCCCGAGCGCGAGCAGGCGTATCGGGACGCGCTCCGAGAGGCACTCTCGAAGGGATACGCGATCCTCGAGCGCGGCGGTCCCAGCCTCGATGCCGTCGAGGCGGCCATCCGCGTCATGGAAGACTCGCCGCTCTTCAACGCGGGCAAGGGAGCGGCATTCACCCACGAAGGCACGAACGAGCTGGACGCGTCGATCATGGACGGCCGTACGTGGGGAGCCGGCGCGATCACCGGCGTCAAGCACGTGAAGAACCCCATCAGCCTGGCACGTCTCGTGATGGAGAAGTCCCCCCACGTGCTGATGGCGGGCGACGGGGCGTTCGCGTTCGCCCTCGAGCAGGGCGTGGAGTACGTGTCGCAGGACTACTTCTATACCGACCAGCGCTGGAACCAGCTGATGCGGCGGCAGGAGCTTGGCGCCGTGTACGGCACGTCGATCCCCGACGAGTACCGCGAGGCGACACCCCCCAGGGACCCGGATGACGGCGAGTACAGCACCGTGGGCGCCGCCGCGCTGGACCAGGCCGGGCACCTGGCGGCGGGCACCTCGACCGGGGGCCGGGTCGACAAGCGACACGGCCGGATCGGCGACTCGCCAGTCATCGGCGCGGGCACCTACGCCAACGACGCCACGTGCGCGGCGTCGACGACGGGTCTCGGCGAAAATCACCTGCGGCTCCTGACGACCAAGGAGATCTCGACGCTGATGGAATACGAGGGCCTCGCGGTTCAGGAGGCCACGGACCTCGCCCTCGAGACGAAGCTACGCGAGATCGACGCGGAGGCCACGGGCGGGGTGATCGCGATCGACGGTGCGGGGAACATCGCGATGTCGTTCACGACCGAGGGCATGTCCCGGGGCTACGTGCGCGAGGACGGGGAGATGGTCGTCGCGCTGTTCAGGGACGAGTGATGGGCGCGCCCGAGGACGCCCTGGCGGCGGAGTTCCTCCGCATCTCGCGGCATCAGCTCCAGGAGCAGACCGACCGGATCGCCGCCTGCGTGGCCCGGCTCGCACCCGGGCAGATCTGGTCTCGCGCGCACGACACCGAGAACGCGATTGGCAATTTGCTCCTCCATCTCCGCGGCAACATCCGGCAATGGATCCTGAGTGGCATCGGCGGCCACGCGCACGGCCGCGACCGCGACGCCGAATTCGCGCGGCGCGAGCCGGTGCCCACGGACGAGCTGCTGGTCGGGCTCCGCGACACCGTCGCCGAGGCCGACCGGGTTCTCGCTGGACTCACCGCGGCGGATCTGCTCTCGAGACGTGCGATTCAGGCCTACGACGTGACCGTGCTGGAGGCCGTCCATCACGTCGTCGAGCACCTGGCGGGACACACCGGCCAGATCATCTGGGCGACCAAGCGAATCACGGGCGAGGACCTGGGCTTCTACGCCTACCTCAGGCAGGGCGGCGACACCGGCGGGCGCCGACCCTAGCAGCCCGTGGTAAAAGTTCTGCTGCAGTCGGCCGACGCTGCATCCCGCCTGACTGCGTTCCTCGTCGGTCAAATACTCTCGGTATTCTCGCTCCTCCCGCCTTGCCAGCCGGGCGCAGCGCCGCCCTTGATGCGACGCAGGACTTTCACCACGGGCTGCTAGCCGCGCGGCCGTGAGTCATCAGGCTCTCGAGAGGCGAGGGCTCGCGATCGTGCGAGCGCGGGCGCCGTCGATCACCGCGGCGCCGAAGCGGAGAGCCACCGGTGGATCGCGCGAACGTTGCCTTCGATCCACACGTGGTAGCCACCCCAGGCTTCGTACGCCGGGAGCCGCACCTGGGCGGCGGCCTCGTCCTCGGTGAGCCGCCGCTCGATCGCGTCGGTCACCGCACGCCGCAGATCGTCGTAGTAACGGATCTGCCGCGCAATCGTCCCACGGTCACCCGGCGTGGCAGGCACCACGTCCTTCGTGCAGTCGCGACATCCCGCCGGCCAGTAGTGGCCGAAGACGACGGCATCGTAGTCGAACCCCTGCAACCGCTGCAGCGAGTCGAAGTAATCGGGGAAGATGTAGCTGTCGATGTCGCGGAAGCCGACGGCGTCCTTGCTCACGAGATCGACGGCGTTGATGACCTTCACATCGGGAACGTACGCGACGAGCATGCTGTCGCCGTGGTTCTTGCCGAGGTAGTGCAGCTCGATGGGTCGGCCGCCGAACCCGAGCGTCATGCGGTCTCGGAAGGTCAGATCCGGCCCGATCAGACCAGCCCGCTCCGATTCCGCGATCGGCCCGTAGGTGTTCTCGTGTGCGATGATGGGCACCCATCGGTCGAAGGCGCCGCGCAGAACGTTGGCGCCGGTCGCATGGTCCCAGTGATCGTGGGTGTAGACGATCGCCGCGAGCGGCCGCCCGGGAGCGACCCGTTGGATCTCGCGCGCGTAGTGCGCGGCCGCCTCGGTCGAAATCGGATCGAACGCCACGACGCCAGCGGGCGTCACGACGAAGAAGCTGTAGTGAATCCGGAACCGGAACTGGTAGACACCCTCGGCGATTCGCAGCGTTTCGAAGTCGGAGGGCTGCGCCGCGGCGGCGAACGGCAGCACCCACCCCGTCAGCAGCGCGACCGTCAGCGTTCGAAACAGATTCGGCATCAGACCTCCAAGACCGGGGCTCGCACGTGCCCTCCGCGATCGAGAGAGCGTGCCATTCTACGTCCTCCGACGGCGATCTGGCGACGCCGAGCCAGGCGCAGGCGAGGGCGGTCGCCGTTTCGCTCCCCGATGGGCGATCTAACAAGGTAGTGCCGCCATGTCGGATCCCGCATGGACCGTCTTCATCGACCTCGGTGTCGCTTCGGCGTTCCTGCTGCTCGGACAGCTGCTGCGCGCCCGGGTCGGGCTGGTGCAGCGGCTCTTCCTCCCCGCCAGCGTGGTTGCCGGGTGCGCGTGTCTGGTCCTGGGCCCCAACGGCCTCGACCGCCTGCCCTTCTCTTCCCGGATCGAGCAGTACCCCGCCCTGCTGATCGCGCTGGTCTTCGCCTCTCTACCCTTCTCGTCGGGCGAGATCGCCTGGGGGCGGCGCCTCGCTCGCGTGGGCCGGCTGTGGAGCTACTCCGCCGCCATCTTCTTCCTGCAATGGGGCGGTGGCGTGCTCCTCTCGCTCGTCGTGCTCCGCGGGCTCCAACCGAACCTCGAGATCGGCTTCGGGACCGTCCTGGCCAGCGGCTTCGTCGGAGGGCACGGCACGGCGGTGGCCGTGGGGACGAGCTTCGCCGCGATGGGATGGCCCGACGCGACGGACCTGGCACTGACGTTCGCCACGGTCGGGCTCCTCACCTCCATCGTGGGCGGGATGCTGTGGATCGGCTGGGGCGTGGCGACGGGCAACACCCGGCACCTCAGCCGCTTCTCGGAGCTGCCCATCGAGCTGCGCACCGGTTTCGTCCCACCGGGCCGACGCGTGCGACTGGGCGAGGAGACGACGTCGCCCATCTCGATCGATCCCCTGGTCTTTCAGACGGCGCTCGTCCTCTCGACGGCGCTCGCGGGCTTCTACCTCAGCCGATGGAGCGAGCTGGCGATGTCCGGGGTCGGCGTCCCCGCGTTCTGCGCCGCCTTCCTGAGCGCCCTGGCGGTCAAGGCCGGCCTCCGCGCCTTCGGCGCCATCGACCACGTGGAGCCCAGGACGATGGGGCGCATCGGCGGCGCCTGCACCGATCTCCTCGTCGTGTTCGGCATCGCCTCGATCCGCATCTCCCTTGTGCTCGACTACGTGCTGCCGCTCCTGGGTCTGTATCTGTTCGGAGTGATCATCTCCATCCTGCTCTTCCGTCTCGTGGCACCCCGGGCCTTTGGCGCGGGCTGGTTCGAAACGGCCCTCTTCACCTGGGGGTGGACCACCGGTGTCACGGCCATGGGGATCGCCTTGCTGCGGGTCGTGGACTCCAAGAACCAGGGGAACATTCTCGATGACTTCGCCGTCGCGTATCTGGCGCTCGCGCCGCTCGAGATCGGCCTGATCGTCGCCTCGCCCGTTCTGCTGGCGCGCGGCCATCACTGGCCCTACGCCCTGGCCACCGTTGCGACCGGCCTGCTGTTGGTCTGGCTCTCGAGCCGGGGCGATCCGCGCGTCTCGACTTCGACCGACGGAAGCTGCTAGGCTCTACGGCTCGTGATCGATATTCCCTACCCAGATCTGGCCACCGGGCTGCTGCTGATCATCACCGGCGTCGCGATGGGAGGGTTGATCAAGGGGGCCAACTGGGTCGTTGACGGCGCGTCGGGTCTCGCCTACCGGCTGGGAATCCCCAAGGTGATCGTCGGCGCGACAGTCGTCTCCCTGGGCACGACGAGCCCCGAGGCGGCCGTCTCGGTGCTGGCCGCCTGGGAGGGAGAGCCCGGCCTCGCCCTGGGCAACGCCGTGGGCTCGGTCATCGCCGATAGCGGACTCATCTTCGGATTGGGATGCCTCATCGCCGTCCTGCCGGCCGACCGCTACGTGCTCAGCCGTCAGGGGTGGGTCCAGTTCGGTTCCGCCGTCCTCCTGTGCATCCTGTGCTACACCGCGTTCGCCGTCAGCGGCGACGCTGCGCGCCTGGGTCGACCGATCGGCGCGTTCCTCCTCTTGCTGCTGGCCGCCTACATGGTGCTCTCGGTCAACTGGAGCCGCAACCATCCTGCGGGAGACTCTCCGCCGGACGCGGTCGTCGTCGCCCCGGTGCCAGGCGAGAGCGAGCACGAACATGCGACCTCCGCCTGGCTGCTGCTCCTCCTCATGGCGATCGGCCTGGCGTTCGTCATCCTGGCCAGCCACGTCCTCATCGGGTCCGTCACGGTGATCGCCGAGCGGTGGGGCATTCCCGAAGTGGTCATCGCGGCTACGCTCGTGGCGCTCGGGACGTCGCTCCCCGAGCTGGCGACCGCCAGCGCCAGCTTGACGAAGGGCCATCGAGACTTGCTCGTCGGCAACGTGATCGGCGCGGACATCCTCAACGTCCTGTTCGTCATCGGCGCATCGGCGTCGGCGGCGCCCCTGCCGATCGTCGATCTGGAATCCTCGATTCCCGCCATCTTTCTCTACCTGCATCTGCCGACGATGCTGCTCATTCTGGTCCTGTTCCGTGTGTTCATCGGGTTCGCCGTGCGTACCGGCTCGTTTTCCCGGTGGATGGGTGTCCCGTTGCTTCTCGTGTACGTGGGCTATCTGATTCTGCAGTTCGCGCTCTTCGCCGGTCCGGCGTCCGCCTAGACTAGCACTAGTACTACTTTGTTAGATCGCACAATTTGGGCGAGATCCGACAAGTGATCTAATTTGAGGACATTGTACTTTTCCGGCGAATTCGGTACCCTGCGCGGTAGTGCACGACCGCCGCACGGTGGGGCAGTTGCGTCGCCTGATGAGATGGCTCGAGGCCTTCAAGGCGTGCTTCGGCCATCGCGCACAGGAGCTGGCGTTGCGCCGGTACGTCCAGGGGTTGCTCAGCGACAGCCCGCGCAAGTCGATGGAAGCGATGCTGGCGCGGGGGACCGATCCCGGGGGCTATCAAGCGTTCCAACACTTCATCACCGATACGCCGTGGAGTGCCGACGGCGTCTGGCGCTGCCTGCGGGCGGTGCTGCCCGAACGCGAAGGGCTGGTGATCTTCGCTGGCACGAGTTTCCCCAAGCCAGGGACGTCCTCGGTCGGGGTGGCCCGCCAGTACTGTGGGGCCGTGGGGAAAGTCGCCAATGGCCAAGTGGCGGTCACCGCGGCGCTGTGGACCGGGCTGCGCGCCTACTTGCTGGGGGCCGCGCTCTATGTGCCCGAGGCGTGGCTGACCGACGCCGCCCGCGATCGGGCGCGGCTTCCCCGGGGTGTCCGGTTGCAGGCGAAGTGGCGCCAAGCGCTCACCCTGCTCCGGCAGGTGCGCGCCAGCGGCCTCACCGGCACCGGCGTGCTGGCCGATGCGGAGTTTGGCGATACCGGCCTGTTTCGGGCCATGTGGCATCGGTTGCGGCTCCCCTATGCGGTGGGGATTTCCTCGTCGCAGACCGTGTTCCTGGGGCGGCCGCGCCTCGGGCACCGGCGGGGCGGCCGGCTGGGGCGCCCGCGCACCCGGCCAGACCTGGCGGCGGGCGTGCGGGCGTACACGGTGGCCCAGGCCGCCAAGGCGCAGCCGCGGTGGCGGCCCATCAGCTGGCGCAACCGCCGCGGCGGGCGCCGCTGGACGGTCCAGTGTGTGGCCCTGCGGGTGACCCCGGCCCACGACTGGCGCGACCGCCGGCTCGCCCCCGAGGTGTGGCTGCTGGCCGAACGCGACACGGGCGCGACGCCGCGGACCAAATACTTCTTCGTCAACCTGCCGGCCACCACCTCCTGGCCGCAGCTCGTCCGACTCGCGCATCAGCGGTGGGCCATCGAGCAGCAGGACCAAGAGTTGAAGCCCCACCTCGGGTTGGATCACTTCGAAGGCCGCACGTTCCCGGGCTGGCACCATCACGTCGTGCTCACCGCCGTGACGTACAACTTCCTGCAGGCCGAGCGGCGGCGGCACCTCGCCGGGCTCACCTTTCCAGTGGCCCGCGCGATCGTGCAGGAAATCTTCACCGCGGACCTCTTTGCTCCACGGCCGTTCTACCTGAAGCGCATCGAGGCGCTAAAGTCGGTGCAATTGCGGATCTAACAAAGTAGTACTAGCAGCCCGTGGTGAAAGTCCCGCGTGGCATCAAGACCGTCGATGCGCGTGGCTGGCGAGGCGCGACGAGCGAGAATACCGGGAGTATTTGACCGAGGAGTAACGCTGCCAGCCGCGATGCAGCGCCGGTCGACTGCAGCGGGACTTTCACCACGGGCTGCTAGCCTGTGGTGTCTGGAATAGTGGCACGACGTCGAGCGCTCGCCGCTGCCGCGTGGTAGGCTCGGCCGCGCAAGAGCGCGGTATACTGAGGTTGCGCCGGAACGCGGCGCCGTCCGCGGATCTGGCTGCGCGACGCCTCGCACAGAGTCGGAGGAATTCCCCATGCCACACGTCGAGTTCGATCGGCTGCCCGAGCACGCGCGTCTGTGGATCTTCGCCGCCGAGCGAGCGTTGGCTCCGAGCGAGCGAGACCGCCTGCTGTCCGAGGTCGACGCTTTTCTCGCGCAGTGGACCGCGCACGGCGTGCCTCTGACCGCCGCGCGCGATTGGCGCCACGATCGTTTCCTCCTGGTCGGCGTCGACGAGCAGGCCGCCGGAGTCTCCGGCTGCTCCATCGATGCGCTGATGCGCGGCCTCAGACAGCTGGAGTCGCACCTCGGCGTGGCCCTCGTCGATCATGCTCCCGTGCTGTACAGACGCGGCACCTCGATCGAACGCGTCTCTCGAGACCGCTTCGCGGAGCTGGCGCGTTCGGGAGAGGTCAGCCTGGACACACCGGTGTACGACAACACCGTCGCGTCGGTCGGGGACCTGCGCGCCGGTCGCTGGGAAGGACCGGCCGCCAACTCCTGGCACGCCCGAGCGTTCTTCTAGTACTACTTTGTTAGATCGCACAATTTGGGCGAGATCCGACAAGTGATCTAATTTGAGGACATTGTACTTTTCCGGCGAATTCGGTACCCTGCGCGGTAGTGCACGACCGCCGCACGGTGGGTCAGTTGCGTCGCCTGATGAGATGGCTCAAGGCCTTCAAGGCGTGCTTCGGCCATCGCGCACAGGAGCTGGCGTTGCGCCGGTACGTCCAGGGGTTGCTCAGCGACAGCCCGCGCAAGTCGATGGAAGCGATGCTGGCGCGGGGACCGATCCCGGGGTCCATCAAGCGTTCCAACACTTCATCACCGATGCGCCGTGGAGTGCCGACGGCGTCTGGCGCTGCCTGCGGGCGGTGCTGCCCGAACGCGAAGGGCTGGTGATCTTCGCTGGCACGAGTTTCCCCAAGCCAGGGACGTCCTCGGTCGGGGTGGCCCGCCAGTACTGTGGGGCCGTGGGGAAAGTCGCCAATGGCCAAGTGGCGGTCACCGCGGCGCTGTGGACCGGGCTGCGCGCCTACTTGCTGGGGGCCGCGCTCTATGTGCCCGAGGCGTGGCTGACCGACGCCGCCCGCGATCGGGCGCGGCTTCCCCGGGGTGTCCGGTTGCAGGCGAAGTGGCGCCAAGCGCTCACCCTGCTCCGGCAGGTGCGCGCCAGCGGCCTCACCGGCACCGGCGTGCTGGCCGATGCGGAGTTTGGCGATACCGGCCTGTTTCGGGCCATGTGGCATCGGTTGCGGCTCCCCTATGCGGTGGGGATTTCCTCGTCGCAGACCGTGTTCCTGGGGCGGCCGCGCCTCGGGCACCGGCGGGGCGGCCGGCTGGGGCGCCCGCGCACCCGGCCAGACCTGGCGGCGAGCGTGCGGGCGTACACGGTGGCCCAGGCCGCCAAGGCGCAGCCGCGGTGGCGACCCATCAGCTGGCGCAACCGCCGCGGCGGGCGCCGCTGGACGGTCCAGTGTGTGGCCCTGCGGGTGACCCCGGCCCACGACTGGCGCGACCGCCGGCTCGCCCCCGAGGTGTGGCTGCTGGCCGAACGCGACACGGGCGCGACGCCGCGGACCAAATACTTCTTCGTCAACCTGCCGGCCACCACCTCCTGGCCGCAGCTCGTCCGACTCGCGCATCAGCGGTGGGCCATCGAGCAGCAGTTCCAAGAGTTGAAGACCCACCTCGGGTTGGATCACTTCGAAGGCCGCACGTTCCCGGGCTGGCACCATCACGTCGTGCTCACCGCCGTGACGTACAACTTCCTGCAGGCCGAGCGGCGGCGGCACCTCGCCGGGCTCACCTTTCCAGTGGCCCGCGCGATCGTGCAGGAAATCTTCACCGCGGACCTCTTTGCTCCACGGCCGTTCTACCTGAAGCGCATCGAGGCGCTAAAGTCGGTGCAATTGCGGATCTAACAAAGTAGTACTAGTGTAGTGCGTCCGAAATACGGGGCGTCACTTCGTGGCGCGGCGCCCGGCTGGCCAGGCGCGACGAGGAAGCACATTGGGCATGTGTGACCGAGGAGCAACGCCGCCAGGCGGGATGCCCCACCGCGAAGTGATGCCCCGTATTTCGGACGCACTACACTAGTGCCCTGTCGCAGCGATCGCGTCGGGTGTGCGGCAGCCGAGACACCAGGAGGCAGCCCGTGATCAGACAGCTGGCGACGGTCACCGCGCTCGTCATCTCGACCACGCTACCCGGCGCCTGCTCCAGGGCACCGGCTCCCCAGGATGCCGCCGCGGACGCGGAACGGGCGCCCGGCTCGGAATCGGCGCCGCTCGCAACCGACGAGACGAGCCCCGAAGCCGCGCACGACGCGCTGCTTCGCGATTCGGTCACCCTGCTCGACAACCTCAACGGGACGCTCGACTTCGTCGAGGACGCAGAGACCGCCCGGGTCACGAAAGTCGACATGGACGACCTCGTGGAGCGGATGCACGCGCTCAAGGCCAGACGACGCCAGCTCGGTGAGCCCCCGGGCAACGTCCAGGAATCCTCGCAGTTCGCGATGGAGTACCTGCGGATGATGGGCAGCTGGAACCGCTTCATGGAGCACGCGAGCCGCCTCGCCCAGAATCCGGCCGCGATGGTGCACCTCCAGGAACCCATGCAGGAGCTGCTGCTCTTCTTCGACGACCAAGATCGGGCCGACGACGAGCCGTCCTAGCAGCCCGCATTATTCATGAAGCTTCGTCTGAGAACGCAGATCTGCTCGGCAGGTGCGGCGTTGTCGAAGAACCTCGCCCTCGACGCACTGCACGAGTGCGCCTGCGGCCGAGAACCTTCGAAAACGCCGCACCTAACGGCATCTCCACGCCCTCAGCTCGAACCTTCATGAATAATGCGGGCTAGTACGTGGGTCACGCGGCTCATGCGGTCGCCGCCCGTGCCGATTCTTGCTGTAGGGGACGGTTCTCCCCGGAGAGGCGGCCATGGCGGAGGTCGACGCTACAGTCGGCGGCGTCAGACAGGTGACGGGCGAGCACGGTGGGCACCGGGAGCAGCGCGAGCACCCGACACGCCGGCGGCCGACCACTCCAGGGTCGCCTCCTCCCAGCACCGGGGCCGCCGACCGCGACACGTACGAGGGTGGTCGGCCGACAGCGCCCGAGCCCGTCGAGCAGCTCCGCCAACAGCTCAAGCGGTGGCACGAGCACCCCCCCAACCTGCCGATCGAGCCCGACGTCCCAGGCGGTGCGCCGGCGGAGCCGGGCCCGGGCCGCCACCGACCCGAGGGCGCGCCCGCGCACCCCACGCTGACCGCGCACGGCGCCGCCGCCTACCGTGGTGCCACCCCGTCGGCCTCCGACCCGTCCGCCGCCCACATCCTGGACAGCGTCGCCTGATTCGGCGCGCCCTTCCACCCGAGCGGCCGAGGCGGCAATAGCGTCGCACCCCACTCGCAGTTGTGACTACAATGGACCCTAGCAGCCCGTGGTGAGGTCGTGCGGAACGCCACGCCACGCCGCCAGGCGGGACGCTGCACCGACCGAGACACATTCATGCGCGACCTCGGCGATTTCGAAATCGAGAAACCGGACGACGAGCCGCCTCGCGACACGTCGATGCGGCTGGTGATCCCGGGGCTGCTGCTGCTCCTGCTGGTCGCCGGCGCGACCGTCTACTTCCTGCGGGCTCGCACAGAGGTCGCCGCGCCGCCCGCCGCCGTGGAGACCGCACCCGCGGCGCCCGCGACCACCCCGGCGCCTGCGCCCGCCCGCACGCCGGATGTGGCGGCTGCGCCCGAGTCGGAACCCCTCGTGCTGCCCACGCTCGACAACAGCGACACCCTGGTCCGCGAGCTGGCCCGGCAGCTGTCCGCCCGTCCCGAGCTCGCGGCCTGGCTGGCCGGCGACGAGGTCATCCGAACGTTTGCGGTCACCGTGGACAACATCGCCGGCGGCTCGAACCCGGCCGAGCTCCTCGAGTTCCTCAGACCCCGCGAGCGGCTGCGCACCCGTTCGGTCGGCGGACGGCCGGCCCTGGATCCGCGGAGCTACGCGCGCTACGACGGTGTCGCGGCCGTGGTCGCGTCGCTCGACGCCACGGGTTGCGCCGAGCTCTACACGAGTCTCAAGCCGCTCATCACGGACGCCTACCGGGAGCTGGGCTACCCCGACACCGACTTCGACGACACGCTGGAGCATGCCATCCGGACGCTGCTCGAGACGCCGGTCGTGGAGGGCGAGATCGGGCTCGTCGAGCGCGGGATCTACAACGAGTTCGCAGACGAGAACCTCCAGTCGCTCTCGGCCGTCCAGAAGCAGCTGCTCGCCATGGGCCCGCGCAGCGTCCGCACCGTTCAGCAGAAGACGCGGGAGCTGGCCGCCGCGCTGGGGATTCCCTCCTACGAGCTGCCCACGGCGACCGTCTACCAGGCCGGCGACGACCGCTGAGCCGCGATCGTTCCGAGCCTCGAGGATCGTCGGATCCTCGGAGAAGCCGCCGTGTCACGCCTCCTCAAGCGTCTCTCGCTCGCCGCCCTCGTCGTGTGCGTGGTGGCGATTCTGGCCACGATCGTCGGGGGCGTGTGGCTGCGCCAGCACCTGCGGGCCAGCCTACCGTTACTCGACGGCACGCGGGGCGTCGCGGGTCTGGCGGCGGCCGTCCGCATCGAGCGGGACGATCTCGGCGTCCCCACCATCGCCGCGGACACCTGGCGCGATTTGGCGATGGCCACCGGCTTCGTACACGGCCAGGACCGCTTCTTCCAGATCGATCTCGCCCGCCGGCGAGCCGCGGGCGAGCTGGCGGCGATCTTCGGACCCGCCGCCCTCCCGCTCGATCGCGAAGCGCGGGTGCATCGGTTCAGAGCGCGCGCCCGTCGAGTGCTCGCCACCGTCCCGCCCGAGGAGCGGGCGACGATCGAGGCCTATGCGGCCGGCGTGAACGCCGGTCTCGACTCCCTGGCGGCACACCCGTTCGAATATCTGCTCCTGCGACTCGACCCGGAACGCTGGCGGCCCGAGGACTCGATCCTGGTGATCCACTCGATGTTCCTCCAGCTCCAGGACGAGACGGCATCCCCCGAGTCGAGGCGAGGGCTCTTGCTCGATCGGCTCCCGCCAGATCTCGCGGCGTTTCTCTTGCCGAAGGGGACCGAATGGGACACCCCGTTGATCGGAGATTCGATGCGGATGACGCCCACCCCTGGGGCCGCGACCGCCGACCTCCGTCACCGCCGCCCTCGCCCGGCTCGCCGTCGGCTCGCGGAGCCCGCGAACGACGACCTGGTGGGGGGCAGCAACAGCTGGGCGCTCGCGGGTCAGCACACGGCGGACGGCGCCGCGCTGTTGGCCAACGACATGCACCTGGGCATCTCCGTTCCCCACATCTGGTATCGAGTCTCGCTGGCTTGGCAGTCGGACCACGGACATCCCCACCGCGTCACCGGCGTCTCGCTGCCGGGGTTGCCCTCGGTCGTGGTCGGGAGCAACGGGCACGTCGCCTGGAGCTTCACCAACACTCACGGGGACTGGAGCGATCTCGTCGTCCTGGAAGTCGAGGGCGCCGATTCGTACCGCACGCCCGAGGGGCCGAGACCGTTCGAGCGGACGATCGAGCGCATCGCGGTCAAGGGCGAGGACGACGACCGGCTGGAGGTCGTGTCGACGGTCTGGGGCCCGGTCATCGACGAGGACTACCGTGGACGCCCGCGCGTCCTGCGCTGGGTCGCCCACGAGACGGACGGCGTGAATCTGCGCACCATGGGGTTCAACGCGGCGCACACGGTGGCCGAGGCGCTCGAGATCGCGAACGGCGCGGGCATCCCGGCGCAGAACCTGATCGCGGTCGACCGTGACGGCCACCTGGCCTGGTCGATCGCCGGGCGGATCCCGCGGCGTTTCGGCTTCGATGGGCGACGACCGACCTCGTGGGCGGATGGCACGCGCGGGTGGGACGGCTGGCTCTCCCCGGCACGCTACCCGCGCGTGGTCGACCCCGTGGATGGCCGCCTGTGGAGCGCCAACAACCGGCACGTCGACGGGGAATCGCTGGCGCTGCTCGGGGACGACGGCTACGACATCGGCGCGCGCGCGCGCCAGATCCGCGATGGGCTGCGGCGCGTGCGTCGAGCGACGCCCGCTGACATGCTGGCGATCCAGCTCGACGATCGCGCGCTGTTCCTGGATCGATGGCGCGACCTGCTGCTCGCGGTCCTGACACCCGAGGCCGTGAGGGCGGGCACCGGGCGAGCCGAGCTCCGGCAGGTCGTGGAAGACGGGTGGACCGGGCGCGCGTCGGTCGATTCGGCCGGCTATCGCGCCGTGCGCGCCTTCCGCGGCATCCTCGCCGAGATGGTCCTCGGATACCTGACGAGCGCCTGCGTGGAGGCGGACCCGCGGTTCGACATCACGCGCTCGCGGAGCCTCGAGGGTCCGCTCTGGCAGCTGCTGCGCGAGCGACCCCGGCACCTGCTGGACGCGCGCCACCGCAGCTGGGACGACCAGCTGGTGGCGGCGGTCGATGCCACCATCGCGACGCTGCGGGACGGTGAGACGTCTCTGGGCGCTCGCACGTGGGGAGCACGGAACACGGCGGCCTTCCGGCATCCGCTCAGTCGAGCGATTCCCAGCCTGGCGCGTTGGCTGGACATGCCGCCTGACCGCCTACCGGGAGACAACCACATGCCCCGGTTCCAGTCGCCGACGGCGGGCGCCTCGCAGCGCATGGCCGTCTCGCCGGGTCGCGAGGCGGTCGGCTATCTTCACATGCCCGTCGGCCAGAGTGGACACCCCCTCTCGCCCCACTACCGCGACGCCCACACCCACTGGGTGCGGGGTGAGCCGACGCCCTTTCTGCCCGGCCCGACGATCCACGAGCTCGCCCTCGAGCCCATCCCCTGACACGCCGCGCGTCGGGACTAGCCGTTAAGGACCCTGGCGAGAATACGGGTCCTCAGTCGCGGTAGTTGCCGAAGTGGAGTTCGATGCCGAAGTCCTGCTCGCGCAGGAGCTGCATGACCGTCTGGAGGTCGTCCTTCGAGGGCGAGGTGATCCGGAGCTGGTCGGCCTGGATCGCGGCCTGCACCTTCCTGAGCTTCCGGTCCTTGAGGAACTTGACGATGGCTCTGGCGGTCTCGGAGGGGATGCCCTGTTGCAGGGTCAGCTGACGCCGCACGGTGGCGTTCGCGGCGGCCTCGATCTCGCCGAGCTTCACGTTCTTGGTGGGCACGCCCCGGCGCACGAACCGGGTCTGCAGGACGTCCCAGAGCGCCTGCATCTTGAACTCGTCGTCGGCCACCAGGGTCAACGTGCCGGTCAGCCGATCGAACTCGATGTCCGCGCGGGATCCTTTGAAGTCGTAGCGCTGGCCGACCTCCTTGCGCGCCTGGTTCACCGCGTTGTCGACCTCCTGCAGATCGACGGTCGAGGTGACATCGAACGAGGCCTGTGCCGCCATCGCATGTATGTTACCAAACCCGCCGCCCACGACCCCGACCACGACCTTGTCACGAGGCCGCCACGTCTGCTACTCTTGGATTGGACGGGTGGAAGGGCGGTCTCCGGAGCCCACCCGATATCGCGTCGGCCAGCCTCCCTGGTGTGCTCCCGTCTCAGGCGATCCCGAAACCGGTAGGGCGGGTCCGCTCGCCTCGCCTGTACCGTCGCGACGCAACGCTACGCGCCTGCCGGACGGCAGGCTGACATCGACGACGCGCCTGCCGGGCGGCAGGCTGACACCAGGAGGTAGCGAATGGCCAATCGAGCCCGACCGACGTTGCAGAAGCGTCAGAAGGAACGAGAGCGCCAGCAGCGGCAAAAGGACAAGGAGGCGCGTCGGCTCGAGGCCAAGACGCGACGCCAGAACACACCGGAGCCTAGCAGCGACGAGGACCCCGACATCGCCGGGATCGTCGCGGGCCCACAGCCGCTGCCCGAGGAGCTCCAGGACTGGGAAGAGTGGGAACCCGATCGGTAGCCGCTATCCCGTGTTGCGCATCCCTGCCGCGACGCCGTTGACCGTCATCATCAGCGCCCACCTCAGCCGCTGGTCCTCGCTCCCCTGACGCAGTCGGCGGAGCAGCTCGATCTGCACCAGGTTGATCGGGTCGACGTACGGATTACGCACGTCGATCGATCGCCGCAGCACTGGATTGTCACGCAGCAGCTCGGTGTGCCCCGTCACCTCCAGCACGCCCTCGATCGCCCGACCGAGTCGGGTGCCGAGCTCCCGGCCGAGCGGCTGCAGATCGGCCGGAACCAGCTGCTGGTCGTATCGCGCCGCGATCCGGGCGTCCGCCTTGGCGAGCACCATCTCCATCAGGTCGAGCGTCGAGCGGAAGAACGGCCAGCCGCGATACATCTCGCGTAGGCGGGCACGGTCCTCGGCCGCCAGTGCCATCTCGACGCCCAGCCACGATGCCAACAACAGGCGCGTCTGCGTCCAGGCGAACTGCCACGGAATGGCGCGGAGCGACTCGACGCCCTCCCCCGCGCGCCGCCGCGCCGGGCGGCTCCCGACGTTCAGCGCCTCGAGCTCGCGCTCCGGCGTCGCACTGCGGAAGTACTCGACGAACCGCGGATGCTCGTAGACGATCTGCCGGTAGCCGCGTCGGGCGGCCTCGGAGAGCCGGTCCATCGACTCGCGCCACGCGGGTGGCGCCAGGTCGGCCGGGCGCAGGGTCGCCTCCAGCGTGGCGGTCGTGTAGACCTCGAGCGTGCGGAGCGCGATGCCGGTGAGCCCGAACATCGTCTGGATCATCTGCCCTGCTCGGTGACACGGAGCCGCCCCTCGACCGAGCCCGGCGGCTGCGACTGAATCGCCAGATACGTGGGGCCGCCCCCACGACCCACGCTGCCCCCGCGACCGTGGAACAACGTCAGCTCGACGCCGCGCTCCCGGCAGGCGCGGACGATGTCCTCCTGCGCCTGATAGAGCGCCCAGGCCCCGCTGAACCGCCCGACCTCCTTGGCCGAGTCGGAGTAGCCGACCATCACCTCCTGCCGTCCCGCGATGCGCCGACGATACCACTCGAGCGAGAGCAGCTTGCGCATCATCGCGCCGGCACGGTCGAGATCCGCCGACGTCTCGATCAACGGCACGACCCGCATCAAGCCCGGAACACCCGCCGCCTTCTGAAGCAGCTCGACGGCCAGGACGTCGGACACCTGTCCGGCCATCGAGATGGGAATTATACCCATGGCTTGACACGGTAAACTGAATCCGCTACTATGGCGGCATGCATAAAGCCCCTGGAAAGTCCCACCGACAGGGCATCACCATCTTGGAATTAGGCCAGATGTTTCCCGATGATCAAGCCGCCAGGCGCTGGTTCGAGCAGATCGTCTGGAGCGCAGGGCGCTGCTGCGGGCACTGCGGGAGCGTTAAAACCGCCACGGTCCCCAACGAAATGCCGATGCCCTACTGGTGCACGGACTGTCGGTCGTACTTCAGCGTCCGCACCGGCACAGCCCTGGAACGGTCCAGGGTGCCCCTTCGGAAATGGGCCTTTGCCATCTACCTCGACACCACGAGTCTCAAGAGTATCTCCAGCATGAAGCTCCACCGCGACATCGGCGTCACGCAAAAGACGGCCTGGTTCATGCTGCATCGCATCCGCGAAGCGTGGGACCGTCCGAACGGACACGCCTTCGCCGGCCCTGTGGAAGTGGATGAAACCTACGTCGGCGGGAAGGAACGGAACAAGCACGGGCGGAAGAAGCTTCACGCGGGCCGAGGTCCAGTGGGTAAAACCGCTGTGATCGGTGCAAAGGATCGGAAGACCAACGCCGTGGCCGCTCGCGTCATCGCACACACCGACGCGCCGACGCTACAGGGATTCGTGTCCGAACACGTGGACAGCCGCGCCATGGTCTACACCGACGACCACGGAGGCTATGATGGACTCCCGCACCATGAGACGGTCAAGCACTCCGTAGGCGAGTACGTCAGCGACATGGCGCACACGAACGGGATCGAGTCCTTCTGGAGCCTGCTCAAGCGCGCCCACAAGGGCACCTTCCACAAGATGAGCCCCAAGCACCTCCAGCGCTACGTCAACGAGTTCGCCGGGAAGCACAACGTGCGGAACGCGGATACGGGGGACCAGATGGCCGCCCTGACGGCCGGGCTGGTGGGGAAGCGCCTGATGTACCGCGATCTGATTGCCGAGAACGGCCTGCCGTCGGGCGCCCGTTCGTAGGACGTAGCAGCGCACGCGCGACGTCTTCCGGCGTGGCGTCTCCGTAATCGGGGCGTTTCCTCATTTGGTCGCTCCTGTGTGTCCGCGCATGAAGCCGTCGACGGCGTCTTCGAGTTTCGCCATCCGATCTCGCAAGCCGCCGATGTCCCGGTGCAGACTCAGGTGCGAGCCCAGCACCCCTGCCCCGACGGCAATAATCGCCCAAAACTCAGGGGTCATGTCTCATCCTCCACATCCTGACATGCCAACGATAGCATGATTCTTATAAACAATCCCGCAATCCGTGCTAGGATGAACGCACCACGCGCGCTCCGTTCGTCCGACGCCGGGTTGCTCGCTCAATAGAACACCCCATCCGGGGGAATACGCGAGGACCTGCAAGTGAACGGTAGGTGCGTGTGGTAACTGGCCCGGCGACCATTTTCCGGTCGCCGCAGGAGGTTCCCGCGTGCTGCGTCCCGTGGCCCTCGGCTTCATCGCGCTGGCGATCATGGGTGTGCCAGCATCCGCCAGCGCACAAGACGAAGCCCCCACAGCTCCAGACGAGAATTTCAACACCCTTGTGGCGATGGCCATGACGGGAGAGCCAGAGGCCCTGTCGATACTGGGTCGAACGTTTGAGGCTGGGTGGTGGGGGCTCACGCCAGACTATGCCGTGGCGGCGAGGTGGCACCGTTTGGCGGCCGAACAGGGACATGCCCACTCTCAACGGCAGCTCGCCGCCTCGTACGGTTTAGGGCGCGGCCTGCTGCAAGACTACGTGCAAGCGTACAAGTGGATGGCCTTGGCTGCGGCTCGCCTGTCAGGCGAGGAATTTGATTCGGCGTCAAAAGGCCGAGCCTTATTGGCCGACTGGCTCCCGTCAGGCCAACTCGCCACTGCCCGACAGCTCGCCCAAGACTGGCGTCCCTTGACCTTCGACGAGGCGAAAGCGGTTCTCGTCTCGTGGCCGCCGCTCGATGCTGGCTGCGGCGATGCGTGGACTGAAATGGTCGGGATGCTCTTCGACGTGGAGTGCCTGCCTGACTAGCCTTCCGGTACGCTAGAATAGCCCGTACGACAAAACGCCCCGGCTGGAACCGGGGCGCTCACTTGTTCACCGATGCCCGGCTAGGACCGGGGGACAACTGAGGCTCAACGACCTCAGTATCCCCCATCAACCTACCGGGTGTCAAATCCGGCTGATCTGGCCGATGGAGGCGTCCGTGTCCCACAGCACCCCCACCCTGATTGGAAACTACAGCCGTGGCACGAAACCTGATCTCATGGCGTTTGGCGGGAGCTGGCCCGCTGCCGGGCCGCCACGCCTTATTCGGGACTTCCTGCCTCGTCCGTCCCTCCTTCCGCCAGAGGCGCGGGCGTGGCTGATGTGGAGGTTTACGCGGGTGATTTAGATCGTGGCTTCCTGTGGCGCCAAGTCATAGGTATAATTCCCATCGAGATCACGTAGGCACCGAGGGCGTCCGGCTCGATCCGCGCCAGCATCCGGAAGGTCTCCACGACGTCGCGCACGGCGTCGTCTGCGGGCAGATCTGGCGGCATCAACGGACGTCCACTCTCGAGCTTCGCCAGGAGGAATCGCACACGCTCGGACTCGGTCCACTCCCGGTAGGCGCCGATCCCGAGGTGGCGCGTCATCGCATCGATCGCGCCGGCATGACGCGATGCGTCCTGGCGCACGTCCAGTCGAACCAGGGTCAGCCCAAAGGTGGCGACGCGGCGCAGGAGATCGGTGAGTCGACCCTCGGCGATCAGGCCATTGCCCGTCGCCACGAGCGAGCGATGGCAGAGCCGCAGCGGCGCGGCAAAGGCCTCGACGTCCGGGT
Organism: Vicinamibacterales bacterium; assembly: GCA_965197935.1. GTDB lineage: Bacteria > Acidobacteriota > Vicinamibacteria > Vicinamibacterales > CAZQMT01 > CAZQMT01. The sequence goes on along the minus strand of CBDAOD010000003.1, from coordinate 2,272,837 downwards.
AGATGTCTGGTGCGGGCGTCGCCGCGGCATCGGTGGCCCTCGCCCCCTCCGGCGGCATGTGCCCCTCGGACAACGCAGCCTCCACCGACCGTCGCGTCGCCAGCAACCGATCGCCGACCTCGCGGAGCAGCACGCGGTAGGGCTCCCGCGCCCCGGCGACGCGCTCCCGCAGCTCGGCGTCGCCGTCGACCATCGTGAGCTCGGCGCGCAGGGAGGCGACCTCTCCGATGTAGAGGTCGATCGCGAGCCATCTCGCGAGCAGGCAGGCCCGCCGCGTCACCTCAGGCGTCACATGGGGGTTGCCGTCGCGGTCGCCGCCCATCCACGAGCCGAAGCGTACCGGCGCCACGTCCAGGGGGAGCGCGCGGCCCGTGTGCTTGCGGAGGGCGCGATCCAGCGACCGCAGGTAGCGCGGGACGGCGTCCCACAGGCTCTGCTCGAACACGACCAGCCCGGACCGCACCTCGTCGAGTGGCGACGGCCGCTCGTGTCGCACCTCGTCGGTCTCCCAGGCGGCGGCGATCTCGCGCCGGAGCGAATCGACGACCTCCGTTCGCTCGACGACCGTGAGGTCGGCTCGATCGCGCACTGCGAGGGCATCCGCTATCCGCAGGTGCTTCTGGCGCAGGCTGCGCCGGACGACCTCGGTGGGATGCGGCGTGAGGACGAGCTCGATCCGCGCGGCGCACAGACTGCCGAACAGCTCGCCCCGGGACACGCCCGCGGCGACGAGCCGGCCAAACACCTCGTCGCACGACCCGCGTTGAGGGCCCGCGCTCGGATCGCGCAGATAGGCCCGACGACGCCGGAGCCGATGGTGCTGCTCGGCGATGTTGGCCAGGGTCAGGAAGTGTGCGAAGGCGCGCGCCAGCGGGAGCGCCGATTCGACCGGGAGCCGACCCAGCTCGCGGGTCAGCGCCCTGAAGTCTTCGTCGCTGCCGCTACGCCCACGCTTGGAGAGCGCACGCACCCGCTCGACGGCCTCGAACAGCCCGTCGCCCCCATGCCTCCGCAGGGTTTCCCCGAGGAGCTCTCCGAGCAGCCGGACGTCGTCGCTGAGCGGCTGGTGAGGGTTGGCCGGCATGCAAGGGCGACCTCACTCGGCGGATCGCGGGGACGCGAGCCGGTCGATCGCGAGCGGGCTCAGCCTCGCCATGAGCAGGACTCGCTCGATGATGTCGACCCACTCGGCCCGTTCGGCGGCCAGCTCGTCTGGCGGCAGCTCGCCGTAGGACACGGGGCACGCAGGCCCCAGCTCCGTGAGCGCCTTCCGCCGGTAGGTCGTCAGCATCCGATCGCCGAACCGGCCCACCTCGAAGAACTCCAGCGACAGGGCAACGGCGACCGGTACCCGCTTCGCCCCGAGGATCCGCACCTCGTCGCGCAGCGGGGGGCTCGCATCGCGGTCGATGACCCGCAGCTCGATGGACCCGCGGCAGGCGTCGACGATCTGCTTCAGCATCGGGCCCTGCCGCACGCAGTCCCCGCACCAGACGCCGCTGACGAGCAGCAGCTTGAGCAGCGGGGGGTACCCCTCGACGCGCCGCCGCTCGTCGTCGGTCAACGCTGGCAGCTGCCGGGCGAGCTGCGTCCAGCGGGCGGCCTTCTCGGAAGGTGAGGCGGCCAGGTAGCGGTCATACTCGACGGCCTCGTCGAAGCTTCGCTTCCAGAAGTCGCTCCGAATGTCACCGTAGGTCGGGCTCCCGCTCATGCGCGTGATCCTATCGGATCGGCCCAGTCGAGCGCACCGTCGAGATCGAACGGCAACCGGCACCCCTCGCGCGCGAGCAGCCACCGCTTGATGGGCAGACCGCCTCCATAGCCGACGAGCCGGCCCCGGGCACCAATGACCCGGTGACACGGGATGATGATCGGGATCGGGTTGCGCCCGTTGGCCGCCCCGACCGCCCGGGACGCGCTCGGCTGTCCGATTCGCCGAGCCAGCTCGCCGTAGGAGATGGTTTCGCCGTAGGGAATCTGCTCCAGCTCGCGCCAGACCCGTCGCTGAAACGCCGTGCCGGCGGGCGCCACACGCACGTCGAATCGCGTCAGCGCGCCCGCGAAATACGACGCCAGCTGCCGCGCCACGGCCTGGAAGGGGCGGTCGTCTCGGGTCCACCCACGGGCTGCTAGCAGCCCGCGGTGAAAGTCCTGCGTCGTACCAAGGGTGGCGCTGCGCCCGGCTGGCAATGCGCGAGGAGGAAGACTCGCCTCGCCCGCGTGGAAGGCGATCAGGCTCAACCGGTCGGCATCACCCGCCAGCAGGAGCGGGCCGAGCGGCGACTCGAGGGTCGTGTACGACGACAGGCTAGACCACCTCCTCGTCACCGTGGCGCATCCGATCGTAGGGCTGCACCACGGTGGACGCGATGTTGCACAGATGCGCCCCGACACGGCGGAGGATCTGAGCCGAGCCTGCGTAGAGCATCGCCATGTCAGCACTGAGGTCGCTTTCGGCAATGCGCTCGCGATACGCCTTGAGCTGGTCGCGCAGCTCGTGATACGCCGCGATCACCTGCCTGGCCTTCTCCGAGTCGTCCTCCCGGAAGGCGGTCTCGGCGAGCTCGAACAGGGGACGCAGCCGCTCGCCCAGGGCGCGCAGCTCGGCAACGAACGGCCCGGTGCGCGGCCCCTTGGCCATCTGCAGCAGCTCCTTCAGGCCGCTGGCGAAGTCGCCGATCCGCTCGGCGTCCTGCACCATGCTGACCAGCACCAGGCTCGCCACCAGATCCTGACGCGGATTGACGCTGAGGTGCTCCAGGATGGTGCGCCGCACCATCCGCTCACCCTCGTCGACGATGTCGTCCATGTCGTCCAGATCGACATCGAGCTGCTTGTCCTCCAGCAACGCATCGAGCGCGAGATACAGCATACGCGCCGACTGCTGCAACATGCTGGACACGTCCCTCACGGCCGCGTCGACCAGGGTGTACTTCATCCTGGGACCGAACAGTTCCTTCAGCATCGCAGCTCTCCAGCACAGACTAGCCCGGCGGCGTCACGCCGGTCCCGGCTGCCTGCGGTTCGACCGGTCGGTCCGGAGGCACGGCCTCCGGTCCGGCCCCGCCCCGTTCAAGCGAGATCGTGCCACTCCAGAGCAGGAGCAGGATGGGCACGAGATAGAACAGCGTACCAACGTAGGTCAGCGCCAGCGTGCGGCTGCGCGCGGCGACGCCGCCCATCCAGCGGGCAAGCGCCAGGGGGATGGCGCGCATGGGAGGGATGACGTAGATGACCAGGGCTCCGGCGAGGTTGAACAGCAGGTGCGAGAACGCCACGGCGATCGCCGGCGTCGTGCCGGTCGCGAGCGCTGCGAGCATCGCCGTGAGGGTCGTCCCCAGGTTCGCCCCGATCATGAAGGGAAACAGCTGCTCCAGTGTCACGATGCCTGCTCCCACGAGCGGCACCATGACGGAGGTGGTGACCGAGCTGCTTTGCGCCATCGTGGTCATCACCACGCCGGCCACCACGGCGGCGGTGGCCGAGCGAAACAGCGTACGGTGCAGGATCTGCTCCGCGCGTTCGGACATCAACACGTTCAGGAGATCGACCAGCAACTTCAGCGACAGGAAGAGCAGCCCCACGCCCATCAGCAGGACCAGGACACCAGAGTCCCCGGTGAGCGCCGACAGCCACTCGGCGACGGGCCGCACGACCAGCTTCAACGGGTCGAGCAGATGCCCGCCACCGACACCCTCGAGCAGCCTCGCCATCGCCCGGGCCGCCCGTCCCAGCGCGCCGGTCGCGATCTCCAGCGGCAAGAGAATCAGGACCGACATCAGATTGAAGAAGTCGTGGAGCGTGGCGCCCGCAAACGCACGCTGGAACTCGAGACGCCGGCTGATGGCCCCGAGGGACACGATCGTGTTCGTCACCGACGTGCCGACATTGGCGCCCATGATGATCGGGATGGCGCCGTCGATCGTCAGCGCCCCCGCAGCGACCAACCCCACCGTCATCGACGTCGTGGTGGACGAACTTTGAACCAGCGTGGTGGCCAGAATACCCACGAGGAGTCCGACGAACGGATTCGCCGTACGGGCGATAAGCGCCTCGGCGAAACCCCGGCCGAAGAGCTTGAACGCCAGCCCCATGAGATCCAGCCCGAGGAAGAACCCGAACAGGACGAGCACCAGCAGGACGAGCTTCGGGGAGAGCGCGGAACGTTCGGTCATGATCACGGGGTGGCGCCGGCCGCCATCCGCGATCCTAGCATCGAACGGTCTAACCCCAGAGTTCACTTGGGTTGCCACGTCTGGCGCCGGGCTGGGCGGTGAGGGCAAGGCGCGACGAGCGAGCTGACCGCCTAGTTTAGTAACATGCGGAACGCCTCGCGCGGCGGATGGAGCGTCACACCCGTTTCTCGAGCACCGAGCTTCACGATGAGCGCGCCAGCGGACGGCGTCGCGCCGATTCCCGATCGCTACAACGCGTCCACCACCTTCCTCGACGACAATCTGTCGGCGGGTCGGTCGGAGGCGCCGGCGATCCGGTGCGACGGGGCGAACCTGACCTACCGACAGGTCCACGCTGCCGCGTGCCGCATGGGTCTCGCGCTCCAGGCACTCGGCCTGCAGCGGGGGCAGCGCGTGTGCCTGCTGCTGCCCGACTCACCCGAGCTCGTCGCGGCCTTTTTCGGCGGCATCCGCATCGGGGCGGTGCCGGTCGCGCTCAACACGCGGCTCGGCCCGGCGGGCTATCGGTATCTCATCGACGACAGCCAGGCCAGGATTCTGGTGGCGCACCACGAGCTGATGCCACGGATTCGGTCGATTCGCGCCGACCTCTCCCGGCTCGACCACGTCGTCATCGTCGGCGCCGCGCGCGCGCCGGCGGAGGGCGACGAGCTCGGCTATGCGGAGCTCGTCGCGCGACAGCCGGACCGGCTGGAGGCGGCCGCTACTGATCGCCGGGATCCGGCCTTCTGGCTGTACAGCTCGGGGTCGACCGGCGCGCCCAAGCCGGTCGTGCACCGACACCAGGACATGCGGCTGTGCGCGGACCTCTACGCGCGCGGGGTGCTCGGCCTCGAGTCGCGCGACCGCACGTTCTCGGCCGCCAAGCTGTTTTTCGCCTACGGGCTCGGTAACGGCCTGTACTTCCCGTTCCGGGTCGGGGCAACCACCATCCTGCACCCCGGCGCCCCGCGACCCGATGACGTCTTTCGGCTCATCGAACGTGAGCGGCCCACCCTCTTCTTCGGGGTGCCCACGCTGTACGCCGCCATGTTGCAGGTGGCGCACCCGGGCAACCTGAGCTCGCTCCGGCTCTGCGTGTCGGCCGGTGAGGCCCTGCCCGCCGAGCTGTACCGGCAGTGGCGGCAACGCTTCGGCGTGGAGATCCTCGACGGGATCGGCTCGACGGAGATGCTCCACATCTACCTGTCGAACCGTCCCGGTCGGGTCGTGCCCGGCAGCAGCGGCACCCCGGTCCCGGGCTACGACGTCAAGATTCTCGACGAGGATGAGGCGCCCGTCCCGGATGGACGGGTGGGCAACCTCTGGGTCCGGGGCGAGAGCTGCTCACCCGGCTACTGGAACCGGACCGCCGCAACCGAGCGCGCCTGGCGTGACGGCTGGTTCTTCTCGGGCGACAAGTACTATCGAGACGGCGACGGCATCTACTGGTTCTGCGGGCGCGCGGACGACATGTTGAAGGTCAAGGGGCTCTGGGTGTCGCCCATCGAGGTCGAGCACGCGCTGGTCGAGCATCCGGCGGTCGCCGAGGCCGCCGTCGTGGCGCGTACCGACGTGGACGGCCTCGTCAAGCCCCAGGCCTACGTCGTGCCGGCGGCGGGATGTGAGGACACGAAGACGCTGGCGGCCGAGCTGTCGGCGTTCGCGGAGGGGGCGCTGCCCTCGCACAAGCGTCCGCGCTGGATCGCGCTTGTCTCGGAGCTACCGAAGACGACGACCGGCAAGATCCAGCGATTTCGGTTGCGCGATCTCTCCTGACGGCCCGCCCCTTGCCGCGAGGCCCAACCTTCGCTCATGATCGGGGAGTGACGTACGCGGCGGGGCGCGGCCGGCCCCCCACCCGGAGCCTCGGATGATCAACCTAGAGCGTGGCTTTCACCGGCTCACCTGGGTGATCTCCGGCCTGGTCGTGCTGCCGCTCATCGTGCTCGGCCTCACGTTGCTGGCCTACGAGCAGGGCGGGGTCGAGGCCGCGGGCGTGTTCCTCGGGCTCGCGGGGACGGTCTTCGCACTCCTCTGGCTCGGGTTCTTCCTGATCCGCTGGATCGTGCGGGGCTTCAGGCCGGCACCACAGCCGGACCGGTCGCTCGGCGTCTCGCTCGAGGCGGCCTCCGGACTCCCCGTCTTCCTACTCGAGAAGCGCGAGACCCCCTTCGACGACTGGCAGGATCCCGGGGCCGAGGTCCCCCAGAACCTGACGCGCTTTTTTCAGCGGGCCGTCTGGGCCTACCAGCTTTTCCTCTACCGGGGCCTGCTCGAGGCGAAGTTCGGCGAGGAGGCCGGACGGCTGGCACGAGAGCACCAGGACGAGGCGCTGCTGCGGCTGGAAGACGGCGTGGGCGCGGAGGTCCTCGACCTCACCCACATGATCGAACGGAACGCCGCCAGCCTGGGCACGAGCGACGCGCTGCTCAAGCAGGAGCCGAACCTGCAGCTTCCGCCGGAGTATCCGCTCGCGCTGCGGACGCTCCTGCTCAGCCGCCCGTCGCCCCACTACGTGCCGCAGGAGCACCGGACGGTGGACCGGATGCAGGACCTGGACATGTCCGAGGATCACGACCTGCTGCTGGCCCGGTGCATGGAGCATGGGCGAAAGGCCGCGCTCGCCTCGCTGGGTCAGTCGGTGGCCATCATGAGGCTGGGGACCGAGACTGGCCCGGAATCCGACGAGGAGCCGACCGAGTGACCCTTCTACCATTGAGGCGGCGGCGCGCGGAGAGCTGGCGAACGCCCGTCGGCGCGATCGCTGGAACGGTGGCGGTCCTGCTCTGTCCGCCAGGCGGGACGACGACCGCACGCGCCCAGCTGGTGGCCACCGTGGTCGCATCCGGCCTCTCGAGGCCAGTCGCGTTCGTGCAGGACCCGCTCGATCCCACCGTTCGTTACGTGGTCGAGCAGGGGGGGCGCATCAGGGTCGTCGAGGACGGCTTGTTGCTGCCCACCGACTTTCTCGATCTGACGCAGGCCGTCACGAGCACCGGCGAGCGGGGGCTCCTCGGGCTGGCCTTCCCGCCCGACGCGGCGACGACCGGCCGGTGCTTCGTCAACTTCACGAACACGTCCGGCCACACCGTAATCGCGCGCTTCACGCGCTCGCCCGGCAATCCCCACGTGGCCGACCCCGCGTCGCGCTTCGACCTGCAGTGGCCGTCCGGGCTGCGACACATCGTGCAGCCATTCGTCAATCACAACGGCGGCACGCTCCGATTTGGACCCGACGGCCACCTCTACGTCGGGATGGGCGACGGCGGCAGCGGCAGCGACCCGGGACACCGAGCGCAGGACCCGACGACGCTGCTCGGCAAGATGCTTCGGATCGACGTGGCCGTGCCGGATACTGACGTTCGAGGCTACCGGATTCCGCCCGATAATCCCTTCGTCGACGGCAATCCGGTCGCGGCGCTGGGAGAAATCTGGGCATTCGGGTTGCGGAATCCGTGGAAATTCAGCTTCGACGACCCCGCGCATGGCGGCACGGGCGCCCTCCTGATCGGCGACGTCGGACAGAACGCGTGGGAGGAGATCGACTACGAGCCCGCGCTCGCCGGCGGCCGCAACTACGGCTGGCGCAACCGGGAAGGGCGCCATGACCACGTCACCAGCCAGCCCCCCGCCTTCGGCCCTCTCGTCGACCCGGTCCACGAATACGATCGCCGGATCGGCTTCTCGGTGACCGGGGGACACGTCTACCGTGGCTCGGCGCTGCACGGTCGGCATCTGGGCCGCTACTTCTTCTCCGACTTCGGCTCCGGTCGGGTGATCTCCCTGGGTCTGGCGATCGACCCCGTGACCGGTGAAGCGAGTGTCGTCGACCAGACCGACCACACGACGGAGCTGGGCGGGTCGAACGTCCTCGGGAACGTCAGCTCGGTCGACGCCATCACCGGCGGCGAGCTGTGCCTCACCAGCTACAGCGCCGGGCGCGTCCTCTGCCTGGGCGACACCACCGGCGATGAGGACTCGGACGGGCTGCCCACGACGTGGGAGCAGCGCTTCGGGTTGGATCCGCTCAGCGCCGCGGGCGAGAACGGCGCCAGCGGCGACCCGGATGCGGATGGCAAGTCCAACGCGCAGGAGCTCGCCGATGGGACCCACCCGCGCGGCTTCGCCCAGCTCACGCGCTTCTTCGCCGAGGGGGCGGCGGGCGGCGCGCTCGTCGAGTTCGAGACCATCCTCGCCACGCTCAATCCGGGCACCGCGGTCGCCCGGGTGCTGTACCGCTTCCTCAAGACCGACGGAACGGTCGTGTCACACTTCATCACCCTGGCGGGCAGAACGCGACACACGCTCGAGGCGGGAGCAGTGTCTGGACTCGCCCCCGCCGAGTTCTCGACGATCATCGAGACCGACGCGGAGGTCGTCACCAACCGGGTCGTCCGGTGGAACCCGGCCACCGCATACGGCAGCCACGCCGAGACGGGGATCGCCTCACCCGCCACGACCTGGTATCTGGCGGAGGGATCGACCAACGGCTTCGATCTCTTCTATCTGATTCAGAACTTCAGCGGCGATCCGACCACCGTCCGGGTGACCTTTCTGTTGCCCGGGGGTGTCGCGCCCGTGATGAGGACCTACACGATCGCGCCCACGAGCCGTCACAACATCTGGGTGAACGCCGAGGCCGCCTCGCTCCCGGAGCTGCTCGCCACGGACGTCTCGGCGGTCCTCGAGTCGCTCGATGGAACGCCGATCATCGTGGAGCGCGCCATGTATCTGAACCTGCCGGGGCAGGTGTTCGGGGCGGGGCACGGGAGCGCCGGCGTGACGGAGCCGGCCACGAGCTGGTTCCTGGCCGAGGGGGCGACCGGCGGCTTCTTCGACCTGTTCGTCCTGATCTCGAACCCGAATCCGGTGGCCGTCCCCGTGCGGGCCGACTATCTGCTCCCGGACGGTGCGACCGTCTCCCGGACCTACACCGTCGCCCCGAGGAGCCGCTTCAACGTCTGGGTCGACTTCGAGGATCCCCGGCTGACACACACGGCGGTCTCGACCACGCTCACCTCGCTGAGCGGCCTCGCCTTCATCGCGGAGCGTTCGATGTGGTTCCCTGGGCCGCCGGCCCGGTGGGCCGAAGCCCATGGGTCTCCCGGCTCGACGGTTCCCGGCACCCGATGGGGGGTGGCGGCGGGCGAGGTGGGAGGCGTGCGGAACGTGTTCACCTTCGTGCTGATCGCCAACACGGCCGCCGTCCCCGAATCGGTCAGGCTCACGCTGCTGTTCGAGGACGGGACCGCCGTCGAGAAGACCTTCGCCCTCGCGCCGCGGAGCCGCTTCAACGTGGACGTCGCAGCCGAGTTTCCCACCGCGACCGATCGACGCTTCGGCGTGCTCGTCGAAGGCCTCGGCGGCGGTCCGGCCTCGCTGGTCGTGGAGTGGTCCGCGTACTGGAGCGCCACGACGCCGGACCCGCTCGCCTGGGACAGCGGCGTCAGCGCCCTCGCGACCCGGCTCGACTAGTGCACCGCCGCCGAGATGCGGTCACGGATCGGGTTCGCAGCGCGCCCAGGCGCAAGGCGCCGCGACGAGGAATACCGGGAGTATTTCGAGGAGTGGCAACGCCGCGGATGGGTGTGCTGCGGGCTCGAGGCGTGACCGCATCTCGACGGCGGTGCACTAGCTCGCAGCCTGTGGTAAACGTCCCGCGTCGCATCAGGGGCCCCGGGAGATGCCGCGGTCGACGATCGCGTCCGACGAGGTCTCGGGCATGTCCGAACCGTCCATGACGATTCCGCCGCCACCCCCGGAGCGCCGGATCTTCTGCAACCGCACGCTGAATCTGCGCGCGATCCGCGCGATCGGCTACGACATGGACTACACCCTGGTTCACTACAAGGTGGACGAGTGGGAGCAGCAGGCCTACGCCTACCTGAAGCAGAAGCTGACCGAGCTCGGATGGCCCGTCGAGGGGCTCTCCTACCAGCGCGGCTTCGCGGTGCGTGGTCTGATCATCGACACCGAGCTCGGCAACATCGTCAAGGCCGATCGGTTCGGCTACGTCAAGCGGGCTTGCCACGGCACCCACGTCCTGAGCCTCGACCACCAGAAGACGGCCTACGCGAGGACCCTCGTCGACCTCTCGGATCCGCGGTGGTTCTTCCTCAACACGTTCTTCTCTCTCTCCGAAGCGTGCATGTACGCCCAGCTGGTGGATCGACTCGACGCGCGCCGGTTCACCGACGTCCTGGGCTACGCCGAGCTCCACGCGCGGACGCAACGGGCGCTCGACGAGGCACACGCCGAGGGACTCCTCAAGCGCGAGATCATCGAGCAGCCGGATGCCTACGTCGAGCTCGACCCCGAGGTGCCGCTGGCCCTGCTCGATCAGAAGGAAGCGGGCAAGGATCTCCTCCTGATCACCAATTCGGACTGGTCCTACACCCGCGAGATCATGCGCTGCTGCTTCGATCGATTCCTCCCGGGCGAGATGTCCTGGCGGGACCTGTTCGACCTCGTCATCGTCTCGGCGCGCAAGCCGAGCTTCTTCGCCGGGCGGAGCCCCCTGTTCGAGGTCGTCAACGACGCAGGGCTGCTCCGCCCTTGCGTCGGCGGACCGGCGAAGGAGGGCGGCGTGTATCTCGGCGGCAACGCTCGCATGGTCGAGCAGCACCTGGGCCTGTCGGGGTCGGAGATTCTCTACGTCGGCGACCATCTCTATACGGACGTGCTCCTCAGCAAGGACGTCCTCCGATGGCGAACCGCACTGCTGGTACGCGAGCTGGAAGACGAGCTCCGTGAGCTCTCTCGCCGGTCCGCGGATCAGCGCGCGCTCGACCGGCTCATGAACGAGAAGGAAGGATTGGAGTTCGAGCAGTCGCAGATCCGGCTCCAGCTGCTGCGGCAGCTGCGCGCCTACGGACCGCCGGCGCGGCAAGGCGCCGACGCGCTCGAGGAGCGCCTGGCGGCGCTCCGGCTGCGTCTCGAAGCGCTCGACGCCGAAATCGGACCGCTGGCGGCCGCGAACGCGAGCCTGCTGAACCCCACGTGGGGGCTGCTCATGCGGACTGGTGGTGACAAGAGCCACCTGGCGCGGCAGATCGAGCGCTATGCCGACATCTACACGTCACGCGTCTCGAACTTCCTGCACCAGACGCCGTTCGCCTATCTGCGCTCTCCGCGTGGCAGCCTGCCGCACGATCCCTTGCTCTAACCCCAGAGTTCACCTGGGTTAGCGCTCGCCCTCTCGCTTCTTGGCCGGCGAACCCGCATGGCCGCGTCGGGGTCCCGGCGCCGAAGGCGGACGGGCGGCGGCGACCTCTGCGCAGGCCGCCTCGAAGCGGGCTTCGAGCGACGACCGGGTGTCGAGCGGCACCCGACCCACGCGTTCCCAATCGGCGCGCGCCTTCCGAACCGCCTCGTCGGCCGTCAGCCAGCGCGCACTCTCGTCCACCCGGCCGCCGATCGTGTTCGAGGCCATCGCGTCCCGCCACCGGCGCGCCAGCACGATGGCCGGCGACTCGTCGTCGGTCACCGGTGGTCGGACGTCACCGGCCTGTCGCTCGACGATCTCGCACAGGCGCTCCAGGCGCTGACGGTTGAGCTCGGGGTCCAGGTCGGTGCCCCGGAAGGCATCCGGGTAACGCGCGACCAGTCGCTCCAGAGCGCTCCCGAACCGCTCCGCGAGCGGCGCCAGCTGGGTGTCCCGCACCACGGCCGCGCGTTGCCAGCGTGCGCGCAGATCGCGCACCTGCTCGGCGATCCCGTCCGGGACCGGGTCGGCATCGGACGCGGCACCGTCGGCCGGCACCAGCTCCTCGAGCGCACGGCACAACGCGTCCCGCTCCGCCAGCTTGGCCGCGGACTCCACCTGGTCACGCTGCTGGTAGCGTTCGAAGAACCCGTCGCATGCGGCGCGGAACCGGCGCCAGATGGCCTCCGACTTCTGGTGCCGGACCGGCCCGACCGTCTTCCACTCCGCCTGGAGACGCTTCAGCGCGGCGGCCGTCGCGGTCCAATCGGTCGATTCCCGCAGGCCCTCGGCCCGAACGCACAGCTGCTCCTTGCGCGCGAGATTCTCCGCCCACGCCGCCTTCCGCGTCTGAAGCTCCTCCGCCCGCCGCGAGAAGAACGTGTCGCACGCGGCGCGGAACCGCTTCCAGACAGCCTTGGCCTCCTTGCGCGGCACCGGCCCGATCTGCTTCCAGTCGGCCTGGAGCCGCTTGAACTCCTCGGCGGTCCGTGCCCAGCGTGACGACCGCGCCAGCGCCTCGGCCTGCTCGCAGAGCTGGCGTTTTCGCGCCAGGTTGTCCTCTCGCTCCGCCGCGCTCTGCGCGAAGTAGGCGTCACATCTGACGCGCACCTGATGCTGCGCCAGCCTGAACCGCCTGAACAGCGACTCGGCGCGGCCGGGTGGGACGGACTGCACCTGCGCCCACTGATCCTGGATCTCCCTGAGCTGCTTCGCCACGGCCTCGGTGTCTGGCAGATCGATCAGGGCTTCCATGCGACGGCACAGCTCTTCCTGGACGCCGACTTTCGCCCATTGCGACCACTCCTCGGCATCGCGGAGCTCCCGGATCCGTCCGCCGAGCGTGGCCCTGGCGCCCCGCAGGCGACGGCCGACCTCCTCCTGGTTCCGCGGTGACGGAAGGCGTCCCAGATCCTCGAGGGCCTCCCGCGCGCGTCGCGCGCCCTGGTCGGCCCGCCGCAGTGTCAGATCGTCGGCGCGTCCCAGCTCCTCGAGCTCGTCGCACAGCCCCCGGAGGCGGGCCAGGTTCTCGTGCGCTTCTTTGGCGCGCGCCTCTCGCGCACGGGCCCGGCGCGCCTTGAGATCCGCTCCGACCCGGTCGAGGCGGGCAGTCAGATCGGCGTACGCGGGCGGCTCGACCGGTTCGATGGATTCCATGGGCTCGTCCGGGCGATTCCACCGGCGCCGCAGCTCCTCCCAGTCGCGCAGGGCCGCCTGGAGGTCGCCACGCTCGGCGAGACGCTCCGCCTCCTGGCAGATCGCCTCCCGCCGCTCACGCACCGCGCGGGCGGCCACCCACCGCGTGTGTCGGCGCTCCACCAGCCGGCACGCCTCGTCGAAACGGCGGGTCAGGGCGTCGCCCTGCGGGTCGGCCACCGGCGCGAGGGCGGCCCAGACCGTGCGAATCTCGTCGAGCCGCGCGAGTACGCCGTCTGGTTCGGGGATCCCGGCGGGCATGGCGGATCGGTCGGCGTCGGCGTCCGCCGTGCCCTCCCTCCTGGCTCCCTCCCGCATGTGGTCCGCGATCGACTCGACCGTCTCGCACAACCTGATCCGGGGCCCGAGGACGCGAGTCTGCTCCTCGGCCACGCGGCGCTGCTCCTCGGCCAGGCTGTCCTCACGATGCGACAACCGCTGGACGACCGCCTCGTGCGCCGTCGTGAAACGCTCCGCCAGGGCAACATCCCCCGGCTGCCCGAGATCTCGCCAGCGCGCCTCGATCTCGATCATGCGGGCGGGGAGCTGGCCCCAGTCCTCGGAGCGCGTGAGGCCCTCCATGACCTCACAGAGTTCGAGCCGCCGACCCGACACATCCGGAGACTCGGTGTCGGGACGCAGGGCACCCAGCGCCGTCCGGGCGCGACGCCCGGCCGCCTTGGTCTTGGCCCGGGTGGCGACCGTCGCCAGGCGCTCCGCGTCCTCCGCCAGCCGCTCCACGGCCGCGACCGCGACGTCCTTGTACTCGCTCTTGACGGCGACGTGACAGAGCTCGACGGGCTCGGAGATCCGCGCCAGCGCGTCGAGTCGAATGCCGGCATCCGCGGCCAGTCTGGCCACGTTGCCGACCAGTCGCGGGTCCTCCAGGCGCGCCAGCGCCCCCCGCCGGACCGGCTCGTGCTCGGCGGTCTTGGCGATCGCCGCCAGATCGCGGGGCTCGTGCAGCCCCGCCATCGCGACCGCGCACGCGTCCGCGTCGGGGCCGGCGGTGGCCTGCTCCACCAGGATCAGCCGGACGACCTCGCGCACCTGCTCGTCCTGATCGGCCTGCGCCAGCTCGGCGAGCACAATCGGGTCATGGAGCTTCTGGACGGCGATCCGGCGTACCCGGGCATCGTCGTCGCCCCGGGCGATCGAGGTGAGCACCTCTTGATCGTCATACGCCAGCTCGTGAACCGCCACGAGCCGTACGGCCGGGTCGGCGTGCTTCCACCTGGGCTGTGGTCGCAGCCTGTCGAGAATCGGCATTCCTGAGAACCGACGGATTCAGTCTACTAGTGTAGCAGGACGCGGCGGGCCGCCGCACGTGTTCGGTTTTGCCAGGCGGCCGGGGTTTCGCCCCACCAGCGGACGATCTGACGACGTCGCACCGGGGCGGGGTGCAACCGGGGGCCCCGCTCACACGTCCAGCTCCTGGGCCTCCTCGGCGCGATCCATGATGAACCGGAACCGCGCCGAGGCATCCTTCCCCATCAGCTCGTTGATGACCCGATCGGTCACGATCTGATCGGCGATCTCCACCCGGAGGAGCCGCCGGGTCCGGGGGTTGAGGGTGGTCTCCCAGAGCACCTTGGGCATCATCTCGCCGAGACCCTTGAAGCGGGTCACGTCTGGCGTCACCTTCCCGTTCCCGCCCGGGGCGTGGCGGGCGATGATGGCGTCGCGGTCGGCGTCGTCGAGGGCCCAGTGAGTCTCCTTGCCGATGTCGATCCGATACAGCGGCGGCTGGGCGAGATACACCTTGCCCGCGGTGATGAGCTGGGGCAGGTGACGATAGATGAAGGTCAGCAAGAGCGTGGCGATGTGGTGGCCGTCGGAGTCGGCGTCGGCCAGGATGATCACCTTGCCGTAGCGCAGCCGCCCGAGATCGAAGCTCTTGCCCAGCCCGCACCCCATCGCCGTCACCAGGTCGGACAGCTCCCGGTTCTCGAGCACCTTCGCCAGCGAGGCGCTTTCGGTGTTCAGCACCTTCCCGCGCAGCGGCAAGATCGCCTGCCGCACACGGTCGCGGCCCTGCTTGGCCGAGCCGCCGGCGGAATCACCCTCCACGACGAACAGCTCGCTCGACTCGGTCCCGGGCGAGGTGCAGTCACTGAGCTTCCCCGGCAGGTTCAGGCGGTTGGAGGTCGCGCTCTTCCGCGAGACCTCCTGATGCGCGGCGCGGCTGGCCTCCCGCGCCCGCGCGGCCAGGATGATCCGCGCCACGATGGCCTCGGCGACGGAGATATTGTGGTTGAGCCAGTGCTCGACCGCGGGGCGCACCGTGGCATCGATCGCCGACAGCACCTCCGGGTTGTTCAGCCGATCCTTGGTCTGCCCCTGGAACTGGGGCTCCTCGAGATAGAAGCTCAGGATCCCAACCAGGCCCTCCCGAATGTCCTCCGCCGCGATGCTGACGCCCTTGGGCGAAAGGCCATGCGTATCGATGAAGTTGCGGACCGCCTTGCCCAACCCGGCACGCAGACCGTTCTCGTGCGTGCCGCCCGACCCGGTCGGAATGCCGTTGACGTAGCTCCGCAGATGCTCGTCGGTGGCCTCGGTCCACTGGAGCACGAGATCGAGACGGGGGTGGTCCTTTCTGAAGAGCGCGAACGGTGCCTGATGAATCGCGCGTGCCGACCGTTCGCGTATGATCTGATCGAGGTAGTCGAGCAGGCCCTTCGGATGCTCGAACACCTCCTTGCGCCCGGCGGTCTCGTCGTGGAAGACGACCTCGAGCCCTTCGTGTAGATAGCTGATCACCTCGAGCCGGGTTCGGAGGAGGGCGGGGTCGAATTCGATTTTCGGGAAGATCGTGGGGTCCGGATGGAAGTAGACGGTGGTGCCGGACCCCCGGGCGCGCCCGCGCTTCTTGAGGCTGCCCTGCGGCTGGCCCTGTTTGAAGCGCTGCTCCCACACGGCGCCGTCGCGCCGTGATGTGGCCACCAGCTCGCGCGAGAGCGCGTTCACGACGCTCGCCCCCACCCCATGCAGACCGCCGGCGGCCCGATAGATGCCGGGTTCGAACTTGCCGCCCGCATGCAGGGTCGTGAAGATCACCTCCAGCGCGCTCTTCTTCGACCTGCCGTGCCGATCCACGGGAATCCCCCGGCCGTCGTCGGTGATCGTGACCGAGGTACCGTTCTTGTGGAGGACCAGCGTGATGGTCGAGGCGTATCCGTTCATCGCCTCGTCGACGGCGTTGTCGAGGATCTCCCAGACCAGATGGTGCAGACCCGCGGCGCCCACCCCGCCGACATACATGCCGGGTCGCTTGCGGACCGGGTCGAGGCCCTCCAGGACGGTGATATCTTTCGCGGTGTAGGTGCGCGTCATGGACGGTCTGGCGGGCTGCCCAGCTCGGGTGTCGGGTCGCGCCGCACGGCGGAGCGGCGCGACCCGGCTCGGCGCCGAGGATATTTTCGAGATCGCTGGATGTCAACCACCCTGTGTCGCGGAGTCGGCGCGTGAAGGGCCCGTGGAGTGATCCGTCGTAGCCCGGGCGTCGCGTTGCTGGTCCTGCTCGTCGGGGGAATCGCGTTCCTCGAGGACGGCCTCCTCCAGGCCGAACGACATCGCCACCGAGCTTGGCATTCAGAACGAGCTGGCCGCCCTCACGGTTTGCCAGGCGGACGTCGTTCCTCCCCTCGCGAAACTGACCAAGTAGTGCTACCAGCTCGTGATGAAAGTCCTGCGTCGCACCAAGGGCCGCCGGGGGAGATGCCGCGCTCGGCCCGAGCGACGCGGGAGAAGCGAGAATACCGGGCGTATTTGCCCGGCTGGATCAATGCCTGGGGCGGCCCGAGCGGCTATGCGGCGGCTGACTGCAGCGGAACTTTCGCCACGGGCTGCGAAGGTGCTCATCGCCATCGAGCTGGGGCTGACTAACCGCGCACGTACCGCCGACAGCGAGGGGGCGCTTGCGATTGCGCGGAAGGCGGGACAGAACGCACGGTCAGGAGTTCGTCGACACGGGAGAGGTAGCTCTTCGAAACGACCGGCGGGATCCCTGGCTGCCTGAAGCCACCGATCAAGGAGCCGGGTTGCCGAGGGGCTGAACAGCAAAGTCATCAGGATCGAGCGGAAGGCCGAGAGCGCATGCAATTCCCAAGTATTCGCGACGGTCAGCGACTTCCACTGTGGAGGGCTTTACATCTACGCCCGGCTAATCCCGGAAGAGACATCATACCAGCAAGAACCGAATTGTACCGGTCACGAGACGATCGAAACGGGCGAGCCGTGATGGACTTCGGTTTCAGCGAGAACAGTCGTTCGTACTTGCGGCCAGGGTAAGTGGTTAGCGGGGAGGCGGTAAGGGCGCTTGTAGCGCTGGCGAAGGGATGGGTTGTGGAGCATGCAGCAGCTCGACGGGCACGTCACCGGCGTTGAGGCCTCGTTGTCGGGCGGTCCGGATGACGCTCGTGAGCACTTGTTGCGTGTTCGCCCCCCGGTCCGAGCGATTGCCGCCGCAGACCTTGCGGTTCACGACCGCCGGGCGGAGGGCCTGTTCGGCCCGCCAATTGGTGGCCTCGACGGTCGGGTCGAACAGGAAGCTGAGCAGGGCGGGCAGTTCGACGGTAAGGGGCGGCAAACCGTCGCATGGTCGGCAGCGGTCCTGGCCGATCGAGCATCTGCGTGAGAACTCGTCCTCGGGCGATCGCGGCGCCGTGCCGCGAGATGTCCGGCGTCACGACGATCGCGCACGCCCAGGGCCAGCTGCACGGCCGCCGCCCCGCGCGTCGTGGCGTCGGCGTCAGCGGCCCCTTCGAGAACGGCGCGGCTTGCCGCTTGCCGACGCGCCGGGCCAGATCCAACTCCTCCTTCAGCCGGTCGTTCTCGTGGCGCAATCGATCCCGTTCCCGCTTGACCCGCTCCAGCTCACGCTGCAGACGCGTCCGCTCCCGTTCGGCGTGCCGGCCCGCTCGCGCCACTCTCGCTCGCGCCGTTCGCGATCCCCATCGCGTCGCTGCGGCACGCGCCATTTATGGCAGACTCGCGAAAACAGTACAATTACGGAATCTTGGATCGTGAATCAGGTCCCCGCTAACCAATTACGATCGTGACCGGATCGGCGAGATCTCAGGACTTCTTGAGGAAATAGCCCGTCCTAGTACTACTTTGTTAGATCCGCAATTGCACCGACTTTAGGGTAGTGTCTCAGTTTGCCTACAGGTTGTCATCAGATGTTTCGCCTAAACGTGCTATGCTTGACGGTAAGCATGCCACGAACCCCAAGAGGTTACAATCGGCCGGCCGACGTGATCGGGAACGCGGTTCATGTCATGAGGGTGGCGACCGATGAGATCGCTGAGACGGAAACCGACGTCGAAAGAAATCCTGCGGCTGAGCTAGGTCGGAAGGGTGGCTTAGCTCGTGCTAAGGCACTCAGTCAATCAAAACGACGAGCGATTGCCAAGAAAGCTGCTCAAACCCGCTGGAAGAAGTAGCCCTAATAAAACGAGTGGCTGGTCACCCAGCCCCAACTCCGGCTCAAGCTCGGAGGCCGTAACCCCTTTCACTCAGAAGGCCAGATCCCGTCTCTGCTGGCCCTGTTCTAGGCCAAATCCTGCATGGCTGGGAGAGCGCACCAGGCAGGAGACGTGCTCTTTCCAACCTAGCTACGGGTGCACCCGACAACCGCACATCAGTAGCTTGTCCTCTGCCAACAACACAAGAAGTCAGGTCGATGAGTGGATCCGATTGACATTTCTGGCTGGACGCGAGAGAATACCAATGGGGGGTCTCAATGAGCTACCGCGTCATATACAAGAACTTGGATGTCATCTGCGAGAACATCGCAGATATAGATGCTCTTGCGGCATCATCGTCAACAGCCAGTAGTCGAGTGAAGCGCAGCCAGAAACGAGAGCATCGAAGTGTTCGGCGCCTGATTGGAGAATTAAACGAAAATCAAAGGAAATTACTGGAAATTCTTCTGGCGTCAGGCGAAAAGCCAGTGATCGACACGGACCTGCGCGCTGCCCTCAGGCTTGACAACAACAAGGCGCTGGCCGGCATCCTGGCTGGAATATCGAAAAGGGCGAAGAGCGCCGGAATTGACGGCGGGAGTCTGCTAACAAAGAGCCAGTCTAGGAACGGGTCTGGCGAGCGCCATTATGCCTATCGGATTGTTCCAGAGGCGAGTGAGGAGGTCAGGTCTGGCCTAGGAAATTGACACTAGGGCGACCCTCTTCGCCATTCAATCTATGAGGGTGAGAGGGCCACGGTTGCAGCCGTGGCCCTCTCAGGGTCAAACCGGCCGCTCGACCCAAGTTGAACCGGAAAACCGATAGCGCTTAACTGATCCAAAGCTAAGCATATCTCGATTCCTTCCGAAATTCAACCCCGAAAAGGTGGCGGCCCAAGTCTGATTGGAGGCGCAGCATGGCTGCAAATCACAAGTCAGAGCCGAAGGCCCCACGCGGCTACCGCTGGATCTATGTCAAGGAATTTCGACATTGGCGAAGCGGGAAGATTGTGCGGGCTGTAGACCACGGCAAGCAAGCGTTTCGGCTTCTTGTTCGTGAACGCACTGCCGCTTAGATAGGGCACAACCACCCGTGGAGCCTCCGTAACTTGGAGGCTCCACGGTTTCTGATCGATTATCCTTGACGTTAAGCATAAAAGTTCATATACTCTGGACATGAACAAGCTGCCAGTTGCCAAGCGTGCCCAGATCCTCTCGCTGCTCTGCGAGGGAACCTCAATGCGGGCGGTGTCACGGTTGGCCGACGTGTCGATCAACACCGTCTCCAAGCTCCTGGTAGACACTGGGCGGCTCTGTGCGGCCTTTCACGACGATCAGGTGCGTGGCGTGAAGGCTCGCCGTGTGCAGGTCGATGAAATCTGGTCGTTCACCTACGCGAAGGCCAAGAACGTTGCGACGGCGAAGAAGGCTCCCGAAGGCGCCGGCGATACTTGGACCTGGACCGGCCTCGATGCGGACTCAAAACTGATCGTGTCGTGGCTCGTAGGACCGCGTGACGCGGGTTCGGCCTTCACCTTTGCCAGCGACCTCAAGGCGCGTCTTGCGAACCGCGTACAGCTCACGTCAGACGGTCTCAGGCTCTACGTTGACGCGGTCGAGGATGTGTTCGGAGTGGATGTGGACTACGCGCAACTGGTGAAGCTCTACGGGGCGTCTGGTGAGAACGAGACGCGCTACAGCCCGGCGAAGTGCATCGGGTGTCTCTCGAAGGCCATTACTGGCGATCCTGATCCGAGGCACGTTTCCACGTCCTACGTGGAGCGCTCCAATCTCACGATGCGGATGCACATGCGCCGGTTAACACGGCTGACGAACGGATTCTCAAAAAAGGTCGAGAACCACATCTACATGGTGGCACTCTACGCAGTGTTCTACAATTTCACGAAGATTCACAAGACGCTCAGAGTAACACCGGCGATGGCCGCTGGCCTGACGGATCACGTGTGGGACATGGCGGACATCGTGCGGCTACTCGAAGAGGTTGAGCAGCCGGTTCCGGTGGCTCAGGCAAACTGAGACACTACCGACTTTAGCGCCTCGATGCGCTTCAGGTAGAACGGCCGTGGAGCAAAGAGGTCCGCGGTGAAGATTTCCTGCACGATCGCGCGGGCCACTGGAAAGGTGAGCCCGGCGAGGTGCCGCCGCCGCTCGGCCTGCAGGAAGTTGTACGTCACGGCGGTGAGCACGACGTGATGGTGCCAGCCCGGGAACGTGCGGCCTTCGAAGTGATCCAACCCGAGGTGGGTCTTCAACTCTTGGTACTGCTGCTCGATGGCCCACCGCTGATGCGCGAGTCGGACAAGCTGCGGCCAGGAGGTGGTGGCCGGCAGGTTGACGAAGAAGTATTTGGTCCGCGGCGTCGCGCCCGTGTCGCGTTCGGCCAGCAGCCACACCTCGGGGGCGAGCCGGCGGTCGCGCCAGTCGTGGGCCGGGGTCACCCGCAGGGCCACACACTGGACCGTCCAGCGGCGCCCGCCGCGGCGGTTGCGCCAGCTGATGGGCCGCCACCGCGGCTGCGCCTTGGCGGCCTGGGCCACCGTGTACGCCCGCACGCCCGCCGCCAGGTCTGGCCGGGTGCGCGGGCGCCCCAGCCGGCCGCCCCGCCGGTGCCCGAGGCGCGGCCGCCCCAGGAACACGGTCTGCGACGAGGAAATCCCCACCGCATAGGGGAGCCGCAACCGATGCCACATGGCCCGAAACAGGCCGGTATCGCCAAACTCCGCATCGGCCAGCACGCCGGTGCCGGTGAGGCCGCTGGCGCGCACCTGCCGGAGCAGGGTGAGCGCTTGGCGCCACTTCGCCTGCAACCGGACACCCCGGGGAAGCCGCGCCCGATCGCGGGCGGCGTCGGTCAGCCACGCCTCGGGCACATAGAGCGCGGCCCCCAGCAAGTAGGCGCGCAGCCCGGTCCACAGCGCCGCGGTGACCGCCACTTGGCCATTGGCGACTTTCCCCACGGCCCCACAGTACTGGCGGGCCACCCCGACCGAGGACGTCCCTGGCTTGGGGAAACTCGTGCCAGCGAAGATCACCAGCCCTTCGCGTTCGGGCAGCACCGCCCGCAGGCAGCGCCAGACGCCGTCGGCACTCCACGGCGCATCGGTGATGAAGTGTTGGAACGCTTGATAGCCCCCGGGATCGGTCCCCCGCGCCAGCATCGCTTCCATCGACTTGCGCGGGCTGTCGCTGAGCAACCCTTGGACGTACCGGCGCAACGCCAGCTCCTGTGCGCGATGGCCGAAGCACGCCTTGAAGGCCTCGAGCCATCTCATCAGGCGACGCAACTGCCCCACCGTGCGGCGGTCGTGCACTACCGCGCAGGGTACCGAATTCGCCGGAAAAGTACAATGTCCTCAAATTAGATCACTTGTCGGATCTCGCCCAAATTGTGCGATCTAACAAAGTAGTACTAGGATGGTGCCCGTAGCTCACGCACAGCTTTTGGTCATACACGCACAGGCCATTGGACTCCGCGCAGCGCCGGACTTGTTCGGGAGTGTGACGAACCGGATAGATCTTCTGTGAATCGGAATCCAAAAAATGATCTGACTCCAGTCGATAATCCGACACTGCGTCGGTCGTTTCGAATATCAGTACACCGTCCTTCCTCAGATGAGGCGCGTAGGCTCTCAGGAACTCATTGAGAAGCTCTTCGCGAAGCTTGGGATCCCTCGCCACGATAGCGAGGGCCGAGCCAACCACCAGCTGTGGCGCCGCCTGGCGGATTCGGCGACCGACCCCGAGGGTGAGATCACCCTCCGCTCCCCCGGCCATCATCTCGCGCCGCTACACCTCACCCAGATCGGGAAACAGCAGGTGACGGAGGAACACGACGAGCGCAACGTTGTAGATGACGAGCGCCAGACCGAGCAGCCATCGCGAACGGAGGGCCACGGGCTGATTCGCCAGCGTAAGCTCGAGATTGCCGAACGCCGTGCCGCCCGACGCGGAGGTCTCGAAGACCAGGTCACCCCACTGCTCGCGGCCGTCGAGAAACAACGCGCCCTCGGGGTAGCCTTCCTCGCGCGTGGCCAGCAGGGTAATCCCCTCCCCCGGGCGTGCGATGGGTGAGCGGATCTCGAGTCGATACCGCCGGCCGCTCGAGATGTCGATCGGCGGGAAGTCCCAGACGAAGCTCGACTCCCGTAGCACGTCCTCTGCCGGCCGAATGAGTCGGAAGACCGGACGCTCCGGACCGAATCGGATCAGCTCGCGCAGCTCGAATACGATTTGGCCGGCGGCCCGGTCCCCCGCTGCCCGCGGATGGACCACCACGCGGTTGAAGCCGCGAGCGCCGAGCCTCAGCGTCTGACTGACGCGCGTCTCACCGGCAATCTCGCCGACCGCGTAGCGACCGGAACGGCGACTGTTGGCGGGCACGCCACTTTCCTTGAAAAACAGTATGTGGCCCTCGTAGCCCAGCAGCGCCAGACACAGGAGTGCGAAGAACGATGGGGGGCGGCGTCCGATTCTCACGCGGGACCCGGCCGATGCCGTCGTCTTGGGTGTCTGGCTCATCCCGCGTCCGCTCCGGCCTCACGCGCCATCGAGGGGCGCTGGCGCCTCCACGGCCGGCGGAACCACGCGCGCGAACTGCGCGCGCTGGAGCAGCTCCCGGCCCTTGCCTCCACGACCGGTCACCTCGTACTTCGCCGTGCTGATGGTCTGCGTCCCGCCTCGCGACGTCTCCACCATCAGCAGGTCGCGATCCCCTCGCGAGGCGACGAACCCCAGCACGCGATCGCTGCCAGGCTTGATCTTGATCAGGATCACACCCTTGCCAGGTCCCGAGAGGTAGTTGACCTCGTCAACCCCACAGAGCATGGCGCGGGCCTGCTGCGTGGCGGCGATCAGGATCTCGTCGCCACGGACCCTCGCCACCCCGACGACCATCGCCCCGCGGGCCGGGCGCGCATAACGCCGTCCAGCCCGCGTGCTCGGCTCCTGCAACCCATCCAGCCCGAAGCGCAGGCTGTAACCGTCGCTGGTCACCGCAACCGCATGGGTCGGCGGGATCGCTCCAGGTTTCCTAGCGCGCAGGGCGCCCGTCACCCGAGAGTCGAGGCTGAGCGCCGCCACGACGCGCTCGCCGTCCTTGAGCTTGAACAACCGCTGAATCGGCTCGCCGTAGCCGGTGGAGGCCGGCACGTCCGCGATCCGGCAGGTGTACGCCACGCCGAAGTTGGTGAAGAACGCAACGGAGGCCCGGGTGCTGCCGGCCAGCGCGGCCAGCACCGCGTCACCCTCGCGCAGCCGGGTGGTCGCAAGGTCGCGCACCTCCTTCTGCCGCTTCACCCAGCCATCGCGCGAGACGATGACGACGTTGTCTTCCTCCACGATGAAGTCGTCCGCCGAGAACTCGACCTCGTCCTCGACCGCCTCGATCGTCGTCCGCCGGGGATCCATCTTGGAGGTGCCATAGGCCTTGCGTATCTCCTCGATCTCCTGCCGGACGACCTTCCATCGACCCGCCTCGCTCCGCAGCAGAGCCGTGATCTGCCGCCTGCGGCTCCGTCGCTCCTGCAGCTCCTTCTTGATGACGAGGATCTCCAGGCGCGCCAGCCGATAGAGCTTCAGCTCGAGGATCGCATCCGCCTGCTCCGCATCGAGCCCAAACTGCTTGATGATCTTCTGCGCCGCGTCGCGCTTCCCATCGGAGCGACGGATGATGCGCAGGATCGTATCGAGCGCGTCGAAGATCTTCTCGAATCCCTCCAGGATGTGAATCCGCCTCTCCAGCGCCGCCAGCTCGTGCTCGAGACGATTGGTGACGACGTCGAGACGAAAGCGCAGGAAGTGCCACAGCGCCGAGTGCAGGTCCAACCGCTCGGGACGCCCCAGCTCCGGATTCTCGGTCGGAACGAGGCACGTCAGGTTGACGATGAAGGCCGTCTGCAGTGGCGTGTGCTTGAACAGATACGCCATCACCATGCGCTCGTCGGCATCGCGTTTCAGCTCGAGGGCGATGCGAACCTCGTCGGTCGACAGATCCTTCACGTCGAGCAGCGGCGGGAGCTTGCGCGCAAGCACGACCTCCGCGATCCGCTCGACCAGCAGCGCCTTGTTGACGGCGTAGGGCACGCTGGTGATGTAGATCGTCTTGCTCGATCGCGTCGTCGGCCCGCGCTGCCAGGTGCCCCGCACGCGGATCGCACCCGCGCCCGTCTTGTAGATGGCCCTCAGCTCCTCGGGCGTGTTGAGGATCTGCCCGCCGGTCGGGAAGTCGGGACCGCGCACGTAGCGGCAGAGCTGCGCGCTACTCAGGTCCGGGTTGTCCAGCAGCTTCACGAGCGCCGTGCAGACCTCCCCGAGGTTGTGAGGCGGGATGTTCGTGGCCATCCCGACGGCGATACCAGTGGCGCCGTTGACCAGGAGGTTCGGCAACCGCGCGGGCAGCACGACGGGCTCGGTCTTCGTCCCGTCGTAGTTGGCGCGGAAGGGGACCGTTTCACGGTCGATCTCCCCCAGTATCTCTTCGGTGATCCGGGCCAGACGGCACTCCGTGTAGCGCATCGCAGCGGCGCTGTCGCCATCGAGAGAGCCGAAGTTACCCGACCCGTCTATCACGGGATATCGCAGCGAGAAGGGCTGCGCCATGCGCACCAGCGTTTCGTACAGGGCCGTATCGCCATGCGGATGGTAGCTCCCCATGACATCCCCGACGACCTTGGCGCACTTGCGGTGTCTGGCGTCGGCCCTGAGGTGCTGCTGCCACATCGTGAAGAGGATGCGGCGCTGCACCGGCTTCAGGCCGTCGCGAACGTCGGGCAGCGCGCGAGAGGTGATGACCGAGAGGGCGTAGTTGAGGTAGCGCGCCTGGGCAGCCTCGTGCAGCGCGACGACCTCTTCGCCACCCGCCGCCACCCTGCCGGAGCGACGCGGCGAGCGGAGATCCACATCGACGCCCGGGTCACTCCCTTGCGGTCGTTCGGCCAGATCCAGCAGGGATGGCTCGCTCCCTTTCCGACGACGTTTGGCCACGGTGTGCAGGACTCCCGATCGAAGATGCCGCTCCCAACCCCGGGAGAAGGTCTACGCAAGGTCTACGCAAGGTCTACGCAAGGTCTACGCAAGGTCTACGCAAGGTCTACGCAAGGTCTACGCAAGGTCTACGCAAGGTCTACGCAAGGTCTACGCAAGGTCTACGCAAGGTCTACGCAAGGTCTACGCAAAGTCTACGCAAGGTTTACGAGGCCCCCGATGGGCTGCCACACGAGTTATGAATACCACACTGGGCGATCACGACGAGCCGTCCGCCGCACCGGCTTGACGGGAGGCCGGTGGGCCGCGGCAGGCCGGCCGGCGCGCGCAGCGCACGGGCCGCTCGGCCGCGCACTTTCGCGATAGGATCAACGGATGGTCGGCTGGGACGAGTTTCAGGGCGTCAACCAGGGCTACGTGGAGGAGCTCTACGCGCGATTTCAGCGGGACCCGCACGCCGTCGATCCTGCGGTCCGGACGTGGTTCGAGCGCTCGCCGCCCCCTCCGGCGGTGGCGCCTCCGGCGGATCGGGCGCTGGGCCTAATCGTCGGCGCGACCAACCTGTGCGAGGCGATCCGCCGGTACGGGCACCTGGCCGCCCACCTCGACCCGCTGGGCGGTGACCGCCCGGGTGACCCGGCGCTGGAGCTCCAATCGCACGGCCTGACCGAAGACGACCTGCGCAACTTGCCCGCCGCCGTCGTCTCGGGACCGCTGTGCGAGCACACCTCGACCGCGTGGGAGGCGATCGCCGCGTTGCGCCGGATCTACTCGTCGACAACCGGCTACGACTACGCGCACATCTTCGTTCCCGAGGAACGTGACTGGCTCCGCGATGCCGCGGAGTGCGGGCGGTTCAGGGCACCCTCGGATCCGATCGATCCCGTGGCGCTCCTGGAGCGCCTGTCGGAGGTGGAGGTCTTCGAGCGCTTCCTCCACCGGACCTTCCCCGGCAAGACCCGGTTCTCGATCGAGGGTCTCGACATGCTCGTGCCGGTGCTCGACGAAGTGATCGGCGAGGCGGCGGAGGCCGGCACCCAGCACGTCTTGATCGGCATGCCCCACCGCGGCCGGCTCAACGTCCTGGCGCACGTCCTCCACAAACCCTACGCGCAGATCCTCGCGGAGTTCATGGACCCGCTCCGGGCGCGCCGGTTTCACGACGATCTCTACTGGACGGGCGACGTCAAATACCACCTGGGCGCCCACCGGGCCATCCGGGGTGGACCGGAGGTCGACCTCACGATCTCGATGCCGCCGAACCCGAGCCATCTCGAGGCCATCGACCCGGTCGTGGCCGGCATGGCCCGCGCCGCCGGGACGCGGGTCGACCGGCCCGGCCCGGCGACCTTCGACCCGACCCGCACGGTGCCGATCCTCATCCACGGCGACGCGTCGTTCCCCGGCCAGGGCATCGTGGCCGAGACCCTCAACCTCTCGCGTCTGCCCGGATACCAGACCGGTGGCACGATCCACGTCATCGCCAACAACCAGCTGGGATTCACGAGCGAGCCCGAGGAGGCGCGGAGCACGCTCTATGCGAGCGGTCTGGCACGCGGATTCAAGATCCCGATCGTGCACGTGAACGCCGACGCGGTGGAGGCCTGTATCGAGGCCGCACGCCTCGCATTCGCCTATCGGGCGCGTTTCCAGAAGGACTTCGTGATCGACCTGGTCGGCTATCGGCGGCACGGCCACAACGAGGGTGACGAGCCGGCCTTCACGCAGCCCCTGCTGTCGCGGCGCATCGCGGATCGCCCCTCCGTCCGGGAGCTCTGGAGCCGGACGCTGACCGCACAGGGTCTGACGGACGCGCCGACGGTCGACACCCTGGTACGAGAGCGCATGCGGCGACTCCAGGGCACGCTGGAATCGCTCCAGGCCGAACGGGAGCTGACCCACGCGCTGCCGCCTCCGACGCCCAGCGCCGGACGCCGACGTCCCTGGACGGCCGTACCCCTGGAGCGCCTCCGGGGCCTGAACGCGTCACTGCTCCAGCTCCCGAATGGCTGGACGCTGCACCGCAAGCTGGACAAGGCGCGCGAGCGGCGCCACCACGCCCTCGACGATCCACAGGCGCCCACGATCGACTGGGCGCACGCCGAGGAGCTCGCGCTGGCATCGATCCTGGAAGACGGTATCGCGATCCGACTCACCGGCGAAGACGTCGAGCGCGGCACGTTCAGCCAGCGGCACGCGGTGCTTCACGACGCTCGCACGGGCGCCACGACCGTACCGCTCCAGCAGTTGTCCCAGGCGCGGGCCGCATTCGAGATCCACAACAGCCCGCTGACCGAGAACGCGACGGCGGCGTTCGAGTACGGCTACGACGTGCAAGCGCCGGACCGCCTCGTGGTCTGGGAAGCGCAATACGGCGACTTCATCAACGGCGCCCAGGTGGCGATCGACGAGTTCATCGTGTCGGCGCGCGCGAAGTGGGGGCAGACTCCGGCCCTGGTGCTCCTGCTGCCCCACGGCCACGAGGGACAGGGACCGGACCACGCCAGCGCGAGGCCGGAGCGGTTTCTCCAGCTCACCGACGACGACAACATGCGCGTCGCCAACTGCACGACGGCCGCGCAGTACTTCCACCTGCTCCGGTTGCAGGCCGCGCAGCTCGAGACGCGGCCCCTGCCGCTGGTCGTGCTCACGCCCAAGAGCCTGCTGCGCCACCCGCTGGTCCTCTGCGCCGCGCGCGAGCTCGCCGAGGGACACTGGCAAGCGGTGATCGACGACCCCGAGACGGAGGCGCGCCCGGGCGACGTCCTGCGGCTGGTGCTGTGCAGCGGCAAGGTCTACGCCGACCTGGCCACGAGCGAGCGACGGACCGCGGACGGCACCGTCGCGCTCTGTCGGCTGGAGCAGCTCTACCCGTTTCCGGCGCGCGAGGTCGAGGAGCTCGTCGATCGCTACCCGCAGCTCGAAGAGGTGACCTGGGTGCAGGAGGAGCCGGAGAACATGGGGGCCTGGGATTTCGTGCGGCCGCCGCTCCTCGAGATTCTCGATGGCCGCTGGTCGCTGGATTTCGCCGGCCGTCCGCGCAGCTCCAGCCCCGCAGAAGGCTCGGCCGCGCTGCACGGCGTGAACCAGGAGGCGATCATCCGCCAGGCCTTCCGTCCGCTAAAGCGTGGGCTGCGGCTCGGAGACGTGCCGGCCGCCAGGGGCCGCGGGGCGGCGCGCCGCTGAGAACTTCGGGGCAGGTTGAGCGCATGTCGACCAACATCGTCGTACCGGAGCTCGGAGAGTCGGTCGTGGAGGCCACCGTCGCCAAGTGGGTCAAGCGCGAGGGCGACCGCGTGGAGATCGGCGAGACCGTCGTGGAGCTCGAGACGGAGAAGATCGATCTCGAGGTCGGTACCTCCCAGGCCGGCGTCCTGGCGCGGGTCGTGCGCCAGGTCGGGGAGGACGTGAAGATCGGTGAGGTGCTCGGCGTCATCGACGCGACCCTCGCCTCGGCCGACGCCACCGCCGCCACGCCCGGCGGCCGGCCTTCCCCGGATCGAGCCGCTCCCACCTCGCCCGAGCGGGCGGTTGGGCCGCCGGTCTCATCCCCCCATGCCCCGCCCCCCCCGGCCACGGGTGAGCCCGAGCGGGACGCCAGCCCCCGGGCGACGGCGACCGCGCGACGGATCGCGGATGCGCACGAGGTCGACCTGCAGCAGGTCCGCGGTACCGGCACCGCGGGCCGGGTGACCCGCCAGGACATCGAGCACCACCTTGCCGCGCCAGGCTCCGAGGCGCCCGCGTCGGTCCGAGACACCGGATCGGTCGAGGCCCCGGCCTCGCGCTCCGCCGGGGCGACCCCGGATGCAGTCGGGCGTCGCGAGGAGCGGGTTCGGATGTCGCGCCGACGGCAGACCATCGCACGCCGGCTTGTCGAGGCGCAGCGCACCGCCGCCATGCTCACGACCTTCAACGAGGTCGACATGAGCGCGGTCCTCGACCTGAGACGGCGATTCAAGGAGTCCTTCCGCGCGCAGCACGAGGTCGGGCTGGGAATCGTGTCGTTCTTCCTCAAGGCCAGCGTCGTCGCCCTGAAGGCGTATCCCCGCCTCAACGCGGAGATCCAGGGTGACGAGATGGTCCTCAAGCACTACTTCGACATCGGTGTCGCCGTCGGCGCCTCCGGCGGGCTGGTCGTCCCGGTCCTGCGGGACGCCGACCGCCTCTCGTTTGCCGCGATCGAACGGGGCATCAAGGGGTTCGCCCGCAAGGCGGAGGATGGCAGTCTGTCAATGGAGGATCTGCGCGGCGGGACGTTCACGATCACCAACGGCGGGGTGTTCGGATCCCTGCTGAGCACCCCGATCCTGAATCCGCCGCAGGTCGGGATCCTCGGACTCCACACGATCCAGGAGCGCGCCGTGCCCGTCGCGAGCGACGTGGCGATTCGACCGATGATGTACGTCGCGCTGAGCTACGACCACCGGCTCGTCGACGGGCAGGAGGCCGTCCAGTTCCTCGTACGGATCAAGGAGATCGTGGAGGACCCGGTCGGCCTCCTGCTCGAGGAGTGACGAACGGTCAGTCCTTCTTCGGGACGCCCAGCGCCGCGAGCTTGGCAACGACGTCGGCGCCCGCCGATCCGGCCGAGACCTCCTTGTCGATGTCCAGGATCTTGCCGTCGGGACCAATGTAGAAGGTCCAGCGCCGTGGTAGCTCTCGCTCGGCGTCGACGACGCCGTAGGCCTCGGCCACCGACTTGCCCGGGTCGCTCAGGAGCGGGAAATCGGCATGCAGCGACTCGGCGAATTTCTTGTTGGTCTCGGGGTCGTCGACGCTCGCCATGAAGTAGGCGATGTCGAAGCTACGGAGCGAATCCCCGCTCTCACGGAGCGAGTTGCATTCGGCCGTTCAACCCTTGGTGAAGGCCTTGGGGAACCAAGCGAGCACGACGGTCCGACCGTTCAGGCCCGCCAGGCTGTGGGTGTTCCCGTCGGTGCCGGGCAGCTCGAAGGCCGGTGCCGCATCCCCGGGCTTCAGATCCTCGGCGGCGGCCCGACTCGACCCGAGCGCCATCGCGATCAGCCCGACGGCACCCACGATCAACAGTGTTCGCATGACATGACTCCTATCCGGTTGGCATTCCGCACGGCGTCGCTCACGACCAGAAGACACGTACCTTAGCACGCTTTCGACGATGCCGGAGCTACCCGACTTGACGGTGTATCTCGAGTGCCTGCGGACGCGCATCGCCGGCGCGGTCCTCGAACGGGTGCGGCTGGGCAGCCCGTTCGTCCTCCGCTCGGTCGAGCCACCGCTCGAGAGCGTGGCGGGCCGGCGAATCGACGCGCTGCGGAGACTCGGGAAACGCCTGGTCCTGCAGATGGAGTCCGCGGCGTCGGAGGACCCGCTGTTCCTGGTGCTCCACCTGATGATCGCCGGACGCCTGCGGTGGCGCGACGCCGGCGCCGCACTGCCGCGCAAGCTCGGTCTTGCGGCCTTCGACTTTCCCAATGGCACCCTCCTCTTCACCGAGGCCGGCTCGAAGAAACGCGCGTCTTTGCGGCTGATTCGGGGCGAAGCCGACCTCCGGGGGCAGGACCCGGGCGGTCTGGAGGTGATGGGCTCGAGCCTGCCCGCGTTCCGGGCGGCTCTCGAGCTGGAGAACCACACGCTCAAGCGTGCCCTGACCGACCCCCGGCTGCTCAGCGGCATCGGGAACGCCTACTCCGACGAGATTCTCCATGCGGCGCGGTTGTCGCCCCTCAAGCTCACCCGCCGGCTGACCGACGACGAGTCCGCGAGACTCCACGAGGCCGTGCAGACCACCCTCGCGGCCTGGATCGAGCGATTGCGGCGCGAGGTCGGTAATGGCTTTCCGGAGAAGGTGACCGCGTTTCGCGAGGGCATGGCGGTCCACGGCCGGTTCGGACGGCCCTGCCCCACGTGCGGGTCGCCCGTCCGACGGATCGTGTATCGGGACAACGAAGCCAACTACTGCGCGCGGTGCCAGACGGGCGGCAAGCTCCTCGCCGACCGGGCGCTGTCCCGGCTCCTCAAACGTGACTGGCCTCGCACGCTCGAGGAAGAGGAGACCCGCCGGCGACGCCAGACCGGATGACGCGAGGGTTCCGTGGGAGGCCGATGGAGTATCACTACCGCGTGGACGTGCGAGAGGCGCTCTTGGCCAGGGGCATCCGGGTCACGACGACCACGCCACCGGAGCTGGCGCGATCCCACCTGAACGACCTCTACCGGTTCGAGATTCGACAGCTGCGGCGACGGCTGCGCCGCCACGAGATTCCACGCCCCGACTATGCCCGCCACGTCGTGACGCTACGACGGCGCTACCCGCTGCTGTCGGTGCCGACGCCACTCTGGACACGGGCTTCTCCGTCCGACGACTAGTACTACTTTGTTAGATCGCACAATTTGGGCGAGATCCGACAAGTGATCTAATTTGAGGACATTGTACTTTTCCGGCGAATTCGGTACCCTGCGCGGTAGTGCACGACCGCCGCACGGTGGGTCAGTTGCGTCGCCTGATGAGATGGCTCGAGGCCTTCAAGGCGTGCTTCGGCCATCGCGCACAGGAGCTGGCGTTGCGCCGGTACGTCCAGGGGTTGCTCAGCGACAGCCCGCGCAAGTCGATGGAAGCGATGCTGGCGCGGGGGACCGATCCCGGGGGCTATCAAGCGTTCCAACACTTCATCACCGATGCGCCGTGGAGTGCCGACGGCGTCTGGCGCTGCCTGCGGGCGTGCTGCCCGAACGCGAAGGGCTGGTGATCTTCGCTGGCACGAGTTTCCCCAAGCCAGGGACGTCCTCGGTCGGGGTGGCCCGCCAGTACTGTGGGGCCGTGGGGAAAGTCGCCAATGGCCAAGTGGCGGTCACCGCGGCGCTGTGGACCGGGCTGCGCGCCTACTTGCTGGGGGCCGCGCTCTATGTGCCCGAGGCGTGGCTGACCGACGCCGCCCGCGATCGGGCGCGGCTTCCCCGGGGTGTCCGGTTGCAGGCGAAGTGGCGCCAAGCGCTCACCCTGCTCCGGCAGGTGCGCGCCAGCGGCCTCACCGGCACCGGCGTGCTGGCCGATGCGGAGTTTGGCGATACCGGCCTGTTTCGGGCCATGTGGCATCGGTTGCGGCTCCCCTATGCGGTGGGGATTTCCTCGTCGCAGACCGTGTTCCTGGGGCGGCCGCGCCTCGGGCACCGGCGGGGCGGCCGGCTGGGGCGCCCGCGCACCCGGCCAGACCTGGCGGCGGGCGGGCGGGCGTACACGGTGGCCCAGGCCGCCAAGGCGCAGCCGCGGTGGCGGCCCATCAGCTGGCGCAACCGCCGCGGCGGGCGCCGCTGGACGGTCCAGTGTGTGGCCCTGCGGGTGACCCCGGCCCACGACTGGCGCGACCGCCGGCTCGCCCCCGAGGTGTGGCTGCTGGCCGAACGCGACACGGGCGCGACGCCGCGGACCAAATACTTCTTCGTCAACCTGCCGGCCACCACCTCCTGGCCGCAGCTCGTCCGACTCGCGCATCAGCGGTGGGCCATCGAGCAGCAGGACCAAGATGTTGAAGCCCCACCTCGGGTTGGATCACTTCGAAGGCCGCACGTTCCCGGGCTGGCACCATCACGTCGTGCTCACCGCCGTGACGTACAACTTCCTGCAGGCCGAGCGGCGGCGGCACCTCGCCGGGCTCACCTTTCCAGTGGCCCGCGCGATCGTGCAGGAAATCTTCACCGCGGACCTCTTTGCTCCACGGCCGTTCTACCTGAAGCGCATCGAGGCGCTAAAGTCGGTGCAATTGCGGATCTAACAAAGTAGTACTAGCAGCCCGTGGTGAAAGTCCTGCGCTGCACCAAGGGCCGCCTTGACAGATGCCGCGGCCGGCCCGAGCAAGGCGCGAGGAGCGAAAACACCGGGAGTATTTGACCCGTCGTGAACGATGCCCAACGCGGCCCGCGGCGGGATGCAGCGCCGGCCGACTGCAGCAGGACTTTTACCACGGGCTGCTAGCCCCAGAATTCACTCGGGTTCAGGTCAGTGTCCTGTAGACGCCGCTTCCCGGCTGCCGGGTGGACAGCGTTCCGCCCGCACGAGACCGTCAGAATCGTGCACGGGCGGTTGAATGGGCGCACACCGACGGAGTAAGGTTAACCTCAGAGTTCGCTTGGGTTGACGCATCTGGCTTGTTCTGGACGACGAGGGCGGTGTTGCTCCTCGGTCACTTGGGCCCGCCAAACTCCCTCGTCGCACCTTGCCCTCGCCCCTCAGCCCGGCGCCAGACGGCATCAACCCAAGCGAACTCTGGGGTTAGGCGGACTCGGGATTCTGGGAGGTGAGCGTGGTGAGAGCTGTCGCAACGTGGCGGGTCGTCTCGGTGGTCGTCGCCGGCCTGGTCTCGGGCGGACTCGTGTGGACCGTCGGAGCGCAGAGCCGGACCGAGGGGCGTCTCAGGGCCCACCGGACCTCGGTGCCCGGCGTCCACGGCCTCGTTACGTCGGCGCATCCCCTGCCCTCGATGGCCGGGACGCAGATGCTCATGAAGGGCGGCACAGCCGCGGACGCCGCGGTGGCGGTCGCGACCACCCTCAACGTCGTCGAGCCGCAGTCGTCCGGCTCGGGCGGCAATGGGTTCATGACGATCTACGACAAGGCGTCCGGGTCGGTCTACTCGCTCGGCACCACCGGCGCGGCCCCCAGGGCGCTCGATCCCGCGACGATGACCCCCGAGACCCTGATGGCCGGCATCAAGGCGGGGATCGTCCCGGGCAACATCGGCGGCTGGATCGCGGCGCTCGACCGGTTCGGGAAGCTGAGCCTCGCCGACGTCCTAGCGCCGGCGCTCGGCTACGCCGAGAACGGCCACCCGATCAACGAGCGGCTGGTCGGCGCAATCACCGGGCAGAAGGAGTTCTTCGAGAACTGGCCCACCAGCGCCAGGGTCTTCCTCCCACACGGCCGGGTCCCCGAGGTCGGCGAGGTCTTCAAGCTGCCCGACCTCGCGAACACGCTCAAGAAGCTGGTGGACGCCGAGCAGACGGCCCTGAAGCAGGGCAAGTCGCGGTCCCAGGCGCTCACGGCCGCGTTCGATCGCTTCTACAAGGGCGACATCGCCCAGGAGATGGCGACGTTCTTCCAGGAGAACGGAGGCGATCTCACCCTCGAGGATTTCGCCGCCTACGAGCCGGTCTGGGCCGAGCCGGTCCACACCACGTATCGCGGCTACGACGTGTTCACGAGCCCGTCGACCTCTCGCGGCGGTCTCGAGGTCGCGATGCAGCTC
Source organism: Vicinamibacterales bacterium (assembly GCA_965197935.1). Lineage (GTDB taxonomy): Bacteria > Acidobacteriota > Vicinamibacteria > Vicinamibacterales > CAZQMT01 > CAZQMT01. Next base: position 2,238,067 of record CBDAOD010000003.1, on the reverse strand, counting down.
AATCTGGTCGAGGAGTTCGATCTGGCCGCCCTGGGCTCGGGGAGCGCCGAGAGCATTCACCTGATGGCCGAGGCGATCAAGGTGGCCAAGGCGGACATCTACGAGTATGTCGCCGACCCCAAGTTCACGGACGTCCCGGTGTCCGGCATGCTCTCGAAGGACTACGCGGTCGGCCGGCGCCAGCTGATCGACCGCGGGCGCTCTGGCCCATACCCGGGGCCCGGTGAGCCCGGCCGATTCGCCGCGACGGCCCAGGCGGCGCGGCGGGCGCGCGCGCCCCGTGGACCCGCGTTCGCGGAAGCGGTCGTGCCGGAGTACGACACGACGAGCTTCTCGATCGTCGACCAGTTCGGGAACGGCGTCGCCTGCACCCCGACGCTCGGCGGGGGATTCGGAAACCGCGTGGTCGCCGGCAGCACCGGCATCCTGCTCAACAACGGCATGCGGCTCGGCTCCACGTCGCCCTACCCGGATGACGTCAACTACGTCCGCGGCGGGCAGATCCCGATCCTCAACAACTCACCCCTGGTCATCCTCAAGGACGGCCAGCTCAAGATGGTCTACGGGACCCCTGGCGGCGAGACGATCGGCCAGACGCAGTTCCAGGTGCTGATCAACGTGCTCGACTTCGGGATGTCGATCCAGGAGGCGCTCGAGGCTCCCCGGTTCCGACTCGATGCCGACCCGAACTTCTACAAGCCGGGTGCCGGCGTCACGCTGGCGATCGAGGATCGCGTGTCCCGGGAGGCGCTCGACCGCCTCCGGGCCATGGGTCACACGCTCAACGTCCTGCCCGAGTGGACGGCGGGCGTCGGCGGGATGCAGGGCATCCTGATCGACCTCGAGCACGGCACGATGACCGGCGGCGCCGACCCGCGTCGCGCGGGCTACGCCATCGGCTGGTAGCGCGGCGGAGCACGAGACCGGCGTCAGCTCGAGATGTACGCGATCGCGATCATCCGCTACCGGCAGCCCCTGGAGGAGGTCCTGGAGCACGTCGAGGCCCATCGCGCCTATCTGCGCGACCTCGAACGCCAGGGATTGCTCCTGGCGTCAGGACCGCTCTCCCCCCGCAGCGGCGGGGCGCTGCTCTTGCGCGTCCCCACGGAGGAAGCCGCGGCCGTGCATCTCGCGCTGGATCGCATCCGTGACGGCGACCCCTTTGTCCAGAGCGGCGTCGCGCAGTACGAGCTCCTGCCCTGGGCGCCCGTCCTCGGCAAGGAGCGGTTGGATGCGGTGAACCCGACCGGGTAACGACCCCGGGCGGCGTGTCAGGCGGTCTCGGGCCGCGACTTCGCCGTTCGTTTGCGCGGACGCGCCGGCTTCTCGGCCACCGCCTTGTCCGGGGACGCCTTCGTCGACCGCTTCGCGGTCTTCCTGGTTCGGCCCGCCGCGGTGGTCTTCCGCGATCGCGTGGTCTTGCGCTTCCCCTTGCCGGCGCCCGTCGCGGGCGGGGCCTCCGCTGGCTCTTCACGGGCCGGATCGGCGACGCGCGGTGTCGTGTCCGTCCCGGCACCCGCATCCAGCTCGGGACCACCGAAGCCGACGTCGCCGGTCTCGTCGACCGCGTGCGCCCCGCTCTCGGGCGCATCGACGTCCGCGCTCGCCTCGACGGGTGGAGCCACCAGCGGCGCGACCGGCGTGCCGATCCCCTCCCCTGGATAGACGCGCATGACGCCGCGTCGATCGCGTTCCAGCCTCACCACGCCCTCGCGCTGGCAGCCGCGTAGCAGCTCCACCAGGCTCTCGACGCCGTAGCGACGCTCGTCGAACGCACGATCGGTCGACCGCAAGAGCTGCTTCACCTGGCGGACGTAGAGCGGCCAGCGGGGTGTGGTCGTCGCTCCCTCGAACAGTCGTCGGATCTCCCGAATCCCGTCGGCTACCCCGCCGGCAGGCGCGAGGGGCGGCGAGACGGCCGCGTCCGGGGCCGGCGCGCCCGGGGCCGCCGGCTCGGCGGCCTCGGCGGTTCCCTCGGGAGCGACGACACCGCCGTCGATCAGCTCGACCTGGATGTTTCGTCCGGTCGTCTTGATCGACACCAGACCGGCCGCCGCCAGCTTCTCGGCGAAGTCCCGGAACGAGGACGCGCCGTAGGTGCGTTCCGAGAAGGTCGAGTCGAGCTGCAGCAAGGTGCTCTTGAGCAGACCGAGCTGCGGCGACACCTCCCGGTCCGACAGCACCTTGAGCGCGCGCCGCACGAGCGGGAACACCTGGGCCAGCGGCGCCAGCCCTCCAGGGCGACCGCGCTGCGTTCGGCGACGCGCCGACTGCGTCCCGGCCAGATTCTCGTAGGCGATGAACTCGTGGCAGTTCCGCTGCAGGATCGTGCTGGTGAATGCCCGCCCACCCACGACGATGACCTTCTTGTCGTACTGCTTGAGCTTCTCGACCAGGGTGATGAAGTCGCTGTCGCCGCCCACGATCACGAACGCGTTGATGTGGCCGTGGGCGAAGGCCATCTCCAGGGCGTCGAGCGCCAGGTTGATGTCGGCGCCATTCTTGTCCCCTCCGGGTGTCAGGTTGCGCTGGACCATCTTGATCGCGTGCTGCGACAGCGAGCGGCTGTACTCATCGGACCGCTTCCAGTCCCCGTAGGCGGTCTTCGAGACGACCTCACCCCTCTCCTTCAGAGCCTCGAGGACGGCGCCCACGTCGAAGTGTCCGCCCAGCGTGGTCTTCACACCGATCTCGATGTTGTCGAAATCGATGAATACGGCAATTTTCAAATCTTTGTCGTTCAATGTCTTTCCCTTTGGCGGGCTGCAGCCCGCCCTGCGTGTGAATCAATCTGCCCCATCGAAAGCTCACGGTGGGGTGGAACGGCGTCCCCCGGGATGCCGTGTCGAGGACCTCTGGTCCTATGCTCGCTCCTCGCGCCTGGCTCCGGCCGGCCACGGCATCTCCCAAGGCGGCCCTTGGTGCGACGCAGGACTTTCACCACGGGCTGCTAGCCCTAGTTTGTCAGATTCGCCCGCTGTGGGGCGGAGGGGCGGCCGCCAGGCAAACCGTGAAGGCGGCCAGCCTCCGGGCCATATCTGAACCACGTGCGTGAGCCGCCGCAATGTTTTCGGTTTGCTGGGTGGTCGCCGCTTCGGCTCGCAGCGGGCGAATCTGACAAAGTAATGCTAGCTAGTGTAGTGTCCCTGAAATACATTTACATATCAACGACCTGCGTGCAATATAGGCGGGATGAATGATGCCGCCGCCGCTCTGTCCATGGCCGCGAAGGGTCGGCGACTCCTGGAACAGTGGGCCCGTAGTACGTCGGCACCGCATCGGGTAGTCATCCGCGCGAAGGCGTTGCTGCTGGCGACCGAGGGGGGTTCCAACAGCCGCATTGCCGCGACCGTGGACGTCAGCCGGCCGACCGTGCTGGCTTGGCGCGACCGGTTTGGAGAGGAGGGCGTTGATTCGGTGTTCGAGATGCGTGAGGGGCGCGGGCGCAAACCGACGATCAGTGCGCGCAGGGTCAAAGCCATCGTCCACGCAACGTTGCACCGCACGCCACCGGGGGCGACCCCCTGGAGTTGTCGCACGATGGCGAAGGCGCCGGGGGTCAGTCGCTCGACCGTGCAGCGGATCTGGGACGCGCATGGCCTCCAGCCCCATCGAGTGGAGACGTTCAAGCTGTCGACCGATCCCGCGTTCGTGGAGAAGCTGACGGACGTCGTGGGGCTGTACATGAATCCGCCCGAGAAGGCCGTCGTGCTGTGTGTGGACGAGAAGAGTCACATTCAGGCGCTGGACCGGACGCAGCCCGGGCTGCCGATGAAGAAGGGCCGCTGTGGGACACTCACGCATGACTACAAGCGCCACGGGACAACGACCTTGTTCGCCGCGCTGAAGCATGCTGACCGGGCAGGTCATCGGCGAGTGCCACGGCCGGCATCGGCATCAGGAGTTCCTGAAGTTTCTTCGCCAACTCCACCGCGCGTTCCCCTCTCGCCTCGACCTCCACCTCATTCTGGACAACTACGGCACGCATAAACATCCGACCGTGCGGGCCTGGCTGGCGGCCCATCCGCGCTTCACGCTCCACCTTCACCCCTACCGGCGCATCGTGGCTCAACCTCGTCGAGAGTTGGTTCAGCCAGCTCACGCAGAAACGCATCCGCCGCGGGGTGTTTTGCAGTGTCGACGAACTCGTCGCCGCCATCAACGATTACCTCCAGCGCTACAACGACAACCCCCAACCCTTTGTCTGGACCGCGACGGTCGATACGATTCTAGAGAAGGTTGGGAAGTGCAAAGTTATTCTTGGGACACACCACTAGGCTTCGCTTGCGACGACCTCCGGTTCGTAGCCGAGGTTGGGCGCGAGCCATCGCTCGACCTCGGCCAGCGCGAGGCCCTTCCGCCTTGCGTAGGATTCCATCTGGTCTCGGCCGAGGCGCCCCACCACGAAGTAGCGAGCCTCTGGACTCGAGAAGTAGAGACCGCTCACGCTGGCCGCCGGCGTCATGGCGGCGCTCTCGGTCAGCTCGATCCCGATGTCCCGCGCGCCGAGCAGATCGAACAGCTTGAACTTCTCGCTGTGGTCGGGACAGGCCGGGTACCCGAACGCGGGCCGGATACCCCGGTATCGCTCCGCGAGGAGCTCGTCGGTCGTCAGCCCCTCGTCCAACCCGTAGCCCCACTCGCGACGCGCCCGTTGGTGCAGACACTCGGCGAACGCCTCCGCGAGCCGGTCCGCCAGTGCCTTGACCATGATCGCATGGTAGTCGTCGTGATCGGCCTCGTAGCGCCGCACGAGCTCGGCCACGCCGATCCCGGCCGTCACGGCGAAGCCACCGAGGTAATCACGCGCGCCGCTCTCCAGCGGTGCGACGAAGTCGGCGAGCGATCGGTTCGGCTGCACGTCCGGCATCGTGGCCTGCTGCCTGAGCAGGTTGAACCGGACCAGCTCCCGCGTGCGGGTCTCGTCCTCGAACAGCACGATGTCGTCTCCCTCGCTGTTCGCCGGCCAGAACCCGTACACACCGCGCGGCGTGATGAGGCCCCCCTCGGTGATCAGCCCCAGGAGCCGCGTGGCGTGATCGTGGAGCTCGCGGGCCGCCTCGCCGTATTGCGGATGCTCGAAGATCCTCGGATACCGCCCCTTGAGCTCCCAGGCCGAGAAGAAGAACGTCCAGTCGATGAACCCCGCCAGCGTCTCGAGCGACACGTCGTCGACGACCCGGCGCCCCATGAACCCGGGGGCCGGCACCTCGGCCGCCGCCCAGTCGGTGCGCGGCCGGTTGGCTCCTGCCGCGGCGTAGGGCAGCAGCGGCCGCTGCTGCCGGCCGCTGTACTGCTCTCGTAGCCTCGTCTGCTCCTCCGCGTTCGCGCGATCGAACCCCGGCCGCAGGTCTGGATTCAGCAGGCTCGACACCACGTCCACCACCCGCGACGCATCGAGCACGTGGACCGTGCTCTGCTCGTACCCGGGCGCGATCTTGACGGCCGTGTGCTCCCGGCTCGTGGTCGCCCCGCCGATCAGGAGCGGTAGACGGAGACCGCGACGTTGCATCTCCCGGGCGACGAACACCATCTCGTCCAGCGACGGCGTGATCAGCCCGCTCAGCCCGACGACATCGGCCTGCTCGGCGATCGCCGTCTCGAGAATCCGATCGCAGGGGACCATGACGCCCAGATCGACGACCTCGTAGTTGTTGCAGCCGAGCACCACGCCGACGATATTCTTCCCGATGTCGTGCACGTCTCCCTTGACGGTGGCCACCACGATCTTGGTACGCGCCCGGCTCTCGGTACCGGACCGCTGCTTCTCCTCCTCCATGTAGGGCAGGAGGTAGGCGACCGCCTTCTTCATCGCGCGCGCGCTCTTGACGACCTGCGGCAGGAACATCTTCCCGGCTCCGAACAGGTCGCCCACCACCTTCATCCCGTCCATCAACGGACCCTCGATCACCTCCAGGGGCCGCGCGTAGTGCCGGCGGGCTTCCTCCACGTCCTCGTCGATGTAGTCGACGATGCCGTGGACCAGCGCATGGGAGAGCCGCGCCTGCACGTCCGACTCGCGCCACGACAGGTCCAGCACCCGTCGCGTGCCGGTGCCCCTGACGCTCTCGGCGAACTCCACCATGCGCTCGGTGGCATCGGGACGTCGGTTGAACAGGATGTCCTCGACGCGCTCCAGGAGATCCGGCGGGATGTCCTCGTAGACGACGAGCTGGCCGGCGTTGACGATGCCCATGTCCATCCCGGCGCGTATGGCATGGTAGAGGAACGCGGAATGGATCGCCTCGCGCACGACGTTGTTGCCCCGAAACGAGAAGGACAGATTACTGACCCCCCCGGACACCCTCGCGCCGGGACACGTCTCCTTGATGATGCGCGTCGCCTCGATGAAGTTGATCGCGTAGTCGTTGTGCTCTTCCAGACCCGTCGCGATCGCCAGGATGTTCGGGTCGAAGATGATGGCCAGGGGATCGAAGGCCGCCTGCTCGACCAGCAGCCGGTAGGCGCGCTGGCAGATCTCGACCTTGCGCTCGATCGTGTCGGCCTGACCTGTTTCGTCGAACGCCATGACGACGGCCCCCGCCCCGTAGCGCCTGATCGCCCGCGCCTTGCGCAGGAAATCCTCCTCACCTTCTTTCAGGCTGATCGAGTTGACGACGCCCTTGCCCTGCACGCACTTGAGTCCGGCCTCCAGGACAGACCACTTGGAGCTGTCGATCATGATCGGGACGCGGGCGACCTCGGGCTCGGTGGCGATGTAGTTGAGAAAGGTCGTCATCTCTCGCTCGGAGTCGAGCATGCCCTCATCCATGTTCACGTCGATCAGGTTCGCGCCACCGCGGACCTGATCGAGCGAGACCGACACCGCCTCGCCGATGCTGCCCGACTTGATCAACCGGGCGAACTTCGCCGAACCGGTGACATTCGTCCGCTCGCCGACCATCTGAAAGTTGCTCTCCGGCCGGATCGTCAGCGTCTCGAGACCGCTGAACTGCGTATGGCGGATCTCCGGTCGAGGGACCACCCGGGGCGGCACGCCGTCGACCGCCGCGGCGATCGCGCGAACGTGGTCGGCGGTCGTGCCGCAGCAGCCGCCCACGATGTTCACGAGGCCGCTGGCCGCGAACTCTCCCAGCAGGCCGCCGGTGTCGGCCGGGAGCTCGTCGTACTCGCCAAACGCGTTGGGCAGGCCTGCGTTGGGATAGCAGCTGACATAGGTCGTGGCGATTCGGGACAGCTCGGTCATGTAGGGCCGCATGTCCCGCGCGCCCAGGGCGCAGTTGATCCCGACGCTGAACGGCTGGGCGTGCGCCACCGCAACCCAGAAGGCGTCGATCGTCTGTCCCGACAGCGTCCGGCCGCTCCGGTCGGTGACCGTGACCGAGAGCATGACCGGCAGCTCGACGCGCTGCGCCTCGAGCGCCTCCTGAACGGCCACGATGGCAGCCTTCGCGTTGAGCGTGTCGAAGATGGTCTCCACCAGCAGCAGATCGCACCCGCCATCGATCAACCCTCTCACCTGCTCCGCGTAGGCATCCCGGAGCTGGTCGAACGTCGCGGCCCGAAACGCCGGGTCGTTCACGTCCGGGGAGATCGACAGTGTGCGATTCGTCGGTCCGATGGCCCCCGCCACGAAACGCGGCTTGTCGGGCGTCCGCGCGCTCCAGGTCGTCGCCACCCTGCACGCCAGCTCGGCGGCCCGGCGGTTGAGCTCGTACACGATGGACTCGAGCCCGTAGTCGGCCTGCGCGATGGCGGTGCCGTTGAACGTGTTGGTTTCGATGATGTCGCTGCCCGCCTCGCAGTACTGGTCGTGAATACCTTCGATCACGTCCGGCCGGGTCAAGACGAGCAGGTCGTTGTCACCCTTCAGATCCCGTGGATGGTCGGCGAAACGCTCGCCGCGGAAGTCCGCCTCGGGCAGACCGTGACGCTGGATCATCGTGCCCATCGCACCATCGAGCACGAGGATGCGGTCCTGAATCAGCCGGGTCAGCAGATCGTGTACATCTCGACGGCTCGCGCTCGGCATACTCGGCTAGTCCTTCCTCACCCGTGAACGCGCCCGTTTCTTGCGGGCGCACGCCACGATCACCGTGAACGGATCATTCGGCCAGCTCGCGCCCACCCGCACGCGCACGTCGGCCAGGCCGGCGGCGCGCAGCAGGCGTGACAGGTGCGCGTCCTTGAACCCGAGCCACCGATCCCCGAGCTCCCTGACCCAGGCCTGGTCGTGGTCGCGCAGGTCGACGACCAGGACCCGGCCGCCGGGCCGGGTCACCCGCGCGGCCTCGCTGAGCGCCCGGCCGGGGTCCGCCGCGTGATGCAGCGCGAGCGAGAGCAACGCCACGTCGACGGCGGCATCGGAGAGCGGGAGCTTCTCGAGCTCGCCCTGCTTCCAGACGACGTTCGTCATGCCTCGTCGACGGGCCGTCGCCCGCGCGCGCGCCAGGACCTTGGGGGAACGGTCGACGGCGACGACTTGGCGGGCCCACCCCGCGATCTCCAGCGTCAGGGCGCCATCGCCACAACCCAGATCGGCGACCACCGCGGGCGGCAGGAGGAACCCGAGCGCCCGGGCCCAGGCCGCCCAGCTCCGCCCCGGCACGAGCTGTCGGGTCTCCGAGCCGTGCGCATCACGGTGCTCCTGACGCAGCCGCAGGACCTCCCGGAGCCGCGCGTCATCCGAGCCCGCGACCTCGTCTCCATTGACCTGGCCCAGCTGGACGCGCAGCGCATCCCACACCGGACCGACCGGGCCGTCGTGGTCGGTCGACCCCAGCCGGTAGTAGCTGAACCCGCCGTCGCGCTCCTCGGTCACGAGACCGCCGTCCTTGAGCAGCCCCAGGTGCCGCGACACCCCAGACTGCGCGAGACCGAGTACGCGGGTGAGCTCGGTCACATTGAGCCGCCCGGTGGCCAGGAGCCGCAGGATGCGCAAACGGGCCTCGTCGCCCAGGAGGCGATAGAGCGCACCCACCTCGCGCACAATCATATCTATAAATCTACATGCATTGATTCTATATTGCAACTCGCGGACGGGGCCGCTCCCCTCACGGGTCGGACCTGACAGCGTTAGAGTGGCTGAACGGAGGGAGGCGGAACGGCCGCGACGGTCACGCGGCGACCGGCGCGGGGGATCTCGAGCGGCGAGGCCCCCCGCGCCGAAGAGGGCGACCCGGGGTTACTTCGTGTCGGGCATCGTGATCATGCCGTCCCAAGAGTTGCGCACCTGGGCCTCGCGCGCCTCCTCATCGGAGAACCAGTGCGCGGTCACGCTCTTGAGCTCCGTGAAGAACCTGACACCATCCGTGCCCATGGTGTGCAGATCACCAAAGAAGGAGTTCTTGCGGCCAGTGAAGCCGAAGACGGCCAGCGGCACCGGAATGCCGACGTTGACGCCCACCATGCCGGACTGCGTGCGGCTGGCGAACTCCCGTGCATAGTAGCCGTTCTGGGTGTAGATCACCGAGCCGTTGCCGAACTCGTTGGCGTTCATCAGCTCCACGCCTTCCTCGAAGCTCTTCACCCGCTTCACGGAGAGCACCGGGCCGAAGATCTCGCGATCCCCGATACTCATGCCAGGCTCGACGTGGTCGAAGAGGCACGGCCCCATGTAGAAGCCGTCCTCGTACCCGGCCACGGACGCGCGCCGGCCGTCGTAGACGAGCGTGGCACCCTCCTTCACACCCTTGTCCACCCAGTCGAGCACCGACTGCCGATGGTCGGCGTTGACCAGCGGGCCCAGCTGGCTCGACTTGTCGTAGGCGGGCCCGACCTTCAGATCCCGCATCATTCCGCTCAGGATCGCCACCAGCTCGTCGGCAACCTCCTCCTCGACCACGATCGCGGGCAGCGCCATACACCGCTCTCCCGCGCAGCCGCACGACGAGTTCACGATGCCGCGCGCCGTCCGCTCCAGCGGAGCATCCTTGAGCACCAGGGCGTGGTTCTTGGCCTCGGTGAGGCACTGGACGCGCTTGCCCGCCGCGGCGGCCGCGGAGTAGATGTGTCGCCCGACCGACGTCGATCCCACGAAGGAGACGCCCTGCACGTCAGGATGGGTCAGCAGCAGTTCCGCCTCCCGCCGCGAGCAGGTCACGACGTTGATGACCCCGCCCGGCAGGCCCGCTTCCTGCCACAGCTCGGCGATCCGCAGGCTGCTCTGGGGGACGAAGCTCGCGGCCTTGAGGACGAACGTGTTCCCGGTGGCCACGCACAGCGGCGCCATCCAGCCCATCGGGATCATGGCGGGGAAATTCCACGGGGCGATCCCCGCAAAGACGCCGAGCGGCTCGAGATACTGGGTCGTGTCGTAGCCCGACGTGCAGTTCATCAGGGCCCGCCCCTTGAGCAGCTCCGGAATCCCGCAGGCGTACTCCATCACCTCGGTGGCCTTGAGCACGTCGCCCATGGCCTCGTCCCACACCTTCCCGTGCTCCTGCGCGGTCAGCAGGGTGAGCTCCTCGAGGTGCTCGTCCATGAGCGCCTTCATCCGAAACAGCACCTGCACCCGCTTGTTCGGTGGGGTGCTCGCCCAGGCCGGGAAGGCGGCCTTGGCCGCGGCCACCGCCTGCTCTACCTCTGCGGCAGTGCACTGCGGCGCGCGGGCGATCACCTGACCCGTGGAGGGGTCGAAGCAGTCCATGTATGTATCGGTCTCGGACGTTCTCCATTCTCCGCCCACGAAGAACTTCAGCGTCTTCGGGGCCTCGGAAGGGGCCCCTGTAGAGGTAGAGTCGGATGTCGCTGGCGATGTGGCCGTGATGGTCGAGGATTCCATGTCGTCTCCCTGTTTTCCCAGTCTGGATCGGCCTCCGAGGCGTGGACGGTCTTCGAGCTCATTATTATACGCCAGCGCATCCGCCGCGGGCGGTCAGCGGCGCGCCGGCGGCGGCCGGTCGCAGCCGTTCGCGCGCGCCACGTCACCGCCCCGGTCGACGGTGGCGGCGGCACGGGTGATCGCCTGCACGACACCGATCGCCTGCTCCCTGGCGATGTTCCACTCCTGCTCTTCCATGGCCTCGCGCACACCGGGGAGGGTCTTGGCGGCGTATCCCGTGTAGTAGCCGGGCGCGTAGAGCTGATTCCTGTACCAGGGACGGCGGGGCAGCCCGCGTTCATCGAGGAACTCGCGGTCGACCTGCATGATCAGCCCGTTGAGCTCGTCGAGCGCGGACACGCGAGCGCGAAGCGCCTCCTGCCCGCAGCCGAGCAGTGTCTCGACGGCCAGGTTCGTGTGGACCGCGGAGGCGCGCAGCCGCCCGTTGGCCGCCGCGATGTCGGCGAGCGAGTCGCGGAGCTCGCCCTCGGTGTCGAGCTCGGCCAGCTCGTCGAGGTAGCGCCCGATGGCGTCGGCGGTCCCGGTCGATTCGAACGGCAGCACCTCGGCGTTGGCCAGCCGCATCATCAGGCGTCCCACCATGTCGGCCTGCGCCAGACCGTACTCGTAGCCCGGGTCTCCAAATTTCTGGAACCACACCAGCGTGTCGTAGAGCGAGTGGTACACGCCATTGCCACTCCCGTAGCCTGGACCGAGCGAGGGCACGCCGAGGTGGTCCAGGAAGACCGTGTAGTCAGACCCCGATCCGAGCGCGCCGATGTGGAGCGGCTCATCCGGCTGCTGTGCCACCCACGCGTCGTACAGGTTGGTCCCCGACGGGTGCGGGGCGTCGCGCGCGGTCTCGATGCTGAACTGCTCCAGGGAGTGGTTGCCCGAGGTGCTCCAGCTCCCGGCCGTGTAGCTCTCGCGGTTGATGTAGACCACCATGTTCTTCCGGAGCTCGTCGGCGAACTGCTCCCCGTACTCCGTCGAGCCCAGCAGGAAGAAATCCTCGCCGCCCCAGCTGCCGAACTGGATGCTCCGGCGCGGCTCGAATCCCTGCTCGACCGCGGCGGCAATACCCCGCGCGGTCTCGAGCAGGGAGACGGCGCCGCTGATCGGATCCCGCGCGCCCAGCACCCAGGAATCCCGGTGGCCGCCCGCCAGGACCACCCGGTCGGGCTCGACCGAGCCCTTGATGGTGCCGAAGACGTTCCACACCGGCCGCGTCTGGTAGTCGAGCTCGATGTGCATCGACACTGCGGCCGGACCCGGGCCGATGTGATACGCGAGCGGGAGCCCACCCTGCCACTCGCGCGGGACGACCGGCCCGCCGAGTGGCCGCAGGAGCTTGAGAGCTTCACCGTAGGAGATCGGGTGCGCCGGAATCTTCTGGATGGTTTCTGCCTCCGCCATCGGGATCCGCTCCACCCCGGGAATCGACGGCTCGAACGGGGTGAGCGGGTCGCCCGGATAGATCGGCACGTCCAGATAGCTTCCGCGCTGCACACCCTCCCACGGCCGCCAGGTCCCCTTCGGGTAGACATCGCCCCGGAGGCAGCCGTCGTCCTCCGGGTCCGAGTAGATGATCGCGCCGACCGCGCCGCGCTTGGCGGCCTCCCGAACCTTCATGCCCCGCATCTGGCCCGGGCTCCCGCCGTAGCGGGTGATGACGATCTTCCCCTCCAGCGAGATGCCCATCTCCTCGAGCAGGCGGTAGTCCTGGATCCGCCCGTAGTTGACGTAGACGAGCTCCCCGCTGACGTCGCCGGGGGTCACGTAGGCCGCCATCGGCGGCAAGCCTCCCTCGATCAGCGTGTCCGGGTCCTCGGGAATGGGCGGCTCGGTGACCACGATCTCTTCGGTCTCGGGGGCGGTCAGCGTGATCCGGTTCTCGCCGGCCCACGGCACGAGGATGTCGTATTTGAACATCTCCGTCGCGTAGCCGAACTCGTCCAGCCGGTCTCGGATGTAGAGCGCGTACTCGTGGTTCTGCTGGGTCCCGGCGTGATGCGGCCGACGCGTCATCGTGCGGTGATACTCGTGCATCCGTTGGGCGTCCGGAACGGTCGCCATGATCCGCTCGTAGCTACGTTGCTGGTCCGCAGCCTCGGCCGAGAAGCCCATCAACCCGGCCGGGCGCTGCCCGCCCAGCTCGACGACCGCGGCCACACCGATGGCAACGCCGGCGACGATGCCGACCACGCGATTCGCTCTCATGGCACACCTCCGTTGTGGCTCCCCTCGCGGGGCCCGCCGTCCGCGGCCCGCGCTGCCGGCCGCAGCGAGAGCAATTTATCGACCATCGGAACATACCACACTGGTAAGATCGAGAGGCGCGCGTCCTCGCGGGACGCGAGCGACACCGATGGCCACCTGTCCCGCGTGCGGCTCGCCACGGGTCTATCCCTCTCGGCTGGGCACCGTCGAGCGCCTCCTCCGGCTCTTCACGCGCAAGCGTCCCGAGCGCTGCCGCGATTGCCACTGGCGAGGCTGGCGGCTCCATGCCTGGGACACGGTCTCCAGATCGCACGGACTCGAACGTCCGCCCGGTGCGCAGAGGGTCTCCTCGCTCCCGCTCGAAGAGCTCGACCGCCTCGACCCTCCCATGCCAAAGCCCCCGCCCGGCAGCCTGGTCCGAACGCCCGCAGGGGGGCGGTGTGGCGGGCCGCCAGGCCAACCGTGAAGGCGGCCAGCCTCTTTTGCGTCTCCGAGACACGTGCATGAGCCGCCGCAATGTGTTCGGTTTGCTGGGCGGCCCGCCGCACTGCCCCCCTGCGGGCGTTCGGACCACGTCGAACCACTACCGCTCGACGGGCCGCCAGCCCGGCTCGAACCGCGTGCCCAGCAGCAGCGTGACGACCTCGTCGTAGCTTGCGACCCCGGCACGCAGGCGGTTCGCCTTCAGGAACCGATCGTAGACGCGCCGCGCCGCGCGCCTGACGGTCGGCGTCGCCCGACTCACGCGCGCCGCGACGGCCTCGAGATGCTCGCGGGGCCCCGGATCCAACGCCGCGCGGATGGCATCGCGCTCCTCGCGCGGCATCTGCCGCACCGCGTGCGCGTACATCATCAGCCATCCGCTGTAGCGCATGCCGATGCTTCCCTGCAGGCACGTCAGCCACCCGACGAAGCTCGCCTCGGCCTCGGAGGCGTAGCCGGCCAGGTGCGCCCACTCGTGCGCGGTCACGAACGGACGCTCGAACGGCAGCACGTCGTCATTGACCAGGACCTCGAGGAAGAACGGGTCGATCATGCCGTCGATGGCCGACCGCTGGAAGTAGAAGGTCAGGATGGAGCGCTTCGGCCGGCCCACGATGGCCATGGGCTCGCTCCCGAGGCGCTGCTGAACGGCCTGAAAGGCGGGGCCGAGCATGTCCGGTAGCGCGCTCAGGTTGGGCCATCCCTGCTCCACGGCGAGCGGATACGACACGTTGAGCTCGCGAACCGCCGCGTCCGCCAGCGCCGCCAGCGCCGCTCCTGTCACGCGCGCATCGTCGAAATCCAGCTTCTCCCGGAGCGGCACGCGCCGGTAGTTCAACCCCCACATGAGCAGGAAGACCAGGTAGACCGCACCGATGACGGGGCCCGTCCGGGCCACGACACGCCAGAGCCGGCGGAGCCTCCGACCTCGGCCTCCGGGGCCGAGGACCCGGACGCTCATCGAGACCAGCCCACCCAGCACCACGACGAGCAGCAGGTCGATCACCGCGAAGGGCACGCGATTGGACAGCGGCGTCACCCGCCCCTGCAGCCACAGATAGATCTCCTGGGAGTAGATCCGTTCCACCCAGACGTCGGGCATCGGAAGGAGGGCGGCCAGCACGGCGAGGAGACAGATCGCGAGCGCCACGAGCGATCGCGAGCCTACCACGACGCGCCGCGGCATCCCGGGTATCATGGGCCCGGCGCGGGGCATCCCGGCTGGCGGTGTTGCCCCTCGCTCATACTCCCGGTATGCTCGCTCCTCGCGCCTGGCCAGCCGGGCGCCGCCCGCGGGACCTACTCCACGAATGACTGTTACAGGACACGAGCCCCGGCCCGACGAACATGACGCTGTCGCTGCTGAATCCGGAGGCCCGCACCGGCCGCCACGATCCCGGCCTCTTCGAGGCCGATGACTACACGGCGGTGGACGCCTTCTTCCGCACCCGGCCCGACCTCGAGGCTACTCCGCTCAGGCGGCTGCCCGGCCTCGCCGCGCGCGCCGGCATCGGCGACATCCTCGTCAAGGACGAGTCGGCGCGTTTCGGCTTGAACGCCTTCAAGGTCGTGGGCGTCACCTACGCCCTCGACCGGTTGCTGGGCGACGGCCGGCTCGGCGCGACTCGGGCCGTGGTCTGCGCCTCGTCGGGCAACCACGGACGCGCGGTGGCCAGGGCGGCGCGCGACCGCGGCCTCGCCGCCAGGGTCTACGTGCCACACGGCACCGTCGCCGCGCGGATCGACGCGATCGCCGGAGAGGGGGCCGAGGTCGTCGTCTCGGAGGGCGACTACGAGTCGGCCGTTCGTGAAGCGGCGCGCGAGGCCGAGGAGCGCGGCTCGGCCATGATCTCCGACACGGGGTGGCCGGGCTACGAGAACATCCCGCGGCTGATCATGGCGGGATACACGCGGCTGCTGGACGAAGCGGCAACCGAGTGGGGCGGGACGCCGCCGGATGTCGTCTTCGTGCAGGCCGGCGTCGGCGGGCTGGCCGCGGCGATCGCGAGCTGGTTCAGCTTCCGTTACGGACCCGACCGTCCCTTCGCCGTGGCCTGCGAGGCCAGCGCGGCCCCGTGTCTGATGGAGTCGATCCGCGCGGGCACGCCCGTCTCACTCGACGGGCCGCTCGATACCGAGATGGCGGGCCTGCGATGCGCCGAGATCTCCGGTGCGGTCTGGCCCGGCATCTCGCGGATCTTCGACGCCTGCGTGGCGGTCGATGACGCCCGATCGGCCGCCACCACGCGCCGGCTGGCGCGACCGCTCCCGGGCGACCCGGCTGTGGTGGCCGGGGCGTCGGGCGCCTGCGGCCTGGCCTGCCTCCTCGCGGTCCTCGAGGAAGCGGCGCTGCGCCCCGTGCGCGAGGCGGGCGGCCTGAATCGAAGCTCGCGCGCGCTCGTCTTCAACACCGAAGGGGCAACCAATCCCGAGTACTACGCCCGGGTCACACGGAGCGCCTGACGCACGCGCCGATCGGGCCGGCGCCGCATACCATCCACACGGTGTGCCCGGCGGACATCGTGCCACGCCACACCCGACACACGGTCGCGGTGCGACCCGCGGTGAACGTCCCGCGTCGCACCAGGACCGGCGCGGCACCCGGCGCCCGCAGTCTGATACACTCGCGGCATGTCGAGCTCGAGCGGGCGGCTCGCGAGCACGAGCCGAACCACCGACACGGCGTGCCCGCTGGACTGCCCGGACTCCTGCAGCCTGTCGGTGACGGTGGAACGCGGTCGCGTCGTCAAGATCGACGGGTCGGCACGTCAGCCCGTCACCAACGGCTACATCTGCGCCAAGGTACGAGACTTCGGAGACCGCGTGTACGGCGAGGCCCGCCTGCGCGTGCCGGGCGTGCGCAAGGGCGCGAAGGGTGACAGCCGGTTCAAACGCGTGAGCTGGGACGAGGCGCTGGATCTCGTGGTCGACAAGATGCGCGAAGTACGAGATTCCGCGGGGGGTGAGGCGATTCTCCCCGTCTCGTACGGCGGGTCGAATGGGTTGCTCTCGCAGGACACGTCCGACGCCCGGCTCTTCAGAGGGCTCGGCGCGTCGCGGCTGGCCAGAACGGTGTGCGCGGCACCCACCGGCGTGGCGGCCACCGCGCTCTACGGCAAGATGGCGGGCGTGAGCTACGCGGACTACGTGCGCGCTCGGCTGATCGTGATCTGGGGCGCCAACCCGTCCACGTCCGGCATCCACCTGGTGCCCTACCTCTACGACGCCCAGCGGCAGGGGGCGACCCTGGTCGTCATCGACCCGCACACGACCCCGCTGGCCCGCCGGGCGGATCTGCACCTACCGGTCCGCCCCGGGACCGATGTCGTGGTCGCGCTGGCCGTCCATCGCCACCTCTTCGAGACCGGCCGAGCCGATGACGCCTTTCTCGGGACGCACACGCGGGGCGGGAAGACGCTGCGCGAGCGGGCGGCCGAGTGGACCCCAGAACGGGCCGCCGAGGTGGCGGGTATCGACCCGGGCGCGCTCGAACGCTTTGCCGAGCTGTATGCGGCGTCCTCGCCGGCGGTGATCCGGTGTGGCTGGGGCCTCGAACGGAACCGGAACGGGGGCAACGCGGCCATGGCCGTGCTGGCACTGCCGGCGGTAGCCGGCAAGTTCGGGGTGCGTGGTGGCGGCTACACGATGAGCAACTCCGCTGCGTGGGGACTCGACGCGGGGGCCTGGATCGCCGCCGGGGAGCCGCCGACGCGGGTCATCAACATGAATCACCTCGGGCGGGCCCTCACCGAGCGCGACGATCCGCCCATCAAGCTGCTCTTCGTCTACAACTGCAACCCGGCCGCCACGTTGCCCGACCAGAACCGGATCCTGCGAGGGCTGGGGCGCGAGGACCTGTTCACGGTCGTCTTCGAGCAAGTGCAGAACGACACGACGGCGTACGCGGATGTGGTCCTGCCCGCGACGACCTTCCTGGAGGCCTACGACCTCGCCCGGGGCTACGGGGCGTTCAGCCTGCAAATGGTCACGCCGGTCATCGACGCCGTCGGGGAGGCCCGCCCGAACGTCGAGGTGTTCGACGAGATCGCCGCCCGGCTCGACCTGCCCGGGGACCGGTTCGGCTGCGACGCCGAGGCGTTGCTCCGCGTCCTCGAGCACACGCCGCCAGACGTCCGCCACACCTTGCTCGACCGCGGGGTCGCCACACCACCGTTCGGCTCCACGCCCGTGCAGTTCGTCGACGTGTTCCCGCGCACCGCGGATCGGAAGGTGGATCTGTTCCCCGAGTCGCTCGAGTCCGCAGCGCCCGCTGGCCTCTATCGCTACCAGGCCGATCCGGCGAGCGCGAAGCATCCGCTGGCCCTGATCTCCCCCGCCAGCAGCCACACGATCAGCTCCACCCTCGGAGAGCGCCGCGGCCGGCCCGCGTTCCTCCAGATGAACCCCGCCGATGCCCTGGAGCGGGGCGTGGAAGACGGCGACACGGTTCGCGTGCTCAACGCGCTGGGCGAAGTGCAGTGCTTCGTCAAGATCACCGACGAGATTCGATCCGGCACGGTGAGCCTGCCCAAGGGTCTCTGGCGACGGAGCACGCTGAACGGCGCCACGGCCAATGCCCTCGCACCGGATTCGTTGACCGATCTGGGCGGTGGCGCCTGCTTCAACGACGCGCGGGTTCAGGTCGTGCGGGTGCTGAGCGCCGATTGGCGGGACCAGCCCGTCGCGGTGTCGGTTGGCACCGCGGCGGGGTCGTGAGTATCATGCAGCAGGGCCCGACGCGGGCGGAGGAACCGATGCCCGATGAGAAGATACGAACCGTGATGTGCGTGAAGTTCCAGCGCGAGCTCCCGGCGCTCGACTCGCCCCCCTGGCCCGGTGAGCTGGGTCAGCGGATCCACGCCCAGGTGTCCGCCGAGGCCTGGAAGCTGTGGGAAGAGCGGATGAAGATGATCCTCAACGAGTACCGCCTGATGCCGTGGCAGAAGGAAGCACAGGAGCTCGTCTCCAAGCACATGGAGGATTTCTTCTTCGGCGAGGATGCCGCGCTCCCACCGGGCTACGTGCCGGAGCAGGCGAAGTAGCCGGCGGCGACGTCACGAGTCGGTCAACAGGGGCCACTCGATCTCGAACCCCAGGCGCGCGTGAGCGGCCCGGATCGCGCCCACCGCCGCCTGCGGCGACGACGCCCGCGCGAAGATGAATCCGAGATAGCTGCTCCCCTCCGGCAAGGGCTCGAGTAGCTGGTCGGTCTTCGCGGTGATGCGGACCTCGTCGACCCCCGGTGTCCGCCCCGCCTCCTCCACGCCGCTGACCTTCCGTAGCCGCCCGCGCATCGGGATCGGCACCATCATGACCGCCGAGGCGCGGGCCTCCCGGCTGTAGCCGCGGACCGACTCGCCGACGGCGTGCCGGAGCAGCACGGCTTCGAGGCTCTCTTCCGCACGCGCGCGGTCGCCGCCTGGGCGAACGAAACGGAGCGCGCGCGAGCAGAGACCACCGATCGGCCGCGCCGCCACCTCGAGCACCCAGATCCCCGTGGGGTTGACGCGGCACTCGGCGTGGACCGGGCCATGACGCAGGCCGAGGGCAGCGGCGGCCGCACCGACGGTACGCGCGATCGCCGCCTGGGTCGTCGCGGGGAGGCGGGATGGCGTGACGTAGATGGTCTCCTCGAAGAAGGGGCCGTCGAGCGGATCCGGCTTGTCGAACAGCGCGAGGACGTGCAGCACGCCGTCCTCCAGCACACCCTCGAGCGCGAACTCGTCGCCCTCGACAAACCCTTCGATCACGACCTGCTCGCCGGCGGGGTCTCGCAGGGCGCGTACGTCCTTCCGCCGCAGGAGGCGGCTCAGCCGGGCGAGGGCCTCGACGAAGTCCGTCGGCCCGTTGGCCCGGATGACCCCGCGGCTGCCCGAGAGAGTGAGCGGCTTGAGGACGCACGGGTAGCGCACCTCTGTCGCGAGCCGTGTGGGGTCGTCACCCAGCCCGGCGGATCTGAACCAGGGCGCAAGCAGACCGGCGGCGCTCAGACCCCGTCGGGTGGCCAGCTTGTTGCCCGCGGCTCGAGTCGCCGCCGGCGGATGCCCCGGTAGCCCCAGCGCGCTGGCGGACCGCGCCGCGAGCGAGGCCGCCCGGTCGGCCAGCGCGAGCACACCGTCGATCGGCCGGGTGCGCGCCGACTCGGCGATGGCGCGCACCGCGTCGTCCTCGGCGTGAAACCGGATCGGGATCGCCGCGTCCCGCCACGGGTCCTCCAGCCGGTCGCACCGATCCGTGGCGAGGGCCAGATCGACCCGCAAGCGGCTGGCGGCCTCGTCGAACGAGCGAGTCTGGTAGCCGGTCGTCGTCGAGACGAGAAGGACCCGGGGCATGTGCTAGACCAGAGCCACCTGCTCTGCGGTCGGCTCCGCTCAGCAATACCACGGCTCGTCGAGGTAGGGAACGGTCGCCCGCGGGGGCGCCGCCGGCGGTCGCACCCCGGGGCCGAGACCGGCCGCCGCCCGGGCCAGAGCCCGAACGTCCTCGAAGACGCGGCGGCGCGTCTCACCCGCTCGCGCGCTCACGAGGCTCACGACCTCGCCCTGGAGCACGTCGACGCGGGGATCCGCATGGCGCCAGGGATAAGTCAGGGTCGCCGGGTCGTACGGTGCGACGAGCCGCCGGACCTCGGCCAGCTCCAGCAGCCGCGAACCCTCCGGAATCAACAGTCGGATGCCGAGCTGAATCGGCGCGACGACCTCGATCAGGCCGAGCCGCGCAATCGTCTCCAGCAGATCGAGGTAGCCCTCCATCGAGACCCATGGCATGAAGGCGATGAAGGTCGGCGACAGCGACAGCCCGACCCGATCGCACAGCTCGACCGCGCGCGCGAGGTCAGCCCGCGTGTGTCCCTTGTCGAGCAGAGCCAGAACCCTGTCGTCGACCGACTCGACCGCGCTCGTCACGAAGAGGCACCCGGTCTCCCGCAGAACCGGGAGGTGCCGAGCATGCCGCAGCAGATGCTCGATCTTGATGGTCACGTCGTAGGTCACGCCCGGGCAGGCGCGTGCCAACGCCTCCACGACGCGGACCGCGTGCCGCGGACCGTTGAAGAAATCCGGATCGCCGAACGTGATGTGCCGCGCACCGGCGTCGACCTGCGCGCGCGCGTCGGCTATCACGACCTCGACGGGCACGACACGAAAGCTGCCCTGGTAGATCGGCACGACCGGGCAGTGCCGACAGAGGTGCCGGCATCCGCGAGTGGCCTCGGTGTAGCCGGCCGTCCGCTTCTCGCCGTCGCCCATGCACAGCGACGCGTAGCGCGACAGTGTCGGCAGTCCGGCGCGATCGGGCACCCGGAAGCGCAGTCGGGGCAGGTCGGGAGCCGGAGCGTCGTCGCGGCTTACCGGACTGGCGCCGCGCCGGTCCTTTTGCGACGCAGGACTGCCACCCCGATTCGAGAGCCGCCGGGCCAGGGCGACGAGCGCCGCCTCGACCTCGGCGCCCAGAACCGTGTCCACGCCCTGTTGCCTCAGGAACGCCTCGTTGGGGGGACCGTAGAGCCCGTAGCAGCACAGGTGCGCCCTCGGGTTCAGCTCTCGGAGACGTCCGATGACGGGGATGGCGAGTCGCGTCGCGGTGTGCATCGGCAGGTGGACGGCCACGAGATCGGCGGCGCGTGCGGCCGATTCGGGCATTGGGTCTCGCGCCAGGTCGGCGTAGGTCACGGTGGCGCCCGCCTCACGGAGCCACGCGGCGGGCGATGCCAGGCCGAACGGCTGCCGACCGAGGTCGTAGGTGGAGACCAGCAAGACGCGCACGAGCCCATTCTGACACGACGGTCGCACAGGCGGCTACCGCAGCGGCGCAAGCTCCGCCTCGGTCGATCGGCGGGTCACGAGGCTGACCCCAATCAACGTCGCGATCGACAGGACGAGTGCCGGGTAGATGGTCTCCAGACCGAGGGGGTAGACGGCCGGCGCTCCCTCGACGGCCCCGACCCTCGCGGCGATCTCCCAGCCGAGCGTCGTCACCATTCCGGCGAGGATCGACAGGACGCCGCCGAGCCGCGTCGCGCGCGGCCAGATGAACGCGGCCAGCAACGCGGGCGTGATCCCCGCGCCGTACATCGTGTACGCCCACAGGGCCATCTCGAGAATGGTCTGGAAGAACCGTAAGGCGACCAGACCGAGCGCGCCGAGGAGGACGACGAGCACGCGGGTGTAGACCAGGATCTGGCGGTCGGTCACCCCCGGGTCGACGAAGCGCTGGTAGACGTCGTGCATCAGGCTCGTGGCGGGCGTCAGCAGAAAGCTGTTCGCGGTCGAGACGATCACGGCCGCCGCCGCGCACAGGAGCAGGACCCCCAGCACATCCGGCAGCGCGCCGAGGGCGACACGGATGACGATGGTCTCGGACTCCTGCGCCGTGAGCCCCGGCAACGCCGCGCTGCCGAAGACGCCCACGGCGTCAATGAGCGTCTCGACGGCGATGGTGCCGATGACCCAGCCGACCACGGCCACGCGCGCCGTCCGCTCGCTGTTGGCCGAGAAGAACTTCTGGTACATGTTCGCCTCGCCCATCAACAGGAAGAGCGTCGGGAAGAACAACGCGAACGCCGTCTGCGGGCCCAGCGTCCCGAACATCGACAGCTGGTCCGGACGTAGGGCCTCCAGGGCCGGACCCGGGCCGCCCGCCTGGCCCACCAGATACGCCACGGCGGCGGTCACGCCGCTCAGCATCACGAGCCCGTTGCCGACGTCCAGATACGCGACCGACAACATGCCGGCAAGCGCGGTGTAGGTGACACAGAATGCGGCGGTGATCAGCGCGCCGGTGTCGGGTGTCACATCGGCGACCAGACCCAGCAGCCGCCCCCCGCCGCGAAACTGGTAGGCCGCAATGGTCGTATAGGCGAGCACCGTGGTGAGCGTGCCCAGCACGCGGGCCGCCGGTCCGTATCGGAGCTCGAGGATGTCCGGCACGGTGTATTGCGCGATCCGCCGGACCCGCGGCGCAATGAACACGACGAGCGCCATGCCGAGCCAGGCGCCCGCCGACTGCCAGAGGGCCGAGAATCCCGACCGGTACCCCAGACCTGCCCCGGCGAACAGGCTGCCCGCACCGATCCAGGTCGAGAGCAGCGTGAACACGAGTACGCGCGCCGGCAGCGACCGCGACGCGATCAGGAAGTCGTCGCCCGTGTGAACCTGACGGGATCGCCAGACGCCCACGCCCGCCAGGACGCCGAGATAGATCAGGATGGCCTGCAGATACATGGACCCGCACTTAACCACTGCCGGCGCTCCGCCTTCAACAGAAATCTGGTGCCTGGCACCGGGCTGCTAGCTGCCCGTGGTGAAAGTCCTGTGTTGCACCAAGGGCGGCGCTGCGCCCGGCTGGCAAGGCGCGAGGAGCGAGAACACCGGGAGTATTTGACCGACAAGCAACGCAGCCAGGCGGGATGCAGCGCCGGCCGACTGCAGCAGGACTTTTACCACGGGCTGCTAAACCAGGGCCAGGCGAAGTGGCGAAGCGACGCGATCGACCGGATTTTCCGGTACAATGCGTGGGACCCAGTTCCCCAGAGGAGGCAACATGCATCTCACCCGTTCCTGGCTGGCTGCGTGGCTCGTCATCGCCGGCATCGCCGTGTGCGCCAACGCCCAGAGCCCAGACCCCGACATGCCTCGGCCGATCGACGCCCTCGATTCGGTGTTCCTCGAGGAGTTGACCTGGCTCGAGATTCGCGACGCCATGCGGGCCGGCAAGACCACGGTCATCATCGCGACCGGGGGCATCGAGCAGAACGGGCCGTATCTGGCGCTCGGGAAGCACAACTACATCCTGCGGGGTACGACCGAGTCCATCGCGAGGAAGCTCGGCAATGCCCTGGTCGCGCCGATTCTGCCGTTCGTGCCGGAGGGCGACTTCGATCCCCCGACCGGTCACATGCGCTATCCCGGAACGATCAGCCTGCAGCAGGACACGTTTCAGCGGGTCCTGACCGACATCGCCTCGAGCCTGAAGACTCATGGGTTCGAGCACGTGATCCTGATTGGGGACAGCGGGGGCAACCAGAAGGGCATGTCGGCCGTGGCCGAAACGCTGTCGTCCGAGTGGGCCGGAGGCAAGACGAGCATCCACTACATTCCCGAGTACTACGACTACGAGGCCGTGACGACCTGGCTCGAGACGGAGAAGGGCATCACGCAGGTCGTCGAGGGGCACCACGACGACTACGGCATCACCTCGCTCATGATGGCGGTCGACCCGAGCACCGTCAGGGTAGAGCAACGTGTGGCCAAGGGCAAGGCCTCCATCAATGGCGTCTCGATCGTCCCGGTCGAGAAGACCGTCGCGGTGGGCAAGGCGCTCCAGGAGTGGAAGACCACCATCACCGTGGACGCCATCAAGAGACGGATCGGGGGCGAGGCGACCTCGCCGGGTCTCAACTGATCGAGCGGGCCCGGAGCTCCAGTTCCCGATGTCTCTCCACGAGTACAAGCGGAAGCGGGATTTCTCGAAGTCTCCGGAGCCCCCAGGCGAACCCGTCCCACACCGATCGGGCGGCGCGGGTGGGTTCTTCTGCGTCCAGAAGCACCTGGCGACCCAGCTGCACTACGATCTGCGGCTCGAGCACGGCGGTGTGCTGCTGTCGTGGGCCATCCCCAAGGGACCCTCGATCGACAGCCGGGACAGGCGGTTGGCGATGCACGTCGAGGATCATCCGGTGGAGTACGGCACGTTCGAGGGCATCATCCCCGAGGGCTACGGTGCCGGAATCGTGATGCTGTGGGACTCGGGCACGTGGACGCCGGAGGTGGATGACGTCGATGCCGCGCTGAAGAAGGGAGACCTGAAGCTCACCCTCGACGGCTACAAGCTCAAGGGGTCCTGGGTGCTGGTACGAACCGGGGGGCGAGGGCCAGGGAACGCCCCCGGACGCGAGGATCGGGCGTGGTTGCTCATCAAGCATCGCGACGAGTGGTCGGGCCCGATCGACATCACGACCTTCGCGCCGCTCAGCATCGCGAGCGGGGGCGAGTTCGAGGACATCCTCGCCGCCGAATCACCCGACATCTGGTCCTCGAACCGGCCTGCCAAGAGCGGCGGCTCCGGCAAGTTGCCCGAGGAGATCATCGAGAAGGCTGCGGCGATCAGAGCCAGCCACGCGGCCACGACGCGGGCCACGGATGGCGCCGGAGTCGGAGCGACCCCGAAGACACGAACGCCGGCGCGCGCAAAGAGAACAACGACGGCGAAGAAGGCGAAGAAGACGAGCCAGACCAAGAACGCCCTGAAAGCCAGGCCCACGCGGCCGAAGGCCCCGGCGTCCGGCAAGACGACGAAGGCCAGGACAACGAAGGCCAGGGCCAAGAAGCGCCCGACGGCCCGCACCACCTAGTGCACCGCCGTCGAGATCCGGCCACGCCTCGAGCCCGCAGCACACCCACCCGCGGCGTTGCACTTGTGTCTTCTGTCAGTTGGGCGTGGGGCCGAAACGGCGGCTGTTAGCCGAGCAGCCGGCGGGCGAGCACGGCCCACACCGTCTGCGCCAGCCGCCGGCGGTCGTGCCTCGCCAGTTGCCGGGACCAGAAGTCGCCGACCACCGGCTCGCACTCGGGTGGGAGCTCGCCGATCTCCAACGGCACCTTGTGCTCCTCGGCATAGCCCTCGAGCACGTCGGCGGCGGGTCGTCCGGAGTTCACGATCACCAGGTCGATCGGGCGACCGATCGCCTCGCCGATGCGCCGCACCGCCTCGGCGGCGGTGAACCCGGCCATCCCGTGCCCCTCGGTCAGGAGGTTGCTGACCAGGATGATGGGACCGCTGACCTCGGCCAGCGCCTCGGCGACCCCACGCACCAGGAAGATCGGCAGGAGGCTCGTGTAGAAGCTGCCGGGCCCAATGACCACCGCCTCGAACTCCCGAATGGCCTCCGCAACGGCCGGGTGGATGCCGACCAAGGGGTCGAGCCAGATGCGCTCGACGAGATGGCCGAGACGCTGCCCCGCGTCGACCTCGACCTCACCCCGGGACTGCGAGCCATCGGTGTACTCGGCACACACGGTCGACGGCTCGACGCTGACCGGCCACACGCGCCCCGAGCAGCCGAGCAGGGTCCGCAATCCGTCGACCGCGGCCATGAAATCGCCGCTGTAGAAGTCCATCATCGGGAGCAGCAGATTGCCGCCCGTGTGCCCGCCGAGACGTGCGTGCTCGAGCGCCGGCAGCCGCGTGAGCAGCACCCGGCGCGCCTCGGCTTCGTTCCGTGCCATCGCGAGGGTGCACTTGAGCACGTCACCGGGCGGCAGGACGCCGAGCTCGTCCCGAAGCTGCCCCGAGCTGCCGCCGCGGTCGAACATAGTCACCACGGCGTTGAGCCGCAGCCACGGATTGTTCTTGAGACCGCCGAGCAGACTCGGGAGCCCCGTGCCGCCCCCGAAGCATCCGATGCTGATCTCCCGTAGACGCATGGCGCATTCTCCCGTTCTCGTCGCGTCGCGGCAACCTCCGCATCCTCGAGCGTCTGGGCAGAGAGGCGGTAGAATGTCGGCCGATGAGGCGGAGCGCGGTGAGGGCCGCAGCCGGCGTGGTGGCGGCGGGAACGGTCGCAGGCGTGGCCGCCTGGCTGACCGGTGCCTCGCTCGATGTCTTCGTGGATCCCGTCGGCGGCCCCACGCGAGTCGCCATGCTCCCGTCGCCGGCCAGGCTTCTCTGGCTCGTGGTCGCGTGCGTGGGCCTGGCCGGACTGCTCGTCCTAGGGGTGGCCTGGGCGCGCAGCCAACCGGGAGAGCGTGATGAGGGCCAGAGGGACGCCGTCGCGCGCGCGGCGCCGGTTCTGCTCCCGGTCGGCGCCCTCGGCCTCCTGACCCTCCCGTATCTCACCTGGCTTCCGGACGGCCTTCCGCTGTTGCAGGTGCTCGCGGGACCGGCGCGGCTGGTCGTCTGGTTCGTCGTGCTGGGACAGCTAGCGTGGTTGGCCGCTCCTCCGCTGTGGCGCGCGGTCGCGCGGCGCCGCCCGGGTTCGTGGGTCGTGCCGGGCGCCGCCCGGCCGTGGACGACCGTCGTCTTTCTGGTTGGGCTCACGGTCTTCGGGAGCACCGGGCTCTCGCGCCTCGGTTCGGCGACCTCTCCGGGCGGCGACGAACCGCACTACCTGATCATCGCCCAGAGCCTCTGGCTCGACGACGACCTCGCGATCGAGAACAACCACGCGCGCGAGGACTACGCGGAGTACTTCGCGAGTCCCCTCCGCCCCCACTACCTGACCCGCGGCGTCGACAACGAGATCTACTCGGTTCATCCGATCGGACTGCCCATCGTGATGGCGCCCGTCTACGGCGTGGGAGGCTACCCGGCGGTCATCCTCTTGCTCGCCGCCATGGGTGCCGCGGCGGGCACGCTCATGTGGGGCTGGACGTCGAAGACCTGCGGCTCGCTAGGGGCGTCCAGCTTCGCCTGGGCCGCCGTCTGTCTCTCGGCGCCGTATCTCGGCAACGCCTCCATGGTCTACCCCGAGATCGCCGCGGCACTGTGCGTGATGCTCGCCTTCGTGCCCCACGAGCCGGAGGCGGGGCCGGCCCGGTGGATCCGGACCACCGTCGTCCCTGTCGTGGCGATTGGTGCGCTACCCTGGCTCAGCACCAAATACGCGCCGATGGCCGGGGTGCTGGCGCTCGTGGCCGCCGCGCGTCTGTGGCATGCGAGAGCTCATCCGACCGGCCGCGACACGCGCGCGCGCCGCCTGGCGATCACCCTGGGCATCCCGGCTATCTCGGTGGTCGGCTGGCTGCTCTTCTTCCATGCGTTCTGGGGCTCGCCGCTACCCTCGGTGCCCTACGGTGGAGACACTCAGACTCGGCTCAGCCACGTTCTGGTCGGCGCGCCAGGGCTGCTGCTCGACCAGGAGTACGGTGTGCTGCCGTACGCGCCGGTGCTGGTCCTCGGCCTGACCAGACTCGTGACCATGGCGCGCGGCGGGGGACGACCGCGCCGACTGGCGGTCGAGATCGCCCTCGTGACGACCGCCCTGCTGCTCACGGTCGGCGCATTCCGGATCTGGTGGGGCGGTTCTGCGGCACCCGGCCGACCCGTGACGTCAGCGCTGCTGCTGCTCGGCCTGCCGATCGCCTGGCAGTACGCGGCCGCGCGCTCTGCGACGCGGCGGGCCTGGTATCGGCTGCTGCTGCTGGTCGGCTTGAGCGTGACCGTCCTGATCGTCACCATGGCGGGGGGGCTCCTCGCGGTGAACCTTCGTGACGGCCCCTCGACGCTGCTCGAGTGGCTTTCGCCGAACTGGCACCTGTGGGCGCTGTTTCCGAGCTTCATCCACGACGATCCGGCGACCGCGCTGGCCCTCGCCGGTGTCTGGCTGGTAGTGAGCGGGGTGACCGTCCGGTTCGTGACCCGCGTCGTGGCCGGGACCGCCGACGGCGGGGACATCAGGCCGGCGCAGGATCTCCGGGGGCTTGGCCGGTGCACGCTCGCGGCAACGTCGGCCGGGGTCATCATCGTTCTCACCGTCTCGGCCCTGATCCCCTGGCTCCTCGGTGACCGTCTTCAACCAGATGTCGTGCTCGAGGCGCGCCCGCGTCTCCGTCTGCTGGACGAATTCGATGCCACGGCCCGGCCAGTCGCCGTCGTGTACGACCCGCTGAGGCGCGTACAGGCTTCGGAGATACCGGGACGCTTCAGCTTCATCGCGTCGCCGGAGATCGCGCGGGTGCCGCCACCGGTGCCGCTGCTCCACGACGCGCGCTTCGCACTGCCGGCGGGCACCTACCTGGTGGAGCTCACGTGGCAACACCCGGCGCCGCCCGTCGGCGACGCGATCCCGTCGGACGCAACACTGGCGTGGCAGCTGACGCGCGAAGGCTCACCCTCGCGGGAGTGGCGGGTGCCACTCGACGGGACGACGAGCTGGCGTCGGGCCGTGACCCTGCCCATCGATGTCGATTTCTCCGGGTTTCACGCCTCGCCAGAGCTCGAGGCCCGGTCGCCGATCCTGCGGCTCAGCCCCATCGACATTCGTGACCTCCACGCGCGACCCGCGTCGACGAGCCTCATCGCCACCGCTCGCTATCGCGGCGTCGACGTCTTCGTCCATGACGCGTCGACCTGGCTCGAACCCACAGGCTTCTGGGTCCGCGGCGGTGCCACGGCGGCCGTGACGCTCTTCGGCCCCGCCCGGACGGGGACGGCGCTGCGGTACCACTGCGGACCCCAGCCGAACGCGGTCAGGCTGACGACCGCGGACTGGCAGGAGGAGCAGGCCGTCCGGCCAGGCGCGGGGCGCGAGGCGATCGTGCCACCGACTGCCGACGGTATCGTGGCGCTGCGGATCTCGACGCGCGAGGGATTCGTCCCCAGCGCCGTCGACGCCACCTCCGACGACGTACGGTTTCTCGGGTGCTGGTTCGAGATCGGGGACGGTGAGTAGTGTCCCGTGGCCTAGTACTACTTTGTTAGATCGCACAATTTGGGCGAGATCCGACAAGTGATCTAATTTGAGGACATTGTACTTTTCCGGCGAATTCGGTACCCTGCGCGGTAGTGCACGACCGCCGCACGGTGGGTCAGTTGCGTCGCCTGATGAGATGGCTCGAGGCCTTCAAGGCGTGCTTCGGCCATCGCGCACAGGAGCTGGCGTTGCGCCGGTACGTCCAGGGGTTGCTCAGCGACAGCCCGCGCAAGTCGATGGAAGCGATGCTGGCGCGGGGGACCGATCCCGGGGGCTATCAAGCGTTCCAACACTTCATCACCGATGCGCCGTGGAGTGCCGACGGCGTCTGGCGCTGCCTGCGGGCGGTGCTGCCCGAACGCGAAGGGCTGGTGATCTTCGCCGGCACGAGTTTCCCCAAGCCAGGGACGTCCTCGGTCGGGGTGGCCCGCCAGTACTGTGGGGCCGTGGGGAAAGTCGCCAATGGCCAAGTGGCGGTCACCGCGGCGCTGTGGACCGGGCTGCGCGCCTACTTGCTGGGGGCCGCGCTCTATGTGCCCGAGGCGTGGCTGACCGACGCCGCCCGCGATCGGGCGCGGCTTCCCCGGGGTGTCCGGTTGCAGGCGAAGTGGCGCCAAGCGCTCACCCTGCTCCGGCAGGTGCGCGCCAGCGGCCTCACCGGCACCGGCGTGCTGGCCGATGCGGAGTTTGGCGATACCGGCCTGTTTCGGGCCATGTGGCATCGGTTGCGGCTCCCCTATGCGGTGGGGATTTCCTCGT
Source organism: Vicinamibacterales bacterium (assembly GCA_965197935.1). Taxonomy (GTDB): domain Bacteria; phylum Acidobacteriota; class Vicinamibacteria; order Vicinamibacterales; family CAZQMT01; genus CAZQMT01. The sequence continues at coordinate 2,208,413 of CBDAOD010000003.1, read as the reverse complement.
CGCAGACCGTGTTCCTGGGGCGGCCGCGCCTCGGGCACCGGCGGGGCGGCCGGCTGGGGCGCCCGCGCACCCGGCCAGACCTGGCGGCGGGCGTGCGGGCGTACACGGTGGCCCAGGCCGCCAAGGCGCAGCCGCGGTGGCGGCCCATCAGCTGGCGCAACCGCCGCGGCGGGCGCCGCTGGACGGTCCAGTGTGTGGCCCTGCGGGTGACCCCGGCCCACGACTGGCGCGACCGCCGGCTCGCCCCCGAGGTGTGGCTGCTGGCCGAACGCGACACGGGCGCGACGCCGCGGACCAAATACTTCTTCGTCAACCTGCCGGCCACCACCTCCTGGCCGCAGCTCGTCCGACTCGCGCATCAGCGGTGGGCCATCGAGCAGCAGGACCAAGAGTTGAAGCCCCACCTCGGGTTGGATCACTTCGAAGGCCGCACGTTCCCGGGCTGGCACCATCACGTCGTGCTCACCGCCGTGACGTACAACTTCCTGCAGGCCGAGCGGCGGCGGCACCTCGCCGGGCTCACCTTTCCAGTGGCCCGCGCGATCGTGCAGGAAATCTTCACCGCGGACCTCTTTGCTCCACGGCCGTTCTACCTGAAGCGCATCGAGGCGCTAAAGTCGGTGCAATTGCGGATCTAACAAAGTAGTACTAGCAGCCCGTGGTGAAAGTCCTGCGTCGCACCAAGGGCGGTGCTGGGCCCGGCTGGCAAGGCGCGAGGAGCGAAAATACCGGGAGTATTTGACCGACCAGCAACACAGCCAGGCGGGATGCAGCGCCGCCCAACTGCAGCAGGACTTTTACCACGGGCTGCTAGTACTACTTTGTTAGATCGCACAATTTGGGCGAGATCCGACAAGTGATCTAATTTGAGGACATTGTACTTTTCCGGCGAATTCGGGACCCTGCGCGGTAGTGCACGACCGCCGCACGGTGGGGCAGTTGCGTCGCCTGATGAGATGGCTCGAGGCCTTCAAGGCGTGCTTCGGCCATCGCGCACAGGAGCTGGCGTTGCGCCGGTACGTCCAGGGGTTGCTCAGCGACAGCCCGCGCAAGTCGATGGAAGCGATGCTGGCGCGGGGGACCGAGCCCGGTGGCTATCAAGCGTTCCAACACTTCATCACCGATGCGCCGTGGAGTGCCGACGGCGTCTGGCGCTGCCTGCGGGCGGTGCTGCCCGAACGCGAAGGGCTGGTGATCTTCGCTGGCACGAGTTTCCCCAAGCCAGGGACGTCCTCGGTCGGGGTGGCCCGCCAGTACTGTGGGGCCGTGGGGAAAGTCGCCAATGGCCAAGTGGCGGTCACCGCGGCGCTGTGGACCGGGCTGCGCGCCTACTTGCTGGGGGCCGCGCTCTATGTGCCCGAGGCGTGGCTGACCGACGCCGCCCGCGATCGGGCGCGGCTTCCCCGGGGTGTCCGGTTGCAGGCGAAGTGGCGCCAAGCGCTCACCCTGCTCCGGCAGGTGCGCGCCAGCGGCCTCACCGGCACCGGCGTGCTGGCCGATGCGGAGTTTGGCGATACCGGCCTGTTTCGGGCCATGTGGCATCGGTTGCGGCTCCCCTATGCGGTGGGGATTTCCTCGTCGCAGACCGTGTTCCTGGGGCGGCCGCGCCTCGGGCACCGGCGGGGCGGCCGGCTGGGGCGCCCGCGCACCCGGCCAGACCTGGCGGCGGGCGTGCGGGCGTACACGGTGGCCCAGGCCGCCAAGGCGCAGCCGCGGTGGCGGCCCATCAGCTGGCGCAACCGCCGCGGCGGGCGCCGCTGGACGGTCCAGTGTGTGGCCCTGCGGGTGACCCCGGCCCACGACTGGCGCGACCGCCGGCTCGCCCCCGAGGTGTGGCTGCTGGCCGAACGCGACACGGGCGCGACGCCGCGGACCAAATACTTCTTCGTCAACCTGCCGGCCACCACCTCCTGGCCGCAGCTCGTCCGACTCGCGCATCAGCGGTGGGCCATCGAGCAGCAGGACCAAGAGTTGAAGCCCCACCTCGGGTTGGATCACTTCGAAGGCCGCACGTTCCCGGGCTGGCACCATCACGTCGTGCTCACCGCCGTGACGTACAACTTCCTGCAGGCCGAGCGGCGGCGGCACCTCGCCGGGCTCACCTTTCCAGTGGCCCGCGCGATCGTGCAGGAAATCTTCACCGCGGACCTCTTTGCTCCACGGCCGTTCTACCTGAAGCGCATCGAGGCGCTAAAGTCGGTGCAATTGCGGATCTAACAAAGTAGTACTAGCCCGCATTATTCATGAAGGTTCGAGCTGAGGGCGTGGAGATGCCGGCAGGTGCGGTGTTGTCTAAGGTTCTCGGCCGCAGGCGCACTCGTGCAGTGCGTCGAGGGCGAGGTTCTTCGACAACACCGCACCTGCCGAGCAGATCTGCGTTCTCAGACGAAGCTTCATGAATAATGCGGGCTAGTGTCCTGTAACGGTGATTCGTGGTGTAAGTCCCGCGCGCGGCGCCCGGCTGGCAAGGCGCGAGGAGCGAGCACACCGGGAGTATGAGAGCCGTCGTGAACAATGCCCAGCACAGCACGCGACGGGATGCCCCGCGCGGGAATTATTCCGCGAATCACTGTTACAGGACACTAGCCCTGGCCGGGGTCGTGCTCTTCGTCGTGCTGGCCACGATGAACTCGGCGGGCTACAGGTACGGCGCGTCGGATCAAGCCTTCTATATTCCCGCCATCCTCGGACACCTGGAGCCCGAGTCGTTCCCCCGCGATCGGGCCCTGGTCGAATCCCAGAGCAAGCTGATGGTCTTCGACGAGGGGATGGCGCTGGCCGCCCGGCTCACCGGGTGGTCGTTGCCGAGCATCTTCCTGATCGGCTATCTCGCGGGGCTCACCTTGCTGCTCGCGGGGCTCGTGGCGTTGAGCCGAGCGCTGGCCTTCTCGGGGTGGGCCACGATCGCCCTGGCCCTGGCGATGACGCTTCGTCACCAGATACCCAGAACCGCGGTCAACACGCTGGAGGGCTATCTCCATCCCCGGATGCTCGCCTTCGGCCTCGGCGCCACCGCGCTGGCGGCCTTGCTGCGCGGACGGTCCTGGACGTCCCTCTCGGTGGTGATGCTCGCCGGATGCCTGCACCCCACGACCGCGATCTGGTTCGCGATCTGGATCGGCACGGCGATCCTGGTCTCTGAGCCCGCGTCGCGGCGACCCCTCCTCGGGCTCGCGACGGCCGGCGCGGTCCTCGGCGCATGGCTGCTCTGGTTCGGCCCCCTCGCCGATCGCCTCGTGGTGATGGACGACGCGTGGTTGGCGGTGCTGCAGGGCAAGGGGTATCTGTTCCCGACGGCCTGGGCCTGGGACACCTGGGCGGTGAATCTGGCCTATCCGGTGGCGCTCGTGGCGCTCTACCGCTACCGGCGCGCCCACGGCGCGCCGGGGCCGGCCGAGCTCGGGATGGTGGCTGGCGGTCTCACGCTGTGCGGGCTGTTCCTGGCGATCCTGCCGCTCGTCGCCTGGCGGGTCGCCCTCGCGGTCCAGCTCCAGACGTCACGCGTGTTCTGGATGCTGGACCTCGCCGTCACCGTCTACGTCGTGTGGCTTCTCGTCGACAGCCCGTTCTGGCGCCGGTGGGGCGTGACCCTCGCCACCGCGCGCCGTGCGGTCGTCACGGTCCTGGCCATCGTCTCGATCGCACGCGGCGGATACATCATGTGGGTCGAGCGTCCCGAGCGAAGCCTTTTCCAGGTCGGCGTGGTCCAGGACGAGTGGGGAGACGTGATGACCTGGGCGGCGCGAGAGCGGCCCGGCGTGCATCTGTTGACCGACCCGGGCCACGCCTGGCGATACGGGACGAGCGTCCGGGTCGCGGGCCGCCGCGACGTCTATCTGGAGGAAGTCAAGGATACGGCCATCGCGATGTATTCGCCGGAGGTGGCGCGGCGGGTCGCCGAACGTCAGCGCGATCTCGGCAGCCTCGACGGCCTGACCCCGGATGCCGCCCGAGCGCTGGCGCGGAAGTACTCACTCGATTATCTGGTGGCGGAGCAGTCGTTCGACCTCCCGGTCGTGTACCGCAACACGCGGTTTCGCGTCTACGACCTCCGCTGAACTCTAGCAGCCCGTGGTAAGAATCCTGCTGCAGTCGGCCAGCGCTGCGGCCGCGGCATCTCCCAATCTGGCCCTTAGTGCGACGCAGGACTTTCGCCACGAGCTACCAGCTCTCCGGCTGGTAGGCGGACCCGCGGACGGCCTGGCCGGGCGTGGCGCCGGTGTGATCCCCGTTGGCGATCACGGCGACTCCGTTCACGAGCACGTGCTCGATGCCGGTCGGGTACTGCGCGGGCGCTTCGAACGTGCCGACGTCGCGGACCGTCCGCGGGTCGAACACGACCACGTCCGCCCAGTAGCCTTCTCGCAACAGACCGCGGTCCGGCAACCCCATGATCCGGGCGGGGAAGGACGTCATCTTGCGCACGGCGTCCTCGAGGGTCAGGACGCGATCCTCGCGCACGTACTTGCCCAGGACGCGCGGGTTGGTCCCGTAGCTGCGCGGATGAGGCCTGCCGTCCCCCAGCACACCGTCCGGTCGAAGCGAGGTCCCATCCGACGAGATGGCGACCCAGGGCTGGCGCATGATCAACTGCACGTCGTCCTCCGACATGTTGTGGTAGATGCCGTTGACCATCCCGCCGTCCTCGACGATGAGGTCGAAGCAGGTGTCGATCGGGTCGGCATCTCCGCGCAGCTTCGCGATCTCCGCGACGGTCTTGCCTTCCAGCGGCTTGAGCTCCTCGCTGAGGAACCGGGAGGCCACGATGCCTTCCCAGCCTCCGTGCTCCTCGACGTAGCGCAGGAAGCCGTCGGTGTCGTCCTTCAGCTTCTGCCGGCTCGACGGGTCGAGCAGCACCTCGACGATCTTCCCCGGTGGCCCGCTCATCGCCCAGGTGGGGAACAGGGCGAACCAGGGGTGCGTCATCGCGGTGTAGGGATACTGGTTCGCGGTGACGTCCAGGCCGCGGGCGCGGGCCTGCTCGACGAGCTCGAGCGCCGGCCCGATCGTGCCCCACAGCTTCTGGCCCCGGATCTTCAGGTGTGAGACGTGGACGGGAATCCCGGCTTCCTCGGCGACCCTGATCGCGTCCTGCACCTCCTCGATGATGTGATATCCCTCGGTGCCGATGTGGCTCTCGTAGTACCCCCCGTGCTGCGCCACCACCTTGGCGATCTCGATGATCTCCGACGGATAGTCGTTCGGAATCGGCCCCTCGAACGCCGAGCACATGCCGACCGCGCCGTCGCGCATGGCCTCCGCCGCGAGCTCCCGCATGCGCTCGAGCTCGGCGGGAGTGGCGGCCCGGTTCTCGTAGCCCACCACCGCCTGCTTGATCTGCTGGGGCGCGACCTCGGTCGCGACGTTGATCGACACCCCCTGCCGCGTCAATCGCTCGAAGAAGCCGTCGATCGTGGTCCAGTCCACGTCGGTGAAGCCGTAGCGGCGCTCGGCCTGATACCGGTAGTCGTCGAGGACCACGCCGACCAGCGGGCCGACCGAGCTGCGCTCGCCGAGGACGTCCAGCGTCACCCCCTGACGGACGTGGCTCTGCGCCGTGCCGTCCACCAGGAGCGTCAGGTCCGAATGCGTGTGGATGTCGATGAACCCCGGCGACACGGCCCGGCCGGCGGCGTCGATGGCCGTCCGCCCGCTCGCCGGATCGATGTGACCGATGCGCGCGATCCGGCCATCCCGGATCCCCAGGTCCGCCGAGTACCAGGGATTGCCGGTGCCGTCGACGATCCGCCCACCGTGTATGACGATGTCATACGCAGGCTGCTGTGCGTGGAGGGACACGAACGAGACACCGGCGAGCACGACGAAGAAGCCGAGCAGCCCGTGGCGACGATTCTGATGCATCGAGAACCCCTCTGGGAATTCTCTCCCGGCGTGGGCGCGACCTCGGCCGCGCACCCCGGGCTGCTAGTTCAGGCCCGCGTAGTTGTAGAGGATGGCCGCGGTCGACTTCTCTCCGCCGGCCATGCCGTACACCTTGCCCGCACCCTCGATCACGTAATACTCGTTGTTCGCATGGGCGTTCCCGCCGTGGCCCGCCCCGCCCGTCACCACCGGGACCTGCAGCGGATTGCGTCCGAACAGATAGGCCGGCCAGTAGCCACCCAGAATCGAGGCCGTCTCGGCCGGCTCGCTGTAGGGAATGTTGAAGATGTCGTAGGTCTTGCGCACGGCGTCCGCGAGCTCGTTGTCGTAGGTCATCTTGCAGTAGGGAACGTCCCCGATCATCTGCAGCTCGACGTCCTCGTAGCCATTCCGGTCGAGCTGCGCGCGTATCTTGCTCACCAGATCCGGACCATCCTGGTCGGGTACGTAGCGGATGTTGTGCTTCGAGGTGATCTTGCTCGGCAGGATCGCCCCGGCTCCTCCCCCGTACATGTTGCCGCCCCAGATCCCGTCGAGGTTGAAGGAGATGCCGTAGCGCGCCATCTTGAGATACTCGAGGGGATCGTCGGCGATGAAGCGAGCGACGCCGAGGTTCCGCGCCGCCACTTCCAGATCGATGCCGGCTGCGTCGCGCTCGAGCTTGGCGAGCTCGGGGGCCGACAGCGGCTCGACGTTGTCGTAGAAGCCGTCGACCGCCGCCCGGTTTCCGCCCTCGGCGATCAACGACTCGAGCATCTGCATGTGTCGCCAGGCGGGACTGTCGACCGCGCGCTTGCGTCCGCCGTGGATGTCGCCATACACGGGCCCGCGCCCCCACTTCGCGCCGGACGTCGTCAGCTCGACGTAGACGCAGCCTTCGGAGCTGCCTCCGATGCCGGCGCCGCCCCCGGCTCCCTGGCTCGAGAACCCACCCAGCATGGCGTCGATGCCCTCGAAGAGGTCGGGATTGTCCTTCACGAACTGCCGCAGGCCGATCGACATGCGCTCCTCGTCGCCCTCGGCGGTCACGATCAGGTTGACCGGCAACTTGCCCGCCACCGCCTTGATCGACATCAGCGCATTCCACTGGGTCATGTGCGGGCCCTTCGTGTTGGTCGCGCCCCGGGCCACGATGACCTTGGGGAACGGCGGCTGCTCGACGAGCCGGGCCTCGAAGGGCGGGACGTTCCAGAGATCGGGCTGCGTGATCGGCATCGTGTCGTACATCCAGTAGAGGACGAGCGTCTTCTCGGCTCCCTCGTCACAATGGGCGAAGACCACGGGATTCGCCTGTGACCCATACTCGGTCTCCCCCGGTTCGACGACCCGCGTCTCCTGACATCCCAGCTGATCGAAGAACCCCTTCACCATCTGGGCGGACTCGGGAATCCCCTCGCCCGTGTTCGAGATGCTGGGCTGCTGGATCCAGCGCTGCAGGTTGATCACGTGCTCGTCGATGTGCTCGTCGATGTAGTCGAAGATCTGCTTCAGCTCGTCCGACACCTGGGTGAGATCCGGCTGAATCTCGGTATCACCGTGAGGCCGAATGCCGAGCGAGGCCGGCACGGGGTCGGCCACGGGCGATGCTCCACCCGACACGCGCTCACCGTTCTCCGCGGCGCATCCGAACGACAGGGTCAGCACACACAACAGCAGTACTAGCAGCCCGTGGCAAAAGTCCTGCTGCAGTCGGCCGGCGCTGCATCCCGCCGCGGGCTGCGTTGGGCATTGATCACGACGGGTCATATACTCCCGGTATGCTCGCTCCTCGCGCCTTGCCAGCCGGGCGCAACGCCGCCCTTCGTGCGACGCCGGACTTTTACCACGGGCTACTAGTGATCGCATGTCTACTCCTTCTGGTCGGGTGGCTCGCCCCGCCAGGATAGCACCATCCGGCTGCCCGCAGCCCGGGATCGCTGGGCGGACAGGCGCGCGACGTGGTCCACGCTCCGCAGGACTTTCACCACGGGCTGGTAGTGTCCTGTCACAGTGATTCGCGGAATAATTCCCGCGCGGGGCATCCCGCCGCGTGCTGTGCTGGGCTCGAGACGGCTCGAATACTCCCGGTATGCTCACTCCTCGCGCCTGGCCAGCCGGGCGCCGCGCGCGGGACTTACTCCACGAATTACTGTGACAGGACACTACTAGTGGTGTGTCCCAAGAATAACTTTGCACTTCCCAACCTTCTCTAGAATCGTATCGACCGTCGCGGTCCAGACAAAGGGTTGGGGGTTGTCGTTGTAGCGCTGGAGGTAATCGTTGATGGCGGCGACGAGTTCGTCGACACTGCAAAACACCCCGCGGCGGATGCGTTTCTGCGTGAGCTGGCTGAACCAACTCTCGACGAGGTTGAGCCACGATGCGCCGGTAGGGGTGAAGTGGAGCGTGAAGCGCGGATGGGCCGCCAGCCAGGCCCGCACGGTCGGATGTTTATGCGTGCCGTAGTTGTCCAGAATGAGGTAGAGGTCGAGGCGAGAGGGGAACGCGCGGTGGAGTTGGCGAAGAAACTTCAGGAACTCCTGATGCCGATGCCGGCCGTGGCACTCGCCGATGACCTGCCCGGTCAGCATGCTTCAGCGCGGCGAACAAGGTCGTTGTCCCGTGGCGCTTGTAGTCATGCGTGAGTGTCCCACAGCGGCCCTTCTTCATCGGCAGCCCGGGCTGCGTCCGGTCCAGCGCCTGCATGTGACTCTTCTCGTCCACACACAGCACGACGGCCTTCTCGGGCGGATTCATGTACAGCCCCACGACGTCCGTCAGCTTCTCCACGAACGCGGGATCGGTCGACAGCTTGAACGTCTCCACTCGATGGGGCTGGAGGCCATGCGCGTCCCAGATCCGCTGCACGGTCGAGCGACTGACCCCCTGCGCCTTCGCCATCGTGCGACAACTCCAGGGGGTCGCCCCCGGTGGCGTGCGGTGCAACGTTGCGTGGACGATGGCTTTGACCCTGCGCGCACTGATCGTCGGTTTGCGCCCGCGCCCCTCACGCATCTCGAACACCGAATCAACGCCCTCCTCTCCAAACCGGTCGCGCCAAGCCAGCACGGTCGGCCGGCTGACGTCCACGGTCGCGGCAATGCGGCTGTTGGAAACCCCCTCGGTCGCCAGCAGCAACGCCTTCGCGCGGATGACTACCCGATGCGGTGCCGACGTACTACGGGCCCACTGTTCCAGGAGTCGCCGACCCTTCGCGGCCATGGACAGAGCGGCGGCGGCATCATTCATCCCGCCTATATTGCACGCAGGTCGTTGATATGTAAATGTATTTCAGGGACACTACACTAAGGGGACGCGGTGCCGCGTCTCAAGGTCACGACCCGATCGGCATCGAACGTCCCGAACTCCTCGGTCGTCCCATCCAGCCAGCCCACCGTCACGCTCTCGACGCGTCGCTCGGCTCCGAGCCCGACGTGCACGCGGGGATCGTTGCTCGCCAGATAGCTGTAGCCCGCGCGAACCGCGCGTGCCACTCGCGCGGCGCCGACGGTCAGCGCAACCGTGGCGCCAAGGGCATCGCGTCCGCGGGCGTCCAGCACGCGGAAGCCGATCCAGTGGCCGCGATCGGGTATCCGGTTGCGGAGCAGGTAGGGCGCGGCGTCGCGATTCACGACGAGGATGTCGATGCCACCATCGTTGTCGACGTCGCCGAAGGCGGCGGCTCGACTCGTCGCGACCAGCGGCGCCGCGGTGCCCCCGCGTGGGCTCACCTCCTCCAGTCGGCCGTCCGGCGTGCCCCGGTAGAGCAGATTGAGCTCGGCATATGGGTCATCGGCGAACAGCTCGGACTGGAGGCCGACCCGCCCGTTCGCCTGATAGAGATCCAGACGGCCATCGTTGTCGAAGTCGAGCAGCGCCGTGCCGAACCGCGTGAACGGGCGGCTGACGGCGCGGAGACCGATGGCTGCCGTGTCATCGGCGAAGAAATCCCCCTGGTTCCGGTAGAACGAATCGGACTCGCCGTCCAGATTCACGACGAGCAGGTCGAGGTCGCCGTCATCGTCGACGTCCGCCGCATGCACACCCATGCCCGCCTTGGTCTTGCCGTCCTGATCGATGGCCGTCCCCCGTTCGAGCGCGACGTCGGCAAGCGGCAAGCGACCGGGATTCGACCACAGCTGGTTCACCATGCCGTCGTTGGCGACGAAGATGTCCTCGAATCCGTCACCGTCGAGATCGCCCACGACCACGCCCAGTCCCGGTCCGAAGGCCGTATGCAACCCGGCGTCGGCCGACACGTCGGTGAAGGTGCCGCCGCCGTCATTGCGAAAGAGCGTGTCGGCGACGGGCGCGTCGTAGTTCTTCGGACTGCAGTAATCGGGAGCACCCGAGAGGCTGTAGCAGCTCAACTCGGTCGCCGCCGACCAGTCGAGATAGTTGGTCACGTACAGGTCCAGATCCCCGTCGCGGTCGAAGTCCAGGAACGTGGCGCTGGCGCTCCAGCTCGGGTCACCCACACCGGCGGACCCGGTCACGTCGGTGAACCGCCCATCGCCCTCGCTGCGGAGCAGCGTATTCGGCCCGACATTCGTCACGTAGAGATCGATGTCTCCATCGTCGTCGTAGTCGCCGGCCGCGACCCCCATGCCATACCCGACGTCGTCGGCTCCGCTCCCGGCCGTCACGTCCTCGAACGTCCCGTCCCCTCGATTGCGGAACAACTGGTTCCCGGGCCGAGGTTCGGCCGGCGTGTCGAGGCTGCCGCTCTGCACCAGGTACGCGTCCAGGTCACCGTCCCCGTCCATGTCGAACAGGGCCGCGCCCCCAACCATGATCTCGGGTAACAGGAACCGGTCGCGGTGTCCCGACCGGTGGACGAAGCTCAGCCCGCTCGCCGCCGCCACATCCTCGAACCAGACGGGCCCCGGCGGCACAGCCGGCGTCGCCGCCGGAGATTCCGCCGGTCCCGGCTCGGGTCCCCGGCAGGCGCCGAGCGCCATCGAGCCGAGCGCGATGACCGCGCACGCCACCCTCGCGCGACGCCCACCCGACGTGCGGCGAACCCCGCTCACGGTGGCACCGACCCGGCCTGGCCGGCGGCCCCCTCATCCCCGAGAGCGCCACGCAGCGCGCGCAGCTCGGCGAGACCCGCATCGACCTGCGGGGTCGCCCCGTCGAGCTGCATCGCCCGCCGGAGCGCCACCTCCGCCTCATCCAGCCGGCCCAGCGTCATCGTGACCTTGGCGATCCCCAGCCACGCCTCGGTCAGCGTCGGAGCCTTGGCCACCGCCGTCTGGAAACTGGCGAGGGCCTCCTCCGGGCGCCCCAGCTCCGCCTGGATCATGCCGGTCCAGACCCACGCCATCTGGTTGCGTGGATCGTAGCGCAGCGCGTCACGGAACGCCGCGATGGCCGCCTCGCGTCGATCGGTGCGCCACAGGATCATCGCCCGGGCCTCGTGCGCCCGGCCGGAGCGCGGGCTCAGCTCGAGCGCGCGCCCCGCGTGATCGAGCGCGCGAGTCGCGTCGCCCGTGCGGAGGAAGCCCGATGCGAGGTTCACCTGGGTCTCGACGTGGTCGGGATCGCGCCCCAGGGCGTCCTCCAGAAGCGCCAGGCCCTCGTCATGGCGCCCCGCCACGAGATAGGTCGTGGCCAGGCGGTTCAGCAACGCCAGGTCGTCCGGCCGCTGGAGTCGCAGCTTCTCGTAGGTGGCGATCGCCGCGTCCAGCTGACCCGCGACGCGGTACTGGGCGGCGGCCTTGAGCAGCGTGGCGTAGCCCCGCTGGTATTGCGCGAGCCGCTCCGACCACGCGTCACGCAGGATGGGCTCGCCGCCGGCGCCCATGGCCATGGCGATCCGGGCGTCCTCGACCCGGCCCTGCTGGCGGTAGGCGCGCCCGAGCAACTGCAGCGCGTAGCGCTCACCCGGCCGCCGGTCCAGCAACCCCTCGAGCGCCTCGACGGCCTGCTCCGGCTGCTGCCGTACGAGGAAGACCCGGGCCAGGCCGACCCACCCACCGACGTCATCGGCATCGACCTCGGTCGCGTGGCGGAAGGCCGCCTCTGCGCCGGCGATGTCGCCACCGTCGAACAGCCAGAGCCCCTTGCGCCAGTGGGCTGGCGCGTAGCCGTCGACGAGGTCCGTCGTCCGCGCGATCGACGCAAGCGCCGCCTCTAGATCCCCGAGCCGCGCCTCGACGACGGCCAGCCGATACCACCAACCCGCGTTGGAATCGAGCATCGCCACGGCCTCGGTATAGCAGTCGCGCGCGACACCGATGAGGCCGTTGGCTTCGTAGACCATCCCGAGCGTCGCCCACCCATCGGGGTCTCCGGGGTCGGCGACGACGTCGTCGCGCGTCTCCTGAATCAGCGCGACGACCTCCGCATCCACGCCCTCGAGATCCGCGGGGAGCGGCGGCTCCGCCCGCGTCGACCAGGGAGCCCACCAGGCGATCGCGCCGGCGATGACGACGACGGTCGCCAGCGACACCCAGACCGCCGACCTCGCACCGCCGGTCCGTGCGTCCACGGCGGCGCGGCGCCCAGGGGCCTTGACGCGGGTGCCGGGGGAAGGGGATGGCGTCGCGGGCCGACGTCTGGGTTTCCTCCTGGGGGTCACGCCGGCCGCCCCGCTCGAGGCTCCGCCCGGGGAGTGCTACAGAAATGACTGATACAGTCCACTAGTACTACTTTGTTAGATCGCACAATTTGGGCGAGATCCGACAAGTGATCTAATTTGAGGACATTGTACTTTTCCGGCGAATTCGGTACCCTGCGCGGTAGTGCACGACCGCCGCACGGTGGGTCAGTTGCGTCGCCTGATGAGATGGCTCGAGGCCTTCAAGGCGTGCTTCGGCCATCGCGCACAGGAGCTGGCGTTGCGCCGGTACGTCCAGGGGTTGCTCAGCGACAGCCCGCGCAAGTCGATGGAAGCGATGCTGGCGCGGGGGACCGATCCCGGGGGCTATCAAGCGTTCCAACACTTCATCACCGATGCGCCGTGGAGTGCCGACGGCGTCTGGCGCTGCCTGCGGGCGGTGCTGCCCGAACGCGAAGGGCTGGTGATCTTCGCTGGCACGAGTTTCCCCAAGCCAGGGACGTCCTCGGTCGGGGTGGCCCGCCAGTACTGTGGGGCCGTGGGGAAAGTCGCCAAATGGCCAAGTGGCGGTCACCGCGGCGCTGTGGACCGGGCTGCGCGCCTACTTGCTGGGGGCCGCGCTCTATGTGCCCGAGGCGTGGCTGACCGACGCCGCCCGCGATCGGGCGCGGCTTCCCCGGGGTGTCCGGTTGCAGGCGAAGTGGCGCCAAGCGCTCACCCTGCTCCGGCAGGTGCGCGCCAGCGGCCGATCCGGCACCGGCGTGCTGGCCGATGCGGAGTTTGGCGATACCGGCCTGTTTCGGGCCATGTGGCATCGGTTGCGGCTCCCCTATGCGGTGGGGATTTCCTCGTCGCAGACCGTGTTCCTGGGGCGGCCGCGCCTCGGGCACCGGCGGGGCGGCCGGCTGGGGCGCCCGCGCACCCGGCCAGACCTGGCGGCGGGCGTGCGGGCGTACACGGTGGCCCAGGCCGCCAAGGCGCAGCCGCGGTGGCGGCCCATCAGCTGGCGCAACCGCCGCGGCGGGCGCCGCTGGACGGTCCAGTGTGTGGCCCTGCGGGTGACCCCGGCCCACGACTGGCGCGACCGCCGGCTCGCCCCCGAGGTGTGGCTGCTGGCCGAACGCGACACGGGCGCGACGCCGCGGACCAAATACTTCTTCGTCAACCTGCCGGCCACCACCTCCGGGCCGCAGCTCGTCCGACTCGCGCATCAGCGGTGGGCCATCGAGCAGCAGTACCAAGAGTTGAAGCCCCACCTCGGGTTGGATCACTTCGAAGGCCGCACGTTCCCGGGCTGGCACCATCACGTCGTGCTCACCGCCGTGACGTACAACTTCCTGCAGGCCGAGCGGCGGCGGCACCTCGCCGGGCTCACCTTTCCGGTGGCCCGCGCGATCGTGCAGGAAATCTTCACCGCGGACCTCTTTGCTCCACGGCCGTTCTACCTGAAGCGCATCGAGGCGCTAAAGTCGGTGCAATTGCGGATCTAACAAAGTAGTACTAGCAGCCCGTGGTGAAAGTCCGGCGTCGCACTAAGGGCCGCCTTGAGAGATGCCGCGGCCGGCCCGAGCAAGGCGCGAGGAGCGAGGATACCGGGAGTATTTGACCCGTCGTGAACAATGCCCAACGCGGCCCGCGGCGGGATGCAGCGCCGGCCGACTGCAGCAGGACTTTTACCACGGGCTGCTAGCTTCCGGCCACGCCGCGGATGCGACCGACCAGCTTGCGCAGGTTCCGGGTGATGCCTCGCTCGAACCGCCCGATCGACCGGTAGCGGTCCATGCGTTTGCGCACCAGCCGCTTCGGCTTCACGCTCGTCAAGCGTGAGAAGTGGAACAGCACGCTCTCGAGCAACAGCCGAGCCGCCGCGTCGGGATCCTGATGCGCCCCGCCGGGGGGCTCCGGCACGATACCGTCGATGACGTTCAGCTCGAGCAGGTCCTGTGCCCGGAGCTTCATCGCGGTCAGCAGCTCCTGGCTTCGAGACGCGTCACGCGTGAGGATGGCGGCGGCGCCCTCAGGCGAGATCACCGAGTAGATCGCGTTCTCCTGCATGAGGATCACGTCGGCGAGCCCCAGCGCCAGCGCGCCGCCGCTCCCACCCTCACCGATCACCACGTTGAGGATCGGGACCTCGAGCGACGCGAGCGTCGAGAGGTTCTCGGCGATGGTCAGCGCGATGCCCCGGTGCTCGGCTTCCAGACCGGGAAAGGCGCCCGGCGTGTCGACCAGCGTCAGCACCGGGAGCGCGAATTTCTCGGCGAGCCGCAAGAGTCGGTGCGCCTTTCGATAGCCCTCGGGCAGCGGCATCGACGTGCCGCCCTGCTGGGCGACCAGCATCACCGGGTGACCGTGCAGGTTCGCCACCCCCCCGATGATGGCCTCGTCGTCGCCGTAGCACCGGTCACCGTGCAGCTCCATGAACCAGGTGAACAGCCGATCGACGTAGGCGCGCGAGCGCGGCCGCTCGGGGAGCCGGGCCAGCTCGATCACCTCGGCGGGCGGGCGCTCCGCCTGGCTCGAGGCCATGGGTGGCTCGGCGGACCACTCCATCGGCCGGTCCCGTGTCAGCTTCGACACGAGCAACGCGAGCGTGTGTCGCAGCCTGGGACGCGGCACGACCATGTCGATCATGCCGTGCTCGAGCAAGCGTTCGGCCCGCCTGGCGTCGCTGGGAATCGTTTCGGCGATGGTGCCCGCGACGACCCGCGAACCCGCGAATCCGATCTCGGCGCCGGGCTCGCCGATCAGGACGTCGCCCAGCGAGGCGAAGCTGGCGAAGGGCCCACCGAAGCTCGGGTGGGTCAACACCGAGACGTAGAGGAGGTGCTCCGACTTGTGCCGCGACACGGCCGCCGCCGTCTTGGCCATCTGCATGAGCGACAGCATCCCCTCCTGAATCCGCGCACCGCCGCTGGCCAGGATCGAGATCACCGGAAGCCGCCGGCGCATGGCGGTCTGGAACGCCCGCACCACCTTCTCCCCCACGACCGACCCCATCGTGCCGCCCATGAAGTCGAACCCGATGGACACGAGCACGACCGGATGCCCATCGAGATGCGCTTCACCGGCGAGCGCGGCATCGTGCATGCCCGTGCGCTCCTCGGCTTCGCGCAGGCGCTGGCGATAGGGCTTGGAGTCCTCGAACCCGAGCGGGTCGGACGGGTAGATCTTTCGGCCGATCTCCTTGAACGTTCCCGTGTCCGCGAGCAGCGTGATCCAGTCGAGCGCGGTCAGCGGCCCGTGCCACCCGCACGACGCGCAGACGCAGAGACCCTCACGAAACGCGGCCTCCTCCCAGTCGTGCCCGCACCGCGGACAGGTGATCGGGGCGTCCGGCGCCTCGGTGGTCGCCTCGGCGCCGACCGGGTTCGCTGCATCCTCGGGTGGCGACATCTGGCCGTCCATTCCTCGCGTCGCGCCGTCCTCACGCGGAGCGTTCCCTCACCACGACCGAATCGAACAGGACGACCTCGTCTCGCCTGCACCGACACCGGGACTACCCTTCAATGATACGTCCGGGGCGCCGCCCGGGCACGTCCGCTCGACCGATGCGGGAGCGGCGTCGGCCGACCGTTACCGCCCCCGCGCTCATCGGCCCGTCGGCCGCGTCGTCAGAAGCTGCATGGTGGCGTCCCGGATGGGCGCGCCGTCCGGCCCCTGGGGACCCTCTATGAAGAGCCGCCGGGCGCGCCGGGCGCTGGCCGCCTCGGTCAGCAGCAGCACGAGGGCGATGCCGGCCACGACCAGCGCGGCGTGGGTGCGGATGCTCGAGGGCCAGCGTACCCACCCGGCCAGCGCCGCCAGCGCGGCACCCTGCAGCACCCACAGCACGGGGGTGTAGACCACGCCGAGCCTGACGTAGCCAAAGAACATCAGTGCCGCCCCGAGCGTCGCCAGCGGCAGGGCCAGTAACCAGAGCGTCCGGCGCTGGCGGCGGAGCACCCAGACGCCGATCGTGGCCAGGGCCAGATGCACAGGCCAGAGCCACCGCACGGTTGGATCGAGCTGGTCGACGCGACGCCGCGTCCCCGCAACGCCCGCTATTCGGTTGTCTTGCAGGTAGCCGAGCGCCAGCGCGCCCGCGGTGATCCGCACCTTCTTCCCGATCAAGATCAGCGTCTCGGTCGGATGCCCGAGGATCCATTCGAGCCCGATCCGATAGCCGTTCACATACAGATCGTAGGAAACCGGTTGGGTGATGTCGAGCTTGCCCTCCGCCACCAGCGCCTCCTCGACGGGGTCTTTTGGCGCACGTACGAGGAGATCGAGGTTGGTGGTCCCATCCGTGTAGCTGTGGAAGGCATGGGCGAAGTTGAAGCCGCCGTAGCTGGTCACCGGCGCGAAACGCGAGAGCGGCGCCGGCAGCAGGTCGACGAACTTGGTGTTGAACTCGGAGATGCCCCGCCAGTGGGCGACCGTCGACGGGATCAGGAGCAAGACGAAGCCGAGGGCGTACGCGCCTACCGTGAGCAGGCGACGCCCTGCCGGCCCCGTCCCCCACCAGAGAAACGGCGCCAGTAGCAGGGCGCACAGCCCGAACTCGGCCCGTACCACCGACGCGGCGCCCGCGACGGCACCGAGAGCACACGCGCGGCGGAGCCCGCCGGACGCATGGGTCCGTGAAGGGGTCGGGCCAGCGGGCGGCGGATGACCGGCGACACGATCGTCCACCTCCGCCCCGGGAATCCAGTGCGAGGCGAGCAGCAAGGCCGACACGAGCAGCAGCCCATACAGCGCCTCCGAGTTCGGCACCGTCCCCTGCACGACGTGGCCGAAGTGGAACGTGCCGAGCAGCGCCACGACCAACATCGCGCCGTACCCGGCGAGCCGCCAGGTCAGCAACGTGCTGCACCCGACCGCCAGGGCGCTGATCCCGGCCACGAAGCTCTTCATGGCTGCGGGATCGGCGGGGCGACCGCTCAGCGGCGCGTAGCCCATCGCCTGAAAGAAGACCGAGAGGACCCACGGCCAGCCGGGGGGCCGGAAGGGCAAACCGTTGTTGACCGACGCGCCCTCCTGGAGCTGCGCCGCGTGCAGCATGAACTGTCGCGTGTCTCCCTCGTAGAAGATGCTCGACGGCAGCGCGGTCTCGTTCCAGGCGCGCGGAAACCAGGATCGGACGAGGTAGGCAGCAAGCACCGCGAGGATCACGCAGGCCCAGATCGCCCAGCGTGGCACCTCCGCGGCGGGACCCGGGACCGGCACCCGGGCGCCGCCGGACTCCGACCGGGCGCGGCGGCGCCCGCGCCTGGTGTTCCGGCGAGCCGCCCGGCTACCGGATTCGTCCCTCGGCTTCACCGCCATGAGGCAATCGTGGTGTCAGGAGCCCGAGGCGCGTCTCGTCTCTGGAGGGGTCGTCGCCGCCTTGCGCGCGTCCACGGACGGCTCTGCAGTTGAAAGTAGTCTACCCTATCGAGGCCCATGTGCTACCAGCCGCCCGATCGTCTCCGTGGGGGTCATCGCATGACGCTCTACGCCTGGGTCCGGCCGCGGTACTTCCCGCGGCTCCCGACGCCCGTGCGGCGCTACTTCGACGTCGCACCGGGGGCGCGGGTCCTGGGCCATTGTCACTGGCAGGACGACCCGAGACATCACCCCACCCTGGTCTCCCTGCACGGGCTCGAGGGCTCGAGCCACGCGCACTACATGGTGGGGTTGGCCGACAAGGCCCGCGCGTCCGGCTTCAACGTCGTGCGACTCAACCAGCGCAACTGTGGCGGCACAGAGCATCTCTCGCCGGATCTCTACCATTCTGGCCTCACCGGCGACCCGGCGGCGGTCCTCAGAGAGCTGATCGAGGTCGATCGGCTCTCGTCGATCGTCGTGGTGGGGTACTCGCTCGGCGGCAACCTGGCGGTGAAGCTGGCGGGAGACTACGGAGAGTCCGCGCCGCGACAGCTGCGCGCAGTGTGCGCCGTCTCGCCGACACTCGACCTCGCGCGCTGCGTCGCGGCGCTCGAACGGCGCGAGAATCGCGTGTACCAATGGAACTTCGTACGTAACCTCAAACGCCGCATGCGGCGCAAGGCGCGTCTCTTCCCCGCGCGATACACGATCGACGGCATCGGTGGCGTGCGCTCGGTGCGAGCGTTCGACGAGATGTTCACGGCGCCCTACCATCGATTTCAGGACGCCGACGACTACTACCATCGGGCGAGCGCGCTGAGGGTCACCGACCGAATCCGCGTGCCGACGCTGATCCTGTCGGCCGCCGACGACCCGTTCGTGCCGCCGGAGCAGTTCGCGGCGCCGGGTCTACTCGCCAACGCTCACGTATCCGTCGTGATCACCCCCCACGGAGGGCACTGTGGATTCGTCGCGGCGCCGGCGACCGACTACGACGGCTACTGGGCGGAGCGACGGGCCCTCGAGTTCGCGCGAGAGCACCTCCACTGACCGGCCGGGCGGCTCGGGGGAATATGTGTACTCCGGGCTGGGATCGCGCCATAATGGGGGCTCGTCGGCTCCCGGCTCGGAGGAGCGATCATGCACAGCCAACACGCCGCCCGCTCGATCTCCCGCACCCACGCCGCACGTGCCTTCTGGCACCGACCGTCCCGAGGCCGCCCGCGCCGACGGGGCGGTCACCACGGGCTGCTGGGTCTCGTCCTCGTCGCGGTCGTGCTCTGGAGCACGGGGGCGACACCCACGGGCCAAACGTCGCTGCCCTACGCCGAACCCGCGGTCGCGCCGGGACACGCTGACGCGATCGCGGCTGGCCGCTCGATGCTCCAGGCGCTCGTGGAGCAGTCCGGCGTACCCGGGCTATCGGTCGCAGTGGCGCTCGATGGCGTGGTCGTGTGGGCGGAAGGTTTCGGTTACGCCGACGTGGAGAACCGCGTGCCGGTGACCCCGCTGACCAAGTTCCGGATCGGCAGCGTGTCGAAACCGTTGACCTCGATGGCCATCGGCCTCCTGCACGAGCAGGGTCACCTCGATCTCGACACGCCGATCCAGCGCTACGTGCCGTACTTCCCCGAGAAGCGCTGGCCGATCACCGTCCGGCAGCTGGCGGGTCATCTGGCGGGCATCCGCACCTACGACTACGCCGACTATGACCCCAGGCACAACGAGTTCGTCTCCGCGGACGCCTACGACACGGTCCGCGACGCCATCGGCATGTTCGGGGACGATCGGCTCGAGCACGAACCCGGTTCCGAGTATCTCTATTCGAGCTACGGATGGAACCTGATCAGCGCGGCAGTCGAGGGCGCCGCCGACCAGGACTACCTGTCCTACATGACCCAACGGGTACTGGCGCCGCTCGGGCTCCATGACACCGTGCCCGACACGCCCCATGCCATCGTGCCCTTCCGTACGCGGTTCTACGCTCGAACCAAGGACGGGCGGTTGCACAACGGTCGATACGCCGACCTGAGCAACAAGTGGGCGGGCGGCGGGTGGCTCTCGACGCCGACCGATCTGGTTCGCTGGGGCTCGGCGCTCCTCGAACCCGGCAGGCTACTGAAGCCGGAGACCGTGACGCTGCTCTGGACGCCACAGCGCACGACCGACGGCACGACGACGCACTACGGGATCGGGTGGCGCGATGACGCCTACTGGGACGACCGGTGGACCGTCTCGCACGGCGGGGGATCGGTGGGCGGGACGACCTCGTTCGTGATCTACCCGGACGACAGGCTCGTGATCGCGATGACCGCGAACATCTCCTCCTCGCCCATGAGCGAGGCGACGAGCCGGACGATCGCCGAGGCCTTCCTCCCGGGGTCCGATGCCCAGCCCGCGCCCGGCCTGGACCCGACCGGCACCTACCGCTATCGGGGCACGGACGACGAGGGCGTCTCGATCGGCGGCGCCCTGCAGATCACCCGTCGGGGGGACCGGCTCACGGGCCGCCTCGTGCCCGACGAGAGCCCCTCGGCGCAGCGACGCGCGCAGGACGGATCGCACAGCCCGGTGCTCCCGCCGGAGATCCCGATTGCGCGCGTGACCCTGGACGGCACCCGCGCCCACATCGTTGGAGCCGACGCGGGCGGGTTCGTTCATCTGTGGATCGACCTGGACGGAGACACCTTCTCGGGCCGCTGGTTCGGCCGCCGGGCGAGCGGCGCCGTCTCGGGCACCAGGTCCAGCTAATTGAGTCTCCCTCGCCTGAAGGCGAGGGAATCAGTGCGCCGCGTCGGCTGAAGCCGACTATCACGGCGCACGTCCCAGAGCCCGAAGAGGTCCGGCCCTGCGGCCTCCTGAAGGCTTCGCCTAAAGGCGAGGGGTTTCACCCATCCCAGAGGGAGACTCTAAGGACCCTGGCGAGAATGACGCCGGGGCACCCGGGACGCGGGGGGGGCAGCCGTCGAGCGCCTTGCGCAGCAGGTGCGCGAACTCGGGGCCCTTGCCCTCGCGCTCGTGCTTGAAGTAGACGAAGCCTTCCTCCCACGCCCGCTGATCGCCAATCAGCCGACCCCAGCGAGCGATGTCCTCTTCGCCATACCCCTCGTCCCGCAGGCGCAGATAACCGTAGTTGGCCGTCGCCTCGACCGGCGTCGAGAGCCGCTCGCTGTCGGCGATGCAGAGAGCCAGGTTACGGTCGCGCAGACGGGAGAAGACCTCGGGATCGTGCCACGACGCGTGGCGAAACTCGAAGGCCGCTCGGGTGCCGAGCGGGAGCATCCCCAGGAAGTCATCGAGGACCGCCAGATCCTTCCTGAAGGACGGTGGCAGCTGGAACAGGAGGATGCCGAGCTTCGGGCCCAGCCGACGAGCCAGACCGCAGAAGAGATCGACCAGCTCGGCGCAGTGACGGAGCCGCGCATCGTGGGTGATGCGGCGTGGCGCCTTGAGTGAGAAGCGAAACGTCTCGGGAGTGGCGGCGACCCAGCCCGCCAGCGTCTTCTCGCTGGGCAATCGGTAGAAGCTGTAGTTGATCTCGACCGTCGAGAACTCGCCGGCGTAGAAGGGCAGCATCTTGGTCGCCGGCAGCTTGGCCGGGTAGAAGCTCCCCTTCCACTCAGGGTAGTTGTAGCCGGAGGTGCCGACCCAAATCATCGATGGTCGAACGACCGTGGCCGCTCGTGGTGAAGGTCCCGCGTCACGCGAAGGGCCGCCGTGGGGAATGCCGCGGACGGCCCAAGCAAGGCGCGGGGAGCGAGAATGCCAGGCCCGCTCGGGACCCGGCCGACGAATCGCCGCTACCAGCGGGGCTCACGTCGCCGGCCACCGCTGAAGTCGGCGCTGTCGAAGTCGGAAGGACGACCGAACCCGCGAGGACCGGTCGGCTTCGGGCGGGCTTCGTTGACCATCAGGGCACGACCCGAGAGCTCATGCTGATGAAACTGGTCGATCGCCTTCTGCGCCTCCTCGTCCGTCGCCATCTCGACGAAGGCAAACCCGCGTGCGCGTCCCGTCGCCATGTCGCGCATGACGCGAACGCTGTCGACTGTGCCAGCCTTGGCGAACAGCTCGTTGAGCTCCTCGTCGGTGGTGGAATAGGGCAGGTTGCCCACATACAATCTACGGCCCATTGCGTTCACTAGCTCCTACGAATACTGCGCGATTTCAATGGAAGCGGCCCGTCCCCGCGCACCGGGAGAGACGCTCGTCAGAAAGCTCACGTGCGTGCGGCTGGGAAGGACTGACGATCCTCCCCCTGGCAATACGGCGGGCTCTCTTTGAACGGGGAGAGTATACCAGGATTCACGTCAAGCCCCCCGGGGTTTTCTCCCACCTGCTTTACGGTCGTCCCGCCACCGATCTACAGTGAGTTTCGGAATGCACGTCACCTCACCACGACTCGCCGTCGCCCTGCTCGTGTGCCTAGTCACGGCGTGCGCGCGCGACCCCGAGCCCAGGCGCCTCGAGATCAGAGGCCGGATCCAGGAGATCCGGCCGGAGACGCGCGAGATCGTCCTGAGGCATGACGCCATTCCTGGCTACATGGATGCCATGACGATGCCGTTCAGGGTCGACCGGCCCCGCGAGCTGGAGGGGCGGGTGCCTGGCGATCTGGTCACGGCCGTCCTGCTCGTCACGGATCGCGACGCGTTTCTGGTGGATCTCCAGCGGAGCGGGTTCTCCGAGATCACGACGCGCGCGCCCGCCCCCGCTGCCACCTCCGGACTCGAGCTGGTACGACCGGGCACCGAGGCGCCGGATGCGACGTTCGTCGATCAGGACGGCCGGACGCGGCGGCTCCGGGATGCGCGCGGGAAGGCGGTCGCGCTCACCTTCATCTACACGCGCTGCCCGATCCCGACCTTCTGTCCGATGATGGATCGGCACTTCGCGAGCATTCAGCGCACGCTCGCCGAGGATGCGGAGCTCCGGGACCGCGTCGCGCTCATGTCCGTCAGCTTCGATCCGATGTACGACACGCCGCCGGTCCTCAAGGCGCACGCCGAGTCGCTCGACGCTGACCCGGCGACCTGGAGCTTCCTGACTGGCGAGCGCGACGATATCGATCGCTTCGCCGCGCGCTTCGGCGTGCAGATCACCCGAGACCTGAACGACCCGCTCAACATCAGCCACACGCTGCGGACCGCGGTCATCGCGCCAGACGGCACCCTGACCGCCGTGCACATGGGATACGACTGGACGCCCGGGCAGGTCCTCGACGAGCTCCGCGCCGCCGTGGACGGGCAGTGAGGTAGGCGTGATCACCCGTTCGGGCTTCCGGACGTGACGGTGCTGGCCTCGCCGCCGTTCACGACGCCTGAGCGCCGGCTCATCGGTCGGCTCACGAGCCCGGCGCGGGTCCAGACGTTCCTCAACCGGCTCCCCTACAACTACGAGATTCCGCCGGGCGGCGGCACGCTGCGCAGCTTCCGCGGGGTCCTCCGGGCGGGCAGGGCGCACTGCCTCGAGGCGGTGCTCACGGCCGCGGTCATCCTCGAACAGCACGGCTACCCGCCGCTGCTCATGAGCCTGGAGTCGATCGACCAACTCGATCACGTGATCTTCGTGTACCGCCGGGCCCGCCGCTGGGGCTCGATCGGGCGATCCCGGGATCCGGGTCTCCACGGGCGACGCGCGGTATTCGCCACACCGCGAGCGCTGGCGCTCAGCTACGCGGACCCCTTCGTCGATCTCACCGGACGCCTCACCGGCTACGCGGTCGTGGATCTGCGACAGCTCGAAGGCTATGACTGGCGGTTACCGAACACCAACGTCTGGAAGGTCGAACGGTTTCTCGCCGACTATCCGCACCGGTCCATCACGTCATCGGACCGTCGCATCGATCGGCTCCGCCGTCGGTATCGGAAGTTCAGGGAACAGTTCCCCGACCGCAAACCACTCGACTACCGCGGCCGTCACCGCTGGTCGGAGCTTCCGGCCGAGTATGTCCGCTAGCGGCCCGTGGCATTTCAATCCAGATCGAAGTCCCGCTTCGGCCGCTCGACCGGCTCGTCACGCGCCTGCTTGAGGGCCTCGTCGAAGCGCCTGGACAGCGCGTCACCGCGCGTCTTCTCGGCAACCACCGATTGATCGAAGATCGCCTCCCGACGCTCCTTCTCCTCGGCCAGTATTCTCTCGGCCTCCGAGAGCTCGGGTTTGTCTCCGCGCTCGGGCTCCACGTGGCGCACCACGCGTTTCAGATTGAGATCGACCACGATGGTGGCGTGGCAGCTCGGACACTGGACCTCGACCTCCGACTCCAGCTTGGTCATGGACGTCCTCCTGGCGACGTTCGACCGACGGCGGCGGCGCGTGGTCTGCGACAGCCGCGCGCCGCGCGCCGACCGCCACTGCCGCATCGATCGAGACGGCGTCACGCACGCGGCACGCTCACGCGGGCCTTACGTCGTGTGGACTATGATAGCGCTCATGATTCTCGGACACCATCGCCGGGAGTGGCCGGCTCGCGGACGTGTCGCCATGGCTCGTCGCGCCTCACCCCCGCCGACGGCGGCCTCTCCGAAGGCGGCCCTCGCCACGACGCAGGCCCTTCGCCACGGGCTGCTCGCGATGGGGCTCGGCGCGCTCGCGCTCACGGCCATCGCGGGGGCGCAGCCCGTGGGACGGGGCGGCACGACGGTGTCGGGCCGCATCACGAGCCACGATGGCGAGCGGTTTCGATCCGCCGCCGTGACGCTCACGCGTCTCCCGGTCACCGACACGACCGGCCCGCCATCCGCCGCGCAGCTCATTCCGATGGGCGCCTTCTTCATCGTCGATGTCCAGCCGGGTCGATACCTTCTGCACGCGATCGGCGAGACGTTCGAGGACGACCACGTCTGCGCCACCCAGACCGTCGACATCGGCACCGAGGCGATCTCGCGCACCGCGCTCACCCTGACGCCGTGCGCGATCATCTCGGGGCAGGCTCGCGTCGACTCCGCTGGCGCGACGCCATCACTCGATCTGGCGCGAGTGCTCGTCCGAGCAGCGGCGGCGGGCGAGACCGACGGCGTGTTCTACGCGACCAGGCTGTTGCCGGATGGCACGTTCTCGTTCGTGGGCCCGGCTCCCGGGGCGTATCTGATTCGCGCGGTCAACCTGCCCACCCCCTGGCAGCTGCAGGCGGTCACCCGCGAGGGCAGCGACGTCACCCAGACGCCGCTCGCGATCGCCGAAGGCCAGCGCATCGACGACATCACGCTCGTGCTCTCGGACACGGGCTCGCAGCTGCGGCCACTCGATCCGCAACCGACGCCACCGTCCCGATGAGGCTCG
This sequence comes from Vicinamibacterales bacterium, assembly GCA_965197935.1. Taxonomy (GTDB): domain Bacteria; phylum Acidobacteriota; class Vicinamibacteria; order Vicinamibacterales; family CAZQMT01; genus CAZQMT01. Next base: position 2,183,359 of record CBDAOD010000003.1, on the reverse strand, counting down.
AGGCCGCAGACGGGCGGGTGCTAGCTTTCTTCTTCGAACTCTTCTTCTTCGGGTGGGCCGAGTCGGGTAGGCGGGCGAAGCGCTTCTCGGTAGTCGAAGAGCGGCAGATCACGGACGTGCAGGGGTAGGGGGCACTGGGGCGCCTTCTCGGCGAGCACGACCGTGAGGCGGCTGCCCTCCAGCCCCTCGCGGAAGGCGATCTCGCATCCACAGGAGAGCCGACCGCGCGTGAACCCCTTCATCCTGAACCCTCCAACCTGGGCCGCGACGATCGGTCACCCGACGCGCAGCCGCTCGAAGAATCATACTACAGGTCCAGTTTCTCGGGTGGCCGGGCGGGTTCTCAGAGGAGCGCCTTGATCTCTTTCTCGAACTCTTCCTGGCTGGACATGCCGACGTGCTTCTTGCAGATCTGGCCCTCACGCGTGATGAGGACCGTCGTGGGGATGCCATAGATGGGGCCGAACGCCTCTTGCACGTCCTCGCGGCCGAGCCCGACCAGAACCGGATAGTTCATCTTGTACTCGTCGGCGAACGGCTTCAGCTTCTCGGTGGTATCGTCCACCGAGAACCCCAGCACGACGAGCCCCTCGTCCCGATACCTGTCCTGCAGCTCGACGAATCCCGGGATCTCGATCTTGCAGGGGCCGCACCACGTGGCCCAGAAGTCCAGGAGAATGACGCTCCCCTTGTAGTCGGCGAACTCCACGCTCTCGCCGTTCATGTCCTTGATCGTGAAGTCCAGGTTCGCCTCGTCGGGCTCCGGCTCGCAGAACGACGTGTCTGAATCGGCCGACGCCTCCGTCACCGTTGCCTCGGCCCCAGCCTCCGAGCTCACCAGAACCGAATGATCGAAGGCAAGCGGGAGGGTGAGCAGCGCCAACGCCAGCGAGCCCGCCGCGGCCAGGATCCAGCGCAACTTCATCCTTCCCTCCGTTCCACCGTTTGCGCTCATCGCACCCGGTTCTCGCAGTACGACGCCACCCGTCGCATCTCGCCAGGCTGGGTCTCGCCCACCACGGCATAGGCGGCGCGCGTACCCGACCAGAGGATCGTCTCGTAGCCCATGATATCAAAAGATCGGCGGTCGCGAGACACCCCGGGGAGCACGAACAGCGACAGCGGACGACCGCGATGGCGGTACATGACGTGCGCCACCTGCCCCTCGCTGGAAAGACACCGACGGGCCCCGAGCAGAACGAGATCTTCTCCTGCAGACCCCTCGGGCACGGTGATCTGCCATCCGTACTTCTCCCGCAGCGATGTTTCGACCAGGGCGGGCGTCGTGGACTCCGGCAGCGGCTCCCCGAGGGCGAAGCACTTGGCATGATCCAGCGCGAGCTGGGTCGGCAGCGCCTCCACGCGCTGGTTCAGGCCGTAGCCGATGACCCCGGCCATCGCGAGGACGAGGGTGGCCGCCATGGACAGGGGGACCCAGAGACGGGCTCGCTCACGTCGGCTGGCCACTGGCGGCGCAACGTCGAACGCCGGGCCGGCGAGCGACGGCGACCACTCGGATGGCTGGGCCCGATCGTCAGGCACCTCCGGCCCGCAGCGAGCCCGGAGCCCGGCCGGCGCGCCGGCCGCCAGGTGCGACGCCCGGGACCGCAGGACGTGCCGGGCGTTGCCCTCGGTCGCCACCCGTGCCCGACAGCCATCGCAGCCCCGCAGGTGCTCCTCGACGACCGCCCGCTGCGCCGCGGACGCTTCGCCATCCACATACGGGGTCACCAACGCATTTATCTCTGCACAGGTAGTCATTGCCGTCCCACGGTAAGACGCCCCGATGGCGTGATTGGCCCCGAGAAAATCACGGCTTCCCGACCCCGACCCCCTGCCCCGGCGCGGTGAGCCGCTCGAAGAGCAGTCGCCGACCTCGTGAGATCCGCGACATCACCGTCCCCACGGGCGCGTCCGTCATCGTGGCGATCTCCGCGTAGGAGAATTCTTCCACGTCTCGCAGCCAGACGGCTTCCCGGAACGACTCCGGCAGCCCATCCAGCGCCGCCTGCAGATCGGCGTCCAGCGACTCCCGCAGCAGGAGCTCCTCGGGGGTGCTGGCCGAGCCGCGCCCGACGACGGTCTGCTCGGCCACCTCGCTGTCGACGCTCACCGGGTCGCGGACACCGTCCCGACGGGCGTTTCGAAAGGTGTTGTTGAGAATCGTGAAGAGCCAGGCCTTCAGGTTGGTTCCCGGCTCGAACCGGCCCGATGCCCTCCACGCCTTCAGGTAGGTTTCTTGCACGAGGTCTTCCGCGTCGGCCGGGTTGCGTGCGAGCCTCATCGCCGCACCGTAGAGGCGGTCGACGTGTGAAAGCGCCTCGTCGGCGAATCCCGACGGCACCGCCTTGGCGGTCCCGTGCATCGGGCCAGCCTTGGAACGGAATCGCAAGACCATAGGCTCAACCCGAACCGGCGTCCCCCCGTATCCGTAAATATCTTGGACACCTTGATACAGGAACCCTCGAGGGCCTTCGGGTATTCCCCGAGTATAGCAGCCCGTTGTGAAAGTCCGACGTTGCGCCGACGCCATCGCGGCGGCCGCTGGCGAGGGCCCACGGCATTCGGCCGCCGGGCGCAATCTCGGGACGGGCTCCCGGCCGCCAGCGGACCACGTGTCCCCAGGAAAGGTCGCGACCGATCAGCTTCGAGGACACCACCGGGCCGGGGACTCGGAGGCGAACCCGATTCCCGCCAACCGCCCGGCGGTTCGATCGCTCCCGACCGGGCTGGTACGTCTCTTGCGGACTCGCCGCAGGTCTTGGATCCCCGCCGTTGCAGGGCCCGTCTTAGAAAAGTAAGATGGCCCAGGTCCGAAGCAGCCTGCGGTCAGGCTTGCGCAATCGAGGTGAAACGTATGTGGACGCGCTGCCAATCGAGTCTCCTGAGCCGCATCGGCCTCGGGGGCATTGCCCTGCTCATGCTCGCCGGACCGGTCCCGGAGATCGCCGCCCAGACTCCGTCGACGCCGTTCATCCCCTACTTCGGCAAGAACCGGATTCGATACGACAGCTTCGCCTGGCACATCTACACGACGGAGCACTTCGAGATCTACTACTACCCGGAGCTCGAGGAGCACCTCGAACGCGTGGCGGGCTACGCCGAGAGCGCCTACCAGCAGATCTCGGGCGATCTCAAACACGACCTCGCCGAGCCGGTGCCCCTGGTGCTGTTCAAGACCCACAGCGAGTTCGAGCAGCAGAACATCATTCCGAGCGAGATCCCCGAGGGTGTCGCGGCCTTCGCCGAACCTCAGCGCGACCGGATGGTGCTCCCCATCGACGAGCCTCCGGATCGTCTGTACGGACTCATCGTTCACGAGCTCACCCATATCTTCGAGTTCGACATCATCCCGCGGTCGCTGATCCGCCGTGGCATTCCCCTGTGGGTCGACGAGGGGCTGTCCGACTACATGCGCGGCCAGTGGACGCCGATGGACATGATGACGGTGCGCGACGCGGCCGTCGCCGACATCATTCCCAAGATGAGCGAATTCGAGGGCTATGGCGGGTTCACCAACCCGCGCCTCGTCTACAACCTCGGACACGCGGTGTTCGAGTTCATCGAGTCACGGTGGGGCAAGGAGGGCATCCGACAGTTCCTCTTCGCGCTCCGGCGCGCAATGATCGGCGGCGGTGAGAGCCCCTTTCAGGAAGCCTTCAAGATCGAGCCGGAGGAGTTCGACGCCGAGTTCGACAAGTACCTCAAGGATCGGTTCAGACCCTTCCGTGACAAGGAGCGCCCGGCCGATTACGGCAGAGACCTGGCCCCCCGGCCGGATCGCAGCAGGTACGTCGGCATCCTCTCGGTCGAGGCCTCGCCCTCGGGGGACTTGCTGGCGGCCGTCAGCGCCAACCGGAAGGACCGCGAATACGACATCATCCTGGTCTCCTCGAAGGACGGCCAGGTGATTCGCAACCTCACGGGGGGATTCGACCAGGATCGCGGTTACGAGTACATCGCCGGGCCCGGCGCGCGGTTCACCACGGCGCCGTGGATGTCCTGGTCGCCCGTCGGCGATCGGCTCGCCTACTTCGTGCGCACCGAGAAGCAGAAGTCGCTGGTCCTCCAGGACGTCCCAACCGCCAAGGTCATGCGCAAGATCGAGATGACCGACGTCGATGAGCCCGAGTCCCCGGACATCTCTCCGGACGGCCGGACCGCGGTCATGTCGGCCCTCCAGGACGGGGTCGGGAACATCTTCCTCCTCGACCTGGAAACCGAGGCACTGACCAACCTGACCAACGACGAGTTCGGCACCTACGCCCCCACCTTCTCTCCCGATGGGAGCTTCATCGTCTACGTCGCCCGCGTCAGCGGCAACGACAAGCTGTTTCGTCTGGATCTCGACACGCGTGAGAAGACGCAGCTGACCTTCGGGACACACGACGATTCAGGGGCGCAGTTCCTCGACGACGACACGATCGTCTTCTCCTCGACCGCGCTCGATCCCGCCCAGATGATCGAGGCGGAGGTGGCCCGCAACGGCAACATCTTCAATATCTGGACGCTCGACCTGGGCAACGGTCAGCTCAGGCAATACACCGACGCGCTGGGCGGCAACGTCTCTCCCGTCGCGCTGGAGCGAGGCGACGCGGCGGGCCAGCAAGAGATCGCGTTCGTGACGTATTTCAAGGGAGACTATGGGCTTCACACCATCGAGCCCGACGAACCGCTGCACGTCGTCGCGTCGAGCGATTTTGGCGGTCCCGGCCCGATCATCGACTTCCGGGCGCCGCTGACCCACACGCTGATCGCCGACAACCAGCGCAGGAAGGGCAAGTTCGAGAAGCTCTTCCTCGAGGGACGGCCGCCCGTCGGATTCGGAGTGACGAGCGGCGGCGACATCTTTGGCGGCACCCAGGTGACGATGACCGACGTCCTGGGAGACCAGCAATTCAACTTCTATGCGGCGTCGATCTCCCAGTACCGCACCCTCTCGCTGTCGTATCTGAACCTTGCGGAGCGGTTCCAGTACGCCGTACAGGGTTTCTCCCAGACGCAGTTCTACTTCGGGCAGTCCGGCGTGTTCTTCGACCCGGCGTTCAGCTTCCTGGATCGGGACGCCGCCATCGCCGTCAGGACCCAGAGGGGGGGCACGGTGTTCGGCATCTACCCCCTCAACAAGTACCGCCGGCTGGAGCTGTTCGGCGGCGTGATCCAGCAATCGGAGGAGTTCGACGACCCGGCCCTCGAGGACCTCTCACGCGAGTTCCAGCAGCAGCAGTTCGGGACGGCGGTCTTCAACAACGGCACGCTCGTGCCCCTGGGCGTCACCTTCGTGCAGGAGACGACCGCCTTTCGAGAATACGGCCCGCTGGACGGCAACACCATGCGGCTGTCGTTCGAGTTCTCGCCCAAGATCGGCAACACGCTGTCGAGACAGACGCTGGATGCCGACGCCCGCTTCTACCAGCGGCTCGGCACGAACGGCGTCCTGGCTCTCCGCGCTCGCGGGTTCCGCGGCTGGGGCGATTTCCCCGACTTCCTCTACTTCGGCGGCAATTCGGAGATGCGCGGCTACGAGTATCTGGAGTTCATCGGGCACAAGGCGTTCTTCCTCGACGCCGAGCTACGGTTTCCGCTGATCGAGGCCATGCTGACGCCAATCGGCGTCATGGGCGGCATCCGCGGAGTGTTCTTCGCCAACCTCGGCGGGGCGGGGTTCAACGATGAGACGTTCACCCTGTGGACCAGCGACACCCAGATGCAGACGCCGGTCACGGGCTCGACCTTCAACGAGCAGACGAGCCAGTTCGAGCAGACCCTCGGAGCCCCGACGGAGGTCTCGGGCTTCCGACTGGTGGACACCCGCGCCTCCTACGGACTCGGTCTGGAAACCTTCGCGCTCGGGTTCCCGATTCACTTCGACTGGTCATGGCGGACGTTGTTCAACACGGCGTGGGAGGACGTGCTGTTCGCGGCAGACGGCGGCAGCGCGACGTTCCGGCGAGCGAAGTTCGATGTGTGGATCGGCTACGACTTCTAGCAGCCCTCTCCGGGACCAGCAGCGGCGATGAGCGGGTGCTCCCGCATCGTCGAGCTCTTGGTGGACTACCTTGAGGCGCGCCTGCCCGCCGGCACGCAGGCCGAGCTCGACCGACACCTCTCCGCGTGCGCGAGCTGCGAAGCCCACCTGCGGACCTATCGGTCCACCGTGTCGCTGGTTCGCTCTCTGGCTGACGAGGACCTTCCGCCGGAGCTGCGCACCACGCTGCACGCCTTCCTGGACCGCCAGGGCAACAGCTCGTGACCCAGCCCGACGCTTTCGATGGAGGCCCGCCGGCCAAGAGCCCCGCGGACTCGGCCACCGAGATGGTGCAGGTCGTTCTGCCGAACGACGCGAACCCGCTCGGCTTCATCCTCGGTGGAACGGTGATGCATCTCATCGACATCGCGGGAGTGATCGCCGGACACCGCCATACCCGCGGCCTGCTGGTGACGGCCGCCGTGGACGGGCTCGAGTTCCTGCATCCCGTGAGGGTCGGCGACCTGATCATCCTGCGGGCCCGAGTCACTTGCGCGTTTCGCACGTCGTTCGAGGTGGAGGTGGAGGTGCTCTCCGAGGAGGTCCTGACCGGCGCGCAGCTGGTGACGAGCCGAGCCTTTCTGACGTTCGTCGCCGTCGATGCGCAGGGTCGGCCGATCCCGGTGCCGCCGCTACGCTCCGAGACGGCCGAGGACCGACGTCGAACCGAAGAGGCCCATCGCAGGCGCGGAGCGCGGCTGGAGGCGAAACGGCGGCGCGAGGGCGAACGCGACACCCGGCGCTCCTAGCAGCCCGGGGGAGGAGGTCAGATCGCGGCGAGCGCGACGACGCTGCGCTGCAGGTCGATCCCAACCTTGTACTTGCTGAGGAAGTCGTGGCCGACGATTCCCCCGACGCGGAAGCCCAGCAGCGCGCTGGGCGCCCTCAGGTTGAGGACCACGACCGGGAAGCTCGGGAGCCGGATCTCCTGGAACTGGAGCCGAACACCGGGCATCAGGAACGCGTCCTTGTCCCAGCCGGATGTGCCGTAGACGCGCAGTGGGATCCGCCGTCCTCCGGGCGGGCCCGGCATCGAGCTGGCCGTCGACTCGCTGATCGAGAGCACCTGCCCACCGGTGTCTACGACAAAGCTCACCGGTTCACCGTTGACGGTACCCCGCACCGTGGCCAGTCGATGCAACCGAAGCGGCAGCTCGATCTCGGCCGACGGCGCGGGGAGGCGACGCGCCATGGTGATCTCGCGCCGCTGGTAGTCGATCGCCATTGACATCCCGAGCGCCAGGGGCGAGAACCCGTCCGGCTCCCGGCTGGGCAGCCCCCCGAGCGAGGGGCTCTTGATCAGACACGGCACGTTGTTGATCCGCAGCGACCCGATCTCGAGCGAATCCAGCCGGCCCAGCTGCAACCCCCGAAGCCCGACGTCGCCCACGCCCGCACTGAGCGTGTAGACGATCGGCGTCACGCCAAGGCGCTGCGCCGAGCGCCGCGACAGCACGGTCTTCTCGGCACCCGTGTCGAGGACGAGATCGATCGGACGGCCATCGTTGATCTTCGCTCTCACGACGACCTTGTCCTTGATGAGCTTGAAGGGCATGGTGTGGAGCTGCTCGGCCGCGGCGGGCTCCATCTCGAGCGGCACGCGTCGGCCGAACGACCGGAGGAACCGAATCTCGGAACGGGCCCAGGCGGCTTTGTCGCTCCGGTGACGATTCGGGAGCAGGTTGACGTAGTTGACGAAGGCCGCCGCCGCCTCCTCGAAGCGGTGCATCCGCTCGAGGATCGTGCCAGAGGTGTGGTGCAGCTCGGCCTCCCGGGGTGCCAGCCTCACGGCCGTCTGGGCCGCGTCGAGCGCTCCGGTGAGCTCCCCTCGCGCGGCCAGCGCGCGCGCCCGACCGTTGAACGCCCTGGCGGACTCGGAGTCCGCGAGCAAGGCCTCGTCGTAGGCCTTTTCGGCCTCCTGGAAGAGACCCCAGGCCCACAGCGCGTCGCCGTGCAACGCGATCGCCGCGGACTCGTTGGGCGCCGACTCCCTGAGGAGCGCGGCCTCGGAGCGCGCCAGGTCGAACCGCGCCACCCGCAGGGCCGACCGCACGATGCCGCTGGCCGCCCGGCGTCGCTGGTGCCGGTCGTCGGTTTCCCTGGCCTTGGTATACGTATCGAGGGCCTTGCGAAACTGGCCATCCGTGTAGAGGAGATCCGCAATCTGTAGCTGGGCCTCGGTGAATTCCTGCGTGCGTTGAGGCGCCGCGGCCGCCAGCAGGGCCGAGGCGACGACGACCGTCGTGGCGGTTACCCAGACCGAAAGCCGAACTCGCATGCAACCTCCGCGGCGCGGGGAGCGCCAGACCGGCCGCCGGCGCCGCCGGCTCCCACTTGTCTTCCGGCCGTCGGCTCGATCACGAGCCCCGGCTCCCGGCGTCATCCACGCCGGAATCCCCGTCACACGATCTTCATGCGACCATCGAAGCCGTCGTCGTAGTCGTGGTAGTGCGCCAGGATCTCCTCGGGATAAGACCAACAGTAGTAGCCCTGGCCGTTGTCGAAGTCGACCAGCCAGAGCCCCTTGACCTCGGCGCCCATCGACCGCAGGCGACTCGCCCAGCCACCCACGATTTCGTTCAGGTCCGCCGCCAGCCGAGCGCGCTCGGGATCGGTCTCCGAGAGTCCGCTGATTCGATCCGCCAACGACTCGGCCCGGCCGACCGCCTCGGCAGTCAACTGCTGGACGGCAGGCAGCAACGCCTGCGCGTCCTGAAGCGTGAAGATCTGACGTTCCGACGGCCCTGGACCCATCGCAGCATTATAGGACGACTTTCCAGGATCGGCTCATCGTGGCGCGCAACCCTGCGCGAAACGACACTCGCGCAGACGGTCCCTCAGGGTATCATGGCCGGGGGGCGCCCGACGGCCCCCATTTCCAACACCCAAGGAGGAAACCGATGACGCGGAAGAGACTGGTCGGATCGCTGGTGCATGCTGGCATTTGTGGCCATGGCCGCCGGATGGGTCGGGGCTGTGGACGTGAAGGAGATCGAGCTGACCGCCGAGCGTTTCAAATACACGCCGGACACGATTGAGGTCGTCGAGGGCGACACCGTCAAGCTGGACGTTGACGTCGAACGACGGCGTGCACGGCTTCAAGATCGACGAGTTCGACGTCGAGGAGGAGATCCCGAGGGGGGGCGAGGTCGTGACCATCGAGTTCGTCGCCGACACGGCGGGGACGTTTCCGTTCGAGTGCTCGGAGTACTGCGGGAACGGCCACAAGGAGATAAGGGGCAGCCTTGTGGTGGCGCCCGCGAGTGGCAGTGAATCGGCTCACCATGGAGTGCCGAAACATGACAGTCCTTACTCGCAGCGTGATGGCATGGCTCTTGGTCCTGACCGTCTCGGCGCCGGGCACGGTGGCCGCCGACACTCCCCCGGCAGACAAGGACAAGAAGACTGGCGGGAAACCCGTCGCCGAGACCGAGGCGACGACCGAATCCGAAGCCGGATCCGAGGGCGACGCCCCCGAGGTCACGGTTGCGCAAACCGATGACGACGACATGTCGTTGGATCGGGCCGAGACGGATTTCACGGTGATCCATGCTGCCGACCAACCTGCGCATGCCGAGACACAAGTTCGGCTTCAGGCTCGTCCATCGATTCTCCCGACCGCTCGCTGAAGGTCACTTCGGGAACCTGGCCGAAGACCTCTTCGGGTTCGATTCGCGGGCGACCATGGCGTTCGACGTCCGCTTCGGACTGATGTCGGGCACGCAGCTCGTCTTTCACCGCAACAACAGCAAGACGATGCAGCTCATGGGGCAGCGCAACATCGTCAAGGAAGGCTACTCGGACCCGATCAGCCTCGATGCGGTCGTAACGGTCGAGGGGCGGGACAACTTCCGGGAGGAGTACTCGTCGGGGGTCGGGGTGGTGCTCTCGCGCAAACTCGGCCGCCGGCGCGGTACCGTCTACATCGAACCCATCTGGGTGGCCAACTCGAATCCGCTCCCGGATGAGATCGCCGGGGACAACCACACCTTCATGCTGGGGCTCGGAGCACGTGTCGCGGTGCGTCGGAACATGTATCTGGTCGGAGAGTTCACGCCCCGCGTGGGCGGCTACGACCCCGGTGACCACCATGCCAGCTTCGGATTCGAGCGGCTCATCGGCGGGCATACGTTCCAGATCAACTTCTCGAACTGGTTCAACACGACCCTCGCAGAGATGGCCCGCGGAGGCGACGACCGAAACGACTGGTTCATCGGGTTCAACCTGAGCCGGAAATTCTTCTGACGCCGTGCGGACTCCGGGCCTCGGCCCCGAGACCCGGAGTCCGGGCGGCCTGTGGCCGGCAACGGTCGATTCCTTCGTGGTCGCTGGAGCGCGGCGCCCGGCGGGCCAGGCGCGAGGAGCGCGCACGACTCTGTCAGTTTCGCGGGGGGCGGAACGATCAAACCATCAGTAGTCGTAGACGCCCCGCCCGACCTTCTTTCCCAGCCGGCCAGCATCGACGTACTGCACGAGCAGCGGGCACGGTCGGTATTTCTCGCCGAGCCTGCGGTGCAGGAACTCGAGCACGCCAAGGCGCGTGTCGAGACCCACCAGATCCACGAGCTCGAACGGTCCCATCGGGTGATTCAGCCCAAGCTTGAGTGCCTTGTCGATATCCCTCGCCGAGGCGATCCCGTCCTGGAGGAGATAGAAGGCCTCGTTCCCGATCATGGCGTTGACCCGACTGGTGACGAACCCCGGAGACTCGCGCACGACCACCGTCTCCTTGCCCATCCGGCGCGCCACCTCCTCGATGGCGGTCAGGGTCTCGGACGTGGTCTCGAGCGCGCGCACGATCTCGACGAGCTTCATGCTCGGTACGGGATTGAAGAAGTGCATTCCCGCGACGCGGCCCGGCCCGGCCACCGCGCCGGCCATCTCGGTGATGCTCAGACCCGACGTGTTGGACGCGATCACGGTCTTGGGCGACACGAGGCGGCCGAGCCGCTCCATCAGGGACAGCTTGAGGTCGAGCCGCTCGGGCACGGCTTCGATGACGAGCTCGGCGTCCGACACGGCCTCCTCGAGCACCCCCGAGATCGTCAGCCGCTGCACCAGCGTGGGGGCTTCGGCGGACGCGACCTTGCCGCGATCGACTCCCGCGTCGACGATGCGGGTGATCGCCGCCCGGGCCGTCTCGAGCGCGTCCGGCGACACGTCGAACAGCCGCGTCTCGAACCCGCCCGTGATCGCGGCATGCGCGATGCCGTGCCCCATCGTCCCCGCGCCCAGCACGGCGATGCGGTGAATCATCCGCCCGACCCCGGAGAGGTCGCGGTGAGCGCCGGGTCGGCCACGAGCTCGTCCAGGGCGTCGAGCGCGCGGTCGATGTCCGCCTCGCTGGTGTAGAAGTGCGGCGCGATCCGGATCCCCGCACCCGGACGATGGTCGATGATGACCTGCCGGTCGATCAACGCCTGGGCCACCGCGGCGGAGCGCGGAACCCGGAGGGTCACGGTTCCCCCGCGCCGCGCGTCGTCGGCCGGCGTGTTGACGGCGTAGCCGCGCGCCGTCGCGTGGGCGATGATGCGACGTGTCAGGCGGAGCGACTTCTCCCGGATGGCCGCGACGCCGACCTCTCGCACGATCGCGTAGCCGGCCTGTGCGGCGTACCAGGCCGGCACGTTGGGGGTGCCCGTCTGAAATCGCGAGGGCGGCGCCGCGTAGCGGGTCGGACCACCCTCGAAGGCGAACGGCGCCGCGTGCGCGGCCCAACCGGTGAGCGCCGGCTCGAGCGCCCCTGCGAGGTCCGGCCGGACGTAGAGATAGCCCGCGCCCGGGCCGCCGCACAGCCACTTGACCGAGCCGCCGACCGCGAAGTCGACGCCCATCCCCTCCAGGTCGAGCGGCACGCTGCCGGCGGCCTGATACACGTCGAGGATCACCCGCGCCCCGACCCGGTGGGCCCTCTCGATCACCGCGCGGACATCGACGAGGGCGGCGCTCCTGAAGAGGACGAGCGAGATCGGGACCAGCACCGTGTGCTCGTCGATCGCATCGAGGAGCCGCTCGGTCGGGGCCTCGATGGCGCCGTCCGACGGGACGTAGACCACCTCGGCGCCATACCGGCGAAACCCCTCGTAGAGATACATGGTCGAGGGGAACTCGAGATCCGAGAGCACGACCTTCCGCCGGCTCCCGCCGAAGGTGTGACAGGACGCGACGCACCCCTGCGCCACCGCGACGTTCTGGTGCATCGAGATCGCGCCCGCGGGCGTGCCGAGGATCGGCGCCAGGAGATCGCCGGTCTCACGGCCCGACTCCCACCAGCCTTCCGTCCAGGCGCGAACGCCCCGCCGGTTCCAGGTCTCGAGGTAGGCGCCCAGACGCTCCGCCGCACCGCGCGGCATCGCGCCGAGCGAGTGGCTGACGAGGTAGGTGCACTCCTCCAGGATCGGAAACTCCCGGCGCCAGGCCAGCAGCGGGTCCGCCGGCGGCTCACTCCTCGGTCCTGACATACTCGAAATCCACGGGCTTGCGGTCGACGCCCCGGGTCGGCGGAGCGATGTAGTTGGCGAACCGGCCCGGCTCGAACACCGGCTCGACCATGATGCTGCGCAGATAGACCTTGTCCGCCGGGACGGGCAGCCAGTCGCTCTTGCGGGTCTCCCAGTCCTCCGCCGACAGCGGCCGGCCATCGGGGTCGAAGTGATGGCCGGCGTACAGGCCGATGGCGCGGTTGAACTTGCGATCCGGCAGCCGCAGTCGATCGGAGAGGCCGAACCGTTCGAGGGTCCGGTTCCACCGCGCCACGCCGGCCTCGCAATCCTCGACATACCAGTCCCGCAGGATCTCGTTCATGGCGTTCCGCGTCGGTACCTCGCGAGACGTCGGCCGACCGTCCTCGAGCACCTTCATCGGGTAGTAGCTGTCCAGCGCCAGGTGGTCCTCGTAGCGGCTCTCCTGCGCCCGCCCCTTGAGCCCGTTGGCGAAGTAGGAGGCGGCGTTGCTCGAGATCTCGCCGCCATGGAGGTCGAGGCTCTGGCTGAACCAGAAGTTCAGGTGCCGCTGAACCATCGGCAGGCTGATGGCGCCCTGCCGGGTGACGTCCTCGGCCACGCCGGTCGACTCGCGCAGCAGCTCGCAGGTTCGTGCCAGGATGCGCGCGATCCCGGATTCCCCCACGAACATGTGATGCGCCTCCTCGGTCAACATGAAGCGCGTCGTCCGGGAGAGCGGATCGAGCGAGCTCTCGGACAGCGACATCAGCTGCGACTTCCCGTCGCGGTCGGTGAACATGGTGAACATGAAGAAGTCCAGCCAGTTCTCGATCGGCTCGTTGAAGGCCGCCAGGATGCGCGGCTTGTCCACGTTGCCGCTGTGTCGCTCCAGCAGCCCTTCCGCCTCGTCACGACCATCTCGCCCGAAGTAGGAGTGCAGGAGATACACCATGGCCCAGAGATGCCGCCCCTCCTCGACGTTGACCTGGAACAGGTTCCTCAGGTCGTAGAGGCTCGGACAGGCGCGGCCGAGGGAGCGCTGCTGCTCGACGCTCGCGGGCTCGGTGTCGCCCTGGGTGACGATCAGGCGGCGCAGCTGGTTGCGAAACTCTCCGGGCACCTCCTGCCAGACCGGCTTGCCATACAGGTCGCCGAAGCCGATCGGGCGGTCGCGGACGGGTTCGGCCAGAAAGATGCCCCAGCGGTAGTCGGGGAGCTTCACGAACTCGAAGTGCGCCCAGCCTTCGGGGTCGACGCTGATCGCGGTCCGCAGATAGACGTGATGTTGATCCTGGAAGCCCTGGGGACCCATCTCGCGCCACCACTCGATATACCTGGGCTGCCAGTGCTCCAGCGCGCGCTGGAGTCGCCGGTTGCCGGCGAGATCGACGTTGTTCGGAATCCTGTCGGCGGAGATCATCACGTCCGGTTCCAGTCGAACTCCGGGCGCGCCTCGGATCCGTAGACCTTGAGCGCGCCGTGGGCCCCGACCGCGTTCGGCCGCTGGAAGATCCAGTTCTGCCAGGCCGACAGCCGGCCGAAGATCTTGGTCTCGAGCGTCTCGGGGCCCGCGAACCGCAGGTTCGCCTCGAGCCCGGTGAGCGCGTCGGGCGACAGCGCGGCCCGCTCCTCGATGGCCAGCCGCACCTCGTCGTCCCAGTCGAGATCGTCGGGCGCGAACGACACCAGGCCCGCCGCGAGCGCGGCCGGGGCGCCGAAGCGCCCCGGCCCGGACACCAGGTCGTCGACCCGCTCGGGCGCGGCGAGGAACCGGACCTGGAGCCGGGACAGCCCGTTCCCCATGGGCAGCAGCCCGGCGTTCATCCCGGTCAACGCGATCGCGGTCGGACGGTCCGGATCGTCGAGCATGTATGACCGGTCCGCCGCGAGGGCCAGCTCGAACAGCGTCCCGGCGAAGCACGAGCCGGGTTCGATCAGCGCGAAGAAGCTCCGGGCCGTCAGGTCGAGACGCTTCAGCGTGCGCTTGACGAGCAGGATGATCTCGCGCACGAGCCAGTGCGAACGGTGGGCCAGTAGCGTGCGATCGACGGCGATCACCGCCTCCGGGTCACCGACGGTGCGCAGCTCCACCGTGCCGATGCCCGACTCGTTCATCCGCAGGCGGAGCAGCGCGTCGTCGAGCTCGCGGAAGACCGCGAGCGGCCAGAACGCGCCGCCGGCCTGCTCGATCTGCTCGGGTGAGGCCGGCTGTGACGTCGACGGGGCCTCGACCGTCAGCGCGGCCACGCGCCGCGCCCGGTCGATCGACACCCGCACCCACCCATACGCGATCCCCTCGTCGGTGATCGTGGGCCGTAGCGGCGACAGCGTGACGCCCGGGCCGGACGCGGGACGATCGGACGTCGCCGCCAGCGACCGCGCGTGCCGGTCGACCCCCGAGACGAACTGGCTGGGCGGATACACCGCGTCGACCAACCCCCACTCCACCGCGCGACGGCCCCTGACACCCTCCGCGCGCGTGCCGAACACATCGGCGAGATCCCGGCGCACCTTCCGCTTGTCCACGACCCGGGTCAGCCCGCCCGTGCCGGGCAGGACGCCGAGCAACGGCGTCTCCGGCAGGCTCACGGCGGAGTGGCCGTCGTCGACCAGGACGATCTGGTCACACGCCAGGGCCAGCTCGTATCCGCCGCCGGCGCAGGTACCGTTGAGCGCCGCCACGAACTTGATTCCAGAGTGTGCGCTGGCGTCCTCGATGGCCAGCCGGGTCTCGTTGGTGAACTTGCAGAAGTTGACCTTCGCGCCGTGCGACGAGTCCCGCAGCATGAAGATGTTCGCTCCCGCGCAGAAGACGCGCTCCTTGAGGCTGGTGATGACGACGACCCGCACCTCGGGATGCTCGAACCGGATGCGCTGGATCGCATCCGCGAGCTCGAGGTCGACTCCCAGGTCGTAGGAGTTGAGCTTCAGCCGGTAGGACGGGGACAACCCTCCGTCCTCCTGGACGTCCATCGACAGGGTGGCGATGGGACCCCCGAAGCTCAGCTTCCAGTGTCGGTAGGCGTCGGGATGGGTCTCCGTCTCGATCCGATCGGGTGAGCCCGTCGAGGTCGTGGCCACGGCCCATTATGTTGGCAGCCACGGAAGACCGTCAACGAAACCCCAAAGTCCACGTACGTTACTAGTCTGGCGCTAAGCGCGTGGGGTTAGCGCGCGGTCTCGCCGGGACGCAGCTCCAGCACCTCAATACCGGTCGGCTCGAGGAGCGCCCTGAAGCGCGTCACCGATCCGGTCAGCCTCGGGAAGGTGCCGAAGTGCATCGGCACGACCTGCCGGACCCCCAGCAGCTCGCTGGCGCGCACCGCGGCGTCGGGGCCCATGGTGAAGCGATCACCGATCGGCAGGAACGCGATCTCTGGCTGATGCATCTCGCGGATGAGGCGCATGTCGCCGAAGAGCGCGGTATCCCCGGCGAAGTAGAGAGTGAGGTCGTTCTCCAGCCGCAGGACGTATCCCGCCGGCTCTCCCAGGTAGACGACGCCTCCGGCATCAACGCCGCCACCGCTATGCACGGCCGGCACCATCGTGATCGAGAGCCCCGAGAGCTCCTGGGTGCCCCCGATGTTCATCGGGTGCAGACGCTGAAGGCCCTTCGTCCCGAGCCACTGACAACAACTCGACGCCGGCCACGACGTCGGCCCCAGTCGCACGTGCCACGGGCACCGCGTCACCCACGTGGTCGGCGTGCCCGTGCGTGATGAGCAGGAGATCGACCCGATCGACGCGCTTGAACGCCGGCGGGCACGCGGGATTCTCGGTCAGCCACGGGTCGAGGAGGATGTGAGTGCCGCCGGGAGAGACGAGCAGAAACGTCGCGTGACCGAGCCACGTGATCGCCAGCGAGCCGGTCGGGGGCGAAGGCATCGTCGAGGAGAAACGCAAGCGCAACGAGACGACGCTCGACAGTATAGCCGTGCGGCGCCCCGATTGCGCCGCGTCGAGTCGAACCGGTAATATACGGGAACGGCGCATCCGCACCCGACCGTCGCGGCGACGCGGCGACCAGCCGGATCCCCACCAGCGATGACGACTCGATCAGAGACGGTCGCCCGCCCGCGCGAGCCCAAGCCCGAGTGGCTCAAGGTCCGCGCCCCGGGGTCACCGACCTACGTCCGCCTCAAGGGCCTGATGCGGGAGATGGGGCTCCACACCGTGTGCGAGGAGGCCCACTGCCCCAACATCGGGGAATGCTGGCACCATGGTACGGCCACCTTCATGATCCTCGGCGACGTGTGCACGCGCGCTTGCGGCTACTGCGCGGTGCGCCACGGACGACCGCCCGCGCTCGATGTCGCCGAGCCGGCCCGCGTGGCCGAGGCGGTGCGCGCCATGGAGCTAAGCCACGTCGTGGTCACGTCGGTGGACCGCGACGACGTCGAGGATGGCGGCGCCGGGGCCTTCGCCGAGACCGTGCGGCAGATTCGCCGGGCCCGTCCCGAGTGCCGCGTCGAGGTCCTGATCCCCGATTTCCAGGGCAAGGCGCAGTCGCTGCACACCGTCCTGGACGCCGGTCCCGACGTCCTGAACCACAACACCGAGACCGTCCCGCGGCTGTATCGCCAGGCCCGCTCGGGTGGGCGTTATCCCCGCACGCTCGAGCTCCTGGACCGTGCGCGCCACTACGCGCCGCGGATCACGACCAAGTCCGGAGTGATGGTCGGCCTGGGTGAGGAATGGGACGAGCTCGTCGAGACGATGAAGGACCTGCGCCGTGTCGGGTGTGGGATCCTGACCGTCGGTCAGTATCTGCGTCCGTCACCGACCCACCTCCCGATGACCCGCTACTACCACCCCGACGAATTCGCGGCGCTCAAGCGGATCGCCCTGGGGCTGGGCTTCGGCCACGTCGAATCCGGCCCGCTCGTGCGTAGCTCCTATCACGCCCACGAGCAGGCCGACGCTTACGACGAGCAGGCTGGCGGTTCCGTCCCGGGCGACACGACGTCCACCCCGTAAACCGGAGGCCCCTGCGGCGGCGGCGTGGGGCACGATCTACGGGCCGCAGCGCCGGCCGACTGCAGCAGGACTCTTGCCACGCGCTGCTAGTGCGCCGCCGTCGAGATCCGGCACCCCTCGAGCCCGCAGCACACCCACCCGCGGCGTTGCCGCTCCTCGAAATACTCCCGGTATTCCTCGTCGCGGCGCCTTGCGCCTGGGCGCGCTGCGAACCCGATCCGTGACCGCATCTCGACGGCGGTGCACTAGAGAGCCAGCAGAAACGGCTGCTCGAAGGCCTCGGCGATCCAGCGAAGGAAGCGGACCGCGTCGGCACCGTCGATGACCCGGTGGTCGTAGGAGAGCGACAGGGGCAGCAGCAGCCGCGGTTGAAGCTGGCCCTCGACGTAGGTCGGCTCGGTCGTCGATCGAGACAGCCCGAGGATCGCGACCTCGGGCCAGTTGACGATCGGCGAGAACGCCGTGCCGCCGATGCCGCCGAGGTTGGTGATCGTGAAGGTGCCGCCCTCCATCTCCTCCCGCGTGATCTTCCGGCGCTTGACCTTCTCGGCCGCCTGCGACAGCTCCACCGTCAAGTCGATGATGCTCTTCCGGTCCGCGTCACGAATAACGGGCACGAGCAGGCCGCGATCGGTGTCGACGGCGACGCCGATGTGGACGTAGCGCTTCTGGATGATCTCCCGGGTCGCCATGTCGACCGAGGCGTTGAACTGGGGGAACGCGCGTAGCGCGGTCGCCACGACCTTGAGCGCGATGGCGGTCACCGTCAACTTGCCGCCGGCGGCCGCCGCCCGCGGAGCGTAGCGCCTGCGCAGCCGGTCGAGCTCCGTCACGTCGGCCCGATCGTGCTGCGTGACGTGGGGGATGGTCGTCCAGGCGTGCGACAGGTGCTGGGCGGTCTCTCGCCGGACGGCCTTCATCGGGACGCGCTCGACCTCACCCCACCGCGTGAACTCGGGCAAGTCGACCGTCTCCGACGGCCCGCCAGGAGCGCCGCGGCCCCGCGTGATCAGACCGCGGGCGAAGGCCACCACGTCCTCGGCGGCGACCCGGCCCTGCGGTCCCGAGCCCCGAACGGCGGCGATGTCCACGCCGAGCTCGCGGGCCACGCGGTGCACGCCCGGCCCGGCCGCCACGCCGGCGCGCGGACCTTCGCGGTCGGCCACCGGTTGCCCGCGACCGATCGCGACGACCTCCCCCCGCGGCGCCGGCGTCGCGGACGCCGGCGGCACGCGCGCCGGCGCCTCGCCGTCAGGCGCGGTGTCCTCTGGCGCGCCCGCCACGACGGTGGCCGCGGTCTCGTCGGCAGGTTCGTCGGCACCGGCGGGAGACCGGGAGGCGCCCGCCACGACGGTGGCCGTGGTCTCGTCGGCGGGCTCGCCGGCCCCGGCGGGAGGCCGGGAGGCGTCCGCCACGTCCGCGACCTCTGGGCGCCGGATCGCCGCCGGCGCCGTCACCCGCGCGCCCGAGCCCGCCTCGGACGCCGGACCGTCGAGCACGAGGAGCACCTGACCGATCTGGATCGTGTCCCCCTCCTGGACGCGAACCTCCCGGACGGTGCCCGCGGCGGCCGCCGGAATCTCGACCGTTGCCTTGTCGGTCTCCAGCTCGACAATCGGCTGATCCTCGACGATGGCGTCGCCCACCGACACCAGCACCCGCACGACGTCGCCCGAGTCGATGTCCTCCCCCAGCTCCGGCAGTGTCAGATCGGTTGCCACGGCGTTCTCGGCGTGTCGGGCCATGCGACGGCCCGTGTTACGAGATCGCTGGATCCACCTTCTCGGGGTCGATATCCAGCTCGGCGATCGCCCGCTGCACGACCGGCCAGTCGATCTTGCCGTCGCGCGCGAGCGCGTGCAGCGTGGCCAGCGTGATGAAGCGATGATCGACCTCGAAGAAATTTCGCAACGCGCGGCGCCCGTCGCTGCGCCCGAACCCGTCGGTGCCTAGCGACACCAGCGGACGCGGCACCCAGCGGGCGATCGAGTCGGGGAGCGCCTTCACGTAGTCGGAGGCCGCGACGACGACGCCCGGCGCCTCGGCCAGGCACCGTGCGGCGTAGGGCACGCGCGCCTTCTCCGCGGGATGGAGCCTGTTCCAGCGCTCGGCCGCATGGCCGTCCCGGTAGAGCTCCTTGTAGCTGGTGACGCTCCAGACGTCGGCCGCCACCCCGTAACGCTCTTCGAGCACCGACTGGGCGGCGAGCACTTCGTTGAGGATGGCACCGCTCCCGAGGAGCTGCGCCCTGAGCTTCCTCTGCGGGTGCGCCGACGCACCGAGCCGATACATGCCCTTCAGGATCCCCTCGCGGACGCCCGCCGGCATGGCAGGCATGGCGTACGCCTCGTTCATCAGCGTCAGGTAGTAGAACACGCTCTCCTGATCCCGATACATCCGCCGGATGCCGTCCTCGATGATGACGGCGATCTCGTAGGCGAACGCGGGATCGTAGGCCACGAGGTTGGGCACGGGATAGGCGAGCAGGTGGCTCTGGCCATCCTGGTGCTGGAGCCCCTCGCCCGCCAGCGTCGTCCGGCCGGCCGTCCCCCCCAGGAGGAACCCGCGCGTCCGGGCATCGGCGGCGGCCCAGACCAGGTCGCCGATCAGCTGGAAACCGAACATCGAGTAGAAGATGAAGAAGGGGATCGTGTTGACGCCGTGGGTCGCGTAGGCCGTTCCCGCGGCGATCAGCGACGAGATCGACCCGGCCTCGGTGATCCCCTCCTCGAGAATCTGGCCGTCCTTGGCCTCCTTGTAGTACAGCAGGGTGTCCCTGTCGACTGGCTCGTAGGTCTGCCCGACGTGCGAGTAGATCCCGACCTGACGGAACAGCGCCTCCATCCCGAAGGTCCGGGCCTCATCGGGCACGATCGGCACGACGAGCTTGCCCAGCTCCTCGTCGCGCAGCAGCTTGGACAGCAAGCGGACGAAGGCCATGGTCGTCGAGATCTTCCGGGTGCCGGTCCCACCGTGGAACTCCTCGAACAGCGGCCCCGTCTCGGCCGTCAGCGGGAGGCACTCGCCGGCGCGCGCCGGCACGTAGCCGCCCAGCGCCTGTCGCCGCTCGTGCAGGTAGCGCATCTCGGGGCTGTCGTCGGGCGGCCGGTAGAACGGGGCCTTCGCCACGTCCGCATCCGAGATCGGAATGCCGAAGCGCGTCCGTAACGCGCGCAGCTCCTCCTCGTTCAACTTCTTCTGTTGGTGCGTGACGTTGCGGCCTTCCCCGGCTTCGCCGAGCCCGTAGCCCTTGACGGTGCGCGCCAGAATGACCGTCGGCGATCCCGTATGCTGGACGGCTGCCTGGTACGCCGCGTAGACCTTCTCCGGGTCGTGCCCACCCACGCCGAGCTTGCGAACCTGCTCGTCCGACAGATGCGCCACCATCTCCAGCAGGCGCGGGTAGGCGCCAAAGAAGTGCTCGCGGATGTAGGCCCCCGACTCGACCGAGTACTTCTGGTAGTACCCGTCGACGATCTCGCCCATCCGCTTCACCAGCAGCCCCTCGCGGTCCCTGGCGAGCAGCGGATCCCACCCGTGCCCCCACAGCACCTTGATCACGTTCCAGCCTGCGCCGCGGAAGATCGCCTCGAGCTCCTGGATGATGTTGCCGTTCCCGCGAACGGGACCGTCGAGCCGCTGCAGGTTGCAGTTGATCACGAAGATCAGGTTGTCCAGGTTCTCGCGCGACGGGAGCGTGATGGCCCCCAGCGACTCCGGCTCGTCCGTCTCGCCGTCGCCCAGAAAGGCCCAGACCTTCGACGCGGATGTGCGTTTGAGCCCACGGTCTTCCAGGTAGCGGTTGAAGCGGGCCTGGTAGATGGCCATGATCGGCCCGAGCCCCATCGACACCGTCGGGACCTGCCAGAAGTCCGGCATCAGCCAGGGATGCGGATACGAGCAGAGGCCCCCGCCCGTCTTGAGCTCTCGGCGGAAGTTCCGCAGCTGGGGCCGCGTCAGCCGCCCCTCGAGGAACGCGCGCGCGTACATCCCCGGCGCGGCGTGACCCTGGAAGTACACGTGATCCGGCTCGTGCCCGTCATCCCGACCATGGAAGAAGTGGTTGATGCCCACCTCGTAGAGGGTGGCCGCCGACGCGTAGGTCGAGATGTGGCCGCCGATACCTTCCTCGAGCCGGTTGGCCCGCACGACCATCGCCATCGCGTTCCACCGGCTCAGGCTCTTGATCCGTCGCTCGATCTCGCGGTTGCCGGGGTAGGGGGGCTGCGCGTGGGCCGGAATCGTGTTGATGTAGGGCGTGTTCGCGGTGAACAACCGCTTCAAACCGGCCTGCTGGGCGTGCGCCTGGAGCTGGTCGAGCAGCTCGCCGACCCGGCGTGGGCCGCCGCGCTGAAGGACGTGATCCAGCGCGTCCCGCCACTCACGGGTCTCGAGGGATTCGAGATCGAGCGTTTCCTGGTCTGCGATGTTCCTCATACGCGGGTCGCGGTTTCTCTTCTGCCGCTCCGGGGCTCGATCGCGTGGGGAGTCTGCGCTCGCGCGTCGGCCGCCCCCGGGAAGGTCGTCCGCTCTAACCACCGGTGCGAGAGGGCCGTGAAGTCGTCGAGGTGCGTGTCCATTGTAGCTCCGACGGGCCGTTTGGAGCGAGGTGTGGGTCCTGGCTGACACATCCGTCAGCGCGATCACGGATGTGCAATCCGTCGGGCCTCGTCGCTACACGCAGGATCCCGTCAAGTGGCGGGCGGGGAGGGACATCGCTCGCCCTGGCATTTGGAACGGCGGTTGCTACTGATTCCCCGGAGTCGTGGCTACGTCCAGCCGCGACCCGGTGTATTGATTGAGGTCAACTGTGAGGACCCCCATGTATCGGGCCGTCGGCGGATTCACCCTGCTGGATCTGCTGTTCGCGGTGGCGATAGGCGCCCTGCTCGCCGGCCTCTCCTCCATCAGCGTGCGGCACAGCCTGGCGCAGGTGCGAGCCAGCTCGGCGGCGCGCCAGCTCCGGACCCAGCTCCTGACGGCGCGGGAGGAGGCGCTCACCGACCGCCGCGCGGTCGAGGTCCAGTTCCCCTCGCCCAACGAGATCCGCCTGGTCCGGATCGGGCTCGACGGCACGCAGCAGCAGCTGAACCACGTGTCCATCGAGGGCGGCAGCCAGCTCATGCTGACACCCGGGGTCCCGGACACGCCCGAGGGCTGGGGCGCCACCGCGGCCGTCGAGTTCGACAACGCGAGTCGCCTGCTCTTCCTGAGCGACGGTACGTTCGCCGACGCGGCTGGCGCGCCGCTCAACGGCACGGTGTTCCTGGGCACGCCCTACGAAGAGACCGCGGCCCGCGCCGTGACGATCTTCGGCGCCACGGGCAAGATCACGACCTATCGCTGGACCGGAACGGTCTGGGAGCGGTGAGCAGAAAGGATCTGGCGCCATGACGACGACGAGACCGGCCCTGCACCAGCCGGACGGTTTCAGCCTCATCGAGGCGGTCGCCAGCATCGGGCTCGTGACTGTGGGCCTCCTGGGTCTCGCCGCAGTCTTCGTGCAGGGCGCACGGATGCTCGCCTCGTCACAGGCGGACTTCGT
This sequence comes from Vicinamibacterales bacterium, assembly GCA_965197935.1. Classification (GTDB taxonomy): domain Bacteria; phylum Acidobacteriota; class Vicinamibacteria; order Vicinamibacterales; family CAZQMT01; genus CAZQMT01. Next base: position 2,160,366 of record CBDAOD010000003.1, on the reverse strand, counting down.
CGTGAAGGGGAAGGCCGCCGAGGCGGTCGAAAGCGTATTCGCGGCCCGCGACATGCGGGTACTCAGCTGGGACGCGGTACGCAACGTGGCGGGCGACACCGGCAGCGACAACGGCGTCTTCCTCGACGGCCCCCACTCGCTGCGGGAACCTGGTCCCGACGGGCTCGTGAACACGGAGGACGACGGCGACCTCCAGCAACTCGCGACGCCCGGACCGGACAACATCCTGGGGACCGGGGATGACGAGCTGATGCCCTTGGACGGCTACACCCGTGAGATCGAGATTCGTGACGAGGGCATCAACCTGCGTCGCATCCGCGTCATCATGACCTACCCCTCAGGGGGGTGCGACACATCAGTTCATCCTGACCTCGTTGATCTCGTCCTACTCGTAGCGGATGGCAGACGGCACGAAGGAGATCCGAGCGTGAGCATGGGAACGGCTGGACGACCAGAGCGGCGACCCGGCGGCATCGTCAGACGGCTTCGGCAGAGCGAGGCGGGGTTCACGCTCATGGAGTTGCTCATGGCCACGTCGCTCACGCTGGTCGTCATGGCCCTGACGCTCGGCTCGGTCAACGACGCCCGGATGGCAAGCGAGCTCGGCACGATGGTGCTCGAGACCAACCAGAATCTCCGAGCTGGCATGAACTTCATGACCCGCGATCTGATTCAATCGGGCGACGGCATCCCGACGGGCGGCATCCCGATCCCGAGCGGTCCGGGCACGATTCCCGTCAACCGTCCCGGACCCGATCCCAACCTCACCTTCCCGTCCGAACCCGTCATGCACGCGGTGACACCCGGAGCCCGGCTTGGCCCCATCGTCAACGGCCAGCAGACCGACGTCATCACCGTGCTCTATGCGGACCGGCACCTGCGCCTGGACGAGTATCCGCTGGCGGGCATCGCGAGTGGCGGACAGCAGGCGACGGTCGACTCGAGAACGGACATCACCGCGGTCGGGAACGGGATCAAGGTGGGCGACCTGATTCTCTTCAGCAACGCTGTGGGTAACGCGATCCAAACCGTCACCAGCGTCACGACGAACCAGACCCTTCGGTTCGATCCCGGCGACTCCTTCTCGCTGAACCAGCCGACGGCGGGGCAGGGATCGATCGCGCAGCTCCAGTCGGGCGGATCGTTTCCACCCACCACCGCAACGCGCATCAACATGGTCACCTACTACGTGGATGCGGTGACCAATCCCGAGCACCCCCGGCTCGTGCGCCACAAGAACTTCGATTCGGCCCGCCCGATCGCGATGATCGTCGAGAACCTGCAGATCGCGTACGACCTCTCGGACGGCTCCCAGACGCTCAACACGGACCTGGTGAACATCGAGGAGCCGATGTCCCCGAACACGCCGGCGCAGATCCGCAAGCTCAACCTGTTCATGGCCGCGCGGTCCGCGGAGATCGACCCGAAGACCCGCCGGCTGTATCGCACCAATCTGGCGACGCAGGTCAGCCTGCGGAACCTGGCCTTCGTCGATCGCTACGAGTAGCTCGAGGACTCGAGATGCCCAGCTCAGACACCCGCTACGATCCGTCGGCCGGCCTCCGCCCGACGCCGGCCTCTCACCACGGCCCGCGAGTCCGACGGACGGAGCGAGGCATGGCCTTGATGACCGCCATGCTCGTCACCTTGCTCACGTCGTCCCTGCTCGTCGGATTCGCCGTGACGGTCATGAGCGACCAGCGGCTGCGAAGCGTCGACCGGGCGCGGACGCAGGCGTTCTACGCCGCCCACTCGGGTCTCGAAAAGCTGACCACCGACCTCGGCGACCTGTTCGGGCGTTCTTACACGCCGTCGTTGTCGCAGGTGACCGCCCTGACCTACGAGCCGCCAGACCTCTCGGGCATGACATACGGCGACCAGGAGCAGGAGGCGGGCTACGACATCACCTTCCCGGTCGACGGGAGCGGCAACCCGATCGCCGAGAACCGGACCATCTCCTCGGGGCCCTACCAGGGCTTCATCGGACTGGTCACGCCGTATACGCTGTCGGTCACGGCCCATTCGGTCGACGGCGCCGAGGTGCGGATGACGCGAAGGCTGCAGACCGTCGGCATCCCCGTCTTCCAGTTCGGGATGTTCTCGGATAGCGATCTGGCCTTCTTCGCCGGACCCAACTTCGACTTTGGCGGGCGGGTGCACGCCAACGGCGACCTCTACCTGGCGGAGTCGACCAACAAGACGCTGACGCTCTCGGATCGCGTCACGGCGGTGGGCGAGATCATTCGCACGCACCTGTCGAACGGCTGGTCCGCCCTGGGTCGGGCCGGCACCATCAACGTCCTGACGGCCCCGGGGACCTACCGGCACCTGGCGCAAAACGAGGGAAGCCTGGTCGGGACCATCGGGTCCGCGGAGAACGAGCCGACCTGGACGAACCTCTCGATCGGCACCTACAACGGGCACATCCGCAACGGGCGGACCGGCGCGACGCGGCTCGACCTGCCGCTCGTCCGGGACGGCGCCGTCCCCGTCGACATCATCAAGCGCCCCGACCCCAACTCCCCGGACCCGTCCACGGTGCTCGGGCAGCGCTACTTCGCGATGGCGAGCGTGCGTATCCTGCTGTCGGACACGCCCCAGGAGATCTCGACGCTCCCGACCGTCACGGCGACTCCGCCGGTGGACCTGAGAACCTCGTCGAAGCAGGCTACATCGCCGATGCGACGCACCCCCCCGGCGCCGTCGCCGGCCCACCAGCGGAAGGGTATCGCGTGCCGGCGGGCAGCTCGCTACTGACCGGCTTCCTGAAGATCGAGAAGCAACGGCCGGACGGCGTGTTCGACGACGTGACGGTGGAGATCCTCAACCTCGGGATCACCGGGCGCAACCTCTCGAACGGCACGCTCGACACGCCCGACACAGGCACCTGCACGGCCGAGCCGAGCCCCAACGCGATCATTCGGCTACAGCATATCCGGGACGTGCCGACCGGCGGCTTCGCCCCCTGCGGGTTCAACGCTGGCTCGGGGAACGTCAGCCAAGTGCCCTCCGACTACTGGCCCAACGTGCTCTACGACGCGCGAGAGGGGAACTTGCGGGACAGCATCGGAACGGGGACCCAGACGCTGTTCCTGGGCGGGCTCATGCACTAATCGAGCTCGACGTCGCAAACCTGAGCGCGTGGATGCAGGGTGAGGGCGCCGACATCGTCCAGGACACCGGCTACGTGCTGTATTTCTCGGATCGTCGGGGCAACAAGAATCTGGCGAACCAGGAGACGGGCGAGTACGGCTTCGAGGACTTCGTGAATCCCACCAGCGCGCCCGGGACCCCCAACGGGATCCTCGACGCGGCGGAGGACGTCAACGAGGACGGGACCCAGGACGTCTACGGGATGACTCCGATTCTCCCGGTGGGCGCCGCCGCCCCGCTCGACGCCGCCGCCACCCCCGTCACGGCCGTCGCACGCAACGAGGCCAGGGTCAACCCGCCAATCTTCTTCCGGCGGGCGTTGAAGCTCGTCAACGGCCAGCGCGGAAACATCATCGCGCCCGGCTTGGCGGTGGCCTCGGAGAACCCCGTCTACATCCAGGGCGACTACAACGCGAACACCGCCGAGGGGGTCCCCGGGACCTACAACAACCCGCACGTGGCGACCTCGGTCATCGCCGACGCGGTGACGCTGCTCTCGAACCGCTGGAACGACATCCGGTCGTTCACCGACCCACACAAGCCCAACGACCGGCGGGCCGCCACGACGACCTACCGGGTGGCGGTGATCGCGGGCAAGCAGCTCTCGTTCCCCCGCCCCACGGGCTTCTCCACACCCTCGGACTTTGGGACCGACGGCGGGACCCACAACTTTCTCCGCTACATCGAGCGGTGGAGCGGCCGGACGCTGCACTACCGCGGTTCGATCGTCAGCTTCTACACGAGCCGTCAGGGCATCGGCGTCTACAAGTGCTGCAAGAACGTCTACAAGCCACCGGCGCGCGACTTCGAGTTCGACGACGATTTCCTGCAGCCGTCGCTTCTACCGCCGCGGACCCCGATGTTCCGCGACATCAACACCACGGGCTTCTCGCAGGTCACCGCCCCGACGCCCACGCAGTAGCTCCCGCGCGCCGGCGCTCGTCAGCCCCCCGGGGGTAACGATCTGGCCGCCCGTGGTGAGCGTCCTGCTGCAGCCGGCCGGCGCTGCATCCCGCCGCGGGCCGCGTTAGGCATTGTTCACAACGGGTCACATCCTCCCGGTATTCTTGCTCCTCGCGCCTTGCTCGGCCGGCCGCGGCATCTCCCAAGGCGGCCCTTAGTGCGACGCAGGACTTTCACCACGGGCTGCTAGCCAACCACCTCGCTCAACACGCGCCGGTAATTCCCGCCCAGCACCTTCTCGATCACGCGAGGCGCATGGCCCCGCGCCTGCATCGCGTCGGCCAGGTGGAGCAGCCGCCTCGGGTGGCTCAGCTCCGGCACCCGCATGTGCCGCACGGTCCAGGTGAGCTGGGGGAAGTCCTTACGCCGCCGCTCGAAGCTCTGCTGGTGCCGCTCCACCTCGTCGGGACGCATCGCCGTCATGTCGACCGCGTCCTGCTCGGTGCCCACGCCGACGTGGTCCTCGCCGCCCAGATCGATGACGCGCGCGACGTGGGCGAGGTAGTGATCGATCGAGACGGTCGGGTCGGTCGTGAGCCACCCGGACTGGTTGTAGACGCAGAACACGCCCCCCCGGTCCGCCATCGCCCGGATGTTGCGATCGCTCACGTTCCGCGGGTGCGGGCACAGGGCGAGGCAGCCCGAGTGGGAGAAGATCACCGGCCGTGTCGACGCCAGGATCACGTCGAGGGCCGACCGCTCGCCGACGTGCGACAGGTCCACGATGACCCCGTGCGCGTTCATGGCCGCCACGGCCTCGAAGCCGAACCGGCTCAGACCGGCGTTGGCCGGCTCCCAGCACGAGTCCACCAGGTAGTTCCGCCGGCCGTCGACGAGCTGGATCTGCCGCACCCCCATCTCGGCGAAGGTCTCGAGCTTGGCCAGATCCCAGCCGAACGGCGCGCTCATCTGGAAGCAGAAGATCACGCCCACCCGACCCGAGCGCTTGGCGTCCTCGAGATCCGACACGGTTTCGACCTTGCGGAACACATCCCGGTGCCGGGCAACCAGCCGATCCCAGGTCACGATGCGGCCGCGCACCGCCGCGAACAGGCTTTCCGCCCGGCTCAGCTCGTCGTAGCCCGCCGTCATGTTCATCGCGATCGCCGTGAGACCGGACGTGCGAAGCGCCGCAATCTTGTCGTCGGTCAGATACTGCACGTAGCCCCGGGGCGGTGCGGCGGCGAAGCACATGGCGTCGATCGCGTAGGCGCGTCGATAGATCGCCGCGCCGTCCGTCTGCGCCGGCGGCCGGCCCCCTTGGGCGCCCTCGCGCGCCATCCCGGCCGAACCGACCGCCCCGCGAGACTGTCGTCGAATCATGTCCCCTCCCGAGTTCGCGCCCAGTCCCGCACCGCCGGCACCGCGACGTCCGGGCGGTCGGTGATGATCGCGTCGACGCCCCAGTCGAGCAGCCGACGCATGTCCTCGACCTCGTCGACCGTCCAGAGCTGGACGGGAACGCCCACCGCGTGTGCGTGGCGGACGAAACGCGGGGACACCACACGCGTCCAGCCCGCCCGCTCGGGCACCTGGAACGCCCGATAGCGGACGTGCCGCACCGGCCACCGCATCCGCGAGCGGTACAGCCACCACCGGACCTCGTCCCTTCCCGCGCTGGTCGCGAGCCGGGGCTCGTGGGCCCGGACGGCGCGGAGCCCACCCACGTCCTCGGCCCCGATACACACGCGGTCGATCGCACCCGCCGCCCGAACCTCGTCGACCACGGCACGCGCGAACCCCGCGCCGGGCCGCTTGAGCTCGACGATCAGCGGCACGCCCGGATACCGGGCCAGCACGTCCCGCAACCGCGGCACACCGATCTCCTGCCCGCGAAACGGGTGGCCGCGCTCGGGCTGGAATCGATACGCCGCGTCCATCCGACCGAGCTCGGCGGCCGTGAACGTCTCCACGCCTCCCGCGACGCCGGTCGTGCGCCCGAGCGTGGCATCGTGATGCACCACGACGATCCCGTCGCGAGAGCCGCGCACGTCGAGCTCGATCCCGTCCACTCCCAGCTCGAGGGCCCGGTCGAACGCGAGCAGCGTGTTCTCGGGCGCGAGCGCCGCGCCGCCGCGATGCGCGAACACCAGGGGCCGCGTCGACTCGACACCGGGATGACGCAGATGGGGCATCGAATCCACATGATAAGATGGCTTCATGGTTCGGCCTACGACCCTTGGTACTCTGCGAAAGGCCATCGACGCCGGCAGCATTCCCCGCCGGTCGGTGAAGACCGAGGTTCGGGACAATCTCATCGGGAAGCTGCGGTCGGGACAGCCGCTGTTCCCGGGCATCCTCGGGTACGACGAGTCGGTCGTGCCGCAGCTCGTCAACGCGATCCTGTCGCGACACAACTTCATTCTGCTCGGGCTACGGGGTCAGGCGAAGAGTCGGATCCTCCGACTGTTGGCGAATCTGCTCGACGAGGCCATGCCGGTGGTCAGCGGCTGCGAGATTCACGACGACCCACTCGCGCCGATCTGCGGCGACTGCCGTCAGCGAATCCACCACGAGGGGGACACCACGCCGATCGCCTGGCTGCCGCGTGACGCGCGGTTCGTCGAGAAGCTCGCGACGCCGGATGTGACGATTGCCGACATGGTCGGCGACATCGACCCGATCAAGGCGGCACGCAGCGGGCTGCAGCTCTCCGACGAGCTGACCATGCACTACGGGCTGTTGCCACGGGCCAACCGGGGCATCTTCGCCATCAACGAGCTCCCGGATCTCGCCGGCAAGATCCAGGTGGGGCTCTTCAACATCCTCCAGGAGGGGGACGTCCAAGTCAAAGGCTATCCGGTCCGTCTGCCCCTCGACGTCCTGATGGTCTTCACGGCCAACCCGGAGGATTACACGGCGCGCGGCAAGATCATCACGCCGCTGAAGGATCGGATCGGCTCGGAGATCCGGACTCACTATCCGCTGGCGCGCGCGCACGGCATCTCGATCACCGCGCAGGAGGCCTGGACCGATCGCGCCGCGGCCGACGCCCGGGCGGACGCCGCGTCGCCCGCGTGCGTGCTGCCGCGCTACATCCGCGAGATCATCGAGGAGGTCGCGTTCCTGGCGCGCAGCGATCAGAAGATCGACAAGCGGTCGGGCGTCAGCCAGCGGCTGCCGATCAGCTGCCTCGAGAACGTGGTGTCCAACGCCGAGCGCCGCGCCCTGGCGACCGGCGAGGATCCGGTCGTGCCACGCGTGACGGACATCTACGCCTCCCTCCAGGCCATCACGGGCAAGTTCGAGCTGGAATACGAGGGCGAGCTCAAGGGAGCCGACACAATCGCGCGCGAGCTGATCCGCACGGCCGTCGGCAACGTGTTCGCCGGCTACTTCGAGGGCGCGAACGTGCGGCAGATCGTGGAGTGGTTCGAGCTGGGCGGCGCGCTGCAAATCGGCGACACGTCGCCCGCCGTCGAGGTCGTCGAGGCGACGGGTCAGGTGCAGGGACTGGTCGAGCTCGCCGCGCGCGCCGGTGTCGAGCCCGACGCGGCGGCGCCCTCCCTGGCCTCCGCCATCGACTTCATCCTCGAAGGGCTCTACTCGCAGAAGCAGCTCAGCCGGAGCGAGCAGTGGCGCTACGAGGCCATCGAGCAGCCCCGCCACGAGATCCGTCATGCGGACCAGCTGTTCGAGCCCGAACCTCGCGTCAAGGGGAAGCGCGGCAAGAAGTATTACAACTGAGAGGCGCGAGGTTCCCGACCTCGACATCCGCTGGTAGCCCGTGCGTTACAAGTACACGAAGTACATCGGCGACCTGCTGGAGGGCCTCGACCTCGAGAGCCTCGTGGCCAAGCTGTCCAACCTCCTGCTCTCGAGCGGCTTCCAGAGTCCGTACGACTGGGCCTACGGCGACGAGGACGACCAGTCGCTCCAGAGCCTGCACGACGCCATCCGCGAAGCCTTGCTGAGCGGCGACCTCCTGCCCAAGGAAACGATCGATCGACTGCTCGGCGACCCCGCCGATGCCGACGCGGAGCCGCAGCTCGACGCGCTCGTCGACCAGATCGTCGAGGCGATGGAGCAAGAAGGCTACATCACGCTCCAGCCCGATCTCGAGGCGGAGCAGCAGCGGCGCGGCCAGGGCGAGGGGTCCGGGCAGGACTCCACCACGATGAAGTTCGAGACTACCGACAAGGGTCTCGATTTCCTCGGCTACCGGGCTCTCCGCGATCTCCTCGGGTCGCTCGGCAAGAGCAGCTTCGGCCACCACGACACACTCGAGCTCGCGCCCGGAGTCGAGGTGAGCGGCACGCCCAAGCGCTACGAGTTCGGGGACACGCTGAACCTGGATCCGAGCGGCACGATCCTCAACGCCGTGCGGCGAGGCGGGTTGACCGCGCCTGGCGAACCCGCCATCGACGTGCGGTACGAGGACCTGATGGTGACCCAGGGCGAGTACCAGAGCTCGTGCGCGACGGTGTTGATGCTCGACTGCAGCCATAGCATGATTCTGTATGGCGAGGATCGCTTCACGCCCGCCAAGCGCGCCGCACTCGCCCTCGCGTCGTTGATCCGCTCGCACTATCCGGGCGACGCCATGTACGCCGTGCTCTTCCACGACTCGGCGGAGGAGATCCCGCTCCAGCAGCTTGCGCGCGTGCGCGTCGGCCCGTATCACACCAACACGCGGGAAGGGCTCCGGCTCGCGCGGCGGATTCTCGAGCGCCAGCGGCGGGACATGCGCCAGATCATCATGATCACCGACGGCAAACCCTCCGCGATCACGCGGCCGGACGGACGCATCTACAAGAACGCGTTCGGGCTCGACCCGTTCATCGTCTCCGAGACGTTCGCCGAAGTGGCCGCATGCCGCAAGGCCGGCATCCTGATCAACACCTTCATGCTGGCCAGGGACGCCGACCTGGTGAGCTTCGTGCACCGCGTGGCGGAGATCTGCCGCGGCAAGGCGTACTTCACGACACCCCACACGCTCGGCCGCTACGTCCTGACGAACTATATGGACAAGAAGACCCGGACGGTCCACTGACGACCGGCCCCGGTCTTGCCGGGAGCCATGCTGCCCTCGCACATCCCCATCTTCCCGCTCCCCAACGCCGTGCTGTTCCCCGGCGTCTTTCTGCCGCTGCACATTTTCGAGCCTCGCTACCGCGAGATGGTGGCGCATGCGTTGCGGGGCGATCGCCTGATCGGCATCGTGCTCCTCCGGCAGGGCGCCGAGGCCACCGGCGCGGCACGTCCGCCGGTCTATCCGATCGGCTGCGCCGGTCTGATCACTCACGCCGAACGTCTGCCAGACGGTCGCTACAACATCATCCTGCACGGGTTGGAGAAGTTCCGGATTGCCGCCGAGGGCCCCAGCGCCCGACCCTATCGGATCGCCCGCACCGAGACGATCGCGGAGCCCAGCAGCGACGAGGACCGGCGGCTGGTTGGTGCGGCACGGCAGCGCCTGGAGGCGCTCCTGGTTCCGGCATCCGAGGGCGCGACCGCCGACATCAAGATCCCTCCGTCGATGCCCGACGCGGACCCGGTCAACGGCCTGGCGCAGTATCTGGAGCTGGAGCCGGTGGAGAGGCAGGCGCTACTCGAACGCGAGGGGCTGCTGGCCCGCTGTCGGGCGCTCATCGAGCTGCTGGAGATGAAGGTGCTGGTCGCGAAGCGCGGCTGGCAGACGGACGCGCTGCACTGACACCACCGGTCGGATGGCGGCCCCTCAGGTAGAGCGCACCTCTTGCTCGCTGAGCCGCTCGGCGATCGTGGCCACGACCTGCTCTCCGTGGAACCGGCCGTTCTCGATGAAGATCTTGCCACCGTAGATCCCCGAGACGATCGAGCCGGCGAGGAAGAGATTCGGGACGTTGGTCTCCAGGGTCTCGGCGTCGTGCTCCGGGATACACGTCGTGTCGTTGAACCGAATGCCACACCGGCTCAGGAGATCCGTGTCGGGGTGATACCCCGTGAGCAGGAAGACGGCATCGGCCGGGAGCTCCTCCCGGTCGCCCGCGTGCTCCACGACCACGCTCGTCGGCCGGATCTCGATCACGCGCGTCTCGAACCGGGCCCCGATGCTCCCCTCCTTGATTCGGTTCTCGATGTCCGGCCGCACCCAGTACTTGATGGATTCGCTCAGCCGCGCGCGCCGGTGCACGAGCGTGACGTCCACACCGCTGCGATACAGATCCAGCGCAGTCTCGGCCGCCGAGTTCTTCCCGCCCACGATCACCACCCGCTTCCGATAGTAGGGGTGAGCCTCCAGATAGTAGTGCGACACGTGCGGCAGGTCCTCGCCCGGAATGCCGAGTAGATTCGGCTGGTCGTACGACCCGGTTGCCAGGATCACCGCCCGCGCGTGGTTGACGCGGCGCACGCCCCGACCCGATCGCGTCTCCACGCCGAGCCCCAGCTCGTCCCGACGAACGGCCGTGACACCCTCGTCGAACGCGATGTTCAGATCGAACGTGCTCGCGACGCGCCGATAGTAGCGCAGCGCTTCCAGCCGCGTCGGCTTCTCGTAGGGGGTGATGAAGGGGATCCCGCCGATCTCCAGCAGCTCGGGCGTCGTGAAGAACACCATGTGCGTCGGAAACCGCAGGATCGCGTTCACCAGCGCGCCCCGTTCGAGCACGAGATAGTCGAGTCCGGCGTTTCCCGCCGCGATCGCCGCCGCCAGACCGGCCGGACCGGCACCGATGATGATGAGATCTCGTCTGGTCATACGTTCGTCATGATGATCGGTTCGGTGTGCGCGGGCGTCGTACCGCACCGCGGTACGCGATCTGCCAGGTGTGCTGCTCCTGCTTCGTCACATCGCTCGGTGTGGGGCGGAGCGGCGGTCGCCAGGCAAACCGTGAAGGCGGCCAGCCTCCGTGGCGTATCCGAGACACGCGCGTGAGCCGTCGCAATGTTTTCGGTTTGCCGGGCGGCGCCGTTTCGCCCCACGCCGAGCAATGTGACAAAGGAGTGCTACCCACGTGGACGAAAATCGATGGTGACGCTGCTGATCGTCGCTATCGGTCTGCCGGGGGACGTGAAGCGTTCCTGCCGATCGGTCCGCATGACCTCCAGCTTCTCGCCCAGGATGCTCACTTCGTTCACGTCCCCGGGAATCGAGACAGCGATCTGCTCGATGCCCGTCGGCGCGACCGCCTTCAATCCCTCCGGTCCGGCGCCACCCGTGACGCGATCCACCAGATCCACCGCGGTGCGGAACTCGCTCTGGATCACCGCGCGCGACAGCAGATCGTTCTCGAGCGTCAGCACCCCGATGGTAGCGGTGTAGCGCGCGAACGCGAGCCCGGCGCTCACCTCGTCGGCCGAGTAGGTCTGTCGGTTGTGCAGGTCGAACGACAGCGTTGCGGCGCCCCGATGCGGCGGAATCCGAACGATGATGCCCTCGAGGGGATCCCGGCCCGTCAGGACGTCGCAGAACACCTTCGCGGTCGACACGCCCTCGCCCAGTGGTGCGGGGCACTCGATCTCCACGGGCTCGGGCGCCCGCTGCGACGCCAACGTCAGGGCGGACACGCTCACGAACAGGACGATCGCCAACCCGAGCCGCATGATCACACCACGGAGGCGGGCCGCCTTCACGGTTTGCCTGGCGGCCGCCACTCCGCTCCACAGCGGACGGTTCGAGACAGTCGTGCGAGCAGCGCTCCCCCCGCCCGGCCGGCAAGGCACGAGAAACGAGACTACCGGGAGTATTTGACCCGTCGTGAGCAAAGCCCAACGCAGCCCGCGGCGGGATGCGGCGCCGGTCGACTGCAGCAGGACTTTTACCACGGGCTGCTAGGCCTCGTCGGAGACACAGGCAACGCGATCGGCTGCGCTGATCGGCGCGGCCTCGAGTCGCGCACGACTCTTGATCAGCTCGAGGAACTCCATCCGCGTCCGGGCGTGCTCGCGGAACACGCCCAGCATCGCGCTGGTCACCGCGAAGGAGTTCTGCTTCTCCACGCCGCGCATGGACATGCACAGGTGCGTCGCCTCCATGACGACGGCGACGCCGAGCGGGTCGATCTTCGCACGGATCGTCTCGGCGATCTGATTCGTCAGCCGCTCCTGAATCTGCAGACGCCGGCTGAAGATCTCGACCAGTCGCGGCAGCTTGCTGAGACCGACGACGTGTGTCCGCGGCAGGTAGGCGACGTGGCACCTGCCGAAGAACGGCAGCAGGTGATGCTCGCACAGGCTGAAGAAGTCGATGTCCTTCACGATGACCATCTCGCTGTAGTCGACGGAGAAGAGCGCGTTGTTCAACACGGTGTCGACATCGGCCTCGTACCCGGACGTCAGAAACCTGAGCGAACGCTCGACGCGTTCGGGCGTGTCTCGCAACCCTTCGCGCTCGGGATCCTCGCCCAGCTCGAGCAGGAGTGCTCGGACCAAGTCCTCCATCGCCGTATTGTACCTTACCGTCTTCGCGCTCCTCGACGGCGCGCGGGGCCATCGGGCGAGCGCACGGGACGCGGCGCCGGCTGGCCAGGCGTGAGGAGCGAGAATGAAGGACCGCGGGCTGCTAGCGTCGGACGCGGACGCTACGGGGACGGCTCGCGCTCGATCGCCAGCGCCATGCCCAGACCGCCGCTCACGCACAGCGTCGCCAGCCCCCGTCGCGCATCCCGGCGCTCCATCTCGTGCAGCAGCGTGACGAGGATCCGGGCTCCGCTACAGCCGATGGGGTGGCCGAGGGCGATGGCTCCGCCGTTCACGTTCAACCGGTCGGGCGGGATCGGCAGCTCGCGCAACACGGCCAGAACCTGAGCCGCGAACGCCTCGTTCAGCTCCACGAGGTCGAAGTCCTCGATCGACAGCCCCAGCCGAGCCGTGAGCTTCCGCACCGCGGGCACGGGACCGATCCCCATGACGCGCGGATCGACACCGGCGCCGGCCCAGCCGAGCAGGCGGGCGCGCGGTGTCAGCCCCGCCGCGCGCGCCCGCGCCGCGCTGGCCAGGACGACCGCTGCCCCGCCGTCGGTGATGCCCGAGGCCGATCCGGCCGTGATGATCCCCTGCCGCCCCTCGACCTCCCCGAACACGGGTGGCAGGCGGCCGAGCGCCTCCAGCGTCGTGCCGAACCGCGGGTGCTCGTCGCGATCCAGGATCGAGCGCTCGCCGGTCCGGCTCTCGACCTCGACCCGGGCGATCTCCCGCTCGAGGCGTCCGGCGGTGCTCGCCTGCTCGGCGCGCCGCTGGCTCTCGTGGGCATAGGCGTCCGACGCCTCCCGGGTGATCGCGTGCCGTCGCGCGAGGATCTCGGCGGTCTCGCCCATGACCAGGCCCGACAGCGGACACTCGAACCCGTCGCGATACATGGCGTCGACCAGCGGGAACCCGCCAGCGCGGTGTCCCCACCGCGCGTGCTCGGCATCGATCAGGAACGGCATTCGGCTCATCGATTCGATGCCGCCGGCGAGGACGAGCTCCGCCTCGCCCAGCGCGATCGCCCGGGCGCCGGCCGCCACGGCCTGGAGCCCCGAGGCGCACGCCATGTTGATCGTCTGGGCCGGAACGCCGTGGGGCAACCCGGCTCGATGTCCGACCTGTCTGGCCGGGTTGGGACCCGACCCAGCCTGGCGGGCATGCCCGATGAACACCTCGTCGATCGCGGCGGGGTCGACGCGCGCACGGGCCATGGCCGCGCGCGCCGCCACCGCTCCCAGCTCGGCCGGATGGACGCGCCGCAGCGCCCCGCCATACCTGCCGATGGGTGTACGCGCGCTGCCCACGATCACGACGCTGGCGATATCGCCGACGGCGGCGGCTTCGCGACAGGTCTCTCGCATCACTTCTCGTAGGGGTCGAGGCGTCACGTGTCGATCTGCGCCCGTTGCAGGATACCGCTGAAATCGACGTAGACCGCCTTCCACTCCGAGAAGACATCGAGCGCCACCGTCCCGGCCTCGCGATGGCCGTTCCCGGTCGACTTGACGCCGCCGAAGGGCAGATGCACCTCCGCGCCGATGGTGGGCGCGTTGACGTAGAAGAGGCCGGTCTCGAGATCGCGCATCGCCGTGAAGGCCTTGTTGATGTCCCGCGTGTAGATCGACGCCGACAGACCGTAGGTCACGTCGTTGCCGATCGCGATGGCGTCCTCGAGCGATCGACACGGGATCACCGCCACGACGGGCCCGAAGATCTCTTCCTGCGCGATCCGCATCCGCGGCTCGACGTCGGCGAAGATCGTCGGCTCGTAGAAATGCCCACGCGCGTGGGGGCCGCCGTCCAGCGCGCGACCACCCGTCTCCAGCCGCGCGCCCTCGCGCTGGCCGGCCGCCACGTAGGCGCTCACCGTCTCACGCTGGCCGGCGCTGACGAGCGGCCCGACCTGGATCGACGGGTCTCGGCCATCGCCAACGCGGAGCGCCCGCGTCCGCGCGACCAGCTCGCCGACGAACCGGCGGTACACGTCCTCGTGGACCACGATTCGACTGGCCGCCGTGCAGCGCTGTCCGGTCGTACCGAAGCCGCCCCACAGACAGCCGTCGACGGCCAGCTCGAGATCGGCGTCCTCCAGGACCATGACGACGTTCTTGCCGCCCATCTCCAGGTGCAGCTTCTTGAAGCTCGGTGCCGCGGCAATCGCCACCTGCCGCCCGACGTCGGTGGATCCCGTGAAGGAGACGACGCGCACGGCCTCGTGCTCGAGCAGGGCGCGCCCGACCTCGTCGCCGGTTCCGGTCACCAGGTTGACGACGCCGGCGGGCACGCCGGCCGCCTCGAGGACCTCGACGAAGCTGACCGCCGAGAGCGGGGTCAGCGTCGCGGGCTTGAAGACGACGGTGTTGCCGCACAGGAGCGCCGGAATGATCTTCCAGGATGGGATGGCCACCGGGAAGTTCCAGGGCGTGATGATGGCACAGACCCCCACCGGCTCCCGGACCGACATCGCGAACTTGTTCCGTAGCTCGGACGGCACCGTCTGGCCGTACAGACGCCGGCCCTCGCCCGCAATGAAGAACGTCATGTCGATCGCTTCCTGCACGTCCCCTCGCGTCTCGGCGAGCACCTTGCCCATCTCGCGAGCCATGTCGTTGGCGAGCGCCTCCTTGCGCTCGACGAGCAGCTGGGCGGCGCGGAAGAGGATCTCGGCGCGGCGCGGCGCGGGCACCAGCCGCCACCGCGCATAGGCCTTGCGTGCCGCCTCGACGGCGGCCGTGACGTCCTCCCGGGTGGACTGCTGAAAGAGGCCGATCAGATCGTTCGTGTCGGCGGGATTCCTGTTCTCGACCAGCTCCCCGGAGCGGGAGGCGCTCCAGGCGCCGTCGACGAAGTTGCGATGGGTCGGGACGGGGGGCGTGGTCGACATGACACCTCGATGGAAACGGCATTCGACGCCGGGTGCGCCCGTGCGCTATCCTGCCAGTATGTCAGGGCGGAGAACGTCGCGTCTCGACGTCCCGGAGGGTCTGGCCGGTCAGGTCATGGCCTATCAGCCGACGGTCGTCAAGCAGATCGGCCGGAACGGGCTGCTCATCGAGACGCGCTCGCCCCTGCAGCCCGACTCGCGGCACGAGCTCAGGCTCGACCTGGCCGGCTTCACGATCGAGGTCACCGGCCGGATCGTTCACTGCCGTCTCAGCGAGATCACGGGCGATCACATCGCCTACCTCGCCGGGATCGAGCTCGTCGAGCCGTCCGAGCACGCCCGCCTGGTCATCGAGACCTATCTGAGGGAGCATCACCCCTCCCGAAAGCATCGCGCCGACCCGCCTGGACACGGCCTCACGGACTCGTCCTGATGCCCACCGGCGTCCGCCGGCTAGGCTCATGCACGGGTCTCGGATCCACCACCGAGGCTGGCCGCCTTCACGGCCTGCCCTGGCGAACGCCGTCCGCCCCACAGTGAGCTGAAGAGTCGTGCTAGTGCACCGCCGTCGAGATGCGGTCACGGATCGGGTTCGTAGCGCGCCCAGGCGCAAGGCGCCGCGACGAGGAATACCGGGAGTATTTCGAGGAGCGGCAACGCCGCGGATGGGTGTGCTGCGGGCTCGAGGCGTGGCAGGATCTCGACGGCGGTGCACTAGCGCGCCCGCACATGCGCCAGATAGTCGCCGGAGGGGATGCGCAGCGCGCCGCCCAGCGGCGCGTTGTAGAAGTAGACCGAGGCCTGCGCGATACGTCCGTCCTCCAGGGTGACGGCGGTCTCGGCGCGACGGTAGAGGCTCCGCGCGTGGTCACCCGGACTGAATCCCTCGATCGCGTCCAGGGCCGAGAGGATGACGGCGGGCTCGGTCATCGCGTAGACCTCGCCCCACACGCGGCCATCCGGGGTCGGCACCGCCGCCGGATAGATCCCGAGATCGAACAGCGCGGCCTGAATCCATCCGCGCCCCACGTAGCTCAGCTTGCCCTCAATGCCCGCCCGAACCCGCCGATCGAAGCCGGTCATCAGGGTGCCGTAGAAGAACATCAAGTCTTTCACGGGTTCGGCTCCTCCGCATCACGATGCGAACACCCGCGGCCCCCCAACGCGGGCGCTCGGCGGTGGTGAGCTCTCCACGTGGATCTCGGCCCGGGGGAACCAGCCGACATTTCCCCGCGACCCACCGATCGGATCGGTGCGTCACTCGATGCGGTCACGAGAGATGAACGAGCTGACTGAGTGAGGGAAGTCTACGGGGAGTCGCCGGGGCGAGTCAAGAGAATCCGCAACGCGGGCGGAGCATTCACGCCCCGCCCGCGCGTCTCGGCAGAGCCTTCATTCGATGGGCGTGCGCTCGGAGTTCTCGGCAAAGGCGTCGATCAGCGCCAGCGGAATCGAGAACGACACGGCGACCGTGCTCCCGCTGCCACCGAGCTGAAGCGAACGGAGCATCGTCTGCAGCTCCGGTCCACCGTTCGTCTGCAGTCGAGCCAGCGCGAGGAACCCGCGCACGACCTCTCGCAGATCCTCGGCGGCCTGATCGTCGCGGGCCTCCGCTCGCAGGACGCCATCGATGCCACCGTTCACATGCCCGGACGCCGAGAACCACCGCACCGCGGGAAGCTGGTCGGCCACCTCCGCCGGCAACTGGGCCTGCGCCGTCAGGCTATCGATCTGACCCACACCCCACGCATCGCTGCCCAGCGCGACCTCACCGACCAGCCTCATCATCTCCGCGTTCGCCGTGACGTCCTGCCCATCGGCCGCGGTGTCGATCGCGCGCCGCGCCGCCGACCGTTCACCGATCAACAGGAGGCCGGGCTCCAGGAACGCCAGCGTCTGGTCGTCATGCGCAATCACCCGGGTGCCCCGGTACTCCTCGGCCACGCCGCCGAACTCCCGCGCGAGGGTCTCGAGTCGGACGTCGTCGAACCGCCCGCGTGCCAGGACGAAGCCCTCGGACTGATCGCCCTCGGGGTCATCCTCCGGCAGCATGCAGGCGACCACGTGGTCGATGTCCGTCTCGATGTCGATCCCGGTGCGCTCGAGGAAGTCCCGGTGGCCGCTGCCACCTTCGGGACGATGCTCCTGCAGGCGGCCGCGAAGCTCCGAGAGCATCACCTCGCGCACGTTCGCGTACGCGACGACGCTCGCGTCGTCCGGCACGTAGCTCAGCTCCGCGGGGGTCGCCGCCCTCGCCGACGAGACCGCCGAGAAGCCGCCGGTCAGATAGACGACCAACCCCGTGACGACACCGCCGACCACGATCGCGGTCGACGTCAGCAGAAAGGTGCGCGTGCTTTTCGTCATTTGGCTTCCACTCCTACCGGATTATACTGGTCCCACTCGACAAAAGTTCCCTGACAGCCTTCCTCGCGGTCGTGCCGTGCCGGCCACGCGAATCGCCGGCTGAGATCCGACACGGGCCCTGCGTGACGCGCGCTCACTTGACTGTGTCGTCCGCGGTGGGGCGGGGCGGCGGCCGGCCCCGTGCCTCCGAGACAGGTGGGTGAGCCGGCGGCCCTACTGCTCGAGGACGTACTCCCGTCGCTCGATCGCCCACATCCCCAGCCACAGGAACCCTGCCCACAGCACGACCAGCCCCACGAGACCTCCGACCGTCGAGGGGGCGTCGTGGAAGACCGCCTGGAGGAGCGCCATGGCCCCCTCCACCGGCATCGCGTGGGGGGCCAGCGCCTGCAGGTAGTGCGCCACGGTCAGCTTTCTCAGATACCCGGGGATCACGAGGGCCGCGGGCTCCCATCCCAGCACGAACACCAGCCCGATGATCAGCGGGCGTCTGAGGACGGCGCCGATGAAGGCGAACAGGGCGCCGTACACGGCAAGACCGAGGCCAAGCATGCCCAGATCCACCAGGAGCGGGATGAACGCTTCACCCAGCGAGCCGCGAATCGGCACCACGAGTAAATACACGAGGACCACCGAGGGCAGCACCACGAAGATCGTGCAGACCAGGTAGGCGAGATACTTCCCGAGCAGCACGCTGCCCCGGGCGATGGGCCGGGTGAACAGATAGATGAGGGTCTTGTCCTCGACCTCGTCGGCCATCAGGGCGGTGCCATAGAAGACGCCGAGGATCGGCACGATGAACCGCAGATAGAACAGCCAAATCATCATGCCGAAGAGACCGGGCCCCGTCAGGGGCAGCTCCTGCGCGGTGTGGCCGAAGATGGTCATCGACGACAGCAGCCGCGCCACGCCCGACACCAGCACCGGGCCCGCGACCAGGAGCCCCATGAAGATGGTCCGTCTCGACCAGAGCATCTGCCCCAGGGACAGGTCGAAGACGCGGACGGCGGCCTGCCACCGTGAGGGCGTCGCAGTCATTTCACCAGATACTCGAACACGGCCTGGAGCGTGTCGTCCGGGGACGTGATCTCTTCGATTGCGCCGCCCTCACCCGAAGCCGCCAGGGCCGTCAGGCGAGTGTAGAAGGTGTCGGGGCTCGAGGTCTCCACGACGAGCGCGTTCGCGTCCAGCTTCAAGCCAATGACGTCGTCGTGGGACAGGACACAGCGGGCCAGCGCGCGCGGGTCGCTCGTCTTGATGGACACGGTGTGCGGATGCTCGTCGATCAGCTCACGGATTCGGTGCACATTGCCTTCCGCGAGGATGCGCCCGTTGTGGATCAGGAGGATGCTCGAGGTCATGGCCTCGATCTCGTGGAGGATGTGGCTGGAGACGACCACGCTCTTGCCGCGCCGGGCCCAGTCCTTGATCATCCGAATGGTCCGCCGGCGCGCGATGGGATCCATGCCCGCCAGCGGCTCGTCGAGCACGAGGACCGCCGGGTCGTGCCCGATCGCCTGGGCCAGCTTGACCCGCTGCCGCATGCCCTTGCTGTACCCACCGATCCGTCTGTCGGCCGCCTCGAGGAGATCGACCGCCTCAAGGGCGGCACGCGCGGCGGCGCGGGCGGCCGCCTCGTCGAATCCGTTGAGGCCGATCAGCCCGGTCACCCACTCGAGACCGGTCATCCGGTCGTAGAAGGCGTCCTGCTCGGGACAGAACCCGATCTGCGCGAACAGCCGAGGGTTCCCCCAGATCGGCTCGCCCAGCACCGAGATCGTGCCCTTGCTCGGCCGGAGCTGGCCGGTCATGAGCTTCATGAGCGTCGACTTCCCGGCCCCGTTCGGGCCCAGGAGGCCCGTCACCCCCTGCGGGATCGCGAGCGAGACGTCGTTGAGCCCGATCACCTGGCCGTACCACTTCGAGACGTGCTCGGTGCCGATGATCGGGCCCGTCACGCGACCACCTCGACCCCGCGGATCCGGCGCTCGAGGACGACGACCGACAGGACCATCAGACCCAGCACGACGGCGAGCGAGACGGGCCAGGGCGTGTCGAACCGCGGCGGTACGCGGAAGATCAGATCGCCGATCAGGGCCAGGTTGGCCGGAATCGACACCCACGAGACACCCGTCCCTCCCGTCACGAGGCGCAGCGCTCCGAACACGGCGTCGGAGAAGATGACGGCGCCCGCATACAGGACCCCGGCGTAGCGGCCGCTCTTGGACAGCGACGACAGGGCGAGCATCGTCAGCGACGCCAGCAGCACGTGCAGGAACGTGAAGAGCGTGATGGCGGGCAGCAGGAACAGGTGCGTCCACATGAACTCAAAGCTGCCCGCGAGCAGCACCTGCACGAGCAGCAGCGTCAGCCCCGGCACCCAGGTGATCAGCAGCAGGAACGCCATGAGGATGACCAGCTTGCCGGCGATGTACTCGGTGCGCGTGAGCGGTTTGGAGAGGTAGATCTGCAGCGCGTTCGTACGACGGTCGTTGGCAATCAGGCCGGCGCCGGCGTAGATCGTGACGAAGAAGGCGAAGAGCCCCTGGCCGTCCAGGAAGTCCCGAAACGTCTCGGCCGTCACCCGGAGCAGGGGGACCTGCGTGAAGCTCTGGGCCGCGTAGATCTGCACCGCCCGGACGACGAAGGGCACCCAGGCGATCAGGAGCAGGACGAAGAACTTGCGCTGCCGCAGGATGCCGCGGATGCCGGTCACCGCGATCACCGTCCACGCGCTGCCCCGGCTCTGCCGGTGCCCCGCATAGCGCCGATAGCTCTGATCGTGGATCTCGGTCATGGCTCGCCGACGACGCGCGCGAAGGCATCCTCCAGGCTGGGAGTGCTGGGCCGCAGGTGCCGCACCTGCGCGCCCTCACGCGCCGCGAGCGCGAAGACCGCCTGGACCGTGAGATGGTCGGGGACGAACACTCGCATCAGCTCCTCATCGGTCGAACGGCACTCGAAGCCCTCGCCGGCGAGCACGGCGGCCAACGCGGTCCGGTCGCCCTTCACCCGGAGCTCGATGACGCGACCGGCTGGCCCCTTGATCTCGTCGATGGGCCCCTGGGCGGCAACCCGCCCCGCGTCCACCACGACGACGTGGTCGCAGGCGTACTCCACGTCGGCCAGCAGGTGGGACGACAGGATCAGGTCCATCCCCTTCCGATGCCCGATGTCCCTGATCAGATCGAGCATCTCACCCCGGCCCTTCGGGTCCATGCCGTTGGTCGGCTCGTCGAGCAGGAGCAGATCGGGGTCATGGACCAGGGCCTGGGCCAGCTTGATGCGCTGCTTCATCCCGGTCGAGTAGGTCTCCAGGTTGCGGTAGCGGGCCTCGCCAAGGCCGACGTAGTAGAGCATCTCGTGGGCCCGCTGAATCGCATCGTCGGACGGCAGCCCGGAGAGCTGCCCGCAGTAGGCCACGAAGGCGATCCCGTTCATCCCGGGGATGTGCGCGTCGCTCTCGGGCATGTAGCCGATCCGGGCGCGGATCTCGAGCGCCCGCTGGGTGACGTCGAGGTCGAGCACGCGCATGTCCCCACCGGCGAGGCTCACGAAGCCCAGCGCGGCCCTCAGCAGCGTCGTCTTCCCCGCGCCGTTGGGTCCGAGCAAGCCCACCGATCCGCCAGGAATCGTGGCGGTCGCGTCGCGCAGCGCCCAGCGTGACCCGTAGGCAACGCCGACGCGGTCGAGGCGGGCGATCGCACCGGTCGTCGGCTCGGTCATGTGACTGGATATACGGAAACCCGGGGGAGCGGGTTCGCGGCTAGAGGCTGCCCTTCAGGCCCAGCGTCTCGGCCCGCTCGCGCATGAAGGTGATGACGTTGGTGATGTGCTCCGCGATCGGCAGGCCGAGCTCCTCGGCTCCCTGGCGCAGATCGTCTCGGCTCACGGCGCGCGCGAAGGCCTTATCCTTCATCCGCTTCATCACCGATTTGGCCTCCAGGTCCAGGACGCTCCTGGACGGGCGCACCAGGGAGGCCGCGGTGACGAACCCGGCCATCTCGTCACACGCGAAGAGGGTGTGCTCGAGCCGCGACTCGCGCGGCACCCCGGCGTAGTCGGCGTGCGACAGGATCGCGCGGATGACGAACTCCGGATACCCCTGCTGTCGCAGAATCTCGGCGCCGCGGAATGGGTGGTCGGCGGGATCGGGCCATCGTTCGTAGTCGAAGTCGTGGAGCAGCGCCACCACGCCCCAGGTCTCCTCGTCCTCGGAGAACGTGCGCGCGTAGCCCCGCACCGCCGCCTCCACCGCCAGCGCGTGCTTCCGCAGGTTCTCGCCCGTCGTGTACTCGGTGAGGAGTGCCCAGGCGGCGTCACGCGACAGCGTCATGGCTCGCTCCGGCCTCGCCGCGGCCAATGGTGACGTTGACGGCCACGCCGGCGATGGCACCCGCGACCAGGCCAAGGAGGATCTTCGTGTGGAGCGGCATTGGTGCGTGACGGTAGCATCGCGGTTTTCGGCTTGTCAACGCGATGCCGACGCGCGGGACGCCACGACCGCCCGTGCGAGCCGCCCGCGCGCGTCTCGTGCTACCGTGGCGCGCCGGCCGACGGATCGAGTAGTGTTCTGCACCGAAGGGACTCCCCATGGACGGCTCCGTAGAGACACGGGCAGCGCCGGAAGCGACCGAGCTCGAGACCGAGTTCAAGCGCGGACTTGGGCTCTTCGACTCGACGATGGTCGTCGTCGGCTCGATGATCGGCTCGGGCATCTTCCTGGTGACCCCCGGCATGGCCCGGCTCGTCGGCAGCCCGGGCTGGCTGGTTCTGTCCTGGGTGCTCACCGGGGTTTTGACGGTCACCGCGGCGCTGTCCTACGGGGAGCTGGCGGGAATGATGCCCCGGGCCGGCGGCCAGTATGTCTACCTCCGCGAGGCGTTCTCGCCGCTGCTCGGCTTCCTCTACGGGTGGACGCTCTTCATGGTGATCCAGACCGGTCTCATCGCGGCGGTCGCGGTCGGGTTCGCGCGGTACTTTGGGGAGCTGGTACCCTGGATCTCGGAGACCAGCTACCTCATCGCCCCGATCCACGTCTCGAGCGGCTACGCGCTCTCGCTCTCGACCGCGCAGCTGGTGGGCATCGCCATGATCGCGTGTCTGACCTGGACCAACATGCGCGGTCTCCATTACGGTCGGTGGATCCAGAACGTCTTCACGACGACCAAGACCGGCGCGCTGCTGGCCCTCACGATCGTGGGGCTGACACTCGGGTGGCTGGCGGGGGGCGGCGCGGTGAACTTCACCGATCTGTGGACGCCTCGGGGCGCGGTGGACATCGTGCCCGGTCTGACGGCCGCGACCGGTTACGGCCTCTTCATCGCGATCTGCGTGGCGCAGGTGGGGTCGCTCTTCGCCTCCGACGCGTGGAACACCATCACCTTCACGGCGGGCGAGGTGAGGAATCCGCGCCGCAACATTCCCCTCTCGCTCCTGCTGGGTACCTCGACGGTCATCCTTCTGTACATCCTGACGAACCTGGCCTATCTGGCGACGTTGCCCATCGAGCAGATCCAGAACGCTCCCGCCGATCGCGTCGCCAACGAGACGATCGACGCGATCTTCCCGGGGCTGGGCGTCGCCCTCATGTCGGTCGGGATCATGATCTCCACGTTCGGCTGCAACAACGGCATCATCCTGTCGGGGGCGCGCGCCTACTACGCCATGGCGAAGGACGGGCTCTTCTTCGGGGCCGCGGGGAAGCTCAACGTGGCCCAGGTGCCGGCGATGGGCCTCGTGCTCCAGGGGCTCTGGGCCGCCTTTCTCGTGCTGCCCCGGACCTTCGACACCGAGACCGGAACCTACGGCAACCTCTACAGCAACCTCCTCGATTACATCGCGTCGGCCGCGCTCGTCTTCTACATCCTGACGATCGCGGCCGTGTTTCGCCTGCGGCGTACGCGGCCGGATGCCGAGCGCCCGTATCGCGCCCTCGGCTATCCGGTCGTCCCGCTCCTCTACCTGATCACCGCCTCCCTGCTCGTCGTCGTGTTGTTCGTCTACCGCACGTCGACGACGTGGCCCGGCCTGATCATCGTCCTGCTCGGCGTGCCCGTCTATCTGTACTGGCGCCGGCGATGAGCAACCCCTCGAGCCCGCAGGGGACGCCGCCGCTGACCACGCTCGCGGACATCCGGCGCGTGCGCGCCGGCCTCCCCCCGGCCATCCGCCGAACCCCGATCCTGCGGCTCGCCCGCGAGGCGGCCGAGGTGGGCAAGGAGAAGCTGCACCTCAAGGCGGAATGCCTGCAGGTCACGGGCGCGTACAAGCCGCGCGCCGCCTTCGCGGTCGTCGACGCGTTGCCTCCCGAGGCCCGGGCGAAGGGTCTCGTGCTCACCTCGTCGGGCAACTTCGCCCAGGCGTTCGCCTACGCGGGCGCGCGTGGCCGGCTGCCGGTCGTGGTCGTGATGCTCGACACCACCAGCCCCTACAAGATCAACGCGGCGCGCGACTTCGGTGCGGAGGTCGTCCTCTGCGGCACCGATGCCCTCGCGCGTCAGCCCAGCGTCGAGCGAATCGCCGCCGAGCGCGGCATGACCCCCGTCGACACCTGGGAGGCGCCGCCCATCGTCGCCGGCCACGGCAGCATCGGTCTGGAGATTCTCGAGGACGATCCCGACGTCGAGACCGTGCTCGTGCCCGTGAGCAGCGGGGGCGGGGCGGCCGGGATCGCGGCGGCCATCAAGCAAAGCCGTCCGTCGGTGCGCGTGATTGGCGTCCAGCCCGAGCGCGCCAACGCGGCGTACGTGTCGCTCCAGCGGGGAACGCCCACGGTCATCGACGACTGGGAGACGATGGCCGACGGCCTCTCGGCCGTTAGACCCGGGGAGTACCCCTTCCGTCATCTCCAGCGGTATCTGGACGAGATCGTCCTCGTGACCGAGTCCGAGATCGCGGAGGCGATGCGAACGGTGCTCGTCCGCGCCAAGATCCTAGCCGAGCCGGCGGGCGCCGTCGCCACTGCCGCCTTTCTGGCGGGCCGCGTCGACGCCGGCCGGCGCACGGTCGCGGTCGTGACGGGAGGCAACGTCACCCGGGAGGTGCTGGCGGGGGTGCTCCGCGACTCATCTCGACCGCCCGCAGGATGATGGCGGTGGCCTTGGGCGTGAGGCGAAACCGACCGAGGTCGGTCGGCCTCGCGAGCGCCACGTCGGCGACGTCCGAGGCGGCCTTCAGCCGGCCACCGACCGGGCGGCATAGGTAGTCGATCAGGACGAAGTGATACCGGATTCGCTTGTCCTCGTCGAGCAGGATGCGATC
Source organism: Vicinamibacterales bacterium (assembly GCA_965197935.1). Taxonomy (GTDB): domain Bacteria; phylum Acidobacteriota; class Vicinamibacteria; order Vicinamibacterales; family CAZQMT01; genus CAZQMT01. The sequence continues at coordinate 2,135,345 of CBDAOD010000003.1, read as the reverse complement.
GAAGACCTCGATGACGGGACCGACCTCGACCTCGAGCCCGGTCTCCTCCAGGATCTCGCGGGCCGCGCCCGCCTCGAGCGTCTCGCCGACCTCGAGTGAGCCACCGGGCAGGCTCCACTGCCCGGCCAGCGGCTCGAAGCGCCGCTTCACCAGCACGACTCGATCCTCGACGAGCACGACGGCGCCCACACCCACGATCGGCCGGTCGGGATAGCGTCGCCGCGACGGCGTGGCCGTGCCGCCCGCCCCCCGCTCGTCCCTCTCCGGGCTGGCCCGCTCCGCCACGGTCCGCTGCCGCCGGATGAGACCGGCGTCCAGAAGGAAATGGCTATAGCCGACGTGCTCGACGAGCGCAGCATCCGAACGCCGGCGCTCGCGCAACCGCCACTCGGCGTGCGCCCAGCCCGTCTCGATCATGGCGAGCGTCCGGATCTGGAGGCGCTGGCCGCTCTCGAAGGCGCCCTCGTACTCGCCGAACAGCCGCGCGAATCTCACGCGGTTGGAAGGGTGCCCCCGATGGACGGCGTCGGCCCGCCGCCGGGCGTGGTCGAGCGGGTCGTGGTCGTGGAGAAAGATCCCCTCGGTCTCGCACTCCGGGTGATACGACGCCATCACCGCCTCGAGGTCGGCGCGGTTTAGCGCTCGGTAGTGGTCGCGGACGACCTCGAGGGGATCGAGGGGCTTCACGGCGGCCGGTGGATCGGCAGGTGGGTCGGCTCGCGCCATCCAGTCCTCCTCCACTAGATAGCGAGCGTGGCCTCGGCGTTCAAGTCCAGCGGCGCGGTCACCCCCGCGCGAAGCCGCCGGAGGCCAGCCGCGGCGATCATGGCGGCGTTGTCCGTCGACAGCGCGAGCGTGGGCAGGTAGACGGGAAGGTCGGTCCGGGTGCCGCGTGCCACGGCGTCGGCACGCAGGCGACTGTTGGCGGCCACGCCGCCCGCAATCCCCACGCTACGCGCGCCGAACCATCGCGCGGCTTCGAAGGTCCGCTCGACCAGCGCCTCGACCACGGCCCGCTGGAAGCTCGCACAGATGTCGGCGATCTCGGTGGCCGGCAGCGCCCCTGATGCTTCACGCCCGGACGTGTGGTCGCTCACGTGGCGTCTCACCGCCGTCTTGAGTCCCGAGAAGCTGAAGTCCCGGCGTCCCTCCTGCCCCCTCTCGAAGCCCGCGACGCTCGCGGTGGCGGGCGCCACGTTTCGGTCGCGATGCGTCATCCGGGCCACCGGGAACGGGATGGCATCGTCGCGGCCATCTCGCGCCAGGCGGTCGATCGCGGGCCCGCCCGGGTAACCCAGCCCGAGCAGCTTGGCCACCTTGTCGTAGGCCTCCCCCGCCGCATCGTCCCGGGTTCGCCCGATCAGCTCGTGGACGCCTGGCTCGCGAACCAGATACAGGCTGGTGTGTCCACCCGACACCACGAGCACGACCGCGGGGAGCGGCAGCGCCCCGTTGTGAAGAACGAGCGACTCGATGTGACCCGCCAGGTGATGGACGGGAACCAGCGGCACGCCCAGCGTCGCCGCGACCGCCTTGCCGAACGCGACACCCACCAAGAGCGACCCGATGAGTCCCGGTCCCTGCGTGACCGCGATCGCTCCGAGATCGCGCCAGTCGAGACCGGCCTCGCCCAGCGCGCGCTCCACGACCGGGCAGATGTCACGCACGTGCTGCCGGGAGGCAATCTCCGGGACGACCCCGCCCCACTCGGCATGCAGCTCCACCTGGGACGTCACGACGTTCGACCGAATGCGCCAGGGTCGCCGCGTGTCGGCCGTCTCGGCCACGACCGCCGCCGCCGTCTCGTCGCACGACGTCTCGATCCCCAGGATGTTCATGACGGCCCGCAGCCGCTACGACGAGACCGGCGCGGCCTGGCTGGCCAGCCGAAGGCTGTCGCCGTAGGGGGCCCGGAGGATGCCCCGCTCGGTGATGATGCCCGTGACGTAGCGATGCGGCGTGATGTCGAACGCGGGATTCCGTATCAGCGCGCCCTCGGGCGTCATCCGGGCGGCGCCCACGTGCGTGACCTCGCGCGGGGCGCGCTCCTCGATCGGAATATGCTCGCCGTCCGGCGTGGACAGGTCGATGGTCGAGAGCGGGGCGGCCACGTAGAACGGCAGACCGTGCTCCTTGGCGAGCACGGCGACCGTGTAGGTCCCGATCTTGTTGGCGACATCACCGTTCGCCGCGACGCGGTCCGCTCCCACGATGACGAGATCGACCTCCCCGCCCTGCATCATGGGGCCGGCCATGCTGTCGGTGATCACGGTCGTCTGGATGCTGTCACGCACGAGCTCCCACGCCGTGAGGCGCGCGCCCTGGAGGAAGGGCCGCGTCTCGTCGGCGAGGACGGCGACCCGCTTGCCACCGTCCACCGCCGCGCGGACCACGCCGAGCGCCGAGCCGTAGCCCGCGGTGGCCAGCGCGCCCGCGTTGCAGTGCGTCAGAATCCGGGCGCCGTCCGGCACCACCGCGGCCCCGTGGGCGCCCAGCGTGCGACAGCTCGCGACGTCCTCGTCGTGGATCCGCCGCGCCTCCGCCTCGAGCCTTGTCTTGATCTCCTCCGGAGACTGCCCCACCTTCGCCGCGGCCGCGAACACGGTCTTCATCCGCGCGATGGCCCAGAACAGGTTCACCGCCGTGGGCCGGGTGCCGGCCATCAGGTCGCACGTCCGGTAGAACTCGGCCGCGAACGCGTGCATTCCCTTCGCCTTGCTGCGGTTCAGGCCCAGAGCGATTCCCATCGCCGCCGCGACCCCGATGGCCGGTGCGCCCCGGATCACCATCGTGCGGATCGCGCGCGCGACCTCGGCGGCCGTGTGGCACGTGACGTAGGTCTCGCTCCGTGGCAACTTGCGCTGGTCGACCATGACGACCGCATCATCGGACCAATCGATGGTGGGCAGCATCAGGATGATGATGATATCCCACGCCGGCCGCCCTCGAACGGGTGCGGCAGGAGCTCCCGCAGACGGTGCCGGCCGGTTTCCCGCGTGGAGTCGGCGAGGATGATCTCGAGGTCGCCGGCCAGCTCCCAGAGCACCTGGCGGCAGGCGCCGCACGGAGGCACCGGCCCGATCCCGTCGGCCACCACCGCCAGACGGGTGAAGCCGCGTCGGCCCTCGGAGACGGCCTTGACGATCGCCACGCGCTCGGCGCAGGTCGTCAGCCCGTAGCTGGCGCTCTCGACGTTGCAGCCGGTCACGATGGTGCCGTCACGGAGCTCGAGCGCCGCTCCGACCGCGAACCCCGAGAACGGCGCGTGGGCCGCGCGCCGGGCGGCCCGGGCGGCGGCGATCAACCGGTCGATCGAGCCGTCGCGCGCACCCGACCCGGAGTCTCCGTCGCCGGAGCCGTTCCCCGGCCGGCGCTCAGATCCGCTCAATGATCCCCTCCAGGAGCCGCGCGACCTCCGTCTGCATCCGGTGGGTCGCGGCCAGGACGTCCTCGTGGGCGATCGGCGCCGTCGAGCCCCCCGCCGCCCCGTTGGTGATACACGAGAGTCCGAGCAGCTCGAGCCCCATCTGCCGGGCGGCGATGGCCTCGATCACCGTCGACATGCCGACGGCGTCGGCGCCGGCCGCGCGCAGGCACCGGATCTCCGCCGGCGTCTCGTAGCTCGGGCCGAGGACGCCGGCATACACGCCGCGGGCCAGCCGGAGACCCAGCGCGCCTCCCACCGTGTCGGCGAGCGAGCGGAGCCGGGTCGAGTAGACCTCGCTCATGTCGGGGAATCGGGCACCGAAACGCACACCCTCGGGTCCGACGAGCGGATTGACGCCCGTCAAGTTGATGTGATCCTCGATGAGCATCAGCGCGCCGGCCGGAAGACCGGAGGCGATCCCGCCGGCCGCGTTGGTGAGGATCGCCGTCTCGGCACCCAGGTTCCCCATCACGCGGATCGCGAAGCTCACCGCCCCCGGGTCGCCGGTCTCGTAGAGGTGCGCGCGCCCCGCCAGCACCGCGACCGTGCGGTTCGCCACCCGACCGACGACCAGCCGACCCGCGTGCCCGGGAACCGTCGACGCGGGCCAGTGGGGGATCTGGTCGTACGGCAGCACCCAGGCCTCGCCCGGCCGGGACGCAAACGCGCCCAGGCCGGACCCGAGGACCACCGCCACGGTCGGCCGCGGGCCGCGATCACGGACAAATGCGGCCGCCTCCAGGACCCTATCGTGGCTCGACATCGCTCGCTAGTACTACTGTGTCAGAGCAGGACCGCGGCCAGCGCGGCGTTGATCATCGTCGCCAAGAATCCGGCCAGGAGGGCTCGCGACCCCAGCCTTGCGAGATCGCCGCGACGCTCCGGCGCGATCCCGCCGATGCCGCCGAGTTGAATCCCGACCGAACCGAAGTTGGCGAACCCGGTCAGGGCGAAGGTCGCCAGAACGAACGAGCGCTCGCTGACGACGTCCTTGTACTCCGAGGTCAGCTTCAAGTAGGCCACGAACTCGTTGGCGACGAGCTTCGTCCCCAGCAGGTCCGCCATCGCCGGCACCTCGCTCGGGGGCACCCCGATCAGGAACGCGACCGGCGCGAACACCCAGGAGAAGATGCTGGACAGCGAGAGATCGGGGCTGATCGACCCGAGCGCGTAGTCGACCATGGCGATGAAGGCCAGAAACGCGATCAGCATCGCCGCCACGTTGATGGCGAGCCGCATCCCATCCGACGCACCCGAGGCGATGGCGTCGATCGCGTTCGCGTGACGTTGCTCGATCTCGAGGATCGCCTCGCCCCGTGTCGCGGGCACCTCGGTCTCCGGCAACAGGATCTTCGATAGGTAGAGGCTACACGGCGCGGCCATCACGCTCGTGGTCAGGATCGCGACCGGGTCGGCGCCGATGCCGATGTAGACCGCCATCATGCCGCCCGAGATCGTGGCGAGCCCACCGGTCATCAAGGCCAGCAGCTCCGACTGGGTCATTGCGGCGACGTAGGGCTTGACCATGAGGGGCGCCTCGGTCTGCCCCATAAAGACGTTGGCCGTGGCCGACAGGGTCTCGGCCCCGCTGGTCCGCAACAGGAACATCATGGCCCGGGCCATCAGCCGCACCACCACCTGCAGCACACCGAGGTGATACAGGAGGGTGAAAAACGACGACACGAAGATGATCGGCGGGAGCGCCGTGAACGCCAGCACCAGTCCGCCGGGGAACACGCTCGACATGGCCTCCGGGTCGGCCAGCCCCCCGAAGACGAACCGCGACCCCGCGTCGGTGAACTCGAGGAAGCGTCGCGCCACGTTCGCGATCCCCTCGAAGAGCAGGTAGCCCGGCCGGATGCCACCGACCTCGAACTTGAGGACGAACAGCGCCAGGGCGATCTGCAGGCCGAGGCCCAGCCCCACCGTCCGCCAGCTCACGGCGGCGAGGTTCGGCGAGCACACCGCCACCAGCGCGATGAAGCAGATCGCGCCGAACCCGGCCTGCACGCGCGGGCCCGCGATCCCGCCTCCCACGACCGCCCCGATGCCGGCGGCGACGCACACCGCGGCCGCCAGCCACCGCAACCGGCGATTGCGATCCCCCGACGCATCAGCGGTCATCGGAATCTCCCACCACCCGCACGACCAGCGGCCGGGCCGGCGGCGGTTCGGCGCTGACGTGCACCGCGCGGCGCGCCAGGACGGCCGCCTCGTCGAGTCGCGCGGGCGTGGCCCCGTGCAGCTCGAGGACCGGGTCGCCAGCGAGGATCCGGTCGCCGGGCTTGGCGCGGAGCACGATTCCCGCCGCCGCGTCGACCGCGTCCTCGACGCGCGCGCGCCCGGCCCCGAGCCCCATCGAGGCCAACCCCACGCTCTCCGCCTCGATCGCGGCCAGGAACCCGGAGGCCTCGGCCGTCACCACGCGCCGGATCGGCGCGACCGGCAACCGGCCGTAGTCGTCGACGACGCGGGGATCGCCGCCCTGCCGCTCCACGATCGCCCGGAACTTCTCGACGCCGGCGCCCGAGCTCAGCGCGGCCTCGATGCGCCGCTCCCCGGCCTCCACGTCCGGCACCAGGCCGGCCAGCCGCATCATCCGGGACGCCAGGGCGATCGACAGCCGCTCCAGGTCGGCGGGACCGCGACCCTTCAGGGTCTCGATCGCCTCGACGACCTCGAGCGCGTTGCCCACGGCGCACCCCAGCGGGCTGTCCATGTCCGTGACGAGCGCTTCCGTCCGCACGCCGGCGCGCTGGCCCGTGGCGACGAGCTGCTCCGCCAGTCGACCCGCCTCCGCCTCGGTCCGCATGAAGGCGCCACGCCCTGTCTTGACGTCGAGGACGAGGCCGTCGAGCCCCTCCGCCAGCTTCTTGCTCATGATGGACGCGCAGATGAGCGGGATGTGGTCGACCGTACCCGTGACGTCCCGCAGCGCGTAGAGCGTGCGGTCGGCCGGGGCCACCTCCTCGGTCTGGCCGACCAGCGCGCAGCCGATCGCCGCCACCGAGGTCCGCAGCTCCGCAAGGCTGAGCGCGGTCCGAAACCCGGGGATGGCCTCGAGCTTGTCGAGCGTGCCGCCGGTGTGTCCGAGACCGCGGCCCGACATCATCGGCACGACCACGCCGCAGGCGGCCGCTAGCGGCGCCGCGATCAGCGACGTCTTGTCGCCCACGCCGCCCGTGCTGTGCTTGTCGACCTTCGCGCCCGGGACGTCGGACAAATCCACGCGCCCGCCGGAGTCCACCATCGCCCCGGTCAGCCAGCCGGTCTCGTCGGGATCGAGGCCGCGCAGGTAGACGGCCATCAGGAAGGCCGCGGTCTGGTAGTCGGGGATCGCGCCGTCGGCCACGCCGGCGACGAAGCCCTCGATCTCGGCGCGGGCGAGCCGGGCCCCGTCGCGTTTCTTCTTGATGATGTCGACCGGGCGCACCGCCAGCAGGTTACCGGATGGTCTGTGGAAAGTCGACGCAACCGATTCCAGCGTCGCGGCCGAGCCCTCCGCCCGCGACGACGACGACGCCGGTCGGCCTTTGTCGGCCTGCCGCGCGGTCCACCTATCGGACGAGGTTGTCGCCGGGCTATACTGCGGGGGCCGCTCCCCTCGCGACGCATGACGACAGCCACACTCCGCAGACTCCACTCCTCCGCCGTCCTCGCCGCCGCGCTCCTCTCTGGCGGCGCCGCCTTCGCCCAGGACCCGGCGCATGTCCCGAGCCCCGAGGCGTTCTTCGGTTTTCCCATGGGCGCCGAACACCGGCTCGTCGACTGGCGCGGGATGGTCCGCTACCTCGAGGTCCTCGACGCGGGCTCGGACCGGCTGCGCGTCCAGGAGCTCGGCAAGACCACGCTGGGCAACCCCTTCCTCATGGCGATCGTCTCGGCGCCGGAGACCATCCGCGACCTCCAGCGCCACCGCACGGCGCAGCAGCGCTTCGCGGACCCCCGTCTGACGACCGAGGCTGAGGCGGACCGGATCGCACGCGAGGGCAAGGCGATTGTCCTCGTCACGGCCAGCGTGCACTCGACGGAGATCGGCGCCAGCCAGATGATGAACCGGCTCCTGCACAAGCTGGCCAGCGAGGAATCCGCCTGGGTCGACCACGTTCTCGACAACGTGATCCTGCTGGCGATCCCGTGCCAGAACCCGGACGGGCTGCAGATGATGGTGGACTGGCACTCCGAGACGCTTGGCACGCCGTATCAGGGATCGCCGCTGCCCGGTCTCTACCATCCGTATGCCGGGCACGACAACAACCGCGACAGCTACATGAACACGCAGGTCGAGACCCAGTATCTGTCGCGGGTGGCCTACCGCGATTGGCTGCCCGAGGTCTACCTCGATCAGCATCAGATGGGGGGCCGGGGCCCCCGGATCTTCGTGCCCCCCTTCAAGAACCCGCCCAACCCGAACGTCGACCCCCTGGTCTGGAGCGAGGTCAACCTGCTCGGCCAGACGATGGCCGCGAAGCTCCAGCAGGCGGGCAAGACGGGGGTCATCTGGGGCGAGCAATACAGCGCGTTCTGGCAGGGCGCGAACAGCACGAACCCCTGGTGGCACAACATGGTCGCGCTGCTGACCGAAGTGGCCAGCTCGAGCCTCGCCACCACGATCGTGCAGGAGGTCGCCGAGGCGAACGGTCTCCGACGGCCGGGGCTCCCCGCGGGTCCGAGCGGTCTGACCGGCGAGGATCCTCCGCGCGAGCGGATCCCGGCGCCGACCGACACGCAGTTCCGCATGAACTACCCGCAGCCCTGGCTGGGCGGTACCTGGAGCCTGGCTGACGTCGTCGACTACCAGCTCCTGGCGGCGCTGGGCCTGCTTGAGGGCGTGGCGAACAACCGGGAGATGCTCAAGCGCAACTTCCATCACCTGAACCGGCGCACCATCGAGCGCTATGCCGCGGGCGCCCCCTTCGCGCTGGTCGTACCCACGAGCCAGCGCGATCCCGTGGCCGCGGCCACGCTGCTGCAGGCGCTGCAGGCCGGGGGCGCGGAGGTGCACCGGGCCGAGCGCGGCTTCGTCGCCGACGGCGAGCGGCATCCGGCCGGAACCCACGTCGTGCGGCTGGCCCAGCCCTTCGGCCGCTGGGTCAAGGACCTGCTCGAGCCGCAGACCTATCCCGACATTCGGTGGCCGATCCCGTCCGCCCCGATCGACCGGCCCTACGACGTGACGGCCTGGTCCCTGGGCATGCTGATGGGCGTCGAGACCCGGCGCGTGGAGCGTCCGTTCGAGGCGAACCTCGTGCTCCAGCACGACCCGATCGAGGCGGCGGCGGGCACGGTCTCCGGGCCCCAGCGTGGCTCGACCTACGTGCTGAGCCACGAGAGCAACCACAGCTTCATCGCCATGAACCGGCTTCTTCGCGCCGGCGCCGCGGTCGGCTGGGCACAGGAGCCGGTCGACGTCAACGGGACCCGATACGAGACCGGCGCCATCGTGGTGACCGGCGCGACGCGAGCGCGGATGACGGCGCTGGCGCGGGATCTGAAGCTCGACATCGAGGCGACTCCCTCGGCGCCATCCGACCGGATTCTCGAGATCCACGCGCCGCGTCTCGCCCTCTACGAGCCCTGGGGCGGCAGCATCGACGCGGGCTGGACGCGCTGGCTCCTCGAGGAGCACGAGTTTCCGTACGTCCACGCACGCAACGCGGACATCAAGGCGCCTTCGCTCCGCGACCGCTTCGACGTGATCGTAATACCCGAAATGACGTCCGCCCAGATCGTCCGCGGCAGCACGGCGGCGAACGTCCGCCCCGAATATCGAGGCGGCGTCGGACCGGAGGGCGTACGCAACCTCGAGGAGTTCGTGCGCGAGGGCGGCACGATCGTCACGCTGGGCAACGCGGCGGACTTCGCGATCGAATGGCTGGGGGTGCCGTTCGAGAACACCCTCCGGGGGCTCGGCGCCGACGCTTTCTTCTGTCCGGGATCGATCCTGCGGATCGCCGTCGATACCCAACACCCGATCGGGTTCGGCATGCCAGCCGACGCCGACGCCATGTTCATCCATAACGGCGCCCTGCGTCCGACCGGCGCCTCGCCGTCGGAGCCATTCTCGGTCGTCGCGCGCTATCCGTCCGGCCCGCTGCTCCGCAGCGGCTGGATCATCGGCGAGGGTCGGCTGCGGGGCGCCAGCGCCTCGGTCGAGGCCGGTCTCGACGCCGGACGCGTGATCATGCACGCCTTCCGGGTCCAGAACCGGGCACAGACCTGGGGCACCTTCAAGCTGCTGTTCAACTCGCTCTTCTACGGCGCCGCCGCCGTCTGGCCGCCCATCGGGACGACCCTGGCGGCGCTCGACGAGCCGTGACCCTCCGCGCGCCGGAGATCTCGGAGCCGTGACCGACGTCACCCGCGCCCTGCTCCTCGCGGCCCTGCTGGTCTGGGGAGGCCTGACCTGGATGACGCTGCGGATCGCGCGGATGCCCGGCTCGACGGCCGAGCGCACCGTCGCCGAGCTGCGGCTGGCGCAGGTGGCGGCGCTGGTGCTCGTCCTGGTCTCGAGCGCCTATCTCGGCTTCGCGGCCGCGCTCGCGGACCGGCTGGGAGGCGGGCTGGACGTGGCGCTGGCCGTCGGATTCCTGATCGTGGCCATGACCGCCACGCTGCGGGAGCCGCGCGAGGCCCTGACGATCGTGGCCCTCGGGTTCATGGCGCACGCGCTCGTGGACATCCTGCACCGGCCTGGCCTGCTCCCTTCGGACGTGACACCGCGCTGGTATCTAGTGAGCTGCGCGGTGCTGAACCTCTACTCCGGCGCGCTATGCTACTTGCCGGTGATCACGCGCTAGCAGCCCGTGGTGAAAGTCCTGCGTGGCACCAAGGGCGGCTCGGCGCCCGACTGGCAAGGCGCGAGGAGCGAAAATACCGGGAGTATTTGACCGACAAGCAACGCCGCCAGACGGGATGCCGCGCCGGCCGACTGCAGCAGGACTCTCATCACGGGCTGCTAAGATGGTCCTGCGTCGGGCCGCCTGGTCCCGACGCGAGCCCGCCCGCGCAGACGGGGCGATCGACGCGGCCAGCGTCGTGACGGCTGGAGCGATGATGAACCGCCTGGTGATCCGCCTGACGACGGCGATCGTGACGGCCACTGCGTTGGCGGCCGGGGAGACGACGACCGAGGCTGTGTCTCGGCGGCCCAGCCTGATCGTCGTGCTGGTCGTCGACCAGATGCGGGCGGACTACCTCGACCGGTTCGAGCGCGACTGGACCGCCGGGCTGCGACGCCTGGTCGACGATGGGGCCTGGTTCCGGCTGGCCGCCTATCCCTACCTGCACACGGTCACCTGCGCCGGTCACGCCACCGTGGCCACGGGCGCCTTCCCGGCGACCCACGGCGCCGCGCTCAACGGATGGTGGGACCGTGAGACGGCACAGCTCGTCACCTGCACCGACGATCCCACGGTCGCGACCGTCGGCTACGAGTCGACCGCCGGGCGCGGTCACAGCGCGTGGCGGCTGCGCGTGCCCACGCTCGCCGACGAGCTGCGCGCCCAGCTCCCGGTCGCGCCCCGGATCGTCACCCAGTCGCTGAAGGCACGGTCGGCGATCATGCTGGCCGGTCAGCGCGGCGACGCCGTGTCGTGGTTCGACGACGGCCAGACGTGGGCCACCTCGACCGCCTTCACCCCCACCCCGGTGCCCTTCCTCCAGGCCTTCTTCGACGCCAACCCGGTCGCGGCCGACTACGGCACGAGCTGGACCCGGACGCTGGCCGCGGCGCAGTACGTGTTTCCCGAGTCCGCGGTCGGCAAGACGCCGGGCCAGGGCTGGACGACCGACTGGCCGCACCGCCTCGAGAGCCCCTCGGGCACGCCGGACCGCACGTTTCGCCTGCGCTGGTCGCACAGCCCCTACTCCGACGAGTATCTGAGCCGCCTGGCCCTCCATGCGGTGGACACCCTCGGGCTCGGCCAGGGCGAGGGCACCGACTATCTCGCCATCAGCTTCTCGGCGCTCGACCTGGCCGGTCACGACTTCGGTCCCCGCAGCCACGAGGTCCAGGATGTCCTGGCGAGGCTCGACCGCACGATCGGACGCGTGCTAGACCATCTGGACCGAACGGTGGGCTCCGGCGAGTACGTCGTGGCGCTCACCGCCGACCACGGGGTGGCACCCGTCCCCGAGCGGATGGTCGACCTCGACATCGATGCGGGCCGGATCCTCCCGAACGACGGCGCCGCGCGCATCGAGGAGAGCCTGACCGGGCACCTGCAGGGCGGACCGTTCGTCGCGCGGGTGGAGTACACGGACGTGTATTTCGCGCCGGGTGTGTACGACCGGCTTCTCGCGGATCCGTCGGCGATGCAGGCTGTGATCGGGGCCCTGCGCGCCACGCCCGGTATCGCCCGGGTCTACCGCGGCGACCGGCTGCGCGAGCGTCCGCTGACCGACGACCCGGTGGCCATGGCGGCGGCCCGGAGCTACGACCCGGAGCGCAGCGGAGACCTCATCGTCATCCCGAAAGACCACTGGTTCACCTCGAACAACGCCGCCACACACGGCACGGCGCACGACTACAACACGCGGGTCCCGGTGATTCTCATGGGCAAGGGCATCTGGCCCGGCGAGTACCTCACGCCGGCCACCCCGGCCGACATCGCTCCCACGCTGGCGTTCCTAACCGGCATCACGCTCGCCCAGGCCGAAGGACGCGTCCTGGTCGAGGCCGTGGCGCCGCCCCCGCGCGCCGCCGACTCGGCGAATCCCCGGTAGCCATCGACTCGAGGTTCGCTGATAATAATGGTCATGCCGAGTCTCAGAACCCTTGTACACACACGAGATCGGTGGAGTCGAACCTGTATCGTCTCGGCGGGGGTCGTCGGCTCGCTGCTGCTCGCCTTCGTCCGCGGGGCGGGACAGGATGCACCGGAGAACGGCGCCAGCCGCGTCGTCGTCACGGATGTCGGGGTCCCGGGCACCGATCGGGGGATCGACGTGACGAGCCGGCCGCAGACGCCGGGCCGGTTCGCGCGGGGCCTCGATCTGTCGGCCTATGCGGTAGTCGCCAAGCCCGCGGGCAGCGATCTCCCGTGGGGCCCGGGACGCGTCGTCGTGAAATACCGCAGCGGTGTCGGCGCCGTGGCGCGGCTCTCGGCGATGACCGGCGCCGGGGCCACCTCGGCCGAGCGGCCCAGCTACGCGAACTTCGAGGTGCTCCGCATCTCGCCGGACGAGAATCCCGAGGCCGTCGCCGCCGCGCTGGCCGAGCGTCCCGACGTCGAGTACGCGCAGGCGTCCTACCGGGTCCACGCGTCGTTCACGCCGAACGACCCGTTCTTCGGCGAGCAGTGGAACATGGCCGCCCTCGACATGCCGCGCGCCTGGGACATCAATCAAGGCGCGTCGCCGACCGTCACCATTGCGATCCTCGACACCGGCGTCGCGTGGCGCGACCAGACGATCTCGGTGACGTCGGTGCCGATGCAGGCGCCGGATGGCACCATCGGGCAGTTCAGGTTCGACATCCCCTTCGGCGCCGCCCCCGATCTGGCGGGACCCGACCGCTTCGTCGCGCCGCACGACTTCAACTGGGGGGACAACAACCCGGCCGACTGGGACGGGCATGGCACCCACGTGACCGGGTCGGCCGGACAGCTCACCAACAACGGAATCGGTGTCAGCGGCATGGCCTTCAACACCCGGATCATGCCGGTCAAGGTGCTCACGTCGGCGATCGAGGATACCTGCTTCACGCCGCCCACGCCGGCGACCGACGAGACGGTGGCGCGCGGCATCCGCTACGCGGTCGACAATCGGGCCCAGGTGCTCAACATGAGCCTCGGGCGGTCCGGCGGACCCCCGGCGCCGGTGATGGAGGACGCGCTCCGCTACGCGGTGTCCCGGGGCGCCTTCGTCGCGATCGCGGCCGGAAACTCCTTCGAGGACGGCAACCCCATCGAGTGGCCCGCCTCCTACGGACCCGAGATCGACGGCGTCGTGACCGTCGGGGCGCTGGGGCGGGAGCTGAACCGCTCCTTCTTCTCGAACACCGGCTTCGTCGAGATCTCGGCCCCCGGCGGCGACCAGCGGAGCGGCGGCACGACCGGCGGTATCCTGCAGCAGACCTACGACAGGGACGCCGCTTCGACCTTCCCGCCACGCTTCGACATCTTCCGGTATCGCTACTTCCAGGGCACCTCGATGGCCTCCTCCCACGTGGCCGGGTTCGCCGCGCTGCTCTACCAGCAGGGCATCAACAACCCGGCGGCCATCGAGGCGGCCATGAAGACCAACGCCCGAGACATCGGGGCGGCCGGCGAGGACCTCGACACGGGGTTCGGCTTCATACAGCCGCGCCCGACGCTACTGGGCCTGGGGCTAGCCCAACCCCAACCGTGAGGCTCACCGTGCGCGAGAGGACTCCGGCGGAGACAAATCAGATGCCATACGCCCACCGCTCTCACCGGCTGTTCGTGCTGCTCGGGACCGCGCTCGTCTGGGCCGTCACCCTCGTCCCCGCGACCGCACAGACGGGTGGCGGCCAGCCGCAGATCTCGGCGCGTGGCTTCGTCGACCTGGGGTTCCAGCGCTTTGCGGCCAACAACAGCTTCGACACGATTCTGGGAACCTCGGGCGGGATGATCTTCGGCGGCGGCGCGCAGGTCGCACTCTGGAACGGCCTGTTCTTCGAGTTCGGCGTCTCCCGGTTCAACGACACCGGCCGGCGCGTCTTCATCTTCAACAACGACATTTTCGACCTGGGGATCGCAACCGAGGTCACGGTGACACCGATCGACATCACCGGCGGGTATCGGTTCAGCGGCTTCGATCCCCTCACGCCGTATCTGGGCGCGGGCATCGGGTTCTACCGGTACGAGGAGACCTTCGCCTTCGCCGTCGCCTCGGAGAGCGTCAACGAGCGCCACACCGGGTTCCACATCATGGGCGGCGCCGAGGTCGGCGTTCACGAGTGGGTGGCCATCGCGGGCGACGTGCGGTGGGCGAGCGTCCCCGACGGGCTGGGCGCGGGCGGCGTCTCGCAGCACTTCAACGAGACCGACCTCGGCGGCGCCAGCGTGCGCGTGCTGTTCGGACGCTGATCGCGGGTGCTCGCACGGCCTGCCTGTTGCTCGCGGCTCCCTCACGCGAGGCCGAAGCCCCGCGGCTCGGACGCCTTCGCGGCCGCACGGCGACGAATCCGTGGCACCGAGTCGATTTGCCTCGCGGGTGCTGAGTGTGGTGCGCTCGATTCCACCGGGCCGCGTGGCCACCTACGGCGACGTGGCACGGCTGGCCGGTCGACCCCGCGCGGCACGGGCCGTCGGCAACATCATGCGCGGCTGCCAGGATCGCGGCGTCCCCTGTCACCGCGTGATCGCCGCGGGCGGGCGCATCGGCGGCTACGGGGGCGACCTCGGGCTCAAACGCGAGCTGCTCCGGGCGGAGGGCCTCTTCGTCACGCGAGATCGACTGCGCGGCTTCCCCTCGGTGCGCTGGAGCGGATCCGGCGCCGCACGACGGGCACGACCTTGAGCGTCGCTTGTGTCAGATTGCGCCCAGCGGGGGCGGAGGCGGCGGCCGCCCGGCAAACCGAACACATTGCGGCGGCTCACGCACGTGTCTCGGATATGCCACGGAGGCTGGCCGCCTTCACGGTTTGCCTGGCGGCCGCCGCCTCCGCCCCACTGGGCGCGATCTGACAAGTAGTGGCAGTCGTACGAGCAGCCCGTGGTGAAAGCCTCCTGCAGCCGGCCACGATTATCGCCACGCCTGCCGAACACCCGGGTGAGTTTTGGGTATAATCAAGGTCGGACGTCGCACGGCCAGTTGGTCGGCGACACTGAATCGAGGAGGCGGACGATGAAGCACGCGATGCTTGTGGGGATGCTGGTGGGCGCGGTTGCGACCGGTGCGGTCTACGCCGGGGCTGGCGCTCAGGCGCCGACCGGCG
Source organism: Vicinamibacterales bacterium (assembly GCA_965197935.1). Lineage (GTDB taxonomy): Bacteria > Acidobacteriota > Vicinamibacteria > Vicinamibacterales > CAZQMT01 > CAZQMT01. The sequence continues at coordinate 2,120,013 of CBDAOD010000003.1, read as the reverse complement.
AAACTGACCTCGGGTCGGTGACGATTCCGCGGTCGGTGATGGCCGATGGCAAGCGGCTGGGGGCGGGCACCTACGACGTCCGTCTGACGGCGCAACGCGCGATGCCAGACGACGTTGTCGGCCAGGGGCCCGACCACGAGCGCTGGGTCGAGTTCGTGCAGGGCGGTGAGGTGGCGGGTCGAGAGGTCGCCAGCGCCGTCATCGAGGCCGACCTCGGCGAGATCCGCGAGAGCGCGCCGCCCGGGCGTGGCTCCTCGCGCGTCGAGATGCTGAAGGAGAACGAGTATCTCCGCGTCTGGATCAACCGGGACGGCGTGCACTACCTGATTCACCTCTCGGTGAGCTGACGCGCCGCCCGCCGTCCTCCCGTCCGCGACCGATGGGTGAGCCGACACCGCTCGCCCATCGCCTCGCACTCGTTTCCTCTCCCATTGCTAGTGTCCTGTCACAGTGATTCGCGGAATAATTCCCGCGCGGGGCATCCCGCCTGGCAGTGTGGCTCGTCGCCCGAATACTCCCGGTATGCTCACTCCTCGCGCCTGGCCAGCCGGGCGCCGCGCACGGGACTTACTCCACGAATGACTGTGACAGGACACTAGATCGTCATCACGTCGAACTGCTCGTGGTGCAGGTGGGCGTCCAGCTTGATCGTGATCTGGCGCCCCAGCGTCTCCTCGAGCTCTTGCAGGACCCCGCGCTCCTCTTCCTGGAGCGCCCTGGCGATGTCGGGATTGACCCGGAGCAGAACGCCGTGTCCGTTGAGGTCGGCCCGCAGCTTTCGCATCTCGGCCAGGATCTCGTAGCAGATGGTCGCGCTGGATCGAATGAGCCCGGTTCCGGAGCAGTAGGGACACGGGTCGGTGAGCTGATGCTCCAGGCTCTGCTTGACCCGTTTGCGCGTCACGATGATCAATCCGAAGTCCGACACCTGCAGCGCCTTCGACGGCGAGCGATCCCGGCGCAGCTCCTGGTCGAGCGCCTGGTAGATCTTCTGCCGGTTCTTGCGCTCCTCCATGTCGATGAAGTCGAGCACGATGATGCCGCCCAGATCGCGCAGGCGCAGCTGCCGCACGAGCTCCTTGGCCGCCTCCAGGTTGGTCTTGACGATCGTGTCTTCGAGCCGGCCGGTGCGCTTGCCGACGTAGCGTCCCGTGTTGACGTCGATCGCCACCAGCGCCTCGGTCTGATTGATCACGATGTAGCCGCCCGACTTGAGCCAGACCTTGCTCCTGAGCGCCTTGTCGATCTCGGCCTGGACGCCGTACTCCTCGAAGATCGGGAAGTCCTTCGTGTAGTGGGTGACGCGCTCCGCCAGGTCGGGCATGAACCGCTCGACCAAGTCCTTGACGCGCTGATACTCGTCCGCGGCGTCGATGCGGATGGCGGAGTACGCCTCGGTGAGCAGATCCCGGAGCAGCTTCGCGACCAGGCTCTGCTCCTGGTAGATGACGGCCGGGGCCCGCGCCGTCTCGGCCGTGCGCTGAATCTCGGTCCAAAGCCGCTTGAAATACTCGAGATCCTTAAGGATGTCCTCCTCGGGACGGTCTTCGGCCGCGGTTCGAATGATCACGCCACCGGCAAAACCCTCGCGCTGTCGGAACTCCCGCACGATGCGACGCAGCCGCGACCGCTCCTCGGGCGCGGCGATCTTTCGGGAGACCCCCACCTTGCTGTCGACGGTGGGCATGAAGACCAGGAAGCGACCGGCGATGCTGGCGTGCGAGGTGATCCGGGCCCCCTTGGTTCCCAGCGGCGCCTTGACCACCTGGACCAACACTTCCTGGCCCTGGGCTAGCAGATCTTCGATCTTGGGCTGTCCCCGGTTCTTGCCGGCGCCGTTCTCGGCCTTCCCCCGGGTCTTGCCGTTGGCGGCCGGTGACTCGCCGCCAGTCGTCTCGTCGTCCTCTTCACTCGCGTCGTCGGCCGCGTCGAGGTCGTCCGGCGATTCGAGCACGTCGGAGACGTACAGGAAGGCGTCGCGTTCGAGGCCCAGGTCGACGAAGGCCGACTGCATCCCCGGCAGCACCCTCGAGACGCGGCCCTTGTAGAGGTTCCCGACGACCCCGCGCTCCCGCTCGCGCTCGATGAAGATCTCGGTGACCAGATCGTCCTCGAGAATGGCCACCTGGGTCTCGTGGCCGCTCGAAGAGATGATCATCTCCTTGTTCATGCGTGAAGCTCCAGACTGGGCGACCGGGGACGTCTCCGATTCCCGCGCCCGCTGCCCCAGCACCCCGACCGAACGTGCGTCGGCCCGCCGTCGCCGCGGCAACGTCGTCACCGGCAATCCGCGTGGTGCCCGGCATCAATTCGTGAACCGTCTCATTCTGACGCTCAGGACGAGACCAAATCCCGCCAGCGTCGCGATCATCGAGGAGCCGCCATAGCTCATCAACGGCAGCGTGAGCCCCTTGACTGGCGCGAGACCGGCCGACATCGTCACGTTGTAAATCACCTGAAAGGCGAACCCCGACACGACCCCCACCGCCACGTAGGAGCCGAGCCGTCCCCGCGCGAGCTCCGCCGCCTCCAGGGCGCGCAGGATCACGAAGAGATACAGCCCCAGCGCCACCAGGACGCCGATGAAGCCCAGCTCCTCGGCGAGCACCGAGAAGATGAAGTCGTTGTGCGCGACCGGCAGGAACTTGTACTGCCCCTGCGTGCCGTGCGTGTAGCCCTTGCCCGTCAAGCCGCCCGATCCCACCGTGATCCGGGCCTGGATCTGTTGATAGCCCGCCCCACGGGGATCCTGTTCCGGGTCGATGAACGTGGACAGGCGGCTCCGCTGGTAATCCTGAAGCGCGTAGGTCCAGGCCACCGGTGCCACGAGGATACCCAGCAGGACGAGCACCCCGATGTAGCGCACCTTGAGGCCCGCCACGAAGGCGATGCCGAGGTAGACCGGCAGCAGGGTCACCGCCGTGCCCAGGTCGGGCTCCTTGGCGAGGAGCACGAACGGCGCCGCCAGCACCCCGACGCCCACCAGCAGCGGACCCATCGTCCGCGCACCCTGCCGGCTCTCGTTGAACAGCGCCGCCAGCACCAGCGCCAGGGCCAGCCGCGCGAACTCCGAGGGCTGCAGGTTGAACACGCCCAGCGAGATCCACCGCCGTGCGCCACCCTGCACGACGCCTTCGACGAGCACGTAACCGAGCACCGCGAGGAGCGCGACATAGATCAGGATGGCGTTGTCCGTGAAGCTCCGATAGTCGACCGTCGCGCAGATGGCCAGCGCCACCAGCCCCAGGGCGATGGCGTAGAGCTGCGTGTAGAACTGCGGGCCGGCGGTCTGGGTGGTCGCGTCGTAGGTGGCGCTGTAGATCATCGCCAGCCCGATCCCGCTCAGCAGCAGGATGGCGACAAGCAGCAACCAGTCGAAGTGCGCGGTAAGGCGTCGCTCGAGCATGGTTCAGACCGCCGCGCGCCGACCCGGACGGGACCGCACGTCACGAATCAGTTGACCGCCTCTTCCGACGCCACCACCACGACCGGAGGCGGCACGGGGTAGGCGGGCAGCGGCCTGCCTTCCTTCTTGGCGAAATAGGTTTGAATCAGGTGACGCCCGATGGGCGCAGCCAGGTAACCGTGCTCCGCATGCTCCGCGAGGATGACCCCGGCGATCTGCGGATCCTCCTCCGGCGCGAAGAACACGAACCAGCCATGGTCGCGCAGATCCTTGTCGGTCTCACCCGCGGCCTGCTGGCCCCGGAGCGAGATCACCTGCGCGGTGCCCGTCTTGCCCGCCACGTTTCGTCCCTCGATACGGGCCCGCCCGCCGGTCCCCGCACGGTTCACGACGCGCCAGAGCCCCTCGTGCAGGGTCTCGATGGTCTCGGGCATCAGATCGGGCACGGTCTTGATGCCGGGCACCGGCGCCGGCTGCCAGCCGCGGCCATCGTCGATCGCCTTCAGCAGGTGCGGCACGTGGCGCGTGCCGCCGTTGGCGATCGTCGAGATCATGACCGCCAGCGAGATCGGCGTCACCCACACCTGCCCCTGCCCGATGGCCACCGAGATGGTCTCGCCGGCGTACCACTTCTCACCCGTCTGCTTTCGCTTCCACTCGGTCGACGGCATGATGCCCTGCAACTCGCTCGGCAGATCGATGCCGCTCATCTCGCCCAGCCCGAGGGCCGTCCCCCACCTGTGCAGGCGATCGATGCCCACCATGTTGCCAAGGGTATAGAAATAGACGTTGCACGATTTCTCGAGCGCCGTCCGCATGTCGACCAGGCCGTGGCCGCGGCGCAGGTGACACCGGAAGTAGCGCCCGTAGAAGTTGGCGCCACCGTTGCATCGCACCTTGAAGTCGGGGGAGACGACCTCCTCCTGGAGCGCCGCCACCGCCACGACGATCTTGAAGATGGACCCGGGAGAGTAGCGGCCCTGGATCGGCCGGTTCTGGAGCGGGCGGAGCCTGTCGGAATTGAGCGCCGTCCACGTCGCCCGGTCGATGCCGACGGCGAACGCGTTGGGGTCGTAGGCGGGCAGGCTGACGAGCGCCAGCAACTCGCCCGACCGCGGGTCGAGCACGACGGCCGATCCGTGGAAGTCGTTCGCCTTGAAGCCCCGCTCGGCCGCCCACTGCAGATCGTAGTCGAGCGCCAGCTGCAGCCGGCGGCCCTCCTGCGCCCGGACCTCGCCGATGGTTTCGATCTCGCGGCCGATGCTGTTCACGACGACCCGACGGATGCCGTCGGTGCCCATGAGGAGATGGTTGTAGGTCTTCTCCAGTCCGGACTGTCCGACGATAGCGCCGCGGCGCAGCCCCTCGAAGTCGGCGAGCGCCAGCTGCGTGTCGGTGATCTCGCCGACGTGGCCGAACGAGTGCGCGGCCACCTCCTCGGTCGGGTAATGGCGCGTCGGGACTTCCTCGATGACCACGTCCGGAAGCTCGCGCTTGCGCGCCGCGACCGCCGCGACCTGCGCCAGCGACGCATCGTCGATCACCACGATCGGCCGATACTCCGGCTCGTCGCGATGGCGATCCACGATCTCGTGGAGCTCCTGCTCGTCGACCTGGGCGGCGGCCGCAAGCAACCGGATCGATCGATCCAGATCCTTGGTCTGCTCCCGGCCGAGCGAGATGCGGAGCACGTAGCGGTTCTCGACCAGCACCCGGCCATCGCGGTCGAAGAGGACGCCGCGGGGTGCGCGGAGCGCCAGCGCGCGCTGGTGATTGTTCTCAGCCAACTCCAGGAACCGGGCATGCTGCGCCACCTGGAAGTGCCAGAAGCTGGCCGCCAGCGCGATGAACACGAGGGCGATGACATAGCGCATGATGGCCACACGCACGTGCTGCCCGCGTCGGTCGCCGCTGGTTCCGATGTCCGCCATCTCCCCCTAGATTCTATTCGTAGTTAGTTTCTATTCTTGGTTTCCCTAGTCTTGGATTCTTATCGCTAGATTCTATCGCTAGAGCAGCCGGGACCGCATCCGCCGGCGCCTGACCGCCTCGGGGGCCCGCTCGAGCGCCCAGAACATGAGGACTCCCACCAGCCCGGTGGTCAGCGCGTGCCGCAGGACCTGGCCGTACGAGATCGCAAACTGCTGGGCGCCGAGCGCGGCCGAGAGCCCCAGGAACCCGAGGACGTCCAGGGCGGTTCCCGCCACGAGGACGACGAACCGGGGGAGGAGGCCGGTCACGATGAACTGGGAGCCGACCACGCCGGCGCCAAAGCCGACTACCGTCTTGACCAGCCCACCCACCCCGAGGATGCCCCCCGAGAGCGCGTCCTGACCCAGCCCGCCCACGGCCCCTGCGAGCAGGCCCGACTCCGGCCCCGCCGTCAGGCCGAAGTACATGACGACGAGCGCCACGACGTCGATGGAGACCCCGTGCCGCGCAAGGAACGCCGAGAGGCTCGTCTGGATCGTCAGCGCGACGGCGATGCTCAGCCAGATCCGGAGGGCCCTCACTCGGTGCCCTCGGCGGGCAGCACCGGCAGCGGCGGCGAGAGCACGACGAGCACCTCGGAGAGCCGCGAGAAGTCCACGGCGGGCTCGACCTCGATCGCCCGGTACAGCCCGGCGCCCCGCTCGGCTGACCTCACCCGGCCGATGGCGAACCCGCGCGGATAAATGCCGTCGATGCCGGAGGTGACGACGAGATCTCCCACGCCGACCTCTTCGAGGTTCGACACGTACTCCATGTGCAGCAGGGGAGCGTCGTCGCTGCCGACGACGACGCCCGCCGTACGCGTACGCTCGATCATGGCGCCGGCGGCCGCGTTCCGGTCGATGATCAGCTGAATCTTCGCCGCCGACGGGCCCAGCTCGCCGACGATCCGGCCCACGACGCCAGTCGGCGCGATGACCGCCATGTCGCTCCGGAGACCGTCCTCCACGCCCTTGTCGATGGTGACCGTACGGAACCAGGGCGTGGCGTCGGCGGCGATCACGTCGGCCGCCGCCGTGAAGAGATCCAGGCTGGCGCGGAGCTCGAGTAGGCGCTCGAGCTGTAGCGTGCGGCTGACCAGCGCCCGGCGCTCCTGGATCTGGAACCGCAGCTCGCTCACCTGATGACGCAGCGAGTCGTTCTCCGCGCGCACGCCACGCAGCGCCACGTATCCCCGCCACACGCCGCGGATTCCGTCGCTGGCCGCCGAGGCGCCACGCTGGATCTGCGAGAAGACGGCGAAGGTGGCGGCCTCGAGCACCGCCACGCCGGAAGCCGTGCTGACCTGGGCGAAGATGAGGAGCACGTGCGCCAACAGCACGACGACCAGGAGGAAGCCCGTTCGCCTCTTGAGCTCGAGCACGGCCGTCTCTCGCCTCCGTTCGCGTCTCGCCCCCGGACCCGATCGTTCCTCGTGATCGTCGGCGGCACGCGGTGCGGCGTCCTGGTCTCGGTGCCGCGCAGGACGTTTACCACGGGTTGCCGGTGGCCTCTATCAGTCGATCGAGATCTTGCGCAGCAAGTTGAAATCGGACAGCATCTTTCCCGCTCCGAGCACCACGGACGAGAGCGGGTCCTCGGCCATGGCGAGCGGCAGCCCGGTCTCCTCGCGCAGCCGCTTGTCGAGGTTCTTCAGCAGCGATCCGCCGCCCGTCAACACCACCCCCCGGTCGACGATGTCGGCCGACAGCTCGGGCGGCGTGCGCTCCAGCGCCACGCGTACCGCATCGACGATGACATTGACGGTTTCCGACAGCGCCTCGCGGATCTCCTCGTCAGTGATCGTGATGGTCTTGGGCACACCCTCGATGAGATGGCGCCCCTTGATCTCCATCGTGATCCGCTCCTCGAGCGGAAAGGCCGACCCCACCTCGATCTTGATCTGCTCGGACGTGCGCTCGCCGATCAGCAGGTTGTAGTTCTTTTTGACGTAATGAATGATCGACTCGTCCATCTCGTTGCCGGCGACGCGGACCGCCTTGCTGTAGACGATCCCGGCGAGCGAGATCACCGCGATATCGGTGGTCCCGCCACCGATATCGACGATCATGTTCCCCGAGGGCTCCGTGATCGGCATGCCGGCGCCAATCGCGGCGGCCATGGCCTCCTCGATCAGGTGCACCTCGCTCGCCTTGGCGCGGTAGGCGCTGTCCTTGACGGCCCGCTTCTCCACCTGCGTGATCTCGGAAGGCACCCCGATGACGATCCGGGGCCGCACCCACACGTTGCGGTTGTGCGCCTTCTTGATGAAGTAGGTCAGCATCTTCTCGGTGACCTCGAAGTCCGCGATGACCCCGTCCTTCATCGGCTTGATCGCCACGATGTTGCCGGGCGTTCGCCCCAGCATGTCCTTGGCGTCCTTGCCCACGGCCTCGATCCGCCCGGTGACCTTGTTGATGGCCACGATCGACGGCTCGTTGACCACGATCCCCTTGGATCGCGCGTAGACGCAGGTGTTGGCCGTGCCGAGGTCGATGGCGAGATCGCTCGAGAACAGAGAAAACAACGACGGAAGACTCACGCAACTACCCCTCTGCTAGTGGCCTGTCCCGGTCATTCGGAAAGCCCTTACCGGGCGGAGCATCCCGCCTGGCGTCGTTACCCGTCACCTGCCCGCCACGTGAATCCCGTTCTTCCCGTGCCCCTTGACCCAGTACATGGCCTCGTCGGCCCGGCGGATCAGCTCCTCGGCCGTGCTCCCCACGTCGGGGAGCGTCGCGACGCCCACCGACGCCGAGAGCGACAGGTTCAGGTCCTCGGCCGAGAGAAAACGGTGCTCGGCCACCCGTTGCCGCACGCGTCGGCCCACGGCCACGGCGCCCTCCGCGATCGTGTCCGACAGGACGAGCGCGAACTCGTCGCCGCCGTAGCGTGCGACCACGTCGGTCTCGCGCGCGCTGCTGCGGATGACCTCGCCGGCCTCCACGAGCGCGCGGCTACCGTTGAGGTGTCCGAAGCGGTCGTTGACCGACTTGAACCCGTCGAGATCGACGAACACGAGCGACACCGGGCGCCCGGTGCGTCCCGCGCGTTTGGTCTCCCGGTGCAAGGCCTGGGAGAGGTAGCGCGAGTTGTACAGACCCGTCAGGTCGTCGGTCACCGACAGCGCCTCGAGACGCTGCACGCGAGACGCGTTGTCGAGCGCGATCGCCGCCGGCCCGAGGAAGGCCTCGAGCGCGGCGGTCGTCGACCCGGCCAACCGGGGTCGGCCCGCCGCCGGTTCCCCGTCGAGGCCCACCAGCGCCGCGATCGTCCGCCCTCGACCGGTCAGGGCGAAGGCAAGGACGGCCACGTCTCGTACGTCGGTCGTTCCGGCGTCGCGCTGCAGGCTCCCGAGGGCCAGCCCGTCGCCCTGCCCGAGCACCCGCGCCCCCACGGCCCGCGCCGTGGCCTCGAGCTCGGGTGGGAGCCGGGCCGTCGCGACGAGCTCGGGCTCGGCCTCGTCACCGCCCATCACGACCGCCCAGCACGGCATCGGAATCATCTCGGACAGGCGGGCCACCAGATACTTCGCCACCTCGGGCGTATCGAGCGAGGCGCCCACGCCCCGGACCAGCTCGGCGATGACCTCGGTTCGCGAGAGCTGGCGCCGGAGCGGCGTCTGGCACGCGGCCACGCGTTCGAGGAGTCCGGCGCCGCCCACCGCTCCGAGCGATCGCTCGACATCGGCCAGCTTCAGGGGCGCCTGCAGGTGGGAGACGAAGCCGAGTGCCCGAGAGAGCTGGGCCGTCCGCCGTCCGCGATCCGCCGAGTACGACACGGCGCCCGCCGTGCGAGCCACCGAGCCGAGCCGCCGAGCCGGCGTTGCCCCGGGCACCAGCTCCCAGAGCACGGCATCGAACGCCGTCGCCACGAGACCCACGCCGTCCGTGGGCTGGGGGAAGCACACGATCCGCCATCGCCGCGCGCGCCGCAACGCCGCGACGTGCCGGTCGACGTCACCACTCGCGTGGTAGACGGCAACCGTGGCTCCTGCTCGCTCGCCTGCCGTCTGCCGACGGACGGTTCTGCGCTGCGGACGTGCCGGCATCAACGCTGACGACTCGAGTCCCCCTAAGTGCCTCTGTGCACCGAGAATATATCATACGACCCACACCCCCGGGTCGGTCCTGAGGGACCGCGAGGGCATATCATGGCTACGGAGGGCCGTCATGGCTTGCTGGCACGGGGCGTCTGCCGGTAGGATGTGAAGCGGGAGTGTTGTCGAGATCAGTCGTCGAGAGGATCCATCCATCATGACCATGCTCGATCGGATGCGTCGGCACAAGGCCTGGCTCAAATGGAGCCTCGTTCTCGTTTGTTTCGCCTTCGTGTTCTTCTACATTCCCGATTTCCTCTCGGACACCGGTGTCGCGGCGCCGAGCGACGTCGTCGCGCAGGTCGGCGGGCGGCGCATCACCGCGGCAGATTTCAGCCGCACGTATCAAAACCAGATCGCCGCCTATCGCAACGCCTACGGCGGCAACATCGACATGGAGATGCTGCGGCAACTCGGTGTCGAGCAGCAGATCCTCCAGCAGATGATCGACGAGCAGGCGGCCCTGGCCGAGGCCGAACGCCTCGACATCACGGCCACCGATGCCGAGGTGCGCGCGTATCTGCTCTCGATGCCCTCGTTCCAGGAGAACGGCCAGTTCATCGGCGAGAGCCGCTACCGTCAACTGCTCCGGCTGCAGCAGCCGCCGATCAGCCCGGCCGATTTCGAGGGCACGGTGCGAAACAGCATCGTCGTCCAGAAGCTCCGCGATTCGCTGACCCAGTGGATCTCGGTGTCCGACGACGCGGTGGAGCGCGAGTTCCGCCAGCGCAACGAGAAGGTCAAGATCGATCTGGTGACGTTCTCCCCCGCGTCGTTTCGCCACGAGATCGAGACGACCGACGCCGAGCTCGACACCTACTTCGGGGAGCACACCGAGGACTTCCGGGTTCCCGAGAGGCGGAAGGTTCGCTTCCTGCTCGTCGACGCCCAGTCTCAGCGCGAGGGCATCACGGTCTCGGAGGACGAGATCCAGCGCAGCTACGACGACCAGTTCGAGCAATACTCGACCCCCGAGCAGGTGCGCGCGCGTCACATCCTGCTGTCCACCGAGGGCGAGGACGAGGAGGCGGTGCGCGCCGAGGCCGCCGCGCTGCTGACCGAGGCCAAGCTCGGCGCCGACTTCGCGGAGCTGGCCACCACGCACTCCGACGACGAGGGCAGCGCCGCGCGGGGCGGCGACCTCGATTACTTCGGGCGCGGCCAGATGGTCCCCGAGTTCGAGGAGGTGGCGTTCAGCCTGGAGCCCGGCGCCATCAGCGAGCTCGTCCAGACGCAGTTTGGCTTCCACATCATCATGGTCGAGGACAAGCGCGAGGCCGGCACCCGGCCGCTCGACGAGGTGCGCGACCAGATCGTGGAGCAGCTCACACAGCAGAAGGCGCAGGAGCAGGCAACCAGCGCCGGCGAGGCCATCTCGGCCGAGCTGGCCGGCGGAGCCACGCTGGACACGGTGACCACCGCCCGCGGGCTGACCGTCCAGCAGTCCGACTTCTTCGCGGCCTCCGAGCCGATCCCCGGGCTCGGCTTCTCGCCCGACGCCGCCCGACAGGCCTTCGCGCTGGCCGATGGGGAGACCGGCACCGAGCCCGTCACGACGCCGCAGGGCCCGGCCTTCGTGGAGCTCCTCGAGAAGGAGGAAACCTATCTGCCGGAGATCGACGAAGTCCGCGAGGACGTGCGGACCGCGCTCGTCGACGAGCGGTCGGTCGAGGTTGCACGGACGCGAGCCACCGAGCTGGCGCCCCGTTTCAAGGAGGACTTCGCGGCGGCCGCGGAGGCCGCCGGCCTGGAGATCCTGTCGACCGACGAGCTGGTCGCGCGGGGCTCGACGCTCCCGGTCCTCGGCGCAAACGAGGAGGTCGACGACCTGGCCTTCGCGCTCCCCATCGGCGGCATCAGCGACCCGGTGGAGATCAACAGCGCGATGACGATCGTCCACGTCGCCGAGCGCGACGACGTCACGCCGGATGAGATCGAGACCGGCCGGACCGACCTCCGCTCGGAGCTGCTCGAAGCGCAGCGGAGCCAGTTCTTCGCCGCGTACATGGTCAAGGCCAAGCAGCGGCTGCGCATCGATATCAACACCGCCACCCTCGACCAGCTAGTCAGCATCATCTAGCCTAGCCGCGCGTTTCACCACACGAACGCGTAGGGCATCAGCGCCAGCGGCTCGCCCCGCCGGAACAACTGCAACGGCGCCGCGAGGGCCGCCAGCGCCCTCGCTTCCCTCGGCCCCAGGATCGCTCTCGCCAACGCCATCCGCGAATCGGTCCCGAACGGGTTTCGCGCGAGCTCGAAGAACGACTTGCGCGGCGGATAGACGACCAGCTCGACCTCGGTCTCCGGATCGATCCCGGCCTTCTCCTTCGCGAGCGCCACGGCGCGATCCACCCCGCCCAGCTCGTCGACCAGGCCCACCTCGAGCGCCTGGCGACCCGTCCACACACGGCCGCGCGCAATCTCGTCGATGCGCTCCGGGGTCGTGCCCCGTGCCTGCGCCGCCTTCTCGACGAACAGATCGTAGGTCGCGCGCATCTGCTCGGCCAGCTTGAGACGCTCCTCCTCCGAGTAGGGACGCAGCGACGAGTGCATCGCGGCGTTCCGTCCACGGCTGATCGTCTCGATGTTGAGGCCCAGCCTCTCGAAGGTGCCGGCGAGGACGAACTTCCCCGCCACCACCCCGATCGACCCGGTCAGCGTCGCGGGCTGAGCCACGACCGTGTCGGCCGGCATGGCGATGTAGTACCCCCCCGAGGCGGCCACGTCCGACATCGAGGCGATGAGCGGCTTGTCGTCGCGCGCGAGCAGAAGCTCGCGCCAGATGACGTCCGAGGCGATCGCCGACCCGCCGGGACTGTCGATCCGCAGGACGATCGCGCGCACCGAGTCGTCCTCGCGTGCCGACCGGATGTGCCCCACCAGGGTCTCCGACCCGACCGACGGCCCATTCGGTGCATCGTACTGGCTCTCACCGTCGGTGATCGTGCCGATCGCGTGCACGAACGCGATCTTCGGGCCCTCCCCGAGACCCACCGAGGCCAGGCTGATCCGCCGGTATTCGTCGTCCGAGAGCAGATCGACCTCATCGCCCAGTCCGGCCAGTCCGACCACCTCGTCCTCGTAGGCCAGCTCGTCGATCAACCCGAGCCTGAGCGCTTCTTCCGGCAGGAACGGCCCCTCATCCAGCAGCGCGCGAACGTCCGCCTCGGTCTTCTCGCGACCCTCGGCGATGCCACGCACCAGCTGCTCGTAGAGATCCCGGTTCAGCGCGTCGGACATCTCCCGGTGCGCCGGCGTGAACGTCTCCTCGGTGAACAGATTCCCCGCCGTCTTGTAGTCGCCGATCTGCAGCATGTCCGCCGAGGCCCCGACCTTCTCGAGCGCGCCCTTGAGAAACAGCTCGAAGCTGGCCACGCCCGTCAGCTCGAGCGAACTCGCCGGCATCAGGAAGATGCGATCGCACGCCGTCGCCAGGTAATACTCCCGGTCATCCGGGAACTCCAGGTAGGCCACGATCGGCTTGCCGGATTCCTTGAAGTCGAGCACCGCGTCACGGAGCTCTTGATACTTCCCCCAGAACGCGTCCAGACCGGCCGGGGCGAGCACGACCCCCTTGACCCGCGAGTCCACCTTGGCCTTGCGCAGGCTGTTCACCAGCGACCGCAGCGTCGGCGGCGACTCGAACAGCTGACCCAGGCCTCTCGGCTCGATCTCGGCGACGCCACCCCGCATCCGTAAGACGAGCGTCGACTCGCTCTCGACGACCGGCTCTCGGTTCATCAGCATGGCCGTGGCCACGACGCTCACCACCGACACCACGACCGCCAACCCAATCAACGTCAACACCAGCCCGACGCCGCGTCGGAATGCCACAGTCGTCCTCCTTCGAAGTACAGACCGAGTCCGCCTTCCTATTATCTATCGACGCTGTCGCACTCGGGAGGCCACCCGGTCGACGCGGGTCTCGCAACCACTCCCGACCGTTTCCGCCGGCTCTCGGGAGCCAGGTTGGGTTAGCATAGGGGCTCTACCCGCCAGTGACGGACGCCCGTCGACAGGGAACCTCGTAACACCCGAGGGGAAAAACCATGCCGCTCTGGACACCCGACCCGACCTTCTATCCGTCCCCCAAGATGGCCATGCAGGCCAGTACCGAGCAGTTGGCCTTCGTGGCCATGCTCAGTCCCGGCAACGGCTCCCGCCCCGACGCGCTGGGAGTGGTCGACGTGGACCCCGGCTCCTCCGCCTACGGACAGCTCGTCGGACAAGTCGACATGCCCACGCCCGGCGACGAGCTGCACCACTTCGGCTGGAACGCGTGTAGCTCGTGTCTGTGTCCCTATGCGCCCCACCCCCACATGGAGCGTCGCTACCTGATCGTGCCTGGCATCAACTCGTCGCGCATCCATATCATCGACACGAAGCCCGACCCGCGGCAACCCAGGATCGTCAAGGTCATCGAACCCGAGACCTTCACCGATCGAACCGGCTACACGAGCCCCCACACGATTCACTGCGGCCCCAGCGGCATCTACGGCAGCGCCCTCGGCTCGGCCAGCGGCGATGGCCCCGGCGGTATCTTCATGATGGACCCTGACAGCTTCGAAGTGCTCGGTCAATGGGAGCTCGACCGTGGACCCCAGCACCTGTCCTACGACTTCTGGTGGCATCTCGGGCACGACACCATGATCACCAGCGAGTGGGGCACGCCGAACATGGTCAAGGACGGCGTGAACCCCGACATCCTCCTCAAGGGTGGGTACGGCCACGCCCTTCATCTCTGGGACCTGCGCACCCGCCGGCACCTCCAGACACTCGAGCTGGGCGCCGAGCAGCAGATGGCCCTCGAGCTTCGCCCGGCCCACGACCCCACACGCGCCTACGGGTTCCTGGGTGTCGTCGTCTCGCTGGCCGACCTGTCGGCCTCGGTCTGGCTGTGGCATCAGAGCAACGGCAGTTGGAAGATTCGCAAGGTCATCGAGATTCCCGCCGAGCCGGCCGACCCGGACCAGCTCCCTCCGCTGCTCAAGGGCTTCAAGGCCGTCCCTCCGCTAGTGTAGTGTCCCTGAAATACATTTACATATCAACGACCTGCGTGCAATATCGGCGGGATGAATGATGCCGCCGCCGCTCTGTCCATGGCCGCGAAGGATCGGCGACTCCTGGAACAGTGGGCCCGTAGTACGTCGGCCCCGCATCGGGTAGTCATCCGCGCGAAGGCGTTGCTGCTGGCGACCGAGGGGGGTTCCAACAGCCGCATTGCCGCGACCGTGGACGTCAGCCGGCCGACCGTGCTGGCTTGGCGCGACCGGTTTGGAGAGGAGGGCGTTGATTCGGTGTTCGAGATGCGTGAGGGGCGCGGGCGCAAACCGACGATCAGTGCGCGCAGGGTCAAAGCCATCGTCCACGCAACGTTGCACCGCACGCCACCGGGGGCGACCCCCTGGAGTTGTCGCACGATGGCGAAGGCGCAGGGGGTCAGTCGCTCGACCGTGCAGCGGATCTGGGACGCGCATGGCCTCCAGCCCCATCGAGTGGAGACGTTCAAGCTGTCGACCGATCCCGCGTTCGTGGAGAAGCTGACGGACGTCGTGGGGCTGTACATGAATCCGCCCGAGAAGGCCGTCGTGCTGTGTGTGGACGAGAAGAGTCACATTCAGGCGCTGGACCGGACGCAGCCCGGGCTGCCGATGAAGAAGGGCCGCTGTGGGACACTCACGCATGACTACAAGCGCCACGGGACAACGACCTTGTTCGCCGCGCTGAACATGCTGACCGGGCAGGTCATCGGCGAGTGCCACGGCCGGCATCGGCATCAGGAGTTCCTGAAGTTTCTTCGCCAACTCCACCGCGCGTTCCCCTCTCGCCTCGACCTCCACCTCATTCTGGACAACTACGGCACGCATAAACATCCGACCGTGCGGGCCTGGCTGGCGGCCCATCCGCGCTTCACGCTCCACTTCACCCCTACCGGCGCATCGTGGCTCAACCTCGTCGAGAGTTGGTTCAGCCAGCTCACGCAGAAACGCATCCGCCGCGGGGTGTTTTGCAGTGTCGACGAACTCGTCGCCGCCATCAACGATTACCTCCAGCGCTACAACGACAACCCCCAACCCTTTGTCTGGACCGCGACGGTCGATACGATTCTAGAGAAGGTTGGGAAGTGCAACGTTATTCTTGGGACACACCACTAGTGACCGACATTAACCTCTCGCTCGACGACCGCTTCCTCTACGTCTCGTGCTTCGGCACCGGCGAGTTCCGGCAGTACGACGTCACCGACCCGTTCAAGCCGAAACTGACCGGCTCGGTGCATCTCGGGGGTATCGTGCGGCGCGCCCCACACCCCCGTCAGCCGGACGCGCTACTGAATGGCGCACCGCAGATGGTCGAGGTGAGCCGGGACGGCGGGCGGATCTACTTCACCAACTCGCTCTACTCACCGTGGGACGAGCAGTTCTATCCCGACGGCATCCGCAGCTGGATGGTCAAGCTGGAGACCGACGAGAAGGGTGGGCTTAGGATCGACCCCAAGTTCTTCCTGGAGTTCGGCGACCTGCGCGGCCACCAGATCCGGCTCGACGGTGGCGACGCCTCCTCGGATTCCTACTGCTACCCGTAGATCGCGGGCCGAGTAGTGGCGGAGCTAGACGCGACGGCGCTCGCCGCGCTCCTGCTCCTCGGGGCCTACCACGGCGTCAACCCAGGCATGGGGTGGCTGTTCGCGGTCGCGCGGGGGATGCAGGAGCGAAGCGCCCGGGCGGTGGCGCAATCACTCGTCCCCATCACACTTGGCCACGCGCTCGCGATTGGCGCCGTCGTCGTCGTGGCCGGGCTCGCCCAAGCCGCACTCCCCTCACCTACGTCAAGCGGGCGGTCGCGCTAGTCCTCTTCAGTCTCGGCCTCTACCGCCTGTGGCGCCAGCGTCATCCAAACTGGGGCGGCATGCAGGTGGGCTTCTTCGCCCTGACCGTGTGGTCGTTCTTGATGGCTTCGGCCCACGGCGCCGGGCTTATGATCCTGCCGGTGTTGCTCGGCCCCTCGACCGTCGAAACCACCGGCGCTCGGGCGTCGCTATCGTCGCCCGATGCCCATGCCGCCCACACCACCGGCTACGACACACCGCTCACGGCCCTCACGGCCGTCGCACTCCACACCGTCGCCTTCATGGCCGTCACGGGGCTAGCGGCTTGGCTCTTCTACGCCAAGCTCGGCCTCGCGGTGCTGAGACAGGCCTGGGTCAACCTCGATCTGATCTGGGCAGCGGCGCTCATCGCCACAGCCGGCTTCACGCTCCTCGTTTAGGCTGTTCATTTCTCATGCACCGCGCCGCCACCGAGCGTCTCTCGACCCACCCGCGGGTCTTCCGATATAATTCGTCCTCGGCGCCCGACATCTCCCCACCCTGCGGAAGTGGCGGAACTGGCAGACGCGCAAGCCTCAGGAGCTTGTGGGCTTCGGCTCGTGGGGGTTCAAATCCCCCCTTCCGCACCAGCAAGTCAAGCCAGAAACGACGGGGTCAAGTGAAGATTTTCGCTCGGGCTTTGCCTGGTGCCGGAAGGTGCCGGATCGGGATCAGTGTGCGATGAGTGTGCGACAGCAGCGGGCAATGATCCAGCCGGAGCCCGTCGAGTTCAGGAGCACGAAGTGCATGAACGCCGGAATCGGTGCGTCTCCGGCGCGAGGCAGCCGCGCGTGCCGTCAGGTCTGCCGACACCGCGTCCCCGGTGCTGGTTCCCCGGTGCTCATGCCCTAAGGGAGCCGCAGCCCGAGGCCAACCGCTATCGCAGCGAAGTTTGGCTGTCCCACGTGTGCCCATCCTCCCAAGTTGATGAGCAGGCTCGGATGGACTGCGAAGTCGATCCCCGCACCAAGCTCGCCACCGGGGGCGTAGCTGCTTGCGGTCTCGCCTACACTCGTCGCGACGGGGTCGACTTCGTAGACGCGGTGGCGCTTGAAGTCAAAGGTGACTCGTGCCGCCAGCCAAGGCTGAAATGCCCGCTTGAGATTCAGGATGTAGCGCGCCCCCACACCTACCTGACCCATGCGGTCCTCATGGCTAACGGCGCGGCCGGCGCGCTCCTCCCGGGCGTTTGCGAACATGAAGTGCGCGGTTGGGCCAGCGAGCAATCGACCCGAACCTAACTTGCTGACCGGAACGTCGTAGCTGAGGGACAGCCTGACCCCCTCCATGTCCGCAAAGTCACCGCCACCAAGGGCCATGCTCGCGCGGAGTACGTGGTTCGAGTTCCAGCGGCGCGATGGCGACTCCAAAGATGGTGGGTCGGATGCGGCGTATGCCTCCAGGGTGCAGCACAGGGTCGCTAGTGCGGTGACAGCGAGGGTGCGGCCGCAGGTCATCTGTTCCCTTTCTCCATGTCCGGCGTGCGGCGCCGGTTGCGCCAGTCTCGGGGGTGCCGGGGCAGCCACCTCGAACGGAGGACGCGTCTGCCTCACACATCGTCCAGATCGCCCAGCCGGCCGTCCAACGCCTTTCCGCTGAACCGCAAGTAGGCACTCTGAGCTTGTCGAATCAACACCTCGTGTCCTGGGCCGGATCGGGACAAGTGTGCGAGGAATGTGCGAGACGGCGGGGAACGATCCGGCCGGAGGCGACGTTCATCCGGCTCTCGGATGGGCGCGTCGGCTTTACGGGCAGGGGCGAGGAGAGCCGGATGGCTCCCCTCACCTTGATGCGTATGTGCGGCGATGGGCAGCCTGGGCGGCAGCCGTCTAGAGCTGAGCAATCCCAGCGCGGGGACAGCCCTGTCCTTCCGCCTCAGCATCTATAGGTCGGCGCCGCGCCTCCTCGAACCTCTAATACTACTTTGTTAGATCCGCAATTGCACCGACTTTAGCGCCCCACACATTCCGTTCGCAACTGACCCACCGTGCGGCGGTCGTGCACTACCGCGCAGGGTACCGAATTCGCCGGAAAAGTACAATGTCCTCAAATTAGATCACTTGTCGGATCTCGCCACCGCGTACCTCTTTGCTCAACGGCCGTTCTACCTGAAGCGCATCGAGGCCAGACGAATAGAACGGCTTTCGCTTCCGATGGAGGGGCTTTCCGCTGTCTCCGAGGTGGGTCTTCAACTCTTGGTACTGCTGCTCGATGGCCCACCGCTGATGCGCGAGTCGGACGAGCTGCGGCCAGGAGGTGGTGGCCGGCAGGTTGACGAAGAAGTATTTGGTCCGCGGCGTCGCGCCCGTGTCGCGTTCGGCCAGCAGCCACACCTCGGGGGCGAGCCGGCGGTCGCGCCAGTCGTGGGCCGGGGTCACCCGCAGGGCCACACACTGGACCGTCCAGCGGCGCCCGCCGCGGCGGTTGCGCCAGCTGATGGGCCGCCACCGCGGCTGCGCCTTGGCGGCCTGGGCCACCGTGTACGCCCGCACGCCCGCCGCCAGGTCTGGCCGGGTGCGCGGGCGCCCCAGCCGGCCGCCCCGCCGGTGCCCGAGGCGCGGCCGCCCCAGGAACACGGTCTGCGACGAGGAAATCCCCACCGCATAGGGAGCCGCAACCGATGCCACATGGCCCGAAACAGGCCGGTATCGCCAAACTCCGCATCGGCCAGCACGCCGGTGCCGGTGAGGCCGCTGGCGCGCACCTGCCGGAGCAGGGTGAGCGCTTGGCGCCACTTCGCCTGCAACCGGACACCCCGGGGAAGCCGCGCCCGATCGCGGGCGGCGTCGGTCAGCCACGCCTCGGGCACATAGAGCGCGGCCCCCAGCAAGTAGGCGCGCAGCCCGGTCCACAGCGCCGCGGTGACCGCCACTTGGCCATTGGCGACTTTCCCCACGGCCCCACAGTACTGGCGGGCCACCCCGACCGAGGACGTCCCTGGCTTGGGGAAACTCGTGCCAGCGAAGATCACCAGCCCTTCGCGTTCGGGCAGCACCGCCCGCAGGCAGCGCCAGACGCCGTCGGCACTCCACGGCGCATCGGTGATGAAGTGTTGGAACGCTTGATAGCCCCCGGGATCGGTCCCCCGCGCCAGCATCGCTTCCATCGACTTGCGCGGGCTGTCGCTGAGCAACCCCTGGACGTACCGGCGCAACGCCAGCTCCTGTGCGCGATGGCCGAAGCACGCCTTGAAGGCCTCGAGCCATCTCATCAGGCGACGCAACTGCCCCACCGTGCGGCGGTCGTGCACTACCGCGCAGGGTCCCGAATTCGCCGGAAAAGTACAATGTCTCAAATTAGATCACTTGTCGGATCTCGCCCAAATTGTGCGATCTAACAAAGTAGTACTAATGGCGAGGGCAGAAGTGGAGGTGCGCCGAGGATCTTCCTTGGTGGAACCAATCTCCCCCCTGTGCCAATAATCTGTGAGACAACCTCCCTCGTGAGATTAGTGTAGGGGCGAGGAGGGTTCGATGGATGATTCGTATGCCACCAGCCGTAGAGATGGACGTGGTCGTGGGGCCGGAGGCGGAGGAAGCCCGGAGGGCGACCGGAGCCGTCGGCCCCACGACCACGTCACGCGTGACCGACCCCGATCCTGAAGTGCCGGCGAAGGCCCCGCGGCGGCGCTTCCCCGCGGAGTATCGGCTCCGCATCCTCAAGCAAGCGGACGCTTGCAAGAAGCCCGGCGAGCTGGGCGCCCTGTTGCGCCGCGAGGGCTTGTACTCGTCGCTGCTGACGAACTGGCGGCGGCAGCGAGAGCAAGGCGCCCTGCGAGAGATGCGCGGGCGCCACCGGGGACCGACGCCGCGCCCGGTCGACCCGCGCGTCACGCGGCTCGAGGCGGAGAACCGCCGGCTTCAGCGGCAGCTGCAGCGCGCGGAGACGATCATCACGCTCCCAAAAAAAGTTGCCGAGATCCTGGGGATCCCCCTGAAACCCCTCGACAACGACGAGACCGACTGATGATCGCGATCGAGGCCGTCACGGCGACGGGCGAGACGTCGGCGCTGTGTCAGAGCGTCGGCCTGTCCCGCGCGTCCCTCTATCGGCGTCGGCGGCCCACGCCGCCGGCGACGCCGCGGCGGCCCCGCGCGCCATCGCCGCGGGCGCTGGTCTCCACCGAACGCCAAGCCGTGCTCGACGCGTTGCACAGCGAGCGGTGCGTCGACCAGTCGCCCGCCGAAGTCCATGCCACGTTACTGGAGGAGCAGACCTACCTCTGCTCCCCGCGTACGATGTATCGCGTGCTCGCCGCGGCCGACGAAGTACGGGAGCGGCGCGACCAGGCCCGGCATCCGGCGTACACCAAACCCGAGCTCGTGGCGACGCGCCCGAATCAGGTCTGGTCGTGGGACATCACCAAGCTGAAGGGTCCGATCCCGTACCTCTACTACTCGCTGTACGTGATCCTCGACGTCTTCAGTCGGTATGGGGTGGGGTGGATGGTCGCAATGAATGAGAGCGCGCATCTGGCCGAGCGCTTGATCGAGCAGACGTGCGTCAAGCAGGGCATCGGGCCGCACCAGCTGACCCTGCACGCCGACCGCGGGGCGCCGATGCGCAGCAAGCTCGTCGCGCTGTTGTTCTCGGATCTCGGCATCACGGCGAGTCACTCGCGGCCGCGCGTGAGCAATGACAATCCGTTCTCGGAGGCGCAGTTTCGGACGTTCAAGTATCGGCCGGAGTTTCGCGATCGGTTCGGCTCCCTCGAAGACGCCCGCGCGATCAGCCATGATCTCTTCGCGTGGTACAACGATACGCATCATCACAGCGGCCTGAGCTATCTCACGCCGGCCGATGTGCACTACGGTCGTGCCGCCACCATCCTCGAGGTCCGACACCGCACCCGCCTGGCCGCCTATCTCGCCCATCCGGAGCGATTCGTGAAGGGGCCTCCACGTCCCGAGACCCCGCCGACGGCGGTTTGGATCAATCGCCCGCCGATAACGACCCGCCAGGACGCTCCAGGACCGACGATCGTCACCCCGGACGACCCACAGCCTGGGGTCATTTCCCGGCCGGGACCGCCGCTCGACGCCCAGGCCGATCACTTCATCGACGGTGTGGAGTCGCTACAGTAAATGCTGGATCAGGTTGTCTCAAAGGCGTTGACACGGCCCGTCTCGCCGGATGAATTGGCTATCGCGGAACTGCTTGTTAGCGCGGGACCGAAAGTCAATCAAGCGATCCGGAGCGTTAGTGATGCGACACCATCGGGCATACAGCCTGCCGAACCACTGCCAAGCTTACGCTGATGACGTTCGAAAGGTATTGTCGAGTTGACGAGATGGCGGCTGATCGACTCCCAGGGTCCTGGAGGCGTTGGTGCACGCCTCGTCTGCCTCTCCGGGAGGCGATCGTCGACCGGCGTTGGCGTCCTGTGCCGAAACTTGGACGTGATCGAAACCGTCGACGAACCGCCAACGGTAGTCGTTGAGTCGTCGACCCACGCCTTCGACGAAGCGATTCGCGTCGCCGTGGCCGCACCCTTCTCCTTCAACAACCTCCGCCGTCTCGCCGCTGACGTGCGCTTCTCGGGTTCAGGGCCCAGAGGCCACGTGCCAAATCGGAGGGACGACCCGATCGGATCCGACCCCGCCTGATCAGGGATTAGCAGCGACATCGTCAGCAGACCCCGTCCCCGGGGGGCTTCCGGCTGACGACCCCGGAGGCTAATCGTCAGTCCATCGTCAGCCGGCGAGGCCCGCGGGGACGGTGGCGCTGACGAGCAGACGAGACTGACGACTACGTCCCCAGCTCCGCGAACGGACGGGATAGGACGCCGGGCGCGGCCGTCATCCGCGGGTAACCGATGACCTCCTGCCGGCGGCGGTTGACCCAGCCGGCAGCGAGGACGATGATCAATCGTCACTACGTCGCAAGAACGAGAGATCAGGCCCCCGGCTGGCTACGCGGAGTCGTCGCCCGCGCGCTGGCTGCAGCGTGCTAGAGATTAGGGAGCGTGCTCACTATGGCTCAATCAATTCAGCAGGCCCTCTCGACCTTCGATCGCGCCGCCGCCGCCGAACGGAACAAGACAGGTGATGAGATTCGCAGAGAGATTGTGTCGAAGTTCCCCGAAGACGAATGGCTCTCGATGCCGTTGGAACGATACGCATTGGGTCAGTCCGATTCGTCGGACACCTACTGCCGCTGGCTTGAGTTCAAGAGCTCTGAGCTGGGCAGCATCAGCGGAGGAAGCTCGGTCAAGCTCCTCATTTATAAGCATCGCCAAAAGCCGGGTTGGTACTTTCCTTCGACATTCGACGACGAACAGAAAGCATGGGAGGCCCTTCGGATCAGCGTCGCGACGATGTTGGAACGCGCCCGCGAGGGGAGCTGGAACGACCTCCAGGAGCTGATGCCTTTCCGATACGGGGCCGCATTGTGGCTCAAGACCCTGCACGTCTACTTCCCAAGTGAGATCCTGCCAGTCTATTCGACCGGGCACCTGGCGCGCTTCCGCTACCGCCTTCTCGGAGTCCACCACAAGACGTCAAAGAAACTCGGTCCGGTCACACTCAATCGCACCCTTCTCAGCGAACTTCGCGCGACACCTGAGCTTCAGGGATTCACTCCTGAAGAGTTGGGTCGTTTCCTTTACCACTGGTATGACCCCCGCGACGCGAAGGCCATCTACAAGATCGCTCCTGGTGAAGACGCAAAGTTGTGGGACGAATGCCTACAGAATCAGTACGTGGCCGTGGGTTGGCCCGCGGTTGGCGATCTTGGTGCTTTTGACAGCTACGCAACGTTCCTCGATCGATTTCGCGCCGAGTACGCCCCCGAATACGGCGAGACGCCGGCAGGAAAGGCGACCGTACTCGGAAGTCCAAGGAGGTCTGGTCGCTAACGCAGATCGAGCCGGGAGACCTGGTCATCGCCAACCACGGAACAAGCCGAATCTTGGCGGTAGGAGAGGTTCAGGATCCTCCGTATGAGTGGGGTGGAGAGGGGAATGAATACCCCCACCGCATTCGAGTCAAATGGGACACCAGTCGGGCTCGCACCATTCAGACTCTGAAAAAGTGGGCCTTTGTCACGGTCGCGCCAGTGACTATCGAGCAGTACGAGCGCATGATGACTGGCGCGCTAGAGGATGAAGATGGCCCGAAGCCGCCAAAGACCCCCACGGTAGATCGAGAACTGGCCCAACTCGGAGAGCGTCTCGAAGAACGTAAACAGCTGATCTTGTACGGTCCGCCTGGCACCGGCAAGACCTACACGGCGCGTCGCTTCCTCCTTTACTGGCTGCTTGCTGGAGAAGGGAAGGATGCGGTCGAGATTCTGGCCGATGCTGAACGAGCAAGACGAGAGTGGACCCGCCTGACTAGCGCGTCGAACGGCGAGGTGGCGCAAGTAACGATGGTAACGTTCCATCCGTCATACGGGTACGAGGACTTCGTAGAGGGATTTCGCCCACTGGAATCGCAGGATTCGGGATTGCGCCTGGGACTTGTGGCGGCATCTTCAAACGCGTCTGCGAGTCAGCGGCAAGACAGCCAGGAAGGCACATGGTTGTATTTGTCGACGAGATCAATAGGGGGAACCTGCCTCGAGTCTTCGGCGAACTCATTACGGTTCTTGAAGCCGACAAGCGAGAGACCGCTGTCTTCCTTCCGCAGAGTCGGCAACCGTTTTCGGTTCCCGACAACGTTTACATCGTTGGAACAATGAACACCGCTGACCGTAGCATTAAGGTTCTCGACGCCGCGATCCGTCGCCGGTTTGCGTTTCATGAGTTGATGCCAGACTCTTCACTGCTAGCAGGTCCGCGATTCGGAGACCTTGCGCTGGACGATCTCCTTGATCACCTGAATTCTCTCATTGCCACCAAGATCGGTCGCGAAAAGCAGATCGGGCATTCGTTTTTCCTGGTCGATGATGAGCTGGTGAGTGACGTTGACGAGTTCGCTAAGCGCTTTCGCTACGAAGTGATTCCGCTGCTGCAGGAGTACTGCTACGAGGACCACCGCGCCCTCGCTGACTTTCTAGGGCCTGAACTCGTAGACGGACACGCCCAGGAGATACGAACTGAACTTCTTGATCAGCCAGAGTCGCTTGCTGCGGCCCTGGCCAGATTCGTGAACGGCCGGGATTCCCAGTGAACGGCACCGCTCCAGCCATCGTAGGCCTGGCCGAGTGGGGAAGCGCCGATCTGCTTGACGCACGGCTGACGCCGGCCGATCGAGTAATGGCTGCTGACCTTCGCGACCTCCGTCGTCTGAACATTATTGAGTTGCGTGATCGCCTGAGAACGGCGGAGCAAGAATAGACCACAGCGCGGCGGTTGGAAGCGCTTGAGGGCGGCAGAAAACCAGACCGCTCGAGTGGTCCACCGAGCATTCCGAGAGTGTTTTGTGGGACACAGGAGGGATGTATCGAGTGGAGCTCTATGCGGAGGTGCGGCGCAGCGTCTATGTGGAGGGGTTGAGCGAGCGGGCGGCGGCGCGCTGCTTCGGGCTGGCCCGGGAGACGGTGCGCAAGATGCTGCGCGACCGACTGCCGCCCGGGTATCGCCGGGCGAAACCGATCCGGTGTCCGAAACTGGACGCCTTCACCAGGGGCATCGATCAGATCCTCACCGACGATCAGCCGCGTCCGAAGAAGCAACGGCACACGGCGAAGCGCATCTGGGAGCGCTTGCGCGCGGAGCACGCTTTCACGGGCGGCTACACCATCGTCAAAGACTACGGGCGCCGGCGGAAGCTGGGCGGGCAAGAGATGTTCGTGCCGCTCGTGCACCCGCCGGGCGACGCCCAGGCCGACTTCGGTGAAGCGCTGGTGGTCGTCGCCGGCGTCGAATGCAAGGCGCACTACCTGGTCGTGGATCTGCCGCACAGCGCCGACGCGTTCGTGCAGGCGTTTCCGGCCGAGACGACGGAGGCGTTCTGTGACGGGCACAACGCGGCGTTTCACTATTTCGGCGGCGTACCGCGTGGCATCGTCTACGACAACACCAAGCTGGCGGTGGCGCGGATTCTCGGTGACGGCACGCGCCAGCGGACCCAAGTCTTCAGCGAACTCCAGTCGCACTACCTGTTCGACGATCGCTTCGGACGACCGGGGAAGGGCAACGACAAAGGCAAGGTGGAAGGGCGGGTCGGCTACGCCCGCCGCAACTTCTTCGTGCCGGTCCCGCGCGTGGCCAGTTGGGACGCGTTGAACGCCGACTTGGAGCGCCAGTGCCACGCGCGGCGCGGGCAGCGGTTGCGGCGGCACACCGAGACGATCGGGGAGGCTTCGCGCGCGACCGCGAAGCGCCCCCGATAGCCCTTCTGACAGGCCGCCAGCCCCAACGCCAGTGCCAGATGCGTCTTGCCCGTGCCGGAGTTGCCTAACGCCAACACGTTCTCTCGGCGGTCGAGATACGCCGAGCGCGCCAGCTCCAGCACCAGGCGCTTATTCAACGACGGGATTGCGCGGAACGCGAAGGTCTCGAGACTCTTCAAGACCGGGAACTTGGCGGCCTTGATGCGGCGCTCGGGGGCGCGCTGCTCGCGATCAAGCCACTCCAGCTCGCAGAGGCGGAGCAGATAGCGCGGACAGTCCAGCCCTTCCTGGGCGCACTGCCGCGCCACTTTGTCGTACTCGCGCAGAAAGGTCGGCAGGCGCAGGGCCTTGAGCTGCGCGTCGAGCCGCAGGGTCGGTTTTGCCATCACGCGGCGCCTGCCCCCAGCAGCGCCAGGTAGTCCGCTGCCGCGGTCGTCGCGCCGCGCGCGGCCGGGAGATGCGGATACTGCGCCAGGTCGAGGCGGGGCGGCCGGTGTTCGATGCGACACAGCCCCAGATGCTTGACGGCGTCGAACCCGATCACGCCCAGGGCGAGGGCGTCCCGGACAGCGCCGCTGACGTGGGCGAACCGAAAGTCTGCGAGCAGCCGCAGCACCTGCACGTACTCGCGCGTCCCCGCCGTGCCCAGCCGGGCCTCCCACAGACGCCGTCGCCGACCAAACGCTTCCGGCAGCTCCCAGCCGGCTAGCGGCGCCGCTTGATCGAGCGCCCCGGTCTTGCGCTCCAGCAAGGCCAAGTAGTGCAGCGGCTCGAAGATCAACGCGTCCCGCTCGTAGCTGCGAGGATGGCGGGCGATTACGGTACTGCCGCACACGACCACGACGGTGTCCACGTAGCCCTTCACCACCACCTCGCGGTGGCCGTAGGCGGTCGGCACCGAGTAGGCGTTGCGGCGGTCGCGCACCAGCGACAACGACGTGACCCGCGTCGGGCGCGTGTCGCAGGCTTCATACGGGACCGGCGGCAACGGCAACAACGCGGCGCGGTCGCGCGCGAAGCGCTCCCCGATCGTCTCGGTGTGCCGCCGCAACCGCTGCCCGCGCCGCGCGCGGCACTGGCGCTCCAAGTCGGCGTTCAACGCGTCCCAACTGGCCACGCGCGGGACCGGCACGAAGAAGTTGCGGCGGGCGTAGCCGACCCGCCCTTCCACCTTGCCTTTGTCGTTGCCCTTCCCCGGTCGTCCGAAGCGATCGTCGAACAGGTAGTGCGACTGGAGTTCGCTGAAGACTTGGGTCCGCTGGCGCGTGCCGTCACCGAGAATCCGCGCCACCGCCAGCTTGGTGTTGTCGTAGACGATGCCACGCGGTACGCCGCCGAAATAGTGAAACGCCGCGTTGTGCCCGTCACAGAACGCCTCCGTCGTCTCGGCCGGAAACGCCTGCACGAACGCGTCGGCGCTGTGCGGCAGATCCACGACCAGGTAGTGCGCCTTGCATTCGACGCCGGCGACGACCACCAGCGCTTCACCGAAGTCGGCCTGGGCGTCGCCCGGCGGGTGCACGAGCGGCACGAACATCTCTTGCCCGCCCAGCTTCCGCCGGCGCCCGTAGTCTTTGACGATGGTGTAGCCGCCCGTGAAAGCGTGCTCCGCGCGCAAGCGCTCCCAGATGCGCTTCGCCGTGTGCCGTTGCTTCTTCGGACGCGGCTGATCGTCGGTGAGGATCTGATCGATGCCCCTGGTGAAGGCGTCCAGTTTCGGACACCGGATCGGTTTCGCCCGGCGATACCCGGGCGGCAGTCGGTCGCGCAGCATCTTGCGCACCGTCTCCCGGGCCAGCCCGAAGCAGCGCGCCGCCGCCCGCTCGCTCAACCCCTCCACATAGACGCTGCGCCGCACCTCCGCATAGAGCTCCACTCGATACATCCCTCCTGTGTCCCACAAAACACTCTCGGAATGCTCGGTGGACCACTCGAGCGGTCTGGTTTTCTGCCGCCCTCAAGCGCTTCCAACCGCCGCGCTGTGGTCTATTCTTGCTCCGCCGTTCTCATCTTCGCGCGCTGCAGCTGCCGCTGAAGCCGGCGGTTCTCCGCCTCGAGCCGCGTGACGCGCGGGTCGACCGGGCGCGGCGTCGGTCCCCGGCGGCGCCCGCGCATCTCTCGCCGGGCGCCTTGCTCTCGCTGCCGCCGCCAGTTCGTCAGCAGCGACGAGTACAAGCCCTCGCGGCGCAATAGGGCGCCCAGCTCGCCGGGCTTCTTGCAAGCGTCCGCTTGCTTGAGGATGCGGAGCCGATACTCCGCGGGGAAGCGCCGCCGCGGGGCCTTCGCCGGCACTTCAGGATCGGGGTCGGTCACGCGTGACGTGGTCGTGGGGCCGACGGCTCCGGTCGCCCTCCGGGCTTCCTCCGCCTCCGGCCCCACGACCACGTCCATCTCTACGGCTGGTGGCATACGAATCATCCATCGAACCCTCCTCGCCCCTACACTAATCTCACGAGGGAGGTTGTCTCACAGATTATTGGCACAGGGGGGTACGTCGTGACGCTCCCCGAGGGCGATGTGCTCAACATGACGACGGGCGGCCTCGCGGTGTCGCCCGACGGACGAAGGCTCGCGTATGTCGCGAGTCGAAACGGTGTGAAGCAGCTCTTCGTTCGTGACCGAGAGAGCATCGGCACGACCCCTATCGAGGGGACGGAGAGCGCTACGCTCCCTTTCTTCTCTCCGGACGGCGAGTGGCTCGGCTTCTTCAGAGAGCAGGCTCTGTGGAAAGTGGCGCTCGCGGGCGGAGCGCCGCTGCGGCTGTGCGAGACGAGAGTTCCAGGCGGTGCCTCCTGGGGCCCTGATGGAACCATCGTTATGGCGAACTTCGACGATAGCCTTGTGACCGTGCGGGATGACGGGGGCGTGCCGTCTCCGTTGGAGACCGGACGCGTTCGATTCCCCATTTTCTTGCCCGATGGCGAGCATGTCGTGTTCGTGGACGCGTCTAGCGATCCGAACGCGATCGTGGCGCGGAGTCTCTCGACCGATGAGCGACGGGTGCTCGTCGACGGTTCCGACCCACGTGTTCACGGCGACTACCTCGTCTTCGTTCGAGAATCCTCACTGTGGGCAGCCCCCTTCGACCTGGCAAGCGCGGCCATCACGGGTGCCTCCGTCCCGGTTATGGACAACGTCAACGTGGTCGTCCACCGGGAGGCCGGATCGTACGATGTAGCGAGCGACGGCTCTCTGACATTTGTGCCCGGTACGACCGACGGTCGCTTGGTCATTGTCGAACCCGGCGGCGAAAGCGTCGGCATCGGTACGATCACCGGCTACCACTCGATTCGTTTGTCGCCTGACGGTCGCAAGGTTGCGGGTGATGGAATCACGGGAATTGGGGTCCACGACCTCGACAAAGGCACGCGCCTGTCGATCGCGCCGGGTACCACGTACAACGCCGTATGGAGTCCGGACGGCGCACATCTGGCCTTCGACAGTCGAAACGTCAAAGTCAGGGCGGCCGATGGTACCGGCGACGTGCGGACCCTGCTCGACAGCGATTTGTTCGACATACCGACATCGTGGTCTTCGGATGACGGGTGGATCGCGGCGGAACGGTCGGACACCGGGCTCACCAACTCCGATATCTGGATGCACAACTTGTCTGGGGAGTCGCGTGCGTTCATCGAGACGCCGGCGACGGAGAACGGCGCAGCGTTCTCGCCGGACGGCGAGTGGGTCGCTTACCAAAGCGATCAGTCGGCACGCTTCGAAGTCTACGTCGAGCCGTTTCCCGGCCCGGGCGAGCGCGTTGCCGTTTCGGCTCGAGGCGGCACGCCTCCCGTCTGGAGTCCCGATGGCTCCGAGCTCTATTTCCGCCAGGACACGGCAGTAATGGCCGCGACCGTCGAGTCGACGGACTCCTTCGCGTTCAGCTCGCCGCGGCGCGTGATCGACGGACAGTATTGGCTCGACCCCACCGGACACGTTGCGTTCGGCGTGTTTCCGGACGGCAAGCTGTTGATGATCGATACAGGCCAGGCGAACGAGATCCACGTCGTATTGAACTGGGTCGAAGAGTTGAAGCGCCTCGTTTCCACGAACGAATGAGCCATGGCCCTCACAGCCGGCTCCCGCCTCGGCCCCTACCAGATCACCGCCCCCCTCGGCGCGGGCGGCATGGGCGAGGTCTGGCGCGCCCGCGACACGCAACTGAACCGCGACGTCGCGATCAAGGTCTTGCCGGAGGCTTTTGCGGCGGACGCCGAGCGCCTCGCCCGGTTCGAGCGCGAGGCCAAGGTGCTCGCGTCGCTCAACCACACCAACATTGGCCATATCTACGGCCTGGAGCAATCAGGCGACACGCAAGCCCTGGTGCTCGAGCTCGTCGAGGGCCCGACCCTGGCCGAGCGGATCGCCCAGGGGCCGATCCCGGTCGACGAAGCCCTGCCGATCGCGAAGCAGATCGCCGAGGCGCTCGAGGCGGCGCATGAGGCGGGCGTCATTCACCGCGACCTGAAGCCGGCGAACATCAAGGTGCGCGACGACGGGACCGTGAAGGTGCTGGACTTCGGGCTGGCGAAGGCGCTCGAAGGGCCGGTGTCTGAGGCCGGTGCGGACAACTCGCCCACCCGGACAGCGCAGGCGACGCAGCCTGGGACAATCATCGGCACTGCCGCCTACATGTCCCCCGAGCAGGCGCGGGGGAAGCCGGTGGACAGGCGTGCAGACATCTGGGCGTTCGGCGCTGTCGCCTACGAGATGCTGACCGGGAAGCGAGCATTTCCCGGCGAAGCCATGGCTGACAGTGTGGCCAGGATCATCGAACGGAACCCTGACTATGATACCCTGCCTCCCGACATGCCGCCATCGATTCGCCAATTGGTGCGCCGGTGCCTGGAAAAAGATCAGAGAGAGCGCCTCAGAGACATCGGGGATGCCCGGATCGAGATCAAGCAGGCCCTCGCCACAGTGCCAAACGACGCCTACCGGAAAATCTACGAACCGCCCGGCAGTGGAACCGACTCCGTCCCGGTTCTCTGGGAACAGGAGAACCGTCGTCGGCAAGAGCAAATCGAGGGCTACAAGGTCGGCGGCCTGATTACCGTCGCCGCCGGAATCGGCATATGCCCGTTTCTTTATTTCGTGGATCCCGGTAGCTCTGTCTGGGTCGTGGGACTCATACCGCTCATGGTCGGCCTGGCGCTCCTTCTTTACGGCTTTATCCTCGCACCGCGACCGGCACCGGGAAGAGAGCACCGGTAGGCGATGGCTCTGCCCCCCGGCACCACCCTCGGCCCCTATTCCGTCATCGCCCAGATCGGCGCCGGCGGCATTCTTCATGGGACCGGACTCGAAGCTGATGGCCGTCTCGGTGCGAGGTAACGACGAACCAGAATTTGGGAGTCCGATTCATCTCGGTGAGGGAGGATCGATCTGAATCACAACCGCTTCCGGGTCGGCCCCGCTTCGCCACGGTAATCCGACCGCTCCCAGGCCGCGCGATACGACGAGAAGGGACGAGCCGTAACTGTAGGCCCCTTCATCGAGTGAGAAAACGCTGTGGCGGACGATTGGTGGTCCGCTCCGAAAACGGATTTGGCCGCCGTGCGTGTGCCCCGAGAGCACGAGCGGGACGCCGCGCGCTTCTGCCTCGTAAAAGAAATCCGGGTTGTGCGCCAGGAGAAGGTCGGGCGGCCCACACGCTGCCAGCAGCTGATCCCAGTCGGGAGTTCCCAGGATCAAGTCATCGATGCCTCCGAGAACGAACGTGCCATCTCCGTGTGTCAGCTCCACGGAACGATTCCTTAAAGTAGATATGCCTATCGACTCCAGCCGTTTCTGAACCTCTTCGGGCTCACCGCTGAAGTGGTCGTGGTTTCCCAAGCAGAACCAAGCCCCAAGAGGTGCGTCGGACAATAGGACGAGCCCGTCCAAGAATTCATCGAGCTCGCTCGGATAGGCCGTCACGATGTCTCCGGCGATGACGACCAGATCGGGACGAAGCGCCATCAGATCGGTGACGATCGTTGACAAGACTTCGGGTTTCAGGAAGGGACCCGTGTGGATATCCGACAGCAGAACGGCTCGGAGCCCAGGAAGCGTCTTCGGCCAGCGTTTCGGGCGAAGGTCGGTCTCCGCGAGGGCGAATCGTCGCGGGAGTTGCCAGCTATAGGGGCTCCAAATCCCTATGACGTGAGGGTAGATATAGCGAGAGGCCAAGCGGTCGATGGCTCGCTCGGACCGTTTCATGAGACCCCGGGTTGGATTGAGCCAGCGGCGTTTCGCCCCCATCATCGGACGGGGTGGTCCTAGCTGCCTTCTCTTCAATGTCATCGAATCGCCGTTTCGTCGACGTGCTCAGCACGAAGAATCTGCCGTTCGGCATCATGTCGCAATACTTGTCCGACGTCATCCCCCGTCGTACCATCGCGGCTCACGGATTGAACACCATGCCACCCTCCGCCGGCCAGAAGCTCGCGCATTACGAAGTTTTGCCGAAAGTACAGCTTCGAAGGAGCCCGATGCGAACGATTGTCTCGCCTCGTGATAGGAGGACCTCGGGATGACGTTCGAGCCGGGCGCCAAGTTGGGACATTTGAGGTCCTCCAGCGCATCGGGAAGGGTGGGATGGGAGAGGGCCAATGGGCGGGTCACGCTGCTCGGCTACAACGACACCGGGCATCTTCCCCGGGATCTCATCACGTCGGTGAACGGACCGTTGGCTCGCGCAAAGCGGTAGCCGGCTCGTCTGACGTTCAACCTCCGGCCGTCTCGGGCATATAATCAGGGCGAATCCGCTCAAGGTTTGGTCCATGCCTCTTGCGCTCGGCGCTCGCCTCGGGCCGTACGAGCCGGTCCTGCAAGACATGGGTATTGAGGCGAAGCCAACGATCTTCGAGATCTACAACATCATTGAAGGGCAATAGGGCAAGGCTGCCCAACAAGTGGTTACAGCGGATGGCGCTTCGCGGCGTCGCCGCTGAACCGGGAGCGTTCGGCGGATCCCGTCGGGTGAGAAGGAGCAACGAATTTGGCGGTCAGGCAGCAAGGATTACGCGGCGACCCAAAATAACAGTTTGTCCGTACGCATCCTCGGCCCGTTTCTCGAATGCCACCACCTCTGAGTCCCTCCCGCGCGGAGAAGTCCTTGGACGCAGCGCACGTGCGCGTCTGACGGTATACTGGGGCTCGATCCCAACAGGTCATGCCCCTGAGCCCCGGCGCTCGCCTCGGGCCGTATGAGATCCAGCGCCCCCTCGGGGCGGGGGGCATGGGCGAGGTCTACCGCGCCACCGACACCAAGCTGAATCGCGACGTAGCCATCAAGGTGCTGCCGGACGAATTCGCGGCGTAGATTCCCGCGATGTCGTCATAAGACGACATCGACGTGATCCTCGTTTGCCTGGACAACAGGCCACACATTCCGTCTCGCGCTCTTGACCATCGGGCGCGAGGAATGCCGAGAACGGTCTCCTAGACCGCTACCCAGTCACAGGACATGCGAGTCTGGCTGGAACGCCCGCAGCTCCCAAGCCTCGCCGCTTCACTCGGTCGGCGGTCGCCGCACGGGATTATCGATCAGTTCTACAATCTGGAAGCCGTTGAAGAGGCTAGTAAACCAGATGTGCCCCGTCTCTGGACGATAGCGGATCCAGGAGTACACGTAATCCACCTTCGGGTTTGGATACAACCACGAGACAGCAAGGGCGGTGTCGGTCCTCGCCCCAGGAATGTAGTAGCCGATCTCTTTCGGGCTATACGGATCGCGGACGTCCCACGCGCGGAGTCCAGACGAGTACCAACTGAAAAACACCAGCGACGTGTCGTACGGGTCATCGACACCGAGGTAGTGCGATCCATAGATGGCGTTGTCCTGGTTGGTCTGCTCGCCGTACTGCTCGTCGGCGACTTCCAGCTTGATGGTTGAGATCTGCAGCGGATAGTGTTCATCCGTCACGTCGATGATGCGCGCCCAGCCCCAGGGCGCAACGGCGCCTTCTCCCATCGTTTCGTCCATGGCGATCACATACTGGCGTCCCTTGATCTTCACGAGTTGGGCAGAATGCGTGCCGCCAAAATTTTCGGGGGGACCCCAATTGAACGAGCTGATCCGCTGGATCTTCGGATCCGGTCTCCGCTCCTGCACCTCGGAGGTATCGAGGATCGTCAGTCCCTGATGCCGGACGTTGTCCACCATCCACCGGGCGTTGGCATAGGCGCGGGTACCCTCGTCGTTAACGTCCAGATCGTGCATCCCGCTCTGCGGCATCCCCGGCTCGTGGTTCAAGTCCCAGGTGGCGAGCAGCTTCGGGTTGGCCATGTCGCTGACATCCACAGCAATCAAGGAATCACCTGGTCGGTTAGGCTCGCGACCGCCCACCGAGGCGTACACCGTTTTGCCGTCCGCGCTGATCCGGTGCTCGTGCGTGACGACCTCGCCGAAGTCGTACGTGCTGACGGGAACCGGATCGCGGCAATCCGTTGAGGCATCGTAGATCTGCAGAAGGGTGGGTCCCGGCGGATCTCCATACGGCGTCTTCATCGTAAACGGCATCACCACGACCATGCCGCGCTCGGCGTTCCCCTCGACCTGCGATTCGCGTGTGCCCGGCGTCCCTGGGAAGATCTTCACGACCTCGGGAGCACTCGGGTTGGTGGCGTCGATCACCGCCATTCCCGCCAGTGGATCCTTGCCGCCGAAATACCCGCCGACGTACGCGCAGTCTCCGAGCCAGGCCAAATGGCCGTTTTCCCCACGGTTCTTGATGTCCTGTTGGCCGACCAGCCGCATGTTGTGCATGTAGGGTTGCTGCGAACGGCCGCTCTCCTGATCAGCCAGCGGCACCTGGCCCTGGAGACGCGGAGCTCTCTCCGTCACCGCCGTCGCGTCCTCCCGCTCTGCACATCCGACGCCCACTGCTACGAGGAGTACCAAGGCGCAGCCGAATGTGCTAGGGCGCGTCAGCCCCCCCACCGCTCGACGGCAAAAGCTAGTAGCCATCACCTTCTCCTTTCCGAATCATCGACGCTCGCCGTGATTTCCTGCTGCTCCCAGCGCGCCTGCCCAGCGGCAGTCTATACCCCGGCTTGGCATTGTCAAGTTGAGGGGCAGCTGACAGAGTAGGGCGATGCAAGTGTCGGAGGTGGATCGCTCGGTCGATTTCTGTCGCCGATCTCCGCGATAATTCCCACGCGCTGACGTAAACATGGTCAAGCCACTCGCGACGGCGGCTTCTCTGCCCCTCGGTATCTGACCCCCAATAGAGAGGGGGAGGGATCGGCGCCGTATCTTGGACTGTCGCAGCCTCGTTCGCCGGTGTCTCTATTTTCTGGCCAGAGGCCATCGCGATTCTGGCGTTCGCAATCTCTTGGTTGGCCAAGGGAGAACTGCACGAACTCGTCCTGCGCACATTTCGCCGTCTGTCCACCTATACAACCTGACGCGGGAGACGCTGGTGCGGTTGACCTTCGCGGCGGAATGCGACGAGTATCCCGTCTGGACGCCGGACGGGCAGCGGGCGGTGTTCAGCTCGGCGCTCGAGGGCAACATCGGGAATCTCTACTGGCACTAGTACTACTTTGTTAGATCGCACAATTTGGGCGAGATCCGACAAGTGATCTAATTTGAGGACATTGTACTTTTCCGGCGAATTCGGGACCCTGCGCGGTAGTGCACGACCGCCGCACGGTGGGGCAGTTGCGTCGCCTGATGAGATGGCTCGAGGCCTTCAAGGCGTGCTTCGGCCAGCGCGCACAGGAGCTGGCGTTGCGCCGGTACGTCCAGGGGTTGCTCAGCGACAGCCCGCGTAAGTCGATGGAAGCGATGCTGGCGCGGGGGACCGATCCCGGGGGCTATCAAGCGTTCCAACACTTCATCACCGATGCGCCGTGGAGTGCCGACGGCGTCTGGCGCTGCCTGCGGGCGGTGCTGCCCGAACGCGAAGGGCTGGTGATCTTCGCTGGCACGAGTTTCCCCAAGCCAGGGACGTCCTCGGTCGGGGTGGCCCGCCAGTACTGTGGGGCCGTGGGGAAAGTCGCCAATGGCCAAGTGGCGGTCACCGCGGCGCTGTGGACCGGGCTGCGCGCCTACTTGCTGGGGGCCGCGCTCTATGTGCCCGAGGCGTGGCTGACCGACGCCGCCCGCGATCGGGCGCGGCTTCCCCGGGGTGTCCGGTTGCAGGCGAAGTGGCGCCAAGCGCTCACCCTGCTCCGGCAGGTGCGCGCCAGCGGCCTCACCGGCACCGGCGTGCTGGCCGATGCGGAGTTTGGCGATACCGGCCTGTTTCGGGCCATGTGGCATCGGTTGCGGCTCCCCTATGCGGTGGGGATTTCCTCGTCGCAGACCGTGTTCCTGGGGCGGCCGCGCCTCGGGCACCGGCGGGGCGGCCGGCTGGGGCGCCCGCGCACCCGGCCAGACCTGGCGGCGGGCGGGCGGGCGTACACGGTGGCCCAGGCCGCCAAGGCGCAGCCGCGGTGGCGGCCCATCAGCTGGCGCAACCGCCGCGGCGGGCGCCGCTGGACGGTCCAGTGTGTGGCCCTGCGGGTGACCCCGGCCCACGACTGGCGCGACCGCCGGCTCGCCCCCGAGGTGTGGCTGCTGGCCGAACGCGACACGGGCGCGACGCCGCGGACCAAATACTTCTTCGTCAACCTGCCGGCCACCACCTCCTGGCCGCAGCTTGTCCGACTCGCGCATCAGCGGTGGGCCATCGAGCAGCAGTTCCAAGAGTTGAAGACCCACCTCGGGTTGGATCACTTCGAAGGCCGCACGTTCCCGGGCTGGCACCATCACGTCGTGCTCACCGCCGTGACGTACAACTTCCTGCAGGCCGAGCGGCGGCGGCACCTCGCCGGGCTCACCTTTCCAGTGGCCCGCGCGATCGTGCAGGAAATCTTCACCGCGCACCTCTTTGCTCCACGGCCGTTCTACCTGAAGCGCATCGAGGCGCTAAAGTCGGTGCACTTGCGGATCTAACAAAGTAGTACTAGCATGGCTGGTAACCGCGACGCGCGTGGGCTAGACTCGGCGCCAGGGAAGCACCGCGACGTCCACCGCCAAGGAGCGAGACCGATGGCCGGAAAGAAATCTCGTCGTCAATTCCTCAGGACCGCCGGAGGCCTGAGCGCGGGGCTCGCAATCTCGCGGTCGACCGCCAGCGCCTCGGCCCGAATCGGGCGACCGGGTCCGGAGCCCAGGCGTGCCGACGCGCTGACGGCTCCTCCACTGGACCTGGTTCGTGTGGGGATGGTCGGCACGGGATCCCGCGGATCGGGTCATACGGGCAGGTTGCTCGCGATCGACGGAGTCGAGATCAAGGCAATCTGCGATCCGTACGCGCCAGCCACACAAC
The DNA here is from genome assembly GCA_965197935.1 of Vicinamibacterales bacterium. Taxonomy (GTDB): domain Bacteria; phylum Acidobacteriota; class Vicinamibacteria; order Vicinamibacterales; family CAZQMT01; genus CAZQMT01. Next base: position 2,083,096 of record CBDAOD010000003.1, on the reverse strand, counting down.
GCAACCGGGAGTTGTGCACCCTGGCTGGCCGGCCGGAACCGGACAGCTACTCGAAGGACAACTACGACTATCGCCGCCTGCTCGATCGCGATGATATCGATATCGTCGTCATCTCGACGCCATGGGAGTGGCACGCGCGTCAGGCTGTCGATGCGATGAAGGCCGGCAAGCATGCCTTCATCGAGGTGCCGGCGGCCCTGACCATCGACGAGTGCTGGGAGCTCGTGGAGACGTCAGAGAAGACGCAGCGACACTGCATGATGATGGAGAACACCTGTTACGGCCGGGAAGAGCTCATGGTCCTGAACATGTGCCGTCACGGGGTTTTCGGGGAGCTGCTTCATGGAAAGGGCGCGTACAACCACGACTTGCGCTATCAGATGAAGGAGATCGAGCGTGGGACAGGGTCCTGGCGCACGCCTCACCACACCAACCGGAACGGAAATCTCTACCCCACGCACGGGCTCGGTCCGATCGCCCAGTACATGAACATCAACCGGGGCGACCGGTTTCAGTATCTGACCTCGATGAGCACGCCCGCCATGGGTCGCGCCCGCTATGCGAACGAGCACTTCCCGCCCGATCACGCTCGAAACAGGACCCGGTACATCTGCGGCGACCTGAACGTCAGCCTTATCAAGACGGCGCGGGGCCGGACGATCCAGGTCGAGTACGACACCACGACTCCTCGACCCTACGACCGCATCAACCTGCTCCAGGGAACGAAGGGGATCTTCCGCGGCTACCCGAACCGCGTCACGATCGAGGGCCGAAACGATCCACACGCATGGGCCGACCTCGAGGACTACTATTCCGAGTTCGATCACCCCCTCTGGACGCAGATCAGCGCCGAGGCGGAGAGGAGGGGTGCCGCAGGGCACGGAGGTATGGACTTCGTCATGACATGGCGCCTCATCTCCTGTCTGCGCAACGGGGAACCCCTGGACCAGGACGTGTACGACGCGGCGAGCTGGTCCGTCGTGTCCGCATTGACCGAGCAGTCCGTCGCGCACGAGAGCCGGCCGGTCGACTTTCCAGATTTCACCCGCGGTCGGTGGCAGACGATGAAGCCGCTCGGTATCGTCTCCTAGTACTACTTTGTTAGATCCGCAATTGCACCGACTTTAGCGCCTCAATGCGCTTCAGGTAGAACGGCCGTTGAGCAAAGAGGTACGCGGTGAAGATTTCCTGCACGATCGCGCGGGCCACTGGAAAGGTGAGCCCGGCGAGGTGCCGCCGCCGCTCGGCCTGCAGGAAGTTGTACGTCACGGCGGTGAGCACGACGTGATGGTGCCAGCCCGGGAACGTGCGGCCTTCGAAGTGATCCAACCCGAGGTGGGTCTTCAACTCTTGGTACTGCTGCTCGATGGCCCACCGCTGATGCGCGAGTCGGACGAGCTGCGGCCAGGAGGTGGTGGCCGGCAGGTTGACGAAGAAGTATTTGGTCCGCGGCGTCGCGCCCGTGTCGCGTTCGGCCAGCAGCCACACCTCGGGGGCGAGCCGGCGGTCGCGCCAGTCGTGGGCCGGGGTCACCCGCAGGGCCACACACTGGACCGTCCAGCGGCGCCCGCCGCGGCGGTTGCGCCAGCTGATGGGCCGCCACCGCGGCTGCGCCTTGGCGGCCTGGGCCACCGTGTACGCCCGCCCGCCCGCCGCCAGGTCTGGCCGGGTGCGCGGGCGCCCCAGCCGGCCGCCCCGCCGGTGCCCGAGGCGCGGCCGCCCCAGAAACACGGTCTGCGACGAGGAAATCCCCACCGCATAGGGGAGCCGCAACCGATGCCGAGGGTGAGCGAAACTTAGTTGGAAATTGAAACGGCTCCCACACCCTGTGGTTTGATGACGTTAAGCAAAACGGCCATCAACCCACGAGAGAAAGGAGCCGAGATGAGCAGTGTCCTACGTCCTGTCAGGAAGCGCAAAAAGGGTCGCCAGCTGGGCCGGGTCGAGGTCATCCGGCGCGAGGACTACACCGCGCTGGAGCTGGACGCCAAGGTGGAGCTGATCCGCTCGCTGGTCCCGCTGGGCTTGATGCACGTGGAGGAGGTGCTCGACGAGGAGGTAACGGCGCTGGCTGGCGAGCGCTACGCCCGCAAGGCCGCGTCGATCGGGGGCCGCCGGCACGGTAGCAACCCTGGGACCGTCGGCCTGGCGGGGCAGCGGGTGCCGATTCGGGTGCCGCGGGTGCGCGGGGTCGCGGGGCGGGAGATTCCGTTGCGCGCCTACGAGGCGTTGCATGGCGACGGCGCGGTGAATGACCTCCTGCTGAAGCGCGGGCTCTATGGGATCTCGTGTCGCAACTACGAGGCGGCCGCCGAGGCGATTCCCGGCGCGATCGGGCTGTCGGGGTCGACGGTGTCCCGAGGCTTCATCGAGGCCAGCGCCGCGAAGCTTCACGAGCTCCAGGAGCGGGACCTGGCCGCTGAGGACGTCGTGGCCATCGTATTGGACGGCAAGACGTTCGCCGAGGCCACAATGGTCATCGCACTGGGCATCACCATTTCTGGGGCGAAACACTTCCTCGGCTTCGTGGAGACGGACACGGAGAATGAGCGGGTGCTGACGCTGTGCTTGCGGTCGTTGGTCGAGCGGGGGCTGGACCTCTCGCAGGGCCTGCTGGTGATCCTCGACGGCAGCAAGGGGCTGCGGGCAGCCGTCCGGAAGACCTTCCGCCACCGCGCCCTGGTCCAACGGTGCCAGTGGCACAAGCGGGAGAACGTGGTGAGTCACCTGGCCAAGAGCGAACTGGCGGCGTGGCGTCAGCGCCTCCAGCGCGCCTACAACCGGCCGGAGTACGACGAGGCCCTCACGGCGCTCAAGACGCTCCAGGGCGAGCTCGACGAACGGAACCAGTCGGCGGCTCGGAGCTTGACAGAAGGTCTGGACGAAACCTTAACGCTGCATCGCCTCGGGCTGTACGAGGTGCTGGGCCGGTCGCTGAAGACGACGAACTGTCTGGAGTCGGTCAATGCGCTCGTTGAGGAACGCTGTGCGAAGGTTGACCACTGGCAGAACTCGAGCCAACGCCACCGCTGGCTGGCGACCGCGCTCCTGGACATCGAGCCGCGCCTGCGGAAGCTGATGGGCTACCGCCACCTGCCCACGCTTCGTGCCGCGTTGAAGCAAGAACTGAAGATCGACACGACGACATCGAAGAAGGCCGCATGACGAATCCGGAGCCGTAGAGAGTTTCAATTGAGTCTCCCTCGCCTGAAGGCGAGGGAATCAGTGCGCCGCGTCGGCTGAAGCCGACTATCACGGCGCACGTCCCAGAGCCCGAAGAGGTCCGGCCCTGCGGCCTCCTGAAGGCTTCGCCTAAAGGCGAGGGGTTTCACCCATCCCAGAGGGAGACTCTAAGAATGGGCTTGACTCCCGATGCCACATGGCCCGAAACAGGCCGGTATCGCCAAACTCCGCATCGGCCAGCACGCCGGTGCCGGTGAGGCCGCTGGCGCGCACCTGCCGGAGCAGGGTGAGCGCTTGGCGCCACTTCGCCTGCAACCGGACACCCCGGGGAAGCCGCGCCCGATCGCGGGCGGCGTCGGTCAGCCACGCCTCGGGCACATAGAGCGCGGCCCCCAGCAAGTAGGCGCGCAGCCCGGTCCACAGCGCCGCGGTGACCGCCACTTGGCCATTGGCGACTTTCCCCACGGCCCCACAGTACTGGCGGGCCACCCCGACCGAGGACGTCCCTGGCTTGGGGAAACTCGTGCCAGCGAAGATCACCAGCCCTTCGCGTTCGGGCAGCACCGCCCGCAGGCAGCGCCAGACGCCGTCGGCACTCCACGGCGCATCGGTGATGAAGTGTTGGAACGCTTGATAGCCCCCGGGATCGGTCCCCCGCGCCAGCATCGCTTCCATCGACTTGCGCGGGCTGTCGCTGAGCAACCCCTGGACGTACCGGCGCAACGCCAGCTCCTGTGCGCGCTGGCCGAAGCACGCCTTGAAGGCCTCGAGCCATCTCATCAGGCGACGCAACTGACCCACCGTGCGGCGGTCGTGCACTACCGCGCAGGGTCCCGAATTCGCCGGAAAAGTACAATGTCCTCAAATTAGATCACTTGTCGGATCTCGCCCAAATTGTGCGATCTAACAAAGTAGTACTAGGCCGACTTGAGGGGGCCGTGGAACGGCTTACCGAGAGTTCGACGCAGGGATACACCAGCCTATCTACCAGCGGCCACAGATTGCTCAGGTCGCGATCGCTCCATGGCTTGAGCGAGATCGGACAGGTTTGGCGGTTCGAGTCGGTTCTTGACTGGCGGGCTCACGCCTGGCCGCTATTCCGGCCGCCCGGGGTCGTCCGGCGTGAGCCGCTCTAGCAGGTCTCCCTGCCTCTCCGCCTGACGCTGCCGGGCGCTCGCGGCTCGGCAACTCGGCCGACAGTGCCGCTGCGACGGGCGCGTTGGTCGAAACCGCGCTCCACAGCCCTGACAGGGAATACCTCTGGAAAGCGCACGTGCGCGTCTAACGGTATACTTGGGCTCGATTCGAACAGGCCATGCCTCTCGCGCCCGGCGCTCGCCTCGGGCCGTACGAGATTCAAGCGCCCCTCGGGGCCGGGGGAATGGGCGAGGTCTACACAGCCACCGACACCCGCCTGGACCGGACCGTCGCGATCAAGGTCCTGCCGTCGGAGCTGGCCGCTGATCCCGAACGGCGCGAGCGGTTCGAGCGGGAGGCCAAGACCATCTCCAGTCTGAGCCACCCGCACATCTGCACGCTGTACGAGTTCGACCACGAGGACGGGATCGACTTCCTGGTCATGGAGCACCTGGAGGGCGAGACGCTGGCCGACCGGCTCAAGAAAGGTGCGCTGCCCCTCGAGCAGGCCCTGCGCTACGCCATCGAGATCGCCGACGCGCTGGACAAGGCGCACCGGCAGGGGATCGTGCACCGGGATCTCAAGCCCGGCAACATCATGCTGACCAAGGCCGGGGCGAAGTTGCTGGACTTCGGGTTGGCGAAGCTGCGGAAGCCGGGCACGGTCGGCGCAGAGGGCTTCTCGGCAACGACCGCGCTGGTTGGACCGTCAACGGCGAAGGGCGTGCTCCTCGGCACGCTGCAATACATGGCCCCGGAACAGTTGGGGGGCGAAGCCGATGCCCGGACAGACATCTGGGCCTTCGGCTGCGTCGTGTACGAGATGGTCACGGGGAAGACAGCGTTCGAGGGGAAGAGCCAGGCGAGCGTGATTCACGCCATCATGGGGGCCGACCAGCCGCCGCGTTCTCGTGTCGAGCCGACGGCGCCCCCAGGCTTGGATTACGTTGTCAACGTGTGTCTCAGTAAAGATCCGGACGACCGCTGGCAGTCGTCCCGCGATCTCCTCAGGGAATTGAAGCGTGTGGAGTCCGGTGATGCGCCTGCGGTGGCGCCAGCGCCATCGGCTACGGCATCAGAGAGGGCTGGTTGGCAGCGGCCCATGGTGTTGACGTTTGCTGCACTGTTGGTCGGTGCGCTGGTCACGGGCTTGGGCGTTTGGCGCTTGATGCGCGATGGGCCAAGCCGCGTCAACCGCTTCGTCATCACGGCGCCACCCGGCACTCAGTTCTTTACGACAGTGAACCAGCCTGATGTGGCCATCTCCCCCGATGGCACGCAGGTCGTCTCCGGGTCGGTGGCTGATGACGGCATGCTTCAGCTCAGCGTTCGCTTGCTCGACCAGCTGGAGACCATCCCCCTGCCGTCGCGCGGCTCGCAACCGGTCGGACCGTTCGTCTCGGCGGATGGGAATTGGGTCGGGTTTTTCGACGATGCCGACGACACACTGAAGAAGGTGTCCGTTTTGGGAGGCCCTCCGTTAACGATCTGTCAGATGGACGGGAATCTGCGAGGGGCAACCTGGGGAGCTGACGATACGATCGTCTTCGCGACTCAGGCGACCGGGAGCGGACTCTGGATCGTGCCGGCCGCGGGAGGCGAACCAGAGGCTCTCACTCGCCCGAACGTCGAGCGGGGTGAGCTGGGCCATCAGTGGCCTGAGATTCTGCCGGGTGGAGAGGCGGTGCTTTTCACGATCGTGATGAACGGCCCGATTGAGGAGGCGCGGATTGCCGTACTCAACCTGGAGACCGGTGAACAGAAGGTTCTTCTTTCGGGCGGCAGCAATCCTCGCTATACGACCACGGGACACCTGATCTACGGGCATGCGCGCACCCTGCGCGCGGTGGGTTTCGACCGCGATCGACTTGAAGTCATGACCGAGCCCGTCACCGTGGTCGAAGACGTGGTGACGAAACCCCAAGGTGGAGCGAGCTTCGGCATTTCCGAGAATGGGTCGCTCGTATACCGTCCCTTGGGCAGTGTGCGACGCACCTTGGCCTGGGTGGACCGCGATGGGCATGAGGAACCCTTGGCCGCTGAGCCGCGCAGCTACACCAAGCCCGGTGTGTCCCCGGACGGGACAAGAGTGGCCCTCGACGTGCGCGACCAGGAGGATGACATCTGGATCTGGGACTTCGCCCGGGAGACCCTGACTCGCCTGACCTTCGATCCGGCGAGTGACTTCTATCCTGTCTGGACTCCAGATGGGCAACATGTGGTTTTCAGCTCACGCCGCGCTGGAGCCGCGAATCTATACTGGAAAGCAGCTGACGGGACCGGCGGTGCCGAGCGGCTCACCGAGGGGCCAAACAACCAGTATCCCCACAGTTTCTCACCCGATGGGACACGCTTGGTGTTCGTCGAGAATTCTCCGGGCGAGCTGGGATTCGACCTTCGCGTGCTCACTCTCGGCGGCGGCCACCAGACGGAGCCGCTTGTGGTCAGTGAGTTCCACGAGGAGAACGGGGAGATCTCCCCCGATGGCCGCTGGCTCGCGTACCAGTCGCAGGAGTCCGGTCGGTATGAAATCTACGTACGGCCGTTCCCGAAGGTGAACGACGGGCGGTGGCAGATCTCGACCGAAGGCGGGACAAGGCCGCTGTGGGCGCCGGACGGAGACGAGCTCTTCTATCTCGCTTCTGCCAGGTCCTCCGCCGTTTCGGGCACGCTGACCGGCGGCGAACTCATCGGCGTGCCGGTCCAGACCGGTTCTCGGTTCAGTGCCGGCCGCCCCGACCTCGTATTGGAGCAACAATACTCAGTCGGTGGGAGCGCCGGTCCCAGCTACGACATTGCCGCTGACGGTCAGCGCTTCCTGATGATCAAGGATCAGGCCGACGCCGCAACAGCATCGACGCAGATCATCCTTGTCCTCAACTGGTTCGAGGAGCTAAAGCGCCTCGTGCCGAACAATTGATGTCGCTTCAACCCGGCGCTCGGCTCGGTCATTACGAGGTGACCGCCAAGCTCGGCGCCGGCGGCATGGGCGAGGTCTACCGTGCCCACGACACGACCCTAGACCGCGACGTCACCATCAAGGTGTTGCCCGAGGCCTTCGCGAGCGATCCGGACCGCCTGGCCCGCTTCGAGCGCGAGGCCAAGGTGCTCGCGTCGCTGAACCACCCGAACATCGGCCATATCGGCCATATCTACGGCCTCGAGCAGTCCGGCGACACGCGGGCGCTCGTGCTCGAGCTGGTCGACGGGCCGACCCTCGCGGACCGGATCGTTGACGGGCCTATTCCCCTTGACGAAGCGCTGCCCATTGCGAAGCAGATCGCCGAGGCGCTCGAGGCCGCGCACGAGGCGGGCGTCATTCACGGCGACTTGAAGCCAGCGAACATCAGATTCATGTACCAACGCCCCTCGTGACCGAGGGCAAATCTACCTGAGGTTGACCCGCAGAGGAGGGCCCCATGCGCGTCGCAGCTCTGTACGATATTCATGGCAACCTCCCGGCACTCGAGGCGGTCCTCCAAGAGGTTCGTCACGCAAAAGTCGACCAGCTCGTGGTCGGCGGCGACGTGTTTCCGGGCCCGATGTCAGGTGACACGCTCGCGTGTCTGCTCGACCTCGAGGTCCCGGTGGAGTTCATCCAGGGAAATGGCGATCGCGAGGTGCTCACGCTTGCCGTAGGCAAAGAAGCCGAGAGCGTCCCGGAAGAGTATCGAGAGACGATGCGCTGGGCGGCGCAGCAGCTTGCTCCCGAGCACGAGCGGATAGTGGCAAGCTGGCCCAAGTCCGCTCGCGTCAAGATTCACGGGCTGGGCGACGTGCTGTTTTGCCATGCGACTCCTCGCAGCGACACGGAAATCTTCACCCGCCTGACTCCGGAAGACCGCCTTGTAACGATCTTCGAGAGTGCCAACGCGCCTCTGGTCGTCTGCGGTCATACCCACCTGCAATTCGACCGACTGATCGGCGACGTTCGCGTGGTGAATGCCGGTAGTGTCGGCATGCCGGTTGGTGATCCTGGAGCCTACTGGCTCTTGCTCGGTCCTGATGTGCAGTTGCGGCAGACCAGCTACGATCTCGAGAAAGCGGCCGAACGTATTCAAGCGACTAACTATCCACGTGCTCAGGACTTTGCGGCGCGCAACGTCCTGTCGCCCCCATCACAGCGAGAGACGGAGGACATGTCTACCCGCGCTGAACTGAAGCAAACGGACATACCATCGACTGGGGGTAGGTCCAAGCGCGATGGCGGGTCTGAGAGAGGTCAGTAACCTGCAGTGGCAACGCTTGACGACAGTCGAGAAGTCCTGGCAGGCAGCGCACGTGCGCGTCTAACGGTATACTTGGGCTCAATCCAAGACAGGTCATGCCTCTGGAGCCCGGCGCTCGACTCGGGCCGTATGAGATCCAAACGTCCCTCGGGGCCGGGGGCATGGGTGAGGTCTACACGGCCACCGACACCCGCCTGGACCGCACCGTCGCGATCAAGGTCCTGCCGTCCGAGCTCGCGGCTGATCCCGAACGCCGCGAACGCTTCGAGCGGGAAGCCAAGACCATCTCCAGCCTGAACCACCCGCACATCTGCTCCCTCTTCGACGTGGGTCAGCAGGACGGCATCGACTTCCTGGTCATGGAGCACCTGGAGGGCGAGACGCTGGCCGACCGCCTCACCAAGAGTGCGCTGCCCCTCGACCAGGCCTTGCGTTACGCCATCGAGATCGCCGACGCCTTGGACAAGGCGCACCGGCAGGGGATCGTGCATCGGGATCTCAAGCCGGGCAACATCATGTTGACCAAGGCGGGGGCGAAGCTGCTCGACTTTGGCCTGGCGAAGTTGAGGGGACTCGAGGAGCAGGCGGGCCTGTCGCAGCTCTCGGCGCAAGCCACTCTGGATCAGCCGCTCACCCAGCAAGGCACCATTCTTGGAACGTTTCAGTACATGGCGCCTGAGCAGATCGAAGGGCAGGAGGCGGATGCCCGGACCGACATCTGGGCCTTCGGCGGCGTGCTGTACGTGATGGTCACCGGCAAACGAGCCTTCGTGGGGAAGAGTCAGGCGAGCCTGATTGGAGCCATCCTCGAACGTGAGCCAGCCCCGATCTCAAGCATCGAGGCGATGTCACCACTGGCGCTGGACCATCTCGTCAACATCTGTCTCGCCAAAGATCCTGAGAACCGGTGGCAATCGGCGCGGGATGTGACGCGGGAACTGCAATGGATCGCCGAAGGTGATTCACCGGTTGCTGGGACCGCCGCACCGCCACGAGCCGGGTGGCGGCACACGCGGCCGCTGACGCTGAGCGCGCTGGTTGTCGGCGCCGTCCTCGCTGGCGTTGCCGTTTGGAGCACCACTCGGCCGGAGCCTGCGTTCCCGCGACCACCGTCCCGCTTTGCGGTCACCGTGCCAGACGGCGTCCGCCTCCCCAGCAACCAAGGCATCGCGCTGTCACCGGACGGTCAGGCTCTGGTCTTCCCAGCCGGAACTCCCCAGCAACTGTTCCGCCGTCGAATGCGCGAGCTGGCGGTCGAGCCGATCAGGGGCACCGAGGGAGGCATTCGACCGTTCTTTTCGCCGGATGGGCAGTGGGTCGGCTTCTTCACTCGCCACCTGGTCTGGGTGGACCGCGACGGCCGCATGACGCCGCTGACGGACACGCGGGACCACTATGCGTTTCCCCGTGTCTCGCCAGACGGGGCGCGCGTGGCCGTCGCCGTCGGCAAAGAGTCCGTTGCTGGAGGGGCGGCGGATATTTGGCTGTATGAGATCGAGCGGGGATCCCGCACGCGTCTCACCTTCAGCCAGAACAGCCGCTGCTACTTCCCAGTCTGGACCCCAGACGGCAGCCGCGTGGCTCACGGGTTAACGAGCGACTCGTTCGACCTGTTCTGGACACCCGCCGATGGGACGGGCCAAAGCGAACCGTTACTCACGGCCCCGTTTGCGCAGCTCCCGTTCTCGTGGGCACCCGACGGGCGCACCCTGGCCTTCTATGAGATCCATCCCGACACGCGGCGTGACATCTGGATGCTCCCGCTGGAGGGGGACCGCCCCCCCAACCGTTTCTCGTGACGCCGTTCCAGGAACGGTCGCCGCAGTTCTCTCCGGACGGGCGGTGGCTGGCGTATCTCTCCGACGAGACAGGGCAGGACGAGGTGTACGTGGTGCCGTATCCGGGCCCGGGGCGAAAGGTCGTGATCTCGACGAGTGGTGGGCGAGAGCCGGTCTGGTCCCGGGATGGGCGTGAACTGTTCTATCGCACGCCCGACGAGTTGATGGTGGTCGCCTTCGAGACTGCAACAGGTCAAGCTGGGGTGCCGACGGTGCTGTTCGCGGATGGCTATGCACGAGACGCCAGCCCAGGCGCGGTGAGCGCCAACTATGACGTGACGCCCGACGGCGAGCGCTTCATCATGGTCGGGGATGCGGACGGCGCGACCCTGGGAGCTATTCGCGTCGTCCTCAACTGGCTGGACGAACTCGAGCAAGACGTGGCCTCGCCGTGATCTGGCCACTGGGTCGAGGAACTCTCCGAGCGCCGTAGCCATGCTGTCAACACCCGGCACCACTCTGTTGGATGAGGCCCTTGACGCCTGGGCGGATGCGCGACACGGGGTCATCGCCGAGCTTGAGAATGTCCCCGAACGCCAGATGCGCTTTCGTCCGTCACCGGCCGCTCGGTCAGTCAGTGAGCTGGTCCAACACATCATCGAAAGCGCCCTGATGTGGTCTGGTGAGCTCGCCGACCCACGCGGCGACTTCACGCGGCAAGACTTCGCCGCGTTTATCAAGGAGTATGCCGGCTACGTCGAACGAACTCGGACGAAGGCGTCGTTGCTCCGCCTGCTGAGGAGCTCCTACGCGAAGGGAGAGCGTCAGATCCGTAAGGCCGGCGAGGTGGCGATGCTCCAGCACATTCGGCGGTTCGATGGCGAGCACTGGACGCGGTTGACGTGGATGCACCACGGTGTCGCCCACGAGGAGTATCATCGCGCGCAGATAGCGTTGTATGCCCGGTTGATGGGACGAACGCCCGCTCTGACGAAGCTGATTCAGGACGGGTAGCTCCACAGTCGAAGGAGATCCTCTGTCGCTCGTTCCCGGCACCACACTCGGCCCCTACGAGATCACCGCCCAGATCGGCACGGGCGGCATGGGCGAGGTGTGGCGCGCCCGTGACACGACGCTCGACCGCGACGTGGCGATCAAAGTATTGCCCGAGGCCTTCGCGGCGGACGCGGAGCGCCTCGCCCGGTTCGAACGCGAAGCCAAGGTGCTCGCGTCGCTGAACCACACCAACATCGGCCATATCTACGGGCTCGAGCAGTCAGGCGACACGCGGGCGCTCGTCCTCGAGCTCGTCGAGGGGCCGACGCTCGCCGACCGGATCGCGGACGGGCCCATTCCGCTCGACGAAGCGCTGCCCATAGCCAAGCAGATCGCCGAGGCGCTGGAAGCCGCCCACGAGGCGGGCGTCATTCACCGCGACCTGAAGCCGGCCAATGTGAAGGTCAAGGACGACGGCACAGTCAAGGTGCTCGACTTTGGATTGGCGAGAGCTATCGCTGGCGATAAATCCGCGAGCGCCCTAGGCGATTCGCCCACCATCACCGAGATGGCAACCCGGTCCGGCATCATCCTGGGGACGGCCGCGTATATGAGCCCGGAGCAGGCCAAGGGTCGGCCCGTAGACAGACGTACCGACATTTGGGCCTTCGGGGCGGTGCTCTACGAAATGCTGACGGGGCAGCGCGCGTTTCCTGGTGAGGGCGTGTCCGAGTCGCTCGCCTCGGTGCTCACCCAGGCGCCGGATTGGGCGGCGCTGCCCCCCGCGACGCCGTCGGCTGTCCACAGGCTCCTGCGTCGCTGTCTGAACAAGGACGTCAAGCGACGCATCCCCGACATTGGCATGGCGGGCATTGAGATCGACGACGCGCTCGAGACACCGGAAGTGGGCGCAGGTTGGACCGTCCCTGCCGCGTCGCTCGCCGTCTGGCAGCGCCCGTTGCCGCTGCTCGTGTCGGTCGCCCTCCTGGTGACGGCCACCGGGCTCGGCGTGTGGACCCTGACCCGCCCCGGTCCCGGAGCGCCCACTCCGGTCACCCAGTTCACCGTCATGCCTACCGAGAGTCACCGGCTGCGGGGCAACGTGGCCCTCTCGCCGGACGGTCGTACGCTGGTCTACATCGGCATCCGCGAGGATGACGTCAGCCAGATCTACCGGCGATCGATGGGCCGGCTCGACGCCGTTCCACTGGGTGGCAGCGACGGCGCCACCGCGCTCTCGGTGTCACCGGATGGGGACTGGGTGGCGTTCCACGCGGGCGGTACGGTCAAGAAGGTCTCTCTGGCCGGCGGACCGCCCGTCAGCCTGTGCGAGGGCGGAGCCTGTGGCGTGCACTGGGGAACTAACGATCGGATCGTGTTCGGCAATGGTCCCTCCGGTCTCTGGCAGGTGTCCGCGGCGGGGGGCAGTCCGGCGGCCATCACGGCGATTGACGACGAGCGGGGGGAACTCGCCCACGCTGATCCGGAGATGCTGCCGGGCGGCGAGGCAGTGCTCTTCTTTGTCGTGCGTGCGAGTGAGCCGCAGCTCGCGGTTGTCGCCCTCGCGACCGGGGAACGACGGGTGCTCGTCGAGGGGACCAGCCCGCGGTTTGTGTCCAGTGGCCACATCGTCTTCGCCCGAGACACATCGCTCTGGGCGGTGCCGTTCGATCGCAACGCGCTCGAGGTAACCGGTGATGCCGTTCCGCTGCGTGAGGGCGTCGAGGTGAACGCGCAAGGCTTTGCGCGCTTTGCGCTCGGGCGCGACGGGACGCTCGTCCACGTGCCTGCCGGCATCACTCGATCCACCTCCGTGGTCTGGGTCGACCGAGAGGGAACCGTGACGCCGCTGATCGACAACAGGCCCGACGTGTTCCTGCACCCGCGCCTGTCGCCCGACGGCACCCAGGTCGCCGTCAGCCTCGACGTCGGATCCGAGCGCCAGATTTGGGTCGCCGATATCGAGCGCGGGACGCTGGCGCGGCTCACCTTCGCAGGGACCCAGAACCGGGTCCCTGCGTGGACACCGGACGGCGACCGCATCACCTATGCCTCCGGCGAGTCATCCCAATCGCTGGATCTCTATTGGAAACGCGCGGACGGCGCCGGCATGGCCGAGCCCCTCCTGACTGGCGAGGAGAATCTTCGGGCCGTGTCCTGGACCCCCGACGGGCAGCACCTGGCGTTCTATGAGATCACCGCGAACGGGCGGGACATCTGGGACCTGCCCGATGATGGCACTCCCGCGCCCTTTCTCGTCACGCCGTTCGACGAGCGTACCCCGACGTTCTCGCCGGACGGCCGGTGGCTGGCCTACGTTTCGGATGAGTCGGGCCGCGACGAGGTGTACGTGCAGCCCTATCCGGGCCCTGGAGGCAAACAGCTGGTCTCGACCGAGGGCGGGACGGAGCCGCTGTGGTCGCGCGACGGACGCGAGCTGTTCTATCGTCAGACCAGCCGGCTGATGGCGGTGTCCGTGGAAACCGAGCCGGGATTCAGTGCCGGACTCCCGCGCGTCCTCTTCGAGGGCTACGAGACCGATCCGAACGCGATCACCAACTACGGCGTCTCGCTCGACGGGCAGCGATTTCTGATGATCCAGAGCGAGGAGGGAGCGCTCACGCAGATCACGGTCTCGCAGCACTGGCTCGAGGAGCTGAAGGCGCGCGTGCCGACCAACTGACCTGCAATGGCCCTTCAGCCCGGCACCACACTCGGCCCGTACGAGATCACCGCCCCCCTCGGTGCCGGCGGCATGGGCGAGGTCTTGCGCGCGCACGACACCAAGCTGAACCGCGATGTCGCGATTAAGGTGCTCCCGGACGCGTTCGCTGCGGATCCCGACCGCCTGACGCGCTTTCAACGCGAGGCCCACGTCCTCGCCTCTCTGAACCACCCGAACATTGCGGCGATCCATGGGCTGGAAGAGGCCGACGGCGTGCGGGCGCTCGTGCTCGAGCTGGTCGACGGGCCGACCCTCGCGGACCGGATCGCGCAGGGGCCGATCCCGCTCGACGAGGCGCTCCCGATCGCCAGGCAGATCGCCGAGGCGCTCGAGGCCGCGCATGAGGCCGGCGTGATCCACCGGGACCTGAAGCCGGCGAACATCAAGGTGCGCGACGACGGGACCGTGAAGGTCCTGGACTTCGGGCTGGCCAAGGCGCTCGAAGCGGAACCCGCCGAGCCTGACCAGGCCGACTCGCCCACCCTGACGGCGGCGGCGACGCGGGCCGGGATCGTCATGGGGACGGCGGCGTACATGAGTCCCGAGCAGGCGCGCGGGAAGGCCGTGGACAAGCGCGCCGACATCTGGGCGTTTGGGGTCGTGCTCTATGAAATGTTGACGGGCCAGCGGGCGTTCCCGGGCGAAGACGTGTCCCTGACGCTGTCGCAGGTGCTCCAACGGGAGCCCGATTGGGAGGCCCTGCCCGGGGCTGTTCCGGCCACGCTGCTCACCTTCGTTCGTCGCTGCCTCCAGAAGGACCCGAGGCAGCGCGTACAGGCCATCGGCGACGTGCGACTCGCGATGGAGGGCGCGTTTGAGACGACGGCTCGTGCCTCGTCCGAACCGGACGCGGTTCATCAGCTTCAGCTCTGGCAGCTACCCCTTCCAGCAACCGTGGCAGCACTGGGTCTGATTGTCGTGACCGGCCTGGCGGTCTGGAGCGGCATGCGACCGACCGACACGGGTCGCACGTCCTACTTGGAACTCGCGTTGCCCACAGCCACAAGCGGGACCGGCCAATACGTCAACTTCATCGACATCTCCGCCGAAGGTCGGCACATCGTCGTCGACACCGGCACCGGGCCGTTCACCCTGTACGACCTCGATCAACCTGGCGGTGGCGTCGCGATCGCCGGCACTGAGGGTGCCACGCAGCCGCTCCTTTCACCGGACGGGTCCTCGATCGCCTACGTTGCCAACAACGCCCTCCAGCGGCGCCTCCTGTCGGGCGGCAACCCCGACCTCATCACCACGCCCAAAGACGCCGCTTTCTTCGGCGCCTTCTGGGCGCCGGACGACCGTATCCTGTTCGTCTCAGGATGGCAGACGAACGTCCTCGCCGTTCCTGCCGCCCCCAGCAGCGAACCGGAGTCGGTCATCGCGATCGACCCGAGCGTCAACGAAGTGAGCCACGCCGAGCCGCAGCTCCTGCCCGACGGCAGAATTCTCTACACCGGCTGGGACGGCAACTGGTTCATCGCGGTCGCCGACCCGAATACCGGCGACCGTGAGGTCCTCTTCCACAACGGCCACGCCGGCCGCTATACGCCCACGGGACACCTGGTCTACGCGCAGAATCACTATCTGTTCGCCCGGACCCTCGACCTCCACACGCTCGAGTTCGGAGAGCCGGTTCAAATCCTCGACGACCTCAGCTTCGCGGCCGCTCCCGGACGTGCCAACTTCGCCATTTCCGACAACGGCGTGCTCGCCTACCTCACCGGCCCGGACGAGCTCGACCGGACGATGGTCAAGATCTGGACTGACGGTCGTCGCGAGCCACTCACGGACACGCGCCGCCGCTACGCCGAGTTCCTCCGCATCTCACCCGATGGCCGGCAGCTCGTGCTGAACATCTTCGACGCCGTCGGCGGCTATGAGGTCTGGGTGTACGACATGGAGCGCGACGATTTCCAAGCCATCGCGCAGGATGCAGGCTGGGACGAATACCCGATCTGGTCGGCCGACGGCCGCTCCGTCGTCTGGACCACCGAAACCATCGGTGCCGCCGATCTCCTCCTCCGCCCAGCCGACGCGAGCGCCCCGTCGCGACCGCTGTTCGTCGATGAGCGGGTCAAATACGCGATGCCGCCCACCCGTCGGGCAAGTACCTCGTGCTAGTACTAGGCAACGAACAGACCATGAGTGACCTGTGGGTCTACGCTGAGGACGACCCCGACAGCCCCGAGCCCTTTCTACCCGCCCCTGGGCGGCAGGACGCAGGGTGGTTTTCGCCCGACGGTCGGCACATCGCGTACGACTCTGAGGAATTCGGCGTCACAGAGGTCTACGCGCGTCCCTATCCCCGGCTCGAAGAGGGCGACTGGTTCCAAAAGATCAGCCGCGACGGAGGTCGCAGTCCCGTCTGGGTGGCCAACGACCGCATCGTCTACCGCCAGGGAACCCGCGCCATGGAAGTGACCGTCACCCACAACGGGTCGGAGCTCACCTTCTCCGACCCGATCCAGCTTTTCGACGGCCTGGACGCGGTCTGGGACATCTCACCCGACGGCACGTACTTCGTGTCGCTCGAGCTGATCGAGCCGCCGCGGCTGATCGTGGTGTTGGATTGGTTCGAGGAACTGAAACGCCTCGTGCCGACCAACTGAACTCCAATGGCCCTTCAGCCCGGCACCACACTCGGCCCCTACCAGATCACCGCCCCGCTCGGCGCCGGCGGCATGGGCGAGGTGTACCGCGCCCACGACACGACACTCAACCGCGACGTTGCGATCAAGGTGTTGCCGGACGAGTTCGCGGCCGATCCCGACCGGCTCCCGCGGTTCGAGCGTGAGGCGCATGTGCTGGCGTCGTTGAACCACCCGAACATTGCGGCGATCCATGGGCTGGAAGAGTCAGGCGACACGCGCGCGCTGGTGCTCGAGCTGGTCGAGGGCCCGACGCTCGCGGATCGGATCGCGCAGGGGCCGATTCCGCTGGACGAGACGCTGCCGATCGCGAAGCAGATCGCCGAGGCGCTCGAGGCCGCGCATGAGGCCGGCGTCATTCACCGGGACCTGAAGCCGGCCAACATCAAGGTGCGTGACGACGGGACCGTGAAGGTGCTGGACTTCGGGCTGGCCAAGGCGCTGGAAGCCCGACTGGTACCCTTGAGTTGGTCCTCCAAAGTGGGGGTCTTGCTTCGGTACCGGGATGCGAAGTGAGCGCCTTGTTGCACGGAGCGTTGCTTCGTCCGCGCAGGCGGAAGGATTGTCCGCAGCCGTGGCCACGTCCAATGGCCCGCACGCCGAGCGATCAGAGATCCAGAGATCAGAGATCAAAAACGGGAGACCACCACCCGAAACCCGATGTTACTGTCGCGGTAGTCGGGAGCGTCCCTGTCGCGGTGCGCGGCGCGGACGTTCCTCACGGTGTTGTCGAACGACCCGCCACGCAACACTCGGGCGATACCGGAACTGAGGTTCTCTCGCCCGTCCGTGGGCACATAGGGGTAGCGGTGAGCCCGGCGAGGTGCCGCCGCCGCTCGGCCTGCAGGAAGTTGTACGTCACGGCGGTGAGCACGACGTGATGGTGCCAGCCCGGGAACGTGCGGCCTTCGAAGTGATCCAACCCGAGGTGGGTCTTCAACTCTTGGTCCTGCTGCTCGATGGCCCACCGCTGATGCGCGAGTCGGACGAGCTGCGGCCAGGAGGTGGTGGCCGGCAGGTTGACGAAGAAGTATTTGGTCCGCGGCGTCGCGCCCGTGTCGCGTTCGGCCAGCAGCCACACCTCGGGGGCGAGCCGGCGGTCGCGCCAGTCGTGGGCCGGGGTCACCCGCAGGGCCACACACTGGACCGTCCAGCGGCGCCCGCCGCGGCGGTTGCGCCAGCTGATGGGCCGCCACCGCGGCTGCGCCTTGGCGGCCTGGGCCACCGTGTACGCCCGCACGCCCGCCGCCAGGTCTGGCCGGGTGCGCGGGCGCCCCAGCCGGCCGCCCCGCCGGTGCCCGAGGCGCGGCCGCCCCAGGAACACGGTCTGCGACGAGGAAATCCCCACCGCATAGGGGAGCCGCAACCGATGCCACATGGCCCGAAACAGGCCGGTATCGCCAAACTCCGCATCGGCCAGCACGCCGGTGCCGGTGAGGCCGCTGGCGCGCACCTGCCGGAGCAGGGTGAGCGCTTGGCGCCACTTCGCCTGCAACCGGACACCCCGGGGAAGCCGCGCCCGATCGCGGGCGGCGTCGGTCAGCCACGCCTCGGGCACATAGAGCGCGGCCCCCAGCAAGTAGGCGCGCAGCCCGGTCCACAGCGCCGCGGTGACCGCCACTTGGCCATTGGCGACTTTCCCCACGGCCCCACAGTACTGGCGGGCCACCCCGACCGAGGACGTCCCTGGCTTGGGGAAACTCGTGCCAGCGAAGATCACCAGCCCTTCGCGTTCGGGCAGCACCGCCCGCAGGCAGCGCCAGACGCCGTCGGCACTCCACGGCGCATCGGTGATGAAGTGTTGGAACGCTTGATAGCCCCCGGGCTCGGTCCCCCGCGCCAGCATCGCTTCCATCGACTTGCGCGGGCTGTCGCTGAGCAACCCCTGGACGTACCGGCGCAACGCCAGCTCCTGTGCGCGATGGCCGAAGCACGCCTTGAAGGCCTCGAGCCATCTCATCAGGCGACGCAACTGCCCCACCGTGCGGCGGTCGTGCACTACCGCGCAGGGTCCCGAATTCGCCGGAAAAGTACAATGTCCTCAAATTAGATCACTTGTCGGATCTCGCCCAAATTGTGCGATCTAACAAAGTAGTACTAGCAGGCTGATGAAAAAGCTGGCGCTCCCTGTCCCCAAGAGGATGACCCAGACCACGATGGCGAGCAGCTGGTGGAGGCCGGATGCCAACGGGTCGCGGGCACGGGTTCGCGGCGGGTGTGGTCGGCGATTAGAGACACGTCGCCCCCAGGTTCCGTATCCGGACCAGGTTGTAGGCCGTGGCGGCGAAGGTCAACTGCCAGTCGACGAGCTCGACCCCGCGATGGCGCAGCTTGCGCAGTCCCCCCACGGTCTTCATCCAGCCAAAGATAGGCCCTGTCCGAGGGCCGATCGGTCGGCCGCGACCCGGGCCTGCGGGAGCCCGAGTCCGAGAACGCGCGATGCGGTGAAGGGGACGACAGGCCGCTAATGCTGCCTTCTATGAGGTCCCTCTGTCTGTCAACCCCTTCGTTCGAGTGCCCCGCCGTTTTCCTGGTCGCTCGCAGCTGAGCGCCGATGCACGGCAGCCGCCGAGCAGGCCCCCCGCCCACCAGCGGGGCCCGCGCAGGCGGCCCTCGGATGAGTCGCCGACGGCCTGCTCGGGTAGTTCGCGCAATCGGTCGTGCCCCACGTCGTGCGGCCGCTGGTTGGCCCGGTGTGTCAGTCGCGCGGGCAGCTGCCCGCGGCCGACTTCTATCCGTGCCGGTCGTCGTGACCGGACACCGTATGCGTTCTACGCCAAGGCGTCTGGAACACCGGTGGATGGAGAGCGCCCCATCTAAAGGAACGGGCACCCCTGGTGCCCCGGCAGCATTGCGGGCGCCTCTACCAACCGGCACGCACGACGGGAACTGGCCTCCTCGCTGATGTCGGTTAGACGGCCTTCAGACGCGCACCCTCGGGGATGACCCCGTACTCGACTAGGCGCCACAAGTCGATCAACAAGCGGCGCGCGAGCGCCACGATGCCGACGCGTCGTTGGCGCGGACTCCCGGTGCCGAA
Organism: Vicinamibacterales bacterium; assembly: GCA_965197935.1. Lineage (GTDB taxonomy): Bacteria > Acidobacteriota > Vicinamibacteria > Vicinamibacterales > CAZQMT01 > CAZQMT01. Next base: position 2,063,360 of record CBDAOD010000003.1, on the reverse strand, counting down.
CCGGGCCCAGAACCATTTGGCGAGAGCGCTCTCGGGCTGATGCCGCAGCCAGGACCAGGCGATTTCAATCATCATGGTGCGGACCCGCGGATTTCCCGCCTTGCTGATCCCCTGCTCGCGCGGGGCACCGCCGCTTTGATACGGGGTCGGCGTCAGCCCGGCCGCGGCCGCGACCTCCCGGCGATTGGCGAACTGGCGCCAGCTGAAGAACTCCATGACAAAGACCCAGCTGCTGGTATCCCCGATGCCGCACAGTTGCCCGAGCACCTTCGCCTGCTCGACCGCCGGCGTCTGGCTCGTCGCCAACAGGTACTGGCGCTCGTGCTCGAGCTCCCGGATGTGTTGATTCACCAGCTGCAGGCGGTGATACTCCCGCACCACCCGCGCCCGGAGCCCCGGCGGGAGCGGCTGCCCATCCCACTGCGCGAGCCGCGGGAGGGTGTCGAGAAACTTGGCGCCGATCTTGAGATCAACCCCGTGCGTCACCAGCAGCGCTTGCATCCGGGTCCGATGGATCCGCCGTTCCGACTTCAACCGGTCCAGATCCCGATGCAGCTGTCGGGCGTCTTCAGCCGCCACGCTCGGCACCCGGACCACGCTCCAGACACGTTCCCCCCGGTGATGCCGGAGCAGCTGCGTCACCAGCTTGACCGCGTCCAAGCGGTCGGTCTTGGCGCGGCGGCGTCGGCGATTCACCTCGATGCTCGCCGCGTCCACGACGATGTTCGTGATCCCGCGCGCCAAAAGCACCCGGTGGATCCAAAACCCGTCCCGCCCTGCTTCGTAGCAGCTCCGCACGGGCCCGTCCGCCCGCAGGTCGAACCGCTGCTGCGCCGTCGTGACCGCGGCCGCGAACCGGGGCCACGGGATCCAGGCGGATTCGGAGGGCACCCTCTGGATTGCGTACAACGGCACGAACAAGATCGGCGCGATGGACCCGGACACGATGGAGGTCCGCTATTACACGATAGCCGAACAGGAAACGAGGATCCGGCGCTTGGCCCTCACGAGCGACGGGATGGTCTGGTACGGGAACTCGACCATGGGCCGCCTCGGGCGACTCGACCCGAAGACGGGCAGCATCAAGGAATGGCCTTCACCCAGCGGGCCAACCTCGCACCCCTACGCCGTCTCGGTGGTCGACGACATCATCTGGTACAACGAGTCCGGCATGCGCCCCGACGCCCTCGTCCGCTTCGATCCCGAGACCGAGAAGTTCCAGAGCTGGGAGATCCCCTCCGGTGTGGGGATCGTTCGGCGGATGTGGGTGACCCGGGACGGTGACCTGCTGATTCACCAGACCAGCTCGAACCGGGTGGGGATCGTGAAGATCCAGGACCGGGCAGCGTCGCAGCAGCCATAGCGGGACAGCGTGCGACCCGCCTCTCGTACGTGCCGCTGAGCCGACCGGTGCAAAGCACGGACGACGAAATGCAGCCGCACGGGGACCGTGTTGGTGTTTGAGGGTGCTGATCCCGACCGGCCCCCTAGCCTAGTACTACTTTGTTAGATCGCACAATTTGGGCGAGATCCGACAAGTGATCTAATTTGAGGACATTGTACTTTTCCGGCGAATTCGGGACCCTGCGCGGTAGTGCACGACCGCCGCACGGTGGGTCAGTTGCGTCGCCTGATGAGATGGCTCGAGGCCTTCAAGGCGTGCTTCGGCCATCGCGCACAGGAGCTGGCGTTGCGCCGGTACGTCCAGGGGTTGCTCAGCGACAGCCCGCGCAAGTCGATGGAAGCGATGCTGGCGCGGGGGACCGATCCCGGGGGCTATCAAGCGTTCCAACACTTCATCACCGATGCGCCGTGGAGTGCCGACGGCGTCTGGCGCTGCCTGCGGGCGGTGCTGCCCGAACGCGAAGGGCTGGTGATCTTCGCTGGCACGAGTTTCCCCAAGCCAGGGACGTCCTCGGTCGGGGTGGCCCGCCAGTACTGTGGGGCCGTGGGGAAAGTCGCCAATGGCCAAGTGGCGGTCACCGCGGCGCTGTGGACCGGGCTGCGCGCCTACTTGCTGGGGGCCGCGCTCTATGTGCCCGAGGCGTGGCTGACCGACGCCGCCCGCGATCGGGCGCGGCTTCCCCGGGGTGTCCGGTTGCAGGCGAAGTGGCGCCAAGCGCTCACCCTGCTCCGGCAGGTGCGCGCCAGCGGCCTCACCGGCACCGGCGTGCTGGCCGATGCGGAGTTTGGCGATACCGGCCTGTTTCGGGCCATGTGGCATCGGTTGCGGCTCCCCTATGCGGTGGGGATTTCCTCGTCGCAGACCGTGTTCCTGGGGCGGCCGCGCCTCGGGCACCGGCGGGGCGGCCGGCTGGGGCGCCCGCGCACCCGGCCAGACCTGGCGGCGGGCGTGCGGGCGTACACGGTGGCCCAGGCCGCCAAGGCGCAGCCGCGGTGGCGGCCCATCAGCTGGCGCAACCGCCGCGGCGGGCGCCGCTGGACGGTCCAGTGTGTGGCCCTGCGGGTGACCCCGGCCCACGACTGGCGCGACCGCCGGCTCGCCCCCGAGGTGTGGCTGCTGGCCGAACGCGACACGGGCGCGACGCCGCGGACCAAATACTTCTTCGTCAACCTGCCGGCCACCACCTCCTGGCCGCAGCTTGTCCGACTCGCGCATCAGCGGTGGGCCATCGAGCAGCAGGACCAAGAGTTGAAGCCCCACCTCGGGTTGGATCACTTCGAAGGCCGCACGTTCCCGGGCTGGCACCATCACGTCGTGCTCACCGCCGTGACGTACAACTTCCTGCAGGCCGAGCGGCGGCGGCACCTCGCCGGGCTCACCTTTCCAGTGGCCCGCGCGATCGTGCAGGAAATCTTCACCGCGGACCTCTTTGCTCCACGGCCGTTCTACCTGAAGCGCATCGAGGCGCTAAAGTCGGTGCAATTGCGGATCCAACAAAGTAGTACTAGCAGCCCGTGGTGAAAGTCCAGCGTCGCACCAAGGGCGGCGCTGCGCCCGGCTGGCAAGGCGCGAGAAGCGAAAATACCGGGAGTATTTGACCGACGAGCAACACAGCCAGGCGGGATGCAGCGCCGGCCGGCTGCAGCAGGACTTTTACCACGGGCTGCTAGCTAGGGCACGGTCGCGATGAAGGTCCTGCCGTAGAGCTGGCCGCCGATCCCGAACGGCGCGAGCGATTCGAGCAGGAAGCACCGGTGTCAGCCGCTCGGCCCTGCTGTTGCAGGGGCACGCGGTATTCAGGAGCGCCATGAGATCGATGGTCGTCGGCACCGTCGCGCTGGGTGTGTGGTTGACCCTCCAGGCCGATCTGACGCCGGCGCGTCTGGTGTCCGGCGGGACGCCTCCGTTGCCACGCGATGTGCTCGGAGGAGGACAAGTGCTGCTCGAGGCAACGGTTGGCCGCGACGGCCGGGTGGTCGGGCTGGTGCCGCTTCGCGTCACCCCCCCTTTGACCACCTACTGCTCGAGACCGTTCGCGAGTGGCGCTTCGACCCCGCCGTGAGGCCGAACGAGGCCGGCGTGTGGGAGCCGGTGGAATCGCGGGTCCTGGTCGTCGGTGTCTTCCGTCCAAGGATCTTGCCGAGCGCGCCGGTGGGAGAGCCGACGCCCGATATCGCGACGGCCTCCGAGGAGATCCCGTATCCGACGGTAGTAGCCGTGCCACTCCACCCGCCAGACGTGCTCGCCGGGGGGGTCGTTCTCGTGGAGGCCCGCATCGGCGAGGACGGGTCGGTTGAAGAGGTGGCCGTGATCGGACACGGTTTCGGGCTGGGCTGGGCCGCCGCCGAGGCGGTCCGGCAGTGGCAGTTTCGGTCGGCGAGTCTCGACGGCCAGGCTGCGCCCAGCTTCGTCTATGTCGCGGTCGGCTTCCGCCGGCAGGACAACCTGCCGGGCCTCGAGCCATAGAAGCCACGCGCCGGCCGGGGAGACGATGTGACATCCGGCGGCCGACGGTTTCTGACGTGCGGAGTACTCAGAGCGCGCTGCCGCCTCGGGCCGCGCGTGCCCTCCAGGCCCGGATGACCGGAGATCCCCGCCTACAACCCCGGACGTCGGCTTTCTCGAACCGCCGCTCGCTGCAGGTGCCCGCCCCTGCGTCACATGGCCCCCGCCTGGGGCCGCCGAGTATACTGGCCCCCTCCACATGGCATGGGACGTGGGCCGTCGCCTCGGGGTGTTTGAGGTCACGGGTCGTCTGGGTGAAGGCGGGATGGGCGAGGTGTACCGTGCTCGCGTCGCTGAACCACACCAACATCCAGCTCGTGAGTCGCTACGCCTTCAACGTTTTGAGCTCTTATCTGCTGCACCGCGCCGGTTGGACCGGCGCACGGAGGAGACCATGAACCGTCGAGTCTTCGGCATGACTGTGCTTGGCGTTGCAGCGGCAGCCCGCTCCGCTCTTGGTCAGGCTCCAAGCTGGAGCCAATTCAAGCCGCACTCTGGGTCTCTGAAGGAGAAGATGCACTCAGGTCAACCGATCCGATCGGCGTCGGCTCCCGTCGAGGCCACCCGAAGCCAGCTCCAAGAGATCATCAAGCAACGCGGCGGGGTCGACCTCTTCACGCTGGATAGTCAGCACAGGCCCCTGCCCGACGAACGGGAATCTGGTACAGTTCTGCAAGCTGGCGGAAGAACTCGGAGCCAGCGTTCAGCTTCGGATTCCCCATCCGAAATGGGCATACATGACCGGTAGGTATATGCGGATCTCGGCGTGCTGGCGGTGATGGTTCCACTGGTGGAGGATGTGGAGACGGCGACTGAGGCCATCAACCACTTTTACTACCCGCCGCTCGGCAACCGGAGCTGGGGCGGAGAGTTCAGATTCGGAGAAAAGCCGCCCACGGATCGCCTTCAATATGCCCAGTGGTGGAACGGCCACGCGCTCCTGGGTTTCCAGATCGAGACCCTTCGTGCAGCGCTCAACGTGCGAAACATCGTGAAACCGGGTGTGGATTGGATTTCCTGGGGACCTGGGGATATGTCTTTTGATCTCGAGAGGCATTCCAACAGTCCGTTCAAGAGCTTGGAAGAAGTCCACGCATTCGTGATCGACCAGCTGAAGGGTTATGACGTGCGTCTTCCCGGGTAGCGAAGCACCGCCCGAATCCAGGCGACAATTCACGCTCGTGCCTGGCGGCGGGGGTCGTGAGGACAACAAGCAGTGGTCGTGGAGTCGTTGGCAACAGACGAGCGACGGGCGTTGATCGACGGAGGGAGCGATGTTCGGGAGGCGAGCGCAGTAGTGTTCCAGGAGCAACCTGCGGCAGCTCAACCGCGGCGACCATCGGAGAGAACGAGTCATGGCCAAGACACACGACACTCGGCAGGATGATCCGCAGCTCAAGCAAGCGAACGGTCTCACGCGCCGAGACTTCGTCAAGACGGGAGCCGCGGCGGGGCTAGGTGCCGGAGCCCTGCTGGAACCGCCCCAGGCGGACGCGCAGGTCTCCTCGACGGGCCCCGACGACATCGCTTGGGATTACGAAGTGGACGTCGTCATCGCGGGAGCCGGGTGCGCGGGCCTGACGGCGGCTATCCGCGCGCGGGACCTCGGGGCCAGCGTGCTCGTGGTCGATCAGAACTTCGACCCTGGCGGCAGGATGTTGCACAGCGGATCGCTTGTCTCGCTCGGCGGAGGCGACCCGGTCCAGCGCCGGGACATGAAGGGCGAAAGCGACCACGAGGGCTTCATCACCGTCGATCCGGTCGAGGCCCCGAAAGAGCTCGACGACAATGTCGACCTCCTGTTCACGGATCTCACCGACTGGTCAGTCGTCGACACCAAAGCCCAGAGTCCGTACCGCTACAACGAGCGGGAGCTCGCGCGCTCGTGGGCCGAGAACTGCCCGGCGACCCGACAATTCCTGATTGACAACTATGTCCGATTCAGGCGGGTTAGCGGGACGCATGGCGGCGGAGGCTTGTCGCGCGCGCGGGGGGCGCGCTGCTTCCTGATGCTGGGCGACGAGACTGACATCAAGGCGGGGACGATCACCGCCGAGGACGCCGGCGTCGCCGATCCCGAGCGCACGAGTCCGTTCGCGCCGGTGCAGATGAACGATGCGAGTCGCTTTGTCGGACCCAACGCCGTCAGCAACGGGGTGGCCCTCTCCCGGCCCCTGGAGTTCTCGGCCCGGGAGAAGGGCGTCGAGTTCATGCTTCATAGGCACTTCGACGAGCTCGTCCGTGAGCAGCCGTTCTCGGGCCGGGTCGTGGGGATCCGAGCCCACTACTCGCCGCGCTATCACCCTGAGACCGGCGAGCTGCTGAAGAGCTACTGGCAGAATGGCAATATCGAAGAGCAACGGGAGACGGTCAGCATCAGGGCACGCCGGGCCGTCATCCTGGCCAGCGGGGGCCACGCGGGCAATCCCGAAGTCCGCAGCATGTTCTATCCCGCTTTGCGGGAACCCGCCTTCCCGAGCAGCGGCTACGCCCTGCTGGGCCCGCAGGGTCAGGATGCCAGCGCGCTCACGGCGGGAGTGAGAATTGGCGCCAACCTGGCGGGCATGCAGCAGAACGTCTCGTATTCCACGACGTTCCACATTTCGACCCGCCTCGGGACCCGCGACGCGTACACCACCATGATGCCCGGTCACCCGACGTTCGGCTTCCGCGGGTCCGCGGGGGTCAACGTCGGCAGCGCCGGCTTCGAAGAGTTCATCGCCGTGAATCAGGTCGGAAAGCGCTTCTTCAACGAGGTCCGTCTTCCCGCCCGGCCGGGGCTCAACCGGTATCCGGGGGATGGTGGCGCCCCGGGCCAGGGGCTGGAGCACACACCGCTCGACTGGCGAAACTGCCGGAAGGAGTGGGTTCGAGAGATGTACAGCTACGACCACGGGCTCGATGCGGCGCTGGCGATCAACGAGGGGTCGAAGCCTCCTCACTACTACTCCGGACCGCTGTGGGCGATCTTCGATCAGGATGCGGTGGAGCGTACGGGGTGGGAGCTCAGGGCCCCCTACGTGTCGGACAACGGCTACTTCTTTCAGGCCGATACCATCGAGGAGCTAGCCGAGAAGATCGCCGCGGGCCATGAGTTCCAGCGGGTTCCGCTGAGCTACCTGGCCGACACCGTGGCGACCTGGAACCGCTACGTGGATGCCGGGGCCGATCCCGACTTCGAGCGCGAAGCGGATGTGCCTCTGAACCGCATTGCGACCCCACCCTTCTATGCGCTCTCGATCCTGGTGATCTGGCACGACTCCTATGGCGGTCTTCGGGTCAACGGCCGGCAGCAGGTCGTCGACATGCAGGGCCAGGTCATTCCGGGTCTCTATGCGGGCGGCGAAGCGGTCGGGGGGCTCAACAAGCATGGCCTGGGCAAGGGACACGTTCACGGATACGTCGCCGGGACCAATGCCGCCGAAGAACATTCGGCCTGACCCCGGCGCCGGCGGGGACGAGGTGAGCCGGACGACCAGCATGTGTCGCATCGAGGTGTCGCCTCGAGAAGTCGATGCCGGTGGCGACCTGAAGCTGAAGGGCCAGGTTCCCCTCTCTTCCGCCGACGACCTGCAAGGTCAGACCGTCCTGATCGAGGATCCCGACGGCGGGTTGGTCGAGACCCTCGAGTTGACCGGGTTCGACGGTGAGTCCAATGGGACGGGTGAGGTCGTGGTGAAGGCACCGGTCAGGCCAGGGACCCATGTGTGGCGGGCCGTCTGCCCCGCACAGACGCAGGGGAGCGTGACGCCCGAGGACGCGTCGACGTCGTTCTCTTTCACCGTCAAACCGCACCCCACCTGGGTCGTCGTCTGGGACGCACCGCCAGCCGTCGAGCGCGGGAGGCGCTTCGGCATCAAGCTGGGGGTAAAATGCCCCTCCGCGTGCCGGCCCCAGGGGTGGGCGATCGACGTGCGCGACCACGACGGAAAGAGGCAGGCCACCGCCACCTTGAGCGACGCTCCGTGGCCCGGCACCGCCACGCTGTACTACGCCGAGGTCGACCTGACGGCGCCTGACACAGAGGGGCTCTTTGCCTGGGAAGCCAGGGCACCGGGCAGCGGCGCGGAGGTCCCGCACGTCGAGGGCACCGCTCGTTTTGGTGTGAAAGTCGTCCCCCCGCCGGAGTGCCGTGTGACAGTCTTCGCCGTCGACGCGGAACGTCATACGCCAGTCAGAGGTGCCAAGGTCGTGATGCACCCCTACCGAGCCGTGACCGACGAGCGCGGCGTGGCCGAGGTCAGGGTTCCGAAGGGCGCCTACCGGCTCTTCGTCTCCGGACCGAACCACGTCCCCTTTCGCTGGGATGGCGAGATGACCACCGACGTAACGATCAGGGCAGAGCTGGCGTTGGACCTGGAACTTTCGGACGCGGACATCTGGTCGTGAGCCACGACGCGCCGCGACGCGGGAGAGACGCTTTGATGTGGAAGACCGTGGTCGGTGTTCTCGGTCCGACGTCACTCATCGCCACCGCTGCCGTCGCCCAGCCGGTGGTCGATTCGGTCGTCCTCGGGCAGGGGCAGCAGCTCTACCAACACCACTGCGCGCTGTGTCACCAGGACGCCGGCACCGGGGATCCGCCGACCTTCCCGGCCCTGAGCGGTAACGATCAGCTCGGCAACCCTGGTCGGATCGTCAGCACCATCCGGCAGGGCACCGGCACCATGCCTCCCTTCCCTGATCTGACTGCGGCGGAGATCTCCGCCGTGGCCACCTATATTCGCAACGCGTGGGCGAACGGCTTTGGCGGAATGACGACCGCGGACGCGACCGCCGTGCTGGAGGGGCTCGAGCCGGACGGCTACCTGGCGTCCGTCTGGGATGGCATCTTCACCGAGGTACAGGTGGAACGCGGCCGGGCCGCGTACCCGGGTGCCTGTGGCCTGTGCCACGGACGGAGATTGAATGGCGCTCCGGACGATCCGGATATGCAGTCAACGCCTCCCCTGGCACGGGCGAGGTTCCTCCGCAACTGGGACGGAAGATCGCTGGCCACCCTGTTCGAGTACACGCGAGCCACGATGCCCGAGGACAATCCCGGCTCTCTGACCGACGAAGAGTACGTCGATGTCATCGCCTACATGCTCTCGGTCGGCGGCATGCCGGCGGGAGAGGCCGAGCTCCAACCCGATCTGGGACGTCTCGCCCGGGTCGTCATCGAACAACAGCCTTAGCTGGGGCGTTGTCCAGTTGAGCGGCCGACACCGACCCGGATTGGGCCGCGTTACCGGGTGACGGCCCCTGCGCCCGTTCCACGATGGCTGCGCCGCTGCCCGTAGGAGAGGGGCGCGCCCCGGCAGAGGCGCGAGTGCGGCAGCGGGTGGCGACCATGCCCATCGGGCCTGCTGCGGGTCCCGATCGTCAGCCAGGGCACCGAAAATATGAACGACAGCTAGTACTACTTTGTTAGATCGCACAATTTGGGCGAGATCCGACAAGTGATCTAATTTGAGGACATTGTACTTTTCCGGCGAATTCGGTACCCTGCGCGGTAGTGCACGACCGCCGCACGGTGGGGCAGTTGCGTCGCCTGATGAGATGGCTCGAGGCCTTCAAGGCGTGCTTCGGCCAGCGCGCACAGGAGCTGGCGTTGCGCCGGTACGTCCAGGGGTTGCTCAGCGACAGCCCGCGCAAGTCGATGGAAGCGATGCTGGCGCGGGGGACCGATCCCGGGGGCTATCAAGCGTTCCAACACTTCATCACCGATGCGCCGTGGAGTGCCGACGGCGTCTGGCGCTGCCTGCGGGCGGTGCTGCCCGAACGCGAAGGGCTGGTGATCTTCGCTGGCACGAGTTTCCCCAAGCCAGGGACGTCCTCGGTCGGGGTGGCCCGCCAGTACTGTGGGGCCGTGGGGAAAGTCGCCAATGGCCAAGTGGCGGTCACCGCGGCGCTGTGGACCGGGCTGCGCGCCTACTTGCTGGGGGCCGCGCTCTATGTGCCCGAGGCGTGGCTGACCGACGCCGCCCGCGATCGGGCGCGGCTTCCCCGGGGTGGCCGGTTGCAGGCGAAGTGGCGCCAAGCGCTCACCCTGCTCCGGCAGGTGCGCGCCAGCGGCCTCACCGGCACCGGCGTGCTGGCCGATGCGGAGTTTGGCGATACCGGCCTGTTTCGGGCCATGTGGCATCGGTTGCGGCTCCCCTATGCGGTGGGGATTTCCTCGTCGCAGACCGTGTTCCTGGGGCGGCCGCGCCTCGGGCACCGGCGGGGCGGCCGGCTGGGGCGCCCGCGCACCCGGCCAGACCTGGCGGCGGGCGTGCGGGCGTACACGGTGGCCCAGGCCGCCAAGGCGCAGCCGCGGTGGCGGCCCATCAGCTGGCGCAACCGCCGCGGCGGGCGCCGCTGGACGGTCCAGTGTGTGGCCCTGCGGGTGACCCCGGCCCACGACTGGCGCGACCGCCGGCTCGCCCCCGAGGTGTGGCTGCTGGCCGAACGCGACACGGGCGCGACGCCGCGGACCAAATACTTCTTCGTCAACCTGCCGGCCACCACCTCCTGGCCGCAGCTCGTCCGACTCGCGCATCAGCGGTGGGCCATCGAGCAGCAGTACCAAGAGTTGAAGACCCACCTCGGGTTGGATCACTTCGAAGGCCGCACGTTCCCGGGCTGGCACCATCACGTCGTGCTCACCGCCGTGACGTACAACTTCCTGCAGGCCGAGCGGCGGCGGCACCTCGCCGGGCTCACCTTTCCAGTGGCCCGCGCGATCGTGCAGGAAATCTTCACCGCGGACCTCTTTGCTCCACGGCCGTTCTACCTGAAGCGCATCGAGGCGCTAAAGTCGGTGCACTTGCGGATCTAACAAAGTAGTACTAGCAGCCCGTGGTAAAAGTCCTGCTGGAGCCGGCCGGCGCTGCATCCCGCCTGGCTGTGTTGCTCGTCGATCAAATACTCCCGGTATTCTTCCTCCTCGCGCCTTGCTCGGGCCGTGCGCGGCATCTCCCACGGCGGCCCTTGGTGCCACGCAGGACTTTCACCACGAGCTGCTAGCGACCCCTGGCGTTCGGCTTCGACCGCGGATGACTCGATGCAGAAGAGCGCATGAGTCCGCAGTGCCGAAACATGGTCGCGGAAGGATCGGCGACGCAGGCGGGAGAACAGTGACCAAGATCGCCCCGTTCCATGTGCTAACCAAGCCGATCGGCCCCATCTGCAACCTGGACTGCACGTATTGCTTCTATCTAGAAAAGGAGCGCCTGTATCCGGACAAGCCCGAAGGAAGAGCGAGCTGGGCGATGTCGACGACCGTGCTCGAGTCGTATATCAGACAGAAACTCGAATCCAGTCGCATGCCGGTGAGAGTTTCGCGTGGCAAGGTGGGGAGCCGACGCTGCTGGGAGTGGAGTACTTCCGCAAGGTCGTGGCGCTACAAGAGAAGTACGCCAACGGCAAGAAGATCGAGAACGCGCTTCAGACGAACGGACTGCTCCTCGACCACGAGTGGTGCGAGTTCCTTGCAGAGAACAGATTCTTGGTCGGCCTCTCAATCGACGGGCCGGAAGAGATGCACGACGAGTATCGTCTCGACCAGGGCGGGAAGCCCACGTTCGGTCGGGTCGTCCGCGGCCTGGAGTTGCTGAGGAAGCACGGTGTCGATTTCAACACGCTGACCGTGGTGCAACGGCACAACGGAGACCATCCTCTGGAGATCTATCGATTCCTGAAAAAGGTCGGAAGCGGATTCATGCAGTTCATCCCGGTCGTCGAGAGAATCGCCGACGAGGCGGACGACACCGAACTGTCCCTCGTCCTTCCCAGCCACGAGCGCGCGTCCGTGAGTGAGTGGTCGGTGGAGCCCGCGCAGTTCGGTCGCTTCCTCACGGCGATTTTCGATGAATGGGTGCGCAATGACGTAGGCCGATGCTACGTGCAGCTATTCGATGTGCCCTGGAGTCATGGTGCGGTCTGAAGCCGAGCCTGTGCCTGTTCAATGAGACCTGCGGGCGGGCGCTCGCCATCGAGCACAATGGAGATCTGTACTCATGTGACCACTTCGTCTATCCAGAGACCAGGTTGGGCAACATCATGGAGAATCCGTTGGTGTCCATGGTGGAGTCCGAGCAGCAGGTGGCGTTCGGCCTGGACAAGCGGGACTCGCTGCCCAGGTACTGCCGTGAGTGTGATGTCCGTTTCGCGTGCAACGGTGAGTGCCCGAAGAACCGTTTCTCGAGGACGCCGGACGGAGACCTGGGGCTCAACTACCTCTGTGCCGGATACAAGATGTTCTTCACCCACATCGATCCGTACATGAGATTCATGGCCAACGAGCTTCGGAATGGCCGGGCCCCCGCCAACGTGATGTCCTGGGCTCGAGAAAGGGACGACCGCTGAGAGCTCCGACCGACCGCGCCGGTGTCCCCGGCCCCTCGAGGGGAAGCCGCTTCAGGACCCTTCGGCCGACAATCGGAGCATCCCCCCCACCGGGACGTCGAAGGCATGGACGCTGCCACTCAGCTCGATTCGCCCACCGTCCGTCTGCCTTCCGCGTGGCTCCAGGATCCGGAACGTGAAATAGCCCAGGTCTTCCCGGCTGTCCACCACTATCCGGTCGGAGCCGCTGGCGTTGACGACATCGATGCGAGCTGCGCCCCGAGATCCGTCGAGCACCACCACCGCCTGTGCGTACACGGCGACAATCTGCTCCGCGCCGTCGGAGGAGCGCACCACAGGGTAGTTTGCCAGTGGCGACTCCGCCTCGAACCGTCCGTCCAGGAGCAACGCGCGGTTCTCGAGCCAGTACCCATTCCAGAACCGCACCATCTCCAGGTGATCCGGTGGGATATCCCGCAGCCGCACGGAGAGCTGGGGCACCGAGAAGAGGACGTTGAGCAGCTGCAGCGCGGCGGCCTCCACCGGTTCCTCGTAGTGCCACATGAGCATGTCGGAGTGGACCGCCGTGTTGCCGGACAGGAGTCGGAGGTCCACGACCCGCACGCGGTTGGCCACCGTGGAGTTTGGGGCGTCGCCGGCACGGAACATGTTGCCGTACTTCCGCATCAGCGGGCCGATGTAGGGCTGCCTGAACTCGATCATCACATCAGGGTTCATCGCCCGGAGTTCCGTCATGATGTCGCTCATGAGCCGGTCGGTCGCCTCGTTCACCGACGCAAAATCCCGGCCGTCTTCCGCCGTTAGAGTCGTGGCATCGTCCGCCACGAAACGACCGATGAAGTCCAGCTTGAATCCGTCCACCCCCCATTCCCGCATGGCCGTCCGATAGGTCTCCACGATGTACTCCCGGACCTCGGGGTACCGCGGATCGAGCACGTAGGCCCCCTGCCGGGTCCAGTAGCTGAGGTACATCCCATCGAAGCGCTCGAACATGGCGGAGCGCTCTCCAATGAAGGGGAGCGCGTACCACAGAAGGATCCGCATGCCGCGCTCGTGCACGGCGTCCACGAACGCCCGCATCTCGGGAATGCGCTCGGGCCTCCAATCACCGGTGAATGCGTAGCCTCGTTGGCTGTCCAACGTCTGCCAGCCGTCATCCACGATGATGGTCTCGTAGCCCATCCCGGCGGCCGCCTCCACCTCACCCAGGAGTGCCTCCGCAGTGACGTTCTGGTGGTAGCTGTACCAGGTGGAATAGACCGGTTCCCTCGCCACGTCGGGCACCGGCGCCGGCGAATAGCCCGGCTGCTCCGACCACCAGGAAGCGACGTCGCCGAGGGCGGCGGTATACGGCACGTCGCGAGTGTCGAAGCGGACCTGGATGGCCACTTCCTCCACCGGGCGGTGGCGTTCCTGGAAGAACCGGATGGCTCCGTAGATCCGGGCGTCTTCCTCCCGCACGGCGGCCGTCAGTGTCACCGCGTTGAGGGCATCGGAGGCCGCGTACGTGAGACGGTTCTCATCGTCCAACCCGAGGAGCGTGAGCACCGGCGCCTGCTGCGAGAGCTTGGAGTCGACCCGGGAGAGCTCCCAATCCGCTCTTACCGTCTTGTTGAAGTACGCCCCAGTGTTCCACTGCCCCGCGATGTCGTGCGAGGGAAGCGACCACGAGAGCGAGAACCGTGGAGGCGGGGCCGCGCCGTTCCCGGCGAGACGGAGGTGGGCCACCTCCACGCCGGGCTCGACCGGCTCCACCGTCACCGAGAGCTCCCACGCTCCGAGCTCTCCCACCACTTGCACTTCGTGGCCTGCCAGGTGGAACGTGCGGTCCTGCGCCTCGCCTCGGTCGGGCCAGCCCAGGCCGGCAAGCAGGACCACGACCAGGAACAGCCTACGTCGTCGGCCGTGAGCTCGACCGTCTGGTGACGCATGCAAAATGAAGATCTTGTCAGTGCCTGCTTTTGAACCGCGCATGACGATACTCCGCTGACTTGACGCCCCGAATGAATGGGGTGCAGGGTCGCCGAATCAATCGGTCGTGCAGTAGCCGATCTTCCGATCGATCTGCCGGCATCAGCCGGCCTCAGAAAAAGACCGCGTACAACACCGCCGTCGCCGCAATCACCGCACCACCAAACCACTTCCCGTGCCGGGCCGGTTCGAGCTCCAACGTGCTACCGGTTTCCAACACGAACCGCGTGCGGCGCGGCCGGGTCAGGGTGTAGACCCCGAGCCACACCGTGACCGCAAGGAACGTGATGGCCATGTGGTGAAGAAACGCCACGGTGGGTAACCACCAGAGAAGTAGCCCGTACACCGGGATCCCCAGGATCATTGCCCCCGATGCGGCGGCGGCCGGCGTGCGGGGCGAGTAGAGCCCGAACAGGAACACCGCCACGATGGCAGGCGAGATGAATCCCCAGAACATCTGGATGTACTGGAACACGCTCCCCGTCCTGGCCACTACTGGAGCCCACAGGCATCCGATGATGACCAGCACCGCCGTCGTCACACGTCCCACCAGCACCAGCCGCCGTTGGGCTGCGTCGGGGCGGACGTGACGCTGGTACACGTCGATCGTGAAGATGGTGGCGGCCGAGTTGAGCATGGAGTCCAGGCTGCTCATCACTGCCCCGATCAGCGCGGCGAACATGATCCCCGTGAGCCCCACCGGCAGCAGCTCACGCATCAGGACCGGGTACGCCTGGTCGGCAAGCCGGATCTGGTCCGCATACAACTCCGCGGCGATGATGCCCGGGAACACGATGATGAACGGAATGAAGAGCTTGAGCGCCGTCGCGAGGTATATGCCCCGCTGTCCGTCAGCCAGACTGCGCGCCGCCAACGTGCGCTGCGCGATGAACTGATTCAGGCCCCAGTAGAAGAGATTCGGAATCCACAGCCCGCCCACGAACACGGCGACCCAGGGCATCTCCGGATGATCCCACGGCAACACCGTGTGCAGCTTGTCCTGCTGCGACTCGAGGAACGCGCCCAACCCACCCACTTCCCGGAGCGCGAGCACCAGGATCAACATCCCCCCCAGCAGAAGGGCGACGCCCTGCAACAGGTCGGACCAGACCACCGCCTTGAGCCCACCGTAGATGGTGTACGCGCCTGCGAGGATGCCGATGATCCAGATGGCCAGCGTCGTGTCCACGTCGAAGATCTGTTCGATCGCGAGCGCCCCCGCGTACAGCACCGTCGCCAGGGCGACGAACACGTATGCAATCATCATGAACACCGCCATGATGGTGCGCGTGGTCGAACCGTAGCGGATCTCCAAATATTGAGGGATCGTGTAGATGCCGGCCCGGAGGAATCGGGGCAGAAATACCCAGCCCACGATCACCAGTGTTACCGCGGCCATCCATTCGTACGACGCGATGGCGAGCCCGATGTCCGCACCGCGACCCGCCATCCCCACGAAGTGTTCGGTCGAGATGTTCGATGCGATGAGCGAGAATCCGATTAGCCACCATGGCAGGGCTCGGCCGGCGAGAAAGTAGTCATCCGACGATTCCTCTTTGCGAGACGCCACGACAGACACCGTGACGACGACGCCGATGAACCCGAAGAACGCGATGAAGTCGAGTGGGTGAAACGTCATCCGCTACGGCCGTCGGTCAAGGGCGCACACGTGATACGTACGACCCATGGGATCCGCACGCTTCCAATGAGATGAAAGCCGGCAGACCGTAGCTAAACTGGGCGCGAGCCGAAAGTCAACTGTAGGTTCGAGGCGCTCCTCGAGAAGCCGTTGCTGACAATCGAGAAGCTGAAGGCAAAGAACGCCAAGCCGGAGGGAGGGTCCGCCCTGCCACGTGGTCAGTCGCCACCGCGGAGAAGCTGCAGCTGCCACGGTAGCAGCGCGGCCATGCCGTCATCGCCGTCGACGGCGATGCGTTCGAGCGCCGCGCGCGGGCGCGATCAGGTCCGCGGCGATGCCCAACTCTGCCGCGACCCGATCGCGCCGTTGCCTGATCGCGACGAGACGCCGGTCCTGGTCTCGCGTCAGGCGCTCGCGCGACCCGGACGGAACAGGGCGTGGCCACTCGGATCGATCGAGCTTCAACGCCTCGTCCGCCGCGCGCTCGAAGCGGGCGCGACGCGCACCGGGCATGCGCCGAGGCGATACCGCCTCACCCCGATCGAAACACCGCGCGGCGTCGACGAGATCCTCGTTCGAGTGTATGTGAAAGGGAGGGCGGTCAACGGTGCGAGCCTCGTCCTCACGCCAGTGCCACAGGGCGCGCAGCACGGCGCCCGCACGCGGCCCGAGCGTCCGGCTCCCGCGCACGCGCCACTCGATCTCCGGATCGCGTTCGCGAATGCTGCGCGCGGCGGCCACGGCTCGCTGGCACGACTGCGTCAGCCACGGGAGGCGCCCGAGCACTTCGAGCCGCCGCTCGAGTCGCTCGGCGAGCGGCAAGAGAAAGTGGGTGTCGTTGCGCGCATACTGGGCGGTCTGAGCCGCCAGCGGTCGGCGGGCCCAGTTGGCCTTCTGCGAGCCCTTGGGCAGCGTGACGCCGAAGTACTCGGCGACCAACGCCGCGTAGCCGAACTTCGCCACTCCGGTGAGCCGCGCCGCGATCATGGTGTCGAAGACCTTGCCGGGCGCGTCGAGACCGAGTCGATACAACATCCGCAGGTCGAAGTCGGCGCCGTGCATGACGATCTCGGTGCGCGACAGCACGTTCAGCAACGGCGACAGGTCGAGACCGGCCAGCGGGTCGACAAGCTCATCGTCGTCGGGCAGCCAGACCTGAACGAGGCAGACCTTTTCGCGATAGCAGTGCAGGCTATCGGCTTCGGTGTCGAGGCCAATGCGGACCGCCCCGTCGATTCGTGCGACGAGCTTCGCCAGCGCCGTCGAGGTCTCAATCACAGCGGATCACGCGATGCCTTCCCTTGTCAGATTCGCCCGCTGTGGGGCGGAGCGACGGTCGCCAGGCACACGCACATCAGAGCCGTGACGGGCTCCCCGTACTCGTGTCGAACGATCGTTTCGCCCAGACTGAGGAGGCTGAGACCGGCGGCGGTCGTCACGTCGGACACGTGATCCGGGTGGTGGGTAAAGCGACCCGATTGGTGGCGTCGGGAGGACCGTCTGTCAGGAGCCGGTCACGCGTCGCGGTGTCGATCCAATCCAGGCCTCTCCGCCAGTCACCGCCCAGCGGCGCCAGGTCGGCCCGTAGCTGAGCGAGATCTCGGGTGCCGTCGCACAGCTCGACGATCAGCGCCGCGGCGGGGTTCAGGCGATACAGCCGGTCGTTACCGTTCGCCAGCCTTCATCTTCTGCCAGTACAGATGTCCCCCGGCCATCTCGCCGACCGCGGTCAGGCTCGGCGGGCCGCCGAGTCTCAACACATCCCCGGTGAACTGGTAGTAGCGCTGTTGATCGCTATACGTGCTGGGATTCGTCGTGCCCTGCTGGCTATGGATGAGCCACTGCGGCGTCTGGTTCTCGTAGGTGATGAAGCGGCCGAAGTATCCGCCGTAGCTCTGGAACGCCTTGAGCGCCTCGTCGGGCGTCGGCTGCGCGCCGGCGTACTTGGTCCGCCCCTCCTTCCGCATCAGATGGACCATCATGTGACCACTGGGCGTGTAGATGATGTAGGAGGTTCCGGAGCGGCTTTCGTCCCTCTCTGCGTGGAAGACTTCCTTGCCGTCTTGCGTCCGATAGCGGTCCGTGTACCGGAGCTTCCAGAAGCCGACGAACTTCTGCGCCTCGGCCGAGAGCGGTGCCAGCGGCTGGCGTTCCCAGATCAAGTGGACCGTTGCCTCTTCCTTCGGTCCGTCGCCCCCGGGCACCGGCGTCAGGATGAGGCGCTCGCGCCCTTGGGGGGTCTCCACGAAGTCGTAGTAGCGCTTTGCATCCGCGGCAGCACCGGGATTGAGGTGTCCGACGCGGTGGTGGGTGACGAACTGTTCCTCGTCGCTCACCGTGTAAGTACCGAAGTACGCCGTATAGCCACGGATGGCCGCCTGGGCTTCGTCAGGTGTCGGTGGGTTCGACCGTTTCGCCCGGACCTTCGGCTGGATGTGCACCGCCATCTGTCCCGTCTCGCTGTAGATGATGTACCCGTTCGAGTTGAAGTTCGGCCTCTGGGACCAGTCTCCCGTCGCCTCATCCTTCTGTTCGATCGTGATGAGACTGTAGGTGCCGACGAACTTCGCGGTGTCGTTCATCGCCGCCTGAGCCGCCGCGCTGGACGGGGCTGGCTTGGCTCGGACGCCGACCCCGGTCGACGTGGACATGACCGCGGCGGCCGCGAGCACCGTCAGCACACGTCCGGTTACGTTCCTCATTCTCACGCGTCCCTCCTCCGCGCGCAGAGCTGCGCGCTGCGCCAAGCCCCAATCCTGAAGCATATCATTCCACAGGAAACCTTCGGTCGGAACGTTACCGTTCGCCGGCCTTCATCTTCTTCCAGTACAGATGTCCCCCGGCCATCTCGCCGGCCGCGTTCGGGCTCGGCGGGCCGCCGAGTCTCAACACGTCGCCGGTGAACTGGTAGTAGCGCTGTTGATCGCTGTATGTGCTGGGGTTCGTCGTGCCCTGCTGGCTATGGATGAGCCACTGCGGCGTCTGGTTCTCGTAGGTGATGAAGCGGCCGAAGTATCCGGCGTAGCTCTCGAACGCCTTCAGCGCTTCGGCTGGCGTCGGCTGCGCGCCGGAGTACTTGGTCCGCCCTTCCTTGTCCATCAGATGGACCATCATGTGACCGCTGGGCGTGTAGATGATGTAGGCGGTTCCATAACGGATCTCTTCCCTGTCTCCATGGAAGACTTGCCTGCCATCCTTCGTCCGGTAGCTGTCCCTGTACTGGAGCTTCCAGAAGCCGACGAATTTCCGCGCTTCGGCCGAGAGCGGCGCGAGCGGCTGGCGCTCCCAGATCAAGTGGGTCGTCGCCTCTTCCTTGGGTCCGTCGCCCATAGGCGCCGGCGTCAGGATCAGGCGCTCGCGTCCCTGCGGGCTCACCACGAAGTCGTAGTACCGCTTGACGTCCACGACGCCACCGGGGTTGATCTGTCCGACGCGGTGGTGGGTGACGAACTGTTCTCGGTCGCTCACGGTGTAGGTGCCGAAGTACGCCCCATAGCCACGGATGGCTGCCTGGGCCTCTTCCGGTGTCGGCGGGGTCGACAGCTTCGCCCTGACCTTCGGCTGGATGTGCACCGCCATCTGGCCGGTCTCGCTGTAGATGATGTACCCGTTCGAATTGAAGTTCGGCCTCTCGGACCATCGGCCGGTCGCCTCATTCTTCTCCTCGATCGTGATGAGACTGTAGGTGCCGACAAACTTCGCCGTGTCGCTCATCGGCGCCTGAGCCTCCGCGCTGGATGGAACCGCCATGACTCCGACGCCAATCGCGGTCGGCGTGGACATGACCGCTACGACGGCAAGAACTCTCAGCACGCTCTGGGTTACGCTCCTCATTCCCACGTCCCTCCCTTGGCGCGCACAGAGGCGCGCTGCTTCGAACTCCAGTCCTGAACAGGCAATGATATCACTCCACAGGCACCGCCTCGTCTGATGCGGAATCTTGCGCGTCGATCCCTACGTCAAAGTAGGTGAATGACGACCGGCTTGCCTTTCTGGCCTGCCGTTGTGGTGGGCTCAGTCCTACTGTGTCAGATCGCCCGCAGTGGGGCGGAGCGGCGGCCGCCGTTTCGGCCTACAGCGGGCGATCTGACACAGTAGGTTGGCATACCCGGGAGGAAGGACATCACGATGGAGATTCGCGTCGAGAACCACCTGGATGACATCAGATCGCCGGCGAACCTGCGGATCAACGACCAGATCAATGCGTTCAGAGAGGCGTGCGCCAAGGATGGGTGCCATGCCGCCTACCACCACTTCGCGTTCGGCCAATCTCCGTACTCGCCGCCCCCGAGCGTCGTTGCAGCCTTGGCCCGCAGCTCGAAGGAGCACTCGTATCTCCCGACGGCCGGGATCCCGACGCTTCGCGACACCATCGCAGAGTTTCACCGGAACCATTTCGACGTCGACTGCTCCGGCGATCAGGTCTTGGCGGCTCCTGGTAGCAAAGAGGTGCTCGCGATCTGTCTCGCCACGCTGCAGGGCCCGTTGATCGTGCCAACTCCGCGTGGGTGAGCTATCTCCCGCAAGCCAAGATCCTCAAGAAGGAGGTCATCGGCGTTCGGACACGGCGTGAGGACGGATACAAGCTGACCGCTGATGTCCTCGAGAGTGGTCTCGAACATCTGCACGCGCCGCAGAAGCTCCTCATCCTCAATCACCCCAACAATCCCACTGGGGTCGTGTACACCGAACGAGAGCTGGAGGACCTGGCGGCGGTCTGTCTGAAGCATCGGGTCATCGTGATCGCGGATGAGATCTACGCACTGACGAGCTTCGATCCAGAGAGCTACACGTCTCTGATGAAGATCTACCCGGAGGGGACGGTCGTCACCGGCGGGCTCTCCAAGGACCGGTCCTGCGGCGGGTATCGCTTTGGCGTCGGCATCTTTCCGAAGGAACCGCGACGGCTGTTCGAGGACGCGGTGAAGATTGCCGGCTCGACGTACTCCTGTGTCTCGGCGCCGATCCAGCACGCAGCGATGGAGGCCTACTCGGGCAGCCACGAGGTCGATGAGTATATGAGAGACTGCTCGGCAGTGAACGCCCTGGCCGGAAGGACCGTGTCAGCCATGCTCAACGAGACTCCTGGCGTGGAGTCGACGATTCCCAGGGGCGCCTTCTACCTCTACGTGAACTTCAATGACCTGAAGGACAATTTCCAAGAAGTCGGCCTGCCGACCTGCGTCGATTTCTGTGAACACCTGCTCCACACGGAACATACGGCGCTACTACCGGGCAGCGCATTGCTGCTTCCCGACGACGACTTCTCCGTTCGATGCAGCTACGTCGACTTCGATGGCGACGAGGCGTTGGCGGCCTGGCGGGCCGACCGGCCTCACACGGAGGAAGAGAAGCAGGCGTTCGTCAGGAGCCACTTTGGCCATATCCTGAAGGGCGTCGACAACATCGCCCGGTACCTCGGCGCGGTCCGGGAGAGACGCAGGCCGGAACATGTCGGGGCGCGGGATCCACAACCCGTGGCCGGTTCTTCGGAGGGAGCTGGATGACACTGAACGAGAAACAGGTCGAACTCTGTGACACGAGTCGGTGGGATTTCTCTGATTTGAGTCTCCCTCGCCTGAAGGCGAGGGAATCAGTGCGCCGCGTCGGCTGAAGCCGACTATCACGGCGCACGTCCCAGAGCCCGAAGAGGTCCGGCCCTGCGGCCTCCTGAAGGCTTCGCCTAAAGGCGAGGGGTTTCACCCATCCCAGAGGGAGACTCTAAGTGCACTCTTTCTCAACTGCACGCTGAAGCGCTCGCCGGAGCTGTCGCATACCGAGGGACTCATCAAGATGTCCATGGCGATCATGCAGAGGAACGGGGTCTGCGTGGATTTGCTTCGCCCCATCGACTACGACATCGCCTTCGGCGTCTACCCGGATATGAGGGAGCGCGGATGGAAGAACGACGACTGGCCGCAGATCTACGAGAGGGTCAAGGCTGCGGACATCCTCGTGCTCGGTTCCTCGATCTGGCTGGGTGAAAAGTCGTCCGTCTGCACCCAGACGATAGAGCGACTCTACGCCACGGCTGGTGATCTGAACGAGCAGGGGCAGTACGCGTATTATGGCCGCGTCGGAGGGTGCTTGATCACGGGCAACGAGGACGGCGTCAAGCACTGTTCGATGTCGATTCTCTACGCGTTGCAGCACATAGGCTACGTCGTTCCGCCGCAGGCGGACGCCGGATGGATCGGTGAAGCCGGTCCGGGGCCGTCCTACCTCGATCCTGGCTCTGGAGGCCCCGAGAACGACTTCACCAACCGGAACACGACGTTCATGACGTGGAATCTTCTGCATCTCGCTCGCCTGATCAAGAATTCAGGTGGGATTCCGGCGCACGGCAACCAGCGGTCGAGATGGGACGCGGGGTGCCGCTTCGACCACCCAAACCCCGAGCATCGATAGCGTGAGAACGGCGGAGCAAGAATAGACCACAGCGCGGCGGTTGGAAGCGCTTGAGGGCGGCAGAAAACCAGACCGCTCGAGTGGTCCACCGAGCATTCCGAGAGTGTTTTGTGGGACACAGGAGGGATGTATCGAGTGGAGCTCTATGCGGAGGTGCGGCGCAGCGTCTATGTGGAGGGGTTGAGCGAGCGGGCGGCGGCGCGCTGCTTCGGGCTGGCCCGGGAGACGGTGCGCAAGATGCTGCGCGACCGACTGCCGCCCGGGTATCGCCGGGCGAAACCGATCCGGTGTCCGAAACTGGACGCCTTCACCAGGGGCATCGATCAGATCCTCACCGACGATCAGCCGCGTCCGAAGAAGCAACGGCACACGGCGAAGCGCATCTGGGAGCGCTTGCGCGCGGAGCACGCTTTCACGGGCGGCTACACCATCGTCAAAGACTACGGGCGCCGGCGGAAGCTGGGCGGGCAAGAGATGTTCGTGCCGCTCGTGCACCCGCCGGGCGACGCCCAGGCCGACTTCGGTGAAGCGCTGGTGGTCGTCGCCGGCGTCGAATGCAAGGCGCACTACCTGGTCGTGGATCTGCCGCACAGCGCCGACGCGTTCGTGCAGGCGTTTCCGGCCGAGACGACGGAGGCGTTCTGTGACGGGCACAACGCGGCGTTTCACTATTTCGGCGGCGTACCGCGTGGCATCGTCTACGACAACACCAAGCTGGCGGTGGCGCGGATTCTCGGTGACGGCACGCGCCAGCGGACCCAAGTCTTCAGCGAACTCCAGTCGCACTACCTGTTCGACGATCGCTTCGGACGACCGGGGAAGGGCAACGACAAAGGCAAGGTGGAAGGGCGGGTCGGCTACGCCCGCCGCAACTTCTTCGTGCCGGTCCCGCGCGTGGCCAGTTGGGACGCGTTGAACGCCGACTTGGAGCGCCAGTGCCGCGCGCGGCGCGGGCAGCGGTTGCGGCGGCACACCGAGACGATCGGGGAGCGCTTCGCGCGCGACCGCGCCGCGTTGTTGCCGTTGCCGCCGGTCCCGTATGAAGCCTGCGACACGCGCCCGACGCGGGTCACGTCGTTGTCGCTGGTGCGCGACCGCCGCAACGACTACTCGGTGCCGCCTACGGCCACCGCGAGGTGGTGGTGAAGGGCTACGTGGACACCGTCGTGGTCGTGTGCGGCAGTACCGTAATCGCCCGCCATCCTCGCAGCTACGAGCGGGACGCGTTGATCTTCGAGCCGCTGCACTACTTGGCCTTGCTGGAGCGCAAGACCGGGGCGCTCGATCAAGCGGCGCCGCTAGCCGGCTGGGAGCTGCCGGAAGCGTTTGGTCGGCGACGGCGTCTGTGGGAGGCCCGGCTGGGCACGGCGGGGACGCGCGAGTACGTGCAGGTGCTGCGGCTGCTCGCAGACTTTCGGTTCGCCCACGTCAGCGGCGCTGTCCGGGACGCCCTCGCCCTGGGCGTGATCGGGTTCGACGCCGTCAAGCATCTGGTGCTGTGCCGCATCGAACACCGGCCGCCCCGCCTCGACTTGGCGCAGTATCCGCATCTCCCGGCCGCGCGCGGCGCGACGACCGCGGCAGCGGACTACCTGGCGCTGCTGGGGGCAGGCGCCGCGTGATGGCAAAACCGATCCTGCGGCTCGACGCGCAGCTCAAGGCCCTGCGCCTGCCGACCTTTCTGCGCGAGTACGACAAAGTGGCGCGGCAGTGCGCCCAGGAAGGGCTGGACTGTCCGCGCTATCTGCTCCGCCTCTGCGAGCTGGAGTGGCTTGATCGCGAGCAGCGCGCCCCCGAGCGCCGCATCAAGGCCGCCAAGTTCCCGGTCTTGAAGAGTCTCGAGACCTTCGCGTTCCGCGCAATCCCGTCGTTGAATAAGCGCCTGGTGCTGGAGCTGGCGCGCTCGGCGTATCTCGACCGCCGAGAGAACGTGTTGGCGTTAGGCAACTCCGGCACGGGCAAGACGCATCTGGCACTGGCGTTGGGGCTGGCGGCCTGTCAGAAGGGCTATCGGGGGCGCTTCCTCACCGCCGCCGCGCTGGTGAACGAACTGCTCGAGGCCCGGGATGAGAAGCGCCTGCTGCGCCTCCAGAAGCAGCTTGCCAAGCAGGATCTGTTGATCGTGGACGAACTCGGCTCCGTGCCGTTGTCCAAGACCGGCGCCGAGCTGCTGTTCGCGATCTTCTCCCAGCGCTACGAGCAAGCATCGACGCTGGTGACCTCGAATCTGCCCTTCAACGAATGGACCGGGATCTTCGGCTCTCAACGGCTGACCGGCGCGCTGCTCGACCGGTTGACCCATCACGTCCACATGCTGGAGCTGAACGGCGACAGCTATCGCCTCGCACACAGCACGCACGCCCGCCACGACGCTGCCGCTCCGGCGTCCTGACGCCTCCCTTCGCAAGCTGCTGGCGGTGCAGCCGGGCTTCCGCTCCGTCTGGGCCCGCCCACAGGCGCGCCCAGCCTCCGCTCCAGCCCGGCCGCACAGCCACTCTCAGGCACGCCGTCCACCGGGCCGGGTGGTCTAATTTTCCTCCGCCACCGTGGTCTAACTTTGGTCCGCCCTTGACACAAAGACCACCACGCTCTTGATGCTGGCGTGATTCGAACATCCAACCAGCGGAGAGATCACACTTGACGGCAGGCCTCTGGCGCGCGTGCCACCGCACCGTCGAGACATCGGCATGGTGTTTCAAGACTATGCCCTGTTTCCTCACATGACCGTTCGCGAAAACGTCGCCTTCCCACTCACCGTTCGAAAGCTTCCGAACTCGGAGGTGAACCAACGGGTCTCGGCGGCACTTGACATGGTGCGGCTGCCGGACTTCGGCGACCGCCGCCCGGCACAGCTGTCCGGGGGGCAACAACAGCGTGTGGCGCTGGCCCGCGCGCTCGTCTTTCGACCGCGGCTCGTTCTCATGGACGAACCCCTCGGCGCCCTCGACAGGCAACTGAGAGAGCAGTTGCAGTTGGAGATCAAGCATATTCAGATCGATCTCGGAATCACGGTGGTCTACGTCCCCCATGACCAGCAGGAGGCGCTGACCATCTCCGATCGAATCGCCGTCTTCAACGACGGACGCGTCTGCCAGATCGATACTGCCGAAGAGCTCTACGAACGTCCTCAGAACTCTTTTGTCGCGCACTTCGTCGGAGAGAACAACAGGCTGTCGGGCACGGTGGTGAAAACGGATGGCGTCACGTGCCACGTTCAGCTGGAAGGGGGAAGCCGAATCACCGCTACTCCGGTCAACGTCGGCGTGGTCGGCGAGAAGACCCTCCTGTCGGTGCGGCCTGAGCGGATCGCGCTCGGTCCCGACGAGGGTTGGCATGTGAATTCATTCGAGGCCAGGATTGACGAGCTGATCTACCAGGGGGACGCCACCAGGGTCAGGGTCACCTTCCCCGGTAGCGGCGACGACTTCGTGGTGAAGCTGCCCAATACGGGACGGCATCTCCCTCTGGAGATCGGTGCCACGGTGAAGATAGGCTGGACGGCCACGGACTGCCTGGCCCTGGACGCGCTCTAGCCATCACTCACCTGCCTCATCAGCACTCGCCCTCGGAGAGCCGCCATGAGCGAATCCGGAACCACGGCAAGGTCTTCCACTAGGGCCGACCGGGGCAGCCTCGAGCAGCAACTCCGCCGGGCGGAGCGTACGCGGACGCTGACGGCCGTCGCCATGATCGCGCCTCTGTTGCTGTTCCTCGCCGTAAACTTTTTCGCACCCGTCGCAGTCGTCCTCTTCAAGAGCGTCGATGGCCGCGTGGTGAGCTCCGTCCGGTCGCGGACCACCCGCGCGCTGTCCGCGTGGAACGGGGAGCAACTGCCCGACGCGGAAGCCTACGACGCGTTGATCGCCGATCTGCGAGCGGCGAGGGAGGCGAGGACTCTGGGCGCGGTCGGAAGACGTTTGAACATCGCCAGGTTCGGCTATCAGGCGCTGTTGTCGAAGACCGCGAGGGGGTTGCCGACATCCGATGCGCAAGCGGCAAGGGAGACTCTCGTCCAGATCGACGAGCGCTGGGGACAGACCGAGTACTGGGCGGTGGTCAAGCGGGCGTCGGCGCCCATTACGCCAATCTACCTGCTAACAGCCTTCGATCTGACGATCGACGCGAATGGCGAGGTTGCCCGTGTGCCGGAGTACTGGCGCATCATGAACATCGTCTGGCTACGCTCGATCTGGATGTCACTGATCATCACGCTCCTCTGTGTGGTCATGGGTTATCCGCTCGCCTACCTGATGGCGAACACGACCACGAAAGTCAGCAATGTCATTCTCATTCTCATCCTGCTCCCATTCTGGACCGCTGCGCTCGTACGCGCGATCGCCTGGGTAGTGCTGCTCCAAAACGAGGGGATCCTCAATGACCTCGGGCTCATGGTCGGTCTGTGGTCGGACCGGATTCAACTCATCCACAACCGACTGGGCGTCTACGTGGCGATGTCTCATTTTCTCCTGCCGTTCATGGTCCTTCCTCTCTTCGCGACCATGAGGCGGATTCCGCCGCACTACGTGCGCGCAGCCCGGTCACTCGGCGCCAATCCTTGGGTCGCTTTCTGGAAGGTGTACTGGCCGCTGACCACTCACGGCGTCGGTGCCGGCGCCGTTTTCGTCGTCATCCTCGCGCTCGGCTTCTACATCACTCCTGCGCTCGTCGGTGGACGGCAAGACCAGATGATCAGCTACTTCATCGCCTTCTTCGCAAACGAGACGCTGAACTGGGGTGCAGCCTCTGCCCTCGGCACGGCCTTCCTGATCTTCACGGGGACGCTCTACTACTTCTGCAACCGGATGTTCGGGCTGGGCGCCATGAGGATGCGTTGAGGTAACCAGCGATGAAGTTCGATTCACTCTTTCTCGAGCAAGCGTGGAAATACGTCTTCTGCGGATTCTGCGGAGTGGTCCTGTTGTTCCTGGTGCGCCAATCCTCGTGATCATCCCGCTGTCGTTCAACGCCGAGCCTTTCTTCACGTTTCCCATGCCCGCCGTCTCCACGCGCTGGTACGAGGATCTCTTTGCCTCGCGTGACTGGCGCCACGCCATCGAAACCAGCTTCATCGTCGCCCTCTCGGTGATGGTCCTGGCGACGATCCTCGGGACGCTCGCGGCCATCGGACTCACCTGGGCGGATTTTCGCTTCAAGCCCCTGGTCATCGGGCTCTTGCTCTCACCCATGATGATGCCGCATGTCATCATCGGCGTCGGGCTCTTCCTGTTCTACGCGCAGATCGGGATCGTCTACACCAGGTGGGGCCTAATCCTGGCCCACACGGCTCTCGCCGCGCCGTTCGTCGTGCTCACGGTGTCCGCGACGCTGGCCAACTTCGACGTCAATCTGATCCGAGCCGGCGCCAACCTCGGGGCGAGGCCGGTGACAGTATTCTTCAGAATCGTGTTGCCGCTCATACTGCCCGGACTTCTGGCGGGGGCGATCCTGGCCTTTGTCGCGTCCTTCGACGAGCTCATCGTGGCCATCATGATTTCCGGGTCGGAGTACCGGACCATTCCGCGACAGATGTGGAGCGGTGCCAGGGAAGAGATAAGCCCCGTCATCCTGTCCGCGGCGACGTTGATGGTCAGCGTCTCCATCCTGGTTCCCGGATCGATGGAATGGCTGCGGCGCCAGGCGGAGAGGCGCGTCGCGACTTCGGCCGCGCGATCGGCCGAGCCAAGAAGGGACGGTCGGCGAAACGAGATGTTGGCGCGACGATGAAAAACAAGATCCTGACGAGCTTCGACGAAACGGTCGCCGACATACCGGATGGCGCGACAATCATGTTCTCCGGCTTCGGTGTCCCGGGTGTGCCCAAGAATCTCATCGCGGCCCTGCTGCGCCAGCGGGCGAAGGCTCTGACGGCCATCTCCAATCGAGGCGGTGGTGGCCGCGGGCTCACCGACGAGGACATGAACGTCGGGATCCTGATCAAGAATGGCCGCATCAAGAAGATGATCTGTACGATCACCGCTCCAGCGAAGAGCTCCCTGACCGTTTCGCTGGATCAACTCTACGAAGCCGGGCAGATCGAGGCCGAGCTGGTGACCCAGGGAACGCTGGCCGAGAGGATTCGCGCGGCAGGCGCCGGCATCGGAGCCTTCTACACTCCGACGGGAGTGGGAACGGAGATTGCCGTTGGAAAGGAAACGCGGACGATCGACGGTCGAGACTATCTCCTCGAGTATCCGCTGCACGCCGACTACGCCTTCATCCGCGCTTTTCGCGCCGATGCCTGGGGCAACCTTCAGTACCTGGCGGCACAGAGAAACTTCGGTCCGATCATGGCGGCCGCCGCCCGGACCACCATCGTCGAAGTCGACGAAGACATCCTGGATGCGGGCGCCCTGGATCCCGACCAGATCCATACGCCGAGCATCTTCGTGGACCGCATCATCAAGATTCCTCCGCGTCCCGACGGAATCTGGGACGACGTGAGGGGACCGCGGTAACGCATTCGGGAAGGAGGGGAACCAACGCATGACGAAGGCACCCCTGACCAGGCAGATGATGTGCGATCGTTTGGCGATGGAGTTCGAAGACGGTTGGGTCGTCAACCTCGGTGCGGGCATCCCGACGCTGTGCTCCAACTACGATTTCAAGGACAAGACGATCATCTACCACTCCGAGAATGGTCTACTGGGCTACGGTCCTCTCGCCGAAGCCGGCCACGAGGATCTCTATGTGACGAACGCCGGCAACGACTACGTGACCCTGCTCCCCGGCGCCGCCGTCGTGCACCACGCAGACGCGTTCGCCGTCATTCGCGGCGGACATGTGGATGCGACCGTGATGGGCGCGTACGAGGTCTCCGAGAACGGGGACTTCGCCAACTGGAAGATGCCGGGGAAGAAAGGCGGAGCGATCGGCGGGGCCATGGATCTGGCGGTTGGGGCCAAGCGGGTGTTTGTCGCCCTCGAGCATACGACTCGCCAGGGGGCCCCGCGGCTGCGGAAACGATGCGCGCTGGCCGTGACGGCACCCGGGGTGGTCAAGCTGGTGGTCACCAACCTGGGGCTGTTCGAAGTGGTACCGGAGGGCTTTCTGTTGCGTGAGATCGCGCCGGGCTACACACCGGATGAGGTGCAGGCCGTCACGGAAGCCAAGCTCGCCATCGTCGAGAACTTGCCGGAATTCCGGTTCGCGGCGTGATGAAGGGCCGCATGACGGAGCTTTCCAGGACTGTCGCGATCGTCGGAGCCGCCGAGTCCGACGAGATTGGCAAAGTGCCGAACAAATCTGCATTGCAGCATCACGCAGAAGCGGCCTACAACGCTCTCGAGGACGCGGGGCTATCGAAGAGCGATGTGGACGGGCTGTTCACGGCCCGCATGTCCACTCTCACCATCGGCGAGTATCTGGGTATCCAGCCCAGCTATACCGACAACACCTGGGTCGGAGGCGGATCGTTCGAGACCCACGTCACCCATGC
The DNA here is from genome assembly GCA_965197935.1 of Vicinamibacterales bacterium. Lineage (GTDB taxonomy): Bacteria > Acidobacteriota > Vicinamibacteria > Vicinamibacterales > CAZQMT01 > CAZQMT01. Next base: position 2,033,666 of record CBDAOD010000003.1, on the reverse strand, counting down.
CCTCGCCGCCATCAATGCCGGTTACTGCGAGGTCGCCCTGATTACCCATGGCCAGACTGGTCAGAGTTCTCGAGCGCCGGCGTTGGTCGATCCGTTCGGCATCGGGCACGGCAACGTCATCGATAGCCCCGACCCCAATCAACCTTGCCTCCAGTTCGAGATCCCCTTCGGGTTCATCGGCCCACCGGTCAACTACGCGATCGCCTGCAGTCGCTACATGCACGTATACGGCGAGGACCGAACGCGAGACGCCCTCGCGGAGATCGCGGTGGCGACACGGAAATGGGCCAACCTGAATCCCAGGGCGCTGATGTACGACCGGCCCATGAGCTTCGAGGACTACCATGTGTCTCCCTGGATCGTCTGGCCCTTCCATCTGCTGGATTGCTGTTTGCGCACCGACGGGGGGGAGCGCTGGTTCTGACCACGGGCGAGCGGGCGCGCGACCTGCGGAAGAGGCCCGTCTGGGTTCTCGGTGCGGCCGAGTGCCATGATCACGCCATCATCACACAGATGCCGGACCTGACCTCCCTGACCGCACGTCAGACCGGCGAGAAGGCCATGGCCATGGCAGGCATCACGCACGCCGACGTGGATCTGGCCATGCTCTACGACGCGTTCACCCACTCTCCCCTTCTGAGTCTCGAGGACCTGGGGTTTTGCGGCAAGGGTGAGGGGGCCGATTTTGTGAAGAACCAGCGCACGGCGCCCGGCGGCGACTTCCCCATGAACACCAATGGCGGCGGCCTCTCCTACACCCATACCGGGATGTACGGCATGTTCTTGCTGGTCGAGGCCGTCCGCCAACTGCGCGAGGAATGTGGCGATTCTCAGGTTCGGGACTGTGGTGTTTCCCTGATCAACGGTATCGGCGGCGTCCTGTCCTCGGCCAGCACTCTCGTTCTGGCTGTCGATTGAATGCGCCGCCCCACCGAGGGTGCTGCGAGGGAACGAAGAATGACCGACGAGACGTACACCAAGCCGTTGCCCGTGCCTCAGTCAGAATCAGACCTCTACTGGGAAAGGGCCCGGCAGCACGAGCTCTGGCTGAGGAAGTGCAACGCGTGCGACGAGGTCTACTTCTACCCGAGGGACATCTGTCCGGGATGCTTCTCGCGTGACACGACCTGGATTCGCTCGAGCGGCAGAGGCACTCTCTACACGTTTGCCATCGTCCACAGGGCACCGGCGCCGGCATTCCGAGACGACGTGCCCTATGTGACGGCCATCGTGGAGTTGGAAGGGGGAGCGCGGATCCCGACCAATTTGATCGGGATCGATCCGGACCATCAGAAGATCGAGATCGGGATGCCGGTGGAGGTAATCTTCGAGGACGTGACCGAGAAGATTACGCTGCCGAAGTTCAAGCCGTCGCCCGGTGGCCAGAGGTGATGTGCTAGTACTACTTTGTTAGATCCGCAATTGCACCGACTTTAGCGCCTCGATGCGCTTCAGGTAGAACGGCCGTGGAGCAAAGAGGTCCGCGGTGAAGATTTCCTGCACGATCGCGCGGGCCACTGGAAAGGTGAGCCCGGCGAGGTCCGCCGCCGCTCGGCCTGCAGGAAGTTGTACGTCACGGCGGTGAGCACGACGTGATGGTGCCAGCCCGGGAACGTGCGGCCTTCGAAGTGATCCAACCCGAGGTGGGTCTTCAACTCTTGGTCCTGCTGCTCGATGGCCCACCGCTGATGCGCGAGTCGGACGAGCTGCGGCCAGGAGGTGGTGGCCGGCAGGTTGACGAAGAAGTATTTGGTCCGCGGCGTCGCGCCCGTGTCGCGTTCGGCCAGCAGCCACACCTCGGGGGCGAGCCGGCGGTCGCGCCAGTCGTGGGCCGGGGTCACCCGCAGGGCCACACACTGGACCGTCCAGCGGCGCCCGCCGCGGCGGTTGCGCCAGCTGATGGGCCGCCACCGCGGCTGCGCCTTGGCGGCCTGGGCCACCGTGTACGCCCGCACGCCCGCCGCCAGGTCTGGCCGGGTGCGCGGGCGCCCCAGCCGGCCGCCCCGCCGGTGCCCGAGGCGCGGCCGCCCCAGGAACACGGTCTGCGACGAGGAAATCCCCACCGCATAGGGGAGCCGCAACCGATGCCACATGGCCCGAAACAGGCCGATATCGCCAAACTCCGCATCGGCCAGCACGCCGGTGCCGGTGAGGCCGCTGGCGCGCACCTGCCGGAGCAGGGTGAGCGCTTGGCGCCACTTCGCCTGCAACCGGACACCCCGGGGAAGCCGCGCCCGATCGCGGGCGGCGTCGGTCAGCCACGCCTCGGGCACATAGAGCGCGGCCCCCAGCAAGTAGGCGCGCAGCCCGGTCCACAGCGCCGCGGTGACCGCCACTTGGCCATTGGCGACTTTCCCCACGGCCCCACAGTACTGGCGGGCCACCCCGACCGAGGACGTCCCTGGCTTGGGGAAACTCGTGCCAGCGAAGATCACCAGCCCTTCGCGTTCGGGCAGCACCGCCCGCAGGCAGCGCCAGACGCCGTCGGCACTCCACGGCGCATCGGTGATGAAGTGTTGGAACGCTTGATAGCCCCCGGGCTCGGTCCCCCGCGCCAGCATCGCTTCCATCGACTTGCGCGGGCTGTCGCTGAGCAACCCCTGGACGTACCGGCGCAACGCCAGCTCCTGTGCGCGATGGCCGAAGCACGCCTTGAAGGCCTCGAGCCATCTCATCAGGCGACGCAACTGCCCCACCGTGCGGCGGTCGTGCACTACCGCGCAGGGTCCCGAATTCGCCGGAAAAGTACAATGTCCTCAAATTAGATCACTTGTCGGATCTCGCCCAAATTGTGCGATCTAACAAAGTAGTACTAGGCCAGGCGATGCGAAAGCGTTTACCGAGAAGTGGGCAGGATTGGGAAGCCCTCGATGCGCTCTTGACGAAGCTGACCGCGGGCGACGCCGACTGGCGCAGCGGGCGAATCCCGCGCGGGGTCCACTTCGCTTCCGACAGCGCGTTCGACGTGTCGCAGCAGGCGTTCGCCAAGTTTCTCATGCAGCACACCAAGCCCTTCGCCTATCCGGGCATGGCCCGCATGGAGCAAGAGGTAATCGAGATGGCGCTGGAGCTCTTTCATGCGCCCGAGGACAGCTGTGGCAACATGACGACCGGCGGTAGCGAAAGCATCTTCCTGGCGATGAAGGCCTGCAGGGACTCTCATCGCGCCAGCCGCCACCACAGCCTCAACCCCAATATCGTCGTGCCCTATTCGGCCCACCCCGCCTTCAACAAGGCGGCCATGGTGATGGATCTCGAGGTCCGGCGCGTCCCGCTCGGGCACGGTTTACGCGCCGATTGCGAGGCCATGGCCGCGAGGGTCGACGACGGAACGATGATGATCGTCGGGTCGGTCCCAACATACTCCCACGGTGTCGTCGATTCGATCCCCGATCTGGCTCGACTGGCGGTTGACAAGAACCTGTGGCTGCACGTCGACGCCTGCGGTGGCGGCTACATCGCCCCCTTCGCCAGGCAACTCGGCCAGCCAATTCCGGACTTCGATTTCTCTGTTCCAGGGGTGCGCTCGATCTCCGCCGACCTCCACAAGTTCGGGTACTGCCCCAAGCCCGCATCGACGATCTTGTACCGAGATCCCGCTGACTACCGGTTTCAGATTTTTGAGTTCGACGACTGGCCCACCGGGCCCTTCGTTTCCCCCAACCTCACCAACACCCGTCCCGGCGGCGCGGTGGCGGCGGCCTGGGCCGTCATGCACCATCTCGGCGAAGAGGGGTACCTGACAATCACGAAACGCCTGTTGAAGTCCGTCCACGCCTACAGGGAGGGTATCAACGCGATCGACGGGCTACGGGTCTGGGGGGAGCCTGATCTCAGCATCTTCACGTTCGGATCGGATGATCTGGACATCTACGCGGTGGCCGAGGGGCTTACCACGCGGGGCTGGGTCGTCGGCCTCAATCGTGAACCGCGGGCCATCCACTTCACCATGTCGTTGATCCACGAGCCGGTTCGGGAGGAATACCTGGCTGATCTCGCCGCTGCAGTCGCCGATGTCATGAGCTGGTCGCGTCGCGGACAGAAACATCACAGCTACGTACTGATCGGCGACCGTCCGCTCCGGAAAGACTCTGCGGGTGGGCCCACGGCGATGGGACTGGAGCCAGAGCCGGGCTCCACGCGGCACGAGGCCGACCATCAGGAATGAGGGGAACGACGCCCAACGCGGCCCGCGGCGGGATGCAGCGCCGGCCGACTGCAGCAGAACTGTTACAGGTGCACTAGAGCTCGACCTCGAAACCCCAACGCCTGACAGCGTCGATTTGGTCCCTGGCAAACACCCTCAGATCGTGGCGCCTGTACCGTCCATGACTGGCAGGGAGTCTCGGAAGGGCGCACAGAGTCTCGAGGTGCTCGCGCTCGCGCTCGCGCGTGTCCACGCGAAGGAACTCCAGAAGCCGCTTCACGCCAGGCTCTGCTGTCGAACACAACGAGTCGTAGTTCAGGAGCAGGAATCTGTCCTCGAGCAGCGATTCACCGAGCTTCTCGGCCGCGGCGTTCGCCCTGATCCAATACTCGAGCTGGAGCGTTGGCACGGCCTCGTTCGTCAGCTCGTCCTGCATCCCGCAGAGCCGTCGCCAATTGTCGAGCTGCTGGACGTTGGAGCTGAACGCCATGTCCAGTCCGTGTCGGACGACATGGATGTAGCGCATGGCGGGATAGTAGGCGTGGAGGTGTTTCAGAAAGACGTGAGAAATCGGCTCCTTGAATCCCCAATTCTCCACGGGTCGTGAAGCATCCACCGACCCCGTGAAGGCGGCGGATAGTCGAGATCCGAAGCTGTCAACGACCAGTCTGTTGGAGGCCTCCGGCTCCCGCAGTAGCCTCTCGAAGCTCAGTCGCTCCTCGAGCGTCAGCGGCTCGGCGACGCTGAGTTTCGTGAACAGGTGGATGCGATCGTTGACGTCCTGGTCGGTAGCGTCGCGGTACCACTCGACCCGCTTGAACAACGTCGTGAACAGGAGGTTGTCGAGCGGCCCGTTCAGCACCGCACCCATGTCGAACCCGCACCGGATGAGCAGATCGGCGACCAGGCGTGTTCCGCTCCCGCCGAGCCCCCCCACGATGACGGGAGGCGTCGTTCCAGCGCTCCGTCTCATCGACGACCTTCTCCCGTACCCCCACCGCTCACTGGGCGGCGAAGCAGTAGAAGAGCCCGTTCCCTCCGGTCGCCACCAGATTTTCCTGGCTACAGCCCCGTGACGGATGCGCCGTATTCCACGGGCTGCCCGGCGTGCTGAACGTGAAGCGGTCGTGATGGCCCACCATGGCACTGCCCTCATCACTGCTCGTCCAGTTCGCGCAGGTCCGGTCCTCGCCGGCGGGGAAGGCGGTGCCGCCGAGCCTCGCCCCCGTGAGGATGTCGTGCATGCTCGGCGAGTCGCCCGACGCTCCTGAATTCACGCGCTCGCCCCGCTCGTTCAGCGCGTACTCGTAACGGATGTTCGCATTGCTGTAGTGCAGATCGTCGACATCCGACGCGATGCGGAGCCCCTCGGCGTTGGCCCACGGGCCATCCCCGATCAGGTCCCTGGCATCTGATCACGTAGTCTCCCGCGCCGAGGCCGAGGTGGCGGAGACGAATCCTGCCGCGGCGAGGGCCGACGTGGAGGATCTCGCGGAGATGCGGCTTTCGCGCGAGATGCAGAAAGGCTACTGATCGGACTGCGGCCTCTCTTGCGGCGACCGGATGGTCTGAGGTCGCTCGAGATGAAGACGGAAGACTATTTCTTCGCCGCTCGCCGTTTCGACCAATACCTCTTCATTCGCTCAGACACCGCCTTGCGGGCGGCAGCCGACATACCCTCCCGGGCTTGTGAAGCCTGGGATGGCTCCTTCCCACCGAGCCCCGGAAAGGCCCGTAGGAGAGCGGCCTCCTCTTTCCTGAGGGCTTCGAGGCGAACCTTGGCGCCTACCGCAGCGAGGCGTTTCAACTCCTGGTCGTTAAGCATAGGGGCAAGGATAGCGCCTTTCACCCTCCGACGTCACGTCCGAAGTGACTTAGACGGTATCTCTTCCCAAAGTGGATAGCCACAATTACCACTCCGTCAGTTCACTGTGGGGCAGAACGGCGTCCGCCGGGCAAACCGTGAAGGCGGCCATCCCTCCCGCACCACTGGAACTATAATCGGGTCACCGGCCCTGGGCCCGCGTCGTGCGACGGGCGATGGCCCAGCGGGGTCGACAGGCTCGGGGGGGCGACACACGAGGAGGCTCGCTCATGACCACGACAGACATCGTGCGCATCGCCACGGCCGTCGTCGTCGTAATCTCGGCGACCTTCAGTGGAAGCGCCGGCCAGGAGAAGGGCGCTCCCCACCAATTGATCGCACCGTTCGAGACGCACGTCACGGTCTACGACGAGCACAACGTCGAGCCGATGCGGCCCGACATCTTTGGAACGCATGGGGTCGTCTCGACGGGGAACTACCGGGCAACGCTTGCGGGGATCGAGGTCTTCAAGAAAGGCGGCAACGCCTTCGACGCCGGAGTGGCCGCAGCCATGGCCCTCAAGGTGACGACGCCCGATATCGCCGGCTGGACGGGAGTCGCGCCGCTGATCCTCTATAGCGCCGACGAGGAGCAGGTCCTCACGCGCATCGGAGCCGGCACGGCACCGGCAGCCGCCACGCTGGAGAACTACGCGGCGCACGGGAAGGACCCCGCACGCTCGGCCATCGTCCCCGCGGACGTGGATGTGTGGCTGGCGGCCCTGGCACGATTCGGCACCATCAGCTTCGAGGAGGCGGCCCAGTACGCGCTCGATCTGGCGGAGAACGGATTTCATCTCCACCACCGGCTGAAGTTCTCGATCGATCGCGGACAGGACACCGCCAGGCGTTGGCCCTACAACGAGAAGTACTGGCTGCAGAACGGTGAGGGCAGGCAGCCCCTCGGGAGCCTGATGGTCAACACCGACCTGGGCAAGCTCATCCGCTACATGATCGACGCCGAGAGGAAGATGCTGGCGACCGAGGGCACTCGCGCCGACGGGATCTGGGCCGCTCGGGATGCCTTCTACAAGGGAGAGCCGGCCAGGGCGGTGGGGGCGTTCTTCAAGGAGCATCTGGACGCCCAGATGACGTACGCGGACATGGCGGGTTACGAAGGTGGCTGGGATGCTCCCCTCCACACGACCTATCGCGGTTACGACGTCTTCACATGTGACGCCTGGTCTCAGGGTCCGCGCTTCATCCTGATGGTGAACATGCTGGAGCGCTTCGACCTGAAGTCTCTCGGCTACAACACCCCGGACTACATCCACGTGATCTCCCAGGTCATCGATCTTGCGATGTCGGACAGCCACAAGTATCTCGGCGATCCGGACTTCGTGGACATCCCGACCGAGCTGTACTCCAAGGAGTACGCGCGGGAGCGGATCAAGCTTATCGACAGGGAGCACGCGTTTCAGGACATGCCGCCGTGGGGAGACCCGGTGAACATGAGAAACGTGGATCCCGGCTCACCCAGGACCTTCGCGCCGACCGAGGCCGCCGGGAACGACGCGGGCGGCCTGGACGTGATGACCCGACGGAACAGTCTCGACACGACCGCGCTGAACGTCATGGACGCCCAGGGCAACGTCTTTTCGATGACGGAGAGCGACGGACACCTCGGGACGCCCATGATTCCGGGCTGGGGGTTCGGCATCAGCAACCGCGGGGGCCAATTCAACCTCGATCCGACGCTCGCCAACGTCGTGGCTCCGGGAAAGCGGCCGCGGAACACGAACACCCCGTTCCTCATCATGAAGGACGCGAAACCGTTCCTCGGGCTCTCACTGGCGGGTGGAGACATGCAGGCTCAGGCACTCCTGCAGATCTTCCTCAACGTCGTCGAGTGGGGGATGACCCCGCAGCAGGCGATGGACCATCCCAGATTCGGCAGCTACAACTTCCCGGGAACCGGCGACGAGGTGAATCGCGATCCCGGACGGCTGAACCTGGAGGGGCGCATTCCGCCCGAGACGTTCGCGGCGCTCGAGCGACTGGGCCACAAGGTAGAGAGCTGGGGGCTGTGGAGCTACGTGTCGGGAGACGGGACGATCACGTATCGCGACCCCGAGACGGGATTCATCATGGCCGCGGCGGACCCTCGCCGCGAGATGTACGCCTTGGGATACTGAAGGCGTTCGCGCATCGCTCGCGCGGCTGAAGCCGTCGACGCGGCGGCCCGCCGGGGATGCGACGTGGCCTCATCGGCGCTCGAAGGTGCGTCTCACACTCTTGAGCACCCCGTTGACCGGACGAAGGCTCTGTAGCCCTGGGGTGTCCGGTAGACGCCGCGGGCGATCCGAGAGCCTGTCACCGCCGATCCTCCACCCGCAACGTGCCCCCGAACATCGTCTTGAACTCCACGATCCGCTGCATGCGCCCGCCACACCGCTACATGATGGTGACTGACCTTGTCCGCAGCTTCCGCTTGTTTAGCTTGTTAGGTGAGATCTGGTCTTGCAGCGGATCATCCCCGCGTATCAGCATGTTGAAGCTGGCGTTACAACACTCCCGCCTCACGACTTTCCGGGTTCATAGGACCGAGACGCTCGATGCGGTGGCGAGTGGCCAACAGACCAATGGCTGCAGCTCCTAGTACTACTTTGTTAGATCGCACAATTTGGGCGAGATCCGACAAGCGATCTAATTTGAGGACATTGTACTTTTCCGGCGAATTCGGTACCCTGCGCGGTAGTGCACGACCGCCGCACGGTGGGTCAGTTGCGTCGCCTGATGAGATGGCTCGAGGCCTTCAAGGCGTGCTTCGGCCAGCGCGCACAGGAGCTGGCGTTGCGCCGGTACGTCCAGGGGTTGCTCAGCGACAGCCCGCGCAAGTCGATGGAAGCGATGCTGGCGCGGGGGACCGATCCCGGTGGCTATCAAGCGTTCCAACACTTCATCACCGATGCGCCGTGGAGTGCCGACGGCGTCTGGCGCTGCCTGCGGGCGGTGCTGCCCGAACGCGAAGGGCTGGTGATCTTCGCTGGCACGAGTTTCCCCAAGCCAGGGACGTCCTCGGTCGGGGTGGCCCGCCAGTACTGTGGGGCCGTGGGGAAAGTCGCCAATGGCCAAGTGGCGGTCACCGCGGCGCTGTGGACCGGGCTGCGCGCCTACTTGCTGGGGGCCGCGCTCTATGTGCCCGAGGCGTGGCTGACCGACGCCGCCCGCGATCGGGCGCGGCTTCCCCGGGGTGTCCGGTTGCAGGCGAAGTGGCGCCAAGCGCTCACCCTGCTCCGGCAGGTGCGCGCCAGCGGCCTCACCGGCACCGGCGTGCTGGCCGATGCGGAGTTTGGCGATACCGGCCTGTTTCGGGCCATGTGGCATCGGTTGCGGCTCCCCTATGCGGTGGGGATTTCCTCGTCGCAGACCGTGTTCCTGGGGCGGCCGCGCCTCGGGCACCGGCGGGGCGGCCGGCTGGGGCGCCCGCGCACCCGGCCAGACCTGGCGGCGGGCGTGCGGGCGTACACGGTGGCCCAGGCCGCCAAGGCGCAGCCGCGGTGGCGGCCCATCAGCTGGCGCAACCGCCGCGGCGGGCGCCGCTGGACGGTCCAGTGTGTGGCCCTGCGGGTGACCCCGGCCCACGACTGGCGCGACCGCCGGCTTGCCCCCGAGGTGTGGCTGCTGGCCGAACGCGACACGGGCGCGACGCCGCGGACCAAATACTTCTTCGTCAACCTGCCGGCCACCACCTCCTGGCCGCAGCTTGTCCGACTCGCGCATCAGCGGTGGGCCATCGAGCAGCAGTACCAAGAGTTGAAGACCCACCTCGGGTTGGATCACTTCGAAGGCCGCACGTTCCCGGGCTGGCACCATCACGTCGTGCTCACCGCCGTGACGTACAACTTCCTGCAGGCCGAGCGGCGGCGGCACCTCGCCGGGCTCACCTTTCCAGTGGCCCGCGCGATCGTGCAGGAAATCTTCACCGCGGACCTCTTTGCTCCACGGCCGTTCTACCTGAAGCGCATCGAGGCGCTAAAGTCGGTGCAATTGCGGATCTAACAAAGTAGTACTAGGACCACGGCGAAGGCTCCGTATTCGCTGCTCGGCGCACGGGAACTGGCGGCTGCGGCGTACCCTCCGAGCAAGCCCCCCCAGTCCGGTCGAAAGGAACCACACGCCCGTGAGCCGCTCCACCCAGCCATCTGGCGCCCAGCGAGTAACCATCGACAGGCCGACGGGACCGAGGATCGCGACCGCCGCGGCTTGCAGAACATAGAAGGACAACAACACGGCAGCACTCACCCCCTGAGAGCCATCCGGTGCTAAGTCCTGTGCAGCAACGCTGAGCAACAAGAAGGACGCGGCAACGAAAGCGATACTGATCGCGATCTTCGTTGGTGCCGACTGCGGCGCGCCTCGATCTTCCAAGCGGCGCCACACCGCGGCGACCGGCGGGCCAAGGCGACCACGAACAGCGCGAACACCGTCAGGAACAGGGTCGGCGGCACCTCCCAGCCGAGCACTCTCCGATCGACGAAGTTCTGCGCGAAGAACACCACCGATCCGCCCATCTGACTGCAGCCCATCCAGAACACCAAGCAGAACAGCGCGAGCAACAGAACCCCCCACACGCGACGCCTTTCGTGGGGCGACAACGCTTCCCTCTTGCTGGCGGCTCGATTCGCGCTGGCCGCGGCGGCAACCCGCCGCGTCGCTAGCGCGAGCACCACGACCCCCAACACAGCCGCCAGCGCCAGCATCACATAGAAACCGGCCCAGTTGAGACGGCCCACCACCAAACCGGCTAGCGCCTGCGTCGCAAATGTCCCGATGGTCGACACGACGTAGAAGATGACAAAACCGTCGTCGCGGTTGCTGCTCGGGGAGGTCGAGGATTCGCCAGCATTGTATGCGTCGCTGACCATGGTAATGACCGTGGGCCAAAACAAACCGTAGCCCAGCGCCAGAAGCACCCCGGCGACGACCGTGAAATTCGGCGACGGGACGAGTAGCCACGGCGACGCACTGCCGAGACACAACAGCGCAGCTTGGGCGATGCGGACGCGTTGTTGCGGCGCGGCGGCGGACCGAAGCCGCGACACCACCAGCCCCCCGAGTGCGGGCATCGCCAAAGCGACCCCTAGCATCATCCCGTACGATGACGTCGCTCGCGCTTGGCTGAATTCGAGGCGACTTGTGGCATAGAGCGGGAACATGCTCGCCACGCCCCAAAAAGAGAAATTGTGCAACAGCGCGACCCCAGCGAGGATCTTGGTCGCCGCCGGATGTGAACGCCGGCTCATGAGTATCGTTAGACGCCGGAGCTGAGGTAGAGTCGGCGAATGACCGCGATCTGCCCAGCGTGCCAGTTCCAATTGAGTCTCCCTCGCCTGAAGGCGAGGGAATCAGTGCGCCGCGTCGGCTGAAGCCGACTATCACGGCGCACGTCCCAGAGCCCGAAGAGGTCCGGCCCTGCGGCCTCCTGAAGGCTTCGCCTAAAGGCGAGGGGTTTCACCCATCCCAGAGGGAGACTCTAAGTTTCGTTCACCCTCGAGTCAAGATAGAAGTGATCGCAAACTCCTATTCGAATCCGGGTACGAGTTGACTCTCGCTGAAGGGTTGGAGCAAAGTGGACTGCCATTTGAGCGGCAGCTGCTTAGCGGCGGCGACTTTCGGATGTCGCTTCGAAGTCGATGCCGGCCGACCCCAGCCAGGCGCGCGAATAATTGTCAAGCATCTCGAAGTCGAGAATTCGACTCTCTAGCTATCGGCCTGGTTGGTCGATCATGGAGTGACAGATCTGAACCAGCGGAATGCTTTCGGAAAGACACCGCTGGATGTGGCTGTCGAAAAGAAGTTCGATGCGATCGCGGACATTCTGACGCAACACGGAGGCAGACGAGCATCGAGCTAGGGGACCGCCGTCGAGCTCCGACCCGCTTCACTTGATCGTATCGTTCTCCCCCGCTTCGCCCTCGACCACCTTGCAGACGGCCGACTGAGACAGGACCTGGGTGACCTCGATCGTGCCGACTTTTTCGATCACGCGGTCGAGGACCTGGCCATTGGCGTCCGTGATCTCGTCAACGACGCGGTGCACCTCGAATCGCTGTCCGACCGTGACGCCGACGTTCTCGCCCCGGTTGATATAGAACGAGCCGTCGCGCTCACCGACGATCTGGCCTTCCGGCGCAGCCGGCTGGAGTGACGTGAACTGGCGGCCTGCGCCGACACCTTGGCGATGACCGCCTCCACGGCCGGTCGAAGCGCTTCCTGCGCGGCACCTTGCTCGAAGGTCCGCTCGGCGTTGGCGCCCTTGAAGTAACCACCGCCCATGCGCTTGTTGCCCTGTCCTTCGGCCGTCAGCAAGATCTCGCCGGAGGTGGTGTTGATCAGCCGAACGTCGAGGACGCTCTCGGCGTTGCTATACGAGCCGCCGATGCCGCGGAACCCGATGCTGGTCCGCTGCACCGAGAACTGGGTGATCGAGCCCGTGAAGAGCAGCTGCACGCCGAGCAGCTCGCCGACCTTGGCCGCGGTCGCTGATGTCACGCGTCCGCTGGCACCGAGATCCTGCTCGCCCAGAACGGCGGCCAGCTGTGCGCGCTCGATGACCGTGAACTTGCCTGTCTGGAGCAGCTGGGTCGTCAGCTCGTCGGCGGCGGCCGCACCCAGGTTGTCGCCCCACCAGTGCACGTGCTGTTGTTCTCGAAGTTCACGATCGCGACGCGTGCCTTCGCGTCCTGGGCAAGCGCCACGTGGGCGCCGAGGGCGATCAGGAACAGGCCCAGCGCAAGTTGCCAGCCAGCGGTTCGAATCTGCCGAGTCATGGACGCCTCCTTCCGCGATTGGCACGAGTATACGGGATCGATCGACTCTCGACCTCGTATATTTGCAGATGGCATGGGAAGCGATGGACCGTGGCCCTCGGGGAGCCGGAATCCGGCGGCGCACGGCGCCGGTCGAGGGTGGCGGCACATGCTCGGCAGAGGCTGTCGATACCCGGCGACATCGGGGCGAAGCCTCGCTCTGGTAGGAGCCAGTTGCGTCTCGTGCATCTGCGGCCGCAGCGCTTGCGGCTTGCCGGACGGCGTCGCCTCGCGCGACACTTGAGCGATCTGGTGAAATCATGCTAAGAAGCGGTACCCGAAGTCACTCGCGCGTGCAGCGCTCGGTCGAGAGATTGTTCGCCCGGCAGACTCGCCGAGCCGCTGGACGGCGCCCCGAGAAACGATGACGCAATCGCCTTCGGTCACCCGGCCAGACCTCTCATCGAGGCCTCTTCGGGTCACGTGTGAGAGAACGATGGCGGCTCCGCCGCACGTGCTCTTCGGAGCGTGGACGACGGAACAGATCGCTCGCTGGGTCGCGGCGCCGGGCACCGTCTTGATGACGCCCGCCGTGAACGCGCCGTTCTTCTTCGAGACGCGGTTTGCAGGCGAGCGCCATCCGCACTATGGACGATTCCTTCGGCTTGAACCCGGTCGCCTCGTTGAGCTGACCTGGGTCACCGCAGCCGGAACCAAGGGTTGCGAGACGGTCGTGACCATCGATCTCACGCCAACCGATGGCGGAACGCAGCTGCGGCTCACGCACGCGGGCCTTCCCGACGAAGAGTCCAGGAGAGGGCACGCCGAGGGATGGTCCAAAGCGCTCGAGATCCTGGACGAGATGTACGGCGACGCGTCGGGAGACGCCGGCATCCCCTAGCAGCCCGTGGTGAAAGTCCTGCGTCGCACCAAGGGCGGCGCTGCGCCCGGCTGGCAAGGCGCGAGAAGCGAAAATACCGGGAGTATTTGACCGACGAGCCACACAGCCAGGCGGGATGCAGCGCCGACCGACTGCAGTAGGACTTTTACCACGGGCTGCTAGTACTACTTTGTTAGATCCGCAAGTGCACCGACTTTAGCGCCTCGATGCGCTTCAGGTAGAACGGCCGTGGAGCAAAGAGGTCCGCGGTGAAGATTTCCTGCACGATCGCGCGGGCCACTGGAAAGGTGAGCCCGGCGAGGTGCCGCCGCCGCTCGGCCTGCAGGAAGTTGTACGTCACGGCGGTGAGCACGACGTGATGGTGCCAGCCCGGGAACGTGCGGCCTTCGAAGTGATCCAACCCGAGGTGGGTCTTCAACTCTTGGTACTGCTGCTCGATGGCCCACCGCTGATGCGCGAGTCGGACAAGCTGCGGCCAGGAGGTGGTGGCCGGCAGGTTGACGAAGAAGTATTTGGTCCGCGGCGTCGCGCCCGTGTCGCGTTCGGCCAGCAGCCACACCTCGGGGGCGAGCCGGCGGTCGCGCCAGTCGTGGGCCGGGGTCACCCGCAGGGCCACACACTGGACCGTCCAGCGGCGCCCGCCGCGGCGGTTGCGCCAGCTGATGGGCCGCCACCGCGGCTGCGCCTTGGCGGCCTGGGCCACCGTGTACGCCCGCACGCCCGCCGCCAGGTCTGGCCGGGTGCGCGGGCGCCCCAGCCGGCCGCCCCGCCGGTGCCCGAGGCGCGGCCGCCCCAGGAACACGGTCTGCGACGAGGAAATCCCCACCGCATAGGGGAGCCGCAACCGATGCCACATGGCCCGAAACAGGCCGGTATCGCCAAACTCCGCATCGGCCAGCACGCCGGTGCCGGTGAGGCCGCTGGCGCGCACCTGCCGGAGCAGGGTGAGCGCTTGGCGCCACTTCGCCCGCAACCGGACACCCCGGGGAAGCCGCGCCCGATCGCGGGCGGCGTCGGTCAGCCACGCCTCGGGCACATAGAGCGCGGCCCCCAGCAAGTAGGCGCGCAGCCCGGTCCACAGCGCCGCGGTGACCGCCACTTGGCCATTGGCGACTTTCCCCACGGCCCCACAGTACTGGCGGGCCACCCCGACCGAGGACGTCCCTGGCTTGGGGAAACTCGTGCCAGCGAAGATCACCAGCCCTTCGCGTTCGGGCAGCACCGCCCGCAGGCAGCGCCAGACGCCGTCGGCACTCCACGGCGCATCGGTGATGAAGTGTTGGAACGCTTGATAGCCCCCGGGATCGGTCCCCCGCGCCAGCATCGCTTCCATCGACTTGCGCGGGCTGTCGCTGAGCAACCCCTGGACGTACCGGCGCAACGCCAGCTCCTGTGCGCGCTGGCCGAAGCACGCCTTGAAGGCCTCGAGCCATCTCATCAGGCGACGCAACTGCCCCACCGTGCGGCGGTCGTGCACTACCGCGCAGGGTACCGAATTCGCCGGAAAAGTACAATGTCCTCAAATTAGATCACTTGTCGGATCTCGCCCAAATTGTGCGATCTAACAAAGTAGTACTAGTGGTGTGTCCCAAGAATAACTTTGCACTTCCCAACCTTCTCTAGAATCGTATCGACCGTCGCGGTCCAGACAAAGGGTTGGGGGTTGTCGTTGTAGCGCTGGAGGTAATCGTTGATGGCGGCGACGAGTTCGTCGACACTGCAAAACACCCCGCGGCGGATGCGTTTCTGCGTGAGCTGGCTGAACCAACTCTCGACGAGGTTGAGCCACGATGCGCCGGTAGGGGTGAAGTGGAGCGTGAAGCGCGGATGGGCCGCCAGCCAGGCCCGCACGGTCGGATGTTTATGCGTGCCGTAGTTGTCCAGAATGAGGTGGAGGTCGAGGCGAGAGGGGAACGCGCGGTGGAGTTGGCGAAGAAACTTCAGGAACTCCTGATGCCGATGCCGGCCGTGGCACTCGCCGATGACCTGCCCGGTCAGCATGTTCAGCGCGGCGAACAAGGTCGTTGTCCCGTGGCGCTTGTAGTCATGCGTGAGTGTCCCACAGCGGCCCTTCTTCATCGGCAGCCCGGGCTGCGTCCGGTCCAGCGCCTGAATGTGACTCTTCTCGTCCACACACAGCACGACGGCCTTCTCGGGCGGATTCATGTACAGCCCCACGACGTCCGTCAGCTTCTCCACGAACGCGGGATCGGTCGACAGCTTGAACGTCTCCACTCGATGGGGCTGGAGGCCATGCGCGTCCCAGATCCGCTGCACGGTCGAGCGACTGACCCCCTGCGCCTTCGCCATCGTGCGACAACTCCAGGGGGTCGCCCCCGGTGGCGTGCGGTGCAACGTTGCGTGGACGATGGCTTTGACCCTGCGCGCACTGATCGTCGGTTTGCGCCCGCGCCCCTCACGCATCTCGAACACCGAATCAACGCCCTCCTCTCCAAACCGGTCGCGCCAAGCCAGCACGGTCGGTCGGCTGACGTCCACGGTCGCGGCAATGCGGCTGTTGGAAACCCCCTCGGTCGCCAGCAGCAACGCCTTCGCGCGGATGACTACCCGATGCGGTGCCGACGTACTACGGGCCCACTGTTCCAGGAGTCGCCGATCCTTCGCGGCCATGGACAGAGCGGCGGCGGCATCATTCATCCCGCCTATATTGCACGCAGGTCGTTGATATGTAAATGTATTTCAGGGACACTACACTAGCAGCCCGCGGTTAGTGTCGAACACGCCACCCACACGGGGTCGGCCCGGAAGGAAACGGGACAAAAGGGTGCAGCGGCCTCCACGGCGCACGGAACGCGGAGGGCCAGGCCGATCGACACCGGTGTCACGTCTGCTGGCGGTGCTGGTCGCGCTCGGGGGCTTCCCCTCACCGCTGGTAGGGGTGGTGCCGCTCGCCGCTTCGCAGGATCCTCCGGTCGCCGTCCTCCGCGACATCATGGTGCCGATGCGGGACGGCATCCGTCTGGCCACCGACGTATACCTGCCGGCGGCCACGGACGGGCAGGTCGTCTCGCGTAGGCTACCCACCATCCTTCAACGGGTACCCTCGGACAAGGAGCGTCCGGCCGACATGGCCATCGCTCGCTACTTCGCGTCGCACGGGTATGCGTTCGTCATCCAGAACACGCGCGGTCGCTTCAAGTCTGAAGGCACCTGGCGGATGCTCGACGACGATGGGCGGGACGGTGTGGATACGTGCGCCTGGATTTCGCGTCGCCCGTGGTCGGACGGACAGGTCGGGATGTTCGGCTTCTCGTACCACGCCGGGACCCAGCACGTGGCTGCCCTGGCGCGTCCTCCCGAGTTGAAGACGGTCGTCCTGGTCGACGCGATGGCCAGCCCGGGACATCGGGGAATCCGGTATGGCGGGGCGTTCGAGCTGCGCTTCTTCAACTGGATCTTCGATCAGGCGGCCGAAGGCTCGATGGCGTCACGGGACCCCGCCACCGCCGGAATGCTTCGCGCGCTCCGCGACCAGCGTGCCGCGTATCTCGATCATCTGCCGCTGGTGCCGGGTCGGACGCCGCTGCGTCACGCCCCGGAGTACGAGAGCTGGATCGTCGAGGCCCTGTCACGCGGCGCCGACGATGCGTTCTGGGCAGCGGCCGACGTCCTGGACCGCGCGCACGAGTACAAGGACATCCCGGTCTACCTGATTGGCGGCTGGTACGACTCCTGGGCCGGTGGCACGACCGCAACCTACCGGATGCTCCGTGACGCCATCGATGGTCCCGTGTCCCTGATGATGGGACCCTGGACCCACGGGCGGCAGCAGAACTCGGCCCACGGTCAGGTGAGTTTCGGACCCGCTGCCGCGATTCCAGATCTCCTCGAGCTGAGACGGGCGTGGTACGACCGCTGGTTGAAGGGGCTCGACAATGCCGTCGGCAAGCGCGCGCCCTTCGCCACGCCGGTGCGAGTGTTCGTCATGGGCACCGGCGATGGCGGCAGGACCGAGGAGGGACTGCTGAACCACGGCGGGTACTGGCGAGAGGAGCAGGACTGGCCGCTGGACCGCGCACGGACGACGAGCTATTACCTCGGATCCGGCGGCGGGCTCTCGACCACGCCGCCTTCCCGGGAAGACGCGGGGACGCGATTCACCTTCGATCCGCGCGATCCCGTCCCGACCATTGGCGGCAGCATCTCGTCGGGCGCCGGCATCCTGGTCGAGGGCGCGTGGAACCAGCGCGGCGGCCCGCACATCTGGAACTGGCGGGCGCCCATTCCACTCTCAGCCCGGCGTGACGTGCTCGTGTTCCAGACGGAGCCGCTCGAGGAGGATCTCGAGGTCACGGGCGAGCTGGAAGCCAGGCTCTGGGTGTCGTCGTCCGCGGTCGATACGGATTTCACCGCGAAGCTCATCGACGTGTATCCGTCCAGCGACGACTTCCCCGCCGGGTTCGACCTCAACCTGTCGGACGGCATCGTGCGGACCCGCTTCCGCGAGTCGCTGACGCGCGAGACGCCCATGACGCCGGGCCAGGTCTACCAGCTCACGGTCGCGCTCTATCCCACAGCCAACGTCTTCAAGAGGGGGCACCGCCTCCGGGTCGACGTGTCGAGCAGCAACTTCCCCCGATTCGACGTGAACCCCAACAGCGGTGAACCGCTCAACCGGCATCGTCGTCTGGTGGTCGCCACGAACACCGTGTACCATGACGCGGCGCGGCCGAGCCACATCGCGCTGCCGGTCGTTCCGGGAGGCGCGAACCGCCACGTTCCTCACCGGCAGGATCGTGAGGGCGCACTCCCGCGGAATCCACCCGCCAGGCGGCGCCGATAGCCCCGAAGCCGCCGCCCGTTCCGAAGGTGAAGCCCATCGGCGGTCCCCAACCAGCAACCGGCGTGGCGCGAGAGCCATCGCCGAAGCTAGTGCACCGCCGTCGAGATGCGGTCACGCTGCGAACCCGATCCGTGACCGCATCTCGACGGCGGTGCACTAGAATATGGTTCTGATCGGGCGGCCACGTGGAAACCCGGCTGAGGAGCGTGGAACATGAGCAACGTCACACTGACTGTGAACGGCGCCACACACACCGTCGACATCGACCCTTCGACTCGGCTGCTCTACGTCCTGCGGAATGACCTCGGCTTGCGCGGGCCGCGGTTCGGTTGCGGACTCGGCCAGTGCGGAGCGTGCACGGTGATCATCGACGGTGTCGCGACCCGATCGTGCGTGACGCCGACGGCTCGGGTCCAAGGCGAGATCACCACGCTCGAAGGACTCGCAAAGGACGGCACGCTGGACCCGGTGCAGCAGGCCTGGATCGACGAGCAGGTGCCCCAATGCGGCTTCTGCCAGAACGGCCAGATCATGACGGCCAAGGCCCTGCTGGATCGAAACCCGAATCCGACGGATGCCGAGATCCGTGAGGGGATGGCCAGAGCCCTCTGCCGGTGCATGACCTACTACCGTGTCCAGGCTGCCATCAAGCGTGTCGCGGCGGGGTCGGCGGCGGACGGAGCGAGGGCCGCGAAGGAGGTGGTGGCATGACGACCTTCACGAGCATTCCAAAAGCCCTCGCAGCAGTCCTGGAGCAGCGGAACCCCACCTCTCGCAGGGAGTTCCTCAAGGCCTCGGGGCTTCTCGTCGTGACCGTCAGCGCGGCGGGCGTCCCGGGCGCCGGTCCACTCGCCGCCGCGGCGGGAGGCGACGCAGCCGGGGCCCAGACGGGCGGGCCGTATCCCGATCCCGACTTCAGACAGCTCGATACCTGGATCGTCATCCACGGGGACAACACGGCGACCTTCTACGTGGGCAAGACGGATTGTGGCCAGGGCACGGGAACGGCACTGCGGCAGCTCATGTCCGACGAGCTCGACATCGCCTACGAGAGCACCAGCCTCGTCATGGGCAGCACCGACGTCACCCCGGACCAAGGGGGGTCTGGAGGTTCCGATGCCATACAGCGGGATGGCTGGCCGATGCGGCGGGTCGCCGCCGAGGCGCGGCGCGTCCTGCTGGAGCTGGCCTCCGATCAGTTCGGCGTGCCGGCCGAGCAGCTCGATGTCAGCGACGCGGTCATCACCCTGAGGTCGGATCCCTCCAGGCGCACGACCTACGCGGAGCTGATCGGCGGGCGACAGTTCAACGTCACGCTGACGGGAAGCAATATCAACGAGACCACCGGTGTGGCCGACGTCAAGCCGGTCCAGGATCTCCGGATCGTCGGCCAGTCGCCGGAGCGCTATGACATTCCGCCCAAGGTGGATGGGTCGTTGACGTGGGCCGTGGATGTCACGGTTCCCGGCATGGTTCACGCGCGCAACGTCAAGCCGCCGATTGTGGGCGCCACGCTCCTCGGCATCGACGAGTCGTCCGTTCGGGATCTGCCCGGGTTCGTCCGGGTGGTCCGTAAGGGCAACTACGTGGCCGTGGTCTGCGCGCGGGAGGAGCAGGCGATCGACGCCGCCAGACGGCTGGAGGTCGAGTGGGAGAAGCCGGCGGCGGCGCCGTTCCCGACCTCCGACGAGTTGTATGCCTACATGCGCGGTGCGACACCCACGTCGAGCTCCGATCCGGACGTCGTGGGAAATCCCGAGGCGGCGCTCGAGGGCGCTGCCACGGTCATCGAAGCCGAGTACGATGTCCCGTTCCAGGGACACACGGCGTTCGGTCCAGCGCATGCCCTGGCCGACCCGTCGAACGGTCAGATGACGATCTACTCCAACGACATGAAGTCCTACGGCATGCGGAACGGCATCGCCGAATTTCTCGGGATGCCCAGAGATCGGGTGCGCGTCGTCTGGATGGAAGGTCCGCAGGGCTACGGCCGTACGGCCGCCGACGACGCGGGCTTCGAGGCCGCGTTCCTGGCGAAAGAGCTCGGCCGGCCGGTTCGCGTGCAGTGGATGAGGGACGAGGAGACGGCGTGGGATACGAAGGGGCCCGCGTTTACATTCAGGTTGCGTGGCGGACTGGACGCAACGGGCGCTCTCGTCGCGCTCGATTACGACGCGCAGGCGGCCTCCTACAATCATGTCGGGTACAACGAGGCCGAGACGGTCCTCATCTCGCAACTCATGGGAACGCGGCGTGCGACGCCGAACAGGGGCCGCACGTCGACGCCATCGGAGATGTATGCCATCCCCAACCGACGCAGCGCGGCTCAGGTGGTGGGCCTCCCCCGGGTGTGGGAAACCCCGCTTCGAACCGGCAACCTCCGGGATCCCAACGGACCGCAGGTGACGTTCGCCTCCGAATCGTTCATCGACGAGCTGGCGGCGGCGACGAACGCCGATCCGGTCGCGTTCCGATTGAAGCTGCTCGCCGGCGGCACCGACGACGACAGCGGGTTCAGACGGGCGCGCTCGATCGCCGTCATTCGCGCGGCCGCGGACGCCTATGGCTGGGATACGCGTCCTGCGCCGACGTCGCGAGAGTCCGGAGCCGTCATGCTCGGCAGAGGGATCGCGTACGCCTTCCGCAACCAGACGGTCGTCGCGCAGATCGTCGAGGTCGAGGTCACTCGTGAAACCGGTCACGTCTGGGCGAGGCGCATCGTCTGCGCGCACGACTGCGGGCTGATCGTCAACCCCGAGGCGCTGCGCCGCACGATCGAGTGCGGGATGCTCCATTCGCTGAGCCGCGCGCTGCACGAGGAGGTGCAGTTCGACACCGAAAAGGTCACGAGCGTGGACTGGAGATCGCATCCCAGCCTGACGCACGCCGACACACCGGCCGAGATCGACATCGTCCTGGTCAACGGCGATCCCAATCCGGACCGGTCCGATCTGCCGCACTACGGAGCCGGTGAGGCGGTCTGCAAACCCTTGATTGCGGCGGTCGCCAACGCCATCTACGATGCGACCGGCGTGCGTCTCCGCCGGGTTCCGTTCCGGGACGCGCGGGTCCTCGCGGCGCTCGAGGCTGCAGCCGTGTAGGCAGATCGCGACACGCCAGCATACCCAGACAGTGCCATGCCCCCTCTGTGGCCCCGGCGCTCACCAGGGTTGCCACGTCTGACGCCGGGCTGGGCAGCGAGGGCAAGCCGCGTCGCGGTGACGCCAGGCAGGATCAACCTCCACAATGCCCAACGGCGTGTTGCTTTTCGCGCCAAGGGGGAAGCATGAGATTCGGCACACTCGGCCCGAGGCGTCTGCAGGCCTTGGCCTGGCTGGCCGTCATCCTGTTGGTGCTGCTGTTCTGGGGGGCTTCTTCTAGCAGCCCGTGGTGAAAGTCCTGCGTCGCACCAAGGGCGGCGATGGTCGCCACTGGCGCATGTTCGTGAGGACCGACGGGTGTCATCCCAATCGCGCCGACAACAGCCTCATCGCGGACGCGCTCGCCAGGACGATCAGCGAGTGAGCTGCCCGACGAGGGACGCGCCTCACCCCGACGACCTCAGCGCGTCGCGGTCAGTCGCCGGACCTCGTCGTCGTCGCCGGTCAGCTCCCACCGGACGAGCGAGACGGGGATCACGCCGGCCGCGCTGAACTCGTCCATGAACCGCTTGAGGGTGAACGCTTCACCGAGCTGGCGGGCCCGCTCGGCCATCAGCTTCTCGATCTGGATCTTCCCGATGAGGTAGCTGGTCCCGTAGCCGGGCTGCTGGAGGTAGAGGTGCTGCTCGCCCCAGACGGTGTTGCTCTCGCGCGGCATCCAGCCGCGCGGCGTCCAGTCCGCCGCATACTCCACGGCCTCTTCGATCGTGAACTCGTTGCCGTGCATCAGCAGGCCGCCCAGCGCACGTGCCGCGCGTTGGGCGAGCATGATGTAGATGAGCTCTCGAGCACGCGGGCGATCGTCGAAGAGGCCGGCGTGCATCAGCCACTCTTCCATTCCGGTAGCGAGACCCTCCGACCGGGCGTCGAAGATGTTGAAGAGCGACGGCACCCGCCGGATCGGGCTCGGGTGCGGCTCCCGCTCCATCCGAGCCAGCTCGATCCAGTGATAGCTGTGCGTCCGCATCGCAACCGGGTCGCGGTAGGCCACCTCGCTGAAGAATCCACGCAGCCCCTCGGCCGGCGCGAACGCGCCGATCTTGGCACGCAGGGCGGCGTCCATGTACGGGCGGACCGAGACGACCTCGTCATCGTCGAGGAACGCCATGAACTCGGTGACGGCCTGGTTGAACCGGCGGTCGTACTCCTCGGCGGATCCCTCGCGCATGAGCGGGGGGCGGTCGCGGTTCCGGTGCTCCTCGAGCCGCAACGCAGCGTGGGAGCGCGAGAGCTCGTGGCGCATCAGCGCCACCTCCTCCTCCCAGGTGTAGGGCACGAGGTGGACCTGCTGCAGATACCACGTGTAGTCCACCTTCCCGACGCCCGACGGCCCGGTCTTCGAGGGGAGCTCGCGCTCGAGCCAGGCGTGAAACGTCACGGTAGCCTCGCGTGCGCGCTCGATCGCACCGTCCAGTTCGGCGCTGGTACCCTCTACACGCTCGGCAAGCGCCTCCAGGTTGGCGCGCTGGTCCGCCATGGCCCGGATCCCGCCCATCCAAAGATCCCTGGCGTCCTCGACGAGGTTTCCCTGCGCTTGCTCGAGGAGCGGCGGAATCGTGCGGAGCCTCTCGGCCAGCCGGGTGGCACCGCTCTGGTTCAGCGGATACTCGTAGGTCCAGAGGTCGATCCAGCCGTCGATCACCGGGCCCTCGTGCGCCGGGACATCGCTCTGCGCAGGGAAGACCGTCGCGTAGAAGGCGGGGTTTCGGGTCCAGGGCCGGCGCACGCGATGGTCGAACTCGAGACCGTTGAGCTCTGCCCTCACCAGGTGGAAGTCGACCTGCTGGGCCACTGGCCAGCCGCTCGGGTCGATGGCGGCGAGCCGGCGCCGGTAGTCGGCCAGCTCGCGGCGTTGCACGGCCATGGCCGGCGCCGAGTAGTCGGGAACCCCGGCGCTCAGTCGCGGGCGCTGGAAGCTCCGCCAGTCCTCGAACAAGGCAACCAGATCTCCGTAACTGGCGTCGCGCGACTGGTCCACGCGCTGGCCGCTCGGGGCGGGGCCAGCAACGAGGACGAGGACGGTAACCAGCCAGAGTCGGGACAGGGAGAACGGCAGCATTCGCAGGTCCTCCAGGCGTTGGCGTGGCAGGCATCGAGACATGTGTCCACTATACTCCCCGCGTGCCAGTCGACGAGGTGTACCGGTTGGATGCGCACGCAGAGGGGGCGTGAGATCGAGCCTCCCGGCGCTCGGCGCGAGTCGGTTCCCGGCGTGCTATGATGCAAAATTCGTCGCCGACCCGTCTGCGACGCTGGAGCTGTGCACCCCTATCATGGGCAGCCGGGTACCGCCTGCTCGAGGAGACGATTAGTGCCAAGACTTGCCGTACGTTTTGATCTCTGCGCCGTTTGCGCGCTCGTGCTCGTACTTACCACCCTGGCGGTCCAGCCCGCGGGCGCCCGAACATCCGCCCAGGAGTCGTTTGACAACGCAAGCCTCTCGGGCACCTACGCGAGCCGGGCCGTCGCCCGTGGTGGTCACCGCGCCGCCGTGGCCTACCGGTTGTACAACTTCAATGGTGACGGAACCTTTTCGGGCGCCAGCGTCGTCAGCGCACCGGGAATGCTGGCGGCCGAGCGCGGCGCGAAGGACGTGGAGTTCACGGGGCAATATCGCGTCGATGAGCACGGGTTCGGCTCTGGATCGATCATGTATACGGGGATGGTCGAGTGGGAAACAGGCTTCCACTTCGTCGTGAACCGCGGTAGCCGCGTCGGCTCGTCAACCGTCGCTCAGGACGTCTCGCTCAGCCTCGACGAGCTAGGACCGAACACCGGGGGCCTGATCACCGAAGAGCTATCGCGTCTGCCAGACGGGGCCGCATTCACCAACGCCAGCCTCTCCGGTACGTTCGTGAGCACGGCTCACGCCCACGACGCCCAGAGACCAGCGATCAGCTATCGCGAGTATCACTTCAACCCGGACGGCACGCTCACCGGCCAGCTGGTGGCCAATGGCCCGGGTATGCAGGCCAACCAGCGCGCCATCAAGACCAGCTCGTTCTCGGGTCGGTACACGCTGGACGAGCGTGGCATGGCCAGCGGCACGATCGTGTTCACCGGGATGATCGAATGGCAGACGAGCTTTCACCTGGTCGTGACGAAGGCCACCCCCGGCAACAGCGGAGCGATCGCCACAGAGATCGTGCTCAACATGGACGAGCTGGGACCGATGACCGGCGGCCTGATCATCGAGACCCTCCAGCGTCGCTAGTGGCCTTTGTCGTACCCGCCCTTGGTGTTGTCATTGCCCTCTT
This sequence comes from Vicinamibacterales bacterium, assembly GCA_965197935.1. Lineage (GTDB taxonomy): Bacteria > Acidobacteriota > Vicinamibacteria > Vicinamibacterales > CAZQMT01 > CAZQMT01. The sequence continues at coordinate 2,008,780 of CBDAOD010000003.1, read as the reverse complement.
CGGAGTGATGGGGCTTGCCAGCCCGCGGCGCTTGATCGAGCTGATCCAGCGCTGGCAGACTCCCGCTCGGTTTTGGTTCGCTGTGGCCATCCGCCTCGTGCTGGGCGTGGTGTTCCTCGCTGTTGCGCCAGACTGCCGCGCGCCGACGGTTATTCGTGTGGTGGGTGGGATCTCGATTGTGGCAGCTATCGCGATCCTCATCTCTGGGCGAGCTCGTCTGGACGCCTTCATCGAATGGTGGCTCGGGCGTTCGCCGGGACTGGTTCGTCTATGGGCGACCGCGGCGATCGTCTTTGGAGCGCTGCTGGTCCGCGCGGGGCCGGGGGGATAGGCTCCACCACAACCTGTCGCGACCGAGCCCGTCGTGCGCCGCGCAATCCGAGAAGAGCGCGCCCCTCGACGGTACGCGAGAAGGATCTACCCACGGGTGAGAGAGACGACCATGACCAACGATGCCCATGCCCGGCCGTCGGGTGACGCGCCGGAGCCGCTCTACGATGTCGACGTTCCGACGCCCACGCACGCCGAGCGGGCGCGAACCCTGGTGGCGCAGATGACGACCGGCACCCTGTGCACCCTGGCGGCCGAGCCGGCTGGCTACCCCTACGGCTCGTTCGTGACGGTCGCCTTCGACGACGGGAACCCGGTCTTTCTCGTGAGCACGATGGCCGAGCACACCAGGAACCTGCAGCGCGATCCCCGGGCATCGCTGCTCGTGGCCGAACGCGGCTCCACGGACCCGCTCGCGAACGGCCGCGTGACGCTGCTGGGGCCCTGCACGCAGGTGGGAGCCGACGATGGCAGCGCACGGACGGCGTTCCTGGCCGCGCATCCGAACGCCGCCTACTATGCCGACTTCGGCGACTTCGCGTTCTGGAAGCTACGAGTCGAGTCGATCAGATACATCGGCGGCTACGGGCGGATGTCGTGGCTGGACGCGGCGCAGTGGCGGGGCGCCGAACCGGACCCGCTCGCGCCGTCGGCCGCCGGCGTCATCGCCCACATGAACGACGACCACGCCGACGCCATGCTGACCTACTGCAAGGCATTCTCGAAGGCGACCGACATCACCGCCGCCAGCATGACTGGCGTCGACCGGTACGGCTTCGAGATGTCGGCCGTGACCGCCGAGGGACCGCGGCCGGTCCGGCTGGCGTTCGCCGACCCCGTCAGTACACCGGAGGAGGTCCGGGCCGCCCTCGTCGCGATGCTGAAGGACGCCCGGAGCCTGCTCGGGTGAACGGGGCACACCCGGGAGGAGCGCGGGTGTAAGATCCGGTGGTCCGCGTTGCTCTCGGCCGTCCCTCGAACCAAGGAGGCTCCATGAGTGGATCCGCCCCACCCCTTCTCGATCGGGACGCACTGCGCCACGCCATCCAGGCCGAGTACGAGATGGTGGCCTGTGAGCCAAGGCGCGGGTTTCATTTCCACACTGGCCGCCCGCTCGCGCGGCTTCTCGAATACGCCGATGAATGGCTGGTAGCCGTCCCTGAAGGATCGATAGAGTCGTTTGCCGGTACGGGCAACCCCTTCAGCATTGGCGCGCTCGCCCCGGGGGAGAAGGTCGTCGACATTGGCTGTGGCGCGGGAATCGACAGTCTGATCGCCGCCAGCATGGTCGGTTCAACCGGTCAGGTCGTTGGCGTCGACATGACGTCCGCCATGCTCGACAAGGCGAAGGCGAGCGCCCGGTCTGCCGGCCTCGAGAATGTGGAGTTCCGGATCGCCTACGGCGAAGTCCTCCCTGTACCAGACGGTTGGGCAGATGTGATTATCTCCAACGGCGTGCTGAATCTGCTCCCGGACAAGCCCGCCGCGCTGGCCGAAATGGCCCGCGCGCCGAGGCCCGGTGGGCGACTCCAGATCGGGGATATCCTCGTCCAGAAGGCCGTTCCCCAGGGCGCGCAGGAGAGAATCGACCTCTGGACCGGTTGAATCGCCGGTGCTCTGCTGGAAGCAGAGCTCGAGGCGACGGTGCGGGCGGCGGGCTTCGAGGATTTCGCGATCACCTGGAGAGCCGATGTCTTTCACGGCGCGCCGCAGCAATCGAGTGCCGCGCAATTCGGCACGCTCGGCATCAACTTTCGGGCGTTGAAGCCGTCGTCGTAGCTTCCTTCCGGAACCCTCGCGTGGCTACCGCCTCCCTACGGAGCCTTGGCGGTGCCCTCGCGTTCCCCGCCCCAGAACGGCTGGTCGAATTCCTCGCCCACGGCCGGCACGGAGAGGGACCCACGCGGCGCGTCTGACAGACGGAGGCAGTCGCCTACCGGCCCTGAGCGATCGAAGGCACGTCGCTCGCCTCCGCCTCGGCGATGATGGTCGCGGCATCCTCGGGCAGCAGATATCTGTCCGCAACCAGCTTCTCTGCCGCCACACGCACCGCAGCCACGTATCCCGCGTGATCCGTGTAGCGCTCCTCGAGCGACAGACGCGAGTCCCCGGTGGCCAGCCGTTCCGCGCGGGTCTTGGGAAACGGACTGACGATGCCCCGGTTGTCGCAGAAGCCGCCCTCCGAGTAGCCCGCGGCCCGCTCGTTGAACCCGGTATAGGTGGCGGTCGGCGCCAGCAACAGGTTGGATCGGATCCCCCCCAGATCGTTGCCGTCGGCGTCGACCTGTGGGACCAGGATGGGATACTCGCGACCGGTCCGGCGCGGCGGATGCTCCGTGATGATGCCGGACACGTCCTCGTTCCGGAACCCAGATCCGAAGTCCAGGAGCTCGAATCGATTCACCAGTCCCGTATAGATGATGTCCGGGATCTCCGGCCACTGGACCTGTTCGAATCGCGAGTCACGCTTGGGAGAAACGAGCGTTCCCTCGCGCAGCGTGGGCATCTTGCTCGGGGGTGGGAGCGCATTCTTGGTCACCCACCTGTCGAGCGCGTCGAAGGCGGCCCGGTGCACGAACCGCGCGTCATTGGGACTACCCGGGTACTTGCACTGCGGAGGCCCGCCGCCGGTCCCGTGGGGCGTGCCCGCGGCGAAGTACATACGAACGTTCTCGGGCACCGGGAGATCCTTGGTCGCCAGGGCATCGGTCATGCTGGCGGACATCCTGTGGTTGTAGAACTCGGACGACGTGAAGGTCGACACGATCTTCGGGCAGGTCTTCGACTGTAGGCAGCGCGCAAGAATCCCGCCCGTGCGATCCCTCAACGGGTCGAATGTCGGCATCCAGGAGAGCGGAGCCTCGTAACGCGGAAACAGATGCTGCGTGTGCTCGAACGGCGCGCGCCCCGGCTGCCCGAACCGCACGCCGAGCGGCTGCACGCCGGCCGCGACCCTCACATGCGCGCCGTCCGCCACCCGTCGTCCTTCGATGTCCTCGTTGAAGCCCAGATGGATGAACGCCCGCAGGGCGGCCCCGGTTTGTGACGACCCCCAGATGAGGACGTTCTGGATCTGCCCGGCGAGCGGGTTCCGGGTGCCGGAGGCATCCGCCGCCTCGTACCGGAAAAACGCGATGACGTCGCGAATCGCGGCGTAGCCCAGCCCCAGCACCGTGGGATTCTTGGCCGTGTAGATCAGCTCGTAGATGTGGTTGGTATCGAACCCATCCTTCAGGCAGATCATCGTGGTGTCGGGACGCCCCGGGAAGGCGACGTCGCTGCAGTCGGCGAACGCCCAGTCGGAGGAGGGAATGGATTGCCGCGGGTCGCCCTCCCGCACTCGCCTGGTGAGCGTGGCAGTCGTGTTGTCCAGGCTCACGGTCTCGTAGGGCCTGGTGCCCGTGGTGTAGGGCGCCTCGCTCAGCGAGAGCGACCTGGCGGGCTCGGACCGAACGTACTCGGTTCGCACCTGTCCTGTGATCTCCGAGCCGTCGAGGTTGCTGGCCACCGGAACATCGATGCTCATCCGATCGTTGGTACGCAGGATGTCGCCCTGCCAGCCACTCCACAGAATGGCAGACCCCCTCCTCTCGAGGAACCCATCGCCCGGGCCGGTCGGCTCGTTCCGACCCTCGACTCCGATGCTCCAGTGGCCCTTGTTGCCCCGGTTGATCACGTTGTGGACGAGCGTGTGGTTGCCCCTGGTCATGTCGACCGGCTTGATCAAGTAAAAATCCGTTACATACTCGACCCGGCCACGCTCGTTCAGCGGTGCGAGCTCGATGTCCTGGATTCCCGCGTTCAGCGGATGCGACGGGTCCACCTCGCCAAACGCGCGGCCCACGAGCTTTTCGTATTGGCCGACGTCGCCGAATCTCTGCCCACCGTAGGTCGGAGACTCCACGCGATCGATCACGATCCGGGTAGTCTGCGCCTCGGCAGCGACGGGCACCGCGAACAGAGCCGCGCCTATCCAACAGACGATCAGCTTCGCTCGAATCGTGCGCATGGGATTGCCTCCTCGGTGCGGGATGGCCGGCCAGTGACCGGGATTCTCATTCGGACTCCCGGGCCGGAACCCTTATACACCAGTCTGCCGGCCGGATCGAGCCAGGCCATGCCGGCCCAGAACGCCGTCGGCCCACAGGCGTCACTGTAGCGAAAGCGGTCAGATCACTTGTCAAACACAACCGGACAGACCACCTGTCAACAACAGCCAGGCCATGCCGGCCTCGATTTCGTCCAAGTAACCGACGGATCTCGTCTCACACCGTGACACATTCCAAGGAGCATGACCATGAGCGCAGCGACGCCAGCCAACCTCGACCGTGCACCGAACACGCGCCGCCCTCTGGGCCAGCTCGTCCTGACCATCCTGGTGCTGGCCGCCGCCGCGGCTGGCCTGGCGCAATCGGGCGTCTCCGATCCACAGGAGGCGAGGGAATTCGTCCTGGTCAACGAACGCGGCGAGGCGCGGGCCACCCTCAGATTGGAACAGGATCTCCCGCTGCTCGAGCTCTTCGACAAGGCGGGGCACGTTCGTCTCCGACTCGGCTTGACGGACGAGGGGCCAGTCCTCATGGCCCAGGATTCGACAGGCGAAGCACGAGACCTGTTCAGCGTCCAACCCCGCGTCGTGCCTACTCGCTGATCCCGGCCCCACGGAGTGCCCACCGCGTCGGGGAGAGGCAGCGGTGGCACCGATCTCGACGTGCGGAGCGGGAGGCGGATCACGTATCATCTCGCAGCACAGCCGCCCGCCGTCGAGGCGAGTCCGGCCCTATGCCCGGGTCGGGCCCTCGGCAGGCGTCGTGTCGAAGGCTTTCGCGAGGCAAAACAGAGGGAGAAGGCTGATGACGAGCGCGCCGAGCCGACGAGACATCCTCAAAGGAGCCGCCGCGGGACTGGGCCTGATGGCCCTACCGGCCTGGGCGCTACCCGCGCTGGCCCAGGGCCACGAGGTCGTGCCGTTCACCGACTACCCCGACGGCTGGGAACCCGAGCGTGGTCCCGAGCGCCGCTGGCTCGACATTCGCACGATCGACGGACCCGTGACACCCGCCGATCGATTCTTCACCACACAGCACTACGGCCATCCGGTGGTCGATGGCACGAGCTTTCGCCTCAAGGTGACCGGGCTCGTCGATCGCGAGGCCGCGCTGTCGCTGGACGACATCCGGGCGCTGGGGCAAACAGAGCTCGATGCTGGGTTCGAGTGCTCCGGCAACAGCCGTCGATCGATGCAGGGCTCGGCCTCGAACGCCCGCTGGACGGGGGTTCGCGTGCGCGACGTCCTGCACCACGTCGGCGTGAAGAAGGACGCGCGGGAGATCGTGTTTCTCGGCGCCGACAAGGGGATGGAGGAGGTGGAATTCCGCGGCCGGCCGTACGAGGTCGAGCAGCAATACGGCCGCAGTATCTCGGTGTCCAGGGCGATGACACCGGAGCCGTTCCTGGCCACCGCGATGAACGGCGCGCCGCTCACCGTGCACCAGGGGTTTCCGCTCCGGCTCATCATGCCGGGATGGTATGGCGCGCCCAACGTCAAATGGGTCGCGAACGTCCACGTCCAGGAGGACCCCTATCTCGGCAAGTTCCAGGCGCGCTGGTACCGCACGCTGCGCGCCGAGGTGATCGGCGGCGAGGTGAAGTGGAAGGAGACCGCCATCACGCGTATGCGGCTGAAGTCGGTGATCGCCCGGGTGACGCGCCAGGACGACACATTCACGGCGCTGGGCTTCGTCCTGCACGACGGCACGGACATCCGATCGGTCGAGGTCCGCGTCGACGATGGCCCGTGGGAGGTCGCAACCGTCGATCCTGCGCAAAGCAAATATGCCTGGAAGCTGTTCACGCATACATGGCAGAGCTCGAGCCCCGGCGAGCACACCCTGGTCTCGCGCGTGTCCGATGTCGACGGCGACGTGCAGCCGACGGTCGAGGAGCTCGAGGTCAAGAAGACGGGGCTGGAGGACAACTCGCAGCACCCCCGTCGCATCATGGTGTCCTGAGGCGCCGGGAGGCCCTGCGCTACCGGGCGCTCCGGTTGGACGATGCCCTCACGGTTCCACGACATCCGCGCCCTCACGCTCGACTTCTATGGCACGCTCGTGTACCCACGCCACGGCGCGGGCCGTGGTGCCAAGCTCATGGAGTACCTCGCACAGCAAGGGCTGGCGGCGGCACCCTGGGAACACCAAATCCTGTACGACATCTTCGGAATCTGTGGTCATCGCTACTCGCCCCGGTTCTCCCAGGCTGAGCTGGCCGCGTTCGAGGCCGATCTGACCCGACACCTTTTCAAACGACTGCGTGTGCAGGTACCCGATTCGACAGTGGCGCGGCACGCCGGCCCGTTGTGGAACATCCTGGGCCCGCCCGGGTTCGCGGTGTTGCCGGACGTGGCCCACGTGCCGACCACCCTTCGACGGGCCGGGTATCGCTTGGTCATGCTGTCGAACTGGCAGGCCGGACTGAGCGGGTTCAGCCAGGCGTTCGGCTTCGGTCGCCTGTTCGAGCACGTGCTGGCGTCCGCGGAGGTTGGCTTCGCCAAGCCCGAAGCCGGTATGTTTCTGGAGGCCGCGAGCCGCCTCGGGCTCGAACCCACCGAGATCCTGCACGTCGGCGACACCTATCGCGACGACTACGAAGGCGCCGTGGCCGTCGGCTTCAAGGCCCTCCTGCTGGCCCGGGAACCGCGTCCCCCGCAAACAGCGGTCGAGACGATCACGACCCTCGACGACCTGCCCCCGAAGCTCGGCCTCGCCTAGTACTACTTTGTTAGATCCGCAATTGCACCGACTTTAGCGCCTCGATGCGCTTCAGGTAGAACGGCCGTGGAGCAAAGAGGTCCGCGGTGAAGATTTCCTGCACGATCGCGCGGGCCACTGGAAAGGTGAGCCCGGCGAGGTGCCGCCGCCGCTCGGCCTGCAGGAAGTTGTACGTCACGGCGGTGAGCACGACGTGATGGTGCCAGCCCGGGAACGTGCGGCCTTCGAAGTGATCCAACCCGAGGTGGGGCTTCAACTCTTGGAACTGCTGCTCGATGGCCCACCGCTGATGCGCGAGTCGGACGAGCTGCGGCCAGGAGGTGGTGGCCGGCAGGTTGACGAAGAAGTATTTGGTCCGCGGCGTCGCGCCCGTGTCGCGTTCGGCCAGCAGCCACACCTCGGGGGCGAGCCGGCGGTCGCGCCAGTCGTGGGCCGGGGTCACCCGCAGGGCCACACACTGGACCGTCCAGCGGCGCCCGCCGCGGCGGTTGCGCCAGCTGATGGGCCGCCACCGCGGCTGCGCCTTGGCGGCCTGGGCCACCGTGTACGCCCGCACGTCCGCCGCCAGGTCTGGCCGGGTGCGCGGGCGCCCCAGCCGGCCGCCCCGCCGGTGCACGAGGCGCGGCCGGCCCAGGAACACGGTCTGCGACGAGGAAACCCCCACCGCATAGGGGAGCCGCAACCGATGCCACATGGCCCGAAACAGGCCGGTATCGCCAAACTCCGCATCGGCCAGCACGCCGGTGCCGGTGAGGCCGCTGGCGCGCACCTGCCGGAGCAGGGTGAGCGCTTGGCGCCACTTCGCCTGCAACCGGACACCCCGGGGAAGCCGCGCCCGATCGCGGGCGGCGTCGGTCAGCCACGCCTCGGGCACATAGAGCGCGGCCCCCAGCAAGTAGGCGCGCAGCCCGGTCCACAGCGCCGCGGTGACCGCCACTTGGCCATTGGCGACTTTCCCCACGGCCCCACAGTACTGGCGGGCCACCCCGACCGAGGACGTCCCTGGCTTGGGGAAACTCGTGCCAGCGAAGATCACCAGCCCTTCGCGTTCGGGCAGCACCGCCCGCAGGCAGCGCCAGACGCCGTCGGCACTCCACGGCGCATCGGTGATGAAGTGTTGGAACGCTTGATAGCCCCCGGGATCGGTCCCCCGCGCCAGCATCGCTTCCATCGACTTGCGCGGGCTGTCGCTGAGCAACCCCTGGACGTACCGGCGCAACGCCAGCTCCTGTGCGCGATGGCCGAAGCACGCCTTGAAGGCCTCGAGCCATCTCATCAGGCGACGCAACTGCCCCACCGTGCGGCGGTCGTGCACTACCGCGCAGGGTACCGAATTCGCCGGAAAAGTACAATGTCCTCAAATTAGATCACTTGTCGGATCTCGCCCAAATTGTGCGATCTAACAAAGTAGTACTAGTGTCCCAGGACGAGCCAGGAGAGGGAGCGCGCGCATGTCACAGCACACGAGGCCCGACCGCAGAGCGTTCCTGAAGAACGCCGGAATGACTGCGCTCGCCGGCACCGTCGGAACGGCCGCCTTCCAGGCACACCCGGCTGCAGCCGTGATGCCTGCAGCGCGTGATTCGACGTCCGCCCACGGTGGGGTCCCCGACCGTTTCGGTGTCGAGTGCGTCAACTGGGTCTCTCGGATCGGTGCCGTGGAACGGGTACGCGACGGGCAGGGCACGGACACCATCGCGCCCTCGGCGAGCGCCTGGGACATGGACCTCAGACGCCGGGCCGCCAGCACCGTGCCCCGGGCAGACCGCCTCCGGCGCGAGACGTGGGGCTACCTGCCCACCCCTCCCTCATACGCCGAGGCCATCAAGGACTGGAACACGCGACGCCATGGCGTCGGCGTCAACCCGGATCTGCTCGTCCATTCGGACCGTGTCGACCCGGCCGTCCTGAGCTCGCTGAAGGCTCCTCGTGCCGGCGAGAGCCAGGTCGTCGTGCAGACGCCGAGCTACAGCGTCTTCTATACGGACATCAGGATCGTCGACATGGAGGGGGAGCAGCATCACGAGGGTCGATATGTCATGAATGTCGACGCGCTGGAACGTCACATCGACCATGCCACCCAGGCGGTGGTGCTGTGCAGTCCGCAACACCCGACAGATGCTGTGTGGTCACGCGGAGATCTTTCGACCCTGCGCGAGATCGGCGGCAGACACCGCGTCGTGATCCTCTTCGGTATCATCAGCTAGTGGACTGTATCAGTCATTTCTGTAGCACTCCCCGGGCGGAGCATCCCGGCGGACGGCGTTGCTCCTCCCTCGAATACTTCCGGTATGCTCGGTCGTCGCGCCTGGCCCGCCGGGCGCTGCGCTCCGGCGACCGCTACAGGAATGACTGATACAGTCCACTATGTCCCGTCACCGTGATTCGTGGCGTACGTCCCACGCGCGGTGCACGGCTGACAACGTGCGAGGATTCGATCCGCCGGACGCGGATACGGACAAGGAAGAACATCGGAGAAGCGACCCATGATCATGCGCAATGCTCTTCGCGACAAACTGACCGCAGGCGCGCCGACCGTTGGCACCCACTTCCTGTTCAGCGATCCGGACATTCCCGAGATCATCGGCGACACGGGTCTGTTCGACTACGGGGAGTATGACGCCGAGTACTCGGCCTTCGACATGCAGGCCCTCTGCCACATCGCCCGGGCCGGCCAGGCCGGCAACCTGCCCCTGATGCTCAAACCCGATCAGGAGAGTCAGGGGTTCTGGGCCCAGGCTGCGTTGGGTGCCGGGTTCAAGGGGATCCTCTTCACCGACCTGCGAACCCCCGAAGACGTCGAATCCGCCTACCGATCGGTACGGCCCGACACGCCAGAGGGCGGCGGTCGGATGGGCGTGAAGCTTCGTCGGCCGGCGCTGGCGGGATACGACACCGGGCGCTACTTGGAGGACCTGCGCTCGATCGTCATCGCCATCATGATCGAGAAGAGTGTCGCCGTCGATGACATCGACGCGATACTGACCGCTGCGAGCGAGAGGGGCGTCAGCATGACGCAGTGGGGGCCCGCGGACTTCGGGCTGTCTCGGGGCACGCCCGATCTGATGAACACGGCCGAGATCCGACCGTTCGAGGAGCTGGTCATCAGCAAGTCCATCGAACACGGAGTTCCCCCTCGCATCGAGATCGCCGACGCCGAGGAGGCGAAGCGCTACATCGACCTGGGGGTGCGCCACTTCTGTATTGGGTGGGATCGGTTCATCTACCAGGCCGCGCTCGCCCGGATCGGCGAGGGCATGCGTACGCTGATGCAGAACCTGTGACGGTCGACATGCACGAGAGCGTCGAGCGGCCTTACGGCTGGATCGTGACCGTGGCCTCGCTGCTGATGATGACGATCGGCGCCGGCGGCTATTTCGTGGTGATCGTCGGCTTGAAGCCGGTGGCTGAAGACTTCGGCGGCTTGCGATGGGTGCCGTCGATGGCCTACTCGGTGACGATCTTCGGCATGGGGCTGGGCGGTATCTTCATCGGCCGGTGGTCGGACCGATCGGGCGTCGGTACCCCGGCGCTCCTCGGCGCCGTCATGGTCGCGGTTGGCGCCGCGGTCGTGTCCGTCACGACAAACCGCTGGACGTTCCTGCTGGCCCATGGCATCTTGATCGGTCTCCTCGGCAACGCCGCCCTGTTCTCGCCGCTCCTCGCGAACATCGCGCGCTGGTTCGACCGTCGCCGCGGACTGGCCGTGGCCATCGTCATCAGCGCCCAGGGATTGGCGGGGATCGTCTGGCCGGCAATCTTCCGGCTGCTGATCGAACGGAGTAGCTGGCGCGAAGCATACCGGGTCTATGCGGTGTTCGCCGTTCTCACAATGGTGCCCCTCAGCCTGCTACTGCGACCCCGAGCGCCGGTCGTCGCCGAGCATGGGTCGACCGCCGGGGGCGCATCTCGTCTTCACGCTCTCGGCCTCGGGACGAGCGGGGTCCTGGCCTTGCTCTGCCTCGCGATCGTCGGCTGCTGTGCGGCGATGGCGATGCCGATCGTCCATATCCTCTCCCACACGACCGACCTCGGGTATCCCCTGGCGCGGGCGGCGGAGGTGTTGGCGGTCCTCCTCGGCTTCGGCTTCGTCGGCCGGATCGCCTGGGGGACGGTGGGTGACCGCATCGGTGGACTCCGGATGCTGCTGCTCGGCTCCGCAAGCCAGGCGATCGTGCTGAGCCTGTTTCTCGTGGTCGACAGCCTGTCCGGCCTCTACGTGCTCTCGGCCCTCTTCGGGCTCGCCTTTGGAGGCATCATCCCGAGCTACGTCCTGATCATCAGCACGTATTTTCCGGCCGGCTCGCTTGGATGGCGGATCGCGACGGTCTATTTCTTCGGGGCCGTCGGCATGGCTCTCGGGGGCTGGCTCGGCGGATTCATCTTCGACCTGTCAGGCGCCTACCGAGGCGCCTTCGCCATCGGTCTGTTGTTCAATCTCGTGAATCTCGCCGTCGTCGGCTCGCTCTCGACCCGAGAGGCGCCCGCGTTGCGTACGGCCAGCGCCTGAGGCCGGCCTATGGTTCCGTCGGCGGACTCACCCACTTCGGCTGGACAAACGCCCCGTTACCGGCCGAGTCCCAGACCGCAAAGCGGATCCATGCCTTGCCGGCGGCGTCGAAGGGGAGCTCGAAACGTGTGGAACCGAAGGGGGGCAACTCGGTGGTGGAGATGATCTCACGGTCGATCGCGGTGCCATCTCCCCAGACGACCTCGACGAACTCCAGCGGGAACGTCCACTCGACGTTGGCCGCGACCGTGCGCCGGTCGCCGTCACCTTCCAGCGCGTAGTCCGAGATCAGGATCTCGCCCGTCGTCACGAAGAAGTCGCCATTGCGCAGCGCCGTCAGGATCGGGCGCCAGCTCTCGTCCGCTCTCGGCAGCCTGTCGAGCTTGACGTAGTTCACCGGGAAGTTGGCGTAGATGTCGTCGTTCGGTCCCTTCTGGTAGGTATCGACGTCCGCAATGATGTACTTCGGCCGGAGTCCGGACCCGGCGAAGAGATTGTTCATCGTATCCGTCGCGCCGAAGCAGCGATAGTCGCACAGACGCTGCTCCGACAGGTCCTGGCCCATGCCGGGTTTGAAGGCGACACCCAGGTAGCGGTCGTTTCGCACATAGGGCTCGTCGACGATGTGGTCGGGGTATCCCGTGGTGCCCTTGGTGCGCGGGTGCGCATGGAACCAATACCCGTCCGCGTCGTCGAGCAATCGCTGCATCTCCTCCGCGTTGCCGACGTGGTACACCGTGCCGAAGGTGGGGTCGTTCTCGGTGTAGGGCTGTCCCGTTTCACGAACCCTCGACCAGTACACGTTCTTCGGAAACATCGTGTTGAAGTGACCTCCGAAATACGTGCTCGGCTCCTCCCACGGGGTGACGAGGAAGTCGACGTCGGACGCCTTCTGGCTGGCCTCGGCGTAATCCTTCCAGTCCGGGAAACGCTTCGGCCCGGGGTCGTCGCCGTTCAGGTCACCATGAAAATCACTCAGCCCAACGATGTTGAGCCCCACGCCCTTCATGGCCTCGAGGTCGGGGAACTTCTGGTCGAGGGAGCCCAACGCCCGCTGGCGTTCGGTGAACCGGAGGTGGAAGTGGTTCACGAACGTCTGATACCCAGGGACCGGCTTGAACCTGTCGCCATGGGTGAAGGCCAGCACGTCCTGCCGGGTGGCCTCAGCCGGACCGGTACCCGCGTAGAAGTAGGTCGCCATCCGTTGACGCGTGCCGGGTGGTGCGTTGTAGAGCGCGAAATTCTCCACGTATCGTGGGTCCTCCTCGCGGTCGTGCTGCCGCACCCCCAGACCGAAGCGACCGCCCTCGTCGTGGCGGTACCAGACGTACCCGAGATTGATGTCCACCTCTCGCGTCCAGAAGAAGGCGTGCGGCGGCGGGAACGTGGCCACGGACCCGCTCGCGCCCTCGGCGACGAGCAGGCGGTTGGCGGCCCGAACGGCCACCTTCGCGTCGTTCGTGACCCCGCCGAAGGCATACTGTTGCGCGTTGCCTCCCAGGTCCCGCCAGGCCACCCGCGACAGGGTGGCCGTGGAGAAGCCGTTCAAGCCTCCCTCGTAGATGTAGGCAATCGAGTCCTCCTCGGTCTCGGCGATGGCCTCCATGCGGATGAGGTTCGTATCGCGATAGACCGTGAAGCGCAGCTCGCCTGCGAAGATCCCGATCTCGAGCCCCGGGAAGGTCACCTCGAGACGCGCGCCATCGGTCTTCACGCCGCACGAACGGGTGTCGAAGGAGGCATCCATGCGACGGATCTCCCCGGGCAAACGCGGAAGACCCCAGTTCCGTGGATTCCGACCCTCGGTCACGCCGGGAACGAGGAGGGGCGCGTCCCAGAAGACGTACCATTTCTCCCGGTCGATCACGTCCTGGGTAATCTCGACGCCTGTCCCCTCGAGTGGCAGCGACTGCTGGTAGGACAACCGGCGGATGCCACTCGTCACGTGATACTCGGGCGAGAGATCGCGTCCAAGGCTGGCCCAGGCCCCGCCGTGCCGCCGGATGGCGAGCTCACGCACCACGGGCCGCGCGTCCTGGATGACGAACCGCATCCGAAGATCCGCTCCGGCGTCGCCCCGCCATTCGACGTCTAGGATGTCCGCTTCGACCGAGGCGGTGAGCCCGTCCTGCGCTGCGTATCCCGCCAGATCGCAGCTCAGCGGGTCCGCCGACGCGACGGCGGCCGACAAGACGGCCATGACGACCGCGAGCAACCCCATCATCCTGGACCTCCTCGTGTGCCACCGGCTCCGGCGCCGCCGGTCGCCGGCCGCGACTCACGGCCTACTTACCGACTGGCCCGAATTCCGGCGGCGGCCTCCGATGTTTCGTGGCCGCCTCATACGCCGACGCCGCACGCAGGACGATCGGCTCATCGCCGGGCCCTGCCCAGAACGAAATGTCCACCGGCAACGGGGACTCCAGTCGGGTCTGTCGGTGGCTCGTAACCGTGTCATAGTCGTCCTGGTCCTCGTTCAGAACGTACTCGGGTTCGTACACGGTGCGATTGAAGCCGGCCGGGACCGTCAGCTCGGGGATGCCGAGGTTGGCACTCGTGGGAAACCGTCCCGTCGGGCGGTCGTTGACCGACGGCTCGCGCGCGTATCCGATTCGCACGGGGGGAATCGTGATCGTCGGATTGACCAGCAGGTCTAGGTCGTTTCTGCGCATGACGTTGAGCAGAACGAGCCGCATAACGTCACGCATCTTGACGCGCCGCGTGATGCCCTCCGATGCGATGTTCTGTTTGTACTTCCAGTTGCGCATCGCGACGGCGCGAGACTCCGTGTAGTACTTCGAGTTGGCGTTCAAGCTTGCCCAGTCGGTCACCGTCGCATCCCCACGGCGCATCAGGTACTGCGACAAGTGGAAGCTGAAGCTCGCCGTCGCCGGCGACCGATTGATGCTGCGCAGATTCACCTGTTTCGACAGCGGCGCCTTGCCTTCGGCTGCCTTGACGAGATAGTCACGCGTTGTGACATCGTGGCCGGGCACGGCGAATGTGTACTCGCCGTCGTCGTCCCTTTCCTGTACGTACTCCGGCATGTGCACGGGCACAATCTCTGCGATCGAATGCTGAAAGTTGTACTCCATGTTGGGGATCGCGGGATCGTCCGGATACTCCGGGTCGAAGGACTCGACGATCTCCGCGCCAAGCTCGTCTCGAAGCACTCGAACGATCTCTTCGTTCACGAGGTCGCTCATCGCCGCATCGTTGTCGGTGTGCTTCACCATGTACTCGCGGACGACGCCGATGCGCATGCCTGCGAGCGGGTTGTCGCCCGTGGCCTCCTCACCCACGAGGAAACTCGCGTAGGGTTCCTCGGAGGTCAGGGCGCGCGGGAGGGCGCTGTAGATGTCTCGCGGATCGTAGTACCCACGTTCCGGGTGCTGGAGCGCGTCGAGGACCATGGCCGCGTCCTTGACCGTTCGGCAGTGAATGCCGGCCCGGTCGAGGTAGGGCTCAACGCCGATGGATCCTCCGTAGGGCATCAGCCCCTTGGTCGTCACGAAGCCGACGACACCGTTGCGCCAGGCCGGCTGCCGGCACGATCCGCCGGTCTCCTCGCAAATCGAGCAGGTCACGAGATTGCCACCGACCGACACCGCGGACCCGGAGCTGGAACCACCGGTTTCGCGTCCCGTATCATAGACGTTGCACGACGTGCCGGCCCAGCTGCTGCGGGCGCCGGCACCGAACGTGCGCGATCCGGCCTTCGCTCCCCCGGGGTTCCCCCCACCGGCGTTGTATTCGGAGAGATTGGCCTTGGCGTACACGATGGCGCCCTTGGCACGCAGCTCGGCGACGATCGTCGAGTCCTCGCGCGGAGCGTCCATCGCGTAGCTCGCGTCGGCACCGGCTGTCGAACGCATGTCCGTGGTGTCGAAGACGTCCTTGAACGACAGCGCGACGCAGTACATCGGCATCGCCTCGAGGTCGGGATTCCGACCGTACTGGGCGTCGAGCTCGGCCGCTCGCTCGAGCGCGTCGGGCTGCCGTCGAAACGCCTCGCAGGCCGCGGGGCACTGGGCCGGAAGACCGCCATCCGCCGTGGGCGCATCACACTCGGCCTGACACGTCACCGACCGCTCACCGCGAAGGTTCAGCGTGCTCAGCGCATTGAGCTGGCCCGCGTTGCTCATGCCGACGACCATGCCGTATTGCTGTTCGACGTGGGGATCCGACTGCGTCGCCTCCATGCGGCCGAACTCGATCGGCAAACCCTCGTAGTCATCGTACTCAGGCAGGATCTCGCTCACAGCCACCGTGACCGATGGGAACTCGAGCGGGGCACCCGAGCGAACGGTGCCCGTGCCAGGCGTGACCGGCCCGCCGGCCTCGGTGACCAGCTGTGTGCAGATGCCGTTGTACGCCCTGGCGCGATCGACATAGGCCTGCACGATCTGCACGCATGTCGTGTCACCCTGCTGGATCGCTTCGTGAATGTCGTCGATGGTCGCTTCCTCGACCCGAAACCCGCCCTGCGCGAAGGCCGGAATCGCACCAAGGACCAACACGCTTCCGAGCGCCACGGTCCGCGCGGCCGCGCGCTGGATGATGTGCCAGAATCTCGAGCGCGTTCTCATGGTGACTCTCCTTGGGAGGTTCGCCCGGTGAGTATGCCCGACTTCGTGCCGCACCGAAACCCGTTCCCTGCTGGGCTGCCGGCCTCCTCCTCCGATGTGACTCCGAGACGACGCTCGGGTCGTCTGCCAGGGAGCGGATCGGCCCATTGCGTCATCAGTCTGTCATCTTCCGGAAGATAGCACTCATCCATGCCCGCATGCGTTCGCTGCCCGTCATTCCTGGGTCTCGTGGCACTGCTTCTGATTCAACCCGTGGGGGCGCAGGAGGCGCCGGGCGATCCACCGCCGCCCGCATGGGAGGGCGACATCGGCGCCGGGCTCGCCCTGACCAGCGGCAACACCGACACGAGCAACTTCAACGTGTCGTTCGAGCTGTCGCGCAACCCCGAGGCCCGGAACGTCCTCTCGGCCAAGGGGCTGTATCTGCGGGGCTCGACCGAGGGCCACACGACCGTCGACCGGACGACGCTGGCGTTGCGGGACGAGTACGGACTCTCCGAGCGCACGTTCTTCTACGGCCAGCTGGACTACCTGCGCGACCAGTTCAAGCAGATCGACTACCTGGTCGCGCCAACGGCCGGCGTGGGGTACAAGGTCTACGAGACGGAGGTCGTCCTGTTGAGTACGGACGGCGGCGTCGGGTTCGTCTGGGAGAAGAACCCGGGTCGCGCCGTGCAGGCCAGCGGCGCGCTGACGGCCGCCGAGCACGTCGAGATCTCGCTGTCGGATACCGCGACGCTCACCCACCTCACGACGGCCCTCTGGAAGATGGATGACTTCGTGGACGGACTCTACACCTTTGGGGCCGGGCTGGCGACGTCGATCACCGGCCGGGCGCAGCTCACGCTCGAGGTCATCGACACCTTCAAGAACCGGCCGCCCACACCCGACGTGCAGAAGAACGACCTGGCGCTGGTCACCGCCATCACGTGGTCGTTCTGACATGACGCGAGTGTTGCGGATGGTTGCAGCGCGGTCCCACTCGCGTGATAGGCTCCTCCCAACGCCTCTCCGCACGTGCCCGCTGGCCTGCCGGCTTGACCCGGCCGTGGCGCCGCCCGACCAACAAGGAGCCTGCCGATGCGTACCTACGACTACACTCTGGGTCGGCTCACGCGACGGGAACTGCTCAACGTCGCGTGGAAGCTGGGCGCGGCGGCGGTGGTCGGCCCGGTCGTCTCGAGCCGCGTGGTCGCGCAGCCGCTCTTCCGCGCGTATCCATTCACGCTCGGCGTCGCGTCAGGCGAGCCGCTGCCCGAGGGGATCGTGTTGTGGACCCGCCTGGCACCCGACCCGCTCGAGGGTGGCGGCATGCCGATGAGTCGTGTCGAGGTGGGTTGGGAGATCGCGAGCGACCTCTCGTTCAGGACCATCGTCGGGAAGGGAACCGTCGTCGCGCGGCCAGAGCTGGGACACAGCGTGCACGTCGAGGCCGCCGGCCTCGAACCGGGTCGAGACTACTGGTACCGCTTCCACGCGGGACGGGAGGTGAGCCCCACGGGACGCACGCGGCCGGCGCCGGCCGAGGGCGCCGCGGTGGACCGCCTGCGCTTTGCGGTGTGCGGGGCAACCACTACGAGCACGGGTTCTTTTCGGCGTTTCAGCACCTGGCCGATGAGCAGTTCGACTTCGTGTTCCACACCGGCGACTACATCTACGAAGACCGTGCCGACGGCGGCCGCGTTGCCAGCCGCGTCCGGCAGCACGATTCGGACGAGATTCACACGGTGGTCGACTACCGCAACCGGTACGCGCAGTACCGGCTCGATCCGGCGCTGAGGGCCGCCCATCACTCGGCACCGTTCATCGTCACGTGGGACGACCACGAGGTGGACAACGACTACGCCGGCGATCGCGACGAGCACGACACCCCCCCGAGGTCTTTCTGCTCCGGCGCGCGGCCGCCTACCAAGCTTACTTCGAGTCGATGCCGCTCCGGCGGGCGCAGCTGCCCACGGGTCCGTCGCTCCGGCTGTACCGGCGTCTGGGATTTGGCAACCTGATCGACTTGAGCGTGCTCGACACGCGGCAGCACCGATCCGACCAGGCGTGCGGCGGGGAGACGACGACCGGCTGCGAAGACGCGTTCGACCCGGCGCGCACCATGCTCGGCGCCGAGCAGGAGCGGTGGCTCCTCGACACCCTGTCAGCCGCTCGTGCACGCTGGACCATCCTCGGGCAGCAGGTCCCCACCTTCGCGCGTGACTTCGTCCGGGCGAATCCCGACCGGCAGTTCTCGATGGACAAGTGGGACGGCTACGTGGCGGCGCGCCACCGACTGTATGCGGGGATCAGGGACACGAGAGCCCCCGACCCCGTCGTGCTATCGGGCGACGTGCACTCGCACTACGGCGCCGACCTGAAGCTCGACTTTACGAACCCCGAGTCGGAGACAATCGGAGTGGAGCTCACGAATAGCTCAATCTCCTCGAATGGAGACGGGGCCGATGTTACGTCGAACTGGGAAACGATCCGGGCCGACAACCTCCACATCACCTTCCATAGCGGCCGGCGCGGCTACATCAGCTGCACCGCCACGCAGGCCACGCTGCAGGCCGACTTCAGAATCGTCGAACAGGTGAGCGTGCCGGGCGCACCGGTGAGCACGGGAGGCTCCCTCGTCGTGGAGGCCGGGAAGCCCGGCAGCGTACGGGCCTGACTCCGCCGGCTCCGTCTCGTGTGGCGTCCACGGTGCCCACGAGATCCGAGGATCCCGCTTCACTTGGCCTTGTAGGCGATGCCGGCGCTGGCCGGCCCGGCGAGGTGAAGCACCTCGGTCCGCTCGAAGCCCGCCTCCCGGCACCACCCGTCGAAGTCGGCACCGGTGAAGTCGAACGCGTCGCCGAATTCGATCAGCATGTTGAGTGACATCAAGAGACCGAACACGTTCTCCCGCCGCGCGTCATCGATGATGTTCTCAACGACGGCGAAGGCCCCCCCGGGGGGCAGGGCCGCATGGACCGACCGGATCAGGTGCATCTTCTTCTCGAGGTTCCAGTCGTGCAGGATCATGCCCATAGTGATGAGGTCGGCCCCGGGCAGGGACTCCGTGAAGAAATTGCCGTGCGCGGTCTTGATCCGGTCGGTCAACCCGGCGGCGTCGATGTTCTTCTGGGCAATGGGTGCCACGGGCGGCAGATCGAAGCTGGTGAGCTTCAAGTGGGGGTTGTGTCGCGCCACGATGATCGAGAGCTGCGCCGTCGCCCCGCCGACGTCACACATCGTCTGGTAGGGCGAGAAGTCGAACTTCTGCGCGAAGGCGTGGAAGTTGCCCATCGAGATGCCGGTCATCGCGTTCATGAAGCGCTCGAGTTCGACAGGGTTCGCGTAGAGCGCCTCGAAGACCGGCTTGCCGACGTGCTTCACCTCGTTCTGCGGTTGGCCGGTGTGGAGCGCCTCGGTGAGATCGTTCCAGTAGCCGAACAGGCGCGCGTTGGCCATCTCGAGCATGCCGCCGACATAGCGGGCCGAGCCTCGGTCCAGGAAGACCTGGGTCTCGTCGGTATTGCGGTAAACCGCGTCTGCGCCATCCCCGTCGCGCCGAAGGAAGCCGAGGGCGAGGAGGGCATCGAGGAAGTCGTAGGTGGCGCGCGGATGGAGCTCGAGCTTCGCCTCGAGTTGCTTGCCCGTCATCGGCTGACGCGCGAGCTCGGTGAACAGGCCGAGCTCCACCGCACTGAGCAGACACTTCGACGGCCAGAAACCGAGGCCCACCTGCATGATCTTCGAGGGGCTGAGTTCTGTCACGGTCGGGTACCTCCACGGACCTGGTTGTACACACGCGGATCGTCGTCGTTTGACGGCCCGAAGACAGACCATTATAGTGTGGCCGCACCGGCGCGACTCCCTCGATCCAGCCTCGATCCGAACACGCCCGTGGCCCGCCCCCCCGTGCTGACACCACTGCTTCAGGGTCTCCGCATCCTCTCGGTCGAGCAGTATGGAGCGGGGCCGTTCGGCACGCAGTTCCTCGGTGATCTCGGCGCCGACGTGATCAAGATCGAGAACCCGCGGGACGGTGGAGACGTCGCGCGAGGCGTCGGTCCGGTCTTCCTCGACGACCGCGGCGCCTCCGACGCGAGCCTCTTCTTTCAGAGCTTCAACCGCAACAAGCGGAGCCTGGCGCTGAACCTCGCGACGGCGGACGGACAAAGCATTTTTCAGGACCTGGCCCGCACCGCGGACGGCGTCGCGTGCAACCTGCGAGGTGACGTGCCGGGCCGGCTCGGGTTGACCTACGAGCGACTCTGCGCCGCCAATCCCCGCATCGTCTGTGCCCACTTGACCGCGTTCGGACGCGACGGCGCGCGGGCCGCGTGGCCTGGATACGACTACCTCATGCAGGCCGAGGCGGGGTACTTCGCGCTGACCGGGGATCCCGTCACCGCCCCCACGCGGTTCGGCCTGTCCGTCGTGGACATGATGACCGGGCTCGCCATGGCCTTCGGCCTAGTTTCCGGGATCCTCAGCGCACGGTCGACCGGAGCGGGACGCGATGTCGACGTGAGCCTGTTCGACGTCGCGCTCCACAATCTCAGCTACGTGGCAGCCTGGTATCTCGCCAGCGGTCGACCCCAGCCACGCCTGGCGCGATCGGCCCACCCGTTCCTCACGCCCTGCCAGACCTACACGACCCGGGATGGCTGGATCTATCTGATGTGCAACAAGGAGAGGTTCTGGGGCGTGCTCTGCCAGGAGGTCGGGCATCCGGAGCTCGCCGACGACCCACGGTTTCTGACGTTCGACGACCGCTTCGCCGCCAGAGATCTGCTGACCTCCCGCCTGGACGAGATCCTCTCCACCCGGACCACGGCGCAGTGGCTCGACCGCTTCGGCGGCAAGGTGCCGGCCGCGCCGATCCTCGACCTCGCCGAGGCGCTCGACAACCCGTTCGTCGCCGAGCGCGGGGATATCCAGCCCCTGGAGCACCGGAGCGGACAGCACGTGCGACTCGTCAAGAGCCCGGTGCGCGCCGGGGGCGACGGGCACGACCGCCCGGCGCCCGGACTCGGGGAGCACACGGACGCCATCCTGGCCGATCTCGGCTACTCCCGGGACCGCATCGACACGTTGCGGCGCGACGGCGTGGTCTGACACGGACGCCCATGTTTCGATGGCTCACGCTCGCGGTGCTGCTAAGCGCCCTCGGCATCTCGGCGGTCTTCCGCCGTCGCGCCCGCCAGACGGGGGAGACGATCGCTCGCGTGCAGGAGGGGCGGGCGCTGATGGCGGGGCGAGCGCTGGTCATCGGTTCTCACCTCCGGTCAATCCAGGCTCAGGGCTCGACCTTCGCCGCGTCGAGGACACGCAGCCAATTCTCCCCCAGGATCTTCTTGACGCGGTCCGGGCCGTAGCCGCGCTCGAGCAACGCCTCGGTCAGCCGGCCGTAGCTGCTGGCATCGAAGTCTCGCAGCCAGGCGCCGCCGTCCATCAGATCGAGCCCGATACCCACGTGATCGTCGCCGACCAGCTGCACCACGTAGTCGACTTGCTCGGCCCAGTCGTGGACGGTCGGTAGGGGGGCGCCGGCATCGATCAACCGCCGCTGCAGCTCGACCGGCGAACGTCCGTATCCCTGCCCCCGGCGGTCGGAACGATCGCGCACCCACCGGTCGTCCATCTCGGCGTCCAGCGCCGCGATGAACTCACCGCCATCCGGCTCGGGGGGCCTGAAGATGTCGAAACCCTCGATCAGGTGCGCCCGCGGCCCGCCCGCGGGCGGCGCGTGCGCACGCTCCCAGTCGGAGAAGGCCTTGCTCAGGAACGGCGCGTAGGAGTGCATGCCCATCAGCCCGCCTCCGGCCGCCATCGCGCGAAGGACCTGGTCCGAGAGGTTCCGCGGCAGATCGTTGAAGTGCCGTAGCCCGTGGTGGCTGCCAACGACCGGCGCCCGGCTGGCCTCGATGACCTGCAGCTGCGCGGCGTCGGACGCGTGCGAGACGTCGATGATGATGCCCAGCCGATTCATCTCGGCCACGATCCGTCGCCCGTGGTCCGTCAGACCGCCCCGACGCTGCTCGTCAGCATGGGCGTCCACGTAGGCGTTCGTCGTGCTGTGGCTCGTCAGCTGAATCATGCGGACGCCGAGCCGGTGAAAGAGCCGGAGGATGTCGAGATCCCCCTCGGTATCGAAGCCGCCTTCCAGCGTGAGGATGGCCGCCAGCTTGCCCTCGCCGACGATCCGACGGACGTCGGCCGAGGTCAGCGCCAGCGCCATCCTGTCCGCGTTCGCCTCCAGCACGCGATAGAAGGTCTCGATCAGCCGCCCGGCCTGCTTCACCGCGTAGTTGTAGTTGTTGTACGGATCCTCGATGAAGAGGGCGTGGACGACCACGTCGAGGCCGCCCTCACGCGCGCGGGTATAGTCGAACAGCCCCGTGGTCTGGACCTCCCACGGGTCGATCCCCTGATGGATGACCGGCGCCACGATGTGCACGTGGCCGTCGACCACGATCGCTTCGTCGTGCAACGCGGCCGCGAGGTCCTGACCGCCAGACATCGAGGCCTCCCCCACCGCGAGGAGCCAACCGATCCCGACCAGCAACGCAGTCATGAACACGAGCCGTACGCGCCTCTCGCGAGTCGGACGCTGTGACATGTGGCCTCCTGGGCGCGCGCCCGGCGGGAACAGGACGCGTCGAGATCCTAATGCGCACGAGGGGTAGCTGCCCTCGACCGATCTTAACCCCAGAGCTCACCTGGGTTGACCGACAAGTACTCGTCCCGCCCAGACATAAACCGCGGCCGATCGCCGAGGCGGCAGCCTCCTCCCGGCCCGCGTGCTACACTCGGCCGGTCCGGGCCGAGACGGCGGATGCCCACCGGCATCCCGGCATCCCGTCGCGGCGACGGCCTCCACGTCTCAGGGTCGTGCACCGAAGCCTCCACCTCATCTGCCTCTGCGCGATCTGTCTCGCCCTCGGCGCGGGCTGCACGCGGCAGCTCGCGTCCACCTCCGTCTTCAGATTCGCGCAGGAGCAGGCCGACGGCACCATCCGCAGCGAATCGATGCGGTTCTTCGAGACCGAGCTCGAGAGGAGGAGCGCCGGGCGGATCGAGGTCGAGACCTACTTCGGGGGCATCCTCGGGAACGAGCGCGAGCTGATGGATCTGGTGGCGACCGGAGCCCTGCAGGGCACCCGTGGCGGTTTCTATTCCGATGCCAGTCGGGCGTTCAACCTGCTCACGCTCCCGTTCCTCGTCGACGACTGGGAGCAGGCGCTCAGGCTCGTGAACAGCGACCTGATGCGCGAGATCAACGAGAGCGCCAGAGGCAACGGCTTCCACATCCCCGCCACCGGCATTGCGCTGGGCTTCCGAGCGCACACCAACAGTGTGAGGCCCATTACCCATCCGAACGATCTCCGAGGGCTGAAGATGCGGGTGCCGATGCAGGAGGTGTTCGTCCAGACTGCACTCGCCTTCGGCTCCAATCCCCAGGAGATGAACTACATCGACGTCTATCAGGCGCTGCAGACCGGCGTCGTGGACGGCCAGGACACGCCGCCCGCCAACATCTGGGACTTCAAGGTCTACGAGGTGAATACCTACCTCACCGTGACCAACTACGCCACCGGTCCCGACCCGTTGTTCGTCAACCTGACGTGGTACGAGCGGCTCCCGGCCGATCTGCAACGGACGTTCGACGAGGTGTCGCGTGAAGCGATGGCGCTCAGCGACCGCCTGTATCGCGAGGGAGAGGAGGGCTTCATCGAGAAGCTGTCGGAGCATCTCGAGGTCAACTACGTGACCGGTGCGGATCTCGGGCCGTTTCGCGAGGCGGTCCAACCCGTGCACCAGTACTTCCTCGACAGGGGTGATTTCTCCCCGGAGCAGCTCGAGCGGGCAAGGCAGATCGCGCGAGGTCGCGATGAGTGACACACCGCAACGTGATCCGACGGATGCGGTGCGGACCGTCGAGTCCGTGCTGACCCATGTCCTGGAGGCCGTGGTCGCGGTCTGCTTCGTGGCGATTCTCGCTCTCGTCGTCACGCTGGTGGTGCTGCGCTACGTCTTCAACTCGTCGATCACGGGCGCCAACGAGCTCATCACCGTACTGTTCGTGTACACGACCGCGATCGGGGCGGCGGTGGCCGTCGGCCGGCACGAGCACATCGCGGTGACCTTCGCGGTGGAGCGGCTGCCGCCGCGTCTCCGGCGGGTGACCGACGGGCTCGGCCTCGCGCTGATCGCGCTCATCAACGCTGTGCTGGTCTGGGAGAGCCTGCGATGGATCCGGGATACGGGAGCGTTTCTCATGCCGAGCACGGGGCTGCCGCGCGCCGTCGCGCAGCTCAGCGTCCCGGTAGGGTGTGGATTCGCGGTGGTCTACTGCCTCATCAGGCTGCTCCTCCTCGCCACCGGGAAGGAGCTAGCGCACAGAGGGAGCGATCCAGACCGGCGGTAGATCGGTCACGACGCGCGCACGATGGCTCTGCTGCTGATCATTCTCTCCGTGCTCATTCTCCTGGGGATTCCCGTGGCGTACTCGCTCGGGCTGTCCGCGCTCTTCTACTTCCTGGTCGTCGCTCCCGAGTTCGCCGTCGCCCTGCCACAGCGGTTCTTCGCCGGGATGGACTCCTACGCCCTCATCGCTCTGCCGCTCTACATCCTGATGGGGCAGGTGATGAACGAGAGCGGCGTCACGTCGCGCCTGGTCAGCTTCAGCCTGGTGTTCGTGGGCCGCCTGCGCGGTGGGCTCGGGATGGTCAACGTCGCGGCCAGCATGCTCTTCGGCGGCATCTCGGGCTCCTCGGCGTCGGACACAGCGTCGATCGGCTCGATCCTCATCCCCGAGATGGAGCGGCGGGGCTACCCGCGGGACGTCGCGGCCGGCATCACGGTCGCGTCCTCGACCATGGGGATGATCATCCCGCCCAGCATTCCGATGATCATCTATGCCGTGGCGGCGCAGCAGTCCGTCGGGCGCCTCTTCCTGGGTGGGCTGATTCCGGGCGTTCTGGTA
The DNA here is from genome assembly GCA_965197935.1 of Vicinamibacterales bacterium. Taxonomy (GTDB): domain Bacteria; phylum Acidobacteriota; class Vicinamibacteria; order Vicinamibacterales; family CAZQMT01; genus CAZQMT01. The sequence goes on along the minus strand of CBDAOD010000003.1, from coordinate 1,983,616 downwards.
GGCACCCTGCAGCTGGCGCTGACCCTCGGTCTCTCGTATCGGCGGCAATATCCCCGCGGGGACTCGCGCTTCTCGGTGCGGCAGGCGGTGATCGAGGGGGGGCGGTCGATCTGGGTCCTGATCATGCCCGTCTTCGTGGTCGGGGCCGTCGTGTTCGGCATCGCGACGGCGACCGAGTCGGCTGGTCTCGGCGTGCTCTACGCGCTCGGCATCGGTTTCCTGGCGACCCGGCGACTGAAGCCCCGGCAGCTCTATCGCGCGCTCCGATCGTCGATCCTGATGAGCGCCAAGATCATGACGATCATCGCGCTGTCTCAGGTCTTCATCTGGGTGATGGCGCTCGAGCGCGTGCCAGACGAGGTCGCCGGCCTCGTTACGGGCCTGGGACTGCCCCCCGTGTTGATGATGCTGCTGATCGCCCTCATCGTGTTGATGGTGGGCACGTTCGTCGACGTCAGCCCGGCCATTCTCCTGCTGACGCCGGTCTTTCTCCCCGCGGTCGCACAGAGTGGCGTGTCCGAGGTGCTCTTCGGCGTGATGCTCGTGTCCGGGCTGGCCGTCGGGGCGTGCACGCCGCCGGTGGGCAACTGCCTCAATGTCTGCTCCGTGGTGTCGGGGCTGCGCATCGGCACGATCTTTCGCGCAGCAGCCCCGTTTCTCGTGGCAAACGTGATCGTCCTGGCGTTGATCGTGGTGTTCCCGGAGCTCGTGCTGTGGGTCCCCCGCCTCGTGATGGACTGAGGCGGGTTCAGGGCGCCGCGAGAAGGTCGGTGACGAACATGTGACCGGGGGCGTGGGCGATCGCCAAATCGGGCTTCGCGGCGCGAATCGCCTCCTGTGAGGTCACGCCGCATGCCCAGAACACCGGGATCTCGCCGGGCTCCAGCCGGGGCGGGTCTCCGAAATCCGGCCGGTCGAGCGGGCCGATGCCGAGGGATTCGGGGTCGCCCACGGAGACCGGGGCCCCATGAGCCCAGCCGTATCCTCCGGTGATCGCGCGGGCGCGCTCCGCCTGCTCCGGCAGCATCGGACGCATCGACACGACGAGGTCGGCGGAGAACGACCCGAACGGCTGGCAGGCGACGGTCGTCCGATACATCGGCACGGTGCGGCAATCCTCGATGTGGCGCACCGGCAGGCCGGCCGCCTGCAGCGCCTCCTCGAAGGTGAAGGAGCATCCCAATAGGACACCGACGAGATCGATCCGCCAGTGATCGCGGACGTCCGCGACACGCTCGGTCACTTCGCCGTCTCGATACACGACGTAGGCGGGGAGATCGCTCCGCAGGTCGGCGCCCGGTGCGACGGCGCCCGGTTCCGGGTTCCCGGGCTGCGTGACGTCGAGGACGGGACAGGGGCCGGGATTCCTGATGCAGAAGCCAACGAACTCGAAGGCGAGCGCCTGCGGAAGCGCCACGAAGTTGGCCTGGACGAATCCAGGCGCCACGCCCGCCGTGCCCGCCGTCCATTCCTGGCTCCGGCAGGCCGCGCGGAACCGCCGGGGAGACCATTGCCGCCCGACTTCCTGAGCGGCCAGGTTGGCCACGTACGCTGCGGAGAAGGACTCGTGGCTTCGCTCCATCCTGCTCTTCTTCTGCGATGCTTTGGGCTCGGTGAATCGTGGCGGACGCTTGCGCGCTATCGCGCCGGCCGTACTCGACTATCATCCGGTACGGGGCCGCGTCGCACAAGGACGCTGGTCTGGGCGAATTCGCTCCCGCGAGATCTGGTATCTGCAGGCGAGGGGGGACCGACATGACCGCGCACTCCGAGTGGACTCGTCGGCGCTTCATCGCGACCGTAGCCACGGCCGCCGCGGCCACCAGCACGCGAGGTGTCTCGGCGTGGACCGACGATGACTGGTGGGCCGGCTCACTCGAGCATCTGATCCCGGCCGCCAGCCACGATCGATTCGCGGTCAAGTGCTCGTTCGTCGACTCACTCGACTTCGTGCCGGTCCTACGCATCGGGCGTCGGCCGGTGGCCGGACTGGTCACGGATTCCGAGCGGCGCTTTTTCTCCTTCGATGCGACCGGGCTCGAACCCGACGTCGAGTACACCTTGCAGCTGGTCGATCCCTCCGGTCAGCCGCTGTGCGACGCGTGGCCGCTCCGGACGCACCCTCGCCCGGACGCCCAGCCGGAGTCGGTACGGCTGCTGGCTTACACCTGTGCCGGCGGCCATCCCACGATTGGTGGCGACTTGCCGCGCTTCCTGCCACTCGACGTTCGGCGGAGATTACTCGCGCGGGCGCTCTCGTATCGTCCCCAAGCGGTTGTTGCCATCGGCGATCACATCTACTGGGATCAGCGTACAAGCCTGGAAAACCGCGGAGAGGAAGCCGGGCGCCGGGTCAAGGCCTTCTACGAGGAGGTAGGCTGGCTCGATCGCACCCTGCCGGTGCTGGGGACCCGCAACGAGACCTCGATCAAGGCAGCGGTGACACCACAGATCAGTCAGCTCTATGGAGTCCTGTTACGGTCGACGCCCGCGTACTTCGTGAGCGACGATCACGACTACTACGAGAACGACGACGCCGACCCGAGGATGATCACGCTGCCTCCCGATCGCTACCAGGTGGAGTTCTCTCGCTTCACCCGGCATGTGTACCTGCCCGAGTTCCTACCCGACACGGATCGGCCCACGGCGATGTCCGGAACCGGTGCGGGCGACCGTGCCGCCGGAATCTCCGAGGCCTTTGGCACGTTCCGCTACGGCCGCCTCGTCGAGGCCCCGATCTACGACTGTGCCCGATACCTGTCGCTCAAGGGCGACCACGCCGGTCTCGTGCCACCAGAGGTGGAGCGCTGGCTCCACGACCGCACGCAGGATCAAACAGTGGCGCAGCTCCTCCACGTGCCCTCGCATCCCTTCGGTTGGTCGGCGGGCAAGTGGCGCGAGTGGTACCCCGACGTCGCCGATATGGGCAACGGATCGGGTCCGACGGTCTCGAGAATCGGCATTCCCGCCGGCGAGCGGTACGGCCTCACCACCGCTCGAGAGAAGTACTTCTGGCAGGCGGGGTGGTGGCGCCAACACCAGCGGTTGCTCGAGAGCCTGAGCTCGCAATCGAGAGCCCCGATCGTGCTCTCCGGCGACCTTCACGCCATCGGTCACGCGACGCTCGAGCGGAGCGGCGACCTGGACTTGTCGACGAACCCCATCCATGCGGTGCTGACGGGTCCCGTCGGCACCCGGCGCGGCTGGCCCTCGGCCGCACGCGGGACGCCGCCGCTGGCGGCGACCGGCTTGGTGCACAACACGCACGCCGAGGTGATGGAGAAGAACGGGTTTACGCTGCTCGATATCACACCAGGCGAGGTCACGCTGCGTCTGTTCGCATGGAAAAGCGGTGAACCGGTGGCGGCGATCGACACGCTCGAGCCGTATCATACCTTTTCAATCAGACGGGCCTGAGGTTCGCCTCACCGAGGAGGGTATCCGATGAGCGAGGCTACACGTGACGTCCGCACCGTGTCGGCATTCCTGAAGACCGCGACGTGGGAGAAGGGTCTGAGACCCTACCTCGCCTACAGGGACGTCGGCGTGAAGGCGGCCACCAACGGCCGTGTCGACATTCGCGTCATCCGGGCCACGCAGCCCTGCGCCGGACCCGGAGGCTACCACTCGCACTCGCTCGACTTCCAGTGGGTCTACGTGTTGAAAGGCTGGACGCGAGTCTACTGGGAGGATGTGGGTGAGGTGCGTTACGAGGCGGGAGACGCGTATTATCAGCCCCCGGGCATCAAGCACGAGCACCTCGCCTACTCCGACGATCTGGAATCGCTCGAGATCACGATGCCGGCCGAGTTCTCCACGCAGGACGAGTCGCGCTAGCGGCCCGTCGGTCTCGCGCGGGACGAAGCGGCGCCCGCCGCGCGCGATCCGACTCGGGGAGCGAGAACTGGGCGAGCGCCTCGATCACCTTCACCACGGCCGAGTCGTCCTCGTCTTCCAGGCCCATGTTCCCGGCAGCTCGAAACAGCTGTCGGGCGGTCTCCGTCAATGGAAGGACCAGACCGTGGGAATCGGCGAGCTCCTGGATGATGTCGGTGTCCTTGAGCAGGATCTTGAGCGCCCCCCGCGGTGCGAAGTCCCGCTCGATCATGTGCTTCGCTCGGAGATCGAAGATCCGGCTCTGCCCGGCGCTGGTCGAGATGACGTCGAACATTTGCTGAAGGTCGATGCCGTTCTTCGCGGCGAGAAGCAAGGCCTCCGCGGTGGCCACCGTGTGGATGGCCGTCAGGACCTGGTTGACCGCCTTGGCCTCCTCTCCCGCTCCGACCTCTCCCAGATAGTGGATGTTCTCGCCGATGGCCTCCAGGGCCGCGCGGTGATCATCGACCGCGCTGCGGTCGCCACCGATCATCAATGACAGCGTGCCTGCCATGGCCCCTTCCCGACTCCCGCTGACCGCGCAATCCAGCAACCTCAGGCCACGCTCGGCGGCCAGCCCCGCGAGATGCCGGACATCGGCCGGCGAGAGGGTGCTGCAGACGAAGATGCATCCTCGCGGCGACAGGTGCTGGAGCGCTCCGCTGGGTCCCTGTAGCGCAGCCAGGGTCTCCTGCGTGTCCAGAACGGCCGAAAACACGACGCTGCACGCGCGCGCCACGGCACCGGGATCGGGCGCGATGGTGGCACCCGCCTCCCGCAACGCCGCCAGAGGCTCCGGGCGAATGTCGTGGATCGTGACGTGGAAGCCGGCCTTCAGGAGGCTCCGGCAGAGACCGGATCCAATGTTCCCGGCACCCACAACGCCGACTCTCGTCCTCATCTCGCTCCTCCGTCCTTCCGCAAGCCGTGCCGGAGATCTACTCGAGCGCCGCCGAGCGCGGGCCGGCACCATCGCACCCGCCTCGATGTGCCTGTCGACTCGATGAGCCTGTATAGTCTCATTACTGCGCACAGGCGTCACGACCCTCAAGCCACGGCTCGGCGGGATTGACTGGATGGATCTGGGATTGGCCGGGCGTCTTGCCCTGATCACTGGCGGTTCGAAGGGCATCGGTTTCGCGAGCGCGTGGAGCCTCGCGCGCGAGGGCTGCCATCTCCACCTCGCGGCCCGCAACGAGACCGAACTGGACGAGGCCAAGGCGTCGATCACCAGACGGTTCAACGTCTCGGTCACGGTCCACCCCACCGATCTATCCGACGGCGAGGCCGCGCGCACGCTCATCGCGACCTGCGTGGACATCGACATCCTGGTCAACAATGCCGGGGCGATCCCGGCCGGGGACATCCAGGCGGTGGACGAGGCGGGCTGGCGCGACGCCTGGGATCTGAAGGTGTTTGGCTATGCCAACACCTGCCGGGCCGCGCTCGCGAACATGCATGCCCGGGGCACGGGCGTGATCGTCAATATCATCGGTGCGGCCGGCGAGCGCCCGACTCCCGGCTACGTCGCGGGCGCGAGTGCGAACGCCGCGCTCATGGCAATGACGCGCGCCCTCGGCGCGGGCAGCCTTCTCGATGGGATCCGGGTCGTGGGGGTCAATCCCGGCACGATCGAAACGGAGCGGATGGTCGCCCTCGCCCGAACCGAGGCCGAGGCCACGCTCGGCGACCCCGGGCGCTGGCGCGAGGTGGTCGACGCGACCTTCCCGCCCGGTCGGCCCGAGCATATCGGGGATCTGGTCGCCTTCCTGGCCTCGGATCTGTCCGGGAACACGACTGGGACCATTGTCACGGTCGACGGTGGCGCTTCGTCGCGGGCCGGCAGGTCGTAGGGCGAACACATCCCCGGGGCCCGCATCCAATCGGTGGTATTCTCGACAAACGCTGGATGTCCGCGACCTCATGGAACGGAGAGGAATGTGATCATGACACGACAGGTATGGCTGGCCTTGCTCGCACTGGCCACGTTCGGCGGCTGCGCGCAGCCGACCCCGGAACAACAGATTCTCGACGACGCCCTGGCGGCCCTGGGCGGCCGCGACGCGGTCGAGGCCGTCACGGCGCTCTCGATGGAAGGCGAGGGTGTCGCCGGTAACCTGGGCCAGGACATGACCCCGGAGGCGACGACCCAGACCTTCACGATCAGCGAGGGCAGCCGGCAGGTCGATCTGACCGCGGAACGGTCTCGGGTCGATTGGACGCGCACGCCCACGTTCAACTACTTCCGGGGGCGCGATCCCCAGGGGCAGAGCTTCGGCCTGGACGGAGACATCGGCTACGACGCGGCGCCCGGCACCGATGCCAGCCGAGTTCCAAACGCGGCAGCGAGCATCCGTCGGGCGGACTACTACCGGCACCCGCTCACGATCCTCCGCGCGGCCCTGGATCCGGCGGCGACGGTGGCGAACGCCAGAACGGAAGGCGGCGAGAGTCTCGTGGACATCACGACCGGCCGGGGTCTCGAGTTCACGCTGGCCATCGACGCCACGACGAAGCTGCCGACCCGGGTGACCTCGATGGCGAACAACGCGAATCTGGGCGATGTGACGCTCACCACACGCTTCGCGGACTACGAGGACGTGGATGGCCTGATGTTGCCGACGAGCTTCACGATCCTTACCGACGACTATCGCACCCTTGAGATGCGTGCCTCGGCTCAGAGCGTGAACGAGGACGTGGGCGATCTCGCCGCGCCGGGCGCCGCGACTTCCGCCGCCCCGATCGCCGGTCCGCCACCGGCCACGGTCGAGGCGGAGGAAGTGGACGACGGCATCTGGTTCCTGGCCGGCCAGTCCCACCACAGCGTTCTCGTCGAGTTCAGCGACCACCTGATGCTCATCGAGGCCCCGAACGAGGTGCGGACGCTCGCAGTCATCGCCAAGGCCCGGGAGCTCGTCCCGGACAAGCCCCTGACGCATCTGGTGAATTCCCACCATCACTTCGATCACTCCGGCGGAATCCGTGCGGCCGTGTCCGAAGAGCTCACCATCGTCACGCATGCGGGGAACGCGTCGTTCTACGAGAGCCTCGTGGAACGGCCGCGCACGATCGCGCCCGACGCGCTCGCACAGAATCCCCAGCCGCTGACGCTCGAGACGGTCGACGACGAGCTGACCCACGAAGACGACACGATGACCGTTCACCTGTATCACGTCGCGGGCAACCCCCACGCCGACACCCTGCTGATGGCCTACTTCCCCCGGCAACGGATCCTCGTCGAGGCCGATGCGTTCAGCCCGGGCCGCGACTATCAGCCGTTCGCCGCCAACCTGCTGGAGAACATCGAGGAGCGGAACCTGGAGGTCGAGCGTATCGTCCCGATCCACGGCGGCGTCGTGCCGTACGACGCGTTGGTGAGTGCGGCTCGTCCCGGTACGAGCTGATCCCACCGCCGCCTCCGTGCCGCTCGCCGGGGCTTGCGGACGGCCGGCGCGTCGAACGACGCGGTGGCGTACCCCGCGCCGAGGCGTCTGCTGCATCGGCGCACCTGCGCGCGGTGGCCCGACGCGTCACGTCAGTCGCGTTTTCCTAGGAGATGATCGCGGTGTCCACCGCACGAGCTGATGTACACGAGACGATTCGAGCGCAGAGGGACGAGCATGTCGCCCGCCTTCGAGCGTTCATGATGCAGCCGAGCGTCAGCCGAGAGCAGCGGGGTGTACGGGAGTGCGCCGAGCTGCTGCTCTCCTACTTCCAGGCCCTGGGCTGTCGGGAGGCCGAGATCGCCGAGACCCCAGGTCTGCCCGCCGTCTGGGCCCACTACGATGCGGGTGCCCCGAAGACACTGGCGGTCTACGGCTACTTCGACTCCAACATCGTGGGCACCGGCTGGGACCACGATCCCTATGCGGGAGTGGTCGCCGCACGGCCGCCCTTCAAGGAGGTGCTCTACGGCCGCGGCGGGCAGAACAAGGGCGGCCTCGTCGCCCTGCTCAATGCGCTCTTTGCCATCAAGACGGTCGAGGGGACCCTGCCGGTCAACCTGATGTTCGTCTGCGAGGGCGAGGAGTTCGTGGGCAGCGTCCACGTCCCCTTGCTGATCGACCGCTATCGCCACCACCTGTCGGTGGCGCATGGCGTGTTGTCTCCCGGACCGTGTCAGTCCGCCTCGGGCGAGGTCATGCTCCCACTGGGCAACAAGGGGTGCCTTCACATCGAGCTGACCTGCTCCGGCGACCGCTGGGGACGGGGACCGATCGGCGGTCCCGTCCATTCGTCGACGATGGGCGTGGTGGACCATCCGGTCTGGCGTCTCGTGCAGGCCCTCTCCACGCTCTACGACCCGGACGCACACCGAATTCTGGTCGAGGGCTTCACCGATGGATTGCGGGAGCCGAGCCAGGACGACCTCGCCCTCATCGATGCGCTGGCCGAACGCTATGCCGGGCGGGAGGCGGGTGCCGTGCCCGGTATCGGCACCCCGGATCGCGTGCATCGTTTCGTGAACGACGCGAGCGGCGTCGAGGTGTTTCGACGCTACTGCTTCCTGCCGACGATGAACATCAATGGGCTACGCGCCGGGTACACGGGGCCCGGTACGACGCTGTGGACCCTGCCCGCAGCCGCGCACTGTACGATCGACCACCGGCTGCCACCGGACCTGAACCCGGACGTCTGCGCGCGCAAGATCCGCGAGCACCTCGACCGGCAGGGCTACGACGACATCGAGATGGACATCCTCATGTCGGTCGGCGCCCAGTCGCTGCCGCTGCAGGACGACCTGGCGCAGGCGGCGCTCCGTGTCTTCCACGATCTGGGGGTGGATCCGGTGGTGTGGCCGCGACGCGGCGCGAGCGGTCCGACCGGCTACTTCAGCCAGATGCTGGGACTCAAGGTGCTCGGCAGCACGGGGATGGGCTTTGCCAGCGGACACTCCGAAGGCAACGAATTCCTGGTGATCGAGGGTGACGGCAAGGTCGGTGGTCTCGTCGAGCTCGAGCGATCGTTCGCGGACGTGCTCTACAGCTACGCCGCGTATCCGGGCGAGTATGCCTGAGTCCGGACGGCCGCCCGTCGTCGCGCGGGAGCGCCAGGGGATTCCCACACGCCGAGCGCTGGTCCTGGCGTCGGCCTGCGTCTCGTGGTTGCTTCTCGTGGCCTGCCAGACCGGCCCGTGGCCCCAGAAGGCCATCCAGTGGGTCGTCGCCTTCCCCGCGGGCGGCGGCGCCGATGCCATCGCCCGCGTCATCGCCCCCTATCTCTCCAGAGAGCTGGGAGTGCCGGTCAACGTGGTCAACAGACCCGGGGGGAATGCGGTTCCGGCGATCAACTACGTGATGAACTCGCCACCCGACGGGTACGTGCTGCTCCTCGAGGAGCAGCCCGTGAGCGCGACCAGGGTCATGCTCGCGTCCGACCCCATCGACATCCGAAATCGAACCTATGGCCCGCTCATCGTCGCCGCGGCCAACGCCATCGTCGTCAACGGCCAGTCGCCATGGAACACGCTGGACGAGATGGTGGCATTCGCCAGGCGGACACCAGAGGAGTTCACGTTCTGGCGCACCGGAGGGAGCTTCACCGAAATCATCCACAACAGGTTCTTCGAGCTGGCCGGCATCGACATCTCGCGTGCCAGGCCCGTCGACTACCGGGGCGGCGGGCCGGGCAACGTGGCGGTAGCGGGTGGTCACGTGATGATGGGTGGTGGCGGCGCCAACGCGATTCTCAATCTCGTGCGCTCCGGAGACCTGAAGGCGCTGGCCGTCACGTCGAGCTCACGTGTGACGGCGCTGCCCGATGTCCCGACGATGGCCGAGGCCGGCTACCTCGAGGTCGACCTCAATACGTGGTACGGCGTGTCGGGGCCACCGGGCCTGCCGGCGGAGGTCATGGACCGACTGGACGAGGTCGTGCGCGCGGTCGTCGGGGACACGGCCTTTCTCGAGGACATGGACGAGCTGACGGCCTTCGAGTTCCACAAGTCGTCCGTGGACGCGAGGACGCACATTCTCGGCGAGGCGGAATACTACAGGACGTTGGTGCAGTAGTAGCTCCTGCGAGACACGCGGTCCCGCGAGTGTGACTGGCGCGATTCGCCGCGCTCCGAGGTGAAGAAGGCGACGGTGCGCATCAAGTCCGTCGAGGCGGCGATCCTGCTCGCCATGTCGGCGCTGGTCACCGGAGACGGGATCGTGGTGACCCGGCTCTCGCGCATGCGGGCGGGCGAATCGGGAGGGTACGAGATCTTGCTGGGCTTGACCCTGGCGTGTCTCACCGCGGTGTACTGGATCCGCAGCGGTGAGACCGCATGGCCTGGCGGGCGCGGCATGCGTGACGTCCTCGCGGCCTTCGGCATCCTGGTCGGCTTCGCGCTGGCGATGCCCTATCTGGGGTATCTGCTGAGCACCTTCGTCGTGACGCTCGCCTACCTGCGCGGTCTCGGCGGGTATCGCTGGATGCCCAGCCTGGCATTTGCCCTCGTCTTCTCGGTTGGCACCGCCTGGTTGTGGGCGAGGCTCGTCGTCGTCCTGCCCCAGGGGCCTCTCCCCTGGCCGGCGATGTAGATCGGGCGGCGCCCGGTTCACGAGCCCCACGGGACATGGAGCCATTTCTTCAGGGCATTCTTGCGGCGTGCACGCCCGAGAACCTGGCCTTTGCACTCGCCGGCTGCCTGATTGGCACCTTCGTCGGTGTCCTGCCCGGGTTCGGTCCGGTTTCTTCGATCGCCATCCTCTTTCCGTTCACCACCTATCTGCCCCCCACGGGGATGATCATCACGCTCGCCTCCATCTACTACGGCGCGATGTACGGCGGGTCCACGACCGCGATCCTCATGCGGGTCCCCGGGGAGATCTCGGCGGTGGTCACCGCACTGGACGGCTACGAGATGACGAGGCAGGGCCGACCCGGTCCGGCGCTGGCCATCGCCGCCATCGTCTCGTTCGTGGCCGGCATCGCGGGCGCGACGTTCGTCGCCCTGGCCGGCCCGTCCGTCGCGCGCCTGGCGCTTCTGTTCGGCCCACCGGAGTATCTGGGACTGGGGCTGTTCAGCCTCACCGCGATCGCGAGCCTCTCGGGCCGATCGCTGGTTCGTGGCGCGATCGTGACGGTGTTGGGCCTGATCCTGGTCACGGTCGGCTACGATACGGCGTCGGACTTCGGCCGGCTGACCTTCGGGAGCCAGACCCTGCTCGAGGGCTTCGATCTCGTTCCGGTGATGATCGGGCTCTTCGGCATCGGCGAAATGCTGCGGCTCTACGAGGAGGGCACCGGCACGTACGAGACGTTCGTGATCGGGAGGCTCATGCCGAGTCGACAGGAGCTGCGCGATGGCCTCGCGGCGGGTGGGCGCGCCACGCTCATCGGCCTCCCACTCGGGATCCTGCCCGGGATGGTGCCCTCCGTGACGTCGTTCCTCTCCTACTCGTTCGAGCGGCAGCGCTCGGCGAATCCCGAGCGGTTCGGGAAGGGCGCCATCGAGGGCGTGGCCTCGGCCGAGGCGGCGAACAATGCGGCGGCCATGGCGAATCTCCTGCCGCTCATGACGCTGGGGATTCCCACCGGTGCGTCGATGGCGCTCATCCTGGCGGCCCTGATGGTCTACGGGCTCAATCCCGGACCGCTGCTCTTCACGGTCCACGCCGAGTTCACCTGGACGGTCATCGGCAGCTTCTTCGTGGCCAACGTCATCCTGCTTGTGCTCAATCTGCCGCTGGTCGGGCTCTGGGCGCGCATCGCGACCATCCCTCGGGGCCTGCTCGCGCCGATCGTCCTGATCCTCTGTCTGGTGGGATCGTTCAGCATCCGTAGCAGCCTGTTCGATGTCTGGGTCTGTGGGATCTTCGGCCTCATCGGGTGGGCGCTGACCCGCGCGGGCTGGCCCCTCGCGCCGTTGTGCCTGGCATACGTGCTCGGCCCGATCGTCGAGGAATCTGCGAGGCAGGTGATTCATCTGTCACCCGCGATCCTCCTCGAGCGGCCGATCTTCTGGGCGTTCATGCTCATGGCGGGGCTGTCGATCTGGGGGACACGCCGCATGTGGATGACGGCCAGGGAGTAGAGTCCGCGTGTGTCGGTTTGCCGGGTGGACGGCGTGTCGCGTCACCACGGGGAGATCCGACGACATCGCAAATCAGGAGGCTGGCATATGAGGTGGACCACTACCCTACTCGTCGTGACGCTGGCGGGCTGCAACGCGCCGCCGGCGACGACACCCGACACGACCGCCACCGCCTACGTCGGCGCCACCCTCGTCGACGGCACCGGCGCCGAGCCTGTCGCCGACGCGGTGCTGCTCGTGGTTGATGGCCGCATCGCATGCGCCGGCACCGCCACGGACTGCCCGGTCCCGTCGCAGGCCGAGTCCGTGGACCTGAACGGCCGCTGGATTGCCCCGGGGTTGGTTGACGCGCACGTCCACTTCGCCCAGACCGCCTGGGCCGATGGCCGTCCCGACGGCCTGAACGTCACCGACGACCACCCGTATGCGGCGGTGGTCTCTGGCCAGCGCGACAATGTCACGACGACGTACCGCTCCTACCTCTGCTCCGGGGTGACGGCGGTGTTCGACGTGGGCGGCTTCCCGTGGTCGTGGGCTCTCAGGGACGATGTCGAGGAGGGCGTGGCGGTTCGCGGGTCGTCCGGCGAGACGGTGGCGCCCCCACATGTCGCCGCCGCGGGTCCGCTGCTGACCTGGGTGCCGGCGCGGATGTCGCTGCCGGCCGAGCAGGTCATGGTGCAGATCGACGACGAGGCGGAGGGGCGCGAGGCGGTCGGCTACCTCGCCGGCTTCGGGACGGACGCCGTCAAGGTGTGGTTGCTCGCCGTCCCCGAAGGTGACCCGGATACGCCGTCACGCGAGCAAGTCGACGCCCGGGTGATGGCGATCGGCGAGACGGCGCGCCAGCGCGACCTGCCGCTCATCGTTCACGCCACCAGCCTACGGGAGGCCAAGGTGGCCCTGCGGGCAGGCGCCAGCCTGCTCGTCCACAGCGTCAACGACGAACCGGTGGACGCGGAGTTCCTCGCGCTGGCACGCGATCGAGGAACGATCTACACCCCGACCCTGCTCGTCGGCGAGCACAGCTCCTCGATGTACGCGCACGCGCTCAATGGCGAGACGCCCGTGATCGACGACCCCAACGGCTGCGTCGATCCCGCCACGCGGGAGAAGATCCGCTCGACCCCCGACTACGCCGACCGGGTCGCGGCACGTTTCACGGCCGAGGCCATCGAGGCCCGCACGCAGCGAAACCGACGGGCCAGCGAGATCACGACGGACAACCTGCGGCGCATCCACGAGGCAGGCATCACCGTGGCCATGGGAACCGACGCCGGCAACCCGCTCACGGTCCACGGCCCATCGGTCTACGTCGAGATGGAACGCATGCAGGCGGCGGGCCTCAAGGCGGCCGACATCGTGGTGATGGCGACCCGAAACGGCGCGCGCGCCATGGGTCGGCAGGACGATCTCGGCACGCTCGAGGCCGGCAAAATGGCCGACTTCATTGTGCTGCGAGAGGATCCGACCGCGGACGTCGCCGCCTTTCGTTCGGTCGACCAGGTCGCGCGTGCGGGCACGCTGGTGCCGATCACGGCGCTGGCATTCGAGAGGGAGAGGCCGTGATCCGGAAGGTTATCTTGAATCGGGCGTTCGACAGCTTCGACGAACGGTGGGTCCCCAAGATCGTGGGCGAGCTCAACGGCCAGTATGTGAAGGTCGTCAAGTTCGAAGGCGAGTATGTCTGGCATGCCCACGCCGACGAGTGACGAGCTGTTTCTCGTGACCGAGGGTGCGATCGAGATCCACTTCAGGGACCGGATCGTCGAGCTGGCCGCGGGTGAGCTGCTCGTGGTCCCCAGGGGGCTCGAACACAAGCCGGTCGTGCCATCCGGAGTCGCACACGTCGTGCTGTTCGAGCCGGCCTCGACACGCAACACCGGTCGGGTGAATCATCCGTACACGATCGAAGCCGCGAACCTGGAAAAGCTGTGAGCGTCCTAGCGACTGTCCCCAAGCCCGGCGCCGCCGTCGGATCAGAACCGAAGCCGCAGACCGGCGAAGGCGCTCCGTGGGGCGCCAGGCCCCACGAACCGCGGATCGCTGGCGTCGGGCACCTCGACGAGATCGACCCCGAGGTCGGCCAGGACGCCGAACGAGGCGTACGTGGTGTCGAACAGATTGTCCACGCGGACGAGGAGGTCGACGTTGTCGCGAACCCCGAACGACGAACGGAGATTCACGAGCCCGTAACCCTCCAGCTCGGACTGGTCGTTGCCTTCATCGCCCACGAACACACGGCTCGACGAGACGATCGTCTCGACCGCGGCGTCCCAGGCATCCGTGAGATCGACGCGTAGGCCGGCCTTGAGGCTGTGTCGGGGAATCCCCGGCAGTCGATCGCCCGGTTCGACCACGAGCTCCCCGGCGGCGGTGGCCGCGTCGTTGACCTGGCGGTCGCCCGGCAACCGCAGCGGCGACTCGAAGGTCGCCTCCACCAGCGCATAGCTGGCAAACCAGTCCAGGCGCGCCATGCGACCGGTCAGCTCCGCATCCAGACCGACACGCTGTGTGTCGCCGGCGTTCTGGAAGAAGCCGGTCCCGATGAGCTCGGGTGAGGCCACGAAGAGGATGTCGTCGCGAATCCGCGTGCGATAGGCGGTGAACGACCAGTCGACGCCTGCGCCGCGGCCGATCGGGTGAGCGCGCACGCCGGCTTCGACCGACCGCGCGGCGGCTTGCTCGAGTGGCGGGTCGGAGACGAAGGCGTTCGGCACCCGGCAGGGTTCCGCGGGATCCGCACAGCTCAGCTCCGCCGCCGTCGGGGCCCGATTCGATTCGGCATAGCGGGCGAAGACCGAGACGGCGTCGGTGACCCCGTAGACCGCCCCCGCACCCGGGTTGAAACGGGAGAATACGTGCCGCCCATCGAGCGACGTGCCGAGCGCGTCGACGATTCCGACGCGTGCCCGGTTGAAGCGCCCGGAGACGGTCACATGCACACGGTCGGTGAGCGACAGCGTCTCGCTGACGTAGAGGCCGAGCGCTCGATTCTCGGTGTCGATCTCGGTATTGAACAGATCGTCCGGCGCCTCGCCGAAGATCCCGGCGAACAGCCCGGAACCCACCACGGTGCGGTCGACCGTCAGCGTTCCCACCTCGCTCCTCGACGTGAAGGCCACGTCGGCCAGGTCGGCCGACGCGCCGACGACGAGCACGTTGTCACGATCGCCGATCTGCGTCGTCGCGGTCGCCTGGATCGCGGCTCCGTACCCGGCGGCCAGCGTTCTGGTCCGGTTGAGCGCGCCGTCGCCGACGGCGTCGTCCGCGGTGATGAAGTGGCCGGTCCGCGTATCGACGATCGGGTCCGCCTCGACCTGTCGGTCTCCCGGCGCCGCCGTGCTCGCGTCGTCATTCGGGTCGCCCGGAGCCGAAACCGCCGCGCTCCCCCCGGGCGCGACGCCGGGATCGTCATCGCCCGGCCCGAAACACAAGGTGTCGATCGGGGCGCCGGGTGGTCGCGCAGCGTCGCCGCAGATCGCGAACTCCGCCTCGTCGCCGTTCAGCGTCCGCCGGTCGAGATCGCGGTAGTAGCCCGTCGCCTGCACGGACCAGATCGGTGATGCTTCGATATCGAGACGGCCCTGCCACATGGCGAGCTCGTTCCGCGTCGTGTCGGGGAAGGTGAACACCGCCGACCGGTCGACGTCCAGCAGCTCCACCGGGGCAGGCCCGTTGCCGTTCAGGCGCGTGGTGGCGTAGATGACGTTGACGCCCGCATCCACCCGATCGGCGCGATAGCCGATGTCGGCCACCGCCTGGGTCACGTCCGAGGCAGAGGCCACTCGCCAGCCGGTCTCGTGGAAACGTGTCGCACCCAGATAGACCGCCCACCGACCGCGCTCCGCCCCGAGCTCGGCCGTGCCCGCCACCCGGCCGAACGAGCCACCCGAAAACTCGCCGCGAACGCCGCCGCTGTCGAACCCGTTTTTGAGCCGCAGCGCGATCGCGCCGCCCAGCGCGTTCAACCCGTAGGTTGGCTCGGCGCCCGCGCTGAGCTGGATCCGATCAAGCGCAAACAGCGGGACCAGGTCGAATTGCACGGTGTCGCCGAAGGGCTCGTTGATCCGTACGCCGTTCTGGTACACGGCGATCCCCTGCGGCAGACCCAGCAGCGGCGACGCGGTGAAGCCGCGAAACCGCAGCGTCGGCTGGAAGAGATTGGTCGTCGCCGCCTCTACCGTGATCGCGCCCAGCCGCTCGAGCAGGGCGTCGGGCAGCGACGCCGCGCCGCGGGCCTCGAGGTCGGCCGCCTCGATGACCGACACCGTTGCCGGCACACGGTCCCGGCCGACCCCGGCCCCGGGCAGCGGCGCGACCCCCACGACGTCGACCCGCTCCGCGAACGGCGCCAGGACGAGCCTCACGTCGAGCGTGCGCGTCTCGCCAACCCCCAACGTCACGTCCTCCCGCCGTTGTCCCTCGAATCCGCTCAGGCTGACGATGATGGTGTAGACACCGGGCGCAAGGGGCGTCACCTCATAGACGCCGTTCGCGCCGCTGGTCACCACCGCCGGCGCGGCCATGGCCGGCGAGTCGGCGGCGACCCGGGCCCCGGCCAGCCCGGCGCCTTGCTCGTCCGTGATCCGCCCTGCGAGGGTTGCGGTCTGCGCCTGGACGCCGCCGGCACCGACCCACGCGATGCCGAGCACGAATATCGGCAAGAAGCCGCGTCGACGGATCGCCGCGCCTCCCTCGCCCGCCGGTCGAGGCGCCGCGGCGGCTCGGTCCTCGCCGCCGCCAGCCGCATCAGCCGACTGGATGCCGAAGACGCGCATCGCTGAAGCATCTACACCCTCACGACCCGGGTCAAGCTCGCTCGTCCCCCGCCCTCACCGCCGCCGGGTGCGGGTGATTTATCACCTGCACGAGACCGCGTTCGACTACGATGTGCTGCGGTTCGTCCAGGTGCGTCTCACACATGGCTTGACGGACTTGCCGGGCGCGGCGCCCGGCGGGCAAGGTGCGACGAGGGAGCATACAGGCGACCACGCCCAGCGGGATCAGTCCGCGTGCTCTGCCGCGAATCACTGTGACAGGGCACGAGCAGCCCGTGGCAAGAGTCTCGCTGCAGTCTACCTGCATCCGATCCCCGGCCGGGGTGCGCCGTCGACCGCAGTCGCTACGCGCGGCGCTGATCCTCGTCCTGCTGTCACCCCACGCGGCGTTCCCGCAAACGCCCTCGACCGGCCGGCCCACGCTCGAGATCCCTCGCGTGCAAGCAGCGCCAGCGCTGGTGGACTTCCGCGAGATGCGGCCCGGCCCGGCGTGGGATGGACGCCTGGCCCGGGTGAGCGCGTTCGTCCAGACGCAGCCCAGCGACGGCGCGCGACCCACGGAGCGTACCGACGTGTATCTCGGCTACACCGAGGAGAGCCTCTTCGTGATCTTCGTGGCGTTCGACTCACGACCGGGCAACGTCCGGGCACGCAAGGCCCGGCGCGAGGACATCAACAACGACGACGACTGGGTCGAGCTCGCCATCGACACGTTCAACGACCGGCGTCGGGCCTACCTGTTCGACTCCAATCCCCTGGGCGTTCAGTGGGACGCGCTGTGGACCGAGGGCCTGGGCGAGGATGCCACGTTCGACACCGTCTATCACACCGAGGGCATGGTGACCGACCGGGGATACGTGCTGTGGATGGCCATCCCGTTCAAGAGCCTCCGTTTCCCGCCGAGCGCGGTCCAGCGGTGGGGGATCCAGTTCAGACGGTTCATGCCACGCGTGCCCGAGCTGGTGGCCTGGCCCCACGTCTCGGCGCGTGTGCAGGGGCGGCTGAATCAGGCTGCGGAGCTCGAGGGGCTCCGCGATATCTCCCCCGGACGCAACATCCAGCTGATCCCCTACGGGACGTTTCGGTCCTTTCGCGCTCTGGATCTGCGCCAGGCGTCCGGCCAAGATTTCGTGGAGGACGCCCTCGACCCCAACGTCGGCCTCGACGCCAAGCTGGTCTTCAAGGACAGCTTCGTCCTGGACGCGACCGCCAACCCGGATTTCAGCCAGGTCGAGTCGGACAGCCCGCAGGTCACGGCCAACCAGCGGTTCGAGGTCTTCTTCCCCGAGAAACGGCCGTTCTTCCTGGAGAACACGAACTTCTTCCAGACGCCCCTCACTCTCGTCTTCACTCGGCGCATCGCCGACCCGCAGCTCGGGGCGCGACTCACGGGCAAGCACGGGCCCTACGCGCTCGGGGTGCTGGCCAGCGACGACGAGGCTCCCGGCCAGCTCGCGCGGTCGGCCGACCCGAGCTTCGGCGAACGCGCGGCGATCGCGGGGATCCGGGTGAGCCGCGACGTCTGGAGCCAGTCGAGCCTGGGTTTCATTTATACCGACCGCGAGCTGGCGGGGGGCCACAACCGGGTGGGAGGCGTGGACGGTCTCTTCAAGTTCGGTCGCAACTGGACCGGTACCGCCCAGGCCGTGGCCAGCTCGACGAGGTCGGTCGACGGCAGTCGCCAACCCGATGCTCACCAGCCTACCCACGACGAAGAACCTCAACGCCGACACTCTCCTGACCTACCGGGTGAATCCCTGGACGGCCGTGTTCGTGGGGTACAACACCAACGCCCAGAACCTCTTTCTCTGTGAGGCGCCGGACCCCGGTCGCAGGGGCTGCGAGAGCCTGGGTCCGGGTGAGCGGGCGCTGACCAGGACAGGCGGCGCCTTCTTGAACGATGGGCGGCAGCTCTTCGTCAAGCTGTCGTATCTGTTTCGGTTCTAGCTAGCAGCCCGTGGTGAAAGTCCTGCGTCGCATCAAGGGCGGCGCTGCGCCCGGCTGGCAAGGCGGGAGGAGCGAGAATACCGAGAGTATTTGACCGACGAGCAACGCAGTCAGGCGGGATGCAGCGTCGGCCGACTGCAGCAGGACTTTTACCACGGGCTGCTAGAGGACACGTTACGCGTTTGCCGGACCGCCGCAGTCGCGTCCGCGGTTCTGATGATCGCTGCGGCTCCCCTGACCGGCCAGACCAGGAGTCTCCGAGCCCAGGCGCAGCGACGACCCGGCGGCGCGACGAGCGGCCCGGGCACCGTGCGGTTCGAGCCCAACCAGGGGCAGTCCGGGCCGGCGGTGCAGTTCCTCTCGCGAGGCGCCGGCTACACGCTCTACCTCATGCGGGCGGAGGCGCTCCTGCTGCTCGAGCCGGCGCCGGCGGGAGCCGGCTTCGCCGGAGCGCCCAGGGAGCAACGCCCGGCCGGAGCGACCACGGGTGCGGCCGTCCACATCCGGCCGGTTGGAGCCCTTCCCGAGGCCGCGCCCCGGCCTCGCGATCCGGTGCCGGGCCACAGCCACTATCTGATCGGCACCGACCCGGACGGCTGGGTAACCGACGTTCCCGGCTTCGCCCGCGTCGAATACAGGGCGCTGTACCCCGGGGTCGATCTCGTCTACTACGGCAACTCGCGCGCGGAGCTGGAGTACGACTTCCACGTGGCTCCCGGCGGCGACCCCGGCGACATCGAGCTGGAGATCACCGGCGCGGACGGGGTGACGCTGGCACCGGGTGGCGACCTGCATCTGCGGACGGCGGCCGGGGAGCTCATCATGCGCGCGCCGGACGCGTATCAGGAGGGCCGCGCGGGTCTCGAGACCGTGTCGAGCGGGTACGCGCTACGGGCGCCACGTAACGCCAGCGGCGACCAACGCTGGCGCATCGGGTTCTCGGTGGGGTCCTACGATCGAGCCCGCCGATTGATCATCGATCCCGTCGTTCGCTACCTCTCGACACCCGGAAACGGCTTCACCTACGAGACCGCGGTCGATGCCGCGGGCCATGCCTATGTGACTGGCTTCACCACGGGGTTGCAGGTGACCCCGGGCGCACTCCAGGGCGGCTTCCAGGGTGGCACCAGAGACGCCTTCGTGACCAAGCTCGACGCGGCCGGCGGTCTGGTCCACTCCACCTATCTGGGCGGAGCCGGAGACGATGAAGGTCGCGCGATCGCGCTGGACCCCTCGGGCCACGCCTACGTCGTAGGACTTACCCTGTCGACTGACTTCCCCACCGTTGCGGCGTCGCAGCCGACCTCTCGCGGAGGGCACGAGGCCTTCGTTGCGAAGCTGAACGACTCCGGGTCGACGCTCGAGCTCTCGACGTATCTGGGCGGAGCGGGGGAGGATTTCGCGCATGACGTCGCAGTCGGTTCGCCAGACGCGTTGTATGTGACTGGCGTCACGACCTCTCCGGACTTCCCGGTCAGTGGCGCCTTTCAGTCCTCGCTGCGGGGGTCGGCGGATGCCTGGGTGGTCAGTCTGAGCGGCCTCACCAGCCAGGTGCGATACGCGAGCTACCTGGGAGGGTCGTCGTGCGATGCCGGGTGGGCGATCGACGTCGATGCCGCCGGTGCGGCCTACGTCACGGGACAGACCAACTCCGCCGATTTTCCGACGGTGGCCGCAGCGCAGGCCGGCTTTGGCGGTGACGGGATTCCCTCGTGCAACGGGTTCTTTGGCGGTGACGCCTTCGTGGCCAAGGTCGACCCTGGAGGTGGAGGGCTGGCGTTCTCGACGTTCCTGGGGGGGGGACAGGGAGAGATTGGCAACGGCATTGCCGTCGACGCGGCCGGGAGCGCTCACGTGGCCGGCCGGACCGACTCGGCGGACCTCCCGCTCGTCAAGCCGATCCAGCCGACCTTCGGAGGTGGCCCGGGGGGGAGCCTGCTGGGCGGCGATGCCTTCGTTGCCAGGCTCGATCCCGCGGGCTCGTCATTTCTCTACGTGACCTATCTGGGGGGTGGCAGCGGGGAGGCGGCGCTCGATGTGGGCCTCGACGCGTCCGGACATGCATACGTCACCGGATTCAGCGAGTCCGCCGACTTCCCCACGGCGAGCGCGTTCCAGCCCTTCAACGCCGGAGTCCGTGACGCCTTCATCGCGAAGCTCGAGCCGGACGGCCAGACGCTGTCGTACTCGTCCTATCTGGGCGAGGGACAGCGCGACGGCGCCTTTGGCCTGGCCGTTTCGCCCGGCGGAGACGCGTATCCGGCCGGCGTGCTGGACGGCTAGCTGTTCATCGCGCGGGTGTCGATGCGCACCCTCGTAATCGCGCTGGCCGGGGTGGGGAGCGGCAGCGTGACCACGTTGCCGGAGAGCGTCACCTGCGTCTCGACCTGTGTCGTGAGCTTCGAGACTGGCACGACGGTCACACTGCTGGCGACGGCCGCGCCCGGGTCGATCTTCGCGGACTGGGAGACCGGATGCGCCGGTGGGGTCGTCACGCTCGACGTGGACAGCGGCTGCACGGCCGTCTTCTCGGTCGATAGCGACGGCGACATGCTGCCGGATGACTGGGAGACGCAATTCGGGTTGAACCCTGGCTCGGCGGTCGGTGATGACGGCAAGACCGGTGATCCGGACGGCGATGGATCGACCAACGCAGAGGAGCTCGCCGCGGGCACGCACCCGACCGGAGTCCCAGCGCTCACGCGCTTCTTCGCCGAAGGCGCGACTGGTGGCAACCTCGGTTTCGACAGCCGGTTCGCGACGGCCAATCCGGGCGCCACGTCCGCCCGGGTCCTCTATCGCTTTCTCCGGGCCGACGGCAACAGTGTCTCCCGGTTCTTCTCGCTGGGGTCGATGACCGGCACACCCTGCGGGCCGGCGACGTTCCCGGCCTGACGGATGCCGAGTTCTCCACCGTCGTGGAGACCGATGCCCCCATCATCGCGGACCGAACGATGAGCTGGGATGGCAACGGCTACGGCAGTCACGCGGAGACGGCCATCGCGGCGCCCGCCGCGACCTGGAACCTGGCCGAGGGCTCGACGGTCGGATTCCACCTCTTCTATCTGATCCAGAACCCGAACGCCACCGCCGCGATGCTCACCGTCACGTTCCTTCGACCGGGCGGTCTCGGCCCGATCGTCAAGATGTACACGGTCGCTGCCCTGAGCCGGCTGACCCTCTGGGTCAACCAGCAGGATCCGGCGCTGGCCTCGACCGATGTGTCGGGTGTCGTCGCGACGACCAACGGCGTCACCATCATCGTGGAGCGCGCGATGTATCTGGACGTGCCTGGCCAGCCCTTCGGGGCGGGACACGAGAGCGCCGGAGTGACGACGCCGTCGCCCGAGTGGTTCTTCGCCGAGGGCGCGACCGGGAGCTTCTTCGATCTGTTCATCCTGCTGTCGAACCCGGGTCTCGCGGCCGCGGCGGTCCGGGTCGACTACCTGCTGCCGAGCGGCGCCGCCGTCACGAAGACCTACACGGTGTTGCCCAGCAGCCGGTTCAACATCTGGGTCGACCTCGAGGACCCGCGGCTCTCCGATACCGCGGTCTCGGTGGCCGTCACCGTGACGAACGGCGTAGCGATCATCGCCGAGCGCGCGATGTGGTGGGTCGCCTCGACGCCGGGGAGCTGGTTCGAGGGGCACAACTCGCCGGGCTCGACGGTTACCGGTGTCGTGTGGGGGCTGGCCGAGGGTGAGGTGGGGGGCGAGCGCGACCACGAGACGTTCATTCTGATCGCCAATACATCGGCGTTCGCCGGATCCGCGGAGGTGAAGCTGCTGTTCGAGGACGGAAGCTCCTCGCTCAGGACCATGGCGCTCGGCCCCCTCAGCCGGTTCAACGTGGACGTCAAGGCCGTCTTCCCGGAAGCGGTGGGTCGGAGGTTCGGCGCGGTGATCACGAGCCAGGCGATCGGGGGTGGAAAGGCACAGATCGTCGTGGAGCGTGCCATGTACTCCGACGCGCTAGGTGTCGACTGGGCGGCCGGAACCAACGCGCTGGCCACCAGGCTCCAGTGACCGAGTGAGCCAAGTCGAGATGACGGGTACGAATCGGCGCCCACGGGGCACGACTGCATCGAGAAGGACGACCTTCAGCCGATGAGCCCGGTCGAATTTCGGATGACGTTCGACGGGATGTCCGACGAGACAGACCCGGCACCGGCCGTCAGGCTGTCGGGCCGGGGCGACTGGGTCAGCGACCGCTTCGATCTCGCCGGTGGTGTCGTGACCTTGACCATGCGCCATGACGGCAGCCGACACTTCTCGGTGGTGGTTCAGGACGAGGAAGGGAACCACAAGGGCCTGGCGGCCAACGTCGTCGGCCGCTACAAGGGAGGTCGTCTACTGGCGCTCGACCAGGGTGCCTACGTGCTCGGCGTGACCGCCTCCGGACCATGGCAGATCGTCGTGGAGCAGTGCAGGGCGCGGGTCGGACATGCGATCCCGTTCAGCCGGCGCGGGACCGGCGATGCCGCCCTCGGTCCACTCCAGCTATCCGCGGGTCACATCCGCGTCGATCTGACGCACCAGGGGCAGAAGCACTTCGCCGTCGCCCTGTATGACGGAACCCGTGGCCGCATCGGCCTGCTCGCGAACGCAGTCGGTTCCTACTCGGGATCGCACGTCCAGCGTATCTCTGGCGAGGGCATCTACTACCTGGATATTCAGGCAGACCAGCTGTGGACCGTCGATGTCACGCCCGGCGTCGCCTGAACGGGGGGTGCCGATGTCGTCCCATCGAGGCGCGTCGTGACCGATCGACCTCGCGCGACGCCGGTCCTGCTCGCGGTGTCGATCGCGGTCAGCGGGCTCGCGTGCGCTCGCGCGACGCCCCGGGGTAGCCGGTCGGGAGAACGCCGCTCTCCCGTCGCGGCGATCTTGCGTGCCGAGGATGCGCGGGCGACGACCGACCGAGATCTCGAGACGTTGCTGGCGGGCCTTCGCAGCGATGCGTCGGAGGTGCGACGGGCGGCCGTGCGGGCCGTGGGGCGCCTCGAGCGTCCGGCGCTCGCGGACCGGGTGACTCCGCTGCTGGTCGATGACGACCCGGCCGTGCGCGCGGAGTGCGCGATCGCCCTCGGGCAGCTGTTCCACGGGTCCATCGTCGACCGGCCGGGAGATCCAGCGGTCGCGGATGCCCCACGGTTCGACCTCGCGTCCGTCGCCCACGCTCTGCTCGGCCGCCTCGGGCAGGAGTCCAACCCCTCGGTGCGCGGGGCCCTCGCCGGAACCCTGGGCCGGTTACCGTATGCCGCGATCTCGGATGTACGGATCGCCGAGGCCGCGCTGGCTCGAGTCGGCCCAGCCATCTCCCCGGGGGTGACGATGGATGCGGCTCTACTGGGTGCCGCCAGAGGGCTCGAGGCGTTGTTTCGATTGCAGGGTCGGAGATTCGCCGACTGGGTGCCGGCAGCGGACACGGTCGATCGTCTGCGAGGGCTGGCGGCGCTGCCCCTCTCGACCAGGTCGACCACGCTGACCACGGCGCCGGCCGGGCGGGGCGTCGGCCCGGCGGGGTCGGACCCATCGATCGGAGGCTGGGTCCGGCGCCTCGCGTTGGCCGCGCTCATCTCGCGGGGACTGGCGGAGCCGCAGGTCGTCGAGGCCGCCGCGTTCGCCGACGATCCGCAGCTCCGCCGTCTGGCCGTCCTGGCTGCTGGCGGACCGGCACCGATGGATCCTGCCGCCCCTGGGCATCCGTCCACCGAAGCCGCGTCGAGCGTCGTGCGCGCGCTGGCCGATCCCGCACCGATGGTCAGATACGAGGCGCTGCGGACCCTCGGCGGCAGCCCGGCGCTCGAGTGCGAGCTGCCGCTGGCCGCGGTCGAGGATCCCGACGCGCACGTGGCGCTCCAGGCCGTCGATCTGCTGGGTGGGTGTACGGCGAACGACGGGGCGGTGCGGCGGCTCGAGGGCCTGATCGAGGGCCTCCCGGACGCTGCCGTGCGCGGCAGTCGTCGGCCGGGCGCGGCGCGCGCGAGCTGGCATCGTGCGTCGCATGCCCTCGTGTCGCTCTCGAGGCAGGCGCCCGGGCGTGCGCGGCGGGCGCTGTCGCGGTTTGCACGGCATTCCATCTGGCAGGTCCGCATGTACGCGGCACGGGCGGCCGCGGGGCTGGGTGATGCCGCGCCGCTACTCGAGCTGATCCACGACCCGGAAGACAACGTCCGTGAGGCCACCCTGGTCGGGCTCGTGGCGCTGAATCATCCCGAGGGTCCCGCAGCGGTCATCGCCGCACTCGCGCGACCCGATTACCAGCTCGTTCGCACGGCGGCCCGCGCGCTGGCGGGGCGGAGCCGCGAACGGGCGGTCGTGGACGCCCTGCTGGCCAGCCTGGACCGTGTGACCCGTGAAGGGCGCGACACCTCGCGAGACCCGCGGATCGCGATTCTGGAGCGGCTCGCCGAGTTCGGGTCGCGTGAGGACGCGCCCGCGCTGCTCCCCTATCTCGGGGACTTCGACCCGCGCGTCGCCGGGGAGGCCGCCAGGACCCTGTCGGGATGGACGGGCCGTGCGCACGCAGTGCGCCGCCGGGCCCGCCGGCGCCGGCTGCGGCCGGTGCCGCACTGACCGGCGCCCGGATCGTCATGGCATCCGGCGACGTCGTCGAGCTGCGGCTGTTCCCGTCGGAGGCGCCTGCCACGGTTGGGCGGTTCATACGTCTCGCCCGGAGCGGCTACTATGATGGCCTGACGTTTCACCGGGTGGTGCCCAACTTCGTGATCCAGGGTGGGAGTCCCGGAGCGAACGAGTACATGGGAGATGGGCCCTACATGAGGGACGAGGTCGGGCGACGGCCTCACGTGCGCGGCGCGGTCGGAATCTCGACCCGGGGACGCGACACGGGCGACGCGCAGTTCTTCATTGATCTCGTCGACAACCCACGGCTCGACTACGGGTACACAGTGTTCGCCGAGGTGGCGGTCGGGATGGATGTCGTCGATCGGGTCGTCGAAGGCGACGTGATGAAGAGGATCGTGATCGTCGCCGGCACCGACCCGTCATGATCATGAAGCGTGTAGAATGTGACGGCGACGCCTCCCCGAACTCTCGATGACGTTACGCCACGACGTGCCGTACTGGCTCGACCGGCCCGCCCGTTCCCGGGTTCCTCGCTATCCGCGGCACCGTGGGCATCTCGACGTGGACGTCGCCATCATGGGCGGCGGACTGACGGGCTGCGCCGCCGCCTACGCGTTTGCGGCCGCAGGTGTCAGGGTCGGTGTGTTCGAGGCGGGTCGGCTGGCCTCGGCCAGCACCGGTCGTAGCCTGGGGCTCCTGCTCCAGGAGCCCCATGGCGGATTCCAGGACCTGGTGCAGGCGCACGGTCTGCGTGTGGCGCGCGCCGTCTGGCAGGCCACGCGGCGGGCTGCGCTCGACTGTGCCGCCACCCTGCGACGCCGGGAGATACGCTGCGACCTCACGCCCGAGAGCGCCATTCAGCTCGCACGCACCCCCGAACACGCGAAGGTCCTCCGGCGCGAGTACGCGGCGCGGCGGGCGGCGGGGCTGGAGGTGAGCTGGCTGAGCGCCACCGCGCTCGACCGCGAGGTCGCAACACCTGGAGAGGGCGGGCTCCGCACCCGCGGCAACTGGCATCTGGATCCATACCGGGCATCGCTGGGCCTGGCCGCCGCGGCAGTCCGGTGCGGGGCGGCGGTCTTCGAGCGCTCACCGGTGGCCAGGATCCGTGGCGCCAGGAAGCTCGTCGAGCTTCGCACCGAGCGTGGCACCGTCACCGCCCGGTCGGTGATCGTGGCGACCGGTCTCGCGACCCGCGCGTTCCAGCCGCTGCGTCGACACTTCAAGGCCATGACCACCTATCTGGTGATGACGGAGCGTCTGCCTCCCAGCGTTCGGCGCGAGCTGGGGCCCCGCCAGGCCATGCTGCATGACCTCGCCGTGCCACCGCACCGGCTTCGATGGATGCCGGGCGACCGCGTGATGTTCGCGGGAGCCGACCAGCCGGAGACGCCGCGTCGCGGCCGTGAGCAGGTCCTGGTTCAGCGAACGGGCCAGCTGATGTACGAGCTCTCGCTCCTCTATCCGGCTATCTCCGGTTACCGGGCGGCGTATGGATGGGACGCCGGTTTCGGCTCGACGAGCGATGGTCTGCCCTACATCGGACCGCACCGCAACTACCCGCGTCATCTGTTCGCGCTCGGCTACGGCCGGAACGGTCTGGCCCCGGCATTCCTGGCCAGTCGACTCCTGCTTCGTCGCTACCTGGATGCGCCGGCCAAGGGGGACGATCTCTTCGGATTCGGACGCTAGCAGCCCGGGGTGAAGCGCCGTGGGGAATCCGACGGGCCGGCCTGCGCCCAAGGGTACGGGCCGCCACGGGCAACCGGACGGTCGCGGCCGGCGTCTAATCCCTGGGGTCGTCAGCCCAAGTGTCACGTCTCCGGAATGCGTCGTGGACCAACTGGACCTGCTCGCCTTCGGACCTCATCCTGACGACATCGAGATCGGCATGTCGGGCACGCTCGCCAAGCACGTCGCGCTGGGCCACCGAGTGGCGCTGTGCGACCTCACCGCGGGAGAGATGGGCAGCAACGACACGCCGGCGGAGCGGCGCGCGGAGGCCGATGCGGCGGCGGCCGTTCTTGGTGCCGCGTGGCGCCGCAATCTCGGGTGGCCCGATCGCGGTCTCGGGACGGACCGCCGTCACGCGCTGGAGGTGGCGCAGCTCGTCCGGCGCTGGCGTCCCCGTGTGGTGGCCCTGCCCATCGGGCAGGATCGGCACCCGGACCACGTCGCCGCCAGTACGTTGACCGAGGCGGTGTTCGACGCCGGACTGCGACGCTACGTCGCAGACGGCGAACCGTGGAAGCCCGAGTGGCTCTGCTACTACTTCATCAACGATAGCGCGCCGCCCTCGTTTCTCGTGGATGTCTCGGACCACTACGACCGGAAGCGGCAGGCCCTCGCCTGTCATCGCAGCCAGTTCCAGCCGGTCGCGCCCGACGCGGTCTCGACTCGTCTGACCTCGCCCCGATTCGCGCAGCTGATCGAGAGCCGGGACGCGCACTTCGGCGCCCTGGCGGGTGTGAGCTTTGCCGAGGGCTTCGTGGTCAGGGAGCCGGTCGTCCGGCCGCATCTGTTGAAGCGATAGTGGCCACAGCCCGGTCGAGTGAAGGTGGAGGAGCCCGAATGAACATCGGCATGGTCTGCTATGCGTCGGTCGGTGGCAGCGGCATCGTCGCGACCGAGCTGGGCAAGTGCCTGGCGAGCCGCGGGCACGAGATCCATTTGATCAGCGCCGAAACACCCTTCCGGCTCGGAGACTACCAGGCCGGTCTTTCGTTCCACCGGGTGCACCGGCCGTCGTACCCGCTCTTTCGTGAGTCGCAGTATCTGCTGCCGTTGGCCAACCGGATCGTGCAGCTCTCCCGCGACGTCGGACTCGATCTGATCCACGCGCACTATGCCATCCCGCACGCGACGGCCGCCTACCTGGCTCGCGAGATCGTCGCCGTCACCGGCGGCGTCCGGATCCCGAAGGTGATCACGACCCTCCATGGCACGGACATCACGTTGCTGGGCAGCGATCCCTCGTATTCGGAGACGGTGGCGTTCTCGATCGACGAGTCCGACGGCGTGACTGCCGTGTCCAAGAGCCTGAAGGCCGAGACGCACCGAGATCTGCCGGTCACGAGCAACATCCGGGTGATACCCAACTTCGTCGACTGCCAGGCGACCCGCCGCCAGCCGTCGGAGGCGTTGCGAGCCACGTTGTGTCCCGCGCCGTACGAGCACCTCATCATTCACATGTCGAACTTCCGTCCGGTCAAGCGTGCCGAGGCCGTGGTGGAGATCTTTCGTATGATTCGTGATCGCGTCCCCGCCCGACTGCTGCTGGTCGGTGAGGGTCCTGACCTGAACAAGGCCTGCCGCCTGGTCAGGCAGCTGGGGCTCTCCAGCGACGTCGAGGTCCTGGGCGAGCAGGATCAGGTCCTGCCGCTGCTCTCGGTGGCGGATCTGTTTCTGCTCCCGTCCGCAGAGGAGAGCTTCGGCCTCGCCGCACTCGAGGCGATAGCATGCGAGGTTCCGGTCGTGGCATCCAGGGTCGGTGGGCTCCCGGAGGTCTTCGAGCACGGCGTCACGGGGTTCCTGCACCCGCCCGAGGAGCTCGGGCGGATGGCGGAGAGCGCGGTCGCGCTCCTGAGCGATAGAGCCCTGCACGAGCGGGTCGCCTCGGCCGGGCGCCGCGTCGTCGAGACCCGGTTCTGCTCCGATGTGGTCGTGCCCCAGTACGAGCGTTTCTACGCCGAGGTCCTGGGCGGACCGGGCGTTCCTCCGGCCAGGCAGACCCGGGCGGGCGACTCGAGCACGTCGACGAGGACGCGCACCCGCGATGCGTGACGGGCCGCCGGACGTCATCGTCGTTGGAGCCGGCCCCGCGGGCGCGACGGCCGCGCGGGCGCTCGCGTTGGGCGGGGTGCGCGTGCAGCTCCTGGAGCGGTCGACGTTTCCGAGGAGCAAGCCATGCGGCGGCGCGGTCAGCCTGAGGGCGCTCGGTCGCTTTCCGTATCTCGAGGCTGCCCTGGAGCGCATCCCGACGCGACGCATCTCGAAGCTGTATCTCGAGGGTCCGGCCGGCAGAGGGGTCACCATCGAGTCGCCGGAGCCGGCCGTCCTGACGATTCGACGGATCGAGTTCGATCATCTGCTCGCGACGCTTGCCGTCGAGGCGGGTGTCGATCTTCGGGAAGGCGCGACCGTGTGCCAGGCCGCCGTCCGGCCCCGGGGGGGCGAGCTCACCAGTCGGGACGGTCGGGTCTTCCGCTCCCCGATCGTCATCGCTGCCGACGGCGTGAACAGCGTCGTGGCGAGGCGTCTGGGCTTCAATCGCGGCTGGCGCGCCTCGACGGTGGCGCTCGACATGATGGAGGAGACGCCGACCGAGACGCTGCGCAGCACGCATCCCGATGTGCTGTGGGTGCACTACGGCTATCAGGGATCCCACGGCTACGCGTATGTGTTCCCCAAGCAGGCGCACGTGAACGTCGGGGTGGGGTATCTGCTCTCCTACTTTCGCCGCGAGATCACCGAACGGCCCTACGAGCTGCAACGCCGTTTCATCGAAGAGCTGTGCCAGAGAGACGCGCTCAGCGGCGCCTCGTCGCGGGAGACCTTCACACCCTACCTCCTGCCCGTCGGCGGGCCGCTTCCGGAGACCGCCCGCGGGCGGGTGCTGCTCGTGGGCGACGCGGGCGGATTCGTCAATGGATTCACCGCCGAGGGCATCTACCACGCGATGGTGTCCGGTGATCTAGCGGCGCGTACCGTGCTGGCTGAACGCACTCGGGCCGGCGGGTCGAGCGGCGCCCTGAGCGATCTCGATCTGCGGCCGTACGAGAGTCGATGGCGGCGGGAGATCGGGACGGAGCTTCGCGATTCGGTGTTGCTCCGCGAGTATGTGTTTGGCCGCCACGGTCGCGTCGATCGCATGGTCGACGGTGCGGCCCGGAATCCATCGACGGCACGGTTCGTCGCACGATACGCAGCAGGCACGCTCTCCTACGCCCAGATCAGACGTCGCATGGTGGCCAGGTATCCGCTCCTGGCGTTCAGGGTCGCAGCCTCCTACGTCCAGTCGCTCGGACGTCGCGCGGCAAGCTGACCCGTGCTTTCCAGGGGACAGCATCGTGGGCCGGGTGCCGCCTCGTCGCTCGCCGGCCGTGGTGTAGGATCAGGGTGGTGGCCTGGGGGGTGGTGGGACGTGAAGGATCGGACGCCGCCCGGCTCCGGGCCGGTCGAGGGAGGGCAGAGTGATCAGACAGATGGTTGCGGGTGTTGCGGTGGCCTGGATGACGCTGTCCTGGGGCGCGGAGCCGATTTCGGGCCAGTCCAATCAGGCGAACCGCGTGCGGGAGTCGGCGACGGTGTTCGACGAGATCATGTCGGCGCCGGACAGCGCGATCCCGGACTCGGTGCTCAGTAAGGCGGCCGGCATTGCGATCTTCCCGGGTACGCTTCGGGCCGGATTCGTCGTGGGCGGGCATCGCGGGCGCGGTATTCTGAGCGCGCGCGACTCCGAGAGCGGCACGTGGTCGGCGCCGGCGTTCCTCACGCTGACCGGTGGGAGCTTCGGGTTGCAGATAGGTGGTGAGGCGATCGACCTGTTGCTGATCATCATGAACGAGCGCGGTCTCCGCAACCTCGTGAGTAATCAGTGGAAGGTCGGCGCGAATGCGTCGGTGGCGGCCGGGCCCGTCGGCCGGTCCGCCGAGGCCTCGACCGACATCCAGTTGCGGGCCGAGATCTTGAGCTACTCTCGCTCGCGCGGGCTGTTCGCCGGGATCTCGCTCGAGGGGACCACGATCCGGCAGGATCGCGACGGCAACGAGGACTTTTACGGGGAGCGTTACGAAACGGGAGACATCGTCTTCGAGCGTCTCGGTGGCGCGCCCGAACCCGTCGCGCAGTGGCGGGACACGTTGACGAAATACATCGACTGAACGGACGTCCAGCGATCCGCGCGAGGTCCGAGAGCCAGCCGCCGCGGCCCGGTTCGCCTGGCGGTCGTTCCGCGCCATCCAGGCGAAGACATCGGCCGTAGTTGAAGGTGGGACTCGATCATGTGGCTCTTGTGGACCTTGCTCGAAGGACCGGGCGCACCAGGCGGGTCGGGGGAGCGCCAGGGCGAGGATCGAGCGGCCGACCGGGAGACCGTGCGCCTGATGGCGGCGGGTGACCATGCAGCACTCGGTGCGCTCTTCGATCGCTACTCGCGTCAGGTCTTCTCGCTGATCCTCCGGATCGTCGTTGACCAGGCCGAGGCAGAGGACGTGGCACAGGAGGTCTTCTCCCAGGTCTGGCGGCAGGCGGACCGGTACGAGCCCTCGCGCGGACCCGTCGCAGCGTGGCTGTTGACGATCGCGCGAAGCCGGGCAATCGACCGCGTGCGATCTCGGCGCGCCAAGCCGGACGCGCTCCAGTTGCCCGATGAGGGTCGGAACCTGGCGATGGCCGATCCGGCCGTGGGCCCGGACGCCGCGCTCATCACGCACGAGCAGGTGAGCCGCCTGCGGGACGCCCTCTCGAAGCTCCCCTTGCTGCAACGTCTCGCGATCGAGCTCGCGTACTACGAGGGTTTCACGCAGGTCGAGATCGCGGAACGCCTCGAGCAGCCGCTGGGCACCGTCAAGACGCGGATCCGTCTCGGGCTGCTGAAGCTCCGGGATGCGATGGCGGAGGCGGGACGATGACAGGGATTCACGACGAACTCCACGAGCTGGCCGGCGCCTTCGTTCTCGGCTCGTTGACCGCCGAGGAGAATCGGCGGTTCGCCGACCACCTCCGGTCGTGCGACCTCTGCCGCGCGGAGGTGGGGTCGCTCGAACCCGTGGCGCGTGCCCTCGCCCTGAGCCCGCCGATCCGGCAGCCGTCACCCGACCTCAAGGGACGCATCCTCGAGGCCGCAGGAGCGTCCCCGTCCGCTCCAGCTCAGGGGAGGCCGACCTGGCACGTCAAGTCGGCCTGGCTCGCGGCGGCGGCAGCCGTGATCCTGGCCACCGGGCTGGGCGGCCAGGTCCTTGGGCTCCGCGGCCGTGTGGCCCAGCTCGAGGTCCGGCTCGAGGACGCGGCGGCCGCGACCCTCCTGGCCGACCGTCAGGTCGCGGAGGCACGTCTGGCCGCCGAGGACGCCCGGACGACCGCGACCGTGCTGGTGGCGCCAGACCTCGCCCGGGTCGAGCTCGTGGGCGAGGGGGCGGCTCCCGGGGCACGGGCGCGCGCCTTCTGGAGCCGCGCGAATGGGTTGGTGTTCACGGCGTTCGGATTGCCGGCCCTTGCGCCGGGTACCGTCTACCAGCTCTGGGTCGTCACGTCGGAGGCACCCGTCAGCGCCGGTCTGCTCACGCCCGATGCGTCGGGTCGCGTGAGCGTCGTGATCGAGACGCCGGCCGATCTGCCGGACCCGGTCGCCATGGCGGTCACGCTCGAACCCGCCGGTGGCGTCTCCGCTCCGACCGGCCAGCGTTACCTCGTCGGCACTCCCACCGTCGCTCTCTGACGAGTAAATCCAAATCTCGCGCCGGGCCGTAGAGGCACGTAACAGGCGCCGGTCCTCGTGTCCGGATGAGCCGGGGCACGCGACGGACCGCGCCGCTGCGTTTCACAAGCTGGCCGGAGACAGGCGCTCCGGCAGCTTGGAGGAGGTGCCGCGGGAGAAAGGGTCTCTTCGTCGTCCTGTTCGCGTCGCTGCTGGGGTTGAGCATGATGCCCGGGTCGGCATCGAGCCACCGGGAAGCGCCGCTGATCAGCGGCGACCCCCAGGTGGACAACACCGATGTCTACGCGTTCGTGAGCCCGGACGAGCCCGACATGGTCACCCTGATCGCCACCTGGATCCCGTTCGAGGATCCGGCAGGTGGGCCCAACTTCTACTTCTTCGACCCGAGCGCGCGCTACGAGATCAAGGTCGACAACGACGGCGATGCGGTCGAGGATCTCGTCGTCCGCTGGGAGTTCACGAGCGAGTACAGAAATCCGAACACGTTTCTCTACAACACCGGCCCGGTCACGTCGCTCAACGACCCCGATCTGAACTTCCGTCAGACCTACGTCCTGACCATTCTCGAGGACGGCGCACCGATCGTGGTCGGTGGGCCCTTTCCCGTGCCTCCCGTCAACGTGGGCACGCCGTCAACCCCCTCCTTCGGGGGACACTTCACCGGTATCCAGGGCCTTCGCGTTCCCGGCGGGACCGGGCGCGTCGTTGCGGGTCAGTTCGACGATCCGTTCTTCCTGGATCTCCGCGTGTTCAATCTCCTCTACGGTGCGGATCTGTCGCAAGTCGGGACCGATACGCTGGCCGGATTCAATGTGCACGCGACGGTCATCCAGCTGCCGACGACGTTCCTCACCGGTGCGGAGCCGGTCATCGGAGTCTGGTCCTCGGCCGACCGTCGAGCCATGACGGTGCGCAGCCCGGGCGGGGAGAGCGCATCGGGCGAATGGGTGCAGGTGTCTCGGTTGGGGATGCCGCTGGTCAACGAGGTCGTGATCCCGGTCGGGAAGAAGGACATCTGGAACGGCAGCGAGCCGTCCGGCGACGGACAGTTCCTGGATCATGTCGTGGCCCCGGAGCTGGCGCGTCTGCTCGAGGCGGTGTACGGCATTCCGGCCGCGCCCACACCGCGTCAGGATCTCATTTCGGTGTTCCTGACGGGTCTCGAGGGGCTGAATCAGCCGACGGCGGTGACTCCCTCCGAGCAGCTGCGTCTAAACACGAGCATCCCGCCGTCCGGCGTCGGGCACCGCCTGGGCGTGCTGGGTGGCGACTTGGCCGGGTTCCCGAACGGTCGTCGCCTGGCGGATGACGTTCTCGACATCGAGGTGCGTGTCGTCGCGGGACAGCTCGTGGGCAACCCAAACGAGCTCGGGGACGGGGTCGACGCCAACGACCGAGCCTTCGGAGAGCACTTTCCGTATCTGGCGCTCCCGCACGCGGGGAGCACGGCGGCCAGCCTGACGACGCCCAGGAGCGAATCGTGACACCGGGCAGGCGCCGACGACAGTCGGGTTCTTGGTCGACCGTGGTCTACGTCGTCCCGACCATGCTCTTGGTGTTCATGGTGGGATACGCGAACTGGCAGGACGCCCGGCGCTCGCGGCAGACGGCCCTCGCTCCGCTGGTCGAGCGCGCAGAACGCAGCACGTCGAGATCGGCGCTACGCGACCGCATTCGGACCCTGGAGGCGAAGGTCGTGGTGGACCCGGGCGACGCGCGGGCGGCGCTGCCGCTCGCGGCGGCGCTGCTGCGACAGGCGCGCGTGGAGAGCGAGGGCACCCACGCCGTCCGGGCCGAGGCGGTGCTGCGGGGCGTCCTGGCGGACGCCCCTACGAGCTATCAGGCACGGCGGATGCTGGGGGTCGTGTATCTGGCACAACACCGTTTCCGCCGGGCGATTCAGGAGGCCGAGCGGTGTCGCGCCATCCACCCGGACGATGCGGCGAACTACGGCACGCTGGGTGACGCTTATCTCGAGCTGGGGAGATACCGTGAGGCCTTCGACGCCTTCCAGCGGATGATGGACCTCCGACCGAACGCGGCGGCCTACGCGCGCGCCGCCTACGCACTCGAGCTCCAGGGCGACCTGGAGGGAGCGCTCGAGCTGATGACGATGGCGGCCGGGTCCACCAGCGCCCACGACCTGGAGGCGCAGGCTTGGTGCTACGCACAGCTCGGGCATCTCCACTTCGAGCGGGGTCGGCTGGACGAGGCGCGGCAACACTACGAGCGCGCGCGGTTCACGTTCCCGGCTCATCCCTACGCGCTCGAGGGGATCGCCAGGGTCACTGCGGCGGAAGGGGATCTGATGGGTGCGCTCCGGCTGCACCGGAAGCTGTTCCAGATCGCCGAGACCCCGGAGGTGGCGGCGAGAATCGGCGATCTCGAGCACGCGCTGGGGAATGAGATCGCCGCCGAGGTGCACTATCGCCTGGCGGAACGTCTCGAGCGGGAGGGCTGGCAGGTCGAGGCGCCGCAGCCTGCCGCGCTGGCACGGTTCCTGGCCGAGCGAGACCGCGACATCGGTGAGGCTGTTCGGCTCGCGGAGGCCGCTGCCGCCGAACGCCAGGACATCTTCACGCTCGACGCGCTGGCGTGGGCCTACTTCAAGGACGGGCGGCTCGCGGACGCCCGCGCGGCCAGCGAGCGCGCCCGCCGGACGGACACGCGAGACAGGCGCATCCTGTTTCATGCCGCCGCGATCGAGCACGCGCACGAGCGACACGCGACGGCGCGCACGCTGCTCGAGGCGGCTCTCGAGGACAACCCCCGCTTCGATGTGGTCGCTGCTCACCGGGCGGCACGGCTCCTCGGCGAGCTCGCGGCGCGCGCCGGGGAGGCGATGACACGCCACGCGGATGATCGCCGTCGGTCGGTGCGCCGTCGCGTCGAAGGGAGCCCCCCGGCTTCCGCACCCGCCTCGATGGCGGGTCAGAAGATGGCGGCCAGCGCCGCATCGAGGTCCGGGTAGCGGAATCGGAATCCGAGGTCGGTGGCCCGGGCGGGCACGACCGACTGCCCCGTCAGCAGCAGGGCCTCGGCCATCTCACCCAGTGCCAGACGCAGCGGGAGCGCAGGTACCGGTAGCCAGCTCGGCCGGCCGAGCGCACGACCCAGCGCCCTTGAGAACTCGGCGTTGCTCACCGGCCCGGGCGCCGTGCCGTTGAGGGGGCCTGACACGGCATCGGTGGCGAGGGCCCAGCGAATCAGATCGATCGAGTCGGCGCGGTGGATCCACGAGATGGGCTGCCTGCCTGATCCCACGGGGCCGCCAACGAAGGATCGGAACGGTAGCAGCATCTTGGCGAGGACGCCGCCGTCGCGCTCGAGCACGATGCCGGTGCGTATGAGGACCAGCCGTGTGCGGTCGTGGGCGACCGGGCTCGCCGCGGCTTCCCAGGCGACACAGGTCCGGGCCAGGAAGTCCTCCCCCGGCGGGGCGTCTTCGGTGAGGTTGGTCTCCTCCCGGGCGCCGTAGTAGCCGGTGGCCGAGCCGTTGACCAGTACGGCTGGCGGGCGGCTCGCGCTCTGGATGGCGGCGACGAGGCTGCGCGTGGCGAGCACCCGGCTGTCACGGATGCGGTCCTTCTGCGCGGCCGACCAACGACGGGCGGCGATCGGCTCGCCGGCGAGGTTCACGACCGCGTCGGCCCCGTCGACGGCCTTGGCCCAGCTTCCCACGCTCCCGTCCGGCACCCACTGCACGACAGAGGCGCCCGCGGTCCGCCCCTTCCCTTCGGGACGGCGTGTCAAGATCACGAGCTCGTGGCCGTCCGACGCGAGCGCGACGGACAGGGGCCGGCCGAGAAAGCCCGTTCCTCCGGCAATGACGATCTTCATCTGGACGATCTTATCGAAGAAGTCGCGGCTCAGGCGAGTCGAACGGATGCCTCCGCCTCGCGGGCCCGCCGCTGGCCTTCGTCGACGTCGACCTTCGACAGCAGGAGGGCCCCAACGACGAAGAAGACGATGATGGAGAGGATGGCCAGCCGACTCGTGCCGGTCGTCCCGACCACGAAGGCGAAGACCATCGGACCCAGGAGCCCCGCGAAGCGGTCGAACACGCCGAAGAACCCGAAGAACTCCGTCGACTTGTGCTTGGGGATCATGCTGGCGAACAGCGACCGGCTCAACGCCTGGCTGCCGCCCTGGACCGTGGCGACGAGGACGGCGAGCAGGTAGAAATGGAGCGCCGTGCTCATGAAATAGGCGAGCACGCTGATGAACGCGTAGACGGCCAGCGCCAGGAAGATCGCCCGCTTGGCTCCGATCCAGCCGGCCAGCCCGCCGAACAGAAAGGCGAATGGAACGCCCACGAACTGGACCAGGAGGAACGCCGACATCAGATCCTCGCGCGCAATGCCGATCTCGGTGCCATAGATCGACGACATGCGGATGATCGTGTTAATCCCGTCGTTGTAGACCGCGAACGCGACGAGCATGAGCAGCGCTTGCCTGTAGTGGCGCAGCTGCTGAAACGTCTCGCGGAGACGGGAGAACGCGACGCGAATCGGGTCGCCGTGGATGGTTTCGTCAGACTCCAGCGCGCGCGGCGGCTCGGGTACTCGCCGGAGAAGCGGCAGCGAGAAGCAGAGCCACCAGACCGCCACGCTGACGAAGGAGATCCGGACCGCCATCTCCACGCCGGGAATCCCGAAGAGATCGGGCTTCACCATCCAGGCGACGTTGATGGCGAAGAGCAGGCCGCCGCCCAGATAACCCAGCGCGTAGCCCGACGTCGAGATCCGGTCGATCTCGTCCGCGCGTGCGATGTGGGGGAGCAACGAGTCGTAGAACACGATGCTACCGGCCGCGCCGACGTTGCCCAGCGTGAACAGCCCCAGCGCGAGCGCCCAGTCGCCCCGCCCGACGAAGTAGAGCCCGGCGGTCGAGGCGACTCCGAGACCCACGAACACGGCCAGTAGCCGCTTCCTGGTCGCGCGGTAGTCGGCGTAGGCGCCGAGAACGGGCGCCAGCACCGCGACGATGGCGAGGGCGATGGTGGTGGCGATGGCCAGGCGCGTGGTGGCCGTCGCGGGGGGCAGGTCGGCCGCGGCCACCGACGCGAAGTAGTTGGGAAAGACCGCCGTGACGATCACGACCATGAACGCGGAGTTGGCCCAGTCGTACATGACCCAGGCTCTGAGCTCTCGCCGGTCGAGTCCGAGGCGGCGTAGCATAGGGGCTCGCGCCGTATTCTACTCGGCTGGCTCGGCGCTGGCGAGGCTGCGAGACCCTGCAACAGCGATTCGCGGCATAATTCCCGCGCGTGACAAAGTCGTAACAGGCTGAAGGACACATGGAGACCGTTCGGATCGACGACCCGGCCCTGACCACCGCCCTCGCGCTGGGTGTGGGGATCGTCGTCCAGGCCATCGCCCGGCACCTGCGCATCCCCGGGATCGTCTTGCTGCTCGGTGCCGGCGTGCTGCTCGGACCCGACTTTCTCGGGATCGTCGTCCCGGATTCGCTGGGCCCGGCGCTCCAGACGCTGGTCGGCTTCGCCGTGGCGATCATCCTGTTCGAGGGCGGGATGAACCTGGACGTGCGGCGGCTGCGCCGGGAGGCCCGGGTGATCCGTCAGCTCGTGACCCTGGGCGCCCTGGTGACGGCGGTCGGCGGCGCGCTCTGCGCCAGGCTGATTCTGGGGTGGGCCTGGATCCCCTCCATTCTGTTCGGGACGCTCGTGATCGTCACGGGCCCCACCGTCATCACCCCCCTGCTGAGACGGATCAGGGTGAACCGCAAGCTGGCGACGGTGCTCGAGGCCGAGGGTGTGCTCGTCGATGCGGTCGGTGCCGTCATCGCCGTGGTGGCGCTCGAGGTGGCCATCGGCCCGCCGGAATCGGCCATGGCCTTCGCGGCCTGGGACCTGCTCCTGCGGCTGGGCTTCGGCACGGCGGTAGGCGTGGTGGGCGGCTTGGTGATCGCCTGGTTGCTGCGTATCAAGCACGCCATCCCGGAGGGTCTCGAGAACGTCTTCGCCCTGGGCCTGGCGCTGGTCGTGTTTCAGCTCAGCCACGCCTTCGTGCACGAGAGCGGCATCGTGGCGGCCGTCGTGGCGGGTCTCGTCGTCGGCAACGTCAAGACGCGCGCGCTGGGGGATCTGAAGGAGTTCAAGGAACAGCTCACGATCATGATGATCGGCATGCTGTTCGTGCTCCTCGCGGCGGACGTCCGGATCGCCGAGGTGCAGTCTCTGGGGTGGGCCGGTGTCTGGACCGTCGCGGCGCTCATGCTCGTGGTGCGCCCGCTCAACGTCCTGGTGGGCACCTATGGCAGCGACCTGACGGCGCGCGAGAAGGCCTTTCTCTGCTGGATGGGACCGCGCGGGATCGTTGCGGCCGCCGTGGCCTCGCTCTTCGCGCAGGAGCTGGGTGGCGAGGGCATCGAGATCGGGCAGGAGCTCCGGGCGATGGTGTTCATGGTGATCGCGGTCACCGTGCTGGTGCAGGGCGTGCTCGGAGGTCTGGTGGCGCGGCTGTTGGGTGTCCGGCGCCCCTCCAACAACGGCTACGTCATTCTCGGGGCCAACGAGGTGGGCCTGCTCCTCGGACGCCTGTTCAGTCAGGCCGGTCAGGAGGTCGTGTTTCTCGAGGCCAACCCCGACAAGTGCCAGAAGGCGGAAGCCGAGGGATTTCGCGTGCTGTTCGGCACCGGGTTCGCCGAGACCGTGCTGCTCCGCGCGGAGCTGGACGAGCGCGCGGGCTGTGTGGCCGTCACGCCGAACGAGGAGGTGAACCTGCTGTTTGCTCGCCGCGCGCGCGAGTTCTCCAGGATCAAGCGGGTGTGGGTGGCGTTGCGACGCGGCCACCTCAGCGTGACCAAACGCATGGTCCAGCAGGCCGGAGCCAGCGTCCTGTTCGTCGAGCCGCGGAACGTCGAGCTGTGGGCGCTGCGGCTCGAGAGAAAGATCGCGACGGTGGAGCGCTGGCGACGGATGGAATCGGCGGCGCCGACGCCGGACGAGCGCAAGGAGCTATTCGAGGAGCTGCGGGGCACGCTGCTGCCCGTAGCCGTCCGGCGAGGCGCTCGCGTGATCCCCGTGGACGATCAGCTGACCCTTCGCAAGAAAGACGAGCTCTGCGCCGTGGTCCTCGATGATCGCCGTGACACGGCGCACGACTGGCTACGCGCAACCGGCTGGGAGTTGCTGGAGGAGGAGTCGCACGGACCGGATGCCGTCCGGGAGGTCGTGACGGGCTAGTGCACCGCCGTCGAGATGCGGTCACGCCTCGAGCCCGCAGCACACCCCCCCGCGGCGTTGCCGCTCCTCGAAATACTCCCGGTATTCCTCGTCGCGGCGCCTTGCGCCTGGGCGCGCTGCGAACTCGATCCGTGACCGCATCTCGACGGCGGTGCACTAGTACTACTTTGTTAGATCGCACAATTTGGGCGAGATCCGACAAGTGATCTAATTTGAGGACATTGTACTTTTCCGGCGAATTCGGTACCCTGCGCGGTAGTGCACGACCGCCGCACGGTGGGGCAGTTGCGTCGCCTGATGAGATGGCTCGAGGCCTTCAAGGCGTGCTTCGGCCATCGCGCACAGGAGCTGGCGTTGCGCCGGTACGTCCAGGGGTTGCTCAGCGACAGCCCGCGCAAGTCGATGGAAGCGATGCTGGCGCGGGGGACCGAGCCCGGGGGCTATCAAGCGTTCCAACACTTCATCACCGATGCGCCGTGGAGTGCCGACGGCGTCTGGCGCTGCCTGCGGGCGGTGCTGCCCGAACGCGAAGGGCTGGTGATCTTCGCTGGCACGAGTTTCCCCAAGCCAGGGACGTCCTCGGTCGGGGTGGCCCGCCAGTACTGTGGGGCCGTGGGGAAAGTCGCCAATGGCCAAGTGGCGGTCACCGCGGCGCTGTGGACCGGGCTGCGCGCCTACTTGCTGGGGGCCGCGCTCTATGTGCCCGAGGCGTGGCTGACCGACGCCGCCCGCGATCGGGCGCGGCTTCCCCGGGGTGTCCGGTTGCAGGCGAAGTGGCGCCAAGCGCTCACCCTGCTCCGGCAGGTGCGCGCCAGCGGCCTCACCGGCACCGGCGTGCTGGCCGATGCGGAGTTTGGCGATACCGGCCTGTTTCGGGCCATGTGGCATCGGTTGCGGCTCCCCTATGCGGTGGGGATTTCCTCGTCGCAGACCGTGTTCCTGGGGCGGCCGCGCCTCGGGCACCGGCGGGGCGGCCGGCTGGGGCGCCCGCGCACCCGGCCAGACCTGGCGGCGGGCGTGCGGGCGTACACGGTGGCCCAGGCCGCCAAGGCGCAGCCGCGGTGGCGGCCCATCAGCTGGCGCAACCGCCGCGGCGGGCGCCGCTGGACGGTCCAGTGTGTGGCCCTGCGGGTGACCCCGGCCCACGACTGGCGCGACCGCCGGCTCGCCCCCGAGGTGTGGCTGCTGGCCGAACGCGACACGGGCGCGACGCCGCGGACCAAATACTTCTTCGTCAACCTGCCGGCCACCACCTCCTGGCCGCAGCTTGTCCGACTCGCGCATCAGCGGTGGGCCATCGAGCAGCAGTACCAAGAGTTGAAGACCCACCTCGGGTTGGATCACTTCGAAGGCCGCACGTTCCCGGGCTGGCACCATCACGTCGTGCTCACCGCCGTGACGTACAACTTCCTGCAGGCCGAGCGGCGGCGGCACCTCGCCGGGCTCACCTTTCCAGTGGCCCGCGCGATCGTGCAGGAAATCTTCACCGCGCACCTCTTTGCTCCACGGCCGTTCTACCTGAAGCGCATCGAGGCGCTAAAGTCGGTGCAATTGCGGATCTAACAAAGTAGTACTAGCAGCCCGTGGCAAAAGTCCTGCGTCGCACCAAGGGCGCTGGCCGACTGCAGCACGACTCTTGCCACGGGCTGCTAGGGGCGCGGGTCAATCGGGTGTCGGTTCGTTCTTGATCGCGGGCGGCTCTGCGCCCTGGTGCC
Source organism: Vicinamibacterales bacterium (assembly GCA_965197935.1). GTDB lineage: Bacteria > Acidobacteriota > Vicinamibacteria > Vicinamibacterales > CAZQMT01 > CAZQMT01. Next base: position 1,942,042 of record CBDAOD010000003.1, on the reverse strand, counting down.
TGCCCGGCTCGTCGGACGGAGGGACGACCTCGAGCGCGCCGGTGTAGATGGCCATGCCGACCACCGCGTCGATGCGCTCGTGGCCCAGGCGATCGATCTGGGCCTGCGTGGCGATGCCACCCGCCGCGACGACGGGATTCCGGGTGGCACGCTGGACGGCAAGCACGGCATCCATGTCGATGCCGGTCATCAGGCCCTCCGTGTCGACGTGGGTGTACAGGAACTCGGCGCAGTAGGGTTCCAGCGCGCGCGCCGCCGCCACCGCCGACAGCGGGAGGGCTTCTTGCCAGCCCTTGATGACGACTTGTCCGCCGCGGCTGTCGACGGCCGCGATCACGCGCTCGCGCCCGACCGTTTCGGCCAGCGTCTCCGCGAACGCCAGGTCCGGCCGTCCTTCGATGAACAGCGCCGACCCGACGATGATGTGCGTGGCGCCGGCCGCCAGCACGCTGCGCGCGAGGTCGATCGAGCGGATCCCGCCACCGACCCGGCACGGCAGGTCGGCGCAGACTCGCCTGACCAGGCGGCCGTTGTCGCCGGTGCCCAGCGCCGCATCGAGATCGATGAGCTGGACCTTGGGAAAGCGTCGAAACTTCTCGATCCAGCCGCTCAGGTCGGAGCTCTCCACCGCCAGATCTCTGCCCTGGACGAGCTGGACGACCTTGCCGCCCTTGAGGTCGATCGACGGAATCAGCATCGCTACTCAGTGGCCTGGAACGGTCAATTCTTTAGCGCCCGCCGGGCAGGCTATCCAAGCTGAGCGCTCGTGGTGGCGCCAAACGACGTCCCCCTCATGGTACCTCGCGAGTGCCGATCGCGGATATCGCACTAGAATTCACGGCAGGGGCGACCCAGAGTGCTTAGATCTCGAACGGGCGACGTTGTCATGAACAGGGCGGTTCGTCGGCGTGCCCTCGGCCGGGCGGCGGTGCTAGCGGTGGCGTTGGCGCTGCCTTTGACCTTGGATGGGCAGTTCACCAATCGATATCCGAAGGTGCCTGGGTTTGCCCATCACATCTATCTGGAGGGGTACGAGCTGCCGGTCCTGAACGTGGGCCCGAGCGACCCCGCGCCGTCGCCGGACGGTGAAACCGTGGCCCTAGCGGCCCGCGGTTGGCTGTGGCTCCTGGACCTCGCCAGCGGTGAGGCGCGTCGCCTCACGCGTGGTCCCGATCTGGACTCAAGACCGGCCTGGTCGCCTGACGGGCGGCGCCTGGTGTTCGTCCGCGACGGTGGTCGAGACACCGCGATCGTCGAGCTGGATCTCGATCGCGACGAGGAGCGGGTCCTGGTCGACACACCGGCGCTCGATCTCGACCCGGCGTACGGGGCCGTGGGGCGGACGCTCTTCTACAGCTCGGCGTCGGCCGGCGATCTGGATCTGTGGCGTCTCGATCTCGACACTGCCGCCAGGACGCGCATCACCGACGACGTCGGGTTGGAGCTCCGCGCCCAGCCCGTGCCGGACGGTCGGCGACTCGTCTACCTGACGAAGCAACGCCGGGGGACGGATGGCGTGACGCTGTTCGATCTCGATACCGGAAACCGGCGGGTGCTGTGGGAGGACTGGAGCGCCTCGCAGACCCGGCCGGCGCTGAGCCGTGACGGGCGGCGCATGGCGCTCGGTGTGCCGGGCCCGGAGCGCTGGCACCTGGAGATCCACGATCTCGCCGGTGGGCCGTCCGCCCGCGTGGCGCGGAGCTCCAGGTTACCCCTGATGCCCGCCTGGGACGCGGCCGGCGAGTCGGTCTACTTCGTCGAGGCCGACGAGCATCAGGTCTTCCAGCTCTGGCAGGTCGACGTGTCGGGCGACGCGGCCGAGATCGTCTCTCCCGCGGCCTGGCGCTGGGGCGACCGTCCGGGTCGACTGGTGGTCACGACGCGGCATCCGGACTCTCCGCGCCCGGTGCCGGCGCGTCTCCACGTGGCGGACGCGAGCGGCCACCCGGCGTTGCCCGATACGGGCCAACCACGCTTCGACTCGCAGAGCGGGCTGGTCTACGTCTACTCTCCCGGCCGCATCAGCCTGGAGGTTCCGGCCGGGGAGGTCCGGGTCACGGCCGCGCGCGGCCTGGGTGCACCGGCCGTCGGTACGGTCGTGACCGTCCGGCCGGGTGAGACGGCGGAGGTCGCGATCGAGCTGGACGCGCTCTGGGACCCGTCATCGGAGGGTTGGTACTCGGGGGATCACCACTTTCACCTGAACTACGGCGGTCCCTACCGGCTCGTGCCAGACGATCTCGTCCCGATCATGGAGGCCGAGGATCTGGACCTGGGCACACCCCTGCTCGCGAATCTGCACATGCGTCTCAGCGACACCGAGTGGTGGGGCTGGACCAGGACGGGCGCGGGCCCGCCCTTCATCCACTTCGGCCAGGAGGTTCGGTCGCACTTCCTCGGGCATGTGGGTCTGATCGGTATCGCCTCGCTCCACTGGCCGTGGTTCTGGGGGCCCGGCTATTCGGTGTACGGCCAGGACGATCGTCCGAATCGGTCGCCGCTCGCGCATGCCCGCCAGGAAGGCGGCGGCGTCGCCGCCTACGTTCACCCCGTCTCGATTCGCGATCCGTTTCCATCGGAGGGACCGCCCCGCGGGATCCCGCTGGAGCTGGTGCCGGATGCCGTGCTGGGCGATCTCGACATGCTGGAGGTGGCCTGCCTCTGGAGCGACGAGCTGGGTACGAGCGAGATCTGGTATCGGCTGCTCGATCTGGGTCTTCCGATCGCGCCGTCCGCCGGGACGGACGCCTTCCCCGATTTCTACCGGAGCATGGCCGTGGGGACGACACGGGTCTACGCGCGAGTGGACGAGCCTCTGTGGGTAGCCGGGCACGTCCGCCAGGACGCCTATCTCGAGAGCCTGCGCGCCGGACGGAGTTTCGTGACGACCGGCCCTCTCTTGAAGTTCGAGGTGAACGGGGTGGAAGCGGGAGGCGCGATCGCGGCCGGGCCGGAACGAGAGGTCCCCTGGGGCCTGACGCTGTACTCACCGAGCCCGGTCGATCACGTCGAGGTGGTCGTCAACGGCGAGGTGGTCTGGAGCGGCGAGGCGATCCAGCCTGCCAGGGAGCGACGCTACACGGGTCGCGTGGCGGTGCCACCGGGGGGTTGGATTGCCGCCCGGGCGCACGGTGGGCCAACCGAGTGGCCTGCCATGGATAGCTACCCCTTCGCCCACACCGCCCCGATCTGGGTGGGCGCCGTCGGCAGTCGTGACCCGGTCGCCGCGGCGTCGTCGGCGCGTGATCTGCTGCGCTGGTTGGACGTCGCGGAGCCGCGGCTGATCGACGGCTACGGCGACGTCCCGATCCCGAAGCTGCGCCAGCGGTTTCGGGATGCCCGGCGTGCGCTCGAGACCATCGCCGCGGGCGTGCCGTGAGATCGCGACGGCGTAACGCGAGCGCTGGCGTCCGGCGACGGTCCCGACCGTAGGCTCACCGAGTAACGGTAGACTGGTAGCGGCGTGCGCGACGGGCGTGCATGCCGACACCGGTCGACACTGGGCCACACCGCACGGCACTGGTCATGACACGCTTTCGAGCCGCCGTCGAATCCCTCGACGCCTACACCCCGGGCGAGCAACCCGATCCGGGTGCGCGGGTCATCAAGCTCAACACCAACGAGAATCCCTACCCGCCGAGCCCGGACGCGATCTCGGCGTTCCGAGCCCTGGAGGGGGAGGATCTACGCCGCTATCCGCATCCCTTCGCTGAGGAGTTCCGCCGCAGCGCGGCGGAGGTGCTGGGTGTGGAGCCCGGCTGGATTCTCGTCGGTAACGGGAGCGACGACCTGCTGACGATGCTGATGCGCGCCGTCGCCGGGCCCGGTCGCGCCGTGGCGTACCCGGTGCCGACCTACGTGCTCTATCGAACGTTGGCCGCCATTCAGGAGGCCCCGGTCGTCGAAGTCCCATTCGATGAGGCCTACGCGCTACCCGTGCGGGAGCTGGCCGAGGCGAGCGCGGCCCTGACGCTGGTTGCCAATCCCAACAGCCCGTCGGGTACGTGTGCGACCATCGATCGGCTGGCGGATCTGGCGGCGCGTCTCGAAGGCGTTCTGGTCGTCGACGAGGCCTACGTGGAGTTTGCCGACGCCACCGCGCTCGAGCTGGCCCGCCGGTTCGAGCGAGTGATCGTGCTGCGCACGTTGTCAAAGAGCCACTCGCTGGCCGGGCTCCGACTGGGCTTTGGCATCGCCAACCCCAATCTCGTTCGGGGACTCGCTAAGGTCAAGGACAGCTACAACGTCGATGCCGTCGCGGCGCGGGTCGGGGCCTCGGCGATCCGTGACACGGCGCACACGCGCGGCAACGTCGCGCGCATCCGCAGGTCGCGCGTCTGGTTGGCGAATCGGCTGACCGCTCTCGGGTTTCACGTCTGGCCTAGCCATGCCAATTTCGTCCTGGCGCGGCCCCCGAGCGGTGACGCCCGGGCGCTGTACGCCGCGCTCAAGCAGCGGGGCATCCTGGTCCGCTACTTCGATGAGGTGGGGCTGACGGACAAGATGCGCATCTCGGTCGGAACCGACGCGCAGAATGCCGCGCTCGCGAACGCTCTCGCGGAGCTCGTGTCCTAACTCCGGCGCGTCGAGCGCTAGGGGAACCGTCAGCGACCAGGCCGGACCCCCAGCGCTGCGTGCCGGGGGTTCAAGATGAACGAGTAGTCGACCGAGAAATTCCACGCAGGAAAGGGATTCATGAAGCTTCACTGCTACCTAATTGAGGTGTCTCGATGAGCAACTTTGAACAGCTGGCCTCATGGATTCAGTCACAGCATCTCTCGGCTGACGGGATCGGCGCCCATCGTGCGGCGTTTGAAACTCACACCGCCCACCTGTTGCACGTCAGTGACTTCCTAAGGGAGGATGTGGCAACAAGAATCAGTCGATTTCTGAGCCAGGAAGGAGTCAAGCCCATTCTTAGTTGAAGAGCGACTCTGAAGACGGCGCCCGGCTACGACCTCTACGTCACCGGGCCGAGGAGTTGGTTCAAGGATGGCATCCGCCGTCTGTTGGAAGAAGTAGAGCCGGCGCTCGCGCCTCTGGGTGACGAGAAGGAGATCTCGAGGTAGCGATCGCATCGCGCACAACACCAGGCAAATGCCTCGGGTCGTACGAGAAGTGACTCAGGGGAGCATCAGCGAGTGGGCTGGTATATGCGACGTGAACTGCCCGACGGGTCAGATCAGATTGAGGATCATGTGCAGACTCTGCGACTCAAGCCCTTTGTATGCCAGAAAGCCAAGGATAATATGCGTGCTCCAGCAGGCGCCCTAGAGTCAGATCCGAACCGGAATCCCGTGCTGGATCAAGTAACGTTTCAGGTCCGCGACCGCGTGCTCGGCGTAGTGGAAGATCGAGGCCGCGAGCGCGGCGTCGCCCTTCCCGAGCGTGAACACCTCGACGAAGTGCTCGAAGGTGCCGGCCCCTCCCGAGGCGATCACCGAGATCGGGACGGCCGCCGAGACGGCGGCCGTGAGCGCGCAGTCGAAGCCGCGGCGAGTGCCATCGCGGTCGATCGAGGTCAACAGGATCTCACCCGCCCCCCGGTCCGCGGCCTCCCTGGCCCAGTCGACCGCGTCCCGGTTCGACGCGGTCTGGCCGCTCCGCACGTAGACGGCGAAGCCGTCGTCCTCGCGCTTGGCGTCGATGGCGACGATGACGGCTTGACTCCCGTAGCGCGTCGCCAGATGCGTGATCAGCTCCGGACTCGCGAGCGCCGCCGTGTTGAGGCTGATCTTGTCGGCGCCCGCGTCGACGACCGCCGCCGCGTCGCTCTCCGACCGGATCCCGCCCCCGACCGCGAGCGGTAGGAAGATCTCCCGCGCGACGGCCGACACGGTGTTCGCCAGCGCCCGTCGGCCCTCGAGGGTCGCGGTCACGTCGAGAATGACCACCTCGTCGATCCCCTCTCGGTTGTAGCGCTGGGCCAGCTCGGCCGGGTCGCCCGCCCGCCGGAGCCCCTCGAATTGCACGCCCTTGACGACGGCGCCGTCGCGGACGTCGAGGCACGCGATGATGCGTTTGGCGAGCATGGTCGGACGGCAACGAAGTTGAAGGTCAGTCGGTCGTTCGGACGACGGAGAGAAAGTTGTTCAGGATCCTCAGGCCTACGTCGCCCGACTTCTCGGGGTGGAACTGCACGCCGAAGATCTTGTGATGCTCCACGGCGCTGGCGAACCTGTCGCCGTGGGTCGTGGTGGCCACGCCGGCGTCCGTGACCGGGGCGACGTAGGAGTGGGTGAAGTAGACATACGCGCCCTCCTCGACTCCCTCCAGGAGCAGGGACCCGCGCCCGCGGATCAGATGAAGCGCGTTCCAGCCGACATGCGGGACCTTGAGGGGCCCCTCGGGGCCCCTCCCGGCAAGTAGCGTGCACTCCCCCGCAAGGAGGCCGAGCCCGGGGAGGTCCGGTGCCTCGGTGCTGTGCTCGAAGAGCCACTGCATCCCGAGGCAGATGCCGAGCAACGGGCGCGCTCCCGCCACGCAGTCCAGCACGGCCCGGTGCCAGGATGGGTCGAGCGCCGACGTGGACCGGAAGTGGCCGACGCCGGGTACGATGAGGCCGCTGGCCTCCGACAGCTCGTCGGGATCGGTCGGGCTCCATACGTCGGCCTGCAGCGCGGCGAGCGCCTTGCGGACGGAGGTGAGATTACCGGCCCGATAGTCGATCAGTGCAATCCGCATGTGCCAGGCTCAGAGCAGGCCCTTCGTACTCGGCAGCATCCTCGCCATCTGCCGGTCTCGGGCGCAGGCGACCCGGAGGGCGCGCGCGAACGCCTTGAACAGCGCCTCGATCTGGTGATGGCTGGAGCGACCGTAGAGCACCTTCAGGTGGACGTTGGCCCGAGCGCCCTGGGCGAAGCCCTCGAAGAAATCCTGGACCAGCTCCGCCTGGAGATCGCCGACATGCCGGACGTGGAGTCGGAGGCCGACGACCGAGCGCGGGCGGCCACCGAGATCGACGGCGGCCACGCAGAGGGTCTCGTCCATCGGCATCACGAAGTAGCCGGCGCGGTTGATGCCGCGGCGCGAGCCGACGGCCTTGGCGATCGCCTCGCCGAGGGCGATCCCCAGATCCTCGACCGTGTGGTGCTGGTCAACGTCCAGATCGCCACTGGCCTTGATGACGAGATCGAACGCGCCGTGTCGCGCGACGAGCTCGAGCATGTGGTCGAGAAAGCGGATGCCCGTCTCGACCTCGAATCGACCCTTGCCGTCCAGGTTCAACCGGATGCGGATCGTGGTTTCGCGCGTGCGTCTATCGATGACTGCGCGTCGCACAGCACCTCCTCGTCGTCCCGGCGAGTCCCGGATGACGGCCTGGGAGGTCGACGACCCGGGTCGTGCCGGATGCTCCCGGCGCGGGCCGACCCGGCGAGTGTCGAATCACCGCAGGCGTACCTCGACGGACCGTGCGTGTTGCAGGAGACCCTCGGCGCGCGCCAGGGTCAGGACGGTCGGGGCCACGGTCGCCAGCCCCCGTTTCGTCACACGTTGCACGCTGCACAGCTTCACGAAGTCGGCGGCGCTCAGACCGCCGCGATGGCGCGCCGCGCCGTTGGTAGGCAACACGTGGTTGGACCCCGTCGCGTAGTCGCCGGCGGCCTGTGCCGTGTACGGGCCGACGAACACAGCCCCGGCACGGGTCACCGCCGCGGCCACGAGGTCGTCGTCGCACACGAAATGTTCTGGGGCGATCCGGTTGGCGAGCGCGACCGCCTCGTCCAGATCGCGGGTGACAATCGCGCCGCCGTGCCGCCGCAGGGCGAGGCGCGCCGGACCGTTCGCGGGTAGGGCCGCGGCAACGCTCCGGGCAACGCGCTCCGCGAGACGGCGGCTGGGCGTCAGGAGGAGCGCGCGCGCGTCCGGGTCGTGCTCCGCCTGTGCCAGGAGATCGGCGGCGATCCAGTCGGCCCGGCCGCCTCGAGACAGAATGACGATCTCGCTGGGACCGGCGTGCAGGTCGATCGGGCAGTCCGTCGACACCAGCGCCTTCGCGGTGGCGACGTACGCATTGCCGGGCCCCACGATCTTGTCGACGCGGGGCACCGAGGTCGTGCCATAGGCCAGGGCGGCGATGGCGTAGGCGCCGCCGAGTCGAAACACCCGGGACACGCCGGCTTCGCGAGCGGCCGCCAGGACGGCCGGCTCTGGACGAGGGCACGTCACGACGATCTCCCGGACGCCGGCCACACGGGCCGGCAAGGCCGTCATCAGCAGCGACGAGGCCAGGGGGTGGCGGCCGCCCGGAACGTAGCAGCCGACGCGATCCAGCGGTATCACCCGCTGCTCGACCCGCACGCCGGGGGCGACCGAGATCGTCCAGCCACGAACGACCTGCTGCCGCGCGACACGTCTGATATGGCGTGCCGCCACCCGGATGGCGGCGCGAACCTCGCGCGGCGCTCGACCGGCGCCCTCACGGATCTCGTCCGGCGTCAGCTCGACCGGCTGGCTGAGGCCATCGAAACGGCGGGCATACGCGAGCAGGGCGCGCTCACCATTGGTGCGCACCCCCGTGACGATGCCACGGACGCGCCGCTCGAGCTGGCGGTCGGGAGCCTCTTGCCGGCCGATCAGCCGGCCGACGGCCCGACGATTCGACGACGCGTAGATCTTCAGCATGTTGGTCTAGATCACGATCTTGTTGAGCGGATACTCGACGATGCCCTGGGCCCCGGCGCTCTTGAGTCGCGGGATCAGGTCGCGAACGGTGCGCTCCTCGAGGATGCTCGTGACCGACACCCACTCGGCGTCGCTCAACCGGGAGATCGTCGGCCGCTGTAGCGCCGGCAGTAGATCGAGGATGCCATCGAGATCCGTGAGCCGCACGTTCAGCATCAGCCCGACGCGACCATGAGCCTCGATGGCGGCGCGGAGGAGCAGGGCGATGTTGTCGACCTTCGTCTTCTTCCACGGGTCGGTCATTGCCGTCGGGTTCGCGATGAGCTGGGTGTTCGATTCGATCACGGTATCGATCGTGCGCAGCCGGTTGGCACGCAGGGTCGAACCAGTTTCCGTGGCCTCGACGATCGCGTCGGCCAGCAGGGGGGGCTTCACCTCGGTCGCCCCCCACGAGAACTCGACGTTGACCTCGATGCCCAGCCGGCGGAAGTAGGCGCGGGTCACGCGGACCAACTCGGTCGCGACCGTGGCACCCCGAAGGTCCTCGGGCCGGCGCGCGGTCGCGTCCTCGGGCACGGCCAGCACCCAGCGAACCTTCGCGTAGCTCTGCTTCGCATAGACGAGATCCGCCAGCGCGATGACGTCGTTCGCCTCGTCACCGGCCCGGTGCTCGGCGACCCAGTCCTGGCCGGTGAGGCCCGCGTCGAGGACACCGTCCGCGACATACCGCGCCATCTCCTGAGCTCGGATCAGCATGCACTCGATCTCGGGGTCGTCGATGGTGGGGAAGTACGACCGGGAACCGGCGTAGATAGTGAATCCGGCGCGCGCGAACAGCTCGATGGTGGCGTCCTGGAGCGATCCCTTGGGGATGCCCAGCTTCAGCGTCCTGGAGTCCATCACTCGTCCTCGGCCAGATCGCGGAAGAAGCAGGAACGCGCGCCCGTGTGGCAGACGGTCCCGTCTCCGAGACGCCTGACCTTCAGCAGGAGCGTGTCGTCGTCGCAATCCACGAGGATCTGCTGGACCGCCAACCGGTTCCCCGAGGTCTCGCCCTTGGTCCAGAGCGCGCTCCGGGTTCGGCTGAAGAACGTCGCGAACCCCCGCTTCCGGGTTTCGGCCAGCGCGCGCTCGTCCATGAACCCCACCATCAAGACCTCACCGCTGTCCGCGTCCTGCACGACGGCGGGAACGAGTCCACCGAGCTTCTCGAAGTCCATGCCTGGAATCCACGGGCCGGGGGCGCCGTTCGAGGTCCCAGACCCAAAAAAAAGCCCCACCGGACTTGGCGGGGCCGCGTCAGTGCGCCGAGTCGAGGTGGTTGTCAGAGGTGCCGCGCGGCTCCGCCCGTGTCGCTAGCCCAATGGTGATGCCGGTGCGCGAACCGCATGGGCCTCAAGGCTAACCGAACCCCAGAGGCGTGTCAAACAGGACACTAGGCCTTCTTGGCGAAGAACTCGCGCTGCAGCCGGAGCAACAAGGGGATCGACCCCAGGACGGAGACGAGGTTCGGAATCGCCATCAGGCCGTTGAGGGTGTCGGCCACGTCCCAGATCAAGGTCAAGGACCCGGTGGCCCCGATGTAGATGAAGACGAGCCACACGAGTCGATACGGGAGGGCGGCGTGGGCGCCCAGCAGATAGACGATCCCCGTCTCACCGTAGTAGCTCCAGCCGATGACCGTCGAAAAGGAGAACAGCATGATGGCCACCGTCACGACGACGCCGCCCCATCCGCCGGGTAGCCCGATCTCGAAGGCCTGTGCCGTCATCGCCGCGCCCGTCTCACCGCCCGTCCAGACGCCGGTGACGAGGATGGCGAGCCCCGTGATCGTGCAGACCAGCAGCGTGTCGACCATGACCTCGAAGATGCCGTACATGCCCTGCCGGACGGGATGGTCCGTCTCCGCCGCCGCATGCACCATCGGGGCGCTTCCGAGACCGGCCTCGTTCGAGAACAACCCCCGGGCGATGCCGTATCTGAGCGCCAGCCCGACCGAGGCGCCGGCGAAACCACCGCCGGCGGCCGTGCCCGAGAAGGCGCCGTCGAAGATGAGGCTCAGAGCGGCCGGGATACCCGACGCGTGTGTGACGAGGATCAGCAGACCGCCTCCGAGATACAGCACGCACATCCCCGGCACCAGAATCTGGGTCACCTCGCCGATGCGCGAGATACCGCCCAGGATCACGGCGGCGGTCACGCTAACGAGGATGAGCCCCGTGATGGCGGGCGCCACCCCGAAGGTCGCCCGGACGGAGTCGGCGACCGAGTTCGCCTGGACCATGTTCCCGATGCCAAAGGCGGCCAGCGGGACCAGCAGCGCGAAGATCGAGCCCAGCCACGGAAGCCCCAGACCCTTCTTGAGGGTATACATGGCGCCGCCCCGCATGTTGCCCGAGGCGTCCCGTGCGCGGTAGTGCAGGGCGATGACGATCTCGGCGAACTTCGTGCACATGCCGAGCAGGCCAGAGATCCAGAGCCAGAAGATCGCTCCGGGGCCGCCCAGAAAGATCGCGGTCGCGACCCCCGCGATGTTGCCGACGCCCACCGTGGAGGCCAGGGCGGTCGAGACCGCCTGGAAGGGGCTGACGTTGCCTTCGCCGCCGCCCCGCTGGGTCAGCTTACCGAGAACCTCTCGCAGGGCGAACCCGAGCCGGCGGAACTGCACCGCCCCCGTCAGGATCGTCAGGAGCAGTCCGGTGCCCATCAGGAGCGCAATCATCGGGGTGCCCCAGACGTAGCTGTTCACCTGGCTGTTCCAGCTTGCGATGGTCTCGAGCATGCGGGTAGCGACCTTTCAGTGAGGGCGGCGTGCCGCCGTGGGAAGCCTCGCCAGGGTACACCGAGTCGGCGACCAAAAGAAGGGCTGCGCTGGCCGACTGCAGCGGGCCTTTTACGACGGGCCCACGGGTCGCTAGCCGCCGCGCGGACCCTCTCGCGCGATCATCACCTCGGTGGATTTCACGATTGCGATGGCGGGCTCGCCCCGGGAGAGCCGGAGCTCGTCGACCGCGTCGCGTGTGATCACGGCCGTGAGGGTCTGGTCGCCCAGCCGTAGCCGCACCTGGGCCAGCAACCCCTCGGTGCGGATCTCCTCGACGACACCCCGCAGCTGGTTCCGGCCGCTGATCGAGACGATGACGCCACGGTCCCGCCGGGGCGCGCGGCCCCGCCGGTCGAGTCGACCCTGCCGCGCCAGGAGGCGGTCGACCTCGCTCCCGAGGATACGGTGATGTCCACCCTCGGTCCGCGAGCTCCGCACGCGGCCCTGGTGGATCCAGCGTTTGAGCGTGGAGTAGCTCACGCCGAGACGGCCGGCAGCCTGGCGGACCGTGAGAGGCATGTAGCGTTGAGCTTATTCGACTCGAACCGTTTGATTAATCGACTTGAAAGATACTAAACTGGTCGGTCTCAAATGGCAATCCCGAGGGCGGTCGTGGCGATCACGGTCGGGGTACTGGCGGCGGCATGCGGGGGCGCGCCCCCGGCACCGGCCGGGACGGTGCTGGTCTCGGCGGCGGTGAGCCTGAGCGACGCGCTCGAGGAGGTGGCCGACGCCTACGCGCAGGCCTCTGGCAGGCAGGTCGTTCTCAACCTCGGGCCGTCGAACGCCATCGCGCGGCAGATCATCGCGGGGGCGCCCTCGGACGTGTTCATCAGCGCGGACGCGCACCAGATGCGGCGGGTGGAGGACGCCGGCCGCGTCGACCCACGGGACCGTTTCGATCTGCTCACGAACCGGTTGGCCGTGGTTGTCGCCCGCGAGGTGGCGGACCCGCCGACGTCGCCGCGCGATCTGCTGCGCCCGGTGATCCGCCGGGTCGCGCTCGGGGATCCGGCGGCCGTGCCGGCGGGTGTCTACTGGCGGGAGTACCTCGAGTCGGAGGGGGTCTGGAACGAGCTCGCACCCAGGCTGGTGCCGGTCTCGAGCGTGCGGGCGGCGCTCGCGGCGGTCGAGCACGGGGCGGCGGCCGCGGCGCTCGTCTTCCGTACCGATGCCCTCGTCGGGAGGCGCGCGCGGCTGGCGTTCGACGTCCCGCCGGCCGAGGCGCCGCCGGTCGTCTACCCGGTCGCCGTCGTCGAGCAGGCTCCGAACCCGAGCGGCGCCGGCCGGTTCGTCGCGTATCTCCGGGGTCCCGACGCGCGTGCGATCTTCGAGGGATACGGGTTCGGGGTGATTCGCGGGGAGGGGTGACCGGCTGATCGAGATGACGGGCGAAGTCTGGGAGATCGCCTGGTTCACCGTGCGAATGGCAGCGCTTGCGACGGTGCTGATGCTGCCGCTCGGGATCGGTCTGGGCTGGTGGCTGGCGCGGGCGCAGTCCGCTGGCACCGCGATCGTCGAGACCGTCGTCTCACTGCCGCTCGTCATGCCCCCGGTGGCCGTCGGCTACGTCTTCCTCTGGCTGTTCGGAACCCGCGGGCCGGTCGGGCGGCCGCTGGGCGGGCTGGGGATCGACGTGGTCTACACGTGGAAGGCGGTCGTCGTGGCGATGGCGATCATGGGTCTGCCGCTGTTGGTCCGCACCGCACGGGCCGGCTTCGAGCAGGAGACCCGGCGCTACGAGGAGATCGCAGGCACCCTGGGGGCAGCACCGATGCGCGTGTTCCTGACCATCAGCCTGCCGCTGGCGGTCAGGAGCCTGCTCGCCGGTACCGTTCTCGGGTTCTCGCGGGCGCTGGGTGAATTCGGTGCGACGTTCATGGTCGCCGGCAACATCCCGGGAAGGACCCGGACGCTGTCGGCGGCGATCTACGGTTATGCCGAAACCGGTCGGGATGCCACGGCGGGTGTGCTGCTCCTCATCTCGGTCAGCATCGCGTTCCTGGCAATCTTGATCTCGAATCGGCTCGTGCCGCGCCGCACGCCGGCGACCTAGGAATTACTTTGTCAGAAGGACACTAGCGTTGTATCTCACGAATGGCGTGACCCACAAGGATGGCCTTCTCGATCGTGCTCGACTTCACCGTGCGGCAGGGCAGCTTCCTGCTCGAGATCCACGAGCGGCTGGAGGCCCGAGTGCTTGCGCTCTTTGGTCCCTCCGGAGCGGGGAAGACCACCGTGCTCGATGCGGTCGCGGGGCTGCGACGCCCCGAGCGGGGGGAGATTCGTCTGGGTCCCCATCTCCTCTTCGGATCGCGTGCGGGCATCGATCTGCCCCCTGGTCGACGCCGCGTCGGCTACGTGCCGCAGGACGTCGCGCTCTTTCCTCACATGAGCGTGCGGCGCAACGTCCTGTACGGGGCGGGGCGCGGTGGATCCGCCGAGCTCTCGAGGGTGCTGGAAATCCTCGAGGTCGGTCCGCTCCTCGAGCGATCGGTGCAGCAGCTATCGGGGGGCGAGCGTCAACGGGTGGCGCTCGCGCGCGCCCTCCTCTCGGCCCCGGACGCGCTGTTGATGGACGAGCCCCTCACCGCACTGGACCTGGCACTTCGCAAGCGTATCGTGCCGTATCTGCTCAGGGTGCGTGACGAGCTGCAGATGCCGATGATCTACGTCTCCCACGACGCGGAGGAGGTGCGCGGCATCGCCGACCGGGTGATCGTGCTCGAGAATGGCCGCGTGACCAGTGCCGGGCCGCCCAGCGCTACCGGCACGACGGGCGGCTAATCGAGCAGCCCATCGGCGGCCATGAGCTCGCCATTTAGGACGGCGGCGCCGGCAGCGCCGCGGATCGTGTTGTGGCCGAGCGCGACGAACTTGTAGTGCAGCACGGGACACCGACGCATGCGACCGATCGACACGGTCATGCCCCGCCCGCGGTCGGCATCGAGACGCGGCTGCGGGCGGTTCTCCTCGTCGAGGTAGATGATCGGCCGGGACGGCGCGGTCGGGAGGTCCAGCGCCTGGGGCTTGCCCGAGAAACCCGACAGGGCCTCGAGGATGTCCTCGGGCGCTGGCGGCGCCTCGAACTCGATCGAGATCATCTCTGTGTGCCCGTCGATCACGGGCACCCGAGTCGTCTGCGCGCTGACGACCATGTCGTGAGGTTCGACCCGACCGTCCCCGACGCACCCGAGGATCTTCTTGGACTCGGTCTCGATCTTCTGCTCCTCGCCGCCAATGAACGGCACGACGTTGCCCAGCACGTCGAGAGACGGCGTGCCGGGGTAGCCCGCACCCGAGACGGCCTGCGACGTGGTCACCATGACCTTGCGGATACCGAACGGGCGTAGCGGCCCCAGGGCCATCGCGAGGACGATGGTCGAACAGTTCGGGTTCGTGACGATGGCACCGGTGCCGCCGCGTGCGGTCGTCTGGGAGCCCAGCAGGGACAGGTGATCGGGGTTCACCTCCGGCACCAGCAGGGGCACGTTCGGCGTCATCCGATGGTTCCGGGCGTTGCTCACCACCAGGTGATTGGCTGCCGCGAACGCCTCCTCGATCTCCCCCGCGACGGAGGCATCGAGCGCGGAGAACACCAACCGGGGCGCGTTTCCGGGAGCGGCCCGCTCGACCCGGAGGTTGCCCACCTCCGCGGGCATCGGGGTCGCCAGTTTCCACGACGCCGCGTTGGCGTATCGCCGTCCCTCCGAGCGCTGGCTGGCGCCGACCCACACGAGCCTGAACCAGGGATGCTCCCTGAGCTGCGCCACGAACTGCTGGCCGACCATCCCGGTGGCGCCAAGGATCCCGACCTCGATTGTCTTCATGATGGCTGTCTCTGGAGGACCGGCTCGCGGTCCCCCTCCGCTCCCGCGTCGGCGAAGAACTCCTCGTGAACGACGCGCACGGCCCGTTCGAGATGGTCGCCGGCGATGACGCACGAGATCTTCATCTCCGACGAGCTGATGCAGTCGATGTTGATGCCGTTGCGCGACAGGACCGAGAACATCCTCGCGGCCAGGCCCGGCGTCGAGGCCAGCCGGGAGCCGACGATCGAGATCGTGGCCACGTCGCGCTCGACGATACTCTCGCCCGCGACGTCGTCCTCGCACCACTTGTCGAACAGGCGGCTGGCGCTGTCGAGGTAGTCCGACTCGAGAATGAAGGTGATGCGCGCCCGATGCTGCGCGCCCGCGTTCTGGATGATGAGCCGGATGTTGATCTCGGCATCCGCGAGATCCTGAAAGATTCTGGCCGCGATTCCCGGCTTGTCCGGAACGCTGCGAATCGTGACCTTGGCGAGCTTCTTGTCACTGCTGACGCCGACGACGGCAGCTTGTTCCATTGCCGCTGCTCCTCCACGAATCCAGGTCCCCTCCCGGTGATGAAAGCTCGACCGCACGTGAATCGGAATATCGTGCCGCATGCAGATCTCGGCGGCGCGTGGGTGCAACACCTTGGCGCCGCTGGACGCGAGCTCGATGGCCTCCTCGAAGCTGATCTCCTCGAGAAGCCTCGCCTCCGGGACCACCGACGGGTCGGCGGAGTACACACCGTTCACGTCGGTGCAGATCTCGCAGACATCCGCCTCCAGCGCCGCAGCGAGTGCGGCGGCGGTGATGTCGCCGCCCCCGCGTCCGAGCGTCGTGATCTCGTCCACGTCGGTGATGCCCTGGAACCCCGTGACGATGACGACACGGCCGGCGCCGAGCTCGCTCACCAGGCGCCGCGTGTCGATCGAGCGGACCTTGGCACGATTGAACACCCGATCGGTCCGGATGCCACACTGCGAGGCGGTCAACGAGATGGCCGGGACGCCCTTGGCCTGGAGCGCCAGCCCCAGAAGCGAGACCGCGATCTGCTCGCCCGACGCCAGCAACAGATCCATCTCCCGACCGCTCGGCTGGTCGCTGACCTGATGGGCCAGGGACACGAGCTGGTCGGTCGTCTTGCCCATAGCCGAGACGGCGACCGCGATCCGCGGGTATGCGTTCCGGCACTCGCGGATGCGATCGGCGACCGCCACGATCTTCTCGGCCGTCGCGACGGAGCTCCCGCCGTACTTCTGAACCAACACGCCGCGTGTCGCACCCCTCTGCATGGCTTCTCAGGCCTTGGAGAGCCGTCCGGCCATGAAGGACTCGAACTCCGCGAAAGACCTGCCCAGTCGAATAACCGGCGTCGTTCGGCCGCGCATCACTTCCGCCGTCTTGTAGCCGTTTCCGGTGATGCAGACCACGACGGACTCGTCTCGCGGGATGACGCCCTGGTCGACCAGGGCCAGGGTGGCGGCGAGCGTGGCGCCGCCCGCCGGTTCGGTGAAGATCCCCTCGGTCTCGGCCAACAGCTGGATGGCGCGCAAGATTTCCTCGTCCGACACCATCGCGCCCCATCCGCCGGTCGCCCGCACCGTCTCGAGGACGTGGAATCCGTCGGCCGGGTTGCCGATCGCGATCGACTTGGCGATGGTGTCGGGCTTGACGGGATCCGGTGCCTCGAGCCCCTCCTGCAGCGCCTTGATGACCGGTGCGGAGCCCGCGGCCTGGGCCGCGTGAATCTTCGGCGGCGGGTCATCGATGAGCCGGAGCTCCTTGAACTCCTGAAACGCCCGGCCGATCCGCGGGAGGAGCGTGCCTCCCGCCACCGGCGAGACGAGGTGCTGTGGGCACCGCCACCCGAGCTGCTCGGCGATCTCGAAGCCGTAGGTCTTCGCGCCCTCGGCGTAGTAGGTTCGCAGGTTGATATTGACGAAGCCCCAGCCGAACTTGTCCGCGATCTGGGTGCCGAGCCGATTGACGTCGTCGTAGTTGCCGCGGATGCCCACCAGGTGTGGGTCGTAGATGGCGGAGCCGAGAATCTTGCCCGCTTCGAGATCGTCGGGGATGAAAACGTAGCACTCGAGGCCGAGCCGGGCGGCGTGAGCCGAGACGCTGTTGCCGAGATTCCCCGTCGACGCGCACGACAGGACGGTGAAACCGAGCTCGACGGCCCGTGTGGCGGCGACCGACACGACCCGATCCTTGTAGGACAGCGTCGGATGATTGACCGAGTCGTCCTTCAGATACAGCTCCTGGAACCCCAGCCGCTTGGCGAGCCGGTCCGCTCGCACGAGCGGCGTGAACCCGGAGTGGAACCCCGTGCGCGGCGGGCCCTGGACCGGAAGCAGCTCGCGATACCGCCAGAGGTTCCTGGGCCGGGACTCGATCTCCTCCCGCGTCAACGTGGCGCGGATCGAGGCGTAGTCGTAGGCCACCTCGAGCGGGCCGAGGCACTGGTCACAGACGAAGAGCGCCTGCGGCGGGAACTGGGCCTTGCAAAGGTGGCACTGCAAGCCTGTGAAGTAGGTCGTCACGTCGAGTCCCTTGTCTGGCGTCATGCCCCTGTCATGACCCGTCGGCGTCGAGCGGGCGGCGGCGACCGAAATCCAGCCCTCTCATTTTTCCACACGTCGTGGCGAAGGAGAAGGTTGGTGCACGGCGAGCGTCCGGACGCGGTGGGCGATGCCGAGCCCCGAGAAGAGGTCTGACAGGAGCTTTTCGATCTCTCCGAGCCGGCGCTCGGCGAACGCCACGATCGACGGCCCCGACCCGCTCAGGCAGATTCCGAGGAGGTCGGGGTGGTCGAGCGCGAGGGCCTGCTCGAGGCCCGGCACGAGCTCCTGGCGATACGGCTGGTGCCACCGGTCGCGCAGCGCCTCCCTCAGATATCCATGATCGCCGGTGTGGATCGACTGCAGCAAGAGGGCAACGCGCTGGAGGTTGAACACGGCCTCGGCGCGGGTCACGGTCGAGGGGAGCACCCGCCGGGCGGCGGGCGTGTCGACGCCGGCCTCGGGGGTCAACACGACTAGGCGTAGCGCCTCGGGCCACGGGGTCGTGAGGGCCAGGACCGAGCCAGTGTCCTGCTGGCAACAGCTCGTCAAGCCCCCGAGGAGGGCGGCCGAGGCGTTGTCGGGGTGTCCCTCGACACGACACGCCGTGTCGAGGAGTCGCGCGATCGGTTGTGGGCCGGCGACGGCCTCGTAGAGCCGCAACCCGGCCACCGTGGCGGCGGCGCTGCTGCCGAGACCGGAACGCATCGGGATCTCGCTGCGGACCTCGACGTCGAGGGACGGGAAGCGGACGCGGTCCAGCCCCGCCACTTCCCGAAACGCCGTCTCGATGAGATTCGTGCCGTCGAGCCTTTGGTCGACGAATTCGAATGTCAGCCCGTCGTGCTGGCCCGTCGAGACGTGCCGGATCCGGACCCGGAGATAGAGCCCGACCGCGACCGAAAGGGTATCGAAACCCGGACCGAGGTTGGCGATCGACGCCGGGACCCGGATCTCCGTGCCGGCCGGCATCACCCGCCCCGAGTGTCCCGCCACGCCACGTCCGGGAGCATGGGGAGATGCACCGGGGCCCGGACGTGGAAATCCAGCGCGGTGATGTCGCCCAACGCCCGGTCGAGGACGGAGCTGCTGCACGCCTCGAGCGTGATGACGAACGGCAGCCTGTCCTTGGGATGCTCGGGCTCCTGCAGCACGGACTCGATGTTGATGTCGTATCGCGACAAGATCCCGGCGAGCGACGCGATGATGCCGGGGCGGTCCTTGACGGTGAATCTCACGTAGTGGGGAGTGGAGAGATCACCGACGGCCTGCGCCGATCCGACGTTCCTCCGCCGGACGCCGATCACGGGGTCCGACCGGCCGGTGGCGATCCCGATGAGGTCCGAGACGACGGCGACCGCCGTCGGGTCTCCCCCGGCACCGTAGCCGAAGAACCCGGTTTCGCCTCCGAACTCGCCGGCGACCATGACGAGGTTCTGACTGCCCTGGACTGCCGCCAGCGGCGACGACGCGGGCACGAGCGCGGGTTGCACGCAGGCCAGGATGCGGGTCTCATCATCGCGTTCGGCGAGCGAAACCTGTCGGATGGTGCATCCGAGTCGCGCGGCGTACGTGAAGTCGATCGACTCGACGGCCGCAATCGAGCGACTGACGATGGACTCGGGTCTCAGATGAGATCCGAGGCCGATCCAGGACAGGATGGCGAGCTTCGACCGTGCGTCCAGGCCGTCGATGTCGGCGGTCGGGTCGGCCTCGGCGAATCCGCGGCGCTGGGCCTCCTCCAGTGCCTCGTCGAAGGCGGCGCCTGAGGCCTCCATCTGCGTCAGGATGAAGTTGCAGGTGCCGTTCAGGATGCCCACGACGCGGATCAGGCGGTCTCCGGTGAGTCCTTCCTGGAGACCGCGGACCACCGGGATGCCGCCCGCGACCGACGCCTCGAAGCCGATTCGGCGGCCATGCCGCGCCGCCAGCTCGATCAGATCCGGTCCCGACTCGGCGATGACCTGCTTGTTGGCCGTCACCACTGATTTGCCAGACTCCAGCGCCCGACGGATCCAGCGCCCGGCCGGGTCGCTTCCGCCGATCAGCTCCACCACGACGTCGACGTTCGACGCAAGGACGGCGTCGACGTCCTCCGTCCACTCGACCGTTCGAGGCACCCACGAGGCCTTCTTCTCCGCGATTCGGCGGTTGCAGATGTGGGTGAGACGCAAGCCGGGCGGTGTGGAGCGGCTGAGGATCCGGACGACGGACTGACCCACCGTCCCGAACCCGAGGACCGCCACGGTGCAGTCGGAGGCGGCTGGCGTCTGGGTTCGCGATGACTCGGAGCGTGCGAAATCGGTTGCCACCTCAGACCCCATGTCCGTATCCGATCTCCACCGCCTCGGGACGTTCGCCGGGGAGCATCAGCCCAGGCTCGACGGTGACCGGTTCGTCGAGAACGGGTGTCAGCCAGCCCGACGAGAGCGGATGCGATCCGCGGGTGACGGCGCCGAACTCCGCCTGGAGGTCGCGCGTCACCGGGCCGGTCTCGCCGGTGCCGATGACGCGGTGGTCGATCTCGCACACCGCGACGACCTCTGCGGCGGTGCCGGACACGAACACCTCGTCGGCGATATACAGCTGATCGCGCGTGATCGGCTGCTCGACGACCGGCATGCGCCGCCCGTTGGCGAGCGTGAGGATCGTATCCCGGGTGATTCCCTCCAGGACGGTGGCGCCCGGCGGTGTGTAGATCGTGTTGTGGCGGACGAGGAAGATGTTCTCCGCCGTGCACTCGGCCACGTGACCGTTCGGGTCCAGCATGATGGCTTCGTCGAATCCGAGCCGCACCGACTCGGTCTTGGCGAGGACCGAATTGACGTAGCTGCCCGCGATCTTCGCCTTGGTCATCATGACATTGGGATGATGACGAGTGAAGGAGGAGACGTTCGCCCGGAGCCCGCGCCGGCGCGCCGGGGAGTCGAACAGGCCCCTCCACGGCCACACCGCGATCCCGGTGTGCACCACGCCCTCGTCGATCGAGAGGTTCCAGCCGCCCTCGGCCAGGAAGATCACCGGGCGGATGTAGCAGTCGGCCAGCTCGTTCGCGCGAACCGTGTCCCTGACGGCCTCGGCGAGCTGCGCGGCGCCGAACGGTAGCTCCCGGAACCCGAGCACCCGGGCCGAGGCGACGAGGCGATCGACGTGCTCGGCCAGTCGGAACACCGCCGGCCCGGTCTCGGTGGCGTAGGAGCGGATCCCCTCGAAGACGGCCACTCCATGGTGGAGGCCGGCGGAAACGAAGGGCACGGTGGCTTGGTCGAAGTCCACCATCCTGCCGTTCATCCAGACGTAGCGTGAAGAGATGTCCATGTCCGCCTTCCTTGAGAGGAACCGCGCCCGGAAAGAAAAAGGGCCATCACCCGCTTACGGATGATGGCCCCTGGTGTTCCTGCTCTGCTGATCGGCTACATCATCCGCTCTGAGCTTCCGGCATGACCATGCCGGTGAGGGTCTGGAGCAGCAGCGTGTGCGTGAAGATGGACCCGGCGCGAGACACACCGAACCGCAGGGTGTCCTCAGAGCCGAACGGCGCGCAGGTGACGCGTGTCAACATCACGATAACCGACATCCACCTTGGGATCGCCTCCTGTGACTATATCCGGTCGACCCATCCTGAATCAAGATCAGGTTGACGCCCCGTCGTGAGATGACCCACGACGGGGGCGCAGACTCCCACGGACGTCTTATCGGTCGGAAGCCACGCCAGCGATAGGCGGTCACCAGAGGAGGCCGAAGAACACCCAACACGTCAGTCCGCCGACCACCGACATCGATAGGCCCCAGATCATCAGCTTGTTGAACAGCGCGCGTGTGTCCTCGGAAACCGGGGCGCTCGCCAGGCAGAGCGCGCCGATCGTCGACAGCGGTGACACGTCTACGAGGTGGCCTCCGACGTTCATGGCCGAGGCGATCGCGAGCGCATCGCCGCCACCCTGTTGCTCGATCAATCCCGGGATGGTCGGCAGGAAGGCCGGGAGGACGACGCCAGAGGTGCTGCTGTAGATGGAGATGATCCCCGTGAAGAACGCGACCACGCCGGTGACCGTGCCCTGGGTGGAGAATCGCGCCAGATACGAGGTGAAGAGATCAAGACCGCCGGTCTGATCCATCAGACCGATCAGGACCGTCACTCCGGTCACCAGCATGATCACCCGCCAGGGCATGTTGCGGACCGCCTCCGCTTCGTCCACCAGCTTCAGAATCGTGAGCAGAACCGCGCCGGTGAACGCGCCCATACCGACGTGGACATCGAAGAAGATGACCCCTGTCACGAGAGCGCCGATCACGCCAAGGGTGATGACGTGCTCGGACTCGAACGGCTGAGCGGCCTTGTCGTCGGCCGGGGCCTGCCCGATGGCCGCGGTCGGATCGGCCGTCGCGCCGGCGCCGGCCCGGGGTCGACCGAACAACCGCCAGCCTCCCAGGAGGAAGTAGCCCGAGAAGGCGACGGCGGTGTGCGCGATGAGGTTGTTGATGTAGTTGTGCCACTCGAGACCGACCAGGCCGACGTTCGCCATCACGCCGTTGACGATGACGCCGGTCGGCGCGATCGGCGAGAGGGATCCGGCATTCGCGCCGTTGCCCACCATGATCGCCATGAGGAACGCTGGGATACCGACCTGTCCGGCGACGGCCATCGACATGGGAGCCAGGAGCGCGGCGGCGGCGATGTTGCCGGGGCCGATCGACGCCAGGCTGGCTGCGAGGAAGAAGAACATGATCGGGATCAGGCCGGCGTTTCCCCGACAGCTCAGGACGGCGCGATGCGCGACCTTCTCGAGGGTCCCGTTGACCTGCGCCTGCGTGAACAGCAACGTCACACCGACCAGGGTCAGGAACAACGATGTGGGGAATCCCGCGATGATGTCCCGCGTCGACATGCCGCCCAGGTAGACGCCGATGAGCCAGGCCAGGGCGATGGACAGAAAGCCGACGTTCACCTTGGAGGTGGAGCTGACGATGATGGCTACCACCAGTGCCGCGAGCGAGAGCGCCGCCAGATCCATCGTGGCCTCCACAGTGCCGTGCCGGTTGCGAAGCAGATTGCCAGCCGGGCGCCGCGCCGCCCTTGGTGCGACGCAGGACTTTCACCACGAGCTGCTAGGCTGGCGATGAGTATACTGTGCGGCTGCGGCTTTCGGAACGGGCTAGGCCGTGGTGATGGTCGCCCGAGAGTGGTGACCCGTATCGGTGGTCCACTGCCGGGAGGGAGGTCGGATGTTCCTGTATCTAGTGCACCACGGCGAGGCCGTGGATGCCGCGCTCGACCCGCAGCGGCCGCTGTCGGAGGCGGGTGCGGCCGCCGTGCGCCGGGTCGCGGCCGCGGCGGCGGCGCGGAGCGTGAAGCCCGAGACGATCTGGCACAGCGGTAAGCTCAGAGCCCGGCAGACGGCGGACACGTTCTGGCGGGAGTGCAACCCGCTCGCGGACGACCTGGCGGTGCACGGCCTGCAGCCCAACGACCCGCCGGCGTGGGTCGCCGGACGCCTCCCCAGCTCGACGGGCGACATCATGCTGGTCGGCCACATGCCGCATCTGGGCTCCCTGCTCGGATTGCTCGTCGGGGACGAAGGGGTGACGTTTCCGGCTCACGGCCTCGTGGCGCTCCAGCTGGGGGAGGATGGCTGGCGGGAGCGCTGGCGTCTGGCGGGCGCCTAGCACAGGTTGGTCAGCGGTCCACGCGATGGGATCGCGACTCGACACACGTCGAAGCGGTTCTCGACGGCGGGTCAGTAGCGGAAGATGAAACCGGCGGTGACTCGCCACCAGTCGAACCCGGCGGTGGCGACATCGAACTCGTCTTGCGCGTCCGTCTCCGAGGCGTTCCTGAAGTAACGGAAATCCCCCCTGAAGCCGACCTTGTCGTTCACGAAGCCCATCAGTCCGCCACCGACGTTGAAGCCCAGGTCGTTGTCCCGGAACTGCAGGTTGTCGTTGCCGTCCTCGAGGCTGGTCGTGATGAGGCCGATGCCCGCCGAGCCGTAGGGCCGAAAGCTCGGACCGAACTCGGCGCCCCCCCCGATCGGGTGCCCGACAATTACGTTGAACATCGACGTCAGAACACGGTTGTCCTTGAAGATGCGGGTCGCGGGGAAGAAGTCTGACGTGTAGCTGAAATCGTACTCGAAACCGACACGGCCGCCGTTCAGCATGAGGCCGGCGGCCAAGCCGAAGGTGGCCTCGGTGTCCCGGCTGTTCGCGCCGCTCTCGGGATCGAAGACGAGCCCGCAAACGGAATAAGCAGCCCGTCAGCCGATGCTGGCCCGGGGGCGAACAATAGAACACATGCGGCTACCACGACCAGTTTTCGCCTCCTCGTCCCCTTGAGGTGATCCGTTCCCCAACGAATTATGGATCAGGACCCTCGCCAGCGGTAGTCGTGTAATCCCCAGGGCCTCCCGACCGTGCAGGAACGGGCAAAAACGTGCACGGCCGGACCCCGCGCCCCACGGCTCGGGAGGCCGGCCCGGGCTGGGGTAGCCGGACGTGTCTCTGGTAGTTGGCGTTCGAGCGAGGCAGGACCGAACCGGATGGATCCAGGCCGCTCGCTCGGCTCACGCGTCACGGGACCGGGAGCCGGTCAGACGTGCGGCGTGATCCCGGAGCAGCTCCCAGGCGCGCTCGACATGCTGCTCGTTCGTTCGGATGTGGCCGATGGCGACCCGGAGCACGAAGCGGCCGTGCAGCCGCGTGTGCGAGAGAAACACCTCTCCGGTGGCATTCACGGCCTCCAGCAGCGCGGCATTCAGCTCGTCCAGGCCCGCCGGGTCCCGCGCGTCACCGGACGGGTTGGCGCGGAAGCAGACGACGCTGAAGGGCACCGGGGCCATGCGCTCGAAGTCGGCGTGGGCGTCGACCCAGGCCGCGAACCGCCGGGCGAGATCGATGTGCCGCCGCAGGTGCTCTCGAAGCCCGGCGGCGCCAAAGTAGCGGAGGACCATCCACAGCTTGAGGGCACGGAAGCGGCGCCCCAGCTGGATCCCGGTGTCCATGAGGTTGCCCACGTCGTTACCCTCGGCGGTCCGGAGATACTCCGGTGTGAGCGAGAAGGCCGCGCGGAGCGCCTCCATGCGACGACAGTACAGCGCGCTCAGGTCGAACGGCGTGAAGAGCCACTTGTGTGGGTTGACGACGACCGAGTCGGCGCGCGCGCAACCATCGAGGACCTCACGTCGCTCGGGCAGGATCGCAGCTGCACCCGCGTAGGCGGCGTCCACGTGCAGCCACACGCGCTCGGCGGCGCAGATGTCCCCGATGGCCGGCACCGGGTCCACGCTGGTGGTGGAGGTGGTGCCCACCGTCGCCACGACCGCGAGAGGACGGTGTCCCGCGTCACGGTCCTCGGCGATCGCCGTGGCGAGCCGGCGCGGCTCCATTCGGAAGGCCGAGTCGACCGGTATGCGCCGGAGCGCATCGTGTCCCAGGCCGAGAAGGATCACGGCCTTGTCGATCGAAGAATGAGCCTGCTCCGAGCAGTAGACGCGAAGGCTGGTCAGGTCGGCTCGGCCCGGGAGGCCGCGCGTGCGGACGTCCGGGGCGGCTACCGCACGCGCGGCCGCCAGCGCGTGCAGGCTCGAGATCGAGGCGGTGTCGTAGATGATCCCCTCGAACGCCGACGGGAGTCCGATCAGCTGTCGCAGCCAGCCGAGGACGACGGCCTCGAGCTCCGTCGCGGAGGGGGAGGTCCGCCACAGCATCGCCTGGACGTTGAGGCCGGCGCAGAGGAGCTCGCCCAGCACGCCGGGGGCGCTGCCGGTGATGGCGAAGTAGGCCATGAACCCGGGATGGTTCCAGTGCGTGATACCGGGGAGCAGCACCCGCTCGAAATCATCGAAGATCCGCTCGAAGGGCTCGGCGTCTTCGGGTGCCGAGGTGGGCAAGGCCTCGCGAATCTGCCCCGGCGCCGCGCGCGAAAGGACGGGGTAGCGCTCGGAGTGCGCGAGGTAGTCGGCGATCCAGTCGACCAGACGGTACGCGTGGCGGCGGAAGTCTTCCGGGTCCATGTCGTCGTGTGACACGATGGGTGGGTCAGGCATGTGGCCTCGGTGACGACGAGGCGATCGCGTGGGCGGTCTACAGCGGCGCGAAAGAATTGTAAACTATCTGACCGCGCGGAATCAGAGCGCGCGGACTCAGGGAGGAACGAAATGGGGGCAGTGATTCACACGAGTCGGATGCGTCTCGAGCGGGTGAAGGGACCGATCCGGCACGCCTACATCGAGGGCTTCACCGAGCCCATCAGGTTCGGGGTGCACGGGGGCATCAAGGCGTTCTACGGCATCGAGCCCGACGAGGAGCTCCCGGCCACGCTCGATCACATGATCGCGGCCGTCGGCGGTTGACTGCTGGGCACACTGGCCGGCGCACTGGCAGTGCGTCAGATCTCGGCGGACGACGGCAGAGTGACCGCGAAGGTCGAAGGTGACATCGAGGACGTCGACGGCGTCCTTCGGATTGCGCGCATCAGGGTGGACTACCGGCTGCGGATTCCAGCGGGGAAGGCGGAGCCGGCTCAGCGGGCGGTGGATACCCACGCGGAGAAGTGCCCCGCCTATAACAGCGTTCGGGGCTGCATTCCGGTGGTCATCACGGCCGACGTCACCGAGGAGTGAGCGACGCGGGTGCTCAGCGGTCCCCCGGGACGGTCACGGTCGCCGGCTCGGACAACCTGACCGTGACGGTCGATCCGGCCTGCAGCACGGCGGGGTTGCGTCCGCCCGCCATGACCGCGGCCGTTCCACCGGCGGCACCGGCACTGCCGCCGAGGACGGCTCCCTTCGAGCCGCCGAAGATCGCCCCGATGATGGCGCCGCCGATGGCGGCGCCGCCGATCTTGGCGGAGCTCTTGCCCGCCGGAGAGTCGCCCTCTCGATACACCGTCTCGGTCCGGATGGGCAGCCGGGTAGCGTCCGCGAGGACGATCGTATGGAAGCGGACGCCCAGGCGGGCGCGCTCCTTGAGCTTGCCTCCCGTCTCGACCAGCGTGATCGACCCGAAGACCTCCGACCCAGCCGGGATGGCGACGTCGCTCCCGACCTTGACGTCCCGCGTCACCCTGGCCTCGACGTTGTCCTCTATCCGCGCGGTCTCGCTGGTGACCGTATTCTCGACCTGAAGCCCGATCACCGAGTCGGCTGACACGATGAACTCCTCGAGCTCGTCTAGGCCCTCGTCGAGCGTCGTGGGCTCCTCGGGCAGCGGTGAGGGCGACTGGGTGGAGGCCGGCGTCGGTAGTGGCTCGATCGTCTCGCCGTCGGGGCCGGTGGCGACGTCGCGCTCTCGGCTGGGCCACGGTTGCTCGAGACCCGTCCAGCCGCCCGCGTCGTCCTCCTCCGTGTTCTCCCGAGTGCCCTCGTTACTCCCCTCTCCAGGGCCTGCTTGGCCTTCCCCGGCGCCTTCCTCGACCCCAGGTTCGGTCTCGGCGGGCCGCGCGACCGGCTCGGCGTCGACCGTCGCCGGGTTGCCTGCCTCCCCCCTCAGGTCGGGCGGAGAGCCGCGCGTAGGCTCGGGGTCCGGTGCCGGTCGTGAGGGGACGGGTTCACGTGAGGCCGAGCGCGACACCGGTGTCGCACGCCGCTCGGGGACCGAGGTGCTTCGTCCCGGCTCGATGGCGTCGCGCGGCGCGACGCGCTCGGGCGGTGCCGCGCTCCCGGACGCAGGGGCGGGGATAGGCTCGGGCTCCCGCGACGGGAGGTCGGCAATGAGCTCCTCGGTTGCCGGGACCGGGTCCGCGACCGCGCCTGACTCTGGCCCTGCACCCTCGTGGGTGAGTCCGGCCGATCCCGCGACGACGCCCTCCCCGGGCTCCGGAGTCGACGGGCGCGTCGCCAGAAAGGCGCCGCCCACGGCGGCGGTGACCGACGCGACGAACAGGGCGAGCATCACGGGCTTGGAAAGCATCTCTTGGGTCTCCTGGGCTGCCCAATCACACAGCAAGAGTCATGCCCGGGCGACGATTCCAGCAGATCCGGGCTGCGGCGCCTTCAGCAGCGGTGTGTGGCCAGGCGTCTCTTTTCCTCGACCGGTTCCGGAGGGGGACAGCCTGTCCTATCCAGGGAGCATCCGCGCGCCGGTCGATTGGCCCGCGGCCGCCACGCCACCCCTGTTTTCGGGCTTTCGCCAGTGGGCGATAGTCACTATCCTTACCCAGATGCGGTACGGCCGGTGGCTTGCAGCCGATCGCCGCCGGGAGGATCCATGCACAGCCGACTCACGCTCGGCGCGGCTCTTCTGATCGTCTTGCTGGCCGCCGCGGGTGCCCGGGCCGTCTCGCTCCGAGATGTCGTTGAGCTCTCCCGTAGCGGGCTGAGCGACGACGTGATCGTGGCCCTGATCGAGGTCGATGGTACCATCTTCAGCCTCGACGCGCAGCAACTCCTGGAGCTGAAATCGGAGGGTGTCAGCGACCGCGTTCTGCTCGCCATGCTGGAGAACGGCCGGTCGATTCCCGAGCCGGTTGCGCCACCGGTGCCGTCACGGGAGGCCGCCCGGCGGGCCCCGGCGCCGGCGCCCTTCGTCGGGTCGCCGCCGTTCGTGTCGGCCTTCGTGGGTGTGCCGGTCTTCGTCTCGATGCCGCACGGTCGTCCGGCGACTCCGGCGCGGACGCGACGCGGCCGGCGTCCCGCCCGGACGACCTCGGGCTTCGGTCGATTCATCAACGACGGGTTCCGCCCGCCCGGCACCTCCAACTTCGGCCGCTTCATCAACGATGGCTTTCGCCGGGCGGCGACCCCTGCTCCGCCGCAGGGTCGTGAACCGGGCCATCGGGTCCGGGGAGGTGAGCCGGGGCCGGGGCGCCGCGGACAGCCACGTGGCAGATAGGAAGCCTGGACCCGCGGGCTGCTACGGATGCCGTCGGCCTCCATCGGTCGCACGCTGACGCTCGGGCTCGCCCTCCTCCTGGTCGCACTGCCCGTGCGCGGGCCGGGTGAGCCCGTATCCCGCTTCGTTCCGCACGCCGCCCAGCGGTCCGACGCCGGGCCCTCGACGGGCCCCGGCGACTCCCAGCCGCTCGACGCCGATTACACCGCCAGGATTCGCGAGTACACGACCGATCCCCGGATCTCGACCGAGCTGGTGGACTCCATGCCGGCCTCCGGTGCCGTGCCGTCGCCGCTCGAGTTCCTGGGGCGTATCCCTGGCACGCCCGACGAGCTCACCTACTACGCAGACATCCTTCGATATCTTGAGGCGCTCGACCGGGCCTCCGACCGCGTCCGGCTGTTCCGCATCGGCACGAGCACGGAGGGGCGCGACCTGGTGACGGTCGTGATCGCCGACGCTGCCACGATCGCGTCTCTCGAACGCTACCGGTCCGTGACGGCCCGGCTCACTGACCCGCGAGTGACCTCCGACGAGGAGGCGCGGCGACTCATCCGGATGGGCAAGCCGATCTACTACGTCACGGGCGGGACCCACGCACCGGAGGCCGGCGGGCCGGAGATGTTGATGGAGCTCGCGTTTCGGATGGCCGTGGATGAGACGCCCTTCGTTCGGGCGATCCGGGACCAGAGCATCTTCGCGTTCACGCCGGTGACCGACGTCGACGGCCGCGAGAAGATGGTCGACACCTTCTACTACGAGAAGCGCACGGGAAGGCCGGCGCCGCCCCTCGTCTACTGGGGTGAGTACGCGGCACACGACAACAACCGTGATGCGCTGGGACTCGGGTTGCGGCTCACGCGAGCCATGATGGAGACGTTTCTCGAGTGGCACCCCACGGTCTGGCACGATCTGCACGAGTCGATGCCCTATCTCTACACGTCGACCGGGGCGGGCCCGTACAATCCCTCGGTCGACCCGGTGGTGACCGACGAGTGGTGGCTGCTCGCCAAGTACGAGGTGAGCGAGATGACCAAGCGGGGCGTGCCTGGCGTGTGGACCTACGGTTTCCACGACGGGTGGGCACCGAACTACCTGTTTTCCATCGCCAACTCGCACAACTCGATCGGTCGTTTCTACGAGACGCAGGGCTACGGTCCCGGGCGGCGCGACGTGGGGCTCGACCCGGATGCGACCCGGGTGGAATGGTTTCGCGGCAATCCGACGCTGCCGAGCATCCGATGGGGACCCCGCAACAACGTCAACATCCAGCAGAGCGCCCTGCTACTCGCCATGAGCTATGTCGCGCGGAACAAGGACACGTTCCTCGAGAGCTACTATCTGAAGAACAAGCGGGCGATCGAGCGAGGCCGGGCCCGCCCGCCCCACGCGTGGCTGATCCGCGCCGACCAGCGACGGCGGGTGGAGGCCGTTGAGCTCGTCAACCTGATTCGGCGCCAGGGTGCCGAGGTGCACGTGCTGGACACGCCGCTCGACGCGCGGGTGACAGCCTCCGTCGGTGACTTCGTCGTCCGCATGGACCAACCCTACAGGACGATCGTCGACATCCTGCTCGGAACGCAGCGCTACCCGGCGTCGGCGCCGCCGCCCTACGACGACACCGGCTGGACGCTGCCCATGCTGCGCAACGTCCAGGTCGAGTCCGTCTCGGACGCATCGATCCTTGACCATCCGATGACTCGACTGGCGGAGGATGTGCGGGTGGCGGGTGAGGTGACGGGGCGCGGCTCTTTCCTCCTGGTCGATCACACGACCGACGGCGTGCTCGCCACGTTCCGGTTCGCCCACCCCGAGGTGGAGATGCAGGCGGCCGAGCGGGCCTTCGAGGCCGATGGCCGAAGCTTTGGACCTGGGGCCATCATCGTCGACGACCCCGATGGCTCCACCCTGGACCGCAGCCTCGTCGATCTGGGCCTCGAGGCCCATCGGGTCGAGCTGCGGCCGGCCGTGAAGGTGCACGACCTCGACCCGCCCCGGATCGGTTTCGTGCATTCGTGGATCACGACCCAGGACGAGGGATGGGTTCGGCTGGCGTTCGATCGATTCCAGGTGCCCTACTCCTATTTCGCCGATCCCAAGCTGAGGACCCGCAACCTTCGCGCTCGCTACGACGTGATCGTTTTCCCCCACCTGGGGGAGCCACCACACGTCCAGGTCGCCGGCGTGCCGGCGACAGGTGAGCCGATCCCGTACCGCCGGAGCGCGCTGACCCCACACCTCGGGGTGCTGGATTCCAGTGAGGACATCCGCGGGGGCATGGGGCTCGAGGGTCTGGCCAACCTGGTGACGTTCGTCCACGCCGGTGGCACCCTGATCGTCGAAGGGTCGACGTCGGCGCTGCTGCCGGCCTACGGTGTGGTCCGGGGGGTGGAGTTCGAGCAGCCGGGACGGCTCGTCGCACCCGGGTCGGTCCTTCGGGCCGAGTTCGTGGATCCGAGGAGCCCGATCGCCTACGGCTACCAGGAGATGTCGCTACCCGTCTACTTCGACACCGGTCCCGTGATCCGCGTTCGGGGTGAATCGGCCGAGCCATCCGGGTCGGCCCCGGAACCCAGGCCGAGCGCGCATGCGGAGCTCGACGCGATCCTGCGACGGCTGGGGGTCGTCCCGGAGTCACGTGCGCCGCGCGTCATCATGCGCTTTCCTGAGGAGGAGGGGCGGATACTCCAGAGCGGCCTGCTGGTGGGGGGGAAGCGCTGGCGGGCCGCGCGGTCGCGCTCGACGTCCCGGTGGGGCGGGGCCACGTCGTGATGTTCGCCAACCGGCCCTACTGGCGGTGGTTGACCCAGGGGAGCTTCTTCCTGGGGTTCAACGCGATCCTGCACTGGAACGACCTGGACGCCGGCCTGAAATGAGCCGATCGCCGTCGCTGCGTGCTCTGGTGGCCTGTCGGCGACCCGGCTGCGGCAGAACCTTGACCACGGGCGCCCGGACGTACTGATCCTAGTGTCACAGTCCGGCAGTTGGCCTGGACACCCTCTGTGCAGTAGCCTAACCCCTGTAACAGTTATTCGTGGCGTAAGTCCCGCGCGCGGCGCCCGGCTGGCGAGGCGCGACGGCGTCGGGGCGGGCGACGCGCGTCTCCCGGACGCGGGCCGCCATCAAGACCGGGGAGGTTGAGGCGCGTGGCGAAGCTATCCAGACCCGAGGTGGAGACGAGGTTGCGGGCGCTCGATGGATGGCGGCTGGACGATGAGTCGATCACGAAGGAGTACATCCTGGGCGGGTTCCCGGATGCGATCGCGTTCGTGACCCGTGTCGCGTTCGGGGCGGAGGCGGCCGATCACCACCCCGACATCCTGGTGAGCTACAAACGCGTGACCTTGACCTACTCGACGCACAGCGAGGGTGGGATCACCGAGAAGGACTTCGCCGGCGCCAGGTTGGCGGACTCGTGCGTGTTGGCGCGATGATCTTGGGTGGGCCGGAACCGGTCACCGACGCGTAACGGCTTGCGGAATGCGGCTGAAGAAGAGCTACAGCGCGCGCGAGGTTGCGGCCGAGACGGGGCTCAGCGCCCGCCAGCTCCAGTGGTGGGACGCGCGCAGAGTGTTCCGCCCGGCAGTCGCGCCACGGCGGACGGCGGCCGGGGGGTATACCGAGCGACGCTACTCGCCGGTCGATCTGCTCGAGTTGCTGGTGCTGGCGGACCTGCGGCGGCGAGGGTTCTCCGTTCACAAGATCCGCCAATTGCTCGACACGCTGCGCGACCGATTCGGCGTGCGTCTCATCGAGGCCATCGGCGATGACGGTCCAATCACGTTGCTCACGGATGGCCGCGAGGTCTACGCGCGGACCAAGCAGGGGGAGTTCTTCAATCTGCTGCGCGCGCCCGGCCAGCCGCTTCTGGTGATCGGGCGCGAGGGCGGGCTGCGCCAGCTCACGTCGCGGGCCCGCGGGAAGAAGGCTCAGCGGAAGTCATCCCGATCCTCGCGCGCTAGGCGGGCATCGACCTGATGCGACAGACCCGGCCGGCCGGCGCCGACCACCGGCAGCCGGCGATTGGCGACGTGGCGCCACGCCGGCGGCGGAAGCGCCCTGACGGCGTGGCCACCAATGACCTGGTCCTGAGCGCCTACGAGGGCACCAACGACGACGTGTTCGCCAAGGTGCTCTCCCTCCACGTTCGGCCGGGAAGCCTGGTCGCCGACGTCACCCATGGGCGGGGCGTCTTCTGGAAGAACGTGCCCGCCGGCGTCTACCGCCTGCTGACGAGCGACCTGGAGACGGGTGTCGACTGTCGCGCCTTGCCCTACGGGGACGGCAGCGTGGATTGCGTCGTGCTCGATCCACCTTACATGCACACCCCGGGCGGCACCGCGCACGTCGGGCACCAGAATTTCGAGGCCTACTATCGTAACAACGGCGCCGGCGCCTTCGGGGGCCTCAAGTACCACGAAGCGGTACTGGCCCTGTATCTCGAGGCGGGCGGCGAAGCCTGGCGAGTGCTGCGGACGGGCGGCGTCCTCATCGTCAAGTGTCAGGACGAGGTGTGCGCCGGCCGGCAACGCCTCACCCACGTCGAGATCATCAATGGGCTGACCGAGCAGCGCTTCGAGGTCGAGGATCTGTTCGTCCTGGTCCGCCACAACCGGCCGGGCGTCAGCCGGATGCTCCAGCAGCGGCACGCACGCAAGAACCATTCGTATTTCCTCGTGTTCAGAAAGCGCCGTCCGCGCCGGAAGCGGGAAGAGACCGGGTCGCGCCAACCATGGTGATCGCCAAGTTCGGAGGAACCTCGGTCGCGGATGCGGCGGCGATGAAGCGAGTCGCCGGCATCGCGCGCGAACGCTGGTCGCGCGACGACGGTGGGCTCGTGGTGGTCGTCTCCGCTCTTTCGAAGGTCACCGATCGACTGCTGAAGCTCGTCGACCTGGCCGAGGCGGGCGAGCTGGACGGACTCGAGCGCGCGGTCGAGGAGCTGCATCGGCGTCACCTCGGGGCCGCCGAGGTAGTCGGTGACGCGTCTCGTGCCGAGCTCGTGGGAGAGGTGGACCGGACGTGCGCGAACCTGGGCGATCTCGTCAAGGCGCTCGGTGTGATTCGTGAGGTGTCGCCCCGCTCGCTCGATGCCGTGCTGTCGTTCGGTGAGCTGCTGAGCAGTCGGATTCTCGCGGCCGAGCTGGCCGACGTCGGTGTCCCCGCTGTCTGGGTCGACCCGCGCATGGTCCTGGCGACCAATGCAACCCATACGGCCGCGGCGCCGGATCTTGAGGCGACGTCGGCTCGCATCGAGTCGGCCGTCGCGCCGCTGCTGCGGGCCGGTCGCGTGCCGGTGGTCGGGGGCTTCGTCGGGTCGACGGCGGAAGGCGTGACCACGACGCTGGGGCGAGGCGGATCGGACTATTCGGCGGCGGTCATTGGTGCCTGTCTCGGTGCCAGCGAGATCCAGATCTGGACGGACGTCGACGGCATGCTGACCGCCGATCCCCGGGTCGTCGCGTCTCCCCGGCTCGTCCCGCGACTCTCCTTTGCGGAGGCGTCCGAGCTCGCCTACTTCGGCGCCAAGGTGCTCCACCCGAGCACGATTCAGCCGGCGGTCGCCCGCGATATTCCCGTGCGCATCCTCAACTCCCATCGCCCGGACGGTCCCGGGACGCTGATCACGGCGACGGCCGGCGACGGCGCGTCACCGGTGACGGCGATCGCCTGCAAACGAGACGTCACGGTCATCGAGATCACGTCGTCACGGATGCTCATGGCTCACGGGTTCCTCCGTCGGCTGTTCGAGGTGTTCGATCGATTTCAGACCGCGGTCGACGTGGTGACGACGTCGGAGGTCAGCGTGTCGGTAACCGTCGACGACCGGGAGCGGCTGTCCCCGTTGCTCGGGGCGCTGTCGGAGTTCGCCGAGGTGTCGTGTGAGCACGACATGGCGCTCGTGTGCATCGTCGGCGGCCGACTGCGGTCGGACCCCGGGCTGTTCTCGCACGTAGTCGACGCGCTCGGCGACGCGAGCCTGCGGATGGTGTCCCAGGCCGCCTCCCGGAGGAACATCACCTTCGTCCTCCGTCAGGCCGAGCTGCCGGCCGCGATGACCCGACTGCACGACCGCTTCTTCGGCGAGGTGCCGGTCGGCTCGGGCGCCGATCTGCGCCGGGAGAGCCCGCCGGTGTCGCCGTGAGATCGAGGAACGACATGGAGTCCAAGGTTCGCCTCTTGCTGGTCGGCTACGGCAGAATGGGGCGGCTGATCGAGACCTTGAGTCCGGAGTACGGGTGCGAGGTCGTCGGCCATCTCGACATCGACGACAACGTCGGCGGCACGGGTCTTCGGCCCGAACGCTGGCGTGACGTGGATGTGGCGGTCGACTTCTCGATTGCGCCGGCCTTCCTGGAGAACGTGCCGCGGCTCGTGGCGCTCGGCGTCGATCTCGTCGTCGGGACGACCGGGTGGCGCGACCAGGAAGCCGCGGTTCGGAGGCGGATCGCCGACGCCGGAATCGGCGCGGTCGTTGCGGCGAACTTCTCCATCGGCGTGAATCTGTTCGAGGCGCTGGTGGAGCAGGCGGGGCTGCTGTTCGCCGCGCGGCCGGACTACGGCGCCTGGGTGCACGAGATGCACCATGCCGCGAAGAAGGATCGGCCATCGGGAACGGCGCTGGTCCTCAAGGCGGGCCTCGAGCGCGCCGGGTACGACCGCGGGGTGGATGTCGCGTCCACGCGCGCCGGGTCGAATCCGGGGATCCACAGCGTCGGATTCGACGGCCCGTCGGAGACCGTGACCCTGACCCATCTGACCCGCGACCGGGCGACGTTCGCGCGGGGCGCCCTGCAGGCTGCCCGATGGGTCCATGGACGGCAGGGGTGGTTTACCATGAGGGACGTGCTGGGCATCCGCTGGCCGGCGTTGACGCCACGAGGGGGAGGGAAGCCATGAGGGAGCCGTGGACCGGGTGCGGAACGGCACTGGTCACGCCGTTCACGGCCGGCGGAGCGCTCGATGAGACGGGTGTCTGCCGGTTGGCGCGCCGCCAGATCGAGGCCGGAGTTCATTTCGTCGTCCCGTGCGGGACGACGGGCGAGAGCCCGACCATGGCGCTCGAGGAGCGCGTGCGTGTCGTCGAGCTCGTCGTGGAGGAAGCGGCTGGCCGCGTCCCGGTGCTGGCCGGTGCCGGCGGGTACGACACGGCGGAGGTGATCCGCGTCGGCCGCGCGATGGAGCGCGCGGGGGCAACGGGACTCCTGTCGGTCACGCCCTACTACAACAGGCCGACGCCCGAGGGGCTGTTCCAGCACTACCGCGCGATCGGGGAGAGCACCCGCTTGCCGATCATGCTGTACAACGTGCCGGGCCGGACCGGCTGCAACATCGACCCGGCCACGCTGGTGCGCCTCGCGCAGATCCCGAACGTGATCGGGGTGAAGGAGGCGTCCGGCAACGTGAGCCAGATGTGCGAGATCTGCCGCGCCGTGCCCGAGGGGTTCGTCGTCGTGTCCGGTGACGACGCCCTGACGCTCCCGCTCATGGCGATCGGCGGCCGAGGCGTCATCTCGGTGGTCTCGAACGAGGTGCCGGGCGAGATGGCGCGGATGGTCGAGGCGGCCGAGAGCGGAGACTTCCAGCAGGCCCGCGTGATCCACACGCGGTTGCTGCCGCTGATGCTCGTCAACTTCGTCGAAGCCAACCCCGGTCCGGTGAAGTCGGCGATGGCGAGCATGGGGCTCCTGGAGGAGATCTACCGCCTGCCGATGGTGTCTCCACGCCCCGATTCGCGGGAGCGGATCGAGCGGGTGCTGCGAGATCTGGATCTGTCCAGCGTCTCCACTTCCTCCACGAGTCGGGCGGTCTGAGCGGCGGACCATCATGAGCCCGCCCCACGACCTGGCCGAGGAGATCGGTCGGCTCTTCGATCAGGGCGCGGCCGCGGATCGCACGGCCGCCCGCTCGGCGTTCACCCGGCTGCGGGAGGAGCTCGATGCCGGTCGCGTGCGCGCGGCAGAGCGCGATCCACGGTCCACCACCGGCTGGCGCGTCAACGCCTGGGTGAAGCAGGGCATCCTCGTCGGCTTCCGGGTCGGGGAGATCGTCGATGCGTCGGTCGACTCCGATCGGTTGCCCTTCTACGACAAGGATACGCTTCCCGTGAAGCGGTTCGGCGTTGCGTCGGGCGTGCGGCTCGTCCCGGGTGGATCCTCGATCCGAGCCGGCGCGTTCGTGGCGGCCGGTGTCATCTGCATGCCACCCATGTATGTCAACATCGGCGCGTACGTCGGGTCGGGTTCGCTGATCGACTCGCATGCGCTCGTGGGCTCCTGTGCCCAGATTGGCGAGCGGGTCCACGTGAGTGCGGGGGCCCAGATCGGCGGGGTGCTCGAGCCGATCGGGTCGCTCCCCGTCATCGTCGAAGACGACGTGCTGATCGGAGGCAACACCGGTGTCTACGAGGGTGCCGTGATCCGCGCGCGCGCGGTGCTTGCCGCCGGGACCGTGCTGACCGGGTCGACGCCGGTATACGACCTGCCGCGCGGACAGGTCATCAGGCCCGACGCCGAGACGCCGCTGGTCGTGCCGGAAGGCGCCGTCGTCGTTCCCGGATCCCGCGCGGTGACGGTTGGCAGCGGGCGGGACTGGGGCGTCTCCCTCTACACCCCGGTCATCGTCAAGTACCGGGACGAGCGAACCGATGCCCGGACGGAGCTCGAGGCGTGGATCCGATAGACGTCGTCGCGTTCGCACGTGATCTCATCGACATCGATTCGACCACCGGACAGGAAGCCGAGGTGGGCCGGAGGCTGTCCACATTCCTGAGGAGTCGAGGATGGTCGGTTCGGGAGCAGCCGGTTCAGGGCGATCGCTTCAACGTCCTGGCGGGTACCGGACCGAGCCGCGTCGTCCTCTCGACCCATTTCGACTGCGTGCCGCCGTTCTTCCCCAGCCGCGAGGAGAATGGCTTGCTGTATGGCCGCGGCGCCTGCGACGCCAAGGGGATCCTCGCGGCGCAGCTGGCCGCCGCCGAGCGGCTGCGGCTGGGGGGCGAGGACCGGGTGGGGCTGCTCTTCGTCGTCGGCGAGGAGCGGGGCAGCGACGGCGCCCGCGCGGCCAATGCGCTCGCCGCGGGATCGGACTACCTGGTTGACGGTGAGCCGACGGACGGTCGGCTCGGCCGGGCCACCCGCGGGATACTCCGGTTACGGGTGAAGGCCTGGGGCCGCGCCGCACACTCGTCGTATCCGCAGGAGGGGGAATCGGCCATCGAGAAGCTGCTCGACGCGCTGGTCGCCCTGCGCGCCCTGAAGCTGCCAGAGGATCCGCTGCTGGGACGAACTCACTACAGCGTCGGGCTGATCTCGGGCGGGGTGGCACCCAATGTGGTGCCGGCCGCCGCGGAGGCGGAGATCCTGTTCCGGACGGTCGGCGACGCCGAGGGCGTACGACGCGCACTGCGCGGTCTCGCACCGCTGGTCGAGCTCGAGGAGGTGCTGGAGATGCCGCCCGTGCGGATGCACGAGGTGCCGGGGTTCGAGACGGCCGTCTTCCCCTACACGACCGACCTGCCCTTCCTGGATCGCTGGGGGAAGCCGCTCCTCTATGGACCGGGTTCGGTCCACGTCGCGCACAGCGCCGACGAGCACGTCGACATCGGGCACCTGCGGGATGCGGTCGATGGCTACGTCGCGCTCGTGACGGCGCTGCTCGCGAGCACGACTGCGTCAGGCGCACACGGTGCGGAACCACCTCCGCCAGACCAGCGATGACGGCGTGGCGTCACGTGATCGTGCCGCGGGCCTCCACGCGGAGGGTGTCGACGACCTCGGGCCCATCCACGAGATGGACCTGGTCGACCAGGTTGGAGACCACGCACGAGTGGTTCGGCAACACCCGCACACGGTCTGGAGTCGATCGATGTTCGCGACGATCCGCGACCGCTCGATCAGGACCCGCGGCGTCTGGAGATCGCCGATCCGCATCGTGACACCAGACTGCTCACTGGCTCGCTTCGGAGATGAGCTTCACCCACTCCGCGACGAGGGGCTGCTGGGGTCCGCCCGCCGCGCGGTAGGCCGCCGCGTAGCGGTGGAGATGCTCGCGGTCGGTCTCGGGGGTCGTGAGCGTGAGGCCCCGCGTGTATGACTCGTACAGGATGCGGAGCGCCAGGAACAGGGAATCGCCGGCACCCGGCCGGTGGTCGAGATACTCGACCAGCATCGCAAACGCCGCCACCTCCTGCCCGGTTGCCGCCTGGGCTCGCGCCAGCTGCCGCTTGAAGGTGCCGTCCTCCGGCCAGAGATTCAGGGCCTCCTCCAGGATGACGATCGCCTGCTCCGCGTCGTTGAGGCGCATGAGGGAGTCTGACAGGACCTGGTAGATGATCGGAGACTGCGTTTCCGTGATGAGCGACGTCTGCCAGGCGCCGATCGCGTCGCGCTCGCGGCCCCCCGCGGCGTAGCAGACGCCCAGGTAGAACATCGCGGGGTAGGCCCGGGAGGATTCCAGCATCGACGTCCGGAACTGACTGGCGGCCTGCTCGAGCTCGCCCCGCGAGAGAAACGCGAGCCCCTCGAGGAAGGAGGTCAGCAGCCAGTCGTCCATGGGCGAGGCGTCGGTCAGGATCTCCCCGAAGCGACCCTGGCGGGCGTGCTCCATCGCGATGCGGGTCGGCGAGGTCGGAGGCGTCTCCTGCAGCGCGCTCATGCGGTCGAGGAAGCCCGTGACGACGGTGCCCTCCAGGACGCTCGCCGGGTCGAACGCGTCGATCAAGGTGCCGATCCCCGCACTGGTGGGAGCGGCCCCGGGTGTCGCCTCCGCCGCGTCGGCCGCGACCGCGGTCGGGCCGCGCGACGTGATCCGGAACGGCCGGTCGACGTGTCCGACGTTCTCTCCACCGACCCGGACGACGGCCCGGGCGACGTAGCTGCCAGGAGCCAGGAGGCTTACCGGAACCATGGCGTCGGCCGTGAAGCGACGCTCGTCGTCCGTGTCGCGCAAGTTGGCCGGTTGATCGAAGAGCGGCTCGGTGTCTCCCTCACTCAGGCTCGGAAGGATCTCCAGCGTGATGTCGGCATCGACCAGCCTGTCCGGATCGTCCGGGTAGAGCTCGAAGTAGGTGGCGATGGCCTCGGTCTGGCCATCCGTGTCGACGCGCGGCCGGAACGTGGCGTCGGGGTCGTCGATGACCTCGGCCAGCATGAGATCGCCGAGCCGCAGGTCGCCCGCGCGAGTCAGCTCGGCGTGGATCCGATGATCGACGCTGCCGCGACGACCCGCGTCATCGACGGCGGCGAACCGCAGCAGATACTGCCCCGGTTCGACGAGGAACGCCATCGTGTGCTGGAGTCGTGACGGCTGCCACGGGTCGAGGGGCGTCGCGGCTATCCGGTCGAACGCGGTCGCCGCCATGCGCCCGGTCTGGTCCAGCAGCACCGTCTGCACCGAGAGTTCCGCGGGCTCGGTGACACCCTCATCGATCTCGCTGACGACGATCAGCTTGAGGAGCGAGGATTCCTGGTCCAGGATCGTGTACGAGGTCGTGCGGATCGGGAGCTCGGTCGCCGGGAAGGGAGACCGCAGGACCTCCGCCAGTTGCTCCTCCACCGTGTCGGCGGTCGAGGCCATGGTCGGCGCGTCGGCGCGGAACTCCGGCCGTGCGCGGACGATGACGCCCTTGCGTCGCACCTTCACGGAGATGCCGTGCGGCCTGGCTTCACGGTCGTCGCCCTCCGGCTCGAAGCTCAGGAGGTAGTCGCCGGAGAGCTCGCGCGCGATGCGGCGAAAGGAACCGGTCGGCGTGCCGGTGGCCCGGAACATCGCGCCACGCGCCAGGCCGGACAGCGCCTCCAGACCTCGCAACTCGAGGTCGTTGTCCTCCATCAGCGTCGAGGTCAGCCGGGCGCGGGTCGACTCGAGCAGCGATCGGTCGAGATGGATCGCGTAGAGGGTCACGTGGGAAGCCGCCGCCACCTCGGGCAGCCAGCTCATCTGATGCAGGTCGAAGTCCAGCAGCATCCCTTCGGAGATGTAGATGAGCGTCTTCGGCCCACCGATCCGCCCCAGGCCCCGCATGAGCGCCTGGAGCTGTGAGAGCGAGTGGGCGACGCGCTGGCGGCTCGCCTGGAGCAGCGCGCGCGCCTCGAGCTCCATATACTCCGCGCAGGCCCCGTCGACACCGAAGCTCCCCAGCTCGGAGCTACACTCCCGGGTCACGGCGCGATCCCACGTGATCAAGTCGTTCCGCTCGTTGGCGACGGCCTCGCTGATGCCGATCACGTAGCGGCCAATGGTCGGGCTGTTGGTTCCCGCGACGTGGTCCAGCGCCTCCTTCACCGCCGCGCGGTCGGTCGTGAAGGGAATGTTCTCTCCCGGGGCGGGGATCACGACCAGCCCGACTCGGTCACCGCGGGTCAGCGTGTCGAGGAACTCCTTCCCCGCCTTGACCGCGGCGCGGCCGTTGCCCCGGCGAATGTTGCCCTGGTCGATCACGAGCATGATCAGACGGCCGGCGCCCAGGTCCTCGTTCGAGCTGAAGTGGCTCGGCGGCGGGCCGAGACTCGCGGCCTCGGGGGAGGGCAGCCGCGACATGTACTCCGCGGAGACGATACGACGGGGATCGCCCTCGACCTCCAGAACGAAGTCGTCGGGCTGGAGATCCGTTACCGGCGCTCCGTCGTCGTCGACCACGGTGACGTCGACCGCGACGACCTCGACACCACCGCGGAAGAGGGGCCGGGCCTCCTGCTCCTGAGCGGAAGCCAGCCCGGTCATCCCGAGCACCACGCACACGCCGAGGACGAGTAAGTTCTCTTGGCGCTCCGAGGGTCTGCCACGCCGGAAGGCCGACGCGGGACATACACCATGGTCTGCTAGTCGTGTCATGGCTTCGCCTCTGGGATTCATCTCGAGAGTGCCCGATAGCCGCGCCTGGCGCGCAGGCGGTAGGGCGACCCTTCCAGCTCTACGGTGATTCTACGCCACGTATCGTCCCGCACGCTGTTGGCCGGCGGGTAAATCAGGAGGTACTGGTTCGACAGCTCGTCGATGATCTGGTCGAAGATGACCGAGAGGGTGGCCAGGTCGTCCGTGTGCATGGCGCGACCGCCGCTGATCTCCGCCAGCCGATCGAGGATCGCCTTGAGGCTCGTAAGCCGCGTGGCGCGTCCCAGACCGATCAGATACAGGGTGGCGTCGCTCGCCTCGACGGCGCGCTCGACCGCCTCGACTGGAACTTGGCTGGACTGATCGTCGCCGTCCGTGAAGACCACGACCGCGCGTCGCCCGAGCTTCTGCCCGAGCAGCCCGATCGACTTGACGATCACGTCGTGCAGGGCGGTGCCTCCCCATGGCGCCAGGCGGTCGACCGCCTTCAACCGCACCTCGGGCCGGGCCTCTCGCCGCGCCAGAGTGAAGACGTTGTCGTTGAATGCCACCAGCGTCACCTGGTCCTCGGGACGTAGCTGGGAGAGAAACGCGCGGACGGCGCGCTTCACGGCGCGCATCGACTCTCGCATGCTGGAGCTCACGTCGATGGCCACGACGACCTCGAGCGGGATGTTCTCGCGGGCGAAGTGCGAGATGGATTGCGGCACGTCGTCCTCGAAGACCCGAAACGCCCGCTGTGGAAGCCCCCGGACGAAGCCGCCATCGCCGTCCGTGACGGTCGCCGTCACTTGAACGACGTCGACGTGTACGGCGTCGACGAAGTCGGACTTCCGGGTCCTGATCGTGTTGACGACACGCCGACCGTCGGTGAACGACGCAACTGCCCGGATGTGGTTCTCGTGGATGCCGGGTCCGGCGTTCCAGCCGCACTGATAGGGGGGAACATAGCGGTCGCACACCCGCTGGCCGTTGGCGAAGAAGCTGATGCTGGTCGGCGGCGAGTCCGCGCCCGCGAGACTGGCCTGGAGGACGACTTGACCGCTGACGTAGGTGTCGGCCTTCGGGGAGAGGATCGTCAGCGTCGGTTTCGGCGCCGCGGGCACCTGACCCAGCACGATCACACCGGCGCCGAGGCCGGCGATTGCCAGCACCCCAAACATGCCAGACTATTTTGAAGCGTCGCGGCCCCGGGTTCAAGCTGCTGAGCCAATTAGGGCAGGCCACTAGCGCGGCTGGTCCCGGCTGGGGACCGACAGGAGGGGTCCGCCAGCGACCAGCGAGGCCACGTAGTCCTCGATGCGCTGCCTGGAGAGCGCCTGCGCATGGCGTGTAAGTGCCCACCAGTCATCGTGATACGACGGTTGCACCTCGTCGACGAAATCCAGGGTGGCCGCGCTCAGGATCCCCGGCGCCAGCGGTGCCGGTAAATCCAGGGCCCGGAGTGCCTCGGCTATCCGGAGGAGTAGATCCGGCACGCGCGTCGCGAGCAAGCCGGTGCCGAGCCGACCGGCGTACTCCTCCCACGGCTGCGGCCGGGGGAAGATGGTGCAGAAGCAGCCCTCCGCGGCAAGCCGCGCGGTTCCCCAGGCCTCCAGTCGCTGCACCCGGGCGGGCGTATCGGCTTGGCCGAGCCAGAATAGTTCGAGGAGCGAGAAGAAGCGGGGCAGGCGCTCCGCCTCGTGGCGGC
Source organism: Vicinamibacterales bacterium (assembly GCA_965197935.1). Taxonomy (GTDB): domain Bacteria; phylum Acidobacteriota; class Vicinamibacteria; order Vicinamibacterales; family CAZQMT01; genus CAZQMT01. Next base: position 1,898,866 of record CBDAOD010000003.1, on the reverse strand, counting down.
GCATCCAGACCAGCACGCCATGGCGCCATTCGCTCAGCCCCGCGTCGCGAGCGACTCGAAGGATCTCGGCGTCGTCATCGTCATCACCGAGACGCGCGACGCGGGCGCGGCCGATAGAGATCGCCGAGGTGATCGCGTCACGGTCGGCGTCGGTGAGCCCGAACGGGCTTATCAGCGCCAGGCCCTGGACGAAGGTCCGGCGCTCGCCCTCGTTCAACGTCGGCCTGGGTGGCATGCCCGTGCCGGTCCGACGCAGCGCCAGCCGAGCCAGGCCGACGTCCAGCCCCAGCAGCGAGCCGCTCATGTGCCAGGCGACGCGCCCCCCGGTGCGCTCCCGGGGCGCGACCCAGGGCCACCGCTGCCGTACCCGCGCATTCGGGATCCCGAGACCGAAGTCGTGTCGGCCGGCGACACTGCCGGCGAGCAGGACGAGGCCATCGGGATCGCCGAGGTGCGCCGCGTACACGATCGACATCAAGACCTCGGCCAGGAGCGACTCGCTCCGCCGCACGAGCGGCCCGACGAGCTCCTCGGTTCGCCGCACGTCGGCCTCCGATCGGATCACGCGCAGCCGTCCGAGCGACCGGGTGGCCACCTCGCGGACCGGGGGTTCGCGTCGTCCCGTGTGCGCAGGCTCAGCGTCGGAAAGTGCGGTGACGATCGCGCCGAGCCGCTCGCCGATCCGACGAACCTCGTCGAGCGTGGCCGCGGCCGCGAGCCGACTGGCCCCGACGCACAGAGCCAGTGCCGTGTCGAGCGAGCCTCCGTCCTGCCTTCCCCGGATCCGGGCCAGCCGGATCCGTTCCGCGGCTGCCGGGTCCACCCGAAAGGTGAGACCTTCCCAGGCGATCGGCTCGGGGATCAGCCCGGAGGGCCCCGCCAGCGCGCCCAGGATCGTGGCCTCGGCCCGCGCGGTCTCCGGCTCCGGGTCGGGCGGCGGAGGGAGTGCCGGGAGCAGCGTCGCCTGCAGCCAATCGGCGATCCGACTTCCGTAGGACCCGTCCGACCGCGGGCGAACGTCGATGAGCGAGCGGGCCAGGGAACGCGCCGTCGGCCGATCGAGCGTGTGCCGGCGATGCGCGCGGTCGACGACCGAGAGGCAGGCCTGGAACTGGGCGAGCGACGTGGCGGCGGTGCGACGGTCGCGAATCGATCCGAGCCGGGCGGCATGCCGCGCCGCCGCGGCGTAGATCTCGGGGGCCGCGACCCCGATGCGTTCGAGTGTGAGCATCAAGGTGCGGTAGGTGGCGAAGCCGCGCAGGGTGACGAGCAGATCCGGCGCGGTCTCGAGCGGCGCATCGGAGAACACCCTCTGAGCAAACAAGAACGCATCGAGCCGATCGCGTCGGTTCGCGAGAGGCCCCAGAAAGATCCGCTCCGCGAGCCACGCCGAGTCGACCAGGCCGGCGGGGTCCAGCGCCCGTAGCTCGCGTTGCGGCTCACCGGGGAGGTCGTCGCGATCGAAGGCCGCCTCCCACAGCCCATGCCAGGCCGGTGGCCCGGGTCGTCCGTCGGCGAGGGTGACGATCAGCCGAAGGAGCAGCGCCGGGGCGCGTGCGGGCCGTCGGAATGGCTGCTCGGAGAGTTGCCATTCCGCGTTCACCGTGGCGAAGACGACCGAGAGCGCCTCGAGTGTGTCCCGGGCGCGTGCGGCGTCCCGCACCCATGAGCCCAGGACGTAGCGCGCGCGCCCCGTGTCGAGGTGCTCGACCGTGTCGTAGAGGAAGGCCAGCCGCCCTTGGTCTCGGCGGAGCAGCCCGTCGACGAATCCGCCGGCGTCGGCAACCCGTGCGCCGACCAGAGTCTCCCAGACCGGAACCGCCTCGGCGCCGCCCGGCACCTGCACGACGCCGCCGTGTACGTGGAGGCTTCGACCGAGCGTGGCAAACACCGCGGCGTGCTCCCGGTGGATCAACGAGAGCAGCGCGGGCTCGGCGCTCAGGAACTCCAGGGTCGGTTCATCGAGCGAGACGAGGCCGTGGTAGAGCAATGCGGACTGACGGTCGGCGACGATGGCGCCGAACAGCGCGCCGGGCGAGGCTGGCTTGCCGATGATCGTCTCTTCCCACAGCCGCCGCGGTAGAGGAAGCGGAGCGGTCTCCTCGTCGGCCACCGGCGGCTCGACGTCGGCCAAGTAGGTCAGGAGATCCGACCGACGCGCGTCGCCGACCTCGGAGTCGTCGCCGTACAGTCGGCGGGTCACCTCCAGGACGAGGCGCGATCTCTCGGTCGACGGGTCCAGGCCGACTGCTGCGGCGATGCCGCGCGCGCCGCCCGGGAGCAGCATCTCGTCCCAGGGGACGGCAGCCCCTACCGGGTCTGCGCCGGTCAGCCACAGGCCGATCAGCGCACCCCACGCGGCTGGCGCGTGTCCAGCTCGCCGGGTGCTCGTCTCACCCGCGCAGACGTCGCTCGGGTTCACCGCTCCGTCTCGACTCCGCACGTCACCTGGCCGGGGCGCTCGGGGTCCTCGCCCGATGGATCCGTCCGCCGAACGGCTCGCGTTGTGAGCAGGCCCGCCCGTCATAACGCACCCCCGGATCCACCGCTGGACGCACCCCAGGGCGCGGTCCACCGTTGCTGACGCTCGCGGCGCCTCTCTATAATCGATCTGTCTCATTGAGCTGCCGGGACGCCCGGGCCACCTGCCGATAACACATACGATGGATACGGTTGTCGAACCCCCCGCGCCATGCCGCTCGCAAACGGTGTAGACGCTCCGGCGTCGGTCCGGTTCGCCGCCCGCCCCGGGCCGGCGGCGAATGCGGCGCGGTCTCGTGCGGCGGCGGCGCGCCCCGAGATCGAGCTGATGGTCGCCTGTCTACGGGTCGGCTCGGGGCCCGACCATGCGGCCCGGATCACCAGCTTGCTCGACAGGCAACTGGACTGGGCCGACCTCGTGGGGGCCGCGCGGCGCCATGCGGTCGTGCCGTGGCTGTATCGCGTGATCCGGCGATCGCCCGGGTCGGACGTGCCCGACGCCGCCCTCGACGCCCTGCGGCAGCGAACGGCGGACACCCGCCATCGGAACCTCCTTCTGGCGAGCGAGCTCCTCACGCTGGTCGCGGCATTCGAGGGCGAGGCGATCCCGGTGGCGCCCTACCGGGGACCGACTCTCGCCGCCGACGTGTATGGCGACCTGGCGCTCCGGGAGTTCATCGACCTCGATCTCCTCGTCCGGCCCCGGGACGTCGACGCGGCGCGGCAGCTGCTGTCGCGCCGGGGTTATCGCGAGAGCCATGCGCTGAGCCCGCTGCGGCGGCGAGCCCACCAGCGCTACTGGTGCGACTACGAGTTCCGCCGGGACGCGGGCCGGGCGAGGGTCGAGATCCACTGGGCGCTGAATCCGCCGCGGTTCGTGCCACGCGATCCCGCGGGGTTGTGGGATCGGCTTCGGCCCGTGCGCATGTGCCGTTCGACGGTCAGGACGCTCTCGCCGGAGGATCTGCTCACAGTGCTGTGCACGCACGGCGCCAAGCACGCGTGGGACCGTCTGGCATGGCTGAGCGACATCGCGCGGCTCGTGGTCGCGCATCCGGAGATCGACTGGGACCGGCTGCTGACCGAGGCCCACACGCTACGCGTCAGCCGGATGGTCCTGCTGGGGCTCGCGCTCGGCCGTCGTCTCCTGGACGTGCCGCTCCCGGCCGAGGTCGTGCGACGGACCGAGACCGACCCGACCGTCGTCTCGCTGGCCGCGTCGAGCGGGGCACGACTCCTTCGGGATGAGCCGCCGCCGGCGGATGCCGCCAGCCTCTTCCGGTTCCACCTCCGGCTGATGGACACCTGGAGTCGGCGGGTGGGCTTCTGCGTGACGCCCACGGTGACGGAGGTCGTCTGTCTGGGACTGCCGCGCCCGCTGTATTTCGTCTACTACCTCGCACGCCTCGTCCGCCTCGTGCGCCAGCACGGACTCCCGGCGGTGGGTCGGTTGATCGGCCGTCATGGATCACGATAGCCTCCGCGAACCTGGCCCGGGCCGGACCTTCACCGGCTACATCAACGTGCTCCTGCGCGTGATGCCCGGGCGGGTCGCGTTCGGGCTGCTCCTGACGGTCCTGCACGGCCTGACCGAGGGGGCCGGCGTCGTCCTGCTGGTTCCACTCCTCCAGCTCGTCGGTCTCGATGTGCAGCAGGGCGCGGTCGGTCGTTTCTCGGATCTGATCTCGTCGCTGTTCATGACGGTGGGGATCCGGCCGACGCTGGCGAGCGTGCTCGGGGTGTTCACGCTCGTGATCGCGGTGCAAGCGCTCCTGCTTCGCAAGCAGACGATCGTGAGCCAGACCCTGGAGCACCGGCTGACCGCGCATCTGCGCCGGCGTCTCTACCGCGCGTTGCTCGACAGCAGCTGGTCGTTCTTCACGCGTAGCCGGTCGTCCGACTTCGTCCACGTCCTGACCGAGGAGGTCAACCGGGTCGGACGCGCGACCTACTTCCTCATGAGCCTGGTCGCCTCGTCGGTCGTCACCGCCGTCTACCTCACGCTGGCGCTGCGTCTGTCTGCCGCGGTCACCCTCCTGGTGCTCGGCAGCGCCGGTGTCCTGCTGATCGTCCTTCGTCACGCGGTCAGGCGGGCTCGCGACAAGGGCGAGGGGCTGTCGTTGGCCAGCAGCCAGCTCTACGGCGCGATCGTCGAGCACGTCAGCGGGATGAAGGTCGTCAAGAGCTACGGCGCCGAGCCACGCATCATCGAGGTCTTCGGAACCCTGACGGACCGGATCGCCGACAGACACCTGGAGGCGGTGCACAGCTACGCGGCGGTCAAGGGCTGGTTCGACATCGGCGCGGTGGTGATCCTGAGCTTCACGGTGTACTGGTCGTTCACTGCGCTCGAAGTCTCGTCGGCCGGGGTGCTCCTGCTGATCGCCCTGTTCGCACGCATCATCCCCCGGGTCTCGGGGCTCCAGCAGAGCCTGCATCACCTCGTCCACGCCCTGCCGGCCTTCGACCGCGTGACTGCCATGCAGCGCCGGTGCGAGGCGTCACGCGAGCGCCGGGGGGCTGGCTCGACGGCTCTCCAGCTCCGGCGCGACGTGCGTTTCGAGGGTGTCTCGTTCGGCTACGAGGGTGCCGAACGGCCGCCGGTGCTCGTCGGCGTGGACCTCGTCGTTCGGGCGGGCGAGACGACGGCCATCGTCGGCCCGTCGGGCGCGGGCAAGAGCACGCTGGCGGATCTGGTGATGGGGCTCCTGGAGCCGACCGCAGGCAAGATCGTCGTGGACGGAACGCCGCTCGACGCCGAGACGGTCGATGCGTGGCGGAGCCAGATCGGCTACGTCGCGCAGGACACCTTCCTCTTTCACGACACCGTGCGCGCGAACCTCCTCTGGGCCCGTCCGCAGGCGAGTGCGGCGGAGATGCGCGAGGCGTTGCGGCTCGCGGCCGCCGCCGACTTTGTCTCGGCACTGCCGGAGGGGCTCGACGCCGTCGTCGGGGATCGGGGTGTGCGGATCTCGGGCGGGGAACGGCAGCGGCTCGCGCTGGCGCGCGCGTTGCTGCGGAAGCCCTCGCTCCTGATTCTGGACGAGGCCACCAGCCACCTGGACGCCGGCAACGAGCGGCGGATCCAGGAGGCGATCGACGGCCTGCACGGGAGGATCACGATCCTGACGATCACGCATCGGCTCTCCGCGGTCCGAGGGGCCGATACGATCTACGTGTTGGACGAGCGGCGCATCGTCGAGACGGGGGCGTGGGACGAGCTCTTCGGCCGGCGCGAGGGCCGCTTTCGGGCGCTGTGCGACGCGCAGGGCATCGGGGCACTCACGCCGTCGACGACGGCTCGGGGTCCGCGGCGGTGAGGCCGCCGAGATCGCGAAGGATGGCCTGGCCGACCCGGGGGAGATGCTGGAAGCCGCTCGGATACGAGAGCCGCCGCAGCGGAACCTGCTGCGCCAGGTCGGCGAAGAAGCGCAGCCGCCGCGGCTGCCAGCCCAGCGCCTGGACCGCGCGGGCGGCGAAGGAGTGCCGGACGAGGGCGATGACGGCCTCGCGCCCCCGAATCGGCGTCATGTCGGGCGCGACCGCGCCCACAGCGCCGCCCTCACCCGGCTCGTGTCTCTCCGGCAGGTAGAGGCACGCGATCGGCTGTGTCGCATCGAGGAACGTGCCGAACCCTGTCGGCCCGACGGCGATGCGGCGCTTGGGCGAGTCCGGCTCCACCAGCTCCAGATCCGCATAGTGCCCCAGCAGATGGAGTGCCTGGTCGGGCCAGAAGCGCATCTGAGGATATCCGGGCCGGCCAACGAAGCCGACGGACCCGTGCTCCCGGGGCCCCCGCTCCACGGGCAGGATGTCGTCCGTGACGAGGGGATGGCCGGCCCGCATGAGGGCGCCGGCCAGGGTGCTCTTGCCGCTGCCCTGCGTCGACAGGAACCCGACCGTCCGGCCGTCGATGGCGACGGCGGAGGCGTGCAGCGTGGGGAGACCCCGCCACTCGAGCCAGAACGAGAGGACCGTGCCGAGCAGGGAGACGACGATGCGGCGGTCGTGGACGCCGGGTTGGCGCCGGCACGCGATCCGGTCGTGCCCGACGTCGAAATCCGCCACGCCAGGGAAGTGGAGCAGGTAGCCGTCGGGGAGACGGTAGAGTCGGAGTCGGCTTTCGCCGCCGCCGGTCCGGAAGGGGCTCTCGTAGACCGGCGCGTCCTGCCTCCAGGCGTCGGGCGCCTGGCGCGAGGCGGCGCAGGTGAAGGTCAGACCCGGGGAGGCTGGGCCTGGGCTCGGGTGGTCGAGCAGCGCAAGGTCGCTCTCCAGATCGAGCCCGAAGATGCGGTATGAGGCCAAGACCCCGCAGGCTCGGTGAGCGCGTCCACCCCCGCGACTAGCCGAACGCGCTTCCGGTGCTCGGGAAGTCGGACGCGGCTCCGCCGCTCCCCAGGGTGAGCTCCTCGACGTCGCCGTAGACGGTCAGCACCGGGGGCTTGTAGGGCCTCCGGGGGGTTCGTGTCGTCTCTGTCTGCTTGTCCATGCTCTGCTCCTCGTTCCTTGCTACCTTACCAAGTTTGGCCGTGTACGTCTCCCCTCACGCGCAGGCGGCCTCGGTCTCGACCGGTGGCCGCTCGGCCCCGGCGCGCGTGCGCTCCTGGTGCCACAGCCAGGCTTCCACGCAGAGAGCACCGATCATCGGCCGGAATTCTCGCGACCCCGGCGAGTCCCAGTACGACCGCCAGCCCGCCGCCAGACGCTCGCCGTCGACCAGGCCGTCCCGGACGATCCGCGGGTCGGTGAGCAGATCGCTGATCCTGCCCCGCTCTTCCTCTCGCAGACCCCGGTCGATCAGATCCGTGAAATGGGCCGAGCCGGTCCGTTGCCGAACCTTCTCCGGCAAGATGCCGACCATCGCCTCACGCAGCAGCCGTTTGGTGACTCCCCGCCTGAACCTCACGTGGGTCGGCAGGCCCAGGACGAACTCCACCAATCGGAGATCGAGGAACGGCAACCGCCATTCGACGCCCATGTGGGCCGCGTCGGTATCGAAGTTCACCAGCTGTGAGCTCTGGAGACCGCTCGTGAGATGAGGGTGAGCGAAACTTAGTTGGAAATTGAAACGGCTCCCACACCCTGTGGTTTGATGACGTTAAGCAAAACGGCCATCAACCCACGAGAGAAAGGAGCCGAGATGAGCAGTGTCCTACGTCCTGTCAGGAAGCGCAAGAAGGGTCGCAAGCTGGGCCGGGTCGAGGTCATCCGGCGCGAGGACTACACCGCGCTGGAGCTGGACGCCAAGGTGGAGCTGATCCGCTCGCTGGTCCCGCTGGGCTTGATGCACGTGGAGGAGGTGCTCGACGAGGAGGTAACGGCGCTGGCTGGCGAGCGCTACGCCCGCAAGGCCGCGTCGATCGGGGGCCGCCGGCACGGTAGCAACCCTGGGACCGTCGGCCTGGCGGGGCAGCGGGTGCCGATTCGGGTGCCGCGGGTGCGCGGGGTCGCGGGGCGGGAGATTCCGTTGCGCGCCTACGAGGCGTTGCATGGCGACGGCGCGGTGAATGACCTCCTGCTGAAGCGCGGGCTCTATGGGATCTCGTGTCGCAACTACGAGGCGGCCGCCGAGGCGATTCCCGGCGCGATCGGGCTGTCGGGGTCGACGGTGTCCCGAGGCTTCATCGAGGCCAGCGCCGCGAAGCTTCACGAGCTCCAGGAGCGGGACCTGGCCGCTGAGGACGTCGTGGCCATCGTATTGGACGGCAAGACGTTCGCCGAGGCCACAATGGTCATCGCACTGGGCATCACCATTTCTGGGGCGAAACACTTCCTCGGCTTCGTGGAGACGGACACGGAGAATGAGCGGGTGCTGACGCTGTGCTTGCGGTCGTTGGTCGAGCGGGGGCTGGACCTCTCGCAGGGCCTGCTGGTGATCCTCGACGGCAGCAAGGGGCTGCGGGCAGCCGTCCGGAAGACCTTCCGCCACCGCGCCCTGGTCCAACGGTGCCAGTGGCACAAGCGGGAGAACGTGGTGAGTCACCTGGCCAAGAGCGAACTGGCGGCGTGGCGTCAGCGCCTCCAGCGCGCCTACAACCGGCCGGAGTACGACGAGGCCCTCACGGCGCTCAAGACGCTCCAGGGCGAGCTCGACGAACGGAACCAGTCGGCGGCTCGGAGCTTGACAGAAGGTCTGGACGAAACCTTAACGCTGCATCGCCTCGGGCTGTACGGGGTGCTGGGCCGGTCGCTGAAGACGACGAACTGTCTGGAGTCGGTCAATGCGCTCGTTGAGGAACGCTGTGCGAAGGTTGACCACTGGCAGAACTCGAGCCAACGCCACCGCTGGCTGGCGACCGCGCTCCTGGACATCGAGCCGCGCCTGCGGAAGCTGATGGGCTACCGCCACCTGCCCACGCTTCGTGCCGCGTTGAAGCAAGAACTGAAGATCGACACGACGACATCGAAGAAGGCCGCATGACGAATCCGGAGCCGTAGAGAGTTTCAATTGAGTCTCCCTCGCCTGAAGGCGAGGGAATCAGTGCGCCGCGTCGGCTGAAGCCGACTATCACGGCGCACGTCCCAGAGCCCGAAGAGGTCCGGCCCTGCGGCCTCCTGAAGGCTTCGCCTAAAGGCGAGGGGTTTCACCCATCCCAGAGGGAGACTCTAAGAATGGGCTTGACTCCGTGAGATGGAGATACACCAGCCGGGAGGCGGCGCTCGCGAGCGGTGGCGGCGGCAGCGGGTTCGGCGGCGCGGCCCGCACGCCCTCACCGGGCCTCCACGGGTCCGCGGGCTCGCGTGCCAGCCAGCGACGGACCGACGCCGGGATCGCCGGGCGCAGATACGCATACGGCAGCAACCACCAGGCCGGGCGGTTGCACCCCCGGCTGAAGAACGGCAGCTCGCCGGGCAGCCCTCGCAGACCGATGTCCCTCAGGAGCGGCGCGGATCCGTACGCGTCGCTGCCGAGGACCTGGTCCGCCCAGTAGCCGCTCATCACAACCCGACCGCCGTCGTCCTTCGCCCGGCGCAGCGACTCGAGCGTCAACCTCCGGTTCCAGCCGACCTCCGGCTCGTCCAGGGGATAGCCGCCCTCGTCGCCGAACTTGCGCAGGGCCCAGCAGTCGTCGCCCGGTATCAGGGTCGTGTCGAGATGGGTGCAGCGCTCGGTGACCGCGGAGAGGAACCCACGCTCGTCGGCGGCCGGCGTCCGGTCGAACACGCAGGAGAGGAGCCGGGCTGCGACCGGCATCGCATCCGATCCGGCCAGCCGATCGGTCACGCACGCGATCGACGAGGAGTCGAGGCCGCCGCACACCATGAGGGTCACCGGTCGTGTCGCCCGCAAACGGGTCTCGACGGCTCGCTCGAACAGCTCCCGGAACTGGTCGGCGTAGTCGTCTTCACGCCCGAGACGGGAGGGCGACCGCTCGCCGATCCGGTAGTAGCGCGTGAGCGATACGCCGCGCCGGTCGGCCGAGGCCGGTATCCCGGAGGCACCCGGAAGATCGTCTCGTAGGCGGTCTCCTGCACCCAGCGCGTGAAGCGATGCGAGAGCAGGTCCCGAATCAGCGGCGTGTTGACTGGCGGTCTGGAGTCGAGCCCCGCCAGGACGCCAGCGACCGACGTGGCCGCCACGAGGGTTTCGCCAATCTGGCAATAGTGGAGCAGCCGGACCCCAAGCGGGTCACGGGCACCGACCAAGCGTCGGTCCCGGGCGTCCCACAGCAGGAAGGCGAAGTCGCCGACCAGGTGCCGGGGACAGTCCTCCCCCCATCGACGATACGCGGCAAGAATGAGCTGCGCGTCGCTCGGGGAGCGTGTGCCGATGTCGTCTCTCAGCTGCGCCGCGAGCTCCTCCCGGTTGTCGAGACGCGCGTCCGTGACGATGCGGAAGCGGTCGTCGGTCGCGGCCAGCGGCTGCGCCTCGCCGATCTCCTCCGGGGTCGTCCAGAGGTGGCTTCGGGCCAGGCCGACCGGTCCCTCCGTCCAGGTCGCGGAGCCGTCCGGGCCGCGGCGACGCACGGCGTCGCACATGCGGTCGAGCCGGCGAGCATCGACCGGCGCACCGTCGAGACTCAGGAGCCCTACGACGCCGCTCATCGGCCGGCTCCGACGGCGTTACATGTCTTGCTGGACATCGACCTCGACCAGTCCGTTCGTTCGCATCTCCGTGACCAGACGTACGAGGTCGTCCCACAGCCGGTCGGTCGGCGCCTCGTATTCCTGACTCAGCCGCGCGTGAACGCCGCCGAGCCGAGGGTCCTCCTGGAGTAGCATCCAGATCCGCGTGCCAATCTCGTCGAGCCCGTAGTATTTTCCGGCCTCCGCGCTGAGCAGGACGGTCTCGCCGTCGATCTCGCTGAACACCACGCCCGCCGAGATCGTCAGGCGCGAGTCGGCCGTCAGCGTGTCAGGCGCCATGTCGAGACTCGAGCCCATACTTCCCCCACTCAACGTTTCGGGAGCTCTGCGGGTCCCCATTAGGCGCCGTGGGTCCGTGGAAGGCGGGCCAGCGTGGCCGGCTCGTGCGAGGTTCTCCTCGTGCGCACGGGTCGGCGGGTCGACCGACGTCATCTGATACGGACACCACGCGGACACGTGAGGCCCGTCTGACCCACAGTTTCAGAGACTATCAGACCCACAAGCGTACGGCTGGCGTCATCGCGATGCAAGCGCGATGTTCTGGTGAATCGTCGTGAAGATGTGGACTCCTACAGCTCATATCGGCCTGCTGAACGAACTCATGATCTGTGCCAGGCCGCCGCGTCCGGGTTCGCGACGGAACAATTCTCTGAAGGCAAAGGGGTTAGGTTGTCAGACTACATTTTCGTCAGCAACGTTCAATTTCCTCCGGTGTACGAACGACGCGCGGCATGTCGTGGGCGTGTAAAACATACTGCTCCGCAAGGCGTCGAGATCCCAGGGAATTACCCAGGGGTGACCGAAAACGAGGCACAACCCACGCCGCAAATAATCGTCGGTCTCCTCCCCGGTCGTCATGGCCGGGACCGGCCTCGGGTAAGGGGCGGGCAAGCCCGGGACGCTTCATCCGTCACCGATGCCGGCGGCGTCGCCGGGTCGCAGCTCCACCGCGAGATCCCGCAACGCGATCCGGTCCTGCGAGCAGAACACGGTCGCTCGTTGGAGGACGTTGTCGAGCTCGCGGACGTTGCCGGGCCACCGATAGTCGAGCAACGCGCGCTCGACCTCCGCGGACAGCTCGAACCGACGCCCCTGGTCGCGGGAGATCACCTCGAGGAGATGGCGGGCGATGACGAGGATGTCTTCGCGGCGATCGCGGAGCGGAGGGATCGAGATCGGCACAGGCCGGGTAGTTGGCCAGGAAGGGCTCCACCATCCGCCGCAGCAGGTCGTGGTCGCCGTCGACGCGTGCGAGGAGCGCCGCCCTGTCGAACGGGCTGGTGGTTCCCGACTCCTGCGGCCGGTGGTCCGGCGGCGGTGTCGCGACCGGGGGAACGGCGGCCTCAAGCACGTCCAGTAGCTCCTGTATATGAATCGGCTTGTAGACGTGATAGTCCATCCCGGTTGCCAGACACCGCTCGCGGTCTCCCTCCATGGCCGAGGCCGTCATCGCGACGATCGGGAGGTGACCGCCCGTTGTCTTCTCCCGCTCGCGAATCGCGCCGGTCACCTGGAGGCCGTCCAGCTCGGGCATCTGCAGGTCCATCAGGGCCACGTCGAAGGCCTGTTGGCTCGCGGCGGCGAGCGCCTCCCGGCCGTCGCTCGCCACGGTGACCCGGTGGCCCCGCTTCTCGAGTAACGTCACGACAAACTCCTGGTTCACCGCGTTGTCCTCCGCCAGGAGGACCCGAAGTCGGCGCGGCGATTCCCGGCGCCGGGTCGGAACAGCGGGCGCGTCGGGGTGGACGGCCGACAGCCCGAGCGTCATCACGACCGCGTCGAGCACCTGCGAGTGCGCCAGCGGCTTGGTCACGTGACCCGCCAGCCCAAGCCGGCGACATCGCGCCGCGTCACGGACCTCGTGGGTGGCGGCGAGCATGAGGATGACGGCACCGGAGAGCCCCTCCTTGGCCATGCGTTCGACCACCTCGAACCCTCCGACGTCGGCGATCTCGGCGTCCAGCAGCACGAGGGGGAACGGCTCGCCCGCCGTCTGTGCGTGGGTCAATTCCGACAGGGCGGCCTCGCCGCTATCGGCCTCGAACACCCGCATGTGCCAGGCCTGGAGCATGGTCGTGAGGATGCGCCGGGTGGTCGCGTTGTCGTCGGCGACCAGGACCCGTACGTCTCTCACACCGGCGGGCGGTGTGAGGCCGGGCCGTTCCGAGGGCTGCCGCTGCAGGCCGACGCCGGTCGTGAAGTGGAACGTGCTGCCGCGCCCGGCCTCGCTCTCCACCCAGATCCGGCCCCCCATCACGTCAACCAGTCGGGCGCAGATGGCGAGCCCGAGACCCGTGCCGGCGGGTCGTGGATCCGTCGGCCTGCGCGAACGCGTCGAAGATCCCGCGCTGCTTGTCGGCCGGAATCCCGGGTCCGGTGTCCGTCACGGAGACGTGCAGCGAGGCGGCATCCGCGGCCTGGTGATCCAGATCCACCCGTACGACGACCTCACCCTGTCGTGTGAACTTGATCCCGTTACCGACCAGGTTGACGATCACCTGCCGCAACCGCCCCGCGTCGCCGATCAGGAAGTCGGGACGTCCGGGGCGATGTCCGAGGCCAGCTCGAGTCCCTTCTCGTGCGCGCGGAGGGCGAGCGCGCGCAGGGTGGAGCCCACGCTCTCGCGCAGCCGGAACGCGACGGGATCGAGCTCGATCTTGCCCGCCTCGATCTTGGAGAAGTCCAACACCTCGTTGAGGATGACGAGGAGGGCATCCGTCGACGACTGGATGGTCGTCAGATACCGGCGTTGCTCCGCCGTGAGCTGGGTCTCGAGCGCGAGGTCGGTCATCCCGACGATCGCGGTCATCGGGGTGCGGATCTCGTGGCTCATGTTGGCGAGGAATTCGGTCTTGGCCTGGCTGGCCTGCTCCGCTCGCACCCTGGCGTCCTCCACCTGGGCGGATTTCTCTTCGAGCTGTCGGATCAGCCGGCTCAGCTCCCGGTTCGCCTCCGCCAGGTCGTCCTTCTGGCGCACGATCTCCGCGGCTCGCGCGGCGACCTTGGCCTCGAGGTCCTGGCTCCGGCGCTCGGCCCTCCTCAGGCGCACGCGGGAGACCAGGACGCCGGTCAGCAGCGCGACCACCAGCAACGCCACGCCGTAGAGCCACCCGGGGGCGACGAGATACGGGTTCAGACGGACCTCCGTCGGGCACAATGCCCGCGCTCTTGTTTTCGGCACGAGTGCGCGGTCCTTCTGCCCCCGCCCCGCCGGGTTGCGCAATGTCGAGCGCCTGCGTGAAGCCGCGCGGTGTCGTTCGTACACCCTCGGCCGGCGGAGGCGTGATACAACCTCTGGCATGACGGGCTCGAACGCGGCCGGTCCGACGCTGCGCCGCACGCTGGGCCGCTGGGATCTGACGGCGATCGGGATCAACCAGGTCATCGGCAGCGCGATCTTCCTGATGCCGTCCGAGGTCGCGGCGCAGGTCGGCAACTGGAGTCCGCTCGCGTTCGTCCTGGCCGGCTTCGCCTCGTTCCTCGTGGCGCTCTGCTTCGCCGAGGTCGCCAGCCGGTTCGAGGGCACCGGCGGCCCCTATCTCTACACGCGCGCCGCATTCGGACGCTTCGTCGGCTTCGAGGTCGGGTGGATGCAGTGGGTCACGCGGGTGACCAGCTACGCGTCGGTCATCAACGGCGTCGCCCTGGCGCTCGGGTTCTACTGGCAGGGTGCCACGTCGGGGTCGGGTCGGGTCATGGTGATCGTCGCGATCATGGCCTTCCTCGCACTAGTCAACGTCCGCGGGATCCGGCAGACGTCGTGGGTCGTGAACGCCTTGACGATCGGCAAGCTCGTCCCGCTGTTCGCCTTCATCGCCATGGGGCTGTTCTTCATCGACCTGGATCACCTGACGCCGCTGCCGGCGGTCTCGGTGACCGAGGTCTCGACCGCCGCCCTGCTCCTGATGTTCGTGTTCGGTGGCTACGATGTGATCCCGGTGCCCGCGGGTGAGGCCCGGGAGCCCAGACGGCACGTGCCGTTCGCGCTGGTTACCACGATCCTCGCCGTCACGGCGATCATGACGACAGGTCAGATCGTGGCGATGAGCGTCCTGCCCGACCTCGTGCGCTCCGCGACACCGCTCGCCGATGCGGCGCTGGTGATGATGGGGTCTGCCGGAGCCTTGATGATCGGCGTCGGCTCGGTGGTCTCGATGACCGGCAACAATGCGGGCCACGTGCTCACGGGGTCGCGCATGCTCTTCGCGCTCGCCGAGAAGGGGGAGCTCCCGCAACCCTTCGGACGCATCCACCCCGTCTTTCGGACGCCGGCGAACGCGGTCCTGGTCACGACCGGCGTGTCGTTGATCCTGGCGTTGTCCGGCTCGTTCGTCGTCCTGGCCGCCGCCAGCGCGGTGGCCCGGTTGATCACCTACACGGGCGTCTGCGCCGCCACGCTCATGCTGCGCCGCCCGCGGTTCGTCGGCGAGGCGGGAATCGTGAAGTCTGCCGCCTTCGTCACGCCCCTCGGGGCGACGGTGCCCGTCCTGGCGATCCTCTTCTCGGTGGCGATCGTGGCGGGAGCCTCGGGGACGCAGATACTCGGTGGCCTGGCGGGGCTGGCCATCGGGGCGACCCTGTTCTGGCTCAACGATCGGTTCAGCCCGCGGGGCCGCGAGATCGCCGCAGAGGAGCACCTCGGTGGCGCGCCCGAGTCGGCCGAGGCGACGGGGGACGACGACCGATGAGAGGGATAGCCCCGAACGGGCGGATGTGCACGCGGGACACGCGGGCGCCGGCCAGCGGTCGTCTCTGGTGGCTGCTGGCCGCGCTGGTGGCCGCGTCGCTGGTCGGTCCCCCGCCTGTGAGCGCCCAGCAGGCCGTGTATCTGGTGCGGCACGCCGAACGTGTGGACGACTCGACCGATGCCGTCCTGTCGGAGGCCGGTACGGCGCGCGCAGGGAGGCTGGCGCGGATGCTCCGGGACGCCGGTGTCACCGCCATCTACGCCACGCAGTTTCGTCGTACGCAGCAGACCGCCGCGCCGCTGGCGCGGGAGATGCGGATCGAGGTCGACCGGGTGCCGTCCGACGAAACCGACGATCTCGTCGACAGGTTGCGGGCCCGGCACGCCGACAAGGTGGTCCTGGTGGTGGGGCACTCGAACACCGTCCCGCAGGTGCTCGCGGCCTACGGTCACGCCGAGCCGATCCAGATCGCCCCCGACGAGTACGACAGCCTGTTCGTCGTGGTGCCGAGGACCGGCGGGCCACCCACGGTCTTGCGCCTGAGGTTCTGACCCGCGTCCCGGGAGATCCGTTGCTGCCGCTCTTCGCCTGCACGCTGTTGCTCAGCGCGACGTTACTGTTCTCGATTCAGCCCATGTTCGGCAAGATGATCCTGCCCCTGCTGGGCGGGATCCCGGCCGTCTGGAACACGTGTATGGTCTTCTTCAAGGCGGTGCTGCTGCTGGGCTACCTCTACGCGCATGCCATATCCTCCCGGCTCGGTGTTCGACGACAGATACTCCTCCACGCTGGTGTCCTCGCCCTGCCCCTACTGGCCCTGCCCTTCGGAGTGGACGCGGGCTGGGTCTCGCCTGCGGTCGATCACCCGATCGCTTGGCTATTCGTGCTCCTGAGCGTCTCGATCGGATTGCCGTTCTTCGCAGTAGCGACGAGTGCGCCGCTGCTCCAGCGATGGTTCGCGAGTACCCGGCACGCGTCAGCACGCGATCCGTATTTCCTGTATGCGGCGAGCAATGCGGGCAGTCTCTTGGCGCTGCTGTCGTACCCGCTCCTGGTCGAGCCATACCTACCACTCGCCTCGCAGAGCCAGGCATGGGCCCTCGGCTATGGCGCGCTGCTGCTCCTCACCGGCGGTTGGCCGTGGCAGTGTGGCGTACGGCACCGTCGCGCGGACGACCCCCTCAGAAGAAAAGCGGAATAGGCCGCCACCGCGTGACCTTGGCGAAGGCCTCGTCATGCGCCAGGAGGCGTTCTTCGTTGAAGATGCGAGGACGTGGCAGGCCATCGCGAGACCCGGGACCAGGACGTTGGCTCCGATTTCCCTGACGTAGAAACCGGTCCAGGGCGCTGCGAGACGCCCGGCGCGAAACATCGTCTGCATGGTCACGAAACGACGGCGTGCGGCCCCGATCGGCGGGCGTACGCAGAAGGGCCCCGGGGATGTCGGCCCGGGGCCCTTCCGTTCCGGCTGCGGCACAGATGCTCGTGCCCCGCCTCGTTCTACACCCAACCTGCGATTTTGGCCATGCCAGTCTTGAACGTGTTGGCGACCGTGGTGGCCCCGGCGGTGACCATCGAGTAGATGCCGTACCCCACGAAGAGCATGATGCCGATGACCGCGGCCGTCAGGACGACGTACTCGGCGGTCGTGGCACCGCGCTCCTCGTCGAGGCGCCGCTCGAGGCGCTCGCCGAGTACCCAGCCGAACGTCTGGGCGCGCGTGGTGGCCTGCAGGGCGAGTTCGCTGATTCGATTCGGGATGCTCAACATGACTGCTCTCCTGTGCGGGAAGTCCCGCGTTGGCCGGCGGGCTGTTCTGTGGCGCCGGCATCTGCCCTGAACTCTTTGGCAACCCATCGATTGCCGTGACGTTCTTGAAACAAAGCAAGCGTGGTGCCAACTCTATCTTGGGTGGATCTCATCGAGGCAAGTGACGTCGAATCAATCGGATACGTTGCCGCCGACGTTCACCATCGCTGCTGCGTCGGCGCGGGACGAATGGTGACCGGCCGAGTCTGCGCAGTTTCACCGGTGACTATTCACCGTGGGAGGGGCATCTATCCCACCGCGGGCAGGCAGCTGGTGACGGGCTGTCACACCGGCAGGGCAACGGCAAGGCAGGGTGGATGCGGTGCTTTGATGGGCTACGAAGAGTGAGGAGAGTGAGCCTGGGGCCGCACGAGCAGCACACTGACGTTGTCGGTACCCCCGGCGGCGAGCGCAGCTTCCACCAGCGCATCCGCGCGCGCGCCAAGCGTTTGCGACTCGTCCGACGCGAGCTCCTGAATCCGGGCGTCGGGAAGCGGGCCGTGCAGTCCGTCGGTGCAGAAGATCAGGAGATCGTCGGGCTCGCTGGTCAGGCTCGACACCTGGATCTCGAGGGATTCGTCGGCTCCGATGACACGGATCAGCAGGTGGCGCATGGGATGCTGCTTGATGGTGCCCTCGTCTGCGCCCGCTCGCAGCATCGACACGGCCCATGAGTCGTCGGTCGTGAGCTGTTGCACCTTTCCCGCTCGCAGGAGATACAAGCGACTATCTCCGACGCTCGCATGAACCACGGAGTCTCCGGCGACCAGCGCCACGACCACCGTCGAGCCCATGCCTTCGAGCTCGGGTTGACGCCGCCCTTCGGCCCGGACGCGCTGGTTGGCGTACTGGATGGCATTGCGTAGGCGGTTGCCCTCCATCGGCAACGTCAGGTCGATTCCGAACGGCCACGTGATCTGGGAGTCCACGCTCGAGGCGCGAACGAACTCGGCAATGGTTTCGGCGGCGAGTCCCGATGCTACCTCGCCGCCCTGGTGTCCACCCATTCCGTCAGCCACGAGAAACAGCCCGAGCTCCTCGACGATGAGCACGGCGTCCTCGTTGGACTCTCTGCGTCCCTGGAGGCTTCGGCTGACGGCTTCACTCATGGAGACGGCGGGTAGCACGACGCGGGCGGCGCTGCCCCGGCTGTTTCCCGCGTGCGGCATTCTATCAAGACCGCTCACCGCGGAGAATCGTTCACCTGGCGGGAACGGTAGATCCGTGCTGAATCGGCAGGCGAACTACAAAGCAGGTGCCTTCACCGAGCCGGGTGGTGAAGTCGAGCGTGCCGCCGTGGGCCTCGACGATCCGCCGCGCCGTCGCGAGGCCGATCCCGTTGCCTTCGTCCTTCGTCGTGAAGAAGGGCGTGAAGAGCTGTCGTGCGACCTCCGGCGGCATTCCCGGACCGGTGTCCGCAAAGGAGACGAGCGCCTCGTCGCCCTGCCGTTGGATTGACACCCGGAGTGTTCCGGGCGAGGTCATCGCCTCGAGGGCGTTTGTCGTGAGGTTCTCGAAGACGCTGCGAATTTGATGGGCGTCGAGCGAGACGGGTGCCACGGTTGACGCGAAGGCGAGATCGATGTCCACACCCTGGGCCGCGGTTTCTGCGCGGTGCAGGTCCAGATGGGTTCCTAACAGCTCGCCGAGGTCGATCGGCTCGCGCTTGGGAGCCGGCAGCCTCGCGAGCCCGAGAAAATCTCGGACGAACGTGTTCAGGCCGTCGATCTCCAGCCGGATGATCTCGGCGTGGTGCGCCAAGAGCTCGTCATCCGGGCGCTTGAGCCGGAGGTAGTCCACGCAGCCGCGGATCGCGTTGAGGGGGTTGCGGACCTCGTGAGCGACCATGGAGGCTAGGCGACCCAGCGCAGCGAACCCCTCGGCGCGTATCAGATCCTGCCGATAGCGCGCCAGTGACGACGCCATCGCGTTGAAGGCCTTCGTGAGCCCGCCGATCTCGTCCCCGCGGGTCTCCGCCACCTGAACGTCGAAGTCGCCCTTCGCCACCCGTTCGGTGCTCCGAGCGAGGGCGGCGAGTGGTCGAACGAGACTCCCGGCCATGAAGCCGGCACCCGTCAGGCTCAGGATCACGGCGAGACTCAGGACCATGACGGCAACACGAAACAGCTGGTTCAGCTGGGCACGAGTCTGTGCGTCGTTGGAGCGCGTCCACAGCAGCCATCGGCCACCGTCGGCCAGCTCCGAGGCGCTACTCCGGACGCTAATCAGCAGGCCATCCTCGACCGCCAGGCCGATCGGCGCACCGCCATCAACGTCCGTGAGTGCGCTGCGGACGCCTGCGCCGATGCGCTCGTGAAGTTCGGTCGTCGCTCCGGTTGCCCGGAGCACGGCACCGCGCTCGTCGAACAGCGCGTACCCGCCGCCGTGCCGAAGCGCCGCGGCTTCCAGAATGTTCCGAAAGGTCCCCTGGTTCGCCTCCAACGTCACGGTGCCCATGGGACAACCCCGGACACGGACCGCGCTCGTGGCGACGATCGGTCGACTCCCCGCTGTCCCCGGACTCACGGCCGGCTCGCCCAGAGTCCGCTCGGCTCCAACGGCGGGGCGGGCGTTCGCGTTGTGCGGCTGCCGCTTGATCTCGAGGAACGGATCGGGATCGCCCGCGCGGAAGATCCGAACCGTTCCGATAGTGATCTCGAGCGCCATCAGTCGCTCGACCGCAAGACGCGCCTCTCCGCGCTCGCGATCCCCAGGTAGTGCGGTCGCCGCGAGGGTCCGTATTTCGTCCATTGCGGCGAGATGACCGGCGACAGCGACCAGGTCGTCGTATGTGCGCCGGATCCCCTGCGCAGCGTCGATGGCCGCTGCCTCCTGTCCCGCCGCCGCCGCAAGGAGAAATGTCTGTCGCAGATACCAATACGCCGGCACGCCGACCAGAAGCGTGGGGCCAAGCGTGAGGGGAAGGGTGAGTGCGAGGATCTTGTACGCGAGGGGAAGCGTGCTCCAGCGCACGTCAGCCCTCGCCGAGCTTCTGCAGTCGGTACCGGATCTGATTCCGGGTGAGCCCCAGCTTGCGTGCTGCCAGCGTACGGTTACCACCTGCCTCCCGCAGCGCGGCCAGCACGGCGTCGCGTTCCAGCTCCCGCAGCCGCGAGATGGGCGTCTCTGCTGCCGGATCGCCCTCACGGGTTCCGAGACCGGCCGCCGGAGTCGGGGCGATGGCGGGCGCAGCCCGCCCGCGTTCGAGAACCCGCGCCGGTAGGAGATCGACGCCGATCGTACCCGTCTTGGCGATAATCACGGCCCGCTCGATGTACTGTCGCATTTCCCTGATGTTGCCTGGCCAGTCGTAGGCTTGAAGGACATCGAGGGCCGCCGGGTCGAACCCGCCGATCGCCTTCCCGTGCTGTGAGGCGTAGCGCTCCAGGAAGTGGACGGCCAGCATGGGGATGTCCTCCTGCCGGTCGCGCAGCGGCGGGAGCTGGATGGGAAAGGCCTCCAGCCGATAGAACAGATCTTCGCGGTACGTGCCGTTTCGTACCTTGGCGGAGAGATCCTCGTTGGTAGCCGCGATGATGCGAACGTCGACGGCCCGGCTCTGCGTGGAGCCCAATGGCTCGATCTCTTTCGTCTCCAGCACGCGCAGGATCTTGGCCTGGAGCGGCTGCGCCAGATCCCCGACCTCGTCGAGGAAGATCGTCCCTTTGGCGGCAAGCTCGAACTTGCCGGGCTTGTGCGCGACCGCCCCGGTGAACGCGCCGCGCACGTGGCCGAACAGTTCGGATTCGAGCAGCTGTTCGGGAAGCGCCGCGCAGTTGAGCGCGACGAGCTGTCGACCCCGACGCGCGCTACGTTCGTGGATGTACTGCGCGAAGAGCTCCTTCCCGGTCCCCGTCTCCCCCATATCGGTTAAACATCTAACTTTTCGGCGTGGGCCCGGAAGCGAGACACCCGGCGGAAGATTCTGGCCGGGCCTCGTAGGGGTTAGATGTTTAACCGACAGCAGGACCGTCGTATCCAACTCGGCGACCGACGCCGCGTGCTCGAGCGCCAGACGGATGGCGCGGCTGGTACCAAGGATCCGTCCATCGCCCGCGGCGGCCAGCCGTGCCTGAGCGGACGCCAGCTCCGCCTTGAGGCGCTGCTTCTCGAGCGCCTCTCGCACGATGCGGAGCAGCAGGGGGAAGTCGACTGGCTTGGTGAAGTAGTAGAAGGCGCCTTCCTTCATGGCCGCGACGGCCTCGTCTGTGCCGCCGAAGGCGGTCATGAGGACCACGGGCAGGGTCGGGCGGTCTTGGCGGATACGGTGGAAGAGATCGAGGCCGCTCTCCTCGCGCAGCTTGATATCCGAGATCACGAAGACTATCTCGTCGCCGTAGCGCTCGAGGGCGTCGTGGGCCTCGCCCAACGACGGGGTGGGCACGACCTCCGCGCCAGTCTCCCTGATGAAGGAGGTGGTCAGCTCGAGCGACCTCGGGTCGTCTTCGACGACCAGGACGCGCTGGAGCGGCACCGCAGCGTGGGTCGCAGCCATGAGCGGGCAACGCGACGGCCGAACTGGTTCGTGCGAGAGGACTAAAGTGTCCGGTCCGTGCCGATGGAGGGCCAACGCCGCTATGGCGTCGTGGCTTCCTTGGTCATCTGCTCCCGGAACGCCTCGCGCTGGCGCGTCAGGTGCGGCACTATCCCCAGTAGCCGCTCGATGAGCATCAGCTTGGCCCGGTGGTGCATCTCGTGCTCCTTTGCACTCAGCAGCATCTCGAAGCGGGTCTTGCTCTCCGGCGTGACGGGCGGTGGGAAGGTCACCGTCTCCTGGAGGAGATCTTCCGAGAGCGTCTCGAGCCAGGCTGCGAAGCCCTCGCCTTCCGCACGGAGCGCGTCGAGGATCTGAGCCTTGGTCGTCAGCGCCGCCTCCTCGGCCTGTCGCTTCTGGACGTACGCGAAAAAGTCGAAGCCCTCGAACGTCCTCATGCGGCTGTCGCCGCCGTGTACCTTGCGGGGGAAGCGGGTTCCCAGCGCGACATGGCTGAGGATCTGCGCCACGGTCATGGTGCCCGGTGCCGCCTGATAGCCGTATTTGTCTTCGGGGATGTCCTCTGCCACCGAGATCGTGTTGGTCCGCACCGTCTTGAAGCTTTCGGCCAGCTGTTTCGCTCCGTAGTACGTCATCGTTTCTCGCTCCTCCTGAATGTTCGGATTGCCAGAAGCCCCTATGCTACTCGTTTCCGAGATGCTTTGATCACAGCTGCACGCGACCCGGGACCATGCCTCCGCAACCGCATGGTATGGTTGGCCCTGGAGCGCGCACACGGTGACCGGCTCCCGACCAACGCCCGATCCTCCGACCTCGCCCCCAACCACGGATCTTGCCCCCGGCGTCCAAACCGATCCCGACGAGGGCCTGGTCCGTGCCATCGGCCTGGGTAGCGCGGTGCTGCTCGTCGTCGGGGCCGTCGTCGGCTCCGGGATCTTTCTGACCACGGGCGTCATCGCGTCGCATCTGCCGTCCGTCACGCTGTTGCTGATGGCGTGGGTGGCCGGCGGGATCCTCGCCCTCGCGGGAGGGCTGACCTACGCGGAGATGGGGTCGATGTATCCCCGCTCGGGTGGTCTCTACGCCTTCCTCAACGAGGCCTACGGTCCGCTCACGGGCTTCCTCTTCGGGTGGGCCGGCTTGCTGGTCGTGATCACCGGCAGCGTCGCGGCCGTCGCGATCGGCTTTGCCGAGTACTTCAGCTATTTTTTCCCGGCGCTCTCGATGCAGAACGAGATCGCGAGCGTGCCGATGCCCTGGGGTGTGCTGTCGATCCGGGCGGGCCAGCTCGTGGCCGCGGCCTCGATCGCGATCCTGGGGGCGATCAACTACGTCGGGGTGCGATCCGGCAACGCCGTCCAGGCGAGCTTGACGGTCCTCAAGGTGGCCGCGCTGGCCGGATTGCCGGTGCTCGCAATCGTCGTTCAGCGCGTCGAACCCGCATTCACGCCGGTCGTGCCGCCCGACGTGCCCAGACTGGCGGCGGCCTTCGGCGTGGCCATGATCGCGGTCATGTGGACCTACGAGGGCTGGTACTACGTGGCGTTCGCGGCGGGCGAGATCAAGGATCCGTCGCGGACGCTGCCGCGCGCCCTGATCATCGGCACCTTCGCGCTGATGGCGATCTACGTCGTGGTCAACGTGGCCTACGTCTACTCGTTGTCGATTCCCGAGATGCAGGGCGTCGAGCGGATTGCCGAACGGGCCGTCAGCGCGCTGGCCGGGTCCGGCGCGGGTGGTCTCGTGGCGCTCACGGTCGCGGTGTCCACCTTCGGGTGCAACGCGGCGGCGGTGATCGGCATGTCACGCATCTGCTACGCGATGGCCGTCGATGGCATGTTCTTCCGCGCTGCCGCGTCCGTGCACCCCGTCTATCGCAGCCCCCACGTGGCGATCCTGATTACCTGCGGCTGGTCGGCGCTGCTGACCCTGACGGGTACCTACGAGCAGCTGTTCACCTACGTGACCTTTGCGTCGGTCGTGTTCTTCGTCGCGGGTGGGCTGGCGATCTTCAAGCTCCGCTGGAGCAAGCCGGAAGTGCCTCGTCCCTACCGCACTTGGGGCTACCCGGTGGTGCCCTCCATCTTCATCCTAGGCTCGGGCGCCCTGGTGTACAACACGCTGATGGAGCGGCCCGTGGAGTCAATCGCCGGACTCGGCCTCGTGGCGCTCGGCCTCCCCTTCTACTGGTACTGGCGCAAGGAGCACCACGTCCGCCGGAGCACCGTTCCCATCAAGTAGGGAACCGACCCAGACACGCGGTTCTGGTCCCACTCCGCAGATTCGCCCGGCGCGGACCGACGAAGTGGAGCCCTAGTACTACTTTGTTAGATCGCACAATTTGGGCGAGATCCGACAAGTGATCTAATTTGAGGACATTGTACTTTTCCGGCGAATTCGGTACCCTGCGCGGTAGTGCACGACCGCCGCACGGTGGGGCAGTTGCGTCGCCTGATGAGATGGCTCGAGGCCTTCAAGGCGTGCTTCGGCCATCGCGCACAGGAGCTGGCGTTGCGCCGGTACGTCCAGGGGTTGCTCAGCGACAGCCCGCGCAAGTCGATGGAAGCGATGCTGGCGCGGGGGACCGATCCCGGGGGCTATCAAGCGTTCCAACACTTCATCACCGATGCGCCGTGGAGTGCCGACGGCGTCTGGCGCTGCCTGCGGGCGGTGCTGCCCGAACGCGAAGGGCTGGTGATCTTCGCTGGCACGAGTTTCCCCAAGCCAGGGACATCCTCGGTCGGGGTGGCCCGCCAGTACTGTGGGGCCGTGGGGAAAGTCGCCAATGGCCAAGTGGCGGTCACCGCGGCGCTGTGGACCGGGCTGCGCGCCTACTTGCTGGGGGCCGCGCTCTATGTGCCCGAGGCGTGGCTGACCGACGCCGCCCGCGATCGGGCGCGGCTTCCCCGGGGTGTCCGGTTGCAGGCGAAGTGGCGCCAAGCGCTCACCCTGCTCCGGCAGGTGCGCGCCAGCGGCCTCACCGGCACCGGCGTGCTGGCCGATGCGGAGTTTGGCGATACCGGCCTGTTTCGGGCCATGTGGCATCGGTTGCGGCTCCCCTATGCGGTGGGGATTTCCTCGTCGCAGACCGTGTTCCTGGGGCGGCCGCGCCTCGGGCACCGGCGGGGCGGCCGGCTGGGGCGCCCGCGCACCCGGCCAGACCTGGCGGCGGGCGTGCGGGCGTACACGGTGGCCCAGGCCGCCAAGGCGCAGCCGCGGTGGCGGCCCATCAGCTGGCGCAACCGCCGCGGCGGGCGCCGCTGGACGGTCCAGTGTGTGGCCCTGCGGGTGACCCCGGCCCACGACTGGCGCGACCGCCGGCTCGCCCCCGAGGTGTGGCTGCTGGCCGAACGCGACACGGGCGCGACGCCGCGGACCAAATACTTCTTCGTCAACCTGCCGGCCACCACCTCCTGGCCGCAGCTCGTCCGACTCGCGCATCAGCGGTGGGCCATCGAGCAGCAGGACCAAGAGTTGAAGCCCCACCTCGGGTTGGATCACTTCGAAGGCCGCACGTTCCCGGGCTGGCACCATCACGTCGTGCTCACCGCCGTGACGTACAACTTCCTGCAGGCCGAGCGGCGGCGGCACCTCGCCGGGCTCACCTTTCCAGTGGCCCGCGCGATCGTGCAGGAAATCTTCACCGCGCACCTCTTTGCTCCACGGCCGTTCTACCTGAAGCGCATCGAGGCGCTAAAGTCGGTGCAATTGCGGATCTAACAAAGTAGTACTAGCAGCCCGTGGTGAAAGTCCTGCGTCGCATCAAGGGCGGCGCTGCGCCCGGCCGGCAAGGCGCGAGGAGGAAGAATACCGGGAGTATGTGACCGACGAGCAACGCAGCCGGGCGGGATGCAGCGCTGGCCGACTGCAGCAGGACTTTTACCACGGGCTGCTAGCTAGCCCGCGAGGATCTCCCACCACATCCGCACGGCGATCATCGCCATCACGGTACCCAGGATGAGCGCGAGCAGGTCGGCCCGGGTTCGCGTGCTGACCGCCGACCCGAGCTGCGCGCCCGGCAACGCGCCGCTGACCAGGGCCAGGGCCAGATACCAGTCGACCTGTCCGGTCAGCGCCTTGCCGACCGACCCCGCGAAGCCGCTCAGGGCGACGATGGCGAGCGAGCTCCCGACAGCCAGTCGGATCGGGATCTTGAGGACGTAGACCATCAGGGGAATCAGCAGGAACCCGCCTCCCGCGCCCGCCATCCCCACGACTAACCCGACCGCCGCGCCGAGCAGCGCCGCCACGCCCCGATTGAACGAGAGCGGCGCCTCCGGGTTCGGTGTGAGCAGAAGCTTCCCGCCGGCCAACATCACCACGGCGGCCCCGGCCGCGAGGGACGCGAAGATGCCCGCCAGGACGTTCGGGCTCACATACCTCGACAGCACGGCTCCGGCGAGCGACGCGATCATCATGGCCCCGCCCAGCGCGACGACGAGCCGCGTCTCGACGTGACCCGCCCTGTGATGCGCCAGCATGCCGATGAACCCGGCCGCGCTCACCTGGATCATCGTGACACCGGCGACGCCGTGGATCCCCTCCGGTCTCATCCCGAACAGCGGCGGAACGTACAACAGCAAGGGGATCATGACGATCGCGCCACCGACCCCGACCAGCCCGGCGACGAAGGCGCCAGCGAACCCGAGGCCGATGAGCAGGCCGACGTTGGAGGAGTGAGAGATGCCGACGACAATGGCGGCGATCCAGGCGGCGATCAGCGGCGGCACGGGGCCGCCGACGTATGCCAGCGCCGAGCGAACCAGCCCGCGGACCGTGAGCGCTGATTCGCGACCGATTTCGGGGGCGCTGGCTGGAGGAGGGGCGGGGTTGGGCATCTGACTGGGGGGGGCCGAGGCGCCGAGACCGAACGACCGTCGCGCGAGGTGAGCCCGCGGTCAGTCTACCCGAAACCCTGGACGGTGGCTCGGACGCGCCACCGGCCCAACGCTAGTACTACTTTGTTAGATCCGCAAGTGCACCGACTTTAGCGCCTCGATGCGCTTCAGGTAGAACGGCCGTGGAGCAAAGAGGTCCGCGGTGAAGATTTCCTGCACGATCGCGCGGGCCACTGGAAAGGTGAGCCCGGCGAGGTGCCGCCGCCGCTCGGCCTGCAGGAAGTTGTACGTCACGGCGGTGAGCACGACGTGATGGTGCCAGCCCGGGAACGTGCGGCCTTCGAAGTGATCCAACCCGAGGTGGGTCTTCAACTCTTGGTACTGCTGCTCGATGGCCCACCGCTGATGCGCGAGTCGGACAAGCTGCGGCCAGGAGGTGGTGGCCGGCAGGTTGACGAAGAAGTATTTGGTCCGCGGCGTCGCGCCCGTGTCGCGTTCGGCCAGCAGCCACACCTCGGGGGCGAGCCGGCGGTCGCGCCAGTCGTGGGCCGGGGTCACCCGCAGGGCCACACACTGGACCGTCCAGCGGCGCCCGCCGCGGCGGTTGCGCCAGCTGATGGGCCGCCACCGCGGCTGCGCCTTGGCGGCCTGGGCCACCGTGTACGCCCGCACGCCCGCCGCCAGGTCTGGCCGGGTGCGCGGGCGCCCCAGCCGGCCGCCCCGCCGGTGCCCGAGGCGCGGCCGCCCCAGGAACACGGTCTGCGACGAGGAAATCCCCACCGCATAGGGGAGCCGCAACCGATGCCACATGGCCCGAAACAGGCCGGTATCGCCAAACTCCGCATCGGCCAGCACGCCGGTGCCGGTGAGGCCGCTGGCGCGCACCTGCCGGAGCAGGGTGAGCGCTTGGCGCCACTTCGCCTGCAACCGGACACCCCGGGGAAGCCGCGCCCGATCGCGGGCGGCGTCGGTCAGCCACGCCTCGGGCACATAGAGCGCGGCCCCCAGCAAGTAGGCGCGCAGCCCGGTCCACAGCGCCGCGGTGACCGCCACTTGGCCATTGGCGACTTTCCCCACGGCCCCACAGTACTGGCGGGCCACCCCGACCGAGGACGTCCCTGGCTTGGGGAAACTCGTGCCAGCGAAGATCACCAGCCCTTCGCGTTCGGGCAGCACCGCCCGCAGGCAGCGCCAGACGCCGTCGGCACTCCACGGCGCATCGGTGATGAAGTGTTGGAACGCTTGATAGCCCCCGGGATCGGTCCCCCGCGCCAGCATCGCTTCCATCGACTTGCGCGGGCTGTCGCTGAGCAACCCCTGGACGTACCGGCGCAACGCCAGCTCCTGTGCGCGATGGCCGAAGCACGCCTTGAAGGCCTCGAGCCATCTCATCAGGCGACGCAACTGCCCCACCGTGCGGCGGTCGTGCACTACCGCGCAGGGTCCCGAATTCGCCGGAAAAGTACAATGTCCTCAAATTAGATCACTTGTCGGATCTCGCCCAAATTGTGCGATCTAACAAAGTAGTACTAGAGCCCCGTGGATGGCGAGAGGCTGGCGGCGTCTCGTTCCAGGTCCCGCAGCAGAGTCTCGGTCGACTCGGCC
This sequence comes from Vicinamibacterales bacterium, assembly GCA_965197935.1. Taxonomy (GTDB): domain Bacteria; phylum Acidobacteriota; class Vicinamibacteria; order Vicinamibacterales; family CAZQMT01; genus CAZQMT01. The sequence goes on along the minus strand of CBDAOD010000003.1, from coordinate 1,870,862 downwards.
CGTCCGGCCCAGAACCGGCCCGTCTCCCCTCCCCCCCACCAGCCTTCGTGCGCCGCTATCCAGGCGGCGGCCTCGTCGGCGACCCACGCGAGCGTGCCGGCCGCGTCCTGCGTCATGAGCGCCCTCAGGATGAACCGCCGCTCACCGAGTCTGAGCCCGAGCTCCAGATCCCGCGCGGCTCTGCCAAGGTCGGCTCGCGTCAGGATCAGGCCGCTGCGTACCGGTGTGAGCAGGAATGCGAGGAAACGGTCCAGGTCCGCCTCGCGCGGGTCGACCGGCCCGGGCGCCTCGCGGAGGTGCAGCGGGAGCGCCGTCGGCGGCGGGAGGTGGCGGGCCTCTTCGGAGAGCGCACCGGACAGCACTGCGGACCACCGGCGATACGGTGGGGGTGCGAGCTGCCCCAGCTTGTGCAGGTAGGCCGGCAACCAGCTCAGCAGGTGCTCCCACAGGAGCGCGCCGCGCGCCTGGCGCAGCCCACCGCGTCTGGCGGCGTCGGGCTCATCTGCCTCGAGCTCCACCAGACGCGCCTGGAGCGCGAGCAGCACCGTGAGGTGGTCCGGCTCCACCGGCGGTGGCTGTCCCAGGACGCGCCAGAGGCCCGCGATCCGGTCCCGCGCCTCCCCGCCGAGCTGGCCCTCGGCGTCGAGATAGACGGACGCGTACGGGTAGAGCTGGTGAACGAAGAGCTCGGTGTGTGTGGACGGCTCGGGGATGGCACCGAGCTCCAGAATCTCGGCGAGTCGCCGGCAGTCGGTGCCAGGGGGCTCGACGAGCCGAGCCAGGGAGCGGAGCAGCTCGCACCTGGCCCCCGTGTCCTCTCGCGCTTCCAGCCTCGGACCTCCGGTTTCATCCGAGAGGTGTGGGGCCGACGTCGTTTCGGCCCACACCTCACTGACCGAATAATCTAGCAGCCCGTGGTGAAAGTCCTGCGTTGCACCAAGGGCCACCTTGGGAGATGCCGCGGCCAGCCCGAGCAAGGCGCGAGGAGCGAGAAGACAGGGAGTATTCGACCCGTCGTGAACAACGCCCAACGCGGCGCGCGGCGGGATGCAGCGCTGGCCGACTGCAGCAGGACTCTTACCACGGGCTGCTAGGTCGTCCTGCCGGCTGGCAGCCGGTACACCTCCTTCGAGGGCTTGAGCGGCCGCATCAGCCAGTGTGGGCGCCGCGTGCCGTCGGGGCTGTAGCGGTCCGCCGGGCGGGTGGTCTCGAGCCAGTTTCTGAACACCCGGTGCGCCTTGTCCGTGTCGACCACGATCTCCCCGTACCGGTCGGAGGCCTCGGCCTTGCGGATCCTCACGGCCTGGTGCCAGCAGTGCATGCCGGAGATCGGGTCAGGGTGCACGGGGAAGGCGAGGTTCTGGTGCACGCCGACGTCGGTCCACCAGAGACGCTGGGTATCGGGGTCGCCCGATGCGTACGGCTGCACGCCCTGTTTACGATCCAGCGCCCAGCGTGAGCCCGTGCGGTCGAGACCGACCGTGGCCATCAGCTGGCGCTGGCCCGCGACCTGGTCCGTCGGTCTCCACCGGCCCATGTGGTGGCTGCACGCCACGACGCCCGGCCGGATGCCCTCGGTCACCCATGCCTTGACGACGAAGTGACCGATCTCCGTTTCGACCCGAACCAGGTCACCCGTGCGCAGCTCCAGCCGCATGGCGTCCGTCGGGTGAACCCACAGTGGGTTCGTGTGGGCGATCTCGTCGAGCCACTTCGAGTTGCCGCTCCGCGTGTGGATCTGGACGGGGAGCCGAAAGGTCGAGATGAGCGGAAGCTCACCTTCCTTGAGGTTCTCGGGGTGGATGTGGCTCTTGATGTAGGTTGGGACGGCGACCTCGCGCCAGCCCCATCCGGCGAGGGTGGGTGAGTAGAACTCGAGCCTGCCGCTGGGTGTCGGAAACCCCCGGTGGATGACGCCGTCGATCCTCACGCCCACCGGGCGTCGGCCCTCGGCATCGGGTTCGGGGGCGCCGGTCGGGACGATGTTCGGCGAGGGTGGCTCCGGCGTGGCGGTGAAGACGCGGCCGAACCGATCCTCACGCAGGTCCTCGAGCTCGGCGTCACCGACCACCTCCTCGTGAACCGGCCCGACCTTCTTGCGGATCTCGAACGCGCCCCGCCGGCGCATGAACTCGAGGGGCGTCAGGTCCTCGGCCGCCGCCCGCTCGGGCAGCCCCGGGACGGAGTGCTCGAACATGAAGCCGTAGTACTCGTCCAGCCCGAGCTTCGTGCCCGGCCCCTTCTTGGATTCGACGAAGCGTCGAATGCCCAGGCTGCCGTCCGGATCGATCCGCCACGTGAGCTCGATCCAGAACTCGTTCTCCTCCCATACCTCGCCCGGGTTGACCTCGCGCGTGTCGCCCACAGACTGACCCTGCCGCTCCTGGAAGGCCCGCAGGACCGGTTGGCGGAAGCCGATCCACTGGCCGTCGTGGGTCTCGTAGGAGTGGACGTCATGGCGCTCGGAGGCGAGTCCCATCGGGAGCACGTAGTCGGCGAAGTAGGCCGTCTCGTTCCAGGTGGGCGTCAGCGCGGCGTGGAGACCGATCCGGCTCGGGTCGGTCAGGGCCTCGATCCAGCTGAATCCATCCGGATTGGTCCAGACCGGGTTGTAGACCCGCGTGAAGTAGACGTCGACCTTGCCCCGTTGCTCCTTGAGCAGGTGCGGGAGCAAGAACGACATCTCGTTCATCGCGAGCGGGTACTCGGTCGGCCAGGTCATCTCGTTCCACATCGGTGGATGTGGAGGGAGGTAGATGGGCTTGGCGACGAACTTGTTCCACGCGTTCGGATACGTGCCGCCCTCGGTCGCCACGGCGCCCATCAGGGCGTTGAGCAGAAAGAGCGTTCGGGCCACCTGCCAGCCGCCCTTGTTGCCGGCGCCGGCGCTGCGCCAGGTGTGCGTGGCGAGCCGGGTTCCCGCGGTGGCCACGATCTCGGCGACCTCCTCGATCACGCTCGCCTGCACGCCGGACTCGGCGGCCGCGGCCTCGAACGTGTGCTCGTGATAGAGCTGCTTGAGCGCACGCTCGAAGTTCTCGAAGCTCCGTTCCACCTCCGGGTGCGCCGCCTCCAGATACTCCTGCCAGTTCCACCAGCGCCGAACGAACTCGCGGTCGTAGCGCTCGTGCTGAATGAGGTGATTGGCGACCGCCAGGAGGATCGCGGCCTCCGAGCCAGGATACGGGGCGAGCCAGTGGTCGGCGTGGGTCGCGGTGTTCGACAGCCGGGTGTCGAAGACGATCAGCTTGGCTCCGTCGGCCTTCGCGTCGACGATGCGCTGTGCGTGCGGATTGAAGTAGTGTCCGGCCTCGAGGTGGGCACTGACCAGCAGCATGACGCGCGCGTGCGCGTGGTCCGGGCTCGGCCGGTCGATCCCCATCCAGAACTGATAGCCGGCTCTGGCGCCCGAGGAGCAGATGTTGGTGTGCGAGTTGTGCCCGTCGACACCCCACGCCGCGAGAATGCGCTCGGTGAATCCGTCCTCGCCGGGTCGCCCGACGTGGTACATCACATCGTTCGGCCGCTTCTCGACCAGCGCCGACCGGATGCGGGCCGCCAGATCGTCGAGCGCGTCGTCCCAGCTGACCTGGACCCACTTGCCCGCCCCTCGCTCACCGTCCCGCTTCAGCGGGTGAAGAATGCGATCCGGGTCGGTGATCTGGTTCTGGGTCGCGGGTCCCTTCGCGCAGTTGCGGCCGCGTGAGCCCGGGTGCTCGGGGTTGCCCTCGAACTTGCGTACCTGACCGCTCTGGCGGTCCACGTACGCCAGGAGCCCGCACGCCGACTCGCAGTTGAAGCAGGAGGTCGGTACGAGGGTGTAGTGACGCTCGACCCGTTCGGGCCAGCGACGCGAGTCGAGCTCTACCCAGTCGTCCCAGCGCTCCTTGGGCGGAAACGCGGCCAGGTGGATGCGGCTCGGTCCAGGGTAGAACGTCTCACCGCGGGCCTCGGTTTCCTGCCGCGCCGCCCGGACCCGCTTGCCGAGGTCGCTCAGGTTCATCGCGTCAGCCTCTCGCTCGCGTCCAGTCCGCGCGTCATGCCAGCGGCACCGACTGTCCCGCCTGCACGTACGCGTGCTCGTAGGCCATCAGACCGGCGAGGGCGGGCGGCACGACCGCCAGGCCCGCCCAGGGCGCCAACGCGCCGACGGCCATCGCGGCCGCACCGGTCCAGAAATAATGCCGAAACCGGCCCCGGGTCATCTCGCGGGTGGCAAGCCCGGCGTGTGCCGTGACGTGGCCCAGCGTCGTCTCCCCCCACACGAGGAGCAGGTGGATTAGGCTGCCGGCGCCCACGATCCAGAGCAGCGGGTCCACGAGCGCCGGGTCGAGAACCGCCGCCGCCAGCCCCAGGGTGGCCGCCCCCGCCAGCAGCGCCTGGACGATCAGCTGCGCCGGGAGCAAGGGGCTCTGCCAGAGGTCTCGCGCCTTGGACTGGGCGAACAGGTAGGCCGTGTAGATAGCGGAGAGCGCCGCCAGCGGGAGCCCGGGTAGCATCAGCAGCCATTGCGTGCTCGGTGATCCGAGAAGGCTGGCCCCGAAGTGAAGGGCGAGCACCAGCCCGTAGCCCGTGATGATGAAGGCGCCCCTCACGAGCCAGCTGCCCCACTGCGGCCGGGTGAAGATCAGATGGAATCGCTCGGGGTGCTTGAGATCCCAGAGGAGCAGCGCGCCGGTCGCCGCGAGAAAGCCTCCACCTAGCACCGGTGCCGCCCATCTCCAGACCGGGCTGCCCGCATCCATGACGCCCGTGAGGACGAGCAGCGCCGCAACCAGGTAGGCGCCGGCCGCGATGCCCTTGGTCCAGGTGTAGAGGCTGACCCGCCAGTCCCACGGCGCGGCGTGCTTGACGTCGTACGAGAGCATCGCGGCTGCCGAGCTGTTCGCACGCCCCGGGTGCCCGGAGACGACGTCCTGTGCGTCGCGCCCTTGCTGCTCGCTCCACATGAAGAGACCGCCGTCCGGGCGTCTGGCGGCGATGGGATCAAGCGTCGCCTGGTGAGCACCCAGATAGAAGAGCTTCGGGCGCGTCTCCTTCTCCGGACGCCGGATCGTCACCGGCTGGCGCGCCACCGTCCGTGCCACCGTGGAGTCCGAATCATTCAGGTCCCCGATCAGAATCGCCTCCGTGGGACACACGACGACGCAGGCGGGCTCGAGCCCCACGTCGATCCGGTGCGCGCAGAAATTGCATTTTTCCGCCGCCTGGTCCTCGGGATTGATGAAGATCGCATCGTAGGGGCACGCGGCGATGCACGCCTTGCACCCGATGCAGATCGACTTGGCGAAGTCGACGATCCCATCGGGTCGCGTATACATCGCCGCCGTGGGGCAGGCGGCGACACAGGGCGCATCCTCGCACTGGTTGCAGCGGGTGACCTGGAACGCACGTCGCGCCTGTGGAAACTCACCGACGTCGACGTACTTGACGTAGGTGCGAGTCACCGACAGCGGCACCTCGTTCTCGGACTTGCAGGCGGTGGTGCACGCGTGGCACCCGATACATCGCGTGTGGTCGATCAGCTTGGCCCATCGGACCCGTTGACCTCGTGACTCGACCACCGAAGACGCCGACATCCAACCTCCCGTCCGCCGCGCGTAGCGGCGCTGCATGGGTACTCTAACCGCTCGCGGTAGTCAAACGACGCGTTGCTGGGGCAGACGCGTCGACGGATCGTGGCCGCGCCGTTCTTCGATGACCGATGGCGGTCGACGGCGGCCAATGGTGGCCACGCGAACGCCGACTGGAGGGGTCTTCGGCGCGGCGGATCTGTGTGGGCGACTCGGTGGCGGTGTGGTCGTCAGGGTACGAGTCGGGCCACCGTGGCGCCGAGGTGGGCGTCCGCCGCGTCCCAGAACTCGCAGACGAGCGGATGCTTCTCGAGGACCGACCGGACGCGCGCGCGTTGAACTCCTCGACCGCGGCCGTGGATCAGCCGAACCTGCCGAAGCCCCGACGCCCGGGCCGCGCGGATGTACTCGTCGACGACCGATGCGACGTCCCGCGGCGCGAACGCGTGCAGGTCGATTGCGTCGCCTATCGGCACCACCCACGGCTCGCCTGCTGCCATCGCTCCAGCCGGCTCGATCAGGCGGTGTCCGATCTCTCGTAGACGGCCGTCACGCACGTCGTGATTCCGCCGCGGGCCGAGAAATCGCCGACCACCGTCATGCGGCGCGGCCGGCAGGCGGCCACCAGATCGTCGAGGATTTGATTGGTCACGTGCTCGTAGAAGATACCGCGGTTGCGGAACTCGATCAGGTAGTACTTGAGGGCCTTGAGCTCGAGACAGCGCTCGTCCGGCGTGTAGGTGACCCGGATCTCACCGAAATCTGGCAGCCCCGTCTTCGGGCAGATCGAGGTGAACTCGGGGCAGCGAATCGCGATCTCGTAGTCGCGCTCGGGTCGGGGGTTGGGGAAGGTCTCCAGTGTCGGCCCCGGCATGCCCGGATTCTAGCATCGCATCTCGCCTGCGGTCGCCCGCCCGTCCATTGACATGAGCAGGACCGCGGGGCTAGGATACGGCGTTTTCGTTTGGAATCCGCGCCGACCGTTCGCGCGCCGCGGTGGCGTGGAGAACACTCAGCGCGCACAAGTCAGGGGGACGCCGATGGCCGATGCCCGAAGGATGGGCAAATCAGAGCTCTTCTCGCACTTCGCGGAACGCTTCGAGATCAAGCGGACCCAGGCGAGAGAGATCTTCGACGAGCTGCTGTCGCTCGCAGAGAAGGAGCTGAAGCGCTCGGGTGAGTTCGTGTTGCCGGGGATGGTGAAGCTGGTCGTCCAGAAACGACAGGCCCGCATGGGTCGCAACCCGGCCACTGGTGAAGCCATCAAGATCCCGGCCAAGACGGTGGTGAAGGCGAGGATCGCGAAGCAGCTGAAAGACACCGTCCTGCCCACCAAGTAGCTACGGTAATCGAGGCGCTGTCCGCCGGCGGGTGGTGGGACGTCATGCGGATCCACCCGCCGCATCCCCGGCCAGTCGAGTCAGCCTCCCGCCATCCGGGCCGGGGACGGGGTCGCCCGCGCGAGCGGCCGGTTCGGTTCCCTCCTCGCCTTGCGATCCGTTCGTGGCCTCGAACTCCACCTCGACCGTCGTGCCCCTGGCCACGGTGCTGGTCACCGAGATTCGGCCGTCGAGCTAATCGACGATCTTCTTGCAGATCGCCAGCCCGAGCCCCAGCCCCCGCCGTTTCGTCGTGGTGAAGTCATCGAAGATCGCCGTGAGCCGGTCCGGCGGGATGCCGCATCCCGTGTCGGACACTCGAATGACGGCGCGGTGATCGCGTCGCTCGGTTGCGACGGTGATGGTTCCCCCGGGCGCCGTGGCCTGGATGGCGTTGACGATCAGGTTGCGCTGAACACGACCCAGCCCGAACAGGTCTCCCTCGATCTGCAGCGGTTCCGGCGACAACGCGGCCTCGAGCGTCACGCCCGCGATCTCGGCGTTGGACCGCATGGCCTCGATCACGTCCGCGACCGCCTTGTTGAGGTCGATCGGAAATCGCTCGAGTGACATCGGCCGCGCCAGGTTGCGAAGGTCCTCGACGAGGCTTCTGACGGCCGCCATCTCGCGCTGCACCGTGCGGCTGAACGTCTCCCGATACTCCGCGTCGTCGGACATCCTCAAGATGAGCCTGCAGCTGTTGCCGATGTTCTGGATCGGGTGCGCCAGATCGTGGGCGAGCCCGGCCGCGATCCGGCCGAACATCGCCTGACGCTCCTGTCGGCGCACGTCGTCCTGCAGCTCGACGAGCCGGTCGGCCATCCCGTTGAAGTCTCGCCCCAGCTGCGCCAGCTCGTCGGTGCCCGCGACCTCGACGCGCGCGGAGAGCTGGCCGGCGGCGAGCGCCCGCGTCGCACCCATCAGACCCTGGATGGGACGGATGAGCCCACGGCTCCACAGGTAGCCGACGTACATGGTGATGAGAAGGGCAACGGCGATTGCCACCCAGAGCTGCACGCTGAGCCGATCGGCGACGGCGTAGGCCTCGGACGTCGGCTGCTCAACGATCACGGTCCAGCCGAGGCGCTCGATCGGCGCGGCGACGGCGAGGAGCGCCTCGCCCTGGTCGCCCGGAACCTCCTCCGTGACCGGAACGGCGGATCTCTGCGTGCGGATGCGGTGGACCAGCGGATGCTGGAGCAAGTTCTCCCCGCGGGCCACCCGGCGCTTCTGGTCGGGGTCGCCGTGGGCGACGAGCCGGCCATCGCCCGCCACCAGCAGGGCGAAGCCTCGCTCGCCGACGCGGATCCGGTCGACCATGCGCCAGAGCTCGACCAGGTCGAATTCACCGGTGAGCCAGGCGTCCGCCTGACCGAACGTCGAGACCTTCACGGCGGCCGTGGTCGTCGGCAGCAAGTCGTCATCGACCATGATCGGCTCGAGATACAGATCGTCGAGCACCGTCGCCGCCGCGGAAGGCATCCGAGTGCGCGGCGTGCCGAGACGACTCGAGGCCAGCGGGTGCCCCGCCGAATCGAACAACGTGACCTCGCGGAACTCGGGGAACTGGAGCACGTAGTTGCGAAGGATCCGGTCCTGCTGCCATGCCTGGAGCCGCGTACCCTGCAGATCGGCCGCGACCGTCCGAAGGATCTTCACGGTCGTCGACACGTACAGGTCGATCTGCTCGGCCGCGCGTGTGGCGATGTTGAGGTTGCCGGCGATCACCGACCGGGTGGTCGCCGTGCCAAGGGAGCTCAACGCCACGACCCCGAAGATCAGCAGCGGCAGCACCGCGGCGGTCGCGACGAGCAGCACGAACCTGGCGGTGATCCCGATCATGGCTCCGCGGTGCCGGTCTCGCCGGCGAGGCGCCAGCGCCCGATGGTCGACACGATATCGCGATCCGTCTCGGGGATGTCGAATCGCCGGGACACGGCCCGCGCCGTCTCGGGCCATGCGAGGAAGATCGCCGGCGGATCCTCAATCAACGCCCGCTGGAAACGACGTGCCGCCGTCCGGATCGCGGGCGGGTCCGTGGCCGTCCGGATCGCGTCGAGGGCGGCGTCGGCGCCACCGTAGCCGAAGCGCCAGGGCCGGGCCGTTCCCCCGGAGTGCCAGAACGCGTAGGCGCGCGCGAGCCCGGGGCCGCCGACCAGGTCCAGCAGGACGCTGTCGTAGGTTCCCGCCTCGAGCCGGCGGAGGAGCATCTCGATCGAGACCGCCTCGAGCTGCATGTCCACCCCGATGTCGTAGAGCTGCTTCTGGAGGAGGATGGCGATCTCCTCGTACGGCCAGTACTCGGTGGCGACCAGACACGTGAACCGCAGCCGAGCCGGCATGGTGTCCGCCTCGGCCGACGCCGTGTCGGTCCCGGGCCAGGTCAAGCCCTGGCCGGAAAGGAGCTCGTCGGCCTGCTGCGGATCCTGCCCGAAGCGCATGGCGTCGCCATCGTAGGTCCAGTTGAGCGGCGAGATGTGACCGTTGGCGACCGCACCATGGCCCCCCAGCGCGCGGTCGATGATGGCCTGCCGATCGACGGCCAGGTTCAGGGCCCGACGCACGGCCGGCGCGCGGAGCGGAGCCCGGTTGGTGTTGAACACCAGCGTGTAGGCATACGGCCTGAGGAAGGAGAACACGCGGGCACTGGATTCTCCCTCGACGAAGACTCGGGCGTCGCTCGGGACGCGATAGAGAAAGTCGATCTCGCCGCGCATCAACGCCGCCCACGCGGTCCGCACGCTCGGATAGGCCTGGATCCGTATGACGTCGATCGCGGGTCGCTCGCCGCGATAGTGGGGGTTGACCCGAAGGACCGCCACATCGTCGGTGCCCTCGGATGTGAGCGCGTACGGCCCCGGCGTGAGCGTTCTGCCGTCGGGGAGATGCTTGCGGATCGGCACCTCCAGGTCGTCGAGCAACAGCGTGGAGGCCTGCGTGGAGACGATCTCCAGGACGTGTGGCCCGATGACGTCTACCGCCGTAATCGCCTGCAGCATGGGGTGCTGGAACTGTGCGGACGGGTCGGCGCGGCTCGCATCGAGCGAGGCCTTGACGACCGGCGCCGTCAGCGGGCTTCCATCCTCAAACATGGCCTGGGGTTGCAGGTGAAGTCTGAGCGTGCGCCCAGCATCGAGCTGCTCCCAGCGCGCGGCCAGCCCTGGCTCGTGGCGACCGGCTGGCGATGTGGCCACGAGGCCCTCGTCGGAGATCAGCGAGACGAGCTGGCGAATGCCGACGGTCGGGTCACTCCGATTGGCCGGGAAGGGGAGTCCGATGGAGAGCGTGACGGGGGCGCGCGGCGCCGCCTGCGGGGAGCCGATTCTGCAGGCGACGACCGACATGCCGGCGAGGATCAGGAGGCCGAGCGCCAGTGACCGAACACACCGGGGCGCACGGCCCCCAAGACCGCGGGCGCCCAAAGACCGATCACCGGCTTGGGACACGACGGGACGTATTATGCAGGGTCGCCCAAGACCTGTCGAGGGTAGCCTGTCGGTGAAGCGTCGTCAGCTCTGAGGTGGCGAGTCCACCATCCACGGACAATGCAGGACGGGTTTGTCCCTGGGTTCAGTCGACGCTTCCTTGACGATCTTGATCTGCGTCTTCTTGTTCATGGCTCGTGCGTGGGCAGTGGCCAGGTTCGGGGCCGGGCTCGCCGGCTGAGCCACGACCCAGCCGGCGAGTGCCACGATCGGGAACGCCCGCGGCCTACATGCTGGGTTCCGCGGCCGCGTCGATCATGAACGGGCAGTAGTTGCTCGGCTTCACGCGGGTTGAACCCTTCTTGATGACCTTGATTACCATCGTCGTGCTCCTCCGGGGCGGCTCTCGCCGCCCCCCTCAGGGTTGGACGGCACTCGCCGCGTCGTGCGCGAGTGATACCAGCGCCGATTCGAAACTCGACTTGTGACACGACGGCGCGTTCATGTCACCCAGCTCGGTGTGGGAGGCGACCGAACAGCCGCCGGCGCACACGGGAATGAACGAGCAATCGCCGCATGTCTTCCAGGCTCCGAGGATCTCGAATCGCGCGGCCGCCTGCCGCTGCTCGGGGCGTGGCTGGTCCCCGATGTGCCCGGTCGCGAGCGACGGCTCGCCCGTGAATCCCGGGCACGCGTAGAGCGAGCCCTCCGGCCCGATCGTGTAGGCATGCCGCCGGTGGATCTCGCACGGTCCCATGTGCACCCCGTCGATCGTGGGGAGCCCGTGGCGTTTCGTCTCCTCGCGCAGGAACGACATCTTCTCGTCCACGAAATCACAGGTGTCGCAGGGCGATCCGCCGGCATCCGCCGGCACCCGCCGAGGTCATGCACGTGCCGTTGAGCGGGTTGCCGTCCGCGGCGACCGGTGTCAGAGGAATCAGCCCGTTCGAGGCGGAAGGGGTCGCCTTGACGATCGGCTTGAACGCCACCTTGACGAGCGAGCTCGCGAAATCCTGCTGCGTCAGGAAGTCGAGCAGCGCCGGGTAGCTGTCGACCGACGACGCGTCGAAATTGCCGCCGATCGAGATCTGGCAGCGGTCCGCCACCCTCCGGACGTTGTCGATGATGCGGTCGAATGTGCCCTGACCGCCCCGAAGCGGGCGCATCCGGTCGTGGGTCTCGCGGTCGCCATCCAGGGTGATCTTGACGCCGTTGAGTCCAAACGGGAGCAGCCGGTCCACCACGTCTGGCGTCAGCAGGAGACCGTTCGTGATGACGTTGGTCAGCATCTCGATGCCGCGCACGTGGCAGAGCTGCCACGTGCGCTCGGCCAGGTCGTACATCACGGGAAGATTGAGCAGCGGCTCGCCGCCGAAGAACGTCAGGCTGAACCGTTCGGGGTGGACGGCGTCGAGACGGGATTCGACCCACGCGGCGACGCGCGCGACCGTCTCGAGGGTCATCTTGTGAGCGAACTTGTTGTAGTCGCCGTGGTCTCCCTGAAAGCAGTAGTCGCAGGCGAAGTTGCACTGCAGGGTCGTCAGAACGGTGACGCGCATCAGGCTCGTGTCCTCGCGCACGTCCGTGAAGAACCTGTCGAGCGATTGACGGTCCGTCTCCCGGTCCGGGACGACGAACCCGTGGGTGGCCAGCTCCCCGAGCGCCTCACGCTCGTCGGCGGTCAACACCGGCGCGGTCGTGCCATGGCCGACCGCGCCCACCGGGGCCGCCGGGATCGACAGTCGATCGGGCAGCGCCGCCACGTCGCTCGAGACGACCACCTGGGCGTCGGACAGCGTGTTCATCAGAAAGGTCTCACCGCGTCCCGGGAGCGGGACCTGTACATTAAACATGGAGGCCTGCATCACTGCTCTCCTTGCGACAGAAGCTCGGTTGATCGCTGTTCGAGAAACTTGGTCCCCGCGGCGAGCGACGCCGTGAGGCTGTGGCTGCGAGGAGTGCAACGCATGTTCCGTGACGGCGAATCACGGACGCACTAGGGGGTTCCCGCGTGAGTTTGTGGCAGGCGTAGGCAGTCGCGTGCAGGGTTGGGCAGCAGAACCGGCGGTTCCTGACTGGCCGGTGGCAGAAATTACGTCGCGGGGTGGCCCGCGGGTAGGCAGGAACCGCGTATCCGTGTCAAACGTTTGGTTGTTCGGTCAGGGATTTGACGCGGTTCAGGCGCCGCGGAGCCGCCTGGCGAGCTCGCGGATCTCCAGCCGGCTCATCTTGTGCTTGAGCGTGCTGAGCGGGATGCCGAGCTGGCGGGCGGTGGCCGTGACGTTCCAGTCGCCCTTCTCGAGCGCGCGGAGGAGGTAATTGCGCTCGCTCGAAGGTGTCGCAGGCCTCCTGCAGGAGGGAGACGCCGGGTTTCAGCGAGGCCGTGTCCAGCGCCGCGAGCTGATAGTCGATGGGGAGATCCTCGTCGGTGATCCAGTCCCGGTCTGCGATGGCCACGAGACGCTCGACGAGGTTCTCGAGCTCCCGGATGTTCCCGGGCCACCAGTACGCGGTGAGGATCTTGAGGGTCGAGTCCGCGATGCCCCGCACGTGTTTCCCGAACTTGGCGTTGTAGCGGCGGAGGAACAGCGCAGCGAGCTCGGGCAGATCCTCGAGTCGTTCGCGCAGCGCGGGCAACCGGATCGGGATCACGTTGATTCGATAGAAGAGATCCTCCCGGAACCGGCCTTCCTTGATCCCGCGCTCCAGATCCACATTGGTGGCCACGATCAGCCGGAAATCCGTCCGGATCGGCCGCGTGCCGCCCACGCGCTCGATCTCGCCTTCTTGAAGCGTCCGCAGCAGCTTGGCCTGCAGGTCCAGCTTCAGGTCGCCGATCTCGTCCAGGAAGAGGGTGCCGCCCGAGGCGAGCTCGAACTTGCCCAGCTGCTGCCGATGGGCGCCGGTGAAGGCGCCGCGCTCGTGACCAAACAGCGTACTCTCCACGAGCTCCGGGGGCACGGCGGCGAGGTTCACCGCGATGAACGGACCGTCCGCGACCTCCGATTCCCGATGGATCAAACGGGCCAGGAGCTCCTTGCCCGTGCCGCTCTGGCCGAGGAGCAGGATGGTTGCCGACAGCCCGGCCACCTTGTGGACGATGTCGAGGCTGTCGCTGACCTGCTTGCTGCGGCCCGTCACGAACTCGCGGTTCTGCTCGGCGACCTGGGCGCGGAGCGTGATCACCCGGCGGTTCAGGTCCTGTCGCTCGCCGGCGTTGCGGACGAGCGAGCGCAGGGCGTCGTATTCGAACTCCTTCGTGATGTAGTGATAGGCGCCGAGCCGCATCGCCTGCACCGCGGTGTCCACCTCGTTGATGGCCGAGATCATGATCACCTCGACGAACGGGTGATGCTCTTTCACGATCGGCAGGAACTCGATCCCGCTCATACCGGGGAGCAGGATGTCGAGCAGCATGAGGTCGACCCGTCGGTGCCGCATCACCTCGAGCGCGGCATCGGCGGTCGCCACGACGAGAACGTCGTGGTCGTGCTTGAGGATGGCCGTGAGGGTGTCCCGCATCCCCTCGTCATCGTCGACGATGAGAACGGTCTTGGCCTTGGCGCTCATGGGGACGGGGCAGTGAAAGGGGGATTGTAGGTCCGTGGGCGAGCCGATTCAAGAATTCGATCGTCACGAACACGACTCATGGCCCGTAAGCCGTTGTTGCTAAAAGCCTTCTGCTAATTCAGGCGATCGGCTCGTCCTTGACACTCCGTGGGCGGTCAGCTTAAGGTACGCGACGAGTTGGCGCCCTCGGCCGTCGGCGGCGCCGTTGTGGGTCATGCTCCTGTGGGTGATAGCCGGCTCGGGTCTCCTTCTGGCTCTGCTGGCCTATCTGCGGTCACGCCGGCTCGCCGTCAAGTTGGACGGACTGACCCACTCCTACTGGGAGCTGCGCTACGAGCACGGGAAGCTGCGCGCACAGGTCGCACGGCTGGATCCAGCCCAGCCACCGACGGCTCTCGAGCCCCCACCGCCCTCCTCAACCGCGGCATTCGTGCCGCTGGCCTCGCTGAAGAAAGGCTGACGAGCCGGCTCGCGAGCCACGCCGCGGACGGCGGCCCGGGTGCGGGCCGCGTAGCTCAGGGCGCGCGACGCCGGGCTCCAGAGTGAGATCGGACCGACGTTCTGTTGGAAGGGAGATTCCGTGGCGAACGAGTATGACGTGGTGGTCGTTGGCGCGGGGACGGGCGGGTATGTGGCCGCCATACGTGCCGCGCAGCTGGGTCTGACCGTCGCGGTGGTCGAGCGGGCATCGACGCTGGGGGGGACGTGCCTGAACTGGGGATGCATTCCCACCAAGGCGCTGCTCGAGCACGCGCATGCGCTGAAGATCGCGCAGAACGCCAAGCAGTGGGGTCTCACGCTCGGGCAGGCGGCCGTGGGGATCGACATGCGGCAGGTGCACTCGCGCAAGGACCGCACCGTGAAGGGGCTGACCAAGGGGGTCGAGTTCCTCTTCAAGAAGAACAAGATCGACTGGATCAAGGGGAGCGCGCGGCTCACGGGCAACGGCGGCGTGGAGGTGGAGGGTGCCGAGGCGGTGCGGCTCACGGCCAGGGAGATCGTCGTGGCCACGGGGTCGGCGCCCCGGAGCGTGCCCGGGATCGAGATCGACCGCAAACGGATCATCACCAGCGACGAGGCGATCGCCCTACGCGAGGTTCCCGGATCCCTCGCGATCATGGGGAGTGGGGCGGTGGGCGTGGAGTTCGCCTCGATCTTCAACCGGTTCGGCAGCGAGGTGACGCTGATCGAGCTGCTGCCGCGTCTCGTGCCGGTCGAGGACGAGGCCGTCTCCGCGGAGCTGGAGAAATCCTTCAAGAAGCAGGGGATCCGGTGTCTGACCGGTACGAAGGTCACGGCGGCGATCGCCGGTGCCGACGGCGTCGATCTCGAAGCCGAGCTTCCGGATGGTCAACCCGAGAAGATCCGGGCGGAGTTCCTGCTGGTGGCAACCGGCCGAGGCCCGGTCACGACGGGGCTCGGGGTCGAGGAGATCGGTCTGGAGCTCGACCGCGGGTACATTCGGGTGGACGATCAGCTGCGGACGAGCGTGCCTGGCGTCTCCGCGGTCGGGGACGTCATCACGCTCGGGTGGCCCGGGCACCCGCAGTTGGCGCATCTGTCGTCCGCCGAGGGGATCCTCGTTGCCGAGCGCGTGGCCGGTGTCGAGACCCGTCCCTTGAACTACGACCACGTACCGGGTTGCACCTACTGCGATCCCGAGATCGGGAGCGTCGGACTGACCGAGAAGGAGGCCCAGGAGCGCGGGTACGACGTGAAGGTCGGGAGCTTCCCGTTCGGCGTCCTCGGCCGTGCCAAGATGGCCGGCGAGCAGGACGGTTTCGTCAAGATCGTGTCCGAGGCCAAATACGACGAGGTGCTCGGCGTTCACATGATTGGGATGCGGGCCACCGAGCTGGTGGCCGAGGCCACCGTGGCCCTTCGGCTCGAGAGCACCGTCGAGGAGCTGATCCGGACCATCCACGCCCACCCCACGATGGCCGAGGCCATCGGAGAGGCGGCGCACGCCGTGCACGGTGCGGCGATTCACATGTGAGCACGTGCAGCGGGACCTTGCCACGGGCGGCCGGCATGCGCGCTCCGCGCGCCTTGCCAACCAGATGCCGCCCGCGGGACTTTCGCCACGAATGACCGATACGGAACACCGGGGATAGCGAGATGCCAACCAACGTCCTGATGCCACAGATGGGCGAATCGATTGCCGAGGGCACCATCGTTCGCTGGATCAAGAAGGTCGGGGACGCCATCGACAAGGACGAGCCGCTGTTCGAGATTTCGACCGACAAGGTCGACGCGGAGATTCCCGCACCCGCCGAGGGTGTCCTTGCCGAGATTCGGGCGGGGGCGGGCGAGACGGTACCGGTCGACACGATCGTGGCCGTGATCGGACGGCCCGGGGAGGATGTCAGGAGCGCCGGGAGCGATCGCGCGGTGTCCGGGACGGCGCCCGGTGTCCCTCCGGCGGTCCCGCAGGGTGTGCCCGCCGAACCGGCCCGGCTCGATGCCGGGGGCGACCACGACGACATGGCGAGGCGCCGCCGCCGCTCGTCGCCGTTGGTGCGACGGATGGCGACGGAGCACGGTCTCGACATCTCCCGAATCGACGGCTCGGGTGCCGGCGGCCGCGTGACCAAGCGGGACGTACTCGCGCACCTCGAGAGCCAACCCCGGACCGGCGCCACGCCCGCGAGCCCGTCCGCCGACGCTGGCTCGCCCGCGCCGACGTTTGGGCCCGGGGAAACCGTCGAGATCGTGCCCATGTCGATCATGCGGCGCGCCATCGCCGACCACATGATTCGGAGCCGCCAGGTGTCGGCGCACGTGCACTCGGTGATCGAGGTCGACTTCTCGCGGGTCGTGAGCCTCAAGCAGGCCCGGCAGGCCGACTACGCCGCCGCCGGCGTCAAGCCGACCTACCTGGCGTTCATCGCCAAGGCCGTGGTGCACGCCCTGCAGGCGGTGCCGATCGTCAACGCCGCAATCGACGAGGAGCGTATCGTCTACAAGAAGGACATCAATCTGGGAATCGCCGTGGCGCTCGAGGACGGCCTGATCGTGCCGGTCATCAAGAACGCGGACGAGAAGAATCTGCTCGGGTTGAGCCGTGCCATCGCCGACCTGGCGCAGCGCGCGCGGTCGAAGCAGCTCGAGCCGGACGAGGTGCAGGGCGGCACGTTCACGATCACGAACCCGGGTGTCTTCGGCAGCCTCTTCGGCACACCGATCATCAATCAGCCGCAGGTCGCGATCCTCGGAGTTGGCGCCGTGGAGAAGCGGCCGGTCGTCGTCGACGACGCGATCGCGATACGCCCGCGGGCCTATCTGACGCTCGGCTTCGACCATCGTCTGATAGACGGAGCGGTGGGCGACCGCTTCCTGTCCGATGTCAGGAACCAGCTCGAGGGCTTCGACCTCACGCCGGGCTGATAACGGCCCCGACCGGACTCTCGAGATTCGTCGTCTCGGCCTGGTTCCGTACGGCGAGGCGCAGGAGCTCCAGCGGTCGCTCGTCGAGGCGCGCCGCGCGGAGCGCGTGCCGGATCTCCTGCTCCTGCTCCAGCATCCGCACGTCTTGACGCTCGGTGTGAACACGGGCAGCTCGCGCGCTCACATCCTGGCGTCGCCCTCGCAGCTCGCGGCGCGGGGCGTCGCGCTCCACGAGGCCGGGCGCGGAGGCGATGTGACCTACCACGGTCCCGGTCAGCTGGTCGGCTATCCGATCGTCGACCTGAGGCCGGACCGTCGAGACGTGCATCGCTACGTGCGGGACTTGGAAGAGGTGATGATCCGCACCGCAGCATCGTTCGGCATCGACGCGGGACGGATCGCGGGGCTGACGGGGGTCTGGTGCGGCGGCGACAAGCTGGGTGCGATCGGGGTCAGGATCTCGCGATGGATCACGAGCCATGGATTCGCACTCAATGTCGATCCGGCTCTCGACTATTTCAGCTTGATCGTTCCCTGTGGCATCGCAGACCGTGGGGTGACGTCTCTCGCCCGCCTGCTCCGGAGACACGTCGGCATGCGAGAGGTCGAGGACACGCTGATCCGCCACTTCGCGGCGGTGTTCGAGCGGCGGCCTCGGCCTCCGACCGCCTCCGGCCCTTCGCCATCTCCGATCTGATGTCACCCGGTCGCCGTCTCGATCCTGCGGATCCTGAACGGCGATCCGCGATGGACTCGTAAGCCAATATTTGACCGTCGTTTACGGCGATTTTCACACCAAGGAACGGCGTCCCGCCGGCGGCCGGGAATAACTCGAGCGGCGGCGGGGTTCTATGGTTATCGGAGGACATGATGAGGCACTCAGTGGCGGAACAGGATGTGGTGCAACGCATGCAGGCCGGCGACGGCTCTGCGGTCGATGATCTTTCGAAGATGTATGGCCACAAGATCTACCAGCTGGCGTTCAGATACATGCGGAACCGGGAGGATGCCGAGGAGGTCGCGCAGGATGTGCTCCTCAAGGTGTACCGAAAGATCGACGCCTTCCGTGGCGACGCGGCGCTCTCTTCCTGGATCTACCGCATCACGTTCAACACGGCGATGTCCCGCTTGCGCAACGCGAAGTTCAGCCGGCCCGCCGAGGTCAAGCGCGACGATGTCTTCGGGGACGATCAGGGTTCGCGCGCGCCGGCGAGTCGTGATATCGCCGACTGGTCGTCACTGGCGGACGACGATGTGATGCGTCGGGAGATGCGGCGCACGCTGATCGAGGCCATGAAGGATCTGCCCCTGATCTACCGCACCCCGGTCATTCTCCGCGACATCCAGGGGCTCTCGACCGAGGAGGCCAGCGCGGTGCTCCGGGTGAAGACCCAGACGCTGAAGTCTCGGCTGCACCGGGGCCGACTGATCCTCAGAGAGCGACTCGCAGAGTTCGCCGGCGGTCTCTCACTCCACGCAGCTGCCTGACCGCATCTCGACGGCGGTGCACTAGCAGCCCGTGGTGAAAGTCCAGCGTCGCACCTAGGGTGGCGCTGCGCCCGGCTGGCAAGGCGCGGGGAGCGAGAATACCGGGAGTATTTGATCGACGAGCAACGCAGTCAGGTGGGATGCAGCGCCGGCCGACTGCAGCAGGACTTTTACCACGGGCTGCTAGTACTACTTTGTTAGATCCGCAATTGCACCGACTTTAGCGCCTCGATGCGCTTCAGGTAGAACGGCCGTGGAGCAAAGAGGTCCGCGGTGAAGATTTCCTGCACGATCGCGCGGGCCACTGGAAAGGTGAGCCCGGCGAGGTGCCGCCGCCGCTCGGCCTGCAGGAAGTTGTACGTCACGGCGGTGAGCACGACGTGATGGTGCCAGCCCGGGAACGTGCGGCCTTCGAAGTGATCCAACCCGAGGTGGGGCTTCAACTCTTGGTCCTGCTGCTCGATGGCCCACCGCTGATGCGCGAGTCGGACGAGCTGCGGCCAGGAGGTGGTGGCCGGCAGGTTGACGAAGAAGTATTTGGTCCGCGGCGTCGCGCCCGTGTCGCGTTCGGCCAGCAGCCACACCTCGGGGGCGAGCCGGCGGTCGCGCCAGTCGTGGGCCGGGGTCACCCGCAGGGCCACACACTGGACCGTCCAGCGGCGCCCGCCGCGGCGGTTGCGCCAGCTGATGGGCCGCCACCGCGGCTGCGCCTTGGCGGCCTGGGCCACCGTGTACGCCCGCACGCCCGCCGCCAGGTCTGGCCGGGTGCGCGGGCGCCCCAGCCGGCCGCCCCGCCGGTGCCCGAGGCGCGGCCGCCCCAGGAACACGGTCTGCGACGAGGAAATCCCCACCGCATAGGGGAGCCGCAACCGATGCCACATGGCCCGAAACAGGCCGGTATCGCCAAACTCCGCATCGGCCAGCACGCCGGTGCCGGTGAGGCCGCTGGCGCGCACCTGCCGGAGCAGGGTGAGCGCTTGGCGCCACTTCGCCTGCAACCGGACACCCCGGGGAAGCCGCGCCCGATCGCGGGCGGCGTCGGTCAGCCACGCCTCGGGCACATAGAGCGCGGCCCCCAGCAAGTAGGCGCGCAGCCCGGTCCACAGCGCCGCGGTGACCGCCACTTGGCCATTGGCGACTTTCCCCACGGCCCCACAGTACTGGCGGGCCACCCCGACCGCGGACGTCCCTGGCTTGGGGAAACTCGTGCCAGCGAAGATCACCAGCCCTTCGCGTTCGGGCAGCACCGCCCGCAGGCAGCGCCAGACGCCGTCGGCACTCCACGGCGCATCGGTGATGAAGTGTTGGAACGCTTGATAGCCCCCGGGATCGGTCCCCCGCGCCAGCATCGCTTCCATCGACTTGCGCAGGCTGTCGCTGAGCAACCCCTGGACGTACCGGCGCAACGCCAGCTCCTGTGCGCGATGGCCGAAGCACGCCTTGAAGGCCTCGAGCCATCTCATCAGGCGACGCAACTGCCCCACCGTGCGGCGGTCGTGCACTACCGCGCAGGGTACCGAATTCGCCGGAAAAGTACAATGTCCTCAAATTAGATCACTTGTCGGATCTCGCCCAAATTGTGCGATCTAACAAAGTAGTACTAGTCGCGCGTGGTGGTCCAGCGGACGAACTCCGGCCGGTCGTCCCGGTCGGCGATGCGCAGGAGGAGGGCCAGCGCCATCCGCGCGACATCGACGCTGCCGTCGACGTCGATCTTCTCCCAGTCGTCGCCCGGCCGATGATAGTCGGCGTGGAAACCGGAGAAGAAAGCCAGCGCTGGGACGCCCCGCCCGAGGAAAGGCTGATCGTCGCTCGACCCGAACCCTCCGTCCGGCGCGAACGTCTGCACGTCGATCCCGATCTCGCGTTGAGCGGCCCTGACCTGGGTCTCCAGCGAGGGAGAGAACTCCAATCCACTCAACATGATCCGGCCATCTGGCCGGCCAATCATATCGAGGTTGAGCATGGCGACCGTCCGTTCGAGCGGCACGACCGGGCGCTACGTGTAGTGGGTCGAGCCGAGCAGGCCCAGCTCCTCGGCGGCAAACGCCGCGAAGACCACGGTGCGCCTCAGCCCCCGGCGATCCGCGCGGGCGACGCGCGCGACCTCGAGCAGCGCGGCGGTCCCCGAGGCGTTGTCGTCGGCACCGTTGTGCACCTGCCCCAGCTGACCTGCGCCAGCGAGTGTCGTCCGCCGAATCCCAGGTGGTCGTAGTGGGCTCCAAAGACGATCGCCTCGGTCGACCGCGTGGGGTCGGTGCCCGGGAGAATCGCGAGAACGTTGCGCACGCGAGGCCGGTCGGGTCCGTTGGTCTTGGCCGACCGCTGCCGATCCGAGCGTTCGGCGACGATCTCGAACCCCTGGAAGTAGGTTCCCTGGTCCCCGCCTGGCTCCAGGTCAGCCGAGCGGAGCTGTTCCGCGATGTAGTCCGCGGCGGCTTCCAGCCCCGGCGTGCCGTTGCCGCGTCCTCGGAGCGCATCCCCGGCGAGGAAGCGTACGTGGGCCAAGTAGCGGTCGGGGTCGATCTCGGGCGCCTCCACCGGGGAACCGGCAACGCGCGGTGCCACCGCCCAGACGCCGGAGACGAGCAGGGTCGCGAGCGCGAGCGTCGCGGGCGGTGGGCGGTTCATCGGTCGGGACCCGTCTCCAGGGCGTTGTCCAGTCGCACGCGTTCGAGCACGCTGAGCGATGGGACGAGGATGCGCTCGACACCGTTCCGCCCGAGGTAGACCGGCATCGATATCACGGGACCGCGCGCGCCGTATTCGCCGTCGAGGGCCACGAAGCAGGAGAAGACCCGGCGCGATCCGACGGCGATCGCCTCACACACCCGCGCGCCCGCCGACGCGAGCGCGTAGGGACCGGGCGGCCACAGCGCCCTCGCCCGCCGCTGGAGACGGGCGACTTGCGCGGGTTCGAGCAGTCCATCGATCTGGTGTCCGCCCAGGGTCACCTCGCCCCACGGCACCACCAGCTCCGCCGGGGGGGCACCCAGCACGGAGAACGAGACGTCGGCCGGGGCCCCGCGCGCCTCGAGGGCGGTCAGCGCCCGCAGCGCCGACACCAGCGCCCCGGGGGCGGTTCCGAGGATGTGGGTTCGCGGCGTTCCCACGAGGCGAACGCTCGACTCGATCAGACAACGGGCTGAGGCGCAGGCGCACACGACGACGCTCTTCGGCGTGAGCCGCGAGAGTCGGCGCAGAATCGTCAGGCCGCCCTCACCTTCCCACTCGTCGTCCGGCCCGACCGCGGGGTCGGCCAGGACGACGACCGAAGCGCCCGCCGCCGCGGCCAGGCCATCGGCCGCGGTGACGCGCGTGTCGAACCCGTCGACGGGGCCCGCCTGCGTGATGTCGCGGGCCTTGCCGGCCGCCGATCCGAAGGCGGTCGGGTCGATCAGCCTGACCTCCCCGACCCGCTGGCGTGCGGCCAGCTTGTGTGCCAGGGCGCCGCCCAGCTCGCCGGCTCCGACGATGGCAACGACGGGCATCATGTGGGTCAGGGGGAGGAGAGCGGTTCGGCCGGGGCCTGTGCAGTATTGTAGTGGCATGCTGGAGCGGTCTCAACTCGATGGACGCGTGGCGATCGTCTCCGGAGGATCGCGCGGAATCGGATTCAGCGTCGCCTCGGCACTGGTCTCCACGGGCGCCCGCGTGGCCATCTGCGGCCTCAGCCAGGCTCGCCTCGATGCGGCGTCCGAGCGGCTCCGCCAGGCGGCGTCGGCGGATGCGGGACGCGTGATGGCCGGCGTGGCCGACGTCCGCGAGGCCGATCAGGTCCGGCGCTTCGTCGATGCGGTGGCCGAGCGGATGGGCGGTCTGGACGTGATGGTCAACAACGCCGGGATCGGCGGCTTCGCGGAGGCCGCGGACCAGCCGGCTGCGGACTGGCAGCGTATTCTCGATACCAACCTGAGCGGCGTGTTCCACTGTTGCCAGGCGGCCATTCCGCACCTGCGGCGCCGGGGAGGCGGCTGGATCATCAACGTCAGCAGCCTGGCGGGCAAGAATCCTTTTCGCGGCGGCGCGGCCTACTGCGCGTCGAAGGCGGGTCTCAACGCGCTCAGCGAAGTCCTCATGCAGGAGCTACGGTACGACGACATCCGCGTGAGCTACATCCTGCCCGGCTCGGTCGAGACCGACTTCTCGGGTCCTGGCGCAGGCGGCGGGGCCGACTGGAAGCTCAGTCCGGACGACGTCGCGGCAGCAGTCGTCGACCTGCTCGGGCACGCGCGGCGGAGCCTCCCGAGCCGGATCGAGATCCGACCCTCGAAGCCACGCCGGTAGGGAGCGATCTCAACCGCGACCACGAACTACTGTTCAAGGCCGTATTGGTGGCGATTCGTCCGGTAAAAGCGTTCATCGAAGCCGTTTACGCCTTCGACACGGCCAGCAGCACCGAATGGGCGTACCCGCGGACGTTCGTTCCCGATACCTGGGTCGATATCACGTCCACACTACAGAAGAAGCTGGGCGCGATGGCGTGCTACCCGACCGAGGTGCGACCTCATCCCCATCCGCGGTCGTTAGAGGCGCTGTCACACCGAAGTGGCGCCTGGGGCAGTCAGTCGTGTATGGAGCATGCAGAGGTCTTCATGACTGTCCGAAGGACACTCCGAAGTGGCCAAACGCCTGTGTGACATTGTTGGGTCAGCGATCGCGATAATCGTCTTCGGTCCGGTGATCGCGCTCGCAGCCATTGGCGTGCGGCTGTCCAGCCCAGGACCGGCGTTCTATTGCCCTCAACGGGCGGGTTTGCATGGCCGGCCGTTTACGCAGATCAAGCTGCGTACCATGCACGTCGATCGGGGAGGCGAGGCGAGCAGCATCACGGGTGTGGCGGATCGACGAATTTTTCGACTCGGGAGCCTACTGCGAAGACTGAAGGTAGACGAGTCTCCTCAACTGTGGAATGTGCTTCGCGGCGACATGAGTCTTGTCGGACCGCGACCGGAGGACCCGCTCATCGTCGAACGCCACTACGATGACGTGGGCATGTCCACCCTC
Source organism: Vicinamibacterales bacterium (assembly GCA_965197935.1). Taxonomy (GTDB): domain Bacteria; phylum Acidobacteriota; class Vicinamibacteria; order Vicinamibacterales; family CAZQMT01; genus CAZQMT01. Next base: position 1,847,033 of record CBDAOD010000003.1, on the reverse strand, counting down.
GCTGTTCGCCCGGGCCTGACCGGCGTCGGCAGCCTCTACAACTATACCCACGGCGAAAGGATGCTGACCGGTCCGAATCCTGAAGAGACGTATGTGAACGAACTGTTGCCGGTGAAGCTGGCGCTGGAAGCAGTGTATCTGCGCGACGCATCGTTGTTCTATGACCTCAAGCTGATGCTGAGGACAGTGGCGGCGGTCGTTGGGAGCGCCCGTGGCGACGGACAGTTTCCAGACCCACCCGAAATGGCAGCGGCACGTGAAGTGCTGGCGAGGGTCTGAGCCGCCGGCTGGAGTGCGGGTTGTGCCGTGTGCCTGAGCGTCAACCGCCAGCAGGATCAGATGGGTCCACAGCATCACGCGGAGTTTCTGCAAAAGGTTGGCCACTGGATCAAGGAGCATGAGGGTGTCTTTTGGTTCGACATCTTCTCTCGCGCCTACACGACTATCCCCTACGATGTTCGGATTGACCCTGCGGCGTTCAGCCCGTTAAACGTTCTCGAAGACCATGGTCTGATCATGCGATACTCGTGTTCTCTGGACCGCGGCGTGCCCAGCTGAGGGTGAGCGAAACTTAGTTGGAAATTGAAACGGCTCCCACACCCTGTGGTTTGATGACGTTAAGCAAAACGGCCATCAACCCACGAGAGAAAGGAGCCGAGATGAGCAGTGTCCTACGTCCTGTCAGGAAGCGCAAGAAGGGTCGCCAGCTGGGCCGGGTCGAGGTCATCCGGCGCGAGGACTACACCGCGCTGGAGCTGGACGCCAAGGTGGAGCTGATCCGCTCGCTGGTCCCGCTGGGCTTGATGCACGTGGAGGAGGTGCTCGACGAGGAGGTAACGGCGCTGGCTGGCGAGCGCTACGCCCGCAAGGCCGCGTCGATCGGGGGCCGCCGGCACGGTAGCAACCCTGGGACCGTCGGCCTGGCGGGGCAGCGGGTGCCGATTCGGGTGCCGCGGGTGCGCGGGGTCGCGGGGCGGGAGATTCCGTTGCGCGCCTACGAGGCGTTGCATGGCGACGGCGCGGTGAATGACCTCCTGCTGAAGCGCGGGCTCTATGGGATCTCGTGTCGCAACTACGAGGCGGCCGCCGAGGCGATTCCCGGCGCGATCGGGCTGTCGGGGTCGACGGTGTCCCGAGGCTTCATCGAGGCCAGCGCCGCGAAGCTTCACGAGCTCCAGGAGCGGGACCTGGCCGCTGAGGACGTCGTGGCCATCGTATTGGACGGCAAGACGTTCGCCGAGGCCACAATGGTCATCGCACTGGGCATCACCATTTCTGGGGCGAAACACTTCCTCGGCTTCGTGGAGACGGACACGGAGAATGAGCGGGTGCTGACGCTGTGCTTGCGGTCGTTGGTCGAGCGGGGGCTGGACCTCTCGCAGGGCCTGCTGGTGATCCTCGACGGCAGCAAGGGGCTGCGGGCAGCCGTCCGGAAGACCTTCCGCCACCGCGCCCTGGTCCAACGGTGCCAGTGGCACAAGCGGGAGAACGTGGTGAGTCACCTGGCCAAGAGCGAACTGGCGGCGTGGCGTCAGCGCCTCCAGCGCGCCTACAACCGGCCGGAGTACGACGAGGCCCTCACGGCGCTCAAGACGCTCCAGGGCGAGCTCGACGAACGGAACCAGTCGGCGGCTCGGAGCTTGACAGAAGGTCTGGACGAAACCTTAACGCTGCATCGCCTCGGGCTGTACGGGGTGCTGGGCCGGTCGCTGAAGACGACGAACTGTCTGGAGTCGGTCAATGCGCTCGTTGAGGAACGCTGTGCGAAGGTTGACCACTGGCAGAACTCGAGCCAACGCCACCGCTGGCTGGCGACCGCGCTCCTGGACATCGAGCCGCGCCTGCGGAAGCTGATGGGCTACCGCCACCTGCCCACGCTTCGTGCCGCGTTGAAGCAAGAACTGAAGATCGACACGACGACATCGAAGAAGGCCGCATGACGAATCCGGAGCCGTAGAGAGTTTCAATTGAGTCTCCCTCGCCTGAAGGCGAGGGATTCAGTGCGCCGCGTCGGCTGAAGCCGACTATCACGGCGCACGTCCCAGAGCCCGAAGAGGTCCGGCCCTGCGGCCTCCTGAAGGCTTCGCCTAAAGGCGAGGGGTTTCACCCATCCCAGAGGGAGACTCTAAGAATGGGCTTGACTCGCCCAGCTTTCAGCACGTGGTGACAGACAAGCACTACGGCATGTCGACGCTGGCCAGCAAGGCAAGGAACAAGACTCGGCAGGGGCTACGCCACTGCGAAATCGGCCAGATTGATCCTCGCGAGCTTGGTGACGCCGGTATTCAGCTGCAGGCCGACACGGTGCTACGGCAGGGCAGGAGGTTATCGGACAATTTCGAATCGTATTGGAAGAACTACTTCGCCGCGGCTGCCGATTGTACGGCCGCGACCGCGTGGGCCGCACGGCATGAGGGCGAACTGGCCGCCTACGTGATTTCGTTTCGCGTGGGGTCGACCGAGCATATCTCGATTGTACGATCGCGCCGGGAGAAGCTGAAGTTCCGACCGAACAACGCCGTCCTCTTCGGGTTTCTGACAACAACCATGGCGAGGGAGGACGTATCTGAGGTGTCCATCGGCTTACAGTCTCTCCAGCCTGGCGGCGGGTCTTTGAACCAGTTCAAGCGCGGCATGGGGTTTCAGGAACGTCCGGTCGGACAGCGGATCGAGCTTCGTCCAGGACTTTCGGCGGTATTGCCTCGCCCCGTCGCGTCATTGGCGGCGACCACGCTATACCACTTGCCCGGCGGGGAGAGAATGGCGCGACTGTCAGGTGCCTTGAAGTGGTTTGCCTCGCAGCCCCGGATTCGCCGAGCCGGATAGTCCTAGCCTCCGCCATTTCACAGAGGGCCCCGACTGCGCGGGTTCGGAGGTTCGAATCCCAGTCCATCCGCCATGTCATTCAGATAACGCCTTTATTATCAGTGCATTACGTTCATCATAGGGCGTCATGGTCCCCCACATGGTCCCCATATTCCACAAACCCACGTGGGAGGCCGCTCTCCGACGCAACGCTGAGCCAGCTGATCAAAGAACTCGGCATCGCTGCCGTGCCGCATGGGTTCCGGTCGAGCTTCCGGGACTGGGTCGCGGAACGAACGAGCACACCCCGCAACGTGTCGAGGCCGCGCTCGCCCCTACGGTCCAGAGGCGTCTCGAACCGGGTCCGCGTCACCGCCGCCTGCAACGACGTCTCGCGCAACGGACGCACAAACCGCTTCACCGTTTCGTAGCTGCCTTCGTACCGCCGCCGGCGCAGCTCCTGGAACAACACCCGCGCCGAGTAGCCCACCTCCGCCGCGCGCTGCCGCAGATACGTCGCATGCGGCGCCAGGAGCGTGTCCTCCGGCGCCGCCCGCTGATACGGCCGCCACTCCGACTGCCGCAGGCAGCGCCGCACCGTCTTGCGATCAAGGTCCAGCTCGCGAGCAATCGCTCGGATCGATGCGCCCGCCGCCGCCCGACGATGGATCTCCTCCCACCGCTCCTCTCCCAGCATCTCGACCTCCCCGAGCGCTCGCCGCTCGAGGTCGATCGTCCGCTCTGTCGTCAACATCCTGCCTCTCCCCTCACTACGTGGGGTGGGGAGTTTTCAGTGACCACGGATGGGGATTATTGGGTGACCCGTGACAGCCATGAGCCTGATGCCGTCCATTGCACCGACTTCTTCAGCATCCTGTTAGTGTAGAGACCGGGATCGGTCCTGTCGATCCCGGTCAGGGAGTTTCACCACGGGCTGCCAGGGCCGGTTTCCCGTCCCTGAGCCGCCGGTGCCGTCCAGCCGACGATTGATCTCATATGCTCTACACTGCTACCGTTTCCAGCACCTCCCTCCGCCTTCGGCAGAGCCGTATCGTCGCGGACCTGCTCCTACACCGCCTAAGCGACGCGGCGTGGAAAGACGCGGTGGTGGAGCAGAATGTGCTCCAGATGGGGAGTCCGGTGACTATCGTTCGGAGCTCAAGCATCCTCCGAGCCCGGCTCGAGCCCCTTGGCGAGGGGTTGTGGAGAATGGTGCGGAATGGCAGTCGAACCCAAGCCACCCAGGCGGCCCTTGGCGGGGCAATCAAGCACAGCCGGCTCCTGGGCGACTTCATGGACATCACACTGCGAGAGCAGCGGGCGCTCTTCGCCCAGAAACTCGAGACTCGCATGTGGAGCGAATACATCGCGGGTTGCCGTGGGCGCGACCCGGACATGCCACACTGGAGCGACACCACTGTGGCCAAGCTGCGTTCGGTGGTGTTCTCCATGCTGGCCGAGGCCGACTACCTGAAAGACACGCGGAGCCTGGTTCTGCAGAACGTCTTTGTGGACGCTCAGCTCGCCGACTACCTTCGCGACCGTGGCGAGACCTACGTCTTGCGCTGTCTTGAGGTCACGGAGTGAGCGCGACCCTCACCGACCGCCTGAACCAGATTCTGCCGCGCGTCACCAGCCCCGCCTTTCTGTCCAGCGAGGGCATCGGCAACGAGATCGCCTGTTACATCTTCGACTATCCGGCCCAAGAGGAGTTGCGGGTCCGCGAGCACATCGAGGTGATGATGGGCCGGTTGGCGAGCCACCAGGCGGGGCTGCGAGTGCTGCACCTGAACCTCTTCGACGTCGTACTGGCCTACCTGAATCAGCGTGGGCTCTTCGAGAAGGCGCTGAAGATGCAGGCAGCCAAAGGCGATACCGCGGTACTGCGGGCGCTTGAGGGCCCCTTGGCCGCGGAAAAGATCCGTGACTTCATCGCCGCGGAGCACGCGCCGACAAGCTACGACCTGCTGCTGCTCTCTGGTGTCGGCAGCGTGTGGCCCATGCTGCGCGCCCACGATCTGCTGAACTGTCTGCATTCGGTGATAGGGACGACGCCGCTGGTGATGTTCTATCCCGGCACCTTTGACGGAACGACGCTCCGGCTCCTTGGGCGGACCACCGGCTCCAAACCCTACTACCGTGCGTTCATTCTGGTCCCCGGGGGGACGGAAGCATGAGAATCCAGGACCTGTTCGAACGTGACATCCATCGCCCCATCAACGGGGTGGTCAAGGCCGACCAACTCGACGCCACGTCGGTGTGGCAGGAGCTCGATGAGTTCGTCGTCACCCGCGAACTGACTCGGCACATCAACGACCTGGTCGCGGTGCTGCTCTCAACCATCGAGTCGGACGCGGACGCCGCGGACAAGAACGGGATCTGGATATCCGGCTTCTTTGGCTCAGGCAAGTCGCACTTCATCAAGGTGATCTCGTATCTGCTCCAGAACAACGAGCACGGTCACGACGGGGACCGACGACACGCGGTCGACTTCTTCTCCGACAAGTTCAGCGACGCCATGCTCGTCGCGGACTTGAAGAAGGTGGTCGCCGCTAGCACCGACACGATCCTCTTCAACATTGACAGCAAGGCGGACCACAGCTCTGGACGAGATGCACTGCTACAGGTGTTTCTGAGGGTCCTCAACGAGAAACAGGACTACAGTGGAGACCATCCCCACATCGCGCACATGGAGCGCCATCTCGACGAGAAGGGCCAGCTGGCGGTGTTTCACGCGGCTTTTGAGCAAGCGTCGGGCGAGCCGTGGCTGCAGGCACGCGATGCCTGGGAGTTCCATCGGGATGAAGTTGCAGCCGCGTTGAAAGAGGCGCTTGGCCAGAGCGAGGCGTCGGTCGAGAAGTGGGTGGATGGAGGCGCAGACAACTTCAGCCTGACGGTCGAGAACTTCGCCAAGTGGGTGAAGCAGTATCTCGACGGCCGGGGCCAAGGGCATCGCATCATGTTCCTGGTTGACGAGGTCGGTCAGTTCATCGGCAGCGACACCCACCTCATGCTCAACCTCCAGACAATCACCGAAGAACTGGGAACGGTGTGTCGAGGGCGCGCGTGGGTCGTGGTGACTTCACAGGAGGATCTCGACGCCGTGCTTGGCGATCTCAAGAGTGCCAAGCGGCAAGACTTCTCGAAGATCCAGGGTCGCTTCAAGACGCGGCTCTCGCTCTCGAGCGCCAACGTCGATGAGGTCATCAAGAAGCGCCTCCTGGAGAAGAACGCCAGCGCTGCGGCTCCGCTGGCTGCGGCCTACGAGGGGAAGCACGACATCTTGAAGAATCAGCTCTCGTTTGTGCACGCGGGTATGTCGTTCAAGACCTACGGAGATGCCGACGACTTCGCGGCTTGCTACCCCTTCGCCGCCTACCAGTTCACGCTGGTGCAGAAGGTGTTCGAGTCGATCCGCAAGGCCGGCGCCACCGGTTTGCATCTCTCGCGGGGTGAACGCTCCACCCTCGACGCGTTTCAAGGCGCGACCAAGCAGCTCGGTGAGCACGAGGTCGGTGCGCTGGCCCCGTTTCATTTCTTTTATCCAGCAGTGGAGGGGTTTCTCGACACCGCGGTCAAGCTCACCATCGACCAGGCGGGCGACAACCACGCCCTGGAGCCTTTCGACACCACGGTGCTGAAGGTGCTCTTTCTCATCCGATATATCGACGAACTCCCCGGCAGCGTGGACAACCTGGTGACCCTGTGTGTGAATGAGATCGACACCGACAAGCTGGCCTTGCGGCTGCCGATCGAGAAGTCGCTCGCGCGGCTCGAGCGCGAGACGCTCATCGCGCGCAACGGCGACCTCTACTTGTTTCTCACCAACGAAGAGCGCGACATCGGGCGCGAGATCAAGAACGTGACGGTTCCGTCCGGCGCCGAAGAGCGTGAACTGGGCAAGCTGCTGTTCGAGGACATCCTGGGCGATGTGCGCAAGCACACCTACCGCGCGACCGGCCGCGATTTCAGCTTCACCCGACTCTGTGACGACCATCCAGTGGGCAACAAGCTCGACGGCAGCCTCGAGGTTGCGGTTGTGAGCCCGCTGGGGGACAGCTACGTCGAATACAGCGATGACGCGCGCTGCATAATGCACACCACAGCGGCCGACGGCCGTGTGCTGATCCGGTTGCCCGACGACCAGAGCCTGGGACGTGAGCTGCGGACGTATCTGCAGACCGAGTCGTATGTGAAGACCAAGCACACCGGTTCGTTGCCAGATACGACCAAGCGCATTCTCCGCGATCGCAGTGACGACAACCGGACCCGCCGAGGTCGCATCATGGCGGGCCTCAAGGAGACGCTGGCAAACGCCAGCTACTTTGCGAGCGGCAAGAAGCACGATGTCAGCAGGGGCGATCCGAAGGACGCGCTTGGCGAGGCGCTGGAGTACCTCATCCAGAACGCCTACCCGAAGATGGCCTTCATCCAGCACCTCCACCCGAACCCGAAGCAGGAGATCCAGAGCATCCTGCGTGCCAATGATGTCGAGCAGGTGAGCCTGGGTCTGGACACTCCGGAAGCCAACCCCGAGGCACTCGCCGACCTCCGCGAATACGTCCGCCTGTGCGCGACAGTGAGCCGGCAGATCGTGCTTCACGAACTCATCGACAAGCGCTATGGCGGGCGCCCGTATGGCTGGCCCGAGCTGGAGGTCGTGCTCCTGGTGGCACGCCTGGCCGTGCTGAAAAAGATCAACCTCGAGTTCAACAAGGCACCGCTCTCGTTAGACAGCGCCTACGACCCGCTCACCGCCAGCAACAAGCAGCGCAAGGTGATCATTACCCGACGAGAGTCTGCGGCTGGCGATCTCATCAAAGCGGCACAGGCGCTGGGCAAGGACCTGTTTGCTCGGCAGGGTGCCGGCGAAGAAGAAGCCCTGTTCACATTCCTCAGAGAGAGGCTCACCGCGTGGAACGGTGCGCTCGTCGGGTACGAGCCCCTGGCGAAGACCGGCAAGTATCCGGGATTGAGCGAAATCCAGCACTGCGTCGGGTCCTTGCGGAAGTTCGTCGAGGAAACCGATTCGCTCCGCTTCTTGGCGCGTTTCGTCGAAAACAGGAACGAGTTGCTCGAACTCGCGGAAGACATCCACGAGCTCACGGGCTTCTACACCAACCAGAAGCCCGCCTGGGAAAAGCTGCGGACGGCCGTGGAGGAACTTTCGCAGAACCGCTTGCAGCTCGAAGTGCACGAGACGGCGGCCCCAGCCTTTGCTCGCATGGAGGAGATCCTCGCGACGCCTCGCCCCTACAACGTGCTCCCCGAGGTGGCCGACCTCATCCACACGGCCCGCAGCGTGAACGACCAGCTGGTGGCGGAGGCGCTCGCCCCGGCCATTGTCGCGATTCAGGGGCTGCTTGACCGTGTCACAAGAGAGCTCGACAGCGCGTCGGCAGACGAGGGTTTGCGAAAGGCGGCCACCGAAGAGCTTGGGAAGCTGCTCAGGACGGCCACGAACGCCACGAGTATTGCCCACATCGCTCAGGCCACACAGGCGGCAGAGGCGGCCGACGAGCGCGCGCTGCTCGCCATCGAGACGGCTCAGGTCTCACCGTCGCGCAAGCCGGGTGACCCAACACCGGAGCCCAAACCAAAGGTGAAGAGGCGCCGTGTTGTGGACGCCAAGGCCCTGTGGTCCGGCGGCTTCATCGAAACCTCAGCCGACATCGAGGCCTTCTTGAACACGCTCCGAGCCGAGTTGGAAGCCGCGCTTGAGGCCGACGAGCGGGTGCAGATCAAGTGAGGCAGCCTCGTTGAACACGTCTCAGTTGAGCACGTACGCGCCAGCGGCTCGCAGGGCCTTCATTGCGGCGGTGCGCGCCCAGGCGGCGCGATTGGGCATCACCGCGAGCGGCAGTGCCCCGGCTGAGACGCAGGGCGACGTCCTCTTGGTGGGGGGGCAGGCGTTCCCGGAGGCCCTCGCCCCGGCTCGCAGGTCTTTGGTGGACCGCGTCCGGGCCCACGGCTTCGACCGGACGATGGAAGCGGCGGCGTATACCTGGTTCAACCGCTTCGTCGCCATCCGCTACATGGAGCTGCACGGCTACCTCGACCACGGCTACCGCGTCCTCAGCCACCCCGAAGCTGCCGGCCGCCCCGAGATCCTCGACCACGCCGCCGACGTGGAGCTCTCTGGGCTCGACCGCGAGAAGGCCATCGAGCTGAAGCTCGACGGCACCCAGGATGAATCCCTCTACCGGCTGCTGCTCCTGGCCCAGTGCAACGCCCTTCACCAGGCGATGCCCTTTCTCTTCGAGAAGATCGGGGACGAGACCGAGTTGCTCCTGCCCGCCAACCTGCTGCACACCGACTCGCTGATCCGCCAGCTGGTCGAGCGGGTCGATGAGGATTTGTGGCAAGAGATCGAGATCATCGGCTGGCTCTACCAGTTCTACATCTCGGAGAAGAGAAACCAGGTCATCGGCAAGGTGGTGAAGTCGGAAGACATTCCGGCGGCGACCCAGCTCTTCACGCCCAATTGGATCGTGAAGTACATGGTCCAGAACTCGCTGGGGGCGCAGTGGCTGGCGACCTATCCCAGCTCACCGCTCAAAGGGCAGATAGATTACTACATCGAGCCCGCCGAGCAGACCGACGAGGTGAAGGCGCAGCTCGCGGCCATCACGCCCAGCCAGCTCAACCCCGAGGAGCTGATTCTCATCGACCCGGCCAGTGGCTCCGGGCACATCCTAGTGGAGGCCTATGAGCTCTTCAAGGCCATCTACCTGGAGCGCGGCCATCGACAACGAGACGTCCCGCAGCTGATCCTCGAAAAGAACCTCTTCGGCCTCGACATCGACGAGCGTGCGGCGCAGCTGACGGGCTTTGCGCTGATGATGAAGGGGCGAGCGGATGACCGGCGGCTGTTTGAGCGGGGGGTGAAGCTCAACGTGATGGCGCTGGTGGATAGTGCGGGGTTCGATGCGGAGGGGCTAGCGAAGGGGGTGGAGCTCGGGGGCTACGGGCTCGAGACGGGAGACCTTACGGAGCTGAAGCGGCTATTCGAGCACGCGACGACGTTTGGGGCGTTGATTCAGGCGCCGGAGGGGCTGGCGGAGAAGCTGCCGGCGCTGAAGCAGCTGAGCGAGGCGACCAGCCAGGACCTTTTCGTGTCGGAGGCGCTCAGGCGCTTGGGGCCGTTGGTGCAGCAGGCCGAGTTACTGGCGACGCAGTACGACGCGGTCGTGGCGAATCCGCCGTATGTCGGCAGCAAGTTCCACGCTTCCATTCTCAAGACCTTTCTGAAGGAGAACTACGACGGCTACGAGAAGGACGTCTTTTCGGCCTTCATCGACCGCAACCTCGCGATGAGTAAGCCGACCGGTCGACTTGGCTTCATGTCGCCCTTCGTCTGGATGTTTATCTCAAGCTATGCGCGGCTGCGGGCGCGAGTCATAGACAGCGAGACCATCACGTCTCTGGTTCAGCTGGAATATTCAGGGTTTGAAGGAGCAACCGTTCCAATCTGCACCTTCGCTGTGCAGAAGTGCCATGTGAATGGGCGGACCGGTTGCTTCATTCGGCTATCAGACTTCCGCGGAGCGAACAATCAAGGTCCGAAGACACTTGAGGCCATCCGTGATCGGAAATGCGGCTGGTTCTACGAGGCGGTCCAAGACGATTTAAAGCATATCCCCGGTAGTCCGATCGCTTATTGGGCAAGTAAAGCGGATCGCGCTGCGTTCACAAACGGCATCGGCCTAGCTCGTGTCGCGCAGCCTCGATCTGGAATGTCGACCGGGAACGCGGAGGCATTCATCTACTACTGGTGGGAAGTGCCATTCAATCATATTGGACTTGATGAAGATGAGAGGACTCCGCAGAAACGCTTCTATCCGCACAACAAGGCCGGGGGGGCAGGAGGTGGTTTGGCTATGCGTACTACGTGCTCAAGTATGGCGACCTCGACTTGGCTAAGATGAAGGCGTTAGCTGGATTCCGTCACGACAATCGCGACCTCTATTTTCAGCCCAGCATCTCATGGGGAAAGATCACCTCTGCCCAGTTCGGTGCCCGGTCGTACCCCCCTGGGTTTGTTTTCGACAACGCTGCTGTCAGTCTATTCACTGATCTAGGCGAGGATCTAGTCGGCATGCTCAACTCAAGTGCATTTCGGCACCTTGTCTCGTTCCTATGTCCGACCCTCAACTTCACTGTTGGCGATGTTTCTGTTGCCCCGGTTCCCGAGAAAATGCCCAAGGCTCGGCCGGCTGGGAAATTGGTGTCGATCCATCGAGAGGATTGGGACGCGTTCGAGAGGTCTTGGGCTCTTCAAGCCCTCCCCCTCCTAACGGCCTCTACCGACGCCACCCGCACCCTCGAATCCAGCTACAACGCCTGGATCACCCAGAACCGCGACACCATCGCCGAGATGAAGCGCCTCGAAGAGGCGAACAACCGCCTCTTCATCGACGCCTACGGCCTGGCGGACGAGCTCACCCCCGACGTCCCCATCGAGCAGATCACCCTCAGAGTGAACCCCGCCTACTGCTACGGCGACAAGCTCAGCGAAGAGGAGCTATGGATCCGCTTTCGCCAGGACACGATGGGGGAGCTGGTCTCCTACGCCATCGGCTGCATGATGGGCCGTTACAGCCTGGATGTCCCAGGTCTGGTCTACGCTCAGAGCGGCAACGATGGCTTCGACCCCGGCCGCTACTCCACCTTCCTGGCCGACGACGACGGCATCGTCCCGCTCACCGACACCGAGTGGTTCGACGACGATGCCGGCCACCGCCTCATCGAGTTCATCTCAGTGGCGTGGGACCGGGCCCACCTCGAAGACAACCTCACCTTCCTTGCCGACAACCTCTCGCCCAAGAAGAACGAGTCGAGCCGCGAGACGCTGCGCCGCTACCTGTGCGACAGTTTCTTCAAGGACCATCTGCGGGCCTACAAGAAACGACCCATTTACTGGCTGTTCTCGAGCGGCAAGCAGAAGTCTTTCCAGTGCCTGGTCTACCTGCACCGCTACAACGAGGGCACGCTCTCACGGATGCGCAGCGAGTACGCGATCCCGCTGCAGGGCAGGATGGCGGCCCGCCTCGAGAAGCTCCAGGGCGACATCCAGGCCGCGACCTCGACAGCCCAGAGGAAGCGCCTCGAGAAGGAGCGGGCCAAGCTCGAAAAGCAGCAGGTGGAGCTGCTGGCGTTCGACGAGAAGTTGCGGCACTACGCGGACATGCGGATCTCGTTGGATCTGGATGACGGGGTGAAAGTGAACTACGGGAAGTTTGGGGATCTGTTGGCCGAGGTGAAAGACGTGCACGGCAAGAAGGCGGAGGCCGCGTGAAGTCAGAACAGGTCGACCAGGCGCTTCACGAAAGGTTCGTCGCCGAGGGTGAGCGGCTGGTCTTCTGGCACGACCCGAACGGGGAGTTTGCGGACTACGTGGCTGGGGGCCTCGCGGGCGATATCGCCGAGGTGCAGGTGCTCGATGTCCACGAGGTAGGGGGGCTCTCGGCCAAGCTGCGTCTCGAGCGGGAGGACCGCACCGGCCAGTACCTGGTGTACAGCAAGGGCGAGGCGCCGCCGGCGGAGGGGGACTGGTTGCTTGACATTCGGCTCTACAGCGCCGAGTTTCACGCCGATGTGGCCAGCCTGTGGCTCCAGGAGCTTGGGCTGAGCAGCCTGTCGATGAGGGACCACCTGAAGGCGCGGGCGGTGTTTCTGGGCAATCAGGACCGCCGCAAGAGGCTGGGGCGACTCGTTGCCGCGACGGATGACGAGGCTGCGCTCGACCTCAAGATGATGGCGGTGCTGGTGGGCAGCCGGGTGGCGAGCCCATTCGACGTGCTCCGCGCCCTGTGCCATGGTCACGAAGCGGACGGTCGGTTCGACCTGGGTGAGCCGCCGGAGGCCATCGCGACCTTCGAGAAGACGGATTTACTGGATGCCTTCTGGGGGCTGATGCGGCGTGAGTTCGACTACGCGTCAGACGCTCCAAGCGTCGCGGGGTTGTTGCGCGGGATCTTTGTCTCGGAGCTCTTCCACCAAACGGATGGTGCGCGTATGGATTCTCTCGCGCAGCACCAGTTACCGGCCGCTGGGCGGCGCAACAGTGTGGTGTTCCTCACGCAATGGCGGGACTCCGGTGGCACGGCGGGCAGCTACGACGCGGCGGCCGCCGCGGTCGCGGCGGAGCAGCATGTAGATCAATCGCTCGCGAGGCTTGAACTGGACACCGTCAAGGATGTCTACACGTTCTGGGAGGCTGAGAAGCGAGTCATCTTCGGCATGAAGGAGCGGCTGCTCGCCGAAGCCGAGACCACGGACGCGGGGCTCGTGGCTGGTCTGGCCACGGAACGGCGGGCGGGGCATTGGCTCTCCGGGCCCGGGAGTGACGCGGCCGATCGTCGCGCCGTCGCCAACGCCTACGATGCGGTCGTGGCAGCCGCTGAGCTGTTCGCGCTACATACCGAGCGTCGAAACACCTTGCGCTTTGAGGTTCCAGGGGACGTGCTCGCCGCCTATCAGACGGACCTCTACCGCTTCGACCGGCTTTATCGGCGGTTCTGCGCGCAGGCCAGGCCCGCCCTCGGTCAGTGGTGGGACCTGCTCAAGACGCTGGCCGAGAAAGTGGATCGGGTTTACGACCAAGGCTTCTTGCAGCCGCTGGGCGTCGAGTGGAGTCGGTTGCTTGACGAAGGATTCCTGGGCACGTGGTCGCTCGAGACACTGCCCGCTCAGCAAGAGTTCTACGCGACCAGTATCGGGCCGCACCTGGCCGAGTCGCCGCGCCGCCGTGCGTTTGTCATCATCAGCGACGCTTTTCGGTATGAGGCCGCCACGGAACTGACCGAGACGCTGAACGGTCGCTACCGGATGGACGCTCAGCTGTCGGCCATGCTCGGCGTGCTGCCGTCCTACACCGCGTTGGGCATGGCAAGCCTGCTGCCCCACAAGACACTGGCCTACAGCGAGAAGGGCGCCGTGCTGGTCGACGGCAAGGCCGTCGCCGGCACGGAGGCCCGCGGCGAGCAGCTTGCCACCGTGGAGGGGATGGCCTGCCAGGCGAAGCTCCTCAGCGGGATGAAGAGTGAGGAGGCTCGAGAGTTTACCCAGGGCAAGCGTGTGGTCTACATCTACCACAACGTGATCGACGCCAAGGGCGACAGCGGGCTCACCGAAGGCCAGACCTTCGAGGCTGTCTCCGACTGCATTGACGAGCTGGTGGAGCTGGTCCAGTTTTGTATGAACAAGCTGAACGCCGCCAAGGTGTGGGTCACGGCCGACCATGGCTTCCTCTTCCGGCAGGACGCGCCGGGTGACACCGACAAGAGCAAGCTCACCGAGATGCCTCAACCTGCGGTGAAAGTGAAGAATCGATATGTGGTCGGCCGCGAATTGAGCCCGACCTCCGCAGCGCATCATGGTTCCATTGACGTGACCGCCGGTGCCACCGGGGGAATGGAGTTCTGGGTGCCTCGAGCCGCCAACCGCTTCCACTTTGTCGGTGGCGCGCGATACGTGCACGGGGGCGCGATGCCGCAGGAGGTGGTGGTGCCGCTTGTGACGGTCACGCAACTCCGAGGCAAGAAGGGCGCGGGCTCTCGCAGCGAGAAGGTTTCGGTGCAGGTGCTGGGCGCCAATCACAAGATGACGGCGCCAATGTATCGTTTCGAGTTCATCCAGACCGAGGCGGTCGGCGAGCGGAGGAGACCGATTACCCTGCGCGCCGCCGTCTATGACGGCGCCCGTGCGGTCACGTCGGTGGAGACCATCACGTTTGACAGCGCGTCGGACAGCATCGACGAGCGCAAGAAGTCGATTCGCCTCGAGTTGCGCACAGGAAGCTACGACAAGACCACCGCGTACCGCCTGGTGCTGCGCGATGCCGAAAGCGACGCCGAGGTGCAATCTGTGCCGGTCGTGATCGACAGGAGCTTTGACGATGACTTCTGAGAACCAGCAGATGGCGCGCGGTGATCTGGACGACCTGCTGAACGAGCACTTCGCGGGGAAGATCGTGCGCAAGGACCTCACCAAACTGGTGAAAGAGGGCGCGAACGTCCCGGTGTTCGTGCTCGAGTACCTGCTGGGGAATTACTGCTCGTCCCAGGACGAAAAGGTCGTCGCAGAGGGCCTCCGAACGGTGAAGAGGGTCCTTGCTGCGAATTTTGTACGCCCCGATGAGGCTGAGAAGGTCAAGTCTCTGGTCCGAGAAAAGGGGACCTACAAGGTCATCGACAAGGTGAGCGTCGAGCTCAGCGAGAAGCGCGACGTGTATGAAGGCCACCTCTTCGGTCTTGGGATCAAAGGGGTTGTCGTTCCGACCTCGTTCGTCAAGCAGTACGAGAAGCTCCTGGTGGGCGGGATCTGGGCGCTCGTGACCCTGGAGTATTTCTTCGAGGAGGGGCAGAAGGGGTCCCCGTTTTCGGTACGGCAACTGAAGCCCATTCAGATGCCGAACATGGATATGGACGAGCTGCGAGAGGCTCGGAAACAATTCGACGCGGAGCAGTGGCTCGACATGCTCATTCGGTCATCGGGCATGGAGCCCACGACCCTGGACACACGGGTCAAGTGGCACCTGCTGGCGCGCATGATTCCGTTTATCGAGAACAACTACAACGTCTGCGAACTCGGGCCCAAAGGGACAGGAAAGAGCCACATCTACAAGGAGGTGAGCCCGAACAGCATCTTGATCTCGGGGGGGCAGACTACGGTCGCGAACCTTTTCTACAACCTGACGCGCCTCCAGGTCGGCCTGGTGGGCTTGTGGGACGTCGTGGCCTTCGACGAGGTCGCCGGCATCCATTTCAAGGACCACGACGGCGTCCAGATCATGAAGGACTACATGGCTTCTGGGTCTTTCGTGCGCGGCCGCGGTTCCGTCAACGCCTCGGCCTCGATGGTGTTTGTCGGCAATATTTCGAACGTGAAGACGCTTCTCAAGACAAGCCATCTGCTGTCACCGTTTCCGGAGGCGATGATCGACTCGGCCTTCTTTGATCGCTTCCACGCCTACATTCCGGGGTGGGAGATCCCGAAGATGCGGCCCGAGTTCTTCACGGACCAGTACGGCTTCATCGTGGACTACCTGGCCGAGTTCTTCCGCGAGATGCGCAAGCGGAATTTCGGAGACGCAATCAGTAAGTATTTTCGACTTGGCCGCGATCTCAACCAGCGAGACACGATCGCCGTCAAGCACACGGTCTCGGGGCTCCTCAAGCTGCTCTATCCGCACGAGGAGTACGACAAGGAGGCGGTCCGGCAGTGCCTCGAGTACGCCCTCGAAGCGAGGCGGCGCATAAAGGAGCAGCTGAAGCGCATCGGGGGGATGGAATTCTACGACGTGCATTTCAGCTACATCGACCTGGACACGAATGAAGAAAGACTTGTTGGCGTGATGGAGCAGGGTGGTGACTCGTTGATCCCAGACGATCCCCTGAACCCCGGGTCCCTCTATACGGTCGGTAGGGGCAGTGGCGGCCAGCTAGGGCTCTACCGCTTGGAGACCCAGGTCACCGCCGGCAACGGGCAGCTGAAGCTTTCTGGTTTCGGCTCGAATACGGCAGCGAAGGAGTCCGTCAAGGTCGGTTTCGACTACTTCCGTGCGAACGCGTCGCAGGTCCAGGCGTCTCTCAATCCGGGCAATCACGACTACCACCTGCACGTCGTCGAGGCCCACAACACGGGACCTTCCACGACACTGACGATGGTCGCCTTTGTTGCGCTCTGTTCGGTTTTGGTCGGCAAGTCGCTCGAGCCGCAGATGGTGGTGTTGGGCAGTATGAGCCTGGGCGGCAACATCGTCCCCGTGGAGAACCTTGCCGAGTCGCTCCAGGTTGCGGCGGAGGCTGGCGCCAAACGTCTACTGCTGCCGATGGCCAGCGTCGGCGACATCCCAACAATACCTGGGGAACTCTTCGCCAAATTCCAGACCAGCTTCTACGCCGACCCGAAGGACGGGGCCTTCAAGGCGCTGGGCGTGCGGTAGGGCCGGACGAAGGGGATGAGGATCACAGGGGGGAAGGTCCGGCTCTCGGCCAGTGACCTGGCGAGGTATTGTCAAGTTGAGGCTGACGGCCGTTTCTGAGCCCCAGCATGGCGGGTTCACGGCTGGCTCGAGCCCAGTATCTTGGGGGTCGATCGACAAGCTTTTCGTCAACTTGACAGTGCCATCTACGGCCCGACGGGTGCGGCACAGCGACGGTTGACCGTCTCGCCGTTGCTGTCGGGCCACCGCCGCGGCGTGGCCGTATCGCTCCGCTTCTGACGCCGGACGTACGGCGACAGTCGATGATTCCCGTTGTTGCGGGGCCTACGACATAGGAGGCGAGAATGACCACGACTTCCCGCGCGGTGGTCGGCTGTACGGCCCTTGCCCAGGCCCTTGATTGGGACCGGGGGCAAGGGCTCACGGCGCGCTAAAATCCTTACCGATAATTGCCGTTATGGGGAAGACTGCGCTCGCCGCGATCGCCCCGGCGGAGACCGCCATCGGCTCGCCGAGCACGACCGCGCGCCGCCTGGTTCACGACGCATTTCAGCGCACGTTCGAAGTCGCGGTACTGATCACAAACGACTCAGATCTCTCCGAGCCGGTGAGAATTGTGCGGCAAGAACTGAACCTGCCGGTCGGCATCCTTAACCCACATCAGCAACACAGCGCCGAACTGAAGCGCGTCGCGACCTTTCTGAAGAGGATCCGGCAATCCGACCTGATCGCGAGCCAGTTTTCCCCGGTGTTGACCGATGCGAAGGGCACGTTCCACAAACCCGCGTCCTGGTGACGTTCGGTCGGCCACGCCACCGGCCACCCCGAGCGGACGGTCGATCCCTAGCTGATGATCGTGAATCCGATGGGCCTCCTCATCATGTACGTGCACGGCGATCGGGCACTGGTGACCGGATGACGACGAGCCCGCCCCAGAGACACCGCGCCCCGTCACGGTCCCGACGTTGCAGGACCGCGCGCGCTGTCTTGAACCCCTCGGATGGAGCGGCCGAAAGGCCGAATGGATCGCGCTGGTCGCGCTGCATACCGGCGTCTTTACGCGGTCGCAATGGCGCCATTTTTTCGACGGCGCGAACCGCGAAGCGGCGCGCGTGTTCGTGCACCACTCCTCGACAAGCAGTTCGCCATCGAGGACGAGCGGGGCATCTTCCCCGGCGGCGCGCGCGCCGTCCTGCTCACCGGGAAAGCCCTCTATCGGGCGCTGGGCATCCCCGACGTGCGGCACCGTCGGGGCAAGAACGCGACCACGCACATCCTCATGCGCCGGTTGCTCTCGCTCGATTACCTCATCGAGCGGCCGGCCCTCGGATGGCTCCCGACTGAGGCCGATAAAGTTCGGCGGTTCGAGGCGCTCGGCATCGACCGGGCCGTGTTGCCGTACCGGAAATATGGTGAGGGTGAGAAGGGCCAGCCGCGCTACTTTGCTCTGAAACTTCCGATCGCCATAGACGCGCGGGCGGCGACGTTCGTGTATGTGGACGCCGGGCAGTCCACCGATAGCGAACTGCGCGCGTGGGGCGTGGCCCACGCGCCCCTGTGGGCCGCGCTCCGGGCGCGGACTTTCGCCGTGCACGTTGTCGCCGTCGGCACGGGCGTCAAGGCCGCGGAACGCGCCGCGCCCGTCCTGAAACGCTCGACCCAGGCCGGCGACGGCCAGGGCGCGGCGGACCCGGTCGGGCCGACCAAGGCCGACCCGGACATCCGCTAGGAAATCGCCCGGCTTGAGACAGCGATTACCGCCGGCAATCGTGAACTCTTGCGCGCGGCCGGCGGATGGGAGAAGGCGGCCGATCGTCTCGTCTTCTTGCAACAACTCCCCAACAGCACGCCCACCAAGGCGACCGCGCGAGGGGCGATTGACCGCTTCTCTCTCTGGCCCACCGTCCGGCTTACCACCCCCGAGGTGGCGATCTGATGGTGCCCCCGAACCGTGCCCCGTTCCGTGGCAGGCTCCGTGGCGGGCTCCGTGGCAGGGAAAACGGAACGCGGACAGAGGGGGGGGTGTCCCAAAAACAGCCGGGGGGGGTGTCCCATCCCCCCCTTCCATTGTTCGCTGTCGTTGTTCGGGTTTGTCGTCCTAGACCGGCCGACCCGAACCGCGCCAGCGGAGAGGGAAGAGACGGGAGCGACCCCCCCTTTTTCACCGCTGGCGCGGTTCGGCAAGCGGGGGGGTGTCCCACCCCGTGTCCCACCGGGTGTCCCATCCCCCCCCGCCGTTGGGGAGGTCGCTCCCGTCTGTAGGTATCCCTGCTGGAAGGCTCCCCGGCCCGCACGCGGGCCGGACGACGAGCCGAGACGAGCGGCCCGATGCTTGACCGACTCATCCGCGCGTTCCTGGTCGTCGGCGGCGTCAGTGTCGCGTGCGCCTGGACGTGGCCCGGCGCGTTTCCCGAGGCCGATCCCGTGGCGGTGCTCGTCCGCTACCACACCCCGAACGTGTACCGCGCCGTCGTCGCGTGGTACTACGTGGCGCCCGGCGTGGCGGTGTTCCTCGCCGGCCAATTGCTCATCAGTACATCCCGCATCTGGTTCGCCCGGATGGGCGTCAGTCTGGGGCTCCGGTCCCGCCTTCCGCGCTGGCCCCTTTCGCCTTCGGCGGACGGGCCGGCGATCGTCGTCGGCGAGGTCCATCACCCGGTCCGAGCCATCGAGAGCCCGGCCCCCGACTGGCTGACGATCCCGGAGCGGGGCCTCTATACCGACGTGGCGATTTTCGGGGCCGTCGGGTCCGGCAAGACGTCCGCGTGTATGCACCCGTTCGCGCGCCAACTCTTCGGCTGGCACGCGACGAATCCCGAGCGGCGCGCGGCGGCGCTGGTCCTTGAAGTGAAGGGGGATTTTTGCCACGACATCCGCCGGATGCTGACCGAGCTGGGCCGCGACGAGGACTACATCGAGCTGTCCCTTGACGGCCGGCTGACGTGGAATCCGCTGAGCGCCACCTGGCTCGATGCGTACTCGCTCGCCTACACGGTCGCGTCCCTCCTCAATCAACTCTTCGGCAAGGGCAAAGAACCGTTCTGGCAACAGGCCTACACGAATCTGGTCCGCTGGATCATCGAGCTGTACCGGGTGCTGCCCGGCGGATGGGTGACGCTGCGCGACGTGTACCACTGCGCCATCGACAAGGCGCTGTTCGCCAAGAAGATTCAACAGGCCCAGACCTACGCGGCCGAGATGTCCGACACGCGGATCACCATCGCGGCGACGGCGCTGACAGGCGACCACCTGACCCCGCTTCGCCGTCTCGGCTTTCAGCCGAACCCGGCTGACCTGACCCGCTTCCAGACGCGCGCGGACCCGGCCGCGTTCGAGTACCTCACGACCCACACGATCACGTACGACCGAGAGCGGGTCGAGAGTACGACCGCGCAGGAGATCCGGCTCCGCGTCGAAGCCGTGCATCGCTGGTACGTCCACGACTGGAACACCCTCGACAACAAGATTCGGTCGAGCATCGTGGAAGGCGTGTCCGTGTTCCTCAGCATGTTTGACGTGCCGTCCGTGGCTCGCGTGTTTTGCCCGGCCGCGCCCGAGGCGCGACGGTTCCACGACCCGGCCGGCGACGCGCCCGACGCGCCCGGCACCGACACCACGCCGCTCGCGGCGACCGCCATGAAAGGCGTTGATCTGCCGCCCCTCGATCACCTCATCGAGAGCGGCAAGGTGCTGGCCCTCAACATGCCCGCCGGCACCAACCCGGCGCTGGCCCGCGCCGTCGGCGTCATGCTAAAAAATGCGTGGCTCCAATCGCTGTTGCGCCGACCGGCGATGATGAAATCCGAGCCTGGCCGCTACGTCCGTCCGGCCGTGTTTATCTGCGACGAATACCAAGCCTTCGCCAGCGTCGGCGAGGACGATCCGAGCGGCGACGAAAAGCCTTTGCCCTCACCCGGCAGTGCCGGGTGATCCCCATCGTCGCGACGCAATCCATCAGCTCGCTGCGCTCCGTGCTGGGCAGTTCCGAGGCGTGGCGGACGCTCCTGCAAACGCTCCGCACGCGGATCTTTTTGAGCCTGAGCGACGAGTCCAGCGCCGAGACCGCCTCGAAGCTCTGTGGGCAGGTCCGCAAGCTCAAAGCCACCTACGCCATCAACGAAACCTCTCGGCAGAGCGGGATCAATTTTCTGTCCGCCCAGGCCGGTGGCGGGCGCGGGAGTGTCGGGGCGAGCAAGAGTTTCACGGACCACCGCGAGGCGGTGTTTCAGCCGCGCGACTTCGCGCTCCTCGGCAACTGTCAGGCGATCTGTCTCCCCTACGATGGGGTGCAGTCCCTGCCACCCCGGCGGGTGTACCTCAAGCCCCACTATCTGCCGGCGGATCTCCCGTACTGGCACGCGAAACGGACCGGCCAGCTATGAGCGGCGACGGGCTGGATCTCCTGAAACCGTTTCTGCCGGGGCTTGAGGCGGCGCTCGACGATCCGGACGTGAGCGAAATCATGATCAACGGGCCGGGCAACGTGTGGCTCGAAGGCCACGGCCGGCTCCGGCCGATTGACGCGCCCGCGCTCGACGCGGCGGCGCTGGAGCGGGCGGCGATCCATATCGCCCGGCCCTTGGGCCTGGACCCGGCCACGACGCCGATCCTCGATGCGCGCCTCGGCGACGGCTCGCGCGTGGCCATCTGTGTGCCCCCGGCCAGCCCGCACGTGGCCATCACCGTGCGGCGCTTTGGCAACCGATCCTTTTCGGCGGCGCAGCTGGTCGCACAAGGCACGCTGCCCGAGAACATCCGCGCGGCGGCGGAAAAGACGTTGCACACCCGGCGCAACATTCTCGTGAGCGGCGGCACCGGGAGCGGCAAGACGACGCTGCTCAACGCGCTCATTGCCCTCATCCCCGACGATGAGCGGATCGTGGCGATCGAGGACACCTTGGAGCTCCGCATCGACGCCCCGAACTGCGTCCGCTTCGAGCCGCGCGGGCTGCAGAAAGGAGCCGTCACGATTCGCGACCTCGTGTGCCACGCCTTGCGGCACCGACCCGATCACATCGTCGTCGGCGAAGTGCGCGGCGGCGAAGCGGCCGACCTGTTGCAAGCCCTCAACACCGGACACGGCGGCTCGCTCACCACCGTCCATGCGAACAACGCCGAGAGCGCCCTCTCACGGCTGGCGAGCTGTGCGATGCAGGGCGGGGGCGATCTCCCGTGGGACGTGACCTGTCGGGGCGTGGTGGACGGCATCGCGATGGTGATCCACATGACGCGCCGCGAGGGGCGGCGGTTCGTGGAAGAAGCCGCGTTTGTCCGGGGCTACGATGCCGGGAGTAACGCATGGAACATCGAACGACTCGACCGCAAGCCACTCTAGCGGCGTGTCGCATCCGGCGGTACGTCGTCCCCCTGCGGCGAGCCACGCGGTGTGCCGGCCGGTGCCGCAGCCGAGGTCCAGCACGTCGAGATTGCGGACGTCACCGAGCGCCTCGCGGACGTGCGGTTCCTCGAGCGGCGACAGCGGATTGTCGTCGTGATCGTAGACGCTCGCCCAACGGTCGTAGCCGGCGCGCACACCGGACAGCGGGTCATGGTCGGCGGACATGCGTCCTCGCACTCGGAACCCCTCGGCTTGGTGCATCAGTAGCATCCGCACCCGCACGTCCGCCGACAGCCAGGTCTTCGGCCGCGCCGCGGCCGAAGACCTGGTGGCGAGCCACGGCCTCGAAGAAGCGCAGACTGTCGAGTGGGGGTAGGAGCAGCACGTTCAACGACGACCGCCTCAAGGCGGGAACGTCCTTCTCGACTGCACGTCGGGCGGCGGCTGAAGCCGCCTTGACGCGGCCCGGCTGCCCCCGCAGGCGGGGGGGACGAGCCCGCACCCTGTGGCGGACGTCCGCGTCCGGTTGACGCTGCTGGGAGCCACGGCCCGAAGGCGTCAGCGACAGGAGAGATCCCGGCGACGGGTGTTCGTCGAGCTTCATCTGTCCACGTCAGTCGGGTCTCAGGGCGATGGTTGCAACCTCGTGCAGTGGTTCACCGGAATCCTCTTCGAACACAAAGACCCTGTCGAATTGTGTCTTCACGACCCACCGTTCTCCGGCCGCCGGCCACCGCAGTTGTCCGAAGGCCGGCTTTCGAGCAGGAAAGAGCGGCAACACCAGCAACAGCCACAGGTCCGTGCAGTCGCGGCGGTACTGTCGGACCTTCTGGCCCTTCTCGTCCACGGCCCGTTGCAACACCGGTTGCGTCAGTTCTTCAGGAGACTCGACCGTCCCGACTGCCAGCCATTTCGCGTCTCTGTCGTTTGGGGAAAAGCTGATCGTCCGAAATAAACAGGATCGATCTTGCTCAATTCTCGCAAATGTTCGTCTCGGCACCAGCCCGCACACCTGCCTAACGAGTTTCTCAGCGCCTTCCTTGATCGTCGGGAGCGGTGCGTTCCCGAACGCGACCAACAGTCGCACACCGTCAAATCGAGTGTCGTCCGCCACAAGCCTCTGCGCTTCCGTCACGATGCGTTCTCTGCGCGCGGCCTCCTCTACGAGCCTGTTGTCGAAGAGCGTCCGTATCTCGATTCCAATTCGTCGCCCCGCCGTCTCGTAGGTGAAATCCGGCGTCTCGCCCGGCACCAAGACCCCATCGTCTGGTAGTTCCAATTCCTTCAGGAACCGGTGCATCTGTCCAATCTCGATCGCCTTCTTGCGGCCGAGCTGCCGCACGGCATCCGCAAAGATATGCTCAATCTGGTAGCCTGTCGGTTGGGCGAGTTGCAAGCGCTCCATTCAGTACATTTTACGATGCGCTGCTCTGCCGGCCGTCCGTACCAGCAAGAACGGGCCTACCAGTCGGTTCCGGCCCGCCGTTCCCATCGGTACGGCGCAGGCGTTCGAGCGCGCGAAGTGCTTCGCCAACTCCGGCGGCGCATAGGTCATGGTCGTCTCGGAATGCACGCGCGGCGGGAGGACCGGCTCAGGGTAGCGATGCTGACCTGTGTATTTCCGGGACACTCTCACGGCTGAAAACAGGCTTAGACGGGCTGAAAATATGGGGGTAGGACTGTAGATAACACAGCTAGACGGCACAAAAATCTAGTATTTATGGCTAAACATGGTGGAGGGGGTCCCCCATCAGCCCCTGGGTCGAAGGCGCGGTTCACTTAGGGAAGGTCTGCAGCCAGTAGTGGTCTGGCGCTTGCGATTCTTGACCTTTCAGCCACGCTACCATCTCCCTGAACACCTCGTCGCGGACTTCCGGGCCACCGTACTTACCGACTTTGTGTAGGCGCTTCCCGTCCAGCGTGGCCGTTGCGACGTACCGCGTCGATGCGCTTTCGAGATCCATTTGAACGTCTACGCGGATGCTCATTGCCCTCCACTTTACCCTTTTACCCTGAATCCTTGGACCACTACCTATTCTACTTGTACCTTGCACCCTCGGCGCGTCAACGGCTGCGCCGTCCTCCGCTTGTCTGAGGTTATGCGGGTGACACATCCGGCCCGCGGCGGCACGGCTGGCGGGTAGGGTCCAGCGCGGTGGACTGCCGGCACCGCTCGACCTAAAGCGCTTTTCATCACCGTGTAGCGGTTGGGGTAACCGCTCAGTCGAACGTCGTGTTGGTATGCATCGGCACGCAAGATTGGAGGGATTCGCCGAGTCACGGCCCGCGCGTGCGACACGTCGACTCCGCCGCGCACGGAGGCTGAACCCGAAGCCGATATACGGGGGACATCAAGATTTCCGTAGACCGGGGCTCAGATCTTGCGTCCTACCAGGAGAGTGTGTGGGCGATCCTGCCAGATACAGTCAGCCTGGAATTTGGCTTCGCGCATGGCCGCAAGTTCGTCGTCGACTGAAAAGTAGGTGTCCTCCGCCGACCACGCGGCGAAGTGCTCATAGGCGCGCTGTTCGTCAATGCCGCACGACACCAGGTGGGTGGCCCATCGACGGTACGATTGCTCACGCGCCCCCGGGTGTGCGCTGATGGCCACGTCGGTGTTCACGAAGACGCCACCGGGGCGGAGCGCCCGGTAAATGCGTGTATAAAGCGTGAGTTTGCGTGCCATGGTGGGAACGTGGTGCAGAGCCAGGGCCGTAGCCACGGCGTCACACGTGGGGAGTGGCGCCTCGAACGACCGCCGGCGGACACGAGCGCGGGTCCCAAATCGCTTGAGCCGAAGGCGCGCCTGGGCCAGCATCTCCGGATCGATGTCGATGGCTTCAACGGCACCGACGCGTTCATGGTCCAGCATCGCTTCAGCCAAGGCGCCCGTTCCCGCGCCGAGGTCAAGCACCAGGGTTGGGCGAACACCAGCGATTTCGTTGGCAGCCCTCGCCAAGCCTTCTTCGTAGCCTGGGATGAACATGCGGATGGTCTCGTCGTAGGCATCAATCTCAAGGCGAAGATGATGGCGGACGGAGTGGCTCATCAGCTGATCGTAGGTCAATGGTTCATAGACGCTCACGTGCGGAGCTTCGACAGCGGTTACCAGTCACCACAGCATCATGAAAAACGTACTAGGGGTTCCGTCCTCGTTTCTCGGTAGGCCCTGCTCTGCCGTCGAACCGCTTGGAAACGTCGCTGAGGCGAATGACGCTCACGAAAGCGACGTGGGCCGAGATCTTCTACGGGATCACGTGACACGGGCGCACTGGACCCGCGCTCGCTACCACGTGAAGGTGAAGATTCTGACCGTGTTCCGACCCGGCTCGGGTCTGCTGGAGGACGGGGCCTTGTACCGCTCGGGCACGGTGGACCAGCCTTCGTAGATGTTGCCGCCGAAGTAGAAGCGCCGCGTCGCGCCGGGCTCCGCGGTCGGACTGCCCGTCGCGAAGAGCTCGTAGGAACGCTCCGGCGGGCGCGGGCCGGTTTGATCGGCGTGAGGCACGTACTCCCTGCGACCGTCACCGTCAACGTCCGCTCGAATCCAGTCGAGCTAGAGCAGGCGATGGTAGCTGCCGTCGGCGATCATGCCGCGCAACTCGGCATTGAACCGGGAGATGATCGACTCGGCGTCCGGAAGCGACCGGCGGACAGCGAAGTGAAGCGAGCGTGTAAGTAGCGGTGCCGAGCCGAACGCCAGCCGTGTTCGAGCCTCTTCTCCGTGGTTGTTGATGAGGTACTGGACGACGATGTCGTCCATCAGCGTGTAGTCCGCCTCACCGTTGAGGAGCTTTACGACACTATCCTCCTCGCTGTCCGAGCCAACGTAGGTTGGCCCGTCCGTCGTCTCGACGACTTCACCATACGCGTACCCGGCGACCAGGGCGACCCGCTTGCCGGCGAGATCGGCCAGTGAGGTCGCGGACACGTCGCTGCCCTGCCGCCCGACAAGGATCAACCGATTCTCGAGATACGGCTGCGAGTAAATCAACGCGCGTTCGCGCTCCGTGTCCTGCCAGAGCGCCGCGCTCCCGTCGACCTCGCCGCTCAGCAGTAAGGGCGTCAGCCTGGCCTCGTCCACGATGACCGTTTCCGCGGTGATCCCCACGCGTTCGAGAGCCACGTCGACCAGATCGAGGGCAACCCGCGCCTGTCCCGGCGCGTTGGTGAACGGCGACCACGCCGTCGACACGAGCTGCAACTGCCGGCCCTGCGCTGCTGCCATGACTGGTATGGCGATGAGGGGGAGGAGGAGTGCTCCGGTCGCCCACCAACTCCAACGAAGACGCCGTGTCTGGCGCGCGCGGCGTGAACACATGCCGCAATCCTAGCAGACCTGAGCAGGAACGCCCTCTACATGACGCTCAGCGCCTAAAGCGAATTGCACTTGTACGTAGTACGCGGTCGTGGTACTCCTGTGGCGCAGGAGGTAGCTATGGCCGCGTACTCGATGGATCTACGACTCCGGGTGCTGCGCGATGCGGACGCGGGGTTACCGTCGGACGAACTCGCCGAGAAGTACTCCGTCAGTCGCGCGTGGGTCGATCGGCTGAAGCAGCGTCGACGCGAAACCGGCGAGGTGGCGCCCCGCAAGCAAACCCGCTGGCGCCCGCGGATCCTCCACGCCCAGCTCACGGAGCTGGCGGCCCTGATCCGCGAGCGGCCGGATCGCACGCTGGCCGAATTACAGGAGGCCCTGCGCACGTCGGCGAGTCTCCCCACGCTGTGCCGCACGATCAAACGGCTCGGCTTCCGGTTTAAAAAAAACGGTACACGCGTCGGAACACGATCGCGCTGACGTCCGCCGCGCCCGCACGGTCTGGCGCGCCGCGGCGCCGACGCTCGATCCCGCGCGCCTCGTGTTTCTCGATGAGAGTGGTGTGCGGACCGATCTGATTCGCCGCGATGGCCGCGGGCTGGCCGGCGCCCGGGTCCCCGACCACACGCCGGATGGCCGCTGGCACACCACGACGTTTCTCGGGGCGTTGCGCGTGACAGGCCTCACCGCGCCGGCCGTGTTTGATGGGCCGATCGACGGCGCCAGTTTTCTGGCCTACATCGAGTAGGTCCTGACGCCAACGCTCGCGCCTGGCGACATCGTCATCATGGACAACCTCTCGTGTCACAAGAGCCCCGCGGTGCGACGAGCGATCGAAGCCGTCGGCGCGCAACTCTGGTTTCTGCCGACATACAGTCCTGACTTCAATCCGATTGAGCTGGCGTTTGCGAAGCTGAAGGCGATCTTGCGCAAGGCCCGCTGTCGCACACGGGAGGTCCTGTGGAACACCATTGGCGCCGCCGGGCCCGGCTATGATCCAGCCGAATGCCGCAACTACTTTCGACATTGCGGCTATTCGGTCGCTACGACCTCATGAAATCCGCTCTAGTGGGAGGCATGGGTCGCGAGGGCGTCCCATGCCTCGGCCGTGACGGCCGGTGACGGACCCGACCGCTCGGGGGACGCGCCGCACGGCGGGCGGGCGGCGAAGCCACCCGCGGATGAGGTCGCGCAGCACGAAGGGCAGCGCTAGGAACGCGGCCGCGGCGAGAAACGGCGATCCTTCGTGGATCACAACGTGCCGACGCTACGAATGGGAGAACTTCTACAACTACCAACGCCCACACGAAGCGTTCCAGGGGAAGACGCCGTATAAGGCACTCCGCGAAAAGCTCGGATGAGCTACATTGTCACTGTCCAGCCAAGTCGTATACATCACAGCGGCCGCCTCCTGACCATCGAGGCGTCGTGCTGTTTCATTCGCGCCTTGAGGACGAGTGATGCGTGACGGCACAGTGATTTATTTCGCATACGGGTCAAACATGTTGGTTTGCAGGCTGCGACAACGAGTGTCTTCTGCCAAAGCGTTGGGCATGGGCTGGCTTCCCGGACATCGGTTGATGTTCCACAAGAAAAGCAAAAAAGACGGTTCTGGTAAGTGCGACATCGTGAGTTCCGAGGGATGCACGGTGTACGGCGTGCTGTTCGAGATCGACGCCAATCAAGAGACAACACTGGACAAATGCGAAGGACTGAATCACGGGTATCGCAACAAGGAGGTCAGAGTTCAGGTATCCGACGAACGTTGCATGTCCGCCTTTACATACTACGCTGACAACGCCTCTGTTGAGGCCGCGCTGAAGCCGTACACGTGGTATTTGAAGCACGTGATTACCGGTGCGGAAGAGGCAAGCCTTCCTGAAACGTACATCGAAGAAATTAGAACTAGTGAGAGCAACAAGGACCCCAACTATGCACGGGAGCAAGACGAGCTGAATCTATACCAAGAACAGGGTGCGTCACCATGGCGCCAACCAGAAGCAGCGCTGGAGGATCCACGCTTGGTGGACTGCGACGTGACCCGAAACTGAGGCGGCCAGCGTAGGACGGCGAGCGGATCGAAGTAGTGGACTGAAAGCTCCAGTGCGAAGTGCTGGTACGGCGCTCACTCCTTCTTGGACCAGGCAATTTTAACAAGCGGCCGACCCGACCGGAGAATAAGGGGGTGAGAGGGGGACTAGCACCAGCCAGGCGGATTTATCTCAATAAACCAGCCGAATGGCGGTTACTGGTCCAGCAACACCCACCCCAAGACCGGCCCGGATCACCTGCGCCGTCCGGGCGTTTCAACGGCGCCGCCAGCCACCGCGCCGGCCCGAGGGTCGCTGGTCCGGCTCCAAAGACTGCCTCATCTTCCCACCCGCCGGGGGGCCGTGTATCTGCGGTCGCTCTGGTGCTTGCGGAAGGGGGGCGAGCCGTGACCCCTTCATGGCTCGCTCGTCAGCAACCGGAACGCCCGCACCCACTCCGACGGGACACGATCGGTCTGGTTGCAACGGGCATCGAGTTCCGCATGAAGCTCAGCACCATACGGCACGACGATGTAGCCAGTCTGCCGATCACCGACCATCAGGCAGTCTTTCTGCTCTGCCAAGTACAGCGCTACAAGCAGGCAGAGACAGGCATCCAGTCCGTCCTGATCGCGCTTGCGCGGCGAAGTCTTCCGGGTAGCGTCCTCGATCCACTGAACGATTTCAACGAGTCCGCGCTCACTGAATGCACCTGAGGCCTTCTTGCAGACGTACTTCCAGTCCGAGATCGAAAACGTTTGCCGGCGCTCCGGGTTGTATTTGGGCAGGCGAACTACAGGGCGTATATCTGGCAGCGTCCAGAGGAGCGAAATTATTGCCAGCACAGGATAGGTTTCGAACACCCGCGTGTCGGCGACAGGCTCCAGGGGATCCGCCGGTCCGCCAAACCGGGTGAGGAACGGCCAAATCGGTGCGTCCCTGCCGAACATCTCCTCCCTGGAGGTGTTGGCCGGCTGCATCCCGCCGTTGCGGCGGCCGACTGTAGATCCAACAATGTTCTCGACAGTCCGCTGGCCCGTGGGGTTCTTTACGATGGTGGGCTGGTCGAGCAGTACGATGGTCGACGTCGGCAGCTGCTCGGCTTGCCACTGAAGAATGACGCCTTGAGCTTGGGAATAGTCCACGATCCGAGGCGGACCAAGTTCGTCGAATGTCCCATCATCTCGGTGGAGCACCCCGACGAGCGCACCTGAATTGGTGCGGGTCCACGCAGAATCGAATCCAACGAGCAGGGTGGTCATGGCTAAGGCTCTGGGTCCATAGGAGGTTCAAATCGAGTCGATTTCTACCACGACTTTGGCTTCGCGCTTGTCGTGGTCACCTCACGAAACGAAACACATTGTACGGAGTACGGCAAGGAATTTGGCGTGCTCGAGGAAGTTGTCTGGTTGTCGTATACCCTAGCCTCACGTCAGGGATAGAGCACTAATACGTCAGAATAGAGTTTTGATTTAAATTTATGGACACACCCAGTCCAGGGTTAAAGAGTTTTTCCTGACAGACGGGATGCAGGCGCTCAAGTCACTTTTACTGTCGACGATGCACCGGGATCTGCTCGCCGCCGGTCCGCCGGCCGGCCAAAGCGGCCATCGGGTGTGAGCGCCAGAAAACCCGAGTTCTCCAATGCTTGCAGAACAGCCAGGGCCGCGGTGCGAGTGAGGTCCAGCAACTCCGCCGCTTCCCCAACGGTCAGGAGTAGGGTTGGGGTCTCGAGATACTCGGCTCGTAACAACGCAAGCGCCGCGTCGATGCGTTCGGACGACATGGGGTCTCGGGTTGGGCCAGTTAAGCTACGCCGATTGGTCGTACCTCAGCAAGCGAAATCCGGGGACTTCTCAGGTCGGTGTTTTGCGGACTTTTATCATCGGTGCCGACATCTGCTTCGCTCCGGACCCGCGGGTGACTCCGCCCTCCAATTACGGCTCAGATGACGCTTATGGCCAAAAAGTCGACGGGGTGTTCAGTTGGCATATTGGCCAGTCATTCAGCGCTATCGTCCCGGTTCTCAAGAGCCTCACGGATTTTCCGGACAGTGGCGTCGATGATCTCGAACCATTCCGGACCGTGTGTGACCAACGTGGCAAGTGGCGGATTGCCCTTGTTTGGGCTATCGCTTGTCGCCAGCTGTTCCCATTCATTGCCAG
Source organism: Vicinamibacterales bacterium (assembly GCA_965197935.1). Lineage (GTDB taxonomy): Bacteria > Acidobacteriota > Vicinamibacteria > Vicinamibacterales > CAZQMT01 > CAZQMT01. Next base: position 1,816,426 of record CBDAOD010000003.1, on the reverse strand, counting down.
ACGGTGCGCGGAACCTGTGCCGGGTCGCGCCAGGAATGAGGGCAGCAACCTGGTCCAGGTAGTCCTGATAGATAGAGGCGTCGAGCCTGAGCTTTTGACAGCGTCGAGAAAGTCGCTGCGTGCTCGATAGTAACCCCCTCCGGCTGAGCTGCCCAAACGTGAAGAAATGGCCCGTTTCGGCGTCTTCGTATTTCAGCAGTGGCCCCGCCTCACCCCACTCTATCGTCAGGTCGTGTGCGGGGGCTTGCTCGAGCACCCACTGTGCGAACGTGACGACCTCTGGCGAGCTCGATTGTGACAGCTGCTCGAGGAAAGCGCTCTCCGTGATGTTCGTTCGTCCGCTCTGTGCTTTGGGCGGCGCGGAGGGGACTGAGACGTGGATCTCGTCCGGTTGCACCGTCGTTTTGATCTCGACGACCGCGCGCGTGACCTCGCGCGTCCGCGCAACGATCCGCGGCTGCACGAAGAAGTCTGCTGGCTGTGCTTTGTCATTCAGGGAATAGAACCCCATCTCAACCAAGCCCAGTGTGAATTGAAGCTGGGGTGTCTGGTTGAGGAAGTCTGCCATCTTCTCAACGCCTTCGTGGATGCCGTCACCGACGATCAGCAAGACAAAACGGCCGAGCCGCAAGTTTCGATTTATGCGGTCGACAAACTCTCGCTCGTCCATGTCGTCGTCACCATCGCTCGCAAGATCGACCAGCGGGTCGGAGGACGCCGCGACGTCGTTGTTTCGGGATGCCAGCACAGCCTGGCGCAGCTCATCGTAGGTCCACGTTGACAAGTGCGAGGCGTAGTCGATGATCTGCGCGACGACGGTTCGGCGCGCCTCGGGATTCCGCCAGAGCTTCGTTTCAACGAGCGTCAGGTACCCCTCTCCGTTCATGAAGATCAGATCAAGAAATCCACCCCCGACCGGCAACTCACGCGCAAGAGGGCGAAGACCTTCGAAGAGCGGCTCAATGTCTCCGACTGGGATCAACGTGGGGTGCGCGAACAGCAAGTCCTGAAGTGCGCGTTCATCGAACGTTCGCTCATCGAGTGGGACTCGACGAAGCGGTGTCGCCTCGCCGTCTCGCACGAGTACCGGGGTCACGAACTGTCTGTCTTTCATATCGTCACCGACCCTCACAGGTTATCGATCGCCAGCGCCTGCAACGATCGACTCGGCTGCGAGCGCAGCGGCGGCTCAAGGAAACGGTTGCCCGGCGTGCTGGCGTGGGCGCCGGAGGACGAGCCGAAAGCGGGACGCTGGACCGAGCCGCTAGGTCCTCTTCCCCTTCTTCTGGGCCGGTGTTTGTCTGTGTGGTCTTCAGTGGGGAACGACGATTTGCTCCAATTGTAGGTCGCTCGTGTAATAGGCCTTCACGTTCCCTTTCCCAGCGTGTTCTCGATAGTACACGACTGCTTGCTCTTGCCCGGCATCTCGGCCAGCGAGGTCTTGCGACCAATGGGCGATGTTCAATCGAACATTGTCGAGGCTGTCCGCGCGAATCGCACCAATCGATGTGATGTCCTTCTCTTTCTGTCTGCGTTCCCCTGTTGCGAAGACGTTTCGCTTCCACCAGCTCATGCCATCCACGGATTCCTTCAGCTGCTCTTGGTAGCCCTGCACCGAGTCTTTGTCCAACAGGGCTCTGAATGACGTTTCATACCGGTCGACCTTGGAATTCAGCATCGAGAAACTTCTACTGACGTCGTCAGGGTTGTCTTGGAGCGCGAGTTTCAGTCGGAGACGGTCGACTTGGAGATCGGCAAGACTTGCAATGGTGAACAGCGTTTACGACACAGGCTGATCGGCTATGTCTACCACGCCAACGGCGTTCCGCGGCGGCTCAGTTGTCGAAGGCGTACTTGCCCGTGAACATCAGCGTCCAGGAGCGCGCGGCGGCGAACGTGTCGTGGTACTCGAAGTCCGGATCCAGCGCGTGAGCGGCGTGCAGGTCGTATCCGCCGCGGGTCTCGATATCGTCCAGCATCGAGTAGGTCATCTTCAGCCCCAGCCAGGTCCTGTCGGCAATACGGACGTCGGCGCCCGCGTGCAGGTGCCCCGCCAGCACCGTGTCGGACAGGTCGTCGTCCAGGCTGGTGTTGTAGAACGACAGGGGCGGATCGTAGACGTCGCTGTTGCCGGCCGTGTCCCTGTACTCGTCTGAGAAACGCACTCCGGCCACCGTGACGAACGCGGGGCCCACCCCGGCGCCCAGATACGGCGAGACCACGGACCCGGCAGCAAAATCGTAGTACGCGTTGACCGTCAGCATGCGCACGGCCAGATGGTCGATCGACGACCGGGTGTCAGACGTGACCGTGCTGTTGACCCGATCCTCCATGGCCACTCCCTCGTAGTTGGTGACGCTGAGGAACATCTGATCGAGGTCGTTCCACCTCTGCCTGAACGACAGCTCCACGCGCGCGCGATCGACGAACAGGCCGGTCGAGAGCTCGAACACGGGTCCGGTGGCCGCGGCGATGTCGTAGTGCCAGCGGTATCCGGAAATCTCGGGCCTGGGATCCTGGTCGAAGCACGCGTCGGTCGGATAGCAGATCGGATCCCGATTCCAGCCGCTCTGTGCGAGGTTCGATGGCCAGGTGGCCCCGATGCCGCCGCCGACGTACCACCCCGAGCGCGGCTCCTCGGCTGCGCTCTGGGCCGACACGCCGGAGGCCGACAAGAGCACCAGGATACCGACGGCTGACGCAATGAGTGATGCGAGACGCATGACTACCTCCCCTAATTAACCGGAATTTCCATTTTGGCCGCCTGCATCAGGTCCCTTATACATCCATCCCCGCTCCGCATGGCCAGATTGCTTCGTCGCACGTTCGTCCAGCTCCCACGCGCCGCAATCTCCGGCCGCGTCGACGCCGGAACCGTTTTTCGGAAACATGTTGCCGACACTCCCGCGCTCGTCGCCGTCTCTTCGCCAGATGTCGGTCAGCCGGTTGCCCTCTATCCTGCCGGCAGGGGCAGCGCCCAGAGCCTGCGCAACATGTCGCTGAACAGCCGCCGGTGGAGATGCCCCTCTGCCAAGAGTAACCAGTAGTAGCGCGCATGCTTCACGAGCTGTCCACCGGTCTTCACGAGCCGGTGCTGCAGACTCCTCAGCGACCAGCGCTTGATCCGCTGCGGCAGACCGACTCGGCGCCAAGTGCATGGGAGCTGCTTCTCATCGACCACTCGCAGCAACAGCTGACGAATGGCCTCTGACACCGGTTTCTTCCTTGAGCGGCGGCAATGGATTTACGAGGTGCCCCCGAGGCCTCAGCGGGCCTGGTGCCTGACGGTCGTCCGACTGGAGTATTAGGCCCGCCCGGCCGAAAACACACTCATCAGGCTCTCCAATACATCCGTGGAAGTACAGCCACCCTTGGGTGTATCGTCGGGCCATCCGGGGTCCCCGATCCGGGCATGCCAGTCGGTACCGGTTACGACACATGTTGATCGGCTACGCCCGCGTTTCGAAGGCGGACGGCTCCCAGTCGCTGGACCTACAGCGCGACGCGCTGCGGGCCGATGGCGTCGACGCCGGCCACGTCTATCACGACGTCGCGTCCGGTGCAGGCGCTCGCGTCATGACTGACTCCCCGATGCGGGTCGCAGCGCAGCGGTGGCACCACGGGGTTCCCGGCGCGGCCGTGGCGTTGATGGCGGCGGCGGCGACCCTGCTCCCAGGACTGGCCGTCGCGCAAGACATCTACCTGCGCGCCGGACTCGACTTGAGCCGTCCGGCCGACACGCACTTCACCGACGCGGACTGTGCGAGCCTGGTCCCGGCCGCGCTGTACGGCTGCGGCGTGGGCGGTGACGGCGCGCCGCTCCGGTCGGTGGGGGACGTCGGCACGGTCGCGGGCGTTGAGCTTGGGCTCGGGTACGCCGTGGCGCCCGCCGTGCGGCTGGAGGCCCTGCTGACCTCCCGGCCGCGATTTACGTTCGATGGTCACGCCAACTTCTTGGCCCCCGACCGTGAGCAATCCGTGTCCGTGGATCTGTCCTCGCTGTCCGGGATCCTGGCCGTGTATGTGGATCTCCCCGGCGTGGGGGTGCGCCCCCCGCTCGGCCCGTTGAGCCCTTTCGTCGGCGGGGGCCTCGGAGCGACCCGCGTGGCCAGCGGTGAGACGCGCCTGACGTTCCCGAAGACGAGGACCCTCGTGCCGGGCACCCGCCGGACGGCGTTGACTTGGAGGCTGACGGCCGGCTTGGGAATGTCGTGGGGCGAGCGGGCGACGCTCGATCTCGCCTGGCGGTACACGGATGCCGGCATCATCGAGACCGGCGCCGGTCCGGGCCGGGTCGAATGGCTCGACGGCAGCCGGGACCCGGTGGGGCTCGATCTGGCACCGACCCAGGCCCCGTTGCGGAGCCACGGGTTGCACCTGTCTCTGCGGTATGAGCTCTGATCCCCCACTTGCACGACCGCGACTTGGCGCGGCGAGCCTGTTGGCTTGACCGAGCGCGCGGCGGAGTCGCTGCGCAAGATACGAGCAAGGCGAGAAGGTCCTCGCCCCTTGAATCGGAGCGCGCCGGACCGTGATGCCGCTCGGAAGTGTCGCAAACGAGCGTTTACGACACATACTGATCGGGTGGGGCGGCTTGGCCCGCACTTCTCGGGACGCTCTGCAGGAGCCACACTATGGGGATGCAGTCGAAGGTTCATCCCACGTACAAGACGGACAGGCTCATGGCAATGGCGTGTCTTGAGCTGCAGCGGCACGGCCGCGTCCGATGGTTTGTCTCCCATCATCCACACACTGTACTCGCGCTGGTGCTGGTGTTTGCCGTCGGCGTGTTCGCGCCCGGCGTTGCCAGCGCCCAGGACGCGACGATCGCCGGGACGGTCACCGACGCCACGGGCGGCATTCTCCCCGGCGTCGCCGTGGAGGCGCGGGACGCGGCGGGCACCGCGCAGGTAACCGTCACCGACGGGACCGGCCAGTTCACGTTCAGCGGACTTGCCCCGGGGACGTATGACGTGCTGTTTACCCTCTCCGGCTTCACCGTGCCCGCGCAGGTGGTGGAGGCGAGCGCGGGCGCCACGGCCGTCCTGGACGTGGAAATGGCGGTCGGTGGGCTCGCCGCGCAGGTGGTGGTGGTCGGGACCCGCGCCCAGCCGCGGTCGGTGACCGCCTCGCCGGTACCGATTGACGCCATCCCGCTGCAGGACGTCGTCAGGCAGGGCGCCACCACGCTCGATTACCAACTGCGGACGCTGGTCCCCTCGTTCAACGTCGCCACGCACCCGATCAGTGACGCCGCCACGCTGGTGCGCCCGGCCAGCCTGCGCAACCTGGCCCACGACCATACGCTGGTGCTCGTCAACGGCAAGCGCCGCCACCGCTCGTCGGTCATCGCCTGGTTCGCCGGCGTGACGGACGGTGCGCAGGGACCTGACATCTCGACCATTCCCTCGATGGCACTGCGGCAGGTCGAGGTGCTGCGTGACGGCGCCTCGGCGCAATACGGCTCGGATGCGATCGCGGGCGTCATCAACTTCCTGCTCAAGGACGACCGCTCCGGCGGCAGCCTGGAGTTCAATACCGGCACCTACCGCGCGGGCGACGGCGATGCGTACACCATGGCTGGCAACGTCGGATTGCCGCTCGGGGACACCGGGTTCGTCAACCTCAGCCTGGAGTACGGCAACGCCGACCCGACCAACCGCAGCGTGCAGCGGGCCGACGCCGCGGCGCTGATCGCGGCCGGTAACACCGACGTGGCCGACCCGGCGCAGATCTGGGGCAACCCGACGATCGAGGACGAGCTGAAGCTGTTCGGCAACTTCGGCCACCTGTTCCCCAACCAGATGCAGTTTTACGGCCACGCCAACTATGCCGAGAAGAAGGTGACCGAAGGGTTCTACTTCCGAAACCCGAACACCCGCGCCAACATCTATAGCCTCGACGACGGCGCGACGCTGCTGATCGGCGACGTGCTCGACGCGCGCGACGGCATCGCGGACGGCTCGGCTCACTGTCCCACGGTGCGCGTCATGAACAACGTGCCGGACCAGGCGGCTCTCGCGCAGGTGTTCGCCGACCCACACTGCTTCTCCTTTCAAGAGACGATTCCGGGCGGGTTCACGCCGCAGTTCGGCGGCGTGGTCAGCGACAGGTCGGTGGTGGCCGGCGTGCGGCGGCTCGCTGCGAACGGCCTGACCTGGGATGCCAGCGCCAGCTACGGCGCCCACGAGTCGGACTTCTTCTTCAACAACACCGTCAACGCGTCGCTCGGCCCGGACACGCCCCGTAACTTCGACCCGGGGCTGTACCGCCAGGAGGAAGTAAATCTCAACTTCGACGTCTCCTACGCCGCAACCGACATCGTCAACATTGCGGGCGGCGCCGAGTGGCGCGACGAACGGTTCGACATCGGCGCCGGGGACGGCCCTCCTGGGAGGTGGGACCGTACGCCGCGCAGGGATTCGTCTCCGGCTCGAACGGCTTTCCTGGATTTCCCGCCTACACCGCCGGGACCTGGAACCGCAGCAACGTCGCGTTGTACGGCGACCTGGAGCTGCGGGATCCGGGCGATCGCTGGACGGTCGGCGGCGCCGTGCGTGTCGAGCACTTCGACACCTTCGGCTCCACGACCAACGGCAAGCTGTCGGCCCGCTATGGCCTGACCGACGAGATCTCCGTGCGCGGCGGCGTCAGCACCGGCTTCCGCGCCCCGACGCCGGGCCAGCAGAACACGCTGAACGTGCAGACGACGATCGATCCGGACACGCTGCAACTAGTCGACAGCGCCAACGTGCCGTCCACCTTCCTGGCGGCGCAACTGCGGGGCGGCCAGCCACTCGAGCCCGAGACGTCAATCAACACGACCGCCGGGCTGGTCGTCGATACCGGCCCCTTCACGTTCACCGCCGACTACTTCCGCGTCGACATCGACAACCGCCTGGCCCTTTCGCAGACCTTCACGCTGGACGCCGACGAACGCGCGCTGCTGCTCTCGGAAGGGATCGCCTCGGCCGGCACACTGAAATTCTTCCGCTTCTTCATCAACGACTTCTCCAGCCGGAACCAGGGCGTCGATCTGGTCTCCACCTACGCCCCGCCGGCGCTGGGCGGTGACACGGTGCTCAGCTTCACGATGAACTACACCCACACGGCGCTGACGGAAGAGTCGCGGTTGCTCACCGCCGGCGACGTGCTCGGCCTGGAGCGCGGCGTCCCCCGCATCCGCTGGAACGCCGCCATCAACCAGCAGGTGGCGCGGGTCGGCGTGCTCGCCCGTCTGAACTACTACGGCGCCTGGGTCGACCACTTCGACGCGCGCTTCGTCCGCGGCGCCGACGCGCCGCTGCTGGACGGCCGGTACATCGTCGACCTGGAAGCCAGCATCCCGCTCACCCGCGACGTCACGCTGGCGGTCGGCGGGCAGAACGTCTTTGACGCCTTCTCGCAGCGGATGGACCTGTTCGCCGACATCTTCGGCCTCCCCTACAGCCAGTTCACGCCGTGGGGCCTGAGCGGCGGGTACTACTACGCACGGTTGAACTACACATGGGGTCGGTAGTCGCAATCGGGCATTGACGCCCCTATATCAAGAATCGTTGACGGGGCCGACTGGCGCGACGAGAAGTGGATCGCCGAGGGCGGCGAGTAGCCATGCCCGCGCCGAGCTTCACCGCGAGTTTGCCGCGAAGCTCAAAGAGCAGATTCCCCAAGTCCGAGACGCACGTCGCGTGCCCGGAGGACAGCGACGAGCGCCGGCATATCTTTGCCTCCTTTCCCCAGCCGGAACCCCTTCGCGGCTTCGAGCACGCCGGCGGCCACCCACCGCAGACGATCTCCTGGAAGGACTTCTTCCAGGCGGTCTGGACGCTTCTGAATTACCGCTTCTGACGCCAATCTCGTGGGCATGTACGACCAGGGCCTCGGCGTGCAGCCGGATGTCGTTGAGGCCCACATGTGGTTGACCGCGGTCTTGCCATCGCGCAGGCGTCGGGATCCGTGTGCGCTATCGTCAACCCGATGGGAGTCCTCATCACGTATTTGCGCGGCGATCGCGCGCTGGTGACCGGGTGACGAGCCCCGTCCCGGTCCCGACGTTGCAAGACCGCGCAGGCCCGCTTCTAGCCACTCGGAACCTTCGCCTCGGCCCTCGTACGTATGTCCTAAACGACCGTTTACGACACATGCGGCTCGCAACAAAAGAGGCGGCGGGCCTAGATCACGGTTCGCGCTTTGCCGACATAGAGGGTCGGAGCTCCTTTCACGAGAATAGGGCCGGCGACGTTTCCGGGGGCGAGGTGGCCTTCATGATCGAGAGCCGTCGCGAGGAAGCGGTAGAGGTCTGCGGCATTGCGGTCGCGTTCGTCTTGGAGCGTCAATGGAGTCACGAATTCGTGCACGATAAGCACGGCCCGCTCTGAAGAGCGACGGTCGGCCTCCGCAAGCACTGCAGCGGTCGCTGTGAGAAGCTGATAACGCAGTTGCGGTACGTGGCGTTGCTCGATATCGAGGGCAAATCGGTCGAGCAGGGCTTCGATCCGGGCGACTGCCTTCGAGCGAGGATTCGACGCGCGTGCGGTTCGCGCACGCTGGTACTGGTCGGCGAGCTCGTTGCCGAAGGTTTCGTCCGCCTTGGCTTCGATGGCGATCACTACGGGACCGTGGTCGTCCTCCGCGACGAGGAGGAGATCGATGTTCGGGTGTTCACCACGGAACCTGTCGATCGCGATGCGGGCTTCGGGCTCGGCGTACCACTGGCGCAGAAGCCCAATGTCGCGACAGGCGGCGAGGATTTGTGCGATGTCCGGCTGTAGGCCAGGCGCGGCATCGATCCAGGCGCGGGCGTTCTCTTTGGCGCTACGCCCGTCTTTCCAGTGGATGTCGCGTTTTGGTGGGGCGAAGCGATGCCACTGGTCGATAGTGGTCAACGGGCGGTCGCCCTTGTGGACAGTGCCGACGGCGGTGGAGTCAGGCATCCGGCGAGCCTTGGCAAAGGGAATGGCGACTATACGAAGATGATCGGCAACGCGCAACTCGTTGGCGTTGCGGCGGTGCGGGTAAGGGCATGGTTGTCATGGCGGGATCCGTTGAGGCGGTGCTCGTGATCGGTGCATTGCGGGTTGTCGACGATCCGCGGCGATCAGGGAGAGTTGGTGCGCGACGCACCTCGCTCATGTCTCGCGCGTTCCGCTCGCCGCGGTCTTTCGCCATCGACGCGCACGGCTGAGCCGCGCAGTGCCGGTCCGATGGCCGGGCGGATACAGCCGGCCATAACCAGCATGGAGTCGGCGCACCGTGCTAGGTTGGCAGTTCGATGAGGACCCGGCTGTGCGGGGTCGAGATCGCCTTCGGCAAAGCAGGCCGGCGCCTGCTCATCATCGAGCGGGTCGTCTTCCAAGCGTCGCAGCCCGGCGAGTAGCCGGAGCGAACGTTTGGATTCCTGTGGTTTCTCGCCGAATAGTCTGACTGCGCCGACGGCGGGCGCGTCGGCTAGGAAGGACTGGGATCTGTGAATCGCAGCGAATACTTGCGCGATTCGTCCGTAGAGGCGTTCATCGACTGGCTGCGTCCACACATTCTGGGCGACTGCCTCTTACAGCATAAGTTCACGATGCTCAAGCCTCATCGCGACTGGAGCTGTACCCCGACCCGAGCCAGCGGTCATTCTTCACCCGGAAGGCTGGCCGCGATGCGCCGCGTGCTTCAGGAAGACGAGCCGCAACTTCCGTTTCAGGTCGGACGACGCGCGCTCAGGCTGCCGATACGGCTCGTCGGAGTAGACGACGGCCTGTGAGACCGCCTGGCTCTCCTGCGCAGTACAGAGACTCTGGGCGTGCACCGTGTTCCGCAGCAGGACGACCCGGCCCCGTGGACCGATCTGCTCGGCGGCCATGGCGTCCAGCGTCCGCGCGAACTCCCGCGGACGGCGAATTGGTGAAAACGCGTCGTACCGGCCCGGCATCGCCTCCCATGCCGCGACCAATTTGACACGGCCGCGTGCGACCGACCGCTTCGGACGCGACGCGGTCGTGGTTGAGTTTGACGCGCCGAGCTACCGAACCGGTCGGCCCGTGGGCCAGCGGCTACTTCAGGAGCTTGCGTGGAAATGTCGCTGTGTACTCCGCCAACGCTGCGGCCACGCCGATCGGCTCTCGTTCTTGCGAAAACTCCCCGACGGTACGCCCACCACGGCGACCGCGCGGGGGGCCATTGATCGCGGTTCGATCTGGCCCACTGTCCGGCTGACCACGCCCGAGGTGGCGATCTGATGGTGCCCCGTCCTCTGGACCGTTCCGGGGTCGACGCGCAGGGCGAGGCCGGGGGCGAGCACAATCTGACACGGACACCGGGGGGGTGTCAGCCCCCCCTTCCATTGTTCGCTGTCGTTGTTCGGGTTGTTCGTCCTAGACCGGCCGACCCGAACCGCGCCAGCGGAGCGGGACGTGACGGGAGCGACCCCCCCTTTTGTGCCGCTGGCGCGGCACGGCGAAGGGGGGGTGTCAGGCACCGTGTCAGACCCCCTTCCCGCCTTCGGGGGGGTCGCTCCCGTCTGTATGTATCCTTTCGGGAAGGCTCCCCGGCCCGCACGCGGGCCGGACGACGAGCAGCCAGATGCTTGACCGGCTCATCCGCGCGTTCCTGGTCGTCGGCGGCGTCAGTGTCGCGTGCGCCTGGACGTGGCCCGGCGCGTTTCCCGAGGCCGATCCCGTGGCAGTGCTCGTCCGCTACCACACCCCGAACGTGTATCGCGCCGTCGTCGCGTGGTACTACGTCGCGCCCGGCGTGGCCGTGTTCCTGGCCGGGCAATTCCTCATCAGCACGTCACGGATCTGGTTCGCCCGGATGGGCGTCCGGGTAGGGCTCCGGTCCCGCCTTCCGCAGTGGCCACTTTCGCCTTCGGCGGATGGGCCGGCGATCGTCGTCGGCGAGGTCCATCACCCGGTCAGAGCCATCGAGAGCCCGGCTCCCGAATGGCTGACGATCCCCGAGCGTGGCCTCTATACCGGCGTGGCGATTTTCGGGGCGGTCGGGTCCGGCAAGACGTCGGCGTGTATGCACCCGTTCGCCCGCCAACTTTTGAGCTGGCAAGCGACGAATCCCGAGCGGCGCGCCGCCGCGCTCGTCCTTGAAGTGAAGGGCGATTTTTGCCACGACATCCGCCGGATGCTGACCGAGCTGGGCCGAGGCGGCGACTACATCGAGCTGAGTCTCGATGGCCGCCTGACGTGGAATCCGCTGAGTGCCACATGGCTTGATTCGTACTCGCTCGCCTACACGGTCGCGTCCCTCTTGAATCAACTGTTCGGCAAGGGCAAAGAACCGTTCTGGCAACAGGCGTATACGAATCTCGTCCGCTGGATCATCGAGCTGTACCGGGTGCTGCCCGGCGGATGGGTGACGCTGCGCGACGTGTACCACTGCGCCATCGACAAGGCGCTGTTCGCGCAGAAAATCACACAGGCGCAGACCTACGCGGCGGAGATGTCCGACGAGTGGATCAGCGTCTCGGCTGACGCGATAGCCGCCGACCACCTCGACCCACTCCGCGCCTTCAGCTTCAAGCAGGATGGCGCGGTAGCCTTTCTCGCCACTCAGCGCCGCGATGAGGCGAATCGTCACCCGCTGTGGCGGCTGGCTGATGTTTCTGCGCGCCCTACCCGGGCCTCCCGGCACACCGACATGCGCCGCAGGACCAGTGGTCGGCCGAGGCCGTCTCGGCCCTCAAGGCGCACCGGCTCCTGGTTCGGGCGCGGCCTGCCAGGACCCTGGTCTGTCCCGGCTGTGAAGCCGACTGCGTCATGCCGGTGCAGACGATCCCCGCGGGGCCACGCGCGGCGGCGCGATTCATCGTCTGTGACAAACGGAGCGACATCAACCGGGTCGCGCTCACCACGGCACACGTGGACCAATGGAAGTGCGATGCCGAGGCCCTCGCCCGGTTTGTCGTCGCGCAGCTGGGCCTGCGCCGGAGCCGGCACCGGGTCGATGCGTCCGGGACGCGGCCCCTCGGGCTCGCCGCTGGCGACACGCGGCACCAGATGCTGGGCCTCCGCCCGCACGGGGACGTGACGCTGGTCGTCGCGGACACGGCGGTGGCCCTGGCGGACCTGATCGACTTCGATCGCGGCGCCTACATCCTGGACACCGCCGCCATTCGCCACGTCGTCGATGCGGCGACGACCGCCGACCCGCACTACACGCCGAGCACGATGCGGCGCGAGGCCCACACGCGCGACACGCAGGCACGGTACGCGCGCTGGCAAAAGGCCTACCGCGCGCTGAAGCAGCGGCGCTCGCACATGTCCGACGTGTGGTACGCTCGGCAGATTGCCGGGCAGGCGGTCGCGGCCGGCTGCCACGCGAGCACCATCCGCAAACACATGACAGGACGGCCGGGGGCCGTCACGCGGCGCGGCTGACGCGACGGGACGTGCGCGGGGTTGGTGCCGGCGGCCATTGTACGTAGACTCCCGCCGTTACGGCTGGAGGTAATCGGCCCACGCCTGCATCATCTGGCGACGTTTGGCGAACAGATCCCCCCGCCGGTAGGCCGCTTCCACCTTGTTCTCCACCGCGTGGGCCAACGCCATTTCCGCTACCTCTCGCGGGAAGCTTGACACTTCACCGGACCAATCGCGGAAACTGGACCGGAATCCATGCGGCACATAGGGCCCTCGATCCCCAGCAGCGCCATAGCCCAGGTGTCGCATCAGTTGCAACAGGGCCATGTTTGACAACGGGCGGCCATAGCGGGCTCCCCGGAAGACATAGGGATTCCCGGGCACGTGGGGCAATCCGTCCAGCACTGCAAGGGCCGCATCCGATAAGGGAACCCGATGTTCCCGCCGGCCCTTCATCCGGGAGGCGGGTACGGCCCAAAGAGCGCCGGGCCGATCAATTTCCACCCACTGCGCCTGGAGGACCTCACTAGTGCGGGTGGCGGTCAGCATCAAGAACTGCAGCGCCCGGGCCGAGACACTCCGGGTTCCGGACAACTCCCGCAGAAAGGCCGCCACCTCGGGATGGGGCATGGCGGGGTGGTGGGTGACGTGTTTCACCCGGGAGGGCTTCGGCAGCAGCTTGTCCAGATGGCCGCGCCAGCGAGCCGGGTGCCAGGGATCGCAGTAGTGGTGTGCGGCGGCGAAGTCCAGGATATTTTCGATGCGGCCCTGCACACGCTTGGCCGTTTCGGTCTTGGTGTTCCAGATCGACGACAGGATCCGGAGCATGTCCTCGGTCTCGATGGCGTCCACGCGTTTGGCGCCGATCACGGGCCGGGCATACGTCTTCAGCGTCCGGACCCATTGCCGCGTATGCTTGGCATTCTGCCAACTGCGCCGATGGGCTCGGATATACCGTGCGGCGCAGGTCGTAAAGACAGGACTCGTCTCCGGGGTCACCCGGCGGGCCTCGATAGGGTCCACCCCTGTCGCCACCTGTCTCCGGCCCTGCAGCGCCTGGGTCCGGGCATCGGCCAACCCGACATCCGGATACCGGCCCAGTCCCATCTCCCGGCGTTTGCCACGCGAGGCGTACCGCAAGACCCATTTCTTGGCACCCGTTGGCGACACCACCAGGCGGAGCCCGCCCCCGTCTTCGTATTTGCCCGGACCCGCGGTGTCAACCTTGCGCACCGTGAGTTTGTGAATGGCCATGGCCGCGTCCTCAGCAGGGGTCTGGGAGCTGTTCGGTCCCCCACATGGTCCCCCATCTGGTGCGGATTATAGCAGATGGCTTGGGAGCGATTGGGACGATAAATGCCTATAACACGGACACCTTAGGATGGTGTTGAGTCGTGATGGGCACTATATAGGCGGACAGTCCCTCCGCCACATTCTCCCCAAGGAACATCACCTACTCGCCCCTGGTCGACGTCAGTCCTGATGGGCGCGCGTACCGAAAATACATCGTCGGGACCACCACCATGTTCAGGAGCGTCGAGGTCATCAAGCCGCAGAGAATCACGATGGCCATCGGCGTCTGAATTTCACTGCCCGCTTGCCCGGCGCCGAGAGCCAACGGGATTAACGCCAACCCTGTGGATAGAGCGGTCATCAGAATCGGGATGAGTCGTTCGCGCGCCCCTCGCTCAACCGCTTCACGAAAGTTGGTGACGCCTTCCTTCTCGCTCAAGTGATGAATGTGCGAGACCAGCATGATGCCGTTGCGCGTCGCGATGCCGAAGAGGGTGATGAAGCCAATCATGGACGCCACGCTCATAACCCCACCGGCAAGGAACACGCCCACCACCCCGCCGATCAGCGCGAGCGGCAAGTTGAGCATGACGAGCACAGCATCCCGTGGGCGGCCGAACGCCACCACCAGCAGCATGAACAAGCTGGCGACGACGACGATCGTGAGGAGCAGTAGGCGCTGCGATGCGCGCTGCTCGCTCTCGAATTGGCCACCATATTCAACCCGGTACCCTGGCGGCATGGGCACGGCCTGGGCTACTGCTGATCGCATGTCTTCGACGATTCCACCGAGGTCGCGGCCGGCTACGTTGCTTGAAATCACGATCCGGCGCTGCACGCCCTCCCGCAGAATCATGTTGGGTCCGACCTCGCGGCGGACGTCGGCCAGTAGCCTGATCGGCACCGGCCCACCGGTCGGCGTGTCGATCGGCAAATCCGCGAGGCGCTCAAAGTCTTGCTGCGCCGCGGCATCGAATTTCACGACGAGGTCGAATGCGGCCGCGCGGTCGAACACCCGTCCGACGATCGTGCCGGCGAAGCTCGTTTCGACGGCGTCGGCCACGTCGCTGGCCCGCAAACCGTACCGAGCAATCGCGGTGCGATTCAGCACGAAGCGAACGACGGGCACGTCCATTTGCTGCTCGAGGGAGACGTCCACCGCGCCCGGAATCTCCGTCATCACCTCGCTGACCCGTTCACCCAAGCGGCGCAGCTGCGGGAGATCGTCGCCGAAGATCTTGACGGCTATGTTCGCGCGGGTGCCGGACAGCATGTGGTCGATCCGGTGGGAGATCGGTTGGCCAATCGTCACGTTGGTTCCCGGCAGCGTCGAGAACTGCCGTCGAAGCTCATCGAGAAGCTCGGCTCGTGAACGTCCGGTCTCCCGCAAGCCCACGTCAATCTCGGCGGCCTCGACGCCCTGCACATGCTCGTCGTATTCGGCCCGACCGGTCCGACGGGCCGTCGCCACGACCTCGGGTTGTGCGATGAGGATCTCTTCGATGCGGCGTCCAATCTCGTCGGATTTGGGGAGCGATGTCCCCGGCAGAGTGTTGGCCTGGATCGTCAGCGTTCCCTCGTTGAATTCTGGGAGAAACGCTGTGCCGGCCCGCGTCAGGGCCGCGCCCGCCACGACCAGCATGACCACTGACGTCACGATGACGAGTCGGGGATGGTCGAGCGCGTGGGGCAGAAAACTCACATACGGAGCCTTGAGCATGCGCGTCAGCCATCCGTCGTGTCCGCTCACGATCGAGCGCGCCTTCGGCAGAAAGGCGAAGCAGAGCGCGGGCGTGACAATCATGGCCACGACCAGGGACGCGAGGATCGCCACGATGTAGGCGACCGCGAGGGGTGCCAGCAGTCGTCCCTCGACGCCGGACAGACCGAACATGGGTAGAAACACGAGTACGATGATGAGGGTAGCAAAGACGATGGACGTGCGAATTTCGAGGGTGGCATCACGAACGATCGCTGCCGATGATTGCTGCTCGGCGGGTGGTTTGGCGGCATTCTCTCGCAGTCGCCGGACGACATTCTCCACGTCGATGATTGCATCATCGACGAGCGCCCCAATGGCGATGGCCATGCCGCCGAGTGTCATCGTGTTAATTGTCGTGTCGAACCCCCAAAGGACGAGCACGGCGGTCGCCAGCGAGAGAGGCATCGCGGTCAGCGTGATCGCTGCTGCCCGCATATTCGCCAGGAACAGCACCACGATCAGCACCACGAGCAGGCCGCCATCGCACAGCGCATCGACGACGTTCTCGACCGCGACGGCGATGAAGTCCGCTTGCCGGAAGATCCGGCGGTCGATCGTCATGCCACTCGGCAGTTCGGCCTGAAGAGCATCGAGCTCTCGATCGAGTCGTGCCGTCAATTCGACCGTGTTGGCGTCCGGTTGTTTTTGGACCGCCACGATCACCGCCGGCGCGCCGTTTCGCGATCCCTCGCCCCGTTTGAGAGCGCCGCCTTCGCGCACGTCCGCCACGTCACGAACGAGCACAGACCGATCGCCGCGAAGGGCGACGATGCTGTCGCCAATCTCGTCGGGCGTGCGAACCCGGCCGATGGTCTGCAGCACGTACTCCTGTGGCCCCTCCCGGTAGATGCCGGCGGAGGTGTTCTGGCTCGCACCGCGCACACTGTCCAAGAGCTCTGTGACAGACACGTTGTTAGCGCGGAGCCGATCGGGGTGCGCGATGACCTGAAACTGCCGCTTGTCTCCGCCAATGGGCGTCACTTGCGATACACCGGTGACCGCGAGAAGTCGCCGGCGCACCACGGTATCGGCCACGGTGCGAAGGGTCAGGGAGTCGTCCCGGTCTGACGTGATCGCGAAGAAGAGAATCTCGCCCATGATGGACGAGATGGGTGCCAGGATGGGACGTTCCGCTTGGGGGGGGAGGCTCCCCGCCACGAGCGTGAGCTTCTCGGTAACGATTTGTCGCGCACGGAAGATGTCGGCGCCCCAGTCGAACTCGACCCAGACCACCGCAATGCCCACGGCCGTCGCTGACCGCACCCGTCGGACGTTCGACGCGCCGTTGAGGGCCGCTTCGATCGGGAACGTGACCAGCGTTTCCATTTCCTCCGGAGCCATGCCACGTCCCTCCGTGAGAATCGTGACGGTGGGAGCGGTCAGATCGGGAAAGACGTCGACGGGCATCTCACGCGCGGTCCACAGACCGGATCCGGCCAGTAAGACCGCCAGGGCCAGGACCATCCAGTGGTGGTCAATCGACCATTGGATCAATCGTTTCATCGGATCTCACCTCAATGGACGTGGCCTTCAGCGGGTAGTCCAGTGGCGGCCGACGCCAACTGCACCTCGTAGGCGCCCCGCGTGACAACGCGCTCCCCCAGCAGGACGCCGGTCCGAATCCCGACGATGTCAGCGTCACGGGCGGCGATTTCAATGAACCTCCGGGCGAACCGCTCGCCCCCGAGCTGAACGAAGACGTACGGCCGACCGGCTTCCATCAGCACGGCGGCCCGAGGCACCGCGAGCCACTGCTGTTGCTCTTGCGTATACAGCACTGCCGTTCCGACCTGACCGATTAACAGGTGCTCGCCGGGGTTCTCGATTTCTACCTGGAGCGGCAACGCATGGGTCGTCGCGTCGATGACGCCGGCATCGCGCACGTGGTCGGGCTCGAGCTCGATCGGCTCCGGTTGGCCAGGAAATTCCAGCGCGAGCCCGGTGACCTGGCGCGCGACGGCTACGCTGGCGGCCGGCACCTGCACTTCCAACTCCACGCGATCCGTCCGCACGATTCTGAACAGCGGTGCGCCTTCGTCATAGGAGGCACCGAGCGTGGCCATGACCTCAGCGAGCCGCCCGGCAATCGGGGCCCGCAAGGCGAACGCGTTGCCGGATGCGGCGCCGCCGCCGCTTCGCAGCGTCTGATCGCGTTGCGCAAGCCGCGCGTCCGCTGCCTTGAGGCGCGCTTCCGCCACCCTGATTGCCCGACGCGCATCCTCCACGCGACGGGCCGGCACGGCCCGCTCCTCCAGGAGGCGCTCGGCCCGCGTCTGCTCCACCTGCGCGGCGTCGAGCGTTACCTGCGCCTCAGCCACCTCAGCCGCCAACGTGGCGTGGTCAGCGCCTGCCGACAACCGAGGCTCCAAGTGTGCGAGGACCTGGTTCGGTCGGATCCGATCGCCGATCGACGGCAGCACATTCGCCGTGAGCCGGCCGGCCGCCGGGGCGGCTACAATCGCTTCGCCGCCGGGGAGAGGGTGGACCATCGCCGGCACACGAACCGACGTTCGAATCTGTGCCTCTCGCACACGGGCGGTGGCAAAGCCGTTCGTCCACTGCGGTTCTTTGAGATACGCGATGGCCGATGCATCCTCCGCCGGACGGCTCTCGGCGTCCGCGTTAGCAGTGGCCTCGTCAGCGAACACCGTCACGATTCCAAGATCGTGACGATCGATAAGGCCTGGCGCATCGAGGACCAACTCGCAGCGATACCGCCCTGGTGCAGGCGGCGCCCCCTCGACCCTGAATACCCCAGGTCGTGATGGCTCTGGGCCCAGGAGTGCCGCCGCCGGCCCACCGGCTTCTGGTGTGAACTCGACACTCGCCTGGCCAGCGGTGACGGGGAGAAAATCCGCCATCGTGGTCAGGTGGACGGCAAACACCACCGTCTGTCCCGCCACCAGCGGCGGATACTCCATGAACAGCTCGGTCTTCTCCGTCCAGTGGGTCACATCGAGCGTCGGCGACTCCACCTGAGGCGGGTCGCCCTGCTGGGCGCAGCCCATCACACTGAAGGCGGCGAGAAATGCCGCGCACACCAGTCCGTGTCGCGTTGTCATTGGGGAATCTCCCGGCCGCTGACGAATTCCAGCTCAATCTCTGCCTGTCGCACCGTCGCGTCGAGGGCGGCTTGACGGATGCGGGCCGACGATCCGATGCGATAGGCGTCCAACAACTCCAGGATGCCGCGCTCGCCGGCGTCATAGCTCACCTGCGCAATACGCTCGATTTGATCGGCGCTCGCAATGGCCTCGGCCCGATATCGTTCGGCGGCCTGGCGCCGTTCCATCACGGTCGCGCGGAGCGACGCAATTTGGCCACGCAACTCGAGCCGGAGCGCGTCAAGCCGCGCGCGAGCCTGGGCATCTCTCACGGCGGCCAGCGCACGCTCCGGGCGGGCGCGGTCGAACAGGGGGATGGTCGCCTGCAGGGCGACGACGCTCCCAGCGTTTCCGCCAGCGAGCGTTGACGATTTCGTCCCGGCAACGACCGTGGGTTCAGGGACGAGACGTCTTCTCGCCGCTCTTGCAGCAAATTCCGCGGCCTCGATATCCCGACGCAACGCCACGAGGTCTCCACGCGCCGACTCGGCTATCTCGAGCAATGCCTCGAGTGGCGGGAGAGGCTCTGGCGATGTCGAACGGCTAACCGCCACGATTCGTGACGGGGCGGGCATGTCGTCAAAGAAGCTCGCCAGAATCGCCTGGGAGCGGATGCGGTCGGTCGAAGCAACGCCCCGGTCGGCCTCAACGTCGAGCAGCTCCCGTTCGGCCCGTAACCGGTCGAACCCGGCCGCGTCCCCAGCGGCCTCACGGCTCGCCAGGAGGTTCGTCAGCTCGCGAAGACGGTTCACCGTGGTGATCAGCTCACGCTCTCTGATCTGAGCGGCCTGCAGATCGGCGAATGCAAGCCGCAGGTCCATCTGCACCCGGCCCACCTCATAGTCCGCGCGGCTCGAGCTGGCCAGGACCAAGGCCGACGCCCTCTGTTGTTCCAGTCCTCTGCGCCCCGTAATCGGCAGGGGCTGTGACACGGTCGTGAGGTATTCGGTGACGCCCACCACTGATTCACGGGTGATGTTCACGCGGGGGTTGGGCCAGCGGCTGGCGGCCAGCACGTCGACCCGGGCCACGTCCACGCCGCTGCGGATGGCCCGTACGCGAGGACTGTTGGTGGACAGTCGTGCGAGGAGGTCGGATTCGGTCAACAGTAACGATTGAGCGCCAGCGCCCGACGGTACGAGCGCCAGGGCCACAGCCACGCACAGCATGGTTCTGCTCATAACACCTCGACGAAAGAGGAGACGGTGAGCGAGAACGGATGACGGGCGAGCCCGTCAGGCCAGGATCAGGCGACGAGGAAGGGAGGACCGCGGATACCGTTCGAGGTTATATCCGGAGGGTCATGAACCGACACGCGAACGAATGGCAAGGCGTACGGAGAGGTGTCCTGCGGTGGCGGGACCAGCAGATCGACGAACGGCCCCTGGGCCTCGGGATCGATATGCGACACGACCTCTGGGTGAGTGAACGGCGAGTCCATCCACAACGTTGCGTGATCATCCTCATGAGCAACGGGTGCTTCAGTTCCGGCCGGGTGATGTACTTCCCAGTGGCGGTGGACAACGTCTTCGTGGTGACCATCCTCAGTTCCCGCGGCATGGAGATGCGCAGCCGGAAGCACCGCCAGCGTAAGCACGCCGAGGGCCGCCACGGCTGTGGCCGATCTCCTGAAGAACCCGCAGGTCGTCACCTCTCCAGTATGCGAGGCGGCAGACGGAGAATCAAGCGCGCGGTCTCGTGCCATGCCAAAGGCTACCAAGCCGGTTCGACCCTGTGAGCGAGAGCTGGAGTCTGCAAACGAAGTGCAAACCGAGCCTGTAGCACCCTTTGCCATGGGGCTTATATATTAAAGTGCCGAAAACGCCAGATCAGGTGTCGTGGCTTTCGATGATGTTGCCGGGTGTGACGGCGGCAACGGCGAGCTGCTTCGCCGTGGTTCCGGTCGGGATCCGGATAGGTTCCTCCAACTCGGCCTTGCTCGGCTGGTAGCTGTGCGGCTGCACGCGGACGGTTGGGCGGTTGTCTGGCTGTGGCTTAGTCACTTGTGAAGCCTCCTAGGGAACGGGCGGTGTTTCCACGTCGGCTGTCGCCCTCAGTCTGTCAGACAAGTGGCGCTTTGCATCCTGGATCCACGAACGGTGCTCATTTAGGTCCTCATCAGACAGGAGCCTTGATTGGAAGCTGTTCTTGTTAGGTTCGAGCACCGCTATTCGAGCCGGACCGTTCACGCCTCCAGGATTTACCGCAATCGCGTGATCGAGCGTCCACGTGACGGCAAGAGTCGCCTCCTGTACAGTCGGCTGGCCTGTTGGCCAGAAAATCTCGCGCATCAGCGCAAGGAACGGGTCCGTTATCGGTTGCGTGCTGCCCATCGAGCAGAACCACATCTGGTCAGTGTAGAGAGTAGGTTGGAAGCCGTTGGAAAACTCACAGAGAACTTGTTCTCGTCCCACTGGTACCGCTAGGAGCGCTGAGTAGGTTTCGGGTGGCGTGAAAGTCTGACGAAAATCGGTAATCGTTGCGCTACTGATGTTCCGGCTTTGTCATGATCCAACCCCATTTTCCGATAGTGTGAAAACCCCGCGCCCATCATATCGCGGTGGCTTGACCACCGTGTTCGTGGTTGATCAGGTCGGCGTAGCGGAGCTTCTTACCCTCTGAGCCGAGCACCATGCCAGCCATCTGTGTGATCGTGTCGCGTCGACGGGTGTTGTGTCTCCACTCGAACTCGCCCACGTAGCGGTCCAGGTGCTGCGGACTCATCTTGTGGTAGGTGCCCACGTAGCCGCGCTTGAGCATGCTCCAGAACGACTCCATGCCGTTGATGTGGGCTTGCCCGTTGACGTATTCGCCGACGCCGTGCTGGACCACCGCGCGATTAGCGAGACCCGTATAGGCTGTAGCGTCGTCGGTGTACACCGTGGCGTCATGGCTGGCGTGGTCACCCACAAACCCGCGCAACGTCGGTCCGTCTACACGCTCGACCACCGACGCCCGCACGCGGCCAGTGGCCCGGTCCTTGACACCAGCCACGGCCATCTTGCCAGCCCCGCCGCGGCCGGTCAGCTGCTCGCGTTGCCGCTTGTGCATGTTTTTGGCCTTGCCGCCGACGAAGGTTTCATCGGCCTCGACCGGACCAGCCATCGGCGCAGCGTGCGTGGCGCGGAGCATATCACGGAGCCGATGCGCCGGATGCCATGCTGATTTCTGCGTAATCTCCAACTCGCGGTGGAGTTTCATACTGCTGATGCCCTTGAGGTTCGTGGTCATCAGGTAGACGGCAATCGCCCAGGTCTGGTAGCCGAGCTTGCTGCTCTGCATGACCGTCCCTGTCCGCACACTGAACCGCTTCGCGCATTCCTTCTCGCGGCAGCGGTAGGGCATGGTCTTGTGCTGGCAGCCGACCTGCACGTTGGTGGAACCGCAGTAGTGGCAGGCGATCACGTCGCGCCAGCGTGTTTTCACGAACCATGCCTCGGCAGTAGCGTCGTCTGGAAACTTGCGGAACAGAGCCTTAAGACTCATGCCCTCGCGGTAGTATTTGCCCGGTGCTCGCTGACTCATAAATACAGTATAGTGCCGAAACCAGCGGCGAGCCAAGAACTATTGTCGGCACTTTAATATATAAGCCCCTTTGCCATCATGTGGATGTTCAAGAGCATGGTCTCGATGGCTGGAGTTGTCGGACGACTACGCGCCCTTCCAACGTGGAAGGCGGATATGCTGACAGGCGACCGCAAGGGCACATGGAGCCCGCACGTCACATGCCAACTGGCGGCTGTACTCCTCGGCTTCTCAGCCGCGGAGGGGAGGCCCGAGAGGGCCGACACTGCAACCCAAGCGAGCGGAGGATCGATGAAGCCTTGTCCCTGCGACCCGTCCACCCGGAGCCGGCACGCCCGCCGCGGCATGTGGGTGATGGCCGCCGCTTCGTTGGCCGCGCTGGCGTTCCCGTCGGACGCTCCCGCACAGAACCCCGGCGCTCTTCCACGAGTCGTCGTCCTCGCGACGGGTGGGACGATTGCCAGCCAGTACGACCCGGATGTCGGTGCGCTCAGGGCCACTCTCACGGGCGAGGAGATCGTACGGGCGGTGCCCGGTCTGGGTGAGGTGGCCCGGGTGAGCGTCGAGCAGATCGCGAACGTGGGGAGCAGGGACATGACCCCGGAGATCTGGCGGACGCTCGCCAGACGCGCGAACGAGCTGCTCGCTTCCCCGGAGACCACGGGCGTCGTCGTCACGCACGGGACCGACACGCTCGAGGAGACGGCGTACTTCCTCGACCTCACGGTGACGAGCGACAAGCCCGTCGTCGTCGTCGGGGCCCAGCGCGCGCCGACCTACTTCGACACCGACGGTCCGCGTAACCTGCTCAACGCCGTGCGCGTGGCCGTGTCCGAGGAGGCCGTGGCCATGGGCACCCTGGTGGTGATGAACGGCCAGATCAACGCCGCGCGCGACGTGACCAAGACGAACACGCTGGATGTGGAGACGTTCAGGACGCCCGACTTCGGCGCGCTCGGGGTCGCGGACCTCGAGGCGGTGCGCTTCTATCGAGCGCCGTTCCGCCGGCAGACGGTCCCGCTGCGGGAAGACGACCGGTTGGGGCGCGTGGAGATCGTGACCCAGTATGCCGGCGCCGACGGGCGGCTGATCCGCCTGTTGCTGGAGGACGGAGCGCTGGACGGCCTGGTGATCGAGGGAGTCGGCCTCGGGCATGTAACGTCCAGCACGCTGGAGGCGATCCGGGACGTCCGGGCGCGCGGGATCCCCGTGGTCCTGAGCACGCGCGTGCAGACAGGCCGGGTCGTCCCCCTCTATGCCGTCAACGTCGAGCTCCTGGACCTGGGATGCGTGGAGGCGGACAATCTGAGTCCACACAAGGCCCGCGTCCTGCTGATGGTGGCGATGACCAGAACACGCGATCCGGCCGAGTTGCAGAGCTACTTCGACCGGTGAGCGCGTGGTGTGCCGGTGACGCAGGAAGGGATCCGCGCGACATAGGCGCGCATCCCGAGGATGCCGGCGGCGGATCGGCGTTGGACGGCGTGGGCGCGATTAAGGAGAGCTGCCATGGTTTCGAGAAGAGAGCACTGAAACGGATGGGCGCCTCAGCTGTGGGCGCCGGGGCCCTGGGGCGTCGCGCCCGGGCCGTATCCGACGAGGCGATGATGGTCGCTCAGACGACGACGCTCGGGGACGTCGGCGTCCAGCTGTACACGGTCCGATCCGAGATGGAGAAGGACGTCGGTGCGACCCTGGCGCGGGTGGCCGAGATCGGGTTCAAGGAAGTCGAGTTCGCCGGCTACTTCGGCCACACCCCGCAGGAGATCCGAGCGCTCCTCGATGCCGCCGGGCTGACGGCCTCGTCCGCGCACGTCCCGGTCGAGCTCGTGGGTGACGACTGGGCGGGCACGCTCGAGCTGGCCTCCACGATCGGGCACGACTATCTGGTCGTGCCTTCCCTGCCGAACGACATGCGGGCCTCGCTGGATGACTGGCGCCGCACCGCGGAACGCTTCAACCGGGCGGCGGAGCAGTCGAGGGCGGCGGGGATCCAGTTCGCGTATCACAACCACGCCTTCGAATTCGAGGAGATGGAGGAGCGGGTCCAGTTCGACGTCTTCTGCGAGGAGACGGATCCCGATCTCGTCCGGATCGAGCTCGACATCTTCTGGATCACCGAGGGCGGGTCCGACCCGATCGCCTTCATGAAGCGCTGGCCGGGGCGGGTCCCGATGGTCCATGTGAAGGATCGGACCGCCACCGGGCAGATGGTCGACGTTGGCGCGGGCGCGATCGACTGGGCGGGCATCTTCGCGCACCGCGTCCACGCAGGCATCCGGCACTACTACGTCGAGCACGACCAGCCCGACGGGCCGTTCCGTTCGATCGAGACCAGCCTCCGCTACCTGAGCGGCCTGGCGCTCGACTGACGACCTAACCCCAGAACTCACTTGAGTTGACCACGTTTGGCATGTTCTGGACACCGAGGGCGGTGTTGCTCCTCGGTCATTTGGGCCCGCCACACTCCCTCGTCGCGCCTTGCCCTCGATGCCCAGCCCTCGCCAAACGTGGTCAACTCAAGTGAGTTCTGGGGTTAAGACGGAAGATTCGGACCGGCTTTTCTGGTCGTTCTACAGGTTCCCGCGCTTCATCTCCTCCATCACGTAGTCGGTGGAGCGGACCGCGAGGGCCATGATGGTGAGCGTGGGATTCTGGCAAGCGCCCGAGGGGAAGCCGGCGCCGTCCATCACGAAGAGATTGTCGACGTCGTGGGTTTGCTGATACTGGTTGAGCACCGACGTCGCCGGGTCGTCTCCCATGCGGGCGACCCCGAGCTCGTGGATGCCGTAGCCCGGAACGCGGTCGAGGATCGCGAAGGGCTGGATGTCCTTCGCGCCGGCCGAGTCGAGCATCTCGGCGGCCGTGTCCGCCATGTCCGGGACCATGGCCTTCTCGTTCTCACGCCACGTCATGTTGACGTGCAGGACGGGGATCCCGTAGATGTCGACCGTCTCCTTGTCGAGCCCGACGTAGTTGTCGAAATAGGGGAGGCACTCGCCGAAGCCGCCGAACCGCACCTTCGCCGTCGTCTCGAGAAGCGCACGTTTCCAGGAGTCGCCGAAGCCTGGGGCGTCCCACCCCAGCTCCACACGATTCCCACCCTGGAAGCCGTAGCCGCGCAAGAACTTCTTGCTACGGGGTCCGTTGATCGTGTTCCTGAAGCGGATGACGTACATGCCGTTCGGTCGCTCGGGCTCGCCCATCGTAGCGGGCGCCGGAATGTCGGGAAAGGAGCCGGTCGCCCCGCCGGCAACCCAGAGATGGTCCATGAGGTAGTGGCCGAGCGCGCCGCTCGAGTCGCCAGCCCGTTGGACTGCTGGCGCGTCGACGAGTTGAACAGCACCCGGACGGACTCGAGCGCCTGCGCGCACAGCACGACGATCCGCCCGCGTATTTCCCTCGTCTCGCGCGTCACCCGGTCAACGTATCGTAGCCCCACGGCGCGCCGGTGGTCGGAATCCATCATGACCTGATGGACCATCGCGTTGGTCACGAGCGTGCAGTTCCCGGTCGCCAGCGCGTCCGACACCGTCGTGAACGCCGAGTTGAAGTACGACCTGGTGGCGCAGCCGCGCTCGCACGGCCCGCAGTAGTGGCAGGCCTCGCGGCCGTTGAGGGGCCGCGTCAGATTGGCCGTGCGCCCGATGGTGACCGTCCGACCGAACGCCGTCCTGACTTGCTCACGCAGGCGGGTCTCCGCACAGCTCAGCGGCATCGGCGGGAGGAAGTGGCCGTCCGGCAGCTCGGGCACGCCCTCGGCCTGACCGCTGATGCCAACGTAGTCTTCGACCAGCTCGTAGTAGGGAACCAGATCGTTGTACGAGAGTGGCCAGTCGGCGCCCGCCCCGTCGAAGGAGTATCCCTTGAGATCCTGCTGGCTCAGGCGATAGCTCTGCCGGCCCCAGACGTTGGTGCGGCCGCCGACGAGCCGTAGGCGTCCCTGCCAGCTGAACGGTCTGTCCTCGGGGGTGGTGTACGGCTCCTCGATGTCGTTCGCGAACCAGTGACTGTTGAACTCGGTGCACGCGTAGCAGTCGGTTTGTCGCGGCCGCGTCTTTCGCAGGAGCTCACGGGACAGGTTGCCATACGGGAGCTCGAAATGCGGCTGGTGCTCCATGAACTCGTCATCGCGGTGAGCTCTTCCGGCCTCGAGCAGTGCGGTCTTGACTCCAGCCTCGGAGAGCCGCTTCGCGACCCAACCTCCGGAGGCGCCCGAGCCCACGACCAGCACGTCGAACGGTGTTTCGGCCCTGCTCTGCATGTGCGCGCCCCGCATCCATGACCAAGAGTCACCATCGCCGGCGCCTGTCGAATGGTCTCGGTGCCGCGACGGTAGCAGAGCCGCGAGCGGTGGTCAAATCGCGGCGTACCGCACCGATGGTGGGGCTTGACGCGGGTGACGCCGCGGCTCATCCACCTGTGCTAGTGTTCCGTCATCAGTCATTCGTGGTGTAGGCCCCGCGCGCCGGATGCGGCGCCGGCCGACTGGAGCAGGAGTCTTGCCACGCGCTGCTGGAGTGCCCCGGTTGCTGGGAGCGACAGGATGGCAGAGCACGAAGAACGCGATGGATTGGCCACGGGCGCGCAGGAAACGGCGCGTGGCGTCGTGCGGCGACGCGCGGTGCTGAAGGGGCTCGCGACCGGTCTCGCGGGCGCCGTCGCGATCCCCGGCGCGGGGTCGCTCGTCAACGCTGACGCCGGCTCGGCCCCCGGGAGTGCCCAGGCGGCGGGGGCGGCTGGAGTCGACGCGGCAGCTCTCGCCAGGCTTCTCGACGATCGGGAGCACGCGACGCTCGCCAGCCTGTGCGAGCTGCTCCTTCCGGGCAGCGCCGCGGCGGGTGTTCCCGACCTGGTCGACCGGGTGGCGGCGGTGGACTCGGCGGAAGGCCAGCGCGAGTTCCTCAAGGCGTTGCGGGCGTTCGAACACGAGGCCCGGGCACGTCATGCCGCACGCTGGATCGACCTCGACGCGGCCGCCCAGATCGCGATCCTCGAAGACGCGTCAACCGGTCCCCTCGGGACCCCTCGTCCAGACGGGTGGACGCGGGGGCAGCCGATCGCCGTCGAGTCCGACGAGCCCGATGCGCCGGCGACGCCCAGAGATCACCTCGAGTATCTTCGCGCGGTCGTCGCGCGCGCCTACTTCGCCACCGAGCCGGGCATGCGTGAGCTCGGGTGGACCGGCAGACAGGCCTGGCGCGGGCTCCCGGTCTGCGACCACGAAGGCGAGAGTCACCGCTGAACACTGCTGTTTCTCATTTCCGTCGATGCTGCGGACGAGCTGGCGGCCGGCACACGCGGCGACGGTAGCGGCGGCGGCGCGAGAGCAGCCAGCGACCCTATTGTGGGTTATGACAGACGCCGCAGCCGTTGCGCGCGCCCTTCTGGGCGTGGCACTCCATGCAGAACTCCATCGACGTGGCGGGCATTTCCTTGACCATCACATCGCGGTCCGCGACCGGTCCGTGGCAAAGCTCGCACCCGAGTCCAGCCTCTTCGTAGTGGAGTCGATGCGAGAACCATACGAAACTCGGTAGGCGGTAGATCCGCACCCAGGGTACGGGCGTCCCGGTTTCGTGATGCGCCGCCAGCATCTCGATGGCCGGGCTGTCCGTCTCGATGCTGGCGTGACACGTCATACACTCCGCCACCTCAGGAATCCCCACGTCGAATTCAGTGTCGCCCGTGGAGTGACAGTACACGCACTCCAGACCGAAGCCGAGGTGGAGTTTGTGGCTGAAGGGAATAGGTTGTTCTGGCGGCCCCGGCGCCGCCCTTTCGCTCCCGGGCGACAAACCGGAAGACTGGGCTCCCAGACCTGCCGCGGCGCAGACGAGCACGGGGGCCAGCAGGCGGGCGATGGTCTGCGTCACGCGGCCTCGATGCTGGTTCGGGTGGGACGCTCAGCCTTCGTTTCGCAGGTAACTCCGACGCACATCACGCGCAGGACATCGCGCACCCTGTTGACCCTCCCCGCCGGCGGAGCGCCGGGGTCCCTTCAATCCAGACGCGGTCAGTCTACCCGCGCCTCTCGGCTCGAGGCTACCCTGATGTCGCGCTGGCCCGCTCGAGCCATGACCGCTGCGGACGAGTGGAAGTCCTGCGTCGCACCGAGGGGTGATGGACCCGGCCGAGGGCGTGCTACGCTAGAACGCCGAGCGGGGCACGAGACGCGAACCCGATCTGCCGGCCACGTGCCCGGGAGACGGGCGACGACACCGGAGACCGATTGCAGCAATGGAGCGACACATGGGCTTGAAACGACCGTTCGTTCTCGTCTTGATCGTTGGTGTCGTGCACGTCTGGGCCCCAATCGCCCTGGCGCAGCACGAGGGTCACACGAACCCGGATGAGGCCCAGCTCGGTGCGGTGAGCTTCTCGACTTCGTGCAGTCCAGAGGCGCAACCGCGTTTCGACCGGGCGATCGCGTTGCTGCATTCGTTCTGGTTCCCAGCCGCGATCGAGGGATTCGAGGAAGTGCTCGAGATCGATCCCGCGTGCGCGACGGCCGAGTGGGGGATCGCGATGGCGCACTGGGGCAACCCGCTCTCCAGCGGCCGGCAACCGGCGGCGCGCACACCTGGCTGGGAGGCGACGCAGCGGGCGAAGGCGATCGAGGCCAAGACGGAACGGGAACGGGCCTATATCGCGGCTGTGGAGCACCTGTTCCGCGACCACGAGCAGACCGACGATCGCACCCGCGCCCTCGAGTTCGAAGGAGCGATGGCGAGGCTGGTGAAGACATATCCCGATGATTCGGAGGCCGCCATCTTCTATGCCATGGCGCTCAACGGGACGGCGGATCTCAACGACAAGACCTACGCCAAGCAGCTCCAGGCCGCAGACATCCTGGAGAAGGCGTTCGACGAGCAGCCGAACCACCCCGGGATCGCACATTACATTATTCATAGCTATGACCTGATTCATAGCTATGACCTGCCGCCGCTGGCCGATCGCGCGGTCGAGGCCGCGCGGAGCTACGCCAAGATCGCGCCGGTCGCGCCGCACGCGCTGCACATGCCGTCGCACACATTCACGCGGCTGGGCTACTGGCAGGAATCCATCGACACGAACATGCGCTCGGCCGAGGCGGCGCTGAAGGCGAGCTCGCCGGCCGAGGCGCTCCATGCGCTCGACTACATGGTCTACGGGTATCTCCAGACGGCCCAGGATGATGAGGCGAGGCGCGTCGTCGACCGCATGATCGAGATCGGGGAGGGCGTCGAGGCGGCCTCCGGCTACGGCGTGGCGGGGTTCTACGCCATGGCAGCCATCGCGGCCCGCTATGCCCTCGAGCGTGGCGATTGGGAGGGGGCGGCTGACCTGCCGACCCGGCGTACGCAGGCGCCCTTCGTCGACGCCATCACGTATTTCGCGCGCGCGATGGGGGCGGCACGCGGTGGCGACGCGGCATCGGCGCGCGCCGAGATGGCACAGCTCGCCAAGGCGCGTGATGCCCTGTCCCCGAACAGCTTCTGGGCGCAGAAGATCGAGATCCAGTGCCGCGCCGCGGAGGCCTGGATTGCGCTGGCCGAGGAGCGCGCCGATGACGCCGTCGCGCTGATGACGTCGGCGGCCGACCTCGAGGACACGACGGAGAAGTCGGCGATCTCGCCGGGGCCGATCGCGCCGGCGCGCGAGCTCCTGGGACAGATGCTGCTACGGCTCGAACGACCCGCGGAGGCCCTGGAGGCCTTCGAGGCGACCGTCGAGAAGGAGCCCGGGCGGTTCCGCGGGCTGTACGGCGCGGCGATGGCCGCGGAGCTCAGCGGTGACCGGGCGCTGGCCCTGACGTACTACGCGCGGCTGGTCGAGACCTGCGAACGGGCTGACGGGACCGGGCGCCCCGAGCTGACCCGGGCGCGGGCCTTCATCGGCGGCGCGTGACAAGCCGACGGGATCCTGCCGAACCGATGTCGCCCGGTCACGGCGACCGCGCGGAGCTGGTCCAGGAGCCCGGGACCGTGTCCGCGCTGTGCGACCGGTTGCTGACGGAATCCGAGGTGGACCCGGAGACCTGCCGCCGGCAGGCCCTCGCCGCGAAGCGGATGCTGCGGGATCCGGGTCTCCCCAGCACCCTCTACCTGGGTGTCGCCAGCGACGAGGACGCCGGGCTGAAGGCTCATGCCTGGCTGCGCAGCGGGGCGGTGATCCTCACCGGGTCGGAGGGGAGGGAGGATTTCACAGTGGTCTCGACGTTCGCCTAGCAGCCCTCTTGAGCCGTCCGGCCATAATCTTGTAGGTTAGAACAGAGTCGATGAAGCTCACCGGCGCGCCCATGATCGAGGCCTCGGGCCTCAGTAAATTCTACGGCGGGTTCGCGGCGATACGGGACGTGTCGTTCGCCGTCCCTCAGGGCCAGGTCGCGGCCTTCCTCGGCCCCAACGGGGCCGGCAAGTCGACGACCCTGAAGATCCTCACCGGCTACCTCGCGCCCAGCGCGGGGACGTCCCGGATCGCCGGCCTCGACGTCGCATCCCAGCGTATCGCCGCCGCGTCCCGCATCGGCTACCTGCCGGAGAACGGCCCCCTCTACCCCGAGATGACCCCGCTCGAGTTGCTGCGGTTCTTCGGCACCGCGCGCGGTCTGACCGGCGGGCGGCTCGCCAGCCGCGTCGAGGCCGTGATCGCGGAATGCAACCTCCACGCGGTCATCGAGAAGAGCATCTTCAAGCTGTCGAAGGGCTACCGGCAACGCGTCGGCATGGCGCAGGTCCTGCTCCACGAGCCGGACATCCTGATCATGGACGAGCCCACGAGCGGGCTCGACCCGAACCAGATCCACGACGTGCGAGAGCTGGTGCGCCGGCTGGGCGCGACGAAGACCATCCTGATCTCGACCCACATCCTCCAGGAGGTCGCGGCGGTCGCGGACCGGGTCATCCTGGTGAACGAGGGGCGCGTCGTCTTCGACGACACGCCGGCCACGATGGCCGCGGGCGGCTCCCTCGAGGAAGCCTTCCACCGCCTGACCGGCAAGCTGCCGGTCGACGCGGCGGGCGATGAGGCCGGACCGGACGTCGGCGAGCTTCCACTGGCCGACGTTCCGGGAGCCGACGATCGAACGGCAGGCGGAGGCGCGCGATGAGCGACCGGTGGCGCCTGTCGAGGGCCATCCTGAAGCGCGAGCTGACCAGCTACTTCAGCAACCCGACCGGCTACGTCTTCATCACGTTGTTCGTGTTCCTGAGCGCCGTCGCGGCCTTCTGGCAGGTGGCCTTCTTCAACAACAACCTGGCGAACCTCGACCCGCTGACGCGGGTCTTCCCCTACCTGCTCGTCTTCCTGATCCCGGCGATCACGATGACGATCTGGGCGGAGGAGCGGCGCACCGGCACGGACGAGCTGCTCCTGACGCTCCCGGCCACCGACCTGGAGATCGTCGTCGGCAAGTATGCCGCCGCGCTCGCGATCTACTCGATTGCGCTGGTCTTCTCGCTCAGCCACGTCGTGGTCCTGACGTGGCTCGGTAGCCCCGATCCGGGGCTGATCGTCTCGACGTATTTCGGCTTCTGGTTGATGGGGGCGGCCCTCCTCGCACTCGGCATGCTCGCCTCGCTGCTGACCGACAACCTCACGGTCGCCTTCATTCTCGGGTCGGTGTTCTGCGCGGTGCCCGTCTTCCTCGACCACGCCGGCCTCATCCTGAGCGGCCCGCTCCGACGGCTGGCCGGCGGGCTCTCCTTCACCGAGCAGTTCCGCGACCTCGCGTCGGGGGTCGTCTCGCTCTCGTCCGTCGCCTACTTCGTCTCGTTCGCCCTCGTGATGCTGTATCTGAACGTGGCGCTGGTCGGGCGCCGCCACTGGCCCACGGGCCGGGGCGCCGTGCCCCTGGGGCGCCACTATGCCGTGCGCGCCGTCGCCCTCCTGGTCGCAGTCGCCAGCGTGACGATGCTGGCCGGCCGCCTGGGTAGTCGCCTCGACGCGACGACCGAACGGCTCCATTCGCTCTCCGACGAGACCCGCGCCCTGCTCGCCGGGCTCGACCCCGAGCGGCCGGTGTTCATCCAGGCCTATCTGAGCCCGCAGGTGCCGCGTGCCTACCTGCAGGCGCGGAACGACATCGTCACCGCGCTCCGGGAGATCGACGCGCTGGGCGGTGACGGCATCTATGCGCAGGTCATCGACACCGAGAAGTACACCGACGAGGCGCGTGAGGCGCAGGACCGCTACGACGTCCGGCCCCGGGGCCTTGCGCCCTGGGAGCAGACAACCGGCGACGTCGACGAGATCTTCCTGGGGATCGTCTTCCGCTGCGGCGGGGACGAGTTCGTGATTCCATTCTTCGACCCCGGGCTGCCGGCCGAGTACGAGCTGATGCGGTCGATCCGCGTCGTGTCGCGCGCCGAACGCAAGAAGGTCGGGGTCCTCGAGACGCGGGCGCAGCTGTTCGGCGGCTTCGATTTCCAGTCCGGGCGACAGTCGACCGACTGGTCGATCGTCGCCGAGCTGCGCAAGCAGTACGAGGTCGTGCGCACGCCGCCCGACGGTGAGTATCCGGAGGACCTGGACGTCCTGATGGTGGCGTTGCCGCACACCCTCTCGGAGGATCAGCTGGGGCGCCTCGTCGACTACGTGAAGAGCGGTCATCCGACGCTGCTGCTCCTGGATCCGATGCCGGCGTTCAACATGGAGCTGTCCCCGCAGCCCGTCCAGCCGAACCCGTTCAACCGTGGCGCCCCGCCCCCGAGCCCGCCGGTCGATCTGGCACCGCTGATGACGGTCCTCGGGGTGGAATGGCCATCGGACCGGCTCGCGTGGGACAAGTACAACCCCCACCCACAGCTCGGGGCGCTGCCCGAGGAGATCGTGTTCGTGGCGGCCGAGAACGAGGTCGCCGCGGCGCCCTTCAACATGGACGAGCCGGTGTCGTCGGGGTTGCAGGAGATCGTCCTGATTCACGCGGGCACGCTGCGGCCCGCCGACGGGGCCGATGGGGCCAACGTGGCGTTCGTCCCGCTCCTCGAGACCGGCATCGACTCGGGCACGCTGCCCTGGTCGCAACTCGTGCAGCAGTCGCTATTCGGCATGCAGTTCAACGCCAACGTCGCGCACGAGCCGGATGCCGAGACCCACGTGCTCGCCGCCCGCGTGACGGGAGCGGGCGCGACCGGAATCGGGAATGCCGCGCCGGAGGGCTCCCGACCCGTTCAGGCCATCGTGATCGCCGATGTCGACATGATGGGCGAGCAGTTCTTCGAGATGCGCCGGCGCGGCGTGGAGAACCTGAGCTTCGACAATGTCACCTTCCTGCTGAACGCGGTGGATCAGCTCGCGGACGACGAGTCGTTCATCGCCCTGCGGAAGCGCCGGCCGCGCCACCGCACCCTCGAGGTCGTCGAGGCGAGGACCCGGGTCTACGAGGAGCGCCGCCTGGAGGAGACGCAGCAGGCCGAGGCGACGGCCGAGGAGCAGCTCGAGGAGGCGCAGGCGCGGCTGGACGCGGCGGTCGCGGCGCTCCAGACACGGGCCGACCTCGACGCGCAGACCAAGCGCATCATGATCGCGAACCAGCAGCAGATCGAGAACCGGCGGCTGGCGGTGGCGCGCACCAACATCGAGGACGTCAAGCAGCGGCAGATCGAACGCAGCCGCGCGGACGTGGAGTCGTCGATCCGGGGAATCCAGAGCACGATCAAGCTGCTGGCCGTCGTGCTCCCGCCCATCCCGGCGTTCGTGCTGTTCCTCGTGGTCTCGGTGCGCCGCCTCCGGCGGGAGACCATCGGCGTGTCCCCCGACCGGCTGGTGGAGGACCGGTCGTAGGGTCGCGACGCCACGCGAGAGGTCGAGCCATGCACGAGCTGACGAAGACCGCTCTGTTCTGCCTGGTCGCCGCGGTCCTGGCGGTCGCCGCCGTGGTCGTGGACCCGGGGGCGGCGACCCCCGAGGTCTTCAGCGACGAGGGAGAGCCGTTCTATCCGGACCTGACCGACCCCCAGGCGCCCAGGGCGATCGAGGTCATCGACTACGACGAGGTCACGGCCACCGCCCAACCCCTCAAGATCGAGTTTCGCGACAACCGATGGGGTATCCCCTCGCACCACGACTACCCGGCGGATGCCGAGGATCGTCTGCCCAAGACGGCGGCGGCCTTGATGGAGCTACGCAAGGACATCATCGTGTCGGACCGGGTGGAGAATCATCAGGAGTACGGGGTGGTCGATCCCTTCGACCAGACGGTGACGAGCCTGGCCGGTCGTGGCAAGCGCGTCACGCTGCGGGACGACACGGAGACTGCGCTGGCGGATTTCATCGTCGGTGACCCGGTCGATGGCAAGCCGGGCTACCGCTACCTGCGGGTGCCCGACCAGCGGCGCACGTACGCGGTCAAGACGGAGGCCGACGTCTCCTCCCGGTTCGTGGACTGGATCGAGACGGATCTCCTGAAGCTCTCGACCGACGACATCCGCGCCGTCGCGATCAACAGCTATTCGATCAACGAGCGCCTCGGTCGCCTCGACAACGTCGAGCGGATGACTCTCACGCGGACGGATGCTCGGTGGGCGATCAGCGGTAGCGGTCAGCCCGACGAGGACAGGGTCAAGGGGCTGACGCAGGCCCTCGCCGACCTGCGGATTGTCGATGTCGAGCCGAAGCCGGCCAATCTCACGCGCGACCTGAAGACGGAGGAGGGCATCAGGCTGACGACCGATGCCATCGTGTCGTTGCGTCAGAAGGGCTTCTTCGTCACGCCGCAGGGACAGCTGCTCTCGAACGAGGGCGAGATCGTCGTCGACACGGCCAACGGGCTGCAGTACACGCTGCGTTTCGGGGAGATCGCGTCGGGGGGTGCCGCCGATGCACCTGATGGCGCCGATACGGAGGCTCCAGACGCACCGGCCGACGGAGCCGAACCCGCCGCTGGAGACGCGGCCGAGGCGGCCGACGCCGCAGGCGAACGGCGCTATCTCTTCATCACCGTCGCGCACAGCGCTGACCGCGCCCGCCAGTATGCCGAGGGCGTGAACCCGGCCGGGGCGGGCGAGGACACGCCCTCGGTGGGCGAGACGCTGGCGACCGAGCTCCGCGAGCGATTCGCCGACTGGTACTACGTCATCACCGGCGCTGACTTCAACACGCTCCGCCCACGTCGGCGGGATCTGATCGGCGGCTGACTCGCGTCGCGGCCGGGTGGCGTGCGGCGCAACATGGCGCCCACCGTCCGGCGGGCGGGCTCACTCCAGCGCCCAGAGCGTCAGCGTCGTGAGGTCCTTGACGAACAGCCGTGTCCCCGAGACCACCGGCTGGGTCCAGGTCTCGCTCGTGGCGACCTCGTAGCGTCCGAGCGGCTGGAACCCCCCGCGCACGTTCCCCAGGACGAGGAGCTCCGCATCGTCTTGCAGCGAGAAGACGGTGTCCCCCGCCCGGACGATCGCCGCGTTTTCGGCCTGGCGGGGCTCCCCGGTCCACAGGACCCGGCCGGAGTCGAGATCGAGGCCGAAGTACTGCCCGCTGTTGAGGTGCGACAGCCCGACCAGAACGCCGTCCACGACGACGCCGTTGGTCATGTGCAGCGACACCTCGTCGGTGTGCCAGACGTCCTCGGTAATCCACGCGTCGTCGCGTCTCATCACGCGAAACGCCGTGATGCCGTTGGCGCGTCCCGCCTGGATCACCAGACCCTCGTGCAGGATCGGCGTCTGGGAGGTGGTCGTGGACGGTGTCGTGAACGGGCGGCGCCAGAGCAGTTCACCGGTCGTCGCCGAGACCCCGACGAGGTTCTCCTGAGTGAACGTGACGACCTGGCGCGTGTCCTCCAGGTCGAAGACGACCGGTGACCCGTAGGCCGGACCGTCCCCGTCCCAGCTCCAGCGCACGTCTCCCGTGACGACGTCGAAGGCCGTGAGCGCGCCGTCGTCGTGCCCGCCGACGTGGAAGATCACGAGATCGCCCTCGACGACCGGCGACATCGCCGTGTGGTAGAGCGGTTCCACCGGAGGCGCCGGTTTCTGCCAGAGCTGCCGACCGGTCTCGGCATCGAAGGCCGAGACGATGCCGCTCATTCCCAGAGTGAACAGCCGGCCGTCTGCGAACGTGGGCGTGGACTTGGGTCCGGGGCCGTGACGCGCGGTCGCCCGGCTCATCTCGAACGGGGCCGCGTACGCCGTGCGCCAGACGACAGCTCCGGAATCGGCATCGAGCGCGGCCAAGACCTCGTCTCCGCCCTGCCGGGTGTACATGTAGATCCGGTCGCCAACCAGGATCGGCGTGGCGTAGCCCTGTCCGACGCTCACGGTCCACCGTGCGGTCAGGCCCTCGGGCCACGCGTCCGGCTCGCTGAAGCACGCCACGGCCCCATCGCGGTTGGGTCCCCGCCACTGTGGCCAGTCCTGACCGGCAGCCTCCGGGGCGAGCGCGGCCGCCGCGGCCAGGACCGCGATCCACGTCAACAGTCGAGGTCTCTTCACCATCCCGCTCTCCCAGGCACCTGGTTGGCCGCGTCGTTCGCTCCGGTCGCCGTCGCCGTTCCCCCGCGACGCGGGAGAGGAGCATTGTACCGTGCGATGGGAGCTGTTACACTCTCGCGGAGGCCGCCGTGCCAGTCCCACCGAATCCGACGAGCCTGCTGCCGGTCGTCATGGGTGCGCTGCTCCTCGGGGCAGCGACCCGTTCGCTGGATGGGCCCGCCTCCACGCCGCCGGATGATCACCTCCGATGGCATCGGCACGGGGCGAAGGCCGAGCAGACGCTTGGGCAGCCCGCCAAGGGGCAGCTGCTCATCGCCCGGCGTGAGATGGGCGATCCCAGGTTCAGACGGACGGTGATCCTGCTCCTCGAACACGACATCGGCGGCTCCATCGGCCTGGCGATCAATCGGCCGAGCGGGCAGCGGCTCTCGAACGTGCTGTCGGACGTCGGTGAGCTGGATCCCCGGTCCGATACGATTCTCCTCGGTGGACCCGTTGCCCTCGGGGAGATGCGCGTGCTCGTCCAATCGGCCGACGCACCGGATGAGGCGTGGCAGATCTTCGACGACGTGTACATGAGCGGCAGCGCCGACGCCCTGCAACGGCTGGTCAGGGGCGAGGACGGGACGCCGAGGTTCCGAGCCTACGCGGGGTACTCCGGCTGGGGACGCGGCCAGCTCGACCGCGAGGTCCTGCGGGGCGACTGGCACCTGTTGCCCGCCGACGCCGCGACGGTCTTCGAGACGCCGCCCACCGACGTGTGGCCGGAGCTGATCGACCGCGTGGGCCGGCGGGTCGTGGATCGTGTCGGGCCTCGAATGGATTCCGGTTTGGTGGTCGGGTCCTCCAGCCAGTAGGCCCCGGCGGACGCGGAGACTGCCGGCCCGAGGATTGCCGACGAGCTCACCGGGCGACCGGCCGCGTCGGGCTATGAGAGAAGCGTGAGCCACGGCGAGGGTGTGTTGGTGTCGTTGGGGAGCAGGAGAAGGCTCCCAGCGGGTCGATCTGCTACGATGCGGCGCATGGTGTCCCCAGTCTCACCGTCGGTGACGGACGCTCTTGCCCGCACGGCGGGGGCAACTCCTGGCCTCGAGCTGCTGATGCTGTTCGGATCCCGGGCACGGCGTGAGGCTCAGCCCTCTTCGGATTGGGACTTCGGCTACCTGGCGACGGCGGAGCTCGATGTCGAGGCGTTGGTCGTCGAGCTCGTGGAGGTCGTTGGAAGCGATCGAGTCGACCTGGCGAACCTCGGACGCGCGAGCGGTCTGCTCCGGTATCGGGTGGCCCAGCACGGGCAGCTCGTCTACGAGGCGCGCCCCGGACTCGACGAGCGGTTCCGCCTGGAGGCGGCGCAGTTCTGGTGTGAGGCCGGTCCGGTGCTGCAACGGGGCTACGACCAGGTCCTCGCCGAGCTCGACTCGTGAGCGTGTTCGACCGCGCCGTCCTCGCCGAGCGGACGATGGCGGTGGAGCGGCACCTCGCCAGGGTTGCGGGCCGTCTGCCAGCGTCCGACTCGGACATGCGGCCGACCACGGATGCCTCGGACGCCGTGATCCTCCACCTCTGGCAGGCGACGCAGATCGTCATCGATCTCGCCATGGCCGCCTGCCTGTCGTTCAGGCAGGGGACACCGGCCAGTTACGCGGATGCCTTCCGTCGGTTGCAGCAGGCGGGCGTGATCGACGGCGCGCTTGCCGACCGCCTCGTGCGCGCGGCCGGGTTCCGCAACATCGTGGCGCACGCCTACGACACGCTGGACATGCGCCGCGTCCATGCGGCGGCCACGCACGGCCCGGTAGATCTGCGGACCTTTCTTGCGACGTTGCGGGATCGAGCGCCAGAGTCGCTCTGATGGTCAGCCAGTGACGCCCTCCTGAGCCAGGGCCTCCATCCTCTCGCCGAGCAAGGCTTCGCCCGCCCATCCGATTCCCCGGCCCACGGACTGCTACGGCAGGAGCACCGCGGTCGCGTTGGTTCCCCCGGTCCAGAACAGCCCCGGCGCCGACCAGTAGAGCGCATGCTCGACGGCGATGGGGATGCCGTTGGTCACCTCGACGACGGCCGCAGAGTCCTCGTGACCAGCTCGGGGACCTCGCTATTGACCGCGACGTTCAGGCGGCTGGTCGGATTCACCGTGTAGGTCTTGACGACCGGAGCGGCGGCGGTGCGCAGGTAGGTGATCCTGATGTTGGCCGGGGCGAGCGCCGGGTTGGCGAGGAGGATGAAGCTCTGGAAGCTCTGCGACTGCCCATCGTCGCGCCCGCGGCGTCGTCCCACAGGGTGCCGTTGAAGACGTTGTCGTTACCTCGTTAGCCGGGCGGCGACTCCCGGCCCCGGGCTGGGAGTCTCCTGGCTACGGCAGCGGCACAGCGGTGGCGTTGGTCCCCCCCGTGAAGAACAGCTCCGGTGCGGGCGCCGTCCAGTAGAGCGCCGACTCGACGGCGATGGGGATGCCGTTGGTGACGGCGACGACGGCGGCAAAGTCCTCGTTGACCAGCTCGGGGACCTCGCTGTTGACGGCGACGTTGAGCCGGCTGGTCGGGTTGACCGTGTAGGTCTTGACGACCGGCGCGCCGGCCGTGCGCAGGTAGGTGATCTGGACGGTGGCCGGCGCAGGCGCCGGGTTGGCGAGGAGGATGAAGCTCAGGAAACCTTGCGATTGCCCGACCCGCCCCTCGGCGATGCCCCTCTTGAGGGCGGTGGCGGTGACCCCGAAGGCGTTGTGGGCCGCGTGCCAGCCGGTGACCCCGCCGTTCCAGTACATGGCGCGCTCGACGACGATGGAGATGTCCGAGGTGACGGCGGTGGAGACCTCGGCGACCGCGAGGGTGGGGTCTTCGGTCTCGACGTTGATGGTGATTCGGCCGTTGGCCGGGACGGTGTGGACCTTGACGACCGGGACGCCCGTGGTGGGCAAGTAGGTAACGGTGGCGGTGGCCGGGTTTGTGGTGCTGGGGTTGCTGGCCAGGACGAAGGTGTCGAAGAAGGCGCCGGTGGCCCCCTCGGCGAGGAACCAGCTGGTGGCGGCGGCCGGGACACCGGCCGACTCATGCCCGCCCTCGAACATCCGGGCGCCGGGGAGCCCGCCGGCGCCGGGGCGCGGGAAGTACATGGCGCGCTCGGCGAAGATCGGCAGATCCGAGACGACCCGGATGCCGAAGGACTTGCCGACCAGGTCGGGGAGCGCGCCGGCGAAGAGCGTCAGCCGCGAGGTGGGCGCGACGGTGACGAGCTGGACGACCGGGGCGCCGCCCTCGACGAGATAGGTGACGGTGACCGTGGCGGGGGTGGGGTTGGTGCTGGCGAGCAGGAGATAGGTATCGAAGAAGCCCTGCTGGCCCTCGGCGAAGAGCCACTGGAGCTGGGGATTCTGGACGGCGCCGGCGGTGTGGCCGCCGTAGTAGAAGGCGCCGGGCGTCAGCGCGGCGTCGTCGGCCCCGTGCGCCTCAGCCGCCCCGGCGGTCCCGGGCCGCGCCGGGGCGCCGGCGTCCCAGAACATGGTGCGCGCGACGGGGAGCGCCAGCGCGGTGTCGGAGGAGACGACGGTGGAGACGGCGCTGGTCGCGAGGCCGGCGACGTCGTTGACGCGAATCGTCTTGCGCGACAGGGCGGCGAGCGTGTCGCTCTGGACGACGGTGCTGCCGTCCTCCAGGAGATAGGTGACGGTGATCGGCGCGGGGACGGCGTGCGGGTTGCCGAGCGCAACGTCGAGGTCGAAGAAGGGGCCGGTGGCGCCCTCGGCGAGCGAGTAGAGCAGGGTGCTGACGGTCACTGTGAGCTGGTCGGTGGCCTTGTTGCCGCTGGTATCGGTGGCCGTAACGGTGACGACGTTGGCGCCGGGCTGGAGC
The DNA here is from genome assembly GCA_965197935.1 of Vicinamibacterales bacterium. Lineage (GTDB taxonomy): Bacteria > Acidobacteriota > Vicinamibacteria > Vicinamibacterales > CAZQMT01 > CAZQMT01. The sequence continues at coordinate 1,776,124 of CBDAOD010000003.1, read as the reverse complement.
GGGACGTCGGCGATGCCCCACGTGGTGCTCACGGCGGCCGGGTCGTCGCTCGCCGGACCGCTCGACGCGCGCGCCAGCCGCGGGGCCTTGCCGACGGGGGCCAGCGAGGCGGCCGCCCCGTCGCCCGGACGGGTGAGCGTGGCGGTGCCGCTGCCGCCCTTGTTGTTGGTCCAGGTGACCGAGGCGAGCGCGGACTCGTCGGTGACGGTGCCGCCGAGGTCGACGAAGGCGCTGGTGGAAGTCGTCGTCGGGCCGGCCGGCGTGTTGATGGTGACCGTCGGCGGCGTCTGGACGGTCGAGACGAAGGTGGCCGAGTTGTTGGCCGGGGCGGAGTCCAGGGCGGCGGCCACGCTGGCGGTATTCGTCAGCGTCGTGCCGTCGGCTGCCGGCGACACGGCGACCTGGATCGTGAAGGTGCCGGTCTCGCCCGCGGGCACCGCGGGGTTGGTGCACGAAACCGTACCGGTCGCGCCGACCGCCGGCGTCGTGCAGGCCCACCCGGCGGGTGGCGTTACCGACTGGAACGTCGTCCCGGCCGGGAGCGGGTCGGTCACCGTGGCGCCACCGGGGCTGGGCCCGTTGTTCAGCACCGTGAGCGTGTAGGTGAGCGAGCCCCCCGCGCTCACCGGCTCGGGTGCGCCCAGCTTGGTCAGGCTGAAGTCCGCCGGGGACACCGTCGAGACGAACGTGGCGGAGTTGTTGGCCGGCGTTGCGTCGAGCGGCGCGACGCTCGCGGTGTTGCCGATCAGCGTGCCCGTCGGCGCGGGGGAGACGCCGACGCCGATGACGAAGGTGCCCGTCTCACCGACGGCGACCGACGGCTTGGTGCACGAGACGGTGCCGGTCGCGCCCACGGCCGGCGTCGTGCAGGCCCACCCGGCCGGCGGCGTCAGCGACTGGAAGGTGGTATCGGCCGGGAGCGGGTCCGTCACCGCGGCGTCGCCCGCGCTGAAGCCGGTGTTCCCGAAACCGAGCGTGTAGGCGAGCGGCGCGCCCGCGCTGACGGGGTCGGGCGCCGCCAGCTTCGTCAGCGTGAAGTCGGCCTGGCAGGCCCCGGTCATGATGTCGAGGCTCCACGAATGCAACACGCCGGTGTCCCCCGTGGTGATGTCGCTGACCGGTAGGATCCACTGGCCGTTGGGGTCCTCGCCGATGAAGGCCGCGAGCGCCCCCTCGGGCACGAGCGGCGTCTCGACGGAAGAGCTGCCGAAGACGTTGTCCGTGACCGGGCCGGGGGGGTTGGTCGCGCCGGCCGAGTCGTCCCACCGGGTTCCGTTGAAGACGTCGGTCGTGTTTCCACCGCTGCCGCTCGTGATCATGACAATCGTGCCCGACGGAGAGATCGGCCTGAGAATGAGATCGTCGGACGATGGATGGGTAATCGCCGTCGTCAGGTTCAGGTCGATGAGTGGGGTCCCGGCTCCCGCGACGTCGAGCACGCGCGCAAGGTCGGTAAGGGGACTTGATGGCCAATCTGGAATCGGTACGTTCGCCGGATCGCTGAAGGCCGTGGTCGTCGTCACAGGGGCACCGGGCAGGGTCGAGAGCTGCAGCGACCAGGCGTCCAGGGTCCCGGTGTCCGGCGAGGTGTCGTCGAAGATGTCGAGGGTCCAGGTGCCGTTGGGGTTCTCGCCGATGAAGGCGCCGAAGGCCTCCTCGGGGACGAGCGGAGTCTCGACGACCCCGTTCGCAAAGACGGCATCGGTGACCGGCAGATTCACACCGTTTGTGCCGGCATCGTCGTCCCACTGTGTCGCCGCGAAGACATCGTCGAAGCTGCCGCCATTGTCGGTCGTGACCGTGACGACGGTCCCGGCCGGGGACGTCAACGTGATGTCCAGATCCCCGGAGAACGTGTGTCTGATGGCGGTGGTCAGGCCGACGTCGGCCAGGTAGGGCCCGGCGCCCGCGACGAACAGTTGCCGGGACAGCGTCGCGCCGTCATCCGGAATCGCCAGCCCGGGTACGACGATCGAGTCCGACGCCACATTCGTGGTCGGGGTGCAGGCCGTCAGGACGGGCAGCGGGATTCCGCCCGGGGCGGCCTGCCGGCCATCGCTCGCGCGGGGCAACGGGGTCGAACCGCGGTTGCCGCGGCTCGCCGCGTTCTGTGGGGAGGCCTGAGCCGGCGCGGCCGCCAGCGCTACGAGCGAGCCGGGCCCCCAGCCGCACGCGGTCCACGCGACGAGCGCCACGGCGAGCGACCGATAGCCTGCGCATCCCGTCATGAGGGCTCCGCGATCGTATTGACTTGGGCCGGGCGACGCGGGGCTCGCCCGGCTGGCAGGCGGGCCATTTGACTGGGGAGCCGCACTATACCGTGGCCGAGGCGGCCTGACAAGCGCCAGGCCAGGGCGCGGCCACGGTCGCCGGGCGCGGCCGGACTGCAGGCGCGTCGCGCCGTCCGGCCCGGCCCGGGCGCGCGTGATACGATGCCCATTCCGCCGATGCCGTTCGCCCCACGTTCGATCCTCTGCCCGATCGACTTCTCGGACCACGCGCGCGCGGCGCTGCAGTGCGCGGTGGCCTGGGCCGCGCGGTTCGAGGCCACGCTCGCGATCCTGTCGGTCAACGAGCCGAGCCTGGTCAAGGCCGCGCTGGCCACCTACGGCCCGGACTACCTCGCCAACAAGAGCGCGGAGATGATCCGGGAGTTTCACGCGGCCTCGGTGCTCGCGGGTGCCGCGTGGGTGCCGGCCCCACAGGTGCTGGTCCGCGAGGGTGATCCGGCCGAGCAGATCCTGGCCGTGGCGCGCGACATCGACGCGGACCTCGTGGTCATGGGCACGCTTGGACTCGGGGGATACCGCAAGCTGGTCTTCGGGTCGACCACCGAGGACGTCCTGCACCAGACGTCCGTCCCGATCATGGCCGTCCCGATCTCCGAGCGGTCGCCGGTCTCGCTCGAGACCGAGGGGCCCGTGTTCGACCTGGAGCGGATCCTCGTGCCGGTCGGCTTCGATGCCGCGACCCGCGCCGACGTGCAGGTGGCGGTGGATCTGGGCAGGCGGCTCGGCGCGCCGCTGCTCCTGTTGCACGTCGTCACGCCGGCGCATGCGGACCCGCACTGGAGCGCGGCCCTGGAAGCCGAGGACCGGATCCGGGTGGCCGAGGCCAGGGATCGGCTGGCCGAGCTGGCCGGCGACGCGCAGACGGGCGATGGGGTCGCGACGCACGTGGCGGTGGGACGTGTCTCCGACGAGATCGCGGCGGTGGCGGCCGAGCGCCAGGCACGGCTCATCGTCATGGGGCTGCGCGGCTCGCAGGGCTGGCTCGGCCCGCGGGCGGGCACGATCGCCTACCGGGTGCTGTGTCTGGCGTCCGCCCCCGTGCTGCTCGTGCCGTCGGCCTCCGAATCGACGTGAGGACGCCGGTGGTTCCCGGGCCCTCCCCCGACCCGGATCGGGTACAATCCGAGTTTCCACGTCGCTGCTCCAAGGGAGGTAGCCGATGCTCGCCCGCCATGTCTCGACCGCGGCCCTGATCGGGGTCTTCGCTCTCGCCTTGCTGCCACTCGGCGCGACGCCGGCATCCGGTCAGTGGACGGCCGGGAAGCGGGGTAGCGACAACATCGACGTCGTGGCGCACGTGCCCCTCGGGGCCTGGCTCAGCGTGTCCGACGTCGAGATCGAGCAGGACCTGTCGCGTCCCTACGCCTATGTCGGCCGAGAGGTGTTCGGCGAGGAGGGCGAGAAGGGCCTGGACATCATCGACCTGCACGACCCCGAGAACGCCAAGCGGATCTTCTCGTGGCGGATCGAGAACCAGGACCTTCACCTGGGCGCCGGCGGCAAGGACATCAAGATCTTCCAGTGGCAGGGTCGCCACTACATCGTCCTGTCGACGCAGTTCGGGCAGGGGGGACCCAACGCCGACCTGGGCGCCATCGTCTTCGACGTGACGGGGCTGCCGGACGTCTCGACCGTGAAGGAGGTCGCGCGGATCGCCGAGCCGGATCTCGTGGGCGGGTTCCACAACATCTACGTCTACAAGCACACCAACAGCCGGGTTCTGATGTTCGCCACCGTGTCGGGTCCGTTCGCCCACGTGTACGACCTGGGCCATGCGGTCGAGGGACATCTCGACGAGGCGCTCGTGGCGACGGTGCCCGTGCCGGACGCGGAGGGCGGGCGGCGCGGCTACCACGACTTCTACGCGGCGTATCACCCCGACAGTAGCCAGGACCGGTTCTACGGTGGCGGGACCGGCGGCTACTACGTGTACGACATCACCGATCTGGAGGAGCCCGAGCTCCTCGTCTCCCTCACCGGCATCCGCGGCGTTCAGCGCGGCCACACGTTCACTCCGACCCCCGATGGACGCTATGTGATCGGGGAGAGCGAGTATCAGTACGCGCCGCTTCGGATCTACGACCTCAAGCCCGGGCTCGACGGAGAGGTCGAGAACATCAGCAAGCCGATCGGCGCCTGGACCGCGGACTGGAAGAACCTGGTCCACAACCACGAGGTGCGCTGGCCCTACGTCTTCGTCTCGGGGTATCTCGACGGGCTCCAGGTGTTCAACATCATGGACCCGGCCAACCCGGTGACTGTGGCCTACTACGACACCTTCATCGGCCCGCCCAACCAGGACATCACCTCGGTGTTCAACGGCGCATGGGGGGTCGACGTGCGCAACGCCGACGGCCTGATCGTCGTGAGCGACATGTCCACCGGGTTCTGGGCCTTCCATATGGAGGGGTTCCAGGGCTGGAACGGCGAGGACTGGGGGATGCCGAACATCTCGAGCGTGCAGGACTGGGAGGCCGGACCGGCGGGGACCGCGGGAACCGAGGGGACCGACGGCACGCGGTGATCTCGGCGGGGCGGGCCGCCGGGCATCGGCGGATACGCTGTGAGCCGGGTCTGCGCCGCCCGCGTGGGTGACACGTTCCCGGGGTCGCACCAAGACCGGCCCGCCCGCAGTGCCGCGCTCACCCTGGGCGGCGAGGGCCGATCTGGCTCCGGCGCGACGCGACCTCGATCGCGGCGAGCGAGATCTCTCCCTATAATGTATGTGCTGTTAGGTGTGGCGCCGAGTGGCCGCACGGTCGGCCACGCGTCCGGTGAGACCGGGCTCGCCAGCCAGTGAGCGACTCCAATGAGGTACTCCCAGTGAGCCACTCGATGACCGTCCGCCGACCCCCGAATCGATACACCTTCCCCGTGCTCGCCGCCGTCGCCATTGCCTTCGCGACCCTCAGTGCCAGTCCTGCTCTGGGACAGTGGACCGCCGAGCAGCCCGGCAGCGCGAACATGGAGGTCCTGTCCCACGTGCCGCTCGGCCACCGGCTCAGCGTGTCGGACATCGAGCTCGAGCAGGGGCTCGACCGGCCCTACGCCTACGTCGGCCGGATGGTGTACGGCACCGAGGGCGATCGCGGCATGGACATCATCGACCTGAGCGATCCGAGGAACGCCAAACGCATTTACTCGTGGCGGATCGAGAACCAGGATCTCCACCTGGGCACCGGCGGCATGGACGTCAAGCACTTCCGGTGGCAGGGTCGCACCTACGTCGTTCAGTCGCTGCAGTTCCGGCAGGGTGGCCCCGACACCGATCTGGGCGCCGTCGTCCTGGACGTGACCGGACTCCCCGACGTGTCGACGGTCGAGGAGGTCGCGCGGATCCGGGCGGCCGACCACCCGGGCGGGTTCCACAACATCTTCATCTACAGGCACAGCAACGGCCGGGTGTTGCTCTTCACCACCGTCACGGCACCCTTCTCGAACGTCTACGACCTGGGTCACGTCGTCGAGGGCCATCTCGACGAGGCCCTCGTGGCGACGGTGCCGGTGCCGGACACCGAGAGCGGGCGGCGCGGGTATCACGACTTCTACGCGGGGTATCACCCGGATAGCAGCCAGGATCGCTTCTACGGCGGGGGCACCGGCGGCTACTACATCTACAACGTCACCGACCTCGAGGAACCCGAGCTGCTGGTGTCGCTCACGGGGATCAGGGGCGTCACGAGCGGGCACACCTTCACGCCCACGCCCGACGGCCGCTACGTCGTGGCGGAAACCGAGTATCAGTACGCGCCGCTGCGTATCTTCGACCTGAAGCCGGGGCTGGACGGCGACGTGAAGAACATCGACAAGCCGATCGGCGCCTGGACGGCCGACTGGAAGAACCTCACGCACAATCACGAGATGCGGTGGCCCTATGTCTTCGTCTCGGGCTATCTGGACGGCCTCCAGGTGTTCAACATGATGGACCCCGCCAACCCGGTGACCGTCGCCTACTACGACACCTACCTCGGCCCACCCAACACCGACCGGACGGCCGTGTTCAACGGCGCCTTCGGAGTCGACATCCGCAACGCCGACGGCCTGATCGTCGTGAGCGACATGTCCACCGGGTTCTGGGCCTTCCGCATGGAGGGGTTCCAGGGCTGGTCTGGCGACGAGTGGGGCATGCCCGACATCTCCAGCGTCCAGGACTGGGAGGCCGGGCCGACGGGCGCGGCGGAGAGTGCCGGGACGCAGGAGCAGGATTCCGGGGACAGTCGATGAAGCCGACGCCCGCCGTGGTGGAGGCCGAGCCGAGGCCGACGCCAATGCCGATGGAGAAAGTGACGACCGACAAGGCAACGATGATGACCAAGACCGTGTGCGCCAGCGCGCTTGCGCTAGGCCTGGCCGTGGCGCCGCTAGCAGCCCGTGGCAAAAGTCCTGCTGCAGTCGGCCAGCGCTGCATCCCGCCTGACTGCGTTGCTCGGCGGTCAAATACTCCCGGTATGCTCGCTCCTCGCGCCTTGCCAGCCGGGCGCAGCGCCACCCTTGGTGCGACGCCGGACTTTCACCACGGGCTGCTAGGCGGCGTCGAGCCGGGGAGCGCGCCACTCGGAACGTCCGAAGCCCACGCGCGGCCGGCCGTGCCCGGCGAGTGGGGTGAGGCCCCCTGCAGCGCCGTGATCCAGGTTCCCCGCGTCCCGACCGCGCCCGGCGAGTACTACTGGATCGACCTCGTGACGACGAAGCGCGTACCGGGGACCGGACAGGCTGTCGGCACGGGGAGCATCGCGTTCGCGCGGTCGCCGTTCGGTGTTGCGGTGTCACCGGCGGGGCACTACGTCTACGACATCGGCCTCTCGGTCGACCGCCTGCGCCCGGCTACGGAGGGCGTCTACACCGCCTGGATCACCACGCCGGCGCTCGACGAGGTCAATCGCCTCGGCGTCCTGGAGGCGGGTGACGAGATCGCGAAGATTGCCGGTCGGGTGGACTGGAACAAGTTCCTCGTCGTCGTCACGCTGGAGCCGACCGCCGACGAGGCCGCCACGATGTGGGAGGGTCCGGTGGTCATGCGCGGGATGTCTCGCAGCGGCCTGATGCACACGCTGGCCGGTCACGGACCCTTCGAGCGTGAGCCCTGTCAGAAGTACGGCTACCGCTGACGACGCTTCGTAGCGTGGAGCCTTAGCCCCGCGTTCTCCCGCTTCACCAGGCAGACATGCGCAAGACGCTCGGACTGGCGCTCCTCGGACTCCTCGTCCCCACGATCGTCGCCCGGGCGGCGCAGGAACCCGCGCCGCAGCACGAGCAGCACCAGCAGCAAGAACCGCCGGCCGAGCAAGACCAGCCCATGGGTCACGACATGCACGGCATGACCCACGGAGCGGCATCCGACGACGGCACGCCGACCTGGCGGATGCCCCCCATGGATATGAGCATGCCGATGCTGCCCGGGCTCGAGACGGCGGTGCCGGTCGTCGGCCCCTTCCTGGCGGGTGTCGGCCTCGACATCGACGCGCTCCCGGAGGCGGTACCCGCCGAGATCGTCGAGATGGACGACGGTGAGAGTATGGAGCTCGAGGCGACCCTGGTCCGCCGAACCATCAACGGGAGGTCCTTCGTCATGTACGGCTACAACGGCCAGTACCCCGGTCCGCTGATCAAGGCGGAGGAGGGGTCGACGGTCATCGTCCATTTCACGAACGACATCGAGATGCCGACGACGGTCCACTGGCATGGGTTGCGGCTGGACAACCGGTTCGACGGCGTCCCGGACGTCACGCAGCCACCGGTCGCGCCCGGTGAGCGCTTCACCTACGAGCTCTTCTTTCGCGATACGGGCATCTACTGGTATCACCCGCACATGCGCGAGGACATCCAGCAGGATCTCGGACTCTACGGCAACATGCTGGTGGCGCCGCTCCGGGCGGACTACTACACCCCGGTGAACCGTGAGGAGATCGTGATCCTCGACGACATCCTCATGGACGACGCGGGGCTGATTCCCTGGGGGGAGACCGCCCCGACGCACGCCCTCATGGGCCGATTCGGCAACGTGATGCTGATCAACGGTACGACCGACTATCGGCTCTCGGTCGACCGCGGAGAGGTCGTGCGGTTCTACCTGACTAACGTGGCCAACTCGCGCACCTTCAACGTGGTGTTCGGCACCGGGCGCGTCAAGGTGGTGGGGTCGGACGTGAGCAAGTTCGAGCGTGAGGAGTGGGTGGACAGCGTGGTGATCGCCCCGGCGGAGCGCTACATCGTGGAGGTCCGCTTCGACGAGCCGGGCGAGACGCTAGTCACGAACTCGATCCAGGCCATCGACGAGTTCCGCGGCGAGTTCTACCCGCGGGTGGACACGCTCGGCACCGTGACCGTCTCGGGCGACCCGGTCGCCGACGACCACCGGACCAGCTTCGACACGCTTCGGGTGCACGAGGACGTCCGCCAGGACGTGGAGGCCTATCGGACCCACTTCGACCGCCCGGTCGACCATCGCCTCGAGATGACGCTGCGGATCAAGGACCTGCCGCTCCCGATCGTCCGCACGATGGAGTTCGAGGCCGGGCTCTACTCGCCGCCGCTCGAGTGGAACGACGCGATGCCGATGATGAACTGGCTATCGAGCGCGGAGCAGGTGGAGTGGATCCTGCGGGATCCGGAGAGCGGCAAGGAGAACATGGCGATCGACTGGGTCTTCAGCAAGGGCGACGTCGTGAAGCTCCGCCTCTTCAACGATCCCGACACCTTGCATCCCATGAACCACCCGTTTCACATGCACGGGCAGCGCTACCTGGTCCTGTCGATCGATGGGGTCCCGAACGAGAACCTGGTGTGGAAGGACACGGCCATCGTGCCCGTCGGCAGCACCATGGACATCCTCGCCGACATCTCGAACCCCGGCGAGTGGATGATGCACTGTCACATCGCCGAGCACCTGCACGCCGGCATGATGCTCTCCTTCACCGTCACCGACGACGCGTCGAACTAGTGGTGTGTCCCAAGAATAACTTTGCACTTCCCAACCTTCTCTAGAATCGTATCGACCGTCGCGGTCCAGACAAAGGGTTGGGGGTTGTCGTTGTAGCGCTGGAGGTAATCGTTGATGGCGGCGACGAGTTCGTCGACACTGCAAAACACCCCGCGGCGGATGCGTTTCTGCGTGAGCTGGCTGAACCAACTCTCGACGAGGTTGAGCCACGATGCGCCGGTAGGGGTGAAGTGGAGCGTGAAGCGCGGATGGGCCGCCAGCCAGGCCCGCACGGTCGGATGTTTATGCGTGCCGTAGTTGTCCAGAATGAGGTGGAGGTCGAGGCGAGAGGGGAACGCGCGGTGGAGTTGGCGAAGAAACTTCAGGAACTCCTGATGCCGATGCCGGCCGTGGCACTCGCCGATGACCTGTCCGGTCAGCATGTTCAGCGCGGCGAACAAGGTCGTTGTCCCGTGGCGCTTGTAGTCATGCGTGAGTGTCCCACAGCGGCCCTTCTTCATCGGCAGCCCGGGCTGCGTCCGGTCCAGCGCCTGAATGTGACTCTTCTCGTCCACACACAGCACGACGGCCTTCTCGGGCGGATTCATGTACAGCCCCACGACGTCCGTCAGCTTCTCCACGAACGCGGGATCGGTCGACAGCTTGAACGTCTCCACTCGATGGGGCTGGAGGCCATGCGCGTCCCAGATCCGCTGCACGGTCGAGCGACTGACCCCCTGCGCCTTCGCCATCGTGCGACAACTCCAGGGGGTCGCCCCCGGTGGCGTGCGGTGCAACGTTGCGTGGACGATGGCTTTGACCCTGCGCGCACTGATCGTCGGTTTGCGCCCGCGCCCCTCACGCATCTCGAACACCGAATCAACGCCCTCCTCTCCAAACCGGTCGCGCCAAGCCAGCACGGTCGGCCGGCTGACGTCCACGGTCGCGGCAATGCGGCTGTTGGAAACCCCCTCGGTCGCCAGCAGCAACGCCTTCGCGCGGATGACTACCCGATGCGGTGCCGACGTACTACGGGCCCACTGTTCCAGGAGTCGCCGACCCTTCGCGGCCATGGACAGAGCGGCGGCGGCCTCATTCATCCCGCCTATATTGCACGCAGGTCGTTGATATGTAAATGTATTTCAGGGACACTACACTAGTACTACTTTGTTAGATCGCACAATTTGGGCGAGATCCGACAAGTGATCTAATTTGAGGACATTGTACTTTTCCGGCGAATTCGGGACCCTGCGCGGTAGTGCACGACCGCCGCACGGTGGGGCAGTTGCGTCGCCTGATGAGATGGCTCGAGGCCTTCAAGGCGTGCTTCGGCCAGCGCGCACAGGAGCTGGCGTTGCGCCGGTACGTCCAGGGGTTGCTCAGCGACAGCCCGCGCAAGTCGATGGAAGCGATGCTGGCGCGGGGGACCGATCCCGGGGGCTATCAAGCGTTCCAACACTTCATCACCGATGCGCCGTGGAGTGCCGACGGCGTCTGGCGCTGCCTGCGGGCGGTGCTGCCCGAACGCGAAGGGCTGGTGATCTTCGCTGGCACGAGTTTCCCCAAGCCAGGGACGTCCTCGGTCGGGGTGGCCCGCCAGTACTGTGGGGCCGTGGGGAAAGTCGCCAATGGCCAAGTGGCGGTCACCGCGGCGCTGTGGACCGGGCTGCGCGCCTACTTGCTGGGGGCCGCGCTCTATGTGCCCGAGGCGTGGCTGACCGACGCCGCCCGCGATCGGGCGCGGCTTCCCCGGGGTGTCCGGTTGCAGGCGAAGTGGCGCCAAGCGCTCACCCTGCTCCGGCAGGTGCGCGCCAGCGGCCTCACCGGCACCGGCGTGCTGGCCGATGCGGAGTTTGGCGATACCGGCCTGTTTCGGGCCATGTGGCATCGGTTGCGGCTCCCTATGCGGTGGGGATTTCCTCGTCGCAGACCGTGTTCCTGGGGCGGCCGCGCCTCGGGCACCGGCGGGGCGGCCGGCTGGGGCGCCCGCGCACCCGGCCAGACCTGGCGGCGGGCGGGCGGGCGTACACGGTGGCCCAGGCCGCCAAGGCGCAGCCGCGGTGGCGGCCCATCAGCTGGCGCAACCGCCGCGGCGGGCGCCGCTGGACGGTCCAGTGTGTGGCCCTGCGGGTGACCCCGGCCCACGACTGGCGCGACCGCCGGCTCGCCCCCGAGGTGTGGCTGCTGGCCGAACGCGACACGGGCGCGACGCCGCGGACCAAATACTTCTTCGTCAACCTGCCGGCCACCACCTCCTGGCCGCAGCTCGTCCGACTCGCGCATCAGCGGTGGGCCATCGAGCAGCAGGACCAAGAGTTGAAGCCCCACCTCGGGTTGGATCACTTCGAAGGCCGCACGTTCCCGGGCTGGCACCATCACGTCGTGCTCACCGCCGTGACGTACAACTTCCTGCAGGCCGAGCGGCGGCGGCACCTCGCCGGGCTCACCTTTCCAGTGGCCCGCGCGATCGTGCAGGAAATCTTCACCGCGGACCTCTTTGCTCCACGGCCGTTCTACCTGAAGCGCATCGAGGCGCTAAAGTCGGTGCAATTGCGGATCTAACAAAGTAGTACTAGCCTCCTGCCACGAACCCTCGCCCCTCACGCCTGGCGTCGCCGCACTCCAGCGACCAGTAAAGATCGCCGTTCCGCCCCCCGCGGAACCAGAACGGCGTCTCCGACTAGTTTTCGCCGCCGAAGGTGTAGATGACCGTGGCGAAGGCCTTCTGCGCGCCCGCCATGCCGTAGACCTGCCCCGCGCCCTCGATGACGTAGAACTCGTTGTTGGCGTGCGATCCGGCGCCGTAGCCGGCGCCCCCGCCGGAGATCGGGATGTCGATCGGGTTCTTGCCGAAGAGATACGCGGGCCAGTACCCTCCGGTCTCTTGACGGAGCGGAATCGGCACCGTGTGCGGAATGTTCATGATCTCCAGCGCGCGGAGCTGGGCCCTGGGGAGATCGCCCTCGATCGTGCCCTTCCGCCAGGGGACGTCCCCGATGATCTGCATCTCGACGTCCTCGTAGCCGTTCCGGTCGATCTGCGCCTTGATCTTCTGGACGATGTCGATCCCATCCTGGACCGGCTGATAGCGGATGTTGTGCTTGGAGGTAATCTTGCTCGGCAGGATCGCCCCCGCGCCCCCGCCGTACATGTTGCCGCCCCAGATGCCGTCCAGGTTGAACGACAGCCCGTATTGCGCCATTCGCAGATACTCGAACGGATCGTCCGAGATGAACCGCGCCACGCCCAGGTTGCGCGCGGCCTGCTCGATGTCGATCTGCGCCGCGGCCTCCTTCAGCCCGGTGATGATGTCCTCCGAGAGCGGCTCCACGCTGTCGTAGAAGCCGTCCACGCGGGCGATGTTCCCGGTGTCGTCGATGATCGACCGGAGCATCTGGATGTGCCGCCAGGCCGGGCTGTCCACCGCGCGCTTCCGCCCGCCGTGGATGTCGCCGTAGACGGGTCCCCGGCCCCATTTCGCGCCCGACGTCGTGAGCTCGATGTAGACGCAGCCCTCCGACGCGCCGTTAAAGACGCCGCCACGGCCGCTGAAGCTTTGTCCCCCGAACGACACCATTGCCTCGGCGCCCGCGAACAGCTCGGGATTGTTCTGGACGAACGTGCGGAGCCCGATCGACATCCGCTCCTCGTCTCCCTCGGCCACCACGAGGATGTTGACGGGCAGTCGGCCGTGCACCTGCTTGATGGCGCGCAGCGCGTTGTACTGCGACATCTGCCCGCCCTTGGAATTCTGGGCGCCGCGGCTCATGAGCACCTTCGGGAACGGCGGGTGCTCCACGAGCTCGGCCGAGAACGGCGGCACGTTCCAGAGGTCGGGCTGCGTGATGGGCATCGTGTCGTACATCCAGTAGATCAGCAGCGTTCGGTCAGCGCCCTCGTCACAGTTGGCGAAGACGACCGGGTTGCCTTGCGCGCCCCACTCTGTCTCCCCGACCTCGTGGACCTCCGCGTCGCATCCCAGCTCCTGCCAGAAGCCGCGAACCATTTGGGCGGACTCGGGAATGCCCTCACCCGTGTTCGAGATGCTGGGCTGCTGGACCCACCGCTGGAGCCGCATGACATCCTCGTCGAAGTTCTCGTCGATGTAGTCGTAGACCTGCTTGAGGCCGTCCGACACCTGGTCGAGATCCGGCGAGATCTCGGTGTCGCCCTGCGGGCGCAGCCCCAGGCTCGGCGCGGCCGCGGCGGGCGTGTCCGCTGGCGCCTCCGACGGTGTTCCGTTCCCGCCGGCGCAGCCGGCGGCCAGTAAGAGCAGGCTGGACAGGACGATGAGCGATCGCATACGAAATCTCCTCGGCTAGATGGTGACCAGCGACTCGACGCTCGCGGCCCGTGTCGTGCCTCGCGCCCGGTTCGGGCCGACCGGAGCATTGCTCACGGTGGACCTTGGTGCGACGCAGGACGTTCAATGGGGGCCGCTACGAGTCGAGCCGGAACGCCGGATACGTGATGGAGCGTCGCCTCGTGCGCCGCGGTCCGACCGCGGCAATCCGTCATGATCCGCCCTGACCCCACGACTGTCAAGGCCGCAGCCGGTTCTGGCCAGGCGGGCGGCCGCGACGCTCATCCCGGGTATTCTGGAGGTCGATGATTCTCTCGATGGTGAGCGTGTGCCGTCGGCTGCTCGCACTCCCAGGGGTCGTGCTGTTCACGGCGAGCGCCGGCGCTCAATCGGCCTACCTGCCGGTGACGACTTCCTGGGAGACGGTCAACGGGGTCGAGGGCATCCGGGTCATGATGGCCGGAGACAGCCGGCCGCTGATGGAGCCGAACGGCCAGCCGGTGGTGAGCCCGACCCAATGTACGACGAGCCTCACCCTGCAGACGGCGCCCGGCGGGTTCGACCTGCTGGTGACGGTGGAGAACCAAACGGGCCAGCCACAGGTGCGGCCGGCGGTCAGCTTGTCGGGCGTGCGGCTCGACGAGCGGCTGACGTTTCTGGACGGGAAGGGCGTGGGCACGCTACAGAGCTGGGATGCGACGGGCCTGCCCAGCAAGTGGAGCGGGCAGGTCAACTACCCGGACTACCTCTACTCGCCGGTGCAGGCGCTCTTCGACACGCGGTTCGCGATTGGGGTGAGCCTGATCTACGACATCCTGGCCCAGCGGCACACGGTGGCGCCCTTCTTCGGCCGGGAAGGGGGCATCTACTCGAACAGCTACAAGCTGGTCTGGGACCTGTTCGCGCGCGACGCCCAGTATCGGCCGGTCGAGTTCATGGCACCGGGGGCGAGCGAGAGCTACCGGCTCACGGTGCGGTTCGCGGCGCCGGCGCGGTGGCTGGACACGCTAGAGCCCTACCGGACGTATTTCCAGGGCCGTTACGGCGGGGTGCAGTATCAGGCGGACCGTCGGCCGATCTGGGGAACGGCGCTGTCGATGACGACGCTGATCGGGGTGAACCCGGGCAGTCTGGGCGTGCCGAACCCGCGGGGCTACAGCGCGTATCGGGTGGATGTGCAGGGATGGGGACACTTCGTGGACGCTCGGGTGCTCAACGACGTGGTGACGCAGGGCTACCGACGGGTCATGCTGTGGGCGCCCTCGGGGACCTACTCGACGGGCGAGAACTTCCCGGCCGAGTTCATGGACTGGGCGCCGCCGATGGTCGACAGCCAGGGTGATCTGGACCGGCTGAAGGCGGCCGGGGTGACGCTGGGGATGTGGTGGGGGCATTCGGGCCACGTGTCGGCCGGGTTCAACAGCGGGCAGATGTGGGTGCGCGACACGACCGACCCGGCGGACATGGCGGCCGGCGACGCGGAGCTGCGGCTGGCGGTGGCGCGGGGGCTGGACGAGATCGGACTCGACGCGATCAAGCTGCTGCCGTTCTGGGAGCGGTATCCGTGGTTGCAGCGGGCGCTCCAGCTCTACCCGTCGCTGCGCTACGTGACCGAGAACGACGATTGCGACATCCTGCACACGATCGCGCCGACGTTTCTGTTTCCGTGGAGCTGGTACGAGCAGGAGGCGGTGCTAGCCGATTGGCTCAACCCGGGGCACGAGACGTGGGTGCAGCTGTGGGCCAACGAGGTGACGCCGCAGGTGGTGCAGGAGATCCGGGATTATGGGCTGGTGCCCCTGACGCTGATGACGACGGTGGACCTGACGACGCTCGGGTGCGCGTTCTTCGTGACCCCGGGCGCGGTGGCGATGGGGCCGGCGGGCGGCACGGCCACGCTCGAGGTGGCGACCGACGGGGCGGGCTGCACCTGGACGGTGGCCTCCAGCGCGCCCTGGGTCACGATGACCTCCGCCACCAGCGGCGCGGGCGCCGGGAGCGTGTCCTTACTCGGTTACGCCGAATCCCACGACCGCCGACCGAAGCGCCACTCTGACCGTGGGAGGGCAGGAGATCGCGATCACGCAGTCGACGGCGCCGACGATCGCCGTCACCTCGCCGAGCACGGCCGCCGCGTTCAGCGCCCCCGGTCCCTTCGTCAGCCTGTCGGGCACCACCTCGGGAGCCGTCGCCTCCATCACCTGGGCGACCGCGCAGGGCGCAGTCGGGACCGCCGTGTCGAGCCAGGGGTCGTCGTCGACCTGGGCGGCAGCGGTCCCGGTGCAGTCCGGCGTTAACGTCGTGACCCTCACGGCCACCGACCACTACGGAGACAGCGCGTCGACGACCGTCACGATCACCACGGAGGGCTTCCTCTACTACCTGGCCGAAGGCGCCACCGGTGACGTGTTCGACACCGATATCGTCATCGCCAACCCGAACGCGGTGCCCGCACCGGTCACCGTGACGTTCTTCAAGGATGACGCGACCCTCGTGGTCAAAACGCTGGTGTTGCCGCCGGCCTCGCGGCAGACGCTGCGCCTCAACGACATTCCCGAGCTTGCCATGAGTGCCTTCTCGACCATCGTGGAGTCGACGGCGGCACTGCCCCTCTTCGTCGAGCGTTCGATGTTCTGGTAGTCGAGCCAGTCTTTCCAGGCGCGACGCGCCAACGGCCCCCGGTCGCTCCTTCCTCCAACCCGCTCCAGACCCGACGCACGATGCGCGAAGCCGCGCTCACGGTGGGGTGTCGGTGACGACACCCCCGACGTGCCGCGACTGTACGAACATGTCGGGCGACGTGACGAATCCGTCAGCCCATTCCGGCCGTCATTCGGGACGTTTCGATTAACTGATTGATAATAAGCAACTTAAGGATGTCGGAAAACCGGCATGCCGTTCGCTATATGGAGCGGCATGCAGCATAGACATCCCCGACACCGTCACGCGACCCACCCCGGACGGCGCATCGGCTGGGCGTCCCTCCACCTCGCGCTCCTCGCCGTGATGGCGGTCGGCGCCCCGATGGTGACCGAGTCGTTGGCTGCCCCCGCGATCGACCGCAGCCATCGCGGTGGTCATGCCGCCAGCGCCGTTCCGGCGCGCCAGACGCGGTGGTATTTCGCGGAGGGCGCCCAGGGGTTCTTCGACACCTTCGTCCTGGTGGCCAACTCGAACCCCACGCCCGCCAATCTGACGGTGACGTTTCTGACCGAGTCTGCCGGACCGCTCAGCCGGCGCTACGTGGTCGCCGCCCAATCGCGCTTCACGGTCGCGACGAGCGCCATCCCGGAGCTCGCGGGGCGGTCGTTCTCGATCGTCGTGGATGCGGACCAGCCGATCATCGCCGAGCGTGCCATGTACTTCGGGAGCGATGGGCAGGCCTGGGAGGGGGGCCACGCGACCACCGGTGTCGCGCAGCCCTCGAGCAGCTGGTTCCATGCCGAAGGCGCCACCGGAGGGTTCTTCGACACCTACGTCCTACTTGCGAACCCGAATCAGGCCGAGGTTGCCGTGACCATGAGCTACCTGCTCGCGACCGGCGAAACCCTCACCAAGACGCACACGATCGCGCCCAACAGCCGCCTGACGGTGAACCTCGAGTCCGAGGATCCGGCCCTGCAGAACGCCGCGGTCTCGACCCGCGTGACGGCCGATCTCCCGATCGTGTCGGAGCGGGCGATGTACTGGCCCGGCGACGCGTCGTCCTGGCGCGAGGGGCACACCAGCTTCGGGATGACCGAGACCCACACCGCCTGGGGTGTCGCGGAGGGGCGGCTGGGCGGCACGTCGGAATACGAGACCTATCTGCTGGTGGCGAACTCGGACAGCACGGCCGCCGACGTGCGGGTGACCTTTCTCAGGGAGGGGGGCGGCCAGGTCGTCAGGAGCTTCGAGGTGGCGCCGAGCAGCCGGTTCACGATCGACGTGCAAGGGGCCGTGCCCGAGTTGTCGAACGACTACTTCGCGGCCATGGTGGAATCGACCAACGGCACGCCGATCGTCGTCGAACGATCAATCTACTGGCAGGCCGACGGGCAACCCTGGGCCGGCGGCAACAACGCGCCCGGTACGCGGCTACCCTAGCCGTCCGCCCTCGCTCGGGTCCGGCGACCGACCGTCGCGCTGCGCGACCATGAACAGGGCGGTATGGCGCACGGCCGTGGGCAGGAAGACCAGCCAGTCGTGGAACCCGTCCGCACTCCCGTAGCGTACCGATTCCACTCCAGGATGTCGCCCGCCACGACGACGTCGAACGTCTCACCCAGCGAGAAGTTCTGGGCATCCGCGACGCGGGCGTCGTACCCCTATTTGCCGTAGGAACTCGACCCCTTCCTCGAGAAAGTCGATCCCCACGCACCGGCGGCTCACGTCCACGATATGCTTGTGAAGCCAGTTCGGGCTATCGTAGGCGGTGATAGGGCAGGATGAACTCGGGCCTTCTTGAACCCGTGCCGAGCAGGCCGTGTCCGAACAGGCTCAGGTTGACACCGAACAGCTTCACACGTGGGCTCTCTGAACAGGAGAATCGGAGTCTGGACGTCCCGGTTTTAGGACTGGGGCGACGCCTCGATCGGCGCGCTGATGCCCCCGAACGACACTAGCACGAGCGCAGAGACGGGCAAAGCGGCCGGCAGTGCCCCGGAGCTGTGCTTCCGGTCGGCAATCGACCTCGTCCGCCTGATCACGACGAGACAGGCCTCGGCGCGAGAGGTCATGGCGGCGCACCTCGCGCAGATCCAGCGCGTCGACCCGGCGGTCAACGCCATCGTGACGCTGCTCGACCCGGACGACCTGCTCGCGCGCGCCGCGTCGGTCGATGAGGCGACGGCGCGCGGGCAGACCGTGGGCCCGCTCTGCGGTCTCCCGATCGCCCACAAGGACCTGGTGCCCACGCAGGGCATTCGGACCACCTTCGGCTCCCCGCTGTTCAGCGACTTCGTCCCGGACCACGACGCGCTCATCGTCCAGCGGCTGAGAGCCGCGGGCGCGATCACGATCGGGAAGACGAACACCCCCGAATTCGGGGCCGGGTCCCAGACGTTCAACCCAGTCTTCGGCCGGACCCTCAACCCCTACGACCCGACCAAGACCTGCGGCGGCAGCAGCGGTGGGGCCGCCGTGGCGCTGGCCTGTGGGATGCTGCCGCTGGCCGACGGGAGCGACCTGGGCGGCTCGCTCCGCAACCCGGCGAGCTTTTGCAATGTGATCGGGCTGCGGCCCTCGCCGGGCCGGGTGCCCATGTGGCCGAGCGTCGTGGCCTGGTTTCCCTTCCTCGTCGAGGGCCAATGGCCCGGACGGCCGAGGACGCGGCGCTCATGCTCAGCGCGATCGCCGGTCCCGATCCCCGCTCCCCGATCGCCATCGCCGAGCCGGGCCATCCGTTCGCCGACCCGCTGGCGCGCGATTTCTCGGGGACACGGGTGGCCTGGAGCCGAGATCTGGGAGGGTTGCCCGTCGACCCGAGGGTCACCGCCGCGCTCGAGGGCGAGCGGGGCACGCTCGAGGCGCTCGGGTGCGAGCTGCACGATCGGGAGCCCGACTTCACCGACGCCGACGAGGTCGTCAAGGCGTGGCGGGCCTGGTTCTACGAGCTCAGCTTCTCGAGCCTGCTGGAGGCCGGCCGCGATCGGGTCAAGGACACCATCGTCTGGAACATCGAGGCGGGCCAACGGCTGACCGGCTCGGAGCTCGGGCAGGCGGAGGTCAAGCGCACCGCGCTCTACCACCGCGTGCGCGAGTTCATGACGGACTACGACTTTCTGGCCCTCCCGGTGAGTCAAGTGCCACCGTTCGACGTCGAGCAGCCCTTCGTCCGCGAGATCGACGGAACGGCGATGGAGACCTACATCGACTGGATGCGCTCCTGCTTCTACATCTCCATCCTCGGTTTACCTGCGATCTCGGTGCCGTGCGGGTTCACGCCGGAGGGCCTACCGGTCGGTCTGCAAATCGTCGGGCGACATCAGGACGACCTGGGGGTCCTGCAGCTCGCGCACGCGTTCCAGACGGCGACCGGAACGGGAACGCGCCGTCCGCGCCTGGCTGCGTGAGGCACG
The DNA here is from genome assembly GCA_965197935.1 of Vicinamibacterales bacterium. GTDB lineage: Bacteria > Acidobacteriota > Vicinamibacteria > Vicinamibacterales > CAZQMT01 > CAZQMT01. The sequence continues at coordinate 1,756,552 of CBDAOD010000003.1, read as the reverse complement.
CGATGCGCCCCTGGAGCGCCCCCACCGCTCAGGCATCCTTGGTGCACAAGAGCCGCGCATCGATGATTCTCAGGCCGTTCTCCTGCCATTGTCGCAGCTCAGGATATCTTTGGCGATCCATACCGCCGTGGTCTATCCTGGATCGAGTTCCTGCTCCGGGCCCACTGGCGTGGCCACAAGGGACCGCGGGCGGGACTCGGACCACATTGCGGTGGGGTGGCCGAGAGGCTGAAGGCGGCGGTTTGCTAAACCGTTATAGGGGCTAAAACCTCTATCCAGGGTTCGAATCCCTGCCTCACCGCCACATTTATTGTGTAAACAGTTTATTATTAATAACTTACCGCAGACATTGTAGCATACATACACGTTTTTAGTCACAATTTATGACTGGAACACCAGGGACTTGAGAATCCCTGCGTCGGCTAGGACGCCTGTGCCCTGGGGCCGGCGCCACACGAGGGTGTTTCGCGTCGCAGAGTTGCATGGCCCCGGTCATGTGAATCGAGCGGTCTGATGCTAGCGCAGCGGCACGACACTGCTCCGTCCTGGATGCTGGATGCGGCGCCAGTGTTCCGGTGACTCGGATTCTTGCCGAGGTCTTTCAGGTCGTTGGTGTGAACGAACGTCTGATCGAAGAGCGAGGAGACCAAACCGAGCGAACGCCGTCGTGCGCCGTTCGACTTACCTCGACTGCCATAGAAAGAGATCAAGTTTCTTGATGTTATGAATACTGCGCTGACCGGCAAGTGCATCCGTAAGCTTCCCCATCAAGCCGATATTTCAGATTTCGCGACCTTTGTGAACGGTCGTATTCCACTCCTACCAAGCCGCGCTCGGATCAATATTCCTTACCGCATGGATCACGCACTGTAACACCCGCCCGATGATACGAATGGTGACCGGCGGCTCGACGCCTCCCGACCTTCTTCGGACACCTCTGCCGTGTTGCGCGCCCTCTTCGTAGCGTCGGCCGTACGTCAGCCCGTTGGTACGGGTAGCGCCCAGATCCGCTGGCCTTGGCCACGTGCCCGGCCGAGTTCGAAAGCAGCACTATGTCGCGCAGGAAGGCTCCAGTTATGGCGGCTGGACTCAAGTAACCAGGCCTCTCAGAAACCCGTGGCGGTTCAGCGCTCCTGGTTGGCCGCTCGCGCGCCCACAGAAAGGAAATATGGACAATGTCTTCTGACGCCCTAGCCGCTTTTCGCACACTCCCTCCCAAGACGGTGGCCGCGCTCGAAAATGATCTCACTGTCTCACGGTCCGTGGACGAAGAAACGGGCGGCACTCGGGGCCCACAGCGTGCTCCATCTTAATAAGCAACTGCTTGATGGTTGGGGTGAGGAAACGTTTGCAGAGTCCGAGATTCGGGCCCGTGGCAAGATCCTCGCCGGACTCGTGACAGCGATCTGGGCGAACCCAGTCGGGCTATAGATCCGCAGCACCACGTCGCGTTTCCGGCTGGCGCTCCACCGCTGCCCCGGTGCCAGAGAGCCCGCCTCGGCCGCCGCGCCGATCCATCTGCCTGTACCACGTCCCTCGACAGAACCATTTTCCCCACCCCCTTGGACATTGGATTCTCCCTTCATCCGTGTCCAAGAAAACCGGGGGCGCGTTAGCAAGACCACAAGCCTTGGTAACGCTACAAACGCTGGCCAAGATATCTATTAGTAATGTGTAGCGCTACGGGATACAATAATGAAATGGTTAAGAAATATTCGGCTCTTTCGCCGTTGGGCGACTACATCAGAAATCAAGTTATTCCGTCCGGCATGTCCGTCACCGAGGCGGCCAGAAAGCTTGGGATCGGACGACCGGCGCTCTCCAACCTCCTGAACGCCAATGCGACCCTATCGCCTGAAATGATCGTACGTCTTGAGACGACCTTTGGCGCCGACCGCCAGAAACTGCTCGACCTTCAGGCCCGCCAGAACAAAGACCAGCGCCGCGATGCGGAGCTGGCCGTACCCGTCAGCACCTACGTCCCGTCCTTCCTCCTCATCAAGGCCCGCCAGATCGAAGACTGGGCCGACAAGGATCTCGACGCGCGCAGTCACCTGGCTGTCCTCCTGCGTAAGCTCGTTCATTCGACAGGCCGCGAACTTCGCCAGATTGATTTTCCAGGCTACGACAACGCGCAGCGCAAAGGATGGGATGGCTGGGTCGAAGCCGTCGCCGCCACGGCCTGGATACCCGAAGGGCTCTCGGGCTGGGAATTCGGCACAACCGCTGACCCGGAGAAGAAGGCCAACGGGGACTATGCGAGGCGCATCACGGCCGTGCCGCCTGAGGAGCGGGCCCAGATGACCCTCGTGTTCGTGACGCCGCGCAACTGGCCGGGAAAGACGAGGTGGGCCAAAGACAAGAACGCTGCCCGCGAGTGGAAAACCATCCGGGCATACGACGCCTCTGATCTCGAACAGTGGCTTGAGACCTCTGTCTCCGCCCAAGTCTGGCTCGCAGAGAAGCTGACTGTTCAAACCGAAGGCTTCCAGACACTGGAGCAGTGCTGGCGGGAATGGGCGTCTGCGAGCCGGCCGCCGATGAGCCCTGAGATCTTCGCGCCGTCGATCGCCGCTTACACCGAAACGCTCAAGCGCTGGCTCACGCAGCCGCCGGAGCGCCCCTTCGTCGTCGCCGCGGACTCACGGGATGAAGCGCTCGCGTTCCTCGCGCGTCTGTTCCTCCAAGACGCGATTCCCAGGCTCACGGAAGATCTCCCGGTCGTCTTCGACTCACCGTCGACACTGAAGACGCTCGTGTCCTCGTCCGCACCCTTCATTCCGATCGTCAGCACCGACGAAGCGGAGCGGGAACTCGCCACAGCCTACCGGCGTTTGCATTGCATTGTCGTGCGGCCGCGCAACGCCATCAACTCCGAGCCCGACATCGCGCTTGACCTTCTCCGCCACGAACCCTTCGAAAAGGCCCTGACCTCGATGAGCGTCCAGGGCGACCGCATCGACCAGTTGGGGCGCGAATCAGGCTACTCGCCCACGATTCTGCGCCGGCGTCTCTCAGAGATCGACGCCATCCGGACACCGACTTGGGCGAAGGATGTCGACACCGCAAGGGCGTTGATTCCGATGGCATTGATCGGCGCGTGGCACGCGCGCTCAGATGCTGACTGCGAGATCCTGTCGCGGTTGGGCGAGCGTCCCTACCACCAAGTCGATGAGGCCGTCGCGCGACTGCGTACCGTTGACGACAGCCCTGTCTGGTCCGTGGACCAGTACCGCGGCGTCGCATCCAAGATCGATGCGTTGTTCGCCGTCAATGGCTTCGTCACGGAGAGGGATCTCTCGAACTTCTTTGAGCTGGCAACGTGCGTCCTCTCCGAAACGGACCCCGCCCTGGAGTTGCCCGTAGACCAGCAGTGGATGGCGGGAGTCTACGGCAAGATCCGCAACCATTCCGCGGCGCTGCGCCAAGGCGTCTGCGAGACGCTCGTCATTCTCGCCGTGCATGGCAACAACCTGTTCCGCACACGGCTTGGCGTCGATGTGGAGCTGTGCATCTCAACGCTGATCCACGACCTCCTCACGCCGCTGACCCTTGAGAAGCTCCTCTCACAGGACGACGACCTCCCGCGCTACGCTGAGGCTGCCCCCGACAAGGTTTTGACGATTCTGGAAGCCGACCTGCGTCAACCGGAACCGGTCGTGCTCGGCCTCCTGAAACCAGTGGAGTCTGGCCCCTTCGGAGGCTGCCCGCGCACCGGCCTTCTCTGGGCGCTCGAGGTCCTCGCTTGGAAGCCGGACAACCTCTCACGCGTGAGCGGCGTGCTCGCCCAGCTTTCGCGAACGGTTATCAATGACAACTGGATGAACAAACCCATCGCCAGTCTCCAGGCGATCTACCGCTACTGGATGCCGCAAACAGCGGCGTCGCTGGACGCCCGCATTAGGGCCCTTGAGGCGCTTACCAGAAACTTTCCAGACATTGGCTGGCAGATCTGCCTCGACCAGTTCTCACCGGGTTCCCAAATTGGAAGCGACAGCTACCGCCCTCACTGGCGAAATGACGCCTCCGGTGCTGGACAAGTACTCACGCATGGAGAGATTCGCGCATTTGTCCGGAAGGCACTCGATCTTGCCATTGCGTGGCCTCACCATGATGGTCAGACACTTGGCGATCTTGTCGAGCATCTAGTCATCATGACGGAGGAAGATCAGCAGGCTGTCTGGGATCTGATCGACAGTTGGTCTGAAATTCAGACCGATGAACAGGCCAAGGCGACGCTGCGCGAGCGCATCCGCCGTTTCGCCTTTACCCGCCGCGGCCGCAAACAGGGCCTCAACAAGGCGACCCGTGACCGCGCACGCGAGGCGAGCGCGAAGCTCACCCCGCATGATCCGATCACACGACACGGCTGGCTCTTCGCCAAGCACTGGGTGGAGGAGTCGCGCGAGGAAATCGAAGACGACGACCTCGACTATTCCAAGCGCGGTGAACGCGTCCATCAGCAGCGACTGGTCGCCATGAAGGAAATCTGGGCCGAGCGCGGTTTCGAGGGAACGATGGCGCTCCTACGGGTCAGCCAGCCAGAGGTCGTTGGCAGCTATACGGGACTATGCGTTACTGATCCGGCAGAAGCTGCGGAACTGGTCGTTTCGCTCCTCGACGCCCCCGCCGATCCGGAAGGCAGGTCCGACGGATACCTGCGGGGATTCCTGCACGCGGTAGAGCCGCACGTCCAACCGGTCATTTTGACGACCATCGCTCGCGCCGCCGATACCGAGACCGTCGCCCGGCTCTTCCGCTGCGCACCCTTCGGCGACGCGACATGGCGCTTGCTCGACGCTCAGGCGTCGCAGATCAGGCAGCTCTATTGGCGTGAGGTGATGCCTCAGTGGCACCGCTTCACCGAGACCGAATTGAACGAGGCGATTGATCGCCTGCTCGAAGTCCAGCGGCCGCGCGTGGCGTTTGACGCCGTCCACATGGACTTTAGAAGGATCGAAACATCACGCCTCAAGCGGCTCATGACGGCGCTGCCGCGCGGCAGCGAGCCGGAAGGCACGTTTCGTCTCGAGAGCTACCACATCGCCGAAGCGCTCAAAGAACTGGACGGGCGAGCCGATGTTACTCACGACGAAATGGCCCAGTTTGAGTTCTTGTACCTCCGCGCACTCGACCACAGCGAGCACGGCATCCCAAACCTCGAGCGACAGATGACAGAGTCGCCCGCCCTGTTTGTGCAGGCTGTCACGCTGGCCTACAAACGCAGCGACGACGGACAGGACCCACCAGGCTGGAGACCCGACGATCCAGAGCAGCGTGCCGTCGGCGCGCTGTCCGCGCACCATCTCCTGGAGAAGATGCGGCGCATTCCGGGGAGCAAGAACGACGTGATTGATGCGGCCGCGTTGCGCAAGTGGCTCACGGAAGCCCGCCGCCTCTGCGCGGAACATGCCCGTGCCGACATCGGCGACCAACGAATCGGCCAGCTCCTGGCGCAGGCGCCGCCGGAGCCGAGTAGCAGTCTCTGGCCGTGTCGCGCCGTATGCGAGGCTATGGAAGCTGTGGCATCCGAACACATCGGCAGGGGCTTCCATACCGGCGTCTACAACAGCCGCGGTGTCCATTTGCGCGGCGAGGGCGGCGATCAAGAGCGCGAACTCGCGGTCAAATACAGGAAGTGGGCGCAGGAGACGGCTCCTGACTACTCGTTCATCAGCAGCGTCCTCGCCAGCCTCGCATCCTCCTACGAACGGGACGCGGAACGTGAAGATTCGGAAGCTCGCGTGAATAGACGCCTCAGGCATTAGTCTCTGAGATGAGCGGTGCCGTATCGTACGAGACCCGAATGGCCTCGGCTTGCACGAGCAATGTGTGCAGATACGTGTCGCCGCGCTTGGTGCTTCGACGGCTGTGCGCCGAACGCCGCCGCTAGTTCACTCAACGTCCGGTCGCCCCTGGAGGCGCCGCGGGTGGCCAAGCGCACCGGCCTGAACTACAACGAAGAGACGGTGACCGAAGGGCTTTTGCTCGATCTTCAGGTTAACTTTCCCGGCGATGTCCTGATCGTGCCATTCACCAAGAGACGGGAGGCTCGCATCGGTGCGGATTGGGCCTGGGCGTTTGTTGGGCCGGCCGCCACCGTGTAGGCGAGCGAGTACGCATCAAGCCAGGTGGCACTCAAGGGATTCCACGTCAGCCGGCCGTCGAGGGACAGCTCAACGTAATCCTCACCTCGGTCCAGCTCGGTCAGCATCCGGCGGATGTCGTGGCAAAAATCGCCCTTCACTTCAAGGACCAGCGCCGCCACCCGCCGCTCGGGATTCGTGGCGTGCCAGCTCAAGAGTTGGCGGGCGAACGGGTGCATACACGCGGAGGTCTTGCCGGACCCGACCGCGCCTAAAATCGCCACGCCGGTATAGAGGCCACGCTCCGGGATCGTCAGCCAGTCGGGAGCCGGGCTCTCGATGGTTCTCACCGGATGGTGGACCTCGCCGATGACGATGGCCGGGCCGTCGGCCGTGGGCGAAAGTGGCCACGCCGGAAGGCGGGACCGGCGCCCCACACGGACGCCCATCCGGGCGAACCAAATCCGGGATGTGCTGATGAGGAATTGCCCGGCCAGGAACACCGCCACGCCGGGCGCCACGTAGTACCACGCGACGACGGCGGTGTATACGTTCGGGGTGTGGTACCGGACGAGCACCGCCAGGGGATCGGCCTCGGGAAAGGGGCCGGGCCACGTCCAGGCGCCCGCGACACTCACGCCGCCGACGACCAGGAACGCGCGGATGAGTCGGTCAAGTATGGGGCCGCTCCTCTCGGCTCGTCGTCCGGCCCGCGCGCGGGCCGGGGAGCCTTCCTGCAGGGATACATTGGGACGGGAGCGACCCCCCCGACGGCGGGGGTGGGATGTAGCGCCGGGTGTTGCACCCGGTGTTGCACCCCCCCCTCGCCGTGCCGCACGAGCGGCAAAAAATGGGGGGTCGCTCCCGTCCTTCCCTTCACCGCTGGCGCGGTTCGGGTCGGCCGGTCTAGGACGAAAAACCCGAACACAGCCGGCGGGAACATGGCGGGGGTGCTGTTGCACCCCCCTCCTCTGTGTGTGTTGCACCCCCCCTCTGTCGGTGCAACATGTCGCTTGCCCTGCTGCTTGCCCTGCGCGTTGCCACGGAACGGGGCCAGACGCGGGGACACACTCACGTCGCCGCCTCGGGGCTGATGAGGCGGATCGTGCTCCACGTCGTACAGCGGTCAATCGCCCCGCGCGGCGTCTGTGTGGTGGGCGTGCCGTCGGGGAGTTCTTCCAGGTACAGGATGCGATCGGCGGCCTTGTCGAACCCGCCGAAGCGCGCGAGATCCTTCTCGGTGCCGGCGGTCAAGGCGGTCTTGAGCGCGGCCATTTCTTTGCGGATTTCGGGGTCGGCTTTGGTCGGCCCGGCGGGGTCCGGCGCGCCCTGCCCGTCGCCGTCCTGGGTCCAGTGTTTCAGCACGGGCGCGGCGCGGTCTGCCGCCTCGGCGCCCATGCCGACGGCGACGACGTGCACGGCGAACGTCCGCGCCCGGAGCGCGGCCCACAGGGGCGCGTGGGCTTGGCCCCACGCGCGCAGCTCGCTATCGGTGGACTGCCCGGCGTCCACGTACACGAACGTCGCCGCCTGCTCGTCCACGGCGATCGGCAGCTTGAACGCGAAGTAGCGCGGGATCTGCTTGCCGGGCGCGCCGTACTTGCGGTACGGGAACGCGCCGCGTTCGACGCCGAGCGCCTCGAACCGTTGCACTTTGTCGGCCTCGGTCGGGAGCCAGCCACGCGCCGGCCGCTCGATGAGGTAATCGAGCGAGAGGAGCCGGCGCATGAGTACGTGCGTCGTCGCGTCCTTGCCGCGTCGGTGGCGCACGTCGGGGAGGCCCAGCGCCCGATAGGGGGCCTTGCCGGTCAGCAACACGGCGCGCGCGCCGCCGGGGAAGATGGCCCGCTCGTCCTCGGTCGCAAGCTGCTTGTCGATGAGGGTTCGGACGAATCGACTCGTGGCAACACGGGTCGGGTCATCAAGAAAATGGCTTAACTGCGAGCGTGTAAAGACGCCGGTATGCAAGACGACCAGCGCGATCCAGTCGGCTTCTCGGCCGGTCCATCCAAGCGGCGCCAGCGCGCGCGGTCCCGCAACGTCGGGACCGCGCCGGGGTTCGCCGTCGCCTGGGCGGGGCTTGTCGTCACCCTGTCACCAGTGCGCGATCCCCGCGCAAGTACGTGATGAGGATGCCCATCGGATTCACGATCATCAGCTCGGGATCCACCGCGTCGAGAAAGGTGAATTGGAGTGAGAGGGTCCAGCGGTCGCGGCCCACTTCCGCGCCGTTGACCAAGCGCACGAGATCGAAGTCCGCCGCCGCCGCGTGCGGGGGCTCCGGGCTGGCTTGGATGCGAAGCACGACCCGCTCCACCTGCAGCTCGTCGCGGGCGGCGCCGGCCGCGAGCATGGCGACGTTTTCCCCTTCCACGCGGAAGGCTTCATTCGCCAGCGTGGTGGTCAGAAAGCGGAGCGAGCGCGGCCACGCGGTTGCGACCGTCGCCGCCCGCCGGCTGTAGTAGTCGTCAATCCAGCGGTTGAGGAAATACTTGGTCGTCGGGTCCAGCGGGTCGGCCTGGGCTTCCACGGCTTCATAGGCCAGCGCCTCGGCGCGGCCGACCTCGTCCACGCGGACGACAATCGGCTTGGGGAGTTCCACCGACGACAGCCGGATGATGATGACGACGAGCAACAACACCAGCCCGGCGAGCCCCATCGAGAGCACCCGCAAGTGGCGGTTGCTGTGCACCGCCTCGCCCCACATGTCGGCATAGGTTTTCCCGCTGTCCTGCTCGGTCTGTTGGTCTGTAGTCATCGTTATTTCCCGACGGCCTTGCCGGCGAGCGCCGCTTTCCCGCCGGTCGCGGCCATCATGAGCGCGCCGGTCATGCCGGCCCCGCCGCCGCTCACCAGCATCCCGGCCAGCTCGCCGACTTTGAGCGCCGACATGACGCCGGCCACCATCAGCGGCAAGACAATCAGTAACCAGCCCATCATCTGCCCCGGACTGTCGAGCGTGGCGTTGGTGGAAAAGCTCGTCACGTAGCCCAAGGTGAGCGTCACCTTGTCGGTGTGCAGGTTGTAAAAGGCGCGGTCGCCGCGTTCGTGGACGACGCGGATCCCGCTCTCCTGGATGACACGCTCGGCCGTCTGGTGGGCCTTGCACTCGGGCTCGTTCTCGCGGTCGTCACCCTGGCGTTCCAGCTGCAGGCCGTCCGCCTGTGCGACGTTGAACACGGCATAGCAGCGGACCATCGGGGGACGGGTCCGATCCTTCTCGGCCGCGCCGTCGGGCGACGTGGCCGGCGTGTCGGGCGCGCCGGGCTGCGGCTTCTCCTTCTCGTCATCGAACTTGTAAAAGAGCACGTGGGTGGCCTTCTCGCCCTTGCGGACCTGCCCGCCCATGTCCTTGATCTGTTTGTAGGTCGCCCAGCGGTGATCGCTGTACCCCTTCGCGGTTTGGGCCACGCTCAAATAGACCGAATTCCCGCCCCGGTACGGCTTGCCGGACTGGAGGTTTTCAGGCAAGCGCCGCTCGCCGGGCTTCCATGGCTTCTGCCACGGCGCGACACCCTGCGCGATCTGGTCTTTGATTTTCGCGGCAAAGTCGGTGTGGTAGTCGTCTTGACTCCACGCGGGTGTCTGCGCCGCGGTGGTTTTTCGGCCCCACGCCATCAGTCCCCCTCTCCGCGCGCCACGCGTCGTCGCGCCAGTCCGACTCGTCCACGATGTCCTGCGTGTCGGCGTTGTCGGTGTCCGTGAGCCCGTACGCCGCGCGCACCGCGTCGGACGCGAGGACGTACCGGCCGCTCAAGAGCGCCCGGCCCAGTTCCTCGGCCGTGTCCACGGCAAGGGCCTCCTCGCCGTCTACGGTGATGTTCCGGATCATGTCGATCACCCTTTCTCGTCGGGACGGGGTGTGCGTCCCCGCGCCCGGTACCCGTCCTCCACCGCCGCCGTCCTCCGCTCCGGTCGCGGCGCTCCTACCGTCTGCTCGGCAGCGGGCCGCCCGCGCACCCGACCGTGGGCCAGGGCACGAACACCGCCGTGCGCCGCCGGCGCCGGCGTCGTGTGACGCGGCGTCATCGACGGCCCGCCCTCCTGAGACAGGTCATGGCTGGAGCCCCGCTCCGCGGGCGCGATCTGCCGGCGTTGCGCGATCCGCGCCGTGAGCCACGCGTGCACCTCGGCCTCGATCCAGCCGACGGCGCGGCCTCCGAGGGACACGGGGGCGGGAAACGTGCCGCGGGAGATGCGGAGATAGATCGTGCTGCGCGACAGACCCGTACGGGCCTTGACGGTCGGAAATCTCAACATCGTGTGCGGCATCGTCACCCTGCTGACCGTGCAACCGAACTTCCACCACCGTAGCTGTGCGCGTTGCGCGCGAACAGGGGGGGCCGGCCACCCCCTGTGCCAAAAACGATCAATGAATACGGGCCTCGGTCGGCAGGGTGCGCGGCGACTTTCGGTCGGCGCTCAAATGAGGGTAGGCGTAACCAATCTGAAATCAGATGGATAGAGAGAGTGAGTTGCGCGAAAACTTTCCGCGCAACTTTTTTGCGATCGCCGCGCTCGATTGATCGCCTGGCTCCAGCCGTGGTCTGGGAGGGTGACGACCAGATGGGCGGGCTCAGGAAGACTTGAAGCGTACCCCGTTTGTGGTACATTCTTCACAAACAAGACAGGGAGATCCCAATGGCCAAGACCGAAATGATCCGGGCGCGTGTTGAACCGGAGTTGAAGTACCAAGCCGAAGAGGTCTTCTCGGGGCTCGGGCTGTCGCCCACCGAGGCGATCACGCTGTTTTATCGACAGGTCACCCTGCATCACGGGTTACCGTTCGCGGTGAAGGTGCCCAATGCTGAGACCCTCGCCGCGCTACGGCAGGCTCGCGCAGGAAAGGGACTCACCGAATACGCCGACCTGGAGGACCTCAAAGCTCGGCACGGTTGATCGATGCGCCTACTCACCACGAGGCGATTCGAGAAGGATCTCAAGCGTGACAGGAAGCGCGGCAAGAATCTCGACACGCTCTGGAGTGTCGTGGAGCGGCTCCTGTCGAAACAGCCTCTCGATCCACGGCATCGGCGGCATCGTTTAACCGGGGATTGGTCTCCTTGCTGGGAATGTCACATTGAACCGGACTGGTTGTTGGTCTGGGACCAGGAGAACGACACCCTCATCCTGGTGCGGACCGGAACCCATTCTGATTTATTCGATTGATGAGCCGTCGCGACTCTGTGGCCGCGGAGAGTCCCGACACTGGCACAGTAATGGGCGTATTGCGTTCCGGAGAAGCGCCTCTCGTGGCCTTCGCCAGCAGCTAACTATCTCCACACACACGATGGGCGCGCGAAGCCTCGGTGGACAGGATGAAAACCGGTAATTTGCGCCGGGTGATCGAGCTTGCCACCCGGCACGTCTGGCAACGGTCTGATGACATGCCGCTCACGCGCACGCCGTCGCGCCGTCGAGGTCAACGCTCAATGAGTGGTTCAGGATTATGATCGACCCGGATCCCATGGCCCCAGGACAGGTCCTCACGGGACCTCTATTCAGCGAGCCGATGCGGGTCGAGACCGTGATCGCCAACGGCCCGACAACCTGGGTGGTTGGCCTGGTGGGGGTGCAGTCCGAGCGGTTCCGCAAGGTCACGCTCACCGTCGGCGATCTCGAGCGTCTCGCCGTCCTCGACACCCAACACTCTTTTGATGGCGATGGACGCCTCCTGCGCCTCGGCCTGCAGGCGTACGCCTTGGGCATCGCCTATGAGTTCGACCCGTACTTTGGGCTGTCGATCTCGCGCATCGATCCGTTGCCCCATCAGCTCGAAGCGGTCTATGACTACCTGCTCAAGCTGGCACGCGTACGCTTTCTGCTCGCCGACGACGCCGGTGCGGGCAAGACCATCATGTCGGGGCTGCTCGTCCGTGAGTTGGCACTGCGTGGCCTAGCCGAGCGCATCCTGATCGTCTGCCCCGCGAACCTCGCCTTCCAATGGCAGCGCGAGATGAAGGAGAAGTTCGACACCACATTCCTGGTCATGAAGGGTCAGGATCTGCGCGAGCAGTTCGGGGTGAATCAGTGGCTCGAGCGGCCCCGCGTCATTACGTCGCTCGACTTGGCAAAACGCGCCGACATCCTGCCGGGGCTGCAACAGGTCCACTGGGATCTCGTGATCGTGGACGAGGCGCACCGCATGTCGGCCTCCGACGAGTCGCACAAGAGTCTGCGCTACAAGCTGGGCGAGCTGCTACGCGACACGTCGGATCACATGCTCCTGCTCACGGCGACCCCACACCGGGGTGACCCGCAGAACTTCAGCCTGTTCCTGCAGCTCCTCGACGCCGACTGCTATGCCGACGTGACGTCGATCCGCGAAGCCATGCATCGTCGGCGGGCGCCTTTCTACCTGCGTCGCACCAAGGAGGCGATGGTCTACTTCCCCGAGCAGCGGGCAGACGGTACCTGGGGGGCCGCGTCGATCTTCACCAAGCGCATTCCGCACACGGTGGATTTCCAAATTGACGGGGCGGAGTTCGCCCTTTACCGCGACGTGACGCGCTTCGTGAAGCGCGAGAGCGCCCGCGCCGCGGCGGAGAGGGAGGATCCGCGCGCGCGCGCCATCGGCTTCCTGATGTCACTCTACCAGCGCCGGCTCGCCTCGAGCACCTACGCCATGCGCCGTTCGCTTGAGAACCGCGCACGGCGCCTCGAAGACGGACTCACGCGGGCGCGGGATCTCGTTCGCAAGGAGCCGCCGGACCTTCCCGATCCGGAGGAACTGGAGGAGATGGAGGAGAGTGAGCGCGACCGTCTGGAGGCGCTGCTCGAAGCCATCACACTCGCGGGAAGTGCCGACCTCGTGCGCCGGGAGGTCCACGAACTGCGGCACCTGGCTGTCCAGGCCCAGGCCGTTGAGGAGGCGGGCACGGAGGCCAAGCTCTCGAAACTCAACGTGTCGCTCCACCAGGAGGGCTTCTTCGACCATGCGGACCAGCGCCTGCTCCTCTTTACGGAGTTTAAGGACACGCTGGACTACCTGATGGGCCGCCTCAGATCATGGGGATTCCGTGTCGGCTGCATCCACGGTGGCATGAAGGGGGGCTCGCGCGACGAGCCGGGCACCCGCCTCCACGCCGAGCAGCAGTTCCGCGACGGCGAGATCCAGATCTTGGTCGCCACCGAGGCTGCGGGCGAGGGGATCAACCTCCAAGCGTGTCACATCCTCTTCAATTACGACATCCCCTGGAACCCCAACCGCCTCGAGCAGCGGATGGGCCGCATCCACCGCTACGGGCAGCACAAGGATTGTCTGATCTTCAACTTCGTGGCCACCAACACCATCGAAGGCCGAGTCCTTGCGCGGCTGCATGACAAATTGCAGGAAATTCGTGACGCTTTGGACGACGACGCCGTCTTTAACGTCGTTGGCGAGGTCCTGCCTGTGGCCCACGTCGAGCGCGTGCTCCGCGACTACTACGCCGGGAAGCTCGGCGACGCCGACCTCGAGGAGCGGATGCTCCGCGATGTCGACGCAGGACGATTCCGTGCCATCTGCCAGAACGCCCTCGAGGGACTCGCGAGCGAGACCCTTAATCTCGAGATGCTGATCGAGCGGCGCGCGCGGGCGCAGGAGCGACGTGTTGTGCCAGAGACCATCGCGCGATTTCTTCGTGAGGCGGCCGAGTTCGTACCCCTCGCGGTGAAGACGGTCCCGAACGTGCCGCACGCCTTTGAGCCGGCCCGCACGCCCGCACGCCTTCGGCGTTACGAGCAGGACCCGGACTGGAAGCTCCCGGCCCTCGCTGCCCGCTATCCGCGCTGCTCCACCGACCGCGAGGTCGCCGAGACCGAGAAGCTGGAGTGGGTCACGCCCGGCCACCCGCTCTTCGAGGCGATCCGGCGGCATACCCACGCGCGGGCGCTCGACGTGCTCGGTACGGGCGCGACCTTCTACTCGCTTCAGCATGAAAGCCCGGCACGCATCGATTTCTACCGGGGGCGCGCGGTCGATGGACTCGGGCAGGTGGTCCATGAGCGGCTCTTCGCCGTGGAGATCCCCGAGGGCGGCGAACCGCGGCTCCAGGAACCCGGCCTGCTCGGCAACTTCGTGCCTGCGGACCCGCCGGCTCAGATGCCGACGGTCGCGACCCTTCCAGAGATGACGACCTGGCTGCACGAGCACGCGCTCGCACCATTCCTCGAAGAGGCACGCACGGATCGTCTTTCCGAGGTCGACCGGGTCAGCGCCCATGTCGAGCTGTCGCTCACCGAGTTGCTCCAGCGCGCGGACGAGGAGATCGGCCGGGCGGCGGCCGATGTGGAGCAAAAGCTCCCCGGCGCCGAGGGGAGGTTCGCCCAGGCGGAGAGTCGACATGCGGAACTGCTGGCCCGCCGCGAGCGCCGCAGATTAGATCTCGATCGTCAGCGGGCGCTCACGCTGCAGGCCGTGGAGCGGATCGCGAGCGTCCTCACGCTGCCACACCCCGAGCGTGAGGCGTCCGAAGTGCGGCATCTCAGGCCAAACTTCGAGACCGAGGCCATCGCCATGCGCGTGGTCATCGAGCACGAACGCGTGCAGGGGCGGCAGGTCTGCGACGTCTCTGATAAGAACCTGGGCTGCGACATCACGAGCCTCGACCTCAGATCTGGAGATCTGCGCCTGATCGAGGTCAAAGGGCTTGGCGCGCCAACTGGTACGATCCTGCTCACGCCTAATGAGCGTCGCGTGGCGGAAGACCGTCCTGACTGCTTCTGGCTTTACGTCGTCACCGATTGCGGCAGGACGCCGCGGCTCCAGAAGCCAATCCGCAACCCTGCGCGTCTCGATTGGAACAAAGTGACGAAGGTTGCACACTACTGTTTGGCCGTGAACGCAATGACGGAGCCTATCTAGGTGTGCGAGCGCGCGCCTGAGTGAGGCACGAGGACGAGTCATGAGCAAACGAGTGAAGTTGTTGGAGGCTATAGCCACCCAAATAAGTGATTATCGTTTCGATGAAATCCAACCGCGCACGCCAGAACTGATCGATGCGTGTGTCCAGCAGTTCCCTCCGTCGGAACACATTGCCCTACTGGAGGGGCTCAAAGCACATCTTTGAGAAGACATACATTTCGAGATCTATGTTTGCTGCCTTTCTCAAAGAGCTAGCCTCGACAGATCGGCTCGCTCCTGGCATTCCGCCAGAACAGTTCTGGTCGGAAGCTAACTTGTTGAACATCCAGAGGGGTGGAAACAGCCAAAAGGATATCCTGGCAGCATTTGATGACATTCTCTACGCGACTCACGGCATTCATTTGGTCGACACGGGCAGCGACGACGGTGTCTTCGTCTATCTCGACGACTGCATTGGTACAGGCAATCGGATTCGCGGCGATGTCTGCGGATGGCTCGATGGCGACACCCCAGCCAAGATCAACCTCCACATCATCACGCCAGTGCTCTACACGGGCTCGTGGTGGATTGACGGCAGGATTCAGGAGATGGCAGCTACCAACGGCAAAGAAGTGTCAATAACGAAGTGGAGGCTTGACCAGTTTCAAATGGAGAATCGGCGTGCTTATCGAAATAGCTCCGATGTGCTCTGGCCAACTACTCTTTCTGATAACCCTGCTGTCCAGGCTTACGCGGAGTATCTAGAGAACCTCGGTCACCCGGCCGTTCTTCGAACCGCGGGTCACTCTGGAGCTTCGGGTTTTTTCCGACGACGCACAGAGAATGCTACTTGAAGAGGCATTACTGATTCGAGGTTGTCAAATTCGGCAAGAGTGCACCAATCTTCCGGACAACGCGCGCCCACTCGGGTATCACAATCTGGATTGCCTTGGATTTGGATCAATGTTCGTGACGTACCGCAACTGTCCGAACAATTGCCCGTTAGCCTTTTGGGTTCAGCAAGCTGAGTACCCGGCTCTATTTCCGCGAAAGACGAACACGCAAACTGCGACGTGATGGGTTTAAGTTCGCGCGAGACCATGTCGACTCAGGACCAGCTTCGGAGCTACCGCGTTGAGCAAGCTGCTTGGTTTCGCAGCACCAAACGCAAATTCGGCGGCCTGTCGAACATGGCCTCGGGTTTCCCACTCGAGGTCAACGGAATTCGAATCCTCACATCCGAAGCCCTGTATCAAGCGTGCCGCTTTCCGCACCGACCAGACCTTCAGCGCCTGATCATTCAGCAGCGCAGTCCGATGACTGCGAAGATGAAGAGCAAACGCCACCGACCGGATACAAGGCCGGATTGGAGCAAGAGTCGTGTGGGCGTAATGCGATGGTGTCTGCGAGTGAAGCTTGCCCAGAATTGGGAAACGTTCAGCCTACTCCTCTTGTCTACGGGGTACCGGCCCATCGTTGAGGAGTCAAGCAAGGATGACTTCTGGGGAGCGAAGAGAGGTGACGACGAAACGCTTGTTGGAATGAATGTCTTGGGTCGTTTGTTGATGGAACTTCGCGAAGTGTTACGAGGACCCGAGGCAGAAAAACTGAGGTGCGTCGAGCCGCCAGGCGTTCTCGACTTCTTCCTTTACAGCGAGCCGATCGGCGACGTTAAGTCTGGCGCCGTCCCACACAACACTGATACAACACGACAACAGTACGCCTACGGCGATCCGCCTGCCGATGTGGGGGCCGGGATCGTTGGCATCGGTCAAGTGGTGGTGGAAGGGGGTGCAAGAGGCGGGACCGAGGAAAGATGGAATGGCGTAATTCCCAAGGACTGCAAGCGCCTCGCAGAGGTGGACTTCCCAATCGCCGAGGTGTCTCGGCACGCGGCGCGGGAAAAGTCCATTCGGCACGGGCATCCGAGCACGTTGCACTTGTGGTGGGCGCGGCGGCCACTGGCGTCGAGCCGGGCGGTGTTGCTCGCCCTACTGTGGCCGGACCCCTGCGATTCACTCTGCCCGACAGCGTTCAAGACGCAGGCGCGAAAGCTCTTACCGCAGGTAGCCGGCTGCCATCCTGGCACGACGGACGAGGACCTGTGCAAGGCGCTGCTCACATTCATCGCGGACTTCGCGAACTGGGATCACGCGACGCACGGTGTCTACCTCAAGGTGAGCCGCGCGCTGGTGAAGGCAGCACACGGCGAAGAGCCGCCGCTGGTTGTGGACCCATTCGCCGGAGGCGGCTCAATTCCGCTCGAGGCGCTGCGGCTCGGGTGCGAGGCATTCGCGAGCGATCTCAACCCCGTTGCTTGCCTGATCCTCAAGGTGATGCTCGAAGATATCCCGCGCCACGGGCCGACGCTCGCCGAGGATCTTCGACGCGTGGGGGCTGAGATCAAGCAGCAGGCCGAGAAGGATCTGGTCGATCTGTATCCCACGGACCCGGACGGCGCGACACCCATCGCGTACCTCTGGGCACGAACCGTGCGCTGTGAATCGCCGAACTGCGGTGCGGAAATCCCACTCATGCGCTCGTTCTGGCTCTGCAAGAAGGCCAACCGCAAGCGGGCGCTGCGGCACCGGGTGGTGCGGCCCGAGGGCATGCCGCCGCGCGTCGAGTTCGAGGTGTTCGAACCGAAAGCGGACAAGGAGGTGCACACCGGGACCGTGACCCGGGCGAAAGCCACATGCGTGTGTTGCGGTACGGTCCTACCACCCGGGCGGGTGCGAACCCAACTTGCCGCCCAGCGAGGCGGCGCGGACGCGGTCTTCGATGAGGAGGGCCACCGCACGGGCGGGGCGCGGATGACGGCCGTGGTGGCACTGAAACCTGGACAGACCGGGCGGCACTATCGGCTTCCCACCGATGCTGACTACGAGGCCGTGCACAAGGCGCAGGCGCGGGTGGCTCAGATGCTGGAGGAATGGAAACGCGGAGGAAAGCAGGGACTGTGCCCCGTACCGGATGAGCCGACGCCTGCCGGCGGAGGCTCAGGGGCAGGCAGGGCGTTCAGCGTGCAGCGCTACGGCATGCTCCAGTGGGGCGACCTCTTCACCGCGCGGCAGAAAGTGGCGTTGGTGGAATTGGGTCGGTTGACCTTCCCGGTGGAGGCCAAACATCAGCCGCTGGCTCTGGCTCTTACGCGGTTGGCGAATGCCGGTTGCTCACTTTGCCGATGGCATTCAACTGGTGAGAAACACGAGGGTGTCTATTCTCGCCAGGCTCTACCAATCGTTTGGGACTACAGCGAAGTGAATCCGTTTTCGGAATCCACCGGTGGCTATGCAGGTGCGCTCAAGTGGGTAACGAGCGTTGTAGGAGCCTGGCCTAGATCTAACGTAGGTCAAGCGCAGCAGACCGACGCCACTCACCACCCGCTTCCCGATCAATCCGCTGGGATATGGTTCACCGATCCGCCGTATTACGATGCCATTCCCTACGCCGACCTCTCCGACTTCTTCCTCGTCTGGCTAAAACGCACGCTACCCGGTCATTCACTACTACGGGATCCTTCCGACCCGACGAATCCGCTCTCACCCAAGACCGCCGAAGCGGTGCAGGACGAAACCAAGCAGGTCGACGGTCGTCCCAAGGATCGTGAGTGGTTCGAGGAGACGATGGCCGAGGCGTTTGCCGAAGGCCGCCGCGTCTTGCATGAGGACGGCATCGGCTCCGTCGTCTTCGCGCACAAGACCACGGAGGGATGGGAGGCGCTGCTTGTCGGCATGATTCGGGGTGGTTGGACCATCACGGGGTCGTGGCCCATCGCGACCGAGATGGGTGCACGACTGCGGGCACGCGACTCGGCCGCGCTCGCCACCAGTGTCCACCTCATCTGCCGACCACGTCCCGAGGATGCCCCGGTCGGCGACTGGGCCGATATTCTACGGGAGCTCCCCCGGCGCGTAGGCGACTGGATGGAGCGCCTGCAGGGCGAGGGGGTCCGCGGTGCCGACCTCGTCTTTGCCTGCATCGGCCCGGCGCTCGAGATCTTCAGCCGCTACACGAAGGTCGAGACGGCCGATGGGCGAGAGGTCACGCTCGCCGAGTATCTGGAGAAGGTGTGGGAGGTGGTGGGCCGCAGTGCTCTGGAGCAGGTGCTCGGCACCGCCGAAGCCACGGCTCGCAACGGTGCAGCCGGGGCCGTCGAGGAGGACGCGCGGCTCACGGCGCTGTTCCTGTGGACCCTCCAGAGCACGGCTGGCGAGACAGCTGACGCCGCGAGCGACGAGGATGAGAGGCCGACCGACGAGGACGATGATGAGGGCTCCTCCCGCGGAAAGACCAAGGGATTCATGCTCGTCTTCGACGTCGTGCGGCGGTTCGCGCAGCCGCTCGGTATCGATCTCGACACGTGGAAAGACCGCGTCATTGAGACGAAAAAAGGCGTCGTGCGCCTACTGCCCATCGCGGAGCGCGCCACGCAACTCTTCGGCCCGGACGGCGCGCAGGCCGTGGCCGCACGGCTCGAGCAGCAGGGAGCTGTCGGCACCAACGCGCTCCAGGGGATGCTCTTCCCCGACATGGAGGCAGCCCAGACAGTGCGCCGGCGGGGTCGCGGCCACGGCAAGCTCGGGGGCGTCCAGGTCTCGGACGAGAGCCTGGCCGCCGCCCGCGAGGCCACAACCCTTGACCGCGTCCACGCTGCCATGCTCCTCCAGTCTGGAGGTCGCACCAACGCGCTCCGCGCACTCCTAAAGGCTGAACAGGAGCGCGGTCCCGACTTCCTCCGCCTCGCCAACGCCTTCTCAGCCCTGTATCCGAAGGGGAGTGAAGAGAAGCGAGTGATCGACGCCATGTTGCTGGCGGTTCAGAGATGATGACGAGGACGGCCAATGACTCCTCCCACGCGGTGTGGCAGATCTCTGGCGGGCCCGTCTCACGTGCCTATGCCGACGTCTTCCTGCGGCACGGCGTCGCATCAATCGGCCCTGGGGACGCCGGACCGTGGAGCCCAGAACGCGGCGACGACACGTTCGAGGATGGCGTCGTCCGGCGCTTCGCGAGCGAGGCGACGGTGGGGGATGTGTTCCTGCTACGCACAGGCCTCGCGACGATCGCCGCGCTGGGGCTCGTGGCCAGCGACTATCTGTACGTGAACGCCTTCGACGACATGAACGGTTGGGATTTACAGCATGCTCGCCGCGTGCGGTGGTGCCGTCTGCCCGCGGACCATGTGTTCGGAAGTTCGGTCTTTGGCGCCAAGCCACCGCGCTGCTCACGGGTTTTGAACGAGGAAGTCGTGGACTTCGCGGAGCGGTTTCTCACGTCTCCACCGACGCACTGGCAGACGGCTCCTCTCCCGGAACTGCCAGGCGAGGAGCCGCCGCTTGATCAGGTGCCCGACGCCCTGCAGGGAATCGTCGCGCAGGCTGCCGACCTTGTGCCGCTACTGCAGGACGGCCAGGCCTTCGGCGAGCATCCGAGCGAGGACGAGTTGATCGTCCATTTCGTCGTGCCATTCCTGCGTGCGCTCGGCTGGCCGCCGGAACGGATCGCCGTGCAATGGCGGCACATCGACGTGGCGGTGTTCCGGGCGCTGCCCCGCACGCCGGAGAACTGCCACCTTGTGATCGAGGCCAAACGCCTGGGTGCTGGCGTCGAAGGTGCGCTCGACCAAGCCAGGGGGTACGTGGAGGCGCTTGCGCGTCCGCGCGACGTGGTCGTCACAGACGGTATCCGCTACCGGATGTACGCGGGAGCGCGCGACTTCGCGCCCGTGGCCTATGCGAATCTCACTCGCCTGAAGCAGCCGGCGACCGACCTATTCACCCGAATGAAGAGACCGTAGGAGGATCGGAATGGAACCTTGGTACAAGGTCGCGACTCCACGCAAGGAAGTTCGCGAAGGCCGCTCGTTCAATCCCGACGAGTTCGCCATCGCCCTCGAGCAGGTCGTGGCCGGAACGGCACCGGAGGACTATCGAGACCCTGCGCAATTTTTCGCGCGCACGTGTTTCACGCGGGCGCTACGCGAGCACGCGAGCATGGTGCTGCGGCGGCTCTCCGGGAGAACGGACAACACGTCGCCAGTGCTCACCCTCATCACGCAGTTCGGTGGCGGCAAGACGCACACGCTTACCACGCTGTACCACTTGGCACGCAATGGGGACGCCGTCGCCGACCACAACGGGGTCGCCGACCTGGTGCGCGACGCGGGCGTCCCTGCGGTACCCAAGGCGAAGGTCGCGGTGTTTGTTGGCAACGCCTGGGACCCGCAGTCTGGACGCGAGACGCCGTGGGTCGACATCGCCCACCAGCTCGCGGGTGACAAGGGCGTGGAGGCGCTGGGCGCTGCGGCCAAGACCACGCCGCCCGGTACCGACGCCATCGCGCGGGTGTTTCACGCGGCCGGCGCGCCGGTGCTCCTACTCTTCGATGAGGTCTTGAACTACCTGAACCGCCATCGCGATGGCGCCGAATCATTTCACGCCTTCATCCAGAACCTGACGGTCGCCACCACCGGGACCACGCACGGGGCGGCGGTCATCAGCCTGCCGCGCAGCCAGGTCGAGATCACAGCGTCGGACCAAGAGTGGCAGGACAAGATCTCGAAAGTGGTGCGTCGCGTCGCCAAGGACCTGATTGCCAACGACGAGACGGAGATCAGTGAGGTCGTGCGGCGTCGGCTCTTTCAGGACCTTGGGAGTGACAAGATCCGGAAGAACGTCTGTAAGGCGTTCGGGGACTGGTGCTTTGAGCGGCGCGCGCAACTCCCGCCCGAGTGGACCGCCGTAGATTCATCCGCGACCGAGACGAAGTCGCGCGAGTTTCTGCGGTCCCGTTTCGAGGCCTGCTACCCATTCCATCCGGCGACGCTCTCGGTCTTCCAGCGCAAGTGGCAGGCGTTGCCGCAGTACCAGCAGACGCGCGGTACGCTGGCGATGTTGGCGCAATGGATCTCGATCGCGGCGCAGGAGAGTTTCCGCAAGGCTCGCACGGAGCCACTCATCACGCTCGGATCGGCACCACTCGCCGAGCCCGGATTTCGGAGTGTCGTACTCGGTCAGCTTGGCGAGTCGCGCCTCGTCGCGGCGATTGACACGGACATCGCTGGCGAGCAGGCGCACGCCAGGGCGCTCGACGCGGATACCAAAGGGCCGCTGCGGGACATCCACCGGCGGGTCGGGACGGCGATCCTCTTCGAGTCGTCGGGCGGGCAGACCGAGAAAGTGGCGCATCTTCCGGAGCTGCGCTTCGCACTCGGCGAGCCCCAACTGGACACGACCTCGATCGATAACGCCGCGTTGGTGCTCGAGGGGAGGTCGTACTTTGTCCGCAAGACGGGCGCGGACGGCTTCCGCATCGGCTACCAGCCGACGATGAAGAAGGTGGTGAGCGACCGGCGAGCGTCGCTCGACGAGGACCAGGAGGTCAAACCCGCGATCCGGAAGCTCGTTGAGGAAGAGTTCCGGCGTGGCGCGAGCATCTCCGTCGTGGCCTTTCCTAGCGAGGGAACGGCAATCTCGGACACGCCGAGACTGAATCTTGTCGTCGCCGATCCGGCGGTGGAATGGTCAGGTGGCGGCGCGGTGCGCGCACAGATCGCCGATTGGACCCGCCAGAGAGGCACGTCGCCACGGCTCTACCCAGGCGCGCTCGTGTGGTGCCTCAAGAAGCCGGGACGCAATCTGCGCGACAAGGTGGAGTTTGCACTCGCATGGACGCGCGTCGCGCGCGAAGTCGCCGAGGGCACACTCGGTCACGAATTCGACAAGAGTGACCGAGCGGAGCTGCAATCACAGGTCAAGGAGGCGGAAGAGGCGGCGAAGGACGAGGTGTGGGGCGACTATCGATTCGCGGTGGTGGCCGATGGGCAGGACACCGACGGCCTCAAGGTGATCGACCTCGGCGCGGGGCATTCGTCGAGTGGCGAGACCCTGTGCGGCCGGGTCATCGGCGCGCTGAAGTCCGAGGCGCTCCTCAATGAGTCCGTTGGCGCAGGGTACATTGAGCGCAACTGGCCACCCGCTCTGAAGGCATCCGCGGCATGGCCGCTGGCGAGTTTGAGACAGAGCTTCCTCGACGGTTCGCTAACACGGTTGATCGACCCGGATGCGATCCTCCGTAAGCAGATCACAACATTCGTGGAGAACGGAGACTTCGGTTTGGCATCCGGTGCCAAGAACGATGGCACCTACAGTCGACTGTGGTATGACGAGCCGATCCGCCAAGAAGAGGTCGCCTTTGAATCGGGTGTCTTACTGTTGACAAAGGCAAAGGCCGAAGAACTCAAGACCGTGCTCGCAGGGTCTGCACATCCACAACCCGGACCCTCACCAGACCCGAGTCCGGAACCCGAGCCTGAACCGGAACCTGATCCAGAGCCAACTCCGGGTACTGAGAAGACAATCCTTCGGCTTGCCGGTACCGTGCCCCCCGAACTCTGGAACCGGCTCGGAACTAGAGTCTTGCCCAAGCTCCGGTCGGGAGACGATCTCAGTGCCAGCATCGAGTTCTCCGTGAGTGTCAACTCACAGGTTGCACGGAACATGGAGACCGAGCTGCTGCAGATTTTGAACGAGCTTGGGCTGAGCAACACGATCCGCGTTCAGAGATCGTAGTGACGAGGAGCTACGAAAGGCGCTGGAGAAAGACGTCTCCAGCCCACGTCGTCGAGCAGTGAGACTCTCGGGGGGGGGATCCGAACCTCGAGAACTCCGTCCGTATGGCCAGAAGCGGAACGCGAAGCAGTGGCGAAGAGGTCAGCTGTCGGTGCTGTCCCAACGCGGCTGAATGACGAACTACCGTGCTGACAAATGGCCAAGAGAGACCGTGTGATCACGATTACCCCTCTTGGTCGGAGTGGGGACCTTTCTCATACAAGAGTCAGAATCGCGGGACTTGTTTACGATCACTGGATCGGTGGGAAGAATCAAGATCCTATCGTGCCGGAACCGTTGGAGTTCGACGTCCCCGTACCCGTCCACATTGGTTCCTCAAAGGAACGGGACTGGTGGATGACAGCACTTCCGCTCTGCGCTGTTATTGCCGGGGTGGCCTGGGATTCGGTCGACACATCTCTTCGTAAACACGGAGTGTCCGAACGACCTGTAGCAGGGCCTCCCTCGGACGTCCATACAGCGCTGACCGGACTGTCGTCGGAGATGAAGGCGGCGTCGTTTGACGCGTACTGGTTGCTATTCCATGACAGGCACAGGCCTGCTTTCGCCATGATTCGCAAGGCTACGGAATGCTGGATTCATTCCCGTCTACTCGTACACTTTGGCAGCGATGCCGCGAAGCTCTATGTCGATGATCTTCAGCAGACCGCTCGATCACTCAAGCATGCGGAAGTGATGGACGCTGTCTTGTCCCTGGGAAATCCAGGGAGTCAAGAGGGGTACCTGCTTCCGCTCGTTAAGGCGGCTCGCCAAGAGCTGGATCCTACTCGTACGAAATGGCCATCCCATCCGTACTGGTGGCTGGAGGGTACGCCCGCGCGAGGCATACAGACATTCGAGCAAGCTTTTCAGTGGATCATTTCGAATGATCCGCCGTTGCCGTGGAAGAACGCGGAAACGAACAAGCTATACGTGTATATACTCAGATCCCTCGTTCAACATTCGCACATGTGGCTCCATCCTGATCCCAAGATGCTCCGTCGCGGTGATGTAGGTCTTGGGCACGAGAGCAACCTTATGGCTGTTGGCCTGAGCGAAGTTTGTATGAATTTCCGAGAGCTGCTTACCAGCGTCTTTGATTATGAAGAATCTCACGTTAACTATGCCAATATTCTGAGGAGTAAACTTGCCAGTATAGGCCTCTTCCGTGCGTAGACGTTGAGATCGGTCCTGCGCCGACAGAGCTCGCCGTGCGGATGTCCGCAGCTTTGGGCTCGCCCCGCCGACTCTTCGCGCTGACTCCCGTGAACGAAGCGGCATAGTTGGGTTATTCGCCGTTTGTGGACGGCCCGAGAAAGCGCTCACCGTTGAAATGGATAAGGTGGTCGGGCGCGTCGGCGACCCGGACCTCGGTCTCCCAAGCGATCTGAGGCAGGTCCTCGCGCATCGTCACACAGTCGGTCGACTGTCTCGGCGCGCCGCGCTGGACGGCAGCGGTGGCGGTCGCCGCCGCGAACGATGATCGAGGGGCTGTGAGATCCTCAATCGGATGACCGAGTTCGGCCGACCAGTGTCATATCGCATCGGCAGGTGAGGATCCTGTCGGTGGGCATCGTGCGGGCCAGTGACGATTCGTGCAACAATGCCCCTGGAAGCATTTCGTGTCACCTCGCGAGGAACATCGGATAATCAGCCATGCAGCGTAAGCAAGACGGAAGCGGCTTCGTTCCCATCGGCAACAGTGCCCCCGATCTGTCTGGCGTCCAGGTGCAAGCGCTCGGCGGTCTCGAGAACAACCTTCTCAAGGACATCAAGAAGACCGGATTCCCTCTTGAACTCCGAGTTGCTAACACACTCTTGAAGCATGGCTACTTCGTAGATCACAACCTGTACTATGTTGACAAAGATGAACAGAAGGGCAGGGAGATTGAACTCTCTGCACTGAAGAATTCCCAGAGTAGCCCTCGAGAACGGGCGCCTCAATGGGTTCGGAATATGCTTCTCATCGAATGCAAGAAGGCACGTAGCGGAAAGCCGTGGGTGATATTCACCTCGCCGACCACTAACTATGACTCATACATTAAGACGATCACCCAAAACGGCCTCTCGAATTCAGATAGTATCGAAGCCGATACGATCGCGAGCGTGACGTCTCATCATCCGTACTGGCTCAGGCCACGTCGCGGTCGAAGCCACTACGAGGCTTTCTCATCAAAACACAACGATCGTGACGCGATTCACGAAGCCATGATGTCAGTCGTGAAAGCCACCATCGATAAGATGGAAGATCATCGCTCGCACGGAGGGGACGTGTGGTTCTATCACCCTGTTATTGTGGTGGACGGACCTCTTTGGGATGCCCATCTGGATCCTGCCAACAACGTAATCGTGTGCCAGATGGGATGGATTCCGGTCTCATTCGCCTACCGCTCACCTCAGTACAAGCACCGTCGCTTCACTGTTATTGTTGTCAAAGAATCACACTTCCTCGAACTACTCAAAGCCCTAGATGACACCCTTAGTGCATGGGCGCTACTCTTCGATGCTCGGCCGCAACTTGTAGCGCCTGTGTCCCGCTAAACTCGGCTCACTTGAGTTGAAGATCGACTTGCGACCTACTTACCCGCATGCTCAATCCAAATCCTCCATCCGTACTAGAAGTCATCTCATAAACCCCGCATCAGGATGAGGCAGCAAGCGAGCTGCAGCATGCCCAGGAAGTTCTCCAGGAAGCGCTCGTAACGCACGACGATCCGTCGATAGTTCTGGAGCCACGCGAACAGCCGTTCCACCTTCCACCTGCGCCGATAGCGACGTAGAGGCGACCATCCTGCGTCTTGCGCTTGCGGTCGCTTCGGTGAGGGGCGATCAGCTCGACGCCACGCTCTGCCAACTCCTCATCGAGCCGGTCCGATTCGTAGGCACTGTCGCCGATGAGGCGTTCAGGAGCCTTCTCCACGAACCTCTCTGCGAGTGTGGCGTTGACCAGGGTGACCTCATGCGGCGTTGCGCTCTCTACGTGCGCGGCGACTGGACGACCATGACGGTCTGCGATCGCCATGATCTTCGTCCCCTTGCCGCGCTTCGTCTTCCCCACACAGGCTCCGCCCTTCTTGGCCGGAGCGAAGCTGCCGTCGATGAAAGCTTCCCTCAGGTCAAGATAGCCTTCGTCGTGGAGTGCTTGGGCGAGGACCTCAAGCACGTCCTTCAAGACGCCGCACCGAACCCACTGCTGAAAGCGCCGATGGCAGGTCTGATACGACGGATAGCGGTCTGGCAGGTCGGCCCACGGAGCGCCTGTCCGCAGGATCCACAGGATTCCGGCGAGCACTGCGCGGTTCTCTTTCCAGGGGCGCCCGCGGCTATTCGCGCGGCGGTTCGGTACGGGAATGAAGGGCGCCAGAATCTCCCATTGCTCGTCGGTCAGGTCTCGCGGGTGACGCGGGGTTTTATTCATCGAAGCAACAAGCACCGCCCTTCGAAGCTCAGGAGGGCGTCGCGCGCTTGGCCCGCGGTGCCGAGCTCGAGCTCGATGTCGCGCTAAAGATCTCCGCCGCTGCCGCCGAAGCGAAGACGGGAGAGCGACCCGGCGCATCGGCGCCACACTTGACCGTCAGCCAAGCTGGCGCGCGCCGCGCAGCCTGGGCAGCAACGGTTCGATCTCCGTGGCGGTCAGACCGAGCAGGTCGCTTCTCTCGATCAGTAGATTGAGGTCGACCCCGTAGAGGTGGTTCCGAGATTCTCCGAGACCGACCAGATTGCGGGCGCGGATGCCCCTGGCCACCCAGTCTGAAAAACGGCGTCGGGCTGCCGCTGAACCATCAGCCAGCGCATCCGTCACCTGCCCGCAGGCCTGTCGAAACAGCGGCACCCAGTGGGTGTCACCAGCGCCGAGGAACCCTCTCCAGGCAGCCGTACCTTGCTCGTCGGCCCCGTCGCGCAAACGCTGGCGGATCTCCTCGAAGCTCACGCAGGCGAAATAGAGGAAGGAGAGGTCGCGGAAGACTCCGAAGTCGCGGCGCGCCGCGTAGGCCGCCTCCAGCAATGCCTCCTGCTGGTCGGCCTCGCGCTCGAGCAGCGCCCCGTAACGGTCGAGCCCGGAGGCCGAGACCGCCCGCTCACCTAGAATCTGGGCGAGCCGCTCGACCCCGAGCAGACTCCAGGCGATGCCGGTCGAGAAAAGGGGATCGTAGAAGGCGTAGGTCTGCGGCAGCATTGCCCAAGCCGTGCCCACCGCGTGCGCGCGGCGGCGCTGTAAACGCCGCGTGGAGCGCAGTCCGGGTGGCAACGGCCGGCCACCGGCGAATCCCACGTTCAAGGTCGGATACCGCCCCAGCACTCCGTGCCAGAGCTCGTCGGCGCTGACCCCGTCAGGCTCCTGGCTGGTGCCCTCAAGGAGCAGGCCGGCGCTCACCAAACCGTCGTCGAACCGCAGCGCATAGATCCATCCTTCGTCGATGAGGTGATGTACGGCCGCCCAGTCATCGGCATACGGTCCTGGCGGCAGGCACGCACCGCCGTGGGCCACGGTATCCGCAAAGGGTGCGACCCCGTCTAAGTGGGCATACACGAGGCGGCTCGAGAAGGCGATGTCGGAGCGCGACTCGATGTCCAAATGTCGCGCGACGACCTCGCCAGCACCCGATGCGTCGACGACGAAGCCGGCCTCGATGTCGACGTCCCGACGGTCGTCCCGGCCGCGCAGCCGAATGCCGTTCTGGACCGGCTCGACCGCCACAATCGGCAGACGATCGCGATAGTCGGCGCCGGCGGCGCGCGCCCGCTCCACGAGGTAGGCATCGACGTCGGCGCGCATCCACTGGCAATCGGCCACCTCGGCGTCGGGACTCGCCGCGACGAGGAATCGGGCGTCGTTCGCCTCGCTGTTGCGATACGGAGCGTCGGGCAGATGACGGTAGAAGGTGAAGCCGCGCTTGAGGCCACACCGCAGATTGGCGAGGTGTCGGCGCCACCGGCCATGGGCGGCGAGACTCGCCAGATCGGGCTGACCGTAGCGTCGCGCCAGGCGCTCGAGCGACAGCGCCGCCAGCGGTGTCGACGACTCGCCGAGCGCGAAGCGCGGATGCGAGTCGCGCTCGACGAGCAGCACACGGCACCCGCGCACCGCCAGAAGCCGGGCCAGCAGCGCCCCGGCGAAACCGGCACCGATGATGACGATGTCGCGCTTCACGACCGACCCGACGTCACCTCAGCGCCACAGTGCGAGCAGCGAATTCGTCGCATCTGACGGCCGAACCGGTTCATTTCGTCGAGCCGTGCCCGTCGGGCGTCGAAACACCGCGGGCAACGGGGCAGCCGCTCGAGGTCCCACAGGTCAAGCTGCACAACCGCGTCGGTCTGCCCGAGCGCCTGGTCGAACACCTGCTCCACCTGCTCGAGGCAGACGGGGCTCCAGTCCCCCTCAGCCGCCAGCGACTCGAGGACGCCGTTGCCGCCGCGCACCGGGATGATCGAGATCGTGCCGGCACCGCAGCGCGCCGCGTGATCGACCGATCGCAGCGTCCAGTCGAGCTGGTCCGACGCGGCGATGAAGGGACACCCAAACAGGACGAAGACCCGTAGGTCGATCTGGCAACTGCTGAGCGCCGCCGCTCTGGCGTCGAAGTCGGCCAGGGTCATCTTCTTGTTGAGACGCGCCAGAGCGTCCAGATGCACCGTCTCGAGCCCCATCGCCACCTCGAGCGTGCCGCCGAGCCGTTCGGCGAAGGCGAAGCAGCGCTCATTCACGAAGTGCGGGTGACACTCGACCGTGACGCGCTCGAAGCCCTCGAGCAGCTGGAGCATGGCCGCGTCGTCGCCTGGGGGCACCGCCGCGGGATCGAAGAAGTTGCTGGCGTTGTAGAGCTTGATGACCGAGCGGTGCGAGATCTCCTCGAGCGCCCGCTCGAGCTGATGCGGAATTGCGCCGGGCGGTGTCGGATGGTCGAGTGTCTCCTGCCAGAGATCGCAGAAGACGCAGCTGAATGGACACTCCTTCCCCGCCAGGAAGACGGTCGTCGCCTTCACCACGCTGCCGTCAAGCCGACGCTCCTGCTCATGCACGACCTGGATAGGTCGCCATGCGGACGGCGGGTTTTTGGGTCCACGGAGCGCACGCACCCAGCGGTCCATCGGACCAACTACCGCGGGACTTCGCCGTACAGCGAATAGAAGTGCGCCCGGTACTGCTGCGGCAGGATCACGAAGCGCCCACGGAACACCGCCTCGTCGACGGCGCCATGCTGAAATCGCCGCTTCTCGAACACCGGGAAGTCGACCCCAAGGAGCGAGCACATGCCCCGCTTCACCACCTCTCCCTTCAGGGCGTAGAGTCTGTCGGTCGAGCCATGGGTTAGCTCGTCGAACGGGATCGCCTCAGCGACGCGAACCACGCTTGGGCGGGTAAAGGGACTCAGCCCGGAGAAGCCGAGGCGGCGTGCCGGCGCGTACGTACGCACGCAGGCGCGCGAGAAGCCGCCCGAGTAAGTCAGCGAGTGCTTGATCGCCTCGACACCCCACCCCTCCTGGTAGAGCATCGAGTTCGAGACGACGCTGCGGATGGTGAGCTCGCCGTTCTCCTCGAGCGGATAGTCCTTGAGGTTCTCGTCGCCACCGTCGCCGTCCAGGAGCAACCGCCACTCCGGATAGCGGCTACGGATGCCGCGCAGCAACGCCAGGCCGACCGTGGCGCACTCGACGTCGAGCGGCTTGTAGTCCTCGATGACCTCGATGGCCTCGAACGGATCGAGGTCGCCGGACGCGACTTCTATCACCTCGAGTAGCATCTCAAGATCGAGTCGTCGGAGGAACGCGCGCGCTTGCTCGACGTCGTGACCGCCACCATCCACCGCCAGCGTGAACGCCTTCAACCGGCTGGGGCTGCGCCCGCTCTCGAGCAGCGCGTGGTAGAGGCTGACCAGCACTGCACCGCTGTCGGCGCCGCCCGAGAACAGGACGCCGAGCGGCTCGTCGTCATCCTGCTTCTGGAGCCACTGGGTGACCTCGCGGTGCAGTGCCTCGACGTAGGCATGACCGATGACGCCGAGATCAGTGCCCATGGTCGCCCGCGGCGGGGCGAAAAAACGGCGGTGGCACGGATTCGGGTCGGGGCAACCGATCAGCCGTAGCGCCGTCACATGATGGGCCGGCACCATGCGCGTGTACGAGGGGTGGAACTGATCGACGTAGCCCCATGCCTCGAGTTCCTGCTTGATGTCGTCGATGCGTTCGGCGATGACCAGCATCGGGCCCTCGGCCTCCTTGGCAAGGAAGTAGCGCATCGGCCGATCGAGGCTGCGCGCCATGAGTACCGTTTCGCCGTCCCGCGCGGCCAGCGCGAATGACCCGCGCACCGCCAGCAGAGTCTCGGGCCGCTCGTCGAGGAAGCGCGCTCTGGCCTCGTCGACGCTCATATTTAGAATGTTCTGGGCGTCGTCCTCGATCAGGTCGACGATGCGGTGTATCGGTCGTTCCACGGGGCGTCCTCCCCTAACTGGCTGCGGAAAAAAGTGTTCCGGTTTCTCCCTCTACTTCTGGGAGAGGGCTGGGGCGAGCGTCACGAGTCATTATACGGACGGCGCCCACGATCCGCGCTCGCTCTAGAGGCGCAGCGTTGAGGGAGGCCGTGTGCGAGCGAGATCCTCGATCCTGTCACGAACGGTCTCGGCGACGCCTGACAATAAGCAACGGTTTGCAGCCATCTGCTTCGAGCGGGCGCTCTCGGAAACGTCAACTGGGCCCGATCGGCAGGGCCTCCTCGTTAGGTACGGGCTCGGCCATATCCGCGGGCGTGATCCGCAGCGTCTTGTGAACCCGGCAGAAATTGTAGTGCATGTAGTAGAGCGCGATTGACGCTACATGGTTCTCTAGTTTCTTGCTGAACGCGTTGGTTAATCTGGTGAACCGTCTCATGCTCATTCGCATGGTGAGATTCTGGCGCTCGACGTACGACGTTGAAACGTCCCTTGGGTTGGTGCTGCCGATTATGACCTCCGTATTGGTGCTCAGCACCTTGGCGGGACTGTAACGGCGCTGCGGCTCGGGGTCGGCCCCGTAGACTTTCTGGAGCATCGCGTAGTCCACGTCGGGATAGAACGCGCTCTCAACGGCCTCCAGGTACACCTTGAATCCGTCGGTCGTGAGCTGGACGCGATTCTTGAGCCGGCCGGCCAAGTCGTGCATGAAGTCATAGGCCGTCGCCAGATCGCGGGGACCGACGCGCCACGATGGGACGAGCTTGGTATCTGCATCCAACGCTACCCACGTCCAAACGTCGCCGTACCCGACATCGCCCGCTTGTCTGCCGGGACGTTCTTAGTCTTGGCCGCGACGAAACTCCAGACCTCATCCGCCGGGCGATCAACGATGCGACGACCCAGGTCCGCTCAGACTTGAGCACTACCAAATCGACGACGAGCCCATTTATGAGATAGCGTCTAAGGTACAGTGCGGCTCAGCGCCGTCCTCCGAGGACGCCCGCCAGAGGAAGCACAGGAGCGTCAGCAGTGTACTCACACCGCGGCTGCCACGCACGCTTTTCTGGAAGAGCAGTACAGTGAAGGCGAGTGTACCAAGACGCGAACTCTCTCGCCGGCACGCCAGAGCGCGGGTTGATCTCAGCCTCTCTGAACGATCGCAGCAAGTACTCCGGATTGACGTGCGCTCCGCCGTGTGCGCACTTAATTGTCTTGTCGCCCGCCCACCGAACACCTGTGTTGGGACCATGGGCGCGATCAGTAGAAACCAATGCCCAACAAATATCCATCGGTCGGTTTAGCGTACCCATTAGCAGTTCAGTCATACGATCGGATTGCTAATCGATTCGACGTCCTGGACGGGAGGATACAAGGAGTCCTTGGACTCGGGATATCATTGACGTTTGCTGCTCCGATCGCTCTTTCGGCGCTCGACCTTCAATATCAGCGAGGGTGGATGGTCGCGGTAACCGTCGTGTTTCTATCGGCAATCTGCCTAGGCACTTATGCGCGGCTCGTCGGACACGTCGTGATCATGACTCCGACGATTCTCTATGACCCCTGGATTCAGTACTCGGAGGAGGACTTCAAGCGCTACTTCGTCTACTACGCTGGGAAGCACATGGAGATGAACGCTTCGCTTCTGGCAAAACGTTACCGCCTACTCTCTGGTGTCATTTGTCTTTTCGTTCTAGAGGCTCTCTTGTTTTGGGCTGCGGTGACTCTCTTTCATTAGACGTCGATCGAACGTACAAGCCAGGATCAGGTACGTGTGGCGGCGGTAGAGGTGTCGGAGGGGACCCAGCAGATTCTGGCTGTTGACCCTGCTCTGATGAACCGCCACTTGATTGTTCCCCGCCGTCACCCTGACCACCAGAGTGCTGGCCACCGCTATCCTTTGATTCGTCGGTCATGCGCTGATGCTACACCTCCGCACATGGGCAGACAAGGAGAATGCTCTCCCAGCAGTTTGCGCTGGAGATCTCCCTCGTATTGTAAGCGCGCATAGGCACCGCTACCGAACAGCGTGCCGAGTCATGGTCAAGAGCTCTGCTGAAGGCGCGCATCGCGACGACGTGCGCATTCTAGTGTTCCATTAGAACAACCTCTCACCTGCGCAGCGGGACCACTCGGCTGCGTTTGCCGTCGAGGTAGGTGGCCCAGTCGTCCATCAGGCGGCGCCGACGCTCGAAAAGATCACTGCGCGCGTATGCCGCCTCTGTGGGGTTGCGTACCGTATGGGCGAGCGCCGCTTCGATCACCTCACGAGGCGTATTCGTTTGCTCTGCCGCCCAGTCCCGGAAGCTCGACCGGAACCCATGCGGCACGGCGGCGATGCCGAGTTCCTTGAGCAGCTTCGACAGCGTCATATCGGAGAGGGGCTTCCCTCGCGGACTGGGGAACACGAGGCCGGTACCAACGCTCAGTCTCCGCGCGTCGTGCAGGAGCGCGACCGCCTGCCCAGAGAGTGGCACCCGGTGATCGCGCTTCGCTTTCATGCGCACGCCGGGGATCATCCACACGGCCGCGTCGAGATCCATCTCGTCCCACGTTGCTAGGCGCCCCTCGCCGGATCGGGCCGCGGTTAGCACCATGAACTCGAAGGCCAGTTTCGCGGGGGTCGAGGCCCTGGACGCTCGTACGGTCTGGATCGCGCCGGCCACCTCGCCGTGGGGCAACGCCCGCATGTGTTGCCTCACGACCGTCTGCCGGGGCAACGCCTGAGCCATGGCATCGCCCGCTGGATTGTCCGGGCGATAGCCCTTGGCGATGGCCCATTTCATCACCGCGCCGATCCGCTGGCGCAGGCGACGTGCGGTTTCGGACTTGTCATGCCAGACTGGGGTGAGAACAGTTAACACGTCGGCCGTGGTCACCTCGGACACGGGAAGCGCGCCGAGATGCGGATGCGCGTACTTCCGCAACGTTGTAGCCCATTGCATCGCGTGCTTGGCGTTGCGCCAGCCGGGGCGGTGCAGCGCAAGGACCGTGGCGGTGGCTTCCTCGAACGTCGGTATGCCCCGAGCGTGGCGACGCTCGGCGAGCGGGTCACCGCCTGTCCGCGCGAGCTTGCGGTTGACCAACGCCACGTCACGCGCTTCAGCCAACGACACGACCGCGTAGCCGCCGAGCCCGAGCGTCCGGGGTGTGCCGCGTATCACGAGCCGTTGCACCCAGCGCCGCGCGCCTGAGGGATCGACGTGCAGGTACAGGCCGTTGCCGTCGCAATAGCGGCCAGCCTGAGCCACGGATCGGACGAACGCGGCCGAGAGCGCCTTGTGAGGGTGCTGTCCTCGGGGCTTGGTTTTTCGCTTCATGAACAATTATACCTACAATTTATGTTTGGAACACAGCGAAAGTCATTGACGCTCTTAGGACGTCAATGAGACGACAATACCTATTTATTACGGTAAATATACGAGGCTAGACGTGGACGTTATTGGAACTCTTCGGAAGGCGAAAGTCGGCGGACTGCCTCACCGCCACTTAACTTGTTCTATATTAAGAACTTAACGATTCACGATTCTCCGTCTCCGCTATCTCTCCACCTACTGGATCGGGTTTGGCTCCATCCAGCAGCCGGATGGCCCCCTCAATCGCGGCCGGACTCAGATGCGTATACCGCTGGGTCATCGAGAGGTCGGCGTGCCCGGCCAGCTCATGAATGGCCCGGACGGGGGCATCCCGCATTGCCAGATGGGAGCAAAACGTGTGGCGCAGGATGTGGACGCCGAGGTGCGACAGGCCTGCGCGACGTGCCACACGACCAATCCAACTCTGGACCATCTGCCGCGTCAGCGGGCTCCCGTCCTCCTGGCATAGCACCAGCGGTCCGCGCAGGTGTCGATGCGCACGGAGTGCCGTTGCGAGTCGGACGGTGAGCGGGATGTATCGCAACCGCCCATTCTTCGGTGCCGTGATATGGCCGTTCCAATCGGATCGCTGCACACACAGCTGTCGTTTGGGTAGATCCACATCCGGCCATTCCAGGGCCAGCATCTCCCCGCACCGTAATCCCGCATCGCCGCCGAGCAGGACCGCGACGTAGGTGCGCGTGTCTGCCGCGTGCGCCTGTTTCACCAGGCGCGCATAGTCACCAAAGTCGTGGTAGGTGGTTGATGACGACTTCGGTACGGGCAGCAATCGGATCGTACAGGGCATCTGGCTGATGACCTGCCACTCCACCGCGGTCTTCAGGAGCACGTTGAGCACCGTGAGGACATTGTTGACCGTCTTGACGGCCTTCGACCCGAGTCCCTGCTTCAGTCGCTGCACGTCTTCGCTCCGGATGGCATCCAGTCGTCGCGCCCCCAGGCGAGGCACCAGGTGGACACGCAGGATCATCTCCTTGGCGGCGATGCTGCTGGGCTTCTCGCGGTTCGCCCGCGCGTAGCCGTCCACGAACCGCTCAGCGAATCCTGCGAGTGTTGGCACCGCTGTCTCGGGTGTTGGCACCTCCTTCCTGGGTGTTGGGTGCCGGTCCACGAGCCAGGCACGCTCGCGGGACAGCCCCCAGCGGAGTGCCGCGGACTTCGACGTACGTTTCCGGGTTCGGCTTCGTGCGCGCGTGCCGTTCGGAAGGATCACGTGAATGTCCACTTCCCATCCGCCAGTTCGATAGGGCCTAATTGTGACGCTCATCGCTGTCTACTCCTCCAGCGATGGCACACGCTTCTGGTCGAGCCAGTCTACCAGCTCGTCCGCGCGCACAAGCACACGACGACCGATGCGAATCACCCCCGGCAGCTGTCCGCGGGCGATCATCGCGTAGGTGGCCTTGGAGGTGGTCCTGAGGACATCTGCGACCTCGGTCGTCGTGAGGAGCTGGGGCAGCGACGTGCGCGTCATCGGTGGCGACTCTCGGCCTCCCCGTTCCTCCAGCCGGGCGCGTGCGCCGGACCTCGCGCCGTCCAGCCTGCGCCCGACGGCCTGACTCGCTCCAGACGGTCGAGCAGGGCCGTTACAGCGTGGACCGTTCGGAGCCGGCGCGGGGACGGGTGGCGATGCAGTCGAGCACTGCCTGCTCGACCCACCGGCCCACGCGGCTGCCGATGCGGATCGGCTTCGGGAACCTAGATTTCCCCCTCAGCGCGTAGACGGCGGAACGGGACATGGCGGTCACCGCCGTCACGTCGCGCAGCGTGAGGAGTCTGGGCATCTCGTGCGTCCGGCCGCCGATGCGTGGAGTGGCGGTTCGTCTTCATGGTTCCTGTGCTCCTGTGAGTCGGCAGGCCTGACGCGATCCGCCGGCCAACGGTCTAGATGAAAGCGTATCACAGAACGACGTAACTAGTTGTTAATAAATGAGTTGCACAGATTATCCCCCTTCGGATACCTGCTGATCTGCTGGGACCAGGCAGGACGAGATGAGCACTGTTCTGCACCTGACGAATCTACCCGCACGGACAGAAAAAATCTGGACGAACGGCATTATTCGTCACCACCGGATTCATCTCGTCCTCGGCATCCTGGTGAAGTGAAGCCGGGGTACGCAGGCAGCACCGTCTCTCACCACGTCGAAGAGGCCGCCTTGCGTGTCTCGCAGTATCTCGCTGTACTCGCTGTAGAGGGGGTGGGACTATTCCTGCACGGGTCCCCAAATGTCCCGGTCTACTAACCGCCGGGCCAGCCTCACGGAGCCCGAGATCTGGTTCAGGATCGTACATATCACGCCTGAAATCAGGGACTTAAGGCCGGGGGCCACGGACCGCGACCAAATGGTCGAGATCGCCCTGGGGCCCAAGGAGACCTTCAAAACGGCAACCTCGGCACCCTGACGCGCCGGGTGCCCGCCGACCAGGTGTTCAGCGCCGTCCCGCCCGGTCGGCGCACGCTGAAGCGGCCGCAGGAGCCCAAGACCCCTCGGGTGGCTGAGCTACTGCGCAAGGCCATCGCGTGGCGGGCGTTACTCAAGTCCGGTGAGGCGGCCACTCAGGCGGCCATCGCTCGCCGCGAGGGCCTCACTAGGGCCCGGGTGACCCAAATCCTAGGGCTGCTGCGCCTCGCGCCAGCGATCCAGCACCACATCTTGTCGATGTCCACGACGGTGGGTGGCCCGACGATCACCGAACGTGTCCTCCGTGCGATCACGACGGTCGATGATCCGCAGCAGCAAGTCCAAGCCTTCGCAGACATCTTGTCCAGTAGGACGCATCTCCGCCGCAATGGTCGATAAGATGCAGACGCTGTTCATCGAACGCGGGAGTCCGTGGGAGAATGGCTACGTGGAATCGTTCAACGGCAAACTGTGCGACGAACTCCTGGCGCGGGAGGGGTGGGCACAGAAGTGTGCACAGGCAGCAAGCGGACTCAGCCGCCTTGTTCTCGGAATTCTCTGTGCAGGCCCGCAGCCCATAGCCGTCCGGCTGGTCTAGACTGCCCCATGGGGTCGAGATGCGAACCACGTTGACCAAAGCTGATTGGCTAGCGGCTCAAGAGTGTCCCACGAAAGCTTGGCTAGGACTACGTGCCGATACAGGTCCACCAGACGAAGCTACTCGCTTTCGTATGGAGCAGGGCCAGGAAGTCGGGAGACTCGCTCAGGATCTGTTTCCAGGAGGAAGAGTCGCAGGGAATGCCGAGGCAACGCAAGCTTTGATCGCCGATGCATCCGTCCCGGTCATCTTCGAGGCGCCGCTCGTCAGCGCTCCGTTCGTGGCCAAGGCGGACATGCTGGTGCGCCAGGATGACGGTTGGCACTTTGTTGAAGTGAAATCGAGCTTCTCGGACACGGACAAGTATGACAGCTACCTGGACGACCTCGCCTATACGGCGATGGTGCTACAGCGTGCCGGCATCACTGTCGTCAAGTCCTCCTTGATTCTCCTTTCAAGAGACTACAGACAAGGCGGCAACGTCGAAGATCTGTTCGTGACCGCCGACGAAACACAGGAGGTGCTGACCCGAGCAGCCAAGTTCGACGGCGACTCTAATGCTCTGGCTGACGACCTCCTAGGGGACCCACGCCCCGACCCAGTTCTGATCTCCGCATGTAGGAAGTGTGGCTTCTTCGCGACTGAATGCCTTGGAGCTGGCCATGCACATACTGTGCTCGAACTGCCACGCTTGCACCACACCAAGCTCAAGACGCTCTCTTCAGGAAAGAGAATTTCCCTAGATGATGTCCCAGAAGAATTCCAACTGAACGACAAGCAGCGGCGAGTCATTGATGCGACCCGAGAGGGCACACAGATCGTCGGCGATGGTCTTGCTGGTTCCTTGGGGGCAATTCAATGGCCCTGCTACTACCTAGACTTCGAGACGGTCGCTACGGTTCTTCCCTTGTATGACGGACACGGCTGCCATCAGCAGGTATTGACACAGTTCAGCGTCCATCGTCGTGACAACATCGGCGGCGACCTCGGCCACAGCGAGTTTCTAGCGGACGCCTCACAGAGCCGAGAACGATTGCTCGCTGAGGCCCTGATTGAGGCGCTCGGCGACAACGGATCGGTCTTTTCGTATGGCTGGTTCGAAAAGACACGGATCACGGCCCTGCGAGATGCATTTCCGGACCTGGCTGTTCAGCTAGAGGCGATCTTGGGGCGGATAGTCAATCTGAACAACATAATCGAAACACACGTCTACCACCCACAATTCAGAGGAAGCTTCTCCGTCAAGAATGTGCTGCCGGCGCTGGTACCGGACATGTCCTACAAAGGACTCGCGATTGCAGACGGCGACACCGCAATCACCAACTTCGCCCGCATGGCACGTGGAGAGACTACGGGAGACGATATTGTGACCACACGTGAGCATCTTCTTGCATACTGCAAGATGGATACGTTGGCGATGGTGCGCCTCCACGACGCCCTGCACCAGCTCCTGTAGGCACCGTACGTCTCCACGGTCGTCTACTCGGGTATAAACTGCTGCTTCATCAGCCGGGCAACGTCGTAGTCGCTCATCCCCGTTTCTCGAAT
Organism: Vicinamibacterales bacterium; assembly: GCA_965197935.1. Lineage (GTDB taxonomy): Bacteria > Acidobacteriota > Vicinamibacteria > Vicinamibacterales > CAZQMT01 > CAZQMT01. Next base: position 1,717,672 of record CBDAOD010000003.1, on the reverse strand, counting down.
ACTCTTCGGAATACTCTTCGAAAGAACCTTGCAGTTCGGACAGTCCTGACAGAACTTCTTTATCGCCGCGAGGAGTCGCTTCAGATCCTCGTTTTCCTTCTGAAGGAGTTCGACTGGCGCAAGCGTCTCCAGGATGACACGTTGCGCGGCATCGATACGTTCCGCGCTGGAGATCGGACACGTCAATCACGCAGTCTCTCCTTTCGTTGCGAAAGCCGAACAGGTCTCAGCGGGTCAGAAAATGGCTGGCAGGACCCGAAACGGCTGGCAGTCCGGGACGGCGTTTGACGACCGGTCCGAGTTGGGCAGGCTGATGGGTCGCTGGACATCGTGTCGAGTCGCCGATGCTGTGATCGCCGGCGCAGGGTCGGACCCGACAGCGTCCGCGTGCGCTCACCGCCGTCAAGGCGCGTTGCTGCGCTCCGCCCTCTTGTACGAGGGGCGGGTGGTTCTTGGAGGGATCGCGACGAAGCCGTTGCGGGAAGCCGCGGTGCGGATTCGGCCTCAACGCAGTGTACGCGGATTACGGAAAGAGCCCGTACGGATCGACGTACCCCGGCGAGCTGACTATCGTGGCAAGAAACCCATACAGCATAATGGGAATGTAACTCCCGATGAGAAGTGGAGAGCTAATTGGCTGACATTTCGAGGACCCTCAAGCACGCACTCATGCAACTGCAACAGGAGAGAGCACGCCTTGGTCACCAGATTGTGGCTCTTGAGAAGGCTCTGGGATCCATCGACGGAACTGTTCGCCGGCGTGTTGGCGCAGCGAAGAAGGCGGCAAAGCAGACGGGAAGGAAACGCCGGAAGATGTCGGCAGCGGCCAAGCAGGCGGTGTCTCAGCGGATGAAGAAGTATTGGGCCGAGCGGAAAAAGGCGAAGAAAGACCGGTAGACCCAGTGGCTTCGAACAGCACGTCCCCCACCATCGACTTCCCAAGTCGGCGGTGACGGTGGCAGCGGGATGTACTCGGCTTACGACCAGTCGAGCTCCGTCGGCGGCTCGCGTCTCCCGGACGTCTTCTGTGATTCTGGAGCGAGTCGCTCCAGTCCGGTAGACTGCGTCGATACTGCTGCCTTTGCCTTGCCGAACAGCTTCGAAAGGAAGTTAAGCACCCGCCACCTCTTCAACGAGACCGCCCACCTCGACCGTCGAGTAGCCTTGGTGTTTGGTCACGATGATCTGCTGGGCGAACTCGTCTCGCAACTCCGGGATGTGCGTGATGATCCCGACCATGCGTCCGCCCACGCGCAGATTCTGAATCGTCTCCGAGACGAGCACCAACGTGTCAGGGTCCAGGGTCCCGAAGCCCTCGTCGATGAACAGGCTGTCCAGATTCACTGCTCCCGCGGCGCGCTGAACTTGGTCGCTCAGCTCCAGGGCTAGAGATAGGGACGTCAAGAACGTCTCGCCGCCGCTGAGCGTATCGGTGATCCTCGTCTCGCCGGCGTTGTCGTTGTCGACCACGAGGATCTCGTCCTCCTTGAACAACAAGGAGTAGCGCTCAGCAGTCAATGACAGCAGCCTCGCGGAAGCCCCTTGCACGAGCTCGGTGAACGCTTCCTCCAGAACATACGCTTGGAACTTGTCGCTACGCAGATCACCGGCGAGCTGGTTGTAGGTCCGAAGATCTTTCTCTTCGGATTCCAGCTCCGCGCGCATCTTCTTGGACCACTCGAGGCGCTCCTTCATCCGCTCAATCTGGTCCTCAAGGGTCTTCTGCTCGCCGTGTTGCTTCTCCACGTCGGCGTTCAGGTTCTTCGTGGCCTTCTCGGCGGCAGCCAAGTCCTCATCGGAGACCCTGACCTCGCCGAGTACGCCCTGCAGCACCCCAATCCGCTGCTCGACGGCGTGACTATCCTGATCGTGTTTGCGCACGCGCTCGGCCAGCTCGTTTACCGTCGCGTCGTCCAACAACGCTGCCCTGACCGCTGCCTCGTCTGCGAATTCGGCCTGAGCGACTTTCTCATCCCGGCGCTTCGCGCGGGCCGCGGCCTCTTGGAGCGCCTTGTTCGCCGCATCGGCAGTGAGCCTCAAGGCTTCCTGGGCTGCCGCGATTCTGTTCTTGGCGTTCGCCGCTTCCGTCGCCGCGGTCTTCAATGCCTCCTCTAGCGCTTCGATCTGCTTCACTAGGGCCGCTGTATCAGCCACCGGGTCGTTCGACTCGGTCACAGCAGCGATTTCCTTTCGCAGCGTTGCCAAGCGATCTTGGTTGGACTTGCGGTCTTCCTCGGCGCGGCTCAGTGCAGTCCGCTTTTCTGCCAGCCGCTCGCGGCCCCCCGTTGCGTCACCCGTCGCTTTATCAAGAGCGCGCTCGGCCTCGTCGAGTGCCTTCTTGGCTTCGTCGTGGGCCTTTCGATTCTCGGCGATGGAGGTCACGGTCCGTGCGATCCAGACCTCCACCAACATCTCTGCGGGCGGCGCGTGCTGGGCGAGCGATGCACGGAGGGCCGCGTCTTTGCGGGCAACCTTCGATTCCATGTCTCCGCACCGGTCTGTGAGTCCTGCAAGTGCCTTTACCTCGGCGGCTACGCTTGCCTGTGCGCGGGTGAATGCATCTTGGGCGCGACGGGCGCTAGCCTCGGCCTCCTTGAGGAGCTTCTTCTCAGCGGTGACACGCTTCTTTGCGGCATCTATTTCTGGAGTCAGATTTGCCGGCGGCGGTGAGGCTACCGTTTGCTCGCAAACCGGACATGGCATGTCTGACTTCAGGGTATGGCGAAGGTTGTTGGCGGCGTCGAGTTGGTGAGCCTCGTGCAGTCCATCCTCGGCGTCCTGGAGGGCCGCATGTGCCTCGTCTGACTTTACACCCCAGCCCAGTGCGTTCTCCTCGATCGGCGGCAGAGTCCCCCGAAGCTCGTCGAGCTCCTTCTGCTTCGCCACCAACTGCTCCTTGGTGTCGCCAGCGCTGCGCCGGGTCACGCCCAGTTCGACGGTGCGCCCCCGGACGCTCTCGACGAGAGCATCGAGGTTGGCGTCGTACCCCGATGCATTCAACGATCTCTGCGCCCGCTTGATCGCAGCGCTCTGTTCCTCTTGGAACGCCAGAGCCGTCTTCACAGCTGCGTCAAGCCTCGCCAGATCTGCGGAAAGCGCGTCGATGTCCGTGTTCTGCCTCGCGATCGTCTTCTTGAGGCTCTCGACCTCCGGGAGTCGACCAACGATCTGGTTGAGCATCGCAAGCTTGTTCCGGAGGGTTGGGATGGCCGCCGCGCTCTTCTCTGTGGCTTCCAGGGCGGTCGACTTGTCGTCCCCCGCCACCCGCGCTTCTTCCTTCTCCTTCTTGGCTGCCTCGAGTTGCGTCTTGGCCACGCCAGCTTCGGCGTCGGCGCGCTTGGCCTCTTCAAGAAGCGACACCAGGGGCACCGCACGCTGGGCGGCCTCGATCTTTTCCCGGACACGACCGATCTCGGCGGCAGCGTACTGGAGGCTCTTCCGCTCCTCTTCCTTCTTGATGAGCTCGACGCTCTGGCCGTGTTGCGCCCGAATCGCAACCAGTCCCTGCTGCGCCTCGTCTCGCTTCTGCCGCAACTGCTTGAGGTCTTCGCACTGTTTCTGGTGGCGCAGTTCGAGACCGGCGAGGCCTTCGTCGTCAACACCGACGTACGCCTCGACCAGGACCTTCCGGGTCGACTCGACTGAACTCTTCTTCGAGCTTGCGATGCGCTGCGCTTGCTCGCGCATCCGCTCATAGACGTCGAGGCGCAGGAGCGACCGAAGCATGTTGCGCCGGTCCCTCGGTTGGGACTTCAAGAACTTGGCAAATTCACCTTGTGGCAGGACGACCGCCTGCATGAACGCGATTGCATCCAGTCCGAGGATCTCCACCACCTTGTCGCTGGCCGCCCGAACCTGATCGGCGAGGTTGACGGTGAAGTCGTTCCCATCGTGCTTCTCGAGACGCACGTTGTGGCCACCGCTTCGTCGGAGCGTTCGGGCAATGCGGTAGCGGTCGGTGCCGACCTCGAAGTCGAGGACCACGCTCACGCGGTCGCGCGACGCGGAAATCATCTCGGACCGGTTCTGGGTGGTGACGCGCGGCACCTCCCCGTACAGAGCAAAGGTGACCGCGTCGAGGAGCGTACTCTTGCCCGCACCGGTGGGACCCGAGATGGCGAAGAGATCAAGCGCGCCCAGATCAATCTCCTGCTTGTCCTTGAAGCAGGCGAGCCCTTCGAGCGTGAGAAGGCCTGGCCGCATACTTCAGCCCTCCGATCCTGACGCCGCCGCGTGGAGCTGCTGAAACGCTTCAACGACATCCGGCCCGGGCTCGGACTGATGCTCGTGCAGGTAGTATGCCGAGTAGTGGTCGGCCGGTGATGCCCCTTCGGCAAGTCGAATCGTCCGTTGTTGTTCGGCCTCTGAGCGCTCGGCTTTCACGATAAGGGCGTTCGGCAACATGTCCCGGACCTTGCGGTTGATGTCTGGGTCCTGTTCGGCGAGCGGCACGGTCACCCGCAGCCAGCAGCCAGTGCGGTATTCGCCCGCAGCCGACCATAGTTGGTCCAATGTGGCGCGGAGGTCCACCAGCGGAAGGCCGCCTTCGTATCTGATGTGCTCGATCTGCGCCGGCTTTCCCGGCTTTGCCGTCACGACGACGAAGGTCTTCTCTTGCCCAACCTCACCAAAGTCCATCTGAAGCGGCGAACCCGCGTAGTAGGCCGGCAACGTGCCACCGACCTTCTGCGGTTTGTGAATGTGACCAAGGGCGATGTAATTGGCGGACGTCGGCAGCGTCTGCGTGGTGGCGGCCCAGTCCTCGCCGATGTGAACCCGCCGCTCCGACTCGCCGAACACAGCGCCTTCCAGATGGGTGTGCGCCATCAGGAGGTTCACGGCGTCGGCCTGAAACGGCCGGGAGAGATTCTGGACCGCCCGCTGGAACATTCGGGCGTACTTGCTCTTTGCGCTGGCCTCGTCGCCCGCGAGGTCCAGTGCCGACACCCAGGCCCCAGCCGAGGCAAACGGCAGCGCGCCGACAACGGCCTTGTCGCCGCAGCGCGTGCCGACGATGCGGTGGCCTCCTTGCGCAGCCGACCGCGGCCTGCCGATGATTTGCACGTTTGCGTACTCCGCTAGCAATGACCGCGCATCGAGACGTTGGGGATCGTCGTGGTTGCCGGCAATGACCACCATGTGGGCGCCCGCCCGCCCCACGCGAACGAAGAATCCATTCACCAGCCGCTCGGCCTCGGCAGGTGGGTTTCGGCTGTCAAAGACATCGCCAGTATGAAGAACGAGATCGACTGCCTCACGCTCGATGAACTCCGCCACGTGGTTGAGAACGGCCTCCATCTCGTCGAGTCGCTGGATACCTTTCCATCGGCGACCAACGTGCCAATCGCTCGTGTGGACAATCTTCACGGGGCCTCCTCAGGTGCGGGCGAAGGGGTCGTCCTCGTTGTCGTCGTCCCGGACCTCGCTCTGACGGGTTGCCCAGGACGGAAACGGGAACTTCAACAGCACCGGCGTCGGAAGTTCCGGTTGGGTCACGATCATGCTGCCCGGAGAGAGCATGGTTGCGCGTTGCCTCGCGACACGCGTCAAGAAGCCGTACTCGCCCCGCTCGGCTTCGGCGGCATCGAGTCGCCCCACGACCTTCATGGCGGCGTTCGCAATGATGCGCCGCTCAATCTCGCTCGCCGTCTGCTGGGCGCCGAAGAGGCACACACCCAGAGAGCGCCCGCGCTCGGCAATGTCGAGCAGAACGTCTTGGATTGGGCTCCAGCCCGCACGCGGTGCATATTTGTTGAGCTCGTCGAGCACGACGAACACAAGCGGTCGAGAGGTTCCCTGGGTCTCCTTGTCCTGCATCATGCGCTTCAGCAGCACGCCGACGACGAACATCTGAGCGGTGTCGTGGAGCGCGTGGATGTCCACCACGGTGATCTGGTTTGCCTGCCAGTCGATCCGGTGCCGCGTCGTCTCGCGGTCTCCCAGGACGAGATGCCCCATGTGCTGGGCAGCCGCATGCAAGCGGCGGCGGAACGCGTCGAACGTGCCAGCGGCGGCGTTCGGCACCATCTGGTCCAAAGCCGTGGTATCCAGCAGGTCAACGAGGTCGTCGAAGGATTGGAGCCTGGCACCATCCACCATCAGGCCTGGGTCATGCTGACCGCCGTCCCTCGCTGCGCGCTCGAGCACCCGTTCCACTCGGTAGATGAGAAACGACAGCTGCGAACGGGCGTCCTGGGCCTCGGCGAACGTAAAGCGAAGGAATTGGTCTCTACAGAACTCACGGAGCGTCCACACATAGGCTTGAACACCCTCGTGCCGGCTACCGATTTCCGGCATGACGACCTCGCCGTGTCGTCGTGCTGGAGCGAAGAACCCGACGCTCTCGAAAGGTCCCGCCGGAAGACCGAGCTTGCGATACTCCTCGGCCAGCGTCGAGTTCGAATGAGTGTTTGGCTTGTCGAGCCAGAGCAGGTCCTCTCCTTTCACGTTGAAGATGAGCGCGCGCGTGTTCGCCGCATCGGCCCCGAGCGCATCGGAGTGGAACAGCGAGTACAACAGGAACGTCGCGTAGCTCGTCTTCGTTGCAACGCCGGACACGCCGCTGATTGACGCATGAGCGCCGCGGGTTCCATCGAGGAATTCGAGGTTGGCGAACACCGGCTCGCCGGTACGCGTCGATCCGATCACGACCTTCTTCTCCATCCGATCGATGAACAGGGCGCGCTGGAACTCCTGCCCGCGAACGAGGCGTACTGGGTTACCAGGTTGGGGCGGAACGAAGATCTCCGGATCGACGCGGGTGACCTGGATGTGGGCCGCGTAGGATACCTCGACGGGCAGTGTCCCCTCGGAAGCGCGAAATGCATCGGAGTCGAACTGCGCACCCTCGTAGCGCTTGCGGACGATGTCGACGATGCCGAAGAAGCTGACAACCTGCCCATCGGAGAGCGTGACCTCAGCCACCACCAGATCGTCGAGCTGAACCACGGCGTCGTCGGACACGCCGACCCAGAACTCGAGCGGGCCTGCGTCCACGGAGCCGAGTACGACTCCAACCGGGACACCGTGAGAAACGACGGGGTCAGCCACGGGATGCCTCCTTTGCGACAAGCGCTTCGATCCAACGTCGAAACAGTTGGGCGTTGCCGAGAGCGATTCGCAGCTTCTGTTCCAGCGCTCCGATGGGAAGAAGATTCTGGGGTGATCGAGGGTCACGCGCGCGCTTCGGTGCGGTGCGTGGCAGCCAAGTGGTGGCGGCGTTTGCTAGGTCACGAGCGGCGTCGACGCCAACATTCGCCGCCACTTCCAGCCTGACGATGCCGTGCAGCTCGGTCGCTCCCAGGTCGGGGTCTGCAAGCCGCTGAAACCAGGAGTAGCGAGCAAAACCCGACTTCGCGGTCTGGATGCCAAACATGGGTGTCCGAGCTCCCGCCGGCAGGGTGGCAAGCAGCGGGACGAACTTGGCTGGCAGGTAGAGCTCGTGAACCCGCTTGATGTAGCCGAGCGCCACCCCTCGGCGCTCTGGCTCGAAGCTCAGCGGACCGTCCACGATGGTCAATGTGTCTTCGCTGCACAAGTCCCGAGCGAGCATCGCTTCCGCGAGGCGCATCGACTTCTGGATGTGGCGTAGTGGCCCATCGACCTCTGCGTTTGGAGTGCTCTCGGGTTGGTAAATGAGGTTCGATCGGACATGGACCGGATCGGGAAGCCGCTCGCCTGCTCCCAACACGGCCACCCGAAACACGCGCAACGTACCAAAGGATGCTGAAGCGTTCTCGACCTCTACTGTCCCCACGGCGAAGCTTCCGAAACCACCGTAGATGAGCTGCTCGCCCTGCCGCGCGTGCATCCGCGCCTCAAGTCGCCTGACCCCGTCGATGAAGACCACGCGTTGATGAGGAGCGATGTCGCTGGACGGTGTGATGACTTGCCAGCTGGCGTCGGTGACCTCGATCTCGTGGTCCACTTGCTCGTCCGGTTGATCATCCGCGGGAGCCAGCGGGGTTTGGTCGCCGTAGTCGACCTCCCAAGGATCGATGCGCACGCGGAAATCACCGAAAAGCGAGGTCATATCGGCCACTCCACCGGCAACTCGAGGTGGACCAGCAATGTCACTGCGGTGAATATTGGCAACTCCGCTCTCGCCGATGCGGGGATAGATGAACAGCTCCGCCATCCAGCGGAACTCCTCCGCCGTGGTCGGTGTGCAGTGCGACGGGACGAATGCATCAAGGAAGGGCCGGCCCAAATCCGGCAGTGTCGGGCCCTCGATTTTACGTCTTCGGACTTAGATGGATCCCATAGCGCAGCCGTGATGGTGTCACAATACGCCTTCATCGCATCCGAGTTCACTTGTGCCACTGAGTTAAGGTTGGTGAGCCGTCGAACGGCGTAGATGATATGGTACCGTGTTGGTTTGTACTTCCGATCAACTTTCTGACTCCTAACCACAACGGAATGGCATTTTCACATACCACTGGATTTACTGGCACAACTGCAACCTCGAACCGGTCCCATCGGGTTGGCTCTTCGGCCTCTTTCGGGCATATTTACAACGGTTTCCCGTTCGACTCCGAGACAATCGAGAAGCCGTTTATCGAGGCGCTGGAGAGGCAGAAGGACATGAAGCTTTACATCAGGCTTCCATCCTGGTTCACCATCGCGACCGCCATCAGCGCCTACAACCCGGACTAGGCGATTGTCATGGAGAACTCGGACGACGGCGACGAACTGCTCTATCTCGTCTGCGGAACCAGGGGCACGCTCGACCTCGACGTGCTGTGACCGGACGAGAGCGCAAGATTCTGTGCGGGCGAAAGCATTTCCGGAAAGCGCTGGAGATAGACCAAGCCGGCTACCGCCTTATTGCAAAGGCCGGACAGTTACCGGAAGGAGGCGTGTGATCAGAAGTGTAATGATCTGACTGTTCTTTGGTGAATTTGCGGAGAGGGATGCATCTATCACTAAAGCGCCCCCGGTTTTCTTGGACACAGATTAAGGGAGAATCCAATGTCCAAGGAGGTGGGGGAAATGGTTCGGTCGAGGGACGTGGTACAGGCAGAGGGATCGGCGCGGACGGAGGGAGCCCGAAGGGCGACCGGAGTCCGTGCCGACGGCGCGGCGGCCGGGGCGGGCTCCCTGGTGCGTATTCCGGAGGATCTTGAACACCGATTCCGGGCATCGTGAACACCGATTCCGGTGATTGTGAACGCTCGTCGGTAGCGAGGTGAGGCACGCTGCGTCTCCCGAAAGGAGGACGCCGCGATGCCAGTACCGAGGCTATCGATGAGGAAAATCCGCGAGGTTCTACGACTCAAGCACGACCGGGGCCTGAGCCACCGGGCGGTGGCGCACGCCTGCGCGATCGGCGTCGGCACGGTCACGCTCTATCTGCAGCGGGCGACCGCCTGCGGGGTGGGCTGGCCAGTGCCGGCCGAGCTGGACGATACGGCGCTCGCGGCCCGGTTGTTTCCGCGGGCCGCGCCGATGCGGGACCGGATCCGGCCCGATTGCGCGGAGATCCACCGTGAGCTCAAGCGCGTCGGGGTCACGCTGCAGCTCCTGTGGCAGGAGTATGCCCAGGTCCATCCCGACGGCTACCGCTACAGCCAGTTTTGCGAGATCTACCGGCGCTGGGCTCGGCGCCTCCGGCCGTCGATGCGTCAGGTGCATCGGGCCGGCGAGAAGACCTTCATCGACTTCTCGGGTAAACGGCCCACGGTCGTTGATCGGCGCACCGGCGAGGAACGGCCGGTCGAGCTCTTCGTCGCTGTCCTCGGGGCGAGCAGCTACACCTACGCCGAGGCGACCGCCAGCCAGCAGCTGCCGGACTGGGTCGGGGCGCACACCCGCATGGTCGGGTACTTCGGCGGCGCGACGGGCCTCTGGGTCCCGGACCAGCTGAAGAGCGCCATCACGCGGTCCTGCCGCTATGAGCCCGGCGTCAATCGCACCTACGAGGAGCTCGCCGCGCACTACGGCGCCGTCGTGGTCCCCGCCCGCCCCTACAAGGCCCGCGACAAGGCCAAGGCGGAGGCGGCCGTCCTGGTCGCCCAGCGGTGGATCCTCGCCCGCCTCCGGCACGAGACGTTCTTCAGCCTGGCCGCGCTGAACGTGGCCATCCGCGCCCTGCTCGACGAGCTCAACGACCGCCCGTTGCAGAAGCTGGGGGTCAGCCGCCGCACGCTCTATGCGCGGCTTGACCGCCCGGCACTCCAGCCCCTCCCCGCCACTCGCTACGTCGTGGCGCAATGGAAGCCTTGCCGCGTCAACATCGATTACCACGTCGAGGTCGCACGGCACCCCTACAGCGTCCCGTACCAACTCATCCACGAGCTGGTCGAGGCGCGGTACACCACCACGACCGTCGAGCTGTTCTACAAGGGTCGGCCGCTGACGTCGCATCGTCGGCGCTATGACGGGCAGCCCTCAACCACGCCGGAGCACATGCCCAGGGCCCACCGGGCGCATGCCGAGTGGACCCCGTCGCGGCTCATCCGCTGGGCTGAGCAGACCGGCCCCGCCACGGGGCGGCTCGTTGCCGAGATCCTGCAGCGCCGCCCGCACCCTGAGCAGGGCTATCGCGCCTGTCTGGGGATCATGCGCCTGGGCCGGACGTACGGCGACGCACGGCTCGAGGCCGCCAGCGCGCGCGCCGTCGCCCTCGGCTCGTACCGCTATCGCACCGTCAAAAACATCCTCGCCTCGGCCCAGGACCGCCTGCCCCTGGAGACCCCGCCGGAGGCGACCCCGACGCCCACGCACGCCAACATCCGCGGCGCCGCCTACTATGCGCCGCAAGCCGGCTAGACCGGCCGCAGTCGTTCGTCGCCAAGTACGAGAACGGCGAGCGACGGCTCGACGTCATCGAGTTCGTCGAGGTCGCCGAGGCCATCGGGTTCGATCCGGCCGAATTCGTCGTCGAATTCCGGTCGTCCGTCGAAGAGACGCTCGCCTCCCCCGCCTCCCCGCGGGAATACGGCGAGGCTCCACAAGCCGAGACCCGGGACGGGGCCGTCCCTGCCGCAGAGTCCTGGCGCGTCCGAGCTCGCGCCGGCGGCGTGTTCGCCATCAATGTCGACCGCGGCGACGGCGGAGGTTTCAGGGCGCCGCCCCCGTCGGAAATCGAGGCGGCGCTCCGCTTGCTCTCGGATCGCCGGCCGGACGAGCACGCCTCCGTCCCCGGCGCTCCTGATCCAGTGGGGCGGTCACCGGGTGCTGGTCCCATCGGCGAAGGCGTCCCACCATCGTCCCATTTGGCCGCCGGCCCCGTCCCATCCGACACGATCTCGATCGCCAGCACGACAGCACCCGCAACCTACCTCGACCGCGCCGGCCGGCGGCGGCGGCGGCGCTCCCTATCTCCTGAAACCCGCCAGGCACGCGACGCGAAGGCGCGAGAGCTGTATGCCCAGGGAAGAAGCATCCGCGAGATCGCGCGGGAACTGGGATGGAGCCGCGGGACCGTGGAACGGGCCATCAGGAGGTGAGCCGCCAGCCACCGCCGTCATCCGCAGCGAGCGCGTCGGCGGCACGGCGTGCGTCACCGTCGACGGACGACCGCTGGACTGGCGCCGGTCCCTTCAGGCCGCGGCCATCAGTTCTGCGGGCATCGAGTGGGGACCGCGCGGCGCCGGGCCGTTCCAGTTCGCGCTGGCCATCCTCCTGACCGTGACCACCCGGGAAGAAGCGGTCGAGGAGTTCCCGCGATTCAGGGCAGACTGTATCGCCAGGATCGACGAGGCGAGGCACTGGACGCTCACGATGAGCGGCATTGATGGCGGGGCTATACATACCGTGCGCTTCGCGCAACAAGCGCGTGTGCCGGTGTGGGTGACCTTCCCGACATCGAAAATGCAGGCCATGAACCGCACCGACTTACCGGAGCCGCAACAAGGCACGTGGGAATTGCTACGCGCGATGGCAGCAACTCGGGTGTCAAGTGTCAAGTCGCTCGATAAAATGGTCCGCAACCTCGCGAACGTGCAGGCGATTCAGAATACGCTGTTGTTGCGATGAACGACCGCTGCGACACTGAGCGCGTCGACGCCGCTCGGAAGTGCCCACAGTGCAATCATGCGGACAGCGCCGGAAGCCTTTCGCGGCTTCAAGCACGCCGGCGGTTACCCACCGCAGCAACTATCGTGTCTTATGAACTACGACGGCCTTGAGCGATCGTACTGGGAAGCCCAAAATCAGCGCGTAGAGCAATTACGCCAGAAGATTGCCTCCCGGGCTGATGCGCCGGCTGGGCAAGTGATCCCAGACGACGCCGACTTGGGAGTCAAGCCCATTCTTAGTTGAAACTCTCTACGGCTCCGGATTCGTCATGCGGCCTTCTTCGATGTCGTCGTGTCGATCTTCAGTTCTTGCTTCAACGCGGCACGAAGCGTGGGCAGGTGGCGGTAGCCCATCAGCTTCCGCAGGCGCGGCTCGATGTCCAGGAGCGCGGTCGCCAGCCAGCGGTGGCGTTGGCTCGAGTTCTGCCAGTGGTCAACCTTCGCACAGCGTTCCTCAACGAGCGCATTGACCGACTCCAGACAGTTCGTCGTCTTCAGCGACCGGCCCAGCACCTCGTACAGCCCGAGGCGATGCAGCGTTAAGGTTTCGTCCAGACCTTCTGTCAAGCTCCGAGCCGCCGACTGGTTCCGTTCGTCGAGCTCGCCCTGGAGCGTCTTGAGCGCCGTGAGGGCCTCGTCGTACTCCGGCCGGTTGTAGGCGCGCTGGAGGCGCTGACGCCACGCCGCCAGTTCGCTCTTGGCCAGGTGACTCACCACGTTCTCCCGCTTGTGCCACTGGCACCGTTGGACCAGGGCGCGGTGGCGGAAGGTCTTCCGGACGGCTGCCCGCAGCCCCTTGCTGCCGTCGAGGATCACCAGCAGGCCCTGCGAGAGGTCCAGCCCCCGCTCGACCAACGACCGCAAGAACAGCGTCAGCACCCGCTCATTCTCCGTGTCCGTCTCCACGAAGCCGAGGAAGTGTTTCGCCCCAGAAATGGTGATGCCCAGTGCGATGACCATTGTGGCCTCGGCGAACGTCTTGCCGTCCAATACGATGGCCACGACGTCCTCAGCGGCCAGGTCCCGCTCCTGGAGCTCGTGAAGCTTCGCGGCGCTGGCCTCGATGAAGCCTCGGGACACCGTCGACCCCGACAGCCCGATCGCGCCGGGAATCGCCTCGGCGACCGCCTCGTAGTTGCGACACGAGATCCCATAGAGCACGCGCTTCAGCAGGAGGTCATTCACCGCGCCGTCGCCATGCAACGCCTCGTAGGCGCGCAACGGAATCTCCCGCCCCGCGCACCCGCGGCACCCGAATCGGCACCCGCTGCCCCGCCAGGCCGACGGTCCCAGGGTTGCTACCGTGCCGGCGGCCCCCGATCGACGCGGCCTTGCGGGCGTAGCGCTCGCCAGCCAGCGCCGTTACCTCCTCGTCGAGCACCTCCTCCACGTGCATCAAGCCCAGCGGGACCAGCGAGCGGATCAGCTCCACCTTGGCGTCCAGCTCCAGCGCGGTGTAGTCCTCGCGCCGGATGACCTCGACCCGGCCCAGCTTGCGACCCTTTTTGCGCTTCCTGACAGGACGTAGGACACTGCTCATCTCGGCTCCTTTCTCTCGTGGGTTGATGGCCGTTTTGCTTAACGTCATCAAACCACAGGGTGTGGGAGCCGTTTCAATTTCCAACTAAGTTTCGCTCACCCTCCGACTTGGCTATTGGGTCCGGCAGGAGGCTCCAAGCGACTGTTGTCTTCATCGACATCTCGAACTTCTCCAGTCGCCCATCTGCCACACAAGAGGAACAGGAGATGATGCTCAGGATCCTGAATCTCTTCTTCACAGAAATGATTCGTGTTGTCGAGGACTATGGAGGTGCCGTCGAGAAGAACACGGGCGATGGGCTGATGGCCTACTTCGAGGACAGAGCGGCCATCGATCCGGGCACGAATTCGGTCAAACGCGCGTTGGCCTGTGTCCTAACCATGGACGCCACGAATGAAATGCTAGTCGCGCCGGTACTACGGGCAACTGGCGTACCCACCCTTCGGTTCAGAACGACCATAGACTATGGGCCAGTCACGATCGCAAGAATCGGAGCGCCCCGACGCTTCAATGCGAACGTCGCGATCGGCAACACGGCAAATTTTACCTCTAGTGGTGTGTCCCAAGAATAACTTTGCACTTCCCAACCTTCTCTAGAATCGTATCGACCGTCGCGGTCCAGACAAAGGGTTGGGGGTTGTCGTTGTAGCGCTGGAGGTAATCGTTGATGGCGGCGACGAGTTCGTCGACACTGCAAAACACCCCGCGGCGGATGCGTTTCTGCGTGAGCTGGCTGAACCAACTCTCGACGAGGTTGAGCCACGATGCGCCGGTAGGGGTGAAGTGGAGCGTGAAGCGCGGATGGGCCGCCAGCCAGGCCCGCACGGTCGGATGTTTATGCGTGCCGTAGTTGTCCAGAATGAGGTGGAGGTCGAGGCGAGAGGGGAACGCGCGGTGGAGTTGGCGAAGAAACTTCAGGAACTCCTGATGCCGATGCCGGCCGTGGCACTCGCCGATGACCTGCCCGGTCAGCATGTTCAGCGCGGCGAACAAGGTCGTTGTCCCGTGGCGCTTGTAGTCATGCGTGAGTGTCCCACAGCGGCCCTTCTTCATCGGCAGCCCGGGCTGCGTCCGGTCCAGCGCCTGAATGTGACTCTTCTCGTCCACACACAGCACGACGGCCTTCTCGGGCGGATTCATGTACAGCCCCACCCGTCGAGTGGCGTCACCTGGCTTGGTCGCGCTCCCACCGTCAGTACTCGGCATCGCGATCGACCACGTCAGCTGGCTATTCCGATCTTCCATTATCCGGTTCGCGATAGAGACTTCTCCATTCTCCTCGACGAGGACATCAAACAAGGCGTCAAGTAGATCGACGCCCTTCAACTCGGCGATCACATCCAGTGTCTTTCTCTCGTAGTCGGGGTTCTTGAAATCCCCGTTGAGTGTGGGGAATATCCACACGCTGTCCCCCTTGCCGGTTCTGATGAGGAGTAGCCGGGCCGTGGTGTTCTCGAAACCCATCTCCGCTGGAGATTTTGTGAGGAGCTCCTCCTTCAGCACGGCCCTCTGATCCGGGTCTCGCAGCCTTTCGAGAAGACTCTCCCTTCCGTCTGCGAGGTAGGTAGGGGAGAAGACCGATCGTGCCGGCCATGGGGCAACCGAACCCCAGTCACTGGGCAGGACATCGACGAGGACATCGATTCCATCATCCCTTGCGTCGTATATCAGGTCGCGAACCTTCTCATCGAGTGCCGGGTCCCCTGAGTAGGGTGCGTTGCTGCTGAGATGGGAGATCTGGACGACTCTGACTCCAGACTTTCTCCCAATCTCGATGGCTTCATCAACAGCCTGATACACGGAGCCTTCTTCCCCGGACCACCCGAGAACCTTTGAGCTGAAGTCTCTGAGATGGGTGGCGTAGATGCCCCCAAACTCGGCCACAACGCTGGCCAGCTCGACGACCTCGTCGGTATGGGCGTAGGTACCCGGGGAGTACGCGAGACCGGTGGAGAGTCCGACTGCGCCGTCTTGCATGGCCGCTCTCACGAGCTCCTTCATTTCGTCGAGTTGCCTCTGAGTAGGTGCACCGTGGTTGCCCTCCATCACATACCTTCTGACGGTGCCATGCCCAATCAGGGTGGCCATGTTGAGGGCGATCCCACGTTGCTCGAGTCGATCGAGGTACTCCGCCGTCGTCGACCAGTTCATGACATCTTCTGACGCGCCTCCTGGTGCGCTGGCTCTACGTGGCACCGGGCTGCCGCCGCAATTGCCATTGAGCTCGGTCGTGATGCCCTGTCTGATCTTACTTTCCAGCCATGGGTCGACGAACATGTCGGCGTCAGAGTGGCTATGGATGTCGAGGAAACCTGGACTGACGAAGAGCCCTTCGACATCGATGATTCGGTCAGCTTCGCCGTCTATTCTGCCGATCTTGTCTATCCGTCCACCTTTCAACCCAATATCGGCCTTGAACCACGGCGTACCTGCACCGTCTAGAATTCGACCATTCTTCAGCACAAGGTCATGATCTGCGGAGGTCGCTTGCTGCCCGGCTGTCGTCCGGGCGGCAGCTTCGCCCGCGTATGCTGCGGCCGATACCACCGCGGTCCAAGATAGAAACTCTCTTCGTTTCATCTTGTTACCTTCCTTCATGGAGAGTCAGAGTATCGGAGGCGCTAGGCCGGCTTGACGTTCAGGACGCCGACCTGGACCATCAGACCTGTGAAGTCGTAGAAGCGACGTTCCCGGATGATCTTGCGATCCCGAATCTGCCACAGGCCGACGATCGGCACGTCGAAGGCCCGTCCCGACTTCGGCATGCCGAGAAATTCTCCTGCGTGTGTGCCCTTGAGGCGGGCGATGATCACGGCGCGGTCGCCGTCCATCAGAAGGTCCTCCAGCGTCATCTCCAGGTCTGGGAACGCGCTGGCCATGAGACCGTCGACCTCGCCAATGGCGCCGGGGCCCGTAATCTTCCCAGCGATCGGGCTCTCGACGATGGCGTCGTCTGCGTACACCTCACGATGCGCCGAGGCGCCCTGCCATTGCGTCAACAGCTCGAAGCGATGTTTCACCAACGTCATCAACTCATCACGCGTCATGACATCTCTCCACGGGGAGGAGCGGTATACACGGCCGTCTCCGGGCCGCCACATTAGACAGGTGACTCCGGGCAGCCTACTTGGCTCGCCGGGGCATGTAAAGACCTCTGACGTCATGGAGATCAGCCGGCAGAGAGGCAGGCTTGCCTCGAGGACGCCCACCGATCGTGCTGCGCTCCCCAAAATGTCTCCAGGAGAGAGGTCGATTCCAGTAGACTCCCCCAACGAGCCGATGACTAACCATCAGCCACCGCGGGTCCGCTTCGCGCCCTCGCCGACGGGGTATCTCCACATCGGCGGTGCGCGAACCGCGCTGTTCAACTGGCTGTTTGCGCGACGGACCGGCGGCGCCTTCATCCTGCGGATCGAGGACACTGACCCAGAGCGCTCGTCGCCAGAGATGATCGACGGCATCGTCGAGGGGCTGCGCTGGCTGGGTCTCGATTGGGACGAGGGGCCCGGCGTGGGCGGCCCGCACGCGCCCTACCACCAGTCTCAGCGGCTGGACCGATATCGGGCGATGGCGGAGCGGCTGGTGGCGGAGTGTCGGGCCTACTATTGCTACTGTCGCCCGGAGGACCTGAAGGAGAAGCGGGCGGCGGCGCAGGCGCAGGGCGCCGCGTGGAAGTACGGCCGCACCTGCTGTGGGCTGACGCCGGACGACGTCGCGAGGTTGGAAGCCGCCGGCGCGCCCCGGGCCGTGCGATTCAAGGTGGCGGAGGGGGTTTCTCGGTTCGACGACCTCGTCCGTGGCGCCATCGAGTTCGATCTCGCCAATGTCGAGGACTTCGTCATCCTGCGCTCCGACCGCCATCCCACCTACCATCTCTCGGTGGTCGTCGACGACGTCGACATGGCGGTGACGCATGTGATCCGTGGCGACGATCACATCTCGAACACCCCCAAGCAACGGCTTCTCTACGAGGCGTTCGGTGCCGAGGCGCCGCGCTTCGGTCACGTGCCGCTGATCCTCGGCCCCGACAAGAAACGGCTGAGCAAGCGCCACGGGGCGACCTCGGTAATGGAGTATGACCGTCTCGGTTACGTACCCGAGGCGATGGTGAACTTTCTCGCCCTCCTCGGGTGGTCACCCGGCACCGACCAGGAGCTGTTCTCGCGTGAGGAGCTGGTGCGAGCATTCTCGCTCGAGGGGATCAGCGGCGGCAGCGCCGTGTTCAACCCGGAGAAGCTGGACTGGTTCAACGGCCAGCACATCGCGCGGCTTGGCGCGGAGGAGCTCGCCGGCCGGATCGAGCCGCAGCTGCGTCGGGCCGGCCTCTGGCACGACGATTTTGGGGGCGCCCGCCGGGCCTGGCTGTTGCGGATCGTCGATCTCCTCAAGCCACGCGTGCGCCGGCTCGATGACTTCGTCGACCAGGGCCGCTTCTTCTTCACCGACGATCTGCAGTACGACCCGAAGGCGGTCGGGAAACATCTCTCGCCGCCAGGCCTCGATGCGGACGTCGCAGCCCTCCGCGACGTCCTGCGTACCGTCGAGCCGTTCGAGCAGGGTGGTATCGAGGGTGCGATCCGGGGGCTGGCCGAGGCGCGCGGCATCAAGGCCGCGATCCTCATTCACGCGGCGCGCGTCGGCCTGACGGGAAAGGCCGCGAGCCCGGGACTCTTCGAGGTGATGGAGATCCTGGGGAAGGACCGGACGCTGGAACGGCTCGAGCACGTCGATTCCCTCGTGCGTGGCGGCGCCGCCGGCCGGGTCCCGGGGGGCTGACGTGCGGTCGTCGTGCCGGCGCCTTCACCAGCGCATCGCCCGCCGGCCCCTCCACTCGGTCTCCTGGCTCACGTAGTTCCATTCGGGGTTCTGGGTCTGGTCCCGGAGGTTCTGGCAGATCTGGTCGAATGTCGCCAGTTCCTCGTCCGGGCACTCGAAGTACGCCACGAAGTCGTACTCGCCATCCCGACGATAGCCGTCGGGGTTGTGATAGAGCTGGCGGTAGATCGTGCGGACCCCGGCTTCCGCCGCGCGGGCGTGCCCCTTAACGCGGGCGCCGGTGTGCGGGTCGGTGTGCGGATAGAAGAAGATGTGGCGGTCCAGCGGATCCAGCGCCCACCATTCGTTCGACTTCTTGACCGGGATGATGATCGCGTTCCGCATCACGCGGCCCGAAACCCGGCACGTCGCCGGCTTGTAGGCGAACGAATGCAGCTCGGTGCTCGTGTAGCGCATGGTCCGCAGCGCGCCCTCGATCGCGTCGATCTGCGCGTGGTCGCGAAGTCGGCGCCGAATCTCGGCCTCGACGTCCTCCAGACGGGCGCGATACTTCGCCGAGACCTGGATCACATAGCGCGCCGCGCCGATCCCCTCCAGTGCGCCGGCGCCGTTGATCGCCGTCAGGAACTGGATGGTCTCGTGCGGCGCCGGGAGTCTCGTGCCGTCGGCGTCGAAGTCGTTGAAGAACCCGCGGCCCACCACGCCGCCTGCCTCGCGAACCCGGGTTCTCGCCGCGTCGTCGTCCTGACGCGGCGTGATGAAGATGAACTTGGTATAGGCCAGGTTCGCGCCGAACTGGTTCTTGCTGTCCATTCCGTTGATCATCTGGCGATGGCCCTGACCAGGCTTATCGGCATTGCACACTTCGGACTACAACGGCGGCCTCGACCCCGGCCCGGATCCGTGCCGGTGTGCAGAACCGTGCAGCCGCGGGCGAGGCGGCGGTTGAGTCGGTATGGACCGATCCGGGCGCGATCCCAGCCGTGCGGCACCGGGGAGACCGTGCAGGGCCGGCCGGAGCCGTACGCTATAATCCCGAGTTCGGTCGGCGGTGCCGAACGCCCCGTGCCACCCGGCTGCAGCAGGGGTCCGTCAGGGCTACGAGCAGCTCGTGGTGAAGTCCAGTATCGGCCGACCGCGGCAGGACTTTCGCCCGGGACTACTGGGCCGGTGGGAGGTCGTCCAACGGCAGGACACATGGCTCTGGACCATGGAATCGGGGTTCGAATCCCTGCCTCCCAGCCAATTTCCTCAAAATCGCCGTTTTCCTTAGGAAATCGCGCCTCTCCAACCTAAAAGCGGCCTGAGTGACATTCTTGAGTGACATTTCCGTCAGCTCAAGTTGCCTGCTGCAAGGAACGGCTCTCCCAGCCGAGGGACAGAGCCCCTCGGCCCATCCTCAACGTGTACCGCAGATTGCAGTACAGGCACGTGCGTTAACTGTGGTAGCATCCCCTACGCCCCGTCCAGAGGTCTCCTTAGAATGAGAGAGAAACGCCCCAAGGATCGGCCGCCAAAAAAGACGGCCATCCTTGCTGTCCGTGTCTCCCCTGGGCTCAAATTGGCCGTGACTCTGGCGGCCCGAAAGGACCATCGCAGTGTGACCGGGTTGATTGAGACACTGATTATCAATCACTGCAAACGAAACAAGATCAGCATCGCCCAACCTGAAGGACGGGAGGAGATCCAGTGAACGAACAAACGTCCGCTCAGAGTCTCCCGGCGTCAGCTTCTAAGACGATTCAACCCGACGAGGTCCGGTTCTACAGAGCGAATGAGAAACCGTATGGTGCCTTCAGTAATCTGTACCGATGCCCAATAACGTTTGAGGACCGAGTGTTTCCGACCGCCGAACACGCATATCAGGCCGGCAAGCCACGGAAGGCCGCGGTTAGGAATTGGATCCTGAGCGCTCCTACGCCGGCTCACGTCGCAATGGCAGCGCACGGGCTCTACGCCTGGGATGTCGTGGAGAACTGGGCTGGGATCAAGTACGAGCGAATGCGGCACGTATTGAGTCTCCCTCGCCTGAAGGCGAGGGAATCAGTGCGCCGCGTCGGCTGAAGCCGACTATCACGGCGCACGTCCCAGAGCCCGAAGAGGTCCGGCCCTGCGGCCTCCTGAAGGCTTCGCCTAAAGGCGAGGGGTTTCACCCATCCCAGAGGGAGACTCTAAGGGCCAAGTTCACCCAGCACTCTGACCTTCGGGAGCTGCTCCTATCTACAGGTACTGCTCGTTTGGTGGAATCAAGCCGTGTCGATAATGTCGTTAATCGCACTTGGGGCGAAGTGAACGGCAAGGGGCACAACAGGCTTGGCAAGCTCCTTATGGAGCTCCGAGACGAACTCCGACAAGAGGGAAGCGATGATCGGCGTTCTCGCCAATCGTGGCACGAAGTAGAGCGCCAACCCAACGGGTCGCAGCCTTCGATGCTGAAACCTAGCCGGCGACCAGCCTCCAACTTACAGAAATGACCCGCTATGAGGCAGAACTTCACCGGCTCGGTGATTCGTACAGGACCGCGCTGGAGGCCGACATCTCCAGAGTCAAAGGCGCCATCGTCGGTGCAAGCCAATCGAGCATCATTGGTGTCGGGTCCGGCGGGTCGTATACCGTGGCATCACTCTTGTGCAGCCTTCACGAAATTTACACCGGCCGCGTATCAAGACCATCCACCTGTCTTGAACTGATCTGCAATCCACGCCTCGCATCAGCCAGCCCAATATTTCTAATCTCGTCCGAAGGCAAGAATCCAGACATAGTCGAAGCTCTGAAACGAGCCCGGCGCCACAGTGCCCGGCCCGTCCACGTTCTTACGAACCATTCCGCCAGTTCGCTACTGGATGCCGTAGAGCAGCTGGGTGATATTGCCACACACCTTCTTGAGCTCAACGAAAAGGATGGCTACCTCGCCACCAAGAGTCTCCTGGTGAACGCGACGGTGATCGCGCGTGCCTACAGCGAACTGGACAGTTCGTCGGGCGATTTGCCGAAATCCGTCGAGGATTGCGCCGTGGCGGGAGTACCTCTAACACAGTGGCTAAACGAAGTATCATCGTTTTTGAGCATGGCCGCCATGGGCCCGGATGACCACGCGATGCGGCGCCGACGCGCTGCGCGCCCACTGTTCAAGCAGGTATCGCCGCGGTATAGGGGTACTGGTCGATCGTCACGTCGACGCCGCGAGCCCGAGCCTCGGCCACCAGCGCCAGCGACTCCACGCTCCTGCCCCGATTCGGCAAGCCGACGATCTTGTGATGGGTGATGTGGGTGGGAAGATGCCCCTGCGCTCCGATGGCGATCGTCTCGCGCACGCTGTCGAGAACGCCGGCCGCCTCGTCACGCATGTGGGAGGTGTGAATTCCCCCCAGCTCGCCGACCACGCGAGCCAGCTCGATCACCTCTTCGGTCCGCGTGAACGCGCCCGGTATGTAGAGCAACCCGGTGCTCAAGCCGAACGCGCCGTGCCGCATCGCCTCGCGGACGAGCGCGCGCATCTCATCGAGCTCGCCGGGAGCCGGCGGGCGATCGAACGGTCCCATCACCTGCTCACGAATCGACCCCTGGCCGGCGAAGACCCCCACGTTGACGGACGTGCGTGTCTTGACGACCCGCTCCAGGAAGTCCCGCAGTGGCAGGGGCGAGCTGCCGTCCGGCCCCTCCATGATGGTCGTCACGCCCTGCCGGACGTAGTTGTCGGCCGTCGGCACCTCGAAGAGGCCCCGGATCGCATGCGTGTGGAGATCGATAAACCCGGGCGCGACGACCTGGTCCTCGAGGTCGATGACCCGCCGAGCCTCGGCGTCGATTCGCGGCGCGATCCGCGCGATGCGATCGTCCGTGATGGCCAGGTCGCCACGGAACCAGGGGTTGCCGGTGCCATCGACGATCCGCCCACCGCGGAGGAGTACGTCATACTCCGCGGATGCGGCCTGACCCGGCGGACCGGTCGCCGCGGCTCGCAGGGTTGCATGGCCGCAGAGGCTACCGGCCAGGAGCGCGCTCAGGACCGCGGCGCGCGGCCACCCCCATCGCCGTCGCGCAGTGTGGTCCAGGTGCTTCACGGGTTTCACCCTCTCCCATCCTGCGGGTGGTGAGCGCGTTACGCCGCGGCTCGCTTTCACATCGTTCTCACCTCGAGACAGGAAGGCCGGCTACCCCTGGCACACCCACCCGGGTACTCTAAAACAACGCCTGGTCCACGGCAACAGATGTAGGATCGGACGATGGCGGCACGGCTGCCGGCGGGGCGCTCGTGCGGGGGGGCATGTCGAAGGACGCTATACTCACCGAATTCCCATGGTAGGACCGGCAAGTCGCGTGGGCTTCACCGAGGAGATTGAAATGACACGGAAATCGTTGGCACTGACGGCCGCTGGCCTGTTCCTCTCCGTCGCGACGTCGGTCTGGGGTCAGTCGGATGTTCTCGGCTCGGCCCACCACGACTACCGCGTCGTCACGGTGGTGGAGGGGCTGGAGATTCCGTGGTGCATGACGTGGCTCCCCGGGGGCGACATGCTGATCACGGAGCGGCCCGGACGACTCCGCATCGTTCGCGACGGCAGGCTCCTCCCGGACCCCGTCCCCGGAGTGCCGACGGTCCACACCGAGGGGCAGGGCAGGCTGTTCGACGTCCTCCCCCACCCGGATTTCGCCTCGAACCGCCTGCTCTACCTGTCCTACGCGGATCCGAACGACGGCGACTCGACCACGCGGGTCGTGCGTGCGAAATTCGAGAACGATCGTCTGTCCGATCTCGAAGAGGTCTTCAAGGCGGTCTCGCAGGGCAGAGGTCACTTTGGAGGGAAGCTCGCGTTCAACCGTGATGGGCACCTGTTCATCACCGTCGGCGATCGCCAGGCGCGGCCGGAGGGTGACCTGGAGGCGCACCCGGCCCAGAACGTCTCGAACCATCACGGCACGACCATCCGGCTCCATGACGACGGCCGCGTACCGGACGACAACCCCTTCGTCGGCCGGGCAGGTGCGCGCCCGGAGATCTGGAGCTACGGCCACCGGAACCCCCAGGGCCTCGCGATCCACCCCCAGACGGGTGACGTCTGGATCACCGAGCATGGGCCGCAGGGTGGCGACGAGCTCAACCGCGTCGAACCGGGCAAGAACTACGGCTGGCCCGTGGTCGGGTACGGCGTGAACTACCGGACCGGGCTGGCGATTCACGAGGGAACGATGCGGGAAGGCATGAAGCACCCCGACCACTTCTGGGTGCCGTCGATCGCGACCTCTGGGTTGATGATCTACACCGGCGATCGGTTTCCGGAGTGGCGAGGACACATCTTCGCCGGCGGTCTGGCCGGCGAGCAGATCGCACGTCTCTCCCTCAGCGCGGACGGGCGGAGCGTCGAGCGAGAGGAGACGCTGGTCCAGGAGTTCGGCCGCATCCGTGACGTACGCCAGGGGCCGGACGGCTATATCTACGTGGCCCTCGAGGACGAGGACGGAGCGCTCACGCCCGTCGTGCGGCTGGAGCCGGCCCGAAGGGTCGCTCCGAGCAGCGCCGCACGCTAGTAGCCTACTGTCCTGTAACAGTGATTCGCAGAATAATTCCCGGGCGGGACATCCCGCCTGAGACACACCGCTAGCCCGCTCTTCCAGGCGACCTCCGCACCCTCAGCACGTCCACGAGATAGTCCTCGAAGAAGCGGAGCACGCCGGTGCGATTGAGATGGTCGCTGTCGAAGAAGAGATTCGGGTCGTCATTGACCCGAGAGAAGTCGTAGAGCTCCGCGCCGTGGCGATCCAGTAGCACCTCCAGGAACGCTCCGAACTCCGCCTCGTTCGGGATCATCCGATATGTCCGCTCGGGCAGGGGAGGCCGGATGACCACGAAACGGGCACCGCTTGCCCGTGTGTCGCGGACGAGCGAATCGAAATCATTCAGATACGGGCTATCCCGCAGGGTCGCGTCGTCGGTCGGGTGGGGATACAAATACTCGAGGCGTTGCCGGTCCAGCTGGGCCACCGGCCGGTAGACGCGGTCGAAACGGTCGCCTTCGTTCGCGAACAGGTCCGGCGTGAACCGGCTGGGGTTGTTGATCTTCGAGAACCCCGAGACGTAATCGAGTCCGACGAGCCGCGTGGCGGGGTGTCGCAGGAGCAGTCGCGCGAGGGTGAAGTCGAACGGCGCGCGATGGAACAGCCCCTTGTCCCGCAGCCGATCTTCGTTCCACTGGCGCGAGTAGAACGCGAACGAATCCACCACGTAGACCACGGAATCCGTCCGGCGGGCGGCGAGAAAGTACTCCAGGAGTAGACGGCCGACCGCGATGCCCCCGCCGTCGACGGCGAGGTTGAGGATACGCGCCCCCGTCATCTGCTCGAGACGGGCGTTCATGTCCCGGTAGTCGAAGACCGCCGCGTGAGATGCTCCGAGGATGACGTGGTCGTAGTGCGTGTGGGGCGCGGCGTGGACCACGCGGAAGCGGTTGCGCTGAGCGTATCGGTCAACGAGTAGCTCGGCGCCGACATACAAGGCCGCATAGAGCGCCGAGCCGATCGTCACGAACCAGATCGTGCGGCGCAGAAACCTCTGCCGCTCCGTCGGGTCAGCGATCACCCCGCGACTCCCGGTCATGCGTGGCTACTCCCGGCCTTCTCGCTCCTCACGGCCTGGCTCTAGCCTCACGAGGCCCTGCGTCAGACCGTCGAGCATGACAGAAGAGCGGGCTGAGGGCAGGACCTCGTCAGAACTGCATGTAGACGAACCGCTCGAGGTTCCACACCCCTAGCAGGATGAGGCCAGCCAGCAGCGCGTAGTACACGCTCCAGCGCACGTACGCGGGCCGTACGGCCAACCGCTCCCAGACCGAGCGCCGCTCATCGAACGCCTCCACCACGAGGAGCATAGCAATGAGTGTCAAGGAGCCCCAGATCTCTGCACTGGCCAGACGATCCTGCAGCAAACCCGGGAGGGCGGGCAGCGACCACGTCACGCGCGACAGGATCGTCGCCGCGTCGGCAAGTGTCGCCGCACGAAAGAACACCCACGTGACCAGGATGAGATGAAACGTCAGGAGCACCCGCAGCAACGTGCCCACGGCCGGCGGCACGGAAAGGGCAGGCGTGACGTGCTCGCGAAGAGGATGGGTCATCAGCGAGACCACCTGATAGAGCCCGTTGAGGCCACCCCAGACGACAAACGTCCAGTTGGCGCCGTGCCAGAGCCCGCTGGCGAGGAAGACGGCCATCACGTTGGCATGATGCCTGAGGCGTGTCACACGGCTGCCGCCCAACGGGATGTACATGTAATCCCGAAACCATGCGGCCAGCGAGAGGTGCCACCGTCGCGCCCAGAACTCCGACACCGACGTCGACAAGTAGGGTCGTCGAAAGTTCTGCACGAGATCGAAGCCCAGGACCTTCGCGCTGCCGATGGCGATGTCCGAGTAGCCGGAGAAGTCGCAATAGAGCTGGAAGGCGAAGAAGTAGGTCGCCAACACCAGATCGGCGGGCGACGAGAACGCGGGCAAGCTGTAAGCACCGTCGACATACGCTGCCAGACGGTCGGCGATCACGACCTTCTTGAACAGCCCCCAGAGCATCAGCTGGAGCCCTTCGGTCACCGCCGCGCCGCTGAACGTGACCGGCAGGTGAAGTTGCGTCAGAAAGGGCCCGGCTCGCTCGATCGGCCCGGCCAGCAGCTTTGGGAAGAACGTCACGTACACCGCGAAGTGACCGAGGTGCCGAGCCGGTGGCAGACGCCGGGCATGCACGTCGGCCAGGTAGCTCACACACGAGAAGGTGTAGAAGGAGAGGCCAACCGCCACGACCAACCCGAGCCGGGGGAACACGGGCACCTCGCCCGACAGACCGACCAACGTGAGCGATGCGTCGAGCGCGCCAACCAGGAAGTCGTAGTACTTGAAGACGGCGAGCGCGCCCAGCACCGCCACGACGCTGACGGTGAGGATTCCCCGCCGTTGCCGCTCCCCCGTAGCCGCGCCGAGGGCGAGACCACCGCCGTACGCCACCAGCGTGGTGCCCAGGAGGAGGAGGAGATAGCTCGCACGAAAGGCCGAGTAGAAGTACAGGCCGGCCGCAAGCAGGAGTGGCCACCGGAAGCGGTGGGAAAGGGTGTAGTAGATGGATGTGAGGATCCCGAAGAAGGTCAGGAAGCCAAGCGAGTTGAATAGCATGGGTCGGCGAGCCGAACACCCGGCGGCGGCTCCCGCCCCGGGTGGGGCCCACTACCGAATCGCACGACACAGGCCACTAGTACGACGTCCACGCCTCGAGCAGCGCGGGAGGGAGCTCCGGTACAGGTCGCGCCGGAGTAAACGTCGACGTCAGGTAGTCGTAGAGGACCTCGAACTCCTCGTCGGTGAGCGCTTCCACCCGATCTCGGTGCTCCAGGCTGTTTCGATACCACTGGGATTCGTCCATCTGCAAGATGACGATGGGCGCCCACACGTGGCAGCCCTGGCAGTTGTTGAGGACCAGGTCACGGCCTGGGCCGGCGGGGAAGATCGCGTCGATATCGACGGTGATCGGCCCGGCTGCCACGGCGGGGGCCTCCGGTGGGGTGGTGTCCGACGACGGCGCCCCACACGCGACGGCCAAGGCGAGGGCGGCGGCGCCGAGCGCCCGGTAGCCGTGGCAACCGAGACGGGCTTCCATCCTAGAAGGGCGTGCAGCCCTCCGCCAGGAATGCCTCTGGAACTCTCGGCTCGGGCGTACTGTCGTCGAAGTGCGCGGAGAGATACGAAAAGACGGTATCCAGATCGTCCTCGCTCAGGCCCGACGCCTTGTCTCCGTGATCGTCCCGGAGGGCGTCCCACCTCGCCGCGGTGCGCTGGCCGATCGCGTTGCAGGCGACCGCGTGGCACGAGCCACAGTTGTTGAGGACGAGATCCTTACCTTCACCGTCGGGGAAGATCTCGGCGACGGTGCTCGGTTCCGCCACGGGTGCCGTGGCCGGGGTCGGTTCGGCGGCCCCACGTTCCGCCTGCTCCGCGGTCGGGGCCTCGGCCTGGACGCACGCCGGACCGAGCGACCCGGAGAGCAGCAGGAGGCACACGCCCCGTCCGGTGACGGAGTACCCCCACGCCCTAGTCGACAAAGGAATCCTCCGGCAACGGCGCTCGTCTGCGGATCCGTCCACTCAGCGAGAACACCGGAACGCGCACCTCCCTGTCGGCGTCGGCCGCGGGGAAGCCGTCCTCCGTGAGCCGGCGGAGTGCGTCGCTGACATCGTCGTCGTAGAACTGCTCCATGCACGTCCCGCACACCAGTGCTGGGATGTCCTCGACGATGGCGACACGGTCGTTCTGCCAGACGGCGGAGCGCACGGTCCTGGCGGCCAGAGCCGTCTGGCAGCGCGGGCAGAGCGCCCCCCCCGACTTCGCCTGCTCCGGAGGCATCATGGGCAGCCTACGCCCTCATCAACTGCTTCGCCGCGTCGACGATCTTCGGTGCGTCCGGTCGCAGCCACGCCATCATGCCGGCGGCCCCGGGGCCCGGGACGTCCGGGAAGGCGATCTTCCGAGCCGTGATGCCGGGCACCTCCTGCACCACCTCCGCGATGACATGTGAGCTGTAGCCGCCCGTGTAGTGCCCGTGCTCGACGACGAGCAGACGCCCCGTCTTGGCGACCGAGGTGACCAGAGTCTCGAGGTCGAGCGGTTTGAGAGAGCGCGGGTCGATGAACTCGGCGCCGATACCCGCGTCGGCGATCAGCGGCAGGGCCCTGTTCACATCCACGGTCGCCGGGGCCCAGGCGACGATGGTGAGGTCGCGGCCCGCCTGGCGTACGACCGCCTCACCCAGCGGGATCTCGTAGGCGTCATCCGGCACGTCGGGTTGGTCGCCCGATTTGACCTCCGGGTAGTCCAGATACACGACCGGGTCCGGGTCACGAATCGCCGCGACCAGCAGCCCTTTGGCATCGTAGGCATTGCTCGGCACCACCACCTTCACGCCCGGCAGGTTGGCATAGAGGGCCTCGGCGCCAGCGTCCGTGTGCTGCCCCGCGCTGCCACGGCGTCGACCGGCGCCATCGACCCACAGGACGAATGGCATGCTCGCCTGTCCGCCGGTCATCGAGCGCAGCTTGCCCGCCTGGTTGTAGACGTACTCCAGGGCGTAGATCTGCGCCATCGACGGCAGACGGGCAATCGCCTTCGATCCGGCCGCCGCCGCGCCGATCGCGGCGCCCACAATCCACTGCTCGTCAATTGGCCACCCGCGGCCCGACGTGCGCGGTTCGCCGAACTCCGAGACCAGGTCGAGGACCTCGCCAGTCGGCAAGATGGCCACCGGCCGCTGGTACTCGTAGTAGTAGACCATGTCCGGGTTGGCCCGCATCTCCTGGGCAACGGCCTCGAGCTGGGCGTAGTTGTACGGTTTGTTGGCCATCGCTGCTGCTCCGTCGTCTCCCTGGGTTCCTCGCCGTCCGTGGTGAAAGTCCTGTCGCGGTCGGCCGGCGCCGGGACGCTCACGATAGGCTGCTAGTGACGAGTCCTTTGCGGTTGTAGAACTGGGTCGCGGCTACCGGTCCCGATGCGTGGGTGTGCAGCACACCTGCCTCGGGGTCGGGGTCCTGGCCCTGGCGGGCGAAGGCGACCGAGGCGTCGACTGCCACCCGCGTCTCCTGCTCGACCGCGGCCAGCTCCGCCTCGGTGGCGAGGTCCCTGGACAGCAGCCAATTCTTGTACCGCGTGATGGGATCGCGCGACATCCAGGCCTGCACCTCCTCGTCCGTGCGGTATGGCAGACCGAGCGCCCCTTGCTGGACGGCCCTGCCGCCGGCAAAGCCGGAATGGTCGTACCAGCGGTAGGTCACACCCTCGATCACGCTCGGCCCGTTGCCCGCACGCGCCCAGTCGACGGCCTTCTTCGTGGCGGCGTACATCGCCGTGAGGTCGTTCCCGTCGACGAGGTGGTGGGGGATATCGAGGCCGCGGGTGTACTCGGAGACGTACTTGGTCGGGACGGTCAAGGCCATCGGCATGGCCATGTACTGGAAATTGTTCTCGTTGACGAAGATCACCGGGACCTTGTGGTTCGCGCAGCTGCGAACGGCGCTGAAATAGTACGGCGACGCCGCCGCGCCGTCGCCGAAAAACGCCACGGCGACCTGCGTCGTTCCGCGGACCATCGCGCGCAACGCCGCCCCCGCGGCCATGTAGTAGCTGGCGCCCACGATCCCGTTCATGCCCATGATGCCTTTGGACATGTCGGTGATGTGCATCGAGCCGCCGTAGCCCCTGTTGTAGCCAGACGCCTTGAAGAAGATCTCGGCGGACATCTTGTTCAGATCGCCACCCTTGGCGATCAGATGCCCGTGACCGCGATGCGTGCTCGCGATGTAGTCATCCTCGTTGAGCGCACCGACGGCGCCCACCGCCATCGCCTCCTCACCCACATACGTGTGGAAGGCACCGTAGAGTCCATCCTCCCCGGCGAGGAACAGATCCTTCATCGTCGATTCCCACTTGCGGCTGGCACTCATCTGCCAGTAGAACCTCAGCAGCTGCTCCTTGGGGAGACCGGCCAACGTCTCCGACGCCTCGCCCCTGGTGGGTATCGCCTCGGGGGGCAGAAATTTTGCGGCGTCCCCTGGCTGCCAGTTCTTGTTGCCGCCGGGACCGGCGGTGGCGAGACTGACGGTCTTGTCGAACTCGGCCCCCGTCAGACCCTGGGCGCTCACCGACTGGCCAAACGGTCTTCCACAGGCCGACAGCACCGTTGCCGAGGCACCGGCTACGCCCATTATCTTCAGAAGCGTTCGCCGGTCGACCGTGCCGTGCTGCTCTGCCATGGCTCACTCCTCATTGGTGTCTGCAGGCCCGTGCCGCCATTCTCGATCAGCTGTCGGGCACCCTGCCCGGTGCACACGGATTCTCGAAACGCCGATGTTGTAGCCGCCCGTCATCCGCTCAAAAACGCGACGCCATGAGCGCGACGTCGGCGTGGGTCCAGGCCTTGAGAAAGCGCTTCTCCGCCAGACGCGCCTCCCTCGTGAGCCCTTGCGCCCGTAGGCTCTTCATCAGCCCGAAGAGCGACCAGCCGTTTTCTGACCACTGCCTCAGGTCGTCCTGATACACCATCGCCGCCTCCTCCCCACGTCCCGCTTCGAGGAGGGCCGCGCCGAGCGACTGCCGCACGGTGTAGTACCACGGCGGAGGCTCGGCATACGCCACGTCATCCTGCAGGTTGACCAGCGCACGCGTGATCATGTGACGACCCATGGTTGACCTGTCCTCCGGCGCGATGTTCCGACCACCGACCAGCTCGGGCGAGGGACACCACGCCACGTTCCTCTCACCCCTCTCACCGAGATGCCACTCTCGCCGGGGGTCCCACCCCGCGGTCGAGCCGGGACACGAACCGGCCGATGGCATTGCCCATCATCTCATAGCCCTCCACGTTTACATGGCAGCAGTCGTCGATGTAGATGGGTTTCGATACTCGGGAGAACACCATCGACAGGTCCACGAATCCGACGCCACGCTCGACAAGCTCCTGGCCTGCCTGTCTGAGGAGAGGGTATCCGCGCTCGAGAGTTTCGCGCGCCGGAAGATCCGTCGAGTACGCGACACGTTGCTCCGCGTCGCTCAGCGGCTTCGAGCCCACGTCGTACTGGTTGGGCTGCAAGGCGTGCACGTAGAGAATGCCCTTCGCCTCGCAGATCTGATGGATGAGCGTGGATGCGCGCACCCACATGGCGACCATCTCGCCCAACAGATGCTCCGGGCGAGCGTCGAATGGCGGACCGGTGGTGACGTATCTCTCGACCTGGCCGACCTGCGTCAACGTGCTGAGCTGGACGGTCAGCTGGTTGATCGTGTTGGACAGATACTGATCGTAGTAGAACCAGGTCACGTTGCTCGTCACGCTCGACCTGAACGGAACGGAGGACATCAGGCGAGCCAATCTGAGCTGTCGCGCCCTCAGATACGAGATCTTCCCGACCAGGCCCCGTTGATCCTTGCCCGGTCCCGTCGACCTCAGATACCAGTTAGCCGGGTAGAAGGGATAGACGCCGTGAACCGCGTTGTCGTGCGCGGGCAGGGCCAGCTCATTGAAACCGTCCACGTTGACGACGACGTCGAAGTGCGCGCCCAGAGACAGCAGGTATGCCAGGGCCATCAGCTGCTGGGGCTGTTTCCACGCCCCGAGCGCCGTCCTGACGATGACGAACTCCTTGCCCTTGAACTCGTCGCGCGTCGCCAGGCCCTCGATGATCTGATCCGAGCCGAATCGCGACAGCCCCCACGCCACGGAGCCGCCGAACACTCCCACGACGACCCGGTCTGGCGAAGGCGCCTGAAGGGGCGTCTTGTCATCGATGAAGCCCCACTCGGAGACCGGAATGCCCGAATGTGACGTTTTCGTCTTCCACACATCCGGGTCATAGACGGATCCAAGGTAGGGGTGGATCACATCGTCGGTCAGCCGTGGGAACTCGGGGGTGTCGTCCTGACGCTCGGAGGTGTAGCTCTGCCGACGCTGTGACATCTCCGAGAAGGAGAACCAGGTCCGTTCGGCGAGGCCGTAGATCGCCAGGGATCCGAGGTCGGCCCCGACGTAGACGAGTGCAAGGGTAGCGCCCACAACGAGCACGTCCTTCAGGGAACGTCGCTGCCGCATGCGCATGACCTCGACCATCGTCACGGGAGCGTGACGGTGCGTACGGACCCACCGGACGCCCGCCAGCCTGGGCCGATTCTACAACACCGCCGTGGTCCACCGCAGCTTTGACAGTTCTCTCTCCCCTCGGTAGCATCACGTGGTCATGTCCTCGACGCAAGGTCGAGATTTGCAGCCGATCCGGCCTGCGGGCCCAGCCCGCTCCACTTCCCGGGGGTTCACTTCAATGTCCATCCAGCCCGTTCGCGACGTCACGCGGAGTGGGCGGGTCGCGCGTCTGTCATGCGCGATACTGCTGCCGCTCCTCCTCGCATGGGCGCCCGCTCGGTCCGAGGCACAGCCCCTCGAACAGGGTCCGTTCGACCGCCTCGTGATCCGGGGTGTCACCGTGATCGACGGTACGGGCGGACCCGCCTACGGCCCGGCCGATGTCGTCGTGGAGGGCGACCGCATCACCGCAATCGAGATCGTGGCCCACCCCCTCCAGGAAATCGACCCGGCGGACCGCCCGGATCCGGGCGACCACGAGATCGACGCGCACGGGATGTACCTCCTCCCGGGCTTCATCGATTCGCACGTCCACATCCCGGGACCGAGCTCCACCCGGACCGGGCTCGGCACCGACTACTACTACTATCTGAACCTGGCGCACGGCATCACCTCCGTCGTCGATGTCGTGAGCAGCGAGGGGCTGACCTGGACCGTCGGGCTGCGCAACCGGGTTCGAAACAACGAGGTCGCCGCCCCCCGGGTCTTCCCGTATGCCCGGCTGTCGGTCGACGGGCAGCCGGTGAGATTCGATTTCGATGGTCTCGTCAACACGCCCGAACGGGCTCGGGAGTGGGTGAGAGCGGCGGCCACGGCGGGCGCCGTGGGCCTGAAGCTGAGAGGAAGTCCCCCAAGGGTCACCTCGGCCATCATCGACGAAGCGCGCGAGCTGGGTCTGAAGACCACCATGCACCTCGAGCAGCGTGGGATCGGCATGATGAACCTCCTGGACGCGGCGCGCATGGGGCTGGACCGCCAGGATCACTGGTACGGGTTGGCCGAGTCGATGCTCGCCGAGCGGAGCATCCCGGACTGGGCGACGGACCACCTCTACAACAACGAGCAAGACCGCTGGCGAGACGCCGGGCGCTTCTGGCAGCAAGCGGTGGAACCGGGCGCCCCGGAGTGGAACGCGCTGCTCGATGAGCTCATCGAGCTGGATTTCACGATGGCCCCCACGTCGGTGTTCTACGACTACTTGCGAGATCCGATGCGTCGCCGCCGGCTCGAGTGGCACGAGGAGTTCACCTCTCCGGCGCTGCTCGACGCGTGGGAGATGGGGCCCGGTGTCCACCCGGGCATCCTCGACTGGAAGACCGAGGACGAAACGAACTGGCACCACTTCTTCTACAAGTGGCAGCGGTTCCTGAAGGCGTTCAACCGGCGGGGTGGCCGGATCGTCGCGGGATCCGACGCGGGAAGTGGATACAGCCTCTATGGGTTCGGCCTGATCAGAGAGATGGAGCTGCTGCAGCAGGCGGGGCTGAACTCCACGGAGGTCATCCGGTCGGCGACGCTATACGCGGCCGAGTTCCTCGGCGCGAGCGACGACCTGGGTAGCGTCCAGGTCGGGAAGATCGCAGACCTCGTGCTGGCGGCCGAGAACCCCTTGGTCAACCTCAAGGTGCTCTACGGCATCGGTCACCTGCGCTACAGCCCCGATGCGGGACGGACCGAGCGGGTGGGCGGAGTCAGGCACACGATCCGCGGCGGGGTGGTCTTCGACGCCGTGCAGATGCGCGAGAAGATCAAGCAGATGGTTCGAGACGCCAAGAAGTGAGACGTGCTGCCCGATGGAGATTCAGGAGCGAATCGTGGACGGTGTGACGATCCTCGACCTGGAGGGGCGGGTCATGATCGGGACCGACGAGGCGCATCTCAGAAGCAAGATGAGAAGCCTCCTCCGACAGGATCGGACGCGGATCGTCCTCAACTTCGGGAGGCTGTCCCAGATCGACAGCGTGGGCTGGGCGTGATGGTGGGTGGCTTCATCAGCGTCAGGAACCGGGGCGGAAAGCTCGTCCTTCTCGACGTGACCGCGCCGATCAGGGAGCTGCTGAGCATCACATACCTGCTGGACGTCATCGAGACGTTCGACTCGGAGGAGGAGGCCGTCAGAGCGGCCGCGGCTTGATCGGCACGACGCCGCCGCGGCGGGTGACGCACGAGCTTCTGACGCGCCACAGCGGCTGGCCACTAAGTCGTGCCGGGGCATGAGCGCTCAGGCCATACAGGCGGCGGCGATCCCGTTCCGGAGCAGCGACGGGACGACCGAGTTCTGCCTCATCACGACGTCGAGCGGCACGAGGTGGACGGTTCCCAAGGGGATCATCGAGCGGGGCGACACCGCCGGGGAGACGGCGCTGAAGGAGGCGCGTGAGGAGGCGGGTCTCCACGGCGAGCTCGTCGGTGGTCCCGTCGGTCACTACAGACACGCCAAGTGGGGCACGACGTTCGGGGTCGAGGTGTATCTCATGAAGGTCACCCGCGAGGACGAGGACTGGGAGGAAAGGAGCTTCCGCCAGCGTCGCTGGGTCGTCGCCCGCGACGCACTCGCCGTTATCGACCGCCATCCCATCGCAGCGGTGTTCCGTTCGGCGGTCGCCGGCCTGGACGGGACCCGCGCGGCCGGCTCCTCCGGAGCGATGTCGTGACCGGCGTGGCTTAGCAGCCCGTGGTAAAAGTCCTGCTGCAGCCGGCCTGCGCTGCATCCCGCCTGGCTGTGTTGCTCGTCGGTCAAATACTCTCGGTATTTTCGCTTCTCGCGCCTTGCCAGCCGGGCGCAGCGCCGCCCTTGGTGCGACGCAGGACTTTCACCACGGGCTGTTAGAGAAGGCCGTCGGATTCCAGGCGCTGGCACAGCTCGTGCGGTGACAGCTCGGTCAGATGCTTGGGCACCTCGGAGACGTCCTCGGGCGGCAGCGACGTTCTGGCATCCCTGAGGTACCCCAGCATCCGCGGCCCGGCGGCGAGAACGATTCGGCTCGCCGCGTGACCCTGCATGAGGGCGTGCAGCTTCGCGAGCACGAGCGCCGCGAATCTACGCTCGATCTCGGCGGCGTGAGCGTCACGCCCGTCGTCCACGGCATGGGCCGGGCCACCCCCGTGGGATTGACGCAGACCGGGACGGCTCTCGGAGTACAGATCGCTATCTCGCGTGCGGCGGTCGGGGTTGACGAGGCTCTCGATCTCCTCGAGCCACTTCCTCTCCTCACCCTGAGGTGTCTGGCGCGTATCGACCGCGTAGAAGCGCGCGCGTGCACCGTCGACCACCGCCACCAGTTGCGTCGCCATGACGACCTCCGCCCCTATTGTGGTCTGCGCCCGACCGCCCACGCCACCCAGAGGGAAGACATGTCGGATCGCTTGACACGCTCGCCCGGCCGGAGTACACCCAGACACCAGCGAGGTCATCTAGACATCTAGAAGGAGCATCATGCGACTCTCCCTGGCTCTCGGCGTGCTCGTGGCTCTTTGGACCCCCGCTCCCCTCTCCGCACAGGGTGGACCGGCGGCGACGTCGGCCGAACCCTTCAAGGTCGGAACCTTCGAGATCCACGGTGTCCCGGAGGTCGGCATCGTCCTCCGGGATAGCCTCATCGTCGACCTCGACGTCGCGAACCGCGCGCTCGAGAAGAATCCCACGTATCCCCAGGTCCCCATGCCGGCCGACATGCTGGAGCTGATCGGCCGGTACGAGTACGGCATGCAGAAGCGGCTCTCCGAGATCGTCGCGGATCTGGTGGCCAACGACCGGCTCACCGGCAGCCAGCGGCCCGACTTCGTGCACGACGTCGCCGATCTCCGCACGCTTCCGCCGATCATGTACCCGGGCAAGATCCTCAACGCGGCGGTGAACTTCTATAGCCACGTCGAGGAGCGGGGCACCCCCGAGGAACGGACAGCCGCGCGGCGAGAGCGCCGTGAGAACCGCGGCGTGCCCTACCTGTTCCTGAAGCCGTCCCGCGGCGCCGTCATCGGCAACGGCGATCCGGTCGTGATCCCGCACGGTCGAAATCGCACCGACTGGGAGGTCGAGCTCGGGGCGGTGATCGGTCGCTCGGCGAAGTACGTCTCCGCGGAGGACGCACAGGACTACATCTTCGGCTACCTGGTTTCGCTCGACATCTCCGACCGGGGTGGTCGCCCTCCGGGCGGGAACCCCCTGCGGTCG
Organism: Vicinamibacterales bacterium; assembly: GCA_965197935.1. Lineage (GTDB taxonomy): Bacteria > Acidobacteriota > Vicinamibacteria > Vicinamibacterales > CAZQMT01 > CAZQMT01. The sequence goes on along the minus strand of CBDAOD010000003.1, from coordinate 1,681,503 downwards.
GACTGGTTCGTCGGGAAGGGGCACGACACGTTCGCGCCCGAGGGGCCGTGGATCGTGCCAAAGGAGTTCTATGGCGACCCGATGGAGAGGCTCCGACAGACGCTGAGTGTCGGCGGCGAGCAGATGCAGGAGGCGACTGCGGGAGACATGATTCACTCGCTGTACGAGCTGGTCGAGTACGCCTCGTCGATCGTCACGCTGTTCCCGGGCGACGTCATCAACAACGGCACGTCTGGCGGTACCGGCGTGGGCACGGCCGTCCGGGGGGAGGAGCGGTTCCTGCAACCGGGTGAGGAGATCGTGGCCACCATCGACGGGATCGGCACGCTGCGGATTCCCGTGGTCGCCGAGGATCCGCCGCCGGCGGCCACCGGCGCCCGTCTGCCCCCGGTGAGCACCTACCGGGATTGAACGTCGCTGCCTGCGTGCGGCCGGAGAGCCCACCCACGGACCTTCGGTCGCGGGCCTGATCGGAGGCGTGACCGCCGACGCGACGGGTCGGAGACCGCCCGGGGGTGGATCCAGCATCTGGTCTTTGGTCACGCAGTTGACCGCGGAGCACAGATATGCCCGCCCGCCAGTCGCGGCGCCCGGGAGCCAGTGCTCTATTCGAAACGGCGCTGGAGCGGATCGACGCCGCGAACGCCGACGATCCCACCCGGGTCGTCTTCCAGGGTCGCGAGTACCCGAAGGAGCTGCTGTACGCCCGGCGGATGACCGACTGGCTGGCACGCCTGGCGCCCGACGCGCCGGAGCACCTGCGCCTGGCGGCCAGAGGCCAACACATCCGCCGCTGGCAGATCCCCAGGGACTCGTACCCCGGGGACCGCGGTGGGTATCTCCGCTGGCGCTCGAGCCTGTACGCGTTTCACGCCGAGCACGCCGGCCGGATCCTCGCCGAGCTCGGCTACGACGAGACGACCGTCGCGCGGGTGCAGGCCCTGCTGCAGAAGAAGGACCTGGCATCCGACCCCGAGATGCAGATCCTCGAGGACGTCGCCTGTCTGGTGTTTCTGGAGAGCTACTTCTCGGACTTCGCCGCTCGGCACGACGCGGCCAAGCTGCAGACGATCATCCGCAGGACATGGAGGAAAATGTCACCCCGGGCGCGCGCGACGGCGTTGACGCTCGATCTGCCAGAAGCCGACCGCGCGCTCGTCCGGCAGGCGGTCGGAGACCAGGAGGGTATCGATGACCGAGACGTTGCTGAGGCGCCGTGAATTTCTGACGCTCGCCGGCGCTGCGGTCGCTGGCGCGTCCCTCGGCGGACCGCGCCGCGTGGCCGCCGCCCAGAACGCAGGGGCCTGGCCGCGCGGCATCATGATGTTCGCCATTACCCCCATGATCGACCGGGGCAACGGGCGGAGCGAAGTGGACGAGGAGGGCGTGGCCAGGAACCTCGAACATTTTTCCGAGGCGCCGGGAGCGAAGACCGTCTGCGTCTGCGGGGGGACGGGAGAGGTGTTCGAGCTCACGCCGGACGAGAACGTTCGCGTCGTCCGCGCGGCGTGCGGCGTGAACGGGCGTCCCAGGATCGTGGCCGGGGTGCGGGGCCGGACCACCGACGAGTACATCCGCAGGGCTGCCGCATCCGGCGAGGCGGGGGCCGACGTCGTCCTGATCATGGCCAACGCGGATCTGAAGGACCAGGGCGACGACGTCATGTACGCCTTCTACACGGAGATCCTCGACAACGTGGACGTGGGCTGCTCGCTGTATCGCAACGACGGCGCGCCGATGAGCCTGGAGACCACCGTGCGGATCTCGGAGCATCCACGGTTGGAGATTCTGAAGTACGGCGGGCGCGATCTGGATTTCGTCCGGGACTTCACCCGGGCCACCGAGGGGCGCGTGCCCGTCTTCCCGGCGGACGAGATGCTGGCGCCGTACTGGCACCTGGCGGGCGCGTCCGGCATCACGACCGGTCTGTGTCTGCTGGCGCAGGAGCACTCGCAGCAGCAGTGGGCCGCCAGCGAGGCGGGGGACTACCGGGAGGCCATGCGGTATCGGGACCTGCTGCGCCCGTTGCGGCTACTGCGGGGCGAATACGGGAACGCCTTGCTCAAGGCCGGTCTGGAGATGCAGGGGTTGGCCGGCGGACCGATGCGCAGCCAGACGCCTCGCGTTCTGGATGCCGTCGGCCGGCGGCGTCTGCGAGCGGAGCTGGAGAAGCTCGACCTGCTGACCTGACCGACCCCGGCGCCTGGTTGCGACCCGCGCGGCGGAGGATCGTTTCCCTTCCGCGGAGCCGATCGCTGGGTGTCGAGCCGCCGAGCCGCCGCCCGATCTCCGGGCGAATCAAGGGATCGGCGCGCCGGACCGCGGCGGGCTCGGGTTGCGGCACGCGGAGCGCTGCACGAGAGGAGAGACGATGGACGCCGAAGCACGAGTACGCGAGCTGAACCTCGAGCTGCCTCCCCCCCCAAGCCGATCGGTGTCTACCGGCCGCTGGTCGTCATCGGAAGCGTGGCCTACGTGTCGGGACACGGTCCGCTGCTCCCCGATGGCACGCTGATGGTCGGCCGCGTCGGCGCCGAGGTCGACCAGCAGGCCGGCTTCGACGCCGCGCGTCAGACCGGACTGGCCATCCTGGCCACGCTGCGCGCCGGTCTGGGCAGCCTGAACCGCGTCCGTCGCGTCGTCAAGCTCCTGGGCATGGTCAACGGCATGCCGGATTTCCACGGCCAGCCCGCCGTCATCAACGGGTGCAGCGAGCTGTTCGCGCAGGTCTTCGGCGAGGACCGCGGTGTCGGCGCCCGCAGCGCGGTCGGCATGGGCGCGCTGCCGGGCAACATCAGCGTCGAGATCGAAGCGATCTTCGAAGTCGAGCCCGAGTAACGAGGGACTGGACGTGGGACGCCAGAGACCTCGCCTCGGAGGCCTGCTGCGCATGGCGCACCGTATAATCGTTCTCGCCCAATGGCTCTGACCCCCGGCCTCCGCCTCGGCCCGTATCTGATCGAGTGCCTGATCGGCGCCGGGGGCATGGGCGAGGTGTACAAGGCTACCGACACGCGCCTCGACCGCACGGTCGCGATCAAGGTTCTGCCGCCGGAGCTCGCCAGCGCGCCCGGACTCCGGGAGCGTTTCGAGCGCGAGGCGAAGGCGGTCGCCGCCCTCAGCCATCCACACATCTGCACGGTGTTCGACGTCGGTCGGCAGGAAGACGTCGAGTTCCTCGTCATGGAGCACCTGGAAGGCGAGACGCTGGCCGACCGGCTCAAGCAGGGCGCCATCCCCCTCGAGCAGGCGGTCGGCTACGCCATCGAGATCGCCGACGCGCTCGACAAGGCGCACAGCCAGGGCATCATCCACCGCGATCTCAAGCCCGGCAACATCATGCTGACCGCAACCGGAGCCAAGCTGCTCGACTTCGGGCTGGCGAAGCTCAGGAATCAGGGGGCGCTCGAGGACTCGGGGTCGGTCACGCAGCCGGCGCCGTTGACCGCCGAAGGCAAGATCCTCGGGACGATCCAGCACATGTCCCCCGAGCAGCTTGACGGCAAGGACACCGATGCCCGGACGGACGTGTTCGCCTTCGGGTTGGTGCTGTACGAGATGGTGACGGGCCACAAGGCGTTCTCCGGAGAGAGTCAGGCGCGCATCATCTCGGCCGTCCTCACCGAGCACCCGCCGCCGATGACGGCCGTTCAGCCCCTGACGCCGCCGAACCTCGACCGGGTGGTCCAGATCTGTCTTGCGAAGGATCCAGACGAGCGGCCGCAACGGATGGGAGACCTGGTCCGGGAGCTGGCATGGAACGCCGAAGGGCCGCTCCCCACCCGCTACCGCCGGGTGCGGGAGGCGGAGCTCCGCGCGCGCGAGGCGAGCCTGGGGCCGGCGGTCCCCGCCGAGCAGCCGGATCCGGAAGAGACCCTGCCCACCTTCCCGGTTCTGGACTCGGCCGGGCCCGCAGGTGAGAACGTCTTGGTCCGCGAGCCTGCGGCGAGTGAGGGCGCCTTCGATCCGGAGCTCTTACAGGAGCCCGTCGAGTCCCCCCCCGCGGACCTCTCGATCCGCGAGAGCCAGGTAGACGTGTCGGCCTCGGCTCCATCCAGCGCCGAGCACCGGCCCTCCAGGTCGCCGACCTCCTACCTGCGGGCCGTGAGTGACCGCATGTGGTTCACGCTGGCCACCTCGGCAGCCGTGCTGAGCGTGGCGATCGCCCTGTGGCTGGTCAACGGCGCCCGGTTCACGCCGGGGGATGGCGGGGCCGGTTCCGGCGCGCTGGCAACCGAGACACCGGCACCGGTGCGGCCGCCCGCGATCCCCGATGGGAACAGCGTCATCGGCGACGCGAACGCCGAGCCCTCGGCCGAACCCGCGCCGGTCGCTCCGTAACCGGAGACCCCACCGAGCCCCGCGCCCGGGGCCGCCGATCCCGGAGCAACCCGGGCGTCCGAGGGGGAACGGGCGGAGTCTGGACCCGGGCCGGCGCGCCCGAACGAGCGCCGCCCGGCGACACCGCCGGCGCCAGCCCCGCGTGCCGGGTCCGAGACACCGGCGGCCTCCACGGCTGAAGACCAGCCGGCCCAACCCGAGAACACGCCAGCGGAACCGGACCTCCTGGCCGCCCTGAGCGTGGAGTCTCCAACGAGAATCGTCTTCAGCCTGACCTACCTCGAGCTCGGTGGAGCGACCGGCTACCGGGTCGATGCACTCGAGACCACGTGGTTCTTCGACGACGGGTCGACGGCGTCCAGGGAGCTGGGGCCAGCCGATTTCGCCAGCGCGGGCGGCAACGATCGCGTGGGCCCGAACGGCGTTCAGGAGTTCTCGATGGCGGCGGATGACAGCGCCGTGGACCGGGTCGAGTACACGACGCGGATCACCGACGACCTCGGCTCGACCCGCACCTTGACCGGCGTCGCCGAGCCCACGCCTCGTCAGGAGTGAGTGTGGCACGGTGGTCCCCCGCCTCCGAGCCACAACCCTACGCGACGCTCGACATCACGCCACTGTGGATCGATCGGGCGGAGTCATACTAGGCTGACGTATGCGATCTCCGGTTCACCCTGGGAGATGATCATGTGGAAACCGATTCGGACGCTCGCCGTCGCCCTTCTCGTGGCGATGGGCATCGGCCCGGCCAGCTCGACGGCCCAGCAGGAGTACGGCTTCGACTATCACCGAGGGAATACCGATCTCGTCCAGCGCGGGAGGCAAGCCCTCACGCTGTGCAACGGAGTCTTCGTCTCCCATCGAACCGTCGAGCAGATCCACGCGGCGGAGCTGCGCGCGAACCCGGTTCCCGCGTCGCAGCTCGCCGTCGACCGCGATCTCCGCGCCGTATCCGTGAGACCCGGAGAGTGGTCCGGTCCGACGATGCGGGCCGCCCACCGTGAGGGGCTCGGCTGCATCGTGATGGGACCCGAGCAGACGCTGGACGACATCGATGCACTGCCCATCCTGCGGATGCCGCCTCCGCCGGGAGACCCGACGGCCATTGCATGGCCGGACGGCGACAAGGTGGAAGCCACACCCCTCTCCGATGACATCGACGGAGACGCCCTCGAAGCCGCCGGTGACTGGACCTTCGACCGCGACCGCCACGGTGGTTCGGGACAGCTCACGGTGAGCCTCCTCGTCGTCCATGAAGGCAACCTCGTTTACGAGCGCTACGCACCCGGCTTCGACATGACGACCCGGACGCGCACCTGGTCGACCGCCAAGAGCATCGCGTCGACGCTGATCGGGATCGCCGTGGACGAGGGACTCCTGGCCCTCGACGATCCGCTGCCTTTCGAGTGGCCGCCCAACGAGCTCGCCGAGCTGAACGCGCGCGTCTCGCGCAACCACCCCGCCACGCCCCTGAATGGATGGCCACCCCCCGACTACGCGCCGGTAGCCGACCCCCGTCGGCGGATCACGCTCCGGCACGTCCTGAACATGTCGAGCGGTCTCTATCCGGTGGACAACGAGTACGGCGAGGCGGTGGGCTCGAACCTGTCGTACTTCGGTGGCTGGGACTCGGCGTATCACGCCCGGGACCGGGGGGCGGTGCGGACGCCCGGCACCGTGTGGGACTACGAGAACTACGACACGTTGCTGGGCGTGCTCGCGCTCGAGACCGTCCTGGGCGACCAGGAACGGTATCTGCGGCTCCCGCGTGAGGCGCTCTTCGACAAGATCGGCATGCGGAACACCCTGCCCGGAGTCGATCGCTTCGGCCACTACATCATGAGCAGCCAGGTCTACACGAACGCCCGGGACCTGGCCCGTCTGGGGCTCCTCTATCTGAACGAGGGACGGTGGAACGGCGAGCAGATCGTTCCGAGGAACTGGGTGGCGTTCAGCCGGACGCCGGCCCCCTCCACCGCCGCATTCGGCAACTTCTACGGGGGGCAGTGGTGGCTGGTGCCTGATCGCCGAACGGATCTGCCGCAGGACGCCTACACGACGGCCGGCGCCCGCGGGCAGCACGCGATCGTCATCCCATCTTACGATCTCGTGATCGTGCGCCGAGGCCTCGACGACTCGGGGCTGCCGTACTGGGACATGGTGGCCGAGGTGCTCAAGGCGTTTCCCGATCGGACGGGCCAGAGCAAGGTTACGATGACCCAGGGGTCGCAACCGTGAGGCGGCCGTAGACCCTATCCACGTTGGTCTCGGGGGACGCGGAGGCACAATGCTGAGAAGCCTGGCCGTCGCCGCTCCGCCCATCGCGCTGGTGCTGGTGGGCGTCCTGTTGATCGAACCGCCCGCCCTGACACCCGGCGACCGTCTGCCGACCCTCCGCGTCCTCGAAGGGTTCAAAGAGGCTCCCCGGGTCGACCGCGGCGTCGCGGGTTCGATCCAGCCCGGGCAGAACAGGCTGGACATCTACTGGATCGATGTCGAGGGCGGCGCGGCGACCTTGATCGTCACGCCAGAGCGGCAGTCCGTCCTCATGGACGCCGGCTGGAGTCGCGACGACGATCGAGACGTCCGGCGGATCCGCGCCGCCATCGCGGACGCCGGCATCACGGAGCTGGATTTCTTCATCGCCTCGCATTTCCACGCGGACCACGTCGGGGGCGTACCGGCACTGGCCAAACAGGTGCCGATCGGGCAGTTCATCGACCACGGCGACAGCGTCGAGCAGGACCGCGAGTCGAGCCGCGTGGTCTGGGAGGCGTACGCGGACGCCACCGCCGGGAGACGACGCTCGGTCGAGCCAGGAGATACGCTGCCGCTCGAAGGGGTCGACTTCGCGTTCGTCACCTCGGCCGAGGCGATCCCCAGCGGCACCGTCGGGCATCCCAACCCCCATTGCCGGACTGCCTCCCCTGGCGAACCATCGCCGGGTGAGAACAGCCACAGCGTCGGCTACCTCCTGTCCCTCGGCGCGTTTCAGTTCCTCAACCTCGGTGACTTGACGGTCGACATCCAGCATGCGCTGGCATGCCCGGAGAGTCGCGTCGGCGTCGTCGATCTCCTCCAGGTCCCCCACCACGGCAACGGTGTGACACCGCAGCTGACCTGGGCGGTCAACCCCAGCGTGGCTGTGTTGAGCAACGGTCCCCACAAGGGCGGCAGCCCGGAGGGGTTCGAGGTCGTCCGGCAGATTCCGGATCTCGAGGGCATCTGGCAACTCCACCGGGCGCTGGACACCGACGGCGATCACAACGCCAGCGAGCGCATGACCGCGAACCTCACCGAGGAGGACGACGCAGGTTTCTGGATCAAGGCTATGGTGCAGGCGGACGGCCGGCGCTACACCGTCGTCAACGACCGCAATCAGTACCGGGTCTCGTACCCGGCCAAGTAACGCGGCGCTGGAGCCTCGCAGGGTCGGCGTCTGTCCCGATCCGGGGCCTGGTGTGACGAAGTTGCGACAGCGGCGGGGTAGCCTCCGGCCGCAGGTGTACCGTCCCGAGGGGTCAGCGTTCCGCTAACTCACTCTATCAGTGAAGCTTGTTCACTTCGTCTTCGATTCGAGCGGGACGCCGCGGCAACGGCATGCGAGTTGCGTTCAACTGCTGGTGCTGGCCGGGGATGCGGCCTTCATGACCGCCCACCCGATCACGCGGAGGCGTCATGGATCCACTGTCGGAACTGCTCGCGACCGACCATCGACAGGCGCTGGCGTTCTTCGTCCTGGGGCTTCAGGACGTCTCCAGTCCCGGCGTCGATCGACAGGAGCTGCTCTACAACGCCAGCGTGCTGGCCCACTTCGCCCAGGTCTCCACCGAAGCCGACGTCGAGCTGCCCACACCCGCAACCCTCGGTGCGGTCTTCGACAATTTCGTGTTCGACACGTCGCTGGAGCACGACAGCCTGATGATGGAGACGGCGGGCGCGCAGTGCCTGCTGCTGGCGGGCTTCTTCGAGGATCAGATGCGCCGACGGCACAACATTCGCTGGTACGCCGAGCTGGGTGCGAGCTTCTTCAGCCGGGCGGCCGCCCGGCAACCGTCCCAGCCGAAGGCCCGTCTGCTCGACACGATCGCCCGCCGGTTCGAGCCCTGGCGCCAGTGCTACGCGCGGCTGAGCCGTGAGCTGCGCGACCAGCCCTATCTGCTGCCGTCACCCGGGCCGGGCACGTCCACGTAATCGGTCCCCCACCATCTCCCGGCCTGTCGCTGGCATCGGTCACCCCTCGTGAGGATCGGGCGGGCTGCTTGCCAGAGCCCGTTCGGCACTATCATGCTCCGGGAGGGCACCCTCCCCGATCCGGCGCGGGTTTCTGACGGGTTCCGTCGGCGTGTCGTCGGGGCCCGCACCTGGGCCTCTGCTGCCTGGGGTGCACCCTGACCGTGGACGGTGAGACGGTGCTGGCGGAGGGCCGCTTTCTGCCCGACGAGCTGGCCTGATCCGCCGAGGGCTAGCAGCCCGTGGCAAGAGTCCTGCGTGGCACCAAGGGCGGCGCTGCGCCCGGCTGGTAAGGCGCGAGGAGGAAGAATACCGGGAGTATTTGACCGACGAGCAACGCAGTCAGGCGGGATGCAGCGCTGCCCGACTGCAGCCGGACTTTTGCCACGGGCTGCTAGGGGAGGACGTCATGCGCGGGCTGATGCCTCGGTTGACCACGGCGCTGGTGCTGTTGCTCGGTTCGAGCGCGGGTGCCCAGGACGGCACGCTGCTCGTGGCCAACAGGCGGGGCGGGAGCCTCTCGTTCTTCGACCTGGCCATCCGCGTGGAGATCGCCCGGCTGCCGGTGGGGCCGACGAGCCCCCACGAGGTGGCCGTGTCCCCGGACGGTCACTGGGCAATGACGGCCGAGTACGGCCCGGATGACGATCGGGGTCGCCATCTGGTGGCGATTGACGTGCCCGGCGCGCGCATCGCAGGGCGTATCGATCTCGGTCCCGAATCGCGGCCCCACAGCATCGCGTTCTTGCCGGACAGCCGGCGTGTCGTGGCGACGATGCAGGACTCCGACCGGCTGGCGCTGGTGGACGTCGCCGCGCTGGCCGTCGTGCGCACCTACCCCACCGGCGGCCGGGAAGGCCACATGGTGCGGCTGAGCCCGGACGCCGCGCGCGCCTACGTGACCAGCCGGGGCGCCGAGGGGACGCTGTCCGTCATCTTCCTGGAGGAGGACCGTCCGCCCGTGGTCATCCCCACGGGCGAGGGGGCCGAGGGCCTTGCGGTCACCCCGAACGGGGGAGAGGTGTGGGTCGCCAATCGGCGGGAGGACACGATCTCGATCATCGATACCCGGACGCTCCAGAAGGTGGCGACCGTGGACTCGCGGCCACTCGCCGGGCGGGTCGCGGCTGGGCCGCGTGATCGCGTGGTGGTGCCGAACGGGGCGGGGGCCGGCCCGGTTCCCCAGTACCTGCGCGTGTACGACGCGCGAACACGCGGGGTCCTGACCGAGGTGCCCCTCCGCGATGGACAGCCGCAGCGTGGCAACTTCGGGGTCCTGATACACGACGGGTCGGTCTTCGTGAGCGACCCCGGGCGGGGCACCATCCGCGTCTTTGCGCTCGATGCCATGGACGCGCCCACCACCCTCGCCACGAATCACGACAGCCCGGATGGCATGGCGTGGTCGCCCCTGCGCGTCCGGGTCATGGTCGGGCAGACCGGCCGCTGAGGCCCGGGCGCCGGCGGCCCACCCTCGGGGGGATAGCGGCAGCCTGCCCGCACATCGCCGGTGTCACCTCGGTGCGAGCAGGGCGTGGGCGAACGCGCGGGTCATCACGGCGACGAAGCGTTTGGCCGAGTACCCCAGGTCGAGGGTGAGCTCCTCCCACACCTTGACCGAGGCTTGCGCGGTCAGCCAGTCGCCCGCCGCCCTCGGCGTCCACTCCTTCGTCAAACGTCCCCACGCGGCCAGGCGTTTGGCTACGAGGTAGCCACCCCGTCGACGGTTGGCGAGGCGGTCGTTCCACGCCGCCGCGATAGCCGGATCGCTCCGGCGGGCCGCGTCGGCCGCGCGAGCCACCGGGTACAGGAGCGGGTTGTAGCCCGCCAGAAACTCCGCGTAGCGCCCGAGCAGTTGCTCGGCATCCCGGGCGGCCAGGACGGGTTCGAGGTGACGCGGGAGATCGAGTCGCTCATCGACGTGGCGTGCCGCCGCGAGCAAGAGCTCGGCCCGGTTGGCGAACTGAAGATAGACCGCCTGCCGCGATCGGCCGGCGATCTGCGCCACCCGCCCCACGTTGAGCTCCCGGGGACTCTCTTCGAGTGCGAGGAGCACGGCATCCAGAATGCGCGCGCGAGTCCGTTGACTTCTTGACATTGTGTCAAGTTATCGCTAGTCTCGTCGCTGATGCAACTTTACAGCCTGTCAATGTGGTCCCGTATGCCTCGCTCGCTCGTGCTCCTCGGGCTACTTCTGGCCGCCTGTGGCAGTCCGCCACGTCTGGCGTCGGTCTCGCGCGCGGTCTCGACGGCGCAAGATGTCCTGATTCGTGACGTGTCGGTCTTCGACGGGGTCGACATGGTGCCGCGGCGGGACGTGCTGATCACCGGCGCCCGGATCGGTGCGGTCGCCCCGGCCGGGGCCCTCGACGCTCCTTCCGGCGCGCTGGAGCTGGCGGGAGTGGGGCGAACGCTGTTGCCGGGGCTGATCGACAGCCATGCGCACCTGTTTTCGGCCGGCGAGAAGACCGGCCCCCCACCGGACCCGGGCGCCATCGCCGAGGCCTTCCTCTTCGCGGGGGCGACGTCGGTGCTCGTGGCAGCCGACGTCGGGAACACGGAGAATCTGACGCGGCGTGGCGTCGAGGAGGGCGTGCTGGCGCCCCATCTGTTCACGGCGGGCGCCGGGCTCACGGCACCGGGCGGCCATCCGATCCCGTTGCTGCGGGCCCTGCTCCCATGGCCGGTGGACTGGCTCGCGACACGGCGCATTCCGACGGCGGCCGGCGCAGCCGAGGCTCGGGCTCAGGTGCGGAGCATCCTCGCGGAATCCAGCCCGGATTTTCTCAAGATCGTCTACGACGACCTGCCACCAGGGCGAAGCCCGCACCTGTCGCTCGAGAGTCTGCGGGCCGCGATTTCCGAGGCGCGGTCGCACGGCGTTCGGCCGCTCGTCCACGCCACGACCCCACGGGACGTGATGGATGCGATCGACGCCGGAGCAGCCCTGCTCGCTCACCTGCCCCAACGTGGGATCCTGACGGATGAGCAGGTCATGCGGTTGGTCGCCTCGGACGTGCCGATCGTCACCACCGTTCGGCTGGTCTCGGCCAGTCATCAGCTCGCGGCACGGGGTGCCATCCCGCTCGAACGGGAGATGTACGGTCCGGAGCTCTTGCAGCCCTGGCTCGACGATCCCGGATGGAATCTCGTGGGATTCTCCGAGGAGATCGACAGCCGCCCCGACGATGTCGCGGCCGTGACGGCGGCAAACTTTCGCAAGCTGCTGGCCGCCGACGTGCGGATGTTCGTGGGCACCGACTCCGGCGTTCACGGGGTCTTTCCGGGCGCGTCGCTGCACCGCGAGATGCGCCTGCTCGTCGAGCTCGGGATGTCGCCGGAAAAGGTGCTCAGGGCCGCGACGAGCGCCCCCGCGGCCTTCCTCGATCCCGCAGGCACGTTCGGCAGAATCGCCCCGGGGCAGCGCGCCGATCTCCTCCTGGTACGGGGCGACCCCACGACCGACATCGGCGCGTTGGCGGCGATCGAAGAGGTGTTCCTCGACGGCATCCGGCTGCAGCGCCACGCGTTCGAGCCCCCGACGCCGGAAGCGCCAACCGGCGGCGGAGCGACCCGCTAACCTTGGACGAGGCGGCGCGGGGAACCCACCTCCCGGGCCGGACGTGCGGACCTCACGGGTGCGCGACGGCGCCGGCGATTCCCGGTACGCTCGATTGCCGGACCCGGCGTATACTATCCGCACCATCGAAATGCGGTTTTCCCAGTCGGGCTCGCTTGCCGTATCCCCTCCTCGCCCGAGGGGGCGGACACACGTGCATTCCGGCATCGGAGGTCTGGCACGTCCCCGGGGCGTGCGCATTCTCTGGAGGCAGCGAATGAAGCTCCTGAACCTCGCCGTTCTGTCCCTCCTGCTCGTGTGCCCAGCCTCGGCCGGCGCGGATGAGTCGTCGCAGGCGCAGCGCCGGAGCCGCCCGCCCATGTCGCCCGAGCAGCAGGCCGCACGCGAGGCGGCGGCGGGACCCAACGCGCCCCGGCCGATCGACATGCTGGACACCGTCTGGATCGAAGAGATGACCTGGATGGAAGTGCGCGACGCAATCAAGGCCGGCAAGACGACCGCCATCATCGGCAGCGGGGGCCTGGAGAAGAACGGCCCGTATACCCCAACGGGCAAGCACAACTACGTCCTCCGCACGACCACCGAGGCCATCGCGCGCAAGCTGGGCAATGCTCTGATCGCCCCGATCGTGACGATGGAGCCCGGCGATCCGAATCGCGAGGACATCCCCCCGGGCAGCGTGTTCATCACGCAGGACACCTTCAAGGCCGTTCTCGCGGACATGTCGACGAGCCTGAAGACCATGGGCTTCGAGAACATCGTGATGGTCGCCGACAGCGGCGGCAACGTGCGCGGCATGACGGAGGTCACCGCCGCGCTGAACGGCCAGTGGAAGGGCGACCCGGCCCGCATGTACTACATCTCGGAATACTACGAACAGGACAAGTGGAGCTACGACTACCTGCAGGAGATCGGCATCCACCAGCAGCCGGACGTCAAATCGGCGACCCGATGGGACATCCACGACGATTATCACTACGAGTCGCTGATCGCCGTCGGCGCGCCCCACCTCATTCGCCCGGACATCCGCGCCAAGGCCGGGAAGTTCAGCATCAATCGCGTCGAGATGGAGTCGATCGAGAAGGTCATCGAGAACGGGAAGAAGCTCGCGGAATACCGGGCGCAGATCACCGTGGACGCCCTGAAGCAGGCGATGGAGAGCTGGCAGCCCACCCAGCCCTGACGCGCCGGGGGTGCGCGCGATCGCCGGACGGCCTCACAGAAAGACGAGAGACTGCTGAGAGGGGATCTCGAAGCGGCGGCGACAGCTCGAACAGGTGACCTCGTCGTCGATGCGGAACAGGTGGTCCCGTAGCTTGCCGTAGATCGCGCGGTCTCGCGCGTCCGCCCCACGGGGAATCTGCGGCTTCTTGACTCGCCGCACCCACCGGATCGTGTACTCCCCGCCCCGGCGGCAACGTGGACAGGTCAGATGCGCCGGGCGGGTCTCGGTTCGCTCGGTGAAGAAATCTCGCTCGCGGATGGGCATGGCGGTGGCTCCTCCCCACTATTCTACGCCGCGCCGCCGCCCGCCGCGGCGCGCCGGCCCTCGCGCCGCTCGTGTCTTGACACCCGTGAGTGCGGCGAGTAGCGTGCTCCTCGAGCCGTCCCCACCGTAGCCGCCCGTGGTGAAAGTCCTGCGTCGCTACCAGGGGCGGCGCGGCGTGGCGCCCGGCTGACCAGGCGCGACGAGGAAACAGATCGGGAGCATTTCGGAAGCCGGAGGCTGTATGGGTCCAATCGAACGAGCGTGGCTGCACAGCCCGTCTCGCCGCCAGGCGCTGCTCGCGCTGGGTGCGATGCTGACCGGCTCGCCGTGTCTGGGCGCCCAGCTCGACCCGCGCCCACTGAGGGGACACTCGCGGGTGCCTGGACTCGACGAGATGCTGACGGTCTTCGACTTCGAGCCCGTGTGCTTCGCGAACATGCCGCTCCGGCTCTACGACTACATGGCGCACAGCGGGGATTCCGAGTGGACCAGAGACCGGAACCGGCGGGTCTTCGACTGGGTCGACGTCGTCGAGCGTCCGGGCGCCAGCGCGGCGTCGCTGGATCTCTCGACCGAGATCCTGGGCGTCAAGATGGAGACGCCCATCATGATCGCGCCCAACTCCCGGCACGGGGATCTGCATCCTGACGCGGAGGGCGGCACGTATCGCGGCGCGACCGCGGCCGGCGTGCCGATGATCGTGGCGAACGGCCCCTCGATGCCGCACGAGGAGATCGCCGCCGCGGCGGACGGTCCGCGCTGGATTCAGTTCTACCCGAACACGAACCTCGGCGTGTCTCGACGCAGGCTCGAACGGTTTCAGGCGGCGGGTGCGCAGGCGATTGTGGTCACCGTCGATCAACAGGCGACCATGTTCGAACGGGATCTCCACGACCGCCATCTGGGCGGGATCCCCCGACGACGGCGGGACCCGGAACCGGCGGAGCCGCCGACCGCCGGGCCGGCACTCTACGGCCTACCCGTGCCCGGTCGTCTGTGGTACACGTGGGAGTACCTCGACCAAATTCGGCAATGGGTCACGCTGCCGATGCTGGTCAAGGGTATCTTGACGGCGGAGGATGCGCGGATCTGCCTGGATCGCGGGTTCGATGGAGTGATCGTGTCCAACCACGGCGCTCGCACCATGGACTACGTGCCGTCCACGCTCGAGGTACTGCCCGAGATCGTGGCCGAGGTGGCGGGCGCGGTCCCCGTGCTCGTCGACAGCGGCTTTCGACGGGGCAGCGACATCTTCAAGGCGATCGCCCTGGGCGCCGACGCGGTCTGCCTGGGACGCGCGACGCGGTGGGGCCTGGGCGCCTTCGGTGCAGCCGGCGTGCAGCGCGTCCTGGAGATCCTCCAGGCGGAGCTGCGAGACGCGATGGCCCGGAGCGGACGTGCGTCGCTGGCCGAGGTCGATGCCGCCGCGGTGACGACGGACTTTCCCTGAGGACGAACTTCCCCGAGGACGACGAATGAGCCGTGTGAGAGTCACCCGTCGTGAGGCGCTCGGTTCGGCCGGCGCGCTGGTCGTGGGCGCCCGGTCCGCGCGCACGCAGTCACCGGGCGAGGCGACCGTGCCGCAGGCGCCGCGCCTCACGCCGCTCGACGAGATCGTGAACAGCCTCGAGTTCGGCGAGCAGGCGAAGCTCGTGCTCCCAGAACGAGTGTTCTCAACCATTGCGGGGAGCGATCGCTCCGCCTTCAACCGCCTCACGTTTCGTCCGCGGATGAACGTGCCGACGCTCGACATGGATCTGTCCGTGAACCTGTTCGGCGACACGCTGTTCACACCGATCGTGGTCGGACCGATCTCCGATCAGCGGTGGTTTCACCCTGACGGTGAGCTGGCCACGGCCGCGGGCGCTTCGGCCGCGAAGGCGGCCATGATCGTCAGCAGCCATGCGGGTGCGCCGTTCGAGCAGATCGTCGCGAAGGCGACCGTCCCCCTCTGGTACGCCGTCTATGCCGACGCCGATGCTGTCGAGCAGGCGCGTGCCGCCGCCACCGCCGGGGCGAAGGCCATCTTCGTGACCGTGGGCGCCGCCTACCGGGGCACCGACGGCACGGCCGTGCCGGCCCAAAGGAGCCCGGAGATCGACTGGACCCTCGTCGAGGCGATCGCCGGCAGCGTCGACGTGCCGGTCGTCCTGAAGGGCGTGACCTCGCCGGACGATGCCAGGATGGCCCTCGACCGCGGCCTCCGCGGGATCGTCGTCTCCAACTTCGGTGGGTTGCTCGGCGGCAGCCAGACGGCTCCGATCGACGCGCTCCTGGCGATCGCCGACACGGTCGGGGCCCAGGTCCCGATCCTGGTCGACGGCAGCTTCCGCCGGGCCACGGACATCCTCGACGCGCTGATCATCGGGGCGCGCGGGGTCCTGCTCGCCCGTCCGATCATGTGGGCGCTGGCGGCCTACGGGGCGGACGGGGTCCAGAGCGTGCTCCAGATGCTGCAAAGCGATCTCGCCCGGTGCTTCGCGATGCTCGGCGCCTCCAACCTCGGCGCCCTGACCCGCCGACACATCACCATCCACACGCGGTAGCCGCGCCCGCGGGGCGAGGCGTGACCGTTCCAGACCGGTAGACGCCGGACGAGGAGAAGGGAACGCGGCTACCGCGACAGCAGGTAGGTCATCTTGACCGCGAGCTGCCGGTTCTGCAGCCACGGCACCCCCGGGATGTCTGTCCGGAGCTCGTCGTAGGCGATGTAGATATCGCTGCCCGGGCTGTAGATCCAGTTGAACCTGACGCTCGAGCTGACCGAATCGGTCGTCGAGTTGTACTGGGTTAGGCTGCGGAGCGTCGTTCGCGGCGACAGCGCGAGGTCGAACCGCACCAACCCGAGGTCCGCGATGAACGTTCCCCCCGGCAGATTCACATCGCTACGCTGGAACGTGGTCTCCGCGGCGATCCGGCTGGTCGCCCTCACACCGAGCGTCCCCCTCACGTCCGTTCGGGTTCCCCCGAAGAACGTCTGGGGTGAGTAGCGCGCGCGGCCGTACAGCCGCCGCGATGGGTTGCTGGTGTAGGACGCGCTCCACTCGCCGAACCGGTAGGTGCCGGCCGGAATGGTGACGTCGCTCCTGATGGCGAAGGCCTCGTCGAGCTGCTCGAAACGGTCGTTGTAGATGACGACGAAGTAGGCGCCGTTCTCGAAGCGGCTGCCGATCATGTGGTGGATCCGGCGCGACAGGAGCCGGTTGTGCTGATCGGTGGTGTAGATGATGTTCATCATCGGATCCAGCTGCCGGATATTCCACCTCCCGGGCCGCGGATCCCATTCGCCGTGTAGCTTCGTCGTCCGGATCCCGATCCGCGGCACGAAGCCGACCTCGGCGTTGAAGTTGTCCTGAATATCGGTGTACTCGCCGTAGATCCGCCACGACGGACTGAGCCAGGACGCCCGCAAGTGCCCGGCCATGTCGTCACGCAAGAGCCCGGGCGTCTCGGTCTTGGCGATGAATCCGGTCACCGTGAAGTTCGGATGGACCGCCATCGAGGCGTCCGCCGCCAACGTCCGGTTGTACGCGGAGTCGCCAATCGCCTCCTTGTTGACGAGGAGGCCGCCCACCCGCGAGCGCGCGAGGATGTCGCGGCTATAGCGGGCCACGAAGAAGTTCTCACCCGGCAGACCCGACATCTCCCGGGTCTGAATGTCCATCACGGCGATGTTGTGGCGATCGACCTTGCCGGTCAGCCGCGATCCGCCGGCGATCGGCACGGGCTGCCCGCCCGCGGACAGGCCGATCCGACGGGTGAAGAACAGATCGGCCAGCCGGTCGATCCCTTGGGTCTTGACGCTGAACAGCCCGGCATTCTCGAGGAAGAAGTCGCGCTTCTCGGGGAAGAACAACGGGAAGCGGGTCAGGTTGACCTGCTGCTCGTCGACCTCCACCTGCGCGAAGTCCGTGTTGACGGTCAGGTCCAGGTTGAGCCCGGACGTGACACCGTACTTCACGTCGAGGCCGACGTCGTTGAAGCCGGAGCCATCGAGCCCGGTCTCGACCCGCTCCTGCTCGCCGCCCGCCAGGATGTAGGGCGTGACCCGCAGATCCATCCCCCGGTTCACCGCGCTCAACCCCGCCATCGTGCCCGCGAGGCTCACGCGGGTCAGGCCGTAGGCCTTGGGAATCGGCGCCCAGAACACCTGCTCGTTCTTGCGCCGGATGTTGCGCATGAAGTTGACGCCCCAGACCTGCCGGTCGGCCTTCGGAAAACGCAGCGTGACGAGCGGAATGGCGATCTCCGCGACCCAGCCATCGCTGGTGCGTCGCGCGGCCACGTCCCACACGCCGTCCCAGTTGAGATTGACGTTCGAGCTATTGCCCCGAAACCCACCCTCGCCCTCCTCGGCCACCTGTTGCTCCAGCTTGCCGCCGAGCGGATTGGTCACGAACATGTAGCCGTTCCGGTGGTCGGCGAACGTATCGAGGATGATCTGGAAGTTGTCCTCGTCGAGCAGCCGCGAGGAGTCGCGTCGCATCTCGGTGGCGATGACGCCCTCCGGTTGCGAGTCGTACGCCTCGACGCCGATATAGAGCGTTCCGGCATCGTGGAGGAGCCGTACGACCGTTCGCTCGGTGGCCGGATCCCCCTCCGACGGCTCCTGTTGCACGAAGTCGTCGATGACCGCGGCGACCAGCCACG
This sequence comes from Vicinamibacterales bacterium, assembly GCA_965197935.1. Taxonomy (GTDB): domain Bacteria; phylum Acidobacteriota; class Vicinamibacteria; order Vicinamibacterales; family CAZQMT01; genus CAZQMT01. The sequence goes on along the minus strand of CBDAOD010000003.1, from coordinate 1,663,210 downwards.
CCTCTTCGTCGAGACGGCCGTCGAGATCGGGGCCACGATCCACGCGGCGGGGCTCGACGCGGTAGCGCTCCGCGGGAGACAGCGCCGAGGCCGTGAGCACGGGACCGGTGATGGTGGCGTCTTCGGCCTGGGGTCCCTCGGGCGGGGCATCGGCAAGCTGCCGCCGCGCGGATTCGGTGGAGGCGCCGACAGATTGCGCGACCGCCTGCGGGGTGAGGCCACCGCCGATCACGACCAACGCGACGAGGAATCGCAGAAACACCTCTGTGTTGTTGCGGAGGGTCACCGGGCGCCAGATGGAATTATACTCCTGAAGGGTCTCGCGAGCCTCTGTCATCGGGCGTTCATCGAGGCCGGTTTAGACTATGTGCGGATCGATGTCAGACTCCTCCCAGGGCGGCGGGGCACCAGGTCAGCTTCGGATCCTCCTCGACGAGACGCTGCACGCGGAGGTGGTCGCGATCGGTCCCCTGGTCGATCGCATCATGGAGATCGTGCGTGCCACCAAGTCCGCCATGGGGAAGGAGGACGCGGTCGAGTTGGCCTTGACCGAGGCGCTGACCAACGCCGTCGTGCACGGGTGCAAGAAGGACCCGAGCAAGACCGTCCGCGTCGTCGTCGGGCGCGACGAGGCTGGCGGGCTTGTGATGGTCGTGCGAGACTCTGGCGACGGGTTCGACCCCGCCTCGCTCCCGAACCCACTTGGGGACGAGAAGCTCCTCTCCGCACACGGACGCGGCGTGTTTCTCATCAACACGCTGATGGATGACGTGCGGTTCGGAGACAGAGGCCGAGAGATTCGTATGCGCACCGGCCCGGACTCGACCACGTCCTGAGTGCCCGACTGGCTGTCCCCCTCACCCCCGGCCACATCGCGTCCAGCGTCTCCCCCGGTGACAGGTCGGTGTGCGGCACCGTATAATTGGCGGCATCACTCATTCTGGAGAGGACACCCATGTCATTGAGAATCAACGACGAAGCCCCGAATTTCTCCGCCGAGACGACGGCGGGACCGATCAACTTCCACGAGTGGGTTGGCGACGGATGGGCCATCCTGTTCTCGCATCCGAAGGACTTCACGCCGGTGTGCACGACCGAGCTCGGCTACATGGCGGGCCTGAAGCCCGAGTTCGAGAAGCGCAACTGCAAGGCCATCGGGATCAGCGTGGATGGGGTCCGCGACCACGAAAAGTGGTCGAAGGACATCGAGGCCTCCCAGGGTCACCCGCTCAGCTACCCGCTGATCGGCGACCCCTCGCTCGAGATCGTCAAGCTCTACGACATGCTGCCGGCAGAGGCGGGCGACACGTGCGCGGGTCGCACCCCGGCCGACAACGCGACGGCGCGCTCGGTCTTCCTCATCGGCCCCGACAAGAAAATCAAGGCGACCCTCACCTATCCGATGAGCACCGGTCGCAACTTCGACGAGATTCTGCGTTTGCTGGACTCCTGTCAGCTCACCGCGGCCCAGAAGGTGGCGACCCCGGTCAACTGGCAACAGGGCGACGACGTGATCATTCTGCCCGCCGTCTCGGACGAGGATGCCAGGCAGAAATACCCGGGCGGCTGGAAGTCACCGCTTCCCTACATCCGGATCGTGCCCCAGCCCAAGTAGGCTGGCGATCGCTCCGACCGGAGAGGGATCAGCCATGTACAACCTACCCGGCGCGGTCGGTCTGACGCTGCTCGTCACCCTGCCGCTGACCGGCGGACCCGCGCCCCAGGCCGACGCCGCCCCTCCACCCCAACCGCGAGGAGCCGTCCGCGCCCTCGAGGTCACGATCCTGTCCACCATGCTGGCCGATCACGGCGTCGGCGAGTGGGGATTCGCCGCGCTGGTGGAGGCCGATGGGCACCGCATCCTGTTCGACACGGGCGCGCGGCCGGACACGGTGCTCCAGAATGCGCGCGAGCTGGGTGTCGACCTGACGAACGTGCACGACGTCATCCTGAGCCACAACCATGGGGATCACACCGGGGGTCTGGTGGCGCTCCGGCGCGAGCTCGCGGCGGAATCTCCCGGCGCGCTGACGCGCGCGCACGTGGGACAGGGCATCTTCTGGGAGCGGCCCGGACGCAGCGGGGGCTGGCGAGACATGTCCGACGTCAAGCAGGCCTACGAGACGCTGGGCGGAACGTTCATCGAGCACGACGAGCCCGCCCAGATTCATCCCGGCATCTGGCTCACCGGCCCGGTGCCCCGGCTGCATCCGGAGCGTAACTGGAGCGGAGTCGGCCGCGTCCGATCACCCGACGGTCTGGTGGAGGACACAATCCCGGAAAGCCAGTCGCTCGTCATCGACACGCCGCGTGGGCTCGTCGTGATCTCGGGATGCGGTCACGCCGGCATGGTCAACACGCTGGAATACGCGCGTGAGGCGGTACGGGCCGCGCCCGTGTACGCAGCCCTGGGCGGTTTCCATCTGTTCCAGGCGAGCGATGAACATCTAACCTGGACCGCGAAGAGGCTCAACGATCTGGGCCTTGAGCATTTCCTCGGCGCCCACTGCACTGGTATCGAGGCCGTCTTCCGGCTTCGAGAGCTGGCCGACCTGCGGCGGAGCACGGCCGTCGTCGGGGCGGTCGGCGCGCGCTTCGAGCTGGAGTCGGGCATCGACCCTCTGAGGCTGGCACGCTAGCAGCCGCCGCGTCGCAGATCCCGTCGGCTCTTCACGCACGCCATCCAGCCCATCCTCAGCCTGGCGCGCCTCCACTGGACGGCGCACCCGGGTCATCGAGAGACGTGACACAGCCATGACCAAGAACCAGACGGATCCGATCGTGGCACCGTGGCGCTACCGCCTGCACGAGATCATCTTCGAGGCCGACACCCCCGCCGGCAAGGTCTTCGACGTCGTGCTGATCTGCTCGATCCTGGTGAGCGTCGTGGCGGTCATGCTCGATAGCGTGGCCGAGATTCACGACCGGTATGGATCCCAGCTGCTCGCCCTCGAATGGGTCGTCACCGGTCTGTTCACGCTCGAGTACGCAGTTCGTCTGCTGAGCGTCCGTTTCCCGGCGCGCTACGCCCTAAGCTTCTTCGGCGTGGTCGACTTGCTCGCCATCCTGCCGACCTACCTCAGCCTGCTGGTCGCGGGCACCCAGTCACTGCTCGTGATTCGTGCCTTGCGGCTGCTGCGGATCTTCAGGGTCATGAAGCTCCGTTACTACCTGCATGAGGCGGAGATCTTGGTGACGGCGCTGCAGGCCAGCCGGGCGAAGATCATCGTCTTCCTGACGTCGGTTCTGTCGATCGCGCTCGTGGTTGGTGCGCTGCTCTATCTCATCGAGGGCGAGGCGAGCGGGTTCACGAGCATTCCCCGCGGGATGTACTGGGCGATCGTCACCATGACGACGGTCGGATACGGCGACATCACCCCGCGGACGGTGCTGGGACAGCTCTCGGCCAGCGGGCTGATGATCCTCGGGTACGCGATCATCGCCGTGCCAACCGGGATCGTCACCGCCGAGCTCGCGCGCGCGTCCTCACGCACCGGGGTCTCGACCCAGGCGTGCCTCGACTGCGGGGCCGAGGGACACGATCTCGACGCCACGTTCTGCAAGTACTGCGCGGCGCGGCTGGAACCCCGATAGCGCCCGACACCGCCCGGGAACCCGCGCACCGCCGGGTCCGTGCGTGCCCCTCCTGTCATCGTGCGTTCATCCTGATCCTGCCATCCTCCCCTGGCTGTCCGTTCGTCCGTCGAACAGCGGCCCATGACGCACGTCCGCGGGTCCCGAGTGGCCCGGGGCGCACCACGAGAGGAGCCCGCATGCCTGAAGCACCCCTGCGTAACCGCCCGGTCCTGGTCGCGACCGGCTTGATGCTCACGCTGCTCCCCACACTCGCTCCGGCGCAGGACCCCGCGGCCACCCGTCCCCTCGATCCCCGTCCCGAGGTGGAAGCCGCGGCTGAAGCCCAGCCGGAAGCCTTCAGCGACCGCCCTTTTACCCGGATCTTCCACAATCTCACCCGCGATCTGAGCCGGCTGCCGTCGCGCGACACGGCGATCCTGCTGGCGGTCGGCGGCAGTCTGAGCCTGGCCGCGCATCCCGGCGATCGCACGGCGACGGCGTCCCTGTCCCGCTCGCCCGCCAGCGACGTCATCCTCGAGCTGGGCGAGGTGGGGGGTGGCACGGCCGTGCAAGTGGGCGGCGCCGTCGCCACCTACCTGGTCGGCCGTCTGTCGGGCAGGGCCCGCGTGGCACATGTGGGCAGCGATCTGATTCGCGCACAGATCCTGAACGCGATTCTGACCCAGGGACTCAAGGTGGTGGTTGGGCGCCGGCGGCCGGACGACGGCACTCACTCGTTTCCATCGGGGCACGCCTCCGGCACGTTTGCCAACGCCGCCGTCCTTCAGCGACACTTTGGATGGAAGGCGGGGATCCCCGCCTATGCGATCGGTGCGTATGTCGCGGCGTCGCGCCTGCAGGAGAACCGGCACTACCTCAGCGACGTCGTGTTCGGTGCCGCCATCGGCATCGCGGCCGGCCGTGCCGTCACGGTGGGGCACGGTCCTGCCCGTTTCGCCCTGGCGCCACTGGCCGTGCCGGGAGGGGCCGGCGTGGCGTTCGTTAGGGTCTCAGTGGCAACCCGGAGGTGACGATCGATCCCCATGCGTATTCTCCTCGTCGAGGACGAGCCCGATGCCGCGCGACTCATCGCCCAGGGATTGCGGGAGCAGTCGTACGCCGTCGACGTCGCCGGCGATGGCGGGACGGCGGGCTACATGACCGCCATCAACGACTACGACGCGATCGTGCTGGACGTCATGCTGCCGGTCGAAGACGGCCTCCGGGTGTGCCGGCGGCTGCGCGAGAGCGGATCGGCCGTGCCCATCCTGATGCTCACCGCCCGCGACAGCGTGGCAGACCGCATCGCGGGCCTGAATAGCGGCGCCGACGACTATCTCGCCAAGCCGTTCGACTTCGGCGAGCTCCTCGCGCGGCTTCGGACCGTGATCCGTCGGGGAGCGCGCCCCCCCCTCGCGGACCACCTGCACGTGGCCGGCCTCGACCTGGACACCCAGGCCCGGCACGTGTCACGGGGCGGTCGCGAGATCCCTTTGACGGTGCGCGAGTACGCCCTCCTGGAGCACCTGGCGCGTCATGCCGGCGCGGTCGTCGGCCGCGGCGACATCGCAGAGCACGTGTGGGACGCGCGGTACGATCCGTTGTCCAACGTCATCGACGTCTACATCCAGCGGCTGCGACGCAAGCTCGACCGGGCGGGCGAGGCGTCGATCATCCGCACCCGGCGAGGCGAGGGTTATCAGCTGTGATCGGGCGACGCTCGCGGATGGCAACCCTGTCGATCCGCGCGCGGCTCACGCTCTGGTACAGTGCCGTCCTGCTCGTCGTGCTGTCCGCCTGGGGCTTCGGGGTCTACGCCTTCCAGGTGACATCCGCCTTCGACCGCTTCGACGCCGACCTCGAGCGGTCGGCGCAGATCGTGGCCGCGACGATCGCGCAGGAGCTCGAGGAAGAGGACGAGCTGCAGCTCTCCGACATCGTGGCCGAGGAGCTCGATGAGCTCGACGTCCCGGGTCGATCCGTCATCGTGTTCGACGGCATCTCGGCCGTCGTGGGCGCCCGCTGGAAGGAGCTGGACCCCGCGCACGCACCGGAGCTCGCGCGCTCGAGCGAGTCGGTCTTCACGCTGGACACCAGCGAGTATGGAGGCTGGCGAGTGTTCGTACTGGCTTCGCTACACGCCGACACCGTCTATCGCGTGATGGTGGCCGAACCGCTGACCCCAATCACCACGGATCTGGCGAATCTCCGGCGCATCCTCGCCGGTGGGATACCGTTGGCCCTCCTATTGGCCGCCGCGGGCGGATGGAGCATCGCGCGGCGGGGCCTGACTCCGCTGACGCGACTCACGGCCGAGATCCAGCAGATGACCGGCGATGGTCCCGAGCTTCGCCTGACGGTGCCGGAGACGTCCGACGAGCTGACCACGCTGGCGCGGAACTTCAACGCCCTGCTGGGACGCCTCGATGCCGCTCTGCAGAGACAGCGGCAGTTCATGGCGGATGCCTCACACGAGCTGCGGACACCGGTGTCGGTGATCCGTAACGCTGCAGACGTCACCCTGGGCCGAGACAACCGCGCCGGCGGCGAGTACCGTGAGTCGATCGGCGTCATCCGCGAGCAAGGGGTGCGGCTGAGTCGGCTCGTCGAGAACATGTTCCTGCTCGCGCAGGCGGATGCCGGCGGGCGCCCGATCGTGCGCACCCGCTTCTATCTCGACGATCTCCTCGACGAGTGCATCCGCGGGATGCAGGTGCTCGCCGACCCCAAGCACCTGCACCTGTGCAGCCAGGGCGAGCGTGACCTCGAGATCGAGGCCGACGAGGATCTGGTGCGGCAGATGCTGGTCAACCTCCTGGACAACGCGGTCCGGCACACGCCGCCACACGGGTCCGTCGAGGTCACGCTGGCCGGACACGAAGAGGTGGTGGAGCTGCGCGTCACCGACACGGGGCCGGGCATTGCGTCAGGCGACCGCGAGCGGATCTTCCGACGGTTCGTTCGGCTCGACGCCGCCCGGGGGAAGAGTGTCAGCGGCGGACTCGGCCTGCCGATCGCCCGATGGGCCGCCGAGGCCCACGGTGGCGCGCTGGATCTCCATGAGAGCCGGGGAGGCGGAGCGACCTTCGTGGCCCGCCTGCCCCGGGGAAGGCGCGAGGAGCGAAAAAATACCGTGATTGACCCGTCGTGAACAATGCTCAGCGCGGCACGCGGCGGGGTGCAGCACCGGCCGACTGCAGCAGGACTTTTACCACGGGCTGCTAGGCCCGCTTGATGACGACGCCGAGCGTCGCACCCAAGACCACAGCGCCGACGAGGTTGGCGCCGCCCTGGCACCAGCTCAGGAAGTAGGGGAACCCGTCGATCACGAGCGAGCTGTAGAAGGGCGGAAAGAACACGATCAGCCCCACCCAGAAGCCGAACGTGGCCCCGCCTCCGGCGCCGTCGGCCCAGCTCTGGCGGGTCTTCGAGAACAGGATCGCGGCGGCCGTCGCGATGCAGAGAGCCACCAGCAGAAACCACAACGGGTTCGCCTGCTCCTGCGTGAAGACGTCGGGATACGACTCGTAGGTGCCGGCCAGAATCAGGCCGTGCATGATGAACTCGGAGATGTTCATGGCCACGCCGCCGACCACACCTGCGAGAAGAACCTTGCTCCAGTTCACGGCTCCTCCATTCTCCAGAGGGATGCGAATCGGTGAGCGTGCCGATGATACCACCCCCACCACGCGGGGTGAGCTGCTAGGCCTCGGCGGACACGAAGGCGCCGCGGGACTGTGTGAATCGCAGGCTGATGAACTCGACGCCCCCAAGCCACTGCGTCTCCCCGCCGCTGCGCTGCGACCGACAGTTCGCGACGCGGACCACGGCACGGCACACCGGAGAGTCGATTTTCAGGAACTGGCCAGCGATGACGGCGTGTGGTGTGAGGAACTTCATGCCGTCGAGGGACATGTCGCGGCTCTGGCCCACGTGACCGATCGCCTGAGGCCAGCCCGTGTAGAACGTGACAGCGTGGCGCTTGGCAATCCGCGCCACCGCGCGCTGATCCAGCGCCTCGAGGCGCTGCTTGACCGCGGGATAGAGGGGGCTTCGACAGTCGGCGCACTCGGCGTCTGGCGGGATCGCCTCGCCGTAGGCATGCGGCGTCTTGCAGAACGAGCAGTAGTTCCGAACCGTCGGGGCGTAGTCCGTCCCAGACGCGCCGGCGCTCCCGCGAGCCTGGGAAGCCGATGCCGCCTCTCCCGGCGCGTCCGGCGTCCTGCCGACCGTGGCTCCCCCGGATCCTCGGTCCAGTAATTGGCGATCGTACTCCGCACGGTTGGCGGAGTCCGTCAGCGTGGCGTACGCCTCGTTGATCAGCGCGGCGTTCCAGTGATCACCACCCAGATCGGGATGCTGCTTGAGCCGCTGCATGAGCGTCCGGTAGCTGGAGCGGATGATCTCCAGGGGGGCATCCGGCTGAACGTGTAGGATCCGGTAGTAGTTGCGCCGATTTCGCATGGTCAGGGGGAGAACGCTCCGTCGCCGCCGTGCTCTTGGTGTCAGCCTCGCGGGGGGCGGATCGGCGTCCGCCCCACAAACCGAAAACATTGCGGCGGCTGACGCACGTGTGTCGGACGAACACGGAGGCTGGCCGCCTTCACGGGTTGCTGGGCGGACGCCGCTCCACCTCCCGCGAGGCTGACACCAGAAGCGCTAGCTAGCAGCCCCGTAGACTATATCAGGAGCGCCGCACGAGATCTTCACGCGGCGCCCGCCTGCACGCCGACGCGGCCGCGTCCGACCGCACGCGGGTCGGGAGGCCCTGCGATGGGGCAGCATCCGGCTCACGCTTGGACTTTTGCCGCCCAGGTGGTACGGTGCCCCGCAACCCCGGCAACGGAGGCTCTGAGAACAAGGAGATGCTCATGGCGACGAAACGAATCGGCCTACCCGCCGTGATCTGCGCGGGATCGTGTCTGGCCCTCACCTCGCTGGCACACGCCCAACCGACGCGGATCTACAACACGGCCAAACAGGCACTGATGGACGGCAAGCAGGTGGTCGGCGGAAGCGTGTCCTCGTCGGATCCCGCGATCTACTGCGCGATGGCCGGTTCGGGATTCGATTTCCTCTGGATCGAGATGCAGCACAGCCCGCTGACCTATCAGGACGTGGCCAGAATGATCTGGGCGTGCCGGGACGCCCCGGCGATTCCCTTCATCCGTGTGCCCGACGCGACCGAGGGCGATATCCAGAAGGCCACCGACATCGGTGCGCTGGGCATCATCGTGCCGATGGTCGACTCGGTCGAGAAGGTGCAAAACGCCGTCACGTTCGCGAAGTATCCACCACTCGGGAAGCGCAGCCAGGGCGGTGGCCAGTACCGCGCGCTGTGGGGGGATGACTATCGGGCGACCGCCAACGAGAACATCATGGTGGTGGCCATGATCGAGTCACCGGCCGGGGTCGCCATCGCCGACGAGATCGCGGCGGTCCCCGGCGTCGACGTGGTCTTCGCGGCCAGCACCGACATCGGCAGCTTCACCGGCTTGCGGCAGGGTGATCCGAAGTACGAGGCGATCATCACCGAGATCCACGATTCGATTCTCGGGGCCGGGTTGATCCTCGGCGGGCCGCTGGCCTGGCGGATCCGCGAGGGCTTTCGTTTCTTCCAGGCGCCGAGCGAGGCGAGCCTCATCCGACTTGGCGCCCAGACGTCGTTGGAGACCTCCGCCTCGGGTGTCGCGCCCACGGAGGGCGCGGAACGTCGGTAGCCGCTCCGACCGGGCCGCTCCGCCCAGGGGACCCGATGACGAGTCGGGTCACGACCCTCGCGCGGGTGGGCATCGTTGCCTGCAGCGTCGTCGCCGGCTGCGCGCGCGCAGCGGGCCCGTCCGGTGAGACGCTCGCCATCCGTGACGTCACCGTCATCGCGGCCACCGGGACCGCCCCGCTCGAGCACGCGACCGTCCTCGTCGGGGGGGACCGCATTTCCAGCGTCGGCCCGGACGACCAGATCCAGGTCCCGCGGGACGCGCGGGTGATCGACGGAACGGGCCGGTATCTCATTCCCGGTCTGTTCGAGATGCACGCGCACGTCTCTAAGACGCGCGCCTCGGCGCTCGGTCTCTTCGTCGCGCACGGCGCGACCACCGCCCCCCGATCGGGTCCTCCGCAGCATCGTGGACGACGCGGACGGCCGCGTGGTCCCTCAGCGCCGATATCTGTCCAGGTTTCTGGAGCTCGACTGGCGGGAGCAGGTCCTGGAGCAGACCGACGAGCGCCGTGAGCAGTTCCGGCCGATCTACGAGAGCTCGCTTCGCAACCTGCGCGAGATGCGGGAGGCAGGCGTGCGCATCATGGCGGGGTCCGACGTGGCCGTCCTGAACGTGTTCCCGGGCGCCTCGCTGCACCTGGAGCTCGAGCTCTTCGTGACCGAGCTCGGCATGACGCCCACCGAGGCCATCGAGAGCGCGACGATCCGGCCGGCGGAGTTCCTGGGGTTGGACGCCTCTGTGGGCACGATCGAGGTGGACAAGATCGCGGATCTGGTGCTCCTCGACGCGAACCCGCTCGACGACATCGCCAACGTCGGCCAGATCGCGGCGGTCGTGCTCCGGGGTCGGCTGTTCGACCGAGCCGGGCTGGATCGCGCCCTTGCCAGCGTCGAGGCCGCCGAGGATCAGCGGGTGAACGACTGGCCTCGACGGCCTGCGGAGGGAGGTGCGTCCTCCTCGCAGAGGAACGGCGCGCGTCCGCCCCCCGAGTGATACGCGTACGCCCGGTCCAGCGCGCGAAGACGGATCAGCGCACCTTCTCGCAGGACCTGCGCGTAGAACCTGCCGGGCTGCGGGCACCCCAGACTGGCATCGGGCCAGACCCTCGCCTCGGCACTCACCAGGGCGATCTGGGCGACGTCGTTACCGAGCCTGCGAGCCAGGTCCAGCTTCGCGGCGTCGATCAGGGGCCCGAGACCCGCCGCTGGCTCGTTGTCTGGCGCTGGTGCGTCGTCTGGCGGAAATGCCTCGGCCACCCCACTCTCCTCCCGCTCCAGGCCAGAAGGCGCGGTCGAAGCGTCTTCGAGCTCCCCGGGCACAGCGACCCGCGGCTCAGTCTGCCCAGCCGGTGGACCGGGCGGAGGCGATCCCGGCTGCGGTCGCGTGCAGGCTCCACCCAGCACCGCCAGAACGACGAGGCTCGAACCCCACCATCCCGGAATCGCTCTCATCCTGACCCCTCCCGTGTCGATCCCGCCCATCGGGGCGCGACGAGAAGGAGCGGGCGAGCTACTCCCGCGGGGGGCTGATCATGATGTGCGCCCCCGCCGTTCCCGCGGACATGAGCCACGGCGCGCCGGGCGAACCCTTTTCGGCAAACCCGGTGGTCTCGGCCGTGGCGAAGGGCAGATAGATCACCCATCGCAGATAGGAGTCGGTCACCGCGCCCTGCGCGGCGTCGAAGCCGCTCCCCGTCAGGACGTAGAGCAGACGCGGCTCGCGCGACATGGCGAGCGTTCCGTCCTCGACCTCCTTCCAGCGCATATCGTTGCGCTTCTGCCCGGTGACACCCTCCGCGAGGAGCTCGCGCCCACGCGCCATGAACGGCTCCAGGTCCTCGTGATAGCAGGCGACGCTGAAGGCGTCGTCGTCCGGCTTGTCGGCGAGACAGATGAGATCGTTGCTGCCGTCCTTCAGGGTGACCAGGGTGCCGTCCGGCTCGTACCCCAGGACGGCGGCGCCGCCGCGACGCCCCTCGGGGGCGGCGAGCAGGGCGGACGCGATCTGGTCCTTGGCCGGCGCCACGTCCGAGGAGACGGCCAGGCCGGGTGTCAGGAGGGCAATCGAGAACATCGCGACAAACGTCTTCATGGGATTCCTCCGAAAAGTGTGGTGACGACCAGCTCACTAGTCTATCAGCTCCCGAACCGGAACCGCGGGAGAGCACCGGCCCCGCGCCTGCGTCAGCTCCGGAGCAGCGGAAGGCCGGCCGCCAGGGCCGCCTCGCACGCCGGGGCCCCACGCAGAGAGCCGAGATCGACCGGCGGCTCAGGCGGGATCGCGTGCTCCCGGAGGGCCAGCTGCCACCATCCGACGTCGCGCCAGGCGCCAAGCTTGAACCCCACCCGACGATAGATCCCGACCGGCTGAAAGCCCAGCGACTCGTGGAGACCGACGCTGGCGGGATTCGGCAGCACGATCCCCGCGTAGGCGTTGTGATATCGCTGCACGGCCAGGAGCCTGAACAGCGATGCGTAGACGGCGCGGCCGACCCCCCGACGGCGTGCCTCCGCATGGACGTAGACCGACACCTCGACGGCCCACTGATACGCGGCCCGCGGCCGGTGCACGGCGGCGTAAGCGTAGCCGAGGATCTTCCCCTGGTTCTCGCAGATCACCCAGGGCAGCCGCGGCAGCGTCCGCTCGATGCGGTCACGCATCTGGGCCACGCTCGGTACCTCGAGCTCGAAGGAGATGGCCGACTCGCGGACGTGTGGTTCGTAGATCGCCTGGAGCGGCGCCGCATCAAGGGGTGTCGCGAGCCTGATCACCGAGGATGGCATGGGAATGGCCCCTCTCCGACTCCGGACGACCGTCGGCCGCGCCGCGCGGCTGCGCTGGTCGCCGGGCCATCGCACACTTGCACCGGAGCGACTTGCCAGCCAAGATGATAGAATACGAGGGGTGTTTCGAATCTGCGGCAGCATGCCCGGGCGGACACCTTCTTCGCCCCGAACGTCCCAGATATCCTGAGGGTCATGGGGAGGCTCGCATGAAACGCGCCGTCGCCGTGGTGACGTTCCTCGTCTTCATGAGCCCACTCCCGGGCGTGTTCGTGAGCCCGGAGGCGCGCCAGGAGGCCGTCAGTGAGGCGCCCGACATCAGCCTGTTCTTTCAGGTTATGCTCTCGGACCCGGAGGGCGCCGAGGCGACCCTCCAGAAGCTGGGCCAGAGCTGGAAGGACAGCTACGTCGCCATGCTCATCGAGCTCATCTATCAGATGAGCCCCACCGGGGGGCGAATGCTGACGCTCGGCGGCAACAACGCCGCGTCCCGCAAGGCTCCGGAGAGCTGGATTGAGGGATCTGCTCAGACCCTCGGCTCGAACGACCTGGTGTTCCCGAACTCATCGCTCGCCCAGCGCCGGGTGAGCACCAAGGGGTTCTCCCCCCAGGATGCGCTCTTCGACGAGAACGCCATCGTCCGGCGCCGCTTGCTGGCCTTCGTCGAGGAGCAGACCGGACAGGGCTTCGGCTACGACCTGGGGCGCTGGCAGCAATGGCTCTGGAGCAACCCCTACGACCCGCATCCTGAGTACTCCACGTTCAAGGGCCGCGTGCTGGGATTGACCGATTCTCGCCTGGAAGCGTTCTTCGCTGAAGACGCGCCGGCCCGCGTGCGGCTGGATCAGATCGAGTGGGCGTTCGGCGGGATCAACAGCGTTCCCCCGCTCGACGCGCCCACCCTGCTGGAGGCCAAGTCGGCCAAGTATCTCAAGAACGACCACAAGGTGTTCGGGGTCGTGATCAACGGCGAGGCGCGAGCGTATCCGCAGCGCGTCCTGGCGTGGCACGAGATCGTGCACGACAAGGTGGGCGGCATCGACCTCACGATGACCTACTGCACGCTGACCGGCGCGGCGATTCCGTACGGAAGCCACGCGGGAGGCGCCAGTCGCCGGTTCGGGAGCAGCGGGCTCGTCTACCAGTCGAACAAGCTGATGTTCGACCTCGAATCCCTCACGCTGTGGAGCACGCTCGACGGCAGGGCCGTGGTGGGCGAGCTCGCGGAAACCGCTCTCGAGCTGCAGGCCTATCCGGTCGTGATGACGACCTGGAAGGAGTGGCGCGACCTCCATCCCGACACGACCGTCCTCTCGCAGCAAACAGGGCACCAGCGAGACTACTCGGAGGGGGCGTTCTACCGGCAGTGGGCGTCCGACGATTATCCGCTGTTCGCGGTCACCGCGACCGACGACCGCCTCGAACCGACTGCCGAGGTCCTCACCATGCGCCTGGGGCCGGAGGGAGCGCCCGGCGCCGAGCGGGTACCGGTGGCCATCTCCGAGGAATTCCTCGGGAAGAACCGGCTGCACCAACTCGAGGCCGCGGGCGAGCGCTTCGTCGTCGTGACCAGTCCGAAGGGCGGGCATCGCGTATATCGGGCCGGCACGACCCAGTTCACCCGGGAGCGGAAGGGCGAGACCCTCGAAGACAGCGCCGGCGGCCGCTGGCAGGTGACCGAGGACGCGCTGGTGGCCGAGGGTGCCTCGACCGCACCGCTTCCGCGAGTCCTGTCGCACCGCGCGTTCTGGTTCGGCTGGTACGCCCAGTTTCCCGACACCCAGCTCATCCAGCAGACCAGCTGAGCGACCCAGGATTCTCCTACCCGTTCGCACGGGATCCCGCGGTCAGGAGCCACAGGGAGCGGCGGCACGCCTCTTCCGGCGAGCGCCGGCCGCTCCCCTGCCACCCGTTCTGGACACGCTCAGCCGGGCGACGATATGCGAACGGCGACATTCCTGTACTGGGCGACGACTGGGCTCCTGTGTGTGCTCCTGCTCTTCTCGGCGGGGTTGTACGTCTTCACGCACGAGAACATGGTGGCGCGCTACGTCGCGTTCGGCTACCCGCCCTATCTGGTCTACCCCTCGGCGGTCGCCAAGGTCCTGGCCGTCATCGCCATCCTGAGCAAGCGGTCTCGCACGTTGAAGGAGTGGGCCTACGCGGGCGTGTTCTTCGATCTCGTCCTGGCGTTCTTCGCCCATGTCATGGTGAGCGACGGCCAATTCGGTCTGGCGCTCGCCGGCATCGTCTTATGGATCGCGTCCTACAGCCTGGACCGGCGCCTCTTCGCGACGGGCTGCTAGCAGTCCACACCCTTGCACGCGGATCCGCCGGTCATGCACGAGACGACGGGAGCCACAGGATGAACCGAGGCGGCTCGGCACTGGCCGCGGCCGTGTGCGTGGTCGGGACGGTGTGCTGCGGCGGTGGTCCGTCGAGCGTCGCTCCGGCCGACACCGCCTCGGTAGACATCGCGGGGAGCGCGCCGGCGGAGGACCTGTCGGGCCGAGTCTACGTCACGAACGAGGTCTCGGGTGACCTCAGCGTGATCGACCCGGCAACCCGCCGCGTGGTCTCGACGATTCCGCTCGGCAAGCGGCCGCGAGGCATGCAGTTCGGGCCGGATCGCACGACCCTCTACGTATCGCTGAGTGGGGCGCCCATGGGCGGGCCGGGCGTGGACCCGACCACGCTGCCCCCCGCGGACCTCGAGGCGGACGGCATCGGCATGGTCGACGTCGAGCTGGGCAGACTCGTCCGAGTCTTGCGCGGCGGGTCCGACCCACAGCAGTTCGTCCTGAGCCTCGACGGCGCACGGCTGTACGTGCCGAACGAGGAGCTGGCCATCACCGAGATCTGGGACGCGGATTCCGGCCGCGTCATCGGCTCGGCGCCGGTCGGGGCGGAGCCGGAGGGTGCCGCCATCAGTCGCGACGGCCGGTTCGTCTACGTGACCTCCGAGACCGAAAGCGCGGTGACCGTGATCGACACCGAGACCAACACCGCCGTGAAGGACTTCCCGGTCGGGCTCAGACCCCGCGGAGCGGCGTTCTCACCCGATGGCTCCCGGGCCTACGTCACATCCGTGAACGACGCGTCGGTCTCGGTGGTCGACACCGCGACCCACGACGTCATCGAGACGATCGTGCTGGGCGGAGAGAACGTCCGCCCGATGGGTCTCGCCGTCTCGCCGGACGGGTCGCGTGTGTACGTCACGACCGGTCGCGGCGGAACGGTCGTGGTGATCGACGCGGCGACCCACTCCGCCGTGGCCTCCATCGCGGTCGGCACCCGTCCGTGGGGCGTGGCGATCACGCCCGACGGTCGAACCCTCTACACGGCGAACGGTCCGTCGAACGACGTGTCCGTGGTGGATCTGGCGAGCCACACGGTCATCGCGACCATTCCGGTGGGAGAGCGCCCCTGGGGCGTCGCCGTTCGTCCGTGACGCCGGGAGACGCCATCGCCGCTCTCGCGATCGCGGATTGGGTGCGCCTCTGCGCCGTGACCCTCGTGGCGGCCACGGTCCAGGGGGTCGCGGGCTTCGGCTTCACGCTCGTGGCGATCGCCTTCTTCCTGGTCATGCTCGGATCGGTGGACGCGATCCAGCTGGTGCTGCTCATCAACCTCGCGATCTCGTTGTCCCTGGTGGCACGTCTGTGGCGGGACGTGCCGCGTGCGCTCTTTGGCCGGCTGATCACCGGGGCCGCGGTCGGCTTCCCGCTCGGGCTGGCGGCCTTCGTCAGCGCCAACGGGGCGGGGCTCCGGCTGGCGGTGGCCGTGGCGATCCTGGTGTTTTCGACGACGCTGTTCTGGCAGCGATGGAGGGGTCGAGCTCCGGCCGCGGCGCACCGGGGGTTCCGCGCAAGGTCGGCCATCGCCACGGGCGTGCTCTCGGGCGCCCTGACGACGTCGCTCGGCATGCCGGGACCGGCAATCGCCGTGTATCTGACCGCGCTGGGGATGGACAAGGCCGCGCTGCGTGCCATCTCACTGACGCTCTTCGCGGTGTGCTACGCGGTGGCGGTCGTGCTGCAGGGGTGGGCCGTCGGGATCGATCGCCACCTCTGGCCCCTCGCGGCCGTTCTGTTGCCGTGCGCCATGCTCGGCGGGAGCCTGGGGCATCGCGTCGCCGGTCTGATCAGCCAGCGCGCCTTCGAGAAGGTGGTGCTCGTGCTGCTGGCCGTCACCGGTGGCTATTTGCTCGTGACCACGTAGCGGCCCATGGCGAGCGTTGCGCGGAGATCGTCTTGGGAGACTGCACGCGCGGTCTCCGCGAAACGCGGGGCGCAAGAATGACGGGTGAATCATGAAGGCGCTGTCCGACTTCCCACGCGTTCCCCTGGCCCACAGACCGACCCCGCTCGAGGCCATGCCGAACCTCAGCCGGCTGCTTGGCGGTCCAACGTTGCTGGTGAAACGGGACGATTGCACCGGGCTGGCCATGGGTGGGAACAAGGCGCGACAGCTCGAGTTCTATTTCGGTGAGGCGGTCGCGCAGGGGGCGACGACGGTCCTCATCACGGGCGCCGTGCAGTCCAACTACGTGCGGAGCACCGCGGCGGCGGCGGCGAAGCTGGGCCTGAAGTGCGAGATTCAGCTCGAGGACCGCGTCAAGGGCATGGGGCCAGAGTACCAGCGGTCGGGAAACGTCCTGCTCGACGGGCTGTTCGGGGCGACGATCCACACCTACCCGGAGGGTGAGGACGAGCTCGGCGCGGACCGATCGCTCGAGGACATGGCGGAACGGATTCGACGCGGTGGGGGTCGTCCCTACGTCATCCACCTGTCGGCGGGCCACCCGCCGCTCGGCGCGCTGGGCTACGTGGACGCCGGCGGCGAGATCCTGGATCAGGCCGCGGCGCAGGGGATCGCGCTCGATGCCATCGTGGTGCCCAGCGGCAGCGCCTCGACCCACGCGGGTACCCTCGTCGGGCTCAGGGCACGTGGGCAGTCGGCGATCAAGGTGTACGGGATCTGCGTCCGGCGCGATCGGCAGGCCCAGGCCGAGCGAGTCCTGCGGGTCTCGGCGGCAACCGGGGAGCTGCTCGGCTGCGCCGGGATCGTGGAGCCGCAGGACGTGATGACCTGCGACGACTATCTGGGCCCGGGTTACGGCCGACCCGGCCCCGACACCGTCGAGGCTCTTCGCCTGGCCGCGCGAACCGAGGGGCTTCTGCTGGACCCGGTCTACTCGGGCAAGGCCTTTGCCGGAATGATCGGCCTCTCGAGGCAGGGCGTCCTCGGAGCGGAGATGACCGTCGCCTTTCTGCACACTGGCGGCACCCCGGCCCTGTTCGCGTATCGCGACGACCTCGCCGGCGCGTCGACATGAGACCGCACGCCGGACGGGTGGGGCGCGATCACGCGTAGCGCGCGAGCACGTCCTCGAGACGGTCCGCCACGTCGGTCGTGAGCGTCTCGAAGTGGGTCGCCGCCAGGCCGAGCCGGGAGAGGGACTCGCCCGTGGCGCCGTCCGGGCCGGCGCGTTCGGTCTGCTCGGCGCTCTTGGCCACCGCACTCGACACACGCACCACGTGGCAGACGACATCATCTGCCTCGGCCGGCGCCTTGTGGGAAGCGATGCCATCGGTGAGCCGGTCGGGTAGGCTCCACTGTCGAGCGATCAACCCGCCGAGCTCACAATGGTCGATGCCGAAGACCTCGCTTTCGGCATCGCCGTGACTCAGACCTTGGTCCAGACGCGACTCCATGGCCTGGCGCGCCTGCGCGGCCTTGGACCGTTCGGCTCCGAGGAAGCGCGCCAGCACGAGCTTGCCGATGTCGTGCAACAGGGCGGCCGTGAACGACTCGGGGGGCAGCTTCACCTTGCTCCGTCGCACGACGAGCTCGGCGGCCAGCGCGGATCCGACCGAGTGGGTCCACAGCTGGCCGTAGATCGGGAGCGGGCGCTGGAGCTGGTTGCTCACGGCCTTGCCCGTCGCCACGGACAGCACCGTTCCCGACCCCACCCTGACGACGGCATCCCGTACCGTCCCGATGGACACGCGACTCGCGCTGGCGGCCGAGTTGGCCAGCCGCAGCAACCGAAAGGTGAGGGCCTCATCGAGCGCGACGACCTCCTCGACCTCCTCGATGTCGAAGTCCGGCCGCGCGATCACCATGGCCAGGCGGCGGGCGCTGACCGGCAGCGGCTCCATCGTGCGCGCCGCGGCCTCGACGATCTCGTTGCGGTCGATCAACGCTCCTTCCATACGAAACCAATCGGCAGATCCGCCCGGGTCCTGAGCTCGCCGAGACCTCGCGACCCGGCGATTGCACGCCGCCGGCGCACAACCGCCATCGTCCGTGTTTTGACGGTCCGAAGAATCGGGAAGTACAATCGCGGACGCTAGCCACGACCATGAAGATCGCCAAGCAGCGGCTGAACGACTCCATCTTTCTCCTCGAGTTCGCCACGCAGTACGAGCTGGCCGCGACGTTCCTGCGCGTTCAGGAGCACTACGAGTCCAGGAGATTTCGGGGCCGCATCTTCTCGCTCGAGGACTTCATGGACTGGTACGCGGGGGAGTTCGGTAACTTCACCTACTACGAGGACTGGTCTGGCTTCAACGTTCCGTCGTCGGCGCTGCGTCCCTTCTACGACGGGCGCTTCGACCCACTCCTAAAGAAGGAGCAGCGTCTACTCGATCTGTTCGAGCGAAGCCGAACGCCGTTCTACGTCCTCGGGGTCGCCAGGGACACGGCGCCGCGTTCGCTGGTCACGCTCCAGCACGAGGTCGCCCACGCCCTGTTCCACACGGACGCCGCCTACAGACGCGAAGTGCGCGCGCTGCTGAAGCCGCACGATACGTCTCGGCTAAAGCGGGACCTGCTGAGCCAGGGCTACTGCAGGCAGGTCCTGACCGACGAGGTCCACGCCTACCTCATATCGGAGGGGGTGGGCTCCACTCCCGGCGAACGACGGCGGTGGCGGCCGCTCCGACGCCGGCTCCGCGCCGTGTACCACGAGCATGCGCGACACCTCGATCTCGGCTAGCTCCGCCGACCCGCCCGGCGCGCCGCCCCGGCCGTCGATCTACCCCATTCTTTCGGTCAACTTCGTCGGCACGCTCGGCTTCAGCATCGTCCTGCCGTTTCTCGTCTTCCTCGTCACCCGGCTCGGGGGCAACGCGCTCATCTATGGGCTCATGGGCGCAACCTACTCGGTGTTCCAGCTCATCGGTGCGCCGATCCTGGGCCAGTGGTCCGACCGCCTCGGGCGGCGCAAGATCCTGTTACTGAGCCAGGCGGGCACACTCGTGTCATGGGCGATCTTTCTGGGCGCCCTGTTCCTTCCGATCACGATCCTCTGGCGCGCCGATTCCAGCTGGGCGGGAACGTTCACATTGACGACGCCCCTCGTCGTGCTGTTCTTCGCCCGGGCCCTGGATGGCATCACGGGGGGGAATGTCTCGGTCGCCAACGCGTATCTCGCCGACATCACCGACGAGGAGCAGCGAGCCGAGAGCTTCGGCAAGATGGCGATGGCCTCGAACCTCGGGTTCATCGTCGGACCGGCGATCGCCGGAGTGCTGGGGGCCACCGCCCTTGGCGAGACGCTGCCCGTGTTGGCGGCCCTCGCCATCTCACTCGCGGCCACGTTGATCATCGCGTTCCAGCTGCCCGAGTCGCAGCGGTGTCGCCTCGCGGTCAGCCCGGAGCAGGTTTCGGTTCGCAAGATCCTGGGTCAGGAGCAGAAGGACTGCTTCCGGCTCGCCCGCGCGACACCGCTCACGACCCGGCAGATTCTCCGGCTGCGGACGATTCCGCGGTTGCTGACGATGTACTTTCTCGTGTACCTCGCGTTCAATCTCTACTACATCGCCTTCCCGGTCCATGCCGTCCGTGGGCTCCAGTGGTCCTTGACCGACACCGGGATCTTCTTCTCGACGATGGGCCTCATGATGGCGGTCGTGCAGGGACCGGTGCTGCGCCGCGCGTTGCGGATCTGGTCGGATCGGTTCCTGCTCAGCGCGGGTAGCCTGCTGCTGGGTCTGAGCTTCCTTTGCTTCATGGCGTCCGGGACCGCCATCATCTACGTCGGCACGGGTCTGCTCGCGCTGGGCAACGGGGTCATGTGGCCGTCGCTGCTGGGCGTGATCTCCCGCGCCGCCGATGAGGATGCGCAGGGCGCGGTTCAGGGACTGGCCACCAGCGGCGCCGCCGTGGCGAGCATCGTGGGCCTGGTGGTCGGCGGGCTGCTCTACGGCGTGATGGAGGAGCGAGTCTTTCTGCTGTCGGCCGTCATCACGGCCGTCGCGTGCGTGCTGTCGCTGACGCTGTCGGCCACCCCCCCGTCTCGTCCGAGCCGCACCCCTGCCGAGTGACGAAGCGCTGGAGTACTGGTTTGTCAGATTCGCCCACTGTGGGGCGGATCTGACAAGTCAAGCTAGCAGCGGTAGAGCGCGGCGCCCCAGTTCAGGCCGCTCCCGAGCGCGGCGAAGCAGACCAGCGCGCCCGCCTCCAGCTCACGGGTCTGTGTGGCCTCGTGGAACACCAGCGGCAGGGTCGCGGCCGTCGTGTTGCCGTAGTGCTGAATGTTGTTGTGGATCTTGTGCCCGGGCACACCCAGACGCCTCTGGACCGCCTCGTTGATCCGCAGGTTGGCCTGGTGCAGCACCAGAAGGTCGATGTCGTCGAGCGAATAGCCGTTCTTGATGACGATCTCCTCGACGACGGCGGGCAGTAACGTCACGGCCACCTTGAACACGTCGCGGCCCTCGACGATCGGCACCGTGTCTCCGCTCTCGAACATCCGCGGATCGAAGTAGTGCCGGTAGGCGCTGCCGCCGCCCTTGACCCACATCTTGTCCACATGGTCGCCGTCGGTGTACACCACGACGTCCTCGAACCCGTGCGCATCCTCCTGGCTGGAGGAAAGCACGAAGGCGCCGGCGCCATCACCGAACAGGACGGTGCGATCGCGGAACCGGGTGTTCCAGGCGCGCTCCTCGGGCTCGACCTGCCGGTCGGAGTACCCCAGCACGACGTCCCAGGACGTCCAGGACATGAACCCGGCATGGACCTCGGCGCCAACCAACAGCACGTGGCGTCGCTGGCCCGACCGGATCATCGCGTCGGCGAGCTGCAGGCCATAGAGGAACCCCGCGCACTGTTGCCGGATGTCCAGGCACGGCACGTCGCGGAGGCCGAACTTGCGCTGAAAGACGGAGCCCGCCCCGGGAAAGTAGTAGTCGGGGGTCATCGTGGCGAAGATCACGTAGTCGATGTCGCTCCTGTCCAGCCCCGCCGCCCGGACCGCCATCTCGGCCGCCGGCACCGCCACGTCGCTGGTCGCCTGGTCCGGCCCGGCGAAGCGCCGCGTCACGATCCCGGTGCGCTTGCGGATCCAGTCGTCGCTCGTGTCCATGACCCTCGCCAGCCGGTCGTTATCCACGATGTGGTCGGGCACGTACATGCCCGTGCCCGCGATCCTGGTGCGCATGGATCTCCTCGCCGAATGATGAGGCCGGACGGGCCGCGTCGCCCGCGCGGCTCTCGTCCTCGCGCCACGACTCCGGGCGGCCGAGGCGCGGTCGGGTCGGCGTCGACGCGACGGGTCGTCCGAATCGACAGCGTGCCCCGCGGCCGGTCCGCGCCGGCCGCACGCAGGAAGTATGACCCACAAGGCAGTAGACTCAACAGAGGGTTGGCGGCGCCGGCCCACAAGGAACGCATGTCCCTCACACCCCGCACGCAGCTCGGATCGCACAGCGGGGGTGACGAGCCAGGACCATCGGGACAGGGGGGCACGCCACATGGAGATCCGATCCGCTAGACCAGACGATCTCGGGCCGATCCGGGCGCTCCTGGGCGCCGCCGACCTTCCTACCGAGGATGTCGGTGAGCATCTGGCCAACTTCCTGGTCGCCCAGGCCGACTCGGACCTGGCGGGTGTCTGCGGGATGGAGATCTACGGCCCCGTCGCGCTCGTACGCTCGGTGGCCGTCGCCCCGGCCTTTCGCGGCCAGGGCCTGGCGTCGAGGCTGTGTGACACGCTGGAAGCACGGGCCGGGGCCCGCGGCGTCGGGGCGTTCTATCTGTTGACGACGACCGCGGACGGCTTCTTCGCACGGCGCGGGTTCCGGCCCGTTCCACGCACCGAGGCCCCGCCCGAAATTCAGCGGTCGAAGGAATTCGCCGCGCTCTGCCCCGACTCGGCGATCTTCATGGCACGGCGTCTGACCACGCGCGAGCCCGAGGCAGGGCGGGGGCGCCCGGGACACGGTCGAGCCGCACTCGCGCTGGTGCTGGCCGCCTGGACCCTGGCGTGCGGCGACGACGGGTCACCGACGGCGCCCGGCCCCGGCGGTCAGATTCAGGGCTCGGGCAACCGCGTGACCCAGAATCGCGCCGTGGCCGACTTTCGCTCGGTCGTGCTCTCCAACGCGGGGACCGTCAACCTGAGCCAGGGGGCCACGCAGGCGGTATCGGTCACGGTGGACGACAACATCCAACCCGGCCCTGCCCCACCGTTTGCGTCACGCTATGTGCGTGGCTTCGTTGCCCGGAAAGTGACGGACCGGACCTTGCCCGCGAGGTCGGCGGCGCTGGTGCCGTTGGCCTCGGCGAGCGCGCGTACATCCTCCGGCACGGCGCCGGCCAGCTTCGTGACGGCATCGGTATCCACGAGGATGTCGACCTCGTCCAGCCCGGCCTGTCTCACGAGCGCAAAGTACTCCTCCCGCTGGAGCGCACCGGAGACGCACCCGACGTAGGCCAGCAGATCTCGCTCCACCGACGGGGGAAGCGGACTGTCGAGCACGATATCGGAGATGACGAGCCGCCCGCCCGGCTTGAGCACACGCGCCACCTCCTGGAAGACGGCCGCCTTGTCGGGAACGAGGTTGATCACGCAGTTACTCGTCACGGCGTCGACCGACGCATCCTCGACCGGCAGCGCCTCGAGACGTCCCTCGCGGAACTCGACGTTCGTGAACCCGGCGTCGGCCGCGCTCCGGCGGGCGCGCTCGACCATCGCGGGCGTCAGATCGACACCGATGACTCGCCCGCTCGGGCCCACGCGGCGGGCCGCCAGGAACGCGTCGAGCCCGCCGCCCGACCCGAGATCGAGGGCCGCCTCCCCCGGGGTCAGGTCCAGCACATCGAGCGGGGTGCCACACCCGAGCCCCAGGTTGGCCTCCTCCGGGACGGCCACCAGATCCCCCGTCCGGTGGCCCACGGAATCTGGCGCGTCCGCCGAGGGACCACAGCACGCGTTCGCGGGACCGCAGCACCCCGACACGCTCCCCTCGGCGATCCGTCCGTAGCGTTCCTTCACCGCCTCGACGAGGCGCTCGGGGTCTAATGGCCGGTCGTGTTCCGTCCCCGGCGTGGTGGTGACGTCGGGCGCGTCGCCCGGGTCGTTGATGACGTTGGCGCCTGCGCGCGCGGCCACGTCGACGTCGTGCGGGATTGCATCTGGGGTCATCATCACCGCTCCTTAGGTGTCCTGTGGTGCGCGGGAGGGCTCCGCCGTGCAGCATTCCCGCAGGTGATCGTAGGCGCCCGGACAACAGGCCTCGGTCGCCGCGTGCACCGCGTCGACCAGGGCCCCGAGGCCCGCCAGAATTTGATCTCGGTGAATCGCCGGGAGACGCGCCAGGATGTCGGCGGCAAACACCTCCTCCTGCGTCTCGACGCGTGCGGCCGCGCGGCGCCCTTCCGTCGTGAGAACGATCCGGAAGGCCCGGGCATCCTCGAGGTCGGGCTCACGGGAGACGAGGCCGGCCTGTTCCAGACGCACCAGATTACGGGTCAGGGTGCTCGGCGCGATGCCCAGCCGCCCGCTCAGCGCGCCCAGTCGCATGGGGCCCGCGCCACGCAACGCCTCGAGGGTCGCCGCCTGGGCGACGGTCAGGCCGCAGCACGATACGTCCGCGCGCTCGGACAACGAGAATCGTCGGACGAGCGCCCGGATCCCGGTGCGCAAACGCCGCGTCGCCTCGTCACTCGGGTTGGCGCCGGTCTGGATTGCAGCCGCTCGATGTTCGCGATTTATATTTGTGTATACAACTATCTTCGCGGATGTCAACCCCCTCTAGATCGCGCTCCCTCCGTGCCCCCGGCACCCGATCGCCCAGGGACACGGAACGAACCACTACACGACGCTATTGGGGTGAGCGGCTACGGCTACGCGCCGGCCGCCGTCTTCACCGGGGGAAAGATCTCCTTGAACGCGCTCATGAATCGGGCCATCTCGGGTTCGGTCGCGACCGATACGCGCATGTGCTGCGTCATCGGGGGGAACGGGCGGCCGACGAGGACGCCGCGACTCTTGAACTCGTCGATCACCGGCCGGATCTCCCGGCGAATGCCCACCATGAAGAAATTCGTCTCCGAGGGCAGCACCTCGTAGCCGAGCGCCCGAATGTCCGCGATCGTCTGTTCTCGAATGGCGATCGTCTGCGTCTTGACCCAGTCCCGGCCCGACGTGTCCTCGAGCCCGGCTACCGCGCCCCACTTCACGAGCGCGTTGATGCTACCGATCGAGTGCGGCCGCATCCGATCGATCACGTCCGGCGGCGCAATCGCGTAACCCAGCCGCATCGCGGCGAGCCCGAAGACCTTCGAGAACGTGCGCGCGACAATCACCTGCCGACCCTCGAGGACGTGGGGCACCGACGTCGCATAATTGGGGTCCTGGACGAAGTCGTGGTAGGCCTCGTCGATCAGCACCGGCAGGTCCTCCGGAGTGCCGTCGAGCAGCTCCTTCACTTCCTGCTTGGTCACAATCATGCCGGTCGGGTTGTTCGGGTTACACAGGTAGACGAACCCGAGCTCCCGGTTGTGACGCCTGGTGGCCGCCACGAACGCCGGGATGCTCTGCGAGTAGTCCTCGTTGAGCGGCATCCTGATGGCGTCCGACTTGATTCTCGACGCGCGCGCGAACACCGAGTTGTAGGTCGGCTCGACGCCAAGGACCTTCTTGCCACCCTCGAGAAACGTCAAGCCGACGAGACCGAGGATCTCGCCCGAACCTGCACCGAGCAGGACGTGCTCCGGCGTCACCCCGTGATATTCGGCGATCTTCCGATGCACATCACCGTCGGGATAGCCGTAGCGGTTGGAGTACTTCCAGGCCGAGTTCATGGCCTCCATGCTCGAATCGAGCGGTCCCCACGGGTTCTCGTTGCTCGACAGCTTGGCCGCCGCGTCGTAGTCGGCGATACGCTGGCGCATCGCCGGATCGAGCGCCATGTTGCCGGACGAGGCCTGTGCAAGGAGACTGGTGGGACGCATGCCCACGAGCCCCAGGGCGGCGGCCATCCCACTCACGAAGCTGCGGCGGCTCAGACTCATAACGCCTCCGTTCATTCGATGCTTCCATCATCACCGACCGGACCGCAAGGGACTCCGTCCCCGGAGGTCGAGACGGCCTTTCGACTCAACCGGCATTGTAGCCGGCCGCCGCCCGAATGTCATCGGGCTTTCGGACGACCGGGGGTGGGAAGTCGGCCCGGGACCCGCATGTGCCGGATCGGGTCGGTTCGCTCGCCCGAACGGTCACGCCGGGGTCAGAACGGGATCAGAGCGTCGCGATCACGTCGATCTCGACGAGTGAGTTCCCGGGGATACCACCGGCCGCGGCAATCGTGGTGCGCACCGGAGGCTCGTCCCCGAACCGGCCACGAAACACCTCGTTCATGTCCGCGTAGTCGTTCAGGTCATTCAAGTAGACGTTGCACTTGAGGACCTTGTCCATCGACGAGCCGACCCGCTCGAGTCGACGCTGAATTTGATCGAGGACACCCTTGGTATGCACCTTGATGTCGCCCTCCGAGTGATACCCGATACCGGCGATAAACAGGAGATCGCCGTAGGACACCGTGCCGTTGAACAGCGGCGTCTCCTCCGGCTTGGGGCCGTCGGGATAGTGGACCGTCTTGACCGGTCGATCCTGCGCCGCCACGGGAGCCGTCGCAGCCGCGGCTCCCGCCGCGACGACGGCCCCGCGCCCCGCGAGGCGCGTCAGGAAACTCCGTCGATTCGTCCTATGCATACAGCAGCCCTCCATTGGTGCGATCCGTCGGTCACGGCCCAGTCTACGCGCGAAGCTACGATGGCGGCTAGCAGCCCGTGTAGACTTCTCCAGCCCTCCTCTCGGCCCGTCGCGGGGTGCCGATGAGAAGGCGAGGGGAATCGGCGACCCTCGATTCGTCCGGCGCCGCAGCGCTGATCGGCTGGATCGACGGCGTGGAGGCGTTCGAGATGCGGGGGCGCCGTCAGGCGTGGAAGGGCGGGCCGCCACCAGGCGGGAGCACCCTCCGGTGGACGGCCCGGAGTGGAGTGCTACCCGATCTGTTCCAGCTCCGCCCGAGCCTCGGCCTCGGTCTTGAGCTCGCTGGTCACCGACAGCACGCCCGGGGCGGTCGCGATAAGCGACCGGGCCAGCGCCCGCTCGACCCCGTCGGTCACCACGCCCTTGAGCGTCACACGCGCGTGTTCGACCACGATGTGGATGGGCGCGTTCACGGGGCTGTACTGACGGAAGTTGACGTTGCCGTAGATCTGGCGGGCGAGACGCGCCCGAAGCGCATCGTCGAGTTGCGATGCCGGAAGGAGCCCAATCTCGTTGCGCACCGTTTCGACGCCGTCCACCTCGCCGACCCGCCGCGCGATCTCGTTGCGCTTGTAGCCCATCGTGACCTGACCGGTCAGCGTGACGATCCCACGGTCCAGCTCGTCCAGCTCGACCGAGACATGGTCGAAGATCGTGTAGTAGATGTAGTTGTTGACGCGCTCGACGACATCGTCGAACACCTGCTTCGACTTGCGCTCCGGCTGACCGGCCAGCGTCGGCGTCGCGACCAGGACCCCCGCCGCAAGCATCATCCACAGAGCTCTCATGGTTCTCTCCTTGTCTCTCGCCTCCCCCTCACGTCCCCCGTTGTCTCCCCTCTCATCCTTTAGACGAGATCGTAGCGTCGGGCGTTCCCGCCGTTCTCCCGCCTCCGCCTCGCGGACGAACCACTCGCGGTTCGCGAGCAGCCGGAAACCTCTTGTGCGGGTGTCACGTCTGCGAGAGACTATCCGTATCGCCTGCCAAGCTGAAAGGAGCGCGCCATGTGGGTCATCAGGGCCGCGACCGCGATCTCCCTGACGGCGATCGGTCTCGTCGTGGGGAGCGGCTGCGCGATGGTCGACCGGATGAGCGGGGTCTCCGAGGCCAGGGCCCTGCAACGGAACGAGCAGTCAGCCGAGGCGACGATCCTCCAGATCTGGGACACCGGCATCACGGTCAACGACGACCCCGTGATCGGCCTCCGCGTCGAAGTCTACCCGGCGGATCTCCCGTGCTACGAGACCACGATTCCGAAGAGCCTCGTCTCGCGCGTGCACATCCCGCAGTTCCAGCCGGGGAGCCGCGTCCCAGTCAAGTTCGACCCGCAGGCGCCAGAACGTGTGGCGCTCGACGTGTACGAGCACTAGCACCCCGTCCCTCGCTCCACCGCGTCCTCACGACGCCTACGCTAGGTTCGGAACCGCCCTCTGAGCACGACCGCTGAGGAGTCGTCGCCGAGGCGGGCCGTCTGATCCGTGTCCAGGGCGAGCTTCCGTAGCACCCGGCCGGTGAGTGGGTCGATCACGTCGCAGCTGAGAGGTCGCCGCGCGGTGAGATCGACGTGCCCACGGATCCCGATCGGGGCGACGACGAAGGCCTCACCGGACGTTGCGGCGAACGCCCGGACGACCCCGTACTCTCGCCCGTCGGGCCAGATCTGCTTGTCGAGCGACGGGCTGAAGGGGTGACCGGACCAGTGATGATTGTGCCGCTCCCAGTTCGGCAGATCCCGCGGCAGGTAGCCCCGCAGCGCCATCAGACCATCGACGGTCGCCTCGGCGTTGGGCACGCTACGCAGCCTGTCGAGCCCGCGAACCCCGGCGGAACTGTGGAACACGTAGCCGGCACCCTGCGAGACGAACGTCACGACCGCGCCCATGACGAGGCGGAGCGGATCGTCGTCGGCGGCCACCGAGCTCCCGGGGCCGATCGGCTCGTTGTTCGTCCAGACCGGCGGCAGGCCGTTGCATCCCCGCGGGTGCCACGCCTGCCGCACCGGCCGCCACGCGCCGTCGGTCCGCGATCGATCGCGGTCGAGGTGCATGGTCGCGAGGGTCGCACCGCTGGCGTGGTAGAGCCCCTGCCACGTGGCGCAATCGTGCCCCCGCGGCGCCGAGGCGGCAACGGCCACCTTCGTCTGTGACGCGAGACGCGCCGTCAGCCTCTGCAGCTCGTCACGATCCAGGCCGTTCTGCCAGTACTCGTTGGCAACCTCGAGGTGGACGAGCTTCTCGGCCCGACGCTCGGCGAATCGGGCCCACTCGTCGACCCACCGGGGCCGCCGTTCGCGCTCCGGCATCATCACCTGCGCATCGGCGAAGATCACGGGCTGCAGCCGCAGGCCGTAGCCGTCGAACACCAGGTCCGCCAGCCCGGCCATCACGTCCCAGTAGTCGGCCCACTCGGGATCGATCTCTCGGCCCGTCCAGAATGGCTGCGCGCCCACCATCCCCAGGACCCTGACGTAGTCGAAGTCGTGGCGAGACAGCCAGTCCAGATCGCGCTCGAGGCGTCCGGCATCGTGCCGATACCCCCAGGGCGCCCAGAAGAGCGAGGCTCCCAAGCCCAGGAAGGACCCGCGGTCGTCCGCGAAGACGCGGCTATCGAGCCGAACGCGGCCGGTGGGCCGCGGCCGCCCGGTGGGTCCCGCCGCACTGGTCTCTCCCGCCGCGACATCCATCTGGCGCTCGACGCTGCTGATCGCCGTCTCGTGATTCAGCCCCTGCTCGCGCAGCGCCTCGTAGACGTAGCCCCAGTGGTAGACCTCCGGATCGGTATAGGTACAGCGCAGCGGCCGATCCCAGAGGGCGTAGCGGTGCTCGATTCGACCTCCGGCATTGACACGCTCCGCCTGGGTGATCCTGGCCATCACTTGCTCCCCCTGCTGGGAACGGAGAGAGACGCGCGGACGGATGGTGATCCGTCTTGCAATCACGATGCCCCTCCGGCGCCGCCGACGATCGGCGGATCGTCGGCCATTGGTGGGATCGAATTCCTCGGGAGGCCGGGTAGACCCACGCGGGATGGACCGGCGATTGCCCGCGGGGGCCAACTGGTTGGCCACGGGCGGCTGGCAGCCCGTGATGATCGCCCGGCGGCGGCCGGCAACTGGGCTTTGCTACGCTACACTGACGACGTGATGCGCGAGCGCGAGAGGGAATCGGCGTGACGCCACCGGCCGAGAGTCGCGCCTGGTACCGCAGCCTCTACTGGCGGATCGCGCTGGGATTCATTCTCTTCCTGATGGGCGTCCTGGTGGCCCAGGGCGTTCTGTTCCTCTGGGTGATCGCACGATCGCCGGGCGAGCGACCCTCCCCGCGCGGCCTGGTCGCCGTGGCGGCGTTGGATCTAAGCGCTGTCCTGGCGCAGAACCGGGCGCTGGACATCGACCGCTACCTCCGCGAAGAGTACGGGTCGGGCTCGTGGCCCCTCTTCGTCGTGATGGCCGATGGCCGGGTCTACCAGAGTCAGGACGGGATGGCCCCGCCGGAGCGTCTCGTGACCCTCGCTCGAGCCAGGCTCGAGCGCAACAACCGGGCGCGCGGTCGGGGGCGGCGACTACGCAGTCCGAGGCTGGCGCCGATCGTGGTCGACGACCGCACGGTGGGCGTGGTGGCGGTCGCGCCGGCCTCTCCGCTCGGCCTCACGCTCCGGCAATTCGGCCCGACCCTCATCGGTGTCGGTTTGGCCATCCTCGGTCTCGGTACCGCGTTGACGGCGTTCTTCATCTTCAGGCCCGCCCGTGCCCGGCTCCAGGGTCTCGAGGACGCGGCACGGCGGCTCGGCACCGGGGACCTGACGGCCCGCGCCCCGGCCGAGGGCGGCGACGAGATCTCGGCCGTGGCCCGGGCGTTCAACGCCATGGCGGTCGACCTCAGAACACAGGACGCGCAGGTGCGCGCCTCCGATGGCGCCCGCCGACAGCTATTGGCCGACGTCTCGCACGAGCTCATGACACCGCTCACGGCCATGCGCGGCTATCTCGAAACCCTGTCGATGCCCGACCTCACACTCGATGCGCACACGCGCGAGCGCTACCTCGGGATAGTCGGTGAGGAGACGTCTCGGCTCGAGCACATCGTCGGGGATCTGCTGGATCTGGCCCGCCTCGAGGGTGGCGGCGGTACCCTGACGACGGAAACCGTGGCGATTGGCGATCTCTTCGAACGCGTGGTCGCCCGGCACGAGCGCGAGTGTCAAGAGAAGGACGTGACCATGGCGATCTCGATTGGCGCGGGCGCCGAGACGGTCGGTGGGGACCCGCACCGGCTGGAGCAGGCCCTCCAGAATCTCGCCGCGAACGCCTTGCGCCATACCCCGGCGGGAGGTCGCGTCGATCTCACGGCCCAGCGGGAGGCGAACGTCATCTCGCTCCGGGTCGAGGACACCGGTCACGGCATTCCTCCGGAGCACCTCACGCACGTCTTCGAACGGTTCTACAAGGTGGAAGCGTCGCGCGGTGGCACCCCCGCGGGGAGCGGTCTCGGGCTCTCGATCGTCAAGGCCGTCGTCGAGCGGCATGGCGGCACCATCGCGGCCGTCGCACGCCCGGGTGGCGGCCCGACGATCGAGATTCGCCTACCCACCGCCACGGCGTGACTCTCGACTCACGCGCTCCAGCTCCGTCTCGAGCCGGGAGACGAGGTCGTCGAGCTGCTGCGAGACCGCCTCCACGGTCTCGGGCTGGCTCAGATCGATGCCCGCGCGACGGAGCAGATCCATCGGATAGTCGCTGCCTCCAGCCTTCAGCAGGTCGAAATAGCGGCCGACCGCGGCCGCGCGCGCCGCCGCGTCGTCCGACAGGATCTCCATCCCGAGCTTCGCCGCCGAGGCGAAGCAGGTCGCGTACTGGTACACGTAGAAGGGCGAGCTGAAGAAATGCGGGATCCGGGCCCAGGTCATCCTGGCCAGCTCGTTGGCGTCGAGCGCGTTACCGTAGTAGTGGTCCAGCAACCCGCCGTAGAGCTCGGTCAGCACCCCGGCCGTGATCGCCTGTCCCTCCTGGACGAGGCGATGGGCCTGGAGCTCGTAGTCGGCGAAGAGGACCTGCGAGTAGAACGTCCCGGTGATGCTGTCGATCGCATGCTGGAGGAGCACCGTTCGTCGTCTGGGGTCGGTCGTCTGCGCGAGCAGGTGCTCCAGGAAGAGCACCTCGGTGAGCGTCGACGGCACCTCGGCCACGAAGATGGTGTAGGCCGCATAGTGGATGGGCTGCGCCTCGTGCGAGAGGACGGTATGCATCGAGTGGCCCATCTCGTGCGCGAGGGTGAACGCCGCGTCGAGGGTATCGTTGTAGTTCAGCAGCATGTAGGGGTGGATGCCGTAGACCGGCGCCGAGTAGGCGCCGCTTCGCTTCCCCTCGTTCTCGTACACGTCGATCCATCGGCTGCGAAAGGCCTCCCGCACGCGGCTCTGATAGGCCTCCCCCAGTAGACCGACCGACGCGACGACCCAGTCCGCCGCCTCCTGATACGGGTAGGTCTCCTCCAGCTCGACGAGCGGGATCGAGAAGTCGTGAACGTGATAGGTCTCCAACGCGAGGGCGCGTTTGCGGAGGCGATGATAGCGCTGGAGCGGCTCGATCGAGGCGCGGGTCGACGCGATGAGGTTCTCGACGACCGAGGGCGGAATGTTGTTCCCGTGGAGCGCGGCTTCCAGCGTCGTCCGGTAGCCGCGCGCCTGCGCCTGGAACCAGTCGCGCTGGAGCACGGCATTGTAGAGCGCGGCGTAGGTGTTGAGGTTCGCCTTGAACACCTCGTGCAGGGCCTCGAACGTCGCCACCCGATCGCGCTGGTCTCGGCAAGTCGCCAGGATCTCGCGGTACCGGCCGTAGGACACGACGGTCTCCTCGCCGTCCGACAACGTGACCGTCGGGTAGCGGATGTCGGCCGTCGAGAGCGCGCCGTAGGCGTCGCTCGGCGCCTCTCCCAGTCGACTCGTCAGCGACATGAGCCGCTCGCCCGCCTCGTCGAGAACGTGCTCCTGTTGGCGATAGAGATTCTCGATGGCGAACCGATAGCCGGCGAGCGCCGGCTGCTCGCGCATCCACGTCTGCACGGTGTCCGCGGGAATGGTCAGGAGCTCCGGATTGAACCAGGAGGCGGCCTCCTGCCAGCGGGCCAGAACGATCTGGACCTGCTGGCGCCTGGCGTTCACATCGTTGTCGCGCTGATCCTCGTCGAAATGAAGAGCCGGGTAATACCAGACCCGGTACGCCAGCTCGTCGAGCTCGTCGCTGCGTCGCAGCGCCGCCAGCAGCTGATCGGGTCCGCCGCCGAGCGTGCCTTTCAGCTCGGCGTAGCGATCGATCTTCTGCGCCAGCACCTGGTAGTCGGCGTGCCACGCCTCCCAGCTCGGGTACATGTCCGACAGATTCCACTTGAGCTGGTCGTCGATCTCGTCTCGATTTCTCGTGGCTGGACGCTGTGACGGCTGCGCGGTCGGGGTCGACATGAGCCGATCATAGCTGAAGTCACGGGTATCGCCGAGAGCCGCTTCGGCCGGCGCTCGATTGACCGTCTCCAGCCACCGCACTATGATGGGCTATCCATACCGATGTTGGAGGCTCGACGAGCGCCCCTTGACATTTATGAGAGCTTCCTGGGGAGTCACGTCCATGCGCTCACTCATCGCAGGTCTCACTCTTTCACTCGCGCTCGCCGTCACGGCCAGTGTCCAGGCGACCCGTGACGCCGCGTACGAGGCCGAGATCGAGAAATGGCGGCAGGAGCAGGAGACCGCCCTGAAGGCCGACGATGGCTGGTTGACGGTCGCCGGTCTGTTCTTCCTCGCCGAGGGAGAGAACCGGTTCGGCTCGAGCCCCCTGAACGACATCGTCCTGCCAGCGGATTCGGCGCCCGCCGAGGCTGGGGTGTTCGAGTTCCACGATGGCGAGACCGCCGTCCGCGCGACGCCGGGGACGACCCTCACCGTCAACGGCGAGCCCGTCGAGGCGACCGCGCTGCGTACCGCCGGCGATGGCACCCCGGCCGACACGATCACGCTGGGTGGGTTGACGATGTTCGTCCACATTAGCGGCGACCGGCGCGCCATTCGCGTGAGGGATCGCAACAGCCGGATCCGGAAGGAGTTCGAGGGACGGCGATGGTTTGCGGTCGACGAGGCGTATCGTGTGCAGGGTCGGTTCATCCCGCACGGCGAAACCCAGCCGCTCGACGTCCCGAATATCCTCGGAGACACCGAGCACTACACGAGCTCCGGGCTCGTCGCGTTCACCCTCGTCGGCCAGGAGCACCGGATGAAGGCCGTCGACAGGCGGAATGGACTGTGGTTCATCTTCCGGGATCTGACGAGCGGCCAGGAGACCTACGGCGCGGCTCGTTTCCTCAGGACCGACACACCGGTGGATGGGAAGGTGATCCTCGATTTCAACAAGGCCTACAACCCGCCATGCGCGTTCAACCCCTACACGACCTGTCCCCTGCCCCCGAGGGAGAACCGGCTGCCGGTGCGAGTCGACGCCGGTGAGCTCAGCTACGGGGATCACTGAACGATGTGCCGCGCGGGCTTCCGCCCCGCGATCATCCCTTTCCTGTTCCCGACGGGAGGACGTCCATGCGTTGGTCGCTGCCGACCCTGGTCCTGGCAGGTACGGTCGCCGGGCTCGCGCAGAGGCCGTCGACGGCCGGCACTCGCCATCTCAATCCACCGACGTTGACGACACCATCGGGGTACACCCAGGTGGTGGTCGCCGGCCCCGGGCGCACGATCTACACGGCCGGCCAGGTCGCGCGCACGCCCGACGGCACGATTGTCGGCGTGGGCGACTTCGGCGCGCAGGCGCGGCAGGCCTTCGCGAACGTCGAGTCGGCGGTCGAGGCGGGGGGCGGCTCGCTCCGCGACGTCGTGAAGCTCACGACCTATGTGGTGGACATGACGCAGCTCCCGGTCTTCCTCGAGGTCCGGCGTGAGTTTTTCGAGGAGACGCCGCCCGCGAGCTCCGTCGTGCAGGTCGCCCGGCTCGGCAGCGAGGCGGCGCTGATTCAGATCGAGGCAGTCGCGGTCGTCCCGGAGTGAGAGAAGTGGCGGGAGGCCCCGCCCGGGCGTCCCGCCGTGTGTGAGATCTGTGAGACTGCTAGCAGCCCGGAGCGCACGTCCTGCGTTGCAGGACGCGTCCAGGCAGCTCCGTCGTGAACCGGCCGTCGTCGACGACCACGACGCCGTTGACCAGCACGTAGCTCATCCCCTCGGCCAGAGAGTGGGGCTCGGTGTAGGTGGCCGTTTCCCGAATCGAGGCCGGGTCGAAGATGGCGATGTCGGCCCAGGCGCCCTCTCGCAGGACGCCGCGGTCGGGCACGCCGAAGACGAGCGCCGGCAGGCTCGTCATCGACCGCACGGCGAACTCCAGACCGATCGTCTTCCGCTCGCGGACATAGAGCGCCAGCTTCCGCGTGAACGCGCCGTTGTTACGGGGATGCGGCTTCCCCTCTCCAAGGGCCACCAGCCCGCCGTCGCTGGACGTCATCGTGTAGGGCCGGCGCATGATGTGCTCGACGTCCGAATCCGACATGTTGAACGACACCAGCGAGGTCCTGGCCCGCCCCGCCAGATCCAGCGCCGCCTCCTCGGGCGCACGCTTCCAGGCTTCGGCGATCGCCGCCAGGGTCTGCCCTTCCAGGTCGGGATCCGGCTCGAACCG
Organism: Vicinamibacterales bacterium; assembly: GCA_965197935.1. Taxonomy (GTDB): domain Bacteria; phylum Acidobacteriota; class Vicinamibacteria; order Vicinamibacterales; family CAZQMT01; genus CAZQMT01. The sequence goes on along the minus strand of CBDAOD010000003.1, from coordinate 1,628,398 downwards.
CGCCACCTGCAGTGACGCCGCTCCGCCCCGACGCCGGATGTTCTCGCGCACCTCTTCCGACAAACGCGTCCGCGTCGCGGGGTCTTCGATCCGCTTCTTCATTTCGTCCTCGCCGCCAACCTGCGCCCACCGGGGAATCAGGGCGCCCGTCACGCCGGTGGACGATGCCGCGTAAGGGTACTGGTCGGCGAAAACCTCCACTCCCCGCGCACGCGCCGCCTCCATCTGCATGGTCGAGGCGACGGACCGGCCCCAGCTGTCGGGGCCCAGCGCCTTCATGTGCGTCACGATGCCCGGGAGTCCGGCTGCCTCCGCGATCTCGATGACCTCCTGCACCGCCGCGACGACGCCGACCGAGTAATCGCTCTCGTCCCGGATGTGGCTCGCGTAGACGGCGTCGAACTCGCTCGCGATCTCGGCGAGCGCGATCACCTCCTCGGTGTCCGCGTAGCTCCCCGGCGCGTAGAACAGGCCGCTGGAGAGACCAAACGCGCCCGTCTCCATCGCCGCGCGCACGAGCCCGCGCATGCGGTCGAGCTCGCCGGAGGTTGGGGCGCGGTCCGCCATCTCGAGAACGGCCCGCCGGACGCTGCCGTGGCCGACCAGCTGCGCCACGTTGACCCCGAGCCCGTTTTGCTCGAGCTCGGCGCGCTGGGCCGCCATGTCGACCGCCCCGCCGCCGTCGGGGTTGATCACCACCGTGGTGACACCCTGCGCCAACATCGGTTGCCCCTGCTGAAGACCGGCGCGGGCCAGCCCCTCGGCGGCGTGGGAGTGGGGATCGATGAAGCCCGGCACGACCAGCAAGGCGCCGGCGTCGATGACGCGCCCCGCGGGCGCGTCGCCCAGCTCGCCAATCGCGGCGATCCGTCCCTGCCGGATCCCGATGTCGGCACGAATCCAGGGATTTCCGGTGCCGTCCATGACACGCCCGGCGCGGATCAGGAGATCGAACGGGCCGGCACCGGCCGCTTCCTGATTCGGCACGACCCGGCGCGTCTCGCCACCGACCGCGGGCGCGCCACCGGAGAGCCAACCCACCAGCAGAAGGATGGCGACACCACCGTCGGACCATCGAGTGTGTCGCACCGGGCTAACCCCAGAGCTCACTTGGGTTAGCAGTCGTGGCAGCGGATCTCGCCGAAGATCGTCGCGTGCCGATCCGGGTTGTCTCGCGCATAGTCGACCAAGCAACGAACGGCCTTGTCGACGTCGGGCAAGCCGTGCTTCGTCGCCATCTCCTCTAGGAATTTCACCTTGGCCGTCTCGAGACTCACCGTCCGGGGCGTCGCGTCCTTCATCGATGATCACCAACCCTTTCAGATGACGAATGCACCGGTTGCCACTACGACGTCGTCAGATCGTCGCCGTGGGGCGGAGCGGCGACCGCCGTACCAGTGGATCAGTCCACTAGTCTCCTGTCGCGCCGGACACGAGTCAAGCGCCATCACGGCAGGTTGCCGGCGCGATGCCCTCGAGAGGACGCTCGCGGGCTCGAGGGGTCGAGACGACGCGCTGCACGGTTCGACACGGCCACGCGATCCTGGCACCGTCGTTGCTCGCCTTCCGGTGGGAGTCAGTACACCCTCGCCCTGGCGTCCGTCCCACGCGCGAGAGACGGCCCATGAGGAGGACACGAACCCGGTCGCTACTCCAATGCTCGAGACGCGCGCATCGGTGACGAGGCACCGGCAGCCTCGTCCGGGAACCCGACACACAGCCCAGGATATGGGGCCCCCACTACGCAGAAGTGTGTACATCGGACACGACGGATCTCGCGCGGGATTCGACCGACCGAGACGACTGCCGGTGGGGTACCGATGCCTGGGGGGGCGATGGTGGCAGACGCTGCTGGCCTCGTGGCGTCCCGTGACGATGTCGCTTCTCGTAGGTCTTCCCTCAATTCTTTCACCCGGAGTCGGCAGCGCCGACGTCCGACTCGCCGCCGCGTCACGCGCGTCGGTCCCGCGGGTGCACTCGAGTCCGCCCGCGTGCGCGGCGTCCACCCAGACGTTCGAGAACCTCGTGCCGGCGCCGGTTCCCGACGTGGCCACGATGACGTCGACGATCGCCGTTTCCCTCGCCGACCCCTATCTGTGGGATCTCGACGTCGAAACCTTCATCACGCACACCTTCCCCTCGGATCTGGACATCACCCTGACGTCCCCGGCTGGCACCGTCGTCACCCTCACGACCGACAACGGGGGAACGGCCGACGACGTGTTCAACGGGACACTGTGGGACGACCAGGCGGGCGTCACCAACGCGCCGGGAGCCGCGACCGACACGAGCTACGCCACCGGCATCGTCGAGACGCCGCTCGTCCCGGAGGAATCGCTGGGCGCGTTCATTGGCGAGGACCCCAACGGGGCGTGGACCCTCACGATCGCCGACGACGCGACCGACGATACCGGCACGCTCGCCAGCTGGCGGCTCGTCGTGACGACCTGCGCGGCCGCACCGTCACTGGGAGCCGCGACGTTCACGAACACCACCTCCACGCCGATCGTGGATAACGCAACGGCCACCTCGACGCTGACCGTGAGCGGCATCGCTCCGCTGCTGCACGATCTGACCGTGTCCACGACGATCACCCACACGTTTCCCGCCGACCTCGAGATCACGCTGACCTCACCCGCCGGTACCGTCTCGACGCTCACGACCGACAACGGTGGTGGAGCCGACGACGTGTTCGCCGGCACGCTGTGGAACGACGCGGCCGGGGCGACCGCCCCCCCCGGGCCGGTGAGCGACGCCACGTTCACGAGCGGCGTGGCGCAGACCCCGCTCGTCCCCGAGGAAGCGCTCGCGGCCTTCGCCGGCGAGGATCCGAACGGCGTCTGGACGCTGACCGTGACGGATGACTCCGGCATCGACTCGGGCACGCTCGCCGGGTGGAGCCTGAATCTCCGAACCTTCTCCGCCCTGACGGTCACGGGCATCACGCCGACGGCGGGCGCGACCACGGGCGCGACCCCGATCACGATCACGGGGACCGGGTTCGACCCCGCCGTGCCGGCCACCCTCACACTCGGTGGAGTCGCCGCGACGAGCGTCACCGTCGTCGACGCCACGACCATCACGGCATGGACGCCGGCGCACGCGGCCGGCGCGGTCGACGTGACGGTGTCGTCCAGCGGCGTCAGCACGGTCCTGTCCAGCGGCTTCACGTTCCTCGCTCTGGGCTCCCCGACGGCCGACACCGACGGCGACGGGATGCCGGACTTCTGGGAGCTCCGGTACGGACTCGACCCGCTCGATGCCGCCGACGCGTCGGCGGATCCTGATGCGGACGGCCAGACCAGCCTCCAGGAGTTCCAGGCCAACACCCATCCGCGCGGCTTCTTTACCCGGTTCTTCGCGGAGGGCGCGACGAGCGCGTTCTTCGACACCAGCTTCGCCACCGTCAACCCGGGTGCTCCGCCCGCGGCCGTTCTCTTCCGCTGCCTCCGGACGGACGGCGCCGTGATCACCCGATTCGAGTCCGTGAGCGGCCGGCGGCGATCGACGTTCGACGCCAAGGCCCTCGCGGGTCTCACGAGCGCAGAGTTCTCGACGGTCGTGGAATCGGACGTCGCGGTCGTGAGCGACCGGACGATGACCCGGGACGTCGCCAGCGGGTACGGCAGCCACGCCGGGACGAACATCGCGGCGGCCGCGGACACCTGGTATCTGGCCGAGGGCGCGACCCACTCGGGCTTCAACCTCTTCTACCTGATCCAGAATCCGAACCCGGGCGCCGCGCAGGTGGAGGTCACCTATCTGCTACCCAGCGGTGTGCCGGTGATCAAGACCTACGCGGTTCCGGCGAACTCGCGATTCAACATCTGGGTCAATGCCGAGGCCTCGACCCTGCCGATCCTCGCCAGCACCGACGTCTCGGCCATCCTTCGATCGACCGACCCCGCGCAGCCGATCATCGTCGAGCGGGCGATGTATCTGGACTCCGGGGAACAGACCTTCGGGTCGGGACACGAGAGCGCGGGCGTGACCGCGCCGGCCACGAACTGGTTCCTGGCGGAGGGCGCGACGGGGGCGTTCTTCGATCTGTTCGTGCTGCTGGCCAATCCCAACACGGTCGACGCCACCGTCCAGGCGGACTACCTGCTCCAGAGTGGCACGGTCGTCTCGAAGACCTACACCGTGCCGGCCCAGGCGCGCGTGAGCATCGGCGTCGACCACGAGGACCCGTTGCTCGCGGACACCGCGGTCTCCACGACGCTCACCGCCACGAACGGGGTGAGCTTCCTCGCCGAGCGCGCCATGTGGTGGCCCGGGCCGGTGTCGAACTGGTACGAGGCGCACAACTCCCCCGGCTCCACGACGACGGGCACGACGTGGGCGCTGGGTGAGGGCGAGCTGGGCGGCGCCCGGAACCTCCAGACCTACATCCTCGTCGCCAACACGTCAGGCTTCGCCGGATCCGTGCGCGTGACGCTGCTGTTCGAGGACGGCACGACCACCGCCAAGACCTTCGCGATCGCCGCGAGCAGCCGCTTCAACGTCGACGTCGCCGCCGAGTTCTCCTCGGCCGCCGGCCGGCGCTTCGGCGCCCTCATCGAGAGCCTCGGCGCCACCCCGGCGCTGCTGGTCGTGGAGCGCGCGGTCTACTCCGACGCCGGCGGCGTCACCTGGGCCGCCGGGACGAACTCGCTCGCCACGAAGCTCCAGTAGCGCTACCAGCCGATCGCGTAGCCCGTGCGGCGCGGATCCGCGCCCGCGGTCATCGTGCCGTGCTCGGGGTCGATCCGAATGCCCTGCATGCTCGACCCGCCGGTGAAGGCCGGGATCAGCTCGATGTCGTGGCCGATCGCCTTCAGTCGGTCGACCGTCGCGGTCGGCACCGAATCCTCGAGCCGCATCGTCACCTGCGACCCGGGCCGGTAGAAGTTCGGGTCGGCATAGAGCCGGAAGCGCGGCGCCTCGATCGCCTCCTGGATGTTCATGCCGAACTCGAGGATGTTGAGCAGCGCCTGGAACTGCGTCTGACCGATCGTCTCGCCGCCGGGCGTCCCCAGGGTCAGGGCCAGCTTGCCGTCCTTGAGGACGATGATCGGCGAGTTGTTGAGGATCGGGATCTGGCCCGGCTTCGCGTAGTTGACGTTGTCCGTGTAGGGAGAGGTCGAGCCCAGCCGCATGCCGTTGTTGAGGAAGATCCCCGTCGAGCCCGTCGCGACCGCGCTCCCGAAGCCACCCCCGAGCGTCGGCGTGCAGGCGATAGCATTGCCATACTGGTCCACGACCGAGAAGCTCGTCGTATGTCCCTCGTCGACCTCCTCGCCGAGCGGTGCATGCCCGCTGAACTCCCGTCGCACGACGACCCCCGCCGCCTGGGTCTCGGTGCCAAACCCGGCCGGATCACCCGGCTCGGGGTAGGGGATGGCCTTGCTCGTGTCGAAGAGGGCCCGCCGGGTCTTGGCGTACTCCTTCGAGAGCATGCCGCTCACCGGCATGTTCGTAAACTTCGGGTCGGCCGTATAACGGTAGATGTCGGCCTTGGTGATCTTGATCGCCTCGGCCAGCAGGTGGAGCGTCGCCGGGCTGTTGTGCCCCATCGTCTTCAGGTCGTAGCCCTCGACCAGGTTGAGCTGCATCAGCGTCTCGAGCCCGCCACGCGAAGTCGAGGGGCTGCTGTAAATGTCATACCCGCGGAACGTGATGTGCACCGGGTCGGCCCAGATCGGCTCGTAGGCCGCCAGGTCGGCGGTCGTGATGAACCCGTCGTTCTCCTTGAAGAAGCGGTCGAACTCCTGCGCGATGTCGCCCTTGTAGAATCGGTCGAAGGCGGCCTTCAGGGCCTCCGACCGGGACTTGCCGGCCTTCAGGGCGTTCTGCTCCGCCTCGACCAACTTTTTGAGCGTGTTGGCCAGATCCGGCCACGTGAACAGCTCGCCGGGCCGCGGTGGGCGCCCTCCAGGCAGCATCGCCTTCACGCTGGTCGGATGCCGGCGCAGAATCTCCTCCTGCGACTCGATGTAGGCCACGGTGGCCGGATCGATCGGATAGCCGTTCTCCGCGTAGCCGATCGCCGGCTCGAACACCTCGGCCAGGCTCAGCTTGCCCATGCGGTCGAGCACCGAGATGAGCCCGCCGAAGATGCCCGGCACGATACCCGCCCGGACGCCCTTGTTGAGCGTCTCGGCCGTCATGCTCTCGCGGTCGAGCGCCATCGGCGCGCCGCCCGTCATGTTGAGCGAGTACACCGAGCCGCTCTCCTTCTCGAAGATGGTCATGAAGCCGTTGCCACCGAGGCTCGACATCATCGGCTCGACCAGCGTGAGGGTCGCCTGGATGGCCGCGGCCGCGTCGGCTGCGGTCCCGCTCTTCATGAGCATCTGCAGACCCGCCATCGAGGCCAGCGAGTGGCCGCCGGTGGTCACCAGCCCGTGGACGCCGACCACCGTCGGCCGATGCTGGGTCACTCCCTGGGACGGCTGCGCGAGCAGGGTCCCCGGGAGACCGGTGAGCAGGATGCCAAGACCAACGACGGCGACGAAACGTGACAAGCGGGTGCGGATCACGCGACACCTCCTTGGGTGAGCGGTTCGAACGGACCGGGCTGCGTCATGTTTCTGCTGGAGCTTGCGGGATGTCAGGGGGACGCTAGCGGGGTCTTGAGGCCTCTGTCAAGCTCCTCGCAACCGGCGCCGCTCCGTATCGCGGCCAGGGCGCCTCGCCGTCGGCCAACGGCTGCGTGAGCTGGTCAAGGACGAAGCCGCCCCTCTCCTGCGGCAGAAGTGGCAATGTCCGGCTAGAATCTCGGTATATGAACGCACTCGCGCTCTGGTTCGCCCTGGTATTCGGCGCTTGGCTCCCGGACCAGGGTCTGCGTGCCCGGGTGGTCGTGGAAACGAGCGGAGCGGAATCCCTCTACGTCGTCGATTTCAAACCGGGGGCGCTTCGCGTCGAACCGGGGGGCGCGAGCGTTGTCTTTCTCGTGGATTTCGATTCCTCGACGGTGACGCTGCTCGACACGGAAGCAAAATTCTTGTGCCGGCTCGAACCCCAGCGACTTCGCCGTCTGGCGGGGATGGTCCCTCCCGCGTGGTTCCCCTGGGCGTACGGGGTCAGCGCCGACTTGGTCGAGGACCTGACGATCGAAACGGAGGGCGAGGTGCAGCTTCCCAACGGACGTGAGGGGCTCAAGGTCTCGGTCCACTCCCGACGATATGATCGGGTCGTGGCTCAGTACTGGATCGATCCCACTCTCGAGGGCGAGTTCTTTCAGTCGCGTGAACATTATCTCCGTTTTTGGGGAACCGACGATGCGAGCGCCGAGGAGGCGCAGAAGGCCAGGCTGGCCGTCTACGAAAAGCTCCCCGGGATTCCCGTCAAGATGGAGGAACGGTTCGAGTATCTGTCTCGTCCCCGCACGGTTCGCATCGATGACATTGAAGAGTCCCCCACGGACGCGTTTAGCCTGCCGGAGACCTTTCGAAGGCTGAGCGAATCGGAGCTCTACTGGGACTCGATCCTCAGTCGTCTGCGCGAGTGGCTTCGCCTCGAACAACGTTGACACGGCGCAGGGCGCGACACACGGTCCGTCGGGCGAGGCCTTGAGGCTCGTCTCGGCCGACGCTGCATCCCGCTGATGTGTTGCTCGTCAATCTAGATACTCACGGTATTTTCGCTCCTCGCGCCTTGCCAGCCGGGCACGGCGTCGCTCGAGGCGGCCCTTGGTGCGACGCAGAACGTTCACCACGGGCTACTGGAGGATAGGTACGGAGGGGCTTGGCGGTAGGATGAGCTATCAGTAGGCCGATCCGCGGTGCGCCGCGGCTGTCATGTACACAATCCGATGAGCCTCGTCGATCTCGTAGAAGAAGCGCCACGCGCCGATCCGGTACCGCCAGGTCGGCGGATCGTACTCGCGCAGTCGGCGGATGTTGGGGCCGAAATGCGGATGGACCCTCAACCGACCGTAGACCACCTGGTGGAGCTTACCGATGACCCGAGCCTGACCGCCCTTCGCTAGGAGCTTCAGGTCGTTCTGGAACTGGGCGGTTTCGAAAACTCGGTACTCATTCAACGAACCGTCCCCGCCGCCGCTGCGCGTCGCGGGACCCCGCGGTCAGTCGAGTGCGAAGCCGCGCGTTGCTCGCGATCTCCGCCATCTCCGCGTCATCGACGAACTGCTGCTCACGGATCCGATGGAGAGCAGCGGTCTCGATGAGATTCGACAGTGGACGGTTCTCGGCCTCGGCCGCCTCGCGCAGCTCTCGATAGGTGTCCTCGTCCAGGCGCAGCGTGACAGTTCGGCTCATGTTCGTATGACCTTCTTTGTATTCTATTATATTTGAACGTATTCGTCGCGATCGGGCCGCGCGATCCCACGGGTGCTCTCGAGGCCACGGGCCCCGCGGGTCCCACGCCCGCCACGGGCCCACCGGGTCAGCAGGGCCTTCAGCCCCCCAGGCCAACTGAACGCCTCGGGCTCAAGTGGCTGAAGGCGCTGGCCGGTTGCCCTTGGTTGCAGTGGGATCTTCGGCCTGGCGATCGCGCTGGGCAGGCCATCTCGCTTGCGCCCACACGCCCCCATCGACCCAGATCGTCTGCCCGCTGACGAACGACGACTCGTCGCTGGCGAGAAACACGACGGCACGGCCTACATCGGCGGGGGCCCCAACGCGTCCGACCGGTGTGATCTCTCCCCACGCGCCCGCGTAATCGCCGTGCTCTGACCGTGTGCGCTCGATCTCGATCGCTCCGGGCGCCACGCAATTGACGCGGATACCGTATCGCCCCAGCTCCACGGCCGCGACCTTGGTGAACATCTCAACACCGCCCTTGCTGGCCGTGTAGGCCACGAGCTGCGGGAACGCGAGCTTGTTGCACCCGGAGCCGATGTTGACGATCGCGCCACCGCCGTGATCTTTCATGTAGCGCCCCGCGGCCTGCGTACAGAGAAAGCATCCTTTCAGATTCGTGTCGATGACGCGGTCCCACTCGGCCTCGGTGACTTCCAGGAGGTGTTTCCACGTCTGAACGCCCGAGTTGTTAACCAGAAGGTCCAGTCGGCGGAAACGATCGACCACCTGGCTCATCATGTCGCTGACCTCCGCAGCCGCAGCGACGTCGGCTTTCACCGCGAAGGCCTCTCCGCCCAGATCCCCGATCTCGGCCACCGCTTGCTCGGCGAGTTCGCGGGACGAGTGGTAGTTGACCGCCACCCGACATCCGGCCCGGGCAAGCTCGAGCGCGATGCCCTTCCCGACGCCGCGTCCCGCGCCGGTGACGAGCGCCGACCGGCCTGCCAATCTCGTCGACACCGGGGTGTGCATTCTCGCTCCTCACGCCTTGCCCGCCGGGCGCCGCGCCGCCCCTATCGCGACGCAGGACTTTCACTGCGGGTTGCTATGGAATCTGGTGCTCCGGATGAGTGCAGCCCTTGAACTCCGTTTGTGAGGTGTTTCCCTTGTAGCGCAGCTCCTGGTGAATGCCAATGGACGAGGTGTAGTACCCATCGATCGTCAAGGACTTGAGACGTGCGAAAAACAACTCGAGTCCCGTGATCGGCCTCTCCTCTCTGGCAGCCATGCGCGCCAGCATCTGATCTTGCTGCTCGGACGTGCACTGCAGGAAAGGCTTCTCGAAGCGTTCCCGCGCTTCGTCCTGCACGGCCTGAAGACCGTCCGCCCATGCTCTCTGTACGACGCTTCCACTGTGGTGCACCATGAGGTCGATGAACAGGCTGACTTTTGCCTCACGCGCTCCGGGTGAACGATCGTCGGCGGGGATGATCATTTCCGCAAGACGATCCACTAGCTCGTTTTGAGCTGAATTAAGAAACTGGAGCTCATAGTCACCGGGAGCGTGGAACATCGCGAGCAACTGAGAGTGCGCAGCCTGCACTCGGGTCGCCAGCACGCCGGCTCCCATGAGTTTCAGCGCCGTGCGCCGGTTCACGCCGCCTTGCCGCCCGTGAGTCGAGTTCACAGCTCCCGCCGTTTCATCTGCTGGATGATGTAGTCGGAGGCGCGCGCAGCCAACGCCCCGATCGTCAGCGTGGGACCATACCCACCCGAGGTGACAAACGATGCTCCATCGACGACGAATAGATTCTTCGCGTCGTGAGCTTGATTGAATTTATTCAGGACGGGAATGCCCCAGGCGTCGACGACGTCGCTGTCGATCTCGACATAGTTTTCCCATTGGGCCAGGACTTCGGCCCTGGTGTTGAAGGTGAGGTGTGTCGTGTACCAGCTCCGCACGTTTTTCTTGAACTGGCTGCCATAGCCCGCCATGGATCTCGCATGCGCGGGAAACATCCGTGCGCCCGACCCGCCTTCGTGGACATACGAACGAAGGAACTTCGGGTGGCGCGACTGAATGTTGCGATACGGGACGATGTCGACTCCGCTTGCCTTACCGTCCTCGTTGACCGGCTCGCGGTCTCGTAGCTGAGGTAGCAGCCCCGTGACACTGGGTCCGCCGAAGTTGCCCATCAAATAGTGGCCCAGGACGCCACTGGAGTTAGCGATGCCCTGAGGCCAAAACCGCGACCGCGAATTGAGCATGATGCGGGTGGACTCCAAGGCCGACGCGCCGAGCACGATCACGCGACCCTTGGCTGCGTAGTCCTGCTTGCTCTGGCGGTCGACAAAGGCAACCCCTTTCGGCTTGCCCTCCTGGTCCACCAGGACCTCACGCACCAGCGAATCGGGCCGCAGCGTCAGTCGGCCCGTCCTCGCGGCGGCGGGGAGCGTATCGGAGACGGAGTTCCAGAAAGCACCGACATCACACCCGCGGCCGCAGCTTCCGCAATAGTGACACGCCGCCAGCCCATGGACCCGTTGCACCCGTTGCGCCGCACGTTTGGGGACCACGCGCATACCCAGGCCCAAGGTCGGCGCCACCTTTTGCACGATTCGCTCCCCACAATTTAGGGGAAACGGAGGGAAGTATTGTCCATCGGGATAATGCGGGATGTTCTCGACCGAACCACTCACGCCGATGAAGCGTTCAACCTTGTCGTAGAAGGGCGCCAGCTCGGCATAGGTGATCGGCCAGTTGTCCCCGTAGCCGTCACGGTCGGCGGCCCCGAAGTCGAAATCGCTCAGGCGGCGAGCGTTTCGGCCCCAGTGAAGGAGCTTTCCACCCACGCACCGAGATCGTACCCACCTGTAGGGTTTCCCATTCGGTGTCGTATACGGGTGCTCGCGTTCGTCAACGTAGAGCGCGCGTGTATACTCACCTGAGGTCCACTGATTCGGATACACCCGCTCCCGGTCCCCAGGCTTGTCGAACCCACGAAATGGCATTTCGTATGGCCATTTGTGGGTGAGAAAGTCTGTGGTTCGGTTGAGCCGCGGGCCGGCTTCGAGGAGCAGCACCTCGAGGCCCCCTTCCGTGAGCTCTTTCGCGGCGAAGCCTCCGGAGGCCCCACTCCCGACCACGATGGCGTCGTATGTCTTATCCAGGTCTACCACGGCCCCATCACCTCATTTCATGACATCGGGCTGGCAGGAAGCCGTGGCCGTGGGCGGCGAGAAGCCCTCGCGAGGCCGCCGCAGCACCACGGATCAGGCGTCGACGGGCAACTCGGCCGGGGCAAATCGCCTCACGCTCCGCGGCTGGCGCATGATGCCACGGCGCTCGATGAGGGGTCAACCGACCTCCCGCTCGCGTTAGCTCCGTGATACTCATACGGCGTCGTGCGTCGCATGAGGACGCAGGTGAGAATCGCGCTCGGTCGTACCACCCGCTACCCAACAGGCATCGGTTCGGCGGCCATAGCGCGGTCGCGTAGCCCCCGCACCGTCGCGGGCAGAGGTCACATGCGACCCATGGTGATTCAGGAATTCGGCAGCCTACCCAACGGCCGAAACGTTCACGTCTTCACGCTGACGAGCCGTAGTGGTATCGAGGTCCGGGTCATCGATTACGGCGGCATCGTCATGTCGATCATGGCGCCCGACCGTGACGGCAACCTCGTCGATGTCGTGCTGGGACACGACGCCCTCAGGGGCTACCTCGAGGCGAGTCCTTACTTCGGCGCCATCATCGGCCGTTACGGAAACCGGATTGCCGGAGCGCGCTTCACGCTCGAGGGCAAGGACTACCCTCTCGCTGCCAACGACGGCCCGAACCACCTGCACGGAGGCCAGGTCGGCTACGACAAGGTTCTGTGGGCCGCCACCCCGATAGCCGGTACCCACGGCGCCGGCGTGACGCTCGCCTACGAGAGCGTCGACGGCGAGGAGGGCTATCCCGGCACCCTGAGCTTGGAGGTCGACTACTTCCTCGACAACGACGACGAGCTGGTCATCGAGTACCGGGCCACAGCCGACAAAGCGACGCCGGTCAACCTGACGCATCATTCCTATTTTAACCTTGCGGGCTCCGGCGACATCCTGGGCCACGAGCTCACGATCCGCGCCGACCGCTTCACACCGGTGGGCGAGACGCTGATTCCCACTGGCGAGCTTGCGCCGATCGCCGGCACGGCCTTCGACTTCGGCGACTCGACGCCGATCGGCGATCGCATCGACGACGACGACGAGCAGCTCGAGCGCGGCGGTGGCTACGACCACAACTTCGTGTTGTCGCGTCCCGACGACGGGGCTTCGATCGGCGAAGGCGAACTGGCGGGAACAGTCTTGGCGGCGCGGGTCACCGAGCCGGTCAGCGGCCGCGTCCTGGAGGTCGAGACTACGGAGCCTGGACTACAGTTCTACTCGGGTAACTTTCTCGACGGCACGATCGTCGGCAAGGGGGGCGCGGCCTACGCGCGTCGCTCGGGTTTCTGTCTGGAGACGCAGCACTTCCCCGACTCCCCCAACCAGCCCTCATTTCCGGAGACGATCCTGCGTCCGGGACAGCGGTACCGCTCCCGCACGGTCTACCGATTCGCCGTCGACACCTGAAGAGACCCCAGGCTTTGGTTCGGCCCCGCTGGGCTGCTAGTACTACTTTGTTAGATCGCACAATTTTGGCGAGATCCCGACAAGTGATCTAATTTGAGGACATTGTACTTTTCCGGCGAATTCGGTACCCTGCGCGGTAGTGCACGACCGCCGCACGGTGGGTCAGTTGCGTCGCCTGATGAGATGGCTCGAGGCCTTCAAGGCGTGCTTCGGCCATCGCGCACAGGAGCTGGCGTTGCGCCGGTACGTCCAGGGGTTGCTCAGCGACAGCCCGCGCAAGTCGATGGAAGCGATGCTGGCGCGGGGGACCGATCCCGGGGGCTATCAAGCGTTCCAACACTTCATCACCGATGCGCCGTGGAGTGCCGACGGCGTCTGGCGCTGCCTGCGGGCGGTGCTGCCCGAACGCGAAGGGCTGGTGATCTTCGCTGGCACGAGTTTCCCCAAGCCAGGGACGTCCTCGGTCGGGGTGGCCCGCCAGTACTGTGGGGCCGTGGGGAAAGTCGCCAATGGCCAAGTGGCGGTCACCGCGGCGCTGTGGACCGGGCTGCGCGCCTACTTGCTGGGGGCCGCGCTCTATGTGCCCGAGGCGTGGCTGACCGACGCCGCCCGCGATCGGGCGCGGCTTCCCCGGGGTGTCCGGTTGCAGGCGAAGTGGCGCCAAGCGCTCACCCTGCTCCGGCAGGTGCGCGCCAGCGGCCTCACCGGCACCGGCGTGCTGGCCGATGCGGAGTTTGGCGATACCGGCCTGTTTCGGGCCATGTGGCATCGGTTGCGGCTCCCCTATGCGGTGGGGATTTCCTCGTCGCAGACCGTGTTCCTGGGGCGGCCGCGCCTCGGGCACCGGCGGGGCGGCCGGCTGGGGCGCCCGCGCACCCGGCCAGACCTGGCGGCGGGCGTGCGGGCGTACACGGTGGCCCAGGCCGCCAAGGCGCAGCCGCGGTGGCGGCCCATCAGCTGGCGCAACCGCCGCGGCGGGCGCCGCTGGACGGTCCAGTGTGTGGCCCTGCGGGTGACCCCGGCCCACGACTGGCGCGACCGCCGGCTCGCCCCCGAGGTGTGGCTGCTGGCCGAACGCGACACGGGCGCGACGCCGCGGACCAAATACTTCTTCGTCAACCTGCCGGCCACCACCTCCTGGCCGCAGCTTGTCCGACTCGCGCATCAGCGGTGGGCCATCGAGCAGCAGTACCAAGAGTTGAAGACCCACCTCGGGTTGGATCACTTCGAAGGCCGCACGTTCCCGGGCTGGCACCATCACGTCGTGCTCACCGCCGTGACGTACAACTTCCTGCAGGCCGAGCGGCGGCGGCACCTCGCCGGGCTCACCTTTCCAGTGGCCCGCGCGATCGTGCAGGAAATCTTCACCGCGGACCTCTTTGCTCCACGGCCGTTCTACCTGAAGCGCATCGAGGCGCTAAAGTCGGTGCACTTGCGGATCTAACAAAGTAGTACTAGCAGCCGGTGGTAAAAGTCCTACTGCAGTCGGCCGGCGCTGCATCCCGCCTGGCTGCGTTGCTCGTCGGTCAAATACTCCCGGTATTCTTGCTCCTCGCGCCTTGCCAGCCGGGCGCAGCACCGCCCTTGGTGCAACGCAGGACTTTCACCACGGGCTGCTAGATCTCGCGGACCCAGATATTCCGGTAGCTGACGAGGTGATCGTGGTCCTGCAGCAGGATCGGCAGCTTGTCTGCGTGCGCCTCGTATCGCTGCACGCCACGATTCACCGTCTCCCCGGTGATCGTCACGTGGTTCTGGACGAGCACCCCGTTGTGGAGCACGGTCATGGTTGCGGGACGCTCGATCGTGCCGTTTGCCCCGAACCGGGGGGCGGTGAAGATGATGTCGTAGGCCTGCCACTCGCCCGGGCCTCGCGACGCATTCACCAGCGGGATGTGCTGCTTGAAGATGCTCGCCGCTTGACCGTTCACGTAGGTCGGGTTCCGCCAGGAATCGAGCACCTGGACCTCGTACTTCTCCATCAGGAACACACCGCTGTTCCCACGCCCCTGGCCTTCACCGACGATCTCGGCCGGCGTCCGCCACTCGACGTGCAGCTGCACATCACCGAACGCCCGCTCGGTCGTCAGGTTCCCCGAACCGGGACGGACCGTCATCGCGCCGTCGCCCACGTCCCATCGCGCGTCGCCGTCACGACCGCTCCAATTCGAGAGGTCGGTGCCGTCGAACAGCACGATAGCGTCGGAGGGTGGGCGATGGCCATCGCCCGGGTCGATCGTGATCGGCACCGGATCCCACACTTCCGTTGCTTCTGGCGGCGGCAGCTCCTGCTGAGCCACCGCTGAGGCTCCCAGCAAGACGACCAGAGGCACGAGGCGCGCGATGGATCGAGTAGACATCGTCATCATGGGTCCCTCACTGAAGCTCCTCGGTTGTGTGGTAGACGGCAGCCTCCATCTTGTAGCCGACCGCACGCCCGTTCTCAAGTCTCTCTTGCGGGAAAGCTCCCAGCCCTGCCGGTCTACCACGAATGTGCCGCCGTTCCCCCACGAGTGACAGAACCCTCGCGGATCGAATCTACCCGGCACGACCGTTTGTGGTAATACTGTTCGACCATGGCACGAAAGGTCACGTTGTTCACGGGACAGTGGGCCGACCTGCCACTCGCCGAGCTCGCCCTAAAAGCCAAGGAATTCGGGTTCGACGGACTGGAGCTGGCCTGCTGGGGCGACCACCTGGACGTCGAGCGGGCGGCGACCGACCCGGCCTATTGCGACGCCCGGAAGGCGCTCCTGGCGAGGCACGATCTGGGCTGCTGGGCCATCTCACATCATCTGGCCGGGCAGCTGGTGTGCGACCTCAACGACGCGAGGTCGGACGCGTTTGCTCCCGAGGCCGTACACGGAGACCCCGAGGCCAAGCGTCGGTGGGCGGTAGAGACGATGAAGCGCACCGCCCGGGCGGCGCGGAACCTCGGCGTCACGGTCGTGTGCGGTTTCACCGGGTCGTCGATCTGGCACCTGCTCTACTCGTTTCCGCCTGTCCCACCCGAGACGATCGACGCGGGGTATCGGCAGTTCGCCGAGCGCTGGAACCCGATCCTGGATGACTTCGACGAGTGCGGCGTGCGGTTCGCGCTGGAGGTGCACCCCACCGAGATCGCCTTCGACATCGTGAGCGCGCACCGCGCGCTCGAGGCAATCGATCGCCGAGAGGCGTTCGGCTTCAACTTCGACCCGAGCCACCTCCAGTGGCAAGGGATGGAGCCGGCCCGGTTCCTCGACGAATTCCCGGACCGCATCTACCA
This sequence comes from Vicinamibacterales bacterium, assembly GCA_965197935.1. Lineage (GTDB taxonomy): Bacteria > Acidobacteriota > Vicinamibacteria > Vicinamibacterales > CAZQMT01 > CAZQMT01. The sequence continues at coordinate 1,612,264 of CBDAOD010000003.1, read as the reverse complement.
CGTGCATATGAAGGATGCCGCCGTGACCCTCGACGCACGCACGGGGATTCTGTCGTCGCATCTGCCGTTCGGGGCGCCGGAGCGCGGCTGGGATTTCCGTTCCGTGGGTCGGGGAGATGTCGACTTCGAGGCGATCATCCGAGCGCTAAACCGGATCGCCTATGCGGGCCCACTATCGGTCGAGTGGGAGGACTCGGGGATGGAGCGCGACCACGGTGCGCGCGAGTCCTGCGCGTTCGTCAAGGACATCGACTTCCAGCCGTCGAGCGTCGCGTTCGACGCCGCCTTCGAGGAATAACCGGGGACGCGTAGCGACGTGAAGAGCTCATCTCGCATGCTCAGAATGGGCATGGTCGGTGGCGGGCCCGGCGCCTTCATCGGTGATGTGCACCGCCGGGCGGCGTGTCTCGAGGGCGATGTCGAGCTCGTGGCGGGAGCGTTCTCGGCGAGCCCGGCGAAGTCGCGACGCAAGGGCCGCGAGCTCGGGTTGAGTCGAGCCCGCGTGTATGGCTCGTATCTGGACATGGTCGAGCGGGAACGGGCGATGCCGGCAGATCGGCGGATCGATTTCGTGTCCGTCGTGACGCCGAACCACATGCACTTTCCGGTGGCGAAGAACTTCCTCGAGGCCGGTTTCCACGTCGTCTGTGACAAGCCGATGACGCTGGATGTGTCGGAGGCTCGTCGTCTCCGGCGGGTGGTCGCGAGATCACGACGGGTGTTCGCGCTGACCCACAACTACACGGGCTATCCGATGGTCAAGCTGGCACGCGATCTCGTGCGGCAGGGGGAACTCGGCCCGTTGCGGAAGATCGTCGTGCAGTACTCCCAGGGTTGGCTATCGACGCGTCTCGAGCGGGCGGGACACAAGCAGGCCGAGTGGCGAGCCGATCCGAAACGGAGCGGAGCGGCCGGATGTATCGGCGACATCGGGACCCATGCGGAGAACCTCGCCGAATACATCACCGGCCTGAAGATCGTCGAGCTCTGCGCCGATCTGACGACCTTCGTTCGGGGTCGGCGTCTCGACGACGACGGCAGTATCCTCCTCAGGTTGCAGCGCGGAGTCCGTGGCGTGCTGTTCGCGAGCCAGATCTCGGTTGGCGAGGAAAACGGGCTGGCGATCCGGATCTATGGTGAGGAGAAGGGTCTCGAGTGGCACCAAGAACACCCGAACACCCTCAGAGTCAAGTCACAGGACGGACCGCTCGAGGTCTGGAGTCGCGGAAATGGGTATGTGGCGGAACGCAGCCCTGCGGCCGCCAGAGCAACACAGCTACCGGCCGGGCACCCGGAGGCGTTCCTGGAGGCCTTCGCCAACGTCTACCGTAACGCGACCGACACGATGCGGGCCCGACGCGTCCGAGCGCGGCCGGACCCGCTCGCCCTCGATTATCCGACCGTGAACGACGGCCTCCGCGGGATGTCGTTCATCGAGACCGTCGTCAAGAGCTCGGGTTCGGGACGGAAGTGGTTGAAGGTGCCACGCTAGTGGTGTGTCCCAAGAATAACGTTGCACTTCCCAACCTTCTCTAGAATCGTATCGACCGTCGCGGTCCAGACAAAGGGTTGGGGGTTGTCGTTGTAGCGCTGGAGGTAATCGTTGATGGCGGCGACGAGTTCGTCGACACTGCAAAACACCCCGCGGCGGATGCGTTTCTGCGTGAGCTGGCTGAACCAACTCTCGACGAGGTTGAGCCACGATGCGCCGGTAGGGGTGAAGTGGAGCGTGAAGCGCGGATGGGCCGCCAGCCAGGCCCGCACGGTCGGATGTTTATGCGTGCCGTAGTTGTCCAGAATGAGGTGGAGGTCGAGGCGAGAGGGGAACGCGCGGTGGAGTTGGCGAAGAAACTTCAGGAACTCCTGATGCCGATGCCGGCCGTGGCACTCGCCGATGACCTGCCCGGTCAGCATGTTCAGCGCGGCGAACAAGGTCGTTGTCCCGTGGCGCTTGTAGTCATGCGTGAGTGTCCCACAGCGGCCCTTCTTCATCGGCAGCCCGGGCTGCGTCCGGTCCAGCGCCTGAATGTGACTCTTCTCGTCCACACACAGCACGACGGCCTTCTCGGGCGGATTCATGTACAGCCCCACGACGTCCGTCAGCTTCTCCACGAACGCGGGATCGGTCGACAGCTTGAACGTCTCCACTCGATGGGGCTGGAGGCCATGCGCGTCCCAGATCCGCTGCACGGTCGAGCGACTGACCCCCTGCGCCTTCGCCATCGTGCGACAACTCCAGGGGGTCGCCCCCGGTGGCGTGCGGTGCAACGTTGCGTGGACGATGGCTTTGACCCTGCGCGCACTGATCGTCGGTTTGCGCCCGCGCCCCTCACGCATCTCGAACACCGAATCAACGCCCTCCTCTCCAAACCGGTCGCGCCAAGCCAGCACGGTCGGCCGGCTGACGTCCACGGTCGCGGCAATGCGGCTGTTGGAACCCCCCTCGGTCGCCAGCAGCAACGCCTTCGCGCGGATGACTACCCGATGCGGGGCCGACGTACTACGGGCCCACTGTTCCAGGAGTCGCCGATCCTTCGCGGCCATGGACAGAGCGGCGGCGGCATCATTCATCCCGCCTATATTGCACGCAGGTCGTTGATATGTAAATGTATTTCAGGGACACTACACTAGTGGCACGTCACGTCAGCCTCCAGGCGGCCCTCCGAGCCGGAAGACCTCTTCCCCGCTGCGCAGGCCGCGACCGAGAACCCGACCGCAACGCAGAGGGCACAGCGATGGATTCTCCCGGACGAGCGGTCGGGATTGGCGGATTGATTGTGGTTGTGGGCTTGTGTGGTTTCCTGCAGGAAGCCTCCGCGCAGCACGCGGCCGTGGTCAGCGCCACGTTCATCTTCGACGAGGCGCCCTTCGCGCAGTGCCATGCCTCCACCATCGAGCAGGCCGGCGATGTCCTGGTGGCGGCCTGGTTCGGAGGGACGCGCGAGAAGCATGAGGATGTGGGGATCTGGGTCTCGCGCAATGAGGGCACGGGGTGGTCGCCGCCCGTCGAGGTGGCGAACGGCGTGCAGCACAGCCGCAAGCGGTATCCCACCTGGAACCCCGTTCTGTTTCACCCCCCCGACGGGCCGCTGTTGCTTTTCTACAAAGCCGGTCCCAGCCCCAGCACGTGGTGGGGCATGCTCACCACCTCCGGCGACCGGGGTCGCACCTGGTCCCGGCCGCGCCGCTTACCCGAAGACATCCTCGGCCCCGTCCGCAATAAGCCGATCCAGTTGCCCGGCGGCGAGTTGCTCTGCCCTTCCAGCAGTGAGCACGACGGCTGGCGCGTCCATTTCGAACGCACCCACGATCTCGGAGTGACCTGGGAGCACATCGGCCCGATCAACGACAGCACCCGCTTCGGCGCCATCCAGCCGAGCTTGCTCGTCTATGACGGTGGACGCATCCAGGCGCTGAACCGGAGCCGACAGGGAAAGGTCGTCGAGACGTGGTCGAGCGACGGCGGGCGGACGTGGACCGCCCTGGCCGAGACGATGTTGCCCAATCCCAACGCCGGCCTCGACGGCGTGACGCTGGCCGACGGCCGGCAACTGCTCGTCTACAATCACTCCACGATAGCGGAGGGCCAGTGGGGCGGCCCGCGCTCGCCCCTCAACGTGGCCGTTTCGGACGATGGCCGGATCTGGCACGCAGCACTGGTGCTCGAGGACAAACCCGGCGAGTATTCGTATCCCGCCGTGATTCAGACCGCCGACGGGCTCGTCCAGATCACCTACACCTGGAAACGCACCCGGATCAAACACGTCGTCATCGACCCTTCGCGCCTCGTCCTACATCCCATGCCCGACGGCGCGTGGCCGGAGTTTTGAGTCTCCCTCGCCTGAAGGCGAGGGAATCAGTGCGCCGCGTCGGCTGAAGCCGACTATCACGGCGCACGTCCCAGAGCCCGAAGAGGTCCGGCCCTGCGGCCTCCTGAAGGCTTCGCCTAAAGGCGAGGGGTTTCACCCATCCCAGAGGGAGACTCTAAGGGGGCAGGAATTGATCCGATGGTCGTTTCGATGTCGGCGCTCGATCCTGTAAGCTCGAGAGCAAATCCACGCGCCCGTAGCTCAGTTGGATAGAGCATCGGCCTTCTAAGCCGAGGGTCGCAGGTTCGAGTCCTGCCGGGCGCGCCAGTTTTCTAAAGAACTCGCGAGTTCCACGCTCGGGCCGCGGAAAGTGCCCTGTTTTTGCCGAAGCGCAGCGACCGGTCGGCGGTCAAGATTAGCTGACTGAAGTACTCGCCTCGCCTTCGCTTGCCAGGTCCGCGAGCGCATGGCTCTGTGTCACCCGTGGCGCCACGGACCCTCCGCGAGTGTCGGGAGGCGTTGAGGCTGTCCCAGGCGGCCTTCGCGGTCCAAACTCGGCGTCTCACCAGAGACCTATCGCGTGTGGGATTCCGGTCGACGCCGTGCGCCAGCCAGGATCCTCGCTCGAGCGCGGGCCCTCGTGGCGCATCGTGACGACCAAGAGCTCCTCCCGCTCGAGGTTGTCGCGAGCCTGACCGGCGTACATGTCCGCACGCTCCGTAACGCGGCGCGAGCCGGCCGACTTCCCGTCAACCACGATACCTGTGCCTACCGAAAACCTCGTCCGCATCATTCATTAAGGATATCGCTTCGGCCATTAAGGATATCGCTTCGGCCTGCTGGCCTCACGGGCATGCGGACCGTCTGTCCCGTGCCGCATGGTAACGTATGTGGTACCATTTGAGTCTCCCTCGCCTGAAGGCGAGGGAATCAGTGCGCCGCGTCGGCTGAAGCCGACTATCACGGCGCACGTCCCAGAGCCCGAAGAGGTCCGGCCCTGCGGCCTCCTGAAGGCTTCGCCTAAAGGCGAGGGGTTTCACCCATCCCAGAGGGAGACTCTAAGGGGTGACGGTCCGGGAGTTTCTCGACCGGCAGGGCTCGAGTCCGTTCGCCAAATGGTTGGCCGATCTCGACGCCATCGCCGCAGCGAAGGTGACCACAGCCCTCTTTCGGATGGCGCAGGGTAACTTCTCCAATGCCAAGGGTGTCGGCGCCGGCGTCCTTGAATACCGGATCGATTTTGGACCCGGGTACCGCATCTACTTTGGAAAAGACGGCGACACCGTCGTCATCTTGCTCGGCGGCGGGACCAAGAAGCGGCAGAATCGCGACATCGCGGCCGCGCAGAACCGGTGGAGGGACTACACGCAGCGGAAGTCGCAGGAGAAATAAAGAATGGCTCTGACCCGAGACTTCAAGGAAACGGTGCAGGCGCGCCTCGCGCAAGACCCGGAGTACCGCAAGGAACTCCTGCGCGAAGGTGTGGAGTGTCTGCTCGCCGGGGATCTCGACACCGGAAAGGCGATGCTGCGCGATTACATCAACGCGACGATCGGTTTTGAGGAGCTAAGCCGCCTCACACGCAGGCCTGCCAAGAGCCTCATGCGTATGCTCGGCCCGAAGGGAAACCCGCAGGCGCGGAATCTACTGGAGGTAATCGGACACCTGCAACGCACTGAAGGGTTGCAGTTCGAGTTGTCACGCAAGGCCGCCAGCTGATCGCGAAGATCGCCGATGCATCCACTTCGATGCGACTTGGTGAACACGCGGAGTGAAGGGGTAGGAGCTCGCGCTCGAGCGGTTTCGCTGGAGCCTGTTTTGTACCTCTACCTCGGGTTTCTAGCGTTTCTGGCGTATTCATAGCATCGCATTCTCTGTAAGTTGTTGATTCTATTTAAATTGATGCGGGCCAACTCCCGCCCGTACTGTCCGAAAACTGGGCCGATGGCAGCCAGAACACGTGCCGGTTCTCGCTTCGATTTCCCCGGCGCACGGTCATCCGCTGCCGTGCGGGGTGCACCCGTGATCGAGCACCCAACGATCTGGCCGACTTGAACAAGCTGCGCCGAACACGAGCTGGCGCCCCACAGTCGCGCGCATGCACTCACGGCGGCTGAGATCTCCACGCCAGATCACCTGACGACCCATTTCGAACGTCAGGCCGCCTGGTGGTAGTAACGGAGGAGTCCGCCTAGTACTACTTTGTTAGATCGCACAATTTGGGCGAGATCCGACAAGTGATCTAATTTGAGGACATTGTACTTTTCCGGCGAATTCGGTACCCTGCGCGGTAGTGCACGACCGCCGCACGGTGGGGCAGTTGCGTCGCCTGATGAGATGGCTCGAGGCCTTCAAGGCGTGCTTCGGCCATCGCGCACAGGAGCTGGCGTTGCGCCGGTACGTCCAGGGGTTGCTCAGCGACAGCCCGCCAAGTCGATGGAAGCGATGCTGGCGCGGGGGACCGATCCCGGGGGCTATCAAGCGTTCCAACACTTCATCACCGATGCGCCGTGGAGTGCCGACGGCGTCTGGCGCTGCCTGCGGGCGGTGCTGCCCGAACGCGAAGGGCTGGTGATCTTCGCTGGCACGAGTTTCCCCAAGCCAGGGACGTCCTCGGTCGGGGTGGCCCGCCAGTACTGTGGGGCCGTGGGGAAAGTCGCCAATGGCCAAGTGGCGGTCACCGCGGCGCTGTGGACCGGGCTGCGCGCCTACTTGCTGGGGGCCGCGCTCTATGTGCCCGAGGCGTGGCTGACCGACGCCGCCCGCGATCGGGCGCGGCTTCCCCGGGGTGTCCGGTTGCAGGCGAAGTGGCGCCAAGCGCTCACCCTGCTCCGGCAGGTGCGCGCCAGCGGCCTCACCGGCACCGGCGTGCTGGCCGATGCGGAGTTTGGCGATACCGGCCTGTTTCGGGCCATGTGGCATCGGTTGCGGCTCCCCTATGCGGTGGGGATTTCCTCGTCGCAGACCGTGTTCCTGGGGCGGCCGCGCCTCGGGCACCGGCGGGGCGGCCGGCTGGGGCGCCCGCGCACCCGGCCAGACCTGGCGGCGGGCGTACGGGCGTACACGGTGGCCCAGGCCGCCAAGGCGCAGCCGCGGTGGCGGCCCATCAGCTGGCGCAACCGCCGCGGCGGGCGCCGCTGGACGGTCCAGTGTGTGGCCCTGCGGGTGACCCCGGCCCACGACTGGCGCGACCGCCGGCTCGCCCCCGAGGTGTGGCTGCTGGCCGAACGCGACACGGGCGCGACGCCGCGGACCAAATACTTCTTCGTCAACCTGCCGGCCACCACCTCCTGGCCGCAGCTCGTCCGACTCGCGCATCAGCGGTGGGCCATCGAGCAGCAGTACCAAGAGTTGAAGCCCCACCTCGGGTTGGATCACTTCGAAGGCCGCACGTTCCCGGGCTGGCACCATCACGTCGTGCTCACCGCCGTGACGTACAACTTCCTGCAGGCCGAGCGGCGGCGGCACCTCGCCGGGCTCACCTTTCCAGTGGCCCGCGCGATCGTGCAGGAAATCTTCACCGCGGACCTCTTTGCTCCACGGCCGTTCTACCTGAAGCGCATCGAGGCGCTAAAGTCGGTGCACTTGCGGATCTAACAAAGTAGTACTAGACGCTGGTGGCACAAGACCTCGCCGCCTACCTGCGCCGGCGCTTCGCGTTCAATCAACTCATTGCCGATGCCTTGGTGGTTCCGCTCCCGGTGATAGTGAACGACGAACTCGTAGATGGCCCGTCGGAGGTGACGCTCACCGAGAGGAACGATCCGGTCGAGACACTCCTCCTTGATCGATCGAACAAAGCGCTCCGCATGGGCATTGCAATTCGGCGCGTGGTACGGTGTCCGCACGACACGGACGCCGCCATCCTCCACCATCCGCCGGACCTGCGTGCTCCACTTGCTGTCCCGGTCACAGATCAGGAATCGATGACCGACGAGGAACCCGTCGACCACGTCCGTCAGGGTGCGAGCGATCTGTGCCATGAACGCGTCGTCCGGGTTCGGTGTCGAACCGGCGATGTGAACCCGCCTCGACCCGAGTTCGATGACGAAGAGTGTGTAGTACGTGACCAGGCCGCGGCGCGTCCACACTTCCGTCGTGAAGAAGTCGGCTCCCACGATCTCGGAGCTATGCGCCGCGAGGAAGGTCCGCCACGAGGACGGTCGGTCGGGGGCCGGCGCCATCCCCTGTTCTTTCAGGTCTTGGCGACCGTCGACCTGGCCACCCGATGCCCGAGGTTCTTGAGCGCTCCCTCGATCCGGCAGTACCCCCAGCTCGGATTCTCACGGGCTATCCGCACGACCAGTCGCTTGATCTTGACCAGCACGCCCGGTCGACCCGGCCGGCGGTGCTCAGAGGTCCACTTGCGCGCGATCAGGCGCCGATGCCAGCGGAGAATCGTCTCGGGCGTCACGATGGTCGCTACTTGGCTCAGCCCGTGTCGCCCGAGTCGCTTGCCTCGCGCCGCCAGTCTGCGACGTTGATCATCGGTCAGCCGCAGGCGTCGCCCGTGCCCCTGCTCCTTCAGGACTCGGTTCTCCTCGATCAGGTACTCGAGCACCTCCTGCTGGCGGTGGTTCACCCAGCCGGCGAGCGCTACGAATAGAAACCGAAGCGCGAACGTCTCGACCATGAGGTCGAGTGTACTCGACTGATTCTTGACTCTGAAGGAGGGTTTCGCCTCGGCTGAGTTTTTGGACAGTACGGGACTTACCCGACCTTTTCTACCTCGACTCTGGCGTCGTAGATGGCGCCGCCGCCGCCCCGATCGCTCAGGCTATCCGAGGTCAGGGCGTTCGCCGAAGAGTCGCCGGGGAGGAGTGAGGCCCAGAAGCCGTGCGGCATGGTCACGACGCCCGGAAGTGTCGAGTCGGCCACTGCCGCGGCAATCTCGATCGAGCCTCGCGCGTTGTAGACGCGAACCGCGGTGCCAGTTTCGATGTCACGTCGGCCGGCATCCTGGGGATGGATCTGTAGTCGCGGCTCGCCGGTGGCACGCCGGTGGCGCGGTTGGTTCGCGTGGCTCGAGTTTAAGAAGAAGCGCATGGCTTTGGTGCTCATGAAGGTCAGGGGATAACGCTCTCGATTCGTCGGGTCTCCATCGGGAGGAACGTGGCCCGGAAGCGGATCTACGCCGACGGTCTCCAGACTCTCTGCGTAGAGCTCGCATCTTCCCGACGGGGTGGGGAAGCCGCCGTCCGCGTAAGGCAGGAACGGACGGGGCAGGTTGAGGAGTGCCCACCCGTCTCGCCGGAGGCTCTCGTAAGTGATGCCTTTCAGGTAGGGATGATCGCTATCGAGTGCGGTCTTGATGAGATCCTCGTCGGACGTGTAGAGGTATTCGTCCTCGAGGCCCATGCGTCGAGCAAGGCGGCGAAAGATCTCCGTGTTGGGAAGCGCTTCGCCGACCGGCGCGATGGCAGGGATGTTCAGCGTCAGGTAAGGACTTCCCCAGGCGGTTCTCCGCCACGCGTCCCGACGTTGTCGTCTACGAGACCGAGCCGCTCTCGTCGGACGTCACAATCGCTTGGCCCATCGGCGCCAACTTGCAGGTCTCAACGACCGGGACCGACGCTGACTGGGTGGTCAAGCTCATCGACGTCCATCCCGGCGAAACGCCGGACAACGAGCCAAACCCGGCGGGCGTGCGGATGGGACACTTCCAGATGCTTCTCGCGGGCGACGTGTTTCGGAGCCGGTACCGGAATAGCTACACCGAGCCGGAGCCGCTGGTGCCCAAGGAGATCACGAACATCGAGTTCAGCTTGCACGACAGGTTCCACACGTTCAAGAAGGGCCATCGGATCATGGTCCACGTCCAGAGCTCGTGGTTTCCCGTCATCGATCGCAATCCGCAGACGTTCGTGAACATCTACCACGCCCAGCCCGGAGATTTTCAGACGGCGCCCCATCGGATCTATCGGTCGGCCGCTCACCCCTCGTACCTGGTCGTGGGCGTCTTGCCGTAACGGCGACGCGCGCTTCGTGGCCGGGATGCCGTAGATTGTCCAGTGCACCCAGGGCGGCGGGTTGCCGGCGCCAATTCCTGAGCAGACGACCGCGATCTCGTGCGGGCCGTCGGGCAGAGACGCATCGGCGAACGGTCGCTTGGTCTTACGAGGTGAAGGATCACGGCATCGAAGCACGTGCCTCGAGGATCGTGATTTCCGCGGTGAGCACGGCACTGGCGGGAACGATGCCCGGAACCCCGCGATGGCTCTGTCAACTTGATCACCGGAAGGCGGTCTTCACCCTGGTGGGATCGGCCTTCGGCCTCGGTCAGCAAGCACACGTCACCGTGTCCCATTCAGCGAATGCCCGCGTGCGGAGCACGCGGTGATGCATAGCTCACAGTAGATGGCGCCCGACCCGGAACAGGTTCTGGACGACGCCGTGAATCGAGGCGAACCGTTGCAGATGGGCGGGTGACGTGAAGCGCCGCATCTGGCGTTCCCGCTGCCGCGTTGGTTGATGGGACACCTCAGCGCGGTTGTTCGCGTATCGATCGGTGCGGTGCACAACGGACGGCATCACGCTCCGGTGGGCCGCCGGATAGCTGCGCAGCTTGTCGGTGATCAGTCGGCGGGGGAGACAACCCTGTTTCTTGAGCAATTTCCGAAAGAACCGGACCGCGGCGCGGCGATTCCGTCGCGACTGGACCAGGATGTCGAGCACGTCGCCGTCCTCGTCGACGGCGCGCCAGAGGTCCTGCTGGCGACCATTGATCGCCACGAACAACTCGTCGAGGTGCCAGGTGTCGCCGAGTCGACCGCGCCGTTGGCGGAGACGTCGGGCGTACGCGCGACCGAACGTTCGACGCCACTGCCGACTCGTCTCGTAGGTGACCGTGACGCCGCGCTGGGCGAGGAGGTCTTCCACCTCCCGGAAACTCAGGCTGAATCGAAAGTAGAGCCAGACGGCGTGGGTAATGATTTCCGACGGGAATCGATATCCGCGGTAGCTCGGCACGGGACTGTTCATCCCGTTATTTTGATACCTTGACCCCGTATGGTCCAATAATTCGATCGACGCCGTCCGACTGGCCGATTCTACGCCGGAACCTGACCAAACGGCGGCGTTCGTGACCGCCGTGGGCCTCTGCTACGCTCGCCGACATGTTGCCGTTTCCGCAGGCCGTCCAGTTCCTCGTCGTCTCGCTCGCTGGGTGGATCAACCAGCAGCAGCGTAACGTCATCGACTATCTCCAGGAAGAGAATCGCGTCCTCCGCGAGCAGCTCGGTCCTGGCCGTCTCCGGTTCACCGACGCCCAACGTCGACGCCTGGCCGCGAAAGCCAAGACCCTCGGTCGACAGGCTCTCCGGGATCTCGAAACACTCGTGACGCCGGACACTCTCCTGCGCTGGCATCAACAACTGATCGCGAGGAAATACGACGGCAGCGGCTGTCGCGGACTGGGGCGCCCCCGGGTCATGGACGAGATCCGCCGGCTCGTCGTCCGGATGGCCACCGAGAACCGCGACTGGGGCTACACCCGCATTCGGGGTGCCCTCGGCAACCTCGGTCACCAGGTCGCGCGGGGCACCATCGCCAACGTGCTCAAGGCGCACGGCCTGGAACCTGCGCCCGAGCGAAGGAAGGGCACGACTTGGCGGGAGTTTTCTGGCCGCCCACTGGGACGTCCTCGCCGCCGCGGACTTCTTCACCGTCGAGGTCTGGACGCCGCGCGGCCTGACCCGCTTCACGGTCCTGGTGCTGATTCACCTGGCCAGCCGTCGCGTCCAGATCGCCCGCATCAGCGCCGAGCCCGACGGCCCCTCGGTCACCCAGCTCATGCGGAATGCCACCGATGCCGAGGACGGATTCCTCCGAAACATGCGGTTTCTCATCCACGACCGCGATCCGCTCTTCCGTCCGGCCGCGCGAGACACGCTCCTCCCGGCCGGTGTCACGCCCGTCCGACTCCCCGCCCGCTCACCGAACCTGAACGCCTATGCGGAGCGCTTCGTGCGCACCATCAAGGAGTCGTGCCTCGAGCGGATGGTGCTCATCGGCGAGGGCTCGCTGCGTCGCGCCGTCCGCGAGTTCGTCGCGCACTACCACCACGAGCGGAATCACCAGGGCCTGGACAACCGCCTGATCCATCCGCCGCCGACCGCAACACCGCCTCGCGGCCCCGTCCAGTGCCGTCAGCGCCTCGGGGGCCTGCTGAACTACTACTATCGGTCAGCGGCGTGATACCTGGCCGCCGTTACGTCCACGATCGTGTTTTTGGACAGTACGAGTTTTTGGACAGTACGAGGTCCTCGACCTCTCGAAAACTGAGGCTGAACCTGTGATACAGCCAGACGGCGTGGCTGATAATCTCGGGCGGAAACCGGTATCCGCGGTAGCGGGGCGGCTGCTGACTCATCCGTTCAGTCTGCCACGAAGCTCTCAACCTGACAGTGCCGCCACGACGACGCCGACCGCTTCGTCGGCGGCGTCGGGCGACGACTCAACGACTTCCGTTGGCGACGGTTTCGATCACGTCCAAGTTTCGGCACAGGACGGGGACAGTGCCAGCCGGCATTATCCCCCGCAAGAGATCTCGAAGGTACTGTTGCTTCTGACCCCCAGCCCCTCGTGAGGATACGTGTGAACAGTCTCCACAGAGAGTGTGGACTTACCACCACGCCACCCGATGTGCGTGATCGGCTCTTCAAGTTCCCCCCCCACGTGGTACTTGAGGGTGATCTGAGCGTCGCTTGGGAACCTGCCCTGCAGTCGATCTCGACCGCAAAGTTCAAACGGCGTCAATCGACAGCGATAGCTCAGGTTGTCGAACGTCCTGGAGATAGTCCAAGGACAATTTGCCGCGCCTTGCTCAAGAACGTGAGCATGTACAGCAGTGGGGGCACAGGTGAGCAGCTCGGTCAGCGCGGTGCCTCCATACTCGAGAAGTATCGCGTGGCTTGTGCCCAGTGCGTAAAAAGTGGCCCGATGATCGAGCCATTTTACTCGCCGAAATTCGAAGATACGCAAAGGCTCCACTCGCGCACGTCCGCTCAACAAGAGGTAACGAAGGGTCGAAGTACTGTGGATCACTGTGTTCCCTCGGACGGTCCGCTGTGGTATTTTTTCGATGAACGTCATCTTATAGGAGCGCAAGTCGGGCGTCAAAACCAACCCGGAAGGCACCGTTCATGGATGAACAGAAAACCGCTTCGAACGACGACCGTCGAGGCAAGACCCAGGCCCTCCTCTTCTCGGTTTTCGCCATTGCCACCTGTGGACTGATCTACGAGCTCCTGGCCGGGACGATCGCCAGCTACCTGCTCGGCGACAGTGTCACCCAGTTCTCCACCACCATCGGCGTCTACCTGTTCTCGATGGGGTTAGGATCCTACCTGTCCCGCTACTTCCGCAAGGATCTGATCGCAGGCTTTATCCAAATTGAGATCCTGGTTGGCCTCATCGGCGGGGTCTCCTCCTTGGTCCTCTTTCTGGCTTTTTCCGAGCTCGACGCGTTCCTGGTGGTGCTCTACTCGTGGGTCGCAGTGATCGGGATCCTGGTAGGGTTGGAGATCCCTTTTCTGCTGCGCATCCTCGAGGACCAGTTCCCGTTCCGCGACCTGATCTCGAAGGTCCTGTCGCTCGACTACCTTGGTGCGCTGGCCGCGTCGCTGCTGTTTCCCCTGTGGCTCGTCCCCCAGGTTGGGTTGATGCGGTCGTCGTTTGTCTTTGGCGTCCTGAACGTGCTCGTAGCGATCTGGACATGCCACCTCTTTCGTGAGCAGCATCGACGACCCATGCTCACCGTCCAGGCCTACGCCGCCCTCGTGCTGCTCCTGGCGGGCGTGGCCTTCTCCGATGTTTTGTTGGAGTTCTCCGAGCGAGGCTTGTATCGGGACCCGGTGATCTTCGCCCGCTCCTCTCGATATCAGCGCATCGTGGTGACCAACGCACAAGGCGAGATGCGGCTGTTCCTGAACGGCGCGTTCCAGCTTTCCTCCCTCGACGAGTACCGGTACCACGAGGCGCTGGTCCATCCGGGGCTGGCGGCGGTGGCCTCACCGCGGCAGGTTCTCGTGCTTGGCGGCGGGGACGGTATGGCGGTTCGAGAGATCCTCAAGGACCAGCGGGTCCAGCGCGTCACGCTGGTCGACCTCGATCCGACGATGACGGAGATCTTCACGGATCACGACGCCTTCGCGGCCCTCAACAACTACGCGCTGCGGTCGCCCCGGGTGGAGGTCTTCAACGCCGACGCGTTCGTCTGGCTCGAGGACAACACGAGCCGGTACGACTTCATCGTCGTCGATTTTCCCGACCCCTTGAACTACTCCCTGGGCAGGCTCTACACGACAACGTTCTATATACGCCTCGCCGCTCATCTGGCCCCAGACGGCGTCGCCGCGATCCAGAGCTCGTCTCCACTCATGGCCCGTCGTGCCTTCTGGTGTATAGTCGAGACGGTGCGCACGGCGGGTCTCGAAGCGACACCCTATCACGTCGCGGTTCCTTCCTTTGGTGAATGGGGCTACATCATCGCGTCCCACGAACCCTTTCAGATGCCCGACCGCTTCCCGGAGAACCTTCGCTTTCTGAACCCGTTAATCATGCCCTCCCTCTTCCAGTTTCCCGTAGACATGGAGGAGGTCCCTGTCGAGGCCAACCACCTGAACAACCAGATCCTGGTTCGATATCAGCAGGAGGTTTGGGGCCGTTACGCGCCGTGAGAGCAGCTCGCAAGAGGTCTCGCGTCCTCCGTGACGGGCAGGCAAGGCCCATCGTGAAGCCGGAAAGGCTCACAACCCGCGGCCTGACCCGGCGCGATCTCCTACGCCTGGGCCCGAGCGTTGCCTCAGTCCTTGCGGTTGGCTGTCGGTCACGAACGGGACCCTTCCTGGGCCGCGAGATCGACAGCGGCCGGATCGCTGGCTCTATCGTCGGCGCCTCGCACAAGGTCGGGCACCGGCTACGTGCCGGCGATCTCCCCGAGCCCCAAGAGACCCGAGCAGTGCCAGTGGTCATCGTCGGCGCCGGCATCGCGGGCCTGTCGGCGGGCTGGAAGCTCGCCAAGAGCGGCTTTCGCGACTTTGCGATACTGGAGCTTGAGCCCGAAGCGGGCGGCAACTCACGCTGGGGCGAGAACGCCGTGTCCGCCTACCCCTGGGGCGCCCACTATCTGCCGGTCCCGAGCTCGGAATCAACGGCGGTGCGCGAGCTGCTGGAAGAGATGGGCATGGTCCACGACGTTGGCCCGGACGGTGAGCCGATCTACGACCCGCGCCACCTGTGTCATGTTCCCCAAGAGCGGCTGTTCATCGACGGCCGCTGGCAGGAGGGGATCTCGGCGCCGGAGCTCCTAAGCTCCTCCCCCGCGACGGGGGACCGAGCCGTGCTGGCAGAATTCGAACAGCAGATGAGGCGCTATCGGGATTATCGAGATGCCCGCGGCCGCCGCGCATTCGCGCTGCCGAGGGCCCTGAGCAGCGACGAGCCAGATCTCGTCGCGCTCGACCGTCTCTCGATGCGCGAGTACTTCGACCGCGCCGGATGGACATCCGAACGTCTGCGGTGGTACGTCGACTATTGCTGCCGCGACGACTACGGATGCACACTGGAGACCACCTCGGCCTGGGCCGGCTGGCATTATTTCTGTTCCCGCGGCGAAGAGGTGGAATACCTCACCTGGCCAGAAGGAAACGGGCGCATCGTCCGCCACATGGTGGAGCGTCTCGAGAGGCATCTGCAATCGGGCATGCTGGTCTATCGCATCCGGGTGACTGCCGACCCTTCGGCTCACGAAGCCTCGGCCGAAGGCGTCGACGTGGACGTGCTCGATACACGCACCAATTCCGGCGTGCGGTTTCGGGCCCGACAGGTCATCTACGCCCTGCCCCGCTTTACGGCCCGATATGTCCTCGGCCACGAGCTTCCGGGAATCGACACGTTTACATATGCCCCGTGGATGGTCGCCAACCTCACCGTGGACCGCCTGCCTGAGGGAGCGGCGTGGGACAATGTCATCTACGACAGCTTGTCTGTGGGTTACGTGGTGGCCACCCACCAGAACCTGCGTGTCGCGCCGGGGCCGAGCGTTCTGACCTACTACATGCCGCTCGCGGTGCCGAATCCTGACGTCGCTCGTCGCTGGATGCTAGAACGCAGCTGGAACGATTGGGTGTCGATCATTCTTGGCGATCTCGCGCCAGCCCACGTGGACCTCGAATCGCTCGTCACTCAGATCGACATCATGCTCTGGGGCCACGCGATGATCCGTCCGGTCCCCGGCTTTCTCTGGGGGGAGGCCCGCCGACGCGCCGCCGACGCCTATGGCCCCGTATGCTTCGCGCACTCGGACATGAGCGGGCTCTCGCTGTTCGAGGAAGCCCAATATCGGGGCGTGCGAGCCGCCGAGAACCTCATGCGGGACATAGGCCATGAGTACCGAAGCTCGTTGGGGCCAGCGGAGGGAGTGTAATATGAGTTCGTACAGCACGAACGGTGCAGCGTGGATCGTGTCGCGCCGGTTCGACGTGGGGTTGATCCTCGGCCCTCCCCTGCTGGCGGTCCTCATCGTGCTGTCGGTTCCGACTCTGCGAGCCCCCGATGTGCCACTCTGGGGCTGGCTCGTCTTCGTCGTTTGTATTGATGTGGCGCACGTCTACGCGTCGCTCTATCGCACGTACTGGGACCCTGAGGAGTTCGCCCGCCGGCGCACCCATTACACGCTCACGCCGCTCGTCTGCCTGGCCGTCGGCGTGGTGCTCCACAGCCTCGGGGCGCTGGTCTTCTGGCGCGTGCTCGCCTACATCGCGGTCTTCCACTTCGTGCGCCAGCAATTCGGCTTCGTGATGCTCTATCGTCACCGCTACGGCGAGCCTTCGCTCGCCGATCGGCGCCTCGACAAGATGGCGATTTACTCCACCATGCTCTACCCTCTCGCCTTCTGGCACGCGACGCCGGATCGCCACTTCGAATGGTTCGTCGAGGGTGACTTCCTGTCGCTCCCGACGTGGATCTCGCCGGTAGCGCTCTGGCTCTATTCGGCAATCCTGCTGGTCTTCCTCGCGCGGCAGGTCCAGATCTACCGGGAACGGGGTACGGTCAACTGGGGCAAGGTAGGAATCGTGGTCTCGACCGCGTGCGTGTGGTACACGGGGATCGTCCTGCTCAACTCCGACTTCGCCTTCACGCTCACCAACGTGGTGGCACACGGAGTTCCCTACGTGGCCCTGGTATGGATCTACGGCCGCCGCAAGTGGACCGACGAGCGCTCATGGAGGCACCAGATCCACCGCCCGGCTGCTGCCGGCATCTTCGTCGGGCTGCTCCTCGTGCTGGCCTACCTCGAAGAGGGCCTTTGGGATCTCCTTGTCTGGCAGGAACATGCGGCCGCCTTCGGCCGGATAGCCCTTCCCTTCGCGGATCCCGAGGCACTGAGCCACCTCGTCGTACCCCTGCTCACCGTGCCGCAGGCCACCCACTACGTGCTGGATGCCTGGATCTGGAGGTTCGACAACTCCAACCCGAGGCTCGGGACCTTTCTCTTCGGTGAGGCGCGACCGGCGCACGGCGTGGGGTGAGCGGCCCGTCTCAGGCCTGCATTCCCATCTTCTTCTTCAACTCGGCCAACGAGTCGGAAGCGGCCGCGCTCGACGGCAGCGCCAGCGCCTTGTCGATGTCCTCGTCGATCGTGCCGCCGACGTCAGAGAGTTGGCCGTAGGCCTCCGCCAGAGACTCTTCCTCCTGAACCTTGGTCTTCATCTTCTCGAGAATCGCGACGGTGCCCGAGGCGTCGGCGCCGGCGAGCTGCTGGTTGATCTTGCGCATAGACGAGGCGGTCCGGGCCCGGGCGCGAAGGGTGATGACCTCGTTCTCGTACTTGCCGATCTGGCGTTTGAGCTCTTCGACCTTGTTCTGGAGCTGGTCGGCCATCCGCTGCTGAGCCTGCTGCTCACCCGAGACCGTGATGGTTCGTTGGAGGGCTTCGTCCTTTTTCGACAGGGCTGCCGTGGCCAGCCGTTCGGCTTCTGCCTCCTCCATTTCCCCCCCCTGCATCCGCTTGAGCATCAGCATAGCCTTACGCTCGTAGTCGGCGGCCATCTTCTTATGGTCGTCAGCCTCTTTCTGGAGGCGGATCGCCAGCGATTTGACCTGCGCCAGGCTGACCATCGACGCTTGCAGGCTTTTCTTGAGATCACGAATTCCCTGTTCGCTCAGCTTGATCGGATCTTCAAACTTGTCCATGGTGGAGTGCGCCTCGGACTGGGCGACCTTGAATATCCGCTGAAAAATACCGGCCATGACTGGTTCTCCTGTGGACGCGGTCTACTTGCTGAGGTGCGTGAGGAGCTCAGCGCCGTACTCGGCGAGCGCCAACGAGAGGGCTCGGATCGAGCCTTCGAGCTCGTTGAGATCGAGGTTGGCGAGCTGCAGGGTGTCGCGGAAGAAGATCCGCCCGCCGGTCTCGTCGAGCACGAACGCGCCGTGGACGAGCGTGTTGTTCATCTGCAGTAGGCGTTTGAAGAGGTCTCCCGGCTCGGCCGGCACCTCGCCGATCAGCTGCTCGAGAACCACAACGGGCGGCTCGCAGTCGATGACCAGCTGCTTGATGCCGCTGTCCTCGTCATCGACCACAACCAGCTCTTCAGCCTCGTTCTCCGAGACGATCTTGAGGTCGAGGTCGAGCAAGTAGTCCTTGACCCGATCTACGTTCTCAGACATCGAATCGCGCCTCCTTGCGTGATCTCGTGTTCCAAACCGGTCCCTAACCTATTTACGTTCCAAGTGTCTGGCAAGTTCTTCATATGCGCGATTCAGACCTTGAACGAGCTCCGTGGCCGTGCGCTTTTTCTGTTCATCCACCGAATGAAGATCGGGGTGGTACTTCTTGACCAACCGCCTCCAGGTTCGGTGCACCGTGTCGAGGCCGGCGCCGTAGGGAAGCTCAAGGTTAGCATAATAGCGGGCAAGGACCGGCTCCGGGGCCGGGCCGGCACCCTTGTTCGAGCGCCGCGCCCGCGACTGGCGCTCTGCGCTCGACTCCTGCTCCGCGGACGCCGAGCCGGACTGGCGATGGCCGGTCGAGGGATCCCGCGGCCAACTGTCGGGTCCGAACATGGCATTGAGCTCGCCCCGAAGCCAGTAGATGACGCGAGAAGGGATCGACATGGAGCTACGTCCTCACGCCCTGGGGGTGGCCTTCACGCTGGCGCTCTTGGCGCGACGAGATGACGACCAGTCGGTCGTCGGCGCGGACGAGAGCATCGGTGCCAGGGTTGGTCACGACCTCGTTGCTTCCGTGCCGCTGGATGGCGAGGGCGATCATCCCGTAGTCGCGCTTCATCTCGGAGAACAACTCCAGAAACGGATGGCCCGCGAGCGAAGTGGGCACCGGGACGGTGATGAGGTCGTTGCCGTAATGGGCGCTCAGGATCTCGGAGATGACCTTGGTGATCCCATGATCCAGCGTTGCACTCGAGATGAGACGGCTGCTGAATTCGGCGCCGACGATGGTCTCGTTGGCATGCGCACGCTCACAGTGCCGGACGTTGTCCTCGTTGGCCAGCTCGACGATCGAGTACACATCGGGGTTGAGCGTTTCCACCGTCAGAGTGGAGAGAACCGCTTTGGCGTCCCGTGCGGTGTAGTCCAGCCGTCGGTCTCCCACGATGACCACGGTGGCCGCCTTCTCGATGCAGGCGCGCGTCAAGTTCTCCTCGCTCACCTCGCCTCGCACGAAGTAGAGGTGCTCGTCTTTGATTGGTTTCATCTCGACATCGGCCAGCAGCACGATGGGCGAGCGAGATGAGCGAGAGTCCGCGCGCAGGTCGCGGAGAATCTCACGGGTCCGGTCGTTCCACTCACACAGGATGATGTGACCCTCGAGATCGTAAGAATCCATGCCCCGATCCTTCCTGAGTCGCTTCTCGACGAACACTCCGGCGATCGTGGCGGTGAACATGCCGAGTGCGCCGATGCCGAAGAACATCAGGACGACGCCGGTCGCCCGCCCCCCGAGCGACGTGGGAAAAATGTCCCCAAAACCCACGGTGGTCAGCGTGACGGTGGCCCACCACAGAGCATCGGGAAAGCTTCGATCGTGCTCAAAGTATGTGAGACCGATGGCGCCGACGACGATCAACACCACAACGACGCCCAGCAGGCGGAGCAAGTTCTCGCGGCACAAGAACTCCCAGAATGCCAGGAGGCGGTCCGTTGTCTTAGCTTTGAGCTTGGGCATATCGGTGTCGACGGTCTGACGCCCCAACGCGTCACGTCTCACGCGATCCCGGTCACCCCAGGGGCCACTGAAAGACCTCGTCCCCGAGTAGACAGCTGGCCGGGGTCGCCACCACGTAGTCGACGACGGTGCCGGCCAGGCCCGTGGCGAAGATCACAGGCTTCGAGGACCAGTTCGTGAGCGAGAGCCTGGCGGGATGTTACAGGCGTCCTCATGGAGTGGGCCCAGGCCTGACGAGGCGGGTCGCGGCGGTTTCGAAGGGCGGTCTGCCCCACGGCTGCGCTCAGAGGGTCAACCCGATCAGTATCGACGCGGCGACGTACATGGCCGCCTCAACGACCCCAGCACCGACGTTGGGCACGTCCTGGACCAGCTCGTCGGTCAGTCGGGCGCCTGGCAGCAGCACCTTGTCAGCGAAGATCCGGATCAACGGCAAGAGGATGAGACCCGCGATGGCATAGTACCCGAACTCGCTTAGGCTCTGCGTCCAGGAGACAAAGTCGCCTTCACCCGCGAGGCGGATGATGTTCCCGAAGCCGATGAGGACACCGGCAAAGGCCACACCGACTGCGGCGTTGTCATTCTCGATCTGCTCGTGCAGATCGAACGAGGTCATCTTGTTGTACACCAGGCTGGCCACGATGAGGCCGGCTTGGCCCAGGATCCAGAAGACCGCGGCACTGAGCAGGCCGCCTTCACCAGAGAGCGCGCCGGCCGTGATCAGACCGACGGCGACATGATTTCCGCCTTCGATAGCCCCCATTCCCGTGTTGCGGTCCTGAACGATCTCCTTCTCGTTGTCGAACTTCGAGAAGATGATCTTGTCGTTAATCCAGCCGGACAGATTGAGCAAGACGATGGCCACCAATCCGAAGACCACGAGATCGATGGCATCCTCGGTGAGCATGCCGGACCCAGGTCCGGACACCACTCCACCGAGCACGATCGCCAGGCCGAGGTAGTAACCGGCGATAGTGAGGGCCATGGCGAAGTTGTCCTTCTCGACGAGCTCTGTCCGCAGGACGAAGCCGCGGTGCAGCGCGTCGTACACCAACTTGCCGATGACGACAAGGACGAGAACGACGGCCAGGTAAGAGAAGCCTGTCAGGATTTGACCCCAGGACATGATGCCCTCCCGTAACGCTACTTGCCGAGGCCCCGCGCACTGCCGCCCGTCATGCGACCGCGCACTCGATCGGCAAATCCCTGGGTCCGGACGCGCTGCCGTGCTTCCTGGCGCCGGAAGAAATTGGGGTTGCTCTGTCTCGTGACCGCACCGTTCGTGCCATATGCGCCGGAGCCGAAGTGGGGTTGGCCACGGCCCCGATAGTCGCGATACGTGTTCCAGTCGTTACGGTAGATGGGCCGCCCAAAACCGCCGATCAGGTGGCTAATCATGGCGTACCGGCCGTAGAACTCCCAAAACGATCCGCCTCGCTCATCGTCGCGCCACTGGCCGTAGCGGTCGTTGCCGACGTACTGGTAGCCCGGTGGATGCTGGTTGTGATCGACGTTTCCGTCCGGGCCCTTCGAGAGAATCACCATGCCGAGGTAGGGCTGGTATCTGGCGTATGTGCCGCGGTCGACCCGCTCCCAGTCTCGGATGTTCTCGGCGTAAACCAGATCGTCAGAGCCTTCCTCCCTTTGGCCTGTGGTCACCCGGTGTTGGTGCCAGTAGTCGGTCGAGAAAGTCCCCTCTTCCCGCATGTCCGCCAGGATAACCGAGTACTCCGGGTAGCGGTCGAGCTCGCGCTGCAACCGCTCGAGGGGATTACCGGCGGCACAGCCCGCGACAAGGAGAGGGAGGCCGATCCACGCGATCCAACGCAGGCTTCTCTTCATGCTCACCTCCCGCCCGTACCCCCCCCGAGATGGAGATTCGTACCACTTCAGTGTAGTGCAAGGGTTCAACCCTGCCGGGCAAGAAATCACTCCGTGCCCCCCCCGGGGAGGATGTTGGTGAACTCGTAGTCTTCGACGAAGAAACCAGCCGCGGCCCCGAGCTCGGTCTCGCTCCACCGTTCGATGCCCAGGAAGTTCTCCTCCTCTTCGTCCAGGAACTCCCAGCGGATCACCTCTTCGCCGTCACCTTCGCCGTTGGGGAACATATACCCCGCACAGGAATTATCGAGGAAGTACTGCTTCCCCTTGTAAACGATCCGGCTCGGCAGGTCCTCCTCGCGAAGGATGTGACGACGGATATCGCCTTCGATGGCGCCAATGACGATCTTCTGGGCGAGGGACCAGCGCTCGTCCGCCAGCTCCAAGTAGCGCTTCTCGCGTCCTCCCGCCGTGATCTCCCACTCCTCCACGATGTTTCCATCGAATTCGTACCGGCAGTAGCCCGTCACTTCCCAGGTCTTCAGATCGTAGTCCGCCAGATAGCCGACCTTGAGCTTGCCGAGGACCAGATCGGCAATGGGGTCCGGCTCCATATCCTTCTCTTTCCTACCGAAGAGATCTCTGAGGCCCATGGACCCTGTCCTTGCGTTTCCGGATACGCGTCGCGGTGGCTCGGCGGAAACAGCCCACACACCTTACCGTGACGACCGGGAAACAGATGAGGACCCCGACCACAACCAGCACGATCCAGAACAGCAGGTTCCTGCGGCTCGAGTTCAACCTACTTCTCCTAACAGATTTGCTGTAAAGAGTATCACGCCTCGTGTCCGATCCGTGACCTTGATGAACTCCCGCAGCATGATCAAGTTGACGGCAAGCTCTTTGAGCGAATCTACGCGCCGCTGACGGCCGGCTTGCTCCGCCGTGGCCGCTGACGCACGTCTCGCCGACCAGAAGCGCCACCCACTCGACCGACTCTATCAACGGATCGCCACCGACCTCGATATGCTCCTGCGGGCCGTTGGGGCTCAAGGCCGCTGGATGACAGTCGCCCCACAACGAGTACACAATTCTCGTGAGAGCTCGCATCCTGGTCTAACGTCCCCGGCTCTGCCGTGGGATACTTACTTGATCTCGTCCTTCGAGAAACAAGATGCTGGCGAGGGACAGGACGCAGCCCCGCGATCACCAAGACCGAGACGGCACGAGAAACCGCCCGGCAGGAGCCGCGTCCCGCCGGGCGGTTGTCACGTGTGCACGACACCGGGGCGCGCGGGCGCCCCGGTCGATGGCCGGGTGGCGCTAGTACATCCCACCCATGCCGCCGCCGCCGGGCGGCATCGGCGGCTCCTTCGTGTCCTCGGGGATCTCCACGACCAGGGCCTCGGTGGTGAGGAGCAGCGAGGCGATCGACGCGGCGTTCTGCAACGCGATGCGCACGACCTTGGTCGGATCGATCACGCCGGCCTTGACCAGGTCCTCGTAGGTCTCGGTCTGCGCGTTGAACCCGCTGGCGTCCGTCGCGTCCTTGACCTTCTGCACCACGATGGACCCTTCCTGACCGGCGTTGGCCGCGATCCACCGCAGGGGCTCCTCGATCGCCCGCTTGACGAGGTTGACCCCGAGCTGCTGGTCGTGGTCCCCGTCGAGCGTGAAAGCGTCGAGGACCGTGCTCGCCCGCAGGAGCGCCACGCCGCCGCCCGGCACGATCCCTTCCTCCACCGCGGCCTTGGTCGCGTGCATGGCATCCTCGACCCGGGCCTTCTTCTCCTTCATCTCGGTCTCGGTGGCCGCACCGACCTTGATCACCGCCACACCGCCGACGAGCTTCGCCAGCCGCTCCTGCAGCTTCTCGCGGTCGTAGTCGGAGCTGGTCTCCTCGACCTGGGTGCGGAGCTGCTTGACCCGGCCTTCGATCGCCTTGTGGCTCCCGTCGCCCTCGACGATCGTGGTGTTGTCCTTGTCGATCGTGACCTTCTTGGCCTTGCCCAGGTCGTCGACCTTGATGTTCTCGAGCTTGATCCCCAGATCCTCGGTGATCGCGCGCCCGCCCGTGAGCACCGCGATGTCCTCGAGCATCGCCTTCCGGCGGTCCCCGAAGCCCGGCGCCTTCACGGCAGCGCCCTGCAGCGTGCCGCGCAGCTTGTTGACCACGAGAGTCGCCAGGGCCTCGCCCTCGACGTCCTCGGCCACGATCAGGATCGGACGGCCGAGCTGCGCCACCTGCTCGAGCAGCGGCAGGAGGTCCTTCATCGAGCTGATCTTCTTCTCGTGGATCAGGATGACGGGATTCTCCAGCACCGTTTCCATCCGCTCGGGATCGGTCACGAAGTAAGGGGACAGATACCCCCGGTCGAACTGCATCCCTTCGACGACGTCGAGTGAGGTCTCGAGGGTCTTCGCCTCCTCGACCGTGATGACGCCGTCCTTGCCGACCTTCTCCATCGCCTGGGCGATAATCGTGCCGATGGTCGCGTCGGTGTTCGCCGAGATCGTGCCCACCTGGGCGATCATGTCGCCCGTCACCTCCTTAGACAGGTTCTTGAGCTCCGTGACCATGCGCTCGACGGCTTGTTCGATCCCGCGCTTGATGTCCATGGGGTTGGCCCCCGCGACGACGTTCTTGCTGCCTTCCCGGAAGATGGCCTGCGCGAGCACGGTCGCGGTGGTGGTGCCGTCGCCCGCGATGTCCGAGGTCTTGCTCGCGACCTCACGCACCATCTGCGCGCCCACGTTCTCGAGCGGCTCCTTCAGCTCGATCTCCTTGGCCACGGTCACGCCGTCCTTCGTGATCGTGGGCGACCCGAACTTGCGGTCGAGCACGACGTTGCGCCCCTTGGGCCCCAGCGTCACCTTGACCGCGTCGGCGAGGTTGTTGATGCCGCGAAGAAGCGCTTGCCGCGACTCTTGTCCGTACACAATCTGCTTTGCCATGTTCTACTCCGTCTCCCTGTTCATGCGTGACGCGTGAGGCTGTCCGCACCGGGGCCGGGCCCCGCTATCGAAGGACTCAGGACCGCGAGCCACGGGGTGTAGCCCGGCGGCTCACGTGGTTTCCAGCACTCCCAGCACGTCATCCTCACGCATGATGAGATACTCCTGGCCGTCGAGCTTGATCTCCTGTCCGGAGTACTTGCCGAACAGGATGGTGTCGCCCGACTTGACGTCGAGCGGCACGGTCGTGCCGTCGTCCTTCACCTTGCCCTTGCCGGCGGCGATGACCTTGCCCTGTTGGGGCTTCTCTTTCGCCGAGTCGGGGATGATGATCCCTCCGACCTTCTGCTCGTCTTCCTCGATACGCTGCACGATGAGGCGGTCGTATAGTGGTCGCACGTTCATAGACTGTCCACTCCAGATGAAAGGATGAAGTTGGGAACCGACCGTCGAGATTGGCAGTCAGGCGTTCGGACCGCCAATGGTTAGCAGTCGGCAACTTCGAGTGCTAATGATAGATCACGCCCCGACGTTGTCAAGACGGCCGAGTGCGCTGCGACATTACTTAGGCGTGCTTGGCGCGCGCAGAGCGCCGTCCCTGCCGCCGCGAGCTTGACCGACGGCTCTGGGCGACCTGGACGGACGCCCTCATCATCGTGCGGAACGAGGGCACCTTCGGCACGTATGGCGGAAATACTTGACCGACTCTCACCGGACCCGAACACACTGAGCCGTTCGAAAGACGTCCCTGAGCCAAAGCCGATCCACCCGCCGGCCCAGTGAGCCGATCGCGGCACCCCCCGAGGTTGGTGGCCTTCATCACCGCTACGAGCGCTGCGCCGCTTGACGGGGGGGTACTGGGCACGGTCGCGCCAGATCGCGATCGCCACGCGTGGGTTGCCAACTGCCCCAGCGCCGAACCGTTTCGCGAATTCTGCGGATCGGGGACCTCCAAGACGGTGCGGACCCGAACGGGCATTGCACGTCTGGAGATTTGAGCTCGTCCTTCCAGAAACCAGAGTTTGGCGAGGGACCAGCCCAACCCAGCCCTACCGCGGTTTCTCGAGGAACTGCAGCAGCTCGCTCTCGACTCCGAGGATGAAACTGGTGCTGGTAGCTCTCGCGCCGGACGACACCCACCCTACCCTGAGTGTTCCTTACCAATCAGCCCCTGAGGGCCTGCGGTCCTGGGTTTGCCGTATGTGCAATCCTGACCCTGCGGTGGTCACCTCATCCAGGGGCGGAATCGGCTGGAGCGCATGCCACCTGCGCGGCGCTGGGACGGTCACACGCGGCCACGCTCGGCGTTCGGCCACCACGAGCATATGGTCATTGTCCCACGTGATATTCGTGACGTCCGTGAACGTCCGTTCCAGACGACGCTGGAAAATGTCAACGGCCGCGCGGAAGGCGTCAGGGGGGTAGAGCCTGAAGGTCGAGTAGTGATAACTGGTGACCTGCTCCAGCAGCCGAGCCAGAGACGTCGTCACCCTCCAAGAGATCGTCTGTGCGTGAACCGTCGCAAACGCGTGCGTGGCCCGCACGGCGGTTCGAAGGTCGTCAACCGAAGACAGTCTGGTTTCCCGCGTGGCAAACTTCGGAAAATAGCGGCCCCAGATCGTTCGCCGGTTCTGCCCAGGCGTTCGCGTGTAGAGCACGAGGTGCCCGTGCGAGGTGAGCACTCGCGCCGCCTCGTCCATGAATCTGATCAGGTTGAAGTGATGGATCGCATTGAAGCAGGTGACCGCGTCACACGCAGAACCCGTGAACGGGAGGTGCTCGGCCACGCCGACCATCCGAGTCGTCCGAACACCACCAGCGGCCGCTGGTGGCGGAGGCCTTCCACCCTGTGCCACCATGGCCGGACTCACATCGAGGCCAATGGCGTCGACGCGCCGGCCCAGCTTCGTGGACACGTGCGCAGCGACAGCGTCCCGGTACCGTCCGGAGCCAGTGCCAATGTCCAAGAGGCGCACAGCTCGAGCCCGGCTCGTCGAGCGGGCCAACACATCGCCGATGAGCCGAACGGCACCGAGATCCAGGTCTCGAAGGTGCCGATACGTGCATGCCACGTCGGCAAAGTGGTGGCCCAGCTGGGTCATCTCGTCGCGCATCGAGTCTGTCCTCTGCCCCTCGCGCTGTTGCATGGTGTTCGGCACACTCCTTTCTCCACGGTTCCACCCGATCGTCAGTGCCTCCACCAGGAACCCACGAACGCCGGTGGCGTCCCACGTGACCGCCGTCTTACGTCAACGCGTGGCGCGACGTGAGGAACGCGACATTCGATTCGGTCTGCCCCATGTTGTCGAGGGGCCGCTCCATGGCTTCACCCGGCGAGCGCGGGGTGAGGACCTTGCGGAACACCCACACGCGGGTCAGGTCGGCCCCGTCGAGCAGCCGCTCTCCCTTCCGCGTGCCAACTCTTTTGCATCTCGATCGCGGGACACACGCGCTTGTCCATGAGCGGGCGATCGAGGTGGGTCTCCATGGTGCCGGTGCCCTTGAACTCTTCACAATCACGTCATCCATCCGCAAGCCGGTTTCGACGAGCGCGGTGGCAACGATGGTCGGCAACCCTCCGGCTTCGAGAGTGCGGGCAACGCTGACGAGACGCGTCGGCTTCTGACGCGCTTGGGGTCGAGCCCGCCCGACAAGACCTGGCCCGACGCCGGAATGACACTGTTGCACGCGCGCCGCGTGATCGAGTCGAGCAGGATGACCACGTCGGTCTTGTACTTGGCCACCCGCTTGACCTTCTCGATGACCGTCTCGGCCATCTGCACATGCCGCTGGGCCGGCTCGTCAAAGGTCGACGAGATGACCTCACCCTCCACCAACCGTCGCATGTCGGTCACCGCTTCGGGACAGTGTATGCGTGTGGTCCGTCGTCATCGCAGTCATTGGCGTGGAGCGTGAAGACGTGGGGCGCGGGGGCGAGGTCGATCCTCGACGCCGTCCCCGGAGCTAATGTTATCATCCTCTCGTGTCGGCAATTCGGCCGGACCCGACCGCCGACACGGCTCTCGAGACGTCTGAAGGTGTATCGGTGTCGAGCGACGAACCGGATCGCGCACGCCAGCCGTCGATCGAGCGGGCGTGGGCGTCTCTGCGCTCCGCGGAGGGCGACGCCGTGATCGCCGCCGATGCGCAGGATGACGGTGTGGACACGCGACGCTGTGCCGACAGCGAGGTCGTCGATCCGGAGACGTCGGGCGACGACCGGCGAAGCGACCGGCCAGACGCGGGGGAGGACGACCGCGATCGGCCGCCTGGGCGGCTCCAGCCCCTCCCGGATCCGGTGCGGCTGTACCTGCGTGAGGTGGCGGCCCATCCCCTGTTGACCCGCACGCAGGAAGTCACCCTGGCGAAGCGGGTCGAACGCGGCAGACGGATGGTCACCCTGGCGCTCTCGCGAGCCCCCAGCGTCGCGCGGCAGATCCTCCAGATGGGCACGGACCTGAAGGAGGCGCGCAGATCGGAGCGCCCGATCCGGTGCGAGCTCGTCATCACCGGGACGCCTGCGGAGAGGAACGACGCGCAGGTGGCGACTCGAGCGCGGGAGGTCGTGACGGGCATTGAGGCGGTCCGGAGGGCGTGGGTGGACGCCATGCGGCGTCAGGCCGCCCTGGACCGGGTGTCCCCGCGGCATCGGTGCGCGTACCGTCGGGCCCGCTGGCAGGCGCGCCGGGCGGCCGTCCGGGTGTCACGCGCGATTCGCCGCCTTGAACTGACCGACCCGGTCAGACAACGACTCCTCGACGACGTCAAGGCCTCGGGTGCCGCCGTGGAGCAGGCAAAGCGGGCGATCGACGCGATGTCCCACCAGCGTCGGTCAAGGCCCCCACGCGAGCCACCCCGGCACGTGAGCCGGACCTACGCGCGGATCCTGCGCGGCGAGGCGCAGACCGCGCAGGCGAAGGCGGATCTCGTCGAGGCGAACCTACGCCTCGTGGTCTCGATGGCGAAACGCTACCGGGGCCGGGGGGTGCCGTTCCTTGATCTCATCCAGGAGGGCAATCTCGGGTTGATGCGGGCGGTGGACACGTTCGACTACCGCCGCGGGTATAAGTTTGCCACGTACGCCACCTGGTGGATCCGACAGGGCCTCACGCGGGCCGTCGCCAACCACGCGCGGACCATCCGCATTCCCGTCTGCATGTTCGACACGCTCACGACGCTCCTCCGGGCCTCCGAAGCCTTGATACACGAGCTCGGACACGCACCGACGGCGGCGGACCTGGCCACGCGTATGGGCCTGCCGATCTGGAACGTCCGACAGGCGCAGCAGAGCCTGCACTAGACGATTTCGCTCGAGACCCCGGTCGGAGACGAGGGGGATCGGTCGTTCGGAGATTTCGTGACCGAACACCA
This sequence comes from Vicinamibacterales bacterium, assembly GCA_965197935.1. Lineage (GTDB taxonomy): Bacteria > Acidobacteriota > Vicinamibacteria > Vicinamibacterales > CAZQMT01 > CAZQMT01. The sequence continues at coordinate 1,583,116 of CBDAOD010000003.1, read as the reverse complement.
GGCGCCCTCGCCAGTCGAGACCGTGATCGCCCGAGACGTCCAGGCGCAGACCGAAGCCGTACTGCAGACCCTCACACCGCGAGAGGCGCAGGTCATCAAGCGGCGGTTTGGCGTCGGCACCGGCACAGAGGAGACCCTCGAGGAGATCGGGCAGCGCTTTGCCGTGTCGCGCGAGCGCATCCGGCAGCTCGAGGTGCAGGCGTTGCGCAAGCTGCGGCACCCATCACGAAGCCGGAGGCTTCGCCCCTTGCTCGACGGATCACCCGACTCGGAGCCAGGGCGGCGACCGGAGGGCCGGGCGCGACACGCGCACGTTGTGTCGCGTCTGAAACCGGCCGCGCCACGGGTGGATCGCGACACGGTGTACATGGACACGGTGCAACGCGGCTCGATGCTGAGGCAGGTCCGCGGCACCGGCACCCTGGTGCCGGAACAGATCCGCTGGATTCCGGCGATCACCAACGGCACGGTGGAACGAATCGTGATCCGACCGGGTGCCGACGTCACACCGGACACGGTTCTCGTCGAGCTCAGCAACCCCGAGCTCGAACAGAGTGCCCTCGAGGCGCGGTTGCAGCTCACCGCGACGCAGGCGCGGTACGAGAGCCGTCAGGTTGAGCTGGAAAGCCAGGTGCTCACCCAGCAGGCAGGGCTCGCGACGGTCGAGTCGGAGCTCAGCCAAGCGCGGCTTCAAGAGGAAGCGGATGAGGAGCTCGCTGCCAACGGGCTCGTGTCGCAGATCCAATTGCGTCAGTCGCAGTCCCGGGTGGCCGAGCTGGCAACGCGCTACGGGATCGAACAGCGGCGCCTGCTGATCCAGAACGACTCGGTCCGTGCGCAGCTCGCGGCCGAGCAGGCGGAGGTGGACCGGCTACGGACGATCTATCAGCTCCGCCGGGACCAGGTGGGCGACCTGCGGGTCACCGCCGGCATCGCCGGCGTACTGCAGCAGGTGCCGCTCGAGGAGGGCCAGAGCGTCACACCGGGCACCAATCTCGCGCGGGGCGGCGACCCGTCACGGCTGAAGGCGGAGCTGCGGATCGCCGAGACGCAGGCCAAGGACATCCAGATCGGCCAGGCGGCCTCGGTGGACACCCGAAACGGCGTGATCCCCGGTCATGTGATCCGGATCGACCCGGCGGTGCAGAACGGCACCGTCACGGTGGATGTCGCGCTCGACGGGGAGCTGCCCCGGGGCGCCAGGCCGGATCTGACCGTGGATGGCACGATCGAGCTCGAACGCCTGGAAGACGTCATACACGTGGGGCGTCCGGTGTTCGGACAGGAACAGAGCATGGTCAGCCTGTTCAAGCTCGAGCCGGAGGGCGACGAGGCGATCCGCACGCGGGTGAGCCTCGGCCGGAGCTCGGTCAACACCATCGAGGTGCTCGAGGGGTTGCAGCCGGGCGACCAGGTCGTGCTGTCGGACATGTCCCAGTGGGACGGGTTCGATCGTGTTCGGCTGAACTGACGGTGTGGAGGCGAGGACCGATCTCATGAGCGATGCGACACAGCCACTGATTCATCTCGAGAAGGTGACGAAGGTCTTTCTGACCGATGAGGTCGAGACACACGCCCTCGAAGCCGTCGACCTCGACATCCACAACGGCGAGTACATCGCCATCTCCGGGCCGTCTGGCTGTGGGAAATCGACGCTCCTGTCGATTCTCGGGCTGCTCGACTCGCCGTCAGATGGGCGCTACCAGCTGAACAGTCAACCGCTGTCCGAGGGACTGACCGTGCTGGCGGTTGGGCTCGGGTTCGGCGTCGCCGGGGCGTTTCTGCTGCGACATCTCCTCGCCAGCCAGCTCTACGGTGTCCGCCCGATGGACCCACTCGTGTTCGTCTCGGTGCTCGTCGTCCTCGGCGGGATCACGCTGCTCGCCTGTATGGTGCCCGCGCGACGGGCTACCCTGGTCGACCCGGTCTCGGCGCTCAACTTCGAGTGAGCGTCTCACCGCGAGCTGGTAGCGTCCTGTCCTGGACAGGCCACGGCCTCTGGATTCCCTGGTCTTCGCCTCGCGTATCCTTCGGGCGCCCTGCTGCTCGGGACCAGCGGTCGCATACGCACGGGACTCCGCGGCCGGAGACTGCAAGCCTGAACCTCGAGGCGGACCGCCAGGATCGGTATAATGTCGAGCGTTGATCGGCCGAGCGAATAGGAGAATGCCAATGCAGAAGACGCTGTTCGGACTGGCGCTCGTTCTCGTGTTGTCGGTGAGTTGCGGGGGCGAATCCGCACCCGAGGGTGGGTCGGAGGTGGATGAGGCGGCGGCGCCCGCCGCGACCGAACCGGCCGAAGCTCCGGCCGAAGAGCCCGTTGGCGAAGAGCCCGTCGCCGAGGAGCCCAGCGAGCCGGAGATCACGGGTCCCGTGACGATCGTGCTCGAAACGGAAAAAGGCGCGATCGAGTTCGAGACGTTTCCGGAGGAGGCACCCAGGACCGTCGGTCGGATCCTCAGCCTCGTGCAGCGGAATTTCTACCGCGGCCAGCGGTTCCATCGCGTCGTGCCGGGCTTCGTCGTCCAGATTGGCGACCCGAAGTCACGTGACATGACTCAGCAGAACCGCTGGGGCCAGCCACCCGCCGGTTCCGGCACACCGATCGGGGTGGCCGAGATCTCCGAGAAGCGGAACCATGCGCACGGCGCCGTGGCGATGGCGCATGCCGGCGACCCGGCCATGGCCGACAGCCAGTTCTACATCACGATGGGGGCGAAGCCGCAACTCGACGGTGACTACACCGTGTTCGGGCAGGTGACGAGCGGGCTCGAGATAGTCGACCAGATCGAGGTCGGCGACGCCATCAAGAACATGTACGTCAAGGAAGAAGCGCCAGAGACGGAGTCGCAGTAGCGACGACCTCTCCGGGCGGCGCTGGTGCATGGGCGCCGACCGGCGAGTCGGCGGGAGCGTTCGGGTCGCGGGCACGGGCGGGACGCCCTGGCCTCAGCGTGGCAAGCGAAAGCGCTGGGGGGGGGCGTCGAGTCCAGGGACAACCAGGAGCTCACCGGTTCCGGTCCTGTCGATGCCGTGGATGCCGGCGGCGTCCACGTACCCCGCCACCTCGCCCGTCCTCGCGTCCACCTGAATGAGCCAGCCAGGAGAGAGGTTCGGCTCGTTCCGGTGCTGTGAGCCGAGCCAAACGGCGCCGGGCGCGAGGTCGAGGGAGAACGTCTTGCCGTAGTCGGGCCACTCGCCGAGAAACGTACCGTCGCGCTCGAAGCGCTGGATCCGTCCGTTCTCCCGGTCCGCTACGTAAACGATCCCGTCCGCGTCGATGGCGAGGGAATGGGGAAGCTGGAACTCGCCAGGGCCAGTGCCGGGGCTGCCCCACTCGCCTACTCGTTGCCCGTCCGGCGTGTACTCGAGAATGCGGGCATTGCGGTATCCGTCCGAGATGAAGACGTTCCCGTCGGGGCCGAATGCCACGTCGGTCGTGCCGCAGAAGTTCCCGTCGCAGCCCTCGGGCTGGCCGCCCACGGCGACCTCCAGAAGGAGCGTGCCGTCGGGCGCGAACTCGAGCACGCGGGAACTCTTGGCGTCGGCGGTCCAGATGTTGCCGTCCGTGTCCACGCGGATGCTGTGGGGCGTGGCAGGACCATGTTAGATGGTGGACGCCGTCGGCATCCACGGCGCATCGGTGATGAAGTGTTGGAACGCTACGGATTCCCATGGTGTCCAACCATGTTCATGTAAAATACGTTAATAAAACGTGTTAATCACTTGATGGCGTCTTGACGTGGTGCCACGATGTCCGGTATATTCCTAAATTATTGTGTATAGTTCACTGTATAGCTAAAAGCGCGAGAATTGATCGATGATGGCAACGCCGCCGCGCCGCCTCGCGCACCGCTTGAGCGCCGCCTTTGTGCGTACCGCCGAGCCCGGGTTCTATTGCGATGGCCACGGGCTGAACTTGCGCGTGGATCCGTCCGGGGCGCGGCAGTGGGTGCAACGGCTGGTCATTCGGGGCCGGCCCCGGATGCTCGGGCTCGGCGGCTACCCGCTGGTGTCACTGGCCGAGGCGCGCAACGCGGCGTTCGCCAACCGCCAGCGGGCGCGGGCGGGCGGAGACCCGCGGGCCGAGAAGCGCCACGGCCAGGGCGCGCCCACGGTCGAGGAGGCCGCCGCCGAGGTGTTGGAACAGCAGCGCCCCGGCTGGCGAAATGCCAAGCACGCGCGGGACTGGCCGCGCAGTCTGCGCGCCTATGCGTTCCCGCGCATCGGGGCGATGCCCGTGTCCGAGGTGACCACGGCCGACGTGCTGGCCATCCTCACCCCAATCTGGCACGACAAGCCCGAGACCGCACGGCGGGTGCGCCAGCGGATCGGTGCCGTGATGAAGTGGGCGGTCGCCATGGGCTACCGGCCGGACAATCCGGCGGGCGACGCCCTCGGGCAGGCGCTCGGGCGTCAGCGAGCCGTCGTCCAACACATGCGGGCCCTACCCCACGGTGCGGTGGCCGACGCCCTCGCGACCGTGCGAACCTCCGGGGCGTTGGTCACCACCAAGGATGCGTTTGAGCTCTTGGTGCTGACGGCGGCGCGGTCCGGCGAGGTGCGCTTGGCGACGTGGGATGAGATAGATCTGGACGCGGCCGTGTGGACCATCCCCGCTGCGCGCATGAAGGCGAAGCGGGATCACCGCGTGCCGCTCTCCGGGTGGGCAACACCCGCGCTCGTTCGCGACGCCAACCGCCGATTTGACAAGAGCGTTACGGTCGTGTGGAACCAGTCCTGCGACGCACCTTCTCGGCACACCCAAAGAACCGGATGTTCGACGACGTGCTCCTCAAGGTCGCGCTACTCAACACGCTGTACAACACGAGGCTTCTCGCGATCGTGGCGATGGCCGATCATATTCACGCCCTACGCGTCGATGGCGCGCTCGAAGCCGGGGACCCGGCTCTCGTGGATCAAATTGCGTGCCTGACGGTTCGCGGAAAGCAGCGCCGACACTACTCGTTCGCGACGAAATATTGCAGCTGGCATCAGCCGGAACAATTTCCGATTTTCGACAACCAGGTGGCGTCACTGCTGCTGCTTTACAAGCGGCAGTGGGCGTTCTCCGAATTCAACCACGACAGCCTACGCACTACGACGCCTACAAAGCCGTCATCAGATCCTTTCAGGTGTATTTCCACCTAGACGCCTTCGCGTTCAGGCAGGTCGACAAGTTTCTTTGGCTCGCCAAGACAGAACTTGACGTACGACCCTGAACGGCCAGAAATGCCGCCGCCGGTAGTACAGCCTTCGAATCGCACGGTCGACAAGAATCTGTGGTTCAGCGAGTCAGACCCGGTAACCAGCTACTACATCGCAAAGCCAAAGCATGGGAATCGATTGGCAGGACTGTATTGTCCTGCATATCTTCACTTGGTTAATGCCAAACATGGTGCCTCAACGGGTCAGGCCTCGAAGCGAATGCAGCAGTTTCATTGCTTAGTTGTTCGAGAATTAAAGGATAGGTCGCTACAGTCGATTGTTCACACCTATACTTGGAACGATTCCGCGCTCGTCGTATCGAAGGTCGACAAATCTCCAGGGTCGTTCGGTCAGGCTCTGAGAGACCTGCACGGGTTCAAGAAGGCTATAGATAACCTACTAGATACCCTGTGTCCAAGCTTCGCGATAGCCGTCAAGGGACAGACCTTTCCGTTGAATGAGCCAAGCGCGAATCTGCGAGCCACCATTCTACAGACCTCAAGTTGGGCAATGGCGAACTGTTTTGAAATTGAGAAGGTCCTAAGGCGAGAACAAGCCTCTTGGTATGTCGATACACGGATTGTCAGGAAGGTCCAAGGACTTGGGACCGTGTTTCTCTACAAGAACAACCAACTATTTGCGGAGGTGTAACACGGCATGGCAACCGACGGAGCGCACCATCATGGAAACACCGAACGAGATTTCTCGAAGTTGAGGACCTGAAGAGGAGGATGCGAGCGGCCCTTGAACAGACGATCGAAATCCGAGTCGAGCGGTACTTGGAGGTAGCGCACCAAGGCGTCATCCCGAATCACCATTTCGTAGCGGCGTCGTCGGAGTGCATCAATTTATATCGGGACGGGTATTTGCTTAGTGCAGTGATGGTGTCGCAATCTGTCACCGAAGGCGTATGGTGCTTCGTGCTGGAACGAAATCAGATTCAGCCTGGCGTTGATCGCCCAGCCGTTGCGGCAGCGCTTGTCGAGCAGAAGATTATCTCGACTGAGTGCGCTGAAGCATTCGGCAGAATATGGCACAGCTTCCGGAATGACGTGCACCACATGAACCCGAGTGTCAGCGCAGTGCCTTTTCGAGAACTTGCAAGGCGGAACATGGTCGATCTGGCCGCTATCGAAAGGGAGATCTTCGCGTTCACATTCAGCAACGGAAAGCTCGTCCCAGTTCAACCGCGCTATTGGGATCTTCAAGCGGACGGTACGACGTCAGCGTTCCTTCGGAATCCATCGATCAGCAGCCGACAGCGTGCTGCACCCTGACCGTCACGGCGCATCCGTTGTAAGAAGCTCACTCGCGAGCCGCTGCTGTTCGGCGCCGGCGTGGTGTCCGAGAGCTACAACGGGCACTTCGACAACATCTCCTCTGCCGGTGGCATGTCACGAAGCGGCGTGAACGGGACCACGAAGGCGCGTCGTGCGACGCCATGTCACCGGCGGAGTGGTATCACCTGTCCACGAGGCCGGATCAAGAGGGTGAGCGAAACTTAGTTGGAAATTGAAACGGCTCCCACACCCTGTGGTTTGATGACGTTAAGCAAAACGGCCATCAACCCACGAGAGAAAGGAGCCGAGATGAGCAGTGTCCTACGTCCTGTCAGGAAGCGCAAGAAGGGTCGCCAGCTGGGCCGGGTCGAGGTCATCCGGCGCGAGGACTACACCGCGCTGGAGCTGGACGCCAAGGTGGAGCTGATCCGCTCGCTGGTCCCGCTGGGCTTGATGCACGTGGAGGAGGTGCTCGACGAGGAGGTAACGGCGCTGGCTGGCGAGCGCTACGCCCGCAAGGCCGCGTCGATCGGGGGCCGCCGGCACGGTAGCAACCCTGGGACCGTCGGCCTGGCGGGGCAGCGGGTGCCGATTCGGGTGCCGCGGGTGCGCGGGGTCGCGGGGCGGGAGATTCCGTTGCGCGCCTACGAGGCGTTGCATGGCGCCGGCGCGGTGAATGACCTCCTGCTGAAGCGCGGGCTCTATGGGATCTCGTGTCGCAACTACGAGGCGGCCGCCGAGGCGATTCCCGGCGCGATCGGGCTGTCGGGGTCGACGGTGTCCCGAGGCTTCATCGAGGCCAGCGCCGCGAAGCTTCACGAGCTCCAGGAGCGGGACCTGGCCGCTGAGGACGTCGTGGCCATCGTATTGGACGGCAAGACGTTCGCCGAGGCCACAATGGTCATCGCACTGGGCATCACCATTTCTGGGGCGAAACACTTCCTCGGCTTCGTGGAGACGGACACGGAGAATGAGCGGGTGCTGACGCTGTTCTTGCGGTCGTTGGTCGAGCGGGGGCTGGACCTCTCGCAGGGCCTGCTGGTGATCCTCGACGGCAGCAAGGGGCTGCGGGCAGCCGTCCGGAAGACCTTCCGCCACCGCGCCCTGGTCCAACGGTGCCAGTGGCACAAGCGGGAGAACGTGGTGAGTCACCTGGCCAAGAGCGAACTGGCGGCGTGGCGTCAGCGCCTCCAGCGCGCCTACAACCGGCCGGAGTACGACGAGGCCCTCACGGCGCTCAAGACGCTCCAGGGCGAGCTCGACGAACGGAACCAGTCGGCGGCTCGGAGCTTGACAGAAGGTCTGGACGAAACCTTAACGCTGCATCGCCTCGGGCTGTACGGGGTGCTGGGCCGGTCGCTGAAGACGACGAACTGTCTGGAGTCGGTCAATGCGCTCGTTGAGGAACGCTGTGCGAAGGTTGACCACTGGCAGAACTCGAGCCAACGCCACCGCTGGCTGGCGACCGCGCTCCTGGACATCGAGCCGCGCCTGCGGAAGCTGATGGGCTACCGCCACCTGCCCACGCTTCGTGCCGCGTTGAAGCAAGAACTGAAGATCGACACGACGACATCGAAGAAGGCCGCATGACGAATCCGGAGCCGTAGAGAGTTTCAATTGAGTCTCCCTCGCCTGAAGGCGAGGGAATCAGTGCGCCGCGTCGGCTGAAGCCGACTATCACGGCGCACGTCCCAGAGCCCGAAGAGGTCCGGCCCTGCGGCCTCCTGAAGGCTTCGCCTAAAGGCGAGGGGTTTCACCCATCCCAGAGGGAGACTCTAAGAATGGGCTTGACTCAGACTCGGATTCTGCGGGAGGAGCGGGAGATCCTCCGAAAAGCGGCCTTCTTCGCGACCGAGCGGCGGTGAGGTTCCAGTGCATCGCGGCGGAGAAGGTGCACCACTCGCTCAGCCGGCTGTGCCGCGGCCTGCGAGTCACGCGCAGCGGATTCTATGCGTGGCAGGGGCGGCCGGAATCGCCGCGAACGCAGCGGGACCGCTCCCTGAAGGTGCTCGTGCGGGCGTCGTTTGACGCGAGCGACCAGCGGTATGGCAGCCCGCGGATTCACGAGGATCTCCTCGAGCAGCACGAACGCGTGAGCCGCAAGCGCGTGATCCGGCTGATGCAGGAAGCGGGCGTGCAAGCTCGCGTGCGGAAGCGCTCCAAGGGCACGACGATGAGCGACCGCGGCCACCCGGTCGCAGCGAATCTGCTCGATCGGCAGTTCACGGCGGAGGCCCGGAATCAGCGGTGGGTCGGTGACACGACAGAGTTGGTCATCCGGGACCGTGGCAAGCTCTACCTCGCCGCCATCCTCGACCTCTTCTCGCGGTTTGTCGTGGGGTGGGCGGTCAGCGCGGTGAACGACCGCCATCTGACGATCAAGGCCCTCCAGATGGCCTTGAAACGTCGCTGTCCGGCCGCCGGGTTGCTGCATCACTCGGATAGTGAGTATATGGGGGCCTGCTTCCGGGCGGCTTGACCCGCACCAGCGATTGACCCGTCAGGATGTGGGTGCTGGAACGCTCCTGGGCTTCTCTGACCCACATCTCCGATTGACCCTGTGTCTTTCCTCGGAACTGTCGGTTGCCCGGGAGCGGGCCAGTGAGGCGCCTGCCTCACCGACGGTGTGACTTCATGTAGAGCCTGGCCAGAGGACTACCAGGGACTCCTCGAGGCCCATGACATCATCTGCAGCATGAGTCGGACGGGCAACTGCCACGACAATGCTGTCATGGAGAGTTTCTTCTCGACGGTGAAGAGCGAGCTCGGCGAACACTTCGACAGCTGCGGCGAGGCCAAGATGGAGCTGTTTGATTTCATCGAAGTGTTTTACAACCAGCGGCGCCGGCACTCGACGCTCGGGCAGATCAGCCCGGCCGCGTTCGAGCGACGTGCGGCGGCGCGGGCTGTGGACGCTGCCGTCCCTGTGGACGCCAAGACCGCGCCCACAAGGGACTTGGAAAACCGCCAAGCGCGCGGTTTCCCACAGCGACCACAGCTACCATTCCTCATGGGGAAACACGAAAGACCAGACGCCCTAACGGTGTTGTCAAGTTAGCGAAAGTTCACCCGACCGACCCCCAAGATATTGAGATCGAGCCATGCCGTGAACACGACATCGTGGATACGAAGTTAGGGGATTTGCCCGCAACTTGACTGTGAGCATGATTCCCCTGCCTGTCGGGGTCACCTCGGTGACACTGGTGGGTGCCGGTGGCGGTGGCCTGACCCTCAACTTGACTGACCTACGGTCCTAGCTTTTGATCTGTCGGTCATCGGCCATCGGCAACTCTCCGGCAGCCAGCTGACCGGATGGAGTCAAGCCCATTCTTAGAGTCTCCCTCTGGGATGGGTGAAACCCCTCGCCTTTAGGCGAAGCCTTCAGGAGGCCGCAGGGCCGGACCTCTTCGGGCTCTGGGACGTGCGCCGTGATAGTCGGCTTCAGCCGACGCGGCGCACTGATTCCCTCGCCTTCAGGCGAGGGAGACTCAATTGAAACTCTCTACGGCTCCGGATTCGTCATGCGGCCTTCTTCGATGTCGTCGTGTCGATCTTCAGTTCTTGCTTCAACGCGGCACGAAGCGTGGGCAGGTGGCGGTAGCCCATCAGCTTCCGCAGGCGCGGCTCGATGTCCAGGAGCGCGGTCGCCAGCCAGCGGTGGCGTTGGCTCGAGTTCTGCCAGTGGTCAACCTTCGCACAGCGTTCCTCAACGAGCGCATTGACCGACTCCAGACAGTTCGTCGTCTTCAGCGACCGGCCCAGCACCCCGTACAGCCCGAGGCGATGCAGCGTTAAGGTTTCGTCCAGACCTTCTGTCAAGCTCCGAGCCGCCGACTGGTTCCGTTCGTCGAGCTCGCCCTGGAGCGTCTTGAGCGCCGTGAGGGCCTCGTCGTACTCCGGCCGGTTGTAGGCGCGCTGGAGGCGCTGACGCCACGCCGCCAGTTCGCTCTTGGCCAGGTGACTCACCACGTTCTCCCGCTTGTGCCACTGGCACCGTTGGACCAGGGCGCGGTGGCGGAAGGTCTTCCGGACGGCTGCCCGCAGCCCCTTGCTGCCGTCGAGGATCACCAGCAGGCCCTGCGAGAGGTCCAGCCCCCGCTCGACCAACGACCGCAAGCACAGCGTCAGCACCCGCTCATTCTCCGTGTCCGTCTCCACGAAGCCGAGGAAGTGTTTCGCCCCAGAAATGGTGATGCCCAGTGCGATGACCATTGTGGCCTCGGCGAACGTCTTGCCGTCCAATACGATGGCCACGACGTCCTCAGCGGCCAGGTCCCGCTCCTGGAGCTCGTGAAGCTTCGCGGCGCTGGCCTCGATGAAGCCTCGGGACACCGTCGACCCCGACAGCCCGATCGCGCCGGGAATCGCCTCGGCGGCCGCCTCGTAGTTGCGACACGAGATCCCATAGAGCCCGCGCTTCAGCAGGAGGTCATTCACCGCGCCGTCGCCATGCAACGCCTCGTAGGCGCGCAACGGAATCTCCCGCCCCGCGACCCCGCGCACCCGCGGCACCCGAATCGGCACCCGCTGCCCCGCCAGGCCGACGGTCCCAGGGTTGCTACCGTGCCGGCGGCCCCCGATCGACGCGGCCTTGCGGGCGTAGCGCTCGCCAGCCAGCGCCGTTACCTCCTCGTCGAGCACCTCCTCCACGTGCATCAAGCCCAGCGGGACCAGCGAGCGGATCAGCTCCACCTTGGCGTCCAGCTCCAGCGCGGTGTAGTCCTCGCGCCGGATAACCTCGACCCGGCCCAGCTTGCGACCCTTTTTGCGCTTCCTGACAGGACGTAGGACACTGCTCATCTCGGCTCCTTTCTCTCGTGGGTTGATGGCCGTTTTGCTTAACGTCATCAAACCACAGGGTGTGGGAGCCGTTTCAATTTCCAATTGAGTCTCCCTCGCCTGAAGGCGAGGGATTCAGTGCGCCGCGTCGGCTGAAGCCGACTATCACGGCGCACGGCCCAGAGCCCAAAGAGGTCCGGCCCTGCGGCCTCCTGAAGGCTTCGCCTAAAGGCGAGGGGTTTCACACATCCCAGAGGGAGACTCTAAGTTTCGCTCACCCTCAGTGGTCCACCGAGCATTCCGAGAGTGTTTTGTGGGACACAGGAGGGATGTATCGAGTGGAGCTCTATGCGGAGGTGCGGCGCAGCGTCTATGTGGAGGGGTTGAGCGAGCGGGCGGCGGCGCGCTGCTTCGGGCTGGCCCGGGAGACGGTGCGCAAGATGCTGCGCGACCGACTGCCGCCCGGGTATCGCCGGGCGAAACCGATCCGGTGTCCGAAACTGGACGCCTTCACCAGGGGCATCGATCAGATCCTCACCGACGATCAGCCGCGTCCGAAGAAGCAACGGCACACGGCGAAGCGCATCTGGGAGCGCTTGCGCGCGGAGCACGCTTTCACGGGCGGCTACACCATCGTCAAAGACTACGGGCGCCGGCGGAAGCTGGGCGGGCAAGAGATGTTCGTGCCGCTCGTGCACCCGCCGGGCGACGCCCAGGCCGACTTCGGTGAAGCGCTGGTGGTCGTCGCCGGCGTCGAATGCAAGGCGCACTACCTGGTCGTGGATCTGCCGCACAGCGCCGACGCGTTCGTGCAGGCGTTTCCGGCCGAGACGACGGAGGCGTTTCTGTGACGGGCACAACGCAGCGTTTCACTATTTCGGCGGCGTACCGCGTGGCATCGTCTACGACAACACCAAGCTGGCGGTGGCGCGGATTCTCGGTGACGGCACGCGCCAGCGGACCCAAGTCTTCAGCGAACTCCAGTCGCACTACCTGTTCGACGATCGCTTCGGACGACCGGGGAAGGGCAACGACAAAGGCAAGGTGGAAGGGCGGGTCGGCTACGCCCGCCGCAACTTCTTCGTGCCGGTCCCGCGCGTGGCCAGTTGGGACGCGTTGAACGTCGACTTGGAGCGCCAGTGCCGCGCGCGGCGCGGGCAGCGGTTGCGGCGGCACACCGAGACGATCGGGGAGCGCTTCGCGCGCGACCGCGCCGCGTTGTTGCCGTTGCCGCCGGTCCCGTATGAAGCCTGCGACACGCGCCCGACGCGGGTCACGTCGTTGTCGCTGGTGCGCGACCGCCGCAACGCCTACTCGGTGCCGACCGCCTACGGCCACCGCGAGGTGGTGGTGAAGGGCTACGTGGACACCGTCGTGGTCGTGTGCGGCAGTACCGTAATCGCCCGCCATCCTCGCAGCTACGAGCGGGACGCGTTGATCTTCGAGCCGCTGCACTACTTGGCCTTGCTGGAGCACAAGACCGGGGCGCTCGATCAAGCGGCGCCGCTAGCCGGCTGGGAGCTGCCGGAAGCGTTTGGTCGGCGACGGCGTCTGTGGGAGGCCCGGCTGGGCACGGCGGGGACGCGCGAGTACGTGCAGGTGCTGCGGCTGCTCGCAGACTTTCGGTTCGCCCACGTCAGCGGCGCTGTCCGGGACGCCCTCGCCCTGGGCGTGATCGGGTTCGACGCCGTCAAGCATCTGGGGCTGTGTCGCATCGAACACCGGCCGCCCCGCCTCGACCTGGCGCAGTATCCGCATCTCCCGGCCGCGCGCGGCGCGACGACCGCGGCAGCGGACTACCTGGCGCTGCTGGGGGCAGGCGCCGCGTGATGGCAAAACCGACCCTGCGGCTCGACGCGCAGCTCAAGGCCCTGCGCCTGCCGACCTTTCTGCGCGAGTACGACAAAGTGGAGGAAGGGCTGGACTGTCCGCGCTATCTGCTCCGCCTCTGCGAGCTGGAGTGGCTTGATCGCGAGCAGCGCGCCCCCGAGCGCCGCATCAAGGCCGCCAAGTTCCCGGTCTTGAAGAGTCTCGAGACCTTCGCGTTCCGCGCAATCCCGTCGTTGAATAAGCGCCTGGTGCTGGAGCTGGCGCGCTCGGCGTATCTCGACCGCCGAGAGAACGTGTTGGCGTTAGGCAACTCCGGCACGGGCAAGACGCATCTGGCACTGGCGTTGGGGCTGGCGGCCTGTCAGAAGGGCTATCGGGGGCGCTTCCTCACCGCCGCCGCGCTGGTGAACGAACTGCTCGAGGCCCGGGATGAGAAGCGCCTGCTGCGCCTCCAGAAGCAGCTTGCCAAGCAGGATCTGTTGATCGTGGACGAACTCGGCTCCGTGCCGTTGTCCAAGACCGGCGCCGAGCTGCTGTTCGCGATCTTCTCCCAGCGCTACGAGCAAGCATCGACGCTGGTGACCTCGAATCTGCCCTTCAACGAATGGACCGAGATCTTCGGCTCTCAACGGCTGACCGGCGCGCTGCTCGACCGGTTGACCCATCACGTCCACATGCTGGAGCTGAACGGCGACAGCTATCGCCTCGCACACAGCACGCACGCCCGCCACGACGCTGCCGCTCCGGCGTCCTGACGCCTCCCTTCGCAAGCTGCTGGCGGTGCAGCCGGGCTCAGGCACGCCGTCCACCGGACCGGGTGGTCTAATTTTCCTCCGCCACCGTGGTCTAACTTTGGTCCGCCCTTGACACGCAGGCGAAAACATCGGCGATCGTTCATTGAACGACGTCGCGAGGAACGGCACAGGGATGCGATCATCGTCAAGGGCCAGAGCCCAGATGTCTCTCTTCGTGGCGGGATTCATCTCATAGAAGGCCAGGGTCCGGCCGTCAGGAGACCATGACATCGGGAGCGGAGGACGTTCCCTTGTCAGCAGCATCTGCACGTCGCCGCTCCCATCCGCCAACTTCCAGCAGAGGTTCCAGGAGCCGGACCTGCTGGACGCAAACGTCACCCGCTTGCCGTCCGGCGTCCAGACAGGAAAGACGTTGAGTCCATCAGCGGTCAGCCGGGTGCGCGTGCCACGCTCGATATCGTAGACTCTGATATCCCAGTTCCCTTCTTCTGCGTTGGCGATGGCCACCTGTCCGCCATCGGGTGACAGGCGGGGATACAAGTACGTGCCCCAATCTTCCGTCAGCGGTGCGGTGCGTCCCTCGCGATCGACCCACACCAGCACGTTCTCGGCAGGGTCTGCACGACCGGGCACATACACCAGCGATCCGCTGTGAGAGATCGTAAAATACGCGCTGCCTAGACCACCCCAGGTGGCGCTATAGATGCCATCGAGTATCGGAGTGGCAGAGCCGGTCAACTCGAGTCGCGCCAGATCAAACGGCACCGCCAGTAGCCCACCCGACTGGGCATAGATCAAGTGACCAGTGGACAAGTACCGTGCCTCTCCGCCTCCTCGCAGTATCAGGTGCCAGTTGCCTGTCACCGGGGAAAGCACCGCGATGCGCGAGCCTTCCTCAGTCCCAATGGTGAAGAGCACCCCTTTGCCGTCTGGCAGGGACTGCGGCTACGTATGTCTCACCTCGCCGTCCTCGGAGTTTGGGGTCGTCAACACCTCTGGCGTGCCACCTCCGGCTGAGACCCGCCAGAGACCTAGTACTACTTTGTTAGATCGCACAATTTGGGCGAGATCCGACAAGTGATCTAATTTGAGGACATTGTACTTTTCCGGCGAATTCGGTACCCTGCGCGGTAGTGCACGACCGCCGCACGGTGGGTCAGTTGCGTCGCCTGATGAGATGGCTCGAGGCCTTCAAGGCGTGCTTCGGCCATCGCGCACAGGAGCTGGCGTTGCGCCGGTACGTCCAGGGGTTGCTCAGCGACAGCCCGCGCAAGTCGATGGAAGCGATGCTGGCGCGGGGGACCGATCCCGGGGGCTATCAAGCGTTCCAATACTTCATCACCGATGCGCCGTGGAGTGCCGACGGCGTCTGGCACTGCCTGCGGGCGGTGCTGCCCGAACGCGAAGGGCTGGTGATCTTCGCTGGCACGAGTTTCCCAAAGCCAGGGACGTCCTCGGTCGGGGTGGCCCGCCAGTACTGTGGGGCCGTGGGGAAAGTCGCCAATGGCCAAGTGGCGGTCACCGCGGCGCTGTGGACCGGGCTGCGCGCCTACTTGCTGGGGGCCGCGCTCTATGTGCCCGAGGCGTGGCTGACCGACGCCGCCCGCGATCGGGCGCGGATTCCCCGGGGTGTCCGGTTGCAGGCGAAGTGGCGCCAAGCGCTCACCCTGCTCCGGCAGGTGCGCGCCAGCGGCCTCACCGTCACCGGCGTGCTGGCCGATGCGGAGTTTGGCGATACCGGCCTGTTTCGGGCCATGTGGCATCGGTTGCGGCTCTCCTATGCGGTGGGGATTTCCTCGTCGCAGACCGTGTTCCTGGGGCGGCCGCGCCTCGGGCACCGGCGGGGCGGCCGGCTGGGGCGCCCGCGCACCCGGCCAGACCTGGCGGCGGGCGTGCGGGCGTACACGGTGGCCAGGCCGCCAAGGCGCAGCCGCGGTGGCGGCCCATCAGCTGGCGCAACCGCCGCGGCGGGCGCCGCTGGACGGTCCAGTGTGTGGCCCTGCGGGTGACCCCGGCCCACGACTGGCGCGACCGCCGGCTCGCCCCCGAGGTGTGGCTGCTGGCCGAACGCGACACGGGCGCGACGCCGCGGACCAAATACTTCTTCGTCAACCTGCCGGCCACCACCTCCTGGCCGCAGCTCGTCCGACTCGCGCATCAGCGGTGGGCCATCGAGCAGCAGTACCAAGAGTTGAAGACCCACCTCGGGTTGGATCACTTCGAAGGCCGCACGTTCCCGGGCTGGCACCATCACGTCGTGCTCACCGCCGTGACGTACAACTTCCTGCAGGCCGAGCGGCGGCGGCACCTCGCCGGGCTCACCTTTCCAGTGGCCCGCGCGATCGTGCAGGAAATCTTCACCGCGTACCTCTTTGCTCCACGGCCGTTCTACCTGAAGCGCATCGAGGCGCTAAAGTCGGTGCAATTGCGGATCTAACAAAGTAGTACTAGCAGGCTGATGAAAAAGCTGGCGCTCCCTGTCCCCAAGAGGATGACCCAGACCACGATGGCGAGCAGCTGGTGGAGGCCGGATGCCAACGGGTGCGGGCACGGGTTCGCGGCGGGTGTGGTCGGCGATTAGAGACACGTCGCCCCCAGGTTCCGTATCCGGACCAGGTTGTAGGCCGTGGCGGCGAAGGTCAACTGCCAGTCGACGAGCTCGACCCCGCGATGGCGCAGCTTGCGCAGTCCCCCCACGGTCTTCATCCAGCCAAAGACCTATTCGACCAGCTTGCGCTTTTGTTGGCTGACCGCATAGCCGGCATGCCGCGACGTCCGGCCATCGATCGCACTGTTCACTTTCTGGGCCACGTGGGGCGTGACCGCCAAGGCGCGGACGGTGGCGACGAATCCCTTGACGTCGTAGTTCTTGTCCGCGCCGACAGTGCTGCCAGCCGGGGCACTGGCCTCGAGCAACACCGCCGCCACCTCGCGTTCGGCGGTCCCCGTCGCGTGGCTCGCACAGACGTTGGCGACCAGCCCGTGGCGGTTGTCGAGCAACACGTGGCCCAGATACGCCAGCTTCGCCTCCTGGCCGTGCCCCTTCCGGTGCAGCATCGCTTCCGGGTCACTCGTCGACTGGTGCGTGTCATTCTTCCGCCGTTCGCCGTGGAAGTTGACCGTCGGGTTCCCGGGATCGTCGGGCGGCTCGCTCGGCGCCGCGTCGCGCCGCTGGAAGCTTTTCAGGCTCGCCCATGCCTCCAGTTGCGTGCCATCGACCGTGAAGTGGTCATCGGAGAGCAGGCCGGCCGTCCGCGCGTGGCCCCGCACCGCGTCGAAGAACGCCGTAGCGACGTCGCCCGCCAGCAAACGGTCACGATTCTTACTAAACGTTGTGGGATGCCAGACCGGGTCGTCCATATCCAAGCCGACAAACCAGCGAAACAGCAGGTTGTAGTGCAGCTCCTCCATCAACAGCCGCTCACTGCGGACGGTATACAGCACCTGCAACAACAGCGCGCGCCGCAGCTGCTCCGGCGCGATCGACGGCCGCCCGGTCTTCGCGTACAGCTTCGCGAACCGAGGCGACAGCGAGCGCAACGCCTCGTCCGTCAGGGTGCGAATCGCCCGAAGCGGGTGGTCAGCCGGCACGCGCTCCTCCGGCGAGACGTAGCTGAACATGTGAGCCGTTTGCTGATCCTGTCCGCGCACTTGGTAACCCCTTTCGATGAGAACAAGCGTTGCGCGGATGATCGGTGACTCGAGATCGTTCTGGCAAATGATCTAATGTCTAACAGGAGTTTTTCATCAGCCTGCTAGTACTACTTTGTTAGATCCGCAATTGCACCGACTTTAGCGCCTCGATGCGCTTCAGGTAGAACGGCCGTGGAGCAAAGAGGTCCGCGGTGAAGATTTCCTGCACGATCGCGCGGGCCACTGGAAAGGTGAGCCCGGCGAGGTGCCGCCGCCGCTCGGCCTGCAGGAAGTTGTACGTCACGGCGGTGAGCACGACGTGATGGTGCCAGCCCGGGAACGTGCGGCCTTCGAAGTGATCCAACCCGAGGTGGGTCTTCAACTCTTGGTACTGCTGCTCGATGGCCTACCGCTGATGCGCGAGTCGGACGAGCTGCGGCCAGGAGGTGGTGGCCGGCAGGTTGACGAAGAAGTATTTGGTCCGCGGCGTCGCGCCCGTGTCGCGTTCGGCCAGCAGCCACACCTCGGGGGCGAGCCGGCGGTCGCGCCAGTCGTGGGCCGGGGTCACCCGCAGGGCCACACACTGGACCGTCCAGCGGCGCCCGCCGCGGCGGTTGCGCCAGCTGATGGGCCGCCACCGCGGCTGCGCCTTGGCGGCCTGGGCCACCGTGTACGCCCGCACGCCCGCCGCCAGGTCTGGCCGGGTGCGCGGGCGCCCCAGCCGGCCGCCCCGCCGGTGCCCGAGGCGCGGCCGCCCCAGGAACACGGTCTGCGACGAGGAAATCCCCACCGCATAGGGGAGCCGCAACCGATGCCACATGGCCCGAAACAGGCCGGTATCGCCAAACTCCGCATCGGCCAGCACGCCGGTGCCGGTGAGGCCGCTGGCGCGCACCTGCCGGAGCAGGGTGAGCGCTTGGCGCCACTTCGCCTGCAACCGGACACCCCGGGGAAGCCGCGCCCGATCGCGGGCGGCGTCGGTCAGCCACGCCTCGGGCACATAGAGCGCGGCCCCCAGCAAGTAGGCGCGCAGCCCGGTCCACAGCGCCGCGGTGACCGCCACTTGGCCATTGGCGACTTTCCCCACGGCCCCACAGTACTGGCGGGCCACCCCGACCGAGGACGTCCCTGGCTTGGGGAAACTCGTGCCAGCGAAGATCACCAGCCCTTCGCGTTCGGGCAGCACCGCCCGCAGGCAGCGCCAGACGCCGTCGGCACTCCACGGCGCATCGGTGATGAAGTGTTGGAACGCTTGATAGCCCCCGGGATCGGTCCCCCGCGCCAGCATCGCTTCCATCGACTTGCGCGGGCTGTCGCTGAGCAACCCCTGGACGTACCGGCGCAACGCCAGCTCCTGTGCGCGCTGGCCGAAGCACGCCTTGAAGGCCTCGAGCCATCTCATCAGGCGACGCAACTGACCCACCGTGCGGCGGTCGTGCACTACCGCGCAGGGTACCGAATTCGCCGGAAAAGTACAATGTCCTCAAATTAGATCACTTGTCGGATCTCGCCCAAATTGTGCGATCTAACAAAGTAGTACTAGCAGGCTGATGAAAAACTCCTGTTAGACATTAGATCATTTGCCAGAACGATCTCGAGTCACCGATCATCCGCGCAACGCTTGTTCTCATCGAAAGGGGTCACCAAGTGCGCGGACAGGATCAGCAAACGGCTCACATGTTCAGCTACGTCTCGCCCGAGGAGCGCGTGCCGGCTGACCACCCGCTTCGGGCGATTCGCACCCTGACGGACGAGGCGTTGCGCTCGCTGTCGCCTCGGTTCGCGAAGCTGTACGCGAAGACCGGGCGGCCGTCGATCGCGCCGGAGCAGCTGCGGCGCGCGCTGTTGTTGCAGGTGCTGTATACCGTCCGCAGTGAGCGGCTGTTGATGGAGGAGCTGCACTACAACCTGCTGTTTCGCTGGTTTGTCGGCTTGGATATGGACGACCCGGTCTGGCATCCCACAACGTTTAGTAAGAATCGTGACCGTTTGCTGGCGGGCGACGTCGCTGCGGCGTTCTTCGACGCGGTGCGGGGCCACGCGCGGACGGCCGGCCTGCTCTCCGATGACCACTTCACGGTCGATGGCACGCAACTGGAGGCATGGGCGAGCCTGAAAAGCTTCCAGCGGCGCGACGCGGCGCCGAGCGAGCCGCCCGACGATCCCGGGAACCCGACGGTCAACTTCCACGGCGAACGGCGGAAGAATGACACGCACCAGTCGACGAGTGACCCGGAAGCGATGCTGCACCGGAAGGGGCACGGCCAGGAGGCGAAGCTGGCGTATCTGGGCCACGTGTTGCTCGACAACCGCCACGGGCTGGTCGCCAACGTCTGTGCGAGCCACGCGACGGGGACCGCCGAACGCGAGGTGGCGGCGGTGTTGCTCGAGGCCAGTGCCCCGGCTGGCAGCACTGTCGGCGCGGACAAGAACTACGACGTCAAGGGATTCGTCGCCACCGTCCGCGCCTTGGCGGTCACGCCCCACGTGGCCCAGAAAGTGAACAGTGCGATCGATGGCCGGACGTCGCGGCATGCCGGCTATGCGGTCAGCCAACAAAAGCGCAAGCTGGTCGAATAGGTCTTTGGCTGGATGAAGACCGTGGGGGGACTGCGCAAGCTGCGCCATCGCGGGGTCGAGCTCGTCGACTGGCAGTTGACCTTCGCCGCCACGGCCTACAACCTGGTCCGGATACGGAACCTGGGGGCGACGTGTCTCTAATCGCCGACCACACCCGCCGCGAACCCGTGCCCGCGACCCGTTGGCATCCGGCCTCCACCAGCTGCTCGCCATCGTGGTCTGGGTCATCCTCTTGGGGACAGGGAGCGCCAGCTTTTTCATCAGCCTGCTAGTACTACTTTGTTAGATCCGCAATTGCACCGACTTTAGCGCCTCGATGCGCTTCAGGTAGAACGGCCGTGGAGCAAAGAGGTCCGCGGTGAAGATTTCCTGCACGATCGCGCGGGCCACTGGAAAGGTGAGCCCGGCGAGGTGCCGCCGCCGCTCGGCCTGCAGGAAGTTGTACGTCACGGCGGTGAGCACGACGTGATGGTGCCAGCCCGGGAACGTGCGGCCTTCGAAGTGATCCAACCCGAGGTGGGGCTTCAACTCTTGGTACTGCTGCTCGATGGCCCACCGCTGATGCGCGAGTCGGACAAGCTGCGGCCAGGAGGTGGTGGCCGGCAGGTTGACGAAGAAGTATTTGGTCCGCGGCGTCGCGCCCGTGTCGCGTTCGGCCAGCAGCCACACCTCGGGGGCGAGCCGGCGGTCGCGCCAGTCGTGGGCCGGGGTCACCCGCAGGGCCACACACTGGACCGTCCAGCGGCGCCCGCCGCGGCGGTTGCGCCAGCTGATGGGCCGCCACCGCGGCTGCGCCTTGGCGGCCTGGGCCACCGTGTACGCCCGCACGCCCGCCGCCAGGTCTGGCCGGGTGCGCGGGCGCCCCAGCCGGCCGCCCCGCCGGTGCCCGAGGCGCGGCCGCCCCAGGAACACGGTCTGCGACGAGGAAATCCCCACCGCATAGGGGAGCCGCAACCGATGCCACATGGCCCGAAACAGGCCGGTATCGCCAAACTCCGCATCGGCCAGCACGCCGGTGCCGGTGAGGCCGCTGGCGCGCACCTGCCGGAGCAGGGTGAGCGCTTGGCGCCACTTCGCCTGCAACCGGACACCCCGGGGAAGCCGCGCCCGATCGCGGGCGGCGTCGGTCAGCCACGCCTCGGGCACATAGAGCGCGGCCCCCAGCAAGTAGGCGCGCAGCCCGGTCCACAGCGCCGCGGTGACCGCCACTTGGCCATTGGCGACTTTCCCCACGGCCCCACAGTACTGGCGGGCCACCCCGACCGAGGACGTCCCTGGCTTGGGGAAACTCGTGCCAGCGAAGATCACCAGCCCTTCGCGTTCGGGCAGCACCGCCCGCAGGCAGCGCCAGACGCCGTCGGCACTCCACGGCGCATCGGTGATGAAGTGTTGGAACGCTTGATAGCCCCCGGGATCGGTCCCCCGCGCCAGCATCGCTTCCATCGACTTGCGCGGGCTGTCGCTGAGCAACCCCTGGACGTACCGGCGCAACGCCAGCTCCTGTGCGCGATGGCCGAAGCACGCCTTGAAGGCCTCGAGCCATCTCATCAGGCGACGCAACTGCCCCACCGTGCGGCGGTCGTGCACTACCGCGCAGGGTCCCGAATTCGCCGGAAAAGTACAATGTCCTCAAATTAGATCACTTGTCGGATCTCGCCCAAATTGTGCGATTTGAGTCTCCCTCGCCTGAAGGCGAGGGAGACTCAAAAAATAGTCCACACCGATGTGTTGGGACCTTCTGAGGGCCAGACTGGCGCCGAAACAACCCACCCAGATGAGTAGCCCGCGGGATACTTCCTCCACGAAAAAAGGTGTCAACCCCACGAAATAGCAGAAGACTACCTGCGCGAAGACGAGTAGGATCATCAGGCACATCAGCAATCCGAGAACGGCCTTGGTCCCTTGGGTAACGAGTCGATCCAGCCTGTCCATCATTGGCTCCTCTGCCCCGAGTTTCAGGAATTGCAGGTTCAGCTCCGAGAAAAGAGCGACCTGGGCCGAGTCGCAAAAGAAGGCCCGACACCTCCAGCGGAGAAGGAATCAGAATCTACAGGGAGCTGATCACTCGAAGTGACCCAGGAACTCGTCCACGAGCTGGTCATCATTGACGATGCCCCGTATCTGGCCGTAGACTGCAACTGATCTCCTCTTGAATTCCATCAGTTCGTCTTGCGACAGCTCGATCACCTCCATCTCCTGCTTCAGCTTCGCCAGGAACTCCGCTTCGCGTTCGAGAGAAAGCCTTCTCTCGAAGAGCATCGCCTCCCGACCGGCCCGAACCACGACACTCTGGAGATGCTCTGGGAGCTGATTGAAGTAGGGTAGATTCATATAGACGCCTCCGATGTCGAAGAAGTGCTCGGTCAGAGTGCAATACTTCTGAACTTCATGGAACTTGTTCGTGTAGATGATATCCAGAGGATTCTCCTGTCCGTCGACGACGCCTTGCTGCATCGCGCTGTACAGCTCAGCCCAGTCCATGCCTTGGGGATTGGCCCCGAGCAGGCGGATCGCATCGATATGAACCGGATTGGGCTGAACTCTGATCTTGAGCCCTTTCAAGTCATCCGGGCTGTGAATAGGCCTCTTGCTGTTTGTTATGCTCCGAAAACCGACTCGATAGTAGCCGAGAATCTTGAAGTTGTGCTCTTCCATCTCCTTTGAGAGTCGAGCTCCGATATCCCCGTTCATAATATCGAATAGCCTCGGCTCATTGCTTCTGGTGACGAGGTAAGGAAGAGGAGGGTGAGCGAAACTTAGTTGGAAATTGAAACGGCTCCCACACCCTGTGGTTTGATGACGTTAAGCAAAACGGCCATCAACCCACGAGAGAAAGGAGCCGAGATGAGCAGTGTCCTACGTCCTGTCAGGAAGCGCAAGAAGGGTCGCCAGCTGGGCCGGGTCGAGGTCATCCGGCGCGAGGACTACACCGCGCTGGAGCTGGACGCCAAGGTGGAGCTGATCCGCTCGCTGGTCCCGCTGGGCTTGATGCACGTGGAGGAGGTGCTCGACGAGGAGGTAACGGCGCTGGCTGGCGAGCGCTACGCCCGCAAGGCCCGTCGATCGGGGGCCGCCGGCACGGTAGCAACCCTGGGACCGTCGGCCTGGCGGGGCAGCGGGTGCCGATTCGGGTGCCGCGGGGTCGCGGGGCGGGAGATTCCGTTGCGCGCCTACGAGGCGTTGCATGGCGACGGCGCGGTGAATGACCTCCTGCTGAAGCGCGGGCTCTATGGGATCTCGTGTCGCAACTACGAGGCGGCCGCCGAGGCGATTCCCGGCGCGATCGGGCTGTCGGGGTCGACGGTGTCCCGAGGCTTCATCGAGGCCAGCGCCGCGAAGCTTCACGAGCTCCAGGAGCGGGACCTGGCCGCTGAGGACGTCGTGGCCATCGTATTGGACGGCAAGACGTTCGCCGAGGCCACAATGGTCATCGCACTGGGCATCACCATTTCTGGGGCGAAACACTTCCTCGGCTTCGTGGAGACGGACACGGAGAATGAGCGGGTGCTGACGCTGTGCTTGCGGTCGTTGGTCGAGCGGGGGCTGGACCTCTCGCAGGGCCTGCTGGTGATCCTCGACGGCAGCAAGGGGCTGCGGGCAGCCGTCCGGAAGACCTTCCGCCACCGCGCCCTGGTCCAACGGTGCCAGTGGCACAAGCGGGAGAACGTGGTGAGTCACCTGGCCAAGAGCGAACTGGCGGCGTGGCGTCAGCGCCTCCAGCGCGCCTACAACCGGCCGGAGTACGACGAGACCCTCACGGCGCTCAAGACGCTCCAGGGCGAGCTCGACGAACGGAACCAGTCGGCGGCTCGGAGCTTGACAGAAGGTCTGGACGAAACCTTAACGCTGCATC
The DNA here is from genome assembly GCA_965197935.1 of Vicinamibacterales bacterium. Classification (GTDB taxonomy): domain Bacteria; phylum Acidobacteriota; class Vicinamibacteria; order Vicinamibacterales; family CAZQMT01; genus CAZQMT01. The sequence continues at coordinate 1,559,198 of CBDAOD010000003.1, read as the reverse complement.
GCCTCGGGCTGTACGGGGTGCTGGGCCGGTCGCTGAAGACGACGAACTGTCTGGAGTCGGTCAATGCGCTCGTTGAGGAACGCTGTGCGAAGGTTGACCACTGGCAGAACTCGAGCCAACGCCACCGCTGGCTGGCGACCGCGCTCCTGGACATCGAGCCGCGCCTGCGGAAGCTGATGGGCTACCGCCACCTGCCCACGCTTCGTGCCGCGTTGAAGCAAGAACTGAAGATCGACACGACGACATCGAAGAAGGCCGCATGACGAATCCGGAGCCGTAGAGAGTTTCAATTGAGTCTCCCTCGCCTGAAGGCGAGGGATTCAGTGCGCCGCGTCGGCTGAAGCCGACTATCACGGCGCACGTCCCAGAGCCCGAAGAGGTCCGGCCCTGCGGCCTCCTGAAGGCTTCGCCTAAAGGCGAGGGGTTTCACCCATCCCAGAGGGAGACTCTAAGAATGGGCTTGACTCAGGAAGAGTGGTGATGGCGTACTTAGGGTTGTAGTTTCCGGCAATATAGGTGATCGAGCTCATGCTCATCGTTACGGAGCCATCTCTCACCGCCGTGTTAACCTCGGAGACTCCTCCGAGTTGATTTGCATAATAAACTCTCACCTCAAGCTCTCCATTGCTGTATTGTTCGGCCAGCTCTTTGAACTTGAACTGCAATTCGGTCAGTGGGTGTCCGGCAAGCTGGGCGCCGCCGAACCGGATGACGTATCCATGGGTAGGCGGCGTGCAAGAAAGGCTCAGAACGGAGGCGCATGAGAACAAGAATCCTGTGACACCTAATGCCTTGACCCACGCGCCCTTCTTTGAAGTGTGCATGGGCTATGGGGCTAGGAAGCCTTCCAGGTCCGGCATCGAAGGACGCCCTGTCATGCGCTCGATGCCAGCGCCGATTGCCAGAACCTCGTCAATGCTATCGGCGGGGCAAAGAACCTGCAATCCGACCGGCAGTCGGGATCCGTATCTGTGAATTGGCATCGAGATCCCGCAGAGGTTGAAGAGGTTTGCGGGCTGCGTATCCTGGGTGATTGCATAGGTCAGCCGCATCCTGTGCTCCTGGTCATCGAAATCGCCAACGGGTGGAGCAACCATGGCCATCGTCGGCGTGATCCAGCCGTCGAGACCTCGCATTCGCTGCTGGGCGATGCGCGCCAATCGGATGCGGCGGTGCTCCAACTCGACGAGCTCGGAAGCCTTGACGTCCAGTCCGCTCGCGATCCGCTCCGCCACGAGAGGATCCATCTTGTCCCTCTCCCCCAGGAATCGGTCGCGACCCAGAGCTCCCAGCGCATATGCGGGAAGCGCCACCGGGAAATAGGCCTCGCGTTCGCTAGCTTCCGGGACGCGTATGGGCTCGATCTCTGCACCCGCATCTACGAGGTCCTCCAGCGCGGCCGCCATGCATCCTTCATAGCCAGGGTCGAGGTCGTCGTAGAAGTAGTCGTCCGGTTTACCGAGACGAAGCCCTTTGATATGCGCGGGTTCAGGTAGGGGGCGTCCGGTGAGGGCTGCAAACGCTACGGCGGCATCGGCTGCGGACTTGGTCAGAAGGCCGATCGTGTCCATCGCGGGAACCAGTGGGAAGATCCCGTCTCTGGGCCACAGGTCAGGGCTGGTCTTTAGACCAAACGTCCCGCAACAACCGGCCGGCAATCGCACCGAGCCGCCGGTATCCGTCCCGATGGCAAAAGCGCAGAGACCTGCGGCCACGGCGACAGCAGAACCACTACTGGAGCCTCCCGGTATGCGGTGCACCTTCGCATCCCAGGGATTCCATGGTGTGCGGCGCAGATTGATCCCCAGTCCCCCCAACGCGAACTCTACGCTGGTGGCTTTGCCCAGGATGACGCAGCCACTGCGTTTGAGGATCTTCACGAATCCTCCCTCGGTTCCGATGATGTCGCTTACGTCGGTGTTTGATCCCGCCGTGGTCGGCATGCCTTCAACAGCGAAAATATCCTTCACGGCAACGGGCACCCCCATGAGGGGACCGAGGTCGACACCGGCGGCGAGGAGGCCGTCCATGGCTCTCGCCGTCTGTAGGGCCGATTCCTTGGCAACGTATTCAAAGGCCTGTAGCTTGGGGTCCAGGGCCTCTATCCGCTGGAGATAGGTTGTCGTGAGCCGCTCGGAGGTCACCTCGCCGCGTCGCAGACGGCTTGCGAAACCGGAGAGGTCTCCGGGTCCCAATGGATCCTGTGGAATCGTTCTCATGGTTGTTTTCTCCGGTCCTACACTAGGCCAGCGTCGGCGCCGTCCTCAGAGATATTGGGGCAGAATCCGGATCCGGTACTGGTGACGGAGCTTGCGCTCCAGTACGGGGTCTTCCATTTCGAATTCGAATGATTCTCCGAACACCAGGCCAAGCTTGGTCGCAACGGTTCCCGAGAACAGGACGATTTCATCGGTGGGGAGCCCGTCACCCTGAGGCAACCATTCCAGTAGCTTCTCCGCGGCGAGGATGGCGGCCACGGAATCCTCTTGGTAGAGACTCCGATCGCCGTCACGGGTCGTCCACGATCGAAGGATGATGTCGTCCCAGTGACCTCGAACCTCCGTGTAAGGCCACACGACGGGAGCCATGACCTTCGCGTACATCTGCTTGGAACCGGGAATCGAAAACTTCTCGAGCCCGCGGTCGGTTTGATCACTGCCGACACCGACGTACATGCGATCCCCAGTTCTCAGGATCACGTACTCAACCTCTACGGAGGACTCTCCGGTCACGGCATCGACCCGGCCCGAAGTGGACAGCAAATAGGGCGAGAAGTTCAAGTAGATCGGCGTCCGGGTTGGTCCGGGGACTCCGTGTTGGGCCATCTCGGCGATGTGCGCCTGAAGAGCCTTTCGGTCCCTCCCGGTCCACCCCGCGCACACGAGTCGTTGAGCGGCGAATCGCAGTTCGTGCTCACCGCCCGTTGACTTGACGACAAGGTTGACGTTCACATCATTCATAGCATTGACCTCCACGGAACGGACAGATACGGTCCACCACGGAGCGAGGGGGGCTGGACCACACGGGCCGTCAGGCCCTGAGCTATACTCGCTCCGTTCGGATCGACCGTCGCGAGAAGGGTGCTCGCGTCTCCGCGCGTGCTCCCGCCAGCGGCCGTCCTCGCGCGACCGGGAGCTGGAACGGGTTGGCGCATCGCCCAGAAACCCATGTCGGGTACCCCACTGCCGCCTTGGCAGAAGGCCGATCTTCCCGCGCCGCCGCCGTTCGGTGTTCGGGGCTTCCTGACGGTCGTCGGTCCCAGCGCAATCCTTCTGGCTACCTCGATCGGCAGTGGCGAGTGGCTCCTTGGCCCAGCCGCGGCGGTCAAGTACGGAACCGGCATTCTCGCCATCGTGACCGTGTCCGTCGTGCTCCAGGTCGTCTTCAACGTCGAGGCCCTGCGCTACACCATCAGCACAGGTGAGCCTATCATCACCGGCTTCATGCGGCTCGGTCAGCGTCCACGTCTCTGGGGGTCCGTGTACGCGGTGTTCGGCCTGCTGCAGCTCGGCTGGCCTGCATTCGCCGCCGCCTCTGGCGCCGCGCTGTTCGCTGCCGTGAGCGGTCGGCTCCCACGCGCCGATGACGCAGGGGCGGTCCTGGCCTACGGTGCGGCCACGTTTCTTCTGAGCATCGTCATTCTGGCATCAGGACGCCGGATCGAGCGGACGCTCGAACGGGTGTCCTGGGCTCTCATGCTGTTTGTGTTCCTCTTCCTCATGGCGACGAACGTGCTGATCGTGCCGAGCGCGCTCTGGGGCCGGACACTGGCCGGGTTCGCCTTCCTGGGCACGATCCCAACGGACGTGGACTGGGCCCTGGTCGGCGGGTTTGCCGCCTATGCCGGCGCAGGTGGTGTCATCAATCTCATGATCACCAGCTGGGCCCGCGATCGCGGGTTCGGGATGGGGGCGGCGGTCGGCTTCATCTCGGGCGCAGCGGCGGATGCGCCCGTTCCACTGTCACCCGGCGGTCGGATGTTTGCCACGACGCCGGACAATCTGGAGAGGTGGCGGACCTGGATGCGCTACGTCGCAATCGAGCAGTGGGGGGTCTGGGGCCTGGGCTGTCTCGTCGGGATGTTCCTTACGGTCAACCTCGCCATCGCCATCATGCCGTCGGGTACCGACCTGACGGGCCTTGCCGCTGGTGCCTATCAGGCTGAGTACCTCGCCGGGCACACCATCCGGTGGATGTGGCTGCTGACGCTGCTGAACGGCTTCTGGATCCTGTTCTCGACCCAGCTGGTCACGACGGACGCGCTTGTGCGCCTCGTGACCGACCTGCTGTGGACGGCATCGCCGAAGGTCCGGCGGTTCGCGCGACACGATGTTCGATGGCTCTACTACTCTCTGCTCTTCGGCTTTGCACTCTGGGGCGGTGCCGCCCTCACGCTGGCACCGCCCGTGACGCTCGTCCTGATTGGCGCCAACATTGCCGGGTTCGTTCTCATGTTCGCCGCCATGCACATCGTCCTGGTCAATCGGCGATTGTTGCCTGTGTCGCTTCGGCCGTCCCGGTGGCGCGAGGCCGCCATGCTGGGCGTGTCGCTTTTCTTTGCGGTATTCGTGATCATGAACCTGCTCGGCCGCTAGTAGTCAGCTGTGTCACGTTCCAGATCTGAGGCCAGACACATCCTGTGCCGCGAACCGCGGAGCTATTTCCAGCGACATTCCCGGAGCCACCGACGCCCGTTGAACAATGACTCGGTCGATCGTCTCTCTAGAGTCAAGCCCATTCTTAGAGTCTCCCTCTGGGATGGGTGAAACCCCTCGCCTTTAGGCGAAGCCTTCAGGAGGCCGCAGGGCCGGACCTCTTCGGGCTCTGGGACGTGCGCCGTGATAGTCGGCTTCAGCCGACGCGGCGCACTGATTCCCTCGCCTTCAGGCGAGGGAGACTCAATTGAAACTCTCTACGGCTCCGGATTCGTCATGCGGCCTTCTTCGATGTCGTCGTGTCGATCTTCAGTTCTTGCTTCAACGCGGCACGAAGCGTGGGCAGGTGGCGGTAGCCCATCAGCTTCCGCAGGCGCGGCTCGATGTCCAGGAGCGCGGTCGCCAGCCAGCGGTGGCGTTGGCTCGAGTTCTGCCAGTGGTCAACCTTCGCACAGCGTTCCTCAACGAGCGCATTGACCGACTCCAGACAGTTCGTCGTCTTCAGCGACCGGCCCAGCACCCCGTACAGCCCGAGGCGATGCAGCGTTAAGGTTTCGTCCAGACATTCTGTCAAGCTCCGAGCCGCCGACTGGTTCCGTTCGTCGAGCTCGCCCTGGAGCGTCTTGAGCGCCGTGAGGGCCTCGTCGTACTCCGGCCGGTTGTAGGCGCGCTGGAGGCGCTGACGCCACGCCGCCAGTTCGCTCTTGGCCAGGTGACTCACCACGTTCTCCCGCTTGTGCCACTGGCACCGTTGGACCAGGGCGCGGTGGCGGAAGGTCTTCCGGACGGCTGCCCGCAGCCCCTTGCTGCCGTCGAGGATCACCAGCAGGCCCTGCGAGAGGTCCAGCCCCCGCTCGACCAACGACCGCAAGCACAGCGTCAGCACCCGCTCATTCTCCGTGTCCGTCTCCACGAAGCCGAGGAAGTGTTTCGCCCCAGAAATGGTGATGCCCAGTGCGATGACCATTGTGGCCTCGGCGAACGTCTTGCCGTCCAATACGATGGCCACGACGTCCTCAGCGGCCAGGTCCCGCTCCTGGAGCTCGTGAAGCTTCGCGGCGCTGGCCTCGATGAAGCCTCGGGACACCGTCGACCCCGACAGCCCGATCGCGCCGGGAATCGCCTCGGCGGCCGCCTCGTAGTTGCGACACGAGATCCCATAGAGCCCGCGCTTCAGCAGGAGGTCATTCACCGCGCCGTCGCCATGCAACGCCTCGTAGGCGCGCAACGGAATCTCCCGCCCCGCGACCCCGCGCACCCGCGGCACCCGAATCGGCACCCGCTGCCCCGCCAGGCCACGGTCCCAGGGTTGCTACCGTGCCGGCGGCCCCCGATCGACGCGGCCTTGCGGGCGTAGCGCTCGCCAGCCAGCGCCGTTACCTCCTCGTCGAGCACCTCCTCCACGTGCATCAAGCCCAGCGGGACCAGCGAGCGGATCAGCTCCACCTTGGCGTCCAGCTCCAGCGCGGTGTAGTCCTCGCGCCGGATGACCTCGACCCGGCCCAGCTGGCGACCCTTCTTGCGCTTCCTGACAGGACGTAGGACACTGCTCATTTCGGCTCCTTTCTCTCGTGGGTTGATGGCCGTTTTGCTTAACGTCATCAAACCACAGGGTGTGGGAGCCGTTTCAATTTCCAATTGAGTCTCCCTCGCCTGAAGGCGAGGGAATCAGTGCGCCGCGTCGGCTGAAGCCGACTATCACGGCGCACGTCCCAGAGCCCGAAGAGGTCCGGCCCTGCGGCCTCCTGAAGGCTTCGCCTAAAGGCGAGGGGTTTCACCCATCCCAGAGGGAGACTCTAAGTTTCGCCACCCTCTCTCTCTACTTCACCCGCACTGTTTCGCCAGGCAGCGCGGGCGTGTGCGCCGGGCGCCGGCGTGCGTTGGTCGCCTGTTCGAAGGCGTAGCCCAGCGCAAGCAATCTCGGCTCGCTGAAGGCGGAGCCCATAAACGACAGGCCCACCGGCAGGCGGTCGCTCGTGAAGCCGGCCGGTACGATGAGATCCGGGAATCCCGTCAGATTGGCCAGGTTCGTGCCAGAGGGTGGTCCGCCGTCACGAGGCGCGGGGGGCGCCGTGATGAGAGCGGGGCGGCGCGGCACGGTGGGGTACACCATCGCGTCGAGGGTGTTCGAGGCAAGCACGCCCTCGAGCGTAGCGCGGACGAGGGGCAGCGCGTGGTCGCGCACGGCGGTGTACGTGTAGATGTCGAGGGAGCCGCTCGCCGCCTCGCGCTTGAACAGATTCCAGCGCGGGGGGTTCGGACCCTTGCGACCGGGCCCCGCGGACGTGATCGTGTTTGAGCGTTCGATCATCTCCGCCAGCGTCTTGGGGAATCCTGGTGTGAGCGAGGCCAGATAGTCGGCGATCTGTGCCCGGAACTCCGGATAACGCATCGCCGAGTAGAACCCGCCCTTGGCGTCCAGGAGCCATTTCGGAAGCCGCACGTCCACGACGGTCGCCCCGGCCGTCAGCATCGCCGAAAGCGCGGCCTCTATCACCCAGTCCACTTCCGGGTCCTGGCCCATGAAGTCGCGCGCGATGCCGATGCGGGCGCCCCGCAGCGCGTCTGCCCTGAGAAACTGGGTATAGCCGGATTCGCTTCGACCGGCGCTCGTCATGGTGACGGCGTCGGCGGCATCCACACCGGCCATAACACCGAGCGCAACCGCCACGTCGTACACGCTGCGCGCCATGGGACCGCCGGTGTCGAAGCTCAAGGTCAGCGGAATAATCCCGTCGCGGCTCATCAGCCCGAGCGTAGGCTTCAGCCCCACGATACCGTTCACTGAGACGGGATATCGCACGGAGCCGCCAGTATCCGTACCTAGTCCGATCGTAGCGTAGCCCGCAGCAATGGAGGCGCCGGTGCCTCCAGAGGATCCGTGGGGCGTGCGTGTGGGATCGTGCGGGTTCCTCGTCTGGCCGCCCAAGGAACTGTAAGCCGCGCCCGACGCGAACTCCGACATGTTCACCTTGGCGAGGATGATGGCGCCCGCGTCCCGTAACCTCTTGACGACGAACGCGTCATCCGGCGGTACCGACCCTTCGAGCAGCACCGACCCGCCAGTGGTCGGCAAGTCGAAGGTGTCGAAGTTGTCCTTCAGGACGACGGGAATGCCGTGCAGCGGCGATCGCGGGCCTTTGGCCGCGCGTTCTGCGTGCAGGGCACGCGCCGTCTCGAGAGCGCGCGGGTTCAGTGTGAGCACCGCGTTCAGCCGCGGGCCCTTGTGATCGTAGGCGTCGATGCGCGCGAGGCTCAATTGCACGAGTCGCTCGGAGGTGAGCGTGCCGGCGTCCATCGCGGCGTTCAGATGGGCGATGGTGGCGGAATCAAGATCGATCTCCTGCGCGAGCGCCGTGGACCAGGGCAGGAGCGCCAGAGCGAAAACGATGGCGGCGAGACGGAGCGTCATGACATCACTCCCTTCGGGCTTTTGGTTCCCCGATCGGTCGATCGGCATCAGAATGTGCGGGATCTTACGCGATCGCAGCTACTCGTAAAAGGCGGACAGGGCGCGCGTGTGCACCACGTCGAGCTCGTCCCGACGTTCCCGAAGCTCGGCGTCGAGCAGCGCAGCCACCTCGCGCCGCTGGACGGTGGCGTCGTTGGGCATGCCTACCGGCCGACACCACCTCTATCGCGGCGGCCACCGATAAGCCAACGCCGCGCTCTACCGCGCAGTGATCGTGCGTATACGCTACCATCAGCCGACCGTCGATTACGTCGCGCGTCGCACCGCTGACGGCCGGACGAAACGGGAGATTGTCCGGTCTCGCTAGTCGCGGCGCCGACGGGTCGCCGTCGTGCCAGTCGTGATGATGTGTGGCACGTTGCGCTGCCGCAGCACCGCGTTGAATGCGGCCAGATCGCGTGTGCGAAGCTCGCCGAGCTGGCTCTGGTAGCTCGTGAGCCGTTCCTCGAGCAGCATCTGGACCTCCCGCTGCTGATCGGTCGGTTGGAAGTCCCCGCTGGCCAGTTGGTTCGCCAGGTAGAGTAGCTTCGCAACTAGCTTGGATCCCCAGCTTCGTCGCGCGCGCCCGGTCAGCCGGAGCTCCAGAAGATTCTGCTCGAGGGCCACGAACTTCTCGGTGAGGGCGTCAGCCGCCGTCTCGATCTCCGCGTCCTCAACCACGCGTGTGAGCTGCTCGATCTGGCTGCGCACGAGCTCGATCTCATGGACAAGGTCCGCGGCGCGCTCGAGGTCTCGTCGCAGATCGAGGAGCATCGTTATCTGCGCCTGGATGTCCGCCTCGGTGCCGCCCGAATGCGGATCTTTGCGCACGGTGAGCGGCTGCGTGAACTCGCGCCCGTCGACCGAGAGCTTGACCGTGTAGGTTCCCGGCGGTGCCAGCACGGAGAGCCGCCCGCCATCCGGCGCCAGCCGCCAGCCGTCGGGTCCCACCCGCACGTCGGGGGCATACAGGGGGCTCGTCCGCAGCCGAATTTCCTGCGTCGGATCGTAGCGCAGGTTCCAATGGATCCGATTGATCCCCACGGTCGACGTGCCGGGGAGACTCCGCACGAGCTGCCCAGTCTCGTCGAGGATCGTGACGGTGACATCGCCGTGCGGCACAGCCTTCAAGTAGTAGTTGATGCCAGCGCCGTACGGCGGGTCGTGGCCGATGGCGGGCTCGTGCTCCCGAACCACCGCCTGCGCGGTGATCTGGCGGAAGCGATAGGCCGGCCGCGGCGGGAAGAGATGCGCCTCGGTGGCGAGCATTTGCGGCGTGAGTTGCTGGAGCGGGGTGAGGTCGTCAAGAATCCAGAACCCTCGCCCGTAGGTGGAGATCACCAGGTCGTTGAAGTGTTCCTGCACCGTCATCCCGGACACCGGCGCGTGCGGCAGATTCATCTGCAGCGGCTGCCAGAGCTCCCCGGCGTCGAACGACACGTGGAGAGCGTTCTCGGTGCCGAGATAGAGCAGTCCGCGCCGAACCGGGTCCTCGAGGATGCAGTGGGCGTAGCTCAGCATGCTGCGTGGGATCCCGCGGGTGATCGCGGTCCACGTCCTGCCGAAGTCCTGCGTCCTGTAAACGAAGGGATCCCGGTTGTTCACGCGGTTCAGATCCACCGTGAGATAGGCCGTCCCGGCGTCGTGGCGCGACGCGTCGATGCTGCTCACCGTGCCCGCGGGCGGGAGGTCGGGGAGGTTCGTCGTCACGTTGGTCCACGACTTCCCACCGTCGCGCGTGATGTGGACCAAGCCGTCGTTGGTACCAGGCCCAGATGAGCCCCTGTTCTCGGGGCGATTCCTCGATCGCGGTGACCGCGATATAGTCGGCGCCGCTGTTCCCCGGGGTGATCCCGCCCGAGCTTTGTTGCCGGCTCTTGTCGTTGAGCGTGAGGTCCGGGCTGATCACTTGCCAGCTCTGCCCATCGTCGGTCGTCTGGTGGACGTGCTGGCTCCCCACATAGAGCCTGTGGCGATCGTGCGGCGAGATCGTGAACGGCATGATCCAGTTGAAGCGGTACTTCAAGTCGGCCGGGGGCCCATTCGCCTGATCCGGCCACACTTCGACGTTGCGGAACTGACGCCTGCGTTCCTCGTAGCGTTGGACGACGCCGCCGACACTGCCCGCGCCGGAACCGGTTGACCAGATGATGTTCGGATCGACCGGGTCGGGCGTGGCCCACCCGTTCTCGCCGTTGTTGATGGTGTGCCACATGGCGCGCGGGATACGGGGGTCTCCGCCGCTGCCGGAGCGAAACGTGAGGTCTTCCGCCGACGCGCCAAGCCGGCTGTTGCTTGGGCCGCGGTACCCCGGGCCGTCCTCTCGGTTGCCGTACACGTAGTACGGGATCTGGTTGTCGACCGTCACGTGGTACATCTGGGCGATCGGAAGACGGATGAAGTCCCACGTCCGCTCGGCGCCGCGCTTGAGCGAGATCGAGACACCGAGATCGCGGCCCACGACCATGCGATTGGCATTCGTGGGATCGATCCATATGTCGTGGTGGTCGGCGCCCGGGGCATCGAACCATCTCGTATGGGTGACGAGCGTCTCGCCCCCGTTGACTGATGTGGCGAACCGCCCCGTGAGGTAGTACGTCTCGTTCTCGTTGCCGGGCGCCACCGCCATACGCGTGTAGAAGTGCGGACGCTCGGTGGCCGCCCGGTCCGCGTTGACCATGCGCCACGTCTCACCCCCGTCCTCAGAGCGCCAGACCTGCCCCGAATCGGTCTCGTTCCCGTCCCAGGGGACACCGTCCCCCGTCTCAATGAGAGCATAGACGCGGCTCGGGTTCGAGGGAGCAATCGCGACGGCGACCTTGCCGACCGGCCGCGTCGGGAGGCCGCGCCCGGTGAGCCGCGCCCAGGTTACGCCGCCGTCCCGGGACACGAACAGGCCGCTGCCCGGCCCGCCGCTCTCGCGACCCCACGTGCGAAGCTCGAGTTGCCACATCCCCGCGAAAACGACGAGTCCAATGAGACCGAAGACTTCTTGGAGTTTTATAGACGAGGCCTCGATCACATCATTGACCTCAATAGGCAGGGCACGCCATTTCTTGAGACCTACGCCCAATTGCTCCTGACCAAGATACTGACGCCATACCCGACCGGATACGTCGATCTGCAATCACCCGCCGGGGCCGGTATCGGCGTCGCAGTTTACAACTACGATGGCGACGTCTATGTAAGCGACGAAGCTGGAATGCTTGCCGAAATGGGCGACCGATCTTTCCGCCTTGGGAGTGTCCATGATTCGTACGACCAACTCTTTGGCGGCGAACTTCTACGAAGCCTCGTAGCAATGTCCTGCGTGGAATCTCTGCCGGGATGCTCAGATTGTGCGCTACAGACCTATTGCGGCTGTGACCCGGTCGAGAACTACGCGACCCAAGGAAGTGTTTTCGGTCACCGACCCACCAGTGCCTTCTGTCGGCGGAATATGGAAATCATTAAGCACTTGATTCGGCAGTACGAGGATGGAGACGATTTTGTGAGACACCTCTTTTGGTCCTGGGTCCAGAACTGCCACATGGACGATTTGCTCCCCAGTATTCAAGGATAAGTTTGTGCGTCTTCATGGCCGCGGTGTCGCCCACCGCCTGCGTCGGCCTGTTATGGGCAAACTCACGTCCACCCCAGTCGTGGATACACGTGAGCGGCCGAACTATATCGTCTTTGCCAGTCCAGAGAACAACAGGACCTTCAGTGAAGACACCCGGGACTACGCTGGGATGCTCACCCTCGCATCGACTACGGATGCCGGCATCGGTCACTTGCCGACGATCGCGGACGTGTCGGGACTGGAGTATCTGCAGGGTGGCGATGTGGTACTCATGCTGCCGTCCGGCACGGTGAACGTTCTGTATCGGAAGGCCTCTCCTCACAACACCATTCTGGCGACCGAACGTTGCAACAGTTTCTGCTTGATGTGTTCCCAACCGCCAAGGGACGTGGATGACTCCTACCGAGTGACAGAGATTCTCCGACTCATCGAGCTCATAGACGATGACTGCAAAGAGCTTGGTATCAGCGGCGGTGAGCCCACACTGCTTGGCGACGACTTCCTGAAAATTGTCCGACAGGCTAGAGACCACCTTACGTCGACGGCCCTTCATGTGCTGACCAACGGCAGACTCTTCAAGGACCGGGTCTTCGCGCAGCGATTGGGTGAGATCGCCCATCCAGATCTGATGCTCGGCATACCCCTCTACTCAGATATCGACACGACCCATGACCATGTCGTTCAGGCGAAGGGTGCGTTCGACGAGACCGTTCTGGGCCTCTATAACCTGGCCGAGCAAGGGGTACGGGTTGAAATCCGCATCGTTGTACACGCCCTCACGTGCGATCGGTTACCCCAACTTGCAGAGTTCATTTACAGGAACCTTCCGTTCGCTTCACACGTTGCGATCATGGGACTCGAAATGTTCGGCTTCGTGGAGTCAAGCCCATTCTTAGAGTCTCCCTCTGGGATGGGTGAAACCCCTCGCCTTTAGGCGAAGCCTTCAGGAGGCCGCAGGGCCGGACCTCTTCGGGCTCTGGGACGTGCGCCGTGATAGTCGGCTTCAGCCGACGCGGCGCACTGATTCCCTCGCCTTCAGGCGAGGGAGACTCAAATTGAAACTCTCTACGGCTCCGGATTCGTCATGCGGCCTTCTTCGATGTCGTCGTGTCGATCTTCAGTTCTTGCTTCAACGCGGCACGAAGCGTGGGCAGGTGGCGGTAGCCCATCAGCTTCCGCAGGCGCGGCTCGATGTCCAGGAGCGCGGTCGCCAGCCAGCGGTGGCGTTGGCTCGAGTTCTGCCAGTGGTCAACCTTCGCACAGCGTTCCTCAACGAGCGCATTGACCGACTCCAGACAGTTCGTCGTCTTCAGCGACCGGCCCAGCACCCCGTACAGCCCGAGGCGATGCAGCGTTAAGGTTTCGTCCAGACCTTCTGTCAAGCTCCGAGCCGCCGACTGGTTCCGTTCGTCGAGCTCGCCCTGGAGCGTCTTGAGCGCCGTGAGGGCGTGCTGACGAAGGCGCGCCCCGTGTTTGAGCGCGCCATTGCCGCTGCGGCCCGGATGGACCAACGCGAGCAGACGATGATCGCCATCGAGGATCGGTTACGCCGGAGCATGGTCGGGCTGATTGACCGTATCGGCGACCCCGACGGCATCCCCGACGAGCCCTCGAGCAGAAAGGAAACCACCGGATGACGAAAGAGGTCGCCGACGCCGGCACACTCACCACCAAGGCAGACAAGGCCCTCGACCGCATGCGCGCCCGCGCCGTGAAAGCGGACGAGGCGCGCACCGCGGCCGCGCACCACGCGCGCGCCGCCCAGGTCGTGACCGCCGCAACCGCGGCCGCGACCGTCAACCGCGCTGCGGCTGCGGCCTGGGACGCGCTGGCGACCCAGGCCGCCACACACGCCGACCAGTGCCGCCGCGGGGCCGAACTGGCCGACCGCACCCGGCACCGGTGGGCGCGCTAGGTCGCAGAGGCGGCTGGCGGACGAGGGGTGGCATCTCGGGGCGCCCGGCGGGCTGGCGCCCCGCTCGGGGCCGGCGTGTACGCCGCGGCCCGGTCGGTCTTGGTGGGCATGGCAACACGGCGAGTGCCTTGCCAACGCCGATCACCGGATACCACAGGCGTGCGGCAGGGACGCACGGCCGTCACCGTGCACGAGGCGCCGTCCACAGAAGAGGCGTCCGGCCGGGACGGCCGCCACACACAGGGGGAGGCATGACGCAATTACTCACGCTCCGGGAGGTGATGCGGATGACGGCGTTATCCCGGTCAGCCGTCTACGTGCTGATGGACACCGCGCAGTTTCCGCAGCCGATTCGCATCGGCCGCAAACCAGCTGGCGGTATGACGTCTACAAAGTTCCAATTCGGTTTGGTAAAGTATCCTGATTCGGGGTACACGCCGATAGGTCCCGACCACCGTTGCCGAACCAATTCAATGGCCTGAGGAATGGCGCCGACTTCACTGTGCATGATGTTAACCACGGTCGGTCCCATTGGAATGAGAGCGTCCAGTACCGTGGCCAACTCCAGGTCGGTGTGGTCAAAGATCACGATCTTGCCATCCTCTGTTTTCTTACAACCAACACCCAACCACACGGGGAGTTTTGTCTCTAATGCCGCCTGCAGCGCGCGGGACGCATGAGTCGTTTCAACTATCATCTCCAGCGCTATCAAATCAACGCCAGCGTCTGCCAGAAGGCTTGCCGCCTCTCGGTAAGCCTCTAATTCCTTGTCGGGTGAAAGAAACGCGTCTCGATCGAAGCCGGGCGGCTCTGTTGAAATCGAACCTGCCACGGCCACGGCTTGTTCGGCCACGCTATCGCGAGCTTGCCTGGCAAGTTTGACAGCGCCACGATTGATCGACTCGACCTGGTCTCCATAGCCGGCTGGCTCTAGCATTTGCCGTGTCGATCCAAACGTGTTTGTAATGATCACCTTCGCCCCAGCGCGGATATAGTCCTCGTGCGTTTCACGTACGGCATCTGGATGAGTGAGCACGGCAGCCCCACTCCACGCAACTTTGTCCATCGGTACGCCGCGTCGTTGAAGTTCAGTGCCAGTGGCCCCGTCGATCAGGACGATCTGGTCCGCTTCGAGCTGTTGCTGCCAGGAGTTTTCCATGATGTTTATCCGCCCACTCTGCCACCTGCAGCCTCAAGTTGACAATGCCCTCAAAATTGCACCCTCACACCGCCATTGATCACTCGTCCGTCAACAGGCGCCCAGCCATCGACGGTCCACCGGCCATCGCTGGCGCGGCCCGGGCGGAGCATCGGGTCCCAATGGCGTTGCCGCACGTCCGTCAGGTTCTCGCCGTTAACGAACAGCCGAAGACGGCCAACGCGACGTTCAACCAGCAGACCAACGATGACGTATGAATCACCCATCTCGCGATAGGGGTTGTCCTCGAGCCGCTGGCGGCCTGTGTAATACACCTCCAGGCCAATCCGCCCGTCTTCGTTCTCCACCATCGTCACGACACCGAAACTATGACGGGGCGTCTGCACAACGTCGCTTGGCACACCCTCGACATTTTCACGTGAGCGAACGTAGGTGTAGCTGGCCGTGATGGCCAGCGGTGATTGCCGGATCATTCCAAGCAGGTCCACGCCCACGTTCGTGGTCGGCTTCGCAAGGTTCCGAAGGCGATACGCCGGTCGGTCTACTTGGACGGGGTCGGCGATGTGAGACCCGAAGAGGGTGACGGTGGACGAGAGCGCTCCACGGGTGTGTGTCAGGTCAATCGAGGCGCTGCGCCCCCGCTCCGCCCGCAGCGGCCCTTCCACTGTTAACCGCGTCAACCCGGCCGCTTCTGTTTCTTCGGTGAGAGCGGAGGGGCCGAAGAACCCGGTCCCAGCTGACACGCGCGTCGACCAATCGCCCGACCGAAACAGCGCCGACACCCGTGGACTCAGGAACCAGCCATACTGGCTGTGGTGGTCCAACCGCCCACTCATCGACATCGCCAGCCAGGGCCGGATGTCGACATCGTCCTGGACGAACATCCCAGGCGTCGTGAACGTATAGGCAAAGCGCGGCACATCGGTCGGGTCGTATGCGTCGTGTTCAACCGCAACACCGCCAACCCATGTGTGACCTCCGCTCGAACCTCGAAACGTAAGTTCACCGAAGGCGGTGTCATGGCGGTCACGTTCCAGCACCTCGCCAAACTGGTGGTCGTGCCATTGACGGGCCAAGGTCGCCCGCGCAGTCAACACGTATCGCCCGGCCGGTAGCATCTGCCACAAAGTTCCGAGGTCGAAACGCCGCGTCTCGAGCGCTTCCCTGTAGGACATTCCCGTCTCTGGCAGCACAGCGCCGGGCTGCGTGCCGCCGGTCCGGTTCTCCAGCGTCGTGCCGACGGTCGCGAAGAACGACTGGCCCCGACCGTTGTCCCAGAAAAACCGGGGCCGGGCGACACCGCGTTCATAGTGCGCTAGGTCGGCCCACCCGTCTCCATCGACGTCCGTCTGTTGCTGCGCGTGGCCACCGCCAAGGAAGGTGACGCCCCATGACTCGGTGAGTGGTGACGACAACCACATCACACCATCGGTGGCACCCCGAGTTGACTGATTCACGAGAACTTCACGCTCGGACTCGTCACCAGGTCGTCGAGAGATCAGGTTCACCACGCCACCCATCGCGCCCGCGCCATAGAGTGCGGACGCCACCCCCTTGATGACCTCGACTTGACTCAGGTCCATGGGTGGGATTTGGAGCAGCCCGAGACCACCTGGTTGACTACCAAAAAGCGGCAGACCATCAGAGAGGAAGCGCGTGTAGCGACCTCGCATCCCCTGAATCCGGACACTCGCGGCTCCAAGCGACGGCGACGTGGCTTGCACACGGAGGCCGCCCATTTCGTTCAGCATCATGCCGATATCGCCTGGCGTCATGAGCATCTTCTCTTCCACTTCTTCCCTGTTCAGCACCTCGACGCGCATCGGTTGGTCTTCGATGCGGCGTTCTGTGCGCGTGCTGGCGACGACGGTGACTTCCTCCTCGAGGGTTGGTTGTCGCACGATCTCAATGCGAACCACACGCTCCTGCCCAGCGACAACGTCGACAGGAACGGTCACTGGAACGTACCCCTCCTGCAGCACCGTCACCTGGCCCTGGCCTGCGGACACCTGGATGATGGCCGTCCCTTCCTCATCTGTCAGGTGCGTTGTCCCGGCCACCACAACCTCTGCGTTCGCGACGGGGTCCGTGCCGGTGTGAACGTCCACTCGAACGGTTCCAATTTGTTCCTGACCGCTGATGTTGCACACGAGACCAGCAGCCAAGAAGACACCCATGGCCATGCCCTTCATGACGCAATTTTCTCCGCCGAATCGAGTCACAGCGATTCGGAAAGGCGTTGTTGCGCGAATCGAGAACTGGCCCGCCACGGTCCGAAACCACACACCCGTCACGGTCCGATCCGGTCTACCAGCGATCGCTCGTAGGCGGGCCAATTTCCGACGTGATACTTTGTCTTGTACTTCGGATGCACCTTCGACTTCATCAACAGATCATGCGGGACGCGCGCCAACAAAGCCAGTGGACTGACCACCGCCCTGGCGTCCCGTGATGCACCGACGCCACGCGAGCGTCGCGATGCATAATCTGGATTTCGCCTGGAAGCCTTCGCAGTTCCGCCGGGTCAGGAGCGGCGGCATCGAGGTTCCCCTGTTCGCCGATCTCAAGAGAGTCTCGCCGAGATGAGGCAGGCCCTGGAGTTGGATCCAACTTCGGTCTTGGCGAATGTTCGTGTGGTCGTTCCGCTGTAGTACGAAGATTGGTATGATGAGGCGATCGAACAAGCCGCGAGGACGCATCATCAACTCGATCGACCTTCTTGATGAAGAACCTCCGTTGAGATTCTCCTGCTCATCGCCCAAAACAAAAGGACACTGTCCCATGAACCGGTCCCTTGTCGTCGTCACCGCCCTCTTCGCCTTCTCCGGCACGCTCCACGCACAAGATGCCCACGTCGAACGGGTGCGTCGAATACTCTCCGAGAGTCCGCTGGTCGACGGGCACAACGACCTCCCGGGAGTAATCCGCGAAGCAGCGGCGCTCGGCAATCTCGGGGACGTCGCCTCGTACGACCTTCGCTCCCCAACGGCAGGCGACACCGATCTGGACCGGCTACGACGGGGCATGGTCGGAGCCCAGTTCTGGTCGGTGCACGTGAACGTCACGTCAACGAATCCCGCGCGGCAACAACTCGAGCAGATCGACATCGCGCACCGCATCATTCAACGCTACCCGGACCATCTCGAGCTCGCGACGACCGCATCGGAGATCCGACAGGCCTTCGGACGTGGGAAGATCGCCTCGCTGCTGGGCATCGAGGGAGGCCACGTGATCGAGAACTCGCTCGGTGCGCTGCGGGCGTTTTATCGCCTGGGCGTGCGCTACATGACGCTCGCACATTTCGCCAACACGGATTGGGCGGACTCGGCGACGGATGAGGTCGTGAGCGACGGACTGTCTTCGTTCGGCGAGGACGTCGTGCGGGAGATGAACCGCCTAGGCATGCTCGTGGATCTCTCGCACGTATCACCCGCGACCATGAGCGACGCGCTCGACGTGGCAGTCGCGCCGGTCATCTTCTCCCACTCCGGGGCGCGCGCGCTGACCGATCACGTGCGCAACGTCCCCGACTCCATCCTTGCGCGATTGCCGGAGAATGGTGGATTGGTGATGCAGGTGTTCTACCCGCCGTACGTATCCGAAGCCTACCGGTTGTATGACGAACGGTCGCAGCAAGAGGCCCAGGTGAACATTCAACAACGCTTCGGCAACGACCAGGAGCGGATCGAGCGGGAACTCGAGCGGTGGCGGTCGGAGAATCCGCCTCCCGTCTCCGCGATTGGGGACGTCGCCGATCACATCGAGCACATCCGGGACGTCGCCGGGATCGACCACGTGGGGTTGGGAAGTGACTTCGACGGCATCCCGACCTACGTCACCGGCCTGGAGGACGTCTCCACGTTTCCTGCGCTACTCGTCGAGCTCTCCCGTCGAGAGTGGTCCGACGAAGATTTGAGAAAAGTGGCCGGCGAGAATTTGCTGCGGGTCATGCAGGATGCCGAGGCCGTAGCGAGCCGGTTGCAGCGGGAGCAGGATGCGTTGACGCGGACGCCGGCCGGAAAGGAGTGATCACCATGAAGCTACGATCGTTGCCCACGTCCGCGTCTGTCGCGCTTTCCGTGCTGTTTGCCGCGTCCGTGGCGGCACAGCCCGCGCCACCGGCTGCGCCGGCCTTCACGTCCGTCCAGCCGGAGTTGCTCGGCGTCCCCAACTCGTATTCCAGCGCCTGGGGCGATTACGACAACGACGGCGATCTCGATCTGGCGGCGTCGCTCGGCACGGGCGAAGTGCGCCTGTACCGCAACGATGCCGGCGTGCTGGTCAGCGTCGGCCCCCAGATGGGCATGCCGCAGGCCGGCAGCTACGAGCTGCGCGGTCTCAGCTGGGGCGACTCTGACGAGGACGGCTTCGTCGACCTGCTCGGCGGCGCGACCGCGAGAGACAAGCTCACGAAGGTCCTGCACAACGAGGGCGGCAAGAGGTTCGTCGACGTCGCGGCCGACATCGGCCTGACGATCCCCGGCCGCTCCTCCCGCCAGACCAACTGGGTGGACTACGACAACGACGGCGATCTCGACGTCTATTCGACGGATCGCGCCGGTGACAACAAGCTGTTCCAGAACAACGACGGCACCTTCACGCACGTGTTCGTGGGCGCCGGTCCCACCGACGCCCGCCCGACGGTCGGCGCCTGCTGGCTCGACATGGACAACGACGGCGATCTCGATCTGTTCCTGGCCAATCAGTCGGGCGCCGCCGACGCCATGTGGAGGAACGATGGAAGCGCGTTCGTCGACGTGGCCGCCGCCGCCGGCGTGACAGGCCCGGCGCGCGCCAAGACTGAGGGCGGCGTCGGCTGCGCGATCGGCGACTACGACAACGACGGCGACCTCGACATCTTCGTGCCGAACTACGGGCACAACCAGCTCTACAGCAACAACGGCAACGGCACGTTCACCGACGTCGGCAAGGCGGTCGGCGTCGCCGTCGAGAACCACGCGGTGGGCGCCGACTGGGGCGACTATGACAACGACGGCGACCTCGACCTGGTCGTGGCTTCCTACGTAGGCGCCCGGGGCGAGCAGGAGCCGCACGACTCACTGTTCCGCAATGATGGCGCGGCGGGGTTCGTCAACGTGCTGACCGAGGAGAGTCTGCTCAACGTCTTCGACCACAGCGCGCAGTTCGTGGACTTCGACAACGACGGCGGGCTGGATCTCGCGGTGACGAAGGGCTACACGGCTACCGGCGGCCATTTTGTGTTCAGGAACGCGCTCCCGGAGGCGGTCAAGAGGCGCAGCCTGAGCGTCGTGGTGCTCGACGCGAAGGACCACCACACCCGCTTTGGAGCCGAGGTCGGGCTGCGCGACGCGGCAGGGAAGGTGATCGCCACTCGCCAGGTCATGACCGGCGGCGGCTACAACGTGCAGGGGACTACGCCCGTGCACTTCGGCCTGTCGCGGCTCGAGCCCGTGACCGTCGAAGTGACGTTCATGAGCAAGGAGGGCCGGAAGAAGCAGGTCGTGAAGAACGTGAACCCTGCGGACTACTACGGCAAGAGCCTGGTGATTCGTCAGGCCAACTGACATCGAGAGTCGGTCGTGCCGCCGGCAGCGCGTCCGGCTCCGCACTGTCGGGCCAAGGTGTTTCGTTGGCAGTCAAGTTGAGGTCGCGGGTGGCAGAGTAGGCCCATGCCGAGCCAAGCCCCGAAATCGACAGGTCGACGAAGGAGACCTACGGTGTCCGGTCGAAGCGCGCGTAGGCTGTTCATGGCGGGCCTCTCGGTGCTCTTGGCCGCCTGCGGCTCAGACCCAGGCCCCGCCGATCTCGTCCTGCGCGGCGGCCCAGTCGTCACGCTCTCTGACGCCGGCGTCGTCGAGGCCATCGCCGTGCAGGGCGAACGTATCGTCGCGGTCGGGTCGACTTCGGGCGTCCGCGCCTTCGTCGGCCCGGAGACCCGCGTCGTCGAGCTCGACGGCCGCTCCGTCATCCCCGGCCTCGGCGACAACCATTTTCACTCGATCGGAGGCGGACCGGGGGTCGATCTCTCGCGGACGCGCTCGATCGACGACGTCCTCGGAGCGATTGCCGACCGGGCGGCGGCTACGCCTGTCGGTGAAGTCATCGTCACGAACAGCAACTGGCACGAGGGTCAGCTCGCCGACCAGCGCCTGCCGTACCGGGACGACCTCGACCGGGCGACGGCCGATCATCCGGTCGTCGTCGTGCGGGGCGGGCACGAGTACGTCCTGAACAGCGCCGCGCTCGCGCGCTGGGCGATCGACGAATCGACCGTCCAGGTGGCAGGTGGCCGCATCGGGCGGTATGACGACGGTCGCCTCAACGGTGAGCTGGTGGACCGGGCAAAAGGGCTGGTGCAGCTCCCTCCGGAGCCGGCGCGTAGCGAGGCCGAGATGCGGGACGCCCTCGCCGAGGGTCACCGCATACTGAGCCGCCGCGGGATCACGTCGATCCGCTACCCCGGAGGCTCTCCAGCCATGTACCAGGCACTCGAGCGGCTCAGGGGCGAGGACCGTCTGGCCATACGGGTCGACTTCCTCCACCGGGCCCCACGATCAGGCGCACCCGAGGCCTTGGCCGACGCGATGAGCGACTGGGTACCGACCGGCGACGGAAACGCCTGGCTCCAGGTCGGGGGTGTGAAGCTCGGCGTGGACGGTGGATTCGAAGGCGGTCTCATGCGCGAGCCCTATGAGGAACCGTGGGGCGAAGACGGGACCTTCCACGGTCTCCAGACGGTGCCGCGTGAGCCGTTAATATCGATGGTGCGAACGCTTCACGCCGCCGGATGGCGCGTGGCGACGCATGCGGTGGGCGACGCGGCGATCGACCTCGTGCTCGACGCGTACGAGGCCGCGAACGGCGACGCGCCGATCGCCGGACTCCGCTGGGTGATCGAGCACGGCTTCATCCCGCGCGAGGACCACTTCTCACGGATGCGGGCGCTCGGCGTGGCCGTCTCGGCGCAGGACCACCTCTATTTGGCTGCGCCGAGCCTCGTCGAGTACTGGGGAGAACACCGAGCCGCCTGGACCACGCCGGTCCGGGCCTACCTCGACGCCGGGATCCCGATCTCGCTGGGGACAGACTCCCCCGTCGTCCCGTATGACCCGTGGTGGGTGCTCCACCACTTCACGACCCGTGAAACGATCAGCGCCGGTGTCGTGGGTGAGGATCAGCGCATTACGCGCGAAGAGGCGCTCCGCGCGGCCACGGAAGGCTACGCCCACCTCACCTTCTCGGAGAGCGAGCGAGGCACCCTCGAAGTGGGCAAGCTCGCCGACCTGGCCGTCACAGCCGAAGACTACCTGCGCTGTGCGGATCCGTGTCTCGAGACGATGCAGGTGGACCTCACCGTCGTGGGCGGCCGCATCGTGTGGGAGCGCTAGCGTCCCTGCGCCTCACGAGACCCTTGACTGGGTTTTGGGAGCCCGTCGAGATGGGGCACCGGTGGCAGGTGCGGGCTGAACGAGGATGAGCCATTCGATCCTGGCGAAGGATGGGGCACGTCCCTAGATGGAATCAGCAGAATGAACAATCACTACCGGCGTCGCTCTCCCGTCTCAGGGAAGGAGGGCAATCCGATGGATGAGCCCCGATTCCTCGGTCTTCCGACGTTCATGCGGACGCCCATCGCCACTTCCCTCGAAGGTGTCGACATCGGCCTCGTCGGTGTCCCCTTCGACGCTGGGGTCACGAATCGTCCAGGTGCGCGGCATGGACCTCGGGAGATCCGGAACCAATCGACCCAGATGCGCTCCATCCACCCGGTTACGAGGGTGAATCCATACGATCTCTGCCGCGTCACCGATGTCGGCGACATCTGCTTCGAACGTCTGTATGACCTCGAACAGGCCCATGCGGAAATAGAGGCCTTCTTCGGTCGTCTACGAGAGGCCGGGGTCGCACCCCTTGCAGCCGGAGGAGACCACTCGATCAGCTACCAGATCCTCAGAGCGGTAGCGCGTGAGACCCCGGTGGCTCTCGTTCAGATCGATGCCCATACCGACACCTGGGCCGAGTTCAAGGGCTCCAGGAGCCATCACGGTGCACCGTTTCGTCGTGCGGTGGAGGACGGCCTCATCGATCCTCAGCGAACCGTGCAGATCGGGATCCGCGGTGCTCAGAACGTGCCCGACGGTTGGGACTTCTCGCGCGACAAGGGGATGCGCGTGATCTTCATGCACGAGGTCGCACGCATAGGCATCGATGAGGTGATCGCCGAAACAAGGCGAACCGTTGGCAACGGCCCTGTCTACGTCTCCTTCGACATCGATGGCCTCGATCCGGCCTTTGCGCCTGGCACCGGCACGCCGGAGATCGGGGGGCTCACGACGCTCGAGGCACAGATGTTCTTGCGCGGTCTGCGTGGGCTCGATTTCGTGGGTGCCGATGTGG
This sequence comes from Vicinamibacterales bacterium, assembly GCA_965197935.1. Lineage (GTDB taxonomy): Bacteria > Acidobacteriota > Vicinamibacteria > Vicinamibacterales > CAZQMT01 > CAZQMT01. The sequence continues at coordinate 1,536,077 of CBDAOD010000003.1, read as the reverse complement.
TGGAGGTGTCCCCGCCGTTCGATGCAAGCGGCAACACCGCCCTTGTAGGCGCGAGCATGATGTACGAGCTCCTCTGCCTTTTGGCCGAAGCGGTCTCGGGGCATCCTGGCGAGATTTGACCATCGACCGATGTACTCGATGATCATCGGCCTTCTAAGCCGGGGGTCGCAGGTTCGAATCCTGCCGGGCGCGCCATTTTCCTAGAGAATTCGCCGATTGTGCCCGTTTCCCAGGCTCCCTCGGCGAATGTGCAGCGAACACAGTGACCGGTCGGCCCCAAAGATTGGCTGACTGAAGTACGCCCAGCGCCATCCTCGCGCTTCACGACGGCCAGCGGCGATGGCATGGTGTGACGTCGTGGAGCCCTGCACGCTGCGGGAGTGCCGGATCGCGCTGGGTCAGTCGCAGGCGGCGTTCGCGGCGATGCTCGGTGTGTCCCCCGAGTCGTACCGGACGTGGGATGCCGGGCGGCGGGCGACACCGCCCCAGGTTCGGGCGCGAGCCGGGGCACTGGCGACGCATCTCGATGATCACGCGCTCCTTCCGTTGCCCGTGCTCGCGCTACTCATCGGCGTGCACGTCAAGACACTGCGAGCGGCGGCCCGAGACGGGCGGTTGCCGGTGACCTATGACACCAGGACGACCTTTCGCCGCCTCCGAGCCCGCGCGACTCCTGCCGCAGCCAGGGCGTTTCGGCGGTCGTACTATGGGCGCACGGTTCGCCCAGATGACCGTCGCGCGCCATTGACATGGGCCAGCGTTCCAGACGATTACGACGCGCAGATTCGCGCGGTTCGTCGCGCGCGCGGGTTGAGCCAGGCGCAATTGGCCACGCTGGTGGGCGCGGCGCACAAAGCCGTTGTCTACCAATGGGAGGCGCGGAAACGTACGCCGTCGCCCATGTTCTGGCGAAGAATCGCCGCACTCCTCGCGCCCGCGGTTAGCCCCTCCATAACAGGCGCTCGAACTCGGGATGCGTTTGGACCACGCTAGCGCCACGTGGTCTCCATCGCAAAGAAATGGTCGAAAACCTCGCGGCGGGGATGATTCCCGTCGTTGGCGCCCGGGCTGCGGATGTAGAAGCCGACCTGCTGCAGCGCGGGATTGACGGCCCCGGCCGATGGTGTTCGTCCCGCCAAGGGACACATCATGGCCAGCGCAGCCACGCGCCGACCCGAACACCTCGAAGGACCGGCGGCGGGCCAGGCAAACAGCTCTTTGGCAGAACGTTGGATTTGGGGCGCCTCGATTAACCGTCCCCGAACATCCCCGGTTGCTCCCCTGCTTTCTTTAACGGAAGTTCCTAGTTTAAGGTCTTGGTTTGGTCGGGTGTAGATTCTAGCGTCCGGCCAAGATGTACTTAAGCGCCCGGCCTAGAACCCAGCAGCCTGCAGAACACGCCGCCCCGAACGCCACCGCAATCCACCAGTCGTCTCTGCCGCTGTCTACAACGGAGAGCAAGAAGAGTCCCGCCACAGCTATAGCTGCCGCACACCCTGTCCAGTAGAGCACGTCCCCAAGACGCTCAGCCATTATTCTTCCTCTTGTCGCCCGCACAGATGGTTTGGTGCGCCCAGTTCGGACTACCCATCGTCCATCGGAAGTTCGAGATTTGTGTTGATTTTCGGATAGGCACGCTGCAACAGCCTCGTGAAGGTGTCCCATTTGGTTGAGGCCCGCATGAGCGCCATCACGCCGCTGATGTGCTTCTGTAGCGCCGGATGGCCCACGTCGTGCGTCAACCATTGGTGATGCATGGCTCGCCTGCGTCCTGTGTCGGTCTTTGGGTTCAGTTTCTCAAGTTCGTCCCTGACGCCAGGGGCGAGCCGATCCCACACGCAATCGTTGGTGTACCGCCCAACAACTTGCGGTCTATTCACCTTCATGCCCTGCCATTGCCAGCCGCGAAGTCTGAAAATCTCCATGTAGAAATCATCGGGAAACCGCTTTGCCCACTTCGCTTGTTCGGCGAGTAGGTACTTGTCCAGGATCTTGTTGAGAGCCTTCCGGTCTCGGATCTCCTGGTAACTCGTGGCCTCATCGACAAGCGCGACAATGCCTACCATTGCGAGACCACGCATCAGCACATCGCTTGCTGCCGCTGTACGCTGTTGCGAGGGAAGAAGCACGCCGGCATCACGCGCTTGTAGGTATACATTGCAGGCTTTAGGAAGAAGTTCTGCCTCATAGCCGTAAACGTGTCCTCGTCCTGGTACAGCGAAACGTATGCGCCTGCTCGAAGCGGCTAGTTCCTTTGTTATGTACGGTTTAAGGTTGTCAGAGGCCAGGAAAGGAGCGATCTGTTCGAAACGGGATCCCTTTCCTTGTGGACGGCTTGATCGGTCAAGAGCTCGAAGAAACGCCGCTTGTGTCAGCACTCTTGACCCATTGTCGAGCACCGCGCATTCGATGGTAACAGGGCCAATCTGCAACTCGCCGGTATGTGTCGCTTTTGGCATACTCATCCGACCACCCCCAATCCTCGGTCGATGGTGAGCGCAAACTGGTGATCCGGCTCGACACCACGCAGGTTATAGCGGTAGCAGAACTCATCGACGTACCGTTGCAGATGCTTCCGACTGACGCTGTGGAACTGGCCGAACATCCCACGCTTCAGGAGGCCCAGAAGCCTTCAATTGTATTCGTGTGGATCGTGCCGTCTACGTACCACTTCGCGTGCTTGATGACCGCGTGGGGCAGCACACGCGCCATCCCGAGGTAGCCTGGGTATTCGTCGGTGATCAGGTTCGCGTTCTTCGTGTCAACACGATCCTTCACGAAGGCTCGCAGGTGACGGATTCTTCTTCGTCGCCTGTGCGGTCACGCTCCCCCCTGATTCTTCTTCGTCGCCTGTGCGGTCACGCTCCCCCCGCGTTCGATCGCGCCGATGACGGGAACCCTCTTCGTCCCACGTCCTGGTTTCGATGGCGGTCCTCCACGGCGAGGCTTGCCGCCGACATAGGTTTCATCCATCTCGACGATGCCGGTGAGCAGGTGGCGCTGCTCAGCTTGCGTCATGGCCTTCCGAATCTGCATCGAGATCCGCCAGGCGGTGTTCTTGTTGACCTTGAGATCGCGGGAGAGCTGGAGCGCGGATAGCCCCTTCTTTGCGTTCAACATGAGGATGACCGCAAGAAACCACTTCTGGAGGGGCAGGTGTGTGTGGTGGAAGATGGTTCCGACTGTCACGCTGAATGATGTTTTGCAGGCGTAGCAGCGGTGCCGATGCTGAAGGCGCGCGGTGCGGTCAGACGTGCAATAGGGGCAGCGCGCCGTCCCGTGCCACCGGGCCTGCTCAAGATGGGCGATGCAATCCCGTTGTGTGGGGAACCGCTCGAAAACCTGTAGAATGTTCATGACTACTGACCCTCCGTGTAGTGGAATCGCTCTCTCACACGACGATTCTCTCACGGAGTGGTCAGTTAGTCAAGACCTTAAACTAGGAAATTCCGTAAGACGAAGTATCGGGTGGCGAACTGGGCGGCCTACAATCAGGCCCTCGTTCGACGCGGCGATGTGACGGTGTGGGTGTCCTCGGAAGCGATCGCTGCCTGGACGCCCGGCCGGAGCGGCCGGCGGGGCGGGCAGCGGCGCTACTCGGATCTCGCCATCGAGACCGCCCTGACCCTGCGGCTCCTCTCCCATCTCCCGCTGCGCCAAGCCGAAGGATTCCTGCACGCCCTGTTCGGGATGATGCGCCTCGACCTCGCCGCCCCCGACTCTACGACGCTCTCCCGGCGCAGTCAGCATCTGAGGCGCCGTTTGCGACTGGTCCCGCCCGGCGAGGGCCTCCATCTCGTGCTCGACAGCACGGGTCTGTTCATCGTCGGGGCCGGTGAGTGGGCGGCCGCGACACACGATGGCCGCGGCAGGCGTGGCTGGCGGAAGCTCCATCTTGGCGTCGATCAGTCCGGCGTGATCCGTGTCCACACGCTGACAAGTCCATCATCGGCGATGGCCTTCGCGCCCGGAGTCCAGCTGGGCAGGGGAGTGAGGTCGTCCTCGGCTGTGAGATCCTCAACCGGATGACCGAGCTCGGCCGACCAGTGTCATATCGCATCGGCAGGTGAGGATGATCCTGTCGATTGGCATCGTGCGGGCCAGTGACGATTTGTGCAACAACGCCGCCAAGTCCTGCGGCGTTGACCGAGAGACCTCCTGAGATTGGACGCGCCGCTTCAGCATGGAGGTTCTGGGGGGACTGATCAGCTCCAAGACAGAGGAGAAGCTCGCATGATCAATCAGCCGGAGGAACGCCCGCTCTCTATCGGGTCTGCGGTACAGTTCACCCACAAGGGAAAAACAATCCACGGACATCTCCTCCAAAGGCAGGGCCGACGCCGCTTCGCGAAGATAGTCGACACCGAAGAGCGGACCTGGAACGTCCCGGAGTCAGCGTTACAGCACTCGGGAGGAGCGCGACGAGCCACGATAATCACGCGGCACGACAAAGCACGCGCTGACTACCGCGTGGGGGACGAGGTGACGTTCACAAGTCCCGACGGACCAAGGCGTGGTTCGATCGTGAAGCTCAACCCGAAGAGCGCACAGGTACGCTGCGGAAAGACATGCTGGAACGTCTCCTATGACTTGCTCCGCAGGGCGGGAAGGGAAAGCGCGAGGAACGGTGCGGAGAGGCTGAACGGCGTCGCGGGAATGGCGAGGCGGTTGATGGACGAGCATGGGCTCACGGGCTGGACGCTCGCGTTCGGCGAGGCCAGGACACGCCTTGGCGCCTGTCATTTCCGACACCACGTGATCCGGATCAGCCGTACCCATGCCCTGGAGGGAAGCGAGGAGCAGATCCGGGACACCGTGCTGCACGAGATCGCACACGCGATCGCGGGACACGGGGCTGGCCATGGACCGCTGTGGAAGGCAACAGCACGGCGAATCGGGGCAACACCAAGGGCGAAGACCTATGAGAGCCAAAGGAGCTAAGGCGGGATGATGTCTCTCCCGGCGGCGACGACCACAGCGTGCTCGCTATGCGCGAGCAGAGGGAGGCACTCCGTCCGCAGTACGAAGCCGCAGCAAGGGCAATTGAGCACACGAACCGCTCGGGATAGGCGTTGAGCTTCGGGTTCGTCGGCGGCCGCCGGAACGGCCGAAGAAGGCGGTGAGATGGGCGATCCGGCCGCGGGCGGTGCTCTGGGACCGGAACTGTCGGACCTGGTAGTCCTGGAGGTAGGCGTCGCTGAGCTCTCCCAGGGTCGGGCTAGTTCCGATTCATGCAACAACGCCGGTCGATGCCGCGCGCCGCCTACCGAGACACCCTCAGCTGTAGCGGCCTTGTCCAGCTTCGGCCAGCGGCCATCGTCGGTGTAGAGGTTGGCGTACTCTTCCATGATGCAGACGACATCCGCGCCGATGGTCGCGTCCAGCCCATGCCGCGCGGCCGACTGCTGGATCATCTGCATGTCGAAGCCAGCGTTGTAGACGCAGACGGTTGATGCGCGATCGAGAACTCGCATCAACGGGCCGTGTATGTCGCGGTAGCTGGTTGCGCCCGCGTGCCGCAGGTCGTAGAGCAACACCCGCCCACGGGTGTTGATGGCGTTGTTGCATGAATACCCGCTGCGGGTGGGGCGGCGTGGCCCGCACTTCTCGGGACCCTCCGCAGGAGCCACACTACGGGGATGCAGTCGAAGGTTCATCCCAGGTATAAGACGAAGTATCGGGTGGCGAACTGGGCGGCCTACAATCAGGCCCTCGTTCGACGCGGCGATGTGACGGTGTGGGTGTCCTCGGACGCGATCGCTGCCTGGACGCCCGGCCGGAGTGGCCGGCTGCTCCTCCCTCACATCTGGCCCAACATGCTCGGTCGTCGCGCCTGCACCCCCTGATGCCCGCACCGCAGGCCCGGCACCCGGAGTACCTGAAGGCGCTGATGGCCATCGGCGAAGCCGAGGCCGAGGCGCGCGCAGACGACATCGAGGCCGTCCTCAAGGCGGCACCCGCGCCGTAGGGACCACCAGGGCACGCACCGACAGAACCTTCTACCATTGGCGCTAATGCAGCCACGCGTCTGGCATCAGTTCTACGACCAGGGCGTTCCGCCCGGTCTCGATTTCGAGGCGCTGCCGCTGCCGGCCTTCCTCGAGCGCAGCGCCCGGGAGCACGGAGACGCCACCGCGCTGATCTTCCTCAACCGACGGCTCACGTACCGCCAGTTGCAGGACGATGTGGACCGGTTCGCCACCGCGCTGTCCGCTTTCGGCGTCACCGCCGGGACACGGGTAGCCATCCAGCTGCCGAACCTGCCGCAAACGGTCATCGCGTTCTACGCGGTGCTGAGGCTCGGGGCGATCGTGGTCATGACCAATCCGCTGTACGTGGAGCGGGAGATCGAACATCAGTGGAACGACCCGGGTTGTTCGGTGGCCATCACGACCGATTTTCTGTTCGCCCGTCGGATCGCCGGCATCCGTTCCCGACTCTCCGTCCAGCACTACGTGATCGCCTCGATTCCCGACTACCTGCGCTTCCCGCTGAACCTGCTCGCACCGCTCCGGCTACGGCGGGCGAAACCGCCGCTGATGGCGTCGGTCGCGGACGGCCCAGGCATCCATTTCATGCGTCGGCTGATCAAAGCGGCGGCCGCCAGTCCGCCTGAGGCGCGGATCGACATGGCCGCGCCGGCTGCGTTGCAGTACACCGGCGGCACGACCGGTGTGGCGAAAGGTGCGGTCCTGACGCATCGGAACCTGTCGTGCAACGTCCAGCAGGTGGCGGCATGGTTCGTCGACGCGCGACCGGGCAAGGAGGTCATGCTCGGGTGTCTCCCGTTCTTTCACGTGTTCGGCCTGACGGTGGCGATGAACTTCCCGGTGTATGCCGCCGCGGCCGTCGTGCTCATGCCCAACCCGAGGGACATCCGGCACATGATCTTGAGCATCGCCAAACATCGCGTCACGCTGTTTCCAGGCGTCCCCACCATGTTCAACGCGATCATCAATGCCCCCGGCCTGAAGAAGCTCGACCTGACGAGCGTGGCGTCCTGCTTTTCCGGGTCGGCGCCGTTGCCGCCCGACGTGCTCGAGCGGTTCGAGACGCTGACGAGCAGCAAGATCGTGGAGGGCTACGGCCTGACCGAAACGTCGCCCGTGACCCACGCCAACCCACTGAACGGGCGGCGGAAGATCGGCAGCATCGGGGTGCCGTTTCCGAACACGGACGTAAAGGTCGTCGGCGTCGACGACGCCGCGACCGAAGTCCCCCCGGGCACGCAGGGAGAGCTGCTCATCAAAGGACCCCAGGTCATGCGTGGATACTGGAACGCGCCCGACGAGTCGGCGGCCGTCCTGACCGACGGCTGGCTTCACACGGGTGACGTCGCGACGGTCGACCAGGACGGGTACTGCTTCATCGTCGGCCGCAAGAAGGACATGATCATTGCCGGCGGCTACAACATCTATCCCGACGAGGTGGATGCGGTACTGATGGCGCACCCGGACGTACATGAGTCGGCGACCATTGGCGTGCCGGATCCCGCGCGGGGCGAAACGGTCAAGTCCTTCGTCGTCCTTCGCCCCGGGCGAGCTGCGAACGCCGACGATCTCATCGCGCACTGCCGGCGCGAGCTTGCGGCCTACAAGATTCCACGATCGATTGAGTTCCTCGACGAGTTGCCGAAGAGCAGTGCGCTGAAGATCCTCCGCCGAGAGCTGCGAGACAGAGCGATCACGCCTGCGGCCGAGCGACCGCGCACTCCATGACGATGGTCCCCTTCGCCGCGCTGCTGGTGGTGCTGGCCGGGCGGCTCCTCTATCTCGGCTCAGGCATACCCGAACGAGTCGGCGGGACAGCGGTGCCGGCTGGGTGGGGCCGCCTGCCACGCGGCGTCGCCTGTGCCGAAGAGATGGTGAAGCAGGCAATTCGACCGGCGATCTTCAAGTGGGGACAGACGGATCCCGAGCTGATTTGTTGCGTCGTGCGCTGGCACCTTCGGTACTCGCTCTCGTTCCGCGATGTCGAAGATCTGCTCCGCGAGCGCGGCCTGGAGGTAGCGAGATGGCGGAGGCGTTCCATAGAGAGGCTGCCACGGACGGTCAGTCCTTCGCGAGGACGGCAACCGGGATCCACCGGGTGTTGCCCGCGGCGGTCGCCCAGTATGCGCGCCTGGGTCGATCGGTTGCCGCCGGGCATGCAGCGCACGTCGGCGAGCATGTCGATCTTGCGCGTGGGGCGACGGTCGGCGGCCACGAATCCTGTCCGTGTAGCAGCGGCAAGACGTACGCGAACTGTTGCAGAGTAACCGTACATTGAGCGCGCGGCGCATCATGCCGACGGCTTTTCATGGTGAGGCGCTGGCGTGGCCAGATTCCGAACGCCTGCACGGTGCCGGTCGGCATCAAGAGTGTCTACAATCCGGCTGGCTTGTTCACGTGGTTGACGACCGACGTCGATAGGCACCGACCACGGAGTCTCGGAGATCACGATGGCTAGGCATGCAGACTCGATCGGGACAAGGACGTGTAGGCCCGTGCGCAGTCAGGGGCGCCACCGCTCTCTGCCAGTCCTGGTCGTCGTGCTTGGCCTCGGCGGCGGGACCGCCCACGCCGCCGCCCAAGCGTCGTGGCGGGGCTTGGTGGTGGCTCCCGAAGCTCGCTGCGCGCCGTATGACGCCGACGCCTATCGGTATCCGCCGTCTGTCGAGGCCCGGATCGTCGCCGCCCTGGGCGGCGTGTACGGGCCCTACACGGGCCGTTGGTTCGCGAGTCCGCGCGACACCGACATCGAACACATCGTGGCCCGGTCCGAGGCCCACGACAGCGGGTTGTGTGCGGCGGATGCGGCGCGCCGGAGACGCTTTGCGTCCGACCTCCTGAACCTGACCCTGGCGAGTCCCGCCGTGAACCGCACCCAGAAGAACGACAAGGACGCGGCCGAGTGGCTGCCGGCGCTGAATCAGTGCTGGTTTGCGGACCGGGTGGTCGCGGTGCGCCAGAAGTTCGGCCTCACGATCGATCCGCGCGAGGCGGCCGCGCTTGACCGTGTGCTCGCCGGGTGTTCAACAACTGCGATGCTGATGGTGCCGCGGTCCGCGACATCGCCCCAGAGGCCCACGCTGCCGCCTGAGCCGCCGCCACGAGCCAGCGATGCGCTCGTGCGCTGGGATGACAACGGGAACGGACGGATTACCTGCGCTGAAGCGCGCCAGCATGGGATCGCCCCTGTGCGCCGCGATCACCCCGCCTATCCCCACATGCGCGATGCGGACAACGACGGCATCGTCTGCGAGTAGTCCATACCGGACGGTCGGCGGCGAGCGCCGTTCAGCCCGACATCGGCCACCATCACAGGCGAGCGCGACCGGTTCCGGCCACTGGCGCCACCCGTGGCGGTGTGGGCGGCTTTGTGGGGCGGGTTCGGCGGGTGTGGCCGCGGTGGCGGGACCGCGCGCCGTGGGCCGGCTGTGGGCTTGGCGTTGAGCGGGTCTCTCCGCCCGGGGTTGTGGTGCCTCCTGTCCAGCATCTCGTCCGACGGCCCCACCGGCCCGCCCCTACTACGCGGTGGTGCGTCGCACGAGGCGGAGCGGCGGTGCGGGTCGGGTGGGGCCGTCCGCCACGCGGCGTCGCCTGTGCGTGCTGTTCCAGATAGGCGACCAGCTGATCCCCGTATGGTGCAACAAAGAGGCCGAGGCTAGTTTGGTTGCTGGCCGGTCGGCCGCTCATGGCCCGTGTCGCGAGCCCCACCTGTGCGTCTCGAATTCCCAATTCTCTCGCTGGATCGGGCGGCAGTGCGGCGGCAATCGTGGAGGAAGCGGGTCGGCACGCCGGCTATGCCCCGGACTTCGTTTTCAACTCCGCGTCATGTTCCGTAAGGAACGCTCGAATTTCATCGGTCATGGCCAGCAACGTGATCCACTGCTCCTTATAGAGCGTGACGGGAAAGCGACCGAGGCCATACACCGACACGCCCCCCTTCTCGCTGACCTTGAGGTTGACGGTGCGACCCCGGTCGCGCTTCAGGCGCGCATTTTCTGCTTTGAGTCGCTCAAGTTCTGCTTGCAGGTTGTCGTCCACTATGGGGCGCTCCTCTATTCGAGTCATCGTACGCGGCGTCACGCGGCGTTGGTGCACGGATCCCGCGCCCTCGGTGAGTCACGATCGACCTCCTGGCCATCGTGGCGACAGCAGGTGCATGATCTCGACATGAAGTCGAGCGTGCACCCAAAGTACAAGACAAAATACCACGTCGGGAATTGGCCGGCTGGCTGGGTGAACCGCCCCCCAGACAATCAGATCGCGTATCTCCGAGAAGAGCAACGGGGCCTCCGGGCCTGGAGGCTCGGTTGGGCCCGGCGCGTGCCCGTGGTTGGCCGCGGCGGGACGCAACGGCGTTGTTGCATGAATACCCGTTGCGGGTAGGGCGGCGTGGCCCGCACTTCTCGGGACCCTCCGCAGGAGCCACACTACGGGAATGAAGTCGAAGGTTCATCCCACGTATAAGACGAAGTACCGCGTTGCGAACTGGCCGGCCTACAACCGGGCCCTCGTTCGACGCGGCGATGTGACGGTGTGGTTGTCCTCGGAGGCGATCGCTGTCTGGACGCCCGGCCGGAGTGGCCGGCGGGGCGGGCAGCGGCGCTACTCGGATCTCGCCATCGAGACCGCCCTGACCCTGCGGCTCCTCTACCATCTCCCGCTGCGCCAAGCCGAAGGATTCCTGCACGCCCTGTTCGGGATGATGCGCCTCGACCTCTCCGCCCCCGACTCTACGACGCTCTCCCGGCGCAGTCAGCATCTGACGCGCCGTTTGCGACTGGTCCCGCCCGGCGAGGGCCTCCATCTCGTGCTCGACAGCACGGGGCTGTCCCTCGTCGGGGCCGGTGAGTGGGCTGCCGCGAAACACGGTGGCCGCGGCAGACGCGGCTGGCGGAAGCTCCATCTTGGCGTCGAACAGGCCGGCGTGATCCGTGTCCACACGCTGACCGAGGCGACGGGGGATGATGCGACCACCGCCCTCGATCTGCTCACCGCGGTCGAGGGCCCTCTCGTGCGCGTCACCGCTGACGCCGCCTATGACACGGTCGCCGTCTACGAAACGGCGGGGGCGCGGGGTGCGACGGTCGTCGTCCCACCGGCCAGGACGGCGAACGTCTCTGGCCACGGCCCGCGGTCGCCCGCGCGGGATCGGACGATCACGTTGGTGAAGCAGCTCGGCCGGCGCCGTTGGAAGAAGGTGTCAGGGTACCATCGTCAGGGCCGGGTGGAGAATGCGTTCTTCCGCTACAAGTCCATCATCGGCGATAGCCTTCGCGCCCGGAGTCCAGCTGGGCAGGGGAGTGAGGCCGTTCTCGGCTGTGAGATCCTGAATCGGATGACCGCCCTCGGCCGACCAGTGTCATACCGCATCGGCAGGTGAGGATCCTGTCGATTGGCCTCGTGCGGGCCAGTCACGATTCGTGCAACAACGCCGGTGGTCGTCGCGACGTGGCCAGGATCGGCGCTGGTGTCCGCTGCCGTCCGGGTCAGAGGAAAGGAAGAAATGCGTGAGGCGTTCATTGGGTTCGATTCGGCCTGGGGAGGCAGAGTGCCCGGCGGGATTACCTGGGTGACGCTCGTAGGTGGCCAAGTCGACCGTCTGGGCGAACCACAACCCGCAAGTTTCGACGAAGCCGCCCAAGTTATCGAGAACGTACGCGCCGAAAGCGACTACACCCTGATCGCTCTGGACCAGCCGACGGTCGTACCCAACGAGAGTGGTTCGCGACCCGTGGACCGTGTCGCCGGATCGCTAATCTCTCGACTGGGTGGCGGCGTCCAGCCGGCCAACAGGGGCAAGAAGAAGCTATTCGGCGCAGATGCCCCAGTGTGGTCGTTCCTTGAACAGCTCGGCGCGCGAGAAAATCCACCGGCCGCCCGCGACGAGAAGCGGGGGCTCTATCTGATCGAGGTGTTCCCAGCCCTTGCCCGTAGGGTCAAGTAATCCGAATGTGTTCTCCCCGAACAGTTTCGGGGTTGCTAGGCTCGGGCTAGGTTCGGCCAGGCGCTGTCGTGGATACGGACGAGCGTTTGAGACGCACGCAGTATGAGGCGCGACGATGGACTGGAAGACTATGCTGGCCTACATGACGGGCTCCGTCGATGAGGAGCTCCTCCGGAGGAACGAGTATCTCGCCGCGGAGAACCGTATCCTCAGGGCGCACATCCCTGGCCGCGTGACCCTGAGCGACGGAGAGCGCCGGACGTTGGCTCAGATTGGTAAGCGGCTTGGCCGCAAGGCCCTCGCGGAGATCGCAAGCGTTGTCCGGCCCGAGACAATCCTGGCCTGGCACCTGGCCTGGCACCGGCGGCTGGTCGCCAAGAAGTTTAATGGCTCAAAGAAGCGAACCTATCCGGGGCGGCCCAGCGTGGATGGAACGATTGAGCAGCTGATTGTCCGGGTCGCCACCGACAACCGTGACTGGGGCTACGACCGCATCGCCGGGGCCCTCGCCAACCTCGGCTATGCGGTGAGCGACCAGACCGTCGGCAACATCCTGAAACGCCACGGCATTCCGCCTGCGCCGGAGCGCAAGCACACCACGACGTGGAAGGACTTCATTCGCGCCCACCAGGAGGTACTGGCGGCGACGGATTTCTTCACGACCGAGGTGTGGACGGCGCGCGGCCTGGTGACGTATTACGTCGTGTTTGTCATCCATGTGGCGACGCGTCGGGTCCAGATCGCGGGAGTAACCCCCTTCCCGGACGAACGCTGGATGACCCAAGTCGCGCGGAACCTCACGATGGCTGATGTGGGCGGCCTCGCCAACCATCGGTATCTGATTCACGATCGAGACGGCAAGTACTGCCCCGCGTTCGACGAGGCCGTCCGGGACGGTGGTGTGAGGCCGGTGCGATTGCCCCCACGCAGCCCGAATCTGAATGCGTATGCGGAGCGCTGGGTGCGATCGGTGAAGGACGAGTGCCTCGCGAAGCTGATTCTGGTCGGCGAACCGGCGCTACGAACCGCGTTGCGCGCGTACGTCGAACACTTCCACGGCGAGCGGAACCACCAAGGGAAGGGCAACCTCCTCCTCTTTCCGTGCGAGGAGATGGGCCAGCACGGGCCCGTGCGATGCCGCGAGCGTCTCGGGGGCCTCCTGAAGTTCTACTACCGACCGGCCGCATGAGTTTTTTGACCACACGAGCACCAGAAGGCGCGAGTCGTTGTTCGTCATACTTGCTGGAGCCATGTGGCGATGTCGTTCGTGATCGGGAATCCCAGCTTGTCCTCGAGCCACAGCCACTGGCCGTTCGGGTTGATCTCCAGAAAGCAGTACTGGCCATCGGGCGTCAGGACAAGGTCGATGGCTCCAAAACGCAAGTTGAGGGCCCGGACCAAGCGCAGGCAGGAGGAGCGTATCTCATCTGGTAGGTCGTGCCGGCTGTGCTCAAGCTCCACATCGGACCGTCGCCAGTCGACGGTGGCGGAGGCGACGTTCTGTGAGAGGATTTCCGCAGCGTACAGCGAATTCTCCACGACCGTCACACGGATATCACACCGCTTGTCCAGGTGCTGCTGGTAGATCACGGGCGCCACACGGAGCGACTCGTCATCGCGCAGATCGGCGGAGGTGATGACTGTCGTGTAGGCTGCGGTCTGGCGCTCGCCGTAGTCGAAGTAGCCAAGCCGAAGGGCCTTCGCGATGACCTTGCCGTCTTCCTGATCGAAGAACGTGCGGATCTCGGTCGGGTCGTTCGAGACCAGCGTCCTCGGGCATGTGAATCCAGCAGTTGGAGCAAGTTGCAGTTGGAGGATCTTGGACTCCGCGCGCTGCACGTCGGCAGGGGGGCTCATCCAATGGCTTCCAGGTACCCGTTCGGCGAGCGTCCACAGCAAACTTCGCAAGTACCACTGTGATTCCCGCAGCGTATACTCGGCATGGGCCGGGACCGTTTCCAGCGGCAGAGCGGGGAGACGATGCCGCCTGAACCAGACGCGGGTAACCCGGTCCAAAGAGAGGGTGCGGCCGTCTGCCTGCCACGTAACCCGCGCTGAGCCAGTACCGAAGCCGATCGAGGACGTGGCGTTGAGAGGGAGGTCTTCCGTATTCAGCCGGTAGAATCTGCGGCCGGCCCGCCGAAGGGCGTCTGCGACGGCGTCGGATGCCGAGCAAATCGTGGTGGTGACGAGCAGGATGTCGGCATCCTCAGTTGTCATCCGTTGTTTCGCGAGACGCCCTTGTGACTAGAGTGCTTGGCGGGCCGTCTGGGAGGTTCTGCGCATCGCCCTCGACCCTAGTCGGCGAGATAACGGTATTGAGTCTCCCTCGCCTGAAGGCGAGGGAATCAGTGCGCCGCGTCGGCTGAAGCCGACTATCACGGCGCACGTCCCAGAGCCCGAAGAGGTCCGGCCCTGCGGCCTCCTGAAGGCTTCGCCTAAAGGCGAGGGGTTTCACCCATCCCAGAGGGAGACTCTAAGACGCGCGAGGAGCGGCGTTGCTGATGGCAGTGCTGCCTTAGTTGTCATCACTGGTCTCCCTTTCTGCTTCGGTGATCCGAGTGCTTTGCTGGCAATCCTGCCCAGCGATGACAAGTGTGCTCTTGAAGATCACATCTTCCTCGGTCACCTCGTCGCGAGGGTTGTCGTCGTGGTTCGAGGGCGAGGCCAGCATCGACAAAAGTGGAGGCATTGGCTACTCCGTTGCGGAATGCCGTGGTTAACGCTCCCTCAGTATACGCGCAGGATACCTGACGTCTCCCCCGAAGACGACGGCAGCTGAGAACTAGCAGGCTGCTGAAAGACCGGGGCACGGTTTCCGTTTTCGAGTTCATCGGAGCGAGTCCTGCTAGCGGCCAGTGCACGGCGATCGACCCCACCTGTGTAGGCGAAAAAGCGGCCGCGGCGAACCCCATGCCGTCAGGGACACGCCGCCACCAAGGTCCGCAGTCGCACCAGATTGTATGCGGTCGCCGCGAAGGTGACGATCCAGTCCGCTAACGCGCCACCCCGGTGCCGTAGCTTCCGCAACCCGCCGACGGTCTTCAGCCAACCGAAGACTTGCTCGACCAGCTTCCGCTTCCGTTGACTGACCTCGTAGCCGCGTGGGCTTGATCCGATCTCGTGGACACGTTCCGAAAGGTGGATACGATGTCCCGAATGGCAGCAACCACACGTCGGCGGTCACGCCGGCAATTCAGTGACGAGTTCCGGGCTGGGGCGGTCCGGCTGGTGTTGGAAGAGGGGAAGACGGTCGGCGCCGTCGCCCGCGAGTTGGATCTTACCGAATCGGCCTTGCGGCAATGGGTCGAGCGGGCGCGCGCCGACCGCAGCGGGGGCCGTACCGGTCTGACGACCGCCGAGCGGGAGGAGCTGGCTCGGCTGCGCAAGGAGAATCGCATCCTCGCCGAGGAGCGCGACATCTTAAAAAAAGCGACGGCCTTCTTCGCGAAGCAGAGCCGGTAAGATTTCGGTTCATTGCCGTGGAGAAGGCCAGGCACACCGTCATCATTCTGTGCCGGTGTCTCGCGGTCACACGCAGCGGGTTCTACGCGTGGCAACGACGCCCGGAATCGGCACGATCACGAGACGACCGGCGGTTGAAGGTCCTCGTCCAAGCGTCCTTTGACGCGAGCAAACAGCGCTATGGCAGCCCGCGCATTCACGAAGACCTGATCGAGCAGGACGAGCAGGTGAGTCGCAAACGGGTCGTCCGGCTGATGCAGGAAGAAGGCCTGGTCGCACGGGCCCGGAAGCGTTACAAAGTAACCACCATGAGCGATCACGACCAGCCGGTCGCGGCGAATCTGCTCGACCGCCAGTTCGAGGCGGACGCCCCGAATCAGCGGTGGGTCGGCGACACGACCGAGTTCGTCATCGGCAGCAGCGGTAAACTGTACCGCGCGGCGGTCTTGGATCTGTTCTCGCGGTTCATCGTGGGGTGGGCCGTCAGCGCGGTGAACGACCGGCACGTGACCATCAAGGCCTTGGAGATGGCGCTCAAGCGCCGGTGCCCGGACATCGGCCTCCTCCATCATTCCGAGCAGGGTTGTACGTACGCAAGCGAGGATTATCAGGACCTCCTCGAGGCGCGTGGCATCGTCTGCAGCATGAGCCGACGTGGCAACTGCTGGGACAATGCCGTCATGGAGAGCTTCTTCTCGACCGTCAAGAGCGAGCTCGGCGAACACTTCGACAGTCACGGCGACGCGAAGATGGAGTTGTTCGATTACATCGAAGTGTTCTATAACCAGCGACGTCGCCACTCGACGCTCGGCCAGATCAGTCCGGCCGCCTTCGAACGGCAGGCGGCGTAGGGGCATGGACGCTGCCATCCCTGCGGACGCACAGAACGCGCCCACAGGGATTGGGAAATCTCGCACAGAACGCGAGATTCCCACAGCGCCCACACCCATCATCGTTGTTGTGAACGAACGAAAGAACAACGGAGACCCAAACAGCGTAGCTAAACCGTCCACCGAATCGGATCAGGCCCAATCCGGACGATGACGGCTCGATAGAGGGCGGCGTTGGCCTGGCGGTAGCCGCCCCGATACGAGCGGTGCCGGCCAGTGGTCATCCCAGAGGAGGCCGGGATCGGACACGCGCCGCAGCGCTTCGCAAAGGCGGCTTCCGAGCGAAGGCGGGTGGGGTTATCGCCGAAAAGGATCAATCGCTCGGCGGCGGTGTTGGCGCCGACCCCGACGCTCTCGCACAGGGAGGGCGACGTCTCGGTCGTGCGTCGCGTGAGGTGTCGGTCGTGCGTGGTGATTTCCTCGGCGATGGTGAACCAGCGAGGAGCGATCGAACGGAGCGTGTGCTTGGCGGACGCGGCGGGCGTGTTGAGGGAGCCCGGTCGGAGTGCTGCGCAGCGGGTGAGCAGCCGACGATCGGTGAGCGCTTGGAGGGCTTCTCGCAGCTGAGGCGGCGCGTGCGCCGGTCACCCCGATTCACCTCCACAACACGATGCCCTGCGCGGCGTACCGCCCATGTGAGGCCGGCGCCATAGCTGCCGGTGCCTTCGACGCCGAACGCCTCGACCCGCCCGTGTCTGCCCACCTGATCAGGGCCCGATAGCCCCCAGAATTCGCCACGAACGCGTGGTCGCCGAGGCGGGTCCCCCGCGCTGCGCGAGGAGATCTTCAGCATCGCGGAAGCTGAGGCATAATCGATAGTAGGGCCAGACCGCGTGGCTGATGATGTCGGGTGGGAATCGATATCCGTGATAGCTGGCCGACTGGCTCCTCATCGACCTACTCTGCCACTCGTCGCCTGAACCTGACAATACCCCGCAGCGACTCTCCTACTCCTGATTCTGCGTGGTGAATCGGCGGGCC
This sequence comes from Vicinamibacterales bacterium, assembly GCA_965197935.1. GTDB lineage: Bacteria > Acidobacteriota > Vicinamibacteria > Vicinamibacterales > CAZQMT01 > CAZQMT01. The sequence goes on along the minus strand of CBDAOD010000003.1, from coordinate 1,518,807 downwards.
TCTTCGACCCCCGGGTGGTCGGACGGCCCACGCCAGAAGCTGAGCAGAGTCGTATAGCGCTCTCGAGCAGTCTCGCTGTCACCGCTGGCTGCGGCAGCTTGAGCCGCACCGAGCAGCGACCGTGCGCGACCAGGCATTCTCAGAAGCGATGTCTCAAACTGCTCGGCGGCGGCGGCCGGGCGGTCGAGTTCCATGAGGATCTCACCATACAGCTCATAAGGCGGCTTGACGGGGTCGGCAGCGCCGTTGGGCAGACGCTGTGTCTGCACGATCTCGATCGCTTCGTCCATCAGGGCGATGGCTTGGTCGCCGCGCCCCTCGGCAACGCGAACAAGAGCGGCGACCTCCTTGTGCATGATCTTCGTGGTGGCGCCGCCTTCCTCGGTGCGCCTCGCCAGTTCGGCCTCGGCCTGACGCGCCGAATCGAGGTTGCCTAAGCGCACCGCGCTGATTCCGGTGGCCAGGAGCTCGTGGTCGGAAGAATCCCGGGTCACCGGCTCAGTGTGCCACTCCTCGGTCTCGACGACATATCGCGCTCTCAGGAGCGGTAACGAGTCGACGGCCCGCGCCTGGTTGTCACTCTCGTCAGCGACCATCTCAAGCCGTTCGATCCACGTCCGCGCCTTGCCGTAGTCACCCAGCTGGAGGTCTCCATACTGGCCCCAGTCAAGGGGATGTACGGAGTCGCCGACACTGTCTCCTGGTTGCCAGAGGTCGCGTGCGGCATCGTAGGACCGCTGGTTGTGTGTCGAGACGAGCTCCCACATGCCGTGCTGAATGAAGATGTGTGTCGGCATGTGTCTCGCGTGAGCCACCGCCGGGGCGATCTCCGCGTACTTCATCGCTGAGGGGAGGGCAAGGGGTGCGTGTATGGGGTCGTCGAACGAATGGATCGTGTAGTGTGCAGCTCCCGGGTGCTCGGGGTTCTGACTGAAGACCGACAACGCGATCGTGCCCGCCCGAACTTCGAGTCGGCCACTCTGATCGCCCAGAGCGCGGGCGGCACTCAGTGTGGCAACCGAGTAAAAGGTGGCGACCTCATGGTCATCCGAGTATCGCTCGTGCAGGTCGGCCATGGCTTCCATGTAGGCCACACGCCGTTCGTCGTAGGTCCCCTCCCGGGCCCACAGCGTCTCGACCGCAGTCAGGAACCCCTTCTCACGATCGGTCGGCGCCTTTTCCAGCCGTTCTTCCCGACTCGATCCCAGTCTGGCCAGGACGGTTCGTGGGTTGTCCTCATCCGGTGTCGGACCGCCAAAGAGCGGGTGGTTGTAACAAAGCGTTTCTCCCCAGTAGGCGAGCACAAAATCTGGGTCCAATTCCTGGGCTGCCTGGAACTGTTCGATCGCCTGTTTCCACCCGAAGCTGTGGAGGATGGCCACACCACGCAGGAAGTGCTGCTGGGCCTCAGCAGATTTGGTCGACGTCCGGAACTCGAGCGACCCGACCGATTGGAACTGTGCTGCCGCTGGAACGGCACACAGCATGCCCACGAGTACGAACATTGAAAAGCGAGTCATCGGTCGCATGGCACCCTCTGTTGTGGTTCCGCAAACGGCGGTTAGCCGCATGTGTGGTCCAGCGTACCACAGAGAAACAGCGCTGATACAGGGCGTCATCGGGCCGATGTGTCACCACCCTCGGCAATAGTCACCCTGGCATTGACGCCCCTATATGTCAAGACACGCGTTTTAAGCGGCCTGGGTGACGGCTTGGCGTGTGCGGAAGTCTGTCATAACGCGTTGGTAGATCTCTCGCGCAAGGAAGCGTTTAAGGCATCGGATGATCTCGCGTTTGGTCCGGCCATCGGCGGTGCGTCGGGCGACGTAGTCGCGGGTTGGTTGGTGGAATCGCATGCGGACGATGACGGTTCGATAGAGGGCGGCGTTGGCGTGTCGGTGACCGCCCCGATAGAGCCGATGCCGGCCGGTGGTTCTCCAGGACGAGGCCGGGATCGGACAGGCGCCACACAACTTCGCGAACGCGGCTTCGGAGCGAATCCGGTCGGGGTTATCGCCGAAGAGGATCAACATCTCGGCCGCGGTGCCTGCGCCGACCCCGAAGCCCTCACGAAGCGTGGGCGCCGTCTCGGTCGTGAGGCGCACGAGGTGCCGGTCGTGCGTCGCGATTTCTTCGTCGCGGGCGATCCAGCGGCGGGCGAGTGCCCGGAGGGTGTGCTTGGCGGCGGCGGCGGGTGTGTCGAGGGGGCCCGGTCTGAGGCCGGCGCAGCGCGTGAGGAGAGCGTGGGCGGTGAGGCCCTGGAGCGTTTCTCGCAGTCCGGGCGACGCGGTCACGATGATCTGCTTCAAGGTGATCATCGCCGCGGTGCGGGCCTTTACGGCCGTGTCCCGGGCGACCTTGAGCTGGCGCATGATCTCGACGGCACCGTCAGCGGTCTTGGGGATCGCGGTCGATTGGCCCGCCAGCACGGACCGCGCGGCGGCCTCGGCGTCGATCGTGTCGGATTTGCCGGCGGCTCGGCGTAAGCGCCGGTCGCCTCGATTCACGTCCGTGACACGATGCCCCGCTCGGCGGACGGCCCGCGCCAGGCCGGCACCATAGCTGCCGGTGCCTTCGATGCCGAACGTCTCAATCCGCCCGTGTGTGTGGGCCCACATGAGCAGGGCCCTGATATCCGCTCGAATCAGCGACGAACGAGTGATCGCCCAGGCGGATCCCCCGGGTGTCGATCGCCACCGCGACGTGGACATGCTTGTGGGTATCGACCCCGACAATCACCTTCCAAACCTCGGGCTGCGTGGTCATGGTGTGAGTCACCGTTTGGCCTCCTCGGGTGCGGCGCGCGGACTGGCCCGAGTGGGCGGACAGGACTGTGACGGGCCGTGGGTGCGGCAGGCCCCTATGGGGTCACGGCCCATCCGGTCAGCTGGCTGCCGTACGATTGGCCGGTGGGCGATGGCCTGACCCACAACTTGACTGACCTAGAGGGTGAGCGAAACTTAGTTGGAAATTGAAACGGCTCCCACACCCTGTGGTTTGATGACGTTAAGCAAAACGGCCATCAACCCACGAGAGAAAGGAGCCGAGATGAGCAGTGTCCTACGTCCTGTCAGGAAGCGCAAGAAGGGTCGCCAGCTGGGCCGGGTCGAGGTCATCCGGCGCGAGGACTACACCGCGCTGGAGCTGGACGCCAAGGTGGAGCTGATCCGCTCGCTGGTCCCGCTGGGCTTGATGCACGTGGAGGAGGTGCTCGACGAGGAGGTAACGGCGCTGGCTGGCGAGCGCTACGCCCGCAAGGCCGCGTCGATCGGGGGCCGCCGGCACGGTAGCAACCCTGGGACCGTCGGCCTGGCGGGGCAGCGGGTGCCGATTCGGGTGCCGCGGGTGCGCGGGGTCGCGGGGCGGGAGATTCCGTTGCGCGCCTACGAGGCGTTGCATGGCGACGGCGCGGTGAATGACCTCCTGCTGAAGCGCGGGCTCTATGGGATCTCGTGTCGCAACTACGAGGCGGCCGCCGAGGCGATTCCCGGCGCGATCGGGCTGTCGGGGTCGACGGTGTCCCGAGGCTTCATCGAGGCCAGCGCCGCGAAGCTTCACGAGCTCCAGGAGCGGGACCTGGCCGCTGAGGACGTCGTGGCCATCGTATCGGACGGCAAGACGTTCGCCGAGGCCACAATGGTCATCGCACTGGGCATCACCATTTCTGGGGCGAAACACTTCCTCGGCTTCGTGGAGACGGACACGGAGAATGAGCGGGTGCTGACGCTGTTCTTGCGGTCGTTGGTCGAGCGGGGGCTGGACCTCTCGCAGGGCCTGCTGGTGATCCTCGACGGCAGCAAGGGGCTGCGGGCAGCCGTCCGGAAGACCTTCCGCCACCGCGCCCTGGTCCAACGGTGCCAGTGGCACAAGCGGGAGAACGTGGTGAGTCACCTGGCCAAGAGCGAACTGGCGGCGTGGCGTCAGCGCCTCCAGCGCGCCTACAACCGGCCGGAGTACGACGAGGCCCTCACGGCGCTCAAGACGCTCCAGGGCGAGCTCGACGAACGGAACCAGTCGGCGGCTCGGAGCTTGACAGAAGGTCTGGACGAAACCTTAACGCTGCATCGCCTCGGGCTGTACGGGGTGCTGGGCCGGTCGCTGAAGACGACGAACTGTCTGGAGTCGGTCAATGCGCTCGTTGAGGAACGCTGTGCGAAGGTTGACCACTGGCAGAACTCGAGCCAACGCCACCGCTGGCTGGCGACCGCGCTCCTGGACATCGAGCCGCGCCTGCGGAAGCTGATGGGCTACCGCCACCTGCCCACGCTTCGTGCCGCGTTGAAGCAAGAACTGAAGATCGACACGACGACATCGAAGAAGGCCGCATGACGAATCCGGAGCCGTAGAGAGTTTCAATTGAGTCTCCCTCGCCTGAAGGCGAGGGAATCAGTGCGCCGCGTCGGCTGAAGCCGACTATCACGGCGCACGTCCCAGAGCCCGAAGAGGTCCGGCCCTGCGGCCTCCTGAAGGCTTCGCCTAAAGGCGAGGGGTTTCACCCATCCCAGAGGGAGACTCTAAGAATGGGCTTGACTCCTGACCTACGGTCCTGGCTACTGATCTGTCGGTCATCGTCCGTCGGCGATTGACACGCCAACCCGTCTGACCGGATGGGCCGTGACCCCATAGGGGCCTGCTGCAACGTCGACCCATCACAGTCCTGTCCGCCCATCCGGCCGACGCACCAGCACCCGAGGAGGCCACCCGGTGACGAACCACAGGACTATCCAGCCTGACGCGCGGAAGGTGATCGTCGGCGTGGACACCCACAAGCACGTCCACGTGGCCGTGGCGATCGACACGAGGGGGGTCCGCCTCGACGATCGATCGTGTGCCGCCGACTCAGACGGCTACCAACAGCTGATCACCTGGGCCGAGCGTCACGGCCGCATCGCCGCGTTCGGCATCGAGGGCATCGGCAGCTACGGGGCGGGACTCGCTCGCGCGGTCCGGCGAGCCGGGCACCAGGTGCTCGAAGTGAACCGAGGCGACCGGCGCACACGTCGAATCGCCGGGAAGTCCGACACCGTGGATGCCGAGACCGCCGCGCGGTCGGTCCTGGCGGGCCAATCGACCGCCATCCCGAAGACCGCGGACGGGGCGGTCGAAGTTGCGAAGTGTCTCATCCTGATACTTCGTGCAGGCCGCTCCGAGATCCACCAACAGCTTGGCCACGGTGTTCTTGGCTACGCCTGTCATGCGAACCGTCGCCCGGATGCTGCACCCCTCGACCAGAGCCGCAACAACCGCTGAGCGTTTCGAAGTGGACAACCGTTCCATTGTCAATCTCAACACTAACATTGATAATTATATTACTTATCATTTCCAATATTAAGCAATATTATTGACAATGATCTCATCTGTGATTTACAATGTGGTTCAGGGAGGGGGACACACTAATGGGAACAGTCCGCGCTAGGGGTGAAGAAATTCGCCAGTACATCCTGCGCAACGTACAAGCTAACCCTCGAACTATTAGTAGGTTAGCAACAGACAAGTTCAGGGTTAGTCGGCAAGCCATCAACGTGCACCTGCGGCGGTTGGTCAATGAGGGTGCTCTAAGTCAAGCAGGAAAGACGAACAATCGGGCGTACGAGCTTGCGCCAGTTTTGAAATGGAACCATCTCTACAGGGACCAACCGGCCGAGGACATGGTGTGGCGCAACGATATTGCAGAGGCGCTCGGCTTGCTCCCCGAGAACGTGCAGGATATTTGGAACTATGGGTTCACTGAGATGTTCAACAATGCACTTGATCACTCCCAGGGGACGACAATCTACGTCGCCATCACCAAAACTGCGGTCACGTCCGAGATGATGATCATGGACGACGGAATCGGCATCTTCCAGAAGATCAAGGACCAGTTGGGATTGTTGGATGAACGACACGCGATCTTCGAATTGGCAAAGGGCAAGTTAACGACTGACCCGAAGCACCATACAGGGGAGGGCATCTTCTTCGCATCACGGATGTTCGATGCGTTCGACATTCTGTCAAGCAGAGTCTTCTTCTCGCATGAGATTGGAAAGGAAGAAGACTGGTTGATAGAACAGCCCACGCGCCACCATGGGACTGCAGTATTCATGAGACTCAACAACCATACGGCGCGGACGACTCGGAGGATCTTCGACAAGTTCACCAGCGGCGACGAGCCGGCGTTCAGCAAGACCGTGGTTCCTGTCCGGCTCGCTCAGTATGGCAATGACAAGCTGATCTCGCGATCCCAGGCGAAACGGGTCTTGGCTCGGGTGGAACTCTTCAGCGATGTAGTCCTCGATTTTAGGAACGTTCCGATCATCGGTCAGGCATTCGCGGATGAGGTGTTCCGCATCTTTACGCGTGAGCACCCCAAAGTGACCGTCGTACCTATTCGAGCAAACTCAGGAGTGCAGCGCATGATCGCTCGGGCCAAATCGCCGCACGTCGAGGATGTACTTACTCCCGATCTCTTCGGGGAGATGGCGGTTGACGAGGAGTATCTTGAGTGAGTGATTCACCGATTGCCTGCTCGACCACACGGCGCGCAGTCGTCGCGAAATCGAGCGTGATGCGTGGCGAAGGTGAAGAAGTCTTGGTCTTGCGTTCTGGTTTCGCCTTGCGTGTACGTCGTGCGGGCACACTTAATTATCGCACGGCGTGGCCCTGTCCCGCAGGGCTTGCCGGATTCAAACTGACCCACTACCAGGAATTGGGTTACCCATGAAAGGACGGCGTCAGAGTCAAGCCCATTCTTAGAGTCTCCCTCTGGGATGGGTGAAACCCCTCGCCTTTAGGCGAAGCCTTCAGGAGGCCGCAGGGCCGGACCTCTTCGGGCTCTGGGACGTGCGCCGTGATAGTCGGCTTCAGCCGACGCGGCGCACTGATTCCCTCGCCTTCAGGCGAGGGAGACTCAAATTGAAACTCTCTACGGCTCCGGATTCGTCATGCGGCCTTCTTCGATGTCGTCGTGTCGATCTTCAGTTCTTGCTTCAACGCGGCACGAAGCGTGGGCAGGTGGCGGTAGCCCATCAGCTTCCGCAGGCGCGGCTCGATGTCCAGGAGCGCGGTCGCCAGCCAGCGGTGGCGTTGGCTCGAGTTCTGCCAGTGGTCAACCTTCGCACAGCGTTCCTCAACGAGCGCATTGACCGACTCCAGACAGTTCGTCGTCTTCAGCGACCGGCCCAGCACCCCGTACAGCCCGAGGCGATGCAGCGTTAAGGTTTCGTCCAGACCTTCTGTCAAGCTCCGAGCCGCCGACTGGTTCCGTTCGTCGAGCTCGCCCTGGAGCGTCTTGAGCGCCGTGAGGGCCTCGTCGTACTCCGGCCGGTTGTAGGCGCGCTGGAGGCGCTGACGCCACGCCGCCAGTTCGCTCTTGGCCAGGTGACTCACCACGTTCTCCCGCTTGTGCCACTGGCACCGTTGGACCAGGGCGCGGTGGCGGAAGGTCTTCCGGACGGCTGCCCGCAGCCCCTTGCTGCCGTCGAGGATCACCAGCAGGCCCTGCGAGAGGTCCAGCCCCCGCTCGACCAACGACCGCAAGCACAGCGTCAGCACCCGCTCATTCTCCGTGTCCGTCTCCACGAAGCCGAGGAAGTGTTTCGCCCCAGAAATGGTGATGCCCAGTGCGATGACCATTGTGGCCTCGGCGAACGTCTTGCCGTCCAATACGATGGCCACGACGTCCTCAGCGGCCAGGTCCCGCTCCTGGAGCTCGTGAAGCTTCGCGGCGCTGGCCTCGATGAAGCCTCGGGACACCGTCGACCCCGACAGCCCGATCGCGCCGGGAATCGCCTCGGCGGCCGCCTCGTAGTTGCGACACGAGATCCCATAGAGCCCGCGCTTCAGCAGGAGGTCATTCACCGCGCCGTCGCCATGCAACGCCTCGTAGGCGCGCAACGGAATCTCCCGCCCCGCGCACCCGCGGCACCCGAATCGGCACCCGCTGCCCCGCCAGGCCGACGGTCCCAGGGTTGCTACCGTGCCGGCGGCCCCCGATCGACGCGGCCTTGCGGGCGTAGCGCTCGCCAGCCAGCGCCGTTACCTCCTCGTCGAGCACCTCCTCCACGTGCATCAAGCCCAGCGGGACCAGCGAGCGGATCAGCTCCACCTTGGCGTCCAGCTCCAGCGCGGTGTAGTCCTCGCGCCGGATGACCTCGACCCGGCCCAGCTGGCGACCCTTCTTGCGCTTCCTGACAGGACGTAGGACACTGCTCATCTCGGCTCCTTTCTCTCGTGGGTTGATGGCCGTTTTGCTTAACGTCATCAAACCACAGGGTGTGGGAGCCGTTTCAATTTCCAACTAAGTTTCGCTCACCCTCCGGCGTCATGGGAGCAACTCGAGTGGGACCACAAGCGAGACGAGAGTATCTGGGGCGGTATTTGGCAAGTTGAAGCTGACGGCCGTTTTTGATGCCCAGCATGGCGGGTTCACGACGGGTTGGAGCCCAGCATCTTGGGGGTCGATCGACGAGCTGCTCGTCAACTTGACAATGCCCAAAAAACACCAAGGTGCGCGACCCGAGTCACGGCCCCTGCGGTTTCCGAGGCTGGGACCGGATGCCCGATTTCACACCGTTCAGGCGATGCGGGCAAATTGGTTCATTGGCCGCGCGCTGAATCGCAATCCGAACGCCTTCAGCGCTGGCGAAGAAGGATTCCATGAGCTTGCGGCCGGGTTATTCATGGTCGGCTACGACCTACGGGACGCGTGATGGCAGCGGTGTTCCCGTGGGCGCGTACGAGTCGGTTCCGAATCATGATTGTCGATACAACCCAGCCGCCTCCGGCCCACCGCGCCCCGCATGCCCCCCTGTGGAGACCAGACCGGAGCGCCGCCGAACTCAGTCTCGTGGGCACGTTGACGCTTTCCGATCTCGCGCCGCACCACCAGGAACCGGAAGAAGAGTCGGCGGTGATGGCCGGCGCACTCAGTCTTGATCGGTCCGCAGGCGGCGTCTGTGGTGTCATGCGGTCCCGTTCATTTTGTGGGGTACAACGTGGGGACCGTGGCTGCTAACACACTCTAAGATGTTCTATTGAAATAACTTGTCTCGCTATGTCGGGAGGCCATGGGCTACCGGCCGGACAACCCGGCGGGCGACGCCCTCGGGCGGCAGCAGACCATCGTCCAGCACATGCGGGCGCTGCCCCACGGTGAAGTGGCGGACGCCCTCGCGACCGTGCGAGCCTCCCAGGCCGCGGTCACCATCAAGCAGGCGTTCGAGTTCCTGGTGCTGACGGCGGCACGATCCGGCGAAGTGCGCCTGGCGACGTGGAACGAAATGGACCTGGACGCGGGCGTCTGGGCCATCCCCGCCGCGCGCATGAAGGCGAAGCGGGATCACCGCGTCCCGCTCTCGGGGCGGGCGCTCGCGATCCTGCACGACGTACAGAAGCTGAGCGATGGCACCGGCCTCGTGTTCCGCAGTCTGCGCGGGAAGCCACTCTCCGCCGTGACGCTCCCGAGATTGACCAAGGAACTCGGCATCGCCGCCGTGCCGCATGGGTTCCGGTCGAGCTTCCGGGACTGGGCCGCGGAACGGACGAACACACCCCGCGAAGTGGTCGAGGCCGCGCTCGCCCATACGGTACAGAACCCTACCGAGGCGGCCTACGCCCGCAGTGATCTCTTCGAGCGCCGGCACCGCCTGATGGACGAGTGGGCGGCCTATCTCCGGGAGGCACGCGAGCCCGGTGTGGCATGATGCCGGTAACCGGGTGTCGCTGTGGGCGATGAGTGCGCGCATGTTGTCACGGGGCAGGTTGGTCGCGGCCGCGTCCTCGTCTGGAAGTCTGTCGCTTGGGTGAATGCGAAGACGGCCTGCCGTCGTGCGTCGGAACTGGAGCCTTCGGCCTACGAGATCCCACAGCACACGCAGGCTAAGGGAAACATCGAACGCAAGATCAGCTGGGTGAGCGTGGTATATTGCCCGTCCTGACTGTACCGCCACGGATTTCTTGGACAGCCGGGTGAGTGTATTCACGCGGCCGGCGTGAGCGCAAACGCGCGACGGACGACGGCGGGGGCGCGGAAGCCGAGCCGCTCGATCAACCAAGTGTTTCTCATCGGCGTGGTCTACATTGATCGGGTGAGATTTCAGAATAGCAATGTTTGGGCCGCCGATCTTGAGTTGGTAGGCGACAGGCTGAGACAGATAGAGCAGAACTTCGATGTCACTGTTCTGATGGAAGACGACTCGGAACAATAACACCAAGTTTGTGGCGTCACGCTGCACCACATCGACTCACTCAGAAGGCGCTTAATATATGAGGGAATCGATCTGGGACGGCCAAAACAAGGGGAATCTCGGCCTGCTCACCATGACCTGGAAGCGTGAGAGGAATTGACGATTTGCTAGATCTAGCTCGGGTGGCAGAGTGAGTGCTGCGCTTAGAGTCTCCCTCTGGGATGGGTGAAACCCCTCGCCTTTAGGCGAAGCCTTCAGGAGGCCGCAGGGCCGGACCTCTTCGGGCTCTGGGACGTGCGCCGTGATAGTCGGCTTCAGCCGACGCGGCGCACTGATTCCCTCGCCTTCAGGCGAGGGAGACTCAATACCGCTGCTGAACAACTCCTTGGGATAGTGTTGCCCGAAGGATGGACAGTAGTGGAACGGCATCGACAGACTTCCACTGCGACCGGAGGTAACTTCTCCGTTGGCTACATCGTGATGGACGAAGAAGGACGTCGTGGCTTTCTGAAAGCGATCGATTTCGCGAGACTCCTGAAAAGTGCAAGCGACCAGCTAGATGAGGGTGAGCGAAACTTAGTTGGAAATTGAAACGGCTCCCACACCCTGTGGTTTGATGACGTTAAGCAAAACGGCCATCAACCCACGAGAGAAAGGAGCCGAGATGAGCAGTGTCCTACGTCCTGTCAGGAAGCGCAAGAAGGGTCGCCAGCTGGGCCGGGTCGAGGTCATCCGGCGCGAGGACTACACCGCGCTGGAGCTGGACGCCAAGGTGGAGCTGATCCGCTCGCTGGTCCCGCTGGGCTTGATGCACGTGGAGGAGGTGCTCGACGAGGAGGTAACGGCGCTGGCTGGCGAGCGCTACGCCCGCAAGGCCGCGTCGATCGGGGGCCGCCGGCACGGTAGCAACCCTGGGACCGTCGGCCTGGCGGGGCAGCGGGTGCCGATTCGGGTGCCGCGGGTGCGCGGGGTCGCGGGGCGGGAGATTCCGTTGCGCGCCTACGAGGCGTTGCATGGCGACGGCGCGGTGAATGACCTCCTGCTGAAGCGCGGGCTCTATGGGATCTCGTGTCGCAACTACGAGGCGGCCGCCGAGGCGATTCCCGGCGCGATCGGGCTGTCGGGGTCGACGGTGTCCCGAGGCTTCATCGAGGCCAGCGCCGCGAAGCTTCACGAGCTCCAGGAGCGGGACCTGGCCGCTGAGGACGTCGTGGCCATCGTATTGGACGGCAAGACGTTCGCCGAGGCCACAATGGTCATCGCACTGGGCATCACCATTTCTGGGGCGAAACACTTCCTCGGCTTCGTGGAGACGGACACGGAGAATGAGCGGGTGCTGACGCTGTGCTTGCGGTCGTTGGTCGAGCGGGGGCTGGACCTCTCGCAGGGCCTGCTGGTGATCCTCGACGGCAGCAAGGGGCTGCGGGCAGCCGTCCGGAAGACCTTCCGCCACCGCGCCCTGGTCCAACGGTGCCAGTGGCACAAGCGGGAGAACGTGGTGAGTCACCTGGCCAAGAGCGAACTGGCGGCGTGGCGTCAGCGCCTCCAGCGCGCCTACAACCGGCCGGAGTACGACGAGGCCCTCACGGCGCTCAAGACGCTCCAGGGCGAGCTCGACGAACGGAACCAGTCGGCGGCTCGGAGCTTGACAGAAGGTCTGGACGAAACCTTAACGCTGCATCGCCTCGGGCTGTACGGGGTGCTGGGCCGGTCGCTGAAGACGACGAACTGTCTGGAGTCGGTCAATGCGCTCGTTGAGGAACGCTGTGCGAAGGTTGACCACTGGCAGAACTCGAGCCAACGCCACCGCTGGCTGGCGACCGCGCTCCTGGACATCGAGCCGCGCCTGCGGAAGCTGATGGGCTACCGCCACCTGCCCACGCTTCGTGCCGCGTTGAAGCAAGAACTGAAGATCGACACGACGACATCGAAGAAGGCCGCATGACGAATCCGGAGCCGTAGAGAGTTTCAATTGAGTCTCCCTCGCCTGAAGGCGAGGGAATCAGTGCGCCGCGTCGGCTGAAGCCGACTATCACGGCGCACGTCCCAGAGCCCGAAGAGGTCCGGCCCTGCGGCCTCCTGAAGGCTTCGCCTAAAGGCGAGGGGTTTCACCCATCCCAGAGGGAGACTCTAAGAATGGGCTTGACTCCAAGTTCTACCGTCGCATGGTCAATCCAGCTACCACCTTCTCCGTTGCAGCTTTTGCAGGTAAGCACCCGAATGTGGGGTTTGCCAGCCTTCAGTGGCGGTACGTGCTCAATGGAGGCACGCCCGTTCTTGGCTGTCGCGTCCTCCCTGGAAAACTCCAAGAGGCATATGGGACACAACGTATTGCCGGCCTGCCATAGTGAGAGCCGGGTCCTCTGCTTTCGCATGTGGCGATTCGCTGGCGCGCCCGTCACTCCCAACGTGAGTCTTATGTTTCTCGTAACTCATTCATTCAAAGCGAGTTACTGTTATTCCTTTACCCACGGTTCCCTCGACGCTTCCCACATTGCGAACGGGAACCCACGGCACCATCGAAGCCGTCTACGGACCGCGCCGCATCACAGCTCGCTCACCGCCCGCCGCCGTTCAGCGCCAGCAACTCGCGGAGAACTTCGTCGCTGGAGACGTCCGCCGACCAACCGTACGCGGCAGCCACAGCCGCGTCAAGAGCCTCGTGCGCATCGGCGAGTCATTGCGGGCGGGCGTTGTCGAGGTTCGTCAGCGTGCGCTTCTTGAGAGCATTCGCCCCGTCCTCGTCTCGGGGAACCGGCCGCTTCGGATAGCCGGGAACCGGCTCGTCCAACCACTCGACCCACTTCGGCGGGTTTAGCCACCGGTCGCTCAACTCGACCAGCCGTTGAGCTTCCAGGTATTCCGCCAATGCATGGCAGCCGGCAGCGTAGTTGCTCACGGGATCTTCGGCGTCAGTCCAGCCGGGAACGGGAACCTCGTGACGTGGTGTTCGCCGTACGGTGGGGACTTCCAGATTCGTCCCGTGCTGAGCGAACAGGATGCGCGCTCTCCTACCGCCCAATTGTCACGAGGCCCACGACTCCGCAGCCCAACGTGACCGGCCCGCAGGACCAGCCCGCCTTGACGCCGACCCTCTCGGTGAGCGGTCGCCCCACCAGCACTTCGTCCGCCAGCTGCCCACCCCGGAGGGTGAAGCCGTTGCCGTGCCTGACCTTGCCGATGCGACGGTCGGGCAGCAGGGTCCGGTCCGTGTGCCAGAAGAAGGCCAAACCGAACCCAACATCGATCTCCGTGCCCCGAGGTTTTGACGCCCCTATATGTCAACTTGCCGGACGCGGGCCGGGTCGCCGGCCAAGATCCGAACTTGGGCGGCTGCTCACGAAGCACACGTCACCACGTTCCATTCGGCGAACGCTCGGGTGCAGAGCGCGCGGTGATGAGCGGCTCGTAGGAGGTGCCGGCCGACGCGAAGCGTTGGAGGTGCGCGATCGATTTGAAGCCGCGCATCTGGCGCTCGCGGTGGCGGGTCGGTTGATGAGACACTTCGACGCGATTGTTCGCATACGGGGCTGTGCAGTGCAGGACCGACGGGATCAGGGTACGGCAGGCGGCTTGATAGCTTGGCAGCTTGTCGGTGATCAGGCAGCGAGGGATGGCGCCCTGTGTTTTCAAGAGCTTGCGGAAGAATCGGATCGCAGCTCGCCGATTCCGTCGGGGTTGCACGAGGATGTCGATCACATCCCCATCCTCGTCAACCGCCCGCCACAAGTACTGCGTCCGGCCCTGCATCCGCACGAACAGCTCATCGAGATACCACGTATCTCCCGGGCGCCCCCGCCGCCGCCGCAGCCGTCGCGCATACTCCAGCCCGAACGTCCGGCACCATTGGCGGATCGTCTCGTACGTGACGGTGATGCCGCGCTCGGCGAGGAGGTCCTCGACGTCCCGAAAACTGAGGCTGAACCGGTGGTACAACCACACCGCGTGACTGATGACTTCCGACGGGAATCGGTATCCTCGGTAGCTCGGCATACGGCTACTGTGCCACGTCGGCACTCAAGTTGACGGAACCGCCACGAGGACAGGCATGCTGTCGAGTCTTCCTATTGGCCTCGCAGTGGGTCCGTTTCATTGGATCCGGGAACCCTCCTACCTTCCTACCGACGTTTAATAGCGCGACGACCCGGGTTGGGAAGATAGAGGTCGAGCCGCCGCCGCTCGGTCGGCCAGGCCGTCCCGAGCGGGAACACCGCACCGTAGAGCTTGTAGAGCAATTTGTATACTCAGGGGCCATGTGAATCTATAACTGCTGTATTTATAGCAACTTACATGTATAAAATCGTAGAAGCATCTCCCCACGACGCGCGGTGCCGGGCGGAGCCTGTCGCCCGACCTCGTGGCGGCCCGCGTGGCGCGGGCGGCGGACCTGGGCTTCAAGGAGATCGCCCTTACCGGTGTTCACCTCGGGTCGTACGGTCGCGATCTCCGGCCGCCGAGCTCGTTGCTGGGTCTCCTGCGGCTGCTCGACGGCCATCCCGCCGCGCCCAGGTTCCGTATCAGCTCGCTCGAACCGGCCGACTGTACGCCCGAGATCGTCGACCTGGTCGCTGGCAGCGCCCGGTTCGCGCCGCACTTCCACCTACCGCTGCAGCACGCGAGTGACGACGTCCTTCGCTCGATGCGCCGCCCGTATCGGCTGGCGGATTACCGCTCCATCGTCGAATCGATTCACCGGCGCCTGCCGGACGCCGCCATCGGGTCGGACGTGATCGTCGGGTTTCCCGGTGAGACGGACGAGGACGCCCGGACGACTCTGACGTATCTCGAGCGGTCTCCGCTCAACTACCTGCACGTGTTTCCGTATTCGGACCGGCCCGGCACTTCGGCCGCGGGGTTGAGTGCCAAGGTGCCCCCGGCGGTGATCCGGGCCCGGGCGGTCCGTGAGGTCGGCGCGGGCCTCACTCGCCGGTTCCGCACGTCACAGGTCGGCGCGATCCGCCGAGGCGTGACGCTGTCGAGCGGCTCCGAGGTGGTCACGGACAACTACCTCAAGGTCGACATCTCCCCGGCGCGGCCGCGCAACGCATGGGTGACGGTCAGGATCACGGCGGCGGGGGACACCGTACGCGGGGACGTCGTCGACGCCCCCGTGACGTAGACCGCGCGACGGGGTCAGAACAGCGACGCGGCGAGCTGCGCCGGCGACTGCCGGCTGCCCTCCACGATCAGCTGCCCGCAGGCCGCCCGGATCTCGCGTCCGCGACTCTTTCTGACCGAGACGGTCAAATGGTGGCGAGCGAGCTCCCGTGCGAAGCGGTCCACCCGCGCGTCGTCGGGGCGCTCGAACGGGATGCCGGCCGCTTCGTTGAGCGGGATGAGGTTGATCTTGGACCTGACTCCCTTCAGGAGTCTGGCCAGCCGCTGCGCATCCTCGACGGAGTCGTTGACGTTCTCGAGGAGGACGTACTCGAACGTGATGCGGTTGCGACGCCTGAGCGGGAAGCGCTCGCAGGCGTCGAGCACCGCGGCGAGGCCGTGCTTGCGGCTCACCGGAACGAGCCGCTCCCGCTGCGCCTCGGTCGTGGCGTGGAGAGAGATGGCCAGGTTGGGCATGAGCGGCTCGGTCGCGAGCCGCCTCAGGGCGGGTACGAGCCCAACCGTCGAGAGGGTCACTCTCCGTGGCGACACCGCGAGGCCGCCTTCGGCGGCGAGCAGGCGGAGGGCCTTCATGGTGGCGTCGTAGTTGTGAAGCGGCTCGCCCATGCCCATCAGCACGATGTTGAAACGGCGGTCGAGGAGGCCGAGCTCGGCGGCCAGGATGCGTACCTGCCCTGCGATCTCACCCGCAGAGAGATTGCGAACGAGGCCCATCCGACCGGTCAGACAGAACGTGCACCCCATTGCGCAGCCGACCTGGGTGGAGACACAGAGAGTCTGGGCGGGGGTATCCGGGATGAAGACCGACTCGATCCGGCGGCCATCCCCGAGCTCCAGCAGGAATTTGACGGTTCCGTCCGGGGACCGGTCCGTGCTCTCGACCCGCGGCGTCGAGACCTTCATGGTCGCGGCCAGCTGACGACGCAGGCCACGCGACAGGTTGGTCATGCGCTCGAAATCGTCGACGCCGTGCCGGTAGACCCAGCGATAGATCTGTCGCGCGTGATAGCGAGCGTTGCCCTGGGATTCGAGCTCGGCCTCGAGCTCGGCAAGATCCATCTCGGCGATGTCAGGCACGGTCGATCGCGGGCGCGCGTCACGCCCGCCTGGGCAGTGGCCCCGGGGCTCCCGAAGAGGGCAGATTTCTGATGTTCGTGGCTGAGATCATAGCACGGCCCGCCGGTCCCGACGGTTGATGTCGGCTCGGGGCCATGCTATGATGGCGTGGTCTAGGCAAGCGTAATTCCTTTTACTTCAAAGGCTTGCGAATTTCCACCTCGACGCGTACCGGAGGTCGTGACCCCGGTGTCTTCCCCATCAAGCATGATCGTTCGTGAAGTCTTCGGTAACGGCCTCCGTCTCGTCACCGAGACCATCCCGCACGTGCGCTCGGTGAGCATCGGGGCCTGGCTGACCCGCGGGTCGAGGCACGAGAGCGAGGATCTCGGCGGGATTGCCCACTTCGTCGAGCATATGCTCTTCAAGGGGACCATGACTCGGTCGGCCGAACACATCGCGCAGGCCATCGATTCGGTCGGTGGGCACATGGATGCCTTCACGGCCAAGGAGTACGGCGGGTACTATTTCAAGGTCCTCGACGAACACCTGCCGCTGGCCCTGGACATCGTATCGGACATCTTGCTCCATCCGGCGTTCCCGGGTGACGAGATCGAGCGAGAGAAGAAGGTGGTCCTCGAGGAGATCAAGATGGTCGAGGACACGCCGGACGACCTGGTTCACGAGCTCTTCGTGCAGCACTTCTGGGAGGGGCATCCGCTGGGGAGGCCGATCCTCGGCGCGAAGGAGTCGGTGGAGGGGCTCACTCGGGAATCGCTCACAGACTACTTTCACGGTGCGTACACGGCGCCCAACCTCATCGTCGTCGCCGCCGGGAACCTCGAGCACGAGCGCCTGCGGGATCTCGTCGGCGATTCGTTCGCGAGCGTGTCGGTTGCGGGCCAGCCCAGCACGGAAAGCGTGCCGACGGTGATCCCGAAGGTCGTCACCCGCACGAAGGAGCTCGAGCAGGCCCATATTTGCCTCGGCGCGAGCGGTTACCCCCAGAGTCATCCGGACCGGTACGTTTGCTACGTGCTCAACACGGTCCTGGGTGGCTCGATGAGCTCTCGCCTGTTCCAGAACGTGCGAGAGAAGCGGGGCCTGGCCTACGCCGTCTTCAGCGGGATCAGCGCCTATCGTGACGCGGGCTCGCTGACGGTATACGCGGGCTGCGGCTCCGAGACCGTGGGCGAGGTCATCGACCTGGTCGTGGCGGAGCTACGTGGTATGAGGGAGCCGGTGCCCGAGCCGGAGCTGCGTCGGGCCAAGGATCATCTCAAGGGGAGTCTGATGCTGAGCCTCGAGAACACGGCCAGCCGGATGTCTCATCTCGCCCGCCAGGAGATCTACTTCGATCACCAGTTCAGCATGGACGAGGCGCTCGAGAGCATCGAACGGGTTACCGCCGGCGACATTCAGCGAGTGGTGCACGACCTCCTCACGGGACGGTCCCTGACCCTCACGGTGCTGGGGCCCGACAGCGAGATCGACGTTCCCACACAGCGTCTCGATCTGGGCTAGGGTGAGGGCCCGTCTATCGCCGTCCAGCTAACGATTCTGGGAAGCGGAAGCGGAGGGAACGCGACGCTGCTCGTGAACGGGGTCGAGCGTCTGCTGATCGACATCGGTCTCCCGTACAGACAGGTGGTGCGACGCCTTGAGAGCCTGGGGGTCGAGCCGGACTCCATTCGAGGGATCCTCATCACGCATGCGCACCTCGACCACGTCCAGGGCGCCGCGCGCTTCGCGCGACGTCATCGGGTGCCCATCTATGGTACCGGCCCGACGTTCGGGTCCTGGAGGATGCGAGTCCCGGCGAACTTCGAGCGAGTAGAGCTGAGACCGGGGGCTCGGCTAGACCTGTGCGGTCTCCGCATCCATCCATTTCCCGTTCCGCACGACGCGGCGGAGACGGTGGGTTTTCGAATCGAGACGCCACGCGGCGCGATCGGCTTCGCGACCGACATCGGGACCGTGACGCCGGCGCTGGCCGAGCGCTTCCGCGATTGCGTGGTGCTTGTGATCGAGTCGAACCACTCGACCGAGATGCTGCGGATCGGGCCCTACGCCCAGTGGATGAAGTCGCGGATCGGGGGACCGACCGGTCATCTTTCGAACGAAGCGCTTGCCGACTTCATCGAGCGCGACCTCGGCGACTCGGTGCGCTGTGTGGTCTTGGCGCACCTGAGTCGCATCAACAATGTGCCCGAGATCGCGGCAATGACCTGTCGCGACGCGCTGCGTCGTCGGGGACGAGAGGAAGTTCACGTGGTGGTCGCGAGACAGGAAGAGGTCGCCGAGACCGTCGACCTGGGGATGCTGTCCGCGGCTTGCGGATCCGGCCAGGGCGAGTCGGGTCATCGGCAGGTGGGGCTTCCGTTCGCATGAGTGGGGAGCGACTCCTGCCGCGGGTCGATGGGCCGAACCGCGCCGGCCGCGCCGCGCGTGTGATGAGACGCGACCGATGATCCCACGCTACACGCATCCGGAGATGGGCGCGATCTGGAGCGAACAGCGCCGTTACGAGACCTGGCTGCGCGTGGAGATTGCCGCCGCCGACGCGATGGCGGATGCCGGGATGATCCCCGCGGCGGCGGCGGCGGACATCCGGGCGTGCGACGGGGTCGACGCACGACGGATCGAGGAGATCGAGGCCACGACCCAGCACGACGTGATCGCCTTCACGACCGCGGTAGCGGAACGGGTCGGTCCCTCGGCGCGGTGGCTGCACTTCGGGCTGACCTCCTCGGACGTCCTGGATACCGCACAGGCGATCCAGATGCGGGAGGCATGCGGACTCGTGCTCCGACGCCTCGACGATCTGTCGGGTGCGGTGCGCGCCAGGGCGGAGGAGCATCGCCACACGCCGATGGTCGGCCGCACGCACGGGGTGCACGCGGAGCCGATGACCCTCGGTCTCAAGCTGGCGCTCTGGTATTCCGAGCTACGCCGGAATCGCACCCGGATCGACCGTGCCCGGGCGGCGGTGAGCGTCGGAAAGCTCTCTGGGGCCGTCGGAACGTTCGCCCACCTCGATCCGGCGATCGAGGCGCAGGTGTGCGAGCGCCTCGAGCTGGATCCCGCGCCGGTTTCGTCGCAGATCGTGCAGCGGGACCGACACGCGGAGCTGGTCAGCGCGCTCGCCATCGCGGCCGGATCGCTGGAGAAGTTCGCCCTGGAGATCCGAGGGCTGCAGAAGACCGAAATCGGCGAGGTCGAGGAACCGTTCGCGAAGGGGCAGAAGGGATCCTCGGCCATGCCACACAAGCGGAATCCCATCGGCTGCGAGCAGGTGACGGGCCTGGCGAGGCTTCTCCGCGCCAACTGCATGGCCGCCATGGAGAACATGGCGCTCTGGCACGAGCGCGACATCTCGCACTCCTCGGTGGAGCGGGTCATCATTCCGGACAGCTTCATCGCGCTCGATCACATGCTGCGCCGCTTCACACGCATCGTGCGCGGATTGGTGGTCCACCCCGATCGCATGAGGGAGAACCTGAGGCGATCGCGTGGAGTGGTGTTCTCGGGCACCGTCCTGCTCGAGCTGGCCCGCCGCGGTGTCTCGCGCGAGCAGGCCTACGAGTGGGTGCAGCGGAATGCGATGCGATCGTTCGACGACGGTGTCGATTACAAGCAGCTGCTCCTCGATGACCCCGATGTCACCAAGACATTGACGGCCGAGGAGATCGAGCGGGCCTTCGATCTCGACATGCAACTGCGACACGTGGATACCGTCTTCGACCGCGTTTTCGACCACCCACCGGACCCGGTGGCCGCCGGACAGGGGGGCGCATCTTGAAAGCGCGGGTCTTCGTGAGCCTGAAACCGTCGGTCTTCGACCCCCAGGGGAGGACGATCGCCGACGCCCTGCACACGCTCGGGTATGGTCAGATCCAGGACGTGCGCCAGGGCAAGTACTTCGAGCTCGATCTCGGCGCGGTGTCCGCGACGGAGGCCCGGGCTCTGGCGGTGGAGGTGGCCGACCGGGTGCTGGCGAATCCGGTCATCGAGAGCTACCGCGTCGAGATCGACACGGGTCCAGAGAGCGACGGCGGGTAGCAGCGTCTTCGTTCTTCCGTGAGGAGCATCCGATGAAGTTTGCGATCGCCGTGTTCCCGGGCTCGAACTGCGATCACGATGCCCATCACGCTGTCTCGCAGGTCCTCGGCCAGCCGGCGGAGCTCGTCTGGCACAAGGAAACGAGCCTCCGGGGGTGCGATGTCGTCGTGCTCCCGGGCGGGTTCTCGCACGGCGACTATCTGCGGACCGGCGCGATCGCCCGGTTTTCTCCCGTGATGGACGCGGTGATCCGGTTCGCCCGTGAGGGCGGACCGGTGCTCGGTATCTGTAATGGCTTCCAGATCCTCCTCGAGGCTGGGCTACTTCCGGGCGCCATGCTGCGCAATCGCGGCCTGAAGTTTCGATGCGAGCACGTGCACCTGAGAGTGGAGGCCGTCGACACGCCGTTCACCCGTCGCTGCGCGGCTGGCCAGGTGCTACGTCTACCGATCGCGCACGGCGACGGCAACTACTACGCGCCGCCGGAGACCCTTCGAGCACTCGAGGCGAATCGGCAGGTGGTCTTCAGATACTCCGACCCGACGGGCGTCGTCACCGACGGTGCCAACCCGAACGGCTCGATTGACTCCATCGCCGGCATCTGTAACCCGGCGCGGAACGTGGTCGGTCTCATGCCGCACCCGGAACGGGCGTGCGAGCAGGCGCTTGGCAGCGTGGACGGACGTCTGGTGCTGGAATCGGTTCTCGCGGGTGGGCCCGTGGATGCCGTTGGGGCGGGAGGACCGGACCCGGCCCTAGTCAACGTGGAGCCAGGGTAGGCATCGACGATGAGCATCGACCACGCAACGCTCGAGCGGCACGGCCTACCCGTCGACGAGTACGAGCGCATCGTCGAGGCCCTCGGGCGTGACCCGTCGCCAACGGAGCTGGGCATCTTCTCGGTGATGTGGTCGGAGCACTGCAGCTACAAGAGCTCGCGGGTGCACCTGCGGACGCTGCCGACCGAGGGCCCGCGGGTGCTGCAGGGGCCCGGCGAGAACGCGGGTGCGGTGGATATCGGTGACGGCATCGCCGCCGTCTTCAAGATCGAGTCCCACAACCATCCCTCGTTCATCGAACCGTATCAGGGTGCCGCGACCGGTGTCGGTGGGATCGTTCGGGACATCTTCACGATGGGGGCACGTCCGATCGCGCTCTTGAACTCCCTGCGGTTTGGCGCCCTCGACGATCCGGCGAGTCGGCGGGTGTTCGAGGGCGTCGTCGATGGTATCGCGGGTTATGGGAACAGCCTGGGGATCCCGACCGTGGGAGGGGAGATCACCTTCGATGAGGCGTACGCCGGCAATCCGCTGGTGAACGTGTTCTGCCTGGGGCTGGTGCGAGGGGACGCGCTGGTCATGGGACGTGCCGACGGCGTGGGCAATCCCGTCTACTACGTGGGCGCGAAGACCGGTCGCGACGGTATCCATGGCGCCACGATGGCGTCCGCCGAGTTCGACGAGAGCTCATCGGAGAAGCGGCCGGCCGTCCAGGTCGGCGATCCGTTCATGGAGAAGCTGCTGCTCGAGGCGTG
This sequence comes from Vicinamibacterales bacterium, assembly GCA_965197935.1. Lineage (GTDB taxonomy): Bacteria > Acidobacteriota > Vicinamibacteria > Vicinamibacterales > CAZQMT01 > CAZQMT01. The sequence continues at coordinate 1,496,874 of CBDAOD010000003.1, read as the reverse complement.
CCTCGAATTGATGGAGACCGACGTGCTCGTCGGTCTGCAGGACATGGGCGCGGCGGGGCTGACGTGCTCGACGTGCGAGATGGGGGCGCGCAGCGGATCGGGGATCGAGATCGACATCGATCTGGTGCCGCAGCGCGAGCCCGGCATGAGCGCGTACGAGATCATGCTCTCGGAGTCTCAGGAGCGCATGCTCCTCGTCGCCAGGCGCGGGCGCGAGCAAGAGGTGGAACGGGTCTTCGAGAAGTGGGACCTCCACGCGGTACGGGTCGGCGAGGTCACCGACACCGGTTTGCTGCGCGTGACGAAGGGGGGCGAGGCCGTCGCGGAGGTCCCCAACCGGGCCCTCGTCGACGACGTACCCGTCTATCGTCGACCGATGGAACGGCCGGACTGGCTGGACGAGCGACAGCGGCTCAACCTGGCCGACCTCGGCCGCCCGCTCGAGGCGCGCGAGTCGCTCCTGCGCCTGCTCGGGTCGCCGACCATCGCGAGCAAGCGCTGGGTCTACGGCCAGTACGATCACATGGTTCGGACCAACTCGCTCCTGCCGGCCGGCGGCGGGGCACCCGTCGTGCGGGTCAAGGGTACCCGGAAGGCCCTGGCGATGTCCGTGGACGGCAACGGACGCTACTGCCTGCTCGACCCGCGGCGCGGTGCCATGCTGGCGGTCGCCGAGGCGGCGCGCAACGTGGCGTGTGCCGGAGCCCAGCCGATCGGAGCCACCAACTGCCTCAACTTTGGCAACCCGGAGCGGCCCGAGATCATGTGGCAGTTCGCGGAGGCGGTCAGGGGCATCGGTGATGCGTGTCGCGCGCTGGGGATACCGATCACAGGCGGGAACGTGAGCCTCTACAACGAGACGGATGGGCGCGCCATCCATCCCACCCCCGTGATCGGCGTGGTCGGGCTGATCGAGGATGCGGACCGAACCGTCGGCCGTGCCTTTCCGGACGAGGGGCTGAGCGTCGCCGTGCTCGGACGCCACCAGGCGGAGATCGGAGGGAGCGAGTATCTGAAGGTGCTCCACGGGCTCGATCGCGGACGCCCCCCCGCCCTGGATCTCGCGCTGGAGCGCGCCGTCCAGACGCTTCTCGTGGACGCCATCCGTGGCGGCCTGGTCCGTTCGGCGCACGACAGCTCGGACGGTGGCCTCGCCGTGGCGCTGGCCGAGTGCTGCTTCGACACGGGCGGTGTCGGCGCGGACCTGGACCTCCCTCCCAGCGCCCCTTCGCCACTGGGACCGGCGGCGAGCCTCTTCGGTGAGACGGCGTCGGTGGTGATCGTCTCGGTGACGCCGAGCGCCGAGGGCGATCTGGCGGCGCGGGCGCGGGCCGCGGGCGTTCCCGTGGCGATCATTGGCCGAACCGGCGGCACGCGTCTGCGCATCCGAGTCGCAGGGGAGCCGGTCCTTGATCTGGCCGTCGAGGAGGCCGAGCAAGTCTGGACTCGAGCCATCGAGCGATACTTCGACCGCTGACATGAGGGCGATTGCCCCCTGAGGCTGGCAGAGGCGGGGTACGATAGGGTCATCTTATGGACAAGCTGAGAGAAGAATGTGGCGTCTTCGGCATCTACGGGCACCCGGAGTCGGCCAATATGACCTACCTCGGTCTGTACTCGCTACAGCACCGTGGCCAGGAGAGCGCAGGCATTGCCGTGGCCGACGGCGGACAGGTACGTCTGTCTCGCGCCATGGGCTACGTCGCCGATAATTTCGACGAGCAGGAGCTGTCCAGCCTCGTCGGCTCCATGGCCATCGGCCACGTGCGCTATTCCACCGCTGGCCAGAGTGCCGTTGAGAATGCCCAGCCGATCCTCATCGACTGCGTCCACGGTCAGATCGCGCTCTGCCACAACGGCAATCTCGTGAACGCACGAGAGCTGCGGAGCGAGCTGGTCGAGCAGGGGTCGATCTTCCAGACGGATAGCGATACCGAGGTCATCCTGCACCTCTACGCGCGATCCAAGGAGCGCCCCGCCGAGAACGCCATCGTCGAGTCGGTCTCGCAGGTCCGCGGCGCGTTCTCGCTCGTCTTCCTGACCGAGGACCGATTGATCGCCGTGCGGGATCCACATGGCTTCCGGCCGCTCGCGCTGGGACGTCTGGGGGACGCCTGGATCGTGTGCTCGGAGACCTGCGCGCTGGATCTGCTGGACGCGCGCTACGTCCGCGACGTGGAGCCCGGTGAGGTCCTGGTGATCGGACCATCGGGCACGCGGTCGATCAAGCCGTTCCCGCCCGGCAAGACGGCCCACTGCATCTTCGAGCACGTCTACTTCGCAAGACCGGACAGCTACGTGTTCGGCGAAAGCGTGAACGACATCCGCACCAGCCTCGGCCGACAGCTCGCCCGCGAGTCCCCGGTGGAGGCGGACGTGATCGTGCCCATTCCCGACTCGGGCGTCTGTGGCGCCATCGGCTATGCGGAAGCCTCCGGGGTGCCCATGCGAATGGGCCTGATCCGCAATCACTACGTGGGGAGGACGTTCATCGAGCCCTCACAGGCCATCCGTCACTTTGGTGTGAAGGTCAAGCTCAACCCGGTCAGGAGCATTCTGGACGGCAAACGCGTGGTGTTGGTCGACGATTCGATCGTCCGCGGTACGACCAGCCGCAAGATCGTGAAGATGGTTCGCGGGGCTGGGGCCACGGAGGTGCACATGCGGATCGGTTGTCCGCCGACGATCTCGCCCTGCTACTACGGCATCGATACACCGCGTCGCTCCGAGCTGATCGCCGCGACCCACAACCTCGAGGAGATCAAGAAGTATCTGGGTGCGGACAGCCTCGCCTATCTCAGCCTCGACGGCCTCCTGGGTTCGGTCGAGACCTCACGCGACTCGTATTGCCGATCCTGCTTCACCGGTGAATACCCGGTCGAGTTCCCCAAGGACGAGGAGGCGTATCTCCAGCTGGCGCTGAAGCTCGGCAACGGCCGGAGCAATCGCGGCGGATCGTGAGACCTCCATGGAGCATTCCTCGATGACAGACACGCGAGCGCCGCGCCCTCACCGTCCGCAAGGTCGCGATCGCATGGCGCGTGGTCGCCGTCTGATGGCGGTCCTTCTCTGGTGCGGCCTGTCGGGTGTCGCGCAGGCCCAGCAGGGTCCCGCCCAGCCGGTCGACCCCGGCGAGCTGGAGGCGGCGATCGGGCGATTGGGATCGTTCGACTATCCCGACCGCATGAACGCCGGGCGCCTGATTCGCCGGGCGCCGTCGGCGGACGCCGCCGCAGCGCTCCTCGAGGCCGTCGAGGCGCACGAGGACGGCTACGTCCGGTTTCGCGCCCTGGTGCTGCTCTCGGGAATGCCGGGCGCGCGTGTCACGGCGGCGATGACCGACGCGCTCGCTGATCCCAACGATCGCCTGCGGCAGGTGGGCTATGGCTACTTCGAGTATGCGCCCGCCCCCGAGCTCATCCCGGCGCTTCTCGACGCGCTCGAGCTCGAGGAGTCGGAGTTCGTGCGGCCGGCCCTCGTGCGGGCGCTGGTGGCGCTCGATAACGATCCGCGGGTGCGGGCGGCGCTGCTCCGCGAAGTGGATCGCGGCATGGATTTCTTCCGCAGCGCCGTCATCGAGGCCCTCGGTGACTACGGTGCGCAGTACGCCGTCGGGGCGCTGATCCGCATCGCCGGGCAAGACGGTCCGCTGCAGGACGATGCGGCGCTGGCCCTCGGGAGGATCGGCGACGAGCAGGCGCTGGGCACGTTGGCGCGTTTGCAGCGGAGTGCGCCCCGGGCCTCGCAGCCGACCATCGCGGCCGCCATCTGTCTGGTCGGCGTCAAGTGCGAGTCGCATCGTCGCTACCTTCGCCAGTCCCTGGCGTACGCCGTCGACAACCCGGGACATCAAGACCTCGCTCGAGCCGCGGCGTCCGGCCTGGCGGCGATGGCGACCCGGGGTGATGCGGAGGCACTCCAGATCCTGCTGGAGCTCGGCATCCCGTCGCGCGATCCGAGTCGGGCGCCGATCGCCCTGGGGGTCGGAACGGTGGCGATACGCGAGACGCAGCTCGTCCTGGCCGCACTCGAGGGCAGCGTGGATCTACAAGGGGCGCTGCTGCTGCTGCGCGATGCCTTCGACATGCTCGACGAGGACCTGGAGGAAGAGCGATTCTTCGTGAGCACGCGACGCACGTACTGGGCCGCCGCGGAGGGTAGCCGCACGCGGGACGTCACCGAGGGCCTCATCGAGGTGCTCGAGTTCTGAGCGATGGACGACAAGTCCGTTGAGTACGAATCGCGTACTCACCAAATTCTCAACGTTCCCGGGCTGGCACCATCACGTCGTGCTCACCGCCGTGACGTACAACTTCCTGCAGGCCGAGCGGCGGCGGCACCTCGCCAGGCTCACCTTTCCAGTGGCCCGCGCGATCGTGCAGGAAATCTTCACCGCGTACCTCTTTGCTCCACGGCCGTTCTACCTGAAGCGCATCGAGGCGCTAAAGTCGGTGCAATTGCGGATCTAACAAAGTAGTACTAGCAGCCCGTGGTGAAAGTCCTGCGTCGCACCAAGGGCCACCTTGGGAGATGCCGCGGACGGCCCTGGCAAGGCGCGAGAAGCGAAAATACCGGGAGTATTTGACCGACGAGCAACACAGCCAGGCGGGATGCAGCGCCGGCCGGCTGCAGCAGGACTTTCACCACGGGCTGCTAGCGCGACCGCGGCTCCGCGAGAAAGAAGACGGAGTTGCTCAACCACACGGGCAAGAAGCGGAACGGAAACGTGCGGGTCTCGGTAATACGCATGTTGTGCCGGATCGTCTGGGCCAGCCACCGCCAGTCGAAGCCCTTGTGATAGATGCCGTGGGATGGCAGACGATCGAGCTTGCCCAGGCCTGCCCAGAATGTCTCTCGCCACGTGTACTCCCGGTGCCGCACGTACCCGGTCAGTAATGATCCGAGATTCTTGATCCAGATCGCCGGTCCGATCTCGACGGGCACGGAGCACACGAACAGGCGAGGCTGCATGCGGGCGATCTGCTCGACGAGACGGACGACCGTGTGCTCCGGAACGTGCTCGAGCGTCTCGAGGGCCAACACGACGTCGACGGCCTCGAACTTGTCGAGCTGGTTCTCGGCGACGTCATGGACGATCGAGAAGTTGGAATGTGCTTGATAGCGGGCTCTGGCCGTATCCACAAAGGAATCCTCGACCTCGATACCGGTGTACTCGATCGGGAATCGCTCGTTCAGCACGGCGAAGGCCCTTCCGTGAGCGCAACCGATGTCCACGACCCTCAAGACGGCCGCGCCGCGGTCCCGCGAGAGCGCCCCGACGGCGGCGATCAGATGACGGTATCGGAAGGAATGCAGCCAGGCGAGCAGGGCGTTGAAGCTCTGGTTGCGTTCGTATGTGTCCAGGAGGGTCTCAGGAGGCTCCGTCACTCGCTCTCCTCGGGGCGCTGTGTGTCAAATCGGCCGGGTTGCGGTGCCGCACGAAACGGGGCCACATGACTCCCATTGCCCCACGCCAGTAGCCCCGTGCCAACTTAGAGTCTCCCTCTGGGATGGGTGAAACCCCTCGCCTTTAGGCGAAGCCTTCAGGAGGCCGCAGGGCCGGACCTCTTCGGGCTCTGGGACGTGCGCCGTGATAGTCGGCTTCAGCCGACGCGGCGCACTGATTCCCTCGCCTTCAGGCGAGGGAGACTCAAATCATAGCAATCTCGGACGCGGTGAAGCCGAGGACGGACGCATCTGGCCCACACAACGCACACGCGGTGGACCTGGAGACCAGGGCCGTCGTGGCCGTCACCGGTCGGCGATCTCCATATCCTGGGTCTTTTGTGCGGCAGCTTCCGCCGCGGCCGCCGTGATTTCGCCCTGGCGCCGTAGTCTCCTGCACCGCGACGCTGAACGAGACCCCCGCGGTTCCGCGACGGGACGAACCTGTGGGGCGCCGTGACAAATCCGTCAGCCCGTTCCGGCCGCCATCCGGGACGTGTGGGTTAACTGATTGACGAGCCACGGCTTCAGGATGTCGGAAAACCGGCATGCCGTTCGCTATATGGAGCGGCATGCCGCTCAAACCTCCACCAAGACGCACACGATCGCGCCCGACAGCCGCTTGACGGTGAACCTCGAGTCCGAAGATCGGGCGCTGCTAGCGTAGGCCCTCGCGCGGCTCCGACGCCTGACCGTCGTGCCGCGCGACCATGAACAGCGCGGTATGACGCACGGCCGTGGGCAGAAAAACCAGCCAGTCGTGGAACCTGTCCGCACTCCCGTAGCGCACCGATTCCACCGCGAACCCGTGGCGCGTGACCATCTCGCCCAGCGTGCCGATCGAGTACCAGGTCGTGTGCTCGGGGTTTTCGTCGACCCGGCCCCGCAAGAGGGCGAGCAGCCATCCAGCCGATGAACCAGGGGCTGGGTGTGGTGATGATCAGTCGGCCTCCGGGCCGGAGGTGGCGGGCCACACTGGCGAAAAATCCCTTGGGGTCGTCCAGGTGCTCCAGGATGTCGCCGGCGACGACGACGTCGAAGGTCTCGCCCAGCGAGAAGTCCTGGGCATCCGCGACGCGGGCGTCGTACCCCTTCTGCCGCAGGAACTCGACCCCGTCCTCGAGCACGTCGAGCCCCACGCAGTGGTGGCTCACCTTCACGATATGCCTGTGAAGCCAGTTCGGGCTATCGTAGGAGGAGATGTCGTGGGCGACGACGCCCACATCGAGCACGTCCTTGTCCTTCACATAGGGCAGGACGAACTCGACCTTCTTGAACCCGTGTCCAAGCAGGCCGTGTCCGAGCAGGCTCAGGTTGATACCGAACACCTTCACACGTGGGCCCCCTGAACAGGAGAATCGGAGTCTGGACGTCCCGGCTTTAGGACCGGGGCGATGCCTCGATCGGCGCGCGTGATGTCCTCGGACGACCCTAGCACGAGCGCAGAGACGCGCAAAGCGGACGGCAGCGCCTCGCAGCTGTGCTTCCGGTCCGTGATCGAGTTCGTCCGCGCGATCCCGGAGTGGGGAGGCGCCGAGCCGGCCGGGCGGATCCCGCATGATTTTCGCCGGACAGGGTGCGCAATCTCGTGAGGGCGGGGGTGCCAGAGCGGGTCGCAATGCAGCTCACCGGCCACAAGACCCGCAGCGAATGTTCGAGCGGTACAATCTTGTCTCCGACGGGGCTCTCCGGGAGGCGGTGCTCGGCTGGAGCGGTTGGCAGGGACAGAACCGGGACAAACGTCCGAGCGCCAGGTGCAGTAGCCGTGTGCTGGTGGCGTTAGTGGTTGAAAACGTGAGATCGATGCCCCGGAGGGTGGCATAACGGTGATGGACTACAAGTCCAGCGGTGTCGACCTGCAGGCCGGCAAGGAAACCGTCCGGCGCATCAAGGGGCTCGCCGAGGGCACGTTCACGCCGGCCGTGCTCTCCCAGATCGGAACGTTCGGTGGACTCTACCGGCTGAATGCGTCGCACCTCCATGATCCGGTGCTGGTATCGAGCGCCGACGGCGTGGGTACGAAGCTCAGGGTGGCCTTTCTGGCGAGACGACACCGCACGGTCGGCGAGGACCTGGTCAACCATTGCGTGAACGACATTCTCGTCCAGGGGGCGGAGCCCCTGTTCTTTCTCGACTACCTGGCAACGGGACGGCTTGACCCGGCCGTGGCCGTCGAGGTGGTCGAGGGCCTCGCGCGGGCGTGCACGGAGAACGGCTGCGCGCTCCTCGGCGGCGAAACGGCCGAGATGCCCGGCTTCTATGCCGATGGCGAGTACGATCTGGCGGGATTCATCGTCGGCGTCGTGGAGAGGGACCGCGTCGTGGACGGCGCGCGGGTTCGCCCGGGCGATCGCCTCATCGGTCTCCCATCGACCGGCCTCCACACGAACGGCTATTCGCTGGCCAGGCGGGTCGTGTTCGACCAAGCGGGGCTTTCGGTCGATGAGACAGTCCCCGAACTCGGTGAAACCGTCGGCGAGGCGCTGCTCAAACCGCACCGATCGTATCTGAAATTGGTCCGGCCGCTGCTGCGCGAGGGCCTCGTGAAGGGGATGGCCCACATCACGGGCGGTGGCATCACCGAGAACCTGCCGCGAGGGCTGCCACCGGGATGTGCCGCCCGGATCGACCGGGGCGCCTGGACCGCCCCGCGACTCTTTGGCTTTCTCGAGAAGCGTGGCCAGATCTCGATCGCCGAGATGTACCGCACCTTCAACATGGGGATCGGCCTGATCGTAATCTGTGCGTCGGATGATCTAGAACGGGCCAAAAGGCTGCTTCACGATCACGGAATCGACGACGCACCGTCGATCGGCTGCGTCGTCGAGGGGGATCGGACGGTCAGCTACGAGCGGGTCTGACGGCGGGGCCGCGTCCGCCCCCTGGCTGCTGGGATGAATCGTAGACTCGGCATCTTGATCTCTGGTCGCGGCAGCAATCTGCAAGCGATCATCGATGCCATTCAGGCGGGGCGTCTCGACGCCGAAGTGGGCGTCGTCATCTCGAATTGCACCGAGGCGCCGGGTCTGGAGCGGGCGCGCCGGGCCGGCGTGCTGAGCAAAGTGCTCGACGATCGGGGCTACGACGACCGATCGGCGTACGACCGGGCCCTCACGCACGAGCTACGCGCTCACGACGTCGCCCTGGTCTGCCTGGCGGGATTCATGAAGATCGTCGGACCCGAGCTGTTGCGTGCGTTCCCCAATGCCGTTCTCAACATCCACCCGTCGCTGTTACCGTCATTCCCCGGGCTTGAGCCGCAGCGCCAGGCGTGTGAGCATGGCGTGAAGGTGTCCGGTGCCACCGTGCACGTCGTCACGGCGGAGCTGGATGCAGGCCCGATCGTGCTCCAGGCGGCCGTTCCGGTGCTCGGTGACGACACACCCGAGACACTCGCCTCACGCATTCTCCTAGAAGAGCATCGGCTCTATCCGGAGGCGATCGCCCTGATGCTCGACGGGCGGTTCCGGCTCGAACGCCGTCGCTGCTAGCAGTCCGTGGCGAAAGTCCTGCGTCGCACCAAGGGCGGCGCTGCGCGCGGCTGGCAAGGCGCGAGGAGCAAGAATACCGGGAGTATTTGACCGACGAGCAACGCAGTCAGGCGTGATGCAGCGCTGGCCGACTGCAGCAGGACTTTTGCCACGGGCTGCTAGTGGTGTGTATCCTAAATATCTTTACATTTGAATGACCCGAATGCTATAACGGCTCTGTGAATAGGGCCGCGGTGGCTCTGCCGGTCGACGACGAGGATCGGTACCTGCTTGAACAGTGGGCGCGCAGCGCGTCGGCGCCGCATCGCGTGGTCATCCGGGCCCAGGGCCTCTTGATGGCGACGGCCGGGGGCGCCAATAGCCGCATTGCGACCGCCCTGGGCGTCAGCCGACCGACCGTGCTGGACTGGCGCCGGCGCTTTCTGGAGGACGGCCTCGACTCGGTCGTGGAGATCCGTGAGGGGCGGGGGTGCAAACCGGCGATCACGGCTCGCAAGGTCAAAGCCATCGTCCACGCCACGCTGCACCGCACGCCGCCGGGGGCCACGCACTGGAGCTGTCGCACGATGGCAACGGCGCAGGGGGTCAGTCACGCGACCGTGCAGCGGGTCTGGGACGCGCATGGGCTCCAACCCCACCGAGCGACGACGTTCAAGCTGTCGACTGACCCCGCCTTCGTGGAAAAGCTGACGGACATCGTCGGGCTGTACATGAATCCGCCCGATAAGGCCGTGGTGTTGTGCGTGGACGAGAAGAGTCAGATTCAAGCGCTGGACCGCACTCAGCCCGGGCTCCCGATGAAGACAGGCCGCTGCGGAACGCTCACGCATGACTACAAGCGACACGGCACGACGACCTTGTTCGCCGCCTTGAGTATGCTGGACGGCACGGTCATCGGCGAATGCCACGGTCGACACCGGCATCAGGAGTTCTTGAAATTCCTGCGCACACTGCACCGAACTTTCCCGCGCCGTCGGGACCTGCACCTCATCCTGGACAATTACGGCACCCATAAGCATCCGAAGGTGCGCGCGTGGCTGGCGGCCCACCCGCGCTTCCAACTCCATTTCACTCCCACTGGCGCGTCGTGGCTGAACCTCGTCGAAAGCTGGTTCAGCCAGCTGACGCAGAAACGCCTTCGCCGAGGAGTGTTTCGCAGTGTGCATGAGTTAGTCGCCGCTATCGAAGCGTATCTGCAGCACTACAACAAGAACCCCACGCCCTTCGTCTGGACCGCCACCGCCGACGCCATACTGCAGAAGGTCGGGAAGTGTAAAGTCATTCTTGAGACACACCACTAGTACTACTTTGTTAGATCGCACAATATTGGGCGAGATCCGACAAGCGATCTAATTTGAGGACATTGTACTTTTCCGGCGAATTCGGTACCCTGCGCGGTAGTGCACGACCGCCGCACGGTGGGGCAGTTGCGTCGCCTGATGAGATGGCTCGAGGCCTTCAAGGCGTGCTTCGGCCATCGCGCACAGGAGCTGGCGTTGCGCCGGTACGTCCAGGGGTTGCTCAGCGACAGCCCGCGCAAGTCGATGGAAGCGATGCTGGCGCGGGGGACCGATCCCGGGGGCTATCAAGCGTTCCAACACTTCATCACCGATGCGCCGTGGAGTGCCGACGGCGTCTGGCGCTGCCTGCGGGCGGTGCTGCCCGAACGCGAAGGGCTGGTGATCTTCGCTGGCACGAGTTTCCCCAAGCCAGGGACGTCCTCGGTCGGGGTGGCCCGCCAGTACTGTGGGGCCGTGGGGAAAGTCGCCAATGGCCAAGTGGCGGTCACCGCGGCGCTGTGGACCGGGCTGCGCGCCTACTTGCTGGGGGCCGCGCTCTATGTGCCCGAGGCGTGGCTGACCGACGCCGCCCGCGATCGGGCGCGGATTCCCCGTGGTGTCCGGTTTCAGGCGAAGTGGCGCCAAGCGCTCACCCTGCTCCGGCAGGTGCGCGCCAGCGGCCTCACCGTCACCGGCGTGCTGGCCGATGCGGAGTTTGGCGATACCGGCCTGTTTCGGGCCATGTGGCATCGGTTGCGGCTCCCCTATGCGGTGGGGATTTCCTCGTCGCAGACCGTGTTCCTGCGGCGGCCGCGCCTCGGGCACCGGCGGGGCGGCCGGCTGGGGCGCCCGCGCACCCGGCCAGACCTGGCGGCGGGCGTGCGGGCGTACACGGTGGCCCAGGCCGCCAAGGCGCAGCCGCGGTGGCGGCCCATCAGCTGGCGCAACCGCCGCGGCGGGCGCCGCTGGACGGTCCAGTGTGTGGCCCTGCGGGTGACCCCGGCCCACGACTGGCGCGACCGCCGGCTCGCCCCCGAGGTGTGGCTGCTGGCCGAACGCGACACGGGCGCGACGCCGCGGACCAAATACTTCTTCGTCAACCTGCCGGCCACCACCTCCTGGCCGCAGCTCGTCCGACTCGCGCATCAGCGGTGGGCCATCGAGCAGCAGTACCAAGAGTTGAAGCCCCACCTCGGGTTGGATCACTTCGAAGGCCGCACGTTCCCGGGCTGGCACCATCACGTCGTGCTCACCGCCATGACGTACAACTTCCTGCAGGCCGAGCGGCGGCGTCTTCACCGCGTACCTCTTTGCTCAACGGCCGTTCTACCTGAAGCGCATCGGATTTCCTGCACGATCGCGCGGGCCACTGGAAAGGTGAGCCCGGCGAGGTGCCGTGGCGGGTAGCCGCGACATCATGCGTCTCATGGAGGACGTATTCTTCTCGTTCACCTTCGGTGGAGAGACGTTGTCGCTCGCCGCAGCGAAAGCGGTACTCGAGAAACTCGATCGGGAGCCGGTCATCGAGCGCCTGGCCGAAACCGAGAACAAGGTGGTGTCTGGTGTCGCCCGGTCCATCGCGGCGCATGGCCTGGACGCGGGCTCGCGATCTCCGGTCACCCACCGTGGTCCTTCCTGCATGTCAATGACACCGGCGCGGTCGACGCTTGGTCGTTGCGGACGCTGATTCTCCAGGAGATGTTCGCCCGCGGTGTCCTTTTGATCGGCACCCATGGCATCAGCTACGAAGCACGACGACGAAGACGTTCGGCGGCTCCTGGACGCGTACGATGAGGTACTGGAGGTGATCGGGAACGCATGCCGGCGGGGCAGCGTCGAGGGAGCGCTGCGCACCGATTCCCTGCGGCCGCTGTTCACGGTCCGATAAGGGTCCGTACTCAGATGCAGCTAATCGCGATCAACACCACCGGGCTCACCGGAGCCGAGATCCTGTGTGCAGAGCTTGCCCGCCACCCGGAGATCCGAATCCTTCCCGGGCAGAACTTCATACGATACAGGAGCACGGTCTACCGGCCCCATGACTACGCGGGCATGGACGCGTCAGACGTCTTCGAGATGTTGTCCATCCATCACTACACCCGTTCGGGCAACTGCTGGGCTGGACTCACCAAGAGCATGAGTCCCGAGATGGTGGAATCCTACGATCGCGAGGAGCACAAACGGGAGTTCATCGACGCGGTGGGAAGCGCTCGCCAGTTCCCTAGGCTGGTTGAGTGGTATCTGAAGACTTACTATTCGGTGCAGGGTGAGGACATCTCCACCGTGCCGTACGGGGGATGGTTCGGCAATAACATCGTGCACAATGCCGTCGCCTACCCGGGACTCATGAACGACGCTGTCTTCATCGACTTCTCGAACCCCATCGATTACTGGCTCGCAAACGTCAATCAGCGCTTCGTCTGGGATAATCGACAGACGCTGAAGTTTTGGACGGTCAATCAGCTTTGTCTGCGCCTCTTCCAGCGCCGTGTGCCCCACTTTCTGTCCGTCGACGTTCGCGAGTACACCAATGACCGTCATGGCGTGGCGCGTAAGCTGCGCCGATTCTTGAATCTACCACCGGATGTCAAGCTCCAGGATCATGCGCCGGACGGGTTCATTCAGTTCAGTCCCGATCTCGTCGAGAAGATCGAACGGGACGCGGCTTCATTGGTACCGATCTACCGGGATCACGCTTTGTACAAGCTCGCGACCGGGATCGACGAATGGACCGAGGACTTCCTCAAAGATGCGGAACGGATCTCTCTGCTGGAGAGATATCGGGACTTCTGGAATAGTAGCTCGCACACGAATCTCGATTGGGTAGGGCCCATAGAGGAGCAAATAGTCGAAGAGGCGTTGAGGCTGACCCGGTACGAGACCTCCTATAATGTGAATTGCTGGTTGTATCATGATTGCTTCGAGCTGACCTGTGATCACTATTCGGAACCGACCGGAAAGTTGGAGCATTACTTGGGAGGACTCGAAGAGGGCATTCTGCTTCCCGCGCTGCCCTACTACGCGCGGGTGCTGGTGTGTTACCTGGAGAACCTTGCCGACAATTGCCGGCGTCGGCCTTATAGCCAGATTCCAGTGAGGTGCACCCGGCTGTACCGCATGCTGACCGATCCGGAATATGCCAAGAATTTTTCATGGTGGGCGATGACCGAGAAGATCGAGCACATGGAGTAACAGATCGACGAGGCCAACGCCGCAATATCCCGGTATTTCCCAGTTGACCAGCCGGACCGTCGTGGTCCGCAAACGCCTTCCTTCCAATCAAGAGGTGCGGATGATAACGCCGCGCCGTTATAGGGGTTCTTGCCCGACTCCACCTGCGGAGGGAGCCGTTACACGTATGCCGGCGAGCGATAGTCTTGGGCGCGGACGGCGGCCACGGCAATCGTCGATTCCGATGCCACAGCCTTTCGATTCATGATGAAAATCGGCACGAACGATCATCTCACCAAAGCAGACCGTCTGAGCTTCTGGGCCAAACGCGCGACTCTCGGAGCTCTTGCTGGGACACGGGATCTGATCGCCAAGCAACTCGAGATCAACGCCCTTAGCGAATTCGTGGAAGACGGGATGCGGATCCTCGACGCGGGCTGCGGTAATGGGCTCACGGCGACCGAGCTGGCGCGCACCAGACTGGTGAGCGTCAAGGGTTTTGACTTCTCCTCTACGATGATCGATTCGGCGAGCACGCTCGCCGCCGACGCCGGCCTAAAGGGTCAGGTGACGTTCTTCGTGGAAGACATCATGGATTTCGAGTCTGGGACGGAGGCGTTCGATCTTACGATCACCGAACGCGTCATCATCAACCTCGGAACCTGGGACCACCAGCGGCGAGCCATCACCAACATGACGCGTCCGCTCAAACAGGGCGGTCTGTATCTCATGAGTGAGAACAGCCTCGATGGGCTCGAAGCGGTGAACGATCTGCGGGAGAGAATCGGACTCTATAGAATCGCGCCACCCTCGTGGAACAGATACTTACGCGACGAGGAGGTCAACGCCTTGGCCCTGCCGGATGTCGTGCTCGATCGAATCGTATATCAGATCAACAGATCTCCTCGGTTGCCCTGGCCGACGGTGACGTCATCAGAATCGGGGGCGGCACGCTGCGGTTCGTGTTCGCACCAGCCGCGGCGGATACGCTCGAAGCCACCGTACTCGACACCATGGCCGATCTCGAGGCCACGCTGCTTCACGATGCGGTGCCGGTCGAGGTCAACGACACGAGCGAGCCGCGGCTCGTGGTGATCGAGGCGGGTCAGGCGTCGGAGCTCCTCGTTCGGGACCGCGTCACGATCGGTCGGGATCCGAGTAGCGACATAGTGATCGGCGCCGTGGAGGCGTCACGGCATCACGCGGTGGTGGAGCGCAAGGGCCCCCGGTTCGTCCTTCGCGATCTGCGCACTGCCAACGGCACCTAGCTGAAGGCCTCTCGCGTCTCGCGCCACACGCTGAGCCACGGTGACACCTTCACGATCGGAGGCCGCCTCATCGTGTTCAAGGTCGGCTTCGAGCCCGAGGAGCTCTCGCAGGCGGCCCTGCCGACACCACCCAGACGAGCCTCGCGACGGCCGGTCGTCCTGGTGCCGGGCCTGCTGGGGTCGGAGCTCTGGCGAGGGAGTGACAGGCTCTGGCCGAACCTCAAGCTGATGCTGGCGCAACCCCACCTGTACGATCCGACCGATCCGCAGACCGAGGTTCGCGCCATCGTCAACGACGTGACGATCGTGCCCAACGTCATCAGACTCGCCAGGTACAGCCGCCTGTCGAGCTTTCTCGAGGAGTCTCTGGGATACGAGCGGGGGAAGGACCTCCTCGAGTTCCCGTACGACTGGCGACAGGACTGCCGAGCGAGCGCCAGGCTCTTGGCCGCCGCCATCGAGCAATGGCAGGAGCGGATCCCGGAGGCCGCCAGCCCGATAACGATCATCGCGCACAGTCTGGGTACACTCGTCACTCGTTACTACGTCGAGCATTTTGGCGGGTCGAGTCAGGTGGAACGCCAGATCCTTCTAGGCGGTCCGCACTTTGGGGCGCCCAGGGCGTTTTCGTACCTGGCCACGGGCGCCGATCTGCTGCCCTTCGGGCTGCTCGGAGACCGGCTCAAGGGAGTGCTCGGCGGGTTCCCTTCCATGTACCAGCTGCTGCCGACCTACCCGTGCGGGACAGACGACACGGGGAGCGAGATCAACGTGCTGGCCGACGACGATTGGGTCAAGCCCGCGTATCGGCCGCTGCTCCACGACGCCCGCAACTTCCGGATGGAGCTCGCCGACACACCACCCATCCCATCCGTGTGCATCTTCGGCTACGGGATCGACACGATGACCCACTTCAGGCTGCGGCGCGACGCCGAGCGGCGGGTCCGTGACCTGAGGTTCGAGGGTGGGCTGGCCGGTGACGATACGGTGCCTGAGATGAACGCCATGCTCGAGGGTGCGGAGATCCATCCGGTCCGACAACATCACGGAGCCCTGTTCGTCGACAAGGATGTTCGCCAGCGGATCGCCATCGAGCTACTACGAGACCGGGGCGCACGGGCAGCGCAACGCGCCGGCGGGCGGTGACCCGGCCCTGGGAGAGCCTGAATCCAAGAACGCGCGATGACCGTAACCGTCAGACACGCCTCTCATACCGCCTATCGACCCAGGTTAAGGCGACGTGCGTTCCGGATGCGATCATGCGGGCTTCGGTGGCGGATCCTTGACCCCGTCTGGCCGGAGTGATTCGCGCGGTAAGCGTCGTTCGGGGCAAAGCCGACTTCCGAATCCACCGGAACCCGGCGTCCAGGCTATCCATGTTCTGGGAATATGCTGTGCCAACCAACAGGACCAACCGTTGGGGACCGCTTCTGCGCGCGGTTGATCGAGGAAGCCCTTCATGGCCAATACAGAATTCGAGCGAATGTCCCTGCAGGATCTCGTCGAACTGAGGGACCACGTTGCCCGGGTACTGAAGGCGCGCTTCGAGCTCTCGCTGGCGCTTCTCTTTACCGACGTCGTCGGCTCGACGGCCTACATCGCCGAGCACGGCGACGTGGCGGGACGGGAACTCATGAAACGACACCATGACCTTCGGGCGAAGGCGATGTCTGACACCAGCGGCCGCGTAATCGACACTGCGGGTGATGAGGCGTTCTGCGTGGCGGACAACGTCGCCGACGGCGGCCATATTCTGGCGCAGTTGCAGCGGAATCTGCTGGAGGACAACAGCCTGCAGTTACGGGCTCATCGTCTCGACGTGCGCACCGGCCTGCATGTCGGGCGCGTGCTGGTCGACGAGCAGTACGTCTCCGGCGAGGCAGTGCATGCGGCAGCCCGAATCATGGGTACGGCCGGCGCCGGCGAGATCCGCATCAGCGAACAGGCATTCCGGGAGCTGCCGGTCGTCCTACGGCCGCTCTGTCGCCGGCTTGAGCCGCAGCACGTCAAGGGCATTTCACCACCCGTGGGGATGCTCGTGCTCGACTGGCGGGACACCACGCTTTTTCCGACGACCATCGAGATCGTGGAGGCGGAAACCGTCGAATCCATCCCCTACCAGGGCCGGGTCACGCTCGGTCGCCTTGCAGAGCATGAGGGAAAGGTCGCCAACGACATCGTCCTGGCG
Source organism: Vicinamibacterales bacterium (assembly GCA_965197935.1). Lineage (GTDB taxonomy): Bacteria > Acidobacteriota > Vicinamibacteria > Vicinamibacterales > CAZQMT01 > CAZQMT01. The sequence continues at coordinate 1,480,031 of CBDAOD010000003.1, read as the reverse complement.
CACCCGGACCCGGAACTGACGCAGCGTATCAGCCGCTGGCAGATCGAGCTGGAAATGACCGCCGAGGGCTATCTGCTGCGGTCGATGAGTCGCGCGGTCACCGAGCTCGACGGACACCGGATCGGGGAAGGCGAGACAGCCCCGGTCAGAATCGGCTCGGTCGCACGACTGTCCGACGTGCTCACGCTGCGCTTCCAGGGGCCGCCCGGAGAGAGCGATAGTACCGTGTTGAACGCGATCACGAGTCCATGACCTAGCCGTCTGCCCGATTGCAGCTGCCTTTCGTGGTAAGCACGCAAGCTCCGGCTCATCGTTTTGGAGCCTTCCCGACGCTCGGTTAACTTCGATGCCTGGGGATCGCCGGAGTCGTCGCACGACAGACGCCGTCGCAATGGAGGCAAGTCGCTACCCGGGCGAGTGCGAGTGAGTACTGAGAAATTCCACGATGGCGGTGAAATGGTCGTTCTGTGCATCCGGGTGGGTGACAAGGCTGACGTGGTCGTAGTCGTGCCTGTTTCCGTGCGTCTTCCCCACCACCATCAGGCGCCCCCCGGTGTGCGCGCAGTCCCCGATGAAGCGCTGTACATCCGCTGGGTAGCCGAGGTCCCGGTCGCCTTCGCCCGCCAGATACAGGCCGGGTGGCAGGGCCAGCGACAAGACAGCCGAGCCGTAGTCGAAACCGTCCCGCGGATCCTTCCACTGCTCCTGCGTCAGCCACGCGACGCACTCGGCGTGCAACCGGCGGGTCTCGTTCTCCGCACCCAATCGCCACGTGCGGGCCGGCAGATAGCCGTAGAGGCCGGTGAGCAGGTACGCCGCGCGCTTCCAGATCAGGCCGACTTTGAGAAGAGCCGGAATCGAGCGGACACCGATCCTGCGCTTCACCCCCAGGTATACCAGCGAGTCAACGAATGGGGCTTATATATTAAAGTGCCGAAAACGCCAGATCAGGTGTCGTGGCTTTCGATGATGTTGCCGGGTGTGACGGCGGCAACGGCGAGCTGCTTCGCCGTGGTTCCGGTCGGGATCCGGATAGGTTCCTCCAACTCGGCCTTGCTCGGCTGGTAGCTGTGCGGCTGCACGCGGACGGTTGGGCGGTTGTCTGGCTGTGGCTTAGTCACTTGTGAAGCCTCCTAGGGAACGGGCGGTGTTTCCACGTCGGCTGTCGCCCTCAGTCTGTCAGACAAGTGGCGCTTTGCATCCTGGATCCACGAACGGTGCTCATTTAGGTCCTCATCAGACAGGAGCCTTGATTGGAAGCTGTTCTTGTTAGGTTCGAGCACCGCTATTCGAGCCGGACCGTTCACGCCTCCAGGATTTACCGCAATCGCGTGATCGAGCGTCCACGTGACGGCAAGAGTCGCCTCCTGTACAGTCGGCTGGCCTGTTGGCCAGAAAATCTCGCGCATCAGCGCAAGGAACGGGTCCGTTATCGGTTGCGTGCTGCCCATCGAGCAGAACCACATCTGGTCAGTGTAGAGAGTAGGTTGGAAGCCGTTGGAAAACTCACAGAGAACTTGTTCTCGTCCCACTGGTACCGCTAGGAGCGCTGAGTAGGTTTCGGGTGGCGTGAAAGTCTGACGAAAATCGGTAATCGTTGCGCTACTGATGTTCCGGCATATATCAACGGGCTTTTGTCTCACTCCTTCGCGTTCCCCTACGAATTGCTTGTTATGCAGCGCGTTCTCGACAACGTTCCTGAATCGTTGACCGTGCCCAACACTGCCAGTTCCGGCGATGATGGCTCTGTTGTCGACCACGTCTAGTTTTTCCGCCGGCTGCTCGATGGTCCTGAACGTGCCGGCGGCCATCGTCATTGAACTATCAGTACCAATGACGACTCCGTCCGAGCAGAGAATGCCGACGACCGCTGTCATGCCGAGCGAAGGATACTGTTCTTCTGCATGTCCGGATAAGCCTTATAGATGGCCGATACGAGTTGCAAGAAGTTCAACTTCAGGACGAAGGCTGACACACGCCGGATGTAATCCTTGGTCGAGTCCGACAGTTCGCCCAGGAGACGATCACCCTCGTTTTGCCCTGTGGGCGTGAGCGCATACGTACGCTGCCAGCCGCCAGAACGGATGGTGACCAGCTCGTCCTCGTCGAGCTCGTCGAGTACTTGATACACTGCCTTATCGAATGGTCCGTAGTTGTACGGTTCGAAATTGAAGTGCGGGCCGTCGACGAGGTGGGAGGCTTCACGGTCAAGCAGGAACAGGAGCTTTTGTACCTGTACTGGTGAATACTGCTTGCCTTGGGCCGGTGCCAGCGCAGCAAGAACGACTTCACTCTTTGTCATGATCCAACCCCATTTTCCGATAGTGTGAAAACCCCGCGCCCATCATATCGCGGTGGCTTGACCACCGTGTTCGTGGTTGATCAGGTCGGCGTAGCGGAGCTTCTTACCCTCTGAGCCGAGCACCATGCCAGCCATCTGTGTGATCGTGTCGCGTCGACGGGTGTTGTGTCTCCACTCGAACTCGCCCACGTAGCGGTCCAGGTGCTGCGGACTCATCTTGTGGTAGGTGCCCACGTAGCCGCGCTTGAGCATGCTCCAGAACGACTCCATGCCGTTGATGTGGGCTTGCCCGTTGACGTATTCGCCGACGCCGTGCTGGACCACCGCGCGATTAGCGAGACCCGTATAGGCTGTAGCGTCGTCGGTGTACACCGTGGCGTCATGGCTGGCGTGGTCACCCACAAACCCGCGCAACGTCGGTCCGTCTACACGCTCGACCACCGACGCCCGCACGCGGCCAGTGGCCCGGTCCTTGACACCAGCCACGGCCATCTTGCCAGCCCCGCCGCGGCCGGTCAGCTGCTCGCGTTGCCGCTTGTGCATGTTTTTGGCCTTGCCGCCGACGAAGGTTTCATCGGCCTCGACCGGACCAGCCATCGGCGCAGCGTGCGTGGCGCGGAGCATATCACGGAGCCGATGCGCCGGATGCCATGCTGATTTCTGCGTAATCTCCAACTCGCGGTGGAGTTTCATACTGCTGATGCCCTTGAGGTTCGTGGTCATCAGGTAGACGGCAATCGCCCAGGTCTGGTAGCCGAGCTTGCTGCTCTGCATGACCGTCCCTGTCCGCACACTGAACCGCTTCGCGCATTCCTTCTCGCGGCAGCGGTAGGGCATGGTCTTGTGCTGGCAGCCGACCTGCACGTTGGTGGAACCGCAGTAGTGGCAGGCGATCACGTCGCGCCAGCGTGTTTTCACGAACCATGCCTCGGCAGTAGCGTCGTCTGGAAACTTGCGGAACAGAGCCTTAAGACTCATGCCCTCGCGGTAGTATTTGCCCGGTGCTCGCTGACTCATAAATACAGTATAGTGCCGAAACCAGCGGCGAGCCAAGAACTATTGTCGGCACTTTAATATATAAGCCCCAAAATTAGACCACCCGGCCCGGTGGACGGCGTGCCTGAGAGTGGCTGTGCGGCCGGGCTGGAGCGGAGGCTGGGCGCGCCTGTGGGCGGGCCCAGACGGAGCGGAAGCCCGGCTGCACCGCCAGCAGCTTGCGAAGGGAGGCGTCAGGACGCCGGAGCGGCAGCGTCGTGGCGGGCGTGCGTGCTGTGTGCGAGGCGATAGCTGTCGCCGTTCAGCTCCAGCATGTGGACGTGATGGGTCAACCGGTCGAGCAGCGCGCCGGTCAGCCGTTGAGAGCCGAAGATCTCGGTCCATTCGTTGAAGGGCAGATTCGAGGTCACCAGCGTCGATGCTTGCTCGTAGCGCTGGGAGAAGATCGCGAACAGCAGCTCGGCGCCGGTCTTGGACAACGGCACGGAGCCGAGTTCGTCCACGATCAACAGATCCTGCTTGGCAAGCTGCTTCTGGAGGCGCAGCAGGCGCTTCTCATCCCGGGCCTCGAGCAGTTCGTTCACCAGCGCGGCGGCGGTGAGGAAGCGCCCCCGATAGCCCTTCTGACAGGCCGCCAGCCCCAACGCCAGTGCCAGATGCGTCTTGCCCGTGCCGGAGTTGCCTAACGCCAACACGTTCTCTCGGCGGTCGAGATACGCCGAGCGCGCCAGCTCCAGCACCAGGCGCTTATTCAACGACGGGATTGCGCGGAACGCGAAGGTCTCGAGACTCTTCAAGACCGGGAACTTGGCGGCCTTGATGCGGCGCTCGGGGGCGCGCTGCTCGCGATCAAGCCACTCCAGCTCGCAGAGGCGGAGCAGATAGCGCGGACAGTCCAGCCCTTCCTCCACTTTGTCGTACTCGCGCAGAAAGGTCGGCAGGCGCAGGGCCTTGAGCTGCGCGTCGAGCCGCAGGGTCGGTTTTGCCATCACGCGGCGCCTGCCCCCAGCAGCGCCAGGTAGTCCGCTGCCGCGGTCGTCGCGCCGCGCGCGGCCGGGAGATGCGGATACTGCGCCAGGTCGAGGCGGGGCGGCCGGTGTTCGATGCGACACAGCCCCAGATGCTTGACGGCGTCGAACCCGATCACGCCCAGGGCGAGGGCGTCCCGGACAGCGCCGCTGACGTGGGCGAACCGAAAGTCTGCGAGCAGCCGCAGCACCTGCACGTACTCGCGCGTCCCCGCCGTGCCCAGCCGGGCCTCCCACAGACGCCGTCGCCGACCAAACGCTTCCGGCAGCTCCCAGCCGGCTAGCGGCGCCGCTTGATCGAGCGCCCCGGTCTTGCGCTCCAGCAAGGCCAAGTAGTGCAGCGGCTCGAAGATCAACGCGTCCCGCTCGTAGCTGCGAGGATGGCGGGCGATTACGGTACTGCCGCACACGACCACGACGGTGTCCACGTAGCCCTTCACCACCACCTCGCGGTGGCCGTGGGCGGTCGGCACCGAGTAGGCGTTGCGGCGGTCGCGCACCAGCGACAACGACGTGACCCGCGTCGGGCGCGTGTCGCAGGCTTCATACGGGACCGGCGGCAACGGCAACAACGCGGCGCGGTCGCGCGCGAAGCGCTCCCCGATCGTCTCGGTGTGCCGCCGCAACCGCTGCCCGCGCCGCGCGCGGCACTGGCGCTCCAAGTCGGCGTTCAACGCGTCCCAACTGGCCACGCGCGGGACCGGCACGAAGAAGTTGCGGCGGGCGTAGCCGACCCGCCCTTCCACCTTGCCTTTGTCGTTGCCCTTCCCCGGTCGTCCGAAGCGATCGTCGAACAGGTAGTGCGACTGGAGTTCGCTGAAGACTTGGGTCCGCTGGCGCGTGCCGTCACCGAGAATCCGCGCCACCGCCAGCTTGGTGTTGTCGTAGACGATGCCACGCGGTACGCCGCCGAAATAGTGAAACGCCGCGTTGTGCCCGTCACAGAACGCCTCCGTCGTCTCGGCCGGAAACGCCTGCACGAACGCGTCGGCGCTGTGCGGCAGATCCACGACCAGGTAGTGCGCCTTGCATTCGACGCCGGCGACGACCACCAGCGCTTCACCGAAGTCGGCCTGGGCGTCGCCCGGCGGGTGCACGAGCGGCACGAACATCTCTTGCCCGCCCAGCTTCCGCCGGCGCCCGTAGTCTTTGACGATGGTGTAGCCGCCCGTGAAAGCGTGCTCCGCGCGCAAGCGCTCCCAGATGCGCTTCGCCGTGTGCCGTTGCTTCTTCGGACGCGGCTGATCGTCGGTGAGGATCTGATCGATGCCCCTGGTGAAGGCGTCCAGTTTCGGACACCGGATCGGTTTCGCCCGGCGATACCCGGGCGGCAGTCGGTCGCGCAGCATCTTGCGCACCGTCTCCCGGGCCAGCCCGAAGCAGCGCGCCGCCGCCCGCTCGCTCAACCCCTCCACATAGACGCTGCGCCGCACCTCCGCATAGAGCTCCACTCGATACATCCCTCCTGTGTCCCACAAAACACTCTCGGAATGCTCGGTGGACCACTCGAGCGGTCTGGTTTTCTGCCGCCCTCAAGCGCTTCCAACCGCCGCGCTGTGGTCTATTCTTGCTCCGCCGTTCTCACCTGATCTCCTACCGTAAGTGTCGACACGTCTTTCCCCACAGCTTCGACTTCTCCCGAGAAGTAAGCCCCTAAGCGCAGATTGTTGTTGTCGAAGATTGGTTCGAGGAGTTGCAGCGCCTCGTGCCGACGCAGTAAGGAGCCATGGCCCTGACAGCCGGCTCACGCCTCGGCCCCTACCAGATCACCGCCCCCCTCGGCGCCGGCGGCATGGGGGAGGTTTACCGCGCGCGACACACGACCCTCGACCGGGACGTGGCCGGTCGCCGCCCGCAACGACCACGCGGGTGAACGTGTGGCGTCATTTTTCCCGACTACGGGCTCGTCGTCGGGCCACTCGGCGGCTGCGACCCGTCAAAATCGTCGAGGGCAGCGTCGAACGCGGCCTTGTTTCGCTGCTGCCCGGTCTTGACCACGCCGCTGAGCTGCCACAAGAACACCAGCGCAACAACCAGCGCGATGAACATCAGGACAATCATTCCGGCGGTTATGGCTCCCCGACCCGAACCGAGCCGCCGCCTGAGATCGCCGCGCCCTTCCACGAAAACGTCCCCATCCGCTTTTCGTATCGACGACCAAGAGAGATAGCTCATCGCCTTCCTCCTAACGCCAGAATGCCGCCCTCCGCGATCCGCGGAACGTGCGCTCGGATCAGCTGGTCAGGTTCAGCACCAGATGTCGGACCAGCCCGGCGCCGGCCCACGCCATTGGGGGCAAGAATCAGCAGCGCAATCGCCAGGCTGACGACGACGATTCCCAGGAGCACCACGTACTCGCTGGCAACCTGCCCCTGCGTGCTTCCGAAGTCACGACGCTCGGCGCCTGACGAGCTCCCGGAGATCGAACCGACATCGGCGACGTTCCATCTCGAGGCCTTCATGGCGCCATGGTCCGCAGCGCGAGCGCGACCGCGCGGACGAACTGCCGCAGCGCCGGGCCCACGATGAGGGTGAAGAGCAACCCGACCGAGGCCATGACGGCCGTCGTCAACAGATATTCCGTCAGCACCTGTCCGTCGGTGGTACGCAGGCTGGCCAGGATCTGCCGCGGGACTGTTCTCGTGCGCATCGGGACATCACAAGGTTAGCACGCCAGCCGGTTCGACCCGCAGGGGAATGCGGGAGCGTGACGCGGCCGACCCGACGAATCGGTGGCGGTCGCTGGCACGCTCCGGGCCGTTCGGAGACCTGCGGTGCCAAGCGTCGATTGGGCGCTACACGCAGCTCGCGATCTTGGCCATGCCGGCCTTGGACGTGTTGGCAACCGTGGTGGCGCTCGCGCTGACCATGGCGTAGATGCCGTACCCCACGAAGAGCATGATCTGTCCGGCTCCAGAGGCCGGCACCGCAGCCCACCCTGACGTGCGACCGACTGTTCGCCTGGGCCTGGTGGACCTTCGCGGTGTTGATCCAGACGGCTTGCGCGAGCAGACGTGGCCACAACTGCATGAATGACAAAGCCTTACGAATTCTGTCCGTACAGAATTCAGGCGAGGTCGGATAATACCAACCATGGGTCTCAAAGCGATCCTGGAGACGCTGGACGAAGTGCCCGAGGCGCTCCGCGCCTTCTACGTCGAGCGGGACGGCAAGTTCGTCTTGGACGCCGACGGTGTCGAGGACGTGACCGGCCTCAAGAGCGCGCTGGAGAAGGAGCGCGGGGATCGCGCGGCCGCCGCGTGGCAGATGAGCTCAAGCCGGTGGGTGTAGCGGTCGCCGTAGCGCAGCTGCAGGCTCTCGAGGACGTGCGCGCTCAGGCGGCGCAGGATGGCGTGGAGGAATGCCTTGCCGTCCGGTTCGAGCCAGAGGGCTGGCGGCGGAGCAGTGATCAGGACGCTCTCGCCGCGTCGGTCGGGGAAGGTCAGCGAGACCGGGATCATGCCCGCCTCAGATTTCTATCAGGATGCTCTCCATGCAGGTGTGGCCGTCGCCTAGCCCGAAACGGCTAGAGCCTCCAGCCTAGCTACACCGACGACTGGAGCCGACAGCCGGCGAGGAAATCCTAGGGAAAGAAGTTCTCCGCGTCTAGGTCGGCTCGGAACTTCTTCTCGATTGCGGCGGGAAGTCGCAGATGCTTGAGCATCAGCCTCTTCATGCCCACGGTGGTTCGCGACAGGTGCTCCTGAGACTCGACGGGCAGGAGACACAGCCCAACGATCGCTCCGCCAACGACGACAGCGGGTGCTGCGAGCAACAAGCCTTTCGTCGCTCGTCCGGTATGCATTTCACGGTCCTCCCCGACCAGTATGACGTGCCTCCTTGTCCCTGTCTATGGGCGTAGGCTTCTGGGGGTGGAGCGAGCAGGCCCAGAGGCTGAGCCGGCTCTTCGGTTGGCCCTTGTTGCGTCCGTTTTAGTACTACTTTGTTAGATCCGCAAGTGCACCGACTTTAGCGCCTCGATGCGCTTCAGGTAGAACGGCCGTGGAGCAAAGAGGTCCGCGGTGAAGATTTCCTGCACGATCGCGCGGGCCACTGGAAAGGTGAGCCCGGCGAGGTGCCGCCGCCGCTCGGCCTGCAGGAAGTTGTACGTCACGGCGGTGAGCACGACGTGATGGTGCCAGCCCGGGAACGTGCGGCCTTCGAAGTGATCCAACCCGAGGTGGGTCTTCAACTCTTGGTACTGCTGCTCGATGGCCCACCGCTGATGCGCGAGTCGGACAAGCTGCGGCCAGGAGGTGGTGGCCGGCAGGTTGACGAAGAAGTATTTGGTCCGCGGCGTCGCGCCCGTGTCGCGTTCGGCCAGCAGCCACACCTCGGGGGCGAGCCGGCGGTCGCGCCAGTCGTGGGCCGGGGTCACCCGCAGGGCCACACACTGGACCGTCCAGCGGCGCCCGCCGCGGCGGTTGCGCCAGCTGATGGGCCGCCACCGCGGCTGCGCCTTGGCGGCCTGGGCCACCGTGTACGCCCGCACGCCCGCCGCCAGGTCTGGCCGGGTGCGCGGGCGCCCCAGCCGGCCGCCCCGCCGGTGCCCGAGGCGCGGCCGCCCCAGGAACACGGTCTGCGACGAGGAAATCCCCACCGCATAGGGGAGCCGCAACCGATGCCACATGGCCCGAAACAGGCCGGTATCGCCAAACTCCGCATCGGCCAGCACGCCGGTGACGGTGAGGCCGCTGGCGCGCACCTGCCGGAGCAGGGTGAGCGCTTGGCGCCACTTCGCCTGCAACCGGACACCCCGGGGAAGCCGCGCCCGATCGCGGGCGGCGTCGGTCAGCCACGCCTCGGGCACATAGAGCGCGGCCCCCAGCAAGTAGGCGCGCAGCCCGGTCCACAGCGCCGCGGTGACCGCCACTTGGCCATTGGCGACTTTCCCCACGGCCCCACAGTACTGGCGGACCACCCCGACCGAGGACGTCCCTGGCTTGGGGAAACTCGTGCCAGCGAAGATCACCAGCCCTTCGCGTTCGGGCAGCACCGCCCGCAGGCAGCGCCAGACGCCGTCGGCACTCCACGGCGCATCGGTGATGAAGTGTTGGAACGCTTGATAGCCCCCGGGATCGGTCCCCCGCGCCAGCATCGCTTCCATCGACTTGCGCGGGCTGTCGCTGAGCAACCCCTGGACGTACCGGCGCAACGCCAGCTCCTGTGCGCGATGGCCGAAGCACGCCTTGAAGGCCTCGAGCCATCTCATCAGGCGACGCAACTGCCCCACCGTGCGGCGGTCGTGCACTACCGCGCAGGGTACCGAATTCGCCGGAAAAGTACAATGTCCTCAAATTAGATCGCTTGTCGGATCTCGCCCAAATTGTGCGATCTAACAAAGTAGTATTAGATCGCCTCACCCCGTGACATCCGAGCGTCCAGCCGCTGGCAGCACGCCTCGACGTCACCCTCGCCAACCGCGAGTGCCGCCTCCAGCGCCCGGCGTGCCTCGTCCTCCCGGTAGCCGTAGATCTGGGCGATCATGCCGAGCTGCTCGACGCGCATCAGGTCCAGGAAGGCCCGGCGAGCGTGCGGCGATAGTGGGGAATGAAGAGGTCAGATGGGCGGTTCATGCTCCTGCGCCATTCTACGTGAGCCAACGGAACCGCCGAGCATTGGATTTCGTCTCAATGACTTGAGAAGAGAGGAGGGCTCAATGAGTCTGTGGTTTGCCTGCCTGTCGGCGCTTGGGGCGATCGGCGTAGGGTGCGTCGGCTATTGGTGCTTCTTCTGAAGCCCCTGTGCTGACCGGCCAGATTTCTCGCGAGGGCTTTGTTCCCGCGCCCCGCCGTAGGTTGACTCACGCCCCCGCCGGTGGGCCCTTCGCCTCGAGCTCGGCGATCCGCGCCAGTCCCCTCTGGCTCAGGGAGGCGTCGTAGTTTCGCAGCGCCTCCAGCTTAGCGGGTTCCTCGGAGCTGAGCGGGCTCCGCGGCCGCTCTCCCCTGCGGTCCTCTAGATCAACTCCCCCGCGTCACGCGGGCGTCCAGCCGCCGGCAGCACGCCTCGACGTCTGTCTCGCCCGCCGCGAGTGCCACCTCCAGCGCCCGGCGCTCAAGCTGATCCCGTCAGTCGTATTCGGATAACGGGATTGGACTTGTTGAAGGCCCCCGCGAGTCTTGGCGACGAGCCGGCAGCTCGTGTAGCATGATGGCGCCGTTCAACACGGAGTCGACGACCTTTCAGCCCCGCGCCCGGGGGCCGGCCCGGGTAGCGGCGGAAGAGGAGAGACCCATGTCTGGTTCACAAAGCTTCTTCGCTACCATGTTGGATCTGTCTTTCCAGGAATTTATCACCATACGCATCGTCAAGGTCCTATACGTGCTGTTGCTTCTGCTGGTGGGAATCTGGGCACTGGCCATACTCATCGGCGGACTTGCCTCCGGCAGGGCCATCGGGATGCTTGGCGGCGTCGTAGGCGCGCCGATCGCCTTCATCCTGGGTGCCCTGGGAGCACGGGTGTACATGGAGCTCCTCATCGTGTTCTTCCGCATCGCGGAAAACACCGACACCCTTGTGCAGATGAAGAGCGTGACGGGTGGCACGAACTGATCGCTCTACGTCTTGTGAGGGGTCACGCGAAGCTCGGCCGTGAGACTCATGGGACTTCCTCGCCTCCCGCCAGGGCCACCTCGAGCGCCCGTTGCGCCTCGTCCTCCCGGTAGCCGTAGATCGGGGCGAGCTTCCCGAGCTTCTCCACGCGCATCAGCTCGAGGAAGGTACGACGAGCGGGCGCCGAGAGCGGCGGGATGAAGAAGTCGGATGGGGTGTTCACGGTCCTCCGAGTCTAGCCCCTCACGCCGAGCGGCGCTGGGCCTTCGGCTCGAGCTCGGCAATGCGCCCCAGTCCAATTTGTGGGCAGTAGGCTACTTTGGAACTTCCGCCGCAAGATCCACCAGGGCCTGTTGGTCTGGAGACAGGCGGTACTCTCCGCGACCCACTCGCAGGAATAGCTCAGTGTCGCAACCAGGGCTACCAATGCGATGCTTTGGCAGGAAAGTCCACGCAAAGGTGACGCCCAGCGCCCTATTCACGGCGGCAGCCTTGAACGGTTGAATGAGTTTACCTGAGCGTACTGCTCGCCTGATTCGCTGAATTGTCTCGCCTTCGTTACGCCTTCGGACGTAGGTGCCCTTGTTAGTGCGGTGAAGAAACCCGCTGTCCACAAGCGCGCCGAGGACCGCCTCGCAGGTAACGGCATCGAGTCCGAACAGCTGCTGGGCCTGTGGCTGGGTCAGAGCCAAGCCGGGCATCTCGTAGTACTCGAGCTTAACCAGCGCCGTCACTTCCGGAATGGTTCGAGCGGGGCCACGACTGGGCCGGGGGACGATGCTCGCCACGGCAACCTCCTTGACGTGAACGCCCGGATACGCTGGGCTCTTCAGAGGCTGGCAGCCCGCCGCTGCTGGCAGGCCAGAGAAAAGCTGAAAGGCTATGACCTCAGCCTAGCGCGCGAACACCTTCGCGTCTACATGCGCCTGCAGTCGAAGGATGTCCGGCCGTCACATCGGCTTGGGACGCCGTAACCGTGCCGCGAGCCGAGCTACAGCTCCAGCTCCACCCAGGCCGGATCGTGATCGCTCCCGTCCCCGCCGTGCTTCGTGCGGCGACCGATGAACGCCCCTCGCAGTGATGGCGCCAGCGCCGGACTCAACCAGATCTGATCGAAGAGCGAGTGCTCGGGCGGCTGCCCGCTCTCCTTGAACCGGTGTGTCCAGGCCGGATCCGTCGGCGTGGGGCCGGTGGTCTCCGGCTCCGGCGGGCGCGTCTCTGTCGGGGTTGCGAGGCCGTTGACGAGCTGATTCCCCTCGATCGTGCGCATGGGCGCCAAGGGCGGCGCATCCGGCGGATCGTTCATGTCCCCGGTGATCACGTAGCGACTGTTGGGCCGCATCTGCGCGGCCACGACCGTCGCAATGCTCTCAGCCTGGCGTTGGCGCCGAGCGTCGTTATCGATCTGCCCCTGCCCTCCGTTGTCGTTGTCCCCGAAGTGGCTCTTGAGGTGCGTGTTGTAGAGCGTGAACAGCCGCGCAGAGCGTGTCTGGTTGAGGATGTCGACCTCGAGGAGGTCTCGGCTGAACACTGGACGAGAGGCATCATCGGTGTGCACGGCTTTCTGGTGCGACGTGACCGCGCCGATGGGAAGCTTGGAGAGCAGCCCCACATCAATGAACCGCGGATCGTTTCCCTCGACCAGGACCTGGTGCGGATAGAGACCGCCGAGCTGATCCCGGTTGAAGGTCTTTAGGATGTCGATGTCCTCGACCTCTTGCACCGCGAGCACCGTCGACGTTCATCGTCAGGATCCGCTGGGCGATCGTGGCGGTGTCGGGCGGCGTCCTTGGCCTTCACCAAGCGCCCCAGGAAGGTGCGCAAACGGGAAGGTGTTCTCGTCGGTGAACTCGTATCGGACGGTGACAGCGGACGCTGCTCAGCAGTCTGCGCCGCGGTGTGCGGCTCAGGGCTACGCGGCTGGCTGAGATCCCCACATATAAGGAGGGCGTGGTTGGTGCCACGATCGGTGCCACGTTTTCATGGCGAGGTCTGCCACAAAACGCCAGTTTCTGGCGTGTTTTTGCGACTTACGATCTGGCCCTACCACGGAGGTGATCGGTCGAATCGCTCCCTCTAGGCCTGTTTTTGCGGGGTGAATCCGTGGAGAGAGTGGCGGAAGCGCCTGGGAGTCGAACCCAGCCCCCCCGCGTGAGCGGGGAGCGACCGATTTTGAAGACCGGGAGGGCCACCGGGCCCCGTTCGCTTCCGTGTCGGCCGGGCTCGGCGTGAGGCCCTGGACGAGCCCTACCCCGGCCAGCTTCGGGCGATCCAGGACTTCTGGCGCTGCCGATGATGCGAGCACCCAGGCCGAATTCTCATGAGACCAGCGGCGGGGGACCGCGATCGGCGTAGCAGTGGCCACCGCAAGCTCTGACGCGCCAGCGCCGGCCGACGTCGAGTGCCCGACCCGTGTTCCCCCCGGCCGACACCGAAGAGGCGACCGGGCCCCTCTGCGGGATCCGGCTCTCACGAGGAACGTGTCGACGACGAAGAAAACGAGGGACCTAGCTCTCGACGAGCCGGACCTCGCCGGCCCGGGGTCCCTTGCCGGACTCCTCGGACGCGAAGTCCACCCGTTGACCCTCGCGTAGTAGCTCGAATACCGCCCCACGCACCGAGCTGCGGTGGAAGAAGTGTTCGATTCCGGCTTCGTCTCGAATGAATCCGAAGCCCTTGTCGATGAGGAGTCTTGCGATCGTACCCGATGGCATACCGGCCTCCGATTGAACGGAACCCCAGGCGAATCCCGAGAGTCGATGAGAGCTGGTCGCGAAGCACCGCCCTCCGTCCTCATGCCGATCCTACCCTCCCGACGGTGGTCCGGAACACCCTATCGCTCCGGGTTAGGCCGTCCCTAATCCCTGGGTGGATACTCTGAGCTTGAGGACGGGGCAAGTGTAGGCGCTCTTCCAGCCGAAGTCAAGCGTGCAGGGTGGTTTAGCGCCAGTCGCGGATGTGTGCCAGTGCGTCCGGCCACCTCGGGATTTCCCTTGCTTTAGGAGGCACCATCGAGGTGGCGATCCCCGGTCCCGGTCGTGCGGGGGCGCCTGTGGGTTGACTCTGGACGGCCGCCTACGGAGACTGTGATCGGCTCACTTGGCCGGAGCAGCCGGTTTGGGTTTCGGCGGAGGGTAGGTCGTCCAGAAGTGCCGGCCGCATCGCGGGCAGACCCAGAACTGCTCAGGGGTCCAGGGCGCTCCCGGCCCGGGGTCCCGCAGCTCCATCGGCACACCGCAGCGCTGGCAGCGGATATGAACGTCGACCTCGGGCATCGGCGAATTCTAGCACGATGGGCCCGCCGGCTGACGGCGGGCGGGTCGGTGCCCTCATGATCCCAGGGGTCATTCTCGCGGGCGGTGCGTCCTCGCGAATGGGCCGCCCCAAGGCGCTGCTTCCGATCGGAACGGAGGGTGAGACGTTTCTCTCGCGGGTCGCGGCGACGCTCCGGGCCGCGAATCTCGATGACGTGCTGGTCGTCGTCAGTCCCGACCTCCTCGAGATGTCGAGTCGCCTGCCACCCGGCGCCCCACCGCTCGGGGTCGTGGTGAACACCCACCCCGAGCGAGGACAGCTCTCGTCGTTGCTGGCGGCCCTCCGGGTCGTCGATCGACCCGGCGTGAACGCCATGCTCGTCACGCTGGTCGATGTCCCGCTGGTGTCGGTGGAGACCGTGACGGCACTCCTCGCGGCTCACCGGCGGACGGCCGCTCCCATCGTGCGGCCGGCGCGCCGTGGCCGTCACGGCCACCCCGTCATCTTCGGCGCGCGCGTCTTCGCCGACCTGCGCCGGGCGAACCCCGAGCTTGGAGCCAAGAGCGTGCTTCGCGAGCACGCGTCGGAGATTGTGGACGTCGACGTCGACGACGCGGGGGCCTTCATCGACATCGATACACCCGAGGCGTACCGCGACAGCATCGGGCGCGAGCTGCCCGAGATCTAGCCGCCCACCGATTCCTCCCTGATGCTCGACCGCACGACGGAGGCGCTCCGCGGCGCCCGTGCGGTTTTTGACCACGACCAACCCGCGGGCTACAATGAGACGTTCGCTCGCGGACAGATTGGGCCAGTGGCGCAGTTGGGAGCGCGCGTGAATGGCATTCACGAGGTCACGGGTTCGAATCCCGTCTGGTCCACCAGCTCCCCGCGTGCGGTGTCCTCAGTGCGGGCCGGCTGTGAGTTCCGCCTCGGTTGGGTCTCGTCTCTCCGGCGCGTTTCCAGACAGAATCACACGCTGACCGCTTGCTGGCCGCGGCGCTGATGCCGCGCCGGCTGGTGACGTGCCACGTCGTCAGTGCCGCGTGGTGCGAAACGACCCCCGAAGGGCAATCCGCCGAGGTGGCCCGCGTCCTTGGTCGTTCCGTGCCAGGGCGTCGGATCGGCTCGCGTCGTTTCAGGCGGGATGTTGTGACGCGCCCCGGTGAGCGAGCAGCAACCAGCCGCGCAGCAGCTGCGCCGCCTCTTCGGGCGTCTGGCCGTAGAAGGGCATCAGCGCGGTTGGGCCACCATGCAGACGCAACAGCTGCGCACGCCACCTGTTTGCGGCTACCGGTGTGATCTCGATTCGGTAGACGAGACCGTTAATCGTTTCGGTGATGTGTTGGACCGCCAAGGTGTTCCCGTGCTCGCGCCGATGTTGGAATGCTTCGGTATTCTAGTGGTTCCGCACGCATCGTCAAGCGAAAGAACCATCGAAGATCCGTCGAGGTTCGGCAGAGATGTACTTCCTGGCGGAATCCCGTCAAAAAAAATAATCGTGTCGTCAGTCGATCCACAGCAGATGCACCGCGCATCCACACGTTTTCCACAGCCACCTTGCGAGCCGTGCCGGTCACGGGCTGGTCGGTCGAGGGCGGCCGGGGCGAGCGACTCCAGGTGATCACGCCGCGCCGAACGAGGCTGCTCAGGGTTCCCGACCTACGGACGCGTCAGCGCGCGATCGTGTCCGTCGTGGAGACGCGGGAGCTGCAGCGCGCGCGTGGCTGCGCGGTGGTCGTTCCGACGCGTGCGGCTGCGGAGCAGCTGCGTCGGACGTTCGAGCTTCGGTTGCTCGGTCCGCAGGCGGCGGGCGTGCCGGATCACACCGCGTGCGCGGTGGTGCTTCCCGATATCGTGTCCCGCGAGGCGTGGTACGGGCCATGCACGCCGGGCTCCCGAGCGCCCCGGGCAGACTGACGTCCTTCGAGCGCGAGGCGCTGTTCCATTCCGCCATCCGCGACGCGATTGCATCGGGCGCACGACCGCCGTTCGAGTCGCGTCCGGGTCTCGTGGCGGAGATGGCTTCACTCTACGAGTCGATTGGCCGACTGGGCCATTCGATCGACACGTTCGAGCGGCTGATGGTTGGTGAGCTGGAGCCGAGCGCGGAGTTCGATCGCGGAGCGAATCGGCTGCTCCGCCAGACCCGATTCCTCGTGGCGACGTTCCGTGCCTATCAAGAACGAATGACTCGGGTGGACAGGGTCGACGAGGCCGATCTCCGACGTCGTCTGCTCGAGACACCGCGCGCAGCGATCCTGCGCCATCTGGTGGTGACCGTCGCGGACCGGTCCGCCGATCCGTCCGGGCTCTGGCCGGCCGACTTCGACCTGCTCGCGCGGCTGCCGGGACTGGAGCGCATCGATCTCGTCGCGACGGAGGCCGTGCTGGCGACCGGCTTCTACGAGCGTCTGCACGCTCGGCTACCTGGTCTCGAGGAGGTGCGGGTCGAGGAACCGGAACCCGATCGCCCCGTCCTGCTGATGCCGACGCAGGATCGGTCCCAGCCGTTCTTCGTACGCCGCGATCGAGAGGAGGAGCTCCGGGCGATCGCGGCACGACTGCAACAGGAGATCCACCACGGGTCGGGTGAGCCTGCCGCGCGCGGCGCGTCCGGGGCGCACCGGCCCGAGAGAACGGCAATCGTCTTTCAGCGACCGCTGCCGTATCTGTATCTGACGCGGCGCACTCTCGGCGCGGCGGGTATTCCGGACCAGACCCTCGACGGCACACCACTGGCGGCGGAACCATTCGCCGCGACCCTCGATCTGGTCCTGTCGTTCGTGCTCTCCGGCTTCACGCGAGGGACGACACTGGCGCTGCTGCGCTCGCCCCAGCTCAGGTTCGAGGTGGATGCGACGCCGCTCGATCCAGGCGACCTGACGGCCCTCGACCGGCGGTTGCGGTCGGCACGGTATCTCGGTGGTCGTGAACGACTCCGCGCCATGGCGGCGGAGTGGGCCGCGACGAGGGGCGAGTCGATTGGGGAGTCGGCCGCGGTCCGCGGCGCGCGCGTGGCGGCCGCGGCGGCCTTCGACCTTCGCGCGCTCGAGCGACCCGCGCGTCCGACTGTCCACCTGGATCTGCTCGTGAGCTTCTTGCACGGGCGCCAGCGCCCGATCTCGTCCGGACGGCCGTTCGCGGAGCGACAGCGGCGCGGACGCGCGGCGGTGCTGGCCGTGCTGCGGGGTCTTCGCGATGCTCACGCGGCGCACGGCGACGAGGCGGGCGCGTTCTCGGATCTGGCGGCGAGCATCCGGCGCAGCATCGAGGTCAGGACCTTCGCCCCATCTCCACGGCGGGGCGGCGTGCACCTCGTCGACGCGCGCGCCGCGGGCTACGGGGACTTCGACGAGGTCTGGTTGGTTGGAGTCGTTCAGGGCGACTGGCCCGAGCGGCCGCGGCGCAACGTCTTCTACCCGCCCTCGCTCCTGAGCGCCCTGGGATGGCCGCGCGAGTCCGACCGGCTGGCCGGCGCTCGCGCCGGTTTTCGCGATCTGCTCGACCTTCCCCGCGAGACCGTCGCGATCTCCACGTTCACGCTGGAGAACGACGCCATCGTGCCGCCCTCGGCGCTGCTCGACGACCTCTCCACGCCGCCATTCGCGACCGTGCCGGCCACATCCGCGGCCGCGCCGTCGCCGGGCGGTCTCCCCGAGGTGACAGGTGCGGATCACGGCCCGGCGGACGCCCGCGGGACGACCGCGGCCTGGCTGGCCCTTCGGTCGAGCCGGACACCTCCGTCCGATCCCGCCTTTCATGGGGTGATAGCCCGGGGTGACCATCAGCCCTACGCCGTGAGCGCGGCCGAGCGATACCTCCAGTGCCCGTTCACGTTCTTCGCGCGGGACGTCCTCGGACTCGAAGCCGAGCAGGAAGACTCGCCCACGATGACAGCCATGGCTCGCGGTCGGCTGCTCCACGAGGTCTTCCGGGAGTTCTTCGCGGTCTGGTCGCGGGACCCGGGCGGCGCGGTGACGCCGGGAAATCTGACGCTCGCGCTGCGGTGCTTCCGGGAGACATCCGATCGCCTGCTGCGCGAGGTGCCCGAGCCGGATCGATCGCTCGAGCGCGCCCGTCTGCTGGGCTCGCCGGTCGCCGTCGGCCTGGGTGAGCGACTGCTGCGGATGGAGGCCGAGTCTCCGGTGCGGATTCTGGATCGGTTGCTGGAGCACGTGCTCGAGGGGGAGTTCGTCCTGGGTCCCGAGACCGCGCCGCGCCGACTCAGGCTGAAGGCGATCGCCGACCGGATCGACCTGCTCGCGGACGGTGGTCTGCGGCTGGTCGACTACAAGCTGGGGCGAGCGCCAAAGCTTGGGCGCTCGGTGCAGCTGCCGATCTACGGTGTCTGTGCGGAGCAGCGGCTCGAGGCCCGGTTGGGTCGGCGATGGCACCTGACCGAGGCCGCCTACCTGGCGTTCGGGACGCGGGAGACGCTCATCCCGCTGGCGCGGCATCCGTCCCGGCTGCGCGCGGCGCTCGACGAGGGCCAGCGTCGATTTCTCGAAGCCATCGAGGGCATCGAATCGGGTGACTTCCCGCCGCGGCCGGCCGAGACGACGCTCTGCCGTACCTGCGCCTATGCGACGATCTGCCGGAAGGACTACGTTCGTGGCGAGTGACGACGGAACGGCGCGCGCGTTTGCGGTCGACCCGGCCAACAACGTGGTCCTGGAGGCGTCCGCGGGTACGGGCAAGACCTCGGTGCTCGCGGACCGCTACCTCAACCTGCTGAAGGCCTCGGTCAGCCCCGCCAACATCCTCGCCATGACCTTCACCCGTAAGGCTGCCGCCGAGATGCGCGAGCGAATCGTCGGCAGCCTCCGGGCCGCGGCCGCGCAGGGGGAGATCGCGCCGTCGCGATGGCGAGACCTGACCGAGCGGCTGGCCGATATCGAGATCACGACGATCGACGCCTTCTGCCTGTCGCTGCTCCGTGAGTTCCCGCTGGAGGCGGGTCTCGACCCCGGGTTCACGATGGCGGACGAGACCGAGATCCCGAGGCTGCTCGACGAGGCCCTCGACCGCACGATGGCGATCGTCTACGGCCTCGTCCCCCGTGACGCCGATGTGGCGCTCGTGCTCGGGGCGGTCGCGCCCCTTCGTCTGCGGGCCAGCCTGGGTCATCTGATCGAGCGCCGGCTCGTGGCCCCGGCGGCGCTCGACCGCTATCTCGCGTCGGGTCCACTGGATGTGACGGCCGAGCGTGCCTGCCAGCGGGCCGCCGAGCGCCTGATCGATCTGATCGCGGCGGCGCCGGGCGGCCTCGACCAGTTCCTGGCCGACGGTCCCGTGGCGCACCCCAGGTTCGAGATGCTCGCGCGGGATCTGCGGGCGATGGCACACGATGCGGATCGAGACGCCACGAGCATTCGCGGCACGCTCGGTCGCGTCGCCGCGCACTTCCTGACACGTGCCCAGCAGCCCCGTGTCAGGCTGACCGACTACGGCAAGCACCACTGCGTCTCCGCGGCGGCCTGGCGTCGCCACTCGGCGGCAGTGACCGGTCTCGCGCCGTCCGTCGCCGGAGTGCTCGACGCGGTTGCCACCGACCTCAACCGCGTCCTGGCGCGCGGCGTGCGGCGGATCCTGGCAATCGCCCTGAGCGAGTACCGTGGCATCCTGACCCGTCAGGCCGTGCTCGATTTTCCAGAGGCGCTGGACCGCGCGCTCGGCCTGCTGCGCCAGATGGACGAGTTCGCACAGAGCCGTTACCGCCTCGAGTCCCGCTACCACCACATCCTCGTCGACGAGTTCCAGGACACGAGTCGGGCACAGTGGGAGCTCGTCTCCTTGCTCGTTCGCTCCTGGGGAGAGGGATTCGGATTGGTGCACGAGGCGCCAGTGCCACCCTCGATCTTCCTGGTGGGCGACAAGAAGCAGTCCATCTATCGGTTTCGCGATGCCGAGGTGGAGCTCCTCCACGAGGCGGCATTCCACGTCGACGCATTGCGGGTGGGCGGCAGGTCGCGCCGGTGGATCTCCCGGAGCTTCCGCGCGGTGCCGCGGCTGCTCGAGTTCGTGAACGATCTGTGCCAGGCGGTCGACAAGGACGCCGAGCGCCGCGATGCCTTCTCGTATCGGTCGGGAGATCGCTTCCCGCTCGAGGTGGACGCCGAATCGGCGCGGCCCAGCTCAGAGCCGGAGGAGCGTGAGGCGAGCGGCGTCCTGGGTGTCGCGGTTGGCGATCGCCTGGAGACGTGCGCGGAAGCCGTGGCCGGGGAGATCGCGCGTCTACTGATGGACGGGAGCGTGCGCGATCGGCAGTCGGGTGCCCTGCGGCGCGTGGGTCCGGGTGACGTCGCCATCTTGTTCCGTTCGCGTGACAGCCATCGGGAGTTCCAGTCGGCACTCGAGACGCGTGGGATCCCAGGCTACGTGTACAAGGGACTGGGGTTCTTCGACGCGGAGGAGATCAAGGATCTGTGCGCGGTGATGCGCTACCTGGCGGACCCGGGTTCGAACGCGCGTGCCGTCGCCCTCCTTCGGTCCCGGCTCGTACGGTTGTCGGACGAAGGTATCAGCCGACTCGCGCCGCACGTCGCTCATGCGCTGCTGGAGGATGGCCCCACGGAGAGCGGCGCCGGACTCGGTGACGAAGACCGGCGAGTGCTGTCGCGGCTCAGGGCATCGCTGGGAGACTGGCTCGCCCTGGTCGATTGGATGCCGCCGGCGGACCTGCTCGACCTGATCCTGGCAGAGACCGCCTACGCCCACGAGCTGAGGTCCTCCGGCGCACCGCAGGCTCGCGAGAACGTGAAGAAGTTCAGCGCCCTGGTCAGGCGGTTCCAGAACCGAGGGTTCGCGACGATGTCGAGGATCGCCGAGCACGTCGACCGGCTGTCCGCGGGTGACGAAGCCAATGCCGTCGTGGACGCACAGGACGCGGTGAGCTTGATGACCGTCCATGCGTCGAAGGGACTCGAGTTCCCCGTGGTGTTCCTGGTTGGCCTGTCACGCGGCGCCGGCGGAACGCCGCAGCCGATCCGCGTCGTGACGGAGTCTGGTGGGGAGGGCCCCATAGTGTCTGTCGCCTCGCTCCAGCCGGCGGCCGAGGCGGAGGAGCGTGCGCGGGACCGCGAGGAGTCCAAGCGTCTCCTCTACGTCGCCGTAACACGTGCCCGGGACCATCTGTACATCTCGACCGTGCTGGTCGGCGGTGCGATGAAGTCGGGGCCGGGGAGTCTGGCGGAGGTGCTGCCGCCCTCGTTCCACCAGATGCTCGAGTCGGCGGCACGCGCCTCCGGCGAGTGGGTCGAGTGGGGCATTCCGGGTCGCAGGTCCCACCTCCTCCGCATCTGCCGAGTCCCGGTGCCCCGCGGTCGAGACGCGGAGACCGACCGCGTGCCCGTCACCTCCCAGACCGGGCCGACACAGCCCCCCGCCGCCGGGCGGCCCGCCATGCGGTGGGGGGAGCCGACGCGACGTGAAGGGCGGAAGGGTGGCGATCCTGGACGAGACGAGATCGCACCCCCGGCGTCATCGACGGACCGACTGGTGCGCGCCCTGATCCAGCGGTTGCTTCGAGCCGGGCTCGAGGACGGCGCGGACCACGGGGCGATCCGGGATCGCGCGGCCGACCTCGTGCGGCCCGACGAAGTCATGGAGATCGAGGACCGGGACGAGGCCATCCAGCGCGCCGTGTCCGGCTACTTGGCGCTCTGCACGCGGCCGGATGTGGTCACCCGCTTGCGAGAGGGCCAGTGCTTCTACGACGTGCCCTTCTCCTTGCGGGTACCGGTGTCGGACGGCAGCGTCATCGCCCGTGGCTCCATCGATTGTCTGGTTCGATCACCCGACGGCACGATCGCCGTGCTCGACGTGGGCGCGGGCCCGGCCCCACGCGACGAGGGTCGACTGGACCGCCACGTCGAGGCCGCGAGGGCGCTCTTTCCGGGTCACCCGGTCTCGGTGCTCGGCTAGCAGCCCGTGGTAAAAGTCCTGCTGCAGTCGGCCGGCGCTGCATCCCGCCTGGCTGCGTTGCTTGTCGGTCAAATACTCCCCGGTATTCTCGCTCCTCGCGCCTTGCCAGCCGGGCGCAGCGCCGCCCTTGGTGGCAACACAGGACTTTCACCACGGGGTGATACCAGGAACCCGCGGGTCGCCACTTCAGTCTAAGTTGATAGAGGGCGGCTCGAGGCTGGTGCGGATCTTGCATCGGATCCAGCCGTGAGGTGGCGAACATGGCTACAGCACGTGTGGTCGAAACGAGTCCCGGCGTGACCGT
Organism: Vicinamibacterales bacterium; assembly: GCA_965197935.1. Classification (GTDB taxonomy): domain Bacteria; phylum Acidobacteriota; class Vicinamibacteria; order Vicinamibacterales; family CAZQMT01; genus CAZQMT01. Next base: position 1,457,668 of record CBDAOD010000003.1, on the reverse strand, counting down.
CGAGTTTCAGCAGCTCGAATCGCTGCCGTGCGGGTGTGTCTCGGCTGCGTACGTCGCCCGCGGCTTGGATGTCGCGCTGGTATCGGTCGAGGCCAAGGGACCGCACTGCATTTTCTCGGATCACTCGGCGGGCGAGCTCTTAGGCCTCGGAGATCTTCTGGAGATGGAACGCGAGGTCGCGGGTCACGACGCCGAAGAGCACTTCGCGGGATGAGCGGCTAGGAACCGCCGCTTCCGGGGGCGTGTTGCTCGGCCCACGCCGTGGCGCCTCGCTCTGCCTCCTCCCGGGTCTGACCGACGTGTACGACAGACTGCACCGGCGAGTCCGTGGGCCCTTCCGCGACCCAGGCAATCCAGTGAGGTCCACGGGCCGCGCTGCGAATCCGGTACGTCCCGACGTCTGTCGGCATCGACACTGACCTCCCTGGGGCACAGCTGTCACCATGATCGCCGGCGGTGTCCCGAGGCCCCCGAGCTTACGAGGCGCTGGAGGGGATGTCAACCGGATCGGGCGGGGCACGGCCGGTCCAGGAGCGCCGGTGTGCCCCCTGAGGGAGAAGATGGTGATTGCTTCCCGGTTGGGCAGGCCGTAGAATTCGACGACTTGCCGTGAATATGAGTAGTCCCGAGAGGAGCCGAGGATGCCGCTGAGCTGTCCGAGCTGTGGGAACGAAAAGAACTTCCTGGTCAAGACCTTACAGATGCACGTGGTCCACATGGAGGACTCGCGCGTCGAGGTGTCAGAGGAGAGCCGGCCGGCCGTTTTCGAGCTACTCTGCGACGAGTGCGAGGCAGCCCTGACGCTGGATGAGCTCGAAGACGACGTGCGGAAGGAGATGCTTCTGACGCTGGGCGCGCGCTGAACGACTCCCCGAGGCCAGTCCGGGCCTTTCCTCAAGGCGGAGCATGCCGCCCACTCCTCCCGACCCGCTCGCAACCACGCCTCTTCAGTGACGGTTTTCTCAGGCCGATTCGGCCGATGGGGGACTCTGGAACGCCTCGTGATACCCGCAGATCAGACACAGCCAGCGAACGGGTGGATGTTCGGGTGGGCTTGCCGAGAGGGCGACCTCGATGGCCACCTCCCAACCCGGCCGGGTCAGCTCGAGAATCCCTCCGCAGTCGGGGCAGGTTCGGAGAGCGCCCATGGTCACATCCCCCACGACAGGACGATCGGCCGAGACCGAACGATCGTCGCGATGCTGTCGGTCGACGAGCGCCATACTAGCACCCGGGTGGTGGCTTGACAAGACGCGAGTCCACTCCCTATCGTTACCGAGTCAGTAAAGACCGATGCGCGATTTCTACTTCATCCTCGGAGTGTCCGAGGACGCCGACGCGGACGAGATCGAGCGAGCCTACCGGCAACTGGCCAGTGAGCGTGCGGACCCACCCGGCCGTCCGGGGGAGCCTCAGTCGCTCGAGGACCTCAAACGGGCGTTCGAGACGCTGGGCGACGAGGAGCGGCGGCGCGGCTACGATGCCCGTCTCGCCAGTCTCAGACGCCCGCATCCGGGTCCGTCCGACACCCGCTGGTTCGCGGACGAGGTGTCGATCGATTTCCCGTCGGTCAGAGACGTCGTCCAGCGGATGCTCGGGGCCTTCTTCGGCGAGGACGAGCGCCCCTCGGGGTCGGCGGAGATTGTCCTGACGCCGCATGAAGCGTTTCATGGCGCCCGTATTCCGGTCGACGTGGCGGTACGTTGCTGCTGCCAGCAGTGCGGTGGACGGGGAGAGATCTGGATGGACGCCTGCGCCCACTGTGGCGGGACGGGTCTGGACGAGGGTCGGCACCGGGTGCGGGTGGCCGTGCCGGCCGGGGTGAGGGACGGGGCGCGACTGAGGTGCGGGATCAGGCTGCCGGACGGCCCCACGACGCCCGTAGACGTGCGAGTCGTGATTCGCTAGTGATGGTCCCGCGTGCCTTCGCCTCGTCGTGACGAGGCGGTCGATCCCTTGGCTCCCAACTAGGAGAGGTCTCATGGATCCCAGCACCCTTCCCTCGGAGAAGTCGACGACGGGGCTCGACGTGAACCTTGCGGCGGCGCTCACCTACCTGATGGGGTTCGTCACCGGGGTCGTGTTCCTGGTGATCGAGAAGGACAGCAAGTTCGTGCGGTTTCACGCGATGCAGTCGACGATTACGTTCGGTGGTCTGTTCGTGATGAACATGGTGTTGACCTTTATTCCGTTGATCGGCTGGGCCATCGGCCTGCTGCTGGTACCCGTGACCTTCATTCTGTGGCTGGTGCTGATTTTCAAGGCGTACCAGGGCGAGAAGTTCAAGCTCCCGATCGCCGGCGACATGGCCGAGGAGAAGGCCTAGCCGCGCCCCCTCTCCGATCTTCCCGAAACACGCTCGCGGATCCGGGTGAGAGACAGGCGCCGCATCTGGGTTCGCGTGAGCCAGGTCGTGCCCGGACCGGACCGGGTGGGGCGCGAGGCGTCAGCGCGCCGGGAAATTTAGACTGGATGACTCATGAGCACGATGCCGGTGGATGAGCCAACCCTGCTCGAGGCCCTCAAGGCGGTCAAGGATCCGGATCTCAACCGGGACATCGTGAGTCTCGGTTTCGTCAAGGATCTGACGATCGCTGCCGACGGTCGCGTGGCGTTCAGCATCGAGTTGACCACGCCGGCCTGCCCGGTGAAGGACCAGATGCGCGATCAGGCGCAGGCGGCCGTGGCGCAGGTGCCCGGCGTCACGGCGGTCGACATCACGATGACCGCGAGCGTCAGGTCAGCGGCCGGTCCCGACGCCGGACGCGCGCCGGTGGAGGGCGTCAAGAACATCATCGCGGTCGGCGCGGGCAAGGGCGGGGTGGGCAAGACGACCCTGTCTGTGAATCTCGCGATTGCGCTCGCCAAGTCTGGCGGGCGAGTGGGGTTGATCGACGGCGACGTCTACGGCCCGAACGTTCCCATCATGCTGGGTGTCGAGGGTCCCCTGACGACCGACGGGCAGAAGATTCTCCCGGCCGAGAAATATGGTCTGCAGGTGGTTTCGATGGCGTTCATGACCGCTCCGGGCGCCCCGGTGATCTGGCGCGGCCCAATGTTGCACGGGGTGATCACGCAGTTTTTTCGCGAGGTGCGATGGAGGGACCTGGACTATCTGGTCGTGGATTTGCCCCCCGGCACCGGAGACATCGCGCTCAGCCTGAGCCAGACGGTGCCGGCCGCCGGGGCCGTCGTCGTCTCGACGCCGCAGACCGTGTCGCTCGCCGACAGCCGGCGGGCGGTCGCGATGTATCAGAAGCTGAACATCCCGATCCTGGGTCTCATCGAGAACATGAGCTACTTCGCGTGCCCGAGCTGCCGCCACGAGAGCGATATCTTCGGCCGAGGCGGCGCGGAGCGGGTCGCGACGGAGCTCGGCATTCCGCTTCTGGCGAGCATCCCGATCTACGAGTCGATTCGGGTGGGCGGCGACACCGGTGTGCCGCTGACGGTGTCGGAGCCGGATTCACCGGCGGGGCGCGCGTTCCGCGCGGCCGCCGAGGCGGTCGCGGCCCAGGTGTCCATCGCCAGCTATCGGCGTCCCATCTCCCCGACGCCGGTCGGCTGATCGCGCGGCACTCCGATGGATATCGCCTGCACCAAGCACACGTTGGCGAATGGGCTGGATGTGCTGGTGCACGAGGACCATCGCCTTCCGATCGTCGCCGTCAACCTGTGGTACCACGTCGGGTCGAAGAACGAGCGTCCCGGGCGGACCGGGTTCGCACACCTGTTCGAGCACCTGATGTTCGAGGGATCGGCTCATCACGACGAGGGGTTCTTCCAGCCGCTGCAGCAGGCCGGCGCGGCCATCAATGGCTCCAGCAACGCCGATCGCACCAACTACTGGGAGGTCGTGCCCACCACGGCGCTGGAGCTGGCGCTGTGGTTGGAGTCGGACCGCATGGGCTTCCTGCTGCCCGCGCTGACGCCGGAAAAGTTCGGGAACCAGCGTGACGTCGTCCTGAACGAGCGACGTCAGACCTACGAGAACCGCCCCTACGGTCTCGCCGTCATGGCCGTCATGGCGGCGCTCTACCCGCCCGAGCACCCCTATCACTGGTTGACGATCGGCGCGGCGCCCGACATCGCCGAGGCGCGGATCGAGGACGCCACCTCCTTCTTCACGACGTACTACCATCCCGGGAACGCGTCGCTGTCGCTTGCGGGGGACATCGATACCGAGGCCGCGGTGGCGTTGGCCCGCCGTTACTTCGAGGAAATTCCGCGGGGTCCGGCTCCCCCGGCCGTCGATGTCGGTCCCATCCCGGACGTCGAGGCCGACAGGCGGCTGCTCCACGAGGACCACGTCGAGCTACCGCGCCTCTATCTCGCGTGGCGATCGCCGGCGGTCTTCACCGACGGCGACGCCGAGCTGGACCTGCTGGGCGATCTGCTGGCACACGGCAAGACATCCCGCCTCTATTGCAAGCTCGTGCACGACCGACGAATCGCCACGGACGTCGCGGCCGTGCAGAGCTCGCACGAGCTGTCGAGTGTGTTTCAGATTGTGGCGACCGCGGCGCCCGGTCACGGCCTGCGCGAGCTCGAAGGCGTCATCACCACCGAGCTGCGGCGGCTCTCCGAAGACGGCCCCGAACCGGCCGAGCTCGAACGCAGCGTCGCGCAGGCGGAGGCCCAGTTCGTCTATCGCCTCCAGACCGTGGGCGGCTTCGGCGGCAAGTCCGACCAGCTCAATACCTACAATGTGTTCTTGAACGACCCGGGATACTTCCCCCGTGACCTGGGCCGATATACCGCGGCGACCGCCGACCGGGTCCGTCAAGTTGCGGCATCCTTCCTCGACCCCCAGCGCCGCGTCACGCTCAGCGTGGTGCCACACGGACAGGGTGCGCTGGCCATACCCGGTTCGACCCCGGTGTCGGTCGCATGAGCCCCGTCGACCGGTCGAGGCTGCCGCCTCCGGGTGGCGTTCCCGTGTTCGATCTCCCGGGGGTCGCGAAGCACTCGCTCGACAACAGTCTGCGACTCTGGACGGTCGAGCACCGTGGCGTCTCCCTGGTTGCCGCGTTGCTCCTGTTCCCCGTGGGGTCCGCGGCCGATCCGGTCGCGCGTCCCGGCCTGGCGGCCGCGACGGCCGATCTCCTCGACGAGGGTGCCGGCGCGCGCCCGGGGCTCGCGCTCCACGACGCGGTGGCACGGATCGGCGGGCGGCTGAAGATCGGCGTCAATGCCGACGCGACCGCGCTCAGTCTGCTCATGCTCACCAAGTTCAAGGAGCGCGGTCTCTCCCTCCTCGCGGATCTCGCGGTTCGTCCGCAGATGCGGGAGGAGGATTTCGAGCGCGTGCGGCAGCTCCGCCTCAGCCGCTTGGCGCAGTTTGGTCGCGACCCGTCCGCGGTCGCCGACCGGGCCTTCATGCGTCTTGCGTACGGGGGCGGACACCCCTACGGACACCTCCCGATCGGGACGGAGGAGGCCTTGAGGGCGCTCGAGCTCGCCGAGCTCGTGTCGTTCGGGCGGTCGGCCTACCGGCCCGCCGGGGCGACGCTCATCGTGGTGGGAGACGCCTCGCACGCCGAGCTCGCCCTTGCCGCGCGAGCGGCCTTCGGTGACTGGCCCGTCGCGGCGCCGACGACGGCGAGCGTGCCCCTGCGCGACCGCGACGCTGCGCTCGCGTCACCGCCGGTATCGAGTCGTCTCGCCCTGGTGCATCGGGACGCCGCGGCGCAGTCGGCGCTCCGGATTGGTCTGCCCGCGGCGTCGCGGGGAGATCCCGACTATCACCGGACGCACGTGCTCAACATGGTGCTGGGCGGCCAGTTCGCGAGCCGGATCATGCTCAACCTGCGTGAGGACAAGGGCTACACCTACGGCGCGCGCACCTCGTTCGATTTCCGGCGTGCCCCGGGACCGTTCGTCATGGAGACCAGCGTGCAAACGGACGCGACGGCGGCCGCGATTCAGGAGGTGCTCGCCGAGCTCGAGGGAATCTGCGAGGGGCGACCCGTCACCGCGCCGGAGCTGCTCGTTGCCCAGGCTGCCCTGACCCGCGGGTATCCGAGAGAATTTCAGACGGCGGAGCAAGTAGCCCGCGCCCTCGGCTCCCTCGCGCTCCACGGATTGTCGGAGGACGAGCTGACGCAGTTTCCCGCACGAGTCTCGAGCGTTGATGCCAAGGCGGTCACCCGGGTTGCCCGCAAGTACCTGGACCCGAATCGCCTCCTGACCGTCGTGGTCGGCGACCGCGAGGCAGTCGGGCCGTCGCTGGCGGCGCTCGGACTGGGCGCCCCAGCTCCGCTTTCCTAACATTCTTGTCAAGTCTTCGTGGGGCGAACCGGCGGACGTCGCTGGCGGCGCTCGGACTGGGCGCCCCAGCTCCGCTTTCCTAACATTCTTGTCAAGTCTTCGTGGGGCGAACCGGCGGACGTCGCTTTCGCCCCGCACCCGGACGGGTCCCGCGCGCCCGGGCGCGCGCAGGAGGGCTACACGTGGGGATGGCGCTGAGGTAGACTGGCAGGACTCCTATGAGTCCTCGGGCGGGTCAGCGTCAGCGTTTTCGGTATGGCCGCCTTTCTTGCCGCAAGCATGGCGGCGGCGACCATCTGGCTCGTACTGACCGACCCGGTGACCGTGGTGGATGCCGTGAACGAAGGCACGGTGTCGCCGCTCGTGAGTGCCCTGACCGCCCTCCTCTACGAGGCGCTTGGGACCCTGGCGAGCTATCTGTGACCGTCGCGTGGGCCGCTGGCGACGTTGCAGGTCCAGAGCTCAGTTGGGCTAGAGGTTACGCGCCAGGAAGCGAATCAAGAACCAGGCGTCGAGCCACTTGAACGGCGTCAACCCGGTGCTGTAGTGGCCGCACGGCAGCGCGGCTACCTCGTGCGGAATGTCACGGCGTTCGAACTCGCGGAGCAGGAGCCGTGATAGCTCCACCGGGAACGTCAGGTCGTATCGCGCGTAGACCAGCAGCACCTGTTTGCCACGAATCTGCTCCAGATAGCTCAACGGGCTGATCGGCATCCAGAGACGTCGCAGCACGTCCAGCTCGATCCCACCCTCGAGGCCTTCGCGGACGTGCGCGGTCGAGAGCCCCTCCCAGACGACATCGGCGAAGTAGGGCGAAATGTGGTTCAGGGCCGCGGTGCGAATCAGCGGCTCGTGCGCCGCCGTCAGCAGGGCGAGGCAGGAGCCCAGGCTCGTGCCGAGGATGCCGATCTCCGCGTAGCCCTGTCGGTGCAGCCAGACCGCCGCGCGACGGGCATCGACCACGGCCTGCCGGCAGACCTGGAGGGTCCGGGCCACGTTGGCGCTGACGATGTAGTCGGCCCGACTGAGCTCGGGTGGCATGCGCTCGTCGTGGTAGGGCAGGCTCACGCGTAGTGCGCTCATCCCGAAACGCGCGAGCAGACGGCACAGGCCGACGTGTCCGTCGGGGTCGGCGTTCCACTGGGAGAGCACGATGACGGCGCGCGGCGGCCGCGCCGTGGGGTTCCCGCGCGGTGTCGCCGGGAAGTAACGGGCGCGGACGAGGTTGTTCTCCGGGTGCGCGGTCTCGAGCGCGCTCGGGAAGGTCAGCCGGTCGCCTTCCAGACGGTGGCTCGTCGTGGGCGTGACCTCGAAGAAGCGGCGCGAGTCCTCGAGCGCCCGGGAGCTCCAGGCCTCGAGGGTGGCCTGTGGCGGCGCGTCCGGGAGCTGACCGTCGTTGGGAATCCAGTCGAGTCCCCACTCAAACGGTCGCACCACGCGGTCCTGCGTCACCGACGCGAGACGGCGCTCCCAGGCGTGGAACACTCGGGTCACCATGGTCGTCGGACTGTGGGCCGTTAACAGCCCGTGGTAAAAATCCTGCTGCAGTCGGCCGGCGCTGCATCCCGCCGCGGGCTGCGTTGGGCTTTGCTCACGACGGGTCAAATACTCCCGGTATTTTCGCTCCTCGCGCCTGGCCAGCCGGGCGCCGCGCCGCCCTTGGTGCGACGCAGGACTTTTACCACGGGCTGCTAATACTACTTTGTTAGATCCGCAATTGCACCGACTTTAGCGCCTCGATGCGGTTCAGGTAGAACGGCCGTGGAGCAAAGAGGTCCGCGGTGAAGATTTCCTGCACGATCGCGCGGGCCACTGGAAAGGTGAGCCCGGCGAGGTGCCGCCGCCGCTCGGCCTGCAGGAAGTTGTACGTCACGGCGGTGAGCACGACGTGATGGTGCCAGCCCGGGAACGTGCGGCCTTCGAAGTGATCCAACCCGAGGTGGGGCTTCAACTCTTGGTACTGCTGCTCGATGGCCCACCGCTGATGCGCGAGTCGGACGAGCTGCGGCCAGGAGGTGGTGGCCGGCAGGTTGACGAAGAAGTATTTGGTCCGCGGCGTCGCGCCCGTGTCGCGTTCGGCCAGCAGCCACACCTCGGGGGCGAGCCGGCGGTCGCGCCAGTCGTGGGCCGGGGTCACCCGCAGGGCCACACACTGGACCGTCCAGCGGCGCCCGCCGCGGCGGTTGCGCCAGCTGATGGGCCGCCACCGCGGCTGCGCCTTGGCGGCCTGGGCCACCGTGTACGCCCGCACGCCCGCCGCCAGGTCTGGCCGGGTGCGCGGGCGCCCCAGCCGGCCGCCCCGCCGGTGCCCGAGGCGCGGCCGCCCCAGGAACACGGTCTGCGACGAGGAAATCCCCACCGCATAGGGGAGCCGCAACCGATGCCACATGGCCCGAAACAGGCCGGTATCGCCAAACTCCGCATCGGCCAGCACGCCGGTGCCGGTGAGGCCGCTGGCGCGCACCTGCCGGAGCAGGGTGAGCGCTTGGCGCCACTTCGCCTGCAACCGGACACCCCGGGGAAGCCGCGCCCGATCGCGGGCAGCGTCGGTCAGCCACGCCTCGGGCACATAGAGCGCGGCCCCCAGCAAGTAGGCGCGCAGCCCGGTCCACAGCGCCGCGGTGACCGCCACTTGGCCATTGGCGACTTTCCCCACGGCCCCACAGTACTGGCGGGCCACCCCGACCGAGGACGTCCCTGGCTTGGGGAAACTCGTGCCAGCGAAGATCACCAGCCCTTCGCGTTCGGGCAGCACCGCCCGCAGGCAGCGCCAGACGCCGTCGGCACTCCACGGCGCATCGGTGATGAAGTGTTGGAACGCTTGATAGCCCCCGGGATCGGTCCCCCGCGCCAGCATCGCTTCCATCGACTTGCGCGGGCTGTCGCTGAGCAACCCCTGGACGTACCGGCGCAACGCCAGCTCCTGTGCGCGATGGCCGAAGCACGCCTTGAAGGCCTCGAGCCATCTCATCAGGCGACGCAACTGCCCCACCGTGCGGCGGTCGTGCACTACCGCGCAGGGTACCGAATTCGCCGGAAAAGTACAATGTCCTCAAATTAGATCACTTGTCGGATCTCGCCCGAATTGTGCGATCTAACAAAGTAGTACTAGGCCTGCATGACGGCGATCACGCGGGCCTCGTCGAGGAGTGCCTCGCGCGAATCGCGCAGGATCAGTCGGCGCTCAAGCCTCGGAGTCCACGGCGGCGGCGTCCCGGCCTCGCCGATCGGGTCACCATCATGGTGGGCGATGCCGGGCCACCTCGGGGGACTCCGCCTTTGGGCCCCGCAAGAGATGGATGCGCGCCCGGCGCCCGGGAAGTGGTCCCCCCGGGAGATCGTGCACCACCTGGCCGACAGCGAGATGACCTCGGCGATCCGCCTGCGGCTGCTGTTGACCCAGGACGCACTCTTCATCTGGGCGTACGACCAGGAAGAGTTCGCCCGGCGCCTCCACTACGATCGTCCGGTCGCGACGGCGTTGGAGGCGTTCGGCGCCGCCCGGGCGACGACCGCCGAGCTTCTGGAGCGCATGAGCCCGTCGGACTGGGCCAAGACGGGGACGCACGCCGAGATCGGACCATACTCCGTCGAGCGCTGGCTCGAGATCTACGCCGCCCACGCGCACGACCATGCCGACCAGATCCGGCGGGCGCGGGCGACCTCCCGGGCGTAGTCCGGGGGGGGCGGCGCCGACCGCCGGCGCGACCTCAGTACAGCAGGTGCTTCTCGCGGATCTCCAGGAATCCGTCGACGGAGGGCCGCCAGCTCCGTGCCGTTTCGCGCGCCGAGCCATCGGCCTCGATCTGCGACCGGAACACCGCCGAGCCGGCCAGGATGTCGATGGGGTGTTTGGTGCGCTCGTACTCGTACGGAGGCTCCCGCCAGGCGAAGCGACCGGGCGATTCGCGCCGCAACGCGACCATCAGGGTGACCGCCGACTCGACCGCACGGAACGCCTCCCGGTCGGTGACGTGGATCTGGCAGCCCCCGCACGTCTCGCCCGCATGCTTGTGGAAGGTCGGGACGAATACCACGGGCCGGAAGTGGACACCGGGCAGGCCGGCGCCGTTGGCGAGTGCCGCGCACCGCTCGGGCTCGACCCACGGCGCGCCCAGGAGCTCGAACGGCCGCGTCGTGCCTCTGCCTTCCGACAACCCTGTTCCCTCGAACAGCACGGTCCCGGGATAGACGACGGCGGTCTCCAGCGTGGGGATGTTGGGTGAGGGCATGACCCACGGCAGGCCGGTGGCATCGTGGTACATGGATCGACGCCAGCCCTCCATCGGCACGACCTCCAGCCGGGCGCCGATGCCGAAATGGTCGTTGAAGAGCAGGGCGAGCTCCCCGATCGTCATGCCGTGCCGCAGGGGTATCGGGAACTGGCCCACGAACGAGGTGAAGGCCTCGTCCAGCAGGGGGCCCTCCACGGTGACGCCGCCGATGGGGTTCGGCCGATCGCAGACGATGACCGGCAGCCCCACGGCCCGACAGGCCCGGAGGCAGTTGGCCATGGTGTAGATGTAGGTGTAGACGCGGGTACCGACGTCCTGGAGGTCGATGACCAGGACATCGACCTCGGCGAGCATGGTTCCAAGCGGCTCGCGGATCTCGGTGTAGAGGGAGAACACCGGGACGCCACGAGGCCGATCAACCGCGTGATCGGTCTCGATCATGTTGTCCTGGACGTCTGCGCGGAACCCGTGCTGTGGGCCGAAGAGCGCCGCCAGCGTGGCGCCCGAGTGCGCCTGCACACGGTCGGCGACGTGACGGAACGACGCGTCGATCGATGCCGGATTCGAGACGACACCGACACGAGTGCCCGTCAGCCGGTCGGTCTCGAGCAAGCGATCCGATCCGAGCCAAATCGTCATGGCTCTCGGGCCGAGGCGTTGCCCGGGTCGATGGCGTCGCTCACCCGAATGCCGGTTCCGGGCGGTGGATCGGGCGCGCGCCGGGCGAGCGACGCGTCGGTGGCGCGCGGCAGAAGAATCAGGCCGATCATGTAGAGTAGACCGCGAGGAACGCCAGGTAGCCCGTCGCCGGCGCCCACGTTTCGTAACCGAGCGTACCGAGGGTCGCGCCCTCCATCAGGGTCGTCAGGACTCGTTTGGCGAGCCCTCCCCCTGGGTCGTAGAGCGCCGCGAGCACGATGTATCTCAGGGCGAAGGCCGAACCGAAGACAACCAGGAGGCTCCTGAGCAACCGCATGCGGTCGGGGCGGGCCGCCATCGTGTTCCACAGCAGGACGACGAAGAACACGTTGACGAAGAGATGCAGCAGACCCGTCTCGGGTGTCATGGCGTTGAAGAGCTGGGCGGAGCCGGCAAACAGGACGACCAGCAGGATGGCGCCCGAGAGGTTCTCGAGCGGGGCACGCCTCTCACTCATGAGCCGCTCGGGCGCCAGCACGCCCCCTTGGATAAGGACGCCGACCAGGAGAATCCCGAGCACGAGCGAGATCAGCGGGGGGCTGCGGAAATCGAGTTGCCCGCCCACCAGGCCGACCCGGAGCCCTCCGATCAGCGTCACGGTCAAGAAGAGCACGGGCAGGAGGAAGGCCTCCCTGGCTGCGCTTCTGTCGCCCGCCCCGTCGGTTGGCCGTCGGTTCACTTGCGCTCGTTGAAGACGCGGAGGGGGTTCAGGTCGGAGGGTGCGCGCGTCAGGCCACGCTCGAGCTCCGCCTTGAGCTCGTCCGCCGACCGCATCTGGAGGTCCGGATCGCCATCGATGACGACGCGGCCGTCCGCCGCGGCCCCGATTGCCCGGTCGACCGCCTCGATCCCCTGACGGTAGAGTGCATCGTCGTGGTAGAGGCGACCCCACCCCTCACGATAGTAGCTGTAGGCGACGTAGAACTGGGTCCGGGGATCGCGCTGGGCCGGGTCGGCGCGGGCAAAGGCCGCACGCGATTCCGGGTACTGTTCGTTGCGGAAGAAACGACGCCCCTCCGCGAAGTCGAGGTCGTCCACGCGGTAGGCGCCGACCGTGGACGCGACGTCCCCGGCTACTTGCGAGAGCGTCTGGGGCTGTCGTGCGTAGAGCCAGACGATGAAGGACGCGTACAGCACCGTACACACGAGCCCTGCCAACCGCGTCAGTCGAGCGTTCATCCCCTGTCGAATTGTGACCGGCGGGCGTAGGACCTGTCCAGCAGCCCCGACGGGAAACCGTCGTCGGAACCGAGAGGAGTGTTGACCATGGTGTCGTGTGCCGCGCAGCCGGAGCGCCTCCGGGTCGGGTTGACCGCCGTCATCGCGCTGGGATCCCTGGCGCTGGTTCCGGCCGTGGGGCCTGGATGGTCCGTCTCGGCCCAATCGATGATGCCGGAGGCTGTCAGGGAGCGGATGCTCGAGATCGGCTTCGGCCCGTCGCTGGAGCCGTCGATGGAGGTCTACCTGCCGCTCCTGGACGAGGCTCCGAGGACGGGAGTCGAGGTGATCAAGGATCTCTCCTACGGCGAGCACCCCAGACACAAGCTCGATGTCTACCAGCCGGTCGGGCGACAGGGGGCGCCGGTCTTCGTGTACGTGCACGGCGGGGGATATCGCAGCGGCGACCGGGATCTCAACGAGCACGTCTACGGAAACATCCCCACCTACTTCGCCCGCCACGGCATGCTCGGCGTCAGCGCGACCTATCGGCTTGCGCCCGAGGCCGCGTGGCCCTCGGGCGCCGAGGACATGCGGCGCGTGGTCGCGTGGGTCAAGGAAAATGCCGCCGCCCATGGTGGAGACCCCGAGCGGGTCTTCATGATGGGGCACTCGGCAGGCGCCACGCACGTGGCGACGTATGCGTTCGACGCCCGGTTCCAGCCTGGGAATGGACACGGCCTTTCGGGTGTCATCCTGGTCAGCGGCCGCTACCGGCTGTACTGGGACCCCGACGATCCCGGGCTGGAGGGCATCCGGCAGTACTTCGGCCGGGATCCCGCGCAGTACGCGTCGAGATCCGTCCTGAGCCATGTGCCCGACAGCGACGTGCCGGCGATGCTCGTGGTCGCCGAGTACGACCAGCGGAACTTGGTGGGCACCACGGGCGAGCTGTTCGTCGAGCTCTGCCGGCGTGACGACGGTCGGTGTCCGAGGTTGATCCAGCTCCGGTATCACAACCACCTGTCCGAGGTGCTTCACTTCAACACGTCGGACGATCTGCTGGGGCGTGAGATCCTGGATTTCACGACCGCCGGCGCCGGGAGACAGCTGGAGCGTTCGCGGGCGCGGTAACGCCGGTGCGTCGGGTGAGGGAGGATGGCCCGGCGGCGGCCCTTCCGTGCCGCCGCCGGGCTCCAGAGGTGACGGGGCTCGTTGTGACGTCTACTGCTGCGACGTTGGCTTCTCGGTGACCGGGTAGTCGGTACCGAGCTGCTCGAGGTAGCTGTCGTACCGGGTCGGATCGTAATAGTACTTCCGCATCTCCGGCCGATATCGCTCCATGATGTCCTCGTTCAGCCAGATCGCCGGCTCGTCCTGGGGACGCAGGAGCGGCGTGTACTTCCGGTCCTTGGTCTGCACGTCGTCGAAGTAGGCCTGGGCCTGCTCGACGAGCTCCGGCCGCATCACGAAATCCAGAATCGTCATGGCGCGCACCTTCGCGCCGGCGGTGGCGCCCTTGTGCGCGATCGGCGTGGCCATGGCGATCCCGCTGGACCAGTGATGACCCGGGCCCGCTCAGAAATTCGACGGGAAGCTCAGACTTGCCGTGGGGACGTTCCAGGAGATGTCGCCGATATCGTCGGATCCCCCGCCTCGCTTCTCGTTGTCCGGGATGTGCTCCCGCCCGTTGAGCGGGCGGATCTCGGTCGCCAGCCCAGTGTCGGGAACGCCCATCATGCGTTGGGTCGCCTTCGCCAGCGCGATGTCTGCCTCGCTCCACTCGGGGAGCCCCACGCGCTGGATGTTCGAGTGGATCGTCTCGGCGATGGTCTTGTTCATGTGCGACGGCCAGGCCGACCCGAGGACCCGCGACGTGACGGCGGTGTTCGTCATCAGGGCGGCGCCCTTCGCCATCGCCTCGGCGACGTCCCAGAGCTTCTTGATCTCCTCGAAGCTGGACTCCCGGAGATAGTACCAATTGCCGGCGTTCGTTGGGACCACGTTCGGCTGGTCCCCGCCGTTGGTGATCACGTAGTGCGTGCGCTGCTGGATCCGCAGATGCTCTCGCCGGAAGTTCATCCCAATGTTCATGAGCTCGACCGCGTCGAGCGCGCTCCGGCCACGCCAGGGCGCCCCCGCGCTGTGCGCGCTCTGCCCCTCGAACATGAACTCCACCGAGACGAGCCCGTTACCCCTGGAGTCTCCCCAGCCCGTGCCGAGGTTCCGTCCGACGTGGGTGTACAGGACGATGTCCACGTCCTCGAAGGCGCCGGCACGAACGTAGTAGGCCTTCGTGCCCAGCTGCTCCTCGGCCACGCCCGGCCACAGCCGGATCGTCCCGGAGAGCCCTTCCCGCTCCATGATCCTCTTGACCGCCAGCGCCGCCGTGACGTTCACGGCCTGGCCAGAGTTGTGCCCCTCACCGTGACCGGGTGCGCCCTCGAGGAGCGGGTCGTGGAAGGCCACCCCCGGCTTCTGGGACGATTGAGGGATTCCGTCGATGTCGGTGCCCAGCGAGATCACCGGCTTGCCCGAACCCCAGCTGGCGATCCAGGCGGTCGGGATGCCGGCCAGCCCGTCCTCGACGGTGAAGCCGTTCCTCCGAAGGATGTCGGTGACGTACTTCGACGTCTCGAACTCCTGGAACCCCAGCTCGCCGAAGCTGAAGATGCTGTCGACCATCTGCTGGGTGAACTTCCGCCGACTCTCGATATCGGTGGCCAGCTCCTGCTTCAGCTGGTCCAGCCGCGCGTCGGGCTGAGCCGACTCCGGCGAGGGGCCGGATGCGGCCATCACACCGACGGCCAGCAGGGCAGCCAATCCGAGCGAACAGAGCAAGAGAGATGGGCGCATGCGGTCCTCCTGAGCGGAAATTCCTGTGTGCGGCGATCGGTTCACCGAATCTGACGGTCTGACAGATCGGTTGCCTGGATGCATCCCCGAGGCGTGGGACGGCGGCTCGCCGCGTGCCTCGGACGCGCCGGGGCGGCCGGCCGCCTGCACGGCTCGCCTGGTGGACGCCGTCCCACCCCTGGCGAAACCGACGAGGGAGTCGCCGGCCGCCGGTGGCCGGGGGGCGCCGCGGATTCGCCCGGTTGGGGGAGAAAGGCGAGGCCGGGCGATCTCAAGTATGCTGTTGGGATGGCGTCCGGCCGATAGCGTCGGCAGGGCGCCACGCTCGTGGCGTCGGAGGGGAAGGGGTTCGCGGGGCCGCGGCCGGCGCTCGGGTGGCGTCGCCGGGTTGCCGCCACGCCCCGTGTCCGAGATGCCAAGGGTCAGAAGGTGGGTGTGCGGTGTGCGGGGGCACGAGACGGTTCTCCAGATCGGGAGGGACCGGCTCTACTTGCGTTGCGTCGGATGCGGGCACGAGTCGACCGGGTGGACGCTCGATCTGAGCCCACCGCGTCCGCTCTCGGGGGACGGCGCCCCTGGAAGGTCTCCGCGGACCGATTGAAGACCGAGCTGGGTGCCCTCGGTCAGCGACTCACGGCCCTCGAGCGGACCCATCGCGACGTGAGGTTGGCGATTGAGGATCTGCGACCGCTCACCGAGCCCACCGCCTGGCGGGTTGAGCCGAGCGATGCGGTGGCGAGCGCGGGCGTCGATGCCCCGTCCCTCGGCACCGAGGCGACGGAGGCTGCGGAGCACGAGGTGACGCCCGAGGACGTCGGCCGGCTGTTGAGGCGCCTCGCCGCCCTGACTGGCGGGCGCCGGGGCCGGCCCGCCGGCCCCGACCGGCCTCCTCACCGCGAGGGTCGTTCTGGTGAGCCCACCAGCATGAGTGCCTGAAGTGTCCCCGGAGGTCGAGGCCCAGCATACCGGGAGTCTGTGACCGAGGCGCAGACGCGGTCAGCCGGGATGCGGCGCCGGTCGACTGCAGCGGGTCTGTAAGTTCCCTGATTTCCACCGATTCGGCGGCAGAGGATTCTACGTCTATGGAAGCGTCACTGTTTCTCACCCTTGGGATCGGCGGCCCCGTCGTCGCGGCGGGATGCGCCTTGCTCCTCATGCTGAGGGTCAGCCGGGCCGAGGCCGGGACCGAGACGATGCAACGCATCGCCGAGCAGATCCGCAAGGGTGCCATGGCCTTCTTGCGGATCGAATACTCGATCCTCAGCGTGTTCGTCGTGGGCATGTTCCTCGTGTTGGCCGTGTTCCTTCCGGCCGGTGGCCTGCGGGTCGCGCTGAGCTTTCTGCTGGGCGCCGCCGCCTCCGCCGCGACGGGCTTGGTGGGGATGCGGACCGCCACCCGCGCCGCCGTACGGACGACCAACGCCGCGCGGGTCGGTCTGGCCGGCGCCTTGCGCGTGGCGTTCTCGAGCGGTGCGGTCATGGGGCTGTCGGTCGTCGCCCTCGGCACGCTCGGGATCACCGTGCTCTACACGACATTCGGTGGGCTCGAGGGCTCGGGGGCGTTGGCGTCCGACCAGCTGTTCGGCTTCTCGCTGGGCGCCTCGTCGATTGCGCTCTTCGCGCGCGTCGGTGGCGGGATCTTCACCAAGGCAGCCGACGTGGCCGGCGATCTGTCCGGGAAGGTCGAGGCGGGGATTCCCGAGGACGATCCGCGCAACCCCGCCACGATCGCGGACAGCGTGGGCGACAACGTGGGCGACGTGGCGGGCATGGGGGCCGACCTGTTCGAATCGTTCGTCGGCAGCATCATCTCGTCGATGGCGCTGGGGTGGGCCGTCACGGCCGCCTCGGCGGCCGCGCTCTGGGGGACCGAGGCCAGTGACTTCCCGGGGCTCCAGCAGTCCATCGTGCTGTTTCCCGTGATGCTTGCCGGCGTGGGGATCGTCGCCTCGGTCGTCGGCACCGTCGCGGTGAGGACGGACGACGAACGGCACATTCACCGGGCGCTGTTCCGGGGACTCTTCGTCGCCTCGGGCCTGGTCATCATCGGCGCCGGGGCGCTCGTGTGGGGCATGGGCATCCCGCTGCCGGTCTTCTGGAGCGTGATCCTCGGCCTCGCGGTGGGCGTCGGGATCGGCCAGTCGACCGAGTACTACACGTCCAAGGACAAGGCACCGGTCCAGCGGATCGCGGCGCAGTCGTTGACCGGACCCGCGACCAACATCATCGCCGGGCTGGCGACCGGGATGGCGTCGTGCGCCGCCCCGGTCGGACTGATCTGCGTCGCCATCTACCTGAGCTACGACTGGGCGGGTCTCTACGGGATCGCCGTGGCGGCGGTCGGCATGCTCTCGACGCTCGGGATCAGCCTGGGCGTGGACGCCTATGGGCCCGTCGCGGACAATGCCGGCGCGATCGCCGAGATGAGTGGGCTCGGACCGGAGGTCCGCCGCCGGACGGACGCCCTGGACTCGGTCGGGAACACGACCGCGGCCGTCGGCAAGGGATTCGCGATCGGCTCGGCCGCGCTCACCGCCCTGGCGCTCTTCAGCGCCTTCCGCCGGGCCGCCGACGAGGCCGTCCTCCAGGCCGGCGGCACGACCGCGTTCGCCGAGCGGCACCTGAGCTATGGGCTGGACAACCCGAACGTGCTCGTGGGTCTCCTGCTGGGTGGCGCGTTACCGATGGTGTTCTCGGCGCTCACGATGAACGCCGTCGGTCGATCAGCGAACGCCATGATCGAGGAGGTGCGGCGCCAGTTCCGGACCACCCCGGCGATTCTGGAAGGCACGGTGCTCCCGGACTACGAGCGGTGTGTGGCGATCTCCACGCGCTCGGCGCTGCAGCAGATGATCGCGCCCGGCCTGATCGCCGTTTTCGCGCCGATCGTCGCCGGGTACTTTCTGGGCGTCTCCGGTCTCGCAGGGTTGTTGATGGGCGCGCTGGTCGTGGGCGCCATGCTCGCGCTGATGATGGCCAACTCCGGTGGCGCGTGGGACAACGCCAAGAAGTATATCGAGGAGGGTCATCACCAGGGGAAGGGCGCCGAGCCCCACAAGGCCGCCGTGATCGGCGACACCGTGGGCGACCCGTTCAAGGACACCTCCGGCCCCAGCCTCAACATCCTCATCAAGCTGATGAACGTCGTCGCGTTGATCTTCGTGCCACTCATCGTCGGGTGGATCAGTCGCTGAAGCCCGGTCCGGAGGAGGCAGATGACCGTGCGGCGGAGACGTCGGCCGAGGCGGTCGATCGTGCGCCGGTTGTGCCGGGCGGCCGCGCTGGCGCTGCTGATCCTCGTGGTCGCCGTCCTGAGTCTGCGCTGGGTTTTCCCTCCGGTCACGTCGTTCATGGCGCAGCGCATGGTCGCGGCGTGGTGGAGCGGTGACCGGGACTTCATCGTGGCACACCACTGGGTGCCGTGGGAGGGGATCGCCCCGTCCATCCCGCTGGCCGTCGTTGCGTCCGAGGATCAGAAGTATCCCGATCACCGCGGCTTCGACATCGAATCTATCACCCAAGCCTGGTCGGCGCGGGGAGAGGGGCGGTTGCGTGGCGCGAGCACGATCTCCCAGCAGGTCGCCAAGAATCTCTTTCTCTGGTCGGGCCGGACCTTCGTGCGGAAGGGCCTGGAGGCCGCGCTCACCGTCCTGCTCGAAGCCAGCCTCCCCAAGCGTCGGATTCTCGAGATCTATCTCAACGTCGCGGAGTTCGGTGACGGGATCTTCGGTGTCGGAGCCGCCACCCAGGCGTTCTTCGGGAAGCCGCCCGCGCGGGTCTCGGCGGCGGAGGCGGCCCTGCTGGCGGCCATCCTCCCCAGTCCCTCGAGGCTGCATGCGGACCGGCCGACTCCGTTCCTGCGAGAGCGGCAAGACTGGATTCTCTCGCAGATGCAGCGGCTGGGCGGACCCGCGTATCTTGCCGGCCTGTGACAGCGTACCGCTCCGGGTGGTCCGGTCTCGACCCGCGCGTGCGCCTCTCGGGTCACGGCTCACCACGGGACACTCTAGTGTTCTGCAACAGTGATTCGCGGAATAATTTCCGCGCGGGGCATCCCGTCTGGCGGTGTTGTTCGTCGCTCACATACTCCCGGTATGCTCGCTCCTTGCGCCTGGCCAGCCGGGCGCCGCGCGCGGGACTTACTCCGCGAATCACTGTTGCAGGACACTACTAGACCTCGGCGATGCGAGTTGCACACGTTCTTCACGAGCTGGATCCCGCGCTTGGCGGGCCGACCACGGTCCTGCTGAACATGGCCCTGGCGTCCGCCCGGCTCGGGGTCGACGTGGAGATCTGGACGGCTCAGGCGCACGACACCACGCTGCCGGATGTCGGTACGTCGCCCGGCTCGTTGACGCGCGTCGAGCGACCCGGTCCCGTGCACTCCGAGCGGGCGTTCGTCGGTCGGTTCGCCGCCGACCTCGGTCGTGTCGACCTGCTTCACACCCACCTGTTCTGGCGGCCGCACGTGGCCGGGTTCGCGCGGCTCTCCCGCCGCACGGGCACGCCGTTGCTGCACACGATGCACGGGATGTTCACGACGTGGTGCATGCGCCAGAAGCGGTGGCGGAAGCGCCTGCATCTGCGGCTCAGGGGTCAGCGACAGCTCGACGACACGGCCGTCGTCCAGATGCTGAACCACAGCGAGACCGAGCAGTCACGGCAGGTCGGCGTGCGCTTCCGGTATTTCGAGCTCGCCAACGGCGTCGATACCACGGCGTTCGAGGCCTTGCCGCCGCGTGGCAGGTTTCGAGAGACGGATCCTGCCCTGTCCGACAAGTGCATCATCCTGTCGATGGGCCGACTCCACCACGTGAAGGGGCCCGAGCTCCTGCTGGGCGCGTTTCTCGATATCGCGCCGGATCACCCCGACATTGCGCTCGTGATGGCGGGCCCGGCCGCGGGCATGCTGCCGCAGCTGCGGCGGATGATGGCCGATCATCCAGCGGCCGGGCGCGTGCGTCTGCCGGGTCTGGTGCGGGGGGAGCGCAGGCTGGCGTTACTCCGTGATGCCGACATCTTCGCCCAGTGTAGCTACCACGAGACGGCGTCGATGTCGATCATCGAGGGTGCCTACGCCGGCAAACTGATGCTGGTCACCGACCGCTGCAACTGTCCGGACATCGCCGATGGCGAGGCGGATCTCGTCGTGCCGGCCGATCGCGAGGCGGTACGACGTGGCCTGCGGCGGCTCGTGACCGAGAAGGCGCAGCGCGGGCCACGCGGCGCGGCCGCTCGCCGGCTGGTGGAACAGCGCTTCACCCTGGACGCCGTGACGCCCGTCTGGTCGAGCACTACCGGCGAATCGTCTCGGGTGACCGGTATCCCTCCATACGAGACTGAGGCGAGCGCCCACACGGGTCGGAGGCGTCGCCGTCCGACCGCCGCGACCATGCGCGGCCGCCCCGCCGGCGTCGGAGCGTCATGCGGGGATGTATGGGTGGGGGCGGGTCACGGCGCGAGCGTGTACGCCACGCTGTCCGCGAGGCCGATATGCGGGCGCCAGCCGCAGTGAGCCTCGAGCTTGTCGAAGCTCCCGACCATCGCCGGAATCTTCTCGGCGTCGCGCCTCGGGGCGGCATCGGGTTGGACCGCGACGTGTGCGCCACTGGCGCTGATCATCAGTCGCAGGAGCTCGCCGACCCGGGTGGCGCGGCCCGTGCAGATATTGAAGATCTCGCCCGGCGCGGGCCGTGTGCAGAGCGTCCAGATGGCGTCACACGCGTCGCGCACGTCGACGAAGTCCCGAACCCCCTCGAGATCGCGAACCGTGATCGCCGGTGCGCCGTTCTCCACGGCCGTCCGCAGCTGCTTCGCGAACGCCCCGGGCACGAGCCGTGTCGAAATACCCCGACCGATCAGCTGGAAGGGCCGCACCACCGTGACGCGTGTGGCGTGGGTGCGATGGTGGAAGAGCGCGACCTCCGTGGCAAGCCGCTTGCTCAGCCCGTACGCGGTCAGCGGCCTGCAGGCGACGTCCTCGGTCAGGGGAAGCCGTGTGGGTTCGGTCGCGCCGTACTCCGCCGATGACCCGACGGTGACGACGATCGCGCGAGGCGCATGCATCCGGACCGCCTCGAGCAGATGCGCGAGAGGGAGCACGTTCGCGCGGTACAGGCGCTCGGTGTCGCCAGCCCCGAACGTCCCCGCCAGGTGTACAACCGCGTCCGGCCGGCTCGCGGCGACGACGTGGGACGCCTGCTCGGGCGATGCGAGATCCAGCCGCCGAAAGTCGTCGCAGCCCGCGGGGGCGGCCTCGGTCACGTCCACTCCCACGATCGCGGGCCGTTCCGAGAGCCCCGCGAGGTGGGTGAGGAGATGTCTGCCGGCGAACCCGGAGACGCCCGTGACCAGCAGGCGCCCCGGCACTAGCCGGGCTCCCTCAGGTACTTGCCGCGCGCGCGCTCGAAATCGGTGAATGCCTGCGTGTAGTCATCGGGTTTCCCGATGTCCAGCCACTCGCAGCGACCCTGGTGGGTCAGGACCTTGCGTCCGGCATCCTTGAGGGTCGTCATCAGTGTCGGAATGTGCAGGTGCCGGCCTCGCGGCACGAATTCCAGCACCGACCGGTCGAACGCGTTGATACCCATGCTGACGAGATACTGGAGCGTGGGCTTCTCTTCGTAGCGTTGCAGCTCGCCGCCGGGTCCTCGCTCGAGTACGCCAAAATCGATTCGGACCTCTCTGGGAACGACCCCCACCGTCGCGTCCGCACCCGCCGGAATGTGGGCGTCGACGAGCTCGCGGTAATCGAGGGTCGTCAGCACATCGCCATTCATGACGAGAAACGTGTCCGTGAGATCGTCGACGAGCGCGATCGAGCCGGCCGTGCCGAGCGGCTCGTCCTCGATACAGTAGGAGATCTCGAGCCCCAGCTTGCTGCCGTCGCCGAAGAACGCCTGGATCAGGTCTGCGAGGTGATTGACCGAGATCGTCACGAGACGGAACCCGAGGGCTCTCAGCTGTCTCAGGACGACCTCGAGGATCGGCATGTCGCCGATGGGGATCAGCGGCTTCGGCAGGATGGTGGTGTACGGCTTCAGCCGGGTGCCGAGGCCCCCGGCGAGGATGATCACTCTGACGTCGCGCATCCGTCTCCACCCTCGCTTTCGTCGGGAGTCACACGGCGTAGGTGTCAGGACGGTAGCCGTCGATGTGGCGCGTCAGCCATGCGATCGTCGAGGTCAGCCCGTCCTCGAGGGTCGAACGCGGTTGCCAGCCACAGACCTCACGGGCCACGCGGTTGTCGGCGATCAGCTGCATGACCTCGCTGCCGGCCGGACGGACCCGGGCGGGGTCGCGGTCGATGGGCAGCCCTTCCTTCCCCATGAGCCGGAGGATGACCTGGGCGATCGCCCCCACGCTCGCGCCATGCCCGACCCCGAGATTCACGACCCGTCCGACGACGTCGTCGCAGAGGGCGGCGGCGATGAAGCCGTCGGCCGTGTCGGCGACATAGGTCAGGTCTCGAACCGGCTCCAGCGAGCCCATGGTGCTTCGGTCCCGTGTGAGCGCCTGGGTGATCACGACCGGCACGAAGGCCCGCGCAGACTGCCGGGGACCGAACGTGTTGAAGGGTCTCACGGTGGTCACCGGCAACCCGAAGCTCAGGTGGTACGCCTCCACCATTTTGTCCGCCGCGATCTTGCTGGCGGCGTAGGGCGACTGTGCCTGAAGCGGATGCTGCTCGTCGATCGGCACGTAGTGGGCCGTGCCGTACACCTCGCTCGTCGACGTGTGCACGACACGAGGCGTCTCCTCGGCCAGGCAGGCCTGCAGCACGTTGAGGGTGCCCACGACGTTCACCCGTACGTAGTCGCTCGGCGCGAGATAGCTGTAAGGAATGCCGATCAACGCCGCCAGGTGAAACACGTAGTCGCAGCCCTGAACGGCCCGGCGCACGACGAACGGGTCCCCCACGTCGCCCATGACGACATCCACGCCGTCGCGGGTGGCCGGCAGCAGGTCCGCGAGCATGCCGAGGTCGTTGCGCCCGTTGTACCGGACGAACGCGCGTACGGCGGCCCCCTGCGCCAGGAGCCGCTCGACCAGATGCGACCCAATGAATCCTCCGGCGCCAGTGACCAGCGCCCGCTTGCCGGACAGCGCTGTCGGCTGGATGCGATCGAGAGCGACCTCCGCATCGGCGCGGTCACCCGCCCGGTCTCAGATAGCGACCGGAGCGGCCGCCGCGCTTCTCGATCAACCGTATCCGTCCGATCTCCATACCCCGGTCGGCCGCCTTGACCATGTCGTAGATGGTCAGGCTCGCGACCGCGACCGCCGTGAGCGCCTCCATCTCCACGCCGGTCTCCGCGGTCGTGCGCACGCGTGCCTCGATCTCGTAACCCCGGGGAGCGGGACGGATCTGCAGGTCCACGTGGGTGAGCGGGAGGGGGTGGCAGAGCGGGATGAGCTCGGCCGTCCGCTTGGCGGCCATGATGCCGGCCAGTCGGGCGGCCTGAAGGGGATCGCCCTTGGCGACCTGCCCGGTCCGGATGAGCTTCAGCGCGGCCGGTGCGATGGCGATGTGCCCGCGGGCGACGGCCTCCCGCGCCGACACCGGCTTCTCGGTCACGTCGACCATGTTGACGTGCCCCTTGGCGTCGACGTGCGACAGTCCGGACCCGGCGGCCGTCCTCGGGGCTCGGCGGCTGGTGCGATCGGTCGCCTTGGTCATGACTGCTCCTCGAGGGCATGGCGCCGAAGCCCACCCCCGAGGCATCTTACGCCAAAGCGGCGTCAGGAGTGCCTCTCGTTCTCCGTCATCGAGGCCGACGGCGAGCTGCTCGCGCTGATCCTCGTGGCGCTCATCGGCTACTCGCTTCTCGTCCGCCTGCGGCGATTCCCGGAAGGACACCCGTTGCGGGATCCTGACCCGACGGGTCCGTCCGGCGGTGTCAGACAAGGTGACAGGCGACGAGGCGGGCGTCGCCCACATCACGGAGCTCAGGCGGGTGCGTTCGACAGCGTGGCTCGACATACGGGCACCGCGTGTGGAAGCGGCAACCCGCCGGAGGGTTCGTCGGGCTCGGGATCTCGCCGGACAGCACGATCCGCTCCCGAGACCCGCGAGCCCCGGCGTGGGACTGGGGCACCGAGGCGAGGAGGGCCTTAGTGTAGGGGTGCTGGGGGTGCCGGTAGAGGTCCTCTCCCGGCCCGATCTCCGCGATCTGCCCGAGATACATGACCGCCACCCGGCTGCACATGTGTCTGATCATGCCGAGATCGTGAGAGATGAAGAGATAGGTGAGCCCCAGTTGATCCTGGACGTCCTCCAGCAGGTTCACGATCTGAGCCTGAATCGACACGTCCAGGGCCGAGATCGGTTCGTCGCAGATGACCAGATCCGGATTGAGGACCAGCGCACGGGCGATCCCGATTCGCTGGCGCTGCCCTCCGGAAAATTCGTGGGGATATCTGGTCGCGAGTCCGGGCTCGAGTCCGACCACCTGCATGAGATCGGCGACACGCGCCCGGCGGTCGGCCCTGCCCAGCCGGGTGTGCTCGACCAGCGGTTCGCCGATGAGGCTGCCCGCGTTCATCCGAGGATTCAGGGATGCATACGGGTCCTGAAAGATCATCTGCATCCGCGGACGAATCTTGCGGAGCGCGGTAGCGCCGAGGGTGTCGAGATCGCGGCCGTCGAAGACGACACGCCCGGCGGTCGGCCTCGACAGCCGTACGATGGTTCGCGCGATCGTGGTCTTGCCGCATCCGCTCTCTCCGACGAGCCCGAGCGTCTCACCGCGGGAGAGCCGCAAGGTGACGCCGTCGACCGCGCGGACGGTGCCGACCGTGCGTTGCCAGAACCCGCGGTGCACGGCGTAGTGCTTCTTCAGCCCGATGACGTCCAGGACTGGGGTCACCGCGCCCGCGCCTCGTTCGTCTCGAGATTCCACCAGCACGCCACCTGTCGGCCCTCCCCGGCGTCCATGAGCGGAGGATTCTCCGACAGGCACCTGTCGAAGACGTGCGCACAGCGCTCGGCGAAGGGGCAGCCGTCCACCGGGGCCATTAGGCTCGGCGGCTGCCCGGGGATCACCGAGAGCCGCTGCGGACGCTCCGCGTCGATCTGCGGAATCGACGCCAGGAGACCGACCGTGTAGGGGTGCTGCGGAGATCCGAAGATCTGATCGACCGCGGCGTGCTCGACGATGAACCCGCCGTACATCACCGCCACCCGATCCGCCAGGTCTGCGACGACGCCCAGATCGTGGGTGATCCAAATCATCGCCATGTTGCGTGAGGTGCGGAGCCGGGTCACCAGCTCGAGGATCTGCGCCTGGATCGTCACGTCGAGCGCGGTCGTGGGCTCGTCCGCGATGAGCAGGGGAGGGTTGCACGACAGGGCCATGGCGATCATCGCCCGCTGACACATCCCGCCCGAGAGCTGGTGCGGGTAGTCATCGATCCGGTCCGTCGGGCTGGGGATCCCGACCAGCCGCAACAGCTCGATGGCGGCGTCCCGGGCCTGGCTCTTGCGCAGGTTCAGATGCACCTCCATCGTCTCCGTGATCTGGCGGCCGACCGTCAGCACCGGATTCAGCGATGACATCGGATCCTGAAACACGACGCCGATGTCGGCTCCCCGTACTCGCCGCATCTCCTCGTCGGTGAGGGTCAACAGGTCGCGGTCTCGGAAGCGGACGGCGCTGGCCTTCGTGGTCGCCGTGTGCTCCGGGAGCAGCCGCAGCACGGACAGCATCGTCACGGTCTTGCCGCAGCCGCTCTCGCCGACGAGCGACAGCACCTCCCCGCCGCGCAGCGAGAAGCTGACACCGTTCACCGCACGGACGGTGCCCTGCCGCGTGACGAACCTGGTTTCGAGGTCCCTGACCTCGAGGAGCGTGTCGGAGGTCATGCCGTCACGGCTGGGTCACGTCCGTCCCGTGCTTGAGCACCTGCTTGATGTTCTCGCGGTCGAGCAGGATGCCGAGGTCGTTCCACGGGGCGCCGCTCACGAAGACCACGTCGCCCAGGTGGCCGGCGCGGAGGCGTCCGACCCGGTCGTCCAGACCGAGCGCCCGGGCCGCGTTGGAGGTCGCGGCGCGCAGGGCGTCGAGGTTGGAGAGTCCCGCGATCGCCAGGTGCTGCATCTCGAAGGCGACCGTGCCGTGCCGCACGTGCGGCATGCCGGCATCGGTACCGGCGACAACGTTGACTCCCAGGGTGGCGGCGCGGCGGACGGCATCATACATGGCGGCCGTCGCCATCGCGCTCCAGCGGGCGAGGGCCGGGTCGGCCGGAGGGTCCGACCGCTCGACCCGGCGAGCCTCCGGGCTCAGGGTGGGGACGAGCGACCGGTCGTTCTCGGCCATCCGCCCGAGCTGCTCGTCCGTCAGGAACCGCCCGTGCTCGAACGTGTCGACTCCGGCCTCGAGGGCCCAGGTGACCCCCACGCCACCGTGGCAGTGACCGGCCACCCGCCGTCCGGCTCGATGCGCCTCGTCACAGACGGCCGTCAACATCTCTGGGGTCATCTCGGGGCTGCACTGGCCGCCGGCCGCGCGGACGTGCTCACTCAGGGTCACATTGACCTTGATCAGATCGGCCGAGGCCGACAGCTGCTCCCGCACGGCGCGACGTGCCTCCCAGGGAGAGTCGGCCACGATCCCCATGCTGCCGACATGACCGATACCGCCCATCCCGGGCGGAGCCCACGACGGGATACCGCCCCGGTGTCTGCCGGGGTCCATGTGCCCGCCGCTCGCGGTGATGCCGCGACCCGCGGCCAGCAGTCGAGGCCCGTCGAAGAGGCCGCGGTCGATGGCCGTCCGGACGGCGAGAGCGATACCGTCCCAGGCGCCAAGGTCCCGAATCGTGGTGACTCCCCACTCGAGGTGCCGGCGCGCGTTCCGCAGGGCTCTGAGGGTCCCGAGGGGAGCGGGCTCGGAGAGGCCGAGCAGCTTCCAGTCCTCGGCGGCACCGCCATCGTGTACCACGTGGGTGTGTGCGTCGATGAGCCCCGGGATCGCCGAGAGATGCGAGACGTCCACGATCTCCTCGACCGGCGTCGCCGCGAGCTCGGTCTGCCGGACCACCGTCGTGATGCGTCCGCCCTCGAGGCGGATGGCCCAGGGCTCTTCGGAATCGAGAACCTGCTCGCCGTCGAACAGCGCGCCAACGAGGTAGGTAGTCATTCGCGTCTCCCACACGCCACGCCGTCACCGGGCGTCCTGGATCACGAGGGTGAATCTCCCGGAGGCGGCTGCCAGGGGGTTACACGTCGGTGCGAGCCCGTGGCGACGCTCGCAGCGCGCGCCGCAACCCCAGCCCGTCCTGGAACGCTGGAAGATCCACCCACGTCCGTGTCTTGGCCGACTCGATGCACGCCAGAACCAGGCAGAGGCTGTGCAGATGGTCGCGTCCGGTCGTCGAGGGATCGAGGCCCTCGCGGATCGCCCTCACGAGCTCCATCAGCAGGAGCCGGCTGTCGTCCCTGAACGGCACGCACGGCGCGAGGGTCTCGGGCGTCATGGGCTCCGATTCCTCCGCGGTCTTGAAGCGCGATCCGTACAGGCCCAGCTCGGGCTGGAACTCCACCCTGAAGAGATCGTCGAACTGGGACCGCTGCACCAGCACGCCCGAGGGGAACTCCGTCCGCCAACGAAACATCATCCTGTTCCAGCTGGCGGTCCACGTGCCCAGGTAGTTGGCGTGGACGCCGTTTTCGAAACGCAGGAGTGCCGAGACGCAGCAGTCACCGCGATACGTGCTCCACGCCGGTCGCCACGAGTCGGCGACGAGCGTGCGGACCTCGGAGCCGTAGCAGTATCTGAGCAGGTCGAAGTGGTGAATGCTCTGCTCGAAGAGCATGGGGTACGCCATGGTCAGCGGATAGTCGTTGAGATCTGCCCTGTTCCCGTTCCGTTGCCGGACGTAGGTGAAGCTCGCATGGCTCGGTGCGCCCCATCGGCCATCCTGCACGTACTCTCGAATGCGCTGCGAGGTCGACAGGTAGCGGAAGTTCATCCCGACGAGGAGGTGCAGACGACTCGCGTCGGCGCGCGCCACCAGGTCCACCACCTCCTCGATGCGCTCCGACAGCGGCTTCTCGCACAGGACGTGCTTCCCGGCCGCCAGCGCCGCACCGACCACGCCATGGTGCGTCTCGGGAGGGGTCGCGACGATCACGGCGTCCGCCGAGGCCTGCCGCAGCGCGCCGTCCAGATCCGCCCAGACGTGCGGACCGACGTCCGCCAGGCTGGCCGCGACGGCCTCGGCCCGGGCGGCGTCGGTGTCGACGAGACCGACCAGCGCCACGCCTGGAGTCTGTGCGCAGACGCTCGCCCAGACGCGGCCTCTGTTCCCGGTCCCGACCAGGACGACCCTGACGGCTTCGCGAGTGTGCACGCGGCGACCGCGTCCTCAGGACGCCCGGGCGTCCCGCAGCCTCCTGGTGAATCGCGTCACCCGGGTCAGCGCCTCGTTGATCACGCGCTCGGGCGACAGGAGCGTCAACCGGACGTGGTCGTTACCCTCGTCCGCGAAGAGCGTGCCGGGAAAGACGAGGACGCGCTCCTGCTTGAGCAGGTCGAAGCAGAACTGCTCCGCCCCGATGCCGGTGCTGGAGACGTTGGCGTACACGTACATGCCGCCGCCCGGGTGGCCGTAGGTCAACCCCTGCTCGTCGAGACCCGCCATGATCATGTCCCGTCTCCGCTGGTAGGTCCTCGTCATCCGCGCGGCGTCACGCTCGCCGTCCCGCAGCGCGGCCAGCGCCGCCGCCTGCATGGCGGGAGCCGTGCAGATGCTCATCGCGTGCTTGATTTCGGCAGCGGGCTCCATGAACCACCGGGGTGCGGCCAGATAGCCGACGCGCCAGCCGGTCATGGCGTACGACTTGGAGAGGCCGTTGATGGTCACCGTCCGGTCGTACATCCCCTCCAGGGCGGCGAGGCTGCTGTGCTCACCACCATCGAAGATGATCTTCTCGTAGATCTCGTCGGACACGACCGCGATGTTCGCCTCCACTGCCAGCTCGGCGATCTCGGCGAGCGCGTCCCGCGTGATGAGAGCGCCAGTGGGGTTGTTGGGGTTGGCCACCACGAGCAGCTTGGTCTTGTCCGTCAGGACTCGCCTGATGTCTCTGGCCCGCAGCGCGAAGTCATCGCGCTCACGCGTGGGCACGGTCACGACGCGTCCGCCCGCCAGGTTCACCATGTAGTCGAACGAGTTGAACCGGGGCGCCTGCAGGATCACCTCGTCGCCGGGATTGACGAGGGCCAGCATGGTGACGCACAGCGCTTCCTGACATCCGTTGCACACGATGACCTGGCCGGGCGAGTAGTCGAGGCCGTTGTCTCGACGCAGCTTGTCACAGACCGCCGCGCGTAGCTCGGGCATCCCGATCGGCGCGGTGTAGTGGTGTAGCCCGCGCTTGAGGGCTGCGATTCCCGCCTGAACGATCGCCGGCGGAGTGTCGAAATCCGGATCGCCCCGGCCCAGTAGAATCACGTCATCCAGCGTCGAGGCCAGCTCCAGCATGCGCGTCCGGATGCTGGTCTCGACGCTGACGGCACGATCGGCAAGAAATGTCTGCATGGTTACACGCGCCTCACGCCCCGGACGAAGGTCATCTTCACCCGGGACAGCACGCTCAGGTCATCGACGGGATTCCCATCGACGACGATGAGGTCGGCTTCCTTGCCCGTCTCGATGGTGCCGACCTTCGCCTCGAGTCCGTTCACGCGGGCGGCTTCCCGAGTCGCGCTCAGAATCGCCGCGTGGTTGTCCGGCAGCAGCCCGATCGACACCATGAACTGGAGCTCTGGTGCGACGACATCGTGTCGGACCGCCGGGCTGCCCGCGTCGGTGCCGAATGCGATGCGAACGCCGGCCCGGGCGGCGCGCACGAGACCGTCGAAACGAGCCTTGTCGCCGATCGCCGCCTGCCGCTCCGCGATCTTCCATTCCGGAATGTTGTACTTCCTGGCCACCTCCGGGCGACTCTGCATGACCAGGGGAGAGAACGTCGTGACGATCGGGATGTCCTTGGACCGCAGGAGCTCGATCGTGCCATCCGTCATGCTGCCCCCGTGCTCGACGCAGTCGATGCCGGCCGTGGCCACCCGCGCGATCGCGTCGTTGTAGGTCGCGTGGGCCGTGACGGGGAGATTGTGCCGGTGAGCTTCGTCCAGCACCGCGTCGAGCTCGGCATCGGTGAACTCGAGCGTATTGTGGCACGCCATGATCTTGATGAGATCCGCCCCGTTCCGGATCTGGTCACGGACCGCACGCCGCATCTCGTCCGGGCCGGTCGCCTCGCGGCAGCACCAGTAGGTGTGCCCGCCGGTCTGCACGAGGGCCTCTCCGCAGATGAGGAGGCGCGGGCCGGGAAACAACCCCTGCTCGATCGCCTGCTTGGCGTAGATGTTGGTCTGGTTCATCCCCAGGTCGCGTACCGTCGTGACACCGGACCGCAGGCTCACCAGCATGTTGGTGGCGCACTTGTAGGCGCTGATCTCGGGGCGGTCGTGGAGCGCCTGGGCGGACAGGTCATGAATGCCGTCCCAGGCCAGGTGAGCATGGCTGTTGATCAGGCCGGGCAGGATCGAGCCGCCCGTGTCGAACACCTCGACACCGTCCGTGGCGCCCGCGGTCGGGTCCTGCGCGGTGCGCGGTCCAACCGCGGCGATCCGTCCAGCGTGTATGCGGACGTAGCCATCCTCGATGATCTCTCGATCCACGCACCCGATCACCCGACCGGTCAGGACGGCCGACACCGGCTCCGTGTGGGCGAGCGGTTGGAGGACCTTCTGGAACTTCCACGACGGGGCTTCAGGCATGTCCGACTCCCGTTCTCTGGTATCTCATTTCAGGCCAAGCTCCCCGAGCGCGCGGGCGGCGCCGTCGAGGTGGGAGAGGTGCATGCTCGCATAGCTCGGCGCGAAGATGACGCCGGCCCCGCCGGCCTCGTAGGTCGCGAGCACGCTTCGATACACGATCTCCGGCGTGCACTTCGCCTGGTCGGCCCTGACCCGGGGGGCGTCGACGCCGAGACCCATGTAGACGGGGAGCTTGTCCTCCAGCGCCGCCACCGTGGCTCGGCACTGGCCGCCGACGTAGCTGGTCGCTCCCATGCCTTCGGCCATGAGGGCGTCCCAGCCGGCCTCGTCGAGCCCGAGTAGCTGGTGCATGATGGGCGTGAACGCCTGCGGTGTGTAATCGCGGAGAAGGCTCTTGTAGAAATCGGCCATCTCGCCAATGTAGACCTGCCCGGCCTGGTGCTGGTAGGTGATCGGCTTCACCCAGTCGGCGTAATCCACGACCTCGGCCCACGGCCACTGCGCCTTGCGAAGCGGATTGAAGTGATTCCGGTTCCACACGTTCAACCCGAACTCCAGCTCGGGATTGCACCACTTGGTGATGCCGTAGAGCTCACGATCGAGATCCTTGTTGCGCCGGATCCAGTGTCGCTCGAGCAGCAGGATCTCCGGATGCTCGAGCAGCGCGCGAACGAACTCGACGAGCGCGCCATCGACGAAGGGCTCGCCCGATCGCGCCCGCTGGAAGAACGCATACAGCGCGGCGCACGCACGGCGGGTCGCGTCGACATCAACGCCGGCCATCCCGAGACGCGCCACGCAGTGCGGGCAGTAGCAGGTCGCCGCGGCTCCGGAGATCAGGCGGTCGAGGGGGCTCCGCCGTTCGTTGCACCACATCAGGCCGTCGATGTCGTAGTTGCGACAATGATCCTCGACGAGTGAGTGCCACCAGCCGCGGTAAGCGGGATGCTCGAGGCAAGGGTCGGCCCCGATTCGCCCGAGATGGTCTACCTCCAGGCACTGGGGCAGGTTCGGGATCGGCACCGTGCTCCCCGAACCGTGCCCGGCATACTTGAAGAGCGGCTCCATCAGCTCGGGCATCACCTTCATGCCGCGCCGGCGCGCGCCGGGGATCACCATCTCGAGGATGTCCCGATCGCGCATCTGCTCGTCCGGCGCGCGGAAGTTCGAGATGAAGGTGTTGGCGTAGTACTCGGGTCTGGGCGTCAGGTAGGACCCGCCCCGGACCTCGCTGGCTTCGGGCACGCCATGGTCCGGCCAGCCATCGATGCCGGCCGAGATGCTCCGGCCAATCTTGAGGCCGAGCCAGCTCACGGTGCCAAGGAGCAGCACGTTGACGCCGACACGGTCCTGCAAGGTATCGAGCACGTGATCGACCCCCTCGTCGACGAAGCTGATTGGGCCGATCTGCATGCCAACGAACTTGTCCGGCCGATCGCTCATGAGACGGCACTCCGGGGGCTGTTAGCAGCCCGTGGCAAAAGTCCTGCTGCAGGCGGCCAGCGCTGCATCCCGCCTGACTGCGTTGCTCGTCGGTTCAAATACTCCCGGTATTCTTCCTCCTCGCGCCTTGCCAGCCGGGCGCAGCGCCGCCCTTGGTGCCACGCAGGACTTTTGCCACGGGCTGCTAGCCTAGGGGGTCGACGTCGAATCACTACGGGCGCTCCAGGGTCGTCATCGTGAACGGAGACGGGGATCGAGCGTCGTCCGCAGGCTATCCCCGAGGAGGTTGCAGGCCATTACCACCGTCAGAATGGCCAGGCCGGGGAACGTCGAGATCCACCAGGCTCGACCCAGGACGGTGCGGCCGACCGCGGCCATGAGACCCCATTCCGCCGTCGGAGGCTGCGCACCCATTCCGAGAAAGCTCAGCCCCGCGCCAACCGAGATGGCGTTCCCGATCTGCAACGTGGAGAGCACGAGCAGCGGAGCCACGGTATTGGGGAGCACATGTCGAAGCATGATCTTGAGGTCTCGCACGCCCAGCACCCGCGCCGCATCGATGTACGGCTGCTCTCGAAGCGACAGCACGGTACTGCGGATCAGCCGCGCATAGAGTGGCACGGTCGAGATGCCGACCGCGATCATCACGTTGCGGATACTGGGCCCCAGTGCGGCGATGATGACCAGCGCGAGCAAGATCCCCGGAAAGGCAAGCATCGCGTCCATGGCGCGCATGATCACGGCGTCGATCACGCCACGATAGTACCCCGAGACGATACCCAGCGTGGATCCGACCACCGATCCCATGACGACGCTGATCAGACCGAGCAGGAGCGAGACGCGAGCCCCGAAGATCACCCGGCTGAGCACGTCGCGTCCCAGCCGGTCCGTCCCGAACCAGAACTCCGGCGACGGTGGCTGCCGCGCCCCGCTGATGGTTGCGAACGGATCGTGCGGAGCCACCAGGCCCGCGCAGAGCGCGAGCGCGGTCCAGCCGACGAGGACCAGTAGGCCGATGACGAAGCTTGGGGTGCCGATGGCCCCCGGGCGACGCCTCTCCGGTTCTTCACCCATACCGAACCCGTGGATTCAACCAGGCGTAGCAGATGTCGACGATGAGGTTCACGACGACATACGCGGTCGCCATGAACAGGACGATGCCCTGGACCAGCGGGTAATCCTGCCACAGGATGGCGCTCACCACGAGCCGGCCGAGCCCCGGACGGCTGAAGACCGTTTCCGTGACGACGGCCCCCGACAACATCGCCCCGAATTGCAGACCGAGGATGGTGAGCACGGGCAGTAGCGCATTCCCCAGCGCGTGACGCACGTAGACGAGGCGCTCCGGCAGGCCCTTCGAGCGCGCGGTTCTGATGTAGTCCTCGACGAGCACTTCGACCAGGGACGACCGGGTCAGTCGACTGATGACCCCGGCGGACACCAGGCCCAGCGTTACGCTCGGGAGGACCAGAGACCGAAGGCCCTGCTGCCCCGCCGGCGGGAACCAGCCCAGCCAGAAGGAGAACACGAGAATCAACAACAACCCCAGCCAGAAGACGGGGAGGGAGACGCCGACATAGGCCAGGGCCATGCTGGCCGTGTCGAGCAGCGAGCCTTGTTTTAGGGCCGCGAGGATGCCCGTCGACAATCCGATGATCACCGCGAAGAAAATTCCCCCAAGGCTCAACGCCAGCGTCGATCCAAAGCGGTCGAGAACGAGCTCGAGGACGGGCGACCGCAACCGGACCGACGTTCCGAGGTCGCCTGTGACGGCCCCCCGAACGAAACGCAGATACTGCACATGGAGTGGGTCGTCCAGCCCCATGACCGCCCGGAGCTCACGCTGACGTTCGGGGGTGACCGAACCGCTCTCGGCCCCGGCGAGCATCAGCTGCACGGGGTCGCCCGGGAGGGCATGCATGATCGAGAACACGATCAACGAGATCAGGAAGAGCACCGGAACCATCTGGGCGAGGCGTCCGGCGATATACCTGGCCAGCACTACGTCGACCTCGTGGTCAGTGGCGCGCGGTGCGAGTCCGGCGTCGCCCCACGGCCGGCGGGGCGCCCCGTTGGCAGGGCGCGAGGAACGAGCCTGCCGACGCTCGCGCTAATCGCCACGAAGGTAGGTGTTGTGAAGGAAGAAACGGTAGCTCTCCGCGGTCAGCTGGAAGTCGACCACGCGATTCGTCATGGCGTAGAACATGGGTTCGCTCAGCGTGGGAAGCATGAGGGCATTGTCCATGATGATCCGCTGGGCGGTGCGTGCCAGCTCGCACCTGGCCTGGTAGTCGGGCACGACGCGTAGCTGGGTGACCGCCTCGTCGAGCTCGGCGTTGACGAAGCCCGTCCACGCCCATCCGCCAACGACGTCCTGGGCGGAGTTCCACACCATCTCGAGCAGGAGCGGGTCCCGACTGCGCTGACGTTCGTACATCAAATCGAAATCGCGAGCGTTGACGCGTTCGAGCTGGACCGGCCCGGGCACCTTTTCGACCACGAGGTCGATCCCCAGCGGCCGCCACTGGGCCTGGACAGCCTCGCCGATCTCCTCGTGGTGCAGCACGGTCCACGTGAGTGACAGCCGCGTCCCATCGGCGACCCCCTTGACGCCGTGCGCCTCCCTGATGCCGTCGCCATCCCGGTCGGTGTAGCCCACCTTCTCCAGCAGCGCCTTGGCTTTCTCCGCGTCGTGGGGATAGGTGTGCTCGTTGCCGTCCCAGTGGCAGGGATGCGCCACGTTCAAGGGACCGTGGGACGCCAGATAGTTGCCGTCGTACAGCAGATCGTTGATCGCCGTCTGGTCGGTGCCGTAGAGGAGGGCCTGGCGGAGCTCGAGCACGTCGAGCTTGGGGCGACGAATGTTCATGACCATCTGAAGCCCGGTACCGGCCTGGTAGCTCTTGATCAGCGTGAAGCCATCGACGCCATCATAGTCGCCGACGTAGGCCGCCGGCAGATTCATCGCGAGATGGGCGTTGCCCGTCGTCACGACGTTGCCCAGGACGGCCTGCTCGCCGATGAAATTGATGGTGACGCTCTCGAGACGAGCCGGTCCCGGCGCCTTACTGATGCCGTTCCATCCGCCGTAGCCGTCCCATCTCCTGAGCGTCACGTGATCGTTGGGCACCCACTCCTCGAGCAGGAAGGGGCCCGCGCCAACCAGGTGTCGGTCGAATTCTCGAACGCCCCACTGCTCGGCGGCGGTCGGTGACCAGATCGGTACCAGGGTGAACTCCTCCAGCACCGAGACCCACGGCGCGCTGTAGTGCAGGGTGACCGTGTGATCGTCGACGACCTCCACGCGCTCGACCGGTCCCACGCGCGCGGCCATCTCAGCGGACTGGGTATCCGGATCGAGGATCCGCTCGATGTTGTATTTCAGCGCCTCGGCATCGAATGGGGTGCCGTCCTGGAAGGTCACGCCGTCGCGCAGGGTGAACGTCCACTCATCGGCGGCGGGTGAGGAGGTCCACGCGGTCGCGAGGGCCGGATAGAACTCGCCGTCCGGGCCGATGACCAGGAGCGGATCCGCGATGAACGAGTCGATCAGCCACGCAGGCTGGTAGGGCTCGATGTGCCCGTCCAGCGAGGCGGGCTCATGGCTCGCGTCCCAGGCCATGATCAGGTCGCCGCCCATCGGGGCCCCCGGGGCGTCACCGCCCGCGTCGCGCCCGGGGAGGGGAGCGCCGCATCCGCCGAGGACGACGGCCAGCGACAGCACCGCCAGCGCGACGGCGGGCGTGCGGCGCAGTGGCATCGTATTCATCGTCACCTGCCCACGTGAAGCTCCGTGGCGTTGGGCGTCGGCCCGGGCTCCGCGACCGAGACCCGACCGAACCCGTGAGGTGCCCTTATACGCAACTTGCCCTCGGATGCCAAGCGAGGCCCGGGATCGACCACGACAGGGCTGACCTGGCCGGAGCCATTCCGGTCGAGTGTAATATGCGCGGTGCCGCGCGGCCACACTAGATCGTCGCCCTCGCAGGGGGGCGATCGCGCGCTGGACCGAGGGTATGGTACGCGTCGGTGGCCGCAGGGAGAGGGGCGATGGGGGCGTCCCGGATGCTCTCCCGGGGCACCCGGTGATATGATCGGCTTGACCTTGAATTCAGGAGAACGCCCCGCCGCCGGGCCGTCCCGCGACTGGCCCGGGTGGGTGGGATCTCCTCTTCGCGAGCTCAAGCACGATGTGGCAGCCGGGCGCGGCTTGTTGGCGCTCCGGACCAGATGAGATTGAGCCGAGGCAATGTCGATTCTACTCCCGGGTTGGTCGATCGTCGGGGCGCTGGTGATCGCCCTCACGGCCCCGGCGTCCCTCTTCGCCCAGAGCTACGAGAAGTGGTATCTGGCGGAGGGTGCCACCGGTAGCTTCTTCGAGGAAGAGATCCTCGTCGGCAATCCGAACACCACGGCCGCGGATATCACGGTCACGTTTCTCCGGCCGAGCTTGAGCGCCGTCGTTCGGCAGTTCACGATGGCACCCACCAGTCGCCTGTCGGTGCGCGTCAACGACATCCCCGGGCTCGAGGACACCGCGGTGTCGGCCGTCGTCGAGTGTACGAACAACCTGGACATCGTCGTCGAGCGCTCGATGTACTTCCGGGACGGCTCGAAGGCCGGTGGGCACAACGCCAACGGCGTGACCAGCCCCGAGACGAGGTGGATGTTCGCCGAGGGCGCCACGGGATTCTTCGACCAGTTCATCCTGATCCAGAACCCAGACGCCGCCAACCCGGCCGCCATCACCGCCACGTTTCTGAAAGAGGACGGGTCGACCATCGTCCAGGACCACACCGTTGCCCAGTCCAGCCGGTTCACCATCTGGGTCAACCAGCAGGTGCCGGGCTGTCGGACGCCGCGTTCTCCACGGTCGTCGAGGCGACCAACGGGGTGGGTGTCATCGCGGAACGGGCGATGTACTTCGACGGACTCTACTCGGGCCACGGCAGCGTCGGCGTCCCCGCGCCCGCAACGTCGTGGCGTTTCGCGGAGGGCTTCACGGGGAGCGCGTTCGGCGGCCTGCTGGAGTTCGACACCTATCTGCTGCTTGGCAATCCGGGGACCACCGCGGCGGATGTCAGGGTGACGTATTTCAAGGAAACCTCCGCCCCGGTGGTGGAGAGCCTCGGTGTCGCCCCGACGAGCCGGCTGAACGTCTACACGAACGCGGTGCCGGGTCTCGCGAACTCGGCGTTCTCCATCCTCGTCGAGAGCGTCAATGGCGTGCCGATCCTCGCCGAGCGCGCCGTGTACTTCGGATCCGGCGGTCGGTGGGTGGAGGCGCACGAGACGCCGGGGCTGACGGGCGACGCGCAGAAGTGGGCCTTCGCGGAAGGACTCGAGGACGGGGCGCTGAACCCGGGTCTTCCGAACGTGTACTTCGACTCGTTCTTCCTGGTGTCCAACGCCAATACGCAGCCCCTCGCGCTGCGCGCGACGTTCATGCGCGAGGACGGCACGGGGATCGTCAGGGAGTTCAGCGTTC
This sequence comes from Vicinamibacterales bacterium, assembly GCA_965197935.1. GTDB lineage: Bacteria > Acidobacteriota > Vicinamibacteria > Vicinamibacterales > CAZQMT01 > CAZQMT01. The sequence continues at coordinate 1,419,728 of CBDAOD010000003.1, read as the reverse complement.
CGGCGGAAAGCCGGTTCACGGTGATCACGGGCGCGTACCCGGAGCTGAGCAACCAGGGCTTCGCGACCTTCCTCGAGTCGACCAACGGCGTGAGCTTCACCGCCGAGCGAACGGTCTACTGGGCGGACTCGAACGGCGGAGTCTGGTTTGCGGGGCACGGCAGCGCGGGGACGCCCTGGGGAGGCGTCATCGGCTCACCGCCGCCACCGCCCGCCGCGGCGCTGGTGGCCGTGGCACCCACGAGCGGACCGGCCGTAGGCGGAACGACTGTGACGCTGAGCGGCACGAATTTCGTGGCAGGCGCCACCGTGACGATTGGCGGGCTGCCGGCGTCCGAGGTGCGCGTCATCGATGCGACGACGATCACGGCCGTCACGCCTCCCCACGCGCCGGCGTCGGTGCCGATCGTGGTAAGCACCAACGGCGTCACGCTGACGCCGGGCACCGCCTTCACCTACACCGCGGCCACGAATCATCCGCCCGTGATCCACTCGATCGGCACGAATGGCGGCCGTGTCGAAGCGGGGAGACAGCTCCAGCTGACCGCCTCCGTCACGGACATCGAGACGCCGATCGACCAGCTCACCTACACGTGGGCGGTGAGCCCGCCCGGCGGGACGTTCATCGGCGCGGGACCCCAGGTGATCTGGCAGGCTCCGCACCAGCAGCCGAGTCCGGCCGTCTACACGGTGACGCTCACGGTGATCGAGAGCTACAGCGCAGGTCAGGAGCAGCACACGGTGTCGTCGAGTGCCCAGGTGCGCTACAACGATTCGGACGCGGAGATCACGGGTCTGGTCATTCAGTTTCTGGACGACTTCTCGACGTTCAGTGTCACGCCGGCGCAGGTCGTCAGGAACTTCAGCGACAGCTGTCCGGGGAAGGCGGCCGAGCTCCAGGACGTCACGATCAACCGGCAGCTCTTCCACATCAACGGTGGAAGCTACTTCGTCTCCAGCATCGGCTACGACTCCCAGCGGACGTTCGCGGACATCGCGGCGCCGTGCACCTTCTTCGACACCGTGATTGCGACGGGCGTCGACCAGACGGTCACCGGCACCTGCCAGCTCACGGCCGTCTATGAGAACTGGCGGTGGCTGCTGTGCGACAGCCATTTCCTGAGCCCGAAGCCCGCGACGGGTCTCGACCGCTACCGGGTGCCCTGACGGCCCGCGCGCGTCGCGCCGCCCTTGACGCGACAGTCGATGCTCATCCCGTGGGCGGCGCGGGCCACCGCACGATCTCATAGAGCAGGACATCGCCATCCTGGGCGAGCGGACGTAGGTACTCCCGGTAGCGGCGAATGCCGTCGAGGACCTTCTCTCGGCCCCGCTGGTGGTACAGGTCCAGGTGCACCACCACGTAACGGGCATCCCGGAGCTGGAGCCGCCGAAACGCGTCTCTCGACGGGAACGTGTTGAGCGGCAGCACCATCTCTCGGAAGTCCGCCGGGAAGAAGTCCGCGTAGCCGTTGATCAGCGGCTGCCAGTGATACGTCGAGTTGAACATGTAGTACGCGTGACGATGAAAAATGGGGCGTTCGTAGAAGAACGGGAACTCGGCGACCGGTCCCCGGGGCAGCTTTGCCAGCCAGGTGTACACCCCGTTCACGGGTATCGCGTCGGGGATCGGGAGGGGAAACGTCGCCAACTCTGCCAGCGTGACGATGGCTAGCGTGGCAACGATGGCCCGCGCACGACGCCCACGCGCGACCCGCTCGACGGTGATGGCCCCGAGCACCGAGAGCGCCAGACCGACCAACAAGCCGAAGCGGCTCGGGACGTGCATCAGGCTGAAGATGGGCAGGAACTGATAGAAGAGGGAATACAAACCCGCACGCGGCCCAAAGGAAGCCCAGAAGGCGAGAACCGCCAGCAGGCTGTAGAAAATCGTGGCTTCCCTGATAGAGGCCCGGCGCGGCTCCTGCGAGGCGTCTTCTGCCCTGAGCCCCACCCCGACACCGACGAGCCCCAGCGTCGTTGCCACCACACCCGGGAACAGCACGTCGTTCCAGTTCTCGAGCAGCGGCAGCATCCAGCGGTGAGCCCAGGCGGAGGAGGCAAGATAGGCCTGCCAATCGGCGGAGAACAACCGCGCTTCCTCGAGGTCCCGGAGGAAGCCGGTACCGGCCTGGAGGCGCAGGTAGGGGAGGTAGAGCGGCACGACCAGGACGATCGACACGGCGGCCGCCCACGCGACGGCGCCCCAGTAGTCCAGGCGGCGCCACAGACCTCGGAGCGCCGCATAGGTGAGGACGGCCAGACCGATCGTGAGCCCGGCGAAGACCGCGTAATACCCGCAGAAGGGTGCGGCAAGCCACAGCGCCAGACCAAGCGCGGTGGCCCTGGCCATCGTCGGAAGGTCGATGAAACGATGAAATGCCCAGAGGGCGAGCGGCAGGACGAACGTCATCTGCAACGAGATGTGGGCGGTTCGGGCGAACACATACGGGCTGAACGCGAACGTGATCGCCGAAACGATGGCGGCACCCGCGCTACCGGTGAGATGCCGGGCCAGACCGAACATGGCCAGGAATGACAGCCCGTAGCCCAGCAACGCCGCGACGTTGTAGGTGAGATACGGATTTCGGGATAGCCACCAGGCGGGTGCGGCGATCGCGCCCGCGCCGAGATTGGCCTCCAGGAACGCCAGCGTGTTGCGATGCGGGTGGAAGATGTTGGCGTCGAAGACGTGGAGCGGGTCGGTCCCCAGTGCGCGCGCGACCCACGCGACGTTCCAGAGTCCCTGGAAGCCGTCTCCCGTGTTCACGCGCCCTATCTCGCCCGGTCGAAACGCCAGCGGGTAGGTCATCACGACGGTCAGTCCCAGGGCCAGAGCCGCGAGACCGAGCGCCCGCGATGTGCGACCTCCCGCCATGCCTGCTCCTTCGAAGCTCGGCCGGGCCTTCAGGCGCCGTGGACGCGACGCCGGAGCCGGGCCGCTCGAGTCGTACCGTCGCCGGGCCGCACACCGGTGCCGCTCGTCAGCAGGCGTCAGCGAGAAGGGACAAGACGGGCGAGATCAGAATCGCGGTGATTATACTGCCCCGAAATCGGTCCGGGTCGGGTTCGGGGCAGGCATCTCCCGACTGCCCGCCCGAAACCGAACGGTGGCCGAGACGGATCGAATCATGCAACCGAGACGAGTGTTCGAGTGTTGAGGTGTCGTCTGAGGTCAGGTGCGTCGCGGCGCTCACGTGCGAGGCTTCACCCGTGACTTCGCTGGCCGTGCGAACGGGAAGGTGGCGGCCGCTCAAACCGCCACCCTCGAGGCGTCGTCGTTTCGAGCAGATCCGGAGGGCGCTATCGCGCCGGCGGCTCGACGCTCGCAGTGGGTTTGGTCCCCTTGAGGATCCACCGCTGCATCCGCCGGCCATTCCCCGCCTCACCCGTGTACATCCTGTTCTTCGAGTCGATCGAGATCATGTGCGCCCGAATGAACTCGCCGGCCTGGCGGCCCGGCTTCCCGAATCGGTCCAGAATCCGTAAGTCCTGACGCCGCAGCACCCAGACACGCTGGTTCGTGCCGTCCATGAGATACAGAAGGCTCTGCTCTGGATCCCGCGAGAGTTGGAGACTGAAGCCGGTTCCCGATCCGCCCGTCTCCGGACGAACGAATCGCTCCATCAGGTACTCGCCGTTCTGCCGGAACACCTGGATGCGGTTCCCGCGGCGGTCCGATACGTAGATCAGGCCGTCCTTCGCGCCGACGATGCCGTGAAGGGTGGAGTACTGCTGCGGCGGGTTGTCCACCTTGACCGGATATTCGTACTCGTAGGTGTCGTCTGGTGGCTTTCCGTACGCGCCCCAGTGACGGAGATATCTCCCGGTCGCGGCATCGTAGACGACCACGCGCCTGTTGCGGTACCCATCCGCGATGAAGATCTCGTTCGTCTCGGGCTCGACGTAGAAATTCGCGGGTCCGCCCAGATGATCCGGATCGTCGCTCCCCTTGTTGACGCCCGGCTCGCCGATCGTCAGGACGTGCTCGCCGTCCTGCGTGAACTTCATCACGTGGAACCCGTTGCTCGTGCCCGTCCAGACGAATCCGTTGTGATCGATGTAGATCCCGTGCTCGGCGTCATACCACGTATAGCCCGCGCCAGGGCCACCCCAGGCTCGGAGCACCTTGCCTTCGGGATCGAGCTCGAGAACGGGCGGCGCAGGGAAGCAGCAATCGGCGATCGGCGGGTCCACCGCCGCTCCGATCTCCTGAGGCGTCAGGCTCGACGGCATCTGGATCACCCAGAGGTGATCGTTGTCGTCGACGAACAACCCTCTGATGTCTCCCAGGATCCAGTCGTTCGGAAGCGTCGGCGGCCAGGTCGGATCCACCTCGTAGATGGGAAGGTTATCCGCTGTCGGCGAGCCCGGCGCCGGCTTGGCATTGGCGGTCTGGGCCCCGGCCTGGCCGGCCATGAGCAGCACCAGTGCCGGGACGGCGAGTGTCAGTACGTGCCTCATGATCATGAGACCCCACCATACCCCTGCGCTGTGCCCATGGCAAGGAGACGTTGATGCCCCTGTGGACCCGAGCAGTCGTGGGCTCGGGACCCACCCACGGGAAGAGGCGGTGCGCTAGGGCGCCGCGCACCCTCCGAGACACGTCGCCAGCGCGTTGGTCCCCGCCGCCCACACGACCCCGAAGGCGTTCGAGTACATGGCGCGCTCGACGACGATCCGGGCAGTACCGCCGACCGTGGCATTGCTCGTGATGACTGCCCCAAACCGCTGATTGGCCGAGAGCGGGAACTCGGCGCCGACATCGACGTTGAATCGACTGTTCGGGTTGAGCGAGAAGATCTTCGTCGCGAAGGACCCGTTCTCCAACATAATCTTCACCGATACCGAAGCCTGGAACGCCGACGTATTGGCAATGAGGATGAACGTGAACAGGCTTCGCGTGCCCCCGACTTCGCCATCGGCCAAGCCCCACTGCGTACCCGTCACCGTCGAACCAGGGGAGTTGTGCGCTTCGGCCCATTGCGCAGCGCTCGGCCCCGGGAACCACATGGCACGCTCCGCGATGATCGTCACCCCGTTCGTGACCGCGATAGTCGTCGAGACCGCCGTGTCCGCCAGCGCCGCGTCCTCGAAGTCGACCCAGATGTTGAATCGACTGTTCGCCTGCACGGTGTAGGTCTTCGTGATCACGGTGCCGCTGGGCAGCAGATAGTCGGCCCGGACCTGCGCGCTCGTGCCATTCGGGTTCGCGAGGAGAATGAAGAGATCGAAGAAGGTACCCGTCGCGCCCTCGGCGAAGAACCAGCTCAAGGCGGGCGTGGTGACCCCCGCGCTCTCGTGACCGGCGCCGAACGACTGCCCCGGTAGATCCAGGTACATCGCCCGCTCGACGATGATCGTGACGCCGTTGGTCGAGGCGACGACCGCCGACACGTCCGTCGAGGTCAGCGCGGCATCCTCCTGGTTGACCCAGATGTTGAAGCGCGCGTTGGCCGCCACCGTGTGGTTCTTGACGATCGGCGCCTGCCCGCCCGGTCGCAGGTAGGTCACCGTGACGGCGGCCGCGGTGCCATTCGGATTCTGAATCAGGTAGAAGAGATTGAACCCGTTGGTCGACCCCTCGGCTAGATTCCAGGAGATCGCCGCAGCCGCGATGCTTGTTTCGGCATGGCTGCCGTAGGCGTTGCCATCCCATTCCATCGTCCGGTCGCTCACCACGACGACATCGGATTCGCACACGGTAGAGAACTCGGCATTGGCCATCCCCGGTACCGTCGCGACGTCGAGGGTGTGGCGCGACATCATGTTCAAGCTGACGGCGCGTGAGACGGTCGTGCCGTCGGTCTTGAGGAAGCGGTAGTTGACCTTGGCCGGGGTCGCGCCGGGGTTCGCCGTCGCGAGTCGGGTCGCGAAGCTCAAGCCGCCCGCGGTGGCGCCCTCGGCGAAGAAGCGGGTGAAGAAGCCGCGTGGATGCGTCCCCTCCGACTGCTCCTGAGCGTTGGTCTTCGTGTCGCCGTCCGGGTCACCGGCGGCACCGTCGTCGCCCGCCCCCGAGTTGGGGTCGAGGCCAAACGAGAGCTCGAAGATGTCGGTGAGCGTGTCACCGTCGCTGTCGACACCGGCGACCAGCCAGCCAAGGTCGCGCAGCAACGCGAGTGTTATCGGGCCGAGCGAATGGATGGCCTCCCCCAGGTTGAGCACCGGCGTCATGAGCGAGTTCGCGTTCCCCTGCGGGAACGTCGCCTCGTCGAGATGGAAGAGGCTGACCCCTCCCTGGTAGGCCGTCGGCGCAAAGAGCTTCACCGGGTTGCCGCCGTTCGCGGCCCGAACCGCCGTCCCGTCGAAGAACACGTCGTTGCTTTCGATCTGCGCCTTCAACGCCGCCGAACCGTTGGAGAACAGCGCCGTGTCGATCAGGCTCTGGCCGGCGCCGTTCTCGACGAAGCGATCGAAGATCTGCGGGTTGCCCTGTCCGCTGTGGGAGGCCACGCCGCCTCCGACCTGGAAGGAGTTCGTGAAGGCCAGGCCGTGGATGAGCTGGCTCAACGCGAAGGTCACAAAGTCGATCGTGCCCGCTGGCGGGTTGGCATCGGTGCCGAAGTACCAGTTGGGGGTATTGGCATTGAAGTTGGCGTCGATGTCCACGCGCGTGGTCGCGTTGTCGGTGCCGCTGATGGCGTTCGCCAGCGCCACGTCGTAGAGCGTATTGGGCATGAACCCCGGGCTCGAGGAGGAGAAGCGGGTCTCGGCACGTGCCGAGCCGAGGCTGCTGCCGAGCACCGAGCTCCAGTTGGCACGGATCTCGATCCTCACGGTCGAGAACAGCTGCTGCTCGAGAATCGTGAGCGCGTGCTCCAGTGCGGTACGCGCCTGAGCCGGAAAGGGACCAAGGAAGGTCACGCTGAAATCCGACGTCTGCGCCCGGGCTTCCCCCGCCGGCGCCAGCACCACGAACGCGGCCAGCAGGCACCCGAGCAGGCGTGAGTCGGCGGGGCGGATGGGCCTCATGGATTCCCCCAGGGATGCGACACGGTGCCAGGGTCCGGGCCTGGCGCGCTAGAAGGGACGTATTCTATCAGGCCTTCGCGATCAGGTCGGCCGGCGGTCCGAGCGGCGCCGACCCGCTACACTGTTGGCTGACGTGCCGATTCAGGGTACCGCCGACGGAGGTGTGGACGTCAGCGCGATGCTCGAGCAAGTGTTCCGTCAGGATCTCGGCTCCCGCGCTCGCGAGCTGTGGCGGGCCGCCCGCGCCCATCCGAAGAGGATCGGCCGCAACTCAGCGCGCCCCTGCCGAGGCGGCCGCAAGTTCAAGATAATGTTGCCTGAATCGTACGTGAGGGTCTGTCGGCGGACGCGACTACTGGGGAGGGGATCATGACGCTTCCGATCAGAGTCTTCATCGCGTCGTCCTCCGAGCACCTTGACGTCGCCAACACGATCCGCAACCGGCTCCTCAGAGGCGGGACCGTCGACCCCAAGGTGTGGAACGAGGGGACGTTCAAGCTGAGCAAGACCTACATCGAGTCCCTGGAGGGTGAGCTGCAGGTCGCCGATTTCGCCGTGCTGACGCTGACCTCGGATGACGTCAGCATCGCCAGGCGTGAGGTCCGGTCGGCGCCACGAGACAACGTCCTCTTCGAACTCGGCCTCTTCATGGGGCGACTCGGTCGCGATCGTTGCCTGCTCGTCATGGACAAGGCTGCGCGCGTAAAGATTCCGTCCGACCTCCTGGGGATCAAGATCTCGACGTATCGGGCGCAACCGGGACACAGTCTGAGCCGGAGCCTCCAGGCTGCGAGCACCGCGATCATGAATCGCGTCCTCGAGCAGGGTGCCCGGCCGAAGACCACCGTCGACACACTTCACCAGCGGAAGCGGATCCGCCGGTTCTGCGCCCGCGTCAAGGGCGCCTGGTGGCAGCGCAAGGTTCGCAGAGGCAAGCACTCGCTGTCGTTCTCCCAGTTCGTCCCCGACGAGGTCACCCACACGCTCCGAACCTCCGTGGCCTCGTTCAACGATCAGGGTCGGTTCAACGCAGAGTGGCGCAGCCTCGCCGTCGGCGTTCAGCTGAGCAGCAATACGGTTTGGTTCTCGTGGGAGGGTTCCCATCCCATCACCCACCCCGGAGAGCCGTTCGGTGGGTTCGGCGAGATGCGGTTCGACGATGCCCCTGGGCTGTTTACGCACGGCCGGGGACGCTTCGCCGACATCCGCGGCGTGCACCTGAGGAGCGGAGATTGGCGCACGACCGAACTGCGCCGGATCACGAAATCACGCGACGTCCGCACGATGACGACGGGGAGCGACAGCGAGAAGCGGGCCCTACTCGACCAGACGCTGCGGGAGTGGTGAGGCTCGATTCGCTCGGTCCGCCGCTGCTGGCCGCGTCCAGTCCGGCGCATGAGGAGGTGGACGCGTAGTGGCCGCGGCGTTTGCCTTCCCTATCGGCGCCCGCCAGGCTCCAGCCTCACGATCGGTGTCGGCGCCCCGTCGAAGCCGCGAGCGTCGCCGTCGATCGCCAGGTAGATGAACCCGTCGGGGCCCTGGCGGACGTCCCGGATGCGGCCCATCCCCTGGATCAACGTCTCCTCGCGCACCACCCGTTGTCCGTCGAGCCTGAGTCGAACGAGCCGCTGTCCACGCAGGCTCGCGACGAGCATATCGCCCCTCCACTCGGGGAAGCGGTCGCCTGTGTAGAAGAGCATCCCGGAGATGCCGATCGACGGCACCCACACGTGCGAGGGCGGCTCCATGCCCTCCCTGCGCGTGCCCTCGTGGATCGCCAGTCCGGTGCGGTAGTTCACGCCGAAACCGACGACCGGCCACCCGTAGTTGAGGCCCGGGCGGATCAGGTTGAGCTCATCACCGCCCTGCGGTCCGTGCTCGTTGAGCCAGACGTCGCCCGTCTGGGGATGGACCGCGAGGCCCTGAGCGTTGCGGTGGCCGTACGTCCAGATCTCGGGGCGCACGCCGGCCTGGCCGACGAACGGGTTGTCGTCGGGGACTCGGCCGTCGTCGTGGAGCCTGACGGTCGTGCCGTTGTGGTTCGAGAGGTCCTGGGCGGGGTGCGCCGACAGGTCTCCGGCGGACGGCCACTGACGATCGCCGAGGGTCGCGAAGAGGTAGCCCTCGTGATCGAAGGCGAGCCGTCCGCCCCACTGCGAGCTCCGATCGCTTCCATCCCCAAACGCGTCGGCGTGGAAGATCTCCTCGACGTCTGACAGGCGGTCGTTCTCGAAGCGCCCCCGCGCGACGGCGATGTTGCCGAGGGAGTCCGCGCCGGGCTTGGTGTAGCTGAGGTAGAGCAGCCGGTTCGAGGCGAAGTCAGGGTGGAGCATGACGTCGCGAATACCAGCCTGCTCGCGGCCGTCCATCGACTTGGCACCCCGGCCCAACGCGAGGATGTCCGGCAGCCCGGCGACCGACTCGGAAAGCAGCACCCCGTCGCGGACGATTCGCAGCCGGCCTGGACGCTCGGTGACCAGCAAGTCGCCTTCGAGCGTCAAGGCCATCGAGAACGGGTGCACAAGGCCATCAACGACCGTGTGCACCCTGAAATCGTGGTAGGCGGTCTGGATGACCGAGCCGGCCGGCGTCTGCGGGCCCGGCGCGGCTGACGCCCAGGTGCCGAGCGTGAGCACGGCAGGCAGAACGGCCCGATGCAGCACGATTTTGACGCGTGGGGCAAGAGTCATCGGATGATCCATGCAACGAGGCATCGCCCGGCGGCATCGCGGCATCTTCCAAGGCGGCCCTTGGTGCAACGCAGGACTCTTGCCACGGGCTGCCAGCCAGCATCGCCGAGTATGGACGGTCTCTCTGCGGGATTCAAGGAGTCCGGCGGGCCCGCTGCGTGAACCAGGCGACGGGTGATCGCGGACAATTGCGTAGAGCACGTTGAGTCTGCCAGGCCCAGGCGACGGCCGCCCAAGACGGCCTCTCGAACTCCTTCTCGTCGTCCTCTTCTTTCCTGTCCTCATCCCGATATCTTCGTACTGCGCCCTGCTCATCAAGCTAGAGTCTCCCACCGCACCCGTCCTTTTTGCCCAGCCTCGAACGGGCCGGTTCGGCCACCTCAACCGGTATCTCGCCGACCACCCGGTCAAGGCCGTCTCGCCGGCGTACTGCTATCCGGAATCCCGGTCGCTGCCCTTCGAGAGGATCGTCCTCCATCTGGACAAGAATCACCTTGAAACCCGCGCGGAAGGGCCGTGACCACGTTGACGCCGGCGGCGCTACAAGGAAAGAACGATCCGTGGACTCGGCGACCCCCGGGTGTACAAAGATGGCATCATGGCGCCGGCTCGCGGTCCCGGGCGCAGGCCCGGACGCCGTACCGGACGAAGCACCGGGGTACGGGAAACACTCCTCGATCCTTGTCCGCGAGCGATGCCAGGATCACTGGCTCTCGAAGTGCGAGCCATGACGCGGCCGGTGGTGCTCGTCACGGGATCGAGCGGGACGAGCGGCCTACCCGTACGCCGACTGGCCCACGGTGCTCCGCAACAACATCCTCGGCACCCGGGACGTGTACGAATTGACAAGGATTGGTGCGGAAGGCGGGATTCGAACCCGCACAGTGTTGCCACCGCCAGCCCCTCAAGCTTGTTAATATTCATATAAGTCTATAAATATAGTCATTAATTGATATCATGTTACTGATAACACTTCTGCAAATCCAGCACACTTGGTGGCGTTCATGGCCGAGCCCCACCACCGCCGCCAGACCACCGAAACCCTCACCAAACTCTACGACGGCAAGCTCCGTCTGGAGCGCCGCAACGGCGGGTCGAAGATATACGCCCGCACCTTCCTCCAAGGCAAGAGCCTCCTCAAGAGCACCGGCGAGCGCACCGTCTCCGCCGCCACCAAGATCGCCACCGACTGGTATCTCGACCTGCGCGACCGGATGCGCAAGGGTGAGACCCTCTATGGCCGCTCGTTCGCCGAGATAGCGGAGGCCTTCTGTCTTCATGCCGACCAGATCCGGGAGGTGTCGGAAGGCCAGCGGCACAACTACCGCCAGAAGTGGAACCTGCTCAAGGATCATTTCGATGGCGTTAAGGTGACCGCCGTTGACGCCAAGTTCCTGCTCGCCCTGCGCGAGACACGCTCGCAGGCCATGACGAAGAACGGCAAGGCGGTCAAGCCGGCAACGCTGAAGAAGGACATGGATTTCATCCGGCTCGTCCTGCGCCACGCCAAGCACATCGAGAAGTGCCTGGACGAGTTGCCGGAGTTCCCCTCCTTTCGCGGGCAGGCGTGGGAAGTCGTGCCCTCGCCGCGACCGTTCCTCGACTACAACCAGTGGGTTGCGGTGCGGGATCTCGCCAAGGCCCGCATGAACGAACCCGACCTTAACCCCCGCACCAAACGCCAACGTCAGGAACTCTACTGGTTCCTGCTCATGTGCGTCGGCTCCGCGCTGCGCGTGGGCGAAGCCTACTCGTTGCGCTGGCGCGACTGCGAGTTGATCAAGCTTGGCGACTAAAACCACACCGAAGCCGTTCACATGCGCGTGCTCGGAAAACACTCCCGTGGCGGTAACCGCGAGGACGGCTACGGCGTGTTCGGCGCCGTCAACGCCTTCAAGAACATGCGCGCTAGTCGCCCGGACGCCGAATCAGGCGATCCTCTGTTTCTGGAGAACCACCGCGAGGGGATCAAGGAACTTCTGATCAAGGCCAACCTGCGCGTTGACCCACGAGGCCGCACCCGCGACTCCAAGAGCCTGCGCCAGACCGGGATCTCACTGCGGCTCGACCTCGGACCGAACCCCGACTACCGCGACATCGCGAAGTGGGCCCGGACGAGCCCGGCGATGATCGCCTCCTTCTACGACCAGACCCATCCGCAGCAGAGCGTCGAGCGCATCGTCGGCTTCAGGAAGCGCACGCGGGAGCCGAGGAAGGCCAGAGGCCCGGCCGATGCCTCCCCGCCGGCGTGACCGGGGCGCCGTCGAGGCCCGCTCGCAACGACACCAATTCTGTACAGCAGGCGCGACTGAAGTGGACCCCAAAATCTGGACAGTCGTCTAAGTTAAAGTCGTGAGCCGGCGGGCGAGGAGGTCCGACGATGGCAACACGACGACAACACGATGCGGCGTTCAAGGCGAAAGTGGCCGTGGCGGCGCTGCGGGGCGACCGGACGATGAGTGAAATGGCGTCCGCGTTCGGCGTGCACCCGGTGCAGATCGCGCTGTGGAAGCAGTGCGCCCTGACGGCGCTACCCGAGGCGTTTGCGACGCGCCGGCGCGGGACGGATGCAGACCAGGCACCTGTCGATCCCGGTCAGGTCGGGTTCTTCAACAGCCTGCCAGCGCTACCGCGGAGCGGGGTCACTGTCCAAGCAGCAAAGGTCACCAGTGCCAGACAGCCTGAAGTTCCTCTACCACCTGCGGGTCGTACCTATCATCAAGAATCTCGGCCAGCGATAGAGTGATCCCCTTCCGCACTCGTGGATAGTCTCCGGATAGATGCAACTCCGAGAGAGCGACACGCTGATCGCGCGACGGCCAGCAAAGCGCGCGCGTGGGGTGTGCGTCTCGAATTCCCAATTCTCTCGCTGCATCCAGGATTGAGGCAACGTTGCGTGGCGCCTGACGTCTGGCCTACGCTGTCTCGCGCATGAAGGACCTCCTGCTCACCCTGCTTCACTGGCCCGTCATGACCGCGACACTGTGTGGCCCCGGTGGCGTGCGAGCGGTGATCGCGGAGAATCTTCTGCTCAAGCAGCAACTGATCGTCTTGCGCCGTCCTCGCCGGCGGGCGCCACGCCTGACAGCGAGTGACCGGCTGCTGTTCGGATTCGGGTCACTCTTCCTCAGTCGAGGACGAATCCGAAAGGTCGCCATCGGCGTACGCCCCTCGACGCTCCTGGCGTTTCATCAGGCGTTGGTGCGTCGCAAGTACCGCCGATTGTTCTCGTCGAGCGAGTGCCCGAAGAAACCCGGACCGAAGGGGCCGAGCGAGGCACTCATCCAGGCCATCGTCGAGCTCAAGTCGCGTAATCCTCGATTCGGCTGTCCACGGATTGCGCGCATCATCTCTCGAACGTTCGCGGCCAACATCGATAAGAACGTCGTGTACCGCGTGCTGTCGAAACACTATCGCCCTATCCCGGGCGGCACCGGCCCTCGTGGTTGTCGTTCATCGGACACACGACAGACAGCCTGTGGAGCGTGGATCTCTTTCGATGCGAGTCCATCGTGCTCCGGAGCTACCGGGTGCTCGTGGTCATGGACCAATTCACGCGTCGCCTCGTCGGAGTCGGCGTGCACCGCGGTCCGGTCAATGGCGCCGATCTCTGCCGCATGTTCAACGCCGCCATTTATGGTCGGGGCGCACCGCGACATCTCAGCACCGATGATGATCCGCTGTTCGAGGCGCAGCGTTGGACGGCGAACCTGCGGATTCTGGAGATCGACGAAATCAAGACCGTGCCTCATGTGCCCAGGTCCCACCCATTCGTGGAGCGCCTGATCGGAACGACGCGGCGAGAATTTCTCGACCATGTGTTGTTCTGGAATGCCCATGATCTTGAACGGAAACTTGCCGACTTCCAGGCCTACTACAACGAGGTACGCAGCCACGCGTCGTTGAAGGGCCACACGCCGTCGACCTTCGTTGGCGGACACATGGTGGCCCATGCCGAACTGAACAATGTCCGTTGGGTCTCCCACTGCCGGGACTTGGTTCAGCTCCCAGTGGCGGCCTGACAACGAATTCGAGACGGACACCAGAGAGGGAGCGGTCGTTCAGAGGCAGGACGATGCAAGTCATTCTAGCGCAGCCGCGCGGGTCTTGTGCCGGTGTCGAGCGCGCCATTGAGATCGTCGAAGTGGCGCTTCAACAGTACGGGCGCCCCATCTATGTGCGGCACGAAATTGTCCACAATCCGAAGGTCGTCGAAGACCTGAAGGCGAAGGGCGTACGCTTCGTTGAGCAAATCGATCAGATTCCCAATGGAGCCATCACGGTGTTCAGCGCCCACGGCGTGTCGGAGAAGGTTGAACGGGATGCGTCGGTGCGCGGCCTGCGGCCGCTCGATGCGACCTGCCCGCTGGTCTCCAAGGTGCACATAGAGGGCCGGCGCCACGCGGCCAACGGCTGCGACCTCATCTTGATCGGCCACGAGAACCACCCCGAGGTGGAAGGCACCATCGGCCAGATTCCGGGTCCGGTCCTGCTGGTGAGTGATGTCGCCGATGTGGAAACCCTCCAGGTCCGCGACCCCGACAAGGTCGCCTACATCACCCAGACGACCCTGTCGGTCGACGACACCCGCGACGTGATCGCAGCCCTGCGGCGGCGCTTCCCGAAGATCGTCGGACCGGACGTCAAGGACATTTGCTACGCGACCCAGAACCGTCAGGCTGCCGTGCGCATGCTGGCCTCCCTGGTAGACCTGATGCTGGTGGTCGGCGCCCAGAACAGCTCCAATTCCAACCGCTTGTGCGAAGTCAGCAACGACAGCGGTGTGCCCAGTTACCTGATAGAGGACCCGTCGAAGATCGATCCCGCCTGGTTGCGGGGGAAGAAGAGCGTCGGCATTACCGCCGGTGCTTCGACGCCCGAGGAACTGGTGCACGACCTGATCGAGAAGCTGCGCGAGTACACCGACCTGGAAATCTCCACGATGGACGGCATCATCGAGAATGTCCGTTTCAGTCTGCCGCCTCCCCTGGACCGCGCCGCCGCGCCCCAATAACGGCACGGAGTCGCATCTCTCACCTGCCCGCCGGGCCGTCAGGTCCGCGACGATGGTCAGCGACGGCGCTCAAGAGGGGAGCATCCCTTACGCTTTCCGGTCGACGGCCATCAGCAGCGTCGGAAGGAGCAGGAAATCCGCGACAAGCGCAAGGAGGATCGTCATCGTCACCAGGAGCCCGAGCGACCAGCTGACCTCGAATCCGGATGTGGCAAACGTCATGAAGCCCGCCGCCAGGACCACAGTCGTCGTCAGCAACGCCTGGCCGACGACGTGAAAGGACGAACGCACAGCCTCTTCCGCCGAAAGGCCCTCGCGCCTAGCTTTCAGATACTCGCTCAAGAAATGAATCGTGTCGTCCACGATAATTCCGAAGACGATGGCGACGACCACCGAAGCGGCAATACCCACATGACCCACGAGATAGCCCCACAGGCCAAAGCTCATGATAGCCGGGATGAAATTCGGCGCAAGACTGAGCAGGCCGATCCGAATGCTCCGGAAAATGAAAATCAGGATGAAGGAAATCAGGACCATAGCGAAGATCGTGCCACCCAGCATGCTGTCGATGCTTCGCTGCGAGACGTGAGCGGACATGATGCTGAGGCCTGATGCCTCGGCTGCGAAACCGGGCGCATTGGCGCGGATCCAAACCTGCGCGCGCTCATCGAGCTCACGCAGCTCCCTGGACCATGACCTGCTGGTTGAGACGACCAGGCGCGTCGCGGACTTGGCGACGTCGATACGGTCGTTGAGATCGGCGCCGAACGGGAGCGACAGTTCGTAGAGCAACAGATACTGCGCCGCGAGGTCCCCGTCGTCAGGCAGGCGATCGAAGGCCGGATCGTCGCCGTGCATGTTCTTGTTGAGACGCTTCATGATGTCCGGAAACGACTGGACGTAGGTGACGTCGGGCTGCTCCCGGAACCATTCGGCGAGCGCATCGACCGTGCGCAGATATTCGGGATCGGCAATGCCGCTTTCGCGCCCAGCGTCCAGCGAATATTCCAGCCGGTCCAGGCTCGTCAGGTTCTCGGCGACGTAATCCGAATCACGCCGGAACTCGTACCGTTCATCGAAGTACTGGGTCAGGTTGTCGCTCAACTCGATGCGCGGCACGCCGGTTGCCAGCACCACCACCGTCGCCGCGACGGACCAGAGCAGGACAGTGCGCCGCGCGACGACGAAGTCGGCAAAGCGGTCGAAGTAGGCGGTCTGTCCGGGCTGCGAGCGGCGTGCCCGCAGCGGCAGGAGCGTAAGCAACGCCGGCAGGAGCGTCATGGTGTATACGAAGGCGCACAGCACACCGAACGCCACGTAGTTTCCCAGGTCGTGGAATGGCGGCGAATCGGCGGAGTTCAGGCTGAGGAAGCCAATCGCCGTCGTGACCGATGTGAGAAATATCGGATAGGTATTGATGCGCAACGACTCGGCGATCGCCGCATTCCTGTCCAGTCCGCGCCTCATGGCCAGCAGGACGGCGGTGACGACGTGTATGGAATCCGCGACGGTTATCACTGTGACGATGATCGGCACGCCGGAACTGGTCGGGCTGAACACCACCCCCAGCCAGCCCGCGAATCCCATGGTGGTGTTGACGGCGAACATGAGCACGGCGACGATGGCCGCTGTGCCGAGAATGGAGCGCAAAAACAGGGACGTGAGGACCACGATGATGAGGAACACGATTGGCGTCAGCGTCTGAAGATCATCCGCGGTGGCTTCGGCGAACGCGTGGTTCAGGGCGATGTCGCCGGTCATGTAATAGTCGATGCCGGGATGGCGTGCCCGGGCGTGGCCGAGGAGCGTTTCGAGATGCTCGGTGACCTCGGTCACAGCCTCGTCACGGTTCTCGGGGAGAATGAAATTGATCACCACCCCGGCTGTACTTCCGTCACGGGAAACCAGCCGCCCGACGATCTCGATTGCATCCAGAGCAATCGTTTGAACGCGGGCCAGATCGGCGTCGCTCAGCACACTGGCGTCCTCGACGAGTGGGGCGACGACTAGGTCGTCTTCGCCGAGCGCCTCGCTATGGGAATAGTTGGTGAGGGAGTCGACCCGACTGGAATAGGGCGCTTCCCACGCGGCGTCGGTCAATTCCACGATGGCGCCGAGCGCCTCGCGGGTGAACACCGATCCCTCTCGGGGTGCAACGGCGATCAACGCGCGGTCGGTGGCGGAGTACGTATTCTCCAGAGCCTGGAACGCGAGGAGTTGCGGATTGTCGTCCCTGAACAGGACGAGGTAGTCGCTCGTAACGGTGATGAAGCGGGCACCAGCCGTCACGGCCAGCATGAGCACGGTCGCGAGCGCGACGACCAGCCACCGATGGCGCACAATGGCGGCGACGTAACGGTCCAGCAGCGAAGGAGTCGGCGCCTTGACCATCTCGGACCGGGAGCGACGAGCTACTCGATGGTTACCACGGGCTCGATTTCGACGTGTAGACGTGGTCTGGCATCTTGTAGCTCAGCCCCTCGCTGTCGTACACCGATATCCGGAGAAGCTGGGTGAAATTGTCCGATCTGACCATCTTGTTGGTCCGCACCAATCGCAGAACGCGCTGCTTCATCCGGAACTTGAACAGGGTCGCCCACTTGGGATCCGGTGGAAACTCGAAACTGTCGGCAAGCTCCTTTCCAATGAGGGCGCGTGACAGGCGGTAGGCGAGTTCCACCAGTTTCTCCTGTTCAGCCGAATCCTGGACGTCCGCAACCTTTGGAATGGCCTGGATCAACAAATTGGCCACGGCTACCGAATCGGCGTCCGGCTTCGGCTCGCACAGGTAGCCGATCTTGTACATTTTTACCGCCTCCTCGCCGTTCGTATAGAGGATGGTTTCCGGTATCCCCATGAGGTAGCCGGCGTAGCGCCAGACGGCGAGCACGCTCTCCTGTTCTTCCCGGCTGAACTTCGCGCCCAGCATCGCCGAGTACTCCAGCAGGCGCTTGGAAAAGACGGAGATGGCGAAACCCAGGTGTGCCGCGCTGGCCGGCGTGCCCCAGGCTTCGTGATTCCAGTCATCCGACTTCGCTAGCAGGCCCCGTATCCGGGTATGCACGAACCGAATGCGCGTGGACAGCTTCCATCCCTCGCCGTTTCTCTGCAAGTTGCCCGGAAAGAAGATCTCCAGCATGTGGCGGTTGTTCTGCTGGAGGCGTCTTTTGGTGGACGCTACTCGCCCGGTAATATTGAAAGACTTGGCGATGAGGGTCGAAAAGCCTTCTACCAGCACTCCCGTGACGAAGGCGGTGAGCATCAGGTCGACGTTTTCATGAAAAGCGCGGATCCCGGGACGAAACCCCTCGTAGTAGAGCCAGGGAGGCTCCTGGAGATTCCTGAAGAAATCGCGCAGGGCACGCGGCGCGAGGCACAGAACCTCCTCGTGCTGCTCTATGCCGGCCCCGATGAACCGGTGCAGGTCGCTTGGAGACAACGCCGCGGAGAGCTCCTCCATGATCGGGTCGAGCTCGGGATCACCGATGGTGGTGTGCTTGAGATAGTTGTCGGCCGCGGCCTGATCGTAGAGACAGGCCTTCTCGTATCCTTCGAGGTATGCGTACGGCATTGTCCCAGTTGGCGAAGAAACAACGGGATTTATGGAAGGACCTCTTTTCGAGAGCTGAGCTCTGGTCTCACCTTTCTACAAAAACCCACAAATGCATGATGCCGCCAGCGCGGACCGATGTCAAGCGGTGGCCTGCGGGGAAAACCCGGCTGCTAGCTGTGGAACCTCAACAGGTTGTCCCCTGTCAGCCCGATTCGGCTGATGGGTGGCCTGGCCTTGAGACTGGCGTGTGGCCGGTGCCAATTGTAGCGGTGCAGCCAGGGCGCGAGATGCGCGGTGCGCTGGTCGGAGGTGTTGTAGACGTGGGCATAGGCCCACCTGCGCAGTGCGGTCTGGATGAAGCGTTCGGCCTTCCCGTTGATCCGGGGCGTGAAGGGGCGGGTATAGCGATGGCGGAGGCCGGCCTGCGCACAGAGTGCGTTGAAGGCTCGGGAGCGGTAACACCCACCGTTGTCGGTCAGCACGCGGCGGACACGGATGCCGAGATGCTGGCAGTAGGTGCAAATTCAGTCGGTCGGTGCAACAGTTTCCGAGAGTATATCGGCGGGCGTCTCGTCGGGGTAGACCTTGGAAAAGGCCACGCGGGAATGGTCGTCCACGCAGACATGGACGTATTCCCAGCCGGCGCTCGGACTGGTACGGCGGCGGTCGTGGGTAACGCGGTGTCCAGCGCGGCGAAAACGGTGCGGCGGACGGGCGGCGGCGGGTCGAGGGTGGCCAGCCGCTAGAGTCCCTCGCGGCGGAGGATCCGATTGACGGTGGCGGGAGACACTTGCACCGTGGCGGCGATCTGGGCTCCACTCCAGCGGCGCCGGCGCAACGCCACGACCAGGGCAGCGACGGTGGGTGGCAGCGCCCGGGGCTGGCGGTGCGGACGCAAGCTGCGGTCGAGCAAACCGTCAGCGCCCTCGGCCCGATAGCGGGCAACCCACTTGCGCACCGTGCGGGCACAGCCCCCGACGGCGCCGGCCACCGCGGCGGGGCTCTGGCCCTTGTCAACAACCCGCCGGACGATGTCGGCTCGACTCTGCGGCGTCAACTTGGCATTCTTGTGGATGTTCACTCGGTCCTCCCTCCGGGAAACGGTTGGCTTGGCACCATCAGTTTCCTCGGTCGGGGCCGAGTGGACAACCTGTTGAAAGATCACAGCTAGAAGTTGTAGGTCAGGCTCAGATCGACGAAACTGTCGCTTCGCATCTCATAGTGGAGGTCCGCTTCGTCCACACTGAGAAGCGCGATTGCTTCCGCATGCAGGGACCACGCGTCGGAGAGGCGCCGGTCGAATTCGAACGCCAGTGTACGCGTGGCACGGCTTGCGTCCGTGAAGAATCCGGCGGTCATCTCGGTGCTCTGGACATCGTTGAACGCAAAGCGCGTGGCGAAGAAGATGTCGTTCTCGAGATTATTGGGCGACCGGCCCGGGGTTGCGTCGCGCCCCCGCCCATCGTAGTTCCATTCGCTGACCACGCTGAGATCGACGGCGGAGCCGGCCACGGAGTAGAACGTGTACTCCCCGCCGAAAACGGTGGCGAAGTAATCCTCTTCCCGGCCGGACAGGTTGCGGGCGCCGGCGCGCTGGATGGCCTCCAGCTTCAATAGCCAGGAGCCGACGGTCACTTGGGCGTCCAGTCCGAACTGGCGGATCTGCGCGTAGTACTGAATCAGGGCCGGCGCCCCGTCCGGGTCTGCGCCCGGCACCAGAAACGGCTCCCGGCTGGTGCCGTCGAATACGCTCACGCCCAGATCAAGTGGTCCGAAGGTGTGGCTGTATCGAGAGGCAAGGTCCAGATGCCATGGCCCGGCCCCGCTTTCGTACTCGGTATGCTCATCGTCCACGACGAACGGGAGGCGCAGGCGGCCGTTGCGCCCTTGGAACGTACGCGCACGGTGATAGGGCATACCGAATACTTCGAATGTGCCCCAGTCGCCGAACCAGGTGGCGTGCGCCATCGGTTGTCCCAGTTTGGCCTCTCCGTTCGGATGCTCGACGAAGTCGACCTGGTTGACGATATCGACCAGGTGCTGCGATTCGGTGACGCCCCAGAACAGCTGGTCGACGCCCAGGCGCAGCTCCCAACCGCTCTCGCCGATTTCGCCGAACAGCAGCAGGTACGCTTCGTGCACATCGAAGTGGGTGCGGCGCGGGTCGGCATCGTCGTAGCGAAAGAAGGGCGCAAAAGTGAAGCTTCTGCCGTCGACATCTTCCAGGTATAGTCGCGGCGCTGCCACGAAGCCGCTCGCGAGCGAACGCTGGCCGGCAAAGGCGCCGGCTTCAGGAAACCAGCGGCCCTCGGCGCTTACGCGCCCGGAAAACTCGTACTCGACCGGCGCGTCGTCCTCTTCGGTCTCCTCGGTTCCGGCATGCGCGTCAACGGTGAAAACGGAGGCCAAAATCCAGACAGCGCCGAGCGCCGCAGGGCAAAGAGCGGCACGGAGTCGCATCACCGCGCCCGTCTCAGCGCGGTTTGCGTGAAGTCGCTGTCCTCGAGCTCCGTCTGGAACTGAAAGTCGGTCCAGGTCAGCACGGTGCTTTTCCCGGTCAGATGATTCACCATAGTCATCTCGCCGGCGCGCCAGTAACGATCCAGGTGCTGCGCGTAGTTCTCCATTGTGAGCGTTTTGAGGTGGGCGTCCTTGCGGTCGTAGTACTCCACCTTCCAGACGCGACGCTCGTCCTGGTCGCGCCAGACCACCTGGCGGCGATAGCCCGACTTCTCGTCCACGGGGATGCGCTCCGTAACCGTGCAGGTCAGGTCGCCGCACGGCTCGTCACGCAGGTACCGGTAGGTGAACCTCTCCACTTCCTGAGGAGTCAGGTCTTCGTAGGCAAACTCGCTGCCCATGAACGAGCCGGACCGGTTCGCCGAGCTGATGCGCTTGACGCGTCTCAGCGCAGGGAGATAGAGCCATTGGTCGTCCGCGTCTTCCCGGTGGGCGTGAATCAGGAACGCCGTTCCCTGGACATCTCGTGGCTCGTCGAACACGAACAGGCTCTTGTCCCCGTCGTCGGGCACCTCGAGAACCTGGACCCGAAGCTGGCGCCGGCCCTCCTGTCCCTGCTTGTTGCGCAGCACCATGACCTGCTGGGCCGTGAAATTGCCGAACCCTTCTTCGCGCGCCCGGGCGTCCTGCGCGATCTTCAACCCGGCTTCCTCGGGCGTGTCGTTTGCGGCATGAGCGGGCGCCGGGGCGCCGAGCCCCGTCACAATGGCCAGCGACAGCGCGCAAAACAGGAACAGCGGTCGTGCGGGAACGCATGTAGGCATCATGAATCTCCCTGGTCGATGGTGATATCGGCACAGTCGGTCTCGCAGGCGCGAAACACCCTGGCAGACTTGCCACGACAATGCCCGTAAGGCGCACCGTTGTCAAAGTTTGAGCTGCCAGGCCCTAACGTGCCCAGTACGGCGCCGGCTTCTGCTTTACGGCCTCGAGAAGGACGGGCGCGGCCTACACCGCCGTGTGCCGGGGCTTCACGCCCGCGGCGATTCGGCGGCCCACGGCGATCTCCGCGCGGCGCAGCTCACAGGTGTTTTGGGCTATATCCGAGTTTCCCAAATGGCGTAAGCACCTGATATCCCTGTCTTTCCGGTGGCGGAACTACGCCGCTTGCTCGGGCGAGAGCGCTTTCTTGCGGCCCCGATAGGCCCCACGCTGCTTGGCCAGAGCGATGCCCTCGCGCTGCCGTTCGCGGATCAGGGCCCGCTCGAATTCGGCGAAAGACCCCCCTGACCGACAGCAGCAGGGTCGCCAGCGGCGAGTCCTCGCCGCTGAAGGTCAGCTGTTCCTTGACGAACTCGATGCGCACGCCGTGGCTGGTCAGCTGCTGCACGATGCGCCGCAGATCGTCGGGGTTGCGCGCCAGCCGGTCCATGCTATGCACCACCACGGTGTCGCCCTCGCGCGCAAGGGCGAGCGCCCGGTCCAGTTCCGGACGCTACAGGCCTACCAGCAGTCGAAGTCCTGACGGTGCGCCGAATCCGCCGTGCCGTGGTTCGTGACACCGGGCGGTCGCGCGTCAGGCGACGACGTCCAGCGCCAATTGCCGCGAGTCCCGGATCGGGATGATCCGATCGAAGCCGCTGATCCGGAAGACCTCCTCGATATGGTTCTGCATGGCGCAGAGGGCGATCTTCCCCTGGCTCGCGTGCAGTGCCTTGGTGGCGACCAGGAGCACCCGCAGGCCGGAACTACTGATGAAGGTGAGACGGCTGAAATCGACAATCAGACACTGCTCGCCGCCGCTGATGTGTTTCATGACGATCAATTCAAACGAGTGAGCGTTCCCACTGTCCAACCGGCCAATGGGGAGGAGCACCAGCGCGTCGTGGTGTCGTTCTTCCGCAACTTCGATATTCATTTTGATGTGCCTTTCGTCGACTGGCCGCATCACCCGCCCACCGGCGTCAGATCGTGTTCCAGCGTCACCCGGTTCTTGCCGTCCACAAACTCGTAGCTCACGCGGTCGGCGAATGTCTTGACCAGGTGCAACCCCAGGCCGCCCACAGCCCGCTCCTCGATCCCTGACGACACATCGGGGTGCGTGTCGGCCGTGGGATCGAACTTCGTCCCGTTGTCCACCATCGTCAGGACCAGAGTCGTGTCGGTGACCCGCACGGTGATCTCGATCTTCGGATACGCGATCCCGTCGAAGCCGTAGGTCACGGCGTTGGTGATCAGTTCGTCAAGCGCCAAGTTGACCATGTAGACCTTCGGCTCTGGCAACTGGTTGGCGTCGCCGAACTCCTCCACCATCCGGGACAGGTTGCGCACTGCCGACAACCGGGGCGACAGCGTCACGTGTAAGTCTTCAAACATCATCGGGGCGGCCCTCACGTCGAACGCTTGCACTATACCTAGCAAGGCCATGGAAAGAAACAGCGCTCGGGCACCCGCCGCGACTGGATTCAGTGCCGGCGCAGCACCAAACAGGTCATGTCGTCGGCGGCCGCGGCCCCGGCTGAGAAGTCGGCGATCCTGTGCCAGACATGGTCTACAAGCTGCTCCGGCGAGCGCCCCGCCGCGCCGTCGAGCGTGGCATCGAGCTGGTCCTTGCCGAACAACTCGCCGCCGCGGTTCACCGCGTCGGTCAGCCCGTCAGTATAGAGAAAGAGCGTCTCCCCCACGTGCAGTTTCTCGCGGCGCATGTCGTATTCGAAGTCGTCGATGATGCCCATTGCCAACCCGCCGGTCATGGGGAGCACGCGCCGGGAGCCGTCGGCCTGCACGATCACCGGCGGCTCATGGCCAGCGCAGACATACTCGACGACGCCTTCCTTGAGATCGACCGTGGCCAGCACGCAGGTGACGAACAGTCCCATCGGGTTCTCGTGGCACAGCCGGCGGTTGACTTCGCTGCCGATGGCGGCGATCCCGCCCCTCCCGGAAGCCGCCGAGGTGATCGCGCCTTGCGCCGCCGCCATGAACAGGGCCGCCGGCACCCCCTTGCCGGACACGTCGCCGACGGTGACAAAGAGCGTCCCAGCGGCCCGCTCCAGCATGTCGACGAAATCGCCGCCCACCTGCTGCGCCGGCGTCATCCGCGCATAGGCCTCGAAGTCGCCGAACCTCACCTTCCCTTCGCGCACCAGCGCGGCCTGGACCACCTTCGCCATCGCCAGGTCCTGCTCGATCGCCTCATGGGCGCGCTGGAGTTGCCGGTTGGTCGTCTGGAGCGCCCGGGTTCGCTCCGAGACCAGCATCTCGAGGTGTTCTTCGCGGGTGAAGACCTGCACCGTCATGTCGGCAAAGACCCGCGCCAGGCTCCCGAGCTCGTCGGTGCGCCGGCTCACCGCCTCCATCGCCCCGGCATCCGGCTGCTGGCCCATCTCCACCTGCTGTGCCGCGGCGGCAATGACTTCAATCGGATACGTTAGCCACCGCGTGCCTCGGAGCGCGGCGGCGGCGGTGAAGCCGAGCAGCGCAAACGCGATCAGCGTCGTGTTCCGCGCTTCGGTCAGGACGGCGCGTGCAATGTCGTCCAGGCTGACGGCGAGGGCCAGACCGCCGATCGGGATCCCGCCCGTGTTGATGATCGGCGAGGCCACCCAGACGCCGCGGTCGGCGGGGGACAGGAGGCTCAGGCTGGCCGTGCTGACGACGCGCCCCTGGTCCATCGCCTGCCCCACGACGGCCACGGCGCTGGTCGCGAAGACGTAGGCGGCATCAGCCGCGCCGCCGCCGGCCTGCCCCGCGCGCGGCGCCGCCGCCACCAGATCGCGATCGAGATTGACGACCCAGAGCGCCTTGATGTTCCGCGAGCGGACCAGCACGTCCGCCTCGCGCTGGTACACGGAATAGAGCAGGTTGCCTGAACTCCCTTCAATCGGAATGCCGACCTGCACGATCCGCGGCGAGTCGGCGCTCGCAACCGTGACGTACTTGTAGACGGCGCCGTCCGGTATACGCGGCGCCGTCGGATGATCCACGACCCGCGCCGATCTGTCCCAGAGCGGCACCAGATCGCCGGCCTGCACCAGGCCGGCGGCGGGGCCGCCGGTGAGGGGTGCCGGCAGAGAGGTGTAGACCGGAGCCCCGCCCGGGTCCACGATACGAATCTCGCCGATGGCCGTGGAGTCGACGATGCGCTTGAGCCGGCGGTCGATCTCCGCCGCCGCCCACCCGGCCTCCTCGGCGGCCGCAACGAAGTAGTCCACGAGCGTCGCCTGTGCCGCCATGTGCTGGCCGAGAATCCCCTCGATGACGGCAGAGACGTCGGCCCGTTGCGTCGCGTAGACGTTGGTCAGAATCTCCTGCTCGCCGAAAACGATCGCATCGCCGACCTGCACGATCCGAGGCTTGTCGACCCCGCCGACGCCGACGTACTTGTAGACCTGCTGATCGATCTCCCGCACCTGCGCGGGCTGCGTGATGATGTCGTCGCCCCCGGGGGGCACCGCGAGCAGGACGTAGAACTTCGACGCCTGTGGCTGCACCGTGGGATCGGGATCGAACCGAAACGGCACCAGCGCACCGGTGTCGTCCCGGACGTTGGTGAGATAGGCAAACGCCTGTTCGTCGGTAATCCAGAACTCGTCGAGCACCGTGGTCGCCGTGACGGCGTCGAGCGTCTCGATAATGCGCGTCGGGCGCTGGCCGGCCGCCTCGGCCGCCGCGACAAGATGGGCGGCGATGCGAGCCTGCGCCCCCATCTGGCCATCGAGCGTCGCGTCGAGCGTACGCGCGACGTTGGCCAGCGAGATTTCGCCCATCTCGGCGAAGCTCGCCGACAGGATCTCCGCGAGGTGCACTGCGGCCGCTTCCGCCTCGTCGCGCAGGGCGGTCGCGGAGTTGTAGAGCAGCGTGGCGGAGGTCGCCGTGATCGTGACGGCCAGGAGCACCGCGAACGCGAGGAACACCCGGACCGCGAGGCGTACCCGCGTCCGCGCCCCGATGCCGGCGGCCGGGATGGCCGGCGTATTGGTCGTGACACGGCTCATCTTGAGATCTCTGCGTGGCCGCGGGACATCAGAGCCGCCACATCGCCCACAGCTGCGCGATGTTGTCGTCGTTGGCCCCGCCAAGCTTGTTCCGCCAGTACTGGTACTCGACGCCGAGAAAGAGCTGGTTGGTGGCGCCAGTCACCGCCTTGCCAACATCCCACCCGAGCTGCGGCTGCGCCAGGATCCAGCCTCTCACGGCATCACCAAACTCGTTGATCGTGGCGCCGATGTACTCGGCATGGCCGGTGAACCAGAACGACTGGCGGCCGATGTCGAAGGCGGCGCCCCAACTGACGTCGAACATAAAGCTGTCGCTCGTCCGGGGCGCCCCGCCGCGCGCGGCGCCGCTGCTGGCATCGATGAAGGCGGTCAGGTCGGTGTTCAGAAACACGAAGCCGGGGACGTCCCAGGAGAGCCGCGCGCCGGGCAGATACTTCAGGACGTTGGCATCGCCGTCGACGTTGATGCCGCCGATGAAGGCGACGTCCCTGACGGGTCCACCGCCGATCACCCGGTTCGACAGCTTCCCGAGGCTCAGCGTCGGATACCACTCGCCGTAGAAGTTCTTGTCGTTGAAGCCGTCGGCGCCGCCGTCGTCGAGGATGTCGACGAAGACGAAGCTGTCGCCGAGTGCCCAGCTTGACGCCTGCTGCACGGTGACGATGGACGTGTACGCCCGCTCTCCCGAGAACGGATTGGTGAGCTTGCCGTACTGATAGTGGAACTCGGTCTGGGCGACCGCCGCGATCGGCGCCGCCAGAATCAGCGCCGCGCCGGCCGCCCATCGACGGAGCGATCGAGTGTACGCCATGTTCATGTAGAGAGTAGCAGAGGGGCGGGCGGCATCAGTCAACGCGGTCATGGCTGGTACGCCCGCAATACCTTGAGCAGGGCCGCCTCATCGTCGGCCCAGGCCGTCTGGATCGTCCGTAGCGCCGATTCGGCGGTCGGCGCCTGTCGGGCGAGCACCCGGTTCTGCTTCTTCAGCAGCCCCCGATCGGCCGCATGGTCTAGCAGCCCGTGGTGAAAGTCCTTCGTCATAGGGCTCGACACGATTGACCGCTCGTACTACACTTCGGGCATGGCGATGGGCAAACGAAGGCGCCGGGCGCGCCAATCGACGATGTGGGTGGCCACCGCAGATTTGCCGAAGAGCGCCGGGCACCCGTTTTACGAGCGCCTGAATCGCACGCTCGACGAGGCGGGCTTCGATGCCTTCGTCGAAGCGCAGTGCGCGGCGTTCTACGCCGACGGGGTCGGCCGGCCGAGTCTGGCGCCGGGCCGCTATTTCCGGCTGCTGCTGCTCGGCTACTTCGAAGGCCTGGACTCGGAACGGGCGATCGCGTGGCGCGCCGCCGACTCGCTGAGCATCCGCGAGTTTCTGGACTTCGCGCTGCACGAGGCCCCGCCCGACCACTCGACGCTGTCGCGCACCCGGCGCCTGATCGACCTCGAGACGCACCAGGCCGTGTTCACGTGGGTGTTGCAGCGTCTGGCCGACGCCCACCTCGTCCAGGGGTACACGATCGGGATCGATGCGACGACGCTGGAAGCCAACGCGGCGATGCGAAGCATCGTGCGCCGGGACACGGGCGCGGGGTACGACGCGTGGCTGACCCGACTGGCCGAGGCCTCCGGCATCGCGACGCCGACGCGCGCCGAGCTGGCCCGCTTCGACCGGACACGCAAGAAGAAGGGGTCGAACGACGACTGGACGAACCCGCACGATCCCGACGCGAAGATCACGAAGATGAAGGACGGGCGGACGCATCTGGCCCATACTGCCGAGCACGCGGTCGACCTGGAGACGGGGGCCATTGTGGGCGTGACGGTGCAGGACGCGGACGAGGGCGACACGACGACGATGGTCGAAACCCTCATCACCGCGGCGGCACAGGTCGAAGCGGTCGGCGCCGCCGGGATTGTCGAGGTCGTGGGCGACAAGGGGTATCACAGCAACGAGACGATGGTCGGGTGTGCCGCGATCGGGGTGCGGAGTTACGTGTCGGAGCCGGATCGCGGGCGGCGCAAGTGGAAGGGCAAGGCGGGGGCGCGCGCGGCGGTGTATGCCAATCGGCGGCGGATTCGGGGCGCGCGCGGGCGACGGCTGCTGCGACAGCGCGGCGAGCTGCTGGAACGGCCCAACGCGCATCTCTATGAGACCGGCCGGATGCGCCGGGTGCATCTGCGCGGGCATCCCAATATCCTCAAGCGCGTGCTCGTCCACGTCTCCGGGTGCAATCTGGGACTCCTCATGCGGCAGCTGACGGGCGTCGGTACGCCGCGGAGCCTCCAAGGCCGCGCGGCCGCCGTGTTCGGCGCTTTGATCGCCGGTCTCAGTTGCCTCTGGACCCTCGTATCGCGCTCCTGGGCACCAGAGGCGCGCGATCGCCCGGATTGGTCGTGTAGCGACCCTGTGACACGGTGTCACGAACACCTACCCATCGATTTACGAAGAGCCCCTTCTACCACGGGCTGCTAGTACTACTTTGTTAGATCCGCAATTGCACCGACTTTAGCGCCTCGATGCGTTTCAGGTAGAACGGCCGTTGAGCAAAGAGGTACGCGGTGAAGATTTCCTGCACGATCGCGCGGGCCACTGGAAAGGTGAGCCCGGCGAGGTGCCGCCGCCGCTCGGCCTGCAGGAAGTTGTACGTCACGGCGGTGAGCACGACGTGATGGTGCCAGCCCGGGAACGTGCGGCCTTCGAAGTGATCCAACCCGAGGTGGGTCTTCAACTCTTGGTACTGCTGCTCGATGGCCCACCGCTGATGCGCGAGTCGGACGAGCTGCGGCCAGGAGGTGGTGGCCGGCAGGTTGACGAAGAAGTATTTGGTCCGCGGCGTCGCGCCCGTGTCGCGTTCGGCCAGCAGCCACACCTCGGGGGCGAGCCGGCGGTCGCGCCAGTCGTGGGCCGGGGTCACCCGCAGGGCCACACACTGGACCGTCCAGCGGCGCCCGCCGCGGCGGTTGCGCCAGCTGATGGGCCGCCACCGCGGCTGCGCCTTGGCGGCCTGGGCCACCGTGTACGCCCGCACGCCCGCCGCCAGGTCTGGCCGGGTGCGCGGGCGCCCCAGCCGGCCGCCCCGCCGGTGCCCGAGGCGCGGCCGCCCCAGGAACACGGTCTGCGACGAGGAAATCCCCACCGCATAGGGGAGCCGCAACCGATGCCACATGGCCAGAAACAGGCCGGTATCGCCAAACTCCGCATCGGCCAGCACGCCGGTGACGGTGAGGCCGCTGGCGCGCACCTGCCGGAGCAGGGTGAGCGCTTGGCGCCACTTCGCCTGCAACCGGACACCCCGGGGAAGCCGCGCCCGATCGCGGGCGGCGTCGGTCAGCCACGCCTCGGGCACATAGAGCGCGGCCCCCAGCAAGTAGGCGCGCAGCCCGGTCCACAGCGCCGCGGTGACCGCCACTTAGCCATTGGCGACTTTCCCCACGGCCCCACAGTACTGGCGGGCCACCCCGACCGAGGACGTCCCTGGCTTGGGGAAACTCGTGCCAGCGAAGATCACCAGCCCTTCGCGTTCGGGCAGCACCGCCCGCAGGCAGCGCCAGACGCCGTCGGCACTCCACGGCGCATCGGTGATGAAGTGTTGGAACGCTTGATAGCCCCCGGGATCGGTCCCCCGCGCCAGCATCGCTTCCATCGACTTGCGCGGGCTGTCGCTGAGCAACCCCTGGACGTACCGGCGCAACGCCAGCTCCTGTGCGCGATGGCCGAAGCATGCCTTGAAGGCCTCGAGCCATCTCATCAGGCGACGCAACTGACCCACCGTGCGGCGGTCGTGCACTACCGCGCAGGGTACCGAATTCGCCGGAAAAGTACAATGTCCTCAAATTAGATCACTTGTCGGATCTCGCCCAAATTGTGCGATCTAACAAAGTAGTACTAGGAACTTGAACAGGTAATCGTAGTAGCCGTCGACGTTTAGGAAGACGCACGGTTTTTCATGCAACTCGAGCGGCTGTTGCGCCCACGTCAGTGCTTCGAAGATCTCCTCGATCGTCCCGAAGCCACCGGGAAGGGCGAGACAGGCGTGGGCCAGCGACTGCATCTTGTGCTTCCGTTCATGCATCGTGTCGACCACGTACAGGCGGCTCAGGCCCTCGTGGGCGAGGTGCTGATATGTCAGCTGCCGCGGGACGACACCGGTGACGAAACCGCCGTTCCTCAGGACGGCGTTGGCCAGGACGCCCATTAGTCCGACACGGGCGCCGCCGTAGACCAGCCCGATGTTATCGGCCGCCATCAGGCGGCCCAGCGTCATGGCCTCGTCGATATACCGCTGCTCCTGTGCGTCTCGAATTCCCAATTCTCTCGCTGAATCCAGGATTGAGGCAACGTTGCGTGGCGCCTGACGTCTGGCCTACGCTGTCTCGCGCATGAAGGACCTCCTGCTGGCGGAAGCTCCACCTTGGCGTTGATCAGTCCGGCGTGATCCGTGTCCACACGCTGACCGAGGCAACGGATGATGATGCGACCACCGCCCTCGATCTGCTCAACGCGGTCGATGGCCATCTCGTGCGCGTCACCGCTGACGCCGCCTATGACACGGTCGCCGTTTACGAAACGGCAGGGGCGCGGGGTGCGACGGTCGTCATCCCACCGGCCAGGACGGCGAACGTCTCTGGGCACGGTCCGCGGTCGCCCGCGCGGGATCGAACGATCACGTTGGTGAAGCAGCTCGGCCGGCGCCAGTGGAAGAAGGCGTCAGGGTACCATCGTCAGGGCCGGGTGGAGAACACGTTCTTCCGATACAAGTCCATCATCGGAGATGGCCTTCGCGCCCGGAGTCCAGCCGGGCAGGGGAGTGAGGTCGTCCTTGGCTGTGAGATCCTCAATCGGATGACCGCCCTCGGCCGACCAGTGTCATACCGCATCGGCAGGTGAGGATCCTGTCGGTGGGCATCGTGCGGGCCAGTGACGATTCGTGCAACAACGCCCATTGCTCCCCAGACCCCGCCATCGATAGGAGCACGACACATGTCAGAGCCGCGGGGCCATTGGCGTTCGAACACCGGCTTCATTCTCGCCGCGACCGGGAGCGCGATCGGCCTCGGCAACCTGTGGAAGTTCCCGTTCATCACGTGGGAGAACAACGGCGGGGCCTTCGTCCTCGTGTACCTCGTGTGCATCGCCGCCGTGGGCCTGCCCATCATGGTGGCCGAACTGCTGATCGGGCGGTCGACGCAGAAGAGCGTGGTCGGGGCGCTCAAGGAGGCCATCGGGCCGGCGTGGGGCGTCGTTGGCCTCTGGGGCGTGCTCTGCGGCTTTCTGCTGCTCAGCTACTACACGGTGATCGCGGGCTGGTCGCTCTTCTACTTCGCCACGTCCGCGGGCTGGCTGGTCGGTGGATTCCCGGCGGGCACCTCGATGGGCGAGCTGTTCGGTGAGCAGTCGGCCAATGGCGGCCTGCAGCTTGGATTGTCTCTCGGGTTCAGCATCGCCACGGTCTCGATCGTCTACTTCGGCGTCCAAAAGGGCATCGAGCGCATCGCGCGTGTCTTCCTGCCGATCCTCTTCGGGATCCTCGTCTTGCTGCTCGTCTCCGCCTTGGGGATGGCCGGGGCCGGCGAGGCGCTCGGATTCATCTTCCGGCCGAGCTTCGGCGAGTTGGATGGAGGGAGCGTTCTCGAGGCGCTGGGCCACGCGTTCTTCACGCTCTCGCTCGGTATGGGCGCGATGGTGACATACGGCTCATACATCGCGAAGCATCAGTCGATCGTGAAAGCCTCGGCGATCATCGTCGTGCTCGATACGCTGATCGCACTCGTGGCCACGGTGATCATGTTCTCGGTGATCTTGGACACGACGGTTGCGCTGCTGGGCGCCACGGCCGCGGGTTTTCATGGGCTGGAATACACCGAGGACCGTGCGTTCCGCTGGACCACCGGGGAGGCACGGATCAATGTTCCCATCGATCCGGACGCGCTGCCTGCCGCACTCGCCGTCGACGTGGTGATGACCGGGCCGCCGAAGCGGCTCCGCATCGAGGCTGACGGCTGCGTGCTATTCGACGACACCATCAGCGGCCGCTGGATCGAGTCGTTCGTGTTGGACAGCTGCCGGCTGACGCCGCCCAGTCTCGAAATTCTGCTGGCGAGCGATACACACGTCCCCGACACCAGTGACCACCGCACGCTCGGCGTGGGTGTAGCCGCGGTCGAGTTGCGCGACCGGTAGTGCCTCGATCCGCTCGAAACGCGTTCGTGAACTCCTGCTGCGACAACCGAAAATAGTTCTGAAAGAGACGGATTATCTCGCCGTTCTTTCACCACGCGCACAGTGACACATGGTCCCAGGAAACGATGGTGCTGCGGTGGGTGGCGGCCAGCGTGCTCGAAGCCGCGAAGGGGTTCCGTCGGATGAAAGGATGCCAAGATATGCCAGCGCTCGTCGCTGACCTCCGGGCCCGCGACGTGCGTCTCGGACTTGGGGAATCGTCAGAGTATGGTTGCGTAATCGTGAACCGAGCCCGCCGCTGCGTTTCAACAGTGCATGGAACATCCCCCTGAGCGCGTGACGCTGTCGGTCGTCATCCCCGTCTACAACGAGGCGGCCACGATTGCGACGCTCCTCGCGCGCGTGCAAGCCGTCCCGTTCGAGACAGAGATCATCCTGGTCGACGACGGCTCGACCGACGGCACCTGGGACGTGGTGCAGGCGTTTGCCGACGTCCCCAACATCACGCTGGTCCGGCGCGCGCGCAACCAGGGGAAAGGGGCGGCCCTGCGCGATGGATTCGCGCGGGCCACTAACGACATCGTCATCGTCCAGGACGCTGACCTCGAGTACAACCCGAGTGATTATCCCAAGCTGCTCTAGCCGATTCTCGACGACCACGCGGATGTGGTCTTCGGGTCACGGTTCATCGGGGGCGAGGCCCGCCGGGTGCTGTATTTCTGGCACGCGGTGGGGAATCGTGTCCTGACGGCGCTCAGCAACCTGTGCACGAATATCGACCTCACCGATATCGAAACCGGCTACAAGGTGTTTCGGCGGGAGGTGCTGCAGCGGATCACGATCGAAGAGGATCGCTTTGGCGTCGAGCCTGAGCTCACGGCCAAGGTGGCACGCCTCGACGATATCCGCCTCTTCGAGGTGGGGATTTCGTACATGGGCCGCACGTACACACAGGGCAAAAAGATTGGCTGGCGGGACGGGCTTGAGGCGGCGTGGTGCATCCTGAAGTACAACCGTCGGTAACGGGGCGGCGGCGCGTGGTGACACGGTCGCGAAGGGATCTCCGACACCGGCAGGGCGGCGTGTTCCTGCTGCGTCAGCGGTCGACCGGCCTGACCTTGATGCCACGAAGCATTCAACGCGTTGTCATGAGCAGTTCGCTGTGATCGCCCCTGTGGCGCCCGCGATCAGCCCGCCGCACAGTCATCGCGCCGACGAGATCGCCGCCGCGCCACCGGAGCGGCTGGCGGGAAGCGGGCTGCTGGCTGTCCACGCTGTGTTCCTCGGGTTGTCGGCGCTCTTCTGCTCCAGGGCCTTCCTGCTCACCGATCTCGACAGCCACGCCATCCTCGGGGGCGACCCCGCGTTGATGAACTGGCAGTTGCAGTGGGTGTCGCGTGCCCTCTATGCCGACCCCCTG
Organism: Vicinamibacterales bacterium; assembly: GCA_965197935.1. Lineage (GTDB taxonomy): Bacteria > Acidobacteriota > Vicinamibacteria > Vicinamibacterales > CAZQMT01 > CAZQMT01. The sequence continues at coordinate 1,386,430 of CBDAOD010000003.1, read as the reverse complement.
AATCTGTTCAACGGAAACACGTTCTACCCACACCCCAACGTGATCGCCTTGACCGATCACATGCTGTCGCTCGCGGTCATCAACGTGCCTCTCTCGATGCTGTCCGACAGCCCGTGGTTCGGCTACAACCTGCTCATCTTCCTCGCCTACTATCTCTCCTGCGTCGGCGGCTACTGGTTCATACGGGAGGTGACCGGGTCTCATCAGGCGGGCTTGTGGGCAGGCATCTTCTGGGCCTTCCTGTTCTTCAGGTTCCACCATATCGGGCATCTGCATGTGCTCTCCTTCCAAGGGATGCCGTTCGTCGCCGCCACCCTGATCCGGTTCCTGCGGTCCCCGACGCGTGCGCGGACGCTGGCATTGTCCGCCTGCTTCGTCGCGCAGGCGCTCGTGAGCTGGTACCTCGCGGTGATTACGACGATCCTGATCCTGGTGCTGTCGGTCCTGCAGATCGGCCGGCAACGACTGACGCTCAGACACGTGACGAGTGCCACGGTCGCCGCGGCGTTGTGCGCCGCGGTCCTGCTCCCCACGGCGATTCCCTACCGCCGGAGCCTCGAGGAAACGACACTCGGCAGTCGTTACGCCGCCGCGCTTATTCCCGGTGACCTGGTGTCCGTATCGAGCTACCTCGAACCGCCGTTGGCGACGCTCCTCGGCCAGATCCGACAGGCCGGCCCCTGGATCTGGGGCGAGCAGACGCTATATGTCGGCTACACAGCGCTCGCGCTGGCCCTGGTCGGACTCCTGATCCGGCGTCCGCGACACCTGACGCCAGACGGGGACCCGCCACCGAGGACCGTTGACACACGATGGATTGCGACCGGGATCTGCCTGGTCGTCGTCGGCTTCGTACTGGCGAAGGGATTCGTCTCCGCACAACAGGTGCGGCTGCCCTTGTTCTACCTCTCCGAAGTGCCCGGACTGGACGTTCTCAAGGGCCTGCGCGCGACGCCGCGGTTCTCGCTGCTGCTCTATTTCGGCATCATGATTCTGTCTGGGGCCGGGGCAGCGACCCTCGCAGCACGATGCCGGAGCGCCCGCGCCGCGTGGATCGCGATCTCGCTGGCCTGTCTGGTGTTCCTGGCGGAAGTGTATCCAATCCGGCCGCCCTTCGAGCCGCGGCCGTACGAGATCAGTCGTTTGGACGTCGCGATTCCGCAACTCTGGCGCGATGAAACACGCGCGCCGGTTGTCGTGCATCTTCCGATTCACTATTTCCTGCGCGACTACGCCACGCCCGAAGCGGTCTACATGCTCGATTCCACGCACCACTGGGCGCGCGTGGTGAACGGATTCAGCGGAGCCTCACCGCACGGATTCAGACAAACGATGGAAGCGCTCCATGCCCTGCCGGAGAGTCTGGGCGTGGCCGCGCTGGCCGGGCTGGGGGTCGACCTGGTCGCCATCCACCGATCCGCACCCGCCGCCCGCCGCCGCGCACTCGCAGCGTTCTTCTAGGAGGCGCCCTGGGCCACGGTCTATCCCGTCGGCGATGAACACCTCGTGCGGATTGACCCGGCGTCCATTCCGCAGGAGAACAGTTTTCTCATCTACGGGAAAGGTTGGCATGGGGTCGAATTCCAGTCGAACGGCCCGGCCTCTTGGCGTTGGACTCCCGGCCACAGCGTGGTTTCTTTCCAGAATCCCAGAGGCGACGCGCGCCTGATGTTGGAGGTGGCAGGACGGCCCGATCTGTTCGAGACACCGCAGCAGTTCAGTCTCTGGATCGGCGAGCAGAGGCTGGACAATCTATCCCTCGACACCTCCGGACCGGTGATGATTGATCGAACGCTCACGGCGGCTGAGCTTGGATCCGACGATGTAGTCCGACTGGAGCTGCGCGTTGACCAGACCTTCATCCCTTCCGAGTTGGGTATAGGGAACGACGCGCGCGAGCTGGGCGCGCGTGTCCTGACCGTCTCCGTCGAACCGATGTAGAAGGGGCGCTGCGGCAGCCGCTGTGGGGCCCAAGGAGACGGTGGCGGGGCTGGGGCCAGGTAGCTCGAGGCGGACGACTACGGGCTTCGGAGCGCGCTGGACCGTGATGCCGCTCGGACGTGTCGCAAACGACCGTTTACGACACATACTGATCGGCTACGCCCGCGTCTCAAAGGCGGACGGCTCCCAGTCGCTGGACCTGCAGCGCGACGTGCTGCAGGCCGCGGGCGGCCGCGACGACCGCCCGGGACTCGACAGCTGCGTGCGCGCGCTCCGGACGGGCGACGTGCTCGTCGTCTGGAAGCTCGACCGCCTCGGCCGCACCCTCGCCCACCTGGTCACCACCGTGCAGGACCTGTCGACCCGCGGCGTGGGCCTAGCGGGTGCTCACCGGGCAAGGCGCGCAGATCGACACCACCGCCGCCGCCGGCCGTGCTCAGGGCGCGAAGGCCTTCTGCCAACCGACGACCACGGTCCAATCCGTCTCAAGTTGCGGGCCGGCGAGGGTCTGATACACGGGCACCAGGATCTCCAGCGCGAGACGATGCCCTGACAGCGTGTCGCCGGCGCCGTAGAGGTTGATGCCGACGCCGAGGTCCGTGCGGCGGGCCGGGTCAGTCGTCGGCACCATTCGCGGATGCAGTCCTGGGTCGGCACCTGAGATGTTTCCCCACCTGTCGACGCCCAGCCGCAGCGAGGCGCTGGCGCTCTCGGAGAGCCGCCTTGAGAACCACGCGGTCGTCGAGACTCGATGGCCGAGTGCGTAGTCGTACTCGTTCTCGCCAAGACGCACGGTCCCGATGGCCTGCGCGCCCCATGACCAGGCGTCGGTCTGGCCGAGGTAGGTCAGCCCCGGCAGCACGTTCCAAGTGCCGCTGCCGACCTGCATGGGATAGGGCAGCCGGACGTTGGTGGCGGCGGGGGGTTCGCCCCGCTCGTCGATCGAGCCGGTCGGTGCGCTCACGCCCAGGTGCAGGTGCGCCCGCCCGCGGCCACGCCAACCAGTGCCGACATCTTGACGTCGCCGATTCCGCCGGACTCGGTCGTGAACTCCACGCCCGTTCGCGTCCGATGATCCATCGAGATGCCCAGCACAGGCACCATGCCCACCAGCGTCAGGCGATCGGTGGGCGCGTACATGGCGCCCACCATGTACATGTCCATGGGCATCCGCAGCGGTGTGACAGGATAGTCGGCCAGTACGCCATCGGCCGGGACGCGGGCGGTGTCGGTGCGGTTGCCGTCCATCACCATCCGCATAGCACGGAACGACAGCATCCACTCGCCGGCCTCGTGGGTATGGTTTCCCATCACGCCGAGCGGCGCGTGGCTGTCGACGCGGCTGGCTGACCAGGATTGCGCGTGTGCGCCAGCGGGGCCTCCCCACACGAGTGCCGCAAGCAGGATCCATGTTCTGGATATCATCGGAGCCGTCCGCGCGCGGCGAAGAGTTTCACCATGACTGCTCTCGCCTCAGTTGCGGTCATGCTCGAACCCGGCCGCGGCTTTTGACGAGATCTCGCGCCTCAACTTCAGCGGCCAGTTCTTTCGCCGCCGCCGCGTGCACGCGGCCCTCGTCGACCCTTTGGCCCACGCCTCCCATTCGCGATGATGGTCAGACAGGCGTTTCACGGTCTGACCTGATTCGTTGGCCGCCATTACCAGTCGTACCCCAGGGAGGTGACGACGCCGATCCCGGGGCTTAAGTACCGGTCGATCACCGGGTCATTCACTTGGCGTCCCCGCACGTTCCACCACTCGAAGTACGTCGCGTCCGTCAGGTTGAGCAGGCCAAGACGCCACGTGAGTGCCTCCGCGAGCGAGACGTGGCTCACGAGGTCGACGACCTGGTAAGCGGTCGGCGCGAACTGGTCTTCATCAGGGGCACCCTGGTACGACTCGACCAACCGGAGCGACAGCTCGCTGCCCCAGCGGCCGGAGGGGTGGGCGTACCGGATGCCAAGCACGCCTTCATTCGGGGCGATAGACCCCAGCGGGGTCTCGGCGGCGAGGGGCGGGACGGTGGCGTCCTTCACGATCTCGACGCCGTCGATGCGCGCGTAGCTCCCGCGAATCATCACGCTGTCGGTCAGGTACGCTTCACCGCGCAGCTCAACGCCCCTGATCTCTGCTTCTTGGAGGTTCTGGCTCTGGAATTCAAGCAGCCGGGTACGCGGATTGAACCCGATGCGGGTCGACTCGATGAAGTCATCGTACCGGTTCGAGAAGGCGGTCACGCCGACGCTCGCGCGGTCGAACGCGGTGCGCACGCCGACCTCGATGTTGTCGCTGGTCTCGGCTCTGAGATGCGCATTTGGCAGCGTCGTGTAGCCGCCGCGCGGATTGGTGAAGCCGGTGTTGATGGCGCTGTAGGCCGGCGCCCGAAATCCGCCCGCGTACTGGGCATGGATGGTCACCACGTCCGTCACCTGCGCCGCCAGGCCCACCTTCGGTGAGACGGCGCCGTTGGAGAAGTCGACTGGCTCCGGGTTGAGGCTTGCAATGAAGACCGGATCACGCTGGTTGGCGTCGAGCGTGAGACCCGTCGGCTGTTCGGCGACATGCTGCGGAGGATCTGGGCGCTGCCAGTGCCGGGAGGATAGCGGGCGACCGCTTACCGAGGAACTCCGGCGAAGACACGGCGCAAGTGTGGACCAGTGTCGGATAAATGCCATGAAAACAGCGGCTCCAGTCGGTCGCACGTCAGCGCGGGCTGAGTGACAGTCTCTGGAGCTGGACGATTGTGCGACGAACAGAATTTCGTGCGCGCGGCGGCGGTCCAGTGTATAACGGTGCCATCCGGGACAGGCAAAATGGAAATCCCGGATCAATGGGATCGAGAATTTCTGGAACCAGAAGAAGCGGCATTTGCGCCGCTTCAACGGCGTCCCCAAGCAGAGCTTCTATCTGTTCCTGAAGGAGTGTGAATGGCGGTTCAACGGCGGCAACCACCAGGCCCTGCATAACCAATTGAACACATGGGTGAAGTCGAGACAAAAACGCCCTTAGCTAGGACAGCCCCTAAGTGAAAAACGCCAATGCCAACGGCCAACAGCGGTGATGATTCGTTAAATGGTGAGCGTCTTTTCGCCGGTTATGAGATCGACCCCGTCTTCTACGACGAAATGTTTGATGCCGCTGGTGCGCCGCACGGTCATTGTCGACGGCTTTGGAAGGCGCTCAATGACATCCCGCGCAGCGAGATCGCGAGCATGCAGGAACGCGCCGAGCGATTGTTTCTGCATGAAGGAATTACGTTTTCGGTCTACGAAGAAGAAGGGGCACACGAGCGGATCATTCCGATTGATTTGATCCCGAGAATCCTTAACGCCGACGATTGGGATCTCATCGAACGTGGACTGCGACAGCGGCTTGAAGCGCTGAATCTCTTCCTCGCCGACGTCTACGGCCCGGCACGAATTTTGACCGACGGAGTCATCCCGGTCGACCTCGTGCGTGATTGCTCACAATACCGTGTGGAAATGCGCGGGGTGGAGGTACAACACGGCACCTACGTCTCCGTTTGCGGTACCGACATCGTACGAACCAACGACGGATTCTTGGTTCTGGAGGACAATCTGCGGGTGCCGTCCGGCGTCTCCTACATGCTGGCCAACCGGCGCGCGGTAAAGACCAGCCTTCGCAACCTGTTTCGACAGCATCACGTTCGCGGCATCGAGGATTACGGCCTGCTGCTCCGTCAGACCCTCGCTGAACTTGCGCCGCCCGGCGTTGTCGATCCCTGCATCGTCCTTCTGTCCCCCGGGGTCCACAACGCGGCTTTCTACGAGCACATGTTTCTTGCCCGCGAGATGGGGGTGGAACTCGTACAGGGCAAGGATCTTTTGGTCCACAACGGGTTTGTCTACATGCGCACGACGAGCGGGCGACGCCGAGTAGATGTCATCTACCGCCGCATCGACGACGATTTCCTCGATCCGTTGGCGTTTCGGCCCGATTCCCAACTCGGCGTGCCCGGCCTGTTCTACGCTTTTCGCCTGGGAAACGTCGCGCTGGCCAATGCCCCTGGAACCGGCGTGGCTGATGACAAAGGCGTCTATGTCTACGTTCCGGACATGATTCGCTATTACCTGGGCGAAGAGCCGCTTCTCACCAATGTAGAGACGCATCTTTGCCGCGACCCCGAAGGTTTGGAATTCACGGTCGATAACATCGAACGCCTCGTCGTCAAGGTGGTCGGCGGTTCGGGTGGCTACGGTATGCTAGTGGGATCCAGCGCCACCTCGGCGGAACGGGCAGCTTATGCCGAACTGATTCGCGAGAATCCCGCCAACTTCGTATCCCAGCCCACCCTTGACCTCTCCAGAGCCCCCTGTTTGACGGTGGATGGCGCCGCGCCGCGTCATGTCGATCTTCGTCCCTTCATCTTGCGCGGGCGCGAAACGAGGCTGGTTCCAGGTGCTTTCTGCCGGGTCGCCCTCACTGCCGGCTCCCTCGTCGTCAATTCAAGCCAAGGCGGAGGCGGCAAGGATCTCTGGGTGCTGTCTGAGTAACGACATGCTTTCGCGGAGCGCCGAAGGACTCTACTGGATCAGCCGCAATATCGAGCGAGCACAGCAAGGCTGCCGCTCGCTCGCGAATCAGCTTGAAGCCCTGGATGATCGGCCTGTCGAAGAGATCGACCGAACTTGGCGACGCCTTTACGCGGGGTTCTGTTGTGAGCCGCTCGGGGGCGATTTAGGACCGAACTTTGGCGACGAAGACTTCATGTTTGCCGATGCCTATACGCTTGCCCACGACCTAACTTTCGAGCCTCACAACCCAAACTCGATCCGCGCCTGTGTTGCCGCCGCTAGAGAGAATGCTCGCCAAGTCCGCAACGTCATCAGCAAGGACATGTGGTCGTGCCTCAACATCGCCTATCTTGGTCTGCGCCCCATCGAGATCGAGCACATCTGGAACGACCGGCCGGTCGAGTTCTATCGCCGCACCAAGGATGCCATTCGAACGTTTTCTGGCATCACCGAAAGCACGATGTACCGTGACGACGGCTGGCACTTCCTCCTGTTGGGCCGCTTCGTCGAGCGCGCACAACTCGTCGCCGCGCTCGTAGACGCGCAGTTGGCGGTATTCTCAAGCGATGATCCCCATGTCGAATCGGCCTGGCGCTCGTTGCTTCAAATCTGCGAGGCGCAAGTCGCCTATAGCCACCTGCATTCACTCGTATTCGAGCCGCGCAGCGTGGTCGACTTTCTGGTCTCCGATCCTCGGCTTTCATATTCCATACGCTATGCGTTGACGCAAATCTCGGATGCACTTAACACCGTCACCCCGCCTCTGAAGCTGCCGGGTGCACTCGAAGCCGTGCGCCGCACGAGCCGGATGGCGGCACGCATCGACTACGATTGGCCGGACCGCGATCCGAAAGACGATTCCGCTACACGAACCACGCTCCAGGACATTCGGAACTCATGTCGCCGTCTTCATGATGATATCGCGGCAACCTACTTCGACTACGAAATCGAGGACACGCCGGGACCATGAGCGCGCTGAAAACACGGCAATTCCTGGTCGAGCATATCTCTAACTTCCATTACGGGGAACCGGCGCATGGGAGCTTGATGGTGCTTCGGGTGCGCCCACGCGAGGATCAGGGTCAGCGGATCCTGAAATTCAACCTCCACATCGATCCCCTTGCCACCCCTACTCCCTTCGAAGACTCGTTCGGCAATGCCTGCCACTTGTTTAATATCCATAGAGAACACCAGCAAACGACCGTGCGTTCGCGGGTGATGGTCGAATCTGCTGACGCCCCTCCGCCGCCGACCTGCTTAAAGCCGGACGCCTGGGACACGATTGCGGATGTAGCGACCCAGGTCCGCTACTGGGAGTTCCTGAGGTCCAGCGGCTTCACCCGCCCCGTCCCAGCTTTCGACAAGTTCATCATGGCCAACGGTATCCGTCGAGGTGCCGATCCCTTATCCTCGCTCTTGGAAATGGCTTTCACGCTCTATACGACTTTCGCTTACGAGCCGGGAAGCACGGAAGTGGATTCGTCGATCTCCAGCATTCTGGAAACCGGTCGGGGCGTTTGTCAGGATTACACCCACGTAATGATCGCCATCGCTCGCTCCTGGGGGATTCCCAGCCGTTACGTGTCAGGGTATCTCCACCTTGAGGGGGTAACGGGCGAACAGGCTCTTGCTGGTGCCAGCCACGCATGGGCCGAGTTTCTCCTCCCGGACATGGGCTGGGTCGGAATTGACCCGACCAACAATACATTCGCCGACCACCGTCACATTCGCGTCGCCATCGGTCGTGACTACACAGACGCGGCGCCCACTCGGGGAGTCGTGGTTGACGGCGGCGAGTCTAAACTCAGCGTGCGGGTCACCGTTGTCGCTGGCGACGAACCAGCTCGGGCTGGGGAACCGCGTGCGACACCGCCGAACCTTCACAATGTTGCTCAGACCCAGCGCGTGTCACAAACGGGCTTCGATCATCAATGACCTCTAACCATCACGGCTCGGACTAAACCGCACCGGGGTCATCGCCACGCGGTTCGCCTCCCCTACACCATTCTGGACATCGTCTCCGCCTTTCGGAACGTGTCCACGAAACCGGATCAAGCCCACCACCCTGTCTCAAATCATCTGACGACGGACAGCGATTGTTAAGAAATTCAATCGCGAGGGTGAGCGAAACTTAGTTGGAAATTGAAACGGCTCCCACACGCTGTGGTTTGATGACGTTGACAAAAACGGGCATCAACCCACGAGCGAAAGGAGCCGAGATGAGCAGTATCCTACGTCCGGTCAGGAAGCGCAAGAAGGGTCGCACGCTGGGCCCGGTCAACATCATCCAGCGCGAGGACTACACCGATCTGGAGCTCGACACCAAAGTGGAGCTGATCCGGTCCCTGGTCTCCCTGGGCTTGATGCACGTGCAGGAGGTGCTCGATCAGGAGGTGACGGCGCTGGCCGGCGAGCGCTACGCCCGGAAGGACGCGTCGGTCGGGGGACGCCGTCACGGCACCAACCCCGGGACGGTGGGTCTGGCGGGGCAGCGGGTGCCAATTCGCGTGCCACGGATGCGCAGTGTGGCGGGGAGTGAAATTCCGCTCCGTTCCTACGAGGCGTTGCGTGGCGATGGTGAAGTCAACGACCTGCTGCTGACGCGCGTGCTGTACGGGATCTCGTGCTGCAACGACGAGGCCGCCGCCGAGACGATTCCCGGCGCGATCGGGCTATCGGGGTCGACCGTGTCCCGTGGCTTCATCCAGGCCAGCACGGCGAAGTTGCGGGAGTTCCAGGAACGGGACCTGTCCAGTGAGGACGTGGTGGCCGTGGTCCTGGACGGCAAGACGTTTGCCGATGCCGTGATGGTCATCGCGGTGGGCATCACGATTTCCGTGGAGAAACGCTTCCTGGGCTTCGTCGAGACGGACACGGAGAACGAGCGGGTGCTGACGCCGTTCTTGCGGTCGTTGGTCGAGCGGGGCCTCGACCTCGCCCAGGGCGTGCTAGTGATCCTCGACGGCGGCAAGGGGCTGCGGTCGGCCGTGAGGAAAGCCTTCCGCCACTGCGCCTTGGTCCAACGGTGCCAGTGGCACAAGCGCGAGAACGTGGTGAGTTACCTGGCCAAGAACGAGCAGCCGGTGTGGCGTCAGCGCCTCCAGCGCGCGTACAACCGGCCGGCGTACGACGAGGCGTTGGGCGCGCTCGAGAAGCTCCAGGGCGAGTTGGACGATCGGAACCAGTCGGCGGCCGGCAGCCTGGCGGAAGGCCTGGCCGAGACCTTGACGTTGCATCTCCTCGGGCTGTACGGCGTGCTGGGTCGGTCGCTGAAAACGACGAACGGTCTGGAGTCCGTCAATGCGCTTGTCGAGGAACGCTGTGCGAAGGTCGACCACTGGCAGAACTCGAGCCAACGCCACCGCTGGCTGGCCACCGCGCTCCTGGACATCGAACCACGGCTGCGGAAGGTGATGGGCTACCGTCACTTGCCCACGCTCCGTGCCGCGTTGATGCGCGAACTGAAGATCGACACGACGACGTCGAAGAAAAAGCCGCGTAAGCAATCAGGAGCCGTGGAGAGTTTCAATTGAGTCTCCCTCGCCTGAAGGCGAGGGAATCAGTGCGCCGCGTCGGCTGAAGCCGACTATCACGGCGCACGTCCCAGAGCCCGAAGAGGTCCGGCCCTGCGGCCTCCTGAAGGCTTCGCCTAAAGGCGAGGGGTTTCACCCATCCCAGAGGGAGACTCTAAGAATGGGCTTGACTCTCAATCGCAAACTCGGCATCTACGAGGTTGGCAACGTTCTCGCGGCTCACGTCTGTCCACCATAGAGGCTCGGACGGGTCTGGGGTGCGGAGGCTATCTGGGCCGTTTGGGGTGGGTGTTGCCAGAGCGGGAACACCCGTTGGGGAGAAATACTGAGGAAAATCAGCTTGGCTTTCGCCCGTCTCCCCACCCATCCCATCAATTCACGTTCGGGTCGACCGTTATTCCTGCCTTTCTCAACCCGAAGATGAACAGGGTTGAAGGACGAAACGGAACAGCGAATCACGCCCGAAGGAACGTCGCCAAGACACCCGCACCCAGGCAGGACCCAAGATCTGGCTATGTCTTGACAACAGATTTGACAACTTGACAACTTACGGACCGCCAAAATGTCAGTAAGTTGTTGGTGCGGAAGGGGGGACTCGAACCCCCACGACCTTGCGGCCGCCAGCCCCTCAAGCTGGTGCGTCTGCCAGTTCCGCCACTTCCGCCCGGGGTGGACACTAGTGCACCGCCGCGCCATCTGGGAGCGGTCGTGCGCCCCAACGCCGATGGGTCGACTCGCCACGCGGGCGGCGAGATGATCAGGCCGCCTGGGGATCGGCGCCGGCCGGCGGCGCCTCAGTCGCCTCGGCCTCCTCGCCGGCCTCGGGCGACGCCGCCTGCTCCGGCGGTGCGGTCTCGGCTGCCCCGGTGGGGGCGTCCTCCGCGGCCGACTCGGCTGTCCCGGCTGGCGCCGCGGGTTCGGCCTGCGGCGGGGGTTCGACCCCGCTCAGGATCGACCCGGGACCCTGCCGTCCGAGGATGGCGAGGACCAGCGCCACGACCATGAACAGCGTTCCCAGGACCACCGTGGCCTTCGAGAGTACGGTGGCGCCGCCGCGAGCGCCGAAGGCCGTCTGGCTGCCTCCGCCGCCGAAGGCGCTCGCCATGTCGCCGCCCTTCCCCTGCTGGAGCAGCACGACGAGGAGCAAGAGAAGGCAGACGACGACGAAGAGAGAGTTCAGGACGTAGTAGAGCATCGCCCCATATTATACGGCCAATCCGTCGGGTGGCCTCGGCCCGCTGGTCGGTCTCGGGTGTCAGTCGGAGCGCCCTCACTCGGTCTCGGTCGTTCCGGGCTGGCTGTTGGAGATGATCTCGAAGAAGCTTCTGGCCTCGAGGCTCGCGCCGCCCACGAGCGCGCCGTCGACGTCGGGCTGCGCGATCAGCTCCGCGATGTTGCCGGGCTTGACGCTGCCGCCGTAGATCAGGCGACACGCCGCACCGGCGTCGCTGCCGAACGACTCGAGGAGCCGCAGACGGATGTGGGCGTGCGCCTCACCGGCCTGTTCGGGCGTCGCGTTGCGGCCCGTGCCGATGGCCCAGATCGGCTCGTAGGCGATGATCGCGTTCTCCACCTGCGCCGCCGCGATCCCGGCGAGGCCGTCCCGAAGCTGCCGATCGAGGACGGCCAGCGTGTCGCCCCCCTCTCTCTCTTCGAGGCTTTCGCCGATGCAAACGATCGGGACCAGATCGCCCGCCAGCGCGGCGTGGAGCTTCCGGTTCACCGTCGCGTCGGTTTCACCGAAGAGACGACGGCGCTCCGAGTGGCCGATGATCACGTACTCCGCCCCCGCCTCGCGGAGCATCCCGGCGCTCACCTCACCGGTGTAGGGCCCTTCCGGCTCCCAGTACACGTCCTGGCCGGCTACCGCGACGTTGGTGTCGCGCGTCGCGTCGGCGACGGCGTGGAGCGCCGTGAACGGCGGCGCCACCACGATGTCCACGTCGTCGAAGTCCTTGGCCAGGCTCCGTAGCTCCTTGGCGAAGACGACCGCGTCCTGCACGGTCTTGAACATCTTCCAGTTGGCGGCGATGCAGGGAATGCGCATGGGTCTTGACCTCTCGAGATCTCACCGCGGATTCGGCAACACGGCCACCCCGGGGAGGGTGCGGCCGGCCAGGGATTCGAGCGATGCCCCTCCGCCAGTGGAGATGTGCGTCATCTGGTCGGCCAAGCCGGCCTTGGCCACCGCCGCGATGGAGTCGCCGCCGCCGATGACGGTGGTGCCGTCGACCGCGGCCACCGCCCGGGCGATGGCGTTGGTGCCCGCCGCGAACGCGTCGATCTCGAACACGCCCATCGGCCCGTTCCAGACCACGGTGCGGGCGCCACGAATGATCGCGCCGAAGTCCGCGATCGTTGCCGGACCGATGTCCACCCCCAGACGCTCGCCGATGGCCGGATCCCCGACGCGGAGAATCTCGTGCGCCGCGCCGGCCTCGAGGCGGCTGGTGACGACATGATCGCACGGCAGCGCCAGGTGAATACCCCTGTCGCCAGCGCGTCGTTCGGCGTCGCGCGCCGCGTCGAGCCGGTCGTCCTCGACGAGGGATCGCCCAACCGGGGCGCCACCGGCCTTCACGAAGGTATAGGCCATGGCGCCGCCGATCACGAGCGCGTCGACCCGCTCGACGAGATTACGGATTACCTCCAGCTTGTCGGAGACCTTGACGCCGCCGAGGATCGTGACGAACGGTCGATCCGGAGATTCGATCGCCCGGCCCAGGTAGGCGAGCTCGTTCGCCATCAGCAATCCCGCCGCGGCCTCGGAGACGTGACGGACGATGCCCTCGGTCGACGCATGCGCGCGATGCGCCGCCCCGAACGCGTCGTTGACGTAGACGTCGGCGAGCGCCGCCAGGGCGCCCGCGAACGTAGGGTCGTTCCGCTCCTCCTCCGCGTGGAACCGTAGGTTCTCGAGAAGCGTGACGCCACCGGGTCCGGCGCGTGCGATCGCCTCGCGTGCCGGGTCGCCCACGGCGTCCTCCGCGAAGGTGACGGGCGTTCCGAGCAGCGTCGACAGATGCGCCGCCACCGGTCTGAGGCTCAGCGCGGGGTTGGGTTTGCCCTTAGGTCGTCCAAGGTGGGAGGCGAGGACGACGGCCGATCCGTGCTTGAGCGCATGGCGGATCGTCGGCAGGGCGGCGCGGATCCGGGTATCGTCCCCGATTCTCCCGCCCGCGAGCGGCACGTTGAAATCCACGCGGACGAAGACGCGCTTGCCTCGCAGGTCGAGATCCGAGATCGAGCGCTTCGGCACGGGCGGCTACAGCCCCTTTGCGGCGAGAAACTTCACGAGGTCGCCGCAGCGCCGCGAGTACCCCCACTCGTTGTCGTACCACGAGAGCAGCTTCACGAAGTCGCCATCCATCACCTTCGTGTAGGGCGCGTCCAGGATCGACGAGTGCGGGTTCCCCCGGAAGTCGATCGAGACCAGCGGCGTCTCGGAGTACTCCAGGATGCCCTTGAGCTCCCCCTCCGCGGCCGCCTTGAAGGCCGCGTTGACCTCCTCGGTCGTCGTCGGCTTCTCGATGACGGCCGCCAGGTCGACGACCGAGACGTTGGGGGTGGGCACGCGCATCGCGATCCCGTCGAGCTTGCCCTTGAGCTCCGGCAGCACCTCGCCGACGGCGAGCGCGGCCCCGGTCGTGGTCGGGATGATCGACAGGGCGGCGGCGCGCGCCCGACGCAGGTCGCTGTGGGGCAGGTCGAGCAGCTGCTGATCGTTCGTGTAGGAGTGCACGGTCGTCATCCAGCCCTTGCGGATCCCGAACCCCTCGTGCAGCACCTTGGCGGCCGGCGCCAGACAGTTGGTCGTGCACGAGGCGTTCGAGATGATGCGATGGCTGCTCGGGTCGTAGCGGTCGCTGTTCACCCCGAGCACGATGGTAATGTCCGGTTGCTTGGCGGGCGCCGTGATGATGACCCGGCGCGCGCCGGCCGACAGATGCTTGGCGGCGGCGTCGCGTCTTGTGAACAGGCCGGTCGATTCGAAGACGACCTCGACACCAAGATCCTTCCAGGGCAGTCGGTCGGGGTCTCGCTCAGACAACACCGTGAGCGTCTTCCCACCGATGACGATGCGGCCGTCCTGCGCCTCGACGCCGGCGTCGAGCTGTCCCAGGATCGAGTCGTACTTGAACAGATGTGCCAGCGTGGAAGCGCTGGTCAAGTCGTTGACCGCAACAAACTCGAGAGCCGGGTCACCCATGGCGGCGCGAACGATGTTCCGGCCGATGCGCCCGAAGCCGTTGATACCGACCTTGATCCCCATTCAGGGGCCTCCGAGAATGATGTCAGGTTAGCGTCGTGGTGTGACGGTACGTAGAATCGCTGGCGCGCGACCCATCATTATTAGTGCGCGCCTTGCACCGGGTCAATCACCGGGCTATACTCGCGCGTTACGCGTAGTTCAGGTATGGTCCTCTACAACGCGGTCATCGTCTGCCTCGTCGCGGTCGCCTCGCCGTATTTCCTCTATCAAGCCGTTCGACACCGGAAGTATGTCGCCAACCTGCGACAGCGGCTCGGGGATCTTCCCGCCTCACTCGGCGAGGCAGCGGGCGAATCGATCTGGATCCAGGCGGTATCGGTGGGCGAGGTCCTCGCCGCGCGCGCCCTGATTCCTGGATTGCGGGAGCGCTATCCACACCTGCGGGTGGTCGTGTCGACGACGACGATCACGGGTCAGCAGGTGGCCCGGACCCAGCTCGAGGGTGTCGAAGAGGTGTTCTACTTCCCGATCGACCTGAGCTTCGTGGTGGCCCGGACGCTCGACCGGGTTCGGCCCCGTCTCTTCATCATGATGGAGACCGAGATCTGGCCGAACCTGCTCCGTCTGTGTCACCTGCGTGGTGTCAAGACCGTACTGGTCAACGGGCGCATCTCGCCCAAATCGTATCGGCGCTACCGGCTCGTGAGACCGATGTTCCGGCGTATCCTCGCCGGGGTCGACCGCTTCTGCGCGCAAAGCGAGGAGTCGGCCCGCCGTCTCGTCGATCTGGGCGCGGATCCCCGGGCGGTGACGATGACCGGCAGCCTGAAGTTCGACTCGGTGGATATCCGCTCCACGCCGCTCGGCGATGTCCAGCGCTACTTCCGGGTGTCGCCGCAGCGACAGGTCATCATCGCCGCGAGTACGCGACGTGGCGAGGAAACCGCGGTCCTTCGTGCCTTCGGACGCGTCAGGGCGACGGCGGAGCAGGCGTTGTTGATCCTCGCGCCCCGGCATCCTGAACGGTTCGCCGAGGTCGAGCAGATCGCGACACGCGCCGGCTATCGCGTCAGGCGGCGTAGCGAGCTCCGCATCGATGCCGAGCCGCGCGCCGATGTCGTGTTGCTCGACACCATCGGAGAGCTCGCACGGTTGTATCCGGTTGCCACGGCGGTGTTCGTCGGGGGCAGCCTCGTGCCGGCGGGCGGCCACAATGTCCTGGAGCCCGCCGTCTTCGGCAAGCCGATCGTGTTCGGCCCGCACATGGAGAACTTCGCGGAGATTGCCGAGGCGTTCGTGTCGAACGAGGCGGCGTGGCAGGTGCGCTCGGGTCAGGAGCTCGAGGAGGCGTTGGCGACGCTCCTGTCCGACCCGGTGCGGCAGGCGCGGCTCGGGGCGGCGGCCCGGGCGCTGGTCGAGGCCAACCGGGGCGCCCGGGAGAAGACGCTGGCGTTGATCTCCGCGCTGATGCCCTCCGCGGACGCCGCGGCACCGAGGAAGAATGTGATCCGTCCGTTTCGGGCGGCGCAGTGACGATCGGGCCCGCCGGGTGCGCTGGCCTCCACGTCCGGCGTCGGCCTCCTGCCTTCACCCTTGCTGAGCTATCTCTACGGTGAGCTGGTTCGCCGCCGCCGGCGCTGGTACGCCGCCCATCCGTCGGCCCGGCGCCGTCTGGCGCGTCCCGTCGTCAGCGTCGGCAACCTGACCGTCGGTGGAAGTGGCAAGACGCCGGTGGTCGCGTGTCTGGCGCGCCTGCTGCTGGCCATGGGCGAGCGCCCGGCGATCCTCAGTCGCGGCTACGGCAGGCAGGTGGTGTCGGATGGAGTAGTCGTCGTCGCGGACGGTGAACGGCTGCGCGCGGATCTCCCTCGGGCCGGAGACGAGCCCCTGATGCTGGCCCGCGCGCTCACCGGTGTCGCGGTTCTGGTGTCGCCCGACCGCTACCTGGCCGGCCGGCTTGCGGAGCAGCGGCTGGGCTGCACCGTCCATCTGCTCGACGACGGCTTCCAGCATCTGGCGCTGGAGCGCGATCTGGATCTCGTGCTCGTCAGCCGGCGCGACCTCGACGATGCCCGGCTCCTGCCGGGGGGCTCGCTACGCGAGCCGGTGACGGCGGTGATGGCTGCGGACGCGGTGATCGCGACCGACACGCGGGAGCCGGGTCTGGCGGACCTGGCGGGGCGGTTCGGTGTGGCGCGGGTCTTCGCCGCGCGGCGGCGTCAAGAACCCGCGCGCCTGGTCGGGAGCCCCGACCGGGCGATCGCGGTGCGGCCGGACCTGCCGGCGATGGCGGTGGCGGGTATCGCGCGACCCGAGCGCTTCTTTGCCGACCTGCGGGCGGCCGGATGGTCGCTGCGGCGCACCGTGACGTTCCGGGACCATCATCCGTACCGGGCCGCCGACCTCGAGCGGCTGGGCCAGTGGGCGCGGGACGACGGCATCGAGCTCGTGCTCACGACCGAGAAGGATCTCGTGCGGTTGCTCCGCTACCGTCCCCTGCCGCTGCCCCTCGCCTGGGTGCCCCTGACGGTGAGTATCGAGCCCCCCGACGAATTCCAGGCGTGGATGGCCGACCGGGTCGCGGCGGCGCGGCCGGGCATGGCACTCGCCACGTGGCCCTCGACCGTCTCGAGCCCCTATCCATGATCGCGCTGCGCCACCGCTTCGAGTACGCCGCGGTCGTGGTCGTGGCGTCGCTCGTCCGCGCACTGCCGATGGGGATCGGGCGCCGGCTGGGAACGATTCTGGGGACGGCCTTCCACGCGCTCGATGGACCGCATCGCCGGCTGGCGATCGCCAATCTCGCGGCGGCGTTCCCCTCCCGGTCGCGGCGGGAGCACCGGGCGATCGCCCGGTCGGTGTTCCGGCACTTCGGCCGGCTGCTGGTCGAGCTGCTCAAGTTCAGCAGCCTGCCGCCGGATCGGATGCGGGCGGTGGTCGAGCTCGAGGGCACCGACCGGGTGCGCCAGGCGCATGCCGCGGGGCGAGGGGTCCTGTTCTTCACGGGTCACTTCGGCTACTGGGAGTTGCACGCGATCGCGCACGGCCTGGAGATCGCGCCGATCGCCGTCCTGGCCCGCGCCCTGGACAACCCGTGGCTCGATGCCATGCTCGAACGCGTCCGCACCAGTACCGGCAACTCGGTCATCTACCGGCGTGGTGCGGTGCGCCGCGTGCTGCGGGCGCTGGCGGCGAATCAGGGAGTGGCCATTCCCATCGACCAGCACATCCAGAGCGCGGACGCGGTGCAGGTGGACTTCTTCGATCGCCCGGCGGCGACCACCTCGACCGTCGCCGCGCTCGCGCTGCGTTCGGGCGCCGCGCTGATTCCGGTGTTCGCGCTTGGGCTCCCGGGGGGCCGCTATCGTTTGATTTACGAGCACGCCGTTCGCCCGCCGACCTCCGAGGGGCCCGAGGCCGTGCGCGAGCTCACCCAGCGGTGCACCGACGTGCTCGAGATGTACGTCCGCCGGTATCCCGACCAGTGGCTGTGGATGCACCGCCGGTGGCGCGACCCCGAGCCCGCCGAGCCCGCCCGCGGCATGTTTCCGGCGGGTAGCCACGACGAGCCGGCTGGGTGAGCCTCCGGCCCACGGGCCGGCGGGTGAGATACCATCGGGTGAGATAGAATCGTCGCTCGCCAGCGCCGCCACGCCCGCGTCGGGCGTGGCGCGGCACTCGACCCCACGGCCACCGACGATGCAACCAGCCGTCTTCCTGGACCGCGACGGGACCCTCAACGAGGAGGTCGGCTACCTCGACCGCCTGGATCGGCTCGCCCTCTACCCGTGGGCCATCGACGCCGTCCGGTTGCTCAACCGGGCCGGCTTCGCCGTGGTCGTGGTGACGAACCAGGCCGGCGTGGCGCGCGGATTGCTCACCGAGGAGTTTCTCGACGGATTGCATCGACACCTGGACGAGCTGTTCACCGCGGGTGGCGCGAAGATCGATCGGTACTACTACTGTCCGCATCATCCCGAGGCGCCGCTTGCGGCCTATCGACAGCGCTGCGGCTGTCGCAAGCCGCGCCCCGGCATGGTGCGACAGGCCGCGCGCGAGCTGTCGCTCGACCTGGCTCGGTCCTTCGTCGTCGGTGATCGCTGGCGGGACGTGCAGATGGCACCGGCCGTCGGCGCGCAGGGGATTCTGGTCCGCACGGGCTACGGGGCGTCCGAGGCCGAGTCTCCTCCCGCCGACGCGTGCGCGGCGGCCGTCCGGGCGAACTTGATGGAGGCGGTGGGGTGGATCCTGCAGCAGCGGCCGGGTAGCCCGTCCCGAGCGATGCCGAGCGATGCCGATCGTTAACGCGATTCACCCGCGACCAGGCGACCACGCGCACGGTACACGGCTGCTGGGTCTCGTCGACCGGTTCAGTGGCCAGCGCGTCGCCGTCATCGGCGACTTCATCGCCGATGAGTTCATCTACGGCGAGATCACCCGAGTCTCTCGGGAGGCGCCGGTCCTGATTCTCAAGTACGACTCGACCGAGATCGTCCCGGGCGGGGCCGGGAACGCCGCGAACAACGTCGCCACGCTGGACGGCGTCGCGACCGCAGTGGGTCTGATCGGGCGTGACGAGGCAGGCCGCCGCCTGGGGGCGCGGTTGCACGCGCGCGTGGCGACCTCCGGTCTCGAGAGATCCCGCGGTCATCGAACGACGACCAAGACCCGCATCCTCGCCGGAGGGGCCCACTCGGCGAAGCAACAGGTCGTCCGGATCGATCGCGAGGCCGGATTGCCTCTCGATTCGGACACGCTGGAGGCCTTCGCCCGGAGCGCGGAGACGGCGGTCGAGCGCTGCGACGCGGTGCTGATCTCGGATTACGGGTCCGGGCTCGTATCGCCCAAGTTGGTCGCCAGGCTCAGGGCGCGGGTGGGACGCCGCGGTCGGCGCCGCCCGGTTCCGATGCTCATCGACTCCCGCTATGACCTCACGCGGCATCGCGGCCTCAGTGCATGCACGCCCAACGAGTCCGAGGTGGAGCAGATGCTTGGCGTGACGATCGACGACGATCCGGGCGCGCTCGAGCGTGCGGGCCGGAGTCTGCTGCGCCGCACTCGGATGGGCAGCGTGCTCATCACGCGCGGGAGCCGGGGGATGGCGCTCTTCGAGCCTCGCCGGCGGACGGTGCACATCCCGATCTTCGGGTCCGATCAGATCGCCGACGTGACCGGCGCCGGTGACACCGTCATCGCCACCCTGACGCTCTCACTGGCGGCGGGGGGCTCCTGTCTCGAGGGCGCGCTGCTGGCGAACTATGCAGGCGGGCTCGTGGTGATGAAACGCGGCACCGCGACGGTGACCTCGGACGAGCTCAGGCAGGCCATCGTCTCCGACCACACCGAGCCGCTGGAGGACTGACCCGAGCCAGGCGCCGATGACCTTGCCACCACGCGCCGCCGCCGAGCGTGAACCGGCCACCCGCTGAGATGGGACGAGTCGTCTCACGACCCGCGCTCGAGAGCCTCGTACGCGCCGACCGGGCCAAGGGCCTCACGATCGCGTTGGCCAACGGCTGCTTCGACGTGCTCCATGTCGGCCACGTGCGTTATCTGGAAGGCGCGGCCGCCGAGGCGGATCGCCTGGTCGTCGCGGTCAACGACGACCGGTCGGTCGCGCGGCTCAAGGGCGAGGGCCGGCCCATCCTCGAGTCCGCGGCGCGCGCGGAGCTCGTGGCGGCCCTCCGTGCGGTGGACTACGTGACGACGTTCTCGGGCGACACGGTGGCCGATCTCCTGACGGCGCTGAAGCCCGATGTGCACTGCAAGGGCACCGATTACACCGTCGAGTCGGTACCCGAGCGTGAGATCGTCCGGGCCTTTGGCGGCCGCACGGCGATCGTCGGCGACCCCAAGGACCACTCCACCAGGGATCTGCTGGCGCGCATCGCAAGGTCCGAGCCCGTGGACGAACCGGGAACGGCATGAACAGGATCCTGATCGTGCGGCTCGGGGCGTTTGGTGACATCGTTCATGCCCTGCCCGCGCTCGCCGCGCTCAAGCGGGCGTTTCCGGGCGCCGCGATCGACTGGCTGGTCGACCATCGGTACGCGGCCCTCCTGCACCTGGTCCCGTTGCTCGACCGTCGTCTCGTCGTGCCTCGCCGGACGGCGGGTGGCTGGCTCGAGGTCGTTCGCGAGGTCCGGCGGCTGCGCTACGATGTGGCCCTCGACCTCCAGGGGTTGCTCAAATCCGCCGCACTCGCCAAGGCGAGCGGGGCCCGCCGGGTCATCGGATTCTCGGGGGGGCACCTGCGGGAGCCGGTGGCGCGGCTGTTCTACTCGGGGGTGCAGGATCCGGGTCCGGCCGGTCGGCACGTCATCGAGAAGAACCTGGCGCTTCTCGGGACGCTCGGGATCGGATCCGTCGAGTGGGCCTTCCCGATCGCGACGCCGCCCACGGAGGTGGTGGTCACGCTGCGGCGCGCCCTCGAGATCGCAGAGGATGCGCCGTTCGCCCTGATCAATCCAGGCGCCGGCTGGTCCAACAAACGCTGGCCCTCCGACCGATTCGGGGCGCTGGCGGCGTGGGTACGGGAGCGCCACGGGTTGCCGACGGCGGTCGTCTGGGGGCCGGGCGAGGAGGGGCTTGCGCGCGAGGTCGCCGACGCGTCGCAGGGCGCGGCACGTGTGGCCCCCCCGACCACGATTGCCGATCTGGTGGCGCTCGCGCACGCGGCGTCGCTGATGGCGTCGGGCGACAGCGGCCCCCTCCACATCGCGGCGGCCGTCGGCACGCCGATCGTGGGCCTCTACGGGCCGACCGCGGCGGAGCGCAACGGACCGTGGTCGGCGGACGACGTCGTCGTGTCGAGACACGCGAGCTGCCTCTGCCACCACCGTCGCCAGTGCCGCGCCGACACCTGGTGTCTGGCCGACATCACGACGGAGGAGGTGGCCGCCGCCGTGGATCGTCGCCTGCACGTCGCCTCGGCCCATGCCTGACGGGGACGCCCCGGTCGGCGACACGCGGCCGTGGCTCGCCCGGTATCGGGTGCGTCTGGGCTTCGTCCTGGGCGCGGCCGCCCTCTGGCTGGCGGACCCCACCCGTGCCTCGCTCGCGGCCGGCGGGCTCGTGGCGCTCGTCGGGGCGGCGTTGCGTCTCTGGGCCGCCGGCCATCTCGACAAGGGCCGTGAGGTCACGACGTCGGGGCCCTACCGCTGGCTCAGGCATCCGCTCTATGTTGGGTCGAGCGTCCTCGGCGTGGGCGTGGCCGTGGCGGCCGCGGACCCCGTGGTCGCGCTCCTCGCGTGTCTCTATCTCGCGGCGACGTTGACCGTCGCCATCAAGAGCGAGGAGGCCGATCTGCGGCGGAAATTCGGATCGGCGTACGAGGCCTACCACGCGGGACGGGGATCGGAGATCGGCCGCGGCTTCAGCGTCGCGCGCGTCCGCGCCAACCGCGAGCATCGCGCGGTGCTGGGGTTGCTCGCCGCGCTGGCGCTCCTCGGGCTGAAGGCTTGGCTCCGATGACTGTCAGACGCGCGGACCCGGTGGCGACTGCCAGGACCCATCCGGGTCGGCATCGGGCCGGATTCCCTGTCGATGCCAGGCCAGGTAGCATATAATCAATGATTCGCGCTGGCAGCCGGTCCGTGACTGGGGCGGTTAGCTCAGCTGGTAGAGCACCGGCTTTACACGCCGGCTGTCACAGGTTCGAGTCCTGTACCGCCCACCATCGACCGTCCGTGGTGGTGACGACCCGGGGTCGGGGTGGTACTGGCCGTCAGGGCAGCGCACATCGCACGGGGTCGTAGTTCAGCTGGTTAGAACGCCGGCCTGTCACGCCGGAGGCCGCGGGTTCGAGTCCCGTCGACCCCGCCAGCTTGTTAGTACTGCTTTGTCAGTTTTTGGGTGCGGCGGAACGGCGGCCACCAGGCAAACCGTGAAGGCGGCCAGCCCCCGTAGCCCGTTCGAGACACGTGCGTCACCCGCCGCAGTTGTTTTCGGTTTGCTGGGCGAAAGCCGTTTCCCCTACCAGTGAACAATCTGACAAAGTCGCGTTAGAGGACTGTGCTAGAATTCCGCCGGTCTTGCAGGAATGCCACGGATTTCATCCCGCCTCACACCACGGTCCACGAGGCGCTCGAGCGGCTGGCGGACGAGAATGCTCCTGTTGTCATGGACGGCGACCGTTTAGTGGGGATGCTGTCCGAACGCGACGACGTGCGCAGGGT
Source organism: Vicinamibacterales bacterium (assembly GCA_965197935.1). Classification (GTDB taxonomy): domain Bacteria; phylum Acidobacteriota; class Vicinamibacteria; order Vicinamibacterales; family CAZQMT01; genus CAZQMT01. The sequence goes on along the minus strand of CBDAOD010000003.1, from coordinate 1,364,031 downwards.
CATCCTCCACGGACATACCGCGAAGGACCCGGAGGTCAGCGAGATCATGTCCAGCCCGGCCGCACCGTCCGCCCCCAAGCCACGATTGCCAAGTGCATGCGGCGCATGACGAGCGAGCGCTGCCGTGACCTGCCGGTTGTGGACGAGGGGAGGCTTCTCCGTGTGATCTCGACTGGCGACCTCGTCAAAACTGGGTCACGACGACCCAGGACCACCGGATCCATCAGCTCGAGGACTACGTCACGGGCAGGTATCCAGCCTAGTGCACCGCCGTCGAGATGCGGCCACGCCTCGAGCCCGCAGCACACCCACCCGCGGCGTTGCCGCTCCTCGAAATACTCCCGGTATTCCTCGTCGCGGCGCCTTGCGCCTGGGCGCGCTGCGAACCCGATCCGTGACCGCATCTCGACGGCGGTGCACTAGTCAGCCAGTGATCGTCGACCCGTCGATCAGCTCATGACCATTGCGGGATCGCTAGCGTTCTACTACCTTGCCGCCGCCAGTATCGCGAGTGCGGTGTTCGCCGTGACGCGCCGGAGTCCGGTGCACAGCGTGCTCTGGGTGCTCGTACTTTTCCTGCACGTGGCCTGTATCTTCCTGCTCGTGGGCGCCGAATTCCTGGCGGCCGTGCAGGTCATCGTGTACGCGGGCGCCATTCTGGTGTTCTACCTGTTTTTCCTGATGCTCCTCGATCTGCCAGACGAGGCCGCGGGGCCGCGATTCGGCGCGCATTGGCCGCTGTCCGCCGCCGCCGGACTGGCCTTCGCGCTGCTGGCGTGGTACGCGCGTGAACCGGGGCTCGCGCCGGTTGCGGAGCGCACGGTAGCCGACGGCCCGTCGCCGGGGAACCTGGCGACGGTCGGCATGGTGCTCTTCACCCAATTCGCACTGCCCTTCGAGATCGTCTCCCTCATCCTCCTCGCCGCCATTGTCGGCGCGATCGTCGTCGCTCGGCGAAAGACGGAATCCTGATGGTACCGGTGGGCGCCTGTCTCGCGCTGAGCGCCGTCCTCTTCGGGATCGGCATGATCGGCTTCCTCGGCCGACGCAACATCATCCTCATGCTCGTGTCCGTCGAGATCATGCTCAACGCTGTCAACGTCACCCTGGCAGCCCTCAGCCAGCACATGCAGGACCCGCGCGGCCAGATCATGGCGCTCTTCGTGATTGCCGTGGCCGCGGCCGAAGTAGCGGTCGGTCTCGGGCTCGTGATCGCGCTGAGCCGGAACAGGCCGGGAGTGAGCATCGAGGACCTGACGCAGCTGAAGTGGTGATCCAGACATGGATCCGGCAACCCTCCCCTCCGTCAAACCCCTGCTGGCGATTCTCGTGTCGGCCGTGGGTGCGCTCGTCATCGCGCGGACTGGCGAACGCCGAGCCAATCTGAGGGAGTTCTGGTCCGTCGCCGCCGGGATCCTGAAGCTCACGATCGTGGTCTCCATGATCCCGGACGTTCTAGCGGGTCGCACGCTCCACTTAGTCCTTTTTCATCTCCTTCCCGGCATCGAGCTCGCATTTCGGGTCGATGCTTTCGGTCTCCTGTTCGCTCTGGGCGCGTCGCTTCTCTGGATCGCGACCTCGATCTACTCGATCGGGTACATGCGCTCGCTCGAGGAGCATGCGCAGACGCGCTACTTCGCCTGCTTCGCCCTGGCCCTCTCCGCGACGATGGGTGTGGCCTTCTCGGCGAATCTCTTTACGCTGTTTCTTTTCTATGAAGGCTTGACCCTCGCCACCTATCCCCTCGTCGCGCACAAGGAGACCGCCGAAGCGAAGGCCGGGGCCCGGAAGTACATCATCTATCTTCTTGGAGCCGCCAAGCTATTCCTCCTGACGGCCATCATCCTCACGTACAACGTCGCCGGCACCCTCGAGTTCCGCCAGGGTGGAATCCTGCCCGCGTCCGAAGTGGCAGCCCAGCCGACGCTGCTCTTTGCCGTCTTTGCTCTGTTCCTGTTTGGCTTTGCCAAGAACGCGGTGATGCCGCTGCACAGCTGGCTGCCAGCCGCCATGGTGGCCCCGACCCCAGTCAGCGCCCTCCTGCACGCCGTGGCCGTGGTCAAGACGGGAGTGTTCGCCACGCTTCGGGTGTTTCTGTTCGTGTTCGGCCCAGAGGCCATGCGGGTGCTCGGTGCGGACACGCTGGCGCTGGGCGTGGCTTCGGTGACGATTCTTGGCGGCTCGATCCTGGCTCTCCGTCAGGACAACCTGAAAGCCAGGCTGGCCTTCTCGACGATCAGCCAGCTGTCCTACATCATCCTCGGCGCAGCGCTCCTGAGTCCCCGCGGGGTGCTCGGCGGGATTGCCCATATCACCAATCACGCCGTGACCAAGATCACGCTCTTCTTGTGCGCCGGCTCGATCTACGTTTCCGCGCACAAGACCGAGGTCAGCCAGATGGCTGGGCTGGCTCGGCGCATGCCGTGGACCATGGCGGCGTTCGCGCTCGCTTCCTTCAGCCTGGTGGGTTTCCCCCCGGCCTCCGGATTCGTGTCCAAGTGGTACCTGGCCCTTGGGTCGGTCGAGCGTGGTAGCGTGGGGCTGTTGAGCGTCCTGCTCGCCAGCTCGCTGCTGACCGCGGCGTACCTCGGCCCGGTCGTGTACACGGCATACTTTGAAAAGGCTCCGGACTCCGGGACCCCCGGGGCGCATGAGGTCCGCGAAGTACCCTGGATGGTCGTCCCCTTGGTGTTCAGTGCGCTGGTCAGCCTGCTCCTGGGTCTCTATCCCGATCCCGTCCTGAAGCTCGCGGGGATGGTGATGCCATGACGTTCCTCGAGCGCCTTCTGGAGGATCCCGTCCGATTCGCACGCGTGAAGCGCTGGTTCTACGTGGGTCTGGCGGCGTTCGCCCTGGTGGAGATCGCGGCGCCGGTCCTGTTCTATGAGGCGGACAGCCACTTCGGGTTCGAGGATCTCCCGGGGTGGGGCTCGCTGTACGGCCTGGTGTCCTGTGCGGTAATCATCGTGGTGTCAAAGCTGCTGGGCAAGCTGTGGCTCGTGCGTCGGGAAACCTACTATGACTCCTGAGTGGGTGCACCCGGGGCTCGTGCTGATCCTTGGCGCCTGGGCCGTGCCGTTTCTCAAGGGCAGGACCAAGCGCGTGTTCATCGTCGTGCTGCCCGTCTTGGCGCTGCTCCTTTGCGTCCTCCTGGAACCGGGGACCTACGGCGCGGTGCGCTTTCTGGGGCAAGAGCTGGTGTTCGGCCGGGTGGATCGGCTGAGCCTGGTGTTCTCGTACGTCTTCGCGCTGCTGGCCGTTATCGGCATGGTCTATGCGCTGCATGTGGACGACGATGCGCAGCATGTGACTGCGCTGACGTACGCGGGGGGCGCGCTCGGCGTGACGTTCGCGGGGGACTTCCTGTCCTTCTTCCTGTTCTGGGAGCTGATGGCCTTGACAGCGGTGCTGCTCGTCTGGCTGCGCCGCGAGCCAGCCGCCGTGGCCGCTGGATTCCGCTACTTCCTGGTCCACGTGACCGGAGGGTTGTGCCTGCTTGGAGGGATCGTCCTCTATTGGTCCCAGACCGGCTCGTTCACCTTCGGAGACATGTCACCGTATGCCGGCAGTGCGGCGGCAACGTTGATCCTCGTGGCGTTTCTCCTCAATGCGGCCGTTCCCCCGCTGGGCGCCTGGCTTCCAGACGCCTACCCCGAGGCGACGGCGACGGGCGCGGTGTTTCTGACGGCCTTTACCACCAAATCCGCGGTCTATGCATTGATCCGGGGGTTCGCCGGGACGGAGATTCTGGTCTGGCTGGGCGCGCTCATGGCGGTCTATGGCGTCGTGTATGCCGTGCTCGAAGACGATGCGAGGCGGCTCCTGGCCTACCACATCATCAGCCAGGTGGGCTACATGGTGTGTGGCGTGGGAATCGGCACCCAGCTGGCCTTGAACGGCGCCACTGCCCACGCCTTCGCGCACATCCTCTACAAGGGGCTCCTCTTCATGGGAGCCGGCGCCGTGCTGCACGTGACCAGCCTCCGAAAGCTGAGCGACATGGGAGGGCTCTACAAGTCGATGCCGCTCACGCTCGGGCTCTATATGATTGGGGCGTTCGCCATCTCTGCCGTGCCGCTCTTCAGCGGCTTCGTGAGCAAGTCGATGGTCGTGTCTTCGGCCGCGGAGACTCACCGGACGTGGATCTTCCTCCTGCTCACGCTCGCGTCATCCGGCACCTTCCTGCACACCGGCCTCAAGCTTCCGTACTACATGTTCTTCGGTACGGATCGCGGTCTGCGCGCGCACGAACCGCCTCGAAACATGCTCGCGGCCATGGGTCTGGCCGCAGCGGCGTGCGTGCTCATCGGAATAGCACCCGCTCTCCTGTACTCGGCTCTGCCGCATGCCGTGGACTACGCTCCGTACACCGTGCGGCACGTCATCTCCACGGTGGGGCTGCTGGCTTTCACCGCGCTCGGATTCTTCCTGCTCCTCAGGCACCTGGATCCAGAACCCAGCGTCAGCCTTGATACGGACTGGTTCTACCGCCGAGGCCTGACCAAGTCGTTGATCCAGGTTCAGGGCGGGCTCGTACGACTCGACGGGTTCGTTGGGCAGATGTACGAAGTGGTGATGAAACGACCGGTGTTGGGCGCGGCGGCGATCCTCCGCGAGTTCGATGTTCGTGTGATCGACGCCGCGGCGGTCGGTGTCGGCCACCTGACCCAGTCACTGAGCCAGGGCCTCAGAACGAGAGTAAGTGGCCACGCTCAGTACTATGCGCTCCTCATGGCAGCCGGTGTCCTGGCTGCCCTTGCGATTGCGGTCTTCGGCCAGTGACAACGTATCCCATCCTCACGGTCACCACGTTTCTCCCCTTGATCGGGGTGGCCGCCATCTTTCTGTTCCGCGAACGGATGGCACGGTGGCTGGGCCTGGCGGCAACCCTGGCGACGCTGGCGGTCTCGGTCCCGCTCTACCTGGGGTTCGACAAGACATCGAGCGCGCTGCAATTCGTCGAGACCGTGCCCTGGATTCCGTCCTGGCACGTCGTCTACGGGATGGGCGTCGACGGGATCAGCCTGCCGTTCATTTTCCTTTCCGCGATACTGAGCGTGCTCTGCGTGGGCGCTTCTTGGACCGCCGTCCGGGAGCGGCGGCGGGAGTTCTACGCGACACTCCTCTTGGCCGAGACTGCGATGATCGGCCTGTTCGCTGCCACGAATTTCTTTCTCTTTTATGTGTTCTGGGAGCTCATCGTCATTCCGGTGTTTCTCCTCATCGGCGTGTGGGGAGGGACGAGCCGGATTTACGCTGCGATCAAGTTCCTGCTCTTCACCTTGGCCGGCAGCCTGTTGATGCTCGTCGGCCTGATGGCGCTCCTTCACGCGTCCGGCACGCTGGACTTCCAGGCGCTCGGCGAGGCCGAACTGAGCCGCGAGCTCCAGGCGTGGCTCTTTGTGGCCTTTGCGGCGGCGTTCGCTGTCAAGGTGCCCATGTTCCCCGTGCACACCTGGCTGCCCGTCGCCCACACCGAGGCACCCACGGCAGGAAGCGTGATCCTCGCAGGGATTCTCCTCAAGATGGGCGGCTATGGCCTCTTGCGGGTGGCTCTGCCGATCCTGCCGGATGCCATACGGCTCTTCCTCGTGCCCATGCTCCTGCTCTCGGCAATCGCCATCGTCTATGGCGCATACGTGACCCTGGTTCAGACAGACATCAAACGCCTCATCGCCTACTCGAGCATCAGCCACATGGGCTTCGTGACCCTCGGCATCTTCACGCTCAACCGGAGCGGCCTCGAGGGCGCGGTCCTGCAGATGATCAATCACGGGATCATCACAGGGGCGCTCTTCCTGTGCGTCGGTATGATCTACGAACGGACCCACACGCGCGAGATCGAGGCGTACGGCGGACTGTTCAAGGTCGCACCGGTGTACTCGACGTTCCTGGCGTTCTTCTGTCTGGCCGCCATCGGGTTCCCGGGCTTGAATGCGTTCGTGGGTGAGTTCCTGATCATCAGCGGAGCCTTCAGCGCATGGCCCTGGCTCGGGGCGATGGCGATTTGGGGCGTTGCGCTGGGGACGACCTACATCGTCTGGCTCTACTACCGGATGGTCATGGGCGAGACGGGGCCAGCCCTGCAGGAGCGACTGTTGGACCTGCACGCCCGGGAAGTCGCGACCCTGGCGACCCTGGCGGTGCTGGTCCTGATCATCGGTCTCTACCCCGAGTTCGCGCTGGGCTTTCTCCGGGTATCCGTCGCAGAGCTGTTGGTGGCCGTAGCCGGGCCGATCGACCTGGCGGTGGGGCCATGAGGGATTTGCTCCTCCTCCTGCCGGAGCTCGTTCTCGTCGGCATGGCCGTGGCGCTCATCCTCGTTGCGCGCCATGTCAAACGGACCCAGACTGCTGCGACCTGGGTGGTCATCGCCGCGGTGGCCGCCATCTGCGCCGCGTGGGCGTTCTCGGGGGTGGGCCCCGCGACAGGGTTCGGCGGCACCATCGCCGGCGACGGCTACGCGCGGTTCTTCAAGATCCTCTTCGCGGCCACCCTCGCCCTGGCCGCGCTCCTGTCCGTGAAGCACATCGATGAGGAGCGGGCTCGGCCTGCCGAGTACTGCGCCCTGCTCCTCCTCGCCTCGACTGGCATGATGCTGGCGGCCTCGGCTCTGGACCTCCTGACGCTCTACCTCGGCCTGGAGCTGATGACCCTGTGCGCCTACATCCTCGTGGGGATCACACGCGATCGGTCCAGCTCGAACGAGGCCGCCATCAAATACTTTCTCCTCGGCTCCTTCGCATCGGCCTTACTCCTGTATGGGATCGCCCTCACCTATGGTGTCACTGGCGCCACGGATTTTGCCGGGATCGCGGCCGCTCTGTCCGAGCGCGACCTCGGGCAGCACCCGCTCCTGCTCGCCAGCGTAGCGCTGCTGGCCGGAGGGCTCGCGTTCAAGATCGCGGCGGTGCCGTTCCACGCCTGGGCTCCCGACGCATACCAGGGCGCCGCGGCCTCGGTGGCGGGCTTTCTGGCCGCCGGCTCGAAGGCTGCGGGCCTTGCCGCATTAGGGCGGGTCTGCCTCGTCGCGTTCGCGCCCGAGCAGCACATCTGGTCGGGCATCCTGGTAGGGCTGGCGGCGCTGTCCATGGCCGTCGGGAGCGTGATCGCCGTGTCACAGTCCGACATGAAGCGGCTGCTGGCGTATTCGTCTATCGCCCATGCCGGGTATGCGTTGCTCGGCTTCATCTCCGGCACCCCGGAAGGGGCGACCGCAGCCATGACCTACGCCTTCATCTACGCCTTCATGACACTCGGGGCCTTCGGCATTGTCGTGGGATTGGGGGAGCGTGGCGAAGATCTGGCTGGCTACCACGGGTTGGGGACTACCTCCCCCGTCGCGGCTGGCCTGATGCTCCTCTTCCTGCTGTCGATGACCGGGATCCCGCCCACGGCCGGGTTCGCGGCGAAGTTCGGCGTGATCTTGAGCGCCGTGCGCGCGGGCCACGTCGCGCTGGCGATTCTGGCTGTCGCCTGCAGCGTGGTGTCAGCGTTCGTCTATTTTCGGGTGGTGGTCATGATGTACATGACCGAGCCCGAGGGATGGGTGCCGGAACGCTTTCCTGTGGCGGTGTCCGCGGCGCTGGCGGTCGCCGCCGTCGTCACCGTGGTCGGAGGGGTCCTCCCCGACACCCTGACTGCCTTGGCCGCGCCTCCGTAAGTACAGGCGCACGAGGTAGTTCAGGAGCTGACCGAACTCGGCGGGGACCATGGATTCTGAGTACAATAGACGCGGGCTGACAAGACGATGATCGAGTACCTGGGAATCGTGATCGCGTTCGTTCTCGCGGCGGCGCTGGGTGGAGTCTTCATCCTGCTGGCGACCGTGCTCGGCCCGAAGAAGCCGTCGCGCGTGAAATCCGAGCCGTTCGAGTGCGGCGAGGTCCCGTTCTCCGTCCCGGTCGGCCGCCTGTCGATCAAGTTCTACCTGGTCGCCATTCTCTTCATCCTGTTCGACGTCGAGCTCGTCTTCCTGTATCCGTGGGCCGTCGTATATCGTGCGCTCGGTGCCTGGGGGCTCACCGAGATGGTGATCTTTTTGGGGATCCTGATGGTCGGATTCGTCTATGCCTGGGACAACGACGCACTGGAGTGGCAATAGATGTTTGGTGATGCCGGATTCGTGACAAGCCGGATCGAGGAGGCCGTCGGCTGGGCTCGCAAGTACTCGATCTTTCAGTATCCCTTCGTGACCGCCTGCTGCGGGATGGAGTACATGGCCGCAGCCTGCTCCCATTACGACGTCGACCGCTTCGGCGCCGGGCTGCCCAGATTTTCTCCGCGTCAGGCGGATGTGCTCTTCGTGGTCGGCACGATCAGCCACAAGATGGCCCCCGTGCTCGCGCGCATCTACGACCAGATGGCCGAGCCCAAGTGGGTCGTCGCGTTCGGGGTCTGCACGTGCACGGGCGGTTTCTACGACAACTACGCGACCGTCATGGGGATTGACACGCTCCTCCCGGTGGATATCTACATCCCGGGTTGCCCCCCGCGGCCGGAGTATGTGCTCGACGGCCTACTCAAGCTCCAGGCGAAGATGCAGGCCCAGCACACGACCGGCGCACGCCCGGTGCCGGAGGTAAGGCCGGAGTTCGGCGGATGAACGCCGCCGAGCTGATCCAGGCCGTCAAGGACCGCTTCCCGGATGCCGTCACGGGGAGCCACGCGTACCGGGGCGATGCCACCGTGCTGCTCGCTCGGGAATTCCTGCTCGAGGTGGCGCGCACACTCAAGGACGACCCGGCGTTCCGGATGAGTTTTCTGATGGATCTCTCGGCCGTGGACTTCTCCACGTTCGGGACGAAGCGGTCGCCTGGCTTGTTCGCGTCGTCCGGGGTCGCGGTTGGTCCGTCGCGGGAGATTCCGGACGAGGATCCCTGGCCCGGGCCTCCTGGACAGGGACGCTTCGCTGTCGTCTACCATTTCTTTTCTCTGCCGCTCAAACACCGCCTCCGGCTCGAAGTGCCGGTCGAGGAGGCCGATGCGGAAGTCGATTCCGTGACTTCCCTGTGGCCGGGCGCCGACTGGCTCGAGCGGGAGGTCTGGGACATGTTCGGGATTCGCTTCCGGGGACACCCGAACCTCAAGCGCATCCTGATGTACGAGGAGTTCGCCGGTCATCCGCTCCGAAAGGACTATCCCGTCGCCAAGCGGCAGCCGTTGATCGGGCCGGTCAACTAGCGATTCCTGGGCTCCAGTCATGGTTCGACCCTCCACACCTGATGGCACTCCCGGTGTACTAGAAACCCGGGACATGCTCCTCAACGTCGGTCCCGCGCACCCGGCCATGCACGGGATCGTCCGGATCGTCGCCAAGCTGGACGGCGAGCAGGTCGTGGACGCCGATGTGGAGATCGGCTACCTCCACCGAGGCTTCGAGAAGATGGCGGAGACGGTCGACTACAACGGCGTCATGCCGTATACCGACCGGCTCAACTACGTGTCGCCGCTCATCAACAACATGGGCTACTGCATGGCCGTGGAGAAGCTCCTGGGCATTTCAGTCCCGGAGCGTTGCCACTATATCCGGGTCATCGTGTCGGAGATCTCCCGAGTCACGGACCACCTGACCTGTGTGGGCGCGGGCGCGATGGAGCTGGGGGCCTTCACCGTGTTCCTCTACCTGATCAAGGCCCGGGAGTATCTGTGGGAGCTCGTGGAGATGGTGACGGGAGCGCGTCTCACAGTTTCCTACTGTCGTGTCGGCGGCGTGAAGGGGGACCTGCCTGAGGGTTTCGACGAACGGTGCCAATGGGCGATACGGGAAACGCGGAAAGTCCTCGTTGAGGCGGACACATTGCTCACGCGGAACCGCATCTTCGTGGACCGCATGTCGGGGACCGGCGAGATCTCCGCCGACGACGCGATCGCCTACGGGATCACCGGGCCCTTCCTGCGAGGTTCCGGCGTCGATTACGACGTCCGTAAGGACTGCCCGTACGCCGTCTACGATCGACTCGAGTTCGACGTACCGGTCGGCACGCGGGGAGACAACCTCGACCGGTACATGGTCCGGATGGAAGAAATGCAACAGTCCATGAGGATCATCGAGCAAGCGCTCCGTGACATCCCGCCTGGCCCGATCCTGACCCACCCGGAGACGGGTCGCCAGATGGCGGCTTCGGAGATGGTGGACCAGGGCAAGGTCGGCAACATTCTGGCCATCGCGGATAGCCGTGCCGTGACCGGTCCGACCCTCGAGGGTGCGTCCAAGCCGGAACACCCGAGCATCGCTGCCGATGAGAAGCGGGTCTTTCTGCCGCCCAAGGAAGATACCTACGGCAACATCGAAGGGCTCATGCAGCACTTCAAGCTCGTCATGTACGGTCATGGCGTGCGGCCGCCGAAAGGCGAGGTGTATTTTCCGGTGGAAGGAGCAAACGGGGAGCTGGGGTTTTACGTCGTCAGCGATGGAGCCAGCACGGCGTACCGTGTACGCGTCCGCCCACCGTGCTTCGCTATCATGTCGGCTCTGCCCATACTCATCGTTGGAGACATGCTGGCTGACGTCACTCCGACATTCGGGTCGGTCAATATGATCGGGGGCGAGCTAGATCGGTGACACTCGCATCGCTCGAAACAGAAGCTCAGAACATCATCCAGCGCTATGACGAGCCTCGGGCAGCCACGCTGCCCATCCTCTGGCTCGTCCAGGAACACTTCGGCCACGTCTCTCGGGAGGCCGAGTTCTGGGTGGGGGGGCTCGTGGGGCTGGCGGTCTCCCATGTACGGGAGGTGGTGTCCTTCTACTCGATGTATCGGACACAACCGGCAGGCCGGCGTGAGCTTCGGGTCTGCACGAGTCTGCCGTGCCTCCTGCGAGGGGCAGCAGACGTGCTCACGCACCTCGAGGAGCGCCTGAACATCAAGCCCGGGGAAACGACCCCGGGCGGCGAGCTGACCCTCACGGAAGTCGAGTGCCTGTGCGCTTGCGAGATAGCGCCGATGGCCCAGCTCGACGAGCAGTTCGTCGGGCCCCTGAACGGCGACACGGGCACGCTGGAGGCCCTGCTGGAAGAAGCGCTCAGGGTGCCTGACGGATCCCGCCAGTGCCAGGAGCCGAACCCGTTTGTCGCCACTAACGGACCGGTGCTGTCGACGCGATTCGAGGTGGCGGCGGGAACGTGGTGGGACGCGTACCGTGCGGCCGGGGGTTACCTCGCAGCCACGAAGGCGCTATCCATGACATCGGCGCAGATTATCGACGAGGTGTCCAAGGCCAACCTTCGTGGTCTGGGCGGCGCCGGGTTTCCAGCCGGGAGAAAGTGGTCGTTCGTTCCGAAGGCCAGCCCGAAGCCCCGGTATCTGGTGGTCAATGCCGACGAAGGAGAGCCGGGGACCTTCAAGGATCGATACATCCTCGAGCGCGACCCGCATGCCCTCTTGGAGGGCATGCTGATCGCGGCCTACGCGATCGGCAGCCACAAGGCCTACGTCTACATTCGGGGCGAGTACTTCCGATCGGCTCACCGCCTCGGTCGTGCGGTACAGGAAGCCTACGATCAGGGCTGGCTGGGCAAGAACATCCAGGGGAGCGGCTTCGACCTGGATGTCGTGATCCATCGCGGCGCCGGGGCCTATATCTGCGGCGAGGAAACAGCCTTGCTCACCTCGCTGGAAGGCGGAAAGGGCTTTCCGAGGCTGAAGCCGCCCTTCCCAGCCATTGCCGGTCTCTTTCAGTGCCCCACCATCGTCAACAACGTGGAAACCCTGGCGTGCGTTCCCTTCATCTTCCGCGAAGGCGCCGAGTCCTTCGCCGGCATGGGGACGGCCCGGCAGGGTGGCACCAGGCTGTTCTCGGTGAGCGGGCATGTGAAACGACCCGGCCTGTACGAGGCGCCGGTGGGTGTGACTCTTCGTGACCTCATCGAGACGTACGCGGAGGGCGTACCGGAGGGTCGAACGCTCAAGGCCGTCATCCCTGGTGGCATCTCCGCGAAGGTGCTGACCGCGGAGGAGATCGACGTCGGCATGGACTTCGACGCGCTGATGGCTGCGGGGACCATGGCCGGCTCGGCGGGGGTCATCGTGATGGATGATACCACCTGCATGGTCGACGCCCTCCAGTCCGCCGCCAAGTTCTTCGCCCACGAGTCCTGCGGCCAGTGCTCTCCCTGCCGAGAGGGAACCGGATGGATCCATCGCATCATGCGCCGTGTCGCCGCGGGAGAAGGGAGGCTTCGCGATTTGGATGATCTGCTGGCGATTGCGGCGGACATGGAGGGCAAGACGATCTGTGTGTTCGCAGACGCTGCGGCCTGGCCGGTTCAATCCTACATCACGAAGTTCCGCGCGGAGTTCGAGGAGCACATCCGCACCGGGAGATGCGTTCGGAACACGGAGGGTGCGGCATGCCCACGCTAACAATCGATGGCCGGTCTATCGACAGTCCCGATGGCAGCACGGTCATCCAAGCCGCGGAGAGGCTGGGCATCTACATCCCGCGCTACTGCTACCACCCGGGTCTTTCCATTGCTGGAAACTGCCGTATCTGCCTGGTCGAGGTGGAGAAGAATCCCAAGCTCCAGATCGCCTGCAATTCACCCGTGACCGACGGGATGGTGGTGCACACGAAGAGTGACAAGGCCGAGGAAGGCCGGCGGGCGGTCTTGGAGTTTCTCCTGGCCAACCACCCACTCGACTGCCCGGTCTGCGACCAGTCGGGAGAATGCGACCTTCAGAACTTCTACATGAACTTCGGGCTCTACGACCCGCGGTTTCGCGAGCACAAGGTCAAGAAGAAGAAGGCCGTACCGATCGGGCCGCACGTCATGCTGGACCAGGAACGCTGCATTCTCTGCTCCCGGTGCGTCCGTTTCACGGACGAAATCTCCAAGACCGGAGAGTTCGGCATTTTCAACCGAGGAGACAGGGCCGAGCTGGGGCTCTACCCTGGCGAGGTGCTCGAGAATCCCTACTCGGGCAATGTCGTGGACATCTGTCCCGTGGGTGCCCTGACCGAAACGGATTTTCGTTTCAAGGCCAGAGTCTGGTACCTCTCGAGCGCACCGAGCGTGTGCAACGGCTGTGCGCAGGGATGCAATGTCGACATCCATTACGTGCTCGATCGACCTCATCTCAACGAGGGCGCACGTGTCTTGCGCCTCAAGCCACGATACAACGCGGATGTCAATCAGTGGTGGATGTGCGACGAGGGACGCTTCGGTTTTCACTGGATGGACAAAGGACGCCTAACAACGGTGCGTCATCGGGGCGACGACTCCACCTGGGAACACGCCACCAGCGCCATCGTCGCGGCACTGGCCACGCCGCGCCAGAACGAAACGGGTTCCCGGCTCGGCGTGCTCGCTTCCCCACACCTGACGACCGAGGAGCTCTTCCTCATCCGGGAGATCTTCCAAGGCGCACTGGGCGCGCGGGTGACGGCACCCATCCCGGCTGGGAGCGGCTACAGCGACGACTTCCTCATCAAGGCTGACAAGACCCCGAACGCGCTCGGGGCGACCTTGCTCGGTTTGTCGGGGGCCGATGCGCCGGAGGCGGGCTTTCTCATCGACGAGGCCCTGGAGGGCCGTATCGATGCCATGTGGATCTTCGGCCACGACCTGCTGCAGCAGATCGGGGAAGAGACGCTCCAGGCGCTGTCGTCCAAGCTGGATCTCTTCGTGTTCTCGGGGACGACCGAGCACGCCGGGGTCTCTTCGTTCCATTGGGTGTTGCCCACCGCGGCGTACGTCGAGAAAGACGGGACGTTCGTGAACTGCCACGGTCGGGTCCAGCGGCTCGGTCGCGCGTTTCCACCTCTTCGGGACTCCCGGGAAGACTGGAAGATTCTCCTGGACATCGCCCAGCAACTGAACCACCCGCTGCCCTGGCACGATCCCACGGAAATCTTCCTGGGAATGGCAAAGACCCTGGAGCCTTTCTCGGGCCTCAGCTACGAAACACTCGACTCTCACGGAGCGCGTTTGGCTCTGCCGACCCCTGCGCCAGGGACGGCCGCGCCATGATCGACGTGATGGTCAAGCTCGCTCTGGCGGGCATCGTGTTCTTCGGTGTCCTGAATCTCGCAGGACTGCACACCTGGCTGGAGCGCAAGCAGTCGGCCATTCTACAGGACCGAATCGGGGCCAACCGCGCCAGCATCTTCGGATTCACGGTGATCGGGTTGTTTCATCCCATCGCTGATGCGATCAAGATGTTTACGAAGGAGGACCTGGTCCCGGCCGGGGCGGATAAGACCCTCCACACCTTGGCGCCGTTCTTCTCGGTCTTCTTCGCGCTGGTGGCGTTTGCCGCCATCCCGTTCGGGGATCGCCTCATCCTGGGCGAGCGCGTCATCGATCTCCAGGTCGCCAACATCGACGTCGCGCTGCTCTATGTCTTTGCGATGCTCTCGTTAGGGGTCTACGGGGTGATCCTCGCTGGATTCGCCTCCCGCAACAACTACGCGCTGCTGGGCGGGCTGCGGGCGACAGCACAGATGATCTCGTACGAGATTGCCCTGGGCATCTCGATTATCGGCGTCGTCATGATCTACGGGACGATGGACCTGCAGGAGTTGGTGCGGGGCCAGGGGCACAATTTTGGAGGCTGGATTCCCGCCTGGGGCATCGTCGTTCAACCCGTGGCCTTCCTCGTCTTCACGACGGCGGCCCTGGCCGAGACCAAGCGGATCCCGTTCGACATGCCGGAGGGAGAATCGGAGATCATCGGCTATTTCGTCGAGTACAGCGGGATGAAGTTCGGGATGTTCTTTCTCGCCGATTTTCTGGAAACCATCATGGTGGCTTGTCTGTCGAGCACGCTGTTTTTCGGTGGGTGGCAGGTGCCCTACCTGCTGCCGGACGGCTTCCACTTCCCCTGGGGGGGCATGCTCCCGGTCTCGAACCTGACCTATGTCCTTCTGGGGGTTGCCAGCTTTTCGACCAAGGTCCTGGTCTTCAGCTGGCTGTTCATGCAAATCCGATGGACGTTGCCGCGCTTCCGCTATGATCAGCTCATGCGGTTGGGCTGGTTGGGACTGTTTCCGATCTCGGTCGCCAACGTGCTGGTGACGGCCGTGGTGTTGGCGTTCGTCAGCGAGGGTTTTTGATGGCGGTCAAGGTGCTCCGCCGGCGGGAGCTCACGTTATGGGAGAAGCTCTACATCGCGCAGATCCTGTCCGGCCTGAAGATCACCTGCGCGCACTTGTTTCGGAATCTTTTTCTTCATGCGGCACACGCCGTGGGACTGCTCACGCAACACCCAGCCTCGGCCACCTTCCAGTACCCCGAAGAGCCCAGGCCGCTGGAGACACGATTCCGGAGCCGCCACCGGCTCACCGTCAGGGAGGAAGGCACACCGCGGTGCGTGGGGTGCATGCTCTGCGAGACCGTTTGTCCGGCAAAGTGCATCACCATCGTGGCAGGTGAGCATCCCGACCCCAACGTCGAGAAATATCCCGTCCGCTTCGATATCGACCTGGGGGTCTGCGTCTACTGTGGGTACTGTGTAGAAGTGTGCCCCGAGGACGCCATCCGGATGGACACCGGAATTCTCGATGTGTCGGCGTACTCTCGCGAGGAGATGAAGCTCGACATCCATGAATTGATGGACCCGGCGTTGCGCAAACCGGTCGAGGACTGCAGCTTACAGTTCCCCCACCGCTGTGGACTCGATCATGGGCAGCTGAAGGGGAGCTGGAAAGAAATATACGGGGAAGGCTCCCAGCGAAGCTGACTCAATGGAGTAGCTGTCGCGTACCGATCCGCCGGACGCCGGTTCGGGTCCCGCCGAGCACACGATGCCCGCCGACTCGGCAGGCGCACCCCCGCAATGAGTGAGGCGCCGGCGCGCGGTCGTGCCACTGGCGCGGCCGCATGGCTGCTCGCGGCCGTCTGGCTGTGCTACCTGACGATGTGCGGGGTGAGAAACGCTGCCCCCGTGAGTCAGTCCTTACCGCCTGGAATAGCAAGAGCTCGCGCGCAAGACTGCAGAATGTCGGCGGAGATAGCTCGGCTCGCTGAGTCTGTGGTGTCGCCCCCGGGGCATCGTGGCCAGGCATTGTCAGGGCGATCGGTTGCCCGTATACTCACGCCTCAGTCGGAGCCGCCGTAATCACAAAGGGGGACGTTCTGGCGAACCCTAGCGTCAAAGTGCTCGGCCTGTCGGCCCACTTTCACGACTCGTCCGCCGCGCTGATCGTCGATGGACGAATCGTCGCTGCCGTGGCCGAGGAACGATTCACACGGACCAAGCACGATTCCAACTTTCCACATTTCGCGATCAAGTTTTGCCTGGAGCAGGTGGGCCTGGACCCTCAGGACCTGGATGTCGTTGTCTTTTACGAGGAACCGCACACCAAGTTTACGCGAGTGCTGGCCTCGACGATGGACAACCTTTTCTCCAACCGGGCGCATTTCGTCGCGGCGATGAAGCAATGGACCACGAGTAGGTTATGGACCCGCAACGAGATCAGTGTCACCCTCGACATCGATCCCAAGAAAGTGCGGTTGGCGCAGCACCACGAGAGTCATGCCGCTCAAGCGTTCGCGGCATCTCCGTTCGCGGAAGCGGCGATCGTGACAGTCGATGCCGTGGGCGAGTGGACCTGCACGTCCATCGGGGAAGGCAACTCGCAGAACGGGCGAACGGTGACCCTAAGAGAGTCGATCCCTTACCCTCATTCTCTGGGTCTCGTTTACGCGGTTTTCACGGCCTTTCTCGGGTTTCGCCCCAATGACTCCGAGGCCAGCACCATGGCGCTGGCGGCCTTCGGGCAGCCGCGTTACGCCGATCGCGTACGCCAAGTCATCCAACTGGAAGAGGACGGGCTCTACACAGTCAACCATCGAACCATGAAGTTCCTCGCGCAGGGTTCGGAGTTGTTCACGCCGGTCTTCCTGGAGATGTTCGGCGAGCCTCGGCGCTTCCGGAATACCCTCCCGTTCGACGCGATCGACGACGACTACGCGTCGAGAGTCACCGAGGATGATCAGCGTTTCGCCGACATCGCCGCGAGCGTGCAGCAGGTCTGTGAGGAGGCCGTTCTAGGCCTCGCGCGGCGTGCCAGGCGCTTGACGGGACACGAGAACCTCTGCGTCGCCGGGGGCGTCGCCCTGAACGCCGTCGCCAATACCAGGCTCATCGAACACTCTGGCTTCAACCACGTGTTTGTATCCCCGGATCCGGGAGACGGCGGTGCTGCTCTGGGGAGTCAAGCCCATTCTTAGTTGAAACTCTCTACGGCTCCGGATTCGTCATGCGGCCTTCTTCGATGTCGTCGTGTCGATCTTCAGTTCTTGCTTCAACGCGGCACGAAGCGTGGGCAGGTGGCGGTAGCCCATCAGCTTCCGCAGGCGCGGCTCGATGTCCAGGAGCGCGGTCGCCAGCCAGCGGTGGCGTTGGCTCGAGTTCTGCCAGTGGTCAACCTTCGCACAGCGTTCCTCAACGAGCGCATTGACCGACTCCAGACAGTTCGTCGTCTTCAGCGACCGGCCCAGCACCCCGTACAGCCCGAGGCGATGCAGCGTTAAGGTTTCGTCCAGACCTTCTGTCAAGCTCCGAGCCGCCGACTGGTTCCGTTCGTCGAGCTCGCCCTGGAGCGTCTTGAGCGCCGTGAGGGCCTCGTCGTACTCCGGCCGGTTGTAGGCGCGCTGGAGGCGCTGACGCCACGCCGCCAGTTCGCTCTTGGCCAGGTGACTCACCACGTTCTCCCGCTTGTGCCACTGGCACCGTTGGACCAGGGCGCGGTGGCGGAAGGTCTTCCGGACGGCTGCCCGCAGCCCCTTGCTGCCGTCGAGGATCACCAGCAGGCCCTTCAACACCTCGTTCAACGAACCGGGGTACCCAATCGTGACGTCTCCGGACGAAGCCCTGTTGACGTTTGCACGTACCGATCTCGACGCAGTGGTTGTCGGCAACTGTCTGATGCGAAAACGAAGCCCAACCGGACTAGTCGAGGGGACGGTGTGAAGAAGCCTGGATCAAGGCCTTTTGGTAGTTTCGTGACGGTCCCGCTGAGCGCGGCGAAGCTGACGCTGGGAGCGCTGATCAGAGCGCGGATGGGATGGCTGTTGCCACTGGTCATCGCCCTGTTTCTGACCGCTCTCGTGCTGGGACTGATCAGTGGGCTGGGGCCTCTCGCGCCGTTCGTGTATCCGCTCTTCTAGAGCACTGGCGAGCCTGCGGCCAGGCGCCGCGAAGGACAGGACAGCTACCGATGTATGCAACATTGAAAAAGATCGGGATTCGAGTCATCACTCCGTTCAGCTGGCGCTCCCGCGACAGGCTGGCCAGGAGCCTGCATCGTTTCGCCCAGACCGAGGCCGACAGTGGCTGGCAAATGCTCCAGGCGTTCCACGCCGTCGGCGACCCGCACTTCAAGGTCGAGCTGTTCAATAACGCATTAGAGGAGATGCACCATTTCGCCCTGTTCAACAACATGGCCATGGAGTACTCGGATTTCCCCTTGCCCTACACGGCGGAACGGCGGAAGCAGTTGTTCGATCCGGCGACAGGGCTCATCCGGTTCGAAGCCAATCACTACGTAGGAGAGGGCGATGTGTATGAGCAGTTTCTGACCTACGCCAGTGCCACACGAGTGGATCGGGTTCGCGACATGTTCATGGACATCCGCGGCGACGAGGAGGAGCATCAGAAGCTGGCATACAGGGAGTTGATCAGGTTGTGCAAGGGCGAGAAGAGCGCACAGAAGCTCATTCGAAGCGTCCGCCTGTCCCGCTTCTACGAATCTTGGGTTCGTGTCTCCAAAGGTATCGGCGGCTACGTGTCGGGCATCGTCCTCAGCCTGCTCTATTTCGTCTCGGCTCCGTTCTTTTCGCCCTTGTGCAGGCGCCGGATCGACGGCTTGGAGTGGAAGAAACAGCTGCGGGCTGCTGGTGCGCCCCCGACTGCTCGTGAGTCTTGACGCGGGTCTTGTGGCCGCCTGCGCCGCCATGGGCATAGACGGCATTGGCGTCAGGCACTGATCTGGCCGGAGCTCGAGGAACGGCTCGGCCTGAAGAACTGGTCAGGACCGATGATCGAGGGGATTCCAGTCATTGACCGCTCGAGTCCAGCAACGCCTCTCTTCGAATGAACGCCGTAATCGCGTCGGCCAGCACCGAGTGACCCTCGGAAGTGAGGTGAGAGTTGCTCGCAAAGAAGAGTCTCTTCGGGTCGGGCATGGAGTCGAAGGCCTCACGTGCGTCGAAGAACGGGACATCGAGGCTGGCGATGATGGCGGCGAATCGGTCTGTCGAGCCGTGGCGGGTCAGGATGCCGTCGCGGCTGGCATGCTCACGTTGGAGGTCGACAAAGAACGTCGCAACGGTTTCGAAGGCCACCGGCAGCAGGATGATCGCCGTGCGCGCCCCGTGGTCCGAGGCTACATCCGCGCTGCGCCGTAGGGCATCGCGCGCCACCGTGAAGCCGCGCATGACGTCGGGCGGCGGCGTCTCGAGGTAGCTGTCGAGCGGGCGGTCGCGGATTGGCACCTGCAGTGATGGTCCGAGTAGCGCGTGCAGTCGCCGTCGGGCGAACTGCATCGCGGCGCTCCGCCGACCGAGTCGACGCAGCCACAGCGGCGCGCCGAGGGAGCCACGCGACGGCACGGGCGCCGGTCCTGTTCTCGAGCCGCGACTTCCAGTGGCTTCAACCAGACGATGTTCGGCATCCGCCGCGTCGGTGGCGTCGTTCCCCGCGTACACGGTGACCAGCACCAGGTCCGGATCGAAATCGAGCAGGTAGTTCGCCAGGAACAAGTACTGCTCGACCGGGCCGTATCCCTGCACGCCAGCATTGATCACTTGAACGACACGATGCGGAGCCCCGCCGGCGAGTCGCGCCTCCACCTGCGCGGTGAATGTCTCGCGCAATGGCACCTGCACGGCCATGACCTGCGAGTCGCCGAGGACCATCACACGGCGCTCGCCGACTGCCTTCGGAACGAACTCGTGGTCGGCACGCACGCCCGCCTGGTTGATGCGCACTGTGGTCTCGTACTCTGACGTTCGAACCTGGAGGCGTGCGCCGGGTCGCGGGCGGTAGCCGACGATCGGGTCCGACATGAAGATCGGGCCGAACGATTGCGAGACCTGGTCCCGATCGAGCAGGCGCAGGGTGACCTCGAAGACCGCGAAGGTCGCCAGGCACAACCCGTAGACGAGTAGGCCGACGGCCGGCCATGATAGGCGCCCTCTTCGACGAACGACAGGTGGCACGGGTGTCAACGAGTGGTTCCCTCCGCATCGACACGTCGGCGGCGACCACGGAGCGAGAGACGGTCGTCCGTGCGCGTCACGATGATTTTCGGACGACCAGGTTGGGCGCCGCCGATCGCCTCGGCCCGCTCCGTAGCGGCGTTCGCTAGGCAAGCGGCATCGCGTCCCACGCCGTGGATCATCGTCGAGGAGCCGTCATTTCCGTATCACCAAACTGCACGTGCATGATAGCCCGCATTGGACTAGACCTCTTCGCGTAGAACGCAGGATCTTCGGGTCCGACACGTACGCCGGCCAGCGACCGTTTCGCGGAATGAGCAGCTGCGTGACCGCCGTCCTGTGCCGAAACTCGGACGTTATCGAAACCGTCGACGAACCGCCTCGCGGAGGTCGCCGAGTCGTCGATCCACGCGTCAGGGTAGCAGAGCCGCCCACCCTTGGCGCGCGCGGCTCATGGGCTGGCCGCTGGGCTGCGGCGATCGATCGACCCGCGAGAAGTCCAGACGGCCCCGCGACGAACCATTTCGAGGTTTGTGTCTACATTAGTGAACAGAGGCAACCCATTGGCAGTATTCACGACGCAAGGGCTCAGGCAGTGGCCAATCGATTTTGGCGCTGGCACCTTGATCGAGAGCACACATCACCGGGAGCTCGAAAGACTCAGCATCGACTTTCTCAAGGAGATTGGGTTCAAGGGCACTGCAGCGATTGAATTCAAACTAGACTTGGAGAGCGGGCAATTCTTCATGCTCGAGGTCAACGGACGGCTCTGGTCGGACCACGCGCTGGCTCGTCGTTGTGGCCTTTCTGCGGGAAACGGTGAAACTACTACGTCGCGCTTCAGCCTTCCTTCTGAGACAATTTCTCAGCTGAGGGTGACCCGACACTCCTCGCGAAGGATTCCCCCGGATGCCCTTTCGCTCATCGACTGGCGCGCCACCCGCCTCGAGGCAGGCGCCGCCACGCCGACGCGCCACCGGCGCAGCCGGGTGGCTGCTCGCGGCCGTCTGGCTGTGCTACCTGACGACGGCTGGCGGCAGCCTCACCTCGACCGACGCGGTCTACATCTTCGAGCTGACGCGAGCCATCGTCGAGGATGGCAGCATCGCGCTGTCTCCCGAGCTGGATCCTCCGGACCAGGGCATCGACGGCCGCTACTATTCGCAGTGGGGGATCGGTCATTCCCTGTACGGGATTCCGTCCTTCGTCGCCGGCGGTATCGCGGAGGGCATCGTCGGGACCGACCGGTTGCCGCGGTATACGGTGTCCAAGGCGCTCTTCGCGGTGAGCAGCACCGTGCCGGCCGCCGCGTGCGTGGCGCTCTGCTTCTTGCTGGCGTGGTCGATGACCGCGGATGCGCGGGGGGCGGCGGTCTCGGCGCTGGCACTGGGCTTCGGCACCCTTCTCTGGCCGTATTCCCAGATCGGTTTCAACCAGCCGCTGGCGTCGGTGTTACTCATGGGGTCGGCGCTGCTCCTCTGGTGTGGCGTGCGCCGTTTCGGCCGGGCGCGCCTCGAGCGCGGCGGAGCACCGGGCGGGGACGCGCTCCTTCTTGACGGCCGGTATCTACTGCTGGGTTCCGGGGCGCTCCTCGGGATGGCCTGGGCCACCCGTCACGAGATGGTCCTGTCCGTGTTCGCCTTCGCCGCCTTCGTGTGGTACGAGTCGGACCGTGACGCGCAGGCAGGCGCGATCGCCGGGCCGACCCGCGGAGCCGGCAAGACGTCTCACGGCAGGGCCTGGCCGTGCGCGCTCGGGAGGCTCGCCTGGTTAGCCCCGGGGGTGGTGGTCGCCGGGCTGCTGATCGGGTACTACAACCTCGTGCGCTTCGGAAGCCCCATCGATTTCGGCAACAGCGAGCCCCTGGGCTGGGAGGGTTTCTGGGGGTATCTGTTCGCGCCGGGCGGGTCGCTGCTGCTGTTCTCGCCCATCGTCGGGCTCGGCGTGTGGGGGCTCGCCTCACTGACCCGCTGCGACCGGGGGGCCGCGCTCCTGCTGGGGTCGACCGTCGGTCTTTTCTTCGTGTTTTACGCCGCGCTCGACAACTGGGCCGGTGGGCGCTCCTACGGCCCGAGGTTCCTGGTGCCGCTGCTTGGATTCCTCTGTGTCGCGCTTGCGGCCGTCGCGCGGCAATGGCGCGGAGGCGCCAAGATCCGCTTGCTGTGGACCGTGCTGGCGTTGAGCGTCGTGGTGCAGCTGCCCGGCGTCCTGATCGACTACGCGAAGGTTGCCGACGCCTACGTCTCCGGGGGCGGCCGCCTCGACGCGAAGGAGCGCGTCCTCGACCTCGAGACGTCGGCGCTCGTCTTGAACGCCGGAGCGTTGGTCGAGCTGGTGCCCCGGGACCTCGGCATGCTCGTCGGCCTGCGTGCGCGTCAGCCGTTGCCGTCGATCGATCCCGGAACCCCCTTCGGGGCGAGGCTGGCTGGTGGCCTGGATCTGTGGTGGCTCCATCTCTATCGGCTCGGCCTGATCTCGCGGACGGTGGCGCTGCTGGTGCCGACGACGCTGATCGTGCTGGCCGGGGTGTGCTTCGTGAGGTTCCGGCTTCGGCTCGCCGACATCGTGGAGCCGGTTCGCTGACCGCGGTGGCCGATACCGGCGAGGCCATCGGCGTGGCTCGTACCCGGCGCGCCCGCCGCCGTGGTGTCGCTCCAGCGCGAATGCGCCGTCTGGACCAACCGCCTCGCCGACGTCACGGGCCGAGGCGACGGCGTCCGTGGGCGTCTCGAGCCGCGTCGCCGATCAGGGCACTATTCCGCGGCGGTCTGGTAGAAGGAGCTCCGGTCGAAGAGATAGCGGTAGGTCAGCTCGGGCAGCCGGAGGGGTACGACGACGAAGGTGTTGTAGGCGTTGCGCCCAAGGTCGAGCCGTTGTCGGTCCATCAGACCGCCGCCGAACTGAGCCATCAGGCCGACGTTCCACCACACACACAGGACCACGGCGATCTTCAGGGCGACCCTGAGCGGTCCGGGACGGACCGCGTTCCAGAGCGCGGCGAGACCGATCGTCAACACCACCGACGAGCCAACGAAGCGGCGCTGGCCGAACGCGCCGGCCACGGTCCAAGACTCCACGCTCCCCGCGGCGTAGACCTGGAGTGCCAGCATGATCAGGAAGCAGGCGCCGACGATCACCTGGTCGCCCCGACCTCGGCCGCGCGCCGCCGCGGGCCCGCTTGCGACGGCACCGGTCGGCGGGCGATGATACACGAGGCAGCCCAGCCCTATCACGGCGAGGGCCGCCATGGGCGTCCAGAAGAAGAGGCCGTGCTCGACTGACGCCAACACGCGCCAGCCGTACGGCGCCATCCAGTTCATCTTTCGGGCGACCAGACCCGACGGGCCGATCCGGCCGTTCAACACGATGTACGAGATCGCCTGGGGCAGATAGACCAGCGCGAAGGCGGCGACCCCGGCGGCGGCGCTCCACATCAGCCGCGGCACCGGAACGCCCGTGGCCTCACCCTGGTCCCTCCACCGTCGACCGACGGTCCAGATGAAATCCACGGCCGGCCCCACGACGAAGAAGGCGTCCTGCTCCCGCACCATCGCCATCAGTGCCGCGAGGCCGCCCAGGGCGATCACGCCGCGTGTCGACCAGCGCTCTCGCACGATGAGCCACGTCAGCACGAAGGCGGACACGACGAACGCGGAGCAGGCGTGGGCCATCGGCGCGGCGATGTACATGTAGAAGGCGAGCGGCGTGCCCAGCCATATCGCCAGCGCCGCAGGGCCGCTCTCCGCCACGAGACGGTTGGCGGCGGCGCGCGACAGGAGCACGGCGAGAAACCCGTAGAGGGCGGAGCCGTAGCAGACCGCCGCGATGTAGAGTTGGGAGAAACCGTCGATGTCGACGGCACGACCGAAAGCCTTCGACGCGCGCGCGACGATGTCGGCAAGGGCGTAGAAGGGTGCCCAGAGCAGCGCGGAGCCGATCGTGCCGAAATTGATCCGGAGACCGGTCTCCGTGGTGCGCTCGAGAAAGGTTTCGTGGAACCCCGCCGAACGCGCGATCCCGTGGTCGTAGAAGTAGCGGTACTCGTTCTCGAACGACAGATCGTGATCGAACCACAGCGAACGCAGAAAGGCGAAGTACTGGATCTCGTCCGAGGCATAGATGCGTGACGTGACCGCCGCGAGGGACACGACGAAGAGCAACACCAGCCACAGCACTGCCGGCCACCCGCCGCGAGACGTACGCGCGGTCGCGGCGCCAGGCTGCTGCTCTTCACTCACGGGTGCACTGAAGGGATTGAATAGGCTCGAAAACGCCTGCAAATACTATACTATGGAGTTCCAATGACCGATGGACGGACATCCCTCACCCAGCGCCTCGACCGACGACGACCCCGCCCAGGAAGACGCGCAGACCGCGTATCGCTATTTCAGTAGCTTCGCCGAGGACTACCATCGAGCCTTTCGGGGCGGCGGTCAGCAGCCGCTGCACGCGCTGATCAACCGCCTGTTTCGGCGCAAGACGTTCCAGAAACGTACGGAGGTCGTGGAGCGCTTTCTGAAGGCGCACGGTCTGGCGGGCAAGCGGGTGCTCGATCTGGGCTGTGGGTCGGGTGAGGTGTCTCTCGTCGCCGCGCGTTTGGGCGCCCGCGTGGTCGGACTCGACCAGGTCGAAGCGATGGTGGCGTTGGCGCGTCGTGAGGCCGAGACCGCCGGCCTGGCAGACGCCACTGAGTTTCGTGTTCAAGATGTCATCGGTGCGCCGTTGCCCCCGGCCGACGTGACGATGATGGTGTCGATCATCGAGTACTACCGGGACCTCGAGCCGTTGCTGGGCGCGGCGGCGGCGGCGACGCGGGAGCTGCTGGTGCTCGTGGACACGCGCGGACCCTGGTGGCGCCGGACCCTGCGCCATGTGTTGGCGCGCCTCAAGCGGTTCTCTCTGTACTACCATTCGCCCGCTCGGGTGAGTGCGGCATTGGCCCATTTGGGATTTCGCGAGCAGGCGCGCGTCGAGGGACACTCGTTCACCGCATTCGCCTTTCGCCGCAGCGCAGGGAACGCCTGAGTGGGCGGACGCCTCGCGCTGTCGGTGGATGTGGACGAGTGGTTTCACTCGCGCCGGTGGGTAGACGGCCAGCAAGCCCTCGAAGTTCCTGACACGACGTCGTTCTTCCATCGAGCAGCCGGGTCGGACCGTCCCGAAGGAGCGCTCGTCGGGCCAACCCGGGCGATCCTCGATCTGTTCGATCGACATGGCTGCACCTGTACGTTCTTCGTGCTCGGCGAGATCGCGACCTGGTATCCGGATCTCGTTCGGGAGATTGCGGAGCGCGGACATGAGATCGCGTGCCATGGGATGGTCCACGTGGACATGAGCGTGCTGGGGCCTTCGGAATTCGCCCGTCAGCTCGAGCGAGCCGCGACCCTCCTGGAAGGGCTCTGCGGCCAGCGGCCGGTTGGCTTTCGGGGGCCGAATCTCGTCTACGAGCCCTGGGCGACCCGGATCCTCGAGGAGATGGGCTTCGTCTACGACTCCACTGTGTGCGCCTCTCGGCCGGTTGGGGGCAAGTACGTGGGCTGGGCGAACGCCCCGACACACCCCTATCGTCCGTCGTACGCGGCCATCGCCGAGCGCGGCGGGGCCAGCCTGGTCGAGCTACCGATTCCCGCGTTTCCCATCATCAAGATCGCGGCGGGTTCGGGCATCATGACTCGCGTGATCGGCCTGCCCTGGACGCTCCTCACGCTGATGTACGAGGCGAGGCGCGGTGATACCACGTTCTACTTCCACCCGTGGGAGGTCGGGCCGCGCCCGAGACCGGAGGGCTACCGGTTGCGGAACGCGCTGTTCTTGCGCCGGACGGGTGCCTGGATGCTGGGGGCCGTCGAGCGGATCCTGAAGGCGTTCGAGGGGGGCGTCATCACGGCCCGGCAAGCCGCCGCGCGATTCGAAACGCGCAAGGCCGCGCGCCAGAGGTAAGGGGGGGCGCCTTTACCGGTCGAGCCGGACCGTCAGCTCCGCGCGCTTGATGTCGCCGAGTTGGCTGGCGTGCGCGCCCCCGATCCGCTGGCCCAGGTCCCCGAACAGGGCGATCATCGCCTCGGGCTGCTGGCCTTCGGGTAGGACGGTCTGAAACGCGATCCACGCGTCGAGCGTGCCCGCCGGCCACGACCCCAGCCGCACGCGCGCCGAGAACGCTCCGTCCTCGACGACCATTCGCCCATCGCGTAGCCACTGGCGCTCGCCCGCCGCCGACCAGCGCTCGTGGCGGACCTCATAGATGAGGATGGCCCCATCGGGCAGGTCCGTGGTCCCAGCGAGGGTCAGGCGACTGCCCCTGACGGTTGGGGTGAGCGTCAGTGCCACCTCGACGAGCGGCTCCGCGGGTGGGGCGGGGGGGTCTCGATCGGTCGGCCCCGCCGAGCACGCCATCGTCGTGGCGAGTGCGCCCAGCAGCAAACCGGCAAGCCTCACGTCCTCCGCTCCACGAGTCTCGGCGGGCGTCTGCAGGGGCCGCTCTGGCCGCGCTCAATGCCCGGCGACGGTAACTTCGGCAGCGGCCACCTCCGGCTCGGCTTCCTCGTCGTGTCCGCGCGCCCGCAGGAGCACGGCCAGGACGAAGGCCAGCGGCGCGGCGAGGAAGCTCAGCAGGGCGCCCATCTTGACCTGGTCGAGCATCGGTCCCGGCTGGAAGGCGGCGGTCGAGAAGAAGAGCGACACCGTGAATCCGATCCCCGCAACGACGCCCATGACCACGACGATCCGGGAGGTCAGGGCCGGCGCCCGCGAGAACCCGATGAGCCCCGCGCCCTCGGTGAACGCCCAGATGCCCAGGGGTTTTCCGACCACTAGCGCCGTGAGCACGATCCACGTGCCCACCCCGACGCTGGAGAACAACACGCCGGCGTTGACGAGACCGAAGAAGAAGAGGATGACCTGGACCGGCGCCTTCCACCAGTGCTCGAAGTGGTTCAGCGTGTCCGGTAGTAGCTCCTCGCGTTCGTCGAAGATGCCGAGGTCTCGCGCGGCGTGCGGCATGAACGGCACGATCGGCACCAGCGCAAGGGCGGGATGGAAGCCGCCCTCGTGCAGGGCCAACCACGAGGTGCCGCCTGCGAGCAGGACGTAGGGCCAGAAGCTCTTGGTGCGGCGCCGGCGCAGCCACCACGCCATCAGCAGGGCCGGGGCGAAGAGCGCCACGAACATGAGAAGGGAGATCTCGCCGCTCGGGTAGAACACGGCGAGAATGATCAGGCCGAGGGCATCGTCCGCGATGGCCAGCAGCAGCAGGAACGGGATCGCGATGTGTCGGGCGCCGAAGATCAGCCGCGCGGTCATGTAGGAGAAGGCGATATCCGTGGCGCACGGGATCGCCCATCCGCGGAACAGCGCCGGCTGGTCCGCCGCGCTCGCGAGCGCGACATAGAGGAGCGCCGGGGCGACCATTCCGCCTATCGCCGCCAGGATCGGCACCGCCGCCTGGCGCGGCGAAGCCAGCGCTCCGCCGGGAAGGGTGGCCTCGTAGACTTCCTTGGCGGCCAGCCCGAAGAAAAACACCATCCCCACGTCGTTGACCGCGAAATGGAGCGGGTGCGTGAGGTGCTGGTAGGCCTCTCCGTCGAGGTTGGCCCAGATCAGGGCGGTCAGGGTGCCGGCGACGAGGAGCAGCGAGTTGTCGATGACGAAGTCGATGACCCGACTAGACGGCGTCGTGGCTTGCGTGTGCACCGGTTTGCCTCGCTCGGGGGCGTCGGAAGTGGGCGCGTCAGGCTCTCGGCATCGAAGTGGCTGTGTCAGAAGACCTTGGGGTGCAACATTCTAGCATGCCCCAGGGACCGACCCGGCCTGCTCGGCGGGCGGGTCGCGCCCCTTACGCCTGTCGCACTCGCAGTCCCCGATACGTAATCGTCACTTGACCCAGGTTTCTGTAGACGCCCCGGGCGCCTTCACCGGCATCTGGCAGGCCGCGCCGGCGCTCGTGCAGCTCGAGGCGAACGTGCTCGACTGGTCTGTTTTATACTGGATGGCGTTCGCGCACACGCACGACTCCTGACCTGGAGGTTCCGAATGCGGACGAAGCTGGGCGTCCTGTTGTTCGCGCTTGCGGCCCTCGGTCTGGGTGTGGGCCAGCCGAGCGCGGCGAGCGAGGTCGACGTCGGTACGGACGTCGGTGATCGTTTCCCCTCGCTGGTGCTCCCCTCGCTGGCTGACGGTCGGCCACTGGCGATCTCGCAGTTCCGCGGACAGAAGATTCTCCTGCACCAGTTCGCCTCGTGGTGAGCGGGCTGCCGCAAGCACGTGCCAGGTTGGCACGACGACACCAAGGACTGGCAGGCGGCCGGCACGTTGCAGATGCTCGGGATCATCCAGGAGCAGCACCCGGACCGGTGTCGGCTCTTCATGCAGTGGAAGCAGATGGAGTGGCCGATCCTGGTCGACTCTCTCAACCTCACCGCGATCGACGTGGTGCCGCTCACCTATGCCATCGATGAGCACGGCATCGTGCGCTACGTGAAGCCGACCCGGGAGGACATCGAGCAGTTTCTGGCCACCGAGTATCCTGCACCGCCCGCCGACCCGGTGCGCGCGGTGGAGATTCCAGACCTGGACGCGCTCCGCGCCGCCACCTCGGCGGGATCCGTCGACGCCTGGCTCCGTTACGGGGACGCCGCCTTCACGTGGGGTGGGGACGGCCGCGCGACGGCGGCGGTCGAGGCCTACGAGGCCGCGGCCGGGCTCGATCGCCGGAGGGACGGCCGTATCCACTTCCGGCTGTGGACCGCCTATCGGCGACGTTACGAGACGGCTCAGCGACGACCGGGCGATTTTACCCGGGCCGTGGAGCACTGGGCCCAGGCGCTGGAGATCGACCCCAATCAGTACATCTGGCGCCGGCGCCTTCAGCAATACGGGCCTCGGCTCGACAAGCCGTACCCGTTCTACGACTGGGTCGAGGATGCGCGCCGGGACATCGTGGCGCGTGGGGAGCGCCCCCCGCCGCTGCGGGTCGAGCCAGGCGGCGCCGAGATCGCTCAGCCGGCTGACTCGTTCGACGCGAGCGTGTCGACTCGCGCGGAGCCCGATCCGGCGGGCCGCATCCTCCGCGACGCGGGGGAGTTCGTCACGATCGAGAGCACGGTGGTGCCCCCGGTGATTCGACCTGGTGACGTCGCCCGGGTGCATCTGATCATGCGACCAAACGCGGCCATCAAGGCGCACTGGAACAACGAGGTCGAGCCGCTGCGTGTCTGGGTGGCACCGCCCGAAGGTTGGGCGATCAGCACGGAGGATTTAACGGCACCCCAGCCACCGGAGCCGGTGAGCACCGAGACCCGCGAGGTGCAGTTCGAGCTGCGGGGGGCCGAGCCGAGTCCGGGGATGGCGCCGGTGTCCGCGTACGCGTTGTACTACGTCTGCGAGGACGTCGACGGCACCTGTCTCTATCGCCGACAGGACATCGAGCTGTCGCTGCGGGTCGAGGAATGAGAGCGCCACGCCGCGTATCGGCTGGTCGCGTGGCGGCGGTGCTGGTGCTCGGAGCTCTGGCGGCCCCGCCACCGGCGCGCAGTGGCCCGTCCGTGCCGCTCGATCGGCCGCTGCCGCCGCTGGACGTCGTGCTGCGTGACGTTCGTGAGGACATCGCCGCGGCGTCGGCCACACTGCGCAGCTACCGGTACCTCCAGCGGGTCACGAAGCGGGACCGCGATCGCGCGGGGGAGGTCACGAAGACGTCGGTCCGCGTGTACCGCGTCTCACCAGAGCCGTTTGGAGGGTTCCACTACCGCCTGATCTCGAGGGACGGCGTGCCGCGATCGCGGGAAGAGCTCGTGAGCAAGGACCGCCGGCACGAGGCCGAGGTCAGGGCCCTGCGGCGAGAGCGGGCCCGGGAGAGCTTGCGCGCGCGTGCCAGACGCGTGGCGAAGGAGGAAGAGGCGCGACGAAAACGCCGCGAGCTGCTCGACGAGATCTTTCGCCTGTACTCGTTTCGGATCTCGGGACGCGCCACGCTCGATGGTCATCCCGCCGTTCGTGTGGCGTTCGCGGCGCACCCCGAGTTCCAGGCTCGTACCCGGATCGGACGGCTGCTCAGCCGGACCGCCGGCCAGGCGTGGCTGAGCGAGGGTGATCACCAGGTGATGCGCATCGAATTCGAGGCGGTCGACGACGTGTCGTATGGCTGGCTTGGCGCCCTGGCGAAGCTCTTCAAGGGTGCCACGGCGGTGTTCAGGCAAGCGCGTTCGGACGGCGGCACCTGGTTACCCGCCGAGTATCGGTTGACGGCGCGAGGTCGTGTGATGCTCGTGAAGCGCAGCGCCATCGACCGCGTCACCGAGTTCTACGCCTACCAGCCCACGGACGGGGGCAGCCTCACGGGCGGTGCGCCGCCCTGACGTCTCCGCCGTCGGCGTGCGCGCCGCCGATCGGTGTTCGAACCCTTCCGCGCCCGCCGTCCGCCAGGCCGGCGGAGCCCATGTGATACGATCGCTGCGGTTCTGCCGCCATGCCCTTCTGCGATCTCATCGGCCATCGCCACCTGCTGGGCTTGCTCGCGAAGGCGGTGGCTCGCGATTCGCTGCCGCCGAGCCTGATTCTTTCGGGCCCCGAGGGCGTCGGTAAGCGGGCGACGGCGGTCGCTTTGGCGCAGGCCGTCAATTGCGGGACCCCGGTCTCACCCGACGGCGAGCTGGACGCGTGCGGTGAGTGTCGATCCTGTGGGCGGATCGCCCGCCAGGTCCACGCGGATGTCTTGGTGCTCGAGCCCGGTCCGACCGGCGCGATCAAGGTCGATCAGGTGCGGGACGTCGTCGAGCGCACCGCGTACCGGCCGTTCGAGGGTCGGCGGCGCGTGGTCATCGTCGATGACGCGGATACGCTGGTTCCCGCGGCGCAGAACGCGTTGCTGAAGACGCTCGAGGAGCCCCCGACCGCGTCCGTGATCCTGCTGGTGACCTCTCGTCCGGATGCCTTGCTTCCCACCGTGAGGTCGCGCTGTCCGCGTCTGCGGTTCGGCCGGCTCAGCTCGGCGGAGATCGCCGTGGCGCTGAAACGGGAAACCGGATGCAGCGAGACCGAGGCAACCGCGGTCGCGGTCGCGGCCGATGGACGGCTCGGGCAGGCCCTCCGGCAGCGATCGGGCGAGCTGGCGGAGGCGCGGGAGGTCGCGTGCCAGGTGCTGCGGGACCTGGCCCGGGAGGCGGCGCCGAAGCGCCGACTCGAGACGGCGCGCGGGCTGGTAAGTCGGCGAGGCGCCGGCACCGCGGAACGAGACGAGCTGAACCGCCGGCTGCATGCCCTGGTGTCCCTGCTGAGGGACGTGCAGCTACTGTCAACCCGTGCGGACGAGCGGCGGCTGGCGAACACCGACCTGTGGTCAGGCTTGGAAGGGCTGGTCGAGTGTTTCGATGCCGAGCGCATCGCCCGCGCGTTTTCGGCCGCCGGCCGAGCCCTACGCGCCATGGAGCGCAACGCGAGCCCGAAGATCGTCGCCGACTGGCTCGTCTTCCAGCTCTAGGCGCGCGCCGGATGCGCGGTGGCGGCCGTAGATGGGGTTCTCCCCATGAGTGCCGGCACCACGCGCCCGTTCATTTCCGTCAAGTTCACCCCGGTTGGTCGTTCCCAGACTTTCCTGCTCGATGATCTCGCGCTCGATCCACCGAGTCCCGGCGAGCAGGTAGTCGTGCGGACGGGGCGGGGGCCGGCGGTCGGTACCGTGAGCCGGCACATCCCCGCACTGGACGACCGCCGCAAGCCCACCGATTCGAACCAGCAGGTGATCCGTCATGCCAGGCGCGAGGACATCGTGTCGCGGCTCAAGCAGGCGCAACGGGAGAAGGATGCGTACCGTGTCTGCCAGATGAAGATTCGCGAGCGTGGGTTGGCCATGAAGCTCACGCGAGCGGAGCAGCTCCTCGATGGTTCCCGGTTGGTCTTCTACTTCACCGCAGAAGGGCGCGTCGATTTTCGGGAGCTCGTGCGGGAGCTGGCGTCGGAGTTCCACACGCGCATCGAGATGCGGCAGATCGGCGTCCGCGACGAGGCGAAGATGCTTGGCGGCTACGGCTCCTGCGGGCGACCGCTGTGCTGTACGACGTGGCTGACGGCCTTCGAGCCGGTGTCGATCAAGATGGCCAAGCAGCAGAACCTGAGCCTGAATCCGTCGAAGCTGTCGGGTCTGTGCGGACGCCTCAAGTGCTGCCTGCGCTACGAGCTGCCGAACGGCAAGGGCGTCAAGCGCGGGGGGTGTGCCGAAGAGGGCGGTTGCAGCAATCCGACCGGTCCGGGCGGGTGTGGCTCCGGAGGCTGCGGCACCGGGGGGTGCGCCACGTGCGCCGGGCCCTGACGGGGTGGGTCTGGACGCACGCCGGGCGCCCACGTTGGGATCCCGGCGACTGGGGCACGACGTGATCGACCGGACGGACCGCCAGAAGGCCGAGAAGCTGATCGCCGAGAACCGCAAGGCCTACCACGACTACCATCTGCTGGAGACGTTCGAGGCCGGCGTCGCGCTGCTCGGGACGGAGGTCAAGGCCATCCGAGAGGGCCGAGTGAATCTTCGCGACAGCTTTGGGCGGGTCGAGGACGGCGAGGTGTTCCTCTACAACGTCCACATCAGCCCCTACAGTCATCGGGGCTCCGCCGACCACGAGCCGACTCGCCGGCGCAAGCTGCTGCTGCATCGTCTGGAGATCCGCAAGCTGATCGGCAAGACGATTCAGCGGGGGATGACGCTGGTGCCGGTCCGCATGTATTTCAAGAACGGACGCGTCAAGGTGGCGGTGAGTCTGGCCAAGGGCAAGCAGGCGCACGACAAGCGGGAGACGATCAGGCGCCGCGAGACGGAGCGCGAGACCCGCGCGGCGATCAAGGCGCGGCGCTAGTGTCCGGTACGCCGTCGCCTTTGCTTACCGCGCGCCGAGGCCCAGCAGGACGGCCGGGATCGTCTTGAAGGCGATCTTCACGTCGAGCCACAACGACCAGTTGTCGATGTACTCGAGATCGAGACGCATCCATTCGTCGAACGAGAGCTCGTTCCGGCCGCTCACCTGCCAGAGACACGTCAGCCCAGGCTTCATCGAGAGGCGCCGCCGCTGCCACGGCTCGTACTGCGCCACCTCTTCCACCACCGCCGGCCGAGGGCCCACGAAGCTCATGTCGCCCTTGAGGATATTCCAGAGCTGAGGCAGCTCGTCGAGGCTGGTGCGGCGGAGGAAGCGCCCGGTCGGCGTCACCCTGGGATCCCGGGTCATCTTGAACGCGGGCCCGTCCATCTCGTTGTAGGGTGCGAGCGTCGGCTTGAGCCGATCCGAGTCCACGAGCATCGAGCGGAACTTGAGGAAGAGGAACGGTCGACCATTGAGCCCACACCGCGTCTGCCGGAACAGGACCGGTCCCGGGGAGCCGACCTTGATCGCCATGGCGACTAGGCAGACACCGGGCCGAGAATCGTCAGGAGGAGGGTGGCTCCCGCGAGGTCGGCCACGCGGCGGACGAGGAGCAGCAACTCGTCGCGCGGGGCGGTGCTGAGGGTCAGAATCGGTATGCCACCGAAGACATCGAACGAGATGTCGGAGAACGACTGGGGGAGGAAGTTGACGAGCAGGCGCACGATGATCCCCTGCTCTTCCAGTTGCAGGAACACCGACTCCAGGTCCTTCAGCTGGTCAAAGCGCCGGCCGGCGGGCGCGATCATGACCTCGTCGACGACGGTGTTCTGTGTTAAGGCGGAGATGTCCTCGAACGTGCCGACCACCGGGTGGTGCGATGCGGGCGCGTCACGCCAGCTCCCGTCGCTCACGAGCCCCACCACCTCCAGCCCCCAGTCGCGGTGCACGTCGACGGTTGCCGCGGTTCGGGTTACCTCATCCAGCCCGCCGGCGACCAGGACGCGCCGCCGCGTGGTCAGATCGATCATGAAGGCGCGAACGAAGCCACGTCCGGCCTCGATGAACAGCCCGTTGAGGAGCAGGAACAGGAGAATGACCGGTCGACTGATGAACGTGAGCTGGGCCGCGAAGATGAGAAGGCGAGGAGCAGACCACAGATGCTGATGGCCCTGCTCAGCCGGGAGACCTCGGTCCGCAGCGTGCGCGCCGACTTCCGGCCGTAGAGGCCGACCGCCGAGAACACGATCGCCCAGACGGGCAGGATCGCCAGGAGCAGCGGCATGTATCGACTGAAGGGATACACCGGGCCGATCCACTCGTCGGCGATACCGCCCAGGACGCGTCTGGCCGTGTGCGCCACGAACAGCGTCGCCGCGGTCATGATCAGGTCGCTCACCAGGTAGGCGACGGTGACGACGCGGGCACGCTCCGAGATCACGACGCCCTCCCGGTGCCGCTCACCAGATCTGCGAACAACCGCTCGTACTGGTCCGTGATGTCGTCCCAGGAGAACAGGCGTCGCGCCCGTGCCGCCGCCGCCGCGCGAAGCCGGTCGACGAGCGCCGGCTCGGCCAGGGTTTGTCGCAGGGCGGCCGCGAGCGACGCCGGGTCCGTCGCCTCGAAATAGAGCGCGGCGTCCCCGGCGACCTCACGGTTCTCCGGTACGTCATTCACGACGATACAGTTGCCGAACCCCATGGCCTCGACCAGCGCCGGATGCGTGCCACCGACCTCGGTGGCGTGGATGTAGGCCAGTGCATGGCTTTGGAGCGCTCGATACCCCTCGCCATAGATGGCGCCGGTGAACGTCACCGATGGGCCGGCGGCGCGCTTCAGTGAATCGATGTAGCGCTGCGCGTAGGGTGCATCGCCCACGATAACCAACCGCCGATCGAGCTTGGCCGCCTCGAACCCGTCGATCACGGCCTGTGCGTTGTTCTCCGGCTCCAGCCGGCTCACGTACAAGAAATACTGCCGAGACTCCAGCCCGAATCTGGCCAGCGTCGAGCAGCTCTCTACCCGGTCGAGGTCGGACCCGTAGGGGATGAAAGTCGAGCCGACGCGGTAGTGTCGGCGATAGTAGTCCTGAATGACGCGCGCATCGGTCACGATCGCGTTGGGTAGCAGGACTGCCAGACGCTCGGAGGCAAGATACCACGCGCGCCCCGCCAGATTCCATTTCCGCCGCTGTCGCTCGAGGCCGTCGACGTTGAGGACCACACGGGTCCCGGCCAACCGGGGCCAGCCCGCGAAAATTGCGTTTGCCGCGTTGCACACGAGGGCGATGTCGTAGCCGGAGGTCATGGCGTGGAGCGTCGAGCCGAGGGTGTGCACCAGCGTGTCCAGATACTTGTGGCGGATGGTCGGCAAGACCACGATCCGGGTGCCGCGGTGACGTGTGAGTCCACGTGGGACGTAGTGCGGGCGACCGTAGACCGTCACCTTGTGACCGCGCTGGACGAGCCGCGCCCCGAGCTCCTCGGCGAACGTCTCGAAGCCACCGTAGCTGGCGGGGATCCCGCGCGTCCCGAGGAGTCCGATCTTCATCCGGAAGGCTCGCACGTCGGCGTCGGGGCCGGCTCGAGCGGGCGCGAGTCGCACAGAAACCAGCGGTCGACGCGCGCGCTCGGCGTCCGGCGCCGCCGCATGATCTCGCGTCGCTTCATGATGGTGCGGGGGAGGAGGCGCAGGACGTCGAGAATGGCCGGCAGCGAGGTGTGCTCGCGCGCCACCACGTAGGCGATGACCTGCAGA
The DNA here is from genome assembly GCA_965197935.1 of Vicinamibacterales bacterium. Classification (GTDB taxonomy): domain Bacteria; phylum Acidobacteriota; class Vicinamibacteria; order Vicinamibacterales; family CAZQMT01; genus CAZQMT01. The sequence continues at coordinate 1,328,264 of CBDAOD010000003.1, read as the reverse complement.
TCTCGCCAGAGCGCGGGCAGCAGGAACCGGTTGCGGACCGAGTAGCGATTGATCGCCGCAGACAGTGTTGCGCGTCGTTCGGAGGTCACGTGCCGCACGTGCCGCGCCCGGGCCTCCGGGACGTATACGCACTCCCAGCCCAGGAGCTGCGCCCGCCACGCCAGGTCGGCATCCTCGCGATAGGCGAAGAAGTCCTCGTCGAAGATCTCCCCGGCGACACGGCAATCCTCGAGCATGGCTCGCCGATACAACGCCGCCGCGCCCGAGGCGCCGAACACGTACTCGGCGACGTCGTACTGTCCTGTATCGAGTGCGCCGCCACCACGATCGAGAGGCCGCTGGGATGGAAGCATACGAATGCCCGCGGAATCGATTCTGTCAGGAGCATCGGCCCGGCACAGCTTGCCAGATGCCGAACCGGCCCTGGGGGTGCGCACCAGAGCGTTCACGAGTCGCTCCACGAAGCCTGTCTCGAGGAACACATCAGGATTCAGGGCCAGGTAGAACTGGCCTGCGCTTCTCTCGATCGCCCGGTTGTGCGCCGCGGCGAACCCCGTGTTCTCGGCCAGCAGGAGACGCTCCCGATCGCGTGTCAGGCGGCCCAACAGGGCCGGCGTGCCGTCGGATGAGGCGTTGTCGACGACGAGCACCTCGATGGGATCATGAGTCTGCCGGCGAACCGCGTCGAGGCAGCGCTCGAGAACCGTCGCCGCGTTCCACGTGACGATCCCAACGGACACAAGAGTCACGAGCGGTCTGGCCGGGTGTGGCGCGGCGGCACCGGGCGCCTCACGGTCACGGCCTCTTCAGAAGGAAGTGAAACTCCTCGCCGGTTTCGGGCTGACACGGTCCTTCGAGGATCTCGACCCGTCGGACGTTGACGGAGAACCAGTCGATGATACGGCCCACGTGCTCGGGTTCGAACACGTGGAAGTGGATGCGGTAGCCACGGTCGCGAAGCCGATGCGCCGCCTCCAGCGCCTCATGTCCTCTTCTCTCGTCGACCCGGGCGGCGTAGTCGAGGTAGTGCACCGTCGGAACGTGCGCGGTGTCGAACCCGGCGACCTCCTGGAACACCCGCCGCCGCATCATCAAGCAGGCGGAGCTCAACGCCGAGACATCCGCCACCAGGCACGCCCTGCCGAACGGACCCGGCGCCCGACAGCGGAGGCCGGCGTGAGCCGAGGCGGCGATGCCGGACGAGCCCAGGATGAACCCGGCGTGCGCGATCCGGCCGTCGGCATCGCACAGCTTGGCGCCCACTGCGCCGACCGGCGCCCGCAGCGCATGACCGGCCATCTCCGAGAGCCAGCCGGGTGACCGCACCTCGAGCCCCTCGCGCAACAGCAGAATGAGCTCGCCGCGGCAGCGCTCGACTGCCAGGTTGAGGGTCTCGGCGTCGGCGGGCGGGCTCCGGAGATCGGCGACCGTCACCTCGATCGGAGCATAGCCCGTTCGCGCGAGGAAGTCGTCGAGCCAGGTGTGTCGGTCCATCTCGGCGGCTTGGCGAGTCGTCACGATGAGGCTGACCAGTGGACGCTCGGTCGCGAGCGGATAGCGGATCCTGTGGAATCCCGGGAGGGGGGCGTCCGTTACCGTGACGTCGAGATCCTGCCGAGAGAAGTGGGACTGGAGCGCGGCCCTGGCGGCGTTGACAGCGTAGGGTTTGATGTCGAGGGACGCCGCGGTCGACGTCGACGACGCGCGCCAGTGATACAGGACGTGGGGAATGTGGCGGATGCGCTCCGGCGGCGTGCGCTCGATGACCCGGAGCGCGAGGTCGTAGTCCTGGCTGCCCTCGAAACCCCGCCGAAATCCACCCACCTCCCGCACCAGCGACGTTCGATAGACCACGAGGTGGTTCAGGAAGTTCTGTGCGTGGAAAAGATCCGGGTTCCAGCTCGGTTTGAAGTAGGGTCGCTCCCGCCGCCCCCGTGCGTCGATCTTGTCGTGGTCGGTGTAAATCAGATCGATTGACGCGTCGTCGAGCGCCTCCGCGACGAGCGACAGCGCGTGGTCGGCCAGCTCGTCGTCATGATCCAGGAGGGCGACGAACGTTCCGGACGCGAGCTCGAGGGCGGTGTTCGACGCGAGGCTGATGTGCCCGCGCTCGGTGCGCGTGGCCACCTTGATCCGGGCGTCCGCGCGCGCGTAGTGCTCGAGCAGCTCGTGGACGGCGCGAGTGGCGGACGCGTCATCGGCGACGCAGAGCTCCCAGTGCGGGTAGATCTGATCGCGGACGGACTCGACGGCGCGTCGCAGATGCTCGACCGCCGGGTCGTGGACCGGCATCACGACCGAGATCAGCGGCCGGTTCGTGAGCCGCGCGATCCGCGCGCGGATGATCGTTCGGTCCTCGTCCGTCAGCCGATCGTGGGCGGCAATCCACGACGAGTACTCGTCGCGCGCGGTCAGCGGAGGCCGTGAGGCCGCCAGATGGGCCGCGAGCCCCTCGATGCCCCGACGGCGCCAGACGGCGGGCACGCCCCGACACAGGCGGGGGAGGGTCCACGGACGCAGCAGCGCAGGTCCGAGCCAGTGCCGGAGCGCGCGAAGCGCGAGCCCGAGGGGCCCGGCGCCGATCGGATCTCTGGTTTCTTCTGGCGTGCGCCCCTCCTCGACTCGGTCGGCACGGTGTCGCGGCGAGAGGAAGATGACACGGCTGCTGTCTCGTATCAAGCCGATGGCGGCCACTCGCCGGGCGGTCAGCCCGATTCGCGGTCGATCCGATACAGGTGACTCCGGCCCGTGGCATAGGCAGGCGCGGTCGCGAGCCGCTCGGTCAGTTCCACGCGCAACCGGTCTCTCGTTCGCTCCGTCACGGCGAAGCCGGTGGGGTCCGTCCGGACGTCGAAGGACGACCAGTTCCGGGCGCGCAGGACGGGCTTGACCGATCGCGGGTTCCTCAGGGTCAGCGTCATGCGGCTCCCCGCCCGCGACGCGGTCACCTCGCCCGCCCCATCCCGGAGCGCGTGGAGGGTGATGACGACCGGTTGCCAGCGTCCGTCGTGACCGAACAGCTCGAGCGCCTCGCGGAAGCCATTGCGATACACGTAGGCACCGTTGACGTTGTCTGGAAGATTGAGGATGACGACTTCTCCCCGGGCCTCGACCACGAGCGCATCCCGGAGAATGCCCTCCGCGAAGCTCCCGGCGCGGCTCCATTGCGTTCCGCTCTGGACGACCGCCACGGTCATCGCGAGCAAGAGGCTCGCGCCGACCGCCGCCAGCCGCCTCCCCGAGTAGGCCAGCCCCAGGAGCAACGCGATCCCGATGGACGAGAAGACCGTGGGGAGATACATGAAACGCTCCCCCTGTGAATCGAACAGCGAGACGCCCAGGTTGACGACCGGTAGACACGACACCACGAACGAGGCACACGCCAGGCCGACTGGACCTAGCCTTGCTATCCGGGCCCCGCGCCGCCCCTGGTGCGACGCAGGGATCTTACCACGGGCTGCCAGCAGCCCGCGCGCATGACGACGCACCGAGCGAACGAGCGCGACCGACGTGAGCCCCGCGATCGCGGCGAAGCAGAGCACGGAGACCGGGTCGCCGCGGAGAGCCGGAAGACCGGCCCGCGCTAGATACGAGACGATTGGACCGATCAGCCGCTGGGGCGTGAACGTCAGATGCAGTGTCGATCCGTACCCGCCGACGACCTCGCCCACGACGAAGGCGCGCAGGGCCAGGTACACGAGCGGCAGCCCCGCGAGCAGCGCGACGAGGTATCGCGGCGGTGGGCGGACCGGTCGACCACCGGTCGTGGGCGTGAACCCCCACAGGACCAGGAGCCACGGCAGCACGATCGCCGATTCCTTCGAGGACAGGGCGCACAGGACGGCGAGGAGGGATCCGACCAACCAGCGTGCGCCCTCACCGCGCCGGTAGCGCAGAAGAAGGAGCAGTGGCCCAGCGAGAAGCACGTGGCCAGGAGGTCCGTTCGACCCGAGATCCACGCGACCGACTCGCTGTGAGAGGGGTGCAGGAGGAAGATCAGCCCAGCCATCAGACCGAGCGGCCCGTGGTGAAGGTCACGGTCCTGCGTGGTGCCAGGACCGGCGGCACGCGTGGCGGGCAAGGTGTGACGAGGGAGAGCTCCGGTCACGAGCCGCCCCGTCAGGTAGACGATCATGACGGCGGTCACGACGTGCAGCAGGAAGTTGGTGAGGTGGTATCCGGCCGCCGTGAGTCCCCACACGCGGTAGTCGAGGTACACGCTCAGCGACACGAGCGGCCTGAAGAAGCCGCCACGGAACGTCCACAGGCCGAACGGTCCCCCGTCGCGCACGAGCCGGATCAGCTGAAAGTCGTCCGAGACGAAGAAGGCCGTCAGGGCCTGTCCGTAGGCCAGTGCGCCCAGAAGCAGAAACAGCGCGGCGATGGCGGGGCCTCGCGTGGGGAGGGTCGTCGGTCGAGGCGTGGCCGTCACTCCACGCGCGGCGGTGGGTCGAGTCACGAACCGGTGACACGCTCGCCGTCGAGCGATGGGGGAACCGCCGCGCGGATGCGCTCGGCGAAGTTCTGTGCCGTCTGCGGCCGGATGGCCGGGTCGGTCTGCAGCGCGGCTCGAATCGCGTGGGCGAGCGCCGTCGGCACCGATGGATCAGGCCCCTCAAGCGACGGCGGCCCCTCGGTCTGGCGCAGGGCGATCGTCGCGGCGGGACCCGCGCCGAACGGTAGCCGTCCCGACAGCATCTCGAAGGCGATCACCCCGAGGCTGAAGATGTCCGTCCGCGCGTCCACCGGGAGTCCCTTGAGCTGCTCCGGCGCCATGTAGGCTGGCGTGCCGATGATGGCGCCGGCGGCCGTCACCATCGTGGCGGAGGCGTCGTCGCGCGTGGCCTGGGCGTCAGACAACAGCTTCGCGACGCCGAAGTCGAAGATCTTGACTTCGACATTCCCGTCCGGCAGCAGGATGTTCTCGGGTTTGAGATCGCGGTGGAGCACGCCTTCCCGATGTGCCGCCCCGACGGCCGCGCACGTCGCCGTCAGCAGCCGTGTGGCGCGCTCGAGAGGAATGCGTGGTTCGCGCTGGAGAAGATGTCGGAGATCCTCGCCCTTGATCAGCTCCATCACGAAATAGGCGCCGCCCTGCTCGATCGTCCCGTAGTCGAAGACGGAGACGATGGAAGGATGCTGCAGCCTGGCGACGATCTGCGCCTCGCGGCGGAAACGGCGGCGGGTGTCCGGGTTGCCCAGCAGATCGGCCCTGATGACCTTGACGGCGACCGGGCGCTCGAGCCGCGTGTCATGCGCACGATAGACCGCCCCCATGCCGCCGCGTCCCACGAGTTGCTCGATTCGGTATCGCCGTTCGAGGAGACAGGGCGTCCCGGGGACGGGCGTCATCTGGTGACCATCATCGGGGCAGCGGACGACCGTGGCCTCCTCGCAGCGACCGCACTCGGGGCACTCCGCCATCGGAGGGGCGAGGGCGGGGTTGGCGGAGGCGGTCGAGAGCATCGTCTCGGCGTTCGAGGGCGTCTGGCGCCGGCGCAGTCGCACGACGTCGAATCCGAGACCCATCTGCGTCGCGATGTTCGCGAGCAGCTGCCGGTCTTCCGCCGTATACGCCTCGTCCGACCGCTTCTCGCCCAGCACGATCACCGCCAGCAGCGAGCCATTCTCGGCGAGCACCGGGACGAGCAGGGCGGCCTCCGTACACTCCAGCCATTCCTGCTCGTCGGGCGGTAGCCGGTATGCGGGTGATCGCGGGTCGCGCAGGTCGATCTCGAGCGGTTCGTCCGACCAGCGGAGCATGGTCGCCAGCCCCCCGTCGATCGACAGCGACTCGGCGCTCCCGTGCAGCACCGTCACCGGGGTGAGCAGCCCTTCCTCGAGTCCGGCGGCCATGATCGTCACCATCGTCGGATGCAGTGCGCGGTCGACCTGCTGGACGACGAGTGCCGAGAGGTCTCCGGGGTCGGATTCGACTCGCACCTGGGCGGTGAGGGCCACCAGCACCTCTCGGGCGTCGTAGTCCTCGCGGAAGAATCGCCGGTCGAGCCAGGTGCGCGCACGGACCCGGTATCTCAACGCGGCCACCGAGATGCCCAGCAGGAGGCCGTAGAAGGCCGGCGCGCCCGACACCATCGTCGAGAGCGGCAGGTTGCGGTTCTTGACGAGCGACCAGACGAGCGCCACGGCCGGCAGGATCGCCATCGCGCTCAACGTACGGCTGGCCAGCGCGTACTGGAGGCTCCGCCGCAGCACCAGGCGGGATCCGAGCACGCGATGCACGGCGACGGCGTAGGTGAGCGTGAGAGCCGGCAACACGAGGAGCAGCTGGAGCACGATGCTGACCGGCCACGGGAGCGCGAGCTCCCGGCCGGTGAACAGGAGCGACAGGATGGGGAAGCCCCTGTCGGCGGCGTAGGCCAGGACCCCCACGACGACCGTCACGACGACGAGGCGGATCCGTCGGCGCTGGTTGGCGTCCGGGTTGTGTTTGTAGCGGTGGAGTCCCTCGATGACGGCGAGCAGCTCGACCGCGAGCGCGACGGCGAACGATAGCTGGAAGACGCCGGGATGCGTCGCGTCCCACATCGCCCCGCCCTCGGCCCACTCCGCGCCGGCGAGAAATGTCCCTGTCGCCAGGCTGGCCGCGATCATCGGCGCCGCGGCGGCGAAGGGCAGCGCGCCGAGCCAGGGACGCCGGACCAGCAGCGGCGACTTCTCGGGGAAGTAGCAGACCGCCAGGGCCACCAGGGGAAACGCGAACGGACCTGCGACCCACGCGAAGACGGTCATCAGCTTCTGGACGAGGCCGATGAGGAGCGGCTGGTCGCCGGCCAGCGGATTCGGACCCAGGAGGTCGCGTTCGCTGCCCATGAGCGCGCCGCCGTTGCCGACCGCGCACAGCAGCAGTGTGGCCGCGGCAAGCCCCGCGGTCGGGTCGGTGGTTCGGAGGAGCACGAGGACGATCGCGCCGCCGGTGAACACGATGAGCTGCGCGATCAGCGCCGCGTGGCGACGTCCCCACGCGCGCCGAACCGATGGGGCACTCGCCCAGGCCGCGCGCCGCTCCACGTCGAACGTCATCTCGAGGGGTCGCGCGGCGTCGCCGCGGCCGACCACGAGCTGCACGGGACCGGCGACGCCCATCCAGTACGCGGTCCGCCAGATCCGCAAACGCTCGGCCTCGTCCGTGTTGCCCCAGTCGGCCAGATGCAGCTCGGCGCCCGTGCCGGGATCCCGTTGGATCAGCACCCGGTCGCCTGGCGCCAGGCCCTGGAGGGCGGCCGGGCCGTGCGGCACGACGCTTGCGACGACGGGCGCACGAGTCGGTGCGATGCGCGGATCGGGCGGTCTGGGGAGGACGGACGCGGCCGCGCTCGGCCATCCGGCGAGCCCGCCGTCTCCGGTGAGGACGGCGCCAATCCCGGCCGGCCACGCGTAGGGCCGCGCCAGTCCGAGCTGGAGTATCGAATAGAGGACCGTAAGGCAGACGAGGGCAATCAGGCCCCACGTGTGTCGGGGCAATCGCTCGAGGCGACGCGCGGGCGAGAGCGGCTCGGACGCCATGCGAGAGTGCCGGACCCGGGGAATCTCGTCTGGTGGGTTGCCGATTGCGGGTATTGTAGCCGAGAACGGAGACCAGATCGTGGGCTGGGTGGTGCACCTGTACACCGCCAGCGGCGTCCTCTTCGCCTTCCTGGCGGCCCTGGCGATCATCGCCGGCGACGACCGGCGCGCGTTCCTGTGGCTGTTCGCCGCCACGGTGGTCGACTCGACCGATGGATGGCTCGCCCGGCTCGCGCAGGTGCGCGTCCGGCTACCCGGCTTCAGCGGCGAGCGGCTCGACGACATCGTCGACTACGTGACGTTCGTCTTCCTTCCCGCACTGCTGCTGTATCACGCCGGACGGTTGCCCGAGGGGTGGGCCCTTCTCGCGGCCAGTGCGATGCTGCTGTCGAGCGCCTGGGGGTTCAGCCGGGTGGACGCCAAGACCGCCGATCACTTCTTCACCGGGTTCCCGTCGTACTGGAATGTCGTGGCGTTCTATCTCTACGCCGCCAACACGTCGCCCACGTTCAACGGGATCCTCCTGCTGGTGCTGTCGATCCTCGTGTTCGTGCCGATCGGCTACATCTATCCGTCGAGAACGCCGGTGTTGCGCCTGCTGACGGTGGGGATGTGCGCGGTGTGGGGCGGCGTGCTGTTGCTGTTGATCGTGCAGCTCCCCGAGGTGTCGCGCCCGATGCTCGTGCTCTCGCTCTGGTTTCCCGCGTACTACCTCGTCCTGTCCCTGATCCTGCACCGCCGGCGTCGATCATCGGACGGTCAGACGACCGCGGTGTAGATGGTCGTGACGACGATGCTGCCGTAGAAGAGGGCGCAGCAGACGAGGATGGCCTCGCGCCACACCGGGGGCCGTAGCTCGGCCGGGAGGAACGTGCGGTTGACGACGATCGTGTGGATACTCTCCAGGACGAAAATGAAGCCGGCGATGTTCGCGCCCAGGACGATGAGGGTCAGGGGCTGTGCGAGATTGAGACCGATGCAGCCCCAGATCGCGAAGGCGGCGAGCACGCTGTAGTAGACGACGCGCACGTCACCGCCGCGCCACTCCCGCACTGCCGCGCTGCCGCTCCACAGGATGTCCGTCACCGACCGCGGGAGCCCGTCCACGATTCCGAGCTGGGTGGAGAACAGAATCCACAGACCGGAGAGGAGGGTCAGATACCAGAACAGCTGGCCGTGAACGCTCGCGATTCCGGTCGCCTGCATGTTGGCGACCGCCCAGGCCTCGACCTCCGCCCCCGCGGGGACGTACTGCAGCGTGAGGGCTGACGTCAGCGCCATCCCGACGAGCGATCCCACGAAGAAGATTCCCCACTGGTCGACGCTGACGAAGCGCCACCAGCCCCGCCAGGATCGCAGGCTCGCCGCATCGACCGGGAAGACGTTGCCGTGCGACGAGAGCCGGACCCTTGCACCGAACGCGCCCGGGATGTAGCCGACCGTCGAACCCATCCCGTGCCCCTTTGTCGCGAATCCAGTTGGTGACAAAGGCGTTCCCGATGCCGCCGATACCGGAGTAGGCGGCGAAGGCGCCGAGCAGCAGCCAGTCGCCGCCCTCGGGGAGGCTGCCAAAGCTCACGAAGCCCCGGAGCGTCCGATCCCAGTTGGCGGCCGAGACGGTCGCCACGTCGATCAAGAGTAGGTAGGTCGCAACCCAGCCGACGAGCAGCCACATGGCGACCTCGATCGTGCGCTCGACCTTCTTGCCCGTGCTGACGATGAAGAAGCAGACCCCGAACGTGGCGTAGCCGATCCCGACCGCCGGCGAGGGCGGGGCGCCGGGGCGGGCGGGGTCGATCGCGCAGGGTCCTGCGGGTCCGGCATTCTCGTGCCTCGCGCTCGCTAGGGCCGGCGACCGGAGGCCACCGTCATCACGTGAACTCCGGGGTTACGGTATGTGCCCGGGTCGACCGCCGTCAAGGATTGACCCAGCCGGGGTTTCGAGTATGGTGGAAGGCATGGTTGCGAGGACAGTCACGGGAGACGTCATGCTCCTGATCGGGACGCGCAAGGGGGCCTTCTTGGCGTTCTCCGATCGGGCCCGGGAGCACTGGGAGCTCCGCGGGCTCTTCTTCAAGGGTGTCGAGGTCAACGACGTGGCCTGCGTGTCCGGGTCGCGGCCGCTGATCATCGCCGCCGGCAAGAGCGAGTGGTGGGGACCCGCGCTGCGCCTCTCGGACGATCTCGGGGAGACGTGGCGCGAGCCGTCCGGCGCGGTTCGATTCGCCGAGGACCGGGGTTTGTCGGTGAATCGCATCTGGACGATCGCGGAGGCGCCGGGCACGGCCAGCCCGACACTGCTGGCCGGCGTCGACCCCGGCGCGTTGTTCGTGAGCCGCGACCGCGGCGAGACCTGGGAGGAGAACCGCGCGTTGACCGAGCACGCGACCCGGCAGAGCTGGACCCCGGGCGCGGGCGGTCTGATGGTGCACTCGATCTGCGCGGACCCGACGAACGGCGATCGACTCTTCGTCGGCATCTCGGCGGCCGGGGTCTTCAGGACCGACGATGGCGGACGCACCTGGGTGCCCAAGAACGCCGGTGTTCGAGCCGACTTCCTGCCCAACACACTTCCCGAGGTGGGTCAGTGCGTGCACCATCTCGAGATGCACCCCTCGGATCCCACCGTGCTGTATCAGCAGAATCATTGCGGGGTCTATCGGAGCGAGGACGCCGGTGACACCTGGATCGACATCTCGGGGGGGCTCCCGTCACGGTTTGGCTTCCCGCTCGCCGTCCATCCGCGGGATGGCGATACGATCTACGTGGTTCCCGAGGAATCGGACGAGTGTCGGGTCACCCCGGACGGCGCGTTGCGTGTGTTCCGCAGCCGTGATCGGGGCGAGTCGTGGGAGGCCCTCACCGACGGTTTGCCCCAGACAAGCGCCTATCAGGTCGTGCTCCGTGCCGCGGCCAGCTTCGACCCGCTGGATCCGGCGGGCCTCTACATTGGCACCCAGGGGGGAAGATCCTGTCGAGCCTGGATGGCGGAGATCACTGGCGCTCGCTCTTCGGCTGGTTGCCGCCGATCTACTCGCTCCGGGCGGTCGCTCCCGCCACCTCGAATGACGGCGTGCCACCGCGGCCGGTCGCAGAAAGGACATCGGCATGAGGGTGCTGAGCGGGGTCGCGCTGGCGGCCATCGTCTCGTCGGGCTGTGCGCAGCCGACACCGGAGATGCGGATCGTGAACGACGCCGTGGCGGCCATGGGCGGTCGGGCGCGGGTCGAATCGGTGGCGACCTGGGTCGTTCGCGGGACAGGCGAGACGTTCAACCTGGGTCAGAACAAGAGCTCCGCTGCGGCGCTGCCTAGCTTCGAGGTGTCCGAGTTCACCGTGGAGATCGACTTCGAGAACGAGCGCTATCGGCGTACCCAGGTCGTCACGCCACGGTACCTGACCCGCAATACGGCGACCCGGACGCAGATCTACGCGCTGGACGGGGACGTCGCCTTCGACGTGGCGCCGAGTGGTGCCGCCAATCGGCTCTCCGAGCGCGTGGTGCAGGATCGCCGCGCCGCCCTTCAGCGCTCGCCGCTCGGAATCCTGCGGGCCGCGCTGGCGGAGGGCGCCACGCTCGGCAATGTCCGCTCGGCCGACGGCCTGGAGGTGGTCGATGTCACGACGCCCGCGGGCGATCTCTTCACGCTGTCGATCGACGGTCTGAGCAAGCTCCCGGCCTCGGTCGTGTCGATGGGGTATCACGCCTATCTGGGCGACGTGGCGTTCGAGACCGCATTCTCGGAGTACGCTGACGTCGACGGTCTGAAGCTGCCCACGCGCTACGTCTTCCGCATCGACGGCAACGTGGTGGCCGCCATCGATGTGATCGGGAACGTCGTCAATGGAGACATCGGCGATCTGGCGGCGCCGGCGGAGGTCGGCGAGGCGACGACGACGACGCCTCCGGCCACCGTGACCGTCGAGGAGATCGCCGACGGCGTCTGGTATCTGACGGGGCAATCCCATCACAGCATCGTTGTCGAGTTCGATGACCATCTCACGTTGATCGAGGCGCCGCAGAACGACGTGCGGGCCCTGGCCGTCATCGCGCGGGCGCGTGCGCTGGCGGACAAGCCGCTGACCCACCTGGTCGTGACGCACCATCACTTCGATCACTCGGGCGGCGTGCGGGCGGCCATCTCCGAGGGTTTGACCCTGATCGTCCACGAGGCCAGCGGCGACTTCTACCAGACGCTGGCGAACCGGCGACACGCGATTCACCAGGACGCCCTGGCGGTGAACCCGCAGCCGGTCCGGGTCGAGACCGTGTCGGACGAGATGGCGCTGACGGACGGCAGCCAGTCGGTCATGCTGTACCCGATCACCGACAGCCCGCACGCCGACACGCTGTTGATGGTCTATTTTCCGACGGAGCGTCTCCTGGTGGAGGCGGACGTGTTCACACCGCCCGCACCGGACGCGGCCACGTCCTCGGCGTACCCGTTCGTCGAGAACCTGCTCGAGAACGTCGAGCGCCGCGGTCTACGGGTCGATCGCCTCCTCCCGATTCACGGTCGCGTCGTGCCGTTCGGCGACCTGGTCGAGATCGCCGAGTCGCTCCGAGAAACCACCGAGTAGCGAAAGGACGGTGGCGCGATGACCCTGCGCCTGCTCCCCCGTCGCGTCCGGCTCCCGACGCCCGCACGCCGACGCTCATCCAGCACGGCGAGCTGGACCGGCGCGTCCCGATCCCGAACGCCTACGAGCTCCGGCAGGCGCTGGAGGAACGCGGCGTGCCGGTCGAGATGGTCGTCTACACCGGCTTCGGCCATGGGATCACGAAGCCCCGCTCGCGCCGGGCCGTGATGCGGCACAACCTGGCCTGGTTCGGGCATCACCTGTGGGGTGGCCCGCCACCCGATTTCACGGCGCCCGACGGGATGGGCGCCGCGCCGCCCTGGGAGACCTCGTCTCCGGGGTCGAGACCCTGAGCCTCCCCTGATCGCCTCACGTCGGGGCGGAAACGGCGGCGCCGCACCCGCCCCGTGTACCTTTTGCCCTCCGGGGGCAGAAACGACCCCTGCGCTCCCCGGACCGCCGTGTACGAAACGGTTCCGCGGCGCCTAAAATCGTCCGAAAAAGCTGGGATTCTCTCGCCGCCCGACCGCGGTACGCGGCTTGCTCTCTGCCAGGCGCCCCCCCACCCGGCATGACGTGTCACGGCTTCGCAGGAGGAGCGCCCGATCGTATGCGATCACGGCCGCCGCAGATTGCCCGTTCTCGTCTTCTCGTCACGACCGCCGCCATGGGCCTGCTGGGTCTGACCTTGGTCGGCGACGCCCTGGCCTCGCCCGCCTCGCTCGAAGCAACCGCGGTGGCTGACGCGAGCCGGCGGTCTGGGTCGGCCGCCCATCGGGCCCGCGCGACCACGGCCATCACCGGCGTCACGCCGCGCCCGGTCGTTCCCGTGCCCACACAACAGGGTCAGCCCGTCACGGTGACGTTCACCGTGACGGGTGCCGTTCCCGGCGGGGGCGCGCCGACCGGCAGCGTGACGGTCACCGATGGTGTCGACCGCACCGTGGTGCAGGTCGGTTCAGGCGCTGCCGACCTGACGCTGACGCGGTCCGGAAAACGAGTGCTGACCGCGATCTACTCCGGCGATGCCAGCTTCGACGGGAGCACGTCTGCCGGGATGACACACGACGTGCCGTGCCCGGCCGTCGCGGTCGTTCCCGAGGCGCTGCCCAACGCGCAGACGACCGTGGGCTACGCGGCCACCCTTGCCGCCACCGGTGGGATGTCGCCCTACGAGTTTGCCGTCACGAGCGGTGCGCTGCCGGCCGGCGTGACCCTCACGGGAGGGAGTCTTGCCGGCGAGCCGATGGCGACGGGGCACTACGGCCTCACCGTCACCGCCACCGACGCGGACGGCTGTACGGGGAGCCGGGCTTACGTCCTGACCGTCACGCAGGGCGTGTACACCTACCGCGTAGCCGAGGGAGCGATCGGTCCGTCGCTGACGAGCTACCTTCTGGTGCTGAATCCCAACTCCGAGTCTGCGAGTGTGGACGTCGGGTTCCAGCCCGAGACTGGAAGGGCGGTCGGCACGACGCTCAAGATACCGGGCCATACCCGCGCCACGGTTCCGCTGGCCGCGGCGGCCTCTCTGCTTGCCCGCGCGCGAGGGCCGGCCGCCGCGGCGACGACCGGACTGGGGACCACGGTGACGTCGGCGCACGGTCTGCCCTTGGTCGTCGAGGAGGTGACCTATGTCGATGGCGGCGCGCCGTTCACCGCCGGCGCCCGAGTGGCGGTCAGCGGGACGGAGAGCGCGACCTGGTACTTCGCGGAGGGCTCCCAGAAGCGGGTCGATCGGGGGAGTGGGGTGGTCGAGGTGTTCGAGACCTATCTGTTGCTGGCGAACGACGCCTCGACGTCCGCAACGGTCGCGGTGCGCTTCCTGCCGGAGCCGCCGCGCGCCGCGTTCACCGAGGAGTTCAGCGTCCCGCCGCGCGCGCGGCGGACAATTCCAATCGCGAGCCACGTGCCAGCCCTCTCGGGTCGCTCGTTCGGGATGGTGGTGACCTCGGATGTCCCGATTGGCGCGACCTGGGCCCAGTATCTGGGACCGTCGGCGAGCATCGCCGCGGCACACGCGTCGCCCGGCGTGCCCGCGCCCAGCGCGACCTGGCTCTTCGCCGAGGGATCGACGCGCTCCGGGTTCGAGACCTTCTTCGCGGTCGCGAATCCGAATCCGACGCCGGCAACCGTCACGTTGACCTACCACCTCGGAGAGGGAGCGTCGCGGGGGACGGTCATGACCCAGACCCTCGAGGTGCCGGCCGAGAGCCGCGGCGAGGTATACGCGAACGCAGCGGTGGGCTCCAGCCCGGGGGGTGCGGATTTCTGGACGTGCGTGACCGCCACAGCGCCGGTCGCGGTGGAGCGTGTGATATACCGACGGGGTTCGACGGGAACCTGGTCGATGGCGCACGGCTCACCCGGCGTCACAACGCCGGGCCGGACGTGGGGCTTCGCGGAGGCGTCGTCGGTCGGGGGCTCGGGTTCGAGACCTTTCTCGTCCTCGCCAACCCGGGTGCGACCCAGGCGACGCAGGTTGAGGCGACGTTCATGCGAGAACGCGGAGCGCTGGCCCTGGGTCGCTACACCGTCCCGCCGCTGGGGCGCAGGACGATCTGGGTGAACCGCGAGATCGCGGCGGTCGCCGACGAGGCGTTCGGCGTCGTCCTCCGCTCGACGAACGACGTGCCGTTCGTCGCCGACCAGTCGGTGTACTGGAACGGCTTCGATGGCGGCACGAGCTCGGCGGGCACGGCCATTCCTTGGTAGACCGCCGCTGACACGGTGGGATCTGTCCAGAGTGCTCAGGAAGCCGTGCAACAGCCGAATAGTGGAGGAATTCGAATTGGGTGGCACCGGGCTCGGCGACGCGTGTGACATGCCAGGCGCTCAGCGCCGGCCGCTCAGCGCGTCGCCGAGGACGTTGACGCTGAGCGCCGTCGCAAAGATGAACACGCCTGGGAAGAACGCGAGCCACGGCTCCGTGCTCATCGTCGTTTGGGCCTGGTAGAGCATGTTGCCCCAGCTGGGGGTCGGCGGCTGGACGCCCACGCCGAAGAAGCTCAGCGCCGACTCGAGAAGGATGCTGCGGCCGACCGCGAGCGTCACGGCGACGGCAATAGGCGGCAGGATGCTCGGCAGCAGATGATGGACGACCACGCGAGCATCGGCCGCGCCGGCCGCTCGTGCTGCGTGGACGAAGTCCCGCGTCCGCAGGGACAGGACCTCGGCGCGGACGAGCCGCGCGGTTTCACCCCATCCGGCCAGCCCCACCAGCAGGATCAGGACGGTCACCGACGGGTCCAGGATGGCCGCGGCGATCATCAGCAGCGGCAGCCGCGGGATCGCCAGCATCGCGTCGGTCAGGCGCATCAGCCCGCCATCGACCCAGCCGCCCAGGTATCCGCTGATCGAGCCGACCGTCACTCCCACCGCGCCAGCCACGGCCGCCGAGAGTAGCCCGATGGCCAGCGAGACCCGGGCGCCGTAGACGACGCGGGCAACCACGTCCCGTCCCAGCTCGTCGGTGCCGAACCAGTGCGCCAGCGACGGCGCCGCGCGCCGGTTCGCGAGGTCGAGCTCTCGGGTCCGTAGGCCGCGACGAGGGGTGCCGCGACCGCGAGGCCGACGAGCAGGACGAGGCCGAGTCCGGCGAACGTCCCCGTCCAGCGCCCACGCGACCCCGCCCGACGCAGTCGTCGCGCGCCTCCGCCCGCAGCGGCGTGCCCGCTCACCTCTCCTCACCTCCGCTCGCGACTCGCGGGTCGGCGAGCCGATAGAGCAGGTCTGCGCCGAGGTTGAGCAGCACGACCCCGCTGGCGGTGAGCAACAGGAACGCCATCAGCACCGTGTAGTCGCGTCGCGCGAGCGCCTCGGTGAAGAGGCTGCCCAGCCCGGGCCATGCGAAGACGCTCTCGGTGACGACGGCGCCCGAGACCATCAGGGCCGCATCCAGCATCACGACCGTGACGAGGGGCAGCACCGCGTTGCGCAACGCGTGCTTCAGGAGCAGGGTGCGTGGCGGGAGGCCCCGCGCCCGCGCGGCGGCGATGAACGGTTGATGCAGAACCTCGATCATCGAGGCGCGGAGGTAGCGCGACCAGGCGGCGGCATGCAGCGAGGCCAGAACCGTCGCCGGCAGGATCAGATGTCGCAGATGGTCGACGAGACCACCCCCTCCGAGGCTGACGCGCCCCGCGGAAGGCAGCCACCCGAGCGACACCGCGAAGACGAGCTGGAGCACCAGACCGAACCAGAACGCGGGGAGCGAGATGCCGGCGAAGGATAGCGCCGTCGTGACCCGGTCGAACCAGCCGCGCCGCCGTGCCGCCGAGATCACGCCCGCCGGAATGGCGGCCACCGCCGCGACGACGATCGAGGTCGCCATCAGCTCCAACGTGGCGGGCACGCGCTCGAGGATGCGGTCGAGGACGAGACGTCCATCCGAGTAGCTGTAGCCCCAGTCGCCCTGGACGAAGGCCCAGAGCCAGGAGACGTACTGGGCCCACAGCGGGCGATCCAACCCCAGCGCGACCCGTAGCCGCGCGATGTCCTCGGGCCGAACGTTCGGGTTCGAGAGATACAGCGAGAGCGGCCCACCCGGCACGGCGTGGATCAGGGCGAACACCAGCAGCGAGATCAAGAACAGCAGTGGGATGGCGTTGAGCAGACGGCGGCGGACGTACATGCCAGGCGGGATCTAACGGCTCTCCGTGGGCGCGAGCTCCCACTCGTGCACGTTCCAGAAGATGCCGGTGTTCGTGGGGTTCCCCTTGAAATGGCGCAGCCGCGACGGCACCGCGTCGAGACGGGTCACGCTGTAGAGGGGGATCTCGGGGAGGAGTTCGGCGATCCGTACCTGCGCCTCGTGAAGCAGTCGCCGACGTTCGTCGCGGTCGACCGTCCGATCCGACGCGTACAGCACCTCGGTGAGCGGATCGTCGCGAATGTAGTTGATGTTGCGTCCGTTGGGCGGCGTGCGGTCGGAGGCGAAGAAGAGCGTCATCTCCGGGTCGGCCGGCATGTGCCACCAGTGGAGCATGGCCTCGAAGTTGCCCTCGAACCACAGCGAGCTGATCGTCGTGCCGTCGTGGAGCTGGATCCGCATGTCGATCCCCACCTCGCGGAGCTGCCGCTGGATGACCTGGGACACCGATTCCCGGATGGCGAAGCCGGCCTGCGTAATTAACGTGAATGCGAGGGGGCGCTCGCCGTCGTCGCGAATGCCGTCGCCGTCGGCATCCCGCCAGCCCGCCTCGTCGAGCAGCGCGCGCGCCTCCGCCGGGTCGTACGCGTATCGGCGAACGTCGGCATTGTAGGCCCAGGAAAGTGGCTGGGTCGGACCGTGGGCGACCGGGGCCAGGCCGTCGAGGATGGTGCTCGAGATGAGCTCGCGGTCGATCGCGTGCGCAATCGCGCGCCTGACACGCAGGTCGGCGAACGGAGGAAATCGCTCTTGGTTCAGGGTCACGTGCCCGTACGAGTTTCCCGGCATCCGGTGGACGGTGATCTCGGCGATCGGGGCCACCTCGCGATACTTATCCCACGGAACGAGCGCGACGACGTGGACCTCGCCGCTCTTGAGTTGGTTGATCCGGGTGTTGGTGTTCGTGAGGAACTTGAACAGGAGCCGCCGGATCTTTGCCGGCCCGCGCCAGTAGTTGGGGTCCCGCTCGAGCAGGATGTACTCGCCGGTCCGCCACTCCGCCACCCGGTAGGGACCGGTCCCCACCGGGTTGCGATTGTAGTCCTGTGCGCGGTCGATGTCGCGGCCCTCCAGGAGGTGCCTGGGTAGCAGGCCGCGCATGAACTGGAGGGCGTAGGGCGCGTAGATCTCGTCGTAGTGCACGACGGCGGTCAGGGGATCCGGTGTGTCGACCGAGCCGATGCGGTCGAAGCCGTCGGTGCTCTCGGGGTTGTAGCCGGGGTCGTTGATCGCCGCGACGGTGAACTCGAGATCGGCGGACGTCAGCGGCGTGCCGTCGTGCCAGGCGATGTTCGGCCGGAGTCTCCACGTGACGTCCATGCCGCCGTCGGCGCGGAGCATGACGCCCCCGTTCTCGAGCGTCGGTACCTCGGTGGCGAGGAGCGGCAGGATGTTCATCTGCTCGTCGGTCGTGACGAGGCCTTCGATCACGCACGACTGAATGTCCTCGAGGATGTGCGTGCCGAAGCGATTCATCGTGTCGGGCTCTCGGTCGTAGCCGATCACCAGCAGATCGTTGGACGGGCCGGGGTCAGCGGGCGGCACGCCGCAGCTCGCGGCCGTCACCGTGGCGAGCAGGGTCATCAGGGCCACCGGGTCTCGGCCCACCCGCGCGCGAGATCGGGCTGCTAGTCTCGTCATCACGGCTCGACCTTCTTCTTGGCGTCGTCGACGAACGGCTCGCGTTCGAACAGCTCGGCGATGACGGACACCGGGATGGCACCGTATCCCAGCAGTCGATCGTGAAACCGCCGGAGCGAGAAGCCCGCCCCTTCGACCCGCTGGCGTTCGTCCCTCAGGCGATGGATGCCGTCGCTGCCAATCCAGTACATGATGGCTGTGCCTGGAAACATGGAGTTCTTGGTGGCCTCGGCGTGCGCCGCGGCCGGGGGCATGTCCACGCGATTCCGATACCACTCCTCCGCCTCGTCGAGCGTCATGCTGCCCTGATGGAGTTCGAGATCGACGATCGCGCGGGCGAGCAGACGGAGGCGGGTATGCTGCTGCGCGATGTGCTCCAGGTTGGACAGGAATCCGATCTCCTCCATGAGGTCCGTCGCGTAGCAGGCCCAGCCCTCGGCGAGCGTCCCGGCCGAGAACATCCCGATTCGGCTGGCGCCGTCGACCGCGGCGACGCGGCCGATTCGTGACGGCGCGTCTGCTGCCCGGGCATTCTGCACGTGATGCCCGATTGCGCCGTGGTGGACGACGTGGTTCAGCTTGATCACGCTGAAGTTGTTGGCCCGGAGCAGCGCCGTCTGCCGATCCGTGGCCATCGCCCGGTCGATGGCCGGCAGCACGGCCTCGTGGACTGGGCACCGGTCGTGCGGCGCGGGCGAGCGATAGAGCAGGTAGTAGAGATGGGGAGCGGCCTCGCGCGCGCACCGGGGGATGAACCCGTAGCGGACCGGTGCCTCCGGCCAGGTGAGCAACGCCGCCTCGTCCGCCAGCGTGCGGCACGCCTCCCAGGTCCGGGTGTGCGCCGCGACGTAGTCACCCATCGAGGGGTGTCGATCGGCCAGCGTGGTGCAGATGGCGGGCCAGCCACCCGTCGTGGAGCGGGAGATCTGCTCGTCGAACGCCGCCCGTGCGTCATCGAAGTACGACCGGGCTTGGCGCAGCAGCTCCGGCCGCGACCGGGGCTCCCGGTGCCCGCGCGCCAGTAAGCGATCGAACAGCGCACCGCCGCATCCGTAACGGCCGTTCGTCGTCGCGGCAACGTCGTGTGTGAGCCATCGCGCGAACCCGTCGATGGCGGCCAGCGCCTCGCGTGCTGCGCCGCACGCGCGTCCCGCGAGGGCGGCGAGCTCGGCCGGTCGCGCCATCGCACCGTCGCGGTCATCGCCGTCGCCGCGGTTGTCGCTGTCATGCGGAGAGCCGCCCTCGACGCAGTCCTGGATCCATGCCGGCATGCCGCGGTCGAGGAAGCAGCGGCCCCCTTCGCATTCCCGGAGCGCCCGCTCGATCCACGGGGCCGGAATGGGATGAGCGCCGATGCTGCGTCGGCCGCCATCCAGGAACGTCGGGATCGCGAGCATGCGGGCCGCGGCATCGCGTAGACGGTGCCGCGCGGGTGCGAACCGCCCGGTTACCAGGGAGAGGACGCCGAAGATGGCTTCACCGGTGAAGAGGGCGGGATTGCCGCGATGGAAGTGTCGGTCCTCGATCTCGGCGATCCCGACGTCGAGGAAGTCATCCATCAGCTGGGCATCGACCCGGTCCGCGACGCCAGCCGAGACGGCGACGGCGTCGACGGAGCCACTCCCGACTCCGGGCGGTATCGTCCGCAGCGCCCGCATCTCGCCGGCGGTGGATTCGAGGCCCTCCGGTGACTAGTCGGGCAGCCGTGCGTCGTGGGTATGGACGCCCGTGAAGGTCGCCGTCACCGGGGACAGGCGGTAGTAGCTCTCGAAGAAACGCTCCAGGGTCTCCATCACCGGGTAGCCTTGCGGCTCGGTAGAGGTCGGCGCGGTGAGATCTCGCCGGTCGACGTCACGCCCCGAGCGGGAGCGTGACCCATCGGCGCTCCCGATACGAGCGCTCGACGGCGTTGATCACCTCCTGTACGCGCGCGGCCTCATGGAAGCCGCCCTGCGTCTGGACATCCCCATCCAGGATCTCGTCGATGAAGCTCGAGACTAGGTTGGCGTAGAAGAGCGTCCGCCAGCTCTCTCGGTCGTGGCCTTCGGGCGGGTACAACCGCTGCGGGATCTCGAGGGGTCTGAACTCCACCCGATCCGGTCGCGCGCCAAGGAGCTGTTCGCAGCAACCCGCGTCCTCCACGAGTCGGCACACGAGCGCGCCGTCGCTGCCGTACAGCCGCGCCTCGAGTCCCGGGTAGGAGTCAAGCCCATTCTCAATTGAAACTCTCTACGGCTCCGGATTCGTCATGCGGCCTTCTTCGATGTCGTCGTGTCGATCTTCAGTTCTTGCTTCAACGCGGCACGAAGCGTGGGCAGGTGGCGGTAGCCCATCAGCTTCCGCAGGCGCGGCTCGATGTCCAGGAGCGCGGTCGCCAGCCAGCGGTGGCGTTGGCTCGAGTTCTGCCAGTGGCAACCTTCGCACAGCGTTCCTCAACGAGCGCATTGACCGACTCCAGACAGTTCGTCGTCTTCAGCGACCGGCCCAGCACCCCGTACAGCCCGAGGCGATGCAGCGTTAAGGTTTCGTCCAGACCTTCTGTCAAGCTCCGAGCCGCCGACTGGTTCCGTTCGTCGAGCTCGCCCTGGAGCGTCTTGAGCGCCGTGAGGGCCTCGTCGTACTCCGGCCGGTTGTAGGCGCGCTGGAGGCGCTGACGCCACGCCGCCAGTTCGCTCTTGGCCAGGTGACTCACCACGTTCTCCCGCTTGTGCCACTGGCACCGTTGGACCAGGGCGCGGTGGCGGAAGGTCTTCCGGACGGCTGCCCGCAGCCCCTTGCTGCCGTCGAGGATCACCAGCAGGCCCTGCGAGAGGTCCAGCCCCCGCTCGACCAACGACCGCAAGAACAGCGTCAGCACCCGCTCATTCTCCGTGTCCGTCTCCACGAAGCCGAGGAAGTGTTTCGCCCCAGAAATGGTGATGCCCAGTGCGATGACCATTGTGGCCTCGGCGAACGTCTTGCCGTCCAATACGATGGCCACGACGTCCTCAGCGGCCAGGTCCCGCTCCTGGAGCTCGTGAAGCTTCGCGGCGCTGGCCTCGATGAAGCCTCGGGACACCGTCGACCCCGACAGCCCGATCGCGCCGGGAATCGCCTCGGCGGCCGCCTCGTAGTTGCGACACGAGATCCCATAGAGCCCGCGCTTCAGCAGGAGGTCATTCACCGCGCCGTCGCCATGCAACGCCTCGTAGGCGCGCAACGGAATCTCCCGCCCCGCGCACCCGCGGCACCCGAATCGGCACCCGCTGCCCCGCCAGGCCACGGTCCCAGGGTTGCTACCGTGCCGGCGGCCCCCGATCGACGCGGCCTTGCGGGCGTAGCGCTCGCCAGCCAGCGCCGTTACCTCCTCGTCGAGCACCTCCTCCACGTGCATCAAGCCCAGCGGGACCAGCGAGCGGATCAGCTCCACCTTGGCGTCCAGCTCCAGCGCGGTGTAGTCCTCGCGCCGGATGACCTCGACCCGGCCCAGCTGGCGACCCTTCTTGCGCTTCCTGACAGGACGTAGGACACTGCTCATCTCGGCTCCTTTCTCTCGTGGGTTGATGGCCGTTTTGCTTAACGTCATCAAACCACAGGGTGTGGGAGCCGTTTCAATTTCCAATTGAGTCTCCCTCGCCTGAAGGCGAGGGAATCAGTGCGCCGCGTCGGCTGAAGCCGACTATCACGGCGCACGTCCCAGAGCCCGAAGAGGTCCGGCCCTGCGGCCTCCTGAAGGCTTCGCCTAAAGGCGAGGGGTTTCACCCATCCCAGAGGGAGACTCTAAGTTTCGCTCACCCTCACCGGGTAGTTGCCGACCGTCACATAGCTGGTCTGGATCGAGCACAGCGCGCCGTTGCGGAACTCTCCCATGAAGATGTCACCATCATCGATGTTCATGCGCATGCGACGCCCGGTTTGCCTGACCATACGCTCGGGGACGAAGTTGCGCATCGTGCCGATCACCGAGTCGAGCTCGGTGCCGACGAACCAGTGTGCGAGGTCGATGATGGGCGCGCCGTAGCCCTCGAGCGACGAGACCTGGATGGTGTCGGGGTCGGCATCGGCATCGACCTGCCGCAGCGGAACGTTGGGGTCGAGCCACTGCGAGTTCTGCTCGTAGCCATTGAAGATGAAGGGCGTCCCAACGTAGCCCTGGTTGATCAACTCCTTCATGCACCGCATGGCCGGGCTGTAGCGGAACGTGAGGCCGACCTTGGTTCTGAGGCCCTTCGCGACCGCGAAGTCGCGTGCGCGGCGGGTCGCCCGGAAGTCGAACGCCACCGGCTTCTCGCACAGCACGTGCTTGCCCGCCTCGAGCGCGGCCCACGCGAGATCGAAGTGAGTGTGACTCGGCGTGCAGACATCGATGGTATCGATGTCGTCACGCTCGATCAGCGCCCGCGCGTCCGCCTCGACAGAGGCGATCCCGAAATCCCTCGCCGCATCGCGCGCGAGGGCGACCCGCGGGTCCGCGATCCCCACGACCTTGCACCGCGGGTCCCTCCGATAGCCCGGCAGGTGCGCGTGTCGCGCCCAGGCGCCAGCTCCGAGCACACCGACCCGTATCGTCGGGCGCTCGGGCGACGTGCCACCCGGGCCATCGGTTGACGGCATCTCCGTCTCCCTTCCTGGTGCTCGTGGTCGATCGTGTTCGACGTGGCCGATCATGTTACTGCGTCCGCGCGATCTGCGTGCGAGGATCGTCCGGGACGCTCACGACCTGGTGTCCCCCCTTGACATCGTCTCGCGTCTCCTTCATCTTTCAGTCCGATCGTCGGTAGTCAGCCTGGTTGCTGCCCTTGTCCCCAGCTGCATCATCAGACGACCGGAGCCCCCTGCTCCTGGTGTTCGCCGACCAGGTCGTGGTCTTCTCCGGGCAGCTGTCATCGGTGAGCCGCCGCGATGCGCGGGCGCTGGTCCAGCGACTCGGTGGCGTGGCGGCCGAGGAGGTGAGCGCCCGGACCACGATGTTGGTCATCGGCGCGGGGGGCGCGGGGGGCGCGGCCGGAGGTCCGCGCGCGGTGGCACGACCGCAGGGCGGAAATGGTGAGCGGGCGGAGGACGCCGAGAACACCAAGAAGATCAAGAAGGCGGAGCAGGTCAACGCGAGCCATGCTGGCCGCGTCAGCATCCTGGCCGAGGCGGACTTCTGCGCGCTGGCCCGGCTGCCTTCGCCCGAGGCGCTCGCGCAGCACTACTACGGGCTCCGCGACATCCGCAGCCTCTACCCTGCGGTTCGTGAGGATCATCTCCGCTATCTCGAGAAGTGGGGGCTGATCCGATCGGTCGTCCGCACCGACAGCGAATCCTATTACAGCTTCTCCGATCTGCTGGTGATCAAGCAGGTCGTGGCCCAGGTGGAGCAAGGCGTGTCGTTTCGCACGATCGTCCGCTCGCTGATCGCCGTGCGTGAGGGGCAGCTGGCGTTCGATTTCCGACCCGCCAGAAGCGACGCATCACCGGCCAAGGTCGTGACCCTCGAGGCGGCGCCGAGGGTCAGGCCCGAGCGCGATCGCGGGAATGCCGGCGCGGCGTCGAGCTTGGCCGCACGGCACTTCCTCGATGGATCGGCGCTCGACGACGGGACCTTGCAGACGCGGGCGGAAGCGGAGGCGGCCTACCGACGCGCCCTGTCGATCGACCCGGCCATGGTGGCCGCGCTCGTCAACCTCGCCAACATCCACTATGCGCGGGACGAGCTCATCGAGGCACAGGCGCTCTACGAGCGGGCCATGGGACTCGAGCCCGATTGCTTCGAAGCGCACTTCAACCTGGGCAACATCCATCACGACCTCGGCCGCTATGAGGACGCGAAGGCCTGCTATGACGAGGCGCTGGCGTTGGGCCCGTCGTACGCCGAGGCGCACTTCTATCTCGCGGTGACGCTGGAGAAGATGGGGTGTTCCCAGGACGCGAAGCCCCACTGGCGGGCGTATCGAAAGCTGGCGCCCGCCGGTGAGTGGGTGGAGCTGGCGACGGAGTTCGGTGAGTGACCGGGCCGCCCGTCGAGTGGCGCGCTAGTGGACTGTCGCAGAGGAAGCTTTTGCCATAGTCCGAGCCACGACGCCCGCCTGACAAGGCGCGACGAGGGAGCATACAGGCGGAATTCGACCGAGGAGCAACACCGTCAGGCGGAGCGGCCCGGCCGGAGGATGGTAAAGCTTCCTCTGCGACAGTCCACTAGTAACGGAAGGCGTCGGGTTCGCGCTTGCGCGGCGTGCGCCGGAGCTTGTAGAACTCGCAGTCCGGGCACCAGGCCTCGGGGTTGAAGCTGTTCGCGCCGGCCAACGGCAGAACGTCGCGGTGGGTGCAGTACTCGCCCTGCTCCGGGGGCGCCCTCCACCGACAGGAGCGAAAACGCTCCACCGCCGCAGAGACCGGGGCCGCATCGGGCGCCGCGGGCGCGGGCGGTTCTTGATCTTCGAACATGGGTCGTTATCCGCTGGCCCCGAGGCTCCAGGGAGCCTCGGCGTGTCTCGCGCGCCGGCTCACCGGGCGCGGAAGGTGATGATTCCTCGCTCGGGATCGTATGGCGACACGCCCACCGTGACCCGATCCCCCGGGACCACCTTGATCCGAAACCGTCGCATGCGGCCACTCAGCTGCGCGAGGACTTCGTGGCCTGCGTCACACTGGACACGATACAAACCGCCGCTGTGGACCGCGACGATGGTTCCTTGAACATCAATCAGATCGTCCTTGCTCAACCAACCTCCAGCGCCCATTCTGACATACCCGATGCAGCGCCGCAATCGGACCCTGGGTCCGGAGCCCGCTCAGAGACGCGTGACCGCCTCCCGCACGCCGGCGGTGAGCGCCACGAAGTCCTCGCCCTCCATTCGAATCGGGGCGCCGAACGCGACGCGCACACGCCCCGGCCTGGCCATGTGCCACGAGTGATGGAGTACGCGATCGAGCCCCTCTATCCGCACCGGCACGACGGGTAGCCCCAGCCGTGCGCCGATCATGCCGATGCCGGGCCGGAACTGGTTGATCTCGCCATGGTCGGTCCGCCGGCCCTCGGGGAAGATCAACACCGAGCATCCATCCTCGGCGAGCTCGCCCATGTAGCGCAGCACCTGGCGCGTGCCGGCCTCGCGCTGTGGGAGCGGAAAGGCGTTGAAGAAGAGGGCCGCCAACTGATAGTTGAGACCGCTCGTCAGACGCGCCCGCCACGGGTGCCGGTCGGGATGGAAGTGAGCCTCGAAGAACTCCCTGGCCATCGCGACAGCCGTACGATACCGCCGCGACGGGGGCAGGGCCGCCAGAATCACCGGGGTGTCCATGTGACTCTGATGGTTCGCCGCGAACACCACAGGTCCTTCGAGGGATCGGAGGTGCTCGACGCCGTCGACGCGCATCCAGGCGAACAGGCGGGCCAGCGGCAGGATCCAGGTCGCCAGGCTCAGGCGTCGGATGGTTCGAGCGCCGAGGCCGTGAGCCCACAGAGGGAAGTCGGCCGGTTCCGGGACCGCGGCGGCCGTGTCGGGCTGCGCGATCAGTCTCTGGAGCTCGGCGACGCTGCTCGCCGCGCCGAACGACGCCTCGTCGAGGGTGGTACGGTAACGCTCCTCCAGCGCCATCATGACCTCGATCCGCTCGAGCGAGCTGAGCCCGAGCTCCTCGAGCGTCGTCTCGGGCGCCACCGTGCGGCCACCGGCATACCGGCCGACGATCGACGCGATCGTGTCGCCCGATGCCGGCGCCTGCGCCGCCGGAGGCGTGCCCTCCGCGACCCATCGCTGGATCTCGTGACGCTTCAGCTTGCGCGTGCCCTCGGTGCGCGGGAGGCTGTCGGTCGGCCACACCGAGACGCCGCGGATCTTCTGATGGTCCTCAAGTTCCAGGTTGGCCCGGCGCACGATGGCCGCCGGTTCGGCGCCAGCCTCCGGCACCAACACCGCGTGCGGGCGTTCCTCGCCGCCGCGGGATATTCCCACAACCGCGGATTCCTGGACGCCCGGCTCACGGTCGAGCACGCGCTCGACATCCTCCGGAAAGACATTGAGTCCCTCCGGCGTGACGATCATCTCCTTCTTGCGGCCACGGATCAGGAGGCGCCCGTCGTCGTCGAACGCGCCGATGTCGCCGGTGTGGAACCACCCACTCTCGAACGCCGCGGCGTTGGCCGCCTCTGCCCGGTAATAACCGGACGTGACGTTCTCGCCTCGCACGAGCACCTCGCCGTCGGGGGCGATCTTCACTTCGACCCCGGCGATCGGTTTGCCCACCGTGCCCCGGCGCGACCGGAACGGATGGTTGAGCGTCACGATCGGCGCCGTCTCGGTAAGTCCGTATCCCTGAATGACCAGGTAGCCGAGTCGCGACCAGAAGGCTTCCAGGTCGGGGTCGAGCGGGGCGGCGCCAACGACGAAGCTCCAGAACTTCCAGCCGAAGAGCCGGTGGACCCTGCGGTAACGCCACCACCGGACGAGCCAGTGCCGGGGAGCCGTCCGTGGCTCGGCGACCTCTGGGCAGGTCCGTAAGACGTGATCCCGCAACACGTCCAGAATCTTGGGTACGCTGACCAGGACGGACACCCGTCGCGTCTTGATCTGCCGCACGATCTCCGCCGGGTTGTAACCGCGCATGAACACGACGACGCCCGGCAGCATCGGCGGGATGAAGGTCGCCATCGCCTGACCAAACATGTGGCTGAGCGGCAAGAGATTAAGGAATCTGATCGGGAAGAAGAGGCGGCCATACCGGCGGTAGCGTTTCACCTCGCGCTCGACCGGCATGACATTCGCCAGGATGTTGCGGTGAGTGATGACGACTCCCTTGGGCTCAGCCGTGGCGCCGGACGTGAAGATGATCTCCGCGACGTCGTCCCGCCGCGCCGGCTGCCGCGGTTGCTGGGCGCGTGCGGCGCCGGTTGCCTTGGCGGGGGGCCGAGACGGAATCGCGATCGCGTCGTGAACCCGCCACACCGTCACATCCGCTTCGCCGGGTGGCGGTGTGACCTGCTCGCCGACCAGCACGAGTCTGGCCTCGACGATGCGCCGCACCCTGAGGACGAGGTCCAGAGACGCCCGGTAGTCGATCGGCACCAGGATGACCCCGCGCAGGAGACAGCCCCACAGCGCGACGATCCACTCAGGCCGGTTCTCCGACCAGAGGATGACCTTGTCGCCCTTCGTCAGCCCGCTCTCGGCCAGTCGTTCGTCGAAGGCTCTGGCTGCCGTGGCGATCTGGGAGTAGCGGTAGCCGCGACTGCGGTAGCCGTCGTCGTGTACGAGGAACTCCCCACGGTTCACGGCAAGGTCGTCGAAGAAGTCGATGAGCGTGTCTCGTGGCACGGCCGCATTATCGTGGATCGCATCCTGCGGAGTCACCGCCGTCAGGCGTGGGGTGCCGCGAGCGTCGCGCGGCCGACCGGCGGCCGGGCGCAACCGGGGTGGTCGGTCAGCCAGGTGGGTCGGACGTGGCGAGCAGCTGGGTGGCTGCGGCGATCGCCTCGGCCTCGGAGGTCACCTCCCCATCCAGCTGGCGCTCGTAGATCCGCTCGAGGAGTCGTCCCACCGCCGGGCCGGGTTGCATCCCGAGCGCCAGTAGGTGTCGGCCGCGTAGCAGCGCGGGTGGCGCGGCGTGCTCGACACCCAGGGCACGGGCGCGGGAGAGGAACCACTCCATCGCCGAGCAGTCGAAGGTGCCCGTCCGGCCGAAACAGTCGGACGTGGCCAGTCGGGCCAGGAGCTCGAGGTCGACCTTCTGCGCGAGACGTCGAAAGGCGCCGTCGCCAACCGCGGCGGGCGCCCTGTGCCACATGCCCGGCTTCAGATGATGGGCCACGAGCCCCAGGATCTGGCGCCGCACGTCGTACCCGCCGAGCGTCCGGAGGTTGAGTCGATCGAGGAACGTCTCGGCTGGGGGCACGCCCGCCGGCTCGTGATTGCGCGATCGGATCCGGCCGTCGATGACGGCGGTCGTGGACGGTTTGCCGAAGTCATGGCACACGGCGCCTAGCATCACCGCGACCTGCCGGGGGTGATCGAGATCGCCGATGCGCTGTCGGGCCTGATCGACCACCAGCAGGGTGTGCACCCAGACGTCTCCCTCCGGGTGCCACCCCGGTTCCTGTGGGCACCCGACCAGAGCCTGGAGCTCGGGGAACAGCTTCCCGACGACGTCCAGCTCGAGCGCGAGCGCGAGGCCAACCGATGGGCGGGGAGCCTGGAGCAGCAGCTTCTCCAGCTCGACCCAGATGCGCTCCGAGGGCAGATCGTCCAGGGCGATCCCGCGACAGATCCGCCGCGTGTTCGATTCCAGCTCGAAGCCGAGGCGCGCCGCGAACTGGACGGCGCGTAGTACTCGGAGGCTGTCATCGCCGAAGGTGGCCGGGTCGACCGCACGCAGGAGGCCGCGGCGCAGATCGTCGCGACCGTCGTGCGGGTCGAGGTAGTCGCCGGTGAGTGGGTCCCAGGCGATCGCGTTGATGCTGAAGTCGCGTCGGCGCGCGGCCTCCGCGATCGGCAGTCCCGGGTCCCCGGTGACCTCGAATCCGCGGTGTCCCCTGCCGGTCTTGGACTCGGTTCGCGGGAGCGCGACATCGATGCCGTCCAGCTTGTAGACGGTAAAGCTCTCGCCGACCGCGTCGACGCGACCGAGCGATTCCAGCAGAGGGCGCAAACGAGCCGCTGGCAGACCGTAGACCTCGAGGTCGACGTCCTTGGTCTCCCGATCCAGCAGACGGTCTCGCACCCACCCGCCGACCAGCAGAGCTCGGCCGCCGGATCGCCGAACGGCGAGGGCGATCTCCGTGGCTCGATCGAGGTCGGACATCAGCGTGGAGCCGAAACACCCTACCCATCCGCGGCGTTGCCGCTCCTCGAAATACTCCCGGTATTCCTCGTCGCGGCGCCTTGCGCCTGGGCCCGCTGCGACCCGATCCGTGACCGCATCTCGACGGCGGTGCACTAGCGGGGCGGGCTTCCCTGAGCGATGCGGAAGCCGTAGTCATTGTAGCGGAACGCGGGGTCAATCCCACTGCGTGCGGCAGAGCGGCTCACCGTCACCGCGTGACGCCAGGCGCCGCCTCTCGACGCGCGCCGGGTGCCCTCGCTCGGCCCGGCCGGGTTACGTTCCGGAGACGACGCGTAGTAGGCGGGAGAGAGCCAGTCCGCGCACCATTCGTGGATATTGGCGGAGATGCCGTAGAGCCCAAAATCGTTGGGCTCGCCCAGGGTCACCGACCAGGGGGCGTCCAGAGGACCGCGGCCCTGGTTTGGGACCCAGTCGGGGATGGCGTCGCCCCACGGGTAGTGCTCGTTCTCCCGGCCGCCACGCGCGGCGCGCTCCCACTCGGCCTCGGTTGGGAGTCGGCTCGGCTGTCCACGGCTCTCCCGCCAGCGACAGTACGCCACGGCGTCGTGCCAGCTGACGCCGACGACCGGCAGGTCGGGGACGGCCAGGCTCGGGGCATCCCACTCGCGAGGCAGATCATGACCGGTCGCGTCGAGAAACGTCACGTACTCGCCGCGGGTGACGGGATGTACTGCCAGAGCGAACGAATCCACCCAGACGCGATGGGCCGGGCGCTCGTCGGTGCGCCCCCGGTCGTTGCCCATCAGAAACCAGCCGCCAGGGATCGTGACGAACCCGGTCATCGCGGTGCGATTCCGTTCGCGCGGTCGTGGGCGATGCGGTGGCCGTCGAGAGTGCCCGGAGCGCTCACCGGCTCATGATAGCAGAGCCCGTCCCGCGTCTGACGAGGCCGAGACCGACGTCACGTGCGGACCTTCTCCCCTGCCCGGAGACGGTGCGCGGACGCGCGCGAGCACGAGGTGCTAGACTTCACGTTCGTCCGGATCGTCCCCACGACATCGAGGTCATGGATTCCACCCTGAAGCTCCTGCGAGTCCTGGTCGCCATCGATTCGGTCAACCCCTCTCTCGTTCCCAATGCGGCCGGCGAGCGGGGCGTGGCCGAGGCGGTCGCGGCCGAGCTGCGCGCAATCGGGCTGGACGTCGACATGACCGACGTCGCCCCGGGTCGACCCAACGTGGTCGGCGTGCTCGAGGGCCGGACACCCGGCCGCACGCTCATGCTCTGCGGCCACATGGACACGGTCGGTGTCGAGGGGATGGAGGCGCCGTTCGACCCAGTCGAGCGGGACGGGCGCCTCTATGGTCGGGGAACGCAGGACATGAAGGGCGGCGTCGCGGCGATGCTTGGTGCCGCCCGGGTGCTCGCGCACTCCGGCGGCCTCGAGTCGGGTCGCCTCGTCGTCGCGGCGGTGGTGGATGAAGAGTACGCCAGTCTTGGAGCGGATGCCCTTGCGGCGCGTTGGACCGCCGACGGCGCGGTCGTGACGGAGCCCACTGATCTGCGAATCGCCGTGGCACACAAGGGGTTCGTGTGGGTCGAGGTGCAGACTCGCGGCCGCGCGGCGCACGGGAGCCGGCCGCAGGAGGGCCGGGATGCGATCCTCAGGATGGGCCGCGTGCTGGCAAGGTTCGAGGATCTGGACCGTGAGCTTCAGCGGAGGCCGCCGCACCGCCTGGTCGGGACGGCCTCGTTGCACGCCTCGACCATCGCCGGTGGCCGAGAGCTGAGCGTCTACCCCGATCACGCGGTGCTCCAGCTTGAGCGGCGGACGGTTCCCGGCGAGACGCAGGAGGTGGCGCTGCGCGAGTCGGAAGCAATCCTGGCGAGCCTGAAGGCCGACGACGCGGAGTTCGAGGGCGAGTCTCGGCTGCTGTTCAGCCGGCCGCCACACGAGCTGTCTGCCGGGCACCCACTGCCTCGCGCGCTGGCGACCGCGGCGTCCCGCCGCGGGCTCGCTGCCGAGGCCACGGGGATGACCTTCTGGACCGATGCCGGGATCCTGGGCCGGGCGGGGATCCCGTCGATCCTCTTCGGGCCCGGTGGCGCCGGTCTCCACAGCGCGGAGGAGTATGTGAACCTCCAGGATGTCCTGATCTGCCGCGACGTCCTCGTGGATCTCGCCAGGGATTTCTGCTGACGAGGCGGTGCACTAGTGTGGTCGCGAGACCAGGGGTGGGCCCGCGAGCAGGTGCTGAATGGACCGGCCGTAGTAGCGGAGGACGTTGCGTTCACGGACTCGGAATCGGCCCCGATCCGCCACGATGACGCCCCGAGTGATCAGGGGCTCGGCCGCCTGTTCCAACGCAGTCCGCCCGGTCTGGACGCCGAGGTTCGCCCCCAGCGCGCGGAGCGTGTCGAGGAGGGCGTCGATCCGGCCGACCAGCTCGCGCCGCGTGATCGAGGGCTTGATGGCGGCGGCGACCAGCGCGGTCGGGAGCACCTTGTAGAGGGCGCCGATTCGCCCGCGGACGAGCTTGGCCAGGGCCATGACGTCCCGGCGTGAATGTGGGTCCCATCCACTAATCGAGATCGGCTCGCCGAACGTCACGTACGCCCGTGACTGGTAACCGACGGCGTACCGCACCATCTCGGCAAACTCGAGCGCGAAGGGTCGCTGTCGCCGCTTGACTCCCTGCCGGGCCAGGATGTGATCCTCGAGGACGAGATCGTAGGCGATCGCCATCGGGATGATCAGCGGGGGGGCGTCGCAGTCACCCTGCATCGCGGCGTGAAGGAGGCCGGTCTTCGGCGGGAGCAGGGCTCCGCTGTAGCTGCGACCCCCTTCGGGATAGAGCAGGAGATCGTGTCGCTGGAGCACCTCGGCGACGTAGGCCTTGAGAGTGACGAGATACGCAGGATCCCGCGTGTTACGCCGGATGGGGATCGCACCGGTGACGTGCCGGTGGATCAGCCCCAGCGGGCCGCCGAAGAGGTTGATCCCGGCGGCGATCACGGGAGGGCGGATGCGATTGTCGTCGAGCGCGAGCGGCTCGACCAGATAGTCGGTGTGGCTGCGGTGATTCGACGCGTAGATGACCCGTGCGGTCCGGGTGGCGTTCTGGACGATCTCGATCCCTTCCACGATGCGATCGATCTTTCGCAGGATCGGGTAGAGCGGGTGCTTGAGGGCCCGGTAGATCGGATATCGTTGGGTGGTCCTGAGCTCGTCCAGATACGCGTAGATCCGTTCCCGGGCCTGGACCTCCGTCTCACCGGATCCCCCTCTGAGGTAGCGGGCAACCTCCTCTCGAGACAGCACGGCCCGGGTCAGATCGTCCAGCATCACGTCGGGTACGACTCTTGTCAGCCTCGCGTCGTGCGGAACGACACCCGCCGGGCACACCGTGAGGACGGCCAGCCTCCCTAGTGCACCGCCGTAGAGATCCGGCCACGCCTCGAGCCCGCAGCACACCCATCCGCGGCGTGGCCGCTCCTCAGAATACTCCCGGTATTCCTCCTCGCGGCGCCTTGCGGCTGGGCGCGCTGCGAACCCGATCCGTGACCGCATCTCGACGGCGGTGCACTAGTTCGTCCGAGGCTCGCGGGTCAGCAAGGGGGTTCCCGTGTGCCGAGTGGACGTCGTGTCGCACCACTGTATGCGATCTGCCAACCTAGCGCTAACCCCGGAGCTCACGTGGGTTGCCACGTTGGGCCCACCACACTCCCCCGTCGCGTCTCGTCCGCGCCGCCCAGGTGAACTCCGGGGTCAGGCCCGCGCCTCCGGCGTCGTCGGTGGCTCTCCCTCGGCGGCGGCGGCGCCCCCAGCCGATTCCGGGTCCCGGCCCCGCGCCTCCCAGAAGGTGAGGAGCAGACCGCCGGCCACGTTGAGCATCATGAGGGTCGTCGACAGCCCATGTAGGAAGTCGAACCGCGCGCAACTCGGGTGGGTGGCGTCCAGGGTCGTGACGGGCGCCTGGAGCTCCCGTTGCAGATGCTCGATCTCGGCCGAGAGCCAGACTCCAGAGTAGAGGCTCAGCACGAGCATGGTCCCGATGAGGCCCAGCCTGACCCATGCCCTGACGGGACGCGATCCCAGCAGCATCTCTCCAGCCAGGCTCAGGAGCATGAGGGCGCCGCAGGCGTAGGTGATCGGATGGAAGCGGCGAAGAATTTCGCCGAAGGCCGTCCCCGCCAGCGCACGACCGGAGACCGGGTCGCCTGCCTCGAGGGCCACGAAGAGAGCGGGTGCCACGACGGCACCGAGCACGATCATGCCCCCTAGCCAGATGGCGAGACCCAGCAGGTACGCATAGCGCAGCGCCAGCATCAGGGGCATTATATAGAGGAGCTCACACGCCGAGGCCCGTGTCCGCCGTGCGTCGTCCGGTGTGCGGAGGGCACGCTTGCACGCACCCACCCTCACGATTGCCATGAATCCACCGCCCCCGATCGTTCAGTGGCTCGAGTGGGACACCGAGACCTTCGCCAGGGCCGAGGCCGAGGGCAAGCCGGTGCTGCTGTCGGTGACGGCCACGTGGTGCCAGTGGTGCCGCGACATGGACCGGTCCAGCTATGCCGACGCGACCACCGTGTCGATCATCAGCGAACGCTTCGTGCCGATCCGGGTGGACGCCGATCGCCGTCCGGACATCTTCGAGCGCTACGGCCTCGGCGGCCTGCCGACGACCGCGTTCCTGAGCGCGCGGGGGGAGATTCTGGGTGGCGGTACCTACGTCGCTCGCGAGCACCTGCCGGCGGCACTGGATCGCGTCGCCGAGGCGTACCGCACCCGCCGGACCGAGATCGACCGGCGGACAGCCACGCACGAGGACGTCGCGACGGCGTGCGCTCCCGGTGTTCGGCCCGAGCGCGGCACGGAGGCGGCGGACTGGGTGCGGGGCCATCTGCTCGACGGCTTCGACCACGTCCACGGCGGCTTCGGCGTCGCGCCGAAGTTTCCCCACGCCGAGGCGCTCGCGTTCTTACTCGACCGCCATCGCGACGCGCCCGACGACCGGCTTCGCCACGTCTTGACGCTGACCCTCGATGCGATGGGCTGGGGCCCGGTCTACGACGAGCTGGATGGCGGGTTCTTCAGCCACGCGCTCGAGCGGGACTGGAGCGCTCCCCAGCGGGAGAAGCAGCTGGACACGAACGCGAGTCTGCTCCGCGTGTATCTCGACGGGTGGAGCGTTCTCGGCTGCCATCGATTTCGAGAGCGGGCGGAGGACGTCGTCCGCTACGTGCACGGCCAGCTGAGCGATCCCGTCGACGGCGGCTTCTTCTCCAGCCAGCTGGCCGACGAGGACTACTATCGGCTCGCGACCGCGGCGGCACGGCACGCCGCGCCGGCACCTCCGGTCGATCGCACGCTGTATGTGGACGCCAACGCCGCGATGACGTCGGCGTATCTGCTGGCGTCGGAGCGG
Organism: Vicinamibacterales bacterium; assembly: GCA_965197935.1. Lineage (GTDB taxonomy): Bacteria > Acidobacteriota > Vicinamibacteria > Vicinamibacterales > CAZQMT01 > CAZQMT01. The sequence continues at coordinate 1,293,689 of CBDAOD010000003.1, read as the reverse complement.
CTCGGTGACGCCTCGTTGCGGGACTTTGCGATCCTCTGCCTGGAGCGAGTGCTGCTCGAGACCTATCGACCGGGCTTCGGTGTCGCGCATCACCATGGCGGAGTGCGGGGCCTGCTGCTCGACCAGGTACGCGCGATCGACGCCCTCCTCGACGCAGCGAGCGTCACGGGTAACGATGTTTACACCGAGCTCGCCGAGGAGCTGATGCACTACTGCCTTCGTGTCCTGTGGGACGAGGAGGCCGGTGGGTTCTTCGATCGGGCGCGGTCCGAGCCGGAGTCGGGTTCGGAGACGGCGGAGATCGGTCTGCTCGCCCGGCGGCTCAAGCCGTTCGTGAGCAACTGCGCCGCGGCGCGCGCGCTCCTCCGCCTCGAGGCGGCCTCCGGCGATCCCGCGTTCCGGGCGCGGGCCGTGCCGACACTCCGATCGCAGGCCGGCGTCTATCGGCTGCAGGGTCCCTCCTCGGCCGCATACGCCCGCGCGGTGCTCGAGATCGATCCCGACTGAGGCCGTTCGTCCTGACACCCGGGTCGGCGCGGACCGCGATCCAGCGCGTCTTTCGACCAACTTCGAACGCCGCGCGCCCCCGAGTGCGTCCAGGTCGCTGTGGTAGACTGCCCCGGCCGGAGGTCACCAGTCCTTGAACGATTCGCCGCTCGTTCCCGCGCTCAGGAACGTCGCAACCCGCCTGAGGATCGATTCACTCCGCTCGACGTCCGAGGCCGGAAGCGGTCACCCCACGAGCTGTTGCTCCGCCGCCGAGATCGCGGCGACGCTCTTCTTTCGCGAGATGCGTTTCGACCCGGCGAAGCCGCGTCACGCGCACAACGATCGTTTCGTGCTGTCCAAGGGGCATGCGGCGCCGTTGCTCTATGCCGTCTGGGCTGCGCTCGGGGCGCTGGACCGGGAAGCCCTGCTCGGTCTCCGCAGGATCGATTCGGACCTCGAGGGCCATCCGACTCCGCGGCTACCCTTCGTCGACGTGGCGACCGGCTCGCTGGGCCAGGGTATCTGTGCCGCCGTCGGGATGGCGCTCAACGCGCGTCGCATCCAGTCGGACTTCCGTACGTACGTCTTGCTGGGAGACGGCGAGTCGGCAGAGGGCGCCGTCTGGGAGGCCGCGCAGGCGGCCATGCACCATCGGCTGGACAACCTGTGCGCGGTCATCGACGTGAACGGATTCGGTCAGAGCCGTCCGACTCGATGCGTGCACGACCTGGATGCGCTGGCCCGGAGCTGGCAAGGGTTCGGATGGCACACCGTCTGCGTGGACGGGCACGATGTCTCGGCCCTGCTCGCCGCCTACGCAGAGGCCCGGGCGACGACCGCCCGTCCCACGATGATTCTGGCCCGTACCCTCAAGGGCAAGGGGGTGTCGTTTCTGGAGGGCAAGGCAGGCTGGCACGGCAAGCCCATCAAAAAAGGGGACGACCTCGATCGGGCCATCGCGGAGCTGAAGGGCAGCCTCGAGCCGGGCGTACCGGCGTTACCCACTGTCAGCCGGCCGGCCGGGGACGACCGTGCGCCTCGACGGTCTGCCACGCCCGCCGGCGTGCCCGACCCGTCCTACGCGCTGGGAGAGCAGGTTGCGACGCGCGAGGCCTACGGTCGCGTCCTGGCCGCGCTCGGCGAGGCTGACCCGGACATCGTGGCGCTGGACGCCGACGTCAAGAATTCGACGTTCAGCGAGAAGTTCGAGACCGCGCATCCCGAGCGCTTCTACCAGATGTTCATCGCCGAGCAGGTCATGGTCGGAGCGGCGATGGGGCTGGCGAGCCTGGGTGCCATTCCGTTCCCGTCGTCCTTCGCGTGCTTCCTGAGCCGTGCCTCGGACTTCATCCGGATGGCCGGCATCAGCAACCTCAATGTGAAGCTCACCGGCTCGCACGCCGGTGTCTCGATCGGGGAGGACGGCCCGTCGCAGATGGCGCTGGAAGATCTGGCCCTGATGCGCGCCGTCCCGAACTGCACCGTGCTGTACCCGTGCGACGCGGTCAGCGCCGAGCGCCTCGTCGTGTGCGCGGCGTATCATCCGGGTCCGGCCTACATCCGGACGACTCGGCCGAAGACGCCGGTCATCTACGAATCGGGCGACCGATTCGAGATCGGCGGGTCGCGCGTGCTGCGCCAGAGCGACCGCGATGTCGCCACGGTCGTGGCGGCCGGCATCACGGTCTTCGAGGCACTACAGGCCTACGAGGAGCTCGAACGTGAGGGGATCCACGTGCGGATCATCGATGCCTACAGCGTCCAGCCGATCGATGCGGCCACCCTCTTGCGTGCCGGGCGCGAGTCCCGGGGCACCATCGTCACGGTGGAGGATCACTACGTCAGCGGCGGCCTGGGTGACGCGGTGGCCGAAGCCGTGGGGCGGGAGGGGCTCGCGGTCACGAGGCTCGCGGTGCGCGAGATTCCTCGCAGCGGCCGGCCCACCGAGGTGCTCGATCGCTACGGCCTGTCCGCCCGGCATATCGTCGAAGCCGTGCGCCGCGCCTGCGAGACCGCCGCGTCCGCGCAACCCAAGTGAGACCCGGGGTTAGTGCACCGCCGTCGAGATGCGGCCACGCCTCGGCCCGCAGCACACCCATCCGCCGCGTTGTCGCTCCTCGAAATACTCCCGGTATTCCTCGTCGCGGCGCCTTGCGCCTGGGCGCGCTGCGAACCCGATCCGTGACTTCATCTCGACGGTGGTGCACTAGTCCGGAGCGGGCGCGGTGACACCGGAGGTCTCCGCCGCGGTCTGCGACGCCTTGACCTGCTGCGCGTGCGAGCTGATCAGCGCTCCGAAGAGTTGCCGAAGCAACTCCGTGCGATGTCCCAGCAGGTCGAACAGATCGTCATGATCGATTCGTAGCGCCATGCTGTCCGTCTCGATCCACGCCCCGCGGCCTGCCGCGGTTCCCGCCAGCGTCTCGTAGACGCCGAGCGCATCGCTCACCCCGATTGGCACCCTCGTCTCACCGCTCTCAGAGGCCACCGAGGCCGATCCCGAAAGCACCACGTAGATCGACGGCGCCTGACCCTCGCCCAGGAGCTCGGTGCCCACCGCCAGCGGCACCTCGTAGGCGATCGAGGCGAGGTGTCACGTCTCCTCGGCACTGATCGCCGAGAAGACCGGGAGCTTCTGAAGCGCCAGCACCTTCTCGATGGGAGACAGGCCGTCCACGGCGAGTCGCGTGATCTCCGACTCGGCGTGTCCACGCAGGACGAGCATTTCGTGGGCCCGCGATCGCGCGATCAGCATGCGGAACAGGCCCTGGACCAGGTCGGTGTTGTCCGCGAGCAGCGTCTGGATTTCGTCGGCGGTGAACGTGAGGCACACCGCCCGGTCGACGGTGCGCGCCGTGGCGGGCGTGGGGCTGCCCTCGAGCATCTCCTCGAATCCCAGCGAGGCGGGGGGGCCCACCTCGTACGCCGCGATGACGTGCCCACCGATCGTCACCCGCCCGTCCAGCAGGAATTGAGCGGATTCCGGAACGGTTCCCTCGCGGAAGACGACATGTCCCCCCTCGTGGCGAATCTGCCGGCCCACACCGGCGAGGCGAAACAGCTCGTCCACCCAGAGCCCCGCGAAGAGCGGCAGCTGGCGCAACCGGCTCGCCAGCTCGACTGCGGGAAGCGGCTCGAGCCACAGCGCGCGTCGCCGGTCGTCGGGCAGGCGGTGTGCCGCCAGCGTCCACGAGGCCGCCTCGAAGACGTACCAGTCGCTCACGCTCCGGTGCGCGAGCACGTGCTCGATGTCGTCGGCCAGCGACCAGAGCTGCCGCTCTCGCACGAGATCGATGGCGGCCGCGGACACCACCTGGTCGTCGTCGTTGATGAGCTGCAGGAGCGTCTCCTCCACGTCGCGTGGTCGCGTCTTCAGCAGAATGTTGCCGCGGCGGGCCTTCTCGTCGAGCGGCGTGTCCTCCAGCACCGGGATGATGCGCTTTCGCAGCGGGCCCTTCAGGATGTTGTCCAGGTACTCGAGTCCCCCCGCGCGCGCCCGGGCATCACCGTGCTCGACGGCCCAGCGGGCGGCCGCGATGTCCTTCCACGGGAAGATGAGCCCCAGCAGCCGGTAGATTCGGTCGGTGGTCCTCGCGATCTTCTCCTCCAGCGCCGCGACGAGCAGGGTGTCGCGGGACAGCTTGGCGCGGTGAGCCAGGTTGTAGTGGAGGCTCAGATAGTTGAAGTAGCGCAGCCCCTCCTTGAGCGCCAGCGCCTCGATCGGTGCGTGGTCGATCGTCAGGTCGGGGCGGGTTCGCCGCAGCCGCCCGATGGCCGACACGACCTTGAAGCGCAGGAACCCGTCCGGGTCGCCGAGCGACCCGACGAGGATGTCCATGGACTTCTGGCATGGAATACGGGCGATGGTGGCCGGAATATGGCGCCGGACCCAGATGTCCTCCTCGGGGGCATCGAGGAAGAACGCCAGCGCGTCCAGCACGTCTTCGCCGTAGCTGACGAGGACCCCGCGCGCGCTTCGCTTCAGGCGGCGGTGCCGCAGCAGCGCGACCAGCGTCGGGACGAACAGGAAGTCCGCGGTGCCCGCCTGCTGGACGCTGCGCATGGCCTCGGCCGCCACCTCCGGGTCGCCGTCGTAGAGGAGCGGAATCAGGAGGTGCCGGAATCTCGGGTGAGCGGCCTCGCCGATCGCGGCCGCCACGCACCTTCGGGCCTCCGAGCTCCCGTCGACGGAATCGGCCAGGAAGCGCGTCAACGTCGCCTCCGCCGCGTCGAGATCGGCGTCGCGGCCGCTACGCGCGACCACGACGGCAGCCGTCGTGGCAATCCGCACCTCGTCGTCCTCGAGATACGGACGAACGAGCTCGGCTGCCTGCTCCTGGCGAATGTTGGCCAGGGCGCTCACGGCGGCGGTTCGCACCTCGGTGCTCTCGTCCCCGAGCGTGCGCTGGATGTTGGGCAGCCAGCGCTCGGCGGTCTCGGGCGGTGCGGCGCTCAGCGCGGTGAGGGCGCGTGCCTTGACCTTCGGCGACTCATGATAGAGCAGGAGGGGCGTGATCAAGTTGCGTTTGTCGAGGGACTCGAGCATGTCGATGGCGTACAGCACGCGTTGCTCGTCGGGAGAGGCGAGCTCCTCGATCAGGGTCTCGATCGTCGACAGGTCGGCGCCGCTCAGCCGCATCTCGGTGGGCTTCATGTCCTGTCGCTCGATGCTCTGGCGGAACGAAAGCAGGTAGCCCCGCCGCGCGCGGATCGCCATCACGACCCAGATTCCGGTCATCGCCAGGCTCGCATAGCTGAGCTGCTGCCAGCCTAGCTCGAGGCCCCAGGGCTTGATCAAAACCAGGATGAGTACTGCACCGAGACCCTTGGCGAACCGGTCGATCGTCACGTCGACGAACGCCTTGGCCTGATACTTGACGTCGCTTGGCAGCGGGAGGAACAGGATCTCACGGGTCGTCTTGTCCACCGTATAGCGCAGCGATTGATCCAGAACGCGCGCCAGGGCGGGAGCCCAGAGCGCCCGGTTGAGCAGCATGACCAGTGCGGTCGTGCCCAGGCTGACAGGCAGCACCATGAGGGCGAACCCGATCCCGAGAAAACGGTGGATTCGGCTGGTCAGCCAAATCTGGACGATGAAGCCGATGGACGACGTGTAGAGCTGCACCTGCCCGAGAAAGGCAGTGATGGCGTCGGTCGCGTCCTGGCCCCTGTCGGCCTCGGCGGCCATGTTGAGCTGTTGCTCGATGATTGCGGCGCCGATCGCGGCGAAGCTGATGACCAGCGCGATGATCTGGAGGTGCTTCGAGTTGCGGAGGAGCACGATCGCCTGCCGACCTCCCACACCCTTCTTCTTCTGGGAAGCGGGCGCCGGGGACGTCTCCTGCTGGGGGTCTTCGCGTCGGATGATCGCCACCACCACGAAGATGCACACGCTCATGAAGGCCGCGCTGACGAGCAGGAAGTTGTTCGTGCCGATCTCTTCCACGTAGTTCGTGAGGATGGCCGAGCCGGCGATGCCCCCCAGCGGAGCGCCGCCGCCGATGAAGCCGAACAGCCGCTTCGCCTGCGCGGGTCGTAGACGAGATTGGCCATCGTCCAGAACTGGCTGATGAGGAGGATCCCGAGGATGAGGCCGGCGAAAAAGAACGCCACCGAGACCCATTCCTGGTCCGTCTGAAAGAGGAACCAGAAGCCGACGAGGAGGGCGACGATCGCGACCTGGACGATCGGCAGGCTCCACCGCCGGGGCAGCCGGCCCAGGATCCAGGTGTACCCGGTCATCACCAGACCGATCAGCACCCCGGCTCCCAGGAGCACGTAGGGCAGGTTGTCGGCGCCGAGGTCCGAGATGAACTTGGACCGCGTGATCGGCTTGACGATGTTGTAGGAGGTCATGATCAGGAACGAGTAGGCGAACATGAGGAAGGCTGTCGTGCTTTCCTCAGCGCGCACCTGCACGATCGGGCTGAGCATGCGTCGGGTGAGGGATCGAGCCATGTCGAATCCTACCGCTCTCACGCGTGGGGGGGCGGGGTTGCACGCGCGTCACGGGATCGGCCGAGGCCGCGGCGTGGCGTCCAAGAACCGCGTGATGCGCGATCGTATGCGATGCGGGGAGAAGCGGCAAGGGACACCGGGGCCCTGTCGCTTCCCCGGACGATGCCCGATTCGACCATGCGGTAGACTGCGAGTCCATGCTCACGCGGCTCCTCGGGATCCGACCGGGCGAATCGCTGCCGGTCTGTCTCACGTTCCTCCACATGGCGACGGTCGTGGCCTCGTTCCTGCTAGCGAAGCCGATTCGCAACGGCCTGTTCCTCGAGCGCTTCGGCGCCTACAACCTGGCCTACGTCTATGCGGCGGTACCGGTCGTGCTGGCCTGCTTCGTGCCGGTATACACACGCATCGCCGCCCGATTCGGGCAACGACGCGTCATCATCGCGACGCTGCTGTTCTCGAGCAGCAACGTGCTCGCGTTCTGGTACGCCTTCAGATTCCACGACCTGCCGCTCCTGCCGGCCGTGTTCTACGTCTGGGTCAACTGCTACGGCATCATCGCTCCGGTCCAGGCCTGGACGGTCGCCAACTCGTTGTTCGACACGCGGCAGGCCAAGCGGCTGTTCGGCCTGATCGGGAGCGGCGCCTCCGTCGGCGCCATCGCGGGAGGGCTGATGGCGACGACGCTGGTCGGCCCTCTCGGTGGCGCCGTCAACCTCCTGCTCGTGCTCGCCCTGCTCATGGCCCTGGGGGCCGGGGTCGTGGCGGTGCTGCGCAAGCGCATCCCGAGGCAGCCCGCGCCGGCCACCACGCCACGTGAGGATTTCCGGGAGACCCTCTCCCGGATCGCCTCCACGCGCTATCTGCGCTTGATCGCCGTCATGGTGTTCCCCGTCTCGATCGTGACGCAGTGGACCGGGTTCCAGTTCAGCCTGGCGGCGGCGGATCGGTTCGCGGCCAACGCCGACCGACTGACGGAGTTCTTCGGGCGGATCAATTTCTTCCTGGGTAGCCTCGCGCTCCTGATTCAGCTCCTGGTGACCGGCCCGACGCTGCGCCAGTTCGGCATCGCGCTGACGATCTTGCTTCTCCCGCTCGGTCTGGGACTCGGCTCGGCGCTGGTCCTCGTCTTCCCGGCGCTCTGGTCGGTTCTCGCGGTCAACGCCGTGGACCAGAGTCTCCGTTTCTCGATTCACATGGCCAGCTACGAGCTGCTCTACCTGCCGATCCCGCCGTCGATCCGCGCCGGCGTCAAGAACACGATCGACATCATTGTCGGCCGGGTGGCCGACGCGCTCGGCGGCGCCATGCTCGGGCTGGCGACGGGGGGCTTCCTGATCTTCGGCGGCATCGGGCTCGAGCTCAGGGGCATCGCCGCGATCAACCTGGCGTTGATCGCGGGATGGGCGGTCGTGGCCATCGCGCTTGGACGCGAGTATGTCAACTCGATCAGCGAGAGCATCCGCCAGCACCGACTGGACACCGAGGAGGCGTCACGACGGACGCTCGATCGCACGACGGCAGAGCTGGTCACGGCCATGCTGGCTGCCCGCGAACCCGGGGAGGTCCTCTACGCGCTGGACATGATGGATGCTCAACAGCTCTCGCTCCCGCCGCCGGAGGTGGACGTCCTGCTGAAGCATCCCGATCTCCGCGTGCGACGGCGTATGCTGGCCATCCTCCGTCAGGGCGACGGCGATCTCGCCCCGACGCGGTTGGAGTCCCTCCTGCGGGACCCGGACCTCGAGGTGCGGACGGAGGCGTTGCTCTACATCGCCGAGCACGCACAGATCGATCCGCTGGAGCGGATCCGCGAGCTGGGGGATTTTCCGGATTTCTCGATTCAGGCCAGCATGGTCGCGTTTCTCGCCCGTCCGGGCCGTATGCAGAAGCTGGACGCGGCGCGGTTGCTGCTGGAACGCATGGCGGGCGAAACCGGAGAGGAGGATCGACGCGCCCGTCTCGAAGCGGCTCGGATCCTTTCCGTGCTGCCGAACGAGTTTCCCGAGCAGCTGCGGCGGCTGCTACAGGATCCCGATGTCGAGGTCGCCCGTCACGCGATCCGGGCCGTGGGATCGGTGGGGGCCCGCGATCTCGTTCCCGACGTGCTCGCGCACCTGGGAGACCCCGAGCTGCGCGCCGACTGCACCGACGCGCTCGGCAAGCTCGGCGATCGGATTGTGGGCACGCTGCGTGACCACCTGATCGACCTCGATGTCCCGATGGCGGTGCGCCGGGAGCTCCCGTCGGCGCTCGCCGCGATCGGGAGCGCGGCGGCGGAGCGGGTCCTGATGGCCAGCCTGCTCGAGAGCGACACCAGCCTGCGCTTCGGGATCATCGCCGCGCTCAACAAGCTGCGCGTCACGCATCCCGAGGTCGAGCTCGACCTGCAGGCCATCGAGATGGTGCTGGCCGCCGAGATCATGGGGCACTATCGCTCGTATCAGGTGCTCGGCCGGCTGGACGGCACGCTGGCGCCCGAGGACCCGGTGTTGCCCGCCCTGAAGCGGTCGATGGCGCAGGAGGTGGAGCGCATCTTCCGGTTGCTGGGACTGCTGTTCCCGTCGCGTGACCTGCACAGCGCCTACTTCGGGCTGCAGTCCACCGACACCGCGGTGCGCGCCAACTCCCTCGAGTTCATCGATAACATCCTGAAGCCCGAGCTCCGTCACCTCCTCGTGCCGCTGCTCGACAGCCAGGTCAGCGTCACCGGTCGCGTGGGCCTCGCGAACCGGCTCGTTGGTGCGTCGATGGACACTCCCGAGGATGCGGTGCGGGCGCTCCTGTCCAGTGAGGACACCTGGCTCCGGTCGTCGGCGATCTATGCGATCGGCGTGCTGCGACTCCACGATCTGGAACCGGAGCTGGACCGTTGTCTCGGAGATCCGGATCCGCTGCTGCGGGAGACGGCACGCGCCGCCAAGGTGGATCTGATCCGGGGCGCCGACGCCTCTCCGAAAGGTGAGTCCCGGGGTGGAACGGGGCGGTCCGAGCCCGCCGGGCGCAGCCGGAATCGGCTAGCAGCCCGGGGTAAGAGCGGTGCACTAGCGAGGGTCGGCGATCGGCGGCATCGAACGTTTGTGCGAGCTGCGTCGCACGAGCCGCTCGATTCTCAGCGCCAGTGCGGGCGCGACGGCCTCGGGTCCACGCTCCAGGTAGGATTCGAGGTCATCGTAGGTAAATCCCATCTCGGTTTCGTCGACCTGCCCGGGCCACAGGCCGGCGCTGGGCGGCTTGTCGATGATCGTCTGCGGCACTCCCAGCTCGCCGGCCAGCGCGCGCACCTCGCGCTTCAGGTAACGGCCAATCGGCAGCGCGTCGACGCCGCCGTCTCCGTACTTCGTGAAGTAGCCGATCGTGAGCTCGCTCCGATTACCCGTGCCGACGACGAGGTAGTTGAGACGGTTGGCCACATAGTAAAGCGACGTCATCCGCAGACGCGGCTTGATGTTGGCGAGCGACAGCCGCTCTCGATCCTCGTCGGCGGGCGGCGGCGCGTCCTCGCCGGGCGCCCGGACCATGGCGCCCTGCAGCGCACGCACGAGCCCGTCGTACGCGCTCTCGAGGGCCACACGCGCGGTCGGGAGACCGAAGTGATCGGCCAGTAGCCGTGCGTCCGACTCGTCGCGGGGATCGCTGTAACAGGACATGAGGACCCCCAGGGTTGCCTGCGGCATCGCGAGCTGACAGAGCCGCGCGACGACGGCGGAGTCGATGCCTCCGCTGAGCCCCACGACGAGACCCCGGGTACCCGACGTCGTCACGCGCTCGCGCAACCACCGCGTGATCCACTCGACCGGCACGGTGGCTGTCACATCATCGGGCACGCGCTCGACTATACGCGTGTCCAGAATTCACGGCAAGAATGACCCGCGCGTCGACCCGCCGCGCCGCTCACGTCTCTTGCAGAACCTGGCGCAGTGTGGCGGTGTCGATGTTGCCGCCGCTCATGACGGCGACGACCTTCTGGCCCCGTAGCTGATCGCGACGCTTGAGGGCGGCGACGAGGGAAGCTGCTCCTGCGCCTTCGGCGAGGTTGTGGGTGGCCCGCAGCGCGAGCCTGACGCCCTCCGCGAGATCTCGTTCGCTGAGCGTCACGATGTCATCCAGCTCCCGCCGCAGCATGCCGAAGGTGAGGTCGAAGGTGACGCGTGTCGCCATGCCCTCCGCGAAGGTGTCCGCCTTCTCCCCGACCACCCGCCGCGGACCCCGCCACGACCGGGCGAACGCATCCGCCCGCTCGGCCTGGACTCCGATGATGCGGGCCCGAGCCTGGAGACCGCGACGCACGGTCACCAGGCCGGCTGCGCCGCTGCCACCCCCGATCGGCACCAGGATGACGCCGACGTCGGGCAGCTCTTCGAAGATCTCGAGGGCGTAGGTGCCGACCCCGGCGATGAGCTGCGGCTCGTTGGCCGAGTGCACGTAGCGCAGGCTCCGCTCCTCGGCGACCGCCTCGATCCGCTCTCGCGCCTCGTCGAAGTCGCGGCCATGCTCGACGACATGCGCGCCGTAGGCGCGCATGGCGGCATTCTTCTCTGGGTTGTTACCGACCGGCACGAAGACCGTGCACGGAATGCCCGCGCGCTGACACGCAAGCGCGATCGACTGGCCATGGTTACCCGTGCTCGCCGTGATGACTCCGCGGCGCCGTTCCTCGACATCCAGCGAGCGCACCAGATGCAGACCACCGCGCACCTTGAACGCCCCGGTGGGGTTGTGGTTCTCGTGCTTGACGTAGAGCTCGAGACCCGTTTCTTCGCTCAGAATCGGATGCTGCAGCAGAGGGGTGGGCCGGATCGTCCCCTCGAGGTGCCGCCGGGCATGGTAGACGTCGAGGAGAGTGGGCGCGTTCGGGGCCGATGACGTCATCCGATTTGCAGCTCCGGATCGGCGCGGCGGGTGGCGGAGCCTCGCTCTGGGCGGGTCGGTGCGACCCCCAGCCGAAAGGCCGGCTGCCCCCGGTCGATGCCGAGCGACTCGGCCGACGGCGATTCCGGCCAGATCGGGAGGGGCGCCGCGGCGTACTCCGCGTGCGCGAGCTCGCCCTGGAAGAAGGCGGTCTGCGAGGCGTAGAACACGAGCTTGGCCCAGAGCCGCGCCAGAATATACGCCTGGCCGAGCGCCAGGCCCGCCCAGAGCGAGAATCCGGTGCCGCCGGCGCCGGGGGCCACCAGGGCGTAGGCGGCGATCACTCCGATGAAGAGCGCTCCGTTGAGAAGGTAGAGACCGGAGACCCTGGCGGCGCGACGCGTCGCGAAGCGAGCCCCGGCGACCAGCGCGCCGATCATGCTTCGCCGATCCTCGACGACGGCGCGGATCTTCGCGTAGTCGAAGACGAGATTCACGCCGAGCAACAGCGCCCCGAAGAATAGGTACAACCCGAGACGCACGAGAAAGGCGGTCCGCTCCACCGTGAGGTCACGTGTCAGCGCGGCGTACAGCTCGTCGAACAGCCAGGCGTGAACGAACCGGAACAGGAGCAGATACGTGCCTGCCGCAAACGCGCCGAGGCGGATGAAGCGGAAGAAGTAGGTGCCGCACGCGGCGAAGAACCCGTGCGCCCGCGTCGGATGCCCGCGGGCGTAGCGATCGAGGATCCCTCCGACGAGAAAGGCCCAGAGCACCAGGGACGCCGTGACGACGCCCACGAGGGGGCTCTCCAGGCTCTCGTCGTCCAGCACGTGGTCGAGGTTGGCCAGCACCGCCGCGAAGCCGATGATCGACGGGGAGAGCGTCCGCCCGAGGCCGGTCGTCCGGTCCGCGAGCTCCTGCCACCAGTCGTAGTTCACACTCGAGGCCGCGGTCTCGGCTGCGAGGCTGTCGCCCAGGTCCTCCTGAAGCTGCGCACGGAGCATCAGGGCCGGGGGCAGTGAAAGCAACAGCGTGGCGAGGAGCATGCCGAGCAGCAGGACCGGCGCCGAGTTGACGCGCCGAATGCCGTCCCGGAACGCGCGCCTGGCCGTCATGGCAGCCTGCATCGCACCGCGCTACACGAAGAACGCGTAGGTCATCAGCAGATCCTGGAGCCAGACCAACCATTTCAGGCTCCACTTGGTTGCCGCCGTGTCCGACCGGGGATCCAGCGTCCGACTGTTGTTGGTGTAGTCGACATCCAGCAGCAGGATCCGCTCCGGGTCGATCTGCGTATCGCGTGCGCGCGCCGGGGTCTCGTAGGTGAATTTCGTCCACCGGTCTCGCCCGTCCCAGCGCTCCCGGATCTCGCGGCCATCCTCGAAGCGCGTCAGGATCTCGACAGGGAACACCGCCTCGCCGTACCGGCGTACGACGAGCGTCGTACGAAACTCGCCCTCTCCGCCGGTCTGTCGTACGAACTCCAGCCCGTCCGAGCCCTCGAGATGACCGGTTTCCGAGGCCGGTCGGCTGGTCAAGGTCTGGACACCGTAGTCGAAGACGTTCGAGCTGCGATACATCTGATCGAAGAACCAGGTGAGATCTTCACCGCTGGTCTCGGAGAGCGTGTCGAAGAGGTCGTTCGGGCCAGGATGCTCGAACTGCGCGCGCTCGAAGAACACGGACAGACCCTCGCGTAGCCGGTCCCACCCCAGGTGACGCTCGAGCGTGTGGAGCCACAATGCGGCTTTCGCGTAGCTCAGGCCTTCCCCGGCGCCGGACGAGTACCACATGGACGGCGTGGCCTGCATGTCGAGCTCGGCGGCGGCGCGATACCGACTGAGCCGGTTGCCATCGATGGCCCGGGACCAGGCGAGATCCCGGAACACCCAGGGGACGAAGTCTCCGAAGAAGCGCGTGGCATGGAAGCTCGGGCGTCCCGTGGCCTCGAGCGTCCGGGCCGAGGCGAACGTGTTCAGCCCCTCGTCCAGCCAGGCGTGCTCGAACTCGTTGTTGGCGACCAACCCGTACCAGAACTGGTGGCCGGCCTCGTGGATCGTGACGCCCTCCGGGCTCGACACGTCTGCCGGCGCGAGCCAGCGCGCACCGGCCGTGAACAGCGTCGGGTACTCCATGCCGCCGGCGCCGCTCTGCCATGCGGGGTCCACGACGGTCAGATGATCGTAGGGATACGGTCCGAACCACTCGCCGTAGTGGCTCAACGCCGCGCGCGTCGCTGCCAGATGTCGCGCCGCCTGACCGACATGCTCTGGTTGCAGCAACAGTCGCAGGGCGACGCCGGGTAGGGTCGGATGCTCGAACCGGGCCGTGTGTTCGACGTAATCGGGGCTCGTCGTCCAGGCGAAGTCGTGAACGTCATCCTGATAGTAACGGTGCGTCGTCGAGCCATCGGCATTATCGGAGACCGAGCGCTGGACGCCGGTCGCGCCGAGCACCCAGCCGGTCGGCACGGTCATGCGGACGTCGTAGACGCCGTAGTCGGAGAAGAACTCGGTGCTGGCGTGGAACTGATGGCAGTTCCACCCGGTCCACTCGAGCACGCCGATCTTCGGGAACCACTGCGCGAGAAAAAAGTAATTGCCGATCGCGCCGGTCCGGCTGAACGTGCGCGGCACGTGCGCGCGCCAGTCCATCTCGATCCAGGCCGTGTCCCCAGGCGCGACGGCGGTCGGCAGCGTCAAGACCATCACGGTCTGGTCGTGTTCGTTGCCGTCGTCGGGCGCGGCGAAGCGTGTTCGGTCCGTCAGATCGACCGGGCCGCCGTCGGTGAGAAGCCGCACGGCGGTGACCTCGATCCAGCCCCACTCGTCGGGTCGACGCGCGGCCCCGAACGCGCCGTCGATCAGGCGTCGCTCGCGCATCCAGGTCGACCGTGTGTTCCGCCAGGCGTTGTAGTAGAGGTGGAACCAGAGCTCCGACGCGGTGAGCGGCGAGATGTTGCGCCAGGTCAGCAGCTGCCGACCCGTGAGGGTCCGTGCCCGGGGATCGAGTCGGACGTCGATGGTGTAGCTGGCGTTGCGGGGAGACCGCGCACCGAGAGGCGCGGTTTGGTCCGCGGCCGCCTCGAGTGCGGGCGGCGCCGATGCCCCGGGGAGCTGGCTCGCCGCTCCGGGGGCGAGCTCGGCGAATGGCTGGGCGACGACCACCGCGAGTGCGAGAATGCCTGCGGCCCGCCGTCGCGCGGCCGCGACACCTCGACGCGCGGTGTCCCCGGAGCGAAACGAGCAGGTGGCATCGGGCATCTGGTTCCCACGAGCCGACGGTGCGCCGCGCGCGGTCGGGTCGACGGCGTGGCCCATGCTACACCAACCCCTGGCGGCCCGTCGTGAAAGTCCCGCTCGGGACGCGCGTCCTGCGCGCGTCGCTCGGTCGGCCTCTCGGGGCGACGCAGGCCGGAGGGCCGGGCGTGTATAATCGCGGCCTTGCGCCGAGGCACGATGAGCATTCGAGTCCTGCACCTCGGGTTGGGTCCTATTGGCTGCGCGGTGGTGACGCAGGTCGCCGGGCGCCGCGGTTTCCGCAGCGTGGGTGCCGTCGACATCGATCCGGCCAAGGTCGGACGTGACTTGGGCGAGGTGGCCGGTCTGGGGCGCCGTCTCAGGGTCAAGGTGTCGGACGACTTCGTTTCGTGCGCGAAGCGGGTCCCGGCGGATGTGGTCGTGCTGTGCACGGGTTCGTCGCTCCGGGCCGTGACGCCGCAGATCGAGACGATCCTCCGTCGCCGCCTCCCGATCGTCTCGACGACCGAGGAGCTGTCGTATCCGATCGGCGCGAATCGGCGGCGGGCCCGCATGATCGACGCGATCGCCCGCCGGTTCAAGGTCGGTGTGCTGGGCACCGGCGTCAATCCAGGTTTCACGATGGACGTGCTACCGATTACGTTGACGGGCGCCTGCGCGCGCGTCGACGCGATTCGGGTGGACCGCGTGCAGGATGCCGGCCTTCGCCGCCTGCCGTTCCAGCAGAAGATTGGCGCGAATCTGACCCCGGAGCAGTTCGACGCCAGGGTCGAGGCGGGCACCGTCCGCCATGTGGGCCTGGCCGAATCGATCTCCATGATTGCGGCGGCGCTCGGCTGGAAGCTGGGGCGTATCACCGATGATATCGCTCCGAAGATCGCGCCCGATCCCGTCGCGAGCCCGTTTCTCTCGGTCGAGCGTGGCCGGGTCTGCGGGATCGTGCAGGACGGGATCGGTTACCGCAACGACGCGCCGGTCATCCGACTCCACATGGAGGCCTACCTGGGCGCCCCCGAGACCTACGACGCCGTCACGATCGATGGGTCGCCCGGCCTCTCGATGCGAATCGCAGGCGGGGTGCATGGCGATGTGGCCACGGCGGCGATTGCGGTGAACTCGATACCGAAGATCCTGGCTGCCCCGCCGGGTCTTCACACCATGCGCGATCTTCCGATCCCCTCGTTCTCGGGTTGACAGCAGCGCCGGCCACGCGAGCCGGCGGAGAGCAGCCATGCACCGACGATCGTTCTTGCGTCGGGCCGTCGTCGGCGCCGCCGCGAGCCTGCCTTCCTGGCCGACCGGCGCCGGTGGCTCGATGGCGCGCGGACGGGGCAGATCCCAGCCGGCCGAGGAGGACCGGGGAGCCGACCGGGACCCGCTCGCGGTCCAAGATTCGACCGTGGTCGTCAACGGCATGGATCCCTCCGAGCTGACCGCACGCTACGTCGAGATGCAGATGTCGGCGGGCGTTGACTGCTGGATGCGAGGCCGCGCGGTCGCAGACGTCCAGGCGTTCGCTGATGCGCACAACTTTCTCGACACGCATCGCGCCCGAATCGTGATGGCCACCACCGTGGAGGAGATCCATCAGGCCCACCGTTCCGGACGCCTCGCGCATGTCTTCGGATGGCAGTCGGCCAACGTCCTGGGGGACGCGCCGGGCGACCCGCCGCCGACGGCCCTGCGCGCCTACTACCAGTTTGGGTTGCGTGTGGTCGGGATTGCCTACAACGTGTCGAATGTCTTCGGTGCCGGCTGCCTGGAGCCGCACCTGGGTCTGACCCGGGCGGGCCGGCGGCTGGTCGAGGAGATCCATGCCCTACGCATCCTGCTCGATGTGGGGGGGGCATACCGGCGAGCGAACGAGCCTGGATGCCATCGAGATGTCTTCGGGCGTTCCGATCGTGTGCACGCATTCCAACGTGGCCGCCCTGACCGACAACCCCCGAAATGGCAGCGACCGTCTCTTCGAGGCGATCGCCGCAACGGGCGGCGTCATCGGGGTCACGGCCTTCAACGATTTCCACGCGCGCACTCGGCACGACGCCGGAGTGCCCAGAACGCCCCAGGTCGGGCTGGAGAAGCACCTCGACCAGTTCGATTATCTCCGCCGTCTCGTCGGAGCCGACCACGTCGGGCTGGGACCGGATTTCATCGAGGGTCGAGACCCGCGCGCGCCCGTCAACCCGGCGGTCACGCCCCCCGAGATCTACAGCGAGAAGCCCTGGTTGTACGTGACGGGGTTCGAGCGGATCACCGAGCTGTCCCACGTCACCCGGGGCCTGATCGAGCGTGGCTGGTCCACGACCGAGATCCGAAAGGTGTTGGGCGAGAACTGGCTGCGGGTGTATGCGCGCGTGTGGGGAGCCTGATTCGAGCAAGGCCGGTGACGCGGTCCGCCCGGTGCCGGGCGAGACCCGGCGCCGCGTCGCCGAGCCGATCTCTGGGTCGTGACCCTCAGCCGGTCAAGAAGCCGCGGTTCCACTCGACCGCCGCAACCGCCGCATACCGCATCACGGCGGGCCAGTCGGCGACCGGCACTCTGGCGGCGAGCAGGGCGCCCGCGGCGGAGATCGCCGCGCCGTCGACGAGGGCGATCGTTGCTCGCGTCCGCACGGGCAGCCAGAGGAGCTGGGCGAATCCGAGCAGGGCGGCGACGGCCGGCAGCGCGTGCAGTCGTCTAAAGGGTCCGTGGCGGCGGACCAGCTCTCGCTGCGCCCGACCGTAGCGTCGCATCATCCGTCCGAACCATGCAGGATCGCTGGGGCGGTGGTGCACGACCTCCGCTTCTGGCACATAGAAGCAGCGGTAGCCCTGCCGGCGCAGCCGCAGATCCAGGTCGACGTCCTCGCCCGGCCAGAGACCCTCCGCGAACCCCCCGACGGACGTGAAGATCTCTCGACGGTAGGCGCTGTTGCAGCTGGCGTTGTGGTCGACCTCGCCCGCCGTCCTCCCCGCGCGCGTGTACTCGGCGACCACGGAGGCGCAGCGGAAGAAGCCGTCGAGTCCCGGGTCGGTCGGGTCCCCGCGCGCGTGATCGAAGACGTTCCGCTGCGGGCCACCGACGGATGCGGCGCCGGACTGCTCGAACCCCCGGACCAGGGCGCCGAGCCAGTGACGCGGGACGGTGCAATCGGCGTCGGTGAACGCCACCAGATCGCTGGTGGAGCTTGCGACGGCCGCGTTGCGTGCCGCGGAGGCCCCGCGGGAGGGAGCTCCAGGACGGCCACGCCGCCGT
Organism: Vicinamibacterales bacterium; assembly: GCA_965197935.1. GTDB lineage: Bacteria > Acidobacteriota > Vicinamibacteria > Vicinamibacterales > CAZQMT01 > CAZQMT01. The sequence goes on along the minus strand of CBDAOD010000003.1, from coordinate 1,275,890 downwards.
TGCGTGCCACCGTCGCCGTCCCGTCCGTCGACCCGTCGTCGGCGACGACGACGTCGTAGGTGGGGTAGTCGAGCTCCCGCAGCGACGCGAGGCAGGGCGCGACCGTCCGCACGGCGTCACGCGCGGCGACGACGACGGTCACACTCGGCGTGCGGCTGCGATCAGGGGCTGTCATCTCGCTCTGGCGCTGACCGGTGCCCTCGACGACCGCGATCGACGTCGCGACTTCCCCGACCGGTGGGCTCCGCCAGTCGCAGCAGATCCAGGTAGAACGAGGAGAAGAGAATCTGGGCGCCCATGACCATCAGCGTGAGCGCCAGGATGGCCGGCCGCACGGCGTCGAGGGGTCCAAAGCCGCTGACGATCCACTGCGCCAGAATGTAGGCGTTGGTACCGAGGCCGGCCGCGAGTACGGTCGCTCCGCCGGCCAGCCCACGTTCGAGGGTGAACCAGGCGGGTCGCTGGCGGGCGCTCTTCGCGAAGATCCCGAGCGTGGCGACCTGCGTGCCCAGAATGGCGAGGAGGCCACCCACGAACATGAAGTGGAAATCGACTACGCGGCCCGCCAGCCGGATGGGTCCCCCGAGGAGCAGGAGGAGGAGCGCCAGCCCGGCGACCATCATGATAGTGCCCGGGACCGTGAAGAGGTGGGTGGGGCTGTAAAGCAGGAGCAGCCTGAGGTGCCGCCAGCCATCGCGGAACGACCGCAGCTTCGACTCGCCGGCGCGCGGATGATACCGGATGGGCACCTCGGTGAGATGTAACCGTTCGCGGGCCGCTGCAATCAGCATCTCGGATGCGAACTCCATTCCGGTGGTCCTCAGATCGAGCCGGTCGTAGGCGCTACGCGTGAAGGCCCGCAAGCCGCTATGTATCCGAGATGCGGGTGCGGAAGAAGAGGTTCAACATGCCCGAGAGCAACGGGTTGCCGACGTAGCGGTGGAGCCACGGCATGGCGCCGGGGTCGATCTCGCCCCGCAGACGCGAGCCCAGCACCATGTCGGCCCCGTCTCGCAGTGGGCGCACCAGCTCGTCGAGTTTCGAGAAGTCGTAGGTATCGTCCGAGTCGCCCATGACGATGAGCCTGCCGTGCGCCGCCACGATGCCCGCCCGGTAGGCGGCGCCGTAGCCACGCTCGGGCACGCGAACCACCCGCGCGCCCAGCGATTCCGCCACGGCCACGGAGCGATCCGTGGAGCCGTTGTCGGCGACGACAATCTCGCCTTCGACCGCGAGACGCCGGATCCCGGCATGTGCCTTCTCGATGCAGCGCGCGATCGTCGCCTCCTCGTTCAGACACGGCATGACGACCGAGATCTCGACCCGCGCGGGCGTGGGCTCCAGGTGGGTCCGGGCGGGCGTGTCCGTCAGGTCCGTCATCGATCCTCTCCCGGCGACGGGGCAGTCACCGCGCGTCGGGCTCTGAGTCGCGCGTAGCGGTTGCGGGCGGTCATACCGGCCTTGACCACGCCCAGTCGTTTGAACGCCTCGAACTGTCCCTCCGACACTCCCAGGCCGAGCAGCGTCCGCTTCATCCATTTCGAGACCCGGAAGCTGTCCTCCAGGTGAGCGATCAGCGCCGCCATGACGGGCGCACGGTCCCCCGCGAACTGCGGCGCGGCGCAGAAGCGGCGCAGCGGCTCGACCACCTGGCTCCAGCGGAGCGCGTCCGCGATCTCGCGTTCGTTCTGCCGGCACCGACACCGCAACGACTCGTCGTCGAGCAGACGTCGGATCGCCGAGGCCAGCGCCACCGGGTCGCTCGGGGGCACGGTCAGACCCAGTCCACGCGATTCCACGAGGTCGGCGAAGTGGTCGCCCGAGGTACACACGATCGGCAGCCCGGCCCAGATGTAGTCGAGCATCCGCGTCCGGAACGCGAACCGGGTTTCGAGATGCTCCCGGTGCGTGCTGAGTCCCAAATCCGCGTCGAGCAGGTAGCCCAGTCGCTCATCGTACGGGACCCAGTCGTGAAAGAACACGTGCGTGTCGAGCAGACCGAGGCTGCGGGCGAGATCGATGCTCTCCTCGACCGCGCGCATGGGGACGACCTGGGGGTTCGGGTGCTTGGTGCCCATGAAGAAGAGCTTCACGTCATCTCGCTCTCGCGTCAGCTCCGCCACGGCGCGAATCACGGACATCGGATCCTGCCAGTCGAGCAGCGACCCACCCCAGAGCAGGACTCGGTCCGTGGCACGGAAACCGGGATGAACGCCCTTGAGCCGTCGCGCGGTGCCGTCGGGACGCCCCGCGTCCGGAAGGCCAGGCTCCGCCGCCGCCACGTCCGGGAGTCCGAACGGCACGACGTCGATCAGCGAGCGCAGCGTCGGGTCCCGCGCGTAATTCAGCGGATTCAGACGACCCGCGGACTGCAGGGCGCCGAGCCAGAAATCACGCTGGCGCTCGGAGGCGCACACGAAGAAATCGCCTTCGCGCAGGTCGCGGTTCTGAATCGCGAGGACGTTGGTCGCTTCGACCGAGACCGCCTCCATCTCGTTGGCTGTCTGGGCGGCCCGCCCGCGCGTCAGCTCCAGGTGCTCCAGCGTGTAGGGGCAGTACAGGTCCACGACGACCGGGAGGTCGAGCCGCGTCAGGATCGGAAAACGCGACAGGGTGAAGCCCCAGGCCACGATGACGTCGGACTGTTCGCCGAGTGACCGGATCGCCGCGGGATCGTCGAGGCGATACGTGGCCAGGGCGCACCGCTCGTCGTCGATCTCCGGGGGGATACGGCGTCGCGACCGTCACGGCGAACCGGCGGCTCAGCGCCCGGCCGATCTCGAGGGCGCGGACCCCGGGTCCAGCCATGTTGGCGCGCAGCGGCTCGTGCGTGACGATCAGCACCCGCGGTCGCCCCCTGAAGATCCGCCGCAGATCCAGCGCGTCGACCAGCGCCTCCTGCAGCTCCGTGTACGAGCTCCCGCTGGAGTTCCGCTCGAGGGCCCTGCCAAAGGTCGGGAGGATCTGGTCGTCCGGCACGACCCGGCGCGCCTGGACCTCGCGCCGCCAGGCGCTCAACTCGGCGCTCCGATCGAGGGTCTCGCCGACCGCGACCAGCGCCTCCACGGGCATCCGCCGAATCACCGAGGCCGTGGACGTCCGGGTGGTCGGTTCGCCCGGGGGGGCCGCGTAGAGATTCGCGGATCGCCATCCGGTGTGGGTCGACCAGCGGCCGACCGAGAAGCCCCAACGACAGCCGGGCGAGAACGGGGCGAGCGCGCGCGCGAATGCCGTCGAACGACGGACGGTTGTTTCCTGCACGATCCGCCGGGTGGCGAGCAGAAGGATCGGTCCCAGCGCACGTCGCAGTGTTGGCTCCGCGTAGTTCTTGATCGCGGTCCACAACGCGTTGCGGTCCATGAGCAGGCGCTTCTGGCCCGGTTGATGCCGGCGGAACGTGGCGCCGTGCCGATGGTAGACGACTGCCTCGGCTGCGACCCGAATGTCGCACCCGACCATCCGTAGCCGCCACCCCAGATCCACGTCGTCGTAGGATGCGAAGAAATGGTTGTCGAATCCTCCGCAGCGATCGTAGGCGTCCCGGGTGACGGCGAAGGCGCCGCCGTTGGGAAAGAACGTGTGCGTGACGGCGGTCAGCTCCGGCCTGGATCGCTTGCCGTGGTGCTCCTGGAAGCCACGGGCCTCGAAGCTCAGCGTGCCCCGGATGAAGTCGATCCGCCGACCGTCCCAGCTCAGCACCCGTGCGGCCGCGCACGCGTAGCGGTCGTCCAGCGCGGCGACGAGGCGTGCGATTGTGCGGGGCTCGACCCGCATGTCGTTGTTGAAGAAGACCAGGACCGCCCCGCGGGATGCTGCTACCCCGGCGCTGTTGCCCCCGGTGAACCCCCGGTTTTCGGCAAGCGATACCACTCGCACCCCGGGGAATTCTCGAGCCATCAGATCGCGGGATCCGTCGGTCGAGCCGTTGTCGACCAGGATCAGCTCGAGACGGTCGGCTGGATAATCGCTGGCCTCGAGCGACTCGAAGCAGGCGCGGAGATGCTCGCTGCCGTTCCAGTTGACGACGATCACCGACACCGACGGCGGCGCGGTCTCGGCCTGTTCCACGGCTTCGGGCGCCTCCGGCCCCCCGGGGGGGACGGCCGTCATGGCCGCACCGGCGGCGGTGGGTGGGCCGTCTGGGGCCGCGGCCGCCGTTCGGCTGTCCGGGCCGCCGCCGTCGGGTCCCGCGCCGCGCATCCGCACGCGGGCGCCGATCGCACCCATCAGGTCGTCGATCGTCTCGCCGCGGCCGCCGCCCGCGCCTGCCGCGTCCCGGAGCGGGCTGTCGGGGTCGAGGGCGTCGCGCTCGGCCGCCAGCGACGGCACCTCGCGTAGAAAGCTGTCGAGCGCCAGGAGTGGCAGCAGGGTGCGAGGCTCGTCCCGCGGCCAGACCCCGGGGTCGTCGCCGGCCTCCCGTGAGGCCGGCCGCGCGCGCGAACCCTTCCAGCTCCCGCCCAGCCGGAATGCCTTGGGGTCGATCGCGGCGGCCCGCCACGCTGCTGCGAGGGCCTCGACGCTGGCGAGCGCGAGCCGCGGCCCGAGCGCGTCGGCCGGGTCGACCTTGAACGCCGTGATCAGCTCGTTGCGGATTTCGAGCAGCGCGATGACGTCCGACCGCAGGGGGTACGAGTCCGGTCCGATCCAGCGGCCATCGAGGTCGAGCTCCGTCACCGTGGCACCCGAGAAGCTCGCGCGCGCCCGGAGGTCGTCGATCTCACCGACCGACCACAGCCGGGCATCGAGCCGGTCGAGCGACCGAAACAGGGTCGTTCGGATCCCCCAGAGCCGGCAGCGGGGGACTCGCGCGCGCGCTCCGGTCGAGTGCGCGGCCTGGCGGAGGGGGGGCGCCGTGGGGCGGGCGAGTGCCAGGCCAGCGCCGGCGGCCGCAACGACCGTGCGTAGCTGGGCCTCGGTCCAGGCGACGCAGGGTTCCGCGACCAGCAGCACGCCGTCGGTACAGCCGGCGGCGGCTCGATTGATCAGCGCGGCGGCGCCGAGGGCCCGCTCCCGCTCGTGCGCCCGGACCACACGTCCCGGGCTGACCGCCTCCAGCGCCGCGAGTATGGGTGTGAGCGCGTCGTGGTCGGGCCAGCGATACGCGTGAAGGAGGGCCGTGACCGGCACGTCGCTCATGCCTCGAGGCCGGAGAGCCCCTCCGGGCGTCCCCGTCCCGGGAAGCCCCAGCGGATGGGTAGCTCGATGAGCCCGAAGCGCTGGTCGGTTCCGCCTTCGAGGACCGTGAGGGCCTTGAACCGATCCCGATGGTCGAACGGCGTGATCAGGTCGTGGTCGTACACGGAGGCGGAGAAGAGGTATCGTCCCGGTAGCAGCGGAAGGCTGTCGATCCGGCAATCGAGCCACCCTTCGCCGCAGACATCCGGAATCTCGAACCCGCTCATCCGTGTGTTGGGACCCGTGATGTGCGCGCCGGCGTGGCTGAAGATCGCAATCCCGAAGACGGGTCGCTCCACGCGGGTGGGGGCCTTATAGGTCAGCCGCACCGTGATCGCATCCTGGGTTCGGAACACATCCGTACGGCGTCCGTCCGCCCCGAAGAACTGGAGGTCCATGATCTCGACCTCGCGGCTTCCCCAGCGCTTCGCCTCGGTCGTCGTCCCGAGGTCGGCCGCGCCGATCTCGTGGTACCGCGCAATCGCCTCGCTGGGGCGCCCCAGTGCGGCGACCTGCCCGTACTGGAGGAGACAGACCAGGGAGGCCATCTGTTCGATCAGGATCAAGTCATGTGACACGACCACGATCGTGATGCCTCGCTCCTGGAAGTCCTTCAGCGTGCGCAGGCACTTCCGCTGGAACGCCTCGTCCCCAACGGCGAAGGCCTCGTCAACGAGCAGAATCTCGGGGTCGAGATGCACCGCCACGGCGAAGCCGAGCCGCATGTACATGCCGGAGGAGTAGTTTCTGACCGGCGTGTCGATGAACCGAGCGAGGCCCGCGAATTCGACGATGGCGTCGAACCGGGGTTCGACCTCGGCGCGAGCGAGACCGTGCAGCGAGGCGTTGAGGAAGACGTTCTCGCGGCCGGACAGATCGGGGCTGAAGCCGGCCCCCAGCTCGAGCAGGGACGTGACCCGGCCAACGACTCGTGACCGCCCGCCGTCAGGGGTCAGAATGCCCGCAATGACCTGGAGCAAGGTGCTCTTGCCGCACCCGTTCGGTCCGATGATCGCGAGGGTTTCGGCCGGCGCGATCTCGAGCGACACGTCCCGCAGTGCCCACAGCGTTTCGCGTTCCTCGGATCGTTGCAGCACTGCGCCGATCAGGCGTTCCTTGAGTCCACTGGTCTTGCGGCGGTAGATCGTGAAGCGCTTGGAAACCCGCTCCAGCGACACCGCCGGCGAGCCTGGCACCGAGGCGAGAATAGTCAATGGCCGCCGCCGCTGTCAACGAGATCTGAGCGTAACTTCAATTATTTCAACACATAGAGACAGTGACCATCGCGGAAGCTTAGGCACGTGTCTCGGATACGCCACTGAGGCTGGCCGCCTTCACGGTTTACCTGGCGGTCGCCGCTCCGCCCCCCAGCGGGCGATCTGGCGACGGGCTGCTAGACGAGCTCGGCGAATCGCCGCTCGTGGCGGAAGAAGACGGCGAGGCCCGCCAATGCGGTGCCCGCCGCGATCGTTACCAGCGCGGCCAGGGTGGGCGCGGAGAGCAGATGATGCTCGAGGACGACGGTGTGATACGAGGACACGAAATGGGCCATGGGGTTCAAGCTGAAGTATGGCCGAAACTCCGCCGGGACGAGGGACAGCGAGTAGACGATCGGCGTCAGCCAGAACCAGACTTGCAGCAGCACTTCGAGCAAGTGGCGCGTGTCACGGAAGTAGACGTGGGCGGTCGCCAGTGCCAGACCGAGCCCTGAGGTGAACAGCAGCTGCAGGACCATCAGCAGGATGACGGCCGGGAACACGGCCGACAGCCCCGTGCCCAAGAACACGGCGAAGGGGATCAGCACGACGTACATGAGCGCGAACTGCACGAACTGTGATGCGATGGCGCTGAGGGGAAGGACCGCCCGCGGGAACGCGACCTTGCGTACGAGCGGACCGTTGGCGGTGATCGCGTTCGTGGCCCCGGACAGCGCGGTCGTGAGGAAGAGCCAGGGCAACAGGCCGCTGAGCAGGAACACCGGGAAGTGATCGATTCGCACCCGCACGACGTACTTGAACGCCAGGGTGTAGACCGCTGCCATGAGCAGGGGATGCAGCAGCGACCAGGAGAAGCCAAGGATCGAGCCCTTGTACTTCACGCGCAGGTCGCGCGACACCAGGTTGCGCACGAGGTCGCGGTAGGCCCACACGCCGAGTACGCGGCTAGCGATCATGCCAGGGCCAGTGTACCATCTGGATGGTCTATGCCGCCCTCGCGGCCAGCCGGAACGTAACGGGGCTGGCGGTGTCCCCCCGGGGGGGGCCGCGGCGAGTAGAGTCAGACAGAGGGACGAGGGTCTCCGGGAGGACGAGCGTGCAGCGTTGGATGAAGTTCGCTGTGGCGGGGGCGGTCATACTGATCGGGGTCCTCATCTGGACGCAGGTGAGGCGCTCGGAATCGGTAGCCGATGTCGACCTCGTGGTGCTCTTCGACGAGGCCGAGAAGCGGTCCGCCATGCCCGCCGCGGAGGCGTTCGCGGTCGTCGACGAGGCGATCGAAGGCGACACGAGACGCGCCATCTATGCTCATCCTCCCAGCCGGATCATCTGGAAGCTGCTGATTCCGCGAGACGCCTGGCTCCGTACCGCGCTCGGGATCAGACGCGAGGCCTGGGAGCAAGAGGGGGACGGCGTGCTGTTTCGCGTCGGTGTGTCGGACGGCCGTACCTACGAAGAGCTCCTGTCGCAGCACCTGAATCCCGTCGCCAACCCGGGCGACCGGCGATGGGTGCCGGTCAATATCGATCTCTCGGCCTACAGCGGCGAATTTGTCGAGCTGATCTTCAACACCAACACGAGCCCGCCCGGCCAGGGTGACGACGGCCGCCACGACTGGGCCGTGTGGGCGGCCCAGGCCGTAACGGCACGTTGAGGACGGCGGCATGGCGCCCAGTCGTGTGGGACGGGCCATGCGTCCGCTGCCGGAGGTGCCTGTGAGAGATGTCGACGTCGACGAGGGCCATGCAGTGAAGCCGGTCGAGAACGTGCAGCCAGGGGCCGCGCGCGACGGGGCCCCCGGTCAGTCGGGTGGGGTCGTGGTGCCGCTACTCGATCTCCGCGCGCAATATGCGCCGATTCGCGCGGAGCTGCTCGCGGCGGTGACCCGGGTCTGTGACAGCCAACGCTTCATCCTCGGGCCGGAGGTCGAGGCACTCGAACGCGAGCTCGCTGGCCTCCTGGGTGTCGGCCACGCCATCGGTGTGTCGTCCGGCACCGACGCTCTCCTGGTGGCCCTCCAGGCCGTTGGGGTCGGACCGGGATCCGAGGTCGTGACCAGCACCTACTCCTTCTTCGCCAGCGCGGGGGCAGTGGTGCGGCTCGGCGCGCGACCCGTCTTCGTCGACATCGATCCCGTGAGCTTCAATCTCGACCCCGAGGCCGCCGCCGTGGCGATCACGTCCCGGACGCGAGCCATCGTCCCGGTGCACCTGTTCGGCCTGAGTGCCGACATGGACCCGATTCTGGCCGCGGCGCGCCCCGCCGGGATCGCCGTGATCGAGGATGCCTGTCAGGCCATCGGTGGGATCTACCGGGGTCGGCCGGTCGGCAGCATGGGCGCGGCGGGCTGTTTTTCGTTCTTCCCCAGCAAGAACCTGGGCGGCTTCGGCGACGGGGGACTAGTGACCTGCGGCGACGACGCCCTGGCGGCGCGGCTTCGCCTGCTCCGCGGGCACGGCGCGGCTTCGAGGTACGTGCACGAGGTGGTCGGGGGGAATTTCCGGCTCGATGCGCTGCAGGCCGCCGTGCTACGCGTCAAGGCACCCTACGTCGGTGGCTGGGCGGACGCGCGGCGTCGGAACGCCGCGCGGTACGCGGCGCTCTTTGGCGCCGCCGACCTGGAAGGGCACGTCTCGCTCCCAACCGAGCCCGTGAGAAGCCGACACGTGTACAACCAGTACGTCGTCCGCGCGGCGCGCCGGGACGCGCTCCGCGCGCACCTGACCGCGTGCGGCATCGGCACGGCCGTCTACTACCCGGTGCCGTTCCATCTCCAGGAGTGCTTCGCGGATCTGGGGCACCGTGCCGGCGATTTCCCACATGCGGAATCGGCCGCGCGCGAGGCGCTGGCGCTTCCCATCTATCCCGAGCTGACCGACGAGCAACAGGCCCATGTCGTTCGGAGCATCGCCGAGTTCTACGCCGCGCCGACGCCGCAGGCTCGCCCATGAGCGTCGTCGCCGGCATCAGCGGATTTCGTCGGAACGCGGCGGCGGCGGTGGCTCGCGCGGGTACGCTGGCCGCGGTCTGCGAGCAGGGGCGCGTGACCCGGGTCCGCGATGTGGGAATCGAGGCCGGCGGCTTCCCGGAGGAGGCGTTACGAGTGGCCCTCGAGGCGTCCCGGACGCGCCGCGAGGATCTCGAGGAGATAGCGGCGGCGGAGGATGACGTCGAGCTGCCCGGGCCGCACGCTCACCACCGACTCGATCATCATCTCGGGCACGCCGCGACGACGTTTCTGACCTCGGCGCTCGCCGAGTCGCTCGTCCTGGTCTGCGATACCAACGCCGGGCGTGAGCTGACCGTGTGGCGAGGCGCCCTGGGCGCGCTCGAGGAGATCCCGATAGGGTGGCGGGGCCCGGGCTTCGCCAGCGTCTACTCGCGGCTCACCGTCGGGCTGGGACTGCGGTCCGGGAGCGACGAGTATCGAGTCGAGGCCTGGGCGCGGCTGGGTTGCACCACCGATGCCGGGCGAGCCTCGACGCTGCTTCGCGGGACGGGCGATGGCCTCGAGATCGATCCCGGCTTCGATGGCTTCGTCGCCGACGCACGGTCGGCCGACCCGACCGCGGTCGCGGCCACCGCGGGCGCGGTTCAGCTGCGGCTCGGTGAGCTGGTTCTCGAGCTCCTGCACGACCTGCGGGACCGCACGAAGCTGTCGTCGCTCTGCGTCGGTGGTGGTCTCTTCTTTAATACCTACCTGAGCACTCTCCTCCGGGAGTCGGGGCTGTTCGACCATGTGTTCGTTCCGGTCAACCCGGGGAACGCCGGTGTCGCGGCCGGCTGTGCGCTGCTTCGCGAATCGACGCGTTCGGGTGCGCCCCCGCCGCCTCGCCTCGCCTCGCCGTTTCTGGGACCCTCGTTCACCAACGAGGAGATCAAGCGGGTGCTCGACAACTGCAAGTTGAGCTACGACTTTCTGGACGACCGCGCACTCGTGACACGGACCGTCGAGGCGCTCGCGCGAGGTGAGCTCGTGGGATGGTTCCGGGGACGGCTGGAGTGGGGCACCAGAGCGCTGGGCAACCGCAGCATCTTCGCCAGTCCATGTGCGCCCTACGTGCTGGAGAATCTCAACCGCTTCCTCAAGCGTCGGGAAGCCCACCGCGCCTACGGGCTGGCCGTCCGGCTGGAGGACGTCGCCCAGCTGTTCGACGGACCATCGTCCTCGCCCTACATGGAGTGCGAATACACGTTCCGTGACCCGGCGCGGTTCTCTCAGATCGTGCCCGCAGGGATCGACCGCGTGCGCGTCCAGACCGTCGACTCGGAACCTCCGCTCCTCCGGGAGCTGCTCGGCCGGTTCGGGGAGGCCGGCGGGACGCCAGTTCTCGTCAACACCTCGTTCAACGGCTTCCACGAACCCATCGTCGGCTCGCCGCGCGACGCGGTACGCGTCTTCTACGGTACCGGTCTCGACATGCTGGTGGTCGGGAACTTCGTGCTGCGCAAGTAGATCGACCGTCGTCTGCTCGAGATCCCTGGCGCGTGACGACGGCACCGGCGTGGAGACACCATGAGAGTGCTGGTGACGGGGGCGGCCGGCCAGCTCGGCGTCTGCATGGTCGAGGGGCTCGGGCCGGGCTTCGAGGTCGTGGGCCTGGCGCGTTCTCAGCTGGACCTCACCGATCACCGGTCCGTCATCGAGACGCTCTCCCGGCTGGCGCCGGCGGTCATCGTGAACTGCGCCGCCTACAACGCGGTCGATGCGGCGGAGGATCACGCCGTGGCGGCGCTCGAGGCGAACGCCTTCGCCGTACGGACGCTGGCGCGCGCGGCCATGGAGGCCGGCGCGCGTCTGGTGCACTACAGCACCGATTTCGTGTTCGACGGGGCCGCCACCACGCCCTACACGGAGGAGGATGCGCCCAACCCCCGGAGCGTGTACGCTGCTTCGAAGCTGCTGGGGGAATGGTTTGCGCGCGACGCGCCGCGCCACTACGTCCTGCGTGTCGAGAGCCTGTTCGGTGGGCCGCGCGGCAAGAGCAGCGTGGACAAGATCATCGCGGCCATACTGGACGACCGGGAAGTGCGGGTGTTCGCCGATCGGACCGTGTCACCCAGCTACGTGGTCGACGTCGTGGCGGCGACCCGGAGCTTGCTCGTGCGCGACGCCCCCGACGGTCTCTACCATTGCGTCAACTCGGGGATGGTGACCTGGCACGGGCTGGCGTTGGAGCTGGCGCGCGTGCTGGGGCGCCAGGCTCACCTGGTGCCGACCTCGCTGGCGGAGGCGAAGCTGCGGGCGGCCCGACCCGCGTTCTGCGCGCTGTCGAACGCCAAGCTGGGGCGGGTGGGGGTCGCGATGCCCGAGTGGCAGGACGCCCTTCGCCGTTTCGTCGACGCCCGCGCGCGGCGTGAGAGGCGGCGGGCGACACCCTCCTGATCGTTCAGAGGGTCTGTGCCACCAGCGCGGCCGCCGTCTCGCCGATCGCCAGGCAGGAGGTGAGGCCAGGCGAGTCGATGCCCGCGGCGTGAATCAGACGGGGACGCATGCGATCGCGCGCGATCATGAAGTCGGCGAACGCCTCCTCTGGTGGGTGGAGCTTGGCCCGGATCCCGCTGCCTCCGAGCTGAATCTGGTCGAGCCCGAGGCTGGGCAGCAGCCGGCGCGCCGGCTCGAGGAAGCTGGCGAGTGCCATCCGATCACCCTCGTAGTCGTCCTTGGCCGCCTGATACCGGATGGTGGGGCCGACCAAGGCGTCCCCCGGGTCGTCCGCGTCAGGTGGACGCCGAGCCCATGCCCGGAGGGGTCCGGCAGCGGGTAGACCAGGCCGGAGACCAGATGGCGGTGTCGCGGCCTGAGCTCGGCGTACTCGCCGCGACAGGGGTAGACGCGAAACGGCTCGCCGCCGAGCATCTTCGACACCTCGTCCGCGTACAGGCCGGCCGCATTGACGACGACCCTGGCGTGGATCCGTTCGTGTGGCGTCGCGATCGAAACCCGCTCGTCTCCCGCCTCGCCGCGCAGGACACCCGACCGCGGCAAGATGATCGCCCCCCGGTCGCGGCACAGTCTCGACAGCGTGCGCACGAGCGCCTCCGCTTCGACGATGCCCGAGTTGGGCGACCACAGCGCGGCCTCGGCGTGGACGTGTGGCTCCCGGCGACCAACGAAACGCGCGTCGACCAGCTCCAGGCCCTCGACGCCATTCGCGTCGCCGCGACGGCGCAGGTCCTCGAGTGCGGCAGCGTGGCACTCTCCGGTCGCGACGATCAGCTTCCCGCAGCGCCGGTGCGGCACGGCGTGGGTTGCGCAGAAGTCGTACAGCAGCCGACTGCCTTCCACGCACAGCCGGGCCTTGAGCGAGCCGGCCGGGTAGTAGATACCGGCGTGGATCACGCCGCTGTTGTGGGTGCTCGTCTCCATGCCCGGTCGCGCGTGTCGCTCGAGCACGCACACGGAACGGTCCGGTGAGGCCACCGCGGCGGCTGCTGCGAGGCCCACGACACCGGCCCCCACGACGAGCACATCGACCTCAGTGACCTCGGGCATCGACGCGAACGCCGGAAGGGTATCATGCTGGTGCTGGGTCGGCCGCCCTGATATATTCTGTGAGTCGCGTCTCCCGTGACCGGGAACGACGTGCTTCCCCGATCGGTCACTGCTGCGCGACCTCACCCCCGCTGAATCGACAGCACGCGTGACTCGGATGGTGCCTCCCGAGGCTGAGCTTGCAGCCGATGCGGCGGGGTCCGGGGGGCGGTAGCTTTACGATGGAATCGGAAATTGATCGACTGACCGGGCGGCTCGGCGCGCGCAGTGCGCGGGTCGGGGTGATCGGTCTCGGCTATGTCGGTCTCCCGCTCGCGGTGGAGTTCGCCCGCGCGGGCTTCCGCGTGACGGGCATCGATCTCGATGCGTCGAAGGTCGACGCGATCAACGCCGGGCGTTCGTACATCCCCGACGTGTCGAACGAGCAGGTGGAGCCGGTCGTGAAGATCGGGCATCTGCGGGCGGCCACCGACTTCGGCGTTCTTGCCGATCTGGATTCGGTGAACATCTGCGTGCCCACGCCACTGCGGAAGACCAAGGATCCGGACCTGTCCTACGTCGTGACGGCGGTGGAAGAGATCGCGAAGCATCTGCATCGAGGGCAGCTCGTCATTCTCGAGTCGACGACCTACCCTGGCACGACCGAGGAAGTCGTGCGGCCGCTCCTCGAGGCCGGCGGGCTGAAGGCCGGTGAGGACTTCTTTCTCGCCTTCTCGCCGGAGCGGGTGGATCCCGGCAACAGCGAGTGGCAGACGGCCAACATTCCGAAGGTCGTCGGCGGGGTGGGGGAGACCTCGACGACGCTCGCCTCGCTGCTCTACAGCCAGATCGTGCAGGACGTCGTGCCGGTCTCGTCGATGCAGGTCGCTGAGATGGTCAAGCTACTCGAGAACACGTTTCGCGCGGTCAACATCGGTCTGGTCAACGAGCTGGCGCTCATGTGCCACGACCTCGGCGTCGACGTGTGGGAGGTCATAGACGCCGCCAAGACCAAGCCGTTCGGATTCATGGCCTTCTATCCGGGGCCCGGCCTCGGCGGGCACTGCAGCCCGATCGACCCGTTCTACCTCAGCTGGAAGGCGCGGCAGAGCGGCTTCGAGAGCCGCTTCATCGAGCTGGCCGGGCACGTCAACGCGGGCATGCCGCGGTTCGTGGTCGAGCGGGTGGTCGATGCGCTCAACAGCGCGTCGCGGTCGCTGAGGGGCTCGCGGGTGCACCTCTTCGGCATGGCCTACAAGGCCAACGTCGGCGATGCTCGGGAATCGCCGGCGATCGACATCGCACAGCTGCTGACTCGGCGTGGCGCGCACGTGTCCTACAGCGACCCGTACGCGGCGCGGCTGTTGGTGGGCGACCTCCGGCTCGAATCCATACCCGCAGACGAAGCCCTGCGGACCGGGTTCGATTGTGCGCTGATCACGACGGATCACGCGTGCTTCGACTACGCGGCGATCGTCGAGCGCGCGCCGCTCGTCGTCGACACGCGGAACGCGCTCAAGGGCTTCGAGGGCGATCACATCTTCAAGCTGTGAGCGGCGCTGTCGGTGGGCCTCATCGCGACCGAGGCGTCGGCGGGGAGGAGCATGTCGAAGAGAGCCATCATCACCGGGATTACCGGTCAGGACGGGTCCTATCTGGCCGAGCTGCTGCTCTCGCACGGCTATCAGGTCGTGGGTGTGGTTCGCCGGCTGAGCGCACCCAACCACGAGCGGATCGAGCAGATCGCCGACCGGATCCAGCTCCGCCCCGCCGACTTGCTCGACCAGCTATCGCTCGTGCGGCTGATCGATGACGTGCGCCCCACGGAGTTCTACAACCTCGCGGCGATGTCGTTCGTTCCCGCGTCCTGGGACCAACCGCTCCTGACCGGCGAGTTCAACTCGATGGGGGTCACCCGGGTGCTCGAGGCGATCCGGCAGGTGGACCCGTCGATCCGGCTCTACCAGGCGTCCTCCAGCGAGATGTTCGGCAAGGTGCGAGAAGTGCCGCAGTCGGAGCAGACGCCGTTCCACCCCCGCAGTCCGTACGGCGTGTCGAAGGTGTTCGGACACTTCATCACCGTCAACTATCGTGAGAGCTACGGCATGTTCGCCGTCTCGGGCATCCTGTTCAATCACGAATCGCCGCGGCGGGGTCTGGAGTTCGTGACACGCAAGGTCAGCGACGGCGTGGCACGGATCAAGCTCGGCCTCACCGACACGCTGTCGCTCGGCAACCTCCACGCCCATCGGGACTGGGGGTTCGCCGGTGACTATGTGAGGGCCATGTGGCTGATGCTACAGCAGGACCGGCCCGATGATTACGTCGTGGCAACGGGCGTGAGCCACTCGGTCCAGGATCTCGTGGAGGTGGCATTCGCCCGCGTCGGCCTGAACTGGCGCGACCACGTGCGGATCGACCCGAAGCTCCACCGCCCGGCCGAGGTGGATCACCTCATTGGGGATTCGTCGAAGGCACGGACCGAGCTGAAGTGGGAACCCAGCATCGACTTCAAGGGGCTCGTCGAGATGATGGTCGATGCCGACCTCGCGCGGCTGACCAAGTCCCCCCGTCCGTCGCGCGCCACCACCCTCCCCGGCAGCTGACGCTCCGCCCCACAACGGACGATTTGACACTAGACCCGCTCGCCAATCACCGCGTAGTCCAGGTGCGTGAAGAGCAGTCGGTTGAGTTTCTAGGCGTTCGCGTTGAGGGTCTCGGCCATGTCGTCGAGCATCCGATGCCCGGCGTCCGCCCCGGCCGAGTCATCGAGCACCGGCACGGGCTGGAGCTTGTCCCGCTCCGGGTACGGGGCACGAAAACGGGTCTCGACGCGCTGAAACCCGTTGGCGATGAGGAGATACTTCAGTGTGTCCGGATGAAGCGGCCGCACGTGTGTGATGTCGCGGATGTAGCTTTCGAAGAAGGCGAACCAGCAGGACGGATCGATCGTCTCGAGAACGATGCGGGAGCTCGGGCGTAGCTTCTGGTGGGCCGCCTCGAGCAGCCGCACGAGATAGTCTGGCTGCAGGTGCTCGACCACCTGGGCCGCGAACAGACCACCGAGCGAGGCGTCGGGCAGGTCCTGCACCAGGCTCAGGGCGTCACCCCGCTCGACGTCGAGCCCACGTTCGCGACACAGCTCCACCATGCCCGCGTTGATGTCGATTCCCCGGCTCGCGATGCCACGGCCGCGCAACAGGTCGAGAAACTCCCCCCGCCCGCAGCCCACGTCGAGGACGTCCGAGGCGCCGTCGAAGTACGGGAGATACTCGGCGACGGCCGCCCGGATCTCGTCCTGCGATCCCCGGGACTGATCCTCGAACCCCACGTACTTGTAGCCGTCGGGTGATGCCGTGGGTGGGCCCGGCCCGGCCGCCTTTTGCCGGCCCCGTGTCTTGCCCGCAGCGGCGGCGTCTGGTCGGAGGGTCGCAGGGGAGCGCTCGAGCTGGTTCTTGAACGTCACCGTCGCGTGCTGCAAGACCCCGATCGTGGTGCGCAGCTCTTCGTGAGACGCGGTAAGCGCGGACACCTTCGCGTCGTACCGGCGTTCCCGCGCCACCATCGATTCCCAGCGCTTGAGGAGCTCGTCGCTGACGCCGCTGAGGCCGCCGGTGAAGCCGCTGACCGTGACGTCGACACCATGGGCTCGGTCCCTGAGCTCGTCGATGGAGAGCTCGACGCGTTCCCTGTACACCTCGACTCGCTCGCGCAGCTCCTCGAAGGACTGCGCGGTCCTCTCCCTGTGGACGTCGAGGAGGAAGGCGTTGTCTTCGCTGTCCCGCCTCCGCAGGCCCGAGAATTCGTAATCCTTCGTGTCGACGTAAGGAGTGAGCTGCTGGAGGTAGACGATCAGCGACGACTGCAGGGCGGCCAGCCCGTCCAGCTGTTCGCGGAGCGTCTGGATGGTGCTCGAGACCGCCTCGCGTGTTCCGCGATGCACCGGCACGTTCCGGTTCACGTGATCGACGAGGGCGGAGTTGAAGGCCTCTTGCCGCTGAAAGAAGGGGCCGACCACACGCCAGACGAAGCTCCGCAGCCGCGCACGCCAGCCGCTCCCGAGGTCGGGCCCGCCGGCGGGAATCAGCGTCCAGTTCTCGTTGAGCGGCGTGATCTGGAACTCGTCGAGCGGCGGGGGAGGATGGGGCATCTCGGGTGGCTGAAGCAGCGAGCCATCGAGTTGCGTGAGCGCCTCGTTGTAGCGGCGATCCGAGTCCTCTCGCTCGGCCTTCAGCCGCACGAGGTCGTCTTCGGTGACGGTGCGTTCGAAGGAGGGTCGGTCGGCGGCCGCGTCGTCGTGATCGGTCAGCGTCCCACCATGCCTTCCACCGGGCTGCTGGCGCTGGCGTGGGCTCTCTGCGGGATGCGTCCCGCCAGGAACGCCAGCCGCCCGGCCTGAACCGCCACCTTCATCGCGGCGGCCATCATGACCGGGTCCCGGGCGCCCGCGATGGCCGTGTTCATGAGCACGCCATCGGCCCCGAGCTCCATCGCAATCGCAGCGTCCGAGGCGGTGCCCACGCCGGCGTCGACGATGACGGGCACACCGGCGGCGTCGCGGATGATGCGGATGTTGTTCGAGTTCTGAATCCCGAGCCCGGAGCCGATGGGCGCGCCCAGGGGCATCACGGCCGCCGCGCCCGCATCCTCGAGCTTCCGGCACACCACCGGGTCATCGTTGGTGTACGGCAGCACGACGAAGTCCTCCTTGACCAGGACCCGCGTCGCTTCCAGGAGCGCTGCGTTGTCCGGAAACAACGTCTTCTCGTCGCCGATGACCTCCAGCTTGACCCAGTTCGAGAGGCCGGCCTCCCTGCCCAGCCGGGCGCTGCGGATCGCGTCGGCGGCCGTGTAGCAGCCGGCGGTGTTGGGCAGCAGGAAGTATCGCGACGGGTCGAGGTGATCCAGGAGAGACTCCTTCGAGCGGTCCAAGAGATTGACGCGCCGAACCGCGACCGTGACCATCTCGGCCCCCGAGGCCTGATGCGCCCGGACCATGACGGCCGGCGACGGATACTTGCCGGTGCCCACGATCAGCCGTGAGCCGAAGGTCTTGCCGGCGATGACGAGGGCATCCTCGGTAACCATGCGTCGTCTTTCCAGGTTCGCCCGGTCCGGGCGGTCAGGGGAGCGGCCGGTTCTCTCCGGCGCCACCCCCGACGAAGTTCACGATCTCGATCTCGTCGCCTTCCTCGACCAGCGTCGACTCGAGCTCGCCGCGCTTCAGCACCACGAGGTTGCGCTCGACCGCCACGCGCCGGCAATCGACCTCGATACGGGTCAGCAGCGCCGCCACGCTGAGGGGCGTTTCGATCTCGTACGGTTCGCCGTTCAGTCGAATGAGCAAGACTCCAGCCTAGTATGACTTCGTCGGATCGGTCCACAGCGATGTGGCATGACGTCCCGCCGGGACACTCGAAGACCCGCGGAGCGCTCGCGGGAAACTGTACTCGGTCGCGGCCCGTGTCTTCCGTGTCGAGTCTCGATCCGCATCGCGTGGGCCGCTGACCAAACGGGACGAGCGCGTCGATGGGGTCGACAGGAACGCAGTCGAGCTGAACACCCGTTATCTCGTGTCCAGGGGCCGTCTGCCGCTACCGGGTGCGGTGGTCGGCCGGGAGCAGGTCCACCGTGGTGCCCATCTCGTCGAGTAGCTGCCGGACCAGCCGCGTGCCGTCGACGTGGAAGTGCGCGGGCAGTCCGTCGAGAGCGGGCGATGGTTGCGCGACAGCCGTCTCGATGACGCGCTCGTAGTCGTGAGCCATCTGCTCCAGCCGGTGGCCCCGCTCCCAGTAGGTACGGGCGTGTCCCCCAGCTCGGCCCGGAGATCGGCGTCCTTCGCGAGGCGACGCATCGCGAGCCGGAGCGAGTGGTCCTCGTCGAGGATGTCCAGGCTGACGCACACGGCCGGCGCTCCGCCGTCCCGCGGCGAGGCGGAGCCCGGGTGCACCGCCGCGTGGAGCACCTCCCACGTCCTCGGATCTTGGGCCGGAACGTCCACGGTGTGCACGAGGTCGGTGATGACGGTCGGCTTGCCGGCGGCGAGGCACCGCAGCCACGAGGCCGAGGTCTCGCGGGACGAGGGCCAGCGCATGCAGAGACAGACATCCGTCGCTCGAATGTAGGCCGGGAGCTGATCGTCGGGCACGAACCCCGTGACGACCACGTGGTCCTCCAGGCCGCGCGATCGAATTTCGGCCCTCGCGTCGAAATGCGGCATCGGCTCACCGACGAGGAGCAGGCGCGCGTCGGGCACCGCTCGCAAGACGGTGGGGAGCGCGTCGAGCGCGTGCGGCACCCGTTTCTCTGGGGTGACGACACCGAACGCGCCGAACACGACCGCGTCGGGCGGTATGCCATGGCGCGCCCGGACCGACCGATCGCCGTCAGCCGGCCGGTCGTGCCCGTGCCCGGAGGGCGATCCCGGGGCGGGACCGGTTGGATCGGTCGGGGGCCACGGCTCGTGCGGCAGGTCGGGCACACCCATTCGCAAGTGGGCGATTCGCGTGTCGGGAGCCTGGCGGCGCAAGTCGTCTGCGAGCCCGCGGCTGTGCACGGCCACCAGGCGGGCACTGTCCAGCACGACGCGGAGGAGCGACCAGAGGTAGTAGGCGGGGCCCGCGAAGCCGGCGACCGCCAAGTCGGCCACCCGGGGGTCCGCCTGCGGATGGCAGTAGACGAACTCGTCTCTGTAGTCACCCGTTCGCTGATGGGTGAGGAGCTGCCGCGCCCGAGCGTGGTGGAGCTGGCCGTCGTGGAGCACGACGAGACCCGGAATGCGCGTCAGGTAGGCCCACATGTAGTCGTGACATGTGGCATTTCCCAGCTGGTACACGACGAGGTCGTACGGCCTGGCTCGATGGCGCCAGAGAAAGTCGTGCGCGCTGCGGATCGCCGCCGGCGCAGGTTCACCCGGGCTCGCCGTCCCCGCGCCCGGCATGGTGTCGTCGTCGACATACACGTCGATCTCGAATCGTTCGGTCAACCAGGGTAGGACCTCCGCGCTGTACGCGGAGATACCCGAACGGACCGGGGGGAGGGGAGTGAACCAGGCAAGGCGTCGGGAGGGCGCATTCGTCTCGCGTTCGAATCCGGTCCCGCGCGTGACCGCGCGGCGGGGCCCGCCCGCGGGTCTTCGACGCATGGGCTCCAGTATACCGAGTGTTCATGCGAAAAAATTGACTTGGGGAGGGGCCTCCGCTAGCATGGCGAGCGTCCGCTCGCTGGCTGACGAGGCCGGCAGGGTGAGAGCGGTTTCTTTCGTGTAGCTTGTGAAATTGCTCACAAGCTTGGTGCTGGTGCGAAGCACCCGTTCTCGAACGGCGCGGACTCGAGCTTTCTCACCAACGGATGCAGGGCTGGCATTCCATTTTCATCTTGATGGTGCTCCGTCCCGCGGGCTGGGGCCGCGTAACCCCACGCCCGAGATAGAACTTCACGGAGTGGCGGTCGCGGGCGCTGCCGACCGGCGTCGTCCCGCACTCGTAGGACGCGAGCCGGCCGCCTTCGCGGTTCCGCACCACACGCACCTGACGAGTCGCCACTCTCTGGTCGTCCATGACGGAGTCGGGCGGTCCGACGGGTCGACGAAGGGACGCCATGACTGGGACCGGACCGGTCGAGGATCGTCGGGCGATCATCGGTCAGATCATTGCGGAAACCGTCGAGGCGCACCGTCGTTTCATGGCGGGGGCGCCGGAGCCGATGCTCGCGGCCGTCGAGGCGATTACGGCGGCGTTGGCGAGTCAGGGTAAGGTCCTCGCGTTCGGCAACGGTGGCAGCGCCGCCGATGCCCAGCATCTGGCGGGCGAGCTGGTGGGGCGGTTCGTCCGGGAGCGCCGGGCGCTCGCGGCGGTCGCCTTGTCGACCGACACCAGCGTCCTGACCGCAATCGCCAACGATTACGGGTATCCGCGGGTCTTCGCACGGCAGGTCGAGGCGCTCGGTCGGGCGGGCGACGTCGCATTCGGGATCTCGACGAGCGGGCAGTCGGAGAACGTGCGGGCCGGGCTCGAGGCGGCGCGTGCACGGGGGCTGACGGCGGTGGCGCTCACCGGGAAGGACGGGGGGGCGCTCGGCCGCGAGGCCGAGATTCACATCAACGTGCCGGACACGTCGGTTCCGCGCGTACAGGAGGTGCACCGAACCGTCATTCACGTCATCTGCGAGCTCGTCGATCGCGCCGTCGCGTCGAACGGCTCGTGAGCCCGGTGCCAAGACCGGATCTCGCTCATGCCAGACCTGGGCACGATCCCGCCTCAAGCCGCCGTTTTCAGCGGTGTCCGGGCTGTACGATTGTCCCACTGCGGTCGATAACGTCGGGACACCGTCGAACGTACCCCCGTCTTGGGGATTCTCAATCTCGGCGTGCTCCCAGCCGACGTCATGGCGCTCGCGGCCAGGTCGGTGACCGGCCTGTTCTGACGGCCCTCAGGAGGCGCGGGCCAGGCGCAGGAGGAGCTCGGTCAGCACGGCATCCTGTTGCGGCAGGACGGTCCTGAGGTCGAGCACGACTCGGTCGGTCTCGATACGCGTGATCACCGGTGGATCGAGCGCTCGCAACCTGACCTCCGTGCCCTCCGCGCGCTCCCCTTCGACCGTCAGGGCCAGCAACCGGGTGGGCAAGGTGGTCCCCGGGGCGCTACCACCCCCGATCGTCGACTCCCCGTTCACGATCTCGACGCGCAGCCCCCGCGCCTGCCCGAGACGGGTCGTCAGGGTCCCGAGGCGTTCCTCGATCGACACGGCGGAGGCGGCGGCCATGCGCAGCACCGGGACCGTGTCGTGCGCCCGCCCGGTCACGTGATCCAGCAGCGTCGCCTCGAGCGCGGCATAGGTGAGCTTGCCCGCCCGCACGGCGCGCATCAGTGGATGGGTCCGCACGCGCTCGATGGCATCACGGCGGCCGACGATGATGCCGGCCTGCGGGCCGCCGAGGAGCTTGTCTCCGCTGAAGCAGACGACCTCGGCACCCGCCCGGACGCTGGCATGGACGGTGGGCTCCGAGATCCGGACCGTGTCGGCGTGGACGCTCCAGTCCGTGAGGTTGCCGCTACCCAGATCCTCTGCCACGGGTACGCCGAACCGGCGACCGACCGACGCCAACTCGGTCAACTGCGGTCGCTCGGCGAAGCCCTCGATCCTGAAGTTGGAGGGGTGCACCCGAAGGATCAGGGCGGTTCGTTCGCCGATGGCGGCCGCGTAGTCGGCGACGCGTGTGCGGTTGGTGGTGCCGACCTCGCGGAGCACGGCGCCAGACTGCGCCATGACGTCCGGCACCCGGAACCCACCGCCGATCTCGACCAGCTCACCCCGCGAGATGATCACCTCACGGCCGGCGGCGAGGCTCGCCAGGACGAGCAGCGTCGCCGCGGCGTTGTTGTTGACCACGGTTGCGGCCTCGGCGCCGCTCAGACGGCAGAGCAACGACTCGGCGTGGCGGTGACGAGATCCACGGCCGCCGCGCGTGAGGTCGTACTCCAGGTTCGTGTAGCCGGTGGCGATCGTCGCGAGGCGATCGACGGCCGCGGCGGAGAGGGGGGCGCGTCCGAGGTTGGTATGGAGAATCACCCCCGTCGCATTCAGGACCGATCTCAACGAGGGCGCGAACGTTCTCGAGAGGCGATGCGTGAGCCCGCGTTCGATTCGCTCGGTCGCCTCGGCCGCGCTCGCGACCGGCTCACCGTCGCCGCCGCCGGATCCTGAGGCCAGGAGGTCGGTCCGCAGCGTTGCGGCTTCCGCGCGGAGGGCCTCGACGATGACGCCGAGGCCGTAGCGTTGCTCGAGGGCGCGGACCGCCGGGCGCTGACGCAGCTGCTCGATCGACGGGATGAATCTGAGCTCCTGCATGCCGGACGTGCCCCGCGGGGTTGAGCGGGCGCGGTGGCGAGTCTTGCCCGAATCGTCACTGTCAGGATAACATTCCCCGCATTTTGGCCCGGTCGGACTTCACCATGGATCATCGAGAGCAGGACTCCCCGGAGTCGGCGGCCACCGACCCGGAGGTTCGCGCCCGGCGCCACAAGCCGCTGGAGCGGTTCTGGCCCTACGCCGATCTTTCGGAGGAGCACAGTGAGGAGGAGCTCCTCGCTCTCGATCCGGAGCTTCGCGCGGCGCTGTTCGGCGCGCCGCCACGTCCGTTCTCGATCCTGCTGGTCTTTCCAGAGTTCGATGGGTCCGACTACGCGCGCGCGGTCGAGCTGGCGCGCGCCTCCGCCGAGTATCAGGTGAGCGGCAGTGGCCCCACCTTCCGGCATCGCGCGCGCTTCTATCCGGGCGACGCCAAGCGACTGCACGACCTGTTCGACATCGTCGGTCGGTTGCACACGTGCGAGGTCCTCGTCGACGACAAGCCGATGCCGTATGCACGCGAGCTCTGGCTCCCGCTGATCTGGTTCTTGATCCCGCGCTAGTGCACCGCCGTCGAGATGCGGTCACGGAATCGGGTTCGCAGCGCGCCCAGGCGCAGGGCGCGCGACGAGGAATACCGGGGGTATTTCGAGGAGCGGCAACGCGGCGGGTGGGTGTGCTGCGGGCTCGAGGCGTGACCGCGACAGGACACTAGCCGGCGCTGTCGCCCGTCACGTTACCGGCCTGGGGACCCTTTGGTCCATCGACAATCTCGAACTCAACGGCCTGACCCTCTTCCAGGGTACGGAACCCGTTGCCCTGGATGGCGGAGAAGTGGACGAAGACGTCACTCCCGGCCTCGCGCTCGATGAATCCGTAGCCCTTGGCGTTGTTGAACCACTTGACTTTGCCTGTGATGCGCATCGTGCTTGTCCTATCTTATGCGGCGCCGGCCGCCGCTTGGTCTACCCACGCTTCCGGGGACAGGATGCCGCGGGCACAAAAAAAGACCGCGTGAGCGGCCCATTCAGAGGCCCCAGCCTACCCAAGGCCGCCTCGAATCCTAGCGACAAAGACTGTTCCGTGTCAAGACGACGATGGCGCCGCCGGCGTGAGATCTTGGTCGGGTGTGGGTTGCTCCGGGGTGCCGTCACGGGACGCGAAAGGTGGGTGCCATGCGGCGGGCGGTGCTGAGCGTCTCGAACAAGAACGGCGTCGTGGCCCTGAGCCGGAGTCTGCGGGATCGCGGGTTCGAGCTCGTGTCGACTGGAGGGACGGCGAAGACGATCGCCGAGGCCGGACTGCCGGTCACGGGCGTCTCCGACCTGACCGGCTTCCCCGAGCTGCTCGGCGGGCGCGTCAAGACCCTCCACCCCGCGGTCCACGCGGGGATCCTCGCGCGGCGTGACCGTCGCGACGACCTCGAGGCGATCGCGGGCCTGGGAATCGCCCCGATCGATCTCGTCGTCGTGAATCTCTATCCCTTCGAGGCGACGGCGCGGCAACCCGCGATAGCTCTCGAGCGTCTCCTCGAGGAGATCGACATTGGCGGGCCCACGCTGTTGCGGGCCGCCGCCAAGAACTTCGTCTCGGTGGTGCCGATCGCCGACCCGGCCGACTACCCGGCGCTGCTCGAGCACCTGGATGCGCGGGGCGGAGGGGCGCTGGAGTTCCGCGCGGCGATGGCCCGCAAGGCGTTCTGGCACACTGCAGTCTACGACCGTGCGATCGCGACGGCGCTGCAGGACGTGAGGGTCGTCGAGAACCGGGCCGTCTACGTCCCAGCGTCACCGGTCGACGCGCTGCCACCCACGATCGAGCTGACGCTGCGCAAGACGGCAGACCTGCGCTACGGCGAGAATCCGCACCAGGCCGGCGCCTGGTATCTGGCAACGGGCGCGGTCGAATCCACCCCACTCACCACTCTCCAGGGCAAGGCGCTCTCGTTCACCAACGCGCTGGATCTCGACGCCGCGCTGCGGATCGTGCTGGAGTTCGAGGCGCCGGCAGCCGTGGTGATCAAGCACACGAACCCGTGCGGTGTCGCGGTCGGTGCCTCGCTCGACGCGGCCTACCGCTCGGCGCGGGATGCGGACGCGCAGTCGGCGTTCGGCGGCATCGTCGGTCTGAACAGAACGATCGACGTCGAGACGGCGCGATCCATCACGTCCACGTTCATCGAGGCGGTGGTCGCGCCACGCGTCGACGAGGCGGCGCGCGACGTGCTCGCCGCCAAGCGCCGTATGCGCGTGGTCGTCGCGGACTGGGTCACGGACCGTCCCGTGCTCGCCGACCCGGGACCACGCCAGGGCCTCGACGTTCGCACGGTCTTCGGCGGCGTCCTCGCGCAGCAGCGGGACGCCGTCGGTGAAGCTCGCGCGGCCTGGCCCGGGTCCGGCCCGAACCTGCGTGTGGTCACCACCCGGTCTCCCTCCCCTGAGGAGTGGGAGGCTCTCCGCTTCGCGTGGCGCGTGTGCGCCCACGTCAAGTCGAACGCGGTCGTCTTTGCGGCCGGCGGTCGCACGGTGGCGATAGGGGCCGGGCAGACCAGCCGCGTCGATGCGGTGAAGCTGGCCGTGACCAAGGCAGCGAGCAGGCTCACGGGCGCCGTCGCGGCCTCGGATGCGTTCTTTCCTTTTAGAGATGGGGTGGACGCGATCGGGATGGCCGGGGCCACGGCCATCGTTCAGCCGGGGGGCTCGGTGCGTGATCAGGAGGTCATCGCGGCGGCCAACGAGCACGAGCTGGCGATGGTGTTCACCGGGCGGCGCCATTTCCGGCACTGATCGGTCGCCCCACCCCGGTCGCGGTTGCAGGCGCACCGCCAGACGTTCACGACTCGCCGCTGCCGGACGCCTTCGCCCCAACCGACTCGAGCAGCTCGGCGGTCTCGACCGTCGACGGACCGAACTTGCCGACTGTGACGCCCGCCGCATGGTTCGCCAGCTCGGCCGCCTCCCGCATCAGCGCGCCGGCCGCGAGGCCGAGCGCGATCGTCCCGATGACCGTGTCACCCGCTCCGGTCACGTCGGAGACCTCTCTGGCGAGGGCGGGCAGGTGCACCTCGGCCCGGCCGCTCTCCGGGTCGGGCTCATCGGCCGGGTCGGGTCCACCCTCGAGCAGCCACATGCCGTGCTCGCCCCGGGTGATCAGCACGGACTCGCACGCGACCCGGCGCCGGAAGGTCCTGGCGGCGACTCGCGTGTCCGCCGTGCTGCGGATGCGCTGGTGGGTCGCGACCTCGGCCTCGTGATGGTTGGGCGTGACCAGGGTCGCGCCAGCGTAATAGTCGATGTGGGGGATCTTCGGGTCGACGAGAACGGGTACGCGTCGCGCCCGCGCGCAGCTCAGCACTCGTCGCATGACCGCGAGCGTGATCGTGCCCTTGAGGTAGTCCGAGATCAGGAGGACGCCGGCATCGGCCGCCGCGCGATTCAGTCTGTCGGCGAGCGTGGTCTCCAGGTCTCCCGACAGCTCCCCGTCGGTCTCGAAATCGACCCTGGCCACCTGCTGATTACGCTGGGTCACGATTCGTAGCTTGCGGGTGGTGGGACGCCGCCCGTCGACGACGATGCCCTGGGTACCGACTCCGATGGTCTGGAGCTCGTCGACGAGCTGCTGGCCCGGCACGTCCGACCCGACGACGCCGACCAGCTCGACTCGCCCGCCGAGTGCCCGGATGTTGTGTGCCACGTTCGCCGCGCCGCCGGCCCGATACTCGTCGTGGTCGTACTCGACCACGGGCACGGGGGCCTCGGGCGACAGTCGATTGACCCGGCCGACGAGGAACTGGTCGAGCATGACGTCCCCGACGATCAGGATCGTGCTCGAGGGGAATCGCTCGACCAGGTCCGCCGCCCGCGAGCGGGTGAGCAGGCTCATCGTCAGCTGGATGAGGTCTCCGGGAGGTCCGCGGCGTAGGGCAGGGTGACCAACACGAGCAGCAGCATGAGGAATTCCGAGTCGCCGAAGTTGTACTCGAATAGTCCGGCGGAGAGCATGGCGGCCATCGCCGCCAGCCCGGATGCGGCGATGGCAGGGTGGGCGCTCGATCCGAACCTCCGGGCCAGATCGACGACCGCCGTTCCCACGAACCAGATCCAGATGGCGAGCGCGGGTAGACCCCGTTCGGCGGCGATCTGCACCGGCACGTTGTGCAGGTGGAAGTTCATCGCCTCCACGGCCAGCGGATCCCGATAGACCGAGTACACCTTCTTGATCATGTCGGGCCCGACCCCGGTCAGCGGATGGTCGCCCACGATCCGTGCGCCGGTGCGGAGCATGGCGAGGCGGTCCCGGTTGGTCGGATCCTGCAGATCGAGCATCGAGTAGGCGCGATCGGTGACGCTGGCCGGCGCCAGCACGAAGAACGACACCGCGACGACCGGCAGAATCGCCACCAGGCGGAAGTCCCTGAGCGCCAGCAGAAGGGCCAGCGCGGCGCACGCGCCGACCCATGCGCTGCGGGTGAAGGTCAGGGCGAGCGCCACCAGCAGCGTCGGCATGACCAACGCGGGCCACGCCCGCTCGCTGCGGCGAAACAGGATACGCGCCGCCGCGGCGCAGGCAACGAGCATCAGCAGTCCCGAGTAGGTCATGTAATGGGTCAGCGATCCCTGGGGGCGCCTGCCCAGGTTGTCGTACTCGAGGATGCCGTACTGAAAGATTCCCACGGCCGCGCTGACGGCGCCGACCGTGATGATGACGGTCAGCATCGTCGACGCCCGGCGCCCACGGGCGAGGTGGTGGACGGCCGGGACGATGAGGAAGAGCAGTAGCTGTTTCGAGTCCGCCAGGCTCCCGCGTGGATCCAGCGAGTAGGCGGCGGAGATCAAGGTCGCGGCGGCGTATGCGGCCAGCGGCCAGAAGATGGTTGGTAGCTGGAGGCGCTCGGCTCGGGTGGCCACGACCAGCGCCCAGCCCAGCAGCGTGATCGTGAGCAAGATGTTGGCGGCCGCGATGGAGATCTGGAGCGCCGTGACGAACCCCAGGAGAGCCAGGAAGGTGCCCTCCTCGAGCCGCGTCCGAAGCAACGGCGACATCGCCGCGGCGTTGTTCTCGGCCAGCGTGGTCACGCCGACACTATAGCGCACTGGCGCGTGACAGGGCCCGATCGGCGGCGCGCAGAACGGCGCTTGCGGGTAGGGTCGTGAGGCAACGGAAGTCGCCAGGGGCGCAGGAGCGCTGGTGACAGGGCCGGCACGCGAGGTCACCGACGTCGACCACCTCGGTCACGCACCGCGGGTCGCGCCACGGCGCGGATCGAGCCGGGAGCGTGGCGCCGAAGAGGCCGACGATCGGTACCCGTGTGGTGGCCGCGACGTGCAGTGGGCCGCTGTCTCCTCCCACGAAGAGCGCGGCCCGGCGCATGAGCGCGTGGAGCTCGGGTAGATCGAACTCGACGTTGCCGAGGATCACCGCCGCCTGGTCGCCCGTGAGCCTCAGCCGGGCGGCGCGCGCCACCCTCCGCGCCGCCGCGGCATCGGAGGGGCCCGAGGTCAGGAGGATGCGGTGCGTCCGGCTCGCCTCGGCGAGGCCGACGACGAGGTCGACGAAGCGGGGCTCGGGCCAGCGTCGGAATGGATTGCCCGCGCTCACGTGTATCACGATGAGGCGGTGGGTCTCGCCGATGCCGCTCTCGGCTAGCCAGCGATCTATCGTGGCCGCCGCCGCCGCGTCGGTGAGCATCTCGACCGGGTTACGCGCCGGCGAGGGTGGCGTCTGGAAGGCGTAACCGAGCGTCGCGAGCAGGTCCCACTGGTTTTCGACCGAGTGCCGCGGACGGAGCTGCCGAGACCTGGGCACGCCGACGGTATACAGCCAGTGCCGAGCCGGCACCCGGTAGCCGATCCGGACGGGGGCGCCGCTCAGGCGGACCAGCCAGGAGCTACGGGGGCCACCGTGGAAATCGATCGCGACGTCGAACCGCGCCGCCCGCAGACGTCGAGCGAGCCGGGCGTCGTCGCGGACCCGCGTGAATCCACGCGTCCGCGGCGCCACGATCACCTCGTCGAGATGTCGGTTCCCGGCCACGACCGGCCCGGCTTCTGGTTCGACGAGATACACCAGCCGGACGTCGGTCAGGTGGTGTTTGAGCGCAGCAATGGCGGGGGTCGTGAAGACGACGTCACCGATGAGACGCAGGCGGACGAGGAGGATCCTCATGACGGGCGCGCGCCCGGAGCCAGACCGAGACTATAGCAGATGGCGCCAACAGCTGGCCCGCCGGCGCCTGCGCGCTTGTTCGGCTGCGCGCCGTGTGGAACAATCGTGAGCAGGGGTCAGACCCGAGCGACGCCCGGACGAGAAGATCCAGCGATGCGCGTGCTCCTGTTGCTCACACTGCCGATCCTGCTCGGAGGCGCCGCGCCATCCGCGATGGCGATGCAGGTCACCGCCGAGGACACGCGTCCGACGGCGTCGCCCGAGCAGCGGGCAGAGTCCTATCACCAGTTCATTCTCGGGCGTCATCTCGAAGGTCAGGACGACTCCGACGCCGCGCTAGAGGCCTACGAGCGCGCGGCCGACCTCGACCCGGGGTCGGCCGAGCTCCTGGCGGAGATCGCCGGCCTCCATGCGCGTCAGAACCGGGCGACCGACGCCCTGGAGGCGGGCGAGGCGGCGCTCCGTTTGGACCCCGACAACGCGGAGGCTCACCGTGTTCTCGCGACGATCTTCTCGGCTCTGGCCGACAGTCGTGAGGAGGCGTCGTCTCCGTCGGGTGCCAGCGAGGACCATCTGGCGCGCGCCATCCGCCACCTCGAGGGTGCGCGGGTCGATGGTCCCTACAACCGCCGGCTGGAGTTCACGCTCGGAAGGTTCTACGTTCGCGCGGGAGCGCACGAGAAGGCGATCGAGGTGCTGGACCGCTTCGTCGAGCGGACGCCCGGCCCTTCGGAGGGAGTGCTGCTGCTGGCCGGCGCGCAGGCGGCGGCCGGGAGACCGGACGAGGCTATCCAGACGCTGAAGGCGACCGTAGCGGAGGCACCGGATTTCTTTCGCGGCCTGAGCACGCTGGCCCGGCTCTACGAGAAGCTGGAGCAGTGGGACGAGGCTGCCGACACCTACGCCGCCGCGGTCGAGCAGAACCCAAGCGGCGTCGAGCTGGGGCGTCGGCACGCGAGCGCGTTACTCAATGGCGGGCGCACCGTCGAGGCACGCGAAGTGCTGCGTGCGGCCGCGGCCCGGAACCCGGATGACGCGTCGACCCTCTACATGCTGGCGCAGGTGGAACGCCGCTCGAACGACCTCGACGCGGCGGAGGCGACGGCACGCCGGCTGGTCGAGCTCGATCCCGACGACCTGCGTGGGTCCTACGCGCTCGTCCAGGTGTTCGAGCAGCGCCGGCAGCCTCGGCGCATCGTCGACACGATCGCGCCCTTGCTCGAGTCGGACGCCGCGCTCGGCACGCGAGCGCCGCTCGGAGCGGCCCTACTGGCCCAGCTGGGGTTCGCCTACCTGGGGTTGGAGCAGCCCGACCGCGCCATCGAGACGTTCGAGCGGGCGCGTGAGACCTCGCCCTCGGATCCCGCGGTCGCGGCCTATCTCACGCGAGCTCACATCGCCGCCGGTCACTATTCGGAGGCGGCCCTGCTGGCCCGGCGGGCACGCACGCTGCATCCGTCCGAGCTACGGCTGACGCGTCTCGAGGCCGAGGCGCTCCACATGGATGGGAAGACCGAGTCGGCGATCGGATTGCTCGAAGAATCCGTTCGTCTGCACGCGGACGTGCCGGAGGCGCATCTGGCTCTGGCCGCCCTGTACGCCGACTCGGATCGACCGGATGATGCCATCCGTCGGCTCGAGGATGCGGACGCCAGGTTTCCCGACACCGTGGCGATCACCTTCCAGCGTGGCGCGGTGCTCGAGCAGCAGCGCCGATACGCCGAGGCCGAGCAGGCGTTCGCTGCGGTGCTCGACCTCGACTCGCAGCACGCCCCCACCCTGAACTACCTCGGCTACATGCTCGCCGAGCGGGGTGAGCAGCTGGAGCGGGCGGTCGACTACATTCGGCGGGCGCTCGCAGTCGACCCCGAGAACGGAGCGTACGCGGACAGCCTGGGCTGGGCCTACTTCAAGCAGGACAAGCTGGACCTGGCCGAGATTCACCTGCTCCGCGCGGCCCACCAGCTCGCCAGCAACTCCGTCGTCCAGGACCATGTGGGCGAGCTGTTCTTCAAGCTGGGTCGATTCGGCGAGGCGATTGCGGCCTGGGGGCGCTCGCTGAACGGCGACGGCGAATCGATCGAGCGCCGCGAGATCGAGGAGAAGATCGAGCGGGCGCGTCACTTGGCCGAGCGCGACCGGGGCCGCTGAGGAGTTGACGAGCGGGCTCGCCGACACGTCGCCCGCGCCCCGGCGGTCACCGCGTGCTCCGAATCGATCGTCCACCCGGTGGCGCCCCGCCGGCCCGCGTCGTCCCCCGACTCATCGTCGGTCGGCTTCCTCCTGGCTCCGGGTGATGGTCTCCGTGCTGGCCCTCACCGCCAGCGCCTGTGGTCCGCGGGTCCTGACCCTCCCCAGCGGGTCGGGCGATGTCTTTCCCGGATTTGCGGCGGCCTTCGAGGAGGCCAGTCGGGGGTGTCAGGGCGTCCGGACCATGACGGCCGAGCTCCAGATCACGGGGCGGGCGGGCGACACGCGTCTGCGGGCCACCGTGCTTGCCGGTCTCGCTCGTCCCGATGGGGTGCGCCTGGAGGGACTCGCGCCGTTCGGGCGTCCGGCCTTCGTCTTCGTCTCTCACGCGGCCGAATCGACGTTGCTGTTGCCCCGAGACGGTCGGGTCCTCGTCGGCCAGGATCCGGGCGCCGTGATCGAGGCGCTCCTGGGACTGCGGGTGGAGCCCGCGGGGCTCAGGGCGATGCTCACCGGATGTGTCTCACCCGACCCCGAGCCGATCCGCGGTCGCCTGTACGGCACGCGGTGGGCGGCGATCGACATCGGCCTCGGGTCGACGGCGTTCCTACGTCCCGGGGAGGCACCCGGGCGGATCGTCGCCGGCCGGGTGAGGGGCATCGTGCTCGAATTCGCCGAGTTTTCCGGCCCCATGCCCCGGCGCATCCGGCTCTGGTCCGATCGCGATGCGGGCGGTCTGGTGGCCGACCTCATGGTCCGGCTGTCGCAGGTGGAGATCAACACCACCCTCGATCCGGCCGTGTTCAGCGTGGACATCCCGCGGGACGCGGCACCGCTGAGTCTGGAAGAGCTTCGGCGTGCCGGTCCGCTGGGCGCGGCACCGGAGCGCTGAGCGGGAGTGTCGGATGAGGCGCCGACGGGTCGAGGTGGTCGCACGGGCGAAGATCAACCTGGATCTCAGAGTACTGGGGCACCGTCCGGACCGGTTCCATGAGCTGAGGACGGTCCTGCAGTCGATCGCGCTGCACGACACCCTGAGCTTCGTCGCGCAGAAGGGCCCGTTCTCTCTGACCTGCCACGCCCCCGGGGTGCCCCTGGACCGCTCGAACCTCATATGGCGGGCGGCGACCGTGCTGTGGCAGGGGTTGGGCCGAGAAGGTGAGCCGCGGGATGTCGCCGTCACCATGCGGAAGCGCATCCCGGTCCAAGCGGGGCTCGGAGGGGGAAGCTCGGACGCCGCCGCGGCGCTCGTCGCGCTTGGACGTCTCTGGGGTGTCCGCCCCACGCGTGCCGAGCGCGCGGCCATGGCCTCCCGCATCGGGGCGGATGTCCCATTCTTCCTGTGGGGTGGTACGGCGCTGGGGCTCGGGCGGGGAGACGAGGTCTACCCACTGACCGACGTTCCCAGGCACTGGATCATTCTCATGGTGCCGGATTTCGGCGTCGCGACCGCCGACGCCTACGAGTGGTACGACGCCGCGCATCCGATGGCAGCGGGCGGCTCCGGCGCGGCGCGCCACCCTCCGGCGCTCTGGCCGATCGGGTCCGCGCCCCTGGACAACGATCTGGAGGCGCCGGTGGCGCGTCGACACCCGGACATCGTCGCCGTGAAGGCGGCACTTCGGGCCCACGGCGCCGTGGCGGCGTTGCTCAGCGGCAGTGGCGCCGCGGTGTTCGGGTTGTTCGTTCGGCGCCGGGAGGCGGTGGCCGCCATGGGTCTCCTCGGCCGCGCCGGGTGGCGCGCCATCCTCAGCCGCACGGTCGACCGGTTGGAGTATCAGGGCCGTCTCATACAGAGGGCCGCGGCTGGAGCACGCGCGCGGCGAGGGGCGGGATAGCCTGCGACCGTGCGCGCCGGCGCGACGGGGGCGGGTTGCGCGGACGACCTTGTCGGCAGGGGCATCATCATGTACAATCGGGGATTGCGCAGGCGTCGCAACGTCACATCCAACGCATCAGACTCCATCTCTCCGTCAGTGCGGTGATCCAGATCGGCGGCGAATGTGTCGAGACGGGCGCCTCTCGGCGCGGCGGTGATGTGAACGGCTGAACCGGTCCGATGGGGCGTGGCCAAGCGGTAAGGCGCGGGACTTTGGATCCCGTATTCGAAGGTTCGATTCCTTCCGCCCCAGCCAGCCTGCCCGGGCAGCCGACGGCGCCGGTCGACTGCGGCAGGACGTCCACGATGGGCCATGCGCCCCGAAGGCAAGGAGACCGGAGCGGCCCGTGACCGTCCGTCACCGGTGACGCGGACATGAGCTTGAAGCTGTTTTCCGGCAGCTCGCACCTCGAGCTGGCCCGGGAGGTCGCGGAGTTCTTGGGGGTGCCGCTCGGACGGAGCAGGCTGTGTCGTTTCCCAGATACGGAGGTGTCGTTTCAGATCGGCGAGAACATTCGCGGAACGGACGTCTTCGTCCTACAGCCGACGTGCGCACCGGTCGACGAGCACCTCATCGAGCTGCTGATCATGATCGACGCGTTTCGGCGATCGTCCGCGTCCCGGATCACGGCCGTCATTCCGTACTACGGCTATGCCAGACAGGACCGCAAGGACAAGCCACGCGTGCCCATCTCGGCGAAGCTCGTCGCGAACTTGCTGAGCGCCGCCGGCGCGAACCGGGTTCTGACGATGGACCTGCATAAGGCACAGATCCAGGGATTCTTCGACATCCCGGTCGACCATCTGTTCGCGGCGCCGGTGATTGTCGACTATCTGGCGAGCCAGGGGTTCGAGAAGCTGACGCTCGTGGCGCCCGACGCCGGCGGCGCGGAGCGCGCACGCGCGTACGCCAAGCGCCTGGGTGGCGAGCTGGCCGTGGTCGACAAGCGACGATCCGACGATGGGACTGCGGAGGTGATGAACGTCGTGGGAGACGTGGAGGGTCGCACGTGCCTCATCCAGGACGACATCATCGACACCGCGGGCACGATCGCCAAGGCGGCGGCGGCCCTGTCGAACAACGGTGCGGCACGGATCCTGGCCTGCGCCGTTCACGGCGTGTTGTCCGGCCCGGCGATCGATCGGATAGAGGCCGCGCCGCTCGACCAGCTGATCGTGACCAATACGATCCCGCTCGACGACCAGCGCGCGCGGTGTCGGAAGATCCTGATGCTCTCAGTGGCCCCACTCCTGGGCCGGGCCATCCGCAGCATCCACGAAGAAACCTCGGTGTCGTCGCTGTTCGTGTAGCGGCCCGTGGTGAACCTCCGCGTCGCACCACGGTCGGTGCGGCGCCCCGCCGACAAGGCGCGAGGAACGAGAATGGCCCGAGGTGAAATGGATCGTCGAAGGAAGCCATGACCATGGATACACAACTCGACGCCGCCAGGCGTGAAGGTTTCGGGAAGAACGCTTCCCGTCGCCTGCGGCAAGCAGGCAAGCTGCCCGCGGTGCTCTATCGCGGCGAATCGCCCGAGCAGGCGACGGCCATCCCGGTGACGGTCGACCCGAAGGTACTGCTCGGGCTGATGCACTCGGAATCCGGCGTCAACACCCTGATCAGCCTCCGGGTCCCCGGCGCGGCGGAGGCGAAGGTCTTGATCAAGGAGTATCAGCTGGACCCGGTCACCCACGAGCTGCTGCACGTCGATTTCTATCGGGTCTCGATGGACAAGCCGATCATGGTCACCGTTCCGATCCTGCTGAAGGGCGAGGCGCTGGGCGTGAAGCAGCAGGGCGGACTCCTGGACTTCGTCAATCGCGACGTCGCCATCGAGTGTCTCCCCGCCGAGATCCCGGAGCACATCGAGCTGGACGTCACCGAGCTGGCACTCGGTGAGGGGATCCGGCTGCGGGACGTGGTGGTCGGGGTCGGCTGGAAACCCGTGAGCGACCTCGAGATGATGCTGGTGCACGTCGTGGCACCGCGGACCGAGGAGGAGGAGGCGCCGGAGGAGGAGGCGGAGGAGGCGGCCGCCGCGGCGCCGGAGGGAGAAGCGGAGCCGGAGGTGATCAAGAAGGGCAAGGGCGAAACCCCTGAGGAAGGCAGCTAGTGGTGTGTCCCAAGAATAACTTTGCACTTCCCAACCTTCTCTAGAATCGTATCGACCGTCGCGGTCCAGACAAAGGGTTGGGGGTTGTCGTTGTAGCGCTGGAGGTAATCGTTGATGGCGGCGACGAGTTCGTCGACACTGCAAAACACCCCGCGGCGGATGCGTTTCTGCGTGAGCTGGCTGAACCAACTCTCGACGAGGTTGAGCCACGATGCGCCGGTAGGGGTGAAGTGGAGCGTGAAGCGCGGATGGGCCGCCAGCCAGGCCCGCACGGTCGGATGTTTATGCGTGCCGTAGTTGTCCAGAATGAGGTGGAGGTCGAGGCGAGAGGGGAACGCGCGGTGGAGTTGGCGAAGAAACTTCAGGAACTCCTGATGCCGATGCCGGCCGTGGCACTCGCCGATGACCTGCCCGGTCAGCATGCTTCAGCGCGGCGAACAAGGTCGTTGTCCCGTGGCGCTTGTAGTCATGCGTGAGTGTCCCACAGCGGCCCTTCTTCATCGGCAGCCCGGGCTGCGTCCGGTCCAGCGCCTGAATGTGACTCTTCTCGTCCACACACAGCACGACGGCCTTCTCGGGCGGATTCATGTACAGCCCCACGACGTCCGTCAGCTTCTCCACGAACGCGGGATCGGTCGACAGCTTGAACGTCTCCACTCGATGGGGCTGGAGGCCATGCGCGTCCCAGATCCGCTGCACGGTCGAGCGACTGACCCCCTGCGCCTTCGCCATCGTGCGACAACTCCAGGGGGTCGCCCCCGGTGGCGTGCGGTGCAACGTTGCGTGGACGATGGCTTTGACCCTGCGCGCACTGATCGTCGGTTTGCGCCCGCGCCCCTCACGCATCTCGAACACCGAATCAACGCCCTCCTCTCCAAACCGGTCGCGCCAAGCCAGCACGGTCGGCCGGCTGACGTCCACGGTCACGGCAATGCGGCTGTTGGAAACCCCCTCGGTCGCCAGCAGCAACGCCTTCGCGCGGATGACTACCCGATGCGGTGCCGACGTACTACGGGCCCACTGTTCCAGGAGTCGCCGACCCTTCGCGGCCATGGACAGAGCGGCGGCGGCATCATTCATCCCGCCGATATTGCACGCAGGTCGTTGATATGTAAATGTATTTCAGGGACACTGCACTAGCGGCCACCGGCTTCCGGCCGCGCGGCGCGCGTCGGCCCGGAGGTAGACGTGAAGGTCATTGCGGGGCTCGGCAATCCTGGTCGCCGGTATCGGGACACGCGCCACAATGCGGGCTTCGCCGCGATCGACGAGATCGTCAGGCGCTGCGGTCTCACGTTCGACACCTTCTCGCCGGTGTCCATGATCGCCAGGGTGGCGATGAACGGCGAGCGCGTCCTGCTCGTCAAGCCACTCACCTTCATGAACCTGTCGGGGCGCTCGGTGAGCGAGGTCACGCGGTACTATCGGGTCGCCCCGGCCGATCTGTTGGTCGTGACCGACGACGCCAACCTGCCGCTTGGCAATCTCCGCGCGCGCGCGCGTGGATCCGCCGGGGGGCACAACGGCCTGCGGTCGATCATCGAGTCGCTGGGAACCGAGGAGTTCCCCCGACTGCGAATAGGCGTCGGTCGTGGTGACGAGCGCCGGGATCTGGCGGACCACGTGCTGGCCCGGTTCGAGGCCGACGAGGCGTCGGCCGTCAGCGCCGCGGTTGCCCGCGCCGCGGAGGCGATCGAGCTGTTCGTCAGGGAGGACGTGGAGCGGGTGATGAACGAGTTCAACCGGAACCCGGAAGGAGTCGACGCAGGGACGGACGAATCCGATCGATCGGAGCCGGGAGCGTCGCCGCGCTCCTCGCGCGCGTGAATTCGCGCCAGGACACACCGGCCGCCCCACCCGGGCGACCGGCCTCCTTGCCACGTCGGTGGCCGTCAGTCCAGAAGGAGAAGCCATGGAAAAACCAGCCCAGTACGAGCTCGTGTACATCGTCGCCCCGGATGTCGGCGACGAGCAGGTGGACGCGGTCCACAAAGAAGTCGAGGCGCTCGTGTCCCGGTTCGAGGGCCGGATCGCGCAGACGGAGAATTGGGGTCGGCGCCGGCTGGCCTACGAGATCAATCGACACAGAGAGGGCACCTACGTCCTCGAGCTCATCGAGGGGCCGGGTGAGCTGTTGCGCGAGCTGGATCGCCGTCTCCGTGTCCTCGATCAGGTGATGCGGCACTTGGTGGTCAGGGTGGATCGCGAGCTGCACGTGGCCGAGCACCGGAAGACCCGACGCAACCGCCGTGTGGAACGCCGGCGGGTGGCACGCGGTCTACCCGCGGTGCCCGAGCCCGCCGCGCCTCCGGACGCGGCCGGCGCCGGCGACCCGAACACGACGCAACCTCGAACCACGGAAACGGAGGGCTAGAGCATGGCAGGCGGACACGAACGATCGGGTGGTCGGGGCGGTCGTGGCGGGAGAGGCGAGAAGCCCCAGGGCCGACGCTCGTTGTTTCGGCGGCGCAAGGTCTGCAAGTTCTGTGCGGACAAGATCGATCACATCGGCTACAAGGACGTGCGGCTCCTGATGCCGTTCATCCCCGAGCGCGGCAAGATCCAGCCGCGCCGGATCTCTGGCACCTGCGAGGCGCATCAGCGCAAGCTGCAGACCGCCATCAAGCGCGCGCGGCAGCTGGCGCTGATCCCGTACGCGACGGACTAGCGGCCCGTGGCGAGAGTCCTGCGTCGCACCAAGGGCAGCGCTGCGCCCGGCTGGCAAGGCGCGAGGAGCGAGCATACCGGGAGTATTTGACCGACGAGCAACGCAGTCAGGCGGGATGCAGCGCCGGCCGACTGCAGCAGGACTTTTGCCACGGGCTGCTAGTACTACTTTGTTAGATCGCACAATTTGGGCGAGATCCGACGAGTGATCTAATTTGAGGACATTGTACTTTTCCGGCGAATTCGGTACCCTGCGCGGTAGTGCACGACCGCCGCACGGTGGGGCAGTTGCGTCGCCTGATGAGATGGCTCGAGGCCTTCAAGGCGTGCTTCGGCCATCGCGCACAGGAGCTGGCGTTGCGCCGGTACGTCCAGGGGTTGCTCAGCGACAGCCCGCGCAAGTCGATGGAAGCGATGCTGGCGCGGGTGACCGATCCCTGGGGCTATCAAGCGTTCCAACACTTCATCACCGATGCGCCGTGGAGTGCCGACGGCGTCTGGCGCTGCCTGCGGGCGGTGCTGCCCGAACGCGAAGGGCTGGTGATCTTCGCTGGCACGAGTTTCCCCAAGCCAGGGACGTCCTCGGTCGGGGTGGCCCGCCAGTACTGTGGGGCCGTGGGGAAAGTCGCCAATGGCCAAGTGGCGGTCACCGCGGCGCTGTGGACCGGGCTGCGCGCCTACTTGCTGGGGGCCGCGCTCTATGTGCCCGAGGCGTGGCTGACCGACGCCGCCCGCGATCGGGCGCGGCTTCCCCGGGGTGTCCGGTTGCAGGCGAAGTGGCGCCAAGCGCTCACCCTGCTCCGGCAGGTGCGCGCCAGCGGCCTCACCGGCACCGGCGTGCTGGCCGATGCGGAGTTTGGCGATACCGGCCTGTTTCGGGCCATGTGGCATCGGTTGCGGCTCCCCTATGCGGTGGGGATTTCCTCGTCGCAGACCGTGTTCCTGGGGCGGCCGCGCCTCGGGCACCGGCGGGGCGGCCGGCTGGGGCGCCCGCGCACCCGGCCAGACCTGGCGGCGGGCGGGCGGGCGTACACGGTGGCCCAGGCCGCCAAGGCGCAGCCGCGGTGGCGGCCCATCAGCTGGCGCAACCGCCGCGGCGGGCGCCGCTGGACGGTCCAGTGTGTGGCCCTGCGGGTGACCCCGGCCCACGACTGGCGCGACCGCCGGCTCGCCCCCGAGGTGTGGCTGCTGGCCGAACGCGACACGGGCGCGACGCCGCGGACCAAATACTTCTTCGTCAACCTGCCGGCCACCACCTCCTGGCCGCAGCTTGTCCGACTCGCGCATCAGCGGTGGGCCATCGAGCAGCAGTACCAAGAGTTGAAGCCCCACCTCGGGTTGGATCACTTCGAAGGCCGCACGTTCCCGGGCTGGCACCATCACGTCGTGCTCACCGCCGTGACGTACAACTTCCTGCAGGCCGAGCGGCGGCGGCACCTCGCCGGGCTCACCTTTCCAGTGGCCCGCGCGATCGTGCAGGAAATCTTCACCGCGGACCTCTTTGCTCCACGGCCGTTCTACCTGAAGCGCATCGAGGCGCTAAAGTCGGTGCAATTGCGGATCTAACAAAGTAGTACTAGATTCGGAGCGAGTCATGGAAGTCATCCTGAGACGGCACGTCGATCACCTCGGAGACCGCGGCGACGTCGTCGAGGTCGCCAACGGCTACGCGAGGAACTACCTGCTTCCCCGCAAGCTGGCCCTCGAGTCGACCGGTGGAAACAGGCGCCACGTCGAGCGCGAGCGGAAGATCGTCGAAGCCCATGAAGCCGAGGAGAAGATGGCCGCCGAGGCGCTGGGTACGCGGCTGACGGCGCTCGAGTGCGAGTTCTCCCGGCGGGTCGGCGAGACCGACACCCTGTACGGGTCCGTGACCACGGGCGATATCACGGTGTGGTTGTCGGAGCAGGGCTTCGATATCGAGCGGAAGAGGCTGCAGCTCGCCGAGCCCATCAAACAGCTCGGTGAGTACGTCGTTCCGGTACGGCTTCACCGTGAGGTGACGATCGACTTCAAGGTGCGTGTCGTCAAGGAGGGCGCGGGCGAGGCGGCCGCGCCCGCGGCCGTCCCGGCGGAATGAACCGGCGCGATCGGAAGGGCCCGTCATGGCAGGTACCTCTTCTGCTGCCCGAACACTCCCGCACAACCTCGAGGCAGAGAAGTGCGTCCTCGGGGCGATCCTGATCGACAACGAGGCGTTCAACCAGGCGGCTGAGTCGCTCGACTCCAGAGACTTCTTCCGGGACGCGCATCGGCGCGTCTTCGACAAGATGGTCCTGCTGAGCGAGCGCCGAGAAGTCATCGATCTCGTCACCCTGAACAACGAGCTCGGGCGCTCGGGCGAAATCCGGGAGGTTGGCGGGCCCGCCTACATCGCGGCGCTGGTCGATGGCGTGCCCCGCGCGACCAACGTCGAGTACTACGCCAAGATCGTCAAGGAGAAGTCGACCCTCCGCGATCTCATCCATGCGGCAAACAAGATCCTGACCGCCGCCTACGACGCCGAGGACGATCCCGACCTCTTGCTGGATGGGGCCGAGCGAGCGATCTTCGAGGTGGCGGAGGGTCGAATCCGATCCGGGTTCGTGCCGCTCCGCGAGCTGGTGCATGAGAGCTTTTCCACGATCGAGCGCCTCCAGGAGCAGAGAGAGCTCATCACCGGGGTTCCCTCCGGCTTCACCGATCTGGATGAGCTGACCTCAGGATTCCAGCCGTCGGACCTGGTAATCGTGGCGGCGCGACCGTCGATGGGCAAGACCAGCCTGGTCCTGAACATCGCCCAGCACGTCGGCGTGAAGACGGGCAAGACCGTCGGCTTCTTCAGCCTGGAGATGTCCAAGGAACAGCTGTTCCTCCGGATGCTGACGGCCGAGGCGCGGATCGACGCCCAGCGATTCCGCGGCGGCTTCTTGAGCGAGTCGGACTACGACCGGCTGTCCCACGCGCTCGGGACGCTCGCCGAGGCACGGGTCTTTATCGACGACACGGCGGCCATCGGCGTTCTGGAGATGCGGGCTAAGGCGCGCCGTCTCATGGCCGAGCACGGCCTCCATCTACTGATCGTCGACTACATCCAGCTGATGCAGGGGCGTGGACGGTTCGAGAACCGCACGCAGGAGCTGGCCTCGATCTCCCGGTCCTTGAAGGGCCTGGCGAAGGAGCTCGACGTGCCGATCCTGATGTTGTCGCAGTTGAGCCGTGCGCCCGAGTCCCGATCGGATCACCGTCCCCAGCTGTCCGATCTGAGAGAATCGGGTGCCCTCGAACAGGATGCCGACGTCGTCGTCTTCATCTTCCGCGCGGACCAGTACGCCTCGACTCCCGAGAACGAAAATCTCGCCGAGCTGATCATCGGGAAGCAGCGGAACGGACCGACCGGGTCGGTGAAGCTGGCGTTCGCCAAGCAGCACACGCGGTTCGAGAACCTGGACTGGAAGCACGGCGCGTCGTGAAGCCCAAGACCGTCTTCGTCTGCCAGAGCTGCGGCGCCCAGACCCAGAAGTGGCTGGGGCGGTGTCCGGACTGTGGATCCTGGAACAGCGTGGTCGAGGAACCGGCCGTCCCGGCCGATCCGGTGGGCGCGGCGCAGAATTTCCGGTTCGCCTCGGCGAGCCCGGGTGCCCGCCTCTATGCCGACGTGTCGGTGGGTGATGCCGAGCGCATCGTCACGGGCATCGGCGAGCTCGACCGCGTGCTGGGCGGCGGGCTGGTTCCCGGCTCCCTCGTGCTGCTCGGGGGCGAGCCCGGCATCGGCAAGTCGACGCTGCTGTTACAGGCGGCCGCCCACTTCGCTCACGCCGTGGGTCCGGTGCTCTACAGCTCCGGCGAGGAGTCCGAGCACCAGATCAAGGCGCGCGGCGAGCGCCTGGCGATCGGTCAAGCACCGCTCTATCTGCTCGCCGAAACCTGTCTCGAGCACATCATCGACGAGATCGCGCGGCTCCAGCCGGCCCTGGTCATCGTCGACTCGATCCAGACCGTCTTCTCGCCGAAGCTCCAGTCGGCGCCGGGCAGCATCGGCCAGGTGCGCGAGTGCGCAACCCAGCTGCTCTTCACCGCCAAGGGCCGCAATATCCCCACATTTCTCGTGGGCCACGTCACCAAGGAGGGCAGCCTGGCGGGGCCCAAGGCGCTCGAGCACGTCGTCGACACCGTACTCTATTTCGAGGGCGAGCGCCACCACGCGCATCGCGTCGTGCGGGCCACGAAGAATCGGTTCGGCGCCGTCAGCGAGCTTGGGGTCTTCGAGATGACGGCGGAGGGCCTGCGTCCGGTGGCCTGCCCGTCGGAGCTGTTCCTGGCCGAGCGGCCCGTCGGGGTGCCCGGATCGGCGGTGCTGTGCTGCGTGGAGGGCTCTCGTCCGATTCTCGTGGAGGTCCAGGCCCTCGTGAGTGGGAGCGCGTTCGGGACCCCGCGCCGGACGGCGAGCGGCCTCGATCACCATCGCGTGGCTTTGCTGCTGGCGGTGCTCGAGAAACGCGCCGGTCTGAGCCTCGTGGCGGACGAGGTGTTCGTCAATGTCGTCGGCGGTATGAACCTGACCGAGCCCGCGGCCGACCTCGGCGTGGTCGCGGCCGTCGCATCGAGCCTGCGCAACCGGCCGATCCGCCCGGACACCGTCGTCTTCGGGGAGGTCGGGCTGGCGGGCGAGATCCGCGGCACGGCGCAGTCCGCCCTGCGGATTCGGGAGGCCGCGCAGATGGGATTCGCACGCTGCGTGGTGCCGGCCGGGAATTGCGCCCCGGCGGGGGTGCCGGAGGGCTGTGAGCTGGTCGGGGTGAGCACGCTCGGCGAGGCGTTGGAGCAGATGCTCGGCTAGTACTACTTTGTTAGATCGCACAATTTGGGCGAGATCCGACAAGTGATCTAATTTGAGGACATTGTACTTTTCCGGCGAATTCGGGACCCTGCGCGGTAGTGCACGACCGCCGCACGGTGGGGCAGTTGCGTCGCCTGATGAGATGGCTCGAGGCCTTCAAGGCGTGCTTCGGCCAGCGCGCACAGGAGCTGGCGTTGCGCCGGTACGTCCAGGGGTTGCTCAGCGACAGCCCGCGCAAGTCGATGGAAGCGATGCTGGCGCGGGGGACCGATCCCGGGGGCTATCAAGCGTTCCAACACTTCATCACCGATGCGCCGTGGAGTGCCGACGGCGTCTGGCGCTGCCTGCGGGCGGTGCTGCCCGAACGCGAAGGGCTGGTGATCTTCGCTGGCACGAGTTTCCCCAAGCCAGGGACGTCCTCGGTCGGGGTGGCCCGCCAGTACTGTGGGGCCGTGGGGAAAGTCGCCAATGGCCAAGTGGCGGTCACCGCGGCGCTGTGGACCGGGCTGCGCGCCTACTTGCTGGGGGCCGCGCTCTATGTGCCCGAGGCGTGGCTGACCGACGCCGCCCGCGATCGGGCGCGGCTTCCCCGGGGTGTCCGGTTGCAGGCGAAGTGGCGCCAAGCGCTCACCCTGCTCCGGCAGGTGCGCGCCAGCGGCCTCACCGGCACCGGCGTGCTGGCCGATGCGGAGTTTGGCGATACCGGCCTGTTTCGGGCCATGTGGCATCGGTTGCGGCTCCCCTATGCGGTGGGGATTTCCTCGTCGCAGACCGTGTTCCTGGGGCGGCCGCGCCTCGGGCACCGGCGGGGCGGCCGGCTGGGGCGCCCGCGCACCCGGCCAGACCTGGCGGCGGGCGGGCGGGCGTACACGGTGGCCCAGGCCGCCAAGGCGCAGCCGCGGTGGCGGCCCATCAGCTGGCGCAACCGCCGCGGCGGGCGCCGCTGGACGGTCCAGTGTGTGGCCCTGCGGGTGACCCCGGCCCACGACTGGCGCGACCGCCGGCTCGCCCCCGAGGTGTGGCTGCTGGCCGAACGCGACACGGGCGCGACGCCGCGGACCAAATACTTCTTCGTCAACCTGCCGGCCACCACCTCCTGGCCGCAGCTCGTCCGACTCGCGCATCAGCGGTGGGCCATCGAGCAGCAGTTCCAAGAGTTGAAGCCCCACCTCGGGTTGGATCACTTCGAAGGCCGCACGTTCCCGGGCTGGCACCATCACGTCGTGCTCACCGCCGTGACGTACAACTTCCTGCAGGCCGAGCGGCGGCGGCACCTCGCCGGGCTCACCTTTCCAGTGGCCCGCGCGATCGTGCAGGAAATCTTCACCGCGGACCTCTTTGCTCCACGGCCGTTCTACCTGAAGCGCATCGAGGCGCTAAAGTCGGTGCACTTGCGGATCTAACAAAGTAGTACTAGCAGCCCGTGGTGAAAGTCCTACGTTGCACCAAGGGCGGCGCTGCGCCCCGGCTGGCAAGGCGCGAGGAGCAAGAATACCGGGAGTATTTGACCGACGAGCAACGCAGCCAGGCGGGATGCAGCGCCGGCCGACTGCAGCAGGACTTTTACCACGGGCTGCTAGCAGAACACCGGAGACATGATGCGGGTTCGGGCATGAATGGAGTCCTGGCGCGGCTGGGCGTGGTGGCAGCGGTGACCGCCGCTGCGGTCTGGCAGCGCCCACTCGGCGGGTCCCCGCTGGGTAACCTGGCGCTGGGGGTCGTCCTGTCCGGGCTCGTGCTGGCCCTCGAGCGCAGGCTGCGGGACGTCGATGGCACCACCCTGCTCGGTGCCCTGGTGGGTGGCGCGATCGGCCTCGGTGCGGGAAGCGCCCTCGGGGCGGCCCCGTTCTGGTCGAGCGTGGTCGACCCGCCCGCGGCGTACCTTCAGGGATTCCTGCTCCTGGCGCTGACCTACCTCGGGCTGGCGGTCGGCGCGCGGCGCGGTGGGTCACTCGACCCGGCGCGACTGGTGTGGCCGGTCCAGCCGACGGAACCGGCGTCCGCTGACCCGGCCGATGCCAGGATCGACGCCAAGATCCTGGACACGAGCGTCATCATCGATGGTCGCATCGCCGACATCTGCGAGACCGCGTTCGTGGACGGAGTGATTGTCGTACCGCAGTTCGTGCTCAAGGAGCTCCAGCTCGTCGCCGACTCGGCGGACGTCCTGAAGCGGAACCGGGGTCGACGCGGTCTCGACATCCTCCAGAGGATGCAGAAGACGACGGGGGTCGAGGTGAGAATCTCCGATATGGATTTTCTCGAGCTGCG
Source organism: Vicinamibacterales bacterium (assembly GCA_965197935.1). Lineage (GTDB taxonomy): Bacteria > Acidobacteriota > Vicinamibacteria > Vicinamibacterales > CAZQMT01 > CAZQMT01. Next base: position 1,231,069 of record CBDAOD010000003.1, on the reverse strand, counting down.
CGAGGTCGATCTGAAGTTGATCGAGCTGGCGCGGTCGCTGGGCGGCAAGCTCCTCACGAACGACTTCAATCTCAACAAGATCGCACGGCTACGCGGCGTGGAGGTGTTGAACATCAACGAGCTCGCGAACGCGCTCAAGCCGGTCGTGCTGCCCGGCGAGTTCATGAACGTGTTCATTCTCAAGGAAGGTAAGGAGTACAACCAGGGGGTGGCCTACCTCGACGACGGCACAATGGTGGTGGTCGACCATGCACGGGAGATGATCGGCAAGACCATCGACGTGGTCGTGACCTCCGTGCTCCAGACGACCGCCGGGAAGATGATCTTCGGCCGCTACATCGAATCCTCCACCGGCTCACCCTCGCCCGAGCGGCCTCCGGTTCTGCAGAGGTGAAGATTCCGTCGTTTCACTGGTGGCGCACGGTGTTCTTCCTGATCCCGGCGATCAGCGTCTACACGGTCGTCCTGGGCGCCTTGTCGATCGGATTCAGCCCCTTCGATCGTCGGGGTGTCTTCGCGCACGGCTGCGCCCGGGTCTGGGCCTGGTTGATCCTGGCGACGACCCGGGTCGAGGTTCATGTGAGTGGACTCGAACGGCTGCGCCGAGACGTGACCTACGTGTTCGTGTCGAACCACCAGAGCATCTACGACATCCCGATCATCTTCGCCTCGGTGCCCTTCCAGCTCCGCATCATCGCCAAGGAATCGCTGGGGCGATTCCCCGTCCTGGGGTGGCATCTCCGGTGGACCGGCCACCTCCTGGTGAATCGATCGCGGCCCGGCACCAACATTGGGCGGCGGGTCTCCAAGCTGCTACGCGACGGCCTGTCCTTGATCGTCTTTCCGGAAGGGACCCGCAGTGTCGATGGCCGTGTCGGCGTGTTCAAACGCGGCGTGTTCCTTCTCTCCGTCGAAGCGAGCCTCCCGATCGTGCCGGTCGCGGTGGTGGGGAGCCGTCACGTGATGCGCAAGGGCCGGTTGATGACCTGTCCCGGGGAGGTGCGGCTCACCATCCACGAACCGATCTCCACCGCGTCGCTGGCAGCAGCCGATGCCCGGCGGCTGGCGGATCGGGCGTGGGAGATCGTGAGGGCGTCGGTCGAGTCGCTCGATCCCGACCTCGCGCCACCCGAGGGTGTACCGACCGCGGACGTGTGACCTGGCTGCCTCCGCGCCGCGCCGGACTCGGTACCAAGCCGTGGATGAGCCTGATGAGCCACACGGGGTCAATCGACCCCAGGCTATAATGGTGTATCACCAGTGACATCTCGCGTCCCGCGGGATTCCGCTCGCGTGTCCCGTGTCATGCATGTGGTTGCCATCATCGCCGCCGGTGGCCGCGGCGCCCGGTTGGCCGCCAGCACACCGAAGCAGCTACTGGAGCTGGGCGGTCGCTCGATCCTGCAGAGAAGCGTGGATGCCTTCGACGTCTGCGAGCGAATTTCGGAGCTGCTCCTCGTGGTGCCGGACGACTACGTGGGCGAGGTACGGACGGCGGTGGCCGCCCTCCGTACGCCGATGCGCGTGATCGCGGGCGGCACGCGCCGTCAGGATTCGGTGGCGAATGGCTTCGATCGGGTCGCCCTCACGACCGACATCGTCGTCGTGCATGACGCCGCGCGCCCGCTTGTCCCGCTTGGCGTCATCGAGCGCGCGATCGACGCCGCCCGCGCCCACGGCGCCGCGGTCGCCGCGGTGCCAGCGCAGGACACGGTGAAGCAGGTCGACCCGGCAGATGCGTCGCCTGTCGTGACCGCCACGCTGCCGCGCGACTCGATCTACCTGGCGCAAACGCCGCAGGCGTTCCGGCGGGAGGTCCTGGCGGACGCGGTCGCGCTCGGGCGTGGGGGGGTCACGGCGACCGACGAGGCGGCGCTGGCCGAGCGGGCGGGGCACGCCGTTCATCTCGTGCCGGGTGACGTGCACAACCTGAAGATCACGACACGCGAGGACCTGGAGCTGGCACGCAGCCTGGTTGGAGGTGGTGCCGCGCCCGGCGGCCTAAGGATCGGTACGGGTTACGACTCGCATCGGCTGGTCGACGGCCGGCCGCTGGTGCTCGGCGGTGTGCGAATCCCGTTCGAGCGCGGACTGCTCGGGCACTCCGACGCCGATGCGCTCTGTCACGCGATCACGGACGCCATCCTGGGTGCGGCCGGCGCGGGGGACATCGGATCGCATTTTCCCGACACGGACGCCCGCTGGAAAGGCGCCTCGAGCCTCGATCTGCTGTGCCGTGCGGTTGCCCTGATTCGAGGATCTCGATTCGCGGTCGAGAACGTCGACGCGGTTGTGATCGCGGAGCGACCCAAGATCGCACCCTACGTGCGCGACATGCAGGAGCGGCTGAGCCAGGCGCTGGCCGTCGAGCCGGTCCAGGTCGGCGTCAAAGGCAAGACCAACGAGTCGATCGGCGAGCTGGGGCGGGGGGATGCGATCGCCGTCCATGCCGTCGCGCTGCTCAGAAGGTCATGATGCGAGTCCGCTTCGCGCCCAGCCCGACGGGTCAGCTTCACGTCGGCAATGCCCGAACCGCGCTGTTCAATTGGCTGCTCGCGCGGGGATCGGGCATGAGCTTCGTTCTGCGGATCGAGGACACGGACACGGAGCGGTCCACGCGCGACTCCGAGATCGGAATCCTCGAGGATCTCCGGTGGCTGGGTCTCGACTGGGACGAGGGCCCCGACACGGGCGGGGCCCTGGGTCCCTACCGGCAGTCCGAGCGACTGGAGCTCTATCACGCGATGGTGGAGCCGCTTCTCGCGGCCGGGCACGCCTACCACTGCTTCTGCTCGCCCGAGCAGCTGGAGGCCGAGCGCCGCGCGCAGCCTTCGACGGGGATACGACCGGGTTACCCGGGCACGTGCCGGAGCGTTCCGGCGGCGGAGGCCCGGCGGCGGATCTCGGCGGGCGCCCCGGCGGCCGTGCGGCTTCGCGTTCCGGCGAATCGGGAGGTGGGGTTCGACGATCTGGTGCGGGGGCGGGTCGTCTTTCGCACCGAGGTGATCGGCGATCCCGTGCTCCTCAAATCGGATGGGTGGCCCGCCTACAACTTCGCCGTCGTGGCCGACGACCTGGCCATGAAGATCACGCATGCCATCCGCGGTGAAGACCACATCTCGAACACGCCCCGGCAGCTCCTGATCTACGGGGCGCTGGGCCAGCCTGCCCCGAGATTCGCCCACCTGGCGTTGGTCATGGGGCCCGACCACACGCCGTTGTCCAAACGGCACGGCGTGACGTCGATCGCCGAGCTGCGGTCCAGGGGCTATCTGCCCGAGGCGCTCATGAACTACCTGGCCCTGCTGGGCTGGTCGCCCGGGGGCGGCGACGAGCTGTTGGCGGGCGACGAGCTGGCGCGCCGGTTCAGCCTGGACGAGGTCGGCCGCAGCGCGGCGGTGTTCGACGAAGAGAAGCTGGCGTGGGTCAACCGGCACTATCTGAGGACGGCCGCGATCGAGCGGCTGACGCGGCTCTCGGTGCCGCACTTCGAGCGGCACGGGCTCGCCAGCAACCCCGACACGACCGGGCTCGCGTTTCTGTCGTCGATCGTGCCGATGGCCGCCGAGTCCGTGGACACGGTGGCCGAGATCCCGGATCGCCTCCACTTCCTGTTTGAGTTCGATCCGGGCGCGGCGCTCGGCAGGGACGACGTCGCGGCGGTGATGGCCGAGCCGGATGCGCGCCGCGTGGTGGCGGCGCTGGCAACGGCGCTCCGGGATGTCGCGCCCATCGACCGGGACGCCTTTCGGCACGTGGCCACGCAGGTGAGGGCCAGCACCGGGCTGAGGGCCAGGGCTCTGTTCCATCCGATACGGGTCAGCCTGACGGGGCGGGCGGGAGGACCCGAGCTGGACCGCGCGGTCCCGGCAATGGAGCGGGGTGCCCGGTTGCCCGACACGGCCGGGATCGCGCCGATCCCGGGGCCGCTGAGCCGGGCCACGGCCTTTCTCGACGCCCTCGACGGACGGTCGGATCCGTCCCCCGCGTTGTGAGCGCTCGAGCTCGGAAAGCCTCGGGTCGTACAAGCTCCACGATCGTCTACGGCATCAACCCGGTGCTCGAGGCACTGCGGGGTGGCCGCGTCGATCTCGTTCGCGCGAGCGAGCGAGGGGGAGCGCGGGTCCGAGAGCTTGCGCGTCTGGCGGCCCAACGCGAGGTGACGGTGCGCTGGGTGCCCGCCGCGGAGCTCGACGCCGCCGCGGTCGATGGGGCCCACCAGGGGGTCGTGGCGCGGGTCCGCCAGTCGGGAGCGTACCGCGTCTCCGACCTGCTGCGCGAGGCGGCGGCGCCGCCACTGTTGCTCGTGCTGGATGGCCTCGAGGACCCCCAGAACCTGGGCGCCGTGCTGCGGACGGCCGAGGCTGCGGGTGTCGACGGGGTCATCCGTCAGCAGCGGCGGGCGGCGCCGCTGGGCGCCGCCGTCGCCAAGACATCGGCGGGTGCGATGACCCATGTCCGGATCGCGTCGGTCGTCAACATCGCCCATGCCCTGGACGAGCTGCGGGCCGCTGGCTTGTGGACGGTCGGGTTGGCCCGGGAGGGCGGTCACCGCTATGACGAGGTGGATCTGTGCCTGCCCGTTGCGCTGGTCGTGGGCGCGGAGGGCCGCGGCCTGAGGCGCCTTGTGCGTGCCCGGTGCGACTGGTTGGTGTCGATTCCGATGCGCGGTCGGGTCGAGAGCCTGAACGTGTCGGTGGCGGCTGGCATCGCGCTCTACGAGGCGCTCCGGCAGCGGCAGGGTGACGCGGTCGGAACGCCGCCAAAACGCACGAAGGGCGGACCGTGAAGGACTGATGACAACGGGTTGAAGACGAGGGGCTTGCGATGTGGCACGGGATATGCTATAAGTCACTGTTTGTCTGGCTGGCGTAGCTCAGTCCGGTAGAGCAGCTGATTTGTAATCAGCGGGTCGGGGGTTCGAATCCCTTCGCCAGCTCCAAGGCCGCCCCGGAACAGCCTTGGTGTCTCGCCTCCGGCAAGCGCATCAGAGCTGAATGAGCCTGCGGGATTCTCTGAATCTGGTAGATCCCACTCATTCGAAAACTCGGCGAGGTTGCGGAGCGGTCAAACGCAGCAGACTGTAAATCTGTCGCCCAAGCGGCTTCGGAGGTTCGAATCCTCCCCTCGCCACCAAGGTGAGTTCGCAGACAGTCGGAATCAGGGTCAGCGGTCGGCAACGTGCTCTTGGCCGGCGACCGTTTCTGCTGTGGCCGTCGATGGCCGAACTGGGCAGTCGCGGGAGTAACTCAGTGGTAGAGTCACAGCCTTCCAAGCTGTTGGTCGCGGGTTCGATCCCCGTCTCCCGCTCCAGAATTCGATACCGGACCTCTAACTCCGGAGTTGACGTGGGTGGCCATCGCCCGGCGCCCGGCGGGCGGCGCGGGCAAACCGCGACGGCGTGCGGTGGGCTCACATGAGGAGCAACACAGCCCGCGCCGTTCAGAACTCGCCAGACGCGGCGAGCCCAGTGCACTCTGGAGTTAGGTTCGGGTTCGACGTATCGGGCCGATGTAGCTCAGGTGGCAGAGCGCGTCCTTGGTAAGGACGAGGTCACCGGTTCGAGCCCGGTCATCGGCTCCACTCCTGACCTTCACGATGAGGACAGAGGGGAATGGCGAAGGAAAAATTTGATCGGTCGAAGCCGCACGTGAACGTGGGGACGATTGGACACATCGACCACGGGAAGACGACGTTGACGGCGGCGATCACGAAGGTGCTGGGGAAGCAGGACAAGAAGGTGGCGTTTCGGTCGTTCGACTCGATCGACAACGCGCCGGAGGAGCGGGAGCGGGGAATCACGATTGCGACGGCGCACGTGGAGTATACGACGGCGAATCGGCACTATGCGCACGTGGACTGTCCGGGGCACGCCGACTACGTGAAGAACATGATCACGGGGGCGGCGCAGATGGACGGAGCGATTCTGGTGGTGGCGGCGACCGACGGGCCGATGCCGCAGACGCGAGAGCACATTCTGCTGGCGCGGCAGGTTGGGGTGCCGTATCTGGTGGTGTTTTTGAACAAGGTCGACGCGGTGGACGACCCGGAGCTGCTGGAGCTGGTGGAGCTGGAGGTGCGGGAGCTGCTCACGAGCTACGGGTTCCCGGGGGACGAGTTGCCGGTGGTGCAGGGGTCGGCGTTGAAGGCGCTCGAGGGCGAGGAGGCGTGGGAGGCGAAGGTTGTGGAGCTGATGGAGGCGGTGGACACGCATGTGCCGATGCCGGAGCGGGACGTGGACAAGCCGTTTCTGATGCCGATCGAGGACGTGTTTTCGATCTCGGGGCGGGGGACGGTGGTGACGGGCCGCGTGGACCGGGGGAAGGTGAAGGTCGGCGAGGACGTGGAGATCGTGGGATTTGCGGCGACGCAGAAGAAGGTGGTGACGGGCGTCGAGATGTTCAAGAAGCTGCTCGACGAGGGCGTGGCGGGGGACAACATCGGGGTGCTGCTGCGGGGGCTGGAGAAGGACGACGTGGAGCGGGGGCAGGTGTTGGCCAAGCCGGGGTCGATCAAGCCGCACACGAAGTTCAAGGGCGAAGTGTATGTGCTGACGAAGGACGAGGGCGGACGGCACACGCCGTTTTTCAACGGCTATCGGCCGCAGTTTTACCTTCGGACGACCGACGTGACGGGCGTGTCGAAGCTGGCCGAGGGTGTGGAGATGGTGATGCCGGGCGACAACGTGGCGATGGAGGTGGAGCTGATCACGGCGGTGGCCCTGGAGAAGGGGCTGCGCTTCGCGATCCGGGAAGGCGGCCGCACGGTGGGCGCCGGCACCATCTCCGACATCGTCGAGTGAGGGGCTCCTGAGTATGCGCGACATCATTTCGCTCGCGTGCGCCGCGTGCAAGCGTCGCAACTACAGCACGACCAGGAACAAGAAGAAGACGACCGAGCGACTCGAGCTGAAGAAGTTCTGTCCGGCGTGTCGGGCACACACGAAGCACCGCGAGACGAAGTAGCACGGTCATTTCGGATGGGGTGGTGCGCGGGTGTGGCTCTTGCCTCTCGGCTCCTGCCTCGGGACCGTGTGGGTGAAGGCCAGTAGCTCAATTGGCAGAGCACCGGTCTCCAAAACCGGGGGTTGGGGGTTCGATTCCCTCCTGGCCTGCCAAGATACTCGCTGATGGTCGATCGCGCGAGTCCGGCCGCGATCCGGTGGAAGCGATAGTGTGAAGACGGTGATGCTCGAGAATGTGAGAGAGGCGCCCGCCAGAGCGCGTGACAACGTGGTGGGTTGGTGGAGCAACTCGCGCACGTTCCTCGCGGAGGTGCGCAACGAGCTCAAACGTGTGACCTGGCCGTCCAAGAAGGAGGTCTACGCCACGACGTTCGTCGTGATCCTGACCTCGATCTTCTTCGGTCTCTATCTCTGGGGAATCGACCTGCTCCTGAACACGATCGTGGGGTGGATCTTCAACACCTTCGGGGGCGCATGACGGACGTTAGCACCAAGCAGTGGTACATCGTTCACACCTACTCGGGCTTCGAGCGGAAGGTCTCGGAGGCACTGACCCAGCGAGTCCAGGCCTACGGCCTACAGGACGAGATCGGGGAGATCCTGATCCCGACCGAGGACGTCGTCGAGATGCGGGGCGGAAAGAAGGTCGTCACCTCGAAGCGTTTCTTCCCCGGCTACATCCTCGTCGAGATGCACATGTCGGATCATGCGTGGCACGTCGTGAAGAACACGCCGAAGGTGACCGGATTCGTCGGTGCCGGCGTGCGACCCACACCGCTCACGCGCGAAGAGGTCGATCACATCCTTCATCAGGTCACGGTCGCGGCAGAAAAGCCCAAGCCCAAGTACACGTTCGAGAAGGGCGACCAGGTCAGAATCAACGAGGGACCGTTCACGAGCTTCAACGGGGTCGTGGACGAGGTCAACGCCGACCGAAGCACGCTGAAGGTGATGGTCACGATCTTCGGCCGCGCAACGCCGGTCGAGCTGGATTTCCTACAAGTCGAGAAGGCGGGATAAACGCGAGACGGGTCATATGGCGAAGAAGATACTTGCGCTCGTGAAGCTCCAGATTGGCGCCGGCAAGGCGACGCCCGCACCGCCGGTGGGGACCGCGCTCGGGCCGCACGGCGTCAACATCATGGATTTCTGCAAGAACTTCAACGCCAAGACGGCCGGCCAGGAGGGGCTGATCATTCCCGCCGTGGTGACGATCTATGCGGATCGCTCGTATAGCTTCATCACCAAGACGCCGCCGGCGGCCGTGCTGTTGAAGCGGGCGGCCAACCTCGCCAAGGGGTCGGCCGAACCCAACAAGACGAAGGTCGGCACCGTGACGGCCGCCCAGGTCGAGGAGATCGCCAAGACGAAGATGCCCGACCTGAATTGCGACAGTATCGAGCAAGCGGCCAAGACGGTTCGCGGAACGGCCAGATCGATGGGGTTGGACGTCGTCTAGCAGTTCGTGGCGGCTCGCAGGAAGGCACACACGATGGGTGAGATGGGCAAGAAATTTCGTGAGGCCCGCGCGCAGGTGGACGACCGGCTGTACGACTTGCGGGAGGCGATTCCCCTCCTCCAGAGGCTCAAGTACGTCAAGTTCGACGAGACCATCGAGCTGGCGATCCGACTGGGGGTCAACCCGAAGCACGCGGACCAGATGGTCCGCGGGACCGTGGTGCTGCCCAACGGCCTCGGCAAGTCGAAGCGCGTCCTGGCGATTGCCGGCGGCGAGAAGCAGCTCGAGGCGAAGGAGGCCGGCGCCGACGTCGTGGGCGGGGAGGAGATCGTCGAGCGTATCCAGGGCGGCTGGATGGACTTCGACGCCGTCGTCGCGGCGCCGGACATGATGCGGGTAGTGGGCCGGCTCGGCAAGATCCTGGGTCCGCGGGGCCTCATGCCCAATCCCAAGACCGGCACCGTGACCTTCGAGATCGGGAAGGCCGTCAACGAGATCAAGGCGGGCAAGGTCGAGTTTCGCGTGGATCGCGCCGGCATCGTGCACGTGCCGATCGGCAAGTCGTCCTTCGAGACCGAGGCGTTGATCGACAACGCCCTGGCGCTGGTGGAGAGCGTCATGAAGGCCAAGCCTCCCGCCGCCAAGGGCAAGTACGTCAAGAGCGTAACGGTTTCGTCGACGATGGGGCCGGGCGTGTCCATCGACGCGGCGAGCGTCGAGGCGAGCCATTGACGCGATGGCGCGCGCGGTTCCGCGCCGGACGACCGCAGCAGGACTGTTACACACGAGCGAGCGTGGCGGTCGGATGTCCACACGGATGTGACGGCGGGGTTGGACGATGGCTTTGAGCAGGGCAGAAAAGGAAGACCGGCTACAGGAGCTGGAGACCGTCTTTCGGGCGACCGAGAGCGCGATTCTCGTCGATTTTACCGGGATGGACGTGCCCGCCGCGACCGAGCTGCGCAGGCAGGTGCGGAGTGCAAGTGGACAGTATCGGGTCGTCAAGAACACGGTGGCCAAGCGGGCGCTGGCGGGCACCTCGTTCGAACCCTTGATTCCGTTCGTCGAGGGCACCACCGCCGTGGCCTACAGCGCCGGCGACCCCGTTGCGCTGGCCAAGGTGCTGACCACGTTCTCGAAGACCGAGCCGGCCCTGCGGATCAAGGTCGCGATCGTGCAGGGGCAGGCGATCCGGGCTGGCGAGGTCGCGGAGTTGGCGGCGCTGCCGGGCAGGCCGGAGCTCTACTCGAAGCTGCTCTTTGTGTTGCAGGCCCCGATGACGCAGCTGGTAAGCGTGCTCAGCGCCGTGCCGCGGGACCTGGTGAGCGTCTTGGCGCAGGCGGAGAAGAAGCGAGGCGACTAGACGAGTACAGCCGGCGGCCCCGCGCCGCCGTTCATGGTGAGGAGACAGGATCATGGCCGAGTTGAACCAGCAGCAAGTCATCGACTACATCAAGGGCATCACCGTGCTCGAGCTGTCGCAGCTCGTGAAGGCACTCGAAGAGGAGTTGGGTGTGTCGGCGGCGGCGGCCATGCCGATGGCGGTGGTCGGTGGGGCGCCCGGCGGCGGCGCCGCGGCAGAGGCCGAGGAGCAGACGGAGTTCACGGCGACGCTGACCGAGATCGGTGCGAAGAAGATCAACGTCATCAAGGTCGTCAGGGAGGTGACGAGTCTGGGCCTCAAGGAGGCAAAGGACCTCGTGGAGAGCGCCCCGCAGGCGATCAAGGAGGGGGTGCCGAAGGACGAGGCCGAAGCCATCCAGAAGAAGTTCGAGGAAGTCGGGGCGAAGGTCGAGATCAAGTAGCGCGCGTTCGCGCGGCCGCGACTGCGGCCCGCCGGTGTGCACGGTGCCCGATCGTCGGTCCCGTGTTGATGCGAGCGGTCCCGGCAAGAATTCCTGAGTCTTGTGCCGGTCGATCTCCAGGTCAACGGAGCACTCAGGGCTACGAGGGTTCACCAGAGCATGTACAGCCTCCCGAAGAATGTCTACAGAGAGCGCATCGATTTCTCGAAAATCAAGACGGCGATCCTCGTTCCGAACCTGATCGAGATTCAGAAGAAGTCCTACGAACGCTTCCTGCAGATGAATCGGCTGCCGTCGGAGCGGGCGGACGCGGGTTTGCAGTCGGTGTTCAAGTCCGTCTTCCCGATCAGCGACTTCCGCGAGAACTCGTCTCTCGAATTCATCGAGTACTCGATCGGAAACTGGGAATGTAAGTGCGGCCGGCTGTCGGGCCTCCACCACCTGCGTTCTCCGTGTGCGGGCTGCGGCGCACCCCTCATCGCCGACCCCTACGGCGACCACGAGGTTCTGTGTCCGAGCTGTGGACGGGTGAACGAAGCACGCGGCGACGTGTGCGACATCTGCGGACAGATCGTGTCCCTGAAGCTCAAGTACGACGTCGAGGAGTGCCAGGAGCGTGGCATGACCTACGCCGTTCCGCTCAAGGTCACGATCCGGCTCGTGGTGTGGAACAAGGACCCCGAAACCGGCGTGAAGACCATTCGGGACATCAAGGAGCAGGAGGTCTACTTCGGCGACATCCCGCTGATGACCGACAACGGCACCTTCGTCATCAACGGGACGGAGCGCGTCATCGTGTCCCAGCTCCATCGGTCTCCGGGCGCCTTCTTCCACTCCGAGGACAAGGCGCTCTTCATCGCCCAGATCATTCCCTATCGGGGGTCGTGGGTCGAGTTCGAGTACGACGCGAAGAACCTCCTGTACGTCCGCATCGACCGCAAACGAAAGTTCCTGGCGTCGGTCTTCCTGCGAGCGCTCGGCCTTCGGGGAGCCGATGAGATTCTTCGCGGGTTCTACGCGGTCGACCGTATTTACTTGCGGCAGGGGGGGCTGCACTGGGCAGTGAGCGGCACCCTCGTCGGTCTGCGCGCCGGCAAGGAGATCACCGTCCCGGACTCGGATGTCGTAGTCCACGCGGGAAGGCGGATCACGCAGGCCTCGGTGGCGGCGCTCAGGAAGGCCGGCGTCGAGGCCATAGAGGTCGCCGAGTCCGAGCTCGAGGGCGCCTATGCGGCGGCCGACGTCGTGGACCCGTCGACCGGTGAGGTGATCCTCGAGGCAAATGACGAGCTGACGCCGCGTGTGGTCTCCATGGCCCAGGAGAAGGGCGTCGATCAGCTGGAGGTGTTCTTCCCCGAGCGGGATGACGTCGGAACCATCCTGTCGCAGACGCTGAAGAAGGATTCGATTCGAACCCACGAAGAAGCGCTCATCGAGATCTACCGGCGGTTGCGCCCCGGCGACCCGCCGACCCTGGACAGCTCGCGATCGCTCTTCGAAAACATGTTCTTCAACCCGCAAAAGTACGACTTCTCGCGAGTCGGACGGCTGAAGCTCAACACGAAATTGGGTTTGAGCACACCGCTGGACGAGAAGATCTTGCACCCGCAGGACTTCTACGAGGTCATCCGGTATCTCCTCAAGCTGCGGAAGAATCCGGCCAACGTGGATGACATCGACCACCTGGGGAACCGGCGGGTCCGTTCCGTGGGCGAGCTGTTGGAGAACCAGTTCCGCATCGGTCTGGTACGAATGGAGCGGGCGATCAAGGAGAAGATGTCCGTCTACCAGGAGATGGCGACGGCGATGCCGCACGACCTGATCAACGCCAAGCCGGTCATGGCGGCCATCCGGGAGTTCTTCGGCTCCTCGCAGCTGTCGCAGTTCATGGATCAGACCAATCCGCTCTCCGAGGTGACTCACAAGCGGCGGCTCTCGGCGCTGGGTCCGGGGGGGTTGTCGCGGGAGCGGGCCGGGTTCGAGGTGCGCGACGTCCACCCGACGCATTACGGTCGCATCTGTCCGATCGAGACGCCGGAGGGGCCCAATATTGGGTTAATCTCGTCGCTGTCGTGTTATGCGCGGATCAACGAGTTCGGCTTCATCGAGTCACCCTACCGCAAGGTCAAGGGCGGTCGGGTGCTCGACTACGTCCAGGTTACCAACGCCGGTGGGACCAAGTACAAGGTCGGTGACGTGGTCGAAGACGGCGAAGTTCTGGAGGAGAACGAGGCGGCGCGGAACCGCAAGAAGCGAGGTGCCGAGTTCGAGCCCTACCCCTTCTACCTGTCGGCGTGGGAGGAGGACCAGCACGTCATCGCTCAAGCCAATGCGGTCGTCGACGAAACCGGCAATCTCGTCATGGAGCGTGTCAACGCCCGTCAGGCGGGCAACTTCATCTTGGCCCCACGCGGGAAAGTGGAGTTCATCGACGTTTCTCCGAAGCAGCTCGTATCGGTGGCGGCGTCGCTGATCCCGTTCCTGGAGAACGATGACGCGAACCGCGCGCTCATGGGCTCCAACATGCAACGACAGGCCGTGCCGCTGCTGCGTGCCCGCGCGCCGCTCGTGGGTACGGGCATGGAGTACATCACGGCGCGTGACTCGGGTGCCGTCGTCGTTGCCCGGCGATCCGGCTCGGTCGACTACGTGGATTCGCAGCGGGTGGTCGTCCGGGTGGAGGGGGAGAGCGAGACCGCGAAGGACGTCGGCGCCGACATCTACAGCCTCACGAAGTTCAGGCGATCGAACCAGAACACCTGCATCAGCCAGAAGCCCGTCGTGCGTGTGGGGCAGCGGGTGCACAAGGGGCAGGTGCTGGGCGACGGTCCCTGCACCGAGCTGGGCGAGCTGGCCCTGGGCCGCAACGTTCTGGTCGCCTTCATGCCGTGGCGGGGATACAACTTCGAGGACGCCATTCTGGTGTCCGAGCGGATGGTCAAGGAGGATTACTACACCTCCATCCACATCGAGGAGTTCGAGATCGAGGCCCGGGACACCAAGCTGGGGCCCGAGGAGATCACCCGGGACATTCCGAACGTCTCGGAAGGCTTTCTCAAGGATCTCGACGACAGCGGGATCATCCGGATCGGCGCCTACGTTAAACCGGGTGACATCCTGGTCGGCAAGGTCACGCCCAAGGGCGAGACCCAGCTGACGCCGGAAGAGAAGCTGCTGCGGGCGATCTTCGGCGAGAAGGCCGGCGATGTCCGTGACGCCTCGCTGATCTGTCCGCCCGGCATCGAAGGGATCATCGTCGGGGTGAAGATCTTCTCGCGAAAGGGCATCGAGAAGGACGATCGAGCGAAGGCCATCGAGGCCGAAGAGCTCGAGATGATGGAGAAGAATCTCCAGGACGAGATCCGCATTCTCCACGACGAGGTCAAGAAGCGGGTGGCGGTGATGCTGCAGGGGCAGATCCTGCGAGCGGATCTGTTCGATACGTTCGGCCGCGAGCGGATGCTGAAGGAGGGCACGACGCTGACGGCGGAGCTCCTGCAGGACATGTCCTACGACGCGATGGTTCGCATGAAGATCGTCACCGACGACCCGCGGCTGCAGGAGGATCTACAAGGTCTGGAGCAGCGGACCGAGCGGCAGATCGAGGTCGTCAAACAGGTCTTCGAGGAGAAGAAGGAGAAGGTCCGGCGCGGCGATGAGCTGCCGCCCGGGGTCATCAAGCTGGTCAAGGTCTACGTGGCGATGAAGCGCAAGCTGTCTGTGGGCGACAAGATGGCGGGCCGCCACGGCAACAAGGGTGTCATCGCACGTATCCTGGCCGAAGAGGACATGCCGTATCTGCCGGACGGCACGCCCGTGGAGATCGTCTTGAACCCGCTGGGCGTTCCGTCCCGGATGAACGTCGGCCAGATCCTGGAGACGCACCTCGGATGGGCCGCGCACGCCCTGGGGCTGTACTTCGCCACCCCCGTCTTCGATGGGGCAACGGAGCAGGAGATCAAGAACTGGCTCGAGCAGGCGGGATTGCCGCAGAGCGGAAAGACCGCGCTGCACGACGGGATGACCGGTCAGGAGTTCGAGCAGGAGGTCACTGCGGGCTACATCTACATGTTGAAGCTCTCGCACCTCGTCGACGACAAGATCCACGCTCGGTCGATCGGCCCCTACTCGCTCATCACCCAGCAGCCGCTGGGTGGCAAGGCGCAGTTCGGCGGTCAGCGATTCGGTGAGATGGAGGTGTGGGCGCTCGAGGCATACGGTGCCGCGCACATCCTGCAGGAGCTGCTGACGGCCAAGTCGGATGACGTGACGGGACGGGCGAAGATCTACGAGGCGATCGTCAAGGGCGATGCGTCCTTCACACCGGGGTTGCCCGAGTCGTTCAACGTCCTGATCCGCGAGCTGCAGGCGCTGTGCCTCGACGTGGAGCTCCTGCGTACGAAGAAGCCACCGGCGGAGGTGCCGCCACCGGCGGCCGAACCCATTCTCGAGGAAGCCTAGTACTACTTTGTTAGATCGCACAATTTGGGCGAGATCCGACAAGTGATCTAATTTGAGGACATTGTACTTTTCCGGCGAATTCGGTACCCTGCGCGGTAGTGCACGACCGCCGCACGGTGGGGCAGTTGCGTCGCCTGATGAGATGGCTCGAGGCCTTCAAGGCGTGCTTCGGCCATCGCGCACAGGAGCTGGCGTTGCGCCGGTACGTCCAGGGGTTGCTCAGCGACAGCCCGCGCAAGTCGATGGAAGCGATGCTGGCGCGGGGGACCGATCCCGGGGGCTATCAAGCGTTCCAACACTTCATCACCGATGCGCCGTGGAGTGCCGACGGCGTCTGGCGCTGCCTGCGGGCGGTGCTGCCCGAACGCGAAGGGCTGGTGATCTTCGCTGGCACGAGTTTCCCCAAGCCAGGGACGTCCTCGGTCGGGGTGGCCCGCCAGTACTGTGGGGCCGTGGGGAAAGTCGCCAATGGCCAAGTGGCGGTCACCGCGGCGCTGTGGACCGGGCTGCGCGCCTACTTGCTGGGGGCCGCGCTCTATGTGCCCGAGGCGTGGCTGACCGACGCCGCCCGCGATCGGGCGCGGCTTCCCCGGGGTGTCCGGTTGCAGGCGAAGTGGCGCCAAGCGCTCACCCTGCTCCGGCAGGTGCGCGCCAGCGGCCTCACCGGCACCGGCGTGCTGGCCGATGCGGAGTTTGGCGATACCGGCCTGTTTCGGGCCATGTGGCATCGGTTGCGGCTCCCCTATGCGGTGGGGATTTCCTCGTCGCAGACCGTGTTCCTGGGGCGGCCGCGCCTCGGGCACCGGCGGGGCGGCCGGCTGGGGCGCCCGCGCACCCGGCCAGACCTGGCGGCGGGCGTGCGGGCGTACACGGTGGCCCAGGCCGCCAAGGCGCAGCCGCGGTGGCGGCCCATCAGCTGGCGCAACCGCCGCGGCGGGCGCCGCTGGACGGTCCAGTGTGTGGCCCTGCGGGTGACCCCGGCCCACGACTGGCGCGACCGCCGGCTCGCCCCCGAGGTGTGGCTGCTGGCCGAACGCGACACGGGCGCGACGCCGCGGACCAAATACTTCTTCGTCAACCTGCCGGCCACCACCTCCTGGCCGCAGCTCGTCCGACTCGCGCATCAGCGGTGGGCCATCGAGCAGCAGTACCAAGAGTTAAAGACCCACCTCGGGTTGGATCACTTCGAAGGCCGCACGTTCCCGGGCTGGCACCATCACGTCGTGCTCACCGCCGTGACGTACAACTTCCTGCAGGCCGAGCGGCGGCGGCACCTCGCCGGGCTCACCTTTCCAGTGGCCCGCGCGATCGTGCAGGAAATCTTCACCGCGGACCTCTTTGCTCCACGGCCGTTCTACCTGAAGCGCATCGAGGCGCTAAAGTCGGTGCAATTGCGGATCTAACAAAGTAGTACTAGTGCACCGCTGTCGAGATGCGGTCACGGATCGGGTTCGCAGCGCGCCCAAGCGCAAGGCGCTGCGACGAGGAATACCGGGAGTATTTCGAGGAGCGGCAACGCCGCGGGTGGGAGTGCTGCGGGCTCGAGGCGTGACCGGATCTCGACGGCGGTGCACTAGACTGGCACCCCGTGGGGAACGTCCAGCGTCGCGGCAAGACTGGCGTGGCGTCCGGTCATCGACACGTTTCTGAGAAAAGGCGAATCAAACTATGAGACCAAGCCTTTCGGAGAGAAGCGCTCTGACGTCGGATTTCGATGCGATTCGGATCAGTCTGGCTTCGCCGGAGAAGATCCTGTCGTGGTCGCACGGTGAGGTCACCAAGCCGGAGACGATCAACTATCGCACCTTCAAGCCAGAGCGTGACGGTCTCTTCTGCGCCAAGATCTTCGGTCCGGTGACCGACTGGGAGTGCCTCTGCGGCAAGTACAAGCGCATGAAGCACCGTGGCGTGATCTGCGACAAGTGCGGTGTCGAGGTCACGCAGGCGAAGGTGAGACGAGAGCGACTCGGACACATCGCGCTCGCCACGTCGGTGAGCCACGTGTGGTTCTTCAAGGGGTTGCCGAGCCGTATCGGGCACCTCCTCGACATCTCTCTCAGGGACCTCGAGCGCATTCTGTATTTCGAGGCCTACGTGGTGGTCGATCCCGGAGAGACGGAGCTCAAGCAGAATCAGCTGCTCACCGAAGAGCAGTATCGCAAGGCCATCGAAGAGCACGGCGCCAACTTCAGCGCGCGGATGGGGGCCGAAGCGATCAAGGAGCTGCTCAAGCGTGTCGCCATCGAGGAGCTGGCGTCGGAGCTCCGCGACAAGATGCGCGCCGAGGTCTCGGCCCAGAAGAAGCTGAAGTTCGCGAAGCGGTTGAAAGTGGTGGACTCGTTCCGCCGGTCGACCAACAAACCGGAGTGGATGATCCTCGACGTCATCCCAGTCATCCCGCCCGAGTTGAGACCCCTGGTCCCCCTCGACGGCGGCCGATTTGCCACCTCGGATCTGAACGATCTCTATCGACGCGTCATCAACCGGAACAATCGGTTGAAGAAGCTCATCGAGCTCAAGGCGCCGGACGTCATCATCCGCAACGAGAAGCGGATGCTGCAGGAGGCGGTCGACGCGCTGTTCGACAACGGTCGGCGTGGACGCGTGCTGCGAGGGGCCAATAACCGGCCGCTCAAGTCGCTCTCGGACACCCTCAAGGGAAAGCAAGGACGATTCCGCCAGAACCTGCTGGGGAAGCGGGTCGACTACTCGGGGCGCTCGGTGATCGTCGTCGGCCCGGAGCTGAAGCTACACCAGTGTGGGCTGCCCAAGAAGATGGCGCTGGAGCTGTTCAAGCCATTCATCTACAACAAGCTCGAGGACCGCGGTCTCGTCGCGACCATCAAGCAGGCCAAGGAGATGGTCGAGCAGCAGCGCCCCGAGGTGTGGGACATTCTCGAGGAGGTCATCAAAGAGCACCCGGTGCTGCTCAACCGCGCGCCCACGCTGCACCGCCTCGGGATCCAGGCATTCGAGCCGGTGCTGGTCGAAGGGAAGGCGATTCGAATCCACCCGCTGGTGTGCACCGCGTTCAACGCCGACTTCGACGGCGACCAGATGGCGGTCCATGTACCGCTGTCACCAGAGGCGCAGATCGAGGCCTCGGTCCTGATGATGTCGTCGAACAACGTGCTGTCCCCCTCGAACGGCGCGCCCATCGCGGTGCCCTCGCAGGATATCGTGCTGGGCTGCTACTACCTCACCAAAGCCAAGCCGGGGGCCAAGGGCGAGGGACGTGTGTTCGGCTCCATCGATCACGTCATTCTGGCGCTCGAGTCCGGCGAGCTCGAAACCCTGACGCCGATCCGCTTGCGCTACTCGGGCGAGCTGCTCGACATGACGCTTGCCCGCGATGACCAGGCGGTTCTGCTCACCGAAGTCCAGAACGTGACCAACAAGATCATCAACACGACTGTCGGTCGGGTCATCTTCAACAGCGAGTTGCCTGAGGGCATGCCCTTCGTCAATGGCCTGCTGAAGAAGAAGGGGCTTCAACAGCTCGTCCAGTACGGGTATCTCCGCTACGGCCTGAAGGCGACCGTCGAGATGCTCGACAGCCTCAAGAACCTCGGCTTCCTCTATGCGACCCGGTCGGGGCTGTCCATCGGCATCGACGACCTGACGATTCCCACCGAGAAGGGGACCCTGGTCGACCGGGCCCGCGACGAGGTGATCAAGGTCGAGCAGCAGTATCTCGAGGGTGCGATCACAAACGGCGAGCGCTACAACAAGGTGATCGCGGTCTGGTCCGATGTCACCGAGAAGATCGCGGACGCGATGTTCAGAGAGATGGAGAACACCGACGATGTCGGGCGCGACTTCAACCCGGTCTACGTCATGGCCGACTCTGGAGCCCGCGGAAGCAAGCAGCAGATTCGCCAGCTGGCCGGCATGCGCGGCCTGATGGCGAAGCCGTCGGGTGAGATCATCGAGACCCCGATCACCTCCAACTTCCGTGAAGGGCTCACGGTGCTGCAGTACTTCATCTCGACGCACGGTGCCCGCAAGGGACTGGCGGACACCGCGCTCAAGACGGCCGACTCCGGCTATCTGACCCGCCGGCTGGTCGATGTGGCGCAGGACGTGATCATCTCCGAGCGCGACTGCGGAACCATGGATGGGATCGACGCCCGCGCCATCGTCGAGAGCGGAGAGATCATCGAGCCGTTGAGAGACCGAATCATCGGGCGTGTCACGCTGGAGCGCATCGCCGATCCGTTCGCCGGCGACATGATCGTCGAGCCGCGCCAGGAGATCACCGAAGAGGTCGGCACGCTGTTGCAGGACGTGGGGATCGAGAAGGTCAAGATACGGTCGGTGCTGACGTGCGCGTCGCGCCGCGGCGTGTGCGCGATGTGCTACGGTCGCGACCTGTCGACCGGGCGACTGGTCGAGCTGGGATTGGCGGTCGGCGTCGTCGCGGCGCAGTCGATCGGCGAGCCCGGCACCCAGTTGACGATGCGCACCTTCCATATCGGAGGGACCGCATCGCGTGTGTCCGCGCAGTCCACCCTCGAGGCCAAGCACGCCGGGACCGTACGCTACCAGGGGCTCCAGGTGGTCGAGGCCCACGGGGGTGAAGCGGCCGGCACGCGGGTCGTCATGAACCGGACGGGCTCGCTCGTCGTCCAGGATGCCAAGGGGCGCGACCGCGAGCGATATCCGATCGTCTACGGGGCCCGTCTGAAGGTGAGTGAGGGGCAGGCGGTCGAGCCCGACCAGGTGCTGGTCGAATGGGATCCCTACACGTTCTCGATCCTCACGGAGCACCCCGGTCAGGTGCGTTTCAAGGACATCGTCGAAGGGCTGACGGTTCACGAGGAGGTGGACGAGGTCACCGGCCTGTCGCGGCTGATCATCGTGGACTCGCCGGACGAGAAGAAGCAGCCGACCATCGAGGTGCGGGCGAAGGAGGGCAAGGGCAAGCTGCTGCGGAAGTACCACATGCCGTCGCACGCACATCTCATGGTTGCCGAGGGCGACCAGGTGTACGCGGGTGACATCCTGGCGAAGATCCCGCGCGAGACCACGAAGACGAAGGACATCACCGGCGGGCTGCCGAGGGTCGTGGAGCTGTTCGAGGCGCGCAAGCCTCGAGAGACCGCCGTCATCAGCGAGATCGACGGGATAGCCAAGGATGGAGGGATCGTCAAGGGGCTCCGGAAGATCCTGATCGTGCCCGAGGAACCCGGCGCCGAGGCGCGCGAGTACTCGCTGCCGAGGGGCGTGCACGTCAACGTTCAAGAGGGCGATCGCGTCCGCGCCGGCGAGCCGCTCATGGATGGACCCAGCAACCCCCATGACATCCTCGGGGTTCTGGGAGAGAAGGCGCTTCAGGGTTATCTGGTTAACGAGATCCAAGAGGTCTACCGCCTCCAGGGTGTCAACATCAACGACAAGCACATCGAAACGATCGTCCGTCA
The DNA here is from genome assembly GCA_965197935.1 of Vicinamibacterales bacterium. Taxonomy (GTDB): domain Bacteria; phylum Acidobacteriota; class Vicinamibacteria; order Vicinamibacterales; family CAZQMT01; genus CAZQMT01. The sequence goes on along the minus strand of CBDAOD010000003.1, from coordinate 1,210,957 downwards.
GATGATGCGCTGGGTGAAGATCGAGGACGTGGGCGATACCGAGTTCCTGATCGACGAGCAGGTCGACAAGTTCCGGTTCATGCACGAGAACGAACGTGTGATCGCCGAGGGCGGGCGCCCCGCGACCGGTCGGCCCCTGTTGCTCGGGATCACGAAGGCGTCGTTGTCGACGGATTCGTTCATCTCCGCCGCCTCGTTCCAGGAGACGACGCGGGTCCTGACGGAAGCGTCGATCTCCGGCAAGATCGACCATCTGCGCGGTCTCAAGGAAAACGTCACCATGGGTCGCCTGATTCCGGCGGGGACCGGATTCGAATACTACCGCCACGTTCGGATCCCGCCGGACGAGCCGCCGCCGCCGCCGCCGCCGACACCCGAGGAGCTCGAGCTCGAGCGCGAGATGGAGTACCTGGCGGAGCCCGAGGAGACCTTCGACCGGGGCGAGGTGCCGGAGTAGTGCTCCCGTCCCGTCAACTCGCCCCGGAGTCGTCCGGCTGATCGCCCGGGGAGGCTGACCGCCCGGGGAGGCTGACCGGATGAAGCTGTCCTTGTGAGGATGACCGCCGAGCGCCGTTGAGGCAGGACGCGGTCAAAAGCCCGAAGGTCTGGATATTGCAGGATCGAGACTACTGTGCTACCCTCGCAAGGTTATATCGCTGGTGGCAGCCCCGGTTGGCTTGAAGCCGCCGGGAAGGGGGCTTGGCGGGCACGACATCACGCCTCTTCCTTTGTAGCCGGGCCGCGTTTGTCGATCTGACGGGGTCAGGCGCGCGACGAGCAAACACGCGATAGGGTAACAGGGCTTCCGGGTGCCAAACCGCGCGGCCGGCTGTCGCGGCGGTTTCTAGGCCTGGAGCGATCGCCGGCCGCGGCGACGTGACAGCTGCGCGCGGCGGTGCTGTGTTCCCTGTGGTCTGGATGGGCCACTAGTCAAGGCCGGGACGCCGTTCTCGGTGGCGGGTCGGGGTGGTCCCGGTCCAGCCGCCGGATGATGGTCGGCGGGTATCGGTCCGGGGGAAGGTTCGTGCCGACAATCAGCCAGCTCGTTCGAAAGGGCCGCCGGGAGATCGTCAGCAAGACGAAGAGTCCCGCGCTGCAGCGCAGCCCACAGCGCCGTGGCGTGTGCGTACGAGTCTTCACCCAGACGCCCAAGAAGCCGAATTCGGCTCTGCGGAAGGTCGCCCGGGTGCGGTTGACGAACGGGATCGAGGTGACGACCTACATTCCCGGGGTCGGACACAACTTGCAGGAGCACTCGCTCGTGCTCATCCGGGGCGGTCGAGTCAAGGACCTGCCCGGTGTGCGGTATCACGTCGTGAGGGGCACGCTCGACGCAGTCGGGGTGCAGGGCCGGAAGCAGGGCCGTTCCAAATACGGAGCCAAGCGAGCAAAGGCGTAGGTCATGCCGCGTAGACGCGAGATTCCGAAACGAGAAGTTCCAGCCGATCCGGCGTACAACAGCGCCCTGGTCACGCGGTTCATCAACACCGTGATGATGGACGGCAAGCGCAGCACGGCGGAGGGGATTCTCTACGGCAGCTTCGACATCATTCGCGAGAAGACCGGGGACGACCCCCTGAAGATCTTCAAGAAGGCCATCGACAACACGAAGCCCAACGTCGAGGTCAAGTCACGACGAGTGGGCGGGTCGAACTACCAGGTGCCGGTGGAGGTCAACCAGAACCGCCGGCTATCGCTCGCGATTCGCTGGCTGGTGGGCTATGCGCGCAACCGCCGCGATGGCAAGACCATGCGGGACAAGCTAGCCAATGAGTTGCTCGAGGCCTCCAACCTCCGAGGGTCGGCCGTCAAGAAACGGGAGGACACCCATCGGATGGCGGAGGCAAACAAGGCGTTTGCGCACTATCGGTGGTGACGAGGCGATCGAAAGTCGACACACGAAGATCGCAGGTCGAGGGGCCGCGGTGGGCCTTCGAGACCGACCCGACCAGTACCCATGCCAAGGCGAGTACCGCTCGAGAAGACTCGGAATATCGGCATCATGGCGCACATCGATGCCGGCAAGACGACGACGACCGAGCGAATCCTGTATTACACCGGCATCACCTACAAGATGGGAGAGGTGCACGATGGCACCGCGGTGATGGACTGGATGGAGCAGGAGCAGGAGCGGGGGATCACGATTACGTCGGCCGCCACGACGTGCATGTGGCGGGAGCACCGCGTCAACATCATCGATACCCCGGGGCACGTCGACTTCACCGCGGAGGTCGAGCGCTCGTTGCGAGTCCTGGACGGCGCGGTGGCCGTCTTCGACGCGGTCGCCGGGGTGGAGCCGCAGTCGGAGACCGTGTGGCGTCAGGCGGACAAGTACCGCGTCCCGCGTATCTGCTTCGTCAACAAGATGGACCGGGTCGGGGCCGACTTCAATCAGGCGCTGCGCCAGATCGAGAGCAAGTTGCAGGCGAACCCCGTCGCCATCCAGTATCCGCTGGGTAGCGAGGAGGATTTCTCCGGGGTCGTCGATCTCGTGGCGATGAAGGCGATTCGCTATAAGGACGCAACGATGGGGGGAGAGGCCATCGTCGAGGAGATTCCGGAGGAATATCGCGCCAGGAGTCTCGAATATCGAGAGAAGCTGATCGAGAAAGTCAGTGAGGCCAGCGACGTGCTCCTCGAGAAGTATCTGGCCGGAGAAACGATCGAAGAAGCCGAGATCCGTGCAGCGTTGCGCAAACGGTTGATCGAATCGGTGCGCTCCGAGAAGGCTCCCTTCGTGCCGGTGCTCTGCGGGTCGGCGTTCAAGAACAAGGGTGTCCAGCCGCTGCTGGACGCCGTGATCGACTACCTGCCGTCACCGCTCGACGTGCCGCCGGTCGTCGGTGCGGATCCCGCGGGCGAGGCCGACGCGCAGCTCGAGCCGCCGGCCGCCGACGAGGCCCCGTTCTCGGCTCTGGTATTCAAGATCATGACCGACCCGTTCGTCGGCCAGCTCAGCTTCATGCGCGTGTACTCCGGCTTCATGGCTACGGGAATGTCGGTCTACAACACCACGACACAGAAGACCGAGCGGATCGGCCGTCTGCTCAAGATGCACGCGAACAAGCGCGAGGAGATCCGGGAGGTGTACGCCGGCGACATCGCGGCCGCCGTGGGGCTGCGCAGCGTCTCGACCGGAGACACGATCTGCGACCCCAAGCATCCGGTGGTGCTCGAGGCGATGGACTTTCCCGAGCCGGTCATCTCGCTCGCAATCGAGCCGAGGACCAAGGCCGATCAGGAGAAGCTCGGACAGGGTCTGGCCAAGCTCATGAGCGAGGACCCGACGTTCCGCGTGCATACCGACACGGAGACGGGCCAGGTGGTGATAGCCGGCATGGGTGAGCTTCACCTGGACATCATCGTCGACCGACTGCAGCGTCAGTTCGGCGTCGGCGCCAGCGTTGGCCGGCCGCAGGTGGCCTACAAGGAGACGGTGACGCAACCGTCCAAGGGAGAAGGTCGCTACGTTCGGCAGACCGGGGGGCGTGGTCAGTACGGACACGCCAAGATTCGTCTGGAGCCTCGAGCGCCCGGTGAGAGCTTCGAGTTCGTGAATGAGATTGTGGGTGGGGCGATTCCGCGCGAGTTCATCAAGCCGATCGCGGAAGGGATCAAGGAAGCGATGAGCACGGGTGTGCTCGCCGGGTATCCCATCGACGACGTCAGCGTGACCCTCTACGACGGCTCGTTCCACGACGTGGATTCTTCGGAGGTGGCGTTCAAGATCGCGGGCTCGCTGGCGTTCAAGGACGCGGCCAAGCACGCGCGTCCCGTGCTGCTCGAGCCAGTCATGCGGGTGGAGGTCGTGGTGCCCGAGGAGTACATGGGGGACATCATGGGCGACCTGAACAGTCGCCGGGGACGCGTCCGATCCATGGAGACTCGGGGCGGGACGCAGATCGTCACGGCGCGCGTGCCCCTCTCCGAAATGTTCGGCTATGCCACGGACCTGCGGTCGCGCACGCAGGGGCGTGCCACGTACTCGATGCACTTCGACCGATACGAGCAGACGCCCCAGAGCGTCAGTGAGGAGGTCGTGGCGCGCATCCAGGGTCGGTGAGCTCACCCTCGGATGCGAACTGCTTCCGTTCGACCCGAAACCGTACATCGATGATGAGGGCAGAGGCGGATGGCGAAGGAAAAATTTGATCGGTCAAAGCCGCACGTGAACGTGGGGACGATTGGACACATCGACCACGGGAAGACGACGTTGACGGCGGCGATCACGAAGGTGCTGGGGAAGCAGGACAAGAAGGTGGCGTTTCGGTCGTTCGACTCGATCGACAACGCGCCGGAGGAGCGGGAGCGGGGAATCACGATTGCGACGGCGCACGTGGAGTATACGACGGCGAATCGGCACTATGCGCACGTGGACTGTCCGGGGCACGCCGACTACGTGAAGAACATGATCACGGGGGCGGCGCAGATGGACGGAGCGATTCTGGTGGTGGCGGCGACCGACGGGCCGATGCCGCAGACGCGAGAGCACATTCTGCTGGCGCGGCAGGTTGGGGTGCCGTATCTGGTGGTGTTTTTGAACAAGGTCGACGCGGTGGACGACCCGGAGCTGCTGGAGCTGGTGGAGCTGGAGGTGCGGGAGCTGCTCACGAGCTACGGGTTCCCGGGGGACGAGTTGCCGGTGGTGCAGGGGTCGGCGTTGAAGGCGCTCGAGGGCGAGGAGGCGTGGGAGGCGAAGGTTGTGGAGCTGATGGAGGCGGTGGACACGCATGTGCCGATGCCGGAGCGGGACGTGGACAAGCCGTTTCTGATGCCGATCGAGGACGTGTTTTCGATCTCGGGGCGGGGGACGGTGGTGACGGGCCGCGTGGACCGGGGGAAGGTGAAGGTCGGCGAGGACGTGGAGATCGTGGGATTTGCGGCGACGCAGAAGAAGGTGGTGACGGGCGTCGAGATGTTCAAGAAGCTGCTCGACGAGGGCGTGGCGGGGGACAACATCGGGGTGCTGCTGCGGGGGCTGGAGAAGGACGACGTGGAGCGGGGGCAGGTGTTGGCCAAGCCGGGGTCGATCAAGCCGCACACGAAGTTCAAGGGCGAAGTGTATGTGCTGACGAAGGACGAGGGCGGACGGCACACGCCGTTTTTCAACGGCTATCGGCCGCAGTTTTACCTTCGGACGACCGACGTGACGGGCGTGTCGAAGCTGGCCGAGGGTGTGGAGATGGTGATGCCGGGCGACAACGTGGCGATGGAGGTGGAGCTGATCACGGCGGTGGCCCTGGAGAAGGGGCTGCGCTTCGCGATCCGGGAAGGCGGCCGCACGGTGGGCGCCGGCACCATCTCCGACATCGTCGAGTAGCGCACCGGCGAGGGGTCGAGGTCGAGAGCACATGGCTACATTCAGCGACAAGATTCGCATCCGCTTGAAGGCCTACGACCATCGTCTGCTGGATCAGTCGACCAGCGAGATCGTCGACACGGCGCGTCGGACCGGAGCCCGCCTCGCGGGGCCGATTCCGCTGCCGACCGAGAAGAACAAGTGGACCGTGTTGCGTTCGCCGCATGTCGACAAGAAGTCTCGCGAGCAGTTCGAGATTCGGACGCACAAACGCCTGATCGACATCTTGGCCACGCCGCAGACCGTCGATGCGCTCATGAAGCTGGATTTGCCCGCGGGTGTCGACGTGGAGATCAAGGCCTTCGGTAGGGAACACAAATAAGGCCGCAGAGTCCGAGGAAGGCACCGAGAACCGACATGGTTACCGGGATCATTGGCAAGAAGATCGGGATGACCCAGCTGTTCGCCGAGGACGGCAAGGTGTCACCGGCCACGGTCATTCAGGCCGGACCGTGCGTGGTCTTGCAGACCAAGACCACCAAGGTGGACGGCTACCAGGCCGCGCAGATCGCCATGGTCGAGGGTCGGCCCGCGCGGGTGACGAAGGGGCTGGCGGGCCATTATGCCAAGGCAGGCGTCCCGCCGACGCGCGTCCGGCAAGAGGTGGGACTCGCGTCGGGCGGAGAGCCGCCCAGCCCGGGAGAGCAGGTCCTCGTGTCGGTGTTCGAGGACGGCGAGCGCGTGGATGTCATCGGCGTCAGCCGGGGCAAGGGGTTCCAGGGCTCGATGAAGCGGCACAACTTCGGCGGCGGCGCCGCGACCCACGGCTCGATGTTCCATCGGGCCCCCGGTTCGATCGGCGCCTCCTCGTATCCATCTCGCGTCGTGAAGGGCATGCGAGGACCGGGTCGGATGGGTGGGGCGCGGACCACGGTCCGCAACCTGAAGGTGCTCCAGGTGGATCCCGAGAACCACCTGCTGATCGTGGGGGGGGCGGTGCCCGGTGCCCCCGGCAGTTACGTCGTGGTACGGAAGGCGGTCGCGGCGAAGCCCGTACGCATACCCCAGGTGGTGAAGCCCAAGGGTCGACGATAGGTTTTCGAACCCACAGGGTCTGAAATCATGACGCTCGACATCGTGAATCAGGACAACGAGAAGGTCGGGTCGCTCGAGCTCAGGGGCGAGGTGTTCGGCGGCCCGGTGAACACCGACCTCGTGTGGGAGGCGGTCGTTCACGAAAACGCGGCCGCCCGGCGCGGCACGCACGCAACGAAGAGCCGTGGGGCCGTGCGTGGCAGCGGTCGAAAGGTGTGGCGACAGAAAGGGACCGGTCGCGCACGGGTCGGCGAGGTTCGAACGCCGCTCTGGCGGAAAGGTGGGACCGTCTTCGGACCACAGCCGCGCAGCTACGACTATGCGTTGCCGCGAAAGGTTCGGCGCGGTGCGCTGCGGGCGGCCCTGGCCCAGCGGATTCAGAACGGATCGTTGATCGTGGTGGATGAGCTCTCGCTGGCGGAGGCCAAGACGAAGGAGGCAGCCGAGCTGCTCGATCGATTCGGGGCCTTTCGGAAAACGGTGGTCGTCGACGTGCGGCCCGACGAGAGCCTGGTGCGCGCCGTCAGGAACCTGGCTGGCGTGCGGTTGGTCCCGAGTGGATACTTGACCGCTCGGGATGTGGCCGACGTGGATCGTCTGATCGCCACCCGCGCGGCTGTCGAGCGCCTGCAGGAGGTGCTGGGAGCGTGAAAGTCACCGACGTCATCCGGCGACCGCTCGTGACCGAGAAGACGACCAATCTTCGGGAGGATGGCGGAGTCGTGGTCTTCCAGGTGGCGGCGAAGGCCACCAAGGTGGAGGTGCGGCGCGCCATCGAGCAGCTCCTGGGCGCGAAGGTGGCGAGCGTTCGTACCGCCATCATGCACGGAAAAGTCAAGCGTCAAGGACGGTTCGCGGGCCAGCGTCCGGATTGGAAGAAGGCCTATGTGCGCCTCCGGGAGGGCGAGAGGATGCCCGAGCTCCTCGAGGGCGCCTAGAGCGAGGCCCGAGTCATGCCCATACGTAAGTACAAACCGACGTCGGCCGGCCGGCGATTCCAGACCGTCCACCTGTTCGACGAGATCACGGTCACCAAGCCGCACAAGCCGTTGACGCGGCCGCTGTCCAAGTCCGGCGGCCGCAACAACCGCGGCGGGATCACTTCCTGGTCTCGGGGTGGTGGGCACAAGCGCACCTATCGTGTCATCGACTTCAAGCGCGACAAGCGGGGCGTGCCCGCGACGGTCAGCACGATCGAGTACGACCCGAATCGCTCGGCACGGATTGCATTGCTGACCTACGCGGACGGGGAGAAGCGTTACATCCTCCAGCCGCAGGGGTTGAAAGTCGGCGATACCCTCGTCGCGGGAGAGACCGCCGACATCTTGCCCGGCAACGCACTGCCCCTAGGCAACATGCCGCTCGGCACCATGGTGCACAACGTGGAGCTCCGACCAGGCAAGGGCGGGCAGCTCGCCCGTAGCGCCGGGTCCGCCGTTCAGGTGGTGGCGAAGGAGGGTCGCTACGCCACGGTGAAGCTGCCATCGAGCGAGGTCCGGCGGGTCAACCTGCGCTGTCTCGCGACCGTGGGGCGGGTTGGCAACGTCGACCACGAGAACGCGTCAATGGGGAAGGCGGGGCGCAACCGGTGGCGAGGGAGGCGACCGCACGTGCGTGGGGTCGCGATGAATCCGGTCGACCACCCACTCGGCGGGGGTGAGGGCAAGAGTTCCGGTGGCCGCCATCCGGTGTCGCCCTGGGGGCAGCCAGCCAAGGGCTTCAAGACGCGAAGGCGGAAGGACACGGATCGGTTCATCGTGCAGCGGCGGACGAAGTGATGCGCCGCGCGGTGGGGCCTGACGCGGCAGCGACTGGCGATAGAGGACAGGGCGCATGAGCCGTTCACTGAAGAAGGGGCCGTTCGTCGAGCTCTCGTTGCTCGAGAAGGTCGAGATCATGAACCGCGGTGGCGACAAGCGCGTGATCAAGAGCTGGTCGCGTCGCTCCACCGTGGTCCCGGAGATGATTGGCCATACCATCGCCGTGCACAACGGGAAGAAGTTCATCCCGGTGTATATCACCGAGAACATGGTGGGGCACAAGATCGGCGAGTTCGCGCCGACGCGGCACTTCAGAGGCCACACGACGAAGACCGAAAAGGCTGCGGGCGTGTCCGGCCGACCGGCGGGCCCGAGGTAGCCATGATCGAAGCTCACGCGACGGCGCGCTACGTCCGCACTTCGGCGCAGAAGGCCAAGCTCGTGCTGGATCTGATTCGCGGCCAGGACGTCAACGCCGCTCTGGCGACGCTGCGCTTCACGCGAAAGGCCGTCGCGCATCACGTCGAGAAGGTTCTGCGGTCCGCCATTGCGAACGCCGAGCATCGGGAGGGATTCGGCGGCGATGTCGACGATCTGTTCGTCTCGGAGTGCTACGCGAACCAGGGACCATCGCTGAAGCGGGTCCGACCGGCGCCGATGGGCCGGGCGTTCCGCGTGCTCAAGCGCTCGGCGCATCTCACGGTGCGGGTGCAGGAACGGCCCACCACGCCGATCGCCGAGTCACCGTCCGAGGACGCCGGCGGAGAGGGCGGCGCGGCTCCCCGGCGACGGCGGTTGCCGAAGGGGAAGCAGTCGAGCGCGCAGGGGACCAGGGCCGCCGAGACACCCGAGGGCGCCTCGCCGGCGTCGGCCGGCGCGCGCACCCCCAAGAGGGCGGCCGGGCGGAGTACACGCGCCGTGAAGTCGAAGGCCGCCCGGTCCGCGGCGCCGAAGACCAAGAAGGCGGCGTCGAAGACGAAGAAGGCGGCGTCGAAGACGAAGAAGGCGGCGCCGAAGAGGAAGAAGGCGGAGTGATCGTCTCCACCGGACGCCTTCAGGCGCGCGGACGGAGATCGGGTTTCCGGGAGGACTGGCGACCGCGCGTGGTTCGCGGTAGCTGAGAGGAGCATCCGGTGGGGCAGAAGGTTCATCCCTACGGCTTTCGACTGGGGTTCAACAAGACGTGGCGGTCGCGGTGGTATGCGGATCGCGACTATGCCGATCTGCTACACGAGGACCTGGGGCTGAGGAAGACCCTCAAGGCGAGGTTCTCGCACGCGGGCGTGTCGAAGATCGAGATCGAGCGGGCAGCCAACAAGCTGAAGATCGACATCCACACCTCGCGTCCGGGCATCATCATCGGTCGCAAGGGGACCGAGGTCGACAAGCTGAAGACGGAGATTCAGAAGCGCACGAGTCGAGAAGTGTTCATCAACATTCAGGAGATCCAGAAACCCGAGTTGGACGCGCAGCTCATCTCCGAGTCGGTGGCGTTGCAGCTGGAGAAGCGGGTCGCGTTCCGGCGGGCGATGCGGAAGGCCGTGGAGTCGGCGCTGCGGTTTGGCGCGCGTGGGATCAAGGTTCGCGTGGGCGGGCGGCTCAACGGCGCCGAGATCGCGAGGTCCGAGTGGTATCTGCATGGGCAGCTGCCGTTACAGACCCTCAGGGCCGACATCGACTACGGCTTCGCCGAGGCCAGAACGACCTATGGGCAGATCGGCGTCAAGGCGTGGCTCTACAAGGGTGAGCGACTGGAGCCCCGAGTCGGCCGCGAGGAGGACTATCGGATGCCCCGCCGTGCGGCGCGGGTCTAGTCGGCTCGAGCCGGCGCGTCTCAGAGGATCACGACGATGCTGATGCCGAAGAAAGTCAAGTTCCGCAAGCAGCAGCGGGGCAGGATGCGTGGAAAGGCCTGGCGTGGCTCGGACGTGTGTTTCGGTGACTATGGCCTGAAGAGCCTGGAGGCGTGCTGGCTTACGGATCGGCAGATCGAGGCGGCGCGGGTCGCCATGACCCGCTTCATCAAGCGGGGTGGCAAGATCTGGATCAGGGTGTTTCCTGACAAGCCGATCACGAAGAAGCCGCAAGAGGTGCGGATGGGCAAGGGCAAGGGCGCGCCCGAGCAATGGGTCTGTGTCGTGCGTCCGGGGCGGATTCTCTTCGAGATGGAGGGGGTTCCCGAGCGAGAGGCGCGTCAGGCCATGCGGCTGGCCTCTGCGAAGCTGCCGATTCGTACGAAGTTCGCGACGCGATTCGCCGAAGAGAAGGCGTCATGACCAAGGCTCTGGATTTGCGCGATCTGGGTGTCGACGAGCTGCGGCAGCGCGAGCGCGACATCGACGATCAGCTGTTCCGCATGCGCATCCAGAAGGCCATGGGACAGCTGGAGTCGCCGAACAAGCTACGAGCGATTCGGCGCGACATGGCGCGTCTGAAGACGGTGCTGCGTGAGCGCGAGCTGGAGCGCCACGCTGAACCAGGTGGCGCGGGGACGCAGAACTAGTAGCCCGTGGTGAAAGTCCTGCGTCGCACCAGGGCCAGGCCGCCTTGGGAGATGCCGCGGATGGCCCGAGCAAAGCGCGAGGAACGAGAATACCGGGAGTATGTGACCCGTTCGTGGACAATGCCCAGCGCAGCGCGTACGGGGTGCAGCGCTGGCCGACTGCAGCAGGATTTTGACCACGGGCTGCTAGAGCCTCGAGATCATCGACATGGCATCGACAAGTGAAAAGCAAGGCGTCGTCGTCAGCGACAAGATGGACAAGAGCGTGGTCGTGGCCATCGAGCGGCCAGTGCGCCATCGGCTCTACGGCAAGATCTTGCGTCGACGTTCGACCCTGATGGCTCACGACGAAGGCAACGACGCGAAGCTCGGTGACCACGTTGCGATCGTCGAGGGAAGGCCACTCAGTCGGCGCAAGCGGTGGGTTGTCGTCAGGATCGTGAAGAAGGCGGAGAGTCTGTGAGGCGTTGCGCGACGATCGTTCGGGCCGATGATCGCCGGAGAGTCCGACCATGATTCAGATGCGTTCCATTCTCGATGTGGCGGACAACTCTGGCGCGCGGAAGATCTCTGTCATCAACCCGGTAGGCGGCTCGACCGGACGCTACGCGAGGCTTGGCGATGTCGTGACCGCGTCGGTGAAAGAGGCGGTGCCCGATTCGAACGTCAAGAGGGGGCAGGTCGTCAAGGCCGTCATCGTTCGCACGCGCAAGGAACAGCGGCGGCGGGATGGCAGCTACATTCGCTTCGATCGCAACGCCGCCGTGCTCCTGAACGACCAGGGCGAGCCGATCGGCACGCGTGTCTTCGGTCCGGTGGCGCGGGAGCTGCGCGACCGAAGGTTCATGAAGATCATCTCACTGGCGCCGGAGGTGTTGTGAGCGCGCATCGCGGATCGGGCGTGACGGCGAGATGGGCCCGCGCCGCGGCGGGCGCGAGAGAATCCGAGTAGGGGCCATGTCACAGCTGCAGACGCCGATACGGCGTAACGATACGGTCGTGGTCATGACCGGGAAGGACCGCGGCAAGCGAGGGCGAGTTCTCCGACTGCTCCCGGACACGAACCGGCTGGTGATCGAGGGCGTCAACTTCATCAAGCGCCACACGAGGCCGAACCCGGGGCGAAACGTCAAGGGCGGGATCGTCGATAGGGAGGCGGCGCTGCATGCGTCGAACGTTCAGCTCGTGTGCCCCGAGTGCGGCGCGGCGACACGCGTGGGCCGCCGGGTCCTCGGAGACGGCCGAAAGGTACGCATCTGCCGGAAGTGTGACGGAGTGGTGGACAAGTGAGCCGGCGACGAGACCAGTACGTGAACGACGTGGTGCCCGCACTGCAGAAGGAGTTCGGCTACACCAACGTCATGGCGATCCCCAAGCTCGTCAAGATCGTGGTGAACATGGGGCTCGGTGAAGCCACGGCCAACATCAAGGTGATCGATTCGGGGACCGAGGAGCTGATGCGAATCACGGGGCAGCGACCCGTGACCACGCGTGCTCGAAAGTCCATCGCACAGTTCAAGCTCCGCCAGGGCATGCCGGTCGGATCCATGGTGACGCTCCGTGGGGAGCGCATGTATGAGTTCCTGGATCGGCTCATCTCGGTGGCGCTGCCCCGGGTACGTGACTTCCGCGGCATCTCCCCGCGCGGCTTCGATGGCCGGGGTAACTTCACTCTGGGACTCCGGGACCAGCTGATTTTCCTGGAGATCGACTACGCGCGCGTCGAGAAGGAACGCGGGATGAACGTCTCGATCACTACGACGGCCAAGACCGACGAAGAGGGCCGGCGATTGCTCCAGCTGCTGGGTATGCCATTCCGGGCGAACTAGCAGCGACGGACGGAACGGACGAGAGGCCGCCAGATGATGCCAGTCGGCATCCTGAGTGAGCCGCGAGAGAGTGTGACATGGCGACGACCGCAATGATCGCAAAGGAAGCCAAGACGGCGAAGTTCAAGGTGCGGAAGCGCAACCGGTGTCGCCGGTGCGGCCGGCCGCGAGCCTTCATCCGGAAGTTCGCCCTGTGCCGTCTCTGCTTTCGAGAGCTCGCGCTTGCGGGCGACGTGGCCGGCGTCATCAAGAGCAGCTGGTAGAGCTGCGCGGAGGCGCGTGTCGGCAGCCTCCGCGGGGTAAGAACAGGATGAACCGACGCGCCGTTCGACCGCGTCGCCCAGCGTCGACACATAGGGTTCAGGCACCATGACCGATCCGATTGCGGACATGCTGACTCGGGTTCGGAACGCGACGCTCGCCAGGCACGCGCGCGTCGATATTCCGATGTCGAGGGTCAAGCTGGAAATCGCCAAGATCCTGGAAAGCGAGGGCTACGTCCAGGGGTTCAAGCTGGTGGAGCATCCGGCGAGTCGCGGGGAGCGAGTGGAGCGACTCATTCGCATTTCGCTCAAGTACGGGCCTCGTGGCGAGCGGGTGATCACTGGCATCCAGCGGGTGAGTCGACCCGGTCGTCGCGTCTACTTCCGGCGTGACCGCGTACCTCCGGTTCTGTCTGGACTGGGGATCAACATCCTGACGACGTCGCGCGGCGTCATGACCGGTCGGGACGCGGTACGCTCGGGTATTGGCGGGGAAGTACTCTGCAACGTGTGGTGATCCGAGTCGCACCCGGTGCCACCTTGTGCGCGCGTGCGAGATTAGGTCATTGATCCGATGTCCCGTGTTGGCAAGAAGCCGATTCCCATTCCGAAGGGCGTAAAGATCAGCATCGAGGACGATGCCATCAAGGCCGCAGGACCCAAGGGCACGCTCCGACAGAGATTCCCGGCCGGCATCAAGTTCGAGGTGGTCGGTGCGGAGCTTCGGGCGACCCCGAGGGACGAGAACGACCGCGGTCTGGGAAAGTTTCACGGGTTGGCCCGGTCGCTCGTGGCGAACGCCGTCCACGGGGTCAGCGAGGGCTTCACGCGCGAGCTGGATATCGTGGGTATCGGCTATCGCGCCGAGGTGCAGAACAAGCAGGTCGTGTTCGCCCTCGGCTACTCGCATCCGGTCGTGTTCGAGATCCCCGATGGGATCGACGTCGCCATCGACCGACAGACGCATATCACGATTTCGGGCATCGACCGTCAGCAGGTCGGACAGGTCGCGGCGAACATCCGGTCGCTTCGTAAACCGGATCCGTACAAGCAGAAGGGCATTCGCTACACCGGAGAGATCCTGAAGAAGAAAGCAGGTAAGACCGGAGCCTAGTGGCCCGTGGCGGAAATCCTGCGTCGCGCCAGGGCGGCGCGGCAGGCAGCGCTGGCCGATGGCAGCGGGACTACCACGGGCTGCTCGCCGGGCGAGTACCACATCATGAAGGTCAAGACGAAACGGGATCGGCGTCACCGGATACGGTTGCGGGCGCGCAAGCGGCTCGTGGGCACAGGCGAGCGGCCTCGCCTGACGGTGTTCCGCTCTCTGGCGCACACCTACGTGCAGGTCGTCGACGACCAGGCCGGTCGGACGGTCGCCGCGACGTCGAGCCGAGACCCGTCTCTGAAGGCTCAGCTCGCGGGCGAAACGCGAGGCAGCAACAAGGCGGGCGCCGAGGCGGTAGGGCGGGCGATTGCGGAGAAGCTGCTGGCCAAGCAGATTACGCGGGTCGTGTTCGATCGAGGCGGTTTTCTCTATCACGGGAGAGTGCGCGCGATCGCCGACGCGGCCCGCAAGGCCGGGTTGGAGTTCTAGCAGCCCGTTGGTCAACGTCCTGCGTCGCACCAAGGGCGGCGCGAGGCCCGGATGGCAAGGCGCGACGAGGAAGGATATGCGCGGGATCACCCGAGAGAGCCGCGGCGGACGGCAATGCCCTGGGAGCCTGGTGAATCATGCTTGAGATACGAGAGAAGATCGACCCGAGCCAGCTCGACCTCAAGGATACGGTGGTGTCGATCAGCCGGGTGACCAAGGTGGTCAAGGGAGGGAAGAACCTCAGCTTCAGCGCCCTCGTGGTCGTTGGCGACGGTCATTCGTTCGTGGGCTTTGGGATGGGGAAGGCCAAGGAAGTGCCGTCCGCCATCAAGAAGGGCATCGAGATCGCCAAGAAGTCGTTGATTCGCGTGCCCATGCGGGGCCTCACGATTCCACACCAGGTGATCGGTCGATACGGCGCGGGCCGGGTGCTGCTCAAGCCCGCCCGTGAGGGAACGGGTATCATCGCGGGCGGCGCGGTCAGGGCGGTGATGGAATCGGCCGGGATTCACAACATCCTGACCAAGTCCCTGGGTTCTCAGAACCCGCAGAACGTCATCCGCGCGACCTTTGCCGGGCTGATGAGCCTGCAGGACCCCGTGGCGGTGGCCAGTCTACGGGGCAAGGACGTCGAGCAGCTGATCGGGACATAGCAACCCCTGATGACATCCGGCGCCGGCCCACCGCGGGACGAGCGCCGGGCGGAGCGATTATGACAGCGGAAGCCAAGCGCCGTGGACCGAAGAAGGGCTCGCCTGGCACGATCCGGGTACGGTTGGTCAAGAGCACCATCGGGTACAACCGCTCTCAGGCGCTGGTGGTGCGTGGGCTGGGGCTCCGCCGGATCGGCCACGCGGTCGACGTCGTCGATCACCCGGCCATGCGCGGCATGATTCGCAAGGTGCGCCATCTCGTGGTCGTCGAGGAGACCGACGCGAGCGGTGGCGCCGGGACCGGGAGTCCGAGATGAGTCGGAATGACTTGCGTCCACCCGATGGAGCCAAGGGACGGAAGAAGCGAATCGGGCGGGGACCGGGTTCGGGTACCGGCAAGACCGCGGGGCGCGGCCACAAGGGCGCGAAGTCCCGGTCGGGGTTCAGACGCAAACGCGGATTCGAGGGCGGTCAGATGCCCTTGCATCGTCGTGTGCCCAAACGCGGGTTCACGAACCCCTGCCGCGTCGAATATGCCGTCGTGAACCTCGATACGATCGCCGAGTGGTTCGAGGCGGGCGCGGTCGTCACGCCGGAGAGCCTGCGTGATCGAGGGTTGGTCCGAAGGAAGCGCCTGCGGGTGAAGGTCCTCGCTCGAGGCGACGTGGACAAGGCGCTGACGATCCACGCCCATCGTTTCAGTGCCAAGGCTGCCGAGAAGATCGCGGCGGCGGGTGGGGCGACGGAGACGCTCGGAGGGCAGGCGGCGGTCGCCGACGCCGGGTAAGGCGCGTCCGCACAACGAGGTTCCGCCATGGTCGACAGCGTCAAGAACATCTTTGCGGTGCCGGACCTTCGTAACCGGGTCCTGTTCACCCTCGGGTTGCTGGGGGTGTATCGGTTCGGGCATCACATTCCCACTCCTGGCGTGAACACCGAGGCGTTGGCGATCCTGGCCGAGCAGGCGCGGAACACCATGTTCGGTCTGTACGACATGTTCTCGGGCGGCAACTTGTCGCGCGTCACGATCTTCGCGCTGGGCATCATGCCCTACATCAGCGCGTCGATCATCCTGCAGCTCCTGACGGTCGTGTGGCCTTACCTGGAGCGGCTGTCGAAGGAGGGGGAGCTCGGCCGCCGGAAGATCACGCAGTATACGCGCTACGGCACGATTCTCCTGAGCGTGGTGCAATCGCTGGGGATCGCGATCTTCCTCGAACGCCAGACCAATATCGCCGGCGGGCTTCCGCTCGTCTACGAAACGGGATGGGGCTTCAGGCTCATGACCGTCCTGACCCTGACCACGGGGACCACGTTCATCATGTGGCTCGGCGAGCAGATCACGGAGCGCGGGATCGGCAACGGGATGTCGCTGATCATCTACGCCGGCATCGTCGTCGGGCTGCCGAGCGCGGTCATCACGACGCTCGACCAGCTCCGTACGGGGCAGATGGGGCTCATTCGGCTGGCGCTGCTGCTCGTGCTCATGATCGTGGTGGTGGGGGCCATCGTGTTCGTCGAGCGTGGGCACCGGCGGGTGACGGTACAGTACGCGAAACGTCTGGTGGGTCGCCGCATGTACGGTGGCTCGAGTACGCACATACCGTTGAAGGTGAACACGGGTGGCGTGATCCCGGTCATCTTCGCCTCGTCGATTCTCGCGTTTCCTGCCACGATCGCCGGCGTGTTTCCGCCGGGTGGCTGGGGTGAGGCTGTCACCGAGCAGCTCAGTTACGGCATGCCGCTGTACAACCTGTTCTACGTCGCCGGTATCATCTTCTTTGCGTACTTCTACACGGCGATTATCTTCAACCCGGACGACGTCGCGGAGAACATGCGGAAGTACGGCGGCTTCGTTCCAGGCATTCGGCCAGGAAAACGCACGGCGGAGTACATCGACACGATCCTGACGCGGATCACGCTGGCCGGCGCGATCTACTTGGCGATGATCGCCATCTTGCCGGAGTTTCTGATCACGGGTTTCAAGGTCGCGCCAATCCCGTTCATTGGGGAGCAGCTCGACGCTCTCCTGCCGAGGTTCGTCACGGAAGGTATGAACGTGACCTTTTACTTCGGCGGGACCTCGCTCCTGATCATCGTCGGCGTGGCCATGGATACCGTTCAGCAGATCGAGTCGCAGCTGATCATGCGGCACTATGATGGCTTCATGAAGAAGGTACGTGTCAGGGGGCGACGGACCTGAAGCTGCATCTCGTCATACTGGGACCACCCGGCGCCGGAAAGGGCACCCAGGGAGAGCGGGTAGCCGTCGAGCGAGGGGTGCCGCGGATTGCGACGGGGGACATTCTTCGGGTTGCGGTGGCCGAGGGTTCCGACGTCGGCCGATCGGTGGCCGCGAGCCTCGAGGCGGGCCGGCTCGTCAGCGATGAGGTCGCGATCGGGCTGGTCAGGCAGCGGCTGACCGATGACGACGCACAGCGCGGGTTCGTCCTGGACGGGTTCCCACGAACGACCGCGCAGGCCGTGGCGCTCGACGAGCTCATGGCGGGCCGGGATCCGCTGGTGGTCGTCAATTTGGTCGTGCCGGAGGACGAGTTGTTGCGTCGACTGCTTCGGCGCCGGGTCTGCCGGCGCTGTGGCGCGCTCGGTGCCGGCGCGACGCGGGAGGTGCGCTGCCGACGTTGCGGGGGAGAATTGACCCAGCGCAACGACGACGCGCGCGCCGTGATCACCGAACGGCTGAGAGTCTATGCACGGAGCACGCAACCCCTGGTGGAGTACTACGGCCGTCGACCGACGTTTCGTGAAGTCGCGGGTGATCGGCAGCCTGACGAGGTCGCTGCTGCGCTGAAAACCGCGATCGCGTCGGTCGCTGAGGCGGCGATCGGCTCCGGGGTACCCCACGGGAATGGCCGACGATGATCATTTGCAAGTCTGCCGCCGAGATCGAGCGCATGCGCGCGGCAAACGCCCTGGTCGCCAAGATCCTCGGGGCACTCGCGGCGTCGGTCGAGCCAGGTGTGACGACTGAGGCGCTCGATCGCATCGCAGACGAGATGATTCGGCAGGCTGGAGCGGCCTCTGCGTTCAAGGGATACCGCGGATACCCGTCGACGCTGTGTGCATCGGTCAACGAACAGGTGGTTCACGGTATTCCGAGCAACCGCCGGCTGGTCGAGGGCGACATCGTCTCGCTGGACATGGGCGTGCTGCTCGACGGGTTCTACGGGGATTCGGCCGTGACCGTGGGCGTGGGACACATCGAACCACGCACGGCCGACCTCCTGAAGGTCACGCAGGAATCGCTGGACCTGGCAATCGCCACGGTGCGGGTCGGGGCGCGGTTGTCCGATCTGGGGCACGCGGTGCAGAGCCACGTCGGGGCGCACGGGTTCTCGGTGGTTCGAGAATTCGTCGGGCATGGGATAGGGGCGTCGCTCCACGAGGAGCCCCAGATTCCGAACTACGGTGAGCCCGGGCGTGGACCGCGGCTCGCCGAGGGCATGGTGCTGGCGATCGAGCCGATGGTGACCATGGGCAGACCGGGCGTCAGGGTGCTCGATGACGGCTGGACGGCGGTGACCCGCGATGGCAGCCTCGCGGCGCACTTCGAGCACACGGTCGTGGTGACGACCGCCGACGCGCCGGCGGTCTTGACGGTTCGCGAAGCCCCCGAGCCCGATGGTGGTGGGGTTCGGCCGGCCGAGATGCTCGGCAGATGACGGTGCACGGTCTGGAGCTGCCGGGCACGGTGATCGAGCGGCTCCCCAACGCCCTGTTTCGCATCGAGCTGGAAGGTGGGCGCCGGGTCCTCGCGCATCTGTCGGGCAGCCCGGAGAGGAACTTCGTCAGAATTCTTGCCGGTGACCGGGTGCTCGTCGAACTGACGCGGCAGGACGCGACACGCGGACGGGTGGTGCGGCGGGCGGGCGTCGGCGACGTCGACTCCGTCGCCGACCGAAGTGGACAGGATGTATCATGAAAGTCAGAGCGTCCGTGAAGCGCATGTGCGACAAGTGCAAGATCATTCGACGACGGGGTGTGGTGCGGGTGATTTGCCCGAACCCGAAGCACAAGCAACGACAGGGATAGGGAGCACCAGATGGCACGAATCGCCGGCGTGGATCTGCCGAGACCAAAGCGAATCGAGATCGGGCTGACCTACATCTACGGAATCGGTCGGAAGCGCTCGAACGACATCTTGCGCGACGCCGGCGTGGATCCCAACCTGCGCGTCAAGGACCTGTCGGAGGAGAACGTACGCACGATCAGCCGGGTCATCGAGGACGCGGGCGGGGTCGAGGGTGATCTGCGCAAAGAGATCTCGATGAACATCAAGCGCCTGATGGAGATTGGGAGCTACCGTGGCATGCGTCATCGTCGGGGTCTGCCGGTGCGAGGCCAGCGGACCCAGACGAACGCACGTACCCGGAAGGGGCCCCGCAAGGGCGCCGTCGCAAAGAAGAAGACGGGGTAGAGTATGGCCAAGTCAGAGGCGAGTGGCGCCGGCAAGCCGGCGCGGCGCAAGACCTTCAAGAAGAAACGTGGCGAGAAGCGCGTGATCCATCAAGGTGTCGCGCACATTCAGGCGTCATTCAACAACACGATCATCACGATCACGGATGCCGAGGGCAATGTCGTTGCCTGGTCCAGTGCCGGGGGCATCGGGTTCAAGGGATCGCGCAAGGGCACCCCGTTCGCGGCGACGCAGGCGGCCATCAACGTCGGTAACGCCGTCAAGTCGTTCGGCATGCGGTCGCTCGAGGTGCGTGTCAAGGGGCCAGGCTCGGGTCGCGAGTCGGCCATCCGGGCGCTCCAGACGGTCGGCCTGGATGTCAAGTCCATCAGGGACCTGACGCCCATTCCCCACAACGGATGCCGCCCCGCCAAGCGCCGTCGCGTGTAGAGCGGACGAGGACGCGAGCAAGAACGCGAACAAGGACGAGGATGCGCATTCATGGCTAGATACATCGGGCCCGTCTGTCGGCTCTGCCGACGCGAGGGGATGAAGCTCTTTCTCAAGGGTGAGCGCTGCTATACCGAGAAGTGCGCCATCGAGAAGCGGAATGTCCCACCGGGTCAGCACGGCAAGACCCGGAGGGCGAAGCTGCTCGGGTACGGCCTGCAGTTGCGTGAGAAACAGAAGGTGAAGCGCATCTACGGCGTGCTCGAGAACCAGTTTCGTCGCTACTTCGAGGCCGCCGAGCGGCAGCGCGGGATCACGGGCGAGACCCTGCTGCAGCTACTCGAGCGCCGCCTGGACAACGTGGCGTACCGCCTGGGTCTGGCGACCTCACGTTCCCAGGGGCGTCTGCTCGTTCGGCACGGACACCTGCTCGTGAACGAGCGGAAGGTCGATATCCCATCGTACTCGGTGCGTGCTGGCGACGTCGTGAGCGTGCGGCAATCGAGCCTCAAGAGCCAGTCGATCGCGCATGCGATGGAAGAGGTCAAGGGGCGTGGGATTCCGGACTGGCTGGCTTTCGATGTCGAGAGGACGTCTGGTCGGGTGGTGTCTCTGCCGACCCGGGAGCAGATCAACCTGCCCGTGCAGGAGCAGCTGATCGTCGAGCTGTACTCGAAGTAGCGCGGAAGCCCCTGGCCGAGGCCAGAGGTCGAATGCTGAAAGGATTGAGTTGATGCTTTGGAAAGGTTTCCAGCGACCCAAGCGGCTGGAATTCGAGCGCGAGACCTCGACCGATCGGTTCGGGCGCTGTTATGCGCAGCCTTTCGAGCGTGGTTTTGGCACCACGATCGGCAACGCGCTGCGGCGCGTGCTGCTGTCGTCGATCGAGGGAGCGGCAGTCACCGCGGTCAAGATCGAGGGTGTGCTGCACGAGTTTTCGCCAATTTCCGGGGTCGTGGAGGATGCGACGGACATCATCCTGAACCTGAAGCAGATTCCGCTCAAGTCGTATGTCGACCAGACCAAGACGCTGTACGTGCGTGCGGGGAAGGCCGGCGAGATCAAGGCGAGAGACATCGAGACCGACGCCGACGTGGAGATCCTCGAGCCAGACGCTCACGTCGCCACGGTTGCCGAGGGCGGTAGCCTGCAGATGGAGATGCGCGTGAAGCGCGGTCGCGGTTACGTGTCGGCGGACAAGAACTTCGACGAAGATCTGGGAATCGGATGGATTCCCGTCGACTCGGTTCATGCGCCCATCAAGAAGGTCAACTACCTGGTGGAGGCCGCGCGTCTTGGCCAGACGACCGATTACGAGAAGCTGACAGTCGACATCTGGACCAACGGTTCGATCAGTCCGCGCGACGCGGTCTCGCTCGGTGCGAAGCTGATCCGGGATCACCTGAGCATCTTCATCAACCTCGAGGAGTCGGCCGAGCTGCAGGCGGAGTCCACGGCCGAACAGCCAGGGGCGGTGCTCAACGAGAATCTCGACAAGAGCGTCGAGGAGCTCGAGCTCTCGGTGAGATCGTACAACTGCCTGAAGAATGCGAACATCACGACGATTCGTGAGCTGGTCCACAAGACCGAAGCCGACATGCTGAAGACGAAGAACTTCGGCCGCAAGTCGCTGAACGAGATCAAGGAGATTCTCACCAGCATGGGGCTCGGGCTCGGCATGCGTCTGGATCAGCCGGCCGCCCAGACGTCGCAGGAGTGAGCGGCACCGCCCGTCGTGCGGTGAGGTTCGAGTGAAGTTCGAGGAAGACACATGCGTCATCGAGTCGCACACCGGAAGCTTGGCCGGGTCACGGAGCACCGGATCGCGTTGTTGCGGAATCAGGCGCTGGCCTTGCTCCGCCACGAGCGAATCGCGACCACGGTTCCCAAGGCCAAGGAGCTAAGACCCTTCGTCGAGCGCCTGATCACGATCGCCAAGCGGAGCTTGGCGGTCGAGGGGAACGGCTCGGCCCTCCACGCCCGCCGGATCGTGCTCCGGGATATCCCGGACAAGGCCGTGGTGAGCAAGCTGTTCGACTCGATTGCACCCCGTTTCGCCTCCCGACCGGGCGGGTACACGCGGCTATTCCGCATCGGCTACCGGCGCGGCGACAGTGCGGAGATGGCCCAGGTGGAGCTCGTGGGCAGCGAGTTCTCGGCCCGGGGTGACGCGAAAGACGCCGTCAAGGGTGATGCGGCGGGGTCGGACACCGCGACGAAGGCCGCGGACCAGGGTGTGGGTGGTCGGCTGCGTGCGGCCGCCAGCCGGATTCGCGGGAAGAAAGCGCCGGAGGCCAAGGCCGACGAGAGCGAGACCCAGCAGGAGAAGCGGGGCGGTGCTCGAGCCGGCGCGGCGAAGAAACCCTCGAGCAAGCCGGGGGCGAAGAAGTCGGCGAGGAAGGCCGCACCGAAGAAGTCGAAGTAGCGGAGTCGCCTCGCGCTCGTCCGCTACCCGTTGGTCTCCGCCGCCTCGCCGCGCTCCGCCTTGGCCGCAGCGACGATCTTCGATCGCAGGTGCACTGGCACTTCCTCGAAGTGCGAGTACTCCATGTGATAGGAGCCACGGCCGCCTGTCACCGATGTCAGATGCTGCTCGTAGGTGAGCATCTCGGCCATGGGGACCTGGGCCTTGATAATGGTCGTGGCGCCACGTGTCTCCATCCCGGCGATCCGCCCGCGCCGGCCGTTGAGATCCCCCATCAGGTCACCGGCGAAGTCGTTCGGGGCGTAGACCTCGACCGTCATCACCGGCTCCAGAAGTGTCGGGCGCGCGCGCGACATGCCATCCTTGAAAGCCAGCGACCCGGCCATCTTGAACGACAGCTCGTTCGAATCCACCTGGTGGAATGATCCGTCGAAGAGGGTCACGCGGAAATCTACGACGGGATAGCCAGCCACGTAGCCCCGGCGGCGAGCATCCTGGATCCCCTTCTCGACCGCGGGGATGAACTGCCTCGGGATCGCCCCACCGAAGATATCGTCCACGAACTCGAACTCGGCGCCGCGAGGCAGCGGCTCCAGGCGGATCTTGCAGTCGCCGAACTGTCCGTGGCCACCGGTCTGTTTCTTGTGCCGCCCGTGCGCCTCGGCGGCCGCCGTGATCGTCTCTCGATACGGCACGCGCGGGAGCTTCAAGTTCACCTCGACACCGAAGCGCCGCTTGAGCTTGGCGACGGTCACCTCGATGTGTAGCTGACCCTGACCCGAGAGAAGGAGCTCGTTGGTCTGGGCGTCGCGACTGTATCGAATGGTCGGATCCTCCTCCCGGAGGCGGTGCAGCGAGGTGCTGATCTTCTCTTCGTCACCACGGCTCTTCGGCTCGATCGCGTACGCGAGGACCGGCTCGGCGAACTTGATCGGTGGGAGGACGGCCTCCGCGCCCTTGTCGGCGAGGGTGTTGGAGGTCTGCGTATCCTTCAGCTTGGCCACCGCGCCGAGGTCGCCCGCGCGTAGCTCGGGTACGCCCGTTTGAGTCTTTCCCTGCAAGAGCAGCAGGCTTCCCATGCGCTCGGTCGAGCCCTTGGTCAGGTTGGTCACGGTGCCGTCGGCCTTGAGCGTGCCCGAGACGACACGGAAGAGCGTGATCCGGCCAGCGAAGGGATCGGCGATCGTCTTCCAGACGAAGCTGACGAGGGGCGCGTCCGGAGAGGCCTGACATTCCACGACCTCCTCGCTTCCGGGCTTGGTGGCCTTGAGCACCCGCTCGGCCGGGGAAGGCGCCAGCGCAGTGAGACCGTCGAGCAGCGGCTGGACGCCCATATTCAGGAGCGCCGACGTGCAGAACAACGGAAAGATCCTCCGCTCGATCGTGGCCGTCCGCAGTCCTGCCACGAGATCGGTTTGTGTCAGCGTTCCGGCCTCGAAGAACTTCTCCAGCAGGGCCTCATCGGCTTCTGCGACCATCTCGACCAGCGCCTCGCGGGCCGCCTCCGCGCTCGCCTTGAGGTCTTCCGGAATCTCCGCTTCGGTGAGTGTGCCGGTGCCGTCCGACTCGAACGTGATTGCTTTCATGCCCACCAGGTCGATCACGCCGTGGAAGGCCTTTTCGTCTCCGATGGGTAGCTGGACCGGGATCACCGTTCGTCCGAACACGGCCTGCAGGGACTCGAGCGAGCGCTCCAGGCTGGCGCGTTCGCGGTCCAACCTGTTGAGCACGACGATTCTCGGCAGCTCGAGTTCCTCCGCGGTCGACCAGACCTTCTCGGTCTGAACCTCCACGCCGGCCACGGCGTCGACCACGACCAGGGCAGTGTCGCAGACGCGAAGAGCGGCGCGGGCGTCGCTGAGAAAGTTGGCAAACCCGGGCGTGTCTATCAGATTGATCTTGTGCTTGCGCCACTCGGCGTAGGCGAGGCTGGCCGACAGGGTGTGGTGGCGGGCGATCTCCTCCTCGTCGAAATCGGTCGCGGTCGTTCCGTCGTCGACCCGGCCCAGACGATTCACCATTCCGGCATCGAACAGAATGGCCGCGGTGAGCTGAGTCTTGCCCGCCCCCCCGTGCCCGACCACAGCCACGTTCCGAATGCTCTCCGTCTCATACACCTTCATGAGCCAGTCTCCTCCTACCGGATTCGCAACGCCACTTACCGCCTGTCCAAAGCCACAATTCTACCTGATTCGGGGCACCAGGAGTGGGCTGCCTGTGTCACTCCCAAGGCGCTCGCCGGTCGCGTCGGACCCGCGTCGCGCCACTGCGGACCGATTCGACGGAGTCATGCCAGGAGTCGGGCGAGGATTGTTGACAGCGGAGCCGATGTTGCTTAGGATGCACGTCGGTTCGGTGTCGTCTGGCATCTGGAGTTTCAGTCGTGCGAGGAGCATGTTGTGGCGGGCTTCGTTCCGAAAGAGCTCTTCTTCACGAAGGGCGTCGGCAAGCACCGAGAGAAGCTGACGTCCTTCGAGCTCGCGCTGCGGGCCGCGGGAATTGCCGCCTGCAACCTCGTGCGTGTGTCGAGCATCTTTCCCCCGGGCTGCCGCATCGTCTCCAGGGGAGAGGGCGTGCGGCGGCTGAAGGACGGACAGGTCACCTTCGTCGTGATGTCCGAGGCCGCCACCCGGGAGCCCCATCGATTGGTTGCGGCGACCGTTGGCGTCGCGATCCCGCGCGACTCCAAGCTCTACGGCTATCTCTCGGAGCATCACAGCTTCGGTGAGAACGAGAAGACGGCAGGGGACTACGCCGAGGACCTGGCCGCCGAGATGCTCGCGACGACGCTGGGTCTCGACTTCGATCCGGATACGAGCTGGGACGAGAAGAAGGAGGTCTACCGGCTGTCCGACCGGATCGTCCGCACCCAGAACGTGACCCAGACCGCGGTCGGCGACAAGAAGGGGCTGTGGACGACCGTGATCGCGGCGGCGGTCATCGTCCGGTAGGCGCAAGGGCCGTCTCGGCCCGCCGCTGCTCGTGTTCCGGTCCTGCCCTGAATGCCGCCCGTCACCCGGCCGGTGACGCCGCGTCCGAGGTGCCGATGTGTGCGGCTTCTCCGCCCCTTCCCGCGCCGCCGAGGTGGTGGCTCCAGCCGGCCCGCGCCGGCCTGCCGTTCTCGTCGTCGCCCTGATTCCGGTCGCGCTCTGCCTCGTGTCGTCGGTGCCTGCCCGGGGCCAGAGCTTCGAGACCGTGGGCGTGCGGGCCCTGGGCATGGCGGGAGCGTTCGTGGCCGTGGCCGACGATGCCACGGCGGTCTACTGGAACCCCGCCGGGTTGGCGACCGGACCCTTCTTCACCCTCCTGGGTGAACGCCAGACGACCGAGGCGACCTCCCCCCCGGACGACCCCACCCAGGGTGGCTATCGTGCCGGCGCCACGATCATCGCGCTCGGGACGCCACCGCTGGGCCTTACCTACTACCAGCTGAGCTCGCGTGAGCTTCTCCCGCACCAGGACGTTGGAGCCGAGGCCGGGTCTGGCCGAAAAGAGGAGAGAGGGCCAGTGGTCCAGGCGGCCTCGCTCGTGACGAACCATGCAGGCGTGAGCATGGTGCAGTCGCTGGCGCAGGGTGTCGCGGTCGGAGCCACCTTCCGATTCGTCAGGGGCTCCGCCGGCCTGGAGGACCGCCCGGACGTGCAGGATCTCTCGGACGAGCTGGGCCAGTTGGGCCGACTCGAACGGCGGTCTCGGAGCACGTTCGATCTCGATGCGGGTGCCATGGTGGCGATCGGTCGCCTCCGAGGGGGCCTCGTCGTGCGGAACCTCCGGGAGCCCGTGTTCGAGACGCCGACCGGCGTCCAGCTTGGGCCGAAACGGCTCGTGCGCGCCGGTGTGGCCGTGATGGCGGATGACCGGCTGACGATCGCCTGCGATGTCGATCTGAGCCGGAGCGTCACCGCCGTCGGCGAGCGGCGCAATATCGCGATCGGAGCCGAACGATGGTGGCTAGACAGACGGGTGGCGGTCCGGGGCGGACTTCGGGCGAACACCATCGACGCGGCCCGGGTCGTGGCGGCGGGCGGCCTCAGCATGCGGGCCTGGTCACGTGTAGCCATCGCGGGACAGGTCACCCGGGGCCCCGAGGGCGCCGACCGGGGCTGGGGCCTCGCGGCCAGCGTCCAGTTCTAGCGGACATCCTTCCTCCGCGCACCCTCATTCTTCCTCCTCGCGCCTTGCCTGCGGCGCGCCGCACCGGTGCGACGCCGGACTTTCATCACGGACTGCTGAGGTCTTCCCCCGGACGATGGTCGTAGAGATCGGCGATCTCCTGCTCAAGGAGGGTCGGGTCACCGCGGCGCAGCTCGAGGACGCGAGCGAGCATCAGCGATCCAAGGGGGGCACGCTCGACGCCAGCCTCGTGAGTCTCGGATGCGTCACCGACGACGAGATCGCGGCCGTGCTGAGCCGGCACTACGGTGTCCCGTCGATCAATCTGTCGCTGTTCGAGATCGACGCGGAGGTCATCAAGGTCGTCTCGGCCGAGACCGCGATGCGGTATCGGTTCGTGCCGCTCAGCCGTGTCGGCTGGACGCTGACGATCGCGATCACGGACCCGACGAACGTGTTCGCCATGGACGACATCAAGTTCATGACGGGGTACAACGTCGAGCCGGTCGTATCGCCGGAGAGCGCGATTCTCGCTGCCATCGAGACCTACTACGGCGTCGCCCAGCAAAAGGAACACGCCAGCACGCTCGAGATCGCCACCAGGGCGCTCGAGGACATGCCGCCGGCGGACGAGGTGGAAGAGCTCGAGGATTTGGCGGAGCTCGACGTCGCCACGCTGGAGAAGCAGGGGAACGAGGCCCCGGTCGTTCGGCTGGTGCACCTGATTCTGATGTCCGCGATCCAGAAGGGCGCCAGCGACATCCACATCGAGCCATACGAACGCGAGCTGCGCGTGCGGTTTCGGGTGGACGGGATCCTCTATCAGGTGATGGAGCCGTCCCTGAGCTTGCGCGATGCGATCGCATCGCGGCTCAAGATCATGGCGAAGCTGGACATCGCGGAGAAGCGCTTGCCCCAGGATGGGCGCATCAAGATCCGGTTCAACGACAAGGGGCGTTCGAAGGAGATCGACTTCCGTGTGTCGTGCCTGCCGACGCTGTTCGGCGAGAAGATCGTGTTGCGCCTGCTGGACCGGGACAAGCTCATGCTGGACATGACCGGCCTGGGCTTCGAGCGGGAATCGCTCGCCGTCTACGAGGCGGCCATCGAGCGTCCGTGGGGGATGGTGCTCGTCACGGGTCCGACCGGCAGCGGGAAGACCAACACGCTCTACTCGTCCATGGCTCGCATCAATACACCGCAGACCAACATCATGACGGCCGAGGATCCGGTCGAGTTCAACTTGCCGGGTGTCAATCAGGTGCAGGTACGGGAAGCGATTGGCCTGAACTTTGCGGCGGCCCTGCGGTCGTTCCTCCGGCAGGATCCCAACATCATTCTGGTGGGGGAGATTCGGGACTTCGAAACGGCCGAGATCGCCGTCAAGGCGGCCTTGACGGGCCACCTCGTGCTCTCGACCCGAGGGTGAGCGAAACTTAGTTGGAAATTGAAACGGCTCCCACACCCTGTGGTTTGATGACGTTAAGCAAAACGGCCATCAACCCACGAGAGAAAGGAGCCGAGATGAGCAGTGTCCTACGTCCTGTCAGGAAGCGCAAGAAGGGTCGCCAGCTGGGCCGGGTCGAGGTCATCCGGCGCGAGGACTACACCGCGCTGGAGCTGGACGCCAAGGTGGAGCTGATCCGCTCGCTGGTCCCGCTGGGCTTGATGCACGTGGAGGAGGTGCTCGACGAGGAGGTAACGGCGCTGGCTGGCGAGCGCTACGCCCGCAAGGCCGCGTCGATCGGGGGCCGCCGGCACGGTAGCAACCCTGGGACCGTCGGCCTGGCGGGGCAGCGGGTGCCGATTCGGGTGCCGCGGGTGCGCGGGGTCGCGGGGCGGGAGATTCCGTTGCGCGCCTACGAGGCGTTGCATGGCGACGGCGCGGTGAATGACCTCCTGCTGAAGCGCGGGCTCTATGGGATCTCGTGTCGCAACTACGAGGCGGCCGCCGAGGCGATTCCCGGCGCGATCGGGCTGTCGGGGTCGACGGTGTCCCGAGGCTTCATCGAGGCCAGCGCCGCGAAGCTTCACGAGCTCCAGGAGCGGGACCTGGCCGCTGAGGACGTCGTGGCCATCGTATTGGACGGCAAGACGTTCGCCGAGGCCACAATGGTCATCGCACTGGGCATCACCATTTCTGGGGCGAAACACTTCCTCGGCTTCGTGGAGACGGACACGGAGAATGAGCGGGTGCTGACGCTGTGCTTGCGGTCGTTGGTCGAGCGGGGGCTGGACCTCTCGCAGGGCCTGCTGGTGATCCTCGACGGCAGCAAGGGGCTGCGGGCAGCCGTCCGGAAGACCTTCCGCCACCGTGCCCTGGTCCAACGGTGCCAGTGGCACAAGCGGGAGAACGTGGTGAGTCACCTGGCCAAGAGCGAACTGGCGGCGTGGCGTCAGCGCCTCCAGCGCGCCTACAACCGGCCGGAGTACGACGAGGCCCTCACGGCGCTCAAGACGCTCCAGGGCGAGCTCGACGAACGGAACCAGTCGGCGGCTCGGAGCTTGACAGAAGGTCTGGACGAAACCTTAACGCTGCATCGCCTCGGGCTGTACGGGGTGCTGGGCCGGTCGCTGAAGACGACGAACTGTCTGGAGTCGGTCAATGCGCTCGTTGAGGAACGCTGTGCGAAGGTTGACCACTGGCAGAACTCGAGCCAACGCCACCGCTGGCTGGCGACCGCGCTCCTGGACATCGAGCCGCGCCTGCGGAAGCTGATGGGCTACCGCCACCTGCCCACGCTTCGTGCCGCGTTGAAGCAAGAACTGAAGATCGACACGACGACATCGAAGAAGGCCGCATGACGAATCCGGAGCCGTAGAGAGTTTCAATTGAGTCTCCCTCGCCTGAAGGCGAGGGAATCAGTGCGCCGCGTCGGCTGAAGCCGACTATCACGGCGCACGTCCCAGAGCCCGAAGAGGTCCGGCCCTGCGGCCTCCTGAAGGCTTCGCCTAAAGGCGAGGGGTTTCACCCATCCCAGAGGGAGACTCTAAGAATGGGCTTGACTCCTCGACCCTTCACACGAATGACGCTCCAAGCACGATCAGCCGATTGATGAACATGGGGATCGAGCCCTTTCTCGTGGCCAGCTCGGTCAATCTGATCTGCGCCCAGCGCCTGGTTCGCCGCGTCTGCGGCGAATGCGTCCAGCCCAGCCCTCTGCCCGGGGAGGCCCTGCAGAAGATCGGGTTCTCGCCCGACGACGCAGATCGGGTGATCCCCAGCGAGGGCGCCGGGTGCGAGAAGTGCGATCGCACGGGATACAAGGGGCGCGTCGGGCTGTACGAAGTGATGGAGGTGACGGACAGCCTGCGGGAGCTGATCCTTGTTGGCGCGTCCTCGTTGGAGCTGCGTCGAAAGGCCCTCGAGGAAGGGATGATCTCGCTGCGCGGGAGCGGACTGAGAAAGATCGCAGCGGGCGTCACGACCGTCGAGGAGGTCGTGCGCGAAACGGTGATGTAGCCATGCCGACACTGCCCGAACTACTCAAGACGACCAGCGAGCTCGGTGGATCCGATCTGCACCTCGCGACCGGCACCCCGCCCCAGGTTCGCGTTCATGGCGAGCTCCGGACGCTCGATGCGCCGAAGCTGACGCCGGCCGACACCAAGCGGCTGGCCTACAGCGTGCTCACCGACGGACAGAAGAAGCGTTTCGAGGAGACCCTAGAGCTGGACCTCGCCTTCGGCGTCCGCGGCATCGGTCGCTTCCGCTGCAACGTGTTCAGCCAGCGTGGCTCCGTCGGGGCGGTCTACCGACTGATCCCCGACAAGATCCATGGATTTCAAGAACTGGGCCTCCCTCCGGTCATTGCCGAGCTCGCCGAGCGACCGCGCGGCCTCGTTCTGGTGACCGGGCCCACCGGTAGCGGCAAGTCGACCACGCTGGCGGCGCTGCTCCACAAGATCAACCTTTCGCGACGCCAGCACATCCTGACGGTCGAGGACCCCATCGAGTATCTGCACGAGCACAAGGGGTGCCTGGTCAACCAACGAGAGGTGGGTGGCGACACACACGGATTCGCGCCGGCCCTCCGGTCGGCGCTGCGTGAAGACCCGGATATCGTGTTAATCGGAGAGCTGAGAGACCTCGAGACGATCGAGGCGGCCCTGCGGATCGCCGAGACGGGGCATCTCACGTTCGCCACGCTGCACACCAACTCGGCCGCGCAGTCGATCAACCGCATGATCGATGTCTTCCCGGCTCACCAGCAGCCGCAGGTTCGCACCCAGCTCTCGTTCGTACTCGAAGGCATTGTGTGCCAGTCGCTGCTTCCGACCTCGAACGGTCAGGGCAGGGTGCCGGCGCTCGAGATCATGGTGCCGACCAGCGCGATCCGGAATCTCATCCGCGAGGACAAGATCCACCAGATCTACTCGGCCATGCAGTCCGGGCAGGACCGACTCGGCATGCAGACCATGAATCAGGCGCTCGCCACGCTCTTCCAGCGCAAGCGAATCTCGATCGGGACCGCCATGGCGGCCTCCTCGCTCAAGGAAGAGCTGCAGGAGATGATCAAGCGCGGTGAGGACGTCGTCGTCCGGCGAGAGGGAGCCCGGTTCGGCGGCTCCCGGCCGTCGGCCGCCGAGCCAATGTCTCGACCACGGCGGCCGTGACCCGCGGCGCCTGGCCGTCCAAACATCGCGCCTCGACTTCCGCGTGAGGCCGTCCATCATCAGAGACCGAAGACATGCCGACCTTTGCGTACTCCGGCCGAACGCGAACCGGAGAGCTCGTGAGCGGCGAGCGCAGTGGCGACACCTCGCAGGTTGTCGTCTCCGGGCTTCGTCGAGAGCAGGTGCTGGTCACCCGGATCGACCCGGTGAAGGCGAAGGCGAAACCACCGAAGAAGGGGCGGGCCGTCCCGAGCAAGAACCTGGCCGTGTTCACCCGACAGTTCTCGGTGATGATCGACGCAGGGCTCCCACTCGTGCAGTGCCTCGACATCCTGGGCAAGCAAGAGGAGGACGCCAGATTCGCGAAGATGATCCTGAAGACGCGCGAGGATGTCGAGGGCGGCGCGTCTCTCGCCGAAGCGATGCGGAAGTCGCCCGCAGCGTTCGACCAGCTCTACTCGAACATGGTGGCCGCCGGCGAGGCCGGGGGCATCCTCGACACCATCCTCAAGCGGCTGGCCGAGTACATCGAGAAGTCCGTCAAGCTCAAGGGCCAGGTCAAGTCCGCGATGATCTATCCGATCGCGGTCATCGTGATCGCCGCCGTCGTCGTCGCGGCGATCCTGTGGAAGGTCATTCCGACCTTCGCGACGCTGTTCGAAGGGCTGGGCGCGGAGCTGCCGCTGCCGACCCGAATCGTCATCGCGGCCAGCAACGGATTGATCGCCTGGATGCCGTTCATGCTCCTGGGCGGGATCGCTCTGACGTTCCTGTTTAAGAAGTGCTACGGCACTGAGCGCGGAGAGCGAGTCGTGGATCGACTAATGCTCAAGGCGCCCGTGCTGGGCAACATCTTGCGGAAGGTGGCGGTCGCCAGATTCTGCCGCACCCTCTCGACGCTCATCGCCTCGGGTGTGCCGATCTTGGACGGGCTGGAGATCACGGCGAAGACGGCAGGCAACGCGATCATCCGGGATGCCGTGATGTTCACGCGCACCAGTCTCGAGCGTGGCGAGTCGCTCTCTGGTCCGCTCAAGAGTACCGCGGTCTTCCCGCCGATGGTCAGCCAGATGATCAACGTCGGTGAGACCACGGGTGCGCTGGACGCGATGCTGTCCAAGATCGCCGAGTTCTACGAGGAGGAGGTCGATGCGGCGGTGGCCGGCCTGCTCACCCTCCTGGAGCCGATCATGATCTTCGTTCTGGGCGTTGTCGTCGGCGGAATCGTCATATCGATGTACCTACCGATCTTCGAGCTCATCAACCAGCTCGCGTGAGGACGCCGGACTGGCCATGACCACGGGATCCGAGCTCAGACGCAAGCTGCTCTGGTTGATCGGGATCCAGGCGTTCACGGTGACGGCGGTGCTCGGGCCCGCGACGTTGGTGCCGTTCGGGATACCGGGCGAAGCCCCCGAGGGATCCTTCATCGGGTTGATTGGCCTGACCTACGCCCTGACCCTCGTCTACCGTCTGACGGTGGGGCTCTGCGAGCGTCGGAGATGGCTGGTGGAGGTGCAGCTCGGAATAGACGCCTGCATCATCACGGCCATCATCGGGGTTACGGGCGGCGTCGGGAGCTATTTCACGTCGTTGTACTTCCTGCCCGTGATCGCGGCCAGCATCGTTCGGTCGCGACGCGCCGGCCTGCTCGTGGCCGGGCTGAGCGCCGTGGCCTACGTGTGGGTGGTGGCGGAGCAGTATGCGGGTTGGCCCGGAGCCCTGGCGCGCCCCGCCGTGCTGCTTCCCCCGGCCCGCGTGGCCCTGTTCACCGTGGGGCTCAACGTCTCCGGGTTCGTGTCGGTCGCGATTCTCAGTGGCTACCTGGCCGAGGGGCTCCGGCGGGCATCGACCGAGATCGCCGATCTGCAGGCGCTGAACCAGCATGTCATCGAGAGTCTCACGAGCGGACTGGTCACCACCGACCGTGAGGGTCGGATACTCACCTTCAACCCCGGCGCCGAGGCCATCACGGGGATGCGGGCGACGGATGTGTCCGGTCGCGGCGTCGAGGACGTGCTGCAGCTCCCCGTCGAGTTCACTCGGTCGCTGGACGACACTCGGCGGGGTGGCGGCCGGCCGCGGGTCGACTACATCTTCGCCAAGGACGGGGGCGACCGGATCGAGGTCGGGCTGAGCGCGACGCCCCTGGTGACGTCGCTCGGCCAGGCCGGATTCGTGTACACGTTTCGGGACGTGACCGATCCGAAGAAGCTCGAGCGAGCAACACGTATCCAGCAGCGGCTCGCTGCCGTGGGCGAAATGGCCGCCGGCATCGCGCACGAGATCCGCAACCCGCTGGCGTCGATGTCCGGGTCGATCCAGATTCTTCGGCGCGAGCTGACCCTGACGGACGAGCAGGTGCAGCTCATGGACATCGTGCTCCGGGAGTCGGGCCGGCTCAACGACAGCATCCGTAGCCTGCTCGACTACGCCCGACCGCAGCGCTTCGCGACCACCCGGCTGGACGTGCGGGCACTGATGAGCGACACCGCGCTCCTGCTCAGGAACAGCTCGGCCGTGGGGCCCCGCCACAGCATCGAGGTCCAGGGGCCGGAGACTGGCGTGTGGTACGAGGCCGACGAGGGCCAGATCCGCCAGGTCATCTGGAATCTGGCCAGCAACGGGTTGCGGGCGATGCCGGAGGGTGGCCGGCTCGTGATGTCCGCCCGGGACGAGCAGGACGCCGTGGTCCTGATGGTCGGCGACGAGGGGGTCGGGATTCCGGCGGACCGGCTGGACGAGATGCGGCAGCCGTTCCGCGGGGCCTTTCCGAAGGGCAGCGGTCTGGGGCTGGCGATTGTCGACCGCATCGCGAGCGACTACGGAGGCGAGCTCGAGGTCCGCTCGTCGCCGGGCGCCGGCACGACCGTAAGCGTGCGGCTGCCCGCCAGCGCCATGGCCAGGTCGGCGTGAGCGGCCGGAGTCTCCGCGAGAGCGAAACGATGGGACCGAGGCGTCAAGCCAGCACGGACCGACGACGTCACGAATTCTCGTCGTCGATGACGAGCCCTCGATGCGTGAGCTGCTCTCGATCGTGCTCCGACGCGAGGGCCACGAGGTGCTGCTGGCGGAGGACGGACGGAGCGCGGTGGCGGTGCTGCAGCGGGAG
This sequence comes from Vicinamibacterales bacterium, assembly GCA_965197935.1. Classification (GTDB taxonomy): domain Bacteria; phylum Acidobacteriota; class Vicinamibacteria; order Vicinamibacterales; family CAZQMT01; genus CAZQMT01. The sequence goes on along the minus strand of CBDAOD010000003.1, from coordinate 1,176,827 downwards.
GCCGTCGATCTCCTCATCTCCGATATCAAGATGCCGGACATGACCGGTGTCGAGGTCCTCTCCGCCGCCAAGCAGGTGAATCAGGATGTGGTGGGCATCATGATCACGGCTTACGCGTCGACGGAGACCGCCGTCGAGGCGCTGCGTCAGGGCGCCTACGACTACCTCAGCAAGCCGTTCGACGTGGAGGAGCTGAAGATCGTCGTGCGGGACGCCCTGGAAAGACGCCAGCTCCGGCAAGAGAACGTTCTGCTGAAGCGAACGCTTCAGGCGGGCCACAGCTTCTCGAACATCATCGGTCGCGCCGACTCGATGCAGGCCGTGTTCGCCCTGATCGAGACGATTGCGCCGACGAATACGACGGTCCTGGTCACCGGTGAATCCGGGACCGGAAAGGAGCTGGTGGCCAGGGCGGTCCACTTCAACTCTCTCAGACGGGATCGCCCGTTCGTTGCGGTCAACTGCGGGGCGTTGCCGGAGACGCTGCTCGAGTCCGAGCTGTTCGGGCACGTCCGCGGGGCCTTCACCGGTGCCACGGTGAACAAGAAGGGGCTCATCGAGGGGGCCGAGAAGGGCACGATCTTCCTGGATGAGATCGGCGAGATGAGCCCCATGATGCAGGTCAAGCTGCTGCGCGTGCTGCAGGAGCGGCGGTTCCGGCGTCTCGGCGGCACCGACGAAGTCGTTGCGGACATCCGGATCATCGCCGCCACCAACCAGGACCTGGCCAGGCGCGTCGCCGAGGGCGACTTCCGAGAGGACCTCTTCTACCGCATCAATGTCATTCCGGTGCACCTGCCGCCGCTGCGCGATCGCCGTGATGACATCAGGCTACTGGTCGAGCATTTCATCGAGCAGTTCGCCAAGCAGATGGAAAAGGGCATCCGCGGGATCTCCGGCGACGCTCTGCGCCGGCTCGAGACCTACGCGTGGCCGGGCAACATCCGGGAGCTCGAGAATGCGATCGAACGCGCGGTGGCGCTCGAGCCCAGCGCGACGATCCAGTCCGGCAGCCTGCCAGATCAGGTCACAGACGACGCACCGCTCCCGGCGGCCTCGGCGGGCCATTCTGCGAGTGGGCTGCCCGAGTCGGGGTTCGATCTCGAGCAGCACGTTCAGGAGATCGAGCGCGGGTATATCGCCGAGGCGCTCCGGCAGTCGGGTGGGGGTCAAGGTTCGGGCCGCGGCGCGGCTCGGCATGAGCTTCCGCTCGTTTCGCTATTACGTGAAGAAGTACGAACTGTCGTAAAGCGAGACCCGTCCTCTCGTCCCCTTCACAGAACCACACGGAACGCGGTAGACTGATACCGACACTAGGTATCAGTCGACCGCAAGACCGACGCCATGAGGCTCTCCTCCGGGCCTGTATTGGGTTTTGTGACGGTGCTGGCGGACGGAAGGAGACGGGTCATGAGATTGCAGAATTCGCGCGGTTTCACGCTAATCGAGCTGCTCATCGTCGTGGCAATCATCGGCATCATTGCGGCCGTCGCCGTGCCGGGTCTGCTGCGAGCCCGGATGTCGGGCAATGAGGCGTCGGCAATCGGATCGCTGCGGGCCGTGAACAGTGCTCAGTCCACCTTCGCCGCCAGCTGCGGGAGCGGCTTCTACGCCCCGTCGCTGGCGCGGCTGGCGGCACCCCCGACCGTCGCCGGTGGCGACGGTTTCATCGGACCCGATTTGGCCGTGGACCCCTCGACCAAAAGCGGCTACAGCGTGACGCTGACTCCAGGTGCAGCTGCTGCCGGAGCCCCTGCGTCGTGCAACGGAGCGGCCGCGGGTGCCGTCACGACGACCTACTTCGTCGGGGCCGACCCGACACCGGGGGCGGGGGCGCGGTTCTTTGGCACGAACCAAGGTGGCACGATCTTCCAGAGCACGGCGCAGGTCGTCGTGACCCAGAACGGTATGCCTGCGGGCGCCACGCCGATCCAGTAGGTCCTGGCGCATCCTCCTGCTCCAACACAGGGCACCTGCGGCCGCGCAGCGGACGCCCAACTGACGCTCGTTGTCACCCGGGCGGCACTTTCTGTCGCGTCACGGAGGGCCGCCCGCGACGGTCGGCGTTCCGCCGTCCCGACCCGTCTCATCAAGTGACTTGCTCTCAGTAAGTTAAGGGCCATTTCCTGACAAGGGTGTGGCCTGGCATCCCGCTTGCTTCTCGTCTGGGCAGGTTCGAGCCGAGAACAGCGTCGTTGAACCAGCCGAGGCGACGACCTGGGCGCTTACAAACGCGGCAGGATACACAGCGAGGAGCAAAGCAATGAAGGCACGGGACAACAAAGGGTTCACGCTCATCGAGCTTCTGATCGTCGTGGCGATCATCGGGATCATCGCGGCCATCGCGGTACCGGGTCTACTGCGGGCCCGAATGTCGGGCAACGAGGCTTCGGCCATCGGGTCGCTCAGGGCTATCAACAGCGCCCAGTCGACCTTCGCGTCCAGCTGCGGCAGTGGCTTCTACGCCCCGTCGCTCGTGCGGCTGGCAACGCCACCGACCGTGGCCGGCGGTGACGGCTTCATCGGCCCGGACCTGGCGACCGATCCCTCGGTCAAGAGTGGCTACACGGTTGCCCTGACCGCTGGCGCGGCGGCTGCGGGTGCTCCCGCGTCCTGTAACGGCGCGGCTGCCGGCACCGTGGTCGGAACGTACTTCGTGGGCGGCGATCCCACGGCCGGAGCCGGCGCGCGATTCTTCGGCACGAATCAGGGTGGCACGATCTACCAGAGCACTGCGCAGGTCGTGGTCACGCAAAACGGTGCGCCCGCGGGTTCAAACCCAATCCAGTAGTGCGGGGATCGATCGGAATTCGGCCGAGGAGTGTTCGCGTGAGCGGACACTCCTCGTTTTTCTTTGGGGCGCCATCAGGCCGGTGGCCCGCCGCGGTCGTTTCGAGCGCGAGGGTCGGCGCGCGGCGGCCGGCGGGCCGGGCGCGCGGAGCGAGCACGGCGCGGAACACGAACTTGACGCCGTGGGGCCGAGCCGCTACAAGTGGCATGTTGGGCCGTCGGCCGGCGGGTGGCCCCTCCCGGGAAGGCTGATGAGTCGGGCTCCCGGCAACCTCTGCCGAACCGTGCCAGTGGCTCGTCGCGGCGTTCCGCACCGAGCGCTCTGGCGGCGCCGTCCGCCGATCGGCCCGCGCCCCAGAGGGCTCCATGAGCAAGCACCCACGCAAGGCGACCATGCCACCCACTGTTCGTCTCATGACGGGGCGAGTCCGCAATCTCCTTCTCGCGTTCACGCTACTGGGGTTGGTGGCCTCGGCGGTTTCCACCTACGTCCACCATCGGCTCCTGACCGAGACAGAGTACTTGAGCTTCTGCGACGTGAACGCCACCGTGAGCTGCACGACCGTCTATCTGAGCCGATTCGGGTCGATCGGCGGCGTCCCCGTGGCGCTGGTGGGGACCGTGTGGTTCGGCCTGCTCCTGCTCCTGCTCCTGGCGGAACGCCTGGGGCCGGCCACGTATCGGGAGAGTGTGCCGCTGTATCTGTTCGCGCTCTCGGGCATCGCCCTGGTACCCACCGTGTATCTGGCGTACGTGTCGTGGTTCGTGCTCGGTGCCGTGTGTATTCTGTGCGGCCTGGTGTACGTGGCGGTTGCCGGCATCTTCGTCGTGTCCGGCGCCTCCACGCCGTTTTCGATGGCGTCCTTGCCGACGCGTGTCGCGCGGGACTTCCAGGAGATCGGCCGACGTCCGGTCGTGGCGCTGGTGTCGGTGATGTTCTTGGGCGGCGCGACGCTGGCGATGGGGTTCTTCGCCCGGGACGCATCGACAACCGAACCCGATCCGGTGGCCCCGGCTGCGGCACTTGCGCCGGCGCTGACCGACGGACAGCAGACCGAATTCGAAGGGTGGTACGCTGCCCAGCCCCGGATCGAGGTTCCCGTCGATGGTGAGGGGGCCGCACTCGTCATCGTGAAGTTCAACGACTACCAGTGCCCACCGTGCCGCCAGACGTTCTTCAACTACCGGGATATCGTGGCGCGGTATCAGGAGCAGTATCCGGGCGACGTCGTCTTCGTCACCAAGGACTATCCCCTCGATCCGGAGTGCAACGAGAACGTGGCGACCGGGTTGCACACCGCGGCGTGCGAGGCGGCCGTGGCCGTGCGGCTCGCACGCGAGGGCGGCAAGGCCGAGCTCATGGAAGAGTGGCTCTTCGAGAATCAGGCGTCGCTCTCTCCCGCAGCCATCCGGGAGGCGGTTCGCGACGTGGCCGGTGTCGAGACCTTCGACGTCGACTACGACGCCACCCTCGAGCTCGTCAAGGCCGACATCGCGCTCGGCCGGCGCCTCGGAGTGCAGGCGACGCCGACCTTCTTCGTCAATGGGGTCAAGGTGCAGGGAGGGCTCGAACGCCCGTATTTCGACTTGGCGCTCGCCCTGGAGTTGAAGCGGGTGGGCAGGTGACCCACGCGATCAGGACCGAGACGCTGACCAAGGACTACCCGGTCGGCTTCTGGCGCGCACGGTCGCATCGGGTCCTGGATGGTTTGACGCTCGAGATCGACGGTGGTGAGGTCTTCGGATTCCTTGGCCCGAACGGCGCCGGGAAGACGACCACGTTGAAGCTGCTGCTGCAGCTCGTGTTCCCGACGTCGGGGCATGGGGAGATCCTGGGCCGGCCGCTCGGTGATGTCGAGTCGAAGCGCCGCATCGGGTACCTGCCGGAGCAACCATACTTCTACGACCACCTGACGGCCGAGGAGCTGCTGCACTATTTCGCCGGGCTATTCGGATACCGCTCGGCCGATCGCACGCGCCGGGTGGCCGGGCTCCTGGACGAGCTTGGGATCGGCGCCGAGCGACGGATGCAGCTGCGCCGGTTCTCCAAGGGGATGCTGCAGCGTGTCGGCATCGCCCAGGCGCTGATCAATGACCCCGACGTGCTGTTCCTCGACGAGCCGATGTCCGGCCTCGACCCGCTCGGACGGAAGGATGTTCGGTCGCTGATCCTGCGACTGCGTGACCGTGGTTGCGCGGTGTTCTTCTGCTCTCACATCCTGGCCGACGCCGAGGCGGTCTGCAGCCGTGTCGGCATCCTCGTGGGGGGGCGTCTGCGTGCTCAGGGCAGGTTGACCGACCTGGCGTTCGACGTTCGGGGTTGGGAGCTCGTGGTGGACGACCTCGATCGGAGCACGCTCGACGGCCTCGGGACGGCCATCGTGCGCACCACGCCGATCACGGGTCGCCGCTACGCGATCGAGCTGTCGGCCGGGTGTACCCCGGATCGGGTGCTGGCGCATCTCTCGACGGGTGGCGCGCGGCTCGTCTCGCTCAACCCGGTACGGCATACCCTCGAGGACATCTTCGAGCGGACCGTCAGGGCCGCCGGGGGTCAGGACCCGGCCGAGGCCGCCACACCGGGTCGTGGCGCCACTCGCGAGCGCAGCCGCAACGTGGTCGGCCAGTCACCGTAGCGGCCCGTGAGTGCATCACGGGCGATTGGCGTGGAGATCTGCGCGTGCGGGTGATCGCCTACATCGCCGTCAACGTCTTCCGAGAATCGGTCCGCGATAAGGTCTTGTACAACCTGGTCTTCTTCGCGGTGCTCCTGATCGCCGCTTCGATTGTCCTCGGCCAGCTGACGGCCGGCCAGGAAGTCAAGATCATCAAGGACCTGGGGCTCTCGTCCATCTCGTTGTTTGGGCTGTTCATCGCGGTCTTCATCGGGATCGGGCTGGTGTCGAAGGAGGTGGAGCGCCGCAGCATCTGCTCCGTGCTCGCCAAGCCGATGCGGCGCTCCCAGCTCATCGTGGGCAAGTATGCCGGCCTGGTGCTGACCTTGCTGGTCAACGTGTCGGTGATGACGGTCGCGCTGTACGCCGTACTCGGCTACATGGACGTGACCGAAGCCGAGGAGTTCAAGAGAGGATGGGAGGCGCCGGCCCTGGACCCGGCGATGCTGAAGGCCGTGCTGCTCATCATGGTCGAGCTGATGATCGTGACCGCGGTTGCGGTCCTCTTTTCGACGTTCTCGAGCCCCATCCTCTCTGCGGCTCTGACGGCCGGTCTGTATGTCGTCGGGCATCTTAATGCGGACCTGCGGCACTTCGAGAACGTCGTCGATTTCACACCAGCCGCGTATCTCGGACGCGCGCTCTACTACGTGCTTCCCAACCTCGCGCCGTTCGATGTGAAGGGCCGGGTCGTCCACGCGTTACCGGTCGACACGGATCAGATGCTATTGACGATCGGCTACGGACTGGTCTACGTGTCGGCCCTGCTCGTCGCGGCGGCGTGGATCTTCGGCCGGAGGGATTTCAAGTAACCGCGTGACGGTGGACGATGGGCAGACGTGTCGGGGCCAGTGGACGGTGGGTTGCTGCGACCGTGGCAGCGTTGCTCGGGGTGAGCGTGCTGCTACAGGTCGTCCGTGACCGGCGCGCCGTGCCGGACCCGGCGTCTCCCGATCTGCTCTACGTCCCGAGCGGCGCCACGCTGCGGCGATTGACGCTGGCGTTCGACGAGGTCGCATCCGATGTGTACTGGATCCGCGCGCTCCAGCACTACGGGGACGTCAAGCGGTCGGAGTTGGCCGACAAGCGCTATGACCAGCTCGGCCCCCTGCTCGACATCACGACATCGCTGGATCCCCACTTCACGATCGCGTTCCGGTTTGGTGCGATCTTCCTGACCGAGGAGTATCCCAACGGCCCGGGTCGTCCCGATCTGGCCATCGCACTACTGGAAAAGGGCCTCGAGGCCACGCCGGCGAAGTGGCAGTACGCCATGGACATCGGCTTCGTGCACTACTGGTGGCTTCACGACTATCGTGCGGCGGCCGCGTGGTTCCGAAAGGCGCACGAGATACCAGACTCGCCGTGGTGGCTCGAGTCGCTCGCCGCCTCGACCGTGGCGCACGGCGGCGATCGTCAGGCGTCGCGTGTGTTGTGGCAGCAGATCAGCGAAACCGCGGATCACGACTGGCTACGGTCCGAGGCTGACCGGAGGCTCAGCCAGCTCGTGGCGATGGACGAGCTGGATCGGCTCGAGGAGATCGTTCACGACTTCGCCCTCGACGCGGGTGCGTTTCCCGGCACGTGGGACGAGCTCGTCTCGGCGGGATACGTGACGGCGCCGCCCGTCGATCCCGCCGGCGCGGGCTATCTCTTGGAGCCGCGGTCTGGCACGGTGGCGCTGTCGGCCGACTCGCTCCTCTTTCCCCTGCCCACCGAGCCCCCTCGCGTCGCGCCCGTGCCCTGATGCCTCATGCCAGATAGCGGACCGCTCCTCCTGGTGATCACCCTGGGCCTCGCGTTGGGGTCCTTCCTCAACGTGTGTATCTACCGGCTCCCCCGGAAGGAGTCGGTCGTGACCCCCGCCTCGCGCTGTCCGGCGTGCGGACGCTCCCTCCGCTGGTTCGACAACGTCCCGTTGCTGGGGTACGCGCTCCTGCGCGGTCGGTGTCGGGCATGCCGCGCACCGATCTCGATCAGATACCCGCTCGTGGAGATCACGACCGCTCTGCTGTTCGTCGCGTACTACTGGCAGCTGGGGTGGCAGCCGCTCCTGGTGCCACGGCTGGTCTTCGTCGCGGCCATGGTGGTGCTCTTCGTGACCGACCTGGAGCACCGCATCCTGCCGAACCTCGTCACCGTGCCTGGTATCGTGTGCGGCTTCGTCTTCAGCCTGTTTCTGCCGCCGGGGTGGGTGGCGTCCCTGCTCGGGATCCTGATAGGGGGGGGAGGCCTGTGGGCGATCGCCGAGCTCTACTATCGGGTGCGCGGGGAGGACGGCATGGGGATGGGCGACGTCAAGATGCTGGGGATGGTCGGAGCCTTCCTGGGCTGGCAGCTGGCGGTCCTGACGTTGGTACTGTCCTCGTTGCTCGGGTCGATCGTCGGAGTCCTGATGATCGCCGCGGGTCAAGGCGGCATGAAATACGCGCTGCCGTTCGGCTCCTTTCTTGCGGTGGCGGCGCTCTGGGCCGGGTTGACGGGCGACGCGATGATCGACTGGTATCTCTCCTTCTACTGATCCCACCCGCCCCAATCCCCTCGGTGCTCCCCTCCGGGCCCTCGCCGCGCAGTTTCTGCCCTGCCGTCGGCTGGATGCCCGCGCGCCCGGTGCAATGTCTGGGCACCCCCCGCCGGCGGTCGGGCCGACCGTCGCCCCCGCGCAGGCGTCGTCGCCGCGCGCTCACCGGATCGGATCGCGGCTTGCAAGTCCCGGAGCGCCGACGTCGGACTTGCGAGGGGGAGGCGGCGGTGTTGGCCACCGTGTCGCGGCCATGAGGCAGGGAGCAGCCATGCGGGTACACGGAACCGGCGATCGGAGGCACACCAGATTCCTGGCCTCTGCCCAGGCCGGCATCACGCTCGTCGAGGTCCTCGTCGCGGTGCTCCTGATGACCATCGGCGCCATCGGTGCCGCCCAGCTCCTGGGGATGGCCGTGACCGCCACCGCGAGCGCCCGGCGCCAGACGTCCACCGCGATGATCGCGGGAACGAAGATCGAACAGCTTCGCGCGCTGCTCTGGGCCTACGAGCTGGGGCCTGGCGGCACCCCGGGCCGGCGCGTCTCCGATCTGACGACCGATCTGAGCGTCGACCCTCCTGGCGACGGTGGGCCGGGGCTCGGTCACGCTCCGTCCATGGCGCTCGAGCGCAACATGCCTCCCTACGTCGATTACGTGGACGCCTCCGGGGCCTGGGTGGGACACGGCCCGACACCGCCGCCTGTCACGGCCTTCATCCGCCGCTGGGCCGTGACGCCGCTGGCGGGCAGTCCTGACGTGCTCGCGTTGCAGGTCGTCGTGGTTCCCCTGCATCGTGAGCAGCGCGGGCGTGCGCCCGGGCGCAGCCTGGCGGACGGCACCCACCTCGTCACGCTGCGGACCCGGAGGGCCCGATGAGTCACCCGACCCGGGCCGTCACGCGACCCGGCGGGCGCCGGGTCGCCGACGGCGACACGGGGTTCACGCTGGTCGAGCTGGCCGTCTCGATGGGCATCATGGCGGTCGCCGTGGGCGCGCTCGTGGAAATGCTCGGGAGCGGCCAGAGCGGTTTCCGCACGCAGCTGGCCGCGGCCGACGTGCAGCAGCGCATGCGGGCTGCCGCGACCCTGATCTCGGGTGACCTGCTGATGGCCGGAGGCGGGCCGGGGCGTGCCGGCGTCGATGGTGCCCTCGGCCGCGCGTTCCCTGCACTCAGGCCGGCGCGCCGTGGTCTGCGGGCGCCGGATGGGGAGCTGGCCTTTGCCCGGGATCGGATCAGTATCGTGTACGCGACGCACGCACGTAGCCAAACGACGCTGTCGGCAGCGATGGGATCGACTGGCAGCGACGTGCCCATCCACGCGGGCGGACCGGGATGCCCGCTTCCGGCTTGCGGCTTCCTGCCCGGTATGCGTGCACTGATCTTCGACGCTGGCGGCGCGGGGCTGGGGTACGATCTCTTCACGGTCGATCGGGTGGGGCCCGCCACGCTCGGGCATCCTCCGTTCTCTCGAGCCTATGGGCAGGCGGCGCCCCCAGTCGCCCCGGCCCCGATCGTCCCGGCTGTCCCGCCAATCTACGTCAGCGAGGTGGTCCACCGCGTGTACTACCACGATGCCGAGAGCCGCCGTCTCATGCGCTACGACGGCCACCGCTTCGAGGCTGTCGTCGCAGACGACGTGGTCGGGCTGGACTTTGCGTACTATGCGGACCCGGCGCCCACCGCGGTGCCGCCCCCGGCCCCAGGCGGACGCAGTTGCCTCTACGACCCTGGGGTTCCACCCACTCCACGGCTGACCGATCTCGGCGGCACCACGCTTACGCGTCTCGAGGCAGCGCAGTTGACGGATGGACCGGTCTGCGGCGTGGCACCCAACCGGTTCGATGGCGACTTGCTACGAATCCGGAAGGTCCGCGTGACGATCCGCGTCCAGGCGAGTCAGGATTCCCTGCGCGGGAGGGATCCGCGCCGCTTCGCCCGAGCCGGTCTGTCGTCCGGCGGGGCCCGCTATGTGCCCGACTACACGCTCACCTTCGAGGTCACGCCGCGTAACTTGAACCTCGGTCGCTGAGACCGTCGTGAACGCGGGAGCGTATGCGCGTAGGAAGGTCTGATGAACGAACGAGGGTCCGCCCTGCTGATTGCCGTGCTGTCGACGTCGCTCCTGACCACCCTGGGACTCGGGATGATCCTGACCAGCGTTACCGAGACGATGATCGGGGCCAACTTCCGGGACGCCCAGCGCATGCTCTATGCGGCCGACGCGGGTGTGGAGCTCAGCCTTCACGAGCTGATGCGGGCCTCCGACTGGAACCCCGTGCTGGGCGGGCTCGTCGGGGCGGGCGCCGGACCGGGATGGCCGGGCCCGGTCACCCCGACACCGGATCTCACGAATCGGACGGCTCGACTGCAGAGGGAGACCGACCGTCTCTTCGGGACCGACGCCAACCGGCCGGTCTGGCGACTCTACGGGCACGCCCCCGTCGCGGCGCTCCTGCCCGCCGGTGCCGTCCCGGGCCGGATTCACTCGTTCGCCCGCGTTCACGTCTCAGCCTGGGTGGCCGATGATCCTTGGGAGACCGATGGCGATTCCTCGGTCGACGAGAACGGCATGCTGTTGGTGAGAGTGGAGGCCGTCGAGGGGAATGGCCGGCGCGGCAGCCGCCGCGCCGTAGAGGTGACGGTGACGCGCACCGGGCTGGCCGCGGCCGAATCCGACCGCGGTCCGGGCGCTGGCGCGGCGCAGATGCCAGCGATCCGGGCCACCGTCTGGCGGCAGGTGTACTAGTGCTAGTGGTGTGTCCCAAGAATAACTTTGCACTTCCCAACCTTCTCTAGAATCGTATCGACCGTCGCGGTCCAGACAAAGGGTTGGGGGTTGTCGTTGTAGCGCTGGAGGTAATCGTTGATGGCGGCGACGAGTTCGTCGACACTGCAAAACACCCCGCGGCGGATGCGTTTCTGCGTGAGCTGGCTGAACCAACTCTCGACGAGGTTGAGCCACGATGCGCCGGTAGGGGTGAAGTGGAGCGTGAAGCGCGGATGGGCCGCCAGCCAGGCCCGCACGGTCGGATGTTTATGCGTGCCGTAGTTGTCCAGAATGAGGTGGAGGTCGAGGCGAGAGGGGAACGCGCGGTGGAGTTGGCGAAGAAACTTCAGGAACTCCTGATGCCGATGCCGGCCGTGGCACTCGCCGATGACCTGCCCGGTCAGCATGCTTCAGCGCGGCGAACAAGGTCGTTGTCCCGTGGCGCTTGTAGTCATGCGTGAGTGTCCCACAGCGGCCCTTCTTCATCGGCAGCCCGGGCTGCGTCCGGTCCAGCGCCTGAATGTGACTCTTCTCGTCCACACACAGCACGACGGCCTTCTCGGGCGGATTCATGTACAGCCCCACGACGTCCGTCAGCTTCTCCACGAACGCGGGATCGGTCGACAGCTTGAACGTCTCCACTCGATGGGGCTGGAGGCCATGCGCGTCCCAGATCCGCTGCACGGTCGAGCGACTGACCCCCTGCGCCTTCGCCATCGTGCGACAACTCCAGGGGGTCGCCCCCGGTGGCGTGCGGTGCAACGTTGCGTGGACGATGGCTTTGACCCTGCGCGCACTGATCGTCGGTTTGCGCCCGCGCCCCTCACGCATCTCGAACACCGAATCAACGCCCTCCTCTCCAAACCGGTCGCGCCAAGCCAGCACGGTCGGCCGGCTGACGTCCACGGTCGCGGCAATGCGGCTGTTGGAACCCCCCTCGGTCGCCAGCAGCAACGCCTTCGCGCGGATGACTACCCGATGCGGGGCCGACGTACTACGGGCCCACTGTTCCAGGAGTCGCCGATCCTTCGCGGCCATGGACAGAGCGGCGGCGGCATCATTCATCCCGCCTATATTGCACGCAGGTCGTTGATATGTAAATGTATTTCAGGGACACTACACTAGTTGTCTCCGTCGATGGACAGGACACCGGCCTGCGGATGCTCGCCGGCGGCGACGTGGAGGGCGTGGCCGGCGTCAGTCTGACATTACGGTATCTGGCTGGCCAGATGGGCATCTCCGGCGTGACCGAGGTGCCGATCGGAGCGCTCTCCTACCACCTGACGACCGTAAAGGGCCGTGAGGCCGCCCTGGCGTGGGTCGAGCCCGCACTCGCCAACCTTCGTGCGTCGGGCGAGTTCGACCGCCTGATCACCGCCCATCTAAGCTCCCTCCCCGCGCACCACGACTTCTGGAGTGAGTTCGGTGTCTACATCGGCGCTTTCGGCGGACTGCTGCTCCTGATCTCGACCGGGTCCGTGTTCTGGAACCGCTCCCTGCACAAGCTGGTGGGGCTCGCACGGCGGCGCTGGAAGCGGCGCTGCGCGATCAGGAGCGGGCGCAGACGGAGCTGCGGTCGAGCGAAGGGCGGCTGCGCCTCATGGTGGAGCACCTGCCTGCCGGCGCCATCTACCGAGAGGGTGACTCCGTCAGCCTCAATAGCACGGCGGAGGAGATCACCGGGTACTCGCGGGCCGAGATCGCGTCGGTCGAGCAATGTGCCCGAGCGCTGTTTAGTGAGAGCGTGAGCGGAGTCCAGGGCGGTGGCGGCGAGTGTCCACCGCTGGGACGTTCATCGCCGGTGACGGTCCCGATCAGGCGAAAGGACGGGCAGGTGCGCCAGGTGCAGGTGGCGAGCTATGCCTTCGAGCAGGGGGAGATCTGGCTGCTGTCCGACGTGACCGAGCGGCTTCGGGCGGAGACGGAGCGGGCGCGCCTGGCGGCGATCGTCGAGGCGACCAGCGACTTCGTCGGGATCTGCGACGCCCAGGAGCGCATCGTGTATCTCAACCCTGCCGGTCGGCACATGATCGGTCTGGCCGCGGAGTGCGACGTGAGCGGGATGGACGCCGGGGGGCTTCACCCGGCGTGGGCCATCGACCTCCTCCACCGAGAGGCGCTCCCCGCGATGCTGCGGGACGGCTTCTGGCGGGGCGAGACCGCCTTCAGGCATCGCGACGGCCATGAGGTTCCCGTCTCGCAGGTGATCCTGACGCAGACGGCGGCCGACGGCACCCCCGAGTTCTTCTCGACGATCGCCCGCGACATCACCGAGCAGAAGCGCGCCGAGGCCGCGCGGATGCGCTACACGCGCGATGTCGAGCACTCGCGCGATCGGCTCGAGCGGCAGGCCAACCTGGTGGCGGAGCAGGCCGGGGCGCTCGCGCACGCGCGGGACGAGGCGCTCGCCGCCACGCGGGCGAAGTCGGAGTTCCTCGCGGCGATGAGCCACGAGATTCGCACACCGTTGCACGCCGTGATCGGCCTGGGCCGGCTCCTCCTGGGGTCGGAGCTGAACCCCGAGCAGCGAGACCACGTGCAGACGATCGCCCAGTCCGGGGATGCGCTGCTCGGCGTCATCAATCAGGTTCTCGATCTGTCGAAGATCGAATCGAATCGACTCACTCTCGAGCGCGCCGAGTTCGACCCGATGCAGATCCAAGCGGAGGTTGTCGATCTGCTGGCGGAGGCGGCTCGCGCGAAGCGCCTGTCGATGCACCTCCAGGCGGCCGGAGAGGTTCCCACCTTCGTCTTCGGGGATTCCGCGCGTCTCCGCCAGATTCTCCTGAACCTCGTCAGCAACGCCGTCAAGTTCACCGCGGCGGGCGAGGTCGTGCTCGGCGTGAGTGTCGCTGCGCAGCGGGCGGGCACCGTGACACTGCGGTTCGCAGTCAGGGACACCGGCATCGGCATCGCTGGCCGTCAACAGGAGAGGGTGTTCGATCCCTTCATGCAGGCTGATGCCTCGACGACGCGGCGCTTCGGTGGCACGGGGCTGGGCCTGACGATCAGCCGGCGGCTGGCCACGCTCATGGGCGGCACCATCGAGCTCGTCAGCGAACCGGGTGTCGGCTCCACGTTCTCGCTGCTGGTGCCGCTCGAAACCGCCGCGTCATGCGAGCCGACCGATCCTGCCGTCTGGCCGGGCGCGGGGACCGAGTCGGCATCCGACGCGGAGCTTCGTCGGGCAACGCCGGGACAACGCGTCCTGGTCGCCGAGGACAACTCCGTCAGTCAAAAGGTCGCGGTCTCGATTCTCACGAGGTTAGGGTATGACGTCGACGTGGTGTCGACCGGGGGCGCGGCGGTCGAGGCCGTGACGCGTTCGCCCTACGTCGCGGTCGTCATGGACTGCGAGATGCCGCAGATGGACGGGTTCGACGCGGCACGCGCGATTCGGCGACGCCTGCCGGCCGGTCGCCCTCTCACCATCATTGCCATGACGGCCAGCAGCCTCGAGGGTGACCGCGAACGCTGTCTGGCGGCCGGCATGGATGACTACCTCTCCAAACCGGTCACACCACAGGCGCTCGGCAGCTTGCTCGCGCACCACCTCGCGGATGCCGCGCTCGGGACCGACCCGGCGCGTGGCGCCGCCGGTCCGGTGGGTGAGCCGTGATGTCCGAGTCTGGAGCCGGGGCGGCGGCGATCGACTGGACGGTGCTGGAGGCCCTGCGCGACCTGGGTGTCTCCGGCGAGCCCGGCATCATCGGGGAACTGGCTCGGCTGTTCGTGGCGGACACCCCGCCTCGACTCGCCGCGCTCCGGGAGGCGGCCGAGCGAGGGGAGCCGGACGGACTCGCGCTGGCCGCGCACGGGCTCAAGGGGAGCTGCGCGATCATCGGGGCCACACGCATGCAGCAGGTCTGCCTGGAGCTGGAGCAGCTTGGCCGTTCGGGCACACTCGATGGCGCCGCTGACCGGATTGCGACACTCGATGTCGAGTTCGAGCGGGCTCGCCGCGCGCTCGCGCGCGAGGCGGATAGCCGCGATGCGGGCGGCTAGTCGCCCGTGGGATACAGCCGCCGATAGGCGTCGTAGTTGGCGAGGACCTCGCGCACGAACCCGCGCGTCTCGGAGTAGGGGATCGTGTCGATGAACAGCTCCTCCGACACATCGCGTGCGGCGCGCCACCAGGCGTGCGCGCGGTCCTCGCCGGCGTTGTAGGACGCGACGATCGGCGGAATCGCACCGGCGAATTCCAACCTCAGATCGCTCAGCAGCGTGGCCGCCAGGGCGGCGTTGATGGACGGTTCCATGAGCCGCGTGTCGTCCGGGATCGGCAGTCCGATTCTGGGCGCCAGCTCGGCGGCCGTGTACGGCATGATCTGAAACAGGCCGATCGCACCCACCGCCGAGCGGGCCTGCGGGTCGAATCGCGATTCCTGCCGCATCAGAGACACCAGGAGCACGGGATCCACGCCGTGGCTGGCCGCCGCGCGTTCGACGTCGCGCCAGAACGGCCGGGGGTACGCCAGGCGCCAGAAATCCTTCGGCAGGCCTTCGGTGGGCCGGCGGAGGAACCCGCCGAAGTGATCGGCGAGGATCGCCAACCCGCGCCGGTGCGCACCCGCCTCGGCCGACGCGCGGGCGGCGAGCAGCGCGAGGGCGCGGTCGTTCCGGCGCGCGCCCAGGGCTCGCCGGACGTGCCGTGCGGCCTCGACCTTCAACCCGGCGCGCGCCAAATGCGTCGCCGCCACGACGTCGGTGTGGCGGCGCGCCGCGTCGCTGAGACGGAGCGCCGGGAAGCTGAGCGCCGACGGCCGGGATCTCTCACGCAGCGTCCGGAGGAGCTCGGCCTCCCCGGGTCGTGTCTCCCGGGCGATCCACTCCCGTGCGCGGATGCCGTGGTAGGCGAACGGCTGCTGCTGCTCGAGGGCGACGAGCGCGCGGAGTGCATCCTGGCGCTGCCCCAGCCGGTCGTCCGCGATGGCGAGCCAGTAGCGCGCGGCCGCGGCCAGCGTGCCGCCAGGCCGGCGCCGCACGACGCCCTGTAGGTTGCTCCGGGCGCGCTCGTGCTGACCGGCCCTGAGCGCCGCGACCCCCGCCCGCCACAAGATGTCGAGCTGGCGGCTCCGGGACCCGGCGCGACGGAACAGACCGCGGTAGACGCTCAACCCCTCGTCGAGCTCACCCACGCTCACCAGGTAGGCGGCCAGCAGGACGCCGGCGTTCCACCGGACCGAGTCGCTCGGAGAGACGCGACCCTCCCAGAGGGGACGGCCCCATGACCGCACGAGGTCGGTGCGGCCCGTGCGAACGGCCAGGCGGAACTGGGTCAGCTTGACCTGCGGTAGACGGCCGCTGCGCGGGAATCGGTCCGCGAACGTCTCGCATCTGGCCAGCGCCTCATCGTTCGCGCGCGCGTCGTAGAGGGTGGCAATCGTCTCGGCCTCGATCAGGTCGCGTCGGGCGGTCGTGGGATGCGCGTCGCGCCATCGGTCCAGCACCATCAGCGCGTCGTCGTAGCGCGAGGCGGCGCGAAGTCGACGCGTCAGCGAGAGCAGATCGTCCTCGGGGATCGCTGCGGGCGGCTCGCCCAGCGCCAGCGCGAGCCGGCGCTCGCCCTCCCACGCGGTCGCGAATGTGCCCGGGACGGCGTGCTTCGAGAGGGCGTCGCGGAAGGCCCGCCGGGCGCGCTCGAGCTCGCCCTGGCCCTCGTACGCGGCCGCGAGCCCGAGACGCGCCGCATCGGCCGCGTCTCCCTGCTGCTGTCTGCGGAGCACCCGGGCGTAGAGGGTGAGGGCGCGCGCGTGGTCGCCGGTGCGCCGGTACGCATCCCCGACGGCGAGGACGAGGTCGAGGGGCATCGCGCCGCGTCCGGCGGCCGCCAGCTCCTCCAACCGGCGCTCCGCGTCGGCGGCGCGATCGCCACTTACCAGACTCTCGACGATCGCCCGTCGCGCGAACGAGGCGAGCGTGCGCTCGCGGCGCGCCACCTCGGCCCAGGTGTCCTGGCTCTCGGGCCGCCGCCCCAGCGTCTCGAGCAGATGTGCCCGGAGGATGACCGCTTCGAGCGGGCGGGCGTCCGCCGCCGGCTGTGCCACGGCGCGGTCGAGACGCGCCAGGGCGTCGGCCGAATCGCCGGCGAGGTAGCGCTCCATCACCCGCGGGTAGGACGGGTCGGGTAGCCTGACGTCGTCGGCGCCCGCCGCGCGCGCGGGCGGATGCGCGCCGATCAGGGCCAGGATGACCAGCGTGACACCGCGGCCCTTTCGGCCGCGAGCGCCCGGGCGTGGCGCGCGGCGAGCGCGACCCGAAGGGCCGAGACCGAGCGCTGGCAGACTCACGGGGGAGTGAACAGCGCCGCGCCTTCCTGTGAGAGCAGGACCCACAGCCCGTAGAGTCCGACGACGGTACCGAGGGGGAAGTGCAGCAGGTTGAGGACGCCGAGGATGAGCCCGAGGATTCGGGCCCACGGTCGCAGCTTGAGCAGTCCCACGCCGGCGATGATGCCCGGCACCGACAGCGCGAACAGGACCAGCGCCACCACGCCCCCTATCAGACCGACGATCGGGCTGGCGATCAGGGCGTCGCTCGACTCGGCCGTGACCGCGAGCAGCCCGGCGGTCCCGCCGAATATCAGGAGGACGAAGAGCGACGCGATGAGGCCCAGGGCGCCGAGGGCGATATTGAGGACGGCCAGAACCTTGACGTGCGTGTGCATGGCGGAGCTGCCGACTGCGATTGTACACCGACCCTTCACCCGCGAGTGACACGCCAGGGCTCCACGCGTATCATCAGATTCTCGCTCGTCCCGCCCCGTCCGGGCCGCTCGCGGCTGGATTGGTCGTGGCCACCGATGCGACGAGATGTGCGGAAGGGGGGCGCGGCCCGCCAGCAACGGTCGACTGGAGGATCGGATGTTCACTTGGAGTAGATGGAGGTGCGTGGCTCTCGCCATGGGAGTGGCGCTCCTGGCTCCGGCCGACGGGATCGGCCAGATGGCCTGCGATCCCTGCACCATCGGTGTCGTGCTCGATGGCCCGTTGGAGCGCAACGACGAGGTGCGGGGGATCTTCGAAAGGGAGATCCTGGATCTGGTGGGAAGCGAGTTCAACGTCGCCTTTCCGGACGCCAAGCGGCGGGTGGCGGACTGGTCGCTCACCGGCGTGGCGACTGCGGTCGATGCGCTGCTGGCGGACCCCGAGGTCCACCTGGTCCTCACGGTAGGCCCCGTCGCGTCCACCTACGCCGGGCGGTTCTCCGAGCTCCCCAAGCCGCTGGTCGCGACGTTCGTCATCGATCCGGAGGTGCAGGGGATCCCCACCGCCACGAGTGCCGGGGGCGATCGCGTCAGCGGTGTGCCCAACCTGAGCTACATCACCTTCCCGTCCAACCTCGAGGAGAACGTACGTCGACTCCGCGAGGTCGCTCCCTTTCGCCACATGACCTTCCTGACCAACGAGGGTCGTGGCGGCGGTTCCTGAGCTCGAGGCCAACCTGCTCGCGCGGCTGCAGGCGCTCGACGTCGAGCCGGTCGCGGTCAGGGTCGGGATCTCGGTAGAGGACGCGCTCGCGGCGATCCCCGGCGACACCGACGCCGTGTACGTGTTTCCCCTCATGCAGCTACCGCGCGGTGATTTCAGCCGACTGGTGCTCGCGCTGATCGAGCGCCGGCTGCCTGGTTTTTCCTATTGGGGACAACGGGAGGTCGAGGCGGGGCTCTTGGCCAGCCTCTTCCTCGGAGAGGCGTTTGATCGCTTGGGTCGCAGGGTCGCCTTGAACATCCAGCGGATCTTGCTGGGCGAGGATGCGGGCGCGCTGCCGGTAGATTTCGAGCGCCGCCTTCGACTGTCGCTCAACATCGAAACGGCGCGGGCCATCGGCGTCTACCCGTCGTGGAGCGTCTATACCGAGGCGGAGATCCTGGGAGAACGCCAGCGGGCGGTGCAGCGCCGGCTCACCCTGTCGGCGGCGGCGCAGGAGGCCGTCGCCGCCAATCTCGATCTGCTGGCGGCGGACCGGTTCGTGGCCGCAGGCGACCAGGAACGACGGATTGCGCGCGCCGCGTGGTACCCGCAGGTGTCGGCCGCCGGACTGGCCGAGACCATCGACCGGGACCGCGCGGCGTCGCTCTCGGCCGGACCCCAGTGGCTCGGCGTGGCGTCGGCGGGTGTCTCGCAGCTCTTGTTCTCAGACGGTGCGCGGGCGAGCGTCGCGATTGAGGACGCGCTCCAAGTGTCGCGCCAGCAGCAGCGGGAGCAGACCCGTCTCGACATCGTGCTCGACGCCGCGGTCGGCTACCTCGACGTGCTCCGGGCCAAGACCTTCGAGGAGATCCAGCGGGACAATCTCAGGGTGACCCGCTCGAACCTCGATCTGGCGCGGATACGGCAGGAGATCGGCGTCGCGCGGTCGGCCGAGGTGATTCGCTGGGAGAACCAGATCGCGAACAACCGGCGCGATGTCATCGATGCGAGCGCCCAGCGCAACGTGGCCGAGATCCAGCTCAACCGTCTGCTGAATCGCCCGCTGGAGGAGTCGTTTCAGACCGAGGAGACCGGGCTCGACGACCCGGTCTTGCGGACCAGCGCCGCTCGCCTGGGACCCTACCTCGACGACTTTTTCTCGTTCGCCATCTTCCGCGACTTCATGACGAACGAGGCGCTGGCCGCCTCGCCCGAGCTGCAACAGATCGACGCGAGCATCCGTGCCCAGGAGCGCGCGCTCACGGCGGCCCGCCGCGCCTTCTGGGTGCCCACCGTCGCCTTCAACGGTGACGTGAGCGCCGTCGAGACGGGTGGGGCGGGGACCAGCTTCGAGTTCGGCGTCCCGCTGCCCGGTCTCACCGTGCCCAACGCGGTCAACTGGACGCTCAGCCTCTCGGCGTCGTTGCCGTTGTTCACGGGTGGGGCGCGACGCGCCGAGCGCACCCGGACGTTCGAGGAGGTCGAAGAGCTCCGACTGCGCCGGCAAGCGGTGGCCTTGCAGGTCGAGCAGCGGGTGCGGTCGACGCTCCACCACGCCGGTGCCTCCTACGCCGGCATCGAGCTGGCCGAGGCCGCGGCCGACGCGGCACAGCGCAGCCTCGGTCTGGTCACCGATGCCTACGAGCAGGGGGCGGCCTCCATCCTGGACCTGCTGGATGCGCAGAACCAGGCCTTGGTCGCACAAGAGGTGGCGGCGAACGCGGTGTTCGACTACCTGGTCGATCTGATGAACGTGGAACGCGCCGCTGGACAGTTCGATTTCTTCACGACGCCCGAGGCGCACCGAGACTTCCTGGACCGTCTCAGACTGTTTTTCGCCGAGGTGGGGTTCAGCCCGCGGACCCCCGAATCACCGACGAGGAAGGACCCATGAACGGACATCGATTCGCGTGGCTGATCCTGTCGCTCTCGACGCCGACCGTGTGGTGGGGCTGTGCGGCGCCCCCGTCGCCTGAGCCGCCGGCCCTTCGACCGGTGCGCTATACCCAGGTGCGAGCTACGGGAGGCGGACGCGCCCGGTCGTTCTCCGGCGTGGCGCGAGCGGGCGTCGAATCGACGCTCAGCTTCCGGGTACCCGGCACGATCGAGGCGCTGCCGGTGCGGGTAGGCAGCCGGGTGCCGGTCGGGCGCCTCATCGCCCGGCTCGATCCGGTGGACTACGAGCTCCAGGTCAAGGAGGCCGAGGCGTCCCTGTCCCAGGCGCGGGCGCAGGCTCGAAACGCCGATGCCGATCTCCGACGGGTGCGCGGGCTGTACGAGAACGACAACGCCTCGCGTGCGGACCTCGATGCGGCCATGGCCGGTGCTGCGTCCGCGCAGGCGCAGGTGGAGGTGGTCGGCAAGCGGCTGGAGCTGGCCGTGCGCCAGGTCGACTACACGCGACTGGTTGCCCCAGTGGCCGGGGCCATCGCCGAGGTGCCGGCGGAGGTCAACGAGAACGTCAGCGCAGGACAGGCGGTCGCCGTCCTCACCTCCGGGGTCGCGCCCGAGGTCGAGGTGGCGGTGCCCGAGGGGCTCATCCAGCAGATCCAGACGGGTGATCCCGTCAGCGTCGCCTTCGACGCCATGACCGGGGCCCGCTTCGATGGAGCGGTCACCGAGGTGGGCGTGATGGCAACGGCGACCGGCACGACATTTCCGGTCACCGCCAGCCTCCCAGACAGCGCCGGCGACGTTCGCGCCGGGATGGCGGCCGAGGTGACCTTCGAGCTGCCCGATGACGGGCGCGATGAGCGCTTCATCGTGCCGCCCGAGGCGGTGGGTGAAGATCGCGAGGGCCGGTTCGTCTTCGTCGCCGAGCCGGCGGGCGAGGGCCGCGCCGTGGCGCGCCGGCGGGCGGTGACGGTCGGCGGGTTCGCGCCGGACGGTCTCGAGCTCATTGATGGGCTTGCGGACGGCGATCGCGTCGTCACGGCCGGGGTCAGCCGCATCCAGGATGGCCTCGACGTGCGCCTGACGACCGCGCAGGAGGGCTGAACGATGGATCTGACACGCGCGGCTATCGAGAAGAACCGGATCACGACGGTCGCGCTCCTGGTCGTGATCCTGGGTGGAGTGTCGGGGTACACCCGGATGTCCCGTGCCGAGGATCCCGGCTTCATCATCCGGATCGCGCAGGTCCTGACGATCTTTCCCGGCGCCAGTCCGGACCGCGTCGAGAACCTCGTCAGCGACAAGCTCGAGGAGGTGATCCAGGAGATTCCCGAGCTGGATTTCGTGACCTCCACGTCGAAGACCGGCGTGTCGATCGTCCTGGTCAACATTCGCGAGGAGTTCATGGACATGCGTCCGATCTGGGACGACCTGCGGCGCAAGGTCGACAAGGTCGTGCCGGATCTGCCTGCGGACATCGTCGGGCCGACAGTCAACGACGAGTTCGGCGACGTGTTCGGGTCATCGTGACGCTGACCGGCGAGGGGTTCTCGTACGCCGACCTGAAGGAGGTCGCCGACGAGGTGCGCGACGAGCTGCTCCGGGTGGACGACGTGGCCAAGGTCGACATCTTCGGCGCCCAGGAGGAGCGCGTCTTCGTCGACTACAGCAATTCGCGCCTGGCGGAGCTCGGGCTGTCGCCGATTCAGCTGCGACAGATTCTCGAGAGCGCCAACATCATCATCCCCGGCGGTGACATCAGCACCGGCGTCGAGCGGATCACATTGGAGCCCAGCGGCAACTTCGAGTCGATCGAGGATCTGCGTCAGACGGTCGTGACCTTGCCGGGCCGACCGGAGATCCTCTACCTGGAGGACCTGGCGGAGATCTCCCGCGGTTACATCGACCCACCGAGAAGCATCGTGCACGCGTCCGGCACGCCCGCGCTCGCCCTGGCGATGTCGATGCGGGAGGGCGGCAACATCGTGACGTTGGGCGAGGGCGTGCGCCGCGAGATCGACCGGCTGCAGGCGATCTATCCGATCGGGGTCGAGTTCGACCTGGTCGCGTTTCAGCCCGAGGTCGTGGAGCGCAAGGTGGCGGAGTTCGCCACGAACCTGCTGCAGGCGGTCGTGATCGTGCTGCTGGTCATGTTGCTCTTCCTCGGGCTGCGCACGGGGCTCGTGGTGGCCAGCCTCGTGCCGATGGCGATGATCATGGCGCTGCTGGTGATGTCGTTCCTTGGCATCGGGTTGGACCAGATGTCGCTCGCGGCGTTGATCATCGCGCTCGGCATGCTCGTGGACAACGCAATCGTGATGGCCGAATCGATCATGGTCCAGATGTCGGAGGGCAAGCCTCCGCTGGAGGCGGCCGTTGGCTCCGCGTCCGAGCTGCGTGCACCGCTACTCATCTCATCGCTGACGACGGCGGCCGCGTTCCTACCGATCTACCTCGCCAAGTCCAGCACCGGCGAGTACACGGCGCCGCTCTTCATGGTCGTCACAATCACGCTGCTGTCCTCCTGGGTGCTGGCGTTGACGATGACGCCGCTGCTGTGCGTGCTGTTTCTCCGCGTCAAACAGGCCAACATCGGGCAAGGGTTCGACTCCCGGTTCTATCGCCTCTACCGCGGCATGCTCATTGGGGGCCTGCGCCATCGCCTGCTCGCCGTGGCGGGCATCGTTGTCATCTTCGTGGTCGCGCTGCAGGGCTTCGCCTATATCCCGAACATCTTCTTTCCGCCCTCAGACAAGGCGATCTTCACGGCCGAGTACGAGCTGCCGGCCGGGACGGCGATCGAGCGGACCGTCGAGGTCATCGAGGCCATCGACGGCCACATCCGGGAGACGCTGGTAGCCGGGACGTCGATGTCCGTGGCGCCAGCCGGGACCGTGCTCGCGGCCGGGCAGGCGGACGGCTCCCCCGGGGCCGGGCGGCTCGAGGGTGTGACCAACTGGGCGACGTTCGTGGGCAACGCCGGGCCGCGATTCTACCTGGCGCACACTCCGGAGCCGAGTAGTCCGAACTACGCCTTTTCGATCGTCAACGCGACATCGCGGGCGGTCATGACCGACGAGCTGATTCCGAGCCTCGAAGCCTTCGCTCTGGAACAGTTTCCCGATCTCGACGTCACCTTGAACCCTCTGCAGATGGGACCGCCCATCACCTCACCCGTCCAGGTGAGGCTGTCCGGCCGAGAGTCGGACGCGCTGTTCGACACCGTGGACGACGTGAAGGCCCAGCTCCGCGCGATCCCCGGCACGAAGAACATCACGGACGACTGGGGTGTCCGCAGCAAGAAGCTGGTGATCGATGTCGATCAGCCTCGGGCGCGTCGGGCTGGAGTCACCAACCAGGACATCGCCATCTCGCTCCAGACGGCGCTCAGCGGCTTCGAGACCACCCAGTATCGGGAGGTGGACGAGGTCATCCCCGTCTCCCTGCGGTCATCGGTCGCGAGCCGCACCGACCTCACGAAGCTCGACAGCCTCAACGTCTACGCCCAAGCCACCGGGCGCTCCGTGCCGCTGAGCCAGGTGGCCGACACCGAAATCGTATGGGAGCCGTCTAAGATCTGGCGGCGCGACCGGCTCAAGACCGTGACCGTCTCTTCCGATCTCGATTTCGGCGTGACGCCCAGCGAGGTCGTGGCGGCGCTGCGGCCCTGGCTCGAGACGCAGCGGCAGGGATGGCCGCTCGGCTACCGCTGGGGGTTCGGCGGTGAGGAGGAGACGTCGGTCAAGGCGAACCAGTCGATCGCGGACCAGCTCCCGCTCGCCGGGCTGATCATCCTGCTCCTCCTGATGGTGCAGTTCAACTCGATTCGCCGGACCGCAATGATCCTGCTGACTATTCCGCTCGGCATCGTCGGGGTCGTTGCCGGTCTGCTGATGGCCGGCTCGTATTTCGGTTTCATGACGCTGCTCGGGATCATCGCCCTCTCGGGCATCGTCATCAACAACGCCATCGTGCTGATCGACCGGATTGACATCGAGATCGGCGAGAATGGCCTGGATCCGCCTCACGCGATCGTCGAGGCGGCCCAGCGGCGGTTTCGGCCGATCCTGCTGACGACGGCCACGACGGTCGCGGGGCTGTTGCCGCTCTGGTTCGGCGGTGGGCCCATGTGGGAGCCGATGGCGATCGCGATCATCTTCGGTCTGCTGTTCGCCACCGTGCTCACCCTGGGAGTCGTACCGATCCTGTACTCGCTGTTCTTCCGCGTCAGCTTCAAGGACTTCGCGTATCGAGCCACTTCGTGACACCTCCTCGCATCGTGATCGTCGGCGGCGGTTTTGCGGGCGTGAAGTGCGCCAAGACCCTGGCTCGCCGGCTCGGGTCCAAGGGCTGCGAGCTGGTGCTCTTCAACCGCGAGAACCACATGGTGTTCCACCCGCTCCTCCCGGAGGTGGCGGGTGCGTCGATCGACGCCGACTGCGTGGCGGCCCCGCTGCGCCAGATGCTGTCCTCGGTCCGATGTCGCACCGAGGATGTCCTCTCCATCGATCTCGTCGCGGGAGAGGTCGAGTACGAGGGCCACGACGGGCTGGCCCGGCGGATGTCCTACGATCACGTCGTCATTGCCTGCGGTCGTCCGGTGAGCATCGGCAGGGTGCCCGGGATGGCCGATCACTCCTTTCCGCTCAAGACGATCGGCGACGCGCTCGCGCTTCGCACCCACGTGATGGAGCAGCTCGAGAAGGCGGACGTGTGCGATGACCCGGACCGCCAGCGGTGGTATCTGAGCTTCGTGGTCGTGGGCGGAGGCTACAGCGGGGTGGAGTCCGCCGGCGAGCTCAACGACCTGGTACGTGGCAGCCAGCGGTTCTTTTCGAATACGTCCACCGATGCCATTTGCGTCAGCATCATCCACTCCCGCGACCAGCTGCTGCCGGAGGTCAGCCCGGATCTACGGGAGCGCGCCCGCGTCATGATGGAGCAGGCGGGTATCGCGGTGATCTTGAACGCACGCGTCGCGGTGGCGACCCCCGACGGCGTGGTGCTTCAGGATGGCCGGGCGTTTCGAGCCGCGACCGTGGTCTGCACGATCGGGACGGCGGCGTCCCCGGTCGTGCAGCGGCTGGACGCCCCCAAGGAGGGCGGTCGCCTCCTCACGGATCCCGACCTGCGAGTGCAAGGATTCGCCAACGTCTGGGCGATCGGTGATTGCGCGCGGATCGTCAACGCGCACGATGGGCGGGAGTGCCCACCCACCGGTCAGTTTGCCGAGCGGGAGGGCCGCCAGGCCGCCGAGAACATCGTCCGGGTGCTACGGGGCGACGCGGCACGATCGTTCAGCTACAAACCGATCGGCCAGCTCTGCGCGATCGGCGGGCGCAAGGCGGTGGCCGAGATCCTGGGCGTTCAGCTCTCGGGGTTTCTGGCGTGGTTCGTCTGGCGGGGCGTCTACCTGTTCAAGCTGCCGTCCTGGCCGCGCCGCGTGAAGGTGGGGTTCGATTGGGCGTGGGACCTCGTGTTCCCCCGGGACCTGGCCCACCTCAAGACGGATCAGACCGAGCGCGTGTCGAGCGCGCACTACGAAGCGGGAGACTTCGTCTTCCGCTCGGGTGATCCGGCGACCAGCCTCTACGTCATCGAGAAGGGTCAGGTCGAGGTGTTGCGTCGGCGCGAGGGCGAGGACGACGAGCAGGTCGTGGCGGTGATGGGAGCCGGCGACTTCTTCGGAGAGATGGCACTGATCGAGAACCGCCCGCGTGGGGCCAGCG
Organism: Vicinamibacterales bacterium; assembly: GCA_965197935.1. Taxonomy (GTDB): domain Bacteria; phylum Acidobacteriota; class Vicinamibacteria; order Vicinamibacterales; family CAZQMT01; genus CAZQMT01. The sequence continues at coordinate 1,151,038 of CBDAOD010000003.1, read as the reverse complement.
TCCGCGCGCGTACGCCGGTCGAGGTGACCGTGCTCGGCCGCGAGGTGTTCTCGCAGGTGTCGCGATCGCTCACCTCCCTGCGGCACATCGTCTCGGACGCCGTGAAGCGGCGGGCCAAGGGTATCTGGTTGCGGCTCCCGGTCGCCCACGAGATCCTGTCCAAGGAGCCCCTGGCCACCTTCGTGGAGCCCCCGCCGCCCGTCCACCTGCGGCCCGATCAGACGCTCCAGGACGCCCTGGCCCTGTTCCGCGAGCACGACCTCGACGTCTGCCTCGTGCTCGACGACCGGGAGTGGCTGGTCGGCATCGTGACGCGGACCGACTTCCTGAACGCCATCGAGGTGGTCGCCGCCCTGCCCGCGGGCCAGCGTGGGAACGTCCGGGTGCGGGAGTTCATGGTCGCGAACCCCATCGCGCTCACGCGCGACGACTCGAGCGTGGTTGCGGCCGAGACGATGCGTGATCACGGGCTGAAGGGCACACCGATCATTCGGGACCGCGACGATCGCCGGGTCGTGGGCTATCTGTGGGCCGAGGACATGATGTACAAGGTCTTCGAACGGACACAGGAGGTCGCGTCCCGGCCGGCGTGATGCGCGACCCTGAGCCAGGAGGCTCCACGATGAGACTTGCCGACAATCCGCTCCCGGTCGTCCTCACCCTGGCGGTGTTCGCCGGCGCTGCGACGGTCGCCTCGTCGCATCTCGGCTCCGCCGCGGCGCCCAGCGGCGCGACGCCCCAGACCTACGATCTCCCCATGCCCGCGCCTGGCGTCGTGAACGTGGAGGGCAGCGTCAGCGTCGCCAACACGCCGACGGTTTTCGAGCGCTGCAGACCGGCGTGTGGGAGGTGAGCCTGTCGCAGCCGCCGGTCGTGCAGGTGCCGACGCCCAGCTTTCTCCAGCCCGGCCGGAGCTACGAGCTCACGTGGCCAGCCGGAGGGCAGTCGGCCACCTATCGGGTGGTCGCCCGCGGGACAGACGGCTGGGTGTTCGCCGAGCCGACCGGCGCCGAATCGGGGGCGAGCGCGCGGTGGGTCAATGCGGCCCTGGCGATGACCATTCGCGAGCTGGCGCCCTGACCCGATGTGTTGGCACGGCACGATGCCTGGCATGATCCGGTGGCAGAGCGACGGATGGGTGATCGGTCCATCAGGAGCGCCACACGGGTGCGCGCCGTCGGCGGAGGAGGGCGGGTCGTGACGATGCTGACCAGGAGGGCAAGCCGGTGGGTGACGGCAGCCGTCTTCGCCGGGCTCGGGTTCGGCGCGAGTGCCGGCGTCCAGGCGCAGGAATCGCGAGCGGAGGCGATCGCGCAGCGCCAGGCCGAGAAGGCGGCCCGGCTCGAGTCCGAGAGCCCCGGTCGCATCGAGCGGCTGATGCTCTACCTGGAAGAGCGAGGCAGCTTCGACCGCCTCAAGATCCGAGCGGACGGATTCTACCCGCGCATCGGCGGGCTGCCGAGCGGCTCCGGCTTCGCGATCGGCGCCGGGTACCGCCACCACTTTGGTCGTGACTGGCTGCTCGACGGGTCGGCCGCCGTGTCGCGCAACCGCTACACGCTGGCGCAGGTCGAGCTCGAGCGCTCCCTGGCCGGCGGGTTGTTCACCCTGAAGGGCCAGGCCCGGCATCGCGAGAACACGCAGGAGGACTACTTCGGGCTGGGGGGCCAGGCCCGGCTGGAAGACCAGACCTCCTACCTCTACAGAGGGACGGAGCTGGGGGCGGAGCTGGCCGCGAACCCGGGGGGCGGCGTCAGCGTGGGCATCCGCATGCGCTTTCTGCGGCCCCACGTCGGCGGCGGTCGCGACCCGCTCTTTCCTTCGACCGACGAGCTGTTCTCGGAGGCCGAGGCGCCCGGGCTCGACGCGCAGCCGGATTTTCTACACGGCAGCCTCTTCTTCGACCTGAATTCGTACGATCGGCCGGGCAATCCCCGGAGTGGCGGGCGTCATCATGTCGGGATGCACTTCTACAGCGACCGCGACCTCGACCGGTACAGCTTCCGTCAGATCGAGACCGAGACCACCCAGCTCATCCCGTTCTTCGACAAGCGCCGGGTGATCGCCCTGCGGGCGTTCCTGACCATGTCCTCGACGGAGGACGATCGCGTCGTGCCGTTCTACTTAATGCCAAGGATCGGGGGAGCCTACACGTTGCGAGCCTTCGAGGAATACCGCTTCCACGATCGTCACGCGATGCTCTTCAACGCCGAATATCGCTGGGAGGTGTTTGCGGCGCTCGACATGGCGTTGTTCGCGGATGCGGGCAAGGTCTTCGCGGATCGCAGGCATCTGGACTTCCGCAATCTCGAGGGGTCCTACGGCGTCGGGTTTCGCGTGAGCACCCGGAACAACTTCATTCTCAGGTTCGACATCGGCACCGGGGGCGGCGAGGGCACCCACGTCATCTTCAAGTTCGGGCCAGTGCTCCAGGGTCGGCCGGGCGAATCGCCCAGCCAGGATCCGTCGAGGTAGTCGACGATGCGACATCGACCGTCTCACCGGCGCGCGTGGATCGCTTCCGGGATCTGGGCCCTCGTCATGCTGGGATTGAGCGTGCCGTTGGGCCTAGCGGCAGCCGCCGCCGCCGACGACGACGATTGGGCTCTGCGGTTCTATCCCGATGACCCGATCGCGGGCTTCCCCGAGACCCAGGATGCCTCCGGCGCCGTCGAGCGGGCCGGCATCGGAAGGGTTCGACTTCATCGAGAACACGTTGCTGACTCCGGGCGAGCGGGTCGACCGCCGCGCCGAGAACGCGAACACGATGGACGAGGTGCCGAACTCGAGCTGGTACACGAACCGCAACCGCGAACGACCGATGACCCTCGGTGAGCTCGCCCGCGGCCCGGACCGGGCGCTGGGACCCGCGCCGGGTCCCTGGATGGTGCAATCCACCAAGCGCGAGGGCGTGACACCCGGGTTCACGATGCGGGACTCGGCCAGGTCTCTCTTCTTCATCAAGTTCGATCCGCCCGGCTACCACGAGATGGCCTCAGCCGCCGAGGTGATCTCCACGAAGATCATGTATGCGCTCGGCTACAACGTCCCCGAGAACTACGTGGCGACGTTCCATCCCGAGGATCTCGACGTGAGCGAGGCGACCTACGTCGGGGTGACCGGTCACGAGCGCCAGATGCGGCGCGAGGACATCGACGTGCTGCTGTCCGGTGTGGCCCGGAACGATGACGGGAGCTATCGGGTTCTCGCCAGCAAGGCGCTCCCCGGCAAGCCGCTGGGTCCCTTCCGCTACTTCGGCGTGCGGGGAGACGATCCCAACGACATTGTCCCGCACGAGCATCGGCGCGAGCTACGCGGCATGCGGGTCTTTGCCGCGTGGATCAACCACATGGACTCGCGCGGCATCAACACGCTCGATACGCTCGTCGATGCCGGCGACCGCCGGATCATCCAGCACAACCTGCTGGACTTCGGGTCGACGCTGGGCAGCGCGGGGATCGAGGTGAAGAGCCGGCGCTCCGGGAACGAATATCTGTGGGACGTCCGACAGAGCCTCCTCCGGATGGTCACGTTTGGGCTGACGGTGCCGAGCTGGACCTCGATCGAGTTCCCGGACCTGCCGTCGGTCGGGCGCTTCGAGGCCGACTCCTTCGCTCCCGAGTCGTGGGTGCCGCACTATCCGAACCGCGCCTTCCAGAACGCGCGCGCCGACGATACGTTCTGGGCGGCCCGGCGGGTGGCGGCCTTCACCGACGAGGCGATCGCCGCGATGGTCAGGATGGGCCGGCTCTCGGACGGCCGTGCCGAGCGCTACCTCGTGGACACGCTGCTCGAGCGACGCGACAAGATCGCCGCGACCTGGCTGACCAACGTGAATCCGCTCGTCGACTTCGTCCTCGACCGCGAGGCGCGGACGCTGACCTTCGAGAACGCGGCCGCGGCCGCCGGCGCGGCGACGCCGGCCTCGACGTACCGCGCGAGCTGGGCCGTGTTCGACAACCTCACCGGCGTCGCGGTCGAGGTCGGCCCTGACGGCGCCGGTCCCCGCCCTCGTCTCGCGGTGCCGGCCGAGCTACGGGCCGAGTCGCCCGATTTCATCCGCGCCCGCGTGAGTGCCAGCCACGCCGCGCATCCGGCCTGGGAGGTCCCGGTGATCGTCTACTTCCGCCGGACGGCGGACGGATGGGAAACGGTGGGGCTGGAGCGATTGCCCGACGCCGTCACAGAGCAAAGATAGGGGACGCCAAATCTTCCTTGCCCTGACGGGTCCCTGGCGCCAGAAGCTGACGATCTAGTGGGGGTAGCCCGGAAGCCTGGGCCTTCCGGGCTCCCAATCCGGGACGCGAGAGAACGCGTCCCGATTCGGCATCTCGATCTTGGGCAGACTCTCAGCGTCGAGGACCGTGTCCTCCGGGATGACATCGTTGATGACTAGCAGATAGGCCGTCAGCGCATAGACCTCGTCGGCGGTGAGGGTCCCTTCTTCTTCGAGCGGCATGCCGCGGTTGATGTAGTCCCAGACCACCGTCGCGTACGGCGCGCGGATCGGCAGGATGCGTCCCAAGTCCCAGGGGTGGACGCCTGGTTCCGCGTCGCGTTTGACCAGCCTGGGAGCCAGGCCCTCGATTCCGTTCTCCCCGTGACATAGCGCGCACCTGGTCCGATAGACCACCGCGCCGTCATCGGCGGTGCCGCTCCCCGGCGGGAGCTCCTCCCCGGTGGGACTGATGGAGATGTCCCAGGCGCGGATTTCCTCTTCGGTTGGGGTCCTGCCCACGCCGTAGGTGGGTGCCTGCGCCAGCACGGAGGCCCCCGCCAGCAACAGAATCGGGAGAAGTCTAAGCATACCCATTGTGAACGCTCCCATCGCTCGCGATCCGCCACGGCTGAATGGAATTGTCCTGACCCGGCACCCGGTAGGACGGGTCCGCGGGCACGTTGAAGAACTCGGCGACCTCGGCTCGTGTCGGCTGGACCTGGCCCAGCTCGTCCGTGCAGCGCGACATGAGCTCGGTCTCGTTCCCGTCCCAGTTCCACTGGAAGGTGAACCGCGCATGCGCCATGCGGTGGGCCGTGCCCTGAATCTGGGCGTCCATCCACCGTCGGCCTCCGTCGGTGGAGACCTCCACCCGCCCGATGGCGCCCCCGCCCGACCAGGCCAAGCCGCTGACCTCGTAGAATCCGCGATCGGGCAGCTGTTGTCCCGCGGATGGAAAGATGATGACCGACTTCGGTCCGATCTGGTACCCCAGCGCCGCGACGTCAGGGTCTCGCCTCAGATGCCCGTAGTCGTTGTAGGTCATGTAGTACCGGTCCACCACCTTGATTCGCCTGAGATACTTCGAGTTGAAGATTCCCTCAAAACCGGGAACCAACAGCCGCAGTGGAAATCCGTTCTGGGGACGAACCGCCTCGCCGTTCATACCGTAGGCCACGAGGCAGTCGTCCATGGCCTTCTCCATCGGGATGCTGGAAGCGCCCTTTACCTCCTCCACCCCTTCCGCGACGATCCACTTCCCCGCGTCCTTCACGCCCGCTTCCTTGAGCAGCGTGGACAGGAGCACGCCGGTCCATTCGGCGCAACTGGTCATCCCGTGCGTTTCCTGCACTGTCTTGTGCTGGGGCCTCGAACGGTTTCCCGCGCACTCGACGAAATGAGGGCGGGTTACGGAAGGGAGACGCTTCAAGTCCTCCATGGTGAAGACCAGCGGACGGTCCACCAACCCGTGGATCATGAACCGATGCTCGCGAGGATCGATCTCCGGAACATAGGAGCCACGGGTGGTCCCCACGAAGTGGAGCGAGGATGGCGTAATCGTCCCCACCGAATCCTGCAGGGGCGCCGCCACATGAAAAACGAGCCCAAAGTCATCGGGCGAAGGCCTACTGCCTGGCGGGTGCGGGATGCGGACCGAGGTCACGAAGCGGGAGCGCTCGCCGTAGGCGACCAGGTCGTCGCTGCCCTTGATGAAGGTTTGTGGCTCCGGGAGCTGGCCGAGTACGGGCTCCGCGGCACCCAAGGTCAAACCCCCGGCCAACGCGGCGCCGCCTTGTAGGAATTCCCTTCGATCAGGTCGTTTCGAACCCATGGGTCTCTCCTTCGCAGATCAGGTTGCCTGGCGTTCGCGTCCCAGCGGTCCGAGTATACGCCAAGGCTCTGTCAGGTTGACGATGCGCGTGGCAGATTGGACCGCGGAGGGGCCGGCTCGACGCTGACAACTGCCGTGTAAACAACTACAAGTCAACATGATAGAGACATCCTCGGCCGTGAGGCGCTCCTGCGGGTGCGACCAACACGACTCCCGCTTGCATCGCAACGTCGTCGCCTTCGAGCAAGAAGAGTCCCTGGCCTTCGATGACCTGGATCCTTGATAGTCGCTTCGAGACCGACGAACTCGCCCATGAAGTATCCGTTGCCGCTGACCGCCTGCTTCGCTCCTACGGTCACCAACTCCTTGATTATCACCGATGCCAGAGGTGAACGCCGCCAGGCAACCCGTGTCCACTCGTAGCGTCTCTCCCTTGAGTTGCTTCTCGACCACGGTGTCACCGATGTGGATGAAGCACATGCCGTCACCCCGGAGTTTCTGAAGAATGAATCCCTCGCCTCCGAAGAATCCGGCCCCCAGGCGCTTGTTGAACGCAAGGCTCACTTCCGTACCCCGGGCCGCGGCGAGAAAGGCATCCTTCTGACACAGGAGTTCCCCGCCCACGTCGTCCAGATCCATGGCCAGAATCTTTCCAGGATACGGGGCCGCGAAGGCGACGCGCTTCTTGCCAGGGCCACGGTGCGTGAAATGTGTGAGAAAGATGCTCTCCCCGGTGAGCGCACGCTTGCCCACGCTGAGGAGTGTATCCATGACGCCGGCCTTCGGATTCGTGCCGTCCCCCATCCTGGACTCGAACCCGATTCCCGCTTCCATGTAGTTCATGGCGCCGGCCTCGGCAATCACCGTCTCATTCGGGTCCAGTTCCACTTCCACGATCTGCATGTCATCACCAATGATCTCGTAATCTACTTCATGGCTTTTCACGGCATCTCTCCTCTCTCGGCGCTCCGAGGCACTGACGTCAAGAACCCCCGATAGTCTCGCGGCTCGCGTTCGTAGCACTTCATTAACGCTCTTCTCCCGTTGTCGTGGGTCTACAACCACCGCCTCACGTGTGTTTGGTACTCACGGTACTCGACGCCAAACTTGCGCTCCAGGTATCGCTCTTCTCGCGAGATCACGCCCCACCAAAGAAGTGGCACCGAGATGCCTGCGAGGATGAGGAACCACACGCTATCCACCCAGATCCCAACACCCAGCTGTAGACCCAGCATCGCCACGTAGATGGGGTTACGCGAGAACCCGTACGGGCCACGACTCACAATCACATCCGTCGGTTCGCTGGTGGGTATGGAGGCGTCGGCAGCCCGCATCGTGAACACTGCCCAGAAGAACACGCCGAACGAGGCGGCCACCATGATTGGGCCAAGCAGCGCGGACACCTCCCACGACAGGAAGTCGAGAGGAACGATCCAGCGGAGTAGGAATCCGAGCACCAACGACCCCACAAGCAAGAGCGGCGGATGAAACGCCACGCCGGCATGGTCGGGCTCGGCTGGCAGAGACTCTCGCGTGGCGGTCACGGGCATCGTGTCTGCGATTCTCGTTTGAACGATCTAGCAAGCGCCAAGCGTCATCAACGCCTGTGGGGCTGCACCCGCGGACCCGTCCCGTCCGCATCTCGTGCGGAAGCGCTGGCTCCGAGCTGCGACTCCGGTTCGCAGGACATCGGTTCGGCCTTGATTCTCAGCGCTTCGGCGTGAGCTTGAGCAAGCGCCCGGTGCTGTCGTCTTCGTCGTCCTCCAGGACCCAGAGGGCGCCGTCCGGTCCTTCGACGACGCTGCGGATCCGCGCGCGCATATCGTAACGCTCGACCTCCCGGGCCTTCTCGCCGTCGAGCTCGATACGCACGATTGCCCGCGACGAGAGCCCGGCGACGAGCGCATCGCCGCGCCAGTCGGAGAACAGGTCGCCGCGATAGATCATCAGGTCACCCGGCGAGATGACGGGTGTCCACCACACCGCCGGCTCGCCGAACTCCGGATGCGCGTCGTGGTCGGCGATCTCACGCCAGTCGTAATGATCGCCGTTGGAGACGATGGGATAGCCGTAATTCGCTGCTCTCTTGACCAGGTTCAGCTCGTCGCCGCCCCGCGGCCCCATCTCGATCTCCCAGAGCTGACCGTCGAGGTCGAGTGCCAGCCCGAGTACGTTACGGTGGCCCAGCGACCAGATCTGCGGATAGACCCCGATGTCGTCGACGAACGGGTTCTCGGCGAAGTAGTCGACGAAGGGATTGCTGTCCGGCACCGAACCGTCGTCGCGCAACCGCACGACCTTGCCCATGTTCGACTGCATGTCCTGGCCAGTGTGAACTTCTGACGGTCGCCGGACGAGATCCAGAGGTAGCCCGCATCGTCGAACAGCAGCCGGTGCCCGTAGTGCCCGAAACCGACGACCTTGGGGTACTGGCGCCAGATGACCTCGACGTCGGACAGCTCTCCTCCGCGCCGGGTCTCGGTCAGGACCGCCCGGATGACGGCCGCCCCCCGGGTATTGCCCACACCGGACTCGGCGTAGCTTAGGGTCACATTCTGGGATGGGTGAACCCCCTCGCCTTCAGGCGAAGCCTTCAGGAGGCTTGCGATACGATGTCCGATGATGCGCGAGTATCGTCGAGCTGCCCATACGATCTATACCCTGCACTACCATTTCGTGTTCATCACGAAGTATCGCAAGCCGGTGCTGCGTGGGGATGTGGGCACGGAGGTGCGGACCCTGATCCGGGAGATCTGCCGGAGCCACGACATCGAGATTCTGCAGGGGCACATTCGACCGGACCACGTGCACTTGCTGTTGAGCGTGCCCCCGCACCTGGCGCCGAGTCGGGTGATGCAAGCGATCAAAGGCAAGACGTCGCACCATCTGTTGCAGGATCACCGGAAGCTGCGGTCGTTGTTCTGGGGGCGGCACCTGTGGGCTCGCGGCTACTTCGTGTGCAGCAGCGGGAATGTGACGGATGAGGTCATCGAGCAGTACATCAAGCTTCAAGGTGCTGAACCCCAGGACGACGAGCGCTTTCGAGTCAGCGAGTAAGTTCGCTGGGGCGCCGACGCCCCTTCAGTCGACTTCAGTCGACCCGTGAATCCCTCGCCTTCAGGCGAGGGTTGTTCAAGTAAATCACGTGGTTCTCGGGAGAATTCGGGTGCAGGGCGACGTCCCCCAGCCCGCCCTGGCCGCCGTAAGCGACGTCCGGCACGCCGCCGATCGCTCGGAACGTTTCCCCGTCCTGGGTGACGATGAGCAGGTTGCCCTTCTTTTCCGTCACCAGCATGCGGCCATCCGGCAAGAACGCCAGGGCCCAGGGCTCGTCGAATGCGGTGACGGACCCGACTTCAAACGGCAGGTCCGTTTGTGCCTGCGCGCTGGCCGCCATGAAAATGATGCTCAGTCCAATCGTCCAGAGTCGTCTAGCCATTCCGTACCCTCTTCTGGTTCTTCGAGCCCGTGGATGCCAGCGATGTTCGGATGGTTCAGCGACGCAGCACCTCGATGGGGTTGAAGAGAATCGCCACGGCGGTCATGCCCCAGGCCCAGAGCGTCCAGTCGCGGACGCTGGCGTGAGCGAGCATGTACACCGCCGTTCCGCTGACCACGCCGCTCCCCCCCGATCCCTGAGCGTACCGCGAACACGCGCCATGGTCTACTGCCCTGTCGGCACGCGCGCCTTCAGTGCTCGCTTCAACCCGCGCTAGGGAAGCACTTCGTCCGCGGGCTGGCGAATGCGAACAGGCTTACTTGAAAGCGGTGGGTTCCTCGATGTCGGAACTCGAGGGATGGAGGACTTCAGCGTAGACCGAACGCCCCATCGTTTGGGCAAGGGGTGTGTCGTAGCATTCTTGACTCGAGTCCAGACAGGACTCGATGCCGGTCAGGCGATAGAAGTGCCGCAGGGTTCCCAGATCCACGACGTGTCGTGCCTGCCCGATCTCGAGTGCGTGCTGCAGCTCGTGACCAAGCACGGCGATGAGCACGGCAGGGTCCAGGTCGGTGCGCATGGAGATCCGCAGGTAGCGGTAGCCGTTGGCTGTCGTCACGAACTGAAGACCGCCGGAGAGGCCGGATGGTAGTGACGCCGCAGGAACGAGGTGTACGATGACGAACTTTCCCGCCAGACCGTCGAGGATGGAGCGGAATGTGTGAGACCGTCGATACCCTGTGTCCACGAACTGCTTGAGCTCCGGCGTGATCGGCCGGACGGGTTCGGCAAACGGTGAGCGCTCCTGTGCGAGCTCAGACGATGTTTTGGCCACGGCATCGGGCAGTGCCGTGTCTCTCTTTCGGGCCCGCGGTCGGTCGGCTCTTGCGTCCGTGTCCGGGTCGCCCGCTGCGCGCGGGGTTGCGGCGAGCCGAGCCTCGGCAGCTGTCGCGCCGGCGGTGGGTCCCAGCAGCATCCCGAAGAGCGCCACCACCGTTAGTGTAGTGTCCCTGAAATACATTTACATATCAACGACCTGCGTGCAATATAGGCGGGATGAATGAGGCCGCCGCCGCTCTGTCCATGGCCGCGAAGGATCGGCGACTCCTGGAACAGTGGGCCCGTAGTACGTCGGCACCGCATCGGGTAGTCATCCGCGCGAAGGCGTTGCTGCTGGCGACCGAGGGGGTTTCCAACAGCCGCATTGCCGCGACCGTGGACGTCAGCCGGCCGACCGTGCTGGCTTGGCGCGACCGGTTTGGAGAGGAGGGCGTTGATTCGGTGTTCGAGATGCGTGAGGGGCGCGGGCGCAAACCGACGATCAGTGCGCGCAGGGTCAAAGCCATCGTCCACGCAACGTTGCACCGCACGCCACCGGGGGCGACCCCCTGGAGTTGTCGCACGATGGCGAAGGCGCAGGGGGTCAGTCGCTCGACCGTGCAGCGGATCTGGGACGCGCATGGCCTCCAACCCCATCGAGTGGAGACGTTCAAGCTGTCGACCGATCCCGCGTTCGTGGAGAAGCTGACGGACGTCGTGGGGCTGTACATGAATCCGCCCGAGAAGGCCGTCGTGCTGTGTGTGGACGAGAAGAGTCACATTCAGGCGCTGGACCGGACGCAGCCCGGGCTGCCGATGAAGAAGGGCCGCTGTGGGACACTCACGCATGACTACAAGCGCCACGGGACAACGACCTTGTTCGCCGCGCTGAACATGCTGACCGGGCAGGTCATCGGCGAGTGCCACGGCCGGCATCGGCATCAGGAGTTCCTGAAGTTTCTTCGCCAACTCCACCGCGCGTTCCCCTCTCGCCTCGACCTCCACCTCATTCTGGACAACTACGGCACGCATAAACATCCGACCGTGCGGGCCTGGCTGGCGGCCCATCCGCGCTTCACGCTCCACTTCACCCCTACCGGCGCATCGTGGCTCAACCTCGTCGAGAGTTGGTTCAGCCAGCTCACGCAGAAACGCATCCGCCGCGGGGTGTTTTGCAGTGTCGACGAACTCGTCGCCGCCATCAACGATTACCTCCAGCGCTACAACACAACCCCCAACCCTTTGTCTGGACCGCGACGGTGAGTCAAGCCCATTCTTAGTTGAAACTCTCTACGGCTCCGGATTCGTCATGCGGCCTTCTTCGATGTCGTCGTGTCGATCTTCAGTTCTTGCTTCAACGCGGCACGAAGCGTGGGCAGGTGGCGGTAGCCCATCAGCTTCCGCAGGCGCGGCTCGATGTCCAGGAGCGCGGTCGCCAGCCAGCGGTGGCGTTGGCTCGAGTTCTGCCAGTGGTCAACCTTCGCACAGCGTTCCTCAACGAGCGCATTGACCGACTCCAGACAGTTCGTCGTCTTCAGCGACCGGCCCAGCACCCCGTACAGCCCGAGGCGATGCAGCGTTAAGGTTTCGTCCAGACCTTCTGTCAAGCTCCGAGCCGCCGACTGGTTCCGTTCGTCGAGCTCGCCCTGGAGCGTCTTGAGCGCCGTGAGGGCCTCGTCGTACTCCGGCCGGTTGTAGGCGCGCTGGAGGCGCTGACGCCACGCCGCCAGTTCGCTCTTGGCCAGGTGACTCACCACGTTCTCCCGCTTGTGCCACTGGCACCGTTGGACCAGGGCGCGGTGGCGGAAGGTCTTCCGGACGGCTGCCCGCAGCCCCTTGCTGCCGTCGAGGATCACCAGCAGGCCCTGCGAGAGGTCCAGCCCCCGCTCGACCAACGACCGCAAGAACAGCGTCAGCACCCGCTCATTCTCCGTGTCCGTCTCCACGAAGCCGAGGAAGTGTTTCGCCCCTGAAATGGTGATGCCCAGTGCGATGACCATTGTGGCCTCGGCGAACGTCTTGCCGTCCAATACGATGGCCACGACGTCCTCAGCGGCCAGGTCCCGCTCCTGGAGCTCGTGAAGCTTCGCGGCGCTGGCCTCGATGAAGCCTCGGGACACCGTCGACCCCGACAGCCCGATCGCGCCGGGAATCGCCTCGGTGGCCGCCTCGTAGTTGCGACACGAGATCCCATAGAGCCCGCGCTTCAGCAGGAGGTCATTCACCGCGCCGTCGCCATGCAACGCCTCGTAGGCGCGCAACGGAATCTCCCGCCCCGCGACCCCGCGGCACCCGAATCGGCACCCGCTGCCCCGCCAGGCCGACGGTCCCAGGGTTGCTACCGTGCCGGCGGCCCCCGATCGACGCGGCCTTGCGGGCGTAGCGCTCGCCAGCCAGCGCCGTTACCTCCTCGTCGAGCACCTCCTCCACGTGCATCAAGCCCAGCGGGACCAGCGAGCGGATCAGCTCCACCTTGGCGTCCAGCTCCAGCGCGGTGTAGTCCTCGCGCCGGATGACCTCGACCCGGCCCAGCTTGCGACCCTTCTTGCGCTTCCTGACAGGACGTAGGACACTGCTCATCTCGGCTCCTTTCTCTCGTGGGTTGATGGCCGTTTTGCTTAACGTCATCAAACCACAGGGTGTGGGAGCCGTTTCAATTTCCAACTAAGTTTCGCTCACCCTCGCGACGGTCGATACGATTCTAGAGAAGGTTGGGAAGTGCAAAGTTATTCTTGGGACACACCACTAGCAGCCCGTAGTAAAAGTCCTGTTGCAGTCGGCCGGCGCTGCATCCCGCCTGACTGCGTTGCTCGTCGGTCACATACTCCCGGTATTCTCGCTCCTCGCGCCTTGTCAGTCGGGCGCCGCGCCGCCCTTCGTGCGACGCAGGACTCTCACCACGGACTGCTAGCCCGCGGGTAGCGCGGCGTCGGCGAGCGCGGCAGCGGAGCCAACCCTGTGAGAACGGCGGAGCAAGAATAGACCACAGCGCGGCGGTTGGAAGCGCTTGAGGGCGGCAGAAAACCAGACCGCTCGAGTGGTCCACCGAGCATTCCGAGAGTGTTTTGTGGGACACAGGAGGGATGTATCGAGTGGAGCTCTATGCGGAGGTGCGGCGCAGCGTCTATGTGGAGGGGTTGAGCGAGCGGGCGGCGGCGCGCTGCTTCGGGCTGGCCCGGGAGACGGTGCGCAAGATGCTGCGCGACCGACTGCCGCCCGGGTATCGCCGGGCGAAACCGATCCGGTGTCCGAAACTGGACGCCTTCACCAGGGGCATCGATCAGATCCTCACCGACGATCAGCCGCGTCCGAAGAAGCAACGGCACACGGCGAAGCGCATCTGGGAGCGCTTGCGCGCGGAGCACGCTTTCACGGGCGGCTACACCATCGTCAAAGACTACGGGCGCCGGCGGAAGCTGGGCGGGCAAGAGATGTTCGTGCCGCTCGTGCACCCGCCGGGCGACGCCCAGGCCGACTTCGGTGAAGCGCTGGTGGTCGTCGCCGGCGTCGAATGCAAGGCGCACTACCTGGTCGTGGATCTGCCGCACAGCGCCGACGCGTTCGTGCAGGCGTTTCCGGCCGAGACGACGGAGGCGTTCTGTGACGGGCACAACGCGGCGTTTCACTATTTCGGCGGCGTACCGCGTGGCATCGTCTACGACAACACCAAGCTGGCGGTGGCGCGGATTCTCGGTGACGGCACGCGCCAGCGGACCCAAGTCTTCAGCGAACTCCAGTCGCACTACCTGTTCGACGATCGCTTCGGACGACCGGGGAAGGGCAACGACAAAGGCAAGGTGGAAGGGCGGGTCGGCTACGCCCGCCGCAACTTCTTCGTGCCGGTCCCGCGCGTGGCCAGTTGGGACGCGTTGAACGCCGACTTGGAGCGCCAGTGCCGCGCGCGGCGCGGGCAGCGGTTGCGGCGGCACACCGAGACGATCGGGGAGCGCTTCGCGCGCGACCGCGCCGCGTTGTTGCCGTTGCCGCCGGTCCCGTATGAAGCCTGCGACACGCGCCCGACGCGGGTCACGTCGTTGTCGCTGGTGCGCGACCGCCGCAACGCCTACTCGGTGCCGACCGCCTACGGCCACCGCGAGGTGGTGGTGAAGGGCTACGTGGACACCGTCGTGGTCGTGTGCGGCAGTACCGTAATCGCCCGCCATCCTCGCAGCTACGAGCGGGACGCGTTGATCTTCGAGCCGCTGCACTACTTGGCCTTGCTGGAGCGCAAGACCGGGGCGCTCGATCAAGCGGCGCCGCTAGCCGGCTGGGAGCTGCCGGAAGCGTTTGGTCGGCGACGGCGTCTGTGGGAGGCCCGGCTGGGCACGGCGGGGACGCGCGAGTACGTGCAGGTGCTGCGGCTGCTCGCAGACTTTCGGTTCGCCCACGTCAGCGGCGCTGTCCGGGACGCCCTCGCCCTGGGCGTGATCGGGTTCGACGCCGTCAAGCATCTGGGGCTGTGTCGCATCGAACACCGGCCGCCCCGCCTCGACCTGGCGCAGTATCCGCATCTCCCGGCCGCGCGCGGCGCGACGACCGCGGCAGCGGACTACCTGGCGCTGCTGGGGGCAGGCGCCGCGTGATGGCAAAACCGACCCTGCGGCTCGACGCGCAGCTCAAGGCCCTGCGCCTGCCGACCTTTCTGCGCGAGTACGACAAAGTGGCGCGGCAGTGCGCCCAGGAAGGGCTGGACTGTCCGCGCTATCTGCTCCGCCTCTGCGAGCTGGAGTGGCTTGATCGCGAGCAGCGCGCCCCCGAGCGCCGCATCAAGGCCGCCAAGTTCCCGGTCTTGAAGAGTCTCGAGACCTTCGCGTTCCGCGCAATCCCGTCGTTGAATAAGCGCCTGGTGCTGGAGCTGGCGCGCTCGGCGTATCTCGACCGCCGAGAGAACGTGTTGGCGTTAGGCAACTCCGGCACGGGCAAGACGCATCTGGCACTGGCGTTGGGGCTGGCGGCCTGTCAGAAGGGCTATCGGGGGCGCTTCCTCACCGCCGCCGCGCTGGTGAACGAACTGCTCGAGGCCCGGGATGAGAAGCGCCTGCTGCGCCTCCAGAAGCAGCTTGCCAAGCAGGATCTGTTGATCGTGGACGAACTCGGCTCCGTGCCGTTGTCCAAGACCGGCGCCGAGCTGCTGTTCGCGATCTTCTCCCAGCGCTACGAGCAAGCATCGACGCTGGTGACCTCGAATCTGCCCTTCAACGAATGGACCGAGATCTTCGGCTCTCAACGGCTGACCGGCGCGCTGCTCGACCAGGTTGACCCATCACGTCCACATGCTGGAGCTGAACGGCGACAGCTATCGCCTCGCACACAGCACGCACGCCCGCCACGACGCTGCCGCTCCGGCGTCCTGACGCCTCCCTTCGCAAGCTGCTGGCGGTGCAGCCACTCTCAGGCACGCCGTCCACCGGGCCGGGTGGTCTAATTTTCCTCCGCCACCGTGGTCTAACTTTGGTCCGCCCTTGACAATTCAGGTTTTCGGCTCCACCAAACTTCGAATGGGTGCCTACGGTGAATACATGTGCTTGCCAGTGGAGTACACGATTGTATCGAAACCGTCCAACATGAGCTTCGAAGAGGCTGCCGCCGCCCGCGTGCTCGGGATGGCGGGCCACAACCCACTCGCATCCTCCATCCGGCCGGCGGGACCATCCCGCCGCCCGCCTGCCTCTTACTTGCGGCTACGGGCTCTTGTCAGCCGCGCTCATCGCTCCTGACCCATGCGTCAGCGCTGCGTCGCGGGTGATGTCAGCCCCAATCCCCCCCGCGTAGCGCTTCGCCTCCTGCCAGGGGATCCGGTACTGCCGCTGGCGCCCGCGCCCGATCCGATGCGCCTGCAGGTAGCCCGCCTTGATCTCGTTGCGGATGAACTGGTCGCTGACGCCGAGAAGGCCGGCGAATTCGCCGGTGGTCAAGGGCTGACCTGTTGCTTTGCTGCGCACGGTTGAAACGTCTCCGAGAGACGAGTCCGACGTTCTGATGGGGGAGAGAACGGGAAGGGGAACGAAGAACCACCCGACCACTAGGGTAACGCCGTCATGCCGCCGACCGCAAGCTCGAGCATCGGAAGACGCCCGCGAATTTCAGCTTGCGACCCTCTCTGGACACGCTGGTCGCGTGCGACATCCCCGGCCAAAAAGAAAGGGCGTGTAGCCCAACAGCTACACGCCCCAAGATTCCGTCAGACGCCAAAGGCCGGAGGCCCGGGGGGCTGGTCCCCAGACCTGCTCGTCTCAGCGTCCAGGGTTTACCACTCGAACTTCACGCCGATCCGAGCGATCCGCGGATTGAGGATCTCGATCGGCCGCAGGTAGTTGCCGCCCGAGTTGGCGTTGATGTTCTCCGCCGCGTTCGAGTTCGTGATGTTGTAGAGGTCGAAGAACCCGATCAGCCGACCGCCACGACTCGGACCGATGTTGAACGCCTTCTCGGTCCGCAGGTCGAGGACGGTGATGTTGTCCTGCCGGTTCGTGTCCATCGGCTCGGCCAGGATCCGCTGCCGGCCGTAGTTCAGGCGCGGCCGGAAGATCCGGCCAAACGGCTGGCCGGCCTGGTGCCGCAGGTTCGGGCTGAAGATCCACTCGCCCGGCGCCTGGTAGGTCGCGTTCACCTTGAAATTCCAGGTCGTAAAGTGGAACCGGCAGTCCGCGTCGCCCGTGTTGATGCACTCGTTCGGGTTCTCGAGGCCACCCTCGCCCCCGCGGATCGTGTTGCCGAAGTAGTTGTTGTCCATGTCGCGGGACAGCCGGTAGGAGAAGCCCGCGACCATCGACCAGTTGTCCGCCATCCGCTTCGTGCCGCTGAGCTCGAACGTGTGGAACTCCGGCTCGCCCGGCACGTTCCGCGTCTGATTGATGATCCCGAGCGCCAGGACCGCCGGGTCCAGGTTGAACCCGTTGAGGAGCGGCCCGTCGTCGGCGGTCCCCGTTGACCCGTCGGGTCCCGGATCCTGGATCTGGATCGGCACGTTGTAGGCGGCGAAGGGCCGCGTGCCGACGCCGTTCTGATAGAGGTTGTCGACCTTCCGGTAGACGTAGCCGCCCCGAAGCCCCAAGTTCGGGATGAGCTCGCGCTCCACCCAGAACGCGATCTCCCGCGTCCGCTGGTCGTCGATGTTCGGGTCCAGCGTCGTCCCGGCCGTGCCGCCACCGAACGAGTTGAGCGCGCCCTCCTCGCCCGGATCCCAGAACCCATTGCCGTTCAGGTCGGCCCAGTCCCGCCGCTCATACCACTCATCCGAGTTGGGGTTCGTGCTGCGGACCAAGTCGCCGGCCGGGTTCCACCAGTAATGGGCGTAGTTCCCCTTGATGACCGTCTTGCCGTCGCCGGCGACGTCGAAGGTCGCCCCGAGCCGCGGTGCCAGCAGGTTCCAAGTCAGGATCGTTTCCGCCGGATACGTGATCCCACCCGCCAGGCACTCGGTGCTGAAGCAGTGGATTCGTCCCGGGTTGTGCGACTGCTCCGGCCTGTAATGGCGATACCGGTCATAGCGCGCGCCCAGGTTCAGCGTCAGGTGCTGGTTCACCGCCCACGAGTCACTGACGTAACCCGAGTAGGTCCACAGCCGGCTGTCGTTCACCGACGGGCCCTCGAACAGGTACACCTCCGACGGCGCCCCGTTCTCCAGGATGTGGAACAGGTCCATGAACAGGTACTGCTCGGGCACCAGGTTCCGGCCGCCAGGGTTGCGTGTCAATCCACCGCGCCAGTTCCGCGTGATCCCCCGGAAGAAGTCGGCGCCCACCTTGAAGTTGTGGTCGCCGCCCCAGCCGTCCTGGAAGTAGGTCAGCGAGGTGAGCACCTGCGCCCGGTGCCGGTCGCGCTGCCAGTTGCGGTTGCCGCCCCGCACTTCGTTGTTCCCCAGATCCTCGTAGGTGTACGTCTGCGGGGCGTAGCTGAAGTTCGTCCAGTCATACCCCATCTTCCCGCCCCGGATCTCGAAGAACGCCCGGTCGCTCATGACCGAGTTCCACTCGCCCTTGGTCACCGACCCCCAGTAGAGCTGGTTCCAGGTCGAGTCGGTGCTCCGGTGAATCGCCGAGCTCGAGCTCAGCCGATGCGTGTTCGTCCGGTTCACCTGGTTCTTCCGCCCATACATCGAGTAGAAGATGGCCTTGTTGTCCTGGTTGATCGCGTAGGTCATCTTCCCCGACAGGTTGTTCAGGTGCGTCCGGAACGGCTTGACCGGGAAGTTCGCGCGGAACCCGCGGATGTCCCACTCCCGCGCCGATCCGAACACCCACAGCTTGTCCTTCTTGAAGTAGCCGCCCGCGTCCGCGTTGAAGTCCCAGTAGCGGTGGAACTTGTTTACTTCGTTGGCCGCGACCGTCTCGCCGCCCACGACGCCCAGCGCGATCTGCTCGGCGTTGATGTTGGTCGCCTGCCAGTCGCCGCACTGATAGTCGGCCCGCGCGGTCCCGTGATACTCGTTCCCGCCCGATTTGGAGATGAACTGCGACTGCACACCCGGCCAGCCCATGTCGGCGCTGTGCGTCCCGCTCCCGATCGACACCTCGTCGAACGAGCCGAAGTCATAGTAAAAGCACGCCCCGCCGCGCCCCTCCGTCATGACCATGCCCTCGACGGTCGGTCGGTGCTGCGTCATCTTGGTGTCGTAGGCCGCATAGCCGGTCTGCGTGCCGGCGCGGCTGGCGCCCACGTCGATGCGGCTCATCGTCACCGACGGCGAGTTGGCCAGAATGGCCCAGAAGTCTCGCGCGCCCGGCATGTTCGCCAGCTTCGCCGCGTCGAAGTTGGTCGCCGTCTTGGTCGACGCCACGTCGACGACCGGCGACTCCCCGGTGACCGTCACCGTCTCTTCGAGGGTGGCCACCCGCAGCTCGGCGGGGATCTCGGCCGTGAACTGGAGGCCGACCTCGACCCCCTCACGCACGAAGGTCGTGAAGCCCGGAAGCTCGAACACGACCCGATAGGTGCCCGGCGGGATCGCCGGGATCCGGTAGCCTCCCTCGGCGTCAGTGAAGACGACGTTCTGGCCCTGCATGGCCGGACTGGTCGCCGTCACCGTGACACCCGGGAGCACGGCGCCGGTTTCGTCGGCCGCCGTCCCGGTGATGGCGCCGGTCGTCGTCGTCTGGGCCAGCGCCGATCCTGCCCCGACCGCGAGAACGGCCAGGGCCATTGCCGCGAGTCGTAATGCCTTCATCCTGTCTCCTTAATTATGTGGACTTGGGCCTGCTCGACTGGAAACCAGACTTCCACGCCGAGCCACGGGTGATGTGAGAACAAATCTACGGGCAGAACCTGGACCAAGTTCCAGAATCTGGCTCTTCTAGCAAGATTTTTCAGTTTTGACGCCTATGTTCGACAAAATCTGAAATATTTTCACAAAAAATGGATTCGAAGTAACTGCACTAATTGGTCTCTATATCACACAATATCCATAAATGGAATCGCTAATTTCAAAGCATCCAGATCATCGGATTACTCCCCCCGCCCTCAGCGCCGGGCCCGACGCGGCCGGCCCCCATCAGACACGACCACTGGAGTTGAACCAGTCCCCTTCGACGTCGGGCCCGGGGCTCAAGACACGGCCTGGACGATCGAATTCTCCCTACAGTCCGCCCTCCGTGACCCGGCCTCCTTGAGGACGTCCACCATGGATGCCACGTCCAACCAGACGTCCGCCACGTAGCGGGTGAAGGTCCGCACGTCCCGGCCCGAGCGCGTCTTGTAGGTGCGGATCACGATCTGCTGAGCGTCCTCGAGCGCGGCTTTCGCCACCTGGGTCGCCCGCTGCCCTTCCTCAGTGAAGCGCTCGGCCACGCTGTAGTCCTTCAGCCGCACGGTCACCTT
Source organism: Vicinamibacterales bacterium (assembly GCA_965197935.1). GTDB lineage: Bacteria > Acidobacteriota > Vicinamibacteria > Vicinamibacterales > CAZQMT01 > CAZQMT01. Next base: position 1,130,914 of record CBDAOD010000003.1, on the reverse strand, counting down.
CCGCCACACGTTGAACCCGCAATCTGCCAGGAGGACATAGGTGTCGAAGTCAATGGCACGCTCAAGGCGGGCGGCGTAGACGTAGGTGGGCTCAGTCATGAATCGCTCAGCGGGACCAGGACCGGCGTCCGCGGCTTCGCCGGTTGCCGGGCAGGCCCGGGCCGCCGACGCACGTCGGGCGCGGGCTCGAGCTGCACACGGTGATACGCGCGCCAGCCTTTCTTCCAGGCGACCGCCATGGCAACCAGATACGGGTTTGCCCAGAGCGGTTTGCCGGCGCGCGCGGCCCGATAGCCCTTGCGGTAGGCGTCGGTTTCGTTCGGCACCGTTACTTCTCCACCCGGACGAAACGCACCCCGCCTTTACTCAAGAAACCACCACATCACAAGAAACCCGAGCGCCGCGACAAGCCACCGCCAACGCCTGACGATCTCCGGCGCTGAGCTCCACCCAGAGCGCCCGGAACGCCCGATGTGACGCCTCAAAGGCCTCCAGGATCGGCGAGGGCGGATCGGCCCCGCAGTGCGTGCACGGGGGCACACGGTCACAGTTTCAAACGGGTATCACCGTGTTCCAACCGACCGAGCAGGTCGCAGAGGCGCAGCTGCCGGTTCTTCGGCTCGCGGTGGCCGCGACCCGGCCGAGACACTCGAGGCCTTCATCGCCGAGCGCCACACCGGGTACGTGCTGACTCACCAGTTCTTGGCGATCGAGTGGGCGCGGTCGGTCGGCTGCCGCGTTCCCGACGCGTGGCGCGAGCGGCAGGAGGAGCTGGCCGCGGAGGTGTGGGCAGAGTTCGCGTCGGACCGGAGGTTCTCGGATCTCTTCGTGGAGCGCGCGGCCGTTGTCGCACTGGCTGGCAGGGCGCGTGAGCTGCGACCCGACTGGATCGAATGGATCCTCGACGCGCAGCGTGCAGACGGCTGCTGGGAGGCACCGCCGGAGACTTACCAGATCCAGTTTCGGGGTCAGACACTCGTCAGCAGAAGCCGTCACGTCGCCACCGAGCACACCTCGAGCCTGGCCGTCTGTGCCCTGACCCACTATGTGGCTGCCCAGTGAGTCGCCGCCACCGCAACGGGTCCGTGTTGGGCCTACGGCCGCCGCGCGAGCGCGCGGGTGCTCCCGGAGCCACAGGCAATAGGCTCAAGTACACCGAGGAGATTGAAGATGCTAGAGAATACGCTCCGGGTGAATGATCGGTGGTAGCGGGTCTTCATGGTAGCGCTAGATCGGCGAGATGCGGTACTGGCCACGTGGCAGACGAGCAGCCGCGTGACCGCCTTCTTGATCGAGAACCTCCCGGACGAGCTGTGGCATCACGCCATTCCGGGCGCCCCTCGGCGGCCCAATCAAGAGAGTCGCGCGCACGCTGCGCGAGCACCAGCGCAAGGGGTGGCTCCGCACGCCGAAGACGCTCGCCCGTTTCCTCGTGCTCGCCGCGACGGGCAAGCGGCCGAGCGAGCTCAGGCGGACCCAGCCAGACGACGTCGACTTCAGCCGGCGCGTCTGGATTGTCAGGGATGGTAAGGGTGGGTGGTCCCCGGGCATGTATCTCAACGGGGATATGCTGGCCGCCTGGCAGTTTTTCGCTGAGGCCGAAGCCTGGGGCTGGTTTGACATCAAGAGCTTCGCCAAGCGCCTCTACACGGCCGGCTGGCCCCGCCACGTCAGGCCCTACAACCTCCGACACAGCGTCGGGATCACCTTGAGCGAGGAGGGCGTCGACCTGTCGGACGTCCAGGCGTTCATGGGACACAAGCAGATGGCGACGACGCGGCGGCACTACGTGCCGGTGCGCGAGAGTCGGATGCAACGAGCCAGCGAACGGCTTGAGGATCGCCTCGGCTGGGCTGAATTCGTGGCACCCGATCGTGGCACGGCCGCGAAGCCATAGAATCCACGCGAGTTACTGCGCGCGAGAAGGGGTTCGACTCCCAGGCGCTTCCGCCACTCTCTCCTCGAATTCAATCCGTAGAATCAGGCCGAAATCAAGCGATTCGACCCTTTAACACCGCTCCGGGACCAGATTCCGCACCCTCTAAAACTCGCCGGAAAATGACGGGTTACGACGCGAGGCGCCAAGAAATGCTAGCACCCTGGCTGGCACCAATCACGCCTCCTTATATAAGGATCTTGGTATTGAACAACCCTCGCCTGAAGGCGAGGGATTCACGGGTCGACTGAAGTCGACTGAAGGGGCGTCGGCGCCCCAGCGAACTTACTCGCTGACTCGAAAGCGCTCGTCGTCCTGGGGTTCAGCACCTTGAAGCTTGATGTACTGCTCGATGACCTCATCCGTCACATTCCCGCTGCTGCACACGAAGTAGCCGCGAGCCCACAGGTGCCGCCCCCAGAACAACGACCGCAGCTTCCGGTGATCCTGCAACAGATGGTGCGACGTCTTGCCTTTGATCGCTTGCATCACCCGACTCGGCGCCAGGTGCGGGGGCACGCTCAACAGCAAGTGCACGTGGTCCGGTCGAATGTGCCCCTGCAGAATCTCGATGTCGTGGCTCCGGCAGATCTCCCGGATCAGGGTCCGCACCTCCGTGCCCACATCCCCACGCAGCACCGGCTTGCGATACTTCGTGATGAACACGAAATGGTAGTGCAGGGTATAGATCGTATGGGCAGCTCGACGATACTCGCGCATCATCGGACATCGTATCGCAAGCCTCCTGAAGGCTTCGCCTGAAGGCGAGGGGGTTCACCCATCCCAGAATGTGACCCTAAGGACTCCAAAGCGTAAGCCTCGCAACCCCGCTGAGCGCGTGGACATCATCGGCCGATGGATCTATTCTCGCGGGTAGCCTCAAAACATTGGTGATGCTTGGCGTGTGAGCAGTCGAAGACTCGCCGGCCCGCCGCTGCTCATGTGAAGCGACCCCAGGGCAGGAGGGCGTCATGACCGTCACCGTTGGCACCTTCAACCTCAATAATCTGTTCTCCCGGTCCAACTTCTCCAGCGCCGTCGCCGAGATCGCGGCGACGGCGGCGCCACGTCAGCTGTCACGGTCCGCTACGAGTTCACCGATGAAAACACGTTCCGCTTACGCAACGTTCCTCGGGCGCTTGGTGACGGCCAAGGACGCCGCCGACACCGCCACGATCGCCCAGCGCATCCTCAGGATGAACGTCGACGTCCTCGCAGTGCAGGAGGTCGAGGACATCGACATCCTGAAAACCTTCAACCGGGATCAGCTCGGCGGGCTCTATCCACACCAGGTCCTAGTCGAGGGAAACGACCCGCGGTTCATCGATGTGGGGCTGCTCTCGAAGCTCCCTCTCGGTTCGGTCACGTCGCATCAGACAGCCGTGCATCCGTCCGATCTGTCTCGCCCAGTCTTCAGTCGGGATTTGCTCGAGGTAGACGTCCTGAACGCGACACGATCTACTCGTTTGTTCACGCTCTACAACACGCACCTCAAGAGCCACTTCGGAGTCAACGACAATGGAGGGCAGGGGCAGACCGACAACGACGCTCGGCGCCAACGCCCGGCTGAAAGCATTGCGACGGTCGTGGCCGCGCGGATGCGGCCCAACAGTCGCTACGTGATCACCGGGGACATGAACGATCCGCCCGACGCATCGCCCCTGGCACCGATGCGCACGATCGAGGGGAATCAGCTCGTCAACGGCCTCGCAACCCCGACAGAGACGCGCCCGCCGAAGCCGGAGACCACCGGCCCCACGCCGACGGATCCGGCCTGGACGCACCGGTTCAAAGAGAGCGGGCAGCCGCCCGAGCACTCGCTCTTCGATCAGGTGTGGCTGAGTCCAGCGCTGGCGCCGTCACTGCGGGGAACGTTCATCGACCGGCGCACGAAGCACGGCGGGGATGGGAGCGACCACGATCCGGCCTGGGTCGAGCTAAGAGCTGTAATTCCCGCTCGGGGCGCACTCGGCAGCGGGGGATGTCCAGGAGGCTCGGAGACGAGACGAGCGGCGCGGCCTCTGCGCACCAAGCAAAACAGGAACGGCCGCACCGATTCCTCGGGTGCGGCCGTTGGATGTTGCGTCGTGGTGCTCTCTCAGGTGGCGTTCTTACTCATCTCCTTTTGGCTTGATACCTTCACCGCTCCCCATCGCTCGTCCTAGTGAATCGTGAGGCTCGTGCTCCAGACGGCTTTCTCGGTGACCTCGGCAATCCCGGGCACCCACGGGCGCGGGGGCGAGGCCGGGAGCGACGTCCAGACGATGCGAGCCTGCATAGTGGGCAACTCCTGGGGTTGACGAGTCATCTCTCCGAGCTCAGGGCGTGGCTGCAGAGCGAGTTCCATTAGAACACCCCCTGACTGGTGAGCGCCTGAGAGGCGGCCGGGAGATTGAGGAGCTTCGGGTCGGCGAGGTTGCCCCACACGATGTTGGCCCCCCAGACGATATTCGCCCCCCACACGATGTTCTGGCCTTCGAGGATGCCCACCGTGTTCGCGCCCCAGACGATATTCGCCCCCCACACGATGTTGTGGACGAAGGCCGGAGGCGTCAAGCCGAACACGCCGCCGGAGAGCACATCCGCCCCCCAGGCGATGTTCTGGGTCCAGGGCAGCGTCTCGCTCGCGATCCGAGTGAATGGCGAGACCGGGCGCTTCAACCACGGCGTATCGACCTCTGCGCCGGCATCGACTGCCCGCGCCAGCGCGATGGCCCCGGCGGCGTTGAGCCCGCCCGCTCCCTGCGTCAGGGCGTCCGACCCGTCGGACAACCCGAGCGCCATCATCTTCTACTTCGGCGAGCCAACGTTTCAGGACGGCATCATCGCGCAGGCCGTCGACGCCGTCGTTGCGAGTGGCGTCTCCTACTTCTCCGCGGCCGGCAACGCGGGGCGGAACTCGTGGGAGAACCTCGGCCTCGGTCCTGGCAACTTCACCCGGCCGCCGGGTAGCCGGCTCGGCGATCTACCCGGCACCCTGGGTCCGGGCCTCGAGTTGGACTTCGATCCCGGATCGAACAGGGACACCACCCTTTCGTTCAATGTCGGTGCGGACGCGACCGCGTTCGGTGTGCTCGCCTGGGGCGACCCGTCGTCCTCGGCGGGCGGCCTGGGCGCGAACACCGATCTCGATCTCACCCTTGTCGACATAGACGGGAACGTGATCCATCTCATTAAGAACCCGAACATCGGCGGTGACCCATTCGAGACGTTCCTCATTCTCGCGAACCCGCTGCCGACCACGGTGCAGGTCGCCGTCAACATCGCCGAAGGCCCGCCGCCGCCCGCCGTCAAGCTCATCCTCTACGACGGGCCGGACTCCACGTTCATCGAGCATCAGACCTTCAGCAGCACCATCACTGGGCACGCCAACACGGACGGCGCCATCGCGGTCGGCGCCGCCAACTACTCCGACACGCCCTTCTTCAGCACCAGTCCGCCCGAAATCACCGACTACTCCTCGGCCGGCGGCACGCCGATCCGCTTCGACCCCCTCGGCATCCCGTTGAGCACCCCAGAGTTCCCAGTAAAACCGGAGATCACCGCGCCCGATGGCACCAACAACACCTTCTTCGGACTAGATAGTGAGCCAGACGGCTTCCCGAATTTCTTCGGCACCTCGGCCTCGGCCCCGCACGCCGCGGCGGTTGCGACGTTGTTGAAACAGGCGCACCCGTTCCTCACGCCCGCAGAAATAGAAGAGAAGATGGGGAACACAGCGATCGACATGAACGATCCGCACACGGCCGTGTTCGACCAAGGTTACGACACCGGAACCGGCTTCGGCCTTATCGATGCACTCAACGCTGGCCTCGCTCCCCCAGACCCTCTGCTGGGGAACCCTGACGACATCGTGATCAACGACTACGACGGAGGGTCCTTTGTCGTTATCGGTGGCGTCTTTTTTGGGGCCGGATGTCAAGCACCTGGCCCTCCCGGAGTTTACCGCCCCTTTGACCCCGTGGTTCCCCGCCCCGTGCCTCCTTTCTCGAACAGAGCACCAGTGGCGAACCCCAGCCCTGTGTGCCGCGCCTCGTCCATCAACCCCTTCGTGACCGTGTCGGGCACGGCGAGCGCCCTCCCCCGCCGTGCGGATGGGAGCGCGGCCTCGGTCGTGTCGGTGACCTGGGTGAACGACCGCGGGGGCAGCGGCACGGCCGACGGGACGACGAACTGGTCCATTCAGCACATTCCCGTGCAGGCAGGCACCAACCGGATCGTGATCACGGTGACGGACAGCGACGGGCGGACGGGCATCGGGTTCGTGAACGTCCGGGTCGACACGCTCTTGTATTTCCTGGCCGAGGGGGCCACCGGGCCGTTCTTCGATTACGACCTGCTTCTAGGCAATCCCCACCTGGTCCCGGCGTCGATCACGATCACGTTTCTCAAGGAGGACGGCAGCACGATCGTCCAGAACGAGACCCTGGCGCCGACCTCGCAGCGCACCATCCGTGTCAACGACATCGCGGGCATCGGCAGCGTCGCGGTCACCTGGATCCCAAACGATCGGCCGACCAGCGCGGGAAGCGCGCCCGCGAAGAGGGTCACGCGGGAGGTGGCCCCGACCGGGCGACCTGGACGACTGGGGCGGCGCCCTCAAGCAGATAGGTGACGGTGGCCGTGGGCCGAGGGGGCCACCGGGGCCTTCTACGACAACTTCATCCTCGTCAGCAACTCGAACGGGGTGCCGGCCAACCTCACGGTCACCTTCCTGCTCGACACGGGCGTGGCCATTCCGACGATCCACCAGGTGCCGGCCAACGCGCGGATCACGATCAACGTCGAGACGCAGGACGCGCAGCTCGCCAGCGCGAACGTCTCGACGACGGTGACCTCCGACGTCCCGGTCGTCGTCGAGCGCGCGATGTATTGGTCGGGCGGCTTCACCACGTGGTATGAGGCGCACAACGCCTTCGGCGTCACGGCCACCGGGACCAAGTGGGGGCTGGCCGAGGGGCGGGTCGGGGCGCCGTTCAACCACCAGACATTCATTTTGCTGGCCAATCCGTCGGGGGGCGCCGCGACCGTGCGGATCACCTATCTGCGGACCAATGGGACGACGGTCGTCAAGACCTACACGGTCGGGGGGACCAGCCGCAAAAACGTCTGGGTCAACGCCGAGGTGCCCGAGCTGGCCGACGAGAGCTTTGGCGCGCTCATCGAGGTGACCAACGGCGTGGAGATTGCCGTGGAGCGGGCACTCTACTGGGACAACGGCACCCAGGTCTTCGGGGTCGGGACCGACGCGACGGCGGTACGGCTCCCCTGAGGACCGGTGGCGGGGCTAGCCGATGCGAGGAGCGCGGGACGCTCTACACCGAAGAGCCCAGCGTGATCCGCGCCCCCGAGATCAGCCGCAACAGGATGTTCAGCGCGCCCAGCAGGACCGCCATCTCTTCCCCGCTGAGCTCCACCCCGGTGGCCGCGGTCAGGATCGGGACCAGCACGTTGGCCCAGACCGTCTTCGATGTGGCCACGTCCGCTCGCGCAAGCCGTCTGGATCAACACCGCGAAGGTCCACCAGGCCCAGGCGAACAGTCGGTCGCACGTCAGGGTGGGCGGCGGTGCCGGCCTCTGGAGCCGGACGATCCCTGCGACAGAGAGAGTCTCGTGCGCTCGGCGGCCCTCCGATGTAAAAGGGAGCCATCCGGCGCAGGCGAACGGAGATCCAGAATTCAGTTGTTCGGTGCAGGGCGGCACGTGATCTCAGTGGCGGCACCTCAGCAGCAGTAGCTTCGATGAACCAAAGAATCATGAAGGCAATCGTCTATACAGAGTACGGATCGACCGACGTTCTTCGACTCCAAGAAATCGCAAAACCCACTCCGAACCATGCAGAGATACTGATTCGAGTTCGCGCCGCGGAGGGTGACAAAGGCCGACTGCGAGCTCCGGAGCTTTAGCTTTCCAGTCAAGTGGTTTTGGCTGCCCCTGCGGCTTGCCATCGGGATCACAAAACCCAAGCGACAGGTCTTAGGGGCTTACTTCTCGGGAGAAGTCGAAGCTGTGGGGAAAGACGTGTCGAAACTTACGGTAGAAGATCAGGTTTTCGGCTCCACCAAACTTCGAATGGGTGCCTACGGTGAATACATGTGCTTGCCAGTGGAGTACACGATTGTATCGAAACCGTCCAACATGAGCTTCGAAGAGGCTGCCGCGGTGCCTCTTGGCGGATTGAATGCTCTTCACTTCTTGAGGTTGGCGCGAGTTCAGAAAGGCGAAAAAATCTTGATCAACGGTGCGGGCGGAAGCATCGGCACCTTCGGGGTTCAGATCGCCAAAAATATGGGCAGAGGTGACGGCGGTTGATAGTGGGATCAAACAGACAATGTTGCGTCGTATTGGGGCCGACCATTTCTTCGACTACACCAAAGAAGACTTCACCAGATCCGGCCATAGATACGACGTGATCTTCGACATGGTGGCCCGAAGCTCCTACTCAGGGTGCGTGGCCGCGCTGAACCCCAAGGGACGTTACGTGATAGGAAATCCGCGCTTGTCTGACATGTTGCGATCCGCCGTGACGTCCGTGTTCACAGACAAGACAGTGGTCTTTGCCTTTGCCGGAGAAATGGAGGAAGAGCTCCTCGCGCTCAAGGAGATGATCGATTACGGCAAGATTCAATCGACTGTCGATCGAGTCTATCCCATGGAACGAGTCGCCGAAGCGCATCGTAGAGTAGAAACCGAACAGAGAATCGGAAGTGTCGTTATCGCGTTGTAAGGACGTGCCTGCGGCGCATTTGCTCGTCCTGTTGGGCGGAGCTATCAGTCCGACGAGAAACGCGATCGGCCGATGACATAGGCGGGGTGATCGCGGACGTTGACAAAAAGCCTTGGTCCCAACAAATCTCCTGTCCGATTAGCAGAAGATTTCGCCGCTCCGTGTAGTCCATCACGAATTCGTTGACCGCCTCCCGTAGCACGTCTGTCACCGTGGTCTGATTCTCACGCGCGACACAGACCAGATGCTGGCGTTCGCGTTCCGTCAATCGGATCTCCACGCGCACACAGGACCGCTCGCCAGGCACCCGGGGATGTCGACCGCGCGATCGTCGTTGAGGCATCCTGACTAGGCCACCGCGCGACGTTGTGAGACCGGCACCGACGAGATCGCCACGGCGCAGCGACAGCGCGGATGGATCGGCGGAACGCTGGCCGTGGACCCGTTGTAGGGCGAGACGAACGCCTCCTGCACTTCGCGCACGTGATCCTCCATCGGCGCACAGATGGGACACAGCCGGTCATCCGGCGTCACGAGCCAGAGCCGCTGCGTCTCGGGGGGCAGCACGCCATCGCGCACCGACTGCTCCCAGAGCGCCTGCTGGCCGGCGTTGGCCGCGTGAATCAGCTCCGTACAGGCAATCGTCTCGGCACGCTGACGGAGCAACCGCGCGGCGTAGAACTCGGCCCGGTTCGCGACGAGTGTCGGCGGGAGCCCCTGCTCGAGCAGCGCGAACCGGAAGTTGACGACGGCCAGACTGTCACGCTCGGTCAGGCCGATGAGCGGCCGGAGCAGCTGGGCCACCTGACGCGGCGGGATCCCGTCGCTGAACGATCGCGCGATGACGGCGCGGATCGCGGCCCGCGTCTCGTCCGTGACAGCCGTCACCAGGGCCGCCCCACGTGCGCGCACCACACTCAGGGTCAGCGGGTTGGTCTGGTCGAACTGCGCGGACACCCCGAGAGCCACGCCGAGCTGCCGCGCCGCGGCGCTCCCGCCCTGCCCGAACGCCTCGACCACGGCCTGCACGACAGGCTGGAGTGTGTCGGGGAAGGTCGTGCAGTTCCCGGATCGCCGTGCTCGAGGTCTGCGCTGCTCCGGTAGTGCGACAGGCCGGCACTTCACGGCGCTCCCGACACCCTGGATCTCCGGCCACAGCATCCGACTCCACCCCCGGCACCGCCCACTCCCCGCGTTGCAGGTTGTAGTAGAAGCAGACAGATCCAGCTGGCTCACCGAAGCTCGTCCGGCAGCTAGAGCCTTCAGGAACGCCCGCATCTCCGGCGCGGCCCGGAGCTGCGTGATGGCGGCGAGAAACCGCCGGCGAAGCGTCGGCGTGAGGCCGTCGGCGATCCGAGGAGAGAACGGGGAAGGGGAAGGGAGAACCGTCCGACCGCTAGTACTACTTTGTTAGATCCGCAATTGCACCGACTTTAGCGCCTCGATGCGCTTCAGGTAGAACGGCCGTGGAGCAAAGAGGTACGCGGTGAAGATTTCCTGCACGATCGCGCGGGCCACTGGAAAGGTGAGCCTGGCGAGGTGCCGCCGCCGCTCGGCCTGCAGGAAGTTGTACGTCACGGCGGTGAGCACGACGTGATGGTGCCAGCCCGGGAACGTGCGGCCTTCGAAGTGATCCAACCCGAGGTGGGTCTTCAACTCTTGGTACTGCTGCTCGATGGCCCACCGCTGATGCGCGAGTCGGACGAGCTGCGGCCAGGAGGTGGTGGCCGGCAGGTTGACGAAGAAGTATTTGGTCCGCGGCGTCGCGCCCGTGTCGCGTTCGGCCAGCAGCCACACCTCGGGGGCGAGCCGGCGGTCGCGCCAGTCGTGGGCCGGGGTCACCCGCAGGGCCACACACTGGACCGTCCAGCGGCGCCCGCCGCGGCGGTTGCGCCAGCTGATGGGCCGCCACCGCGGCTGCGCCTTGGCGGCCTGGGCCACCGTGTACGCCCGCACGCCCGCCGCCAGGTCTGGCCGGGTGCGCGGGCGCCCCAGCCGGCCGCCCCGCCGGTGCCCGAGGCGCGGCCGCCCCAGGAACACGGTCTGCGACGAGGAAATCCCCACCGCATAGGGGAGCCGCAACCGATGCCACATGGCCCGAAACAGGCCGGTATCGCCAAACTCCGCATCGGCCAGCACGCCGGTGCCGGTGAGGCCGCTGGCGCGCACCTGCCGGAGCAGGGTGAGCGCTTGGCGCCACTTCGCCTGCAACCGGACACCCCGGGGAAGCCGCGCCCGATCGCGGGCGGCGTCGGTCAGCCACGCCTCGGGCACATAGAGCGCGGCCCCCAGCAAGTAGGCGCGCAGCCCGGTCCACAGCGCCGCGGTGACCGCCACTTGGCCATTGGCGACTTTCCCCACGGCCCCACAGTACTGGCGGGCCACCCCGACCGAGGACGTCCCTGGCTTGGGGAAACTCGTGCCAGCGAAGATCACCAGCCCTTCGCGTTCGGGCAGCACCGCCCGCAGGCAGCGCCAGACGCCGTCGGCACTCCACGGCGCATCGGTGATGAAGTGTTGGAACGCTTGATAGCCCCCGGGATCGGTCCCCCGCGCCAGCATCGCTTCCATCGACTTGCGCGGGCTGTCGCTGAGCAACCCCTGGACGTACCGGCGCAACGCCAGCTCCTGTGCGCGATGGCCGAAGCACGCCTTGAAGGCCTCGAGCCATCTCATCAGGCGACGCAACTGACCCACCGTGCAGCGGTCGTGCACTACCGCGCAGGGTACCGAATTCGCCGGAAAAGTACAATGTCCTCAAATTAGATCACTTGTCGCATCTCGCCCAAGTTGTGCGATCTAACAAAGTAGTACTAGTGTACCGCCGTCATGCCGCCGACCGCAAGCTCGAGCATTGGAAGACGCCTGCTAATTTCAGTGCGACCCGCCTCTGGACACGCTGGTCGTGTGCGACATCCCCGGCCAAAAAGAAAGGGCGTGTAGCCCCAACAGCTACACGCCCCAAGAGACCGTCAGACGCCAAAGGCCGGAGGCCCGGGGGTCTGGTCCCCAGACCTGCTCGCCTCAGCGTCCAGGGTTTACCACTCGAACTTCACGCCAATCCGCATGATCCGCGGATTGAGGATCTCGATCGGCCGCAGATAGCTGCCGCCCGAGTTGGCATTGATGTTCTCCGCCGCGTTCGAGTTCGTGATGTTGTAGACGTCGAAGAACCCGATCAGCCGCCCGCCGCGTTGGGGACCGATGTCGAACGCCTTCTCGGTTCGAACGTCGAAGACCGTGATGTTGTCCTGCCGATTCGTGTCCATCGGCTCGGCCAGGATCCGCTGCCGGCCGTAGTTCAGACGTGGCCGGAAGATCCGGCCAAAGGGCTGGCCGGCCTGGTGCCGCAGGTTCGGGCTGATGATCCACTGACCCGGTGCCTGGTAGGTCGCGTTGACCTTGAAATTCCAGGTCGTGAAGTGGAACCGGCAGTCCGAGTCGCCCGTGTTGATGCACTCGTTCGGGTTCTCGAGGCCACCCTCACCGCCTCGGATTGTGTTGCCGAAGTAGTTGTTGTCCATGTCGCGGGTCAGCCGGTAGGAGAAGCCACCGATCAGCGACCAGTTGTCGGCCATCCGCTTCGTGCCGCTGATCTCGAACGTGTGGAACTCCGGCTCGCCCGGCACGTTCCGCGTCTGGTTGACGATCCCGAGCGCCAGGACCGCCGGGTCCAGGTTGAACCCGTTGAGGATCGGCCCGTCGTCGGCGGTTCCCGTTGATCCGTCGGGTCCCGGATCCTGGATCTCGACCGGCACGTTGTACGCGCTGAAGGGCCGCGTGCCGACGCCGTTCTGATACAGGTTATCGATCTTCCGGTAGACGTAGCCACCCCGGATTCCGAAGTTCGGGATGAGCTCGCGCTCCAACCAGAAGGCGAGCTCGCGGGTCCGCTGGTCATCGACGTTCGGGTCCAGCGACGTCGAGGCCGCGCCGCCCCGGCGTGCGTTGAGCGCGCCTTCCTCACCCGGATCCCAGTTGCCGTTGCCGTTCAGGTCTGCCCACTCGTGCCGCTGGAACCACTCCTGGTTGTTCGGGTTCACGCTGTCGGCCAGGTCGGCGCTCGGGTTCCAGTAGTACCAGGCGTAGTTCGTCTTGATGACCGTCTTGCCGTCGCCGGCGACGTCGAAGGTCGCCCCGAACCGCGGTGCCACCTGGTTCCAGGTCAGCAGCGTGGCACCCGGATAGGTGATCCCGCCCGCCTGGCACTCCACGCTGAAGCAGTGGATCCGGCCCACGCCGTGGCTGTTCTCCGGCAGATAGTGCCGATACCGGTCGTAGCGCGCGCCCAGGTTCAACGTCAGGTGCTGGTTCATCGCCCACGAGTCGCTCCCGTAGGCCGAGTAGGTCCACAGCCGGCTGTCGTTGAAGTTCGGCGCCTCGAACAGATAGACCTCCGCCGGCACGCCGTTCTGCAGCAGGTGGAACAGGTCCATGTGCAGGTACTGCTCGGGGATCAGGTTCCGGCCGCCGGGGTTGCGGGACAGGCCGCCGGCATGGCCCCGCCGGATCTCCCGGAAGAAGTCCGCGCCCACCTTGAAGTTGTGGTCGCCGGCCCAGTCGTCCTGGAAGTAGGTCAGCGAGCTCAGCACCTGCGCCCGGTGCCGGTCCCGCTGCCAGTTCCGGTTGCCACCCCTGACCTCGTTGTTCCCCAGGTCCTCGAAGGTGTACTCCTGCGGGGCATAGCTGAAGTTCGTCCAGTCGTAGCCCATCTTCCCGCCCCGGACCTCGAAGAACGCCCGGTCGCTCAGCACCGAGTTCCACTCGCCCTTGGTCACCGAGCCCCAGTAGAGCTGGTTCCAGGTCGAGTCCGTGCTCCGGTGAATCGCCGCACTCGAGCTCAGCCGGTGCGTGTTCGTCCGGTTCACCTGGTTCTTCCGGCCATACATCGAGTAGAAGATGGCCTTGTTGTCCTGGTTGATCGAGTAGGTCATCTTCCCCGACAGGTTGTTCAGATGTGTGCGGAACGGCTTGACCGGGAAGTTCGCCCGGAACCCGCGGATGTCCCACTCACGCGCCGAGCCGTACACCCACAGCTTGTCCTTCTTGAAGTAGCCGCCCGCGTCCGCGTTGAAGTCCCAGTAGCGATGGAACTTGTTCACTTCGTTGGCCGCGACCGTCTCGCCACCCACGACGCCCAGCGCAATCTGCTCGTCGTCGATGTTGGTCGCCTGCCAGTCGCCGCACTGGTAGTCGGCCCGCGCCGTCCCGTGATACTCGTTCCCGCCCGACTTGGCGATGAACTGCGACTGCACGCCCGGCCAGCCCATGTCGGCGCTGTGGGTCCCGCTGCCGATCGACACCTCGTCGAACGAGCCGAAGTCGTAGTAGAAGCACGCGCCGCCACGGCCTTCGGTCAGCACCATGCCCTCGACCTCCGGCCGGTGCTGGGTCATCTTGCTGTCGTAGGCCGCATACCCGGTCTGCGTGCCGGCGCGGCTCGCGCCCACGTCGATCCGGCTCATCTGCATCGACGGCGCGTTGGCCAGAATGGCCCAGAAGTCGCGCGCGCCCGGCAGGTTCGCCAGCTTCGCCGCGTCGAAGTTGGTCGCCGTCTTGGTCGACGCCACGTCGACGACCGGCGACTCGCCGGTGACCGTCACCGTCTCCTCGAGGGTGGCCACCCGCATCTCGGCATCGATCTCGGCCGTGAACCCGAGGCCGATCTCGACCCCCTCACGCACGAAGGTCGTGAAGCCCGGCAGCTCGAACACGATCCGGTAAGTGCCAGGGGGAATCTGTGGAATCCGGTAATTCCCCTCGGCGGTGGTAAAGACGACGTTCTGGCCCTGCATAGCCGGGCTGGTTGCCGTCACCGTGACGCCCGGAAGGACGGCGCCGGTCTCGTCGGCCGCCTCCCCTTCGATGGCGCCGGTCGTGGCCGTCTGGGCCAGCGCCGCGCCTGCCCCCACTGTAAACACGGCAAGGGCGACCGCCGCGATTCGTGGTGCCTTCATCCTGTCTCCTTTAGTGGACTGAGGCCTGCTCGACGGGAAACCAGACTTCCACGCCGAGGTGATCTGAAGCCAATTCACTAGCATAACCTGCACCAATTTCTAGAAGCTGGATCTTCTAGGAAAATCATTCAATTTTGATCCAATAAAATTCGACATTCTTAATACTACTTTGTTAGATCGCACAATTTGGGCGAGATCCGACAAGTGATCTAATTTGAGGACATTGTACTTTTCCGGCGAATTCGGGACCCTGCGCGGTAGTGCACGACCGCCGCACGGTGGGGCAGTTGCGTCGCCTGATGAGATGGCTCGAGGCCTTCAAGGCGTGCTTCGGCCATCGCGCACAGGAGCTGGCGTTGCGCCGGTACGTCCAGGGGTTGCTCAGCGACAGCCCGCGCAAGTCGATGGAAGCGATGCTGGCGCGGGGGGACCGATCCCGGGGGCTATCAAGCGTTCCAACACTTCATCACCGATGCGCCGTGGAGTGCCGACGGCGTCTGGCGCTGCCTGCGGGCGGTGCTGCCCGAACGCGAAGGGCTGGTGATCTTCGCTGGCACGAGTTTCCCCAAGCCAGGGACGTCCTCGGTCGGGGTGGCCCGCCAGTACTGTGGGGCCGTGGGGAAAGTCGCCAATGGCCAAGTGGCGGTCACCGCGGCGCTGTGGACCGGGCTGCGCGCCTACTTGCTGGGGGCCGCGCTCTATGTGCCCGAGGCGTGGCTGACCGACGCCGCCCGCGATCGGGCGCGGCTTCCCCGGGGTGTCCGGTTGCAGGCGAAGTGGCGCCAAGCGCTCACCCTGCTCCGGCAGGTGCGCGCCAGCGGCCTCACCGGCACCGGCGTGCTGGCCGATGCGGAGTTTGGCGATACCGGCCTGTTTCGGGCCATGTGGCATCGGTTGCGGCTCCCCTATGCGGTGGGGATTTCCTCGTCGCAGACCGTGTTCCTGGGGCGGCCGCGCCTCGGGCACCGGCGGGGCGGCCGGCTGGGGCGCCCGCGCACCCGGCCAGACCTGGCGGCGGGCGTGCGGGCGTACACGGTGGCCCAGGCCGCCAAGGCGCAGCCGCGGTGGCGGCCCATCAGCTGGCGCAACCGCCGCGGCGGGCGCCGCTGGACGGTCCAGTGTGTGGCCCTGCGGGTGACCCCGGCCCACGACTGGCGCGACCGCCGGCTCGCCCCCGAGGTGTGGCTGCTGGCCGAACGCGACACGGGCGCGACGCCGCGGACCAAATACTTCTTCGTCAACCTGCCGGCCACCACCTCCTGGCCGCAGCTCGTCCGACTCGCGCATCAGCGGTGGGCCATCGAGCAGCAGTACCAAGAGTTGAAGCCCCACCTCGGGTTGGATCACTTCGAAGGCCGCACGTTCCCGGGCTGGCACCATCACGTCGTGCTCACCGCCGTGACGTACAACTTCCTGCAGGCCGAGCGGCGGCGGCACCTCGCCGGGCTCACCTTTCCAGTGGCCCGCGCGATCGTGCAGGAAATCTTCACCGCGGACCTCTTTGCTCCACGGCCGTTCTACCTGAAGCGCATCGAGGCGCTAAAGTCGGTGCACTTGCGGATCTAACAAAGTAGTACTAGGCATCGGTGTGTTCGCGTTGAGTGGCACATTCAAGTATCTGGCCGTTGTGGCAACAGGCTCACTGCTGCTCGTCGACCTCGGAGTCAGCCTTGCCGTGCTGCGTTTACGCCAGCGTGACGGATTGCCCAAAGACGGCGAGTTCAGGTTGCCATTCGGACCAGTCATACCGTTGCTGAGTTGTGCCATCGTCGGCTTGCTGCTACTGCAGATGCCACTTAACGAAGTTGCCACCATCGCCGTTCTGGTTGGCGCTTGCGTTGCGATCTATGCAATTCGTTCAGTCTTTCGCGGCGCTTCGAAAACGGCTGACACATCGTGATGACGTTGGAGATACGAACTAGCACCAGGCCGACGCTTTGGATAGAAGGGGAGAAGGACTGGCTGGTTCGAGAAGTACGCGAAGAGCGAACATTTCGGTTCATAGCGCCCTGCGAACGGTTGCGTGCACGCTCCGTCAAAGAATGGACGCAAGTGTGAAAAGAGAGATTCCATTGTGACGGAAAGCAGATTCAAGGTCCCACACACTCTGGTTGTCCTCTTCGGGATGGTGATCCTAGCCCAGGTCTTCTCATACCTGCTTCCCGCCGGGTCGTTCGAACGGATGGAGAATTCCGCCGGACGACTCCAGGTGGTGCCCGGCAGCTTCCACTTCACCCCGAACGCTCCGGCATTGTCGCCTCTGGCTGGCCTGACGGCCATTCCCAAGGGTTTCAACGGAGCACACGAGATCATCTTCTTCGTCTTCATCATCGGGGGTGCATTCGCCGTTCTTCGGGCCACGGGGGCCGTGGATGCCGCGCTGGGAGCCCTGCTCAGGCGCTGGGGAGATCGGCCCTTCTGGTTGGTGGCCGGCGGAACTGCCCTGTTCGCTGCTGGGTCGAGCACCATCGGATTCGGCGAAGAGTATTTTCCCTTCGTGCCCGTCCTCATCATCCTGGCTCTCGCCCTTGGATACGACAGGATCACGGCTGTGGGGATCATCATGGTTGGGTACGGCGTTGGTTACGGCGCTGCCCTCATCAACCCCTTCACCGTTCTTATCGCGCAGGACATCGCGGGACTCCAACCCGCATCGGGGATCTGGTACCGCATGGCCCTCATGGTCGTCTTCCTGCCGATTGGCATTCACCACGTCTGGTCATATGCCAAGAAAGTGGGACGGGATCCGGCGGCTAGCCTGGTGGCCGACGTCAGCGGGCCCAAAGGGGTGTCGGACTCCAGTGGCGGAGATGGAGAGGCCGGGGCGGACCATCCTCCGATGACCACCACGCACAAGCTGGTCCTGGCCGCCGTTGGCATCGCTCTGGTCGTCCTGGTCTACGGGCTGAGCCGGTGGCACTGGTATCTGGTCGAGATGGAAGGAGTCTTCGTCGCTCTCACAGTGATCATGGCCATCATCGCCCGCATGAGCCCAGATCGCACAGCGGTGGATTTCGGCGTGGGCGACGCGAACCTCACAAGCACCGCTCTGATGATCGGCGTGGCCCGGGGCATCCAGGTGGTATTGGACGAGGGCGGCATAGTGGACACAATGGTCCACGGCATCAGCGTTCCCCTCCGGGAGCTTCCGGGCGCCTTTTCCGCCGTGGGGATGTTCTTCGTTCAGAGCCTCGCCAACTTCTTCATCCCCTCGGGAAGCGGTCAGGCCTATGTCACCATGCCGATAATGGCGCCCCTGGCGGACCTCGTGGGCGTGAGCCGGCAGGTCGCGGTATTGGCCTTCCAGTTCGGCGACGGGTTCAGCAATATCCTGGTTCCCACCCAGGCCGTCCTCGTGGGAGTCCTGGCCATGGCGGGAATCCCATACGACCGTTGGCTGCGCTTCATCCTGCCCTTCATGGTGAAGATCTGGATCGTGGGCTCGATCGCAGTGGCCGTGGCCGTGTTGATCGACTACGCCTGAGAAAGCCCGCGGCACGCGAGGCGATTTTCCCGGACGCGCGGATCGCCGCAGTAGTCAGTTCCCCGTTTCACTTCGGTGTGCTGGCCATCGTAGCCGCACGCCGAGAGCCGTCGCTGGGCGCGATGCTGGACTTTCACCACGGGCCGCTAGTCTAGTACTACTTTGTTAGATCCGCAAGTGCACCGACTTTAGCGCCTCGATGCGCTTCAGGTAGAACGGCCGTGGAGCAAAGAGGTCCGCGGTGAAGATTTCCTGCACGATCGCGCGGGCCACTGGAAAGGTGAGCCCGGCGAGGTGCCGCCGCCGCTCGGCCTGCAGGAAGTTGTACGTCACGGCGGTGAGCACGACGTGATGGTGCCAGCCCGGGAACGTGCGGCCTTCGAAGTGATCCAACCCGAGGTGGGTCTTCAACTCTTGGTCCTGCTGCTCGATGGCCCACCGCTGATGCGCGAGTCGGACGAGCTGCGGCCAGGAGGTGGTGGCCGGCAGGTTGACGAAGAAGTGTTTGGTCCGCGGCGTCGCGCCCGTGTCGCGTTCGGCCAGCAGCCACACCTCGGGGGCGAGCCGGCGGTCGCCGTCTCGTTCGAGCTCTACGGCGTCGCGCAGTGCGACGTCCATCTGTTCGTCGATGCCGCAGACGGCCGGGTTGAACGCATGTACTGGGTGCAGTTCGAAGGGTATCTGCCCGACAACCAGCACACCTATGACTACTCGGCGGAGCCCCGGCGCACCACGATCGGCGGCCAGGAATTCTACGAGTCGGCGGGTGGTTTCTACAACATCGACGAGAGGAAGCGGCAAGGGCGTCCGGGGTCCGACTCGGAACACGTCATGAACCTGCTCGCCGAGCACGGCTACACGATCGGGCCCGATGTCGTGAGCGTCCGTCTGGTACGGCTCGACGAGCACGCCCGCAACGAGCTGATGATCATCTATCTGGAGGATCTCGGAGCCCACGGACTGACCGCCGACATGCTCGCGGACGGTGGGCCGGCCTCGCCCGAGCGGGCTTCCCTGGCCGCGGGGATACATGAGCGCACGCCCTTCGTACCAGGTTTGCCGAGGCACGCCGCCGCGTGCCCAACCTTTCGACCTGCGTTCTCGTCCAAGGGGACATGGGACGAATCACGCAGGTGTTTCTCGGTGGATCCTTGGCGCGCCACATCCAGGGTTCGAGCCGCGTGCTCATTGCGATCCTGTTGGCCATCGGGGCGACCTCTGTGTGGTCCTTTGCACATTCCGCCGCCCTCCAGAAGTACAACGTAGAGCAGCGGAACCGAATCAACGCGGCCGACGGGAAAGAACTCAGCACGGGGGACGTTGATCGGTTCGTCGAAGACCAGATGGCCGCGCTGGAGATCCCGGGGCTCTCGATTGCCATCATCAATGATGGCCGAATCGTCTACCACCGTGCCCTCGGCGTGGTGAACGTCGACTCAGGAGAGGCGGTCGACGAGGACTCCATCTTCGAGGCGGCGTCGCTGTCGAAGCCGGTATTCGCGTACTTCGTCATGCGGATGGTTGAAAACGGCGTTCTTGACCTCGATACACCCCTTCATGAGTACCTCCCGTTTGCTGAACTCGAGCACGACCGGCGATACCAGCACGTGACGGCCAGGATGGTGCTCAACCACACCACCGGATTCCCGAACTGGCGGTGGTTCGACCCAGCACCTCCGGAGCGAAACGTGCCGCGAGGCGAGATGTACCTCAAGCACGAGCCGGGGACGTTCTCGTACTCCGGCGAAGCGTACCACTACCTGGCCCGAGTGATTGCCCATCTGACGGGGACGAATATGACGACGCTGGACGAGCTCATCGCGAGGGAGGTGTCCGAGCCGGTGGGGATGCAACACGCGTACTGGACCTGGGACGACTTCCTGGCCGAGCACAAGGTCATGGGGCACAAAGAGGGTCGTCCAGCGGGCCGGGAGTGGCCCCGGTCTTTCCCTGACGACGACCCGACGGAGATCGGCGTAGCTGGTCGGCTGCACTCGGAGGCCCGGAGCTACGCACGGTTCCTCATCTCCCTCATGGACGGGGAGGGGCTGAGTGAAGAGAGCCTTGACGAGATGCTGAGCCGGCAGTCGCGGGTACCGGAGGACCACGACACCTATCTCCACACCGGGGACACAGCGTGGGGCCTCGGAGTGGGGATGGAACCAACGGAGTATGGGGTCCGATACGAGCATGGCGGGAACAACGGCGGATTTCAGTCCGGCTTCATGTTCTACAAGGTCCAGAGGCTGGGCTACGTGTTCATGACGAACAGCGACCGGGGAGCGGAGCTGAACGACCGACTGGAGGTCTTCTTGACGGAGGGGGCGTGGAGCCTGGCCCCGGCTCGGGCTCAAGACAACGGCTCGGTTACCCGATTACCCTTCTGGCACCCAGCCACTTCCGCTTTCTTCTACTGCACCACAGACCGGACGCCAACCGTGGCGTCCGGTTGCTTCTTCGTCGTCGCTCGGTCGGACCAAGACTGGCGCGGCGCCGGCTGACGACGCGCGACGGGCGAGCAGTATTTGGACGGAATTCATCGAGCGGCGGTGCCATCCGGACGATATTCATCGACCGACGGCGCCGCGACGCTCATCACTGCTCCGCTTTCCCGAACAGGAACAGGTGCTGCGTCGGGGGGGAATCGATACGCTCGATGAGCCCGTAGAGAGGTGGCCGCCACTCGTTCATCACCTGGGCGATCGACATGCGGTGCTCGAGCTTGATGTGGCGCGCCGTCTCTCCTTCCAGCCGAAACTCGACCAGGGCGATCACACCGTCCGGCGCGAGCGCGGCGCGCATCTCTTCGAGCATGGCGGCCGGCTGAGAGAACTCGTGGTACACGTCGACCATGAGGATCAGATCGATCTCGCCATCCGGGAGCTTCGGGTCGGCCTCGGTCGAGCGAACCAACGACAGGTTGTCGATCCCCTCCCGCTCTGCGAGATACCGGGCGATGTCGAGCATCTCCGGCTGGAGGTCGACGCACAGGACCAGGCCCGTGTCGCCGACGGCGCCGGCCAACCGGCGGGCGTGAAAACCGGAGCCACAACCAAGATCGACGACCGTGTCACCCGGCTCGATCGGCAACAACGCATGGAGCGCGTCGGGGTTCTCCTCCGCCACACGAGCCTCGCGTTCCAGCCACCGTGCTCCCCGGAAGGACATGACGTTGGCGATCTCGCGGCCCGCGTAGGAGCCGTTGTCCTGGGCCGCTGCCGTCGCGGGTGTCGTGACGAGCGCCGCGACGTTCCCCACCACGGCCGCCACACACGCCAGCACGACCGCGCGCACCCGCGGACACGGTGGCGCGTGGAGCGCCGCGTCGAGCGCGCCGACACGGGTCTGATGGAGCGTGGTCGAGATCACGATCGGTACCCTCCTCGCGTCTGGGTCGGGACGACGAAAGTACATCCCTGGCAGTGTAACTCGCCCCGTGGTCGAGATCGGTCGCTCATCCCGGCCTGCCGCGAGACAGCGCCGCGCGCGCCGGGCTCCCATCCCGTCAGTCCCTATAGGGATCGGTGGCGTCGGGGCCGGCCATCGCCACGCCAATCGGACGCAGTCGATGTTCGATCGCGATCGTGTCGACATGGCACGCCAGCACGTCGTCCAATCGCTTGTAGGCCTCGGGGGCCTCATCGGCTCCGCCGCCGCGCAGCTCGATGCCCGCCCGGTCCAGACGAGCCCGCGCGGCCGGCCAGTCGACACGCCCGGCGCGCTCCTGCGTCGTGACACGCCGGGCGTGGGTCTTGCCCCCGCAGAGCGGGCAAGGCGGATTCGCACCGTCCACGCGCCTGGACGTCCGCATCGGCAGCCGCCCCGGGCAGTCCCGACGCCCACACGCCCACATTCGGCGTCGCGACACTCGCCCGGCCGCCTCGCGCCGACTCATGATCCGGCCGGCCCCGTGCACGGTCGAGTAGAGCGCCGCCTGCGACGCGGAGGACTCTACGCCACGGACGACCACGGCATCGTCACCCATCGAGCCACCGACGAACCCGCGCTGGCCGGGGAACGCCGGCGTCGCACCCTTGCGGATGACGAGCAGCCGGTGGCCTCCATGCCGTTCCCACCACGCATAGTTGTGATGGTTGTGGACGGTCTCGACCGCCGTGGTTCCGAGAATCTGCAGCACCTTTCGGACGACCCATTCACGTCCGGCGTACGCATACTCGCCCGCCAGCCGCATCGCCTCGAGGTAGTCCTGGCCCGATGGCCGGTGCAGCGAGAGCATCAGCGGCGCGCTGTCCATCCCCCGATCGCGGACCCTGTCTGCAAAGGTCCCACCCGCGGCGATCGAGAGAAATCCGGAGGCGGTCCGGTGCCCGAAGCCGCGCGAGCCGAAGTGCACCCCGACCCAGAGCGCCCCGTCGGCTCGGTTCTCGAACAGATCCACGTAGTGGTTGCCGGACCCCACCGTGCCGAGCTGCTCCCGCGCGAGTGCGAGCAGCCCACGCTGCACCAGGACCGGACTCTCCGCGATCGCGTCGAGTACCGCATGATCCACTCGCTCCGCGTTCTTGCGTCCCATTCCGAACGAGACCGAACGCCAGATCTCGTCCATCACCCTCGAGACGTCGACGTCACGCGCCTGGACGGGCGTCCGTACGCAGCAATTGCCGCAGGCGATGTCGTAGCCAACGCCGGCCGGCATCACCCACTCACGCAGCGCCAACACGCCGCCGATGGGCATCGAATAGCCGGGATGGTGATCCGCGCAGAGCACGCCCCGCGCATCGCGCTCGCCGTGCTCGCGCGCCGCCCGGGCGCAGGTCTCGAGCTGGGCGCGCGACCTCTCGTCGACGGGCCCGAAGGATGCCAGGTGCATGACGCTCTCGCCAGCATACTCCGGCGATGACGCCGGCGGGATCCCGGGTGCCCCCCCGGGGCGGCGGACCCGAGGGCTCCCGCCACGGTCCGGAGCGACCGGGGTTGGAGGACAGGCCGTGAGTGCGGTACGTCCGGGAAGGGACCCGGCGGAATGGATGGCTGGCAGCGCCTTGGCCTGCGGACGCCCGGTCAGTCGACCGCGAATCGGAACACGCAGGTCGCGGGCTCCGACCCGACGGTGATGACGGCCTGGTCGTCGAGCTTCACGCGGCCGCCGGTGCGCCGGCCGCCTACCGTCAACCCGTTGACCTGCGTCCCCTGCTCGCTGGCGCGATCGACGAGAAAGAACGCGCCGTCGGAGAAGTCGATCATGAAGTGCTCCCGCGAGATGCTTGGAGCCCCCCCCGCTCGTCCACGTATACGTCGTTGAGGCCCGCGCCGAGCCCGAGCCGTCGCTCGATCGACATCGAGACCCGGCTCAGCATCGTCCGGCTCTCCCGGCCCACCTTGAAGGGCAAGCGGCTCAGATCCACCTTCACGCTCTTCAACGCCCGGCGAGCCCCTGCGTTCAACGCCACCAGCCTGGCTGCCATGTTCACCCCCAACGCCGCCTACCGCACGGGTTTCCCCGGGCGAGATATCCTCCTCCAGCCATGCGACCGCTACCCCGCCCCGACCTCGAGCAGCGCGATGAAGCTGTCGAGATCCTCGAGATTCGCGAACACGACCTCGGCTCCCGCCGCCTGGAGGGTCGCCACGTCGAACCGGCCCGTCGCCACCGCCACGGGCCGCGCGCCGGCGGCCAGAGCGCACGCGACGTCTCTCGGCGTGTCCCCCACGACGAGCACGTCGTGGTTCGCCACGGGGGGGACTCCGCTCTGACCCGCGCGCTCGAGGGCGACGGGCATCAGATGGTTGCGGTCGGCAGCGTCGTCGCCGTAGGCGCCGCACCGAAAGTAGTGCCAGAGGCCGAAGTGCTCGAGCTTGATCCGTGCGGTGGCCACGAAGTTCCCGGTGAGCAGGCCGAGATACGCGTCCTCTCTCCCCACCAGGACGTCCAGCAACTCCCGCACACCTGGCATCGTCCCCTTGGTGGCGGCCGGAACGCGGATCTCTTCCCGTATGTACTCACAGTACGTCTCGTGAAACTGGGCCTGCAGCGCCGCCTCGGGCTGCAGGC
Organism: Vicinamibacterales bacterium; assembly: GCA_965197935.1. Classification (GTDB taxonomy): domain Bacteria; phylum Acidobacteriota; class Vicinamibacteria; order Vicinamibacterales; family CAZQMT01; genus CAZQMT01. The sequence goes on along the minus strand of CBDAOD010000003.1, from coordinate 1,106,797 downwards.
CGGCGCGCTCCAGCGCATCGGCGATGATCACCTGGTCGGTCCGCCCCGGCATCTCGACGCCCTCGAAGGCCCCCGACAGTCCGAAGACCCGCTCGAACGCCCGTTCGAGGGCACGCAGGCCCGCCCCGCCGGTGAGCACGAGCGTGCCGTCTATGTCGAACAGGATGAGCTTCGACATCAGGACGTCACCCCCGCGGGTGGCCCGCATGCCGCGGCGCGCTTCACCCGCTCTCTTCTGAATCGGCGTTCGTGGGTTCGCACGTTAGATCATCCTCCTCCAGCGACGACGCTTCCTCACCTCGCCCGTACCAGGACGCAGCTCGAGGCGCCGCTGGGCAACGGTCGTCGCAAAGCCTTCATCCGACGTGAGCGCGAGAAGCGCCAGACCGCTCGCGGGCGCGCAAGACGAGCGACTCGACGCGAAGCGGCCGAAGCCCGTGGTAGTCCTTCACGAGGCCCCGGATCTCCATCACGGGCGCCTCGCTCACGGTAGGCATCCTGGCGGGCATCGCCGCGGATCGTGTGACGCGCGGCGGGCGCCTCCTCACGTCTCGAGGAGGCGGTCGACCTCGCCCGCGACGCGAACGCACGACACGAGCGCGCGGATCTCCGCGCGCAGCGCCGCGAAGTTGCTCAGCAGCGCCGCCACGGCGAGCGACGAGTGGACGATGGCGGGGAGGGCGCCCGTATCGACTCCACCGCCCATGATGGCAGCGGCCATGGTGAGTGTCATCGCGAGTGTGGCCGCCGAGAAGACGGGCCGTCGCATCCGCAAGACCTGCGCCGTCAGGTCGGAAGACAGCCCTCCCTCGGTCACCGCCTCGCGGATCGCCTTACCCTTCCCGATCAGATAGAACATGGTGAAGGAATGGGACAGCAGGAGGATGAGCGTGGTGAAGATGCCGAAGGTGGTGTGCTGAAGCAGCTCCTCCCTGCTGCCCGCCGTGAAGCCCAGCACGAAGGTCGCGACCAGGCTCGCGATCGAGAGCGTCGTTGCGGTGATCAGCGCGGCAGTCACCGTGCGCCTACGTGGCCGGATCTCGACGGCGGTGCACTAGAAACTCGTTCCTCGGGGCCGGCGATCTCTGAATCGAGCGAACTCCTCGGGCGTCGGCCCCACCCGGCCGAGTAGGGAGGATCGGGGCGAGTCGTCTCCATGGTAGTCCGCCCCCCCCGTGACGGCCAGGTCGTGATCCATCGCCAGCCGAAGATAGTGGTCCTCTGTGTGCGGGGGGTGCTGACTGTGCCGGGCCTCGAGCGCGCCGAGACCGGCGCCCGCCAGATCGGGAATCAGGTCGTCTCGGCGGAGGAGGCCCGGGTGGGCGAGCGAGGCGACCCCGCCCGCCTCCGCGATCACCCCGACCACCACCGCCGGCGCCACACCGCGACGCTCGACGTACGCCGGCCCCTGCGTGCCGATGAGCGTCGCGAACGCCTCCGCGACCGACGCGACGTGACCTGCCTCGACGAGCGCCCGCGCCACGTGGGGACGTCCCACGGATCCCCGCGGCACGTCGCGTGTGGCCCGGAGGACGGCACTCGGCTCGATCGACACACCCAGGGTCGACAGGCGATCGACCATCTCGGTCACCCGCCGTACCCGGTCCCGCCGCTGCTCCTCGAGCAGCGCGACGAGGCCGGGCGCCGCCGCGTCGAGGAAGTAGCCTAGCACGTGCACGTCGAGCCCGGATGACACCGCGGTGATCTCGATGCCCGGGACCGCCTCGATCCCGAGCTCCGTCGCGTGGTGAGCGGCCTCCGCTGACGCCGCCATCGTGTCGTGGTCGGTGACGCTCAGCACGATGATCCCCGCCGCGCCGGCTCGGCGCACCAGCTCGAGCGGCGTGCAGCGGCCATCCGAGGCGGTGGTGTGGAGGTGAAGATCGATCAAGACGGGACGCCCTTGGTTGGCCGATCGGGGCGAGCGGTCAGCGACTCACCCGACGCTGGCGTCCCGACATCGTCTGGGATCGGCCCACGGTTTTCGTGCGACGCTTCGCCATCGCGCGATACTCGCGAATCAGCAGCTCGAGGTGCGCGCGCTCCTCGTCCGCGAACTCGAGGAAGATGCGCTTGCCCTCCGAATCCTCGAAGCGTTCACCGTATCGCTTGAAGAAGCGATGAGATCCTCGCTCGCACTTGATCCCGATCATCAGGGCTTGCTTGTCGTTGACACCGCGCCCCAGCTGCTCGGTTCCGGCCGAGAAGAGCCCGTTGGCGGCACCCTTGAAGAAGAGGAAGGTCGGACGAGCCTCCAGGTGAGGGTCCTGCGCCAGCAGCTCCTTGTAGCGTGCCTCCAGGGTTCCAAGGTGCTCGCGCTCCTCTTCCGCTAGCTTTTGAAACACGCTCCGCCCGCGTCGGTCGCGTGTGATTCGCGCGGCCCGCGAGTAGAAGGCCAGCCCACTCTTCTCGGTCGCGATCGCGATACGGAGCGCATCGCGGGCGAAGAGCAACTCGGTCGTGGTCTCGCTCGGGGGTGGTTGCCTCCCCGTGCGGCAGGCCTCGCAGGTGCCGTAGATCTGCACCACGCTCTGTCGCGCGGAGAAGTTGCGGGCCGCGGCCACCTCCTCGACCAGTGCCTCGATATCCGAGCTGAGAAACTCGAACGAGCGGCTGCAGGTCTTGCAAATGAGGTGAAAGTGGCGCGGGTGCCGGTACGAATGCTCGAATCGGAATCGGCCCTCACCGAAATCCACCTTGCGTGCGATCCCGGCGTCGACCATCCAGTGCAGGGTGCGGTAGACGGTCGCGCGGCTGATCTTCTCGTCTTCTCCCCGAATCAGATCCACGAGATCGTCGGCGGACAGATGTCCCTCCTGGCGGAGGAACACGTTGACGATCAGGTCCCGCTTGCTCGATCGCCTGCCGCCCGAAGGCCGCAGGCTCTCGACGTAGGCCGATGTGGATTCCATCGTCAAAGGGTGGATGCTCTCGACGTCAAGAGCCGTGGTCGGGAGACCCCGAGTACCCGCCGGCGCACCTCGCAGCAGCGCGCCGGGGCGGGCGTACGATGAACGGGTCCGAGAGAAAGCCCGGGGGTACGCGGGGCCGCCGCCCGATGAGCTATACCGTGAACGACGACCCGCAGCCGCAGGTCGACTTGGCGTTGGGATTCTTGATGGTGAACCCGCCGCCGCTCAGGTTGTCGAGGAAATCGACCTCGGCTCCCTGAAGATACCTGACACTGATCGGATCGATGAATAGCTTGACACCGCTGGATTCGAACACCTGGTCGGTGTCGGCGACTCCTTCTCCCTCCTCGATCATCAGGCCGTACTGAAACCCGGAGCATCCGCCACCTTGCACGAACACGCGCAGCCCGGAATTCTCCTTGTTCTCCTCGGTCAGGAGCTCCGTGATCTTGGTCGCGGCTTCCGTTGTAACGCTAATCATGTTGAATACCTCGTCTTAGACGGCCGACGGGCCGCCCCGCTTGTCAATTATACGACCTGACCCGGGCGGGTTTCAAGGCCCTCCGTGAGCGACGGCCGCCCGCCCTGTGACGATAGAGCATTTGTTACCAACGGCTTACGAGGATCGCTTGTCACCAGGTCGAACGCGGGGCCATACTGGGTCCACTCCGCCTGCGCGGGGACGTCCCCAGACTTCCCCCACGAACGTCGCCGGAGCCACGGCATGAGCACGACCGAGCCACGAACCGGGGCCCTCGATGAATGGGCGGAGGCGGCCGAGGCGCGATGGACGGCCATTGCGGTCGATCGGCCGGATCTCGAGGCGTCCATCGCCCTGCAGCGACGGCTGCTCGGCCGCAGCCTCGATCTCACCCGAACGCTGGAACGCCGGCGGCTGCCCGAGTGGGCCGTGCCCGACCGTCACCTGTGCGCCAAGCTCCACGCCGGGGTCCCCGCCCTGCGTGGCGAGCACATCGCGTTGCCGGCCGATGTCCTCGAACCGGCGCTCCTGGAGTCCTGCGTGGACCTCTCCCGAGGCGGTGCCGGCGACGCGGCGTCCCACGTCCACGACGTGCTGCGGCAGCGCCGGATCGACCCGGGGTCACTGCTCGTGGCCTCTCTCGCTCGCGATCAGGACGCGATCCGGATGACCGCGCTCCACGCCGGGCTCTCGCCCGACCTGGTCTGGTTGGTGGCCGAGCTGGCCGTGGGGCCGGCGGCGTTCGTACTCCAACGCCGGTTCCTCGGGCCGCGCGGGAACGGGCGCACGGACGCCGTTCGCGCGGCCCTTGCAGGCTGGAACGGCACCGGGTGTCCCGCCTGCGGATCCTGGCCGGCGCTCGCCGAGATCCGAGGCGGGTGCCGCGAGCTCCGCTGCTCGTTCTGTGGTACCGCCTGGCGCCCCCCCGTACTTCGATGTGCCTACTGCGACGGGCACGAACGCGGGAGCTTCCAGACCGTGATACCCGATTCCCGCGAGGGAAGCCGTCGACTCGAGCTGTGCGACGGCTGCCACGGGTATCTGAAGGCGGTCGACGTGGCCGAGGCCACGCCGGGTCCGCTGCTCCCGATCGCCGACCTGGCCACGACCGCGCTCGACTTTGCCGCGACGGGGCAGGGCTACGGCCGCCCGCCGCTCCCCACGATCGCGCGGGGTGATCCATGCTGCTGACCGTCGGGAGTGCGCGTCTCGCCGTGCTCGTCGCGGCCGCGCTCGTCGTCCATGCACCGCAGGCGGCTTCTCAGGTGCCGGGTCCGCACGGCCGGCTCTTCCCTCCGGAAGACCTCGGCCTCCTGGAGGGACCCGACCGGGACGCCTGGCAAAAACCAGAGCAGGTCATGGATGCGCTGGCCGTCGCCGACGGCTCACAGGTCGCCGATCTCGGCGCCGGCGGCGGCTGGTTCACGGTCAGGCTCGCGCGACGGGTCGGACCCAACGGGGTCGTGTACGCGGAGGACATCCAGCCGGAGATGATCGAGACAATCGAGCGGCGCGTCCGACGCGAGAGCCTGGGCAACGTCCGGGTCATCCTGGGCACGCCGGATGACCCTGGGCTCCCGGCGGCGCAGCTCGATGCCATCCTGATCGTCGACGCCTTCAGGGAGATGGAGAATCCGGTCGACCTCCTCCGCAATGCGACGGGCGCACTGGCACCGCGGGGCCGGCTCGGCATCATCGAGTTCAAGCGGGACGGCGGTGGGCCAGGTCCGCCGATCGAAGAGCGGGTCGACCCGGCGAACATCATCCGCGCGGCCGAAGCCGCCGGGCTTCGGCTCGCCGAACGAGAGCCCGTGCTGCCCTATCAGCACTTGCTGGTGTTCACGGCATCCCCACCCGCGACGACGCAGGCCGCCGGGCTACGGTGAGGGATCCTGGTGGCTGGGTCGGGGACCGACGAGTCGCCAGAGGGCCGGAAGGATCGCAGCGGCGGCGCAGAGCTTCAGCAGGTCCAAGGCCACGAACGGATAGAGGCCGGCGTGCAGGGCGTGACCGAGCCCGACCGGGCCCGGCTGCAGAAGGGCGAGCCAGGTCACGCCGCCGGTGAAGATGACCGCCAGCCCGGCGATCATCGCGAGCAGCGATGTCGAATAGCGGCGATCGAGGCCGCGCTCGGCGAGTCGTCCGGTGAGGAACGCGGCGAGCGGATAGGCCATCAGATAGCCACCGGTGGGTCCGAGCAGCCGGGCCGCACCCAGCGGCAGCACGGCCGAGGCCGCGAAGACGGGCAAGCCCGCTACGCCTGCCGCGAGATACAGTATCTGACTCGCCGCGCCGAGACGCGATCCGAGAGCGGCCCCGCCCACCAGGACCAGCACCGGCTGGAGCGTGAAGGGCACGGGCGTGAACGGTAGCGGCACGCTGATCTGCGCCGCCGCCGCCGTCAGGCCGGCGAGCAGCAGCACCGATGCGAGGCGCGCGGCGAGCCCGAGGCGCGCGCGATCGGCGACGGAGACGAACAGCGACCCCCGATCCGCCGGGGACAACGCGTCCGACGCATGATGAGCCGGCACGAGACGGATTCTATCCCATGAGGCACGCACTGACAATTGCGGGCAGCGACTCGGGCGGCGGGGCCGGCGTTCAGGCCGACCTGAAGACATTCGCCGCCTTCGGTGTCTTCGGAACGTCCGCCATCACGGCCATCACGGCGCAGAACACAGTCGGCGTCTCGGCCGTGCTGCCGCTTCCAACCGACCTCGTGACCACCCAGATCGAGGTCGTCGTCACGGATATTGGCGTGCAGGCCGCAAAAACCGGGATGCTCGCGACGACCGCCATCGTCGAGGCCGTGGCGGCGGCCCTCCACGCGCTGGCGATTCCACGGGTCGTCGTCGACCCCGTCATGATCGCGAAGAGTGGCGCACACCTCCTCGATGACGACGCACTCGCGGCTATCCGGACCCGCCTTCTGCCGCGTGCCTACGTGGTGACACCGAACGTCATGGAGGCGGAGGCGCTATCCGGACGGTCGGTTCGCTCGATGGACGACGCCCGGGATGCCGCCACACGCATTCATGGACTCGGTCCCACGGCCGTCATCGTCAAGGGCGGGCACCTTTCGGGCTCCGATGCCGTCGATGTGCTCTACGACGGCCAGACGTTCACGGAGCTCAGGGCGCCGCGGCTCGACAGCCGAAACACGCACGGCACGGGTTGCACGTTTTCGGCCGCCATCGCCGCCAGCCTGGCACGGGGTCGCCCACTGATTCCAGCCTGTCATCTCGCGAAGGCGTACGTGACGGAGGCCATCAGACATGGCTTCGCCATCGGCGAGGGCCACGGCGCGCTGCATCATCTCTGGGCGGCCGGTGTGTTCCCCGATCAAGCCGGGTCGACCTCGTGAAGTGGGTCGGCGCTCACTGCTATACTGGCTAGCAGCCCGTGCTAAAAGTCCGGCGTCGCACCGAGGGCCGCCTTGAGAGATGGCGCGGCCGGCCCGAGCAAGACGCGAGGAGCGAGAATACCGGGAGTATTTGAGCCGTCGTGAACAATGCTCAGCGCGGCACGTGGCGGGATGCAGCGCCGTCCGACTGCAGCCGGACTCTTACCACGGGCTGCTAGTGCCCGGCGGGCGTCGTTCCGCGCCACGCGAAGCTGACACAGTACCAAGCGATGCACTCGGCACCGTTCGTCATCACGAACGACCCGCTGGAGCTCGAGCAGGCCATCCGCGCCGTGGCATCGATCGAGAGCGGCCCCGCCCCCTCGGCGATCGGGGTTGGCGCGATCACCACGTTCCTCGGCCTGGTGCGCCGGAATAATGCCGGCAGGCGCGTGTCACGGCTGGAGTACGAGGCGTACGCGCCGCTCGCGCTTGGGACCTTCCGGCGGATCGGCGCGGAGATCGGCGAGCGGTGGCCGACGGTGCGCCTGGCCATCCACCACCGGACGGGTCGGTTGGCGGTCGGCGAGGCCAGCGTCGCGATCGTCGCGGCCTCCGCGCACCGTGGCGATTGCTTCGCCGCATGCCGATACGCCATCGAACGCATCAAGCAGATCGCGCCCATCTGGAAGCACGAGTTCTTCGAGGACGGTGACGTCTGGATCGAGGGCGCAACCGCGGATCCGGAGGATGCCGGGGCGCAGGCGGAGGCCTACCGGCGAGCATGCGGGTGACGATCCGGCTGTTCGCCCGGCTGCGCGAGATCTGCGAGACGGGCGAGATGGAACGGGACACCCCCGACGGGGCGACGGTCGCGGCCGTCTGGCACGCCCTCGCCCGCGAGTTCCCGGCGCTGGAGTCGCACACCTCGTCGATCTCCTGCGCCGTCAATGCGGAGTACGTCCGGCGCGACACCGTCGTTCACGAGGGTGACGAGGTGGCGTTTCTCCCGCCGGTGTCGGGTGGTACCTCGTGAGGTGGGAGCGGGACGTCCCGTCCCGCTGCGCCCCGCGCAGTGACCGACCTCTTTCCCGAGCACGATGATCGACAAGCTGAGCGCGATCGAGGCGACCTACGAGGGCCTGATGCAGCTGGTCACCGATGCCGCGAGCCGGGCGGAAGGGGACGAGTATCGAAAGCACGCCAAGGCGCTGGCCGAGATCCAACCGATCGTTGAGCGGTTTCGGGAGTACAAGTCCGTCGTCAAGGAGATCGCCGAGGCCGAGGAGCTCATCGCCGACGCAGACCTGCGCGAGCTGGCGGCCGAGGAGCTACCCGCGTTGGAGGTCCGCCGGTACGACCTCGTGCTCGAGCTCAGACGGCTGCTCGTGCCGAAGGACCCCAATGACGAGAAGAACGTCGTGCTGGAGATCCGGGCCGGCACCGGCGGCGACGAGGCCGGACTGTTCGCAGCGGATCTGTTCCGCATGTACGGCAAATTCGCGGAACGAAACGCCTGGCGTCTCGAGGTGCTGTCGACCAGCGAAACAGGCGTCGGCGGCATCAAGGAGGTCATCGCCTCCATCGAGGGCCGACGCGCCTACAGCCGCCTCAAGTACGAGAGCGGGGTCCACCGGGTCCAGCGGGTGCCGTCGACCGAGGCCAGCGGTCGCATCCACACGTCGACGGCCACGGTTGCCGTGCTCCCCGAAGCCGAAGAGGTGGACATTCGGATCGATCCCAAGGACCTCCGGATCGACACCTTCTGCTCGAGCGGCCCTGGGGGGCAGAGCGTCAACACGACCTACTCGGCTGTACGCATCACTCATCTACCGAGCGGGATGGTCGTTTCTCAGCAAGACGAGAAGTCTCAGATCAAGAACCGCTCCAAGGCGATGAAGGTGCTGCGCTCCCGGCTGCTCGACCTCGAGGTGCGAAAACAACACGAGGCGATCGCGCAGGACCGGCGTGCACAGGTGGGCACCGGCGAGCGTTCCGAGAAAATCCGTACCTACAACTTCCCCCAGAACCGCATCACGGATCACCGGATCAACTTCACGACCCATCGGCTGGGCGAGGTCCTCAACGGGGACCTGCCGGAGCTGATCGACGCGCTCACCGCGCACTACGAGTCGGCACGGCTCGGGGGGGAGACGATGGACGAGATCTCCACGTGAGCCCGCACACCGCCGTCGCAGGCGGTCCCCCGCCCGTGACCTTCCACGCCCACATGGTCCGGGCACGTGAACGGCTCGTGCGCGCCGGGCTGTCGCCGGAGGACGCGGCGCTGGACGCCGAGGTGCTGCTCCGGCGGGTGGCGGGCTGGGACAGGGCCGCCCTACTCCTGCGCCGACACGAGCCGGCGGGGCCGGCCTTCGCGGCGGCCTACGGCACGCTGGTCCGCCGGCGAGCGCGCCGGGAACCGGTTCACCTGATCCTGGGCGCCCGTGAGTTCTGGGGACGCGATTTCGAGGTGTCGTCTCAGGTGCTCGTGCCGCGACCGGAGACCGAGCTCATCGTCGAGGCGGCGATGGCCGCGTCTCACACTCTGGTCGCTCCTCCGCGCGTCGTGGATGCCGGAACCGGAAGCGGGTGTCTGGCGATCACGCTCGCACTGGAGCTGCCCGCGGCCAGGCTGACCGCGACCGATATCTCGGCCGCCGCCATCGCCGTGGCGCGGCGCAATGCCGCCCGGCACGCCGTCGCCGATCGGATCGGGTTCGTGCGGACGAACTTCCTCGCCGGTCTCGGGGCGGGAACGGACCTGATCGTCGCGAACCCGCCCTACGTTCGGGAATCGGACCGCGACGGCCTCCCTCCCGAGGTGCGCGAGCACGAGCCGGGCGTGGCGCTGTTCGGGGGCCGCGACGGGTTGGATGGGCTCCGAGTGCTGCTCACCCAGGCGGCGGCGCGGCTGGCCAGCGGCGGCTGGTTGATCGTCGAGTTCGGGCTCGGACAGGACCGGGACCTTCGGCACCTGGCCGCGAGGCACCCGACGCTGGCGATCGCGGCGATCCACCACGATCTGCAAGGCATCCCCCGGGTCGCGGTCCTGCAGCAGACGGCTGACGTCCACGCGATGTCCGCGCGCGCCCGGCCGACTGCCGGGTGACCGCGACGGCTTGACTTCCGGGGGCTGACGAGTACCCTGCCCACTAGCGCGCCTGCAGGGGGCGACGAGGCCAACCGATGTCCGATTGCCTGTTCTGCCGCATCGTCGCGGGCGAGATTCCGGCGACGATCGTCCATGAGGATGACCGCGTGGTGGCGTTTGCCGACATCAATCCGCAGGCGCCTCTACACCTCCTGATCATTCCGCGGCGTCACGTCGCAACCCTCAACGACCTCGCCGCCACCGATGACGGGTTGATGGGCCACACCGTCAGGCTGGCCGCGAAGCTGGCGGCCGAACGCGGATACGCCGAGAGCGGGTATCGCCTGGTGCTCAACTGCAACCGTGACGGCGGCCAGTCCGTCTTCCACGTGCACTTGCATCTGCTGGCCGGACGGGCACTCGTCTGGCCACCGGGCTGAGTGCCCCACCTCCCCCATCGATCGCGGCGTGGTCATCCCTCGTCCCGGACCAAGACGTAGCGGCCCCGAACGCGCTCGGGCGCCAGCGAGAAGTCGACCACCCGGTAGCCTCGACCCAGGTAGGTGGCGAAGATCTCTCGCGTGGCCGTTCGCCACTCGCGCGCCAGCTCGGGGTGGTCCGACAACATGTCGCCGAATCCGGCCGGAATCTCCACCGCGAGCCTCGGTCCAGACTGCGCCAGGTCGACCGCCTCGCACCGCACCCACGGTCCCGACGGCGCGGCATGGTTGACCGCCGGCACCTGCCACGGGTCCCGCTCGGTCGCCGACGACGGCGCGCCCTCGACCAGACCGCTCACCCTGGAGCTTCGGATCCACCACTGCGCCACGAAGCGGTCGGTCGGATTGCCCCGGTGGAGCGGGCTGCTCGTGTGCCCGTAGACGTTCTGCCCGTATTCCTCGACGACGACGCCCAGCTTCCGAAAGTTGAAGTGGGCATTCAGGGCCTGAAGCGGATCGTAGGTCCACTCGACGAGATCGAGCCCCTGGTCCAGCGCACGATGACGTTGCTCGAGCTTCAGCCGATATCCCAGGCCCGCGCTGCGATGGCTCGGAACGACCCCGAGCATGTGAGACCACTGGATCGGCTGACCGGTCTTCAGGCCCGGCAACGAATAGACGAACCCGGTCATCTCGCTGCGGTCGTCGAAGGCACCGATCAGGATGCCGCCCCGTTTGACGGTGATGACCAGAATCGGGACCGGCACGACATCATCGGCATCGAATCCCCAGACGAGCTTCTCCAGCTCGACGACCGCACGGAAATCAGCAAGCGTCTTGAGGTCTCGCAGCTCCATCTCCATACCTTTCGTCGGGCCGCAGCGGGACTCGCGCTACCCCGCGTCCGCCGGGTCATACGGCCCGGCCATCGCGATCGCCGCACGATCGGGAGACAGCACCCGTCGGGCCACGGCCGCCACCTGCTCGCGAGTGACCCCGCTCAGAAGGCGGGGCAGCCGCTGAACATGGTCGAGCCCGAGGTCGAAGAACTCTGCGACTTGGAGAAACGCCGCGGTGTCCGCGTTGGTCTCGAGCTGCCGCGGTATCGAGCCCACCAGGAACCTGCGGCTGTCCTCCAGCTCGCTCTCGCGGACGCCCTCGCGGGCCATCCGGGCGACCTCCTCGTCGATCGAGGCGACCGCGCGTTCGACATGGTCGGCGTCCACACCGACGCGGATCACCAGGGGGCCCTCCACGACCGTCGCGTCCAAGGTGCTGAACGCATAATAGGCCAGGCCCTGCTCCTCCCGGATGCTCCGGCCGAGACGTCCGCCGAGCCCCGATTGGCCCAGGACGCAGTTCATGACCGTGCACGCATAGTAGGCCGGGTCGAGACGTGACACGCCGATGAGCCCGTAGGCGATCTCGACCTGAGCCTTGCCCCTCATCGTCACGACCGACTGGCGGCGCGGGCGCCGCGCGGGCGCGTCCGGGAGCGGGTCTGGCCGGGCGGCCGCGCCCGTCCAGTCTCCGAACAGCCGCGTCGCGGTCCCGCTTGCCGTCGCCACATCCACGTCCCCGACGATTGCCACCGACAGCGAGGGCGGGACGAAGCACCGGCGATGGAAATCCAGAAGACTCTCCCGGCCGAGACGCGCGACCGTGCGGTGAAGCCCCCCGACGGGTCGGCCGTAGGGATGCCCGTCGCCGTAGAGCAGCGCCAGGACCGCCTCGACCGCACGGACCGACGGATTGTCCTCGTCCTGGCGGATCGCGGTGAGCGCCTCGGCGCGGCGCTTGTCGACCTCGTCCGCGGGGAAGCCGGGAGAGCGCAGGATCTCCGAGACCACCGTCAGGATCTCCGTGAAGTCCTCGGCGAGACAGCTGCACGTCAGGGACAGCAGGTGACGGTTCGTCGTGAGCTTCAGGGCGACACCGCGACTCTCGAGTGTATCGGCGACGGCTGCGGCCGAGCGTGTCACGGTGCCACGGTCGAGGACGCGCGAGACGAGGCTGGAGGTGCCGGGCGCCTCCGCAGGGTCCTCGAGGCTCCCGGCTCGCACGGTGGCGTCGATCGACACGGCCGGTGTCGTCCGCGACGGCTCGACCGTGACGACTGCGCCGTTCGAGAGCTGCTGCCGGAGCGGGGTGGACACGGTCATCTGCACGATGCGAAGGCCGCGGCGTCGCGTGAGACCCTACGATGGGCGGAGTGGCTGCGGTTCGAATCGACCGACGGTCCGATCGCGCGACTGGAAGCGCCGCTGCGCCACGCGCCCCGTATCGTCGACGGTGACGGCCTCGACCCGGGATCTCGCCGCCCGACACACCTCGAACGTCGCGACGGTCTCGAAGTAGCCGATCTGGTGCGCCAGGTTGGTTACGCTGTCGGCCTCGAGCACGAGGCGGGCGTGGAGCTGGCGCTTCGCCCGCGCCAGCTCGTCCGCGGTGACGCCCCCCTGCGCGACCTCCTCGAGCTGACCGACGGCCGCCTCCTCGATCGCATCGAGGGGAATACCATCGAGCGCCGTGGCAGACACGACATACGAGAACGGGTCTATCGTCGGGAGCAGCGCGCCACTGACGGCCGATGCCAGCCTGGCCTCCACGAGCGCCGTATACAGACGGGCCTGGCGCTGAGGCGCGGACTCGCGGAAGCTCGTCCAGAGGTTGAGCCCCTTCGGTCCGGTCAGCACCGCGTCGAGGACGAGCATCGGAAAGAAATCGGGATCGCCGACGGCCGGAGCGTGATGGCCCAGCTTGAGATAGGCGGTCGTGCCCTCGCGGGTGATCGTCACGCCGCTGAGCGTCGTGTCCCAGGTCAATGGGAACGAGATGAGGGTCAACTCGACCGACGTCGGCCGGATCTATCTGGCCCGCCCGGCCGGGTCACCGGCGCCGACGCCGGCGACCACGACCGCGCAGGCGGCACCCGAGACGCCACAGGCGGGGATCGCCGTCCTTGGCACCGTTCAGTGGACTCGGACCAACGTCGCCGTCCGCCAGGGTGAACGCGTCATCTTCCAGTCGACAGGACAGATCGGGCTGAGTAGCGACGCGGCCGACGTGGCGAACCCCGCAGGCTCGACCAAGCAGCGCCTCGCGTCTGGCTCGCCGATGCCGAGCGTGCTCGCCGGGGCGCTCATCGGCCGGATCGGGAACGGAGCGCCGTTCGCGATTGGCAATCAAACGGCGCCGCTCAGCATGCCCGCGGAGGGCGTGATCTCTCTGGGCGTCAACGATGCCCCCCTGACCGACAACACCGGGGAGTTCAGGGTCGTCGTCGTGAAGTTCCCCAGCCCCGGCAGGCGGTAGCCCCTGTCACCCCCGGGGGCCGACGCGGGGCGCTCCCCTGGCGCCGCGCACCCCGGGGGGCACTCCCCCCGCCTCGCGCCCGCCCGCGCCGAGCCCCCGAGCCGATCCGGCTCTTGCACTACAATGGGTGGAGGTTCCTGGGCCGTCCGCCGTCGGGAGTCCGTCGCCTCTTCAGCCCGCCCGATCTCCACACGAATCGAGCCATGCCCGAGTGGAAGGCAACACTCAACCTGCCGCGGACCGGCTTTCCCATGAAGGCCAACCTGCAGACGGCCGAGCCGCAGGCGATCGCGCGCTGGGACGCGATGAATCTCTACGCTCGGATTCGCGAGCGTCGCGCGGGGTCACCCGTCTACATCCTCCACGACGGCCCGCCCTACGCCAACGGCCACATCCACATCGGGCACGCGCTCAACAAGATCCTGAAGGACGTCGTTGTGCGATCGCGCTCGATGGCGGGCATGGACGCGCCCTACGTGCCCGGCTGGGACTGTCATGGCTTGCCGATCGAGCTCAAGGTCGACCGCGAGCTCGGCCGGAAGAAGCGCGAGCTGAGCACGGCCGATTTTCGGCGGGCCTGCCGTCGCTACGCCGAGAAGTTCGTCGACATCCAACGAGACGACTTCAGACGCCTCGCGGTGCAGGGAGACTGGTCTCATCCCTATCTCACGATGAACAACCAGTACCAGGCAACCATCGTGCGGGCGCTTGGATCGTTCGTCGGCGCGGGCATGGTCTACCGGGGCAAGAAGCCGGTGCACTGGTGTATCAACTGCCGGACCGCACTGGCGGAGGCCGAGGTGGAGTACGAGCCACACACCTCGCCCTCCATCTTCGTCGAGTTCCTCCTCGCCGACGAGAGCGCAGCCGAGCTGGCTGCGCGGCTGCCGGCACTCGAGCGGCGAGAGGTGTCGACGCTCATCTGGACGACGACCCCCTGGACGATTCCGTCCAACCTCGCGGTCGCCTTCCATCCTCGATTCGTCTACGGGGCCTACCCATCCAACGGGCGCGTCGTCGTCGTCGCCGAGGTTCTCGCCGACGAGGTGCGTCGGGCCACCGGACGAGCGCTCGGGGATCCGATCGCCCGGTTCACCGGGGACAAGCTCGAGGGGCTTCGATTTCGGCATCCGCTCTACGCGCGCGACTCGCTGGCGGTCATCGCCGACTACGTGACGCTCGAGCAGGGCACGGGAGTCGTCCACACCGCCCCCGGGCACGGATCCGACGACTTCAACACCGGCGTCCAGTACCAGCTCGAGACCTACGCGCCGGTCGGACCCGCGGGCCACTTCGCCGACGATGTCGGCCTGTTCGCGGGGCTGCGGGTCTTCGATGCCAACCCCAAGGTCGAGGAGGCGTTGGCCGCCCGAGAGCGGCTGTGGCACCGAGAGACCATCGAGCATCAGTATCCCCACTGCTGGCGGTGCCAGAATCCGGTCATCTTCCTGGCCACCTCGCAGTGGTTCATCGCCATGGACGTCAACGGCTTGCGGGACCGGGCCGTCGACGCGATCGGCCACGTCCGGTGGTTCCCCGCCTGGGGCGAGGAGCGCATCCGCAACATGCTGGTCAATCGCCCCGACTGGTGTATCTCCCGACAGCGCTCCTGGGGCGTTCCCATTCCAGCCATGCACTGCCTGGCCTGCCAGGAGGCGGTCCTCACAGTCGACCTGACGGAGCGCGCCGCCGCCGTATTCGAGCGTCACGGGGCCGATGCCTGGTACGAGCGTCCCCTGGAGGAGTTCGTGCCGCCCGGGCTCCGCTGTCCCGCCTGCGACGCGCAGGACTTCGAACGCGAGGGCGACATCCTCGACGTGTGGTTCGATTCCGGTTCGAGCCATGCGGGCGTGCTGGCGCAACGCCCGGACCTGCGTTGGCCCGCGGACGCGTATCTCGAAGGCAGCGACCAGTATCGCGGCTGGTTCCACAGCTCGCTCCTCGTGGCCCTGGGCAACCGGGACGATGCCCCCTTCCGTGACGTCATCACCCATGGCTTCGTGGTCGACGAGGGTGGCCGAAAGATGTCGAAGTCGGTCGGCAACGTCATCGCGCCCCAGGAGATCATCGAGAAGAGCGGCGCGGAGATCCTCCGGCTCTGGACGGCGATGGTGGACTACCGGGAAGAGGTCCGCATCGGGCCGGAGATCCTCGCACGCGTCGTCGAGGCGTATCGCAAGACGCGAAACACCTTTCGGTATCTCGCCTCCAACCTCTACGACTTCGACCCCGCGACCGATCTCATGCCACCCGATCGCTTGCATGAGGTCGATCGTTACGCGCTGGCGCGTTACGCCGACGCCGGTCGTCGAATCGTTCAGGCCTACGACCGCTACGACTTCCAGACGATCTTTCACACGGTGACGAATCTGGTGGCCGTGGACCTCAGCGCCTTCTACCTCGATGTCTCGAAGGACCGGCTCTACACCCTGGGGCCCCGGTCGACCGCGCGTCGATCGGCGCAGAGCACCATGTACGTGATCGCCGACGGCCTGGCCCGGCTGATGGCTCCGATCCTCCCCGTCACCACCGACGAGCTGTGGCGACACCTCCCGGGACAGCGCGACGAGTCGGTGCACCTGGCGGTGTTCCCCCCGGATCTGGATCGGCTGGGGGACGACGATCTCGTGCAGCGCTGGACCTGGCTCATCAAGGTCCGGGAGGACGTCAACAGAGCCATCGAGATCGCGCGTCAGCGCAAGCTGGTCGGCAATTCGCTCGCCGCGCACGTCACGATCCATGCGTCCGACGCCGGTGACGCGGAGCGGCTGCGCGGGTACCTCGACGAGCTCCCGATGCTGTTCATCGTGTCCGGGGTCAGCTTGCACTCTGCCGCGGCGCCCCCCCCCACCACGGATCCGGACGTGGTCACCGTGGAGGCCGGCGCGCTGGCGATCGAGATCGCGCGCGCGTCGGGGACGAAGTGCGAGCGCTGCTGGCGAACCGTGCCCGGCGTGTCGCGAGCCGAACGCACGCAGGGCATCTGCGACAGATGCATCGGTGCGCTCGAAGAATCCGTGAGCCGGGCGGAGCCGTGAGCGGCACCACGAACGTCGAGCAGCCGGGGGTCGAGCGCACGGAGCACCCCCGGGGCGGGATCCGAGCGACGCTGGGTCGGCTACTACGCGAGAATCGCTGGCCGCTGAGGATCGCGGTTCTCGTCGCGCTCGGCGACCAGGCCACCAAGGCCCTGGTCGCCTCGAAGCTGCCCCTCCACGCCAGCGTGCCGATCATCGAGGGCCTGCTCAACGTGACGCACATCCGAAACACCGGGGCCGCGTTCGGCTTCCTGAATAGCGTGGATCTCCCCTTCAAGGCGGCCATCATGACCCTCATCGGTGCCACGGCGTTACTGGCGATCCTGGTGTACGCCGCGACGTTGCCCTCACGCGAGAGGGTCGCGCAGATCGGACTCGCACTGATTCTCGGTGGTGCGGTGGGTAATCTGATCGACCGCGCCACCGCGGGCTATGTCGTCGACTTCGTCGACGTGTACTGGCGCGACTATCATTTCTGGGCCTTCAATGTCGCCGATTCGGCGATCACCGTGGGCGCCTTCACGATGATTCTCGACACGCTGGGTCAGAGGAGCCATGTACCCAAGGCTTCTTGAGCTCGGTCCGATCACGCTCTACAGCTACGGCGTGCTGCTCGCAGCCGCCTATCTGCTCGGCCTGAAGCTGGCGATGGTACGGGCGCGGCGCGCGGGTCTGGATCCGGCGCGGGTGATGGATCTGGGCATCTACATCATCATCAGCGCACTGGTCGGCGCGAAGCTGATGCTCCTGGTCGTCGATTTTCGTTATTTCGCTAGCAACCCGCGGGAGTTGCTCGACCTGCTGCGATCGGGTGGCGTGTTCTACGGCGGCTTGATCCTGGCGGTGGTGGTGGCGTTCTGGTACATGGCCCGGCACCGCCTGCCTCTCTGGCGAACGTCGGACATGTTCGCGCCGGGGATCGCTCTCGGGCATGTCGTCGGCCGGCTCGGCTGTCTGCTCGCGGGCTGCTGCTTCGGCCGGCCGACCGAGCTTCCATGGGCGATCACGTTCACCGACCCCTTCGCAGCGTCCAACGTGGGCACCCCATTGAACGTCCCGCTTCATCCGACGCAGCTCTACGAGGCTGGAGCCGAGCTCGCCATCCTCCTGTTCTTGCTGGCAACCGAGACCCGGGGCAAGACATTCCCGGGACGGACGTTCTGGGGATACCTCCTCCTGTACGGCGTGTCACGGTTCGTCATCGAGTTCTTCCGCGGCGACGACCGGGGGATGGTGTTCGACACGCTCTCGACCTCCCAGTTCGTCTCCGTGCTGCTCGTCCCGCTGAGCGTGCTCATGCTCGCCTGGCTGGCGCGACGCGATAGATCGCCGGAGCCGGTGGCCGGTGCGGCCCGGCACCGCCGGACCCGCTCTCGTTCGGCCGCGTGACCGGAGGCGGGGAGTGGCGCCCAGCCGCACCGAGGTGACCCGGGTGGAGGTGGTGGTCGGCGCCGAGCACGCCGGTCAGCGTCTCGACCACTACCTCACGAGTGTCCTCCCGGCACAGTCGCGCTCGCGGATTCAACAGCTGATCCGCGCCGGCGCGGTGCTGGTGGGCTCGGACCCGGTCCGGCCCAGCCACGCCGTCCGGCCTGGTGACATCGTCTCGGTACGGCTGTCTCCGCCGACGCCCAGCGTCACGCTCCCCGAGGACCTCCCGCTCGAGGTGGTCTACGAGGACGGGGATCTCATCGTCGTCAACAAGCCGGCAGGGATGGTCGTCCATCCATCGCCCGGGCATAGCGGTGGCACGCTCGTCAACGCCCTCCTGCATCACGTTCCCGATCTGAGCGGCATCGGAGGCGAGCGCCGCCCCGGGATCGTCCACCGGCTCGACCGCGGCACATCCGGTCTCATGGTCGTGGCCAAGCACGATACCGCTCACACCGAGCTGGCCCGTCAGTTTCGTGAACGGGAGGTCCAAAAGGACTACGTCGCCCTGGTGTGGGGTCTGGTACACGCGGCGCGGCGAATCGATCTCATGATCGGCCGCGACCCCATCCAGCGCCAGCGGATGTCGACCCGGGCCCGTCGGGCGAGGACCGCGGTCACGCGCGTCACGCGCGCCGAGGCGCTCCCCGGACTCACCCTGCTGCAGGTCGCGATCGCGACCGGGCGCACCCACCAGATCCGGGTGCATCTGAGCGCCATCGGTCATCCGATCGTCGGTGACGCCGCCTACGGCGGCGTTCATCGCCGGGTACCGCATCACCTCCGCCCTGTGACGCGGTTGACACGGCCATTTCTCCATGCCGCGAAGCTGGCCTTCGCTCACCCAGGTGACGGCCAGCACATCGCGTTCGATGCGCCACTGCCCAACGACCTCGAGGGAGTCCTGGAGGAGCTGCGAGCGCTGCGGCCGGGCTAGTGCGACCAGGCTGGCGAGGCACGAGGAGCGGAAATACCCCGCGCCGCACCAGGGGCGGCGCGGCGCCCGATCCAGAGAAGGAGATCACCGGTGACCCGACCAGATGCCGTCGTCCTCGATCGCCGCGTCGTCCACGAAGGACGGATCTTCCGTGTCGTCATCGACCGGGTGCAGATGCCACACCAACGCGTTCTCGATCTCGAGCTCGTACGTCACCCTGGCTCGGTCGTCCTGGTTCCCACACCAGAGCCCGGATGTGTCGTGCTCGTCAGGCAGTACCGCCACGCGATCGCTCAGTGGATCTGGGAGCTACCCGCCGGTGGCGTGGAGCCGGGCGAGGAGATCGAGGCTGCCGCTCGGCGCGAGTGCGAAGAAGAGATCGACCTGTCCCCGGGTCGCCTCGAGCTCCTCGGCCAGTTCCACCCGACGCCGGGATACTGCGACGAGCGGATGGTGTTCTTTCGCGCGCACGATCTGTCGAACGTCACGCGACCCGTGCGTCGGGATGCAGACGAGGATCTCGAACCCCGTGTCTTCGCCCTCGAGGAGGCGCGCCGCCTCGTCGCGACGGGCCAGATCACCGACATGAAGACGGCGCTCGGGCTGACCCTGATCGTCT
The DNA here is from genome assembly GCA_965197935.1 of Vicinamibacterales bacterium. Classification (GTDB taxonomy): domain Bacteria; phylum Acidobacteriota; class Vicinamibacteria; order Vicinamibacterales; family CAZQMT01; genus CAZQMT01. The sequence continues at coordinate 1,087,187 of CBDAOD010000003.1, read as the reverse complement.
AGCACCGACGTTGTCAGATCGCCCACTGTAGGGCGAAACGGCGGCCGCCCGCTGTCAGGCCTCCTCCGCCATCGGCCCCGCCTGCTCCGCGGAGACGGCCTCGGCGATGGTCGCGACGTGGATGGCCACCGTGTCCTCCAGCCGCCTGGCGTATCCGCCGGCCAACATCACGACGACGGGGAGGCCGGCACGGCGGCCCGCCGCTATGACCATCCGGTCGCGGCGCCGCAGACCTTCTCGCGTCAACGCGAGGCCACCGAGCTGGTCCCCACGGTAGGGATCGGCTCCGGCCAGGTAGACGAGCAGATCCGGCTCGCTTTCCAGGACCCGTGGCAGGGCCCGGTCGAGTCGTTCGAGATACTCCTCGTCGGTCGTGCCATTAGGCAGCCCGATGTCCAGAGAACTCCGCGGCTTGAACACGGGGTAGTTGTGCTGTTGATGCATCGAGAACGTGAAGACGCGGTGATCGCGTTCGAAGATCATGGCGGTACCGTTCCCATGGTGTACGTCGCAGTCGATCACGCCAACGCGGTTGGCCAGCCGGTCTCGCTGCAGCACGCGCACCGCGAGCGCCACGTCATTGAACAGACAGAAGCCCTCGCCGTGGTTGGCGAAGGCGTGGTGAAACCCACCCCCGAGGTTGGCCGCCAGCCCGTGCTGTGCGGCCAGGCGCGCGGCGGTCACGGTCCCACCCGTCATCAGGCGAAACCCCTCCACGATCGCCCGCGCCCAGGGCAGCTCCAGCTCGGCCAGCTCGGCGGCCGTCAGACGCCCCAGCCTGACCTTGTCCAGGTACTCGCTCGTGTGGACCAGCGCCAGGTCGTGCCAGTCGGCCGGCTCCGGCTCGCTGACGTCGGCCCGCCCGACCAGGCCACGTTCGAGCAGGCCGTCGCGCACCAGCCGAAACTTCGCCGTGGGGAACACGTGCGGACCCAGGTCTACGTAATAGGCCGGGGAGTAGACGGCATGCATGTCGCATCCCTACTATCACTGCGCTGTCAGATTCGTCCGCTGTGGGACGGAGCGGCGGCCGGCGCGTGCCTATTGGACGGTCCCGTGAACGGGTGCGCCGACCGGAAGGTTCTGTGCACGCCGCCCGGGCGCCACGGGCTGAAGCACCAGCCTCAGCACCTCTTCGATCGTCGTCACCAGGTGGATCGTGATCTCCCGACGGAGCTCCTCGCTCAGATCCTCCCGAACGTGCTTCTCGTTGCGCCTGGGCAGGACCACCTCGCGCAGCCCCAGCCGGCGTGCGGCGAGCACCTTCTCCTTGATGCCGCCAACGGGCAGCACCCGACCGGAGAGGGTGATCTCGCCCGTCATGGCCAGATCGCCCCGGACCGGGCGTCCAGACAGCTCGGACGCCATGGCCGCGACCATCGTGACGCCCGCCGACGGCCCGTCCTTGGGAATCGCACCGGACGGGACGTGCAGGTGAATCTCGGCGTTCCTGTAGAACCCGGGATCGATCCCGTAGAGGGCGGCGTGGGCCCGCAGCCACGATAACGCGGTCCGGGCCGACTCCTTCATCACGTCACCGAGCGATCCTGTCAGGGTGAGGGTGCCGGCACCCTGCATTCGCGTCGCCTCGACAAACAGGACCTCGCCGCCCGCCGGAGTCCAGGCCAGCCCGACCGCGACCCCGGGCTGCCGGGTTCGGTCCGCCGTCTCCTCGTCGAACACCCTCGGCGCACCCAGCATCTCGGTGACCAGATCGGGCGTCACGGTCACGGGTTCCTCGAGTCCTTCGGCGCGCCGACGCGCCACCTTGCGGCAGATCGCACCGAGCTCGCGTTCCAGGTTACGCACACCGGCCTCGCGTGTGTACCCGTGAATCAGGGACCGGAGCGCGGCCGCCGTGAAGACCACGTTCTCGGGCGACAGGCCGTGGTTGGTCACCTGCTTCGCGACCAGATGCTCCTGCGCGATCAGCAGCTTCTCCTCCTCGGTGTAGCCGGGCAGCTCCAGGACCTCCATCCGGTCTCGTAACGCGGGCGCAATCGGATCGAGGATATTCGCCGTCGTGATGAAGAGCACCTCCGAGAGATCGAACGGCACGTCGAGATAGTGGTCGCGGAAGCTGCCATTCTGCTCTGGATCGAGTACCTCCAGCAGCGCAGACGCGGGATCTCCACGGAAATCGGAGCCGAGCTAGTCGATCTCGTCGAGGACGAACACCGGATTTTTGGATCCAGCACGTCGTATCCCCTGGATGACTTGCCCGGGCAGCGCACCGATATAGGTACGTCGATGGCCACGAATCTCGGCCTCGTCGCGCATGCCCCCCAGGGAAACCCGCACCAGCTTCCGGTCGAGCGAGGTCGCGATCGATTTGGCCAGCGACGTTTTGCCGACGCCGGGCGGACCCAGGAAACAGAGGATCGGGCTCTTCACATCCGGGTTGAGCTTGCGAACCGCGAGGTACTCCAGAATGCGATCCTTGGCCTTTTCGAGTCCGGAGTGGTCCGCATCGAGAACACCCTTGGCGCGGGCGAGATCGATCACCTCCTCGGTCCGCTGAGCCCACGGCAGCGACACGAGCCAGTCGAGATACGTACGGGAAACCGTATACTCGGCGGCGGCGGCCGGCATCTTCGCCAGCCGGTCGAGCTCTCGAAGCGCTTCGGCCGCGACCTCCTCGGGCATGCCGGCGGCTTCGACCCTGGCACGCAGCTCCTCGATTTCCTTCGTCTGCTCGTCTCCTTCACCGAGCTCCCGCTGGATGGCCTTGAGCTGCTCGCGCAGGAAGTACTCTCGCTGATTCTTGCCGACCTCCGATTGCACCTGCGACTGGATCTTGGACCCCAGCTCGAGAACCTCGAGCTCTTTGATCAGGAGGCGGTTCAGCCCATCCATGCGGGCTCGCAGGTCGAGCGTTTCCAGAACCACCTGTCTCACGGCCGTGGTGGCAGTCGTGAGGCTGGAGGCAATGAAGTCGGTGAGCTTCCCCGGCGCCTCGATGCTCGCCGCCAGGGTCTGTAGGTCATCCGCCAGCGACGGTGACAGAGAAACGACGTGCTGGAAATTGGTCTTGATGTTTCGCTGCAGTGCATCGACCTCGAGGCGATCCTGCGGACGAAGCTGCTCCTCGGTCGCGGCGACCTGCCCGCGCAAATAGGGGTCTACTTGCGTGAGGTGCTCGAGGCGGATCCTTGCCAGCCCCTGAACGATGAGCCGCAGGCTGCCGTCCGGCAGCTTGAACATCTTGTGAACGTGAGTCGCCGTGCCAACCCGGTGGAGATCCTCCTCGCCGGGCTGCTCGAGCGACGCGTCCCGTTGCGTGAACACGCCGATGAGCTTGTCGCCGGCGCTCGCGGCCTCGATCAGACGGACGGACCGCTCCCGTGCCACTGCCAGAGGCATGAAGGAGCTCGGGAACAGAACCGTATCCCGCAGGGGCAGAATCGGGAGCTCGGATGGAATCGGCGGCGGCCGCCCTACCCTCGAGATCTCATCCGAGTCGAGATGCTCGTGCTGATCGCGCATGGCGATCCTCCTGGTCGGCGGCCGGTGGGGAGCCAGGCTCCACCACCGGCGGAGCCTGGTATGTGAGTGTCCTGGCTAGCCGGTCATGTCGGCGAAGAGTGAAGCCGACCCGCGGCGCTGGGCCTGCGTCCGCGCTCGCTGCAGCGCCACCTCTCTGGCCTCCTCGCAGTGCTTGCACCGAACGGCGAACGGCAGAGCGCGCAAGCGCTGCTCGGCAATCTCGGCCCCGCACTCGAAGCAGTTGCCGTAGGTTCCCTCCTCGAGCCGTACGAGCGCGGCATCGATCTTGGTCAGGGTCTCGGCCTTCATCTGGATGAGCGCAAACTCGATGTCATCCTGGATATCGGCCTCGGACGTCTCGCCGGCATCGAAGACCCCCGCGTTCGTCGCGGCACTACCCTCGGTCCGCACGTCTCGCATCCGGTCGTGCACCTGGCTGAGCATCTCACGCCGCCGCTCTTCCAGGATGCTCTTGAGCTCCTGATATCGGTTCTTCTTCATATTCGTACGCTGCGAGTTTCTCGGTCTGGTCGCCATGATGACGGCCGCTCCTTTCGGCCTGAGCAGCCCACAGAACAACCGGGCCACCGCACCGACTATTGCAATCGGCGTGCCTGGACGAATCCAACCGTCGCGCAAGCCGCGACGTCTGATTGAGCCGTGAAGTCGGGATGAGGCGCTGGGACAATTTCAGGGGAGGGAGGACGAAATTTCGCGAAACCCCCTGCTACGGTCCCAACTTGCCCTCGTCCGTTTCACTCATCCACTTCGTCCCTGACACGTTTACACGGTTGCGCCGGCGGCTTCTTCCCCCACCGGGCGCGCTCACCCTCATTAGACGATGCAGACCCGATTTCGGTTTCCGACCGCTCTCGACCGAACCATCTGTCTCTTTTTGAGGACGATCCGGGTCGGTGCCGTCCGATTGGCGGGCGCGGTGCCAGGCGCCAGGCACCTGACGGTCGAACCGATCGCCAGAGCGGCACGAGGGTAGGTCCACACGGGCTGCTAGGGCCGCGACCCCAAAGATCGGCTGTACAATGCTGAGCCATGCGGTGCCCGCGATGCGGTCGGCGCAAGGCGCGCCGGGCCTGTCCCGCTCTGGGACAGCAGATCTGTCCGGTCTGCTGCGGCACCCAGCGCCTCGTCGAGATCGCCTGCCCCGACGATTGCGGCTTCCTGACCACGGCGCGAAGCCATCCCCCGGCCGTGGTCCAGCGGCGTCGGGAGCGCGACTCCCACTTCCTGGCCTCGATCGCCCACGTGCTCACCCAGCAGCAATATCAAACCCTGCTGTTCCTGTTGTTCGCCGTCAGGCGCGCGCGACCCGAATCAAGTACGCGCCTGGTCGACACCGATGTCGCCGAAGCGGCCGGCGCGCTGGCGGCCACGCTGGAAACGGCCTCCAAGGGCATCATCTACGAGCACCGTCCAGCGTCACGGCCCGCGCAAGACCTGGGCGCCGAGCTGACCAAGGCCGTCAAGGAGCTGGGCGAGCACGCCGGACGCCCGGTCGACGGCGACGCCGCCGTTGCGCTTCAGAGCGTCCGGCGGGCCGCGCTGGAGGCCGCGGCCGCGCTGAGAGAGGGGGACACCGCCTGCCTGGACTGGATCGATCGGCTCATCGGTGAGGCCGAGGGCCGCACGACTGACGGATCCGCACCCAGCAAGACGTCCGGCCTGGTCTCTCCCACCGATCCCCAGGGCCCACGGCTGATCCGGCCATGACGCGGCGCCGCGTCTCGAGGCCCACGCCGATTTACCTGCCCGGCACTCTGGCTCCCCGCGCGCTCGTTCTGGGAGTGCCTCCGGGACCATGCGGGGCTCTCGCCGCGGCCTGGCACGGGTGTGTTACGATGGGGGTTCGGCGCGGGCGCAGGCTTGGCCCATGGACGCCGCGCACGATCCACGATAGAGGCAACAATGGCTAAACGCTGCGAGATCTGTGGCAAGGGGCCGGCCTTCGGCCGCACCGTCAGTCACGCGCACAACGTGTCATCGCGTCGCTTCCTGCCGAACCTGCAGCGCGTGCGCGCCGTGGTGAACGGCGGAGTGAAGCGTCTGCGCGTGTGTACCCGCTGCCTGCGGTCGAACAAGGTGACGAAGGCGGCCTGAGCCCATGCGACAGGCGATCTCGACCAACGACGCACCCCAGGCCCTCGGCCCCTACTCGCAGGCGGTCAGGGCAGGGCAGCTGCTCTTCGTCTCGGGCCAGGTGCCGATCGATCCGTCGACTGGAGAGCTGATAGAGGGAAATACCGGCGCGCAGACGCATCGGGCGCTCCGTAATGTCGAAGCGATCCTGAAGGCCGCCGGCGGCTCACTCGATCATGTCGTCCGTGCCACGGTCTTCCTGCTCGACATGAACGACTTCGCCGAAATGAACGAGGTCTACCAGCAGCACTTCCGCAGCCCCGCACCCGCCCGGGCCGCGGTCCAGGTGTCACGCCTCCCGAAGGACGCCCGGGTGGAGATCGAGGTGACCGCGCTCCTCGGGTGACTCCGACGCGCGTGTCACGATCACACCGCCCGACGTCGCCTCCGCGCTCGACGCACCTCCGTCGAACTAGCCGAATCAGCGCGCGGCGCGCTCGACGCTGAGCACGCCGGTCACTCCTCGAAGCGATTTGATCACCCGCTCCAGGTGCTTGAGATCGCTGATCTCGATCGTCATGTCGATTCGTCCACGCGCGTCCTCCTGGCTCGTGGCTTCCAGGTCCTGGATGTTCGTGTTGATGCCCGCGATCTTCGAGCTCACCGCCGCAAGCACTCCCGGTCGGTTCTCCACCTGCACCGACAGCCGGACCGCATAGGACGACGCCTCGGTACCCTTGTCCCACTCCACCTCGATTCGGCGCTCGGGCGCATAGAACAGGTTGACGACGTTGGGACACGTGGTGGAATGCACCGACACACCCTTCCCACGCGTGACGTAGCCGATGATCCGCTCTCCCCGAATTGGATTACAGCAACCCGCCCGGAAGACCATCAAGTCGTCGAACCCGCGCACCTTGATCTTCTGCCCACCGGTCCCGAGGACCCGACGGACCGCGGAGCCCATCGCACTCTCGGGAGGCTTCTCACGAAGCTCGCCCTGGGGCACGAGCTTCGAGAGCACGTGACGCGCCGACACCTTACCGTAGCCCATCGACGCGAACAGGTCCTCGGCGCGCTGGACGCCGAATTCACCCAGCATCGCAGCCAGGTGCTCGGACTTGAGCAACGTTTTCGGATTGACATCGAATCGGCGGGCTTCCTTCTCGAAGAGCCTACGCCCGAGCTCGACGCTCCGGGTCTTCTCTTCGGCGTGGATGAAATGTTTAATCTTGTTGCGAGCTCGAGAGGTGGCCACGAAGCTGAGCCAGTCACGGCTCGGCTTGTGGCCAACGGTGGTCGTGATCTCCACAATGTCGCCGTTCTTGAGCCGGCTGCGCAACGGCACCATCCGGCCGTTCACGCGGGCGCCAACGCATCGATGACCGACATCCGTATGGATCGTGTAGGCGAAGTCGACCACCGTCGCACCCCGAGGCAGCGCCTTGACCTCGCCTCGAGGCGTGAAGGTGTAGACCTCTTCCGGATAGAGGTCGATCTTCAGATTCTGGAGGAACTCCTGAGGATCGCGTATCTCCTGTTGCCACTCCAGCAGCTGGCGCAGCCAGAGGAAGTACTGCTCATCGGGGCTCGCACCCGTTCGCCCTTCCTTGTACTTCCAGTGAGCGGCGATACCCTCCTCGGCAATCCGGTGCATGTCCTCGGACCGGATCTGCACCTCGAATGGGAACCCGCGCTCGTTGATGACGGAGGTGTGCAGGGACTGATAGCCGTTCGGTCGCGGCATCGCGATGAAATCCTTGAACCGACCCGGGACCGGCGACCACGTGTGGTGGATGATCCCCAGCGCCGCATAGCACTCCCTGACCGTATGGGTCACGATCCGCAACGCCACCAGATCGTAGACCCGGTTCAGGTCAATCGACTGTCGCCTGAGCTTCTGGTGGATGCTGTAGAGCCGCTTGATGCGGCCCTCGATGCTGATGATCGGAACCTTCGCCTCGTCCAGCTTGGCCCGGATCGTGCCCTCGAGCTCGGCAATCGTACCCTCGGTGGCGCGCCGCTTGCGTTCGACCTCGGCCCGCAGCGCCTCGTACTCCTTCGGCTTCAGATACATGAACGAGAGATTTTCGAGCTCGTTCCGTATCTTGCTCATGCCAAGGCGGTTGGCGATCGGGGCGTAGATGTCGAGGGTCTCCTGGGCAATGCTGACCCGCCGATCCACATCGAGGTGGTCCAGCGTGCGCATGTTGTGTAGTCGGTCGGCCAGCTTCACGAGGATCACGCGGACATCGTCCACCATGGCCAGGAGCATCTTGCGGAAGTTCTCCGCCTGGCGCTCCTCGGTCGACGAGAACGGGATGGCGCCGATCTTGGTGACCCCCTCGACGACGTGGGCGACCTCGGGACCGAAGAGCTCCCGGATGCGCTCGATCGAGGTCAGCGTGTCCTCCACGACGTCGTGCAGGAGGCCCGCGACGACGGTGACGAGGTCGAGCTTCATGGCGGCCAACAGATTGGCCACCTCGAGCGGGTGAACGAGGTAGGGCTCGCCGGAATGGCGCACCTGGCCCCGGTGCGCGTACGCGGAAAACACGTGCGCGCGGCGCAAGAGCTCGATATCGGCCTCCGGGTTGCCGTCCCGAACCTTCTCGACCAAGTCCTCGAATCTAATCATGATCGGGCGCGAGTTCACGCGAAGCGCTCCCCTAGAAACCCATGATAGGGATGGGTCGAGAGAGGGTCAAGAATGGCCCTGCGGCCGGACCTGGAACCGCCGGGCCAGACCCTTGACTGGTGGGGGCCCCCTCACTATACTGACCGGACGAAGCGCTCTTCGGGGGGGGAGTGTACGGCTCGAGGGCCCGGAACCGACCGTCCTGGGACGGTGTCGAGGGCAGGAGCGTCTTCGGTAACTTTTGCATGCTGCATGCAGTAGAAGGAGAGTCATGCATACCCGAACCGAGATTGTGCCGTTCGCGGTCCTCGTACTGAGCCTGTCGGTGGCGTCCTGTGGCCAGATGGCCTCGCTCCAGGCGCGGAAGAACTTCAAGGACGCCAACAACCTGTACTCTCGGCAGAACTACGGCGGGGCCGTGGAGAAGTACAAAGAGGTGATCGCGGACGATCCCTCCGTCACGAGCGCGTATTTCTACCTGGGCAACAGCTACGACAACCTGTATCGGCCCAGCCGGGCGGGTGAGCCGGACAACGATAAGAATCTGGATCTGGCCGTGGAGGCCTACCGCACGTCATCAGAAGTGGAAACGGATCCGGCCCTCAGAAAGCTGGCGCTTCAGTATCTGGCCGCCGCCTTTGGGCCGGACAAGCTGAACGACCCGGCGTCGGCCGAACCGATCATCAACACGATGATCGAGCTCGACCCAGCCGAGTCGGCGAATTACTTCGTCCTCTCGAAGATCTACGAGGATACCGGGCGCTACGACGAGGCCGAGGACACCCTCATGGGCGCGAAGGCAGCACGGCCGGATGACCCGGCCGTCTATCTGCAGATCGCCGGTTACTACAACCGACTGGGCGAATTCGAGCAGACGATCGAGGCCCTGACCGAGCGGGCCAACAGGGAGCCCGACAACCCCGAGGCGTTCTACACCATCTCCACCTATTACTGGGAGAAGGCCTTCCGGGATTTCCGGCTCACGGACGAGGAGAAGGACAACCACATCGCGAAGGGCCTCGAGGCGATCGACAAGGCGCTCGCCCTCAAGGACGATTACGTCGAAGCCCTGACTTACAAGAACATCCTGCTTCGCATGGAAGCCAATCTCGAGACGGATCTCGATCGGCAGAACGCGCTGATCGCACAGGCCGACGAGCTGAGAGACAGAGCCGACGAGATTGCGCTGCGCGCGGCCGGCGCAGTGTCCCCTTGAGTCTCCCTCGCCTGAAGGCGAGGGAATCAGTGCGCCGCGTCGGCTGAAGCCGACTATCACGGCGCACGTCCCAGAGCCCGAAGAGGTCCGGCCCTGCGGCCTCCTGAAGGCTTCGCCTAAAGGCGAGGGGTTTCACCCATCCCAGAGGGAGACTCTAAGAACACCGGCGCTGGACCTCGAACGAATCCCATCCTGACCCCGGCCGCCTCCCTTGGGAGGTAGCCGGGGTTTACTTCGTCAACAGACCGCTTCGCGCTCTGCCGGCTGGGTGGGCTGGGACGGCGTGTGTGGGCAGCGGCTTGAACGGGACCGGTGTCCTTCCTCCTGAGCGCCTACCACCTGCCTGGCGGGGACCACCGTGGCGGTACGGAGCGCCTGATAGGGGAAATCCTGCTCAGGAGGGGCGGCAACGCCGCGGATGGGTGTGCCGCGGGCTCGAGGCGTGGCCGGATCTCCACGGCGGTGCATTAGTACCGCAGGACGATCGTCGTCTGCGAGAGAGGGCGCACCGCCCGCCGGGAGGGCCCTGTACAGACGAAACGGCTGAGTCAGACGTCACAGTCAGACCCAGCCGTCGGGAACCTGGGGAACCGGCTCAGCCGTCGGTGCGCCTGGAGCTTTACACGCCCGATACGCCGGCCGCGGCGCGCATCCCCTCGGTGACGATGCCCACCTTGGTCACACCGGCAGCCTTGGCAGCATCGATGACTTCGATGATCTCACCGTAGCGGAGTGCACCCGCCGCGGCGATGAACATCGTCTTGTCCCGCCGCTCCGCGAAGATGTCGCGGAGCGTACGTTCCAGCTGGCCGATCGTGACGTCATTGTTGTTGACGGCGAGCCGGCGATCCGCCGTGTACTCGAGGACGATCTGGCTCACGTCCGCAACGGCCGTCGACGTCGACTGGGTGTCCAGCGGCAGATTGATGTCGAGCCCGCGCTGGCCCAACGGAAGAGTCGCCATGAAGATGATGAGCAACACGAGCAACACGTCGATCATCGGCGTGATGTTCATATCCGCCATCTCGCCCAGCTCCTTGGACGTAACGACGAGGTCAGCGCCGTGATGCTTTCGTGCCATTGCTATTCGCCTCCGCCGGTATCACCCGCTCTGAGCTTGCGCTCGGTGACGAGCCCGATGTCCTCGACGGCGATCTTCCTGAGCTCGTCCATCATGGCCATCACGGAGCTGTAGGGCGCCTCTTCGTCGGCCTTGATCAGGACGAGCTTCTCGGTCGTTGTCTCCAGCGCCGCCTGGACCTGCGTCGTGACCTCGGCCTGTCGCACCTGCACCGAATCAACGTAGAGCCGGTTGTCGGCCGTGATCGCGAGGACAATCTGATCCTGGCTCTCGGGATAGGCATTCGTTTCAGCCGCCTCCGGAAGCTTGACTTGGACTCCGCTATTCAGCATCGGCGCGATGAGCATCATGATGATCAGCAGGACCAGCATGACATCGACGAGAGGCGTCACGTTGATGTCCGACTTGACCCCTCCCACTTTTCCTTGGGTAGAAAATGCCATGATTCAGCTCCCTACTGTGGGTTTACGTACAGCCGGCCCGACCATCCCGGGCGAGCCCAGCCCCTTCGGCCCAAGCCCATCTTCCCGGAGTCACCCCACCGAAGCGTCTCGATTCGCCTACGCCGCCGTCGTCCTCTTGATGAAGTAGTCGACCAGCTCCGACGACGAGTTGTCCATCTCGACGGTGAAGTGCTCGAGCCGACCGGTGAAGTAATTGTAGAGCCACACCGCCGGGATGGCAACGACCAGACCGAGCGCCGTCTCCACGAGTGCCTCTGCGATTCCGGCTGACACGGCCCCGATGCCACCGGACCCTGTGGCCGCGATCCCCACGAATGCATTGATGATGCCGACGACGGTGCCTAGCAGTCCGACGAAGGGCGCAGTCGCCCCGATCGTGGCGAGCGAAGAAATCCCCTTCTTCAGATCGGTGGAAGTCAGCGCCGCCGCGCGCTGGATGGCACGCCGAACGGTATCGACCAGGTCGTCACGGCTGAGCGCGCTGCCGCCGCTGTCCTGCTGGAACTGATATTCCTGCAGTCCGGCCAGCACGACCTTCGCGAGATGGCTGTACTGATACTTCTTGGACGACGAGACGGCGATCGCGTCCTTCAATCGCCCTTCCTTGAGGTGCTTGGCCACCTGCGGCGCGAAGAGCTTGGACTGCTTCTTCGCCTGCGCCAGCGTGTAGAAGCGCTCGATCGCCACGCCAAACGCCCACATCGACATGAACACCAGGACGTACGCGATGCCCTTCGCGACCCAACCCATCTGTTCCCACATCTCGATTAGGTTCATTCCGCCTTCCATCGGTCAATCCTCCAGTTTTTCTCGAAATGGCCTATTCAAAGGGTGTGACTCCGGCAGGCGCACCCTCTTGTTCGTTCGTTTCCGTTCCGAAACCCGAGCACCACGCGTCCTCGCGCCTCGAGTGCCTCACGCGCTATCTCAGGGTGAAGTTCACGGTGACGGTCATGATGACGGGAACCGGCACCCCGTTCAGCAGCGTGGGCGTAAACTGCCACTGCCGCACCGCGGTCAGCGCAGCGTCGTCGAGGAGGGGAATCGACCGCAGCACCTTGGCATCCTGGACATTGCCGTCGGGGCCGATCACCGCCTCGATGATCACCACGCCCGCCACCCGGGCCGACTGGGCGATCGGGGGGTAGTCAGGGTTGACGTGTGTGAGCTTCTGGGGCGGCTTGATGTTGCCGCCGACCCGGATGGGCTTTGCTGGTGGCGGCGGCGGCGGCGGAGCCAACGCCTCCAAACCGCCAACGATGCCGCCGAGCACGCCAGACGCAGATCCACCCTCGACGCCGCCGGTAATTTGCGGCGGCGCCTGCACGCCGGTTTCTTGAACGATCTCCTCGGGAGCCTCGACCGGAGCCGCCGCCAGATCCACCACGTCGACAGGCTCGGCTGTCGTCGGTGGGGGCGGGGGCGGGGGCGGGGGCGGGGGCGGGGGCGCGCCGACGAATGCCATCATGGAGGGAGGCGTCGGCAGGATGTCGGCCGCCATGAGAGGAATGATCACGATCGCGCCGATCAACACCGTATGAACCAGGATGGAGAGCGGTATCGTGTACCACTGCTTCGTGCCCACTGAAATCGAAGGCTTGACCACATCGCCGAACATGTCACCTGCCACGGGATGTCCTCCTGCGCTGTCGAATCCTAAAGGCGTCGCCGGCGAGACCGACGATTATACACACAGCCAAAAAGTGGTGTCAACCGATCCTTGAGCCCCGAAAATAGCATGCTTTCAGCGCCGCCCCCCTGCTTCGCGAGGGCTCCTCACGTGCCGGACCCGTGCTTCTTCGCACACATCGCTAGCCGGACCGAGAACGGAACAGCTTTCCACACAGAAAAAACCGCCGGCCGGAGGACAGCGGGATCCGATTCACCGTCAGTCAGAACGACCGCATCTTAGCCCCCCCCCGGCCACAAAGTCAACGACACATCGGCCCCGACCTCCCCCTCCTGCCGGCCTGGCGCCTGCGACGGGTCGCCGGGGCGCCCACCGCACTACGCGACCGCCCAGATCGGCACCGACACGGCCAACGCAATCCTGTACACGGCAAAGGGATCGAGGGTATGACCGGCCAGGTATCTGAGCAGGTAGCGCACCGTCAGGTGGCCCACCACTGCCGACGTCAGCACCCCGACGACGAACACGGCCAGGATCTCCCCGTCGAACGCACTCGGTCGCATCTCCGGGACGGTCTTGGCCGCAGCGGTGAGGATGGCCGGCACTCCGAGCAGGAAGCTGAAGCGCGCGGCCGCGTCCCGCCGCAGCCCCAGGAGCAGCGCCACGCCAATCACGGCGCCCGAGCGGGACACCCCCGGGACCAGAGCCGCAGCCTGCGCGACGCCCAAGGCGAGCGCCTCCGGGATCGTGAGCGAGTCCTCGACGCGCTCGCGGGAGCCGACCCGCTCGACCGCGAGCAGCGCCACGCCGCCAAGCCCCAGCATCGCCGCAGCCACGCCCGGTGTTCTCAGGGTCGATTCCACGTAGGGCGCCACCGAAAGACCGACCAGGGCGATCGGCACCGTCCCGACGGTGATCAGGCGAACCATGTGGACGCCGGGTGTGTCGACCCGCGAGAACACCGACGGCACGGCGAGCAGCATCTCGGCGAGATCCCGCCGGAAGTACACCAAGACGGCGAGCAGGGTCCCAAGATGGCATGCGACATCGAAGGCCAGCCCGAACTCCTGCAGATCCAGACCGAAGTAGGCACGCGTGAGAATCAGGTGCGCGGAGCTTGAAACCGGGAGGAACTCGGTGAGCCCCTGGACCACACCGAGCAGCGCGGCGTAGACGAGGGTCACGCCGGCAGAGCCACGCTCAGGAAGCCCGGGCCTTCCGGTTCTGCTTCCGCGCCTTCAGGGCAGGCGCCGACCGCGCCGGTGCGCGCTCGGCCCGCGCCGCCCGCCTGCGCTGGCTCAGCAGGATAGCAATGGCCGCCGCGATGAAGACCGTCGAGTAGGTCCCGCTGATGATGCCTACCAACATGGTGAAGGCGAAGCCCCGTAGCACCTCGCCCCCGTACAGGAACAGCGAGAGCACCGCGAGTGAGGTCGTGACCGAAGTGATGACCGTACGGCCGAGCGTCTGGTTCACGCTCCGGTTGACGACCTGTTCGAGCAGGTCCCGGCGCATGAAGCGGAAGTTCTCACGCACGCGGTCGAAGACGACGATCGTGTCGTTGACGGAATATCCCGTGATCGTCAGGAGGCCCGCCACGACGTTCAGGGACAGCTCGTAGCCGAAGAACGTCAGGAACGCCACCGTGATCAGGATGTCGTGGAAGGCGGCCGCCACGGCCCCGACGGCGAACGAGAACCGGAAGCGAAACCCGATGTAGACCATGATGCCGAACAGCGATGCCAGCGTGGCGTAGATCCCCTTGCGCTGGAGCTCGGCACCGATGACCGGTCCCACGATCTCGGTGCCGATGACCTCGAACTCGCCGACGTTCGCATCCTCGAGCGCGGCCATGACGGCGGTCGCACCCTGCTCCAAGCTGGCACCCTCTTCGTCACCGACCATCTGCGGCAGCCGGATCATGATCTCGTTCCCGGCGGGATCGCCGTACTGCTGTACGACCTTCTCGCCCGGAACCGAATCCAACGCTCCTCGCACGGTCTCCTCGCCGACCGGTTCCGCGAACTGCACGATCACGATCGTGCCGCCCGAGAAGTCAATCCCCAGCGGCAGACCACCCCTGGCCGCGGTGGTCGCCAACCCGACCGCGATCACGAGCGTGGAAAGCGCAAGGGCGTGCCACTTCCACTTGATGAAGTCGTAGTCGGGATTCTTGAAGATCTGCATCGTCTGTCGATTCCCTCGGCCCCGACCCGCGCTACCTGGCTGGTCCCGCGGCGCTTCTCGTCAGTCGGCCGTTCCGGCCATCCCGCTCATCTCGCCGCCCGACCGGTCGCGGCCGCTCCGGTCGGCCGTTTGTCCCGCTCGACACGCCCCACGGGCTGCTAGTGCACCGCCGTCGAGATCCGGTCACGCCTCGAGCCCGCATCTCGACGGCGGTGCACTAGATGCTGACCCTCGCGCCCTGCCGCCGCCCCAGGACCAGCTCGAAGAGTGTGCGCGAGACGAAGACCGCCGTGAAGACGTTCGAGAGCAGGCCGAAGAACAACGTGGTCGCGAAACCCCGAATGGGTCCGGTGCCGAACTGGAAGAGAAACCCCGCCGCGATGAGCGATGCGATGTGGGTGTCGAGGATCGTGAGAAACACGCGATCGAACCCGGCGGCCACTGCGGCTCGCACCCCTTTCGCCGTCGCCAGCTCTTCCTTGATGCGTTCGAAGATCAGGACGTTCGAATCGACCCCCATCCCGATGGTCAGGATGAACCCCGCAATCCCCGGCAGCGTCATCGTCGCGTTGACGTAGGCCATGAACGCGAGCAGCACGAGCAGGTTCATGGAAATCGACACGATGGCATTGATGCCCGCCAGGCGGTAATAGAACAGCATGAAGAGCGTGACGACCGCCAGCCCGCCCAGCGACGCGGTGATCCCGGCGCGAATGGAGTCGGCCCCAAGCGTCGGCCCGACGGTTCGCTCCTCGAGGTAGGTGAGCGAAGCCGGCAGCGCGCCAGAGCGAAGAACGAGCGCGAGATCCTGCGCCTCCTCCTGCGTGAAGCTGCCGGTGATGCGCCCCTCGCCCGCGATGCGTGACTCGATCCGCGGCGCGGATTGGACTCGCCCGTCCAGGATGATCGCGAGCTGTCGCCCCACGTTCTCCCCGGTGACGCGCCCGAACTGTCGGGCGCCATCCTGATTCAGCGAGAAGCTCACGGCCGGCTGGTTGCTCTCGTCGAGGGTGGGTCGGGCGGTGCGGAGGTCTCGTCCGCTCACCGCCGCGACCTTTCGGACCAGATAGAAGACGGTTTCGGGCGGGCCTCCACTGGCGACGGCGAACTCGCTCACGCCCGTGGCGACCTCCATGTTCGGCTGCACCTGGCCGCCGGAGCTCTGCAGAACCGCTTCGCGAGTCGGTGCTGGACCCTGCTCGACCAGCTTCAGCTCGAGCAGCGCCGTGGACCGGATGATCTCCTTCGCGCGCGCCACGTCCTCGACGCCCGGCAGCTGCACGAGAATCTGGTCCCCGCCCGAGCCGTGCTGGGCCACGATCGGCTCGGTGACGCCCAGCTCGTTGACTCGCCGCTCGATGGTCTGAATCGCCTGCGCCACCGACTCCTCGCGGAGCGTCACCTCGATGTTGGGCTTCAGGGTGAAGGTGTAGCTGCCGCCAACGCCGGATTCGCGGTCGAACACCAGGCCGACCTGATCGTCGGCGAGCTGCCGGAACTCGGTATCCCGCGGCTGCGACACACCCTCGACCTGAAACGTCGACGTGTTCACCTGAGTCGCCGAGGCGAGGGCGATTCCGCCGTCGCTGGCCGCCTGACGCAACCGCTCCATGCTGGATTCGGTTTCCAGGCGGAGCGCATCGTCGGTCTGCACGCGCAGCACCAGGTGCACGCCGCCTTTGAGGTCCAGGCCGAGCCGCACCTTCTCCCCCGGCGGGTAGACTCCCCAGACGGCCAAGGCGATCACCGCGAGAATCGCGGCGACCCTCCAACGCAGGTGTTGTCTCATGGTCGCACGTCAGAGACTGCTCGAATCGGACACGACCGGCTCCTGCCCCTGATAGCCACCGATGGACGCCCGGGAGACTTCGACCCGGACCTTGTCGGCGAGCTGCAGCTGAATCGATCGCTCGCTGAGCTTGGCGATCTGGCCGTAGAAACCGCTGGTCGTGACGACTCGATCTCCGACCTTCAGGGACGATTGAAAGTCCTGCACCTTCTTCTGACGGCGTTTCATGGGTAGCAGGATGATGAAATAGAAGATCGCCAGGATCAGCACGAACGGAATGAACTGCACCCAGGCGGGTCCGGACTGCGGGCCCGGGGCGCCCATCGCCAGGAGCCAGGCGGTGCCAAGAGAAGCCGTCGATGTCATGAGTTGACGGAATGGCGGGCGAACGTCTGACAGAACTGGCGTCTGAACTCTTCGAACGAGCCAGACATTATAGATTCCCTAATTCGTTTCATCGTGTCAAGGTAAAAGTAGAGATTGTGCAACGTGTTAAGGGTCGCCGCGGTCGTCTCCTCGGCCATGAACAGATGCCGCAGATAGGCGCGGGAGAAGTGCCGGCACGTGTAACAGCGGCACTCGGGATCCAGCGGCCGCTCGTCGTCCGCGTGGCACGCGTGCTTGATGACGAGCCGGCCGTTCCGTGTGAAGAGCTGACCGTTGCGCGCGTTGCGCGTTGGCAGCACGCAGTCGAAGAGATCGACCCCGGCCGCGACACATTCCACTAAATCGTCCGGCATCCCGGCCCCCATCAGATACCGGGCCCGGTCCGCTGGCAGATCCGACGCGGTCGCCCTGACGATCGCGTACATCTGCTCCACCGGCTCGCCGACGCTCAGGCCACCGAGCGCATACGATTCGAAGCCAACGTCCGTCGTCTCGCGCACGCTCTGCTCCCGTAGGTCGGGGTAGACACCGCCCTGAACGATGCCAAATTGCGCCTGCGCGGGATTGACGAACGCCTCGCCACCGACCGGTCCGGCCCGGAGCTCGAGGAACCGATCCCTGGCCCGTCGGGCCCAGCGGGCGGTCCGCTGCATCGACGCGCGTGCAGCGTCTCGAGACACCGGATAGGCCGTGCACTCGTCGAGCACCATGGCGACGTCCGACCCCAGCCGCGCCTGAATATCCGCGACCCCTTCGGGCGTCAGCAGATGCCGGGTCCCATCCAGATGCGAGCGGAACCTGACTCCCTCCTCACCAATCGTACTCATCGAGGCCAGGCTGAACACCTGGTAGCCACCGCTGTCGGTGAGGATGGGCCGCTGCCAGCCCATGAAGCGATGCAGGCCGCCCTGCCGCGCGATCAGCCCGTCCCCCGGTCGCAGAAATAGGTGGTACGTGTTCGCCAGGACGATTTCCGCCCCCAGCTCTTCGAGGTCCCGGTGGGTGACGGCGCGGACGGCGCCCCGCGTGCCGACCGGCATGAAGGTCGGCGTGTGGACCAGACCGTGCCCCAGGGTCATCGTCCCACAGCGCGCGCGGCCATCTCGGTGGGTGACGCGAAAATCGAAGGGCGCCATGATGTGGAGGTATACTAAGGGAAATTGAAAAAGCTGCGGATAGGTGTGATCTACGGGGGCCGATCCAGCGAGCACGAGGTCTCGCTCGCCTCGGCCGCCGCGGTCTTCGCCAACCTCGACAAGACACGATACGACGCGGTCCCCCTCCGTATCGACCGCGACGGCCGGTGGGCGATCGCCGACCGCCCGCCTGCGACCGAGTCCGCCGCCGACGTCATCGAGCAGGCGCGTCTCGACACACAGGCGCGCGGCACGCGCCCCGGGCGGGAAGTCCATCTGGTCGCCCGTCCCGGCGACGAGATCATCCTGTCGTTCGAGTCTCGTCCGGACGGCGACGACGGCGAACACGCGCGGGTCACCGGTCTCGGTCTAGACGTCATCTTCCCCATGTTGCACGGCCCCTACGGCGAAGACGGCACGGTGCAGGGCCTGCTCGAGCTGGCCAACGTGCCGTATGTCGGGGCCGGCGTCATGGCATCGGCCGTCGGCATGGACAAGGCGATCATGAAGGCGGTGTTCCGGGCGGCCGAGCTGCCCGTCACCAACCACGTCGTCGTGCACCGGCGCCCGTGGGCCGACACGCCGGGCCAGGTCCTCACCCGGGTCACCAAGCAGCTCGGGTTCCCCGTGTTCGTCAAGCCGGCCAACCTCGGCTCCAGCGTGGGTATCTCCCGCGTGGCAGACCGAGAGCATCTCGGTGCCGCGATCGAACTGGCCGGAAGCTACGACCGGAAGATCATGGTCGAGGCCGCGGTGCCGAACGCCCGAGAGATCGAGTGCGCCGTGCTCGGCAACGACGACCCGGAGGCATCGGTGCCGGGCGAGGTCATCCCCGCGGGAGACTTTTACGACTACGAGTCCAAGTATGTCGCCGCCAACTCGCAATTGCGCATCCCGGCGCCCCTGTCGCGGGCGCAGGTGGCGGAGACGCGCCGCGTCGCGATCGCGGCGTTCCGCGCCGTCGACGCCGCGGGAATGGCACGGGTCGATTTCCTGCTGGACGACGAGACGGGCACGCTCTACCTCAACGAAATCAACACGATCCCCGGGTTCACGACCATCAGCATGTACGCGAAGCTCTGGGATGCCACCGGGCTCGACTACCCCGCGCTCCTGGATCGCCTGATCCAGCTGGCTCTCGAGAGACACGCCGAGAAGCAGTCACTCCGCACCAGCCTCTCCTAGCAGCACTCGCCCTACTCTTGCGAGGTCCCAGTCTCACCATGGCGGTGACGAAGCTTTGACTTTCGGTGCAGTTTGTGCTTGACACTCGGGATTTCTCATCCATAATCTACATCTGGTATGAGGATTGAGCGCTCAGCCCACCTGTTGCGAGCCCTTGTGGCCGATGTCACTTCTCCCAGGCCGTTCGGCCAGGAGGAGCGATGGCAAGAACGCGACCAAGCGCGCAGTTCAGGGAAGGGCGAAAACAAGGAGCGCTCCCGTCAGGCGTGCTGCCGAGCCCCCATACGGTAATGGGAGGACTAGGCCACGACGCGAAGGGTGCCGATAACAGCCATTGATGGCGAGTGCCCTCGCGATCGCAAACCCAGATGAAGGGGGGGATACAGCGGATGGCAAAGAAGAAGGCTGCTAAGAAGAAGGCCGCCAAGAAGGCCAGCAAGTCGAAGGGCGCCAAGAAGAAGGGCGGAAAGAAGAAGCGGTAACGCCCGCCTCGCCCAAGAAAAAGGGGGCTAGCGCCCCCTTTTTCTTCTCCACCCCATTCTCACCCAAGTATTCAGCGCAATCCGTCGAACCGGCTGAGCTCGCCGGTACCGTCCCAGACACGGGCGCGTTCGATCAGATCCCCTTCCTCGAGGCGGTCCAGCACGTCCCAGCCCGCGACCACCCGCCCGAAGGCCGTGCCCCGAGCGTCGAGCCGGGGCTGGGGCGCACGCAGGATGCGAAACCGACTTCCCCCCGCATTCGGTCGGTCACCGATCATCGCGACCGTGCCCCGAACAAACGCGAGATCGTTGACCTCGTCGCGGATGGTGTAACCTGGCCCGCCGAGCCCGTCGCTCCGCGGATCTCCGCTCTGCACGGCGAAGTCGGGACCCAGGCCGATGCGGAGCCCGTCGAAGAAGCCATCGGCGGCCAGCCGGATGAAGTTGCGGACGGTCAGGGGCGCATCCAGCACCGCAAGCTCGATCTGGACCGTGCCCTTCGACGTGTCCACGTAGATGTGCGGAGACACGGTGGGGTTGACGAGCTCCGCCTCCTCGTAGGCTGCGGGCAACATGGTGGTCGGTGCAGGCCGGATCGCCGCCAGATAGTCCGTCGCCGGGTCACGCGCGCTCAGCAGCTCGGCCGCACTTTCGCGGATGCTCCAGTCCGGATCCGCCATCGCCGTCTCGATCGCCGTCTGCGCCTCCGGTGTCTGGTAGCTCCCGAGGGCGGTCAGCACCGCCGCACGAGTGGCCGGGCTCGGGTCGGCCGCGCTCCGGCCGTATGCCTCGACCAGGGCTGCGACCGCCCCGTCCGGCATCAGCTCACCGAGGCCCCGCGCGGCGGCCGCGCGAACTCCGGGGTCGTCCGCGCGGAGATGACCAAGCAACACCGGTGTCAGCTCTTCCGGTCGTAGTCGGATCAGAGCACCGAGGGCGGAGGCCACGACCCGCTGGTCGGGGTCCTGCAGCATGGCACCCAGCCTCGGTGCCGCGAACTGTGGGTCGAGTGCGCTCAGCACCTGCGCGAGCGCAGCCCGGACGGTCCAATCGCGATCGGGGTCGAGACCCGAGAGCACCAACGGGAAGGTCTCCGGGCTGACCTGGGCCAAGGCCCGCAGGGTCGCCGCGCGAATCGGGGAGTGCGCGTGCGACAACAGGTCCAAGAGGATGTTGGTCGCCTCGGGGGCCCGGAGCGCGCCCAACGCGATCACGGCCTCGCGCTGCACCGCTGCGGAAAGGTCGGAACGCCGCAGGAGCTGGAGGAGCGGCGATACCGCCCGGCCGTCTCCCAGGCGACCGAGCGCCGCAACCGCCGACACCGCCACCAGGGGGTGATCGCTCTCGATCAGGTTCAGCAGATCGTCGACGGCGGTGGCATCCGTGAGCCCGCCGAGTGCCTGCGCGGCAAACGCGGCGCCATACCCGGCGGGCCACCGCGCAAAGCTGATGAGGGCGGCCAGACTGTCAGGGTCTCCCACCTGCTGGAGGGCATGTGCCAGGGGCCACCACGGAATCCGCGGCTGACCGCTTCGATCCAGCAGCGCCTCGGCCATGGGCTCGAACGCCCCGAGGCGCGCGAGCGCGTTCACGCCGAGGCGCAATGCATCGACGTTGGGATCGACCTCGAGGGGCAAGTCGTCGGGCTGCCCGGCTCCCCACGAGAGCTGGCCGGCAACCATCTCGGCAACGACGGTCGCCGCCGCGCGGTCGCCGATGAGACCGAGTGCCTGCGCCGCCCGGCCCTTGACGAGCGGAGAGGGATCGACGAGCGCGGCGGTCAGAGCCTCGACGGCGGAAGAATCTCGGATCAGGCCCAGGGCGAAGGCGGCGATCTGGCGCACCTCGGGCTCGGGATCGGCCAGGGTGGAGACCAGCGGCGGCACGCCCGCCCGAAGACCGACGCGGCCGACGGCGAGTGCCGCTCGACGTCGGATACGGGCGTCCGCGTCCGTCAGGAAACGCACCAGGTCCGGGGTTTGGATCGCCGGCGCGGTCGGGCTGGCGCCCTCGATGGCCGCTGGGCCGGGCGGGGGCAGAGCCTGGCGCAGGATCCGCTCGTCCTCGAAGCGAAGGATCCAGCCCACCTTCTGCTCGAACGTCAGGGGCCGCGGCGCCTCCACGGGCGCCCGGGCCGCGCAGCCCACCCAGAGAAGCAGGCTCAGGAGCGACAGCGCGACCAGCTCGTCCCCCGGCCTCGACTCCCGATGCCTCCCGGGTTCGCCTGTACCCACCATGCAAGCTCCCTGCACCCGACCCGTGACGCGGCTTCCACCGCGCCACGAACGCCGTGGCCCGCCACGCCGGGGCGTCACGAGCCGCCGAGGACGAGCCGACGCTCGGTCGCCCGCTCCACCCGCTCCGTCACGACATCCACGCCGATGCCCGGTCCCGTCGGAACGGCGATGCGGCCGTCGGAGTCCACCGTGATTCCCGGCTCGATGAGATCCGGCGCGTAGTACCGGGCGCTTGCTGCAACGTCGCCCGGAAGCGAGAAGTTCGGCAAGGTCGAGAGATGGATATTGTGGGCCCGTCCAACTCCTGTCTCGAGCATGCCCCCACACCACACGGGAATGGATCGCCGAGCGCACAGGTCGTGCAAACGGATGGACTCGGCATGACCACCGACCCGTCCGGCCTTGATATTGATGATCCGGCACGCGCCCAGGTCGAGCGCGGCGGAGGCGGTGGCCACCGTGTGAATCGACTCGTCGAGGCAAATCGGCGTGCGAAGCTGCTTCTGCAGCTCCGCATGGTCGAGGAGGTCGTCGTAGCCGAGCGGCTGCTCGATCATCATGAGGTCGTGGCGATCCAGGCCCGAGAGATGCTCGGCGTCCGCCGGCTGGTAGGCGGCGTTCGCGTCCACCATCAGGGGTACCCCCCCGATATGGGTTCGGATGGTCTCCACCGCCTTCAGGTCCCAGCCACGCTTGATCTTGATCTTCACGCGTCGGTAGCCGGCAGCCAGCTCGTCCTGCACCGTCTCCACCAGCTGTGAGAGCGAGTCCTGGATCCCGACGGACACGCCCGACTCGATGGCCGTGCGATTTCCGCCCAGCACGCGGCAGAGTGGGAGACCGACTTGACGCGCGTGCAGATCCCAGCCCGCCATCTCCACGGCCGCTTTCGCCATGTTGTGACCCCGAACGGCCCCGAGCGCCGTAAAGATCTCGCGAGGGTGCGAGAACTCGAGGTCGAGGATCCGCGGCGCGATGAACTGGCTCAGGATGTGCCAGGCGGTCTCCGTCGTTTCGGAGCTGTAGTAGGGATCGCCTCCGGCCACACATTCGCCATAGCCCGTCACCCCGTCGCCCGAAACGGTCACGAGCACGAACGGACGATCGTGCACGCGGCCGAAACTGGTCTCGAAGAACTGGACGAGGGGAAGCCGTAGCAGCCTGAGCTCGATTTGGTCAATTTTCACGTCAGAACACCGCAAAAGTCCAGGATCGCCAGCGCAGGGCGCCATGATATCACGCGGGATCTGGGGCACCCGGAGCGACATCGCCGTCCAGTCCCTCGAGTGCGCCCGTTCTTCGCATCGCTGGCGAGCTTCGCTATACTGCGCGCATCTTGGATTTTCGCTACCTGGCCATCGAAGGGCCCTTTGGTCTCGGCAAGTCGTTTCTGGCCGAGCGACTCGGCGCGCGACTGGACGCGACGCTGGCCCTCGAAGACACCGACAACCCCTTTCTTGGCGACCTGCATGCCGGGCGCCCGGGCGCGGCCTTCCAGGCGCAGCTGTTCTACCTGTTGGCTCGGCACCGGCAGCAGGTGGCGCTGCGACAGGCAAACCTCTTCAACCAGACGACGATCTGCGACTACCTCTTCGACAAGGATAAGATCTACGCCTACCTCAACCTCGACGACAACGAGCTGTTCATCTACCAGCGCCTCTACGACATGCTGGCGGCCGACGTGTCGTCACCGGACCTCGTGGTCTATCTGCAGGCGCCAACGGCCCTGCTCCGACGTCGAGGTCGCGAGCGGGCCCGCCAGAACCCCGAGCATCAGCCCCCGGATGACAAGACTCTGGAAGAGCTGAACGAGGCCTACAACCATTACTTCTTTCACTACTCGGTCACCCCGCTGCTGGTGGTCGAGACCTCTCACGTCGACCTCGGCTGGGGTGACGAGGTGCTCGAAGACCTGATCCGGCGGATTCGCGCGATGGGGCGTGGCACGCAGTACTACGTGCCCCGGACGAGCTGACGCCGTCGACGACCTCCTGACGCTCCGGTCGGATCGTTCCCCGCCGCCGTCTCGCTTGATCTCGATTCATCGAGGCTCTAAGCTCGCCCGATGGCCTGGTTCAAGCGGACGCGTCGGCGTATCACGACCGCGTCCGGACAGGA
The DNA here is from genome assembly GCA_965197935.1 of Vicinamibacterales bacterium. Taxonomy (GTDB): domain Bacteria; phylum Acidobacteriota; class Vicinamibacteria; order Vicinamibacterales; family CAZQMT01; genus CAZQMT01. The sequence continues at coordinate 1,063,057 of CBDAOD010000003.1, read as the reverse complement.
GAGCCGCGTTCCGCAGGGCTTGTGGGTGAAATGCCCGAAGTGCGGGCGGACTCTGTACCGGAAGGAGTTGACGGCGAACCTCCGCGTCTGCCCGGCCTGCTCGCACCATTTCAGGCTGGGCGCCGTCGAACGCCTCGCCATGCTCCTGGACGATCCCGCATGGGAAGAACACGACCGCGGCCTGCGATCGCTCGATCCGCTCGGCTTCACCGACACCAAGCCCTATGCGGACCGGCTCGTGGCGGCTAGCGCCGCGACCGGACTCGAGGACGCCGTGGTCGTCGCAACCGGGCGTATGAACGATCTCGCGGTGGTCGTGGTCGCGATGGAGTACGGATTCATTGGTGGCAGCATGGGGGCGGTCGTCGGAGAGAAGATCACGCGCGCCATCGAACGGGCCCTCGCGGGTGGTCTCCCGCTCGTCATCGTGTCGTGTTCGGGCGGTGCGCGCATGATGGAAGGCACCATCTCGCTGATGCAGATGGCGAAGATCAGCGCCGCGCTGGCGCGGCTGGACCGCGCAAGGCTTCCGTATCTCTCGGTTCTGGCGGACCCGACCACGGGCGGTGTGACGGCCAGCTTCGCGATGCTGGGAGACTTCAACATCGCCGAGCCCCACGCGCTGATCGGCTTTGCCGGGCCCCGGGTGATCGAGCAGACCATCAAGCAGACGCAGCCCGACGGATTCCAGCGAAGCGAGTTCCTCCTCGAGCATGGGATGCTGGATCTGGTCGTCGACCGACGGGAGCTCAAACGCACGCTGACACGCGTCCTGCGGTTCACCGGGACGAAACCCACCGGGGAGCAATCTCGAACGCCGCAACCCGACCCAGCGGACTCGCGCACGCGCACGCCTTTCCCGGGCACGACGCCGGAGACACGCCCTACCCCGGTCATCGAGCCGCCGGCGTAGCCAGACCAGCTCGAGCGCTGCGCGAGGTCGACGACAGCGCCGGAGCCCACGCCGGGGGATCGACCTCCATGGATCCAATCGACCGACTGCTGGCACTCGAGCGGCTCGGCATCAAGCTCGGTCTCGACAATATCAAGGCCCTCTGCCTGGCCCTCGGGAACCCCCACGACAGCTTTCGCGCGATCACGGTGGCGGGGACCAACGGAAAGGGCTCGGTCACCGCGATGCTGGATGCCGCGCTACGGGCGGCCTCCTACAAGGCGGCACGCTTCACGTCGCCCCACCTGGTTCGCCTTGAGGAGCGGTTCGTGATCGGCGGGCGCCCCGTCGAGACGAACCACCTGCGGGATGTCGCTGCCGACGTGCTGGCCGCGGCGGACCGCCTGCGCGCGAGCGGCGGTCTGCTGGTCCACCCGACCTTCTTCGAGGCCACGACGGCCATCGCGTTCGAGCTGTTCCGACGTGCCGCGGTCGACGTGGCGGTTCTCGAGGTCGGTCTCGGGGGGCGGTTCGACGCGACGTGCGTGGCGGACCCCGTCGCCGCCGCCATCACCTCGATCGAGCTGGATCACGAGCGGCACCTGGGGGGCACGCGTCGACAGATTGCGTTCGAGAAGGCGGGCGTCATCAAGGAAGGCATTCTGGTTGTGACCGGCAGCATGCGCCCGGAGTGTCTGGCGGTCGTGACCGAGGTCGGTCGCAGCAGAAGGGCACGGCTGTGCCACGCGCCGGAGGGGGTCCGGTGCGCGGTTCGGCTCGAGTCCGGGCGGACGCTCCTGGATCTCGAAACTCCCCGCCGGGCCTACGGAACGATTCCCCTGGCGCTGCCCGGTCGGCACCAGGCCGAGAACGCCGTCGTGACGGTCAGGTTGCTCGAGGAGCTCGAGTCGGTGGGGCTGCCGGTCTCCGAGCTGGCCATTCCACGCGGCCTCACGACCGCGGTGTGGCCGGGTCGACTTCAGCTCGTCCCGCTCGACGGCGGGCGACGCCTCTTGCTCGACGGGGCGCACAATCCGGCGGGCGCCGCCGCGCTGGCCGAGTATCTGCGGGAGGTCCATCCCGGAAAGATACCGTTGATCTTCGGCGCCATGCGCGACAAGAACACGTCGGGCATCCTGGAGCGGCTCATCCCCTGCGCCGAGCGGCTGATCATGACGCAGTCGAACAGCCGGCGCGCCGCCCCGGCAGCGGCGCTGGCCGCCCAGGCACGACAGCTGGGCGCCGCCGTGCCCGTCGAAGTGGAGCCCCGGCTGGCTCACGCCCTGCGGCGGGCCCTGTCACCCGGGAAGACGGTCTGCGCCGCCGGTTCGCTCTATCTCGTCGGCGAGCTGCTCCACCTGGTGGAACAGCCGAGCTGGAGCGCTCGTGGCCACTGAGTTGTGTCGGGCGTGGCTTGGCCACGCGCGATCCTTCGTGGTATTCTCGCCAAAACTTCAGATGCCCGCCTGCCGCACGCGCTGATTGTGTGCCTCGACACCCCGGGCACGACATGAATCGTTGGATCGTCTCCGTTTCGATATTCCTGCTCGGCACCCAGATCGCGCAGACCCAGCAAGTGCCGGGCCTCTCGGTGTCCAAGCAGTGGACCATCGAGCGCATCGGCGAGAATCACTGGAAGCTGATCGGCGCCGTCGAGATCGAGCGCGACGAGCTCAGGATGTTTGCCGACGAGGTCGAGATCTTCAACGACATCGACCGGGTGATCGCACGCGGCAACGTCGTGGTCAACACCCCGGAGAGCCGCATCGCGGCCGACCGGGCGGATTTCAACCTCAGGACGCAGAACGGCATCTTCTACAACGCCGCCGGCACCGCATCGCTCGGCGACAAGGTCGACCGAAGCCTGTTCGGGACGCTGGAGCCCGACGCATATTTCTACGGCGAGACCGTCGAGAAGGTTGGGCGGCAGAAGTACCGGATCTCCAAGGGCGGATTCACGACCTGCGTGCAGCCGACGCCGAGGTGGGAGGTCACCTCAAGCAGCGTCACCCTCAATCTGGATCAGTACGCGGTGCTCAAGAACTCCATCCTGAAGGTCAAGGGTGTGCCGGTCATGTATCTCCCGGTCATGTACTATCCGATCCAGGAAGACGACCGCGCAACGGGCTTCCTGATCCCGATGTACGGCACCTCGACGTTCCGGGGACACACGATCAGCAACGCCTTCTTCTGGGCCATCTCGCGCAACCAGGACGCCACGTTCCTGCATGACTGGTTTTCGCAGGCGGGTCAGGGGAGAGGCGCCGAATATCGCTACGTTCTGGGCCCGGGATCGACGGGATCCATAACGACCTACCAGCTGAACGAACCGGAACGCCTCTTCGCATCGGAGGCCGGCGGCGTCACGAGCGAGACGGTCCAGCCTGGACGCCAGAGCTTCGAGCTTCGCGGCAGCGCCACGCAGGACCTCGGCGGGGCCTTCAAGGCCACGGGGCGCATGGACTTCTTCTCGGATATCACCGTCAGACAGACATTCAACCAGAATGCATTCGATCTCTCGTCGCGCTCCCGAACCTTCGGGGGCAACGTGAGCGGCACTTGGGGCAGCAACTCGCTCAACGGCACGTTCGACTGGAACGAGCTCTTCTTCGGAGAGAGCGACTCTACGCTCTACGGCAGCGCACCTCGTGTCTCGTTCAACCGAGCGCAGCAGCAGGTGGGACCGCTGCCGATCTACTTCTCGCTCGCCATCGAGTACGCGAACCTGGTACGCGCGACCAATAGCGGCGGGGAGCGCGTCTTCGACCAGGGACTCCTCCGCCTCGACCTCATGCCGACGCTGCGCGCCCCCCTGTCCCCGTATCAGTGGCTGACCGTCAACTCGTCCGTCGCCTGGCGCGGCACCTACTACTCGGAGAGCCTGGACTCGGCTGGCCTGCAGGTACCGGAGTCCTTGACCAGACGCTACGTCAGCACCGGGATCGACGTCGTGGGGCCCGTCTTCACGAAGGTCTCGGACACTCCGAACAGTCGCTACGCCGAGCGACACAAGCACATCATCGAACCCTCGTTCAGCATCGAGCGAATCACGCCGATCGAGAACCGCGACCAGATCGTGGCCCTCGAAGGGTCGGACTTCCTCGTGGGCGGGAGCACGCGGATCAACTATGGCGTCACCAACCGTCTGCTCGCCAAACGTCAGGAGCAGGGGAGCCTGCGCACCCGGGAGTATTTGACCGTCGACTTCAACCAGAGCTACTACACCGATGCCACGGCGAGTCAGTTCGACTCCGCGTTCAGTACCAGCTTCCGGGGGAGAGCGCCGAGCAACTTCTCCCCCATTCAGATCAGCGTCAAGACCGCGCCGACCGAGGAGCTGGACAGCACCTTCCAGCTCGAGTGGGACCCTGATATCTCTGCGGTCCAGAGCATGAGGGCAACCGGGGCGTACACGAACGAGTACGTCAGGGCCTCCGGCGGGTGGAGCAAGCAGCGCCTCGGCGCCAGCATCCTGGACCCGCTCACTGGCATCGTCCGGAACACCGACAACTTCCTCAACGCCTTGACCGAGGTGCAGGTGCTCGACAGAATGTTCGGTGGGTCCTACCGCTTCAACTACGACGTCGGGGAACGCGTTATGCTGCAGCAGCGCATCGTGGCCTACTACAATGCTCAGTGCTGCGGTTTCGGCTTCGACTACCAGGCGTTCAATTTCCCGGTGCTCGACCCCAGGTTCCCGGTGCCGCAGGACCGGCGGTTCAACTTCAACGTGACGCTGGCGGGTATCGGGTCGGTCTCGAACTTCTTCAGCGGCCAGGATGAAACACGTGGTCTGCGCTAGCGGTAGTGTTCTGTGACCGTCGGTTCGCTCGTGGTCGGGGCGCGGCGGCGGACCGGCCTGGCGCGAGGAACGGCACGGGGCCCGCGGTGACCGTCCTGCGTAGCGCCAGGCCCCTGCACGCGAAACGCCGCGCGCGGGCCGCGACGCGACGGAACACCGAGAGCGTTCGACCACGGCGCGCGTTCGCCGCCACCCGGCCCTCGCGCCACTCGCCGATTCGTGAGAAAGCTCGACCGAGAGTCCAGGGGGGAGCCGTCGCGTGAAGGGCCTGATTCTGAGTGGGGGCAAGGGCACGCGGCTCCGGCCGCTCACGTACACGAGCGCCAAACAGCTCGTGCCCGTGGCCAACAAGCCGGTCCTGTTCTATGGGATCGAGGCGCTGGCGGCGGCCGGCGTCCGTGAGATCGGCATGGTCGTCGGCGAGACCCAGGCCGAGATTCGCGCGGCGGTCGGCGACGGCTCGGCCTGGGACGTCAGCGTGACCTACATCGAGCAGGATGCTCCCCGCGGCCTCGCCCACGCCGTGCTGATCAGCCAGGATTTCATCGCCGGCGCGCCGTTCGTGATGTACCTCGGGGACAACCTCCTCGACCACGGCATCGTGCCGTTCGTCCAGGAGTTCCTTCAGGACCCCCCCGCGGCACAGATCCTGCTCGCGCACGTCCCGGACCCCGAGATGTTCGGCGTCGCAGAGCTTTCGAACGGCAAGGTCGTGCGACTCGTCGAGAAGCCGAAGGCGCCGAAGAGCGACCTCGCACTCGTCGGCGTCTATATGTTCGGGCCGGAGGTATTCGACTCGGTGAAGCGGATCTCGCCAAGCTTCCGAAACGAGCTCGAGATCACGGACGCCATCCAGGATCTCATCGACCGGGGACTCGTCGTGCGTCCTCACGTCGTCGAGGGCTGGTGGAAGGATACGGGGAAGCTCGAGGACATGCTGGAGGCGAACCGGCTGATTCTCGAAACGTTCGAGCGCCGGTTGGATGGCCAGGTCGATGCCGAATCCCGGGTCGAGGGTAGGATCGTATTGGACGCCGAGGCGATCGTGGAGCGATCGGTCGTCCGCGGTCCGGCTATCATTGGAGCCCGCACCCGGATCGTGAACTCGTATGTCGGACCGTATACCTCGATCATGAACGACGTGGTGATCACCGACTCCGAGATCGAGCACAGCATCGTGCTCGAACGCAGCCACATCTCGGACCTGGCCAACCGGGTGGCGGACAGCTTGATCGGCAAGAACGTCCGGATCCATCGCCTGCCGCTGAAGCCGCAGGCCTATCGCTTCATGCTGGGTGACAACTCGGAGGTCCGTATTCGGTGGTGAAGAAGAACAACGGCGCGACCGAGCCGGCCAGCTACGCGTCATCGACCGCCAGGCCGCCCGTGATCGACGGCGTCAAGTCGAAGAAGCTGCGCCTGATTCCGGATGAGCGTGGGTGGCTGATGGAGATTCTGCGTGGGGACGAAGCCGAGCTGTTCACGAAGTTCGGCCAGGTATACGTCTCGGCTACGTATCCCGGTGTCGTAAAGGCCTGGCACTACCACAAGCTCCAGGTGGACAACTTCGCGTGCATCGCGGGCATGGTCAAGCTGGTCCTCGTCGACACGCGCCCGGGGGCGTCGACCGAGGGTGCAGTGAACGAGTTCTTTCTTGGCGCGCAGAATCCCATGCTGGTACAGGTTCCGAACCTCGTGTACCACGGGTGGAAGTGCATCGGCACGGAGATGGCCATGGTGGTCAACGTCCCAACCGAACCGTATCGTTACGACGATCCCGACGAGTTTCGGCTCGCACCCCACGACACCCTCGCGTACGACTGGACGCGGCGCGATGGTTGAGGTGCTGGTCACGGGCGGGGCGGGATTCATCGGCAGCCATTTCGTGCGCCACGCCCTGTCTCACCATGACGACTGGCACGTCACGACGGTCGACAAGCTCACGTACGCCGGCAGGCTGGAAAACCTCGCCGGCGTTCTCGACCACCCTCGCCACGGATTCGTCCGGGGCGACGTGACCGATCCGTCCGTCGTGGCCCCCCTAGTCCACCAGGCCGACCTCGTAATCCATTTCGCGGCCGAGACCCACGTCGACCGCTCGATCCAGGAGGCCGGACACTTCATCACGACCGACGTCTACGGCACCTTCGTGTTGCTCGAAGCCGCGCGATCGGCCCCCTCCCTTCGTCGCTTCATCCAGATCTCCACGGACGAGGTGTACGGCAGCGTTCCGCAGGGGGCCAGCCTGGAGACGGACGAGCTCAGGCCACGGAACCCGTATTCGGCCAGCAAGACGGGGGCAGACCGCCTCGCCTACAGCTACTGGGCAACCCACGACGTTCCCGCCATCATCACGCGATCGTCCAACAACTACGGACCCAACCAGTTCCCCGAGAAGGTGATCCCGCTCTTCATCACCAACGCGATCGACGGTCTGCCAGTTCCCCTCTACGGCGACGGTCAGAACGTGAGGGACTGGTTGCACGTCCAGGATCACTGCGCAGCGCTGGACCTCCTGATCGAGGCCGGGGAGCCCGGGGAGGTCTACAACATCGGCGGGGGCAACGAGGTTCGCAATATCGATCTCACCGAGCAGATTCTGGGTGCGCTGGATCGGCCGCTGTCGCTGATCACGCCGGTCACGGACCGACCGGGACACGATCGTCGTTACTCTCTCGATACAGGAAAGCTGCGCGCTCTCGGCTGGCGGCCGCGGCTCGATTTCGCCACCGGGCTGCGCGAGACGGTCGCCTGGTACGTCGAGCACGAGGGCTGGTGGCGGCCCATCAAGGCCAGCTCGGGTTTCAAGGCGTACCACCAGGCGCAGTACGGCGGCTCATGACCTCGTTCCGCCGGCGCCGCCCCTGACGGCGCAGCGGCGACCTCCCAGTGCAACAGCCTGTCCTCGTCACCGGCGCCGATGGATTCGTCGGACGTCACCTCCGCACCCTCCTGGCATCGGAGGGCGCGCGTGTCGTGGCCTGGCGCAGACCACCGGATCCCGCCAGATCCGCGCACGCGGGCCGGTCGGACGAGGATGAGCCTGTGGAGACCGTGTGGCAACAGGTGGACGTCCTCGACCGAGAAGGCGTCCTCGGGGCCGTCCGCACCATTCGTCCCTCCGCCGTGTATCACTGCGCCGGGGCCGCCCACGTCGGCGGCTCGTGGAACCGCACCCCGGCCACCCTCCAGATCAACGCCCTCGGCACCCATCACTTGCTCGAGGCGATCCGGCTCGCCGGTCTCGACACGCGGATCCTGATTCCGGGGTCGGCCATGGTGTATCGCGAGACCAGGGATACGATCGTCGAGGCTCATCCGGTCGGCCCGTCCAGCCCGTACGGGTTGAGCAAGCTGGCGCAGGAGCTCCTGGGAACGCAGGCCGTCTCGCATGACGGACTGGCAGTGCTGATCACGCGATCGTTCAACCACCTGGGGCCGGGCCAGGATCGCTCGTATGCCGCCTCGGGATTCGCGGAGCAGATCGCGCGGATCGAGACCGCCGGCGCTGAGCCCGTGATCCGGACGGGCAACCTCGACGCGCGCCGCGATCTCACCGACGTCCGGGACACCGTGCGCGCCTACCGGATGATCGTGGGGTCGGGTCGTCCCGGCCGCATCTACAACGTGTGCTCGGGTCGCGCGTACCCGATCCGCGAGGTCCTCGAACGTCTGCTCGCGCACGCCCGCGTCGAGATCGGCGTCGTGACGGACCCCGCGCGCTGGCGGCCGCAGGACAACCCCGTGCTCCTCGGTGATCCGGCGCGACTGAAGGACGAGCTGGGGTGGACGCCGACGATTCCCCTCGATCGCACGCTTGGCGATCTCCTGGATTACTGGCGCAGGAGGCTGCGGGCCGAGCGCGAGTAGCCGTTCGCGCGACGCCGCGGGGGCCGACGGCTCACCTCGGCTGGAGCAGTGCGTGAACCCGATCGTCGGTCGATGGATGGGTGCTGAACAGAGACCGTAGGGCCTTGCCGGAGAACGGCTTGATGATGAACATGTGCGCCGTCGCCGGATTGGCATCGAGCGGCACCCGTTTGGCCGCCACTTCTATCTTCTTGAGAGCGTCGGCTAGCCCATATGGGCTACCCGCGATGCTGGCGCCGCCGGCATCCGCGAGGAACTCCCGCGAGCGGGAGATCGCCGCCTGAATCAGCATCGCGGCTATCGGCGCCATGATCATGGTGGCCAGCAGGGCTATGGGGTTCGCCCCTTGACGGTCGCCCCGACCGCCGAAGCCGCCAAAAAAGGCCGCGAACCGTGCCATGTTGGCGATCATCATGATCGCCGCCGCGATCGTGGCCGCCACCGAGCTGATGAGGATGTCCCGGTGCTTGATGTGGGCCAGCTCGTGCGCCATGACGCCCTCGAGCTCGCGCTCGTCCAGCAGACGCATGATGCCCTCGGTCGCTGCCACGGCCGCGTGCTCAGGATTACGACCAGTCGCGAACGCGTTGGGCGAGGCAGTCGGAATCACGTAGACCTTCGGCATGGGCAAGCCGGCCTGCTGCGCGAGCCTGGCCACCATGCGATACAGCGGATGGTCCTCCCCGACCTCACCGGCCTTGTACATCCGAAGGACGATCTTGTCCGAGAACCAGTAGGAGCCGAAGTTCATGACGACGGCGAACACGAACGCGATCATCAGACCGCTGCGGCCGCCGAGCAGATCGCCGATGACGAGCAGGAGCCCGCTCAAGGCCCCGAGAAGCAACGCCGTCTTGATAGAGTTCCCCATGACCACATGTTACCCGATGTGACCGGGCCTCATCCGTGCGATCAAGCCTGCCACCAGGGCCGCCCGCCACGGGAGGTGCGCCACCTCGACGTGCTCGTGGGCCGCATGCGCGCCGTTTCCGACCGCCCCCAACCCGTCGAGCGTCGGTACGCCCAGCGCGGCGGTGAAGTTACCATCGGATCCCCCGCCCGTGCCCCCCTCCCCAAGCTCGTGGCCGAGCTCGGCCGCAATCATCCTCGCCTGCTCGTACAACCGGATGACACCCTCGGTCCGTTCCATCGGCGGCCTGCTGAAGCCACCGGTCACGGACAGCTCGGTGCCGTCCGTCGCTGTCGAGAGCCCGCGCAGCGCGGTCTCGAGGCGCCGGGCGTCGGCCGCCGTCGGGGCTCGCAGGTCGACGCGCGCCGACGCCGATTCGGCCACCACGTTCGACCTGGTGCCGCCCGCGATCGTCCCGACGTTGACCGAGACCCCGCGGTCCAGATCGTGCAGAGCCCGGACGACGCCCACCAGACGCGCGAGCTCGTGTATGGCACTGGCCCCCTTGCCGGGATCGACGCCCGCGTGCGCCGCGATCCCCGTCACGGCGAGCTCGAACTCTCCGCAGCCCTTCCGGCTGGTCTTGAGCCCCCCCCCGGGGAGCCCCGGCTCGAGCACGAGCACGGCGGCGCTGCGCTTCGCCTCGTCCTCGATCACGGCGCGCGAGGCCCGGCTCCCGACTTCCTCGTCAGTGGTCCAGAGCATCACGACCCGGCGGTCGGGCGCAAGTCCGAGGTCGCGCAGCGCGCGCACGGCAAGCATGCCCACGGCGATCCCGGCCTTCATGTCGAACACGCCCGGACCGTGGAGCCGCCCGGCCTCGAGCCCGACCGGCATCCGGGCGAGCTGACCCACCGGCCACACCGTGTCGAAGTGGCCCAGCAGCAACACTTGCGTCGCGCCGTGTCCGAACTCCGCCCGGAGGAGGTCGCCCCATTCCTCGCGCGGTAGGCGATCCACACGCCCCCCCAGCTCGGTCAACCGGCTGGCCAGCTTGGCCCCGCAACGGTCGACGGCGGCCTTGTCCGTGCTGGGAGACTCCAGCCGCGCCAGGGCCTCGGTGGTCTCCAGGAGCCACCCGTGCTGGGAGTCGCAGTAGTCGAGGACTGCTCGCATCATGAACCCGGAAGCCGGATGGATCGCCGAGGGCAGCACGCGGATCTCGGACGATGACGACGACGATGACGATGGCGATCCTATCTCCTATAATACCCAAGACCTCGATGCGTGCCTGGTACCCGGTTCTCCTCATGTCGCTGGCGTCGCTGGGCGGCGTGCGCCCGTCGGCCGAGCAGCAGCCGGTTCCCCAGCCATTCCCTCGGCCGGCGCAGCCGCCCACCGCGCGGCCGCCGCAGCCGACGGCTCAGGCGCCGACGCCGAGCCCAGTCCCCCCGGACGACCAGGCACCCGTGGAGGAGATGCTGGGACTCCCCATCTACCCGGGTTCGACGTTCCTCGGGTCCTACGACGCCAGCCGGGGACAGCGTTTCTACCTGTACGGATCGAATATCGGGTTCAGCGGCCTCGTCAGCTACTACACGAGCGTCCTGAAGACTCGCGGCGACCTGGTCTTCGAGGCCCCGGCGACCCACGTTTTCGAGGTCGGCCGCTTCAGGGAAGAGACGATGGCGTTCCCTCCAGGCGTCACGGTCAAGGACTACACCTGGAGAGGCTCGCAGGGCTACCTCGACCCCCGGCCCGGCGCCGACCCGGCGCGCTTCCGGACCGTGATCCAGATCGTGCCCCTCCCCCCCGACTCTCGCCGCTAGCAGCCCCACGGTTCTCAGGCGAGCTTACGCAGGATCAGGCACTTGAGATAGCGCGTTTCGGGCACCCCGAGCAGAACCGGATGGTCGCGACCCTGCGTTCGCTTTTCGACTACGACGACCGTCGCGTGCGCGTCGAGCGCGGCCGCATGGACGACCTGGAGGAAGGCGGCCTCGTCGACGTGGTAGGAACAGGTACTCGTGATCAGATACCCACCCGGCGACAGGAGTCTCAGCGCCCGCAGGTTGATCTCTTTGTAGCCAGCCATGGCTCTCACGGCGGCGGCCTTTCCCTTTGCGAAGGCGGGAGGATCCAGGACGATCGTGTCGAAACGCTCCCGGGCTCGCTCCAGCGTGCGCAGCAGATCGAACACGTTCGCCTCCCGTGGCTGGACGTTCGAGAGACCGTTTCTCGCGGCGTTCCGCTCCAGACGCCGCAGCGCCTCCTCCGAGCTATCGACCGCCATCACCTGCTGGCACTGGCCGGCCAGCCGCAAGCCGAAACCGCCCTGGTAGCTGAAGCAGTCGAGGGCACGCCCCCGGGCGTAGCACAGCGCCCGACCGCGGTTCTCGCGCTGGTCGAGAAAGAGCCCCGTCTTCTGCCCTTGCCGCAGATCGACCTCGAGCTCGATCTTCCCCTCCCGCACCACGACGGTCTCCGGAACTCGTCCGTGAAGAACCTCGACCGAGGACGGCAATCCCTCCAGGGCGCGCACGCGCGCGTCGTTGCGGGCGAGAATCCCGGCCGGCGCGAGCAGATCTCTCAGGATCTCCACGAACCGCCGCTGGAGCCGCGCGGGGCCCTGCGAGAGCGTCTGGATCACCAGGTACTCCCCGTAGCAATCGACGACGAGAGAGGGCAGGAGGTCGGCCTCCGCGTGCACCAGGCGGTAGGCCGTCGCATCGATCCGCAGGGCGTCGCGAAACGCCACGGCGGCCGCGAGGCGGGCTGGCCACAGGGCCGGCCCCACCCGGTGCGCGTCTCCGGCCACGAACCGCAACGCGATCTCGCTGCGGTCGCTATAGAACGCGCTGCCCAGACGCCGCCCACGCGCGCCGATCAGCCGCACCACGTCGCCGCCCACGGCCCGCACCTGGACGACGTCCGTACGGTAGATCCACGGATGCCCGGCACGCAGCCGCTCTTCGGCCCGGTGGTTCACGACGACGGACGATTGCATTGGGTTTTCCCGCGCGCCATTCGTCCCCCGGCGCGCTATCCCAGCTGGTCGCCCGCGCCGGCTGACGCACCGAGGGGGCGAACGGCCACGCACCCTTATAGTACAATTTGCGTACGCAGGCCGCGCTCGGGTCCGACATCGCCGAGGCAGGCTCGAGAAGGCTGTCCGACAGCCACCGGGACCCGGCGCCTCGACGGCCTCATTTGACACGAAAGCTTCATCATGACAAACCCGGCCAGCTCGTCGACGGCTACCACGCGACGCTCCCTGATGGACACGGATCCCGAGATCGCGAAGGCCATCGCGAACGAGGTCCATCGCCAGAACTCGGGCCTCGAATTGATCGCGTCCGAGAATTTCGTCAGCGCGGCCGTGCTCGAGGCCGCCGGCTCGGTCCTCACGAACAAATACGCCGAGGGCTATCCGGGACGTCGCTACTACGGCGGTTGCGAATTCGTGGACGTCGCCGAGTCACTGGCGATCACGCGCGCCAAGGCTTTGTTCGGCGCGGAGCACGCCAACGTACAGCCACACTCCGGCGCCCAGGCCAACATGGCCGTCTACCTCACGCTGCTCCAGCCTGGCGACACCGTGCTCGGGATGAACCTCGCGCACGGTGGACATTTGACTCACGGCCATCCGTTGAACTTCTCGGGCAAGCTTTACACGATCGTGCCGTACGGTGTGCGTCCCGACGATGAGCGCATCGACTACGACGAGCTGGACCGGCTTGCGCGCGAGCACAAACCCGGCATGATCATGGTCGGCGCCAGCGCCTACTCGCGGATCATCGACTTCGCGCGTATTCGCAAGGTCGCCGACGAGATCGGCGCAGCCGTCGTGACCGACATGGCCCACATCGCGGGTCTGGTGGCAACGGGCGTCCACCCCAGCCCCGTCCCGCACTCCGACTTCGTGACGACCACGACCCACAAGACGCTGCGCGGCCCTCGCGGCGGATTGATCTTGTGCCGCGAGGCGCACCGGAAGAACGTCAACCGCACGGTGTTTCCGGGCGTGCAGGGTGGACCGCTCATGCACGTCATCGCAGCCAAGGCGGTCTGCCTCAAGGAAGCCGCCGAGCCCGCGTTCGCCGACTACCAGCGGCGGGTGGTCGCGAATGCCGCTCGGCTGGCGTCGGCCCTCTCGTCGAGCGGCTTCCGGTTGGTGAGCGGCGGCACGGACAACCACCTGCTTCTCGTCGACGTGTTCTCTCGCGGGATCACCGGAAAGGTGGCCGAGGCGGCGTTGAACGCGGCCGGTATCACCGTCAACAAGAACGTGATCCCCTTCGATCAGAATCCGCCCATGGTGGCGAGCGGGATCCGGATCGGCACGCCCGCCGTGACCACGCGCGGCATGGGCGAGCCCGAGATGGACCGCGTGGGCGAGTTCATCGCCCGCGTCCTGGCGTCTCCCGAAGACGGCCGCGTGCTCGAGTCAGTACGAGCCGAGGTGGAGAGATTGTGCCAGACGTTCCCGTTGTACCCCGAGCCACCGATCTAGCCGCCGGCGTCGCCGAGGCGTTCTCTCCCGCGGGCGAGCTGGCTCACGCCGTGCCCGGGTTCGAGCCGCGGCCGTCCCAGGACCGCATGGCCGGAGCGGTGGCGGAGGTGTTCTCGAACGGCGGCGTCCTGCTCGCCGAAGCGGGCACGGGAACTGGCAAGACGCTCGCCTACCTGGTACCCGCGGTCCTCAGCCGCACGCGGGTACTGGTCTCCACCGGTACCAAGAACCTGCAGGAGCAGATCTACTACAAGGATCTCCCGGCGTTGCGAGACGCCCTCGGGGTGTCCTTCAGCGCGACCTACATGAAGGGGCGGGGCAACTACCTGTGCCTCCATCGGTTCGAGAGCTTCAAGACGGCCGAGCCACGGAGGCCCACGGACCCGGCGCATCTGCGAACGCTGGAAACGTGGGCCCAGGAAACCGAGACGGGCGACCGCGCCGAGCTGGAGAGCCTGCCCGAAGATCTCGCCTTCTGGGGAGAGATTGCCGCGACGAGCGAGAACTGTCTCGGCCCGGAGTGCCCCCGATACGACGACTGCTTCGTCACCCGCATGCGCCAGCGCGCCGCGGAGTCCGACCTGGTGATCGTCAATCACCACCTCCTGTGCGCCGATGCCGCGGTACGGCAGAGCGCGTACGGTGAGGTGATCCCGGCCTGTAGCCTGACGGTGATCGACGAGGCTCACCAGCTCGAGGATGTCGCGACACAGTACTTCGGCATCCAGGTGAGCAACTACCGGCTCGAGGATCTGGTTCGCGACGGCGAGCGGCTGATGGGCACCGAGGCCCTGGCCGATGCGCACGGAGCGGACGAGCTCCGGTCCGGCTTGATCCAGGTCCGCGAACGGGCACGCTCCTTCTTTTCGGCGATCCTCCTCTGCGGCACGGGCACCGCTCCGATGGGTGAGCGGGTGCGAGTGACGGCCACGGCGCTGGAGACCGTCGCCGACGAGGGGCATCGCCTGGTCGGCGCGTTGAGCGGCCTCGAGTCGACCGTCGCGCTGCGCAAGGACGCGTCAGAGGATCTGCTGGCCCTCGGACGCCGGGCGCAGGAGATCCGCGAACAACTGCAGCTCCTGCTTCGCGCCGATGACCCCGACTACGTGTACTACCTAGAGGTCCGGGGCCGGGGTGTGTTCCTGCGGGCTTCGCCCGTCGACGTCGCGGACATCGTCAGGGAGTTACTCCTCGACCGCACGCACGGCACGGTCCTGACCTCCGCGACCCTGTCGGTCGAGGGTTCATTCGAATACATTTGCGGGCGACTGGGCATCCGCGATCCGCAGCAGCTGAGTCTGCGCTCGGAATTCGACTACGCCGAACAGGCCATTCTCTATCTGCCACGGACGATGCCGGATCCGCGGTCGAACGGCTTCGGCGCGGCCGCCGCGCGGGAGGTGGTCGCGCTGGTCGAACGGACCCGGGGACGAGCGTTCGTGCTCTTCACCAGCTACGCGACTCTCAGGCAAGTACAGGACGTGGTCGAGCGGGAGGTGACCTACCCGGTGCTCGTCCAGGGCTCGGCTCCGCGCTCGGTCTTGCTGCGCCAGTTCCGTACCACGCCTCACGCGGTGTTGCTCGGCACGTCCAGCTTCTGGCAGGGAGTCGACGTCGTGGGCGAGGCGCTCAGCTGCGTCGTCATCGACAAGCTCCCTTTCGCCTCGCCAGCGGATCCGATCACCGCCGCGCGGATCGAGGCGATCGAGGGCCGCGGCGGTCATCCGTTCGGCGAGTACCAGGTGCCCCTGGCGATCCTGACGCTCCTGCAAGGACTCGGGCGGCTGTTGCGACATCGGCGAGATCGTGGTGTACTCGCGATTCTCGACCCGCGTTTACGCACCAAGAGCTATGGGCGTCGGTTCATGAGCGCCTTGCCGCCGGCGCCCGTCACGAGCGACCTCGCCGAGGTGGAGCGGTTCCTTGGTGGCTAGCGACCGTGCGCAGACGCGACCCACCGCCCGTCGCGCGGCGCGGCCGTTCCTGAAATGGGCGGGCGGAAAGACCCAGCTGCTCCCCTTCCTGCGTGGCTTCTATCCGGCGGAGTTCGGCGCGTATTTCGAGCCGTTCGTCAGGAGCGGTGCCGTGTTTCTCGACCTGTGCGGCGGGGAGCACCTCGCCGGACGCCGCGTACGGTTGATGGACCGCAACGCCGACGTCATCGGCTGCTATCTACGGGTTCGCGATCACGTCGAGCAGGTCATCGAGCAGCTGGAGCGGCTGGCGCTCGGTCATCGCCGACACGGGCGCCACCACTTCTACGACGTACGCGACGCCCGGTTCAACCCGCTGCGCCAGCACCTGCACGCGCGCCGCCATCCGACGGCGGCTTATACGCCAGAGCTGGCAGCCATGTTGATCTATCTGAACCGCACGGGGTTCAACGGGCTGTTTCGACTCAATTCGCGTGGGCTGTTCAATGTCCCTGCCGGCAGCTACGTGAACCCGCGCATCTGCGACGCGGACAACCTTCGCCGGGTGGCGGCGGCCCTGGCACGACCCGGACTCGAGATCCGGCATGGCTCATTCGAATCCGTGCGCGACGAGGCGGCTACCGGAGACTTCGTCTACCTGGACCCGCCCTACCTCCCGCTTTCGGACACGGCCCGCTTCACGTCCTATACGGCCGACGGCTTCGATCACGACGACCATGCCCGCCTTCAGCAGGTCGTGATCGCGCTCGCGCGCAAGGGTTGTTGGGTGCTCCTGAGCAACTCGACCGCGCCAGAGATCACCCGGCTGTACGCCGGGGACGCCGAGGCCAGGCGGGCCGGTCTCCAGGTCCACACCGTGCCGGCGCGTCGGGCCATCAGCTCTCGCGCCTCGGACCGGCGTGGCGTACTCGAGTACGTGATCACCAACGTGCCGTCACCCGCCTGATCGATTGGGACAATC
This sequence comes from Vicinamibacterales bacterium, assembly GCA_965197935.1. Classification (GTDB taxonomy): domain Bacteria; phylum Acidobacteriota; class Vicinamibacteria; order Vicinamibacterales; family CAZQMT01; genus CAZQMT01. The sequence goes on along the minus strand of CBDAOD010000003.1, from coordinate 1,046,235 downwards.
CGTGAGCGAAGAAGGGGTAGCCATGGACCACGCCGTCGCCCGGCGGCTCGGGCAGGTTCGCAACAGAATCGCAAGCGCGGCCCGCGCCGCGGGTCGAGACCCGGATGAGGTTCGACTGATCGCGGTCTCGAAGACCTTCGACGCCGAGCACGTGCGCGCGGCGGCGGCCGCCGGTCAGATCGACTTCGGCGAGAATCGGGTGCAGGAGGCGGATCGCAAGATCACGGCCACCCGAGACCTGTCGCTCCGGTGGCATCTCATCGGTCATCTTCAGTCGAACAAGAGCCACAAGGCGGCCGGGCTCTTCACCTGCATCCAGTCGGTCGATCGGGTAGGGCTGGTACGAAAGCTCGACGCGGGGGCTGCCGCCCAGGACGCTCGACTCGAGCTTCTCGTCCAGGTCGACCTCGCCGGCGAATCGACCAAACACGGCGCCGCCGAGGGCGACATACGGGAGATCCTGGACTGCGCCGCCTCGTGCTCGAACCTTTCGATTGTCGGCCTCATGCTGCTACCCCCGTTCTCGGAGAATCCCGAGGGCGCACGGCCTTTCTTCCGGCGTCTGCGCGCGTTACGCGACGAGCTGATCCACGATGGCTACGCGCCCGCGCAACTGCGGCAGCTGTCCATGGGCATGAGCCACGATCTGGAGGTCGCCGTGCAGGAAGGTGCGACCGTCGTGAGGGTGGGCACGGCAATCTTCGGAGCGCGGCACCCATGAAACTGGCGGGCCGCCGGACCCCGGGCAGCGCTCGCTCTTCGGCAACGGGACGCGACGAACTCCGGCCGTCGCCGGTCACGGACGCGGCGGGTGGCGCGAGCCTTTCCGTCCGCGTCATCCCCCGGGCCGGTCGATCGGCGCCCGACGGCGTCCGGGGGGAAGCCTTGCTCGTCCGGTTGGCCGCCGCGCCGGTCAGTGAATCTGGTGGAAGAGACGTTCCCAGCGCGTACGGCTGAAGAAATGCACGGCGACCGAGAGGACTCGCCTCACGCCGGACCCCAGTCCGGTCGGTTCGTAGTCCTGGCGATTCGACTCGTAGGACCAATAGACCATCAATGCCCGCCCCTTGACGTAGCTCGCGGGCAGAAACCCCCAGTAGCGACTGTCTTGTGAATTGTCGCGGTTGTCACCCATCACGAAGTAGTGCTCCGCCGGAACCGCGACGGGGCCGTATCGCTGGCGAACGTCGGTGGGCGCGAACACCTGGCCTCCGCTCGGGCCGAGATCCAGGTAGTGTGCGTATGGCTCGTCGAGCTTGCGCCCGTCGACGTATACCTGCTTCTCCCTCACCTCGACAGTCTCACCGGGCAGCCCGATCACGCGCTTGATGAAGTCTCGCTCCGGGTCCTCGGGGTACTTGAAGACCACGACGTCGCCCCGTCGAATCGAACCGATGGGCAGAATCCCGGCCTCGATCTCGCTCAAGGTGGGGCCGAAGACGAACTTATTGACCAGCAGGTGATCGCCGATGAGCAGGTTCTGCTCCATCGAGCCGGTCGGGATCTTGAACGCCTGGACGACCCACGTCCGGATGAGGAGGGCCAGCACGACCGCGATAACGATCGACTCGAAGTACTCCCTGATCGTCGACTTCTTGAACGTCGTCATGAGACGCGCCTCAGCCGACCGATGCCATGCTCACTCGCTGCCGACCTTCAAGACCGCCAGGAAGGCTTCCTGCGGAATCTCGACTCGCCCGACCCGCTTCATCCGCTTCTTCCCCTCCTTCTGCTTCTCGAGCAGCTTGCGCTTTCGGGTGATGTCACCACCATAGCACTTCGAGAGCACGTTCTTCCGGATCGCCTTGACGGATTCGCGGGCGATGATGCGGCTGCCGATGGCGGCCTGGATGGAGACCTCGAACATCTGTCGCGGAATCAGCTCCCGCATCTTGGAGGCCAGCGCCCGCCCCCGCGTGTAGGCCGCATCGCGATGGACGATGACCGAGAGCGCGTCGACGGGCTCGCCGTTGACCAGGATGTCGAGCTTGACCAACGGAGACTCCCAGGATCCGGTCACATGGTAATCGAGCGAGCCGTATCCTCTCGAGAGCGTCTTGAGCCGGTCGTAGAAATCCAGCACCACCTCGTTGAACGGCAACTCGTAGGTGATGAGCACGCGGTCGGCCTTCAAATACTCGAGGCTCTTCTGGATACCGCGCTTCTCCTGGCACAGGCGGAGGATGGCCCCCACGTGCTCGGCCGGCGTCAGGATCATGGCCGTGATGACCGGCTCCTCGAACCGCGCGATTCGTCCCGGCTCGGGCATCTTCGACGGGCTGTCGATCTCCTCGACCTCCCCATCGGTCGTGGTCACCCGGTAGAGCACGCCCGGGGCGGTGGTCACCAGGTCCACATCGAACTCGCGCTCGAGCCGCTCCTGCACGACCTCCATGTGCAGCAACCCCAAGAATCCGCAGCGAAACCCGAAGCCGAGCGCCACCGACGTCTCCGGCTCGAAGAAGAAGGAGGCGTCGTTCAGCCGCAGCTTCTCCATGGCGTCACGCAGCTCGGGATACCGGTGCCCCTCGACGGGGTAGAGCCCCGCGAAGACCATCGGCTTGAGCTCCTTGAATCCAGGAAAGGGCTCGGCCGTCGGCCGACCGGCCTCGGTCATCGTGTCGCCGATCTTCGCGTCGCTGACTCGCTTGATCCCCGCAAAGACGAAGCCGACCTCGCCCGGCCCCAGCTCCGCCACCGGTTCGGGCTTGGGCCCGAACACCCCGACCTGTTCGACCTCGAATTCTTGCTGGTCGGCCATGAGCCGTATCCGCATGCCCGGCCGGATCACGCCGTCGACTACCCTGACGAGCACGGTCACGCCGCGGTAGGCGTCGTACCAGGAGTCGAAGATCAGCGCCTTGAGCGGCGCTTGGACATCGCCCTGGGGAGGTGGGAGCCGGCCGACGATCGCCTCGAGAATCTCCCGGGTACCGATTCCCTCCTTCGCGCTGGCCAAGATGGCACCGGACGCATCCAGACCGATGATCTCCTCGATTTGCCGGCTGGTCTCCTCGGGCTGGGCTCCGGGGAGGTCGATTTTGTTGATGACGGGGATGATCTCCAGGTTGTGATCGACGGCCAGGTAGGCATTGGCCAGGGTCTGCGCCTCCACGCCCTGGGAGGCATCGACCAGCAGCAGCGCACCGTCGCAGGCGGCGAGCGAGCGGGTCACCTCGTATCCGAAGTCGACGTGGCCGGGAGTGTCGATGAGGTTGAGCACGTACTCTCCGCCGTCGAGTGCGACGTAGGTCAGCCGCACCGTATGGGCCTTGATCGTGATGCCTCTCTCGCGCTCCAGATCCATGCTGTCGAGGACCTGGGCCTCCATCTCGCGCGGCCGCAGGGCGCCGGTGTGCTCAAGGAAGCGGTCCGCGAGCGTCGACTTCCCGTGGTCGATGTGCGCGATGATCGAGAAGTTGCGAATCCGATCCTGTTCCATCGTCATCCCCGCCGCGGTACGGTCCCCCACCGGCCACGCGAGGTGTCGAGACCGCTCACGCGCTCCGGGTCAGCGCTGATCCAACGGGATGTATCGCTGTGGGTACGCCGGACCAACGTACTCCGAGCGCGGCCGAATCAGACGATTGTTCCGATACTGCTCGAGGACGTGAGCGGTCCACCCCGACACCCGACTGACGGCGAACACGGGAGTGAACAGCGCGACGGGAATGCCGAGCGAGTGGTAGGTCGACGCGGAGTAGAAATCGACGTTCGGATACAACTTCTTCTCATGCGCCACGACGGCCTCGATCCGGCGTGACATCTCGAACCAGCGCGAGTCGCCGCGGCGGGCACCCAGATCACGCGACAGGCCGCGCAGGTGCGTCGCGCGTGGATCTTCGGTGCGGTACACGCGATGGCCGAAGCCCGGGATCTTCTCCTTTCGCGCCAGCTTGGCGCGCACCGCCTGGTCGACTCGTTCGTCTCCGGCGTCCGGCCCGATGTCCTCGAGCAGACGCATGACGTCGGCGTTGGCCCCGCCATGGAGCGGCCCCTTCAGGGCGCTGATCGCGGCGACGACGGTCGAGTGAAGGTCCGCCAGCGTGGCCGCGGTCACCCGCGCCGCGAACGTCGAGGCGTTGAGCTCGTGATCGGCATGCAGAATGAGGGCCACATCGAGAGCTCGGGCCGCCGCCGCGCTCGGTCGCTCCCCCGTCAGCATATAGAGGAAGTTCGCGGCGTGCCCCATCGCCGGGTCCGGCGGGATCGGGCCCCCGCCCGCGCTCATCCGACCCAGGGTGGCCACCACGCTGCTCAGCTGTCCGGTCAACCGGACGGCCTTGCGATAGCTGGCCCGGGGCGAGCGGTCATCGGCCTCGGCGTCGTAGTGGGCCAGGGCCGAGGTCAGCGTCCGCAGCGCGTCCATGCCTCCAACCGGGGGCAGGCTGCGCATGAGCCGAAGGATGGGATCGGGCAGCGGCCGAGCTGCTGCCAGCTGCGACTCAAGATCGCCCAGCTCGGGCCGCGTCGGGAGCCCCCCGTGCCAGAGCAGGTGGCAGGTCTCCTCGAAGCTCGACGCGCGCGCAAGATCGTGGATGTCGTAACCGTGATACGCGAGAACGCCGCGCTGGCCGTCGAGGTAGCAGATCGCGGACGAGTTCGCTACGACGTCCTCGAGCCCGGCCTTCGTCTGCGCATCGACCACCACACAGTAATCATAACAGACGGTTTGGTCTTGCCCGCGGGCATCCAGGACGCGGGAGACCCCGAGCACGGGCTGCTTGGCTGCTAGGCTCTCGACCGGCGGGGTCGGCCTGGCGCCGGCCGGTAGATGACGCCGACGATGATGCCGCTGAGGGTCAGCTGCAGCACGGTCCCGGCGGCGAGATACAGCGCCAGGGTGCCGGGCATCGGAACGACCGCGAACGTCCAGACAACGCCGAAGCACACCAGCAGCACGCCGACCAGCGCGCCGAACCTAAGCCCCTCCTGCATGCCGCTGCCGCCCTCGTAGCCCTTGGCATACATGTAGGCGAACAGGAAGAGACCGGCGAAGGACGACGCGAAGCCCAGAACCAGATTGACGTCTTCCACGCGAAAGACCGATCCCGGCTGCATCCACAGGTCGCGCACCAGCCCCTCGTAGATCAGATAGCCCAGTGCGATGTGGGCGAGCCAGGCGGCCGCGGTCGCCACCGCCAGACGGGAGAAATTCATACCATGCAGAGCACAAAGGCCGGTCGAGCCGGCTACTCGCCGCCGACGACTTGCGTTTCCAACCCGACGCCTTGACCAGCCACCTGCTGGGCGATCGACAGGGCGCCAGTGTAGAAGAACCCAGCCTGGAAGAGAACCAGCAGCGGCAGGGCGCCATAGATGCCGTGCGTCAGCGCGTACAGGATCGCAAGCGTGAAGTAGAAGCCCAGGCCGATCTCGGCGAGCGGCTGCATCAGCATCGACTGACGATAGCGCTTGCCGAGCCAGTCGTCGCCGGCACGCTCGACCCCGTACTTCGGAGTGCGCGCGAACCCGGTCCGCCAGCCCAGCGCGGCCTCGATGACGGCCCGGGCATTGTTGACACAGAGGCCGATGCCGACCGCCATCAGGATCGGCACGTACCAGAGCCGCGCGACCCAGTCGGTGTACACCTGACGCTGTGCGAACGCGTAGAAATTCGCCACCGACAACGTGGCGGTGCAGAACACGAGAATCTCGGTCAGCTGCAGCCCATGCCAGCCCAGATCGTGGCGCACCACCATGACCGGAAACATCAGGATCGACAGCACGGCCATGAGCAGGTAGTTGACGTTCGCGGTCAGATGGAGAGCCGACTCCACCTTGATCGCCACGGGTACATTCGACCGCAGAATCCGCGGCAGGAGCTTCCGGCAGGTCTGGATCGATCCCTTGGCCCACCGGTGCTGCTGTGACTTGAACGAGTTCATCTCGACGGGCAGCTCGGCGGGACAGACCACGTCGGGCAGGAACGCGAATCTCCACCCGAGGAGCTGGGCCCGATAGCTGAGGTCGAGGTCTTCCGTGAGCGTGTCGTGGTGCCAGCCCCCGGCCGCCTCGATGGCCTCACGCCGCCAGATCCCGCCCGTGCCGTTGAAGTTGAAGAACAATCCGGCCCGGCTGCGGCTCCCGTGCTCGACCACGAAATGCCCGTCCAACAGCATCGACTGGATCCTGGTCAGCAACGAGCAATCTCGATTGACGTGACCCCATCGAGCCTGCACCATGCCTACCCGGCGGTCGCTGAAGGGCGGCAAGCTCCGTTTCAAGAAGTCGGGGGGCGGGATGAAGTCGGCATCGAAGACGGCGATCAGCTCGCCCGACGCCTGCTTCACGCCCGCCTCGAGGGCACCCGCCTTGAACCCGGTTCGATCCGACCGACGGAGATGCTTGATGTCGCGGCCCGCCGCGGTCCAGCGCCGCACGGCCAGATTCGCGATCAGCCGCGTTTCGTCCGTCGAGTCATCGAGAACCTGGACCTCCAAACGGTCCATCGGGTAGTCCAGCCGGCAGACCGCGTCGATCAGGCGGTTGACGACGTACATCTCGTTGTAGACGGGAAGCTGGACCGTCACGCGCGGCAGCGGATCTGGGAGGCCGGGCGGCCACACCGTTCGACCGCGGAATTTCATGTAAAGATACACGAGGTACGAACGGTGCCAGCCGTAGACCGCGAGTAGACCCAGAACGAGAAAATACGCCACGAGGACCGTGGCTTGCAGTGCCGTCATTCAGTGGGAAGCGCTGAAACTATCCATTGATCATGCTACATGGCCGACGAACGCGAAGTCAATGAAACGCAAGGGATTCTGAGCGCTGGCGAGCTCCGCGCCCTCCTGATGGGGGTCCAGCGTGGCGCCGTCGACGCGGACGCGGCGCTCACCCGCATCCTCCACGTGCTGCGCCGGGCTCCGTTCGAGGACCTCGGCTTCGCCCGCGTCGACCACCACCGCCATCTCCGGTTGGGCTTTCCCGAGGTGGTCTTCGGCCTGGGCAAGACCCCGGCCCAGGTCGCCGCCGTGGCCGAGCGGATCGTGAGCGCGGGAGAGAACCTGCTCGTCACGCGCGCCACACCCGAGGCGCATGCGGCGGTGCTCGAGGTGGCGCCAGCCAGCACATACCACGCCGAGGCCCGCGCGATCACGCTGCGGCAGCGCGATCAGGAAGCCGGTCACGGGACGGTGGTGGTCGCCGCCGCCGGCACCTCCGACCTCGCCGTCGCCGAGGAGGCGGTGGTATCCGCCGAGATCATGGGGAACCGCGTAGACCGCCTCTACGACGTGGGTGTCGCGGGCCTCCACCGGCTGCTCCAGGAACACGAGCGTCTGGCGGCGGCCAGTGTCGTCATCGTCGTCGCCGGGATGGAGGGCGCCTTGCCGAGCGTCGTGGGCGGGCTTGTCGGGGTCCCGGTCGTCGCGGTGCCCACGAGCGTCGGCTACGGCGCGAGCTTCGGGGGCCTCAGCGCCTTGCTCGGCATGCTGAATAGTTGCGCCGCTGGCGTCTCGGTGGTGAACATCGACAACGGCTTCGGAGCCGCGGCGACCGCCAGTCGTATCAACCACTTGTAAACGGCGAGCCCCCCTCCTGCCCCGGGGACGACCCTGGACGCGGATCCAGCGCTAGCGACGACCATGCTCGCGCCAAACGTCTGGACGGCCCGGCGCAGCAGGGTGTACGGTGCAGATTGGTGGTTGAACGCCTGCGAAAGTCATGGTAGAATTCAACCGGTTTGCTGCGTACGCAGCTCTCGAACAACTCCAGACCTCTCCAGTCAGTCTCGTACCGATGCACCTAGGTGCCGTCAAGGCCCTCGAGTTCGATCGGATGGTCGAGGCTCTGTGCAGCCTCGCCCTCACGCCGCTTGGAGCTGCCCGGCTCGCGAAGCTGAGGCCGGAAGTCGACGTGCGTCGCTTCGAACCCCAGCTGGCCTTGACCACCGAGGGCGTCGAGTATCTGCGGGATGACCCGGCCTTCCCTCTTCACGCACCTGCGGATCTCGAGCGAACGCTGGTCGCGCTCGCCGTCGACGGGCGCGCGCTCGAGCCGCAGCAGTTGCTCGATTTGGCCGACCACCTCGTCTCAATCGAAGCGACCTGCGCGGGCATCCACCAGACCGACCCCGGGCGCTTTCCGATGCTCCGCGGCATAGTGGACGCGTGTAGCTCCTTCGCCGTCGAGGCCGCCGACGTGCGCGGCAAGATCGCCGCGTCCGGTGACGTCCTCGACGAGGCCAGCCCCAAGCTGCGAGCGATGCGAGAGCGGCACCGACGACAGCGCAACCGGTTACGAACGACCCTGGAGTCGTATCTCCGAGGACGGGAAACGGCGCGCTACCTGCAAGAGCAGATCGTCACGGACCGCGATGGACGGTACGTCCTGGTCGTGAAGGCGGAGCATCGAACCGCCATTCCCGGTATCGTGCACGGTGCCTCGGCGAGTGGGGCCAGCCTCTTTCTCGAGCCCCTCAGCACGGTCGAAGTCAACAACGAGATCGTCGCGCTCGAGGAGCAGATCGCCGAGGAGATTCGCCGCATCTTGCTGGCGCTGTCGGACGCGTTCCGCAAGCGAGCCCTCGATCTGCAGAGGACGATCGAGATTGCGACCAAGCTCGACGTGGTGCAGGCCAAGGCGCGGCTCTCGGAGCTGATGGACGGCGCGCAGCCAGAAATCTCGACCGACGGCCGGCTGGAGCTACGCGGTGCGCGGCACCCGCTGCTCATTCCCGCGGTCACGCGGAGGCTGTCGCCCGACGCGGGACGACCGGTCTCCGACCGCGAGCACGGGTCGGTCGTTCCGGTCGACATCTCGATCCCTCCGCCGGCCACCGCGCTGGTCATCACCGGGCCCAACACGGGGGGCAAGACGGTTGCGCTGAAGACCGCCGGACTACTGGCCCTGATGGCCCAGGCAGGCCTCCGCATCCCGGCCGCGCCGGGGTCGTGCCTGCCGCTGTTCGGGTCGGTGTTCGCCGACATCGGCGACGAGCAGTCGATCGCAGCCAGCCTCAGCACGTTCTCGGGGCACGTCACCAATATCGCCTCGATGGACCGGGCGCTGGTTCTGCCGTCGCTCGTGCTGCTCGACGAGGTCGGAGCGGGCACCGATCCCTCGGAGGGGGCCGCGCTCGGCATGGCCATCATCGAACACTTTCGCCGGAGGGGCGCCCTGGTCATCGCCACCACACACTACGACGTGCTGAAGTCGTACGCGGCAACCACGCCGGGCGTGGCCGTCGCCGCGTTCGGGTTCGACGAACAGACGTTCGAGCCGTCCTACCGTCTCGTCTACGGCTCTCCCGGACGAAGCCTCGCCATCGAGATCGCGTTGCGGCTCGGGCTTCCGCCGGCGATCATCGAGGCCGCCCGCGGCGCGCGCGGTACCCGGGAGGCCCAGCTGGAGGCTCACCTGGCCCGCGTGGAGGAGGACGTCGCGGCGCTCGAGGCGAGGCGTACCGGGATTGCACGCGAGGAAGCGCGGCTGGCCACTGTCGAATCCGCGCTGAGCGCCCGCGAGGAGACGGTACGCGACGGCGAGCGTGCGCTCGGGCGCAAGTACGAGAGCCAGCTCGCGTCCCGCCTGCGTGAGGCCCGTCAGGAGATCGACCGACTCGTCGAGGAGGTCAAGCGTCGCGGAGAGACGCTCGCCTCGGAGGCCGCACACCGGGCCGCACGCGGCGAATCCGTGCTCTCCACCGGGGACACGGGCGAGCTGCGGGCGGCGGCCCACCGTCAGCTCTCATCGATCGCCGAGCCCTTGGAGGCCGCGCCCGGCGCGTCGGAGCTGTTGGCCGAGCTCGATTCCGGTTCGGCGTCGCCCACGCCCACCGTCGGACAGCACGTGTCGGTGAAGAACCTGGGGTTGAACGGAGTGGTCCGTCTCGTGAGTGGCCCCGACGCCGAGGTCGAGGTCCGGGGCAAGCGCCTCCGGGTGGCGGTCTCCGAGCTGCAGGGTCTGGCCCAGCCCACGGTGGCAGCGCCGATCAGCGTCGAGGTGCAGCTTCAACCCCGGACGGTCCAGCTCGATCTCAACCTGATCGGATGTACGGTGGACGAGGCGCTGGCGCGGGCGGAGAAGTTCCTAGACGACGCCGTGCTCGCCGAGCAGACCACGGTTCGGGTTATCCACGGGTACGGCACGGGTCAGCTTCGGCGTGCCATCGCTGGACTGCTACACGACCATCCTCTCGTTGCCCGCTTCGAGGCGGCGCCGCCCCACGAGGGTGGCGGCGGGGTGACGGTGGTGGAGCTGAGAGAGTAGACGGACGGCCCCACGAGGCACCAGGATCGACGGCACCGTACACGCAATGGGTCTTTTCCCGCAAGCGTTCATCGAGGATCTGCGCGACCAGGCGGACATCGTGCAGGTCGTGCAGGATCACGTGCCGCTCCGACGGGCCGGAGCGAACTACAAGGGTCTCTGCCCGTTTCACTCCGAGAAGACGCCGTCCTTTCAGGTCAACCGCGACAAGGGCTTCTTCCATTGCTTCGGGTGCGGGGTCGGCGGTGACGTGTTCAAGTTCGTCGAGCTGCACGAGAAGGTCGGGTTTCAGGATGCCGTGCGACAGCTGGCGCAGCGGTTCGGGATGCCGGTGCCACAGGTCGATTCCGGGGGAGCGAGCCCGGGGGACGAGCTGCTCCGGGAGACGCTCCTCAAGATCCACGAGGTGGCGGCCCAGTACTATCGGGCCCAGCTCGGGGGGCCGTCCGGCGCGCAGGCGCGTCAAATGCTCAGGGATCGGGGGCTCACCGCGGAAACGGTTGAGCGCCTGGGGTTGGGGCTCACCGCGGCCAACCGGGACGGGCTCAAGTCTTATCTCTTGAAGGAGGGGTTCACGCTCGAGCACCTCGCGCGCAGCGGCCTGGTGGTCGAGCGCGAGGATGGCCAGGTACTGGATCGGTTTCGGCACCGACTCATGATCCCCATCTGCCGCGAGAGCGGGGCCATCGTCGCGTTCGGTGCCAGGGCGATGGAGGCTCGGCAGCAGCCGAAGTATCTGAACTCGCCCGAAACCCCGATCTACTCGAAGGGCCGGACGCTGTACGGCCTGAACCTGACCAAGGCGGACGTCAAGCGGCTCGCGTACGCAGTGGTCGTGGAGGGCTATTTCGACTTCGCGCAGCTCATCCAGGCGTGGACTGCACCGGTCGTGGCTACGTGCGGTACGGCGCTGACACTTCCGCAGGCGAAGCTGCTGCACCGCTTCGCCAGCAAGGTGATCCTCGGATTCGATTCGGACCAGGCCGGACGGGCCGCGTCGGAGCGCTCGGGCGAGCTGCTCGTGGGTGCGGGCTTCCAGGTCAACGTCGCGACCTTCCCGGCCGGGCAGGACCCGGATGGGTTCGTCCAGCAGCAGGGACAGGCCGGGCTCCTTCGTCTGTTGAAAACCTCGCAACCGTTTCTGGACTGTGTACTGGAGCGCACGGCCGACACCCACGACCTCACGAGCGACACGGGGCGACGGGAGTTCCTTGGCCGGATGCTCGAGGTGACAGCCAAGATGCCGGACGCCGCGGTCCGAGATCAGTTCGCCGACCGGATCGCGCTCAGGGCACGCATCACCGAGGACGTCGTGCGCGCGGAGATCCGCCGGGCCGCCGTGGACCGCCGTCCGACGGTCACCAACCGGGAATTGCCGCCGTTCGGGGAGATCAGGACGGCGGAGAAGGGGCTCATCTGGGCACTCATCCGCGACGCCGCGCCGGCCGTTGCGGCCCTCGAGGAGCTGGAGCCGGCCGACGTCGAGGGCTTGAGGACGGAGGCGGTGTTGCGCACCGCCCTGTCGCTCCGCGCCTGGCCCACCGAAACACTGCCCGGCACGCTCCTGGAGCGGCTGTCGCCGGTCGAAGCCGACCTGGTTCAGCGGATCGCCGCCACGGGTCACGCCCCCGCGCCGCCGGCTGAATGCTCGCGGGCGCTCAAGCGACTTCGGCGCGAACGGGAACGGGCGTCGCTGCAACAGGAGATCGATCGGATCCAGGAAGAGGGCGGCACCCTGACCGACCGAATCGATGCGCTGTGGCAACGCAAGATGCAATTGCTGCACGAGATCGAGGCACTCAACACGTAAGCGGGACGCTCTCGTCCACACCAGTCGAAGCGCCCCGGGGCTCAAGCGTGGTAGTCAGGAGGATATAGCGTTGTCGATCGAAGAGAAGTACGACGAGGTCAGGCAGCTCATCTCGATCGGAAAGGAGAAGGGCTATCTGCTCTACGACGAGGTCAACGAACTCCTCCCCGCAGAGATCACCTCCTCGGATGAGCTGGACGACCTGTTCAGCGCCTTCGGTAACGCGGGAATCGAGGTCGTCGACTCCGAGCAGAAGTACCGCGAGGAGAAGCTACACGACCGCACCGGGGAGGGTGCCGAGGAGATCGAGCTCGACCTGACACCGGGAGCCCTCGACAAGACCAACGATCCCGTCCGGATGTATCTGCGCGAGATGGGTACGGTGCCACTCCTGACGCGGGAGGGCGAGGTCGAGATCGCCAAGCGGATCGAGGGGGGCAAGCTCGCGGTCATCAAGTCGATCTCACGCACCCCGACCGTTGCCAAGAACATCATCCGTATGGGCGAGCATCTCAGGTCCGGTGCCCGCACCGTCCGCGAGCTGGTCATCTTCCAGGACGAGGAGCTGACGGAAGACCGCATTGAGGACCGCGCGCAGGCCGGCCTCAAGCAGATCGACCTCGTGCGGCGGGCCAGAGTCGACTTCCAGAAACGCGAAGCCAAGCTGAAGACCATCCTGCGGCGAGACAAGAAGAAGTACCGTCGAGCCCGCTGGAGAGCGCTCCGTGCGCGGGTGATTCTGTCGCAGCTCATCAGGGCGATCGATTTCACCGAAGCGGTCAAGCGGCAGATGATCGAGCAGATCAAGGAGTCCGTCGAGGTCGTGAAACGGAGACAGCGCGAGATCGAGAGTATCCAGCGCCAGCTCAATCCGAAGACCAAGCGGGCGCGACTCAAGGAGGACGACCGTAAGGCGGCGATGAAACGGCTCAGAGAGACTCGTGCCGCCCTCCGACAGCTCACGGGCGAGCTGGAGGAGACGCCCGACCAGCTGAGGCGGACGCTCAGCACCATCACTCGCGGGGAGATGCAAGCGGAGCAGGCCAAGAAGGAGCTGGTCGAGGCCAATCTCCGTCTCGTCGTTTCGATCGCGAAGAAGTACACGAACCGCGGCTTGCAGTTCCTCGATCTGATCCAGGAGGGCAACATCGGGCTGATGAAGGCGGTCGACAAGTTCGAGTACCGTCGGGGGTACAAGTTCTCCACCTACGCCACGTGGTGGATCCGCCAGGCCATCACGCGGGCCATCGCGGACCAGGCCCGCACGATCAGGATTCCCGTGCACATGATCGAGACGATCAACAAGCTCATCCGCACGTCCCGCGCGCTCGTGCAGGAGCTCGGTCGGGAGCCCACGTCCGAGGAGATCGCCAAGCGCATGGACATTCCGGTGTCCAAGGTCCGCAAGGTGCTGAAGATCGCGCAGGAGCCCATCTCGCTCGAGACGCCCATCGGCGAAGAGGAGGACAGCCATCTGGGCGATTTCATCGAGGATCGGCAGGTCGTGTCGCCTTCCGATGCGGTGATCAGCCTGAACCTGAAGGAGCAGACCGAGTCGGTGCTCAGATCCTTGACGCCGCGGGAAGAACGCGTGATCAAGATGCGGTTCGGGGTCGGCGACGGAAGCGAGCACACCCTCGAAGAGGTCGGCCAGAACTTCGCCGTCACCCGCGAGCGGATCCGACAGATCGAGGCGAAGGCCCTACGCAAGCTCAGACATCCGTCCCGCAGCCGAAAGCTGCGCGCGTTCCTGGAGGGACGGACCTAGTGTCCCGCGTCGCACCAAGGGTCGCCGTGGGAGATGCCGCGCACGGCACGAGCAGGGCGCGAGAAGTGAGATCACCGACTTGGGGCCCATAGCTCAGCGGTCAGAGCCGCCGGCTCATAACCGGCTTGTCCCAGGTTCGAATCCTGGTGGGCCCACTTCGTACCGTGCCGACGCCGGGTCGGCGCGAGAGACTGACATGAGCACCAAGGGTTTGGGCGCACGACACCTCGCACAACCCGCCGATGCTGTCGGCCACCTTGAGGCCCCGCCCGTGCGGGGCCTTTCGTTTTTGGGATTCCATGCACCCTGATCTCCAGCTGCTCATCGAGCTACAGCAAGCGACGAACGCGATCCAGGAGCTCCAGCAGAAGCTGGACGATATTCCGCGTCAGCTCGAAGCCTGCGAGAGCCGCATCGCCGCTCGCGTGGCGTCGGTCGAGACGGCGAGAGAACGCATCGCTCAAGGGCAGGCCGCTCGCCGGGTCATCGAGAAGGACCTCGACGAAGCCCAGCGACGTCTTACGCGATTCAAGGGTCAGCTGATGGAGGTCAAGACCAACAAGGAATATCAGGCGATGCAAAAGGAGATGGGTGTCGCGGAGCGCGACGTCCAGGCGTTCGAGGATCGAATTCTGGAGCTCATGCTCGAAGCCGATGGCCTGGCGGCCGACGTCAGTCAGGCGGAAAGTGATCTGGCGGCGGAGCAGGCCGAGGTCGACGCGGAGCGCCACACCCTGGAAGGCGAACGGATCGCAGTCGACCGCGAGCTGGCCTCGCACGCCGAGACGCGCGATCGCATCGGTGCCGCCATGGTGCCCTCCACGCGGGAGCTGTTCGAGAGCATCGCGCGGGGGAGACGCGGCATCGCGGTCGTGGAGGCGCGCGACGGTCACTGCGGCTCCTGCCACGTTCGGCTGCGCCCGCAACTGTTCAACGATATCCGCCTGAACGAGGGGATCATCCAGTGCGACAGCTGCCAGCGCGTCCTCTACTTCAGTCAGTCCTCCGCGAGCCAGTCCTGATGGGTTGGATCCCTCTCCCCGGACGCGCCCCCGCGCCTCGCGCCACGCAGTGGGTCGCGGGACATCCGTCCCGGCCGAGGCGGTCGGCGCCGGGTACCACGACATTTTCTGCATGATCCGCGCCTACGTTGATGGCGGTGCTCGGGGGAACCCGGGGCCAGCGGGATTCGGCGTGCGGGTGGAGGATGGCGAGGGCCGGCTACTGGACGAGGTTCACGAAGCCATCGGCATCGCGACGAACAACGTCGCCGAGTATCGCGGGCTCATCGCGGCACTGGAGTACGCCCTCCGACACGACCACCGCCGCGTCGTCATCAGGTCAGACTCCCAGCTCATCATCAAGCAGATGCGCGGAGAGTATCGAGTGCGTCACCCGGGTCTGCAGCCGCTGCACGCACGGGCACGGACGCTGGCCGCGAGACTCGAACGGGTCACCTTCGAACACATACCGCGCGCCTCGAACGCCGAGGCCGACCGTCTCGCCAACCTCGCCATGGACCAGAACGAGGGCGCGAGCGGCTAGTGGCCTGTATCAGTCATTTCAGTAGTGAGCGCCGGAGCGCGGCGCCCGGCTGGCAAGGCGCGAGGAGCGAGCATAGTGGGCCTATGTGAGTGACGAGCAACGCAGCCAGGCGGGATGGCCCGCCCGGCGAGCGCTACTGAAATGACTGATGCAGGCCACTAGTCTAGCAGCCCCGGTCACCCCACACGGTCCGCAGCGCGGACCCGAACCACCGCGGCCAACCGGCCGGCCCCGGTCCGCTCCCGGCGGTGGGAGTAGAAGAGATCGAGGCGGGTCGCGGTGCACAGCGCAGCGGTGTGAATCCGACCGTCCAACAGACCGGCCGACACCAACTGCTCTCGATTCGCTCGCCAGAGGTCGAGGTGAAGCCGGACGCCGGGGTGGGTTTTGAACCACCGCTCGACCTCGGTCCGGTACCCGGCCGAGGCGAACGCGGCGCGGACCCCCTCTCCGACCTCGTAGCAACAGGGGCCGATGCTGGGCCCGATTGCCGCGATCACCTCGTCGGGCCGGACGCCAAAGTCGTCGCGCATCGCCCGCACCACCTCCCGGGCGACGCCCGCCGCAGTGCCTCGCCAGCCAGCATGGGCGATGCCCACGGTCCGCGTGCGGGGGTCACTCAGAACGATCGGGACACAGTCCGCCACACGAATCCCCAGGGCGATCGTCGGGTCGTCGGTCACCATCGCGTCGCCCTCGGCGAGTCCTCCCGGGACGTTCTCGAGCGGACGCGATCGACGCAGGGTCAGAACCGTGGATCCGTGGACCTGCCGAATGCGGACGAGGCGGTCGGGCCGAAGCCCCACGGTCTCGGCCACGACCCGCCACGCGGCATCGGCGGTCGCCCCGCCGACGGAGCAGCCGCGCGTCGTGAAGAGGTGATCGCTGGCGGCGGATAGTGGCGGGCAGCGGAGTACCAGCCCACATCGCGCTTGAGCCCACCCGAACGGCGGTGCCGATGGGGGCGTGATCGGTGTGCTCGCCATCCCTCCACCGGCGTCAATCACGGTCCCGGTCGACCCTCGAGTCGGCCGGGCGGTCCCTCCGGGCCCACCTCCCTGGCCCCGACTCGACCGCTAGCAGCCTCATCCTCGGCTACCATGGTGGGACTCGTCCGACGCTGGCCATTCCTGGCCGCACGATCGAGGAGGTACCGCGCCGTGACGGATCAGCGCCCGCCCGCTCATGCGCTCCTGGCCATCGGTCTGGATGCTGCTGACATTCCCCGTATCGACCGCGCCATCCTGCGCTTCGGCGACCGCTTCCTGCAGCGGGTCTTCACTGCCGGAGAGATGGCCTACTGTCTTCGTCGCCGCAACCCCGCACCGTCGTTCGCCGCCCGGTTTGCCGCGAAGGAGGCGGCCATGAAGGCCCTGGGGACGGGTCACTCGCAGGGCGTCCTGTGGAGGGACATCGAGGTCGTGCGGCAAGGGGGGGCACCGTCCCTCCTGTTCCACGGAGTGGCGAGCCAACGGTTCCACGCCCTGGGTGCGCGCGGCTCGCTCCTGACCCTGACTCACTCGGACGTTCTCGCCCTCGCGCAGGTGGCTCTCCTCGGTCCCGGCAGCGCGTGATCGGTATGCTCGCTCGTCGCACCTTCGCCACGGGCCGCCAGCAGCCCGTCACTCGGCGACGGGCAACAACGACGCGTTGGCGGAGAGTCGCTTCGGCGGCAGCGTCCACTCCGCCCGCAAGCTCTTGGCCAGCTCCTCGCGAAAGAACGGGGCCTTCAGCCCGCCGTCGATGATGTCCCAGGCCAGGATCGGGTCACGAGTGCGATCTCTGAACACGAAGAAATCGGGATCGATGCCTGCTTCGGTCACCGCGGCGCGCCAGTTGCCTCCGTTTCGTTCCGCCGCCTCGATCACCGGCGCCACCCTCCGATCACCCACGGACAGCAGAGCCTGGTAGTACGAGTGACGCTCGGACTTGATGGACACGTGTAGGTTGTCGATGCCGGAAAGCAGCGTGCGCAACCGTCGGGTCCTGGCCGCGATCACCGACGGCCGTTCGGCCGCGAGCCACTGATACGTCGTGCCAGGTTTTGGGATCATCGGGTTGACGCTCGCGACGAGACGGCCGAGCCGACCCCGCCGCCGCCCGTATTTCACGAGCGACTCCCGAATCCGCAACGTGAGATCCCTGAGGGCCACGAGATCCTCGTCGGTCTCGGTCGGCAACCCGATCATGTAGTAGAGCTTGAGGTTCTCGATGCCGCTGGCGAAGATCAGCTCGGCGCGCTCCACAATCTCGTCGTTGGTCACCGTCTTGTTGATGACGCGGCGCAACCGATCGGATCCGGTCTCCGGTGCAATCGTGAGCGTGCGCTCGCCGCTGCGCCGAAGCAAGCCGACGATGCCGGCGGTGAGATCGTCGAGCCGCAACGATGCGGGGCTGATCGAGTAGCCCTGCGCCGCAAGACGCTCGAGGATCTCCTCGATCTTGGGGTGATCGCACAGCGCGATCGACACCAGACCGACGCGGCGGGCGTGCGGCCGGGCCGCCGCCGCGAGAGCGAGGATCCGGTCGGCCGGAAACGCTCGAACGGGGAGGTAGTTGTACCCGGCCCAGCAGAACCGGCACAGATTGGCACAGCCGCGCACGACCTCGACCAGGAATCGAGAACCGAATTCGGTCTCAGGCGTGAACACCACGGTGTGCGGCGGATCGACCTCGTCGGTGAGTCGCAACGCCGCCTTCGCGACCGTTGGCGGTGCGCCACTGTCGGGCTCGGGATCGAAGCGCTCGATCGTCCCGTCGGCGGCATAGCCGACCGTGTAGAGCGACGGCACGTAGAAACCACGCTCGCCGGCGAGTCGACGCAGTAACGCCTCACGCTCGGAGGTGCCGCTCAGGGCGGCGACCAGCGCCGGTACCAGCACCTCGCCCTCGCCGGCCGCCACCACGTCGGCGAACAGTGCCAGCGGTTCAGGATTCAGGAACGAGATGGCTCCGCCGAGCACGACGAGCGGGAACCGGCCCGAGCGCTCGGCCGCGTACACCGGCATCCCGGCCAGACGGAGCAGGGTCACGATGTTGGGGTAGTCCCACTCGAACGACACCGAAAACGCGAGGACGTCGAAATCCGAGACCGGGCTCTGGGACTCGAGCGTGACGAGGGGCCCGCGGACTGCCCCCTGCGGGTGTCGAGCCTGCCGCGGTGGAAGGAACACCCGCTCGCACACCACGTCCGGCTGCTCGTTGAACAGACGGTAGACGGTCTGAAAACCCAGGCTCGACATGCCCACGTAATACGTGTTCGGAAAGGCCAGGGCCACCCGCAACCGACCACCATGGGCCTTGCGAAGGCAACCCACCTCTCGCGAGAGCGTGTCGCGGGCGTGTTGGCGTTGAGCCCAGCTGGTCACGGGGTTCGGATGAAGCGCAGGGCGCCGGCCCAGCCAGGCTTGCCCGGATTCGAGGGGCTAGCCGCCCGTGGCGAAGGGCCCGTGTCGCATCGGGCGGGCGCGGCGCCCAGTCGGCAGGGCGCGAGGAGCGAGCACCGTGGCTCGGATGTCGCCAGTCTACCACGCGCCGGGGGTCGGCTGCCGCCCCCTTCGCGCGACCTTCAGGACCGGTCCGGTCGCCGCAGGAACGCCGGGACCCCGACGGCGGACGGGACCCCCTGAGTAGCACCCGGGTCTTCCTCGCCGAGGGCCGGCATCTCCAGCACGGACCGGCGGCGCAGCCCCAACCGCTCGTCAAGCAGCGGCTCCTCGGCCTCCGGCTGCCAGGCCGAATAGATCTCGAGGTCGACCGGTGTCTCGCCGGGCGTGGACTTGGGCCTCATGGTCGACGCCTGATCCGGGAAGCCGGTGGCGATCACCGTGATCTTGACCCGCCCCTCCATCGTCGGGTCCACCACCGCGCCGAAGATGATATTCGCGTCCTCGTGGGCAGCCTCGTGAATGATGGAGGAGGCCTGGCTGACCTCGGACAGTGCCAGGTCGGGGCCGCCCGTCACGTTGATGATGACTCCCCGTGCGCCGTTCACCGAGACGTCCTCGAGCAACGGGCTGCTCACCGCGCGGGTGGCAGCCTCGACCGCTCGCTTCTCGCCCTCGCCGACCCCCGTCCCCATGATCGCGAGGCCCATTCCGGACATGGTCGTCTTGATGTCGGCGAGATCCAGGTTGATCAGCCCGGGGACGAGGATGAGGTCGGAGATACCCTGGATCGCCTGCCGCAGCACATCATCGGCGACAGCGAATGCCGCGGTCAGCGGCGTGCCGCGATCGATCGTGGACAGAAGCCGCTCGTTCGGAATCGTGATCACGGTGTCGACACAATCGCGGAGCTCGCGCAGACCCCGTTCGGCTTGAAGCGCGCGCTTTCGACCCTCGAAGACGAACGGCTTCGTGACCACCGCGATCGTCAGAGCCCCGAGCTCACACGCCAGGCTGGCGACGATTGGCGCGGCGCCGGTGCCGGTCCCACCGCCAAGCCCACTCGTCACGAAGACCATGTCCGCTCCGTCGAGCGCCTCGATCACCTGCCCGGTGTCTTCGAGCGCGGCCTCGCGTCCGAGGCCGGGGTCAGCGCCCGCCCCGAGCCCCCGCGTGATCTTCGCGCCGATCTGGACCTTCCTCGGCGCGCAGCTCGAACGCAGTGCCTGTGTGTCAGTGTTTGCCACGATGAACTCGACACCCTCGAATCCGGCAGTCACCATGCGGTTGACGGCGTTACCTCCGCCTCCGCCCACGCCGATCACCTTGATCTGGGCGTCGGGCCGCGCGGCGCCCTCGAGGCTGAGCCGCAGCCCCGCGGACGTCTCGCCTCCCCCATCACTCCATCGATTGCTCGTGCGTTCCGAGTCCGTCATTGGCCGGTCTCCCCTGTCGGTCAGAAAAACTCCTTGAAGAACACCTGGAGGCGTCGGGCCACCCGTCCCAGCGCGCCGACGCCCACCCCCTCCTCGGCATCGCCGAGGTGGTTGCGATGGGCATACATCACCAGCCCAACGGCCGTGCCGAACGCAGGGCTGTTCACGTGATCCGCCAGACCACCTACCCCCGACGGGCACCCACGACGAATCGGCAAGTCGAAGATCTGCTCGGATATCTCCGCCGCGCCCTCGAGGATGGCTCCGCCGCCGGTCAGGACGATGCCCGAGTTGAGCGAGCGATCGAAGCCAGCCCGACAGATCTCGTCCCAGAGGCGATGAAAAATCTCCTCCGCGCGGGGCTGCAGAATCTCGGACAAAATGCGACGCGCCATGATGCGAGGCTTTCGCCCGCCGACGCTCGCCACCTCGATCGTCTGGTCCTCGTCCACCATCGCCGACAGCGCACAGCCATACCGGCGCTTGATCTTCTCGGCGTCGGGGATCGGGGTTCGCAGGCCAACCGCGATGTCGTTCGTCAGATGGTCGCCTCCGATCGCCACGACACCGGTGTGCCAGAGGCTGCCGCGCTCGAAAATCGCGAAGTCCGTCGTGCCACCGCCGATGTCGACCAGCGCCACGCCCAGCTCTCGCTCGTCGGGAGTGAGAACGGCTTCGCTGGCAGCCAGTTGCTCCAGCGCGGTGTCCAGCACCGCCACGCCGGCCCGATTGACGCACGCGATGATGTTCTGCGTCGACGACGCCGTTCCGGTGACGATGTGGACGTTGACCTCGAGCCGCGATCCGGTCATGCCGACCGGGGCACCGATGTCCTCTTGCTCGTCGACGACGAAGTCCTGCGGCAGCACATGGAGAATCTCCCGTCCGCTCGGCAACGTCACGGCCTTGGCCGCGTCGATCGCCCGCCTCACGTCCTCGCGTGTGATCTCGCGATTCTTGCCGGCGACCGCGACGACGCCTCGGCTGTTGAACCCCTTGACATGCGGGCCCGACAAACCGAGATGCACCGAGCCGATCTCTACCCCGGCCGTCAGCTCGGCTTCCTCGATCGCCTTCTTGATCGATTCGACTGCCGCCTCGAGGTTGACCACCACGCCCCGGCGAAGACCGCGGGCCTCGGCCACTCCCAGCCCGATCACGTCCAGGGCGCCGTCGTCCATCATCTCGCCGACGATGGCGGCGACCTTGGAGGTGCCGACGTCGAGCCCCACGAGGTAACGTTCCTTCCGCGCCAACTACTCCTCCGATCGAGGCGCCACCGCGTCCGGCGCCGCTCCCCGGGACGTCTGACCCATCCCACCAGGTGGGGCGGCACTCACGGCCCGCGGCCGGGTCGCCGCCGGCCGCACGTACACGCGGTCGTCCAGTCGAAGATCGACGTAGTCCATCTGCGGCACGCGCGCGCGCAGGGTCGGAGCCAGCTCGAGGTAGGACTGTAATCGTTCGGCGAAGCGACCCTCGCCCAGATGAACCCGCGCCGGGTCGCCCTCGAGGATCACCACCGCATCCCGGCGATCGGCCACGTCGATCTGGGACACGCGCCGCGCAAGATCGCCCCGGTGCCGAAGCTGGTCGAGCAGCCGCGCCGCCAGTCCGGCGCGTCCGGGGTCGACGGCCCTGGATCCGTCGGCCGAGTCGAGAGCCAGCCCGTCGATGACGGGGAGATCCAGATCCGAATAGTGGGGACCGAACTCGTCGATGATCATTCCGTCGCGATCCACCAGATACAGCGCCCCCTCGATGCGACCCACGCCCATCGGCACGCGTTCGGTAATCGCCACCTCGATGGTCGAGGGTAGAATCCGGCGGATCGCGGCCGTCGCGACCCAGGTCGACGCCTCGAGCCGCTGACGCCACGTCTCGAGGTCGACGCGCGGCAGGCTCTCACCTCGCAGGTCCTCCAACAGCATCGTGATCTCGCCAGCGGACAGGCGCTCGTTGCCCCGCACGACGACCTCGTCGATCTGGAAGATCGGAGCTCGGCTTAGGAGGTCGACGCCAGCGTAGCTCGCGTAGACCAGAGACGACGCCAACAGCACTCTGCGCAGGCCGCGCACCCATCGGACCGGCCGGATCCCGCGCCGCTGGGTCCGTCTCGGCTGCTGGATACGCCGGAAGCGCCTGTCGGCCGGGGCCTTGACGGTCACACTCCCTCACCACGCATCACGTCATCCTCGCGGGCTGGCCGCTTCGTCAGCTCATCGAGGATCTGCGGCCCGACTCTACCGATCGATCCCGCCCCCAGGGTGATGACGAGGTCACCGGGGCGCGTCACCCGTGCGACGACCGCGGCCACCTCGTCCACCGGCTTCACCACCTGGACCGGGGCCCCTGTCGCGCGTCGGACGACGTCGGCCAGTCCCTCGATCCCGACTCCTGGCAGCGGGTCCTCGCCCGCGCCGTAGATATCGGTCAAGACGATCTCTCCGGCGCCGGCCAGCGCGGTCCCGAACTCGTCGAGCAGGTCACGGGTGCGCGAGTATCTGTGCGGCTGGAAGGCGACCACGGCCCGGCGATGAAAGCTGTCTCGCGCCGTCGCCAGGACGGCCGCGATCTCCGCAGGGTGATGCGCGTAGTCGTCGACCACCAACACGTCGTCGACCTCGCCACAGAGATGAAAGCGCCGTTCGACGCCGCGAAACTGGCGCAGCGCGTCGGTCACTTGCTCGAACGAGAGCCCCAGCTCCAGGCCGACCGCCACGGCCGCCAGTCCATTGAGCAAGTTGTGTCTCCCCGGCACGCGCAGCTCCAGCACGCCCGTGACGGCCTCGGAATCTCGGTCCCCTGTCACGCGGACCCGACATCGCGAGTCGAACCCGGTCAGCTCCACGTCATGCCCGCGAATGTTGGCGTCGGACGCCTCGAGACCATAGGTGACGACACGACGCGTCATCTGGGGCGTGAGCAACCGGAGCCTCGGATCGTCGGCGCACAGCACTACGGCACCGTAGAACGGCACCTTGTTCGCGAAGTCGACGAAGGCCTGCAGCAGGTCGTCGAACGATCCGTAGCTCTCCAGGTGCTCACGATCCACGTTGGTGATCACGGCGACCGTCGGCGACAACCGAAGGAACGAGCGGTCGCTCTCATCGGCCTCGGCGACCACGTAGTCTCCGCCGCCCAGACGCGCGTTGCTGCCGAACGCGCTGAGACGGCCACCGATGATCGCCGTTGGATCGAGGCCGCCTCTCTCGAGGACGAGGGCCACCATCGAGGTCGTGGACGTCTTGCCGTGGGCGCCGGCCACCGCGATGCTGTACCGAAGTCGCATCAGCTCGGCCAGCATCTCTGCCCTCGGGATGACCGGTATCTGCCGACGGTGGGCCTCGACCACCTCGGGGTTGTCCGCCCGCACGGCGGAGGACACGACCACGACGTCGGCCGGCCCGAGCTGTTTCGCGTCGTGGCCGATGAAGACGCGTACACCCAGGAGCGCCAGCCGGTCGGTGACCGTCGATGCCCTTCGATCGGAACCGCTCACCTCGTACCCGAGATTGACGAGCAGCTCGGCGATGCCACTCATGCCGATGCCACCGACGCCAACGAAATGCATCCGCTTGGTTCGCCCAAACACAGCCGCTCCCGGTCGTCCACGACAGCCCTACTCGTCCGCCAGCGCCATGATCCGTTCCGCGATCAGTCGCGCCGCGTCCGGCGCGGCGAACGACCGCATCCGCTCCGCCATCTGCTTCAACCGTTCCGGGTCTCCGGCCAGGGCCGTGACCACACTCGCCAACGACGCTCCCGAGAGCCGCTTCTGTTCGAGCACCTCCGCCGCCCCCGCGCGCTCGAGGATCTCGGCGTTGTGCCGCTGGTGGTCATCGGTCGCGATCGGCAGCGGCACGAGGACGGCCGGTCGCCCGACGGCCGCCAGCTCGGCCAGTGTGGTCGCGCCGGCGCGACACACGACCAGGTCGGCGGCGAACATCGCCTGCTCCATCTCGAACAGAAAGGGCTCCACGCGGGCGTGCAGCCCCACCCGGGCGTAGGCCGCCCTGACGGACTCCAGATCGCGGTCGCCGGTCTGGTGCGTGATCGCCAGGCGCACCGCTCCCAGCGCCGGCAGGGCCTCCATGACGGCCACGTTGAGCGCGTGCGCCCCCTGGGATCCCCCGAAGATCAGCACCGAGGTCACTCCGGCCCCGGACGACGGCGTCCGACTCTCGGCGACCGCGCGGGTGGTGAAGAACGCCGGGCGCACCGGGTTCCCGCTGACGAACGCCTTCGGCCCGAAGTGGGATCGCGTGTCGTCGTAGGTCACGGCCGCCGCGCGCACGACCCGCGCGAGTAGACGATTGGTGAGCCCCGGAATCGCGTTCTGCTCGAGCACCAGCGTCGGCCGCCGTTGTAGCGCCGCGGCCAGGACGACCGGCCCGGAGCTGTAGCCCCCGACGCCGATCACGACGCGCGGCCGACGGCGGCGGATGATGCGCCACGCTTCCCAGAACCCCGGCAGCATCAGCAGGACGCCGCGCATCAGATCCAGCGGCGACTTGCCCTTCAGGCCGGCGCTGCGGATGAAGTCGAGCTCGAACCCCTCCCGGGGAACCACCCGCGCCTCGAGCCCCCGGCGCGTTCCGACGAAGCTCACCCGGGCGTCCGGGCGCCGCTCCAGCAGCGCCCGGGCCACGGCGAGCCCGGGGAAGAGGTGCCCACCCGTGCCGCCTCCGGCCACGACTACCCGTAGGGGCCACGCCGTCGACATACGTGCTGGCTCCGGTCCGCTGCTTGTGGTTCGCGGTCACGCGCTCCGTGTACAGTGCTGGGACACATTCAGCAGAATACCCATCCCCAGCAGGTTGATGAGCAGTGACGATCCACCCGCGCTGACAAAGGGCAACGGGAGTCCCTTGGTCGGCATCAAGCCGAGTACGACGCTGATGTTCACGAACGCCTGGGTCACGACCATCGTCGTGAGACCCAGTGCCAGGAAGGCGCCGAACCGGTCCGGTGCGCTGAGGCTGATCCGCAGCCCCCGCCAGGCGATGACGCCGAAGCACACGACCACGGCCGTCGCACCCACGAGCCCAAGCTCCTCGGCAATGACCGCATAGATGAAGTCGGTGTGGGCCTCCGGCAGGTAGAACAGCTTCTGCACTCCTGCCATCAATCCGCGTCCGAAGATGCCCCCGCTCCCGACCGCGATGAGCGACTGGATGATCTGGAAACCGTCACCCAGGGGATCGTCCCAGGGATCGAGGAAGGCCAACACGCGACGCCGGCGGTACTCGACCCGCATGGCCAGCCAGTAGACGAGCGGGAGGACGACCAGCGTCGCGCCGATCAGATACCGGTAGCTGATCCCCGCCGCATACACGATGACCGCGGCGATCAGCACCAGGGTCAGCGCGGTGCCGAAGTCCGGCTCCACGAGGATCAGCCCGACGAAGAGTCCCACAACGACCGCGATCGGGAGTACCGCGACCGACAGATCGTTGATCTGATCCATCCGGCGCTCCAGCACGGCCGCGGTGAAGATGACCGTGACCAGCTTCGCGAACTCCGAGGGCTGAAGACCAATGCCCATGACGGCGAACCACCGCCGCGTGCCGTTGATCGGCGGACTGAAGAGCACGGCCACCAGGGCGACCAGGACGACGGCGAGGGCCGTCCAGATCACGACCGGCTGCCGGTAGGACCGATAGTCGATCCGCATCATCATGCCGAGCAGAAAGAGACCGAGGATCGCCCATGTCCCCTGCTTGAACAGAAACAGATACGGCTGCTCGTATCGGTCCATGGCCATGACCGCCGAAGCGCTGTAGACCATCACGATGCTGGCCCCGACGAGGAGCACGATCGCGAGGAACAGGAGCTTGTCCGACTGCAGCTTTCGAGCCATACTCCACAGCCTGGGTGATACTCGGTCGGGGCTCCGCGGAGGGGCCGTGGCCGGGTCCGACTAAAGCTTTCCGGGGGTCAACCCGAAACCCGATCGTGAGCAGCCAGTAGTCATCAGCCAGTAGGAGATGGAGACACAGACCTCGCAGACCGGGGCAGCCTGCGTTCCCAGCGGCCAGCTCTCCGTCGCCGCCGCCGACTGATGACTACTCACTGCTCACGCCTCGAGCCCAGTTCCACCGCCAGACGCGCGACCTCCCGCTTGAAGATTCGTCCGCGTTCCGCGTAGTCGCGGTACATGTCGAAGCTGGCGCACGCCGGCGCCAGGAGCACGGTTCCGCCCGGCGGCGCCGCCGCGAACGCCGCCCGCACGGCCCCGGACATGCCCTCCATCTCGCGCACGGGCACGACGTCGCCGAGCGCCTGGGTGATCAGCGCCCGGGACTCTCCCATGGCGATCACGGCGACCGCCCGCTCGCCCAGCACGTGTCTCAGGTCTCCAAGGTCTCCGCCCTTGAAGCGGCCCCCCATGATGGCCACCACGCCACCCTCGAAGCTCTCGACGGCGCGACGCGCGGCCTCCACGTTGGTCGCCTTCGAGTCGTTCACGAACCGAACGCCCTCGATCTCGCCGGCCGGCTCGAGGACGTGCTCGAGCCCCGTGTAGCCCTCCACGGCCCGGGTCATCTGCTCGGCGGTCACGCCGAGGAGCATCGCGACCGAGGCGGCGGCGAGCACCCCGTCGACCAGGTGCCGACCCAGCAGGTGCACGGCGGATAGCGGGATGAGCGGAAGGTCTCGCTGATCCGTTCGATGCACGATCACGCCGTTCGCCGCCACGATGCCCTCATCGAGAGGCGTCTCCAGGGCAAAACGAAGTAGCCGCGCCTGACCGCGATCCGCCAGTTCGAGCGCTCGCGGATCGTCGGCATTGATGACCGCCCAGTCGGTGTTGGCCTGGTTGGCGAAGATGCGCCCCTTGGCTGCGGCGTAGGCTTCGAGCGATCCGTGACGGTCGAGATGGTCCGGAAAGACGTTCAAGAGCACGGCGATCCATGGTCGAAATGTCTCGGTCTGCTCGAGCTGAAAGCTGCTGACCTCCACGAGGTGCACGACATCCGCCGCCGACGAGGCGACCTGGCTGCTCAACGCCTGACCGATGTTGCCCCCGACGAGGACCTTGAGACCGCCCGACTCGAGCATGCGACTCGCCAGCACGGTCGTCGTCGACTTCCCCTTCGTGCCGGTGATCGCGACGAGCCTGCCCTTCAGCCATCGCGATGCCAGCTCCATCTCACCGATCACGGTCACGCCCGCGCGCCGCGCCGCCACGACGTCCGGCTGCTCCGGCGGCACGCCGGGGCTCAGCACGACGAGGTCGGCACCGGTCAGGGTCTCGCGCCGGTGCGTGCCCAGCTCGAGCCGAGCGCCGACGGCCTCGAGCCGCGCCCTGCCTTCGACGTCGGCGCGGGTGTCGGTCACGGTGACCTCGGCCCCCCGTGCCGAGAGCAGCTCGGCGGCCGCCAGCCCGCTTCTGGCCGCGCCTACGACGACGACATGCCGCCCGGCTACCTCCATGTCTCCTCAGCGCAGCTTGAGCGTCGTCAAGCTGAACAGCGCGAACACGATCGACACGATCACGAACCGGGAGATGATCTTCGGTTCGCTCCACCCCAGCAGCTCGAAGTGGTGATGGATCGGCGACATACGGAAGACGCGCTGGCCCGTCAGCTTGAAGGAAGCGACCTGAATGATCACCGACAGCGCCTCGACGACGAAGAGACCGCCGACAATGGTCAGCAGGAGCTCCTGCTTGATCAGGATCGCCACGGTGCCGAGGGCGGCGCCCAGCGACAGCGACCCCACGTCACCCATGAAGATCTCGGCGGGGTAGGAGTTGTACCAGAGGAACCCGAGGCTCGACCCGACGAGCGACCCGCAGAAGACCGTCAGCTCCGCAGCCGGAGAGAACCGCACCAGCAGGAGATATTCGGCGAGGACCCGATGCCCCGTCACGTAGGCGAGCGCGGTGAAGGCCGCCGCCGCCACGGCGAACGCGCTGATCGCCAGACCATCGAGCCCGTCGGTCAGGTTCACGGCATTCGAGGCGCCCACGAGGACCAGGACGGCAAACGGGACGTACAGCCAGCCCAGGTCCGGGATCAAGCTCTTGAAGAAGGGGAAGATGAGCCGCGTGTTGTAGAGATCGCGGTCCGCCAGCCACATCAGCACGAGACCGACACCCACGGCGGCCGCTACCTGGAGGGCCAGCTTGTACCGCGGGCGCAGGCCGTGGTGTGTGTGCCGGACGATCTTCAGATAGTCGTCGGCGAGGCCGATCGCGCCGAAGGCCGTCGTGCTGCTGACCGCGACCCAGATGTACACGTTGGTCAGGTCGGCCCAGAGCAACGTGGGTGTCAGCGCCGCCATGAGGATGAGCAACCCCCCCATCGTGGGTGTGCCCGCCTTGGCCCGGTGGCTCGCCGGGCCCTCGTGTCGGATCACCTGGCCTATCTGGAACTGCCGGAGCGTGCGGATCAGCCAGGGGCCGAGCACGAGGCTGAAGGCCAGGGCCGTGATGCTGGCGGCAGCGGTTCTGAACGTGATGTACCGCGTGACGTTGAGAACCGAGATCTCCGTATGAAAGGGATACAGGAGGTGATACAGCATCAGGCGAGCTCCGCCTTCAGGCGTTCGACCACACGCTCGGTGTGAATCCCCCTGGATCCCTTGACGAGCACCATGTCGCCTGGCCCGACGAGGCCGGCGATCAGGCTCGCCGCTTCCTCGCTCTCCCGGACGTGCATCACCGCCGGCCCCGGCAGACCCGAAGCGACCGCGGCGACCGAGAGCGCTCGAGCCGGCGCGCCACCCACGGTCACGAGGCGGTCCAGACCCGCTTCCGCGACAGCCCGACCACACGCCTCGTGGAGCGCAGTCGATCGGGACCCCAGCTCGAGCATCTCCCCCACGACGGCCACCCGTCGTCCATCCCACTCGGTGTGCCGCACCATCTCCAGGAGGTTGCGCAGCGCGACGGGGCTCGAGTTGTAGGAGTCGTCGACCACGGTGACACCGCCCGAGAGATGGAGGACGCGTCCGCGGCCGGCGGGCTGCGACAGGCTCGCCGCCCGACGGACCACATCCGACAGCGGCACGCCGAGATCGAGCGCCACGGCGGCCGCAGCCAGCACGTTCGCCAGGCCGCCCCGACCCAGCAACGCCGTCTCCAGCCGCGCCTCGCCGACACGGGTTCGCAATTCCCCCTCCATGCCCGCCAGGCCGCGATCGCGCACGCGGTGGGCCATCACGTCGGCGGCAGTGTCGATGCCGAACGTGATCACGTGGCCAGGGGAGCGCACCACCCGCGCCATCACGCGGGCATCGTTTGCGTTCGCGATGAATCGTGTCTCGGCGGTGGCCCCCTCCAGCACCTCGGCCTTCGCGTCCGCGATGGCGTCGAGGGACGGGAAGAACTCCGAGTGCACCTCGGCCACGTTGGTCCACACGCGCAGCTCGGGCTGCGCGATGGCCACCAGCGCGGAGATCTCGCCGGGGTGGTTCATGCCCAGCTCCACCACGGCCACCTCGGGTCGTCGACGCAGCTCGAGCAGCGAGAGCGGAAGGCCGATGTGATTGTTGAGGTTGCCCGCATTCCGAAACACCCTGTATCGCCCCTCGAGGAGCGCGGCCGTGGCCTCCTTCGTCGTCGTCTTCCCGACACTCCCGGTGATGGCGACGACCCGAGTGCCGGAGCGCCGCCGGACATCGGCGGCGATCGCCTGCAGGGCCCGAATCGTGTCGTCCACCCGGATCAGAACAGCGGTCCGCCCGGGTGCCGGCCTGGGCTCGATGGACGGATCCGAGATCACGGCGCCGCACGCGCCCATCTCCATCGCCCGACCAACGAACGCGTGACCGTCGTGTCGCGTCCCTCGAATCGCGAGGAACAGGTCGCCGGTCGACAGCGTGCGCGTATCGATCGAGAAACCGGTGATCGCCGTCACCGGGTCTCCCGACATCAACCGACCCCCGGCGGCCCCGGCGATGTCGGCCGCCATCAGCGCCAGGGATCGCGCGCCCCGGCTCGCGGGATCGGTCACGCCTCCCGCTCGGGCTCGGCGCGTCTCGAGCGGCCGACGGTGCTCACGGCACGCGCAGCCGATCCCGGCGGCGCGCCAGGGACGCTCTCGTCACGCCGGCATCGTCGAACGACATCCGTCGCGCCCCGACCTCCTGATGAGTCTCGTGCCCCCTCCCCGCGATCACGACCACGTCGCCGGGCGACGCTTCCTCGACCGCTCGCTCGATGGCCGTACCGCGGTCCACGATGCTCAGATACGGGGTCGCGGGCGCCGACCCGCCCCGACCTGGAGGCTGGTGATTCGGTGGAGCCACGCCCTTGAGAATCTCCTCGATGATCTCCTGCGGATCCTCGGATCTCGGGTTGTCGGAGGTGACGATCACGAGATCGCTCAGGCGGGCCGCCACCGCCCCCATCAACGGGCGCTTCGTACGATCCCGGTCGCCGCCACAGCCGAGAACGGTAATCAGCCGACGCTGCGCCAGCGGTCTGGCCGCCTCGAGCAGATGCCTGAGGGCATCGTCGGTGTGCGCGTAGTCGACCACCACCGTGACCTCCTCGGCCGGGTCGGATACGACCTCGAAGCGGCCGGGCACGCGCCGTAACGCCCTCACGCCGTTCTCGATCGCCCGAAGAGGCACGTCGAGCGCCATACATGTCGAGACTGCCGCCAAGACGTTTCGCGCGTTCAGCTGACCGACCAGAGGTGACTCGATGTGCAGCGGACCCCTGGGGGTTCGCACGTCGAACACCAGCCCGGCCAACGACGACTGCACCGGGCCAGGCGTGACGTCCGCGGGCTGGGACATGGCGAAGGTCACCGGCTGCCGGACCGTCTCGCACAGCGAGCGCCCGTTCGGGTCGTCGAGGTTAATGACCGCGATCGCTTCGGGCGGCAGCATCTCGAACAGACGACGCTTCGCCAGAAAATACGCGCTCATGTCTCCGTGGAAGTCGAGATGATCTCGGGTGAGATTGGTGAAGACGGCCGCGGCGAACCGAACCCGGTCGACGCGCCGCAAGGTCAGCGCGTGAGACGACACCTCGACGACGCTGGCGCCGCAGCCGTGATCGACCATTCCGCGGAGGAGCCGGTGCAGGTCGGGGGATTCGGGCGTCGTGATGGACGCCTGGCGCTCGTCGCGTCCAACCCGATAGCTGACGGTGCCGAGACGACCGCAGGAGATCCCGGCCGCCTCGAAGATCGATTCGACGAGATACGCCGACGTCGTCTTGCCGTTCGTCCCGGTGATGCCCACGACAGTGAGCGCTTCGCTCGGGTGGTCGTAGAGCTCATCCGCGAGGACGGCCATGCTACGACGCGCGTCCTCGACGACCAGCCACGGCACTGCCAACCCCGGTGGCCGATCCGACTCCGACACCACGGCGATCGCACCGCGGTCTTGCGCGTCCTGCACGAACGCCATTCCATCGCTCTGCAGACCGCGAACCGCAACGAACACGGCGCCCGGCGAAACGCGGCGCGAGTCATAGGCGATCTCGGCGACCTCGCCTGCCGCAGCATCGGGAGAGGCGGCGCCACCTGCGAGCTGGCTTCCGGGCAGCGCGGCCTGGACCCTTCCCAGGAGATCGGCCAGCGTCATGGGTTCGCCGTGTCCGAGGGTTGTTCGATGACGTCGCCCGTCACTTCGGCCGTGCCGCCCCGTCGAAGCCACACCACGCCCGGGACCCCGGTCGGCAGCGGCGCTCCGGCGAGCGGAGCCTGGTCGACGACGACACCATCGCCGAACAGCTGCGCCCGCAGACCCTCCCGGCTCAAGACCCTGAGCGCCTGCCGGGCGCTCAGACCGCGGAGATCGGGCATGCCTTCCGCGGCCCGCACGGGCACCAGAACCGGCGGGTCCGTTCGGGTGGCGCGGGTCGGAACAGGGCTTGCGGAGGCGGCGTCCCGCGCGGCGACCAGGACCGGCGGGGGCGGATTCAGGTTCGGGCCGACCCGCAGATACCGTAGCGCGGCCTCGGCGACGCTCTTGAAGACCGGCGCCGCCACCACCCCGCCGTAGTACTCCCCTCCTTGGGGCGCGTCGATGACGACGAGAACCGTGATCGCCGGATCCCGGGAAGGCACGAAGCCCACGAACGACGCCGAGTAGTCGGTCTTCGAGTAGCGGCCCTCCACCACCTTGGCGGCGGTTCCCGTCTTTCCCGCCACCGTGTAGCCTTCGAGCCGCGCGGCGCGACCCGTGCCACGGTCGACGACGTCCTCCATGATCTGGGTGAGCGTCGTGGCGGTCTTCGGCTCGATGACGCGGCGAATGACACGTGGCGGCACGGGCACCCGGTCGTCACCACGAACGAAGGCCCGCACCGCCCGCGGCTCGAGCAACTGCCCGCCGTTCGCAATGGCCGAAACGGCGGAGGCCATCTGCAGCGGTGTCACGCCGATCTGATAGCCCATGGCGACCGACGCCAGCGCGCTGGGCTCGAGCGCTTCTGCATCCCACACGATCCCGCGGCTCTCGCCCTGGAAGTCCGGTGACAGGGTCTGTCCGAACCCGAACCGACGGATGTAGCGGCTCAGCCGGTCGGGACCGAGCTGGAGACCGACCTTGATGGCGCCGACGTTGCTCGACTTGACGATCACATCGGCGAACGACAGCGTGCCGTAGCGATACACGTCGTGGATCCGCCGAGAGCCGAACTGGATCATGCCGGCGCTCACGTCGATCGGTGATTCGAGCTGCATCACCCGCTCGTCGAGGGCGGCGGAAGCCGTCACGACCTTGAAGGTGGAACCCGGTTCGTATACCTCCTGAATCGCGCGGTTGCGTCGGATGTCCTCGCCGAATTTGGCAAAGGCGTTGGGATTGAAGGTGGGTTCGTTGGCCAGCGCGAGGATCTCGCCCGTGCGCGGGTCCATGATGATGACCGTGCCCCCCGATGCGCGGTGCGCCCGAACCCCGGCCACCAGCTCACGCTGCGCGATGTGCTGCAGGTTCAGGTCGATCGAGAGCTCCACGTTCGCCCCGGCGGTCGGTGGACGTTCGATGCGGCTGAACGCTTGCCGGCGGGCGTCGGTGTGGATCAGGACCTTGCCCGGTCGACCCCGGATCTGCTTGTCGTAGTTCGACTCGATCCCGCCGAGCCCGGTGTTGTCGATCCCCACGTATCCGAGCAGGTGCGCCGCCAGCCGGCGCTTCGGGTAGTAACGACGGTTCTCCTTGAGGAAACCGACGCTCTGCAGGTTGAGGGCGGCGACGCTTGCTGCCTCGTCGGGTGAGACCTGGCGGCGGATGTAGGCGAAGGCGCGCGAGCGTCCCAGACGATCCGCGATTCGTCGAAGCTCGCGCGGGGAGCAGTCCTGGAACGCCGCGCACAGACTGGATGCGACCTGCGCGGGGTCCTCGATCTCCGCCGGCACGGCGTAGATCGAGTCGGCATCGACGCTGTACGCCAGGATGCGACCCCGGCGATCGATGATGTCCCCGCGCTTCGCCGGCGCCGTCACCGTGCGCATCTGCTGGCGCGCCGCACGCTCGAGCATCGCCTCGTGTTGGCTGACTTGCAGATACACCAGCCTCGCCTGGATGCCGACCGTCCAGAGGACCAGTCCCAGCGTCGCGCTCAGCACCCGACGCCGCACGGTGCGTTTCCACGCGTCCGGCGCCGGTGGTGGCTTCGGCTCTGGCGGCCGGCGTGCGTTGCCCTCGGGACGGCGCCGGATCCCGAATCGCTCGAGCCAGGAGCCCGGGCGATGAGGCCGGCCGCACCCTCGCTGATCAGCCACCACGTGCTCCTACCGCGACACGACCACGGTCTCGCCCGGCGGCGGCGTCATCGGCACCCGGTCGAGGATGATCGCCTGGTCGCGTCCGGGTCTGACCAAGTGCAGCTCCTCGATCGCCAGACGCTCGATCCGCTCGGGTGACGCGAGCGTCTCGACCTCGAGCCGCAGGTGGCGGTTGAGCTCTACCTCTTCCGCCCGTTCCCGATCCATGCGCCCGATGACGTATCCGAGACGAATCAACTCGAAGTGCTGCCACGCCGAGAAGAGCAGCACCGCCACGAGGAAGACACCCACGAGAACCGACCGCCAGAGCTCGCGCTGGCGCGTGCGGTCGATCTCCCGGACGATCGGGTTGTTGCGAACGTCCTTCTTGATGCCGTATTCGAAATCCGTCAGGCTCATGCGTACTTCTCGGCGCAACGCAGCTTCGCGCTGCGTGCCCGGGGATTTCTGGCAATCTCCGCCTCCCCCGCGACGACGGGCCGGCGGGTCAGCACCCGGAGCGCCACCTCGCCGGACTGGGCCAGGCCGCGCATGGTGTGCTTCACGATCCGATCCTCGAGCGAATGGAAAGAGATGATCACGCACCGCGCACCCGTCCGCAGCAGGCGCCCCACCTCGGCGATGAAATTCTCGAGCTGGTCGAGCTCCCGGTTCAACCAGATACGCAGAGCCTGAAACGTGCGTGTCGCCGGGTCGATCCGCCAGCGCCCGCGTCGCGGAATGGCTCGCCGGACTATCGCCGCCAGCTCGCCGGTCGTGGCAACGGGTGCGGTCTCGCGAGCACGGACGATGGCGCGCGCGACGCGACGCGCGTAGCGCTCCTCACCGAACTCGTGAATGAGATCGGCGAGAGAGGCTTCGGACACGTCCTCGAGCAGGCTCGCTGCCGTGAGGCCGCTCGTCCGGTCCATGCGCATGTCCAGCGGTTCGTCGCGACGGAAGCTGAACCCGCGTCCAGGCGCGTCCAGCTGCAACGACGAGAGCCCGAGGTCGGCGAGCGCCCCGTCGATCTGGGTGATGCCACGCGCATCGAGTACCCGGGGCAGGTCGCGGAAATCCGCGTGGACCAACTCCACGCGATCCCGCAGGGGGCCGAGCTGGCGTGCCGCAATCGCGAGAGCCTCCGAGTCCCGGTCGATGCCTATCAGCCGCGAGGCGCCGGCTTCCAGGATGGCCCGGGCGTGACCTCCCGTTCCCGCGGTGCAGTCGACGAACACACCCCCCCGGGCCGGTCTCAGATAGAACAGCACCTCGGCGACCATGACGGGGTCATGCAGGGTGGTCGTCATGCCATCAGATGCCATACTCGGCGAGGGCGAGCGCGTCCGTCTCGGTGAACTGGTCGTGCTTCAGCTTGGTTCTGAACCGATCGTCGTTCCACACGTCGAGGTGGTTCACCTTCCCGAGCACGGCGACGTCGCCGATACAGCCGGCCGACTCGCGCAGGTGGCCATGAATCAGGACGCGCCCTTGTCGGTCCATCTCCGCGGGCTGCCCGAAGAAGTTGACCCGTTCGAGAAACCGCATCTTCGAGGGGTGGGCGGATGGCATCCGCGCCATCTTCGACTCCAGGGCGAGCCAGACCGGCATCGGGTACACGCGGACGTATTCGCCGGTCAGGCTGGTCACGAAGAGTTCCGCGCCATGGTCGCTCTGGATACGGATACGGAACGCCGTCGGGATCTTGAGGCGACCCTTCGCATCGATACGGGCAGGAAAGTTGCCTCGGAGGACCTTTGTATCCACTTTAGTCCACTCTTATCCCCACAGATGGTATGGAACGGTCCAGGTCTTGTCAATCGCAAAAGCCGGTGAGAGTATGAGTTACGTTAAATGTTCGCCATCGTTCTCGCCGGATGCCAGCGGGTTCGTGCTACGATTTGCCCATTCGGCCCCGGGGCGCGACGCTCCAAGAGACTCACCCGCCTGGCAGCCCCTGGCGCCATCACTCTCGGCCACACCCCATGCTCCGCGCCGGTCTCATCGGTTTCCCATCGGTTGGCAAGACGACGCTCTTTCGGCTCCTCACCAACGCGCGGGAGGCACCGCGGGGTCGGGGCGGCGAGACGCACGTGGGCGTGGCACAGGTCCCGGACGAGCGCCTCGATCGCATCACGGCGCTCTACCGGCCGCGTGCGCGCGTACCGGCAACCGTCGAGTTCGCGGACCTCGCGGCCACCGGCCGCACCGACGGGAAGGCGCTGCTCGACATCGCAGCCTTTCGCGACGCCAACGCGCTGCTCCACGTCGTGAGAGCGTTTCACGACGAGACGATTCCGCACGCGCCAGGACCGGTCGACCCGGCCCGAGACGTCCGGCTCATGGAGGACGAGCTCATCCTGGCAGACCTCGAGGTGGCCGAGCGGCGGCTCGAACGCATCGCCCGTGATCTCAAGAAGGGACTCGGGGCGGAGCTGGCCGGGGAACGGGACGTCGTCACGCGCTGCCGGGAGGTGCTCGAGGAGGGTCGTCCCCTGCGCGGGCTCGAGCTCGACCAGGACGACCGCCGGCGGCTGCGCGGCTTCCAGTTCCTGTCCGCCAAGCCCCTGCTCGTGGTCGTCAACCTCGACGAGCGAGACGTGACGGCCGCCGATCGTGTCGTCGAGACGCTGGGACTCCAGCCGTTCTTGTCCGGGGCCGCCACCCACGGCGTGCCGGTCTGCGCCAGGATCGAGCTCGAGATTGCCCAGCTGGATGCGGAGGACGCGGCGGCGTTCTTGGCGGATCTGAACCTTCGCGAGTCAGGACTCGACCGGGTCATCAGAGCCAGCTACGAGCTCCTGGGCTACATCTCGTTCTTCACGGTGGGAGAGGACGAGTGCCGGGCCTGGTCCATCCCCCGTGCCACCCGGGCGACGGTGGCGGCCGAGGAGATTCACAGCGACATCGCTCGGGGGTTCATTCGTGCCGAGGTCGTTCCGTACGATCGGCTGAGCGATCGCGGCTCGATGGCCGCGTGCCGGGAGCACGGCGAGGTCAGACTCGAGGGCAAGAGCTACGAAGTGCAGGACGGGGACGTGATCAACTTTCGGTTCGCGACGTGATAGCATCACGCACGTTCACCGAGCGCGAAACGGGGCGATGATCCGAACGGTGGTCGTCTGCGAAGCGCAGGTACCTTTCGTCGAAGGGGGCGCTGAATTTCACGTCAGGGAGCTCGTCAGGCAGCTCCGCCTGCACGGCTTCCGCGCGGAGCTGGTCAGCATCCCGTTCAAGTGGTATCCGAAGGAGGAGATCCTGGCCCACGCCGCCGCGTGGCGCCTCATCGACTTGAGCGAGAGCAATGGCCTGCCGATCGACCTCGCCATCGGAACGAAGTTCCCCTCGTACTTCGTTCGGCACCCGAACAAGGTGACGTGGCTGATCCACTAGTATCGGGCTGCCTACGAACTTTGCGGAACGCCGTATAGCGATTTCGAGCATACCGAGCTGGACGTCGGGCTCCGGCATCAGCTGATCGCGCTCGACCGTCGGGTGCTCGGCGAGTGCCGGCGGCTGTTCTCCAACGCGCGCAACACCGCGGCGCGACTGAGCACCTTCAACGGCCTGACCGCTCAGCCCCTGTATCACCCACCGCCCCTGGCGGGCCGGCTCCGATCGGGCACCCACGAGGACTACGTGCTATCGGTCGGCCGACTGGAAACGGTGAAGCGGGTCGACCTGGCGATCAGGGCCATGGCGTTCGTGGACCAGCCGACACGACTCGTGATCGTCGGTACGGGCACCCAGGAGGAGGCGCTTCGCCACCTCGCCGACGCGTGCCACGTGGCGGACCGCGTGGAGTTCCTCGACACGGTGGACGACCAACGTCTCATCGATCTCTACGCCAGCGCGCTGGCGGTCGTGTTCGCACCCTACGACGAGGACTACGGCTACGTGACCCTCGAAGCCTTTCTGGCGCACAGACCGGTGGTCACGGCCAGCGATTCGGGCGGTGTCCTCGAGTTCGTGGAGGACGGGGTCAACGGCGCGGTCTGCGACGCCGTGCCGGAGGCGCTCGCCACGGCGATCAATCGTCTCGCCGTCGACCGCACCCGGGCGGCCGCGCAGGGCGATGCTGGCTTCGAGCAGGCCCGGGGCATAACCTGGGACGGCGTCGTCGAGAAGCTCGTGGGCGCGTGAATCCCGACGGGCACCCGGGCGGCCCGTCCGGGTGGTGTCCGGAGCATCCGCAATCGAGGGGCGTGTGTGAGCAAGTTGATCATCCAGATCCCCTGTCTGAACGAAGCGGCGACGCTGCCCGCGACCCTCCGGGATCCGCCGCCGGGTCAGGAGGACGGCACGGCGCCGCTGAGATTCGGACGCGCGCCACTCTACCCGCTGTTCCCGGCGGCGGTGCCCGGTTGGACCGGCTCGATGCCGAGGGCAACGGAGACACCGCGCCCGGTCAAGATCGCGCAGGCCGCGGTCGGGGCGGCCGGCGTCTGGCTGATCGGCCTCATCGCCGCGCGGGCCGCCGGGCGGAGGGCGGGAGCCGCGGCAGCACTGCTCGCCGCCGTCTACCCCCCGCTCGTGTGGATCTGCGCCTACGCCCTAAGCGAGGTCCTGTACTCCGTGCTGGCGCTCGCGAGCGTCTTGCTCCTGAGCCGAGCGACCGGGGCGAGCCACCCGCAAACCACGCCGCTCCGTGGCGACGTCTGGTGGGCGGTTGTCGCTGGGCTCGTGGCGGGGCTGGCCACGCTCACCCGACCCACGATGCTGTTCTTCGTGCTGCTCGCGGGGGTCTGGCTGGTCACGCGGCGGAAGGGCACGCTGGCCGTCGCCCTGATCGGTGGCGCCCTCCTGGCCATCGGGCCGTGGACGGTGCGTAACACCCTCGTCCACGGGCGGGTAGTCGTCGTCTCCTCCCAGGGCGGTGTGACGTTCTGGACGGGCAACCATCCCCTGGCCCGGGGCGAGGGCGACATGGCGGCCAACCCCGACATCAAGCTGGCGAACCTCAGGCTACGGCAGCAACACCCGGGCCTCGATGCCGAGGCGCTCGAGCCGATCTACTATCGCGAGTCCCTTTCCTACATCGCCGAGCATCCGCTGTGGTGGGCAGGGCTGCTGGCCCGCAAGCTGTTCTACTTGATCGTTCCGGTGGGCCCCTCGTACACGCTGCACTCCGCTCGCTACTTCGCCGCGTCGATCGTGTCCTACGGAGTCATCCTCCCCTTTGCCGTGGTCGGGTTCCTGAGATTGAGACGGGAGCCGGACCCGCCACGGGTGCTCTGGCTCCTCGCGGGCGCCGCAGTGGCGTCCTGCCTCGTCTTCTTTCCGCAGGAGCGCTTCCGCATCCCGGTGCTCGATCCGACGCTGATCGTGTGCGCGGCGGCCACGCGGATCCGCTAGAGGTGTCGAGCAACACGAACGTCCTGGTCATCGTTCCCACGTTCAACGAGCGTGAGAACCTGCCACTCCTCGTTCCTCTGATCCTGGAGCACGAGGGGTTCCGTGTGATGGTCGTCGACGATCGATCCCCCGACGGCACCGGGGAGATCGCCGACGAGCTGAGCCGCACCTACCCGGGTCGCGTGGAGGTCGTGCACCGCACCGCCCGCAGGGGCCTCGGTCGCTCCTACGTTGACGCCTACTCGCGCGCCGTGGCGACCGACGCCGACCTAGTCTGCCAGATGGACGCGGACCTCTCGCACGATCCCAAGTACCTGCCCGACCTGGTGGCGGCCGCGGAGGGACACGATCTGGTGATCGGGTCGCGATATCTCCACGGGGTCAGCGTCGTGAACTGGCCGCTGCGTCGTATCTTTCTCAGTACGTTTGCCAATCGGTACATTCGGGCCGTCACACGATTCGCGGTGCACGACTGCACGAGTGGGTTCAGATGCTGGCGACGTTCCGCGCTCGCGCAGCTCCGCCTGGAGCGCGTCGTCTCGGACGGCTACTCCTTCCTGATCGAGATGCTCTACCAGGCGACCCGGCGCGGCTTTCGCATCACCGAGGTCCCGATCATCTTCGTCGAGCGCCGGGAGGGGACGTCGAAGGTCTCCATGTCGGTACTCGTGGAATCGCTCGTGATGCCGTGGCGTGTGGCCTGGCGAAGGATCTTCGAGCGGACACCCGGCCCCGCCGATGCCGTGGAGCGACGAGAGCGATGATCCCGAGTCAGACCGTCGTGATGGTGACGACGTCCTACCCGAGATTCCCGGGTGACGGCATCGGGTCGTTCATGGAGCCGATCGCACGCGGGGTCGCGGCGCGCGGGCATCGCGTCCACGTGGTGGCACCGTGGCATCCCACCATCCAACGTCCCGCGAGCGAAGACGGTGTGGCGTTTCACTTCTTCCGGTACGCTCCCGTGCGACGTCTGAACGTCTTCGGCTATGCCGCCGCGTTGCAGGCCGACGTGCGGCTGCGGCGCTCCGCGTATCTGGTGGCGCCGCTGGCGATCGTCGCGGGTTGCTGCGCGACCCGGCGAATCGTGCGGCGCACCGGCGCGACGATCCTGCACGGCCACTGGGTGGTGCCGGGGGGGGCGATCGCGGCGGCGGCGGCCGGGCGCATCCCGCTCATCGTCAGCCTCCACGGCTCCGACGTGTATCTGGCGGAGCGCCACGCGTTCGCGCGTCACGCGGCCGCCGCCACGCTGCGGCGAGCGGCATGGACCACGGCCTGCAGCCACGACCTCCGGATCCGCGCCATCGCGCTCGGCGCCCAGGGCGACCGTATCGAGGTCGTACCCTACGGGGTGGACGCCGACCGGTTCCGACCCGACCCGCCGGCGCGTGCGCGGCGGCGGGACACGCTCGGGCTGCCGGATTCCACGCCGTTGCTCTTCGCAGCGGGACGGCTGGTGCGAAAGAAGGGCTTCGAGTATCTCATCGATGCGGTCGGCCGCCTCCGGGTGGAGTGGCCGTCTCTCCACCTCGTGATCGCGGGAGAGGGAGATCTGCGCCAGGAGCTACACGAGCGCGCCGCATCGGCAGGAGTGGCCGACCGGGTCCGCCTGGTGGGATCCGTCGGACAGGAGGAGATCCCGTCGTATCTGTCTGCCGCCGACCTCGCCGTGGTGCCGTCGGTACGCGACGATGCGGGCAACGTCGATGGTCTCCCGAACGTGGTCATGGAAGCGCTGGCGTCGGGGACACCGCTCGTGACGACCAGCGCGGGGGGGAGCGGGGCGGTTGCCACCGAGGGGCACACGGCCCGCCTGGTGCCGGAACGCGACGCGGCGAGCCTGGCCATCGCCATCGACAACCTGCTGCGCGACCCGGGACGACGCGCGCAGCTGGGCGCCACCGCCCGGGCGCGCGTGCTCCAGGAGCACGGATGGCCCAGGGTCGCGGAGCGTTTCGAGGCGGTCTACGCGCGCGTGCTCGGGCACGCAGCCGGAGGGTAGCTTGCCCTTCATGTGATGGCCGTGCTATGGCTTTCCCCGTGACACCGCCGGGTGCCTGGAGGCCCTCCGGTCTCAGCGTCTTCTTCCCCGCGTACAACGACGCAGGTACCATCGCCAGCATGGTGATCGGCGCCGTGCAGGCGGCGCGCCAGCTGACACCGAACTACGAGGTCATCGTCGTCGACGACGGGAGCGCGGACGCGACGGCCCGGATCGCCGGCGAACTCGAGCGGCTGTACCCGACGGTTCGGACCGTCCGGCACCCGCAGAACCGCGGCTACGGTGCCGCGCTGCGGACGGGCTTTAGGACCGCGACGAAGGAGGTCGTCTTCTACACGGACGGCGATGCGCAGTACGACCCGGGCGAGATGGCGTTGCTCTGGGATCGGATGGACGCCGGCGTCGATCTGGTCAACGGATACAAGATCAGCCGCACGGACCCGTTCCACCGGGTCGTGATCGGGCGCGTGTATCACCACACCGTCAAGCTGCTGTTCGGCCTGAAGGTGCGCGACGTGGACTGTGACTTCCGGTTGATCAGGCGTCGCGTCTTCGACCGCGTCACGCTCCACAAGAGCAGCGGGGTGATCTGCCTCGAGATGATGAAGAAGATCCAGGACGCCGGCTTCCGTATGGGGCTTATATATTAAAGTGCCGACAATAGTTCTTGGCTCGCCGCTGGTTTCGGCACTATACTGTATTTATGAGTCAGCGAGCACCGGGCAAATACTACCGCGAGGGCATGAGTCTTAAGGCTCTGTTCCGCAAGTTTCCAGACGACGCTACTGCCGAGGCATGGTTCGTGAAAACACGCTGGCGCGACGTGATCGCCTGCCACTACTGCGGTTCCACCAACGTGCAGGTCGGCTGCCAGCACAAGACCATGCCCTACCGCTGCCGCGAGAAGGAATGCGCGAAGCGGTTCAGTGTGCGGACAGGGACGGTCATGCAGAGCAGCAAGCTCGGCTACCAGACCTGGGCGATTGCCGTCTACCTGATGACCACGAACCTCAAGGGCATCAGCAGTATGAAACTCCACCGCGAGTTGGAGATTACGCAGAAATCAGCATGGCATCCGGCGCATCGGCTCCGTGATATGCTCCGCGCCACGCACGCTGCGCCGATGGCTGGTCCGGTCGAGGCCGATGAAACCTTCGTCGGCGGCAAGGCCAAAAACATGCACAAGCGGCAACGCGAGCAGCTGACCGGCCGCGGCGGGGCTGGCAAGATGGCCGTGGCTGGTGTCAAGGACCGGGCCACTGGCCGCGTGCGGGCGTCGGTGGTCGAGCGTGTAGACGGACCGACGTTGCGCGGGTTTGTGGGTGACCACGCCAGCCATGACGCCACGGTGTACACCGACGACGCTACAGCCTATACGGGTCTCGCTAATCGCGCGGTGGTCCAGCACGGCGTCGGCGAATACGTCAACGGGCAAGCCCACATCAACGGCATGGAGTCGTTCTGGAGCATGCTCAAGCGCGGCTACGTGGGCACCTACCACAAGATGAGTCCGCAGCACCTGGACCGCTACGTGGGCGAGTTCGAGTGGAGACACAACACCCGTCGACGCGACACGATCACACAGATGGCTGGCATGGTGCTCGGCTCAGAGGGTAAGAAGCTCCGCTACGCCGACCTGATCAACCACGAACACGGTGGTCAAGCCACCGCGATATGATGGGCGCGGGGTTTTCACACTATCGGAAAATGGGGTTGGATCATGACAAAGCCGGAACATCAGTAGCGCAACGATTACCGATTTTCGTCAGACTTTCACGCCACCCGAAACCTACTCAGCGCTCCTAGCGGTACCAGTGGGACGAGAACAAGTTCTCTGTGAGTTTTCCAACGGCTTCCAACCTACTCTCTACACTGACCAGATGTGGTTCTGCTCGATGGGCAGCACGCAACCGATAACGGACCCGTTCCTTGCGCTGATGCGCGAGATTTTCTGGCCAACAGGCCAGCCGACTGTACAGGAGGCGACTCTTGCCGTCACGTGGACGCTCGATCACGCGATTGCGGTAAATCCTGGAGGCGTGAACGGTCCGGCTCGAATAGCGGTGCTCGAACCTAACAAGAACAGCTTCCAATCAAGGCTCCTGTCTGATGAGGACCTAAATGAGCACCGTTCGTGGATCCAGGATGCAAAGCGCCACTTGTCTGACAGACTGAGGGCGACAGCCGACGTGGAAACACCGCCCGTTCCCTAGGAGGCTTCACAAGTGACTAAGCCACAGCCAGACAACCGCCCAACCGTCCGCGTGCAGCCGCACAGCTACCAGCCGAGCAAGGCCGAGTTGGAGGAACCTATCCGGATCCCGACCGGAACCACGGCGAAGCAGCTCGCCGTTGCCGCCGTCACACCCGGCAACATCATCGAAAGCCACGACACCTGATCTGGCGTTTTCGGCACTTTAATATATAAGCCCCTTCCGTATCGCCGAGGTGCCCGTGCATCACTACCACCGGGCCTACGGCCGGTCCCAGTTCTTCAACGTCAGACGGATCGCGCGCACGATCGCCGACGTGATGCGGTTATGGTTCCTGCTCGTCGTCTCCGGACCGGACCGTCTTCCACCAGCAGCGCCAGACCCCGATCCGGAGCGCGCCGCCGGGGAGGAGCGCGGATCGTGATCGCGGACTACCAGGCGTTCTATCGCGGCCGTCGAGTCCTGGTGACCGGCGGTCTGGGATTCATCGGCAGCAACCTCGCGGCTCGGCTGGTCGAACTCGACGCCGACGTGCTCCTGGTCGATTCCCTCATTCCCGACTACGGGGGCAACCTGTTCAACGTGGGCGAGATCGCCGACCGGGTGCGGATCAATGTCGCCGACGTGCGGCAGGAATCCACGATGAACTACCTCGTGAGGGATCGGGACGTGATCTTCAACCTCGCGGGGCAGGTCAGCCACATCGACAGCATGCGGGATCCGTACACCGACCTCGAGATCAACTGTCGGAGTCAGCTCTCGATTCTCGAGGCGTGCCGCAAGAACAATCCGGGCACCAAGATCGTCTTCGCCGGCACGCGACAGGTGTACGGAAAGCCCGACTCGCTGCCGGTCGACGAAGGCCATCTCGTACGTCCGATCGACGTCAACGGCATCAACAAGGCCGCCGGCGAGTACTACCACCTGCTCTACAACAACGTGTTCGGCATCAGGGCGTGCTCGCTCCGGCTGACGAACGTCTACGGGCCGCGCTAGCTCATCAAGCACAACCGGCAGGGGTTCATCGGCTGGTTCATCCGTCTGGCGATCGAGGGCAAGGAGATCCAGGTGTACGGGGATGGCTCTCAATTGCGGGACTTCGTGTACGTCGACGACGCCGCCGACGCCTTCCTGCGGGCGGGTGCGTCCGATGCCTGCAACGGGGAATTCTTCAACGTGGGCGGGACGACCCCGATCAGCCATCGAGATCTCGTCGACCTGTTGCTTCGGGTGGCCGGCTCCGGAAGCGTGCGCTATGTCGATTGGCCGCCCGACAAGAAGATCATCGACATCGGGAGCTTCTACGCCGACTCCTCGGCCTTCGGCGCGCGGGTCGGCTGGGAGCCTCGGGTCACTCTGGCCGAGGGTCTTGCTCGGGCCGTGGCCTTCTACCGGGCGCACATGCGCCACTACGTGGAGGCGTCCCGGGAAGCCCGGATGGAGACGGCGTGAGCCGACGGATTCCGTTCGTCGACCTCCGCCCCGGCGAGGATCGACCCCGCGTCACCGAGGCCATCTCACGGGTCGTCGAGCAGGGGTGGTTCGTG
Organism: Vicinamibacterales bacterium; assembly: GCA_965197935.1. Taxonomy (GTDB): domain Bacteria; phylum Acidobacteriota; class Vicinamibacteria; order Vicinamibacterales; family CAZQMT01; genus CAZQMT01. Next base: position 1,001,279 of record CBDAOD010000003.1, on the reverse strand, counting down.
CTCGGACCCGAGGTGGAGCAGTTCGAGCAGCAGTTTGCCACCGCGTGCGGGGCGGCGTGCGCGGTGGGCGTCGGCTCGGGGACCGACGCGCTGACGCTCATCCTGCGGGCACTCGGGATCGGCGCCGGTGACGAGGTGATCACGACGCCGCTGTCGGCCGCCTATACCGCGCTGGCGGTGCTCGAGACCGGCGCCCGCCCGGTCTTCGCGGACATCGATCCAGTCCGGCTGACGCTGGATCCTGCGACCGTCGAGGCGCGAATTGGGCCGCGCACCCGCGCCATCCTCCCGGTCCATCTGTACGGCCAGCCCGCCGACATGATCGCCTTCGAGCGGTTGGCCGAACGCCACGCCCTCGCCCTGGTGGAGGACTGCTGTCAGGCGCACCTGGCTACCTGCGCCGGGCGGCCCGTGGGCGCGTTCGGCACGGCGGCGGCGTTCAGCTTCTACCCCACCAAGAACCTCGGCGGCCTCGGCGATGGAGGCGCCGTGACGACCAACGACCAGACGCTCGCCGACCGTGTGCGGCGCCTCCGCAACGGCGGCCAGGTGGATCGCTATCGGCACGTCGAACCGGGCGTCAACTCTCGTCTCGACGAGATCCAGGCGGCGGTTCTCCGGGTGAAGCTCGGCTACCTGCCCCGCTGGACCACGCGGCGGCGGGCGCTCGCCGCGCGCTACCGCGAGGCACTCAGTGACGCGGCGGTGCTGGTCCCGCCGGAGGTCGATACCGGCCACGTCTACCATCTGTTTCCGGTCCTGTCGGCGGATCGTCAGAGCCTCAGACGACATCTCGACGCGCGGCAGATCGAGACGCTGATCCACTACCCGCTCCCGATCACCAGACAGCCCGCGCTCGAGGCGGCGCGACCGCTGGCCGACGAGGTCTGCGCTAGAGTGTTCTCGCTCCCACTCCATCCGGGGCTGGACGACCCGGCGGTCGCGGCAGTGAGCGCAGCGATCGCGGCCTTCCGGGCCGGGTCGGGCGTGACCGTCGGAAGACACCCGTGACCGTGGGACCGAGCATCGGAGACCACTGACCGTGTGGACCACGGCCGTCGGACTTCTGGTGATCGCCTACCTCCCCGGGGCGCTGGTGTTGCGCTTACCGGTCGCGGAGCGGGACCGGCGCGCCGGCCTGCCGGTGGAGGAGCGGGCGTTCTGGGCCGTGGTGATAAGCCTGCTCCTCGCTTCAGGGATCACCCTCGCCCTGGCCGCGGGCGGGCAGTACTCGTTCGAGCGCCTGCTCGCCATCGAAGGCACGTTCTGCCTGCTCGTGGCCGGCGGATTCCATCGCCGTCTGCGGCTGGGACCCGGTGCGGCCCGTCCAACGGGCTCGCTCCTGATCCCGCTCGCCCTGGTCGCTTCGGGCGTCTGGTTGTATTTCCCACCGGCCGAGTACGTGATCGGCGGCAAGGATCCCGGCACGTATCTGAACGAGGGGGTCCAGATCGCGCAACGTCGATCCCTGATCATCAGAGACCCGGTCGTCGCATCGGTGCCGCCGTCCTCACGCGACCTCTTCTTCCCATCGCACGACAACCCGACCTACTACGGCACTCGCTTCATGGGGTTCTTCTTGCTCGACCCGTCCGAGGGCACCGTCGTCGGGCAGTTCCCGCACCTGTTCCCGGCGTTGGTCGCCGTGGGCTACGGTCTCAACGGGTTGAGCGGCGCGCGGCAGGCGGTCGGGGCCACGGCGCTGCTGGGCCTCCTGGCGACCTACTTCGTGGGGGCCAGGCTGTTCGGTCGCTGGGCCGCGACGGCGGGAGTGGCGCTGCTCGCGATCAACGTGATCGAGATCTGGTTCGCGCGGTACCCGAACTCCGAGCTCCTCATGCAGGCGCTGTTGCTGGCCGGCCTGCTCGCGTACGCGCGGGCCCACATCGACGGCGATCGTTTCTTCGGGCCCGTCGCTGGCGTCGCGCTCGGCGCGCTGCTCTTTCTCAGGTTCGATGGCGTGATCGCGCTCGCCGGTCTCGGGGCGGCCATGGCCGTCGGCGTCGTGGCCGGACACCGTCCTCGGGCGTGGTTCCTCGTGGCGCTGGGGCTGACCCTCGCGGTCGCGGCCGTCTATCTGACCCGGATGATGGCGCCCTACGCGGCGTACCCGCTCGCGTTCCTCCAGAACCTCGAGGCGGCCCATCTGGCGTTGGTGGGGGGGCTGGCAGTCGTCCTGGGCGCGGTGGCGGTCCTGGCCCGACGTCCGTCGGTGGCGAGCTCCGCCCGGCGCTGGATCCCGGTCTCGGTGACGGTCGTCGTGCTCGCCGGGGCCGGCTACGGCTTCTTCCTCCGGTCGGCCGGGGGCGCGCTCGCCGCCCACGACGCCTCCGCGCTGCGAACCTTCGCGACGTACTACGTGTCACCGCTCGCGCTCGCCGCGGCCTTGCTTGGCTACGCGCTGATCGCGCGCCGTGCCTTCTGGCGGGATCCCGCGCTCCTGCTCACGACGGCGGCATTCGGCTTCTTCTTCTTCTACAAGATTCGCATCGTGCCGGATCACTTCTGGATGGCGCGGCGCTTCTTGCCGATCATTCTGCCCATGACCCTCATGCTGGCCGCGGGCGCGGGCGTCCTTCTCGTCTCGCTGCGGCCGGCCCCTGCGGGACGCAGGTGGCCGACGCGAATCGCCGGGCCGCTCCTGGTCCTGGTGTTGGCCTCGTTCCTCGGCCGGCACTACCTCGCGGCATCGCGGCCGATCCTGGATCACGTGGAGTATGCGGGCATCATCCCGCGGCTCGAAGAGCTCTCCGGACGATTCGGGGACGACGATCTCGTCCTGGTCGAATCCCGAAATGCATCCGACATGCACGTCCTGGCCTTGCCGCTCGCCTACATCTATGCGCGCAACGTCCTCGTCCTCAACACTCCGAGACCCGACAAGCGGCTGTTCACCGAGTTCCTGACCTGGGCACGCACCCGCTATTCCGAGATCTTCTTCATCGGTGGTGGCGGCACCGACCTGCTGTCACGCTCGATCGCCGTGTCCGCCGTCGGGAGCGAACGATTCCAGGTGGCGGAGTACCACTCGCCACGCAACGACTACCCGCAGGGCGTCAGGCACAAGGAGTTCGACTTCGGGATCTACCGCTTCGTCGAGCCTCGGTCCGATCCCGGCTGGTTCGCCCTCGACGTGGGGACGATGGACGACCTGCACGTGGTCCGGTTCCACGCCAAGGAGGTAATGGAGCCCTTCACTTTCCGCTGGACCCGCGATGTGTCGTACGTCTCGATTCTGGGTATCCAGAGCGACAGCCGAGTCGTGGTGCTCTGGCTCAACAACGGCGGGCGACCCGAGGGCGTCGAGCCCGCCCACGTGGCCGTCTCCCTCGACGACCGGCTGCTCGGTCAGGTCACCGTGTCCCACGAGTTCCGCCCGTTCACGTTTCGAATCCCGCCCGAACTCGCCGCCCGGGCCGCCGCGGACGAGGAGCCCGCCCGACTCATGATCATCACCAATACGTGGAATCCCGGCGAGGCGCTGGGCGTCGACGACGACCGGCAGCCGGGCGTCATGGTCGATCGCGTGGAAGTACAATGAGCGCCTGCAGCCCACTATGTTCAATCACCTTCACATCTCGGATCCGGGCGAACGGTGGCTCGTCGGGCTCGCGGACGTGGCGCTGCGTGCGGCCCTGGGCGTGACCCGGCTCATCCCGCGGCGGACCGCGCCCGCTCCAGCGAGAATCCTGTTGCTGCGGCTCGAGCGTATCGGCGATCTGCTCATGACGCTCGACGCGATCGCGGCGGTCAGGGCGAACGCCCCGAGGGCCGAGATCGATCTCATCGTCGGCAGCTGGAACGCGCCCATCGCCAGGATGGTGCCCGGGATCGACCTGATCGAGACCCTCGACGCGCCCTGGCTGGCGCGCGACACGATGGCGCAGAGTGTGCCGAGCCTGGTCGCGCGTGCCCTGGCGTGGCGCAGACGTCGCTACGACCTCGCCCTCAACTTCGAGGGCGACATCCGCAGTCACTGTCTGATGGCGCTCTCGGGCGCTCCCCGTCGCGTCGGGTTCGACGTGGGGGGTAGGGGGCCGCTCCTGACCGACATCGTCGACCGCCCCGCCACGCACCACACCGGCCAGAACGCCCTGCGGCTGGTCGACCGCGCCTTCGGCGCATCGACACCGACGCCCGGCGGCCCGCCGTTCACACTCACGGTGCCCGATGACGTGCGACGTCAGGCCACGAGCCTGCTCGGCGGCGGCTCCTCGCCACGGCGACCCGGCCGGAGCCCCGCCTCGCCGGACCCACGCCGCCCGCTCGTCGGTGTCCACGCCGGAAGCGGTCGCGAGATCAAGCAGTGGCGGCCTGGATCGTTCGCGGAGGTGGCCACGCGGCTGGCACGCGACGCCTCCGCCACGATCGTGCTGACCGGATCGGCGGAAGACCGCCCGGTCGTGGAGGCGCTACGCAAGGAGCTGCCGCCCGAGGTCCCGGTCATCAACGTAGTGGGTCAGGCCAATCTGGCGGTCCTGGCCGGCATACTCGAACGGCTCAGCCTGCTCGTCACCGGGGATACCGGACCGATGCACCTCGCGGCCGCGGTGGGCACGCCGGTCGTCGGTGTGTTCGGACCGTCCGACCCCGCCCGATACGCGCCGCGCGCCACTCTCGCGCACGTGGTGCGCGCCGACCTTCCGTGTAGTCCATGCAACCGGATCCGCCGTCCTCCCCAGCGCTGCGTCGGACGTGTGCCGGATTGCCTGCGAGCCGTCGAGCCCGATCAGATGTACCGCGCCGCCCTGGCGCTGCTGCACGCGGCGGGTAGCGCGGCGGCGCCCCGACCGACCGAGCCCGGGATCGCGCATGCCCGACGATGACCCGCTGCGCCCTCACCATCGACCAGGACGCCGAGATCGCCCGCTGGAACGACCGGGCGCGCTGGGTCGCGGAGCAGCTCCAGGACCTTCCCGGAGTCGACGCCCGCTTCGAGATGAACAATGGCGGCTATGCCGACGTGGACCTCTCGTGGGACGAGTCCGTGATCCCCATCGATGCCCGTGAACTCAAGCGCCGGCTCCGCGACGGCTCTCCCCGGATCGTCTACGACGGCTCCACGGTCCGCACGCGGCAGCTGCGGGCGGGTGAGGAGCAGTTGGTGGCGCAGCGGCTACGTGAGGTGCTGTCCGGGGCGGCATCTCCCTAGTACTACTTTGTTAGATCCGCAATTGCACCGACTTTAGCGCCTCGATGCGCTTCAGGTAGAACGGCCGTGGAGCAAAGAGGTCCGCGGTGAAGATTTCCTGCACGATCGCGCGGGCCACTGGAAAGGTGAGCCCGGCGAGGTGCCGCCGCCGCTCGGCCTGCAGGAAGTTGTACGTCACGGCGGTGAGCACGACGTGATGGTGCCAGCCCGGGAACGTGCGGCCTTCGAAGTGATCCAACCCGAGGTGGGTCTTCAACTCTTGGTACTGCTGCTCGATGGCCCACCGCTGATGCGCGAGTCGGACAAGCTGCGGCCAGGAGGTGGTGGCCGGCAGGTTGACGAAGAAGTATTTGGTCCGCGGCGTCGCGCCCGTGTCGCGTTCGGCCAGCAGCCACACCTCGGGGGCGAGCCGGCGGTCGCGCCAGTCGTGGGCCGGGGTCACCCGCAGGGCCACACACTGGACCGTCCAGCGGCGCCCGCCGCGGCGGTTGCGCCAGCTGATGGGCCGCCACCGCGGCTGCGCCTTGGCGGCCTGGGCCACCGTGTACGCCCGCACGCCCGCCGCCAGGTCTGGCCGGGTGCGCGGGCGCCCCAGCCGGCCGCCCCGCCGGTGCCCGAGGCGCGGCCGCCCCAGGAACACGGTCTGCGACGAGAAAATTCCCACCGCATAGGGGAGCCGCAACCGATGCCACATGGCCCGAAACAGGCCGGTATCGCCAAACTCCGCATCGGCCAGCACGCCGGTGCCGGTGAGGCCGCTGGCGCGCACCTGCCGGAGCAGGGTGAGCGCTTGGCGCCACTTCGCCTGCAACCGGACACCCCGGGGAAGCCGCGCCCGATCGCGGGCGGCGTCGGTCAGCCACGCCTCGGGCACATAGAGCGCGGCCCCCAGCAAGTAGGCGCGCAGCCCGGTCCACAGCGCCGCGGTGACCGCCACTTGGCCATTGGCGACTTTCCCCACGGCCCCACAGTACTGGCGGGCCACCCCGACCGAGGACGTCCCTGGCTGGGGGAAACTCGTGCCAGCGAAGATCACCAGCCCTTCGCGTTCGGGCAGCACCGCCCGCAGGCAGCGCCAGACGCCGTCGGCACTCCACGGCGCATCGGTGATGAAGTGTTGGAACGCTTGATAGCCCCCGGGCTCGGGCCCCCGCGCCAGCATCGCTTCCATCGACTTGCGCGGGCTGTCGCTGAGCAACCCCTGGACGTACCGGCGCAACGCCAGCTCCTGTGCGCGATGGCCGAAGCACGCCTTGAAGGCCTCGAGCCATCTCATCAGGCGACGCAACTGACCCACCGTGCGGCGGTCGTGCACTACCGCGCAGGGTCCCGAATTCGCCGGAAAAGTACAATGTCCTCAAATTAGATCACTTGTCGGATCTCGCCCAAATTGTGCGATCTAACAAAGTAGTACTAGCAGCCCGTGGCAAAAGTCCTGCTGCAGTCGGCCGGCGCGGCATCCCGGCTGGCTGTGTTGCTCCTCAGTCAAATACTCCCGGTATTCTTCCTCGTCGCGCCTTGCCATCCGGGCCCCGCGCCGCCCTTGGTGCGACGCAGGACTGTTGCCTCGGGCTGCTAGTCATGTAGCGTCGCGGCCTTCTTGCGGTTTTCGTTTGGCAGCGCAAACGCCGCCAAACCGTCCGCGAGCTGGATGATCACATACTGATCGCCGTCGTGCGCCCAGCTCGACATGCCATACCGCGTGGGTCCAGGAATCTCCACGGCTCCCACGCGTTCGCCCGTGCGCTTGTCGATGGCGAAGAGGTTCGACGTCCCGTCGCTGGTTTGGCCGGAGGCCATGAGCAGGGTCGGTGTTGCGACCATCACCGAAAATCCGCGGCGGCCGGGGTTGGTCGGGGCGTCGGCCACGCCCTGGAGCAGCGGGTGATTGCGAAGGGACTCCTGGGCTTCCTCCTCCGCATCGCCGTTCGGGATCACCCACAGATGCTCGCTCGTGTTCATGTCGATGGCGGTAATGCGTCCCACGGGCCCCTTCCAGATGGAAAGCCCATCGATGTTAGCGCGGTCGGGGCGATCCGCTTGGCCGCGTCGGCCCGCGGCTCCAGCCGCTCGAGACCACTCGGAGTGGCTCGTGCCCGTCTGCAGCGTGGAAGTGTCGAGCGGTGATTCAACCCCCGGCATGAGCGTGTACGGCGAGCAGCCGCTGCTCGATGCGACGTACATCACACCCGCCACCGGGTCGGCCACGGCGGGACTGTAGATGTTGAGGCCGCCCCCGCCCCCGGGGCAGGCCAGGCCGGCACCCGGCCAGTAGGAGTCCGGACTGTCGGCGACGACGGGCGGATTGAACAACGGGAAGAAGAGGTTGTTCTCCCGCGCGTACGCGAGCACCTTCTGCCGAATCTCGGGCGTGTAGTCGATCAGATCCTCCTCCGTCCGTCCCTGCAAGTCGAACGCTGGAGGCTTGGTGGGAAAGGGCTGGGTGAGCGATAGCTTCTCGCCGGGGACGGTCGAAGCGGGAACCGGGCGCTCCTCGATGGGCCAGATCGGCTCGCCCGTCTCCCGGTTCAGCGCGTACACGAACGATTGCTTGGTCGCCTGGAAGACGCCCTTGATGACCTTGCCGTCGACGGTGACGTCCATCAGCACGGGAGCCGTGGGCGTGTCGTAGTTCCAGATGTCGTGATGGACCATCTGGTAGTGCCACTTTCGCTCGCCGGTTTCGACGTCCAGCGCAATGAGGCTGGTGCCGTATAGGTTGTCACCCGGATGGAAGCCCCCGTAGTAGTCGATGGTGGGGCCATTGGTGGGAATGTAGACGAGGCCCAGCTCCGGGTCTGCCGCCATCGGCGCCCAGGATGAGATGTCGCCCGTCCACTGCCAGGCGTCGTTCTCCCACGTCTCGTGCCCGAATTCCCCCGGACGCGGGATGACGTGAAACTTCCACTTGAGCTCTCCCGTGCGGGCGCTGTAGGCGAGGATGTCGCCCGGGATCATTTCCTTTCGCGTCTGGTTGTAGCCCTGCTCGGCGGAGTTTCCCACCACCACCACGTCGTTGACCACGATCGGAGGCGAGGAGCTGGTGATGTAGCCGAGCTCAAGGGGAATCCCCTGATACGGGTCATACGGCTTTTCCCATTGCTCCCACGGACCCCAGCCCTGGATCAGGTCCTTCACCAGGTCGACGGTGCCCGACTTCGGAAACCCCGGCACACCCACGGCCTTGCCCCAATTCTCGAGAGGCCGCCCGGTCTCGACGTCCAGGGCGTGCAGGAAGAAGGCCGGCGTGGTGATGTACACCACCCCGCGCCCGTCGATCTTGCCGTAGGCGATTCCCTTCCCATATCCCTTCCGCATCGAGTACTCGTAGCGGAACGTGTTGGGCTCGGTGAAGCTCCAGAGCAACTCTCCTGTGGCGGGGTCGAGCGCGATGACGTGCCGCCGGTCGCCCGTGACCGTGATCAGCTTCCCGTCCACGTAGGTGGCCGTTGCCCGTGAGGTGCTCGGGCCGAAGCTTCCGGCTTCGAACCGCCAGGCGAGCTCGAGATCCTTGAAGTTGGATGCGTCGATTTGATCCGCCGGCGTATACCGCGTGTGCCACGCGTCTCCGCCGAGGAAGGTCCAGTGGCCATCCTCGGTACCCGGCCCCTGAGCCATGGATGTCGTCGGCGCGCACAGAAGCCCGGCGAGCGCCAGCGAGAGTCGAAGCAAGGCTGGCAGTCGCAACGACGGGCCGCGCTGGTGATTACTCATGTGCCTCATCACCTTTCTCGAACGAGTTCGACCGGCGGATGGAGTCCAACCCCGCGAGGGTGCGGGGGTGGCGCCACCGAGCAGCATCAGACGCGACGGTCCTTGGCTGCCCCGACTGACATCTCAACAAACGTCTCCCACAGATTCCCGACAATGTTCAGTCGAAACCCCGACCGGGGCATTCTATCGGTCAAAAGGCATAATGGGAAATCTCTTCCGACGGCTCGCCTGCAGCGGCTTCGATGCACGCGATCCAGCGAACACTGGCTGTCCGGACCGTCGCGCCAACTTCTCCGCTCCCCCCTACGTCTAATCTGGCATGCAGGTCGAGTCGGGAGATCTGGTCCTCCAGGCGCTCGGCGCCCATCTCTCGCTCCTTGTGTGTGCCAACGGTCGCCCTCTCGCCGAGCGGTTCCCCACCAGAGCCGAGGCGATTGCGCACGCCTGGTCGATCTTGACACCCTCCGGCCGGCTCCTCAAGGCTTCGCCCTTCGGCGGCTACCTGGAAATCCTCCGCCCCACCCAGTCATCACCGGGCTAGTACTACTTTGTTAGATCGCACAATTTGGGCGAGATCCGACAAGTGATCTAATTTGAGGACATTGTACTTTTCCGGCGAATTCGGGACCCTGCGCGGTAGTGCACGACCGCCGCACGGTGGGGCAGTTGCGTCGCCTGATGAGATGGCTCGAGGCCTTCAAGGCGTGCTTCGGCCATCGCGCACAGGAGCTGGCGTTGCGCCGGTACGTCCAGGGGTTGCTCAGCGACAGCCCGCGCAAGTCGATGGAAGCGATGCTGGCGCGGGGGACCGAGCCCGGGGGCTATCAAGCGTTCCAACACTTCATCACCGATGCGCCGTGGAGTGCCGACGGCGTCTGGCGCTGCCTGCGGGCGGTGCTGCCCGAACGCGAAGGGCTGGTGATCTTCGCTGGCACGAGTTTCCCCAAGCCAGGGACGTCCTCGGTCGGGGTGGCCCGCCAGTACTGTGGGGCCGTGGGGAAAGTCGCCAATGGCCAAGTGGCGGTCACCGCGGCGCTGTGGACCGGGCTGCGCGCCTACTTGCTGGGGGCCGCGCTCTATGTGCCAGAGGCGTGGCTGACCGACGCCGCCCGCGATCGGGCGCGGCTTCCCCGGGGTGTCCGGTTGCAGGCGAAGTGGCGCCAAGCGCTCACCCTGCTCCGGCAGGTGCGCGCCAGCGGCCTCACCGGCACCGGCGTGCTGGCCGATGCGGAGTTTGGCGATACCGGCCTGTTTCGGGCCATGTGGCATCGGTTGCGGCTCCCCTATGCGGTGGGGATTTCCTCGTCGCAGACCGTGTTCCTGGGGCGGCCGCGCCTCGGGCACCGGCGGGGCGGCCGGCTGGGGCGCCCGCGCACCCGGCCAGACCTGGCGGCGGGCGTGCGGGCGTACACGGTGGCCCAGGCCGCCAAGGCGCAGCCGCGGTGGCGGCCCATCAGCTGGCGCAACCGCCGCGGCGGGCGCCGCTGGACGGTCCAGTGTGTGGCCCTGCGGGTGACCCCGGCCCACGACTGGCGCGACCGCCGGCTCGCCCCCGAGGTGTGGCTGCTGGCCGAACGCGACACGGGCGCGACGCCGCGGACCAAATACTTCTTCGTCAACCTGCCGGCCACCACCTCCTGGCCGCAGCTCGTCCGACTCGCGCATCAGCGGTGGGCCATCGAGCAGCAGTTCCAAGAGTTGAAGACCCACCTCGGGTTGGATCACTTCGAAGGCCGCACGTTCCCGGGCTGGCACCATCACGTCGTGCTCACCGCCGTGACGTACAACTTCCTGCAGGCCGAGCGGCGGCGGCACCTCGCCGGGCTCACCTTTCCAGTGGCCCGCGCGATCGTGCAGGAAATCTTCACCGCGGACCTCTTTGCTCCACGGCCGTTCTACCTGAAGCGCATCGAGGCGCTAAAGTCGGTGCACTTGCGGATCTAACAAAGTAGTACTAGCAGCCCGTGGTGAAAGTCCTTGGCTTCGTCGGATGGGTACGACCGCGGCCAGCCCTGTGGTAGCCTGGCTGCCACAGGGACAAGATGCCCGGGGTCCTCACGATCGCGCACCCGTGCCCGGCCTCACGCTGTGGCCAGACGATGACGATCGACTGTGAGATTCCCCCGGGCTACGCCCAGCTGCGCCGCGACGTCGTGACCTGCCCGTACTGCCGCACAAGTAGCCAGGTGGAATTGCCGGGTCCGGTCCTGGCCGTCCGCAAGTCCCGGCAGCGGGAAGAGTGACACGGCGCCGGTCGGGCGCTCGAGCCGACAGCTACGCCGGAAGTCCCTTCTCGAGCACCTCCTCCATGGCCGTCGCGAACGTATCGATCGAATCGAGTGAGGTGTAGATGTTCGGCGTCACCCGGAGGCCCTGGTAGTCGTCCCGCATGATCGCGTTGATCACGATGCGGTACTTGTCCCACATATAGTCCACGAGCTGCCGCGAATCGACGCCCTTGATGCCAACGTTGGCCAGGCCCCATGTCTGCCCCTTTGACAGATCGGAGTTCAGGACCAGGTCGGGGTGCCCCTTCAGGCGATCGCCCCAGCGTTTCGTCAGGTAGTGCAGCCGGGCCGCCTTGCGCTCGACGCCGATCGCCCGGTGGAAGGCGATCGCCTCGTTGATCGCGGCCCGGGCCGCGGCAGGATTCGTGCCGATCGCCTCGAACTTCCGGATGTCGTCGTCCTGACGCGCCGGCGCCGCCTGCAGCGGCCAGGTGCTCGGCACGAGCTCCTTTCGGACGTACAGGAACCCGGTCCCGATCGGAGCGAGTAGCCACTTGTGCAGGCTGACCCCGTAGTAGTCGCAATCCAGGTCGGCCAGCGTGAACGGGAAATGCGCGAAGGCATGGGCGCCGTCGACCACGGTCCGGATGCCGCGCATCCGGGCCATCCGGCTCAGACGCTTGACCGGGAAGAGCTGCCCCGTCAGGTTCGTGATGTGACAGAAGTGTAGGACCTTCGTCCGTGGCGTGATGGCCTGCTCGAGACGGTCGTAGAGATCGTCCTGCGTCGTCGGCACGGGGAAGTTGACCCGTGTGAGCGTGATCCCGTCCCGCCGCACACGCTGATCCCAGGTCGTGAGCATGCGGCCGTAGTCCTGCTCGGTCGTCACGACCTCGTCACCCGGCTCGAGATCGATCCCGTTTTGGGCTATCTGGAGCGCCTCGCTCGAGTTACGCGTGATCGCCATCTCCTCCGGGTCGCAGCCAAACTCGGCCGCGAGCCGGCGGCGGGCCGTCTCGAGGTTCCGCTCGATGATCCGCCGATGGAAGTACGGAGCCTGGTTCGAGTAGTCCAGATATCTCTTGTAGGCATCGTGGACGACGGTCGGGCTCGGACAGCTGTTGCCGTTGTTCAGGTTGATAAGCGTTCGGTCCAACGTGAAGGCGAACTGGATCTCGCGCCAGTAGAACTCGTCGGCCGCGACCTCTTCGGGCGACCGGCCGGCAACCGCCGCGGCCGCCTGCTCGACTTCCGCAAACCCGTTGACCTTGGTGCCAAGCGCGGTGGTACCGAGGGCACCGGTCAATCCCAGAAACGCTCGTCGGCTCAACATCTCGTACCTCCCGCTGGTTGGGCGTCAGTGATGGTAGTGATCGACGTACGATCGTGGCGTTCGTCGAGGCGACCGCTTCGCGACTACTCGGCGACGATCCTGAACTTCTGAATGCGCCGGCCTTCCTGCTCGGCCACGTAGACGTTGCCCGCCGAATCGACCGCGATGCCGTGGGGCAGCGTGAACTGCCCGAGATAGCGTCCCGGGCCTCCACCCACACTCGACAGGACCTGTCCGGTCTGGCGGTCCAGGACATCGACCGCCACCCGGTTCTGATTGACGACGAACACGAGGCGCTGATCCGGATCCGGCGAGAAGGCCAACACGACGGCCGCTCCCCGTCCTCCACTGCGACGGCCCTCGGGTGAGGTGAGGGGGTGCCAGGGCACGTCGATGTTCCGGATGAAACTTCCCATCCGGTCGAACACCTGAATCCGATCCGCCAGCCGGTCGCAGACATACACCAGGCCGTCGTCTGCCAATCGCAGACAGTGAGGCAGCGGGGGGACGTCTCGTTCGGTCACGGTCCGGTGGAGCGCCCACTGCCGGAGGAACCGCCCGTGGCGATCCAGCACGGCGATTCGCTGGTTGCCTCCGAGGGCTTCGCCATCGGCGACGTAGACGTCGCCGGTGTCGGCATCCACGTCGATGCTGGCGGGCAGGAAGAACTGGGCGCGGTCGGAATTCAAGGGGCAGCCCTCGCGAGTCCCGTCCGAGGAGTCATACACACCGGATTCCCCTATCTGGAGCAGGAGCTCGCTGCCATCGCTCGAGTACTTCTGCACGAAACCCGAACCGGAGCCGACGACCCACACGTTCTGGTCCTCGTCGACGTGACAATCATGAAGCCGGCCGCCCAGCAGGTTCGGATCTCCCCACGAACGGACGACGTTTCCATCGGGATCGAACTCGATCACCGGAGGCGCCAGGCGAGCCGCGTCCAGATCTTCGGGAACCACATTCTGCCGGTTGAGGACGTACACGTGATCCCGGCTGTCGATGCACATCCCGCCCAGACCGCCTGTGATCCATCGGTCGGGCAGGGGCAGCCTGGGCCAGAACGGATCGACCTCGTACCGGGGGACTTGCGGTGCTTCGGCCCGGACCGGATCGAAGATGCCGGCCGCCATCACCGGCAGCACACAGGCTCCGACGATCGAAAGCACAGCTATCCTGCTCGCGCGCCTGCGCATATGTACCCGTCCACCTCGGCGGAGACGTTCTCCTCTTGCCAGTGCTCGCAACCCGCGGTCACGGTCCTGCGCCCGTTCCTGCCGGCCGCGGCTGATCCGATCGAGGATTCATCAGGGACCCCCGGGGTGCCGCGGACGATGTCGAGCGAAATGTGCGCCGGACCGCACGGGAGTCTCGGCGTGAAGGGACGGACGCACGGTCGAGCCCCTGCTGCACGCGCGTCGGTGGTCGGCGAACGTCAGCGAACTCTTTCAGAGGACTACGCCGAGCGCGACGTGGCTATCTCGCCCAGGCGTACGCCTCCACTCGGGGATCGGCACCGGCACTCAGCACACCGGTCTCCGGGTCAAGCATGATCGCCGCGAGCGAGCCCAGGGACCACGGCTCCGACACCCGGATCGCGTGGCCCTTGGCCGTCAAGGCGTTCTGGACGGCGCCGGGAATCCGTGATTCGACCGCCAGGTCGTCGGGCGACTCCATGGTGTGCGGGAAGACCGACGAGAGGAAGGCGCGAGTCGACCATCGCGGCGCCTCGATCGCCTGCTGGACGTTCATGTCGAAGTCGACCACGTTCATGAGCGTCTGCACCGTGCGGTGGATCTGGTCGTCGCCGCCGGGGCTGCCAATGATCATGAACGGCTCGCCGTCCTTCATCACGAGCGAGCTCTGCAGCGTGGAGCGCGGCCGCTTGCCGGGCTCGAGCGACTTCGCCTCGCCAGGCACCAGCGAGTAGTAGTCGCCCCGGCAGTTGAAGATGAAGCCGAGGTCGCCCATCACGACGCCCGTGCCGAACCCGCTGTGCAGACTGGGCTCGAAGCTGATCATGTTCCGGTCCCTGTCGACCACGGCGATGTAGCTCGTGTCCTCCTCGGAGTAGTCCGCCTCGCCCACGTTCACCCGCACCTCCGGCCCCGGCCCCGGCCGAAGCGCCGCCGCCTGGGTCGCCTGCATGAACTTCTCGGGGTCTCCCGGACGAACGACCGTCGAGGCCCTGTCCGGATCGATCAGCTTGCGGCGTTCGGCGGCATAGGCCTTCGACAGGAGGCCGTCGAACGGGATCTGCACGAAGTCGGTGTCGCCGAGCTGCTCGCGATCCGCGAAGGCGAGCTTCAGCGCTTCCGCGCTGAGATGGATGTAATCGGCGCTGTTGTGCCCGAGCTTCCCGAGGTCGTAACCCTCGAGGATGTTCAGCATGAACAGCTCGGCCGGCCCCTGGGTCGACGACCGGTTCTTGTACACGTCGTATCCATGGTACCTGGTCGACACGGGCGCTTCGACCTGCGCGGTGTAAGCGGCGAAGTCCTCGTAGCGGTACAGCCCCCCGTTCGCCTCCGAGAAGTCCGCCATGGTGCGAGCGATGTCGCCCTTATAGAAGCGGTCGCGCGCCGCCCGCAGCGCCTCGCGCCGGCCCGCGCCGATGGCCGCCTGTTCCGCCTCGACGAGCTTCCTCAGCATGCGCGCCGCGTCAGGATTGCGGAAGATCTCGCCGGGCCGAGGGGCCCGGCCATCCGGGTAGTACACCTTCATCGTCGTCGGATACTTGCGAATCTTCTCCGAGCGCCCAATCGAGCGCGCGAGGCCATCGCCCATGGGGAAGCCGTTCTCCGCGACGTCGATGGCCGGCTCGAGCACCTGCGCGAACGACATCGTGCCCCACCGGTCGAGCATCAGATACCACGCATCGATCACGCCCGGGAGCGACGCCGAGAGCAGACCGTCGCTCCTAGGAATCTTGCCGCCGTTGTGCTCGCGGTACCAGTCGACCGTGGCGAGGGCGGGAGCGTTGCCTTCGGCGTTGATCGAGTACACCTTCTTCTCGCCAGCCACATACACGAGGACGACCGCATCCGCGCCAAGGCCGTTCGAATCCGGATCGACCAGCGCAAGCACGGCCTGACCCGCGACCGCGGCATCGAAGGCGTTGCCGCCGGCCTCCAGGATCCGCACCGCGGCCTCCGTCGCCTCCGATTTCATCGAGGAGACCGCGTACTGCTGCCCCCGGATCACCGGACGCATCGTGGGTCCGGCGCCGCTCGCGCCGTCCCGGGGAGGCGACACCTGGGCGTGGGTTGCGTGAAAGCCGACCGACAGACAGACCAGGAGGCGGCCCGCGAACCGCATGTGCGTTCGGTGCATCGTCATGACCCTCCCCGGGATGGTTACCGTGTAGCCGATAGTGCCTCCGCGTTGGGAGGATGTCAAGCGACTGCCGGCAGGGACGTTCTGCCGGACCACGACACCCTACGAAGGCCGCGGTGCCCTGGGCTCTTCGTCGCGGACGTTCACTTTGCACCTACACCCTGCTAAGCTCGTGCGGCATGGCGGAGATGATGCGGGCGATGGGGGCGACCGCGAACGGCGTCGAGATGACCGAGATGCCCAGGCCGATGCCGGGTCCGGGCGAAGTGCGGGTCGAGGTGATCGCGTCGGCGGTCAACGCGGGGGAAGAGAAGGTCATCGGCGGAGACTTCGTGGGGCGATTTCTGCACGCGAAGACATCGCCACTCGTACTCGGATGGGACTTCGCGGGTACCGTCGACGCCCTCGGTGACGGCGTGACCGACATCGACGAAGGCACCGCCGTCTGGGGCCATCTGGCGTACTCCATGTCCACAAAGCAGGGCACGTTCGCCGAGTACGTCACGTTGCCGCGCGAGGCTCTGGCGCCCAAGCCCGACGATGTCCCGTACCACGTGGCCGCTGCGGCTCCCACCATCGCGATGACCGGCTTGCAGTCGCTGCGAGACCTCGCTGGGCTCGGTGAAGGCGGCAAGGTGCTGATCATCGGGGCGGGTGGCGGCATCGGCTCGGTCGCGGTCGGGATCGGCAAGCGCCTCGGCGGCCACGTCACCGCCGTGTGTAGCACCAAGGACGTCGAACGCGTCGAGGCTCTCGGCGCCGATGCGGTCATCGACCGGAAAAAGTCGGACCCGCTCGAAGCCGCATCGGCCTACGACGTGGTTTTCGACACGCCGGCGGTGCACTCGTTCGGCCACTGCGCGAACGTCATGCGAGCTGGCGGCACGTACGTCACCACGCTGCCGGATGCGGGCTTGGTCACTGGCATGGCGCGCGCACTGTTCACGTCCAAGCGCTGCCGCTTCGTCCAGGTCGCCTCCAAGCGAGCGGACCTCGAGCTGGTCGGCGGCTGGCTCAGCGATGGGCTCGAGGTGCCGATCGACTCGCGCCACAAGATCTCCGACCTGGGTGCCGCCCTCGAACGCCAGGCCGATCGTGGTCGGGTCGGACGGGTCGTCGTCGACGTCGCCGAGGGGTGGCCGTCGTGAGGCGCGGATTGCTCATCGGCGTCGGGCTTGCGCTCGCCTGCACCGCCAGCCTACCCTCGGCCAAGCCGAGCACCGGCGGTCAGGCCAAGGCGCCCGCCAATCAGGCGGGCTGACGGGACTTCACCGCACGGGCCCCTGCGCGGTCTGCCTCTCGCTCTTGAAGTATCCAAGGAAGCTCAAGATGATGGCGGCAGCGCTGATCCATGTCATTTGAGGGCCAGGGGGCACAGCAAGACCCTCCAGGTCAATGAATAGAAAGTACCCCAGATCTCCGAGGCCCCCGACAATGGCGCAAAAGAAGATGGCAGACACGTTCGTCCTCCAAACGAAGATACTGCCCACGGACGTCGCCAAGCCAAACCACCCCAAGTTGAACGCGTGTTGTTTCAGGGTGGCGACAACGGCGGTCGGATAATCCAGTTGCAGTGTCGCCAACTCGACGGTGCCTGCGATTCCGTGGAGCGCGTCGGCCGTTCTCCCTTGGAACAACAGAAACAGCAGGAACCCTCCCACCATCAGGTGAAAGATCCCCCAGATCCCCCACAGGACTGCTGATGCTTTTAGAAGCTTGGACAAGATCACCCCTTCGTGACGCTGTTGCGACGCACCGCATCACGGTGGCGCCTGGGCTGGCACACACTCACGCGCCGTTCGCCGCGTCGGACACGATGACGTCCGCGGCCTTCTCGGCCACCATGTAGATCGACGAGACGATGAAGAACCCCGGGATCCTCGGAAACACCGAGGCGTCGACGACCCGAAGCCCCGTCGTGCCGCGAACACCGAACTGGCTGTCCAGCACAGCCATCTCGTCTGCATCCGATCCGATCGGACAGGTGCACGACGCAGGGTGTCCCCAGGCGTGGCTCTTGACCCACTCCCGCAGCTGGTCCCGAGTCTGCATCCCCGGCCCGGGCGCCTCCTCCTCGGCGATCAGCCCCTTCAGATCCTTGTCCTTGTCCACGATCCGCCGGACGAGATCGATGCCGTCGACGACCGCCTCGAGATCCACGCCGTTCGGGTCGTGCCGGGCATCGAAGTAGTTGAAGTGAACCGTCGGCCGGTCGCGGGGATCGGGTGATGCCAGCGTCACCGATCCGCGATTGCGCGTGTGGGCCTTGAGGACCGCCCACGTGAGATAGTTGAGCTCGTTCGGGAAGTTTCGCGTGTAGCCCGGGTAGTAGCCGGTGAAGTTCCCCATCAGGGCAAAGCAGAACAGATCGGACAGCGGCGGGTTCTGGGCCGACTTCGCCACGAGAGCCAGGACGGCGCCGTTCGTCGTGTACACGCCGTCACGCTCGCGGGCCCAGCTCTCGTAGAGCGGGTCGCCCTTCTCGAATCGAGCGCCTTCGAGTGCCCGCCAGTCCTGCTTCATCCGGTTGACGACGGACACCTCGTACCGATCCTGCAGATTCTTCCCGACGCCGTTGAGCGGCACCCGCACGGGGATGTCGATCCCGGCGCGCCCCAGCTCACCGGGCGGGCCGATGCCGGACAGCATGAGGAGCTGGGGCGTGTTGAACGCACCGCCGGCCAGGATGACCTCTCGCGTGGCGCGCGCCCTCCTGGCCTCGCCAGCCTCCGCGCTCGGTTGCGCGTGCGCTCGGTACAAACGCCCACCCTTGAGATAGTCGACGCCGACGGCACGCTGCCGATCGTCGAGCACGACGCGCGTGGCCAGGGCGTCGAGCTCGATCGTGAGCCGGGCCGGATGCTCCGCTTCGACCTGGCGTAAGAACTCTCGCGTTCCGACGCGGATATGGTCGCGCGTGGTGAGCGGCAGAAACCGTACGCCGACCGCGTCGTCCTGTACGAGCCGCCAGTCATTCGGATCGCCGTGCGACTCCAGCGCCCAGCCGATCTGCCGCCACGGCTGTCCGAGCTCGTCCATGGCGTTCTCGGAGGCCTGGAGCAGCACCTTGACCAGGTCGCCGTCCCTCAGCGCGCTCTTGGGGATCGCCCGCTCGGTGGTGAGCCACCCGTCGAAGCCGTGGCGGGATCGATTCCCGATGCCCTCCCGGCGATACCGGCAGTTCTCCAGGCGCTCGAAGTATCCGCGCATCGCCTCGGCCCGCCATCTCTGACGACTCCCCGAGTCCTAACCGCGCGTCGCGTGCCAGGAGGGCAGCGACCAGCGCGGGCATATCTTGACATCCTTGCACCCGACGGAACCCCTTCGCCGCTTCGAGCACCCCGGCGGCCACCCAGCGCAGCACCATCGTCCCGCCGCGCCAGCGTTTCACATGGCGCTGCACGTGGCGCGTTCGGCTGAGGAGACTCTCGATGGCGTTCGTGGTGGCGAGCGATCGTTGGAGACGCTCCGACAGACCCAAGCCGAGCACGGTCAGCGTCTCGTCGAGCCCTTCCCGCACGCTCGTGGCCGCACTCGGGTAGTCAGTGTCCAAGCGCCGCGCCAGGTCCTGCAGCAGACGCTTGGCCGTCTTGACGTGGCTGTTCGTGTAGGCACGCGTGAGGACCGCCTTCACCCACGGCCGCTGTGCCTCAGGGAGATGCTCCAAGATGTTCCGGCCCTTATGGACCTGACACCGCTGCACCAGCGCGGCGCGCCCGAATGTCTGGGTCACGGCCGTGTCGAGGGCCTTCGCGCCATCGACGATCACCAGCAGGCTCCGGTCGGTGCGCAGCCCGCGGCGGCCGAGATTGGTCAAGAGCCCCTGACAGACCGTCGCGTTCTCCGTGGCCCCTTCCCACAGGCCGAGCGGGTGTTTCGCGCCCATTTTATCGATGCCTAGGGCGACAACGATACAGTGTCCACCCACGTGCACGCCATCAATCAGTAGCCCCACCAGGTCCAGCGCATCGAGCGGCGTCGCCCGCCACGCATCCAGCTGCGCCTGGGTCTGCGCGACAGAGGTGGACCCCATCCTTTGGACAGGTTTTCGTCACAGCTAAGGTGGAATCCGGTTCATGATTCAAGCGACCTTGGGCTGACGGGAACCGGGGCATAGCCCCGGGCTCCGGTCAGCCCCGTCGTCAGTATACGCCTCGGCCGGCGTCCGGTCGTTGAGCGCCGAGTGGGGCCGGCGTCGGTCGTAGAAGTCCATCCACCAGCCGATGCCGGTCCGGGCCTGGGCGCCGGTCGCGAACTCAGACAGGTAGACGCACTCGTACTTGAGCGATCGCCACAGCCGCTCGATGAACACGTTGTCCATCCAGCGGCCCTTGCCGTCCATTGAGATGCGAATGCCAGCCTCCGTGAGCACGTCGGTGAAGTCGACGCTGGTGAATTGGCTGCCCTGGTCGCTGTTGAAGATCTCCGGAGGGCCATAGTGCTCGAGCGCCTCGTGCAAGGCCTCGACGCAGAAGTGCGCATCGAGCGTGTTGGACAGACGCCAGGACAGCACCTTGCGGCTCGCCCAATCCATCACCGCGACGAGGTACAGAAAGCCTCGCTGCAACGGGATATAGGTAACATCCGTGCACCACACGTGGTTCGGCCGCGTGATCGGCAGATCGCGCAACAGGTAGGGATAGACCCTGTGCGCCGGGTGCGGCTGAGACGTCCTGGGCCGTTGGAAGATCGCCTCCAGGCCCAAGCGCCGCATCAGGCGCCGGACGCGCTTGCGGCTGACCCTGGCGCCTTGGCGCAGCAGCCAGCGCGTCATCTGCCGCGAGCCGTAGAAGGGCGTCTCCAGAAACTGCTCATCGATGCGCCGCATCAGCCGCAGATTCAGCGGGCTCTCGCCCTTGCCCTCGTAGTAGAACGACGAGCGGGCGATCGAGAGCAGGCCACACTGGCGTGTGATGCTGAGCGCGGCATGGTCGGGATCGACCATCGTTTCCCTCCGGCCGTGGCTCACCGACCGAAGGCCTTGGACAAAAAATCCCACTCGATCACGAGCTCGCCCACCTTCGCTCGCAACTCCTTGATCTCGACCGCTCGAGAGGCCTCCTGGTACTCGTGCTTGCCTGCGAAGCTCGCCAGCACGTGTTCGCGTGCCTTCTTCTTCCAGTTCGCGATCAGATTCGGGTGAACGTCGTACCGAGAGGCCAGCTCGGTCATCGTTGCCTCTTCGCGGAGAGCCTCCAGCGCGACTTTCGCCTTCAGCTCAGCCGGGTAGTTCCGTCTCTTTCGGGACATTCCAGACTCCTTCTCTGTGGTCTGGATCCCACCTTAGCAACCTGTCCGAATTTCGGGGTCCACCTCTCGACAAAGCGTCGACTGACCGCACTCTTGCTCGTGCCCCCCGTGGTGACGTCGGCGCCGAGCGGTTCCAGACTCCGCGCATACTGGCGGGTCGCCACACCGATCAGCATCTGGTCGACCACGCGCCGGTTCAGCGGGTCCGCATTCGCGAATGCCCGGGCCGTTGGCAACGGAACCTCCTCGCCGGCGCGCCGCGCACGGGGCCGACGAATCGCCACCTTCCGCCCGCCCAGCACGACCTGACTCGGCGTATGCCCCGTTCGATACGCCTGGCGCGCAGGTTGATGCGCATACCGTGGCCCACAGACGGCGGCCCGATCCTCTTCCAGCATGGCTTCGAGTACCTTCAGGCCAGACGCGACGACCAGCTCCTGGAGCGCGGCCTGCGTATCAATGAGGATATCGACCAACGGAAGGTGCCGTGGCGTCGGGGATACCGATTGGCGACGGCGAGGGACTGTGCGAGACTGCTTCTTCATGGCGGCTCCTTACTGGGAGGCTTGCACCTCGGTTTCGTCACCGGTCGTATAGCACGACCAGTGAAGAGCCGCCGCTTCAAATTTCAACAGCTACTGGGACATCCCCTTGGCGTAGCCCCGGTTCCTCAGCGTCTCGACCTTCCGATCGGCCAGCGCGAGCATGTCCTGCTTGCTCCCCCAGGCGATGGCATTGGTGGGGCACGTCTTGACGCAGGCGGGCTCGAGACCCGATTCGACCCGGTCGACGCACATGTTGCACTTCGACACCGTGCGCGTGTTCCTGTCGAAGCGCGGGATGTCGAATGGGCACCCGGTGACGCAGTACTGGCAGCCGATGCAGTTCTCCTGATTGAAGTCGACGATGCCGTTCGTGTACTGCACGATGGCGCCCGGCGCCGGGCAGGCGAACAGGCACCCGGGGTCCTCACAATGGAGACAGGCATCCTTCTTGATCAGCCACCGCAGATCGCCGTCGACCTCCACCTCGTCGAACCGCATCAGGAGCCAGGTAGCGGGCGAGAGATCCTGGTGACTCTGGTAGCTGCCGAAGTTGGCCGTCGGCTCGACCGGCAGGTCGTTCCACTCCTTGCAGGCGACCTCGCAGCCTTTGCAGCCGATGTACTTCGAGATGTCCACCAGCTTCGCGTAGGTCGGCCCGCCCGAGCGCAGCGCGTCGAGCGGGATCGTGCCCCTCGGGCTCGCCGACACGCGCCGGATGGAGAGGGTGTCGGCCATCAGGCCTTCTCGAGATTCACGCAGAACGCCTTGAACTCGGGGCACCGGGTGTTGGCGTCACCGATGAACGGCGCGAGCTGATTGGCCATCGATCCGGTCGTCAGCCCCACGAAGCCCCAGTGGACCGGGATGCCGATCGTCCAGACCGTTCGACCGTTGACCGTGAGCGGCCGGATCCGCTTGGTGACGACCGCCGTGCCCTCGACCTCGCCCCGCTTCGACCAGACACGGACACGACTGCCGTTGGGGATGTCCTTCTCCCGCGCCAGCCCGTCGGGCACCTCGACGAAGAAGTCGGGCATCGCCTCGACCAGATACGGGACGTTGCTGGTCACGAAGTGCTCGCGCTCGACGACGCGATACACGGTGCAGGCGTACGGAAAGTCGTCGCCCGCCTGGGCGAGCGTGTCGCGAACGCCGTCGTACCACCTGACGACCGGGTTCACTGGCACGTTCTCGTGCAGGGTGTTGGTCGTCGGGCTCTCGGCCGGCTCGTAGTGCTCGGAGAACGGCCCGTCGGCGAGGTGGCTGCTGAACAGCCGGGCCACGCCATCCTCCGTCATGATGAAGGCGCCCGGTCCGCCGGGCGGCGTCGTCCGGCCGTAGTCGGGCACGTCGCCAACCCACTCCCGTCCGTCCCAGGCGATGCCCGCGCGGCTTCGATCCCAGGGATGACCCTCCGCGTCGGCGGAGGCGCGGTTGTAGAGCACGCGCCGGTTGAGCGGCCAGCTGAAGGCCCAGCCGTGGTGCATACCCATCCCGGTCGGGTCGGCGGTTCCCTTCCGGGCCATCTGGTTCCCCGCCTCGGTGTAGCTCCCGCTGTAGAGCCAGTTGCCCGAGGCGGTCGTGCCGTCGTCCCGAAGCTCGCCGAACGACGCAGCAAGCGGCCGGTGGTCAGATCGCGGCCGTTGATCTCCTGCGCCAGCTCGACCAGCGTCGGCTCGCGCGGGTTCAAGTAGCCCCAGGTCAGGTACTGGATCGGGTCGTCGTACGCGCCCCCCTCCGCCTGATAGAGCTCCTTCACGCGCCAGAACAGCTCGGACAGGATCCAGGTATCTGACCGCACGCCGATCGGCGGATCGATCGCCTGCTCCTTCCACTGCGCCCACCGGCCGCTGTTGGTGAACGAACCATCGCGTTCGATCCAGTGCGTGCTGGGCAGATACAGGACCTCGGTGTCGATCTCCGCCGGGTTCATGCCGGGCGCCTTCCAGAACTCGGCCGAATCGAGCATGAAGGGATCGATGACCACCTTCCACTTCAGCCTGGACATCGCCTGCAGCAGACGCGCCACATCGGGACCGGCCAGGAGTGGGTTGAACCCGAGCGCGATGAAACCCTCGAGCCGGCCCTGGAACGCCTCGTTCCAGATGCTCAGCCAGGTCGCATCGTCGGCTGGCTTGCCCAGGTAGTCGTAGGCGAAGTCGTTCGCCTCGGTCGCGTGCTCGCCGAACCACGCCTTCATCTGCGAGACATAGAACTTCGGGTAATTCCCCCAGTAGTTGACCGTGTCCGGGACGAGGGGCTTCGGCGTCGAGTCGTCGAAGTGCTCACGGAGCGAGGTCTGGCCAGGCGTCGGGATCTTGAGATAACCCGGAAGGATGTCGGCGACGATCGCATGGTCGGTGGCACCCTGCACGTTGGCATGACCGCGCAGCGCGTTGATGCCCCCGCCGGGGCGCCCGATGTTGCCGAGCAACAGCTGGACGATCGCCGCCGTCCTGATGATCTGGCTGCCCACCGTGTGCATCGTCCAGCCGACGGCGTACATGATCGTCCCGACCCGGTCGGCCGGTCCCGGTCGAGCAGATGATGTCGGCCATCCGGCGGAAGTCTTCCTCCGAGCAGCCGGCGATCTGCGCGACGACGTCAGGGGTGTAGCGACTGTAGTGCCGCCTCAGGAGCTGGAAGACGCACTGCGGGTCCTCGAGCGACGGGTCCCGGCGCACGTACCCGTCGGCGCCCCGCTGGTAGTCCCAGGCTGTCTTGTCGTAGGCGCTGGCCGCCTCGTCGAATCCGGCAAACAGGCCATCCTCGAAGCCAAACTCCCCCGTCACGATGAATGACGCATTGGTGTGCGCACGGACGTAGTCGGCGTGATACAGGTCGTGCTCGAGGATGTGACGGATGAACCCGCCGAGCACCGCGATGTCGGCGCCCGGCCGGATCTGCAGGTGCTTGTCGGCGACCGCCGAAGTCCGCGTGAAGCGCGGGTCAATGGTGACCAGCTTGGCGCCGCGGTGGTCACGCGCCTCGACGGCCCACTTGAAACCGCAGGGGTGGTTCTCCGCCGGGTTCGCTCCCATCACCAGGACGACATCGGCGTTCTTGATGTCCTTCCAGTGGTTGGTCATTGCCCCCCGGCCGAACGTGGCGGCCAGACTGGCCAGTCGTGGGCCGGGGTCACCCGCAGGGCCACACACTGGACCGTCCAGCGGCGCCCGCCGCGGCGGTTGCGCCAGCTGATGGGCCGCCACCGCGGCTGCGCCTTGGCGGCCTGGGCCACCGTGTACGCCCGCCCGCCCGCCGCCAGGTCTGGCCGGGTGCGCGGGCGCCCCAGCCGGCCGCCCCGCCGGTGCCCGAGGCGCGGCCGCCCCAGGAACACGGTCTGCGACGAGGAAATCCCCACCGCATAGGGGAGCCGCAACCGATGCCACATGGCCCGAAACAGGCCGGTATCGCCAAACTCCGCATCGGCCAGCACGCCGGTGCCGGTGAGGCCGCTGGCGCGCACCTGCCGGAGCAGGGTGAGCGCTTGGCGCCACTTCGCCTGCAACCGGACACCCCGGGGAAGCCGCGCCCGATCGCGGGCGGCGTCGGTCAGCCACGCCTCGGGCACATAGAGCGCGGCCCCCAGCAAGTAGGCGCGCAGCCCGGTCCACAGCGCCGCGGTGACCGCCACTTGGCCATTGGCGACTTTCCCCACGGCCCCACAGTACTGGCGGGCCACCCCGACCGAGGACGTCCCTGGCTGGGGGAAACTCGTGCCAGCGAAGATCACCAGCCCTTCGCGTTCGGGCAGCACCGCCCGCAGGCAGCGCCAGACGCCGTCGGCACTCCACGGCGCATCGGTGATGAAGTGTTGGAACGCTTGATAGCCCCCGGGATCGGTCCCCCGCGCCAGCATCGCTTCCATCGACTTGCGCGGGCTGTCGCTGAGCAACCCCTGGACGTACCGGCGCAACGCCAGCTCCTGTGCGCGCTGGCCGAAGCACGCCTTGAAGGCCTCGAGCCATCTCATCAGGCGACGCAACTGCCCCACCGTGCGGCGGTCGTGCACTACCGCGCAGGGTCCCGAATTCGCCGGAAAAGTACAATGTCCTCAAATTAGATCACTTGTCGGATCTCGCCCAAATTGTGCGATCTAACAAAGTAGTACTAGAGTCGTGCACCAACGCCGTCCGTCGCAACAGACATGATCGTGTCCTGTCCCAATTGCTCATCGAACGACGTCGCTATCAGCCAACGCGGTAACTCCGGCGTCTATTGGCCGCGCAAGTTCCTTTTACTCCGGATGCGGTGCAAGATCTGCTCGGAGCGCTTCTTTGCACGGGGGTTGCTGCTTGGCGGGCCGTCAGACCGTCTGCGGGCGAAGCCATCCGATGGTTCCAGCGTCGAACTCGAGTCTGGTGCCGAGGATCGATTCCGTCCTGTGGAAACGGACATGATCCGGCGCGACGGTTTGTCCGGGTTAGAGAACGCCAGACAGGCCCTCGCAGAGAACCGACAGGAACTGCTCGACACCAACTCCGCGTCGGTGGGCGACACCGCCGATCTTGCACAGACGACTCGGACGTATGCGAATCAGGGCGACAGCTAGACGATTTGGGTAAGGAGATGGTCAGGCAACAATCCAGCATCGCTGCGGCGCTGGAGACTGTCCACAACCTCCGGCGCGAGATCGACCAGGTGAGAGACGATCTATCCGGCGATCTTGCACAGACGACTCGGACGCATGCGAATCAGGGCGACAGGCTAGACGATTTGGGTAAGGAGATGGTCAGGCAACAATCCAGCATCGCTGCGGCGCTGGAGACTGTCCACAACCTCCGGCGCGAGATCGACCAGGTGAGAGACGATCTATCCGGGCACGCTGACAGGTGCGTCAGATGAGGGAGGTACAGGGGGCCGACCGTAGTGAACTGGATCGTCTCCGGTCTCAGGTTGAACAATTGCGGCCCGCACTGCGAGAGGCGCGAAATGCGCTCAGACAGCTCAAGGAGGCGCTGCGGGCGGACCGAGCCAACGATCCGACGGTCCCATGACGTACCATGCATGAGGCGGCCCGTCGGGGCCTTGCGCCGGTCGTGAGGATCCGCTAGCATCTTCGACCTATGCGACAGGACAATCTGCGGCTGACACTCCTCACGCTGGTCACGGCTTCCCTGGTCGCGCTGACGTGGAGTATCTCCCTCGGCGGTCAGGGAGCACCGCCCCCCAAGAAGCTGCTGTTCCTGACACACCCGGGTGTGGGCACCGGTCACGACAGCCTGCCGGCCGCCGAGCGGATGGCCATCGAGTACGGCAAGACCGGCGGCTTTGACGTGACGGTCCACGAGGGTTACAAGACGGCCGGCAATCACGACCTGAGCTTCCTCACGATGGAGCACCTCGACTCCTTCGATGGTCTCATGCTGATGACCAACGGGGACCTGCCGTGGACCGACGTGCAACGGAAGGGGATCGTCGACTTCGTGCGCAGTGGCAGAGGCTTCATAGGCGTCCACTGCGCCGCGTTGACGATGTACGAATATCCCGAGTTCGGGGAGATGCTGGGCGGCTACTACGTGCGATCCATCACCCCGATGCCGGACATGGCGGCGGGCCGAATCAGCACACTCAAGGTCGAGGATACGACTCACCCGGCAACGAGGATGTTGGGCCACAGCTGGCCCATCAACGAAGAGCTCTACAACTACGCGTGGCTGCCCTGGGCTGAGGAAGATCCGACGTTCAATGTGACGCAGCCCGGCGAGTTCCATCCACCGATCGGGTTTTCGCGCGACCGCGTGAACGTGCTGCTGAGCCTCGACACCGAGCACAGCAATCTCGAGGGCCTGCGCCGAGTGTTCCCGGGCGGCGACTACCCGCAGTCCTGGTGGCGAGATTACGGCCAGGGTCGGTCGTTCTATACCTCCCTCGGGCACCGCGAGGAGAGCTGGACCCAGAACGACGTGTTCCGCCATCACCTCACGGGCGGCATTCGCTGGGCGTTGCGCCTGGAGGACTAGCCGCCCGTGGTTGAAGTCCTGCTGCAGTCGGCCCGCGCTGCATCCCGACACAGAGTGCGCCGGGCATCAGCCCCGTAGGGTCACATACACCCGGAACTCCGGTATTCTCGCTCCTCGTGCCCTGTCGAGCCCAGGTCGTGACCAGCGCGACCAATCGAGTGCGGCGCTGCGGCGTCGACACGGGTCGGCTTCCCTGGCAGAGTCAGGGCGTGACGATGGCGCCATCCCGGCGACGACGGCTCCGTCGGTGCGAGGCGGCGCGCACGTGAAGCTGCTGGCGGCGAAGGCTCTGCGGGGACGACCGGGGTGAACAAGCACGTTGCTCGGAAGCCCTTCCAAAGAGGAGGCATCATGAGACCGGAGCGTATGCGTGTGGCCCCTGTCCTCGCCGCCGCGGTGGCGATGCTCTCGGCCTACGCCGTCGAGAGCCAGGCCGAGCCGCAATCGGGATCGCAGGCAGCGATCATGAAGGGTGGAGACGAGAGGACCGGTGAATACGAGGCCGTCGAGAATTGGTGGAAGCCGGCGCCCGACCACGAGGGACCGTGGACCTGGGGGCAGGTGTCGGGCATCGCGGTGGACAACCCAAACCGGATCATCGTGGCGGTGTGGGGGGACCGAAACGCTGAAGGGCAAGAGCGGGAGGGCGGCACGAACTACCTCGTGGTCGCCGACCGGACCGGCGCCATCGTGGAGAGATGGACGCAGTGGGACTCGATCCTCAACAAGCCCCACCAGGTGTACATCAGTCCCTACGATCCGGAGCGCCACGTCTGGGTCGTCGAGCGCGGTGGCGGCAGGGGGGTCAACATGCAGATCCTCAAGTTCACCAACGACGGAAGTGGATTGGTGATGCGGCTCGTCGACCCCAACCACCCGACGAGCCGGGCAGAGGCGCGGGCAAACCCGCACCCCGGTCCCTTCACCTACGGTGACCCGGCGGTGCTCGCCTTCCTCCCCGACGGCAGCTTCTATCTCGGCGACGGGTACTGGCACTCGCGCATCGTCAAGTACAACGCGGGCGGCGAGTACGTGATGGAGTGGGGGGAGCTCGGGAGCGGCCCTGGGCAGTTCGACCTCGTTCACGGCGTCGCGGTCGACCGGGATCACCGCGTCTACGTCGGCGACCGGACCAACAACCGCATTCAGATCTTCACGGAGGACGGTGAGTTCATCGAGGAATGGCCCGACATCTCCGATCCCGTTGGCGTCTTCATCGACGAGCACGACGCGGTCTGGGTGATCTCGGCGAGACTGAACCGCATGCTCAAGTACAGCCGGGACGGCGAGCTCGAGTACCACTGGGGCGCGTACGGAGGGACGCGGGGAGGCTTTGCGGGGGGCCTGTCGCGCCCGCACCAGCTCGACGTGGACCAGGATGGCAACGTCTATGTCGCCAGCTGGGACGGCGGATGGGTGAACAAGTTCGTCCCGAAACCGGGCGCCGATCCAGGCAAGCTCGTCGGCAAGCCGCTCGTTCTCGCGAAGTAGGCAACCGCCCACCTCGCCGCCTCGAGTGCTACGTTGTCAGTCTTGTATGGGGTGGAACGGCGGCCGCCAGGCAAACCCTGAAGGCGGCCAGTCTCCGTGGTCCGCCTGCCGGCGCTACTTCCCCACGCCGGCCACTGCGTAGTTGTGCCGGACGACCATGCCATAGGTCGAGTTGAGGGCGATCATCATCACCAGGCTCGCCGCCCGGTTGCGCTTCCACAGCTTCTCTGCGAAGTAGATCGCGGCGGCAGACGTCGCCGCCTTCGTGGCATAGAAGGCGGTTGGGTTGCCCGCGATCTTGGTCAGGAACGGGTTGGTCTCGACGGCGCCGTTCTCCAGGGCCCGGGTCGTCGAGTGGGCGTCGAGCATCTGCAGCAGGCCGAACGAGACGTAGAGCGGGACCAACCCCGCTGGCCGCCCGGGTGGTCGAGCAAACGCCGGAAGCGCCGGGCCCAGGGGGCGGCGGGCGGTGACCGGATCGAGCTGGCTGGCCTGTGCGGCGGCGGATTGCAGAATCCGCCCATCATCCTCCTGCGCACCCGCAACGGGCACGCTCAGCAGGCTGATGATGCCGAGGGTCAAGATGGCGCGCGCGAGGGGCGTTGAAGCATCTAATGTCATCAAGGACGCAATCGACGCCCTTGCGGAAATCTCTACTCCTCATCGGACGGGCATCACAGAACTGCGCGTCGTCGCCATGGTGCGCCTTGACCATTGCCACGCTCCCTCCCATCAACGCGAGTCTCCACGGAAATCGCCCCGCTGAGTGGTGAACATCGTGAGGCCCTGCTCGACGGCGGTCGCGAGGCCCTGCGGAGTCTGATAGGCGCCGCAAATCACTTTTCCGCCCCTGGCGTGATGCGCGGCACACGCCCGTGCGAACCGTTCGATGTTGGCCATGATGATCGGGTGGTTCGGGGGAGGGGCCGGCGTCCCGAGCCCGTAGCTCATGCTCATGTCCGCCGTGCCAAACATCACCGCGCCCAACCCCGGCAACTCGAGGAGTTGCTCGATGTTCTCCACTTGCGCCTTGGTCTCTAGCAGGACGATGGCCAAGAGCTCTCCGTCCGGATTCAACGGCCACAGATCGGCCTTGCGCATGTAGGTGTCCATGTCGACGCCCCAGTACCGGGTCGCCGCGGTCGGCGCCCAACCGCGGCGTCCTCTCGGCCCCGTCGCGTAGAACGCCCCCTGCGGGGGGTATCGCATCATGCTGATGAACTCCCGTACCTGGTCGAGGGTCTCCGACTGGGACAGAATCAGGCCCATGAGGCCCGCATCCAGATACTGCTTGACCCTGTGCTTCTCGAGATGGTTGGCCTCCAGGCTCATTCGAACGACTGGCGGCAGCAAGAACCGCTCGGCACCTTCCGGGCGGTTCTCGGCCATCGCGGCCTGAAGGGCGATGACTCCGAAGATGTTGTGTTCGTTGTCGGGCATCATCTGCCACGACTCGCCGTTGAAGCTGAGCTTCCCCTGCTCGGCGTTCTCGATGATCGTATTCAATCGGCCCACGGCTTCCGGCTGCGCACCGGCTGCCTGAGCGTGCGCCCGTTCGTCTCCAGCGGGAACGAACCCCGTCAGGCCACACACAACGAGAGCCAGGCTGGTCACCCACCGTCCGCGCCGACTGGGCCTCTCTGCCTTCAGTCGCATTCCACCCCTCCTCCCTGGCCTGCCCCAACTTCGCGGACAGGTCGCACTAGTGGACTGTATCAGTCATGTCTGTAGCACTCCCCGGGCGGAGCATCCCGGCGGACGGCGTTGCTCCTCCCTCGAATACTCGCGGTATGCTCGGTCGTCGCGCCTTGCCTGCCGGGCGCTGAGCTCCGGCGACCGCTACAGAAATGACTGATACAGTCCACTAAACGTACTGGTAGTCCATAGACGCAATGTCGAGGACATCTCTCACCGCAACCGGCGGCGCAGCGCCAGTGTCGGGCAGCAGGCTCTTCCCAAGCGGACTCAAGTTCGTGGCATCGTACCCGGCGGCACCCCCGACCCAGGGCCAGAGGGCATCGTCGATCCGGTGTCCGCGCGGAATCGGCTCCCCGTCCCACGGCGTGACGTCATCCTCCGGCGGATAGTGGTCGGGATGTGTGGTCCCTGGATGCGCCGCGAGCATGTTCTGCTGCCAGTTGAACCAGATCCGGTCGACGTTCGAGTGGTGCAGAAAGAACACGGGGTCGTTGGGCGAGTAGCTACCACCCATGTGGCCGCCGATAAGATTGTGCCCCGCGTTGTGGGTTCGACTGGCCAGCGTACCGAGATTCGCGCCCAGGGACACGTTGGGCACGCCTCCCTCGAGCGCGATCCAGAACACCCAGTAGCGATGCAGTGTCGACGAGGACACATCGAGGTTCTCGATGGTCTCAATCGATTGGGCGCTTGGCGGCCAGCTGACCCCCAAGGGCGTGCCGCGGCTCAGAGACGGCCCGCGTTGCTCCTCGATGAAGACCGGAAATCCGGTCGCCCCAGTGCTCGTCGGCCACCAGTCGGGACGGTCCGCCACCGGTACCGGGTTGCGAAGGACGCCGTTCGTCACCGGACTGGCCGCGCCAGAGCGCAGCTCGCTAAGAAAGTCGTCGGTAAAGAGACGATTCAGCGCACCGGGGTGGTCCGTCCAGTCCCAGTAGGGCAGCGAGACCCCGCCAACCTCGTTCTGCAGTGCCAGCTCGAACTCCCGCAGGTAGAGTCGGTGCCAGGGGCAGAAGCCGATATTCCAGTGACCGACGTTGACGGTGCCGGGCCACAGGGGGACCTGTAGCGCCATGATCGCGCCGTGGATGAGAACGAACTGATCGTAGACACTGAAGCCGGCCGGGGCCCCGACGACCTGGCGGTGCTTGAGCCGGATCAGGACCTCGAGGAAATCATCGCGTGCGGAGGTATCGAGTGCCAGCGCGACGACGCTGCGACGCTCATCCATGGTGACGTCCTCCGCGGCCGTGACCCTGGTGCGGGTCGCCCTCCCCCGACAGGCCGGGGACGGCATGATGCTCGAGATGCCCGGTCGCCGGGATGGGCTCGAGGGCGACGATGTAGTCTTTTTTCTCGTACCCCGCGGCGAGGGCACGACCAATGACGCGGTCGAACGACCAGCCGTTGCGGGTGCGAAGCACCAGCTCGTTCTGATACATGCTGGACGGACCCGGCTCGATCTCGAGGACGGCGCTCGTCCGGCGACCCACGACCCGAATCTCAGCCGGTCGTGAGCCCTGCGCGCCGCACAGCGCCGTGGCGACCAGATCGCTCGCGAGGCGTTGCATGCTGCGGTAATGGCACCCCTCGGAAACGCTCAGCGAGGTGACGAGACGGAGCTTTTCGTAGAGCATGCCCGGCCCTGTCACCAGGATCCTGACCTCGCTGCGCCGGAGTCGCAGGTCGAGCAGAGAGGGCCCGCCCTTACCGAGCACGTAGGTCGGCGGCGGGGGGACACGCCTCTTGCGCGCCCGCCTTCGAGTGCGGATCTTCCTCTTCGCCATGTCGCGCATCCTCCCAGCGGTCAGGTGTCAGCGGATGGTTGGCCCTTCGAATCGGTGGCCGGGTACCCGCTCCAGCGGGCCGTGGCATTCGCGCACCGGCGCCGTGATGAGCCCACAGCCCTGGGATGGGCGGCACCTTGCGGTCGGCTCGGCGATGTTCCGGGGCTTGTAAAAGTAGTAGAGCGCCGCCCCGCGCCGCGGGATCATGGGCCAGGTCTTCGCAATCCGTGGACAGGAGCAGCGTCTCGAGCAGCGCGCGATAGTGCCATCGATGTACTCGCCACGCCCTCCAGGCGACCCACCGGAGCCAGAGATCCGTGCCCGGCGTCAACAGGCCAAGCGCCTTGATCGGCCTGGGGGTCTTCGCATCGATGAGTCCGCAGTCGGCGATCAACCCCACAAGCGTGCGGACGGTGAACGCACCGCGACTGAATCCGAACATGAAGATCTTGTTGACGGTATTTCCGGTGCCGTCCGAGCAGACCACGATGTTCTTGTTGGGAGGAGGCTCCTTCGACGGTCGCGGGTGGCTCAAGGTGTCCATTTCGACCTGTCGGATCAGCACCCTTATACACCGACATGCGCCCCGTACTGCTCACTTTCGCCGGCATCCGTCGCTCCCGCCTTCCTCATCCCAGCGCCGTCACGAAGCGGTCTGCCAGCGCGCCGGGCGCGACGCGACTCCACGTCTCGTTGATCGCGACCAGGAAGCTCCCGTCCGGCCGCACCGCCCCGAGATCGACGCCACGGTCCCGCAGTCGTCCGCGGAACTCTGCCGGGTCGGCTGCGCCGACGCGGAGCCGGAAGAGATTGGTGCCCCCCGGCATCCGCTCGACTGTAAAGGTGTCGTGGCTGGTGAGCCGATCGATGAACGACTCGGCTACCGCGACGGCGTCGCGAAAGCGATCGACGAACCCCGGCAGGTAGTGGAGGGCGACAGCGGCGAACGGCCACGCACCGGGAAGCCCGGCGCCGAACATGCGGCGCGTGTGATACATCCCGTCGAGCAACGCCCGCGGGCCAGCCAGGATCGCTCCGGAGACCGCGTTGAAGTACTTGTACAGCGACACGTAGACGGTGTCGAAGGGGCGCGCGTAGGCGGCGACCTCCATGCCAGTACAGGCGCTCTGCAGAAACAGCCGGGCGCCGTCGAGGTGCAGTCGGATCCCCTCCCCTCGCGCGAAGGCGGTGATCCGATCCAGCTCGACCTGGTCGAACGCCTCTCCCGAGCGTCGCCTGACCGGGGTCTCGACCGAAATCACCGACACCGGTCTCGCTACCCGCCCGCTCGCCGTGCGCCCGATGACCTCCTGCACCTCCTCGAGCGTAAAGGTGGCCCTGGCCGGCGCCAGGGGCATCAGCGTGATGCCGCTCAACGTCTGGACACAGTCGCCCGAGTCGTTGAACAGGTGACTCTCGGCCTGGACGATGGCGCGGCCCTCGCCGGCGCCAAGCGCGCGCACGGCGAGATGATTCGCCAGCGTGCCGGTTGGCATGAACACGGCCCGTTCCTTCCCGAGCAATGCAGCGAATTGCTCCTCCAGCTGCTGGACCGTTCCGCCGTTCGAGTAGGAGTCCCGGTCGATCCGGTCCTCGTCCGCCAGCCGCGTCAGGAGCCGCGCCTGATCGGCCGCCGTGAGACCCAGCCCATCCCCGGTCATCCTGACTCTCGAGGCTGTCGGCTCGGCTCCGTGGCTCGCCATCGCCGCCGCGCCCTGGGCCACGGCGCCACCGGGATCGAGCAAGCCGCCCCCGAGCCCGAGGGCGCCTGCCTGGAGGAACCGCCGTCGGTCGACACTGTTCATGGTGCTTCGCCCCCCTTCGGTCCGTCGTTACCTCACCGGTTAACTACCACGTTGTCAGACCGCCCACTGTAGGCCGAAACGGCGGCCATGTGGTCGTCTCCACCATCGTGGACATCGTATCCGTCTTTCAGACTGTGGGTACTAGTACTACTTTGTTAGATCGCACAATTTGGGCGAGATCCGACAAGTGATCTAATTTGAGGACATTGTACTTTTCCGGCGAATTCGGTACCCTGCGCGGTAGTGCACGACCGCCGCACGGTGGGTCAGTTGCGTCGCCTGATGAGATGGCTCGAGGCCTTCAAGGCGTGCTTCGGCCAGCGCGCACAGGAGCTGGCGTTGCGCCGGTACGTCCAGGGGTTGCTCAGCGACAGCCCGCGCAAGTCGATGGAAGCGATGCTGGCGCGGGGGACCGAGCCCGGGGGCTATCAAGCGTTCCAACACTTCATCACCGATGCGCCGTGGAGTGCCGACGGCGTCTGGCGCTGCCTGCGGGCGGTGCTGCCCGAACGCGAAGGGCTGGTGATCTTCGCTGGCACGAGTTTCCCCAAGCCAGGGACGTCCTCGGTCGGGGTGGCCCGCCAGTACTGTGGGGCCGTGGGGAAAGTCGCCAATGGCCAAGTGGCGGTCACCGCGGCGCTGTGGACCGGGCTGCGCGCCTACTTGCTGGGGGCCGCGCTCTATGTGCCCGAGGCGTGGCTGACCGACGCCGCCCGCGATCGGGCGCGGCTTCCCCGGGGTGTCCGGTTGCAGGCGAAGTGGCGCCAAGCGCTCACCCTGCTCCGGCAGGTGCGCGCCAGCGGCCTCACCGGCACCGGCGTGCTGGCCGATGCGGAGTTTGGCGATACCGGCCTGTTTCGGGCCATGTGGCATCGGTTGCGGCTCCCCTATGCGGTGGGGATTTCCTCGTCGCAGACCGTGTTCCTGGGGCGGCCGCGCCTCGGGCACCGGCGGGGCGGCCGGCTGGGGCGCCCGCGCACCCGGCCAGACCTGGCGGCGGGCGTGCGGGCGTACACGGTGGCCCAGGCCGCCAAGGCGCAGCCGCGGTGGCGGCCCATCAGCTGGCGCAACCGCCGCGGCGGGCGCCGCTGGACGGTCCAGTGTGTGGCCCTGCGGGTGACCCCGGCCCACGACTGGCGCGACCGCCGGCTCGCCCCCGAGGTGTGGCTGCTGGCCGAACGCGACACGGGCGCGACGCCGCGGACCAAATACTTCTTCGTCAACCTGCCGGCCACCACCTCCTGGCCGCAGCTCGTCCGACTCGCGCATCAGCGGTGGGCCATCGAGCAGCAGTACCAAGAGTTGAAGCCCCACCTCGGGTTGGATCACTTCGAAGGCCGCACGTTCCCGGGCTGGCACCATCACGTCGTGCTCACCGCCGTGACGTACAACTTCCTGCAGGCCGAGCGGCGGCGGCACCTCGCCGGGCTCACCTTTCCAGTGGCCCGCGCGATCGTGCAGGAAATCTTCACCGCGGACCTCTTTGCTCCACGGCCGTTCTACCTGAAGCGCATCGAGGCGCTAAAGTCGGTGCACTTGCGGATCTAACAAAGTAGTACTAGCAGCCCGTGGTGAAAGTCCTGCGTCGCACCAAGGACGGCGCGGCGCCCGGCCGCCGCTCCGCCCCACAACGAGCGAACCTGACAAACTGGAGGAGTTCAACGTCCCGCCGGCGCGATCCGCAGCACCCGGTCGTCTCCCGGGAGGGGATCCCGTCGGCCATCCCGGTTGCTGGTGCCCACGTAGAGCGCGTCGTGGGCGCCCGAGTGCCCTCGGGTGAGTCATCATGCCACGCAGGGCCGGTGGTTCACATGCGCACCACCGCCTCTCTCCACACGCTTGCGCTCGCGGCCGTTCCATGGCACCCTTCGCGACACGGACACACAGTCACTCAGGGGAGGGACAGCATGCAGCGCCCCACGCACCAACGACGTCTCCTGATCGCCGCGGGCGGCATCGTCACAATCGCGGCGCTGGGAGTCGGCCAGGCCATGCTGGACAGGGCGACCGTCGCCGGAGCCCAGGGGGGCCAGGCTCCCATGTTCGAGGTCGATCCATTCTGGCCCAAGCCCTTGCCGAACCACTGGGTGCTCGGGTCGGCGATCGGGGTGGGAGTCGATGCACGGGACCATGTCTGGATCGTGCACCGTGGCTCGGTGGACACGCTCGGCGCGAACGAGATCCCGGCCTCGCTCGATCCACCGATTGCCGAGCAATGCTGCGTGCCGGCGCCGCAGGCACTCGAATTCGATCCGGAGGGGAACCTCGTCGGGCACTGGGGCGGGCCCGGGGAAGGATACACGTGGCCGGTGTCGAACCACGGCATCACGATCGATCACAAGGAGAACGTCTGGATCGGCGGCAACGGCCAGGGGATTCACACGTCCTGAAATTCACGCGTGACGGTCGATTCCTCCTGCAGGTGGGAGAGGCGGGACAAGGCATCGACAGCAACAGCCGCACGCACTACTCGCGGGTGGCCAAGGTCTCGTTCGACACGGAGGCCAACGAGGCCTATTTCGCAGACGGGTACGGCAACCGTCGCGTGGCGGTGGTCGACATGGACACCGGCGAGCTCAAGAGGTACTGGGGAGCGTATGGCAACCGGCCGGACGACAGCGACATCGGTCTCTACGACCCGAGTGCTCCCCCGCCTCAGCAGTTCAGGAGCCCGGTGCACTGTGCCGAGGTTTCGAACGACGGGTTGATCTACGTCTGCGACCGTGCCAACGACAGGATCCAGGTGTTCCAGAAGGACGGCACCTTCGTCAAGGAGCAGTTCGTGGCGAAGAACTCCCGCGGCTCCGGATCCGTCTGGGATCTCGCGTTCTCGCGTGACGACGCGCAACGGTACATCTACGTGGCGGATGGGCTGAACGAGAAGGTGTACATCATCGAGCGAGAGTCGCTCGAAGTCCTGACGAGCTTCGGGGACGGCGGCCGACAGGCCGGCGCCTTCTACGGCGTGCACAGCATCGCGACCGATTCGAAGGGCAACATCTACACGACAGAAACCTACGAAGGAAAGCGGCTCCAGAAGTTCGTCTACAAGGGTCTGGGCCCGGTCACGTCCCGCGATCAGGGCGTGGTCTGGCCGACGTCGCCCTAGCACGGCTTTGTCCAATCGCCCGCTAGTGGGGCGAAACGGTGGCCCGCGGATCTTCCAGTAGCGCGGGATCTGGTAGGTTGCGACCCGCTGCGGCGAGTGGAACTCCGTCGAACATGCGGCTTCCCTTCATCGCCACCGTCGCTTGCTTGCTCGCATCGCTCTCATACGCCCAGCTCGCCCCGCCGAACGAGAACGGCCTCACCTACGGCCACGTGCACCTGAACGTCAGCGATGTCGAGGTCCACGAGAAGCTCTGGGTCGAGCACTTCGGCGGCATCGTGGTCCGGAAGGGGCCGCTGACTGCGGTTCGGCTGCCGAACGTTCTGATCGTGCTGACCGAGCAGGAGCCGACCGGCGGCACGAAGGGGTCGGTGCTGGACCACTTCGGCTTCAAGGTGCGCGACATCGAGGCCTTCCTCGCGAAGTGGCGCGCCGCCGGGCTGGAGGTGGGCCCCGAGTTCACGGGAGCCGAGGTGTTCTCCAACGCCTACGTGATGGCGCCCGACGATGTCTGGGTCGAGCTGCAGGAGGACCGGGAGCTCGCGGAGGAGATCGCCGGCTACCACATTCACTTCTTCACGCCGGACTTCGAGGAGCTGCTGGACTGGTACACGGAGGTGTTCTCGATCGACCGCCGCGCGCGCGGAAGGATTCAGACGACGACGGACGTGCCGGGGATGAACATGAGCTTCGCGAACGCGCCGGAGCCGACGGTCGGCACCCGGGGTCGGGCGCTCGACCACATCGGGTTCGAGGTCGACGACCTGGAAGCCTTCTGCAAGAAGCTCGAGGCGAGCGGCATCGAGTTCGACATCGCGTATCGCGAGGTGGCCGGCGTCGGGCTGAAGATCGCGTTCCTCACCGATCCCTCGGGCGTCTACATCGAGCTGACCGAAGGCTACGACGAGTATTGACTGGATGGTATCGGGAGAGAGTGGGGCGCACCCGAAGGTGCGCCCCCGAAGGTGAGTCGGTCTAGTTCTTCCCGGCGAAGTTGTAGAGCACCGTCGCGAACATCTTCTCGGCGCCCGCCATGCCATAGGTGTTGCCCGAGCCCTCGATCACGTAGTACTCGTTGTTCGCGTGCGCGCCGCCGCCGGCCCCAGTGCCGGCGCCGGAGATCGGAATGTTGAGCGGATCCCGGCCGAACAGATACGCCGGCCAGTAGCCACCCAGCTCCTGCGGCTCACGCAGCTCCCGCGGCACCCGGTGCGGGATGTTCATGATCTCGAGCGCGCGCAGCTGCGCCGGCGGCAGGTCGCCCTCCAGCGTCGGCTTCCGCCAGGGCACGTCGCCGATGATCTGCATCTCGACGTCCTCGTAGCCGTTCTTCACGATCTGCGCCTTGATCTTGTTCACGATGTCGATCCCGTCCTGCGCAGGCACGTAGCGGATGTTGTGCTTCGAGGTGATCTTGCTCGGCAGGATCGCGCCCGCCCCGCCGCCATACATGTTCCCACCCCAGATGCCGTCCAGGTTGAACGACATGCCGTGCCGCGACATCCGTAGATACTCGTAGGGGTCGTCCGAGATGAACCGCGCCACTCCGGTTCGGCGTGCCGCGGCTTCGAGGTCGAGCCCCTCCGCCCGCTCCCTGAGGTCCGCGATCATCTGCTCGCTGAGGGGCTCCATGTCATCGTAGAACCCTTCGACTCGCGCGATGTTCCCGTTCTCGTCGATGATCGACTCGAGCATCTGGATGTGCCGCCAGGCCGGGCTGTCCACGGCCCGCTTGCGGCCGCCATGGATGTCGCCATACACCGGTCCGCGCCCCCACTTGGCGCCGCTCGTCGTCAGCTCGATATACACGCACCCTTCCGAGCCACCGCCGCTCACACTCCCGCCGCCACCACCGCTGATGAGGGCGTCGGCACCCTCGAACAGCTCGACGTTCTCCTTGACGAACTTGCGGAGGCCGATGTCCATCCGTTCCTCGTCGCCCTCGGCGATGATGATGAAGTTCACCGGCAACGTCCCCGAGACCGCCTTGATCGACATCAGGGCGTTCCACATCGCCATCTGCCTCCCCTTGCTGTTCGTGGCGCCCCGGCCGATCACGACCTTCGGGTAGGGCGGCTGCTCGACCAGCTCGGCCGCAAACGGCGGATAGTTCCACAGGTCGGGCTGCGTGATCGGCATCGTGTCGTACATCCACCAGATGATCAGCGTGCGCTCCGCGCCGACATCGCACCGGCCGTAGACGACCGGGTTGCCCTGGGCGCCCCATTCGGTCTCGCCCACCTCGTGCACCTGCGCCTCGCAGCCCAGCTCCTCCCAGAAGCCCCGGACCATCACGGCCGAC
The DNA here is from genome assembly GCA_965197935.1 of Vicinamibacterales bacterium. GTDB lineage: Bacteria > Acidobacteriota > Vicinamibacteria > Vicinamibacterales > CAZQMT01 > CAZQMT01. Next base: position 961,566 of record CBDAOD010000003.1, on the reverse strand, counting down.
TCGGGGATCCCCTCGCCGGTATTCGAGATGCTCGGCTGCTGGATCCACCGCTGCAGGTTCATGACGTGCTGGTCGAAGTTGGCGTCGATGTGGTCGTACACCTCCTTCAGCTCGGGCGAGACCTTGGTCAGGTCCGGCTGAATCTCGGTGTCGCCCTGCGGCCGGAGCCCGAGGGCGGGCATCTCGTTGGCCGGTGCGGCCCCGCTCGGTGCTTCCTCGACCGCATTCTCGCCGGCGCAGCCGACGACCAACGCGAGCGCCACCATACACGCGGACAGAATCCTCATGCGGATCTCCTCTCTGGTTCTCGGGACCCGTTGGCCGGACTCGGTGGGCCACCGGACGATAGCAGGCAATCAGCCGATGATGACCCTATCGCTCCAGAGTGTCAACTCTGGGAGGTTTTCAAGGCGAGCCTGGTCGAGGCCGGTTCTTGCGTGCCGAGTCGCAACCGCACCGCGCGGGCCATCGACACACGACGAGTGCCAGGACACCCGGGATGTGGGCGCCGTTCGCAATCGGCGATACAGTAGGCACGTGCTCACGAGACGAAGCCTCCTTCTCGCTCCGTTGGCGGCACCCCTGGCGCGAGTGGTCAGCGCGCAATCCGCTGCGCCGGGCAAGATGCTGCTCAGCATCCACCAGAACACATCCCGGGCGGCGGGATACCGCGGATCGCTCGAGGGCTGGGCGAAGGCCGGGATCGAGTACGTCGAGCTGAGCGACAGATTGCTCGACGGATTCCTCGAGCGCGAGACGATGCCTGCCGCGGGGCGCGTGCTGAGCGACCTTGGGCTGACGCCGGTTTCCGCCGCCGCGGTCCTACCGGATATCTGGATCCCGGGGCCGGCGCGGGCGGCTTCGCTCGAGACGTGGAGAAGGCGTTGCGATCAGTTCTCGAGTCTCGGTCTGCGGAAGATCTACTCCCCGTCGACCACCAACCGGGCCGTGACCGCCGAAGACTTCGCGGCAACCCCGGACTGCATCCGCGAGACGGGAGAGATCGCGAGGGAGTACGACCTCACGGCCATGATCGAGTTCATCCGCACGTCGACCCACCTGGCAACGCTCAGCTCATCGCTCAAGATGATCCGGGAGGCGGCGCACCCCAGCGTTCGGCCGATGCTCGACTTCTTCCATTTCTGGTCGGGATTGAGCAAGTTCGACGACCTGGACTCGCTCCGACCGGGCGAGCTCGCCCACGCGCACTTCCAGGATCTGCTCGATACGCCCCGCGAGCTCATCGACAACGATTCACGGCTGATTCCCGGCGACGGGATCGCGCCAGTGGTCCGTATCATCCAGAAGCTGGCAGAGAAGCGGTACGCTGGAGCGCTGTCGGTCGAGTTGTTCCGGACGGAGTTCGTCCAGGGGGATCCATCCGACGTCGCAACCGAGATCAGGCAGAAGTGTGAGTCCGTGATGCGCCAGGCACACGTCTTGTAGGCGGACCGGAACCACCGTCAGGCCCTCCCCGACCCTCGGCGAGCGCTCACCGGTCCCCCAGACTGGCCGACCCCGGGCGGGACGTGGAGGGACTCTCCCGCACGCAGGGCTCGCGTTCACGAATTACTGCGACAGTCCAGATCGCATCGGTCCCTCCCTCTCTGCTGCGTTCGACGATCTCGTGAGGGGTGTCCGCTTGCATCACCCCAATACGGCCCCAATGGGTGATCGGGGGCATCGCTTGGTACGATTCATCGAACCCCCGGGGGCGGTCCTGCGTCTATACCGGAAGAGGAGAAACGATATGACACGAGTGCGAAGCACTACCATCAGAGCCGGTGCCCTGATCCTGATCACTGCGATCTGGAGCGTCGTCGGCGCGTCGGCCGCCGTAGCGGGCGACCGGAATCCGGCTCACCTGAGGGTAGGTATCGAGGCGGATCGTCTCGGCGAGGTCGCGCAGACGGCGCCTGCCGAGTCTATCGAGACCATCACCGTGCGCATCCAGCTACCCGAGGTGTCTGCCGTGCTGCGGCAGGTGGTCTGCTGGGTCTCGTCGGCGGCCTCACGGCTCGTGCACGACTGGATGCCAGTTCCGCATGACGTGGAGACGGCGTCGCATTCCTACTCGTCTCCACCGTTGGGTCAATCGAGAAGCTGAGCCGCTCGATTGTCGTGGGCCTGCTCAAGCGGCAGAGGGGGCTGCTGCGCCGGCCGGCTGCAGCCAGACGTTCGCTACGCGCTGCTAGTGCGACCGGGTCGGGGACACTTTCGTCTCGACGAGCGCTGCCACCGCCGTGCGCACGCGCGAGACCGCCCCGGTCTCGGTCCACGCGAATACGAGCTCGTCACCCGACCGCACCAGGCGCGGCACGCCGCTCGCGCGGCTCGAGTCGATGGCCACGATCGACCGGGGAGCCCCCATCTCGCCCGAACGTGCCACCCGTCGGAGCAGGAACTCCGACGTTCCGGCTCGGGAGCCGATCCAGGTCACGAGCGCCGACCGGTCCGGGAGCAAGGTGAGGTCGACACGCCCGAGCGCCACGTCGCTGGAGATGCGGATCGGCCGACCGAACGAGGCGCCTGCGTCCTGGGAGAACGCCACCTGGACCCGACCGTCGCCGGCCTCGGCCGTGAACCAGGCCAGAGCGACGATCTGACCGTCGCTCGCCAGCGCCGGACCGTTCACCGGACATCCGCGAATCTGCCAGCCATCCCGATGAACGATGACGGGGTCGCTCCAGCTCCCGTTGTGATACCGAACCGTAGCGATGTCGCGTACTTCCTCGTCGCTGCGATCACGATAGGCGACCACCACTCCCTGGTCGGTCTGCACCGCCGCCGTCGGACAACACTCACAGACGCGGCCATCGAGGAGAACCTCAGGGGCGAATTCGAGATCGGGCGATAGCGTCGTCGCCCGCAAGGTTATCGAGCCTCTGTCGTCCCGCCCGGGCCCGCTCTCGGCGCTCATCTCCCGGCCGTCGAGCCACACGAGGCCCAGGCCGCCTGGAGCCCAGTCGAACAGCGACGCGAAGCCGTGCTCGGTCAGCGTTCCGTCACGGTGGGGCGTGAGCGCGGACGACCACACCCCGCCGCCGTCATCCGATATCCTCAGTCGGACATCGTAGGCATAGGTGGACGGTCCGCTCTTGTTCAGCCAGTGCGCCGCGAGGCGGCCGTCGGCCAGCCGAACCACGGATGGGACGTCCGCCCAGTTCACGAAGAACTCTTCGCCATCCACTACCGTCCGCGGAGCCGACCAGCCGCTCCCGTCACGCTCCGCGAAACGCAGCCGGGTCTTGGCCGACGCGCCGGGCTCGAGCCAGCTCAGGATGACGCGGCCCTCCTGGGGTCGGTGGAGCTGCGGCTGCCCGCTCTTCGGTCCAGCCGGCGACGCGAGCATCTCCAGCTCGCCGATCGCGGGTGGCGAAGCCTCCGCCTGCCACCTCGGATCTGATCGATCCCTTCTCGCACTCCCGTCATCAACCGGCTCCCAGGTCTCGAGGGCCAGGAGCGCAGGCTGCCCCTCACGGGCCGGCTCGAGCCGGCCCGTGAGACGTAGCGGCCCCTGGAGAAGACCGCGGCGTTCCTTCAGCTGTGCGGTCTTTGTTCCGTCCCGCAGGCGGAGAGCCGTCAATGGAGCGGTCATCTCCAGTCGAGCGGCGCCACCCTCATTCACCACGGTGCCGACGGCTGTCACATCGATCCGCTCGGCGCTGAATCCCGCGTCTCGAACCGCCGTGGCGATCGAGGTCGGATCGAACCCCTCCCCTTCCGCCGACTGCACGACAGCCGTACCGGCTCTCAGATCCACCGTCACACGATCGACGCCATCCAGGCGTCGGAGGGCCTTCTCGACCCCATAGGCTCAGAGCGGTCAAGTCAGACCATCGACGCGCACCCATGCCTGATCCACCTGGGCGACTGCCGGAGCCGCCGTGAGTAGCAGTACCGCGGTCGTGACGCTGGCGAGCCCCGCCCGCGCGAGATGTCTGATCACTCTCTTCATGGTCGCACCGCCTCCAGCTTGTAGATCTGGTTGCCAGCCGTATCGCTCACGTAGAGATAGCCCTGCGCATCCTGCACCAGCGCCTGCGGCGACTGAAACCGGCCGGCCGTCTCTCCGGGCAACTTCCACTCCGCGATGTAGCTGCCATCGGCGGCCAGCCACTGCACACGAAAATTCGCACTGTCGGCCACATGCATCGAACCGTCGCGCGCGATGACGACGTCTACCGGATCGTTGAGATGACCGTACCACGTACCAGCCTGACCCCAGGTACCGACGAACCGGCCCTCGCGATCGAACCGTTGAATGCGGGCATTATGTGCGTCGGCCACATAGACACCACCGTCCGGGCCCAGGCCAATCTTCGCCGGATAGTAGAGCTGTCCCTCACCGTGTCCCTCGCCGCCCCACGTGGCCATCCAGAGCCCGTCGCTGGAGAACTTCTGTATGGTATGGCCGTAGAACTCGACGACATAGACGGACCTGTCCCGACCGGCTGCGACTCCAACCGGCGACGAAAACTCCCCCGGGCCGGTGCCCGAGGTACCCCACCCCCGCAGGTAGGCTCCCTGTCCGTCGAAGACCTGGAGCCGGTCGAGCATGAAGTCCACGACGAAGATCTCGTCATCGACCCCCACCGCCACGTCGGTTGGTTTGATGAATTCGCCCTCGCCCTCCCCGCATTCGCCCCACGATCGACGAAACTCCCCTTCGCGGCTGAAGACCTGGATGCGGCAGTTCTCGGCGTCTGCGACGTACACCTCGCCCGCCGAATCAACCGCGATCCCCTGCACACCGTTCAGTTGACCAGGGCGCTCGCCAGCCACGCCCCACCGTCCCACCGTCCGGTAGTGCGGGTCGGCCCGGGGCAACGCGGCTCCGTCCGTCGCGTCCGAGGCGTACGGTGGTCCGGCAGCCCGCCCGTGGTCGGCCAGCATCAGAGATGCAACGAAGCCTCCCAGCAAGACAACGACCACCTGGAACCTCAGAACAGCCATCGCGCGCCCCCGATGAAGCTCCATGCCGGTTCCAGCTGCGATCCGTTGAGATCGCGGTGAATCGGTATCGGCACCGAGCACTCGATGACGAGCCGCCGCGACGTGATGAGCTCGACACCCGGTGAGAGGAACACCAGATCGCCTCCGCTATTCGGTAGCGGCACATCGCCAGCGCGGGCGTGCCGGCCGTGTTCACCGTTCACCTCCAGGACGGCCAAGACGGTCGGAATGCCCAATCCGTCTCGCGGGAGCAAACGGTGAAGATATGCGAAATCATACCGCCAGCGATTGCCGGCGCGAAGGTCACCGTCCCCGGTCGTGGTGTAGGTGAACTGAACGTCACCGACCAACCAATGCGGGTCGCGCACGTGAGACAGGACCAAACCGGCGATCGCGTCGGTCGATCCGCTGCCGAACGTTCCTCCGGTGGGCATCTTGACGCCGACTTCCGGCGAGAGCCGCGTGTACCCGCCCGGGACGAGCCGGCGCCACACGTCCACGCGAGCCAGGAGGCTGCTATCGCCGAAGCTCGTCAGCGGGGATGGTCGCTCGGATCCGCCTGGGGTCTGACGTCGCAGGCTGACCACGGGCGTGACCAGGGTCACGCTGACGTTGGGATACACGCCCCACACGACCGCATACGGGTTCACGAGGCGACGAGTCTCTTCGCCCGGTCCGGTGTCGATGAAGTGATCGACGCGCACGAAACTGCGAAGCATCACCGATCGGTTGAACAGCGTTCGGCCGGCTGGTGCCACGATCTGGGCCGGCGAAGACTGGGGCATCGAAAGGACGGCGGCCAGAGCCATCCATGCGACTTCGTCAGGCCTCAGCACGCCGCCCTCGCGTCAGAGCTGCTGTAGCAGCGTCGCGGTCCACGCGGGGAACACCTTCAGCAATAGCGCCACTGCCACGACCAGCGCAGCGAGCCCCAGCATCGCCTGGTTGAACCGCTGTCCGACAAAACGGCAGCCGGTCGTTTCACACCGCCGACGGTTGCTGACGTACAGGGCGGCGGCGCCCACGAGGCCACCCACGCCGAGGGGAAGTGTCAGCCACTCGTAGCGCATCATCGTCATCATGATGCCCGCCCCGGCGATCCCCAAGGTGATCAAGGCGATCGGCAGGAGACAGCAACTGGCCGCGAGGAGGGCGGAGACGGCGCTTGCGACACCCGGCAGACGATCGTTCAGAGCGCGCGGATCCCATGGGGAGGGGTCGTTCAAGAGCGTCCCTTCCTGACGACCGTTTGCGGTGTGCCTGTGCGTCTGTTGCGCCCGGGCGTCCGGCGCTCTCAACGGGACGATCGGCGGTCCCCGCTGGCCGTGTCGTCGGCGGTGTCGATGACCCGAGCCTCAAAGCCGGCGTCCTCGACGGCTTGCACCAGCAGTGCAGCATCGACCGCTGCGTCGCAACGGACCTCGGCGCGCTTGTCGTCGAACGATACCTCTGCTGAGACGACGCCGTCGACATTCAGGAGAGCCTGGCGCACGGCCAGGGGGCACCCCCCTCACGTCATGCCTTCGATGTGGAGCGCAACGGTTCGAGTCTCCACGGCGACACCCGCGTCGCCGGCGTCAACGGTGTGCCCCGGGGTCCCCTGCGGCGACGCGTTCGCCGTGTCCACTTCACTACGGCCCACTGCGACGAACGTGAAGACCGCCGCCAGGGGTGCGACGACTCCCACCCACACCGATCGAGTGATGAACATGCTCCTGATCTCGCAATTGTTCGCGTGTCGCGCCTCTGCATCGCGACCATCGCTCACCGAGAGTCCCGACGGCCACGACAGTCGCCCGGCGGCGCCGCCGACACCTCGGCGGGTGTGCCCATCCAGGTGTGCCGGTCTCGGCGCTGAGACCAGTATGAACCCTGGAAGAGACTCGGGAGTCAAGCAGAATCGGCAGTCGTGTCGGCGGGAACCGCGAGCTGGCCTACGACCGCGAGCCCGGACGCCCGGGCCTCGCCGTGCACCGCCCCGCTCCGCCGAATGCGGGGCGCGCACCGCGACGCGCGCCTGGCGTGAAACCGCGGCCGTGCGAGCCCCGCGGGTGCCGGCCCGCCGGCGCCACCGTCGCCGCTCGCGCGGACTGGGTCACCTCGAAACCTTCGACCACGACCTGCTCGAGCAACGACGGGAGCAGTCGCTGAATGTCGTGCAGCAGGCTCCGATCGGCCGAGGACACGAGCGAGACAGCGCGGCCGGCGAGCCCAGCCCGACCGGTGCGTCCCACGCGGTGGATGTAGTCCTCGGCCACGAGCGGCAGGTCATAGTTGACGACGAGCGGTAGCTGCGCGATGTCGAGCCCGCGCGCGGCGAGATCGGTCGCCACGAGCACGGACACGCGGCCGGCCTTGAAGTCGCCGAGCGCCCGGTTTCGCGCGCCCTGACTCTTGTTGCCGTGAATGACCGCTGCCCGCACGCCGGCCCTGTCGAGCGCCTCGCCCACACGATTCGATCCGCGCTTGGTCCTACAAAACACGAGCGCCTGCCCCACCGGCGGCTGCATCAGCACGTGCGCGAGCAGGTCGCCCTTGCGTCCGTCCGCCACCGGGTGGACGCGATGGGTCACCGTTGGCGCCACGACCTGCTCCTCCGAGACGTCCACGCGCACCGGCTTGCGTGTGAACCCGCTGGAGAGGCGCTCCACCTCTTTCGAGAATGTGGCCGAGAGCAGCAGCGTCTGCCGGTCGCGCGGAAGCGTCCCGACCACGCGACGCAGCGGCGGAAGGAAGCCCATGTCGAGCATTCGGTCGGCTTCGTCGAGTGTGAGGATCTCCACGGCCGACAGATCGATGGTGCGTTGCTGCATGTGGTCGATGAGTCGGCCCGGCGTCGCCACGACGATGTCGGTGCCGCGCTGGAGGGCCCGCACCTGCGCCCGCATCGGCACGCCGCCGAAGACCGCGGTGGCTCTCAGGTTGACGGGGGCGCCGTAGGTCGTGAGCGCCTTGTGCACCTGGAGCGCGAGCTCGCGCGTCGGCACGAGGACGAGGCCCCGCGGCTTGCGCGTCCGCGCCGGGCGCCGGCCGCGCACGAGAAGGCGGTCGATCATCGGCAACCCGAACGCGGCCGTCTTGCCGGTTCCCGTCTGCGCACGGGCCAGCAGGTCGCTGCCGCTGAGGACGACGGGGATCGACTCGGTTTGCACGGGCGTGGGTCGTGTATAGCCCCGTCGCGCGAGCGGAGTACAGAGGGAGGGCGAGAGCCCGAGGGTCGAGAACGGCATAGACACTGCTCCTGAATTGCCTGGAGCGTTTCCCTAACCGCGCAGCAGGCCGACGGTAAACGTACTGAATCGGGCGCCGGAGTGGCGCGTGGATTTGAGCGGTGGGACCTAGGCGGTGGGAACGCTAACCGACAACCGAAATGACTCGGCCGTCACTTCAGGCTTCCAGCGGGAAATCCAAGGTGCAGCGCACAAACACCGATAGTATACCCCGGATCGGCTCTCGAGCGCATTCGGCCCACGGCGTGAGACCGTCGCCAGCCGGGATCCGTGCGGGTGCGACGGTCTCCTGTCCCGGGCGATCGGATCCGTTGAAGACCATTGACGTGGGCGAAGCGCGTGGCCAGACTGAGGGTCATCGTCGACGCCGCGGTCCACCGTCCGGCGGGTCGGCGCTTCCTCGGATGGGGTCAGCCACCATGAGATTCTCCAGAGATCATCGGCTCGCCAGGTTCGTCCTCCTCGCGGTGACCGTGGCGCTCGGCGCCGTACTTGCGCCGGCGCTGTCCGCTCAGACCCGAACGCTGACCGTCGACGACCTACGCCTCGAGGTTGGGCTGTCGGATCCGGTCATCTCGCCGGACGGACGGTCTGTGGTGGTCGTCACGAGCCGACCCAACTACGAGGACAACCGGTTCGATCGCACGCTGATCCTCGTGGATGTGGCGACCGGCGCGGAGAAAGAGCTGACACCTCATCGACCAGCCGTGCGACAGCCCCGCTGGTCGCCGTCCGGTGACCGGATCGCCTTCCTGGACTCGGGGACGGACGAGAGCGAACCTCAGCTGTTCGTCCTGCCCATGGTGGGCGGTGAAGCCCGGCAGCGCACGGACACGAAGAACGGCGTGCGCGTGTTTCGATGGACGCCAGACGGATCGCACCTCCTGTACACCGCGCCAGACGAAACCGAGGAACGCGAGGGCGAGGAGCGTCACAATCGATCGTTCGAGGTGGGCAACAACAGCTACTTGACCCAGGCGGCCCCGACATCGGTTCATCTGTGGAGGGTCTCGGCCAAGGAGGGGGGAGCCAGCCGGCTCACCGAGGGCGTGGAGAGCCTGGCCGACATCCTCGTGTCGCCGGATGGCCACACGGTGGCCCTCGAGGTCCTGCCGCGCCCTCACACCGGCGAAAGCATTCGCTCCGCGATCCGAGTGCTGGACCTGGAGTCGGGCGAGCAGCGCCCGCTCGTAACCGATCCCGCCGTGTCCCTCTCGGCCTTCTCGCCCGATGGTGAGCACCTGGCGTTCAGCCAGCCGCGCGGCGCCGAGCCCTACTTCAACCCGACGGGGATCTTGCTGAAGCCCATCGATGGCGGCGCCGTCCAGGACATCACGGAACGAATCGATCGGAGCCTCGGCGGTGCAGCCTGGCTGGACGACCAAGCCCTGCTCGTGACCGGTACCGACCTGACCTCACGCGCGATGTGGCACATCGCCCTGGACGGAGCCGTGCGCCGGCTCGATCTCGGAAGTATTCACCCGGCCTCCATCCCGGTCGTGGCGTCGAGCGGAACCGTGGCATTCATCGGGCGGGAGCCCCATCGACCCTCCGAGCTCTTCGTGATGACCGCCGGGGAGTGGGCGCCCCGTCGCCTCACGGGCTTCAACGATCCGCTTGCCTCGATGCACCTCGGCGACGTGGAGACGATCACGTGGGATGGCCCGGACGGGTTCGGCCAGAACGGCGTCCTCATCTACCCACCAGGTGCGCAGGAGGGACGGCGCTACCCGCTCGTCCTCAGCATCCACGGCGGTCCGATGGGCGCGTCCACCGAATCGTTCAGCACCTTCAACCAGATCATGGCCGCCCAGGGCTGGCTCGTGTTCAGCCCGAATTACCGGGGGAGCAGCACGCAGGGGAAGGCGTTCCAGCGCGCCGTGGTCAACGATGCCGGCGACGGGCCCGGACGGGACGTGATGTCGGGCGTCGAGGCGGTGCGAGCCCTTGGCATCGTGGACGAACGTCGGATCGCCGGCTCGGGCTGGTCGTACGGCGGCTACATGACCGCCTGGCTCACCTCCCACTACCCCGGGTGGGCGGTGGCCGTGGCGGGCGCCTCGGTGACCGACTGGTTCGACTGGTACAGCATGGCGGACATGAACGTCTGGGCCGGCGAGGGACTGGATGGATCGCCGTGGCTCAATGGCAACGCCATGAACTACTGGCGCCAGTCGCCCATGGCCTACGCCCACGAGATCCGTACGCCTACGCTGATCCTCCACGCGACGGGAGACGAGCGGGTGACCGTGACCCAGTCCTACAAGCTCTACCATGCTCTCAAGGACAACGGCGTCGAGACGCGGTTCTTTGCGTATCCGGTGAGTGGTCACTTCCCGCCCGACCCCGTGCACCGCCGGGACGTGCGGCGGCGCTGGGTGGACTGGGTCGCCGAGCACTTCAAGCGGGCGGAAACGGCGACCCGGACGCGGCCGCAGTTCGCGCTCACCCAGCAAGAGACTTTTTCGGACGGCAACACGCTGACCAACGCCATTGCCGATTTCGACAACGACGGCGACCTGGACATGTTCGTCGGGTTCGGCCAACAGCCCAACCGAATGTACCGGAACGACGGCGGCACGTTCGAGGACGTCGCCGTGCAGACCGGGATTGCCGATAGCGACGTGACCCGGACCGCCGCCTGGGGTGATTACGACGACGATGGCCATCTCGACCTGTCCTCAAGGTCGATACGACCGGGCAGCTGAAGGAGTAGCTGGGCTCGTGTAGGAAGCGAGACAGTCCCGACACTCCCAGTAGAAACGAAGGCGGAGTCGACTCGTGGAGTTTCGAGAGTGGACATTCCACGTTTGAGGCTTGGCCGTTCCACTTGTGGGACCCTGGATCTCAGTCACCGCCGTGAGTGGTTGTTCACGAACGGAATCGGTGGCTATGCCGCCGGTACGGTCGCGGGTCTCAACACGCGGCGCTATCACGGTGTCCTCGTTGCGGCACTTCACCCGCCAGGCGCTCGCACGGTCCTGGTGTCCAAACTCGATGCGACCGTCGTGTATCGCGGAGAGCGCTACCCCCTTTCTTGCAACGAGTTCGCCGACGGCACCATTGACCCTCACGGCTACAAGCACCTCGATCTCTTCGAGCTCGAAGGCCTTATTCCAGTTTGGCGCTACGCGTTCTCCGACGCACTGCTCGAGGTTCGATTGTGGATGGTGCATGGGCGGAACACGACCTACGTCACCTACTCCCGGGCGCGAGGCGGCGCCCCCCTGGAACTGACCGTCTCACCCCTGTGCACCTATCGGGACTTCCACAGCCACGCCCGGGGAGGTTGGGAGCCTGGTCTTCGCCCGACCAGTGGCGGGGTCGAGTTGACGGCGTTCGACGGTGCCCAGCCGTATCGTGTCGTGGCCGATCGCGCCGACTTCGAGGAACGTCGAGACTGGTTCTGGAATTTCCACCATCGTGTGGAGACGTATCGGGGCCTCGATGACACTGAGGACCTCTTTCGGCCAGGCGAGTTTCGCGCCCGTCTCGACGAAGGGGATTCAGTCACCCTGGTTTGCTCTTCGGAGACGGACAACCCGGCCCGCGCACGTGTTGCGCTCGCTGCGGAGCGGGAGCGGCAGCAAGCGCTTCTCCACGGTTGTCCGAAGGATGATGATGTTCGCCGGCAACTGACCCTCGCGGCGGATCAGTTCGTGGTCCGTCGCTCGCGAGGTCAGAAGCCAGGTGCGACAGTCATCGCGGGCTATCCCTGGTTCGGAGACTGGGGGCGCGACACGATGATCGCCTTGCCGGGGCTCACCCTCTCGACGGGTCGGCCGACGGTCGCCGCCGAGATCTTGAGAACCTTCGCCGCGCACGTCAGCGAGGGCATGGTGCCCAACCGCTTCGCGGAGGCGGATGGCGAGCCCGAGTACAATTCCGTCGATGCGACGCTCTGGTACTTTGTCGCCGTTCACGCGCACCTGCTCTCGACGGGCGACGTCGGGCTTGCAGAAGAGCTCATGCCGATCCTCATCGAGATAGTCGAGGCGCATCGCCGGGGCACCCGCCACCGCATTCACGTCGACCCGGACGACGAGCTCCTCCACGCGGGGGAGCCCGGTGTGCAGCTCACATGGATGGACGCCAAGGTCGGGGAGTGGGTGGTGACACCTCGAACCGGCAAACCGGTTGAAGTCAACGCACTCTGGTACAACGCGCTACGTATCGTGGCGGAACTTGGTCGACACCTACGGAAGCGCGATCTCGCACGAGAGTACGGCGCAGCCGCCGAACGTGTTCAACGCTCCTTCGAGAATCGCTTCTGGAACGAGAAAGACGCATTCCTCTACGACGTCGTCGACGGACCCGATGGCGACGACGGGTCCCTCAGACCGAACCAGATTCTCGCGCTCTCACTGCCTTTCCCGCTCGTCAGCGGCGAGAAAGCCCGATCGGTGGTTGACGCGTGTGGTCGGCAGCTCTATACCCCCCACGGTCTCAGGACGCTCGCCCCGAGCCATTCCAGCTACATCGGCGTCTATGGAGGAGACAGGCGGGAGCGTGACGGAGCCTATCATCAAGGAACGGTGTGGCCGTGGCTTCTCGGTCCATTCGCGATGGCTCATTTCAGAACTCACGGAGATGCGGCGCTCGCGCGCACCTTCCTGACATCCATGCAGACCCATCTTCTCGAGGCCGGGATCGGCTCGGTCAGCGAAATCTGCGATGGAGAGCCCCCCCAGGATCCGCGTGGCTGCTTCGCCCAGGCCTGGAGTGTCGCCGAGGTGCTGCGCGTATGGATCGAGCTGAACGAGTGAAGAGTGAATGACGCACTCGACTGCCGAACACCAACGCCTGGTCGACTATCGCCGACGGGCATCGAATTGGAAACAGTGGGGACCCTACCTCAGTGAACGCGCCTGGGGCACGGTGAGGGAGGATTACAGCCCAAACGGAGCGGCCTGGGACTACTTCCCGCACGACCATGCCCGCTCTCGTGCATACCGGTGGAACGAGGACGGCCTCGCCGGAATCTGCGACCGACATCAGCACGTGTGTTTTGCGCTGGCATTGTGGAACGGCAACGATCCGATCCTCAAAGAACGCCTCTTCGGCCTCACGGGACCGGAGGGGAACCATGGCGAGGACGTCAAGGAATACTACTTCTACATCGACAGCACGCCAACGCACAGCTACATGAGCATGCTGTACAAGTACCCACAGCGCGAGTTTCCGTATCGAGAGCTGGTCGCGGAGAATCAACGACGAAGCGTGAGCGAGCGCGAATTCGAGCTGATCGATACGGGGGTCTTCGCCGAAGATCGCTACTTCGACGTGCTCGTCGAGTACGGCAAGGCTGCGGAGCAGGATCTTCTCGTTCGCGTACGCGTGACGAACCACGGGCCAGATCCGGCCCGATGCGTCCTGCTGCCGACCCTGTGGTTCCGAAATACGTGGAGCTGGGGATACGAGTCCGGGCCCATGGGAGATGTCGCCGGCAAGCCGATCATCAAAGAGCTCACGACCCCCGGACGCATACGCGGACTCGAAGCCTGGCATCCGGCCGCGGGCATGTACTCTCTCTACGCCGATGGTGCAGCTGGGCTGCTCTTTACGGAGAACGAGACCAATGCCGGCCGGCTTTTCGGTGTGTCCAACGGCACCGAGTTCGTGAAGGATGCCTTTCACCGTTATTTCGTCAATCGAGATGAGGCCGCGGTGAACCCCAACCAGCAGGGCACCAAAGCCGCCTTTGTCTTCGATGCCGAGATCGGTTCTGGCGAGGCCCGATCCTTCCGTCTCCACCTCTCGCGCTCGCCCACGGATGCACCGTTCGAGCGCTTTGATGACACGTTGGAGCAAAGAAGGGCTGAAGCAGACGAGTTTTATGACGCGATCCAAAATCCCAGGTTGGACGACGACGCCAGGCGCGTACAGAGGCAGGCCTTCGCCGGAATGCTGTGGTCGAAGCAGCTCTATTATTACGACGTCGAGCAATGGCTGAAGGGCGCCCCGGGACAACCCGCTCCGCCACCGTCCCGCCGCACGGGCAGAAATCGGGAATGGCAACACCTGACCAACTTTGACGTGATTTCCATGCCGGACAAATGGGAGTATCCCTGGTACGCAACCTGGGATCTGGCGTTTCACTGCATCCCCCTGGTTCTCGTGGATCCCGACCTGGCCAAGCGGCAACTCGAGCTCATCACACGAGAATGGTACATGCACCCGAACGGCGCGTTACCGGCGTACGAGTGGGCATTTGGCGACGTCAATCCGCCGGTTCACGCGTGGGCGGCCTGGCGCGTCTACAAGATCGACGGAAGACAACACGGGAAGATGGATACCGCGTTCCTCAAGGGCATCTTCCACAAGCTGCTGCTGAACTTTACGTGGTGGGTGAACAAGAAGGACGAGGGTGGTAACAACGTATTCCAGGGCGGCTTCCTTGGCCTCGACAACATCAGCCTCTTCGATCGGAGCGCAACGCTTCCCACGGGCGGCCACATCGACCAATCGGATGGCACGGCAGGGATGGCCTTCTACAGCTTGGAGATGATGAAGATCGCCCTGGAGCTGGCCAGAGAAGACCCCGTGTATCAGGACATGGCGACGAAGTTCTTCGAGCACTTCTTGTCGATCGCCAGAGCCATGACCGATCGTGGGAGCCACGGTCATGCCCTGTGGGATGAACGCGACGGCTTTTTCTACGATGCGCTTCACGTGCCGGACGGAACCGTGAGGACGTTGCGAGTGCGGTCCCTGGTTGGTCTCATGCCCCTGCTCGCAGTCGAGACCCTCGAGGCAGGATTGCTGGAGACCATGCCGGATTTCGAACGGCGAATGCACTGGTTTCTCGCGAACCGTCCGCATCTTGCCGGGAACATCGCGAGTGTGGACGTCCCGGGGGCGAAGCAACGCCACCTCACCGCGATAGTCAGCCGCGACCAGCTCATCAGCGTCCTCCGCTACATGCTCGACGAGAACGAATTCCTCTCACCCTACGGGATTCGGTCCCTGTCCAAGGCACACGCGGGGAAGCCCTACAGCGTTACCCTTGGCGGTGAGACGTTCGCCATCGGCTACCAGCCGGGTGAGTCGAAAGGCGGCCTTTTTGGCGGAAACTCCAACTGGCGGGGTCCGGTGTGGTTTCCGATCAACTACTTGTTGATCGAAGCCCTCCAGCGATTCCATCATTACTATGGCGATGGCCTTAGGGTCGAGTGCCCGACAGGGTCTGGCTACATGGCGTCGCTCGACGAGGTGGCCCGCGATCTATCGATTCGCTTGACGCGCCTGTTCCTCCTGGACAGCAATGGGCGGCGCCCCATCTACGGAGATCGCGAGAGGTTCCAGGGCGATCCACACTGGCGAGATTGGCTCCTCTTCAATGAGTACTTCCACGGTGAGAGTGGGGCTGGCCTCGGCGCGAGCCATCAGACGGGCTGGACCGGGTTGGTCGCCAAGCTGATTCAACAATCAGGAGGCACGATGAACGAGGGACAGGTCGCCCTCCCTTAAGCTCACATCAGTAAGCGCTCATCGGGGCTCCCCGTCTCCGTCCACGTAGGTGGTGGACCAGGGACCGACGGCCTGTACCTGAAGAACAGCGGGCATCGGCTCTCCTACCCTTGCGGCCCGTGGTGAACGTCTTGCATCGCACCAAGGGCCGCCGTGAGCGATGCGTGCGTTCGGCCCGAGCAAGACACGAGGAACGAGAATAGCCGCGAGAGGACGACTGGAATCCATCATGGCCACGCCAGACAGCGTCGTCACGCGAAGACGATTCCTCGCGGCCGCCGGGGTTGGCGCCGCCGGCTTGAGTCTGTCGCCGTTGGCGGCGGAGTCGCTCCTCGGCGCCCGGCAGACAACGGACCCGTATGTCCCGCCCACCGAGGAGGAGGGCGGCTGGCGTGTCGGCGATCCCGTGACGTTGGGAGTCGATGCCGCGCGGCTTCGCGAGGCGATCGGCTACCACGACGCGAGCCCGGTGAGCACGACTCACGGCGGGGCGATCGTCATCGTCTACAAGGGATACCTCATCGGTGAGAGCTACGTCACCGGGGCGGAGGGTGGCCCCCAACCCTGGACCGCTCGGTCGTGCAACGACATGAAGTCGTCGACCAAGTCCGTCTTCGGCACGGCCGTCGGTGTCTTCCTCGACGAGTACCGCGACCGGGTGAGCCTGGACTCCTCTCTGGTCGGAGCCGCCCGAGGAGAGTCGCTCATCCCGCAGATCTGGGACCAGGCGATCACGGACGAACGCAAGACACGGATCAAGATCAAGCACGTCATCTCGATGGCCTCCGGGCACGAGACCCGTGAGCCCTGGCTGGCGCCGAGCACCCGCCATCGCTATCCGGGCTACTCCGGTGCCTATCAGATGTACGAGTACTGCTTCGGCTGGTGGCGGTTCGATGGGATTCCGGACCACCACGCGTTGAAATTCGAACCTGGATCCGACTTCACCTACAGCAACTACGGGTTGGAGCAGATGGCGCTGGCCATGCGGAACATCTCGGGCGAGGCCGTGGGCCCCTATGTCTACGACCGCGTGCTCGGTCCGATCGGCATGCCCAGGGGCATCCGCGACAACCAGTACCGGGACATGCCCTACGCGGACGACCGGGAGCTGAACTTCGCCGACGAGCCAGGATGGGGCGTCGGTGGGAGCGAGGGCTGCGATGCCTACGGCGCCGACAGGAGCGACAGCCCGTACGGCTACAACTCGGTCGTCGGCAGCACGCTCAGGTGCACGGCGCGCGACTTCGCCAGACTCGGCTACCTCTGGCTGAACGAGGGCCGGTGGGGAGACCGGCAGCTCGTGTCCGCAGATTGGCTCAACCTGGCGACGCGCCGGTTCGTCCGAGACGATGGGGCTACCCCCAACCCCTATGGCTACACGTTCTGGATCCAGGACGACACGGCAGGGGTGCCGCGCGACACGTTCATGTCGCGAGGCCACAACCAGAACCACAGCTACATCATTCCGAGTCGACACCTGGTGGTGGTCCGACAGGGGAACGACAACCGTCGCCGCGTCGATGGCCAGATCTTCAGCGACACGTTGATCCGGAAGATCGTGGCGGCGATCCGCGCGTGACCCGCCAGGCTCCTGTTGAGGGCCGGCATTGACAGGGCCCCGACCGGCCCGATACCGTCTCTGACAGCTCCAATGGCCTGGCACCAACAGCCGCACTGGCGAATCCTCATTGCGCTCGGCCTCGGTCTCGTCTACGGCGTCGTGGCGGCACTGGCGGGCTGGGGCCGCTTCACGTCTGACTGGATCACGCCCTTCGGCACGATCTTCCTTCGACTCCTGCTGCTGATCGCCATCCCGCTCATTCTGGCGTCGCTCATCACGGGCATCGCCTCGCTGTCGAATCTGCAGAGACTCTCCCGGATCGGGGGCAAGACGATCGTGATCTACGTGGGCACGACGCTGATTGCGCTCGTCATCGGTCTGACGGTCGTCAACGTCCTGCGACCGGGCGAGACGATTCCCGAGGGACTGCGCGACCGGCTGCAGCAGACCTACGCCCGAGACGTCGAAGCGGGTGAGCAGGCGGCGGCGGAGGCACAGGAAGCGGGCCCACTCCAACCGCTCGTCGACATGGTGCCCGACAACCTATTCGGCGCGGCCTCGAGCAACCGCAACATGCTCAACGTCGTCTTCGTGGCGTTTCTGTTCGGGATTGCGCTCATGCTCCTCCCGCGCCGGAAGGCACGACCGCTGATGTTGTTCTTCGAGAGCCTCGACGCGGTCATCGTGAAGATCGTCGAGCTCATTCTCGTGTTTGCGCCCGTGGGGGTCTTCGCCCTCATCGCCGGGACGATCACGCTGGTCACCGGCGACGACCCGACGGAGCTGGCCCAGCTCATCGGCGCGCTGGCGTTCTATTGCCTGTCCGTCCTGATCGGGCTGGCCATCCATCTGCTCGTGACCTATCCGCTGCTCTTGAAGCTCTTCACGCCGATTCATCTGAAGCATTTCTTCCCCGGAATCGTGCCGGCCCAGCTCCTGGCGTTCTCGACCTCGTCCAGCGCCGCGACCCTGCCGGTGACGATGAAGAACGTCGAGAGGAACCTCGGAGTCTCGGGCGAGGTCGCCGCGTTCGTGCTGCCGCTTGGCGCGACGATCAACATGGACGGCACGGCTCTCTACCAGGCCGTCGCGGCGGTCTTCATCGCCCAGACACTGGGGATCCCGCTCGATCTCGGCGCCCAGGTGACGATCGTCCTGATGGCCCTGTTGGCATCGATCGGCACCGCCGGGGTCCCGAGCGCGGGCATCGTGATGCTCGTCATCATTCTCGAGGCCATCGGCGTGCCGACCGAGGGGATCGGTCTCATCATCGGTGTCGACCGCATCCTCGACATGTGCCGGACGGCGACCAACGTGACCGGAGATGCCGCGGTCGCCTCGGTCGTGGCGGCCAGCGAGAACCAGATGTTTCCGACGCCGGCGAACAACCTCACGGCCGACTGAGCGGTCGCGCCCGGCGCGCACGCGAATGCACGGCTTCGCCCCGCCGCGCCCCTCGACCTACTCGAGAGGCAGCCCGTCCTTGTTCACCCGGCGATACCAGGTGTCGAGATCTTCCGGCGAGACGTTCCGGCCCTCGACCTCGATGTGGTAGCGCTTGCCGTAGAGTACCTGGCGCTCGCCGCGCCGCTGCTCGTGGTTGAACTCCTCGCGGCCGGGATCGTCGCCGACGGTGATCCCCCGGTCGTAGCCTTCGGTGGTCTCCTGGCTGAACGCCGCGGCCATGGTGAATCCCGCGTAGGCGAGCTTGTTGAACGCAAAATCCGAGATCGTCAAGATGATCCGCTGGTCGTCCGGGCCGCGATACGTATTGCTGGCATTGCTGATCGAGAACATGCTCATCTGGGTGGTTTCCCCCCGCGGCTCTTCGGCAGTCCAGTCATCCGGCGCCTCCGGCAGCGCCTCCAGCAGGGTGGAGAAGTGCACCGGCTCGACCGGTTCCAGGTTCTCGAGCTCCGTCTGCAGGGCGTCAAGCCCCGCTGACCAGCCCGCTCAGAGCGCCGAGCGCGCTCAACGGATCGTCGATCGTCTCCCCCTGGCTCGTGACATCGTCACCGGAGGACGTCTCCTGGCTCGACCCGCCTCCGCAGCCGGCTGACAGGACCAGCACGAGCCCGAACATGGACAACGAGAGCACGTGACGACGCATGAACGTCTCCATCTGATTGACCTCCAGAGAGTCCGACAGCCTGCCGACACGCGACGACACGATCGAGCGGTCTCCACGCGAGCGCGGTTCGCGTGGGGCGTTCACTCCGTCGCCGTGCCGGTCATCAACCCCGCTCGCAGCGCCGCTCGATCGAGCTCGGCGCCCTTCACGTAGACCGCGGCGATCCGCCGCGTGTTCGTGATGTCGTCGAGCGGATTCGCGTCGAGCACGAGAAAGTCGGCGCTCTTCCCGGGCGCCAGGCTGCCCATCGTGTCGAGCCGGAGATACTCGGCGCCCCGGCTCGTCGCGGCAACGATCCCCCCGGCGGGTGTCATCCCCGCCCGCACCATCGCCTCGAGCTCCCGCTGCGCGGCGAGTCCGAAGAAATGATCCTGCAGGCCGGTGTCGGCCCCCAGAATGATCCGGGCGCCCGCGGCGTTGAGCTTGGCCAGGCTACGTTCCAGGATCGCGTAGCGCGCCTGCCGGTCGGCGACCGTCTCCGCATCGGGGTCCGCGAAGGCGTCCCGCATGCGGCTCACCACGTCCGGCAGGACCGACTCCTGCACCAGCCGGAAGAGCGGATCGCCATCGCGCAACCAGGGAGGCAGCTCGGCGTAGGTCGAGCGCTGGGTGCCTGACAGGTTGCCCATCACGTAGACGCCCCGCTCGACGATCGCGGCCACCAGGGCATCGTCCATCTCCATATCTCGCACCAGGTGGGCAAACCCGTCGATGCCCGCCTCGACCAGATCGACGGCATCCTCGTGATAGAACACGTGAGCGTTCACGCGCAGGCCGTGGGCGTGACCTTCGTCAATGGCCGCCCGGTAGAGCGCCGGGCTCAGCCTCGGGGCGCGCCCGCCACGGTCGTCCACCCACAACTTGACGACATCGACGTTTCGGGCCGCGAGGTCCCTGACGCTCTGTCGAACCTCTTCCTGGCTGGCGACCTCGTAGGCGATGCCCTGAAACGCGGCGCTTCCCGGGCCGGCGTTCGGCGCACCGATGCCCCGTCCGGCAATGCGCACACGCGCGCCACCGAGCGTGCCCGCCTCCTGCTCGGCTCGGACGCGATCGATGAGATCCCCTCGCTCGATGCCCTGCGACATGACGGCTCCGACCCCGAAGTACAGGGCGCGGTCGAGATCCGCGATGATCGTCTCGCGCGAGAAGTTCTCTCCGGCGAGGGTGAGGCCCTTCTGGAAGCCTGGATGAACGTGGGTGTCGACGATCAGCGGCATGATGGTCGTACCGCTCAGATCGACGTGTGCCGCTCCGGCCGGCGCGACCAGGTCGCCCCGCGCGCCGACCGTGGTGATCGTACCCTCGTCGACCAACACCGCGGACTCTTCCATCGGCGGACCACCATCGCCCGGAATCAGCCGCGCGCCTTCGAAGAGCACCGCAGAGCTCGCTGGCTCGGGCTGGCTCTCGGCCGGGGGTCCCGAGCAGCCCGCCACGAGGGCCAGGAGGCCGCACGCCACGATTGTTTGTCGAACCATCGGTACTCCTTGTGTCTATCCGAAGCGCCCTAGCCTACGCTGTGGAGGCCAGGACCCGCAAGGGCTCGTTGGGGCCGAGGGGCCACGCCGGTTCGGCCACCGGCGGCTCCCGGTAGACATGGCTCACGAAGAGAGAGACCATGGTGGCGATGCCGTCGCGCGGAGAACGAGACGGGATGAAGCCGATCGCGTGCCGGTTGGATGCGTTAACGGAGGTCGAACGAGAGCGCCGCGCTCGACTGGCGAGCGCACTCGCGCTCTCGATGCGACGCGTCGAGGAGCTACCGAACGGCTACGACGTCGAGATCGACACGGCGGCTCCAGTCACCCGGACCCTGCCGGAGCTCGTCGCTCTAGAGCGCCGCTGTTGTCCGTTCCTCACCCTCGAGATAATTCCCGCCGGCGAGCGCACGATCCTCAATCTGACCGGAGAACATGCCAGCGCCAAGGAATTCCTCAGGTCGGAGTTCATCTCCCGTGGGGAGAAGCCGGGCTGCTGATGCGCGTGGGCGACGGGCGTCGCTTATGGCGTCGGCGCGCGGAGCGAGGCCAGGCTTGACAGGGGCGCCCGATCTTTGACATCCTGCTAGGCTAGTGTATTGAGTCAGCGCCGCTTCGGCGTGTCAAACGCGCGGGTCACCGCGCACCGAGAAGTCGGCGTACGGCAGGACCGGACTCCGACGATAACCCAGTGGAGTACGGTGATGCCAATGACGGGAACAGTGAAGTGGTTCAATGACAGCAAGGGATTCGGCTTTCTCACCCGCGACGACGGCGAGAAAGACGTGTTCGTCCATCACTCGGCGATTCAGGGTGGGGGGTTCAAGAGCCTGACCGAAGGCGAAAAGGTCGAGTTCGACGTGGTGCAGGGGCAGAAAGGCCCCGCCGCCGAGAACGTCGTCAAGGTCGGATAAGGCACCCGCCAACCGCACGATCGTGTAGACACGAGACCCCGTTGCCGATCAGGCAGCGGGGTCTTTGTCCTTCAGCCCGGGCTCCAACGGTAGCCCTCCTGCCTTCGTTCGCGCTCCGATCCTCAGAGATAGCTCAGCGGGTCGATGGCGTACTCCGCCGGGTCGACCGGAGCAACGATGCGGGGTGCGCCTCCCTCGTCATCCCGCGCGCTCGAGAGATCGAGGGGCGGCGACGAGGTCACTGACTCCCCGGCGGAGTCGAAGAGCACACGAACCCTGGGCCGATAGGGATCGCTGGCGCTGGTTCGAATCACGATCGCCAGCTCCCCGGTCGTAAGCCGCGTGAGGGTGCCGGGTGGATAGATGCCGAGGAGCTGGACGAAGCGTCGCACGAGGTGCTGGTCGAACTGCGAGCCGTCGTTCCGCTTGAGCACCGCCAGAATCCGATCGGTGGGAAACGCCTGCTGATACTGGCGCTGAGACCGCATCGCGTCGTAGACGTCTCCGATGCTACAGAGCATCGTGCCCACGTTGAGCCGTCCTCGCGTGATCCCCTCCGGGTAGCCCTGGCCATCCAGCCGTAGGTGGTGCTCGAGCGCCACGATCGGGGCCAGGGCGGGCATCTCGGGCGCCCGCCTGAGCATCCCCGCACCGTCCACCGTGTGTTGCTTCATCACCGCAAACTCATCATCGGTCAGCGTCGATGGCTTGTTCAGGATCTCGAGCGGCGTCCGCACCTTTCCCATGTCGTGCATGAGCCCCTCGAGGCCGAGGTCGTGCAGCAGCCGACCCGTGACGCCCAGCGAGCGCGCCTGCGCCATCGTCAAGATGGACACGTTCACCATGTGCGTGAACGTGTAGTCGTCGTACTCCTTCATGGCCGTGAGGCCCAGCAGCGCCGTCTGGTTCTCGGTCACCGCCGTCGCAAGCCCCTCCACCATCTCGCGCGCGTGGGGAACGTCGGGTTGCCCCTCCGCCTTCGCGCCCTCCCAGAGCCGCTCGGCGGCGGCCGTCGCCGCCGTATAAAGCCGTCGGATCGTGGCCGGGCTCGCGGGTGTGTCGCCGGCCGGTGGTTCCGCCCTGACGCGATCCGTGCGGATGTGCGGCAGCAAGATGTGAGCCGGGCGATCCCGCTCGGCGCGCGCGGCGGCGGCGGGACGGGTGGATTCCCCGGTCGCGGCGCGAGCTCGTCGGCCTCCACGCCGCGGCTGATCCGAATCAGCTCGACATCCAGTGATCGGAGCAGGGCCGCGAGTTCGTCCACGGCGACAGAGGTTCTCGACAACGGAACGGAGCAGACGACGACCTCGTCCTCGATGATCCCGATCGTCAGAGAGGCGTGGGCGACGAGCGCCGAATGCACCGTGTCGGCCAACCTGTTCAGCGACCGGACCGCGTGGGGATGCGACCACGTGTAGAGCTGACCCGACCGCAGGGCGGTCGCGAGCAGCGGCACCAGATCCTCGAGCAGCGGTCGTCGGGCGTCCCGCTCACCCATGACTACTTCACGCCTCCCGCGAGCTCCTGTCGCGCGATGAGGTAGACCCCGTAGCTTCCGTGGGAGACCGCGTCCTGGAGCGCCTCGAGCGCCTCGGGCGTGCCGAGGGCTCTCAGCGCCCGGGCGGCGCCACGGCGCAGCCGCCAGGTGCGCGCCGGAGTCCACCACCGCCCGGCATGCAAACCAAGGTGCAGGGTGTCCACGGCGTCGTCCGCCCCGGCCTGAGCAATCGTGTCCATCGCGCGCACGCAGACCGCGAGGGGAAGCTTCGCGGACATCGCGTGTCTCAAGAGATACGCGAAGAACCCTGCCGCCTGCTTGTCCTGCAGCGCCGCCAGCGAGGCCGAGAGGTCCCGCCTGACACTTGCGGTCCCGGACACCAGCGCCTCGACGAGCATCTCGCGGCCCCGCTCGTGTCCACCGAAGACGATCGCGCGGATGGCCTCTCCTCGTGCCCGTGGCTCCGGATCCCCGAGGAGGCGCTCCATGGCCTGAAGGGCGCCCTCGCCACCCGCCGTCCAGATGACGTACGCCGCCGTCGAGCGGAGTCGCCAGCCTGACGCGTCCATGAGCTGCTCGGCAGCGGCGCGGCTGTCCGTGCCGAAGCTCGCCAGAATCTTCACCAGCCGCCGCTGGGTCAGATGGTCCGGCCGACGCGACAACGCCTCCATGAGTCGCGGAACGACGGTCGGACCCAGCGCGCGGCACAGCTCCTCGACCTCGTGCGATTGCCCGGTTCTCAGATGCTCGACGACCCGATCGAGGAGCGGCCCCTGTGCCAGTTGCTGGAGCGCGTCGCGGGCGACTGGCGCGCGCGAGGCGACTCCCACCTCCCCGGTGGTCTTGGCTATTGCGCCGACCAGCATCGCGGCCTCATCCAGCCGGCCCGCTGCACCGTCCGACTCGATCCGCGCGACGACCGCCGGCAACAGATCGCGCCACTCGATCGGATCCGACTCGATCTCGAGGAGGTCGACCAGGAGCTGGTGATCCAGGGCGTCCACGGCCGCAGCCTCCACGGTGGAAAGCCACGCAGCGATGCGCTCGGGGGGATCGTCGAGCAACCGCTCGATCTCCGTGACGTCTCGCGATCTGGCTGCCAGGGCACGCGCGTACTCCTCCGACGCGCTCGTCTCGCCCGTGAGCGCCTGCGTGACCTTCGACCAACGCTCGGCCGTCTGACGCGCGTCGCCCGACTCCGAACCCTTCGCCAGCGCGCGCGCGCCAGGAGCTCCGGGTGGCGAGCCGGTTCTGGCGCCAGCGCCTGAAAGGCGATGGCCAGCGCTGCGCCTGGAGTCTCTTCCTCCGCGACGGCGCGGGCGACGAACCCGGCAATCCCCTCATCGTCCATCCGCCGCGTGAGAGCCGTGACGACGTCCAGCGAGCCAGCGGTCGCCTCGGCTGCACCGCGCTGGTCGATGAGGCCGCACAACACCGAAGGCGAGAGCCGACCGGCCTCGCGGGCCAGGCCACGAAACCGACGGTCGAGTTGGCCCGGGGATTGCTGCGCCGTTGCCTCGGCGACGCCACGCAGGAGCGACAGCCAGAGACTCGTCTGGCGGTCGGCGCCGCCCTGCGCCTCGCCGGCCAGGTCCGACGCGAGCTGCTCCAGCATCCGTGGGTCGTCCACGGCTGCCGTCAGGCTCTCGGCGGTCTCGGGGTCGAGCTTCGCCGACCCACCCACTCGCGCGGCGCCGGCGAGGACGGCGACGAGGGCCGTCTCCGGCCCGCGACGGCCACGCATGACCAGCGCGTAGTCGATCTCCAGGACCTCGATGCGAGCATCGCCGGTCTCGCGCCAGGCACGACCGAATCCGCCATCGGCCTTGACGGTGTCGACACTGCGTCCCAGCAGCAGCAGCAACGTGCGCCACGTCTCGATGTCGACGTCGGCCGTGAGGTTCAGCCCCGCGACGCCATGCTCGTGGAGCAACCGCGCCAGCTCCTCGGTTGCACGGTCCCGACGCGACGCGGCGGCCTGGTTGAACAACACGTCGTGCGGCAGAACCGTGAGGGCGACGGCACCCTGGCTCAACATCTGGGCTGCGGCGTCGCACAGCCGGCCCAGCGAGCCATCCACGGCCGGGTGTTCGGGAGGATACAGCGACAGCATGGCCACCGCGGCGCGACACGCCCGCGTGAACTCGATGAAGCGATCCTCGACGACCCTGTCCAGCAACGTTTCGTCTCTTGAGCGAGTTACGGGTGGGACTCCCGACCTCCGGTGGCACGCGGGACCATGGGAGCAAAAGCAATGAAGATGCCAGGTCGGGACGGAGGGGTGCGTCAACGACACCGCCGGACTCGACCCTCATGGCCGCCGAACCGCGGGAAAGGCGAGCCGATCCGCTCCGTCAGACTTGCGGGTCTGTGCCTGCGATCACAGATTCGTCAGCGGCAGGGCGCGGCAACGCATGGACCCCGAGCCTCCCTCCCGAGATTCGAGATATGATCCGGGTCGATTCTCGTCCCACACACCAGTCCCGTCGGCGTCTCTGGCAGGGATGCATGACCGGGGACCGACGACTGTCCTGACCGGGGGGTGATCCATGGCCCGAAGCAGCATCACCGCATCACTCACGGCTAGCCTGCTCGTGTCGCTGGCCGCCGCCTATCTGGTCGCGTACCCGACGATCTTTCCGACCGGAACGACAATCTACAGGCCGAGCGAGAGCTACAGCAGCTACATCCTGATCTCGGACCACTCGACCACGGGCAACCATGCGGATGCCAAGGTGAGAGCGGAGAGCGAAACTCCGGACGACATCCGTCTCATCGACATGAACGGCAACGTCGTGCACACCTGGACGGTCGCGCCCACCTTCAACAAGCGGAGCCGACTGCTCCCCGACGGCCATCTCGTCTACGCCGGCCCCGACAAGACCATCTTCGAATACGACTGGGACGGCAACGTCGTCTGGACACACGAGGGGATCGGGTCGGTCAACGATCTGCGCGTCTTGCCCAACGGCAATAAGCTACTGATCGCGCACGAACCGATTCCGGACGAATTCCAGAGCCGGGTCGGGGATGTCGACATGAGTCCCTGGTGGGCTCCACGCAAGCGTGGGACCGAGGAGCACCAGCTGGGTGCGGACATCTACGAGGTCAACGCGGCCGGTGAGGTCGTCTGGGAGTGGCATGCGCACAACCACCTCGACCTGAACCGCTTCTCCCCTGCCACGCCGGAAAACGACTGGCTACACGTGAACTCGATCGCGCCGCTACCCGAGAATAAGTGGCACGACGCTGGAGACGACAGGTTCAGACCGGGCAACATCCTCGTCAATACCCGAAACATCGACACGATGTACATCATCGACAAGGCCACGAAGCAGGTCGTCTGGGAGGGTACGCACGACTACAAGGGCGGCATGGCGCACTCGCACGAACCCGAGATGATCGAGAAGGGGCTCCCCGGGGCAGGCCACATCATCTTCTTTGACAACGGGCTCTTCCCCAGGCACCGGACTCACAGCGGCCAGACGTTCATCATGGAGATGGACCCGACGAGCCAGGAGATCGTCTGGACATACGAGACCGAGGGCTATGCGAACATCAAGTTCTTCAGCAAGACGATGGGATCGCAGCGCCGCCTGCCGAACGGGAACACCTTCATCGCCGAAGACAATACGGGCCGCCTCTTCCAAGTGCAGCCCGACGGCGAGATCGTCTGGGAGTACGTCAACCGGGGGGGCACCACGCGCCCGTCACCCGTGCTCTACGACTTCACGCCGCAGCTCCGGGCGATGTCCCGACCCGACGAGCTGGCCGTGACACCGCCGAACAACCTAGAGTGGCACCTCGAGCCGGACGCGCTGCGGGACCGTGGGTAGACCCGCCCCACGAGACGCTTCATGTCTGCGAAAAGCGACTCCCGTCTGTTGGCCCTGATGTGCGCGGTGGCTGCGATCTCGTGCAGCAGTGGGCCCATGAACGGCGCATCGCGCATGGAGCATCTTCGGGAGCGATTGGAAGACGCGAACGCTACCGACGTCATGGTGATCGCGCATCGTGGTTGCTGGCGGGACACTGCGGAGAATTCACTGGCGGGCATCGAGGAATGTATCTCCATCGGGGTCGACATGATCGAAGTCGATGTCCGTAGAACGAAGGACGGTCGATTGGTTCTCATGCATGACGAGACGGTGGATCGGACGACCAATGGCAGCGGCTCGATACAGGATCTCGATCTGGCCGAACTGAAGACGCTGTCGCTCAAGCCGGGCGCTGGCGGCGATGCCATGCCGCTGACCAACTTCGGCATTCCGACATTGCGCGAGGCGCTACAGGCCGCCAGGGGTCGAATTCTGGTCAACCTCGATATCAAGGCGGATCTGTACACACAGGCATTGCAGGTCGTCGATGAGGTCGGAGTGGCCGACGAGATCGTGATGAAGATGTCTGCCGCACCCGACGATCCACGCCTCGACCGGTCCGAGTTTCTTGGGCGAACCCACTTCATGCCGATTGTCCAGCAATGCAACGATGATCCGGCGCGAACGTGCGCCGCCGTGTTCAGCGAAGTCGTTCCCCGATACTCCAAATACGCACCGGTTGCCGTCGAGGTCGTCAATGAGACCGATGCCTACCTGCCGAAGGTGTCAAGGCGGTACGAAGCCAGGGCATTCGCTTGTGGGTGAACACGCTGGGTCCCGAGTTCGCCGCAGGCCGCAGTGACGACCGGAGCCTGGCCGACCCCGACGGCAACTGGGGTTATCTCGTCGATCTGGGCGTCAACATGATTCAGACCGACCGGCCCAGGGAGTTGATGGCCTACCTGGAGCAGCGAGCCGCGCGACCTGCCGATCCCTAGTGATCTCGCTATTGTCATTCGCGACGTACACCGCGCTGGTCGGAATCGTCGCCTATCGTCTCACCCATCGCGAAGAGGTCCGCACGTCGGAGGGATACTTTCTCGCCGGCCGCAGTCTCAACGGCTGGGTGATCGCCGGGTCGCTGATCCTCACCAACCTGTCGACCGAGCACCTCATCGGGCTCAACGCGGACGCGTATGCACACACGATTGCCGTGATGGCGTGGGAAACGACCGCGGCCCTGGCGATGGTGCTCACGGCCCTCTACTTCTTGCCCAGGTATCTCGCACGCGGCCTGACGACCATTCCTCAGTTCCTGGCCGACCGCTACGATCAAACGACCCGGCTCATTGCCTCGCTGCTGTTCTTGCTCTCCTACGCCGCGGCGATTCTTCCGATCGTGCTGCTGTTCGGCGCCGCTGGCCTGGAGAGCCTCTTCGACGTGTCCGCGACGTGGGGCATCCCGCGCGAGCGCGCCACGTGGATGCTGATCTGGGGCGTCGGCGTCCTCGGCGCGTCGTACGCCGTCTTCGGCGGCCTGAAGGCGGTGGCAATCTCCGATACGGTCAATGGCGTGGGATTCTTGATCGCGGGCCTGTTGATCCCGTATCTTGCGCTCCGCGATCTGGGCGACGGCAGTGTCTGGACGGGACTTGCGGCGGTCTACGCGGAGAACCCGGAGAAATTCGACATCACCGGCGACGAACCAGGATCGTTTCTCCCTCTGGGCGCGTTGTTCACGGGGATGATCGTCAACCAGATCTTCTTCTGGTGCACCAATCAGTCCATCGTGCAGCGGGCGCTCGGAGCCCGGAGCCTGGCGGAAGGTCAGAAGGGCGTGTTGATCGCGGCTGGATTCAAGCTCCTTGGACCGTTGGTCATCGTGCTGCCCGGCGTCATCGCGTTTCACATGTTCCATGAGGAGCTCGGCGACGCCAACGCGATCCTCGCCTATCCTCGGCTCGTGAAGCACGTCTTGCCAGATGCGCTCAAAGGCTTCTTTGCCGCGGTCATGGTCGGCGCCATCTTGAGCACCTTCAACAGCGTCCTCAACAGCTCGGCAACGCTGTTCAGTCGGGGCATCTACCGACACTGGATCCACCCGCGCGCGAGCGACGCGCAGACCGTGCGATCGGGGCGCCTGTGCAGCGTCGCGTTGGCACTGGCCGCCATGGCGATCGCGCCCCTCATCAACACCGAGGGAAGCCTCTACAACTACTTGCAGCAGATCAACGCAACGTTCTTCGGACCGATGTTGGCGGTCATACTCCTGGGAATGACGACGCGGTGGGCGACGGCCCGGTCAGCAAAGACGGCGCTGGTCGCGGGGCCAATCCTATTTTACGCGATCGTGTTCGGGTTCGGAGAAGAAGTGCAGGGGCTCTTGCGGCGCGGCTTCGATCTACAGGAGGACGTGCACTACTTGCATTTTCTCGGGTGCGTCTTCGTCCTGACGGTCGTTGGCATGGCGGCGCTGAGCTGGCGCGTTCCCGGTGCGCGCGTCGAGCCCGACCTCGCGCCGCGTCGCAACTACGTCGACATGACACCCTGGAGGGCCGCCGAACCGGTCGCGGCGGCGGTTGTCGTCGCCACCCTCGCGTGCTACTGGTTCCTGGCGCAGTAGCCGGATCGCGTCTCCCTCGGTATTCCTTTCGACTGGCCCGACAAGGTCCATGTGGAATACTCTTCCAGCAATCCTTCTCTCGCGCCTCGACGATGGCCAACGACCCTCACCCGAACGGAGGTCAGCGATGCGGCACCCGGGCCGCCCGAACCCACCTGATCTGGAACGTCGAGATCGGCCTCGTGGCCGCGACGCAGCCAGGCGCGTTCTGAGAGCGGTTCTTCTCGCTCCCTTCTTCGCCGCGCTGTCGGCGGGTTGCGGCAGCGAGTCCCCTGGCCCGTCGACCCGAGTCCCGGGCGGGGCGCCTGCGACGATGGCCGACGACGATCTCGGCGTCACCGGCGGCCCGAGCGTACTGGACAAGGTCAGGCGAGAGCGGAAACTCGTGGTCGGCGCGCGAGACGGCGCACCGCCGTTCGGGTTCTACGATGAGAGTGGCCAGTGGGTCGGGTGGTCCATCGATCTGAGCAAGGCACTCCACGGAGCGATCGAGACCAAGCTGGGCCTCGGCATCGACCTTGAATTCAAGGCGGTCTCTCCGCAGACGCGGATCCCCCTCATCGTCAACGGAACGCTCGACTGGGTGCTGGGCACGACCGGTCGTACCCCCGAGCGCGAAGAGGTCATCGATTTCTCTCATCAGACCAACGTCTCGTGCGTCATGACGCTGGTGTCGAAGAGTAGCCCGATCGCGCGGCAGACGGATCTGTCCGGACAGAGGATAGGCGTCACGAGGGGCAGCGTCGAGGAGAGGTTCCTGACGGACATGGGGCTGAGCGGAGAGCTGACCCCTCCGCCCATCCTGATCACGCACGACACGCACTCGGTGGGCTTCCTGTCCTTGAGCCAAGGCAAGACCGACGCCCACGTGACCCTGGAGACGACCCTCCGGAGTCTGAAGGCGAAGACGCAGAATCCGGACGACTGGGAGGTGCGTGGGCCGGAGCTGTTCTGCATCCCCAACGGTGTCTTGTTGCCCGAGGATGATTCCGACTGGAAGGACATGGTCGACAACGCTCTGTGTCATGTGATCGCGTCGGGGGTGTACGACGAGATCTATGATGAGTGGTTCGGTCCGACGAGCCCGAAAGCCGGCTTCAGCCGACCGCTCCCAGAGGCCGTTCGGATCGTCCTCGAGAATCAATGCCCGTTCGGCATCGAGCGGTGGCTCGACGGGAACGGGTAGCGTTCCCCGCTGCCCGGTATGCTCGCTCCTCGCGCCCTGCCAGCCGGGCGCCGCGCGCGGGACTTACACCACGAATTACTGTTACAGGACACTAGTACTACTTTGTTAGATCCGCAATTGCACCGACTTTAGCGCCTCGATGCGCTTCAGGTAGAACGGCCGTGGAGCAAAGAGGTACGCGGTGAAGATTTCCTGCACGATCGCGCGGGCCACTGGAAAGGTGAGCCTGGCGAGGTGCCGCCGCCGCTCGGCCTGCAGGAAGTTGTACGTCACGGCGGTGAGCACGACGTGATGGTGCCAGCCCGGGAACGTGCGGCCTTCGAAGTGATCCAACCCGAGGTGGGTCTTCAACTCTTGGTACTGCTGCTCGATGGCCCACCGCTGATGCGCGAGTCGGACGAGCTGCGGCCAGGAGGTGGTGGCCGGCAGGTTGACGAAGAAGTATTTGGTCCGCGGCGTCGCGCCCGTGTCGCGTTCGGCCAGCAGCCACACCTCGGGGGCGAGCCGGCGGTCGCGCCAGTCGTGGGCCGGGGTCACCCGCAGGGCCACACACTGGACCGTCCAGCGGCGCCCGCCGCGGCGGTTGCGCCAGCTGATGGGCCGCCACCGCGGCTGCGCCTTGGCGGCCTGGGCCACCGTGTACGCCCGCACGCCCGCCGCCAGGTCTGGCCGGGTGCGCGGGCGCCCCAGCCGGCCGCCCCGCCGGTGCCCGAGGCGCGGCCGCCCCAGGAACACGGTCTGCGACGAGGAAATCCCCACCGCATAGGGGAGCCGCAACCGATGCCACATGGCCCGAAACAGGCCGGTATCGCCAAACTCCGCATCGGCCAGCACGCCGGTGCCGGTGAGGCCGCTGGCGCGCACCTGCCGGAGCAGGGTGAGCGCTTGGCGCCACTTCGCCTGCAACCGGACACCCCGGGGAAGCCGCGCCCGATCGCGGGCGGCGTCGGTCAGCCACGCCTCGGGCACATAGAGCGCGGCCCCCAGCAAGTAGGCGCGCAGCCCGGTCCACAGCGCCGCGGTGACCGCCACTTGGCCATTGGCGACTTTCCCCACGGCCCCACAGTACTGGCGGGCCACCCCGACCGAGGACGTCCCTGGCTTGGGGAAACTCGTGCCGGCGAAGATCACCAGCCCTTCGCGTTCGGGCAGCACCGCCCGCAGGCAGCGCCAGACGCCGTCGGCACTCCACGGCGCATCGGTGATGAAGTGTTGGAACGCTTGATAGCCCCCGGGATCGGTCCCCCGCGCCAGCATCGCTTCCATCGACTTGCGCGGGCTGTCGCTGAGCAACCCCTGGACGTACCGGCGCAACGCCAGCTCCTGTGCGCGATGGCCGAAGCACGCCTTGAAGGCCTCGAGCCATCTCATCAGGCGACGCAACTGCCCCACCGTGCGGCGGTCCTGCACTACCGCGCAGGGTACCGAATTCGCCGGAAAAGTACAATGTCCTCAAATTAGATCACTTGTCGGATCTCGCCCAAATTGTGCGATCTAACAAAGTAGTACTAGTGGTGTGTCCCAAGAATAACTTTGCACTTCCCAACCTTCTCTAGAATCGTATCGACCGTCGCGGTCCAGACAAAGGGTTGGGGGTTGTCGTTGTAGCGCTGGAGGTAATCGTTGATGGCGGCGACGAGTTCGTCGACACTGCAAAACACCCCGCGGCGGATGCGTTTCTGCGTGAGCTGGCTGAACCAACTCTCGACGAGGTTGAGCCACGATGCGCCGGTAGGGGTGAAGTGGAGCGTGAAGCGCGGATGGGCCGCCAGCCAGGCCCGCACGGTCGGATGTTTATGCGTGCCGTAGTTGTCCAGAATGAGGTGGAGGTCGAGGCGAGAGGGGAACGCGCGGTGGAGTTGGCGAAGAAACTTCAGGAACTCCTGATGCCGATGCCGGCCGTGGCACTCGCCGATGACCTGCCCGGTCAGCATGTTCAGCGCGGCGAACAAGGTCGTTGTCCCGTGGCGCTTGTAGTCATGCGTGAGTGTCCCACAGCGGCCCTTCTTCATCGGCAGCCCGGGCTGCGTCCGGTCCAGCGCCTGAATGTGACTCTTCTCGTCCACACACAGCACGACGGCCTTCTCGGGCGGATTCATGTACAGCCCCACGACGTCCGTCAGCTTCTCCACGAACGCGGGATCGGTCGACAGCTTGAACGTCTCCACTCGATGGGGCTGGAGGCCATGCGCGTCCCAGATCCGCTGCACGGTCGAGCGACTGACCCCCTGCGCCTTCGCCATCGTGCGACAACTCCAGGGGGTCGCCCCCGGTGGCGTGCGGTGCAACGTTGCGTGGACGATGGCTTTGACCCTGCGCGCACTGATCGTCGGTTTGCGCCCGCGCCCCTCACGCATCTCGAACACCGAATCAACGCCCTCCTCTCCAAACCGGTCGCGCCAAGCCAGCACGGTCGGCCGGCTGACGTCCACGGTCGCGGCAATGCGGCTGTTGGAACCCCCCTCGGTCGCCAGCAGCAACGCCTTCGCGCGGATGACTACCCGATGCGGGGCCGACGTACTACGGGCCCACTGTTCCAGGAGTCGCCGATCCTTCGCGGCCATGGACAGAGCGGCGGCGGCATCATTCATCCCGCCTATATTGCACGCAGGTCGTTGATGTGTAATGGTATTTCAGGGACACTACACTAGTACTACTTTGTTTAGATCGCACAATTTGGGCGAGATCCGACAAGCGATCTAATTTGAGGACATTGTACTTTTCCGGCGAATTCGGGACCCTGCGCGGTAGTGCACGACCGCCGCACGGTGGGGCAGTTGCGTCGCCTGATGAGATGGCTCGAGGCCTTCAAGGCGTGCTTCGGCCAGCGCGCACAGGAGCTGGCGTTGCGCCGGTACGTCCAGGGGTTGCTCAGCGACAGCCCGCGCAAGTCGATGGAAGCGATGCTGGCGCGGGGGACCGATCCCGGGGGCTATCAAGCGTTCCAACACTTCATCACCGATGCGCCGTGGAGTGCCGACGGCGTCTGGCGCTGCCTGCGGGCGGTGCTGCCCGAACGCGAAGGGCTGGTGATCTTCGCTGGCACGAGTTTCCCCAAGCCAGGGACGTCCTCGGTCGGGGTGGCCCGCCAGTACTGTGGGGCCGTGGGGAAAGTCGCCAATGGCCAAGTGGCGGTCACCGCGGCGCTGTGGACCGGGCTGCGCGCCTACTTGCTGGGGGCCGCGCTCTATGTGCCCGAGGCGTGGCTGACCGACGCCGCCCGCGATCGGGCGCGGCTTCCCCGGGGTGTCCGGTTGCAGGCGAAGTGGCGCCAAGCGCTCACCCTGCTCCGGCAGGTGCGCGCCAGCGGCCTCACCGGCACCGGCGTGCTGGCCGATGCGGAGTTTGGCGATACCGGCCTGTTTCGGGCCATGTGGCATCGGTTGCGGCTCCCCTATGCGGTGGGGATTTCCTCGTCGCAGACCGTGTTCCTGGGGCGGCCGCGCCTCGGGCACCGGCGGGGCGGCCGGCTGGGGCGCCCGCGCACCCGGCCAGACCTGGCGGCGGGCGGGCGGGCGTACACGGTGGCCCAGGCCGCCAAGGCGCAGCCGCGGTGGCGGCCCATCAGCTGGCGCAACCGCCGCGGCGGGCGCCGCTGGACGGTCCAGTGTGTGGCCCTGCGGGTGACCCCGGCCCACGACTGGCGCGACCGCCGGCTCGCCCCCGAGGTGTGGCTGCTGGCCGAACGCGACACGGGCGCGACGCCGCGGACCAAATACTTCTTCGTCAACCTGCCGGCCACCACCTCCTGGCCGCAGCTCGTCCGACTCGCGCATCAGCGGTGGGCCATCGAGCAGCAGTACCAAGAGTTGAAGCCCCACCTCGGGTTGGATCACTTCGAAGGCCGCACGTTCCCGGGCTGGCACCATCACGTCGTGCTCACCGCCGTGACGTACAACTTCCTGCAGGCCGAGCGGCGGCGGCACCTCGCCGGGCTCACCTTTCCAGTGGCCCGCGCGATCGTGCAGGAAATCTTCACCGCGTACCTCTTTGCTCCACGGCCGTTCTACCTGAAGCGCATCGAGGCGCTAAAGTCGGTGCACTTGCGGATCTAACAAAGTAGTACTAGGCTGGCGAGTTTTGAAGCCTCGGGTCCTTCACTCTTCACGTGACCAGCGACACCCACAGGAAACAGGGGCAGATGCGTGTGTGAAGTCGTCGTAACTGTTGTGTCGGGCGGATCTCGGCAGATGTCCCCCATGTCGAGTGACCCTGAGGACGATCAAAATGTCACTCAAGAATGTCACTCAGGCCGTTTGAGGAGTCAAGAACGGATTATTTCTTAAGAAAAGACGTGGTTCTGAAAAGTTGGCGGAGAGAGTGGGATTCGAACCCACGGTAGAGTTTCCCCTACACACGCTTTCCAAGCGTGCTCCTTCAACCACTCGGACATCTCTCCGTGCCGGGCCGTCGACCCGCGCGAGTGGCGGTCATCCGAGTGTAGCATGCACCGCGGCCCGACTTTCGGCGGGTCACCCGCGCGGCAGGCGGTCCTTCGCCCGGTCATCCAACCCAAGGAGGGCCTCGACGACACGCCCGGCGCCCCGCCCATCGACGACATCCGGGCCCCGCCGGGATATCTCGAGCCGCGCCGGCCGGTCGGCCGCCAGGCCGACGATGGTCTCGCCGAGGTGCGCGTCGGGCACGTCGTGGTGCCAGCCCAGGCTCACGGCCGTCCCGGACGCATGCCACCCGGCCGCCGCCCCGGGTTGATCCGCGGCGGTCACGAGCAGGACCGCCGGGACACCCAGGCACGCCAGCTCGAGGCAGGTACTTCCGGCCGCCGAGACTGCGAGAGCGCTCGAGGCCATGAGGGCGGCCATGTCGCTCGGGTCGGTCACGACCTCGCACGCGGATCCGGCGGCGCGTCGCAGCGACGCGACGTGAGGATTCGCGGGTCCGGCCACGATCTTCACCTCGAACCCCGTCTCCCCGTGGATCGATTCGAGAACCCGCAGGCTCACGTTGTCGGCGTCGGCGCCGCCCATCGTGACGAGGATCCTGCGGGCGGTGCGGACGGTCTCCCGGGCGCGTCCGCGCCATCGCAGGAACCGGGACCGGAGCAGCGCGTATCGTGGGCCGCGCAGGATGACCGTCTCGGCGTCGACGTCGTAGCCGCACTCCGACGCGTTGACGTTTTGATTCAGCAGGAGGTCGGCGTGATAGCGCGGCAGCCGCACGACGTCGTCGATGACGAGTAGCCGATGGCCGGCCGCTCGGATCGCGGCCTGGTCGTGGGCATCGTGATGCGCGCCGTCGAGCACGCACCGCGCGCCCGGCGCGCGACCCAACGTGTGGAGCATCCGCGCCAGGTCCTCGGCGGGATCCCGGTCGGCGGGAAGCGGCACGAGGCTGGCGCCAATCCGGCGGACGCGGTCCTCGAGGCCGCGTCCCTCGCACCGGCCGACGAACGTGACACCACCGCCCGGCGCCGGCCACGCCTCCGCCAGGGCGAGGCAACGCGTCAAGTAACCCGTCCCGATGCGGGGACTGGCATCGACCCTGACCACCAGATGGCGGGGGGAGCTCGACATCGGCCCTCACGGCTCCAGCGTGTCGAGATGGCGGCGGAGCGCCCGGAACGCGCTCAGCATGTCGCGGTAGGAATAGTGCGCGTTGCGCCCGCTCGGATTCGGGAGGACGAACACCTGCGCCCCGGCGATGCGCTCCGGCCGCAGCCCTACCACCGACGGCCGCCCGCCGCCACCCGCGCCCCCGCCCCGCGACACCCGACGCCCGGTCGCCTCCCGCCGCGGCGCGAGCGACTCCCGGAACAACGCACGGTAGAGCGTCACCCCCGTGAGCGCCACGACCCGCGGTCGGTGGCGCCGGATCTTCGAGAGCAGGCGTCGTTTTCCCGCCTGGTAGTCGGCCGGCGTCAGGGTGTCGATGCCCGGGCTGGGCCGGGCGACCAGGTTGGTGATCCCGTACCCCCAGCCGGGGAGGCGCCCGTCATCCTCGAAGGAGATCCGCGAGGGCAGCAGACCCGACTCGTGGAGCAGCTTCCAGAACCGGTTCGCGTGACCGGCGAAATGATGCCCGGTCATGGCCGACCTGACTCCCGGGTTGATGCCCACGAACAGGACGCGCACGTCGGGACGAATGTGGTCCCGCAGCCGGCGGGCCTCGTAGCCCCGGTCCGCCGGCGCCGCCATCCTCATGGCCCGGTCACCCGGTAGAATACCCTCCGAGGAGGCACCCGCCGATGCAGTGGCTGTTCAAGGAAGAGCCGTCGAGCTACAACTTCGATGCGCTCGTCGCGGATGGACGGACCGAGTGGACCGGTGTCAGGAACCCCGCCGCCCAGAAGCATCTCCGGTCCGTCAAGAAGGGCGACCGCATCTTCTACTATCACACGGGCAACGAGAAGGCGGTCGTGGGCATCGCGAAGGCGGTGACCAACGCCTACCCGGACCCGGCCGACGAGACCGGTCGGAGGGTCACGGTCGACATCGTGCCCGTGAAGAAGCTCGCCCGTCCGGTCACGCTGGCCGAGGTCAAGGCACGGACGGTCTTCGCGTCCTTTCCGCTGACACGCGTGCCGCGGCTGTCCGTCATGCCGGTGAGCGATCGGGAGTGGGCCGAGATCGAGAAGATGTCGAAGCGGAAGGGGTAGGGGTCCGGCGGCTCCGGGGCGACGCCCCTCACAACGCGGCAATCAGACTGCCCGCGACGAGCCCGAACCCGACGATCAGCAACCCGGGGCTCGCCGTCGACATCCATCCACGGGCGGGCTCGCCCTCGACGGCGCCAGCCTGCCCCGAGACGGCCAGCCAGCTCGCCACGCGGTTGTATCCCAGGAACGCGCACGCGATCGCCAGGGTAAGCGCACCCCATCCGGCCGAGAGCAGGATCTTCGAGACGGACTCACGCATCGTCGGCAGCCAGACCGCGAGGCCCGCCGAGGCCAGCCAGATCGCGACGCTGGTCAGGACGAGCAGGCGGAGCTGACTCGAGGCCTGCTCCGCGACCTGGCGGACGGTCTCCAGCCGGAGCGCCTCCTCGACGCGCCTGCGCTCGGCGTCGATCTGGTCTCGCTCGAGATCGAGCCGCGCCCGATCGCGGTCGAAGGCCTCCTTCAACGCCGCCACGACGACGCCGGCCAGCCGCTCCTCGAGCTGCGTGATCGCGGACCCGCCCGGCACCGGCGCGCCGGGCGGCGGGCTCGGCGCGCGAAACCGCGCGGCCGCCTCGGCCAGGCCGCCCACGACCCCCAGCACACGAAGCCAGGGTACCGGCGCCATGTAGAGCATGTGGTGCAGTGTACCATGCGCCCCACGACCGCTGCGGTCGGCCCGGCGGCTGGAGACGACAGGTGCGAACGGCCTGCCGCTTGCCGGCAGAGGCCCCGCGCCGTTTCGAGGACAGCGACGCCGGCCAGGACGGCGACGACCGTGGGGCGCCTGCCGGGCCGAGCGCAACGAGCAATAATATCGGGAGGCTGAACTCTCCCCCCAACGATGGCGCGAACCGTGCTGCCGTACGTCCTCATCACGCTGGCCGGCATCGTCGTGCTGAAGCTGCTCGTGTCGGTGCTCGAGCGCCATGTCGCGTTCTATCCGCTCCCGGGGGTGCAGGCGACTCCGACCGACCTCGGGATCCCGTACGAAGAGATCTCGCTGGAGACCAGCGACGGAGAGACGGTGTCGGCGTGGTGGCTCCCGCACCCCGAGCCGAGGGCCGAGGTCGTGTTCTGGCACGGCAACGGCGGCAACCTCTCGCTCTGGGTCGACATCCTCGCCGGGATCTCCCGCCAGGGGCTCAGCGTCCTGGCACTCGACTATCGCGGCTACGGCACGAGCACCGGCTCTCCCTCCGAGCAGGGTCTCTACCGGGACACCGACGCCCTGGTCGCGCGCTTCTTCGAGAGGCTGCACCGGCCCGAGACCACGGTCGTCTACTGGGGGCGATCGCTCGGGGGCGTGTTCGCCGCCTACGCGACCACGGTCGAGACGCCGGACGCCCTCATCCTCGAATCATCGTTTCCCAGCGCGCGGTCGCTCCTGAGTCGCGACCCGGTCCTCAAGATTCTGAGTCTCTTCTCCAGCTACCGCTTTCCCACGGCCTCGTTCCTGCGGAGCCTGGATCGACCGGTGCTGGTGGTTCACGGCGACGCGGATACGATCGTCCCGTTCGAGCAGGGCCGACGGCTGTTCGACGGCCTGAGGACCGAGAAGCGCTTCGTCACCCTATACGGTGCGGATCACAACGACTTCTACGCCGACGACGACGAGAGCTACTGGGAACCGATTCGAGGCTTCATCGAGGAGGTGGGCGACCGCTGACACCGGCTTGCCGGGCCCCTCCTCGGTCGTGAGGCCGCGTCCCCGGGACCGACCCGAAACGATAACGATGACCCTGGTCGTCTCGTTCCCCGGCGCCGGGCAGCCGACTCTGGCGGAGGTCGGCGGCAAGGGCGCGTCACTGATCCGGATCGCCAGGGCGGGCCTGCGCGTTCCGCCCGGCGTCGTGCTCACGACGGAATTCTTCGCGCCCTGGTTCGACGAGATTCAGACCTCCGCGACGTGGAAGGCGCTCGCCGAGGCGACGCCGGACCAGTGGGCTGCCCTGTGCGCCGAGTTGAAGGCGCTCTGCCCCGCTCTTCCGATGACGGCGGCTCAGCGACGCGCCCTGGCCGACCTGCGCCACGACCTCGTGGGGCCGGGCGGCGAGGTGCTCTTCGCGGTGCGCTCATCCTCACCGGAGGAAGACCTGGCCACCGCCTCGTTCGCCGGTGGCTACGAGAGCCGACTGGGCGTTCGCCCGGCCGATCTGGACGACGCGGTGAGACGCTGCTTCGCCTCGAGCCTCGACCACCGCGTGTTCGTCTACAAGCGGGCGCATGGCTTCGACGTGTTGTCACCGCGCATCGCCGTGGTCGTACAGCAGCAACTCGATAGCGACGTCGCCGGTGTGGGGTTCTCGCTGAACCCGGTGACGAACGACTACGACGAGGCCGTCGTCGACGCGAACTGGGGGCTCGGCGAGTCGGTCGTCGCGGATCTGGCGTCGCCCGACCACTACGTCATCGACAAGGTCAACGGCGAGCTCGTCCAGACAAAGCTCGGGTCCAAGCAGATCTCGACCCGTCTGGGCCCCGACGGCGGCACGGTCGAGCGCACGGAAGATCGCTCGACGGATCCGACCTTGAGTCACGCGCAACTCCGCGAGCTGGCCGACGTGCTCCGCCGTATCGAGACGCTCTACGGCGAACCGATGGACGTCGAGTGGGCCTACGCGGGCGGGCGGCTCCACGTCCTGCAGGCGCGCCCCATCACCACCTACGTACCACTCCCGCCGGAGATGGTGACGGACCCCGGCGAGCGCCGGCGGCTGTACGCCGACGCGGCGCTGTCGAAGGGCCTGACCACCAACCAGCCGATCTCCTCGCCCGGTCTCTCCTGGATCGACGCCATGTACTCGAGCGCGCTGAGGGGGCTCCTCGGGATGCAGGACGTCTCGGCCGTAGACGGACTCGTGTTCACGGCTGGCAACCGTCTCTACGTGAACCTCTCCAACCTCCTGTGGCTGGGAATGAGCCCCAGGACGATGGCGAGGAGCACCGCCCTGACGGACGCCCTGCTGGGCCAGATCCTGGCCAACATCGACCCGGAGCAACACCGCGCGCCGACCCGGCCTCCGTGGTTGCGGCTCCGGCTCATTCCCAGGCTGCTCTGGACACTGCGTGGGCTCTTGTGGAGTGGGCTCGAGGTCTTGCTGGCCCCGGAGCGCGCGCGGCGCGCGTATCAGCGCAGCGTCCACGCCTTCGAAGAAGAGTTCACCGAGAGATTGAACTACGATCTGCCGCTCGAGGACTTTGCACGCAGCTACACGCAGCGGGTGTGGGGGGAGATGTTCGGCGTGACGCTACCCGCACTCTTCGCCGGGCTGGTCTCGCCCGACTTTCTGATCCCGAAGAAGACTCGGGAGATGAACTCGCTGGCCGACAGGCTGAGGCGGGGATTCACGGGCAACCTCGTCGTCGAGCAGGGGCTCGCGCTGTTTCGACTGGCCAGGCGGCTGGAGCGCTCCGACTTTCGTGACGTCGAGGCACTGGCCGAGCGGATCGACCAGCGCGGGATGCCGGCCGAGTTCCTGAGTGAGTGGGACACCTTTCTCCGGCGCTTCGGCTGCCGTGGTCCGCACGAAATGGATATTGCGAGCCCGCGCTACGCCGACGACCTCACGCTCGCGCTGCGGCAGATGTCCTACATGGCCGCCGACGAGGCTGGTTTCGACCCGGAGGTCGCGCACCGGCGCAACGTCGAGGACCGGCGGCGCGCCTCCGAAGAGCTACGGCGGCGCTCGGGGTGGCTGCGGCGAGCCCTGCTGCGACGCGTCTCCCGGCTCATCGAGCTGTTCGGCGGAGCCCGCGACACGCCCAAGTATCACGCCGTCATGCTCACATACGCGATTCGCAAGCGCGCCCTAATTGAGGGGCGACGCCTCGTGACCGAGGGGCGTCTCGACGCGGTCGAGGATGTCTTCGACCTGACGCTTGGCGACCTCGCGGCGGCCGTCCACGATCCCGCGTCGGACCTACGCGCGCGGCGCACCGAGCGGACCCGCTTCGCGAAGCGGCTCGCCGCCCACGTGACGGAGTTCCCGCAGGTGATCGACTCGCGCGGCCGGATCCTGCGCCCGCCGCCGCAGGAGGGCAAGCCCGGCGAGCTCGTCGGCATGGCCGTGTCGCCGGGAGTCGCGCGCGGACCGGTGAAAGTGATCCGCAACCCGCGTGAGACACCGGTCAGGAAGGGAGACGTGTTGGTCGCCTACACGACCGACCCGGGTTGGACCCCGTTATTCACGAGCGTCGCAGCAGTCGTGCTCGAAGTCGGCGGGGTTCTGCAGCATGGCGCGGTCATCGCCCGCGAGTACGGAAAACCGTGCGTCGTCGGCATCGACCGGGTGACGACCCGGCTGCACGACGGTCAGCGGGTCGAAGTCGACGGGACGGCTGGGGTCATCCGACTGCTGTCGTCGCACTCGTAGAGCTCGGGGACCCAACGGCTCGATACTGACGGACGCAGTTCCTCACGCTCCTCGGTGCGCAGGCCGTCACTGCACTCGCCCGCATTGAGCTCAGCCTGCGCAACTCGGTTGCGTATCGTCTAGGCCGATGGCTCGAACTCCCGAGCCAACTCGCCCGGTGTCCGTCCCGACCGGACCAACTCGACCATCTGCTGCCGGAATACCGCCGCATACGGCGGCCTTGTGCTCGGCATCCTGGATACCCCCTCCTCGCAAAGAGGATCAGGTGTCCACGAATTCGAGGCAACTTCACTCGTGTGGCGACGCCGTTCACGTCGCTTCTTTTCTCATCCGCCGATGCACGTCCTTCGCAACAGATTCCGGAATTCTCAACGTTCGATACACTCGTCGACCTGGCCTTGCCTGAGAGAACACAACGACGCCTGGTTCGCGGAGGAACAGCCGACGGATGAACTCGTCGCTCATCTTCCATTGCTCACAAAGCTCCTCGACGGAATAATGCCGCTCGAATGTGGTGTCCGCTGCAAACGTCGCCATCGTCCGCGATCACTCCAGCAACCCGTCTCGCTCTTGAGGCGTGCTCCGCACGTCGTGACCTTTCACCGGCTTGGCCCAACGTCCCGTGGCTGAGTGGTGGCCGCTGCGCCGTTGAACCCCTGCGGCGCCCGATCGAGATCCCGCCGCGCCCATACGCCAACCGCGCGAGCCCGCGCCGCGCCGAAGACCAGCGCGACGAGCACGGAGCGTCGTAGTCGAGTACTTTTCAACGTGCCTTCTTTCATTCACGAACCTTCACACCCCGCCTCGACACACCTGTCACCGAGGAACAACATTCCTCGAGGACATGTCGGCGGGCCTTACCTCACACACCGCTCCCCCGGACGGTGGACAGAGGATCAGCCGGTGCTCCCCGCCGTCAAGGCGCTCCGAGTGGCTCTGCTCGTGCGTACGCACGACTTCGGCCCTGACTGCGGCTCCGCGCCGGCGGCGCTGGCTGATGTCCGCCGGGGCGGTTCCCGCCGGCCATCACCGGGACGGCCCAGGCGCTTCCCGGTCCGCTTCCCGCGTCGTCGGTGCTGGCTCCGGTGCTCGTAAGGGCGGAGGGGGCGGCGGTACGTCCGGCCCGCGCCCGTCAATCACCCGCACCGGTTCCCGCTCGACTTCCCGCGGCGGGTGCTTCTCAATCGTTCGCGCCCGCTCGACCATCCAATCCGCCGCCTTTTGCGCATCGACCGCGGCAAATCGAATTTCTCGCGGATCGTGTTCCAGCGCCTTGATCCACGAGGCCACATAGGACTGCCCGTGGCGGGGCTCGTGCCCGACGCCCAATTGCTCGCCGGCCATCATCGCCGCCATCTCCGCCCGCAATTCCTCACGCGCGTACGCCTGACTGCCGAAGCCCTCATGCTTCATCATCGTCGGACGGTTGAGCCGACTCTCGTGACCCGTCGCGTGCCCGAGCTCGTGCAGGGCCGTATGGGAGTAGCCGGTCGACGTCGGGAATTGTGACGGGTCAGGAAGCACCACTCGATCTTGCGCTTTGTTGTAGTACGCCCGATCACCTTGCACATGGTCTACCCGGACCTCCCCGTGTCGAACCAGGCCCTCGACCCGCTTGTTGGCGTCCCACGCCGGGGCTTCACGGTTGCCGACTGGCGACAGTTTCAGTCCCTCCGTTTGCTCGACATTGAACACGGTGTTGATTTTCACCATCGGCCGGTCCCGTTGCGTCTCGGTGTATTGCTTGTGGCCGTCCTTGAGCACAGGATTCCCCTTCGCGTCCTTCTCGACCTCCCGCGACTTGTACTCGACGTACATGATCGGCGTGCCCTTCTCCCCCTTGCGCACGTGCCCGCCGGCCTCCGCAATTTGCCGGTAGCCGGCCCACCGCGGATCGGCGTACCCTTTCTCGACCGCCGCCACCGCGAGGTAGATCGCATTCCCTCCGCGATAGTTCCGATCGCTGCTGACATTCTTCGGGCTGATTTGCTCCCCCGGTTTCCATGGCTTTTGCCAAGGCGCGCGGCTGTCTTGGAGCGCCTTGATCATCTTTTCTGCGAATTGCTCATGGTAGGCATCGACCCGCGATTGTTTCTCCGGTGCTTTCTCCGCCGCCGTTCGATCGTCCCGTGCTGCCTGGCGGGCCTCTGTTTGTTGTTTTTCGTTAGCCATCGCTCTCACCCTCCGTCTCAAGCTCGTCGTCCGGGAGCTCATCGAGCGGCCCGCACCACGCCTCGAGCGCCGCC
This sequence comes from Vicinamibacterales bacterium, assembly GCA_965197935.1. Classification (GTDB taxonomy): domain Bacteria; phylum Acidobacteriota; class Vicinamibacteria; order Vicinamibacterales; family CAZQMT01; genus CAZQMT01. The sequence goes on along the minus strand of CBDAOD010000003.1, from coordinate 917,457 downwards.
GCCGACGGGACGGTCAGCGGCTGGCCCGTCCGCAGCAGCACGGCGATCGCCGCGTGAAACGCCTCGCGGGTGTCTACATCGACCACCGGCAAGGTGCCGGAGCGGAGCCGCCGTGCAATTTCTTTCCCGGTTTGATCGCCGGCCGCCGCCGGTGTTGCTCGCGTCACAAATCCCATCCTTCCCTCCCTTGAGTGAACCGTCGCCGTCCTGATGTGTCACCTCGCCGCCGGCGGCGGCGTCCGCACGAGCGCTGCCCCTCGTGGCTCTCGCCCGCCAGGTGTTTTCGTGCGTGCGGCCGGTACCCGCTTCGCGCCGCTCGCTGCCGGCCACACGTTCTCGACCATCCACCGATTGCGCGTCGCGTCGTAGTCTTGCACCCGGACCATGTGACTGACGTGCCGCACGCCCTCCGGTGTCCGCGTTTGTTGAATCACCGCCTCGATCCCATCGACCACCCCACGACACACGACGGCGAACGGCAGCGCATCGCTCGCTTGCATCGCGCAGCTGGCAAGCCGTGAGAGCGCCGCCGTCGCATGGTTGGCATGGACCGTCGCCAACGAGCCGCCGTGCCCGGTATTGAGCGCCTGGAGCAAGTCCGCCGCCTCCGCGCCCCGGACCTCCCCGACCACGATGTGATCCGGCCGGTGCCGGAGCGCGTGACGCACCAAGTCCCGAATGGTGACCGCCCCCGACAGACCCCGTGCCTCGAATCTCACGCAGTTTTCCCGCCGGAGTTGCAGCTCGAGCGTGTCCTCAATCGAGACCACCCGGCCCTCCGCCGGCAGGAGCGCCGTGAGGGCATTGAGGAGCGTTGTTTTCCCGGATCCCGTGCCGCCGGCAATCAAGATGTTGCCGCCGCTTTGCAGCACGGCCCGCGCCTCCTCGACGACCTCCGCCGCGACCGACCCGCCAGCGATCAGTTCCTCGACCGTGAACGCCCGGCCGCCGAACCGCCGAATGGTGATCGCCGCACACGGCGACGCCGGCGGCGAGCAGATGGCGACGCGCGATCCGTCCCCGAGCCGCGCGTCAATCATCGGCTCGGTGTGCGGATCGCGCCCGAGGGGTCGCGCGATCTGCACCGCCGCGCGGAGGACCGCCGCCTCATCCAGTTCCGGCACCAGCATCGAAGACATGCGCCCGCGCCGTTCCACGAACACCGTGCCCGGTCCGTTGACCATCACCTCCGACACCTCCTCGTCATCAAGCACGGATTCAAGCCCAGGGAGAAACGGTTTCAGATCGTCGAGTGCCAGTTCCACTTACAGATCCCCCGCCGCGCGTGCCCGCCAGTACCCAAGCGAGCGCGGCAGAAAGTCCGGTTTCAAGTAGCACCGCGTGGCATCGAGCGACCGCGTCCCGTCGTACGGTTGCACGATGGCCTGGCAGTTCCCGAGGATCGTGAAATCGCGCGGATGAAACAGCGGCTCCCGCTTTTCAGAAAACGCCTTGCTCGCACCCACGGACCCCGTACCACCGCCGGCCGCCCCCGAGAGCAGGGACGCGCTTGCGCGCGGCGTGTGCTCGCTCACCGTGTAGCTCGCTTTCATGCGGGCGACCTGCCCGCACAGCCCGCTGGCCAGTTGCGCCGAAGCATCATCGGACAGCGCCAAGAAGATCCGCGTCCGGAGCGTTTGCAGCAGCGCCCGCCACGCTTCCCCTTGTCCGAGCACCGCGCGGAGTGAGGAGATGGATTGTGTGGCGACGATGGGCACCAGTCGGCATTGCCGCGTCAACGCAAAGGCTTTCTCGTCCCCACTCGGATCGTTCTCCCCGACCGTGGCGAAACTTTGATACTCGTCACACAAAAACATCGCGGGCCGAAACTCCCGCCCAGGTTGCCGCTGCATGGCCGCCGGCCGGCGCAAGAGCGTGTGCAGCCACGCTTGTTTCAGCATCACGCCGATCGCCCGCGCGAGCGCGGCGTTGGTCCCCGCCGGCATATTCAGCGCCAGCACTTTCCCCGACTCGATGACCTCATCCAACGGCGGCAACGGCCGCCGGCCGAGGCAGCCGCCGGCGTCCGACCCGCCATCGTCCCGCTCCGCCGCCGCGTCCGCGACCGCGACCACCGGAGCCGGCGGACAGAACACATGTGCCACGGCCGGCAAATCGAACACCGAGAGGAATACCGACAGTCCTTCGACAATCGTGCTCGCGACTTTCTTGTCGAGCTTCGACCAGTCATGGGTGTACCAGCGCCGGATCGCCGCCAGGGTGTCCCGTTGCGCGAGTGACGACTCGATCGGCGCCATCTCGGGGAAATCCATGTGGGGTTTCCTATACCTACCAGTTCCGGGCGGTGAACGCGGACGGGCCTGGACCGCACGCCGAAATCACCTTCACGCCGCGCCGGAGCGAGTCGCCGTTCGCGCCGAGGGATCTCGCCGCCGCAGGCGGCTTCCAGCGCGTGGCGCTGTCTTGGGAGACGCCGCTGGCAACCTTCAACCGTATCGATTACTACCAGGTGCGCTACCAATCGGGTGCGCACCCGTACACCGCCTGGACGAGGATTCCAAACAGCAACTACCAGACCACCCGCCACACCGTGACCGGTCTGGCGGACGAGACGCGCTATACCATCCAGGTGCGGGCCGTGAATTCCGCCCTTCGGACCCTGGGCTTTGTGCCGTTCGATCCCCACCAGGGGCGTGCCGCCCCAGGAAGGAACGGCGTGCCACTAGCGACCCCCCCAAAAAGCCGCCTGTGGCGGCACGGCATCCGGCACAAATCACAGATTCGTCCGGCACGCCTGGGGTCGCTAGTGGCTCAATATTCCCTCCAGGAAGGGGGGAAAACGCGGCCGGAATCCTGTTCCATAATTCCGTATCGGACAGGACGAAAAAGCTGCCACGAAGCCCTCGCCCCGAGGTTGAATGGGGCGATGCGGGGCCCCCAAGGGTCGGACCCGAAATCCATTAAAGGCCTCGACCGAAGCACCATCAGTTACTGCGAGTACGCTCAATGGTCACAGCCGAGACGGGCCGGCTGCCGTCTTCATCCGCGGACTTCGAGATCGTCCTCTCCGCTGTTTCGGTCTCGCCGTCGCCAAGCGACATCCGCCAAAACGGCGCTACAGATGCGTCAGGAATCCGAGACTGATTGAGGAACGTTCCGATCGCCGACAAGCGTGTCGCCATGGGATTTCAGTTTCTGATTCAGACGGCCAAGCGATTCCGAGAACGCTTCGTCGAGCCTGACAATGTGCCGGCACAACCACTCGATCATCTCCGGCCAGTTGCTCAAGCGCGGCGGTACGTTCCTGCGCCCCACGATTCCTTGGACAGGCTACGCGGCCGATAGATCCTGCCCGCTGGCGCTTCTGTGCCAGACATAGTCGTAGACGCGCGACACGACGTCCTCGGTCTCGGCCTCGGTGAATGGCGGACGAGGTAGCGACTCATAGAGCCGATCAAGGATGAAAACCTTGACTTCGGCCCGCGTCGTCGCATGCTGAAGCCACCCTGGCATCGGCGCGAGCAGGCCGCGCAGCGACGCCAGTAGGCCCCGACTCGCCTGTTTCAAACGCTCACGGTCCGTCTTGCTGATATTGTCCTTGAACAACAGGTCGAACAGCTCCAACTCATCATCGCTCAGGCCCTCCTTGGCGGCGCGTCGTTGTTCCGTGTCGAGACTGGCTGCCAAGGCAACCAGTTGCGCGAAGGTAGCTTCAACAGTCGCCCGGTCTTTCTCGCGGTTGTAATCGGCGATGATCTCCTGGTACTTCTTGTAGTAGTCCATCCGCCTTGGGTTGCGGGCCAGTATCTGGTCCAACTGGTGCTCGACGACGTCGCGAATGTCCCGCAGCGCGGCGTGCTTGCGCCGCACCTTGCTGGCAAACTCGTTCCTGAGTTTCTCGAAGTCGATCTGACTCAGGTCCACCCTGAGTCCTTCGGCGCGGTCGTCGCCCGGGGCCGCAGCACGAATCGCCTCGTTCACGATGCGGTGCAGTTCCTTCAGCACTTCGGTCACGTCAGCGGTGTCGCGCCGCTCCTGCAGTTTCTTGTAGATGGTTTCGATGTTGTCGTGCCGCTCCGCATAGGCCAGTGCGCTTGGTTCCATCGGGAGGGTCTTGAAGCGGATGAATACCTGGCGGGCCATGATCTCGAAGCGGCGTCTGGCTTCGTCCGAGGTGTAGAGCGCATCCACCGCATCGCGCAAGGCTTCGATACGATCAAATCCGGTGGGCCGTGCAGCCGGGCCGCATCGAAGCCCAGTTCGAGCAGATGCGTCTCCGCCGCTTCGATGGCCTGGAGCAGGCTCGCTACCAGTTCCTCGATCGGGGCCGCGATGCCCCCGGCACCGCCACCGTCGTCCTCGTCGCCCAGGGCGTACAGCGCCAACGCTTCGCGCAGACTCTTGAGCATGCCGTTGTAGTCCGCGATGATGCCGCAGTCCTTGCCGGGGAACACGCGATTGGCGCGGGCAATGGCCTGCATCAGGTTGTGGGCTTTCATCGGCTTGTCGATGTACAGCGTCGCCAGACACTCGACATCGAAGCCAGTTAGCCACATCGCGCAGACGATCGCGACGCGGAAGGGATGCTGCGGATCCTTGAACGCGTCCTCGACCGGCACCCGTTTACCGTCCGGCGTCTCGAAGCCGGTCTTCATCACCATCCGGTGCGGGATGATGCCAAAGCCCCACTTCTGGAAGTCGCGGACCTCGTTCTGCGCCTCGCTGATGACGATCTCGATGATCGTGCTTGCCATCCACTGGGCTTGGCTGTGCAGGGCAGCGATCTCCGCCGTCAGGCGCTCGCGGCTGTCAGCGTCGGTGGCCACGGCACGCTCCGCCTCCTTGCCGGGGATCAGCGCCTGAATCCGGGCGAGCTTGGCCTTCCATCGTGGCTCGATGCGCTGAAACATTCGGGCGCAGGTGATCTTGTCGATGCACACCACCATGGACCTGCCCGTTTGCCAGCGGGTGGAGCAGTGCTCGACGACATCGTCGGCGAGCTTGTCGAGCCGGTCGTCGGCCGTGATCACCTCGTAGTCCTTGCCAAGCAGGTGCTCCAGTAGGGCTTGTTGATTCGGGTCGAGGTCGGTCTTCTCGATGGCGTCGGCGATCCGGTCGTTGAGATCGAGGCGGGCGATGCCCAGCTTCTCGCCCCGGTTCTCGTAGACCAGCTTGACCGTGGACTGATCCTCTTCGGAACGCTTGAAGTCGTAGCGCGAGATGTAGCTGCCGAAGATCCGCCGGGTCAGCTCATCGTGCCTGAAAAGCGGCGTCCCGGTGAACCCGATGAACGACGCGTTGGGCAGGGCAAGGCGCATGTTGCGCGCGAACTTGCCTGCCTGCGTCCGGTGCGCCTCGTCCGATACGACGATGATGTCGTCACGCACGCTGTAAGGCTCGGTCACTGGCTGGTTGAACTTATGGATCAGGCTGAAAACAAAGCGGTGATTGCCGCGCAGGATCTCCTGCAGCGCTTGGCCTGAGCCAGTCCGCGGGGTGTTCTCGTCCGACACGCCGTAGCCCACGAAGGTGCGCCAGATTTGGTCGTCCAGGTCTTCGCGGTCGGTCATCAACAGGAAGGTGAAGTTGCCCGGCACCACTCGGCGCACCTTCTCCGCGAAGAACACCATCGAGTAAGACTTGCCGCTGCCCTGCGTGTGCCAGAACACGCCCAGGCGTCCCAGGTCGTCATGCGCCCGCTTCACCAGCGGCAGCTCGTCCTCCTCCGCCCCACCGGCGGGGGCTTGCACCCCATAGGCCGAGTCAGGCGGCGCGTCGGCGGCCTCCAGCAGTTCCGGCTTCGGCACGCGATACGCGATCAGACGCTCGGCCGGGGGGAAACGACGCTTCAGCTCTTCCTGCCGCACGACGGACGCGACGGCGTTGTTGACGCCGAGCACCTGGTGGTTCCGCGCCACGATCTTGCGTGTGCCGCCTGCACGGCTGTCGTCGAACAGGATGAAGTTCTCGACCAGATCCAGCAGACGCTCCTTCGCCAGCATCCCGTCGAGCAACGCCTTGGCTCCCAGGCGCGCCTGGTCTTTCTCGGCATTGCGCTTCCACTCGACGAAGTGCTCCCACTGGCTGGTGATCGAGCCGTAACGGGCCTGATCGCCGTTGCTCACCACCAGGAAGGCATTGTGATGGAAGGCGTGAGCGATGCTGTGCTTGGAGAGGTAGTCGGTCAGGTTGTCGTCGAAGCCGGCGCGGATGTTTCGATAGATCGCTTTCAACTCGATGAAAACCAGTGGCAGGCCGTTCACGAAGCACACGAGATCGGCGCGCCGGTTGTAGTGCGGCACGCGCACGCCCTGCATTTTTAACTCGCGCACGGCGAGGAAGCGGTTGCGCGCCGCGTCGCGGAAGTCGATCACGTGTGCATGTGCATGCCGGGTCTCACCGCCAGCGTCCCGCCACTCCACCGGCACCCCGCCGCGGATAAAACCGTAACACTCCCGGTTGTGCTGAATGAGCGACCGGGCGAAGTCGATCCGGGTGATCTTCCCGATGGCCTGTTCGCGCGCCGATTCCGGAAGGTCCGGGTTCAAGCGCGCGAGCGCTGCTCGCAGGTCGCGCACCAGCACCACGTCGCGCTCCGATGCTCGGCCAAGCGTTCCTTGCGGCCCAAAAGTTTCGGCATTGTAGGCGTAGAGGCTCTCCCACCCGAGCCGATCGCGGAGATGGTCCGCGAAGGTCTGCTGGACCAGCCGGTCCTCGCTGTTGATGTCGGTGATCATGGCGCAGGCGCTTCCATCACACCGTGATCTCCCCGCTCATCAGGCGCGGCAGCAAAAGATCACGTGCCTGCGCGAGTTTTGCATTCATCGTGTGAAGGAGACGCACCTGTTTCAATTGCTCGGTCACTCGTTCCTGGAACTCTCTGAGTAGCAATACGTTTGGTATTACCACTACCAGCGCCTTGAATCTGCTCTTGCTGATTTCCTTGTATGTCGCGCCGCTCGCGTGCGAACGTATTTCCTCAACTCGGTCTATGAGGTTGTGCAGTAGATACATTCGAGTGCACGGCTCATTCGGAAGCACATTTATGAAGCCTTGATTAGTGCACGCTGGCTTGTCGATCAATCCGAAGAACCCGACCGAAGCACGACTGGTCATCAATATTGTGTCGGGTGGCAGCATTTTCGCTGAAGAGTTCTTCAATCCAGCATTGGTGATTTTCTTTTCGCTGTCGAGCAGGACAAGCCACGAGTTTCGCGTAATGTCAGTGGGGGTTGCCCAAATAATATTGCCGTCATCCCAGTATTCAGGTTTGGATGTTGGTGGGGTCCCGCCACCTACCGCTTGACATACATCGCCGAACGTCTTTTGCTTCCACCCCTCCGGCACGCCGTTAGTGATACGGGTGTGCTCGTGGCCGGGGAAGCGCAGGCGGACGAACCACTCGCGGTAGAGCTGCCGTGCCGCGTCCTCCAGCAGCGCCATCCGTCGCCGGTTGTTCTCGATCAGGTCGTCATAGGCGGAGAGGATTTCAGCGATCTGTTGCTGAATACGTAACCGAGGCAATGCGGCCGGGAAAGACGGGAATCTCTCCAGTGGAACTCGATCAACGGTTGCCCCCGTGATCACATTGCTTTCGATCACTTGCCGCCAGCCGCGCGACAGAAAGAAGTAAAGCAGATACCGACTATCGACTTGATCCGGGTCGGGTCGTACTAGCGCAACACGCCGACCCAGACACCCGCGAAAGCCATCGGGGACGATCGCGTAACGATGTAATGTTGCCTCGTAGGTAAACACCACGTCGCCCGCCTGTGGCGTCACTCGCCGTGTCCACCGCGGATATTCCTCCTCGGAAACGTGGCGAATCTCGGACAGATCGAGTGCGCCATCGTCAGTGATGTTCTTGATGCCAAGGAAGACCGGACCATCGCCTGCTTCCTTAGGCGTCGCATGGGGTCCGTCGTAGATGCCGAGGCAGTAGTCCTTGATCGGGCGCGGCTCGGCGAACTTCATACCCCCAGCTCCTCGAAGTTCTCCTGGATCTTTGCCGCCAGATCCACAGCCTCTTTGTTGAGATCGGCTAGCTCGACATGAATGTCGCGCAGGGTTTGCTCGAAATCGAAGTCCTCGTCCTCCTCCGGCAGGGCGACGCCGACGTAGCGGCCAGGGGTGAGGCTCCAGTCGGCGGCTTCAATGTCCTTGCGGTCCACAAGCTTCACCAGACCCGGCACAGCTTCGAGTTCGGCCTTCGGGAAACGGTCCTGCAGCCACATTACCTGCCGGTGGAAGTACGTAGCGTGCTTCAACTGTTCAACGGCGGTCTTGCGCTCCTCGTCGAGTTGCTTGACCAGCCGGCCTGTGACGCGGCGGTCGTAGGCGGAGGAGATCGCATCGTCGGCCGCCAGATCGATGCCAAGTTCCGCTCCAAGATCCGCCACCTGCGCGGCGAGCTTGTAGAGCAGGTCCACTTGCTTGATGAGGCTGCGGGTCGCCTCCGCGTGTGGGGTAAACGCCTTGCGCGCGGCGTGCTGGGCGTCGTTCTTGTCGGGCAACGCCTTCGCGTATTTCTGAACGAAGGCGGCAAGGCTCTTACGAAGCTTCTTCGCGGCGGCCTCGTAGAGCGCGGCGGCCTCACGCAAGTCGGTGACGGCATCGCTGAGCGACTGCTTCTTGTCAGCGTCGAGGTCGGCGTGCGTCGCCGTGGCCTTGGCGAGCGCATCGAAGCGTCCACGCAAGTCGGTAAGTGTGGTCACGAAGGGCGCAAGCATCTCTGCGACGGCGGCGCTCTCGGCGCAGACGCGGTCGAAGTAGTCCCTTACCAGCCCGAGGAAGCGTTTCCGCTGGCCGCGGTAGAGCCAGACAATCGCCGCGAGGTTGTGCATCTGTTCGGGCGAAAAGTCGTAGATCTTGCGCGTGACCTTACGATAGACGTTGCGCGCGTCGAGCATCAGCACTTTGTCCTTGCGCTCTGGCGCCTTGGCCCGGTCGAAATGCCACAGCTCGCAGGGGACGGTGCGGGTGTAGAAGAAGTTGGAGCGGATGGAGATCATCACGTCCACGTCGCCCGTCTCGACGATCTTCTGGCGCACCTCCTTCTCACCGTGCCCGGCGCTCGAGGCCTGCGAGGACATCACGAAGCCAGCGCGGCCCTTCGAGCTCAGATAGCTCCAGAAGTAGGAGATCCAGAGATAGTTGCCGTTACCGACCTTCTTCTGCTTGTTGACACCAGGCAACCCGAAGGGCAGACGCGGGTCGCCCTTGATGCGCTCGGCGTCCACCAGGTCCACGTTGAACGGTGGATTGGCCATCACGAAGTCGCACGTGCCGGCGAGCGTGTGCTCGTCCTGGTAGTAGGTGATGGCCTCGGCGATCTTCCCCTCCAGCCCGTGCACCGCGAGGTTCATCTTGGCGATGCGGATGGTGTCGCGGTTCTTCTCCTGACCGTAGAAGACGACCTTCTTGGCCGTGTCGCCGCCCTCGTGCTCGATGAAGTGGCTGGACTGGACGAACATGCCGCCCGAGCCGCAGGCCGGGTCGAACACCGTGCCGTGGTTCGGCTCGATGATGTTGACGATGGTCTGCACGATCGAGGACGGCGTGAAGAATTCGCCGTTGTCGTGCGCTTTCTGGATCGAGAACTTGGCAAGGAAGTACTCGTAGATGCGACCGAAGACGTCGCCGGTGGCCTGCTTGATCTGCTCGCTGTTGAACAAGCGCATCAGGTCTTCGAGCACCGTGGGCTCGAAGATGCCGTAGTCCTTGGGCAAGACGCCGAGGAGTGGCTCGAACTCAGATTCGATGGCGGTCATGGCCTCGGTGACGAGCTTCGGCAGGTCGGCACCGCTCACCGCCGCCTGCTGCATGATCCAGTCGTAGTGGGCCTTCTTTGGCAGGTAGAAGGAGCGGCCCGCGATGTAGTCAGCCGGCCGGACCGTGCGCTTTGGCATCCTGCCGCCCGTCTGGTCGGTTTCAATCTGCCGGTGTGCAGCCTCGAAACGATTGGCCGCGTGACGGAGGAAGATGATCCCCAGCACCGGCATGAAGTAGTCGCTTGACGTGAGCTTCGAGTTCGCCCGGAGGTTGTCCGCGGCCTCCCAGAGGTCTGTTTCGAGCTTCTCGATGTCGTTGAAGGTGTCGCTATTCATACCGTGCCAGGCTCAGACCGTTCTTTTCGCCCTTGATACGTGCGCGGATATCCGCGGCAACCTTGAGCACCTCAGCCGGTGCACGAACCGACTCGCCAGCACGTTGAATCGCCCCGTGTGCCCACACTGGACGGGCTATTGTATTCGGCAGCCCACCGCCATATCGGCTCCCGAATGGGCATAACCGGATCGTTCAAGCCTCGACACTGAGCCTGCCCGGTCGCTGTGAGCGGGGCCCTGGTGAAACTCTCCAGCCGCACGCCAAAAGCTTTCCGGAGCAGGTCACGGCACAACCGCTCAAAGTCATGCGGCGAGAGCGAGCGAAAATCGTAGTCCGCCATTTCAAAGAACCTCTCTGAACTCCTCAAATCGGGACTGAACCTCCTCCCAGGACGGGTACGGCCCGAGACAGAGTTGGCGGCATTGGGATTCGTATTCGCGACCGATCATGTCGGCAAGCTGGGCCGCTGGAAACAGTGCGTCGCTGCGCGCGAAGCTCATCCCCTCCGGCGCGAAGTAGCTCTGCGCGAAGTGCGCGCGGCTGATCGCGTCGTAGTCGGCCTTGATTTCTGTGTATTCATCCGAGGCGAGCATCGCTCTCACCTCGGGCTGTCCCGCCAGATGGAACAGGTCGTAATAGTGGCGTGCGTAGCTTCCAAGCGGCCGGCCGTCGCGCTTGAGCAGTTCGACCTTGCTGTGAATTGCGAAGAGCTTTTCGACGAAGGTCCGCCGGAAGTGGAGCAGCCGCATGGGGAATCCAGCCTCATCCTCTGCCACAAGAGACAGCCCCCGTTCATTCAGAAACGCTCCGAGATAGGAGCGCAGTTCCAGCGTCGTTGTTGGCTCGCGGCCGCTCGCCGTTCCGGCTTCGACGAGCACCTGCCCGGCGACCTCACCCGCCCCGCCGAAACGCTGCCCATAGGAGAAGCGGTCCGAACGCCCGAAGCCACCGATGGTGCGGCTCTCTTCCTTCAGGAATGTGAGGGCCGGGTGCCCGTCCACGGAGTCCCGCAGGCGTTTGAGTTCCCGGTCGATCGCACGCTTGCCGAGTGCTGGCTCAAAGGCCTGCGGATCCAGGAAGACATCGATGTCCTCTGAGAACCGCCCAATCAGGTTCCATCCCTTCGAGAGGCTTGTACCGCCCTTGAAGATCGTCTTTTCACCCACGGTGGCGGCGATGATACGCAGCGCCTCCGTGACGTAGTAGTCCTTCTCGATGATGGCTGCGCGCAGACCGCGCGCGCGGTAGTGTTCCGCGGCCTCGAGAATCGCCTGCTCGAAATCAGGATGTTCGAACAGCCTCATGAGGCCGGACTCCGTTTGGCCTGCCAGTCCGCCACGTGAGCGAGCCCGTCCAGCGTGCCGAAGTCAAAGCGGGAGACGGGATTGAGGGAGTCGCGCAGATCCTTGAGCGCCGTAGGCTTCTTGCCGAGTTGCGCGCCGATGGCACCGAGCATTGCGCGCACCCGTGGCGGTTCGCTTGCTGCGACCGCGAGCAGCCGCTCGAAACGTCCGTCTTCACGGCACAGCCTCAGTGTGCGCTTGACGGTATTCTCTGGCGAAAGCTCGCTGGTCCTGCCCTCCCGCCGCAGGAAGTCGAGTAGTGCTGCGTCGGTATCAGACAGCGTTTTCCAGGCCTCCGGCCTGCGCGTGTGAACCACGGTATCGCTGCCTAGCAGCTTGCGCGGCAGCCTGAACCCACGCGTGGCGACCTCGCCACGGCCGGCGCTCTGCGTCGTGAATCCGAGGAGGTTGGCCGCCGCGAGGCCGGCGGGGAAGACGGACCGGTCGCGCACAGCGGCGAGCTTGCGGAGGGCGGCCGGGTTCGGGTGGCTCTTACCCAGGGCGGTCTGCCGGGACCGGTAATAGACGCCCTTGCTCAGGCGCTCCAGCTCTCCCTCACGCGCCAGGCGTGAGAGGGCCTGGGCCACCGCCGATACAGGGGCGCCGGGAAAATCGTCGAAGCGCCACAAGCGCTCGCCGCCCTCTTCGATCTGCTGGCGAACCCAGCTTGCGATCTGTCGTCTCTCCGTGGGAGGTGTGGTGCGTCCGGCCATGCCCTCAACTCTGGGGATGACCACCCAAGATGTCAAGTTTTTAAGCACAAAAACTTGACATCATTCGCGCCGTGCGGGGCCGGAGAGGGTGAGCGAAACTTAGTTGGAAATTGAAACGGCTCCCACACCCTGTGGTTTGATGACGTTAAGCAAAACGGCCATCAACCCACGAGAGAAAGGAGCCGAGATGACATGGCGTCCTCCTTCACCGTGCACGGCGGTGTGATGCGGTCGACTCCGTCGTGAGCCTGCGCGAGGCCGGTCGAAGTATGACACGGCCGAGATTGGGCGCGGCCGCCGTGGTTGGGTGGACGGGTCGGCTGGCGGACGATTTCTGTTACAGTACGCGGACCGCCGTTTCGGCGCCCTGGGCGCCGGGGTGGCCGGATCCGAGTCCGAGCCGACCATGACACTGCGTCGAGGAGCCGTGACCGTCGCCGCGCTGGGTGTGTTCGCCCTGACGGGGTGCGGCGGTGCGGGCCCGTCGGAGGACACGGCAGCCGGCAGCCCGGGCCGGAACCGCTTCCTGAGCTTCGGGACCGCGCCGCCGGGCGGTGCCTTCTTCGTGGTCGGCGGCGCCCTGGCGGAGGCGCTCAACGAGCGCAGCGTCGAAGAGCTCTGGGAGGTCACGAGCGAGGCCACGAGCGGGTCGCAGGAGAACATTCGGCGTCTGGCGACTGGTGAGCTCGATCTGGCGCTATCGAACGCGGCGATCACCTACTTCGCGGTGCGCGGCAGCGAAGGCTGGGACCGCGCCTACGCCGTCCGATCGATCATGACCCTCGCCCCGAACGTCGCGCTGTTCGTCACGCCCGCGGCCTCGGGCATCCGACAGCTCACCGACCTTGCGGGGCAACGCGTCACCGTCGGGCCGGCCGGTGCGGGCTTCGACTACTTCGTCAAGCCGCTGCTCGCCGAGCACGGCGTGAGCTATGAGAGCTTCACGCCGCTCAACGCGACCCAGGCGGCGGCCGTCGACATGCTGGCCGACGGCGCCGTGGCGGCCGCGTTCCTCGGCGGGGCGGTGCCGACGGCGTCGATCACGCAGGCGTCTGCGTCGCAGGACGTCTACTTCATCCCGTTCTCCGAGGACGGCCGGCGGACGGCAATCGACCGTTACCCCTTCTTTCGCCCGGCCACGATTCCGGCAGGGACCTATCGCGGGCAAGATGACGACTTCGAGGGACTCGACGTGGGCTCGATGCATCTGATCACGTCCGCCAGCCAGGATGAGGACCTCGTCTACCGGTTCACGAAGACGATCTACGAGAATCGCGAGAGCGTCACGGCGAAGCATCCGGCCGGTCGCGCCATCAACCCGCAGAACGCGATTCGCGATACCGGCACCGAGTTTCATCCTGGGGCCATCCGCTACTACCAGGAGATCGGGATCTGGCCCGACCCGTCGGGCACGGCCGCGCCTTCGGCCGGGGACGCCGCCTCCAGTCCCGCATCAGACGACCGCTAGCGACATCAATGTGGCAGCGAGCGCGCGAGCGGGTCGTCCGGACGCTCGCGGTCTTCCTCACGCTCTTCACCCTGCTGGAGGTCAACTACCCGCGACTGTCTCCCCAGTCGCAGCTGGCCATCTTCGCGCTGCTCGGCCTGGTGCTCAGCTTCCTGCTCTACCCGACCAGCCGGCGCTGGCAGCACCATCCGCTCTCCGGGTGGCTCGACGCGCTGCTCTCGGCCATCACGGTGGTGTGCTGCGCCTACGTGGTCGTGCAGACCGAGCCCGCGTTCGAGGGGATCTGGTTCGGGGAGCGATCGCTGGGCGATCGTGCCGGTGCGGAGGTGCCCGCGGACTTCCTGGTCGGCGTCGTGGGGGTGCTGCTGGTCCTCGAGGCGTCCCGGCGCGCGCTGGGTGTCGCGCTTCCCATACTGGCCGGCGTCTTCCTGCTTTACGCCTACTACGGGTCGGCGTTTCCTGACTGGCTGTTCCCTCATCGCGGCTACCCGGTCGACCGCATCGTGGCCCAGGCCTTCCTGCACAGCCAGGGGGTGTTCGGGACGGCGTTGAAGGTGATGTTCACCTACGTCTTCCTGTTCGTCGTGTTCGGCGCCGCGCTCGAGATCACCGGCGCCACGCAGTTCATCATCGACTACGCGCAGCGGCTGTTCGGCGGCGCGGCCGGCGGCCCGGCGAAGGTGTCCGTGCTCGCCAGCGGTCTGATGGGGTCGCTCTCGGGCAGCGCCGTCGCGAACGCGGCGACGACCGGCACCTTCACGATCCCGATGATGCGGAGCGCCGGCTTCCAGCCGCACATCGCGGCCGGGGTGACCGCCGCCGCCAGCTCGGGCGGTGCCCTGGTGCCCCCGGTGATGGGTGCGGGCGCCTACATGATGCTCGAGATCATCGATCCGCCGGTGACCTACCTGGAGATCGTCAAGGCCGCGATCGTGCCGGCCCTGCTGTTCTACCTGTCCCTGTTCCTGATCGTGCACTTCTACGCCCGTCGCGTGGGCACGTTGCGGGCCGCCCCGCCGCCCGTCGCGGCCGTCGGGTTCCGCTACGAAGGCGTCGTCTTCTTCCTGGGCCTGGGGTCGCTGATTCTCTTTCTCGTGTCGGGCTACACGCCGTTCCGCGCGGTGACCCTCGCCCTTGGGGTGATTCTCGCGCTCGGGGCCTGCCATCCGCGGACGCGCATCACGCTGGCCGGCGCACTGTCCGCCATGGATCGATCGGCTCGCGGCGGCACCGCGCTCATCGCGGCCTCCGCCTGTGTCGGGATCGTGATCGGGGTCGTGACGCTGACCGGCATCGGCACCAAGCTGCCCGCCCTGCTGGTGCCGCTGGCGGAGGAGAGCCTCTTCCTGGCGCTGGTGCTGATCATGGTCTCGTCGATCGTCCTCGGGATGGGGCTGCCGTCGGCGGTGTGCTATCTGCTCCTGGCCACGCTCATCGGGCCGGTCCTCGGCAACCTGGGCGTGATCCCGCTGGCCGCGCACCTGTTCATCTTCTACTTCGGCATGATGTCGATGGTGACGCCGCCCGTCGCGCTCGCGGCCTACACGGCGGCGTCTATCGCCGACACCAGCATCATGCGCTCGGGGCTGGCGGCCTTCCGGTTCGCCCTCGTCGGGTTCACGCTGCCCTACATGTTCGTGTTCCGTCCGGAGCTGCTGCTGCTGGCGCCCACGGGCGGGACGCCGGCGATATCGAGCGTGGTCTTCGCCGTCGTCATGGCGATTCTGGGCATCGTGCCGCTCGCGGCAGGCATCGCCGGCTATCTGGTCGGGCCGCTGTCGATCGTGTCGAGGATGGCGCTCCTGCTGGCGTCGGGGTGTCTGCTGTATCCGGGTGAGGCCTTCACGCTGGGGCAGATGAGCTGGATGGGGTCGGTCGGACTCTCGGCGCTCGACCTGGTCGGCGTGGTCACGCTGCTGGCGGTCGCCGGGTCGCAGTGGCGAGACCACACCCGACGGCGTTGATCCCACCGCGTGTGCGGGTACGCGGCGCGGGCGGCCGGTGACTGGACCGTCTGGCCCGGTGGTCAGACGGCGCGGAGACGCTCGGCCGCGGCTTCCAGGGTGTCCGTCCGTTTCGCGAAGCAGAACCGGAGGACGGCAGGCGCCGCGCTCGCATAGAGGAATGCGGAGGTCGGGATCGCGGCGACGCCGTGCGTTTCGAGCAGCCTGCGCGCGAAGTCGGCGTCGGCCTCGTCGGTGATTGCGGAATAGTCGAGCAGCTGGAAGTAGGTGCCGCGGCAGGCGATCGGTCTGAACCGCGATTCGCCAATCAGCGACAGGAAGCGGTCGCGTTTTTCCTGATAGAACCGCGCCAGCTCGCCCTCGCTCGCCCGGCGACCCAGAAATTCCGCGTAGGCGTGCTGGATCGGCGTGTTGGAGGCGAACGTGACGAACTGGTGGATCTTCCGGATCTCGCCGGTGAGCGACGCGGGCGCCGACACGTAGCCGATCTTCCAGCCGGTCGTGTGATACGTCTTCCCGAACGAGCTCACGATACAGCTCCGCGCCGCCAGCTCGGGTGAGCCGGCGAGCGATTCGTGACGGAGACCCTCGAAGATCACGTGCTCGTACACCTCGTCGCTCAGCACCACCACGTCGGTCCGATGCAGCAGCTCCGCGAGCTGGCGGAGATCGTCGGGTTCGAGGACCATCCCGGTCGGGTTGTGCGGCGAGTTGAGAATCAGCAGGCGGGTCCGCGGCGTGATCGCGCGTCCGACCTCGGACCAGTCAATCCGGTAGTCGGGGAATCGCAGCGTGACGAAGACCGGCGTGCCGCCGCACAGCTGGATAACCGGCACGTACGAGTCGTAACACGGCTCGATGACGATCGCCTCGTCACCCGGTCCGACACACGCGGCGATGACGCAGAACAGCGCTTCGGTGGCGCCGGACGTCACCGTGATCTCCGTGTCGGGGTCGTAGACGGCGCCGTAGAGCCGCGTGATGCGGTGGGCGAGGGCCTCGCGGAGCGCCGTCACGCCCTGCATCGGCGACCGGGCGAGATGGTGAATCTGCCTCGGAAGCAACTGAGACGGGATAGTAAAGGGTGCCTGGCAACTCATGCAGACGCGACACCCAAGCGGTGTTATACAGATGAAACCGAATCTTGTACGCGCCCACTCCATACTCGCTTTCTCTGTATAGACGCTGCGCGGCGCTTAAGAGCTGCCCAGTGAAAGCCTCAGAGAACTTGAAGTACTCGTCCTGCACTGAGAGACAGCTACGGACGATCTCGCCCTCTACATCAATCTTTTCCAGATTCGAGATGTTCTCGATTGCGAGCTCCCGAAGGTCGGACGAATGTTGGAAGTCGCAATCGTGGTTTCCTGGTATGACAACAAGCTCAACTTGAGCCTTCGAGTGATCCGACGTAATCTTCTTACGGAGGGCTGATAGCAGTCGGTGGGCGGTAGAGTACTCAAGTGCAAGACCAGAGAACGCAATGTCACCGCTCAACACAATGAAGCACGCATCGAGTTCAAAGGCCGTAGCTCGAAGGGCGGCAGCTACGGCTGTGACTCGTGTTTCGATCGGGTTGTCTCCTTCGTAGATATGAATATCGCTCAAGTGAAGGATCGCAATCATAGGCCTACCATTCCTCTGTGATTTCAGTATTACCTGCCCCGGATGGACCATTTATACACCCGAGACCCGCGAGTCAATGCCATTCGTAGTTGACATTCGGTGACGACCCTCTGGTTTACGCCGCCGACTTCTTCATTCCTTCGATCTGTCGCGTGAATGCGACACGCAGCAAGGGCAGCGCTCGGAAGTTCTTGATGCGGCGCAGCCGCGGCTCGAGATCGAGCAATGCGGTGGCTAACCACCGCTGCTTCTGCTCGCTGTTCTTCCAGTGATCGACCTTGGCGATGCGGCTCTCGACACGGGCGTGGATCGACTCGAGCGCATTGGTCGTTTTCAAGCTCGTGCCCAGCTCGCGAAAGACGCCGAGGTGATGAAGGGTGAGCGTCTCCTCCAGGCCCTCGTCCAAGCTCGCCACTGCGGAGGCATTGAGAAGGACCAGTTCGGCGCGGACCTTTCCCAGCGCGCGCTTGGCGGCCTCGTACGTCGGCTGCTCATACGCCGCCTGCAGCTTCCGGCGCAGGGTCGGCCGGTGACGCTCCGGAAGATAGGCCAGGACATTCTCGCGCTTATGCCACTGACACCGCTGCAGCCGGGCCGCCGTCCCGAACACCTCGCGGACCGCCGCGTGCAACCCTTTGGCGCCGTCGGTCACGACGAGGAGGCCGAGGTCCGTGCGCAGCCCGCGGTCCACGAGCTCGCGGAGGAATGCCGCACAGACCTTCCGATTCTCGGTGGCCGTTTGCACGAACCCGAGGAGCACTTTCTCCCCGGTGATCGTGATGCCGACGGCCGCGACCATCTCATCCTCCGCGAACGTCTTGCCGTCGAGGAGCAGGGCAACCACGTCGTAGCGGTCGAGGCGCCGTTCCAGCAGTTCCTGCAGCTTTCGCGCACTGGCCCGCTTGAAGCGACGCGACACCGTCGAGGCGCTCAAGCCGAAGGCCTCCGGGACCGCCTCCGCGCACCGCTCGTATTCTCGGGTGGACAAGCCGCCGAGGACCTTGACCTTGTGCAGCAGCCCGGCGTCGAGGGTGCGCGGTGCCTGCAACCGCTCGTAGGTGGGCAGCGGCACCTCCTGGTTCCGCAGGCGATCGCGCACCCGCGGCACCGCGAGCGGAATCTTCTGATCGGCCAAGTAAATCGACCCCCGTTGCGCCGTCCAGCGCACGTGGCCCAGCCGCCGGCCCTCCCGCACATACCGCTCGCCAGCGAGCCGCTCCACATCGGCCTGCAACTCGACGTGCACCTTCTCGAGCGCCACCGGAATCAGCGCCTGGATCAACGCAATGCGCGTGTCCAGGTCCGGGGCCGCCATCGACGGTACCGGCACCAGGCCGATGTGGTTTCCTTTTCCTCGTAGCTGTCGTACTTTGCGCGCCATGGGTGGTGACCTCCTGGAATGTGCCGTTCTTGGCGGAACGCTCATTCCTATACGGGGTCGCCACCCGAATTTCAACTGAGACTAGCACTCACTCAGACCCGCCGAGGCTACGAGATAGACCGCCCCGGGGTTGTGAGAGAGTTCATTTGTTGACTCCGCCCATCATGACTGAATCCTCGTGCGCCAGATCGTACTGCTGTTTGTAGGAGGTCGCGAATCTCCGGACACTCGAGCCAGTAGCGCGATGGGCCACATTCGTCTTGGCAGGCTGCCCCGCGACCGGTACGTCTCTCCGCATGCCCAGTCGCGATCTCCTCCAACTCGTCGAACACGAGGATCTGATCCCCGATGAGCGGGCGGGCAAGGCAACATCGTGGACGACCCAGCCAATGTCCTCAATGCTAAAATGCTGATATGGGCCTATCGAACGACGAAGTCGCTGCGATTCTGCGCCTTAGGGACGACCTCCAGCGCGCCATAGCCGCAAAGCAAGGCTCGATCAGCGCGGCCCTGAAGGCTGCAGACCAGATGCGCTTTCATCGTCAACTTGCCGGCACTCCGCCAGATGCAGGAAATGCACGGGCGAGACCTACTGTACCTTCGCGAGCTAAGCGATGCCAGCGAACGCATCGGGTCCCAGTACGGGATGGCACACGTAAAGGCTGTTGCCGACGCGTTCGTCGGCCTGAAGGTGTTCGATTCGGAGCAGTTCAGTGCACGCATCTCGGCCGGGATCGCGGAACAGTTCGAGTCGCTCAACTCGACGGTCGACCACTTGGCCGGTCTGAAGGCGTTGATGCCGCCCGACCATGTGAGCGCCACGATCGCGAACAGCCTGCTCGTGAACGACGCTGCACTCGACGCGCTCCGGCACGCCACCAGTCTCTTCAAGTCGTGCGAGTTGCCGGACTGCGCTAGGGAACTGCGCCACCTTTCGGCGATGTCCCACGAGAGCGAGAAGCTGCTTCAGACCCTTCGTGCCCAACACGACTTCGCCGACCTATTGGGCGTTCACGCTATCACACGATCGTTGGTCAGATACGAGACCGATCGGCTGAATCGCGCCTATGCAGGCTTCGGTGCGAGTATCGCGAGTCAACCGGAATGGCTCACGACCCAGTCGGATTCCCTCCTAGATGCGCCAGCCGACGCCGTCTTTTCGCAGTCGCGCTTCGTGCGCGTTGTCACCACGCACGACGACATTGAGGACGAGAGCGCGCTCGACGAGATCTGGGGTGGCGTTAAGGACCGCACCCTCGGGTACATCGACGCGGTACTGCCCGAGCTCAGCCCGGAGCTTATGAAGGCATGGCGAGGCGTCTGGGATGCGGTGCATCGTCACGGGCCGGATTGGGCGCGCCAAGCCGGGGCATCGCTTCGGTTCATCCTCGTCGGGGTTCTCGACGCAGTGGCTCCCATCGATGCCCTCGCGGACATTCCTCGGCAGTACGTTCGCGACGGAAAGCCGGGACGACTGGCGCAGGTCTACTGGCTTTGCGTGCCACTTCAGAACCGGACCTACCGCCGGGTAGCGCGCGCAGATCTTGAGTCCGCCATCTCAATAATCGACGCGATGTCGGAAGCGGTTCACCGCCACGATTACGTCGAGATCGAGGATGCATTCGACACGCTGGTTGTCCGTGCCGCGATCGCGCTCTGTAACTTACTGAAGCTCTGGAAGGCGCGGAACTAGCGCGCCATGCTCCGCGCCACCGCGATAGTTGGCGTGTGCTTCAGTCAGGTGTCTCTACGTTGCGGTGTTGTTCGGACGACTAAGTGCCTTACCGCCTGAAACTCGCACTCCACGTGCGCAATATGTGTCTCTACCTCGGCTTTTGAGCGGATCGCGCTGATTCAGCGCATCAATTTTGTTAGAACTTTAGAGAATTCGAGGATGTCGATAGAACGACTCCAACCACCGTCCCGACCTTGCGTGCCCGGATATATTGGGACGTCAGCTGGTTGGCTTCTGTGAGGTTCGCCGCCTCTCGCTAACACGGATATAGGAACATGGCTCGTCAAACGGCCAGAAATCCTTTGCCATTATTAACTTAAAAAGTCGAGTATCTCGGGTTCGAACTCCGTCGACTCTGCCTCCTCACATGGCGGGCCATGGTGTCCAACGAGGCCTGTAATGTCTACAGTGCGAGCGCGCTCAATGGTCACAGCCGAGACGGGCCGGCTGCCATCTTCTCCGTGGACCTCGAGATCGTCCTCTCCGCTGTTTTGGTCTCGCCGCCGCCAAACGACATCCGCCAAAACGGCGCTACAGATGCGTCAGGCACCCGAGACTGATTGAGGAACGTTCCGATCGCCGGCAAGCGTGTCGCCACGGGATTTCAGTTTCTGATTCAGACGGCCAAGCGGTTTCGAGAACGCCTCGTCGAGCCTGACAATGTGCCGGCACAGCCACTCGATCATCTCCGGCCAGTTCTCTTCGTTAAAGCCGTCGAAGGGGTGGGAATAGCAGATTCTGCTTGTCTTGCGCTCGTCCAGGCGTAGCCACCGGAGTTCGTCACCGAACCGGCCTTCAAGCTCCTGCCTCTCCTGTTCGAGCTGATCGAAAATCCACTTGTTCTCCGTGGCAGCGGACCGCTGGAGAGACAGTTCCACTCGCGCCTCGTTCTTCGAGAAGATTAGGTTGTACGTGCAATTGGATACTCCCGCCTTCCTTGTCGAGAGCCAGGAGATCGAGGCGTTCGCGGGTGTCCGCGAAGCCGTCGAACTCCTTCTGAACAATCAGGAGATCTTCGCCAAGCGCGTCCGGCATTCGCACCAGCCATTCCTGAAGATGGTCGCGCTCCCGAAGATCCAGGTCGGCGAAACGCCGTTCTTCAAGCCGGACTAGGCGGTTGTCCGAACGGGTTGACCTGGAACATTCGCCCTCTCCTATTCACCGCGCACGGCTCAGGCGGTCACCCCTGAAGCCGAACCCACCGTGCTGCATGAGCTGTCGAAACAAGCCCGGCTCACCTTCCGAGCCTCGCGGCAGGTTCGAAGTCCCGAGGCCGTCCGACCAGACCTATCCGCATCTACGCCAAGTCTATTTGGACGTCGACGTGATCATCCACATCGAAGACAAGCCGACAACAGGAAAGCAGCCTCCACCGGGAGACGTCTTGCCGGCTCGCCGGACGCCGGGTCAGCTTTCGGCCTTCCTCCAACTTGAACGTCACCCGCCCCATTCCTGACTCCAGCCGGTTGTCTCTGCCTCTGTCAGTTGCGATGGGCGTCTAATGAGGACGGCGTTGTCTCGCATGCTGGCCACGCCGATATCTTTACGCCCATGCGTTCATTACTTCTTGCTCAAGCCTGTTCTGGAGCGTCTGCACCCACGGTTTGTAGTGCTTTTCCGTGACCTTGACGGACGCATGCCCCAGTAGGATGGACACGGATTCCAAAGACACTCCGGAGGCCAGCAACTCCACAGCAAACGTGTCCCGGAAGCGGTGCGAATGCCCGTTCTCCACCTCGGCCAACTCGAAGACGGTATCCAGATACCGGGACCAATTGGCACGAACCGTGGCTGGCTTTGCGCGGCCGGTGCTGAAGTATCTTCCGTTGCCGTGGGTGCCCAGATTCTCCAGCGCCTCCACCACAACATCTGGCAGAGGCATATAGACTGGTGTCCCTGTCTTCTGCGTGTAGAGGAAGAGCTTGTTGCCCGCGAACCTATCCGTGGTCAGCGCAGCCGCATCGCTGATCCGCAGCCCAGAATACCGCATGACCAGCACAAACGCCTTCACCCGATCCCGCTTACCCGGGTACTTGTTGCAGGCCTCTAGAATTCGCTCCACTTCCTCGCGGGTGAAGGGCAGCGTGGGAGTTTGTTTCGTCTTGGGCCGCTTCAGGCCCTTCGTGGGATTGCGCTCAATCCAGTCCGCGTCCAAGCAGAAGCCAAAAAAGGCCCGCAGCCTCTCCAAGTTCTTGACTGCGTAGAGCGGGCTATCCTCCCAGCTCTCCTGGAACTGGCGCAGCGCATCCACCGTAAGCTGGCGGAACTGCGTCCTTCCCGTCCTGGTGCACCAGCCGAGGAAGCGCTTGTCAAGGAGCTGCTGGTACTTCCTGATGGTCTCTTCCGCGAGGTAGCGCGAGCGCTGGTAGGCCAGGAAACGGTCCACAGCACCTTGCACGGTCGGGATCTCGGGCTTGACGACCCCAATCTGGCCAGAAGCTTCCCAGCCCCTCACGAGGTCGCTGGCCGCCTCCCAAGAGCGCAGATCGAGGGATCTCTTGATGCTCTCGCCGCGAAGCGTGCCCTGCACCCAGATGGGGCACGGGCATTTCCTGTAGCGCCGCGACTTGTGCTGGCATGGCGGGTAGTGACGCCGATAGAGCGTGAGCACTGTCGTCCCTCGATCCAGATTGTGGCACATTTGGAACGATTCAGGAACGCAGAATAAAAATAGTCTGGTAAGTTATTTAATATTAGTAGTTTAGGTGTGGCGGAGAGGGTGGGATTCGAACCCACGTGCCGGTTCCCCGACAAGACGCTTTCGAGGCGCCCCCGTTACGACCACTTCGGTACCTCTCCGCATCGAGAACGCCGCACCGGACGATAGCAGCCCGTGGTGAAAGTCCTGCTGCAGTCGGCCAGCGCTGCATCCCGCCTGACTGCGTTGCTCGTCGGTCAAATACTCCCGGTATTCTTGCTCCTCGCGCCTTGCCAGCCGGGCGCAGCACCGCCCTTGGTGCGACGCAGGACTTTCACCACGGGCAGCTACGGGATCGAGGCCGCGGGAGCTCTCCGTGTCCTGAAGAACTCCTGCATCAGCGCGCGGCCCTCGTCCTCCAGCACCCCGCCGAGTGGCTGGACCCGGTGGTTGAGTGCCGGGTGATCCAGCGCCCGCATGGTCGAGGCGATGGCGCCGGCCTTGAGCTCGGCCGCCCCGTAGACGACGGTGTCGACGCGCGCGTGCACCAGGGCGCCGGCGCACATCAGACATGGCTCTACCGTCACGTAGAGCGTCGCCCCGGCCAACCGATAGTTGCCCACCGCGCGACCGGCTTGCCGCAGCGCCACGATCTCGGCATGGGCCGTCGGATCCGCCGTCGATCGAGGCTGGTTGAAACCGGCACCGACGATGGCCCCGCCGACGACCACGACCGCCCCGACCGGCACCTCACCGGCTGCCAACCCGACGCGCGCCTGATCGAGCGCGGCGCGCATGAACGTTTCGTGTTCCGCGATCACTGCGAGCCGAGTTGCGACGCCGGGGTCGTCCCCGGTCACGACGGGCGCACGCGCGTTCGAGCGGCGGCGAAGAGCTGCAGGGACCGCCAACGCGCGAAGCGAGTTGGCGCGCCCTGCAGGACTCGAACCTGCGGCCTCCTGGTTCGTAGC
Organism: Vicinamibacterales bacterium; assembly: GCA_965197935.1. GTDB lineage: Bacteria > Acidobacteriota > Vicinamibacteria > Vicinamibacterales > CAZQMT01 > CAZQMT01. The sequence goes on along the minus strand of CBDAOD010000003.1, from coordinate 893,553 downwards.
CAGACGCTCTATCCAACTGAGCTAAGGGCGCGCATTTAAAATCAACGACTTACGGAAGTGCCATCAACGCTGCCAGCCTTCTCTGCCATCCGAATCGGCGGCGGGACCGGTGCTGGCGCCCGGTCCGCGCGCTGCAAACGCTCGATCGCGGCGGCGTGTTTCTGCAACTGCGGCGGGGCGTAGATCATCGTCGTCTCGGGGTCCGTGTGCCCGTACAGATCCTGAATGTCCGCCACGTCCGATCCCGTCCGCCGAAGCCCCGTCGCGAACGAATGCCGAATCTGATAGACGGTGAACGGCGGACGTCCCGCGCGTCGGGCTGCCTGTGCCAAGGCCCTGTTCGCACTCGGGCAGGACCACCGCCCATAGGCGCGAATAGTCATGAACTCGCGGGCCGCATCGAGCCCTTCGCCGATGAGCGGGACCGCCGCCAGCCGTCCTCCCTTGCCGCGCGGCACGGCGACGAACGGTGTCGGCTCGTCGAGGCGGAAGTCCTCCGGCCGCAAGCGTCCCATCTGCGACGGTCGCATGCCGGTCCAGTGCATCAGCCGTAAGCGTACTACGGTTTTGGATCCCGGCGTCAACTGCGCCAGCACGTTCGCGATGTGGGTGCGGTCGAGCCACCGCGGCCGGGGAGCCGGGCGTGTGAACCGGACGAGATCGACCAGCTCGGCCGCAGCGCGGCGCCCGTACAGCACCTTCACGAGGTTGGTCAGCGCATCCCGTCGATGGTTACACGCTGAGACGGACAGCGTCTCCCGCCATTGGCGCAATTGATCGTTGAGCGTAGCGGTCTGCTGCGGTAGTGCCAGGGTCCGGAGGTGGCCGAAGCGCGCGGCCCACTGCCCGACGTAGTACCGGCGGTCCGCGATGCTGACGAGTTCGCCGCTGATCTGCTGGAGATACCGGTCTGCATCGTAAGCCAGGGTGTGCCTCTCGCCGGCCGGCAGCGTCCGCATGCTGGCGCGCAGCTCGTCGCGTCGCGCCCGGATCGTCTTGAGCGACGTGCCGGGCGGAAAGCGGATCTCGCGCTGGACGCCGTGCACCTTGACGGTGGTGGCGAGGCCGTGGCGGTCCTTGTAGATGCCCTTGGCGACGCGGACGCGCCGACGGGACGGCGCCGGCGCGCCGCCGTTCTTCGGCGCCTTGCGGCGGGGCGACTCATCCTGCGGGGCGAGCCGCGTCCGGGGCAGCGGGGCCTCTGTCGCCGCGAGCGGCTGCGCCGCCGGACTGTCGGTCGTGCTGACGACGGGTTTCATCGGGTCACTCCTCGCGCAAACGTCCGCGCGGTCCACGTGACCTCGCCGATCACCACGGCGTCGGCGGGCCAGGGCCGGGTTGGCCAGGTTTCCTTGTTCGGGTTGTCGCTGACGAGCTGCCACGCGCCCGTCCGGTCCTTGCCGGCGCGCTTGACGATCAGGCCGTCGTCGGTGCGGACGACGTAGATGGATCCGGCGCGCCGCCGCCGGCCGGCGTGGTTGACGAGAATCGAGCAGCCGTCGACGAGCGTCGGCTCCATGGATTCGCCGAGGACCTGGATGACGCGGCACTGGCGGGCGACGAGGCCGTGCCGGTCGAGCCAGGTCCGGCGGAACTTGATCCGGCCGGTGATCCGCTCGTCGTCGACGACGGCCCCACCACCAGCGGCGGTGGCCAGCTCGGAGACGCCCACATAGTCGCCCTCGTCTGACACGCCGGCGCGCGCCTGCTGGTCTTCGAGGTCGCGGACGCGCGCGGCCGAGGTGGTCAGGTCGCGGGCGAGCTGGTGGGCGGGCGTCGGGTCGTCGGCGAGCCCGAACAGGTAGTCGATCGAGACGCCGAGGGCCTGGACGACCGCCGACAGCCTGGGTAGCGACAGCCCGCACCGGCCGTGCTCGACCAGTGAAATCAGGTACCGCGTTGTGCCGATGCGGTTCGCAAGCTGCAACTGCGAGAGCCCCTGCAGCGCGCGAGCCTTATGTAGGCGCTTGCCAACAATGTCCACCCGCCCATAATAGCAATAAATTATCGAGCAAGTAAAGCTCACCTTTTATCACTGGTACGTGACCACTTTAACGTCCCGCGCTCGTCAGCGAACGGTGGCCGAGGCGTCCAGATGAATGATGCGATCGGCCTTTTTTGGCCGGCTGGCAACTCGCGGGATCTGCGCCCACGCGATTTAGGCGTTGACAGGTGAGAATTACTCACCTACAGTCATAGAGGTTAGAAATGCTCTCCCCAATGATGCGGTCGATCCGCGGCCATCTGGCCGAGCTGGGGCTGTCGCAACATGACCTCGCCGCGGCGCTCGGGATCAGCCAGAGCACGCTGAACGCGATGCTCAACGGCCGTCGTCCGGCGCGGGCCGGGTTCGAGGCGCAGGCCGCGGAGGCGCTCGACCGGCTGGAGCGCGTGGAGCGGGCGGCGGCGGCGGCACGCGAGCAGGCGGTTGCCGGGAGGCGCGGCGTGGGCCGCGAGCAGGAGGAGGTCGCCGCCGACGGCGACATGGACCCACTGCCGGAGGTGCTGTTCCTGGAAGACGTGGCGGCGCTGCTGCGCTGCTCGCCGTCGACGATCAAGCGCCGGCTGCGGGCGCACATCTTCCCGGTGGCGCCCATACAGGGGATCGACAAGCGGCCGCGCTGGAGCAAGGCGGCCGTGCTGCAGTGGCTCGCGGTCGACGGCCGGAGCGCGTCGCCGACCGGCCGCCGGAGGCGAACGGGATGAGCGCCGCGGCGGGAGCGGAGCAGGGCGGATGCGGATGACGGGCACCGCGCGCGGGGACGCACACCGTGTACCGAAGAGAAAGGTCGTCAGCATGATACGCGAAACGATGGTGGAGGGCGCGCCCGCGCTCGAGGTAGACACCGCGGAGGACTTCGGCCGGGCGCTGATGAGCGGCGTGCCGGTCGTCGCATCCAAGGACATCTGCGAGGCGTACGGCCTCCCCACCGACGAACACGACAACACCGACACAGACGAGGACGTGGCCGCGTCCATGTGGCGCGGCGAGGAACCGACCGGAGATTCCTAATGATGGCGTTCGGCCGCACACAACACGCCCCGTGGTCCCAGGACGACTACCACACCGCGTTTGCCGGCAAGATCCGCGCGCAGATCGAGGCGGGCGTGGCGCCGTGGCAGAAACCCTGGAAGCCCGGCGAGACACACCTCCCGGAAAACGCCCACAGCGGGAAGTCGTACCGGGGCGGGAATGCCCTCTACTTGAGCGTGGCCCAAACCGCCCACGGGTACGGCGACAACCGATGGGCGACGTACAAACAGATTCAGGACATGGGTGGGCAGGTGCGGAACGGCGAGAAGGGGACGCCCATCCTGTTTTACAAGTTCGACGACGCGCGGGCGCACGAGGACCGCCCGCGCGACGAGCCAGGCCAGGCCGACGGCGAGGCGCGCGAGCACCGCCGCCCGCCGATGGTACGCGCCTACACCGTGTTCAACGTCGAGCAAGCCGACGGCCTTACGCTCGAACGGCGCGGCGACGCGGAGCCACCGCCCGAGTGGCAGACGCACCAGACCGCCGAGCTGGTGATCCGCGAGAGCGGCGTGGACGTGTCGCATGTGCGAGGCGACCGGGCCTACTACACCCTCCACGACGACCGCGTGACCCTCCCGGAACGCGATCAGTTCGCCACGGCGAACGGCTACTACCAGACCGCCCTCCATGAGTTAGGCCATGCGACCGGCCACGCAAGCCGGCTCAACCGCGAGACGCTACAGACCGGCGCGGCGAAGGGCTTTGGGTCGCCCGAGTACGCCCGCGAGGAACTGCGCGCCGAAATGAGCGCGATGATGACCGGAGAGCGAGTCGGCGTCGGCCACGACGGCAGCCGAGGCGCGGCGTACGTCGAAGGCTGGCTCAAGGCGCTGGACGACGACCCGAAGGAACTCTATCGCGCCGCCGCCGACGCACAAAAGATGACGGACTACCTCGTGCGCCCGATCCGCGAGCACGAACAGGCAACCGAGAAGCAACACGACGAACTCGCCAGCACATACTCGCGCGCGCGCAGCCCACAGATCAGCCACACGCCCCCGACACCACAGGAACAGCAGCAGGAGCGGGACGCGGGGATGAGCCGCTAGGCGAGACGGTGCACCATGTTTGATCGCCTTGATCTGTTCCGCGACGACACCCCGACGGCTCGCCCGTCGCGTGCCGAGCCGCGACCGAAGGCGCCGCCCCGTGACGACCGCCCGCGCGACGAGCCGCGGAGCGGCCACCGACGGGAGTACGACGCGCGACGAGCCGCGCGCACCTTCGCCGAGCGCAAGCGCACGGCAACGGCCGACGTGGGCATGTATCGCGCCGTCGCCTACCAGGACCTCTCTGACACACACTTTGACGGCCACCCGTACGCCACCCGCCGCGCCGTCGATCAAATGGTGCGCCGAGGCCACGTCCGCGAGCACCAGGCCGAGGGACCGCACGGCGGCACCTACACCGTGCTGACCGCCACGCCGACCGGCGCGCGGGCCGCGCACCGCGCCGCGCAGGCGCACGGCCACGACGCCGGACAACAGACGTGGAGCGGGATCGTCAAGACCGCCGACCTGTCGCATGACACGGCCGTGTATCGCGCCGCGACGCACGAGCAGGCGTGCATCGAAATGGCCGGGGGCCGTGTGACCCGCGTCCGCATCGACGCGGAACTCAAGCAACACGTCGCGCGCGCGACCGAGACGGCGCGCGCCGCGGGCGGGCGGCGCGCGGCCGACGAGGCGCGGCACACCACCGCGCAGGCGTTGGGGCTCCCTGTGCAGGATGACCGCGTGATGTATCCCGACGCCCAACTGGAAATCGAGGACCGCGAGGGGCGCAGCGGACGGGTGAACGTCGAGATTGCGTCCGAGCATTACCACAGCGCCGTGATCGCGGCGAAGGCCGGCGCCGGGTTCGCCATGCACGGCAGCAGCAGCCGCGCCGCGCGGCACATCGCGCGCGCGATCGGCAGGAACGGCGGCAACGGCGGCGGCGGGGCCGCGCAGCCCGGCCGCGATGGATCGGTGGAGCTGTAACGCGATGCAACCGATCTATGTGGGTATCGGCCTCACCGTGTCCATCGTCGCGCTGACGGCGCTCGTGGCCGGGCCGCAGTTCGTCTACCTGACCCCGCACCGTCGCGTGCTCGTCACCCAGTACGGGGTCGTCCTCACCGCCTACGGCGGGCTCGCGCTGGTCACGTTGGTGTTGCTCATCTACGCCGGCGCGCGCGCGTTGGGCCTGGCCGACCTCGGGCGCAAAGTCGATCTCGTGGAGCGATCCATCCGACGCGGCGAAGCCGGCGACCCCGAGCTGGCCGAACAGATGCAGGACGAAGACCGGGGAGAGTTCAGACCATAACGGGACTGGGACACACGGCGGGCCGGAGCCGCAGCTCGAGCCCGCGCCGATTACGAGACAGGAGAAACACCATGCGATTTGTGCCGTTGGGAATCGTCGTCGCGCTTGTCGGGACACTCCACACCCCGGTGTTCGCCCAGGGCGTCAGTCCGTGGCTGAACGCCGTGGACGTGTTGGAACAGGCGTTTACCGGACCCCTCGCGCGGGGCTTGTCGCTGATTGCGATCGTGGTCGGCGGGTTGATGTTCGCGTTCGGCGAAGGCGGCAGCAAGAAGGCGCTGGCCGGGATCATCTTCGGGTTGGGGATGGCGATGGGCGCGGCGAACTTCCTCACCTGGTTGTTTGCATGACCGGCTCGCACATCTGGCGCGCCTATCCCGCGCTGTCGGCCCCGCTCACCATGATGGGGGTCGAACGGCGCTGGTTTCTCCTCAGTGCCACGCTCGGGATGGCGATGTGGAACGCGATCAACTCCATGGTGATCGGCGCGGCGATCTTTTGTGTCCTGTATGGGATGGGCTGGCTCGCGTGGCGGGAAGACCCGCACATGCTCGCGATTCTCCGGGAGTCCGTGCGGTTCAAGACCCGCTACGACCCGGCGAAGTGGGCCGCGCAGCCCTGGTATCTCGTGATGACGGAACAGCGACGAGCACGCCATGACCACGACTGACCGTGAGGTGGCGGATTACCACGCGGCCGGCGCGCTCGCCGACGAGCTGCCCTATTGGGGCTGGCTCCCCGACGACCGGACGTGTCTCACCCGCGCCGGCGAACTCGTGACGCTCGCGCGGCTGTCGCCGACCGTCCTGGACGGCCGGACCCCGGCGCAGCTCGACGCCGTGTTGCACCGCTGGCAACGGATGTTGAGCGGCGTCGACGCGCGGACCCGGATCTACTTTTATCTCCTGCGCCGGCCGGCGCAGTTGCCCGCCATGGAGCACGACCTGTCGGCCGTCGCTGACCTCGGGCAACGGAAGCGGCGCGCGTTTCTCGCCACGCGCATGCAACAGATCGAGACCTATCTCGCGTGGTGTCACGATCCCCGGCTCCGCACGGCCGCGAGGGGCCGGCACCATCAACCCTGGTGGAAGACCTATGTGAAGACGTGGCTGGAGCGGCGGCGCAACCCGCACGAATCCATCTACCTCCGGCAAGACATCGAGAACGCGGCGGCGCGCTTCCGGCAACTCGTGGACGCCAGCCGTACGCTCGTGGCGGATCTCACCCCGCTTGACCTCCTCCCCGCCCACGCCGGCTCCCGCCTCCTCGCCGAACTCATTAACAAACCCGGCGGCACCCCGTGGGATGGGGCGACCGGGAGCGGCATGAACTGGCGGCTCGCCACCAGTGAGTTGGAAGCCGAACGGCGACACTTGCGGCTCGATGGGGAGCCCGTGATTGTGTATTCGCTGCTGTCGCCGCCGGGCCAAGCGACGGCGAATCTCTTACACGACCTCTACCGCCTGGACAGCGTGATGACCGTCTCGCTCGAATGGCGCCCGTGGGATCTGGACGCGGCGCGGCGAAAAATTCGCGGCGCGCAGCGCCACTATTTCTCCAAGCGCTACTCGATGATGGCGCACGTGCAAGAGACCGAGGGCACCGCCAACGCGATGGTCGATAGCGCCGCCGAGGTCGAAAGCGGGCGGTTGGGCGATGCCCTGGTGGAACTCGAAACGGAAGGGGTCGCCTACGGCGATCTCGCGCTCACGATCGCCCTGCACGGCCCCCTGGAGCAGACGGAACGCCTCGACGGCGACATTCTCCGCATCTTTGCGGCGCACGACGCGAAGGCCATCCGCGAGGGCTACGGCCAGCTCCCCGCGTGGTTTTGCCGGTTGCCGGCGCAACCGCGCAAGCGGCAGGTCCGATCGGTGTTTGTGTCGGCGGGCGCGGCGGCATGCCTCGCGCCGATCTATGGCCCGCCCGTCGGCCACGCGCGGAGCCCGCACCTGGACCGCGCGGCGCTCGCCATCCTCGAAACGCAATGGCAGACGCCGTTTTACTACGACCTGTTCCACGGCGACGTCGGCCACACGCTGGTCCTCGGCGCGACCGGCGCGGGCAAATCGTTCACGCTCAATTTCCTGCTCGTCCAAGCCCTGCAGTACCACCCGCGCGTGTTGATTCTCGATCTCGGTGGTAGCTACCGCTGGATCACGCGATTCCTCGGCGGCGGGTATCTGGAACTCTCGCCCGACGACGCGAGCGGCGGCGCGGGGTTCCGCCTGCGGCCGTTCTCACTGCCGCCCTCCGAGCGGACCTTTCAATTTTTGACGGGCTGGATCATGCGGCTGCTCCGGATCGGCGGCTGGACCGTGAGCGGCCCGGACCCGTCCGAGATCCGCGCCCGCATTGAAGACCTCTATGCGTTCCCGCCGGCCCGCCGGACGATGACGGTGTTGGTGAAATCCCTGCCGTCCGGGATGTGGCCGGCCATGGGGCGCTGGTATGGCAGCGGCGCGTGGGGCCGGTATTTCGACAACCCCGCCGACGGCGAGGATCTCGAGCTGGCCGACTGGCAGGTGATCGATCTGGCGGGCGCAGCCGAGCATGCGGATCTGTGTGAGGCCGCGCTGTTCTACTTGCTGGAACGCTTGCGGCTCACCCTGGAGAACCCCGACGAGACCGGGCGCGTGAAGCTGATGGTGGTCGACGAGGCGTGGCGCTACCTCCGCGACCCGGCCGTCCTCGCCTATCTCGCCGAAGCCGCGAAGACGTGGCGGAAGAAAAATGCGGCGCTCATCATGGCGACCCAAAGCGCCGTGGACGTGACCGGCACGGCCGGGGCCGAGGCGTTGCTCGAATCCATGCCGACCAAACTGTTTCTCGCCAACCCCGAGCTCCCGGACACAGCCGCTGAGGTGTTTCGGTTGAACCCGGCGGAAGTGGCCACCATCCGGGGGCTCGTCAGTAAACAAGAGCTGTACCTCCGGCGCCCGAACGCGGCCGCGACTCTGCGCCTGGAGGTCGATCCCGAATCGTACTGGCTGTACACGTCATCCGCGCGGGATAGCGCGCGGCGCGCTGAGGCCGTTGAACGCTACGGCCTTGAGCACGCCCTCGCGCGGCTCGCCAATCCCGCCGGCCCACACGAAAGGACGAGTGACCCATGACGACACCACGACTCATCTTCCTCGCCGTCGTCGCGCTACTCTGGCTCACGCCCGCGCCGGCCGTCGCCCAAGCGCCCGCGGCCCCACAGGACGACGCGCCTACCGCCGCTGCGGAGCCGGGTGGCGCGGCCGTGTTGCGCGTAGACGACGTGGCCGATCAGATCATCCGCGTCACGACGCGCATCCGGCACACCACGGTGATCCAGCTCCCGGCCCACGAGACCATCCTCGATTTCGTCGTCGGCGATTCTGAGTACTGGCACTTGACCGGCGCGGCGAACCTTGCGTTTCTCAAACCCATCGGCGAGCGGGTCACCACCAACGTCGCGCTCGTCTGTGAAAGCGGCCGGATCTATTCATTCCTCGTGACAGAGCGGGCGGCCCCTCCGCACTTGGTGATCCGCATCGGGGCCGACGGCGACGCACCACCGGCCGGCGGTGGGGGCCACATCCCCGCGTTCGTGTCGCGCGATCGCGTGGCCGAGTATCAGCAGATGGTGGAGCAGAGCCGGCAGACGGTCGTCGCGGTGCAGACCGAGGCCGAGGAAGAAATCGCGGCCGTGCGCCAAGAGGCGACCGCGCTCGTGGACCGCTTTCGCGCGACCTATCCCACGCAGCTCAAGTTTCCCTATGAGCTGGACGAGAAGGCCGCGCGCTGGCCGTTCCTGGTCGAAGGCATGTGGCACGACGGCCAGTTCACGTACCTCCGATCGACCGCCCAGGAAACGCCCGCCTTGTACGAGAACAAGGACGGGCAACCCTCGCTCATCCCGTACGACCTTGAGGCCGACGGGCTGTTGATTGTGCGGCGGCTCATCGGGCGCGGCTGGCTCCAGATCGGCCGCAAACGTGTTGGCTGGAACGTGGATCTCGACGACCTGGAATAAGGCCATGCCGAACTGGACCCGACGGATCGCTCCCGCACGCGGCGCGTTTGACAAGAACTACGTCACGCGCGCCGGGGGACTACTGCTCGCGGTGCTGATGATCGTGTTCTATCTCTGGCAACAATTCTTTTCGACGCCGGCCGTCGAACCTGAACCTATCGCCGCGACCGAGGCCCCCGCCGGCCCGCAAGCGGCGGCGGCGCTCGGGGCGCGCGTGGACGATCTTGAGCAGCGCGCCGCGATGCAGCGGCGGGTGGACGCCGCCGGCCAAACCCTCGATCAGCTCGGGGGCGCGCAGGTGACACCCGCGTACGACCCGACGACCGGCGCACCGCTGGACCCCGCCCTGGCGGGGCCGGGCATCGTCACCGCGTCCCAGGCCGAGGCGGATCTCCGCGAACAACTCCGGCTCGAAGCCATCGAGCGGCAGTCACGCTCGATTCGGAGTGAGCCCGTCGCCATCAGTTACCGCACCCCGGCGGGCGCCTCCCCGGCGGCGACCGCCGACGCTGGCGCGCCCGTCGCCTCGTCGGGCAGCGCCGGGAGCCCCGACGCGAGTACGCCGCTCCCCACCGGCCCAGCGCCCGCCACGTTTCTGGACACGCTCACCGCGTTGCAGGCGCTGGACCAACAAGTACCAGCCGGCGGGACGGCGCTCGACGCGGGGCCGATCCGTCCGGCGGGGCTCCAACGGCAACCCCGCGCGCCCGAACCCTCCCCACTGGGCCCGGCGGACGGAGCCGCCGTCCCGCGTGGCGATCCCCTGAACCCCGCCATCGTGCGCGCGCCGGACACCCCGCCAGGATGGGAGCGGATCTATGAAGGCACGTTTGTCGAGGCCGTGCTCGTGAACCAGCTCAATGGCGACTTTCCCGGCCCGGTTCTCGCGGCCGTGGCCGTGCCGCACTACTCGGCCGACCGGCAGCGGATTGTGATTCCGCGCGGCTCGCGCGTCGTCGGATCCGCCTCAGCCGTCGGCGGCCGGGATCAAGCACGGCTCGCCGTGGGGTTTCACCGGCTGATCTTCCCGGATGGCCGATGGGTGTCGCTTGAATTTGCGGGCCTGAATCAGATCGGCGAGGGCGCACTCAAAGACCAGGTGAATCGCCACTACTTCTCGATGTTCGCCAGCGTCGGGGCCGTCGGCATCATCTCGGGGTTGACGCTCCGCGGCTCGAATCCCTATGCCGGCGGACGCGAGGGATTTCAGGCGGGCGTCGGGCAAGGACTCGCGCAAAGCGCCACCACCATCCTGGACCGCTTCCTGAATCGACTCCCGACGATCACGATCCGCGCCGGCCACCGGCTGCGGATCTGGCTCACGTCCGATGTGCTCGTGCCCCGGCCGGCCTGACCCGGCCGCAGAAACAGAAAAGGAGCATCCCATGAAAAAGATGATGTGTTGGGTTCTCGTGCTGTTCTCGCCGCTCATCGGCGGCACCACCGCTCACGCGATTTTTGGTATTCCTGACGTGGCCGCGATTGCCCAGCGAGTCACGATCATCGGCAATCAAGTCACGCAGATCACCCAGTCCGTGACCGCGCTCGCGTCCATGCGAGAACAGTTCGACAAACTCACAGAGCAGTACGACCACATCCGGGCGTCCACGCTGGGCGAAGTCGGCGCGCTCACCGACGCCTTGACCGATCTGTCGGCGCTCCCCGGCCAGCTCGTGGGGGCTGGGCTGACGTGGCGCGCTGACTTCGCGAACACCGACGCGGCCGACCTCGTCGACGCGCTCGACCTGTTCAGCACTGACGGCACCCCGCTGACCGACCACTGGCGCGACCGCCTCGCCGACGCCGACACCGTGACCGAGCACGATGTATTGGCGCAGTACGCGACGCTCCCCCTGCCGACGGTGGAGCGGGCGGCGGCGAATTACCGGCAGCAGCGCGCGCAGGGCGCGCAGCGCACCGCCTTGAACTACGCCGTGAACGACGCGGCGGCACAGGCGGCGGCGACGATCACATCGGCACTGGACTCGTACGAACGGCTCCGCGCCCAAACGAACGTGAGCCCGACCGCGCTCCAACAGGCCCAGGTCGCCGGGCTGATCACCAGCGGCGAAGTGTCCGCCGCTGTGGCCCAACTCGACGCGTTTATCGCGGCCAAGGACACCGCCGCCGCGCTCGACGCCGAGGCGCGGCGGCGCGCGCGCGAAGCCGCGCGACTCGACGCGCAACGACGCGGGCGCGTGACGTACGAGCGGCGGCTCGCCGGCATCGCCGCGAACCGCGACGGCGGCGAGGCATTGAAGCTCCGCACCCCGCGGTTCTGAGCGACCCCAGGTGCCTCATGGTGATGCGTGTCGGCCTCCTCGTCACGGTCCTGCTGCTGTGCGCGGCGACGGCCGACGCGCAGATCCAGATCGATCCGAACGTCCCGACCAACATTCCCCCGGAAGACGTGGACAACTTCAAAGGGTTTCTCGATACGGTCATGGACGACATTGTGCGGACGAACGGGCCGACGATCCTCACTGCCGGCCACCAGCTCTGGCGCGGGTTGGCCGCGATCGTCGTCGTCTGGACCGGCCTCAAGATCGCGATGAGCGGCACGTTCTCGATCTGGACCGTCGTGGAACTCGTCATCGGGCTGTGGATTCCGTGGGTGATGCTCACCTTTTACAGCACGCCGATCCCCGGCGTGGGCTTTACCTTCCCCGGCCTGATCGCGGGCGGCGGCAACTGGCTGATGGACTTTTTTATCAGTGACGTGGGAACGGCCGTCCGCACCGAGCTGTCGATCATGATGGACCAACACACCACGAATGTGACCGATGCGTGGGGCGGCATTGGCTGGACGGATGTGCTGGTGTCAGGGATGGGCGCGCTCGCCAGCCTCATCGTTGGGAGCGCGATGCTGTTCTTGGTGATGCTCTCGCTGCTGATCCTCTATGCCGTGACGTACGCCCAGGTCATTTGGGCGCAGATCGCGATCCTGATTCTGACGTTCCTCGGGCCGATGATGATCCCGTGGCTCGTGTTCGAGCCGATGGCGTTTCTTTTTTGGGGGTGGTTCCGATCCATGGTCACGTTTGCGCTCTACGGGGCCGTGGCCGGCGCGATCATGCGCGTGTTCCTCGGGGTCGGACTCGGGTACGTCACGAGCTTTTCGAACAACGCCGTCAACCTCGACAGTCCCGAGGAGATGACGGGCTGGTTCCTCATCATTTTCCCGCTGATGATCGCGGGGGTGCTCGCGTCGCTCAAAGTCGGCGAGTTGGCCGGGATGCTCGTCAGTGGCAGCGCCGGCGGGGGCGGCGGGTTGACCGGCGTGGTCATGCTGGCGGCGTCCGGCGGGAAAGCCGCGCTTGCGGCCGGAGCCGTGAAGGGCGGGATGGGGAAATGATGAGCATTGAACCCGAACACGACAGCGGCAAGACCTACGCCGAGATCTGGGGCGAGGCGATTCACAGCAACCGACATCTGCGGGTGCTGTCCATGGGACTCGCCGGCCTGTGTCTCTTGCTCGTGGTGATCATCGTCCGGCTGTCGTCGGTCGAACTCCCGCGCCCGATCGTGGTCCGCGTGGACGAGGTGGGCCGGGCCGAGGCCCTCGCCTATGACGCCGTCGAAGCCCAGACGGACCCGCTGGACCCGACCACGAAATATTTCCTGAACCGCTTCATTGACGACTACTACAGTCGGCGAGGGGCCACCGTCGAAGCCGCGTGGCCGCGCGCCCTCCGGTTCCTGACGACGGCGCTCGCCAATGAAGCCTTCCGGCTCGAAGGCGAGAACGTCGCCATGCTCGCGGCGGGCGCCGCCCGCGACGAGCTCCAAGTCGAACGGGTGATCCTTCGCATCCAAGCGAACCAGGAAGAACCCCACGGCGCGACCGCTGACTTCGACCTGGTGCGCCTGGTCGCTGGGGCCGAAGTCGCGCGTGAACGCTGGACCCTCTCCCTCCAATTTCTCTTTCTCCCGACCGTCGATCCGGAGCTGATGATCGTCAACCCGATGGGCATCATCATCACGTATTTGCGCGGCGACCAGGCGCTCGTGACCGATGGGTAACGCCGCGACGATCCCGCACGTGCAGGCCCGCGCGGCGGCGCTCGCGGCGCTCGGCTGGACCGGCCGAGAGGCCGACTGGATCGCCCTGGTCTGTCTCCAGAGCGGCGTCTTCACGCGGGCGCAGTGGAGTTATTTTTTTGACGATGCGTCGCGCGTCGGCGCGACACGGTTTACCCGCACGCTCCTCGATCGCGGTGTGGCGGTCGAAGACGACCGGGCCATCTTTCCAGGCGGCGCGCGCGCCGTCCACATCACGCACAAACCGATCTACCGGGCGCTTGGCATCGAGAACGTGAAGCACCGTCGGGGCGCGAAGGAAACGAAGACCCAGGTGCTCATGCGGCGGCTGCTGGCCCTCGATTATGTCATCGAGCGGCCCACGCTCGGATGGCTCCCGACCGAGGACGAGAAGGTGCAACGGTTCGACGCGCTCGGCATCGACCGGGCGCGGTTGCCGTACCGCGTCTATGGTGAGGAAGGAAAGCCGCAGAAACGCTTTTTTGCGCTCAAGTTTCCCGTCGCCGTGGACGCGAAGGCGGCGACCTTTGTGTACGTCGATCCGGGGCTGACCACGGATAGTGAACTGCGCGCGTGGGGCACGGCCCACGCGCCGTTATGGGCCGCGCTGCGGGCGCGGACGTTCGCCGTGCAGATCGTCGCCATCGGTGCGGACCCGAGCGGCGCTGACCGGGCCGAGACGGTGCTCCGGCGCTGGACGACCGACGGCGACCACCCGCCCGAGGCGCGCGCAGACGGGCCGACGAAAGCCGACCCGGAAGTCCAGCAAGAAATGAAGGAACTCGAGCGCGTCCTCGTGCACGGCGACCACCGAGCGCTGCAAGCGGCGGGGGGCTTAATGGCGGCGTCGAAACGGTTAGTCGTCCTCCGACAACTGCCCGACGGAACACCGACAACAGAGACCCGGCGGGGCGCGATTGACCACTATGCGACGTGGAGCACGACCCGGTTGATTCACCCCGAGACGGCCGCATGACGCGAGAGGGTGTGACACGGCGGCTGGACCGTTCCGGGGCCGCGATGGGGGCCGCGACGGGGGCCGCGCAACATGTAGCACCGACAGAGGGGGGGGTGCTACCGAAACAGATGGGGGGGGTGCTACAGCACCCTCGTCCATGTGTCGCCGTCGCTATTCGGGTTGTTCGTCCTAACCCGTCTGACCCGAGCCGCGCCAGCGGTGAGGGAAAAGACGGGAGCGACAGCACCCTCCCTCGACAAGGGGGGTCGCTCCCGTCCGTACGCATCCCTGCGGGAAGGCTGACGCGCCCGCCAGAGGCGTGCGCCGACGCGCCGGAGCGTGGCGCGATGCTTGACCGCCTCATCCGCATGTTCCTCGTCATCGGCGGTGTGTCCTGTGCGGCGGCGTGGACGTGGCCGGGACCGTTCCCCGCCGACGATCCGCTGGCGGTCCTGGTCCACGTCCACACGCCGAATTTCTCTCACGCCGCCGTCGCCTGGTACTACATCGTGCCGGGCCTGGCCGTCTATCTGGCCGGGATGCTGGTCGTCAGCACGTCCCGGATCTGGTTCGCCCACGCCGGCGTCCGGCTCGGACTCCGCAGCCGCCTTCCCGCCTGGCCGCTGTCGCCGACGTCCGACGGCCCGGCCATCGTCATCGGCGAGGTGCATCATCCCGTCAACCTGGTGGAGAGTCCGACCCCGGATTGGCTCGTCATCCCGGAGCGGGGCCTCTATACCGGCGTGGCGATTTTCGGGGCCGTCGGGTCAGGGAAGACCTCGGCGTGTATGCACCCCTTCGCGCGCCAGCTATTGAGTTGGCACGCCAAGAATCCCGAGCGGCGCGTGGCCGCGCTCGTGCTCGAAGTGAAGGGAGATTTTTGCCACGACATCCGCCGGATGCTCGCCGACATGGGCCGCGAGGATGACTACCTCGAATTGAGCATGTCGGGCGGCATGACCTGGAACCCGCTCAGCGCCTGGTGGCTCGATTCGTACTCGCTTGCCTACACCGTGGCGTCCCTCTTGAATCAGCTCTTCGGCAAGGGGAAGGAACCCTTCTGGCAGCAGGCGTACACCAATCTGGTCCGGTGGATCATCGAGCTCTACCGCGTGTTGCCGGGCGGATGGGTGACGCTGCAGGACGTCTACCATTGCGCCATCGACAAGCAGCTCTTCGCCCAAAAAATCGAACAGGCGCAGACGTTCGCCGACGCGCTCGGCGAGACGTGGATCGTCCTCGCGCGTCACGACTACACCGCGCACGTCGACGACGTGGCCGCGTGGGTGTGGAAGAAGCACCCGGTCGACCCGGACGACGTGATCACGCGCGGGACGCCCGAGCGGATCGCGGTCCTCACGACGCACGACATCACGTATCGCATCGAACGCACCGAGACCGAGGCGGCGAAGGAGATCCGGCTCCGCGTGGAAGCCGTCCACCGCTGGTACGTCCACGACTGGAACACCCTCGACAACAAGATCCGATCCAGCATCGTGGAAGGCGTGTCCGTGTTCCTGTCCATGTTCGATCTCCCGGCGGTCGCGCGGGTCTTTTGCCCGCCGCCGCCCGCGCGTCGGCCGGCCCGTCGTCCGATCGCGCCCGCGTCGGCCGACGCGCCCGAGGACGCGCGTCACCAGCCCCCGCCCCTCGCGGCGACGGCGTTCACCCAGGAACTCCCGCCGCTGGATCAGCTCATCGACCAAGGAAAGGTGCTCGCCTTGAACATGCCCGCCGGGACCAATCCCGCGCTCGCCCGCGCGATCGGTGTCATGCTGAAGAATGCATGGCTCCAATCGCTGCTGCGGCGGCCGGCGCAGATGAAGGCCGCGCCCGGCCGCTACGTTCGGCCGGCCGTCTTTCTCTGCGACGAATACCAGGCGTTCGCCAGCGTCGGCGAAGACGACCCGAGCGGCGACGAGAAAGCCTTTGCCCTCACCCGGCAATGCCGCGTCATCCCCATCGTCGCCACGCAGTCGATTAGCTCGTTGCGTTCGGTGCTGGGCAGTTCCGAGGCGTGGCGGACGCTCCTGCAAACGCTCCGCACCCGAATCTTCTTGAGCTTGAGTGACGAGGCCAGCGCCGAGATCGCCTCGAAGCTGTGTGGACAGGTCCGCAAGCTTAAAGCCACCTACGCCATCAACGAATCCTCAAGGCAGAGCGGCATCAATTTCCTGTCGGCCCAGGCCAGCAGCGGCGGCAAGAGCAGCCTCGGGGCGACCAAGAGTTTCAACGAACACCGGGAGGCGCTGTTTCAGCCGCGCGACTTCGCGCTCCTCGGCAACTGTCAGGCGATCAGTCTCCCGTACGACGGCGTGCAGTCGCTCCCGCCCCGACGGGTCTACCTCAAGCCGCACTATCTCCCCGCCGAACTCCCGTACTGGAAGGCGAAACAGGCAGGGCAACTATGAAGAGCGACGGGCTGGACCTCCTGAAACCGTTTTTGCCAGGCCTTGAGGCCGCGCTCGATGATCCGGACGTATCGGAAATCATGATCAACGGCCCGGGCAACGTGTGGCTGGAAGGCCACGGCCGGCTCCGGCCGATCGACACGCCACAGTTGAACGCGGCGGCGCTGGAGCGGGCGGCGATCCATATCGCCCGGCCGTTGGGCCTGGACCCGGCGACGACGCCGATCCTTGATGCGCGCCTGGACGACGGCTCCCGCGTGGCGATCTGTGTCCCGCCGGCCAGTCCGTCCGTTGCTATCACCGTGCGGCGGTTCGGGAAACGATTGTTTTCGGCCGCGCAGCTCGTGGAACACGGCGCGCTCTCTGAGCATGTGCGTCACGAGGCCGAGCGAGTGTTGCACACCCGCCGGAACATCCTCGTGAGCGGCGGGACCGGGAGCGGGAAGACGACGCTGCTCAACGCGCTCATTGCCCTCATCCCCGACGACGAGCGGATCGTGGCTATCGAGGACACGCTCGAGCTGCGGATCGATTCGCCGAACTGCGTCCGGTTCGAGGCGCGCGGGTTGCAGCAAGGGGCCGTCACGATCCGCGACCTTGTGCGCCACGCCTTGCGGCACCGACCCGATCGCATCGTCGTCGGCGAAGTGCGCGGCGGCGAAGCCGCCGACCTGTTGCAAGCCCTCAACACGGGACACGGCGGCTCGCTCACCACCGTCCACGCCAACAACGCCGAGAGCGCCCTCTCACGGCTGGCGAGCTGTGCGATGCAAGGCGGGGGCGACCTCCCGTGGGACGTGACGTGCCGGGGCGTAGTGGACGGGATCGCAATGGTGATCCACATGACGCGCCGCGAGGGGCGGCGCGTTGTCGAAGAAGCCGCTGTTGTCAACGGCTACGACGCCGGAACGAATCAATGGGACATCCAACGACTCGACCGCGGGACGGTCTGAGGCTGAGTCGCGCTTGCCTTGTCGTCATCGTCGCCATCCTCGCCGCGCGGCTGACCGTCGGGCCGGCGGCGGCGCCAACAGGCCCCGCCCAGGTTGACCGTGTCATCGACGGCGACACCATCCGCGTACGGATGAATGGGGCGCGCGACACCGGACGGCTCATCGGCAGAGACACGCCCGAGACGAGGCACCCCACGTTGGGCGTACAGCCCGTTGGTCTCGAGGCATCCGCCGACACCACGGCCCGGCTCACGGCCGCGACCGTTCGCCTGGACCTGGACCCGGCCGGTGACGCCAGCGACACCGACGGCCGACTGGTGCGGGACGTCAGGCTCCCCGGCGGCGAGCACGTCAACGCGACCCTCATCCGCGAAGGGTACGCCACGGCCATTCGGACGTTTCCCTATTCCCGGCGGCGCGAGTTTCTACAGCTGGAAGCCCAGGCGCGGCGCGGGCGATGGGCAACTGAGGCCGGCGGCGGGCCTGCACCAACTCGCGCCCGCACACACGCCCCCGTACTTCACAGACACAGGAGTAGCCACCCCATGTCAGATAACAACCTCAAGACGGCCGGAACCCTCAGCGCGCGGGCGAGCAAAAGCCTTGACGCCATGCGCACGCACGTCACGCACGCGGACGCGGCGCGTTCCGACGCCGCGCACCAGGCACGAGCCGCCAAAGTCGTAGACGCCGCCACGACCGCCGCCGCCGTGAACCGCGCAGCGGCCGAGGCGTGGGACGCGCTGGCCACCCACGCGGCAAAACAGGCGATCGACTACCGGCGGGGGGCTGAGCTGGCCGACCGCACCCGGCACCGCTGGGCGCGCTAGGATCGTCAGGTGGTGGCGTGCAGCTTACGGCCCGTCCGCAGTGCCGCTCATCCTGTTTCATGTGTGCCTCCATGCTTTGCCGTGATTGCAAGGAGACTATGCGGAGAGGGAGAGCGCCCTTACTATCATCTCTCACATATCCTGGACAAGGAGCCCGAGTTCATCGCCACCGCGATTCTGCGCTGGCTCGTCGAGATGCCCTGTCAGCCCCGTCTCAAATTCTTGACAGAACACGCCCGACACCGCAGGATGACGAGGGCTCTTTGCATCGAACTGAGACAAGCAAATGGCACGACTCAAATCGAACGTGGACAACAAAATCGATAACGGTGCGACTCCAGCCACGAAGGCGTCGGCGGTTGCCGTCGGTACCAACGGCAGAACGACCGCGAAGCTTGCGAAGACTCGCGACAAGATCACACTTGCTCAGCTCGAAAGCTTCCTCTTCAAATCTGCCGATATCCTGCGCGGCAAGATAGATGCCTCCGAGTTCAAGGAATTCATCTTCGGTATGCTCTTCTTGAAGCGCCTCTCCGACGAGTTCGATCGCAAGCGCAACACTTTACGCCGCAAGGACTACTCTCACATCACCGACCTCGTTCTCCTGAAAGAGCTGCTCGAAGACAAGACCTCTTACGGCGAGACCTTCTTCGTTCCCGTCCGCGCGCGCTGGCACGAGCCATGGAGGGACGAGAACGGCGATGAGGTTCCCGCACTCAAGGATTTGAAGCAAGACATCGGCAACATGCTCAACAAGGCCTTGGCCGCCGTTGAAGACGAGAACGACGCACTTGTCGGCGTGCTGAAGAACAACATCGACTTCAACGCCGTCAAAGGGAAAACCAAGATTCCCGATCAGAAATGGAAGGATCTTCTCGACCACTTCAACCAGCCGCAATTCATCCTAGTCAACGACAATTTTGAATTCCCCGACCTCCTCGGAGCCGCATACGAATACTTGATCAAGTTCTTCGCGGACAGCGCTGGCAAGAAGGGCGGCGAGTTCTACACGCCCGACGAAGTTGTTCGCCTGCTCGTGCAACTCGTGAAGCCCCGCGCCGGACAGGACATTTATGATCCCACGGCGGGCTCTGGCGGCTTCCTCATCCAGAGCCACCAGTACATCGAGGAACAGGGGGAAGACTCGAACGATCTCGCCCTTTACGGACAGGACTCGAATGGCACCGTCTGGTCCATCTGCATCATGAACATGATCCTCCACAACATCACGCGCTTCACCATCGAGAACGGAGATACGCTGGAGGACCCTCAGATTCTCGACAAGGGCCAGATTCGCAAGTTCGACCGCGTCCTCGCCAATCCGCCCTTCTCCCAGAACTACAGCCGCGCCACGCTGAAGTTCCCCACGCGCTTCCGCGAATGGTGTCCTGAGACGGGGAAGAAAGCCGATCTCATGTTCGTCCAGCACATGCTGGCCAGCCTCAAGCCGGATGGCCACATGGCGACGGTCATGCCTCACGGCGTGTTGTTCCGCGGTGGCAAGGAGAAGCTGATTCGTGAACTCTTCATCAAGGACGATGTGATCGAGGCTATCATCAGCCTACCCCCAGGTCTCTTCTACGGAACCGGCATTCCGGCCTGCGTGCTGGTCATAAACAAGAACAAACCGGACGCATTGCGCGGCAAGCTCCTATTCATCAACGCCGACCGCGAATACGCTGAAGGCAAGAACCAGAACAAGCTGCGTCCTGAAGACATTGAAAAGATCGATTTCGTCTTTACCCACAAACGGGAACTGCTGAAATACAGCCGTCTCGTCGATGTGCAAGAGATCGTCGAGAAGCACGACCACAATCTCAACATCCGCCGTTACGTCGACAACACGCCTGATCGGGAACCCGAAGACGTTAGGGCGCACCTGATCGGCGGTGTGCCCGAGGCGGAGGTCGAGGCCCGCAAGTCCGACTTCGCTAGGTTCGGTGTCGCCGCAAGTGTTCTGTTCCTGCCCGATCGTTTGGGCTACCTGGCCTTCCGCCCATCTATTCCTGAAAGGCCTGCCATCAGGACAACCTTGGAAGCCAATGCTGGCCTTCAGAAGACAATTGCCGCCCACCACACGGCACTCGAATACTGGTGGAGCATGGTGCGGGACGACTTCGCGCTGTTGCGCGATGGTAAGAAGCTGCCCGAAGTCAGGCACGAGCTGTTGACGGCCCTCAAAGACAACCTCGTCCCCCTCGGCGTCCTCGACGAATTCAAGAGCGCCGGCATCTTCGTCAACTGGTGGCAGCAGATACGATACGACCTCAAGACCATCATCTCCACAGGCTGGCATCACACCCTGCTTCCGGACGCCTATCTCGTCGCTTCATTCTTCAAGGCCGAGGCCGCGGCGATTGAGGCGCTTGAAGTCGGGATCAGTAGGGCCCAGGGCGAACTCGCCGAAGCCGTCGAAACAGCTCAGGAAGTGGCCGCCTACGAACCGACCGAGGACGAAACGGTAACCGCCGCGACTATCAAGAAGGCCCTGAAAGAGCTCATCGACGATCTCAAGGACACCCCCGGTGAGTCCGCACGGAAGGAACGGAAGACCCTGCAGGCCCAGCAGGATGGCATCCTCGCGCTCGAAAAGCGCATCCTGGACAGCAAGATCGAACTGAAGACCCTTACGGATGAACTCGAACTCAAGCTCCAGCTGAAGCGTGTCGGTACCGACGACCTTACGGTCGAGACGGAAGATCTCCTCGCCCAGGTTGAGGCGGGCCTTGCCGTCCTCGACGAGAGCAAGAAGGGCGAGAAGAGGAAGATCGCCGCGCTGAACAAGGACAAGGCCGCCCTGCGGGCACGGTTGGCCAAGACAGACGCCCTTCTAGCGAGCATCGGCGGACAGCTTACCGGCGAGGAAGCCAGGACGCTCGTCCTCAAGAAACTCTACGATCTTGGGGTGACGGAACTGGATCTCTACCTGAAAGCCGAGAAGCGCATCCTCGTCCACGCCGTTGAGAGCCTCTGGAACAAGTACGCTGTGTCCAGCCGCACCCTTGAGGCGAGCCGAGACGACACCCTGAAGACATTGAATGGGTTTCTCGTCGCGTTGAGGTATCTCTGATGAATGACGGCATCAACTGGAGGACAGAGCCGCTGGGGCAGATTGCTCACTTGACGATGGGGCAGTCGCCCGATTCCAAGTACTACTCCGAGGATGAATCGGGTTGGTCCTTCTTGCAGGGGTGCGCAGACTTCCAATCTCACTTTCCCACTCCAAGGCTGTTTTGCTCCATAAAGGGGAAGATCGGAAAACGTGGCTCGATCCTGTTCAGCGTCCGGGCTCCCGTTGGACGCATCAATATTGCCGACCGCGACTATGTCATTGGTCGCGGCCTAGCAGCGATCGAGGCGTCAAAAGTCGCCCGACGCTATCTTGAACAATATCTCTACTTCGTTGCGCCGTCCTTTACCGGAGCCGTTCAAGGGTCGACGTTCGAGGCCATCAACTCCAACGCACTTGCCGCCTGGCCGATCTCGTACCCATCTCGAAGAAGCGAGCAGGAGAAGCTGTCCGAGGTGTTGTCGAGTGTCGACCAGGCAATCGCACAAACCGAAGCCTTCATTGCTAAACAGCAGCGGATCAACGCCGGCTTGGTGCAGGATCTCCTTACCCGTGGTATCGATGAGCACGGAAACCTGCGTTCGGAACAGACACACACGTTTAGGGAATCCCCACTGGGACAAATTCCGCACGAGTGGGATGTAGTGACTCTTGACAGCGTCGCACAGTTTGTCACCAGCGGTTCAAGGGGCTGGGCACAGTATTACTCCGCCGAGGGCGCTCTTTTTCTTAGGATTGGCAATCTCACCAGAGAGCATATAAATCTTCGCTTCGACGACGTTGTCTGTGTGGATCCTCCCAAGTCCTCCGAAGGTGAGCGCACGTCCGTCTTGCCGGGCGACCTGCTCATTTCGATCACAGCCGATCTCGGTATCATCGGCGTTATTGCCTCCGGGTTCGAGACGGCGTATGTAAATCAGCACATCGCCCTCGTGCGGCTCGTTTCAGGAAAGGCGGACCCTCGGTTTCTGGGATGGTTCCTGTCAAGTCGCGTAGGACAGGCACAATTTGAGGCATTCAACGAATCCGGTGCCAAGGCCGGGTTAAACCTTCCAACCGTGAAACGGCTTCTCTTCCCAACGATGACACTGGCCGAACAGGAACGGATCGCGGCGGTGCTCGATGCCAACATAGAACACACGGCCGTCGAGTATCAGCGTCTTGCGAAACTTCGCTCTCTGAAAACCGGTCTCATGCAAGACTTGCTCACCGGCCGTAAGCGGGTCACGCCTTTGCTCGCCGCGGGAGACGAAGCCGTTCAACAGGTGTCCTAATGGATGTAAGCGACAAGACTGCGAAGGAGATCAAGCTCGACGAGCGCAATCACGTCGAAAAGCCGTTTCTTGATCAGCTTGCTGGGTTGGACTGGACGGTGATCGATTGCGACAACAAGCAGCAGCCTGGTGACACGTTTCGTGAAAACTTCACGGAAGTGGTTATGGTGCCGGTGTTGCGGGAGCAGATGAAAGTCATCAATCCGTGGCTGGAAGACGATCAGGTCGAGGAGGTTGTCAGGCAGTTGACCGTAAACTTTCCTGGTACCGGCCTGATCCAGAACAACCGCCATGTGTTCGAACTGCTGCTAGAAAACACCAGCGTCAGCGAGAACCGCACGACAGGCGAGAAAAGCCCAACTGTGCGCTTTGTTGACTTCGCTCACCGCGACAACAACCGCTTCATCGCCGTGTGCCAGTTCAAGGTGCGGGTTCTGGGCACCGAGCATCACATCATTCCGGACATCGTGCTGTTCGTAAACGGCCTGCCCGTCGTCGTCGTCGAATGCAAGTCGCCCAAGGTCAAGGAGCCGATTCCCGAGGCGATCGACCAGCTCCTGCGGTACAGTGAACAGCGTGGCGCCAAAGGCGAAGGCAGTGCGCTCCTCTTCTACTTTAACCAGTTCGTGATCACGACCTGCCGGCAGGAGGCCAAGTTCGGCACGATCACCACGCACAACGAAAGGCACTTCTATCGCTGGGCGGACCCGTACCCACGCTCATTGAATGACCTAGAACACGGCACCAGCAGCCCGAATGACCAGCAGCGCCTGGTCGCCGGCATGCTCGACCGCGACAACCTGCTCGACATCATTCGCACCTTCACGTTGTTCTCGACCAGCGACAAGGGTGAGATCATCAAGCTGGTCGGCCGCTATCAGCAGTTCCGCGCCGTCAAGCTCGCGGCGAAGCGGCTGCTCGATGGCAAGACCCCGCGCGAGCGCAGTGGGATCATCTGGCACACGCAGGGCTCCGGAAAGTCGCTGACCATGATGTTCATGGTGCGGGAGATGTACCGGCATTCCTCTTTAGCAAAGTGGAAGGTGGTGTTCGTCACAGACCGAACCCAGCTTGAGGATCAGCTCACCGAGACCAGCCAGAGCATCGGCTTCTCGGTGAAGGCGGCAGACAGCATCAAGCGTCTGAAAGACTTGCTGGCTACCAATTCATCCGATCTGGTCATGGCAATGATCTACAAGTTCCGAGAGATAGATCTGACGGAGACCTTTCCACAGCTCAACCCCAGCCCTCACATCTTGGTGATGACCGACGAGGCGCATCGCTCGCAATACTCGATGCTGGGAGCCAACCTCGACAAGGGCATCCCGAACGCGGCCCGGATTGGCTATACCGGCACGCCCATCGACAAGACCGAGCGGGTGTTCGGCGACTACATCGACAAGTACACGATGCGTCAGTCCATCGAGGACGGCGTGACGCTGGAGATCGTCTACGAAGGGCGCACACACAACGCCGAAGTATCCGACGAGGCGGCGATGGACGTGGCGTTCCAGGATGTGTTCAGCGACTATAACCTACACGAACGCCTTGCGATTCTCGGCTACGGGTCGCGCGACGCCTACCTGGAGTCCAAGGCGACCATCGAGGCCAAGGCCAAAGACATGGTGGCGCACTACGTCACCCACGTGTTCCCGAACGGCTACAAGGCGCAAATCGTCGCCACATCGCGCGAGGCCGCCGTGCGTTACAAGGACTATGTCGACGCTGCACTCGGTGCCACGGTCGCCGCCCTTGAAGGATCCAATCCTATGCGAGTGGACGTCGACCGGCTTCGCGTGCTGAAGACTGACGTCGTGATCTCCGACCACCACAATGACGAGCTGCACCTGAAGCCGTTCACGGACGCTGGCAAGCACAAGACGACGATCAAAAGCTTCAAGCTGCCGTTCGACAGCGAAGAAGAAGGCGTTAAGGGAGATATGGGGATTGTCATCGTCAACAACATGCTCCAAACCGGCTTCGATGCCCCTGTCGAGCGGGTCATGTATCTCGACAAAGTCATCGTGGCCCACAGCCTCCTGCAGGCGATCGCTCGCGTCAACCGCGTCAGCGGCGCGTCAAAGGAGAAGGGCTTTATCGTCGACTATGTCGGCGTCGGCCATCACCTGAAGAAGGCGCTGGACAACTACGACGAGCGCGAACAGAACGAAGTGCTGGACACGTTGAGCTTTCCCGAGGAGGAATTGCGCGCGCTCCGAGCGAGCGAGGACGCCCTCACGGAGTTCCTCAAGAAGCGCGGCCTCTCTGACCTCACTGATCACGATGCGTTCTTCGACCTGTTTTATGACGAGGATCTGCGCTTCGAGTTCATGAGTCTCTTCCGTACCTTCACGAAGTGCCTGAATGTAGTCTTCCCGGCCAAGGAAGCGCTAGATTTCATGAGCCAATACCAGTCGCTCACCGAAATCAACGTTCTCGCCGGGAAGCACTTACGCGACGAGCGTATGAGCATGAAAGGGATTCCGCCGAAGCTGCGGGGCATCACGGACGCCTTTCTGGAATCCCGCGGCATCGCGGTGAAGGTGGAGCCAATCTCTATCCTCGATGAAGACTTCCAAAAGGACATCGCCCAGCGCGGCCGGACGAAGACGAAGGCGGCCGAAATCGAGCACGCCATACGCCACCATCTCGACGTTGAGCTCGACGACGACCTCGACCTGCAGGCATCGTTTGCGGAGGCGCTGAGCAAGATCCTCGAAGAGTTCAAGGACAATTGGAACAAGATCTTCGAAGAGCTGGAGAAGCTCCGCCAGCGCATCGTCAGCGCCAGCCAGGAGCCGACCTACGGCCTACACCGGAAGAAACAGATGCCGATATTCCGCATGCTCACGCGCGAGCTGTTCGGCGACGCCGCTCTGAGCGACGATGCCATCTCGTCCCTGGTGTCTCTCACGCAGCAGCTCTTTAATGAGGCGGAGCGTGAGCTGAAGCTGGCGGGGTTCTGGGAAAGCATCCCCGCCCGCAACAAGCTCAAGGCAGATATTCAGAAGACGCTGCTGCAGCCCGACTTCGCCGAGCTGCCGGGGCTCGTAAAGAACCGGGCGCGCATCATCAGCCGCCTGATGGAGATCGCCGAGAAGAACCACGACACAATTCTGTACGCCGCATGACCAATCTCGAATACACGATAGTCCGCTCGCCAAAGCGAAAGACGCTCACCATCACTGTCGAGCGTGGCAGAGCCGTCGTCGTACGCGTGCCGCAGGCAATGCCCGACGAGGAGGTGCAGCGCTTTGTCGATGCCAAGCGGCAGTGGATATTCGAGAAGCAGCGCAGCCCGCAAAAATATAAGGCTCGCGCCCACCCACCGGGCAAGGAAGTAGTGAACGGGGAATCGGCCCCTTACCTCGGGATGGAATACCGCATCGAGGTCGCCGACACCGCTAGCGGAGAGGTCGAATTCTCGCGCCTCTTCACGGTGCCACCGGCACACCGGGACAGGCGGTGCGACGTGCTGCGGAAGTGGTATGTCGAACAGGCGAGAGACACGATTCTCGCGCGCGCGGAATGGCATGCCCGCGAACTTGGCGTCGAGTTTACGGGCGCTAGAATCGTTGACAATCGTTACCGCTGGGGTTCATGCACCGTCGGCAATAGCGTGAACTTCAACTGGCGGCTGATCAAGGCACCGATGTTCGTCATCGACTACGTAGTCGTGCACGAACTCGCGCACCTCATCGAGCCCGATCACACGGCAGCGTTCTGGGGCATCATCCGCGCCAAGATCCCGACGATGGAGAAGGCGAAGACCTGGCTGAAAGAGCACGGACAAATGCTTGAGGAAGAGATCTAGCAAGTGTTGCCCGCGCAACCATGACCGCAGGTCAGAACTCTATGGTGGCCGCGCGCACGTTCCGGGACGATCTCTTCTATCAGCTCAGAGGCTACGCGATCCTTGGGCGCTACGAATCGGCTGACGTGGCGTTCGACCCAGGTTGCCAACTCGGAAGCTTGACGTTCCATGTAACTTCCAGTAGGTTTCCTAGCGTCCATGGCCTCGTCGAGATCCTCAGGCGGCCGGAGGGCAAGACGCTGGAGTTCAAGCGCGGCCTCTCCGGACCCAGGAGTGTGCTGAAGACGATCGTTGCCTTCTCTAACACCGTCGGCGGAACGCTGTTGCTCGGCGTCGAGGACGGGAGTCACCATGTCCGCGGCGTGCGCGATCTGGGGGAGCGCCTCGCGAACCTCGTTAGCGACCGGAATACCCCTCGCCTCGTGCCGGAAATAGAGATACTGCCGTGGCGGCGGACACAGGTGCTGGCGGTGCAGGTTCCAGCCCGGTCCGGCCGCACTGGCTCACCCGGGAGGCGCCTTTCGGCGGGGCGTATGTCTGGGTGGGCTCGACGAACCGTCGTGCCGACGCCGAGATGGTCGAGGAGCTGCGTCGCTTTGCGCGGGGCGATGGGTTCGACGATCAGCCGATGCCCGGGCTCGACTCTGAAGCCATCGACTTCCGAGTCGTTCGCCGCGGTGCGCAAGCTCGCCCGCCGAGACCTGGAGACGCTGCGACTCGTCACAGATCACCAGGGTCGTAAAGTTCCCACCGTGGGCGAGATGCTTCTCTTCGGGGCGCGGACCGGGTTCTAGTCGTGTACGTCAACCGCCTCACCATCAAGAACGTCCGCTGTTTTGAAGATCTGGACGTCACGTTTCCTAACCCACTGACGCCGACCCTCGTGGCGGGGGACAACGGCGACGGGAAGACCACCATGCTCCGGTGCTTAGCCATGGGACTCTGTGATGAGTCCAGCGCCGCGGCCCTTCTGAGGGATCTACCTGGTGAGTTCGTGCGGCACGGCAGTAAGATCTCAGAGGCAGTGATTGAGGTCTATCTGTCCTCGCTCCGAGGTCGCAAGCGGCACAAGATTGCAACAACTATCAAGAGGCGCGCCGCATTCGAGCAGGTCAAACAGGAGTTATTCGTAGCATCCTCAGCTCGCACCAAGTACCAGCCGGTTTCTACAAGCAAGTTTCCATGGCCACAGATTTTCGTCAGCGGCTACGGTGCCGGATCGCGAACCCTTGGTACAGCCGACTACCGTGAGTACTTTGCACCGGATGCAGTCTATTCCTTGTTCAGGTACGACAGTCCGCTGCAGAATCCAGAGCTTGCTCTCAGAAGAATAGCCTCCACCGGCAGGGACGTATTGACCGAGCTAAGAGGCAAGATCGGCACTCTGATCGGTCTTCAAGGCACGGATCGCATCTATCTCACGCGAACCGGTGTAGAGATCGGATCGCCGAGAAAGAAGGTAGAACTGGGAGCCACGGGAGACGGCCTGAGGGCAACGGTAACGTGGGTGCTGGACATGCTGTCTTGGTGGCTACTCTATGACCACGCTGCGCGAACGCCGCGCAATAGCGATGCCGCTGGTACTGTACTCATCGACGAGATTGAACAGCATCTGCATCCCAAGTGGCAACGGGTCATTCTTAACCAGCTTACATCAGCATTCCCGAAGATCCAGTTCATCGCGACAACACACGCCCCCCTGGTGGCGTCCGGTGCAGAAGGTGCCGTTGTGCATAGACTGAACGACGGCGAGCACCGTGTCGAACAGCCGTTTGGATGGCTTGCAGAGGACGTGTACGAAATGATGGGCCTTCCGACGTCACGAGCTTCTGCGTTCACAGAAAAAGTGCTCGATGCGTTTCGGCACCTTGATTGGAAGCAACTGCAAGGGACAATCACTGTCGCGGAACGCCGCCAGCTGGAGGCACTTCGCCGAAGGCTCCGTGGTCTCCCTGGCTCTGATCCCGTGGCAGTCTCCATGGGCCTGAACAACGTCATTGAACTGCTTGACGTCAACCAAGCGGGCAGCCGCAACAAGAAGAAAAGTCGGGTCAGATGAGAGACGTGGACCGTCCACCACAGCCGCCATCTCTTGCCACGAACGCCACTGGTTGGACGGCGGAATTACTGGCTGCGATTGATATGGCTGAGGAGACAGGAGGGTCCGTTCCAGAGGCGCTATTTAGGCGCTATGACCAACTCGACGTTAGGCTGGCCCTGCAGACGATGTACTCAGGTCTATGTTGCTACTGTGAAGCGAGAGTATCGAGCGTCGCCTATGAGCACATCGAGCATCGTCGCCCGAAGAAGAGATTCCCTGGCGAGACGTATGACTGGAACAACCTGCACAGTGCCTGTCCAAGGTGCAACCAGAGTAAGGGTCAAAAATGGGACCCTGCCGCAGAGATTCTCGACGCTGCGTCAGACCACCCCATAGATGAACACTTGAGCTACCGCTCAGGCAACCTAGGGGTCTATCGATGGCCACGGTCAGCGAGAGGCAAGACCACAGTCGACCATGCAGACCTCAATTCGGCAGCGCGGGTGACTGATCGAGGACAGCTGCTGTTACGAACGCTTGAGGCTATCCGGCAAATCAACGACGAACCTGAAGCCCCAGACGCCGCCACAGCCTTGAAGCAACTGCGCGAGCTTTCCCGCGGTGAACACGGCTCGCTAGTGAGGTGGGCGCTCGACACGTTTCTGAGAACATAAGGTTCGAACTTCCGCCACGCCATGAATGGATCTGAGCTTTCAGCCACCCGGGAGGTCGTCCAGGGCGACAACTACGGGCTAGAACTGATTCTAGATCTTCACGCCTGTGATCCGAGCAGCTTCACGCGTCCCGCCATCGAGCAGTTTCTCGTGGAACTCTGCAAGTTAATCAGTATGGAACGCTGCGATCTGCACTTCTGGGACGATGTGAGCGTTTCCGCGGAGCAACAGCAAACAGATCCGAGGACGAAGGGTACCAGTGCGGTGCAATTCATTCTCATGAGCACGATTGTGATCCACACCCTGGATCTGATGAAGTCTGCCTACGTCAACATCTTTTCGTGCAAGAACTTTGACACTGACGAGGCCGCAAACTTCACTGCGAAGTGGTTCAACTCAACCGATTGGAAGGCGACCGTTGTAGTTCGGCGTTAGTATTCCTAATTGTCGAAGGACACGACATGACTGCGTCGCTACTAGAGCAACAGTGGGATATTCCCGTTGTGCCAAGGCATACGGGGTTATTGGCACACCTTCATCAAGCGTCTCTACGGCGTGTCGCCAACGGCTGGGTTCCAGTTCGGTTTGTTGTTACCTCTACCAACTCGTCCGTGTACCACTGCGAATCTGCCACGATCGCTGCCACTGCGGGGTCGGCAGGGACACCGCTCAGTTCTATCTTCCAGTTCCGGCACCGTCGCGTTGAAAACACCGAGCGCTTCAACGTAGTGCTCCTCGTACCAACTGGCATCGGAGCAGAAATCGGCGGGCACGCCGGCGATGCGGGGCCGGTCGCGCGACTGATCGCCGACGTCTCGGATACGCTCGTCCTGCATCCGAACGTGGTCAATGCCTCTGACCTCAACGAGATGCCCTCGAACTCCCTGTACGTAGAGGGAAGCGTTGTTACGCGACTCCTAATGGGCACTGCCGGGCTTTCGCCAGTGAGGTCGAATCGTGTGCTCGTTGTGATCGACGCACACCGCGACGAACTCTTCGTGAATGCTGCCGTGAATATGGTGAGTGGTGCGCGGGCCACGTATGGTCTGTCGTGTTGCGACGTTGTATGCCTTGATCCACCCGTTAGGCTTATTGCCCGCTATTCGCCGTCGGGTAGAGCAGCTGGCTGGGTCGAAGAGATCGAGGGTCTCTGCAAGCTCCTTGACGAGCGCAGAGGCGAATACGATGCGGTGGCACTGTCGTCGGTTATCGACGTGCCGCCGGATTTTCACCAGGGGTACTTCGACGCTGCAGGTGAGATGGTGAATCCATGGGGCGGCGTCGAGGCGATCCTGACACACGCCCTCTCGAACATGTACAACGTTCCGACCGCACACTCACCCATGTTTGAATCGCGGGAGATCGCTAATATGAACCCGGGAATCGTAGACCCCAGGATGGCTGCGGAGGCCGTCTCGACGACATTCCTCCAATGCACCTTGAAAGGGCTTCATCGAAGCCCGCGTATCATTAACGATACCAAGCAAATGAAGGAGCCTGGTACTTTCACGGCCTCGGACGTATCGTGCGTTGTACTTCCCGACGGGTGCTTGGGGCTACCTACGCTAGCCGCTCTGGAACAGGGAATCCCAGTCATCGCAGTAGCGAATCCCAATCTAATGAGCAATGACCTGTCCGCCCTGCCGTGGGCGGATGGCCAGTTTCATCGCGCTGCCAACTACTTGGAGGCCGCTGGGCTAATTGCAGCCATCCGCTCCGGCATCGACTGCAACTCGGTCCGTCGCCCGCTCAAACCTACAAAGGTGAGCGTTTGGCGGGCAAGCGCGAACGTCAACGTAGTTGCGATGCGTACCGATCCAGAGCACAGTTCCGATCCGCACGATGTCGACAACAGTTAGGCCCCTGGAGAAAGACGGAGACCAGCTGGCGGAAGACGATACCCTCTCAAGCACAGAACTTCGCATCAGAACTCTCACACCGCGGCCGTCTCATGCCAGGACGTCACTTTGTCGAGCTCTTGCTTGGACTCAAGCTGCACGCCCGACGTGACCCGCTCAGAAGCCGGGGCGATTTCTCCGATGACATCCAGCAAGTCCATGGCATCCTTCACAATCCGAAGGCGCGCAAATCATCCAAGATCGCCGCGTACCGAAACTGGCTGAAGTCACACCAACCCTGCGTATTCGGCCGAGGTGCCGCCGGCAAGAGGCAGGTCTTCATCTGCCTTTTGGACGAGCGAGAGATCCTGAACATGCGCAGAGGAGATGCAGACCTTCGGGCTACGCTGGAAGACTATCGGAAGGTATGGAAGCGTTATGCGCTGCACGGTCGCAGTTCATCGCTGGTCATCGTCGTCAATAGCCAAGCACTCGCCTACGTCGAACCGTCGGACGAGCTTAAGGCGGCGTGCCGCCGGTTGATGGAACTCTACGTTGGTGCTCGGGTAGACGACGATACGATCCTCGAACAGCATGAGTACGTATACCTTGCAAAATCCATCAGCGGGCGACGGATGTTCCTGAAGTTCGCCACTCTTCCGAATCTATTCTGCGCCCAGGGTGACCGGCGGTGGTGGCACGACCATCGAACCCCTGGCGGCATCATGATCACCTCGAACGCACTTGGTCATTTCATGCACTGTATGACTGCTGAACCTGAGCCAGACCGCAAGCGTGCGTTGAAGCAGGCGATGATGACGATCCAGAATGCTCATTGCAGCGGCAACAAGAGACTCAGGCAGCCCGCGACCGAACTCGTGCCTCGGGAAGAAGTAGAAGTGACGCCACTTGAGGGTACGTTGTTCGATCGGTTCTCTCCTCTGCGCTACCGAGGCTACTTCCATACTGATCACTTGATTCCGTCTGTCTTCTTCCGGAAAGAACAGCCAACCCACGTGTACGAGGATCTAGGGCTCGCTTACATGTACGATCAGGATGAAGAGGACTATGCGGAACTTATGGAAGGAGAGGTGACCAACGCCTATACGGTACGGAGTGAGGTATGGCTGCCTGACGCCAAGGACCTCGCTAGGGACTTCAGTTTCGAGAAGGCCGAGCGCGACGAGGCTCACCGCTGGTTAGAGAGCCGCTTATGGGCACGGTGTCGCTAATTGAGGTGCTAATCCCGGATAGTAATTGAGTTGACGTAACCCGCATGGGCGAGCTGTCCCTTCGTACTCAACCGGGAGAACGTGAAGATTCACCAGAGTTTGCAGGCGATTCTGGGTGGCACGTAGCGCCTCCTGGCCGCGGTCCACCGGAACAGGGGCCGTCGTCTGGGCGCACGATCGAAGGCCCGCGCTGCCTCTGAGAACGCCTCGGGCCTCCGGCATGTGGCTGAACAGGACGACCGGGCTGTTTCTCGCTGCCCGGAAGGGGAATATCTGTCAACCAGCCGAGCAGAACGCCAGCGCGTTCTGCGGGAACCAAATTGGCTCGCCGTACCGGACGCATGGCACCCCCATCGGCACCTCATCGTCCTTGTTCCCGCCGTTCCCTTTTGAGCGCCTCCCGATCTGACTGAGTCGCCGCACATCCCAATGCTTCGGCACAGCCCCCAGCCATGGTACGCTGGAGTCCTTCATCGTGGGATAGGGCTTGAGGTCAGCGATCACGCTTCGGCCTCTCCGTTACCCATTTGCTTCTCGAAGGCTTGGTGCACGAGGCCCATGATGTAGGGCATGTCCTCCGCCTCGCTCAAGCTCACCTCCACATCGCCATTGCCCCAGCGTCCGAGGTTGGTCACATCCTTGGCGAGTTCCTTTGGGTCGTGGAGCTCATGGAAGTGCATGTTGAGCGAGAGGCGCAGGCGGCTCTGCTGGGGCACCACGTCCACGAAGTTGGTCTCGGCCTTATAAGCAACGTAGAGCTTCAAGATCTCCTCGCTGACACAGGGGTCGAGCGCCAGAACCTCCTTGCGGAACTTCTCGAACAGCGACCGCATGGGGTTCCCATCGGCGAGCTGCGCATGGTCGTCGAGCGTGTAGCCGGCCGGCCGTTCGGCTTTCGGCCGGTAGGCCTCCAGCACCTCGGCTAGCAGCAAGGGTGGCGCCCAGACCTGCACGGCCTGCTCCGCGAGCCGCTTTGCGCGCATTTGGATGGTGGCTTCATTCCAGGTTTCCAAGGCGCCGAGACCCTCGTTGAGCCGCAGCGGGCTCTCCTTGAAGCCGCCTTGCATATCGCGCTTCTTTCTGAACGGCCGGTCGCTGTACTCGGCGTTGTAGCCGGTGAGCGTGAGGTTGCCGAGGGTGTGCAGCCAGGTCTCCTGCACGCGCTGCCACTCCGGGCCGAGCGCCTCGCGCCACATCGCGGAAGGGTTCTCGTTCTGCGGCAAGATGTGCTCGATGGTGTAATCGCCCACCGGCACACGCTCCTTGCGGCCGTGGTTCTCCAGCCGACGTAACCAGTAGCTCCGACGCGGGAAGTTGTAGAGGTCGCGCACAGATAGCTCGCGCTTGAACTCTTCGTCGCTGGGAAAGCGTCGATAGGACGGCAGGGTGAGGAGGTGCGCCTGGATGCTCTCAAGGTAGCGGTCCTTCTGGAGTACACGTCCGAAGGTGGCGAAGGTCTTGTTAAGCGAGTTGGTGGGAATGGCACACACCGCCCGGCGGAACACGTAGGCCTCGACCAACCGTACGGCCCGGACGAAGTCCTCCGTCGGGAGCTGGCCCTGCGTGTAGTCGTCGTAGAGCTCCAGGAGGAAGGGAAAGGCCACGTCCACCTTCAGCGCACGGAGATCCTGGAACGCCGGCGCGAGGTCCTTGTCAGGCTCCTTGTCGAGCGCCAGCGCACAGTAATACCCAGCGTAGGTATGGATGTCGGCGACGAGGGCGTCCACGCCGGATGCTGCTACCTCGGGCGAACGTGCGTGGCCCTTGAAGGCCTCGTAGACGGCCCGGACGTTCGGGATCGCGCCGCCGGTTTTGAGCGTCAAGTAGTGACGCATGAAATCGTCGAAGTGCGTGCCGTAGGCCGCCTGCCCGAAGGCAACCTCCATCGGTCGCCAGTGCGCCTCGTAGAGGTGCCTCTGCTGCACGGGGGCGAGGCCCATCAGGATGAAGTTGCGGATCAGGTCGGCCTGACTCAGCGCGCGGCCGGTCGAGTTCATGCTCTCAAAGATGAGCTGAGGGTTGTCCTGATCACGACTGAGGGCGATATCCACGATCATGAGCTTTGCGAGCCCTGTGCACAGCGTCGTGAGGTCGGCCCCGACCGCCTGCACCCGCTCCTCAAAGAAGGCAAAGTTTTCCGTGATGCGGAGCGAGGGCTCGGCCGGCTGCGGTTGCTGCTGCATCAGGGCGAGCAGGCTCTGCTTGTCCGTCTGGGTGAGGAGGAGCTTGAAGCCGCGCTCACCCTTTTCCAGCGGGTTGAGAAGGTAGTAGTTGCGGAGCTTCTTCGCCGAAAACCCGTCTACGGGCTCCCCGTCACCCACGCGCCTCGCCAGGGCTTCGAGAATGAGCATCACGGTCGTCAGGCGCTGCTGACCGTCGATGACGAGCAGCGCCGACTGGCTGGAGACCTGATAGAGCCCCTGTTCGATGTAGACGATGGAGCCGACGAAGTGGGCCGCGATGGCGTTGTTGCTGCCCGTTCGCAAGATGTCATCCCAGAGCTGACGGCACTCGCGCTCCGTCCAGCTATAGGTACGCTGATAGATCGGGATCACGAACTGGGGCGACTTTTTCAGGAACTCGATGAACTTGGCTTCAGTGGCCTTCACGATGCGCTCCCGCCGATGATCTCGCCGAGCAGCCCCGCAGTCTCCTTCTCCAATGCCAGGATGTCGGCGCGGATCTCCTCCAGCGTGCGGAGCGGCTGCGGCGTGTAGAAGTAGCGGGTGAAGCTGATCTCATAGCCGGTCTTGACGCTGTTCGGGACGTACCAGGCGTCGGCCGCGTGCGGTGCATCGCCGATGATATCGAACGATTCGATCAGTTCTTCGAAGAACAGATTTGGTGAGAAGGGACGGTTCGTTCGCCACCAGTCGTCGACGTCACGGATTTGCGCGTCCGCTTCGGGAGTGGTGCGGACGGGTAGGCTCACCGGCGTTGGCGTAATTCGTCGACGCGGGCCGAAGACGCCCGGCCTCGACCGATCGCCAGGATACGGACAAGGCTTCATGCAGGACGCGGCTCTCCGGCGCTTGCACGTCGGGTTTCGACTGCCAGCCGGACTGCCAGCCATTTCTGGTCCTGCCAGGGTTTTCTGACCCGTTGAGACCTGGTCTGATCGTATATTTCCTCAGCAAATGCGTATTTATTAAGGTTTCTGGTCAGTCCTGATCGGCTTCGTAGCCAGACGCTCTATCCAACTGAGCTAAGGGCGCTTACCGGGCCGGCCGTCGGTGGCGCGGCCATCCAGGCTGACGTCAAATTATAGCATGCGGCGCGATCAGCCCTGTGGGCTGCCGGCACCGATCGGTCGATCGAGGCCGTGCCCGAGCGCCGCCACGCCAGGCAGCGTCACGGGCAACCGCCCGCCGATCGGTGCCTCGCCGGCCAGCGCGCGAACCGCCGACGCCTCGGCGAGATCGTAGAAATCGAAGGTGAGCAGGACGCTCGGCAGCTCCGGCAGCGCGGTCGCCACGTACGGATTGCCGAAGATCACCGTCACGAACGGTATCCCGGTTCGAGCCGTCTCGTCCCCCAGCCGCCGCAGCAGGTCGACCAGCGCCGGCGCGAGATCCATCCGGCCGCTGCCCGAGGCCGCCCGGACGAAGACCGCGGCCACGATCGCATCGTGTCGGGTGGTCGCGGTGCGGACCAGGTCGAGCTCGGACGGCGACGACCGGTCGGACAGCTCGATGGCCGTGACGCGCGGCCACCGCTGCTCCAGCTCCGGGACGAACGTCCGGCTGGGCCAGGCGGCGCCCCATCCCGAGCCGTAGTCGAGGATCGAGAGATAGAGGATCTCCGCGTCCGGCGGCAGCGGCAGGGGCACCGAGCCCGCGCCCTCGCGGGGCTCATCCTTGATCAGGGTGATCGCGCGGCGGCTCACCTCCTCGGCCACGGCCCAGTGCGACCGGCGTCCGACCGCGGCCGCGACCGACGCGAGATCCACCCTGCGGTTCTCGTGGAGACCGAGGCCGGCCTTCGCCCGCAGGATGCGGGTCACCGACCGATCCAGGCGAGCCACCTCGATCTCGCCGCTGGCGACGGCCGCCTTCGTGGCCTCGTACGCGGCGACCGGATCGGGAGAGTGCAACACCACGTCGTTGTCCGCGAGGAGCGCCCGCACCGCGCCCTCTCCGGGCGACACCATGTCCGAGATGGCGCGCATGCTCATCGAGTCCGTGTAGACGAGGCCGTCGAACCGGAAGGAGTCGCGAATCACGCCCTCGAGGATCGGCGCGCTGAACGTGGCCGGCGTGGCGGGCCGCGATTCGAGGGCGGGAAGCTCGATGTGGGCGGACATCATGGCACCGGCCCCGGCCGCCAGGCCCGCCCGGAACGGCACCCACTCGATCCGCTCCAGGCGATCGCGCGCGTGCGGGATCGTGGCCAGCCCCAGATGCGTGTCGACCGCGGTGTCACCGTGCCCGGGGAAATGCTTCAGGGTGGCGAACATCCCGGCCGCCTGCAGCCCCCGCACGTAGGCCGAGGCCAGCGCGCTCACCCGCTCCGGGTCCTCGCCGAACGAGCGCGTGTTGATGACCGGGTTGCGGGGATTGTTGTTCACGTCGACGACGGGCGCGAAGTTGACGTGCACGCCGATCGCACGCGACTCGATGGCCGTGATCCGGGCGGCCTCGTACGCGAGCCGTTCGTCGCCCACCGCGCCAAACGCCATCGCGCGCGGGAACGCGGTCGCGCCGGCCATCCGGAAGCCCACACCGGTCTCGAAGTCCGCCGTGTTGAGCAACGGCACGGCCGCGAGGGCCTGGAGTCGATCGAGCAACGAGGCGGCGGCATGCGGCTGCCCGAGAATGGCGCGGCTCCGACGCGCGCCGAGCAGCAGACGTGGCGCCGGCTCACGGCCGCCGAACACGTGGATCCCGCCGACGTGGTATCTCGTGACCCACCGCGCCAGCTCGTCGAAGGCGTCGCTATCGGAGCTCGTGAACGTCGAGAAGAGCGAGGGCACGATCAGCTGGCCGACCTTCTCGTCGACCGACATCCGGGCCAGCGTCCCGGCCACCCAGGCGTCGGCGGATCGCGCCGCCGCCGACCGCGTCGACGCGACGGCGCCGGCCGGCGGCGGGATCGGGCTCGGCGACACGACCACGGGAAGCGCCATAATGACCACGACGCACGCGCGGCCCAGAAGCCCACGGTGGGAGTCACGGGGCCTTCCACGACCGGTGCGGCGCCCGTCGGCCACGGTCGGACTTCCGCCACGGATGGCTGCCGGCCGGTGGTGTGGGTCGCCCTGCATCCCGCCGATGGTAAATCGAAACCGCCGACGGTGCACGCGGGGCGCTGGCGGGCCGGGGTCGGCCGACGGGTATAATCTCGCCATGGGACACGTCGAACACCGGGCACAGTCGCCGGCGACGACCCGATGCTTCGTCTTGACCATCAGCGATACCCGCACGCCCGAGACCGACACGGGGGGCGACGCGATTGTCGAGCTGCTCGAGACCGCCGGCCACGAGGTGGCGGCGCGCCGCATCGTGCCGGACGAACCCGCGGAGGTACAGTCGACCATCCGGGTGGCACTGGAGGATGCCGGGGTCCATGCCGTGATCACCACCGGCGGCACCGGGATCAGCGCGCGCGACCGGACCTACGAGGCTATCGGCGAGCTGCTGGAGCGCAGGCTGGACGGGTTCGGGGAGCTGTTTCGGATGCTCAGCTACCAGGAGATCGGCTCCGCCGCGATGCTGAGCCGCGCGACCGCGGGAACCGCCAGGGGGCGCATCATCCTGTCGCTTCCCGGCTCCGAGCACGCCGTCCGGCTCGCCATGCACAAGCTCGTCCTGCCGGAGCTCGGGCACCTCGTGCGCGAGGCATCGCGGTGAGCGCCGATTCTTCTGGGAGGCCGGGGCGGGCGGTGAGGGATGAGTGAGTCCGTGACGGCGGGGACGGGGATGCGGCCGATCAGGGAGACGATCCCCCTGGACGAGGCGCTGGCGCTGATCGGGGAGGAGACGCGACCGCTCGACCGGACCGAGCGGACGCCGATCGACGAGGCCGCGGGGCGGGTGATCGCGACCGACGTCGCCGCGGAGGCCGACGTGCCACCGTTCGATCGCGCGGCGATGGACGGCTACGCGGTCGTCGCCGAGGACACGTTCGGTGCCGGCCGATACGCGCCGCGCAGCCTCCGGTGCGTCGAGCGGGTCTTCACCGGCCACATGCCGACCCGGTCACTCGTGCGGGGCGAATGCATCGAGATCGCCACCGGCGCACCGATGCCCCGGGGAGCGGACGCCGTCGTGATGGTCGAGGAGACGGAACGCGGGGAGGCGGATGCCGTCCGGATCTTGACGCCGGTCTACCCGCGACAGCACGTCGGGCGGCGCGCGGCGGACATCGAGGCGGGTCAGACCGTGCTCCGGCGTGAGGAGCTCCTGACACCGAGTCGCATCGGCGCGCTGGCGGCCATCGGCGTGAGCGAGGTCCACGTCTTCTCCCGACCCACGATCGCCCTGCTGTCGACGGGCAACGAGATCGTGGAACCCGGCACGCCGCTGGGGCCCGGACAGATCTACGACATCAACAAGTACACGCTCGGGGCGATCGTTCGCGACCATGGCGGGGTCCCCGTCTTCCACACCACGGCGCTCGACACCCTCGAGGACCTGCACCGCGCGGTCGAGGCCAGCCTCGGCGAGGACATGCTCGTGTTCTCGGGCGGGAGCTCGGTGGGCGAACGCGATCTGATTCTCGACGTGATGAAAGACAGGGGCGAGGTGCTGTTCCACGGGGTCGCGGTCAAGCCCGGCAAGCCCACCGTGTTCGGTCGGGTCGGCGGGCGGCCGATGCTCGGCATGCCCGGCTATCCGACCTCCTGTTTGTCGAACGGCTACATGCTCCTCGCCCCGATCGTGCGCCGACTCGCCCACTTGCCCCCGCACGCGCCGGCCACCATCTCGCTCCCGCTGGCGCAGCGGGTGGTGTCGACCACCGGGCGGCACCAGTTCTACACCGTGAGGGTCGCGGACGGCATGGCCGTGCCGGCCTTCAAGGCCTCGGGCGACATCACGAGCATGTCGCAGGCGGATGGCTACTTCGAGATCCCGGCTCAGACCGACATCGTGGAGAAGGGCGAGATCGTCGACGTCAAGCTGTTCTGAG
Organism: Vicinamibacterales bacterium; assembly: GCA_965197935.1. Classification (GTDB taxonomy): domain Bacteria; phylum Acidobacteriota; class Vicinamibacteria; order Vicinamibacterales; family CAZQMT01; genus CAZQMT01. Next base: position 853,942 of record CBDAOD010000003.1, on the reverse strand, counting down.
AGGGGATTGCGCGTGCTCCAGATCGGCGACCAGGCTCCACCCTTCGAGCTGCCCACGCAACGGGGCGAGCCGCGATCGCTGGCGGGCTATCTCGCGCAGAACGCGGTCCTGCTCGCCTTCCACCGCGGCACGTGGTGACCGAACTGCAAACGCCGGTTCGGTGAGCTGGCACGCAACTCGGGTCACTACCAGGACCTCGGGGTCCAGGTCGTCACCGTCGTGGCGCAGCGCTCCGAGAAGGTCAAGCGCTACATCGAGGAGACCGGGCTCCCCTTCAACATCCTCGTCGACGAGCAGCGGGAGGTCCTGAAGGCCTACGGGGTCTGGCACCGAATCGGTCTGGATGCCTGGAACATCGCTCGACCCGCCCTGTTTCTGATCGACCGGACCGGGATCATCCGGTATCGCTTCGTCGCCGCCCGCCAGGACGAGTTCCCGGAGCACGACACGATCGTCGAGGAGATCCGGCGGCTCACCTAGTACTACTTTGTTAGATCGCACAATTTGGGCGAGATCCGACAAGTGATCTAATTTGAGGACATTGTACTTTTCCGGCGAATTCGGGACCCTGCGCGGTAGTGCACGACCGCCGCACGGTGGGGCAGTTGCGTCGCCTGATGAGATGGCTCGAGGCCTTCAAGGCGTGCTTCGGCCAGCGCGCACAGGAGCTGGCGTTGCGCCGGTACGTCCAGGGGTTGCTCAGCGACAGCCCGCGCAAGTCGATGGAAGCGATGCTGGCGCGGGGGACCGATCCCGGGGGCTATCAAGCGTTCCAACACTTCATCACCGATGCGCCGTGGAGTGCCGACGGCGTCTGGCGCTGCCTGCGGGCGTGCTGCCCGAACGCGAAGGGCTGGTGATCTTCGCTGGCACGAGTTTCCCCAAGCCAGGGACGTCCTCGGTCGGGGTGGCCCGCCAGTACTGTGGGGCCGTGGGGAAAGTCGCCAATGGCCAAGTGGCGGTCACCGCGGCGCTGTGGACCGGGCTGCGCGCCTACTTGCTGGGGGCCGCGCTCTATGTGCCCGAGGCGTGGCTGACCGACGCCGCCCGCGATCGGGCGCGGCTTCCCCGGGGTGTCCGGTTGCAGGCGAAGTGGCGCCAAGCGCTCACCCTGCTCCGGCAGGTGCGCGCCAGCGGCCTCACCGGCACCGGCGTGCTGGCCGATGCGGAGTTTGGCGATACCGGCCTGTTTCGGGCCATGTGGCATCGGTTGCGGCTCCCCTATGCGGTGGGGATTTCCTCGTCGCAGACCGTGTTCCTGGGGCGGCCGCGCCTCGGGCACCGGCGGGGCGGCCGGCTGGGGCGCCCGCGCACCCGGCCAGACCTGGCGGCGGGCGTGCGGGCGTACACGGTGGCCCAGGCCGCCAAGGCGCAGCCGCGGTGGCGGCCCATCAGCTGGCGCAACCGCCGCGGCGGGCGCCGCTGGACGGTCCAGTGTGTGGCCCTGCGGGTGACCCCGGCCCACGACTGGCGCGACCGCCGGCTCGCCCCCGAGGTGTGGCTGCTGGCCGAACGCGACACGGGCGCGACGCCGCGGACCAAATACTTCTTCGTCAACCTGCCGGCCACCACCTCCTGGCCGCAGCTCGTCCGACTCGCGCATCAGCGGTGGGCCATCGAGCAGCAGTACCAAGAGTTGAAGACCCACCTCGGGTTGGATCACTTCGAAGGCCGCACGTTCCCGGGCTGGCACCATCACGTCGTGCTCACCGCCGTGACGTACAACTTCCTGCAGGCCGAGCGGCGGCGGCACCTCGCCGGGCTCACCTTTCCAGTGGCCCGCGCGATCGTGCAGGAAATCTTCACCGCGGACCTCTTTGCTCCACGGCCGTTCTACCTGAAGCGCATCGAGGCGCTAAAGTCGGTGCAATCGCGGATCTAACAAAGTAGTACTAGTGTCCTGTCACAGTGATTCGTGGAGTAAGTCCCGTGCGCGGCGCCCGGCTGGCCAGGCGCGAGGAGTGAGCATACCGGGAGTATTCGAGCGACGAGCCACACTGCCAGGCGGGATGCCCCGCCGGGAATTTTTCCGCGAATCACTGTGACAGGACACTAGCAGCCCGTCCTGCTGCAGTCGGCCGGCGGTCAGCGGCGGCCGATCCGGCGTTCGTACTCCGGTTCGAGGAGGTCCGCCGTGTGCAGGTCGAACGCGGGAGCCGTGCGCCGGTAGCCGCCGCGGAACTCGGCGTGGCACCGGTAGCAGATGGTGACGTCGCCGAGCCATCCGGCCACGACGAAATCCAGCACGACGGCCCCCCCCAGCACCCCGTAGGCGACCAGATCCATTCCGGCCCAGTAGAACCCGGCGCTGATCAGGGCGCCAACCACGACGACCGCGAGCCCCATCTTCGGGTCGAAGTCCTTCCGCAGGTAGAAATCCATCCCCTCGCAGACCGGACAGACGTCGACCGTCCGGTCTTCCCGCAGTCCCGCCGAGAAGCTCAGGCCGGTCTCCCGGGCACACTGCGCGCACCGGATGGCGTCGGGGGGATCCGCAGCAGACACCGGGAGCGCCGCGTTGCAAGTCGGGCACTTGACGGTCACTTCCATGAGGCGCTCGGCCGGGCTGACTATACCGGCACGCGCGTCGAGAGCACGAGATACTTGGCCAGCACCTCGCCGACGATCACGGTGAAGAAGTCGACGTAGAGGATCCCGGTCGCCGACTGCGTCGACCGGATCTTGGCGGTCTCCCAGGTGAGATACGACAGCACGACCGGCCCCAGCAGCCCGAACAGGACGCGCTGCCAGAAGAACACCCCGCTCACCGAGAAGACGTAGCGCTCGAAGCTGGGCCCGGTCAGCGGGTCGAAGGTGGCGATCGCCACGTAGACCGCTGCTGCGACCACGACGATGCGCAGCACCATCGAGCCGATATGGAACTTCACGATGCTCTGCAGGTGGGCGACGTCCATCGACGGCAGGATCAGATACCAGTGGCCGAGGATCATCGCGGTGCAGGTGCCGCCCAGGAGCGCAGCCGAGGTCAGGAAGCTGGCGATCGTGAGCGCCTGCACACCCGGCGTGGCGCCGGCCGCGACGTCGAGCGCCTGTGCGACCAGCGCGAGAGCTCCGGCGAGCGTGGCCGTCCAGAGCAGCACCGGCCGGAGCCGGCGCCACACGCGTCCGACGATCACCCGGAACACCACGAGGGACCCGCAGGCCACGACCAGCGCGGCCGTTGCGAGACCGGCCAGCGCGGGCGCCTCGGCGGCCGGGGGTCGGAACACCAGCCCCATCACGAGCAGCGTCAGGGCCAGGACCGAGTTGAACCGAAAGAACTTGACCCCGGCCTCGTTCGACACCAGGAGCAGGGTCGAGACGATACCGACGCCAAGGTGGGTCAGGAAGAGAAGCAGAACCGAGGTGAGGGACATCGAAGGCAGCGGGCGACCGGAGACCGGAGGCGCCCGCCCCCGGCCGGCCGGCCTCCGGCCCGATTAGCTGGCGAACCGCTTGTTGACCTCGGCCCAGTTGATGGTGCTCCACCAGGCCGTGATGTAGTCCGCACGACGGTTCTGATACTTCAGATAGTAGGCGTGCTCCCAGACATCGATGCCGAGAACCGGCTTCTTGCCCTCCATGAGGGGGCTGTCCTGGTTGGCCGTGCTCTCCACGACCAGCTTACCGGCCACGTCGACCAGCCACGCCCACCCACTGCCGAACCGGCCCATCGCCGCCTTCGCGAACTGCTCCTTGAAGCCGTCGAAGCTGCCAAAGGTCGCCGTGATGGCCGTGCCGATGTCGCCGGTCGGCGCGCCACCCCCTCCGCCCATGATCTGCCAGAACATCGCGTGGTTGACGTGCCCGCCGCCGTGGTTGCGTACGGCGGTCCGAATGTCGTCGGGGACGGTATTGATGGCCCGGAGCAGGTCCTCCGCGCTCTTCTGCTGGAGCTGCGGGTGCTTCTCGATCGCGGCGTTCAGGTTGTTGACGTAGGCGGCGTGGTGCTTGTCGTGATGGATGCGCATCGTCTGCTCGTCAACGTGGGGCTCGAGCGCGGTGTAGTCGTAGGGCAGCGGCGGCAGTTCGTGTGGCATCTGCGAAGACTCCTCAATGGTGTGTGTGTCGTCGGTTCGGGTCGGTGCGACTTCCCTGGAACTCTACTGGATCGTGAGCATCCGGTCGAGCGCAACCTGCACCCAGGCCTTCTGGTCTTCGGGCACGACCACCCGGTTGTGCACGCGACCCTCGGTGAGACCCTCGAGGACCCACAGGAGGTGGTTCGGCGAGACGCGGAACATCGTGGAGCAGAGGCACCCGATCGGGTCGAGCGTCTCGACGGAGATCTCGGGCGCGAGCCGCTGGGCCAGCCGATGCACCAGATGCACCTCGGTGCCCACCGCCCACACCGACCCGGCGGGGCTCTCGCTCACGCGCCGGATGATCGCCTCGGTCGACCCGCTGTCGTCGGCCGCCTGCACGACGTCCCACGTGCACTCCGGATGCACGATGACCCTGCCCGTGGGGTGAGTGCGGCGAAAGTGCTCGATGTGCGCCACGGAGAACCGCGTGTGCACCGAGCAGTGCCCCTTCCAGAGCACGATCCGTGCGCGCTCGGCCCGCGCCGGATCGACGGCGCCCCATGCCTCGTCGGGGTCCCAGACGACCATCTGCTCGAGCGGTACGCCGACCCCGTAGGCCGTGTTGCGCCCCAGGTGCTGATCTGGAAGAAAGAGGATCTGCCGGCCACGCTCCCACGCCCACCTGAACGCCGCGGCGGCGTTGCTCGACGTGCAGACCGTGCCGCGGTGCTCGCCGACGAAAGCCTTGATGCCTGCCGTGGAGTTGATGTAGGTCACGGGGACGACGTCGTCGAGTCCCATCTCCGCCATCTCTCGCCAGGACGTCTCCAGCTGATCCGCCGCGGCCATGTCGGCCATCGAGCAGCCGGCTGCCAGGTCCGGCAGGATCACCTGCTGATGCGACGCGCTCAACACATCCGCGCTCTCCGCCATGAAGTGAACCCCGCAGAAGACGATGAACTCCGCGTCGTCGCGGCTCACGGCCTGACGGGCCAGCTTGAAGGAATCGCCGGTATGGTCGGCGAACTTGATCACCTCGTCGCGCTGGTAATGATGGCCGAGGATCACCAGACGCTCCCCGAGCACCGCGCGTGCCGCCGCGATCCGGACCTCCATCTCTTCGTCCGAGAGACCGAGGTAGCGCTCGGGCAAGGGCTGGCGCTCGGAGATCTGATCCTTTTCGTACCGAGTCAACAGCTCTACGTTCATCTTCGACTCCCCTCCGAAAACGACACACCCGCAGACACAGGTGGTACTGCGAGACGCCGCGGTCGAGTGTGAGGTTGAGCGAGATTCTCGTCGTCAGACCCCGCGGGCATCGAAATCGACGCCGGGGTTGTCGCTAGGTCTGACCACGCTAATTATACCACGTTTTCTGCCAAATTCGAGCGCTTCAGCGCAGCAGACGATCCGGTCGGCTGGATGACGTTGTAGAGCGTATCGCGCTGGACCGGATGTCGGCCGGCCGCGCGCACGAGACGTTCGATCTCCCCGGGGGTCATCGACTCGGGGGTCGGCGCCCCGGCCATGTGGTAGATCTTCTCCTCCTGGACCGTGCCGTCGAGGTCGTCGACGCCGAACCAGAGCGACGTCTGCGCGATCGAGACGCCGGTGGCGATCCAGAACGCCTTGACGTGCGGGATGTTGTCGACGACGAGCCGGGCGACGGCATGTACGCGCAGCGTGTCGGCCGCGGTGGGCGCCGGCAGCTTGCGCATCTGGTTGTTGTCGGGGTGAAACGCCAGCGGGATGAAGGCCTGGAAGCCCGCCGTCTCGTCCTGGAGGGCGCGCGCCCGGAGCATGTGGTCGACGCGCTCCGCGGCCGTCTCGATGTGACCGTAGAGCATGGTGACGTTCGAGCGCATGCCCATGCGATGCACGATCCGGTGTATGTCCAGCCAGCGCTCGGTGCCGCACTTGTCGTGGGCGACCTTCTGGCGCACGCGCTCCGCGAACACCTCGGCACCGCCCCCGGGGAGCGAGTCGAGCCCGGCGGCGACGAGCTCGCGCAAGATCTGCGCGTCGGACTTGCCGTAGAGATCCGCGAAGAAGGCGATCTCGACGGCCGTGAAAGCCTTGAGGTGAACGTCCGGGCGAATCCGCTTCAATCCCCGCAGGAGATCCGTGTAGTACTCGAAGGGCAAGTCCGGGTGGAGGCCGTTGACGATGTGGACCTCGGTCAGGGGCTGATGCCGGCGCTGGCGGAGCTTGTCCCAGGCCTGCTCCAGCGTCAGGGTGTAGGCGCCCCCGTCCCCGGGCTTGAGCCGCGCGAACGAGCAGAACAGACAGCTCGCCACGCACACGTTCGTCGCTTCGAGTCGGATGTTGTGGTTGTAGAAGGTGTCGTGCCCGTGCCGCCGCTCCCGCTCCCGGTTCGCCAGCCACCCGACGGCCAGCAGATCGGGACACTCGAGGAGCCGGACCCCGTCCTCGAGGCTCAGCCGCGCACCGGCATCCAGCTTGTCCGCGATGTCGAGAAGCTCGGCGGCGGCCAGTCGACGGCGCATGAGCGACTCGGAAGGGTGAGGACGGGGGCGCGGGTGCCTCGCCGGCTTCCGCTCGGGTTGGTTCGTGCCCCTGCTAGGCAATGCCCCAGACCTGCACGCGCAGCGTTCGCGCGCGCGGGCCGTCGAGCTCACCCATCAGCACGCGCTGCCACTGCCCCAGGACGACCTCACCGCCACTGACCTGCAGCGTCAAGCTGTGCCCGAGAAGCAGGGCTCGGAGATGCGAGTCGGCATTCATCCGATCACAGTCGGAGTGCTGGGGATCGTTGTGGAGCCACTCGGCGTCGCGGTCTACCATCTGCTCGAGGAACCCCTTGATGTCCGCCAGCAGCGCCGTCTGGAACTCGTTGATGAAGAGGGCGCACGTCGTGTGCATCGACCAGAGGCTGACGAGCCCCTCGCGAAGACCGAGCCGCGCGACGAACGACATGATCCGCTCGGTCAGATCGACCAGCTCGACCCGCTGATTCGTCTCGATCAGGAAGGTCTCCCCGACAATCCTGAGTCCGCCAACCGACACGGTTGACACCTCGGTCACGGGCGTCTCGCGGACGGTGACGGTGGAACTCTTGCTCATGCGCTCCCCTCGATTCTGTGGAGCAGCAGCAACCGCTGCGACCCAGCCTGTTACTGACAAACAGCGTATCGTATGAAAAAAAGCCGTCAGATACAACAGCCGGCTGGCCCCGCCCCGCGACCCGGCCGGGGGAGAGTCCCGGACCCGAGTCATTCTGTCATGCTATACTCCCGCTGACAACCGACGCTCACCCGGGGACCATGGGAAGTGGGTGAAAAACCCGCACGGTCCCGCCACTGTAAGCGGGGAGCGGACGTCGCCACCGGCCCCGACAAGGGCGTGTCCGGCACGGCCGGACCGTCCGCGGCACCGGCGGATGATGGCCACTGTGCCTCGAAGGCATGGGAAGGCCCGACGCTCCGTGACGATCCGCGAGTCAGGATACCAGGCCCCTGGGCTCGTCCTCTTCGCCCGCCAGCACCCTGGCGGGCTCGGCGCGTGGTCACGCCGAAAAGGAGTCCAGTGTCCGACACACCCCTCCGCTTCCCGTTCCCGATCCTCACGATTCTCGGCTGCTCGATGGCCCTGCTCGCGCCCGCGCTCTCGCTGGCCGGCGACGTCCGTGGCGTCGTGCTCGACCCCGACGGCCGACCGGCACCGGGGGCTCGCGTCCTGGTCACCGGGCCGGCGGCCATCAGCGTGGCAACGGCGACCGACGCGCGCGGCACGTTTCACCTGACCTCGCTCGCCGGCGGCACCTACCGGCTGCAGGCGCTCCTCGAAGGCTTCCGCGCCGACCCCGTCTCGGTCGTGCTGGCCCAGGACGAGGACCTGGAGGTGTCGATTCGCCTGCAGCTCAGCGCACTGACCGAGTCCGTCGTCGTCAGCGCGCGACAGGTCGATCTGCCCCTGTCCCGCACCTCGGGCAGCGTCACGGTCGTCACCGCGACGGAGCTGGCCAGCCGCCAGATCGAAACGGTCGCCCAGGCCCTGGCGCTGGTTCCCGGCCTGACGGTGAGTGCCAGCGGCGGCCGGGGCGGTCTCGTGTCGGTGCTCCCCCGCGGCGGCGAATCCAACTTCACCCTGGTCCTGGTGGACGGAATCAAGCTCAACGCCTTCGGCGGCGGATTCGACTTCGCTCATCTCCAGACGACGAACATCGAGCGGATCGAGGTCGTCCGCGGTCCGCAGAGCGCGCTCTACGGCGCCGATGCGATTGGCGCGGTCGTGCAGATCGTCACGCGTCACGGCGGACCGACTCGCGTGGACGGGTTGGCCGAGGGCGGCAGCTTCGGGACCGGACGCCTGGCCTTCTCGTCGTCCGGGTCGCTGGGCTCGCGGCGCGCGTGGGAGTGGGGCGCCGCGGCCGAACGGCTGGCCACCGACGGCTTCACCGGGCTGGCGCCGGGGACGGGCGACAGGGTGACCAACGACGACTACCGGAACCGGACGGTCTCGCTCAGCGGCGGCTGGCGCGCCGCGCGCACGCGCGTGCGCAGCAATCTGCGCCTCACGTCCAGTGAGCGGGGATTCCCCGGTCCGTTCGGCTCCGATCCCGGCGGCACCTTCGGGGGCATCGACCGCATCTCGCGAGGCCGCACCGAGAACGCGCTCTGGTCGCTGGGCGTGACCCAGGCCTGGAGCCAGCGCGTCCGCCAGCAGGTGGATGTCACCGTCGCGGATCTCGACGGCGCGTTCACGAGCCCCTTCGGTCCCTCGACGTCCGAGACCCGGCGCGTCTCGGGGCGCCTGCAGACCGACCTCGACGTGCGACGCGGCGTGGGGGTGACGGTCGGCGCCGAGCTCCAGCGCGAGCGCGCCAGGAGCACCTTCATCACCGGTCTCGACTCGCAGCAGATCCCGATCGGGCGCTACGTCGTCGGGTACTTCGGCGAGGCTCGTCTCGACCCTCACCGGCGCTGGCTCGTCACCGCGGGGCTCCGGGTCGAGCAGATCCACCGCGACGCACTCGAGGCCGATCCCAGCGCCTTCGCCCCCCGACCACCGTTCGAGGCGGACACGGTCGTGTCGGCCAACCCGAAGCTCTCGGTGGCCTACTTCCCTCGCCCGCCCGACGGCGGGGCCCGCTCGTGGACCCGGGTGGGCGCCAGCGCCGGCACCGGCATCCGCGCTCCCGACGCCTTCGAGATCGCCTTCACCGACAACCCGCGGCTCAAGCCCGAGCGAAGCCGTAGCGTCAGTGCGGGGGTTCAGCAGACGCTCCTCGGCGGCGCGCTCGTCCTGGACGCGACCGGCTTCTACAACGACTACGACGACTTGATCGTGAGCCTTGGACCCACGCTCTCCGACCTGAGTCGATTCCGCACCGACAACATCGCCAACGCCCGATCCCACGGGGTCGAGATCACCGGGGCGGTGCGAAGCGCGTGGGGCCTCGAGGCTCGCGCCGCCTACACCCGGCTCGACACCCGCGTGCTCGAGGTCGACCGCAGCGGGGGCCAGGCGCCACCGCCCTTCTCCGTTGGCGACCCGCTGATTCGCCGCCCGCGCCATCAGGGGTCGGTCGACCTGGCCATCACCCGCGACCGCATCTCGGGATTCCTCCAGCTCGTGTCGCACGGTCAGCGGCTCGACGTCGATCCGTCGTTTGGCGCGTCCGGCGGCTCGTTCACCGCGCCGGGTCATGCGCTCGTCCGTGTGGGGCTCGCGGGCCGGATCGGCGACCGACTCGAGCTGTACACCCGGGTCACCAACCTGCTCGACCGCCGCCACGAGGATGCGCTCGGGTTCCCCGGGCTCGGCAGAGGCGTGATCGCGGGGGTCAGGATTGCTCCGCGCCAGTAACGTCTCGTTCGCCTACGGGGACGGCCCGCCGGTGCTGCGCGGCGTCGACCTAATGGTCCAGCGCGGCGGTCTGGTGGGCATTCTCGGGCCGAACGGCTCGGGGAAGAGCACACTGCTGCGTCTGCTCGCGGGGCTGCTGTCGCCTCGCGGGGGTCGCGTCACGCTCGACGGGGTCGATGTCGCGAACCTGCGTCGCATCCGGCTGGCCCGGCGCCTGGCAGTGGTCCCGCAGGAAACGCACCTGGCGTTCGACTACAGCGTCCTCGAGATCGTCCTGATGGGCCGCTACCCGCACCTGGGGGCCTTCGAGGTCGAGGGGCCAGACGACGTGGCCATCGCACGCACCGCGCTCGCCACGACGGGCACCGCTGATCTCGCCGACCGGGCGTTCACGACGCTGAGCGGGGGCGAGAAACAGCGCGTGATCATCGCCAGCGCGCTGGCGCAGCTCGGCGTGCGCGGTGAGCGCGCGGGGTCGGACGACGGACGCGACGACGACGGCCCGCTCTTGCTCCTCGACGAGCCGACTGCCTCGCTCGACCTCGGCTACCAGCTCGAGATCGCCTCCATCCTGCGTGAGCTGAGCACCGCGCGCCGGCTCACGATCGTGGTCTCGACGCACGATCTGAACCTGGCGGCGGGCCTCTGCCGGGAGCTCGTGCTGCTCAAGGACGGCGGCGTGCTGGCCGCGGGCGCCACCGAGTCCGTCCTCGAACCCGGGGCCATCGCCGCGCTCTACGATACCGAGGTGGACGTGCGATATCACGCGCAGGCTGGGCACCTGACGGTGGTGCCGATCCGCAAGCGAACCGATCGCTGACCCGTGTCCGAGCAGATCCACGGCGCTGCCGCCTCGCGCGAGCCCCGGCCACCGGCCGGCCCACGGCCCATCGGTTGGCGCCTGACGCGCACGCTGGCCGTCTTCGGCGGCGCGACCCTGCTCGCGTGCCTGCTGGCGCCGCTCGTCGGGTCGACGGCGATCAGCCTGCCCCGGGTCCTCGACCCGTCCATCCCGTTCGCGGAGAACGTCGATGCGCAGATCTTCCTCGTCGCCCGCCTCCCCCGGACTCTCGCGGCGGCGCTCGTCGGCAGCGCCCTCGCGACCGCAGGGGTGGTCTTCCAGGCGCTGCTGCGTAACCCGCTCGCGACGCCGTTCACGCTGGGCGTGTCGGCCGGCGCCTCGCTCGGCGCGATGCTCGCGGTCACGTTCCGGCTCCCCCTCGCGCTCGCCGGCGTGCCCGCCGTACCACTCGCCAGCTTCGCCGGCGCCATCGCCGCGGTGGGGGTGGTCTACGCCCTCGCCTCGCTCCGCCACCGCGGGCTGTCGACCAGCGTGCTGTTGCTCGCCGGCGTGACGCTGAACTCGCTGTTCTCGGCGTTGATCCTGTTCGTGCAGTACCTGGCCGACTTCTCCGAGTCGTTCAGGACCGTCCGGTGGCTGATGGGGAACCTCGACGTCGCGTCCTATCGGCCGATCCAGGTCGCGGCACTCCTGGTGGCCCTGGCGTTCGTGATGTACGCGCGTCTGCCACGGGCGCTGAACCTGCTCGCGATGGGACCCGAGAGCGCCGCGGTGCGGGGCATCAACGTCGTCGCGACGCAGCGGGTCGCGTTCTTCAGCGCGTCGCTGGCCACCGGGGCCGCGGTCTCGCTCGGCGGTCCGGTCGGGTTCATCGGGATCGTCGTGCCCCACCTGGTCCGTCTTCTGGTCGGCGCCGACCATCGCCTGGTCTTGCCCGCCTCCGCGTTGTTCGGCGCGACGTTCCTGGTCTGCTGCGATGCGGTGGCGCGCACGGCCATGGCTCCGCTCGAGCTGCCCGTGGGCATCATCACGGCGCTGCTCGGTGGGCCCTTCTTCCTGTGGCTCCTGATCAGGCACCGGGGGCTGGGGACGGGAGGCGCGTGAACGTCCTCCGGCTGCTGACCCTCGCGCTCGTGACCGTGAGCGCGGTGGGGCTGGCGCAGCGCGTCCGGCCCGAGCCGGCGGCGGTGCCGCAGCGCATCGTCTCGCTGGTCCCCGCGGTGACCGAGATGCTCGTGGCGATCGGCGCGGGTCCGAACCTGGTCGGTGTCGGGAGCTTCGACGAGCTGCCACCGGGCCTGGCGAACGTTCCCCGCGTCGGCGGACTCCTCGACCCGGACACCGAGCGCATCCTCGCGCTGCGAGCCGATCTCGTGATTCTGTACGAGACCCAGACCGATCTACGGGAGCAGCTCACGCGTGCGGCCGTGCCGGTGTTCGACTACACGCACGCGGGCCTCACCGACATCGGCGAGACCCTGCGCGCCGTCGGACGTCGCACCGGCCACGCGAGGGCGTCCGACTGGCTGGCCCGGACGATGGAGCGGGATCTGGACGCGATTCGGGACCGCGTGCGCGGCCGGGACCGCCCGCGCACCCTGCTGGTCTTCGACCGTCAGCCGCTGAGCCTCCGCAGCATGTACGGCAGCGGGGGTGTCGGCTTTCTGCACGACATGCTCGTCGTCGCGGGCGGCGAGAACGTCCTGGGCGACGTCGAGCGGCAGGCCGTGCAGCTGACCACCGAGCTCGTCCTGGCCAGGGCGCCGGAGGTGATCATCGAGCTGCGCTACGGCCGCGACGAGCTCACGGCCGAGCAACAGCGACGCGAACGTGACTCCTGGCGCCCGCTGGCATCGCTGGGCCCGCTCCAGACCGGGCGGCTGTACATGCTGGAGAGCGCGGACATCGTCGTGCCCGGCCCCCGGCTCGCGCGCGGGACCGAGAAGCTGGCGCGCGTCTTACACCCGGGCGCGTTTGGAACGGCGCCCGCAGCGCCGCGCGGCGCCGGCGAGCCGGAGCCCGAGTGACGCCGCGCGTCCTGGTCTCGTGGAGCAGTGGCAAGGACAGCGCCTGGGCGTTACACGTCCTCCGGCTGCGCGGCACCGGAGAGGTCGGCGGGCTGCTGACCACTATCAACGAGGTCGCCGGGCGTGTCTCGATGTACGGGGTGCGCACCGAGCTCCTCCAAACCCAGGCCAGGGCGGCCGGGCTGCCGCTCTTTGCGGTCTCTCTCCCGTTTCCGTGCTCGAACGCGGCATACGAGACGCGCCTCGGCGCGGCCGTGACGACGGCCGTGGCCGCCGGCTTCACGCACGTCGCGTTCGGAGACCTCTTCCTGGACGACGTCCGTCGCTATCGAGAGGAGCGTCTGGCGGGAACCGGGCTCGCACCCCTGTTCCCGCTCTGGCACCAGCCCACCAACCGCCTCGCCCGCGACATGGTCGCGGCGGGTCTTCGCGCCCGGCTCACCTGCGTCGACCCCGGCGCCCTCGACCGCACGTTCGTGGGACGGGATTTCGATGCCGGCCTACTGGACGATCTGCCGCCCACTGTCGACCCCTGCGGGGAGCGCGGCGAATTTCACTCGTTCGCGTACGCCGGTCCGATGTTCGCCACGGCCATCCCTATCGAGAACGGCCCGGTGGTCGAACGGGACGGCTTCGTTTTCGCGGATTTGACGACGTCGGATTAGTACTACTTTGTCAGATTCGCCCGCTGCGAGCCGAAGCGGCGACCACCCAGCACACCGAAAACATTGCGGCGGCTCACGCACGTGGTTCAGATCTGCCACGGAGGCTGGTCGTCTTCACGGTGTGCCTGGCGGCCGCCGCTCCGCCCCACAGCGGGCGAATCTGGCAAAGTCACTAGGCGAAGTCGATCGTGACCGGGTGCGGAATGAGTCCCCGGGCGTGCGCCTCGTGGAACAGGCGCGCCACCCCGGCGCGCCCCCGCTCGCCGTAGTCGAGCGTGAGCTGGTTCACGTACATGCCGACGAATCGATCGGTGCGCGCCAGGTCGAGGCCGCGACCGAACTGCTCCGCGTAGCGCAGCGCCTCGGCCCGGTGCTCGAGACCGTAGGCGATGCTCTCGCGTAGCACCCGCGAGACGCTGGCCATCATCGCCGGGCCGAGATCCCGCCGGATCACGTTGCCGCCAAGCGGCAGCGGCAGCCCGTCCGTGCGCTCGGCCCACCACTCGCCGAGGTCGACCACCTTGCGGAGTCCCTCCTCCGCGTAGGTCAGCTGGCCCTCGTGAATCAGCAGGCCGACGTCGGTCCGACCGTCCAGGACCGCCTCCTGGATCCGATCGAACGGCACCACCTCGAACTCGAACGCGGGCTCGTAGAGCCGCAGGACGAGATACGCGGTGGTCAGCGTCCCGGGAATCGCCACACGCTGGCCCTTCACCGCGGACGGCCCGTCGGCGCGCGCGACCACGATCGGGCCGTAGCGATCTCCCATGCTGGCTCCATGGGGCAGCAGCGCGTAGCGGTCCGCCAGATGGGCGTACGCGTGGAACGACACCGCCGTCACCTCGTAACGCCCCTCGAACGCGGCGCGGTTCAGCGTCTCGATGTCGGCCAGGACCTGGGCGACCTCGAGCCCGTCGGTCGCGACGGCACCGCTCGCCAGACCGTAGAACATGAACGCGTCGTCGGAATCAGGGCTGTGCGCAACGGTGATCTTCATGGAATGCTCGAGACTCAATGAGGCCGGGCGGCGGCGCTGCGGATTCTCTAGACGTCGTCGTTATCGGGCTCGACGTAGTAGGGCGTCGAGACCCGCTTGACGACGATCGTGAGGCCGAACAGGACCAGGATGCCCGACGCCGTCAGCCCGAGGTAGATACCCGCGCCAAGGGCCGCCTCCGGCCGCTCGACCGGAGCGGTGCCCCTGACGATGGCGCGGGCCTGTGACGTCACCCAGGCCCGCTCCTCCGCCGAGCGTGTCATCAGCTGGTACGCGAGGAACATGATGCCCGACGACACTAGCCCGACCACCAGCAGGGGATGTCGCGAATTCTTGCGGGTCAGGATGCTGAGCGAGGCCAGGGTGACTGCCAAGAGGCCGAGGCTGAGTACCCACAGACTCGCGGTGTCCGGCACGCCGCCGAGCGCGGAATTCCCCACGAACGCCCAGGGCAGAAACGCGCTGACGGCGAGCAGCACCCCCGCGGCGATCGCGACGTAATAGGCTCGCATCGAGTGGTGCGCCACGGCCCGCCACCCGTCGCCGAAACCCATGGCGGCGAGTCTACCATAGGCCTATCATGGCGCCGGAGGCCGCCTCATGAGACACATCAGCGCTCTCGTCGAGGCACAGCAGATGGTGGTGGCCGAGCCCGGGAGTAGGGAGAGCTCACGGGGGCCTGGCGGTTGGCTTGCGTCCCCCCCGCGGCGTGCATCGGTTTCAGCCGGGCACGCGCACGCCGGAGCGTCGTCGCCGTGGGCACGGGTGTTCGCATGACCAGCGGAGGCCGCACGTCGCGGACGCCCCGCCGCAGACCCTCGAGCTCCTCGAGGATGTCCGACGCCCAGCTGAAGACGTCCCGGCCCGCGACGGACCGTCGGAGCTGCGACATGCGCCGGGTGCGCTCGGGCGCCGGCATGTCGATCGCCCCCTCCAGCCGGCGTGAGAACCCGTCCACGTCGTAGGGATTGATGAGGACGGCGTCGCGCAGCTCCTGCGCCGCGCCGGCCAGCTCGCTCAGGACCAGCACCCCATCCAGGTTCTCGTGGGCGGCGACGTACTCCTTCGCGACGAGATTCATCCCATCGTGCAGCGAGCTGACGACGCAGAAGTCCGCCATCCGATAGAGCGCCACGAGCCGGCGCGTCTTCAGCGACGCCTTGCGGTAGCGAATCGGCCCCCGGTCTCCGTCACGCGCGTACTTCTCGTTGATCTCGATCACCTTGCGGTCGATGGCGTCCTCGATCGCCGCGTAGCTCTCGATCTTCGAACGTGACGGGACGCCGATCTGGACGAACGTGATCTCGTCTCTCAGATCGGGGCGCCGGCTCAGCAGCAGGTCCAACGCCTCGAGACGCTCGGGAATTCCCTTCGTATAGTCCAGCCTGTCGACCCCGACGCCGACCATGGGTGTCCGGATCTCCAGCTCGGCTCGTAGCCTGGCTTCGTCGGCGGCGATCGTCCGGTCGGCCACGATCTCCTGGATCCGATCGAAATCGACACCGATCGGCACCACGCACACGGTCGCGATTCGGCCACCCGCCTGTTCGACGATCCCCTGCTTGAAGCTGACCTCCACCGAGAGCTCGTCCCGCGCGGCGGCCAGGAAGTTCCGACGGTCACGTTCGAGCTGAAACGCGACGAGATCGTTGGCCAGCAGGCCGGAGATGATCTCGCGCCGCCAGGGGCACATGCGCAAGCGGTCGGGATGAGGCCAGGGAATGTGCCAGAAATGCGCGGTCCGGGCCTGCGGGCGGCGGTGGCGAAGCTCCGAGGCCACGAGTGCCAAATGGTAATCGTGGATGAACACCGGCGCGCCCGGCTCGAGCTCGGCGTCGATCGTCACCGCAAAACGCTGGTTGACCGTCCGATAGTGCGACCAGTCTCCACTCCGGAACACCGGCCGCACGTGCGCCATGTGACACAACGGCCAGAGCCCCTCGTTCGCGAAGCCGTGGTAGTAGCCCGCTTCTTCCTCGTCGGTCAGCCAGATCCGCCGCAGCACGTAGCTCGGCTCATCTGGCGGCACGCGGACTCGGTCGTGCGCGTCGACGACTGCCCGGTCGGCGTCTCCGGCGCCATGAGCGATCCACACACCACGACGCTCGCGCATCAGGGAGTCGAGCGCCACGGCCACGCCGCCGGTCGTCGGCGCACACTCGATCGTCCCGTCGGCCTCGTATCGGTGGAGATAGGGCTCCCGATTGGAGACGACGAATAGCGGACGACCAGCCGCGCCGCGGTTTTGCGATCGAGATGACATGAGGAACTACCTGACAGTTTATCACACTGTCCGGGCGCCTTCCTCTCGCCGCCTTCGCGCACGCGCGACGCCGATCGACGCGTGACGCCGCTTCCTTGCCTCGGTGATGACGATGGGCTACGCTCCGACGATGCCGGCCGAGGAGGCGCGTTCCCGGACCAGGCGGGAGAATCGCCTCCTCGTGATCACGATCGCCGTGTCCGTCGTGGTCCTGCTGGTCCTGGCCAGATTTCGGTTCCCCGAACAGCAGCGTCTCATCGTCCCGGCGCCCGCGCCGTTGCCCCCGCTCGCGACGCTCGAACGCCTGGCGGCCCAGGCCACGTTCGACGAGCTGGCCTCGACCGTGGCTCAACTTGAGACACGCCTCGCACCCTCAATCGTGGTTCTTCGGGTGCGCGAGCGTCGACCACCGGAGTTCAGCCTGACGCCGGAGCTCCTGCGCGCCCCCGACGCGCGCCCCGGCTACCCGCGTTGGGTCCCGGCCGTTCGCACGAGCGAGGACACGGCGTTGGCCTGGCTGGAGCCGGACACCCGGGTCCAGGGGGTCGTGGGGGCGGTCGAGGGCGTTCCGGTCGTCCTCGGACTCGATTCGCTCCAGGGGCTCGCCATCGTCAAGGTGCCGCCGGTCGCCGAAACCCGGCTCGAGGTCTGGGAGACCGGGACCACGCTGGACGCACCCCGTTACATCGCGGTCGTCGAGGGCACCCGCGGGGGCCCTCGGCTGCGACCGCTGTTCGTCGGTCGAACCGACCCGATCAGCGATCCGCGCTGGGACCGACCGCTGCTCGACCTGGGCCGACTGGAGGCGCCTGCCGGCTCGCTGCTCTTCTCGCTCGATGGCCGGCTGATTGGGCTGGTCGTCCCCGAGGAGGGCGCCCTCGCGGTGGCACCCACGGAGCTGCTGGCCTCGACCTTCAACCGCCTCCTGACGGAGCACCTGACGCCACCGGGCGATCTCGGAATCGAGGTCCAAGCCATGACGCCCGCGCTTGCGACCGCCACCGGCGCGGACCACGGGGCGGTCGTCAGCTACGTCACGCCCGGGGGTCCCGCAGAAGGCGAGCTGCGCGTCGGCGACGTCATCCAGGCGCTGGACGGCGAGACCATCTTCTCGCCGGAGCGGCTCATCATCACGGTGACCCGGTTGCCACCCGGCACCGCGATCACGCTGGGCGTCCTGCGTCGGGGGGAGCCGCTCGAGATGAGCCTCGAGGTCGTCGCCGAGGGATCGGAGCCGCCTGGCACGCCGGCGACCGAGCCCGGCTGGGTGCTTCGTGGCGTGCGCGGGGTCGGGTGCGAGGTCCTGCGTCTCGCCCCAGGCCAGCCGGCGTCTCGAGCCGGCCTGCGCCCGGGGGATCTGATCACCAGCGCCGAGACCGCAACCAACCCGACGGTCGCCCAGCTCGGCCGGGCGTTCAGGACCGCCCGCCCGGGTGCGCGGTTGCTGCTGGGCGTCGAACGCGCCGGACGCCCGCTCCTGCTGGTCCTGGAGAAACCCGAGCCGCCGAGCGACGAACCTCGAGAACCCGGCGACGAACGCTGAGACGCGCGGAGGCGATTGGCCCTACCGAGGCTTTTGGCCTCCCCGGCCGAGCAGCCAGTTCAGGACGCCGGTCAGGTCTGCCGGGGGCGATCGAAACTCGAGGGGGGTGACGAGGTCGATGATCTCCCGGTGAGACGGCGCGCCGTAGGGGACGGGGCTGTTGTGTAGATCGAATCCGGCGAACACGTCCAGCTGCGGCCGCTTCGCGTACACTTCCACGTAGTAGCTCAGCCTCAGGCTCTCGGGATCGAGCATGGGGCGGGATCGCAGCTCCCGCCTGATCCGCTCGAGCGACACGGGCAGCTGCTCCGCATCCAGCAGCGGCACGCTCGCCTCCTGCCGTCCAGACTCCTGCGACCCAGCCGCGGCGGCGGGAGCGGACAGCAAGACGGCCATCAGGAGCAACGCGATCGTCATGCGTGCCTCGGACCGGTCGGTGACCCTCTCAGACGCCGAAGGACGACCCGCAACCGCAGGTGCTCGTGGCATTCGGGTTCTTGAACACCAGCGTCTGCCCCAGCATGTTGTCGTCACAGTCGAGGATGGTCCCGTCGAGATACCTGAGGCTCTTCGGGTCGACGTACACCAGCCCCCCGGGCGGGCTCTCGATGATCTGGTCATCCGGCCGGGCCTCGGTTTCCCAGGCGAAGACATAGCTCAGGCCCGAGCAGCCTCCGGCCTTGACCCCGATCCGCAGCCCGCCATCGACGATCCCGTCCTTGACCTTGAGAGCCTGGATGCGCTTGCTCGCGCTCTCGGTAATCTGAATCATGTGCGCCCGCCCTCTCGATACCCGCCGGTTCGGCCGTCCACGCTCGGGAACCCCGGGCGTCGGGCGACCGGTCCGGCGGCCTGCTTTCCCCGATAGTCCGCCACGGCGGCGCGGATCGCCTGCGCCGCGAGCAGCGATCCGTGAGTCCGCGACGCCGGCAGGCCGAGGGCGCGCGCGAGCGCGACGCCCTCTACCTCCAGGGCGGTCTCGGCAGTACGCCCCTCGAGCCACTCGCTGGCGAGGCTGGCGCTCGCGATGGCGGGCCCACACCCGTAGGCCTTGAACCGCACGGCCGCAATCACGCCGCTCGCCCGGTCGACCCTGATCTGGAGCCTGACGACGTCGCCGCAGGTCTCGCCCTCGGCCACGCCCGTACCCACCTGGCGGTCGTCTCCTCGCAACGACCCCACGTTTCGCGGCCGGTTGACGTGGTCGAGCAGCTCCGGCGAGTACGTCATTCGCTCGCCTCCACCGTGGCGTGGGCTCCGCCGGCCCTCGCGCCGTACACGGGCGACAACTCGCGCAACCGGCTCACGGCGCGGCCGATGACCCGCAGCGCGTAGTCGACCTGCTCGTCGTCGTTGAACCGCCCGAGCCCCACCCGGATCGATGCGCGGGCGATCGCGTCCGGGATGCCCAGCGCCGCCAGCACGTAGGACGGCTCGCGACTCCCCGATGCGCAGGCGGAACCGGTCGACATCGCCACGTCGCCCACCCCCATCAGCAAGGCCTCACCGTCGACGCCGGGAAAGCTGACATTGAGATTGTTCGGCAGGCGGTGGCGCAGGGATCCGTTGACGCGCAGGTCATCGACCTCCCGTCGCAACCCATCGAGCAGACGGTCGCGGAGGGCCTGCAGGCGTTCGCGTTCGGCGGGCATCTCCTCCCGGCAGATCCTTGCCGTCTCGCCGAATCCGACGATGCCCGGCACGTTCAGCGTGCCCGACCGCAGACCGCCCTGCTGCCCGCCACCGTCCATCATCGGAGACAGACGGACGGGAGGGCGCCGCCGCCGCACGTAGAGCGCGCCCACGCCCTTGGGCCCGTACATCTTGTGCGCCGTGATGGACGCGAGATCGACCGACAGCTCGTCGACGTCGAACGGTATCCGACCCGCGGCCTGGACAGCGTCGGTGTGAAACAGCACGTCCCGCTCCTTCGCGATGCGCCCGATCTCGGCGATCGGCTGGACCACGCCGATCTCCGCGTTCGCCGTCATGATGCTGACCAGGATCGTCTTCTTGGTGATCGCCCGCCGCACGGAGTCGGGGTCGACTCGACCGTCCGTCCCCACCGGCAGGTAGGTGACGCGGAACCCGTGCTCTTCGAGGCGGCGACACGAGGCGAGCACGGCACTGTGCTCGATCACGCTCGTGACGAGATGGTCTCCGCGGTCCCGGCAGGCCTCCGCCACGCCCTTGATGGCCTGGTTGTCTGATTCGGTCGCGCCGCTCGTGAATACGATCTCCTTGGCCCGCGCGCCGATCAGCGCCGCGATGTGGTGACGCGCGCGGTCGACGGCCTTCTCGGCCTCCCAGCCGAAGGCGTGCGTCCGGCTGGACGGGTTGCCGAACCGTTCGGTGAAGTAGGGCGCCATGGCCTCGACCACCCGTGGATCGGTGGGCGTCGTGGCGTGGTGATCCAGGTAGACGGGTCGTTGCATCGGAGGGGTCACCCCACCGCGCGTCAGACGCGCGCGGAGGCCGGGCGCCGGGTCACCAGCACCGGCGCCAGCGGTTCGCCGTCGTTCGCGATCTCGGAGATCGTGAAGGTGTGCAGCGCGTCGAGGATACGGTCCTTGACCCGCCACAGCGGATCGCGCACGTTGCACTTGGAGTACTGGTCGCACGTATCCGAGCTGGTCGAGCAGGCCGTCACCGTCACGGGACCGTCGATCGCCTGAATGACGTCGCCGACCGAGATCTCGTCGGCGGAGCGCGCCAGGTGATACCCGCCCCGCGTTCCCTGCTGCGAGGCCAGCAGACCGCGGCGGGTCAGCTTCTGGAGCACCTTCGCGAGGAGCTCGAGCGGGATGTCGAACTGCTCGGCGATCTCGCGGGCACTCATCGGACCGACGTCCGCATGCACGGCGATGTGCTTCATCGCCATCAACGCATAGTCGCTCTTCTTCGACAGCCTGAGCATCGCATTTGACCTAAATAGGACGATTTCAGTCCTATTTTAACAGTCCTCCCAGCGTCCTGCAAGAAACCGGCGCCTGGGTCCATCAATACTTCGGCTGCGTCGGGTCGACCCGGTCGATCCAGTCGAGAATCCCCCCCTTGAGGTTCTTGGCCCGGCGGAAGCCGGCCTCGCGGAGCAGGGTGACGGCCTTGGCGCTGCGGACGCCGGACTTGCAGTGCACCACGATGTCCCGAAACTCGTCGAGCTCGTGCATCCGCTTCGAAAGGTCACCGAGCGGAATGAGCACGGTGCCGGGGATACGGCAGATCTCGTACTCCTGCGGCTCCCGCACGTCCACCACCAGGATGTCGTCCTTGGCGTCGAGCCGATCGCGCAGCTCGAGCGACGTCACCTCGAAGGTCGGGTCGACGTCCGCCTCCTGTCCGGCGGCAACGACGGGGGTCACGCCGCAGAACTGGTCGTAGTCGATCAACGCCCGCACCGTTGGATTCGTGCCGCACACCGGGCAGTCCAGGTCCTTCCGCAGCTTCAGCTCGCGGAACCGCATCCGCAGCGCGTCGAAGATCAGGAACCGACCGATGAGGGGTTCACCCGCCCCGATGATCAGCTTGATCGCCTCGGTCGCCTGGATGGTCCCGATGATGCCCGGCAGCACGCCCAGCACCCCGCCCTCGGCGCAGCTCGGCACCAGCCCGGGTGGCGGCGGCTCCGGATAGAGGCAGCGGTAGCACGGCCCATCCTTGGTGCCGAACACCGACGCCTGGCCCTCGAACCGAAAGATGCTGCCGTAGGCGTTCGGCTTCCCGAGGAGCACGCACGCGTCGTTGACGAGGTAACGCGTCTGGAAATTGTCGGTGCCGTCGATCACAACGTCGTACGACTCCAGGATCTCGAGCGCGTTCGACGACGACAGCGGCTGGTCGTGGGTCTCGACCGACACCATCGGGTTGATGGCGTTGATCCGATCCCGCGCGGAGTCCAGCTTGGGTCGGCCCACGTCGGCGGTGCTGTGAATGATCTGGCGCTGCAGGTTGCTGAAGTCCACCGTGTCGAAATCGACCAGGCCCAGCGTGCCAACACCCGCGGCCCCCAGATAGAGCGCGACGGGCGACCCGAGCCCGCCCGCCCCGATACACAGCACCCGGGCCGCCTTCAGCTTGCGCTGTCCGTCCATCCCTACCTCCGGCATGATCAGATGCCGGCTGTAGCGCTTGACCTCGTCGTTGGTCAGCGTCGGCAAGCCGCGAACCGCCGTCGGTGTCGCGACCTCCAGCGTCTCGGCGCCCCCCGCGACGGAGGGCACGATGCTGATCGTGTCCCCCGGCTGCAAGGGGGTGCCTTCCTTCTGCAAGTAGCGAATGTCGTCGTCGTTCACGTAGACGTTGACGAAGCTGCGAAGCCGGCCGTCCTCCGTGTAGAGATGCTTGCGCAGATCGCTGTAGCGCGTCGTGAGGTTGGTCAGCAGCTCACCGACGGTGGCACCCTCGATCTCGAGCGCCTCCTGCTTGTCGGTGTAGGGGCGAAGCGGAGTGGGAATGAGCACTTTGTTCGGCATGCGTCCTCTTGTGCAGCGCGCGGCCTGCCAGCGTGATTGATGTCCGGGCGCGCCCGGCGCGCGACCGGGACCGTCCGATTATCTCACTACCCGGGCCGGGCCATCGCCTCCCGGCGCGGCTCCTCGATCGGCTGCTCGTCGAACGCGGACCGATCCTCGCGGAGGATCCACGATCGCACGTCGGCGGACGATCCGGCCTCCACCGCGACGATCACGTAGCTGAACACCGGCCACGCGTGGTTCAGATCGTACTGTGACGGTCGAGCCGGGTGAT
This sequence comes from Vicinamibacterales bacterium, assembly GCA_965197935.1. GTDB lineage: Bacteria > Acidobacteriota > Vicinamibacteria > Vicinamibacterales > CAZQMT01 > CAZQMT01. Next base: position 831,045 of record CBDAOD010000003.1, on the reverse strand, counting down.
CCGGGTGCGAGTGGTAGAAGCCCAGCAGATCCAGCGCCTGCCCTCCGGCGCGGCGCTCGGCGGCCCGATAGTCGTCGGGGCGGACCAGAAATCGCCGACGGGGCCCCTCCTCGGTGGTGTTCGGCAGCGCATACGCCTCGACGACGGTCTCGCCCCTCCCCAGCAACGCACCGCAGCACTCGTGGGGATACGTCTCGCTCGCGTGCTGCCGGATCCGTACCGCCGCGGCGGCCATCAGGCCGAGCGGCGGCACGCGCGCGGGCGCAGGAGGATTCATGATCATCGAGACCACTCTTCGGCTGCCACGAATATCCGACCAGTATAGTCTGATTTTTGAGGGGCGTCCCGCGCCAGGGCCTCTGTTATACTGCGACCGTTTCGACTCGGATCGGCGGCTCGCGCGGACCTCGACGTCGCTCCCCACATGCCCATGACGCGTGTTCGTTTCGTTCACGCTGGCGATCTCCACCTCGACACCCCCTTCGAGGGTATCTCGCGCGTCGCACCGGACGTCGCGGAGGCGTTGCGCGACGCCTCGCTCGAAGCCTGGGATCACTTGATCCGACTGGTCATCGAACGCGAGGCCGACTTCCTCTTGCTCGCCGGTGATATCTACGACGGTCCCGAACGCGGAGTCCGGGCCCAGCTCCGGTTCCACCGGGGACTCGAGCGTCTGTCTCAGCGCGGCATTCGGACCTTCATCGTTCACGGGAACCACGATCCCCTGGACGGCTGGTCCGCCATTCGCGAGTGGCCGACCGGTGTCACCGTCTTCGGGTCGGACGACGTGGAGTCCGTCGAGGTCGACCGCGGCGACCAGCGGCTGGTCACCGTGCATGGCATCAGCTACGCGCGGAGCGACATCAGCGAGAACCTCGCCCTCCGCTTCCGCCGTGGCGCGGGGCCGGGTCTTCAGGTGGCCCTCCTGCACTGCAATGTCGGAAACGACCAGGAGCACGCGCCATACAGCCCGTGCTCGGTGGACGATCTGCGCCAGGTCGGGATGGACTACTGGGCGCTGGGACACGCCCACCGGCACCGCGTGGTGAGCCCGCGCAGTCCGTTCATCGCGTACGCGGGCAGCCTCCAGGGGCGATCCACGAGGCCGGGAGAGGCCGGTCCCAAGGGTGCGCTCGTGGTCGAGGCGGAGGACTCGACCGTCGTCGGCGCCGATTTCGTCCCGCTCGACCGGGTGCGGTTCGTCCCGCTCGATCTCGACGTCTCGACCGTGACGGACCTGCCGGCGCTTCGGCAGGCGCTCGCCGATCGCGTCGCGGAAGCGCGGTTGCAGCACGAGGGCCGAGGGCTGCTGTTACGCGCCCGGCTGGTCGGCCGCGGCGAGGTCCACGGGGATCTGCAGCGGATGGACGTCGTGGAGGACCTGCTGAGGGAGCTCCGCCGCGAGGCGCACGGGGCGCAGCCATTCGTCTGGTGGGATGCGCTGGTCGACCAGACGGCGCCGTCGCTGGACCTCGACGCGATCCGCCAGCGGAATGACTTCTCGGCCGAGCTGTTGCGGCTGAGCGACGGGCTCCGACAGGCCCCCGCCGACCTGCGGTGCCTCATCGAGGACGGAGACGAGCCCCTGAAACGCGTCGGGCTGCCGCAGGTGCTGGACGCGCTGGAGGAAGACGCGGACCTGGGGCTGCTCGCGGAGGCCGAACAACTGGCGCTCGAGCTCCTGGAGGACGAGTGAGCAGAGCGGCCCGGTGCGTCGGCGGCCGGACGGACGGACGCCGATGAGGCTCAAGGGCTGGCACGTCGACGGCTTCGGGATCTTTCGTGACTACGAGATCCAGGACCTCCCGGATGGCTTGACCATCTTCGTCGGACCCAACGAGGCCGGCAAGAGCACGCTCCTCGCGTTCCTGCGGGGAGCCCTGTTCGGCTTCCCAGACGGCCGGAGCCGCGAGCCGAAGTACCCACCCCTCCAGGGCGGCCGGCACGGGGGACGGGTCGTTCTCACGGCGCGCGGCCGCGACCACATCATCGAGCGGCGGGCGAGCGGCGGCTCGTCGCTCGCGCTGACCTTGCCCGATGGCCAGCGCGGCGACGAGGCCGACCTCCGCCTCCTCGTCGGCGGGGCCGACGACCGCCTGTTCCGATCCGTGTTCGCCTTCAGCCTGACCGAGCTCCAGACTCTGGAAACCCTGACCGCCGAGGGCGTGCGCGACCGCATCTTCTCGGCCGGTATCGCCGGTGCGGGGCGATCCGCCCGCACGGCGATGCGGGAGCTGGAGACGCGCGCCGCCGCCCTGCTGAGACCCCGCAGCCAGGCGCGCATCAATCAGCTGCTGGGCGAGCTCACGACGCTGAGCAGGCAGCTCGACGAGGCGAAGGGGTCCGCGATCCAGTATCTCGACTGGGTCCGCGACGAGGAGGCGCGCGCGGCGGAGATCGCCACGCTGGGGAGCAAGACCGACGAGGTTCGAAAGCGTGCGGCGCACTTCACCATGCTCCGGGAGCTGTGGCCCACGTGGAACCACCTGCAGGGCATTCGGACCGAGCTCGATGCCATCGAGCCGGTACCGGGGTTCCCGTCTGGCGCGGCGGAACGTCTGGCGCACCTGGTGCAGGAATGCCGCGCGGCCGAGCAGGCGATCGAGGAGCTCAAGAGCAGCCAGCAGTCGACGGCGCATCGGCTCGCGGCGCTGAGGTCGGACGACACGCTACGCGCGGTCGCACCCGAGGTGGAGCAGGCCTACGAGACGCTGGCCCTGCACCGCAACCTGCTGTCGCAGATCCCTCCGGCCCAGGCCAAGGTGACCGAGACCCAGGAGCTGCTCGACGAGAGACTCCGCGCCCTGGGGCCCGACTGGGACGCGGCCGCCGTGACGACGCTCGACCTCTCGATCGGCGTCCAGGACGAGACGCGCGCGTTCGACAGCCGGCTCGCGCGCTCGGCAAGCGTGGTGGAGCAGCATCAGCGCGATTTCGAGGCCGCCGGGCGGCGGCGGCAGACGGCGCAGCTCGCGCGTGACCGCGTCACCGACGCCTCTCCCAAGCCGCCTCCGGACGCCGACGTGATCGACGGGCAGATGGCGACGGTCCGACGCCTCCGATCCAATCTCGGCGAGCTACGCGCCGCGCAGGCCACGGCCACCGTGCACGAGACCGCCGTGCGGGATCGCGCGCGCGCGATCGCCGTGCTCGAATCCCAGCGCCTGCCATGGTCTCCCGGGTGGATCGCGCGGCTTCTCCTGGTCGGGCTGATTGCCTCGAGTCTCGTGGCGGCGCTGCTCATCTCGTCTCCGGGCAACGTCCCCGCGTTCGCGGCCGTGGCGGCCGCCGCGGTCGCGGGTCTCGCCTATCTGCTGTGGCAGCGACACCGCGTGACCGTGCGCGCGCGCGAGCAGCGGGACGCGGGCCTGGACGTGTTCCAGGCCGAGCACGACCAGGCCATCCAGGCCCGGGACGAGCACATCCGCCTCGCCAACGAGTTCGCGAGCACCATCAGCACCGACTCCGCCACCATGAACCTGCCCGATCCACCCTCGACCCAGGCGCTCGAGGATCTCAACGAGCTCCTGATGCGGCAACGATCCCACTGGTTCGAGTGGCGGGAGCGCCAGGCCCGGCAGGGAGACGCCGATGGGGAGATCCAGGCCGCCGCCGACGAGGTCGAGCGCGCGGCGGCCGCGCTCGACTCGGCCCGCCGCGTCATGGCGGCGGACGGGGCGCGATGGGAGAGCTGGAAGGCGGGGGCCGCCCTCCCCGCCACGCTGACCACGCAGGGCGCGACCCACTTCTTCGAAACCGCGCTCGCGTGTCGCGAGGCCGTCCAACAGAGCCGGGCGACCGCAGCCGAGGTGACCCGCCTCACCGGCGAGGTGTCCGCGTGGCGGGAACGGGCGCGCGCCGTCGTGCGTGCGGCGGGCCGTGTCGAGGCGCCGACCGACGAGGAGCTCATCGAGCAGATGCACGAGCTGCGCCGGGACTGCCAGGAGGACCAGCAGGCGCGTAGCTCGCGCGCCGTCCTCGAGGAGGAATCGGAGAAGACGGCGGCGAAGATCGTGGGGCTCCAGGCCAGCCTCCGTCGCTGGCTCGAGGAGCGGCGTCAGCTGTACCGGGAGGCGGGCGCCGTCGACGGCGCATCGTTCCGCCGTCGTCTGACCGCGCACCAGCGGCGCGCCGAGCTGCAGACGCGATTCGACGATCTCGGGCGGCAGGTGTTCACGCGGATCGGCCGGGGGCCAGAAGCGGCCGAGCTACGCCGGTTGCTGTCGAGCGGTCGCGTCGAGGAGTGGCGGACCCAGGCGGACGCCGCCCAGGGCGAAGCCGAGGAGCTCCAACGGGCGCGGGACGAGGCCGTGGCCCGGCACCGCGACGCGCAGCGCGCGCGGCTGGAGCTGGAGTCCTCTGCCGACATCGTCCAGCTCGAGACCGAGCGGGAAGGCCTCCTCGCCGAGCTCCAGGCGGCCACGCGTCGCCGGCGGGTTCTCGGGCTCGCGCGAACGTTGATCGAGAAGACCCTGCGGGAGTTCGAGCGCACCCGTCAGCCCCAGGTGCTGGCCCAGGCCTCGAGCATGTTCGCCTTCGTCACGCACGGACGCTACGAGCGTCTGGTGCAACGCGAGGAGGGCAACGAGATCGTCCTGATGGGGCGGGGTGAGGAACCCCTGGCCATCGAGACGCTCAGCCGCGGCACCGCCGAGCAGCTCTACCTGTGCATCCGGCTGGCGCTCGCCGCGGAGTTCGGCCGGCGTAGCGAACCCCTCCCGGTCGTGATGGACGACGTGTTCGTCAATTTCGACCCGGACCGGGCGCGCGCCGTCGGCCACATCGTGGCGGAGTTCGCGCGGACGCAACAGGTGCTCGTGTTCACCTGCCACCCCTCGACGCGCGATCTGCTCACGAGTCTCGCGCCGCAGGCGCGGGTCATCGAGCTGGGGGCGCAGGGCCCGAGCGCGTAGCCCGCCTGCGCGGGCTGCGCCGGGCGCTCCATGCCCTGCCGGCCCGCGTGCAGGCCACTGGCACCCGTGACGCCAATCAGAAGTCGATTCGAGTCAAGAAGTCGCCAGGGCTGCGAGGAGCCTACTCCAGCGCGGCCGTCAGGGTGACCGTCGCCACGACCTCGATCTCGCCGGGGGCGATCGGGGTCTGCGGCGCCGCCGCCGCGTCGGCGCGCATCGCCAGCCGGACCGGGGGCTGCTGGCGGAGCGCCCCGCCCTCCTCGATACGGAGCACGGCGGCAATCGTCCGGCCGGCGCCCGAGGCGGCCGCGTCGGCGCGCGCCCGCGCGTCACTCACGGCCAGCCGTAACGCCTCGCGCTCGAGCGCCGCGCGCTCCTTCACGTCGAACCGCACGCCGGTGACGGCCGTGGCGCCCGACGCAACCGCGAGATCGATCACCTCGCCCGCGCGTTCGATGTCGTCGAGCCGGACCTCGATGGTGTTCCTCGCCACGTAGCCGCGCAACCGCTGCTGGCCGCCCTGGTAGTCGAACTCCGGCTGGAGATCGAAGGAGAGCGTGCGAATCGCCGTCTCCGGAATGCGGGCGCCCTCGAGCGCCGACTGGACCGAGGCCATGGCCACGGCGGTCTGGTCCTGGGCCTGACGCGGATTCCCGGCGCGTGACTCGGACGCAATCGTGACGCGGGCCAGGTCGGGGGCCGCATGCACGACCCCGCGTCCCCGGGTCACGACGACCGGTCGCTCGACCTCCTGCGCCACGGCCGACGACACCGTGAGCAGAGCTCCGACGACGATCGTGAAACCGAGACTCGACACGCGCCGGCCCTCCCCTCCTGATGGTCTACGATCAGGATACCCCAGGACGCCTGGCACGCTGCGTTTTCGACTACACTCGGGGGCATGAAGATCGAGCCCTTTGCTCTGGAGCGGTGGCAGTCCACGTTCGAGCATCAGGTCGCATTCAACCTGTCCGAGAGCGGCGTGCACCCACTCCGGCTCGATGAGCTGATCGGCGACCCCGAGCAGATGAATCGGCTGCTCGCCCAGGAGCTCGGCTACACGCAGACCAACGGCACACCCGAGCTGCGCGCGACGATCGCCGCGCACTACCCCGGGGCCAGCCTCGACCACGTGCTGGTCACCAACGGCGGCGCCGAGGCGAACTTCCTCGCCGCGTGGCACCTTCTCGACGCGGGCGACGAGGTCGTCGTCATGGTCCCCAACTACGCCCAGCTTCGCGGTCTGGCCCGCGCCTCTACCGCCAGCGTCCGCGAGTGGTGGCTGCGGGAGACACAGGTGGACGGCGAGCGGCGGTGGCGGGGGGATCTCGACGAGCTGCGCGAGCTCGTCACCCCGCGCACCAAGATGATCGCCATCTGCAACCCGAACAACCCGACGGGCGCGCGGCTGGGGACCTCCGACCTTGACGCGATCTGCGAGATCGCCGGGCGCTACGGTGCGTGGGTCCTGTCCGACGAGATCTACCGCGGCGCGGAGCGAGACGGTCGGGAGACGCCCTCCGCCTGGGGTCGATACGAGCGTGTGCTCGTGACCAGCGGGCTCTCGAAGGGGTACGGGCTGCCCGGACTCAGAATCGGTTGGGTCGTCGCTCCCCCGGCGGACACCGACGCGCTGTGGTCGTATCACGACTACACGACGATCGCGCCGGGTGCGTTGAGCGACCGGCTCGCCACCCGGGCGCTCGCGCCACCGATGCGGGACGTGATCCTGGCCCGCACGCGGGCGATCATCGGCCACAACTATCCGACCGTCGAAAGCTGGATCTCTTCGCTGGATGGCATGCTCGACCACATCCCTCCCGAGGCCGGCGCCATCGCCTGGGTGCGGTACCGGCTGCCGCTCGGCTCGACCGAGCTCGCGACCATGCTCCGCGAGACCTACAGCGTCTTGATCGTCCCGGGCGATCACTTCGGGATGGATGGCTACCTGCGCATCGGCTACGGCTCGGGCCCGGAGGTCTTGGAGGCCGGACTGGGGCGGATCGACGATCTCTTCGGGGCGCTGGTGGCGAATGCCACGGCCTGAGAACGGCCGGGTCACCCTCGACCTGGCGCTGGTTGGGTTCGGCAACGTCGGCCGTCGGCTGGTCCGGCTGCTCGAGGAGCGACGGACGCGGCTCGAGCGCGATCACGATCTGCGGTGGCGTCTTGCCGGCGTGGCGACGCGGCGCCTGGGTGCCGCGCTCGATTGCTCGACCGGCCTCGATCCCGAACGGACCCTCGCGCTGGCGGACGCGGGCGGGCAATTCTCGGCCCTCCACGATGCCACGGCCGGCGCGGCACCCGCAGATGCGCTGGCGCTGGTCTCACGCATCGCCGCCGGGGTCGGAGCCGCGCCGCCCGGCACGGCCCGACACGTGCCGGTCGTCGTCGAGACCACCGTGCTCGACGTCCACACGGGACGACCAGCCATCGATCACGTGGAGGCGGCCCTCCACGCGGGCGTCCACGTCGTGACCACGAACAAGGGTCCGGTCGCCTTCGCCTACGACCGGCTCCGGCGCGCCGCGACGGCGGCGGGCGTGAGGTTCTTGTTCGAGGGCGCGGTGATGGACGGCATCCCGGTATTCAACCTGGTCCGCGACACCCTGCCGGCCGTCGGGATCACCGGGTTCCGTGGCGTCCTCAACTCCACGACGAACCACGCCCTCGCCGAGATGGAGGCCGGACGCGATCTCGCGGACGCGCTGCGCGACATGCAGGCCGCCGGCATCGCCGAGGCGGACCCGTCGCTCGACGTCGACGGCTGGGACGCGGCCGCCAAGACGGCGGCGCTGATGAACGTGCTGATGGACGCCCGCACGACGCCGCACGAGATCGACCGCACTGGCATCGGTGGCCTGAGCGCGAGCGCCGTGCGCGACGCGCGCGCGCGAGGTCGGCGAGTCAAGCTGGTCGCCTCCGCACGCCGAGCCGGGGATCGGGTGACGGGCGCGGTCGCGCCGGAGGAGCTCGAGGATCGTGACCCGCTCGCTCGCGTCCACGGAACCGAAAACGCGCTCATCCTCGACACCGACCTGCCGGGACAGATCGCCGTGGGCGAGCTGGACTCGGGACTGACCCAGACGGCCTATGCGCTACTCAGCGATCTGGTCTCGCTGCGGCGGGCGCTCGACGGAAGGTAACCCATGCCCGACTCTGGTTCGTCTACTCCGGCCACCGGCCCGCTCGCCGGGGTCACGGTGCTCGACCTGACGCGAGTCTTGTCCGGCCCGTACTGCACCATGATCCTCGGGGACATGGGCGCGCGGGTCATCAAGCTCGAACAGCCCGAACGCGGTGACGACACCCGCGCCTGGGGCCCCCCCTTCGTCGAGGGTGAGAGCGCCTACTTCCTGAGTATCAACCGCAACAAGCTCAGCGTCACGCTCGACTTCAAGCACCCCGATGGGCGGCGGCTCCTCGATTCGCTCATCGACCGGGCCGACGTGCTCGTCGAGAACTTCCGGCCCGGGACGCTCGACAAGATCGGCCTGGGCCACGCGGAGGCAGCCCGGCGCTGGCCGCGGCTCGTCTACTGCTCCGTCTCGGGCTTCGGCCAGACCGGCCCGAAGCGGAAGCTACCCGGCTACGACGCCGTCGTCCAGGCCGAGGGTGGGCTCATGAGCATCACCGGCCCAGGCGACGGCACGCCGTATCGGCTCGGCGTCGCCATCGCGGACATCGTCTCCGGGATGTTCGCCGCGCAGGGCGTCACCCTCGCCCTGCTGAGCCGCGAGCGCACCGGGCGCGGCCAGCTGGTGGACGTGGCGATGCTGGATTCGGTGGCGGCGCTCTTGACCTACCAGGCGGGAATCTACTTCGCCACGGGGACGGCGCCCACCCGAATGGGGAACCGGCATCCCACGATCGTGCCCTACGAGACGTTCGAGGCGTCGGATGGGGATTTCGTCATCGCCGTGGGCAACGACGAGCAGTGGCGTCGCTTCTGCGCGGTGACGGGCCTCGACGCGCTGGCGACCGACCCACGCTATGCCACCAACGCCGCGCGGGTGAGCGGCTACGACGCGCTGCGCCCGCTCCTCGCCGACCACCTGCGCACCCGAACCCGTCAGGCCTGGATCGAGACGCTCACCTCCGCCGGCGTCCCGTGCGGCTCGGTTCGAGACCTGGGGGAGGTCTTGACCGATCCGCACCTGGTTGCGCGCGAGATGATCTCGCGACTTCCCCACCCGGTTGCGGGTGAGGTCGGCACCCTGGGCACGCCGATCAAGCTCTCGGACACGCCCGGAACGCTCAGGATCGCCCCGCCCACGATCGGGCAGCACACCGACGAGGTGCTCCAGAACGACCTCCATCTGGATCTCGCCGAGATCGACCGGCTGAGACGAGAACGGGTGATCTGACTCACGCCACGCCGGCGGCCAGCGCCAGACCCACCAGGACCAGGAGGACACCCACGAGCTGGTGGAGCCTGGCGAGCGTGACCCTCGGCAGGAGCCGCTTGCCCACCGAGGCACCCAGGAACGCCGAGACGGTGGCGACCAGCACGAGCCCCCACGGGATGGCGGCAACCTCGGTCGCACCGCGTAGCACGACGAACGACCAGCCGTACACCAGGAGACGCGCTCCGTCGACGAGGAGCGCCAGGATCGCCTGCGTCGACACGAACTGCGGCGGCGACAGCCCCAGCGGCGTCAGGAACGCCGCCCGCAACGCGCCCTGATGCCCGGACAGGCCGCCGAAGAAGCCGGAGAGCGCGCCCCCGAATGGCAGCCATCGAACCGGGGCACGAAACCCCCGGAGGGCGGGCACGAGCTCGAACAGTGAAAAGCCGAGGATGAGGAGCCCCATCACGAGCTTGACCGGCGTGACGTGGGCGATCCGCCCGAGGCCGCGCCAGCTGAACAGCGGCGCCTGGACCGAGAGCGCGGTGAGCAGCAGCGCCCCGGCGAACGACGCGACGATTGCCGGCACGCCGAAGGCGACGATGACGCGTCGGTTGGCGTGACCCGCCAGGATCCCGGCCTTGAACAGGTTGTTGGCGGCGTGAACGATCGCCGTGGAGGCCACGGCCACCGGAATCGGCAGGAAGAGCGCGAAGGCCGGCAGAAGCAGGGTGCCGAGCCCGAAACCCGAGAAGAGCGTGAGCAGAGAGACGCCGAACGCGAAGACCCCCAGGACGATCGCTGCCGTCACGTCTACCGCGCCTTCACCGCTCGACGAACGGAGCGATCTCCGCCAGGAGGAACTGCAGCACGTCCTCCTCGGTGAGCTCGGCGACCGGGGCGCCGTCTCGAATGGGGCGCTCGACCAGGGTGACGTGGCCCCCGCGACTGTGGCTGGCTCGGCCCATCACCACCGGCGGATCCAGCGAGACGTCGAGGACCAGATCGAGGAAGTCCTGCGCGGACCGCTGCGAACCGAGTCGGACCGCGCCCTGCGGAGTCGAGAGCTCGAACGCGTAGCCCTCCGCGACCAGGGCGCGCCCCAGCATCCTGAACACCGGCACCGCGACCTTCGCGAGAAATCGGGCGTAGTCCGCGGCGGCCGCGTGGCTGCGCTCCCGTCGCTGTCCCGCAACCCGCCGCCCCTCGGCGATCGCCTGCAGCAGGCGGCGGCGAACCTCCGAGATCTCGATCATGGTGCGGCTATCATGGCGGTCACCGGGGAAGTCGGCGCGCGGATCACGCCAGTCGCTCGACGAACGAGGTGTCGATCCCGGCGCGCGCGAGGAGGCTGAGAAGGCTCTCGCGGTCGGGCGCCACCCGGTACGCCTCGCGCGGGTCGACGGCGCCGCTCCGCACGAACGCGACGAGGGCGTCGTTGAGCGGCACCATCCCGTGCTTGCGACCACTGTCGACCGCGAGCGGAAGCTGGAACGTCTTGCCTTCGGAGATCAGCCTGGCCACCGCCGGGGTGTTGAGCAGCAGCTCGCGCGCCGCCAGTCGGCCGCCCCGGGCTTTCCGCAGCAAGACCTGGCCGACCGTGCCGCGCAGCGTCAGCGCCAGTGCCTGACGCACCCGCACGTGCTCGTCCGGAGGGAATCGCTCGATCAGCCGCTCGACCACGGCCGTGGCGCTGGAGGAGGTCTGCACACCGAGCACCAGCCGGCCCGATTCGGCCGCCTCCAGGGCGAGCGTCACGATCTCGGGCGTGGCCAGCTCTCCCAGCACCAGGACATCGGGGTCCTCGCGCAGCGCCGCGCGCGTCGCGGCGGCCAGACCCTGACCATCCCCGCGCACCTCACGCTGGCTCACGAACGAACGCTGGCTCCGGTGCACGAACTTGAGCTGGTGCTCGAGCGTGATGATGTGGTCGCCACGCGAGCGGTTGATCAGGTCGACGAAGGCGGACAGCAGCGTCGACTTGCCGCTGCCCCGGGGGCCCGTCACGACCACCAGCCCCTCGGAATGATCGCACAGCGCCTGAATCTGGCGCGACAGCCCCAGGTGATCCGCGGCAAGGGGCTCGGCAGGAATCAGCCTCAGGATGCCGCCCGGTCCCCGCTGATCCGAGAAACTGAGGCACCGGACGCGGCTCCCATCCGGCGCATCGGCGAGCCACTCCGTGACGGCGCCGCTGCGGAGGGCCTCCCGGGTGGGCTCCGGGGCGAGGTCGAGGAGGATGGTCTCGACCTCGGCCGCCTCGAGCGGCCGCTCGCCCGTGAGCGCCACCACCTCACCGTCGACCCGGACCAGCGGCTCGACATGCGCCACCAGGTAGAGCGTCGAGGCTCCGCGCGCAGAGGCCAGCCGCAGCAGCCGGTCCGCCCGGGCGGGCTCCGGAAGGCCCTCGGCCTTGTCCAGCTCACTCGCCGCCCGGACCGGCGACCGCTGAAGCGGCAGCACGACGGCGGGCTGTGGCTCGGGGGCCGCCGCCTCGGTCTGCGGTCCGGTCGCGGCGGCGAGCGGTGACGGCGCGGGTGGCGGGGCCGGCTCGACCGGCGGCGGCTCGTGCCCGACCGACTCCGGCCGCGGCAGCCGCTGTCGCCGGATCTCCACCCAGATGTCGTCTCCGCCCCGCGCGGCCACCAGCCTGAATCGATCCGAATCGAGTGGTCTCGACGGAAGGTCGTACTCGACGGCGCCGAGGTCCGCGAGGGTCCCCATCTGATCCTCGGGCAGCAGCTGAGCGAGCATGGTCGACACCTGGTCGACCGAGAGCGCCCGCGATGACAGCTCCGCGCGACCCGACGGCGCCAGGACGTAGGCTTTCTCACCGACGTGCATGACCAGCACGTCGCCATCGGCGCGCGCGATCGAGGCTAGCAGGGATTCGGCTAGGGACACTTGCCATCCCCCGCGGTTCGAGGACACACGTCAACGAATCGCCGAGGGTCTCCGGACGCCCAGATTTTCGGTCGATGCGGGGCGGAACGTTAGGCTGGCAGCCCGTGGCACACGTCCCGCGTGGCATCAAGCGCCGGTGAGGCGCGTGGCCGGCTCTCGACGCCGGTGCACTAGTACTACTTTGTTAGATCGCACAATTTGGGCGAGATCCGACAAGTGATCTAATTTGAGGACATTGTACTTTTCCGGCGAATTCGGGACCCTGCGCGGTAGTGCACGACCGCCGCACGGTGGGGCAGTTGCGTCGCCTGATGAGATGGCTCGAGGCCTTCAAGGCGTGCTTCGGCCATCGCGCACAGGAGCTGGCGTTGCGCCGGTACGTCCAGGGGTTGCTCAGCGACAGCCCGCGCAAGTCGATGGAAGCGATGCTGGCGCGGGGGACCGATCCCGGGGGCTATCAAGCGTTCCAACACTTCATCACCGATGCGCCGTGGAGTGCCGACGGCGTCTGGCGCTGCCTGCGGGCGGTGCTGCCCGAACGCGAAGGGCTGGTGATCTTCGCTGGCACGAGTTTCCCCAAGCCAGGGACGTCCTCGGTCGGGGTGGCCCGCCAGTACTGTGGGGCCGTGGGGAAAGTCGCCAATGGCCAAGTGGCGGTCACCGCGGCGCTGTGGACCGGGCTGCGCGCCTACTTGCTGGGGGCCGCGCTCTATGTGCCCGAGGCGTGGCTGACCGACGCCGCCCGCGATCGGGCGCGGCTTCCCCGGGGTGTCCGGTTGCAGGCGAAGTGGCGCCAAGCGCTCACCCTGCTCCGGCAGGTGCGCGCCAGCGGCCTCACCGGCACCGGCGTGCTGGCCGATGCGGAGTTTGGCGATACCGGCCTGTTTCGGGCCATGTGGCATCGGTTGCGGCTCCCCTATGCGGTGGGGATTTCCTCGTCGCAGACCGTGTTCCTGGGGCGGCCGCGCCTCGGGCACCGGCGGGGCGGCCGGCTGGGGCGCCCGCGCACCCGGCCAGACCTGGCGGCGGGCGTGCGGGCGTACACGGTGGCCCAGGCCGCCAAGGCGCAGCCGCGGTGGCGGCCCATCAGCTGGCGCAACCGCCGCGGCGGGCGCCGCTGGACGGTCCAGTGTGTGGCCCTGCGGGTGACCCCGGCCCACGACTGGCGCGACCGCCGGCTCGCCCCCGAGGTGTGGCTGCTGGCCGAACGCGACACGGGCGCGACGCCGCGGACCAAATACTTCTTCGTCAACCTGCCGGCCACCACCTCCTGGCCGCAGCTTGTCCGACTCGCGCATCAGCGGTGGGCCATCGAGCAGCAGTTCCAAGAGTTGAAGACCCACCTCGGGTTGGATCACTTCGAAGGCCGCACGTTCCCGGGCTGGCACCATCACGTCGTGCTCACCGCCGTGACGTACAACTTCCTGCAGGCCGAGCGGCGGCGGCACCTCGCCGGGCTCACCTTTCCAGTGGCCCGCGCGATCGTGCAGGAAATCTTCACCGCGGACCTCTTTGCTCCACGGCCGTTCTACCTGAAGCGCATCGAGGCGCTAAAGTCGGTGCACTTGCGGATCTAACAAAGTAGTACTAGCAGCCCGTGGTGAAAGTCCTGCGTCGCACCAAGGGCGGTGCTGCGCCCGTCTGGCAAGGCGCGAGGAGCGAGAATGCCGGGAGTATTTGACCGACGAGCAACGCAGCCAGTCGGGATGCAGCGCCGGCCAACAGCAGCAGGACTTTTACCACGGGCTGCTAGCCGTCGGACGCCCTGTCGACCTCGTAGACGCGGACCAGCTCGACGAGCTTGTAGCCTCTGGTCTGGTAGGGGGGAATGATCCGCTCGGTCCGCATGTACTGCAGCATCACCTCGTCGGCGTAGTCGGGAGGACCGATGTCCTCGATCGCATAGAGGAGGGCCTCCAGGTCGCGCATCGTCGACGCCTTCTCCAGCACCGATCGCGTTCCGGGCAGGAAGCCGAACCGTCGGACGCGCTCGAGCCGCTCCCGGGTCTCGAACCCGACGTAGACCTCGTTGCTGACGAAGTTGTAGTCCGCCTCTGAGCGGGTCGATGGGGCGTCCTCCGCTCGCAGAAACGCGACGTGCTCGATCCGGGAGATCGCGTCGATCACCACCTGGGTGAACGCGCCCTCACCCGACCACCGCGTGGTGTCCGGCTCCATGCTGTTCAGGATACTACCCTCACGCCCTAGCAGCCCGTGGTGAAAGTCCTGCGTAGCACCAAGGGCCGACCTGACAATGCCGCGGTCGGCCTGGGCAAGGCGGGAGGAGCAAGAATACCGGGAGTATTTGATCCGTCGTGAACAATGCCCAGCGCGGCACGTGGCGGGATGCAGCGCCGGCCGACTGCAGCAGGACTTTTACCACGGGCTGCTAGTCTAGCAGCCCGGGAGGAACGCCGCCTCAGACAGAGCTGCTACACTCACCGGATGTACCCAGCGACGTTGCCCCGTCGCGCGATTGGACTCGTCTTCACGGCGGGGTTGATGGTCGCGACGGCGCTCCCCGCGACCGCGCAGATCCCCGACACCGCCGCCGAGATGTACGACGCGTGGTGCGCTCGCTGCCACGCCGCGGACGGCTCCGGCCTCGTGGAAGACCCCACGGTCAAGACCCGCCCGATGGGCCTGACAGACTGCCGGGTCGCGTCGGCCGAGCCGGACAGCGACTGGGCGCTCGTGATCGCCGACGGTGCGCAGGCCGCCGGGCTGTCGCCCGAGATGCCGGGGTTCGGCGACGTGCTCTCCGACGCCCAGGTCGCCGATCTGGTGACCCACCTCCGCGGCTTCTGCGGGGAGGACGGCTGGCCGCACGGCAACCTGAACTTTCCGCGGCCGATCTTCACCGAGAAGGCGTATCCGGAGAACGAGCTGGTCGTGCTGCCCTCCGTGTCGCACAGCGACCCTGGTCCGGGCGTGCGGTTCCGTACCGTCTACGAGACGCGACTCGGCAAGCGCGGCCACGGAGAGATCAGCCTGCCGTTCGCGAGCCTGGAGCCTGCGGGCACGCGGGAAACGGGTCTCGGCGACGTGGCCCTCGCTGGCAAGTACGTGCTGCTTGCCGACAAGGAGCGGACCCTCATCCTGACGACCGGGCTGGAGCTGAAGCTCCCGACCGGCAGCGAGCGGCGCGGGCTTGGCGGAGGCGACGTCGTCTTCGAGCCGTGGATCGGCGCCGGCACGGTCGTCCGCGATACGTATGTCCAGACCCAGCTCAAGCTCGAGATGCCGGCGGGTGAGTTGTGGGACCACCGCGAGTTTCTCTACAATCTCTATCTGGGGCGCGACGTCTCCCACGTGCTCGACACCTGGACCTACGGGGTCGAGCTGAACGGTGTCGATCGCCGCGTCGCTCTCACGCCGCAGCTCCGCAAGGGTCTCACGCGCACGGGTGCGCTCGCGGTCGCCGGCGGGCTCCGCGTCCCGATCGTCAATCGGGGCGAGCAGGACATCGCATGGGTTGGCTATCTTCTCTGGGAGTATCTGGAGCCCGTACGCGCGGTGCGCTGATGGTGGCGGTCGGCGGGTTGCTCCTCTCGGGAGCTCGGGCACCCGAGGCGCAGACGACCGGGACGATCACGGGCCAGGTCACGACCTCGGCGCAGGGCGCGAGCGCTCCGTTGCCGGTGACCACGGACCACGACGTGTGCGGGCAAAGTGTTCCGGACGAGTCGATCGTCGTGGGGGCGACGGGCGGCCTGGCGCAGGCGACCGTGACGCTCTCGGGGACTCGGTCGGCGGGCGGGGGCGAGACCACGGTCACGAATCTTGGTTGTCGATTCGAGCCGCACGTCCAGATCGTCGCACCCGGGACGGCCCTCCAGGTCACGAGCCAGGACTCGACCCTGCACACGACGCACGCCTACCTGGACGAGGAGGAGACGCTCTTCAACATCGCCATCCCGGTGCCAGGCCTGACGATCACGCGCCAGCTGGTCCGCCCCGGCCGGGTGAGCCTCAAGTGCGATACCCACCCGTGGATGATCGGCCACATCCTCGTCACCGACGAGATCGGGGCAGTGACCGATGCGGAGGGCCGATTCAGCCTGGAGGGCGTTCCCGCCGGGTCCTACGAGCTGGCGGTCTGGCACGAGACCCTGGGCATGTCGTCCCAGCAGGTCACCGTGACGGCCGGTGAATCATCCGACGTCGCCATCTCGCTAAACCCCTAGTTTTTTTGTCAGCGGCCCCCGCGATGGAAGTCCTGCGTCGCACCAGGGGCGGCGCTGCGCGCGACGATCGCTTACCGGATGATCGGAGACAGCGCTACCGGCCGCCCGTCATTCGCCGGCGTAGGAGGTGTAGGAGGTCGGCGTCTCCCAGACGCGCACGGAGACCACGGGAAAGCCCGACGCGAGCGTCTGGTCGTAGATCAGCCGCGCGATCCGCTCCACCGTCGGGTTGCTGTCGAGGATGTAGACGGGTTCGCCGAGCTCCTGCAGCGGCTTCACCAGCGGATCGTCGTGGCGCAGGATCATCTTGTGATCGAGCTCCTCGTCGATCCATCCCTTGACCACTCGCTTGATCTCGCTGAAGTCACAGACCATGTTACGCTTGTCGAGCGTCCCGGTCCTGACCTCGACCTCGGCAACGGCGTTGTGACCGTGCGGGTGCTTGCAGACACCGTCGTAGTCGAGCAACCGATGGCCGTAGCAGAAGTCGATTCGCTTGATGACTGAGTACATCTGAACGTCCCACCGAAACACCGGCCCCGTACGTGGCGGCCGCGCGCGAACACGGGCCTTCCCTCCACCGGATGGTAGTCGAAGCTTTTCGAGCCGGTCAAGAAACCGCCGTTCTCTGCTCGGGCGGACTGGACAGCGCGGTGCTCGTCGCGCACGAGGCGCGGACCCACGACGTCCAGCCCGTCTACGTGAGCGCCGGGCTCGCCTGGGAGCACATCGAGCACCGGTGGATGGTGCGGTTTCTCCACGCGCTCGGCCCGGAAGTGAGGCCGCCCGTGAGTCTGCGTTTCGACATGCGCGACGTGTACCCGGACACGCACTGGGCGATCTCCGGCCGACCGCCCGACTACGACACACCCGACGAGGACGTCTACATCGTCGGGCGTAACATCGTGTTGCTGACAAAGGTCGCGCTCTTCTGCGCCCAGCGCGGGATCCGACGCCTCGCCGTCGGGCCGCTCGCGGGCAACCCGTTCCCGGATGCGACGCCGGAGTTCTTCGGCGCGCTGGAGCACGCGCTGAGCCTGGGGCTCGACCACGCGCTGACGATCGCCGCCCCCTTCGCCCGACTCCACAAGGCGGACGTGGTCAAGCTCGGGCTCGAGCTGGGTACGCCCCTCCACTTGACCCTGTCCTGTATGAATCCGCCCGCGGACGACCGTCACTGCGGCGAGTGCAGCAAGTGCCGGGAGCGACAGCAAGCGTTCCGGGAGGCGGCCGCGCCCGATCCCACCGATTACGCCGTCGCTCCTCGCTCCGGCGCCGAGTAGGCGAGCGTTCCACCCAGGTAGGTCCGGACGACCTGGAGGTGGCGGTCGAGCACGGTCAGATCGGCGAACGATCCGACGGCGATCGCTCCCTGGTCATGCAACCCGAGCTCGCGCGCCGGGGTGGTGGCGCAGATCGTCGCCGCGTCGATCAGGGTCAATCCGACGGTCTCCACGAGGAAGCGAAACGCACGGTCCATCGTGCAGACGCTCCCCGCCAGCGTGCCGTCCGCGAGGAAGGCCGCCGTGGGGCGCGCCACGATCGGTTGACCGCCCAGATAGGTCTGCGTGCCAGCCGCGAGCCCGGCGGCTGCCGTGCCATCGGTGATCGCCATGATCCGGGCCGGCCCTTTGGCCGCCACGGCCATCCTCACCATCGCCGGATGGACATGGAATCCGTCGCAGACGACCTCCGCCGCTACCGATTCCTCCTGGAGGATGGCGCCGACCAGCCCGGGGGCCCGGTGGGAGATCGGTGGCATGCGGTTGAAGAGGTGCGTGGCCTGCCGCGCGCCTGCCGCCACGGCCATTAGGCCCTGGTCGAAGTCGGCGCCGGAGTGTCCCATCGATACGACGTGCCCCCGCGGCGTGAGCGCGCGGACCAGATCGAGCCCCCGCGGAAGCTCGGGCGCCAGCGTGACGATGCCCACCTCCGACGCGCCACGCGCGATCTCCGCGAGGACGTCGGCGCCCGTGTAGACGTCGTCGCCGGCCGGCGCCGCGGGCCGACCGGAGTCTGACCGGCCGGCGTCCGTCGCGGACGAGGACGATGACGAGGCCGAGGTCGGAACCGGTGGCAGACGCAGGCAGCCGCGCGGCTGCGCGCCGCGATACTCCGGATCGAGGAAATTGCTCTCGAGGTGCGCCGGCAGGACGCGCGCGCTCGGGCCAATCGGTCGAGACCGCGCGAGTCGGACGGCGTCGAGCAGGGCGCGCAAGCGGGCCGGCGGACACGCCACGGAGGTGGGACAGAACGCCGTGACGCCGTAACGTGGGAGGTGTCGCGCGACCGCGTCCAGGCCTGCCGCGTCCTCGAGCACGTCGTGGCCCTCCAGGCCGTGGACGTGCACGTCCACGAACCCGGGGACGATGCTGTGACCGTGCAGGTCGACGTGGCGAGCGGCATCGGTCGCGGGGCTGGCCCCGGCCGCGACGTCGATCACCCGGTCGCCCTCGACGACGATGGTGCCGGGGTCGAGAAGCCGGCCCAGAAGCACCACTCTCCCACCGGTCAGGATCAGCAAGGTGTCAGAGACGCCCCTCCCAGTCGAGATCGACGCGCAGCTTGCGCCGGAGGAGCGGCAGCGCGGGCTCGGCCCGGTCCGCGGGCCCGGGCCTGCGGAACAGCACCCGGTCGATGCGACGGAAGAGCTTCGTCAGTCTGCGCTCGTCGGGAGCCGAGGCCACGATGACGCCGCCGCTCAGCTCGGGCGGGAACCGACGGTCGTCGCAGTAGTCTCGATCGAGCGAGACCAGGGTGCGACGCATCTCACGCGCCAGCCGATAATGCTCGCGGTCCGACGCCCGCCTCAACTCGTCATGCTCGACCACGAACAGCACGTCCCATCGCAGCCGCCGACGCATGAAGGCCACGAGGCCGGCTGGGATGTTGGCGTCCGCATACACGCGTGGCCGGTCGGACAGCCGCTCGACATGTCGTCCCAGCTCGGAAGACAGCGTCCGCATCACGCTCGCCTCGAGAGCGGCCTCGCCCTAACCGCCCGCCCGCGCCTCCTTGGCTTGCCGCCGCAGCTCCTCGACCAGGGCCCCGCGGCGGTGCCAGAGCTCCTTGCGCGGGCGTGACGACCGGTCGGAGGCGAGAACGTACTCGCAGAGCAAGGGAAACGCGATCGTCGAATCACAATAGGCGACGACGGTCTCCGGCAGGACGCTCGGGTTGACCTTGCCCCAGCTCACCGCCTCGGCCGGCGTCGCGCCAGACAGCCCACCCCACACGACCTGATCCGTGGTGATCTGGATGTAGTAGTCGTTGCCACCCTTGGGAATCCCGTACACCTCCCACAGCGTCGGCTGCCCCTGCAGGTAGAAATTCTTGGGCGACCCACCGCCCAGGATGACGCACCCGTTCTTCTTCGCGGCGAGGATCAGGGCGCAGACCTCGTTCACGTCCCGATTCGCGTCGAGCATGAGCCGGCTATCGTTCATCAGGGCGTGATGGGCGACGTTCATCCCGATCGAGCTATCCCCGGGCGAGGAGGTGTAGACCGGAACGCCCACCGCCGCCGCCCGGGCCAGGACGGAATACTCCTCGCACCCGGGGAACTGCGCGGCCAGGTCGCGACCGAGGCGGTAGTGATACTCGGAGGTCGACATCGGCGCGTCGAGCCTCTCTCGCACCATGAAGTCGCGGAGATACTCGTCGGTCTCGAGCAGGACCCGGGCCGGAAACAGGACGTCGTAGATCCGGATGATGCCCTGCTCGTAGAGCTCCACGTCGTCGACGAAGGGAGAACCCCGGTGAAGGGTGAAGTTCAGCGCATAGTGCAGGTCATGATAGAGATTGGCCCCGGTGCTGATGACGAAGTCGACCAGCCCCCGCTCCATCAGCTCGATCACGCAGCCACCCAAACCCGCCGGTGTCAGCGCGCCGGCCATGGTCAGACCGATGGTCGTGTCGTTCTCCTCCGCGAGCATCGAATCCGCGAGGATGTGACACGCCTCATTCAGACGGCTGGCATTGAAGGCTTGAAAGCCCTGGTCGATCAGCCGACGAATCTCCGGGCTTCCCCGCGGCCGATAGTAACGAATCGGGTCACCGCTGAACTGAATCGGTTGGTGGGGAACGGTAGGACCAGGGGCACGATGCGGCACGCTAGTGGCCTGTAGCAGTAATCCGTGGCGTGAGTCCTCACCGCGGCCTGTTAGTGCACCGCCGTCGAGCTGCGGGCACGCCTCGAGCCCGCACCACACCCATCCGCGGCGTTGCCGCTCCTCGAAATACTCCCGGTATTCCTCGTCGCGGCGCCTTGCGCCTGGGCGCGCTGCGAACCCGATCCGTGACCGCAGCTCGACGGCGGTGCACTAGCTTAGCACTTCCGGCGGGCCGGCCATGACCCTTGACACACGGCCGCCCCCCGAGACACCTTACGCTTGGTTCGCTCCCCCCCGGACACCCGCAAGCGGAGCGCGGCGCGACGACGTCGTAGGCTGAGCGGCCCGCCGAGCAGATTCGTGAATCGACCGCGACGACGACCAGCCGATCCATGCGCGGTTGCGTGAGACAGCCTTGAACAGCACCCGCCCCGCCCGACGCACACAAGCGGACAGCAGCGCTCGATTCGAGACACTGGTGCAGTCGCCGCTCAGGGCCGCATTGATCCGGTTTCTGCACACTCGGCCAGGCGAATCGTTCGACGTCGATTCGATGACGCAGACGTTTGGACGGATGCGGCTGGACATCGAGAACTGTCTCCGAGAGATGGCCGACTTCGGCGTGGCGCGCCGCCTCGACGGTCCGCCGGCCAGATACCGGGCCGCCCGCCCCGAGCGCGAGTCGACCGCGCGGTTGCTGGACCGGTTCCTGGAGGGCCGGGCCAGAGTCAGTGAGGAGGACCGCTCGCTCTCCGTGCAGCGCTTCCGCGAGATGATTGGCCGAGACGAGAAGATGCTCGTGGTGTTCGAGTGGATCCGCACCGCGGCAAAGTCGGATATCGCGGTCCTGATTCTCGGGCCCACGGGCTCGGGGAAGGAAGTCGTCGCGCGGATGATTCACGAGCTGAGCCGTCGGCGGGCGGAGAAGCTCCAGGCGCTCAACTGCGCCGCGCTGCCGGACAGCCTCTTCGAATCGGAGATGTTCGGCTACGAGAAGGGCGCCTTCACCGGCGCTCACGACCGCAAACCCGGACGCCTCGAGCTCGCCAAGAACGGCACGCTGTTTCTGGACGAGATCGGCGACCTGTCGGTGGTCGCTCAGGCGAAGCTGCTCCGCGTGCTCGAGGAGCACCGGTTCGAACGACTCGGCGGGAACAGCACCATCGAGGTCGACTTTCGTCTCATCTCGGCGACCAACCGCCTGCTCGACCAGCGCGTCCGCGACGGGGACTTCCGCGAGGATCTCTACTACCGGGTCAACGCGTTCCAGATCCGCCTGCCCTCCCTGCGCGAGCGCTCGGTCGATATTCCGGTGCTCGCACAGCGCCTGCTGGCCCGTTACTGCGCGAGCAACGGTCTCCCCGTCGACGACAAGACCTTCGCTAAGGACGCCGTCGAGCTCCTGATGTCCTACCACTGGCCGGGGAACATTCGGGAGCTCGAGAGCACCGTCTCGCGGGCGGCGCTGTCCACACCGGACCGACGGATCCGGGCGGAGGACATCGAGTTCATGCACGCGCACACACCGGCGGCGGAGCGAGAGGGCGAGCGGCTCACGTCGCTGCGCGACGCCGAGCGGGCCCACGTCCTGCGCGTGCTGGAGTCGGTTGGCTGGAACAAGAAACAGGCGGCGGAGATTCTGGAGATCAGCCGCGGGACCCTCTATCGCAAGATCGTCGAGTACGAGCTCGCGCAGCCTGCCCGACCCGCGGCCCCTTCCGCACCAGCTTAGTCTCTCGACGACCGCGGGCGAAACGGCCCACCACCACTACATTCCCTCGATATTCGGCGTCGCTCTGTCTTGTCATGCCGACCGGCAGACCGATTACAATTTTGTAAGTCTATGTCCCATTTCAGAACACCGAGGGACCCATCGGACGCCCCAAAGCTCGTGGGGTGGATCCACTCAAGATCTTGAGAACAAAGAACGATATGTAGATCAGGGGCAATATGAACGGCAGGGCACTCTTCTTGCGCCATCCATCGCGAATTCTCGTGCTTCGGCGCAGGTCTCGGTTTTTGAGACACTCAGCGCCTTAGCGGCTCGGCCTCGAACGGGCGCCGGACAACGTGACCATGGAGAACCTCCCACGCGGCGCCAGGCTCTACGTGCTCGGTGTGATCCCTGGTAGGGGCCGGCCTTCTCGCAGCCTATTTTCCGACGGGCGGATTCAGGGACGTCAACCTGTTCTTCGTCCTCATGGCGCTCTCGGCCCTGACGTCGGCATTCAAGGTCAACCTGCCGCTCTCCCGGAGCGGCTCGACGATGTCTGTGTCGTACGCCGTCGATTTCACGTCACTGCTCCTGCTCGGCCCGCACGAGACGATGCTGGTGGCCGCCGCGAGTGCCCGGAGCCAGTGCACCTTCAAGATGAAGGAGCGCAACCCGCTCCACCGAACGGCCTTCTCGATGGCGGGCCTCGTCATCGCGGTCCAGGTGGCGGGCCACGTGTACGAATGGTTGGGCGGAGTCACCGGACACCTGGCGCCCGCGGCCTTCGCGGGGCCCCTGCTCGGCGCCGCCCTCGCCTACTTCATCGTCAACACGGCGACCATCGCGGGTGCCATCGCGCTCTCGACCGGCCAGGCCCCCGCCCGGGTCTGGAACGAGTACTTCCTCTGGAGCGCCCCCAGCTACTTCGTCGGGGCCGCAGCCGCCGCCATCGCGGCGGTCATCGTCGACCAGTCGGGATTCTGGCTGGTCCCGTTGGCCGCGGCGCCCCTCTTTCTGACGTTCCGCACGTACAAGGTCTACCTGAGTCGCATCGAGGACGACCAGCGCCACGTTCAGGAGATCTCCGACCTCCACCTCGCGGCCATCGAGGCACTGGCGCTCGCGATCGACGCCAAGGATCAGATGGCGCACAGTCACATTCGACGGGTACAGGTCTACGCCGCCGGGCTGGCGCGCGAGTTTGGGATGTCGGAGAACGAGATCCAGGGCGTCAAGACGGCCGCGCTGCTCCACGACATCGGAAAGCTAGCCGTGCCCGAGCACATCCTCGCGAAGCCGGGCCCGCTCACCGAGGAGGAGTTCAAGAAGATTCGCGCACACCCGACGGTCGGCGCCGAGATCATCGGGCACGTGCCGTTCCCGTACCCGGTGGCGCCCCTGATCCTCAGCCATCACGAGCGATGGGACGGCGAGGGCTATCCGGACGGCCTGGTGGGCGCTGAGATTCCGCTGGGAGCCCGGATTCTCTCTGTCGTCGACTACTTCGATGCGATTCGCTCGGAGCGGCCCTATCACAGCGCCATCGACACCGACGCCGCGCTCGCGGTCCTGGACCAGGAAGCCGGACACGCGCTCGACCCAACGGTCGTCGAGAAGTTCATCGAGCTGCTTCCTGCCTTGAGTGCGGAGGCCGCGAACAGCGAGCACCTGGTACGCAAGCTCAGCTCGGTTGGCACCGAAAGTGACGTCGGCCCCAGGCCCCCCCGCTCGCCCGAGCGGCAGCAGAGCAAGGTCTTCGAGGACATCGCGCTCGCACACAAGGAGATCTACGCCCTCTACGAGATCGCGCAGGCGATGGGCACGAGCCTGGGCGTCTCGGACACGATGGCCATCATCTCGTCCAAGCTCAGCAACCTCGTCCCGTTCTCGTGCTGCGCGCTCTTCCTGCTTGACGAGGAAAGCGACACCCTGCGATGCCAGTTCGTCAGTGGAACCGATGCCGAGATCGTGCAGCAGCTGACCGTCGAGAGCGGCGCCGGGCTTGCGGGCTGGGTCGCGCGCAGCCGGTGCTCGCTTCTCAACGGACGGCCGAGCGCCGATCTGGAAGCCGCAGGGTTGCCCACGCTCTCGACCTCGCTCAGGTCCGCGCTGGTGACACCGCTCGCGACGCAGGGCCGATTCATCGGGACCCTGACCCTGTATCACGAGAAGGAGGGCTTCTACACGCAGGACCACCTGCGTCTCGTCGAAAGCGTCTCCGAGCAGGCGGCCGCCGTCGTCAACAACTCGATCGTCTTCGAGCAGACCCGGGAGGACTCGCTCACCGACGTCCTCACGGCCTACCGAACACCCGGTTCCTCTTCATGCATCTGACGCGGGAGCTCGCCAGGGCCGAGCGGCTCAAGTCCCAGGTCGCCCTCCTGGTGATGGATCTCGACGACTTCAAGCAGATCAACGACAACCACGGTCACCACGTGGGAGACCGCGGGCTCGCGGAGGTGGCCAAGGTGCTCCGCTCGGCGATTCGTCCCTACGACGTCTGCATCCGTTACGCCGGCGACGAGTTCATCGTGGTCCTCTCCGGATGCAGCCGGGCGGAAGCCGAGCTGAAGCGGAACGAGCTCCAGACCACCATCGAGCAGGTCTACTTCGAGGCGCGACCGGGGAAGCAGGTGCGGCTTGGAGCGAGCATCGGCGTCGCGGTGTTCCCGCAGGACGGGGACGTCTACGAAACGCTACTCGCGGCCGCGGACGGCCGGATGTACAGCGACAAGGCCCTGCGGAGGGGTCGGGCCGGCTCGACGTCCGCCACCCGCCCGGAGGACGCGCCGAAGGACTCGGACGCCCACTATCCGGCCCTGAAGCGCAGCGCCGCGGGTCAGTTCCAGCCGATGGCGCCGCCGGTCCGACACTAACCTAGTGCACTTCACCATTGCTCCCGCCGAACTCGACCGGGAGCGATGCCGAATCCTTCCAAAATCGGCCCCACGTCACCCACGAGCGCCGGCGGGCCACACAGGAAGCACAGCGTCGCTGGATCTCGGACCATCGGTGACAGGTGCTCCCGCGCGATGCGGCCCCTGGCCCCCCGCCAGCCGGACTCCGGCTCACCGGTGACGGTCAGCGTCAAGTCGATCCGACCCGTACGGGCTAGCTGGCGCAACTCGGAGCGAAAGGCGAAGTCCTCCCTCGAGCGCGCGCTGTAGACCACGCCGATCGTTCCTGGATGCCGGGCGAGCAGCAGGTGTTGGAGCATCGCCCTGAGGGGTGCGATGCCCGTCCCTCCCGCGACGAACAAGAAGTGCCGTTCGCTGGGCCGGTCCGGGAACCGCAGGCGCCCGATAGGGCCCTCCAGATCCACCCGCGAGCCCCCGCGCACTCCTCGCAGAGAGGGGCCCGGCTGGCCGTCGTCGTTCAGCTTGATCAGGAACTCGAGGAGGCCGTGGCGGCGGGCCGATCCGGGCGCGCACGCGATGGAGAACGGCCTGCGCACCGGCTGACCGCTCGCGCCGATCTGCGCGCTCTGGCCCGCCTGGTAGCGCAACCGGCGCCCGCCCAGCTGAAGCTTAAGGATGCGGGTCGAGCGCGTGTGCTTCCTGAACTCCGCGACGGTCAGCGCTCGTAGATCGGGCACGACATCCGCCACGCACGACACTAGCACTACTTTGTCACATTCGCCCGCTGTGGGGCGGAGCGGCGGCCGCCAGGCAAACCGTGAAGGCGGCCAGCCTCCGCGGCATCTCTGGACCACGTGCGTGAGCCGCCGCAATGTTTTCGGTTTGCTGGGTGGTCGCCGCTTCGGCTCGCAGCGGGCGAATCTGATTGAGTCTCCCTCGCCTGAAGGCGAGGGAATCAGTGCGCCGCGTCGGCTGAAGCCGACTATCACGGCGCACGTCCCAGAGCCCGAAGAGGTCCGGCCCTGCGGCCTCCTGAAGGCTTCGCCTAAAGGCGAGGGGTTTCACCCATCCCAGAGGGAGACTCTAAGCAGAACTAGTGCACCGCCGTCGAGATGCGGTCACGGATCGGGTTCGCAGCGCGCCCGGGCGCAAGGCGCGGCGACGAGGAATACCGGGAGTATTTCGAGGAGCGGCAACGCCGCGGATGGGTGTGCTGCGGGCTCGAGGCGTGACCGCATCTCGACGGCGGTGCACTAGGACCGTGGGTCGGGATCGATCCAGTCGGGTCGAGCCCCCCCCAGCGCCATCAGCAGCAGGGCGAGCCCGGTGGCGCCGAGTACCAGTCCCAAACCGTCGGTCAGCCAGGTCTCCCAGCCATAGTCTCGCGCCAGGAGCAGGCCCGCGGGCAGTGCCAGGGCCGCGCCCAGCAGACCCGCCGCGCCGCGATCCCGTGCGACGCGGAGCAGGACGCCGCGCAGCCGTCGCCACGCGGAAGAAGCGGGTCGGGACACGGTCACGGGCCGCGTGGCGGTCCATCTGGCACGATGAGCAGGGCGGACCGCACCTCCCTGACATCCGGCACCCTTCGCGCGAGGGCAATGGCCGTCTGCGCCTGAGCCTCGGTCTGAATCCGCCCAGAGAGCATCACGATCCCACGCACGGTCTCGACGTCAATCCCCAGGGCTCCGATCTCGGGATGGTTGAGCAGGGCCGTCTTTACACGAACCGTCGTGGCGGCGTCATCCAACGTGTCCCGGGGTGTGCCACCGCACGTGGTCAGCCCAACTGCGACGATCACCCATGCGGGCATCCATCCCGCGATGGTCGACCGAGCCCGACGTGCGCCGTTGGTGGAGCCGCGCATCTACATCCCCATCGCCCGATAGCCGGCATCGACGACGAGCACCTCTGCCGTGACGGCGCGACCGCGGGGTCCCAGCAGGAAGAGCGCCGCCTCGGCCACCTCCGCCGCCTCGACGTTTCGGCGCAGCGGGGTCCGCTCCTGGTACAGCCGGAGGATGTCGCGGAAGCCCGAGATCCCGGCCGCCGCGAGGGTGCGTATCGGACCGGCCGAGATCGCGTTCACACGAATGTTCTGTGGTCCGAGATCGCTGGCCAGATACCGGACGGTCGCCTCGAGCGCCGCCTTCGCGACTCCCATCACGTTGTAGTTGGGGAACACGCGCTCACTCCCCAGATAGGTCAGGGTGACGATGCTGCCCCCCTCGCGCCGGGCCATCAGGGGCGCGGCGCCGCGCGCCAGCGCGACCAGCGAATAAGCGCTGACATCCAGGGCCTGTCGAAACGCGTCCCGCGTCGTGCGCACGAACGGCTCGGAGAGCGCCTCGCGCGGCGCGAAGGCGGCCGCGTGCAGAACGAAATCGAGGCCGCCAAACTCCCGATCGATGGCGGCGTACACGGCGTCGATATCGTCGTCGGTCGACAGATCGCACGGCAGCAGGAGTGGCGCGTCGAGGGTGGAGGCGAGCTCTCGCACGTTCTCCCCGAGACGCTCCCCCTGATACGTCAGGGCCAGGCGCGCGCCGGCCTTCGCCGTCGCCTGAGCGACCGCCCACGCGATCGACCGCTTGTTGGCGACCCCGACGATCAGTCCGTGTTTCCCTGAGAGATCAGCCATCGCCGTGTCGCCACGATTGGGGTGATTGACCGCCGGGTGGCGAGGCGCCGTTACCGCGATCGCTTCTTGCCGGGGTGCCCCGACTGGTCCCGGCGGGTCCGGGGCGGTCGCTGCTGCCGGCTGGGCGGGCGAGTGCCGGGTTGATCACCGGACGAATTGGGCCACCCGCTCGCGTTGCTTCGGCCATGCATCGAGCGGCCCCGTGGCGGGCGCTTGCCGCCACCCGCTCCCGCCGGCCTCCCTCCGCCGGCGCGACCGGGGCTCTGACCACGATGGTCCTGGTCCCAGGATCCGCCGTTCCAGCCGCCCGGCTGGCGGACCGTGAACTCGGGAAGCTGTCGGGGCTGGAGCGTCCGCTCGGGACGCGGGAGCGTTGCGCGAATCAGCGGCCGGTGCACCGGGCCCTCGGCATCGGCGGCGGGCTCGGCGTCCGACGCAGCCGTCTCGGGCACGGGTTCGGCCGACTCCGGCGGGGGCTCCTCGGCACCCGTCGCCTTGCCGCGGTCCGCGGTCTGCCCTGCAACGAGGCTCGGCGCCTCCCCGTTCCCGGACCGTCCGGCTGTCTCACCGGCGGCCTTGGATCCGGCCCCCACGACCTTGCGCCGCCGCAGGGTAGGCGCCTTCGCCGCCTTGTAGGAGTGTTCGTCGTCGCAGGTCACGCATCGCGTCTGCTGGATCTTCTCGCCCAGCATCGCCACGACGGCGTGGTTGGTGATTCGCCGTTCCCGTGGGCAGTAATCGTCCAGGATGTCACCGAGCCGAGGCTGGCGCTGCTCCATCGACTCCCCCGAGAAAAAAGAGATGTGCGGGATGGTGGTAAGTCCGGGTCGAGAGTGTAGCAGAGCCACTCTCGCGTAGGCAATCAAATACTTTCACCGGCTCCTCGTGCAGACCCACGGCCCGGAACCTCGTGCCGGGCCGGCTCTTGACCCATGCCGGCGCCAGACGCGAGGACCTTCCGCGGCCCGACGGACGCTCGACCTCACCGCGCCTCGAGCCGTTCGAGCTCGTCGTCGATGATGTCGCTGAACGCGTCGTACGGCTGCGCGCCCGACAGGAAACGGCCGTTGATGAAGAAGGCCGGGGTCCCCGTCACCCCGTAGCTCTGACCCTCCTCGATGTCCGTCCGGACGCGCGCATCGTGCTCCCCCGCCTCCAGGCATCCGTTAAAACGCTCCGCGTCCAGATCCATCTCGGCGGCATACCGCTTGAGGTGCTCCGGCTGCAGCGCAGACTGGTTGGCGAACAGCTTGTCGTGGAATTCCCAGAACTGCCCCTGCGCGTCGGCACACTGGGCAGCCACGGCCGCCGCGAACGCCTCCTGGTGATTCGGTAGCGGGAAATCTCGGAACACCAGCCGCACCCGATCGCCGTAGGTCTCCTGGACTCTCTTGAGGGTCGGACCGACCCTCGCGCAGAACGGTCACTGGAAGTCCGAGAACTCGACGATCTGGATCGGCGCCGCCTCCGGTCCGCTTGCCGGGTCGTTGGCGGCCACTCTGACTTCGGTTCGTGGCGGATCCAGCAGCACGCTGACCGCGGTGTCCACCCGAAGGCTCTCGACGAACGAGCGCCCGGCCTGCATGCTCCGCTCCTGCTCGAGGAGCGAGCGAACCTGGTCGCGAACCTGGTCCACCGTGGCATTTCCGACCCGCTGACGGTTCTGCGTGTACCAGGTCTCGACGTCCGCGTCGGTGACGGCCTCCAGCTTCGAGGTCACCTCGTCCGCGATGAGCTGATCTCTGTCGATCCCACGGGATGCGGCCTCGGTGGTCAGCAACTGCTCGGCAATCAGCCCCTCCAGCGTCTGGCGCCGCGCTTCATACAGGGCTTGCTTCAGCCGCATCCCCTGGAAGTTTCCGGCATCGAGCTGCATGGCCTGCTCGTCGAGCTCCGCCAGCGTGATCTGGCGTTCACCGATCTCAGCGACGATCGGATCGTCCGATGTCGCGGCGCCGCTCGACTGTGCGCGCCCCGGCGTCGCGGCGTCCGCCGCCTGCCAACCCTCGGCCAGCTGCATGGCGAGAAATACCGTCAGCACCAGGACCGGAACGGCCAGCAGGGCGATCCGCCATCTGAATGTCGCCATCCACTCCTCCTCATGTAGCCCGCAGCGAAACGGACGGACGGCAGTCGGCCCCCCTGGGTGCCGGTTGCCGTGCTGTCAGCGCTTGGCTCTCCGAATGCTCCCGATACGCTCAGGCGGCGTTCCTGACCAACGCCGATCGCGGAGTCTCACGAGCCGGCCCTGCGCGCGACGAGGGACACTCACCACGGACTACCCGGGGCCGACCGCTGGGCGGGATCCTCAGCTGCGAGAACTCATTGATGATCGGTGGACTGGGTCCACCTTGTCAACCGCCGCCTGCCGGCCGGGGGCGGCGCTCGACCCACGACGTCATGAACCTTGGACGCCCGGAGCGGCAGTCCGGTCCCTCAGCCAGCTCCGCAGCGCCGCCAGCGCCGCGGCCACCGCGTCCGGGTTCGTGGACGACGGCGTGCGCTTGGACTCGAGTGCGGCGCGCATCGTCACGTGCTTTCTCACGTCGTCCTCGAACAGCCCGCTGAACTGCCGCCACTCGTCCACGCTCAACGAGGCGAAATCGCGCCCGGCGGCGATCAACCACCGGACGATGCGGCCAACCAGCTCGTGCGCCTGACGGAATGGGAGACCACGCCCCACCAGGTAGTCAGCCACCTCGGTCGCCAGCAGTAGACCCGAGGCTGCGGCCTCCGTCCGGATCCGGTTCAGCGTCAGCCCCCGCACGACCGCATCCATGGCGCTCAGGGCCCCCAGGGCGGTGGATTCGGCGTCGAAGAGGGCCTCCTTGTCCTCCTGGAGATCCTTGTTGTACCCGCTCGGAAGGCCCTTCATCGTCGTCAGCCAACCGGCCAGGTGCCCCACAGACCGTCCCGCCTTCCCGCGCACCAGCTCGAGCGGGTCGGGGTTCTTCTTCTGCGGCATCAGGCTGCTGCCGGTCGCGACCGCATCCGGCAGCTCGAAGAATCCGAACTCCTCGCCGGTGAAGAGGATCAGATCCTCGGACAACCGGCTCAGATGCACCATCGTCAACGCCGCGGTATGCAGAAACGTCGACACGAAATCCCGATCCGCCGCGGCGTCGAGGCTGTTCAAGACGACCCGGGAGAATCCCAGCCGGGCAGCCAACGCGGCCGTGTCGACGGGGTAGCTCGTCCCGGCCACCGCACCGGACCCCAGGGGCAGGCCATCCGCCTCGTCGAGCGACGTCTCGTAGCGCGCATGATCGCGCTGGAGGGCCGCCGCGTGCGCCAGGAAGAAATGAGCCACGAGCACCGGCTGCGCGCGGCGCATGTGCGTGTAGGCGGGCATCGCCGCGGGTCCCGCCGCGTCGGCGCGATCCGCCAGCCTGCCGATCAGATCCAGCAGGGCGCGTTGCACGACCGGCACGCGGCGCTTCAGGTAGAGCCGGAGATCCAGCGAGACCTGCTCGTTTCTCGAGCGCCCCGTGTGCAGCCGCTTGCCCGTATCACCAATCTGCTCGACGAGACGGCGCTCGACGAACGTGTGCACGTCCTCGTCGGCGCCCGACACGAACTCGGGATCCTGCCGCCCGCGGGCCAGGATCTCGTGGAGCCCGGACACGATGGCGTCCCGGTCGGCCGGCGAGAGTGCCCCCGCGTGCTCGAGCGCCTCGGCCCACGCGATGCTCCCCGTGACGTCGTCCTCGAACAGCCGGCGGTCGAAGCCGAACGAGGCGCCGAACCCGAAGACGTCCTCGTCCGGTTCTCCCTCGAAGCGCCCGGACCACAGTGTCGTCATGCGCTCCTGGCTCCCCCGGGAGGCCTCATCGGCGACCGCCCACCGGTTTGGCGCGTGCCGCCAGCCGCGCGGCGGTCTCGAGGGGAAGTCCCCAGATCTTGATGAACCCCTCGGCCGCGCTGTGGTCGAAGAGATCACCTTCGTCGTAGGTCGCCAGATCCTGGTCGTAGAGGGCGAACGGCGACTGGCGGCCGACCACGCGGCAGTCCCCCTTGAACAGCTTGACCCGCACCTTTCCGGTGACCCGTGCCTGCACCTTGGCCACGAACGCGTCGATCGCCTCGCGCGACGGGGTGAACCAGAGGCCGTTGTACACGAGGTCGGCGTAGACACGGCCCAGCTGCCGGTGGAGGCGCTCCAGGTCCCGGGGAATCACCATGGACTCCAGCTCCCGGTGCGCCGCGTGCAGCACGACCGCGGCCGGCGCCTCGTAGATCTCCCGCGACTTGATGCCGACCAGCCGGTTCTCCACCATGTCGAGCCGTCCGACGCCGTGCGCCCCGGCCGTCGCCTCTAGGCTGGAGACCAGCTCCTTGAGGCCCAGACCGGCGCCGTTCAGCCTCACGGGCACGCCGGCCTCGTACTCGATCTCGACATAGGCGGGTTCGTCGGGCGCCGCGGCGGGTGACCGGGTCAGCGCGTAGATCTCCTCGGGAGGCTCGACCCAGGGATCCTCGAGCACGCCGCACTCGATAGAGCGGCCCCACAGGTTTGCGTCCGTGCTGAACGGGCTCTCGACCGTCACCGGCACCGGGATCTCCCGCGCCGCGGCGTAGGCGATCTCATCGGGTCGCGTCATGCCCCACTCGCGCGCCGGAGCCACGACCCGGATATCCGGATTCAACGCCCGGGCCGAGACGTCGATGCGCACCTGGTCGTTGCCCTTGCCGGTGCACCCGTGCGCGATGGCGGTGGCGCCCTCCCGCTCGGCCACCTCGACGAGCTGCTTCGCGATGAGCGGTCGCCCCAGCGCGGTAGCCATGGGATAGCGGTCCTCGTAGAGGGCGCCGGCCTGGAGCGACGGCAGGATGTAGTCCCGGACGAACTCGTCCCGGACGTCGATGACATGGACCTGGACGGCGCCCACGGCGCGCGCGCGATCTCCCACGTCCTCGAGCTCCTTGCCCTGGCCGAGATCCAGCGTCACGGCGATCACCTCGGCGCCATACTTCTCGGCCAGCCACGGGATGGCCACCGAGGTGTCGAGCCCCCCTGAGTACGCCAATACGATGCGGTCCATGATGTGATCTCCTCGTGATCCTGATATCACCCGATCGTGACCTTCCGCGCGTCGTGGCCCACCCGCCGGGTGGGCGGCATCAGCGCTTCGCCCAGCGCTCCAGCTGACGCACCAGCTTCTTCGCGCCGCGCGCGTGATGCGCGATCGCCAGAATCGTGTCGTCTCCGCCGATCGTGCCCACGACCTCGGGGAGGTGCGCCCGATCGATGGCCAGGGCCAGCAGCTGCGCCTGACCCGGATCCGTCCCGAGCACGACGAGCTGCTGCACGCGCGTCACCTGGCGCACATACTCGCCGACGGCGCGGCGGAGCGCCGCCTCGGCCCCAGCCGCGCGCGGGGCCTCCCGCTCCGGTCTCTGGTAGGCGCCGTCCGCTGACCGCTTGACCAGCTGCAGCTCCTTGATGTCCCGGGAGATGGTCGCCTGCGTCGCCACGATGCCGCGCGCCCGCAGACGCCGACGGAGCCGCTCCTGGCTGTTGACCGCCTCCTGCTCGATGAGGGCGAGGATGGCCGATTGTCGGAAGCCTTTCATACTTATTCAGAACGCTGTATTAGTATACACGATACCGTGGGCGTGTCACGGAAACTCGGAGGCGCCGTGGGGGTTGACGCGTATGCGCCCGAGACTGTATAAATAAGCCTTTACTTGTATAAGTATTCATCTGGCCTCCGTCGTCCCGTTGTGTTGTCCCCCCCATGAAGCCGATGCCACACGCGATCAAGGTTGGAATCGCGGGCGCGACCGGCTACGCCGGACAGGAGCTGATCCGCCTGGTCGCGCGGCACCCGGGTGCGCACCTGGTCGCCGCCATGGGATCGGCGGCCACCAGCGAGCCGCGGCCGCTGCCCGCGCTGGCCAGAATCTGGGACGGGGCGGTGCAGCCGCTCGCCGTGCAGACGCTGGCGCGAGACGTCGAGGCCGCCTTCCTGGCGCTCCCGGAAACGGCGGCCGCCGAGGTCGGCCCGCGGCTGCTGGCGGAGGGGATCCGCGTCTTCGACCTGTCCGGCGCGTTTCGGCTACGGGACCCGGACCAGCGCCGGCGCTGGTACCCCGACACGCCGGCCGAGACCGCCGGTGTCGCCGTCTACGGGCTGACCGAGCGGTATCGCGACGCGGTGCGCCAGGCAACGCTGGTGGCGTGCCCCGGCTGCTATCCGACCGGCGCCATCCTGGCGCTCCAGCCCCTGACGGCGGCGGGCCTGCTGACCGGGGATATCGTCATCGACGCGAAGTCGGGCATCTCGGGCGCCGGGAAGCGTCCCTCGGAGCGCACGCACTTCTCGGAGTGCCACGGCAGCGTGTCCGCGTATGGTGTGTTCGCGCATCGTCACGCGGCCGAGATCGAGCAGGAGCTCTCGCGGCGCGTGACCTTCGTGCCGCACCTGGTGCCCCTCGATCGAGGCATTCTCGAGACGATCTACGTTCGGGTACGCGACGGCGTCGGCGGGGCCGAGGTGGCCGAGACCTTCGCTGCGGCCTACGGCGATACCCCGTTCGTGCGGCTGACCGCCGATGCTTTCCCGGAGATCAAGCACGTCGTGCGGACGAACTTCTGCGACATCGGGTGGAAGCTGGACGCGGAAACGGGGCGGCTCGTGGTGGTCAGCTGCCTCGACAACCTCGTCAAGGGCGCCGCCGGGCAGGCGGTGCAGAACTTCAACGTCGCGTTCGGCTTCGACGAAGGCGATGGGCTGCTCTGATGCGCGCTCCCGGTCGGCCCACGCCGCGCGCCCGCTCCGTCCCTGTCACCGTCCAGGCCAGCGCGGCGCCGCGGTGGCGACGCGGACGGGCGACTGTCCTCAAGCTGGGCGGTGAGCTGCTCGAGCGGCCGCAGCGGGTCAGGGCGATCGCCACGGCAATTGCCCGGCTGGCGGACGAGTCGCCCCTGGTCGTCGTGCACGGCGGTGGCCGCGAGATCGACGCCGAGCTGGCGCGGCACGGCATCGAGAAACGCAGCGTGGACGGGATCCGTGTCACCGACGTGGCCACCCTGTCGGTCGTCACGGCCGTGCTGGCCGGGCTGGTGAACACCCGCCTCGTCGCCGCGGCGGTGACGCAGGGCGCCCGCGCCGTCGGGTTGACCGGCGCCGACGACGCCATCGGGCTCGTCGATCCGGCGCCGGCGCACCGGACGGTCTCGGGACGCCGCGTCGCGCTCGGCCGAGTCGGACGGCCCAGCGGCAGCACGGCACCCCGGCTGTTGACCGATCTGTGTGGGCGTGGCTTCGTGCCGGTCGTGGCGAGCCTCGGAATCTCGCGGGACGGCCGGCTCTTCAACGTGAACGCCGACACCCTGGCGGGACACCTGGCAGGCGTCCTGGGTGCGAGACGCCTGGTGATCGCGGGATCGACCGCCGGCGTGCTGGACTCGAAACGGCGAACCATCCCCCGGCTCGACGCCGCCGGGATCCGTGCGCTGATCGCCAGCGGGCAGGCTCACGCGGGGATGGTCGCGAAGCTACTGGCGTGCCGGGAGGCAGTGCGGCTGGGGGTGGGGGAGGTCGTTGTCACGGACGGCCGCAGGCCGAGCCGGCTGGGCGCACCGACCGGCACGCGGATCCTGGCCGCCCGTGGCGCCGGTTCGACGCGGCGAGCCCGGCGTGGCGCGCGATCGTGACGGGCAACTCGGCAAGGGAATGGAGGCGAACATGAAATGGAAGCGAATATGAACCGGTCAGCAGAGATCCAGTCACTCGAATCGCGCCACGTGATTCAGACATACAAGCGGCTCCCGGTGACACTCGAACGCGGCGAGGGCACCCGCGTGTACGACGTCGAGGGTCGCGAGTATCTCGATCTCATCTCGGGAATCGGGGTGGCCTCCCTCGGCCACGCCCACCCGGGTCTGGCCGATGCGCTGGAGGCGCAGGCCCGTACGCTGCTGCACTGCTCGAACCTGTTCTACCACCCGCTACAGGGCCAGCTCGCCCAGCGGCTCGCCCGCCTCTCGGGCCTGCCGCGGGCATTCTTCTGTAACAGCGGCACCGAGGCGATGGAGGCCTGCCTCAAGTTCGCACGGCGGTACTGGTACGGACGGGGCGAGACGGCACGGACCGAGTTCGTCGCCCTGGAGCACGCGTTTCATGGCCGCACGATGGGCGCGCTGTCGGTCACGTGGGACGAGCATTACCGGGCGCCCTTCGCACCGCTCGTCCCTGGCGTGTCGTGGGTGTCACCCGACGACCCCGAGGGGCTGCGCGCCGCGGTCTCGGAGAGCACGGCCGCCATAGTGCTCGAGCCGCTCCAGGGTGAGGGCGGCGTTCGTCCGCTCACGGGCGGTTTCGCCGCCGCGGTCCGGGAGGCGTGCGCGAGAACCGGCGCCTTGCTGATCGCGGACGAAGTGCAGTGCGGGCTCGGCCGCACCGGGCAGCCCTTCTTCTTCTCGAGCCTGGGTCTGGAGCCGCAGCTGATCACGCTCGGCAAGGCGCTCGGCGGCGGCGTGCCCATCGGCGCCACGCTCGCCAGCGAAGAGGTGGCGCAGGCCATCGCGTTCGGCGACCACGGAACGACGTACGGCGGCAACCTCCTTGCCTGTCGGGCCGCGCTGTTCTTCCTCGAGGAGCTGATGGACCGCGGGCTGCTCGCCCAGATCGAACGGCGGGGCACGCATCTCGGGCGCCGGCTGGGCGAGTTCGCGCGCAAGCACCCCGCGGTCGTCGAGGCACGGGGTGCGGGTCTCATGTGGGGGATCGAGATGCGTGAGGATGCCGCACCGGTGGTCGAGGCCGCGCTCCGCCGCGGGATGTTGATCAACCGTACGGCGGGCACGGTCGTGCGGCTGCTTCCGCCCCTGACCATTACCGAGGCGGAGATCGATCGCGCCATCGAGGTGCTCGACGCGGTGCTGACCGCGCTCGGTGCGGGGGTGCCCGCGTGAGTGGCCATGCTGGCCAGGACGCGACCCGGCGCGCGTCGACCCCGACCGCGAGCACGGTCGATCGTATCGAGGGTGGCGTGACGGCGGCAGCCGGCTTCGGCGCCGCCGGGGTCGCCTGCGGCATCAAGCCCGCCGGGCTCGACCTGGCGCTGATCGTCAGCGACGCACCCGCGAGCGCGGCCGGCGTCTTCACGACCAGCCTCGCCACCGCCGCGCCGGTGCTCCTCTCCCGCAGCCATCTCGAGCGGTCGGGAGGACGCGCCCGCGGCATCGTGGTCAACAGCGGCTGCGCCAACGCCTGCACCGGCGACGCCGGCATGGACGTCGCACAGGTCATGGCCGGAGAGACGGCACGTGCGATCGGCTGCGCCGTCGAGGAGGTGCTGGTGGCGTCCACCGGGGTGATCGGCGTCGCGCTCGACCCGGCGGCGGTCACGGCGGGCATCGCGGCCGCGTCTAGCGTGACCGATGCGCCGGGCCACGTGGATGCCGCGCACGCCATCATGACCACCGACCCGTGGCCGAAGGAGAGCGCGGTCCGCGTCCAGACGTCCGCCGGCAGCTTCGCCGTGGGCGGCATGGCCAAGGGCTCGGGCATGATCGAGCCCATGCTGGCCACCATGCTGGCGTTCCTCACGACCGACGCCCAGGTCCCGCCGCCCCTGCTCAGGCGCGCGCTGGCGGAGGCCGTGGACGAGAGCTTCAACGCCATCACGGTGGACGGAGAGTGCTCGACCAACGACGCGGTGATGGCGCTGGCCAATGGACGGTCCGGCGTCGTGATCGACGACCGGAGCCATGCCGCACTGATCGACGGACTGCGCGCCGTGTGCCATGAGCTGGCCCTGGGCATCGTGCGGGGCGGCGAGGGCGCGACCAAGCTGATCAGGGTGCGGGTGGTCGGCGCGACCACCAGGGCCGACGCGCGTCAGACCGCGCGCGCGATCGCCAACTCGCCCCTCGTGAAGACCGCCGTACA
This sequence comes from Vicinamibacterales bacterium, assembly GCA_965197935.1. Classification (GTDB taxonomy): domain Bacteria; phylum Acidobacteriota; class Vicinamibacteria; order Vicinamibacterales; family CAZQMT01; genus CAZQMT01. The sequence goes on along the minus strand of CBDAOD010000003.1, from coordinate 793,471 downwards.
TGGAGGGGACCCGAACTGGGGTCGGCTCATCGCGGTCGCGGGTCGGGCCGGCGTTCCCTTCGACCTCGGGCACGCCGCCGTCAAGGTCGGGTCGGTGGTGCTCTTCAGCGAGGGGCGTCCCTACGACGAGCGCGCCCCCGATGCGGCGCGGCATCTAGAGGAGCGGACCGTGGAGCTCGAGGTCGACGTCGGGACCGGCGGCGCCGAGGAGGCCACCATGTGGTCGTGCGACCTCACCGCCGACTACGTCAAGATCAACTCGGAGTATCGAACCTAGCAGCCCGCCATGACCCAAACTCCCAGACGCTCGCGGCTACGGTCGCCCACACTTTCTGGTTGGCCGGGCAAGCCGACCGTTTCACGGTTCGGGTCTGCCGGATCGACCCCGCGTCTGGGGGGGCAGGACTTTCTCTCCATCCTCGACCTCCCGCCAATCGAGATCGAGGAGTGCCTGGCGATCGCCGCCGAGGTGAAGCGCGACCGTCCCCGGCGACGCCGCGCGCCGACCGCCGACGCACTGGGTGGCGATCACGTCGCCCTGGTGTTCGAGAAGCCGTCACTCCGCACCCGGACGACCTTCGAGATCGCCGTGCACGAACTGGGCGGGCACGTGGTCGAGCCCCAGCAGGCCGTGACGTTCGGCGGGCGGGAGTCCCCCGAGGACGTGGCACGCAACCTCGAGCGGTGGGTCTCGATCGCAGTGGTGCGGACGTTCGCCCAGCGCGGCCTCGAGCAGTTCGCGGCCGCAGCCCAGAGCCTGCGCGTCATCAACGCGTTGACCGACGAGGAGCATCCCTGTCAGGCGCTGGCCGACTTCCTGACCCTGCAGGAGCACTGGAGCGATCTGCGGGGCGGCACGCTCGCCTTCGTCGGCGACGGCAACAACGTCGCGACCTCGCTCGTGCACACCGGCATGATGCTCGGCGTGAACGTGCACGTGGCGTCTCCCGAGGGCTACGCGCTGCCCGACGGGCTGCGCGAGGACGCCGCCCGCATCGCCCGGCACGGCGCGGAGCTTCGGCTCTATCGGGACCCGGTCGAGGCCGTGAGCGAGGCCCATGCCGTGTATACCGACGCGTGGGCCTCGATGGGTCAGGAAGGGGAGCTGGAGCCGCGCCGAAGGGTCTTCACGCCGTATCGGGTCGACACCGAGTTGATGGCGCGGGCGCAGCCCGACGCGCTGTTCATGCACTGCCTGCCTGCCCACCGCGGCGAGGAGGTCACGAACGAGGTGATCGACTCACCCGCCTCGATCGTGCTCGACCAGGCCGAGAACCGGCTGCACGTCCAGAAGGCTCTCCTTCTGATGATGGCGTGACGCCGCACGGGCGGGGCTCCCGCCGAGCAGACGCGCGGGCCCTCAGACCGCGGCGCCCACCTCCCGCCGCGCGGCCCGAACCAGCGCGCGGATCTTGTTGCGCTCGCGCCGCAGCGCGGTCACCAGAAACGGCAGGGCCTCGGGTGCAGTCTCGGCGAGTCGGGCGGCGGCTTCCAGGCGCGGGACCGGCGGCAGCTTGAGGGCGGGATCGTGGTCGAATCGCTCGCCACGTGAGTAGTCGAGCGGGACCAGCAGTCGGGAGAGTCGGCGCAACGTCGCGTTCAGCCCGCGGCGCAGACCGGCGTCGCCGGGGGCGCTCGCGATCCGTCGATCGGCCGCCGCGCGCCAGGCGGTGACCTCGTCCGCCAGCGCCCGCAGGTCGTCGACGAGGGGCTGCAGATCGATCACGTCCACTGCCCCAACCCGATACGCCTCGACGGTCTTCGCAATCTCCGCCACGGCCGCCGCGTAGTCGAAGGGATAGATCGGCGCGTTCACGACGCGCAGGATGGTCGTCAGGTAGACGTCGAGATCCCGCTTGAGAATCGCCGGGTCGGCGACTGCCGGTCCATCGTCCGGCGTGTGCCACGCGATGCTCCCGCCACACCCGCCGACACCGTAGTACCCCCGCGCCCTCCGCTCGTCCTGGGGAATGTTGGACAGCAGCATGTAGAAGGCGGTCAGGCCGATCTGGTTGAACGAGTAGTCCCCGGCGCGCAGGGGTCGCATCCCCACGGCCGACTCCCCGACGGCGTCCCGGATCGCGTGGCGGCACAGATCGGCCGACTCGGCCATCCACATGACCTCCTCGTAGGCGGTCGCCCCGGCGCACCCGGGCGAGTCGATGTTCAGATGCGCCAGGCACCCCCGGTCGAGCTCGTCCGCGAACTCGTCGGCGTACCAGGTGGAGCCCGCGTAGCGACCGGTCGAGTGACCGGGCCACCAGGCGATCCGCACCGAGCGACGGAGACGCGGTCGCAGCCGGTGCAGCACGCGTGCGATCTCCAGCAGGGCCGCGTCGCCCGTGGCGTTGTCGCCGATCCCGACGTACCAGGAGTCGTAGTGTCCGTGGACCAGGAGGAACTCCTCCGGGTCCTCCGACCCGCGGATCTCGGCGACCGGCAGCAGGCAGGGCATCCACCCTTCCCGGAGCCAGGTCCGCAGACCCACCCGGGTCGCCGCCCCTCGGCGCGTGAGCGCGATCAGCCGCTCGCCGTCCTGGTGATTGACCGATACGACGGGCGTCCTGGGCTTGCGCGCCAGCGTCTCCGGTGTCGGTGCCCCCCAGATGGTGGTGCAGATCCCCTCGTGAATCCGCCGACCGGGATGGATGTAGACCTGGCCAAGCGCGCCGCGCTGCTCGAAAGCGCGCACCGGGCCGGGCATGGCGTAGCCCTCCGTGAGAACGATCCGCCCCGCAACCGGGTCGGTGCCGCCCGTGACCTCCACGGCGGCCTTCGGCATGTCGAAGACATCCGCGGTGCCCCCGGCATGCGTCGAAGGCACGTAGGACAGCTCGCCCGCCACCTCGTCGTCGCCCGTCGCGCGCGCGAAGGCGGGCGGACGGCACGCCACCGACGGCGGCGGATCGCCGTTCAGGATCCGCAGCGTGGATCGCTCCGGAATACTGAGGTAGAGATCGGGCTCGTGGACCGTCACGGCACGCCCAGCTCCCGCAGCCGCTCCACGACATGGGCGGCGGCGGCACGCTCGTCTGCGCTGCCGGACTCGCGGGTCAGCGTCGCGAAACGCTCGATCAGCGCCACGCCCAGCTCGGTCGTCGCAAGGGCCCGGGCCTCGGCCTCGAGCTCGGGATCCGCGAATGGCATCTCAACCTCCGCTTCGGGCGTTGCCGGGGCGGCCAGACGCGGGCCGGCCCACGGTCGAACGTCGCGCCACCGTCGGCCGCGCCGTCCGGGCGCGGCCCGTTGCCCGGGCCTCAGCCGCCGCCCGTGGAGACCGTCCGACCGCAATCGACCGGCGGGGTCGAGAGGCTCACGGCGACGAACACCACGATACTCGACCCGACACCGGCGAAGATCGGGTCGAGCCCGAGTGGCATCGGCGTCGCGAGCGTCCACGCGACACACACCACGAGACCGGTGACCATCGACGCGATCGCGGCCACCGCCGAGCCGCGTCTCCAGTTGAGCCCGATGACGACCGGCGCGAAGAAGAAGCTGGCGATGAGCTTGGAATGGAACAGCACGATGAACTGCACCAGGGCCATCTCACGAATTGCGAATCCGATCGGCAGCATCGCCAGCACCAGGATGCCGAGCCGGTTCGCCCAGAGACGGGCGCGATCGGTCGCGGACGGCCACACCATCGCATAGAGATCGTGGGCCATGCTGGCGGCCGACACGAGCAGGACCGCATTCACCGTGCTCATGATGGCCGACAGCGCTGCGACGATCAGGAGCGACCCGGCGATCGGCGTCAGCACGTGCGCGGCCAACACGGCGCTGGCCAGATCCGGCGTCGAGAGATCCGGAAACAGGACTCGCATCGACAGCCCGATCATCATGATCGCCGCGCCGATAACGGCCTGAAAAACGAACGCGACACCGATCGCGAACCTGGCGGTTGTCGCGTCGCGCATGGCGATGAACCGCGAGATCTCGAGCGGTGTCGAGGCCAGCGACAAGCCGAACGCCGCGCCGAACGCCAGCAGCTCCCGCCACCCGTAGAACCAGCCGGTGAGACGCGGATCGACCAGCGTCAGCTGTCGGGCCAGCGCGTCCAGGCCGCCCACCTGCCCCAGCAGATACGGGACGCACACCACGAGCCCGGCCACCATGACCGTGCTCTGCAGCAGATCGATCCGGGCGCTGCCGTGCAGGCCGCCCAGCAGGGAGTAGACGACCGTGCTCACCAGAATCAGCGCGATCCCGGTCCACTCCGGCCAGCCGAGAATCGTGTGAACGTGGATGCCGCTCGCCTTGTACTGCGCGACCAGGTAGACCGTGTAGGCGACGATGATGAGGAGCGCCGCGAGGCCCTGCGTCAGCCGACTGCCGAAGCGCCTCCGGCAGTACTCGGGGATCGTGAGCGCGCCCGAGGCACGCAGCCGTGGCGCCACGAACACGGCCGAGATCAGCCAGCCCAGCCACGCCCCGGGCCAGATCCAGATCCAGCACACGCCGGCCGCGTAGTGCAGGCCCACGGTACCCACGAAGGTTCCGGCGCTGATCTGCGTCGCCGCCAGCGTCGCGCCGCCGACCAGGGCGGAGAGCGACCGACCCGCCACGATGAAATCCGCGGCGGTCCGGGTGCGCCGGTAGCCGGCCCAGGCCAGTAGGATGACCGCGGCCGAGTAGCCGAGCAAGACCAGCGCGAACGTGAAGTTCATGCGGCCCGAGGCGGAGACTCGGGCGGGGCGGGCGGCGGACCGGTCGGGTCCGGCGGGCGGCGCGCCATCCAGAGCGCCCAGAGAAAGTAGCCGGCGATCCAGACCACCGCGAAAACGAAGTAGCCGTAGAAGTTCCAGCCGAACCCGTTCATCAGGCTCTGCCTCGCGCGAGCGACCAGACGATCGCAATCGCGGCCGCCAGCAGCGCGGCGGCGTCCAGCCTCCGCGTCAGGCGCGCCGTCAGGCCGGTGTCCGCCGGAACCCTCACGAACGCCGGCATCGCCGGGAGCGTCGCGTCTCCGATCCAGCCGCCCTGCTGCTGGCGCCACTCGAGCCGCGGGAACTCACCGACCGGCCGCGGGTGGCTCGACGGCCGCACCGCGGCTGGCAGCACGACCTCGAGCACGACGGGCTCGCCCGGGGCGCCGCCGGGGAGCGCGCACTTGAGCTCTGCGGTGCGGCGCGGATAGCTAAGGTCGGCGCGGAAGCTCGGCCCGCTCCCACGAATCTGGCATCGTCCGTCCGACGTGAACTCGACCCGGACGCTGGTCGCCGCAACGGCGGCGGGCGCGAGACCCATCGCGATCAGCAAGACGAGCACAACAGTCATTTCGGAGGCGATCGCCGGACGGGGCGCGGCTCCTCGAAGTGGCGTCGATACCACGCGATGCTCCGCTCGAGCGCATCGGTCACGTGCTGGATCTCCCGGATCCCGTGCCCCTCCCGCGGATAACGCACCATCACCGTCTCGACGCCCACGTCCTGCAGCGCGATATAGAACTGCTCGGCTTCCGCGATCGGCACGTCGTTGTCGTTCTCACCGTGCATAAGGAGCACCGGGGTCCGCACGCGGGCGGCGTAGCGGATGGGCGACCGCTCCCAGAGCAGATCGATCAAGCCGTCCTCGTGTGGGAACCCCCCGAACTCTACGGCCAGGTAGTCGTGGTAGTAGGCCATGTAGTTGAAGCTCACCAGATTCGAGATCCCCGCGACGGGAATGGCCGCCCGGAACCGATCGGTCTGGGTCACGATCCAGTTGGTCAGCTGCCCGCCGTAGCTCCGTCCTTCGATACCGAGCCGGTCGGCGTCGATCCCGTCGTAGCGGTCGAGTGCCGCATCGACGCCGGCCAGCACGTCGCTGGCCTCACCGCCATTCTGATCCTTGAAGATAGCGTCGGCGAGCGCCTGGCCGTAGCTCGTCGACCCGCGGTAGTTGACCATCAACGTCGCCCACCCCTGGCTCGCGTAGATCTGGGCCTGGGCGTCGAAGCCCGGCCCCTGCTGGCCGTGCGGGCCGCCATGGATGACCGTGATCATGGGGTGGATCGCCCCTGCCCCCCGGGTGGGTGGCCTCGTCAAAAAGGCCTCGATGGGGGTCCCGTCGAAGCTGTCGAACGTGAAGGCCTCGACCTCCGCCAGGGTGCGCCCCGCCAGCAGATCGTCGTTGAGCGACGTGAGCCGACGGCCCGCAGCCGGACCGCCACCGGGGGACGCGCCGGCGGGTGTCGTGACGTACAGCTCCGACGGGGCGCCGGGCGTCGTCAGCGCGTAGGCGATCCGACCGTCCGCCGCGATCGACCAGTCGCCGACGCTCCCGGGCCGACCGAGCACCACCTCCGCAGCGCCCCCCGCGCTCGGGAGCCGATAGAGCGACACGTTGCCGCCTTCCCGCACGGTGAAGTTGACATGGGTCCCGTCGGATGACCATGCGGGCGCGCCCTGCCGGTTGTCGACGACGTCCCCGATCTCTCGCCGGTTGCCCCCGTCGGCGTCCATCACCCAGACGTGCGTGTCCTCCATCGTCGTCTCCGACGAGGTCAGCGGTCGCGTCGTGCCGAGGAACGCGATGCGGGTTCCGTCCGGGGACCACGTCGGAGAGTACTCGGCGCTCCTCGTGTCGGTCAGCCTGCGGATGGCGCCGTCGGCGACCATCACCGCGAACGCGTCATAGTTGAAGACGCGGTCCGGGTCGGGACCCCGATTCGACACGAACAGGATCTCCTCTCCGCTCGGCGACCAGTCGATCGAGTGCTCGTGGTAGATCCCGTCGGTCAGCTGGCGGACCGCCCTGGTCGCCAGATCGACCACGAAGACGTGCTGGCGGCGGTTGTCGTTGAACCTCGTGCGTCCCTCGGATGCGGTCGGCTTGTACAGGTAGCGCGTGATCACCATCGGGTCGCCGTTGGCGTCGGCCTCGGGGCCGTCGGTGGTCGAGAGAAACGCGATCCGCCGGCCGTCGGGCGACCACGTCAGACGCTCGCCCGACGACGGCAGCGGATGGTTGGTCCCCCGCACCGGAGCCAGCCACACCTCGCCGGTCCCGTCCGGCCCGGCGACCGCCACACCTCCTCCGCGCTCGTCGTAGGTGAAATAGGCGACGCGTCGTCCGTCGGGGGACCACCGTGGTCCGGACGCCGACTCGCCTTCCTCGACCAGCGGGCGAGATCGCCCGCCGTCGACGTCGGCGAGCCGGAGTCGGGAGTAGGGTCGTCCCGGCCGGTCGGCATGGCGGACGCCGTAGGCGATCCGCCGGCCGTCGCGCGAGATCTCGACCTCTCCGACCGACCGCAGTCGAGAGAGGTCGGCGATTTCGAGACCGCCGGAGCGACTACCGAGCGGAACCGCGAGGCAGGCCGCGGCCAGCGCGGTCGCCGCCGCGCGCCACACGAAGACGGATGGGTACGACATCGAGGCGGCCTCCTTGACCAGACGCGGGTACGAACGACTACGAAGACAACGACCGGACGTCGACACCGGCCGCCGCGAGCCCGGCGCGCAGACGGGACGCGATCTCCAGGGCCCCGGTGGTGTCACCGTGGATACACACCGTCTGCGGGACGATCTCCACCACGGATCCGTCCACCGCCACGACAGATTGCTCGCGGACCATGCGCAACACCCGCTCGAGGATGCGCTCCGGGTCGTGGAGGACGGCCCCTGGTTGGCGCCGCGAGGCGAGCGTACCATCGGCCTCGTAGGCCCGGTCCGCGAACGCCTCCGCTGCCACGGGGAGACCGGCCGACCTGCCCGCCGCGAGCAGCGCCGAACCCGGTTGCCCCAACAGGATCAGCGCGGGATCCAGCGCCGCGACCGCGCGTGCGATCGCCCCCGCCAGCGCCGGGTCCTTGACGGCCATGTTGTACAGCGCGCCGTGTGCCTTCACATGCTGGAGACCCGTGCCCTCGGCGGCGGCGATCCCCGCCAGCGCCGCCACCTGATACAGCACGAGGTCCTCGACCTCCGCCGCCGTGGCACGCATCTCGCGTCGGCCGAACCCCACCAGATCGGGGAATCCCGGATGCGCGCCGACCGCCACGCCGGCGTCCCGGGCCAGGCGAAGCGTGTGACGCGCCACCGACGGATCCCCGGCGTGGAACCCACACGCGATGTTGGCGGACGTGATGCTCCGCATCGCGGCCTCGTCGTTGCCAATCGTGTAGGCCCCGAACGACTCGCCCATGTCACAGTTCAGATCGATTCGCATCCCGGCCGCCTCGCACTACCGCACTACTCTGTCCGATCGTTCCGGGCGGGGCGGAACGGCGTCAGCCGGCCGCATTGTCTTCGGTTTGCCGGGCGGACGCCGGTTCGCTCCACCCGGGACGATCTGACAGCCTTTTTCCCGCTCCCCGCGGCTTGCCTGCCTAGCGCGCGTCTTCCGGCGCCTCGTCCCCTGCCGTCTCCTCGGGCTTCGGCGGCCGCGGTCGACTCAGCTTCAGGGCGATGCCCCCGTAGAACGGCTCGACGTCTCGCTCGATGACGTGATTGCCCTCGAGCAAGTAGCGCAGAACCGCCTTGTCCCACTGCAGCCCGGCCGAGGCGACCAACTGCAACCACTCGCCGTAGGCCGTCTCGTCCGGCGCCTCGGTGGAGCCGGTCCAGATGGTCACCTTCGGATGACGCGCCATGAAGTCGTTGCTGCGTGGGCTGGCCGTCGCGCCGCGGATGGCGCTGTAAATCAGCACGTCGTCCGTGAAGTCCAGCTTGAAATTCTCCGAGTCGTGGGCGAATCCGTAGCGGCGGTATCGCGCGTAGGCGCGTCTGTTCAGGGCCCGTACGTCGTCGATGGCGTTGATGTGGGCCGTGATGAGCTCACGGATGCGGAACGCGGCCGCCTTGTGCCTGGGGTATCTGGGATCGTCGAGGTATCGGAACCCGGGCATGAACCACCCGCGTATCCCCCACCAGTCCCGCGAGCGCGTCACGCGATTACGCACCCAACCGGCGTACTCGGAGAACAGCTGCACCCACTCGTGCGACGGATAGCCGTGCGGATTGAGAAAGATGTCCGGCAACCAGGTGCGCCACAGCCGGCGCCTGACCGCGGACTCGGGGTACACCGGATCGTCGTCCCACTGCGCGGCCGTCACGTCCACGCCGAGCGAGCCCAGATACCCAGCGTGGAGCATCTGGTCGGGCGTGATCCGATGGAGGTCGTAGGCCAGCTGCGCGCCGTCGGGGTTCGTGATCGGGTGAATAACGACGTTCACCTTGCGCAGCGCGTCCCGCAGCTCGTCGTCGCGCAGCAGCTCCTCGGCAAACTTGAGCACATGACTCGTCGACGACACCTCGTTGGCATGCTGCCGCGCCGAGTAGATCACCGTGGGCTTCGAGGTGGACACCTTCGCCTGCGACCAGTGCATCGCCCGGAGCGGTGACATGAGATCCATCGCCCAGATCTCCCGCCCGAGATAGCTTCGACCCACCCGGTAGGCCGTGGCCTCCTCGAACTCGGACATCAAGGCAAGCCGCGAGTAGGCCTCGTCGGGCGGCATCGGGGTATCCCACTGCACGATCGGCTCGCCGGCGGCCGGTGGGTCGGGCGGCAGCAGGCGTGTGACGTCGGGGAAGGCGGCGGCCTCGCCGTTCGACGGCAGCACCGCGACTCGCTGGGTCGCGAGATCGACCTCGTGCTCCCAGGCCGCCGCGATCCGTAGATCGGCCAGATCGTGATACGCGAGCGCCTGGCTGTACAGACCGGCCTCCCGTAGTCGGAAGAGGTGCCCCCAAACCGCGGTCACCTGCGCGGCCGACATGATCAGCCGGTCCACCTGGTCCTCGCGGGCCCGCCGGACCAGGGCGGCGCGCTCGTCCGTCTCGGTCTGGACCTTCACGCGCAGGTCGAGACGCTGCAGCCCGTCGACTCCGTCTCGTACCCGCGCCGACAGCGTCTCGGGACGCGCCAGATCGACGCGCGGCACGTCGACCTCCAGACGGCCAGGCCGACCCGTCCGATCCGTATAGTCGACGACCACGGCCGGTCGTTTGGACCGGAAGCCCGTGAAAGTGATCGTTGCGCGACCCGGGCGGCCGTCGTTCGTGGCACGAACGATCGGGATCACGCGTCCGGGGTAGTCGAGGGGCTCACCCCGTGCGTGGCGGCCGAGGACGTCGAAGAAGTGCAACGTGCCGAAGTAGATCCCCTCGTGCAACGCCTCGACCGAGGAAACTTGCTCGAGATCGACGCCCACGCGGTAATCGGGCTCGCTCAGGCTCAGCTCGACCACGAGCTTCCCGAAGTGGGGCGCATCGCTGGCGAGTGGCTTGCCCGCGTGGAGATCCATCACGTAGTCATAGATCGCCGCAAACGTGGTCGACTGGAAGTAATCCCAGAATCGCTCCGGGTCGGTCACGATCCGCTGGTCGGTGACCGTGCGGCCACCCACCGTCGCCTCGATCCAACCCGTGGTGACCCGCACGCGCTCGTAGTTCGGGAACCGATCGAAGTAGGGCCGGGTCACCAGCTTCGGCTCGAAGGTCTGGCGCAGGATCTCGTGGCCACCCGCCCCTACCGCGATCACCTCGTAGGCGGGTGACCCGACCGGCATCTTCTCGAACGTGATCCGATCCAGATCCAGGGGCAGCTCACGGGCGAGAACCTCATCGATCGGGAAGATCTCGAGCAGCCACCGCGTTGGCGCGTACATCGCCTGCTGGGTCCAGTCCGGAGGCGGCCCGATCTCCGCGAATCTGATCCGGACACGCTCGATGGCCTGCCCGGCCAGCTGCGGACGGACGACATCGTAGAGCCAGCTGTAGCCTTGCTTGTAGGCGGAAAGGACGGTGACCGTCGAGGTCCCAGCGCCGGCCTCGAGCAGCCGGGCGTGCGCCTGTCGCTCGAGTCTGGCGCGAACCTCCGGCGGCTCACTCAGTCGCGCCTCGACCACCACGGGCCGGCCGCGGCCGTCGCGCTCGACGGCGGGCAAGACCCGAGAGTCGAAGACTCGCCAGAACTCGTCGACCTCGGACGCGATCTCGAGCTCGGCGCCAATCGGCTCGCCCCCGACGGCGACCGGCTTGGCCCCCTCGACGTCGAGGGGCTCCACGAGCACCTCCAGGTCGGTCGTCCCGAGGCGCGCCGCCGCGTGGCGACGGACCAGATCGCCCAGGCCGTCCGCCGGCTCCTCGACGTGGATCGTCACCCGCACCGACGCCGGGTCGGCATCCGCCAGTTCGGTCAATACGCCGTCGAGCTTGTAGAGCGCGGTGGCGGCCTGCCCCGCCGGCGATCGCCCCGACAGAAAACTCCAGACGTCCTCCTCGATCTGCCCGAGCGTCGTGCGATCCTTGCCCCGGGCCCAGACGTGCGGGAATCGGTCGGCGACCTGCCGGACTGCGCGCGCGGACCCGGCGGCATCGGCGCCCGTGATGACGACAGCGCTCTTCTCCCCGTACGCCTTACGCACCACCGTGATCAGGCCCTCGCCGGGCCCGAGCGGCGGCCGAACGAGCCTCTGCTCTGCGACGAGATCCTCGATGAGCGGGTGATCGGTTCCGATCAGCACCAGCGTCGGGGCGGAGTCCGGGTCCTCGATCTCGTCCGGGGGACTGGCGATCGGAATCGAGATGCCAGTCGACTCCAGTCCGATCCTGGCCGCCAGATCGACCGTACCCCCGATACCGGCACCCGCGGCGACGAGCTGGGCATCCACGCGATCCGGGATCAGGTCGTCGTTGGCGTCGCCGAGCAGCCCCTCGATCTCGAACAGGCTCGAAAGGTCGAGGGACGGCTTGGCGCCGGCGCCCGGTCGGCGTCCGAGGGGCCCAGGTTCGGCCGCGGTGGCGCCCGGGAGGTCCACGGCGGCGGTCGTCGCCGGGCCGCCGAGCCGGACCGAAAGCTTGCGCACCCCGGCGTAGGAGAGGAGGGCCGCTTCGCCGTCACGATCCTCCGTGAGCGCGCGCAGGGCGGCGGCCGCCGCGGACACGTCGGCGTCCGATGCCAGCGCGACCTCAAGGGCGATCGACTCGATTCCATCGATCGCGCCGGGCGTGCCGTCGTCGATCACGCGCACCGCCGGCACCCGGACCGACCGACCCCCCCCCCACCGCCCGCTGCGACAGAAACCCTTCGAGATCCCCGGCCACGTCCACGAGCGTCGCGCCTTCCGGCTCCCACGCGAAGGGCAGACGGCCGGCGAGCACCCGGGCGGCCGCGCGCGTGCCGCGGTCGTCGCGACCCGCAACGACGACCACCGGACCGGCGTCACCTGCCACCGCCCGCACCATGCCTTCCCCGGGCGCGAGCGAGGCGAGATCGACGGCGGCGGCCGGAATCCCCACCCGTCCATGCCGGCGGCACCGACGGCGATGGGCAGGCTGCCACCCGCACCGAACAGATCCAGCGCGGTGGTCTCGAACCCCAGCCGTGCGGCCACATCGGCGGCCGCGGCGATGTCGGCCGCCGCGGGTCGTTCGCCGACCACGATACGCGCGTCGACGAAGTCGACCACGTCGTCGCCGTTTCTGTCCTGCAGGATGGCGCCCGGGGCGAACAGGGTCGCGAGGTCGAGATCCTGCGGCCCGCCGACCGGCTGCGCCCGGACAGAGGCCGCCCACATCAGCGACAGCGCCAGGAACGGCGTGGTGATCCGAGTCACATCGTGAGCACCGCCGCCATCACGACGATGCTGTCGAAGTAGTGTCCGATGCGGATGTTCTCGTTGGCGGCGTGCTGGTTGTTGTCGAAGTTCACGGTGGGCACCACGATCGCCGGAAACCCCAGCGCCTCGATGAACGGCGTGATCGGCAACGTCCCGCCCATCGTCCGGATCCGTATCGGGACCTCGCCGAACGCCAGGGCGAGCGCGGCCGTCACACGTTCCGACTCGGGCAGCTGTGGCGACGTCCGAAACGCGTTGGTGCCGCCACGGCTGCGGACCTTCACGATACGGGAGTGCCGGGCGCGGGTCTCGGCATCCGGGTCGTCCTCCACGACGTGATAGCCCTGTCTACGGATGTGGGCGAGGACCTTCTGGACCATGTCGCGGGCGCGAGTCTCCTTGACGAGCCGAATGTCGATCGCGGCGACCGCGGTGTCGGGGATGATCGTCCGCGCCTGCGCCCCGACGTAGGCGCTGGCCATCCCCCGGATGTTCAGGGTGGGACGCTGGAGCGCCTGTTGCAACGAGAGCCCGGGCCGCTCGGGTTCCGCGATGCCGAAGAGCTTTATCAACGCGGGCAGGTCGTCGGGCACCCCGTCGATGATGGCCTGCTCTTCCGCGCTCACCGGGCCGAGGTCGTCGTAGAACCCCTCGACCAGGACCTGGCCCTCCTCGTCCTTCATCGATGCGAGTAGCCGGGCCAGGCGCATGGCCGGGTTCGGAGCCCAGTTGCCGTAGTGACCGCTGTGGAGCGGGAACTTCGGACCGTAGACGGTCAGCTCCACGCCGGTCGTTCCGCGGGCGCCGAACACGAGGGTCGGCTTGCCGCTCGCATGCGCCGGCCCGTCGAAGATCAGCATCAGGTCGGCGGTCAGCTTCTCGCGGTAGGTCTCGATGGCGGGAACCAGGCTCGCGGATCCTCCCTCCTCCTCGCCATCCAGGACCACACGCAACGTCGAGGTGGGCTCGACACCGGAGGCCCGGAGGGCGTCGATCGCGGCACAGAGCGCCGCGATGGGGCCTTTGTCATCGGAGGCGGACGTCGCGTAGAGGCGCCAGTCACGATCGTAGGCCTCGAGAGTCCCCAGCCCCGGAATCTCGCGGGCACCGTCCTCGAGCCGGCCATCGCGCAGGACGGGGACGAACGGGTCCGCCTGCTCCCACATGCCGGGATCGACCGGTTGACCGTCGTAATGGATGTAGAGCAGCACGCTGCGCGTGGCGTCGGGCACACGCAGCTCCCCGTACACCAGTGGGTTGCCCTGGGTCTCCAGCAGCTCCGCCTGGAATCCGCGGGCTGCCAGCATCTCCCGGAGCAGGTCGGCGTTCTTCCGGATGTTCTCCTGGTCGGCGCGGTTGTTGGGGATCGAGAGGAGCCTGACCAGCTCGGCGACAATCGCCTGCTGGTGCGCTTGCACGTAGATCTCGACCGTCTGACGCAACCCGCCCGACTGGGCCAGGGTCGAGACCGAGGCCAGGCACACGCAGACGACACAGAGCGACAGGGCGGTCCGTCGGATCACCGGTCTCCCCGGGGGACGAGACACAGGCCTCGTGCACCGGCACACGCACGAGGCCTGGATTATAACGTGAAGGGCGTGACGGGTTGGCAGTGGCGAGGGAGGTAAGGAGTGTACGCAAGAAAGAACGGGACAGCGCATCATGCGCTGCCCCGCAAGCATCAGAGCCCGGCTCCCCAGCCATGCGACGTGTGCGCCGCATATCGGGCCCTGACGCCTCCGGGGGAGTGCAAGCCGCATTCCCTTCGGAAGGCGTGCGGCCCGTGGTGAAAGTGGGCCGCTACACCGAGCCATGGCGATCACCCGGGCCGGGCTCGGGTACCGATTCGTGATCGGGATTACAAGAGGGGTAGCTTCACACCGCGGCACCTTCGGGATACTGCAGCGCGAGGCGCAGCTCCTTGGCGAGCGCCTCGACGGTGGTCCCGCTGCGCTTCCAGGCGCCGTCGGACTCGAATCGTAGATCGCCGATCCGACGACCCCAGGGGGCGATCACTCGACCGATCGCCCGGAAGTCGGTGCGTTCGGCGTGCTCCTGGTCCAGGCGTCTGATGATGTCCGGCGCCACCCGGATGAAGGCGCGCAGCGCGGCGGCGGACTTGATGCTGTACTTCCGCCCGTTCCACGCGCCGCCGAACACCAGCGCGACCTGCTTGAAATAGTTCACGAAGAACCGCTTCGAGAAGTCGCTCAGATCCGGCGCCTTGCGGCCGCGGCCGAACGCCTCGTTCGCAAACAGCCGCTTGAGCTCCTGCGCGAGCGGCGCCTGGGCCACCCGACCCTTCCCCACCCCCAGGAGCTTGATCTCGCCGGCCAGTGGAGAGTCGTCGCGCTCGTTGAGCGCCCGGACCACCTCGTGCGCGGCGGCGAGCTCCTCGTCCCGATAGAGCTGGCGGCCGGAGAGCGTGACCAGATGCGAGGCGTTGAGACGCGTGTGCTTGGCGTTGATGGTCACGAACATCTGGACGAGGTGATCCTCCGCCAGACGATCGAAGACCACCGCCGGCACGGTGAAGGTCTCGCCGCCGAACCGGGCGATGTCCGCGTGCAACGCCAGCAGACGATGCTGGCCGTCGATCGCCCGGAGGATCCCCTCGCGCTCCGGCACCTTCAGGGTGCCGATGGTGGCACCCTCGAACGCCGGCTCGAACCGCAGGGGCTCGTCGCTCGAGATGATGACGGCGCCTGGAATCGACGGGAGATCCCGCGCCTGCCGGCACTGCTCGTAGTACTGCACGATCTGGTCGATCTTCCGCCGGATGATCTGCCGCTGATACGCCTTCTCGCTCGAGGCGATACGGCGCTCGAGCAGGTCCCAGTTGACCTTCGACGGCAGACCGCGCCGCCGACCGCCACGCACCGGGGCCTGGGTCTGCTCCCCGTAGCTGAGGACCTCGAAGCGCACCAGCTTGTCGATGTCGCTGGCCGTCAGGGACGCCTGGTAGAACTGCACGCCGAACTGCTGCATACGGATGGCGGCAACGCTGATCATCGCTGGTTGGATCCCTCCTGTCCCGCTGAGTCGGGCGATTCTACCGGGGGGCAGCGGGGGATCTCAAGACCCGGCACAGAGATCACCCCGGGCCGTGCGGGACGGTTTCCCTGGATCTCATTGTAAGATCGGGACTTGACTCGGATCGTCGGCGAAGCGGTACCGGCTCGGCGCCCGGCAGGCACCCCCGGGCGAGTTCGTCGCCGCGCGGCGGCCGGTGCGCTCCTGCTCGTCCTGAACGGGCTGTGGGGACCCGTCGGGGCCGCCAACCCTCAATCCCAGCCTCCCACCGAAGACGGCACTGCTCCCGCCGGCGCCGTCGACTACTCGACGGCCAGGTTCGAGCGGCGGCTCCAGGCGGTGCGCATCCACGACCCCATCGTCCTCGACGGCATCCTCGACGAGCCGCGATGGCGAGACACCCCCGTGGCGACCGATTTCATCCAGAACGAGCCACGCGAGGGCGCACCGGCGACCGACAGGACCGACGTACGGGTGCTCTACGACGAGGAGAACCTGTATTTCGGCGTCTTCAACCACGATCCCGACCCACGCCTGGCCATCGTGAGCGAGCTGAAGCGAGACTTCAGCGTCGTCCAGGGCGATCTCTTCGGCATCGTGCTGGACACGTTTCACGACGAGCGCAACGGATACCAGTTCGAGGTCAACCCGGCCGGGGCGAAGTGGGATGCGCAGTGCTTCAACAACAGCCGCCAGATCAACTCGAACTGGGACGGGGTCTGGAGTGCCGCCACGCGGATCGTCGAGGATGGCTGGTACGCGGAGATGGCGATCCCGTTCAGAACCCTGCGGTTCAGCAGCGACGACGTCCAAACCTGGGGGGCGAACTTCCTCCGGCGGGTCCGGCGGCGCAACGAGGACAGCTACTGGGCGCCGCTTCCCCGCGTGCGTCGCATCCATTTCCTGTCGCTGGCCGGCACGCTGGAAGGGCTCCAGGGCCTCCGGTCCGGCAACAGCCTTCGCGTCAAACCCTACGCGCTCGGCAGCTTCTCGGAGATGGCCGACGTCCCGACGCTGGGCGACGACGACTTCGGCCTCGACGTGAAGTACGGCGTCACGTCGGGCCTCACCTGGGACTTCACGCTCAACACGGACTTCTCGCAGGTGGAGGCGGACGAGCAGCAGATCAATCTGACACGCTTCAGCCTGTTCTTCCCGGAGAAGCGGGAGTTCTTCCTCGAGAACTCGGGGGGCTTCCAGTTCGGCCCTGCGAACCAGCGCCGCGGCTTCGGCCGGCTCAGCGGCAGTGGGCGTCAGAACCTGGCGCGGGACGACGTCGTGTTGTTCTTCAGCCGCAGACTCGGCCTGTCCGACGCGGGCGGCGCGATTCCGATCCTGGGTGGCACGCGGCTGACGGGACGGGCCGGCGCCTTCGCGATCGGTGCCCTCAACATCCAGCAACGGAGCGAGGGGACGCTGCCGGCGACCAACTTCACGGCGGTTCGGGTCCGACGCGACCTCCTGGCGAACTCCGACATCGGCCTCATGGCGCTGAACAAGGACCAGTCCGGCGCCCACTACAACCGCGTGGTGGGAGCCGACGCCAACCTCCGGTTCTTCCGGAGTCTCGAGATCAACGGCTTCGGGGCGAAGACGTTCTCGCCCCCCGACGCGGTGGGAGGGCGCGGGGAAGATCTGGCGGCGCAGGCTGGCGGGCGCTGGCACGACAGCTCCTGGGACGCCCGCGCGTTGTATCTCTCGATCGGCGACCGGTTCAACGACGAGATGGGATTCGTGCCGCGGGTCGGCATCGACAAGGTCGAGGTCGGGGTGGGCCCGATGATCCGCCCCGGGGCCACGTCGGGTTGGCTACGCGAGATCAGCCCGCGCTGGCAGCTGATCGACATCGCCCGCCGGCGAGACGGCGCGCTCGATTCCCGATACGTCGACTATCAGGTGCGCTTCACGCTGCAGGACGGCACCTTCGTAGAATATGGGATCAACACGAACGTCGAGAACCCGGCCGAGCCGTTCGTCATCAACAGCCGGCGGGACATCGCCATCGCGCCGGGGCGCTATGAGTTCGACGAGCAGTTCATCGAGGTGCGGACGAACCAGTCGGCCCCGATCTCGGCGAGCGGGCGATATTCGAACGGCGACTTCTACGACGGCACCAAGCGCACCTACCAGGTCGGAGCCGCCGCGCGACTCGGCCTGCACCTCAACCTGTCCGGCACCCTGACCCGGAACGACATCGACCTGCCGGCCGGCGCCTTCACCACCGATCTGCTGGCGGCACGCCTCGACTACAACTTCTCGACGACCATGTTCTTGAACTCGCTCGTGCAGTACAACACCGATGCGCGCCAGCTCAGCGCGAACATCCGGTTCAACGTCATCCACCGGCCGCTCAGCGATCTGTTCGTCGTCTACAACGAACGGCGCGACTCGCGCTCACGGGATCTCATCGACCGCGCCGTCATCGCGAAGCTGACCTACATGCTGCAGCTCTAGGCGCTTCGGCGCCATCGTGGAGAGCACGGGCGCTCCGCCGGCGCAGATCATCGTGGAGCGGGCGATGTACTCGAACGCGGGCGGGGCCATATGGGCCGCCGGCACCAACGCGCTTGCCACGCGGCTCAGTAGGTCCGGCGCCGGCCACACGGCCTGGCGCTCCAGCGAGTTACGGTCCACCCGGGCGAGGACGACCGGACCCGGGGCGGACCTATGCAGCACGTCCGATTTCTCGTATTCTTAGCTGGTAGTGCCTGGTCTCAGAGAGCCGCGTGCATGATCAGCGGCGCACTCTTACGCCTCGTCGTCGCGGCGCTCGTGTGGAGTATCTGGTTGGGGCCGTCGGTGCTGGAAGGCGCCGGCCGCGGCAACGCGCAGGCCGGGGACCAGAGCCAGTCCGAGCGGGATGAGCCGGGCGCGGCGAGGACGGACGCGCCGCGCGTCAGGGTCTCCGGACAGGTCACCTGCCACGACGGCAGCCCGGTAGCGGCCGCCACGGTCACGCTGGTCGCTCACGAGGCGGACGGCGCCCGAAGTGCCCCCCTGACCCCGGTCCGGGTCTTCGACGACGGCGCCTTCCTGTTCTTCGACATCACGCCCGGCGACTACACGATCAGCGCGCGCGGCACGTCCATCCACAGCTCCGAGCCGTTGTCGGTCGAGCGCACTCTCTCGGTCGGGACAACGCACCTCGCCGACGTGGTTCTGACGCTGGCACCGGCGTCCATGCCCACACGCGAGGAGCCGGCCCGGGAGTCCTCTGCGGCGCTCGAGCCCTCCGGGTCCGGCGTTCGCGTCTCCGGTCGATTGATGCGGCAGGACGGGGGACCGCTCGGCGCCTCGACCGTGACGCTCGTCCCGAACGGCCCGGAAGACGCCGGTGGGGCGCCGTTGACCCCGGTGCGGATCTTCCCGGATGGCACCTTCCTGTTCTTCGACGTGACACCGGGCGAGTACCGCATCGCCGGACGTGACGCCGGCGCCGGCGCGGCACCACTCTCCGTCGAGCGCATCATCTCCGTGGGGTCGACGCATCTCCCGAACGTCGTGCTGACCCTAGCGCCGGAGGCTCCGCCATCGCGGGTACCGGTCCTGCGCGAGCCAGCAGCTCCGCCCATCGCGAACTCGGCTGGCGTCCGCGTCTCGGGCTGGCTCACCCGTCAGGATGGGAGCGCCCCGGGGACGGCCAGCGTGGCGCTCGCGCACCGCGCCGCCGAGGGTGCGACGCGACAGGCGGCCGCGCCCGTGCTCATCTTCCCTGACGGAGTCTTCCTGTTCTTCGACGTTGCCCCCGGCGAGTATCTGATCAGCGCGTACGACAGGTCCGCCGGCGGCGCCACACCGCTGTTCGGCGAGCGCGCGATCTCCGTTGGGTCGGCCCACCTTTCCGACATCAACGTGATCCTGGGCGCAGGCGCCCCACCGGGATCGAACGCAGCCACGCCACCGGTGCCGAACGCCGGGGCGACCTCGCCAACGGGCGCACGCGGAACCGATCGCCCGGCGCGCCGCGCCGGCGCCAACGGGCCGGTGCGGCCGGGCGAGCCGGCCGGCGGTGCGGAGCGGGCCGCCGACGGTGCTCCTGCGGAGCCCGCCCCGGCCACCGCGAGCGACGGGGGTGACATCGACTACGCGACCGCGCGCTTCAGCCGGCGCATCGATGCGGTGCGCGCGGTCGGCGCGATCGCGATCGACGGCCGGCTGGACGAGGAGACCTGGCGGAACGCACCGATCGCGACGGGCTTCGTCCAGGTCGAGCCTCGCGAGGGCGCGCCGGCCACCGAGGAGACGGAGGTTCGCGTTCTCTACGACGACGCCAACCTCTACTTCGGCGTGTTCAACCTAGACACGCGGCCCCAGGCCGCCATCATCAACGACATCCGGCGGGACTTTCGGGTCGGCGACGGCGACGTCTTCGGCATCGTGCTCGACACGTTCCACGACGAGCGGAACGGCTATCAGTTCGAGACCAACCCGGCCGGCGCGAAGTGGGACTCCCAGTCGGCCAACGAGGGCCGCGCCAACGACGCCAACTGGGACGGGGTCTGGGACGTGGCGACCCAGATGGCGGAGGACGGCTGGTACGCGGAGATCGCGATTCCGTTTCGCACGATGAAGTTTCCCGACACCAGCCCGCAGACCTGGGGCATGAACTTCCTCCGACGGGTGCGCCGGAAAAACGAGGACAGCGCCTGGTCCCCCTACCCGCGGATCTACCGCATCTTCCGCGTGTCGCTCGCCGGAACGCTCGAGGGGCTCGAGGGGCTGCAGCCGGGCAACAACCTGAAGGTCAAGCCCTATGCGCTCGGGAGCTCATCCCAGCTCCCGGGGGCGCCCACTGTGGGCGACGGTGACTTCGGCCTCGACGTCAAGTATGGCGTCACGACCGGCCTGACCTGGGACTTCACCGTCAACACGGACTTCTCGCAGGTCGAGGCCGACGAGCAACAGGTCAACCTGACCAGGTTCAGCCTCTTCTTCCCCGAGAAGCGCGACTTCTTCCTGGAGAACTCGGGCGTCTTCCAGTTCGGGCCGGGCCGGCGGCGCGGCGGGGGTGGTGGTGGTGGTGGCCGTGGCGGTGGCGGCGGCCGGCAGAACGCCCAACGCAACGACCTCATCCTGTTCTTCAGCCGGCGGATCGGGTTGTCGGAGGACGGTGACGCGATCCCGATCCTCGCGGGCACGCGGCTGACCGGCCGTGCCGGGGGCGGGACGACGATCGGAGCCCTGAACATCCAGCAGCGCGCCGAGGGGGACGTGCCCGCCACCAACTTCACGGCGCTGCGGGTGCGCCAGGACATGCTGGCCAACTCGGACGTCGGGCTGATGGTCCTCAACAAGGACGAGAGCGGCGACCACTACAACCGGGCCGTCGGCGCCGACGTCAACCTCCGCTTCTTCACCAACCTGACCATGGGCGGTCTCGTGGCCCAGACGTTCAGCCCGGACACCGTGGGCGACGACCGGACCGAGGAGCTGGCCACGAGCGCCAACGCGGGCTGGGCGGACGCGTTCTGGGATCTGCGCGCGTCCCACATCCGGATCGGCGAGCAGTTCGACGCCGAGATGGGGTTCGTCCCGCGCACGGGCATCGACAAGACCGAGGCGGCCGCGGGTATCCGCCTCCGGCCGAGGGCCACCTCGGGGTGGCTCCGCGAGATCTACCCCCACTGGCAGATGGTCAACATCGAGCGACACAGCGACAACCAGCTGGACTCGCGCTACTACGACTACCATCTGCCCTTCAACTTCCAGGATGGCACCTTCGTCGAGTTGGGGATCAACCCCAACATCGAAAACCTCATCGAGCCGTTCGAGATCAACAGCCGGCGCGAGATCTTCATCCAGCCCGGGCGCTACGCGTTCGACGAGCGCTTCGTGCTGGTGCGCACCAACCGGTCGGCCCGCGTGTCGTTCACCGGCCGCTACGCGACCGGCGACTTCTACGACGGGCACAACCGGACGATCCAGTTCGGCGTGGCCACGCGCGTCAACGAGCACTTCAACTTCGAGGGCTCCCTGGCCCGAAACGACATCGACCTGCCGGCGGGCACCTTCACGACCGATCTCGTGCGCGCCCGGATCAACTACAACTTCTCGACGCGAATGTTCCTGAATTCGCTGATGCAATACAACACCGACGCGCGCCAGTTCAGCTCGAACGTCCGGTTCAACCTGATCCACCGCCCGCTCAGCGATTTCTTCCTCGTCTACAACGAGCGCCGGGACTCGCGGACGAACGACCTGATCGATCGAGCGATCATCGGCAAGATGACCTACATGGTGCAGTTCTAGATGGAGGAAACAAGCCCCATGACACCCCACTCGCGCGACCGTCGGCTTGCCCCGCACGCGATCGGCGTCCCCGTACTCGCGCTTGCCCTCGTGCTCGCGGTCTCGACGAGCGCGATGGCGCAGTTCTACCCGTCGTCGGAGCACGGCGGGAACTACATGTTCAACTTCTACTTCCCGCCGGCACCGAGCTCCACGCCGTGGGCCCCGAGCTGGTCGCCCGACGGCGAATGGATCGCCGTGGCGATGAGTGGATCCATCTGGAAGGTGGATCCCGACACGGGCGGCGCGCACGAGCTCACCTACGACGAAAAGTACCACTCGTCCCCGGACTGGTCCCCGGACGGCCGGTGGATCGTCTACACGGCCGACGACGGCGGCCAGACCATCCAGCTCCAGGTGCTCGACCTCGAGACGGGCGAGTCGCGGTCGCTCACGAACGACGACTTCATCTATACCGACCCGGTGTTCTCGCCGGATGGCAGACAGGTCGCCTACGTCTCGACGAAGCCGACCGGCCACTTCAACCTCTATCTCCGCGCGTTCCGGGACGGCCAGTGGGCGGGCGAGGAGATCGCCCTGACGACCGACAACAGCTACGGTCGCGACCGGCTGTACTTCGGTGAATGGGACATGCACCTCACGCCGAGCTGGATGCCGGACGGCAAGGAGGTGCTGGTGGTCTCGAACCGGGACGTGCCCCTGGGCTCGGGCAACGTGGTGCGCATCCCGGCGGCGCCCGGAGCCATGGAGGAGGGCCAGACCGTCCTGGCCGAGCAGACGCTCTACCGCGCCCGGCCCGACGTCTCGATCGACGGCAAGCGGTTCATCTACTCCTCGACGCGCGGCACAGCCGACCAGTTCAGCAACCTGTACGTCCAGCCCACCGACGGCGGCGAGCCGTACAAGATGACGTTCTTCTCGCACGACGCCTTCCATCCGCGGTGGTCACCGGACGGTGAGTCGATCGCCTACATCACGAACGAGGGCGGTCTCCCGCAGCTTGCGCTGCTCGAGACCTATGGCGGCGCACGGCAGACGATCGCCATCACGGAGCGCCGATGGAAGCGGCCCATGGGTGTGCTCTCGGTGCGGACGGTCGACGGAAACACGACCGAGCAGACGGCGTCGCGGATCCACCTCACGGCGTCGGACGGCAAGCTCTACGCCCCCGCGGACGCGTACGCGCGGATGGGCAACGTGGGCGACCGCGTGTTTCACACGCCGGGCAGCTTCACCGTCGAGGTCCCGGCGGGAACCGTCTCGCTCGACGTCGTCAAGGGCTTCGAGTTCTGGCCGGAGACGACCCAGGTCCACATCACCCCCAACCAGGTCCAGCACGTCACGGTCGCGTTGCGGCGGATGACGGACATGGCGGCCCGGGGCTGGTACAGCGGCTCGACGCACGTGCACATGAACTACGCGGGCAACCTCCACAACACGCTCGAGAACCTGATGATGATGTCCGCGGCCGAAGACCAGGACGTGGTCAACGAGCTGATCGCCAACAAGGACAACCGGATTCTCGACCACCAGTTCTTCGTCGAGGGGGGCGGGCCGCACCCGCTCTCGGCCTCCGACCGCCTCCTGATGGTCGGGGAGGAGTACCGGCCGCCCTTCTATGGCCACGTCTTCCTTCTCGGGCTGCGCGACCACCTGATCTCACCCTTCACCACCGGCTACGAGGGCACGGCCATCGAGAGCCTCTACCCGAGCAACACCGACATGTTCAGGAAGGCGCGGGCGCAGGGCGCGACGGTTGGCTACGTCCACGCCTTCGGTGGCGAGGCCGATCCGCTCGAGGGGAACCTGGGCGGCGGCAAGGGCTACATGGTCGATGCGGCGCTGGGGACGACCGACGCCGTCGAGTGGGCCGATCCCGGACACGCCGGCTTCTTCCCGTGGTACGCCACGCTGAACAACGGCCTGCGGGTGACGGCCGTCGGGGGCGAGGACTCCATCAGCAACCTGCACCAGAGCAAGCTCGTCGGCTCGGTCCGGACCTACGTCTACACCGGCGCGCGGGGCCTCGATTCGGATGCGTGGTTGGCGGGTCTACGGCAGGGCCGCGCGTTCGTCAGCACCGGCCCGCTCGTCGAGCTGACCGTGGACGGGCGGATGCCCGGGGAGGAGGTGCGGCTGCCGGCCGAGGGTCGCACCGTGGAGATCGCCGCGCGGGTCCGGTCCATCACGCCGCTCCGCCGGGTCGAGCTGGTCTTCAACGGGGAGGTCGTCGAGGAAATCCCGCTCGGCGCCGACCGCCGGACGGCCGACTTCGAGACGGCGCTTCCGGCCACCCGCAGCGGCTGGTACCACCTGCGGGCGGAAGGGGATGCGTCGGAGCGCCACCCGCTGGACGTCCGCTACGCGCAGGCCTTCACGAATCCCGTGTGGGTGCTCGTCGGCGATCAGCCGGTTCGCGACCGCGCGTCGGCCGACTACTCGATGAGGTGGATCGATGCCCTTCGCGAGAGAGCGGAGGCCTGGCCGGGCTGGCGGTCCGAGAAGGAAAAGGCCCACGTCTTCGCCCAGTTCGACGAGGCGCGGGCGGTCTACGAGCGCTTCGCCGCGGAGGCCCGGTAGTCGGCATCGGCCGCCTCCGGCGGGCAGGGTGCGTTGCTGTATCCGGAGCGGAAGGGCGTGACGGTGTCCGCCGCCGGGTCGAAGCGATGCCGCCAGACGCAGGCGGTGTCGTTGGCCAGCAGGTGAATCGACACGGAGGGCGCCTCGGAGACGGTGGTGACGTGATGGATGTCACCTTCCGGGGGCAGGAGCGTGTAGAACTGCCCCGACGCGATCTCCTGGCGACGGGCAACCTCGAGGACGGCATGGTTCGCCTCCGACCCGTCGTCGAGCCGCCGGTACACCGTTTCACCCTGCCGGCCACGATAGAGCCCGATCAACCCCCACGCCAGATGGTCGTGCACGGGGGTCGAGACACCGGGCGGGACGACCAGCGAGAACAGACACAGCGATCCGTCGGCGGCGCGGTAGAGCGCGTACTGGCCGATGCCCCCGCCCATGCCGCTCGTCTCATCGGGTCGCGCCATCTCTTCGGGCAACCAGCCGTCGGCCGCCAGCAGCCTGGCGAATGCCGGACGCAAGGCGTCGAGCCGCTCCGGGTCGGCCGCGATCGAGCCCATCAGGCGCTGGGTCTCCGCGATCAGCGCCCGCACCTCCGGCACGTCGACGAGGAAGCCGAAGACCGATCCGTCACGCGCGTTGGCGAAATCGCACATGGGCGATCTCCTCTCGCCGTGGCCTACTGCCGCGTGGCAGCCGCCTCGACCTCGGAGGTACAGGTGAACGCGATGTCCTGGCGTAACGAGTGCCACACGGAACAGTACTTCTCGGTCGAGAGCGCCACCGCGCGCTCCACGTGCTGCGGCGCCACGTCGCCAGTCACCACGAAGTGGAGGACGATCCCGACGAAGCGGCGCGGCACCTCCTCCGCACGAGAGCCGGTGAGAGTGGCCCGCACGCCACTGAACGGGTGACGCCCCTTGGTGAGAATGTGGACCACGTCGACCGCCATGCACCCGGCGATGCCGAAGGCCACGGCCTGCATCGGCGATGGACCGGCCTGCGACGCACTATCGAGCGTGAGCTCCAGGGCGCCGGACCTCCCCCGGAATCTGAGATCGCCGTCCCACCACAGCTCCAATGTCACCGCCGGTTTGGTCTCGAGCATCGGGCCATCATAGCCGAAGGCGCGAGAGTGAGACGCACCACAGGCGCGCGTCCGCGTGAGAGAATACCTGGTGGCGAGACACCTTCAGGAAGCGAGGACAGACCCATGCGCAGATTCTCGGCCGGTGCGGTGTGCATCTTCTTCGTGCTGACAGCGGCGCCCCGGGCGCAGACTTCGGACAACCAGATGGAGCGAACCCGTGCGCTCCACGAGGCGGTCCCCTTGATCGACGGGCACAACGACTATCCGATCCGGGTCCGCGAGATGGCCGACGGCGACCTGCCCAAGCTCGACATCACGCAGCCGCGGCCGGACCTGATGACCGACTTCGCCCGGCTCCGCGAGGGCGGCGTCGGCGGTCAGTTCTGGTCGGTGTTCGTTCCGGCGAGCATGCAGGGGAAGGAAGCCGTCCGGGCCACGATGGAGCAGATCGACATCGTCCACCGCATGGTTGAGCGCTGGCCGGATGCGCTCGAGATCGCGCGCACCGCCGACGACGTCGAGCGTGTCTTCGCGAAGGGGATGATCGCGTCGCTGATCGGCATGGAGGGCGGACACTCGATTGACTCGTCGCTCGGCACGCTGCGGATGTTCCACCGCCTCGGCGCGCGCTACATGACCCTGACCCACGGGCGCAACACGCCATGGGCGGACTCCAGCACGGACGAGCCCGAGCATGGTGGGCTGACCAGCTTCGGCGAGGCGGTCGTCCAGGAGATGAACTGGCTGGGTATGCTCGTCGACCTGAGCCACGTGTCGCCGGACACCATGAAGGACGCGCTTCGGGTCGCGGCCGCACCGGTGATCTACTCGCACTCGTCGGCCCGCGCGGTCTGCGACGTACCCCGGAACGTGCCCGACGACGTCCTGAAGCTGCTGCCGGAGAACGGCGGCGTCGTGATGGTCACCTTCGTCCCCGGCTTCCTGTCCGAGGAGGTTGCCGCGCACGGCCAGGCGCGAACTGCCGAAGCGGCGCGACTCCGATCCAAGTACCCCTACAGCGAAGAGACCGTGACGCAGGGCATGGACGCGTGGAGGCGCGCCCACCCCGCGCCGCGCGCCACGGTATCGCAGATCGCGGACCACGTGGATCACATTCGAGACACGGCCGGCATCGATCACATCGGGATCGGCAGCGACTTCGACGGCATCGGTGCCGTGCCCCAGGGCATGGAGGATGTCTCGAAATTCCCGGCGCTGACCGCCGAGTTGCTCCGGCGTGGCTACGGCGACGAGGACGTGAAGAAGATCCTGGGTCTCAACGTCCTGCGGGTGATGCGTCGGGTCGAGGAGGTGTCGGGCCGGCTCCGCAGCCAGCGGCCGCCGTCGGCCGCGACCATCGAGGAGCTGGACGGGTACGAGCGGCCGACGCAGCTCGTCATCCCGTGAGCGCAGAGTTTTGCGCGGGGCGAAACGGCGACCGCCCTGCAAACCGAAAACATTGCGGCGGCTCACGCACGGCGTCTCAAAGGGGCCACAGAGGCTGGCCGCCTTCACGGTTTGCTGGGCGGCCGCCGTTCCGCCCCGCGCAAAACTGACTCTGACGGGCGGCTAGGGTTCGGGCAGTGGCTCGCCCCGGTGCGCCTCCCACCAGATCCGCCACTGCCTGAGCGGCTCCGCCTTGCTCGCCGGGTCCCCTTGTGGATCGAACCCGAACGCCTGGTTGCTCCCCTGGCGCAGCGTCTCCACCGCCTGAAGCTGCAGGAACGGTGGGAGATCTGCCTCGAGCAGCTCGAGCAGCGCTTCGACCCCAAGGACGTTGCGGCCCGAGAGCAACGCCTGGGCGCCACGCAGCCGGGCCCACGGGTCGTTGGCGTGGAAGGCAATCTCCTCCAGTAGCTCGCCGATGGCCCCATCGTCGGAGGCGTTGGCCAGCGCCAGGACGGCCCCCTCGCTGACCGCAACCTCACCCGTCCCCATCAGGTGGTGCAGCTCCTCGCCGACGGAGACCAGCGACGCGATCGCCTCCGGAGCGGACGCCTCCGGTGCCGCCTCCAGCGCCGCGAGGGCAGCAGTGGCAACCTCGGCCGGGCTCTCCGCGCGTCCGTCCTCGCTCGTGGGTACCTCCCTCGCCACCGTCGGGTCGCCACTACCCGGGGCCACGGCCGCGGTCTGGAACGCCAGCCACAGGCCTCCGACACCCGCCAGCGCGACGGCGGCGACCTTCGAGGCCGCCCCGGTGCGGTGCTCGGCGACCATCAGGTAGCGCACGGTGCCCGCCAGGGCCAGCGCGGCGCCGAACGTGCAGACCACCGCCGGGCCGCTGGGAAAGTCGAACGCATACGAGAGCGACAGCCCCACCATGCTGACGAGGGTCCCGGCCACCCAACCCACGACCAGGCGCGCCCGGATGCTGTGCGCGAACAGCATCGCGATCACCGACGGAATGATCAGGAAGGAGAACACGAGCAGAACCCCCGCCATGGCCACGCTCGAGGTGATGACGAAGCCGAACGACGTGTAGAACAGGAAATCCCACCAGCGGACGGACACACCCTCGGCTTCGGCCCGCTGATGGTCCAACGAGATCGCGAGAAACCGTCGGCGAAACACCCAGTGGAAGACCCCGATGCCGGCATAGATGGCCGCGGTCTTGACGATCGTGGACCACGGCACCCAGAGCAGCGCGCCATTCAGCATCGCATCGACGAATTCGGATCCCTGGGGGGCCCGGTCGGCGATCAGGATGGCCGCCGCCGAGGCCACGGCGAACGTGATCCCGATGATCGCCTCCTGGGGCACTCGCTGGTCCTTGAGCCGCGAGATCGAGAACACCGCGGCACCGATGAACGCGAAGATCAGCGAGTAGAGATACCCCGCGTCACCGTGCGGGTCGTGTCCGAGGAGAAAGGCGAAGGTCGCCCCGAGGGCCGCGATCTGCGCCAGGGCCAGGTCGACGAAGATGACGCCGCGCGAGACGACGTGGAGCCCGAGATAGGTATGGATCCCCGTCAGCACGAGGCACGCGACGAACGGCGGCAGGAGCACCTCTAGGATGAGATCCACGATCCGGTTCCCCCTCTCGGCCCCGTTTCCTCTCGGACCCTACCCGCCACAGACGGCGAACCCAGACTTCATCTCGGCGATCCACGTGTCGACGAGAGCGAAGTACTCGCCCGGCGTGACGCCCTCCGTGTAGATCGGTTCGTGTTTGAACTGCGCGCCGGTGCGCTCGGCGATCATCGTGGGGATCCGTCCGTCGAAGTAGTTGGCCACCCAGAGGACCGGGATGCTCTCCCGGCGCATCAGCGCGATCAGGTCGGCCACGTGGGAGGCGGACGGCGGGATTCCCGGGCGCCTCTCGACGTAGGAGGCCACCTCGAGACCGAATCGGTCGGTGAAGTAGACCCAGTTGAGGTGATAGGCGACGATCCGCTTGCCCCGCAGGCATTCGGCTTCCTCGAGCCAGCCTCCCAGCCGGGAGAGCAGGGACTGGCCGCCCAGCTCGCCGCTCTCGAGAAACGGGCGCAGCTTGTGTTGCAGCTCGAGCTCGGCCAGCTTGTCTCCCCCCACCAGCTTCACGAGCTCCGGTCCGAAGAGCCGCTCGTGGACTCGGCGCTTGAAATCCTGGAAGCGTTCCTCGTAGTAGGACCGGTTGGCCGGGTCGACGTTCTGCAGCCCGGTTCTGATGTTGCGCGCGACGATCACGGCCCGAAGGGGATCGCTGTGCACGTGAGGGTTGCCGAAGAGGTGCACGTCCCCCGCCGCCCGGCTTGGATTCTCCGGCACCTCGAGCATCGGGACGCCGGTTGCCACCGAGACGTAGCCGGGCTCGCCCTCCCTGATGCGCGGGTTGCGCGACTTGTCGATCACGACCGGCATCCACAGCTCCAGGTCGAGGCCCGTGCTCACGAGCAGGTCGGCGCGTCCGACCATGATCGAGAAGCTCGGCTTCGCCTGGACGAAGTGGGCGTCCTGCCGGGCCTCGGCGATCGCCTGCACCGTCCCTCGATCCCCGACGATCTCCTTGGCGAGCGTGCCGTAGACCGTCAACGAGCTGACGATCCGAAGCGGCGTCTGAGACTGGGCGACCGCCGGCGACGGGGGTGCGGTCGTGAGGAAGACCACCGCCAGCAGGCCGACGGCATTCCGGGTTGTCGGACACTGTCGAATCAAGCCGTTTCCGCGAACCATCAGATCCCCCTCGTCATTGGCTCGCCCCGATCCGGGGGTCGCGCCGCGCCGACTCTTAGCCGACGACCATCTCAGTACTTCTCGTGCTTGTGTGGCCCGATCGCCCAGGTGATCTGCGAGAAGAATCGGTTCTCGCTCTCGGGCTCGTCGATCCGGCCGGAGTTGTACGAGTACTGGAGCCGTAATCGAGCCCACTCGCTCTGCCACCATTCCACGAAGGGAGAGACGCCCCACAGGGTCCGGTCTCGGTCGAAGGGCAGCTCGGTCCAGTCGCCACGCAGACCCACGAACCACTGCCGGTTGAGCTTGTAGCTCCCATAGGTGTAGGCGCCCAGTGTGTCGAACGCGCCGGCATCCTCCGCCCGATGCTGCCACAACAGCTCGCCGCGCACCTCGAGCCCCGTGTAGAGCGCCTGCGCGGGCGGCCGCCAGTCGAGATTCCAGTCGATGCCATACACCTGGCTGCGGAACCGGCCGAGCTCGTCGTTGACCCCGGTGGCCGCGGAGACGCCCAGCTCCAGATACGTCGCGGACGACAGATCCCAGTAGTTGGTCTCGTGGACGAGGAAGATCGGCTCGTCGAAGCCACGCCCCGAGAACGCCGTGCCGTTCTCGTCGTTGGTCACCTGCACCACCACCTCGTTGTAGTCGCCGAGGAAGGCTCCGGGCAGGTAGGAGAAGGACGCGCCGAGCCCTCTCAGCCCTTCCTCTCCGAAGATCGCGTCGTGCACGAGCGGTCGATCCGCCTGCGGGAGCGCATGCTGGTGCCAGCGGTTGAGCTTGCCCCAGTCATGACGGAACGCGCCGACCTTCAGCCCGACCCCACCCGGCAGCGAGGTCCAGTCGATGTAGGCCTCCTCGAGCGCGAACTCGCCATCCTCCTGGACGACGAACGCCTTGGCCAGCGAGAAGGGATCGAGAGGCGACTGAAAGGCCATCTCGAACTCGGCGAACCGAAACTGGTTGCTCTCGGGATCCCCCGTCCGGTCGGCGATCGTCGCGAACACGTCTCCGGTCACGGAGATCTCCGGGTTCAGCTGATTGAGGGTCCGGGCCCGTCCGGTGAAGCGCTGCTCGCCGGTCGTCGCCGGTGCCGGGCCCTGCGCATCGCCATCCGCACTCGAGTCGCCAAGCAGCTCGGCCGGCTCTCGCTCGAGCTCCGCCCGCTCCGCCTCGCCCAGGACAACCTCCTGGATCGACCCCGATGCGGGCGCCGCGTCGGGACGCGGCGGCGCCGGTGCCCCCGACGGACTCGCCTGGCTCGAGTCGAGCGCCGCGAGCCGGGCCTCGAGCTCGGCGAGCCGGGCCTCGTAGCGCTCGGTCAACGCGCCGAGCCTCGACTCCAGGGCCTGGACCCTCTCGCCTAGGGCGGCGAGGTCCCGCTCGGCCCGGGAGTCGGGGCGGTCTTCTGCGGGCTGGGCACCGGCGGGGCGGATCGCGAGGCCAGCGCCGAGACACAACACGGTCAGGGCGACCGCGAGCGGACCGCAAGAGATTCTGGATACCGTGGTACCAGCGCAGATCGGCATCTCTCCGTACTCCTTGAAAGGCAAAACGCAATCGGGAATTCGGCACGGACGGAACCCACTGGCGCGATCACGGCACGCCATTGCGCTGTCGCCCCTCTCGATCGACCACCACGGCGGGCGGCCCGTGATGACACGTCGTCACCAGCGGGCGATCAGAGAGGGAGCGCGCGAACCGCTAGACCGGGGGAGAACGGGCTGGGATGCCGGAAACGGCCTGGAACCCGTCGGGTAACCAGAGCGAGACGTGAACGCGGGTACCTCGCGGCGCCGCGAGGCCGGGGTGCGCTTCGGGCGCGAGGGGAGAGCCGAACGAGCGCGACCAGTGGCAGGTATAGCAGTGCTCGCGGTCGTCGGTGGGCGACGCGGCGCGTGAGCCGATGACGTGCGCGTCCGGGTCGTGGGACACGACGGTGACGTCGCAGTCCGGGTCGCCCTCGAGCTCCGCGTGCACCGTGGCCAGCGGTCCGGCGAGCAGACCGGGCAAGAGCGCGAACTGGAGCACCAGTGAGCGTGCGCGCGCGAGCCCGCTTGATCGACCCACGTACGCAGCGTAGCGGGGGGGGCGGGACGCGTCAAGAGCCGGCCGGCGCGATGAACGTTCTGCCGCAGCCGGCTAGCAGCCCGTGGTGAAAGTCCTGCGTTGCACCAAGGGCGGCGCTGAGCCCGGCTGGCAAGGCGCGCGGAGGACTAGCGCGGTCAGGGGGAGAACTCCGTGTACACGTCTGCTTCGTTCGTGCTCGGGCGGAACTGCACGGGGATGCGCTCGACGAAGTCGCGCAGCAGCCGGTCCGCCTCGACCTCCCGGCCCAGGTGTCGATAGACCGCGGCCTCGCCGTAGCTACGACCCGCCAGGACGTAGCCGCGCTCCGCGTCATCGAGCCTGGCGAGGTAGGGGTCGGCCTCGGGCGTGACCTCGTCGAGGAGGGCCCGATAGAAGCTCGCCAGCTCCAGCGATCGGAACCAGTCGGTGTGGCCGGCACGCTGCTCGCGGTGGGTGATCGGTGCGAGATACTCGACGAGCGGCCGGTCGTCGGTGTTGAGGGGTCCTTCGGGCACCAGGCGGCGGGCCCGACCGAGATTGCCGACATAGAAGGGCAGCGTGACGGCCGTGAACGCCTCATCCGGTAGCTCTCGGTCGCCCGCAAGCGCACGCCCCCGAGCCACGAGCACGTCCGGGTCCAGCGGCGCCAGATCTGCCGCGCCGACCAGGGCGACGATCGGCTTGTTCGGAAAGAAGTCACCGCGCCAGAGGACCACGTCAGGAAAGACCGCCAGCATGGTGCGGGCGATGATGAAGAACTCCCGCGACGACAGCTGATACAGCGGCAGCCACTGGACGAACCGCCCGCCGGACCTCAACCGGTCCCGCGCCGCCTCGAAATGCTCCTTCGTGTAGAGGGTGCCGGCACCGGCTCGCCATGGAATGAACAGGTCGGCGATGATGGCGTCGTAGCGCTCCGTGCTGCCGAGGAGCTGGTTCCGCCCGTCGCGCGCGAGGATCTCCACCCGCGGATCGCGGAAGAGCCCACCCGACGGTTCATCGAAGTAGGTCGCCGCTGCCCGAATGACCTCGGGCAAGAGCTCGCACACCACGAGGCGCTCGACCGGCAGGCTGAGCGCGGCGCCCGCGGTGATGCCCGTCCCGAGCCCCAGGAAGAACACGGATTGTGGCGACGGGTGGCTCATCAGCGGGATGAGCGCCTGGTTTTGCTCGTGCTCGCGCGCGGCCGTGCCCCCCAGCGAGTAGTAGTTGTTCACCTTGATCAGCCGTCCCGTGTCTCGCTCCACCACGGCTACCACGCCGTGCGTCCCCTCCCAGACCTCGAGCACCCGCTCGTCTCGGTCGGGGTCCACGCGGACGCTGGGAATCCTGGTGGGGTCGAGGACGGAGACCAGCAGAAGGATCCCCACGATGGGTGCCGCCCGCAGGATCGGTGTGAACCGGGAGGCCGGATCGACGGCCAGGACGGCCAGGACCAGGTAGGCGATGCCGATCAGCCGGATGGTGCCCCACAGCCCGACGCCGGACAGCAGGAAGAACCCCACCACGACAGAGCCGAGAATGGCGCCACTCGTGTTGAGCGCCACCAGACGGCCGAGCGTGGGGCCGGCCGCGGTCCGCCTACCCTCGGCCGCGCGGAGCACGTATGGGAACACGCTGCCGACCAGGAGACCGGGCAGCAGCAACACCGCGGCCGTCGAGGCGAAGATGGACGCGACGTAGCCGCTCCATCCGTCGGCGGCCGACCCGAGGAATGCCAGGCCATCGGTGACGCGAACGAACAGGAACGGCGTGGCCGCTACCCAGAGCCCCGCCAGCACCAGCAACCCGGCCAGCACCGTCCGGGGTCGCGCGACCACGCGGCACAGCCAGCGCGCCAGCAATGCGCCCGCCGCGAGCGCGGCCAGGAAGATCACCAGGATGATGGCAAAGGTGTAGACGGAGTTCTGGAGCACCTGCGCGAACATGCGGGTCCAGGCCACCTGGAGGCCCAGCGTCAGGAAGCCTGACGCGAACGCCACCGCCCCGACCGGCGCTACACCTCGCGCCCGGGCGCCGGCGTCCGCGTGGCGCCGCCGGGCGGGAGGCCGCCGGGTCGACCGATCGCGCGCCGCCGACCGCCGACCGACCAGGAACGCGACGGTGCCAACGCCCAGACTCAGACCGACCGCGAGCAGGTAGGCGGCCGTGAAGCCGAGGGTGATCGGCAGGTAGAAGCCCGCGGCAAGGGCCCCGCCCGCCGCGCCCAGCGTGTTCAGGGCGTAGAGCAGCGTCCCGGTCTTTCCCAGATCGCGGTCGTGTCGGATCAGGTGCTGTCCGATCAACGGCAGAGTCCCCCCCATCGCGAAGGCCGCCGGGAAGAGGATGCCGAGCGCAAGCACGAACTTGGCGGCGACGAGCCACGGAAGACTCTCGCCGACCAGCGCGTAGAGTGGCTGGTAGATCCAGTGATAGAGGTCGAGCAGCCAGAAGTAAAGCAGCCCCGTCGCCCCGACCGCGAGCTCCAGCAGGCCGTACGCCATCAGGCAGCTCGTCAGGTGCGGGGCGCGCGTCCCCCAGACGTAGCCACCGGCCGCAAGGCCGAGAAAAAACACCGCCAGGGTGGTGGCCGCCGCGTGCGCGCTGTTCCCGAACAGGAGGCCGAGCTCCTTCAGCCATAGCACCTCGTAGACCAGGCCCGTGAACCCGGAGACGACGAACAGGAGCAGAACCAGGGCGCGCTCGCTGCGACACGCGTGGGCGTGGGGAGAGGCGTCGGGCATCGGCGTGATGATCGGCTGCGGAAGACGGAGAGGCTCTTGTAAACGTGGTACCCTAGTCGATCGTATCTGATTGGGTGTGGCCGTAACGAATCTCACCCCTGCCTGGCCTTCTAGCCGGCACCGACTCCCGACAGCTCGTCCGTGCTCCGATTCCCCACCTATGGCCAGCTGGTCCAGCTCGTCCCGTCGTCTCGTGATGGCTTACGCCGTTCTCGCAGTGCTCGCGGGCGCCGCGGGCGCTGGGGCCCAGGAGCGGGCGCTGGGCGGTGACGCGGCGACCCCGGTGCTCGACGGTCCGGCGCCGCCCACGCCGCCGGCCGTCGTCTCTCGCGACGCGGCCGGGCGCGTCACGGTCCGAGCCAACCGGATCCCCGAGCCGATCGTGCTGGACGGCCGGCTGGACGAGGCGGTCTACCAGCGCGTGGCGTCGGTGAGCGACTTCATCCAACAGGAACCCCTCGAGGGCGAGCCGGCGACCGAGCGAACCGAGGCGTGGATCCTCTTCGACGACCGCAACCTCTACGTCTCCGCACGCTGCTGGGACAGCCATCCGGAGCGCATGGTGGCGAACGAGCTGCGCCGCGACCACTCCAACCTGACCCAGAACGAGAACTTCGCCGTCGTGCTCGACACGTTCTACGATCGGCGCAACTCGTTCTTCTTCCACACCAACCCGCTCGGGGGCCTGACCGACGCGCTGACGACAGATGAGCGGAACGTCAACAAGGACTGGAACACGGTGTGGGACGTGAAGACCGGACGGTTCGACGGCGGCTGGATCGTCGAGATGGAGATTCCCTTCAAATCGCTGCGCTACAAGGCGGGCGCCTCGCAGGTGTGGGGAGTCAATCTTCGCCGCAGGGTGGCCTGGAAGAACGAGGATTCGTTTCTCTCTCCGATTCCCGCGTCCTACGGTCGGCGGGGGATCACGAAGACCTCTTCGGCGGGCACCCTTGTCGGCATCCAGGTACCGGGCAGCGCGAAGAACCTCGAGATCAAGCCCTACGCCATCTCGGACCTGCGAACCGATCGCGCCGCCGAGCCGGCGTTCTCCGACGACCTCGGCGGTGATGTCGGCTTCGACGTCAAGTACGGCTTGACGCGGAGCCTCATCGCCGATTTCACCGTCAACACCGATTTCGCGCAGGTCGAGGACGACGAGGAGCAGGTCAACCTGACCCGCTTCAGCCTGTTCTTCCCCGAGAAGCGCGACTTCTTTCTCGAGGGACAGGGCATCTTCGCGTTCGGGGGCGGCGGCGCGCGGCGGGGCGGCCGGGGTGGCGGCGGCGGGGGCGGCGGCAGGGGCGGCGGGGGCGGTGGGCAGAGCAATATCCCGATCGTGTTCTTCAGCCGGCGGATCGGCCTGACCGACGACGGTAGCGTGCCGATCCGGGCCGGCGGGCGGGTGACCGGCCGGGCCGGTGCGTACACCCTCGGGCTGCTCAACATTCAGACGGGCGAGGCCGAGCAGGTCGGGGCCGCCGCCACGAACTTCTCCGTGGTTCGCCTCAAGCGGGACGTCCTCCGTCGCAGCAACATCGGGATCATTGGAACCAGCCGTTCGGTCGCCATCGAGACGCCGGGGTCCAGCCAGGCGTTCGGCGTCGACGCGAACCTGTCCTTCTACCAGAACGTCAACGTCGACACCTACTACGCGCGAACTCTTACGTCCGGGCTCTCGACCCGGGACGAGAGCTACCGCGCCGCGCTCGACTACTCCGCCGACCGCTATGGGGTGCAGGTCGAGCACCTGGCCGTCGGCGAGAACTTCAGCCCCGAGATCGGGTTCTTGCGCCGAACCGACTTCCGGCAGAGCCGGGGCGTCTTGCGGTTCAGCCCGCGTCCCCGGGCCATCCGGGCGATCAGAAAGGTCGAGCTCCAGGGCACCTACGACTACATCACCAACTGGGAGCACGC
The DNA here is from genome assembly GCA_965197935.1 of Vicinamibacterales bacterium. Classification (GTDB taxonomy): domain Bacteria; phylum Acidobacteriota; class Vicinamibacteria; order Vicinamibacterales; family CAZQMT01; genus CAZQMT01. Next base: position 757,107 of record CBDAOD010000003.1, on the reverse strand, counting down.
GCTCGAGAGCCGCGAGATGCAGGCGCGCTTCCGGATGGAGATGGAGAACAGCGACAACTGGAACGTCACCTACGAGCGGAAGTTCGAGTTCCTCGAGGAGGAGTTCGAGATCTCGGACGGGATCTTCATCCCCGTCGGCGCCCACCACTTCGCCAACCTCCGGGCGGGCTATAGCTTCGGGCCGCAGCGCAGGCTCTCGGGCCGCGTGAGCGTCTCGCGGGGCGAGTTCTTCGACGGCAACAGCACGGAGGCGCGCTATCGTGGCCGGATCGAGCTCACACCCAGGTTCTCCGTGGAACCCAATCTGTCTTACAGCTGGGTCGACTTGCCGGCCGGATACTTCACCGCCCGGCTCGCCGGCGCACGCGTCAATTTCACGGCGTCAGCACGTCTGGTGCTCGGCGCGCTGGTGCAATACAACTCCAGCAGCGACGCGCTGAGCAGCAACGTCCGCTTCCGGTGGGAGTACGAGCCGGGTAGCGACCTCTTCGTCGTCTACAGCGAGGGTCGTGACACGCTCCGGCGCGGCTTCCCCGTCCTTCAGAACCGTTCGGTTGCGCTCAAGCTCACGCGTCTGCTCCGATTCTGAGAGTTCCGACCCAACCCGGGGTTAGAAACGACGTTGTCAGTTTCGCGTGGGGCGGAACGACGTCCGCCCGGGCAAACCGTGAAGGCGGCCAGCCTCCGGCCCGTCTAAGACACGTGCGTGAGCCGCCGCAATGTTTTCGGTTTGCTGGGCGGACGTCGTTTCGCCCCACGCGAAACTGACACACCCTGCTAGCCACCGCTCGCCAGGAGGCCACCGACCGGCTATGATGTTCCCCGGACGGTCCGCGTCCACTCTTCACACCGTCAGGCAAGATGACAGGAGGCCGATCGTGAAGATCCCGACGCTACTGACACTGTGGATACTGGCCGTCGTGCCCGGCTGGGGACAGACGCCCGCGAGCGAGCCAGCCGAGCCGGAGCGCGCCCCCGAGGAGCAGCGCGTCGAGGCCGCGGACATCGAGGCGCTGCTCGAGGACGGCAAGGTGTTCTTCCTCGACGTCCGCGAGCCTTCCGAGCTCGAGGAGCTGGGCACGCTCCCCGGCTACGTCAACATTCCGGTGGGCCAGCTCGAGGAGCGGCTGGACGAGCTGCCAAAGGATCGCGCGATCCTCACGGCTTGAAACGGCGGTGGCCGAGCCGCGCGTGCCGCGGCCCTACTGACCAAGCATGGGTTCACCTCCGCCGGTTTCTGCGGTTTGCGGGAGTACAAGGGCGACAAGATCTATCCAAAGGCCGACGAGCCCTCGGAGCGATGAGGGCGACACGCCTGTGGTTGTCGGCCGACGGACGTCACCATCGTTGACGGCGCCGTCTATGGAGAGAGCGCCACCCTGAAGGTGGAAGGCGTGCGGGACGGTCAGAAGGCCAGCGGCGCCTTCGACGAGAAGCAGCTCGCTCGGTACTACGATGCAAACACCCGAAGCTTCCTCCGCTACGGCCAGGGAGGCAAACTGGGCGTCCTGCACCGCGCGGTGTGGGGCCTCGGTGTCACGACCCGTCAGGAAGCATTCACGTTCGTCCACGGCCTGCTCGCCCAGCAGGTGGCGTCCTCGCCGGATCGTCCTCCCACCCTGCTCGACCTCGGGTGCGGGGTGGGCGCCACCCTCCTCGATCTGCTGGAACGCACCGGTGGCCGGGGCATCGGCGTCACCAACAGTCGCGTGCAGCTCGAGCTCGCCCGGCGCCGCGCGGCCAGCGACACCGACCGAACCACGTTCCTCCTCGCAGACTTCTGCCGCCTGCGCCTCGACACCGCGGTCGATCTCGCCTACGCGATCGAGTCGTTCGTCCTGGCGTCGGACCCGCGGCAACTCTTCGCGACGCTCCGCACCTGCGTGCGCCCGGGAGGCCGACTCGCCATCTGTGATGATTTTCTCGGCGAGGAGGTCCAGCGCGACACGCTCGCGCCACACGCGCAACGCTGGCTGACCGAGTTCGAACGCGGATGGCGTGTCGGCGCCCTGATGAAACCCTCGGAGGCCGACTGCCTGGCCGCGGAGCACGGCTTCTTCCTGACCGAGGACCGCGATCTGAGTCCGCAGCTCGAGCTGGGCCGGTTTCGCGACGGCGTCATCCGCGCCCTCGTGACGCTCGGGCGTCGGCTCCCCCTTGGTCATCCCCGATGGCTGGCCCTGCTGGGGGGTAACGCCCTCCAGCAGTGTCTGCGCACGGACCTGATCCAGTATCGCTTTCGCGTCTGGCAGAAGTGACTAGTGCACCGCCGTTCCTGACCGGCGCTTAACCGGACCCGGCCGGGGCTTTCGGCAGGCTCAAGAGATTCGCGAACATGCGATACGCGCCCGGCACGCCTGCGGGCAGCTGTCGAAACCAGGCATAGGCGGTGTAGACGTAGTGGCCGCGTCCGAGCCTGGCGTAGACCTGTCCCCCCTGCTGGGCGGCCTCCCCGGGGTCGCGTGATTCGAGGAGGGGCGTGAAGCGATCATCGAACCCGGTAAAGGCGTAGAGGTTCCGTTCCTGCACCCAGCCGTCCCAGTCGGCGCCGGTGATGCGGTTAGGGAAGGTGAAGACCGGGTGATCAGGCTCGAGGATGCGAACCGGGGCGCGTTCGTCCGACACCCGCGACCGCATCTCGGCGGGATACGGTGTGAGACCCCACCGCACGTAGCCCGTCTGCTGATACTGCACGACCAGGGTGCCACCGGCGCGGACGTAGTCGAGGAGCCGCGCGTGATGGCCGACGAAATCAGGCAGCGCCTCGGACGCCCGGACGCCGACCACGATCGTGTCGAACCGCGACAGGTCGCCGGCACGCAACTCGTCCGCGTCGAGCATGGCGACCTCGAGCCCCATCCGCTCGATGGCCTCGGGCACCCGATCGCCGCTCCCCATGATGTAGCCCACCGTGACGGGCGCCACCTGGAGGTCCACCACCTGCACCAGGGCCTCGGCCGGTCGATAGAGGCGGTGGGTCTGAATGTGGGGATAGGCGACCGTCTGCATCGTGGTGTCGAACCGCTCGCCGTTGGCGATCGCCGTGGCACGGATGCGGTGGGATCCGGCGGCCAGCCGCGCCGAGGGTGTGACCGAGAACACCGTCGTGATACGGGCGCCCCTGGTGTCCAGCGTGAACGGCGCCTCGACCGGCGTCGACGTCCAGCCGTCGGGCACGGTGAGCCGCACCTGCCCCGCCAGCGTTCGGCTCACGCGGTTCTCGATTCGGACGGCGATGCGCCGGGCCACGCCCGCGCCCGCGACCGGAACGACCTCGAGATCGGAGTCCAGCGTGACCGTGATGGCCGGGACGACATGGACGTTCCGCCGCAGCTCTCCGCGAACGGGGTCGGCGAACCGGTACTGGAGGGGCCTGACGAGATCGACCGAGACACCGCCGATATCGGTCACGATGCGTCCGTGGACAAGTGCCGCGGCGAAGGGCCGGTTCCCTGGGCCGCCCTCGGGCCAGGGGAACACCTCGCCCTCCCGCGACTCGGTCAACCAGTAGGGCTGAGTCGCCGGGGCATCGGGCGAGACCGTCACGCGGAACGACTCCTGCCTATCCGGGCTCTCGCGAAAGAAGCGGGCGAACGGGCTCCGGTCGGCCGGTTCGACGTGATCACCTGGCACGGCGCGCCAGCCTGAGGGGACCACCAGGGCGACCTCGCCGAGCCGGGCCGTGGCCGGCGCGGCCAGATAGGCTCGTACGGTGACGCCGAACGACTCGCCCCGTGCCACGACCTCGGCGTCGGCCAGGACGTCGACCACGATCCCGGCGGCCCGCACCAGCGCCGACTCGAACTCCCGTTCCTTGTGCTCGAGAAGAAAGTCGGCCTCGGCGCGCGCCGGCGCACCGGCGGTCGTCGTCTCGAGCGCGCGCCGCGCGGCGCGCACGGCGCGCAGACCCGCGACGAGCGCGGGGATGATTCGCGAAGGCGTCTCGACATCGAGATCCGCGAGCGCTCGTTTCCCGGCCCGGTCGATCGCGCGGAGCTCGGTCTCGAGGGTGCCCGGCGGGAGCCCCGCCAGCCGCGCCAGACCCGGGATCGACACGTCGAGCCCCTCGAACGCGTCCTGCTCGGTCGTCCCGGCCTCGACGACGCCGTCGACGAGGCGCGGGTCGGACGCACGGGGCCCGCGAACCTCGAGGACCCCCATCTGCTGGGACTTGTGCTGGCTGCGGCCCTCCATGGCCACCTCGGCGAAGCTGCGTCCGATGACGGGGTCGTAGCCGCCGGTCTGCACCTGGAGGGTGGGCGGGCTCGAGGGGGCGGGTCTGAAGCCCGCGCCGACGTAGAGCTTCCTCGGCTGCCAGGGCCTCAGCCCCTCGGACAGGTGCTCCGGGAATCGGGCCGGATCCGCCGCGGCGCGGAAGGCCAGGGGCGTCAGATACCCCGCCATCTGGTGCTGGCCGTGGCCGTCGGCCGGCGTGCCGCTGAAGCGCGAGATGACGACAAGCGGACGGAAAAGACGGATCGCCCGCACCATGTCCCCAGGATCGCCTCCTCGCCCCACTTCTCGGCGGCCTCCTCCCGGGTCTTCGAGTAGCCAAAGTCAACGGCGCGGGTGAATAGCTGCTCACCGCCATCGAGGGTCCTCGCCTGCAGCAGCTCCTCGGTGCGGATCACGCCGAGCGCCTCGAACAGCTCGGGCCCGATGATGTTCTGACCGCCGTCTCCGCGCGTGAGCGACAGGTACGCGGTGCGCGCGTGATCGCCCCGTGCCAGCTTCGCGATCAGCGCCGTGTCCTCGTCGTCGGGGTGGGCCGCCGTGTGCATCGCACTCGCCGTGGTCTGCAACCGGCGTAGCTGCTGCACGAGGCCCGCGGTGCCGCGGCTGTAGACGCGCCGCACCTGGGCGCGCCCGACCACCGCACCCTCCGGACCGCACACGGTCCAGAACGCGACCGCGAGTGCGAGGCCGCCGCCGAGCGGGGCCGTGACGAATCGAGAGCGCATGCGCATCGGCTCTAGTGTAGTCCGGGTTGGCCACGGCGTGGGCTCACGGTGGGTTCGCGGTTGCGCCAGACCACAGGGTGTGGGTACAGTCACGGCGGTCGCGCCCATCGCGACCGCCACGCGATCGCCGGTCCGCTCGTCGATGACGACGGCCGCACTCAAGGAGCACCTCGATGGTCGACGCCGAACTCCTCGAGATTCTCGTTTGTCCCGAAGACAAGACCCCCGTCCGGCTTGCCGATGCCGCGGAGCTGGAGACGCTGAATCAGCGGATTCGCGAGGGCCAGGTAACGAACCGCTGCGGCCAGCAGGTCACCGAGGAAGTGACCGAAGGGCTGGTCCGACAGGACGGCAACTATCTCTACCCGGTGCGAGACGACATCCCCGTCATGCTCATCGACGAGGCGATTCCCCTCTCATCCTAGTGTCGTGCGTCCGCTCCGCGCACCCCCGCGCGTCATCGCGATGCGCAGGGCGCTGCTGGCCGCGTAGAGCCCGACCGCGATGACGATGATCAGCGGGCCGGTCGGCACGGCGATCTGCAGCCGGTCCGACAGCCAGTAAGAGAGGAAGAGGCCCGCCACGGTGCAGGCGGCGCCGAGCCCCGAGGCCAGCGCCATCATCAGTCTGAGGCTCTCGGACCACTGGCGGGCGATCACGGCCGGAATCGTCAGGAGCGCGATCACCAGGATCACGCCGACCACCCGGATCAACGTGACGATCGCGAGCGCGGTGAGGGCCAGCAGCAACTGGAAGATGGCTCCAACCGGAAGGCCCATGACCTCTGCCCACTCCTCGTCGAAGGCCACCGCCTGGAGCTCGCGATGGAACAGCAGCACGACCAGCACGATCACGACGTCGAGCCAGAGCACGAAGCGCACGTACTGTGGCGGCACGAAGAGAATGCTGCCAAAGAGGTAGCTCATCAGATCCGGTGCGTAGCCCGGGCTCATGGAGACGAAGAGGATCCCGAGCGCCATCCCGAGCGACCAGGTGATCGTGATCAGGGTATCGAGCCCGTGGTGGAGCGCGCGGTATGCGAGTCCGAGGCCAAGGCTACTGACCAGCGCGAAGCCCGTGGCACCGGCCATGGGGTCGAAGCCGAGCAGATAGCCGAGACCCACCCCGCCGAAGGCCGCGTGCGACACCCCCCCGGAGATGGAGGCGATCTGCCGGACCACCTCGTAGGTCCCGACGATTCCGCACGCGATGCTCGCCAGGATGCCCGCGGCCAGCGCGCGCTGGAAGAACGTGAACTCCAACGCCTCGAGCATCACCCGTCGCGCTCCTGCGTACTCGGTCCCAGCACCCGGTGGGCGTGTTCGTGGACGACGAAGTCCACGGGACAGCCGTAGGTCTCCTCGATCATCTCCTGCGTGATCTCCCGATCGTGGTGGTAGTGCAGCCGGCGGTTCAGGCAGGCCACGCTCTGCACGTGGCTCGACATCACGCCGATGTCGTGCGAGACGAGCACGAGCGTTCGGCTCCCGGCGAGCTCGTCGAGCAGGCCGTAGCGCTCCGCGCCCATCCAGGCGTCGAGACTGGCCGTCGGCTCGTCCAGCAGCAGAACCGGTGCCTCGACGGCCAGCGCCCGGGCGATGAGCACCCGCTGCAGCTGACCTCCCGAGAGCTTGCCGACCTGCCGGCTTGCGTCGTCGGCCATGTCGACCCGCCGAAGCGACTCCCACGCCTTCTCGCGATCGGCCGCCGTGAACCGTCGACCCAGCATGCGCGTGGCCAGGCGTCCGGTCAGGACGACATCGAGCACCCGCATGGGGAACCTGCGGTCGAAGTGCGCGTGCTGCGGGACGTAGGCCACTTCGCCCCAGGCGCGCCGCGGCGCCTTCCCGAGGACCCGGACCGTCCCCCGGTCCGGGTGGATCAGCCCGAGGATCACCTTGAGCAGCACGCTCTTGCCCCCGCCGTTCGGCCCGATGAGGCCGAGGAACTCCCCGGACTCGATCGTCAGGTTCACGTCCTCGAGGACGGTCATGCCTCGAAACGAGAGCCACACCTCGCGAAGGTCGAGAGCTGGAACGCTCATGGTTGGGGTGCGCCGCGAAACGCCCGCGCCGCGCGTCGAAGCGTGTCGGGCCAGTCCTTCGACAACGGGTCCACGCTGAGGACGGTGCCATCGATCTCGGCTGCCACCACTTCCGCGCTCCGCCGATCGAACTGCGGTTGCACCAAGACCACGCGGAGCCCCTCCGCGCGCGCCTGGTGGATCACGTCCACGAGGTGGTCGGAACTGGGCTCCTTCGCCCCGTGCTCGATCGCGATCTGCTCGAGGCCGTAGTCGTCGGCGAAGTGGCCCCACGCCGGATGGAACACGAGAAACCGCTGCCCGACGTGCCCGGCGAGGCTGCTCCGCAGCTCGGCGTCGAGCGCATCGACCTCGGCAAGCAGGGCGACGAGACGCGACCGCACTGTCGCCGCTCGTCCCGGCAGCCGCGCGATCAGCGCGTCGGCGATGTGGCGGGCCATCGTCCGGGCGCAGCTGGGTGCGAGCCATATGTGGGGATCCAACCGAGGCGGACGGCGACCCGCGCAACCCCTCGAGCCATCGACGACCGCCATCCCCTGGTTGACCGCCGAGAGCTCGTCGAGCCAGGTCGCCTCGAAGGGGAAGTTGGGGTGCCCCACCTTGACGTACATGATGGCTCGGGCGGCCGCCCTCATTTGCGCGATGCTGGGTTCATAGACCACGGGATTGGCGCCGGGTGGAATCAAGACCTCGACGTCGACGAGGCCGTCCCCGAGCCGCTCGACGAAGTAGGCCATGGGCGGGACCGAGGTGAGGACGACCGGCCGTTCCGCCGGCGTGCCGACCGGCGTGCCGCATCCGGCGGCGAGCAGGGCGAAGACGGGCACCGTCACGCGACCGACAGCGAATCCCGTTGCCGTGCGGATCATGGAAATCGATTCAGGGTGAGCACGGGCCTCCACCGCGTCCCACGTGGTTGAACGGCGCCCGCGTTCCGTCTACGATACCCGGAATTACAGAAAGCGTCTTCGGACTTCGATTCCGATGGAACAGCGTCCAGGCACCCGGAGCGTCCTCATCGGGCGAATGGTCGGCGTCTACAAGGTGCTCGAGAAGATCGGTGCCGGTGGAATGGGCGCCGTCTTCCTCGCGCGCGACGCAGATCTAGAGCGCGACGTCGCCATCAAGGTGCTCCACTCAGAACTCGCCAAGGCGCCCGACGTCGCGCGCCGGTTCAAGGCCGAGGCGGTCGCGCTCGCCAAGCTGAACCACCCGAACATCACGACGATGTACGCGCTCCACCGGGAGGGCGACGAGCTGTTCATGGTGATGGAGCTCGTGCGCGGCGAAACGCTCCATGCCCTGATCAGGCGATCCGCGCCGTTGCCACCGGACCGAGTGGCCTCGGTTGGCGTGCAGATCCTGTCGGCCCTCGACCACGCGCATCACCTGGGCGTCATCCATCGGGATCTGAAGCCCTCCAACGTGGTGATCACGAACGAGGGCGTCATCAAGGTCATGGACTTCGGTGTCGCCCGGGTCCTGGGCACGGATCGCCTGACTCAGCACGGCCAGACCGTCGGCACCCCGGCCTACATGGCTCCCGAGCAGGTCCGGGGCGCCGACGTCGACCAGCGCAGCGACCTCTATGCACTGGGCGTCGCCCTCTACGAGCTCACGACAGGGCATCTCCCGTTCCGCGCAACCGGCGGCTACGCGCTCATGCGCGCGCAGGTCACCGAGGCACCGACCCCGCCAGAGGCGCTGGGCCACAGGCTCCCCGAGTGGCTGCAGACGGCGATTCTTCGTGCGCTGGCCAAGGATCCCGCCGATCGCTTCCAAACCGCCGACGAGTTCAGCGCAGCACTCCAGGCCGGGCTCGGCTCTGGATCCGCACCGGATCTCGATACGCTCGATGAGGCCCCGACCCGCGTGATCGTCGCGCAGCCCGCCGCCGGAGTGCTGGCGCAGATGAGGGAGTGGGTCGGACGCGCGAGGGGGCCCCGGGACAGCGACCTGGAATCGACCGGCTCTCCGGGTCGGCGCGCGCGGTCGCGCATCGCCTCCGCAATCAGCCATTCTTGGGAATCGCGACGGGCAGCGGCATCCTCGTGGCGATCGTCGTCGGGCTGCTCCTGACATCGGGGGGGGGCGACACCTCCATCAACCAGCCTGACCGACGCGGCGGCGGTTCCGAACGGGGTCACACCGCCGGGCAACGCCCCTCTGGGATCTGGGGCGGCCGACCCGCGGACGGCCACGGCCGTCCCACCCGATTCCACCGAGGCGCCACCCTCGCCCGACGCACCGCCCTCCGGGCCCGGTGAGCCGGCCGCGGATACGACTCGACCAGAGGGCGCCGCCCGGGAATCGCCAGCCGCCAGCCCGGACACGGCCGAGACGCCGGCCCCGGACACGAGTCGACCGGTCCCCAATCTGTCGTTCGACGACGTGATGTTGATCGTCCGGAGCGGTCGCCAGAACCGCGAGACCGAAACTCTGCTCGGGCTCCAGGCTGCACAGCTGACGCTCACGCTCCAGCCGAGCGGGGTAGTCCGGGGGATTTCCTATAGCACCCTCGAGAAGGGCCACTACTCGCGGTCGACGGATCCGCTCTGGAGCGTGGGGGACGACGTCGCGAGGACGGTGCTGACTGCGCCCGCGTCCCGCGCGACGTCTACGAGTCATTGGCTGACCCTCGAGACCGGTGGTGACGTCGTCGTGTTACGACTGGCCGAGGGTAGCCATCGGACCGTGCTGGAGGGGCTCATGAAACGCGGCCTCGACATCGACACTCATCGGGAAGCCCGGTAGGTGTCGGAGGCGGCGTGGAAGCGCCGCGCGGGCAAGCGCTCCCGAGGCGGGCTTTACCCCCGGGTCGATGGCGAGCTAGACTGGCGGCATGCTTCGTAACCCAGCAGCCCGTGGCGGACGCCTGATCACACTCCCCTTCGTCGCGTTGGTGAGCGTCGCCGTCTCGTGCGGCTCCGAGCCCGAGCCCCCGGTCGAGCCCGCGGCCGCAGTCGAAACCACCACGGCACCCGACCGCTTCGACTTTCGGGCGAACGTCGCGGGCATGGCGGCCGAACGCCTGGAGGTCGTCCTCGACCACGAGGAGATCGTCGGCTACATGGCGGCCATGACGATGCCCTTCGCGATCGAGAGCCAGGCCATCCTGGACGACGTCGAGATCGGCGATCGGGTGACCGGCGTTCTCGAGGTCACCGATGGCAAGGCGGTCGTGGTCGAGCTGAACGAGGTGGAGCAAGTCGAGGATCCCCCGATCGTGCCCGCCACGCCCGCGGACGCCGAACCCCCTCCAGCCGCCTGAGTTCTGGGTTAGTTCGACTCCATGCCGCCGATGACCCGGCGCAAGCCGATCACCGACGCGTCCGGTGGCCCGCTCGTCCAGGCGACGACGACCCCGCCGTCGATCGAGCCCACGACCGGGTAAGAGCCGTTCTCCGCGTCGCTGAGTACCTGCGGCGAGCCCAGCCGAATCTCGTCGGATTCGGTCCGGGTCGCCAGGCTCATCACGACACGGCGGATGCCGTCGGTGATCTCGTCCCACACGATTGCCACACGATCGGCACCGGCCAGCGCGATGCGGGGGTGAGAGGGGTCGCTCCCACCCAGGGTGGCGACGCGCCGGCGAGGTCCGAACCGCCGTCCCTCCGGTGCACCCGCATAGAAGATCCCGATCTCGGGGCGAACGCCGGGCACCAGCGTCGGCCATACCGCGTGGAGCCGCCGCGCCTCATCCACGACGAGCGCCGGGCCATCGTCCGGACACCCTTCGAGCTCCCAGGCGTCCTCGCTGACACGCACCGGCGGCTGAAACGACGGGCCGTCCGATCGGCTCAGCGCCATGTCCCGGATGTTGCCGGGGTAGATGTGACGCCACGCGGCATAGACGGTCCCACCCTCGTCGATCGCCGTCGCGGTCTTGCAGCAGAAACACACATCGGCGGCAAGCGATGTCTCGGTGACGCTCGCGTCGGTGCCCCAGGCGGCGTGAAACACGTCCTGCCTCGGTGACCGCCGCGGCTCGGTGGTCGGCCCGTTCGCGTTCCGCCCGTCGAGCCAGACGATGTGAGCCGTCCCGTCGGCCTCCGCCGCGACGGACTGCCACCCTCTCGTGCCCTCCAGCGCCGGGTCGTGCAGCGTGATCGCCGGCGGGAACGTCCGGCCGCCGTCGATCGACCGGGACGCCCGGATGGCGTCACGCCCTCCCATGGTCGAGCGCCACACCACGACGACGTGCGACGTCTGATCCACTTCTGGCGACGGTGACGCAAAAACGACCTAGGGCGGCATCTCCCCACCCACGTCGGCGTCGTCGGCGCGGTCGTTGACCCGAACGGGCGGCGCGAAGGTTCGCCCGCCGTCATCGCTACGCGCCAGGTAGATGTCGCTGGCGCCCTCGCGACGCGCGCTCCAAACCACGACGACCGTCTCGCCGAGAGTGGCGAGGTGCGGTGTCGCGGAGGCACGGCCGGTGACCTCGAGCGGGACGACGGTGGACGGCGTGTCACTGGCATCCGCCCGCAGACCGACCGTCATGCCGAGACAGATTGCTCCCGTGGCGGCCATCAAGCGGCCGACGCTCCAACGACGTTCGCGACGCTTCTCGATCGATCGAAGTTGCATGGTCGTTCCTCCTCCTCGAATCAACTGCTGCACCCGGGCAGGCCCGGGCCATGCGGCACTCACCGGCCCGACGACATCGGCGACCGGTGAGCGACGGGCATCGTGCTCAGCCGCGAGGAGGCGGAACGTCGAGGAGGGCGGGGCGATCGAACGGCGGTGGGACGACGACCCTCGCCGCGGCCGTGATGGGCAGCGGGGCGAGCGGCGGCGCGGGATCCAGGACGCCGAGCACGCCCAGCAACGCCACCAGCGCGTCGCCGCACGCTCCGCACCCGCCGCAGGGGTCGAGCCGTGGTTGCGCGTCGCCCGGATCCGGGCTCGATTCGGCGCGCGATGCCGCCGCACGGCCGATCGGGCACACGTGCCCGGGCTCCGCCCCGTCGGGGCAACAGGACATCGCGGAGCGGGATCGCGCGGTCGCGGGCGCCGCGTGGGGCGCACACCCGAGGACGAGCTCGGCCGCCACGACCGGCGCCAGCTGTCCCGCCAGCACGAGACAGACGATCGCGGCGAGCCGGCGTCTCAGGAACGTCATCAATTCTCCGACGAATCTCGATTGTTTCCCAGGCCAGAGGCAGGGTCAACCCTCGCGGCACACGGTGAGATCACACCGAGGGATCGTCCCTACCCTCGCGGCCGACGGGTCGAGTAGACTGACCGGCATGGGACGCAGGTTCACGGTTCGCCAGATCGCGGACTGCATTGGCGCCCGCGTCGTGGGTGACCCGGAACGGGTCCTCACCGGCGTCAGCTCACTCGCCGCGGCGGGGCCTCGAGACCTGGCCTACCTGGATTCCCCGCGCTACTTGGCCGCGCTTGGCGCATCGCGCGCCGGCGCCGCGATCCTGCCGGAAGGAGTCGCGCCCCCGGACTCGATGTCGGGAATCACGGCGGCCGAGCCCGTCCTGGGTATGGCCCTGGCGGTCGACCTGCTCGCACCCCGCCCGAGAAGGTTCGAGACGGTGTCACCACAGGCGTTCCTCGGGAAGGACGTGCGCATTGGTCCCGAGGTCGGGATCGGTCCCAACGTGTACGTCGGCGACCGCGTCACGATCGGCCGGGGGACCGAGATTCACCCGGGCACGATCATCGGGCCGGACACGGCGCTCGGCGAAGACTGCACGATCTACTCAGGCGTGCATCTCTACCACGACACCAGCATCGGCTCACGCGTCATCCTGCACAGCGGCGCGGTGATCGGCAGCGACGGCTTTGGCTATCTTCGAGAACCGCATCCGGATGCCGGCGCCGACGCAGCGGAGCCCTGGCGGCAGCGCAAGATCAGACAGATCAGACAGCTCGGACGCGTTGTGCTCGAAGACGACGTCAAGGTCGAGAGCTACGTGACCCTGGTCAACTCCAACCCGACGGACGCCCTGATCGGCGTGGCGTACCAGCCCGAGAGCGGAACCGAGGGCAACACGACCTCGATCGTCCTGGCCAACAGCCGCCGCACGATTCCCGTGTCCGAAGCCGGCCCGCTCCTCACCCGCGCGGCCGGTGAGGGCGGCGCGGCGTTGCCACCCCCCCACCCACCGGCGTGTCGTCGACCATCACCTCGATCGGCGGCCTTCCCCTGGTCGTCGAGCAGGCGACCTACTTCAACGCGGGCTCGACCTTCACGGGCGGCCATCGCGTGCCGGCCCAGGTGCCGGGCCCGGCCCGGCTGTTCGCCGAAGCATCCGAGAAGCTGGTGGACCTGGGCAGCGGGCCGGTCGAGTTCTTCGACAGCTTCCTGCTGATCGGCAACGACAACGACGGGCCCGCAGCCGTGACCGTGCGGTTTCTGCCCGACGTGCCCCCGGCGGTGACGCAGGGCTTTTCGGTGCCGGCTAACTCCCGCCTGACCGTCCCGATCCAATCGGCGGTGCCGGCCATGGTGGGTCGCTCGTTCGGGATGTCCGTGACGTCGAACCTGCCGATCAGCGCGACCCGGTCCCAGTACTTCGGGGCCCCGCCGACATTCGTCGGCGCGCACGCCTCGGAGGGCATCGCCGCGCCCAGCCCGACGCATCTGTTCGCCGAGGGGTCGACCAACTTGGGATTTGACGTCTACTACGCGATCGCCAACTCTAATCTGGCGCCGGCGACCGCGACCCTGACGCACCGGCTGGAAACCGGCGCGACCGTCGTCCAGACGGTCACGGTGCCGGCCGAGGGCCGGGCCTAGGTGTACGTCAACGGCGCGGATCCGACGTTGATGTTCGACGTCGATTTCTGGACCAGCATCGTCGGCACCCTGCCGGTGGCCGCCGAGCGGCTGATGTACAAGCCGGGCCCGACGCCCGGCACGTGGGCCATGGCGCACAGCTCGCCTGGCATGGCGCAAGCGGCACTCAAGGTTGGCTTCGCCGAGGGAGTGGTGGGCTTGCCGCCTGGGTTCGAGACGTTCCTCTTGTTCGCCAATCCGAGCCTCACCCTGCCGGTCACCCTCGATGCCACCTATATGCGCGAGAATGGCACGACAGTGGCCAAGAGCTACACCATCCCCGCCAATAGTCGCGTCACCGTCTGGGTCAACGGCGAGGTGCTGGATCTGTCGAACGAGGGCTTCGGCGTGGTGCTCACGTCGACGAACGGCAACCCGTTCGTTGCCGACGAGTCCGTCTACTGGAACAACTTCACCGGTGGCGCGACCACGCGGGGGACCCCGCAGCCGTAGCAGTTCGCGTGCAACACCGTTCGGTCTACGTGGGCAGGGAGTTCCCGGGCGCGGCCAACCGGCGGTTCGGGGCGGTGATCACGAGCGTGTCGACGGGGAACGGAGTGCCCCAGATCGTCGTCGAGCGCGCCATGTACTCCAACGCCTTCGGGGTGGTCTGGGCGGCCGGCACCAACGCGCTCGCGACACGGCTCGCGTCGTAACAACCAGACCCTTCCGCATCTGCATGTTCTCGAGCAGGCGTTGACGAAGGAGTTTCCCGGCCCAACCCATGGGGCCTCGACCATGCGCGCCCTGCTGATCTACCCGCGCTTTCCCAAAAGCTTCTGGTCCTTCGACAAGACGATGGAGCTGATCGGCCGGAAGGCGATGCATCCGCCTCTGGGGCTCGTGACCGTGGCGGCGATCCTGCCGGAGGACTGGGAGTTTCGGCTGGTCGATCGGAACATCGCCGAACCGACCGAGGAGGACTGGGAGTGGGCGGAACTGGTTCTCCTCACAGCGATGATCGCCCAGAGGGAGGACTTGCAGAGCGTGGTGCGGGAGGCGAAGCGGCGTGGCAAGCGCGTCGCGGTCGGGGGACCCTACGCAACCGCCCTGCCCGGGGAGATGAAGGAGGCCGGCGCGGACTATCTCGTCCTGGACGAAGGGGAGATCACCATCTCTCTGTTCTGCGAGGCGCTAGAGCGGGGCGAGACGCGCGGGGTCTTCCGCTCGAACGGGGAGATGCCCGACGTCTCCCTCTCGCCGATGCCGCGCTTCGAGCTCTTGGATCTGGACGCCTACGCGGAGATGTCGGTCCAGTTCTCCCGCGGCTGTCCTTTTCTCTGCGAGTTCTGCGACATCATCGTTCTCTACGGCCGCAAGCCTCGCACCAAGACTCCGGCACAGCTCATTGCGGAGCTCGATCGCCTGTACGCGCTCGGGTGGCGACGCAGCATCTTCATGGTGGACGACAACTTCATCGGCAACAAACGCAGTGTCAAGGGCTTGCTCCTGGCGTTGTTGCCCTGGATGGAGAAACACTGCTATCCGTTTACCTTCTCGACCGAGGCCTCGGTAGATCTCGCCAAGGATCAGGAGTTGATGGACCTGATGACGGCGTGCCGGTTCGGATCGGTGGTTCCTGGGCATCGAAACCCCGGACGAGGACAGCCTCGTGCGCACCCGTAAGCACCAGAACATCGTGGATCCGCTGGACGAATCGGTCGACAGAATCGCCAGATCCGGGCTGCGGATCATGGCCGGCTTCATCATCGGCTTCGATGGCGAGGAGAAGGGCGCCGGCGAGCGGATCGTCCAGTTCGTGACGAACCACTCGATCCCCATCGCACAGTTCAGCATGCTTCAGGCTCTACCGGGAACCGCGCTCTCAAAGAGGCTCGAGCAGGAGGGGAGGGCATGGGACTCGACCAGCGACATGAACCAAACGACCCTGATGAACTTCGAGCCGACCCGGCCGCTCGAAGAGATCACGAGGGAATACACCCGGGGGTTCTGGGATCTGTACGACCCCCAGAGCTTTCTCGACCGGGCGTATCGCCACTACCGCGTCATCGGCGAGGCGAAGTGCCACAAGGATCCGAAGCGGCAGCGGCGGACGGCGCGAGAGGCGCCCGGCTGGCGGGAGATCCGCGCCTTCTTCGTCATCTTCCTGCGCCAGGGAGTTCTCCGCAAGACGAGGACTTCCTTCTGGCCATACCTGTGGAGTATGTTCCGCCACAACCGCGGTGGAGTCGTCAGCTACCTGGGGCTCTGCGCCTATTTCGAGCACTTCTTCGACTATCGTTTGCGTGTCAGGCGGGAGATCGGAGCCCAGCTCGAGGCCTTCCTGGCCCAGCGAGGGAAGGAGCCAACGGCCTCGGAGGACGGCGGCCATAGCACTCACGATCCTGGCTCCCTGCTGGCGGCACCTCGATCGCATCTATAAGATTGGGGGTGCCGCCGCGATGCCGAGCGGCATCCGGGAGAGAGCGCCCCAATCCATGAGAGTCCTCGCCGCCCTGGCCTTCGGCCTGTACTTCAACGCGCTCTTCACGTTTGCGAACGTTCCCCCGACGCCGTGGGTTCGTCTGACACCGCTCATCTCGCTCGAAGTCGTGCTCGCCATGGCGGCGCTCGTCCTCGCCGGTGCGCTCGGTATCCGGAAACCGCCGCGCTGGAAGGCGATCGCGGCCTCGATCGTGTTCACCGCATCGCTGGTGCGCTACGTCATCGTGTCGGCCCCCGGCGTGATGGGACGCGGCTTCGACGCCCAGGGCGATCTGCCGCACGTCTTCGGCGTCCTCGGCATGCTCTGGGAAGCGCTTCCGCGCTCGAGCGCGGTGCTCATCGTCGCCGGCGTGGGGCTGCTCGCCGCCACCTGCATAGGGCTCAACTGGCTCGGGTTGCGGGCGATCGAGCGGGCCGTTCCGGCCGTCGTCGGATCGCGCCAGCGGCAGGCGTCGCTGCTCTCGGCCGCCATCGCCGGGCTCCTGGTCGTTTTCGCGTTCGTGGTGCCGGCGACGGGCCGCTCGTTCGCTCGGCCCTTCGCCGCCATGCTCGGGGCTCAGCTCGCCGGCTACGGCTTCGCCCCCCGCCCCGCCGCCGATCGCACGGCCTTCCTCGATGCCGGGGGGCCGGGGCGGGTACCGGCGGCCGCCATGGCCGCGACCCGCCTCGACGGCCTACGCGGCGCGCCCGTCTTCCTCATCTTCCTGGAATCCTACGGTGCGACCCTGATCGAGGACGCGCCGCATCTCACGGCGATCGCGCCACGCTTCACGCGGTTCGAGAACCGCCTGACCGCGGCGGGCTTCTCGATCGCTTCCAGCCAGATCGTCTCGCCGACTTTCGCCGGCGGGTCGTGGCGCGCGCACGCGACCGTCCTGAGCGGCGTCCGCGTGGGCGACCAGCGGGAGTACGAGACCCTGGTCGGCTCGAAGCGACGGACGCTGGTGCATCTGCTGAACGACGTGGGGTACCGCACAGTCGCGGCGGAGCCAGCCATTCAGGGTGCCTGGCCGGACGGCGAGTTCTACGGATTCGACCGCATCTACGACGCGACCGCGCTCGCCTACCCGGGACCAGACATCGGGTGGTGGAAGATCCCCGACCAGTACACGCTGCACCGGATCTACACGCAGGAGATCCGCCGGTCCCCGGAACCGGTGTTCGCCAAGATCTCGTTGATCATGAGCCACATCCCGTACTTTCCGATCCCGCCCTACGTGGCGAACTGGTCGCTGTTCGAGACCGGGACGGCCTACCGGGAGAGCCTGCCGTCGATCGCGGCCGACGACTACAGAGATCTACACGAGCTCTCTACCCGCTACGTCGATGCCTTCCTCTACGAGCTCGACATCCTCGAGAGCTTCATCCTGCGCTTCGTGCCGGCCGGCGCGCTCGTCATCATCATGGGCGATCACCAGCCGCCGAAGCTCGCGACCCACGACAGCGACAGCTGGGCGGTCCCGGTCCATCTGATCAGCAGCGACCCCGGCCTCGTCGCCCCATTCGCGCGGCACGGCTTTCGGCCCGGCATACTGCCGAAAGGCCCCTCGGACTTCCGGATGGAGCAGTTCCTGCCGGCGTTCGTCGAGATCTTTGGGTCTGGCAGTCCGGCGGGACCCTGACGGACGCGCGGGTCGGCGCTCGTGATCGATCCGTGAGCCATGACGACCGTGCCCGCCTGCCCGCCGAACGCCGCGCTGCAACGCCTGCGCCGCGCGTGGCGGATCGCGGCCGGCGCGTCCGCCGTCGGGCTGTGGATCGGGTACCGCACCGTGGCGGCAGTGGGCGGAGACCTCTGGCCGCACGCGGGACGCTGGGTCACCATCGCGGCCGCGGCGAGCGCCCTGCTCCTCCGGCAGGTCTGGCGCTGGCTGCCCGAGAACCGCCCGAATCGCGCCGAGCCGCTGCTGGCCACGCTTGGGCCGGGCACCGGTCTGACCCTGGCGCGCGGCGTCGCGGTCGCCGCGGTCGCGGGCTTCCTCTTCCTGCCGCCTCCCGCCGGGGCGCTGGCGTGGGTCCCCG
Organism: Vicinamibacterales bacterium; assembly: GCA_965197935.1. Taxonomy (GTDB): domain Bacteria; phylum Acidobacteriota; class Vicinamibacteria; order Vicinamibacterales; family CAZQMT01; genus CAZQMT01. The sequence continues at coordinate 738,836 of CBDAOD010000003.1, read as the reverse complement.
CGCTGCTCTACACGGCGGCCGCGCTCGGCGATGCCCTGGACGGCCCGCTGGCCCGGCGGACACGACACGTGACCAGGCTCGGGGTCCGACTGGATCTCGAGGTCGATGCGCTCGCCGTACTCGTCGGCTCGCTGCTCGCGATCCTCTACGGACGGCTTCCGCTCTGGTATCTCGCGATCGGTCTCGCCCGCTACGTGTTCGTCTTCGGGCTGTGGTGGAGGACCCGTCGTGGCCGACCGGTCCACCAGCTTCCCGCCAGCCGGCATCGCCGAGTGGTGGCGGGTTTCCAGATGGGGTTTCTCGCTGGCGCGCTCTGGCCCATCGCCGCGCCGGGCGCCACGGAGCTGGCCGGCGTCGTCTTCGCGGTCCCCACCCTGGCGGGCTTCGTCCGCGACTGGCTCGTCACCTCGGCACGGCTCGACGTCGAGTCGGCCGCCTACCGGCAGCGCCGGCGTCGGCTCGTCGTCATGACGACCCGGCGGCTGCCAGTCTTGCTCCGACCGGTGGTCGTGATCGCGATGATCGGGGTGGCGATGACCCTGCCGAGCGGTCTGCCACCGTCAGCCTGGACGAGCGCGCTCGCGGCCTGGGGCTACCCCTCACTCGACTTCGGCGCGGCGGCGCTGGCCCTCGGCGCGGTGGCGGCGATAGCGGGCGTGGCGACGGGGCTGTCAAGCCGCGGGTCCGCGGGGATCCTGATCCTGGCGCTGAACCTCGACGTCCACGCCAGGGGGCTCGACTGGGCCAACGGCCCCGCGCTGGCGGCGGCCACCGGAGTCCTGCTGCTCGGGCCGGGACGCTGGCCGGGTGGCCGGCCCTGAAGGACGGCGTGTCAGCTAGCCCGCATTATTCATGAAGGTTCGAGCTGAGGGCGTGGAGATGCCGTCAGGTGCGGTGTTGTCGAAGGTTCTCGGCCGCAGGCGTCGAGGGCGAGGTTCTTCGACAACACCGCACCTGCCGAGCAGATCTGCGTTCTCAGACGAAGCTTCATGAATGATGCGGGCTAGTGGTGTGTCCCAAGAATAACTTTGCACTTCCCAACCTTCTCTAGAATCGTATCGACCGTCGCGGTCCAGACAAAGGGTTGGGGGGTGTCGTTGTAGCGCTGGAGGTAATCGTTGATGGCGGCGACGAGTTCGTCGACACTGCAAAACACCCCGCGGCGGATGCGTTTCTGCGTGAGCTGGCTGAACCAACTCTCGACGAGGTTGAGCCACGATGCGCCGGTAGGGGTGAAGTGGAGCGTGAAGCGCGGATGGGCCGCCAGCCAGGCCCGCACGGTCGGATGTTTATGCGTGCCGTAGTTGTCCAGAATGAGGTGGAGGTCGAGGCGAGAGGGGAACGCGCGGTGGAGTTGGCGAAGAAACTTCAGGAACTCCTGATGCCGATGCCGGCCGTGGCACTCGCCGATGACCTGCCCGGTCAGCATGCTTCAGCGCGGCGAACAAGGTCGTTGTCCCGTGGCGCTTGTAGTCATGCGTGAGTGTCCCACAGCGGCCCTTCTTCATCGGCAGCCCGGGCTGCGTCCGGTCCAGCGCCTGAATGTGACTCTTCTCGTCCACACACAGCACGACGGCCTTCTCGGGCGGATTCATGTACAGCCCCACGACGTCCGTCAGCTTCTCCACGAACGCGGGATCGGTCGACAGCTTGAACGTCTCCACTCGATGGGGCTGGAGGCCATGCGCGTCCCAGATCCGCTGCACGGTCGAGCGACTGACCCCCTGCGCCTTCGCCATCGTGCGACAACTCCAGGGGGTCGCCCCCGGTGGCGTGCGGTGCAACGTTGCGTGGACGATGGCTTTGACCCTGCGCGCACTGATCGTCGGTTTGCGCCCGCGCCCCTCACGCATCTCGAACACCGAATCAACGCCCTCCTCTCCAAACCGGTCGCGCCAAGCCAGCACGGTCGGCCGGCTGACGTCCACGGTCGCGGCAATGCGGCTGTTGGAACCCCCCTCGGTCGCCAGCAGCAACGCCTTCGCGCGGATGACTACCCGATGCGGGGCCGACGTACTACGGGCCCACTGTTCCAGGAGTCGCCGATCCTTCGCGGCCATGGACAGAGCGGCGGCGGCATCATTCATCCCGCCGATATTGCACGCAGGTCGTTGATATGTAAATGTATTTCAGGGACACTACGCTAGCGTCCCGGCGGTCCGGGACGCGTGTCGGTTCGCGGTGGCTGCCCGGCCGGGCATTCCACGTCACGCCGGCGCCCGGCAGAGGAAGTCGAGCTGGTGGGCCACGAAGACGAGCGTCCCGGCCTCGACCTGCGCGTGACGCGTCGCTACCCACTCCGCGAGCCGCCGCCCGTCCAGCTCGCGGTGGCCGGACAGCGCCGCCTCCATCGTGTGAATGACGTGATGGAGGAAGTACCGCTCGTCGCCGGGGTAGCCGGCCGACCCGGCGAACACCACCCAGTCCGAGCTCCCCGCCGCGAGGATCTCCACGCCGATCCGGGTCAGCTCCGCAAACAGATGTCGCCCACAGCGACTGTCGCCCGACGGCCGGCCCGCCGTCACGCGCTCGTCCATCGTGCGGTGATAGAGCGCCTCCACCTCGGCGTCGAAGACCGGATCCACCACCGGCTCCAGAATCGTCGCCCCGTCGAAGTTGACGGCGAGATACAGCAGGCCGGCGGGTCGCGCCAGCGACAGGAGGAGGGGGAGGGTCGACGGCAGGTCGAGGAGATCCAGCACGGCGCTCGCCACGAGCAGATCCCAGGACCCTCGGCCGCGCTCCCGCTGGACGAAGTCTGCCAGGGCGATCGCTTCCGTCTCCAGCTTCACGCGTCCCGGCTCGGCGTGACCCTCGGCGTGCCGGCGGCGCATCTCCGCGACGCACGTCGGATCGGCGTCGATCGCGGAGTACACGGCGTGGTCCAGCAGCCGACGCTTCACCATCCGTTCGAGCATCGTCCCGATGCCCGCCCCGATCTCCAGGATGCGCGTCGGCGCGTCGAATGTCCCTCGCGCCAGCGCGCGGTCGAGCGCTCGCCACACCTGCAGGTTCAGCGCGCGATCGTCGACGCTCCGCTTCGCGGCGAGGTAGCGTGTGACGCTGAACGTGTCGGGAGGCCCCATCGCGCTCATGGCGAAGCCCCGCCGGCTCCCGCCGGCCGGCCTGGAACCGCCACACGCGGGCCGATGAGCCCGACCAGAAAGTCGGGGACGCCCGCCAGACTCTCGTCCCACGTGAGATGGCGCGCGTAGGCGCGACTGGCGTTGACGCTCAAGCGTTCCAGCAGCGATCGGTCGTCGACCAGCCGCCCGAGGCAGCGCGCGAGCCCCGCCGCATCCCCGGGCGGTACCAGGAAGCCGTTCGACTCGTGTTCGACGATCTCCGGGACCGCGCCGACCTCGCAGGCCACGGCGGGCAAACCGAACCCCATGCCTTCCAGATACACGATACCGAAGCCCTCGTAGAGGGCGGGGACGGCGAGCACGTGGCTGTTCGCGAAACGCGCGGCCAGCGCCGTGTCGCTCAGGAGACCGTGAAAGCGGACCCGCGAGCTCAACCCGGCGCGCCGGGCCTGCAGGCGGACTGCTCTCGCGTGGTCCGGTTCGACGGCCTCGTCGCCGACCACGTCGAGGTGCCACGCGCGCCCGGCGATCCGTTCGAGCGCGGATACCAGCACGGGCAGACCCTTGCGTGGGATCACGTTACCCACGAACAGGACACGCAGCGGACCCTCCGCGCGGCTTCGGGTCCGGATGTCGTCCAGGCTCACCGCCGGCGCCAGCCGGTTTCCGCCCGGGCGCGCCACCACGGAGGGGCGCGGGTCACCGGTCATCGCCTGGACCGCGTGCTGCGTGCACCGGCTATTGAAGATGAAGGCATCCAGCCCGCGCAGATAGAAGCGCTCGACCGGCCGGTGGTAGGCCTGCCGCCACGCGGCGTGGGCTTCGCTGCTCCGCAGATGGTGGACGATGCCCACGAGCGGGAACGTGACGTGGCGGCGCAACCGGCGATTGAGCCAGCACAGCGACGGATGGACCAGCTCGTCCTGGAGCAGCACGTCGAAGTCGGCGTCCCGCAGGCGCCGGAAAAGGCGCCCCGAGGCGTTGTCTGTCAGATGACGCGGATAGCCGGTCCGGGGCAGCGACACCTGTTCGACATCGATACCGCGCCGGCGCAGGACGTCGACGAGCTGGCGGTCGTAGAGATTGCCGCCCGAGACGGCATCGAGACTGCCGTAGACGACCAGACCAACCCGCATCCACTACTCACGCGCGCGCTCGAGCACGCCGCGATAGCGCGCCCAGGCCTGCTCGTTCTCCCAGAGCGTCACCGTCATCGCCGTCAGCGTCGGCGCGCTGATCCGTGCGGCGAGGGCCTCCTGAAAGAGCTGCGCGAAACGTTCGAGGCTGGGGTTGAGGCCCTGAAATTGCGGCAGATCGTTGAGCGTGCAATCGCGGTAGCCCCCAACGAGCTCCTCCAGATGACGCTCGATGTCCACGATGTCCACCAGGTAGCCGTGTCGGTCCAGGCTGGTCCCCTCGAGCGTGACCTCCACGCGATAGTGGTGCGAGTGCAGCTCGTTCTCGGCACCCCAGTCTCCACCGACCAGGAAATGCCGCGCGATGAAATCCCGTCGAACCGTGACCTCGTGCATCGCCACCCCTTCCGTTTCCGACTACTCGTACTCCAGCATCACCTGGACCGCGGTCTCCGGGCTCTCGTCGAGCAACCGGTACGCCGAGGCCGCCTCGGCGAACGGAATGCGGTGGCTGACCAGGTTCGCCGGCTGCAGCTGCTCGAGCATCGACCAGGCGACCCGCAGCCGCCGCGCCGTGGTCCAGCGACCGGACCACCGGGGCGCCAGGCGGCTGACCTGACTGCCGATCAGCTTGATCCCGCTGCGATGGAAGCGTCCGCCCAGGTCCAGGTCGGCGCGCCGCCGGCCGTACCAGGAGCCGATCAGGACGCGGCCATCGGACCCCACCGCCCGGATGGCCTGCTGCAACGCCTCCGGATGGCCGGACAGCTCGACTGCCAGGTCGGCGCCCGGGTAGATCCGGTCCTCCTGCAACGCCGCGCGCAACCGATCTCCCAGATCGGGCTCGGCCGGATCCAGGCTGACCCGCGCCCCCGACTTGACGGACCAGTCGCGCCGCAACGCGTGCGCATCGACGGTCACCAGGCTGGCCAGTGGCAGACGCGCGAGGAGCGCCGTCGTGAGCAGCCCCACGGTGCCCTGTCCGAAGACGACGACCTGCTCGCCGATCATCGCGCCGCCGTCCATGAGCATCGAGACTGCCGTCTCCATGTTGGGCAGGAGCGCGGCGCACTCCGAGGACAGGTGATCCGGCACGGGGTGCAGGTCGGCGGTCCGAGCGGTGAAGTGGCTCTCGTGGGGATGGAAGGCGAAGACCCGACGCCCGAGCCACGCGGGGTCGACGCCCCCGCCGGCCCCGCTGACGCGTCCGACGACGGCGTAACCGTATCTGAGCGGAAACCGGAGGGGGCCCCGCAGGCTCGAGATCGTCTCGTCGGCGGGCAGATCCGCCGGGGCCTCGCCGCGATAGACGAGCAGCTCCGTGCCCGCGCTGATCGCCGACACCTCCGCCCGGACCAGTACCTCGCCGTCCCCGGGTGACGGCAGTGGCTCCTCCGCCGCCGCGACGGTGCGCGGAGCAGTGAAGACGAGGGAGCGCCGCGTCATTCGTTCGGTCGGCGAACGTCGCCGAACAGCACGATGTTGCTTCCGACGCTCTGGTAGCGGGGGTTGCGCAGCGACGGAAAGCTGCAGCCGTTGAGTTCGGCGAGATTGCCGACCGCGTTCAGGCCGCCGACGAGGAGCGGCGCGATCGTCAGGACCAGCCGGTCGACGAGGTGGGCCGACAGGAAGCTCGTGATCACCCGGGCACCGCCCTCGACCATGAGGCTGCGGATGCCGGCCTGCGAGAACTGGCCGAGCAGCGCCGTGAGATCCACCTGGCCCGATGGATTCGCCGGCAGCCGCATCACCCGAGCGCCCGCGGCCTCCAGCCGGCGTTGACGTCCGGCGTCGGCCAGGTCGGTGGTCGCGATCCAGGGTCGCACCGCGCCGTTCCCCAGCAGCCGCGCGTCGAGCGGGATCCGCAGGCGGCTGTCGAGCACGACGGGGATCGGATTCGGTCCCTCGGCCAGCCTCACGGTCAGCCGCGGATCGTCCGCCAGGACGGTCTCGATCCCCACGAGGATGGCGTCATGCTGGGCCCTCAGCTCATGGGTCATCGCCAGCGACTGCGTGCAGCTCAGCTCCATCGGCTCGCCGCGCCGGACCGTGATCGAACCGTCGATGCTCTGCGCGTACGTCAGGGTGACGTAGGGTCGGCCGTTCGAGGCGCCAGGGGGGCCCATGAGCGTCACCGGTGATCGCGGCACGTCGGGGACGGGTAGGAGGGGCGAACGCCCGAGGTCGAGCCGATGCCGCATCCGCCGAGCCTTGGTCTCCAGATACTGGCGATTCTCGGAGGTGACCGCCGGCTGGAGCGGGACCCGGGAGCTGCCGGGAAACCCGGAGCGCTCCAGGCTCTCCATCTTCGCGGGATTGTTCGTGAGGACTCGGACCGACCGCACTTCCAGATCGCGCAGGATATCCGCCGCTACGGCGTAGTCGCGCTCGTCGGCGCCATGACCGAGCCGGAGGTTGGCGTCCACCGTGTCATACCCGGCGTCCTGCAGGTCGTAGGCCCGAAGCTTCTCGAGCAGCCCAATCCCTCGTCCCTCCTGGCGCAGATAGATTAGGATCCCGGCCTCCTCCCGCCCGATGAGCTCGATGGCGTTGCCCAGCTGCGGCCCGCAATCGCATCGCTGGGAGCCGAGCACCTCTCCGGTGAAGCACTCCGAATGGATACGAATCAGGAGGTCGCGTCGCCCTCTCACCTCACCGAGCACGAGCGCCAGGTGCCCCCGTGCGTCGTGCCCCGGATAGAGATACAGCTTGAACTGCTTGTCGCCGATGGGAATTCGCGCGCAGGCGAGCTGCTGAACGGCTTCGTGGCCCATGGTGAAGGACACTAAGGACACCGAGGACACGGACGACACCGACGGCCGTCCCCGGAGCGCCGCTAATCTCGAACCCGCAGTATATCTCTCTCGGGGTCAAGGGCTCCACGCGAACCGTGGGGGCCAATCTCCCCGGCTCACAGCGAGCCGAGGAACGCCAGAAGGGCGGCGCGCTCCGCCGGCCCCTGCGCCTCGAACCCCTCGCGCGCCAGGCGCGCCTCTCGGGCGTGCCGGGCGATGGCCTCCTCGACCGTCGCCGCGCTGCCGTTGTGCAGCAGGGGCCGCCTGAAGCGCAGTCCCCAGAGCGCCGGCGTGCGGATCTCGTCCGGACTCGCGGCGGCCTGCGGGATGCCGTCACCGGTTCCGACGTCGTGCAGCAGGAGGTCGGAGTAGAGGGGAACCGCGCGCCGGTGGAACACCGGGTTGCTGCTCGCCTCGGTCGTCAGCGCCGGCACGTGACACCGCGCACACCCCACCGCCGTGAACACCCGCTCGCCTTCCCGTACGCGCTCGTCGATCGCGCCGCGACCGACCGGGGCCAGGAGCTGCATGAAGGATTCGAAGTTGTCGATGCCGCGCAGGCCGGTCGCCGGCTCCCGGATGTCTTCCGGATCGGGAATCGGGTCGCACAGACGCATCTGCTCGGGCGACACGCCGAATCCGACCTCGGCCGGGAACAGGTCGTTGGTGATCCCCATCTCGTTGCGGTAGGCGTCTCCACCGAAGGTGAGCAGTGTCGCGTGCTGGGCCTTCCAGCCGAATCGGCCGACACGGCGCTCCCCGGACGCGATGTCGATCACCAGACCGGCCCGACCGCTGATGCCGTCTCCGTCGCGGTCGAAGGGATCCTCGAGCAACAGCAGGGTCTCGTCGGGGATCGCCTCCACGAGCCCGGCGCCAAAGAGGGGAATCGGCACGCGGCGGTCGATGATGTTCGCCTCCGGGGGAATCACCGGCTGGCAGGCGTGGTCCGGGATCGAGAAGAGGTGGAAGAGCGAGCCGGCGGCCGGATCGAGGTCGCGGATCTCTCCATTCTCGGCCCGGAACGCGGCCCTCACCTCCGAGACCGACCCCACCCCGCCAACCGCCGGAACGTTGTGGCAGCCCGCACAGCTCGGTCCGTTGAAGGCTGGGCCCAGCCCCTCCTCGGCATCCTCGACCTCGAGGAAATCCTCGAGTCCGAGCCTGAATGCTTCGAACTCCTGCGCCGTGATGCCCGGCAGCGGATCGCCAGGTTCGGGCGCCCGCTGCCGGCCCGAGAGCTCGGCGGCACCCGTGACCCACACTGCGGCCAGGACCGCCAGGAGGACGCCGAGCCACCTCGCCATCATTGCTCACCCCCGGCGTTCGCGCCGGTGCCGTCCTCACCTGCCCCAGCCTCCGAGACGGTCTCCGCCGACGCCGTCTCGACGGTGATCGTTCCGCGCATGAAGTTGTGCCCCGCACCGCACAGCTTGGAGCACTCGAACCGATACCGTCCCGGCGTGTCGGCCTCGAAGATCACCGTGACTTCTCCCTGCCGCCGCTTCGGGATGACGACGTCGATGTCGGTACCGGCGATCCGGAACCCGTGGCTGGTATCCTCGCTGCGTAGCCTGAGCTCGATCGTGGACCCCTGGCTCACCGTGATCCGCGACGGCGTGAAGACGAAGCGCTCGGCGACGACGCGAACGACCTCCGGCTGCTGTGCGAGGGAAGGGGAGCCGGCCAGGCAGAGCACCCCGAGGAGAAACGTAGTCCGCACTCTCTCTTGCATTTCTAGAACCACCATCCGAGCCCGAGGTTGAGCGAGTTGGGGGCCTCCACGACCGAGCTTTGGTTGCGCACGATCGAGTAGTCGAACTTCACGGCCACATCCGGATCGGGATAGTAGGTGAAGCCCAGGACCCAGGCCGAGCGGTCGAACTGCTCGAGCGGCAGAAACCCCGTGGGCATCCGGTACTGGGTGTCGAAGTTCTCGTAGCGAACAAACGCCGCCAGCTCCCGAGGAGCCGCGTAGGGCAGGACGAAATACGTCGATTCCCCGTAGAAACCGCGTATCTGTTCGGCGACGTTGGGGCTGACCCCGACGGTGCGCTTGATCGCGTCGTTCAGCTCCCCCATGCCGTCCAGGAACAGGTGGGCGTACTGACCGCGCACCTCGAGATTGCCGGTGCGGTAGCGCCCATCCACCTCGCCAAGGGTGACGCGGCTGTCGAAGCGAGGGAAGCTGAACCCCGTCTTGCCGTGCCAGTAGCTCGTTCCGAGCGACAGCCCGGGCAGGCCGATGTATTCGAGTCGCCCGGTGTGCGCGAGGCTGCGGGCGTTCGCCTCGGCGCCCTTCTGGCGACCACCGCGAATGCCCTCCTCGGCGCTGAACCCGGCCGCGTCCAGCGGCGCCATCACGTAGGCTCGATATCGCCAGCCTTGCCCGATCTCGCCGTGGACGCCGGCACCCACCTCGAACCAGGTGGATGGTACGATCACGCTGTCGACGAACGGCCGCTCGACACCCTGAAAGACCGGGGGCTCGTGCCGCTCGTTGATGATCCCCACCGGAACGAGCAGCATGCCTCCACGGAAGTTGAGCTCGGGTGTCACCAGGAAGTCGACGTAGGCTTGCTCGAGCTCCACCTCGCCCTTCTCCTCCAAGCCCTCCACCACGGCATGCTCGAGCTCCAGCTCGCCGACGAACCGGATGCGGTCGCTGAAGGAGTGGCTGAAGAGCAGGACGAACCGGTGGAAGTCGAGTCGGGCATCCGCGTGTTCGGGGTTGTTGAAATGGAAGTCCATGTAGCCCGACAGGGGGCCCGTCCGAGACTCGGTCCGGGTGGCCTGCGTCTGCGCGGCGTCACCCTGCTCCCGCGCACCGTCGGCTCGGTCCTGGGCCGACGCAGGCTCGCCACTCGCGACGAGGGCGGCGAACAGGAGCACTGGAAGTGTCGAACCGTGGCGGCGTCGGATCTTCTGTTTCACCGGCATCATAAAGTAGTATCATTTAAAAACGTGGATTTGATACATCAAAATACAGATTCGACGCCTAGACTCTCGCGCGCGGGATCCACCGGACCGGCCCGTGGCGGCCCCACTCCGAGGAGAGACGCCATGCTCCCATCCAGCACGGTCGAGAACTACCTGAAGGCCATCTATCACGCGCAGAGCCAGCTGCCGAGAGAAGAGCTCGTGCCGATGGGCCGGCTGGCCTCGGCGCTCGGTGTCGTGCCCGGCACCGCGACGACGATGGTCAAGGCGCTCGCCGAGTCGGGACTGGTCGCCTACGAGCCCTACGCGGGTGTCCGGCTCACGACCGCCGGCGAGAAGCTCGCCGTTCGCGTCCTCAGACGGCACCGCCTGATCGAGCTCTTCCTGGTGCAGGTTCTGGGCATGAGCTGGGCGGACGTGCACGACGAGGCCGAGCGACTCGAGCACGCCGTGTCGGACACGCTGGTCGATCGGATCGATGAGATGTTGGGCTACCCGGAAACCGACCCGCACGGCGATCCCATCCCCGACCAGGAGGGGGTCGTCAAGCGACTCGACTGTCTCACGCTGCTCAACTGCCCGCTGCGCACCTCCCTGACCATCATCCGGATCTCCGACCAGGACCCGGATTTCCTTCGCTTCGTGGAGAGCTCGCTGCTCAAACCCGGAGAGATCATCCAGGTCGAGTCTCGAGACGAACGCGCCGATAGTGTGAGCGTGCGGGGCAGCGCCGATCGCCTCATCACGTTGGGTACGCGCGCCGCGTCGAAGCTGCTGGTCGAGGTGGCCTGAATCGCGCGACAGCGCCCGCTCGTCGGGTCGCGCTAGCGTGCCCTCGAGAGTCGTTTGACGTTTGAGTATAGCCAGTGTTAAATTGGAATAGTCAAAATCGGACAGCTACTAAGCTAAATCTGTGCAATGACCTTCATGCTCGGCGCCGTACTGGTTGCCTTGATCCTCATCCTCCTGCCCCGCGCCGGGCTGGCCGCCTACTGGAAGCAGCGCCGGGCTGCTGTCGGACGCCAGCGGGCCGAGGACGCCCTGAAGCACCTCCTGTCCGAGGAGTACCGCGGTCGGCACGGATCGTTTTCCTCGTTGGCGGGGACGCTCCGCCTCGCGGACGCCACCATCATGGGGCTGGTCGAACGGCTGGAGAACCAGGGCCTGATCCAAACGCAGGGGGCGCAATTCCACCTGACGCCCGCGGGTGAGCGGGTCGCACTCCAGGTCGTCAGGGCCCATCGTCTCTGGGAGCGGTATCTCGCCGACGAGGCCAGGCTCCCGCTCGGACAGCTTCACGAGGAGGCCGAGCGTCGGGAGCATTCGCTGACGCCAGAGCAAGTCGACCGCCTCGACGCGTCGCTCGGCCATCCGCCGCGAGATCCGCACGGCGACCCGATCCCCACCGCCGACGGCTACCTGGAACCGGCCACGGGATCACCGATGACCGACTGGCCCACGGGGACGCCGGGGCGCATCGTCCACCTGGAGGACGAGCCGCCGCTCGCCTTCTCTCAGATCGTCGCGGAGGGCTTTCGCGTCGGCCAGGTCGTCCGGGTCCTGGAGGCGACCCCCGAACGCATCCTCTTCAGCGATGGCGAGCGCGAGTACCGGCTCGCCCCGGCGGTGGCCGCCAACGTGTTCGTGGCCGAGGTCATGGGTTCACCGCCGGTCGAATCGGGCGTCCGACCGCTCTCGACCCTCGCGCCGGGCACCCCGGCCGAGGTGGTACGCCTCGACGATGCCTGTCAGGGATTCACCCGCCGCCGTCTGCTGGACCTGGGGTTCACGACGGGTGCGCGACTGCAGTCGGAGCTCGATACGTTCGCCGGCGATCCTCGTGCGTACCGCATCCGGGGTACGCTCGTCGCGCTGCGCCGGGATCAGGCTGCGCAGATCCTCGTCACCCCCATGGACGCCGAGGCCACCGACACCGCGGCCGCCCTCGCCGCGCGCGGGACCGGCGGCGACGCGAGCGCGAACGATGAGGTGAGGCCGTGACCGACCACGATGCCTGCGCCGCCTGCCCGGCCCACGCGCAGCTGGCCCAGATGGGGCTCAGCGTCGAGAAGTTCGACCGCGTCGTCGCGCTCGCGGGCAACCCGAACACCGGGAAGTCCACGGTCTTCAACGCGCTGACCGGTCTTCGCCAGCATACCGGCAACTGGCCCGGTAAGACGGTGACGCGGGCCGAGGGTGGCTTCGCGTTCAATCGGGTTCGCTACAAGCTCGTGGACCTGCCGGGCACCTACTCGCTGCTGTCCGCCTCGCAGGACGAGGAGGTCGCGCGAGACTTCATCCTGTTCGGCCGACCCGACTGCACGATCGTGGTGGCGGATGCGACCTGTCTCGAGCGCAACCTCAACCTCATCCTCCAGGTACTCGAGATCACGGACAGGGTGGTCGTCGCGGTGAACCTGATGGACGAAGCGCAGCGCAAGGGCCTGGAGGTCGACACGCGAACCCTCTCCCGGGATCTCGGCGTCCCGGCGATCCCGCTCGTGGCGCGCACGGGTGAGGGCATGCAGGCGCTCCTCGCGGCAGTCGAGGGTGTGATCGACGGCGCACTGACCACAAAGCCATTGCGGGTCCAGGGCACCCCCGAGTTCCAGCGTGCGGTCGACGAGCTCGTCCCGCTGATCGAGGGGGTGGCGCCCGGCGTACCCAACGCCCGCTGGATCGCGATCCGGCTGCTGGACGGCGACGCCCGGGTGGAGGAGGCCCTGGTCGACGGGGAGCTGGCCGAGCTGGTCACCCGGCAGCAGGCAGCCGACGCGAGGTTCAGCCGGAAGATCGCGTTGCAGGGCGCCCAGTGATGGACGACCGTGAAGCGCTGTCGCTGCCGCTGTCGACCCTGGGTGACGCCGGCGTCGCCGCGCGCGTCGATGAAGGCGGCACACCGACGCCGGAGGCCGTGGTTCAGCGCGCGCGGGCGCTGCGGCACACCCTACAGTCCAGCTTTCGCGACGAGGCGGTGAAGTCGATCTTCACCGAGGCGGAACGCGTCGCGCGGCGCGCCGCCCGGCAGACCGGCGAACGGCGCTGGGATCTGGATCAGCGCATCGACCGCGTGGTCACGTCTCCGGTCTTCGGCCTTCCCCTGATGCTCCTGATTCTGGCGGTCGTCTTCTGGCTGACGATCACGGGGGCCAACTACCCGTCCCAGGCGCTCGCGACGATGTTCTTCGTGCTGGAGGATCACGGCGCGGCCCTGTTCGAGTCGGTGGGTCTGCCCTGGTGGATCACGGGGTTCGTCTGGCACGGGGTTTACCGGGGGCTGGCGTGGGTCGTCAGCGTGATGCTCCCCCCGATGGCGATCTTCTTCCCGCTGTTCACCATCCTCGAGGATCTGGGCTACCTGCCGCGCGTGGCCTTCAACCTGGACTTCCTCTTTCGCAAGGCCGGAGCGCACGGCAAGCAGGCCCTCACGATGGCCATGGGGTTCGGCTGCAACGCCGCCGGGGTCATCGCGACCCGGGTCATCGACTCGCCGCGCGAGCGGCTGGTCGCGATCCTGACCAACAATTTCGTGCCCTGCAACGGGCGCTTCCCCACCCTGATCATGCTGGCCACGATCTTCGTCGCAGCGGCCTTCCCGCCGGTCCTCGCGTCGCTCGCCGCCGCCGGAGCGGTGGTCGGCATCGTCCTGATCGGAGTCGCCTTCACGTTGCTGGTGTCCTGGTTCCTCTCCCGCACGATCCTCAAGGGCGAGGCGTCCGCCTTCACGCTGGAGCTCCCGCCGTATCGACGCCCGGGTATCGGCCGGATTCTCTACACCTCGCTCATCGACCGGACCATCTTCGTCCTCTGGCGCGCCATCCTGACCGCGGTGCCCGCGGGTGGGGTCATCTGGATCCTCGGCAACATTCACGCGGGAGACGCCAGCCTGGCCGCGCACGTCGCCAGTGCGCTCGACCCACTGGGACGCGCCGTGGGTCTCGATGGCGTCATCATGCTGGCCTACGTCATCGCGATCCCGGCGAACGAGATCGTCGTCCCGACGATGCTGATGGTCTACATGGGCATCGGGATGATGTCGGATCTAGAATCGTTCGACGCGATCCGGACGCTGCTCGTGGATCAGCACGGTTGGACGATGCTGACGGCGGTGAACTTGATGCTGTTCTCGCTGCTTCACAACCCGTGCGCCACCACGATCATCACGATCTACAAGGAAACCCTCAGCCTGCGGTGGACGGCCGTGGGCGGCCTCATGCCTCTCGCGCTTGCCTTCCTCGTGACGTTCCTCACGGCAACCGCCGCGCGCCTGCTCGGCTGGGCTTAACCCCAGAGTTCACTCGGGTTGACGGCGGATGGCGCCGGGCTGGGCGGCGAGGGCAAGGCGCGACGAGGGAACTTGGCGGGCCCAAGCGACCGAGGAGCAACACAGCCCTCGCCGTCCAGAACACGCCAGGCGCCGTCAGCCCAAGTGAATTCTGGGGTTAACGTCGATTGGACTCGAGAGGATCTGGCGACCGGGAGAGCGGGCACGGCATGCGCACGGGTTCGAGACAACCGGCGGTCCACGGGCTGCTAGCGACGCTCATCGCGTGTATCGCGCTCTCCGCCGCGGTCCGGGCGCAGAGCTTCGATCTCGAAGAAGTCGCGCCCGGCGTCTATGCCGTGTCGCCCCGCCCCGGAGTCCCGGCGGGAGCCAATGCCGCGTTCATCGTCAACCACGACCATGTGGTCGTCGTGGATACCCACATGCGTCCGTCGTTTGCACGCGATCTCCTCGCCGAGATCCGGGCGCGGGTCGGCCTGCCCGTGCGCTACGTGGTCAACACGCACTGGCACCCGGATCACACGCAGGGCACCCAGGCCTACACCGCGGCGTTCCCGGGGGACGTGACCATCCTCTCGCACGCGATCACCCGCGAGGAGATCGCCACGCTCGGCCTCAGGCGTCTGGAGGTGGACCGCGCGAGGCTCCCGCGGGACATCGCGATGCTGCGTGAGCGGCTCGGGCCGCTCGAGGCGTCCACGCCGGCCGGAGCCGAGGTCGCACGCATCCGACGACGGATCGCAGAGCAGGAGGCGTTCCTGCGGGAGCTGCGGCAGACGAGGCTGGTGCTGCCCCACCTCACCTTCAGTCGGGTGCTGGGGCTTCACGGATCGGATCGACGCATCCAGCTGCTCTACTTCGGCAGTGGGCACACCGGGGGCGACACAGTCGTCTACCTCCCGGCCGAGAAGGTCGCCATCGTCGGCGATCTCGTGACGGGCGGGCCGCCGTTCGCGCGAGACGGCTACCCCGCCGCGTGGGGCGAGACGCTCTCGCGGATCCAGGGCCTCGACATCGACGTCATCGTGCCCGGGCACGGACGCGTGCGGCGTGGGAAGGGAGTGATCGAAGACCGCGCGCGGTTCCTCGAAAGCGCGTTGGGCGTGATCGGCCGCGGCCTGGCCGACGGCTGGACGGTGGATCGCATCGCGGCGGCCATCGATCTGGACGGCTACCGCGACACCTTCGACCCCGAGCCGCCCGACGCGCCCTGGCGCGGCTGGATGCGGATGCTGGTCGAGCGCGCGATCGCCGAGGACAGCACCGGTCGTAACTAGCCCGACTTTGTGAGATCGGTCGCAGTGGGGCGGAACGGCGGCCGCCCAGCAAACCGAAAACATTGCGGCGGCTCACGCACGTGTCTCGGATACGCCACGGAGGCTGGCCGCCTTCACGGTTTGCCTGGCGGCCGCCATTCCGCCCCACTGCGACCGATCTCACAAAGTTGCACGTGAAGCTGACGAACCAGGTCGTCCTCACGCGCGAACCGGATCGATGTCCACGGCGATCTCCCACCACTTTTCCTGGCGAAACCGCACGACCGAGAGCGCGGCCCGCGTGAAGTGGCCCAGCACGATGGCCAGCCAGATGTCGGTTGGCTGGAGTCCGCGGGTCGCCTGGATCCATCCACAGATTCCGAGCGGGATCACGATCTGGGAGATCACCGAGATGTAGAGCGGGCTCCGGGTGTCGCCCGTGCCCTGCAGGCCGCCCGTGTGGATCAGCGCCACCGCGATGAAGAAACCCGAGACGCTGAGATATCGCAGCAGGCTCTCGCCGAGCTCGAGGACGGCCGGGTCGGTCATGCCGAACACGCCGAGTAGCGACCGCGGAATCGCGACGAAGAGCAGACCGAGCGCGGCTGCGGTCGCCAGGCCAATCACCGACGACACGCCAACCGCCTTCACCGTCCGGTCGGGGCGTCCCGCCCCGAGGTTCTGGCCCGCCACCACCGCGGTCGCGCTCATGAGTCCCACGGAGGTCCAGGTGATCAGCGAGAAGAGCTGTGTGTACCCCACCGCGAACGCCGCCTGCGCCTCCGCGCTGTTGTCGAGCGAGCCGATGAACCGCAACAGCATCACGCCCGCCAGGTTCATCGCGACCCCCTGGAACCCCGTGGGAAGCCCGAACCGGAAGAGCGAGCGGATGATGTCCCAGCTGGGGCGCAGCTGCATCGCGCGGCTGAAGCGAATCGGGTAGCGGTCGGTGAACAGCAAGGCGAGCCCGAAGGTCGAGACGACGCCTCCCGCGATCACCGTCCCGAGCGCGGCCCCCAGCGTTCCCAGTCCCGGGATCGGCCCGAGTCCCCGGATCAGGATGACGTTGAGGACCAGGTTCAGGACCGTCATTGCGATCCCGAGCCTCAGGGGCGTGCGCGCGTCGCCGGACGCCCGCAGGGCCCCGGCGAGCATGAAGAAGTTGAGCATGCCGATGCTGAACGTGAACATGAGGCGCAGGTAGGGCAGCGCCTCGGCCCTGACGGCCGGCGTGGCGTGGACGAACTCGAGGAGACGTGGAGCGAAGAAGAACCCGATCGGCGCCAGAATACCGAAGGCGAGCAGCACCGACGTCAGCAGGGCCTGATAGACGGTCCGATTCACCTTGTCGGGCTGGTCCGCCCCGGCGAACCGCGCCACCAGGACGCCCATGCCCGTGTAGAGAGAACTCACGAAGACGATGACGACCAGGAAGATCTGCCAGCTCACCCCGATCGCCGCGTTCGCCGTGAAGCCGACGAAGTGCCCCACCATGACGTGGTCGACGATCCCCTGCAGACCGGCGATCACGTTCTGCAGCATGGTCGGCCACGCCAGGGTCCACACCGAGATCAGAATGGGTCCGTCGACGATCCTCCGGTCGAACCGCGACACCTCACCGTTCGTTATCGTGCAGTCACATCGGACTCCGTCAGGCGTTGCAGGCTGAAGGGCCGGCGGTGGAAAGGGCTGGCGGGTCGGCTCCTCGATCGGCGTCCCTGGCTGGCCAGGCGCTTCAAGTCTACCACCCGCGGCCCGACCCTGCCGGGCGACGCGCGAGCTCCGGCCGGTGCGGCGACAACCGGACGGTGGCGGGCGGACACCCTGCTTGCCAGCCGGCCCGGAGCTTGCTAGGCTGGCTGGTATGCGTCAAACAATTCTCGTCACCGCGCTGGCCGCGGCGGTGTCGGTGGCCGGGGTGGTCGCGCTTGGGCAGCAGACTCCGGTGTTCCGAACCGGCACGCAGATCGTGCCACTCTACGTGACCGTCACCGACAAGCAGAAGCGCCTGGTGCCCGGTCTCGAGCAGGCGCACTTCGAGATCTTCGACAACGACCAGCCACAGGAGATCACGTTCTTCGACAGCCAGATCCAGCCGATCACGGTCATCGTGATGTTGGATACCAGCGCCAGCATGACGCCCAGCCTCGATCTCCTGAAGGCCGGGGCCGAACAGTTCCTCCTTCGTCTCCTCCCCGAAGACCAAGGGCGGGTGGGCGCCTTCAACGACAAGATCCAGTTCAGCCCCGAGTTCACCTCGCACCGCGACAGCCTGATCTCAGCGCTGGGCGACCTCGACTTCGGCAATCCGACTCGGCTCTACGACGCGGTCGACCAGAGCCTCGACCAGCTCCTCGACATCCCAGGGCGACGGGTGATCCTCGTCTTCACCGATGGCGATGACACCGACAGCAGGGTCGGGCTGCGCAAGGTCCTCGAGCGCGCCCGAACGGAGGAGGTCATGGTCTACGCCATCGGCCTCGAGAGCGACTATTTCAACGGCGTTCGTCAGGTGCGTAGCCGGCCCGACCGCGGGCTCAAGAAGCTCGCCGAGGAGACCGGGGGTGGCTACTTCGAGCTCAAGGAGACGGACGAGCTCGGCCCCACGTTTACCCGCGTGGCCCAGGAGCTGCACAGCCAGTACGTCCTCGGGTTCACACCCGATCAGCTCGACGGCAAGATTCACAAGCTCGAGGTCAAGGTCAGGCGGGGCGGGATGAACGCGCGCGCACGCCAGAGCTACCTCTCCTCCGCCGAGAGCCTGTCCAGCTCGCAGCAAGGCTAGCAGCCCGTGGCAAAAGTCCTGCGTCGCACCAAGGGCGGCGCTGCGCCCGGCTGGCAAGGCGCGAGGAGGAAGAATCCCGGGAGTATTTGACCGACGAGCAACGCAGTCAGGCGGGATGCAGCGCTGGCCGACTGCAGCAGGAATTTTGCCACGGGCCGCTAGTACTACTTTGTTAGATCCGCAATTGCACCGACTTTAGCGCCTCGATGCGCTTCAGGTAGAACGGCCGTGGAGCAAAGAGGTACGCGGTGAAGATTTCCTGCACGATCGCGCGGGCCACTGGAAAGGTGAGCCCGGCGAGGTGCCGCCGCCGCTCGGCCTGCAGGAAGTTGTACGTCACGGCGGTGAGCACGACGTGATGGTGCCAGCCCGGGAACGTGCGGCCTTCGAAGTGATCCAACCCGAGGTGGGTCTTCAACTCTTGGTACTGCTGCTCGATGGCCCACCGCTGATGTGCGAGTCGGACGAGCTGCGGCCAGGAGGTGGTGGCCGGCAGGTTGACGAAGAAGTATTTGGTCCGCGGCGTCGTGCCCGTGTCGCGTTCGGCCAGCAGCCACACCTCGGGGGCGAGCCGGCGGTCGCGCCAGTCGTGGGCCGGGGTCACCCGCAGGGCCACACACTGGACCGTCCAGCGGCGCCCGCCGCGGCGGTTGCGCCAGCTGATGGGCCGCCACCGCGGCTGCGCCTTGGCGGCCTGGGCCACCGTGTACGCCCGCACGCCCGCCGCCAGGTCTGGCCGGGTGCGCGGGCGCCCCAGCCGGCCGCCCCGCCGGTGCCCGAGGCGCGGCCGCCCCAGGAACACGGTCTGCGACGAGGAAATCCCCACCGCATAGGGGAGCCGCAACCGATGCCACATGGCCCGAAACAGGCCGGTATCGCCAAACTCCGCATCGGCCAGCACGCCGGTGCCGGTGAGGCCGCTGGCGCGCACCTGCCGGAGCAGGGTGAGCGCTTGGCGCCACTTCGCCTGCAACCGGACACCCCGGGGAAGCCGCGCCCGATCGCGGGCGGCGTCGGTCAGCCACGCCTCGGGCACATAGAGCGCGGCCCCCAGCAAGTAGGCGCGCAGCCCGGTCCACAGCGCCGCGGTGACCGCCACTTGGCCATTGGCGACTTTCCCCACGGCCCCACAGTACTGGCGGGCCACCCCGACCGAGGACGTCCCTGGCTTGGGGAAACTCGTGCCAGCGAAGATCACCAGCCCTTCGCGTTCGGGCAGCACCGCCCGCAGGCAGCGCCAGACGCCGTCGGCACTCCACGGCGCATCGGTGATGAAGTGTTGGAACGCTTGATAGCCCCCGGGATCGGTCCCCCGCGCCAGCATCGCTTCCATCGACTTGCGCGGGCTGTCGCTGAGCAACCCCTGGACGTACCGGCGCAACGCCAGCTCCTGTGCGCGATGGCCGAAGCACGCCTTGAAGGCCTCGAGCCATCTCATCAGGCGACGCAACTGACCCACCGTGCGGCGGTCGTGCACTACCGCGCAGGGTACCGAATTCGCCGGAAAAGTACAATGTCCTCAAATTAGATCACTTGTCGGATCTCGCCCAAATTGTGCGATCTAACAAAGTATTACTAGTGCGCCGAGCCTGAGGCGCCCCCGGAGATCGTTGGAATGATCTCCACGACGTCCCCATCCTCCAACGTCCGACCGCGGACCTGATAGAGCACGATCTCGTCGTTGATGGCGAAGTTGAAGACGGAGTCGTCGAGCTGCGCGTGTAATCCGGGAAGCCGGCGCTCGAGGATCTCGACGAGATCGGCGATCGTGCGCGCGGGCTCGTCCACCACGATCGTATCGGCCATGCCGACCCGCAATGCCGCGGGGAGCCTCACGGTGATCGCCACGGGATCGACCTCACGACGGCTGGAGTAACGCCTCCAGCTCGCGCCGCCACGACGGCCGCGGTATGCCCTCTGATGTGAGCCCGGAGATCTGGTAGAAGCGCGAGAGTAGCGCCTCGAACTCGAGTCGCGCGATCGTCGCGCCCCGATACGGCCCCACCGCGATCGGTTCCTCGAACCACCGATCAGGCAGCGTGTCGTCCCTGCGCCGCACGCCGAGGCGATGATTGATCAGGCGCTCCGTCCCCATGATGTTCAGGCCGACGCGGTCGAGGTCGGATTCGTCGAGCGTCAGTCCCGTCACGTTCGCGATCTGGCTGGCGAACTCCGCGAAGCCCGGCAGTGACGGGCTGTTGAACAGCTTCGTCGTGAACCGACACATCCCGACCGCATCTCCGACGCCGTAGAGATTCTCGCAGACGCGAACGGCGATCTCCTTGCCGTCGTAGCTGTCTGGCTGGCCGCTGACCCGCCCGCCGTACAGCCGATGCTTGAAGGTCGGGTCGTCGTTGATGCGCGCGTTGATCTCGAGCGTCACGCGGTTGCGCAGGTGATCCATCCCTCGTGTCGCCACCGCCATACCCAGGGCGAAGGCCTTGAGGATCCGCGCGTCGTGCGGATCGCTCTGCATCAGACCCTTGACCGCCATACGATAGCGGAGGGCGGCGGTCGGATAGTGGCCGCGCTCGACCGCCCGCGTGCTGTCTGCCACGACGTCGCCGAAGCCCTCCCGCGCTGACGTCATGAACAGGAGTCGCTCGATCACGTCGGCGCGTCCCCAGGCCAGCTCGAGGCCTCCGGTCTCCCTCGTCGTGATGATGCCTCGCTGGAAGAGCTCCATCGCCCAGGCGATGGCCGATCCGGTCGAGGCGGTGTCGAGCCCGAGGTCGTTGCAGACGTTGTTGAGCCGAATGACCGCCTCGACGCGGTCCACGCCGAGATTCGGCCCGAACTTCCCGAGCGTCACGTACTCGGGGCCGTCGCCCGCGTCATAGCGGTCGCCGGAGGCCGACCCCAGATCGTTCAACGGTCGACAGTTGACCGGACACCGGAAGCAGCCCGCCATGCCGGAGCGGTAGGGCGTGATGTGGTCCGCGTCGAGCCGCTCGGTCCAGGTCGTCTCCTGGTTGTTCTTCGTCCCGATCGCGCCAAGCAGCCGGCTGGGGCGATAGAGAAAGGGCGTCCCGGTGGTTCTCAGCGAGGGTGAGCGAAACTTAGTTGGAAATTGAAACGGCTCCCACACCCTGTGGTTTGATGACGTTAAGCAAAACGGCCATCAACCCACGAGAGAAAGGAGCCGAGATGAGCAGTGTCCTACGTCCTGTCAGGAAGCGCAAGAAGGGTCGCAAGCTGGGCCGGGTCGAGGTTATCCGGCGCGAGGACTACACCGCGCTGGAGCTGGACGCCAAGGTGGAGCTGATCCGCTCGCTGGTCCCGCTGGGCTTGATGCACGTGGAGGAGGTGCTCGACGAGGAGGTAACGGCGCTGGCTGGCGAGCGCTACGCCCGCAAGGCCGCGTCGATCGGGGGCCGCCGGCACGGTAGCAACCCTGGGACCGTCGGCCTGGCGGGGCAGCGGGTGCCGATTCGGGTGCCGCGGGTGCGCGGGGTCGCGGGGCGGGAGATTCCGTTGCGCGCCTACGAGGCGTTGCATGGCGACGGCGCGGTGAATGACCTCCTGCTGAAGCGCGGGCTCTATGGGATCTCGTGTCGCAACTACGAGGCGGCCGCCGAGGCGATTCCCGGCGCGATCGGGCTGTCGGGGTCGACGGTGTCCCGAGGCTTCATCGAGGCCAGCGCCGCGAAGCTTCACGAGCTCCAGGAGCGGGACCTGGCCGCTGAGGACGTCGTGGCCATCGTATTGGACAGCAAGACGTTCGCCGAGGCCACAATGGTCATCGCACTGGGCATCACCATTTCTGGGGCGAAACACTTCCTCGGCTTCGTGGAGACGGACACGGAGAATGAGCGGGTGCTGACGCTGTTCTTGCGGTCGTTGGTCGAGCGGGGGCTGGACCTCTCGCAGGGCCTGCTGGTGATCCTCGACGGCAGCAAGGGGCTGCGGGCAGCCGTCCGGAAGACCTTCCGCCACCGCGCCCTGGTCCAACGGTGACAGTGGCACAAGCGGGAGAACGTGGTGAGTCACCTGGCCAAGAGCGAACTGGCGGCGTGGCGTCAGCGCCTCCAGCGCGCCTACAACCGGCCGGAGTACGACGAGGCCCTCACGGCGCTCAAGACGCTCCAGGGCGAGCTCGACGAACGGAACCAGTCGGCGGCTCGGAGCTTGACAGAAGGTCTGGACGAAACCTTAACGCTGCATCGCCTCGGGCTGTACGGGGTGCTGGGCCGGTCGCTGAAGACGACGAACTGTCTGGAGTCGGTCAATGCGCTCGTTGAGGAACGCTGTGCGAAGGTTGACCACTGGCAGAACTCGAGCCAACGCCACCGCTGGCTGGCGACCGCGCTCCTGGACATCGAGCCGCGCCTGCGGAAGCTGATGGGCTACCGCCACCTGCCCACGCTTCGTGCCGCGTTGAAGCAAGAACTGAAGATCGACACGACGACATCGAAGAAGGCCGCATGACGAATCCGGAGCCGTAGAGAGTTTCAATTGAGTCTCCCTCGCCTGAAGGCGAGGGATTCAGTGCGCCGCGTCGGCTGAAGCCGACTATCGCGGCGCACGGCCCAGAGCCCAAAGAGGTCCGGCCCTGCGGCCTCCTGAAGGCTTCGCCTAAAGGCGAGGGGTTTCACCCATCCCAGAGGGAGACTTTGAGTCTCCCTCGCCTGAAGGCGAGGGATTCAGTGCGCCGCGTCGGCTGAAGCCGACTATCACGGCGCACGTCCCAGAGCCCGAAGAGGTCCGGCCCTGCGGCCTCCTGAAGGCTTCGCCTAAAGGCGAGGGGTTTCACCCATCCCAGAGGGAGACTCTAAGAATGGGCTTGACTCCGGCGCCACGATGGGAAGACCGAGTGGCAGCACGTTAGCCTCAAAGCTCTGATCGAAGGGCAACATGAAACGCTGGCGGAACAGTGTCGGATGGCGATTACTGAGCTCAAGGCCGACGATGAGGAACACCGTATGAAATACGTTTCTACTCCGTTGACGTCGATCTTCAAAGCCTGTGATTACTGGACGCCGAAGGTGGCACTCGCCGTCTACGATAGCGAGCCGAGTGAACTTGGACTTGGCGGACTGCAGACGGTCGAGGACGCTCTTCAACGCTTTCGGACAGCACTGACAGAGCGTGACCGTCCGTTCGAGGAGCCGTTGTTGGTCCTATACCGTCATGCAGATTACTCGGTGCGCATGTTGCGCGAGTATTTTCAAAACGGCCGCGCAGGGCTGGACCTGGAGATGGCGGAGATTCTCGCCGATCACCTCATGCCACGGCCGGCAGGGTGATCGAAATAGCCAAAGAGATCGACAACGAATACGCGTCACCAGCCGACAGTTAGTGGCGCCGGCCGCGCACCGGACGCGACCCGCAGGATGTCGTCGAAGCTGTCGCCTCGTACCGCTACTTGGTCGGGTAGACCAGGGCCGTTACTGACCCCAGTCCCCCACGGATCCGGAC
The DNA here is from genome assembly GCA_965197935.1 of Vicinamibacterales bacterium. Taxonomy (GTDB): domain Bacteria; phylum Acidobacteriota; class Vicinamibacteria; order Vicinamibacterales; family CAZQMT01; genus CAZQMT01. Next base: position 715,135 of record CBDAOD010000003.1, on the reverse strand, counting down.
GTGCGGGTTCTTCCGCATCCGGCTCCTCGATAGATGGCTTCGCTACGCGCATGCGACGGAGGGCCTGACCGTCATCCGCGGAAGCCGGTATCGCGCGAGGAGACGGAGGAACCGCCGCCACGGCATCGCCTTCTTCTGCGACCGACGATTGAGCCACTTCTGCCAGATGTGCACAACATGGTAGCTAAACGTCGACAGGCTCTGGCCATTTCCGGTAATGCCGTAATAGGCCGCGTGCCCACGCAGCTTCCACATCAGCATCTGGTGCTGCTCAGCAATCGACGTGTGACGGTGCGTCGCGCACCAGCGATTGACCGACTCGAGGCTCCGCCGGAGGCGAGCCTTCGCCGTCTTTCGCTTGTACACCCAGCTGCCGCTCCTGGCCATTCTCCAGTAGTGCGTGAATCCCAGGAAGTCGAACGTGCCAGGGGGCGGGAATCTGTCGCCGTCCGGCCCGGCGCGCCACCCCAATGGCGGGCGGCGGAATCGAACCAACCGACTCTTCTCCGGGTGCATCGTGAGGCCGAAGCGCGCGAGGCGTTTCGGGAGCACATCTAGCACCCGACGAGCATCAGATTCCTCCTCAATGACAATGACCACGTCGTCCGCATAACGGACGAGGACGCTGCGCCCACGAAGACGCGGTTGCACCTCCGTCGTGAACCACGCATCGAGCACATGGTGCAGGTAGATATTCGCCAGCAGCGGCGAAACCACCCCACCTTGCGGCGTGCCGAGGGTGGAGCGGCGGAGCCGTCCGTCCTCCAGCACACCGGCCTTCAGCCACTTGTCAATCGCTCGGCGCAGCACGCCGTCGCGCACCCGCCGGTCCAGAAAGCCACGAAGCTGGCGATGGTCCAAGGTATCAAAGAAGCCCTGGATATCGAGGTCAATCACCCAGCCACCACCCATCTTCATCGTCTGCTCCCAGAAGGTCTGAAGCGCGCCGTGAGCCGAGCGCCCGGGCCGAAAGCCAAAGCTCTCGTCCAGGAAGTCCTGCTCGTAGACGCTCTCCAGCACCATCACCACGGCCCGTTGCAGTACCTTGTCCTCGAACGTCGGAATCCCGATCGGTCGAGTCTTCCGGCCATCCCCTTTCGGGATATGCGCGCGACGAACGGGAGGCGCGTGATACCGGCCAGACTTGAAGCGGTCGAGCAGTGATTGGAGATTGGCTTCCAGATTCGCTGCGTAGTCGTCCGCCGTTTGTCCGTCCAGTCCGACCGCCCCGTCCTTCCGCGTCGCCACGTGGGCCGCATGAAGCATGTCGATGTCGATATGGTGAGCCAGGCTCGTGAATACCAGCTCCGGTGTCTGTCGGGCCAGCTCGGCTATCCGTTGGCGTTTCGTTGAGACGGTTTCCAACCTCGGTGTGTTGGCCATCGGTCCCTCCAACGGGTCCATCTGTCGGCGTCCCCTTCCCTCCACGGGGTCTCGTCGGCTCGATTCCCCCGCTTCCTCGGTACTATGAGACGCTCCGATTCCTCGCCGCCCGTCCCGCCACGCTTCGTTGCCTTCGCGGAGCCGTACCATCCGAGCACCTGGGATTCGCTCCGTCGGACGGCAGGTGCTCCATCCACGGCCTCGGGTTTGGTCAGCCGGTGACCCGACGTCCGGCGGTCTCTAAGATGGAGACGACGAGGCCTCCCGGGTTCCAGGGAAACTCACCCGCACGCATGCCACGCTGCTTCGACCCCGGCGAGGTCGCTGCCTCCACGGCCTTTGGGAAGCAACAATGCTGCCTTCCGCCCAACGCAAGGCGTCGGCCCTCGCACCTGTGCATTTCGGGGCTCCATCACGCGGGCCTACGAGCTCCCTGTGAACGCTTCGCGTCCTGGGCCACCCCAGGCCCACGCATCACTCGGTTCCGGCTGGCGGCCGACCTTGGCCGGATGGGATTGAATACCCACAGGGTTTCAAACAAGGTTTCGAAGATTACGTCACGTCATCTTGTCCCCCTTGACCGAGCTTTCCCGGCACACGCGTTGTTGCATGAAGACCCTGCGTGGGGGGGCGCACTTCTCGTGACCCTCCGCAGGAGCCACACTACAGGGATGCAGTCGAAGGTCCATCCCACGTACAAGACGAAGTACCGCGTTGCGAACTGGCCGGCCTATAACCAAGCCCTCGTTCGACGCGGCGATGTGACGGTGTGGTTGTCCTCGGAGGCGATCGCTGCCTGGACGCCCCGCCGGAGCGGCCAGCGGGGCGGGCAGCGGCGGTACTCGGATCTCGCCATCGAGACCGCCCTGACCCTGCGACTCCTCTACCATCTCCCGCTGCGCCAAGCCGAAGGGTTCCTGCACGCCCTGTTCGGGATGATGCGCCTCGACCTCTCCGCCCCCGACTATACGACGCTCTCCCGGCGCAGTCAGCATCTGACGCGCCGTCTGCGACCGGTCACGACCGACGAGGGCATCTATCTGGTGCTTGACAGCACAGGTCTGTCCATCGTCGGGGCCGGTGAGTGGGCTGCCGCGACACACGGTGGCCGCGGCAGGCGCGGCTGGAGGAAACTCCACTTTGGCGTCGATCAGTCCGGCGTGATCCGTGTCCACACGTTGACCGAGGAGACGGGTGATGATGCGACTACTGCCCTCGATCTGCTCACTGCAGTCGAGGGCCCTCTCGTGCGCGTCACCGCTGACGCCGCCTATGACACGGTCGCCGTCTACGAAACGACGGGGGCGCGGGGGGCGACAGTCGTCGTCCCACCGGCCAGGACGGCGAACGTCTCTGGGCACGGCCCGCGGTCGCCCGCGCGGGATCGGACGATCACGTTGGTGAAGACGCTCGGACGGCGCCAGTGGCAGAAGGCGTCAGGGTACCATCGTCAGAGTCGGGTGGAGAACACGTTCTTCCGCTACAAGTCCATCATCGGCGATGGCCTTCGCGCCCGGAGTCCAGCTGGCCAGTGGAGTGAGGTCGTCCTCGGCTGTGAGATCCTCAATCGGATGACCGCCCTCGGCCGACCAGTGTCATATCGCATCGGCCAGTGAGGATCCTGTCGGTGGGCATCGTGCGGGCCAGGGACTATTCGTGCAACAACGCCGAGTTGCTTGACCGGGAGGCCCGCTGGTCCGGCTGGCCCGGCTGGATGTAGTGGATGGCCACCCCGTGGACTGCGCACCAGTCGACGAACGCGTACAGCGGGGCTGGTGGGGTCGAGTTTTGGAGTTTGAGCCGTCGGTTGGGGGAAATTGTGGGTAACGGCGGCTCCGGGTGTGATTTAATTTGCCGTGCTAACACGCTCGCCTGACAATACCAACCTCCATCGTCCTGGTCGAGGCATCAGCTAGCTATCCTTCGACACTGATGGCCTTTAGTTTTCCGTCCAATACGAAATTCGCCGCCATGCACCTAGCTCACTGCTCATCAAGGGCGTTGCCAGAGATGCTGGCATTGGATCATGGCCTATCGGTCCATTCGTCGCCTGTCATGGATCTCACTGACATGGACAAGGCGCGGCTCGGGACCGACAGAACAGAAGCCTTCAAGAGATCGATCGCACTGATGGCGTCTATGCCGTCGACGACGGCCGGCATACTCGACGCAGAATCACGACAACTGGAACACCGAGTCAACATGCTGTTCTACGGGATCCTCATGCAAGGCGTGCCAGAGTTGGGTACTGTCATCGTTGCGCTTGGTAGCAAACAGAACGGCCGCGAACCGTGGGCGAACAGCCTCATAGTTATGGCGCACTACTATCGACACCCAGATGTGTCCACGTTCAACGTGACGCCGGATGTGCTTACAGCTGGACTCCGCGATGAGCTGACTCGGTCTGAGCAGGACGGGCGCATAGCGCCCGCGCTGGCAGTGGCTTCGCTGGCAGCCGATCTCGGACCAGAGACGTACATCATCACAGCGGAGCCGCTCCTCATTCAGATCTACTCAGACGTTGGCACGAGAGTGATCGATCTTGCCTCCCTCGACGACACTCAGGTACAGGGGAGAGTTACCAGAGGCAACGGAGTTGCGACCTTGTATCTAGACCAGGAAGCGTACCGAACCGAAGCGGACCGAAAGCGATACGCTACCCAGCTCGACTTTCTGGATCAGCTCTCAAGGAACGCACTTCAGAGTGAACGGCAGTTCACCGTGTGGCAAGTAGAGTGAGGGAACTCTCTTGAACGACCTTCTCCGCGGGCGGTGCTGGTGACAACGGCGGTCGTGACGATGGTGCCCTGCAGCGCTGATCAGCGCGTGGTAGTCAGCTCACCCTGGTGGTGCTCGACCTTCTGTCCGCGCACGTCATCCAAGCTTACACAGAGGCCGGGCCACCGTCCCGGTGCGATCTCACCGTAAGTCGAGAAAAGAGCCGGATGGTGACATCCGCCGGGGCATGGGAAATCATCTCCTGATCTTCGATCATTCGCTCAACATTGCCCGCAGGTCTTTCATGAGCAAGAACAGGTGATAGGGATCCGTGGGGCTCGGCTCGAACTCCAAGGCTTCGTACCAGCCCCGCGCCTCGTCGTCCTTGGCATGGACGAGAAGTGCCCGAATACCGGCGATGTCGGCGGCTGCGGCGGTTCTGAGCAGTGCGTCCTTGACGAGCGCCTTGCCCAGGCCTCGTCCTTGCCAAGTCAGGTCGACCGCGAGACGGGCAAGGAGCATCACCGGGATCGGGTGCCGGGCCAGCCCCTTGCCGACTCGGAGAGGCGCGTCGGCATGTTCGACGGCTCCCGCCGCAAGGCTGTAGTAGGCGAGCACCGTCAATCCCCGGCAGGCGACATAGGTCCGGGCGCTATCGGCCTTCTGGTTCGCCAGCGCGAAACGCTTCAGAAAGCGATCGAGTGGCTCTTTCCCGCACGCGAAGGACTCGACATCGTGCGTTGCGTCGAGCTTCTCGACTGGAGACAGCCCCTCCTGTCCCGGCGTCACTCCAGCACGCTCTTCTCCGCAAGCAATCGAGTCAAGCGGGGCTTGTCGGCGACCGGACGGTCGAGGATAGCCTGGAAGGCCTGCCACTGGCGATCGTCGAGCCGGAAAATCCGGCGGTCGACCAGGGCGTCCTCAGCGGCGTTGATCCCTGCCTCAAGCAGAAATTCCGTGACGTTCTTGTGTGACGAGGCCGCAGCCCGCTGAAGCAACGCCTTCATGTTCGAGGTCGTCCGAACCTCAATGCGTTCCGACTTGTTTTCGGCGATGGCCATGATTGTTCCTCCGATTGGATCCACCGACATTCTGTCATACGGATAGTGTACGGACAAGAACGCATCGACAGGCACCCCACAGTGCCTCACATCCTCCTGACGGTCCACGGCACGGTGCGGACGATGTGGGCCCTCATCGGCACGGCAGGCATCGGGCTCGCAGGCTAGGTTGGCGGAGATCAGCCGCAACCGAGGCGGCTCGTCGCCGCGCAATGTCTCGACGCTCTTGACCGCCAGGCTGCCGCCCACAGCTCGGCCATCTCGCCGGTGCCCCGGCCCACTCATCTGGTCGTCACGCTCCCAGACAACGGCTGGAGCCAGGCGATCCGTCGAGCGCGGCGATCGCAAAAAAAAGTTGCGCGGAAAGTTTGCGCACAACTCACTCTCTCTATCTCTCTGATTGTAGATGGGTGACGACTGCCATTAATTCGACACCGACCGCAATGCCCGGGCGCCCTGCTGGCCGAGGCCCGTATTCATTGATCTTTTTTGGCACCGGGGGGTGGCCGGTCCCCCCTGTTCGCGCACAACGCGCACAGCTACGGTGGTGGACGTTCGGTTGCACGGTCAGCAGGGTGACGATGCCGCACACGATGTTGAGATTTCCGACCGTCAAGGCCCGCACGGGTCTGTCGCGCAGCACGATCTATCTCCGCATCTCCCGCGGCACGTTTCCCGCCTCCGTGTCCCTCGGGGGCCGTGCCGTGGGCTGGATCGAGGCCGAGGTGCAGGCGTGGCTCACCGCGCGGATCGCGCAACGCCGGCTGATCGCGCCGCGGCCGGAGCGGAAGACGGCGGCGGCGGCGGACGGGTACCGGGCGCGGGGACGCACACCCCGTCCCGCAGAGAAAGGGTGGTCGACATGATCCGGAACATCACGGTGGATGGCGAGGCGGCGCTTGCCGTGGACACGGCTGAAGAACTGGGCCGGGCGCTCTTGACCGGCCGGTACGTCGTCGCGTCTGACGCGGTGCGCGCGGAGTACGGGCTCACGGACACCGACAACTCCGACACGCAGGACATCGTGGACGCGTCGGACTGGCGCGACGACGCGTGGCGCGCAGAGGGGGGGCACTGATGGCGTGGGGCCGAACGCACACCGCGGCGCAGACACCCGCGTGGAATCAAGACGACTACCACACCGCGTTTGCCTCGAAAATCAAAGAGCAGATCGAGCATGGCGTCTCGACGTGGCAGAAACCGTATCCACCATGACTATTCAGCGTGAGTCGTCCAATAACGTCCAATGCCGTCTATAACTATCTTATTTATAGATAGTTACTACAGTTTATCTTGGCTTGACACCAGCCAGAGCGACCTATAACATCCACTACGTTCCACCACATAACGGTGGAAAGAATGGTGGAAAGGATGCTGCCGACTCACCCCCCCACGCGCCAGCCCGAACACGCCCTCTCGACCGCCTTCGTCCGCACCGTCGCCGCGGCCGGCCGGTATTGCGACGGCCAGGGCTTGTACCTCGACGTCCAGCCGTCCGGCAGCCGGAGTTGGGTCCAGCGGATCGCCATCCGCGGACGCCGCCGCGAACTCGGGCTCGGCGGCTTCCCGCTCGTCTCGCTCAAGGACGCCCGCGCGCTCGCCTTCGCCAACCGCAAGCTCGCCCGCGCCGGTGGCGACCCGCTCGCCGAGAAGCGCCGTCTCCAGCGCACGCCGACCTTCGCCGCCGCCGCCGAGCAGGTCTGGATCCAGATGCAGCCCGGCTGGCGCAATCCGAAGTACGGCAAGGATTGGATGTCGAGCATGACGCGGTTCGCGTTCCCGCGCATTGGTCAGTTGCCGGTCTCCGAGGTGACGAGCGCCGACGTGATCGAGACGCTGCGGCCCGTCTGGCATGTCCGCCCGGCGACGGCGCGGCGGGTGCGCGAACGCATCAGCACGGTGATGGAATGGGCCGTGGCGATGGACCTGAGAGCCGACAACCCATGCGACCGCATCGGGCCGGTCCTGGGCCCGCAGCAGCATCTGGTCCAGCACATGCGGGCGCTGCCCCATCGCGACGTGGCGGCGGCCATCGGCGCGGTGCAGGCGTCGGGGGCTCCGCCCGTGGTGAAGCTCGCCTTCGAGTTCCTCGTGCTCACGGCGGCGCGATCCGGTGAGGTCCGCGGGGCGCAGTGGGCCGAGGTCGACGCGGAGGACCACGTCTGGACCATCCCGGCCACGCGCACGAAGGCCAAGCGGGAACACCGGGTTCCCCTGTGCCGGCGTGCCGCACAGATCCTCGACACGGCGCGCGCGCTCGGCGACGGCCATGCGCTGGTGTTCCCGAGCGGGCGCGGGACGCGGCTGGCCGATATGGCGCTGTCGGGGCTGCTCAAGGACCTGGCGATCGGCGGCGTCCCGCACGGCTTTCGTTCGAGCTTTCGGGACTGGACGGCCGAGGAGACCAATCACCCGCGCGAGGTCGTCGAGGCGGCGCTCGCGCACGTGGTCCAGAATAAGGTCGAAGCCGCCTATGCCCGCTCGGACCTGTTCGAGCGGCGGCGCCGGTTGATGGACGAGTGGGCCGCGTACCTCAACGGGGAGCGCGTACAGGCGGTCACACCGCATCGCTGACGGACATCCGCTGAGGCGGCCGCCGTGCAGGCGCCACTGCCAGGAGCGGGCCTCGTGGAGTCCTGCGCGACCGGAGCCACGAGACAGGATCACGTGAACCTCGTGGCCACTTCGAGGACACCCCTTCCCGGAGGGACCTCTACAGACGGGAGCGACCGCCTTTTGGCGCTGGAGCGGCACGGGCGGGCGTGTCTGATCACACGCCGCCTTCCCTCGCGGAACCCGCAGAACAGGGAGTCGCCGGACGCGCCGCGCCGTGACCCTGACCAGACCCGAACCGGCCTCCCCTGATCGATTACACCGACCCCCGCAGCATGGGTGCGGGCGTGCACTTTCGCCGTGCACGTCGTCGCCGTCGGCACGGGTGCAGAGGCCGCGGAACGCGCCGCGCCCGTGCTGAAACGCGGGACCCAGGACGGCGACGGCCAGGGCGCGGCGGACCCGGCCGGGCCGACCAAGGCCGACCCGGAGATCCGCCAAGAAATCACCCGGCGTGAGCACCCGATCAGAACCGGCAATCGTGAACGCTTGCGCGCGACCGGCGGGTTCGACACGGCGGCCGATCGTCTTGAGTGGCTGCAACAACTCCCCGAGAGCACGCCCACCACGGCGACGGCGCGAGGGGGCATTGATCGCGGCTCGCTCTGGCCCACCGTCCGGCTGACCACCCCCGAGGTTGCTCTCTAATGGGGCCCCCCTTCCGTGCCCCGTGCCGTGGCAGGCTCCGTGGCAGGCTCCGTGGCAGGGACAACGGGACGCGGACAGCGGGGGGGTGTCCCAAGAACAGGCGGGGGGGGGTCCCATCCCCCCCTTCCATTTTTCGCTGTCGTTGTTCGGGTTTGTCGTCCTAGACCGGCCGACCCGAACCGCGCCAGCGGAGCGGGGAGAGACGGGAGCGACCCCCCCTTTTTAACCGCTGGCGCGGTTCGGCAAGGGGGGGGTGTCCCACCCAGTGTCCCACCGGGTGTCCCATCCCCCCCTGCCGTTGGGGAGGTCGCTCCCGTCTGTAGGTATCCCTGCTGGAAGGCTCCCCGGCCCGCATGCGGGCCGGACGACGAGCAGCGACGTGCGGCCCCATGCTTGACCGACTCATCCGCGCGTTCCTGGTCGTCGGCGGCGTGAGCGTCGCGTGCGCCTGGACGTGGCCCGGCGCGTTTCCCGAGGCCGATCCCGTGGCGGTGCTCGTCCGCTACCACACCCCGAACGTCTATCGCGCCGTCGTCGCGTGGTACTACGTGGCGCCCGGCGTGGCGGTGTTCCTCGCTGGGCAATTTCTCATCAGCACATCGCGGATCTGGTTCGCCCGGATGGGCGTCCGTGTGGGGCTCCGGTCCCGCCTTCCGACGTAGCCGCTTTCGCCTTCGGCGGACGGCCCGGCGATCGTCGTCGGCGAGGCCCATCACCCGGTCAGAGCCATCGAGAGCCCGGCCCCCGAATGGCTGACGATCCCGGAGCGGGGCCTCTATACCGGCGTGGCGATTTTCGGCGCGGTCGGGTCTGGCAAGACGTCGGCGTGTATGCACCCGTTCGCCCGCCAGCTCTTGAGCTGGCGGTGGCAACATCGTGGGGGTTCGAATCCCCCCTTCCGCACCAACAACTTACGGACATTTTGGAGGTCAGTAAGTTGTCAAGTTGTCAAGTCTGTTGTCAATAAATGGCAGATCTTGGGTCCTGACGGGGTGCGGGTGTCTTGGCGACGCTCCTTCGGGCGTGATTCGCTGTTCCGTTTCGTCCTTCAACCCTGTTCATCTTCGGGTTGAGAAAGGCAGGAAAAATGGTCGACCCGAACGTGAGATTGATGGGATGGGTGGGGAGGCGGGCGACAGCCAAGCGGATTTTCATCAGTGTTCCTAACCAAAGGCTGTGACCTGACCAAACGGCCCGCTTCGCCTTCGCCGCATCATCGAGGATGTAGTGGGCTTCGTGGACGGTGGGCTAATGCGTTCTGGACGGTCCGCCGCTCATCACACGAACTGTTTAACGTAGTCCTCCGCTTCCTGGTCCAGGTGCGGCCTCACCTGCGCCCAATCCACTGGTATGTCGCGTTTGAGCAGGCTTCCCAGGCTTCGGCAAGCCAGATCCCACCCGGCTTCGAGTTCACCGTACAGTGAGTCTCTTGCCGGCGCCGGTTCCTCCGTGTGCACGAGACTCGACCGTACGCGGTAGAACCGCCTCGCCTGGTCGTAGGTTCGTATCTGCTCCGTGGCCTCGGCACCCAGTAGCCGCGCGGCCCGTTTGGCGAGTTCGTGGCCCGTCTTACCTCCGTAGAAGATCTCCAGTGCTATAGCGACATGCTGACCGTTCTCGACGCGCTCGAGCGTTGGTTCGAGTTGCGTCAGGGCGCGCTCGATCTGGCCGAGCCCGAGGTAGTCGTGACCGAGATCGATCAAAGCGCTGATCTCGACATTGAGCACACCGGTTGAGCGCGCTTGCTCCAGGCCCCTCTCGTGCAACTCGACCGCGCCGTAGAAATCGCCGAGGTCTCGGTGGAACCAGCCCAGCGTGTTGAGCAAGCGCCCTTCGATGAACTTGTTCTGGAGCTCATCCGTCCGCCTCAAACCATCCTGCACGACACCGAAGGCCTTCTGGTAGCGCCCGGCACCCCAGTAAGCGAGGGCTACCACCGCGAGATTGACGAGCTCCTGGAAGCCGTCTCGGATCTCGGAGGAAACGGCGAGGCCTTCCTCTCCGATCTCCACCGCCGCCGAAAAATCAGCCGACCAATACGCCTGTTGGCCCAGATGGAACAGGTTCTGGACCAGGGCGTCCTTGTAGCCTTCCCGGCGGCAGATCTCCATGGATTGTTCGAGGATGCGACTCGATTCCACGAGATTCCCGCGCGTCTCGTGGACCACTCCAAGGATGGCAAGACTCTTCGAAAGAATGTTCTGGTCGCCCGTCTGCTCGCTGAGGGCGCGAGCCTCCAGTGCATACTGCTCCATAAACGGTATTTGGTCGTCACCCATCTTCACGAAATGGCAATAGGCGAGATGCGATAGGCTCTCTGCCTCCATGCGCGCGTCATTCGACGCTTTCGCCAGCCGTCGCATCTCATGAAAGTCGGCGATGGCCTCATCGAATCGAGTCAACGACATCGAGACCAGACCGCGACCCTCGTAGACGGCGAGCAGGCGGGCATCATTTCTCTCTGGCGCCATCTCGCCGCTCGCCTCGATGGACTGCGTGTAGAAGGCGATCGCCTCCTGCGTCGCATAGGCTTGGCGTGCTTTGTCCCCCGAGAGAGCGAGGTAGTGGAACGCCTTGTGCGCCAGGCCTGCTTGCTGGAAGTGATGCGCGAGCTGCACCGCGGCATCGTCGGCCTTGGCGCCGAGCAGAGACTCCAACGTGTTGCCGATCTGCTCGTGGAGGTACGACCGCTCGATCCGGTCGAGGCTGTGGTGAAGATATTTCTGAAATAGGATGTGTCGGAAACGGTAGACGGAAAGTCGTTGGGAGCCCGAGCGGCGCACGTCGAGCGCGCGGACGAGTTGGTGGCGCTTATCGGCCTCATCGCTCAGCAACCGGATGATTTCGCGCTCGTCGATGCCTTCGATGCGCGCTGCCACTTCAGCCGTCAAATCTTCCCCTTCGACGCTACCGACTCTCAGAACGCCTTGGAGCTTCTTTGGGAGTCGACCGATGCGCTCCGCGATGACGGCTTCGACGCGCACCGGAAGCGTGTCCCAGTCCAAGTCTGCCGAGACCACCGATCGTTTCCCCTCGTCCTCGGTGATGACACCACGCTCCGTCAAATCCCGAAGAAGCTCGACCGTGAACAGCGGGTGGCCCTGCGTTTGCCGCACGAGCGCCTCGCGAAACTCTTCACCGAGATGGTTCGGCGTGACGTCGAGCAGCGCGTCGACGAACTCCCGCGCCCCCGCTTCGCCCATTCGAATCTCAAAGTCGCCGTATTTGCGACGGAGCTCGTTCCGGGCCGTCGTCAACGGATGCGGTTTGCCGCCGGCGCCGCTCGGAAGATCCTCGGAGCGGTAACTGCCAACGAGAAAAATCGGGTACCTCTCGACGTGCTTGCACAGATGACAGAGCAAACTGATGGTGCCGTCATCCGCCCAGTGGATGTCTTCAAGCACGATCATCAACGGGCAGCGGCGCGACAGACCCTGGAACACCTTGGTGCCCTGTTCGAGGAGAACGCTCTGCTGCACCCCTGTGCCCGAGTCTTGGGACTCTCTTCGCTCGGCGAGCTGTCGAAGCTGCGCCAGATCCTCCGGGTTACAGCCGTATTGACGTCCCCGCTCGAGCACGCCTGCGCTGTCGACGAGCCGGTCGATGAGATCGGGACCGCCTTTCAGAAGTGTCGACAGCGCGTCCGGGAGGAGGCGCCAGAGTCGCAACGCCTGATCCCGACTCATGGCGCCCGCTTCGGTGCGGGCTTCCACGTCGCCGGTCAGCAAATGAAGAAGCTCGCGAAACGGCAAGTAGGGATCGCTCGTTCCCGTTCGCGCGTTGCAGTGGCCTACCGCCACGACGAGGTTGTCGTGCTCGTCCTGAGCGCGCCGAATGAACTCCTGGAGGAGCGACGTTTTGCCGCTCCCCGGCTCTCCAGTGACGAACACGAGCTGTCCGGCGCCTTTCATCGCCTTGTTCAGAATCTCGTTCAACCTTTCGCGTTCCGAGGTGCGACCCACAAACAGCGGCGCGGACCGAGCGTCTTCGTCGTCGCTCGGTGTATCGAGAAACTTGGGAAACCCGGCTTGTTGCGGATGCGCCGCGCCGCTGAGCGCGTCGACCGATGACACGGTCCGGCTGTGGATCGCCCGCAGAGCGTCGGCAATGTCCCGTGCCGATTCGTAGCGCTCGCTCGCCGATTTCTCGAGCAGGCGCGTCACCAAGGTGGCGAGCTCCTCGGGCACGCTCCGGTGGAGACGCAGTGGATCGGGTTCGAACTCCATGATGCTGACAATCGCCTGGACTACAGATGGGCGCTCGAACGGTCGCGTGCCCGCAATCATCTCGTAGAGAATCGTTCCCAGGGAGAACTGGTCGGATCGCTGGTCGATGTCCGAGTCCGATAGTTGCTCCGGCGACATGTACGCGACGGTGCCGAGAATGACCCCCTGTTGCGTAATGTGCTGCTCCACGGTCGGTGTGTCGGCGCTTGCCTCCGACACCTCAGCCAGTTTCGCCAGACCGAAGTCGAGAATCTTGACCAGACCGTCTTCGGTGACCATGAGGTTCTCGGGCTTGAGATCGCGGTGAATGATGCCGGCGTCATGTGCTTTCGCGAGCCCCTCGGCGATCTGGGTGCCAAGACGTAACGCCTCGTCGAGTTCGAGCTGCCCGACCTTCATGAGCGTGCGCAACGTGGCGCCTCTGACGTACTCCATCACCAAGAAATGAGTGCCGTCGTGAACGCCGATCTCGTGGATGGTCACGATGTTGGGGTGGTTCAGGGCCGACGCCGCCCGGGCCTCGCGCTTGAACCGCTCGAGGACCGTCGGATCGTCGAAGAGGTCTTCTCGAAGAACCTTGATGGCGACATCGCGCGCGAGATCTAGGTCTCGAGCTTTGTACACGGCACCCATCCCGCCGGTACCGAGCAGAGAGGTAACCTCGAAGGACCCGATGCGCGACCGTGGGGCAAATTCCATGGTGTGGGCCAGAGGAGACGCTGTTAGGGCATTGTCAAGTTGCTGACCGGAGCGCGTTTCTCTCCCTGGGCGCTGAGCGCCCGCGCTCGATCAGCAGGCACACGTCACTGCATCCCAGAGACGGAACGAGCGGGCCCTCAAGAGACGGTGGTGAGCGGCCCGGAGCAGGTGACGGACGGCCGACCCGGAACAAATTCTGGACGACGCCGTGCACCCATCCGAACCGTTGTAGATGGGCGGCCGACTTGAACCGGCGCATCTGGCGCTCTCGCTGCCGGGTCGGTTGATGCGAGACCTCCGCTCGGCTGTTTTCGTACTGCCGAGTACTGTGGACCACGGACGGCATCACGGTGCCGTGCGCCGCCGAGTAGCTGCGTAGCTTGTCCGTGATCAGCCGGCGAGGCTCGCGGCCTTGTCTTTTCAACAGCTTGCGGAAGAACCGTGTGGCCGCCCGCCGATTGCGCCGGGACTGCACGAGGATGTCGAGCACGTCGCCGTCCTCGTCCACGGCACGCCACAGATACTGTTGCCGTCCCTGGATCTTAATGAACAGCTCGTCCAGATACCACGTGTCGTCCTGGCGGCCCCGGCGGTGCCGCAACCGCCGTGCGTAGTCGAGCCCGAACCTCAGACACCACTGCCGGATCGCCTCATACGTCACGGTGATCCCCCGTTCGGCGAGGAGATCTTCGACATCCCGGAAACTCAGGCTGAAACGGTGGTAGAGCCAGACGGTGTGACTGATGATTTCAGGGGGAAATCGGTATCCGCGGTAGCTGGGCGGCTGGCTCGTCATCGGCCTACTCTGCCACCCGCAGCTCAACTTGACAATGCCGTATCATCTACGAGCGCTGCCGCCATCCCGATCGAGGCTGGGGGTGGGAGTGGAAGGAGGTCATGTGAGACGCCCGAGCGGATGGTGGCCGTCCGCGCTCGCAACCGGTGGCCTGGCGCTCGGCACGATCCCGTCGGGCGGAGCCGCCGGGCCGTGCGAGCGTACCGATCTGACGGAGTGTGTCCGGTCTCACGCCCGGACAAGCGGAGCCGTCGAAGCCGCCCAGGCTCAGGCGGACGACGATCGGGGCTTCTCCGCGCTCATCGCGGCCGGAGAGCATCTGGAATCCGCCATGGGTGATTTCGTCGCCGGTGACGAGAACGCCTTCCGCCCCTGGATCGTCGAGGCCAGCGACCCGGACGAGATCACCTCCGCCGCTCGGCAGGCAGGTGCGGCGTCCTACTGGATCTTTCCGTTCGAACTCGAGCTGATCTTCGCGAAGCAGGGGCAGGATCTCTACTACCTCCGCACGGCGCTGCTAGTCTACGAGGGGGAGATCGGCCTGACGTCGTTCAGCGGGCGGCACCTTAGCCGCCCCTTTTCGCTCGATCGCGCCCCGCTCGGCGCCTACATCGGGGGAGGCCGACCGTTCCGGGCAGCCGGGCTCGCCCTTGCGAACGCCGTCACGGATGGAGGCTGCGACGCGCTGCCGACGCCGAGCCCGGCCATGAGTCGGCGATTCGTCGAGGCGGCCAACCTGGACGGATTCGGACGGATCGCGGCCCAGAGGTGGGTCGACAACCTCCGACTCGATCTCTCGGCGGTGCAGCGCACATGCGCGACCATTGCCGCACTCGAGCCCGACGAGATCTTCCTGCGTCTGGACGACCTGAGCTACATCGCCGTCGACGCGAGCCGGGAGCGCGCAGGAGTAATCCGTGCCACCATCTCGCCGGGCACCGGCGGGAGGATGCGGATCCGGCTCGGCTCCTGGCGTGTCGAGTAGCGCCGATCGGCGCCAGCGGGATCGACTGCGCGTGTGGGGCGACACCCGGTAGATGGCCAGGCAAGCGGAACCCACGTTCGCCGCTCGTGTGCTGCTCGAGAAGTTCGCCGCGAGCTTGAGGGACGCGCTGCGCGACCTGTTTCCCATTTTCCTCGTCATTACCGTCTTTCAGCTCCTGATTCTCCGACAGCCGTTCCCGTACCTGCCGGAGATCCTCGCCGGCACGGTGTTCGTGGTGCTCGGACTGATGCTGTTCGTCCAGGGCCTCGAGATGGGTCTGTTCCCCATCGGGGAAACCATGGCCTATGGGTTCGCCCGCAAGGGCAGTTTGACGTGGCTGCTGGTATTTTCGTTTCTGCTGGGCTTTTCCGCCACCGTGGCGGAACCGGCGCTGATTGCCATCGCGCGGGAGGCCGCGGCAGCGGCGGCGGAGGCCGACGTCATCACCGCGGACTCGGCCTCGCTGGCGCGCTACGCGCTCCAGCTACGATTGGTGGTGGCGCTGTCAGTGGGAACCGCGATCGTCGTCGGCGTCTTGCGGATCCTGCGCGGCTGGCCCCTGCAATACCTGATCATCGGCGGGTACATCACCGTCGTGCTGATGACGTTCGTCGCTCCCGACGTCATCGTCGGTGTCGCCTATGACTCGGGTGGCGTGACGACGTCGACGGTCACCGTGCCTCTCGTCACCGCCCTGGGTGTCGGTCTGGCGTCGTCGATTCGAGGACGAAACCCCCTGGTTGACGGCTTCGGGTTGATCGCCTTCGCCTCCTTGCTGCCGATGATCTTCGTGATGGTCTTCGGTGTCGCGCTCTTCGGCGCACGGGCTGGCTCCTGATGGTACAGGGGCTCGCCGACACCCTGCTCGCCACCTTCCGGGATGTCTTTGCGGTATCCGCCGTGCTCGTGGGCTTTCAGCTCTTCGTCCTGCGGCAGCCAATACCGCATCTGAAGAAGCTCGTGGTGGGATTCGGGTTCGTCGTCTTCGGACTGGCTTCGTTTCTGATGGGACTCGAGATGGCCCTGTTTCCCCTGGGCAAGATCATGGCCGCGCAGTTGGCCTCGTCGGAATTCGTGTTCGGCGATAGGCTCGCACCCGAGTCCCCGGCATGGTGGAGCTACGGCTGGGTGTACGTATTCGGCGCGGCGATCGGCTTCTCCACGACGTTCGCCGAGCCAGCCCTGATCGCCGTCGCCTACAAGGCCCACCAGATCTCTGGCGGCACGATCAGCCAATGGGGGCTACGGCTCGTGGTGGCGATCGGCGTGGCGATCGGTATCGCGCTGGGGACGTTGCGTATCGTCACGGGAACGCCGCTGTTCTTGTTCATCGGAGTGGGGTACGTCATCGTGGTGGTCCAGACGATCTTTGCGCCCAGGGCGATCTTGCCGCTGGCCTACGATTCGGGAGGGGTGACCACCTCGACCGTGACGGTTCCGCTGGTCGCGGCCCTGGGCTTGGGCTTGTCGGCCAGCATCCCGGGGCGCAATCCGGCGGTGGACGGATTCGGTCTGATTGCGCTCGCCAGCCTGTTTCCGATAATTACGGTGATGGGCTACGCCCAGCTCGCGGGTGCGTGGGCGAGGCGGCGGACGAGGAGCCACAAGGAGAGATAGATGTCGTTCAAGCTGATCCTTTGCGCGCTCAAGCCGGACGTCACGGACACGGTCGTCGAAGCCGCGAAGGATTCCGGGGTGTCCGGCGCCACCATCCTGCCGGGCCGCGGAACGGGGATACACGAAGCCAAGACCTTTCTCGGCCTGACTCTGGAGGCGCAGACGGACGTGGTGTTTTTCTTGGTAGAGAACGAGTTGGTGGATCCCCTGCTGGCCGCGATCCATCAGGCGGGAAGGTTCGACCAGCATGGCACCGGGATCGCGTTCGTCGTCTCGGTAGAGCAGGTCACGGGGATCCACGAAGAGATCGTCAGACGCAAGCCGCAGTAACGCGCAGTCGGCGTCTGAGCCTCGTCGAGGGCGCATGGTAGCCTGTCGCCATCTCTCCCCGCTTTCTTGACCTACCGGCTGAGCCTTGACAGAGAAGTAGGCTCCAGGCGGGCAACTTAGCGGGCAACTGTTCGCCATATATCCCCGGTCATTCGCGCACAACCGCGGACCCTCAGATCGGCGAACAACCCCAAGAAAACTGGCGCGCCCGGCAGGACTCGAACCTGCGGCCTACGGATTCGAAGTCCGTCGCTCTATCCAGCTGAGCTACGGGCGCCAATGCGTTTGCAACAACTGACATGATGGCGTCGATTGAGGCCACCCCCTCGTGCCACCCCAATTGGTGTCGAAGCCATCCCTGTACATAACACACCGAGTGGCCGCGATGTTTCCCAGCATTGCCGCATCGCGCCTCTCCGCCTCAGCTTCCTTCACCGATGGCCCTGCTGATTTCTGACTCCCACTCCTCCATCAACCTGTCGAAATAGCGAGGAAAGGCTCTCTGCACAGGGGCGTTCATGTCCTCGGAGAGGCTCGTGATGCGAAAGACGACCGTCGCGACGGTGCCACGGTCGTTATCCGGATCGACCGCGCAGTGGATTTCCTGGACCATGAGCTCGCCAGGTTCGTGATACACGTAGCGGATCCGTCTGGACCGGGGGGCGTGCTCGGCGACGACCCACCACGTGGACACCCCGTGGAAGACCTTTCGGAACACCGCCCCCGAGTGAGTCTCGGTTGATCCGGGAAAGAGGAATTCCGCGTTCCCGTACAAGGGGCCTTCCGGCCCGAAGAGCGGGAAGACCCGCTCGGGCGCGGCATTGAGCCTGAGGGTCCGCTCACGCTCCATCGTCGTAGGCGTGAAGGCCCCCGCCTGCTCGTGGGACGCGGCCGTGGCTAGGCCACCACAGATCGCGAGGGTGAGCAACGCCGTCCCGACTCGTAATCGATTCGACATCTTCCATTCTCCTCGAGATACGGCCCCCGACGCCCGTTCCTTGGGCCTCGTCAGCCCGGCGACGCGCCACGAATGACCGTGACGGGGCACCAACACCAGAGTTTACTTGGGTTGCCATGTCGGTGCCGGGCTGGGCGGCGAGGGCAAGGCGCGACGAGGGAGTGTGGTGGGGCCGTGCTCAGACCGCCGCGTCTCAGCGACCTTCGAAGAGATACTGCTCGCCGAGCGGGCACCAGAAGATCTTGATGACCTCGGCGCTGGTGGGTGCGTACGGGTTGCGGGACCGACCACGTAGCTGGTGAGGAACGCTCGAATCGATGTAGAGGGCGTCACCCGGGCGGAGCGTCTCCTTCTCGCGGGTGCCGTCGCTGTAGGTGGTCAGCTCGATCTCGCCGTCGAGCACGTAGCAGAACTCCTCGCCGTTGTGCTCGGTCAGCTCGGAGTCCGACCGATCGGGGTTGGCGAACTTCATCAGATACGGGTACATCTGCGGCTGGGCGAACCCATTCGCGAGAGGCAGGTAGACCGGGTAACCGGGCTGCGCCCCTCGCCGTTGGACGCCGAGTGCCGCCACCGGGCCTCGAGCGTCGGGGTGTCCGCTGCGCGCTGGATGAAGCAGTGCGGCCCGGGCTTGTACACGTCGCTGATCAGCTCGTGGAGCGGCTTGCTGAAGACGCGCGCAAGCTTCAGCGCGACGTCCATCGCGTGGGACGACGTCCGATCTCGACCTGGGCGAGCCGTCGCTCGGTCATGCCGGCGCGATGCGCAACCTGTGGCACGGTCCAGCCACGCGCCTCGCGCAGCGAGACGATCTTTCGGCCGAACCCGTTCGTCAACACGTCGTTCGAGTCGCTGGCCGAGACCGGCGCGGGCCACCCGGTGACGCCCTCGTAGGGCGCCAGCGCCGAGCCGAGCACGTGAATCGTCTCGGCGGCCTCGGCGTCTGCCGACCGCAGGCAGTGCGGCACGTCCGATCGGTAGTACGCGCAGTCGCCCCGCTGGATCTCGTGCCGCTCGACCCCGTCGCCGGTCTTCATCAGGAGCTCCACAGACCCCTTGAGGACGAACATGAAGGCCTGCTCGTGCTGGTACGAGAACTGGACCTGATCGTCCGGAATGCGGGCGATCTCGCCGAGCACCGGCTCCAGATGGCGACCCACGAAGTGATCGGCCAACGGCTCGAAGACGTTCGGTCCGAGGCTCGGCTCCGAGCCGTTCGTGCGGCTCGCCGGTCGCCGCCGACGGCCGGCCGACCGCTTGTCGGCTTCGCGCGAGATCTGATAGGGCACGCCGTCGTCCGCCGGCAGGAAGGAATCCCACGGGACGTCGAGCGCGTTGGCGAGCGCGACGGCCTGCGGAACGTCGAGGACGTGCAGGTCGTTCTCGATGCGCGACAGCCGTGGTGTCGAGAGGCCGGCGCGGTCGGCCAGCTCCCGGAGCGTCAGACCGTGCGTGTGGCGCATCTCGCGGATACGCTGTCCCAGGCCAAGCTCAGCGTAGTCCTCGACGAGATGCGAGCGGTAGACAGGCATCGACGTTGATGCGAATCAGTGATTCAACGTTCCGTGGCTCGGCACGCAAGCGGGCGGCGCCTGCATCGTAATCTCAGTCAACTAATAGACGTTGTTACCTGATGAAAGGTTTCATTGACTCTGGCGGTGTCGCACCGAGCCACTAAAGTGAATACGACATATGCTCCCGGGTCGTTTCACAGTCCTGCAGCGGTTGGCATGAGTCTTCGGAGGTTGTCGACTACCAGGCGGCGGCGGATAGTCGCTCGGCGGCCCGTGGTGATGTCCGATGTCGCACGGAGGGCGCCGCCCGACACCTTCACTCCCCGCCGACGGCACATGACGGATATAAAACGAATGTCAGTGAGAGGATCTGCAGGATTGCTGTCGATTAGGAGGCTATATTTCATTGACAGTTAACGTTAATTTACTATAAAAATATTGCAATTATAGGATTTGAAGAACTTAAAATTGCACTTCAAGAAAATGATGACGCTATTTGTCTTTATCAAGCGTATTGGAGGTATTTCATCTTGTATGTCTATGGTTTGCCTATGTTATTGATAATGTTGTGTTTACTAGTTGGCGCGGATCTTGGGTAACCATTGCAAGGACGAGTGGCCGGGGGGAGAATCCGAGCGATGCCCGACCGGCCAGATCACCAACGCCTAGACAAGGGAGACAGGATGAAGGCGTTACGTACCCTGACGATCGCCCTGGCCGTGAGTGCGGTAGGGGCGGGCGCGGCGCTGGCCCAGGTATCGGCCACGACCGGCGCCATGAACGGGACGGCGGCCGACGAGACCGGCGCTGTCCTCCCCGGCGTGACGGTGACCGCGACCAGCCCGGCCATGCAGGGCCAGCAGGTCGTCTTCACCGACGCGGAGGGGAGCTACCGGATCCCGGCGCTTCCGCCGGGGACCTACCGGATCGTGTTCGAGTTGCCGGGCTTCACGACCTTCGTGCGTGAGGAGGTGGCGATCGGCCTGGGGTTCCAGGCCGAGATCAACGCCGAGCTGCGGGTGGCCACCCTCGAAGAGACGGTGACGGTCACCGGGGAGTCGCCGGTCGTCGACGTGGCGTCGACCAAGACGGCGACCAACTTCGACGCGGCGAAGCTGGCGAACCTGCCGGGCGCGCGGGACTTCTGGGCCATTCTGGCCAACTCGCCGTCGGTGCAGATGAGCCGGATCGACGTGGGCGCCAGCCGCGCCGGCACGCAGACCGGGTATGCGGCCTACGACAGCAAGATGACCCAGCACCGACCGATGGTCGAGGGCATGGTCATGACCGAGGGCCGCGGCGGCGCGTGCTTCTACTACGACTTCGGCTCGATGGACGAGGTGTCGATCGGGTCGGGGACGCACACCGCCGACATGGGCTGGCCGGGCGTGGTGTCGCAGTTCATGAGTCAAGCCCATTCTTAGTTGAAACTCTCTACGGCTCCGGATTCGTCATGCGGCCTTCTTCGATGTCGTCGTGTCGATCTTCAGTTCTTGCTTCAACGCGGCACGAAGCGTGGGCAGGTGGCGGTAGCCCATCAGCTTCCGCAGGCGCGGCTCGATGTCCAGGAGCGCGGTCGCCAGCCAGCGGTGGCGTTGGCTCGAGTTCTGCCAGTGGTCAACCTTCGCACAGCGTTCCTCAACGAGCGCATTGACCGACTCCAGACAGTTCGTCGTCTTCAGCGACCGGCCCAGCACCCCGTACAGCCCGAGGCGATGCAGCGTTAAGGTTTCGTCCAGACCTTCTGTCAAGCTCCGAGCCGCCGACTGGTTCCGTTCGTCGAGCTCGCCCTGGAGCGTCTTGAGCGCCGTGAGGGCCTCGTCGTACTCCGGCCGGTTGTAGGCGCGCTGGAGGCGCTGACGCCACGCCGCCAGTTCGCTCTTGGCCAGGTGACTCACCACGTTCTCCCGCTTGTGCCACTGGCACCGTTGGACCAGGGCGCGGTGGCGGAAGGTCTTCCGGACGGCTGCCCGCAGCCCCTTGCTGCCGTCGAGGATCACCAGCAGGCCCTGCGAGAGGTCCAGCCCCCGCTCGACCAACGACCGCAAGCACAGCGTCAGCACCCGCTCATTCTCCGTGTCCGTCTCCACGAAGCCGAGGAAGTGTTTCGCCCCAGAAATGGTGATGCCCAGTGCGATGACCATTGTGGCCTCGGCGAACGTCTTGCCGTCCAATACGATGGCCACGACGTCCTCAGCGGCCAGGTCCCGCTCCTGGAGCTCGTGAAGCTTCGCGGCGCTGGCCTCGATGAAGCCTCGGGACACCGTCGACCCCGACAGCCCGATCGCGCCGGGAATCGCCTCGGCGGCCGCCTCGTAGTTGCGACACGAGATCCCATAGAGCCCGCGCTTCAGCAGGAGGTCATTCACCGCGCCGTCGCCATGCAACGCCTCGTAGGCGCGCAACGGAATCTCCCGCCCCGCGCACCCGCGGCACCCGAATCGGCACCCGCTGCCCCGCCAGGCCGACGGTCCCAGGGTTGCTACCGTGCCGGCGGCCCCCGATCGACGCGGCCTTGCGGGCGTAGCGCTCGCCAGCCAGCGCCGTTACCTCCTCGTCGAGCACCTCCTCCACGTGCATCAAGCCCAGCGGGACCAGCGAGCGGATCAGCTCCACCTTGGCGTCCAGCTCCAGCGCGGTGTAGTCCTCGCGCCGGATGACCTCGACCCGGCCCAGCTTGCGACCCTTTTTGCGCTTCCTGACAGGACGTAGGACACTGCTCATCTCGGCTCCTTTCTCTCGTGGGTTGATGGCCGTTTTGCTTAACGTCATCAAACCACAGGGTGTGGGAGCCGTTTCAATTTCCAATTGAGTCTCCCTCGCCTGAAGGCGAGGGAATCAGTGCGCCGCGTCGGCTGAAGCCGACTATCACGGCGCACGTCCCAGAGCCCGAAGAGGTCCGGCCCTGCGGCCTCCTGAAGGCTTCGCCTAAAGGCGAGGGGTTTCACCCATCCCAGAGGGAGACTCTAAGTTTCGCTCACCCTCCCGCGCGCACATTGGACTCCAACAGTTTGGTGTTGCATAAATAAGCCCTTCAGTTTCAGTATTTATAATAATTATATTAAATAATGAAATCCAAGAAACTATTTCAAGGTTTGTATTTTTCTACATAAAAATGGATTATCCAGATAGTCTAGGACAGGGAACGAGCCGAATTTGTGCGTGTTTTCGAGAGTTAGCCGTCTTGGTACCAATATTGTAGCTTCTCTGGTACTTCACAAAATGACCGTGGTGAGTCGTCCTCGACTCCCCGGTCAGCGCCCGTTTCTCGCGTGCAAGAGGAGGGGACAGGATGAAGATGCTTCGGATCGTGACCGTAGCCCTGGCCGTCGTGGCGGTCGGGGCAGGATCGGCGCTGGGTCAGACGGCGACCACCGGCGCCATCAACGGGACGGCGGCCGACGAAACCGGCGCCGTGCTCCCGGGCGTCACGGTGACGGCGACCAGTCCGGCCATGCAGGGCCAGAACGTCGTCTTTACCGACGCCGAGGGAGGCTACCGGATCCCGGCGATTCCGCCGGGCACCTACCGGATCGTGTTCGAGCTGCCGGGCTTCACGACCTTCGTGCGTGAGGGGGTCGAGGTCGGCCTCGGGTTTACGGCCGAGATCCCCGCCGAGCTGCGGGTGGCCACCCTCGAGGAGACGGTGACGGTCACCGGCGAATCGCCGGTCGTCGACGTGGCGTCGACCAAGACGGCGACCAACTTCGACGCGGCGAAGCTGGCGAACCTGCCGGGCGCGCGAGACTTCTGGGCCATCCTGGCCAACTCGCCGTCGGTGCAGATGAGCCGGATCGACGTGGGCGCGAGCCGCGCCGGCACGCAGACCGGGTATGCGGCCTACGACACCAAGATGACGCAGCATCGACCGACGGTCGAGGGCATGGTCATGACCGAGGGCCGTGGCGGGGCGTGCTTCTACTATGACTTCGGCTCGATGGACGAGGTGTCGATCGGGACTGGCACCCACAGCGCCGACATGGGCTGGCCGGGTGTGCAGTCGCAGTTCATCGCCAAGTCGGGCGGGAACGAGTATCACGGGACGGCGCGGGCCGACTACCAGTGCGGCGACTGGCAGCGGACCAACATCTCCGACGAGCAGATCGCGCTGGGCGTCGTGGGCGGCGAGACGGTCGCGGCCAACGAGGTGAACAAGTTCCACCGCTACTGGGACTTCAACGCCGACGCCGGCGGCTACTTCAAGAAGGACAAGCTGTGGGTGTACGGCTCGGCGCGGGAGTGGGACATTCGCGGGTTCCGCGCGAACTTCCCGGTCAAGCCGTTTCGGACGCACCTGAACAACCTGTCGGGGAAGATGACCTACTCGATCAACCAGGACAACAAGGCCATCTTCTACACGATGTATGGCCGGAAGAACCAGGTGAACCGGACGAACACGCACCGGCTGAGCTCGAGCTCGGCGATTCACCGGAGCATCGACTCGACCTGGAACCAGCTCTACTGGGGCTCGGTGACCAAGGGCGAGTGGAACTCGGTCATGAGCGACCGGGCGTTCTTCGAGATCCGCGGTGGCAAGATGGGGTACGACTGGACGAACTTCAGCTATGCCCCGCAGACCTACACCTACGAGGACCTCGGGAACAACGAGGTCCGGGGCGGCAACCGGAACTGGCAGTCCGACCGGCACCGGGCGCAGGTGCTGACCTCACTGACCTACTTCCAGGACGGCTGGGGCGGCGACCACAACTTCAAGGTGGGCGGCGACTTCTTCCGGGAGATCGGGCGTGCGCACCGCGGCGGGATCTCGCGCAACCCGGGCGGCCGGAACATGAATCCCGAGCAGTACCTCTTCAATGACCTGTTCCACATCCTGCAGAACGGGGCGCCGGCGGAGGTGTATCTGTTCGAGGCGCCGTCGCTGAGCGACTATCGCCTCTGGACCTACTCGGGCTACGGCAGTGACTCGTGGGCGATCAATCAGCACCTGACGCTGAACCTCGGCATGCGGTACGACCGGTACAAGCACTATCTGCCGGAGCAGTCGCACGGCGTGGGCCGGATCCACTGCTTCACCCCGGAGTGCCTCGGGGGCGGGATCACGTATCCGGCGACGACGCTGCTGACGTGGAACGTCGTGGCGCCGCGGATCGGGGCGACCTACGACGTGGCCGGTGACGGCAAGACGGTCGTGAAGGCCAACTGGGGCACCTACTGGTGGAACCCCAGCAGCGACCTGTCCCGCAGCGTCAACCCCAACTCGGCAGAGTGGTTCGAGCGGCGGGAGTGGTCGGATCTCAACGGCAACGGCAACTGGGATGCTGGCGAGGAGAGCGCCTTGAACTCGTTCGGCGGCGGCTCGGCTGGGACCCGGCTGGACCCGAACATCGACGACCAGCGGACCCGCGAAATGGCCTTCTGGGTGGAGCGCGAGGTCATCCCGAACTTCGGCGTCCGGGGTGGCTACGTCTACCGCAAGCTCGATAATCTCTATCAGAGCGGTCAAGCCACGCGGCCATTCAGCGCCTACAACGTGCCGACCACAGTCAACGACCCGGGCGCTGACAACATCACGGGGACGGGCGACGATCAGGTCATCAACGCGTTCAACCTCGACCCGGCGGTCCTGGCGCTCGGGCTCGACAACACGACGCGGAACGTACAGGGTGAGCCGGAGTTCCACACGTTCGAGATCAGCGGCACGAAGCGGATGGCGAACAACTGGTCGCTCATCAGCGGGTTCTCCTACCGGCTGTCGCGCGACATGGACAACAACTACTTCGGCAATACGATCCGCAGTGGGGAGGGCGGCCTCGAGAACCCGAACGAGTGCATCAACACGGGTGACGCGGAGTGCCGGTTCCACTTCACGACGTGGACGTTCAAGATGAACGGGACCTACAACGCGCCGGGGAACTGGATCATCAGCCCGAACCTGCGGCATCAGTCCGGGCAGCCGTACGGGCGGATCTTCCGGCCCCGCCTGAACTACGGACGGCAGCGGATCCTGACCGAGCCGATGGACACCAATCGGCAGGACAACATCACGGTGGTCGACGTGCGGACCGAGCGGGCGTTCAACATTGGCCCGAACGGTGGGGGTCGGCTCATCGGGTTCTTCGACGTCTACAACCTGACCAACTCGAACGCGGCGGAGAACATCAACGCCAACACGGGCAGCAGCTATCTGCGGCCGATCGAGATCCTCAACCCGACGATCATGCGGCTGGGGGTCAAGTTCGAGTGGTAGAGACTGGAGGCTAGAGGACCTACGAGTCCTTGGCTTCTGACGGGTACGATGGGGCGTGCGGTCTTTGGGCCGCACGCCCATTCTTCTGCTCGGGCGCCTCGGGGCGGCCAATGGCCAACCGCGGATGGGGTCCGCCCCAGGTTCGACGCAGGGCGCGCCCCAGCCAGGGCTCAGTCGTCGAAGAGCTGGTCCTCGCCCTCGGGAGTCCAGAAGACGTTGACGACCTCGGCGCTGGTCGGTGAATAGGGGTTGTGCGAGCGCCCGAGGCACTGGTGCGGCTGGCTGGAATCGAGATACACGGCGTCGCCGGCGTGCAGGACTTCCTTCGTCTCGGCGCCGTCGGCCTGGGTCGTCAGCTCGAGCTCCCCCTCGAGGACGTACATGAACTCCTCGCCGGGATGCTGATCCTGTTTGACCCTGGTGTGATCGGGGTTGTCGTACTTGATCAGATACGGATACATGAGCGGATCGGGGAAGCCGCTCGCCAGCGGCTGATAGGTGGGCCGGCTCGGCAGGCCGTCGGCCGTCTCGAACGGCGATCGCCGGGTACGGGGTTCGACGCGGCTCAGATCCGCCGCCCGCTGGATACAGTACGGCGGATCTGTTCTTCCGGGCCTCGCAATGAGGTCGCGGAGCGGTCGACCGAACGCGCGGGCCAGCTTGAGCACGGCGTCCACGCGGACCGCTCCGTCGCCGCACTCGATCTGCTGGATCTGACGCTCGTTCATGCCCGCGCGCTCGGCGGCCTGCGCCCGCGTCCAGCCGAGCCGCTCGCGTTCCCCGGCCACGCGCTCTCGAACCGTTTCGACCACCTCGCTCCTGCGCCGTGTGGGACTCGCGCTGACGGCGGGCCACTCGAAACCGGTGTCGACCGACTCCGCGATCATGACCTGGAGGGTGCGGGCCGGCTCGGTCCCGAGCGCACGCACGCTGTGGGGCAACCGCGACCGGTAGTAGAGGCAGTCCGCCAGCCCGAGCTCTTCGCGGTGCACGTCGTCGCCGATCCGTATGCGAAACTCGACACGCCCGCCTAGCACGAACATCAGCGTGTGGACGTGATGGTGGTAGAGCTGGAGCCCGTCGTCGGGCGCCGGCGCGATCTCTCCGATCAAGGGCTCCAGGTGCCGTCCGACGAAGAGGTCGGCCAGCGGCCGGAAGCTGTTGCGATGGAGGACGCGGTCACGCTGTCCCAGCGTGGTGAGCGAGATCCGGCGAGCTGGGCGTTCCGCGACGTCGGCCTCACGAGAGATCTGGTAGCCAAGGCCGGCGTCTGAGGGCAGTAGCGCCTCCCACGAGACCTGGAGGATGCGGGCCAGGGCCGCTGCCTGCCCGACTTCGAGCATCTGGCGCTCGTTCTCGATCCGCGAGAGCTGCGCCATCGAGATGTCGGCCCGCTCGGAGACCTCGCGCAGGGTCAGGCCCTGCCGCTGTCGCGCCTCGCGTACCCGGAGTCCGACCTCGAGATCCGCGTAGGTGTGTGCCAGGTGCGAGCGGTAGACCGGCATCTGCGCTCTCTCGTGAGGTGGGCTTTCTCGAAGCGCCGACACTTGCGCCAGGGTCGGAGCTCCCAACCCAAGTTTCCAAACTCTATATCAAGATGGCCGATTGCGGAAAGTATTTCAGAATCGGTGATTTTCAGGCCATGGCTCGGCCGAAAGCCGAGGTTCCGGGTTCCAGGATCGTGCCGCGCGCGGCCCATCATCGAAGCTTTTCTCCATAGCGAAGTGCAGCACGCAGGTCGGCCGCCTTCGAGATGCGGAGGTTCTCCCATAGATCGCCGACCGAGGCGAGCCGATCGTCGATCGACCTGATCGTAAAGTCGCGGGGGTCGACGCCCTCGTCCACCTCGCGCCAGGTGAGCGGCGTCGAGACGCCGGCGAACTCGCTGGCGCGCGCGCTGTAGGCTGTGGCCAGCGGCTTTCCCATGATGTTCTGCAGGTAGTCGATGTAGACCGTTCGGCCCCGGGCCTTGACGGCCCGCGTCACGGTCGCGGCCTTGGGATGTCGGGTGGCCACGATCGTGGCGACGATCTGGCAGAAGAGCATTCCCGAGCCATACGCGGTCCGGGGCGGAAGGGGCACGTAGATGTGAAGGCCGCTCGCCCCAGAGGTCTTGGGAAAGCCCGGTGACCCGAGGACGTCGAGCTCGTCCCTGATCCATCGCGCGACGTCGAGGACCTGCTCGAAGGGCACGCCGTCCATGGGGTCGAGATCCAGGGCCGCATAGTCAGCCTCGAGCGGAGACTGCACGCGCGAGAACCAGGGGTCCTGCGAGATGGCCGCGATCTGGGCCATGTAGAGGAGGGTCGTGAGCCCACCGCCGATGAGGCGCTCGGCGCCAGGCTCGGCGATCGGATCGACGCCGTCGGGCAGGGCCTCGACCCGAACCCCGTCAGGCGCCCGGTCCCGCGACCGCTGCTGATAGAAGGCTGCGCGGCGTACACCGTTGGGAAAGCGCTTCATCACCATGATCCGGTCGGCGACCACCGGCAGGATCAGCGGCGAGATTCGAGCGTAGAACCGCAGCAGCTCGCCCTTGGTGATACCGGAGTCTGGCCAGAACACCTTGCGGAGGTTCGTGACCCGCAGCCGGTGACCGTCGGGTAGCAGCACGGGCCCGTCCCGCCCCAGGTCCTCGAGTTCCTGGAGCTGCGCAAGGACGGCTTGGAGCTCCGGACCTGGTATCGAGGACCGCGGGCGCGCGTTCGGTCGGCGGCGCGCGCGGCGCGGCGCGGCCGGAGCCCGGGGAGGCGCCCGGCGGGGCTCGACCGTCGCCACCGGGGACCTGCCGCCGGGGGTGGTGACGCGAGCCGGCGTCTCGCGCACGACGGTCGACGGGTCTCGGTCGTCGTGTAGGCCCAGGTAGGTGGGATGGCGGAGGTTGCCCTCGGTCGTCCACTCCGTGAACTTGACCTCGGCGACGAGCTCGGGCCGCACCCAGTGCGCGGGCTCGCCGCTGTGTGGCGGCGTGACGAACGGGCAGTCGGCGACCTCCAGGTCCCGGAGCCGCGCGCTCACCCGCGCCAGCTCGGTCTCGGTGAAGCCGCTGCCCACATGGCCGGCGTAACGCAGCCGACCCGCGTCGTGGACGCCCACCAGCAGCGCCCCGAAGTCATGTCGGCTCCCGCGCGGCTCGCTCCATCCCCCGACGACGAACTCCTGGCGCCTGGGAATCTGGATCTTGCGCCACGCGCGGCTGCGCCGGCCGCTCTCGTACGGTGAGCGGGCGATCTTGGCGATCAGCCCCTCCCATCCCGCGTCGCCGGCGCGCAGATACAGGCGGCGGCCGTCGCCCGGTGTGACGGGGCTGAGCCTTACCCGGCCCGCGCGCCGCTTGCCCAGGCGCCGCTCGAGCCGGTCGCGCCGCTCGGTGAAGGCGAGCGGTCGCAGATCCTCGCGGTCGTCGCGGAGCAGGTCGAAGGCGATGAACGCGGCGGGGTGGGCGCTGGCCGCCTCGCGGATCTCGGCGGATCGCGTCAGGTGGATACGGGCCTGCAGCGCCTGGAACCCGGCGGGTGCGCCCCCGTCGTCGAGCGCGACGATCTCGCCGTCCAGGAGCAGCGGCACGCCGAGCTTCCGGGCCAGCCGGGCAAGGGCGTCGACCAGCTCGGGGAACTGCGCGTTCTTCGAATTGCCGAGCCGGGACCACAGTCTGACGACTGGCGTCGAGGCGTCCACGCTCTTCGCGGTGCGAGCGCCCTTCGATCGACCGCGAGTGCCGACACCGGGATCGATCTCGACGAGCGCACGAATCCCGTCGTACTTCGGCTCGTAGATTGCCCGGGCGTCGGTGAGGTCGGCCTCGGTTGGCTCGTCCGTGGGTGTGGCGAGCATGGGCCGGATCTCGCGCGCGTGCCCACGCCAGGGTTTCACCCCGGGCCCGCCCCTGGCATCCCGTGCTGACCGTCACCACGGGCGGTGAGATCCAGCCGGCGGAGCGACAGCGTCTCCACCCGCTCCTGCCCCTCGACGAGGCGGAGAAAGCGATCGAGGGGCACGTCGGTGAACTGCTGGACACGCCCGCCCGGCCAGACGACCTCGAGGCGCTCGATGCCCGAGGCCTTGCCCAGCCCGACGGTCTGGCGTAGCGGGTTGGCGCCGAACGTGCCGCCGCCGTTGACGTGCTTGTAGATCGTCCGTCGCTCCCCGTCCTCGCGTACGTCGACCCGGATCGTGGCGCCGATCGCCGACCGGTTGGCCCGCACGCCGACGAGGGTGATCGCGATCCAGTGGTTGCCCAGCCCGGGATTCTCGTAGAAGACGTCGCGGGCCTTGTCGCCGAGGAAGGCGCCCCCCATCTGCTCGAAGACGTCCTGGTCGCCGTCGTTGTCGAAATCGGCGAAGACGACCCCGTGCCCCTTCTGGAGGTGCCCGAACCCGCCCGAAGTCGTCACCTCGACGAACCCTCGCCCGGCCTTGTTGTGATACATCCGGTTGGGCATGAGGTGCTCGTAGTCCGGATAGCCGGTGCCCAGGTAGAAATCGAGGTAGCCGTCGTTGTCGAGGTCGCCGAAGTTCGAGCCCATCGGGGCGCTGGGCTGGGTCAGATGCAACGGGTCCGCGGCGTCGCGAAGACCGCCCCGGCCGTCCCCGCGATACAGCCGCGGCGCCTCTCCCTGCGTCGGTAGCCCGAGCGCGATCGCGGCGAGGTCGCGATTGCTCGCCGAGTAGGCGGACACGAAGAGATCGAGCGCGCCGTCGTTGTCGAAATCCCAGAACCACGCCGGGAAGCTCGCCTCCGGACCGGTGACGCCGAGCGTCCGGGCGACGTCGGTGAAGCGGCCGTTCCCGTCGTTGTGGTAGAGGCGGTTCTGCCCCTGGTAGTTGGAGACGTAGAGGTCGGGGCGCACGTCGCCGTCGTAGTCGCCCCAGACGACGGCCTTGGCGTAGCGGTCGTTGGTGACTCCCGCCTCCGCCGCGACGTCGGTGAACGTGCCGTCGCCGTCGTTGCGAAACAGTTGGCAGGGGAAGTTCACGGCGCTCGTTCGGGGACCAATCGTGTCGCGTCGGGTGAACGGGATCGCCTGCCCGTACGACGACTCGTTCCCGACGTACAGATCGAGGTCGCCGTCGTCGTCGTAGTCGGCCCATGCGGCCGTCTGCGTCGGATAGTGCGCCTCGCCCAGTCCGGCCTCGAAGGTGACGTCGACGAAGTGGCCGTCGCCCTCGTTGCGCAGCAGCGAGTTGGGGTGACGGCCATCCTCGTAGAGCCACGCGCCGCGGAGCACGAGGACGTCCGGGTCACCATCGTTGTCGTAGTCGGCGTGCACCATGTTCAGACCGCCGTAGAGCCCGAGGAGCCCGGCCTCCCGGGTGCGGTCGGCGAACGTGCCGTCGGCCTGATTGAGAAAGAGGCGGAGCTGTCCCGACGGGTCCCAGCTCGACGTCATCAGATCGAGATAGCCGTCCCCGTCGAAATCGTCGGCCACCGCGCCGCCCGCCAGGCTCAAGCCGTCGAGCCCCAGACGCGCAGCGATGTTCCCGAACCGCGGGAACGCCTCGCCGCGCTCGAAGGCCGCGACCGGGATCACGTAGGGCTCGGGCACCCCGTCCGGATGGTCGCCGACCGTCATGTAGGCGATGTTCAGCAGCCACCGATTGGCGAGATGGATGTCCGATTCCGGCTTGGTGTTGCGCAGGACCTCGAGGAAGTAGTCGATCGCTCGTCGCGCCCCCTCCTGGTCGGTGTGCACACCGCCCCCGCGGATGGGGAGCAGGCAGCTCTCGGCGTTGCCGGCGTGCGCGCAGTTCTCGTCCTCCGCGAGCCGCATGTAGGCGACTCCGAGGTCGAAGGTCAGCAGGACGGGGAGCTCGGGGCTGAGCATATCCCGCACGCGCGGGAGCATGGCGTGGGCGTCAGAGAACAGCTCGATCGTCCGCCGCGTGTTCCCAAGGAAGAGCTCGTGCCAGCCAAGCTGATACGAGAGCCGCCACCGCGTGACGTGCGTGAGGGAGCCGTCCGGCGCCTCCGCGGGCAGAGCGGCGAGCTCCGCGCGGAGGTCTCGCGCGGTCCTCTCTCCCAGATATGGATGGTCCTCGCTCGCGCGCAGCCTGATCTGGTCGAGGATCGCGAGCATCCGCGCGTGGCCGGAGACCGAGCCGGTCCCCGCCTGCGCCGGCGGGGCGTCGGCCGTCTGGCCGGCGCCCGCCGCGCGGGCGGCCGGGACGAGCGGCGCGGCCGGCCCGAGCGGGAGCACCAGGACGGCGCCGCATCCCAGCGCCGCCGCCAGCGTGAGCCAGGGCACACTGCGCCCCCGAGCCATCCGCCGCCCGTCGTTCCCTCTCGTGGCCATGCTGTACAGGGTGGGTCGAGCCCGTCCGTGACACGGGTCTGAGGGCGTGTCGAGACTTATTATAGACTGCCTGTCACCGTCACCGGGCGTGGGCCGACCGGAATGGGCGAACCGTTCGCCAGGACGTAAGATCTGGGCCGACCGGACGGATCCACCGATACACTGGAGGTACCCGGCTGGCCCTCAGGGCTCCAACAGCCCGCCAGCCGCTCCATCGAACGCGAACCTGCGCACGGGAGAGCTCATGGCCGCACGCCCCACGTGGAAAGGCTTCATCAAGGTCAGCCTCGTCAACATCCCGATCCGGGTCTTCCCGGCCACCGACCAGGCCGCCACACTCAGCTTCAACCAGCTGCACGCCACATGTCAGACGCGGATCCAGCAGAAGCGATGGTGTCCGACCTGCGAGTGCGAGGTGCCGAAGACCGAGCTGGTCAAGGGCTACGAGTTCGAGAAGGGGCGCTACGTCGTGGTCACGGACGAGGACATCACCAAGGTGCGGCCGGAATCGACCCGCGTCATCAACCTGGTTCAGTTCACCGACGCCCAGGCGATCGATCCGCTCTATCTCGAGAGACCCTACTACCTCGCGCCGGATGGCGACATGGCCGGGGACGCCTTCGCCGTGATCCGCGAAGGGATGAAGGGGAAGGTCGGCATCGGCAAGCTGGCGCTCTACGGCCGAGAGTATCTCGTGGCGGTCCAGCCGCGCGATCGCGGTCTGGTGATGTTCACGCTTCGCCGCGCCAAGGAGGTCCGCAGCATGGATGCGATCGCGGAGCTCGATCGCGTGGCCACCGAGGTGAAGCCCGACGAGATGAAGCTAGCCCGCCAGGTGATCGGCACCTTCGAGGGCGAGCTGGATCTCACCGAGTACAGCGACCAGTATCAGGAGGAGCTGCGAAAGGTCATCGACGCCAAGATCGCGGGCGAGGAGATCGTGGCGTCTCCGGAGGAGGAGCCCGCCAAGGTCGTCAACCTGATGGAGGCGTTGCGGAAGAGCCTGAACAGCGTCAGCACGGCCAAGAAGAAGCCGGTGAAGGCTGCCCTCGGCAAGACCGCCGCGAAGGCCGCGCCGAAACGTCGCGCGCGGTAGGCACCGGCGGCTAGTGCTACTTTGTTAGATCCGCAAGTGCACCGACTTTAGCGCCTCGATGCGCTTCAGGTAGAACGGCCGTGGAGCAAAGAGGTCCGCGGTGAAGATTTCCTGCACGATCGCGCGGGCCACTGGAAAGGTGAGCCCGGCGAGGTGCCGCCGCCGCTCGGCCTGCAGGAAGTTGTACGTCACGGCGGTGAGCACGACGTGATGGTGCCAGCCCGGGAACGTGCGGCCTTCGAAGTGATCCAACCCGAGGTGGGGCTTCAACTCTTGGTACTGCTGCTCGATGGCCCACCGCTGATGCGCGAGTCGGACAAGCTGCGGCCAGGAGGTGGTGGCCGGCAGGTTGACGAAGAAGTATTTGGTCCGCGGCGTCGCGCCCGTGTCGCGTTCGGCCAGCAGCCACACCTCGGGGGCGAGCCGGCGGTCGCGCCAGTCGTGGGCCGGGGTCACCCGCAGGGCCACACACTGGACCGTCCAGCGGCGCCCGCCGCGGCGGTTGCGCCAGCTGATGGGCCGCCACCGCGGCTGCGCCTTGGCGGCCTGGGCCACCGTGTACGCCCGCACGCCCGCCGCCAGGTCTGGCCGGGTGCGCGGGCGCCCCAGCCGGCCGCCCCGCCGGTGCCCGAGGCGCGGCCGCCCCAGGAACACGGTCTGCGACGAGGAAATCCCCACCGCATAGGGGAGCCGCAACCGATGCCACATGGCCCGAAACAGGCCGGTATCGCCAAACTCCGCATCGGCCAGCACGCCGGTGCCGGTGAGGCCGCTGGCGCGCACCTGCCGGAGCAGGGTGAGCGCTTGGCGCCACTTCGCCTGCAACCGGACACCCCGGGGAAGCCGTGCCCGATCGCGGGCGGCGTCGGTCAGCCACGCCTCGGGCACATAGAGCGCGGCCCCCAGCAAGTAGGCGCGCAGCCCGGTCCACAGCGCCGCGGTGACCGCCACTTGGCCATTGGCGACTTTCCCCACGGCCCCACAGTACTGGCGGGCCACCCCGACCGAGGACGTCCCTGGCTGGGGGAAACTCGTGCCAGCGAAGATCACCAGCCCTTCGCGTTCGGGCAGCACCGCCCGCAGGCAGCGCCAGACGCCGTCGGCACTCCACGGCGCATCGGTGATGAAGTGTTGGAACGCTTGATAGCCCCCGGGCTCGGGCCCCCGCGCCAGCATCGCTTCCATCGACTTGCGCGGGCTGTCGCTGAGCAACCCCTGGACGTACCGGCGCAACGCCAGCTCCTGTGCGCGCTGGCCGAAGCACGCCTTGAAGGCCTCGAGCCATCTCATCAGGCGACGCAACTGCCCCACCGTGCGGCGGTCGTGCACTACCGCGCAGGGTACCGAATTCGCCGGAAAAGTACAATGTCCTCAAATTAGATCACTTGTCGGATCTCGCCCAAATTGTGCGATCTAACAAAGTAGTATTAGTTCAGTCCGTTTATTGACCGTTTGACTCCCGTAGCCGCCGTGACCCAAGGTGAGCTATCTTGGCTCTTTAGGAGCAATCGCTCCTGACACAGACAGAGGAGCCCCAGATAATTGAAGCTCCCCAGATTATCGCGTCTCCTGTGACGCCTCCGCTGCCCCAGAAATCTGACTCAGAGATCGGGATTGTTGCCCCCCAGATGATCGCGTTGCCTACGACGGTAGAAGCTCCCCAGATGATCGAACTGCCCCAGATGATGGACTCTGCGGCCACCGTCTCCACGGCAGCGAATGTGAGTCCGGCTGGCTGAATTAGCTCGCCGGCGATGATGCTGAGCGGCAGCGGAACCCCGGGAGCGTCGATCGCCGTCTGCAGGGCGGAGGCGACGTTCAGACTGCCAGCGCCCGATTCGATCAGCCCGACGCCCTCCAGTCTCGAGCTGGTGAGCTGAAGGACGACCTTGACCTGAGCCGGCGTGAGTCGGGGGTTTGCTTCCAGGATCAGCGCGGCGGCGCCCGAGACGACCGCGGTAGCCATGCTCGTGCCGCTGAGCTCGAAATAGCTTCGCTGGCCAACGCCGGCCACGTGCAACCCTGGGTAGGACTGGGCAAGCCCGGACCGCGGGGCCCCGAGTGAGGTGATCCGATTGCCGGGCGCCGCCAGATCTGGCTTGATCAGGCCGTCGATCCAGGTCGGTCCGCGCGAGCTGTACGTGGCCATGACGTCATCGGATCGCGCTGACGTGCCGTTGGTGTTGAGTGCGCCGACGGTGATCGCGGCAGGGCTGTTTCCGGGTGAGACGACGCCGCCGAGGATGCGTGTGCCATCGTCCATCTTGCCGAGATTGCCGGCCGATGCGACCACGATGAGGCCCTCCGCGACGGCCCGCTCGACGGCCTGGCACAGCGGGTCGTCCCGGTAGGAGTCCAGAATCGGCCGCCCGAGCGAGAGGTTCAGAATCCTGATGTTGAACAGATGCCGATACCGGATCGCCCAGTCGATCGCATTGAACACGTCGCTAGTGCGCCCGAACCCATCCCCTCCGAGGACCCGTAAATTGATGACGTGGGCGCCTGGCGCGACACCGGAATAGCCGCGGTAGGCGAGCGCCTGCGGATTCGACGCGATGATGCCGGCGACGTGGGTCCCGTGGCCGTAGCCGTCGTTGTGGAGCGCGGCTCGACGGACTCCTTGAACGCTGTCTGGCAGGCTGGAGTCGACGAAATCGAAGCTTGCGACCACCCTCCCACCGAGATCGGGATGAGGCGAGACACCCGAGTCGATCACGGCCACGTCGATGCCTCGTCCGGTCACGCCGTTGGAGGTGGTCAGCCCGGCCCACGCCTGGTCGGCACCGATGGCCTCGGTGGTCACGGCGAGCATCGGGCGGACGCTGGCATCGCTCGCGATGTGGGCCACGTCCGGGTCCCGGCTCAGCGCGTCGAGCTGGCCCGACGTGACCTCCAGGACCGCGCCCGTCCGCATCCTGGACGCGATGGTGACGTCGTGGCGGGCGGCGAGACGTTCCAGACGCCGACCGCGAGCGCGGACGATGACGCGCACGGTCTCGGCGGACCGGCGAGAGAGGAGCGTCCTGAGGTCGTTCGAGAGACGGGCTCGATGCTCGGCCGCTTCGGCGGCCACGCTACACAGGAGCATCGAGAGGGTGAGGCTGACCGACAGGCGATTCAGCCTGTGGAGCGGGTGAGAGCGTGCCGATCCGCCGAGCCAGAGCGTCATCGTTCGCGTCCTTGGTGAGAGGCGCTGTCGGAGGGCCCACTCCTCCACGTAAGGGCGCGACCGGCGTGCGCCGATAAACCAGGTTAGAGATTACGGATGTCTGCCTGGGGATACCCCCAGGCGCACGTAGTTTTACAGCACATCCCGTGCCAGCACAGATAGGGCGCTCGAAGGGAAGTGCTCGAAAGGCGAGCGACAGGCCAGAGACCCTTATGTTTGTTGATCGAATCGACCGTGAGTCGACTCTTCGCGGGCGCCCAGGTGCATGTCAGGACTCCTCGCCTCGGACGCCCTCGGTCGTCGAGACGGCCAATGACTCAGCCGGCGTGCGGGTCTGCCACGGGGCCGGCCAGGTAGGGGACCAGGTCCAGCAGCGGTTCCGGGCAAAACCGATGGCAGGCCAGCAGATGCGCCACAGGCGGCCAATAGACTGGCCGACCCTCGCGTGGTTCGCAGCCCCCGCGCGGAGTCGGCGCTGCCTCGTGGCGGCAGTCGTGGTCTGGGTCGTCTCGTCGGTCGCGTGCTCGCCGACGAGGACCAGCGAGCCGGGCTCGCCCGGGGAGTCAGCGCCCGGCGGGGGCAGCCTCGTATCGTCGGTTCGTGCGGAGCCCCGGAGCTTCAACCGGCTCGTGGCGACCGACGCGACCACGAATCTCATCAGCCACCTGACACACGCCCGCCTGGTGCGTGTGAACCAGGTGACCCAGGAGTGGGAGCCGTGGCTGATCGAGAGCTGGAGCGCCTCCGACGACGGCCTGAGCTACGTCCTCGTGCTGCGGGACGACATCACGTTCTCGGATGGCCACCCGTTTTCGTCCGCGGATCTCGTGTTCACCTTCGAGGCGGTCTATGACGAGGCGACGGCGAGCCCGCTCGGCGACTCGATGCGGGTTGGAGGCGAGCCGCTCGAGGTCGCGGCGGTGGACGATCTCACCGTGGAGGTTCGATTCCCGTCCCCCTTTGGTCCCGGGCTGCGCCTGCTCGACAATCTGCCCGTCTTGCCCCGGCACCGGCTGGAGCCGGCGCTCCGCGCGGGTACGCTGGCGGAGGCCTGGGGGCTGACGACGCCACCGGAGGAGCTCGCTGGGCTCGGACCGTTCGTCCTGAGCGCGTACGAGCCGGGCCAGCGGATGGTCTTCTCGCGGAACCCGAGCTACTGGCGCCGAGACGATGCGGGAGCCCGGCTGCCCTATCTGGATCGGCTGGTCGTGCAGATCATCCCCGACCAGAACGCCGAGGTCTTGCGGTTGGAAACGGGAGACCTCGACTTGATCGCCACGGGGATTCGTCCCGAGGACTACGCCGCGCTCAAGCGCGCCGAGGCCGAGGGGCGCCTGACTCTCGTCGATCTCGGGTGGGGCTCGATCCGAGCTTTCTCTGGTTCAACCTCAACCCCGACGCGAAGGCCGGCGACCCGCGACGGCCCTGGCTGCAGAGCCTCGATTTCCGACGGGCGATCTCTCACTCCGTCGACCGGCAGGAGTTCGCCAACGCGGTGTTCCTCGGCGCCGGCGTGCCGGTGCACGGTCCGGTGACGCCGGGCAACCGCCGGTGGCACGCCGAGGACGTGCCTCCCGGCGTGTTTGATCAGGATCGGGCGAGACGCCTGCTCTCCGGCCTCGGGCTCTCGGATCGTGATGGGGATGGCGTCCTCGACGACGCCGCGGGTGAGCCGGTACGCTTCGCGCTGCTGACCCAGAAGGGACATACCTCGCGGGAGCGGGGGTCGGCGGTGATCCAGGAGGACTTGCGCAAGGTCGGCATCCAGGTCGACGTCGTGGCGCTCGACCCCGGGGCGCTCATCGGCCGGTTCGGGAAGGCGGACTACGACGCGATCTACTTCGGCACGGCCGCGAGCGACACCGATCCCGCGGTCAATCTCGACTTCTGGTTGAGCTCCGGTCCCTTCCACATCTGGAACCCCGGCCAACCCACGCCTGCGACGGAATGGGAGCGCCGCATCGACGAGCTGATGCACGCGCAGGTGGCGTCCCAGGACCAGACCGAGCGCAAGCGCCTGTTCGACGATGTCCAGCGGATCTTTGCCGAGCGCCTGCCGGTACTCTATTTCGTCGCGCCGCGCGTCATCGTGGCAACCAGCGGTAGTGTCTCAGTTTGCCTACAGGTTGTCATCAGATGTTTCGCCTAAACGTGCTATGCTTGACGGTAAGCATGCCACGAACCCCAAGAGGTTACAATCGGCCGGCCGACGTGATCGGGAACGCGGTTCATGTCATGAGGGTGGCGACCGATGAGATCGCTGAGACGGAAACCGACGTCGAAAGAAATCCTGCGGCTGAGCTAGGTCGGAAGGGTGGCTTAGCTCGTGCTAAGGCACTCAGTCAATCAAAACGACGAGCGATTGCCAAGAAAGCTGCTCAAACCCGCTGGAAGAAGTAGCCCTAATAAAACGAGTGGCTGGTCACCCAGCCCCAACTCCGGCTCAAGCTCGGAGGCCGTAACCCCTTTCACTCAGAAGGCCAGATCCCGTCTCTGCTGGCCCTGTTCTAGGCCAAATCCTGCATGGCTGGGAGAGCGCACCAGGCAGGAGACGTGCTCTTTCCAACCTAGCTACGGGTGCACCCGACAACCGCACATCAGTAGCTTGTCCTCTGCCAACAACACAAGAAGTCAGGTCGATGAGTGGATCCGATTGACATTTCTGGCTGGACGCGAGAGAATACCAATGGGGGGTCTCAATGAGCTACCGCGTCATATACAAGAACTTGGATGTCATCTGCGAGAACATCGCAGATATAGATGCTCTTGCGGCATCATCGTCAACAGCCAGTAGTCGAGTGAAGCGCAGCCAGAAACGAGAGCATCGAAGTGTTCGGTGCCTGATTGGAGAATTAAACGAAAATCAAAGGAAATTACTGGAAATTCTTCTGGCGTCAGGCGAAAAGCCAGTGATCGACACGGACCTGCGCGCTGCCCTCAGGCTTGACAACAACAAGGCGCTGGCCGGCATCCTGGCTGGAATATCGAAAAGGGCGAAGAGCGCCGGAATTGACGGCGGGAGTCTGCTAACAAAGAGCCAGTCTAGGAACGGGTCTGGCGAGCGCCATTATGCCTATCGGATTGTTCCAGAGGCGAGTGAGGAGGTCAGGTCTGGCCTAGGAAATTGACACTAGGGCGACCCTCTTCGCCATTCAATCTATGAGGGTGAGAGGGCCACGGTTGCAGCCGTGGCCCTCTCAGGGCCAAACCGGCCGCTCGACCCAAGTTGAACCGGAAAACCGATAGCGCTTAACTGATCCAAAGCTAAGCATATCTCGATTCCTTCCGAAATTCAACCCCGAAAAGGTGGCGGCCCAAGTCTGATTGGAGGCGCAGCATGGCTGCAAATCACAAGTCAGAGCCGAAGGCCCCACGCGGCTACCGCTGGATCTATGTCAAGGAATTTCGACATTGGCGAAGCGGGAAGATTGTGCGGGCTGTAGACCACGGCAAGCAAGCGTTTCGGCTTCTTGTTCGTGAACGCACTGCCGCTTAGATAGGGCACAACCACCCGTGGAGCCTCCGTAACTTGGAGGCTCCACGGTTTCTGATCGATTATCCTTGACGTTAAGCATAAAAGTTCATATACTCTGGACATGAACAAGCTGCCAGTTGCCAAGCGTGCCCAGATCCTCTCGCTGCTCTGCGAGGGAACCTCAATGCGGGCGGTGTCACGGTTGGCCGACGTGTCGATCAACACCGTCTCCAAGCTCCTGGTAGACACTGGGCGGCTCTGTGCGGCCTTTCACGACGATCAGGTGCGTGGCGTGAAGGCTCGCCGTGTGCAGGTCGATGAAATCTGGTCGTTCACCTACGCGAAGGCCAAGAACGTTGCGACGGCGAAGAAGGCTCCCGAAGGCGCCGGCGATACTTGGACCTGGACCGGCCTCGATGCGGACTCAAAACTGATCGTGTCGTGGCTCGTAGGACCGCGTGACGCGGGTTCGGCCTTCACCTTTGCCAGAGCGACCTCAAGGCGCGTCTTGCGAACCGCGTACAGCTCACGTCAGACGGTCTCAGGCTCTACGTTGACGCGGTCGAGGATGTGTTCGGAGTGGATGTGGACTACGCGCAACTGGTGAAGCTCTACGGGGCGTCTGGTGAGAACGAGACGCGCTACAGCCCGGCGAAGTGCATCGGGTGTCTCTCGAAGGCCATTACTGGCGATCCTGATCCGAGGCACGTTTCCACGTCCTACGTGGAGCGCTCCAATCTCACGATGCGGATGCACATGCGCCGGTTAACACGGCTGACGAACGGATTCTCAAAAAAGGTCGAGAACCACATCTACATGGTGGCACTCTACGCAGTGTTCTACAATTTCACGAAGATTCACAAGACGCTCAGAGTAACACCGGCGATGGCCGCTGGCCTGACGGATCACGTGTGGGACATGGCGGACATCGTGCGGCTACTCGAAGAGGTTGAGCAGCCGGTTCCGGTGGCTCAGGCAAACTGAGACACTACCCAACCAGCCGGCGTGTGGCCAACGCGACGCCCGTGCTGTTGCGCCCGCAGGTCCTCTGGAACGCCGAGGTACTGGCGGTGCAGCCGCCGGCCGTCACGCGCTGATCCGGTGATCCGGTGAGACAGTGGGCGATCTTCCTCATCCGGCGAGTACTGCTGGCGGCGGTGCTGGTCTTCGTCGTGGCGTCCGGGGCGCTCCTGCTCGCGCAGCTCGCGCCGGGCGATGTGACGTCGGAGCTGGTCGGCACCGGCGTCAGCGCGGAAACGATCGCCAGCCAGCGCGCGCGATACGGGCTCGATCGGCCATTCCTGGAGCAGTATCTCCTCTGGTTGCAGCGTAGCCTGCACCTCGACTTTGGCACCTCGTTCCGCTACGGGCGCCCGGTTGCGGAGATCGTCGGCGAGCGCGCGCTCGGTTCGGCCGTGCTGGCGCTCACGGCCCTGGCGCTCGCCACG
This sequence comes from Vicinamibacterales bacterium, assembly GCA_965197935.1. GTDB lineage: Bacteria > Acidobacteriota > Vicinamibacteria > Vicinamibacterales > CAZQMT01 > CAZQMT01. The sequence continues at coordinate 673,898 of CBDAOD010000003.1, read as the reverse complement.
GTGGTCGGGCTGCCCCTGGGCATACTCTCCGGTAGTCGTCGCCGCAGCGCGGCGGCCGCCGTGGTCCGTGGCCTCTCGGTCTTGAGCCTGTCCTTGCCGCCGCTGTTGACGTCGCTGGTCCTGGCGTTGCTGGCGGCCAGGACGGGGTGGTTTCCGGTCGGAGGCATGGGGTCTTTCGACGCCGCAGAGATGAGCCGGATTGCTCGACTCGGCGATCTGGTCTGGCACCTGACGCTCCCCGCCATCGCGATCGCCATTCCGATTGCGGCCGTGCTCGAGCGGCTGCAGTCCAGATCGCTGGCGGAAACGCTCGAGCAGCCGTTCATCTTGTCGGCGTTCGGCCGCGGCGTGCCACGGCAGCGGGTGGTGTGGATCCACGCGCTGCGGATCGCGATCCGGCCGGTCGTCGCCGTGTACGGCATCGTGGTCGGCAGCCTGCTTAGCGGATCGTTCGCCGTCGAGATCGTGATGGCCTGGCCCGGTCTGGGCCGGCTGATGTACGAAGCGCTGGCCGCCCGTGACGTCTACCTCGTGGCCGGCTGCGCGGCGGCCGGCGCGGTCTTCCTGGCGTGCGGCACCCTCGTCGCCGACCTGGCCCAGGCGGCCGCCGATCCACGATTGCGTGAGGCGAGGTGAGTGCAGTGAGGCGGGCGGAATGACGATCCGATCGGTGGGCATGTTCGTGCTGTGCGTCATGGCCGCGGTGGCCGCCGCGGGCCCGTTCGTGGCACCCAACCCGACCAGCGAGCAGCATCGCGACCACCCGTTGGCCCCGCCGATGAGGCCGCGTCTCCGGCACACGGATGGGCGATGGCAGCCGCCGTTCGTCTATCCGCTTCGACTCGTCGACCGGCTGGAGCGACGCTACGAGGTGGACCGCTCGCGCCCGGTCCCGCTCGTCTGGTTGTCGGGGGGCAAGCTCGTGCGGATCGCCGACGAAACGCAGGGCCCTTTGCTGCTGCTGGGGTCCGACAGCCTCGGACGCGATGTGTTCTCTCGCCTCGTGATGGGCACGCGCGTGTCGCTCGGGGTCGCAGGCCTCGCCGTGCTCGGCGCGCTGGCGCTTGGCACGGTGGCCGGGGCGGTTGCAGGCTATGTTGGAGGCCTTCCCGATGAGGCGCTGATGCGCCTGTCGGAGTTCGTGCTGGTGCTCCCCGCCGTGTACGTCATCCTCGCGCTGCGGGCGGTGATGCCGCTGGTTCTCCCGCCGGCGACACTGTTCTTGACGATGTCGGCGGTTCTGGGCCTGGTGGGCTGGCCCTACGTGGCCCGCGGCGTTCGCGCGATCGTCGCGAGCGAGCGTCTGCGCGACTACGCGGCCGCAGCGCGTTCGCTGGGTGCCGGCCCCGGTCGGATTCTGTTCCGACACCTGCTCCCCTCGGCCGCGGGCTTCCTGGTCGTGCAGGCGGCGTTGCTGCTCCCGGCCTTCATCCTGGCCGAGACGACGCTGTCCTACATCGGTCTCGGCTTCGCGGAGCCCACGCCAAGCTGGGGCGGCATGCTGGCGGAGGCCGCCAACATCCGGGCGATCGCGGAGTTCCCCTGGCTCCTGAGCCCGGCGCTCGCCATCGTGCCGGTCGTCCTCTCCGTCAATATCCTCATGCAGGCGCGCGGTGGCGCCGATGCCTTGAGCTTCCCCGAGGGCGCTGGCCTACGCCTCGGCGCGCCCCGTCCCTCCGCATCCGACTCGCGCCGCGCGGTCGCGGGAGCGTGAGCCGCCGGTAGTCCGCGCCGTCGAACCTCGCCCGATATCGCCTGACATCGCCCGAGCGGGCTGTGGCTCGGCTTGACAGGGCCGCGGCGCCCTTCACAGAATGGGCGCGTGAACCTTGCTGGCGTGCTCCCTCCCATCACGACGCCGCTCGACGGCGACGAGCTCGACCTTCGCGGGTTGCAGCGCAACGTCGAGCGCTGGCGCGCGACGGGTCTCAGGGGCCTCGTGGTACTGGGTTCGAACGGCGAGGCGCCGCTTCTCGACGACGATGAGTGCGACCGGGTGATCGCGACCGTCCGAGAGCATCTGCCGGGGGATCGCGTGTTGATCGCCGGCACCGCTCGCGAGTCGACGCCCGGCACGATCGCCGCGACGCGCCGCGCCGCGGGTCTCGGTGTCGATGCGGTGCTCGTCCGTACGCCGTCGTTCTTCAAGAGTCAGATGACGCCGGACGTGCTCGTCCGCCACTACCGGGCGGTGGCGGACGCCTCGGCGGTGCCCGTGGTGCTGTACAACTTCACGGGTGTCACCGGCATCAACCTTCTGCCGGCCACGGCGGCGACGCTCGCAGAGCATCCCAACATCATCGGCATCAAGGAGTCCGGTCCGGATCTCGGACAGGTGGGAGAGCTCATCCGTGGCACACCCGACGAGTTCCTGGTGATGGTCGGGTCGGCGCCCACCTTCTACCCGAGCCTGTGCCTGGGGGCGACGGGTGGGATCTTGGCGCTGGCGTGCGTCGTCCCCGAGCTGTGCGTCGAGCTCTTCGCGCTGACGACCGCGGGCCGGCACCCGGACGCCCTGGCCCTGCAACGTCGATTGGTGCCGCTGGCCCGTTTCGTGACCTCGATCTACGGCGTGGGCGGGCTGAAGGCGGCACTGGACGTTGCGGGATACGTGGGTGGACGTCCCCGTGGGCCGGTTCCGCCGATTCCACGGGAGGGTCTGGAGCAGATCCGCCGGCAGCTGAACGAGTTGAGCGTGGTGTCACGTTGATCGCGGCGCGCCGCCGAACCCTAGCAGCCCGTGGTGAACGTCCCGCGTCGCACCAAGGGCGGCGCGGGGCCCGGCTGGCAAGGCGCGAGGAACAAGAATACCGGGAGTATTTGACCCGTCGTGCACAATGCCCAGCGCAGCCCGCGGCGGGATGCAGCGCTGGCCGACTGCAGCAGGACTTTTACCACGGGCTGCTAGATTCGACCCGGGAGACTCCATCACATGACTGAACGTATCCTGCTCGGCCCCGGCCCCAGTCCCGTCTCGGCCCGTGTCATGCGTGCCATGGCGGCGCCCGTGCTCGGCCACCTCGACCCGGTCCTCACGCAGATGCTCGACGAGATCCGAAGTGGTCTGGGTCGGCTGTTTCGTTCGGGCGACGGTGCGCTCACGCTGGCCATCTCCGGTACCGGCTCCTCGGGGCTCGAGGCGGCCGTGGCCAACCTGGTCTCGGAACGTACGCGGGTGCTCGCCGTCGTCACCGGCTACTTCGGCGATCGGCTGGCGAGCGTCTGCGAGCGACACGGTGCGAGTGTCGAGCGGCTGGATGTCGAATGGGGGCGCGCCTGCGATCCGGAGGCGGTCCGGCGCGCCCTGCAGTCCAGCGGCGCCGACGTGGTCGCCGTCGTGCACGCCGAGACCTCGACGGGCGTCCTGAATCCCGTGGACCAGATCTGCCGAGAAGCCCGCGCGCACGGCGCCTTGACGATCGTTGATGCGGTGACCTCGCTGGGCGCCCATCCGCTCGAGGTGGGCCGGTGGGAGATCGACGCCTGCTATAGCTGTAGCCAGAAGGGGATGGGAGGGCCGTCGGGTCTGGCGCCGCTGGCCTTCTCGACGCGCGCGTTGGAGGCGCGGGTGCAACCGCGCAGCTTCTACCTCGACCTCCGGTTGATCGAGGATTACTGGGTGCGGCGCAAATACCATCACACGATCTCCGCGCCGTTGATCTACGCGATCCACGAGTGCCTCCGGGCCATCGAGGAGGAGGGCCTCGAGTCGCGGTGGGCCCGCCACGAACGCCATCACGGCGTCCTCGTGGAGGGGCTCCGTGCCATGGGGCTCGAGGTGCTGCCCCCGGAGCCCGAGCGGCTCTGGACCCTCAATGCGATCAAGGTCCCGCCCGGGGTCGACGAGGCGGCGGTGCGGCAGCACCTGCTCGAGGAGTTCAGCATGGAGGTGGGTGCGGGACTCGGGCCGCTGGCGGGGCGGATCTGGCGCGTGGGTCTGATGGGCGACGGCTCGACGCGCTCCTTGATCCTGCTGTTTCTCGCTGCACTGGAGAGCGCGCTCCGGGCGCAGGGCCACGCGGTTCCCGCCGGCGCCGGCACGGCCGCTGCAGTGGACGCCCTGTCCTCTGTTGCGTCGTGATGGGGCCGGCGACCCGTCGCCTGGGGGAGAACTCTCGGCACAGGCTGCCCGATGGGCGTGGCACATCTGTTGCATTACGGCCAGCCTGATGAATGGTCGTGGCTAGTGCACCGCCGTCGGAGATGCGGTCACGGATCGGGTTCGTAGCGCGCCCAGGCGCAAGGCGCCGCGACGAGGAACACCGGGAGTATTTCGAGGAGCGGCAACGCCGCGGATGGGTGTGCGGCGGGCTCGAGGCGTGGCCGGATCTCGACGGCGGTGCATTAGTGGAGTGCGCACAGTGATCCGTGGCGTCCGTGCCGTGCGCGGTGCCCGGCTGGCCAGGCGCGAGGAGCGAAGGACGATGCAGATGCACTCGAGCAGGGGACCGTCGGTCGGCCGGATCCTGGTCGTGCTGGTCGTGGCCGGCCTCGTCGGGGGGTGTGCCACCAACCCGGTCACCGGGAAGCGCGAATTCAGCCTCATGAGCGAGGCCCAGGAGATCCAGATCGGCCAGGAGCTCGACGTCGAGATACGCCAGCAGATGGGCGTCTACGACGATGCCGAGCTTCAGGCCTACGTCGACGACGTGGGCCAGCGGCTGGCGCGGGAGTCCCATCGCCCGCATCTGCCATGGCACTTCACGGTGGTCGATGTTCCGGTCGTCAACGCGTTCGCGCTGCCCGGGGGCTACATCTACCTGACCCGCGGAATCATGGCGTATCTGGACAGCGAGGCCCAGCTGGCCGGTGTGCTCGGTCACGAGATCGGCCACGTCACGGCGCGGCACGCGGCCCAGGCGTACAGCCGCGCCGCGGGCGGCCAACTCGGCCTGATCGTGGGTAGTATCTTCGTGCCGCAGACACGCCCGTTCGCCGACCTGGCCGGGACAGGCCTCGGGCTGCTCTTTATGAGGTACGGGCGAGATGCCGAGCTCCAGTCGGATCGGCTGGGAGCGGAGTACGCGGCCAAGACCGGCTGGGAGCCGTCAGGCGTGCCAGAGATGCTCACCACGTTGGCACGCCTCAACGAGGCCCGCGACGGGCGGGGGGTCCCCAACTGGCTGGCCACGCATCCGGATCCGGCCGACCGGGTCGAGCGGGTGGCCGAGACGGTCGGTACCATGCAGGCGACCCGGCCGCCGGAAGAGTTCATCGTCGACCGAGACGCCTATCTGAGGCGGATCGACGGGCTGGTGTTCGGCGACAATCCGGAGGAAGGCATCGTACGAGGGAACGCCTTCCTGCATCCGGAGTTTCGGCTGGCACTGGAGTTCCCCGAGGGGTGGGAGATCAGCAACGGCAAGACCCAAGTGGTCGCGAAGCAGCCTGGCGAGGAGGCCTACATGTTCCTGCGGGTCGTCGACGAGCCGCGCGGGCAGCAGCTTTCCGAGGCGGCCACGAACGACATGCGCGGCGCGGGGCTACGGATCGCCGAGGGCGCGACCCGGAACATCAACGGGCTCCAGGCCCATGTGGGCACCTACCTGGGCAACGTCAATGGATTGGGGGACGCGGGCGCGCGTGCCGGGCACATCGAGCACGGGCGCTACGTCTTCGCGGTGATCGGGCTCGCGGCGGCGAACCTGTACGACGGGGTCGCGGGGGCCTACAGCCGGACGATTCAATCGTTTCGACCGCTCGACCGTGCCGAGATCGGCAACATACGCCCCAACGGTGTCGACGTGTATGTCGTGCGTGCCGGTGACACGTGGCAGTCGATTGCGCAGGGTCCCAGTCAGGCGAACGTGAACGCCACGACGCTGGCGATCATGAACGGTTTCTCGGTCAACGAGCAGCCCCTTCCCGGAGACAGGATCAAGATCGTCGTCTCCGGCTGAGCGATCGACTCCCGGCATTCTCGCTCCTCGCGCCAGGCTCGGACTCTCAAGACGGGCTGCTAGCACGACTGTGTCAGTTTTCGCGGGGGGCGGAATGGCGTCCGCCAGGCAAACCGTGAAGGCGGCCAGCCGCCGGGTTCGCCCGACACTCGTGCGTCAGCCGCCGCAATGTTTTCGGTTTGCTGGGCGGACGCCGTTTCGCCCCCCGCGAAAACTGCTAGGAGCCGGCGGTGAACCGGCGGGCGCCGACGTACCGCCTTCCCCAGTAGCTGCTCCCCAGGTTCTCGACCCGCACGTGGCCCCCGCTGCTCGGTGCATGGACGAAGGTGCCGTCGCCGAGGGCGATCCCCACATGGGAGGCACCGGCCGCCACCGTCGAGAAGAAGACCAGGTCGCCCGCCGCGAGCGCACCCTGGTGGACGCGTTCCCCTCGACGATACAGGTTCGACACGTTGCGCGGCAGTGGGAGGCCGTGCGCGCCAAAGACGTAGTGCACGAACCCGCTGCAGTCGAATCCCCGAGGGTCGGTCCCCCCCCGCCGGTACGGCGTGCCCCGGAAGGTCAGCGCGGTCTCGACGACTTGCCAGCCGGGTGAGTCGTGCGGGATCGGAAGCGTGCTCGCCTCCTCGCCGCGGGCCGCCGGTCTGGAGACCTCGGGAAAGGGCCTGGGCACCGCACGGTTCCCGCTGGCGCATCCACCCAGGAGCACCGCCAGGGTGGCCAGGAGCACTCGCCGCTTCGACATCCTCGACAGGCTATCGGCTGCGATCCACAAACGGAATAGTAAATCCCGTAAAGTTTTGGATTCATTGATGTTACATGCGATCATCCGCTTGACAGCTTGGCCCATCGTCGTGATAGATTGGCGACGACATGGAGCAGACGCTCCTTCTCAACGCCACCTACGAGCCCCTCAAGGTCGTCCACTGGCAGAAGGCGATCACGCTCTACTGCCAGGGCAAGGTCGAGGTCATCTCGGTCTACGACCGCGAGGTCCACTCCGTGTCCCTCAGCTTCAGGTTACCATCGGTCATCCGTCTCTTGCGCTATATTAGGATCAAGCGGCGGTTCGACTACGTGCCATTCTCGCGCGCCAACATCTACGCCCGGGACGAGCATCGATGTCAGTACTGCGGACAGGGCTTCCCGGTCGGAGACCTCACGTTCGATCACGTGGTGCCGGTCGCCCAGGGCGGCCGCAAGGACTGGGAGAACATTGTTTCCTCTTGTATCACGTGCAACCGTCGAAAGGGGGGACGCACGCCCGCCGAGGCGAAGATGCGGCTCATCCGAAACCCGAGGCGTCCGTCCCGCGCGCCGGCGATTCGCCTGACTATCGGCTGGCGGAACGCTCCCGAGAGCTGGCGCGACTACCTCTACTGGAACGTCGAGCTGGACACCTGAGCGCGGGGTCATGCCTCCGACATTGAGCGGCACCCGGATCACGGCGGTCCATCCCCTGTGGGCGATCCCCGGGGGGCGGGTCACGATCGAGGGCACGTTCCAGCTGGACCAGCCACGGTTACCCGAGGTGCGAATTGGCGACGTCGCGTCGCGCGTCGTGCACGCCTCGTCGAGGGCCCTGTCGGTGCTCGTGCCCTCCGACATCGAGGCGGGCCACGTTACCGTGCGGGTGGAGGGAGCTCCGGGCGAGACGGCCTACCTCGATGTGGGTGCGACCGTGGCCACCGGCCTCCACCAGGTGGACAATCCCGTCTGCGACGCCGAGGGCAACCTCTACGTCACCTACAGTGGATCGCGCGGGCAGCAGACCCCGGTCTCGATCTTCCGCGTACGGCGCAACGGGCCGCGCGAATCGCTGGTGACGGGCCTCACCAATCCGACGTCGATGGCGTTCGACCCGCAGGGGCGCACGTGAGCAGTCGGTTCGATGGCGCCGTCTACCGAGTCGACCCCGACGGAAAGTTCGAGATGGTGGCCACCGAGCTCGGTGTGGCGTGCGGGATCGCCTTTGATGACGAGGGTGGGCTGTACGTCGGCGACCGCTCTGGCACGGTGCTTCGTGTGGACCCGTCGGGTACAACCGCGCCGCTCGCGTCGTTGCCTGCGAGCGTGGCCGCGTTTCACCTCGCCATGGGCCCGGATCAGCGGCTGTATGTCACCGGTCCGACGCTGGGCCCGTGCGATTCCGTGTACCGGATCGATCGCGGTGGAGCCGTCGAGACGATGTGCGTGGGGTTCGGGCGGCCGCAGGGGCTGGCGTTCGACGCCCAGGGCTGTCTCTACGTGGCCGAGGCCCTCGCCGGCGCCAGCGGTTTCTATCGCGTTCGCGAGGGCGGCGACCGCGAGCTCGTGCTTGCCGCGCCCTCGCTCATCGGTCTTGCCTTCGACCCGCTCGGCGGCCTCGCCGTTGTCTCGAGCGATACTGCCTATCGGCTCGACGCGAAGGTCCGCGGTCTGTCCTGACCCTCTCCTCGAAGAACGCCGCGTCGTTCGAGCGTGCTAGAATATTGGGTTCAGCACGGCCTCGAAATCGCGCACCATGGAGATGTCATCCGACTGGATCGCCGCTCGCGGGGCGCGGGTCCACAATCTCAAGAACATCGACGTCGACATCCCCCGAGAGCGACTCGTCGTGATCACCGGACTCTCCGGGTCCGGGAAATCCTCGCTCGCATTCGACACCATCTACGCCGAGGGGCAGCGTCGGTACGTGGAGTCGCTCTCGGCGTACGCACGTCAGTTCCTCGAGCAGATGGAGAAGCCGGACGTCGACCTCATCGACGGTCTGTCGCCGGCGATCTCGATCGAGCAGAAGACCACCGGGTCGAACCCCAGGTCGACCGTCGGCACGGTCACCGAGATCTATGACTACCTCCGCCTGTTGTACGCCAACGTCGGCGTTCCCCACTGCCACCTCTGCGGACGGGTGATCGCGTCGCAGCCGCTGGACCGGATCGTCGATCTGGTCATGAGCGACCCGAGCGAGGAGCGAGTCAACGTCCTGGCGCCGATCGTCCGCGGGCGCAAGGGGGAGTTCAGGAAGGAGCTGGCGGCGCTGCGGAGCCGCGGCTTCACCAAGGTCAGGGTCGATGGACAGGTGCGGTCGCTCGAGGAGGACATCAAGCTCGACCGCCGCCGCAACCACTCCATTGAGGTGGTCGTCGACCGGTTGCTCGTCCGGGCCGGCGCGGAGCGGCGGCTGACCGAGTCGATCGACATCGCGCTCCGGCTCGCCGACGACATCGTCGTCATCAATACCCACGACGAGGGGGACCGACTGTTCTCCCGCCGTCTGGCGTGCACGCACTGCGGGGTCAGCGTCCCCGAGATGACACCCCGCGCCTTCTCGTTCAACTCTCCGCACGGTGCCTGTCCGCAGTGCCAGGGGCTGGGCGCGGTTCACGATTTCGACCCCGCGCGGATCGTCCCGGATCCGTCGAAGACGCTGCTCGGCGGCGCCATCGTTCCCTGGGCCAAGGGCGACAGGAAGCTGGTCCGGGCCGCGCTCAACGCCCTGAGCCGTAACTTCGACTTCGCCCTCGGCACGCCCTTCGAGGACATGCCACGGCGTGTGCGCGCGCTGCTGTTGTTCGGCCCGAGGATCTCGGGGCGGAAGGCGCCCAGCACCGCCCGCAAGACGTCACGGACCGGTCGTCGGACCGTCGACCCGTACGGACGCGGCTTCGAGGGAATCATCCCGAACCTGCGGCGCCGATACGAGAACGGCACGTGGATGGAGCGGGAGAGCCTGGAGGCCTACCGGTCACTCCGCCCGTGCGCGGCGTGCGACGGCGAGCGGTTGCGTCCCGAGAGCCGGGCGGTGCGGTTCAAGGACCGCACGATCTCCGAGTGCGTCAGTCTGTCGATTCGGGAAGCCCTCGATGTCTTCGCGTCAGTTACGCTCACCGACCGGGAGCGTCTGATCGCCGACCGGGTCTTGCGAGAGATCGGCGACCGGCTCCGCTTCCTCCAGGACGTGGGCGTCGGGTATCTGAGCCTCGGCCGGAGCGCGGCCACGCTCTCCGGCGGCGAAGGGCAGCGCATCCGCCTCGCCACGCAGATCGGGTCCAGCTTGACCGGCGTGCTCTACGTGCTCGACGAGCCATCGATCGGCCTTCACCAGCGCGACAACCGTCTGTTGCTCTCGACCCTGGCTCGGTTGCGGGACCTGGGCAACACGGTCATGGTCGTGGAGCACGACGAGGAGACCATCCGGTCTGCGGACTACGTGATCGACCTCGGACCCGGTGCCGGTGAGCACGGCGGCCACGTGATCTTCCAGGGGACACCGGCGGAGCTTATGCAGGACGGGGAGGGATCACTCACGGCGCAGTTTCTGATCGGCCAGCGGACGATCCCGACGCCGGTCGCACGCCGGTCTTCGCTCAAGGGGCAGCTCGTGATTCGCGGCGCTCGCGCGAACAACCTCAGGCGGATCGACGTGAAGATTCCCCTGGGAGTGCTGACGGCGGTGACCGGCGTCAGCGGGTCCGGTAAGTCCACCCTGGTGAACGACATTCTCTACCGCGCGCTGGCCCGGGTGCTGTATCGCGCGACGGCCGAGCCGAGCGAGCACGCCGGGATCGAGGGAATCGAGGCGATCGACAAGGCCGTCCAGATCGACCAGGCGCCGATCGGGAGGACGCCGCGGTCGAACCCGGCCACCTACACCGGTGTCTTCACCTTCATCCGGGAGCTCTTCGCGATGTTGCCCGAGGGCCGCGCGCGTGGCTTCCGCCCCGGCCGTTTCTCCTTCAACGTCAAGGGGGGGCGGTGCGAGGCCTGCCAGGGCGATGGCCTGATCGCCATCGAGATGCACTTCTTGCCGGATGTGTTCGTGACCTGCGAGCACTGCAAGGGCCGGCGATACAACCGTGAGACGCTGGAGATCAGGTATCGCGGAAAATCGATCGCGGACGTGCTGGATCTGACCGTGGACCAGGCGTTGCCTCTGCTGGAGAACTTCCCGCCGATTGCGAACAAGCTGCGAACGCTGCAGGACGTCGGTCTGGGATACATCCAGCTGGGCCAGTCGGCGACGACGCTCAGCGGGGGTGAGGCGCAGCGCGTGAAGCTCTCGAGGGAGCTGTCGCGGCGCGGGACGGGCCGCGCGCTCTACGTTCTGGACGAGCCGACGACCGGGCTGCACTTCGAGGACACACGCAAGCTGCTACAGGTACTCAACAAGCTGGTCGACCATGGCAACAGCGTCGTCGTGATCGAGCACAATCTCGACGTGATCAAGTGCGCCGACCACGTGATCGACCTCGGCCCGGAGGGGGGCGAGGGCGGAGGCTCGATCGTCGCCGAGGGGTCGCCGGAGCGCGTGGCGGCCAATCCCGCCTCGTTCACCGGGATCTGCCTGAGGGAGATCTTGGCCGTCGGGCAGGCTCCCATCGAGACAACCCCGGCCGATCCAGCCTGAATGCGCTGTGGTATGATCGCCGCGTTTGTACCGGATTCGGTGTGGTTGGGTAGCCACAGTCGTGGGTCTTCGAGGTTGAATGCGGGAGAGTCGACGTTCGACAAACTAGATAACTATCTTGTAATCAAGCACTTATCACGGTAATCGGCACGTGCTCCAGTAAAGGCACTCTTCTTGCTTCGATGGCGAAGGCCTCCGGGGTGGACGATCCTCCCGTTTGGCCGATATCAGTCCACAGGACCAACTCTTCATGATCCAGCAGCGGACACTGCGTCGGACCGTCTCGTGCGCTGGAATCGGCCTCCACAGCGGCACGAAGGTCACGCTGCGTCTGAAGCCTGCGCCGGCCGACCATGGCATCCGGTTCCGCCGCGTCGATCTCGATGCGCCCGAGATTCCGGCGTCGGTCGACCACCTGGCGGGCATCCAGTATGCCACCAGCCTGGCCCGCGATCGGGCCTCGGTCGACACCGTCGAGCACCTGCTCGCGACCTTGAGCAGCCTTGGCATCGACAACGTGTCCATCGAGCTGGACCACGCAGAGGTGCCGATCATGGACGGCAGCGCGGCGCCGTTCGTCTATCTCATCAACGAGGCCGGTACGAAACGGTTGCCCGCCGCACGACGCTACGTCAAGCTCTATCGCCACATCGCCCTCGCGTGGGGAGACAAGCGGATTGATCTGTATCCCGCCGAGCGGCTCAAGGTGACCTACAGCATCAGCTTCGAGCATCCGCTGCTACGGCACCAGTCGCGTACGGTGGAGCTCTCGGAGGATGCGTTCGTCGAGGAGATCGCGCCCGCCCGAACGTTCGGCTTCCTGAAAGAGGTCGAGATGCTGCGTCAGAAGGGCCTGGCGCTGGGCGGCTCACTCGATAATGCGGTCGTCGTCGGTGAGACGGGTGTTCTCAACAACGCGCTCCGGTTCGACGACGAGTTCGTGCGTCACAAGATCCTCGACGTCATCGGAGATCTCGCCCTCGTTGGGTATCCGCTCCTGGGGCACGTCGTCGTGCACCGAGGCGGCCACGGCCTGCACACCGCGCTCGCCGCCAAGATCCTTGCCGAGCGTGATGTCTGGGATTTCGTCGAATCGCCGACGGCTGCGGCCAGCGCGACCGTAGCCGGCTCGGTGCCGGTCAGGAACGCCCCCCGCCTCGCGCACTGACCCCACCGGCTGGCCAGCCGCGAGCCGCGGAGACTGGCCGTCCGTGGTGACGGCCCCGCCTCCCACCGCCCCCGGCGTCATTCCACCAGCAGCGTCCGCACCGTCGGGTCCGATCCGCACGCCTCGAACCAGTCGATGCCCTCGCTCACCAGATCGAACTTCAGGACGTAGCGGCCGCGCCGCGAGGGGGCCGTGATGTCGATCGGCACCGTTGCCGAGGTTTCGGGGTCCAGGTCGCACGGGAGCCAGGCCCGCGCGTGGTCCCGGTCCACGACCGCGCCGTCCTCCAAGCACAGCTGAGCGCCCAGTCGGACGAGTCGACGCCCGTAGCTCGCCTGGGCAGGAAACGCGCGAGTCGACAGGTTCTGGATCCGCGTGCGAACCGTCAGCGCCCCGCCCGATGGCGCCCGGAGCGGCAGGTGCGGGGCGACCGGCTCGACCGTGATCCGCGCACGCGGCGTGGCGCCGGGGATCGCGTTCCCGAGGTTGTTGTCGTCCCACACCTCGTGTCGAATCGCCTCGTAGGCGTCCGCCCCCGGAACGAAGCGTCGCGAGAAGGCATCCTCCGGGTGGTCGGTGATCTCCCAGCACAATCGGTCGACGCCGATCTCGGTGGCTCGGGCGCGCGCACGATCCATTTCGGTGTCGCTGTCGTTCCACCTGAACAGGATGTATCGCCAGTTGACGAAGGGAACGTCATGACCCGACGAGCGTTTCTCGTCCACCACGGTCTGCAGGTTCACCAGCGCGGTCTCGAGGCTGCCGCGGCCCCGATAGCGTGCGTAGCTCTCCTAGGTGGCCCCGTCGATCGAGAACGTCACCTCGTCGATGCCGGTGTGGACCAGCGCGCGGGCGGAGGCCTCGGAGAAGGCCAGACCGTTGGTGCTCGTGTAGAGATAGACGTGTGGAAATCGAGTCTTGATGTACTCGCACATCTCGACCGCGCGCTTGTGCAGGAAGGCCTCTCCGTAGTTGAAGAAGTCCACGCGCACGAGCGTCGGCCCAGTTTCGTCGATGACCCGCTTGAACACGTCGAAGTCGAGCATAGTCGCCTGTCGCGTCCGCGTGATCCCGGTCTCCGGGGCGCAGCAGGCCTGGAAACACGAGATGTTGCACGCGGCGGTACACTCGATATACAGGCGAGACGGCAGCGGGGAGACCTCGAGCGCGCGCACGGGAGGCGCCGCGTGCTCGGCGAGCGGTAGCTTCAACGGACAATCGCCGCAGAATGCGGCGCCGCCCGTGTTGAGATCCGCGCGCAGGCCGGCGATCACCGGGCCGGTCCAGATCTCGTGGGCGGACTCGCGTCTGGCGTCTCCCAGAACCCGGTGGCCGTACGGGTCCGCACACCCACACACCATCCGTCCGTCGCACAGCATCACCAGGGTGGTGAAGGGCCAGGAGCAGGTGAACCGGCTCGCGAGGAAATTGAGGGACATCACCCGTGCCGAACAGCGCCCGAGCGCAGCATCAGTGCCCCGCTTCGGTAAGCTTCTTCATGTAGGCGCCCAGTCGCTCGTTCTCGTAGGCGACCGTGTTGAGGAACAGGCTCTCGAGGAGGTAGTCGCGCCGCTCCTCTTCGGTCATCTGCTCGATCAGGTGACGAATCTCCCGCATCATGTCCTCGAAGGTGCGATCGAGGCCGTGTCTGGCGTTCATCTCTCTGAACAGCGTTTCGAGAATCGCCAGGAGGTCGCCATCGAGAGGAATCTCCGCGCCGGTTGTCGTCTTGATGGTGCGCATGTCAGTCCCCAAAGCTCTTGACCGCGTCCGCTTCCTCCGCATGCACCTCGATGAACTTGTGTGCGCCGGTCATGCTGAGCATCGTTTCCACGCGGCGCTGCACCCCGGAGAGCTTGAGTGCTCCACCTGCGGCGATCGCCTGGCGATACAGGTCCATCAGGCAGCCGATCGACGCGCTGTCCAGGTAGGTCACGGCGCCCAGGTCGATGAGCAGCTTTCGCTCGCCTGCGCCAATCAGGTCGACCACCGCGGTCGCGAAGTCCGTGAGGAGGGGGTAGGTCAGACGAGACTCCGCGACCCGAATCACCGCCACGTCGTCCGTGCGGTCAATGGTCAGGTTCATGGTTCACCTCTCCAGCGTCGGTGCGGGTGCCCGGCTCCTGCGACGCCTGCAGCCGCTGGATCTGGCGGGCTAGCTCGAATCGCCCACGGTTGATCCGGGATTTGACCGTGCCCTCGGGAAGGCCCAGCTGTTGAGCAATCTCCTGGTACGAGAACTCCCGGATGTCGCGCAGGAGGACGGCCGAGCGCAGCGTCGCGGGCAGCGCATCGAACGCCTGACGAAGGAGCGCCCGCCGGTCGCCCCGCTCGAGCACCGCGTACGGACTCATCCCGGCCGAAACCGGCGTCAGCCGGTTCGCATCGACGTCTCGGTCGATCGTCTGGCGCTCCTTGCGGACCTTGCGGTAGTGATCGATGCACAGGTTCCGACTCACGCTGATCAGCCAGGTCTGGAAGTTCGCACGGCGGTCGAAGGTGCCCAGCGATCGAAACACCTTCAGGAAGATCTCTTGCGTGAGATCCTCGGCCTCGTCGTGCCTGCCCACGAACTTGTAGGCGACATTGAACACGCGGCGCCAGTGCTGCCTGACGACTGCCGCCCAGGCGGTCTGGTCGCCCCCGAGGCAGCGTTCGATCAGGGTGTCGACCGTCGGCGGTTTCAGAGCTGGGTCGACAGACATGGAGATCGGAGGAGGCCGCGGGGAACGCGGCGCATCATAACAAAGCGGTTTTTGTGAGTCAAACTATCGTCGCCGAGGCGACTCGGCTTAAGATCGCCGTGCCGAGGCGGCGGCGCACGCGTCGCGCGGCGTCGACGAGCACGACAGCGTCGGTGCGGTGTGCCGAGGCGTGCCGCCGGCCCGGGCCGGCGTGCGAGGCCGGCCGGCTGCCGGCAGGACTGGTCACGAGGGCTGCGACGTGATGACCGGCTTCCAGCGCGACGGCGGGACGCTCGCATGCGAGGGCGTGCCCGTGGCGACCATTGCGGCCCAGGTGGAGACCCCCGTCTACCTGTACTCCGCCGGCGCGATCGGCGCCGGGTTCCGCGAGATCGCCGCTGCGTTCGGGTCGTATCCGCACGCCATCCACTACGCACTGAAGGCGAACTCGTCGCTGGCGATCGTGCGGCTGCTGCGTCGCCTCGGCGCCGCGGTCGACGCCAACTCCGGGGGGGAGATCGAGCTGGCGTTGCGCGCGGGGTTCATTCCTCCGGCCATCATCTTCACCGGGGTGGGCAAGACGACGGACGAGCTGGAACGGGCCGTCGCGCTGGGCGTCAAGGTCATCAATGCCGAGTCGGAGGGCGAGCTCGAGCGAATCGCCGCCATTGCTCGAGCGCAGCGCACGGACGCACGGGTGGCGGTTCGGGTGAATCCCGACATCGACGCGCGGAGCCATCCGCACATCTCGACGGGTCTCAGGACCAACAAGTTTGGCGTAGGCGTCGATCGGATCGTGGAGGTCTGTCGGGCGGCGAGCGCGCGTGACGGCCTGGAGCTCGTGGGCCTCCATGTGCACGTCGGATCCCAGATCCTCGAGCTCGACCCGGTTTCGCGCGCCACGCGCATGCTCGTGACCCTGGCCGGTGAGCTACGGGCCGCCGGCATCCTGCTGGAGCATCTGGATGTCGGTGGGGGGCTGGGTATCCCCTACGATGGCGTGGGCGCGCCCTCGGCCGCCGAGTACGCCGAGGTGGTGCTCGAGGCGGCCCGCCCCTCTGGGCTGCCGCTGATTCTCGAGCCTGGACGGGCGATCGTAGGTCCGGCCGGCGTGCTGGTCGCCAGGGTCGTGGATGTCAAACCGCAGCGTGACGGGAGATGGTTCGTGGTCGTCGATGCTGGCATGACCGAGCTGATGCGACCCGCCCTGTACGGCGCGTATCATCGGATCGAGCCGCTGCTGACGAGACCCGGACCGGACGTCACGTGCGACGTCGTCGGGCCCGTGTGCGAAAGCAGCGACGTCGTGGGCGTGAACCGGACGATGCCGCTGCCGGAGGTTGGTGACCTGCTGGCCGTTCGCGATGCGGGGGCCTACGGCGCCGCGATGTCCTCCAACTACAACCGGCGGCCGATGGCGCCGGAGGTGCTGGTGGAGGACGGCGGCTGGCGTGTGATCCGACGGCGTCAGAGCATCGAGGACATGCTCGCGTGTGAGGATGATTAGTGCACCGCGGTCGAGATGCGGTCATGGATCGGGTTCGCAGCGCGCCCAGGCGCCAGGCGCCGCGACGAGGAATACCGGGAGTATTTCGAGGAGCGGCAACGCCGCGGATGGGTGTGCTGCGGGCTCGAGGCGTGACCGGATCTCGACGGCGGTGCACTAGAGTGCACCGGGAGCATCTGCTGGAGCTGTCGTCAGGATGGATGGCGTGCTGATCGCATTCGAGGGTCTCGACCAGAGCGGCAAGGAGACGCAGGCCCAGCTGCTGCGAGACCGGCTGCGCGAGGGGCAGCGCAAGGCGCGGCTGGTCTCGTTTCCTGACTACGGCACGCCGATCGGGGAGGAGCTCGCGCGGGCGCTCCAGGGAGAGCGGGAGTATTCGCCGGAGGTGATGCAGCTGCTGTATGTCGCCAACCGTTACGAGCGGAAGACGGATCTCCTCCGGTGGCTGGAGGGCGGGCTCGTGCTGGTGTGCGACCGGTATATCGCGTCGAGCGTCGCGTATGGCGAGGCGCACGGCCTGGATCCGGCCTGGCTCGCCGACCTGCAGCGCTTCCTCCCACCGCCCGACCTCACGATCGTGCTCGACATTCCGCCGGAGACGGCCGCGCACCGGAAGGTCGTCGACCGCGATCGGTTCGAGCGCGACCTCGCCCTCCTGGCGCGCGTGCAGCAGAGCTACCGCCGCCAGGCCGAGCAGCCCGGCTGGGTGCTGGTCGACGGCGACCGCTCGATGAGCGAGGTCGCCGACGATGTGGCTACCCACGTCGTGTCACGACTCGGGCTGCCGTGAGCGCCCGGACCTCCCGAGCTCCCGACTGCTTGAGCAACCGGGCGCACGCTTCCAGCGTCGCGCCGGTCGTGCTCACGTCATCCACCAGCACGACGCGGCACCCGGCGACGGCCGACGGACGTGCGGACCGCGGATCGGCGCCCGCCAGCCCGAGCGGGGCCCAGCCGGAGCCTCGGGTGACGCCGAAGGCATCGCGCACGTTGCGATGGCGCCGACCGGCGGGAAGCTGCGTCTGCGACGGCGTGTCCCTGATGCGGCGGAGGGCTTCGACGACCGGCAGGCCGAGGTGGGCGACCAGCTCGGCGGCCTGGTTGAAGCCCCGAGCACGCCGCCGACGCGCATGGAGCGGCACGGGCACGGCGCAGTCGGCCGCGTCCAGCAGGTCGGCGCCATGGCGCCGTACCAGCGCCCCGAGCGGGGCTGCCAGCGACCGTCGCCCGCCGTACTTGAAGGCGTGGATGATGTGCCGAAGGCGGCCGTCGTACTCGCCGATGGCACGCCCCCGGTCGACAGCGCGAGGTGAGCGACGGCAGCGCGGGCAGCATCGTTGCGCCCGGCTGACGACCCGCCAGGAGGGCAGCGGGTCCCCGCACGCGTCGCAGATGGGCGGCGTGATCCGTGTGATGGTGTCCCAGCAGTCGGGGCAGACGACGTCCCGGGTCGGATGGTCGAGCTGGCGCTGGCACGCCGCGCAGCGTGGCGCGAGGAGCACGCTCAAGACGGCGTCGGCCGCCCGCGTGAGCACCTCGCGCGGTGCGCTCGTCGTCCTCGTTCTCCCGTCAGTCGTGTGAGCCGGCAGGCGCATCGCCGTCCGAGATGGCGACGGGCGTCGCGCGGCCCCAGAGCCGCTCGAGCCCATAGAACGCGCGGGTCTCCGGCATGAACACGTGGACGACGAAATCGAAATAGTCGAGCAGGATCCACTCCGCCTGGGCGTAGCCTTCCACGTGACGCGGCTTCACGCGCTCGGCGGCAAGCGCACGCTCGATGGCGTCGGCGATGGCCTTGACCTGGCGGCCGCTCCGCCCCGAGCAGATGACGAACCAGTCCGTGAAGACAGCCGAGCCGCGCAGGTCCAGTACGAGGAGGTCGTCGGCGTTCTTCGCCCGCGCCGCGCGTACGGCCCGCCGGAGATCGGGGCGCAGCCGATCGTCGGTCGGGTCCGCGTGCGTGCCCTCCGGCTCGGTCACGGTGCCGCCCCGTCATCGGCGGAGGGTCCCGAATAGAGGCCGTGTCGCCGGATGTAGGTGGCGACCTCGTCCGGGACGAGCCCCGCGATCGACTCCCCGCACGCCAGCCGGTGCCGGATCCCGGTGGAGGACACGTCGGCCGTCGGTGTCTCGATGACGTGGATGGCCGTGGTATCCGTCGTGGGGGTCGCCGGGCCCAACCGCCCAGCGTCGCCCCCGGCCTGCTTGGGGTCTACCCGAAGCATCTTCCCTGCCAGTGCGGGGAAGCGTGCGTCGAGGTCGTCACACGGATGCCCTGGCCGCGAGATCACGGCGAACTGACACTGCTCCAGGATGTCCGGGTAGTTCCTCCAGCTGGCAATATCCGAAAAGGTGTCGGCACCGACGATGAAGAAAAGCGCCAGCCGCGCGTAGCCTGCCTGGCGCAGCCGGCCGATGGTGATCGAGGTATACGAGGGTCCTGCGGCCTCGAGCTCCAGATCCGAGGCGCGCAGGTGCTCGGCGGTGAGAGCGGCCAGCGCGACCATCGCGAACCGATGATAGGCCGACGCGTGGGGCTCGGCGGGCCGATGTGGCGGGACGTGGCTGGGCACGAGCAGGACTTGGTCGAGACCGAGGACCCGGCGGGCGGCGTCCGCCGCGTCGAGATGCCCCCGGTGGATGGGGTCGAACGTGCCGCCGAGAAGACCGGTGCACGGGCGACTCGTCATTCGGCCACGCGCGCAGGATGAGGGTCGCGCTCGTGCTGCGGCATCGTGACGATGATCTGCCAGATCGCCTCGAGCAGCTGCGTGACGCCATCGCCGGTCACGGCGGAGATCGCAAACACCGGGATCGAGCGCCCCGTCACGTGGCCGGAGAGGCGGGCCAGTCGAGCCGGCTCGTCGAGCGCGTCGATCTTGTTGGCGGCGGCGAGGCGAGGCTTGTCGGTCAGCGCGGGCTGCCGGTCTGCGTCGCCGCGGTAGAGGTCGAGCTCGGTCTGCAGTACGTCGAAGTCGGTGACGGGATCTCTGCCCGACGCGGAGGACACGTCGATCACGTGGACGAGGACCTTGGTGCGTTCGAGATGCCCCAGGAACCGATCTCCCAGCCCGTGTCCGTCGTGCGCACCCGCGATCAGACCGGGCACGTCCGCGACGACGAAGCTGCGGTCGTCGCTCAGCGTCACCACGCCCAGATTCGGGGTGAGGGTCGTAAACGCATAGTCCGCAATCTTGGGTCGCGCCGCCGAGATGCGGGCAATCAGCGTCGACTTGCCAGCGTTCGGGAATCCGACCAGACCCACGTCGGCAAGCAGCTTCAGCCGGAGGTGCAACCGCGCCGATTCTCCTGGTTGTCCGGGCTCGGTGCGGCGCGGCGCCCGGTTGGTGGACGTGGCGAAGCGGGCGTTGCCGCGGCCGCCCCGGCCACCCTGCCCGACGCGCACGCGCTGGTCGGCGCGCGCGAGGTCGGCCAGCTGGACGAGTCCATCCTCGGTGGCACGGTACACGACCGTGCCAATCGGGACCTCGACGTGAAGGTCTTTGCCGCTGCGTCCGGTCTTGTTGGCGCCCTGCCCGTGCGCGCCGCGCTGGGCCCGAAACAGCGGGTGGAAGCGGAAGCTCACCAGGGTGTTGAGGTGGGGACTGGCGACGACGAATACCGAGCCTCCGGTGCCGCCGTCGCCTCCGTCGGGTCCACCGCGCGGCACGTGTTTCTCGCGGCGGAAGCTCAGGCAGCCCCGGCCGCCATCGCCGGCGATGACCTCGATGTCGGCTTCGTCGACGAACATACCGCCCGGATCAGAGGCGCGCGCGCTGGGCGGGACCGGCTCCTCGCCGCCCTCGGTACGTGATTGCGAATGAGAGATGGACCACCGGTACTACCGTGTCGGTCGCGTGGCGTGTAGGGAGACGTCCACCGGGTAGGCCGGTGAGTGAGAGATCGCTCGACGCGGATCAGTCCGCGAGCGGCTCCACGCTGATCGACCTGCCGCGCCTGCCATGGTCTGCGAAATGCACACGCCCCGAGACCTTGGCAAACAGTGTGTCATCCTTGCCCAGGCCGACGTTGGGGCCAGGTTTGAAGCGCCGGCCGCGCTGGCGGACGAGGATCGCCCCGCCGGTCACCAGGTTCCCGTCGAACCGCTTGACGCCCAGCCGCTGCGACTGGCTGTCGCGCCCATTGCGGGAGCTGCCCTGCCCCTTCTTGTGTGCCATGGCTCCGGTCCTTCAGACGACGATCTCCTTGACATGGACCCGGGTCAGCTGGGTGCGATGCCCCTTCGTCCGGCGCATTCCCTTGCGACGCTTCTTTGTGAACACCCGGATCTTGGGTCCCTTGGCGTCGCCCTGCAGGACGCCGACGACCCGGGCGTCCGGCACGAACGGCGTGCCGGCGACGACGTCCCCGCCGTCCGTCTCGACGAGCAGCACGTGATCGAACACCACCTCTTCGCCCGGCTGACCGGGTCGATGGTCGATGAACACGTGCGCGCCCGGTTCCACCTTCACCTGATGACCGCCGGCCTGGATGATCGCGTACACTGACTGGCTCCTCGTCGACACTCTCGAGACGTAGGCCAAGAGAGCTATCTTATCACCTCGTCCGAGGCGGTGTGAAGCGTCGGGGCCGCCGTCACTTGAGCAGCACGCGAATGCCGCGGATCTTCTGAGAGCTGAGGGTGGACAGGAAGCTCGGCAGCAGCCGATCGATCAGCTCGAAGTAGGACGACAGGGCCGGCGTGTTCTGGGAGATGCTGTAGAGGATTTCCTCGCGAAAGGACTCGGAATACAACGTGGCGCCCGTCCGCCCGTCGATGAAGATGAACTTCGGTCGGAGGATGAATCCCTTTCGTTCGGTGTAGGTCCGAATCGGCACGACCTGCCGACGCCCGAAAGAGTCGTAGACCTCCTGCTCCCGCGTCACGAAGCCCGACCGGGCATGCGGCGTGAAGAGCACGGTGCCGGTCACGATCAGAGGGTTCTGGTATTCCTCGCCGATCCGTTTCCAGTAGTCGGTGTTGGAGAAGATGCGCTCGAACGACTCGAGGTCCCGCTCGTTGTTGATCTCCCCGGGGAGCTGCTCGGACTCGGGCCCGCGCGCGGCATCTACCACGGTCTCGTCCGCGGTGGCCTGATCGACGACGATCTCGGCTAGCGGCAACACGTCCGCTTCGAGAACCTCCAGGTCCGACCTGTTGCGGAGCTGGCTCCGCAGCAGCCGCACCGTCTCCAGGTTCGCGTCGACCTCCTCCGTCCCCCCCGTCACGAATCCGGCGACGAGAACGCGGGAGAAGGCGGACACGTCGAGCTTCGGCTGAATCGGCGTTTCGATCGGCACCTCATAGAAGCTGGTGCATCCGGCAATCGCCACGGCGACGCCGGCGAGGCTAGCGGTCGTTCGCGCGGTTCCTGCGGTCATTGATCTCGCTGAAGAGGTCGAAGTTCTGTTGGATCATCATGTTGTCCGGCTCGAGCTCCGCCGCCCGCTCGTATGCCTTCTGAGCCTTCTCGAATTCCCCTCGCTGCTCGTAGGCCACCGCCAGGTTATTGTACGCGCTGGCGTAGTCCAGATCGATCTCGATGGCGCGCTCCCAGCGATAGATGGCCTCGTTCCAGAGACCGCGCTGGGCGACCTGGATGCCGAAATCCACCTGCCGCTTGGCGTCCGACCGTACATCTGCCGACGCCATCGACGCGTGGAGGACGAGCACGAGCGCCGTGAACAGCGTTAAGCTGGTCTTCATCGCTCAGGTCTTTATCCAGATTTCAACTATAGCCACTCGCGCGCGTGCCACGCAAGTGGATTCGGCGGCATGAAGTGCAAGGATCGAACCACGTCGTCACGCTCCGCGGGGGGCGTGTCCACCCAGCCGCGGCCCGAGATCGGGACCTCACTCTTATGACGCCTGTGTCACCCGCGGCGTTGCCTGCGGGGCGAGGCTGTCCTATAATGGGGTCGACTCAGGGGTCGGGCATGCCGGATGCGTTCCTCAGCAATCGGCGGGTCCGGCCCCTCTGTCGTTGCGTCGAGCTCGGACGCGGGGACGCACCGCCGCGGGAGATCTCATGGACCTCCGGACAGCGGCGGCGCTCTCGACGTTTCCGCTGGCGTCGCGCCAGCGGGTGGGGGCACTGCTTCGCGAGATGTCGCGGGACGGAGCCGTCGGTCCCCCGCCGGCGCTCCCCTGGATCCTTTCGCGCCTCGGGCGCGTCGAGAAGGGTCTCGACTGTGCGTCCGCCCTCGACACGGCCGACCGCGCGCTGGCCCGCGCCGCCGTCCTCGGAATCGAGGTCATCGGATGGGGCGATCCGCGCTATCCGCCCCTGCTCGCCGCCATCGGGCCCCCCCCGCCGGCGCTCTGGTGTCGCGGGTCGACCGACAGCCTGGCGGCCCCGGCGTTGCGGTCGTGGGGTCGCGCGCGGCGTCGCCGTATGCCGTGCAGGTCGCCGAGCGCCTGGCGGCCGATCTGGCCTCCCGGGGGGCAGTGGTCGTCAGCGGTCTGGCGCGGGGGGGCGACTCGGCGGCCCACCGTGGCGCGCTCGAGGTGGCCGGCCTGACGATCGGGGTCCTCGGCTCGGGGATCGACGTCATCTATCCTATCGAGCACCGATCGCTCAGCGAGGCGGTCGTCCGGCACGGAGCGCTGGTGAGCGAGCTGCCGCCCGGGACGCCCCCGCGGGCGTTGCACTTCCCGGCCCGCAACCGGATCATCAGCGGCCTGTCATACGCCGTCGTCGTCGTCGAAGCGTCGGCGCGCAGCGGCTCGCTGACCACGGCCCGACTCGGCCTGGAGCAGGGGCGGGAGGTGATGGCCGTGCCCGGTAGCGTCTTGACGGGTCGCAACCGGGGCGCGCACGGCCTTTTGAAGGACGGGGCAAAGGTTGTCGAGGCTGTGGACGATATTGTGGAAGAGCTGCAGGGGCTGACCGGGCGACTGCAGCGGGACGGTCGGGTCGGGCCGCCAGGGTCGGCACCCACCGCGCCCTTGGACGGATCGCCCGACCCGATCACCGTCGCCATGAGCCCTGGTGAGGCGCAGAATCTGGACGAGCTGGCCCTCGCAAGCGGGGTCGAAAGCCCTAAAGTGCTACGGCGGCTTCTGCAGCTGGAGCTCGAAGGCCAGGTGACGCGGCTCGCGGGAGGACGTTTCGTCTGGCACCCGCGAAAGTGGTAACGTAGTTTTGGGCCCGACGGCGTTGGCTGGGGGCCTCTGAGACGGAACCGACCGATATGACCAAGGCGCTCGTCGTGGTGGAATCGCCGGCCAAGGCGAAGACCATCAACAAATATCTCGGGAAGGGCTACAAGGTCGTGGCCTCGATGGGACACATCCGCGATCTGCCCAAGAGCCGGCTGGGTGTGGACGTCGATGAGGGGTTCACGCCGGTCTACGAGCCGATCCCGACCCGGGCGAAGGTGATCAAGCAGCTTCGCGAGGCGGCCAAGGGCGCCACCGACATCTACGTCGCCACCGACCCGGACCGCGAGGGTGAGGCGATCGGCTGGGACGTGGCGAACGAGCTGCGGGACAAGCGCCGGAAGGTCAGCCGGTTGATGTTCAATGAAATCACGCGCAAGGGCGTGCTGGCCGCGCTCGACCACCCGGGTGAGATCGACGAGCGGATGGTCGAGGCGCAGCGCGCCAGGCGGGTCCTCGATCGGCTGGTCGGCTACAAGATCAGCCCGCTGCTGTGGGACAAGGTCCGCCGGGGGCTGAGCGCGGGCCGAGTTCAGTCGGTCGCGCTGAAGCTGGTCTGCGGCCGGGAGCGCGAGATCGAGCGATTCGTACCCGAGGAGTACTGGCCCTTCTTCGCCCGGCTGGCCGCCGAGGAGCCGCCGGAGTTCGAGGCGAAGCTGGTCAAGAAGGGTTGGGAGGCGATCCGCCTCACGACCGCGGCCGAGGCCGGTGCCGTTCGGACCGACCTCGAGCAGGTGCCCTTCGTCGTGCAGTCGGTGACGACCAAGGAGCGGAAGAAGCACCCCGTCCCGCCCTTCATCACGAGCAAGCTGCAGCAGGCGTCCAGGTTTCCGGTCAAGAAGACGATGATGGTCGCGCAGCAGCTCTACGAGGGCATCGAGCTGCCCGGTGAGGGCGCGGTGGGCCTGATCACCTACATGCGCACCGACTCGGTGCGCGTGTCCGATGTGGCGCTCGAGGAGGCCCGGGACCATGTCAAGGAGCGGTTCGGCCCGGATTTCCTGCCAGACCAGCCCAACCGTTACCGCTCCAAGAAGGGTGCGCAGGACGCGCACGAGGCCATCCGGCCGACGTCGATGCAGTACGCCCCCGAGGTGGTCAAGCCCCATCTCACGCGCGACCAGCACACGCTGTATCGCCTGATCTGGAACCGGTTCATCGCGTCCCAGATGCGCCCCGCGCTGTTCGACGAGACCGCGGTCGACATCGCGGCCGGCGACTATCTGTTCCGCGTCAAGGGCTCGGTTCCGAAGTTCAGCGGGTGGCTCGCCGTCTACGGCTCGGAAGAGGGCTCGCCGGCGGGCGGCGATCCCCCGGCCGCGGCGGGCGAGGCCGCGTCCTCGACCGGGCCGGCCGGGGCGGAGGTCGAGGACGAGGGCGCGACCGGCGTGCTGCCACCGCTCACCGAGGGCCAGGTGCTGGACGTTCGGGAGTTCCGTCCCGAGCAGAAGTTCACCCAGCCGCCCTCGCGATACAGCGAGGCGACGCTTGTCAAGGAGCTGGAGGAGAACGGTATCGGCCGGCCCAGCACCTACGCCTCGATTCTGGCCACGCTGCAGGATCGCGAGTACGTGCGGAAGCTGGAGGGGCGCTTCAAGCCCTCGCGGCTCGGCATGATGGTGAACGACCTGCTGCTCGGGAGCTTCGACGACATCCTGGACGTGGAGTACACGGCCAGGATGGAGGAGCAGCTCGACGAGATCGAGGACGGCCGGGCCGACTACGAGAGCATCCTGGCGAGCTTCTACGAGAAGTTCAAGGCTGACCTGGACCGGGCGCAGACCGAGATGCCCAACATCAAGGAGGGCCAACCGACCGACGAGACGTGCGACAAGTGTGGCGCGCCGATGGTCATCAAGGTCGGGCAGTTCGGCCCATTCCTGGCGTGCAGCGCCTATCCCGAGTGCAAGAACACGAAGGAGCTCGAGGAGAGCGATGCGGGCGCCGAGGATCTTGAGGAGGCGTGCGAGAACTGCGGGAAGCCCATGGTCGTCAAACGTGGCCGCTTCGGCCAGTTCCTCGCGTGCTCCGGCTATCCCGACTGCAAGACGACGCGCAAGCTCATCACGACCAAACAGGGCTTGACCGCGGCCAAGCCGGATCAGGTGCTCGACGAGAAGTGCCCGCGCTGCCAGTCCAACCTCGTCGTCAAGCACGGCCGCTTCGGGGAGTTCACCGCGTGCAGCAACTATCCGAGCTGCCGGTTCGTCAAGCTGAAGCCGGTCGGTGTGGCCTGCCCCAAGGACGGTGGCGACATCGTGGAGCGCAAGACGCGTCGTGGAAAGCTGTTCTTCGGGTGCAGCAACTACCCGGACTGCGACTTCACGCTCTGGAATCGTCCGTTGCCCGAGTCCTGCCCGGATTGCGGGACGCCCTACCTCGTCGAGAAGATCACGAAGCGTCACGGCCGTCAGGTGCTCTGCAACAACGACGAGTGCGCGTACGTGCGCAGCGAAGAGCTCGCGACCGCGTAGGCGGAGGCCCGGATGGTGCAGATCATCGGCGGTGGTCTGGCCGGGAGCGAGGCGGCCTGGCAGGCGGCGTCGCTCGGGGTGCCGGTGACCCTCCACGAGATGCGGCCGGTACGACCCACGGCCGTCCACCAGACCGATCGGCTCGCCGAGCTGGTCTGCAGTAGCTCCTTCCGCGGTGCCAAGCTCGACAACGCCGTCGGTCTGCTCAAGGAGGAGATGCGGCGGATGGGGTCGCTCATCATCCGCGCGGCCGACGCGTCGCGGGTGCCCGCCGGCGCGGCGCTGGCCGTCGATCGCGAACGGTTCTCGAGCGCGGTCACGGAGGCCATCGAGGAGCATTCGCTGATCTCGGTCGTGCGGACCGAGGTCTGCCGCGTCCCCGACCCGCGGGAGGCTCCGGTCATCGTGGCTACAGGCCCCCTGACCTCCGAGAGTCTCTCGGCGGACATCGTGGCCCTGGTCGGGCAGGCGCAGCTCTACTTCTACGATGCGATCAGCCCGATCGTCCTCGCCGACTCGGTCGACATGAGCACCGCGTTCAGGGCCTCCCGGTGGGATCGGCACTCCGGCCCGTCCGTGCTCGCCGATCCAGGGGTCGGCCGGCACGTCACCGTCGCCGCGGGCGACTATCTCAACTGCCCGCTGAACGCCGACGAGTACGCACGCTTCCATGCGGCGCTGCTCTCGGCCGGGTCTGCGACGGTCCACGATTTCGACAGAGCGCCCTTCTTCGAGGGCTGCCTCCCGATCGAGGTCATGGCGCACCGGGGGAAGGACACGCTCAGGTTCGGGCCGATGAAGCCGGTGGGGCTCACCGACCCGCGAACCGGACGGCGGCCCTGGGCGGTCGCCCAGCTGCGCCAGGACACGCTCGCAGGGGACCACTACAGCCTCGTGGGCTTCCAGACCCAGCTGAAGTGGGGTGAGCAGGCCCGGGTGTTACGGATGATCCCCGGGCTAGAGGCGGCCGAGTTCGTCCGGTTTGGGATGATCCACCGGAACACCTACATCAACGCCCCGGCGGTGCTTCGAGACACCTGGCAGTCGAGAGCACGGCCCGATCTCTTCTTCGCCGGCCAGATCTCGGGGGTCGAGGGCTACGTCGAATCGGCCGCCTCCGGGCTGCTGGCGGGCCGCAACGCGGCGCACCTGATGCGGGGCGAGCCGCTGCGCGTACCGCCCCGAACGACGGCGCTCGGGGCCCTGAGTCACTACGTCGCGCACGCCGACCCGACACACTACCAGCCGTCGAACGTCGCCTTCGGGATTCTGCCGCCGCTTGCGCAGCCGCTGCGCAACAAGCTGGCCCGCAAGCGTGCGCTCGCGGAGCGTGCCCTCGACGACCTGTCCGGCTGGATATCCGAAGCGGGTGTCCCCCTGGTGGACCGGACTCCGGCGTAACGTCGCGTCACATCACGTCGATATGGTGGCGACCACGAGGCCAACCACGCCCATCGCACGCCGTGGCGCGCGTCGCCGCAGGGGGGGGACGTCGACGCTTCCGGAGCTTCTGACCCGGTTCCTCGACTATCTGCGTCTGAACCGGAACGCCTCACCCCACACGACGCGCGCCTACGCCAGCGATCTCGGACAGTTCCTCGAGTTCGCCGCCACGTTTCTTCAGCGCCAGCAGGCTCGTCTTGGGCCAGCGGATTTCGATCACACCGCGGTCCGCGCGTTCCTGGCCGAGCTGCACCGGCGTGGCACGTCTCGCCGGTCGGCCGGTCGCAAGCTGGCGGCTCTGCGCACCTTCTCGCGGTACCTCCGCCGGGAGGGCGTGCTGGAGGGCGAGCCCGGATCGCTCGTGGGAACACCGAAGGCCGAGCAGCGGATCCCGGCGCACCTCGCCGTGGAGGAGATGGCGGCCCTCCTGGGGGCGCCCGACGCGACCGGGCCACTGGGTCGGCGCGACAGCGCCATCCTGGAGCTGTTCTACGCGTCCGGCCTGCGTTTGAGCGAGCTGGTCGGGCTGGATCTCGCGGACGTCGATCTGAGCGCGCAACTCGTCCGGGTCCTGGGCAAGGGTGGCAAGCAGCGGATCGTGCCGTTCAACCAGGCCTCGGCGCGGACGATCCGCGCGTATCTGCCCGATCGTCAGCGGCTCGTGGCCCGGGGGCCGGGCCGGGACGCCCGCACCGGGTCGCAGAGTGCGGCCCTGTTTCTCAACTACCGGGGTGGGCGGCTGTCGGCGCGCAGCGTGGACCGGCTCGTCCGCAAGTACGTGGCCCGGTCGGGTGGCAGACTCGGCATCAGCCCTCACGCCCTCCGGCATTCGTTCGCCACCCACCTGTTGGAACGCGGCGCGGACCTGCGTGCGATCCAGGAGCTACTGGGACATGCGCGGCTCAGTACGACGCAGCGCTACACGCACGTCAACGCCGCCCAGCTCCTCGGCGTGTACAAGAAGGCGCACCCCCGCGCCTAGCAGGACACTAGCTCTTGACGGCTTCCGGCGCCGCCCGCCGGCTGTGTGGGAAGTTGATGCCGAGGGTCTTGATCTTGTAGTTCATGACGCGGGGGCTGATCGACAGAAGCTCCGCCGCGTCCTTCTGAACCCAGTTCGACATCTTCAGCGCTTCGATCAAGGTCTGACGTTCCACCTCATCGAGCGGAATACCAGTCGGTGGGATCTTGACGGCATTGATGGCTTCGGCTGGCGATACCGATGACTGCTCCCCGAGCCGTAGATCATCGGCGGTGATCGTGAGATGCTCGGCCAGCAGGATGGCGCGCTCGATCGCGTTCTCGAGCTCGCGAATGTTTCCGGGCCAGTTGTAGCGCATGATGAGCTTGAGCGCGTCTGCCTCCATCCCGTCCATCTTCTTCTTCAGCTCGCCCGTGTAGCGGCGGATGAAGAAGTTGGCCAGCTTCGGGATGTCCTCTTTCCGCTCCCGCAACGGGGGCATCTCGATCGACACGACGTTCAGCCGGTAGAAGAGGTCCTCGCGAAAGGTGCCGTTCGCGACCATGGCCGCCAGGTCACGGTTGGTGGCAGCGATCAGCCGGACGTCCACCTTCAACGTCCTGGTGCCGCCGAGCCGCTCGAACTCGTGCTCCTGGAGCACGCGCAGGATCTTCGCCTGGGTGCTCGGGCTCATATCGCCGACCTCGTCCAGAAAGAGGCTGCCGCCGTCGGCCTGTTCGAAGCGCCCGATGCGCTGCTTGTCCGCGCTCGTGAATGCGCCCTTCTCGTGACCGAACAACTCCGACTCGAGCAGGTTCTCCTGGAGCGCCGCACAGTTCACCTTGACGAAGTTGCGCGCGCTGCGCAGCGAGTTGTGGTGAAGGGCCCCGGCGATCAGCTCCTTGCCGGTGCCGGTCTCCCCGCGGATCAGGACGGTCGTGCTGCTCTTGGCGACCTTGCGTACCACGTCGAGCACGCGCCCGAGCCCGCCGCTGGCGCCGATGATCCGGTCGAAGTCGTAGATGTCGTGCTGTGTGTGCCTGAGATACTCGACCTCCTGTCTCAGCCGCCGATGCTCGAACGCCTTGGCGACCTTCAGCTCCATCTCCTCGATCTCGAAGGGCTTCAGGACGTAGTCGAAGGCGCCGCTCTTCATGGCCTCCACGGCCGTGTGCACCGAGCCGAACGCCGTCATCAGGATCACGACCGTCGAGGGGCTCAGGGACTTGGCGGCGCGCAGCACATCCAGGCCGTCGCCGGCGCCCATGCGCAGGTCGCTCAGCACGACGTCGTAGGAGCTCTCGTGCATCCGCCGGATGGCCTCGTTCCCGTTCGGAGCTTCGTCCACCTCGTGACGGGCTTCCCCGAGGGCACGAACGAGCCCCCGGCGCAGCGTGTCATGATCGTCGGCAACCAGTATGCGACCCATTCTGCCTACTCTTGGTGCTCACTCGACGAGGACGTTCGCGGGCCCCGTTCCATTCGAAACCGGAAGCGTGATGCGAAAGCGTGCGCCGCCCCGGGCTCCGTCACCCACCTCGATGCGTCCATCGTGAGCGTCGATGATCTTGCGGACGATCGGAAGGCCCAGGCCGGACCCGCGAGGCTTGCTCGTGAAGAACGGTCGAAAGATCCGGTCCATCGCATCGGGCGGTACGCCGGGGCCGTCGTCGGAGACCTCGAGGACGACCATCTGGCCCGCACCGGGGATCTCCCCTGGCACGGCGGGATCGTCCTCCGCGGCGACGTCCCAGCCTGCAACCTCCACGGCGCCACCGGGGGCCACGGCCTCGAACGCATTGACGAGCAGGTTCGTGAGCACCTGGCGCAGTTGGTGGTGGTCGCCGTGCGGCGAGGCGAGGGTCTGCGGCAGTGCCACCCGCAGGGTGAGGTCCTCGCGGCCGCTCAGACGCCGCGCATTCGTCACGGCGTCCTCGACCACCCGGCGGAGGTTCACGGGGTCCATTTCGAGGCGCACCGGCCGGACGAACTCAAGCACCTCCAGCACGATGGAGTTGGCCACCTTGGCCTCGCCGATGATGTCGTTGAGAATCGTCTGCGCGTCGGGGACGTCGAGAAGCTGGCGCTTCAGGATCCCCGCCATCACCTCGATGCCGGCCAGGGGGTTTTTGACCTCGTGGGCGATCGCGGCGGCCATCTCACCCAGGGTGGCCAGCCGGTCGCGCAGCCGTTCCCGCTCCTCCAGCTGTTCGACCCGCGTGAGATCCTTGAACGACATCATGGCGCCGATGGCCTCCCCCTGCTCGTCGCGGATGAGCGACACCGTGTAGCCGATCACCTTGGCCGACGGTTTCAGCCGCATCTCCGCACGGCTGGGGAGTACCTCCGCGGTGAACGCCCCGGCGAGGATGCGCATCACGTCCGGCGCCTCCCGGAGCACGAGATGGCAAGACTGTCCGACATCGGAGGGGCGGGGGCTCAAGTTGAGTATGCGGTAGGCGACGCCATTCATCACGGCAATGCGCCCGTCGCGGGTGATGGCCACGACCCCGTTGCGGAGGCTCCAGACGAGATGCCGAAAGAAGCCCGGAGAGACCGTCGTGCGCGAGGCCTCTCGCTCCGGCTCGCGTCCTGTGTACACCGTCGCGGTGTCCGACGCCGGCCGCCCCGGGGGCGTCGGGGACACGGGTGTCCGGATCTTCGTGGTGACCGGCCTCATATATGGGTACCATCGGCAACTGCTGGGCAGTTCTCCAAGCGCTCCCGTGTGAAAAACTGACCGACCGTGGGCAGCCGCGGCTCGCCGCATGATCTGAGCCGGAAACGGGAGACGGGAGGGCCCCGGGAGTGCCTCACTCGGCGGTCGCGTCGGGGCCCGAGGTCTGCAATTGCTCCCAGTGGTGCATCAGATCGCCGACCTCCCACATCAACGCCTGGTGCCGGTCGATAGCCGTGCGCGCCGCGTCGTGGTTGTCGTAGAAGCCCGGCGTGGCCATGGAAGCCTCGATCGTCTTGATCGCCTGCTCCCGGTCCGCAATCTTCGCCTCGAGCGCCGCGATGCGGGTCTGGCGGGCCTTCGCCGCACGCGCGCGCCGTCGGGCGTCGGCGCCGCGTTGTCGCGACGCCGTGTGCGCCACCCGGCCGCTGGCCGGTGCGCCACCCTTCACGGTGGTGCCGGTCCCGGACCGCGCCGCGCGCGACCTCGCGGTGGACGACGGCGCAGACGTCTTGGCTCCGCCGCGGCTGCCGGCCGACACGAGCTCCGGCTCGGGCTCCGGGTGCTCCTTCTTCCAGATGAACTCCTCGTAGGCCCCGGGGTAGGTCAGCGCTCGCCCGCTCCCGACCTCGACGATCTTGGTCGCGAGCCGGTCGACGAAGTAGCGGTCGTGAGACACGAACAGCAGCGTGCCGCCGAAATCGAGCAGCGCGTCGAGCAGGACGTCCTTCGACTCGAGATCGAGATGGTTGGTGGGCTCATCCAGCAGCAACGTGTTGGCCGGATACAACAGCATCCGCGCGACCGCGAGCCGCGTGCGCTCTCCGCCCGAGAGCACGCTGACCCGCTTGTGCACGTCGTCGCCCGAGAACAGGAAGCCACCGAGGATGTTGCGGATGGCGGGCACCATCTGGGACGGAGACCCCGACGCCAGAGTCTCGTAGACGGTGGCCGAGGCGTTCAGCCGTGTCGGCTCGTCCTGCGCGAAGTACTGCGGCACGAGGCGATAGCCCTCGACGCGCTCCCCGCTATCGGGGGGCTCGGCGCCCGCCAGGAGCCGCATCAACGTCGACTTTCCGGCGCCGTTGGGCCCGACCAGCGCGATCCGGTCGCCGCGCTCGATGTGCAGGTCCACGCCGTCGAGCACCACGGTGTCGCCGTAGACCTTCCGCGCCGCGCGCAGCTCGAGAGCCACGCGACCGCTCGTGGCGCACGGCGGGAACGAGAAGTGCACACGCTTGCGCTCCGGTGGGATCTCGATCGGGGTGATCTTTGCCAACGCCTTGAGTCGGCTCTGCACCTGCGAGGCCTTCGTGGCCTGATACCGGAACCGATCGACGAACTGCTGGATCCGGGCGATCTCCTCGTCCTGCCGCCGCTTGGCCTCACGCCGCCGCTCCATGCGTTCGGCCCGCGCCTTCAGGTAGCGGGTGTAGGTGCCGGTGTAGTCGGTCAGGGTCTTGAGCCCGACCTCCGTGATTCGGGTCACGACGGCATCGAGGAAAAACCGGTCGTGCGAGACGAGGATCACCGCGTGCGGGTAGGCGATGAGATAGGTCTCGAGCCAATTGCGCGCCTCCAGATCCAGGTGGTTCGTGGGCTCGTCGAGCAGGAGCAGGTTCGGTCTGCCCAGCAGTAGCTTGGCCAGGGCGATCCGCATCTGCCATCCGCCGGAGAAGGCCTCGGTCGGTCGGTCGAACTCGGCCAGGCTAAAGCCCAGACCCTGGAGCACGGTCGCCACCCGCAGGTCGAGCGTGTAGCCGTCCTGGTTGCGAAAAGTGTCCTGGAGCTCGCTGTAGCGCGCCAGCTGGCGCTCGTGCTCGTCGTCCCCGACTCCGGGGTTGCCCAGCTGCGCCTCGAGCGCGTGCATCTCTGCCTTCACGTCGAGCAGCGGCTGGAAGGCGCTGCTGGCCTCCGCGTGGAGCGTCCGCCCCGTGTGGGTCAGTCCGTCCTGCGGCAAGTAGCGGACTGTGAGGGCGCCGGACCTCGCGACGGTGCCCGAGTCGGGCTCCTCGAGGCCGGCGAGCATCCGCAGCAGCGTCGTCTTGCCCGAGCCGTTCGGGCCGCACAGCCCGACGCGCTCGCGGCCCGATATCTGCCACGACACGTCATCGAGGAGCGTCCGATCGCCGAACGCCTTGGTCAGGGAAGCGAGCTGTATCATGAGCCGGCGACCGCAGCCGCCTGGGATAGGCTGGGGGCGATTTGTGTCGACAAGCCCTTTATTTTAACATGTTTGTGAGCTTTTCACGCCGCAGGTGACCGGCCGTGCCTCGAGCGGGCGTGGCCGGCCGCGAGGGGCCGGGTCGGTTCCTCCGCCTCGCGGGGGGCGGGAGGGCCGGCTGTCACGGGTGTCCCGACGTCTAAGTTAGACGAGGCGTGCCAGGACCCCATATGGCCAGGACCGACGAAGAGCTAGTCGCCCGATCCGTCGGGGGAGACATGGAGAGCTTCAACCAGCTCGTCCTTCGCTGGGAGCGCCCGATCTATGCCCTGGCCTACCGCGTCATCGGCCGGGAGGAGGACGCCCGAGATGTCTGCCAGGAGGCGTTCATGCGGGCGTTTCGTGCGCTGGGCGGCTTCAAGGGCCAGGCGAAGTTCTCCTCCTGGCTCTATCGGATCACGCTGAACCTCTGCAATGATTGGATACGGCGCCAGAAGCGAACGCCGCTCGTCCCGGTCCCGGCCGGGCGGGATCTCGCCGAGCTCGCCGGGCAAGACGTCGGGGTGGAGTCGGCCGAGGACGTGGCGGCCCGCCGTAGCCTGTCCCAGGTGGTGGCGCGCGCCATGGCCCAGCTACCCGAGGAGCAGCGGACCGCGATCATCCTCAAGGAGTACCACGGCTTGACGTTCCAGGAGATCGCGGACCTGGTCGGGTGCCCATTGAGCACGGTGAAGACCCGCCTCTACCAGGGGCTCACCGTGCTCCGCCGGCTCATCGAGCCAGAGCTGATCCCCGCGGCGGCGCAGAAGGCGCCCGAGCGCTCGCCGGTGAGTAGTCGCCAACTGAGTTCCCTCAACCCCTAAGGAAGCCATGCACGAGTCAGGACGCTGTCTAGAACCGGTACCGCTCATCGAGTACCTCTACGGCGAGCTCCCGGACCAGGATCGTGAGCGCGCCGAGGCCCACCTGGCCGTGTGCCAGGCGTGTGCCGCGGAGATCGCGTCGCTGCGCGGTGTCCGCGAGCATCTGGCGGTCTGGACGCCGCCCGAGCAGTCCCCGGGGTTCCGTCTCGTCCCCGAAGCGCGCAGCGGTCGCAGGTGGCTGCCGGCCA
The DNA here is from genome assembly GCA_965197935.1 of Vicinamibacterales bacterium. GTDB lineage: Bacteria > Acidobacteriota > Vicinamibacteria > Vicinamibacterales > CAZQMT01 > CAZQMT01. The sequence goes on along the minus strand of CBDAOD010000003.1, from coordinate 639,258 downwards.
TGGGTCTGGCGGCCGCGGCGGTCCTCGTGCTCGCGGCGGGGGCGGCACTCGCCAACCTCGAGATCCGCTACGGGGCGGAGGGTCTGCTCGTCAGGACAGGATGGGCCGAGGCGCCGGTTTCCCCGGCGCCGGTGTCGACCGAGCCGGGTCCGGCGCCATGGGAGGCGGACTTCGTCGCGCTCGAGGAACGCGTGCAAGACGTGCTCTCGACGGCGCAGGCACGACCGGCCACGTCGACGCCGCCGGTTGACGAGGCCGCCCTGCTGCGGCGAGCGGAGGCCTTGATCACGGCGAGCGAGGGGCGCCAGCAACGCGAGCTGGCCCTGCGGATGGCCCAGCTCAGCCGCGACGTCGATGGACAGCGTCGCAGCGATTTGATTCGCATCGAGCAGGGTTTGGGCCAGCTGGAGGGCATGACGGGGGCGGAGGTCGCGCGGCAGCGCGAGATCCTGAACTATCTGGTCCGCGTGTCACAGCAGCGCTAGTGTCCTGTAACAGTGATTCGTGGAATAAGTCCCGTGCGCGGCGCCCGGCTGGCCAGCGCGAGGAGCGAGCATACCGGGAGTATTCGAGCGACGAGCAACACTGCCAGGCGGGATGCCCCGCGCGGGAATTGTTCCGCGAATCACTGTTACAGGACACTAGCAGCCTGCGAGAGATTCTTTTCGGGAGGACGATCGTGAAACGCATAGCACTCATTGGCGTGATGATGCTCGTATCCGGGTCGGCGTGGGCGCAATCGACGCGCCCGGCGACCGAGAGCGCCTCGGAGCCGTCGGCCGACCTGCTGCAGGCACGCTACCAGATCGGGGTGTTGGAGCGCGTGCTGGAGCAGGCGGTGCAGCACGGGGCGCAGCTCATCAGTCGCCAGATGCAGTCGATCACGCCCGATCTGCTGCTCTTCACGGGTCCCGCCCGGGCGCGCGGGTTCTGGCTCGAGGGCTACGGCGTGTTCTTCGACCTCGAGGTGCCGGCACTACGACGGAGTCTGACCTGGAGCTTTCGGGCGCTCGATCGAGGGGGGCTGGGCGTGAGCAACGCCCTGCAATCGCTCCGGCAGCACGTGAAGTCGGTGGCCGATGTCGGTGCGCGCGACGCGCTCGAGCAGGCCCTGGCGCGTATCGAGCTGCAGGTGGCACCCGTGACGACGACCGACCAATCCCGTCAATCGCCCACGCCGGCGTCCGTCGAGGAAGATCCCGGTGAAGCCTACACTCGCGAGGTGAAACGCGCGGTGATCAACGCGATGCTCGACCACAGCACGGCCATCGAGATCGGTCCGAAGGAGTGGTTGACGGTCGCCTCGCGTGGCACCAGCCCGCAGCTGACGCCCGCCGATCTGTCCGACGTCGTCACCATCGTGCTACGTATTAGCGGGGCCAATCTCGAGGCATTTCAAGGCGGCCGAATCGACAAGGACGAGGCCCGGGCTCGAATCGAGCTCCAGGAGTTCTGATATACAATCGAAGGCCATGACGGCTCGTCGCGACTCTTCGCGCGGGTTCGCCCGAGCCCTGCTGTGGGTTGTCGTTCTGGGTGGGCTCGCGGCGGGCTGCGGGGGTCCGGATGTCGATATTCGCGAGATCCTGGTGCTCGAGGACGTGAAGAGCGGGTGGTTTGACGCCGGCGTCGTCGACGGCCAGAACAAGCTGGTGCCCACCATCGCCTTCGCCCTGACGAACACGGGATCCGAGAGTGTCAGGGCCGTACAGCTGAACGCGGTCTTTCGCCGCGTGGGCGAGGAAGAGTCATGGGGCACGGCCTTCGTGCGCGGCATCGGCATGGAGGGGCTGGAGGCCGGGTCCTCGACCTCACAGATCGTGCTGCGGTCGCAGCTGGGCTACACGGGCCAACAGGCTCGAGCCACCATGTTCCAGCACAGTCAGTGGGTTGACGCCCGCGTGGAGCTGTTCGCCAAACACGGGTCCGCCCAATGGGCGAAGTTGACCGAGATCCAGATCGATCGACAGCTCCTGACGCGGTAGTGTCCTGTAACACTAATTCGTGGCGTCAGTCCCGCGCGCGGCGCCCGGCTGGCCAGTCGCTAACACATTGTTTCCAGCGACCGTGGCGAAGGGTTCGCGCCGGTCGACTGTAGCGGCCCGGCCGGCGCGAGAACGCCTTCGCCTACCCGCCCTGTGACGACCCCTCCCACCCCGCCCGCGTCGCTGGATCGTCGGCTGGGTCCCCTGGATGCCGCGGCGATCGTCGTGTCCAACGTCATCGGCAGCGGCATCCTGATCGTCCCGGCCATCGTGGCCGGCATGATACCGAACCCGGTTGCGATCCTGGCGGTGTGGCTCGTCGGCGGATTGCTGGCGTTCGCCGGGGCAATGGCCTACGCGGAGCTGGCCTCGGTGCGGCCCCGGGCCGGCGGCGAGTACGTTTACCTGCGCGAAGCCTTCGGCCCGCTCGTCGGATTCCTCACGGGCTGGACGTCCTTCATCGCGGGCTTTTCGGGTGCCATCGCCGCCGGCGCGGTCGGGCTGGCCAGCTATCTCGGTCGGTTCGTGCCGTTCGCCGCCGATACGACGGCGCTGGTCGCGATGCCGCTACCCGTGGGGTCGCTCACCGTGAGCCCCCAGGCCCTGGTGGCGCTGGCGGCGATCGCGGTCATGTCGGCGATCCACATCCTGGGTCTCGGCCCGGGCCGGGTCGTCCAGAACGTCCTGGCGGCGCTCAAGGTGTCCATCCTCCTCGCGTTCATCGTTCTCGGCCTGGCGCTCGGTCAGGGGTCGGCCGCACACCTCGCCGGCGCGAGACCGGTGGCTGCCGCGAGCTGGCTGGTGGCGCTGATTCCGGTGATGTTCAGCTACTCGGGCTGGAACGCGGCCGCGTACGTGGCCGAGGAGGTACGCGACCCCGCGCGGAATGTCCCGCGCGCGCTTGGCTTCGGGACCGCCGTCGTCGTGGCGATCTATCTCGCCCTGAACCTGCTCTACCTGTATGCGCTCCCGGTCGAGGAGCTGGGCTCGCTGCAGATCAGGGTGATCGACGCGGCCGCCGAGCGGTTGTTCGGGAGCGTCGCCGCCGATGCGATCGCCGCCGCGACGGTCGTCATGGTGGCGGCCAGCATCAGCGCGATGGTCGTGGCAGGGCCACGCGTCTACTTCGCGATGGCCCGGGACGGTCTGTTCTTCAGGGCGGCGGAGCACGTCCACCCGCGTTTTCGAACCCCGGCGATCGCCATCGCGGCCCAGGCGGCGTGGAGCGGCCTCCTCGTCCTCTCGGGCACGTTCACCCAGCTCGTCGAGTTCACCGGTTTCGCGATCGTCCTGTTCGCGGGTCTGGCGGTCATGGCGCTGTTCGTCCTCCGATGGCGGCATCCGCTCGAGGTCCGCCCCTTCAAGGCCTGGGGATATCCCATCGCGCCCGGGTTGTTCGCGTTCTTCAGCATGGCGATGGTGGCCAACGCCATCTGGCGGACGCCCGGCCCGTCCGCGGCCGGGTTGGCCATCATTCTGGCGGGCGTTCCGCTCTATGCGCTGCTGAAGCGCCGGAACCGCGCCTCGGAGGGCGGATAGCTCGCCATCGCGGGGGACGTCACCGGCGATTTCTTGACACTGTTTTTCGGCATTCGATAGACTGCGAAGTGCTCTGCATCAGTGATTTCGATCGTGGGCGCCGGGCGCTGCGCTCGGGCGATCATTGCAGAACCGGCTGATACGGACCACCTGGGACCTGCCAGCGAGAGACGAGCCCGCCTCCCGATGTTCCACAGCACGACGATCCTCGCGGTCAGACACGGCGGTCGTGCGGTCATGGCGGGAGATGGACAGGTGACGTTCGGCGACACCGTCGTCAAGCAGGGCGCCAGAAAGATTCGACGCCTGTACGAGGGCACGATCCTGGCAGGCTTCGCGGGTTCGGCGGCCGACTCCTTCGCGCTCTTCTCCCGATTTGAGGCGAAGCTGGAGCAGTACCGCGGCAACCTCGAACGTTCCGCCGTCGAGCTGGCGCAGGACTGGCGAACGGACCGGATGCTCCGGCGGCTCGAAGCGATGCTGATCATCCTCGACCGCAAGTCGACCTTCCTGCTCTCGGGCAACGGCGATCTGATCGAGCCGGACGATGGCATCATCGCCATCGGGTCGGGTGGTGCCTACGCCCTCGCGGCGGCGAAGGCGCTGGCCCGTCACAGCAACCTCGAGGCCGCCGCCATCGCCGAGCACGCGATGGCCATCGCCGCGAGCATCTGCATCTACAGCAACTCCAGCATCACCGTGGAGGCGCTGTGAAGCGGACCCGCGTCCAACTGGCAGCGTGATGCCGATCTATCTCCCCCAGGCCGTCGCCACGGCCGTGGAAACGCTGACGCCACGGCAGATCGTGGCCGAGCTGGACAAGTACGTGGTCGGTCAACACCGCGCGAAGCGGGCGGTGGCCATCGCGCTGCGGAACCGCATGCGTCGCCAGAAGCTCTCGCCGGAGCTGGCGGAAGAGGTGGCGCCGAAGAACATCCTGATGATCGGCCCCACCGGCGTCGGCAAGACGGAGATCGCCCGTCGGTTGGCTCGGCTCGCGCAATCGCCCTTTCTCAAGGTGGAGGCCTCGAAGTTCACGGAGGTGGGCTACGTCGGCCGCGACGTGGAATCGATGATTCGAGACCTGGCCGAGCTGGCCGTGGACATGGTGCGCGAGGAACGGCTCGTCGAGGTGCGGGACAAGGCGCAGCAGGCGGCCGAGGAGCGGTTGCTCGATCTGCTGCTCCCGCCCACACAGCCGGTGGGCGACTCGGCCGCGATCGCGGCGGCGCGCGAGCAGGCGCAGCGCACCCGCGAGAAGTTTCGCGCCCAGCTGCGTGACGGTCGGCTCGATGAGCGAAGCGTCGAGATCGACGTCCGAGAGCGCGCCTTCCCGTCCTTCGAGGTCATCGCCGGCTCCTCGATCGAGGAGATCGACATCAACGTCAAGGAGATGCTGCCGGGACTCTTTCAGGGGCGTTCCAAGAAGCGCCGGGTGAAGGTGTCCGAGGCGACCGAGTATCTGGTCCAGGAGGAGGAGCAGAAGCTCATCGACATGGACAGCGTCTCGCGTCAGGCCGTCGAGCGGGTCGAGCAGTCGGGCATCATCTTCGTCGACGAGATCGACAAGATCTGCGGACGCGAGGGCGGGCACGGGCCGGACGTCAGCCGCGAGGGCGTGCAGCGCGACATCCTGCCGATCGTCGAGGGGACCACCGTCAACACCAAGCACGGGATGCTCCGCACCGATCACATCCTGTTCATCGCGGCCGGGGCGTTTCACGTCTCGAAGCCGTCCGATCTCATCCCCGAGCTGCAGGGGCGGTTCCCGATCCGGGTCGAGCTGGATGCGCTGGGCAAGGACGAGTTCGTGCGGATCCTCACCGAGCCCAGGGGCTCGCTCGTGAAGCAGTACACGGCGTTGCTCGAAACGGAAGGAATCGTCCTGCGCTTCACGGACGACGCGATCGAGCGAATTGCCGACTTCGCCACGGTCGTGAACGATCGGACCGAGAACATCGGCGCCCGTCGGCTGCACACGGTGATGGAGAAGTTGCTCGACGAGGTGTCGTTCGAGGCACCAGACCTCCGCGAGAAGCTGTTGGCGATAGACGAGGCCTACGTCGATCGGATGTTGTCTGACATCGTCGAGAACGAGGATCTCTCTCGTTACATCCTGTGATCTGCCTTCGGGTTCGAACCTTGGTCGTCGTCGGCGCGGTGGCCGGGTTGGTTCATGCCGGGTGCGGGAAGAAGGCGCCCCCGCTGGCGCCGTTCGTGGACGAGCCGGCCGCGGTCGCCGATCTGTCGGCGCGCCGGCTTGGGTCCGACGTATTCCTCGAGTTCACCGTTCCCAGACAGAACAGCGACGGCCGCGAGCCCGCCGACGTCTCCGAGATGCTCGTCTACGGCTTCACGGGCAAGCCGGTCGACGAGCTCGGTCTCCCGCTCGAGGACGAGGAGTTTCTCGAGTTCGCGACGCTCGTGGACACCGTCGCCGTTCGGCCCCCGCCCCTGGAAGTGGAGGACGAGGAGGACGAGAGCGACGAGGACGGCGAGGGCGAGCAGAGCGGGAGATACGTGGGCAACGAGGCGCAGCCTTTTCGCGAGCTCGTCGAGCCCCCGCCCCTCATGTTCGGTCCCCCCGACCCGCGACCGGGCCAGGGCGAGCCGGTGTCCGTCAGGGCCGTGCTCGATGAAGCGGCGCTCATCCCGACCGTCGTCGATACCGGGCGGGAGCCGCCGGAGCCGGATGAGGACGAGGGCGTCGCGATCGTCGATCTCTACGATTTCGCGGAGCCGCCCGCGATCGACGTGCGCATCCTGGCGCCGCTGCGCCGGTTCTTCGCCACGGCCGGCCTCAGCGCCCGGGGGCGGATCGGTCCCCTGTCACCGAAGCTGGAGCTCCCGCTCTACGCTCTCCCGCCGCCTCCCTCGGTGCCGACCCTCCACTACACGGAGAACGAGATCTCGCTCGACTGGCTCCCGCCATCCGGTGCGCCCAGGCGAATCCAGGAGCCTGCGGTCTTGCCCGTGGCCGCCCCGCTCGACCCCGCCGCGCCGGCCGCTGCCCCCGTGCCGCCCCGTCTGCCAGGGAGGCCGATCTTCGACCAGCTCGCCCCCTACCGTTACAACGTCTACGAGCTCAAGCCCGTGGAGGACCGCCGCGCGGCACCGCAACCCCTCAATCTGACTCCGCTGACGGAGCCGTCCTACACGGATCTGCGAGTCGATCTGCGGGCCCGGCGCTGCTATGTCGTCCGCACGATGTCGACTTACGACACCGTGGTCCTTGAGAGCGAGGCGTCTGAACCCGCCTGCGTGGGCTTTGTCGACACCTTCGCGCCCGCGGCGCCGGTGGGGCTGGGCGCCGTCGGCAGCGAGGGTGGCATCAGCTTGATCTGGAACGCGAACACCGAGGAGGACCTCGCCGGGTATCTGATCTTGCGCGGCACACCCACCAGTGAGACACTGGCGCCACTCACGCCGGCGCCGATCGCCGAGACGACCTATCGCGATACCGATGTCCGGTCCGGGGAGCGTTACATGTACGCCGTGGTCGCGGTCGACGCGGCGATTCCGCCCAACCGGAGCGCGGAGTCGAATCGGGTGACCGACACGGCAAGGTGAGGGTAGAGAACCCGAGCGATGGATCGACTGTATCGGATCGCATACGAGGGCGCACCCCGCCACGTGGTCGAGCGCGACGGCATCTGGCGGCTGGTCAGCGGGGACGTGTTCGCGAAATTCGAGCCTGGAGAAGAGATTGCGGGCGCGGGGTCGACGCTGCTGCCGCCGGTCGAGCCGTCGAAGATCGTCGCGGTCGGGCTCAACTACCGGGATCATGCCGCCGAGCAGCACAAGCCGCTACCGGCCGAGCCGATGATCTTCATCAAGCCCTCGACCGCCGTCATTGGCCCGAACCAGCCGATCGTCCTTCCGCTAGGGGTGGGCCGAGTGGACCACGAGGCGGAGGTCGCGGTGGTCATCGGGCGCCGGGCGCACCGCGTGCCTGCCGCGCGGGCGCACGATCACATTCTGGGGCTCACGTGCGCCAACGACGTCACCGCGCGGGATCTCCAGAACCGGGAGGCGCAGTACACACGCTGCAAGGGCTTCGACACCTTCGGGCCCCTGGGACCGTGCGTCGCGCTGGGACTGTCCGGCGACGAGGTCGGTGTCGAGGCCTGGGTGAACGGGGATCGCCGGCAGGCCTCGAATACGCGCGAGCTGATTTTCGGCATCCCCCATCTCGTGGAGTTCATCTCGTCGGTGATGACGTTGCTCCCGGGAGACGTGATCTCGACGGGCACGCCCTCCGGTATCTCCCCGGTCAAGGCCGGCGACCGCGTGACGATTAAGGTCGAGGGCGTGGGCGAGCTGATCAACCCCGTGGTCTAGTGGCCTGTCGCAGAGGAAGGTTTGCCGGAGGATGGTAAAGCTTCCCCTGCGACAGTCCACTAGCAACCCGTGGTGAAGGTGCTGCGGGTCGGAATCCTTCTGAAGGAGCCATCTGATGAAACTGTTTCTCGACAGCGGTAGCCTCGAGGACGTGCGGAGCCTGGTCCCGCTCGGGATCATCGACGGGGTCACCACGAATCCCTCGCTGCTCGCCAAGGAGGACGCCGATCCCCGTCGCCTGCTCGCCGAGATCTGCCGGCTCGTGCAGGGGCCGGTGAGCGCCGAGGTCGTCGCGACGGACACCGATGGCATGGTGCGTGAGGGCCGCGAGCTCGCGGGCATCGATGAGCACATCGTCGTCAAGGTGCCGTTCGGCAAAGCCGGCGTCACGGCGTGTCGCGCCCTGGCGTCCGAGGGCCTGCGCGTCAACGTGACCCTCGTGTTCTCGGCCACGCAGGCGCTCCTGGCGGCGAAGGTCGGCGCCTCGTTCGTCAGCCCCTTCGTCGGGCGGCTCGACGACATCGCCACGTCCGGGATGGACGTCATCGAGCAGATTGTGGAGATCTACGAGAACTACGAGTTCCCCACCGAGGTCCTCGTCGCGAGCGTCCGCGGCCCGATCCATCTGGTCGAGGCGGCTCGCCTCGGTGCCGACGTCTGCACGTGTCCGGCCCGCGTGATCGAGTCGATGTTCAACCACCCGCTGACGGACATTGGCCTCGAGCGGTTCCTGAAGGACTGGGAGAAGGCGCAGGCGGCGCGGGTGTAGGAAGCCCATGGACAGACAGCGGATGCTCGCCGAGCTCGATCGCCAGGCCGAGCTGGGGGGTGGCGACGAGCGCCGCCGTCGCCAGCACGCCGCGGGAAAGCTGACGGCTCGCGAGCGGATCGATCGGCTGTTCGATCCCGGCACCTTCGAGGAGGTCGACAAGCTCGTCACCCATCGCTGCCTGGATTTCGGGATGGCGGACCAGGTCGTGCCGGGCGACGGGGTCGTGGCGGGGCACGGGTCGGTCGAGGGCCGTTCCGTCTACGGGTTCGCGCAGGACTTCACGGTGTTCGGCGGATCGCTCTCCGAGACCAACGCCGCCAAGATCGTCAAGATCATGGACCTGGCGGTGAAGGTGGGCGCGCCGGTCGTGGGGCTCAACGACTCCGGGGGTGCCCGGATTCAGGAAGGCGTGCTCTCGCTCGGCGGCTACGCGGATATCTTCCTGCGCAACACACTCGCCTCCGGTGTCGTCCCTCAGATCTCCGCGATCATGGGGCCCTGCGCCGGCGGCGCGGTCTACTCGCCCGCCATCACCGACTTCACGATCATGGTGCAGGGGACCAGCTACATGTTCGTCACGGGTCCCGACGTCGTCAAGGCGGTGACCCACGAGGAGGCCTCCAAGGAGGATCTCGGAGGGGCATCGACCCACAACGCCCGGAGCGGGGTCGCGCACTTCGCCGTGGAGGACGACGCGGAGTGCCTCGCGCTGATACGCGACCTGCTGGGGTTCCTGCCCCGCAACAATCTCGAGGACCCGCCGGTGGTGGCCACGGCCGACCCGCCGGACCGGGAGGACCCGGCCCTCGATCGGCTCGTGCCCGACTCACCGCACCAGCCCTACGACATCCGGGATCTGATCCGGCCGGTCGCCGACGAGCATCACTTCCTCGAAGTTCACCAGCACTTCGCGCGGAACGTGATCGTCGGATTCGCGCGGCTCGCCGGCCGGTCGGTCGGGATCGTGGCCAACCAGCCGGCGCACCTGGCCGGGACCCTCGATATCGATGCGTCGGTGAAGGCGGCGCGCTTCGTCCGCTTCTGCGATGCCTTCAACATCCCCCTCGTCACCTTCGAGGACGTTCCGGGGTTTCTGCCCGGGACGCAGCAGGAGCACGGCGGCATCATCAAGCACGGGGCCAAGCTGCTCTTCGCCTTCGCCGAGGCATCGGTCCCCAAGGTGACGGTCATCACGCGCAAGGCCTATGGCGGCGCGTACTGCGTGATGTCGAGCAAACACCTGCGAACCGACTTCAACTTCGCATGGCCGAGTGCGGAGATCGCGGTCATGGGGCCGGAGGGCGCCGTGAATATCCTCTACAAGCGCGAGCTGGAGTCCGCCACGGATCCCGCGTCGCTCCGCGCGGAGAAGGTCGAGGAGTTCCGGCAGAAGTTCGCCAACCCGTACGTGGCCGCCGCCCGGGGATTCGTGGACGAGGTGATCCCGCCGCGCGCGACCCGGTCGAAGCTGATCGGCGCGCTCGCGACCCTGACGACCAAGCGGGAGACCCACCCGCCGAAGAAGCACGGCAACATCCCCCTCTAACCCCAGAGTTCACTTGGCAACCCAAGTGAACTCTGGGGTTAAGCCGGTGTCCCGAGGATGCTCGTGTCGGTCCGCGCGACACGGACCGGGCTGCCGGACCGTCTCGATTCCCGCGCCGAGCCCCTGCCCGCCGCCGCCCGGTGGATGGCTGGCGGGCATGGGGCCGGGCCGGGTTTCGATGGTAAAATTGCCGTAGATTCCACGCCGGCCGGCCGTCGCGTCAACCCGCACAGGTCCCACGAATCACTGGTACAGGACACCCGAGATCGTGAAGGTTCTGGTCGCCAACCGCGGCGAGATCGCCATCCGGATCATGCGCGCCTGTCGGGAGCTCGATCTCGGCACGGTGGCCGTGTACTCCGAGGACGACCGGACCGCGCCGCACGTCAGGTATGCGGACGAGGCGTATCTCCTCGGGCCCGGTGAGCCGTCCCGGAGCTACCTGGCGATCGACCGTGTCATCGACGCGGCCCGGCAGGCTGGCGCGGAGGCCGTGCACCCCGGCTACGGGTTTCTCGCCGAGAACGCGGCGTTCGCGCGCGCGTGCCAGGACGCGGGGCTGATTTTCGTCGGGCCCGCCCCCGAGGTGATCGACCGGATGGGCAACAAGACGGCCGCCCGGGAGACGGCCGTGGCCGCCGGCGTGCCGGTCGTGCCGGGGACCGAGACGGCCCTGCCCGAGGGGATCTCGGATGCCGAGCTGGTCGCCCGGGCGACCGCTCTTGGCTTCCCCTTGTTGGTCAAGGCCGTGGCCGGTGGGGGGGGGAAGGGGATGCGCGTCGCCACGGCCGCCCCGGAGCTGCCGGGCGCGGTTCGGGCCGCGCGCTCCGAGGCGCTGACGGCGTTCGGGGTGGCCTCGGTGTATCTCGAGAGGCGGTTGTCGGCGCCCCGGCATATCGAGGTGCAGCTCCTCGGCGATGCACGGGGTCGCGTGGTGGCCTTTGTCGAGCGGGAATGTTCGATCCAACGCCGCTACCAGAAGGTCTTCGAGGAATCGCCGTCGGTGGCCGTCGCCCCCCCGCTGCGCGCGGCGCTGGCGGCGGCCGCCACGGACCTGGCCAGGACCGTGGGCTACACCAACGCGGGGACCATCGAGTTCCTGCTGGACGAGGATGGCCGCTTCTACTTCCTCGAGATGAACACGCGTCTCCAGGTGGAGCACCCGGTGACCGAGCAGGTGACCGGCGTCGACCTGGTCCAGTGGCAGCTGCGGCTTTCGCGTGGCGAGCCGCTCGACCTGGTGCCCGAGGAGTTGCTCGTACCACGGGGCCACGCGGTCGAGTGTCGGATCTACGCGGAGGACCCGGACGCCGGGTTCCTGCCGTCGCCGGGGCGGATCCAGGACCTGCGGCCGGCCGCGGGCCCCGGGGTGCGCGACGATGGCGGTGTGGCGGCCGGGTTCGTCGTGCCGGTCTTCTACGACTCGCTGCTCTCGAAGCTGATTGCCTGGGGCGAGAATCGGGCGGACGCGCTGGCGCGGATGCGGCGGGCGCTGGGTGAGTACGAGGTTGGCGGCGTCAAGACGACCATTCCGTTCTTTCAGTGGCTGCTCGACGAGCCGGACTTTCTGGCGGGCCGATTCGACACCACGTTTCTCGATCGCACGCTGGCGTCTCGGGGGGGGCGACCGTTCGCCGAACCTTCGGCCGGGGCCCGGGAGGTGGCCGTGAGGGGCGCGGCGCTCGCGACGTATCTGCGGCGGGCGTCGGCGTCCGACCGTGCCCCGGCGGTCGATCGTCGGGACGGAGCCTGGAAGCGCGCGGCCCGGCTCGACGCGTTGCGATGAGGATCGAGGTCGAGGTCGGTGACGACCGCCACGTCGTGACGGTGGACCCGGTCGCGGACCGGGCGGATCGGTACCGGCTGACGCTCGACGGCCGGACCTGGCTCGTGGACGCCGTACGGCTCGACGGCGCGCGCCTGTCCCTGGTGGTGGTGGGCGATGGCCCGACGCCGGGCGGCGCGAGCCACGACCTGGGCGTGCGCGAGAGCGGAGCCAGAGGCGAGATCGACGTCTCGTTCCGGGCCGGCACCTTTCGTGTGATCGTCGACGCCCGGCGGTTCCGCCGATCGGCGGGCGAGGGGCCGGGCGGCCCCGCCGGGGAGCAGCGCGTCGTGGCGCCGATGCCCGGCCGGGTCGTGCGGGTCCTGGTGGAGGAGGGCGACCAGGTCGCCGCGAGGCAGGGACTGGTGGTCGTCGAGGCGATGAAGATGGAGAACGAGCTGAGCGCGCCCCGCGGCGGTCGGGTCACGCAGATTGCGGTGCAGAAGGGCCTCTCGGTGGAGGTCGGACGGCTGCTGGTCGTGGTGGAATGAGGAAATCGACGCCGGTGGGCCGTTTCTTGCATCGTTTCTTGCAAGTGACGGTAGCCACATGTGTGTGAGGACGACCATCGATGAATGAGTCGCGGCCCACCGGGGCGAGTCAGACCGCCGAGGCGGCGGCGGTGCCACGCCGGCGCCGCGTCTGGCGGGGCCTGGCGCTGGGCGCCGCCGGCCTCGTGGTGCTGCTCCTGGTGGTCGTACTGACCTCTCTGACGGTCGATCTGGGTCCGACGGTCCGCGCGAGGGCGGAAGAGGCGGGGACGAACTTTCTCGGCCGTGAGCTGCGCATCGGGAGGCTTTCCCTCCGGATCCTGCGTGGGGACTTCGTCGTCGAGGACCTCTACGTCGGTGGGCCGACAACGGCCGATCGGCCGTTCCTGGAGGCCGACCGGATCGTCGTGGCCGTGGCGTGGGCGCCGCTCCTGCGCCGGGAGCTCTTCGTCGAGTCGTTCGAGATGACGGGCTGGCGGATGCTCATCGAGACATTCCCTGGCGGTCGCCACACCCTGCCGACCCGCGGCGCGACCCGATCCGATGGATCGCCCGAGACCGAGCCGGGCGAGAAGCGGTTCGTGACGACGTTCCAGTCGATTCAGGCGAAGGATGGCGAGCTGACCTACGAGGATCATGGAACCCCGTGGAGCACCGTCGCACGCAACCTTGACATCACGGTCGTCAAGGCCCCCGACTATCGGGGGGAAGCGAGCTTCTCGGGAGGGACGGTCCAGATCCGAGAGTTCGAGCCGATGAGCGCCGCCATGAGCGCGTCGTTCGACGTCGACGGGCCGCTGGTGCACTTCGACCGGATCGACCTGTCGACCGACGGCGCCGAGACCGTCCTGACCGGAGATGTCGACGCGTCGCGTTGGCCGGAGCAGACCTACGAGGTGCGTTCCGACGTGAACTTCCCGCTGATGCGTGAGCTCTTCTTCGCTCGCGACCGCTTCAGTCTCTTCGGGCTGGGCGAGTTCGTGGGGACCTATCACCTGTATCCGGGCGGACACGAGCTGAGCGGCACGTTCACCAGCGAGCTCGCCGGTCTCGATGCGCATCGCTTTCCGGATCTGGCCGGATCGCTACGATGGCGGCGCGACGCCTTCGAGCTGTGGGACACCACCTCGAGGTTCAACGGCGGTCGCGCGCACTTCACCTACTCGATGGCGCCGCTGGGTCAGCCAGACCCGGCCATCGCGCAGTTCGACTTCGCCTATGACGACGTCGACCTCACGGCGCTGACCGAGACCCTGCAGCTGGAGGGAATCCGTCTCGGCGGCCAGGCCACGGGCCGTAACCGTTTGGAGTGGCCGCTGGGCCGTTTCGCCGAACACCGGGGCGGCGGGCACGTCACGGTCCAGCCTCCGGAGGGCCGGCGCCTGCAGACGCGGGTGCATCTGCCGTCCGTGCGGAACGCCGCGGCGCGGGCCGCTCTCCCCGACGGGCCGGCGGCGACGCGGCCGCTCGGCACGCTGGCGATCGGTGGCGAGGTGACCTACCGGTTCGATCCCGAGTGGATCGAGTTCGAGCCGAGCCAACTCGCCACCCCACGCACCCTCGTCGCGTTCGAGGGGCGCACCGCGTACGGCGAGCGATCACGCATCCCGTTTCACGTGACGAGCGGCGACTGGCAGGAAAGCGACCGCGTCCTGGCGGCCATCATGACGGCGGTCGGTACGCCGACGCGGGCCATCGAGGTTGGTGGGTTCGGAGAGTTCGATGGCGTGCTCGTCGAGTCGCTGGCCCGGCCCAAGGTGGGTGGAACGTTCACGGGCGAGCGGATGCGGGCCTGGGACGTCGAGTGGGGCGCGGCCCGCGGTGAGGTCGTCATTGAGAACGCCTACGCGAACATCTCGGAGGCGGTGGTGACCGGTGGCGGCGCGGAGATCGGGGTCGAGGGACGCTTCTCGCTCGGGTATCCGAGACGGGACGGCGGTGACGAGATCGATGCGCGGATCAGCGTGCGGCGACGCTCGCTCGTGGACCTGCGCCACGCGTTCCGGCTGGACGACTATCGGGTGACCGGCGTCCTGTCCGGCCAATACCATCTGCTCGGGAAGTACCAGGCGCCGTTCGGGTTCGGGAGCATGACAATTGAGGACGCGGTTGCGTACGGGGAACCGGTCGAGCGGGCCATCGCGGATCTCGAGTTCGAGGGCGACGGCGTGCGCCTCACCGGCATCGAAATGCACAAGAGCACCGGCACGATTACCGGGGCGGCGCTGCTTCGCTGGGACGGCACCTACACCTTCAACGCCGACGCGGTTCGGATTCCCGTGGAGAGCGTGGCGGCCGCCAACTATCCCGAGGCGCCGCTCTCGGGCATCCTCGAGTTCTCCGCGTCGGGCTCCGGCGCGTTCGACGCGCCGCGTTACGACGTGCGGGGGCGCATCGACGATCTGTTCGTGCGCGATGAGGGCATCGGCCAGGTCAGCGGCCGGATCGGCGTGCGGGTGGATGTCGTCACGCTGGAGGTCGAGGCGGCCTCGCCGCGGCTCGCGGTCTCCGGCTCGGGCCGGATCGCCCGGACCGCCGAGGCGGATGCGGAGCTCACGTTCCGGTTCGTCGACACGTCGCTCGACCCGTATGTCCGCGCGTTCGAGCCGAGCCTGTCCCCCTTTACCACGGCGATCGTCAGCGGCGCGGTCCGGGTCGTCGGCGAGCTGCGAGATCCGAGCCACCTGACGGCCGAGGCGACCCTCGAGCAGCTCGATCTGGATCTGTTCGACTACGAGGTGCGCAACGACGGCCCGATCCGTCTGGGGCTCGATCGCAACGTGGTGCGGGTGGAGCGCCTCAGGCTCACCGGGTCCGGGACGCAGCTCGAGCTGGCCGGCGAGATCGATCTCGAGGACGACCGGCTCGCGGGGACCGCCGCGGGCGACGTCAACCTCGGTGTGCTGCAGGGGTTCTTCCCCGACCTGCGCAGCTCCGGCGCGGCCGCGGTGCAGGCCGACATCGGGGGACGTCTCCGGGAGCCCCTGTTTACCGGCCGCGCCAGGGTGAGCGAAGGCCGCATCCGTCATTTTTCGTTGCCGCACTCGTTCGAGGCGGTCAACGGGACGCTGTCGTTCGACGCGGGTGGGATTCATCTCGACGATGTCGCGGCGCGGCTGGGAGGCGGCGAGGTTGTCCTGGGCGGTCGAATCGGCCTGGAGGGGTACGCCCCGGGCGAGCTCAGTCTGACGGCCGCCGGCCAGGGGATGCGGTTGCGGTTCCCCGAGGGCGTCCGCTCGGTCGTGGATGCGGATCTCGCGTTGCGCGGCGACGTTGGCGACCCTGTCTTGACGGGTACCGTGGATGTCCGCAGCGCGCTCTGGGGCAAGACCTTCACCGGGACGTCGGATCTGTTCGAGTTCTCCGCCGCGGACGCGGAGGCGCCGGCCGCGCCCCTCGAGCCCACCGTGCCGTTGCGGCTGGACATTCGCATCGTGGCGCCCCGGACCCTGCGCATCGAGAACAACACCGCCCGGATCGTCTCGAGCGCGGACCTGGCGCTGCGCGGGACCTACGACCGACCCCTGCTGTTCGGCCGCGCCGACATCGAGCGCGGCGAGGTGCTCTTCGAGGGCAATCGCTACTTCGTCACCCGCGGGAGCATAGACTTTGCGAACCCGGCCGAGATCGAGCCGTTCTTCGACATCGAGGCGGAGACCCGGGTGCGTGTGCCCGGAGAGACCTATCGGGTGCTGTTTCACGTGACCGGAACCGCCGATCGGTTCGTTCCCGATCTCACCTCGGATCCGCCCCTGCCCACCGTGGACATTCTCTCGTTGCTCTTCGGGGATCCACGCGACCCGCGCAACGCCGAGCTGCGGGCGCTCCGGTCTCCCGAGAGCACCGAGCAGGAGCTGATCCGGGCGCGGGCCGCCCGGTTGCTGGCCAGCCCGATCTCGGCCGGCGTCGGCCGGGTGGTCGAGGAGACCTTCGGCGTCGACAGCGTGCTGATCACCCCCTCGCTGTCCGACCCTGCGGCACAGCAGTCGGCGCGGCTCTCGCCGGCGGCGCGGCTGACCATCGGCAAGCGGATCTCGGACCGGGTGTTTCTCACGTTCTCGCGCGCGCTGGCGGCGTCGACGCCCGACGAGATCATCCTCCTTGAGTACGATCAGACCGATCGGCTCGCGTGGCTCATGTCACAGAACGAGGATCGCACCTACGCGCTTGACTTCAGGATGAGGCACAGCTTCTGATGCACACGGGCCGCGTCCCCACGCCCCTGCTTGCGGGGGTGGCGCTGGCCGTGCTGGGTGTGTTCGTTCCCGCTGGCCGACTGGCGGCCGCCGTCTCCGACTACATCGGTCGGCCAGTCGTCTCGGTCCAGCTCCAGATGGGCGGTGAGGTCCTTCGTGACTCGGCGCTCGCGCAGCTCATCGAGACCGAAGTGGGCGCGCCACTCGCCATGCAGCACGTGCGGGAGGGCATCCTGCACCTCATCAGCCTCGGACGGTTTCAGGACATCCAGGTGGAGGCGCGCCTGGTCGACGGTGGGGTGGCGCTGGCCTACCGGCTCGTCCCGCTCAGCGTCGTCGAGCGAGTCGTGTTTCGCGGCGAGCTGGGTCTGTCGGAAGGCGTGCTGCGGCGTGAGGTCACGGACCGGTTCGGTGTTTCGCCGCCCGTCGGTCGGGCCGGCGAGGTCGCCGAGTCGCTCGTGGCGTTCTACCGTGACCGCGGCTACATGCAGGCCGAGGTGGCTCCGTTTGCTGGCGCCCTCGGAAGCCAGGTGCTGATCTTCGACGTCGTGGCAGGAACGCGCGCGCGAATCGGCACGGTCACGCTGGAGGGCCGGTCGCTGGTCTCGCAGGCGCAGCTCTTCGAGCAGCTCGGTGTGGCGGCGGGCGAGACCTACGACCGCGCGGAGCTGGACCGCCGCATTGCCAGCCACGTCGAGGGCTTGCGCGCGCTCGGCCGCTACGAGGCCACGGTGGAGCAGTCCGCGGTGGTCCGCGACGATCGCGAGACCATCGATCTCCTGCTCGACGTACGGCCCGGCCCGGTCGTGACTGTGACCTTCGAAGGCGATCCGCTGCCGCCTGGGCTCCAGGAGGAGCTGGTGCCGGTCCGCGAGGAAGGCTCGGTCGACGAGGATCTGCTCGACGACTCGAGCCGGCGGGTCGCTGATTTTCTCCAGGAGCAGGGCTACTGGAAGGCCACCGTCGACTACCGGCGCGTCCCGGTGGGCGATGAGCTCACCGTCACGTTCGTGATCCGTCGGGGGCCCAGATACCTGGTCGAGCGTATCGAGATCGTCGGCAACGAGTCGGTCGCCGAGCCCGAGCTGCGGTCGTTGTTGAACCTGGAGCCGGGTGCGCCGTTCGTCGAGTCGCAGCTCGAAGCCGACGCGGCGACGATCCGGGACTACTACCGGGGCTTCGGATTCGCGAATGCGGCCGTCACGGTCGAGGTGCCGGAGGAGGAGAGCGGGTCGCTCGAGCGCGCGCTGGCCCGCGGCCCGGCCCGGGTCTCGCCCCGGATCGTGATCGCGGAGGACGTGCGGATTCTCATCGAGACGGTCGGCTTCACCGGCAACGACTCGATTGAGGCGTCGGTGCTCAGCGCCAGGATCCGGTCCGTCGCGGGCAGCGTCTACTACCGGCCGCGTGTGCTCGCCGACCAGGATGCGGTCCTCCTGGAGTATCTGGACCGCGGCTATCGTGAGGCCTCCGTCGATGTGAACCTCCGCGCCGGCGAGGATCGATCGCGCGTCGATCTCGTGTTCGCGATCAGCGAGGGGCCGCAAGTGCTCGTGGACCACATCATCGTCGTTGGTAACCACAGGACCGACCGGGAGCTGATCGAACGCGAGCTGCTGCTGGCGGCCGGTCGGCCGCTGGGCCTGAGCGATGTGATCGAGTCCCAGCGTCGGCTGCGGGCCCTGGGCCTCTTTCGTCGGGTGATCATCGGCGAGCTCGTTCACACGGACCGGGCCACCCGCGACGTTCTGGTGACGGTCGAGGAGGCGCTGGCGACGAGCCTGGGTTACGGCGGCGGGCTGGAGGCCGGGCGGCGGCTGCGTCGCAGCGCCGAAGCGGAGGGGCAAGCCGAGGAGCGGCTGGAATTCGCCCCGCGCGGGTTCTTCGAGATCGGCCGCCGCAATCTGTGGGGCAAGAACCGCTCGATCGATCTGTTCATGCGCGCCAGCGTACGCCGAGACGACGACGTGGACCCGGCACAGGACGGGCAGGGGTTCGGACTGAACGAGTATCGTGTCCTCGGCACGTATCGTGAGCCGCGCCTCTTCGGGTGGTCGGGCGACGCCCTCGCGACCGGCGTCTGGGAGCAGGCCATTCGATCGAGCTTCAGCTTCATCCGGCGCGGTCTCGACGCCGAGGTCTCCCAACGTCTGTCGTCGGACCTCACCCTCAGCGGCCGTTATTCCCTCAGTCGCACCAGGTTGTTCGACGAGCGGATCAACCCCGAAGACCAGCTGCTCGTCGACCGGCTGTTCCCTCGCGTACGGCTGTCGAGGTTCTCCGGCATTCTGGTTCGCGATACCCGGCCGGACCCGCTCGACCCGGACCGTGGCATCCTGGTGGGCGTCGACGCGGAGCTTGCGGGCCGGGCGATCGGCTCGCAGGTCGGTTTCGCCAAGACCCTCGTCCAGGGGTTCGTGTACCGGCGGCTACCCGGTCGCCGCCGCGTGGTCGTGGCGGTCGGCGGACGACTCGGGCTCGCGGCGGGGTTCCCACGAGAGGTCCAGCAGACCGACGAAGAGGGGAATCCCGTGGTCGGCGCGGACGGTCAACCGGTCGTCGAGGTGGTCGACGACATTCCGGCCAGCGAGCGATTCTTCGCGGGCGGGGACACGACGGTCCGCGGATTTGCGCTCGACCGGCTGGGCGACGAGGCGACGATCGACCAGGACGGGTTCCCAAAGGGCGGGCACGGGCTCGTCGTCTTCAACGCGGAGGTGCGTGTGCCGGTCTGGGGGGACATCGGCGCCGTCGGGTTCCTCGATGCCGGAAACGTGTTCGCCGATGTCAGCGACATCGATCTGGCCAAGATTCGCGGGGCCGTCGGGTTTGGGATCCGGTATCAATCGCCGATCGGGCCGATCCGGGTCGACCTGGGTGTGAAGCTGGACCGCCGTCGCTTCGAGAACGGGGCGAGGGAGCAGCTCACCGCATTGCATGTCAGCATCGGCCAGGCGTTCTGACGCGACGGGCGGTCCCACCGCTGCGCGCCGCACGCGGCGCTCCGCGCGGTCCGTCTGCGCGATCGTGGGTACCGCGCTTGGATGCTCGGGCGCGGCGGTGCTGGGACTGGCGCCGGCGTCGCAGCCGGCCGAGGTCATCGACCGCGTGCTGGCCGTTGCCGCAGGAGAGGTCATCACGCTCTCGGACGGCCGCGGCGCCATCGAGCTGGGTCTGGTCGCCCCGGCGGGCACGACCGAGCCCCTGGCGGAGGCAATCGAGCGTCTCGTCGATCGCGAGCTCATCCTCGCCGAGGTCGAGCGATACCCCCCGCCGGAGCCCGATCCGGCCGCGGTCGAGCTGCGTGTCGAGCTGATCCGCGAGAGCTTCACCGCACCCGAGGCCTTCGCGCGCGCGCTCGAGGTCGCCGGCATGAGCGAGCAGCGGCTGAGGGATCTGCTGCGCGGGGACCTGCGGATCCAGGCCTATCTCGAGCAGCGATTCGGGTCGGCCGCCCAGCCGACCGAGGACGAGGTGATCGCCTACTATCAGGCGCACCGCCAGGACTTCGCGCGCGATGGGGAGATTCGACCCTATGTCGAGGTCCAGGGTGTGGCCCGGGGCCGGCTCGAGGCCGAGCAGCGCCAGGCGCTCATCGGCGAGTGGACCGCCGGTCTGCGGCGTCGGGCCGACGTTCGGATCTACTATCAGCCAGGCGGAGTCCCGGGAAGACCAGGGACGCGGGACGGTCACGCGGGCGGCCGGTGACGCCGTCGGGACGCCCGAGGGTTCGCGTGCAGCCGGAGAGTGACGTGAGGATCGTGGACCGTGTGACGCGCGCGCTGACGCTCGTGGCGTTGGCTGTCGTCGTCGTCTACCCTGTTCGCGGCTTCCTCGCGCTGTCGGCGCTGCCGACTGGGGTTCGGCTCCTGTGGCCCGCGCTCGCCGTGGCGGCGGCCGTCGCGCCACGCGCCTCGTTGCTCGGTTTCCTCCTGGTCGTGCCCCTCTTGCCCATCCTGCCGAGAGAGCTCGGGTGGCCGGCGGTGACGTTGGGCCAGCTGTGGCTCTTCGCCCTGCTGCTTCCGGCCTGGATACGCGTCGTCCTGGGCCGCGGCGGATCCGCGGCCGCGCCGCCAGCCGGCGCGCCGAGCCTGCTGATCCTGGCCACCGTCTCGCTGGCCGTCACGCTCTATCCGTTCCACCTCCCCCGCGACGGCCTGTTCCAGCTCGTGCGCGAGCTGCACCAGTTCGCGGCGACCGACTTCGTGGTGCTCCGCTCGCAGGCGCATGTCTACTCGCCGATCCTGGCGTGGGCCCTCGTGGCCGAGGGGCTCGCGCTGCTGTGGCTCGTCCTGTTCACCTTCGGTGGCGCGCCCCACGCGCGGCTGGTCGAGCCGGTGCGGGTCGCCGCGCTCTCGGCGAGCCTGGTCGCGGCGTACGGATTCTGCAGTGGTGGACCGGCCGCAACCTCCTCGAGTTCTGGGTGCGGCAGGATCCTGGAATCACGCGAATCAACGCGACCTTCACGGACGTCAACAGCCTTGGCGCGTATCTCGCGCTGACGATCTGGCCGACCGTCGCGGTGACCGTGTCGCGACAGACGCCGTGGGCGCGATGGAGCTGGCGCGTCGCGAGCGGCTGCGTGGCGGTGGCGCTGATCTTTACCGCATCGCGCGCGGCGTGGGCCGGGGCCGCGGTCGGCGGGCTACTCTTCGTGCTGGGGCTGCGGCACTACGGGCTCCTGGGCGGCGGCCCCCGCTGGGGGCCTCGGCTGGCGTGGCTCGCCGGAGCGACGCCGGTCCTCTGCTTGGTCGTGGTCGCCATGCTTACCGCGTACGCCACCGCGCGGAACGTCAGCCTGCGCGATCAGCAATCCTACGCGGATACGGTCCTCTACACCCTCAATCTCAGGACCCCGCCGGCGGAGCGGTTCAAGGGGCGGATTCCGCTGTGGGACGCCGGCCTGCGGATGGTCGCCGACCGGCCGATCTTCGGCATCGGCGTCGGCCGCTACTACAAGGACCTGTGGACCTACTCGACCCGGCGAGAGGCGCTGATCCGGCCGCGCGAGAACGCGCACAACTACTTCCTGCAGACGGCCGCCGAGCTTGGGGTTACGGGTCTGCTGGCCCTGGCGGCGCTCCTGGGTGCCGCACTCGCCGCGGCCTTCCGCGCGGCGCGGGGCGACCGGGGAGCGGAGCCTCGGCGCGTGGCGATCGCGCTCGGTGCCGGCATCGTGGCCTTCTCGATCGCGTCGCTCGTTGGCCATCCGCTGCTGCTCCGCGAAGGCCACCTCACCCTGTGGCCCCTCGTGGCGCTGGCGCTGCTGCTGGGCCGTCCGGCCTCGACGGCGCCGACGCCGAGCCCGAGGCCGGCGCGGTCGTGGTGGCGCTCGCGCGGATGGGTGTGGGTGATGTGCGGTGTCGTCCTCGCCACCCTTCCCGTGCGCGCCGTGCGCGAGGCGGGCAGCGTGGATCGCTCTCGCTTGTCGTTCGGCCTTCACGGGCCGGAGACGAGCCCATCGGGGCGTCCCTTCCGCTGGAGCGGCGAGCAGGCGACGATCCACGTGCCGGCCACGGCGCGGGCGCTCACGCTACCGCTGCGCCGACTCGCGCCGTTCGACCAGACGATCCGGGTGATCCTGGATGGTGCGATCGCCGACGAGATCAGGCTGAGTGACTACGCCTGGCATACCTTCCGCTACCTGCTTCCACAGCGCGAGGATGGTCCGACCTATCATCGGATCGAGCTGCGGGTCACGCCCACCTGGACACCGCCCCGGGAGGAACGGACGCTGGGGGTGATGGTGGGCGAGTACGCGTGGTCCTAGCCAGTTTCGCGCGGCGGGGGGGCGGCCGGGTCAACGTCACGGGATCACCTGCACGCGCAGGTAATCGACGGCGGCGCTCAGGAGCCGCATGTCGCCGCCCAGGTTCACATCCGCGGGCCGAGTCTGCCGCGAGAACTCGAACGCGACCCGGTTGGCGCCGGATCGCCAGCGATCGTGCTCCACCGGGAAGACGATCCGCTGCCACTCCGGTTCCAGCCGGAACGGGCCGTGCCGGATGCCGTTGACCGTCACCCACATCTGCTGCGGCGTGGCACCGCCGAACATCAGTGGTTGAATTCGGATCTGCGTCTCGAGGTCGGCGGGATGGTCGAGCGGCACGATGACCTCCGCGACGGCGGACGCCCATCGGAACGGCAGATCGCCTTGGCGTTCGGGCGCATGCCAGCCGGCGCCCACCATGGCGTCGTCGCCCAGACCAAAGTTGACGCGGCCGTACGGCCGGAGCGGGTCGCCCAGGAAACGGTTCGGCCCCAGCAGATCGTAGCGGGCCGGTGACACGCGGTTCTTGAGCGCGTACCACACGTTGATCGGGTAGGAGAACGGGTGGCCGAACCAGCGGTGCAGAATGCGGGCCTGCTCGCCGGCCACCTCACCGAAGGACGCGGGTTCGCCGATCTGGACGAATCCCGAAAGCGCCGCCTGCATGAAGGTCGCGTTCCAGAGGACGAACGCCGCCAAGATGGCGGCGACGACGATCGTGGGGCGTCGTTCGATGACGCGTTGCGCAAGCTGGATGAAGACCGCCATGCCGACGGTCAGTAGCGGGATCACGCCGTCGAATCGTCGCATCCCGAAGCCCGAGCTGCCCCACCAGTCCTGAATTGACGCGTTGAAGTAAATCATGGTTGCGAGCGCGATCAACGCCGGTCCGGCGAACGTGACCTCGCGCCGGAGGAAGACGACCAGTCCGACGGCGGCGGCGTAGAGAACGGGTGAGACGGCGAAGAGGCCGTTGCGGGACGACCAGAGGATGTCGATGATGCGCGGGTCGTACCAGCGGATTTCCGGACCCACGGGTGAGATCGCGAGGTAGCTCCCGTAAATGGCCTTCCAGGCCAGCATCTGCGGCGCGAAGCCGATCACGGCGGCGGCCGTGAACGCGGCGCCACGCATCAGGACGCGCCGGAAGGCCTGGCGGTCGCCGCCGCGCCACGCCTCGGTGAGCAGCCACGCGCTCTCGATCAGCGGCAGGAGGCTGAAGAGGGCGTTCTGCCATCGGATCGTGGTCATGAGGCCCGCCATCAGCCGAGCGCCACCCACTGCGGCGCCGACCGCCGTCCGCGCGTCACCGCCCACCCCAGGAGGAAGGCCGCGACGGCCGCCATGGACGGCGCGTGGGTCATGGTGGGTTCCTTCACCAGGTACCACAGCATGAACGAGCCGGCGCTGGTCACCGTGGCGGCCGCGGCGGCCAGCCCCGCGGAGAAGAAGACCCGGGTGAGCCGGTAGCACAGCCACAGCCCGACGAGTCCGTAGAAGAGCCCAGCCACCGCGATCGACTGCCGGTAGGGATACGAGGTGCCGTCCACCGTAACGGCGTGTCCCGCGTCGGCGAGCGTCCGGGCGACGAGGTGCCCCCCGGCGAAGAAGGGGCTCCACACGAGCGCAGGGCCCACGGTCCAGGCCGACTGGGCGTAGCCCGTCGGCGTGGGTTCGAACAGATGAACCTTGTCGCCGATGCCGATCAGGCGGTAGTCGTTGGTGAAGTCGACGTCGCGGTCGAACCACAGCGACCGCGCGTAGGCGAAGTAGTAGAAGCCGTCGCTCTGGAGCCGGGCCCCGAGCCGGAGCTGTGCGACCAGGCCGAGGGCGAAGGCCGCGACGAGCGCGAGGGCCATCACCCGATCGCCGCGTGACAGCCAGCGCCCGGGCGGGTCTCCGCGGCGCAGCACGGCGGCGAGTTGGACCCCGAGCGCGAGGACCACGATCAGCAGGGTCATGCCGATCGTCGGGCCGGCGTCCGTGCCCAGCAGCTCGGGCAGGGACCGGCGCGCGACCTGCCGCAGGGCGAGGTCGACCAGGCCCATCGCGGTGAGGCCCTTCGCTATCCAGCTCGCGGTCGTCATGGGTCCCTAGAATCCTCGCCGGGCCGGTAGACTCACTCCTCGCGTCTTGCCATCCGGGCCCCGCGCCGCCCTTGGTGCCACGCAGGATTTTCACCACGGGCGGCTACGGCTCGATCCGGTAGATACGGAGCTCGGGACCGGGGTGATCGTCCGATGGCTCGATGGTGACGAGTGATCGGGCGCGCTCGAGCGGGCGCTGGTAGTCCGCGTACTCCGCCGCGTGGTGCTGCGGTGCCTCGAAGACCGCGCCGAAGGACTGCGAGGACGCGATGAAGTACTCGTAGCCGTTGGCGACATACCTATCGTACTCGTGGTCGATCAGGCGGGGAAAGTGCTCGACCAGGTAGCGATCCCCCGGAAGCAGCATCACCCGAGTCTCCACCGCGATCTGCGAGCCCTCCGGGACGTGCTCGAGAATCCAATCGTACGCGATCGCCTGGGTGGAGACCTTGCTGATCCGCCGATCGAACCGGATCGATTCTCGCGCGACCGGGAGCAGGGCGGCGACGGTGAGCAGCGCAATCAGCGCGGTCCGCGCGGCCCGCGGGATGTCGAAGCGGCGCAGCAGCGTGACCCCGGAGATCACGGCACCGGCGGCCAGGATGCAGGTGAAGGGGAGCACCGGCAGCAGATAGCGACCGTAGATTTGGTGCTGCCTGGCGATGAACGAGAAATAGACCAGGGGGAAGACGGCGAGCATGACCCACCTGAGGTGGCCGGGTCCGGTGGTCGACCGCGCCAGGGCGAGGATCAATCCCGCGAAGGTTAGGATCAGCGCCGGCCAGTGCAGGACGATGCGGAGATGCTTGAGATAGATGAGCCAGCCCGGATCCCCGACGCGCGGGCGCGGTGCGTAGAAGGCGGGCAGGTTGGCGAAGCCGTTCAGGAATCCCGGCAGGTCGAGCAGCGTGTAGGGCGCACCGGCGAGAAACACGCCGACGCACGTCCCGAGGACGGCCAGGGCCCATCGCGGGCGGGACTGGCGACCGGCGGGCCGGGTCATCGCAATGGCGATGAGCGGCAGCAGAAGGATGAAGAGCCCGTTGTATTTCGTCGCGGTGGCCAGTCCCGCCGCCGCTCCTGCCCAGGCGAAGGCGCCGGTCGTGTTGCGCTCGTGGGCGCGCAGCGTCAGCAGAAACGTCAGCGACGTGAAGAACGTCATCGGCACGTCGGTCAGGACGTAGTGGGACTCGCGCACGTGCGACGGGAGGACGGCCATCAGACCCGCCGCCAGCAGGGCGTGCCGGGCACCCCACCGCATCCCGATCCGAAACACCAGGAACACGGTCGCGGTCCCGAAGAGGGCGGTGACGGCGCGCCCCCAGAGATAGAACTCGGACGGCCCGGCCTGCTCGAGCGATCGCCAGAGTCCGCCCATGGCGCCGACGACGAAGCGGAGCGATGCGACGACCGTCTGGAAGTAGATGTACAAGCCGGGATAGTCGAAGAAGTGGGGATTGAAGTCGCCCGTCTTCATCATCGTCACGGCCCGCGTGAGGACCTCGGGCTCGTCGACGCCGATCGCGTAGGGGATGCCGTGCCCCAGCGCCCAGAACCGCAGCACGCCGCCGACCAGCACCACCAGCGCGACGGCGAGGGTCGGCGAGCGGATGTCGTTGGCCTGACGCCACTCTCGTTCGGGCACGCTTCAGTCCTCGCCTCGACGGGCGCCGAGTATCTCGTCGTACACCTGGAGCAGCCGCGTCGTGGCGGCCTCCCAAGAGAACTCGCGTTCCACGATCGCCCGTCCCTCGTCGCCCATCCGCCGCAGCCGATCGCGGTCGCCGAGGGCGTCGACCAGGGCCAGTCGCAGGGCGTCGAGGCCCCCGGGGGGACGAGCCATCCGCTGACGCCTGGGTTGACCTTGTCGGGGATGCCGCCCGCCGCGGTGGCCACGACCGGGCGCCGGTGAGCCATCGCCTCAAGTGTGACGAGGGAGCTCCCCTCGTACAGGCTCGGATGGACGAACAGCGTTGCCGCCTCGTACCAGGCGTGGAGATCCGCGTCGTCGAGCCACCCGAGCCGCATGACGCGCGAGCGTAGCCCGGCCTGCGCCAGTTGCCGCATCAGCCGGGGGGCGTGCGGCCCGTCACCGATCATGACCCAGCGCCAGTCCTGCTCCCACGGGGTCCCCTCCCGGCCCGGCGCCGCCAACGCCCTCAGCGCCGGGACGAGCGTGTGGAAACCCTTGTTCTGCTCGATCCGGCCGACGCTCAGCAGCACCGGCTGCTCGGGGCGCAGACCGGCTCGTGCGCGCACCCGCCGCCCGTCCTCGGGTCCGGCGAGCCGCGCGCAGGTCTGGAGGTCGACGGCGTTCGGCACGACTCGCACCCGTGACGCATCGACACCGAGATGCCGGCGTAGTGTAGGCTCCAGGGCCCGGTCCGTGGCCACCAGCACGTCGGCGGCGTGGGCGCACGTCCGTACGGCGGCGCGCAGGGGCAGATAGGCGAGCCGCTTGAGCCGGGCCCGCTCCGGTGCGGTGGCCCCGAACTCCTCGAGCCCCTGGGGATTGAAGACGAGGGGCACGGCCCGTTCCAGTCGGTGACGCCGTCGCGCGTAGCCGAGCGCGCTGGCGCCGAGCCCGTGCACGATGTCGAGCTCGCCGCGCGCCGCGAGCTCCGCCGCGAGTCGTCCCACGCGCTCCCCGAACAACGGGTAGGCCGTGCTGCGATCCAGGATGGTCGTGCCGCGTCGCCCCGCGCCCGGAAACGTGCGATACGGTACCCACCTGACCGTCAGGTTGGGGAGGCGCAGCAGCTCGGGCGTCTGGCCGGGTGGCGCGGTCGACGAGGTCGGCGGCTGCGTGATGAAGGTGACGTGGACGCCGCGCGACAGGAGATGGCCGACGAGGTCGGCGACGTGTCGCTCAAGGCCGCCGTAGCCGTGGAGCGGGAACGCGGCGCGCGCGAGCACGGCCACGCGGAGGGGAGACGTGGCGCCAGTCACCTGCGCTCTCCGACCAGATCTCTGTACAGCGTCTCCACACGCTGGACGACGGCCGGCGCGTCGAAGCGCCGCCGCAGCCCTTCACGCGCGGCCATGCCGAGCCGTTCCCGCAGCGCCGGATCGCGCGCAAGGCGCGCCACGTCGTCGCCAAGCTCCTGCGGGTTGCTGGAGAGCAACCCGGTCTCCTCGTGCGTGATGATATCGCGGGTACCGCCCGTATCCATCGCCGCAATCGGCACGCCCAGGATGCCCGCCTCGATGAGCACGCGGCTCAGAGACTCGGGCCCGTGCGACGGGAAGATGAGGAGCGTCGCATGCCGCAGCCACGAGAGCACCTGCCGGCGGTCGAGCCAACCCGTGAACCGCACGTCACGCCCGGAGCGCGCCACCGCGCGTTCGAGCACCGCGCGTTCGAGCACCGCGCGTTCGAGCGCCGCGCGTTCGGGTCCCTCGCCGACGATGACGAGGGGCAGGTCGAGCCCCGCGCGATCGATCGTCGGGACGAGGTGCGTCACGCCCTTGTTGGGCGCCAGCTTGCCGACGTAGAGCGCGTAGGGCGCCTCGAGCGGCCGCGGCGTCGCGTCGGCGGCGCGAAGCCCGGCGACGTCGACCGGGTTGGGGATGGTCTCGAGCCTCGTCCCGGAGAGCTCGGGCGCGCGCGCGCGCAGGTCCCGCGCGATCACCGAGCTGACGGCGATGACGGCATCCGCCGCGGCCAGCCCGTGCCGCTTCCGGGCGAGGTTGCGCCGCATGTAGGGAATCAGCGGAAGGGCGAGCGGCCACGCCGGACCCGCGCGGGGTCGGATGCACCGGGTCATCATGCCCGGCGTGCAGCCGGGGCACAGGGTCGCCGATGCGGGGTCGTGAATCAGGTCGGACCAGTAGCAGACCGGCCAGTAGTCGCGCACCGTGCAGACCGCGGGGATCGCTTCGGCATGCGCCGCGGCCACCGCCGGCACGCAGGTGAGGACGTGCTGCCCGTGGACCAAGTCGATCCGTTCGGTGCGGACGATGTCCCGCAGCCAGGGGGGCGTCCGGGCGTGCAGCCGCTCGTTCTTGAAGTAGTTCCGGACGAACGGGACGTTCGGGGCGAAGAGGCGAACGGTCCGCACGCAAAAGCCGTCGTACTCGGCCGCGGCGTCGCCGGCGGGCCCGGGTCGCGGTTGCGCGATGATCGCCTCGTGTCCCAGGGCCCTGAGGCCTCGCGCGAGCTCGTACGTGCTCCAGCCGCTCCCGCCGCACACCGGCGGGAAGGCATCGGTCGCGATCAGGATCCGCATGGGCTCATCGTCGTGAGAGGCCTTGCGCGATCGCCGCGTCCAGCCGGCGGCAATGCGCCTCCCAGCTGAAGTGCTCGACCACCCGCGTCCGGGCCGCCGCGCCCAGGATCGCCCGTCGTTGCGCGTCCGCCAGGTCCGCGATCGCCCGCGCGAGGGCGGCCGGGTCTGCCGGATCGTAGAGGATGCCGCCGTCGCCCACCAGTCGCTCGAGCCGCGGAATACGCGGCGCCACGACGGCAACCCCGAGGCCATGTACTCGAAGACCTTGAGCGGTGACCAGAAGAAGTCGATGCCCAGCGGGGCATGGGCGCCCAGGTCGAACGGTGCGGCGCCGATGTGGGCCGCCGCCAGGTACCCGGGCATCCGCTCGTGCGGTACGGCGCCCGTGAAGACGACGCCATCGAGCGTCGTCGCCTCCGCCCGCGTCGCGCGCAGCTCGGGGCCCGCACCGATCAGCACCGCCGTGATGTCGCGCCGACCCTCCGCGCGCAGCCGCGCGAGGGCCCGGACCAGGTGGACGGCGCCGTGCCAGCGGCGGAAGGCTCCGGCGAAGACGACGATCGTGTCGTGGAGCTCGTCGACGAAGGGAGCCGGCCCGCACGCGTCGGGTCGGAACCGCCCG
This sequence comes from Vicinamibacterales bacterium, assembly GCA_965197935.1. GTDB lineage: Bacteria > Acidobacteriota > Vicinamibacteria > Vicinamibacterales > CAZQMT01 > CAZQMT01. Next base: position 609,855 of record CBDAOD010000003.1, on the reverse strand, counting down.
ACGTCCGCGCCCACTCCGTCTCGACCACGCGCTCGCGTGGAACACCGTCGGGAAGGATGGTGGCGGTTGGCGTGACGACCAGGTCGGCGACCGCCGCCTGCCAGTCGCGCCAGCGCCGGAACGGCTCCACGATGAGGGCGCGGTCGAGCCGTCGCTTGAGCGATCCCGCGTGGTCGATCATCGGCGCGTTGACCTCGAGCACGGCCAGCGCCCCGGTGCGCCTCGCCGCGCGCAGGCCCTCTCCGCCGAAGTTGTAGTAGCGCTCGATCACCACGTCCGGGTGGAGCCGGCGGGCGAGCGCGAGGACCCGTCTCGCCCGGCCCAGCCGCAGCTGACGTGCTCCGAGCGGCGGCGCCATGACGTGCCAGTGCACGGTTCACTCCGGCATCGGCCCATCGCCGGGCGAAGCCAGGACGTGCACCTGGTGGCCGCGGGCCGCGAGCCCCTGGGCCACGGCGACGACATGGGTCGATCCGCCGGTCGTTCCCGGGACACGCTGGTCGATCGCTGCGTAGAGGATCTTCATGCGGCCCGCTCACGCCTCCTTGATCAGCAGCGCGAAGAAGGGGCCGGATCGGATCCGCCCGAACAGGAGCAGGTCGATCTTCATGAGCCAGGTGACCGCGGAGACGAGCCGCAGCAGGGGTCCCCGCCGGCCGAGCCGTCGCTTGGCGGCGGCCCGGGCCGCGCGGATGCCCTCGGTCGCGTGTCCGGCGGCGTCGGTCGGATCCGACTCGCGCGCGGCCCCTGTGGGACGCGCCAGGCGCCGCGCCAGCGCGCGCTCGGCGAGCCGCATCAGAATGTTTTCGACGAAGCCCCCGACGAGTGGTGTGTAGTAGCGGATCCGGGCGATGCGAAACCCGGCGGCGGAGGCCACCGCCGCGAGATCGGGGATGTCGATCAGCGGGTTGAGGTGGTCCGACTTCCTCAACCGCTCCTGGGTGTCGTCGATCAAGTCGAGCCGGCCGAGCAGGCGCGCGACCCGGTTGATCGCGCGCAGGCCCAGGGCCAGGCGGGAGTTCTTCCTCACGTGCGTGTAGACGAAGAGCTGACCGTGGTGGTCCAGGACTCGCGAGGCCTCTCGGAGCACGGCCAGCAGCGCGTCACGCGAGAGATGCTCGAGGACGTCCAGGCTGTAGGCCTTCGTGAAGGCGCCGTCATCGAAGGGCAGGCGGCGGAGATCGCCGAGCGTCAGGTCTGCCTGGTCGCGCGCCTCGACGGCGAAGAAGGGGCTGACGTCGATGCCGACGCCATGGGCGCCGAGATCCCGGTTCCAGACCAGGGCCCGGCCGCTTCCACAGCCGAGATCGACGACCCGGTCACTCAGTCCTGGGGCCAGGAAGTTGCGGAGCATGCCGTTCCGGATGCCGGCGGAGAGGAGCGGTGGAGACACGTGCTCGTGGCGTGCGTCGGCGTGCAGCGCGGCGTCGAGATACTTGGTCTGCTCGGTGAACACCCGTGCCGGTCGGAGGTCCACGTAGTCGCCCTCGGGCGCGGCGTAGTCCGTGTCGCAGGCCGCGCAGCGCAGCGTCGGGGGGGAGCCGGCCAGACGCCCACGGCACTCGGGGCAGCGGATCAGAGACAGCAGCCGCTCGGAGATCATGCCTCGGCCCGATCCGCGTCGGGCGATCGCGTGCCGTGGCGGGTTGTGGATCGCCCCTCCTCTCGCATCCCGACCGCGGCTTGCAGCAGCGATTCGAGCCGCTCGGCGCGACGTGCCCAGCCATACGCGGCCACGTCGTCGAAGGCGCGGCGCGCGAACGTCGGATCGTCCAGGAGGCGCGCGATACCCGCCGCGAGAATCTCCGGGTTCTCGGGCTCCACCAGCACGGCGTTGTCCCCGTCGCGCAGGATCTCCCGGACCGCGGGAAGATCGGAGCTCACGATCGGCCGACTCGCTGCCAGATACTCGAAGAGCTTCAACGGGGAGGTGTACTGGCTCGAGATCGGCGTGGCGATGTTCGGCAGCACGAGGACGTCCGCCTCTCGCAGCCGACCGGCGACCTGGCTCGGCGCGACCAGGCCCGTGAAGCTGACGCGCGCGCTCACGCCCAGCGTGTCCGCCAGGGCCCGCGTGCGGGACAGATCGGGCTCGCCGGGGTGTCCGCCGATGATCAGCCCACGCACGTCCGGCAACCGCGCCAGGGCGCGCAGGAGCACGTCGACACCCTTCCACGGGTAGAGATGGCCCGCGTAGGCCACGACCGGGACCGTCTCGCCGCCCTCGCGTCGCCGGGGGCTGAACGTCCGGTCCGCGGGGAGACGGACGCCGTCGGGAATCGTCTCGACGCGCGGCCGCGGGCCGAAGCGCTCCGCGAGGTCGGCGGCGAGGTGCCGCGTGATCGTGACGTAGGCGTCCGCGCGGCGCCAGACGCGCCGCTCGCGTGCGAGCAAGCGCCGCCGCTTCGATGCCGATGCCGCGCGCGCGCCGGTCACCAGCCGGGGCATCTCACGCGCGACAACGGGCGAGAAGCCATGGGACTCGAAGACGACCGGTGGCCGGAAGCGACGCGGGACCCGCAGGAGCGCGTCCGCGACGCCCAGATCACGCGTCAACACCACCGTCGGCCGGGGTCGGACGAGCGTCCGGCGGGCGGCCGCGGCGAGATAGACGAGCCGGCGGGCGACGGCGGCCCTCACCGTCCAGGTCGGGTCGATCCGCAGCAACGGCTGGGCGGGGAGACCGTAGAAGTCCAGCGGGTCGCGTGCCGGGTGGGCGGTGTCTGGACGAATCGCCAGCGTCACCAGGTGGCCCCGAGAGGCCAGCGCGTGGCACGTCTCGGCAGTCTGGATGCCATTGGCCCGCTCGAGTGGAAACCGAATATCAGCAAGATACAGAATACGCAACGGCTAGACGGTCCCGGCGTGATGAAGGATCTCGATGACATTGAACGCGGAATGGCTGACGACGGCGGCCACGACGCTGCGCCTCGCCAGGTAGAGCAGGCCCCACGCGGCGCCCAGCACCGCCGTCGCGACGGCCGCGTCCTGGCCTTGCAGGAGATGGCCAGCGCCGAATGCGAGGCTGAACAGCACGAGGCCGACGGCGGCCCCCCCCAGATGTTGCTCGAAGCGTCGCAGGACGAATGCGCGTTGCATCTCCTCGCGGAGCCCACCCGCGATCACCGCGATCGCGATGAACAGGGCGGCCGCGGCGGGGCTGGAGATCAGCTCCTCGAGCGGGTTGCGTGGCACGTCGTGCATCCAGGGTGCCAGCCGTTGGATGACAACCAGGGTCGCCGCAGCCAGGAAGATGACCGCCGGCGTGCAGAGAACGCCGAGGCCCACCTCCCGCCCGACGGGACGGTCGCCCAGGAACACCCCGCGGGGTGTTTCGCCGTGAGAGTGGATGAAGAACAGGATGAGCGTGATCAGCAGGCCGGCGTCGAGCATCGAAAGGATCGCCACGTACGCGAGCGAGAGCTGTCCGCCGGGGTCCAGGGGTTGCAGACCGAGCACCGCCAGCACGAGGATCAGGAGAAGCTGAGTCGGAAATCCAGAGCACAGGACCACCTCGCCAGCGGCCTGCAGGCGATCGGTCAGTAACGGTGTCGGAACACTGGTGGGCGCCGCGTCCGGCGATGGCCCGACGGGCTGGAGCGGAGCCCCGGTGTCGGCCGGGGCCGGCGAGGCTCCGGTCGGCGAGGCCTCGGCTTCCACCAGCCGACTCTATCACAGGCCCTTTGCCCGCCCCGGGACGGCCTGAACCGGGGACGATCGCCCCAGAAGCGCTCCCGAACGGAACGCCCGGATGTCAAGATCTTGCGTCTGACCTAAAACCCAGACACCATATCTGGTAGGTTTGTCCTTGACAACCCCAGCGTCTGGTCGCATAGTGAGCGCCGGCCTCTCAGGCAGCGCCACGCACCCACCCCAGGGGGCAAGGCGGCAAGAATTTTCAGACGCGCTTGGACACGATACATGAGTCACACGACGCGTTGAGCGTCGGACCGTTCACAGGCTCGGGGTCGATCTCGCCGCGCGAGCGTCGCCGGGCCGCAGGGAGGCGGGATGCCACGAGGTGCTGCTCATCAGCCGGAGGTCACGGACTCCGAGAGCCGGGTGCAGTCGTCGACACCGACGATCACGGGACTGCAGTTTCCGCGGTTCTTCAGCCACGCGGGGCATGACCCATTCGACGAGATCGAATGGGATCTGCGCTCGGCCGTCATCACCAACGAGCGCGGGGAGTACGTGTTTGAGCAGTACGACGTGGAGATACCGAAACCCTGGTCGCAGCAGGCGACCAACATCGTCGTATCGAAGTACTTCCGCGGACAGCTCGACACGCCCGAGCGCGAACACAGCGTCAAGCAGCTCATCGGCCGGGTGGTCGAGACCATCACCGGGTGGGCCCGGGCCCAGCGATATTTCGCGAGCGACGACGACCTGCACGCCTTTCGCGACGACCTGAAGTATCTCCTGGTCAATCAGCACGCCGCGTTCAATAGCCCGGTGTGGTTCAACTGCGGATTCGAGAAGGCGCCGCAGTGTTCGGCATGCTTCATCAACTCGGTTCAGGACACCATGGACTCGATCCTGACCCTGGCCAAGACCGAGGGCATGCTCTTCAAGTTCGGCTCGGGCACGGGCACCAACCTGTCGACCATTCGCTCCGCACGCGAGCCGCTGGGGGGCGGCGGCACCGCGTCCGGACCGGTCTCGTTCATGAAGGGCTACGACGCGTTCGCCGGAGTGATCAAGTCGGGCGGTAAGACCCGACGCGCGGCCAAGATGGTCATCCTTAACGCGGATCATCCCGACATTGTCGAGTTCATCAATTGCAAGGTCGACGAAGAGCGGAAGGCGTGGGCGCTAATCGACGCGGGTTACGATGGATCGTTCACCGGGCCGGCCTACACCTCGGTCTTCTTCCAGAATTCGAACAACAGCGTGCGGGTGACCGACGACTTCATGCGCACGTTTCTTGACGACGGGGAGTGGCGGACGCATGCGGTGACTGACGGTCGGGCGATCGATACCTACAAGGCCCGTGACCTGCTCCACATGATCGCCGAGGCCACGCATGTGTGCGGGGATCCGGGGATGCAGTTCGACACGACGGTCAACGACTGGAACCCGTGCTCGCAGACGGGACGAATCAACGCGTCGAATCCGTGCTCGGAGTACATGTTTCTCGACGACTCGGCGTGCAACCTGGCCTCGCTGAACCTGATGAAGTTCCTCGATGCACAGGGCGAGTTCAACCCCCCGGCGTTTCAGGCGGCCGTCCGAACGCTGATCTCGGCCCAGGAGATCATCGTCGACAATGCGAGCTACCCGACGAAGGCCATCGAGCGCAACAGCCACGCCTATCGTCCGCTGGGCCTGGGCTACGCGAACCTGGGGGCGCTGCTGATGTCCCGGGGCGTGCCGTACGACGGCGAAGCCGGGCGCGCCTACGCGGCAGCCATCACCGCGCTGATGACCGGAGAGGCCTACGCGCAGTCGGCGCGGATCGCGCGAGACCATGGCGGACCCTTCTCGGGCTACGAGGGGAACGAGGAGTCGTTCCTGCGGGTCATGCGCAAGCACCGGGCGGCCCTGAAGGACGTCGGCCGGTCTCACGTGCCGGCCGGTCTGTACGCTGCCGCACAGCAGTCGTGGGACGATGCCGTCGAGCTGGGCGACACCCACGGCTATCGCAACGCCCAGGCGACGGTGCTGGCGCCGACGGGGACCATCGGTTTCATGATGGATTGCGATACGACCGGCGTCGAACCGGACATCGCCCTCGTGAAATACAAGAAGCTGGTCGGGGGCGGTCTGATGAAGATCGTCAACCAGACGGTCCCCATGGCGCTCGCGCGGCTGGGCTACGGCGCGGAGCAGGTCACGCAGATCGTGGCCCACATCGACGAGCGGGAGATGATCGAGGGAGCGCCCGAGCTCGATCTGACGCATCTTCCGGTCTTCGACTGCGCCTTCAAGCCGGCTCATGGTTCGCGGTCGATCCATTACATGGGGCACATCCGGATGATCGGCGCCATTCAGCCCTTCATCTCGGGGGCGATCTCGAAGACCGTCAACGTGCCGAAGGAATCGACCGTCGCAGAGGTCATGCAGGCCTACGTGGATGCCTGGCGGCTGGGCGCGAAGGCCGTCTCGATCTATCGCGATGGCAGCAAGCGTACGCAGCCGCTCAACACCTCGAAGGACCAGCAGGCGGCGGCGGCCGACCCCGCACAGGTCCAGCCCGTGCGTCGCCGTCTACCGGACGAGCGTCAGGCGATCACCCACAAGTTCGACATCGCCGGCCACGAGGGCTACATCACCGTGGGGCTGTTCGAGGATGGGACGCCGGGCGAGATCTTCCTCGTGATGGCGAAGGAGGGCTCGACGATCTCGGGTTTTGCCGATGCCTTCGCACAGGCGATCTCCTACGCGCTGCAGTACGGAGTGCCCCTGCAGGCACTGGTCGACAAGTTCAGCCACGTCCGCTTCGAGCCCTCTGGGCTGACGAAGAACGGCGACGTCAGATTCGCGAAGTCGATCGTCGATTACATCTTCCGCTGGCTGGCGGTGAAGTTTCTGTCTCCACGCGCGCAGTTCGAGGCGGGAGTGAACGGTCGGGACGAGGCGGAGCCGGTGGCGCCGCCGCTTCCGCTCGAGTCGGCGGCGGACGATCCGACGGCGGTGCCGTTTGCGGCAATCCAGAACCAGGAAGATGCGCCGCCGTGCTCGACCTGTGGCGCGATCATGGTGCGGAGCGGCAGCTGCTACAAGTGCGCGAACTGCGGTAACACCAGCGGCTGCGCCTGACGCCCTCACCTTAGAGCTCGACTTTTTCGGCCTGGAGATCCACGACCTTCTGCGCGGGGCGCAGCGTCGCCCACATCTCGCGCACCAGCCGGCCTGTTTCGCGTGAGCTCTGCTCGACGGACAGCAGAACGCTCACGATCTCCGCTGCGATCAGGAGCAGGACGAAGTAGACGACGCTCATGAACATCACGCCGACACCCCCGACGAGGCCGGTGAAACCCGCCGTCGAGGTTCCCGACGCCAGGTCGCTCACCGCCTCCCGGAGCGAGCCCCCGGCGACCGCGCCCATGCCGGTCATCATGCTCCCGACGAGGACCCCGAGCAGGAGCACCGCCCAGGCGACGAGCTTGAGCAGGACCGTCAGGCCGCGTAGCGTGCGAAAGGACTTCGCCGTGTGCATCGATCCTCCCTCGTGACGCCGGCCTCGCACGTGCGGGCCGCCAGGGCCGGCTTGCGGCACGACGCGCGCCGCCGGCGGCCACCGTGTGCCGGTCTCATTCAAAGGGCGTGTTCTGCTCCCTGCGTAGGCCCACATGGGCCATCAGGACCAGAATGGCGGCCAGGGCGCCCCGCACCAGCTCCGGCGCCGGGGCGATCGTTCCCTTGAGGTGCGACGCGTTGTGGAGTGACAGCGCCTGGAGGGCGAAGAGCGAAGCCATGGCGAACGCGAGGCACCCCGGCATCCCGACCCTGACGAACGCCGCCGCCAACACCAGCCAGCCACCCAGCACGATGAGCATGATGTCTGCCCAGATGTCGAGGCTCATGGGCCCAAGCAGGTCGACGATACCGGTGCCCGCAGAATAGGTTCCATACAGGAACATCCCGAGCGTCGCTGCCGTGAGCATGCCAGAAATCATACCAGGCGATCGCGAGCGCCTGCCACCGGCCTGGCGGCGCGTTCGGGTGACCCGCAGAGAACCGACGATGACCGACCACCAACGTGTATGATTTGTTCTCTGGGTCTCGGCTCGCGTCACCCGGAAGCGGAGGGAAGGGCACAGGGATGACAGCGCCGCAGTCCACGCGGCGGCGAACGGCTCACCGGAGCCGGACTCGCTGGTCGATGCTCGTCGGTCTGACGCTGCTCGTGGCGACCGCGGCCGTGGATGGCCGGGTGCAGCAGGGCTTCGACCACCGATCGCTCGACGAGATCCTGGACCTCTACGTTCGAGACGGCTTCGTGTACTACGCGGCCCTGCGGATCGAGCGTGGGAAGCTGGACCGTTACATCGCCGCGCTGGATCTCTCTCCCGGTCGCTACGATGCGTGGTCGCCGGATGACCAGACCGCGTTCTGGGTGAACGCCTACAACGCGTTCGTCCTCCGCACCGTGATCGACCACTATCCGATTCGGGGCCGCGCGCCGGAGTATCCCCCGGAAAGCATCAGACAGATTCCAGGGGCCTTCGAGCAGCGACGGCATCGCGCCGCCGGCCGATCGGTCACCCTCGACGAGATCGAGACGACGATTCTGTCCGGGTTCGGCGAGCCTCGTGTGTATCTGGCGCTCGGCCGTGGGGCCGTCGGCAGCGGCCGCCTGCGGAGCGAAGCCTACACGGGTGGCCGGCTGGCATCCCAGCTGGATCAGGTCGCCGCGGAGTTCGCCACCACGCCGAGACACATCGAGCTCGATTCGCTGACCAAGGTCCTCGGGGTCAGCGCGATCCTCGGCTGGCGTGAGTCCGACTTCATCGCCGTCTATGACGGCCAGGAACCCGATTCCATCTACCAGTCGCGAAGTCCGATCGAACGTGCGGTTCTGAGCCTGATTTCGCCGCATCTCTTTCCGATCGAGCGCACGACGTTTCAGGCGAACGATTTCAGGGTCGAGTACCGGACCTTCGACTGGCGCCTCAACGATCTGACCGGAGGGCGACCAGACTAGTGGACTGTATCAGTCATTTCTGTGGCACTCCCCGGGCGGAGCATCCCGGCGGACGGCGTTGCTCCTCCCTCGAATACTCCCGGTATGCTCGGTCGTCGCGCCTTGTCCGCCGGGCGGGGTGTTCCGCGCGGCGGCGTTGGGCCTCTCTCCAGATCTGTCTGACGTACCACGACCGAACCGACTGATACATACCACTGGACACCTCATGGATCTGCAGCTGTCGGGCAAGGCCGCGTTGATCACCGGGTCGAGCCGCGGACTGGGGCTGGCGAGCGCGCGCGCCCTGGCCGCGGAGGGTTGCCGGGTTGGGCTCTGCGCCCGTGGCGCCGAGCAGCTCGATCGGGCAGCCGACGAGATCGTGTCGATCGCGGGCGATCGGAGCGCCGTGACCACCGTCCGCGCCGATCTCGCGACGGCGGAGGGGGTCGAGCTGGCGGTGAGCCAGACGGTCGATCGGTTCGGCGGCCTCGATATCCTGGTCAACAATGTCGGCGTGGCGAAGGGCGCCGATCTGCTCGAGACCTCCGACGCGGAGTGGCAGGCGGGCTTCGATCAGACCTTGTACCCGGCGATCCGCGCGTCACGGCTGGCGGTTCCGCATATGCGCCGGAAAGGCGGCGGGGTGATCATCATCATCGCGTCCATCTGGGGCCGCGAGTCTGGCGGCCGGATGGTGTACAACGCCGTCAAGGCCGCCGAGATCAGCCTGGCCAAGGCCCTGGCGCAGCAGCTCGCGCGCGACAACATCCGCGTGAACAGCGTGGCGCCCGGCTCGATCCTCTTTCCGGGCGGATCGTGGGATCGGCGGCGGCAGGCCGACCCGGAGGGCCTCGCCGAGTTCGTGCGTCGCGAGCTCCCGTTCGGGCGGCTGGGTCGTCCGGAGGAGGTTGGCGCGCTCGTCGCGTTCCTGGCGTCGCCGTGCGCCAGCTGGGTCTCCGGCGCCTCTGTCACGGTCGACGGCTGCCAGTCCCGGTCCCTCATCTAGTGTAGTGTCCCTGAAATACATTTACATATCAACGACCTGCGTGCAATATCGGCGGGATGAATGATGCCGCCGCCGCTCTGTCCATGGCCGCGAAGGATCGGCGACTCCTGGAACAGTGGGCCCGTAGTACGTCGGCCCCGCATCGGGTAGTCATCCGCGCGAAGGCGTTGCTGCTGGCGACCGAGGGGGGTTCCAACAGCCGCATTGCCGCGACCGTGGACGTCAGCCGGCCGACCGTGCTGGCTTGGCGCGACCGGTTTGGAGAGGAGGGCGTTGATTCGGTGTTCGAGATGCGTGAGGGGCGCGGGCGCAAACCGACGATCAGTGCGCGCAGGGTCAAAGCCATCGTCCACGCAACGTTGCACCGCACGCCACCGGGGGCGACCCCCTGGAGTTGTCGCACGATGGCGAAGGCGCAGGGGGTCAGTCGCTCGACCGTGCAGCGGATCTGGGACGCGCATGGCCTCCAGCCCCATCGAGTGGAGACGTTCAAGCTGTCGACCGATCCCGCGTTCGTGGAGAAGCTGACGGACGTCGTGGGGCTGTACATGAATCCGCCCGAGAAGGCCGTCGTGCTGTGTGTGGACGAGAAGAGTCACATTCAGGCGCTGGACCGGACGCAGCCCGGGCTGCCGATGAAGAAGGGCCGCTGTGGGACACTCACGCATGACTACAAGCGCCACGGGACAACGACCTTGTTCGCCGCGCTGAACATGCTGACCGGGCAGGTCATCGGCGAGTGCCACGGCCGGCATCGGCATCAGGAGTTCCTGAAGTTTCTTCGCCAACTCCACCGCGCGTTCCCCTCTCGCCTCGACCTCCACCTCATTCTGGACAACTACGGCACGCATAAACATCCGACCGTGCGGGCCTGGCTGGCGGCCCATCCGCGCTTCACGCTCCACTTCACCCCTACCGGCGCATCGTGGCTCAACCTCGTCGAGAGTTGGTTCAGCCAGCTCACGCAGAAACGCATCCGCCGCGGGGTGTTTTGCAGTGTCGACGAACTCGTCGCCGCCATCAACGATTACCTCCAGCGCTACAACGACAACCCCCAACCCTTTGTCTGGACCGCGACGGTCGATACGATTCTAGAGAAGGTTGGGAAGTGCAAAGTTATTCTTGGGACACACCACTAGCAGCCCGTGGTGAAAGTCCTGCGCCGCCCGACTGCAGCAGGATTTTTACCATGGGCTGCTGGGTCGTCGCCGTCCGCACCGCTCATCGTCGCCATTTCATCTTATCTTCGCATTCGCCTCTTGATCGCCTCACGGCCGCCTGCTAGGATGCGAGGACGTCGCCGTGTTGAGGAGCGTCACGATGGAGGAGCCCTCGGTCCCACCCGGGCGTCAGGCCCCCGACCCGGTCCCCGACCCGGCCCCCGACCCGGCCCCTGACGCCGGCGCCGCTACCCCGGCTCGCGTGTCGAGTACTGCGACTCCCCAGATTGCCGAGCCGCTCCAGGGGCCTGTCTCCACGCCCATTACCGCGGCGCTCGATCGCATCATTTCCTCCCACCCGCCTCATCGGTTCGGACCAGACGAGGCCGTCGACTCGCCCGGCGGTCCCTACGTCACGGCGGTGCACCGGATGCCGGCGACCGAGGCCGAGTGGGCACCCTTCCCCGACGGAGTGGACGACGGCGTGCGGGCTGCCCTCGGCGCGCGTGGGATTCGCCAGCTCTACGGGCATCAGGCCGAGGCCGTTCGACACGCGCTGGAGGGCCGTCACGTCGTGGTCGTCACCCCCACGGCCTCGGGCAAGACCCTCTGCTACAACGTGCCGGTGCTCGACGCGATCCTCCGAGATCCGTCGAGTCGCGCGTTGTATCTGTTTCCGACCAAGGCGCTGGCGCAGGATCAGCTCGCCGAGCTGCATGGGCTCTCGACCGTGGTCGGGAGTCGGGCCGGCCTGGAGATCGCGGTGTCGACCTACGACGGCGACACGCCGCAGGACGCGCGCCGGGCGATCCGAACGCGCGCGCACGTGGTCCTCAGCAACCCCGACATGCTCCACTCCGGGATCCTGCCGCATCACCCGCGGTGGGCGAAGCTGTTCGAGAACCTGCGCTTCGTGGTGATCGACGAGCTGCACGCCTACCGCGGCGTCTTCGGCAGCCATCTCGGGAACATCCTGCGGCGGCGGGCGCGCGTCTGCCGCCACTATGGATCGACCCCGACCTTCATCGCGTCCTCGGCGACCATCGCGAACCCCAGGGCGCTCGCCGAGCGGCTCACGAGCATGCCCTTCGAGCTCGTCGACCGGAGCGGCGCGCCTCGCGGGGAGAAGTGCTTCGTCTTCGTGAATCCACCCGTCGTCAATCCCGAGCTGGGCATTCGCCGTTCGTATCTGGCCGAGACGCGACGCGTCGCGCTGGAGTTTCTTCGCCGCGGCCTTCAGATCATCGTCTTCGCGCGGAGCCGGCTGACGACGGAGGTTCTCACCACCTACCTGAAGGACGCGTTCCGGGGCTCCGTCGGGACCGCCGCCACCGCGATCCGCGGCTATCGTGGGGGCTACCTGCCGCTTCGGCGGCGAGAGATCGAACGTGGGCTGCGCGACGGGACCGTGCGAGGGGTGGTCTCGACGAACGCGCTGGAGCTGGGCATCGACATCGGCGCCCTCGACGTCGCCGTGCTGGCCGGCTATCCCGGCACGATCGCTGCGACCTGGCAGCGGTCGGGCCGCGCCGGCCGGCGATCGGGGCCGTCGGCCACGGTGCTGGCGGCCTCGAGCGCGCCCCTCGACCAGTTCGTCGTGCGCCATCCCGCCTATTTCTTCGAGGCATCGCCGGAGCACGCGCTCATCAACCCGGACAACCTCCACATCGCCCTCGACCATATTAAGTGCGCGGCGTTCGAGCTGCCGTTCGGCGCCACCGAGACGTTCGGTGCCGAGGATCTGCAGGAGGTCCTCGGCATCCTGGCCGAGAAGGGGTTCGTGCACCCGGGCGAGGGCGAGTGGCACTGGACGCACGAGTCGTACCCGGCCGATGCGGTGAGCCTGCGCTCGGTCTCGTCGGACAACTTCGTCGTCGTCGACGCCTGCGATGGACGGCAGGTGATCGGGGAGGTCGATTTCGCCAGCGGGACGGCCACCCTCCACGAAAAGGCGATCTATATCGTCGAGGGCCGCCAGCACCAGGTCGAGCGGCTGGATTTCGAGGGGCGCAAGGCCTACGTCCGACAGGTCGACTGTGACTACTACACCGACGCGATCACCTACACGAAGGTCACGACCATAGACACCTTCGAGAGCGACGACGGCGGGGCGGGCCCGGGGTTGGCGGGTGTCGACATCCGATCGCACGGCGAGGTGCACGTCGTGTCGCGGGTCGTCGGGTTCAAGAAGATCAAGTTCTACACCAACGAGAACGTCGGGGCGGGCGAGCTGGATCTTCCTGAGCAGCAGATGCACACGACCGCCTATTGGCTGACGGTGCCGGGCGTCGTCGTCGCGCAGCTCCCGCTGGCGGCCGACGATCGGCGGGACGGCGTTGTCGGGCTGGCGACGGCGCTGCGCCAGGTTGCGGCGCTGCTCCTGATGTGCGACCCGCACGACATCGGGATCTCGATTGACGGCGGGAGCCTGCCTCACCCGCTGCGAGTGGGCCGGGTAGGCTCGCGTCTCGAGACGCTGTCGCCCGAGCCCAGGATCTTCGTCTACGATGCGTATCCCGGGGGAATCGGGTTCAGCCAGCCGCTCTACGGCATGCACGCGCGACTCCTCCAGGGGACGCTGGAGTTGATTGCCGGCTGTCCGTGCGACTCCGGGTGCCCTTCGTGCGTCGGGCCGGCCGAGAGCGCCGGACCGCTCGCGAAGACCGCCGCCCTGCGCATCCTGTCGTGCCTGGCGGAGGCGCCGGATGGGTGACCGTGCGGCCCACCTGCGATCCATCCTCGATGCTCCTCGTCGGGGCTCGGCCCAGAGCGTGCCCCTGCAGTCGTCGCCGCCGATTGGTCGTCTCGAGCGGGAGCGGACGGCCGCGGCGTCGCTGGGGGGCGTCTGTGTCGAGACTCCGCTCGGACCGTGCGTCGTCATCGATCGCACGTATCCGCCAGACGCCCTCCACGGGACCGTCCGGGTGGGAGATGGCCATATCGACGACCTCGATGCCTTGGGGGTGCTCGGGCTGTCGCCGCCGCCGTGGACGGGGATGCACGTGACGCCGGTGCCTGCGTCGGGCCGGCTCGTCTACCTGGATCTCGAAACGACCGGACTGGGTGGGGGAGCCGGAACCCGGGCCTTCGTCGTCGGCTGTGGCTTCTTCGAGGGTCGGAGCTTTCGCACCTGTCAGCTGGTGCTCGCGAGCTTCGCGGGAGAGCGTGCCTTGCTCTCGATGGTGGCTGACTGGATGGCGTCCGCCGGTGGCATCGTGTCGTTCAACGGGAAGGCGTTCGACCTCCCGATCATGGAGACCAGGTGGCTCTTCCACAGGATGAGGCCGCCCGTTCCGGGTGCCATGCACCTGGACATGCTGCACCCGGCTCGCCGGCTCTGGAGATCCGCACCGGCCGTGCCCGGGCCCCAGCGCTACTCGCTGGGTGCGCTGGAGGCGGCGTTCCTCGGGGTCGAGCGCGTCGGAGACGTTCCGGGCGCGGAGATTCCGGAGCGCTACTTCGAGTACGTGCGGACGGGAGACGCGAAGCCGCTCGAGTTCGTGCTGGAGCACAACCGGCTCGATCTGGTCTCTCTGGCGATCCTGACCGCGGCGGCGGCGCGCCTCGTGTGGCGGGGAGCCGGGGCCGCGCGGAACGCCAGCGAGTGCTTGGGCTTGGGCCGCGTCTACGAGAAGTCCGGGCGCCGCGACTGTGCCGCACGGTGCTACGCGCGGGCCGCGGGGCTCGAACCGGCGTGGCCCGTGCGAGAGGCCGACGTGCCCGGGCGGGCGCCCGGCCTGCTGCCCGCACCCACCTCCGTGCGGGCGGAGGCGCTGCGGCGTCTGGCGCTGTACCTCAGACGGCTACGGCGCTATACCGAGGCGGCGGAGGTGTGGCACCAGATCCTGGCACTCGCCTCTCCGCCTCCCGCCATCGAGCTCGAAGCGGTCGAGGCGCTGGCGATTCACCATGAGCACCGGGTCAGGGATCTGTCCACCGCGCGGCGGTTCGCGCTGCGGGCGTTCGAGGCTGGATCGGATCACCGGCGCCGTCGCGGGGGGTGGCACCGGGTCGCGCGACTCGACCGGAAGCTCGCCGTAGAGCGCTGACGCTGCTGCGCCCAGGGGCAGGTGGGCGTGGCCGGGGACTCCGGGCGACGCCGGAGGCCCACCACGGATTGTCAGGATGTCGCCGGCTGAGTCGCCTTGCGAGCCTTGCGGTCGGCCGCCGCCTGCTTGCGGCCGGCCACTGTCTGCGCGCCGTATTTCTTGGTGAACCGCTCGACTCGTCCTTCGGGGTCGATGAGCTTCTGCCGGCCCGTGAAGAACGGGTGACAGCTGGAGCAGATCTCCAGATGCAGCTCGGGCTTGGTCGATCTGGTCTTCCAGGTCGCGCCGCAGGCGCAACGCGCGTCAACCTCGTGGTAGGTCGGATGAATACCTTCTCTCACGGTTTCCTCTTTCCGTTGTCAGCCAACGATCCAATTATACCCCAGCGGAGCGGATGCCTCGGACGCCGGCGCCGGCCGACGCCGCGGGGGCCGCCGAACCGACGCCGTCAGCCCCGGGCGCCGTTGGACAGGCTCGCGAGGAAGTCGGTGTTGCAGCGCGTCTTGCCCATCTTGGAGAGGAGGAGCTCCATCGCCTCGACGGATGACAGGGGGGTGAGCACCTTGCGCAAGACCCAGATGCGCTCGAGCTCGGCCCGCGGCATCAGCAGCTCTTCCTTGCGCGTGCCGCTCCGCGGGATGTCGATCGCGGGGTAGACACGGCGGTCGGCCAGCTTGCGATCGAGGTGGACCTCGAGGTTGCCGGTGCCCTTGAACTCCTCGAAGATGACCTCGTCCATGCGCGAACCCGTGTCGACGAGCGCCGTGGCGATGATGGTCAGCGAGCCACCCTCCTCCAGGTTGCGCGCGGCGCCGAAGAAGCGCTTCGGCCGCTGTAGGGCGTTGCTGTCGACCCCGCCGGACAGCACCTTGCCCGACGTGGGCACGATCGTGTTGTAGGCCCGTGCGAGCCGCGTCACCGAGTCGAGGAGGATGATCACATCCCGCTTGTGTTCGACGAGGCGTTTGGCCTTCTCGATCACCATCTCGGCGACCTGGACGTGACGCTGCGGCGGCTCGTCGAACGTCGACGAGATCACCTCGGCCTTCACGACCCGTTGCATGTCGGTGACCTCCTCGGGGCGCTCGTCGATCAACAAGACGATGGGGTAGGCCTCCGGATGGTTCACCGTGATGCTCTTGGCGACCGCCTGTAGCAGCATCGTCTTGCCGGTCCGGGGTGGCGCCACGATCAGGCCGCGCTGCCCCTTGCCGATCGGGACGAGGAGATCGAGCGCCCGCGTCACGAGATCGTCGCCCCCGTTCTCGAGCGAGAACCGCTCCTGTGGATAGAGGGCCGTGAGGTTGTCGAAGAACAGTCGGTCTCGAGATCGCTCGGCGGCCTCGAAGTTGATGGTCTCCACCTTGATCAGTCCAAAGTAGCGCTCGCCATCCTTCGGCGGCCGGATCTGGCCCGACACGGTGTCCCCGGTGTGGAGATCGAATCTCCGAATCTGGGACGGCGAGACATAGACGTCGTCGGGGCGACGGAGATAGTTGGATGCCGCCGCTCGCAGAAACCCATAACCCTCGGGGAGCTTCTCGAGCACGCCCTCGGCGCAGACTGGACCGCTCCGGGCGGTCCGGGCGCGCAGGATCTGGACGATCAGCTCCGGCTTCCGCAGCGCCGCGGTGCCCTTGACGTCGAGGTCCCTGGCGACGTGGGTGAGCTCGGCGACGCTCATGTGCCTGAGCGTCGAGAGCGCCATCACGTCTCCGCCGGTGTCTGTCTGGTGACGAGCCTGATGATCAGTTTCCACAGTTCACTCAATCCCTCTCCCGTCGTCGCGGAGAGCGACAACACGGGAGCATTCAAGATACCCTCCGACTCCCGGTGCGCGCGCAGCCGCGCGGTGCGCCCGAGCCTGTCCACCTTTGTGGCCACGATCACGAACGGAAGTCCGAGGCTCGCGACCCAGTCGTGGGCCGCGGTGTCACGAGGTAGTCCCGGGTGGCGGCTATCGATGGCCAGAATCGTCCCGGCCAGCACTCGGCGAGGGCGCGAGGCCAGCGGCGTCCGGCCGCCGGCGCTTTCCCTCCCGGCCCGCTCGGCGTCCATCGCGTGCCCGAAATAGCTCTGCGTCAGGACGTCGAAGGCCCGTGCCGACGGGGCACCGCCGCGGGCGTAGCCATAGCCCGGGAGGTCTACGAAATAGAGGGTACCGGTGAACCTCGGGCCGCCGGGTGCGGCCTCCGCTACCGGCACCGTTCGAACCCCGCCGACGCGTACCCGGTAGAAGTTGATCAACCGGGTCTTGCCCGGAGCCGCGCTCGTCCGGGCAATCTTTTGTCGAACCAGCGCGTTGATTAGGCTCGACTTGCCAACGTTCGACCGTCCCACGAGCGCGATCTGTGGCACGCCGTCGTGGGGCAACCCGGCCGCGCTGGTGGCGCTGGTGACGAACTCGCTGGCAATGACCTTCAAGCTACGGGTGGGCCGCCGGCGCCGGCCGGCTCGGCTCCTCCGCACCGCCTGACCGATGACCGCGCGGCGGTCGGACCGCGTTAGTGCGTGATCGTGTCGTCCGAGATGGCGGGTTGCACTCCGGCCTCCTCCTCTGCCGCGATGAGCGGCTGGAGAGGCTGGGTCAATGCGACCTTCAGGACATCATCCATCTTCTCGACCATATAGATGCCGAGCGAGTCGAGCACGTTCTTGGGAATATCCGCCAGGTCCTTCTCGTTGTCCTTGGGGATGATGATGTCCTTGATGCCCGCTCGGTGCGCCCCGAGGATCTTTTCCTTTACACCGCCGATCGATAGCACCTTGCCGCGAAGCGTGATCTCGCCGGTCATGGCGACGTCCCGCCGTGTGGGGATCTGGGCGAGCGCCGAGACCAGGGCGATGGCGATCGTGATCCCGGCCGAGGGCCCGTCCTTCGGGATGGCCCCCTCCGGGACGTGGACGTGAACGTCGTTCTTCCTGTTGAAGTCCTTGGGCAGGCCGAACTCGGTGGCCTTGGACCGCACGTAGCTCATGGCCGCCTGCGCCGACTCCTGCATCACCTCGCCAAGCTGGCCCGTCAGCGTCAGCACGCCCTTGCCCGGCATGAGCGTCGCTTCGGTGAGTAGAATCTCGCCGCCGGTCTCGGTCCAGGCGAGCCCGGTGGCGATGCCGATCTCGTTCGTCTCCTCGGCGACGGTGGGTCGGAAGCGCGGCACGCCAAGATGCTCGGTGATCCGTTCGCCCGTGATCTCCTCCGAGTAGTTCTTGCCCTCCGCGACCACCTTGCGCGCGACCTTGCGGGAGATCGACGTGATCTCGCGCTCCAGGTTCCGCACGCCTGCCTCGCGTGTGTAGCGCTGGATGATCGTCTGGAATGCCTCGTCGGTGAACGTGATCTGCGCGTCGGTCAGGCCGCACCCCACGATGGCCTTGTCGGCGAGAAACCGTCGCGCGATCTCGACTTTCTCCTGCTCGGTGTAGCCGGCCAGCTGCAGGACCTCCATGCGGTCGCGCAGCGCCTGCGGGATCGTGTGCAGGACGTTGGCGGTGCAGATGAACATGACGTGCGAGAGGTCGTACTCGACATCCAGGTAGTGGTCGAGGAACGTGTGGTTCTGCTCCGGGTCGAGGACCTCCAGCAGTGCCGCAGAGGGGTCGCCGCGGAAATCCATCGACATCTTGTCGACTTCGTCGAGAAGGAACACCGGGTTCACGGTGCCGGCCTTCTTCATCATCTGGATGATCTGCCCCGGGAACGCGCCGATATAGGTGCGGCGATGACCGCGCACCTCCGCCTCGTCGCGGACGCCGCCGAGTGACAGCCGCACGAACTTGCGGTTGGTCGCGCGCGCGATGGACTTGGCGAGCGAGGTCTTGCCGACGCCCGGGGGGCCCGAGAAGGTGAGGATCGTCCCCTTGGGCTTCTTGACCAGCGTCCGCACCGCCAGGAACTCAAGGATGCGGTCCTTGATCTTCTCCAGTCCGTAGTGATCCTCGTGCAGGATCTGCTCGGCGCGCTTCAGATCTCGGCTCTCCCGGCTGCGCTTGTGCCACGGCACCGCAATCAGCCAGTCGAGATAGTTGCGCGAGACCGTGGCTTCGGCAGACATGGGCGGCATGGCCTCGAGCCGCTTCAGCTCCTGGACCGCCTTCTCCTCCACGTCCCGCGGCATCTTCGATTTTTCGATCTTCTTCTTCAGCTCGTCGACCTCGTTGCCCTTCTCGTCCTTCCGCCCCAGCTCCTTCTGAATCGCCTTCATCTTCTCGTTGAGGTAGTACTCCTTCTGCGCCTTCTCCATTTGCTTCTTCACGCGAGACTGGACGCGTCGGTCCACCTGGAGCTTGTCGACCTCGATCTCGAGCACCCCGGCGATACGGTTCAGTCGCTCGGTCGCAGAGACGATCTCGAGGAGGTTCTGCTTCTCCTCGACGCCGACCAGGAGGTGCGCCGCGATCGTGTCGGCAAGCTTGCTCGGATCGTCCACGCGCACCGCGGCGATCATGGCGTCGTAGTGGAGATTGTTGGAGAGCTTGACATACTGCTCGAATAGCGACACCACGCGGCTCATCGTCGCCTCGATGTCGGGGCTGGCCTCCCGGGGTTTCGGCAACAGCTTCACCACCACGCGATAGAAGCCCTTGTCCTCCTTCCACTCGACCGCGCGGGCGCGGTCGGTGCCCTCCACCAGCACCTTGATGTTGCCGTCGGGCAGCTTGAGGCTCTGGACGATGTTCGCCACGCACCCCATCATGAAGATGTCGCTGGGCTTCGGATCGTCCGTCGCGGCCTCGTGCTGGGCGGCGAGGAAGATGCGCTTGTCCTTGAGCAGCGCGTGCTCGAGGGCGCGAGTCGACGATGGGCGTCCGATGACGAACGGCATCATCATGTGCGGGAACACCACCACGTCACGGAGGGGAACGATCGGTAAGGTCTCGTAGGCTTCCATAGAATCCGCGCTCTGGTTTCGGACTACCTGCACCCGGGTCGGCCGGTGTGCCGGTATCGGCCGTCTAGCCGGCCTTCTCGATCAAGGTAATCGGCTTGTCCTTCGTCTGCACGACCTCCCTGGTCACGACGCACTCACTCACCTTCTTCTGACTCGGGAGGGTGTACATCAGGTCGAGCATCAGGTCCTCGATGATCATCCGCAGGCCCCGTGCGCCGACCTTGCGTTGCAGGGCCAGCTCCGCGATTGCCTCGAGGGCGTCATCGGTGAAACGCAGCTTGACGTTCTCGAACTCGAAGAGCTTCTGATACTGGCGGGTGATGGCGTTGCGCGGCTGGGTGAGGATCTGGATCAGCGCCGCCCGGTCCAGCTCGTGCAGGGTGCCGATGACCGGCAGTCGACCGACGAACTCGGGGATCAGGCCGTAGCGAATGAGGTCCTCGGGCTCGACCAGCTCCAGGGTGGCGCCGATGTCCCGGGACCTGACCGACTTGACGTCGGCCTTGAATCCGAGCGCGCGCTTACCGATCCGGCGCTGAATGGCCTTGTCGAGACCCACGAACGCGCCGCCGCAGATGAACAGGATGTTCGTCGTGTCGATCTGGAAGAACTCCTGGTGGGGATGCTTGCGGCCACCCTGCGGCGGCACATTCGCCACGGTGCCTTCCAGAATCTTGAGCAGCGCCTGCTGGACGCCTTCTCCCGACACGTCGCGTGTGATCGACGGGTTCTCGTCCTTGCGGCAGATCTTGTCGACCTCGTCGATATAGATGATGCCCTGCTGGCACTTCTCGATGTCGCCTCCGGCTGCCTGCAGCAGCTTGAGGATGATGTTCTCCACGTCCTCGCCCACGTACCCGGCCTCGGTCAGCGTCGTGGCGTCCACGATGGTGAACGGTACCGACAGCAGCTTGGCCAGGGTCTGGGCGAGGAGGGTCTTCCCGGTCCCCGTCGGACCGATGAGCATGACGTTGGCCTTGGTCAGGTCGACCTCGTTACGGCCACGCGACTGCTTCAGGATCTCGATCCGCTTGTAGTGGTTGTAGACGGCCACGGCCAGCTTCTTCTTGGTCTGGTCCTGACCGATCACGTACTCGTCGAGGAACTTGCGGATCTCCTGGGGCACGGGCAACGAGGATTTCGTCGCGCGGCCCTCGAAGCGGTTGTCGTCCGCGATAATGTCGTTGCAGACCTCTACGCACTCGTCGCAGATGAAGACGGTCGGACCCGCAATGAGCTTGCGGACGTCGTTTTGATCCTTGTTGCAGAACGAGCAACGCAAGATTTCGGTCTCGCTGCTTTTCTTAGCCATGCGACCGCCTGTCAGGGTGCCACGCGCTCGGCGTCGGTGCGAGCCCTGGATGCCCGCCAGCCGCGCTGCTAGCCACGCTTTCGGATGACGTCATCAATAATACCGTATTCCCGGCCCTGGTCGGCCGACATGATGTAGTCGCGCTCGGTGTCGGCACGAACCCGTTTCAGCGGCTGGCCCGTGTGCTCGGACAGAATCTCGTTCAGCCGCTCGCGCATCCGCATGATCTCTCTGGCGTGGATGTCGATGTCGGTTGCCTGCCCCGCGAGTCCCGACAGCAGCGGCTGGTGGATGACGATGCGTGAGTTCGGGAGCGAGAAACGCTTGCCCTTCGTGCCGGCTCCCAGGAGCAGGGCCGCCATCGACGCCGCCTGGCCGATGCCGTAGGTCTGCACGTCGGGCTTGATGAACTGCATCGTGTCGTAGATCGCCAGGCCCGCCGTGATCGAGCCACCCGGACTGTTGATATACAGCAAGATGTCGCGGTCGGGGTCCTCGGCCTCGAGGAAGAGCATCTGGGCGATCACCAGGTTGGCGACCCCATCGTCGATGGGGGTGCCGATGAAGATGATGCTGTCCTTGAGCAGCCGCGAGAAGATGTCGTACGCGCGCTCTCCCCGATTGGTCTGCTCGACCACCATGGGGATGAGTTGCATCGAGGGTTGGCTCATGGCTTGCCCAGTTGCCTAGTCCACACCGTTACCGACGAGAACGCTGCTGGATTTTGGGAGGACACGCAACAGGTAGGCTGAACGATCCGCATGGGCCGCACGCGAACCGTCCATCACTCAGCCAGAATTGTAGCATGCGACAAGACAAAGTCAATTGCCTTCTCCCGCCGGAGACCCGTTGAGACGCGCCCGAGCGCGTCGTCCTTCTCGAGCTGCGCCTTGACGGCCGAGACGGTACGACCCATCTGCGCCGCCTGACGCTCGATCACCTGATCGACCTCCTCGCCGGTCGGGTCCAGGTGCTCGCGGCGCGCAATCTCGTCGACCACGAGCACGCCGCGG
Organism: Vicinamibacterales bacterium; assembly: GCA_965197935.1. Taxonomy (GTDB): domain Bacteria; phylum Acidobacteriota; class Vicinamibacteria; order Vicinamibacterales; family CAZQMT01; genus CAZQMT01. Next base: position 587,794 of record CBDAOD010000003.1, on the reverse strand, counting down.
ACCGCATCGGTGGCCGCCGGACGCTGCTCCTCCCGGAACGCCTTCCAGTCGATGTTCGCCTTCATGGGATCGATTTTCTGGTCGATCAGGTGCCGAACGAACTCCTCGAGCCGGCCGTCGAGCTCGCGTTCCACCAGGGTGTCCGGGAGCTCGAAGGTGACTCGCTGCGCCAGCTGGCGCAGGAGGTCTGCGCGCAGGTGCCGGTCGGCTTCCTGTCCGGCCTGCGTGCGCAGATCATCGAGGACGCGTTCACGCAGTGCCTCGAGCGAGTCGAATTCGCCGACATCCTTCGCAAACTCGTCGTCGAGATCCGGGAGCACCCGCCGCTTGATGGCCTTGACCTCGACCGCGTAGTCCACGGTGGCTCCCGCCAGCTCGGTGATCCCGTGGTCCTCGGGATACGTGATCGAGAACCGCGTCGTCGCGTCGGGCAGTAGACCCATCAGGTGCTCGTCGAACTCCGGCGGGTTGGCGGCGTTGCCGATCTCGATGGAGATGTTCTGCTGCGACTCCGTCTTCGGCTCCGATCCGCCCTCGACCGGTTGGACCGCGTCGGGGGCTCCGGTGTCGCTGCTCGCATCGCTGGCCTCGTCGACTGTGCCGACATTGCTGACATCGCTCACGGGAACCGGTGCGGCGGTCCGTTCGAGATCGACCACGACGGTGTCTCCCTCGGCAACCCCCCGGTTCTCGACCGCCTCAACCCGCGCCAGCCGGCGCCGTAGTCGCTCGATGGCCTCGTCGACCGCCGGCGGGTCGACGGTGGCGACCTTGCGCCGAAGCGAGATGGTCGCGTAGTCTCCCGGGTCGATCGGGGGAATCGTCTCGAACGACGCAGTGAACTTGAGCGGCTGACCTTCCGCGATCTCCAGGTCGCGAACGGCGGGCCGGTCCACCGGCTCCAGTCCCCGCTCTCGCAACGCCTCGTCGATCGCCCGCGGCACCAGCTCGTGGGCGACGTCATGCAAGATCTGATCCCGGAACCGCTGGCGAACGACCTGGCTGGGTACCTTACCCGGTCGGAAGCCCGGAATGCGGGCAGTTCGCCGATAGCTGCCGGTCACTCGTTCGAGCGCTCGGTCCACCTCGGTCGTGGGGATCTCGACCACGAGCTCCCGCCGGGTCGCGGTGACATCGAGCAACTCGTTCTTCATTGGAGATATCGGCCTGGTCGGAGCTTCACGTTAAGCCGCCCGCCGTCCCGGCCGGGTCGCGGGAGGCGACGCGGAGCAATTTCATGCAAGCGCGTTTGGGATATGTGACTCGGGGGTGCGAAAGGGGGGATTTGAACCCCCATGGCCTCGCGGCCACCGGATCCTAAGTCCGGCGCGTCTGCCAGTTCCGCCACTTTCGCGTCGAACCGATGCGCGATCACCCTCGATCGGCGTTCGGAGTTTTGCTTTCCGTTGAGGCGAAAGCCAGATCGTGCAGATGAATCAAGCCTAGCACGCCCATTCTCGGGGGGTCAAACCGGGCTGCTAGCCGAGACCCGATGGTACCCGGGGTGATGACAGCAGCCGGACGAACTCATCCCAGAGCCGCTCCGGGTCGCCGGCGTTCCCACCCCGAGCCTCGAGATATCGCCGGACGAGATCCCGTCCCAGGTAGTAGTTGATCACGTAGCTCCGGTTCTCGTTGATGAACTGGACCGCGGGCCGGGGGCTCGGCATCAGGGCGTAGTTCTCGAGCCACTCGATGGCCTCGAAGAAGTCGATGTCGCCGTCCAGGTAGCGCCGGGCCGCCTCGATATTCGCATATCCCAGCTGCTCGATCAGCCCCTGGACCTCGTAGTACCTCTCGACCCGGTCGGGGTCGAGCCCCGCGAGGGGGAACAGCACCTCGCGTTCGAACTCGACGCGCTCGTCGCCCGGGAACGTCACCTCGATGCCGAGCATGGCGCTGCCCTCGGCGATGAGCGACTGCGGGCTGTAGAGCGGATAGAGCGAGAACTCCCACCACTGCTTGCCCCGCACGAGGTTCTCTTCCAGGAGGACGTTGTAGACGTGGTGGCCTGGATAGCCTTCGTGGCACGCGAGATCGACCGCCCGATCGATGAAGATCGGATAGTCCGTGTTGACCTGGATCACGCTGTGATAGTCGCCCTGGTACCAGTTGTAGGCCGCCCACGGTCTGCCCCTGACGTAGTCGATTTCGAAGCTCTCGCCCTCCGGCAGATCGATGTGCTGGAGCGTGCGCGCCCGGCACGCGTCGATCGCCGTCCGGAACACCTCATCGAGCTTGTCGTCGGGGATGGCGAACTGCGTCTTGAACCGTTCGAACCGCGCCACCGCCGGGCCCTGTCCGGGCAGCAGGCGGTCCAGCGCCGCGAGAGCCTCCTCGAAATCCGTTTCGGTCCGTGGCGGGGCGACGGCGTCGTAGAGCAGCCGGGATTCCTCATCGAAGCGCCGCTTGAGTCCCGTCAGCATCTCGAGCCGGGTCACCAGCGCACGGGTCTGCGTGACCAGGTAGCGGTGGCGGCGTCCGAGCAGCTCGGTGTCGGTCTCGCGCCCCGGGCCGGCGGCGTCGCCGTCCACCGGAGTGGCCCCGGCCGGATCGGCCCCTGCGAGGGCCTCGAGGAGCGCGCCGGCCGCCGTCTTCAGCTCCTCGAGCGAACGCTCGTCGGCCTGCGCGTCCTCTTGCCATTCGGGCGGGCCGTAGTAGGCGTCGACGTGCGATCGATCGTGCCGGCCCAGTCCGAGGCTCAGCCTGACGTAGGACTCGGCCAGCGCATCCAGTGCGCTGGCCGGATCGGACGGCCGAGACGCCGGAGACCCGGACGGCGAGGGAGCCTGGCAACCCACGACGCCCGCCATCGGGAGCAGGCCGAGCATGCCGAGCATGCCGAGCACGGCCGGCAGCGTTCCGACGCACGGTCTCGGGTTCACGGTGTGGCCTCCTGCGGCTGGTTCCGGCGTCCGCCCGGGGGATCGCGAACGATCGGCGGACTTGAAATCCTCCTCATTGTACGTCAGCGTAATGACCCTATCAGCGATGTGTGCGCCGGGCGATGTCCTCGCGGTACCTGCAAGAGCACCGCGGGTCGGCGTACGCGCCGTTTCGTGGGGGAGACGACATGGAGTCCGTGGAGCACACCGAAACATCTCGAATCGATCGTCAGGCGCTGGCGGACTGGTTCGATCGGAGCCGTCAGCGCACCGGGGAGCTGTTCGACCTCCTGGAACCCGAGACCTACTTCTCGCGACCAATTCGGCTGCGTAACCCGGTCGTCTTCTACGAGGGTCATATCCCCGCGTTCAACGTCAACACGTTGCTCAGGCGTGGCCTGGGCGAGCCGGGGATCGATCCCAGGCTCGAGACGCTCTTCGCGCGCGGGATCGACCCCGAGGACGAGGGGGGCGTGAAGAACCGCCAGCAGGTCTGGCCCACTCGAGACGAGGTACGAGCCTACGCCGCGGCGGCCGACGAGGCCGTCAGGTCGGCCCTGCTGCACGGACCGATCGACCGCCCGGATCACCCGGTGCTGGATCGTGGCCAGGCCGCCTATACCATCCTGGAACACGAGGCCACTCACCAGGAGACGCTGCTCTACATCTGGCATCAGGTGCCCTACGGAGGCAAGCGAGCGCCGACCAGCGCGCAGCCCACAATCGGCGAGGCGCCGCCCACTGCCGGACCCGTGCGGATTCCGGGGGGCCGCGCGACCCTGGGGGCCGTTCCGGGACAGATCGCCTTCGGCTGGGACAACGAGTTCCCGGCCCAGGTCGCCACCGTGCCCGAGTTCGCGATCGACGTCTACAACGTCACGAACCGTGATTTCCTGGAGTTCGTCGAGGCGGGAGGCTACCGACAGGCCGAGCACTGGACGCCCGAGGCGTGGCAGTGGCGGGTCGAGGCGCAGGTGGATCATCCGCATTTCTGGATCCGCCGGGATGGAGGGTGGTTCTGGAAGGGGATGTTCCAGGAAGTACCGCTGCCGTCGGCCTGGCCCGTCTATGTGTCGTACGCCGAGGCGGCGGCCTACGCGAAGTGGCGAGGTCGGCGGCTACCGACCGAGGCCGAGTTCCACCGGGCCGCCTACGCGACGCCATCGGACGGGGAGCGCGCCTTCCCATGGGGAAGCGAGCCGCCGGACGGCCGCCGGGGCAATTTCGATTTCCAGCACTGGGATCCGGTGCCGGTCGGGTCCTACCCGGCCGGCAGGAGCGCGTGGGGGATCCACGACCTGCTCGGCAACGGGTGGGAGTGGACCTCGACCGTGTTTGAGGGGTTCCCGGGCTTTCAGCCGATGCCGGCCTATCCCGAATACTCCGCCGATTTCTTCGATGGGCAGCACTACGTGATCAAGGGCGGATCGCCGGCGACGGCCAGGGCGTTGCTCCGGCGCAGCTTTCGGAACTGGTTCCGGCCGTACTACCCCTATGTCTACGCGACGTTCCGCTGCGTGAGCTGATTCGAACCAGCGGTCACGCGCACGCGCGGCGGGACCCGGAGAGGAGGAGGGCGGTATGGCGATGACGGCGCGGTCGGCGGCGGAGCGGCGGCAGCAGTTAGCGAGCGACGTGCATCGCGGGCTGGCCCTGGTCCCCAAACAGCTCGAGTCCAAGTATCTGTACGATGCGCTCGGGTCGGCGCTCTTCGAGGCGATCTGCAGCCTCCCGTGGTATCGGATCACCCGCGCCGAACGCCGGCTGCTGGCGCGGCAGGCCGACTCGGTCGCCTCCGCGCTCCGCGATCCCACCCGGATGGTCGAGCTGGGCTGCGGCAGCGGCGAGAAGCTCGCGATGCTGGTTCAGGCCTGGCGGACCTGGGGACGGCGGGTTCAGGTGCACCTGATCGACATCTCGCCCGCGGCGCTCGAGCTGTCGGAGCAGCGGTTGGGTGGGTTCGAGCACGTGTCGGTCGTGGGCCACCGGTCGACCTACGAGGAGGGGCTCCGGCTGGCGGCGGCCGAGCGTCGGCCCGACGAAACGTTGCTGGTGCTGTTCCTGGGGTCCAATCTCGGCAACTTCGACGTCCCCGCGGCCGGCGAGTTTCTCCGGGAGATTCGCGACCGTCTCAGGGTGGGCGATGCCCTGCTGCTGGGTGCCGATCTCGTGAAACCCGAGGCGGCGTTGCTCGAGGCGTACGACGACCCGCTCGGCGTGACCGCCGCGTTCAACCGGAATCTGCTGGTGCGAATCAATGCCGAGCTGGGCGGCGACTTCGATCTGGAGGCGTTCGAACATCGGGCGGTGTGGAACCCCGGGGCGTCGCGGATCGAGATGCACCTGGTGAGCACACGAGCCCAGGAGGTGTCGATCCCGTTGGCGGACTGCCGACCGCGCTTTGCGGCCGGGGAGTACATCTGGACCGAGAGCTCCTACAAGTTCGAGCCCGAGGCGGTGGTCGAGCTCGTCGAGACGGCCGAATTCTGCTGTCGCGAGCAGTGGGTGGAGCCGGAATCGCGGTTTGCGCTCACGCTGTTCGAGGCGGCCTGACCGCAGAGCTCACCCGGGCCCACCGCACTTCCTCGTTGCGCCTCGCCCTCGCCGCTTCGCAGCCCGTGGTGAAAGTCCTGCGTAGCACCAAGGGCCGCCTTGGGAGATGCAGCGGACGGCCCGAGCAAGGCGCGAGGAGCAAGAGTACCGGGAGTATTTGACCCGGCGTGGACAATGCCCAGCGCAGCACGTGTCGGGATGCAGCGCTGGCCGACTGCAGCAGGACTATTACCGCGGGCTGTCAGCCCGGCGCCAGACGCGTCAACCCAGGTGAGCTCTGTGGTTCACCGGTGCTCCCCTTGGCGCCGCAGGACCCTCACCGCGGGGCTGCGGGCGATCCCGCAGCCGGTGTTGACAGGACGCAGAGCCCGAGACATCATTTCCCCAGTTCGACGGTTTCCAGCTCGTCGAGCATCCGCCCAGCCACGCGCGTTGCCCCGGGACCCTTCCTATGGCATTGATCACGGTTCAGGACCTCGTCAAGGACTACTACATCGGCGAGATCGTCGTGCACGCGCTGTGCGGGGTGACGCTGGACATCGAGAAGGGCGAGTTTGTGGCGGTCATCGGGCCGTCGGGGTCGGGCAAGTCGACCTTCATGCACATCTTGGGATGTCTGGACCGGCCGACGAGCGGGACCTACACGCTCGAGGGGCGGGACATCTCCAAGCTGTCGCGGGACGAGCTGGCGGCGGTACGGAATCAGACGATCGGCTTCGTCTTCCAGGGGTTCAACCTGCTGGCCCGGACCTCGGCGCTCGAGAACGTGGAACTGCCGCTGCTCTACAGCAAGTCGGCGCTGTCGTCGGCCGAGCGGCACAAGCGGGCGGAGGCGGCGCTCGAGGCGGTGGGGCTGTCGGACCGGGCGGACCACCATCCGAACCAGCTCTCGGGCGGGCAGCAGCAGCGGGTGGCGATTGCGCGGGCGCTGATGAACGACCCGTCGATTCTGATGGCGGACGAGCCGACGGGGAACCTCGACAGCCGGACGAGCATCGAGGTCATGGATATCTTCCAGCGGCTGCGGGAGGAGAAGGGGATCACGACGATCCTGATCACGCACGAGCAGCACATCGCCGAGTATGGGTCGCGGATCATCGGGTTCCGGGACGGTGTGATCGTGTGGGACCGGCAGAACGTCGACCGGCGGGTGGCACGCGAGGAGCTGGCCGGCCTGCCCGCCCCCGCCGAGGCCACGACCTCCTGATCGAAGTGTCGCGCGGGGCTTTGGCCGCGCGATCAAAAGAGATACACTCAAGGTGATCTGGTCGGGCGCGGCCCGGGTCGCGCCACGCGGGACGGCAGGCAGAGCGCGGCGACCGCGCCGGCGAAAGGTGAGCACGTCATGACTCTGGGAATGAGCTTCAGGATTGCCCTCAAGGCTCTGGGCCGTAACAAGCTCCAGACGGCCCTCACGATGCTCGGGATGATCATCGGGGTGGCCGCCGTGCTGACCATGGTGGCGCTCGGAACGGGCGCCCAGACTTCCATCGAGGAGGAGGTCCTGGCGGCCGGCGCCAACGTCATCACGATCACCGCCGGCAACTACCAGGCGAAGAGCGGGACCACCGGTCCAGCGGTAGGCCACGGGGCCGAGCTCGACGAGGTGCCGTTCGACCCGGCGGGCCGGCTGATCGAGAAGCCGGACGTCGTCCTGATGGGTGGGCCGGCCGGCCTCCCCGACCTGGTGACGTCGGCCGTCTGGCGTGGGGCCGATGACCCGGACCTGCGGCTGATCGGGCATCCCGAGGATGACCCGATGGAGAAGCACGACCATCCGACGGCCGCCCAGCGCCTGGGTGACTCGATGGCCGGGCTCGGATCCGCCTCGACTCTCACCTCGGACGACGCGCTGTTCATTCGCTCGGACATCTTGGGCATCAAGTTCGTCGTGCCGGGGATCAACGACAACGCGCGGTTCGTCTACGGCGACAAGCAGCACTTCTCACGGGTCGAGGGAACCGGCAGCGAGCTCGCCAAGGTGCGCTCCTGGAAGTTCCGCTACGGCCGGTTCTTCGACGAAGACGAGTATGACGACGAGGAGCAGGTCGCGGTGCTCGGCAGCGTGGTGGCCGAGAAGCTGTTCGGACGAGGCGTCGACCCGACGGGCGAGGAGATCAAGATCTGGAACCAGCCGTTCGAGGTGGTGGGTGTCATCGCCACGCGCATCCGCGCGCAGGTGGGCGACACCGAATCGGACGCCGTCTACGTTCCCACGGCGACCGTGCAGAAGCTGCTGAACCTGGTCAAGCTCAACAGCGTCATCGTCGCCACGGAGTCGGCCGGGGAGACCTCCCGGGTGGCGGACGAGATCACCGAGCTGCTGCGTTACCACCACAACATCGGGTTCGCGGATCCCGACGACTTCACCATCCGGACCCAGGCGCGCGAGGCGCTGGCCAAGGGCCTCCTGCCGGAGATCGCCCGCGTGGTCGTGGGTAACGTGCCCGGGCTCGAGGCCGTCACGCTCGAGGAGCTCTCGATGACGCTCGAGCAGGCGAGCAAGACCATGACTGCGCTCCTGGCCTGTATCGCGGGTGTGTCGCTGCTCGTCGGCGGCATCGGGATCATGAACATCATGCTGGTCTCGGTGACCGAGCGCACACGGGAGATCGGGATCCGGATGGCGGTCGGGGCGCGCGCCCGTGACGTGCTGTTGCAGTTCCTGGTCGAGGCGGTCACCCTGAGCCTGATCGGGGGGGTCATCGGCATTGCCCTCGGCTATGCCGCGTCTGGCGGCATCCAGGAGTTCCTGCAGTGGTCGACACAGGTCTCCTTCAACGCCGTCGCTCTGGCCTTCGGGATTGCGGCTGCCGTTGGCGTCTTCTTCGGCTTCTATCCGGCCCAACAGGCAGCGCGTCTCGACCCGATCGAGGCCCTGCGTTACCAGTAGGGCGGGGCGTCAGCCCCGCCGCGCTGCCCCGGGTTGTGCCGGCTCGTCCGCCTCCGAGAGCGGAGCTGGGCACTGCCGGGGCGCTTCGATGCCGCCGGCCGACTGCAGCATCACTGTCACAGGACACTACCTGATGTTGTCAGTGTCGCGGAGGGCGGAATGGCGTCCGCCAGGCAAACCGTGAAGGCGGCCGGCCTCCCTGCTCGTCCGTCACTCGTGCGACAGCCGCCGCAATGTTTTCGGTTTGCTGGGCGGACGTCGTTCCGCCCTCCGCGAAGCGGACGACGCCAGACGGGCGCATGCGTTGCCCGGTACCTCGAGTCCGCGATGACCCTCCATGCGCTTGACGACCGCCTGCGCTCTCACCCTTTTCTTCCTCCTCACCGCGGCCGCTGAAGCCCGCGTCGTCCGGCTGCGCGTCGAGCGACGCGAGGTCGTCCTCGACGGCAGGCCTTTCGGGCTCGCGGGCCCCTACGAGAAGCTCATTGGCACCGCGGAGTTCGCGATCGATCCAGATCGGCGGCAGAACGATGTCAGCGTCGATCTCGCGCTCGCGCCGCGGAACGCCGGCGGCGAGGTGGAATTCACCGCCGACTTCTATCTCCTGAAGCCGGTCGACCCGAGCCGCGGCAACGGCCGCCTGTTCTACGAGGCGGGCAACCGGGGCCGCAAGCGCATCCTCGCCACGTTCCAGAACGGCTCGAATTCCGAGGACCCGACGACGGCCGCGGAGTTCGGCGACGGTACCCTGATGCGGCGCGGGTTCTCGCTGCTATGGATGGGCTGGCAGTGGGACGTGCCGGCCGGCCGGATGCGGATGGAGATGCCGATCGCCACCGACGCCGGCCGGCCGATCACGGGTCCGGTGCGCGGCAACTTCGTCGGCCCGACCGGGCCGACGGCGCTGATTGCGGACCGGGGCCACGCGGCCTATCCGGTCCTCGAGCCGGAGAGCGACGAGCACGTCATGATGGTCCGTCGCCTGCCGACGGATCCTCCGGAGGTGCTGCCGCGAGACCGCTGGCGGTTCACCGGATCCGGGGAGGTCGAGCTCGACGGCGGCTTCGAGCCCGGCCAGATCTACGACGTGGTCTACCGCAGTCAGGGCCCCCGCGTCGTCGGGTGCGGTCTGGCGGGCACGCGTGACCTCGTGAGCTTCTTCAAGCACGCCTCGGAGGCCGAGGGCAACCCGCTCTCCGGCATCGAGCACGCCCTTGGCTGGGGCGTCTCCCAGACCGGTCGCTTCCTCCGGCACTTCCTGTATCGGGGATTCAACGAGGACGAGGACGGCCGGCGGGTCTTCGACGGGGGGCTCGCGCAGGTGGGCGGGGCCGGCCGTGGGTCGTTCAACCACCGTTTCGGGCAGGCGTCCCGAGATGCCTTGCAGCACTTCAACTTCCTCTTCCCCGTGGACATGTTCCCGTTCACCGACGTGTCGACGATCGACCCCGAGACCGGCGTGACGGACGGACTCCTGCGGCGCGCCGAGGCCAGCGGCACCGCGCCCAGGCTGTTCCACGTCATGACGAACTCGGAGTACTTCAACCGCGCGGGCTCGCTCACCCACACCGACGTCGCCGGCGTCAGCGACATCGAGCCGCCGGCGGGCAGCCGTCTCTACTTCATCTCGTCGGCGCCGCACATCGTCGGCCGCTTCCCACCTGCCGCGAACCCCAACCGGGTCTTCCTCGGCCAGGCGCCCATGAACACCCTCGTCTACAACCCGGCGATCCGGGCCCTGTTCCGGGCGCTGGACGATTGGGTGGCCGACGGCGTCGAGCCACCCCCGAGCCGGTATCCGCGCCTTGCCGACGGAACGCTGACGGCGCCGGCCGACGCCGGATGGCCGGCGATGCCCGGTGTCGACCTGCCCCACGCCCCGCTGACGGCGCTACGCCTCGACTACGGCCCCGACTGGGACGAGGGCATCGTCGGCTACGAGCCGCCGCGCATCGGCAAGCCGTTCGTCCAGCGCGTCCCTGCGGTCGACGGCAACGACCGAGCGGGAATCCGGATGCCCGAGATCGCGGTGCCGCTCGCCACCCAGACCGGCTGGAATTATCGGCACCCGAGCATCGGCGCCCCGGATCGGCTGTCGAGCGAGATCGGCTCCTACCTGGCGTTTCCGCGCACGACCGCGGAGGGAGAGCGGACCGGTGATCCGCGGCTGTCGATTGCGGAGCGGTATCGCGACCGACACGACTACATCGGCCGGATCACGGCCACCGCGCTGCGGCTCGTCGAGCAGCGCTACCTGCTCGTCGAGGATCTGCCCGAGATCCTCGACCGCGCCGCTGCCCACTACGCCTGGGCGACACAGAACCGTTCGCCCTAGGCGGCTCCTACAACCCCCACTCCAGTCGCGCAATCGGGCGAGTTGCATATGGTAATATGGTGTCGATATGGTCAAGGTGACCTTCACCGTCGACCAGCCGACGGTCGACCGGCTCAAGCGGACCGCAGCGCGGCTGGGCAAACCGCAAAGCGAGGTTGTGCGGGAGGCGATCGAGGATTACGCCGCGCGCGTGGGGCGCCTGAGCGAGGCGGAGCGCCTTCGGCTGCTGAGGGTCTTCGATGAAGTCGTCGACGCAATTCCGCGTGGGCCCGTCGGCGCCGTCGATGAAGAGATCGCCGCCGTCCGCGCCGCGCGACGGCGTGGCGGACGGCCCGCCACCCGGGCTCGATGATTCATCTCGACACGTCGGTGCTGCTCGACGCGCTCACGGGACCCCGACGATCGGCGCCCGGGCTTCGCCGGTGCATCGAGGCGGGCGAGCGTGTGACGTTCTCAACGCTGGTTCTCTACGAGTGGCTCCGCGGACCCCGGCGCCCGCCGGAGCTGGCGGCGCAGGAAGCCTTGTTCCCGCGGGAGGCTGGGGTGGCGTTCGGGCCGCGGGAAGCGGCCCTGGCCGCCGAACTGTTCGGGAGGGTGCGCCGACCCCGCGGACGGGAGGTCGACCTCGCCATTGCCGCGTGCGCCATCTCGCACGATGCCCGGTTCTGGACGCTCAACCCCCGGGATTTCGTCGATCTCTCACGGCTCGTCCTGGTCAAGGACGCGCGCAGCGACTCGTAACGGCCGGTCAGAGGGTCCGCGCCGCGCGACGGCGTGGCGGACGGCCCGCCACCCGGGCTCGATGATTCATCTCGACACGTCGGTGCTGCTCGACGCGCTCACGGGACCCCGACGATCGGCGCCCGGGCTTCGCCGGTGCATCGAGGCGGGCGAGCGTGTGACGTTCTCAACGCTGGTTCTCTACGAGTGGCTCCGCGGACCCCGGCGCCCGCCGGAGCTGGCGGCGCAGGAAACCTTGTTCCCGCGGGAGGCTGGGGTGGCGTTCGGGCCGCGGGAAGCGGCCCTGGCCGCCGAACTGTTCGGGAGGGTGCGCCGACCCCGCGGACGGGAGGTCGACCTCGCCATTGCCGCGTGCGCCATCTCGCACGATGCCCGGTTCTGGACGCTCAACCCCCGGGATTTCGTCGATCTCTCACGGCTCGTCCTGGTCAAGGACGCGCGCAGCGACTCGTAACGGCCGGTCAGAGGGTGCCCCGCCCTACTCGTAGCGCAGCGAGTCGATCGGGTCGAGCAGCGACGCCTTCCGGGCCGGGTAGAACCCGAAGAACACGCCGATGGCCGCGGCGATCCCGAAGGCGATGCCCACGGCACCGGGGGAGATCCGCGTGGGCCACTCGAGGACGCGGGTCACCGCGTCCGAGGCGACGAAACCGAGGGCGATCCCCAGCACACCCCCGATCAGGCTCAGCGTGATGGCCTCGACCAGGAACTGCTGCAGCACGTCGTTGCCGCGAGCACCGACGGCCATCCGGATCCCGATCTCGCGGGTGCGTTCGGTGACCGAGACCAGCATGATGTTCATGATGCCGATGCCGCCGACGAGCAGCGAGACGCCCGCGATGCTGGCCAGGAGCGCGGTCATGGTGGTATTGGCCTTGTCGAGCGTGTTGGCCAGCTCGTCGAGCGTCACGTCGTCGAGCTGCGGGAGGTTGGCGAGGATGAACGCCGCCGCCGACGTGTAGAGCCCCTTGGTCAGCGCCTGGGCCGCCTGCGTCCGCACCGTGAAGTCGTCCGCCACCTGGCGCTTGGGTTTGCCCCGCTGGATGATGAACGATTCCTCATCGCCTCCGCCGCCAGGAATGTCGGTGCCGCCCACGATGTCGGGCGCCAGTTGGCCGGAGACCCCAGCGCCGGCCGACGCCAGGGCGGCCTCCTGGGCGTTGATGCCGTGCAGCTCGCGGAGCATCTCCGTCGCGTCGGTCGAGATGCGCGAGGTGACGCCTGCCGATTCCGCCGCCAGCACCAGGGCGTGCAGGTAGGTGATCTGGAGGTGGTCCTGGGCGGCCGTGAACGGCACGAACACGGTCTCGGCCTGATCGTCGGTCGTCGTATCCGTCACGCCCACGACCTCGAAGTCATTGTCCCAGATCTGGATGGTCTGGCCGACCGGGTCCACGTCGGGTTCGAAGAGCTTGTCGCTCACGATCGTGCCGAGGATCGCCACGTTGGCGCGACCGCTGACCTGGCCCTCCTCGAAGGCCTCGCCATACTTCCAGCCCCAGGAGTAGATGTCGGACCAGCCGTACCCGACACCCCGGATGCGGCCGAAGAATCGGCCCTCGCCCGCCGTGATCTGTCCGCGTTCGGTCACGGATTCGACCACCTGCGTGACGCCATCCACGTCGTTGGCGAGTGCGATGCCGTCCTCGACAGTCAGGTTCGTGGCGGCGCCGCGGCCGGCGGGTATGCCGACGTCTTGCCCGCCGCGCGTGTAGTTGCCGGCGTTCACGTGGACGAGGTTCGTCCCCGAGGCCCGCACCTCGTCGGTGACCGAGGCCTGGGCGCCACTCCCCAGTGCGACCATCGTGAGGACCGCCGCCACGCCGATGATCATGCCGAGCATCGTCAGCGTCGTCCGCAGCTTGTTGCGCCCCAGAGCCTTGAGCGCGATCTTGAAGCTCATTCCTACGGTCATGGCGTCCTCACCTTTGCTCCACGTCGTTCACGAACACGGGTTCCGGGTCGCGGGGCTGAAGCCTTGCGCGACACTTCGATCAGGAGGTCGTGGCCTCGGCGGGGGCGGGCAGGCCGGCCAGCTCCTCGCGTGCCACCCGCCGGTCGACGTTCTGCCGGTCCCACACGATCACACCGTCCCGGAACCCGATGATCCGCGACCCATACTCGGCGATGTGCTGCTCGTGCGTGATCAGGATCGTCGTGATCCCCTTCTCCTCCCGCAGCCGCTGGAAGATATCCATGACCTCGATGCTCGTCCGGCTGTCGAGGTTCCCCGTCGGCTCGTCCGCCATCAGAATCGACGGGTCGTTCATCAGCGCCCGCGCAATCGCCACCCGCTGTTGCTGCCCGCCCGAGAGCTGGTTCGGATGGTGGTCCGCCCGGTCCGACAGCCCCACCGCCTCGAGCGCCGCCTCCGCCCGCTTGTGCCGCTCGGCCGACGACAGCGCCGACTTGGAGTAGAGCAGCGGCAGCTCCACGTTCTCGAGCGCCGAGGTCCGGGCCAGCAGGTTGAACCCCTGGAAGACGAAGCCGATCGTCTGATTCCGCACCGCCGCCAGCTCGTCCCGCGACAGCTTGGAGATGTCCCGCCCCTCCAGCGTGTAGCTCCCGCTCGTCGGCCGGTCCAGACATCCCAGGATGTGCATGAAGGTCGACTTGCCCGACCCCGACGGCCCGATGACCGCCACAAACTCGCCCTTCTCGATGTCCAGCGTCACCCCGCGCAGCGCCTGCACGACGATCTCGCCGATGTAGTAGTCCTTGACGAGGTCCTGAACCGTGATCAATGCCATGTGTCAGATTCCTGCTCTTGCGTGAATACCGTCACGACCCCGGATGCCGCCGAGGTCGAGACTATGCTGTCCTGCCGGCCCATCCGTCAAGTCGAATGTGGCGTCCCACGTCGGAGATTCGTGATCCGGTGCCGTCATGCCGGAGGTTCCTCCGGATCCTGACCCGGCGCGACGAACGGCGGCGCGGCCGCCTTCTGCAGGTCGGCGAGCGGTACGACGCGACCGTGCGCCGGCACGACGCGTTCGATCTCCAGCCCGCGCGCCGCGACGTTCTCGAGCAAATTCGCCGCGAAGGGGTACTCCGGATACCGCCGAGCCAGCGGGTCGGCCGGCGGCGAGAATACATCCGCCTCGAACAGGAGACGCTCTCCTGGCAGATACGCCATCAAGAGCCCGTCGACCCACTCGCAGTCCGCCACGTGATAGAGCTCGAGACGCCGGGTCGCGTCCTCGAGGATCCGCTCCGTGCCCACCGTCTCGATACGGGGCGCTTGCGGGCTCCGGCCGAGCGCATCCGGGTTCAAGGTGTGCGGCCGGCTCACCATGTCTTCGTAGTAGTCGTGGGCGCTCTCGTGGACGAGCAGGGTCAGGCCCTCGGCGACCGCCGCGCGGATGCCGCCGGCGTAGTCGACGTGATGATGCGTGATGATCGCCTGGGTGAGCGGCTTGTCCGGTCTGAGCAGACGGGCGGCCTGGATGACCGCAAGCGTGTTGCCGTCGCCGAACGGTGTGTTGATCAGGGTGAGGTGATCCTCGAACTCGACCACCAGGGAGCAGGTATCCCGCCCGGGCGACACCCACCAGACACCCTCGGCGAGCTCTTCGGCAGTCGCCGTGACCTGTCCGGGCTGCGTGGACACCCCTCTGATGAGCCTCGGGGCCTCGAGCCGACCCGGCCGGGCGTTGATGCCGCTGGTCGTGACCCGCATGACGGCCACGACCCAGCCGTCGACCCGCGAGGTCAGGGTCATCGGGAGCATGACCCCGTCGACGCCTTCGTAGTCGGCGAACTCGGTCTCGACGAGGACGTCGCCGCGGTTGTAGTCGTAGGCCATCGACCTGACCCTGGCCGGCAATCCGGTCTCGCCGTCCACCAGCAGGGTCAGCTGGGCCCCATCGACCGTCACGATGTCGACCGCCTCGAACCCCTCGAGCTGTCGGGTGCCGGTGGTCTGCGCTCCATCGGCGAGTGCGGCGCGGACGAGTCCAATCGGGTGATGGCGGAGCTGAGCCCGGCGCTCGCTGGCGAAACCGGGCGACAGCGGGCTGGCCTTGTCGAAGGAATCGATGTTGTACGGCAGGTCGCCGTCGAGCGCCGCGATGAAGCGTTGAGGGGTGGTCGAGCCGGTGGTCGTCGTGAAGGCGGGCGTCCGGGTCTCCTCGAACCGGAACCGGCCGTTGGCCCAGTCGAACTCCCGTTTGATGGTCGCCGTGAAGGCCGGCAGGTCGGATCCCGGGTGTGGGCTTCGACCCGCGCCGAGCTCGTAGCTCTCGGCCTCGCCCTCGAGCACCAGCGTGTCCACGTCCTCGACATCCCCGCGGCCGCCCAGCGCCGAGGCCGCGTCCCGGATCAGCCGCATCTCCGGGTTGCTCGCGCAGCCGGTCACGAGGGCGGCCGCCACGGTGAGACCGAGGGTTACGCGCTCCAATCGCATCCTGTCATCTACGCCGGGTGTTCTCGCTCCGCGGGCGTCGTTCCGGCCGGTCTGGCTCATGCCGGTCCCGGGGCGCCGCGCTCGACGCGCCACAGGCCACTCGCGCGGCCCGGTCAGTCGAAACGCAGCGCCTCGATGGGGTCCAGCAGCGAGGCTTGCCGGGCGGGATAGAAGCCGAAGAAGACTCCCACGGCCGCCGCCACGCCGAAGGCGATCGCCACGGCCACGGCCGAGACCTCCGTCGACCACTGCAAGAGCCGGGTGATGCTTCCCGATGCCGCGTACCCGACCGCGATGCCGAGCACGCCGCCCAGGAGGCTGAGCGTGATCGCCTCGATCAGGAACTGCATGAGCACGTCGCGCGCGCGCGCGCCGACGGCCATGCGGATACCGATCTCGCGTGTTCGCTCGGTGACGGACACCAGCATGATGTTCATAATGCCGATTCCGCCTACCAGGAGCGAGACGCCGGCGATGCTGGCCAGCAGTGTCGTCATGGTCTTGCTGGCCTGCTGCAGCGTGATCGCCATCTCCTCGAGCGTGACCTGCTCCAGCCCGGCGACGTTGCCGACGACGGCTCGCGCCATGGTCGGGTGAAGCCCCTTGCCGAGCAGGCTCTCCTTCGCCTGGGTCTTGATGGTGAAGTCGTCGGGGTCATCGGGCCCGATCGCGTGACGCAGACGCAGCAGGTTCGAGACGTCCTCGGCGACGCGGGTCGTCTCGCCCGCAGCCTCCGAGCTCACCGTGATGTCGTGAAGGTGCTCGATCTCGAGGAGTTGCTGGGCCGTCGTGAAGGGCAGATAGACCAACTCGGTCTCGGACCGGGCCACCCGCGACTTCGGCCGAATCGTCGTCGTCACGCCGATGATCTCGAAGGGATGGTCACGGACCAGAATTTCCTCACCCACCGGGTCGATGCCGTCGCCGAAGAGCGTGGCGCTGACGGTCCCTCCCAGCACCGTGACCCGGGCGGCCGTCTCGATGTCCTCGGGCTCGAAGAACCGGCCGAAGCGGATGGACCAGTTGCGAATCTCGGCCAGATCGATGTCGGTGCCTTCCATCGGCGCGAAGGTGCGCCGGTCCTCGCCGACCTCGAGCCGCGCGTTGTCCTTCACGCCCGCCGCGACGTGTTGCACACCGGGGATCTCGGCGCGAATGGCGTCACTATCCGCACGCACCAGGTCCGTGGAGGCGCCCCGCCCAGGCGGGATCCGGTGCCGCGGGGTCGGCCAGTACGGCCGGCCGTCGCGGTCCCGGGCGATGCCCGCTCTCGACGACCCGCTGAACCCGCCGGCCGCGGCCAGGGTGCCCATGGCGGGGAGCCCGGCCAGGCCGGCCGAGTTCTCGTCGTCCTCGACCGCCGGCCCCGTGGCGTCGCGTCCGTAACGGTCGTAGTTCCCGGCCTGGACGTTGATGACGTTCGTCCCGGCCGCCCGGATCTTCTCCTCGATGGAGGCCTGCGCTCCGGTGCCCAGTGCCACCATCGTCAGCACGGCGGCGACGCCGATCACGACGCCGAGCATCGTCAAGGCCGTCTGGAGTCTGTTCCGGTTGAGGGCCTTGAGCGCCAGCCGGAAGCTCATGAGGATGTTCATGTACGGTCGTCATTATATATATCTGAACGGGACGGCAGATGTTTACCTGCCTTCCCGGGGGCCATGCGAGCACGGGCCACCGGTTTCGCCTGGCGCGTGATCCGGTTTCGCCTTCGCCACGGTGTCGCCCGCCGGGTGACAGTGGACCCCTGTCGGGCTATAATCGCGCGGTACTCGTAGTAGGGGTGGTAAGGTGTGCCCGCTCGGCGTCTCGATGGTCGTCGCTCGAGCCGGGTTCGACGAGGTCGCGAACGGGCGTCGCCCGTGGCCGAGTCGCGATGTGCGGGCGCGGCAGGCGACAACCATCCATGTGGGGAGTTCGATCATGAGACTGCCATTGGCCCTCGCCTGTGTTCTCGCGTTCACTGTGGGTTGTGCCGGTGGGGCTCCGGACGTCGGGGAGGCGCCGGTCGCCGAGGCAGAGCCGTCGCTGGGAATCCGCCCCCTGGGCGACACCGAGATCCGGCCGGATCTCACCCAGGTGTCCGAGGAGCTGCAGGAGGTGTACGCCTACATCGACGAGCACGTGCTCAACCTGCAGCGCTGGATCCAGCAGCCGAGTATCTCGAACACCGGCGAGGGAATCCCCGAGACGGCACAGATGGTCAAGGGGTTCTTCGACCAGCTGGGCTGTCAGGACGCGCGAGTGTTCGAGATGGGCGAGACGGAGTACGGCGCCCAGGGCAACCCCGTCGTCTACGCCGACTGCGACGTCGGGGCGGAGCGAACGGCCCTGTTGTACTGGATGTACGACACGATGCCGATCACGCAGCCCGATCTCTGGCTCCACCCGCCGTTCGAGGGGCGTCTCGTCGAGCAGGCGCCGTTCCCCAAGGTTCATGATCGGCCGGGGCGCCGCCAACTCGAAGGGCCCCCAGATCGTCCAGTGGAACGCGTTGATGGCGGCCAGGGCCGTCACCGGCACGCTCCCGGTCAACGTGATCTTCGTCGCCGAGGGTGACGAGGAGCGGATGTCGCTCGGGCTTCACAAGTTCGTGACCGAGAACCCGGAGCTTATCTCGAAGGCGGAGGCGATGTATCGGTTCGGCGGCCAGAGCGCCGGCGGTCGCGCCAGCATCGCGGGCAGCTCCGAGGGGTGCGTGAACTTCGAGCTGATCACCAGCGGCGCAAAGTGGGGTCGCGGTCCCGTCTACGGTGACATCCACGGGGGCCGCAAGCGTGCCGTCGACAGCCCGGCCTGGCGGCACATCCAGATGCTGGAGTCGCTGCTGACCCCGGACGGCAACGGCGTGGAGGTCGCGGGCTTCTACGACAACAGGGTGCCGCTGCGGCCGGAGGAGCTGACCTACCTCGAGGGCCAGGCGGAGGGGATCGACCTGGAGGTGGCGGCGCGGAACACGGGCGTGGCCCGGTTCATGACCGACGACCCGCTCGAGTATCTCAAGCTGGCGCGGTATGGCATCTCCTGGAACATGGACGGCATCTTCGGCGGGAACATGTACGGGGGCGGCGCGGGCGCCATCCTGCCGAGCCGGATCACGTCGAAGGTCCACATCCGCTACGTGCCCGAGATGGATGGCATCGATCTGGCCGACAAGGTTCGGGCGCAGCTCGACGAGAACGGCTACGCGGACGTCGAGATGAAGATCATCGGCAACGTTCCCTACTGTCAGGTGGACTACAACACCGAGATTGCGGACGCGTTGATGAAGACCTACGACATCTTCGGTATTCCCTACAACGACCCGCCGCCCTTCGAGACGATGCTCGCCGGCTTCTGGCCGGCGTATCTGTTCAACGACAATCCGGTGCAGATGCCGCTCGTGGGAGGCGGCGCCGGCCACGGTGGTGGGTCCCACGCGAACAACGAGTACTACGTCATCGAGGGCGCCGGGAACGTCTACGGTGTGGCCGACGCGGAGAAGAGCGTCCTGACGACGCTCTACAACTTAGCCGGCCAGAACTAGGTCCCGCCCGCTACCAGGAGGATCGACATGCGACGACATCTGACCTGCCTGCCGCTCGGCCTGGCCCTCGTGGGTGTGGTCGCTCTCGTGACGGGTTGCGCCGGTGAGAACGGCGCCGGCATGCCCGAGGAGGTTCCGGCCACCGAGACCAGCGGCCCGGGCCTTGGGATCCGGCCCAACGGCGACACCGAGCTCCAGCCGGACCTCGGCCAGGTCTCGGAGGAGCTCCAGCAGGTCTTCGCCCATATCGACGAGAACATCGACGAGCACGTGCTCAACTTCCAGCGCTGGATCCAGCAGCCGAGCATCTCGAACACCGGAGAGGGCATCCCCGAGTCGGCGCAGATGGTCAAGGGGTTCTTCGACCAGCTCGGCTGTCAGGAATCGCAGGTCTACGAGGTGGGGGAAACCGAGTGGGGCTCGCAGGGCAATCCGGTGGTCTACGCCAAGTGCGACGAGGGCGCGGAGAAGACGCTGGTGATCTACTGGATGTACGACACCATGCCGATCACCCAGCCCGACCTGTGGAACTACCCGCCGTTCGAGGGCCGGCTGGTCGAGCAGGCGCCCTTTCCCAAGGTGCTGATCGGACGCGGCGCCACCAACACGAAGGGGCCGCAGGTCGCCCAGTTGAACGCCTTCATGTCGATCAAGGAGGTGACCGGCACCCTGCCCGTCAACCTGATCTTCGTGGCCGAGGGCGACGAGGAGCGAATGTCGATCGGGCTGCGCCAGTTCGTCCACGACCGCCCGGAGCTGTTCGAGGGGGCCGACGCGATGTATCGCTTCGGTGGCCAGGGCGCCGGCGGCGGCGGCTCGCTGGGGGGCGGGTCCGAGGGCTGCGTCTACATCGAGCTGACCACGAGCGGCGCGAAGTGGGGCCGCGGGCCGGTCTACGGCGACATCCACGGTGGGCGGAAACGCGCCGTGGACAGCCCGGCCTGGCGCCACATGCAGATGCTCGAGTCGCTCATCGACCAGAACGGCAACATCGCCCGGGTCGATGGCTTCTACGACGACGTCGAGCCGTTGTCGGAGACCGCGCTGGCCGCGCTGCGCGAGCGCGCGACCGGGATCGACCTGGAGGTGGCCGCGCGCAACCTGGGGGTGGCGCGGTTCATCAGCGACGATCCGTTCGAGTATCTGCGGATGGCCCGCTACGGGATCTCGTTCAACCTCGACGGTGTCTGGGGCGGGAACATGTACGGTGGCGGCGCCGGGGCGATCCTGCCCAGCCGGATCACCTCGAAGCACAACACGCGGTATCTACCCGCGCAGGACGGGATCGACCTGATGAACAAGGTGCGCGCGCAGCTCGACCGCAACGGCTACGAGGACGTCGAGCTGCAGGTCATCGGGGACGTGCCCTGGTCGAAGATGCGCTACGACACCGACCTGGCGCAGGCGCTCATGACCACCTACGACATCTTCGGCATCCGCTACGCCGAGCCGATCGCCGAGGAGACGATCCTGGGTCCCTACTGGCCGTCGTATCTGTTCGCGCGGGAGATGGGCATGCCGATCGTGGCCGGCGCGGCGGGCCACGGTGGCGGCGGCCACGCGAACAACGAGTACTACGTGATCGAGGGAGCGGGCCGGGTGTACGGTCTGGCGGGCGCCGAGAAGTCGATCGCCACGTTCGTCTACAACTACGGAGGCGCGAACTAGTGGACTCGGCGGGGCCGAGCTCAAGAGCTCTGGTTCGGCGGAAATCGCGAACCGGGTGATAATCACGAACTCAGCGTCATTCTGAGGAGACCCAACATGCGACGAACCCTATCGTGGCTGGTGCGCGGCGTGGCCCTCCTGGGCCTGGTCGCCTTCTCGGTCGGCTGCGCGAGCGAGAACGGCGGTGGCATGGCCGAGCAGGCGCCCGCGACCGAGGAGGCCGCGCCGAGTCTGGGGATCCGGCCCAACGGTGACACCGAGATCCAGCCCGACCTCACGCAGGTGTCTGACGAGCTGAAGCAGGTCTACGACTACATCGACGAGCACATCGACGAGCATGTGCTCAACTTCCAGCGGTGGGTCCAGCAGCCCAGTATCTCCAACACGGGCGAGGGCATCCCCGAATCGGCCCAGATGGTCAAGGGGTTCTTCGACCAGCTCGGCTGCCAGGAGTCGCAGGTCTACGAGGTGGGCGAGACCGAGTGGGGCTCGCAGGGCAACCCGGTCGTCTACGCCAAGTGCGACGAGGGCGCCGAGCGCACGCTGCTCATCTACTGGATGTACGACACGATGCCGATCACGCAGCCCGACCTGTGGAACTACCCGCCGTTCGCGGCGGAGCTGGTCGAGCAGGCGCCGTTCCCGAAGGTCCTGGTCGGCCGCGGCGCGACGAACTCGAAGGGTCCGCAGATGGCGCAGTGGAACGCGTTCATGTCGATCAAGGCCGTCCACGACAAGCTGCCAGTCAACCTGATCGTCGTCGCCGAGGGCGACGAGGAGCGGATGTCGATCGGGCTGCGCCAGTTCGTCAAGGACCACCCCGAGCTCTTCGCCGACGCGGAGGCGATGTACCGCTTCGGACGCGGCGGGGCCGGCGGCGGCGGCGGGCTGTCGGGCGGATCCGAGGGCTGCGTCTACATCGAGCTGACGACGAGTGGCGCGAAATGGGGCCGCGGGCCGGTCTACGGCGACATCCACGGCGGGCGGAAGCGCGCGGTGGACAGCCCGGCGTGGCGCCACATGCAGATGCTCGAGTCGCTCATCGACGAGAACGGGAACATCGCGCGGGTCGAGGGCTTCTACGATGACGTCGAGCCGCTGTCGGCAGACGCGCTGGCCGTCATGCGCCGGCGGGCGGAGGGGATCGACCTGGAGGTGGCGGCGCGGAACCTGGGCGTGGCGCGGTTCATCAGCGATGACCCGTTCGAGTATCTGAAGATGGCCGCCTACGGGATCTCGTTCAACCTCGATGGCGTCTGGGGTGGCAACATGTACGGCGGCGGCGCCGGGGCGATCCTACCCAGCAAGATCACCTCGAAGCACAACACGCGGTATCTGCCGGCGCAGGACGGGATCGACCTGATGAACAAGGTGCGCGCGCAGATCGACCGCAACGGCTACGAGGACGTCGAGCTGCAGGTCATCGGGGACGTGCCGTGGTCGAAGATGCGCTACGACACCGATGTCGCGGAGGCCCTGTCCCGGACCTACGATATCTTTGGCATGCCCTACTCCGAGCCTGTTGCGGAGGAGACGATCCTCGGGCCGTACTGGCCCGCGTATCTCTTCGCCCGCGACCCGTTGCAGATGCCGATCGTGGGCGGCGCGGCCGGCTACGGCGCAGGGTCGCACGCGAACAACGAGTTCTTCGTGATCGAGGGAGCCGGCCGGGTGTACGGCTACGCGGGCGCCGAGAAGTCGGTCGCCACGGTCCTGTACAACTTCGGCGGGCAGAATTAGCCGGCAGGCTGACGCTCGTTCCACGGGTGGACGAGTCGGCCGCGCGGCACCCAGGCGTGGCTGGAGTGGCGCGGCCGACGGCCGCGCCCGGCGAGAGGCGGGATCTGGCGGGGTAACGCCCCGGACGGTCGTGGCGCGGGGCGTGAGCCCCGCGAGGCGGGACATCGCGGACTCGACGGCAAAGGGTAGGGAGGCCGAACATGCGACGAATGCAGTCATGGCTGACGTGTGGCGTGGCCGTGGTGGCCCTCGGGGTGCTCGTGGTCGGCTGCGCGGGTGATGACGGGGCGCAGGAGATGGCGTCCGAGGTGCCAGAGGCGGTGGCCGAGGAAAGCCTGGGGTTCAGACCGAACGGCGACACCGAGATCCAGCCCGACCTCAGCCAGGCGTCGGACGAGCTGCAGGCGGTCTTCGCGCACATCGACGAGAACTTCGACGAGCACGTCATGCGTCTCGTGCGCTGGGTGCAGCAGCCGAGCATCTCGAACACCGGCGAGGGGATCCCCGAGTCCGCCCAGATGGTCAAGGGGTTCTTCGACGAGCTAGGTTGCCAGGAGTCGCAGGTCTACGAGGTCGGGGAGACCGAGTGGGGCGCGCAGGGCAATCCAGTCGTCTACGCCAAGTGCGACGAGGGGGCCGAGAAGACGCTGATCGTGTACTGGATGTACGACACGATGCCGATCACGCAGCCCGACCTGTGGAACTACCCGCCGTTCGAGGGTCGGATCGTCGAGCAGCCCCCGTTTCCCAAGGTCCTGGTCGCCCGCGGCGCCACCAACTCCAAGGGCGGCCAGATGGCGACCTACAACGCCCTGATGTCGATCCGCGAGGTCGCCGGCAAGCTGCCGGTCAACCTGATCATCGTGGCCGAGGGTGACGAGGAACGGATGTCGATCGGGTTGCGGCAGTTCGTCAAGGACCACCAGGACCTCTTCGAGGGGGCGGACGCGCTGTTCGCGCGCAACCAGCAGGGGAGGGGCGGCGGCACCTCGATCGGCGGCAGCTCCGAGGGCTGCGTCTACATCGAGTTGACCACCAGCGGCGCGAAGTGGGGCCGAGGCCCGGTCTACGGTGACATTCATGGAGGCCGGAAGCGGGCCGTCGACAGTCCGGCCTGGCGTCACATGCAGATGCTCGAATCGCTCATCGACGATGGGGGCAACGTCGCCTCCGTCGAGGGCTTCTATGACAACGTCGACCCGCTCAACGAGGCTCAGCTCGCGCAGCTCCGCTCGGCCGCCGAGGGGATCGACCTGGAGGTCGCGGCGCGGAATCTCGGCGTGGCCCGTTTCATCAGCGACGACCCCTTCGAGTATCTCCGCATGTCGCGCTACGGGATCTCGTTCAACCTGGACGGGGTCTGGGGCGGCAACATGTACGGTGGCGGCGCCGGCGCGATCCTGCCGAGCAAGATCACGTCGAAGCACAACTTCCGCTATGTGCCGGACCAGGACGGCATCGACCTCGTGCAGAAGGTCCGCGAGCAGGTTGACCGGAACGGCTACGAGGACGTCGAGGTGCAGATCATCGGCGACGTGCCCTACTGCAAGGTCGAGCTGACGGGCGATCTCACCGCGGCCCAGATGAAGACGCTCGACATGTTCAACGTCTCCTACAGCGAGCCGCTGCAGTTCGAGTCGCTTGCGGCGCCCTACTGGCCGGCCTACCTGTTCGGTCGTGACCCGCTGGTCATGCCGATCTCCCGGGCCGGCGTGGGGCACGGCGGTGGCGCCCACGCGAACAACGAGTACTACGTGATCGAGGGTGCGGGGCAGGTGTACGGGCTGGCCGGCGCGGAGAAGTACAACGCGGCCATGCTCTATGCCTATGCGGGATTGAACTGACGGCGACGAACGGGTTGGGCCGTGTGGCCCAACCCCGGCCACAGGTCGACGGGGCGGGGCTCGCGGGCTCCGCCCTTTTGGGGGTCTATGTTCAGGTGGCCGGGTCCGAGGCGGGGACTCCGGGGCGACTGACGGATCAGGAGGCCGTGCCCGGGGGGGCAGTCGCCGTCTCGGCACCGGGCGCGTCGGCCTCACCCGATTCTTCCCCGGTCTCACCGGCCTCGCCGGTGGTCTCACCCGCGGCGTCGGTCGATGCGCCGTCTTCCGTGACGCCGAACTGCGCCTGCGGGAACATCAAGTCGATCCAGTAGCGCTCCTCCGAGTACTCGAAGCCGATGCGAGCGATCGTCTGAGAGTTGTCGATCGGCAGTCCCTGGCCGAACCAGCCGGTGCTCTCGGCGTCGGGTTCCAGGGCGATCACCTCCGTCTCTCCCTCGCCGTCGGCCGGCCGTACGGTGAAGATCACGCCGTCCACCTCGGTGGCGGAGAGCTCGGTCCGCAGCTCGTCGCTGAGCCACAGCTCGTAGCGTCCCGATCGATCGAGGATAACCTCGTAGTGCAGATCCCCGTACATCATCACCGTGCCACCCTTGTGGGGCGTATGGTCGCCGTGCGGCACGGTCAGGTCGGGGTGGAGCGCCTCCTGCGGAAGCTGGGTGCCGGGGCCGCCGCTCCGCGCACGGCGCCGCGGCTCCTCCTTGGAGCACCCACCGACCAGCACCACGGCTCCCACGATCGCCGCGATCGTGAAGTTGCGACCGGCGCTCGGCGACCGGAACGGCTTCATCATGCCCTCATTCTAGGGTGAAGCCGAACGGCAATCAATGTCCGCGGACGAGTTTGTCAGTTCCTGGGGCGTGGGACGATGGGGGCCACCCAGCAAACCGTGAAGGCGGCCAGCTTCCGTGGCTCGTCCGAGGTTCGTGGATCAGCCGCCGCACTGTTTTCGGTTTGCTGGGTGGCCCCCATCGTCCCGCACCCCAGGAACTGACACAGCTCCGGGACCGCCCACCGTGTATCTCTCGAGCGGGCCCCCGGCGCCGCGCGCGTGCACGACGACCTGTCGGGCGGTAGTGGTCGAGCCTGGTTCCTCGACCACGCGCCGTCGAGCATTCGGGTTGCGATCTCGGCGACAGGTCTCTAGGATTGACCCCCGACACCTTCGCGCGCGGGGGCCGGGAGAACTCATGGCTGCCAAACAACCGCCTCCGGGCGCACCGCTCACCGACTCGTCGAGCGCCGCGGCCATCGGGCGCGCGACCGGTGTCCTCACGCCGGCCGAGGAACGCTTCGAGCGCTGGCGTCGCACCATCGGGTTCTTCGTGGGCCCGATCGCCTTCCTTCTCGTCTGGTTCCTGCCGATGCCGGCGCTGTCCGTCGAGGCGCACCGGCTGGCCGCCGTCGTCTCGCTGGTGGTGGTCTGGTGGGTATCCGAGGCGATCCCGATTCCGGCCACGGCGCTGCTAGGCGCCGTGTTGGCCGTCGTCAGCGGTGTCACGAGCGCGCGCGGGGCCTTCGCCCCGTTTGCGAGCCCGACCATCTTCCTCTTCATCGGTAGCTTCATGATCGGGCGGGCGGTGAGCGACCATGGGCTCGATCGGCGGCTGGCCTTCTCGCTCCTCTCGCTCAAGGTCGTCCAGGGCAGCCTGCCCCGGATCGGGACCGCGGTGGCCGGGCTGACGATGGTGCTCTCCGCCTGGATGAGCAACACGGCCACGACGGCCATGATGCTCCCGGTGGCCGTCGGGGTCCTCGCGGCAACCGGGACGACGGCCCTGCCGCAGGGCAAGGCCGCCTCGAGCACCTTCCTCCTGGCTCTGGCCTACGCCGCCTCGATGGGCGGGATCATGACTCCTGTCGGGACGCCGCCCAACCTGATCACCCTGGGGTTGCTCGACCAGGTCCTTGGGATCCGGATCAACTTCTTCACCTGGATGCTGATGGCCGTGCCGATCTCGGTGACCTTCGCCAGCGTGCTGTTCGTCGTGAGCGGACGGCGTCTGGCGCGGGCCGGCGGGCGGGAGGCCGCGGCCGCCTCGTATCTCGAGGATCAGCAGCCCGCGGGACCCTGGACACCCGGCCAGCGCAACTGCGCGATCGCGTTCGGGCTGGCGGTCACCCTCTGGGTGGCGCCCGGCGTCGTCGGGCTCGTCGGCTCGACGGATTCGGAGTTCGCCCGATTCCTCTCCGGGCGCCTCCACGAGTCGGTCGTGGCGGTTGGCGCGGCGTCGCTCCTGTTCGTGTTGCCGGTCAACTGGTCTCAGCGCCGCTTCACGCTCGAGTGGGGCTCGGCCTCACGGATCGACTGGGGCACGATCCTCCTCTTCGGCGGTGGGCTGTCGCTCGGCGAGATGATGTTCGACACGGGTCTCGCGGCGCACGTGGGGTCGCAGCTCGTCGAGATCAGCGGCGCCGAGTCGCTCTGGGCCATCACCGCCATGGCGATCGTGGTCGGCGTGGTGCTGACCGAGATCACGTCGAACACGGCCTCCACGAACATGCTCGTGCCAGTCGTGATCTCGATCTGCGAGGTGCAGGGGCTGAATCCGGTACCGCCCGCGCTGGGTGCGTGTCTCGCGGCCAGCCTCGCCTTCATGCTGCCGATCTCCACGCCCCCCAACGCGATCATCTACGGGTCGGGTCTGGTGCCGATCATGGCGATGATCCGGTTCGGGGTCATCATGGACGCGATCGCCATGGTGATCGTCTTCGTCGGTCTGCGGATCCTGTGCCCGTTGCTGGGCTTTGCTTGACCCCTGCGTCCGTGGCGCCAGTGGCGCGTTGGCACCAAGACGGGCGCCTGTCAGGCTATAATCCACAGACGCTTCTTCGTCGCGGGCGGAGGCTGCGGCCCTAACCCATGGGACAGGCGGTTCGCCTGCCGCGGCGGCTGCGACACGCGGGACGCCAGGAGGCTGCAAATGCGACGAGGATCGATCTTCGCAATCGCCGTGCTGGTGCTGGGTCTGGGCACGCTCACGACGCTGAGCACCACGCGCGCGACCCAGGAGG
Source organism: Vicinamibacterales bacterium (assembly GCA_965197935.1). GTDB lineage: Bacteria > Acidobacteriota > Vicinamibacteria > Vicinamibacterales > CAZQMT01 > CAZQMT01. Next base: position 560,195 of record CBDAOD010000003.1, on the reverse strand, counting down.
TAGCCCCCGAGGTGCAGGAGCGCCTCGAGCACCTTCGGGCTGACCTCGACGAAGTCAAGGAAGACCTGCCCTATGCCTGCTGCATCAACCCGGCGTGCAACTTCTGCGCCCTGGTCGATGGAGCGTGCCCCTGCGCGACGAACATCGAGACCGAGGCCGGTGTCTGCGGCGAGTGCCTACTCGGCTGGCACGCTGGCCTCGGGCACGCGCCGGGGGTCGAGGCCGCCGACGTGAAGGGGTTGAGCGGCGACGCGCTGAAGACGATGTACGAGAAGCTCGAGAAGCACTTCTCGGGCCACACGCACGAGCACTGAACGACTGCTCGGCGCCGCGACGGCGCGACGACGCGTCGCCTCGAGGACGCGGTGCGTGACGGTCGCCTCGATCGCGTCGGAGGCCGGTGGACGGGGCGCCAGGGAGGCCCCGCCTACCGGCCTCCGGCGGCCTCCTTGACGTAGCGGGCCACCTGCTCGTGGGTGGCGAACCACACGCCGGGCTTCGCCTTCATGTAGCTGATCAGCCGCTCGAGCGACGCGACGCGTGAGCGGTGGCCGATGTAGTGCGGGTGCAGGGTCAGGATGAACAGGCCTCCCTCCTCGTAGGCGACGTCGAACTCCGACTGAAAGATCTCACGGACCAGCTCGGGTGAGGGCAGCGATCCGCTCGTGTTCCCGAAGTAGGGTGCGTCGTCCAGGAGACGTTCGATCGGCAGCTCGACCACCCCGCTCGGCTCACCGTCGATCAGCACCTCGTAGGCATCGTCGCTCGCCATGAGGCTGCTGTCGTAGAGGAACCCCGCCTCCTTCACCTGCTGCATGGTGTGCCGGCTCATGGCCCAGGAGGGCGCGCGATACCCCACGGGACGCTTACCGACGGCCTGGGTCAGGTAGTCGATCGATTGATCGAGCAGCCGCTTCTCCTCCTCGGGGTCATCGAGGAGCGGGAGACGCTCGTGGATCCAGCCGTGGACCCCGATCTCGTGGTGCGGCCGCGCCAGGATGTCGGTGATCATCTGGGGGTGGAGCGCCGCGCTGACCGCGGGAATGAAGAAGGACGCGGGGAGGTCGTGCCGGTCGAGGAGTCGGAGGATGCGCGGCAGCGCGTCGACGGCCCCATATTCGCCACGCGACAGGATCTCGGACCCGAGGTCGCCCCGCGAGAGCGCCGCCGAGGCGTTGTCCACGTCGAAGCCGAGCGCGACCGCGACACGGTTGTCTTCCGGCCAGGTCGCGGGACGCAGCCGGCGACCGGCGCTGACATGGAAGAACTGAGCCTTCAGCTCGTCGAGGCTCAGTCGGGTGCCGGGCAGGGGCCGCTCCTCGGCCTGCCCCGCCGGTGCCTGTGCGTCGACCCCCGTAAAGAGTGTCAGGATCGTCAAGACCGTCACGACCGTTAAGACCGACGCTAGCCCCACGACCGCCGCGATCCCCACCGCCACACGGACAGCCCGTACCGACCGTAATGTGAAAGACATGGCGTAGCTCCTTTTCGGCGTTTACTTGGGCGCCATCCGGATGGCGCCGTCGAGACGGATCACCTCACCGTTGAGCATCTCGTTCTCGATGATGTGTCTGACCAGCGAGGCGTACTCGGGCGGCCGCCCGAGCCGCGGCGGAAACGGCACCTGTCGACCCAGCGATTCTCGGGCCGCCTCGGGCAGCCCCGCCATCAGCGGCGTATCGAAGATCCCCGGGGCGATCGTCATGACCCGGACACCGAACCGCGCCAGCTCGCGCGCGATCGGCAGGGTCATGCCGACGATGCCCCCCTTCGATGCGGCGTAGGCCGCCTGGCCGATCTGGCCATCGAAGGCGGCCACCGAGGCGGTGTTGACGATCACCCCGCGTTCATCGCCTTCGGCCGGCTCGCCGGCGGCGATCGCGCCCGCCGCGAGGCGGATGACGTTGAAGGTGCCAACCAGGTTGACCTGGATGACGCGAACGAACGACTCGAGAGGATGCGGACCGCCCTTCCCGAGCGTGCGCTCCGCGATCACGATCCCGGCGGCGTTGACGATGCCGTGCAGCCCGCCGAAGGCGGCCGTGCTGAGAGACACGGCGTCGCGGACGCTTGCCTCGCTCGTGACATCGGTCCGGGCGAACCGCGCGCGGTCACCCAGCCTCGCCGCGAGATCCCGGCCGGCGGTGTCGTTGATGTCGGCAAGGACCACACGCCCGCCGCGTTCGACGAGCATGTGCGCCGCGGCGGCGCCGAGGCCCGACGCGCCACCCGTCACCAGAAACGTCTTGTCCTCGATGCGCATGCGGACGCTCCCTCTCTCCCTCGCGCGAAGCAGGTTGGCCCTAGTGTCCTGTCACAGTAATTCGCGGAATAATTCCCGCGCGGGGCATCCCGCCGCGTGCTGTGCTGGGCATTGTTCGAGACGGCTCGAATACTCCCGGTATGCTCATTCCTCGCGCCTGGCCAGCCGGGCGCCGCGCACGGGACTTACTCCACGAATTGCTGTGACAGGACACTAGCAGCCCGTGGCAACAGTCCCGTCGAGAACTGCCATTCTACCCGTGTGGGGCCACCACGCTGACCGGTCTATAATGGCGCCATCGATCGCCAACGGTTGGTTCCGATTCAGCGAGGACCAGACATGCTGCCGCGTCTCGCCGCCGTCTCGCTCATCCTTCCGGTGTTTCTCGTCTTCGGCCAGCAGTCTCGGGAGGGTCTGCACGCCCAGGAGGTGGCCCCGCAGGCCGACTCGATCCGGGAGTCGGACCTTCGCGCCGATCTGTTCTTCCTGGCTGGGGACGCGATGCGAGGCCGCCTCGTCGGCACCCCCGAGAACCGGCTCGCCGCCGAGTGGATCAAGGCACGTTTCGAACGGCTGGGTCTGAAACCGGCCGGGCCCGGCGGCTCGTTCTACCAGCCGTTCAACTTGATGACCGCGACGCTGGCCGGCGAGAACCGCCTCGAGGTCGCCGAGCCGATGGCGCCCACGCTCCGGCTGCGGTCCGGGCAAGACTTCTACCCGCTGCGGTTCAGCGCCAGCGGCGAGGCGCGAGGCGCCGTCGTCTTCGCCGGATTCGATATCACGTCGGCCGAGCGGTCGCACGACGACCTCGACGCGACCGCGATCGGGGGCAAGATCGTCCTCGTGCTCGATCACGAGCCGAGCGAGAACGACCCCGACAGCCCCTTCGATGGGCTCATCCGATCGGAGGCCACCAACCAGCTCAACAAGACGCTCTTCGCGCAGGACCGGGGTGCGCTGGGCATTCTCTTCGTCCGGGACGTCCACAACCACCCGGAGCCGGCCAACTTCGAGGCGGCCGCGCGGGACTACTGGCCCGCCGAGATTCCCCGAATCGATCGCTTCACGCTCGCCACTCGGATGGACCAGGTGCGGATCCCGGCCGCGCAGATCTCGCCGGCGCTGGCAGGACGGCTCGTCGGGAGCGCAGGCAAGACGCTCGACGAGCTCGCCACGGCATCGGAGATCCGCGGTGGGGTTACCCCGGTGCCGTTGCCGGGTCCAGAGGTGAGCGTGACAACCTCGGTGGACCGCCACGTGCTGCCCGACCGCAACGTGGTCGCCGTCGTCGAGGGAGCCGACCCGCAGCTCAAGGACGAGTGGGTCATCGTGTGCGCCCACTACGACCACAACGGCGCGGACGGGGACCAGGTCTTCAACGGCGCCGACGACGATGGATCGGGTACGGTCGGGCTCCTGGAGATCGCGGAGGCCTATGCCCTGGCGGCGCGAGCGGGACAGAGCCCTCGGCGCACGGTCCTGCTCGCCGCGTGGAACTCGGAGGAGCGCGGGCTCCTCGGCGCGTGGGCCTATACCGAGCGCCCGCTGTGGCCGCTGGACCAGACGGTGGCCGTCCTGAACATGGACATGATCGGCAGGAACGAGGAGGTCCCCGTCGGCGGCGGCCGGCGGTTCCGTGGTCTGGAGATCCAGACCGGCGCATCGAACGACAACGCTGTGAACATTCTCGGGACCACGTGGAGCGCCTCGATGAAGGCCGCGGTGGCGACCGCCAACGAGGGCATCTTCCTGGATCTGAAGCAGAGCTACGACAACAAAGCGTCGAACCTCATGCGCCGCAGCGACCAGTGGCCGTTCCTCCAGCACGGCGTGCCCGCACTGTTCTTCGACACGGGGCTGCACCCCGATTATCACACCATCTACGACGTTCCGGAGCGGATCAACTATCCGAAGATGACGAAGGTCGTCCGGCTGGTCTATCAGATGAGCTGGGACCTGGCGCAGCAGGACGGCCGGCCGACCGTCAGCAATCCGTACTAGAAGTAACGGGCAGAAACGCGTTCGGCCAAACACGTCGAGCCCGGACGCTCAGGGCGAGGGGGGCGCGAGTTCTCTCAGGTCCTCGACCCAGTTGCGCACCAGGTTGATCTGGCGGGGTGGCGCTCCGGAACCCGCTTCCTTGAGCATGAGGAAGCGCCCGTCCGGGGCGATATCGTAGTCACGCGGGCCAATCGCGCGATTGAAGTACCCGTTGAAGACCACCTCGGGCACGCCAGGCGTGAGGGCCCCCGCCTCGGCCTCGATCTTCACCGCCATCAGCGCCGCACTGGCGGTTGTGTAGAACAGCTCGCTGCTGTCGGGCGACCACAGCGGGTACTTCGCGATCCGCCCGGCTGAGACCTGGGTTGCCCCTCCATCTCGGGATACGGACTCACGAAGACCCGGACCGCCTGCTCCGTGGTGCCGTACGCCACCCATCGACCATCCGGTGAGACTTCCGCGTCGTACTCTTCAAAGGGCTGCTGCGACACGGGCTTCCATGTCCACCCACCTGCTCCGTCCATCGTCAACGATCCGAGGTCGAATCTGGTGTGACCTGTCAGGTCGAATTCGAAGAGCAGCAGCGTGCGGCCGTCAGCGGTCATTGACGACGGCGCGCGGACTCCCACCCCCGGACGATCCGGCGTGAGTTGTTCCGCCTGACCTGCGCCATCGGCGGCCGCCCACCAGATTTCTTCCGGCCGGTCGCTCCCGGACGCAAACACGATCCGGTCACCCCGTGGCATCCACAACCCCATGCCGTCGAAGCCGGGACGGGATATGATCCGCTGCATCGATCCCTCGCTCAGGTCGAGCACCCAGATGTCGTTGCCGTCGACGCCTTCGATACTCACCGCGATGCGGGTGCCGTCGGGCGACAGCCGTGGCCCGCGATAGAGGCGCGGCGGGGCGTCGATCGGTTCCTCCGTCCCGTCCCGGTTCACCCAGACGAGCGTGCGGTCATCGGTCGGTCTGCCGCTGGGCACATAGGCGAGGGTGCCGTCCCTGCCGACAGACGCCTGCACAATGCCGGTGTAGGTCACACGCATGTTCCCGCGTACGCGCACCGCGTCTCCCGCCACCTGCAGCCGGTCGACGTCGAACGGAAGAGCCCAGAGCTCGCCCGCCCTGACGCCGCCCGTGAGCACCTGGGCACCCGAGAACACCACGTGCCCGCTCGTGGCGAACCACGGGATTTTCCCGTCTGCCAGGGTTCGGTGCTCATCGGTCTCAGGGAGGTACACGTTGACCGACGACGTATAGTCCTCCCGCGAGGCCGTGTACAGGATGGCTCTGCCACCGGGCAACGGGCGCGGCGTATTGTGGCTGTTGACGCCCTCGCTCGCGTCAGGCGTGGTCACCTCGCGTGGGACACCACCGGTGTCGGGCACCTGGAAGAGCCCCCTTCCGCCGCCGCCGAGCCAGATCGTGCCGTCGTCGCTCCCCCCCCGGGGATGACGCGGGCCGGTAGGTCACAGACAGTTACGGCTGATCCGCCCGCGAGCGGCACCTTCCTGAGCATGGACTCTGCGCGGAACCCGATCCACTGGCCGTCGGGCGAGAAGAACGGGCCGGCGGCCCCCTCGGTCCCGACGATCGGTACCGCCTCCACCCGGTCCAGCCGGCGGTGATAGAGCTGCCGCGTCCCATCGCGGACGCCGACGTCGACCAGATCGTGGCCGTCGGGGGACAGGGCGACCGGCCCGCCCCCAAAATCGACGTCGTCGGGGAGCGTCACCGAGAGCGCATCGCGGCTGAGCGGGGTGGGTGGCGGTCGCAGCGCCCACGTGGCGAAGCCGGTGACGGCCGCCAGGGCGATGGCTGCTACCCAGGGCCACACCCGTCGTGCCGGCCCAGGTGGTGGCGCCACCGTGCGCGTCGGTGAGAGCCCGCCGGAGCGACCTTCAAGCTCTTCCCCGACCTGGAGCAGCCCCTCCGTCAGGTGCCGAAGCCGCTTCCGCGGCTCTCTCTCGAAGCAGCGCCGCAGCAGCCGCTGGCCCGCTGGGGGAAGGGCGGCCGGCAGCGCGGTGAGGTCGACCTCGGCCGAGAGGATCGCCACCAACGTCTCCGACACATCGCTGCCCGGAAACGCGCGCTGCCCCGTCAGCATCTCGTAGAGCACCGCACCGAAGGCCCAGACGTCGGTCCCCCGGTCTACCAGCTTGCCCTTGGCCTGTTCCGGGCTCATGTAGGGCATGGTGCCGAGGATCATGCCGGATCGCGTCGCCATCGCGGTGATGGTGGGCGAGTTGAGCAGGGCGCCGGCGGAGCTCTCGTCCGTGAGGGCCTTCGCCAACCCGAAGTCGAGCACCTTCACCGTGCCGTCGGCCTTGACCTTCACGTTCGCCGGTTTCAGGTCCCGGTGGATGATGCCCTGCTCGTGGGCGGCCTCGAGGGCGTGGGCGATCTGCGTCGCAATGGGCAGGGCTTCGTCGAGGGGGATCGGCCCCCGGGCGATCCGGTCTGCCAGCGTCGGGCCCTCGACCAGCTCGAGGACGAGCGCCCGCGTGTCGCCTGACTGCTCCAGCCCGTAGATATGGCCGATGTTGGTGTGGTTGAGCGACGCGAGCACCTTCGCTTCGCGCTCGAACCGGGCCAGGCGTTCGGCGTCCGCAGCGAAGGCCTCGGACAAGACCTTAATGGCCACGTCCCGGTCGAGCGTCGTATCGCGAGCGCGGTAGACCTCGCCCATGCCGCCCGCGCCGATCGGGGCCGTGATCTCGTAGGGGCCGAGACGGGTGCCTGGGCTCAGGGACATCGGGGAGGATGGAGTATAGGCCAGATCCCTGAGAATCGGTGAGCCCTTTGCCGCACGCTTTGCACGTACACCCCTAAGGACGGCGACGGCGTGTCCACGGCACGGGCGTCTTTGTCCCGTGTTAGGAACGATCACACTGGCGCACTGACCAAACCTGAGCCATTGCGGGCGCAGAAGATCGAGCGCGTACTGGCCACTCTCGACAGTGACAGCGACTCGATGCGGACAACCGGTCCCCTCTCGAGCCATCGCCCGACGCCCGACGCGGCGGAAGGAGACAGGATGCAGGCGTTACGAATCGTGACGGTAGCCCTCACTGTCCTGGGGGTTGGGGCCGAGTCGGTTGTGGCGCAGGTGACGGCCACGACCGGCGCTCTCGACGGGACCGCGGCCGACGAGACCGGCGCCGTCCTCCCGGGCGTGACGGTGACGGCGACCAGCTCGAACCTCCAAGGCCAGCAGGTGGTGGTCACCGATGCTGAGGGCACCTACCGAATCCCGGCGCTTCCTCCGAGCGACGACTATCGGGTCATCTTCGAGCTCCCCGGCTTCACGACCCTCATCCGTGAGGGGATCCTGCTCGGCATCGGGTTCACGGCGACGATCGACGCCGCGCTGCGCGTGGCGACGCTTGAGGAGACCGTGACGGTCAGGGGCGAGTCGCCGGTCGTCGACGTGGCGGCCACCCGGACGTCCACCAACTTCGACGCGGCCAAGCTGGCGAGCCTGCCGGGCGCCCGGGACTTCTGGGCGATTCTGGCCAACGCGCCGACGGTGACGATGAGCCGCATCGACGTCGGGGCGAGCCGGGCCGGCAACCAGACCGGGTATGCGTCCTACGACACCAAGATGACGCAGCACCGGCCGATGGTCGAGGGCATGGTGATGACCGAGGGGCGCGGCGGGGCGTGCTTCTACTATGACTTCGGCTCGATGGACGAGGTCTCGGTCCAGACCGGGACGCACACCGCCGAGATGGGCTGGCCGGGCGTGCAGACGCAGTTCATCGCCAAGTCGGGCGGGAACGCGTATCACGGGACGGCGCGGGCCGACTACCAGTGCGGCGACTGGCAGGCCACCAACATCGACCAGGCGCAGCTGGATCTCGGGGTCGTGGGCGGCGAGGCGGTCGATGCCGAGGACACGAACAAGATGCACCGCTACTGGGACTTCCACGCGGACGTCGGCGGCTACGTCCTCAAGGACAGGCTGTGGGTGTATGGCTCGGCGCGGGAGCAGGACATCCGCGTCTTCCGCACGAACTTCCCGGTCAAGCCGTTCCGCACGCACCTCAACGCCCTGTCGGGGAAGGCGACCTACGCGATCAACCAGAACAACAAGGCGATCTTCTACACGATGTCATGGACGGAAGAACCAGCCGAATCAGACGAGCTCGCTTCTGCTGGGCAGTACCCGGGCGAATCACCGGAGCACGGACGCGACCCGGGAACAGCTCAACTGGGGGTCGGTGACCAAGGGCGAGTGGAACTCAGTGTTGAGCGACCGGGCGTTCCTCGAGGTCCGGGGTGGGAAGGTCGGGAACGAGATACCGTGGTTCAGCCACGCGCCGGACCAATGGCGCTTCGAAGACCTGGGGACCCTCGAGGTCCAAGGTGGGTCCGCCAACTTCCAGCTGGACCGCCACCGGACGCAGCTACTGACCTCGCTGACCTACTTCCAGGACGGCTGGGCCGGGACCCACAATGTCAAGGTGGGGGGCGAGGTCTTCCGGGAGATCCGACGTGACCACAGCGGTGGGCTGACGCGGAACCCGGGCGGCCGGCTCAAGGATCCGGACAGCTTGGCGTTCATGGACCTGTTCCACGCCCTGCAGAACGGCGCGCCCGCGGAGGTGTTCCTCTACGAGGCGCCGGCGGTGAGCGACGCCCGGCTGTGGACCTACTCCGCGTATGTCAGCGACGCATGGGCAGTGAACGAGCACGTGACCCTGACCCCGGGTGTGCGCGTCGACCGCTACCGATCGTATCTGCCGGCCCAGCGGCATAACCCGGGCCGGATCCACTGCTTCAGCGAGACCTGCTTGGCGGGCGGCCGGGACTTTCCGGCACGGGACGTGACGACGTGGAATCTGGCAGCGCGCGGCTCGGCGTCACCTACGACCTCGCGGGTGACGGCAAGACCGTCCTCAAGGCGAACTACGGGGGCTACTGGTGGAACCCGGGCACCAACCTGGCCAACAGCGTCAACGCCAATTCGGCTCTCTGGTTCGAGCGGCGCGAGTGGGCGGACCTGAACGACAACGGCCACTGGGATCCGGGCGAGGAAGGCCGGCTCAACACGTTCGGCGGGGGCACGGCCGGGACGACGATGGATCCGAACATCGAGGACACCCGGACGGCGAGAGCTGGCGTTCTGGGTGGAGCGGGAGCTCATCCCAAACGTCGGGATCCGGGGCGGCTACGTCTACCGGAAGATCGACCAGCTCTATCAGGCCGGCCAGGGCCTGCGGCCCTTCGAGGCCTACAACGTGCCGATCCAGATCCAGGCTCCGGGGCCCGACGGGAGGACCGGGACCGGAGACGATGGCCCGCTGCTCGACAGGTTCAACCTCGACCCCGCGGTCCGGGCGCTCGGCCTCCTCAACGAGACGCGAAACGTGCCGGGCGAGCCGGAGTTCCACACGTTCGAGATCCGCGGGACCAAGCGGATGGCGGACAACTGGTCGCTCGTCGGGGGCTTCTCCTACCGGCTGTCCAGGGACCACGACAACCGCTACTTCGGCAATCGGGTCCGTGACGGGGGCGAGGGCGGCCTCGAGAACCCGAACGAGTGCAATCAACACCGCCAACCCGGTGGGTGGAGAATCTGCGCCATCCGGCGACAATTGCCGGTTCCACTTCACGACCTGGAATGTCAAGCTGAACGGGGACCTGGATGGCGCCGGGCGACTGGATCATCAGCCCGAACCTGCGGCACCAGGCCGGGCAGCCGTTCGGCCGGATCTTCCGGCCGCGCCTGAACTACGGGCGGCAGCGGATCCTGGCGGAGCCGATGGACACGAATCGGCACGACAACATCACCGTCCTCGACCTACGGACGGAGAAGGCGTTCGACGTCGGGCCGAATCGCGGCGGGCGGCTGATCGGGTTCTTCGACCTCTACAACATCACGAACGCGAACCCGGCGGAGCAGATCAACCCGAACTCGAGCAGCACCTACCTGCGGCCGGCCACGATCGTCAGTCCGCGGATCGCTCGCGTCGGCGTGAAGTTCGAGTGGTAGGAGCTAGCAGCCCGTGCCAAAAGTCCTGCTGCAGTTGGCCGGCGCTGCATCCCGCCTGGCTGCGTTGGGCATTGTCGCCTCCTGTACAGTCGGCTGGCCTGTTGGCCAGAAAATCTCGCGCATCAGCGCAAGGAACGGGTCCGTTATCGGTTGCGTGCTGCCCATCGAGCAGAACCACATCTGGTCAGTGTAGAGAGTAGGTTGGAAGCCGTTGGAAAACTCACAGAGAACTTGTTCTCGTCCCACTGGTACCGCTAGGAGCGCTGAGTAGGTTTCGGGTGGCGTGAAAGTCTGACGAAAATCGGTAATCGTTGCGCTACTGATGTTCCGGCATATATCAACGGGCTTTTGTCTCACTCCTTCGCGTTCCCCTACGAATTGCTTGTTATGCAGCGCGTTCTTGACAACGTTCCTGAATCGTTGACCGTGCCCAACACTGCCAGTTCCGGCGATGATGGCTCTGTTGTCGACCACGTCTAGTTTTTCCGCCGGCTGCTCGATGGTCCTGAACGTGCCGGCGGCCATCGTCATTGAACTATCAGTACCTAATGACGACTCCGTCCGAGCAGAGAATGCCGACGACCGCTGTCATGCCGAGCGAAGGATACTGTTCTTCTGCATGTCCGGATAAGCCTTATAGATGGCCGATACGAGTTGCAAGAAGTTCAACTTCAGGACGAAGGCTGACACACGCCGGATGTAATCCTTGGTCGAGTCCGACAGTTCGCCCAGGAGACGATCACCCTCGTTTTGCCCTGTGGGCGTGAGCGCATACGTACGCTGCCAGCCGCCAGAACGGATGGTGACCAGCTCGTCCTCGTCGAGCTCGTCGAGTACTTGATACACTGCCTTATCGAATGGTCCGTAGTTGTACGGTTCGAAATTGAAGTGCGGGCCGTCGACGAGGTGGGAGGCTTCACGGTCAAGCAGGAACAGGAGCTTTTGTACCTGCACTGGTGAATGCTGCTTGCCTTGGGCCGGTGCCAGCGCAGCAAGAACGACTTCACTCTTTGTCATGATCCAACCCCATTTTCCGATAGTGTGAAAACCCCGCGCCCATCATATCGCGGTGGCTTGACCACCGTGTTCGTGGTTGATCAGGTCGGCGTAGCGGAGCTTCTTACCCTCTGAGCCGAGCACCATGCCAGCCATCTGTGTGATCGTGTCGCGTCGACGGGTGTTGTGTCTCCACTCGAACTCGCCCACGTAGCGGTCCAGGTGCTGCGGACTCATCTTGTGGTAGGTGCCCACGTAGCCGCGCTTGAGCATGCTCCAGAACGACTCCATGCCGTTGATGTGGGCTTGCCCGTTGACGTATTCGCCGACGCCGTGCTGGACCACCGCGCGATTAGCGAGACCCGTATAGGCTGTAGCGTCGTCGGTGTACACCGTGGCGTCATGGCTGGCGTGGTCACCCACAAACCCGCGCAACGTCGGTCCGTCTACACGCTCGACCACCGACGCCCGCACGCGGCCAGTGGCCCGGTCCTTGACACCAGCCACGGCCATCTTGTCAGCCCCGCCGCGGCCGGTCAGCTGCTCGCGTTGCCGCTTGTGCATGTTTTTGGCCTTGCCGCCGACGAAGGTTTCATCGGCCTCGACCGGACCAGCCATCGGCGCAGCGTGCGTGGCGCGGAGCATATCACGGAGCCGATGCGCCAGATGCCATGCTGATTTCTGCGTAATCTCCAACTCGCGGTGGAGTTTCATACTGCTGATGCCCTTGAGGTTCGTGGTCATCAGGTAGACGGCAATCGCCCAGGTCTGGTAGCCGAGCTTGCTGCTCTGCATGACCGTCCCTGTCCGCACACTGAACCGCTTCGCGCATTCCTTCTCGCGGCAGCGGTAGGGCATGGTCTTGTGCTGGCAGCCGACCTGCACGTTGGTGGAACCGCAGTAGTGGCAGGCGATCACGTCGCGCCAGCGTGTTTTCACGAACCATGCCTCGGCAGTAGCGTCGTCTGGAAACTTGCAGAACAGAGCCTTAAGACTCATGCCCTTGCGGTAGTATTTGCCCGGTGCTCGCTGACTCATAAATACAGTATAGTGCCGAAACCAGCGGCGAGTCAAGAACTATTGTCGGCACTTTAATATATAAGCCCCCTGCGGAGAGATGTAGAATAACTTCTGGCCCCTGTCAGGTTGCGGGTTCCAGAGCGGCCACCGCCCGCCGTTGGTCGACACCTGCCAGACCCCATCCGTCACGTTGGGAAACGGGCGCACCCAGACTTCCATTGGGCCCAACTGACCGCGGCGAGCCCCTCCCTGACGCGCCGGCTCGGCCGACTGGTAGGCCAGCCAGCGGCCGTCGGGTGACAGGTCATAGTCCCGCTCGAAGTCCGGGCTCTCCCACAAGAGCGTCGGGGCGCGATCTCCCTCCAGCCAGAGCACACCCGGGTCGCTGCCCGCCCCGAAGACCAGCGCGGTGCCATCGGGCGAGGAGGCGCTCGGCGACAGGCTGGAGGCGTCGCCGAGCCGCGGGGGTCGATACTCCGTCAGCGGCTCGACCCCGCCCGTCCCATCGGCGGCCTTCCAGAACAACGCCTCGCCAGGGCCACCACGAAACGCCACCCGAAGGCCGTCGGATGTCCAGGTCGGGTAACGCCCTCGACCGGGAGTGAACGTCAAACGGGTACCCGGGCCGCCGCGCACCAGGTCCTCAATCCACAGGTCGCCCCCCAAGATTTTGACCGCGACCCGTGTGCCGTCGGGGGACACGCTCAACGACCCGTAAGCCCGAGCCTCGGGCGCCGTCGGCTCTCCTCGACCTTCACGATCGACCCAGACCAACCTGAGATCGGTCGTGGTGGCGTCCCGCACCGTGCCCGGCACATACACGATCGATCCGGTCGCCGACAGGCCAAAGTTCGCGGCCCCACTCCTCTTCGTGTTCACGTTCCCCTGGACCGGCACCGGCGTGGTCGTGAGTGCCAGCCTGTCCCGATCGAAGCCCACCGCCCACAACGTGCCGTCGAGACCGTAGACGATGTGTCCCGTGGGCGAGTAGTGCGGGTTGCTGCCGCCCGGGACGAGCACCGTGTGCTCGCCGGTGTCGAGATTCAGCACCGCGATCTGCGCCGGCTCGTAGGCCGACGGTTCGGTGCCTCCGGATGGCGTCGGGGATGACCGGGCGTCCGTGAGGATCGTGAACAGCACCGCCCGCCCCCCGGGGAGGATGTGGGGCCAGGCATGGTTGACCTGGCCTTGCTCGGGGTCGGTGGTGGTCAGCGGCGCGGGTTCGCCCCCACTGGCCGCGACTCGCCACAAGCCGCTGGGTGCCCCCGATCCGTACACGACCCGCGTGCCGTCGTTGTCGAACACGCCCTGGCAATAGAGCACGGCGTGCAGATCGTACTCGCGCCCGACCGCGTAGGGGTTGCCCTCGGTGCGGCTACTCACCAGGACCGTGTGCGTCGGACGCTCGGTGCGCATGATCAGGCTCGCCGGCACCCGGGCGAGCCGGGCCGTCAGGTCGACCACGCGCTGCCACTCGGCCAGCGTCTCGGGCGGGATCTCGGGCAGCATGGTCGTCACGGCCGCCGTTCCGCTGACCAACGCCGCCGGGCGGTGTGCGAAGGGGCCGGGGTCCGCCGCGCCCGCTCGGGCGGCCTCCCCCGGGGGCGGGGCCGCGTGGCCCGGGCCGGTTCACGCCGCCGGGCCGGGCCCGCGCCACCAGCAGCGTAGAAGCGCTGCAGCCGCTGCCCGCGGGTGGTCCGGCGCCTGCAGCGCGCCGGGACCGATCGGGGACGGGGACGCCTCGTTACCGGCATACGCACTCGTGCCTCGGCCTGTACACAGGGGGAGTCCATGCCGTCGCACGATCGAGGGGCATATGGGAAGAATACCTGAATCGATATGGGGCACGGCCCCATATTGTTCGGGACGTGGCGGCGGCGTTTCGCGGGGGCCGGGCACCGCGCGGCCGGGGCCCACGGGATCTCGACCTCGGACACGGAGCTGGGCAACGGCGCCCGACTCCGCTGCCTAGCGCGCCCAGCGGTGCCCGGTGCGATCGGCCAACGCTGCCCCGCGCCGGTAGTCACTCGCCTGTGTCGCCGCCTGTGTTGCCAGCGCGTCCCAGGCCTCGGCAGCCGCACGGTTATCAGTGACGGCTCTGCGCGCCGCGTCGACGACGTGTGCGGCCCGCGTCTGGTGCGCGGCGTCGGAACGCGCCTCGTCCGCGCGGGCGATCTTGGCGCGCATGGCGTCCAGGCTCTTGCTCGCCCGAGTACTGAGTGTTGCTGCCGCTTTGCGATCGCTGTCGGTCATGGGTGCTCTCCTGGGTTCGTTCATCCGTCGGCCCGGCCGTGTGTATGGGTTCGCGTGTGTGCGCACGCCGCGCCCACGCCTGACCACCACGGGACGGCGCGCACGCCGTCCCGATCGGTGACGGACCCTCGTCCGCACCGCTCCCGTCTCGCCTGGGCGTCGAGCTGTCGAGACGCCCGCTGCAGGGCGTCGCAGACCGTCCGCCTCGCCGTGGCGTACCCGTCACGGATGCGGGTCGCGTTGATCGGCTCGCCGCTGGCCCGCCGGCGCGCCGCGCGACACGCCCTTAGACCGTCACGCGGTCGAGTCGTTGCATGTCCCATGCGTTCCTCCCGGCGTCGTAGCCTTTGACGTACGCCGCTTCTTCGACACAGCGCCGACCATCGGCGCGCGTCATGTGGATCACCATCGCGATCCCGTCCACCACGCCCCGGCACGTCACGTCCCACGGGAGATCGCCGCCGCCTTGCATCGCGCAGCTCGCCAGTCGGGAGAGGGCACTCTCCGCGTTGTTGGCGTGGACGGTGGTGAGCGATCCGCCGTGGCCGGTGTTGAGGGCTTGCAAGACGACCGTGTAGGCGAGCGAGTACGAATCGAGCCATGTCGCACTCAAGGGGTTCCACGTCAGCCGGCCGTCGAGGGACAACTCCACGTAGTCCTCGGCGCGGCCCAACTCGGTCAGCATCCGGCGGATGTCGTGGCAAAAATCGCCCTTCACTTCAAGGACGAGCGCGGCCGCGCGGCGCGCGGGATTCGTGGCTTGCCAGCCGAAGAGCTGGCGCGCGAACGGGTGCATACACGCCGACGTCTTGAGTAGCCGGCCGGGCAGGTCCCGCGGATGCAGCACGGTCAGGCCATCCGGCTTGTCGAGGTCCGCGGCGATCTTGGCGAGCCAGCGGTTCGGGGCACAGCCGATGGAACACGTGATGTGATCGCCCACGGCGTCACGGAGGCGCTGTTTGATCTGGTGCGTGAGGGCCGCAGGGACATCGCGGGGCGCCACCGTGGCGGCGAGCTCGTCAATGGAGCACACGGCATCGATGGGGATCACGTCGAGGACCGCCGCGACGATACGGTGGTGGATGCGCGTATAGAGATCGGGCTGCTGGGGGACCAGTGCGATCCCCGGGCACCGTTGACGGGCATCCGCGATGGCCATGCCGGTCGTGACCCCGGCGCGCTTGGCCAGTGTGTTGGCGGCGATCACGCAGCTGTTGACGGCCCCTGCGAACGGGATGACCCCCAGGGGCCAGCCTTGCAACCGGCGATCGGCCTGTTCTTCGCAGGCGGCAAAGAAGCCGTCGAAATCAATGTACAGCTGCTCTGGGACGGTTGGCTTCCGCACCCGCGCACCATGGCGAAGAAACAACGAATACGCAAGCTGCAAGAGGGAATAATGTATGTTGTGCCCCGCCATCACACTGTTCCGGAGATGTACCTCAAGGGGTTTCTCGACCCAACGAAGGTCGCGGTGCGCCAGCATGTCCTGTGGGTCTACGAGGCGGGAAGGAAGATTCGCCTTCGCGGCGTCGATGCAGTAGCTGCCCTGAAAGACTTTAACTTCGCCCCTGAACTCGAGGACAGGGCTGAGGAAGCGTACACGAGGCTCGAGGACGCAACCACCCCTGTGCTAGCCAAGCTGCGAAGCGGGGATCCGAGGCTGACGGCTGATGAAAAAGAAGCCTTTTCGTACTTCGTTGCTTTCCAGAAGTTCAGGACCACTCTGTATCGCGAGACACTGAACTCGGCAGCGATTGACCAGTTTCGGCACACGTGCAGGAGCATTCTCGACGAGGAGCGGGTTCACGAATACGTCCGCGTGAACAGTTCGGAAGAGTCAAGCAGCGTCGAAGTGCCACTGGAGGAAGCGGAGAGGCTCATTCGCGACATGGTCGATGGCTCAATCAAGCTTGAGCAAACCGGAACTGGCTGGGCGCTTGCCGGGGCCTTGGAAGCCGGCCAGCAGCTGACGCCGATGCTTGCCCGCATTCGTTGGACGTTACTGGAGGCTCCGACCTCGGAGCCGTGGGTGACGACTGACAATCCGGTCGCGCTATTCGAGCCCTTCCCAGTCCGGTCAAAGCGCGAGATCTACGGCCCTTCCTTGCAGTTCCTTTTCCCAATCAGCCCGAGGTTCCTGTTGTCCGGCGACCCCATGACGAGAGAAGCGGACGACCGAGGCAGGGTTTCAGTGAAGACCGTCCGGAAGATGACAGATGAGCTGCTTCGGATTGCCCACCGCCAGGTGTACGCGTCGTTCTTCTCCAAGGAGCTTCAGGGTCTCTTCACGCGTCTGTGTTCTGAACGAGAATCCCTTGTCGTCCCGATGCCAGCGAATTACCGAGGCGCTGGTTCACGTTGATGGCGAGCACTCCCACGAATCGTTACAGATGGCCACTTGCATTTATTGCCCGAACGAGGCCAACAGCCGAGAACACTGGATTCCGCGCGGGCTAGGGGCATTTCGAGGCTACACCCCACTCCTGAATCAAGTCTGCGGGGACTGCAACACGCGCCTGGGGCAGCTCGATCAAGAGCTGATAAGAACAGGACTCACTGGCTTCCAGCGAGCACTCCACGCTGTTCAAGGTCGCCATGGACCACCGAAGGTGAGTCTCTTTCACTACAAGGCAATGCAGGCAGATCAGCCCACGAAGATGATGATGCCTGCGCTCGGCAGCCAGCATCAGCTTCTGGCTGAGGCGTACACGGATGAGGAAGGCAGGTCTTCGGCACAACCAATTCGTCAGGTAGTTCTCAAGATGCCAGACGGGCGCATGGAATGCGTGCCATTCCCACGCGGTTGGACTGCGGACGGGTTGAGAACTGCTGTCAATAATCGTGGATTGGAAGCTGGCAAGCTTGAGAAGATCTATCTCGAAGACGATGAGGTATTCACTGACCAAGAAGCGCCGCATGTGCTGGAGATCAGAACTCTGCTCAGCTCGGTGTTCGGTGGGAAATTCAGGGCGGAGATCTACGGAGGCTCTGGAGAACGCACACAGAATCGACTGGTAATGGTAGCTGGCATCAACACGCTCTATTTGCGCGCTGTCGCCAAGGTGGCGTTTCACTACTTCTTGTGGGCATGCCCGATCTTGAGGGGCAACGAGCCGGCCTTTACCGAAATTCGCGCCTTCATCTCGGATGGCACTGGCAACTGGCAGGATTTAGTTCAGCTCGATGCGCCCCAGTTTCTACCGACTCTTCAGCAAGGCTGTCTGCCGGAACGAACGAGTCACTTTTTCCATGCAGTGCTCACGCGTGACGAAGCAAGAGCGTTTGTCCAGTTCTTCGTTGGTCGAAGCGAATTGCCGAGGGTGAGCGAAACTTAGAGTCTCCCTCTGGGATGGGTGAAACCCCTCGCCTTTAGGCGAAGCCTTCAGGAGGCCGCAGGGCCGGACCTCTTCGGGCTCTGGGACGTGCGCCGTGATAGTCGGCTTCAGCCGACGCGGCGCACTGATTCCCTCGCCTTCAGGCGAGGGAGACTCAATTGGAAATTGAAACGGCTCCCACACCCTGTGGTTTGATGACGTTAAGCAAAACGGCCATCAACCCACGAGAGAAAGGAGCCGAGATGAGCAGTGTCCTACGTCCTGTCAGGAAGCGCAAGAAGGGTCGCCAGCTGGGCCGGGTCGAGGTCATCCGGCGCGAGGACTACACCGCGCTGGAGCTGGACGCCAAGGTGGAGCTGATCCGCTCGCTGGTCCCGCTGGGCTTGATGCACGTGGAGGAGGTGCTCGACGAGGAGGTAACGGCGCTGGCTGGCGAGCGCTACGCCCGCAAGGCCGCGTCGATCGGGGGCCGCCGGCACGGTAGCAACCCTGGGACCGTCGGCCTGGCGGGGCAGCGGGTGCCGATTCGGGTGCCGCGGGTGCGCGGGGTCGCGGGGCGGGAGATTCCGTTGCGCGCCTACGAGGCGTTGCATGGCGACGGCGCGGTGAATGACCTCCTGCTGAAGCGCGGGCTCTATGGGATCTCGTGTCGCAACTACGAGGCGGCCGCCGAGGCGATTCCCGGCGCGATCGGGCTGTCGGGGTCGACGGTGTCCCGAGGCTTCATCGAGGCCAGCGCCGCGAAGCTTCACGAGCTCCAGGAGCGGGACCTGGCCGCTGAGGACGTCGTGGCCATCGTATTGGACGGCAAGACGTTCGCCGAGGCCACAATGGTCATCGCACTGGGCATCACCATTTCTGGGGCGAAACACTTCCTCGGCTTCGTGGAGACGGACACGGAGAATGAGCGGGTGCTGACGCTGTGCTTGCGGTCGTTGGTCGAGCGGGGGCTGGACCTCTCGCAGGGCCTGCTGGTGATCCTCGACGGCAGCAAGGGGCTGCGGGCAGCCGTCCGGAAGACCTTCCGCCACCGCGCCCTGGTCCAACGGTGCCAGTGGCACAAGCGGGAGAACGTGGTGAGTCACCTGGCCAAGAGCGAACTGGCGGCGTGGCGTCAGCGCCTCCAGCGCGCCTACAACCGGCCGGAGTACGACGAGGCCCTCACGGCGCTCAAGACGCTCCAGGGCGAGCTCGACGAACGGAACCAGTCGGCGGCTCGGAGCTTGACAGAAGGTCTGGACGAAACCTTAACGCTGCATCGCCTCGGGCTGTACGGGGTGCTGGGCCGGTCGCTGAAGACGACGAACTGTCTGGAGTCGGTCAATGCGCTCGTTGAGGAACGCTGTGCGAAGGTTGACCACTGGCAGAACTCGAGCCAACGCCACCGCTGGCTGGCGACCGCGCTCCTGGACATCGAGCCGCGCCTGCGGAAGCTGATGGGCTACCGCCACCTGCCCACGCTTCGTGCCGCGTTGAAGCAAGAACTGAAGATCGACACGACGACATCGAAGAAGGCCGCATGACGAATCCGGAGCCGTAGAGAGTTTCAATTGAGTCTCCCTCGCCTGAAGGCGAGGGAATCAGTGCGCCGCGTCGGCTGAAGCCGACTATCACGGCGCACGTCCCAGAGCCCGAAGAGGTCCGGCCCTGCGGCCTCCTGAAGGCTTCGCCTAAAGGCGAGGGGTTTCACCCATCCCAGAGGGAGACTCTAAGAATGGGCTTGACTCGAATTGCCGCCGCCCGCTCGCGTCCGACTGGCCGTAAAACCGCTGGTGATCGAGGGGAAGGACTTCGCCTGTCATCAGGCGTGCTACTTTGACGACGACGCTGACAAGGCCGACGGCCACGATGGAGAGCTCGTCACCATCGACACCTGGGAACGAAGGATCATCCTGCCGCGGTAGCTGTCACTGTTCAACGAACAAGAGATCTTCTTGGGCCAGTTCAGTGATCTGGCGGATCTCATCAAAATAAGCGAACGGCTTATTGGCGTCGATCGGTCAGGCGTGATCCTCGTTCATACGCTGATCGAGGCGACGGGTGATGATAGTTAGCGCCAGAAACCGCTGGAGGCGTACGCTATGGCTTCAGCGGTGCGCTGCCAACGATCTGTTCCGCGATGCTACAGAACACGCCTACAAACATCGTCGTGTCCTGGGCATCGACAGTAATCCCGTGCGAGAGTTCCTTTTCCGGATGGATGTAGTTACGGTAGTCGCGGAGCACTTCTGCTACGTCTTTGGCTGACTGTCGAATCCAGCCAAGCTCCTGCGCTACGTCTAGGAAATCCTTTAGTCCCCACTCCTTCAAAGCTTTGGTCTTTCCATCCTTGCCTTTTGGGGCGACTTTCGCCGTGAACACGGGGGCAAGATTCGACAACCTGTTGATACGGGCCAAAAAGAGCGCCTCAAGCAGGCCGCCAAGCATGACTGTGGCCGCAAGGTGAGCCCCGGCGCGTTTGCAGGCCAACGTCCGGTTGATCCGTGATGGCGAGCGCCGCCAGGACTTCGGGGCCGCTCGGCCTCTTGGCTAGGTCCTCCAGGTAGCTGCGCTGACGGTCCGTGGCCGGCGTGTCCGGTTGCGCGTTCGGGCGCAGCCTGGCGCGCAGCCACCAGCCAAATGCGATCCCCAGAATGAACGGTAAACCGCAGATGATCGCGACGCCCAACAGTGCATCCATGTCCTGATGAAACCTCAGTTTCTTGATGGAGGGCCTGGAATCCTGAAAATTTGACGCACGGGAAAAATCTTCATCTGCTTATGAATAACGTACGACACCGAATCGTGCTCATCGAGGCTACGTCTAGTTGCCAGATGCCAAATTGTTCCAAGCAAGTGAGATATCGGCTCAAGAATACGTGCGGTGAAAATCCCGATAACCCATCCAATTACAAGCCACATGAACGGGGACACTAGAATGCCTCTTCGGGGCGTGGCGGCAGGTCGAACAGTGCCCGGTCCTGGTCGCGCTCGAGGAACTCATCGAGGCCCTTCGTTAGCCAGGTCGACGACGTACGCCTGGCCGGGGGAAGTTGGATTTGCCGGCGATCTGCCGGGGTCGAAGCGTTGATGTTCATGATCAGAGCGGCGGCTACTATCACAGCCAGATCACGGGGGCTGGATAGCGCGCGATCAACGGGTCTGGCGTCACGATCGTCAGGCCGCGCAGGATCGCTTGCGACACCAAGCCCCGGTCGAACGGATCCCGATGATGCGGTGGCAGCAGTACGTCGTGTACCGCGTCCCGTTCGTCGTACGGCAGAGGTTCGATCTGCAGCCGCTGGCGACGACTGGCGACGAACGACTCCGGGGATTCGGGAAGCGGCAACCGGCCAAGTCGGTACTTGATCGTGATCTCCCACACCGAGAGAGCGCTGAGGTACACGGCGTTCGAGGGGGCACGACACTCCGTCCGGGCGCGCAGCGGCAGCCGTGGATCATCGGACAAGAGCCAGAGAAACGTGCAGGTGTCGAGCAGGAGCGTCATGGCGATACTCCTGACCAACGCTCAGGGACGTGCCGGTGGGCTCCAATCCGCGGTTCGAGCGCCTGCTGCGCGCGGGTGCCGGGGCCGCCGAGCCACCGTGTGACCAGCGGCGCTTTCTTGTCAGTCCGTTGGTAATTAGCGCCGACCATCGACGAGCTGTCCGGCGGATGGACCTGACGCGTGTGTACCAACACGCGGGTATCGCACAACCGCTCAACGACGCCCGAAAGAATCTTGGCCTCCTCTGGCTGGATCGCGATGAACAACACCGCTGTGTCGTCCTTGGACCGCAGGATCCGTGCTCGGGGCGTGTCATAGGTGTCGCGCTCTGCGCGGACGCTCAGCAACTGTAGCTCGCCGTTCGGCGCCATGCCGTGGATGGCGGCCTCGACCTCTTCCTCATGCACCGCCCGGTTGCCCCAGTAGTGCGGCTTGCCGCGCCACCCATCGACGAGCTCGATCTCGAACGTCTCCCCTCTACAGCTGGACTTGACGGCTTCCGCAATCATGAGCGTCTCCCGCCGATTATCACTGCCGACTGGACTGAGCGCGTACTGGCACTGCAGCGCGCAACCGGAACGCTCAGACCACGACAGGATATCGGCGAGCGGCTCATTGGCCGTGACCCGCAAGAGGTTCGGCAGTGTTTCGGGATCACGCGCCGCTTCAATCTGCCGAACATCTAGATCAAGCGAGTGGCTGTCCCCCCACCCCGCACGATTCAGCGTGAAGTCGATCAGCTCCTTGCTCATCTGCCAGCAGCCAGCAGGTACTTCTCGGCCCGTGCCACGAGTGGTTCCTGGTCCCCGGAACGCGGTGCCTGGAGGCGCGCGATCACGTCGTTCAGGCTCGTCGGCAGGTCCTCGTGATGCGATGGGTGATTTTTCTGGTCGTAGAACGCCCTGAGCCTGTTGGCCCACTGCCGTTTCTGTTGCTCAAAGGCGTCACCCTCTTCCAGCCCAGTCGATTCGCTCCAGTTGTCGGCACCGCCGCCCTCAAACGCGTTAAGAAGATCCTCCGGAAGTGGCTCAAAGAAGCTGTCCGGAACCACAAAGTCAGGGTCGGTGCCGATTGGTCGAGGCTCCGTCGGCGGCTTTGGCAATGGGCGAATCTCGGCGATGGGGACGTTGCGCCGGCAGAGGATCACGGTCTCGCCACGTTCAACGCTGTCGAGGTACTGCGAGAGACGCGACTTGGCATCGGCGAGGTTCACTTTGATCATATAGTTAGATTATTGACTATAAACATGACTAATATCCAGTAGTAGATGATGCGGTCGATCTCAGCCTGTGCGACCCATGAGACCGGCTTGCCGGAGGCGTCGGTGTCGAGTTCAAGGCGGTCGCGGCGCGGGGCGTCGAAGACGAACAGCTCGGCGGTGGTCAGCCGATCAACGGTCGCCTCGCACGGCCCGCTGTACCCGTACGTCTCGATAAGTCGGTGCGCCTGGGCGCTGGTGAGGCGGACGGTGCCGGTCATCGGCTCGGCTCCTTGCTGGCCGTTGACGTCCGGCCTCGAAGACCGAGGGGCCGGGCGAGCGCCTTCCGCTCGCGCGCGGCGCGCCGGGGCATCCCCGGATCATCGCCGTCGATCTCAGTGATGATGTCGCCGCCGCGCCAGAGTCGTTGCCACTCTCGTGCGTTCTTCCTGATCGTGTGGGGCATCGGTTTGTCTCCTTCCGTGTGAACGGTGCAGTGTGTCCTCACAACGGACGGGCACCAGCAACCGGACACGCGAGGGAGTCGGCCGGGCGCGCCGGCCAAAGGGCCTGGGCCGGTCCTGCCGAGGGTGTGACAGCTCGGGAGCGAAGCGGGCTGGCGCATCAACCGGCGCGGACGCAACCGCCGGCAAGCGGCCGGCCGACGTTGCCCGACACGGGAAGGCTACGCCGTGAGTGGCGAGAATGGCGGGGCCATGCGATACGAGATAGAGCGGGGCCTCGGTCGCGGCCTCAGCGACCTGGGCGGCGCGCGCGTCGTCCGCTTTGACGATGCGTGCGCTGTACCGCACCCGGTTTCTTGGACACACGTTTGCGCTACGCGGCATGGCGTAGCTCGTATTGCTCGCGCGCTTCGAGTGGCGTGCGATACGCCAGCTTTTCGAGGCGCCAGCACTGGTTGTAGTGTTCGACGAACGCAGCGACGGCGGTGCGCACCTCAGCGAGGTTTCGAAAGACCCGGCCGTAGACCGCCTGCTCCTTGAGCGTGCGATTCCAGCGCTCGACGACCCCGTTGGTTTCCGGCTCTTCGAGGAAGCCGAAGCTGGGGTGGATGCCCCAGTAGCGGACCTGGTTGAGGAAGTGGTCTAGCTCTGGAGAAGTCTCTCGCCAACCTCCTTCAGGTCATATCTCGAAATCTCGGGTACAACATTGAGGGATTGGAGATTTTCGGAGGCGGCTACACCCCACAGTCTTGGGATACCAGCGAAAGCGATGCTGAATTGCAATTCATTAGGAAATACGTCATTGCTCTGTCTCAGGGGAAAGAGGTATTACCCGTGAAGGTGCCAGAGCCCACAATTTCTCAGCAAGAACCCACCCAATAAAACGGCCCGGATAGCTTTTACGTTTCAGCCGCATGTTCTCGGCCATCAGCTCCTTACGCTCTGCCCCGCTCACGCAGGATCTGGATGGCGTTGTCGAGATTGTTCTGCGTCGCAGCCCAGTCGAGGGGCACCCGCGCACGGGTGCGCTCCTTGAGCGCCTCGGCGTAGACGACCACGGCCTGCTCAAGGCGCTCTGATGGCTCCCCGTCTTCCCGTCATGTGTCTGCCGACGGTGTCCGCGTGGCAGTCGGCCGCCACCGTCTGCTTGGCAAGCGGGCAGGCGCACCACACTTCGTGCATCCGCGTTAGACAATTATCGGGACGTGGGTTGCAGCGTTGGCAACACTTCTGGCCGTGACGCTCGGTTACCGTCGTCGTGCCACACCTGCCCGTGTGTTCCACTGAGGTACGCAGCCCACTCGTCCATGAGGCGGCGCCGACGCTCGAAGAGATCACTGCGCGCGTAGGCCGCTTCGGTGGGGTTCTGTACCGTATGGGCGAGCGCGGCCTCGACCACCTCGCGGGGTGTGCTCGTCCGTTCCGCGGCCCAGTCCCGGAAGCTCGACCGGAACCCATGGGGCACGGCGGCGAGGCCGAGTTCCTTGATCAATTTCGAGAGCGTCGTGTTGGAGAGTGGCTTCCCGCGCAGACTGCGAAACACCAGGCTGGTGCCATTGCTCAGCCTCTGTACGTCGTGCAGGATCGCGAGCGCCCGCCCTGAAAGCGGGACGCGGTGATCCCGCTTCGCCTTCATGCGCACGGCGGGGATGGTCCAGACGCCCGCGTCCAGGTCCATTTCGTCCCACGTCGCCAGACGCACTTCGCCGGAGCGCGCCGCCGTCAGCACCAGGAACTCGAACGCCCGCTTGGTGGGGACCAACGCCTGGGAAGCTCGCACGGTCGCGAGGGCGTCCGCCACCGCGCCGTGGGGCAGCGCCCGCATGTGCTGGACGACGGCCTGCTGCCGCCCGAGGGCCTGTCCGAGGGCGTCGCCCGCCGGGTTGTCCGGCCGGTGGCCCATGGCGATCGCCCACTTCATCACGGCACTGATCCGCTGGCGCACCCGCTGTGCGGTCTGGGACTTCTCGTGCCAGATCGGGGTGAGGATGGCCAAGATGTCGGCCGTGGTCACCGCGGACACGGGCAGCGCCCCGATGCGCGGGAACGCATAGGCGCGCAGACTGCGCGGCCAGTCCCGCCCGTACTTGGCATTGCGCCAGCCGGGGCGCTGCTGCGCCAACACCGCGGCGGCGGCCTCCTCGACCGTGGGCACGCCCTGACCGTGGCGCTTCTCGGCCAGCGGGTCTCCGCCCACCCGGGCTCGCTGGCGGTTCGCGAACGCCGCGTTGCGCGCCTCGGCCAGTGACACCAGCGGGTAGCCGCCGAGCCCGAGCATCCGGGGCCGGCCCCGAATGACCAGCCGTTGCACCCACTGCCGCGCCCCGGACGGATCCACGCGCAAGTTCAGCCCGTGACCGTCGCAATAGAACCCGGGCTCGGCGGTCCGCACAAACGCGGCGCTCAAGCGGTGTGTGAGGCGGCGCGGCGGCGGTGCCGTCATCGATTGATTCTCGCGCTTTTAGCTATACGGTGAACTATACATATTAAATTAGGAACTTATCGGACGTAGTGGCACCGTGTCAAGACACAAGAAGGCAACTAACACATTTTGTTAATGTATTTTACATGAACACTGTTGGACACCATGGGAAGACGTAGGACCATAATAGACGGTGGATGATGTTGTAGAGGTCGAAGAAGCCGATCAGCCGGCCTCCACGGTGCGGCCCCACCATGAACGCCTTCTCCGTCCGGATGTCGAACACCGTGATGTGGTCCTGCCGATTCGTATCGATTGGCTCGGCCAGGATCCGCTCCCGCCCGTAGTTGAGCCGCGGCCGGAAGATCCGTCCGAACGGCTGCCCGGACTGGTGCCGCAGGTTCGGGCTGACGATCAGACCGGCCGGCCCGTTCCAGGTCCCGTTCACCTTGAACGTCCACGTCCTGAAGTCGAACGTGCAGTCCGGGGGTCCGGAGGTGTTGATGCACTGGTTCGGGTTCTCCAGCCCGCCCCCGTTCCGTGTGCGGACGAGGCTCCCCACGTAGCGGTCCTCGTGGTCGCGTACGATGCGGTACGAGAACCCGGTGACCAAAGACCAGTCGTCGGCCATGCGCTTCGTCCCGCTGACCTCGATCGTGTGAAACTCCGGCATGCCGGCGATGTTCGTCGTCGTATTGTTCGGCCCCAGCGCCAGCACCGCCGGGTCGAGATTGAACGCGGTGACGAACCCGCCGTCATCGGCCGTCCCCGGTCTGCCGTCCGGCCCCGGATCCTGGACCTCGACCGGGATGTTGAAATCGTCAAACGCCCGGAGACCGTTGAACCGCTGCCAGAGCTGGTCGATCTGCCGGTACACATAGCCGGCGCGGAGCCCAACGTTCGGGAACAGCTCGCGCTCCACCCAGACCGCGAGCTCGGTCGTCTGGGTGTTCTCGATGTTCGGATCGATGAACGTCGTCGCCGTGCCGCCTGCCGACGACACCAGCTGACCATCCTCGCCCCCGTAGCGCGGTTGGCCGCAGGAGCCCGGGTTGTAGAACCCGTCACCGTTGAGATCGGCCCACGTCCAGTGCTGCCCCCAGTCGACGGAGTTGTCGTTGACGTCGGCGGCCAGGTCGGCGGCCGGGTTCCACCAGTAGCGCGCGTAGTTGGTCTTGATCACCGTCTTGCCGTCACCCGCCACGTCGAACGTCGCGCCGACGCGTGGCGCCACGTTGTTCCAGGTGTTGACGTCACGCGCCGGGAAATCCTTGCCGCCCGCCAGGCACTCATCGGAGTAGCACCAGATCCGTCCTGGGTCGTGGCGCTGCGCCGGGAGATACGAGCGATACCGGTCGTACCGTGCGCCCAGGTTCAGCGTCAGGTGCTGATTCACCGCCCACGAGTCGCTCACGTAGGCCGAATAGGTCCACAGACGGCTGTCGCTCGTCGACGGCGTCTCGAAAATGTACACGCCGACCGGCGTGCCATTCTGCAGGACGTGAATCATGTCGCCCCGAAAGTAGTGGCTCGTGCTCACGCCACGCGGGTTCCGCGTCAACCCGCCGTTGTGGCCGCGCCGGATCTCCCGGAAGAGCTCCCCGCCGACCTTGACGTTGTGGGTCCCAGCCCAGCCGTCCTGGAAGTAGGTCAACGAGGTCAGCAGCTGCGCCCGGTGGCGATCTGTCTGGTTGTTCCGGTTGCCCCCGAACGCTTCGTTGGTCGCCAGGTCCATGTAGGCGAACTCATCCGGCGCGTGACCGGAGTTCGGCCAGTCGTAGCCATTTTTCCCGCCCCGGATCTCGAAGAACGCCCGATCGCTCAGCACCGAGTTCCACTCACCCTTGGTCACCGAGCCCCAGTAGAGCTGGTTCCATGTCGAGCTCGTGCTCCGGTGGATCGCCGCGCTCGAGGGCAGGATGAAGAAGTTCAACCGGTTCGGCTGATTCTTCCGACCATACATCGTGTAGAAGATGGCCTTGTTGTCCCGGTTGATCACGTAGGTCGCCTTCCCCGACAGGTTGTTCAGGTGCGTCCGGAACGGCTTCACCGGGAAGTTCGGGCGGAACTGGCGGATGTCCTGCTCGCGCCCCGAACCATACACCCATAGCTTGTCCTTGACCACGTAGCCGCCCAGATCCACGTTGAAGTCCCAGTAGCGGTACATCCGGTTGGTGTCTCTCGCGTCGAGCGCCTCGCCACCCCGTACGCCGAGCGCGATCTGCGCGTCGTCGATGTTGTGCGCCTGCCAGTCACCGCACTGGTAGTCGGACCGGGCCGTGCCGTGATACGCGTTCCCGCCCGACTTGGCGATGAACTGCGTCTGCACTCCCGGCCAGCCCATGCTGGCGTCGTTCGCTCCGGTCCGGACCGACACCTCGTCCATCGAGCCGAAATCGTAGTAGAAGCACGCCCCGCCACGCCCCTCGGTCATCACCATGCCCTCGACCATCGGGCGGTGCTGCGTCATCTTGGTGTCGTACGCCGCATACCCGGTCTGGTTGCCGGCCCGGCTTCCCCCGACATCGGTCCGCGACATCTGCATCGACGGCACGTTGGCGACGATAGCCCAGAAGTCACGCGCGCCCGGCAGATTCGCAAGCTGCGCGGCGTTGAAGTTCGCGACCACCTTGGTCGAGGTGATGTCGACGACCGGCGAGGCCCCCCTGACCGTGATGGTTTCCTCCACCGTCGCGACCCTCATCGTCGCGTTGATGGTCGCCTGGAAGCCAAGGCCGATTTCGATGCCTTCACGGTTGAAGGTCGTGAAGCCGGGCAGCTCGAAGACCACTCGATAGGTACCCGGCGAGATCGCCGGGATCCGGTAGCTACCGTCCGGGCCCGTGTAGACCACCTGCTGACCCTGCAGAGCCGGGCTGGTCGCCGTGACGACGACGCCGGGGAGCACCGCACCCGTTTCGTCCGCCGCCCTGCCCCGAAGAGCGCCGGTCGTCGGCGTTGTTTGCGCCGGCGCGGTTCCCGCTCCCGTCGCGGCCAAGGCGAGAGCGATCGTTAGTATATGTGGCACCTTCACTCCGTCTCCTTTGAAGGGCTCGCTCGGGACACCGGTGGTCTGGTGTCTTGCCGTTGAGATGCAGAGACAATCGAGAGAATCGCCCCCCTTGAACGGTCATACCGGGGTAGGTACTGGCTTTTGGATCTGCAGCCTGTATACACCCATCCACTCCCCGCACCGCCAGTTACATGGTGGCACGGCACAATCGATCCCCAAGCCGCGTTCCCTAGTGGGGTACGTGCAAGATTCGCAGGAAGGGGCTCACTGAGCCACGGCTTCAAGAGGTGGAGTCCCTGGTTCGAGGCAGCTCGTCCGAGCGCTACCTCGCGGTCGGCACCCGTGTCTTGAGCTCTTCGAACCAGTTCCGGACGACGACGATGTCCCGCGCCGCCGAGGCGTCCTGGGGCGAGATGCGGCGTTTCATCATGAGGAACCGCTGGCCATCCGGCGTCACGTCGTAGGCGGCGAGCTCGTCGGGGTCCCGAAAGTAGCCGTCCTCGAACAGCACCTGGGATCTGCCGAGCGTCAAGCCAGATGCCGTTTCCACGGTCACGACCATCATCTGATTGGCCGGCGTTCGATACAACAGCTCTCGTCCGTCGGCCGACCAGACCGGTTCGACGCCACCGGCCTGGGAGACGAGCTGCTTGCTTCCGGCGCCAGGGTAGGGCTGCACGAACACCTCGGGCTGGCGCGCCTCGTTCGACACGTAGGCCAGCCAGCGGCCATCGGGGGACAGCACGGGAGATCGCTCGTGAAACGAGGTCGCGAGCACAGGCGACGGGTTGCCTTCCCGCGGCCAGACCCAGATGTCCCCGCCTCGCTCCGGATGGATCTCGGAGAACGCGAGGAGCTCCCCGTCCACGGACCACGACCCGGGGGCCTGTGGATTCTGCCCCGGGACGAGCGGCATCGCCGCACCACTCCCATCGGCCGGTTTCACGTACAGGGTGCGCGGTCCCGCGCGGTTGGACTGAAAGACCACCTGCGAGCCGTCCGGACTCCAGACCGGCCACCGGTTCTCTCCTTCAAACGTCAACCGTGTGGACGTGTCGCGCTCCACGTCGTACAGCCAGATGTTCTCGGTCTCCCCTTCTGCTGCGCCGATCGCCACGTGTCGGCCATCAGGCGACAGCCGGGGCCAAGAGTAGCGGCGCGGATCGGCGGCCAGCGGCTCCTCCTGACCCTCGCGCGTCACCCACACCAGCGTTCTCGATACGGGCACCGGGTTGCCTTGAAGATAGACCAGCGACCCATCGCCCGCGACGGTGAAGTCCCGAACCCCCTCCACGAGGGGCGCGGCTTCGCCGGTCACCTCGAGTCGATCCGCGTCGAATGGGACCGCCCATATCGAAGAGTCTCGCCAGAAGACCAGGTGACCGGTCGACGTCACGTGCGGAAGGCCACCCGTCACGACGGCGTGCCGTTCGCCCGTGTCCCCCGTATCCAGTGACTGCGCCACGATCTGCAGATCCGCAAGGGAGCCGGACATCACGACGAAGAGCACCGCGTCACCACCCGGAAGCACCTGCGGGAGCCACAGCCCGAGCTCGCCTTCCTGCCCGGCGGCGAGGGGCTGCGGCACCCCTCCCGCCGCGGAGACCTGCTTGAGTGAAGGAGGCACACCGGGGCTCGGGCGGGCCGCAAAGAGGATGGTGTCCTCCTCCGTCCAACAGGCACCATACGGTTGCCCGACCAGCTCAGAGAGGGTCAGCGCAGGTCCGCCCTCCAGCGAGACTTTCTTGAGCGCCTCGTCGGCGAAGAAGCCGATCCACGCCCCATCGGGCGAGAAGAACGGGTTCCGCGCGCCCTCGGTACCTGGAATCGGCAGGGGATTCAGCTGATCCATGGATCGTCGGTACAGCTGCCGCACGCCGGCGCGTGTGGCGACGTAGACCAGGGTTCGCCCGTCGGGCGAGAGCACGAGGCCGGGCTCCACGCCGACGCCCAACTCGTCGGTTCGAGGAACGCCGACACCGAACCGCACCACGTCGCGCGGGGTTGGGCGCGTCAGACTCCAGACGGCGAGGCCCCCAACGACGCCGGCGAGCACGAGGCCGAGGACTCCGAGCAGCCAGCCGCGGACCGTGGACGGACGAGCCGGGCTGACCGCCGGCGTGACGGACTCGATCGCGGCGCCGCGCTCGGTTATCCACCGGAGCTGCCGCATGACGTCGGACGCCGTCTGCCAGCGGTCGTCGGGATCTTTCGCCAAACACGTCGTGACGACGTGCTCCAGCTGCGGCGGCGTGATCGGCTGCCGCGTAGAGAGCGGCGGC
This sequence comes from Vicinamibacterales bacterium, assembly GCA_965197935.1. Taxonomy (GTDB): domain Bacteria; phylum Acidobacteriota; class Vicinamibacteria; order Vicinamibacterales; family CAZQMT01; genus CAZQMT01. Next base: position 529,460 of record CBDAOD010000003.1, on the reverse strand, counting down.
GGATCGGCACCGAGGATGGCGGCGATCACGCTCGCGGGGCTTGGGCCCTCGAACGCCTTCTGCCCCGTCACCATCTCGTACAACACCGCTCCGAACGCGAAGATGTCCGCCCGGGCGTCGGCCTGTTTGCCCTCGACCTGCTCGGGAGCCATGTAGTGGAGCGTCCCGATGAGCTGCCCCTCCCCGGTCAGGCTCAGGCCTTCACTCCGGGGGGCCTGTGCGGTGAGATCGCCGGACACGACTGGCTTGCTCGGCTTCGCCAGCCCGAAGTCGAGCAGCTTGGCCCCGGCCTTGGTGAGCATGATGTTGCCGGGCTTGAGATCCCGATGGACGATACCCTGGCGATGGGCCTTGTCCAGCGCGTCGGCGATCTCGATCGCGCAACGCAGGGCGTGATCGAGGGGCAGGGCGCCATTGGTGAGCCGATCGGCCAGCGTCTGCCCTTCCAGGTGCTCCATCACCAGGAAGTCGATGCCATCCTGACTGCCGATGTCATGCAGCGTGCAGATGTGGCGGTGGTTCAGGCCGGAGATGATCTTCGCTTCGCGCTCGAAGCGCTCCCGGCGCTGGGTGTCGTCGGCTAACTCCGGCGGCAACACCTTGATCGCCACGGTCCGATCCAGGCGGGTGTCCGTGGCTTTGTACACCTCTCCCATGCCCCCGGTCCCGAGAGGGCTGTGGATCTCGTAGGGCCCGAGGCGCGTGCCGCGCGATAAAGCCATGGTCAGAAGTCGTGGTTGATCGCGGCGATTATACCGCCCGGAGCCGCCGTCTCCGTTTTCGGAGAGCGGCGATCAAGCCTCCAGACTCATCCGGTTCCGGTACACCTACCGGCAGGGCGCCGACGCGTTCATTTCTCTCTTGACAAGTTTCTGACCGCCGCTCGGGCGATGTCCGGGACGTCGCCTGAATGCCCGCTGTTGCCGCCCCACAGCCACGCTGGGGCACGTTCTCCACGGTCGATACCCCAGGGCCAAGCCACGGCCAGTTTCAGCGCGCCTGCCTGTCCTCAAGCGGCTGAAAAACAAGGGGTTATCATGAGTGTATGGCTTTCGATGAACCGCTCGACACCACACGATCCCGGCCCGACGAGGCTACGGTGCTGCATCGCAGGGCCGAGTCCGCCCACCTCGGCGACGCGATCGCCGAGCTAGCCGCCCGCATCCAGGCGGCCACCTACGAGTTGCTGGTCCTGATCCGCGTGTTCGATGAACGCGCCGGCTGGGGTAACGGCTTCCAGTCCTGCGCCCACTGGTTGAACTGGAGAACGGGTCTCGCCCTGGGCGCAGCGCGCGAGAAGGTGCGCGTGGCCCGGGCCCTGGCCGGTCTGCCGTGCCTGAGTGCGGCAATGCGCCGTGGCGCGCTGTCGTACTCGAAGGTGCGCGGCCTCACCCGGATCGCGACGCCCGAAAACGAGGTCACGTTGCTCGACTTCGCCCGCTGCGCGACGGCGTCCCACGTCGAGCGCCTGGTGCGGGCGTGGCGGCGGGTCGACAGGATCGAGGCGGCCAAGGACGAGCGCCGGCGTCACGCGACCCGGCATCTGACGACGTGGCTCGATGAGGATGGGATGCTGGTCCTGCGGGGCCGGCTCTCACCCGAGGTCGGGGCGGTCGTGCAGCGCGCGCTCGAGGCCGCGGCCGACCGGCTCTATCACGAGGCGGCCGACCAGACCGAGGTCTCGGCCGGCCAGCGGCGCGCCGACGCCCTGGGGCTGGTCGCCGAGAGCGCCCTGGCGGGCGATCTCGACCACGGCGTGGCCGGCGACCGCTATCAGGTCGTCGTCCACGTCGACGCGGACGTCCTGCAGGACGACGGGGGAGCCGGACAGTCCGCTCTGGAGGATGCCGATGGCCTCCACGTTCCCGCGGAAACGTCGCAACGCCTGGCGTGCGACGCCTCCACCGTCGTCATGCGGCACAGCGCGGACCGCGGCGTACTCGACGTCGGGCGCAAGACGCGGACCATCCCACCCGCCATCCGCCGCGCGCTGACGGCTCGCGACCACCGCTGCCGCTTCCCCGGGTGCAGCTGTCGCCACTGCGATGCCCATCACGTGCGCCACTGGGCCGCCGGTGGCACGACCCGGCTCGACAATCTCGTCCTGCTCTGCCGCCGTCACCACCGGACCGTTCACGAAGAGGGCTACCGCGTCGAACTGCAATCCGATGGCGACGCGCGCTTCTTCCGGCCCGACGGTAGGCGGCTCGAGGCCGCTCCCGCACCCCCGCACTGGGCGGGACCCCCGCTCGCGCCTGGCACCGCGCCCGTCAAGGCCGCCGGCATCGCTGACCTCGGAATAAACGGGGACACGGCGACGCCCGACTGGCACGGCGAGCGTCTCGACCTTCACTGGGCCATCGGCCTGCTCAGGTCGCGTGGTCCCAACACGAATGTGTCGGATCAGCCGGCGTAAGGCGGCGCGGCGCCCGCCTGGCAAGGCGCGAGTAGGAAGAATACCGGGAGTATTTGACCCGTCGTGAACAATGCCCAACGCAGCCCGCAGCGGGATGCAGCGCTGGCCAACTGCAGCAGGACTTTTACCACGGGCTGCTAGGGTTTCACCCCGACACCGACGTTCCCGCGGGAACGTGCGCGGCAACACTACCCAAGCGTCTAACCCCCAAAAGTCCAGGATGTCCATGTAGACAGCTCCGCGCGTGGCACACGCGGTCGGGGTACAGCAAGCAGACGCCGCCCGTGCATCTGCTCTTTCAGTACTCGGTCCTCCTCGATCAGATACTCGGGCACCTCCTGTTGGCGGTGGTTTACCCAACCGGCGAGCGCCACGAGGCCTCCCTTCCTCTCAGCTAGATCTTCACCACGAAGCGTCCGCGAGCCTTCCCCTCGAGCAGCGTGGTGAACGCGTCGTGGAGATCATCCATCGTGATTTCGCGGACGATCTCGTTCGAGTGGCTCAGCTTCATGTCGGACGCGAGCCTGCTCCAGACCTCCAGCCTGCGCTCCCTCGGGCAGGCCGACGAATCGATCCCCAGCAGCTTGACGCCACGGAGAATGAACGGCATGACGGTCGTGCGCAGCTCGACGCCGGCGGTCAAGCCCGAGCTCGCGATGCAGCCGCCGACGCGCATCGTACGCGTCAGCCACGCGAGTATCTCACCGCCGGCCGGATCGACCGCACCCGCCCACCGGGCCTTCTCCAGCGGACGTGTACCCATCTCGAGCGTGTGGCGCGAGAGCACGTCGCTGGCGCCGAGCGTTCGCAGGTAATCATGGCAATCGTCCTTGCCTGTCAGCGCGGCGACGTCGTAGCCGAGCGACGCGAGCAGCTCGACCGCAATGCTGCCGACGCCTCCCGTCGCAGCCGTCACGATCACCGGACCCGAGCCGGGCGTCAGGCCATTGCGCTCCATCTCGACGATCGAGAGCGCCGCCGTGAACCCGGCGGTTCCCAGCGCCATCGAGTCCCGGAGCGTCAGTCCGGCGGGTAGGGAAATGACCCAGTCGGCCGGTACCCGCACGTACTCCGAGTAGCCGCCATCCTGGCTGACGCTCATCTCGTGCCCGGTCACGAGCACCTCGGCCCCCTCCGAGACCGCAGGGGCGACACTCGACACGACCGTGCCGGCGACGTCGATCCCGCCAATCAGAGGGAAGCGGCGCACGATCTTGCCGCTGCCCGTGCCCGCGAGCGCGTCCTTGTAGTTCACGCTCGAGTAGGCTGCCCTGATGACGACATCGCCGTCGGATAGCTCGTCGAGGGACGCCTCGACGAGCGAGCCTCGGCTCTTACCATCCATTTCCGAGAGACGAAACGCCCTAAATCTGTCCACCCCGCTCCCCTTCTCAGCCGGCATCTTCAGCACCGGCGATGTCCGCTTTCATCCGCTTCCACGCCTGCCGGGCTGCTTCGACCGAGCCTTCGTCCTCGATCGTCGTGATGTCGCCAGGGTCTCGATCCAGCGTCACGCTCCTAAGCACGCGGCGCATGATCTTACCGCTGCGGGTCTTCGGCAGCATCGAGACGATGTTCAGCTCGCCGACGACCGCGATCGGTCCGAGACCGCGGCGGATCGTCTCGATGAGCTCCGCCCTGAGCTCCTCCGACGGCGAGTGCTCGTTCTTGAGCACGACGAACGCCGAGATCACCTCGCCCCGCGTCTCGTCCGGCCGCCCAACGACCCCGCACTCGGCCACGGACGGGTGCTTGAGGCATGCGCTCTCGACCTCGATCGTGCTGATTCGATGCGCGGCAATCTTGATGATCTCGTCGGCGCGACCGCCGAACCAGACGTAGCCGTCCTCGTCGAGGTGCGCCGAATCGCCGCTGTAGTACGCCCCCGGGATCTTCTCCCAGTAGTCGCGTCCATAGCGCTCCGGCTCGCCCCACAGCGCAGCCGTGAGTCCGGGGAACGGTCGCTTCAGCACCATGATCCCCTTCTCACCGACCTTGCACGGTGAGCCGTCCGGCCCCACGACGGCCGCGTCGATGCCGGGGAGCGGAATCGTGGCTGATCCCGGCTTGATCGGCATCAAGCCCAGCCCGTACGGGTTGCCGAACACCGGTCCGCTCGTCTCGGTTTGCCACATGTGGTCGATGACCGGAACCCGGCCGCCCAGGATGGTGTTCTGGAGCCAGTCCCATGCCGGTGGGTTCAGCACCTCGCCCGCCGAGACCACGCGCTCGAGCCTCGCGTGGTCGACGCTGCCAAGCGGTCCGTCGCCGTATCGCATGAGCGCCCGGATCGCCGTCGGTGACGTGAAGATACCCGTCGCGCCCAGCTCCTCGACCGCAACACGCCAGTTCGCCTCCGGAGCCGGGTGGTCGAGCGCGCCCTCGAAGACGACCGTCGTGCAGCCGATGAGCAGCGGGGCGTAGACCATGTAGCTGTGCCCGACGATCCATCCGATGTCCGACGTGGCCCACCACACGTCGGTCGGCTTCAAGCCGAGGCACCACTGCCCCATGCTGACGATGTGCACTTGGTAGCCGCCGTGGCTGTGTATCGCGAGCTTGGGCCTGGCAGTCGTACCGGACGTCGCCAGGATGAATGCTGGCTCGTTGGCCTCCATCGAGACCCACTCGCCCGAGTGCGCGGTCGCGCCGGCGAGGAACTCGTCCCAGGTCATGTCCCGGCCCGCCCGCAGCGTCGGGGCGCCCTCGCCGCGACACAGCACGACCACCCGCTCCACCGCGTGACCCGGCTGCTCGAGCGCCTCGTCCACGAGCGGCTTGAGCGGGACCTCCTTGCCTTTCCGGTAGCTCCCGTCGGCCGTGAACACCACGCGTGAGCCGCTCGCCGCGATCCGATCGGCCAGCGCTCCGGCGCCGAATCCCGCGAACACGACCGAATGGATCGCGCCGAGGCGGGTGCAAGCCAGCATCAGGACGACCGCCTCGCAGCACGTGGGCATCGAGAGCGTGACGCGGTCGCCCTTCTCGACGCCGAGCCCGCGAAGGGCGGCGGCGACGCGCGTCACGTCGTGGAGGAGCTGCGCGTAGGTCAGGACGATCCGCTCGCGCCGCTCGTTAAAGTACACGAGCGCCGCGCGGCCACCCTGTCCCGAGTCGACGTGCCGATCCACCGCGTTGTAGGCGAGGTTCGTTCGAGCTCCGACAAACCAGCGGAACGTCGGCGGATCGGACTCGTACACCCGATCCCATGTCCTGAACCAGGGCAGCTCGCGCGCCGCCCGCTCCCAGAATCCCTCGGGATCGCGCCGCCCATCCTCGATCCAGCGAACGACGGTCGGGGAGGCCAGGCGCATGGCTGAGGTCTCGGTCATGGCGACGTCCGTCTCATGGTGTCGGCTCTGCTGGGGGCACTGTCAAGTCGATATCTCGGAAACTCAGGCCGAAGCGGTGGTAGAGCCAGACGGTGTGACTGATGATTTCAGGGGAAATCGGTATCCGCGATCGCTGGGCGGCTGGCTCATCATCGGCCTACTCTGCCACCCGCAGCCTCAAGTTGACAATGCCGCCGCCGGGCCGGGCTGTCGACGGCCCGTTTGCGCCCCCCGTGGATGTCGCCGTAGACGGGCCCGCGGCCCCACTTGGCGCCGCTGCTCGTCAGCTCGACGTAGACGCAGCCTTCCGAGCTGCCGCCAAGCGTGCCCGCGCCGCTGAAGTCCTGCCCCGCGTAGGCGTACCACATCCCCCCGGCGTCCTCGAAGAGCTCCGGATCGGTGAGCCCTTTTTCCCGAGTCTGGCACGTATCTCTATACATGGCCTCTCTCCCCAAACAGAAGAGTGTCGGCCGTCTGGCCGAACGTCCACATATAATCGAGACACTCGTCGACGACCACGAACGTGCCCGACGCTTCGGCGTTCGCCTAGGGTAGGGCCATGCGTAAGGCACAGAGGCTCGTCCGGCCAGACGAGGCGGGACCAGGAGCAGGTCGAGCGGTCGCCCTGCGCCCGGCGCGGCGAAGAGGAGGCAGGATGCAGGCGTTATCCGTCTTGACCGTGGCCCTCGCCGTCCTGGCCGCCGGAGCGGGGTCGGCCGAGGCGCAAGTAACGGCCACGACTGGCGCCCTCGTCGGGACCGTGGCCGACGAGACCGGCGCCGTCCTCCCTGGCGTCACGGTGACGACGACCAGCTCGAACCTCCAGGGCCAGTATGTGGTGGTCACCGATGCCCAGGGAACCTACCGGATTCCGGCGCTCCCGCCGAGCGACGACTATCGGATCGTCTTCGAGCTCCCCGGCTTCACGACCCTCGTCCGCGAGGGGGTCGTGCTCGGCATCGGGTTCACGGCGACCATCGACGCCGCGCTTCGCGTGGCGACGCTCGAGGAAACCGTAACGGTGAGGGGCGAGTCGCCGGTCGTCGACGTGGCGGCGACCACGACGGCCACCAACTTCGACGCGGGGAGGCTGGCCAACCTGCCGGGCGCCCGGGACTTCTGGGCCATTCTAGCCAACGCGCCGACCGTGACGATGGCGGCCATCGATGTTGGGGGGAGCCAAGCCGGCAACCAGACGGCGTATGCGGCCTACGACACCAAGATGACGCAGCACCGGCGGATGGTCGAGGGCATGGTGATGACCGAAGCCCGCAGCCAGGCGAGCTTCTACTACGACTTTGGCTCGATGGCCGAGGTGTCGGTCCAGACCGGCACGCATACTGCCCAGATGGGCTGGCCGGGCGTGCAGACGCAGTTCATCGCCAAGTCGGGCGGGAACGCGTATCACGGGACGGCGCGGGCCGACTACCAGTGCGGCGACTGGCAAGCCACCAACATCGACCAGGCGCAGCTGGATCTCGGCGTCGTGGGTGGCGAGGCGGTCGACGCCGAGGACACGAACCGGATGCATCGCTACTGGGACTTCAACGCGGACGTGGGCGGCTACGTTCTCAAGGACAAGCTGTGGGTGTATGGCTCGGCGCGTGAGCGGGACATCCGCACCTTCCGCGCGAACTTTCCAGTCAAGCCGTTCCGCACGCACCTGAACAACCTGTCGGGGAAGGCGACCTTCTCGCCGGACCAGGACGACAAGTTCATCTTCTACACGATGTATGGGCGGAAGAACCAGCCGAACCGAACGACCACGCTTCGGCTGGGCGGCACCGCGGCGATCCACCGCAGCACGGACTCGACCTGGAACCAGCTCTACTGGGGGTCGGTGACCAAGGGCCAGTGGAACAGCGTGCTGAGCGACCGGGCGTTCTTCGAGATCCGAGGGGGGACGATCGGGTACGACTTTCCGGGCTTCAGCCATGCGCCGGATCAGTGGCGTTTCGAAGACATCGGGAACCTCGAGGCCCAGGGCGGGGGCATCAACTTTCAGCGGGACCGACACCGGGCGCAGGTGCTGACCTCGCTGACCTACTTCCAGGACGGCTGGGGCGGTGACCATAGCTTCAAGGTCGGTGGTGAGTTCTTCCGGGAGCTCGAGCGTGCCCATGCCGGTGGACTGACGCGAAATCCGGGCGGCCGGAACATGGATCCGGACAGCCTCCTGTTTATGGACGTGCTCCACATCCTGCAGAACGGCGCGCCCGCGGAGGTGCAGCTCTACGAGGCACCGTCGTTGAGCGACGGCCGGCTCTGGACCTACTCGGGCTACGCGAGTGACGCATGGGCGGTGAACGAGCACCTGAGCCTGACGCCGGGTGTACGCTTCGACCGCTACCGGTCGTACCTCCCGGCGCAGGAGCACAACCCGGGCCGGATCCACTGCTTCAGCGACGAGTGCCTGGCGGGCGGTATGCAATTCCCGGCGCGGGACGTCACGACCTGGAACCTGTGGGCGCCGCGGCTCGGCGGTACCTACGATCTCGCGGGTGACGGCAAGACCGTCCTCAAGGCGAACTACGGGGTCTACTGGTGGAACCCGGGCGCCGTCCTGGCCCGCAGCGTTAACGCCAATTCGGACGTCTGGTTCGAGCGGCGCGAGTGGGCGGACCCGAACGGCAACGGCAACTGGGATCTGGGCGAGGAAGGTCGGCTCAACAGTTTCTTGGGCGGCACGGCCGGGACGACGCTCGACCCGAACCTGGAGGACACCCGGACGCGGGAGATGGCGTTCTGGGTGGAGCGGGAGCTCATCCCGAACGTCGGGATCCGGGGCGGTTACGTCTACCGGAAGATCGACCAGCTCTATCAACGCGGCCAGGGCCTGCGGCCCTTCGAGGCCTATAACGTGCCGATCCAGATCCAGGATCCGGGACCTGACGGGAGGACCGGGACCGGAGACGATGGACGGCTGCTCGACGGGTTCAACCTCGACCCCGCGGTCCGGGCGCTCGGCCTGCTCAACGAGACGCGAAACGTGCCGGGCGAGCCGGAGTTCCACACGTTCGAGATCCGCGGGACCAAGCGGATGGCCGACAACTGGTCGCTGATCGGGGGCTTCTCCTACCGGCTGTCCAGGGACCACGACGACCGCTACTTCGGCAATCGAGTCCGTGACGGGGCCGAGGGTGGCCTCGAGAACCCGAACGAGTGCATCAACACGGGCGACGCCGACTGCCGTTTCCACTTCACGACCTGGAACGTCAAGCTGAACGGGACCTGGAACGCGCCGGGCAACTGGATTATCAGCCCGAACCTGCGGCACCAGGCGGGGCAGCCATATGGTCGGATCTTCCGGCCGCGGCTGAACTACGGGCGGCAGCGGATCTTGGCCGAGCCGATGGACACGAACCGACAGGACAACATCACCGTCTTCGATCTGCGCACGGAGAAGGCGTTCGACGTTGGGCTGAATCGCGGCGGCCGGCTGATTGGATTCTTCGATATCTACAACATCGGGAACGCGAACCCGGCGGAGCAAATCAACGCGAACTCGAGCAGCAGCTACCTGCGGCCAGTCCGGATCGTCAGTCCGCGAATCGCTCGCGTGGGCATGAAGTTCGAGTGGTAGCCCTCACTCCTCCCCCATCGCCTCTTCCTGCGCCAGATCCGCATCGACCTCCTGGGCCCGGCGTCAGGTTGCGGTCTTCCTCCATCGTCACGTAGAGGATCGACTCCCCGGTGGGGGCCCACTCCGGGTTCAGGCTGAACGAGTAGCTGTGGATCAGCGGCCGGGGCTCGGTGCCGTCGGCGTTCACGATCCAGATTTCGACCCGGGTCCCCGAGTCTCGCGTCAACGCCAGGCGTCGTCCCTCGGGGGACCAGCTGGGTTCCGAGTCGTAGGCGGGGCTCGACGTGACCTGCGTGGCCACACCCCCCTCGGCCGGCATCCGCCACAGCGTGCCCGCGAGCCGGAATCGTGGATTGGTCATGCGCTTCAGCTCCTTGGAACCAGGTCGCCCAACGATACTGTATCTAGGCGAAGTGGTACCAGAGCGCGCGGATCGCCAGCCCGATGACTGCCATGGCAGCGCCGATGATTGACGGTACAATGGGGCTGGTCTCCCACAGATGTCTCTCGAATCTCGCGCCCGACTGAGGACGCGCCCAGCCGCCACGAGGCTAGCATGGGACCCCTCTCGCAAGGTGGGAGAGACGAGGAGGCAGGCTGTGACGCTCCGGCACGCCATCCCCATCTGCTGTCTGGCCATTTCGTCAATCGTGCTCGTCGCCGATGGCCACTACACGGTCGGGCGGACGTTCATCTATCCAAGGGAGTTTCGGACGGGCCAGCCGTACGCGCCCGGTGTCCTGGTCGGGGAGACGCTCTACCTGTCCGGGCAGATCGGCGCGCACCCCCAGACCGCCGAGCAGCCAGAGGGCCTCGCGGCCCAGACACGGATGGCCATGGACAACGTGGGGCACGTCCTGCGAGCGGCCGGCATGGACTACGCGAATGTCGTGTCGTGCCACGTGCAGCTTGCCGACATGAACCGCTATGCGGAGATGAACGACGTCTACGGCGGCTACTTCGGACCCAGCCACTACCCCGCGCGCACGACACTGGAGTTTCCCGGCCTACCCGACGGCGCCGAGATCGAGGTGACGTGCATCGCCTACGCGGACGCGTCGAGGATCGCGGTCGTCTCACCGCCGGCGGGCGCGATCCCGACGGCCATGGGCCCCTACCGGCCTGCCGTCTGGGCGGGCGACACGCTCTATGTGTCTGGGAGCGGCGGGCGTCACCCGCGGACCAACGCGCTCGACCCCACGATCGAAGGCCAGACGCAACAAACGATGGAAACGATTGGCCAGATCCTGTCGGCCGCAGGGCTCGAGCACGAGGACGCGGTGTTCGCGAACGTCTACTTCCTCGATCCCGACGCATACCGAGGTCCCACCTACGGCCAGCTCAACTCCGTCTACAAGAACTTCTTCACCCTGGGCCTGGCGCCCAGCCGGGCGAGCTTCCCCGTGTCGAACCTGCCGGGCTCGATCAGCGTCGAGATTACCTTCATCGCGACGCGCGACCGCGCCCGCAAGGGCCGCGTCGTTCCCGACTACGCGGGTCCGAGCCCGACGTCATCGAACGGCGGCGTGCTGGCGGGCGAGACGCTCTACACCTCCGGGAAGTCCGGGTCCGGCGACACCGTCGACGCGCAGATGCGCAACTCCCTCGAGAGCATCAGGGACACCCTGACGCTGGCGGGGATGGACATGGGACACGTCGTGGACGCCCACCTCTACCTCCAGGACCTCGGCCAGATGGACGCGGTGGACGCCGTCTTCCAGGAGTACTTTCCCGGCAACCCTCCGGCCCGCACGACCCTCCAGGTCGTCCAGCACCAGCTGGAACAGGTGCAGGTCGTCGCGGTCAGGTAGAGGGGATTTGAGGAGGAGGGATGGCCTCGAGCTGGGAGTCTCGCGAATTCGGGCCCACGCGAAGCCGTTGGCGGACCGACTGCAGAGCGAGCTGTCTACCCTCGGCTACCCGTCCATCACGCCCAGGGATACGCCGACACCCATCGTGACCTTCCTGCTCGACGACCCGAGGGCGACGCGAGCCCGGCTGAAGCAGGCCAACGTCGCGGTCACCATCGTGAACGGGAACCAGATGCGTCTCAGAAGATCCAGAAGGTGAGGCCGGCGCCGACGACGGTGGCGTCGGCCCTGACCGTGGCCTTGCGGATGACGTCGCCCGAGATAAACGTCACCTCGGGCCGGGTTGCGACGTAGCCGCCCGAAACATTGATACCGATCCGCCGGGTGAGCTCGTACCAGACCGAGACGCCCGCCCGACCGGCGAGGCTGTTGCCGACGTCGATCGCGCGGTTGACGTCGACGCGATCCGTGTCGACGTCCAGGCCATTGAACACGTAGCCGCCGGTGAGCGAGAACGACGTCGAGAGGCGGCCGCGGAGCACCGTGTAGGCCATGCCGCCCAGGATCGGCTTGACGCTGAGACGGGCCAGACCGGGCTCGCCACCCGGGCCGCGCTTCAGGTCCGTGGTGAACCAGCCGAGCGCAAGCGTCGGCCCCCACCCGGCCTTGGGCGCCAGACGAAAGATCGGACCGACCAGCGTCGTGTTGCCCAAGTCGTCGTCGGTGCTGTTGGCGTAGCCCAGACCCACTCCGATACCCACGCGTCCCCGCGTGGGCCCCGTGGGACGCTCGATAGGCCCCCCGAATCTGACGGAGTCCGGCGGTCCGGCGAAGGTCTCCACCCCACCCACCTGCAGTGTCGACTGCACGTCCTGGAGGCCGCTCAGCGCGCGGACGAGCTCGACCGCCTGCTGCGCGTCGTCCGCCGACCGCACGCGACCCGACAGCGTGGCGACTCCCGCCCGCACGTCGACCTCGATCGGCTGATCGCCCAGGGTCGGGTGGTTGAGGAGGACCGTCATGATCCGGGCGGCCAGTTGCGCATCGTTGGCCGTCTGGGCATCCGCCGCCCGAGGAGCGAATCCCAGAGGGTCGCCACCAGGGGAGGCAGGGAAGATGGGCAAGACGGCGACGACGACGACGCAGACGAAGATGCCTGGAGCCGGCGGACGGAGGTCGAGGGTCCGGTGGGGCGACGACGTCATGTGTCTCCTAATTGGTTGCCTTCGAGCTGGACGCGAGAACCCAGCCCGCGCAGGGAACGCGCCGCCGACCGGGCGCGCCGCGCGACGTGGTGTTCGGGATCCATCGTGACCGCCGTCGACCGCGGGCCATTGGACACGAGGCCGTCACAGGAAGCCCAGGAGCTCGGCCAGGAGCGGGTCCGGGGGGGCCGGTCCCAGGATGAGCACGAACGGTTCGATCTGCTCGTGCTCCTTCAGGGTCGACAGCTTCCAGTACAGGATACCGCCCAGGAGCGTGTGGCGATCGTCCGGGTCCGTCGCCGATGCCGCGTCCTCCGCCTGGACCTCGGTGGCCGCGTGTCGCAACGCGCGCACGGCGAGCGCGCGCTCCTGATAGTCCACGCCGCGCTCTTCCCAGAGCATGAGATCGGGCGCGTCGGCGCCGCCCAGCAGCGAGAACCCGTCGGCCGCCCATGGCTCGATCGTGCTGTTGACCCGAAACGTGTAGCCGAGCTCGGTGAACAGCACCGGCCGGTCGGTCACCTGCTCGCGTCGTCTGAAATCGGCGATCCCGCCGAGGATGTCCCTCCACGCGCCTTCCAGAACCGGGTAGAGCTCGGCGGCATCCCGTGCGTCGGTGGGCCGGGCCCGAAGCGGGAAGTAGGCGTTGATGCCGATGTAGTCCAGCTCCCTCCAGAACGAGACCTCGTGATACTGGTCGAAATTGGCGGCATACGTCAGCGGACCCGTGTAGATGCCGCGGAGCTCGCCGATCAGCTCGACCCAGAGCCGTTTCAGGAGGACCCGCCGCGCGTTGAGGGCGTTCACGTTGCCGCCGAGCGACGTGGCCTCTGCCCAGGCGCGCTCTGCGCCGGCACGGTCGCCGACATAGCGGGGGAGCGAGTCGTAGGTCTCACCCCAGTCGCCGCGCAGATAGCGCGTGTCGATCCGGTCTTCCTGGCTCAGGACCGCGTCCCGATAGTTTCGCTGCTGCTCGTCGTCGAGGTAGTAGTGGAGCAGCCCGGGGAGCGAATCGACCGGCATCGTAGACGTCAGCGCGTTGAGCTCGCTCGCGACGCCGAGGACGTCCACGCCTTCCGCCTCGGCGACCCGGGCCCACTTGTGCGCGAACCCGCGGTATCTGCGGAACCACGCACGCAGCAGGGCCGGGGTCCGGGGCATGATCATCCCGTGCCAGAGGAAACGGTTCCGTTCGTAGGCGTGGTCCAGCGCGACGCGCAGGATCAGCACCACGTGAAGCCCGGCGCGCTTGGCGGACCGGATTTCGCGCACGACCCATTCGGCTTCCTCGTCGTACCACAGGTTGTCGCCGTCCCAGTCGGCCTGGCGTGCGTAGATCGTGACGGCCACCGTGTTCATGCCGACGTCGGTCAGTGTGCGTGTCCACTGCGCGTGGTCGGGTTCGTTGACCTGGATGCCGCCGAGAAGGAACGTGGGCGCGGGGGACCGCGACGTCTGACCCGCCGGCGCGAGGACGCCGCACGCCGACCCGATCGCCACGCCAGCCCCAACGATGACGGTCGGCAGGATGGGGCCGCGCGGCATGCGAGATAGACGGGGCATTATCGGGTGGGGGCGTCCCTTCGCGGTGAGGATCGACCGAGCAGTCGATCGGCGTCGACCCCGCCGATCGAGGCGTCGAGCAGCTCGATGGGATGGAGCACGGGCCAACGATGCCCCTGCGGTCTGGCGGTCGCCGCGATCTGGAGGAGGCATCCGGGATTCGCGGTGGCCACGGCATCGGGCCGCGCCTCGCTGATGTGACGGACCTTCCGGACGCCCAGGGTGGCCGCCGTCTCGGGCTCGGTGAGATTGTAGATGCCGGCGCTCCCGCAGCAAATCTCCGATTCAGCGAGCGTCACGACCTCGAGCCCGGGGATCGCGTCGAGCAGGTCCCGTGGCTCTTGCCGCACGCCCTGCCCGTGGGCGAGATGGCAGGCATCGTGATACGCGAGACGCACGGGCAGGGGGTGCCGCGGCGTGCGCGGCGGACCGAGGTCGTGGAGGACCTCGGTGACGTCCCGAACGGTTCGCGCAAACGCCGCGGCGCGCGCCGACCAGTCGGGGTCGTCGCCCAGCAGCCGCCCGTACTGCTTCATCGCCGACCCGCAGCCGGCGGCGTTGACCGTGACGCGGTCGATCCCCGCCGCCTCGAACGCGGCGATCGTCTGCCGCGCGAACCGACGGGCCTCGTCCTCGCGTCCGGCGTGCAACGCGAGCGCGCCGCAGCAGCCGAGCCCATCGGGTGTCACGGTCTCGACGCCCTCGGCGGCCAGGACCCTGACCGTCGCACGGTTGACGTGGTCGAAGAAGACCTGCTGCACGCAGCCGGTGAGCAGACCCACACGCCCGCGAGACGGCTCGGACGCGGCCGGCGAAGCCGCCCCTCCAACGGTCGGCGCCCGCGCCGGCACCGCCAGGCCGAGCCGGACGAGCGCCGCCACACGCGCGGGCAGTCGCGCCGTCCATCCGGAGCGCTCGAGCAACGGTCCGACCGCGCGGAGGATTCCCAGGGGGCTCGATGCCAGCCGCAGCCGTCGCGGATATGGCAGGACGGCGAACAGCGCCCGGCGGAACAGCCGTTCGGTCCACGTGCGCCGGTGGCGTCGTTCCACGAGCGCGCGGGCCGTCTCGATCACGGGTGCGTAGTCCACGCCCGAAGGGCACGCCGTGACGCAGGCCAGGCAGCCGAGGCACGAGTCGAAGTGTCGGACGAAGCGATCCGAGACCGGGGCGCGCCCCTCCAGCCCGGCGTTCAGGAGATGGATCCGGCCACGCGGCGAATCCATCTCCTCGCCGCCCAGCAGATACGTCGGGCAGGTCGGCAGGCAGAACCCACAGTGCACGCAGGCGCCGATGGCCTGGCGCGTGGCCTCCGCGCCGGTACCGGGTGGCGCGACGGCGACCGCCGCTGCCGCGATTCCCGCATCCGCCGATGCCGCCGATGTCGCGGTGGGGGTGCCGGCCATGATGTTCGTAGTTAGATGCCGACTGGCCCGCGTCCGGGGTTGAGAACACCCATCGGATCGAATTGTCGCTTGACCGCGCGCATGGTCTCCGCCGCGCTCCCGACCGAGCCCCAGGCGTCGACCTGCGCCTTCAGCTCCGGCGATCCACGCAGCAGAACGGCGCTCCCGCGTCCCGACACGAGGCGGGTGCGCAGATCCGTGATGAGCCCGGCCTGGGGCTCCACGGCGCCCTCGAGCCGGATTAGCTGGACACCCAGGCCGGCTCGCCCCACGGCCTCCCAGCCCAGCCGGCGCTCCCCGGCGGCGCGTTCGATCCACCCGAGCGTGGCCGCCAGATCCGCGGGCAGCGCGGTGACCTTGAGGACCAGCCCGGGTCCCGCCCAGGGGCGAGCGCCGTGCGCCCGCCAGAGCGCCTGCTCCGACTCGCCGTCGAGGACGGTAGCACGACCCCGATGCTCGCCGGCCAGGGCCACCGCGCGATCGGCCTGATCCGCGGTCGCCGCGGCCACCGTCTCGAAACGCACGAGCAGGCGGCGTTCGGGGAGCTGGCTCTCGATCGCGGTCGGCGTCAGCTGGCCCGCGGTGAGCGCCAGCGCGATCGCGCCCAGATCGTCGATCGAGTCGGTCGCCACAAGCACCGTCCTGGACGCCGGCGGCCGTGGTGCCAGCTTGAAGCTGGCCGAGAGGATGGCCGCGAGCGAGCCGAACGATCCGGTTAGCAGCCGTGCGAGATCGTAGCCCGCGACGTTCTTGACGACGATGCCACCGGCCTTGACGCGGCGACCGTCGACGAGCGCCAGCTCCACCCCGATGATCAGATCGCGGGGCGATCCGTGGCGATGGCGTCGGGGGCCCGAATCGTTCGTGGCGATGATGCCGCCGATCGTGGCCCGATCGGCCCCCGGCGGATCCAGCGGGATCCACTGCTCGTGTCGCGCCAGCGCCTCGTTCACCGCGGCGAGCGTCGCACCGGCCTCGACCGTCGCCGTCAGGTCACCGTGCCGGTGATCGAGCACGGCGTCGAGGCGTCGGGTCGAGAGCAACACGTCCAGCCGCGACGGGCGTGGGCCCCAGTCGACCTTGGTGCCGCCCCCCTGGATCAGGACGCGCCGACCTTCCGCCGCGGCCCACGCCAGGGTCTCCGCGAGCACCCGGCCATCAGGCGGCTCGACGACCAGCTCCGGCACGACGCCGTCGACAGCGTCACCGTCCGCGCCCGGTCGCACCGCGGCGGAACCGACGACGGCGCGGGCGCTCGCGGCGAGCCGGTCGATCTGTGCGGTGTCGCTCATGGCTGGGGACACGTGCCCCCCCTCGTCGGCGTGACCGACGAGCCCTCGTCGCGGCACTTCGGTGCCTGCGCTGGCCAGGCGGGGCGCAGGATTGCGGGAGCTGGCGTTCGGTGATACGTTGGGCGCCTGTCGCCAATCCGTCCCGAAGTCATGGACCAGACTCCTCTGCGCCAGACTGTGGACAGTCTGGTCACCCTCATCGAGGTTTCCCGCGAGATCGGCCCTCCCCTGGATCTGGGCAGCCTGCTCGCCCGTATCGAGGCCGCCACCCTTCGGGTCGTGGGCTGCGAGAGGGTCACCGTCTTCGTGGCCGATCGCGAAAGCGACGAGCTCTTCAGCCGCTTGGCGACCGGGGAGCAAGAGATTCGCTTCTCCGCGCCCCAGGGCATCGCTGGAGAGACGCTGCAGACACGCAAGGTGATCAACTGCCCCGACGTTTCGACTGATCCACGATTCTACCCTGAGGTGGACGCGGCCACGGGTTTTCGGACCCGGAACTTGCTGTCCGTCCCGCTGATCGGCTACGACGAGCAGGTCGTGGGCGTTCTCGAGCTGGTGAACAAGAAGGGCGGACCCTGCTCCGGTGCGGACGAAGAGCTGGCGGCGACGCTGGCGTCACTGACCGGGATCACGTTGCAGCGCCAGATGCTGCTGGAGGAGCGCGCCAGGAAGCAGCAGCTCGACCGAGACCTCGAGGTTGCCCGGCAGATCCAGCAGTCTCTCCTCCCGCAGGCCGGACCCGGCGTTCCCGGGTTCGACATCGCCGGGTGGAATCGGCCTGTGGCGGCCCATCAGCTGGCGCAACCGCCGCGGCGGGCGCCGCTGGACGGTCCAGTGTGTGGCCCTGCGGGTGACCCCGGCCCACGACTGGCGCGACCGCCGGCTCGCCCCCGAGGTGTGGCTGCTGGCCGAACGCGACACGGGCGCGACGCCGCGGACCAAATACTTCTTCGTCAACCTGCCGGCCACCACCTCCTGGCCGCAGCTCGTCCGACTCGCGCATCAGCGGTGGGCCATCGAGCAGCAGTACCAAGAGTTGAAGCCCCACCTCGGGTTGGATCACTTCGAAGGCCGCACGTTCCCGGGCTGGCACCATCACGTCGTGCTCACCGCCGTGACGTACAACTTCCTGCAGGCCGAGCGGCGGCGGCACCTCGCCGGGCTCACCTTTCCAGTGGCCCGCGCGATCGTGCAGGAAATCTTCACCGCGGACCTCTTTGCTCCACGGCCGTTCTACCTGAAGCGCATCGAGGCGCTAAAGTCGGTGCAATTGCGGATCTAACAAAGTAGTACTAGTCAGGAGCATAAACCCGCGTCTAGCCACGAATATGTGAAGACCGTCACATTTCACCCGTGACGAGGATCACGGCTGAACGCCCTCGAAGGGAGGGCAATGGGTGATGAAGGCCGCACGCCTCGGTCCGCTCACCGAGGCTGCAAAGCGCTTCCGTTTCCGACTGGAAGCTCTCGATGATCGACAGAAGCCGCGCGCAGTCGAGCAGCGCGTGAACACGTGCCGACGGCTTGGGCAGCTTCAGCTCTCCGCTCATTCGGTGCAGCAGCTTGTAGGCCGCGACGATTTCGCCCACGCAGGTGCTGTCCATGAACGACACGCCCTCGAGGTCGAGGATGACCTTCCTGCACCCGTGCTCGATCACCTGGTTGACTCTGACCCAGAGGCACTCCGATTCAGAATCTCGAGAGGACGTCGCCGTCATCTTTCCCTCCAGGCGCAGCATCGTGACGTCGCCGATCGCCGTTTCCTCAATTAGCAGAGGAGTCGTCCCGAACGCACGGTTATCAGAGGCTTCCATGGCCCTTACCTCCACTCGTCTGGGTTGCCTTCACCTCGAACTCTAGTGGAGGCGCCGCGAGCCTCGAGTGACGGCGGTCACGATTTCGGTGTGAGGTATGTCACGCGGAGGATGACACGGGACGACGGCGCTCGGAGGGGACACCGGCCGACAACACTCGGGGAGGAGAGTGGCGGCGAGGAGTATGGAGGGTGGCCTGGGCCGGGCGGGTCTCAGCCCAAGTACCAATAGCGCTTGAGGGCGCGCTCCTCGAGCATACAACTGGCCTTGTCGATCTTCAGGAAACGGGTCTCTTGGAGCACCTTCATCGCACGGCTGACGGTTTCGCGGGATACCCCGATCATCTGGGCGATGACCTGGTTGGACGGGCGGGGCTCGATGACGATCCCCTTCTTCTCGCGGATCCCTCGTTGGTTCGCCAGCTTCAAGAGACAGCGAATGATGCCGCCGTACACATCGAACATGGACAGCGTCTTGATCTGCTCATCGGCGTCTCGGAGGCAGCTGGCGAGATGGCCCATGATCTTCTGCGCGACCGCGTAGTGCTGCTCGAGCAGCGAGAAGAACTGTGACTGTCCAAGATGGAGGAGGACGGTCCGCTCCATCGTGATGGCCGTGGCCGACCGGGGCGCGCCATTTGAGTCTCCCTCGCCTGAAGGCGAGGGAATCAGTGCGCCGCGTCGGCTGAAGCCGACTATCACGGCGCACGTCCCAGAGCCCGAAGAGGTCCGGCCCTGCGGCCTCCTGAAGGCTTCGCCTAAAGGCGAGGGGTTTCACCCATCCCAGAGGGAGACTCTAAGAGGGCCAGCTCGCCCAGATGGCTGTAGGGCTCGAGAATCGCAAGAATGATCTCCTGGCCAGCCTCGCCCAGTAGCACGATTTTCACACGGCCGGACAGGACGACCAGCAGATGATCGGCCGAGTCTCCTTCGTGGAAGACGATACTGCCCTTCGGATACGACAGCTGCCGAGAAGACTCGACGACCAGGTCGAGCTCTCGGTCGGATAGGACGGACAGGAATGGGACCGATCGCAGGGCCGCCTTGCTGACCTTCATCTCTTGCTCCGGCCCCTTGCGAAACCGTCGGTCGGGGCAGCGGTCGATCGGTCGAGCGAGAACGAGACCCCGGTCAGAAGCGCTCGGCCAGACCGGCCCGCTCGGCCGGGTGCTCGCGGTAGGGCCCCGGGACCTCCCCGCAGAGCCGCGGGGTCGGAAAGATCTTGCCCGGGTTGCAGAGGCCCCCGGGGTCGAAGGCGCACCGGACGAGCTGCATCGAGTCGAGGTCGTCCTCGGTGAACATCTTGGGCATCTGCTTCGCCTTGTCGGCGCCGACGCCGTGCTCTCCGGTGATCGAGCCGCCGGCCTCGAGGCAGTAGGTGAGGATCTCCGTGGCCACCCGCTCGGCCAGCTCCGCCTGACCCTCGACGGCGCCGTCGTAGCAGATGAGCGGGTGCAGGTTGCCGTCGCCGGCGTGGAACACGTTGCCGATCCGCAGCCCCGAATCGGCCTCGAGCCGGCGAATCTTTCCGAGCACCTCGGGGAGGCGCGTGCGAGGGATCACCCCGTCCTGGACGTAGTAGCTCGGGGCCACCCGCCCCATGGCGGCGAAGGCCGCCTTGCGGCCCTTCCAGAACCGCGCGCGTACGGTCTCGTCCTCGGCGCGTTGCAGCGACTGGGCGCTGCGCCCGTGGCAGATCCGCTCGACGCGTTGCATCAGCTCTTCGACTTCCACGCGGGAGCCGTCGAGCTCGACGATCAGGATGGCGTTGGCGTCGGGGAACCCCGGATGGACGGCGGCCTCGGCGGCCTCGACCGTCAGCCGGTCCATCATTTCGACGGCCGCCGGTACGATGCCGTCCGCGATGATGTCGGAGACGGCGCCGGCGGCGGCGTCGGTCGACTCGAAGGCCGCGAGCACGGTCTGGACGGCCTCGGGACGACGGAGGAGGCGGAGCGTCGCCTTCGTCACGATCGCCAGCGTGCCCTCGGAGCCGATCAGGACCCCCAGCAGGTCGAGCCCCGGCATGTCCAGCGCCGTACCGCCGAGCCGAATCATCTCTCCGTTCGGGAGCACCGCCTCGACGCCGAGGACGTGATGGACCGTGAAGCCGTACTTGAGGCAGTGCGCGCCGCCGGAGTTCTCGGCGATGTTCCCGCCGATCGAGCAGACCTGCTGACTCGACGGATCCGGCGCGTAGTAGAAGCCGTGCGGCGCGACCTGGCGGCTGACCTCGAGGTTGGTGACCCCGGGCTCGACCGTGATGCGTTGGTTGGGAATGTCGACGTCGAGGATCCGGTTGAGGCGAGTCGTGACGATCAGCAGCCCGTCGGTCAGCGGCAGCGCCCCGCCGGACAGCCCGGTGCCGTGCCCGCGCGCGACGAACGGCACGCGCTCTCGATGGCAGAGCGCGACGACCTCCTGAACCTGCTCGGCGGTGCCCGGTAGCACGACGGCCCCTGGAACCGCGCGCAGGTGGGTCAGGGCGTCGCACTCATAGGTCAGCCGCTCGACTGGATCGCTCACGAGCCCGTCCGAGCCGACGATCTGCTCCAGGGCGCGCAGGAAGGCAGAATTCACTCGGGTCCTACGATACCACCCCGGTGCAGGCTCGACGCGCTCGACCTCGTGAGTACCACGTTGTCAGAACGTTCACTGTGGGGGTGGAACGGCGTCCGCCAGGCAAACCGTGAAGGCGGCCAGCCTCCTTGCGCGTCCGAGATCCGTGCGTCGGCCGCCGCAATGTTTTCGGTTTGCTGGGCGGACGTCGTTTCGCCCCCACAGTGAACGATCTGACAAAGTTAAGGTTAGCGGACGTGGAATAATCGCAGGGAGGCCCCGGGTGATCACCCGGCGATGTGCGCTAATCGTCCATGTCCGTCCTGGTCGTCGACAACGTGCGCAAGACCTACGGGAGCGCTGAGACCCCGGTCGAGGCGCTGTCCGGCGTGAGCCTCGTGCTCGACGGTGGGGACTTCGTCGCCGTCATGGGGCCATCCGGCTGCGGGAAATCCACGCTCCTCCATCTCTGCGGTGCGATGGACCGGCCGACGGCGGGCCGGGTCCTCATCGAGGGGCAGGCGCTCGCCGAGATGGACGACGACGGTCTGACCCGGTTGCGGCGCCGGCGCATCGGCTTCGTCTTCCAGTTCTTCAACTTGCTCCCGACGCTGACGGTGGCGGAGAACATCGCGCTGCCGCTGCTGCTCGACGGGCGGCCCGCCGCCGAAGCCGACGCGCGGTCCCGCCGGATGGCGGACCGGGTCGGCCTGTCGCACCGTCTCGGTCATCATCCCCAGCAGCTCTCCGGTGGCGAGATGCAGCGCGCGGCGATCGCGCGGGCGCTGGTCCACGAACCGGCCCTGCTGCTGGCCGATGAGCCCACCGGGAACCTCGATTCCGACAACGGCACCCGGATCCTCGAGCTGCTCACCGGCCTCAACGCCGACCCCGGCATCACGCTCCTGCTCGCCACACACGACGACCAGATCGCCCGCCGTGCGGGTCGGGTGGTCCAGATGCGCGACGGGCGCGTCGAATCGGTGGACGTTCCGCGGTTCTCCCGCGAGGTGTCGTCGCGTGCGTCTCTTTAGGGCCTTTATCTGGCGTCGGCTCGTGCACGAGCGGTTGCGTTCCGGCGTCACCGTGGTCGGCATCGCGCTGGGCATCGGTGTCGTCGTCGCGATCCGCATGGCGAACACGAGCTCGGTGCGCGGCTTCGAGCGCGCCCTCGACGCCGTCTCCGGCGCGACCTCGCTCGAGATCATCAGCCCGGCCGGCGCCCTCGACGAAGCCGGGCTGGGCGAGCTCGCCTGGCTGCGTTCGCTGGGCCGGGTGAGCCCCGTCATCGAGGGCGACGTCCTCGCGCGTCTGGATCCCGGCCGCGGCGAGTCCCTCCGGGTCCTCGGCGTGGACATCCTCCGCGACCGTCCCTTTCGCGAGTATCCACTCCTGGCCGATGCCGTGGCGGGCGGCGATCGTCGCCGACTGGGGACGGAAGAGTTCCTCCGTCTGCTCATCGACACGCGGGCGGTCGTGATCACCGAGAAGCTCGCGCGGCGCCACGGCCTGGATGTGGGGGCGTCCATCGAGCTCGTCTTCGACGACCGGGTCGAGCCGTTCGTCGTGCGGGGGCTCCTGGCCGACGAGGGACCGGCGCGGGTGCTCGACGGGAGCTTCGCGCTGATGGATATCGCGGCGGCGCAGCTGGCGTTCGAACGGCTGGGTCGGCTCGAACGTCTCGATGTGCGGCTGCACCCCGGCGTTGCGGTCGGCGAGGCCGAGCGCGAGATCGAGTCACGGTTGCCCGCCGGGCTCGCCGTCCAGCGACCGGCGCGTCGCGGCCAGCAGGTGGAGAAGATGCTCGCGGCGTTCCACTTCAACCTGTCGGCGCTGTCCTACATCGCGCTGTTGGTCGGGCTGTTCCTCGTCTACGACACGGTCTCCGTGTCGGTGATCGCGCGCCGGGAGGAGATCGGCACGCTGCGCGCGCTCGGGACCGGCCGGTCGACGATTCTGGCGCTGTTTCTGGGAGAGGCCGGGCTGCTGGCGGCGGCCGGGTGCGCGCTGGGGCTGCCGCTCGGACGGTTGCTCGCGGTGGGCGCCGTCGAGCTGACCTCGACGACGGTCAACACCCTGTATATCGCGACGGCGGCCGTCGTGCCGCCGCTCGACGGGGGACACGTCGTGCTGGCCTTCGGTCTCGGGCTGCCGCTGGCGCTGCTGGCCGCGGCGGTGCCCGCGCGGGAAGCCTCGCGCGTGTCGCCCACGGCGGCGATGCGTGGGGCCGACCGTCTCGAGATCTACGCCCGGCTGCGTCCGCGGCACCTGGGCGTCCCGCTCGTGTTCTTCGGCGTGGCGTGGTGGCTCTCCACTCTGCCGGCGGTCGATGGGCTGCCGCTGTTCGGGTTCGCCGCCGCGCTCGCGACCGTCTTCGGCGGCGCCTTTCTCGTGCCGGCCGTGCTCTTCGGGCTGGCGCGGGTGGGGGCGGGACCGCTCGCCCGGGCCTTTCGAGTCGAGGGCCGGCTCGCGCACGCCAACGTCGCGGCGGGCATCCCGCGGATCGCCATCTCCGTGGCGGCGCTGGCAGTCAGCCTCTCCATGATGGTGGCGGTCGCCGTCATGATCGGCAGCTTCCGCGAGACGGTGATCTACTGGATGGGCCAGACGCTCCAGGCCGATCTCTACGTCAGCCCCGGGCGCCGGACGCGTGCCGGCGGCCCCGCGACGCTGTCGGCGGAGGTGACGCGGACCGTGAGCACCCATCCCCAGGTGGTCGCCGTGGACCGGTTCCGCAGCGTCGACATTCCCTACGACGACGAGCTGGTGATCCTGGGCGCCGGCGAGTTCACCGTCCTGCTGGAGCATGGCAACCTGCTGTTCAAGGCGCCCGACGACGCCCGCGCGCGCATGCGGCAGGCCATCGGGGAGGACGCCGTCGTGGTCTCGGAGGCCTTCGCCCTCAAGCACCGCGTGGGCGTGGGTGAGAGGATCACCCTGCCGACGTCATCGGGTCCCCGGGGGTTCGAGGTCGCGGCCGTGTATTACGACTACACCAGCGATCGCGGTCTGCTCGTGATGGACCGCGCGACCTTCATGCGTCACTTCGACGACGCACGCCCAACCAGCCTCAGCGTGTATCTCGACGAGGACGCGCAGCCTGAGCACGTCCGCAACGCGCTGCTGGACGCGGTGGGCGATCGCCACCGTGTCTTCATCAACACGAACGCGGCGCTCCGTGGGCGGGCGCTCGACATCTTCGACAGCACCTTCGCGATCACCTACGCGCTGGAGGCGATCGCGATCTTCGTCGCGATCATGGGTGTGGCCGGCACGTTGCTCACCTTGATTCTGGAGCGACGACGCGAGCTGGCCGTCCTCCGGCTGGTCGGCGCCGACCGTCGCCAGATCCGCAAGATGATCGTGGTTGAGGCCGGACTCCTCGGGTTGGCCAGCCAGTCGGTCGGCGTTGCGGTCGGCCTCGCCTTGTCCCTGATCCTGATCTACGTGATCAACGTCCAGAGCTTCGGCTGGACGATCCAGTTCCACCTGCCGGTCGTGTTTCTCGCACAGTCGTCGGTCCTCGTCTTGGTGGCCACGGCGCTGTCCGGCATCTACCCGGCGCACCGCGCCTCGCAGCTCGACGTCTCGGCCGAGGTGGCGGAGGAATGAGGGCGCTCGGCCTGGCGGCGTGTCTGCTCGGCTCTCTGGCCGCCGCAGCTTCGGGCCAAGACTGGCGCGCGGCGCGTGCCGGCTACGTCTTCAGCTTCCCGCGCGACCACGCCAGCCATCCCGACTACAAGATCGAGTGGTGGTACTACACGGGCAATCTCGAGGCGGTCGATGGCCGGCGGTTCGGCTATCAGGTGACGTTCTTCCGCGTGGGCGTCGATCCGCAGCCGGTGAATCCGTCCCGCTGGACCGTGCGAGATCTGTTCATGACCCACCTCGCGGTCACGGACATCGATACGGGCACGTTCCGCTACGCCGAGCGGCTGAATCGGGCGGCGGTCGGCTGGGCGGGGGCTGCCACCGACACCTATCGCGTCTGGAACGAGGATTGGGAGGTACGGCTCGGCGCGGCCGACGGAACCGCCACGGCGAGTCCCGAGCGCGATGCGCATCTGCTGCGGGCCGCCGACGATGGATTCGGCGTCGAGCTCGTGCTCCAACCGGGCGGCGCCCCGGTCATCCACGGTACCGACGGAATCAGCCAGAAGGGCTCGCAAGACGGGAACGCGTCGCACTACTACTCGCTGACCCGGATGCCGACCCAGGGGCGCGTGATCCTCGACGGCCGTCCGATCGCCGTCGAGGGCGAGAGCTGGATGGATCACGAGTTTGGCACCAGCTTCCTGGAAGCCTCCCAGGTGGGGTGGGACTGGTTCTCGATCCAGCTCGACGACGGGACGGATCTCATGCTGTTTCAGCTGCGCCGCACCGACGGCTCACGCGACCCGCGGTCGAGCGGCACCCTCGTGACTCGCCCCCGGTCCGTCGATCGCATCGCGCTCGACGAATTCACCCTCGAGCCCGGGCGCACGTGGCAGTCCCCGGAGAGCGGGGCGACCTACCCGATCGAGTGGCGGATCGTCCTTCCCGCCCAGCGGCTCGACGTCACTGTCCGAGCCGCGGCCGACGACCAGGAGCTGAGGACCGGCGATTCGACCGGTGTCACCTACTGGGAAGGCGCGGTCGAGGTCGCCGGCGAGCGCGCGGGTCGGCCCGTCACCGGCCGCGGCTACCTCGAAATGACCGGGTACGCCGGTCAGTCGATGGGCGAGGTACTGAGATAAAGGGAGAGGATGATTGACTGAATTTGACTTAGTTAATTGAGTCTCCCTCGCCTGAAGGCGAGGGAATCAGTGCGCCGCGTCGGCTGAAGCCGACTATCACGGCGCACGTCCCAGAGCCCGAAGAGGTCCGGCCCTGCGGCCTCCTGAAGGCTTCGCCTAAAGGCGAGGGGTTTCACCCATCCCAGAGGGAGACTCTAAGTCATCATAGGATTCCTTGGTAACCAAGTATGACTACCGTCAATGTACATGAGGCCAAAACACACCTTTCTCGCCTTCTGGAGAAGGTCGAGGAGGGTGAGGATGTGGTCATCGCCAAGGGTGGGAGGCCGGTCGCGAGGCTCGTGCCGTTCGCGACTCAGCCTCGCCAGCCTGGAAGCCTCAAGGGCCGGATACGGATTGCACCAGACTTCGACGACCCGCTGCCCGAGAAGATCGCTTCGGCGTTCCGAGGGGATCACGAGTGAGGCTGTTGCTCGACACCCACGCCTTTCTGTGGTGGGTGACCGACGATGCCCGCCTGTCTCGAGAGGCACGTGAGGCGATCGGGCGCAGCGATGCGATGGTACATGTCAGCGTAGCGAGCATTTGGGAGATCGCCATCAAGGAGCAGCTGAGGCGAATCGATCTCCAAGGGGCAGATGTCATCACAGAGGTCAACGACAACGGGTTTCTCCCACTGCCCATCACGCTCGAGCACGCCCGCACGGCGGGAGCTCTCCCCACGCACCACGGCGATCCCTTCGACCGCATGCGGGTGGCCCAGACGCGACTCGAGGGCCTGACGTTGGTTTCGCGGGACAGCGCACTCGCCCGGTATCAGGTGCCGCTGCTCGTCACCTAACGAACAGACGGGCTCAGCGCTAATGGAGAGGGTGCCGCCACCGGAGGCCGCGGAATCGCCCGTAGTCGCCGTCGGTCGTGATCCATTCGCTGCCCGACTCGACGGCGAGCGCGGCCAGGTAGGCGGCCGGGACCAGGTGGCCCTTGGCCGTGGACAGGCGGCAGAGGCGCGCGAAGATCTCCCAGTGACGCGGACCCGGGGCGACCGGGACGCAGTTGGGCTCGCTTCGCACCGCCGAGGCGAAGGCGAGCGCGTCCTTGAGCGGACTGGGTCGCTTGAAGATTCGCGGGTGCGTGACGATCTGCAGGAAACGGCTCAGCACCAGATCCGACATGCCGTAGGCCTGATCCGAGCCAATCAGGCTCTCGAGCCATGTCCGCATGGGCTGGTGATGGTCGGTATCCTTTCGGTGCGCGTAGACGAGCACGTTCGCGTCAGGAAGGAGCATGTTCGCCGTCCATGACGCTCAGCAGCGCCGCCGCGTCATCGAGGTCGACGCCCGGCAGCGTGCCACGCCCGTCCACGACGGGCAGCCGCAGCAGCTTGCGCGGCTTCCTGTGCTTTCGCCGCCAGAGGACCTCGCGCAGCGCGTCCTCGATGACCGCCGTGACGCTGCGATGGGTGTCGGCCGCAAGCTTCTTGGTCTCGGTCAGTAGGCGTTCGTCCAGCCGTACCGTCGTCCGCATGCATCAAATCGTACCAATGTGACATAAATATGTCAATCAACCCCCGTCTCCGCCCGCGGGAGTACGCTAGCATCGGGCCATGCTCGGAAAAGGCGACCAGGCGACTCCGTTTACGTTGCCGCGTCTCGACTCGGGCGAGACCCGAATCGTGTTCGACGGCGCGCCCGCCTTGCTCGTGTTCGTGGAGACGGACTGTCCCTCGTGTCGCCTGGCACTGCCGTATCTGGACGAGCTGGCCGCGGGCCTGCGCGACAGCGACGCCACGCTCGTCTGCATCTCGCAGGACGATGACGCGGCCACCCGCCGTCTGCTGGCGGAGATCCCGGTCGGCGTCATGGTGCTGCTGGATCGCGATCTCGCGGTGTCGCGTGAGTATGGCCCGCCCTTCGTCCCGGCGCTCTACCTGGTCGACCGGGGCGCCCGCATCGTGCGGCGGGAGGTTGGCTTCGACAAGTCGGTGCTCAATGCCATCGGCGCCGAGCTGAGTGCGGCCGTCGGTGTCGCACCCGTGGCCCCGGCCGATCCCCACGACGGCGCGCCCGCGAGCAAGCCCGGGTGCGTGTCGAGGCATCTGGAGCCGGCGGTCGCGGGTGAGACGGTGATCCCGGTCGATCTGCACACCCGGCACGGCACACGCGCGGGCGTGGTCGCGCTGCACGACGACGTCGACCCCTACGACTACTGCGTGGAGGCGGGCTTCGCTGACGCGCTGCCGGTGGTGCCGCCGACGCGGGCACGGGTCGACCGGGTGCTGGCCGCCGCGTCGGGGCCGCCCGACGAGCTCGTCGGGCGTGTGCCGCCGAACTACGGCGCCGCGACGATCGAGAAGGTTGCCGCCAATGCCGTGATGGCGGGGTGCCCGCCGGACCTGATGCGAGTGCTCGTGCCCGTCGTCCGCGCCGCCTGCGACGAACGGCTGAACCTCCACGGCGTCCAGGCGACCACCCACTTCGCCGCGCCGCTGGTGATCGTCAACGGTCCCGTCCGTCGAGACCTCGGGTTTGCCTCGGGGAGCAACGTCTTCAGCAACGTCGCCCGCGCGAACAGCACCCTGGGCCGGGCACTGCAGCTCGTCCTGCTCAACCTGGGCGGCGCGCGGCCCGGCGAGATCGACATGTCGACGCTCGGAAACCCCGGCAAGTTCTCCTTCTGCATCGCCGAGCACGAGGAGGTGAGTCCCTGGCCGCCGTTCCACGTCGACCAGGGATTCGAGCGAGGGCGGAGCGCCGTCACGCTGTTCGCCGCCGAGTCGCCGCGAGGGGTCAGCGAGCACCGGGCGCGGCGCGGGCGTTCCGTCTTGCAGACGATCGCGCGCACGCTGGCGACGATCTGGTCCTATCGCGTCTGCCTCGGTCAGGAAGCGTTCGTGATCCTCGGTCCCGAGCACGCCGAGACGATTGCCAGCGACGGATTCACCAAGCAGTCGGCGCGCGAGTTCCTCTTCGAGCGCACCACGGTCCCCCTACGCGCCTACGAGGATGCCGACGGTGAAGGGACCCAGCAGGTCACGCGCTACGACCGGGTCGAGATCGATGGCGAGCCCTGCTATCGGAAGTTTCAGACGCCGGAGGCGATTCGCATCGTGGTGGCGGGCGGGACCGCCGGGAAGTTCTCGGCCGTGCTCGGCGGGTGGCGGGGCAGCGAGCCGGTCACCTATCCTATCGGCTGATACACGTCCGACGCTCGAGGCATTCGGAGACTCGGAGAGGTGAAGCAATGCCGACGACCCTCGTGAATCCGCTGGACGAAACGCCACGCGACCGACAGCCGGCTGCTGCCAGGCTCACCACGCTCGCGGGCAAGAGGGTGACCCTGCTCGACATCAGCAAGCCGGGCGGAGCCATCTTCCTGGATCGTCTCGCGGAGCTACTGGCCACGCGCTACGCGGTGGCCGACATTCGACGTCTGTCCAAGCCCACCTATGCCAGGCCTGCGCCCCCCGAGGTGATCGCGCGGCTGACCGGGCAGCACAGCGATGCGGTCATCGAGGCGCTCGCCGATTGAGGCTCGTGCACGACGTGCAGTGTGCACGACACGACGCGCGTAGAGGGCTTGCACATTCCCGCCGTGGCGGTGGCGACGGCCGAGTTCAGGAGCGCGGCGCGTGCCCAGGCCAGCGTCCTCGGACGCCCGGACCTGCCGCTGGTCTACGTCCCCCATCCGATCCAGGATCAGACGCCGCAGGAGATCGCCGCGCGGGCCGATGCCGTGGTGGAGGAGAGCGTCGCGCGGCTGACGACCCGGGCGGACGCCGGAGGTTAGCGCTTCTCCCGTGGTAGGCTTTGGCGCAGAAATCCGACCTCAAGGAGCCCGACATGAACCGGATCCGTCGCTCGATCTCGATGGTCGCTGGTGCCGCCCTCCTAACGCTCGGCCTGCCGTGCGCGTCGCTGGCGCAGGCCACGGCGACCCCGCCCACCTACGCCCGCGCGGCCGAGTACGATGTGGTCGTGTCGAAGAACGTGATGGTGCCGATGCGGGATGGCGCAGAGATGGCGACCGACGTCTATCTGCCCGTCACGGACGGGGCGCCTGGCGCCGGGCCGTTCCCGGTGCTCCTCTCGCGGACGCCCTACGGCAAGGACGGCAGCGCGGCCGACGGACAGTTCTTCGCCGAGCGTGGGTATGCGGTGGCCATTCAGGACGTGCGGGGGCGCTACGACTCCGAGGGCACGTACTACATCTACGTGAACGAGGGAAAGGACGGCTACGACGCCGTCGAGTGGGCGGCCCGGCAACCCTGGTCGAATGGCTCGGTCGGCACCTTCGGGGGGTCGTATCTGGCCGCCACGCAGAACGCCCTGGCGGTCGAGAACCCGCCGAGCTTGAAGGGCATGTTCGTGGTGGTCGGCACCTCCAACTACTTCGAGGACGGCATGGCGCGTGGCGGTGCCTTCTACCTCCTCCATAACGTCGCCTACGCCTTCAACCTCTCCGTCAACAGCCAGGAGGCGGCGGCGGACCCGCCGCGCCAGGCGGCGTTGCGCCAGGACTGGGTGGACAACATGGGCCAGTGGATGGAGGCCTATCCCTACCGCCGGAACGCGTCGCCCTTCGCCCTCTTTCCGGTGTACGACCGCTGGTTCCAGGACTGGATCGACCACTCGAGCTACGACGACTACTGGCGGCAGAACGGCTACACGTTCGAGCGGTACTACGATAAGTACCCCGACATTCCGATCTACTTCGTCGGCGGCTGGTACGACATCTTTCTGCGTGGCACCCTGACCAACTACGCCGGCTTGTCGGCCACGCACACCGCCACGACGAAGCTCATGGTCGGGGCGTGGGAGCATGGCGTCGGCCCCCGCGCGACGGGCGACGTGGACTTCGGTGAAAGCGCCGGGGTGGACGTTCGGGCCGAGCAGCTGCGCTGGTACGACCAGGTCCTGATGGGCCAGGACACCGATGTGTTCGACGAGCCGCCCGTCCGCGTCTTCATGATGGGGGGCGGCACTGGCCGTGACGATTTCGACGGGGAGATGCAGCACGGGGGCGAGTGGCGCTTCGTCTCCGGCTGGCCGACGCCGGGGGCGACACCCACGAACTTCTACCTGCAGGCCGACGGCGGACTCGACGAGGACATGCCCGGCGCCGCCGAGCCGACCCACTATGTCTTCGACCCCCGCAACCCGGTCCCGACCATCGGGGGCCAGATCGACTCGGGGAAGCAGCTCGTGCCGGCCGGGCCGTTCGACCAGCGCTGCACGCCCCAGGTGTTCGGCTGCGAGGACAGCTTGCCGCTCTCTGCGCGCGACGACGTGGTCGTGTTCCAGACGCCGCCGCTCGACCGGGCCGTGGAGGTCAGCGGGCCGATCACGGTCAAGCTCTGGGTGTCCTCGTCGACCCCCGACACCGACTTCACCGCCAAGCTCATCGACGTGCATCCCCCCAACGCCGACCATCCGTGGGGCTACGCGATGAACCTGGCCGATCGGATCGTGCGCGGCCGCTACCGCAACAGCCTCGAGCGGGCCGAGCCCATGACGCCGGGCGAGGTTCACGAGGTGACGATCGATCTCCTGGGTACGAGCAACCGCTTCGAGGCGGGGCATCGCATCCGGCTCGACGTCTCCAGCAGCAACTTCCCCTTCTTCGACGTCAACCCGAACACCGGGGCCACCCTGGGACGATCGTTCACGATGGAGATCGCCACGAACAGCATCTACCACGACCGCGAGCATCCGTCGCACGTCACGCTCCCGATCCTGCCGGCCTCGACCACCACCTCGGCGCCGGCCTCGAGGTAGAAGGGCTGGCGCGAGAGACGCGTGGGCGGTCGGCCGGCGCCGGGAGGGGCCGGCGGGCCCGCCCAGAGAGGTGACCGTGATACGGACCAAGCGTTCGCTCCCTGACCGCGTCTCGCTTTTTCTCGTCTCGGCGATTCTGGCGGCTCCCGCTCTCGGGACCGCCGGGCAAGGGACGCCCGAGCCGCAGTACCGGCTGGGGCGCGACCAGACCCATAACCGGTTCAGCAGCGCCATCCCGCCCGCGATCCGCGTGCCGTCGGGCGCCGTCGTCGAGGTCCTGACGAAGGAGGCCACCGACGGCCAGCTCACGCCCGACTCGGACGCCGAGGATGTCCGTGCGATCGATTTCGATCCGATCCACCCACTGACCGGGCCGGTCTTCGTCGAGGGCGCCGAGCCTGGCGACACCCTGGCCGTCACGCTGCACGAGATCGCCGTGGAGGAGTGGGGCTGGTCCGCGGTGGTTCCCGGCTTCGGCTTCCTCGCCGACGAGTTCCCCGATCCCTATCTCAAGACGTTCACTATTCCGGCCGGCGCGACGGAGATCCGCTTCTCCGACCGGGTGGTGCTCCCGCTCCGGCCCTTCGCCGGAGTGATGGGCGTGGCACCCGCCGGCGCGGAGGAGCTGTCCACGATCCCGCCGCGCGCCAACGGCGGGAACATGGACAACAAGCACTTGACGGTGGGCACGACCGTGTACTTCCCGGTCTTCGTGGAGGGCGCGCTGTTCTCGGTGGGCGACACGCATGCCGCACAGGGCGACGGTGAGGTGTGCGGCACGGGCGTCGAGGCGCCGATGCGGATCGTCTACGAGGTGGAGGTGATCAAGGGTGGGCGCCGGCTGCCCGAGCCGCAGTACGAGACCGACGACTACTACGCCGTGACCGCCTTCGCCACGACGATCGACGAGGCCGCGAAGAAGGCAACCCGCTACATGATCGACTATCTGGTCGAGGTGCGCGAGTTAGACCGGCCGGAGGCCTACGTGCTCGCCTCGCTGGCGGGGGATCTCAAGATCTCCGAGGTCGTCGACATGCCGCACGTGCTCGTCAGCATGCACATGCCGAAGGGCATCTTCCGGGACTAGTGCACCGCCGCCGAGATGCGGTCACGGATCGGGTTCGCAGCGCGCCCAGGCGCAAGGCGCCGCGACAGGCTCGTGTCTGCCCGCCCCGGATCCTCAGCAAGGGACGCTGGTGCACCCGACCGAGAACGAGTTTTCTGTGCCTTGCCGAAACATCTGGCGCAAGGCCTCGAGCGCGTCCGGCATGAAGATACGAAGGAGCCCTCCCACGACGACGACGACCCCCACGGAAAACGCGAGGAGAACGACAAACTCGGCGAAGATACCACCGTGCTGGTCGTCGAGAGCCTTCTTGATGCGCCACGACAGTATCTGGGGGCGAGTCGCAGCCCAGAGGACGGGTTGGCTGATCCAGCGGTTAGCCATGGTGTCTCTCCCGTGCTCGTCGTTCGCGCCCCTCACCGGTTTGCCGCACGGTTCAGCAGGCGCTCCGCCCGGACGGCGTTGAAGATGCCGCACACGCAGAACCTCGACATGTAGCCTGCGCACTCCTTCGGGGTCTTGCGCCCGGTCTTCACCCAGTCGACCATCTTCTGGGCGAAGGCGTTCGCGATCATGCCGTGCCCGCACATGGTGCTCAGCTCGAGGGTGCCGGCGGCGGGCAGCTTCGCGCGGTTGCCGATGAAGCCGAAGGAGTACTCGACCGCCTGCCGCTGGATGCCCGCCTCCCGGCTGCACTGGTCGGCGTCGTCGGTCAGGGCCGCGACGTTCACCGAGAGCCCGAGATCGGCGGCCTTGACGTCCGCCAGACAGTCGCGAAGTGCCTCGGGGTTGTCGAACACCGCCGAGGCCGTGGTCGGCTCGTCGAGGCCGGCGATGACCTCGGCGACCGAGCCCTCGTCCTGCCGGCGCCAGTGCGCGATCGGATTCAGGTTGCGCGACGGTCGCTTGATCCCCCCGTGCCGCGCGTCTCCGAGGTTGACCGGGTTGTGCCTGGCGCAGATCTCGAGAAACGTTCGCAGCTTCTCGGGGGCACCGATGTCGTTCTTCCCCTTTGTGCACATCGCGAAGACGATGTAGTCGTCTTTGAGGTCCTGCGCCGCGCCGTAGCGATGGAGGGTGTTGGTCATACGGTCGCTCCCGCCGCGGCCACCGCTGGCGCAGGCGCCGGGTTGGTCGCGCGGCCGAGCCCGAGGTTGGTCTTGCCACGGATGACCGGATAGCCGCGACGCCGCATGATTTCCTCGACCGGGTTGCTGCCGTCCTCCAAACACAGGGCGGAGACACCGAGGGACACCACGGTGTCCAGCTCGGGCGCCACCGATTCGATGACGTCGATGAAGTGATCGACCCGTTCGATCGTCGATTTCATCTCGACGATGGCCGAGAGCACCTTCTCGTCGAGGATGTCCGACTTCAGGGCGCCGCGTTCTCGGTCGCTCATCAGCTGGGTCACGGGGTTCTTCGTCTCGAAGTCCGCGCCGGCGTCCGCCAGGGCAGTGGTCATCCGGTCGATGTCGCGGAACCAGACGCCGATCCCCGGTCGACCGAACTCGACGACGAAGCCCGCCTCGCCGGCCTTGACGCGACCCGTCACGTCGTTGGTCTTGACCTCCTCGGTGCCGCGTCCGTGGATGCCGGTGCTCTCGTGGCTCGCGGTGACATCCGAGAACGCTCGCCGAACCACGCGCGGCCACTGCAGGTCTTCGGGCTCGAACGCCGCTGTCGGACAGACATCGGGCTCGGGCTCAAAGCGCAACCGCACCCAACCGAGCATTTTACGAAACGTCCGCACCACCGTCGGATTGAGGTGTTCCTGGCTCATTCCGCGGAAACACTGGTAGCACTCGACACAGCTGTCACGGTCGACCTGGGCGCGATGCGTTCCCGGATCGATGGCGATGGCGCCCATGGGGCAGATCGGGATGCAGTTTCCGCAAGCGACACAACGCGAGGCACTTATTTGCATGGTCGGCTTTCCTGCGAGGGCTCGAGATGGCGCTCGAGACTGAGATCGACACCGGAGGTCGCGGCAGTCTTCCTCCACAAGAAGTCAACGCCGGCTGGCGGCCCCCGCCGCAGGTGATGTTACCGTATATCCCGCCGGCCGAGGAAGTGTTCGGGCCGGACGCCGCGACACCCGATGCCCCAGGACGTCGATTCGTCCGACCGTGCGCTCCACGACCAGCTGCGGCAAGCGGTGCGAGAGCTCTGCGTCCGCTTTCCAGACGCCTACTGGCGGGAGCTGGACCGGGAGCGCGCCTACCCATCGGCCTTCGTCGAGACCCTCACCGAGGCCGGCTACCTCGGCGCGCTCATCCCGACGGAGTACGGTGGTGCCGGGCTCGGCGTCACCGAGGCCGCCGTCATCCTCGAGGAGATCAACCGCTCGGGCGGGAACGCCGGCGCCTGCCACGCCCAGATGTACGTCATGGGGACGTTGCTGCGCCACGGATCCGAGGAGCAGAAGCGTGCCTACCTGCCCCGAATCGCGCGCGGCGAGCTGCGGCTTCAGGCCTTCGGGGTCACCGAGCCGACGACCGGCTCCGACACGACGCAGCTCGAGACGATGGCCGTGCGCCGCGGCGACCGCTACGTCGTGAACGGCCAGAAGGTCTGGATCTCGCGCGCCGAGCACTCTGACCTTCTCCTGCTCGCCGTCCGAACGACGCCGGCGGATCGGGTGGCGAAGCGCAGCGAGGGCCTGTCGATCCTCCTGGTGGATCTGCGCGAGGCGGTCGGCAAGGGACTCACGATTCGGCCGATCCGTACCATGATCAACCACGCGACCACCGAGCTGTTCCTCGACGACCTGGAGGTGCCGGCCGAGAATCTGATCGGCGAGGAAGGGCAGGGGTTTCGCTATCTGCTCGACGGCCTCAATGCGGAGCGCATCTTGATCGCGGCCGAGTGCGTCGGGGACGGGCGGTGGTTCATCAGTCGCGCCTGTCGCTACGCCAACGAGCGCATCGTCTTCAAGCGTCCCATCGGTCAGAACCAGGGGGTGCAGTTCCCGATCGCGCGCGCGCACGTCGCGATCGAGGCGGCGGACCTGATGCGCGTCCGCGCGGCCCGGCTCTTCGACCAGGAGCAGGCGTGCGGTGCGGAATCGAACATGGCCAAGCTCCTGGCGGCGGACGCCTCGTGGGAGGCGGCCAACGTGGCGCTCCAGACCCACGGGGGTTTCGGCTTCGCCGAGGACTACGATATCGAGCGCAAGTTCCGCGAGACGCGGCTCTACCAGGTGGCGCCGATCTCGACCAATCTAATCCTGTCGTATGTCGCCGAGCACGTCCTCGGGTTGCCGCGGTCGTACTGACCCGGCAGGGGTCGCCGCACCGGAAAGGAACGTCGCATGGCCGTGAAGCCAGGCTGGACGGGACGCGTCTTCGAGGACTTCGAGGTCGGTGACGTCTACGAGCATCCGTTGGGCCGGACCGTGCTACCGGCCGACAACGTGTGGTTCACGCTCCTGACGCAGAACACGAACCCGATCCACTTCGACCACGTCTACGCGGCGCAGACCGAGTTCCGGCGGCCGCTGGTCGATTCGACGTTCACGCTGGCCCTGGTGACGGGCCAGTCGGTGAGCGACATCTCCCAGAACGCCATGGCGAACCTGGGCTGGGACGCGGTGCGGCTGCCCCACCCGGTCTTCGAGGGAGATACGATCTACTCGCGGAGCGAGGTGCTGGAGACGCGGGAGTCCCGGTCGCGCGCCAACGTCGGGATCGTCAAGGTGAGAACGAGCGGCTACAACCAGGAGGGCACGGTCGTGATCGAGTTCACGCGCGTGTGCATGGTCTACAGGCGCGGCCACGTCCCGCGCACGTCGCGCCCCTCGCCGCACTGATCCGGGATCTGCCCGCTGCGTTTCGAGGCATTTGATCTTCTGAAACGGTTTCGGTACGCTGATCGGCCTACGACACCGGCACCCCCGAGCCCCACGTCGCCGATCGATGCACGTCTTCTCGCTGAGCGGGTACGCCTCTACCTGAAGGTGCTTTTCCTGATTCATGTGGGCTTCGAGGCCGTCTCGATAGCCGCACACGTGATGGGCCTGCAGCTGCCCGGTGCTCCCTCGATGACGCCTCTCCATTGGTTGACGGAGATGTCGCTCCCGATCGGCCTCGGGCTCGCCTGGTGGTACGTCGCCCGCGGCTCCCCGCCTCGGAGCGCCCTGCTTGCCTGCGATGCCATCGTACCCCTCGCGCTGTCCGTCATCTATATCCGCCTCATGTTTGTTCAGAGGCCGCCAGACGCGGGTCTCATTCTCTTGGTGCTCGTGTCGTTGGCGCTCGTCTTGCGTGCGGCCCTCGTGCCAAGCTCCGTCACTCGTACGTGGCTCGTGGGAGCCGGTGGGCTGACGAGTGCCGTCCTGGGCAGCGTGTTCATCGGCCCCGAGTTGGAGACAATGCAACTCGTGTGGCTTGCCGTCATGGGGGGGCGTTCGTGGTGGTCACCGCGGTGACGTCGTCGGTGATCTATGGCCTGCGCCAGGAGGTGCGGGCCGCCGAGCGATTGGGCCAGTACGAGCTCACGCGCAAACTCGGAGAGGGCGGGATGGGCATCGTCTACGAGGCCACGCATGTGCTGCTGCGCCGCCGGACTGCCGTCAAGCTCTTACCCATGGACAAGTCGGGTGAAGAGGCGATCGCCCGTTTCGAGCGCGAGGTGCAACAGACCAGCCGACTCGACCACCCCAACACGGTGTCCATCTACGACTACGGGCACACGCCGGACGGCCAGTTCTACTACGCCATGGAATACTTGGATGGGCTGGACCTCGATCGACTCGTCCGCGATCACGGCCCGCTTGGCGATGCGCGCGCTCGTCAGGTTTTGGTGCAAGCGGCCCGGGCTCTGGCCGAGGCCCACACGAAAGGGCTCGTGCATCGCGACGTGAAGCCGTCGAACATCATGCTGTGTGATCGAGGGGGCGTGCCGGACACCGTCAAGGTGCTCGATTTCGGCCTGGTCAAGTCTGTCGAGACCGGTGCAGCAAACGACGATGCGAGGACCATCGCCGTCACACAGGCGACGACCATCGTGGGCACGCCACAGTACCTCGCTCCCGAGGCGATTACCAGTGCGGCCGCCTTCGGTCCCGCGGGAGATGTCTACGCGCTCGGAGCGGTGGGATACTTCCTGCTGACCGGTCGAGAGGTCTTCTCGGGCACGTCTCCGATCGAGATCATCTCGAAACACCTGACGAGTCCGGCACCGCGTCTATCCGATCTCATCGACAGGTCGGTCGACACTGGACTCGAACGCGTTTTGATGCGCTGTCTTGCCAAGGACCCCCAGGAGCGCTGTGCCGATGGCCGCGATCTGGCAGCCGCACTGTCATCCCTCGACCTCGAAGGGTGGACGGAGGCGCAGGCCCAACACTGGTGGGACACTCACGAGCTGCGCACCCAGTCGAAGGGACCGGCCTCGTCGACTGCCCGCACGCGGCTGGACGTCGATGTCGAGTCGCGGCGGCACTGAACGGCACCGCGAATGCGAGCGCCGATTTCAGCAAACGCCCGCAGTCTGCCCGACCTTTCCATATTGTCTCCAGGACCCGGGAGATTCCTGTAGACTCCCGTTAGAGAAACACGTCTGTTGGGGTCTCATCCCTGGAGGTTCCGATGTTCCCACGCCGTCTCACTCGAACGTTCGCCCTGGCGATCGGCCTGGCGGTCGCGGTGGGCGCCACCCCGCGCAGCGCCGGCGATGACAAGACGGCTGCCGGGGCGGTCCAGACCCAGATCGACGCCAAGCTCGATACCTACAAGGTCGATGTCGTCAACGACGTGGAAAGCATGAGGACGTTCACCCAGCAGATGGTCGACAGCGTCTTCAGCTTCGGTGAGCTGGGGTTCCAGGAGTTCGAGACCGCCAAGTACTGCGCCGAGATCCTCCGGGCGAACGGCTTCACCGTGGAGGAAGGCGTGTCGGGGATCCCGACCCAGTGGATCGCCACGTGGGGATCAGGCAAGCCGGTGATCTCGCTCGGCTTCGACATCGACGGGGTGCCGCAGGGTAATCAGAAGCCCGGCGTGGCCTACCACGCGCCGCTCGTCGAGGGTGCGCCCGGGCACGGCGAGGGGCACAGCGCGGGCGCCTCCGTCCAGATCACCGCGGCCCTGGCGGTCAAGAAGCTGATGGAGCGGGAGAGCCTGCCGGGGACGATCCGGATCTGGCCGGGGATCGCGGAGGAGATGGTGGCGACGAAGGAGTTCCTGGTGCGTGACGGGCACTTCGAGGATGTCGATGCCGTCATTCTGGCGCACGTCGGGACGAACCTCCAGACGTCCTGGGGCTCCAATTCCGGCAACGGCCTCGTGTCGGTCGAGTACATGTTCGAAGGGCAGAGCGCCCACAGCGCCGGGGCGCCGTGGCGGGGCCGGAGCGCCCTGGATGCGGTCGAGCTGATGAACATCGGCGTGAACTTCCGGCGCGAGCACCTGCGGATCACGCAGCGGACCCACTACGTCATCATGAACGGCGGCGACCAGCCGAACGTGGTGCCGCCCAACGCCTCGGTCTGGTACTACTTCCGCGAGACCGACTACCCGCACATCAGGGCGGTCTGGGATGCCGGCAACGACATCGCGGATGGTGCCGCACTGATGACCAACACGACGGTCACCTCGCGTATCCTCGGGTCGGCCTGGCCGCAACACACCAACAAGCCACTCGCCGAGACCACCTACGCGAACATGCAGCAGGTCGGCCTACCCGAGTGGAGCGAGGCCGACCAGACCCTGGCCAGGGCGCTCCAGACCGAGCTTGGGCAGGAGGCCGTCGGCGTGCCGACCGAGCTGGCGCCGCTCGGCGAGCACGTGCCCGAGGAGGACAAGCGCGGCGGGGGTTCGAACGACTTCGGCCACATCACCCACAACGTTCCCGCGATACGTTTGACCTACCCCGGCAACATCCCGAACCTGCCGGGCCACAACTGGGCGAACGCCATCACGATGGCCACCCCGATCGCGCACAAGGGCGCCACGGCGGGCGCCAAGGTGGCGGCCATGACGCTGGTCGATTTGATCTTGAAGCCGGAGATTCTCGAAGCGGCGTGGGCCTACTTCAACGACGTCCAGATGAAGGACGTGACCTACGAGCACTTCATCACCGACGAGGACAGGCCGGCGATCTGGGCCAACGAGGACATCATGAACCGCTACCGCGAGGAGATGCGCAAGTACTACTACGACCCCGAGAAGTTCGACACCTATCTCGAGCAGCTCGGTATCGAGTACCCGACCGTTCGCTAGCCGCGTGTCTCACACAATGGCTTGACGGACTTGCCGACCGGATACGAAGGGAGAGGCTCGATGACATTCGCCAGCGCGTCGCGGTTCCTGATGCTCTCGGCCGGTCTCGCGATTGCGGGCGTCGCCGTCCCGGCCGGCAGCCCGGGTCCGGCCCCCGAGCCTGCCCGGGCCCGGACCCAGGCCAGCCAGGCGGAGACCAACGCCAGGCTCGACACGCTCAAGGCCGAGGTGGCGACCGAGATCGAGAGCATGCGCACGTTCACCCAGCAGATGGTCGACAGCGTCTTCAGCTTCGGGGAGCTCGGCTTCGAAGAGGTCGAGACGGCCAAGTACTGCATCGACATCCTGCGGAAGAACGGCTTCACCATCGAGGAGGGCGTCTCGGGGATCCCGACCCAGTGGTTCGCCTCGTGGGGATCCGGGAAGCCGGTGATCGGGCTCGGCTTCGACATCGATGGCGTCCCGAAGACGTCGCAGAAGCCGGGCGTCGCCTACCACGATCCGATCATCGAGGGCGCGCCGGGCCACGGCGAGGGGCACAGCGCCGGCGCGGCCGTGCAGATCACGGCGGCCCTGGCGGTCAAGAAGGTGATGGAGCGGGAGAATCTCTCCGGCACCTTGCGAGTCTGGCCAGGCGTGGCCGAGGAGCTGCTCGCCACGAAGGAGTTCCTGGTCCGCGACGGCCGCTTCAAGGACGTCGACGCCGAGCTCTTCGTTCACATCGGGACCAGCCTCGGCACGTCGTGGGGGCAGGGGAACGGGAGCGGCCTCGTCTCGGTGGAGTACGCCTTCGAGGGCGAGAGCGCGCACAGCGCCGGTCGCCCCTGGCGCGGCCGGAGCGCCATCGACGCCGTCGAGCTGATGAACATCGGGATGAACTTCCGGCGCGAGCACCTGCGGCTGACGCAGCGGACACACTACGTCATCACCAACGGCGGCGACCAGCCCAACGTCGTGCCGCAGAACGCCTCGGTCTGGTACTACTTCCGCGAGATCGACTACCCGAACATCCGGGCGGTCTGGGAGGCCGGGAACGACATGGCGGAGGGCGCGGCCCTGATGAGCAACACGTCGGTCACGCGGCGCATCCTCGGGTCGGCCTGGCCGCAGCACCGAAACAAGGTCCTGGCCGAGACGGCCTACGAGAACATCCGGCAAGTGGGGCAGCCCCGGTGGAGCGAGGCCGACATCCGCCTCGCCAAGGGCCTGCAGCGTGAGCTCGGGCAGCCGGAGGTGGGACTCCCGGCCGAGGTCGGCCGGCTCGGGCTACCGGTGCCGGAGGAGGAGCGGCGCGGCGGTCCGTCCAACGACCTGGGCCACGTCACGTGGCAGGTCCCCCTCATCACCACCCGCTTCCCGGGCAACGTCCCCAGCCTGCCGGGTCACAACTGGGCCAACACGATTGCCATGGCGACACCGATCGCGCACAAGGGCGCCGTCGCTGGAGCCAAGGTCCAGGCGATGACGATGATCGATCTGCTGCTGAAGCCCGAGCTGGTGCGGCAGTCGCGGGACTACTTCGACGATGTCCAGATGGAGGGCGTGACCTACGAGCACTTCATCACCGACGCCGATCAGCCGGTGATCGACATCAATGTCGACAAGATGGGGCAATACCGGGAGCAGATGCGGAAGTACTACTTCGACCCGACCCAGTTCGACACCTACCTCGAGCAACTCGGGATCGAGTATCCGACCGTCCGGTAGTACGACTGTGTCAGATCGTGGCGCGTGCCGCGAAACGAGCAGCCGGCGCTACTTCACGGCGGTCGCCTCGATCTCCACCAGCAGCTCGGGGAACGCCAGTCGCGCGACGCCGAGCAGCGTCTGCGCCGGCCGGCACCCGGCCGCGGTCAGCCGACCCGCCACCGATCCATACACGGCGAGGAGCGCGTCCACGTCGGTCGTGTAGATCGTCAAACGCACGACGTCCGCCAGGGAGAAGCCGGCCTGGTCGAGGACCGTTTCCAGATTGTCGAGCGCCAGCTTGCTCTGCGCCTCGATGTCGCCGGCGTGCGCCAGCTGTCCGTTCGCGTCGATCGCCGTCTGACCCGCGCAGTAGAGCGTCCGACTGGCAGCCGTGATCTCGACGCCCTGCACGAATCCGTACTGGTCCTGCCAGGTCCACGGGTTGATGACGCGTCGTTCCATGAGAACCTCCTCGCACGGCACTCGGATCACCGACCCTGTGCCTTCTCTGTCAGCTCAGGTCATCCGCACATGTCGAGCGCCGTCAGGGCCCAGACGCGCGTCGCGTCGTGG
Organism: Vicinamibacterales bacterium; assembly: GCA_965197935.1. Taxonomy (GTDB): domain Bacteria; phylum Acidobacteriota; class Vicinamibacteria; order Vicinamibacterales; family CAZQMT01; genus CAZQMT01. The sequence goes on along the minus strand of CBDAOD010000003.1, from coordinate 487,416 downwards.
AACATCGGGATCTCGATCCGCTCGTCCGGCATGGTGTTGTACTTGCCGCCGACACCGCAGACGACGCCCTTCATACCGGCGATGTGCTGGAGGTGGCTCGCGTCGCTGCCGTAATAGCGCATCGGGGGGACGGCGCCGACCTCCGGGGCCAGGCCGCGGACTCTGGTGTGGTTGGCGACCACCGAGCCGACGATCGGCTCATCCCTGTCCACCTGGAACGCTCGCGGCGCCCGCCGGCCCTCGGGCTTGATCGAGCGTATCTCGGTCCGCACCCGGGGGTCCTCGCGTTGCAGGGCGTCCAGCTCTCGACGCAGGTCGGCGAGCACGGTCTCCTCCGACTGCTCCGGACCGAACCGCACCGACATCTTGATCGTCGCGACGTCGGGCACCTGCCCCGGTCGCCAGTCGTGATACTCGCGGCCGAGCCCGGCCTTCATCGAGCCGATGTTGACCCGCCGGACGCTCGCGTACTCCGGATCGTCGGGCCCGCTGAACTCCATGGCCTTGATGCGCGCGACGACCTTGACCATGAGATCGATGGCCGAGACCGACTCTTCCATCTTGGACAGGTGCCGGGTGACGCCGAGGGTGTCGACCTCGACCGTGAGGCTCGCGGCGTGAAGCGTTAGGACAGCCAGATCCGTCGGCTCGCCGACGATGAACGTGTCGGTCGTGATCCCCTCGTCGATCAGCTTGAGCGTCCCGATGCCACCCTGCAGCTCGCCGACGACGTACGCGATGACCAGATCGCCGCGCAGCCGCTGCTGCGTGCGCGTCAGCGCGCGGGCCACGCCGTAGAATGCGGCGCACGACGCCTTCATGTTGGACGCCCCGATCCCGAACACGAAGCCGTCCCGGGTCTCGGCCGCGAGCGGATCGACCGTCCAGCCGATCCCGATCGGGTTGGTGTCGATGTGGCCGTTGAGCATCAGGCTCCGACCGCCGCCCCCGCTTCCCTTCAGGAAGCCGATGGCGTTGTAGCGTCCGGGCTCCACCTCCATCAGCTGGGTCTCCAGCCCGAGCGCCTTCATCTGATCGGCCAGGAATTCCGCCAGCTTGCCCTCCTCGCCGCCGCCGCTGTAGCTGCGGATGCGCACCATCTGCTGGAGCAAGGCCAGGTCGGCGGCGGCGTCGATGGCACCGAGGACGTCGTCGGCGTCCCCGACGTTGACGGCGCTGGCCTGCCCGGCGGCCGCGCGGACCCCGAGGCCGGTCAGGGCGCCGGCGGCGGACACGGCGCCCAGGAACTGCCGCCGAGTGGGATGGGTACGTCCGTCGTGTCGGCTGGTCACGATCGCAAGCCTTTCAGGTTGACCTCTGGGGTCAAGGGTAGCGGTTCGGACCGGCCGCCATCAACCGGCGCGGCTCGCGTCACAGGAACCCCCGCGCCACCGCCCCGACGAATCCGGCGAGGCCGTCTCCCGCGATCAGACCCGGGGCGCGGACCGCCAGGGGGGTCGTGCCGATCCGGGCGCGGACGAGGAGTGCCGCGAGGAGCGCCCATCCGTAGAGGACGCTGTCGAGGAGCAGGCCGGTCGCGAGCAGCACACCGAGCGCCCGTCCGGCGCCCCCTCCCGCCTGGATCGCGGCCCCCAGCGCGGCCCCAATGGCCAGCTCGGTCGAGAGCGAGGGTGTCACGGCCAGATCGACGGTCGCGGCGACGACGCGGCTCATGGGCGGGATGAGATCCTGCTGCCAGTAGGCCCCGAACGCCACGAACGCCGTCGCGATCCCGACCAGACCACCGATCTGCTGCAACCATGCCTGCTGACGCCGGCCCTCCAGCTCGTATCTCGGGTCGGTGCCGCGTCCCCGCACGATCCAGCCGGCCTTCAGGTCGTAGCCGAGATCGGCGAACAGCGGGCCCGTGGCGAGGACGTAGCCGGCCAGCATGGCGAGCGCCTCGCGCGGGAAGCGGAGCAGCGCGGCAACGAGGATCAACGCGATCGCGACGGCGAACGACGGGAACCAGCCGCTCAGCATCGCGCAGTAGCCCACGATCAGAGTGTGGATCACGGCTGCCAGACCGGCGAACCCGATCCAGAGGATGATCTGGCTGCCGGGGACGTCCGGCTGCCAGAGCCCCGCCAGAACGGAGAGGCCGGCGGCCCCGACCGTGAAGGCTGCCAGGTGGACGACGAGATCGCTCATGCCGATGCCGGACCGGGTGCCGCCGGGCGCGTGCGTGCGATCGGGTGGTCCGCCCGCCGACCGGCGAAAGACGAGGGCGGTCTGGGCGATCTGGACCAGCCCGGCGCCGATCATGATGCCATGGGGCACGTAGGACGTCGTCAGGTCCCACCCCACCACCGGCGTGAAGGGTCGGACCACCAGGCCGACGCCGAGCGCGGTGAGCGCCGCGGGGTTCCCGATGAACGCGATCCCGATGCCGGCCATCGGCAACCCGAGCAGCCGACCCGCGATGCCCGCGCCGATGCCCTGCAGCAGGTGGCGGCCCATGGCGCCGCCCTCGTCGCCGACCTGGATGACGCGGCCGATCGCCTCGCCGTCCGGCCACGGCGCATCCGCCGGGAACGCGCTCGACCCGAACAGACGCGAGGCCAGCCAGATGTCGAGGACCATGCCGAGCGTGACACCGACCAGCAGCGGCACGACGAGCGCCTGCAGGTCGAGCAGGTAGAGCGCGGCCAGGCCGATCAGGCCGATGTTGGCACCCGCGAAACCGCCAGCCGATGTGGCGGTCTCGAGCATCACCTGCCGTTCCGGCGACCGAAATGTCCGCAGGACGGTGCGGGCCGCAATGATGGCGAAGACGACGCCGATGATCGACGTGTTCGGTGTGATGCCGAGCCGGACGCTTATCTGGGTGCAGATCGCCGCGGAGCCGGCGGCGAACAGCAGATAGACAGGAAGGGTGCGAGCCTCGAGCGCGCGGGGTGGATCGGTCAACCCGTCAGCTCCGCGACCATCCGGGCCGCGAGGGATCGCACCAGGAGCGTCGGCAAGCCCGATGCCGCGGCCACCGCCCGCTTCGTGGCCAGCGCGTAGCCGAAGCAATCCATCACGACGGCCGAGGCGCCGGTGGCGTGGGCGGCGCGTCCCGCCGCCGCCAGATCGGCGGGGCCATAGGCCGGCACGAAGATTGGAATGGGCTCCGCCCCCACGTCGCGCCACCGTCGCTCGTCCGCGGCGTCGCCGGGTCGGCCCACCTGTCCCGCGTGGGGTTTGAGGATCGCGAAGCGGGAGACCCGCAGCGCCCGAACGGCGGCGTCGACGAGACCGTGCGTGAGCAGGAGCGGCACGCGGGAGCGCAGCTCGAACGGATCCGAGCAGAGCAGGACGACGAGGTCGGCGTCCGCCTCCACGCGGCCGATCGCGGTCCGTAGAGTGGGACGATCGAGTCCCGCCCGACCGTCACGGTCGCGCCGCCCCGGAGACGAGTCACGAGTGGAAACTCGTCCGCGCGTGGTGCGAGCGAGGCGATCGCCGCGTCGTTGAGGTCGTCGAGCGCGCCCGTTTCGACCCACCGCGTGCGCGGCACGAGCGCGGCCATCTCTGGAACCACATCGTTCCGTGGCGACTGACCGATCGTCACGGCTCCTACCACCTTCATGCGCGACCCTTTTGCACCTCCGCCGATCAGCGCCGATCCTGAAGCCGCTTCATCGAGCCGTACAGGTCGACGAACCGCTCGAATTCGTCGCGGTGATACAGGGCGAGCGTCCCGGCGGTGAACTCCTTCGCGATCTCCACCACGAACCGGCCCGCCGTCGCGAGCTCGGCCTCACGGACGACGCCCGTCGACGCGCCGCCGAGGACGATGGGCGAGAGCAGGGCGATCCCGATGACCGGCGCATCGGTGACCGTCGCCGGCTGGAGCAGGCTGTTGATGTGGTGCAGGCCGTTGCCGGGCGGCGTGATGTCCTGGGTGAAGATCGGGACGACGAACGGCGCGCGCCCCGCCGTGCGCTCGTAGACATCCAGCACGCCCGTCGTTGGCCGCAGGATAACACCCTCCTTGATCGTCCCCGTGATCCCGAAGCCCGCATGCTTCGCGATACGGTTCGCGCGCGTCGAGTCGATAGAGAGGATGCCGTTCATGGTCGGGTCGATCTCCGCCTGGATCAGCGTGTCCCGATCGATTGGGAGGTCGACGAATGCGGCAGGCTCGTGCGGGGTGATCGGCGACGCGGTTGACACGTGTGTCCGAATCAGAACGTCGCCCGGCAGGACGTCGCCGTGGGCGCGCATGCCGGCGAGGCACGCCGCCACGGCGATCGCCACGACCGCGCCGTCGCCGTCGGACACCAGACCCAGCCGCGCCGGTCGACAGCCGACGCCGCCCAGCCGACCGATCACCCCGAGGGTCGGGGCGGCTCCGCCGGCCAGCCGGCCCTGGCTCCCCGGGATTGTCGCTCGGACGAAGTCGGTGCGGCCCTTGCCTTCGAGCACCTCGTGGCTGGCGTCGGCGCCGGCGCTCCGCAGCCAGGCGACGACCCCCTCGCCACTCGCGTCGGCGTGATCGAGCAGCTCGACGGCCTCGAGGATCTGTTTCAGCATGCACGGGATTCTATCCCAGAGTGCCCGCGCCTTCGCGCGGTGGTCTCGATGTAGACTCTTCTCGTGCCGTCGCCGATACGCCGCATTCTGCACGTCGACATGGACGCGTTCTACGCCTCGGTCGAGCAGCGGGACGAGCCGGCCCTGCGCGGCAAGCCCGTGGCCGTCGGGGGCAGCCCGGACACGCGCGGGGTCGTGGCCGCGGCGAGCTACGAGGCACGCGCCTTCGGCGTCCGGTCGGCGATGTCGATGGCCAGGGCGGTGCGCCTGTGTCCCGAGCTGAGGATCGTGCGGTCGGACTTCTCGAAGTATCGCGTGGCGTCGCGGACGGTCTTCGAGCTGTTTCGGTCGGTCACGCCGCTCGTGGAACCGCTCTCGCTGGACGAGGCCTATCTCGACGTCACGGAGAACGCGTGGGCCGAGCCGGTGGCCACCACGGTCGCCCGGCGGATCAAGCAGCGAGTCCGGGAGCTGACCGGGCTCACCGCGTCGGCGGGTGTCGCCCCAAACAAGTTTCTGGCCAAGATCGCGTCCGGCTGGAAGAAGCCCGACGGGCTGACGGTGATCCCGCCCGACCGGATCGAGGAGTTTCTGCAGGGGCTTTCGATCGACGCGCTCTGGGGGGTCGGACCCGTGACGGCGCGCAAGCTGCGTGCGAAGGGCATCGCGAAGCTCGTCGACGTGCGTCGTGCCGACCCGGAGCTACTCCGCAGGACGGTCGGGAGTCAGTCGGCGTGGCTTCGCCAGCTCGCCGAGGGCGTGGACGAGCGCGCCGTCGTGCCGAACCGACGCTCGAAGTCGGCCAGCACCGAGCGGACCTACGCCGAGGACCTCGTGGATCTGACGACGATGGACGCCAAGGTGAGCGACATGGCGCGTGAGGTCGCAGACTGGCTAGCGCGGAAGGACCGGTTCGCACGGACCGTCACCGTGAAGGTCCGCTACGGCGACTTCAGGACGGTGACGCGCAGCCTCTCACGGCCGGAGCCGACGCGCGACGCGCACGAGATCGTCGAGCGGGCTCGCGCCCTGCTCCGGCGGACCGAGGCGGACCGGCGGCCCGTGCGTCTGCTGGGGGTGGGGGTGCACGGTCTGATCGACGCCGCCCGCGCGGGGAAGGCCCCGGCGGCGAGTCCGCGGTTGCCGTTTGCCGACTAGACGATCACGCACGCGGCAGGCAGGAGCGGATGAGTCACGGGCTCGCGACGATGGAAACCGAGATCAGGTGCCCGTACTGCGGAGAGCCGATCGCCTGCTGGGTGGATGAGAGCGGTGGGCGCTCGCAGCGCTACGTGGAGGACTGTGCCGTGTGTTGCCAGCCGATGGAGGTCGTCGTCAGGTTGCACGAGCAGGAGACGCCGTCGGTCGACGTCCGGCGCCTCGATGAATGATGTCGACTAGCGTCGAACGATATCGAGCAATGTCGTACCCATGCTCACCCACTGCCGATCGACGACCGAAGACACCAGGGGTGGCGTGAGCGGGCAGGATGAGACCACGCGCGACACCCGACGGAAGCCGTTTGGGGTGAACCGAACGGGCTTCTCGTATGTCCAACGAATCCACCGATCCGGCGCAACATCCCCGGCGTGAGCCGGCCAGCGTGGACAAACCCGAATGGGTCACGTGGCCCGACGAACGCCTCCTGGACCTGCGGATGTGCGATCTGGGCGTGACGATCGAGGGCAGCAGCATCCAGGACCGGATCGACCAGCTCAACGAGGAGCTCGAGCGCCGGAACATCCGTTTCCGCCCCCACTTCTGGCTGTCCAGCGAGTGGTTCACACCGGACGGCGTCGGCGGGATTGCCGCGCCCTTCTATCTCGCCCACCCGCGGCTGGCGCGGCTCGAGCAGTCCCAGATGCTGGAGGTCGAGGGCGGTGATCCGGCGTCCTGCATGCGGATTCTCCGGCACGAGATGGGGCATGCAATCGACAACGCGTTCAGGTTGCGCCGACTCCGCCGTCGCCGCCGCGTGTTCGGAAGCTCGAAGCTCCCGTATCCCGAGCACTACGCCCCCAAGCCCTACAGCAAGAGCTTCGTGCTGCATCTCGACTCCTGGTACGCGCAGAGCCACCCGGACGAGGATTTCGCCGAGACGTTCGCGGTGTGGCTGACCCCCGACTCCGACTGGCGCAAGCGATACGCCGGGTGGCCGGCGATCAAGAAGCTGGAGTGCATGGATTCGATGATGCGCCGGCTCGCCGGTCGCGAGCCCGAGCGCGTGTCCCGGCGCCGCGTCGACCCGCTCCATCGGCTCAAGAAGCCGCTGGGTTCGCATTACCGTCGGAAGCGTACGCACTACGGGCTCGAGTCCCCCAACTTCTACGATCGGGATCTCCGTCGACTGTTCTCCGACAAGCCGGAGCACGCGCAGAATCTGGCGGCTGCCCGTTTCCTGTTGCGCGTGCGGCGCGACGTCCGTCGCAGCGTGGCGGCCGGCACCGGCACCTACCAGTACACGATCGACCAGGTGCTGGGCGAGATGATCGGGCGGTGCCGTGCGCTCAACCTCAGGGTCGTCGGACCTGAGGAGAACACCAAGCTGGCTTTTACCGTGCTGCTGACGGTACAGACGATGAACCACCTTCACAGCGGCGGATACCGGGTGGCGTTGTGATCGAGGCGTGAGGACATGCGCATCCTGCTGTTGATGCACAGCTACCTGGTGCCGCCCGAGGACACCAGCGGCCTGGATCTGGCGACCGTCGACTGGAAGACGGAATACGACGTGCTGTCGACGCTCCGCGAGCTGGGGCACGACGTCTACCCACTGGGCGTCAGCGACGACCTCGGGGTCATCCGCAAGGTCTACGGAGAGTGGAAGCCGCAGATCGCCTTCAACCTGCTCGAGGGATTCGACGAGGTGGGGGTCTTCGACCAGAACGTGGTCGCCTATCTCGAGCTGTTGCGGTTGCCCTACACCGGCTGCAACCCGCGGGGGCTGTTACTCTCCCGCGACAAGGCGCTCTCCAAGAAGCTGATGGCGTACCACCGGATCCCGGTGCCCGAGTTCGTCGTGTTTCGCCGGGGGCGCGCGGTGCGCCTGCCGCGCCGCCTCTCGTTCCCCGTGATCGTCAAGTCGCTGACCCAGGACGCCTCTATCGGCATCTCCCAGGCGTCGGTCGTGGAGAGCGAGGACAAGCTGCGCGAGCGTGTGGCGTTCATCCATCGCAGCATCGGGACCGACGCAATCGTGGAGCGCTACATCCAGGGCCGCGAGCTCTACGTGGGCGTCCTGGGGAACGAGCGGCTCCAGGTGCTCCCGGTCTGGGAGCTGATGTTTCGCAAGATGCCAGAGGACATTCGCCGGATCGCCACCGAGCGCGTGAAGTGGAGCGTCAAATACCAGAAGAAGCACGGTATCGTGGCCGATCTGGCCAGGGACCTTCCGAACGGGATGGGACCGCAGATCCAGCATCTGGCGAAACGGGTGTATCGCACGCTCGAGCTCAGCGGCTACGCGCGGATTGATCTTCGGCTTGACAAGTCTGACCGGGTCTTCGTCCTCGAGGCCAATCCCAACCCGCAGATCGCCTACGGCGAGGACCTCGCCGAATCGGCCGAGCACGCCGGCCTGTCCTATGAGGCGCTGCTCCAGCGGCTGATCAACCTGGGGCTCCGTTGGCAGCCGGACAAGCCGGGCTAGTAGCCCTCTTCCTCCTCGCGCCTTGCCCAGGCCGACCGCAGCATCGCCCAAGTTGGCCCTTGGTGCGACGCAGGACTTTCACCACGGGCTGCTAGTCCTGGCCCGGTCTCCGCGCCTGGCCGCCCGGTTCAAGTCTGCCCCCGGCGAGCCGATTACACGTCCGGATGTATCGTGCTCGGAGCCATGTATGTCGCGCTCGGAGGCCTGCAGGACCAGTTGGAGAGCCTCGACCGGATCGCCGCCAAGCTCGCTGAGCAGGCGACACAGAGCGATCCGGGGCGTAGGGCCGAGCTCCTGGTGCAGGCGACCGAGCATCAGCGCGCGGCGGAGGCCAACCTGACCAGCCTTCGGATCGTCGACGAGACGATCGGCAACCTCCTCGACGTGTTCGCCTGATTCGGATCGCGCTTCCCCTCTCCCCCCACTGCCCGCGCACTCGTCAGTGCCGCCACCACGGCGCGGTCGCGCCGTCGGGGAGCTTGCTCAGGACGAACTGGGCCATCTCCCTGATCCGCTCGGCCTGCGTGACCGGCCCGCGCCAGCAGTGGCCCTTGCCGTCGCCATACATGAAGAATCCGGGATAGTGCGGATTCTCGGTAGTGGCCATCCATGCCTCGAGGTCCTTGACGGCGTTGTTGAGGTAGAAGTTGTCCATCGTGCCGGTGTAGACGCGCAGCTTGTCGAGCAGCCGCGGTCCGACCGAGGACCAGTTCTGCTTCAGGTAGTGGAGCAGGTCGTAGTGCTCCCGCCAGTGCTCGGCCACCGTGCGGTCGATCGCGCCCGTCCGCTTGTCGAAGAGCGGCTCGAAGTAGCCGTCGTCGCCGAGCGGTCCGTAGACGGCGGACCAGATGTCGAGTTGCTGCCCGGAGCGGCCCCTGGTGCCGCTGACCAGCTCGAAGTGGTTGCGTTGCCTCGAGGTCAGCCGGATCTCCCCGTCGACCTCCCGCGTGTTGGCGATCGGGACACGGCGCCACTCGTGTTGCTTGTAGAACGCGTTCTCGTCCTGGTAGATGTCGATGCCCTCGACGTTCGTGAAGGTCACCGGGTCGGGACAGTAGGACCACGTGCCGCCGAAGAAGTCCGGGTTGAAGATCTGGAGCGCCAGCGCCTCCCACCCGCCGGTCGATCCCCCCGACAGCAGCCTGGCGTGGGGCTCCGCGATGACCCGATAGCGTCGCTCCAGCTCGGGGATGAGCTCCTGCATGATCGCGTCCCCGTACGGGCCGACGTTCACCGAGTTGACCGCATAGGAGTCGTCGAAGTATGGGTTCGGGTGCTGGAACGTGGCCAGGATCATCCGAGGAAAATCCTCGCCGACCCACGCGTCGTAGAGATCGTTGCCGACCTCGAAGCGCTCGGGTGCCTGAAGCGAGAAGTGTCCCTGGATGTAGTTCACCGGGTAGCTGACGGTCGCGTCGTGGTAGCCGTGTGGGAGGAGGACCGTGGCCCCGAGATAGATCGGCCGCCCCCAGAACTTCGTGAGCAGCGGGCTCTCGAACTTGAATCGCTCGACGTACTCGGTGTCGGGTGGCACCTCGATGGGAGGGATCACCTGGTCGGCCAGCAGCTCGATGACACCGCCGGCCTCGGGGTCGATCCGAACACGGCGCACTTCGCTGTGCAGGTTGCCCGGCGAGATGTTCCAGTGCTGCCCTTCCCACCGGTCGTCGTGCATCCAGACCACATGCCCGTCCGCGCGCCGAAACTCGGAGTAGATGTTGACGAACCCCTGAACGTAATAGTCGTCCGGCGGGAGCTCGCCCAGGCCGGGGACGGGTGAACCCAGGTCGGTCGCGTCGATGACGGCGGCGTGCCCCGCAGCGAGACCCTCGATGTTGCGACCGAAGAAGGGTGTACCGGTCCGGCCGATCTGCAGCCGCGGCTCGCGCTCCGCCGTCCGGGAGACCATCACATAGACCCGTCCCGTCACGGGCTCGGCCCGCACCGAGGGCGGGACAGAGATCTCGAAGCGGAGAACGGAGGCGGTCTGCGCATCCACGGTCGAGGGCAGGCACAGCGTGGCGGCGACCAGCGCCAGACACCGGCCGACGGAGACTCTCGGGTGTGTTCCAACATCCATGGCATCTCTCCTGCGTCGGGCTCGCGCTCCGCCGGACCGGCGTCGGTCGGCGATCGCGGTCCACAGCATAGCAGCCCTCGCCGCGAAGTCTGCTGGAGCCGGTCGGGGCCGCATCCCGACACGTGCCGCGTGGGACGCGGGCGTCTCTGAATGGCCTTGCCTGAATCGCGCGCCGGTTTCACAATCGGAGCGCCGGGGTGAACCCCTGAGCCCCATTGGCGGTGAAACGAAAGGACCTCCCAGATGGACACGAGACGCATCTATTGGCTGTTGCTCGCCGTGGTCGTGATGGCACCGTCGGTCGGCGCGCAGACCAACCCGCTGTGGCACGGGCAGAAGATCGAGAACTACCTTCCCCACATGACGTGGCCGGAGGTCGAGGACCTGCGCACCCGAACCGACATGGTCATCATCCCGGTGACGTCCCTCGAGCAGCACGGTCTGCACCTGCCCATCGGCACCGACTTCCTCAACGGGCTCGAGCGCGCCTTGCTCATCGCCCAGGAGACCGACGTGCTGGTCGCGCCGATCCTGTTTCCGGGCAACTCCCCGTATCACATGGGGTTCCCTGGGACCATCACGTTGCCCCTCGACACCATCCAGCGGGTCCACGTCGAGGCGGCGCGCAGCCTCATGCGTCACGGCTTCAGGCGTTTCCTGATTCTCAACAGCCACGGCGGGAACTCGATCGTCTCTCGCTACATCGTCGACCGCATCAACCACGAGACCGAGGGGATCGCGGTCGAGCTGGGCGAGGCCTCCGCGCCCTTCCTCGATCGGCCGGCGCGTCCACCCAGCCCGGTGTTCGACCGGCACGGCGGCGTCCCCGAGACGGCGGACGCGCTCTATCTCATCCCCACGCTCGTGGATCTCGAGGCCGCCGAGGTCGCGACCCTGACGCTGCCCGATCACCTGGAGGCGATGCTGCCCGAGGTCGTGGAAGGGGAGCCGACCGCGCTCCGCCTCTTTCTGGCCGAGGGCTTGAAGGCCGAGGAGACCGGCAAGGGTACCTCGGCGCGGGACATGTCGAGCACGGGCGTCTGGGGGGTCCGGGATCCACGAGAAGCCACTGCGGAAGCCGGGCGCACGAGCACCGAGCTAAGGGTGACCGCCGCGGTCCGGTTCATCGAGCGCTGGCGGCAGCTCCGACCGATGGATCGTTAGATCAGCCTCGCCACCGTGACGATGTCGGATCAGGCACCACGTCGTCGAAGACCGACGCGACGCAGTGCGCTGGCGGCGGCGCCGTCACGAGGCTGACCAGCACGAGTCCGGTGCACGAGAGGAGGATGGCCGGCAGGATCTCGTGGACCGGGAGGATGCCACGCTCGACCAACGGATGGCCGACGACGCTGGCCAGAAACCCGGTCACCACCGCGGCCAGCGCACCGGCCCGGTTCGCCCGCCTCCAGAAGAGTCCGCCCGCGATGGCCACGAAGAGCGAGCCACCCAGCAGGCCCCAGGCATACGCGCCGATCACCGCGATGAGCTGCACCTCTCCCACGAACGCCTGGTAGGCCGCGAATCCGATGATCAGGATGCCGCAGACGGCCGTGAACACACGTGACCACACGAGCAGCTCGCGGTCGGAGGGGCCCTGCAGGAAGACCGGGCCGATGATGTCCTGCGAGATGTAGGTGCCGATGACGTGGAGAAGCGAATCCGTGGTGGACACGACGGCGGCCACGATCGACACGGTGACGATGACGCCCGCGGGTCCAGACAGCAGCTCCCTGACGATGGCCGGCAACATCGAGTCGCCGACCTCGTCCGGCAGGTAGATCGCACCGATAACGCCGATCACGGCCAGGAGCACCTGCGTGGACAGGACGGCGCCGGCCGAGACGGTCGCCGCGAGTCGAGCCGTCTGCGCGTCTTGCGCCGCCAGCAGACGCTGGACGTAGTACGGGTGGATCGCGACGCCGAGACCGAAGACGAAGACGTAGGCGAAGACGTGCAGGCCGTCCGGCGTCTGGCCGTTGAACACGGTCATCAGGCTGGTCTGCTCGGTGAAGGTGTGCGCGGGATCCCCGATCAGCTTCCCGATCAACGCAACCGCCGTGACGAGGAGGCCGAGGAGGAGAAAGAAGGCGTGCACGGTGTCGGTCCGCGCGACGCTGACGAGCCCGCCGAGGAACGTGTAGAGCACGATCACGCTCCCGACGACCAGAATCGCCAGCCCCATGCGTACGCCGATGAGGCCCTCGAGGATGTGGCCGATCCCGAACAGCTGGGCCACCAGGATCACCGCGTAGGCGATGACGATGATGGCCGCCAGGAGACTCCGCAGCAGCACCGAGTCGTAGCGCACGGCCATCAGCTCAGAGACCGAGTTGACGTTGGCCCGCTGCCACTTGTCGGCGGTCAGGGCGAGGAACCCGCACCCGGCCATCGTCCCCGTCGTGAACAGCGTCAGCAGCGCGAAGCCGTACTGCGAGGCGTAGCCCGATCCGCCGATGACCGAGACCGCGCTGATGTTGGTGGCCAGCAGCGACCCGCAGGCCAGCAGCGGCGGCAGGCTCTGCCCGGCCTTTGCGAAGTCGGCCTGCCGCTTCACGCGCCGGAGATACCAGAGTCCGACCCCGAGTACCCCGAGCAGATACGTGACGGTCCACCCCAGCGAAACGTAGTCGACCTGCACGTCAGCGTCTCGGCGCCCCGGACCGGCGGTCGTCCCGCCGGTTCCGCCAGAACACCCACGCGGCCAGGACGATCAGGTAGCCACTGAGCACCGCGACCGTGACGTAGACGCTTGGGTGCATGCTCACACCGAAGCCTCTACCGGCTCGCGGCGAGCGTGGTGGCCGCCAACGAGACCCGGCGCCCGGCCTCGCGGACGACGGCGTCCTCGCCGCCGAACAGCAGCCGGACGTGAGCGTCCGACCCGAACGCCCCGCCGGGGTCGGTCGCCACACCGTGGTCGCGTAGCAGCGTACGGGAGAAGTCCGCGCCGGAGACGCCGGTCCTGCTGACGTTGAGGAACACGAACGGCGCGCCGCCCGGCACGGCAAACCCGAGCGCGGGCGCCGCGCGCAGGGCGTCGACCATGAGATCCCTCGACCGCTGATACCGGGGGGCGATCTCGTCCGTCCATGCTTGCGGCCCCTCGAGCGCCGCCTGCGCAGCGCGCTGCGCCACGAGGTTGCACTGGAGCACGTTCCACTCGAGCACCCTGAGCAGATGGGGCGTCAGGTCCGGTGGCGCGACAACGTAGCCGACCCGCCACGGCTTCATCGCGTAATCCTTGGTGAGGCTGAAGATGGTCACCGTCCGGTCCCGCGCGTCGGCCATGCCGCCGATACTCAGGTGCCGACGTCCGTCGTAGACCATCTTCGAGAAGGCCTCGTCCGACACGATCAGAAGGTCGTGCCGCCGCGCCAGATCGGCGACCGCCGCGAGGTCGTCCGCCGTGGCCACGTAGCCCGTGGGATTGGTCGGGGTCGTTAGCAGGAGCACCCTGGTCCGCGGCGTCACGGCGCGCTCGAGGGCGTCGATGTGCCAGCGCCAGCCGTCATCCTCGGACATCCGTGCGTAGGTCGGGATCCCCCCCGCGAGCTCGATCACACCGTGGAAGAAGAACACCGGCGAATACATCAGGACCTCGTCGCCAGGGTCGAGCAGCGTCCCCATCACCAGGTTGAGCGCGTGCATCGCGGCGTTGGTCACGAGGACCTGCCGCTCGGGGTCGACCGACAGCCGGTTGTCTCGCTCGACCTTCCGGGCGATCGCGTGACGCAACTCCGGCAGCCCAGACGCCGGCGCGGGCGACGTTTCGGCGACGGCCGCGGCGGCGGCCGCCTGGACGTGGGCCGGAGGGAGCCAGTAGGGTCCGCCGTACAGGGGCAACACCTCGCGCCCCTCCACCTTCGCTCTTGCGACGGCCGCCGCGGTCTCCTTGGCGGGCACGCGCCCCAGATCCTCGATGCGCCGCGCGATGCGGCCCGCGGACACGGGCGGCAGCCTACTCTCGGGTCGCATCGTCCGCTCGTGCCTCCTCGCGGATCCGGCGGAGGCGTCGCGTCGCCTCCTCGTCGACCACACCCCGTGGGTCGATGATCACGCCGTACTCGCGGGCAGCGTAGTCTGGTGTCAGCTTCTCGTCCAGCACGTCGTCGAGGACCTTGGCCGGTTCCCGCCCGAGAGGGTTGCCGTAGCCGCCGCCGCCCGGCGTGATGTGTCGGAAGACATCCCCCTTCCGCAGGTGAACGCCCTCCATGGGCAGGGCCGGGAGGATGCGTTGCGCCGGGCCGGGGTTGAGGATGTTCGAGGACGGCGTCCCCGCTCGACCGCCGTCCAGCCCGTAGGGGCGATGCGTGCGGCGGTCGGTCCGGATGGTCAGCGTCGCATCCTCTGCCAGCACCCGGTACTCCCGCACGAGCGCCAGCCCGCCGCGATAGGTGCCGGCGCCGCCGGAATCGGCGACCAGGCCGTAGTGGCTGATCTCGAGCGGCAGATCGGCCTCGATCATCTCCACCGGCTGATTCGACTGGTTGGCTCCCGGGTGGGAGATCCCCTCGGTCCCGTCGGCGTGCGGACGGCCGCCCCAGCTCCCGAGGATCGACTCGACGTACACGAACGGCCTTCCCTCGTGGTAGCCGCCGATGCTGGGCCACGAGACCCCGCCCTCCCCGGCGGCCGGGACGCGGTCGGGCACCGCCTGTGCCAGCGCGCCGAGTAACGCGTCGATCATCCGGAACGCGGTGATCCCGCGCGTCGCGCAGGCGGCCGGCGCCGCGGCGTTTACGATGCTGTCGGGTGGGAGCAGGATCGAGATGGGGCGCATGTACCCCTCGTTGTTCGGCAGCTCCCCGGCAATGACCGACCGGATTGCCAGGTAGCACGCCGATCGACTGAAGGGTGCCGGTGAGTTGATGCCGGCCTTGACCTGTGGCGAGGTGCCTGTCCAGTCGACTGCGATCTCGTCGCTCTGGACCGTCACGGCGACCCGAAACACGATCGGCTTGGGGTCGTGTCCGAGTCCATCGATGTGATCCGTGAAGGCGTAGGTTCCGTCCGGGACCGCCGCGATCGCCGCGCGCATCAACCGTTCCGACTGATCGATCATCGCGTCGAAGTAGCGGGTGAGCGTGGGGGCGCCGTATCTGGCGAGCAGCTCGGCGAACGCGGTCTCCCCGGCGTGGCACGCCGCGACCTGGGCGCGGATGTCCCCGAGGACCTTGGTCGGGACGCGGACGTTCAGCTCGATGAGGCCGAACAACGCCTGGTTCGGTCGACCGCGGTCGTATAGCTTCAGCAGCGGGATCCTCAGACCTTCCTGATAGATCTCGGTCGAGTGGACGGGGTTGCTACCAGGGGTGATGCCACCCATGTCGGTGTGGTGGGCCAGGGTCGCGGCGAAGCCCTCGACCGTCTCCGCGTGGAAGACGGGCTTGATCACGTAGAGATCGGGAAGATGCGTGCCGCCCGAGAGATACGGATCGTTGAGCGCGAAGACGTCCCCCGCGTGCATCTGCCCGCCGTGCGTCTGGATGAGGTGCTGCATGGCTGCCGGGAAGGAGCCCAGGTGGAGCGGCGTCGTGAGCCCCTGGGCGATCAGGCGACCGGCTGCGTCGCAGAACCCGGTCGAGTAGTCGAGCGACTCCCTGACGAGACCCGAGTAGGCGCTGCGCATGAGGATGATCGCCATCTGGTCGGCGATCGAGTCCATTGCGTTTCTGAGCACCTCGAACGTGATCGGGTCGATGTCTCGTGACACGGCTCGTGACCTCTGCTAGGACGGCGCCGTCAGGATGATGTCGTCCCACTCGTCGAGGGTCGCGCCCCAGCCCGGCGGCACGACGCAGGTCGTGTCGTACTCGTCGACCAGCAGGGGGCCGGTGCGAGGCTGCCCCGCGAGCGCACGCCGTTCGACCACCGGGGCGTCACAGAGCCCGACCTCCGGACCGAAGTAGGCCGTCCGCGTGCGCTGGTCCAGGTTCGTCGCCGAGCGACCACGCGGGGCTGTGGTTCCAGGGCCGCCGGCGGCGCCGCGTTCGACGGTGGGTGCGCGGCCTCCGGTGGCCGTCACGAAGACCCTCACGTTCACCAGCTCGACAGGCTCGTCGACTGCCCGATGCCCGTAGGTTCGCTCGTGCTCCCGGCCGAAGGCCTCGATCAGGTCGGCCACGCCATCGTCGTCGAGATCGTTCGCGACCGGCACCGTGAGCTCGTAGCCCTGCCCGGCGTACCTCAGATCGGCAAACCGACGGAGGGACGGCCGTCCCGCGCCGGGATCCGCGTCTCGGAAGTGCGCGAGTGCCGTCCGCTCCAACCGGGCGAAGGCCTCTCCGAGCTCACAGCCGGAAAGTTCGCTGACGCGGCGAAGATGCGTCCGGACGAACTGCTGCTCGACGTCGGCCTGGAGCAACCCGAGCGCACTGAACAGGCCCGCCGCGGGCGGCACGATCACCCGGCGCATCGACAGCGCCCGGGCCAGCTCCGCCGCGCAGATCGGACCGCTGCCGCCGAAGGCCAACAGCGCGAAGTCGCGTGGGTCGCGTCCCCGGTAGGTGGAGACCGCCTTCACGGCACGCATCATCGTCGCGATGGCGATCCGGAAGCTCCCGTACGCGGCCTCGAGGAGCGGTCGCTCCAGGGGCGCGGCGACTTGCTCCCCGACGATCCTCGCCGCCAGGGCGGCGTCGAGACGCACGCGGCCGCCGGCGAGCGACGCGGGATTGATATAGCCGAGGACGACATGCACGTCCGTGACGGTCGCCTCTAGGCCGCCGGTATCGTAGCAGGCGGGCCCGGGGTGGGCTCCGGCGCTCCGGGGCCCAACCCGCAGGCCGCCGTCCTCGTCGATCCAGACGATGCTGCCGCCGCCGGCGCCGATCTCCGACACGTCGATGAGCGGTAGCTTCAGCGCGTAGCCGCCCCCCTTCACCAGCAGGCTGCTCAGGTTGATGCCGCCACCAACCTCGTACTCGGACGTCCGCAGGAGACGCCCGCCCTCGATCATCGACGCCTTGGTGGTCGTGCCCCCCATGTCGAACGTGATGATGTCGGGCTGCCGGGTACGCCGTGCGAGGCAGGCCGCGGCCACGACGCCGGCCGCCGGCCCGGACTCGACGATGTGTGCCGGTCGCACGACTGCGGCCTTCACACCGGTGACACCACCATCCGATTGCATGATCCACAGCGGCGCCTGCACGCCGTCCTCGCGGAGTCCCCGGACGAGCGCGGTCAGATAGCGGTCGACGATCGGTCCGACATAGGCGTTGATCACCGTGGTGCTCGTCCGTTCGTACTCGCGGATCTCCGGTAGGATGTCGATCGAGCATGAGACGTAGGCGTGGGGCAGTGCCTGGCGCACGGTCTCGCCCACACGGCGTTCGTGGGCGGGGTTGACGTAGGAGTGCAGCAGGCAGACCGCCACCGCCTCGGCGCCGCTGGCGCGCAGACGATCGATGACCGCGTCGAGAGACCGATCGCTCAGCGGTCGGCGAATTTCCCCGTGCGGCCCCAACCGCTCGTCGACTTCGAACCGGCGCCTGCGCGGGACGAGCGGCTTGGGCTTGGTGTAGAAGAGGTTGTACAGCTGGGGAATGCGGATGCGCCGCAGCTCGAGGACATCCCGGAAGCCGGCCGTCGTGATCAGCGCGGTTCGCGCGCCCGCGCCCTCCAGGATCGCGTTCGTGGCGACCGTCGTGCCATGCACGACCGCGTCGAGCGTCGACGCCGCGATTGCGCGCTCCCGACGGATTTCCCGCAGGCCGGCCAGGATACCCTGGCTGTAATCGGGGGGAGTCGACGCGAGCTTCTTAATGACGACGGTGCCGTCGTCACGCTGCGCGACGATGTCGGTAAAGGTGCCGCCGATGTCGACGCCCACCCGCCACCTGGCACCGACGGTACGCACGGGCGGCTAGCCGCCGACCTTCAGCGCCTCTGTGAGCGCCCGGCGCGTCTGCACGCACGCCAGGTGGCGGCGGAATCGTGCCGACGCGTGGATGTCGCTGAGCGCCTCGATGCCATCGGCCGCGTGCGCCGCCGCGTCGGCGATCGCGCCGGCATCCAGCGTCCGATCCTGCAGCGGCGCCTCGACCGCGGTCGCGCGATACGGCGTGGCCGCGACACCCGTGATGCCCACGCGGACGCGGCGGCTCGCGCCATCGATGATGGCGGCGGCGCCCGTGAGCGCGAAGCCGCTGGCCTTCTGCCCGAACTTGGCGTAGGCGACCGAGGCCGCCGTGTCGGGCACGCGGATCTCGCTCAGGATCTCGGAGGGCCGGGCCGCCGTCTCCAGCATGCCCACGAAGAAATCGGCGGCCCCGACCGTCCGGCGGCCGTCGGGCCCAACGAGCTCGAGCTCCGCGTCGAGTGCCAGGATGGCGGCGGGCCAGTCCGCCGCCGGGTCGGCGTGCACCAGGCTGCCCCCGATGGTCCCCTTGTTGCGCACCTGCACGTCACCGATCTGCGCCGCGACGCGCGCCAGCAGCGGACACCGCTCCTGGACCAGCGTGGACGATTCGATCGCCTGGTGCGTCGTCATGGCGCCGAGGGTCAATCCCGATCCGGTGGCCGTGATCTCACCCAGGTCGCTGATCCGCCCCAGATCGACCAGGACGGCCGGTTGCACCAGCCGCAGCTTCATCGCGGGGATCAGGCTGTGGCCACCGGCCAGGATCTTCGCGTCCTCGCCGTGCTCGGCGAGCAGGCCCACCGCCTCGTCCAGGGTCAGCGGGCTGCGATAGTCGAAGGCTGCTGGAATCATCTCGATCTCCTCAGGCGACCGGCACGTTCACGCGGCCCGCCCGCACGTCCTCCGCCCTCCAGATCGTACCCGGGCCACCCTCGGTCCCGCGGGTCTGGATGGCCTCCCACACGACCTCCGGTGTGAGCGGCAGGTCCAGGTGGCGAATCCCGAGCGGGGACAGCGCGTCGATGACCGCGTTGGCCACGGCGGGTGTCGAGCCGATGGTGCCGGCCTCGCCGACACCCTTGATGCCCATCGGGTTGCTGGGCGAGGGCGTCACGGTGCTGCCCAGGATGTAGTCCGGGATGTCGCTCGCCCGCGGAATCGGGTAGTCCATGAACTCGCCGGTGAGCAGCTGCCCATCCTCGTCGTAGACCGTGCGCTCGAACAGCACCTGCCCGATCGAGTGGGCGATGCCGCCCTGGACTTGCCCCTCGACCAGGAGCGGGTTCACCTGGGGCCCGCAGTCGTCGACGGCCACGTACTTCAGAATCTTCGTCAGCCCTGTGTCCCGATCCACTTCCACGGCCACGATGTGGGTACCGAACGGGAAGGTGAAGTTGCCCGGCTCGAAGAAGGTGGAGGCCTCGAGGCCGGGCTCCAACCCGCGCGGCAGGTTCTTGGCCACGTAGGCCTCCGGGGCCAGATCGGCCCAGGTCAAGACCTTCCTGGGCTTGCCCTGGACGAAGAACCGTCCGTCCCGGTGCGCCGTCTTCTTCACGGGCGCGCCGAGCAGGTGCGCCGCGAGCGTGCGTCCCTTCTCGACAAGCTTGTCGATGCTCATGACGATCGCGGTGCCCCCGAGGACGGTGGCGCGGCTGCCGTAGGTGTCCCGTCCGTACGGAGCCACGGCGGTGTCACCGCTCAGGACGACGATGTCCTCGATCGGTACTCCGAGCCGGTCCGCCACGATCTGGGCGAAGCTGGTCTCCTGACCCTGACCGTGGGGCGTGGCCCCAGTGATGACGGTGACCTTGCCCGAGATCTCGATGCGCACCGAGCCCCACTCCCACCCACCGGCCGGCATGGCGGCGGAGGGGCCGAGCGCGCAGATCTCGACGTAGGTCGAGACGCCGATCCCGAAGAGCCGTCCGGCCTTGCGCGCCGACGCGCGCTGCTTGACGAGCTTGTCCCAGCCGGCGAGGGTCTGGGCCTTCTTGAGCGCGCGCTGGTAGTTGCCGCTGTCATAGGAGAGCCCGGTCGCGGTGGCGAAGGGGAACTCCTTCGGCTTGGGGAAGTTCTTCAGTCGGACCTTGACCGGGTCGAGCCCGAGCTCACCGGCCACGATGTCCACGAGCCGCTCGATCAGATAGGAGGCCTCCGGCCGTCCCGCCCCCCGATAGGCGTCGGTGGACATCTTGTTGGTGTAGACGCCGGTGACGTCCATCCGCATCGCCTTGATCTTGTAGCAGCCCGTCACCATCAGGCCGGTCAGCGTCGGGATGGCGGGCGTCAGGAGCTGCAGGTAGGACCCCAGGTCGGCGATGGTCGTCGACTTGAGCCCGAGGATCGTTCCGTCCCGGTTGACGGCGATCTCGTAGTCCCCGATCTGATCGCGACCATGGATCGTGGACGCCGCGTTCTCCCGGCGACTCTCGACCCACTTCACCGGCGCGCCGAGCCGCATGGCGAGATGGCTGACCAGCGCCTCCTCGGCGTAGACGTTCAGCTTCGACCCGAACCCGCCGCCGACCTCGGGCGCGACGATGCGCATCTTGTTCTCGGGCACGCCGATCATCCCCGGCAGGAGCGTTCGGACCAGGTGGGGCACCTGGGTCGACGTCCACAGCGTGAGCGTGCCCTCGCCCTCGTGGAAGGAGGCGACGCAGCCGCGCGGCTCGATCGCCATCGGCGTGAGCCGCTGGTGCACGATGCGCTGCTTGATCACGCGGTGGGCCTTCTTGAACGCGGCGTCCAGATTGCCTCCGGCGAGCGACCAGGTGAACGCGCGGTTGGTGCCGAGGTCCGGATGGGTCAGCGGCGACTCGGCATCGAGCGCCTTCTCCGGGTCGATTACGACCGGCAGCGCCTCGTAGTCGACCTCGAGGCGGTCCACGGCGTCCGCTGCCGCATACCGATCGTCGGCGACGACGACGGCCACGGCGTGACCGGAGAAGTAGACGCGATCGCCCGCCAGGACCGTGTGCGTGGGTGCCTTCATCCCGGGCATGTCGGAGGCGCACGGGACCGAGCCGCACTGCGCGTTGACGTCTGCGCCGGTCAGCACGGCGACCACGCCCGGGACGGCCTTGGCCGCCTCGGTCGAGATGCCGGCGATCCGCGCGTGCGCGTATGGGCTGCGCAGGATGGCCGCATGGAGCATGCCGGGCAGCCGCAGGTCGTCGGTGTAGGTGGCGATGCCCTTGATCAGGCGCGGGTCCTCGACGCGCTTCATCGCCTTGCCGAAGTATCGATCGCTCTTCCGCACCGCCATGGTCATCGCCTACCTTTCTTGGCCAGCTTCTTCCCGGCGTCGCGGATCGCATCGACGATGTGCGAGTAGCCGGTGCAGCGGCAGAGATTACCCTCGAGCCCGTGCGCGATCTCCTCGCGCGATGGCCGGGGGTTGCGCTCGAGAAGCTGGACGCCGGCCAGCATCATGCCCGGCGTGCAGAAGCCGCACTGGAGCCCGTGGCACGCCCAGAACGCCTCCTGGATCGGGTGCAGCGCGCCGTTGGTCGCGAGCCCCTCCACAGTGCGGATCTCGCTGCCGTCGGCCTGGACCGCGAGCATCGTGCAGGACTTCACGGCCTTGCCGTCCTGGAGCACCGTGCAGGCGCCGCAGATGCTCGTCTCGCAGCCGACATGGGTGCCGGTGAGCCCGCAGACCTCACGCAGGTAATGCACCAGGAGGAGGCGGGGCTCCACCTCGTCCTCGTGGCGGACGCCGTTGACATGGATGGTGGTTTTCACGGGATCCTCCGGCCGCGGATACGGGTGACTCGAGAAGCGTCCATGCTCGTTCAACGATCGCGCGGGTGTCAAGCGGATCGTGGCTCGCCGGGGTATGCGCGTCCACCCGGCCGCTACGGCGCGCGGTGGATGACGCCCCCCTGCATGACGAAACGCACGTTGCGCAGCGACGCGATGTCCCGGGTTGGATCGCCGTCGACGGCGATCAGGTCCGCCAGGAGACCCGCGGCCACCTGGTCCTCCAGGTGCAGCACCCGCGCGTTGACCGAGGTGGCCGCGCGGAGCGCGTCGATGACCGGCAGGCCGTAGTCGACCATCAACGCGGGCTCGCGCGCGTTGTCGCCATGCGGGAAGACGCCGATGTCGCTGCCGTTGCAGATCGTCACGCCGGCGGCGATGGCCGCCCGAAAGCTGGCCCGTTTGGTTGTGATCCGCTCGGGTTCCGGCTCCTCGCCCTTCTTCCACCCGCCGTACTGCAGGATCGCGTCGCCGGCCGCCAGCGTCGGACAGAACGCCACGCCGTGCTGCTGCATGAGCTCGAACACCTCGGGGGTCCCACCGTCGCCGTGCTCGATCGTCTCGACCCCCGCCAGGATCGCCCGGCGCATCCCCTCGGCCGTGCCCGCGTGCGCGACGACCGCGCGCTGGCTGCTCCGCGCCGTCTCGACGACGAGCTCGAGCTCGTCGAGCGAGAAGGTCGGCTCGGCTTCACCCTGCGGTCCCCAGCGATAGTCGGCGTAGACCTTGATCCAGTCGGCGCCCTTGCCGATCTGATCGCGGACCGTGCGGACCAGGGCGTCGACGCCGTCGGCCGCCTCCGCGCCCAGCGGTACGTCGACGCTCGGGGCAAAGCCCTTCGGACCGTAACTGCCCGTCGCCACGATCGCCCGGGGGGCGACCAGCATCCGCGGGCCCGGCACGATCCCCTGCTCGATCGCCTGCTTGACCCCGACGTCGGCGTAGCCGGCCCCTCGGTTCCCAGGTCGCGGATCGTCGTGAAACCGGCCTGCAGGGTGTCGCGCACGTGGTTTGTGGCGCGCGCGACGCGCACGGCGAGCGGCTCGCGCAGGACCTGGTCGTTCCACGGTGTCTCGTTGTAGGGGTGGAGCAAGACGTGCGAGTGCGCATCGATGAGCCCCGGCAGCAGCGTCAGGCCAGGTAGGTCGATCGTTCGGGCATCGGCGGGCACCTCCACCTGGGCGGCCGGTCCCGCGGCGACGATCCGCTCGCCGCGGACCACCACGATCCATCCGGCGTGCGGCTCCGCCGTCTCCCCGTCGAACACGCCCGCGGGCCGCAGGACGTAGACCGTGTCGGTCTGCGCCGCGGCGCCGGCCGCGAGGAGGCACCCCATCAACCCCATCAACGCCGACCGAAGCAACCGCATGGAGATGCTACTGTAACGCGAGGACCCGATCGACGCGAAATCGCGCCCGTGATCTTCCGGAGGGGAGAGTGGCCCCGACGGGCTGCGCCACGGATCGGACTCTCCCGAATCGCCATGGCCAAACGTCGCAAGCCCCCCAGACGCCGCACGGCGCCACCGCCGGTGCCCCCGGTGCCCGACGTCCCCGCGGTTGCCCGGCCGATCACCACGGTCCCCGCGTGGCTCGGCTCGGTCTGGCTCGGCGGCGGAGTCGCGGTCGTCGTCACGTTCCTCGTGTACGTGCGGAACCTCGCGCCGTCGGTGACCTTCGAGGACAGCGGTGAGCTGATCGCCGCCGCGCACGGGTGGGGCGTGCCCCACGCGCCCGGCTATCCGCTCTACACGATGCTGGCCAAGCTCTTCACGCTCGTGCCGCTGGGCACCGTCGCCTACCGTGTGAACCTGATGTCCGCGTGCTTCTCCGCGCTCGCGGTCGGGTTCGTCTACCTGATCGTGCTGAGGCTGCTGGAGCGCATCGACGGGGACCCGCGCCCCGCAGACGCGGCTCGGGCGGCGGCCAGCGCCTTTGCCGTCTGCGGCGCCCTCCTAGTCGGTATGGCTCCGGCCTACTTCGGCCAGTCGGTGATCGCGGAGGTCTACGCGCTCAACAGCTTCTTCTTCGGGCTGCTGCTCTGGATCCTGCTGTCCTGGATCGCCGACCGGCGCCGGCACTGGTTCGGGGTCTCGTGTGTCGTGCTCGGGCTCGCGCTGACGAATCACCACACCGCGGCGCTGTTCGGCCCGCTGATTCTGCTGGTGTGGGTCGCCACGGAGGCGGAGGCGGTGGGCCGCGGGCAGACCTGGGGGGGCTCGTGCGCCGTGCGGCCGGCGGCGCGGCGCTCCTTGGCGTTGGGCTGCTCCCCTACCTCTATCTGTATCTGCCGATCGCCTCCCTCCGGCAGCCGTTGATCGACTGGGGCGATCCCGAAACGCTCGGCCGCTTCTGGGACCTGGTGAGCCGGAGCCAGTATGACCTCGACTGGGCTGCCGAACGCAGCGTGGCGCTCTACGTCGCGCAGCTCCGCCTCCAGGGGCAGTTGCTGCTCGAGCAGTTTCACCCGGTGCTGGCGCTGCTGGGTGTGTGGGGTGTCGCGCGCGTCTGGCGACTCGGGCGTCCCTACCGGCGCCTGCTGCTCGGCTACCTGCTGCTAACGGGACACGTGATGGCGTTCGTGACCGATGCCGACGCTCTGACGTCCGACTCGATGATTCTCGCGGAGGAGAAGGGTGCGGTCGCCGTCTGGTATCTTCCGCTGTTCCTGATGTGGGGCGCGCTCGTCGCCGTCGGTGCCGCGGGACTCGCGGCCAGTCTGGTGCGGCGGACGGCGCGGCCCGCGGTCGCCTGGCTGTGCGCGGCCGTCCTGCTGGCGCTCGTCGTCCTCGCGGGCGTCCGCGCGCAGGCGGCGGAGGGCCAGCGCCAGTCGATCTTCGCCGACCAGTACGGGGAGAACATCTTCACCCTGGCCGAACCGGGGTCGCTGGTCCTCGGCAACTGGGATCCGTTCGTGTTCCCCTGATGTACGCGCAGGCGGTGGAGGGCCAGGGCGCGGGCGTCGTCGTCCTCGACGCCCAGCTCCTGCGGCTGTCCTGGTACATTCGGATGATGCGGCGGTGGTATCCGGACTTCATGGCACGCGCGAGATCCGAGGTGGACGGTTTCCTGGCTGCCGTCCGTCCCGTCGAGATGGGGGAGCTGTACGACCCCGACCGGGTGCAGTCGGCCTTCCTGCGGATGCTGCGAGCCTTCATCGCGATCGGCCACGCCGATCGCGGCGTGTACGTCGCGTTCCACCCGCGGATGCGGAACTTCGAGCCGGCCCTGGCCGAGGAGTTCGCGCTCGAATCCTGTCTCGTCGCGTTCGCGCTGAAGCGTGTGGACGCCGACCCCTCCGACTGCGATCGCCGGTCGTACGACTTGACGGGGATGGTCGACGCCCCGGACGTGCCCGCGTTCCCCATGGATCGCATGACCGGGATGGTGCGCAGCTACTACGCGCTGCTCCACCGGATCCGTGGCACGTTCGAGCAGGAACGCGCGCCGCGCCGCGCCGTCGAGCTGTATCGCGCCGCCATCGGCCTCGAGGCCGATCCGGTCGTGCGCGATCAACTTCGTGGTCAAATAGAGAAGGTCGAGCAGGCCGCGCGGTAGACAGGAGATGGGTCGAAAATCGTCACGCAAGCGGTCGCCCGCCGCTGCCCGGCAGGCGGGCGCGCCGGCGGCTGGGCGCCCCCGTGGTCCCGGGGCGCGGTCGACACCGGCCGGCTCGGCCGACCGCGGTGATCCCGCCAATACCACTGTCGGCATCCTCTGCTGGGGGCTGGTCCTGCTCGGCTGCGTCCTGCTGGCCTATGGCCCGGCGCTCGGTGGCGATTTCATCTGGGACGACGACGTCTACATCATCAACAGCGACGTCCTGCGCGACCTCGACGGTCTGCGGCGTATCTGGCTCGAGCCGACCTCGATCCCGCAGTACTATCCGCTCGTTCACACCAGCTTCTGGCTCGAATACCCGGCGTGGGGTCTCGAGTCTCTCGGCTATCACCTCGTCAACGTCGTGCTGCACGGTCTGTCGGCGTTTGTGCTGTGGCGGGTGCTGCTTCGGCTCGGTGTGCCCGGTGCGTGGCTGGCGGCGGCCGTCTTCGCGCTGCACCCGGTGCACGTCGAGTCCGTCGCGTGGATTACCGAGCGGAAGAACGTGCTGTCCGGGCTCTTCTACCTGCTGGCGGCCCTGGCCTACCTGCGGTTCCGTCCGATGAGCGACCCCGACGGCGCCGAGCCGCGCCACGGGCCCGTGCGCGCCTACTGGCTGGCTTGGGTCGCCTTCGTCGCCGCGCTGCTCAGCAAGACGGTGACGGCCTCGCTGCCCGCGGCCCTCCTCCTGATCGCCTGGTGGAAGCGCCGCGAGATGCCGTGGCGCGATGCCCTCTACCTCGGTCCGATGCTGGCCGTGGGCGTCGTGATGGGGCTGACCACCGCCTATCTCGAGAAGATCCATGTCGGCGCGCAGGGGATCGACTGGGAGCTCTCGATCGTCGAGCGGTTTCTGGTGGCCGGCCGCGCGCTCTGGTTCTACGCCGGCAAGCTGGTGTGGCCGGCGCAGCTCACCTTCATCTACCCGCGCTGGGAGGTGAGCGACGCGGTCTGGTGGCAGTATCTGTTCCCATTGGCTGCTGTCGCCGTCGTGGCGGGGCTCGTGGCGTTGCGGTCGCGTCTGGGCCGCGCGCCGCTGGTGGCGCTGGTGTTCTCCGCGGTCACGCTCTTTCCGGCGCTGGGATTCGTCGATGTCTACCCGTTTCGGTACTCCTTCGTGGCCGATCACTTCCAGTATCTGGGCAGCCTGGGCCTGATCGTCCTCGGCGTGGGTGTCGCCACACTCCACGCCGACAGGGTGTCCGCCGCCACCCGCACCGCCATCGCCGTGGCGGTCATGGTGCTGCTCGCCACGCTCACGTGGCGCCAGGCACACGCCT
This sequence comes from Vicinamibacterales bacterium, assembly GCA_965197935.1. Classification (GTDB taxonomy): domain Bacteria; phylum Acidobacteriota; class Vicinamibacteria; order Vicinamibacterales; family CAZQMT01; genus CAZQMT01. Next base: position 460,658 of record CBDAOD010000003.1, on the reverse strand, counting down.
ACGCCGGGCTCGAATCGCTCTGGCAGGACACGATCGTCAAGGACCCCCGGTCCTGGATGGCCCACAACAACCTCGCCGGGCTTCGGATGGACGCCGGGCGGATGGACGAGGCGCTCGAGTACTACGAGCGGACCGTCGAGCTCAAGCCGGACCATGCGAACGCGCCCAACAACATCGGTCAGATTCACCTGCTGCGTGGCGAGCTCGACGACGCGGCGCGGTGGCTGACGCGCGCCATCGAGATCGACGCGGATTTCGCTCCCCCCCACGTCAACCTCGGGCTGGTCTATGGCAAGCAGCGGAGACCCGAGCTCGCCGAGGAGCACTTCCGACAGGCGATTGCGATCCGATCCGGCTACCACCTCGCGCACTATCAGCTGGGGCTGCACCTGATGCGGACCGATCGGATCGCCGAGGCCGTCCGGTCGCTCGACACCGCGGTGACGCTCAACCGCATCGATCCGATCTACCGGACGCAGCTTGCGATCGCCATGACCCGGGCGGGCGAACCCGAGAGCGCGCTGGAGCACTTCAGGGCGGCCGCCCGGCTGGCACCCGACGACTTCGCCATGCACTACAACCTCGCCCTGGCGCTCAAGGACCAGGACCGGCCGGAGGAGGCCGTCGCCGCGTTCGAGACCGCGGTGCGTCTCGACCCCCAGCAGGTCGAGCCACGGGTGGCGCTGGCGGAGGTGCACGCCGAGACGGGCGGCCTGGACGAGGCGATCCGGGTGGCGACCGCGGCGCTCGATTTGGCCAGACAGGGCGGGCAGGCCGAGCTGGTGGCGAACATCCAGCGGCAGCTGGCCGCCTACGAACGCCGCCGTCAGGGAACGTGAGGGCGCCCGCCCGTGCGTTCGCGAAGGGTGATGCGCCACCTCCTGCTCGCGGCTATCGTTGACGCTGGAGAAGACGACCGATGATGCCAAGCAAGGGGCTGATGCTGCTTCTTGCCATGCTCGGCGGCGGCGCTGGCTGGGGTCAGACCTGGCAGGTGCCGGAAGAAGACCGGGCCAGGGAGAACCCGATCGAGGCTTGCTCGGAGCTGATCGAGGAGGGCCGGGCCCTCTACATGAAGCAGTGCCTGATGTGCCACGGCGAAGGGCTCGAGGGGGACGGGCCTGGCGTGGCGATGTTCCGGGAGCAGCCTCCCGACCTCTCCACGAGCGAGGCTCGCGCACGTCTCACCGACGGGGAGATCTTCTACAAGATGACGGTCGGGAAGCCCCCGATGCCCGCCATGGCGTCTCGCCTGACGGAAGAGTAGCGCTGGACGCTCGTCCTCTTCTTGCGCACGCTCCAGGAGTGAGCGACCGCCGTCCGGTTTCAGCCGACAACGCCGGGTCAGGGGTGGAGTCGTAGGGCACCGCGGGCCGCCCGGCCCGATCCGGAGCACATGCTATGATCGCTGGAGTGCCCGGCACCCGACGATCGGGCGACCGACACATGCCGCTTTCGACTGTCATCTTCGTCGTGTTCTGGCTCGTCCAGGCCTCGGCCATCACCGTCTTGTTCGTGCCGTTTCACTGGTCGTTGGTCGCGCTCTGGGCCGTGTCCCACTTCGGCCGCGGCATGGGTTTGACGCTGGCCTTCCATCGCCACTATGCGCACCGCGCTTTCCAGATGAACCGCGTGGCCCGGTTCGTATGGACGTTCATCGGCACGGCTTCGCTCCAGAAGGGCCCGCTGTGGTGGGCGGGCCACCACGTCAATCACCATCGCTTCTCCGACAAGGAGGGCGACCCGCACAGCCCGATCGTCAGCGGGTTCTACTACGCTCACATCGGCTGGTTCCTGCACGACCTGCGCAACGCTCGCCTGCCCGCGTCGAACCCGGTCGTGCGCGACTTCTCGCGCTACCCCGAGATCCGGTGGCTCGACCGCTACTACGTCGTTCCGCCGGTCCTGTTCGCGGTCGCGCTGTATCTCATCGGCGGGTTCCCGTGGCTGGCGTGGGGGTTCTGCCTGGCGACCGTCACGCTGTCGCACGCGACCTACGCCATCAACACGATCAACCACCTCTACGGCTCGCGTCGTTTCGAGACCCTCGACGAATCACGCAACAATGCCCTCACCGCGTTCTTCGCGGTTGGGGAGGGGTGGCACAACAACCATCACCGGTACCAGCGTGCGGCCCGGAACGGCTTCTACTGGTGGGAGCTGGACCCGACCTACTACGTCATCCGCCTGATGGAGCTCCTTGGGTTGGCGTGGGACGTGCAGCCGGTGCCGGCCCGCATCTACGCGGAGGTGGCAGCGCGGCGCCGCGCGCGCGCCGAGGGCGGCGTCGTGGAAGAGGCGTCGGCCGACCCGCCCGCGTGCGGCTCGGAAGCCGTCTCGTAGAGGGCGGCCAACTCTGGACGCGTGGCGGCGAACACGATACACTCGGGGGGCGGATCGTCTTCGATTGCCCGGGCTGGCTGCGGCTGGCAGTGCGACACGATCACGACGCGCCCGTAGCTCAGCTGGATAGAGCGTTGGCCTCCGGAGCCAAAGGCCGCAGGTTCGAATCCTGCCGGGCGCGCCATTTCGCGAAGACGGCTTCTCACCCAGCACCGACGACGTGGGCCGCTAGCTCAATTGGCAGAGCAGCAGACTCTTAATCTGGAGGTTCCCGGTTCGACTCCGGGGCGGCTCACCACTTTTCCCTAGGAAAATCGAGATTTAGGCGATTCGGTCGAGGGGTCGCTGAGGGGGGGGCAAACTTTGTGAAACGAGGGGGGATTCGTCCAGCCGATCCACGCCTTTGCGAGCCGTCGTGTCCGGCAACCAATGCGCGTACACCCGCAGCGTGATCGATGAATCCTTGTGCCCGAGCTGGCGGCTGACATACGTGATCGGCTCTCCAGCCTGGAGTAACAACGATGCGAACGTATGCCGCATCTGGTGAGGTCCTCGGCGGTGCAGCCCTGCCTTGTCGAGCACAGCATTGAAGGCTTTCCGCACGTTCGAGTCATCCAGCGGCGTACCTGTGGCTGGACACCCACTCCGGCCGAGGGAGCCCGTGCGCCAGCCATTCCCCGCTCATCTGCCGACGCCAGAGGCGGAGAGTAGATCGAAGCTGCGGGGACATGTCGACGCGCCGGATCTGGTGGTTCTTCGGCGTGGTCAACGTATTGCGCACCAAGTTGCGCTGTACCTGAAGAAACCGGGCGCAACTGGCCGGCGTTGCTGCCCGACGGCCAGACCGTGGAACGCCCGTGGCCCGGTGAGCCTCCGAGTACCGTTCAAGCTGCCCGGTTAACGTCCGGGCGACAGGCGTCGTCCCCGACCGCCCGCCGCCCCCGCGCAAGGGTCCGTCCACAATCGCCGCTCGGGCGCCCACATCCGACCTAGTTTGCTGAGATGTAGAATAACGACTGCAAGCCCGAGCTAGCCCGATGGAGTCTGAATATGTCCTCCGATGACGAAACACCCCCGCAACCTGTCGAGGAAGAAGACTTCGCCGCGATGTTTGCGGCTTCGCTCGAGCCCGCCGTGTTCGAGACAGGACAGATGCTCCAGGGCGTCGTCGTCTTGATCGGTAGAGACGTCGTCTTTGTCGATGTCGACGGAAAAGGCGAGGCCACGATGGACCTCACAGAGCTTCAGGACGAAGACGGCCATCTGACCGTCGAGGTCGGCGCCACCGTCGAGGGCGTGGTGGTCTCGACCTCCGGCGGGGTCAAGCTGTCACGCAAACTCGCACGGGGTGCCGCGACGCGCCGACAGTTAGAGGACGCCTATCGCGCTCAGTTGCCGGTGGAGGGCCGCGTCGAGAAGGCCAACAAAGGAGGCTACGAGGTCCGCGTCGGCGGACAACGCGCCTTCTGCCCCATCTCGCAGATCGACACAGGATTCACCTCCGATCCGGAGGTGCACATAGGCCAGCTCTACACCTTCCGGATCATTGAATACAAAGAGGAAGGCAAGGACCTCGTCATCTCGCGACGCGCTCTGATCGAAGAAGAGGAACGCGAGCAGGAGGTCGAGGTTCGCAGGACGATCGTCCCTGGCGCCGACCTTCCGGGTCGTATCGCGTCGGTACGGCCGTACGGCGCCTTCGTCGATCTCGGGGGTGGCATTCAGGGATTACTGCACGTCTCCGAAATGGGTTGGTCGCGAGTGTCGGACCCGACCACGGTGGTCCAACCCGGCGACTCTGTTACCGTTCGAGTCCTTGGCGTCGATGACGAGAAGGGCAAGATTTCCCTTGGGATGAAGCAGCTGCAGACCGACCCGTGGGACGAGGCCGGCCAGTCCTACGCAAGCGGGCAACGTCTGAGCGCGACTGTTACCCGCGTTCTCGAATTCGGCGCCTTCATCGAATTGCAGCCAGGCATCGAGGCGCTCGCGCATCTCTCGACCTTTCCGCCGTCCGGAAAGCGGGACGGTTGGAAAGAGACCGTCACCGTCGGCGCGACGGTCGCGGTCGAGATCCTCACAGTGGACCTCGAAAAGAAACGGATCGGTGTCGCCGTGATCGCCGAAGGCTCGGCGCGGGTTCTGACGATCGAAGCGGGCGCACAGTTGACGGGCACAGTCGAACGCCACGAGCGGTACGGCGTGTTCGTCTTCCTGAGTCCGGGGCGTACCGGATTGATTCCCAATGAAGAGACGGACACCGCTCACGGCACCGACCTGAAACAGGCGTTCCCGGTCGGCAGCGAGGTGGAGGTTGTTGTCCTCGACGTCGATCCCGAAAGCCATCGGATTCGTCTCAGCCGTAAAGCGATTCGCGAGGTCGAAGAGAACAACGACGCTCGGGCCTACTCCGAACGGCAGGGCGAGGGGCAAGAAGCGAGCTTCGGCTCGATGGCCGACAAGCTTCGCTCGGCGTTTCGCCCAGCGGACGAATGACTGCGGCGTCGACCTTGCCGAGGGTGTGCCTCTTCACGCCCCGGGTGTTGGTCGAGGAAATGCGCGGTCTGTTCGCCGGGTTGAGAGACAGGGACATCTGGATCTACGACATCGCGCGCGGGACCCGGACCCGGTTCACTTTTGGGGGGGGACAACTTCGCGCCGGTCTGGACCCCCGATGGCGACCGCCTAACGTTCGGGTCGTCACGCACGGCTTCGGATGGGCTCCTCGACATCCATTGGCAACCAGCGGACGAGCGGACCGGCCGAGCCGTTGCTGACGAAACCGTACCACCAAGTGCCCTCGTCGTGGTCACCTGACGGCCAGACCCTGGCCTTCGTGGAGGTGAATCCCACGACCGTCTGGGATAGCTGGTTCCTCCCGCGTGGCGGTGAGCCCGTGCCGTTCCTCGTGACTGAGGCCTGGGATCGGTGGCCTGCCTTTTCGCCGGACGGGCACCGGCTGGCCTATGAGTCTGATGGGTCAGGCCAGGTCGAGATATACGTCCGGCCGTACCCTGGCCCTGGCGGCGTGGTCGCGATCTCGACCGGCGGGGGGAAAGATCCCGTGTGGTCCCGCGACGGCCGGGAGTTGTTCTATCGCCAGGGGAACCAGATGCTGGTCGTGGCCGTGGAGGCCGAGCCGCGTTTCACGGTGGGCGCGCCTCAGGTGCTCTTTGCGGGGCGGTATTCAGGCGGTGCTGGAAGTGGTCCAGGCTATGACGTGTTCCCAGACGGCCACTTCCTGATGATCGAGCTGGTGGAGCAGACTGACGAGACGTCAACGCCGCCCCAGATCATCGTCGTCGAGAACTGGGACCAAGAGCTGGTGGAGCGAGTGCCGGTCCCCTAGTCACGCCTCGGGGCAAGACGAGACCGCGGTACGCTCCAAGTCGGAGACGGCGGCTCCGAGCGGTATAATCGCCCCAATACCACAATCGGCTGTTAATGGCCTTAACGCCCGGCGCTCGCCTCGGGCCGTATGAGATCCAAGCGCCCCTCGGCGCCGGCGGGATGGGCGAGGTCTACCGTGCCCACGACACAGCCCTCGACCGCGACGTCGCCATCAAGGTCCTCCCAGAGGCCTTCGCGGTGGACGCCGAGCGCCTGGCCCGCTTCGAGCGCGAAGCCAAGGTGCTCGCGTCGCTGAACCATCCGAACATCGGTGCCATTCACGGCCTGGAGCAGTCAGGCGACACACGGGCCCTGGTCCTCGAGCTCGTCGACGGGCCGACGCTGGCCGACCGGATCGCGCAGGGGCCGATCCCGCTGGACGAGGCGCTGCCCATCGCCAGGCAGATCGCCGAGGCGCTCGAGGTGGCGCACGAGGCGGGCGTGATTCACCGCGACCTGAAGCCGGCCAACATCAAGGTGCGCGACGACGGGACCGTGAAGGTGCTGGACTTCGGGTTGGCCAAGGCGCTGGAGCCTGAGCAGACGGAGTCCGATGCGGCGAACTCGCCGACGATGAGCATGACGGCAGCGGCCACCCGTGCGGGGGTTATCCTCGGCACCGCCGCGTACATGTCACCCGAGCAAGCCAAGGGCAAGCCGGTCGATAAGCGCACGGACATCTGGGCGTTCGGGGTCGTGTTGTTCGAGATGCTCACGGGCCACCAGGCGTTCGGCGGCACGGACATCTCGGAGACGCTGGCGTCAGTGCTCAAGACGGACCTGAACCTGGAGGCCCTGCCCTCTGATACGCCGGCGGTGATTCGGACGCTGCTCCATCGCTGCTTGCAGCGCGACGTTCAGAGCCGCCACCCGCGCTGCGGTCGCCGATCAGCGACGACGTGGTGTCCCTGTACCGTCCGGACCTGACGGACCTGCGGAGGACCGACAGGACGTTTACGGCAGTGCTCGAAGACCGGCGTTCCGTGCGCACCCGGCGTGCGACGCCGCTGACCGTGCGGGAGCTGGGTGAATTCCTGTTTCGCAGCGCGCGGGCGCAACGACACGACCCGTCGCGCGGAGTGACCTGGCGGCCGACCCCAAGCGGCGGGGCGCTGCACGCCCTCGAGCTCTGGGTCGTCGCCGATCACTGCGACGGACTCGACCCCGGCCTCTATCACTACTCGCCGATGACGCACCAGCTCGAGCACCTTGCCGTCGAGAGACACCGACTGGCGCCGTTCTTGGACCACGCGGCGACGGCGCAGGGAACGGCCGACCGCGCGGCGGTCCTGCTGCTGGTCACGGCTCGCTTTCAGCGGGTCAGCTGGAAGTACGCCAGCGTCGCCTACGCCCTCATCCTGCAGGACACCGGCGCCCTCTTTCAGACGATGTATCTGGTCGCCACCGCCATGCGCCTGGCCCCGTGCGCCATCGGCACCGGAGATGCGGAACGCTTCGCACGTGTCACCGGTCTTCCCTTCGAAGAGGAGGGCCCCGTCGGTGAGTTCACGCTGCGGTAGCGCTGCCCCACGGGGGCCCGCACCATGAGCGGTATCTTCGGCCTGCTCCATCGCGACGGGCGACCGATGGCGCCCGAGCGGCTCGCCCCGATGCGGGAGGCGATGGCGTATTGGGGTCCCGACGGCTCGCGCGTGGTCTGCGAGGGCGAGGCCGGGCTCGGCCAACTGTTGCTCCACAACACCCCCGAGTCGCTCCACGAGCGCCTGCCAGCCCAGACGGCCGACGGGCTGCTCTTCACCGCTGGGGCGCGCCTCGACAACCGTGATGCGCTCTGCGACGCCCTCGAGATCCCCACGGGCGAGCGCGCCGCCCTGCCAGACGGCGCGTTGATCCTGCGCGCCTATCGCCAGTGGGACACCGCCTGCGTCGACCGGCTGCTGGGCGACTGGGCGTTCGCGGTCTGGGATCCGCGCCGGCGGAGGCTCTTGCTGGCCCGCGACCAACACGGCAACACGGCGCTCTACTCCTACGCGACGCCCCGGCTGTTCGCCTTCGCCTCCTGCCTCACGGGGCTGCTGGCGCTGCCCGAGGTGCCGCGGCGGCCCGACCGCCTGCGGATCGTCCAGGTGTTGACGAGCTGGCCCGGCGATGGGGTGGCGACGTGCTACGCGGACCTCAAGCGCCTGCCGCCGGCGCATACCCTGATCGTCACGCCCGAGACGACCGCGATGCACCGGTACTGGCGGCTTGAGGACACGCCCGAGCGGCGTCTGGGCTCGGACGACGACTATCTGGAGGCGTTTCTCGAGCACTACACCGAGGCGGTGCGCTCCCGGCTGCGCAGCCACCGCGCGATCGGCACGACGCTGAGCGGCGGGATCGACTCCTCGTCGGTCACGGCCCTGGCGGCCCGCGAACTCGCCCGCGACGGGCGCCGGCTGCCGGCGTTCAGCTCGGTGCCGCTGTATGACGTCGACGGGCTCACCCCGCCGTCGCGCTTCGGGGACGAGACGCCGTTCATCGAGGCCACCCGGCAGTGGGTGGGCACGCTCGACGTCACCTATATCCGGGCCGAGGCGGTCAGCCCGCTGGCCGGGATCGACCGGGCGCTCGCCCTGCACGACGGGCCGAGCGGGGCCGGCAATCAGTTCTGGGCGCTCGCGCTGCTGGGGGCGGCCCGCGACCGCGACCTGGGCACGCTGCTGACCGGGCAGGTCGGCAACGCCACGGTCTCCTGGACAGGCCAGGCGCCAGGTCTGCTGCACGCGAACCTCCACGGGGAGTGGCACACCCTCCGCACGGCGCTTCGCACCAGAGCGCGTGTGCACGGCGTCTGGGCGACGATCCGGAGCCAGGTCGTCGGGCCACTGCTGCCGGGCGTCCGCCGGTGGTACCAGCGCCGGCGCGCCGGGCGCGACCCCTGGCGGCGCTACTCGGCCGTTAACCCACAGCTGGCCCGCGCGCTCGATCTCACCCGCCTGATGATCGAGCACGGCCACGACCCGACGTTCACGGCGCCTGACGACCCACGAGAGGCTCGCTGTCGTCTCCTCCATCCCGGCCGGTCGATCATTGGCGCCCTGTGGCACGAGATCGGTGCCGGCTTCGGGATGGAGGTGCGCGATCCGACGGCGGACACACGCCTGATGGCCTTCTGCCTCTCGGTGCCCAACCGGCACTACGCCCGCCACGGCGGCGACCGGTTGCTGCTGCGGCAGGGGCTGGACGGCCTCCTGCCGCGGGAGGTGCTGTGGAACCGGCGCCGCGGGCGCCTGGCAGCCGACGTGGGACGGCGGGTCCTCGCGCAGGCGGCCGGGCTGGAGGTCGCCCTGGCGCGGCTCGAGCGCTCGGCACTGGCGCGCGAGTACCTGGACCTGCCCAAGATGCGGGGGGTCTTCGAGCGACTCCAGACGACGGTCGACCAGACGGTCACCCGGGAGGTCGGGATGATCCTGCTGCGCGGGCTGATGGTGGGACGCTTTCTCGAGCGCTTCGACGCCGGGGACACCGCGCATGACCACCCGTGAGCGGCGAGCGGGCCGCCCGACGGCCCCGCGCCGCCGGGGCCAGGCGCGGCCGCCGACGCCGACAGCGGCGCCGTCGCGGCTGCTGCGCCTCGTCGCCTCGGAGGCCGTGCTCGACGCCGCCTACGCCTGGCTCTGCGAGCGTCGCACAGACTATTCGCACCACGACGAGGTGTGGCAACTCCGTCGCGACTGGCCGGCGGTCAAGGCGCACCTGCACGCACGGCTCCTGGCGGGGCGATATCGGTTCGCTCCGCTGACGCGGGTCTACCGCCATGACGACGTTCTCGATGTCTGGACGGCGCGGGATGCCTTGGTCCTGAAAGCGATCGCGCTGGTGCTGACCGACGCCTTGCTCCCACGCCTCTCCTCACGGTGCGTCCACCTGGCGGGGCGGGGGGGAGCCAAGGCCGCCGTCCGCGCCGTCACCCGCGCGCTCTCAGCGCACCGGTTCGTCTTCCGCACCGACGTCAGGCACTATGACGCCAGCATCGACCATGACCGGCTTTTGTCCCAGCTCCAGACACATCTGGACGACCCGCGCCTGCTGGATCTGCTGTCGCACTACCTGCGACGGACCGTGTACGACGACGGGCTCTACCACGACGTCCGGCGGGGCATCTCGCGGGGCTGTGCGTTGTCCCCCTTGATGGGGGCGCTGTTCTTGGACGCGCTGGATCGCCGCATGGAGCAGACCGGGCTCTTCTATATTCGCTTCATGGACGATTGGGTCATTCTCGCCCCGACGCGCTGGCGGGTGCGCCACGCCGTCCGACTCGTGCATGAGGTCCTCGCCGAGCGACGCGTGGAGACCCATCCCGAGAAGACCTTTGTCGGTCGCATCAGTCGCGGGTTTGACTTTCTCGGCTATCACGTCACGCCCCACGTCCTGTCGATGGCGACGACCACGTGGGCCGCGTGTGCCGCACGGGCGAACCAGCTTTATGAGCACGGTGCGTCGCTCAGGCGCATCGGTCAGTACGTGCGGCGCTGGGAACGATGGGCACGCAGCGGCGGGGTGGGGCCGGTCGATCTACGCCCGGCGGCGGTGGTGGTGGGTGGCGTGCGGCGACGGCTCGCGGCTCACTCCTCAATCGAACGGATCCCGGGCAAACAGCCACCCGTCCGCCGCAGCTTCGCGACGGTCTGACCTGCCCGCCGTGTGGGCCGCGGGACTCTTCGCCGCGAACCCCTGGGTCGGCCCGGGGGTGGTTAACTAGTCCCGGGACATATGCGTTCTGGTGTGATGGCGGGGGCGACGTCCGTCCCACGCTGCACCCGCAATCCTCTTCGCCGCGGTGGGGCCCAAGTGCGGCTGGGCGCGCCAGGGGTGAGATGTCTGGTCGGTTTGGGCCGCTGGACGGAACTATGCCTATCGGCCTGCGGCAGGGCGTCGCGAGGGGGGAAGCGCATGATGGTGATCCTCACTTGGTGCAACCAACGGTGAAAGGCCGTGCGAGAGACTCTAGTATAGATCCACAAGGGTGATCCAGGCGTTGCTGGGGGCCGGGGGGCACCGCCGCAATTGTTGTCGCAGGTCGGTCCACCCTCAGGCCCAGGCGGGTCACACGCCACTCGCCCCTGCGAACGCGGCGCCCGCCTCCGAGCCGATGAGACCGTGGCGATCGTCTACCCGCGGACGCGGAGGGGTCTGTCACCCGAGAGAAGGGCCGGCCAGCTCGCCGTGAATGGCGGCGAGGCACGACGGCGACGCGTCTGGGTGGAGTGGCCCTCGCCGGCCACCCGTTCGACGATCGGGGGTCGCCGTGCCAGCAGCGAGGGGGGATCGTCCGGCGCGATCGGTGACGGCTAGAGCGGTGCAGAGACCACGACCGTCCGCAGCCCTGGCACTCGTGCCCGGCCAAGCGATCGGGAACCACCGCGTCAATCCGTCAGCCGCACGCCCACGCGAGCACGCCGCCCGCCTTGTGGCCGCCAAGCCCGCGCCCGCCCCCAGGCGCCCTCCTGCGGTGGCCTGCGCGCGGCCACCCGTGCTCGGCACCGTGTGTCGTACAATCGACCGGTCGCCCTGGAGTCTCGGACGGATCCTGGTCATGCCGCGTCGCAGCACCCCGGTCGCCACCTTCCTCCGTCTCTCCTGGCGGGATCGGGGCCTGCTGGCAGAGGCTGCAGGATGGCTGCTGCTGGCTCGGCTGGCGCTCCGGCTGGTGCCGTTTCGCCGGCTGGCGCCCTGGCTGGGTCGGACGAGGGCCGAATCACTCCACGGCGACCAGCCGGGAGACGCGCAGAGTGCCCGCGTGGGCTGGGCGGTGCGCACCGCCAGCCGCCGCGCGCCGTGGGAGACCAGGTGTTTCGCCGAGGCGATCGCAGGCAAGGCGATGCTCAAACGGCGGCGCGTCGACAGCACGCTCTACCTGGGTCTGCGCAAGGCCGACGACGGCGAGATCCAGGCCCATGCCTGGCTACGCTGTGGCGCGCGCACGATCACAGGCGGGCGCACCAGCGGTGGGTTCACGGTCATCGCCACGTTCGCGGAGGAGTGGCCGCGCGCGGGCGAGTGAGCCGACCGGTCTCGCGCACCCACCGCCAGACGCGGGAGAGAGCAGTCCGGGCGAAGGCCTGAGACATGACAGCGCGCGGCGGTGGTATCGGGGAACACCGGCGCGTTCGAGGTTCCGTACGGCGGTGCGGCGACAGTCATGAACGAGCCAACCCGCCGGCGGGAGAGCGACTCCGAGTTTGGGCGCCAGCCGGTGAGGGAGGCGACCGCGACCAGCGTCCGGTCATGGCGTGGCACGGGCTCCAGAAGCCGCTGGAACGGGTCCCACTCGAAAAATCGTGGCGGGCCAGTCCCGATTCATGGACCAACGCGGTAGCGGCACTGGCGGCCAGGCTTGCCGATTCAGGCATGAGCGGAATCGGGCCGATAGCGCCGGACGCCGATCCGGTGAGATGGCTCTGCGCATCGAGAAGGCGTTCGGTGTGAACATGGACACGCTGATGCGCATGCAGGCTGCCTACGACATCGCTCAGGTCTTGCCCGCACCCTTCCGGGCCTGAGCGATGTCGTAGGCAGCCTGCATGCGCATCAGCGTGTCCATGTTCACACCGAACGCCTTCTCGATGCGCAGAGCCATCTCACCGGACAGGTCGGCATTCTGATTCAGCAGGTTCGACAGCGCAGGGCGAGAGACGCCGAGCACCTTCGCCGCGGCCGTGACTGAGAGCCCGTACGCCTCGATGACCTCGGTCCTAACGAAGTCACCGGGGTGAACCGGATTAGCCATAGCCATGGTCGTGCTCTCTTTCTGGTGCCGTTTCGCCGGCTGGCGCCCTGGCCGGGTCGGACGTGGCCGAAATGTGGCGGAGGGAGAGGGATTCGAACCCCCGGTACGGTTTCCCGTACAGCGGTTTTCAAGACCGCCGCCTTCGACCGCTCGGCCATCCCTCCGCGCCAGGCCGGTGCGCCGGGGTCGAGAGTTTGGACCGCCGCGCCTGACGCGCCCCCCCGCGTTCGTCGGCGGGCGCATCGGCCAGACCCCGGCACCCTTATTGTACGGGCTCGATCAGCTCCCGGCCCCCCATGTACGGCCGGAGCACCTCGGGGATCAGCACCGACCCGTCGCGTCGCTGGCAGTTCTCCAGGATGGCGATCAGGGTCCGGCCGACCGCGAGTCCTGAGCCGTTGAGGGTGTGGACGTGCTCGGCCTTGCCGGTGCCGTCGCGCCGGAACCTGATGTTCGCGCGGCGGGCCTGGAAGGCGTCGGTGTTGCTGCACGACGAGATCTCACGGTAGGTCGACTGGCTCGGCAGCCACACCTCGATGTCGTAGGTCTTTGCGGCCGCGAAGCCCATGTCCCCGGTGCAGAGAACGACGGTGCGATACGGCAGCCCCAGGCGCGTCAACACGCGTTCGGCGTCGGCGGTCAGCCCTTCCAGCGCATCGGACGATTCCTCCGGCGCCGTGAACGTCACCAGCTCCACTTTGTCGAACTGATGCTGGCGCATCAACCCGCGGACGTCCTGCCCGTACGACCCGGCTTCGCTCCGGAAGCACGGGGTGTAGGCCGCGTAGCGGAGCGGGAGGAGCCGGCCGTCGAGGATCTCGTCGCGGTGGAGGTTGGTCAGCGGCACCTCGGCCGTCGGGATCAGATACAGGTCCCAGTCGCCTGCGACCTTGAAGAGATCCGCCTCGAACTTCGGTAGGTTGCCGGTACCTTCGAGCGCCGCCGCCCTGACGAGAAACGGCGGCTCCACCTCGAGATAGTCGTGCTCGCGCGTGTGCAGATCGAGCATGAAGTTGATCAGCGCACGCGCCAGCCGCGCTCCGGCGCCGAGCAGTACCGCGAAGCGGGCGCCCGAGAGCTTGGCCGCCCGCTCGAAGTCCAGGATCCCGAGCTCGGGTCCGAGCTCCCAGTGGGGTTTCGGATCGAAGTCGAAGGCCGGCAGGTCACCGCCCCGGCGGATCTCCTGATTGTCGGCCGGGGAGTTCCCGTGTGGGACGGACTCGTGGGGCAGGTTGGGCAGCGTCAGCAGCAACGGCCGGCGCTGGTCCTCGATCTCGGCCAGCTCGTCGTCGAGGGCCTTGATCCGATCGCCCAGGGCCCGGCTTCGCTGCTGCAGATCGGCGGCATCCTGTCCAGCGCGCCGCGCCTGGGCGACCTGCTCTCCGAGGTGCTTGCGCTCCTGCCGGTGACCCTCGAGCGCGGGAATTCGGCTGCGTCGCGCCTGATCCAGCCCGGCGAGGGCGGTCAGGTCGGCCTCGAACCCGGTCCCGCGGCTCGCGAGGCGCCGGCTCACGTCCTCGAACTGCTCTCGCAGGAGATGGGGATCGAGCATGAGGCGGCGATTCTACGTCCGACCCGCTCGCCGGCGCAAATTCCTGGGTTACCATGGCGGCGGAGGAGCCCGTGTCAAACCGTATCCGCAAAGCCGTCTTCCCCGCCGCCGGCCTCGGCACCCGCTTTCTGCCGGCCACCAAGGCCCAGCCCAAGGAGATGCTGCCGCTGGTCGACAAGCCGATCATCCAGTACGGCGTGGAGGAGGCGGTCGACTCCGGTGTTGGGAACATCATCCTGGTGACGGGGCGGGGCAAGAACGCGATCGAGGATCACTTCGACGTCTCGGTCGAGCTGGAGTCCTTCCTGGAGGCGCGGGGGAAGCTCGAGCAGCTCGACGAGATCCGCAAGATCTCGAGCATGTCGAGCGTCGCCTACGTCCGACAGGGTGAGCCGCTCGGGCTGGGACACGCCGTCCTCGTGGCACGAGAGCTCGTCGGGCCGGAGCCCTTCGCGGTCATCCTGGGCGACGACGTGATTGACGCGGACCCGCCGGCGCTGCGCCAGATGATCGACGTCTTCGAACGACTCGACGGTCCCGTGCTCGCCGTGGAGCGCGTGCCGCGCGAGGACATCAGCAGCTACGGGGTGATCGACGCCGAGTCGATGGGGAACGGCGTGTTTCGGATCCGGGACCTGGGCGAGAAGCCGCCGGTGGCCGAGGCGCCGTCCGATCTGGCCATCATCGGACGTTACATCCTGACGCCGGACATCTTCGACGCGCTCGCGTCGATCGGCGCGGATCGGACGGGCGAGATCCAGCTCACCAACGGCCTGAAGCGGCTCCTCGCGCATCGGCCGATCTACGCGTGCGAGATTCAAGGCGTACGGCACGACACCGGCAACAAGCTCGGGTTCATTCGCGCCATGATCTACTTCGCCCTCCAACGGCCGGATCTCGCAGAGCCGCTGCGGCGATACCTCCGAGACGTTCAGAGCCAGGTTCACCAGCCATGACTCACGCCCGGCCACACGTGGCCGGGGCGTGACCTGCCGCGGTCGACGGAGTTCGTCGAGGCCGTCGGTCAGGACGACTTTTCCGACGAGGGCGTCGGCTTCGAGGCGGCCGTCTTCGACGTGGAGGTGTCGGAGGGCTTGGCGCCGGCGGGCGCGGGCGCGGTTGATGTTTCCGTCGACTTCTCGCCGGATTTCTCGGCGGGCTTGCCCTTCTCCGGCGCTGCCTTATCGCCGTCCGGCGCGGCCTTTTCGTCGCCCGGCTGCCCCTTCCGCGCGTAGTCGGTGACGTACCAGCCGGAGCCCTTGAACTGAATGGCCGATGACGAGATCAGCCGCCGGACGGGCTGATCGCAGACCGGGCAGGTTTCGACCGGCGGATCCGAGAATTTCTGGAGGCGCTCGAACCGGTGGCGGCAGGACTCGCACTCGTACTCGTAAAGCGGCATGTCAACTGGGCAGGTTATCGTGCCGATCGATCGAGTGTCAACGGCGCCGACCCGACGAGGCGACGACGCGACCACACGCGCCGGCTCGTCCAAGACGTCGTCCAGGAGCACGCCCGAGACCACGTCCGGGACGTCGTCCGAGACGTCGTCCGAGACGGGAGGTCAGCCGCGGCCGGGCTCTGGGCTGGCTGGTTGGACGTCCCTTCGGGACGCGCCACACCGACGTGACGAGCCTGCATCAGTCGAGCAGGGTGCCGTGCGGGTCGTCGAGCATCAGCTTGCGGTGCACCGGGAAGGGCACGCCACCGTTGGCGAGCAACCGGTCGTGGAACCTCTTCAGCGTGAACTTGCTGCCTTCTTGCGTCTCGTAGTTCTCGCGTAGCTTGGCGAGCATCAGCTTGCCGGCGGCATACACCACGTAGCCGGGGTCGAAGGTCCCGCGCTCGGCCTCCCTGCGTGCGCTCGCTTCTTCCATGAACGCCTCGTCGCGGAAGAAGCGCATCCCCTGTTCGACGGAGAGGTCCTCGGTGTGCAGGCGGACGCCCACGACGAGGCGCGCCAGGCGGATCAGGGATTCCGAGAGTTGTCCCAGGCGGATGAGCGGGTCGTCCCCTCCGAACCCCTCGTCGATCATCATCCGCTCGCAGTAGTGCGCCCATCCCTCGATGAACGAGGTCGCCGAGAACATGATCGACTTGCGCAGCTTGGACTCGATTCGCCTCAGATGCTGGTAGTGAAGGTAATGGCCGGGGTAGACCTCGTGAATCGAGATGGCCCACAGCGCTCCGTAGTTGAAACCACGGAGGTGTTCCTCCTGACGGTCGGGCGACCAGCCGTTCTCGACATCCGTCAGGTAGTAGCACGCCGGCATGGGTCTCGTCTCGAGCGGCCCGGGCGTCCACATGCTCGCAAACGTCCACCGAAAGAAGCTTGGGGTCGGCGCCACCGTCACTCCGTCGCCAGGGAACAACGTCACGAGCCCGTTTCGCTCGATGTAGGTGATGAGCTCGTCGAGCTGCTCCTGCGCGGCGCGCGCCAGTTGGCCAGGCGCGGGGTGCCGACGCCGTGCGGCGCGCCAGGCCTCCATCGGGTCATGACCGCCCAGGCGCCCCGCCTGGTGGCGAAATTCCTCCTGGGTTCTGCGCAGCTCGCGCATCGCGATCTCGAGCAGACGCGGTGAGCTCAGCGTCATGCCTTCCTCGAGGCGCAGCTTCTGCTCGAACGTCTTCCGGCCGAGGCGGAACGACCCCCTGGCTCGTGGTGCGAGCTCCGACTCGAGATGTCCGATGTAGGCGGTGACCGCCCCGACCGCCTCGGTGGACGCGTCGGCCAGATCGCCAAGCAGGTGCAGGTCGTCGATGTCGATGAACGCGCGCGGGAGATCGCGCTCGATGAAGCCCAGGACGCCGCGCAGGGTCTCGAGGCCGAGCTTGATGAAGATGCCGGGCGGGTCCACGACGTTGTCCTTCGCGGCCTGCATCAACCGCGGTGCCTGCCTCAGCTTCGAGGCCACCCGCCTGGCCCGGTCGGCGGCTGGCGCGTAGTCGAAGATCGCCTGGGTCGCCAGGCTCGTCGCCAGCATGTCGGCGTAGAACTGCGGGTTCCGCTCCCAGTCGCGCACGTCCTCCAGCGCGTGCAGCCTCGCACGGATGTGCGCGTCGAGCATCGGATGCTCGATGCGCTCCACGCGCGTGAGGGTGGCGGGACCGATGAGGCCGAGACGCCGCGCGAAGCCCCCGAGCTCGCGCACCTGAGCCTCGATCGCCGACCGGCTCGCATCCTCCAGGAGATCGTCCTGCGTGTGCACCCCGTCGAAGGTCGCGCTCGTCGGCTGTGCCTCGTGGAGGTAGGCGAGATAGTCCTCCACGAAGTGAGGCAGAGGCTCGGATGGATACATCGGGACCCCGTGCGACCCCAGTGCGGCGGCCGCAGGCCTCCGCCCAGGGTGGTGCGGCTCCGGACGACTACCGCCAATGGTACAATAGCTCACCGTCTGACGGTTCCATGCGCGGCACGCTGTTCGTCGTGGCCACCCCGATCGGCAACCTCGAGGACATCACCCTCCGGGCGCTCACGACTCTCCGTGAGGTCGACCTTGTCGCCGCCGAGGACACCCGCCGTACGAATCGCCTGCTGAGGCACTTCGCGATCACGACACCCACCGCGAGCTTCCACCGACACAACGAGTCGACGCGGCTGCCACGATTGATCTCGAGGTTGGAGCATGGCGATCACGTCGCGCTCGTGACCGACGCCGGTACTCCGACCGTGTCCGATCCGGGCAGTGCGCTGGTTGCCCTCGCCGTCGAACACGGTATCCGGGTCGAGGCAATACCCGGCCCCAGCGCGATCCTCACTGCTCTGGCCGTTTCAGGACTCGTCACGGAGAGCTTCACGTTCGTCGGGTTCCCTCCGTCTAGGTCATATAGCAGAAAACAGTGGTTTCTGAGTTTGTCAGACGAGCCACGACCCGTCATTTTCTTTGAAGCACCACATCGGATTCGGGCCTCACTCTCCGACGCGCTTACAATGTTAGGTGATCGACCAATCATGGTGGGCCGTGAACTCACCAAAGCGCACGAGGAGCTCATCAGAGGTCCCATCTCGGAGGTTCTCAAAGGTCTCGACGAAACGAGGGGTGAATTTACGGTGATCTTTGGCCCTGGCGAGCCCTCGTCGAACGAGATCTCGGTGCCTCGAGAAGAGGTGCTGTGGCATGAATTCGGTCAAATGACTGATATTGGTGACTTCTCTCGGCGCCAGATGGTCGCCCGACTGGCCAAAAGATATGGTCTCACGGTCCGGCGAATGTATGAGGAGCTGGAGAAGGCTAAACCAAAATAGGTCGTACAACAGAAACAATGGGTCGCGTAGTTCTCCCGCGTGGGCGGAACGTGTGCGCTTGACCAGTCGAGTTGGGTTCTGTTACGTTAGCGCCGCTCGCCACGTCACCACCTCTGCTGGCGTGCGCGTACCCACTGTCCCTGCGGCGGCCAGGAGTCTTTCATGGCGAAGCGGCGTCGACCAACGCCCGGGTCGACCCGGAAGCAGCGGCGTACGCCAGCGGCGGCGGCGAAGCGCCCGACGACTCGTCGTGCCCGGCCGGCCGTGGCTGCGTCCAGCGCCCCGACCGACAGCCGTCCGAAGCCGCGGACCACGTATCCGGCGGCTGTCGCGCTGTACGAGCGCGGTGTCCGGGCTCTGCAGCGCAAGCGCTACCCACGCGCTGCCGAGCTTCTTCAAGACGTCGTCGACCGGTTTCCCGAGGAGCGTGAGCTCCACGAGCGCGTCCGCCTCTACCTGAAGGTGTGCGAGCGACATGTCGAGGCCACGCCGCCCCCACCGAGCACGCCCGAGGATCGCGTCTACGCTGCAACGCTGGCGCTCAACGCCGGCGTCTTCGATCAGGCCATCGCTCAGCTCAGCGCCGTCACCCGCGCGGAGCCCGACAACGACCACGCGCACTACATGCTGGCGTCCGCCTATGCGCTCTCGGGCCGGACGGAACCTGCGCTCACCCACCTCCAGCGGGCGATCGAGCTCAACAACGGCAACCGGGCCCTGGCCCGACAGGATCCCGATCTCGACTCGCTTCGCACTCAGGACGCATTCCGCCGGGCGCTGGAGCAGAGACCTCGCCCGCCCGCCGGTCGTCGCCCCAGGGCGCGCCGCCCCCGGACCTGACCCGCAGAATTCACCTGGGTTGCCAAGTCTCCCGGTATTCTCCATCCTCGCGCCTTACCAGCCAGCACCGCGCGTCCCCACCGACTCGGGGCGATCTACACTAGATTCGGGACATGCCCGGTAGCCACGTCGTGATTCTCGCGGGCGGCAGGGGTACGCGGATGAAATCCGCGCGCCCCAAGGTTCTGCACGCGGTGGCGGGTCTGCCGATGATCGAGCACGTCCTCCGCACCGCGCGGCAGCTGCAGCCTGCCAGCACGACGATCGTCGTGGGGCACATGGCGGAGACGATTCGGGCCAGCCTCGCACACGAGGCTGACCTCGCATTCGTGCTCCAGAAACCACAGCTCGGCACGGGCCACGCATTCCTGCAGGTGCAGCCACTCCTCGCGAGGCGCACGGGCACGCTGGTGCTGCTGTCCGGCGACGTGCCGCTGCTCCGCGCCCGGACGCTGGCGGCGGTCCTCGAGCAACATCGCGCGGAGCGCGCCGCCATGACCGTGATGACGGCCCAGCTCGCACGCCCGTACGGCTACGGCCGGATCGTCCGTAGCCACGGGCGCATCGTCGGCGTCGTCGAGGAACGCGACGCGTCGCCGACGCAACGAGCGATTCGCGAGATCAACAGCGGCATCTATGCCTTCGATCTGGACCCGCTGTTCGAGGCAGTCCAGGCAATCACGTCCGAGAACACGCAGCGCGAGTACTACCTCCCTGACCTGGTCGGCATCTATCACCGGCGCGGCCTCCTGGTCGAGACATTCGGAACGCCGGACCCCGACGAGATCCGGGGCATCAACAGCCGGACAGAACTGGCGGAAGTGGGTGGCATGTTGAGACAGAAGAAGAACGAGGAGCTGATGGGCGCCGGTGTCACGATCGAGGACCCGGCCTCGACCTACGTCGACGCCGACGTCAGCGTCGGGCGGGATACGGTCATCCACCCTGGAGTGCATCTGCAGGGGACGACGCGGATCGGCGAGGCGTGCGAGATTCACGCGGGGGTGCGGATCGTCGACTCGGTGCTGGGCGAGGGCGTCGTCGTGCTCGATTGCTGCGTGATCACAGATTCGACGATCGCCGACCATGCCACGGTCGGCCCGTTCGCCCACCTGCGGCCCGGCAGCACCGTCGGGGTCCGGGCCAAGGTGGGCAATTTCGTCGAGCTCAAGCAGGCCGTCCTGGGAGACGGCTCGAAGGCGAGTCATCTGTCCTACCTGGGAGATGCCACCATCGGGAAGGACGTCAACATCGGGGCCGGGACGATCACATGCAACTACGATGGCCAGCAGAAGCACCCCACCGTCATCGAGGACGGCGCCTTCATCGGCAGCAGCGCTCAGCTGGTCGCGCCCGTCCGCATTGGTCGGGGCGCCTACGTGGGAGCCGGATCGTCGATCACCGAGGATGTTCCGGCCGACGCTCTGGGCCTGGCCCGGGCACGACAAATCAACAAGGACGGCTGGGCGAAGCGGCACAAGCGGGCCTAGCCGTTCCGGCTCTTGCGCTTCGGTACCCGCGAACGGGGGACCACACGCTATGTGCGGGATCATCGGCTACATCGGCTCCAAGCCTCTGCTACCGGTCCTGATCGAGGGCCTGCGCCGGCTCGAGTACCGGGGCTACGACTCGTCAGGCATCGCGGTCGTGCATGACGGTTCTATCGCGGTCCGCCGGAGCCAGGGCAAGCTGGCTCGCCTCGAGGAGGTGATCGCGGAGTCGCCCGTCGACGGCGTCTACGGGCTGGGTCATACCCGCTGGGCCACGCACGGCCGACCGAACGAGGAGAACGCTCATCCTCATCGGGAATGCACGGGCCGCATCGTCGTCGTCCACAACGGCATCATCGAGAACTACCTCGATCTCAAGCGCCAGCTCGAGCGCGAGGGGCACCGCTTCGTGACCGAGACCGACACCGAGATCGTGGCGCACCTGGTCGAGCGGGAGAGCCGCGACGATGGACTCGAGAACGCCGTCCGGAGGGCGCTCCTCTATCTGCGCGGGCTCTTCGCCCTGGTGCTCCTCTCGGCCGACGACCCGGAGAAGATCGTGACCGTCAGGAACGGACCGCCCATCGTCATCGGCGTGGGCGACGGCGAGTTCTTCGTCGCCTCCGATACCCCGGCCATCCTGAGCCACACGCGCGACATGGTGTTCCTCGGCGACGAGGAGATGGCGGTGATCACCCGGAACGGGGTCGAGTTCACCGACTACACGGGGCGCGGAGTCTCCAAGGTCACGCAGCGGGTGGTCTGGGACCCCGTCATGGCCGAGAAGGCGGGCTACAAGCATTTCATGCTGAAGGAGATCTTCGAGCAACCGTGGGCCGTCCGCGAAACGGTGCTCGGCCGCGCGTCGATCGAGAGCGGCCGGGTCTTCCTGGACGACATCGCCATTCCTTCGGGAGACCTCCAGGATCTCGAGCGGGTGATCGTTCTGGCGTGCGGTACGTCGTGGCACGCCGGCCTCGTCGGGAAGTTCATGATCGAGGGCCTCGCCCGACTGCCCGTCGAGGTGGACTACGGTTCCGAGTTTCGCTACCGGGATCCGATCGTCGACCGGCGGACCCTGGCCGTGGTCATCACCCAGTCCGGTGAGACCGCGGACACCCTCGCTGCGCTGCGCGAGGCCCGCGACAAGGGCGCGCGGACCGTGGCCATCTGCAACGTCGTCGGCAGCATGGCGACCCGCGAGGCCGAAGGCACGGTCTACACCCACGCCGGACCGGAGATTGGCGTCGCGTCGACCAAGGCGTTCACCTCGCAGCTGGTCGCTCTGCACCTGCTCGCCCTGCACCTGGCGCAGACGCGGGGCGTCCTCTCCGCCGACGCTGCCAGGCCGCACGTCGAGGCGCTGTCACGGCTCCCTCTGCTCCTCGAGCACACGCTCAAGTGCGCCCCGGCGATCGAGACCATCGCGCAGCGGTTCTACCAGCAGACCGACTTCCTCTACCTCGGACGCGGCATCCACTATCCGATCGCGCTCGAGGGCGCGCTGAAGCTGAAGGAGATCTCGTATATTCACGCCGAGGGATATCCGGCCGGCGAGATGAAACACGGCCCCATCGCCTTGATCGACGAGGACGTGCCGGTCGTGGCCCTTGCACCCCACGACGCGGTCTTCGAGAAGATGCGCAGCAACATCGAGGAAGCCAAGACGCGGGGCGCCAGCGTGATCGCGCTCACCAGCGAGGGTGCGGACGAGGCCTTTGGATCGCTCGATCTCGACCGGGACGTCGTCGTGACCGTGCCCGCGGCGCATCCGCTGGTCATGCCCGTCCTGATGGCGGTGCCGCTACAGCTACTCGCCTACCAGATCGCCGTCCGTCGGGGCTGCGACGTCGACCAACCCAGGAACCTGGCCAAGAGCGTGACCGTTGAGTAGTGGCGGTGGCCCCCCGGAGCCGCCAGCCGGAAGCCTGGACTTCCTGGACGATCTCAATCCCGAGCAGCGAGAGGCGGTGCTGCAGACCGAGATGCCACTGCTGATCCTGGCGGGCGCGGGTTCCGGCAAGACGCGGGTCATCGCCTGTCGGATCGCCCATCTGATCGCGGCGGGCCTGGCCGAGCCCGGCCAGATTCTGGCGGTCACGTTCACGAACAAGGCTGCGCAGGAGATGCGCGACCGCGTCGAGCGGCTCCTCCACGCGGAGTGCCAGGGCATCTGGATCGCCACGTTCCACGCCTTCTGCGCACGGCTGCTGCGGCGTGAGGCGCCCGCTATCGGCCTGTCCAGAGATTTCGTCATCTACGATACGGTCGACCAGCTCGCCGCCGTGAAACAGGCACTCAAGGAACTCGAGATCGACGACAAGGTCGTCCAGCCGCGCCAGGCGCTCGCGCGCATCAGCCAGGCCAAGAACCGCATGGAGGGCCCGGAGACCCTCCGCGCCGCGGCGTGGAACTTTCGTGAGGAACAGATCCCCCGGGTGTTCGAGCGCTACGTCCGGATGCTCTCGGCGGTCAATGCCCTCGACTTCGACGACCTGCTGCTCAGGACGGTCGACCTCTTCGAGGAGTCCGAGGCCGCGCGCACCCGCTACAGCGGGAAGTTCCGCTTCGTCATGGTGGACGAGTACCAGGACACGAACCGGCCGCAGTATCTGCTGCTCAGCCGCCTCACCGCCGGCCACCGCCGGCTGTGCGTCGTGGGGGATCCGGATCAGTCGATCTACCGGTGGCGGGGTGCCGACCTGCGTAACATTCTGGATTTCGAGCACGACTTTCCGGAAGCCCTGGTCGTGCGGCTCGAGCGAAACTACCGATCGACCCAGCTCATCCTGGACGCGGCGTCGGCCGTCATCCGTCAGAACCGCAACCGGAAGGAAAAGCGGCTCTGGACCGAACGGGAGGGGGGAGCCCGGATCGTGTACTTCCGGGCGGCCGACGAGCTGGAGGAGGCGGACTTCATCACCCGCGCGATTCGAGAGACTCAGTCCGGGGACGAGACCGGCCCGGTCGGCGTTTTCTATCGGACGAACGCTCAATCACGTGTCATCGAGGATGCGTTCATGCGGGATGGGCTCGGCTACCGGATGGTGGGCGGCGTCCGTTTCTACGAGCGGAAGGAGATCAAGGACGCCCTCGCCTTCCTGAAGCTGGTCATCAACCCGCACGATGACGTGAGCCTGCGTCGCGTCATCAACGTGCCCGCCCGGGGGATCGGCAAGGGCGTCATGGATACGCTCCAGCACGTGGAGCCCGGGCTCGAGACCTCGGACCTCCCGCCGCTGCTCGCTGCCACGGCGGACGTGGCGCACCACCCCGACTCGCTCTGGTCCAGGCTGGTCCATGCGGTCGAGCACCGACAACTTCCCGCGCGAGCAACCGGCTCGCTTGCCGCCTTCAGAGATCTGCTCGCCGCACTGCGGGAGGAGGCGCGCCACAACACCCCCGCTGGAACTCTCGGGCAGGTGCTCGACCGGACGGGGTATCTCCAGGATCTCCGAGACGATCGCAGCACGGAGGCCGAGACGCGAATCGAGAATCTCATGGAGCTCGTCTCGGCCGCACGGGAGGCCGAGCAGCGCACGGCCGATCTGACGCTCCCGACGTTCGTCGATCGCCTGTCGCTGCTGTCGGAGACCGACCAGGAACACGGCGCGCGCGATGCGGATGTCTGGATGATGACGCTACACGCCGCGAAAGGCCTCGAGTTCCCGCTGGTCGTCATCGCGGGTCTCGAGGAGGGCCTCTTTCCGCACTCCCGGGTCAGCGAGGACGAGGAGCAGCTCGAGGAGGAGCGGCGGCTGTGCTACGTGGGTCTGACACGCGCCCAGCGACGCGTCGTCATGACGGGCGCAGCCCGCCGGCGGGTCTTCGGGGAGTATCAATCCACCGACCCGTCACGCTTTGTGGACGAGATTCCCGCGACGCTGGTGGACCGCCAGTGGTCGTCGTCGCTCGCGGCGTATCCGGAGCGGGCGCGTGACGTCACCGCCCGCCCCTACCCCGCCGGGGGCGCGGCGAGGCGCCACGCCCAGAATCGACCCAGCCCAGGATTCGCGTACGAGGACGAGGACCAATCCGCGCGGACCGTTCGCCCCGGCCTGCGGGTGCGGCATCCGACGTTCGGCGTCGGGACGGTAATCGCCGTCGAGGAACAGGTCGACGACCTGAAGCTGACAGTGCGGTTTGCGCAGGTGGGCTCGAAAAAGCTCTTGGCGCGTTACGCGAAGCTCGAGCCCGCGTGAGCGTCCGGCGCGGCGCGCCGACGCGGGTCCATTCGACCCACGTCGAACGCGTACGCCTCGACGTTCGGACACGCGCTCGGTCGGTCTAGCTTTCCCGAATACCGGTGATGATCCAGCGTCCGGGACTCTGTCCGCTCAACTCGGTACGGTTCAGGGTCACGGACAGGGTCTTCTGGGTGGAGGCGCCGTCGGCTTCGACCGTGGCGTCGAGGACCACCTCCTTGGTGAGCAGCTCGCCGTCGTGCTCGGCGATATCGATCGGATTCGACTCGCTGGACACGCTCGGCTCCGCCGCCGCTCGCTCCGCATTGAGCTGCTGCGCCGCCTCGGACGTGGTTGTCGCGTGCTCCGCCATCTGGGCGCGCCAATCCGTCCATGCCTGCGCGATCTCCTCGTCCCCGCTAGCGACCTCCTCCTCTGCGCGCTCGGCTCCGAGGATCCGCTTGAGGGCCTCGCCATTCTCTTCCTGGTAGGCCCTCATCTCCTCGTTGAACGTGCCCTCGGTCGCCTCGGCGTCCTGGAGTGCTTTGAGCAGCTCCTTGCCCTGGAGCGCCCGGCGCTGCTCCTCACTGACGCTGGTGACCGTGAAGTCTTGCACCACACCCCCATCCCAGGATGCGGTCGCAATATTCGACAACGTGGCGTTGTCGCCGGCACGCGAGGCCCTGAAATACCGCCTGAGAATGTCCGCCTCGGGCGGACCACCGCAGGCGATGACCAAGGCCAGTGAGAGCGTAGACACGACATACAGCGGTTGCGAGATGGACCTCAGCCCAAACATAGCATCAGCCTCCTTCTGGAAACCCACTACTCAGTCGAGGTCGGGCTCTGGGGCTCCGCCCTCGCCCCGCTCCGTGCCCTCTTCTTCCCGCTCGAGGCGGGCCACCGAGACGACCCGGTCGCCCGCCTCCATCTCGATGAGACAGACTCCCTGGGTGGCGCGGCCGATTGACCTCACGCCACCAGCAGCCATCCGCAGGACCTTTCCCTGCTGGGTGATCAGCATGACCTCGTCCTCTTCGTGGACGTAGGCCGTGCCCACGACACCGCCATTCCGGGGCGATGTGTGGATGTCAATAATACCTAACCCGCCCCGAGACTGCACCCGATATTCTTCGAGGTCGGTCCGTTTGCCGTAGCCGTGCTCGGTCACCGTCAAAATCGTGTCACCCGGTCTCACGACCTCCATGGCCACGACCTCGTCGTCGCCCCGCAGCGTGATCCCACGGACCCCGTAGGCCATTCGGCCCATGGCCCGCACGTTGCTCTCAGCGAACCGGATGGACATGCCCGCCCGGGTGCCCAGGAAGACCTGATCGCGCCCCTCCGTCATTTCCGCCGTAATCACGGCGTCCTCCGGCAGCACGCCCATCGCGATGATACCACCGGCCCTCGGATTGCTGAAGGCGGTGAGATCCATCTTCTTGACGACCCCCCGGCGGGTCCCCATCACGATGTACCGATGGCCTTCCTCGCGCGGCCAGTCCCGCACCGCCAGCACCGCGGCGATCCGCTCGGCGGGATCCATCGAGACCAGGTTGGCGATCGACTTGCCCTTGCCGTCCGCTCCCACGTCCGGAATCTCGTGCACCTTGAGCCAGTAGGCTCGGCCGCGGTCCGAGAAGATCAGGACATAGGCGTGCGTGGAGGCCACGAATAGCCGGTTGACGAAATCCTCTTCTCGGGTGCGCATCCCGATGCGCCCCTTGCCGCCGCGCCGCTGGTTCCGATAGGTCGCGATGGCCGTGCGTTTGATGTAGCCGGTGTTGCTCACCGTGATCGCCATGTCCTCGTCGGCGATCAGATCCTCCACGCTGAGCTCGCTCGAATCCTCGATGATGATCGTACGGCGCGCGTCCCCGTGCTTCTCCTGAATCGCGCGCAGCTCCCGCACGATGATCTCCAGAAGCAAGGGCTCGCTCCCCAGAATCGCCCGCAGCCGCTCGATGGTCTTGAACAGCTCGACCAGCTCGTCGACGATCTTCTGGCGCTCGAGTCCCGTCAACCGCTGCAGCTGCATATCGAGGATCGCCTGCGCCTGGATCAGCGAGAGCTCGAACTCGTGCATCAAGCCCTCGCGGGCCTCTGCGGGCGCCCTCGACGCACGAATCAGCTTGATGACCTCGTCGAGATGATCGAGCGCGATCTTGATCCCCTCGAGGATGTGGGCCCGGGCCTCGGCCCGGCGCAGCTCGAACTCCGTCCGGCGGCTGACGACCTCCCGTCGGAAATCGATGAACTGCTCGACGACCTCCAGCAGCGTCAGGACGCGCGGGCGACCGCCGACGATGGCGAGCATGATGACGCCGAACGACGTCTGGAGCGGCGTGTGCTTGTACAGGTTGTTCAGCACCACCTCCGGGACCTCACCGCGTTTGAGCTCGATGACGATTCGCATGCCATCGCGGTCGGACTCGTCCCGCAGATCCGAGATCCCCTCGAGCGACTTGTCACGAACGAGATCCGCAATCTTCTCGATCAGCTTGGCCTTGTTGATCTGGTATGGAATCTCGGAGACGACGATGACCGCGCGGTCGCCTCGTTTCGATTCCTCGAGCGAGGTCTTCGCTCTCATCGTGAACGTCCCGCGGCCCGTCCTGTAGGCCGAGAGGATGCCGCGCCGTCCGACGATGAACCCGCCCGTCGGCAGGTCCGGGCCCTCGACGAACTGGAGCAACTGCTGGAGCTTGACCTCCGGCGACTCGTCACCGTGCTCGATCACCCACACGGTGCCATCGATGATCTCGCGGAGATTGTGCGGCGGGATGTTCGTCGCCATCCCGACGGCGATGCCGGCCGACCCATTCACGATCAGGTTCGGAAACGGCGCCGGTAACACGGTTGGCTCTTCAGTCGTCTCGTCGTAGTTGGGTACCAGGTCGACCGTGTCCTTGTCGAGGTCGACCATGGTTTCCTCGGCGAGCGCGTTGAGTCGCGCCTCGGTGTAACGCATCGCGGCGGGAGGGTCGCCGTCGACCGATCCGAAGTTGCCCTGGCTGTCGACGAGGGGGTGGCGCATGTTGAACACCTGCGCCAGCCGAACGAGGGTGTCGTAGATCGACGCGTCACCGTGGGGATGAAAGTTCCCCATGACCTCGCCCACGATCTTCGCGCACTTCCGATAGGGCCGATTCGACGCCAGACCCATCAGCCGCATCCCGTAGAGCACGCGCCGATGCGCAGGCTTGAGCCCGTCCCGGACGTCCGGGAGCGCGCGCCCGATGATGACGCTCATGGCGTAGTCCATGTACGAGCGCCGCATCTCGTCTTCGATGTCGACCGGAATTTTCGACCGCGCGATGTCCATTGCCGTTCTCGACTCCCTTGGCGGTACGGGGTGGCAGATCCAGCGTGACGGGAAGGTGACGGGGCGCGAGCCGCCCGTCGTGAACGATTCGCTAGAGCCGGGCGCCGCGCCGCCCTTCGCGAGGCGGGACGTTCACCACGGGCGGCTAGACGTCGAGGTTCTTCACGTCCAGTGCGTTGTCCTCGATGAACTTGCGACGCGGCTCGACCTGATCACCCATCAAGGTGGTGAACATCAGGTCCGCCCCGGCGTGGTCGTCCGCATGCACCTGCATCAGCGTCCGGGTGTCCGGGCGCATGGTCGTCGCCCAGAGCTGGTCGGGGTTCATCTCGCCCAGCCCCTTGTAGCGATTGACGGCGACGCCCCGCTTTCCGGCCGCGATGAAGTAGTCGACCACCTCGTCGATCGTGTCGACGTGGACCTCGGTATCCGTCTCAGCCGCTCGGCCAGACTTCTGGCCCGCAGCCAGCTTGGCCCTTCGATCCACGGGCGCTCCCCCGATCTTCGTCTCATCCACGGCGGGCGTCCCGCCGGGGATCTCGGCGCGGGTTGCGCTCTCGGACGACTCGGTTCGATCCGCGCCGTCGCCGCGGGTGACGGCGATGAGCATGGGACTTCTGATGTCCTTGACATCGGAATACGCCGCCTGCAGCGTCCGATACTCGCCCGTGCTCACGAAATCGACGCCGATCGTGTGCTGCCGCGGGTAGCCTGCGGCTCGGTCCTCGAGCAGGAGCGAGAAGACATTGTGCTCCTCGTCGGGTCGCACGGTGACCGTGCGGAGCGGGTTCGATAACAAATCCGCCAGCCGCTGCAGGCCCTCACGCTCCGCGAAGAAGGTCTTGTCTCGCACACCTGCATCGAGAAGAGCCTCGATCACGTCCGTGCTCGGACCCCGCCGCTCGACGATCTGCCGATACTTCTGGACCGCGATCAGCTTCTGGAGCAGGCTCTCCAGCTCGGCTCCCGCGATCTCGATGCCTTGCTCCGGAAGCCTGATCGCGCGCGACTCGGCCGCACGCTTCGTGAGCCACACCTCGAGCTCACGGTCGTCCTTGATGTAGGTTTCCGACTTGCCGCGCTTGGCTCGGTAGAGCGGCGGCTGCGCGATGTAGATGAACCCGTTGTCGATCAGCTCCGGCATCTGGCGGTAGAAGAAGGTCAGCAGCAGCGTGCGGATATGCGAGCCGTCGACATCCGCATCCGTCATGATGATGACCCGGTGGTACCGGAGCTTGTCGAGGTCGAAGTCCTCCTTGCCGATGCCGCAGCCGAGGGCGGCAATGATCGTCTTGATCTCGTCGCTGGCCAGCATCTTGTCGAACCGCGCCTTCTCGACGTTCAAGATCTTTCCCTTGACCGGCAAGATCGCCTGAAACCGACGATCCCGGCCCTGCTTCGCCGAGCCGCCGGCGGACTCGCCCTCGACGATGTAGAGCTCGCTCCGGGCGGGATCGCGCTCCTGGCAATCAGCCAACTTCCCCGGGAGGGCGCTGCTGTCCAGGGCGCCCTTCCGCCGGACGAGATCGCGCGCCCGGCGTGCGGCCTCGCGCGCCCGGGCTGCATCGGCGGCCTTGTTGATGATTCGTCGCGCGACCGGCGGGTGCTCCTCCAGGAAGGCGCCGAGCCGCTCGTTGAGGATGGCCTCCACGATGCCCTTGACTTCCGTGTTGCCGAGCTTCGTCTTGGTCTGACCCTCGAACTGCGGTTGGGGGATCTTGACGCTCACGACCGCAGCGAGCCCTTCACGGCTGTCGTCGCCGCTGATGCTCTCCTTGATGTCCTTGACGAGATTGTTCTTCGTCGCGTAGGCGTTGACCGTCCGCGTCAGCGCCGACCGGAATCCCGATAGATGCGATCCGCCTTCATGGGTATTGATGTTGTTCGCAAACGTGTAGATCGACTCCGAGTAGCCGTCGTTCCACTGGAGCGCGATCTCCACGTAGATGCCATCCCTCTCGCCCTTCATGTAGATCGGCTGATCGTTGACCGTGGCACGGTTCTGGTTGAGGAACTTGACGAACGAGACGATGCCGCCGTCGTACAGAAACTCCTTCCTCTTGCCGTTGCGCTCGTCGCTCAGCGTGAGCGTCACCCCGGCATTCAGGAACGCCAACTCCCTGAAACGTTGAGACAGCGTGTCGAGGCTGTACTCGGTCGATTCGAAGATCTCGGGATCCGGCTTGAAGGTGATGCGCGTGCCCCGGCGCTTCGTGGTGCCCGTGACCTCGAGGGGCTTGGCGGGCTCACCGCGTGTGTAGCTCTGCTGGTATACCGAACCGTTCCGCCAGATTTCGAGATCGAGGACCTCGGAGAGCGCGTTGACGACGGAGACACCCACACCGTGAAGCCCACCCGAGACCTTGTAGCTCCGATTGTCGAACTTGCCGCCGGCGTGAAGCACGGTCATCACGACCTCGGCCGCCGACCTGCCGGTGTCATGCTCGTCGACCGGAATCCCGCGCCCGTTGTCAACGATGGTCACCGAGTTGTCGATATGGATCGTCACGTCGATCCGATCGCAGAATCCAGCGAGGGCCTCGTCGATCGAGTTATCCACCACCTCGTAGACGAGATGATGGAGCCCCAGTGGACCGGTCGACCCGATGAACATGGCGGGACGCTTGCGCACCGCCTCGAGTCCCTCCAGGACCTTGATCTTGTCCGCGCCGTAGTCCTCGACCTGGGAAGGCTGATCGCCATTCGTCGAGTCTGGCCGGTCCTCCACGCGGAGCGCCGCCTCGTCATTGCGGTCATTGCCCTCATTGCCGTCAGCGCCCGCGGCCGAGGACACGGGTGCTGGTGACGCGATCTCGTCAGGTTCTAGTTGTGTCATGTCTTTGCACGGTGTCGACGGTCTGGACGCGTGTCGGGAAGGAGAGAGCGTATGCCGGAGGCTCCAGGACGGGCGCTCAGATTCTCATCGGCATGATGACATACTGGTAGTCATAGCCTTCCGCTCCCTCCGGCTGCATGACGGCCTGGCTCATCTCATCCTTGAATCTCAACGCGACCGTGTCGGTCTGGACCGCGGCGAGGAAGTCGAGCACATACTGAGCGTTGAAGCAGATCTGGACGGGCTCACCCGCGTACTCGATCAGCAGCACCTCGCTCGCCTCCCCGACCTCGGGACTGTTCGAGGCAATCTGCACACTGTCCTTCCCGATCTCGAACTTCACCGCGCGCGATCGTTCGTTGGACAGCAGCGCGACGCGCTTGACGGCGCTCGCCAGCCGATCCCGCTCGAAGATCACCTGCTTGTCGTTATTCTTCGGGATCACTCGTTCGTAGGCGGGAAATTGCCCGTCTATCATCCTAGAAATCAACACCCGGTCATCGACGGAAAAGAAAAAATGATTCTCGCCCTTGACGTAGCCGATCTTGCCCTCGCCTTCGCCCACCAGTCGTCCCAGCTCCAGCAGCGTCTTCTTGGGGAGAATCACCCGCTCGTCGGACTCGGCATCCGCCGCCGCCACACCCCCCTCGCGCGGCACCGAGATCAGGGCCAACCGGTGGCCGTCGGTCGCCACGAGCAGCATCGTCTCGGGCCCAAGCACGAAGAGCGCCCCGTTCAAGAAATACCGTGTGTCCTCGCCCGTGATGGCGAAGTGAGTCTTCGCGACCATCTCTCGAACCGCCGCGCGCGGCAGCATCACCTGCGTCTGATCGTCGGGCTCGGGTAGAGAAGGGAAATCCTCACGCGGTAGCGTTTGCATTCGGGAGTCAAACCGATCGGCCGCTACCTTGACCGCGCCATTCGCCGTCTCGATCCGAATGTCGGTCTCTGGAAGCGAACGGACGATCTCAAACAGCTTCTTCGCCGGGACGGTGAGCGATCCGGGTGACGCGATCGATGCCGCGCAGCGGCTTCTGAGCCCGACCTCGAGGTCCGTCGCCAGGAGGGTGACGTGATCGCCCTCGGCATCCATGAGGATGTTTGCCAGGATCGGGATGGTGTTCTTGCGCTCGACGATCCCTTGGAACAACTGGAGCTCGCGTACCAGGTTCTCCTTACGAACGACTAGTTCCATACCGGAAGCTACCTCGGTGGGACACGAAAATGAGGAGTAATTGAATTCTCAGAGATCCGATCATCGAAGATACAAAAGTATAACAGAAAGAAGGTGCTGTGGAAAGGTTAAAACGTGCCGAAATCTCATTTAGTTTCAATAACTTAGTTTACGCGAACCGCGGTGGATTCCGTCTGGAAAAAGCGAAGCGGGATCTGTTGAAGAATCGTCGAGCGAAGCAGGTTGGTTTCGGCGCGGCGCGTTGGAGCCGAGCGTTGTGGAAAAGTCGGGCTGCTAGCCGAACGAGTCGAGGAAGGAGTTGATGAGGGTGTTGAACGAGCTGTCTGCCTTCCGCATGTCCTCGACCTTGTTGATCGAGTGAATGACGGTGGAGTGGTGCTTGCCGCCAAAGCTCTTCCCGATCTCGGGTAACGAGGCGGAGGTGAGATTTTTGCAGAGATACATGGCGATCTGCCGGGGCATGGCGATGGACTTGGAGTTATTGCGTGATTTGAGGTCGGTTCGACGCAGCTGGTAGTAGTCGGCGACGAACTTCTGGATGAGCTCGATGGTGACGGCGCGGTCGTCGTTGCTCAGGATGTTCTTGAGGACGTCCTGGGCCAAGGGCAGAGAGATCTCCTCGCCGGTGAGCGAGGCGTACGCGATGAGGCGAATCAGGGAGCCCTCGAGCTCACGGATATTGCTCTTGATCTTGGCGGCGATGTACAGCGCGACGTTGTAGGGTAGCGGGACGGCCTCCGCCTCGGCTTTTTTCTTGAGGATCGCGACCTTGGTTTCGAGGTCCGGTGGCTGAATATCCGCGATGAGACCCCACTCGAATCGCGAGCGCAGGCGTTCTTCGAGCGACGGAATCTCGTGCGGTGGACAGTCGCTGCTGATGACGATCTGCTTTTGCGAGTCGTAGAGGGCGTTGAACGTGTGGAAAAACTCGGTCTGGGTTCCTTCTTTTCCGGCGAGGAACTGAACGTCATCGACGAGCAGAATGTCGACGGTTCGATATCGCTCGCGGAAGTCGATGATGCGGTCGAAACGTAGGGCGTTGATCATCTCGTTCATGAACCGCTCGGACGAGATGTAGGTCAGCCGCAGGTTCTGCCCGTGCTGGATCACGTACTGGCCGATCGCGTGCATGAGGTGAGTCTTGCCGAGGCCGACGCCGCCATAGATATACAGCGGGTTGTAGGACCGCGAAGGAGCCTCGGCGACGGCACGGCACGCGGCGTGGGCGAACTGATTCGAGGAACCGACGATGTAGGTGTCGAAGCTGTAGCGGGGATTGAGACCAGAGGCGCTGGGGGCGACGACGACGTCCGCAGGGGCCTGGGTGGAATCCTTCACGTGTGGAGCCGGCGTAGGATCGGGCCCGGGCTCGGTGATGAACGCGATTTCGGTGTCGGGGCGCTCGACCTCGGCGATCGATTCGTGGATGACACCGGAGTAGTGCTTGGTGAGCCAGTCCCGAAACAGGCTGTTCGGGACGCGAACGCGCAGAGTGTGGCCGTCGTCGGAGGCGAACGAGGTGGGTTTGAACCAGGTATAGAAGCAGTGACGGTTCACCTTGCTCTCGACCCGGGAGAGAATCTGGTCCCAGATATTGCTGGTCTCGGGCATGGTCTTTCGTGGCCGGCGCTACGCCGAGCGGTCGGGTGATACGACTTTCGCCCCACCGGAGGCCCAACCCCCGGGCAACGAGGTGAGGGCGTCGCCCGGAATGGCCTCTGTGACGGGGGTTCGGGGACTTTCGCCCCATCGGGATCCGCCTGGTACCGCGATCGGTTCAGGGGAGGGCCTACGGAAGTCTTGGTTTTTCCACATTATTTTCCACAACTGTGGAAAACTTTGGGGGGCAGACCTACTCAGGGCTCACAAGGATCCTGGACTGTAGCACACGCGTCTGAGCCTGACAACGTGGCGGCGGAGACGCCGACACCGGCGCAATTTGACAGCCGCGCAGGCCTTGACTACCATGGAACGTTCTCTCCTCGGGATTGGCGCTCAACTGCCGCAACGTGCACTGGATCGGCCGAGATGAAACGTACCTTTCAACCAAATCGCCGTCGGCGCCGGCGCACCCATGGATTCCTGGTGCGTATGGCCACAAAGGCCGGGCGGGCGGTCTTGAAGCGTCGCAGAGCGAAGGGGCGAAAGCGCCTGACGGTCAGCTAACATCCTCCGGGCTCAATGATCGCAGAGTCCGCCGGGTCTGGCGGGTCGAGCGGCGGTCGCGGAACCGAGCGTCTCAGATCCCTGGAACGGATCCGACGGCGGGCTGAATTTCAGCGAGTATACCAGGGCGGCGTGCGGCTGCCGGGTCGTCTCCTCACGCTCCTCATCCTCGAGAACTCGCTGGGCTTCAGTCGCGTCGGCATCGTGGCCACCCGCAAGCTCGGCGGTGCCGTGCGTCGCAACCGAGCCAAGCGCCGGGTGCGAGAGGTCTTTCGGCGGAACAAGCCGTCCCGGGGCCTCGACATCGTCGTGATCGCGCGGCCGGAGCTCGTCGATGCGGCCTATACCAGCCTCGAATCGGACTACCGCGCGGCGCTACGCCGTTTTGACCGGCGCTAGCAGCCGCACGGCGCGGTGGATCAGTGGCGTCGTGAGTCAGGCCCTCCTCTTCGCGCTTTGGCTCTACCAACAGCTGCTCTCTCCCCTGTTCGCGGGCTCCTGCCGGTTCGTGCCGTCCTGCTCCGACTACGCCATGGAAGCGGTCCGCAGGCACGGGCCGATCAAAGGAATTGTTTTGATGGCGCAAAGATTGGTGCGCTGTCAACCCCTCGCGTCGGGCGGCTACGACCCGGTGCCCGACGGTCCGGGGAGCGGACCGAGTGATGGACGTGCGCTGAAACCCGTGGCGCGGGTCTCGAGTTCGTAGGCGATGGAGAAGCGCGTCCTTCTGGCGGTCTTTCTGTCCTTCCTCGTCCTGTTCGTCTACCAATCTGTGTTCGTCCGACCCGAGCCGCCCATGACTCCCGAGGGAGGTCAAGTCCCGATCGACGCTCCGGCGGCGGTGCCAGCAGTCGAGACACCCGTGGAGCGGGAGGAGCCGGAAGCTGAGACCGTGCCGGCGGTGGGCGCCGAGGCGCCCGACGAGACGGTCGCACCGACCGTGGCGGACAGTCGCGCGCGGGAGATCGTGGTCGAGACCGCCGATGTGCGTGCGGTGTTCGCGAATCAAGGGGCGGAGCTGACGAGCTGGCAACTGAAGCATCATCTCGACGACGACGGCGCTCTGCTCGAGTTGGTGCCGGTCGATCTTCCCGACGACTTCACCCGACCCTTCAGCCTGGCGGTCGAGGACGCCGGGCTCACCCGCCGACTGAGCGAGGCCCTGTTCATGCCGTCGCAGGCGGCGCTGGATCTGGGGAGCGAGGCAGGGGTTCTGACCTTCGAGTACGAGGATTCGGGCGGGCTGAGGGCGCGGAAGGAATTTCGGTTCGATCCGGCCCTCCCCTACGTCGTGGCCTTCACCGCCGAGGTCCAGAATCAGGGGCAGTCGCTGAACCCCACGCTGCGCTGGGGCACCGGCGTCGGGGGCGCCAGTAGCGCGTCCGGGTCGACGCGCTACGCCCAGCTCCCGCAGGGCATCTTCCACAGGGACGGTGAGGTGTCTCGCCTCAGCCGCAGCGATGTCGAGGAGCAGGATGTCCACGAAGGGCGGTTCCGTTTCGTCGGCGTCGATGACCACTACTTCATCGCGGTGGCGCTGCCGATGGACACCGCCAGGATCGTGTTCCAGCCCCGCGACGTCGTCGCGGCGCTCGGCGGCACCAACGAGGCGCCGATCCCCGTCGTGGGACATGAGCTGACCCTCGCGGAGTCCCCCACCGGCGCACGCGTCTTCTTCGGCCCGAAGGACTTCGACGCGCTGGGGGCGATCGATCAGGAGCTCGTGCGCGCGATCGATTTCGGGTGGTTCTCGTTCCTGGTGGTGCCCCTCCTCCGTGCGCTGAAGTGGATCCACGGCTATGCCGGGAACTACGGGTGGTCGATCATCATCCTCACGATCCTGCTGAATGCCGCCATGTTCCCGCTCCGGCACAAGAGCGTGGTCTCGATGCGCAAGATGCAGGAGCTTCAGCCGGAGATGAAGGCCATCCAGGCTCGCTACGCGAAGCTCAAGACCAGCGACCCGGCGCGTCAGAAGATGAACACCGAGCTGATGAACCTGTATCGGGAACGTGGAGTCAATCCGGCGAGCGGCTGCATGCCCATGCTCCTCACGATGCCGGTCCTGTTCGCCTTCTACTCCTTGCTGAGCGTGGCGATCGAGATCCGGGGCGCGCCGTTCGTCCTGTGGATCACGGATCTCTCGCAGCATGACCCGATGTATGTCACGCCGATCCTGATGGGCATGACGATGGTGATCCAGCAGCGAATGATGCCGAGCACGGCAGACCCGATGCAGCAGAAGATCATGATGTTCATGCCGGTCATGTTCACGTTCATGTTCTTGTGGGCGCCCAGCGGTCTGGTGCTGTACTGGCTGGTGAGCAACGTCTGGGCCGTCGGCCAGCAGCACGTGACCAATCGCCTCATCGGCCCGCCGGTCGTGCGCACCGTCAGGCCACCCGCCGAACGACGTGTCAAGCGGGCGGGTTCGGGGCAGACCGCCCAGACGAAGAAACGAGCGTGAGGGGCGCGATGGAACCCGAGTTGCGTGACGAGGTCGTCGAGTTCGTGAAGGACGTGCTGACGCACATGGGACTCTCGATGGAGGTCGAGCACGAGGCGACGCCGGAGGGGCTGCGTCTCGGCGTGGCCGGGGATGGGAGCGAGACGCTCTTGCGACGCCGGGGGGAAGCGCTCGACGCATTGCAGCATGTCGTCAACACCGCGTTCCGCCGACGCATGCCCGACCGGCATCCGATCGTGATCGATTGCATGAACTTCCGCCGGAACAAGGACGAGGAGCTGCGTCAAATGGCGAGCCTCCTCATCGATCGGGCTATGACGACCGGCGAGCTGCAGGAGATCGGTCCGCTCAACCCCTATGCGCGCCGGATCGTCCACCTGAGGGTGGCCGAGGATCCGGGTGTGGCCTCCGAGAGCGTGGGCGACGCGTTCCTGAAGACCGTCGTCATCTCGATCCGCAAGAGCTAGCTCAGCTCCTCGCGCGAGGGGTGCGGCGGCGCCCCGCATGTTCTCCACCCGAGACACGATCGTCGCCATCGCGACGCCGCCAGGCCGCGGCGGGCTGGGTGTCATCCGCATCAGCGGTCCGCAGGCGCTGGGGGTCGCCTCGGCGATCATCGAACGGCAGACGCCGCTCGTGCCGCGCCACGCGACGCTGACGCGCGCGGGCGCCAAACCCCGTCGCAACGCCGCCGAGACCTTCGTGCCGCTCGACCAGGTGGTCGTCACCCTCTTTGACGCGCCACACTCGTACACCGGCGACGATGTCGTGGAGATCAGCGGGCACGGGAACCCGCTCTTGCTCCGGGCGATCGTGCGGGCGGCGATCGACGGCGGCGCCAGACTGGCCGAACCCGGGGAGTTCACGCTCCGCGCGTTTCTCAACGGGCGGACCGATCTGGTGAGGGCCGAGGCGGTGGGCGATCTCATCGACGCCGTGACTCCCGGCCAGGCGCGCGCGGCGTTCGACCAGCTACAGGGGACCCTGACTCGGCGCATCGGGGACATCCATGAAGCGGTCTTTGACTTGACCGCTCGGCTGGAGGCGTCGCTCGATTTCCCCGAGGAAGGGTACCGGTTCCTGCCCGGCGCGTCGGCCGACGACTCGCTGCGCGCTATCCTCGCGGAAGTGGAAGCCTTGCTGGCGGAGGGTCGCAAGGGACGGGTCCTTCGCGAGGGCAGACAGGTCGTGATCCTGGGACGTTTAAATGTAGGTAAATAAAGTATTTTCAATAGATTACAAGGTTTTTCTCGTGCAATCGTGAGTGACCAACCGGGGACGACCAGGGACCTGCTCACGGAGGTCGTCGCGATTGACGAGCTGTCTGTGACGCTCGTGGACACGGCGGGCATCCGTCAGTCATCGGACCCGGTCGAGACCGAGGGAGTGGCCCGCGCCAGAGGCGCGACACGCGTGGCCGACGCGGTCCTCCTGGTGTTGGATCGCTCGACGCGCCTGACTGACGACGATCGGAGTCTGATCGAGCACACGTCGACGTCGCCACGGCTCGTGGTGGCGAGCAAGGCGGATCTGCGCCCGGCGTGGTCCGTCGCCGCGCTGGGAGACGGGTGCGGGGCCGCGGTCGCGGTGTCGGCCGTGACGGGTGAAGGGATCGACGAGCTACGCCGGCGGCCGATCACGACCGTGACCGAGGGCGACGATCTGCGGGAGGTTCCCCAGGTCACGAACCTGCGGCACATCCGGCTGCTGGAGCACGCGCGAGCTGGACTCGATCGCGCCAGACAGGCGGCGCAGGCACGGGAGTCCGAGGAGTTCGTTCTCGCCGACCTACGCGCGGCGCGCGAGGCGCTCGAGGAGATCTCGGGTCGACGGGCTGCGGAGGACGTCCTCGCGCGGATCTTCGAGCAGTTCTGCATCGGTAAGTAGCGGGGCGTGAGGACGGCGGCGACCGATCCGGGATGCCCGGGGCGAGTAGCGGGAGGCAGACGTGACGGCTTTCGACGTGATCGTCATCGGCGCGGGACATGCCGGGAGCGAGGCGGCGTTCGCG
This sequence comes from Vicinamibacterales bacterium, assembly GCA_965197935.1. GTDB lineage: Bacteria > Acidobacteriota > Vicinamibacteria > Vicinamibacterales > CAZQMT01 > CAZQMT01. Next base: position 421,880 of record CBDAOD010000003.1, on the reverse strand, counting down.
GCGGCACGGCTGGGCTGCCATGTCGGGCTGTGCACGTTGTCCCTGGACACGGTGGCGCACATGCCCTGTAATCCGGCGATCGGCGGCACCGCAAAGGGCCACCTGGTACGCGAGATAGACGCGGTCGGTGGCCTCATGGGCCGTGCCATTGATGCCACCGGTATCCAGTTCAAACTGCTGAATCGAAGCCGCGGACCGGCGGTGTGGTCACCTCGGGCCCAGGCGGACAAGCGGCGCTATGCGGAGTGGATGAGAGCGACGCTGGAGGCAACGCCGGGCATCGAGTGGGTGCTCGGTCGGGCCGCACGACTTTTCACCGGGGCGGGCCGCATCACCGGGCTGGAGCTCGATGACGGCAGGCGGTACCGGTGCGGCGCACTGATCGTGACGGCGGGGACGTTATCTCAACGGTCTGGTCCACGTCGGACGAGAGCAGTGGGCCGCGGGTCGGGCGGGCGAACCCGCATCGCGCGCGCTGGCGGGATCGCTGAAGACGCTCGGCTTCACGTGGGGCCGGCTGAAAACCGGCACGCCGCCCCGCGTGCTGCGCCAGAGCATCGATTTCTCCCGCCTGTCGACCGAGCATGGGGATGCGGAGCCGGTCCCGTTCTCCTACATGACCGACCGGCTGGCAGCCGGGGGCATCGTGTGCCATCTTGCGCATACCAATGACAGGGTGCGAGATCTGGTGAAGACCCACCTCGCCGAGTCCCCGCTGTTTAACGGTCAGATCACCGGCATCGGACCCCGCTACTGTCCGTCGCTCGAGGACAAGATCGTTCGATTCCCGGACCGCGATCGCCACCAGGTGTTCCTTGAGCCCGAGGGTGTGGATGTCCCGGAGGTCTACCTGAACGGATTCTCGACGAGCCTGCCACGCGGCGTTCAGGAAGACCTGGTGCACGCGCTGCCTGGCCTCGAAGAGGCGGTGATCGCTCGGCACGGCTATGCGGTGGAGTACGACTTCATCCAGCCGACCGAGTTGAGGCGGACGCTCGAGAGCCGGCGCGTCCCCGGGCTGTTTCTGGCAGGTCAGCTCAACGGGACCTCCGGCTACGAGGAAGCTGCCGCCCAGGGGTTCGTGGCGGGTCTCAACGCGGCCCGCCTTACACGCCGTGCCCCGGCCGTGACGTTTGGGCGGGACGAGGCCTACATCGGGGTGCTGATCGACGATCTGACGACGAAGGGGTGTCTCGAGCCATACCGCATGTTCACGTCGCGCGCGGAGTATCGGTTGCTTCTCCGCATCGACAACGCCGATCTCCGTTTGACCCCGCGGGGCCGGGAGGCTGGATCGGTGGATGACGCACGCTGGGAACGGTTCGTCGCCCGGAAGCGCCGCTTCGAGTCGAACGTTGCATCGCTTCACGCGGCGACGATTGTGCAGCCGGCCGGTCAGCGCGTGCGGGCGGCGCAGGCCCTGCGGCAGTCGCACCAGACGCTGGCATCACTCCAGAGGGAGGGCGCGGTCCGGCTGGAGATCGCGGCAGAGGCGACGCCGAACCAGAGAAGCCTGGATCTGATCAGTGCCCAAACCGAGGTCAAATACACGGGCTACCTGAAGCGCCAGCGGGCGGAGGTCGAACGCGCCGCCCGGCAGGAGGGGCGGCGAATCCCCGAGGGGTTCCGTTTCGACAGGGTTCCAGGCGTGACGGCGGAGGTCGTGCAGAGACTGCGAGAGGTGGGGCCGGAGACGCTGGGGCAGGCGCTCCGGGTTCCGGGCGTCACCCCGGCGGCGGTGGCGGTGATTTCGGCATATTTGGCGAGACCGGGACGGTATAGAGTGGCGGAGGGGCCGGCGCGCGGCGTGGGCGTCCCACGACGGGGTGAGCACGGCGAAGCGGCGCGCCGGAGCCCGTGCGTCGGCGCGTCCGAGGAAGAGACCGAGGGAAGGACTGATGCGGGTGCCCGCGACAGGGACCAGGGGTTGGACGCGGAGCGGACGCGCGACACGGGCCGGTGAGGCGGGTCAGGCGCGTGCGCGGGGGCTGCCGCGGGTGAGAGATCTTCCCGAGCGGCTGCACAAGCGAGCCAGGAAAGCCCGTGTCGATCTGCCGACGGATCTGGTGTCTCGATTGGTCGCCTACCTCGAGCTCCTCAACCTCTGGAATCGCAAGATCAACCTCACGTCGTTCTCGAGTTGGGATCAGGCGATCGATCGGCTGCTCATCGAACCGCTCGTGGCCGCCAGATACCTGCCCCAGGACGTGTCGGCGCTCCTGGACATCGGATCGGGCGGCGGATCCCCGGCGATCCCGCTGAAGCTGGCTGTACCGACGCTTGACCTCCTGATGGTGGAGGCAAAGACCCGCAAGTCGGCGTTCCTGCGCGAGGCTATCAGACACCTGGGGCTGGAGGACGTGCGCGTGGAGACGGCGCGGTTCGAGGAGCTGCTGAGCTATCCCGAGCTCCACGAGGCGATGGATGTCGTGACCCTTAGGGCACTTCGGGTCGAGTCCCGCGTTCTCATGAGCCTGCAGGCGTTCCTCAAGCCTGACGGGCGAATTCTGTGGTTTCGTGGGCCGAGCGGGCAGCCGGCGCCCAGTGGCCTGACCCCACCGCTTGCCTGGCAGGGGACCTACCCACTCGTCGACGCACTACAGAGCCGACTGGTCGTGGTCCGCAAGGCTAGCGTCGCCGGAGGCTGAGCCAGCGGACGGGCGGCGTGTTCCACGTGGAACACGGTCAGCGTTCTCCCCTCGCAGCCCGTGATAAAGTCCTGCTGCAGTCGGCCGGCGCTGCATCCCGCCGCGGGCTGCGTTGGGCATTGTTCACGACGGGTCACATCCTCCCGGTATTCTTGCTCATCGCGCCTTGCTCGGGCCGGCCGCGGCATCTCTCAAAGGCGGCCCTTGGTGCCACGCTGGACCGTCACCACGGGCTGCTAGGTACGCGTCATCTCAGCAGCCGTGGGGTCGCGAGCAGCCGGGGCGAGGGTCCGCGTCGGACAGGGGGCGGCGCCACGTCGGTCACCCTCACCCTGGGCAATCCACGCCGGAGAATCGAGGACGGGAAATGACGTCAGGCTGTTCCACGTGGAACATTGGTCGATAAGACCCAACAGTGACCTCGAACAGCAAGCCGTGGTGAGGTCCTGCGGCCACCGGCGGGTTGCCAGGCTGCCAGGACGGCGAGGAGCGAGCACACCGGGCGGAAGTACTCGTCGCAGACGGTGCCCAACGGCCCGTGCCGGGACGTCGCGCCCGCCGACCGCGGCAGGACTCACCAGAAGCAGCAGCCTCGGTCGACCGTTCCCTTGACGCCCGGGTTCGGTGGCGCTTAAGGTTACTCGCGAGTAGGACATGGCCAGAACCATCGCCGTTGCAAACCAGAAGGGTGGAGTTGGCAAGACCACGACGGCCCTCAACCTTGCGGCCTCGCTTGCCCTGGCCGAGCGAAAGGTGCTGCTCGTCGACCTCGATCCGCAGGCCAATCTCACCAGCGGGATGGGGCTGAAGGGTCAGGCGGCATCGGCGGGCACCGTCTACCAGGCGATTTCCGCAGCGGAGATCCCCGATCCACGCGGCTTCGTACTGCCGACGGTTGTCGACGGGCTTGGACTGATTCCCTCGGATCGAGACCTGGCCGGCGCGGAGCTCGAGCTTGTGGGCCTGGAGGGCCGAGAGCATCGGCTCCGCAGCCTCATTGACGCGGTGCGAGAGGACTACGATTTCATTTTCATCGACACGCCGCCGTCGTTGGGTCTTCTGACCATCAACGCGCTGGTGGCTGCCGACTCGGTGCTGATTCCGTTGCACTGCGAGTATTTTGCACTCGAGGGCCTGGCGGATCTCGTTGGCACGCTGCATCGCGTCCAGGCCGCCTACAACCCGAGGTTGGACATCGAGGGTGTGGTCCTCACCATGTTCGAGGGCCGAACGAATCTTGGCCAACAGGTCAGCCGCGAGCTACGCGAGTTCTTTCGAGAGAAGGTCTACGAGACCGTCATTCCGCGTAACGTCAGGCTGGGCGAGGCACCCAGCCACGGGGTTCCCGTGATTCTCTACGACGTGAGGTCGCGCGGCGCGGAGGCGTATCTCTCGCTGGCGAAGGAGGTCTTGAAGCGCGCACGGGACGCGATGAGCGCCGCCTAGCAGCCCGTGGTAAGAGTCCTGCTGCAGTCGGCCGGCGCTGCATCCCGCCTGACTGCGTTGCTCGTCGTTCACATACTCCCGGTATTCTTGCTCCTCGCGCCTTGTCCAGGCCGACCGCGGCATCGCCCACGTCGGCCCGTGGTGCGACGCAGGACTTTCACCACGGGCTGCTAGCCGCGAGCCGTCCTCATGAAACGGCGGACATCGGAGCCGCCGCTGGAGGGGTTGAATGTCAGAGAAACGCCCGGCGCTTGGCCGCGGTCTGGATGCGCTGATCCCACAGGTCCCGAAACCACGCCCGGCCACGGTGGAGCTCGATATCGATCAGCTGTCGCCGAACGCCCATCAGCCTCGGTCTCGAATCGATGAGGGCAAGCTCGACGAGCTGGCCCGCTCGATCAAGTCGAACGGCATCATCCAGCCGATTCTGGTCCGGCAGACGGCCCGGGGATACGAGATCGTCGCCGGTGAACGCAGGTGGCGGGCGGCGCAACGCGCGGGCATGCCCCGGGTTCCCGTGGTGATACGAGATGTGCCCGACGAGCGCCTGCTCGAGGTGGCACTGATCGAGAATATCCAGCGCGAGAACCTGAACCCGATCGAGGAGGCGCAGGCCTACAAGCACCTGGCGGATCAGTTCCACCTCCGGCAGGACGAAATCGCGTTGGCCGTTGGGAAAGATCGTTCCTCGATCGCGAACTACCTGCGCCTCCTGCGCTTGCCGGACGAGGTGCGCGGGGCCATCGCAGACGGCACCCTGTCGATGGGCCACGCACGCGCCCTCCTCGGTTTCCCCGACCTGGCGTCCCAGAAGCGGGCGGCGCGCGAGGTCGTGAAGCGCGGGTTGTCAGTCCGCGACACCGAACGGTTCGCGCGCAACGCGCTGTCGACGCGGCGGACTTCGGCGGGTCGCGGCGGCCCAGTCGACGTGCACACACGCGCCGCCGAGGAGCGGCTGCGTCTGTCGCTCGGCACCCCGGTCCGGGTCGCCAGGAAGGGCGGAGGTGGACGCATCGTGATCGCGTTCGCATCCGAGGACGAGCTGCACCGGATCTACCAGCAGCTGGTGTCCAGCTCCCCCGCGGCGGCGCCGGTGACCAAGCTTCGCAAGCGGGCTTGACCGCGCTGTCTCTCCCCGCGGCGCCAGCGAGTTCACCGCGCCATGCGACGGGCATGCGGTGATGCGTACGTTTATTCACTTCTATGCAGATACATGTATATATATACATATATACGTATAGAATCATATCTATAAAGACGCATACAGATATATGCCTATATAGGGCTTAACCGTGGTCACGGCACCTGGGCCCGACGCGCGCCGCTTCGCGGCTGCGCCCGTCGTGAGAACGGGCACCCCCTCGAGCTGGCGCGAGGCGTCTACCCCCGCCGCAGCGGAGCATCCCGACCGGGTCGACACGACGGATCACAACGTGCGTCCGCGGACCGCGTCGAGAGTCGGGCCACGGCCGTCGCCATCGGCGTGACGGTGGACGGCGAACGCTTGGTGTGGGCGTGGACGTCGACCCGTCGACCGGGCGTTCGTTGACGGCGTGCCGCGCGTCAGGCGGCCGAGGCGCGCCTTGCCCTGTCCGAGGCGAGAGTGGTATAACTTGATGGTTCGCCGACGCCGCTGGGGCCGGCCGACTCCGATGACCCAAGCTCGGCCCGCCGGAGTTCTACCTCTCACTCGACAGGGTCCTACACGTGATTCCCGATCTCACGGTTCTGTGGGTGGTTCTGTTCGTCCTCACCTTGGCAGGTGTGGTCAAGCGCCTGCTCTTCGACCCCGTTCTCCGCGTGATGCGGGAGCGCGACCGGGTCGTGGCCTCGGCTCGAGAGCTGGCCGAGAGCGCGGCCGGGAAGGCGGAGTCGGCCACCGCAGAGGCCAGTGAGACGGTCCGTGCGGCGCGGGCCGAGGTCTACCGGCAGATGGACGAGAAACGGCGACTCGCGCTCACGCAACATGCCGAGGTCCTGGACGCCGCCCGCCGCGACGCGGAGGCCGGCATCGGCGAAGCGAGATCGCGTTTGGAGGCTCAAGCGGAGAGGGCCCGGCACCAGCTGACGGAGCAAGCGGACGCGCTGGGCGCGGCCGCCGTGGAAAGGATCCTGGGCCGCAAGACGTCCTAAGTGCTTCTCCCCAATCCGCTTCCAGGCCTCTTGTCGACCAGACCTGCTGCTGACCCGACCGCATCGCGCGACGCTCGGCGCCAGAGTCATGGTCCCAACCCACGACGCCGGTGGCGCCTCGCGGTTATCGTGTGCCTGGGATGGGTCGTGTGGGGGGGCGAGGCAGCCCGGATGTCCCCCTGGCACAGGCCGGCGCTGGCGGCGACACAGCAATCGGCGCCCGCGTCGACCCCGGCCGGGCACGAGGACGCCGCCAGCGAGGAGCACGGGTCGGACATCTGGTCCTCCGTGGCCCGCCTGGTCAACTTCCTGATCCTGGTCGGGGTCCTCGTCTACTTGCTGCGGTCTCCGATTGCGACCTACCTGGAACACCGGGGTGAGGACGTTCGCAAGGGGCTCGAGAGCGCTGCGGAGATGAAGATGGCCGCGCGTAGCCAGCTTGACGAGCTCGACCAGCGGATGTCGGCGCTACCGGGTGAGCTCGATGCGCTCCGGGCGCGGGGTGCCGAAGAGACAGCCGCCGAGGAGGCGCGTATTCGGCAGGAGACCGAGACCGAGCGCGAGCGGCTGCTCGAGCAGACACGCCGGGAGCTCGACCTCCAGCTCCGGGTCGCCAAGCGCGAGCTCGTCGAGCATGCGGCCGACCTGGCGGTCGAAGTCGCCAAGGAGGGGATCCGCAAGGACATCAACGAGGCGGACCAGGAGCGATTGATGGATCGGTATCTTCGCCAGGTCGAACGGCAGCAGGGTCGAACCTCCACATGACGGGGAGTCGTCCGGGTGCGCGCGCCGACGAGGGAGCTGCGGCATGAGCGATCGCCGTGACGCGTCTCGGCTGGCCCGTGCGCTGATCGACGTCGTCGCCCGTGAGAAGGCTGACGGTCAGGCCATCGAGCGGGAGCTACGGGACTTCGACCGGCTGGTGGAGAGACACGCGCCGCTGGCCGCCGTCCTGACGAACCCAGCCGTTCCGGTCACCCGCAAACACGCCTTGGTCGAGCAGCTCCTGTCGCGCACGGTCGAGATCTCGACGATCACACGTGCGTTTCTGCTGTTCCTGGCCGAGCGGGATCGCCTGGCCCTGCTGTCCGATCTCGTCGAGGCGTATCGCGATCGGCTACTGGAGCATCTGAAGGTGGTGCGGGCGGAGGTCACGACGGCGACGCCGCTCGCCGGGGATCGCAAACACGCGATCGCCGAGAGTCTGGAGCGAGCCGTCGGCCGCCGGGTGGAGATGGAGACGCGGGTCGACCCGTCCATCATTGGTGGCGTGATCGCGCAGATCGGCAGCGTCGTCTACGACGGCAGCGTCGCGCGACAGCTGTCGAGGTTGAAAGAGCAGCTCGTGACCGGCCCGCGGTGAACGTTCCGCGTCGCATCTGGACCCGCCGTGAACGATGCCGCGGCTGGCGTGGACGCGCGTGAGGCATCGACAGGAACCCAGAATATGGACATCAGCGCGGACGAAATCTCGAAGCTCATTCGCGAGCAGATTGGCAGCTACGCGGCCGACGTGGACGTGGCCGAAGTGGGAAGCGTCGTGACGGTGGGTGACGGCATCGCCCGGGTCCACGGCGTCCAGCGCACGATGGCGGGTGAAATGCTGGAGTTCCCCCATGGTGTCTTCGGCCTGGCGCTCAATCTGGAGGAAGACAACGTGGGCGCGGTCCTTCTCGGTGAGTACCGCGAAATCAAGGAAGGCGATCCTGTCAAGCGAACGGGCCGGATCATCTCCGTGCCCGTTGGCGAGGAGTTGCTGGGCCGGGTCGTGAACGCGCTGGGCCAGCCGGTCGACGGCAAGGGACCCATCGCGCAGAAAGCGTCCCTGCCCCTCGAGCGCCTCGCTCCCGGTGTCGTCGACCGGCAGCCCGTCCGTGAGCCGCTGCAGACCGGGCTGAAGGCCATCGACGCGATGATCCCGATCGGTCGGGGGCAACGCGAGCTGATCATCGGCGACCGACAGACAGGGAAGACGGCGGTGGCGATCGACACGATCATCAATCAGCGGGACACCGACGTCATCTGCATCTACAACGCCATCGGGCAGAAGCAATCGACGATTGCGCAGGTGGTCAAGACCCTGGAGGACGCCGACGCGATGCGGTATACGGTGGTCGTCGCTGCGGGGGCCTCCGACCCCGCGCCGCAGCTCTACGTCAGCCCGTATGCGGCCTGCACGATCGGCGAGTACTTCCGGGACTCGGGCCGGCACGCCCTGTGCGTGTACGACGATCTCTCGAAGCACGCCCAGGCCTACCGCGAGATCTCGCTCCTCCTCCGCCGACCACCGGGACGAGAGGCCTATCCCGGCGACGTCTTCTACCTGCACTCGCGGCTGCTGGAACGAGCGGCCAAGATGAACGACGCGCTGGGTGGCGGCTCGTTGACCGCGCTGCCGATCATCGAGACCCAGGCGGGTGACCTTTCGGCCTACATTCCCACGAACGTCATCTCGATCACGGACGGCCAGATCTTCCTGGAGACGGACTTGTTCCATCAGGGCGTCCGGCCGGCCATCAACGTCGGCAACTCGGTTTCACGAGTCGGCGGCTCGGCCCAGATCAAGGCGATGCGGCAGGTGGCGGGAACCCTCAGGCTGGATCTGGCCCAATACCGCGAGCTGGCCGCGTTCGCGCAGTTCGGCAGCGACCTCGACAAGGCCACACAGGCCCAACTTGCCCGCGGAGAGCGTCTGGTGGAGCTGCTCAAGCAGCTGCAGTATCAGCCGCTCTCGGTCGAGAAGCAGGTCATGATCCTGTTCGCCGGCGCGAACGGATTTCTCGACCCCGTCGAGACGAACGACGTCGCCGCATACGAGCGCGGGCTCTACCTCTTCCTGGAGACGCGGCACCCCAGCGTGTTGAAGGATCTGGCGGACAAGAGGCAGCTGGACGACGCGCTCAAGGCCAGTGCCGAAGCCGCCCTCAAAGAGTTCGCCGGTGAGTTCGTCGCCGCGAAAAAGTGGAAGCGGCCTAGGCCGTTGCCGCGAGCCTCATGCCCTCTCTGATCGACATCAGACGCCGGATCCGGGCGGTCAAGTCGACCCAGCAGATCACCAAGGCGATGAAGATGGTGGCGTCCTCCAAGCTCCGCCGCGCACAGGAGCGTGTGGTGGGCGCGAGACCCTACGCCGCCGAGATGTCGCATCTTCTGGGTCGGCTGGCGACACGGGTCGACACGGCGGCGCATCCACTACTGGCGACGGGGTCGGACCTGCCGCCGACGTGTCCGACGCTGCTGATCGTCATCACGGCGGACAAGGGGTTGTGCGGCAGCTTCAACACGAACGCCATCAAGGCGGCCGGGGTCTTCATCGACGGCGTGCGCCGCGAGGGTGGCCAGGTGGCGCTCGGTCTGGTCGGCCGACGGGGCCGGGACTTCTTCGTGCGGCGCGCGTCCGACGTTCGCCTGGAGCGTATCAATCTGTTCGCCCAGCTCGGCTACGCGGACGCCCGGGAAATCGCCGCGGTGGCGATGGACCAGTTCACCGCGGGAGCCGTCCGCGCGGTCTCGCTGGTGTACAACGAGTTCACGTCGATCATGCAGCAGCGCGTCGTGACCGCACCGTTGCTGCCCATCCCTCGGGCGGAGGGTGGTGACGCGGAGGGCGAGGCCCCCAGTGTCGACTACCTGGTCGAGCCTCCGCCCGTCTCGATCTTTCCGAATCTGGTTCCTCGCCATCTCGAGATCCAGGTGTATCGCGCCCTGCTCGAGTCGGCTGCGGCCGAGCAGGCCGCGCGCATGACCGCGATGGACGCGGCCACGCGGAACTCGGCGGAGATGATTGAGGATCTCACGCTGTACATGAACAAGGTGCGGCAGGCGGCGATCACGCGCGAGATCATCGAGGTGGTATCGGGCGCCGAGGCGCTGTAGCGGTCGGCTGGAGGCCGCGGGAGCGTCCTCCGGCGCGTGTCGGTGGTCGAGGCAGTGCGGCGGACGGGCGCGAGGAACGAAAGGGAGCGAATGGCGCGAGCAGCAGCAACGGAGGCCCGGGTGGGGCACGTCGTGCAGGTCATCGGGCCCGTCATCGACGTGGAATTCGAACGCAATCAACTGCCGGAGATCTACAACGCGATCCGGGTCGTCTCCGACGAGGTCGAGGGTCAAGAGAGGCTCGACGTGACGGCCGAGGTGCAGCAGCATCTGGGCGAGAAACGGGTGCGTGCCGTCGCCATGAAGCCGACCGACGGCATGCAGCGCGGGATGAAGGCGATCGACCTCGGGGAGCCGATCTCGATGCCCGTCGGGCCCGAGACGCTGGGCCGCGTTCTCAACGTGCTGGGCGAGCCCGTGGATTTCCCCGACCGACCGGTTGCCACGCAAGAACGTTGGCCGATCCACCGGGCGGCCCCGGCGCTCGAGGACCAGTCGACCGAGCTTCAGATGTTCGAGACGGGGATCAAGGTGGTGGATCTGCTCGAGCCGTATCTGCGCGGAGGCAAGATCGGCCTGTTCGGTGGAGCCGGTGTCGGCAAGACCGTCATCATCATGGAGCTGATCCATAACATCGCGCTGAAGCACGGCGGCGTGTCCGTGTTCGGTGGGGTGGGAGAACGGACGCGGGAAGGAAACGATCTGTGGCTGGAGATGCAGGAGAGCGGGGTCGTCAAGCCGGATGACCACGAGGGATCTCGTGCCGCCCTCGTGTACGGTCAGATGACGGAGCCGCCGGGCGCCCGGCTGCGGGTGGCGTTGAGCGCGCTCACGGTGGCCGAGTACTTCCGGGACGCGGAGAACAAGGACGTCCTGCTCTTCATCGACAACATTTTCCGCTTCACCCAGGCCGGATCCGAGGTGTCTGCGCTCCTGGGCCGCATGCCGTCGGCGGTCGGGTATCAGCCGACCCTGCTGACGGAGATGGGCGAGTTGCAGGAGCGCATCACCTCCACGAAGAAGGGGTCGATCACCTCCGTTCAGGCGATTTACGTGCCGGCCGACGACTACACCGATCCGGCGCCGGCCACGACCTTCGCGCATCTCGACGCGACCACCAATCTCTCGCGCGCGATCGTCGAGCTGGGTATCTACCCGGCGGTCGACCCACTGGCCTCGACCTCTCGCATTCTGGATCCCCGGATCATCGGCGAGGAGCATTACGGCGTGGCGCGCCAGGTGAAGCAGGTGCTCCAGCGCTACAAGGATCTGCAAGACATCATCGCGATCCTGGGAATCGACGAGCTGTCGGAGGAGGACAAGCAGACCGTCGCTCGGGCGCGCAAGATGCAGCGTTTTCTCTCTCAGCCGTTCTTCGTGGCGGAGCAATTCACGGGCGTACCAGGCAAGTACGTCCCAATCGCCGACACCGTTCGGGGATTCAAGGAGATCGTGGAAGGTCAGCACGACGACCTGCCCGAGCAGGCGTTCTACATGGTCGGCGGGATCGAAGAGGCCGTCGAGAAGGCCGAGAAGATCAAGGCTGCGTGAGATGGCGCTACCCACGAACCTCACACTGCAGATCGTCACGCCGGACCGTGCGGTCCTGACGGAGGTCGTAGACGAGGTCCAGATTCCCGGGACGGACGGCTACTTCGGCGTCCTGCCAGCGCACACCCCGGTGCTGGCGGCGCTGCAGATCGGCCAGCTCTGGTACCGACAGGGTCAGGAGAAGTTCTTCCTGGCGGTTGCGTTCGGGTTCGCGGAGGTGCTGCCGGAGCGTGTCTCGATACTGGCGGAGTCCGCGGAGCGTGCCGAGGACATCGACGTGGCACGCGCGGAAGCGGCGAAAGAACGCGCGGAGGCGGAGCTGAGCCATCCCTCGGCCGACACCGATCTCGACCGCGCGCGGGTCGAGCTGACGAAGGCGCTGATCCGGCTGCAGGTAGCCGCGCGGGCCAGAGCCCGCAGCTAGTGTCCTGTCAATCATTTCATGCGTGTCTCCTGGGCCGCGGCATCCCATCCGGGACTCCAACGCCCGACCAACGAGGATAGCTACTGCGCGCGCCCGGATCTCGGGTTGTTCGTGGTCGCGGACGGCATGGGCGGGCACGCGGCCGGCGAGGTCGCTTCGCAGACGGCGGTCGAGACCATCGCGACCGTCATACATGAGACGGCGGCTGCGGACGAACACCCCGCCTGGCCCGTTCCGCCCGACCCCGGGCTCAGTGTGGCCGCCAACCAGCTCAAGGCCGCCTTCGCGATCGCGAACCGCCGAATCGCCGATCTGGTGACCGGGGATGCCCGGTTGAGCGGCATGGCCACGACGGCCTCCGCGGTTCTACTGAACGGGGGGCAAGCCGTCCTGGCGCATGTCGGAGACAGCCGGGTGTACCGGCTCCGTCTGGCGCGCCTGGAGCGCCTGACCTCCGACCACTCGTGGGTCGAGGAGCAGGTGCGGGCCGGGGCCCTGAGCGCGGCCATGGCCCGCCGGCACCCGTGGCGCAACGTCGTGACACGGGCGCTCTCGGGCGGGGACGGCCTCGAGGTGAACGTCGTCGTGGCGACGCTGGAGGCCGGCGACCGTTTCCTTCTCTGCTCGGACGGGCTCGTGGCGGTCCTCGGAGACGAGGGGATCGAGCGGCTCCTGGGGCTGGCCGATCCGCTCCAGCAGGTGTGCGACGCGCTGGTCGACGAGGCGAATCGTGGAGGCGGTCCGGACAACGTGACCGTTCTCGCGCTGCAGGTCGATGCTGCGTAACCTCCGGCAACTCGTGCGGTACCGCGGCCTCATCCAGAGCCTGGTCGTCCGGGAGCTCAAGGCCCGCTACCGAGGATCGGTGCTCGGGTTCTTCTGGTCGTTCATCAACCCGCTGCTGCTGCTGCTCATCTATACCTTCGTCTTCACGGTGGTTCTCCCGGGGATCCGCCCCATCGCGATCGAGCCCTACGCGCTGTTCCTGTTCTGCGGGCTCCTGCCTTGGACCTGGTTCTCGTCGTCGTTGCTCGAATCTGCGAACGTCCTGATCTCGGGTGGAAATCTCATCAAGAAGGTGCTGTTCCCTGCCGAGATCCTCCCGATCGTGTCGGTACTGGCCAACATGGTGCACTTTTGCCTCGGGCTCCCGATCCTGACGGCGTTCCTGATCTACTATGACGCACCGCTGCAACTCGTGGAGCTCGTGTGGTTCCCCATCGTCATGCTGGTGCAATTCGTGCTCACACTCGGGATCTCGCTGATTCTGGCCGCGCTGACGGTGCACTTTCGCGACATCAAGGATCTGCTGGGGAATCTGTTGACGCTCTGGTTCTTCGCGAGCCCGATCCTCTATCCGATGAGCGAGGCGCCACCGCTCGGTCGGGGGTTCCTGAACATGAATCCGTTCACGCACCTCGCGGTCTCCTATCAGGAGATCCTGTTCTATGATGGCCCGTTCGGACACTGGAAGTGGCTTCTGGCGTTGGGTGCCGCCTCGGTGGTGCTGTTTCTGTTCGGCTACTTCGTGTTCGACAGGCTGCGGGATTCGTTCGCCGAAGAAGTCTAGCCAGACTTGGCAACCCACGTGAACTCTGGGGTTAGATGGGTCGAAGCGTGACGACTGCGATAGAAGTCTCGAACGTGAGCAAGCTCTATCGCCGTTATGGCCGGCGACGCCAGTTCGCGACGCTGAAGAGCGCGCTGATCTCGCGGAGCCTCGTCAAGGATCTGAGGCCGGACGAGACCTTTCCTGCGCTGCGAGACGTCTCGTTCTCGGTGAAGGCGGGGAGCACCTTCGGAGTGATCGGCCGCAACGGATCCGGCAAGAGCACGTTGCTCAAGCTCGTGGCCGGTATCACGAAACCGACCAGCGGCCAGGTAGAGGTGCAGGGACGGGTCTCGGCGCTGATCGAGCTGGGGGCCGGATTCCATCCCGAGATCTCGGGACGGGAGAATGTCTTCATCAACGGAATCATGCTGGGGCTGTCCAAGCGAGAGATCGGGCGCCGGTTCGACGAGATCGTGGAGTTCGCCGAGCTCGAGGACTTCATCGACGCGCCGGTCAAGACCTACTCGTCCGGGATGTACATCCGGCTCGGGTTCGCGGTCGCGATCAACGTCGACCCGGACGTGCTGCTCGTGGACGAGGTGCTCGCGGTCGGGGACGAGGGCTTCACGCACAAGTGCCTGGACAAGTTCGCGGAATTCCGGCGGCGCGGGAAGACGATCCTGCTCGTGACCCACGGTCTCGGCTTCGTCGAGCGCTTCTGCGACGACGCGGTCTGGCTCGATGCCGGGGCCGCCCGGGCGCTGGGCGACCCGAAGCGCGTGATCGGGGCCTACCTCAGCGACGTGGAGCAGCAAGACGAGGTGTTGCTCCAGACGGGCGACACCGAGGCCCATGAGTCGGCCGAGACGGCGCCGCCCGACGAGGCGGACGCGCCGCTGCCGGAGAGTCCGGTCGAGGTCGCCGAGGCGCCGGCGGACATGTTTCGTGCGACGGAGGGTCGATGGGGGTCCCGAGAGGTCGAGATCACCGATGTCTCGCTCGTGGGGAGCTCCGGTCGGCCCGCGCACGTGTTTCAGTCGGGCGAGTCGATGGCGATCCGGATGCGCGTCAAGGCGGCTCACCCCGTCTCGGACTTCGTCTTCGGCGTCGGGCTGTTCAACGCGGACGGCGTGTGTTGCTACGGCACCAACACGAACATCGAAGAGCTTCAGGCGACCCAGCTCGAGGGTGAGCAGACCGTGGCCCTCGAGATCGAGCGGCTCGATCTGGTCGAGGGTACCTACAAGCTGGACGTGGCGGTGCATTCCGAGGAGGGGTTTCCTTACGATTACCACCGGCTGCTCTACACCTTTCGGGTCAAGTCTCCGCTCAAGGACGTCGGGATCTACCGCCCCGCTCACCGGTGGGTGTTCTCGCCCGGCGCCCGCTTCGACTCCGCGACGGCGCGCCGGCCGACCGCCCCCGCTCTCCCCACGAACGCGGAAACGTCGTGACGGCGGTGGGCCACCACACGCGATCCACACGGTGAGGCTCCATGCCCGTGCTCGGCCTGGATGACGCGACGGCCCTGGTCGAGCGGCTCCGTGCCGCGGGCCGTGTGGTCGTGATCACCAACGGCGTCTTCGACCTGCTCCACCCCGGGCATCTCCGGTATCTTCAGGCGGCCCGGCGGGAGGGTGACGCGCTGATCGTGGCGACCAACTCCGACCGGTCGGTGCGGATCGCCAAGGGGCCGAGCCGTCCGGTCGTCGCCGAGCGGGAGCGGGCAGAAGTCCTTGCGGCGCTGGCGTGCGTGGATGCGGTTCTGCTCTTCGACGAGGCGACGCCCGAGGCGGTGATCCGGCGCCTCGCGCCCGACGTGCTCGTCAAGGGTGCCGACTGGGCGGCCGATCGGATCGTGGGCCGCGGGATCGTGGAGGCCCGCGGGCGTGTGGTCCGCGTGCCGATCGAACCCGGTTTCTCGACGACCGCGATCATCGAGCGGATCCGGGGGCGCGGCAACGTGGGAGCCGGGCCGACGCCGGAGGACTCCGCGGGGCGCCGTGGTAGAGCTCGGAGAGGCCCGAACGCGTGAGCGTGGTTTCCGGCACGTCGACTTCTCTGAACCTCCGCGCCCTTCTGAAGAGCGCGGCGAGCCGTGCGGGTCTGGCGGCCTCCGAAGCGGTGTCGGGGCTACCCGCGCCGGCCAAGGCACTGCTGGCGGCCGCGGTCGCCCAGGACGGGCTGGTCGTTCTGGTCGTGCCGACCGATGCCGACGTCGAGCAGATGAGCCTCGACGTGGGATTCTTCCTCGCGGGGCTCGAGGGGATGACGGCCCACGACATCGAGCGCGTCGTACTGCCCTTTCCCTCGCACGAAGTCGATCCGTATCGTGGTCTGGCGCCGCACTTCGACGTCGTCTCGAGTCGGGCGCGCGCCCTCCACGGTCTGGCCAAGGGCTCGGCGCGGGTGGTGGTCGCGTCTGCGGCGGCGCTCCTCCCACGGCTGAGTCGACCCGCGCGGCTGCTGCGCGCCTCGATCGAGCTCTCACCTGCCCGCGAGATCTCTCCGACCAGCCTGGCGGACCTGCTCGTCGACGGGGGGTTCACCTCGGAGGACCCGGTCGACCAGCACGGCGAGTTCTGCGTCCGTGGAGGCGTTGTCGATTTCTTTCCGGCCGGTGACGACCGGCCGGTCCGGCTCGAGTTCGTCGGGGACACGATCGAGTCCGTTCGTCGCTACGACCCGGCCACGCAGCGGTCGGTCGCGACGCTCGACCAGGTCGCGGTGGTGCCCCTCCGAGAGGTCTTCGAGGAAGAGGATCGATCGGAAGATTCGGCGCGCCCGGCCACGGTGTTCGACTACCTAGCGAGCGGGCGGCCGCCGTCATATCTGGTGTCCGAGCCAGAAGAGGTCTGGCGGTACGGCACCGACTGGGTCGACCGAGTGCGGGCCAGCCATACCGAAGCCACCGAGCGCGGGGAGGAGGTTCCCTCGCCGCAGTCGCTCGTCGTCGAGTGGTCCGAGGTGGCGGCGCGGCTCCGGCCCGCCGTCCAGCTGGAGGAGCTCGAGATCGCCGCCGGCGCCCGGACGGCCCCTGACGGCCCCGCGGTGTCGCGGACCAGCCCGGACGCGTCGCCGAAGGACGCGGAGCCGGTCGGCGAACCCCCGGCGCGGCCGGCACGCCACGTGGCGTGCCAGCCGGCGGTGGAGTTCAGGGGCAGAGTCGGCGACTGGGTGGCCGCGATCCGATTGGCCCAGGGACAGGGGGAGACGGTCCTGTTCGTGGCCGACACGCCGGGGCGCGCCGAACGAATCGTGGAGGTGCTCGCCGACCTCGAGGTGGTGGCTCGGCCCGTCGATCGCGTCGACTATGCGGGAGGACCGGCGGTCCTGGTCACGGTCGGGCAGCTCTCACGCGGGTTCCGTCTGCCGGCCGCGGGCCTTCAGATCTTCACCGAGACCGACGTCTTCGGAGAAGAGCGGCGCACACACGAGCGCCATCGCACACCCACGCGCGCGTTTCTCTCCGACTTCCGTGATCTCAAGACCGGAGATCTCGTCGTGCACGTCGAGCACGGGATCGGGGTCTTCGTCGGGTTGCGCCAGATCGACGTCGACCGCTCACCGCAGGAGTTCATGGAGCTGCGTTATGCCGGAGAGGACAAGCTCTTCGTGCCGGTCGAGCGGCTGGACCTGGTGCAGAAGTACACCGGCGGGACGAGGCCCTCGCTCGACCGGCTGGGTGGCGCCACGTGGGAGCGCGCGAAGAAGAAGGTGCGTCGCGCCATGCGCGACATGGCCGAGGAGCTCCTCAGGCTCTACGCCACTCGCCGGTCGGTGCCTGGCCATGCCTTTGGATCCGATTCGCACTGGCAGCAGGAATTCGAGGATTCGTTCGAGTACGACCTGACTCCCGACCAGACCTCGGCCATCCAGGACATCAAGCGCGACATGGAGGCGCCGTTCCCCATGGATCGGCTGCTGTGCGGCGATGTGGGGTACGGCAAGACCGAGGTCGCGATGCGGGCGGCGTTCAAGGCCGTGATGGACGGCAAGCAGGTCGCCCTGCTCGCGCCGACGACCGTGCTCACGTTTCAGCACTTGAAGACCTTCAGGGATCGGTTCGCGGCATTCCCGGTTCGAGTCGACATGGTCAGCCGCTTCCGTTCGCGGGCGGAGCAGAAGGAGTCGCTCGACCAGCTCGAGACCGGCAAGCTGGACGTGATCATCGGCACGCACCGGCTGCTGTCGAAGGACGTGAAGTTTCGCGACCTGGGTCTGCTGGTCGTCGACGAGGAGCAGCGGTTCGGTGTCGCTCACAAGGAGCGGATCAAGCAGATGCGCCGGCGGGTCGACGCCCTCACGATGAGTGCCACCCCCATTCCTCGAACGCTGAACATGTCGCTGGTGGGCATCCGTGACATGTCCGTGATCGAGACGCCACCCAAGGATCGCCTCTCGATTCAGACCAGCGTCGTCAAGTTCGATCACCGGCTGGTCGAGCGCGCGATCCGCAACGAGATCAACCGGGGCGGGCAGGTGTATTTCGTCCATAATCGCGTGGAGTCGATTTACTCGATCGCGAACCTCGTGCACCGGCTCGTGCCGGAGGCCCGCGTCGCGGTGGGACACGGGCAGATGGCGGAGGACAGCCTCGAGCGAGTGATGATCGACTTCGTCGCCAGGCGGTTCGACGTCCTGGTGGCCACGACGATCATCGAGAACGGCCTGGACATCCCCAACGCGAATACGATGATCGTGAATCGGGCTGACCGGTACGGCCTCGCACAGCTGTATCAGCTGCGTGGGCGCGTGGGCCGGTCGGATCGCCGTGCCTATGCCTACCTCGTCATTCCGCCCGAGAGCATCCTGTCGCCGCTGGCGAAGAAACGCCTGGCCGCGATCAGGGAGTTCAGCGACCTCGGCAGCGGCTTTCGGATCGCCGCGCTGGATCTGGAGATCCGCGGTGCCGGGAACCTTCTGGGGGGCGAGCAGAGCGGGCACATCGAGCAGATCGGCTTCGAGATGTATATGAAGCTGCTGGAGCAGACGGTGCGCGAGCTGAAGGGCGAAGAGCTCGACGATGAGACGCGCGCGGCCGTCAACCTGAAGGTCGACCTCACGATCGACGGAGCCTACATTCCCGACACCAACCAGCGGCTGGGCGTCTATCGGAAGGTTGCGGCGGCGCGGCACGAGGAGGCCCTCTCGCGCGTCCTCGAGGAGGTCACCGACCGCTACGGACCGCCACCCGGCTCGGTGCTCAATCTGGCGGCATATGGGCGAATCCGCGTGATGGCCGACGCCCTGCGGATCGAGTCGATCGACCGGGAGGGGTCGAGCGCCGTCCTAAAGTTCAGGTCCGACACGGCCGTGGACCCGGCGGTGCTCGTGCGGCTCGTCCACGAGCGGCCAGACGTGCGACTGATGCCGCCCTCCACGGTGCGTCTGGATCTTCGTCCCCCGGCCGCCGACCCGCGCGGTGGCCGGGAGCCGGCCCGTCGCGGAGGGGCGGAGCGCCCGCGGCTGACCGCGGGGTCCGGGCCGCGGTCCTGGTGGACCGCCCGGGCGGCGACGGGGGCGGTGGAGCCAGGCTTTCGCAAGGAGGAGATCCTGCGTGCGGAGGGCGAAGTCACCGGGGCCCCCGGGGGGATCTTCGCCCGCGTGGCCGACCTGCTCGAGGAGTTGAGCGCGGCCACCGTGATCGGCTAAAATACTGATTCTGTGACGGTTGTCAGATTTGTTCGCGGTCGGTCGGCGCCGGCGAACCCCGGGAAACGACGAGGTATCCAATGAGGGATCGTGAGAGACGGTTGGTTGGTGCGGGTCTTGTTCTGCTCGTGATGGCTCTGCCCATCCGCGCCGACATCCTGGAGCAGATCCTGGTCAAGGTCAATGGTGAGATCTTCACCAAGACCGACCTCGAGCAGCGTCAGATCGCGTATCTGCGCCGGAGCGATCCGCGGTTCAACGCCGAGACGCTGGAGAACGACGAGGAGCTGAAGAAAGTACTGGCCGAAGTGACCCCGCGCATCCTCGTCGAGGCGGTCGACGAGCTGCTGGTGATGCAGCAAGGCAAATCGCTCGGATACCAGCTGGCTGACGATCAGTTCCAGACGGTCATCGAGAACATCAAGAAGGAGAACGAGATCGAATCGGACGAGCAGTTCGAGACCGCGCTGGAGCAGGAAGGCATGACCATGGCCGACCTACGACGGTCGCTGGAGCGGCAGATGCTTGTCTCCCGGGTGCAACAGGTGGAAGTGCTGTCGAAGCTCACCGTGACCGAGCCGGAGCAGCGGGAGTACTACGACAGCCACCTGGACGAGTTCTCGATGCCCCCATCGGTCACCATTCGGGAGATCCTGATCTCCGCGCCCGCCGAAGATGACGCAACCGAAGCCGGCGAACCCAGGACCGGGCAGTCGAGCCTCAGCCAGGTGGTCGCCGAGCAGGCCGGCCAGAAGGCCGAGGCGGCGCGCAGTCGGATCCTCGCCGGCGAGGCCTTCGACGCGGTTGTCGCGGAGATGTCCGACGCGCCCTCGAAGGCCAACGGGGGCCTGATCGGTCCGGTAGACCCCGACGAGCTGGCGCCCGCGCTCAGGTCGGTCGTGGCCCAGCTGCAGGTCGGTGAGGTGAGCGAGATCGTGCGGACCGCTCGCGGCTACCAGTTCTTCAGGCTCGAAACGGCGGCCACCGACTCCCATAGATCGTTCGAGGACGTGCGGGAGGAGATCGCCAAGCGCGTGTACGGCGAGAAGGGAGACGTCGAGTACCAGCGGTTGATCGACCGGTTGCGGTCCGAGGCGATCATCGACTGGAAGAACCCGGACTTGCAGAAGGCGTATCTGCAGCAGCTTCAGGCGGGGGTTGCGGCCTCCTCGTCGTGAGAGACTCGACCCGGACAGGCTGCAGGCCGGAGCACCGCGTCGGAGAGGGTTGCGGGTGACCGAGCGATCGGCCGCGCCGGTGGTCGAACCCGCCGGCTCGGAGCCGTGTTCTCGCTGGTACGCGGTCTGGACTCGCTCGCGGCACGAGCAGGTCGTGCGAGAGCAGCTGGCGCGGAAGGAGGTCGAGGCCTTTCTCCCCACCGTCACGCGGTGGAGCCGGTGGAAGGATCGACGGAAGAAGATCGACTGGCCGCTCTTTCCAGGCTACTGCTTCGCCCGATTCGACCCGCGCGCGCGGCTCCCGATTCTGAAATGCAGCGGTGTGGTCAGCATCGTGTCCAGCGCCGGAGAGCTGGCGGCGATCCCGGATCTGGAGATCGAGGCCATCCGCCGACTGGTCGAGACCGACTTGCAGTACGATCCGTGTCCCTTCATCCGCGAGGGCATGATGGTCGAGGTGTCGCACGGGCCTCTCCGCGGCGTCGTCGGTCGACTGGTGAGAAAGGGCGCGCACGCGCGACTCGTCCTGTCGGTCGATCTCATCGGGCAGGCGGTGAGCGTGGAGGTCGACGCCGCCGACGTCCGGCCGTACTAGCAGCCCGTGGTAAACGTCCTGCGTCG
This sequence comes from Vicinamibacterales bacterium, assembly GCA_965197935.1. Classification (GTDB taxonomy): domain Bacteria; phylum Acidobacteriota; class Vicinamibacteria; order Vicinamibacterales; family CAZQMT01; genus CAZQMT01. The sequence goes on along the minus strand of CBDAOD010000003.1, from coordinate 400,796 downwards.
CACCAAGGGCGGCGCAGGGCCCCAAGGACCCTGGCGAGAATAGTTATGCGCCTTGCCGGACTGGCGCCTCGACGCCCAGAAGTGGCACACCTATTCGAGTCAGGGTCCTGAGAGCTGCCGTGTCAGAGACGATCACCGCGCTGAACCTGTCTCCGCCACTGGGCCTCGCCCCGATGGCCGGAATGACCGACACCGCCTTTCGACGACTGGTCAAACGCAACGGCGGCTGCGGACTGGTCGTCACCGAGATGGTCAGCTCGGAGGGTCTGGTTCGCGGTATCGACCGGACGCTGGAGTACGCCGAGTACACCGAAGAGGAACGGCCGGTGGCGATCCAGATCTTCGGCGGGGATCCAGACCGCATGGCGACGGCGGCGCGGATCGTGGAGACCATGGGTGCGGACATCGTGGATGTCAACATGGGCTGTCCCGTACCGAAGATCGCCAAGCACAACGCAGGGTGCAGCCTGATGCGCGAGCCGGATCACGCCGCGCGTGTCGTTCAGGCGATGACGCGTGCCGTGAAGATCCCCGTCACGGTGAAGATGCGCGCCGGGTGGAGCGAGGGGGAGATCAACGCCCCGGCGCTCGCCGAGCGGATGCAGGACGTTGGAGCCGCGGCGGTGACCGTGCATGGCCGGACGGCGAAGCAGTCCTACACGGGGCTCTCCGACTGGGAGCTGATCTCCGAGGTCGCCCGGCGGGTCCGCATCCCGGTGTTCGGCTCCGGGGACTGCGTCGAGCCCTCACAGGCCGTCGAACGAATCCGGGAGCGCCCGGTGAGCGGTGTGATGGTCGGCCGTGGCGCGCTCCGCAACCCGTGGATCTTCGCACAGACCGCGTCGCTGCTCGCCGGTGGAACCCCGAGGGTCGTCACCGCGAGCGAGCGGTGTCGGTTCTTGCTGGATTACATCGATCTGCTGCGGCGAGAGCGCGTGGACGAGGCGGCGGGCTTCCGACACACGGCGCCCGGCGTGTCGAGCGCGGACGGCGACGCGCGTCCCGTGGCTGCCGTCGCCCGCGGGCGCGAGCGTTGGGTGATCAACAAGCTGCGGGCTCTCGTCTCGTGGTACAGCAAGGGCATCGAACGCGGCTCGCATCTGCGTGTGTCGGTCAACCGCGCGGAGTCGATCGCGGAGCTGGAGGATCTGATCGCCGGGTTCTTCACCGTGTGAGCGCCGCGCGCGCTTCACCCTCCCGCATCTCGAAGTCGTAGATCAAGCCGACGTCGAGCGCCGCCGTGAAGCGTGCGGCGAGCTCGTCATGCGCGGGGTGCTCCAGGTAGGTGCGGAGCCCCTCGAGATCGTCGAACTCGATCACCGCCGCGTGAGGCAGGTCCTCGGTCATCGCACGTTCGTAGCCCCGCCCGTGAAGCAGACGACGACCGATCCGGAATCGTCGAACGCTGGGTATCTCCTGGCAGGCTCTCGCCAGCGACCGCTCGAGCGCCGCTTGCTCCGGGGCCGTGAGCCCGGGCTTGGGCCGGAAGAGGACGATGTGCAGCACCATGGCGATCTCCGGGACCCGCCGCTCACGACTTCCGGCCGGGCCCTCGCTTGTGCGGCCCGGCGGCCGTCCTGGCGCCGCCCGCTTCCCGCGTGGCACGCGTCTGGAGACGCTTCCGATAGAGGCGCCGCTTCTCCGCTCGCGTCTTCTTGAAGCGTGCGCGCGGGTCCAGGTGCGCGCCGCCGGGTCGCCAGTCGGGTCCGCGCCGATCGGCGCCGCCGGGACGCCCGGCCGTGCCTCGGTCTGCAGGGCGCGCGTCGGCCGGCGAGTCCCAGAGACGGCCGCGCTCGAACCACTTCATCTCCGCCGCCGGATGTCGCGACTGGAGCTGTCTGAGGGTGGGGACGAGCTCGTCGCGGGTCCATGCGCGGAAGGCGGTAGGGGAGCCGTCCACGATGATGGTCCAGAATCGGTGTCGTGGCGGCATGCTAACCGGCCAGACCGGGCGGAGCCTGCTTCTCGAGCCGCTTGAGCTTCTCGATGAGAGTCGTACGCTTGAGGTTCAGGAGCGTCGCCGCCTGCCGCTTGTTGCCGTTCGTCTTCTCGAGCGCGCGAAGGATGATCGTGCGCTCGACCTCGGCCACGTGCTTGTCGAAATCGAGACCGTGTTCGAGATCCGGGATCGTGGGTGCGGGCGGCGAGTCGGCGACGTCCCGGATCTCGGCCGGCAGCACGAACGCCTCGATCTGCGACTGGCCGGGGCTCAGCGCCAGGGCGCGCTCGATGGCGTTTTCGAGCTGACGGACGTTGCCCGGCCAGGCGTATGCCATCAGCCACCGCATCGCTTCCTGCGACACGGTGACGGGCGGGCGCGGGGGGGCGGCGCTCTTGCAGAACCGCTGGACGAAGTGATGAACGAGTAGCGGAATGTCCTCGCGCCGCTGCCGCAGCGCCGGCAGCTGGATCGGGATGACGTTCAATCGATAGTACAGGTCCTCACGAAACGTACCATCGGACACCATCTGTCCGAGGTCGGTGTTGGTGGCCGCGATCACCCGGACGTCGATCTTCGTGGTGGCCGGGTCGCCAACCCGCTGAAACTCCCGCTCTTGGAGCACGCGCAAGAGCTTGGTCTGCATGGCGGGATCCATGGTCCCGACCTCGTCGAGGAACAGCGTGCCCTTGTGCGCCTGCTCGATTCGGCCCTGGCGCGCGCCGACGGCGCCGGTGAACGCGCCGCGCGCGTGACCGAAGAGCTCGGCTTCCAGCAGAGTTTCTGGTATCGCGCTGCAGTTGAGCGCGACGAAGCGCTGTGCGTGCCGCGGGCTGTTGTGGTGGAGCGCCCGGGCCACGAGCTCCTTCCCGGTACCGGTCTCGCCGGTCACGAGGATCGTGCTCGTGGTCGCGGCCACCGTTTCGAGGAGCTGGAACAGATCGCGCATCACGGCGCTTCGTCCGATGATGCCTTCGAACCGGTAGAGCTGCTGCAGCTGGGACCGCAGGTAGGCATTCTCGGATCGCAACCGTCGCTGCTCGAGGGCCGAGGCCAGGACGTGCAAGAGCTCGTCGAACTGAAAGGGCTTTGTGATGAAGTTGCTCGCGCCGCGCTTGATCGCGGCGACCGCGTCCTTGACGGTACCGTAGCCGGTCACGATGATGCCGATGAGGTCGGGGTAGCGCTCCAACGCACGCTGGAGCACCTGTACCCCGTCGAGTCCCGGCAAGCGCATGTCGGTGATCAAGATGTCGAACGCGAACTCGGCCAGTCGCTCGAGGGCCGCCTCGCCGCTTTCGGCTTGCTCGACAACGAACCCGTGCTCGGTGAGGCGCTCGGCGACCGCCTCGCGGAGTGCGGTTTCGTCCTCGACGATCAGGAGATGTTTATCATTTTCAATCATTTAGTCGGATAGCCAGCATTTTGACACTGGGGTGGATCCTGGTCAAGGCACCCGAGCATTCCGCTCCACGGGAAACGGGCCGGTGGCCGCGCGGGTCCTTCTCGCCACGCCGGTGACGGCATGGGGCCGCGACGACATGACGATGACGGGCGAGTCACAAAAAGGTGGTGGCTGCTATTGAAACGGCGCGCGTAGGCCGATATGCAGGAAGACAGTGAAGGACGAGCCCGCCGAGGAGTCAGGTGGCGGGCGGGTCGGGCCATGCGGGCCGGTCAATCGCCGGATCGCCCCGCGAATCCAGTGAGCGATAGAAGATGATTGTCGACCGAAAAACTCTCTCGATCATGAAGGCCTGCGAGCTGGTGGGGGTCAGCCGTCGGACGATCTACAACTGGATCGCCAGCGGTAAAGTCGAGTACGTGCGCACTGCGGGCGGCTCGGTCCGCATCTTTGCGGACACCCTCTGGCGCGACCCCGGCGGGTCGGGACGGCGCCCGTCCTGGACCGAGTCCCAGCCGCAGAAGGAAGCCTAGTCGCTGCCAGGGCCCGGGACCCGTTCCGGTACGCCTCGCACTGGGTCCGGCCGAGGGTGAGCGAAACTTAGAGTCTCCCTCTGGGATGGGTGAAACCCCTCGCCTTTAGGCGAAGCCTTCAGGAGGCCGCAGGGCCGGACCTCTTCGGGCTCTGGGACGTGCGCCGTGATAGTCGGCTTCAGCCGACGCGGCGCACTGATTCCCTCGCCTTCAGGCGAGGGAGACTCAATTGGAAATTGAAACGGCTCCCACACCCTGTGGTTTGATGACGTTAAGCAAAACGGCCATCAACCCACGAGAGAAAGGAGCCGAGATGAGCAGTGTCCTACGTCCTGTCAGGAAGCGCAAGAAGGGTCGCCAGCTGGGCCGGGTCGAGGTCATCCGGCGCGAGGACTACACCGCGCTGGAGCTGGACGCCAAGGTGGAGCTGATCCGCTCGCTGGTCCCGCTGGGCTTGATGCACGTGGAGGAGGTGCTCGACGAGGAGGTAACGGCGCTGGCTGGCGAGCGCTACGCCCGCAAGGCCGCGTCGATCGGGGGCCGCCGGCACGGTAGCAACCCTGGGACCGTCGGCCTGGCGGGGCAGCGGGTGCCGATTCGGGTGCCGCGGGTGCGCGGGGTCGCGGGGCGGGAGATTCCGTTGCGCGCCTACGAGGCGTTGCATGGCGCCGGCGCGGTGAATGACCTCCTGCTGAAGCGCGGGCTCTATGGGATCTCGTGTCGCAACTACGAGGCGGCCGCCGAGGCGATTCCCGGCGCGATCGGGCTGTCGGGGTCGACGGTGTCCCGAGGCTTCATCGAGGCCAGCGCCGCGAAGCTTCACGAGCTCCAGGAGCGGGACCTGGCCGCTGAGGACGTCGTGGCCATCGTATTGGACGGCAAGACGTTCGCCGAGGCCACAATGGTCATCGCACTGGGCATCACCATTTCTGGGGCGAAACACTTCCTCGGCTTCGTGGAGACGGACACGGAGAATGAGCGGGTGCTGACGCTGTGCTTGCGGTCGTTGGTCGAGCGGGGGCTGGACCTCTCGCAGGGCCTGCTGGTGATCCTCGACGGCAGCAAGGGGCTGCGGGCAGCCGTCCGGAAGACCTTCCGCCACCGCGCCCTGGTCCAACGGTGCCAGTGGCACAAGCGGGAGAACGTGGTGAGTCACCTGGCCAAGAGCGAACTGGCGGCGTGGCGTCAGCGCCTCCAGCGCGCCTACAACCGGCCGGAGTACGACGAGGCCCTCACGGCGCTCAAGACGCTCCAGGGCGAGCTCGACGAACGGAACCAGTCGGCGGCTCGGAGCTTGACAGAAGGTCTGGACGAAACCTTAACGCTGCATCGCCTCGGGCTGTACGGGGTGCTGGGCCGGTCGCTGAAGACGACGAACTGTCTGGAGTCGGTCAATGCGCTCGTTGAGGAACGCTGTGCGAAAGTTGACCACTGGCAGAACTCGAGCCAACGCCACCGCTGGCTGGCGACCGCGCTCCTGGACATCGAGCCGCGCCTGCGGAAGCTGATGGGCTACCGCCACCTGCCCACGCTTCGTGCCGCGTTGAAGCAAGAACTGAAGATCGACACGACGACATCGAAGAAGGCCGCATGACGAATCCGGAGCCGTAGAGAGTTTCAACTAAGAATGGGCTTGACTCGTCCGGCCGGCGCGTGCCGGTCGGAACGCAGTAGCCGTGGCCAGGACATCGTCGTCCCCGGCGATCCTCCGCCGGCGTTCCTCATAAGACGGCGCTCCGCCTGCATTCTCCGTTGCCCTCCCTGCGGACCAACTAGTCGGGTGGTGTCAGCCATTCGGCACCTGACAGCCGAATGCGTCAGAAACCCGACACCCTTGTCGCCCACCGTTGTCCATTCCTTCACTCGCCTGCACACTGCAGCAGTCTTATAACACACTGCAGGACAAAGAGTTAGAGCGGACAAAATCTAGCGAGGTCGCACCGGCCACACTTGCGTCTCCGGTTGGTACCCGAGTTGCGATCTAGGGCGGCGAGTTCCGGGCGCCGTTGCTCGGTCCCGGCAGATGGCCCGGCCCGATGGTCGCTGGTCCACACCGAGACAGTCGGCCTTCCAAGGAGATGTCATGCAGCGTCAACCCCTCGCCGCCAAGCAGCAGGAACGAGTCGTGGCCAGCCTGTCCTTCGTGGAATCCCTGGCCCGCAGAGTCGCGGCCTCGATGCCCCACTCCATCGACCTCGGTGACCTCATCCAGGACGGCATGATCGGGCTCATCGACGCCGCGCATCGCTTCGACGAGAGCCGGGGCATCAAGTTCGAGACGTTCGCGGAGCGCCGCGTGCGTGGTGCGATGATCGATGCGCTCAGGCGTGACGCCTGGCCCCGCGGTGTCCGCCGCGTTCGGCGGCAGCTCGAAGCCGCGCGAGAGGAGCTTCGGCGAGAGCTGGGTTACGAGCCCTCGCTGGCCGATCTCGCCGCGCGGGTCGGATCCGATGAAACGCGTCTCGGGCGAACCATCGTTCGGATCAACACGATCGAGTCGACCTCGCCGCTCGCGACGGCCGACAACCTCGACGAGGCCAGCTTGCCCCCGGTGTTGGTGCCATCGGAGCCCCGCGCGCCGGACAAGCTGTGCGAGCAACGAGAGGTCGAGGACCGGGTGCGCCGCGCGATCGCCGCGCTTCCGCCGCGCGAGCGGAAGGTGATCGGTCTCTACTACTACGGCGAGGTGACGATGAAGCGGATCGGCGCGGAGATTGGCGTCAACGAGTCACGAGTCTCCCAGCTCCACGCGCGGGCCATTCAGCGTCTTCAGAAGAGCCTGGCCCCCGACCTGGCGCCCACCGCCATGGCGGCCGCCCTCCGTCCGGCGCTGCTCGACTTCAGGAAGCCGGAGACCGGTCGGAAGGCCGCCGCGCGCGCCGGCAGCCCCGCCTGGTCCGACACGGATTCGGGGCGCGCGGCGCAGAAGAAGGGCGTCGTCCTGCCCTATCCAAGCGCTTCGCGGGCCACGCGCTGCAATTCGGCCAACCTGAAGGGCTTCGTCAAGAAACGGCAGCCGGTCTCTTCGAGGAAGCGCTCGGCTTCCGCATCGATGATGTCGCCCGTCACGAAGATGACCCGCCGCGCCAGCGCCGGCGCGGTCGCCGCGATCGCGCGGTAGAACCCGATGCCGTCGAGGCGGGGCATCTTGAGGTCGCAGATCACGATGGCGTAGACGTGCGCGCGCACGAGCTCGAGGGCCTCCTCGCCGTCACCGGCGCGGTCGACACTGAATCCGGCGTCTCTGAGGCCCTCGGCCATGGCGCTCGCCAGCGCCGACTCATCTTCGACGACCAGGACAGACGCGCCCTCTCCGCCCGCCTCCGGTGGTGCCGGCCGGCGCGTCTCCGCCCGTGCGTCGCCCTTCCGCGCCGGTAGCTCGACGAAGAACGACGCCCCTTCCCCGGCTATCGACTTGACACGAATCCCCCCCCCGTGCTCCTGGGCGATGGCGTAGGCGACCGTCAACCCCAGGCCCGTGCCCTTGCCGACGTCCTTCGTGGTGAAGAAGGGATCGAAGATCTTCGTCTGGACGTCCTCCGGGACGCCGGGCCCATCATCGTTCACCTCCAGCACGATGAGCTCGCCCGCGTCGTCGTGGCACGTTCGCAGCACGAGCGTGCCCCGCCCATTCGCCGACTGCATGGCCTGCTCGGCGTTGATGATCAGATTCAGCAGAACCTGCTGCAGTTGATGGGGATCGGCGAAGATCGGTGGGAGTCCGACAGCGAGCCCGTCGATCACGGTGATGTTCGTCACGCGCTGTTCGTACGCGCGCAGCGCCATCGTCTCGCGGACGACCTGGTTCAGGTCGACCATGGTGCGAGTCGTGTGACGCTTCCGCGCGAAGGTCAGCAGGTTGCGCACGATCTTGGCGGCGCGCTCGGATTCGCGGAGAATCGTCTCCACGCCGCGCCGCGAGACATCGTCGAGCGATCGATCGGACAAACGTTCGGACCAGGTCAAGATGGTGGCGAGCGGGTTATTGAGCTCGTGTGCCACGCCCGAGATCGTCTGTCCGAGCGCCGCGAGCTTCTCGGCCTGCAGCAGCTGGTGATGCAGCTCCCGCGTCTGATCCTCGAGCCTGCGCCGTTCGCTCACGTCGCGCATCAGCGCATCGACCCGCAATCCGTTTCCGGCCTGGTCGCGCGCGGCGTGCGCGGTGACCTCCACCCACATCGCGTTTCCATCGGCCCGGCGTAGCCGGAGCAGATAGTCGGCCACGGCGCCGTCGCGCTCCAGCCGCTCGACGAAGGCGTCCCGCGCCTGGCCGTCGACGAAGCGGGAATCGTCGAACGGCCGGACGTCCGCCGCAGGCGTCTCGCCCGGATGACCGAACATCAGCTTCAAATGGGGGTTGGCGGCGAGGGTCGTCGTGCGACGGGCCTCGACGGTGCCGATGTAGACACCCTCGTGAACGGCCTCGAAGAGGCGAGCAAACGTCTCCGCCCGCGGAGCTCTCGTCGGGTTCGGTGGGTTGGGAGACTCTCCAGCCACAGGCAGTCACCCGTCTCGGCAGACGGGTCTCGAGGTCGGGTGCAACGCGCGGGGTGGCTACCGGCTCGGGGCCATCGGCGTGGGGGTCGAGGTGCCGAACCGATCACGATACTTCCGGTCCAGCGCGGCCCGGATGTCGGTGACGGTCGCGCCCGCGGCCGACATCTCCATGGCGTCCCGCGCGACGTCGATACACACCCCGCAGCCGATCGCGTGAGCGTCCCAGACCACGGTCCCGTCCTCGTGCCGATCCGAGATGAAGCAATCCTCGTTGCCGCCGTGACCCGCGGCCTGGCACCCACAATAGCAGGGCGCGTAGCGCAGGACCTCGGGATGCCGCGCGGCGAACTCGTACGTCGCCTGGACCACGTCCATGGGACGCGCCGCCGGAAACTGCACGACCGGCAAGGGGGGGAGCTCGGGGGGCGCCGGTGAACGCGTCTGGGCGACCTCGGCGGGCACCCACAGCAGCAGTCCGACCGCCACGGCCATCAGAAGGAGAACCCCGATCAGCGCCGGCCCCGAACGGCCGGGCGTTGGATGCGTTGCCTTCGGGTCGTGTCCCATGACTACACTCTACCATCCAGTCCGGGCGTCTCGGCGGCGCCGCGGTTCGTCCACCGGGCGAACCGCCGGTCGTCCGCCGTCACCCACGGGGCCCGAGGGCGAACGTCATGCTGCCCTCGGCGGCGAGCTGTCGATCCACGCGTGCCGTGCCGCGTAGCAGGCCCATACGGCTGCGCAGCCGCTTGACGGCGACCTCGACCGTCACGACGTCGCCCGGGTGCACAGGGCGGCGGTAGCGAACCCGCTCGATGCCCATGAAGTAGATCAGCTTCTGGCGGTTCTCGGGTTTGGCCAGGATCAGGATCGCGCCGACCTGGGCGATCGTCTCGGTCAAGATCGTCGGCGGGAGCACGGGCTGCTCGCCCTGCCGGTGCGAGAGGTAGCGCTCGTTCAGCGACACGTTCTTAACACCGACGATTCGCTTGTCGATCTCGAAATCGGTGATGCGGTCGACCAGCAGGAACGGATACCGGTGTGGGAGAATCCGCTCGATGGCGGTATAGTCGAGAGGTAGCTGGTTCGAGGTCATGCCGTGTGGACCCTGTCAGTATAGTCGCGTTCGCGCACCTCGAAAAGGTCCCCCCGGCGGGCGCGGCCCCACCCGCGGCGCACGACCAAGAACGGCCGGAAAGCGATCGCCCTCCGCGTGACCCACGAGACTCCCGAAGACCCTCCCCGCCGGCTGCAGACGCTGTCGGCCGAACAGGAAGTCGTCGAGACGCTCTTCAAGCTCGGGCGGCAGGTCACGTCCGTGCTGAGCCTCGACGAGCTCCTGCCGAGGATCCCGGAGCTCATCGGACGCCTCATTCGATTCCGCGCGTTCGCGGTCTATCTCCTGGATCAGCGGTGCGGGGATCTGCGAGTGGCCTACTCGGAGGGCTACCCGGCGGAGATCGCCCGGCGACATCGGCTCCGGGTGGGCGAGGGGCTCGTCGGGGCGGCGGTCGCCGAGGAGCGGCCCCTGCTGGTCAACGATGTGTCCAGGGACGCGCGTTACGTGGAGGTGGCGCCAGGCATGGGTGCGGAGCTCGTGGTGCCGCTGCGTCACAAGGGCCGCATCCTGGGAGCACTGAACCTGCTGAGCCGCGAGCGGCACCAGTTCACCGAGCGGGACCAGGCCATTCTCCGGCAGTTCGGCGCGCACGTCGCCGTGGCGCTCGAGAACGCGCGGCTGTTCGAGCGCGAACGGAGGGACGCGAGGGCGTTCGAGACGCTGGCCGCAATCGGGCGCGAGGTCACGTCGATCTTGAATCCCGACGAGCTCCTCGAGCACATCGCGCTCCTGACACGCCGGGTCATCGACTACCGGACGTTCGGCATCCTGCTGCTGAACGAGTCGCGCGGCGAGCTCGAGATGAAGTTCGCGGTCAAGTACGGCGAGAAGGTGAAGGTGCCACCGATCAAGCTGGGAATGGGGCTGGTCGGGCACGCGGCGCTCCACAAGACACCCGTCCTGGTCGCGGATGTCTCGAAGGATCCGCGCTACATCAAGCTCGTCGACGATGTGCGCTCGGAGCTAGTGATCCCGCTGCTCCTGAAGGATCGATGCATCGGCGTCTTCGACCTCGAGAGTGCGCAGCTCGGTGCGTTCGGGAAGCGCGACCAGGAGATCCTGACACTGTTGGCCAGTCAAGCAGCCGTGGCCATCGAGAATGCCCGGTTGTACGCCGAGATCCAGACCAACGAGATCCGGCTGGAGAACGAGATAGGGTTCGCCAGGAAGATCCAGGACGCACTACTCCCGGACCGTCTGCCGCAGCCGATGCCCGGTCTCGATGTCGCGGCGCGGATCGCTCCCGCCCGGGAGCTCGGCGGAGACTTCTACGATCTGCTCGCTCCGGATCCAACACGGCTGGTCGTCACCATCGCGGACGTCTCTGGCAAGGGCGTGCCGGCCGCGCTGTATAGCGCCTTCGCGGGTGAGCTCGTCCGCAGCCACTCCTTCCGGCGGCGCTACGAGCCGGAGCGGTCGAGTCCGGCGAAGGTACTCGCCGCGGTCAACGCCATCCTCCACGGGCGCCAACTCGAGCATTACTTCTGCGCGCTGGCCTATGCCATCTTCGATGCCGATCGTGGCACGATGGTGTTCTCGAGCGCGGGTCTACCCTACCCGTTGCGATGTACCCGCGAGGGATGCGTTCCGATCGAGCTACCCGGTGTCCCACTGGGATTGTTCGCGGGATCCGAGTACGACGAACGCAGCTTCACGCTCAATCCGGGCGACGTGTTCGTCTTCGGGACCGACGGTGTGTTCGAGGCGATGAATGCCTCGGGTGGGGAGTTCTCCGAGGGTCGGCTGAGAGCCGTGGTGGAGCGTACGCGGACACGCCCGGCGGTCGAGATCGTCGACGCCGTCTTCGAGGAGGTGCGTCAGTTTCGGGGGAGCACACCGCCCAACGACGACATGACCGCGGTCGTCGTCAAGGTGGCCGGCGTGTGAGTGGCCGCGCGAGAATCGCCAACGAACCACGGGATGCGGCGATGCCAGCGCCTGCCTGAGGTTACGCACCCCGCTGATTCCGCGCGACCACCTACTGGAACTTCAAGAACCGTACCGAAGGATGCGCGCCGATACACGGCCGGTGGTGCAGCACACGCGCCTGTCGTTGTCCTGATCCGGCGACAGGCTGTGCCCTCGTCTGTAGACTGATCCGTGGCCGTTGCAGCCACCAGGCGGCGCTCAGCCCGAGCGCTTGCGCCTCACGTCGTGCGCGGCCTGCGCCCGCGCCGGCGAGGTCACCAGCCCCGCGAATTGTGCGGCTACGATCTCGGCTACCGACCGCAGCTCCGTCTGGGACTCCTCGCCGTGCTTGACCTCGGTGGCGACGACGCCCACGCACGCTGGACCAGCGAAGATTGGCACGACCAGGGCGCCCTGCGTGTCAGGAGTCGCCTTGACCACCTCCGGTGTACCCTCGCGAAATGCCGTGGCGGTGGCATTGTCCGCGTCAGTGGGGATGGCGCCGAGCTGCCTGAGGGTTTCGGCGCGGTAGCCGTGGACCAGAACCGGGCGTAGCTGAGCACCGGTCGGATCGGCCAACCAGATCACGATTCCGGCGCCGTTGAGCAACCCCGACGTTCGGCGGAGGAGGCTCGGGAGCGCGTCGACGTCGGTGACCTTGCTGAAGTCCGAGCAGAGGTCCGCGACCGCTGCGAGCGACGCGGCCGGCATGGCGCTCGCGCCCGGCGGCGCCGCGGGACGTGTGCGGTCGTCCGGGGAGTTGGGCAAGCCGAGCGGCCGGTCGGCGGTCAGCACCGCCCGGCCGCGGGTGGACCTCGCACCCGCGGGCCGCCCGAACACCGGGTCGACCGGCAGAAGGAGTAGAAGGGCCAGGAGCCCAATCCCGGCCGCGCCGAGGATGCTGAAGCCCTGATCGCGGAGCCGTTGATCGACGCTGGCGGCTCGGACGCGCTGCTCCTGCGCGCGCGCCGTCCGGACGTGCTCGATCGCCGCGGCCGTCATCTCCTGACCCTCGGTGAAGATCAGGTCGGAGGCCATGAGCCGCTGACCGTTGCCCGTGTACTCGACCACGCGCTCGTCCATTTTCGAGAACTCGGAGAGCACGAGCTCGGCGGCGCCCAGAGACTCGATGGCCTCGCCGCTCGCAGCCAGCAGGGTGAGTCGCGCCAGGCCGTCGAGGACGGTTGCGTGGGTCGACTCGACCTTGGTAATCCAGAACGGTCCCTCCTGGCCCTGGGCCACGTAGGCCTGTTGCGCGGCGCGCAGATCGGAGACCGAGACGAGCGCGTCGGCTGCGGTCCAGTCGAATGCCGCTGCTGCCGCGCGGTCCGCGCGAACCTGTTGCTGCAGGCGGAGGACGCGGTATCCAGCCACGGCGACGGCCGTGACGAAGAGCAGGAGGACCGTGATGCGAACTGGACGACGCTTCATCCCAACCTCCTCGATCTTCCGCCGCGAGCGGTGCGGGCTCGAAACGCGCCGCTCCACCACGCCCGGTGTTCTCTCTCCTCGCGCCGTGCCGGCGAGGCGCCCCGCCGCGCTGGGTGCGGCGCAGGACGCTCACCGCGGACTGCGCCCCGGATCGGCCTGGCGACGAACGTCGATTCGAGAGGGAAGGGGCCAGGCACGTGACTCGTCGACAGGTACGGGTGGCATCCGCGGGAGGCGGTGGGATGCGGGGCCGGCACCCGGATCACGCGTGGGCCTTTGGCGTCGACAATGTGAGATTGTGGCGGTCGCTCAGCCCAGCCGCGAGGTCCGTGAGTGCCGTCGAACGCGAGGCCCTCGAGGCATGCGCTGATGTGCGCTCAAGGATATCACGATCACCGGCGGAGGGAGCGGGAGTGTTACGAGGAGCTCGGGTCGATCGTTCCGGGCCGGAGAATCGCGTAGGTGGGGAGACCAATGCCCTCGAACCGCTCCATCACCTGCTTGGCCGGGGAGGCGCTCGGGTCTTCCGCGCGGAACTTGATCTTCACGTAATCCTCGAGCCCGGCAAGCACCTCGGGGTCCTCGAACGTCGTTCGATCCATCGTGAGACAGTTCTTGCACCACGTGGCCCACACGTCGACCAGGACGAGCCTGTCCTCGGCCCTGGCCACCTCGAGGCCTTCGCGCAGGGAGGCGTACCAGCCCGCGTCGATCTTCTCCTGGACGCTGCTCGCCACCTCGGTGGCATCGACCCACCGGCTACTGAAGATCTCGTAGGCCAGGTATCCATAGTAGGCCGCCGTCGCGAGGATGAAGACCCCGAAGGCCTGCTTCACCCGGACCATCCAGGCACCCGGCTTCGGGAGGAACGAGAGTCCCGCGCCAGCGATCGGCCAGGGCAAGGCCATCCCCAGCCCCAGACAGAACGGCAGCAGCAACGCCAGGGCCGTTCCCGTCGCGTACAGGTTGCTCGAGAACAGGATGACCTGGATCACGACGGGCGCGACACAGGCGCCCGCCAACAACGCCGCAACCGCGCCCATCCCGAAGGCCACGAGAAAGGAGCTGCGCTCGCCACGGCCGATCTGGAACTTGCTCTGGAGGCGGGAGAAGTCGATCACGATGAGGTCGAACATGGCGAGGCCGAGCACGACGAAGAGCGCAGCGATGGAGAGGTTAAACCACGGCGACGAGTTGATCGTGCCGAAGGTGCCGGCCGTCAAGATGACCACGAGCCCCAGGACGCCGTACACGACGGCCATCGCCGATCCGTACGCCGCACCGAGGGCGAAGCCCCTCGCCCGTGAGCCGGCCTGGGCCCCGGCCCCGATGATCGCCAGGTTGATCGGGATCATGGGCAGCACGCACGGCGTGAGGTTCAACGCCAACCCGCCGATCAAGATGAGCGCCAGGATCGCCAGTGGGCCGCGGCCCTCGAACCAGCCTCGCTCGGCGGTGCCACTCTCTGCCGCGCCGACGAACTCCAGAAAGTCGTCGCTGCCGAGATAGCCTCCCGTGGTGCCCAGCACCGTGAACTCGCCCAGCAGGGTCACCACGTCTTCGTCGGTGGGCCGAGCCTCGCCGGCGACCTCCCGCGGCGCCGCCTCGGGCGACGGCGGGACGATGGCCACCTGCTCGTCGAATGAGAGACCGGCGAACAGGTCGGGATGGACGGGGGTGGTCGTCTCGCTCGCCGGCACCACGCGGAGCGGGAAGGTGGTCGCCAGCGACGAGGGCATGTAGCACATTCTCTCGTCGCAGGCCTGATACCTGAGCGTGCCCGGAATCGCGTACTCGCCGACCGGGAGATCTTCGGCGAGCGCCAGTGTGAACCCGATGACGAACTCCTCTTCGAACACGGCGAGCGGTTCGTCGACGCCGATCTGCTCGAGCAGGACTGCCTCCGGATAGACGAGGCCGACCAGCCGAACTCCCGGCGGAGGATCGAGACCCAGCACCGTTGGGATGAGCGATTCGTCGAGTGGTGTGTTGGAGTTGACGTGGTAACCGGACTCCAGCCGAATGCTGACGGCTCCGTGGATCGACCCGCCCGCATGCGCGCCGGTAGATTCAAGCGCCGCGCTGGCCTCGATCTGGATCCGGCCCGGCTGAGCGAGGCCCTGGCCGACCCCGAGGAGGAGCAGTCCGAGCGTGATGACACAACGTGCCGAGGAGGTGCTCATGACGCTTGTCGCCGTGCCGGCCGGGGCACCCGGCCAAGGGGCCGCGGGTCGCGCGGCGGCTACTCGGATTGCTCGCCAGGCGGTGCCGGCCCTGGGGGCGCCGCGGGAACCGGGGTGGCCCCCTTGACCGGCGGCAGATCCTGAAACAGGACGTCCCATTTCCATCGCTCAGACGGATTCGAGGTCTCCAGCCAGGTGGGGGCTGGAACCGGTCCGGCGCGGCTCTGGACGCGCCCCCGCTCATTCGTATAGGACGCCTCCTTCTCGGTGAAGGATGCTCCCGGGATCACCAGGTCGGCGGCCTCGACGAGGGGAGAGCGCAGCGCGCCCTGGACCACCAACAGCGGGAGGCTCCCGACCGTGACGGGGGTCCCCTCGATCGTGAGATTCACGGTTTCCACGACGGTCCGATCTTATATCAACACGGGTGCGGGCCGAGACTCTCGGCCGTGGGTGGCGACCGCGCGCAGTGGTCAGAAGAATCGTCAGAAGAAGAGGATGGCGATCCAGGGCAGGACGGCGGCTCCCAGATACATCGCGGTCAGGGCTGCGATCAGCCGGTGGACCGCCGTGAGGTGCAGGGCGATTCCGAACGTTCCAGCCATGACCTTCGCGCCCGTCACGCCGGGCCCCTCACCCATCGCACCCATGAGCCACCTGATCAGCGGATTACCCTCGACCGCCTGCCCGTAGGCGAGGACCCCCATGTAGGTCAGGATACCGTCGAGAGCCTGCACGGCGAGGAAGGCGACGATGACGACGTCACCGAACCACGGGCGAGTGACTAGCCGACTCCACCGATCTCGCATGGCTCTTCGCGGCCGCCCGTGAGGTTCTCGGCGGCGCTCCTCCTCTAGCAGCCCGTGGCAAAAGTCCTGCTGCAGTCGGCCGGCGCGGCATCCCGCCGCGGGCTGCGTTGGGCATTGTTCACGGCGAGTCAAATACTCCCGGTATTCTTCCTCGTCGCGCCTTGCCATCCGGGCCCCGCGCCGGCCTTGGTGCGACGCAGGACTTTTGCCACGGGCTGCTAGCAGCCCCATCAAGCCGCGTGCCACCCGGGGACGCCGATGAATGCTCCAGAAAACGGAGGGTTCTGCGCGAGCTACCGGTGCGTCCGCCCTCTCCAGGTGGAACGGATTCCCCCCCGTTCCACGATGTACACCGGCTCGACCCAGCCGGCGCCCGCCCTCCCCGGCGCACCAGAGATCTCCCTCCTCGTGCCGGGCCCAGCGGGTGCTGCGCGTCGGCGATGGCCGAGGAGCGACCCTTACGGACCGTTTCCCGCTCGAAACCGCTGAGTATAGCCCGCGATCATCTCGTAGATCTCGGCCAGCTCGTCCGGCGAGGCCAGGAACACGATGCGGAAGAAGCCGTCCGACGGATCGAGCCCGAACCCCGAACCGTACACGCACAGCACGCCGGTCTCGCGCAGGAGCCCCAGAACGAACTCCTCGTCCGTGCGCCCCCGGGGGAGCGAGACCCGCGGCATGGCGTAGAACGCGCCGGCCGGCTCGACGCAGCTCAGCCCGTCGATGGCATTCAGGGCCCTGGCGGTCAGGGTGGCGCGCTCGTGAAGCGCGCTGCGAAACGCGTCGACGTGCGAACGGCCGCCGGTGAGCGCCGCGTGGATCGCGTGCTGCATGGGGCCCGTGCTGCACAGTCGGCCGTCGGCGAGCTTCTTGATGGCCGCCAGGGCCGCGTCGAGCCGCCCCGTGGCTCCGACCGCCATCCACCCGGCCCGCCATCCGGGGGCCAGATGGGCCTTCGAGAGCGATGAGAACGAGATGACGGGGGCCTCCAGATCGAACGTGGCGATCGGCGGCTGTGGGCCCGCGTAGGCGAGGTCCGCGTACACCTCGTCTGCCAGGAGCGCGATGTTGTGGCGAACGGCGAGCGCGACCAGCTGCCGTCGCAGCTCGGCCGGATACACCGCGCCCGTCGGATTGTTGGGGTCGATGACGACCATGGCGCGCGTGTCCGGGCCGATCAGGCGCTCGATGCGTGTGGGGTCAGGAAGCCAGCCCTGGTCGGGATCGGCGGGGTAGAAGACGGCGCGGGCGCCGATCCTGGCCAGGACGGCGGTGTAGAGCGGGTAGGCCGGCAGCGGCACCAACACC
This sequence comes from Vicinamibacterales bacterium, assembly GCA_965197935.1. GTDB lineage: Bacteria > Acidobacteriota > Vicinamibacteria > Vicinamibacterales > CAZQMT01 > CAZQMT01. The sequence goes on along the minus strand of CBDAOD010000003.1, from coordinate 383,663 downwards.
TCGTCGTTGCGTTCGACGAGCGCACCGAGCGCCAGCTCAATCCCCTCGGACGTGCCAGTCGTCAGAAGGACCCGGTCGGGCGAGAGGGGCACGCCGCGCGAGGCCAGGTCGTCTGCAACCGCCTCGCGCGCGGACTCGATCCCGGGCGAGGCTGTGTAGCCGTTGTGCCCGTCTCGAATGGCGCGCACCACCGCCTCGCACAGATGGGGTGGCGTATGGAATCCGAACCGAATCGGGTCGCCGATGTTGAGGTAGCGCACGACCCGCCCCGAGGCCTCGACCTTGCGGGCTTCGGCCACGATATTCCGAATGGCGTAGTCGAAACCGTGCACCCAGGCGGCCACCGGCACCGCCGCGGCAGTTTCTGCTGACATTGTTGGCAGATCTTACCAAATCCGCGGGCCGTCCCATACCCAGCGCGCCGTGCGAGGGCCGTGGCGGGTGCCTCGGATCATCGCCGCTGCGTCATCACGCGCCGTCGGCTCCGACGTGATCGCCTCACGGAGTTGGTGCTTTGCTGGACCTGGTGTACGCTAGTCGCCCGTTTCAGAGATCCGCGGAACGTCGAGGGTGCCGATGGCGATCCGAACCGAGCTCTCCCTCCGATTGCAGAACAGTCCGGGTGCATTGATGCGCGTGTGTCACATCCTCGCCGACGCCCGGGTCAACGTCCTCGCCATTGTCGTCGAGGCTGGTGGCGTTCTGCGGGCCGTGGTGGACAACCCCTTGCACGCGGTCGGCGCGCTGCGTGAGCACCACTACGAGGTCGCCGAGAGCGACGTGCTCTACGTCCAGGTTCCCAACGATCCGGGCGCCTTCGCGCGGGTCGCGCGGCTGCTCGCGGACGGTGGGGTGAATCTCGAGCACTTGTACGGCTCGGCGATCGACGGCCATCCCATGGCCGCGGTCGTGGTCGGTGTGGAAGACGCGCAGCGGGCCTCGGCCGCGGCGGGGGTCTGAGCGGCCTCGGCGCCGCCTTCCCTCCCTGGCGTCTCGACACACCTGGCCCGCCGGCGTGACCGCCGGGGGCACCGAGCCCGGGGAGGTCGGCGAAACGGAGTGAGCGATGCGGCTGTTCATCGACACGATGGATGCGGTGCTGGTCGACTACTCCCCCGACGGCCGGGTCCTGTTCCACGCCGAGGACTGGGCGACTCCCAGCTTGCAGGAGGCGCGCGCGATCATTCATGCCGCGCAGAACGAGATCGTGCGACTCGAGGAGCTGATCGAGACGCTCGAGGCCCGGGCTGCGCCGGCACGCCGTCCCGACGGCGGCTGAGCGCCGGCCGGTGAGCGGGACGACCGAACGAGACGCATGAGCGATCGATCACGCGGGATGGCCGTCCCCGAGCCTCCGACGACCGGGAACCCGGAAGCCGCACCGGGACCGGATTTCCTGGATCCGGCACTCGACCGCACGGCGATTGCGCCCGCGGAGGCCGATGCGGCGGTCGCGTCGGACGAGGTGCTGCGGTGGTATCGCGCGATGCGGCTGGCGCGGACGTTCGACCTGAGGCTGGCGGCGCTCTATCGACAGGGCAAGATCGTCGGTGCGGTGTATCTGGGAATCGGCCAGGAGGCGATCTGCACGGGCGTCGTGAGCCTGCTCCACGAGAACGACTACTTCTCGACGGTGGCGCGCGGGCTGGCGAGCTGGTTCCTCCGCGGGGTGGAGCCGAAGGACGTGATGGCCCGGTGGTTCGGCAAGGACGTGCCGCCGTCCAACGGGCGCGAGCTCGGCCTGTTTCTGGCCGACCTTCCCAACTACGGCATCGCACCGTATCACAACGGCTCCATGGCGTCCTGGATGCCATCGGGTGCCGGATTCGCGTTGGCGTTCAAGCTCAGGCGAGAGCCCCGCGTCTACGTGGCGTTCACCGGCGAGGGCGCGACGAGCCCGGGCGACTTCTACGAAGGCCTCAACTTCGCGACGATTCACAAGCTGCCGCTGGTCGTGATCGTCGAGAGCAACTGCTTCGCCTACTCGACGCCAACCACCCTTCAGATGCCGGTGCGTCATGCCGCGGAGCGTGCGGCCGGATTCGGCATTCCCGGGGAGCAGGCGTTTGGAAACGACATCTTCGAGGTGCGACGGGTGGCACGCCTGGCGATCGAGCACGCGCGGTCGGGACGTGGCCCCTACCTGGTCGAGTTCAAGACGTTCCGCCAGCGCGGGCACGGCGAGCACGACGACATGGGCTACGTCCCGGCGGATCTTCGGGCGTTCTGGGAGCGCCGGGACCCGCTCCGCCTCTTCGTGGAGTACCTGCGCGGGCCCGCGGGCCTGGGCCCCGACGTCGATCGCATCGACGCCGAGTGCACCGCGACCGTCGAGGAGGCGGTCCGCGCCGCCGGCGCGCTGCCCTTCCCCTCGCCCGGGTCGGTGACCCAACGGCTCTTCGCGCCGCCCCGGCCTCCGGCGGATCGCACCGGTGTCTTGTGACAGTGGTTCGGGGCGTCCGTCCCGCGCGCGGCGCCCGGCTGGCACGGCGCGAGGAGCGAGCATACCGGGAGTATGTGACCGACGAGCAACACCGCCAGACGGGATACCCCGCGCGGGATTGACGCTGCGAACGACTGTTACAGGACACTAGTACGAGGGTCAGGCGCGCCCCCCCCGCCATGGCTGCCAGCACGTATCTCGAAGCGATCTCTCAAGCCCTGCGAGAGGAAATGCATCGCGACTCGAGCGTGATCTTGATGGGCGAAGACATCGCCGTGTTCGGTGGCGCCTTCAAGATCACACGCGGGCTGCTCGAGGAGTTCGGGCCGGAGCGCGTCCTCGACACGCCGATCAGCGAGAGCGGCTTCACGGGCGCCGCGTGCGGTGCGGCCATCGAGGGATTTCGCCCCGTCGTCGAGTTCCAGTTCGCCGACTTCATCGTCTGTGCGTTCGACCAGATCGTCAACTATGCGGCGAAGGCCTGCTATCGGTGGGGCACGCCGGTCCCGGTGGTGTTCCGCGGGCCGTCGGGGGGAGGCTTTCGCGGGGGACCCTATCACTCGGAGAACCCGGAGGCCTGGTTCACTCACGTGCCGGGTCTGAAGGTCGTACAGCCATCGACGCCCTACGACGCCAAGGGATTGCTCAAGGCGGCGATCCGAGACGACAACCCGGTGATCTATCTGGAGCACAAGCACCTCTATCGTCGGATCCGGGAGGAGTTGCCGGACGAGGATTTCGAGGTGCCGCTCGGATCGGCCGACGTCAAGCGCGTCGGGTCCGACCTCACGATCGTGACCTACGGCGCGATGGTGCATGAATCGATCGCCGCGGCCGAGCGCCTGTCGCAGGAGGGTGCGGAGTGTGAGGTCGTCGACCTGCGGAGCCTCTGTCCGCTCGACACCGACACGTTTCTCGCGAGTGTGCGGAAGACGTCGCGCGCCATCGTGGTACACGAGGCGCACCTGACGGGCGGGTTCGGCGGCGAGGTCGCGGCCATCATCGCGCAGGAGGCGTTCGGTGCCCTCGACGCGCCGGTGACGCGAGTCGCGAGCCTCGACGTGCCGGTGCCGTTCAGCCCCGTCCTAGAGGATGCCGTGCTGCCGAGCGCGGAGAAGATCTACCACGCGGCCATCGACGTGCTGGAGTACTGACGCGCCTCGGGCGATCCCATGGACGAGACTGCGCTGGTGCCGGTGCACATGCCCCAGATGGGGGAGTCGCTCGCAGAGGGCACGGTCGTCCGCTGGCTCAAGCAGCCCGGGGACGCGGTGGCCCGGGACGAACCGCTGTTCGAGATCTCGACCGACAAGGTCGACACGGACGTGCCCTCGCCAACCGGGGGCGTCCTCCACCGCATCCTGGTCGCGGAGGGTGAAACGGTCGGGGTGGGCGTGCCGGTGGCCTTGCTCGACTCGGGCGGCGCGGTGGAGCCGGCCGCCGCCGTGGAGCCCGAGACCGCGCCGCCGGGTTCAACGGAGCCGGGCGTTCACTTCGCGTCCGCCCAGCCGGCGCAGCTCGTGTCGTTCAGGTCCGCTCGCGATGCGCCACCCGATGCTGTGGAGGCCGGCGGGCGTCCTGGTGGCGGCCCGGCACGCGACGTGTCCCCGCGCTCCTACAGCCCTGCCGTTCTGGCGGCGGCGCGAGAGGGAGCCGTGCCGCTCGCGACGCTGACGACCCTTCCCGGCTCCGGCCGCGGCGGGCGACTGACCAAGCGAGATGTCGCCGACTACCTCCGGACCCGGGGGCACCCCGGGCCCGGCGGCGCCGTCGAGTTCCCCGATGCGCCGCCCGCGGAGTATCTCTACCGACCTTCGACCGAGGACCGGCGGGAGCGGATGTCCGTCGTCCGCCGCGCGACCGCGCGGCACATGCGCTGGTCCACGCGCATCAGCCCTCAGGCGACGGCCCTGTCGGAATGCGACGTGTCCCACGCGGCGGCGCTGCTCGACCGGGCCTCGGGCGTGCCGCTGACCTACACCGTGCTGGCCGCGCAGGCGGCGGTCCGGGCCCTAGCCGAGGCGCCCAGACTGAACGCCTCCGTTCTCGGCGACGAGCTGATCGTCAAGCCGCACGTGCATCTCGGGATCGCCGTCGTGCTGGCCGACACCGACGAGCTGATCGTACCGGTCGTCCGGGATGCCGACGAGCTGTCGCTCGAGGGAATGGCCCACGCGATCCACGATCTCGCCACCCGCGCCCGGAAGCGCCGGCTCCGCCCGGAGGAGGTGCAGGGCGGCACGTTCACGCTGACCAATCCGGGCGCCATCGGCGGGCTCGGGGGCACGCCCATCCTCCTCCAACCGCAGGTGGCCATTCTCGGGCTCGGCGCCGTCACGAAGCGTGCGGTCGTGATCGACGACGCGATCGCCATCCGACCGATGTTGCCGCTTTCGCTCACGTTCGATCACCGGGCCGTCGACGGTCACGCGGCGTTTCGATACCTCGAGGCCGTGCGCCGCCGGCTTGAGGGCGTCGGCGCCGACCTGGACGCCGGGAAGAAAGGTGGTGCCCGATGATGCGAGCCTGGCTCACGGCGGTGTCCGTTCTCCTGTGTCTGGGGAGCGTGGCAACGCCCGCGCGCGCGCAGGCACCCGACATTCGCGGGGCCTGGGGCGCCGACACCTACCTGATGAAGGACGGCACCCAGCATCCGGTGCGTGGGCTGATCTTCTTCGAGGAGAGAGACTGGACCGTCCTGTTCTTCGTCGTCGCGCCGGACGATCCGACACCACGACGCGGGTCCGCCGAAGGCGGGACCTACACCCTGAGCGGTGAACGACTGGTGTTCCGGCACCTCTACCACCTGTCCTCCGGCAAGGCGATCGCGGGGCTCGCCGCGAGCCCGCTCAGGATGGAGGTGCGGGAGTCGGCCGATGCGCCGGCCGAGCCCTGCACCGTGGCCGTGCAAGACGGTCGCATGACGATCAGCTTCCCCAGCGGGAACGCCATGACGTTCCGACGTCGAGATTGACGGGGCACCCGCCGCGCCTCGTGTGACGCGGGAGGTTCAGGACCGGCGGCTGGCTCCCTGCCCGGGCCGGATGCGGAACAGGTGCGTCGTGGCGAGCAACAGGAGGAGGCCCAGCCCCACGGCGTCGGTCGTCGCGCCGGCGTGGAAGAGCAGGAGTCCGGAGACCGCCGCGAGCGCCCGCTCGCCGATGGTGGCGGCCCTCCGTAGCCAGCCACCCAGGCTCACGGCCACCGCGCGCACTCCGGCAGTGGCGGAGAGGGTGGTGAGGAGCACGTGCGCCAGCGGCGCCTGGAGGAGGAGACCCATGCCTTCGGGGCTCAGCGTGAATACCAGGGGCACGAGGAACGCCGGCACCGTGTACTTCCAGGTCAACATCATCGTGCGGAAGGGGTTGCCCCCGGTCAGGGCGGCCGCCGCAAACGGCGAGAGCGCCGTCGGGGGACTCACTTCGGAGAGCACCGCATAGTAGAAGATGAACATGTGCGCGGCCAGGTCGGACACGCCGACCTGGGTGAGCGCGGGCGCGATCATGACCGCGGCGATGATGTAGGAGGCGGTGACCGGTACGGCCAGCCCGAGAACCCAGACGGCGAGCGCGGCGAGGAGCACCGTGAGGAGGAGACTGCCACCCGCGACGGCGACGATGAGTCCGGCGATCTTCAGACCCAGTCCGGTGAGCGTCACGACACCCACAATGATGCCGGCCGTCGCCGTGGTCGCCGCGATCGACGGGCCCCCCCGGGCACCCGCCTCGAGCGCCCGCAGGAGTCGCGTCGGATAGAGCGCCGTTGCGGAATCGAGAAAGCTGAGTCCGACCGCCAGGAGAGTGGCCCAGAAGACCGCCTTGAAGGCCGTCATGCCAGCGACCATCAGAATGGCGATGACCACGAGCGACGAGAAGTGGTACCCCGATCTCATCGTCAGACGCCCGATCGAGGGCGTTTCCATTGCGACCCCGCGCATGCCCATACGCCGCGAGTCGGCCTCGATCATGAGGAAGATCGACACGTAGTAGAGCATCGTGGGAATGCTCGCCATGGCCAGCACGCGGAGGTAGGAGATGTTCAGGAATTCGGCGATGAGAAAGGCCGCGGCGCCGAGAGTCGGAGGCGAGAGGATGGCGCCGATCCCGGCCGCCGAGAGGATGGCTCCGCCCACGTCCGCCGGGTAGCCGGCGCGACGCAGCAGCGGCCACGCGACGGCGCCCAGGGTGACGGTGGTCGCCACGCCACTCCCGGAGACCGTCCCGAGCATGAAGCCGGCGACCGTGACGGTTCGGGCCGGGCCCGCGCCATGACCCGATCGGCCCATGGCGGCCATCGACCAATCCAGGAAGAACCGGCCGGCCCCCGAGTGCTCGAGCACCGCGCCGTAGATCGTGAAGAGCACGATGTAGGTGGCCGCGACGTCGAGCGGCACCCCGAACAGGCCCTCGAGGGTCATGAACAGCGTGCCGACGAGCCGATCGAGCGGATACCCGCGATGGCCGATCGCCTCCAGCCCGACCAGGTCGAGCACGTGGCCGAAGTGGGCGTAGGCGATGAACGCCGTGGCCGTCAGCGGAAGAATCCACCCCACCGTGCGGCGCGTGCCCTCGAGGACGAGCACCGTCGTGAGAGACCCGAGGCTCAGGTCGGCCGGGGACGGGGTGGCGGCGCGATACACGAAGCGCTCAAGGTCCACCAGCGGCCACGCCAGCGCGACCACCGTGAGCAGGACGAGCAGCCAGTCGAGTGGGGAAACCCGCGCGTGGCGAGACGGCGTCGCCGGATACAGCAGGAACGTGAGAACCAGGGCCACGAGCAGGAAGCTCGGGCGATAGACCTGCGGCTGGATGACGCCGACGACCCAGTAGAGCGCGTAGAACGCCAGCCCGATGGCGAGGATCCGTGCCATCAGGCGCGCGGCGCCCGCGCGCTCGCGCATCGGCGTCTCCGCCCGGTCACGCACGGGCGCGGCGGCGCCGTCGGCGTGACACACGGACTGATCCGGGTCCGACATGAGAGGCCGCACAGGGCACGGGGACGAGGACGCCTACCGTGCGAGCAGCCTGCGCATCAGATCGTCGGTGAACTCGGGTGACGGGTTGAAGCAGTACCGGGTCCGCCGGGGCGCGCCTTCCTCGGAGGCTATCAGGAAGGGCTTCTCGGCCGGCTCCTCCGGCGCGAACGCGAGCCGGTCGTTGGGGAGGATCCGGATCGTCGCGGTCAGGTCCTCGCACTCGATGAGCTCGGGCGAGGTGACGTAGCCGATGGCGAGCGTGTCGTACGGGTTGAACGCCGACTTGGCGTACAGCGTCTGCCATCGCTCGATCCAGTCCATCGCCGGTCGGTAGAGCCACTCGCCGGCGGGCGAGCCCTGCCGAAGCCGCTCCATGTCGGCCTCGGTCAGCCAGACCTTGGACGAAACCTCCCAGGGGGCCAGCACGAGAGAGATGTCCGCCTCCGCGGCGGCATCCAGCACGACCTGGAACCCGTCCACGTCCAGCTCGAAGTTGAAGTCCCGATGTGGCGGCCCGTCCGACTTCGTCAGGAACCGTTGCCCGGGGCGTCGTCCCGCCACGGCCACGATCGCGTCGATCCTGGAGCCGAGCTCCGGATGGTTCTTCAGGATCGTCGCAACGTTGGTGACCGGTCCGAGCGCTAGGATGGTGAGTCGCTCGGCCCGCAACGCGTCCGCCAGGGCGCGGGAGGCCGCAGTTTCCGTGCCCAGGTCGTCGGCGCCCGCGGCGCCACGGAACACCTCGAGCCCGGGCGGACCGAATCGGCGGACGGCCTCTTGCGCGATCGGGTAGGCCGTCCGGAGATCGGCGTTGCCGAAGACGACGCTCACACCGCGGATGTCGAGCTCCGGCGAGCGAAACGCCTGGACCAGCGCGAACCCATCGTCGACCTCTCGACCACCGGGCGCGACGGAGGGGTCGGTGTCGATCCAGACGGGCGTCGTCTCCTGGGATCGAGCGCCCGCGGTGCCGGTCCATCCGAGCAGGAGCGCGAGCATCACGGTCGAGAGGCGGTTGATGGCTGCAGTCTTCATGGAGTCCCCTGGGATCGAGGGTCGAGCACCATTCGTCTCGACCCCGCGAGGCGCGCGGTCTTCTCCCGCAAACCGGACCGAAGCGGAAGCTGAGCCACGCCGATCAGGCGTCGCATGATCTCTACACCGGCGAACTGGATCGCCACTGCCCGGTCGAAGCCCGCGCGTCCATACGTGTCGGCCAGGCGGATCGCCAGCGCGTCGGGCTGCTCGGCCAGGACGAGGTGCGCGAGCATGACACCGATGTCGAACTCCCGGGAACCGAAGAAGCAGAACTCCGGGTCGATGACCTTGACACCGGTGGGCGTCCGGAGCCAGCTCCCGGGAAAGTAGTCGCCGTGGAGGAGCGACTCACCGTCCCGTAGATAACGGACGCCGAGCGCGGAAACCGCGTCCACGTACGCGTGGTCGCGTCTCAGCTCCTCGGCTCGCGCGGCGAGGCCCTGGGTGATGCGATCGAGGTCCAGACCGTTGTCCGCGTTCAGCGGGAGATCGAAGATGTGCAGGTGGTTGAGCTCGCGCATGTCCCGATTGGTGAAGGCCGTCCCGAGCGCCGACGCGTCGAAACGCGAGTGAAGCCGCGAGAGATACGTGGCCAGCGCGTCCACCTCGGGCCGCGTCAGGGTGCCGCCCGCATAGATCTCCGAGAAGTCGCGCGCCTCGCCCAGGTCCTCGAGCATCAGCGTACGGGAGCCGGCGTCGGCGTCGATCAGCCGCGGTATTTGCGCCGCCAGGTCGGCGTCGGTCGAGACCGTCGCGTAGAACCGCGCCTCGACCCGGGCGCGGTCCCAGGGTGCGGCGATGTGCGGGTATCTCTCGACCCACGGTCGCGACTGCTGGAGGATGAAGGAGCGCCGGTCGGTCGTGACTCGCAGCGTGCAGTTCATATTGCCGTCGCCCGCTCGGACGACCGACACGAGTGCTTCTTCCGGCTCGAGCCAGCCGAGTCGGCAAGGTAGCTCCAGAGCCCGGTGGGGTCATCCACGTCGACGAGATGGACCTCCGGGTGCTGCGCGGAGAAGGCCTCGCGGTCGAGCGTGGTCATATCTGGTGCCGGCGCTCGCCCGCGACCGTTCACCGGGTGGGCCACACGCCTCTCTCGCGATAGTAGCGCACGGCGCCCGGGTGGAACGGCGCCGGCGACCCTTGGACGGCCGACTGGGGTGACAGCGACCGCGCCTGGGGATGGATCGCCCCGAGATCGACCTGGAGATCGAAGATGGCACGCGTGATGCCGTACGCGAGCTCTTCCTCCATCGCGGTGTCCACCACGAGGATGTTCGCAACCCCGACCACCGGCACGTCCGACCCGAGTCCGGGGTAGGCGGCCTGGGGCAGGGCGGCGGCAAAGTAGAGGGTGGGGCTGTGCGCCGCGTGCAGCGTCGGCAGGACCTCGGCGTTCGGGAGGAACGCGATGTCGACCCGGGGCGTGCTAGCCAGGTCGAGGACCGCCGCGGTCGGCGTGCCGCCGCTCCAGAAGAACGCGTCGATCTTGCCGTCCTTGAGCGCGTCGACCGAGGCACTCGCCCCGAGGCTCTGGCGTTCGAGGTCGCCGGACGGATCCAGGCCCGCGGCGTCCAGGAGACGGAGGGCGATCAGCTCGGTGCCGCTTCCGGGCGCCCCGGTGGAGACGATCCGGCCGCGCAGGTCGGCCAGCGCCTCGATCCCCTGGTCCGCGCGCGCCACGACATGGGTGTAGCTGGTGTCAGCACGGCCAGCGCGCGCGCCGACACGCGTCCGAAGTCGGCGAACGCGCCCTCGCCCTCGATGGCCATATCGAGGGTGTCGGCGAGCGTCAGCGCCAGGTCGACCTTGCCGTCGCGCAGGAGCTTGAGGTTGTCGATCGAGCCAGCGGTGACCTCCGCGGTGGCCTCGACGTGGGCGATGGTTCGGCTGACGACCTCGGCGATGCCACCGCCGTACGGGTAGTAGACGCCGCCGGTGCCGCCCGTGGCGATCGACAGCCGGCGGACGCCGCCAGGGCGTCCCGCGATCTCCTCCGGCGCGCACGCCCCGGAGGCCAGCGCGGCGACGAGTATCGCGCGGGCGCCGAATGCGACGGTCCACCGGGAGCGAATGGATCCCGGCACGCGACCTCGGACTGCACCTCCCGCCTGCGGCGTCCTCATCGTACGGCCATCCTATCGCACTGGCCCCACGCCGTCCGCCGCCGGCCAGGACGAGGGATGGTAGGCTGAGGCATGGCCCCGAAGGCATCGCGCCCTCGACTCTCCACGGTGTGGCGGGAAGCGAGCGAGCTGGTCTGGACGCACCGCCGGCGTCTCGGGGTCGGCCTCGTCCTGATGCTCATCAACCGCTCGGCCGGGCTGGTGCTGCCGGCGACCTCGAAATACCTCGTCGATGACGTCATCGGCAATCAGAGAGTTGACCTGCTGCCGCTTCTGGCCTTGGCCGTCGCGGGCGCGACCCTGGTGCAGGCGGGGGCGGCGTTCTCGCTCACGATGGTGCTCAGCGTTGCGGCGCAACGGGCCATCACCGAGATACGCAAGACGGTTCAGGCGCACGTGCTGCGGCTGCCGGTCCGCTACTTCGACTCGACCCAGAGCGGCACGCTCGTCGCGCGCGTCATGACGGATGCGGAAGGCATTCGCAACCTGGTGGGCACCGGTCTCACTCAGCTGGCCGGCGGGCTCGTGACGGCCACGGTTGCCCTGGGCGTGCTGTGCTATCTCAACTGGCGACTCACCTTGATGACGGCGGTAATCCTGGCCGCCTTCGGGGCCGGCATGGTCGGCGCGTTCACTCGCCTCCGACCCCTGTTCCGGGAACGCGGCAAGATCAACGCCGAGGTGACCGGCCGGTTGACCGAGGCGCTGGGCGGGATCCGGATCGTGAAGACCTACGTCGCCGAGAAGCGGGAGGAGCTGGTCTTCGCCCGTGGCGCTCACCGTCTCCTCCGCAACGTCGCCAAGTCGCTCACGGGCGTGGCCGCCGTCAGCACCTTCGCGACCATCATCATTGGGGCCGTTGGTGTCCTGATGATGGTCGTCGGTGGTCGAGCGATCCTGAGCGGTTCGATGACCCTCGGCGACCTGGTCATGTACATCTTCTTCACGGGGTTGCTGGCCGCCCCGGTCATTCAGATCGCCTCGATCGGCACCCAGTTGAGCGAGGCCTTCGCCGGGCTCGATCGCATCCGGGAGTTGCGGCAGATGGCGACCGAGGACGAACACGACGCCGAACGGAGGCCGATGCCGGATGGCCCAGGCGAGATCGTGTTCGAAGATGTGTGCTTCGAGTACACGGCGGGGGTGCCGGTGCTCAGGAACGTCTCATTCCGGTCGGCCGCAGGGTCGACGACGGCCCTGGTGGGGTCGAGCGGCTCCGGCAAGAGCACGCTGATCAGCCTGGTCATGGCCTTCAACCGGCCCGCCTCCGGCCGGGTGCTCGTCGACGGCGTCGATCTCGCCTCCGTTCGGCTCCGCGAGTATCGCGCGCGTCTCGGCGTGGTGTTGCAGGACAACTTCCTCTTCGATGGCACGATTGCCGAGAACATCGCCTACGGGGATCCTCATGCCACCCGCGAGGCCATCGTCGAGGTGAGCCGCGTCGCTCACTGTCAGGAGTTCATCGAGGAATTCCCGGACGGCTACGACACGGTCGTCGGCGAGCGGGGGGTCCGGCTTTCGGGCGGACAGCGCCAGCGAGTCGCCATCGCGCGGGCGATTCTCGCCGAACCGAAGTTCCTCGTGCTCGACGAGGCCACGTCGAGCCTCGACAGCGAGAGCGAGGGCCTGATCCAGGAGGGGTTGCAAGCCCTGAGACGCGGTCGCACGACGTTCGTCATCGCGCACCGGCTGTCCACGATCCAGAGTGCCGACCAGATACTGGTGGTCGAGCACGGCGAGATCGTCGAAGGAGGCACCCACGCCGAGCTGCTCGCCGTTGGCGGGCGGTACCGCCAGCTCTACGACAAGCAATACTGCCTCGAGCGCGATCGTTTCGTCAACCCTGGGGAGGATTTCTCGACGGCGCGGGACGCAACGCCGTCGCCCGTCGCGGCGACCCGCGCGAACACCGAGCTCTGAACGGCGGGGCGTGGCGATCGAGCGGCTTGACCCCAGCGAGCTCCGGGGTCAGGCTTCCTGGACGGCCGGCGTCGCGCGGGTGAGGATGATGTCGGGCCGGACTCCGAGGGCGTCCAGGGTCAAGCGGTCCTGGGTGGCGACGATCACCTGACGGTCCCGGGCAATCTCTTTGAGCAGGGTCCAGACGGCCATCGAGCGCTCCTCGTCGAGGTGGGTGAAGGGTTCGTCCACCAGGAACGGCGGTCGCACCCCCGAGCGCGCGAGGAAGTCGGCCGCGCAGGCGGATCGCCAGCAGACAGGCATGGAACTCGCCGTAGCTGAGTGGCGGCGAATCCAGCGGGAGGAGGCGGTCCGTCGATCGGACGAGCACGTCCTCGAGCGGCCCGGTGGTTTCGAGCGGGCCGAGGAGCGCGCCGGTCAACCGTCCGATCTGAGCGGAGATGCACCCGAGAAGTCGCTGCTGGTCCGCGGCCCGGAACTCTTCGTAGGCATCGGCAAGCAGCTTGTTGGCGCGTCGATGGATCTCGACGTCCAGCGCGATCTGCGCCCAGTACGCGCGGGTCATTTGCAGCTCTTCGTCGAGCACCAACGGATTGAGTGCCGCGCGTCCCTGCTCGGCCAGGAGCTGCTCCAGCCCTTCTTCTCGTTCCGCCGTCTCCACCTGTTCGTTCCGCCGCTCCTGGAGGGCCGTCTCGACGGCCTCGGCCTCCGGCGGGACGTTGGGCGGTAGGGTCACGGGCTGCGCGAGGATCTGTTGGAGCTCCAGGTCCTTCGCGGCCAGCGCGCCGCGCGCCCGGCTGGCCAGCGAGCGGACGCGGCCGATCAGCGTGGTCGCCGCCGCGGTCAGCGCCTCGGGTTGGGCGTCGGGGTCGGTCCGCGACGCGCCGCCGGGCGGTGACGCAACCGGTTGGACCTCGGGATGTGCCTCGGTCGTGGCACCCGGATCGATCTCCATCCGGGAGCGGACCGAGTCGGCGGCGAGCTCGACCTCTGCCTGACCGAGCGCGTCGGCCAGACGCCGGCGCGCCTCCTCCTGGGCCAGCAGCCCACGCTGCTCCGCCTCGAAGCGGAGGCGCCGGTCTGGCAGCGTTTCGGGTCGGAGCGTGGCCGCGTCGGGGATGCCCTCGAGCTTCTCGGCGATGCGCCCGTCCGACTCCGCGAGGCGCTCGGTCGCCCTGGCCAGCCGCGCCATCGCGGCACGCCGATTGCGGGTCAGACTGAGCTGCCGCCATCCCAGCGTGAGGAAGACGAGCACCCCGAACACGACGAGAGCGAGGCCGACCGGGGTCGCGGCGGCGGCGCCCGCGGCCAGGCCTCCACCGATCAGGGCGATGGCGGCCAGCGCCGCGACGCCGACGACGAGCGCCGGGACCTCGGTGCGCTCGACCTCCCGCTGGTGACCGATCCGCTCGCGCTCGCGCTGTGCCCGCTACGCCCAGAGCTCTTCGAGCACCGGCGATCCGCTCTCGGAAATCGTCCGGGTAGTCGGGCCCGATCCGAATGCCGCGGCGGCTTGCCGGGTCGACTCGAGCCGCACGTTGGCGTCCGAGAGCTCCCGCTCCAGCGCCTCGAGCCACGAGATACGCGCGGTGAGTGCCCCGTGCTCCGCCTTGATTGCCCGCCGCTCCGAAAGGGTCGGCACCGCCGCCTCGAGCTGTTCGAGGTCCCGTGCGAGCCGCTCCAGCCGCTGTCTGACCTCGTCGAGCTCGGCGATGATGGGGCGGCCGCGCTCCTGCGCTGCCCTCGCCTCGGCCAGCCGACGCTCGAGGTCGGCAATCTGGAGCTCGGCCTGCTCGAGAGGTCCCTCACGCAGACGACGCCGGTGCCCCTGGATCAGGGGCTCCTGCGTGAGCTCGTAGTAGCCGTCCTCGATGACGGTCCGCGCGGCCGACACGTCCCGGTGGCCCCCGGCCGCCAGGATCAGCAGATGTTCACCGAGCCGCGTGCGAACGAGCTCGCCCTGTCTCACCCACGCCGTGTTCTCGTAGTCCCGCCGTTCGTCGAGCCCCAGGTGACCGGCGAGCCACCGGCGGTACTGGGACGCGGCCGCGTCACCCGCACCGAGATCGGCACCTCCCTGAAAGATCTCGTCACCGCTGCCCACCCGCCAGACATGGACGTCCTGCGTCTTGAAGTCCCGCTCGACGGCGAGTGTCTCCCCGGACTCGGTGTTGGCGACGGCGGTCGCCCGAAAGGCCTCGGCCCGCCACGGGATCCGCAGCTCCATGCGCTCGGTCTCGGTACGGCTATCGAAGCCGTAGAGCGTGAGAACGAGCGCCTCCATCAGGGTGGTCTTCCCGGCGCCGTTGGGCCCGAGGATCACGACCGGTTGGGGTTGCAGGGGCAGGTCGAAGCGCCCGCGATGGCACCCGTACGAGAGCTCGATCGAGGTCAGGTGGAAGCTACTCACCCGGTATGCTCGCTCCTCCCCCCTTGCCAGCCGGGCGCCGCGCGCGGGACGTACGCCACGAATTCCTGTGACACGACACTAGTGCACCGCCGTCGAGATCCGGCCACGCCTCGAGCCCGCAGCACACCCACCCGCGGCGTTGCCGCTCCTCGAAATACTGCCGATATTCCTCGTCGCGGCACCTTGCGCCTGGGCGCGCTGCGAACCCGATCCGTGACCGCATCTCGACGGTGGTGCACTAGTCAATCCCCAGGGCCAGGATCGCCAGCCGGAGGGCGCGCTCTGCAGCCACGCGGCCCATGTCGGTTTCCTCCTCGTCGATTCGGCGCCGGCCCACGCGGACGACGTGTCCCGCGATCGTGTCCTGCGCCTCGATCTCGTCTGGCCGCGGCGAGGCGGCGAACCAGGTTTGGTCCTCGACTCTGGCCCGGACGTAGCGGTCCTCGAGCGCGGCCGCGACGCGCCCGCCCTGGAGGGGGAATCTGGGCTCGCCGACCAGCGTGACGATCGGGATGGCGGGCCCCTCGATGCGGGCCGCGATGGCGGCGGCGACCGCGGGCTCGTCGTCGAAATCCGTCGCGTTGAACTGTCCGACGTCGTGCACCGGCAAGACGCGCGTCGACCGATGGAGGACGCGGGGCGGCTCTCCCTCCTCCAGCTCCGCGATGACGTAGCCGCGCGGGCCGGTCTCCGTCAGATCGACCGCCGCGTACGACCCCGGATAGCAGGCCCGACTGGGCAACTTGGTGTCGAACTGGTCGGGCGCCCGAAAGTCGTGCCAGTCCCCCAGCGCCAGGTAGTCGGCTTGCGTGCTCGCGAGCCATTCGGTCGGGATCACGAGCGCGTCGGGTGAGGCCGTCCCGTGCGGCGCGCCCGGCACGGCGCCGTGCGCGACCACCACGTGCAGCCCAGGAAGATGGTGGCGCCGGTAGCCCGGAAGCGGGTCCGGCTCGCGCACCGGGTCGTAGGCGAACCCGTAGATATTGAGGAGCCCCCCGGCCGTCTCGACGGTCACGGGCTCGCCGAAGGCCGGCGCGCGGAAGACAAAGGCCCCACCGAGAGGCTCGGAGAAGAGTCCGGGGTTGCAGGGCAACGCATCGTGATGTCCCGGCACGACGAAGACCGGACAGCCAGAATCGACCAGCTTGCGCAGGGTCTGTCGAGTGACGGCCAGCGTGTATTCGGAGGGTCTTGGACCGTCGAACAGGTCGCCCGCGATCACCACCGCATGCGCCTGCTCGGTCTCGGCGATCTCGGGAAGCCCACGGAACGCCTCGAGGACCTCCTGGCGACGGAGATCCGACAGCAGGCCGAAGGCCGGGAAGGGGGCCCCTAGGTGCACGTCGGACAGGTGAAGCAGCCTGATCATCTCGCCGGAGACCCCTCTGTGGGCTGGAGCATCACGAGAATAGCACAGCGAATAGGCGAGAGTGGGCGTTCTGCGCCGCATCCCGGGCCACTTGTTGTATCGGACCGTGCCCCGGCGGGCTGCATCATTCGCCGGCCGGCGCGCTCAGCCGTGCCGGCGCTTCACGTCGCGCCGTAACACCTTGCCATACGCGTTTTTCGGGATCTCGGTCAGGACCACCACGGATCGGGGCGCCTTGTAGGCGGCGATGTGGGCTCTGCAGAACCCGGCGATGGTCGTCCCGGCGGGCGGCGCGCCGGGGTCGCGGGGCACGATGGCGGCGCGAACCGACTCGCCCCACTCGGGATCCGGCACCCCAAACACGACGGCCTCGCGGACCTCCGGATGCTCCACGAGCACCTCCTCCACCTCACGCGGATAGATGTTGGCGCCACCCGAGATGATCACGTCGTGCTTGCGGTCGATGAGGTAGAGGTAGCCGCGGTCGTCCAGATAGCCGATGTCCCCGGTGTGGAGCCAGCCCCCGCGGAGGGCGTCCGCCGTCGCCGCGGCGTCCTGCCAGTAGCCCTTCATGACCACGCCACCGCGCACGACGACCTCACCGGGCGCACCGGCGGCCTGCGGTTCGTCCCGCTCGTCGACGATCCGCACCTCGACATCCAGCCGAGGCACACCCGCGCTGAGGCTCGGCGCGTCGCGCTCCACCTCCGCCGCCAGCGAACGCGCCCCACAGGCTGTGATGGTCATCGGCGCCTCGCCCTGGCCATAGAGCTGGGTCAGGATCGGGCCGAAGCGTGCGACCGCACGCCGGGCGTCCGCCCGGAGCATCGGTCCCCCACCCCAGATGATCGCACGCAGGCTCGAGGAGTCGCCCGCCGCGTCTCGGGGCAGGTCGACGAGTCGCTTCACCTGTGTGGGAGCCAGGAACGTGATGAGGGAGACTCGCCAGGCCGCCACCTCCTCGAGCAGCAGGCGCGGATCGAAGCGCCGAGACCCGTGGAGGACGTTCGTCGCGCCCTTGGCCAGGGTGGCGAGGCTGTACAGGCCGCTCCCGTGAGAGAGCGGCGCGGCGTGGATCGCCACGTCTCTGTCGTCGATTGGATGATGATCGGCGTAGACGCTCATCGTCATGGACAGCAGGTTCCGGTGCGTCAGCATCGCGCTCTTGGGACGTCCGGTCGTCCCGGACGTGTAAAACAGCCAGGCCACCTCGTCCTCGTTCGCCGCGGCCGTGGTGATGGGCGTCGCCGTAGCCGGCGGCCAGGCGCCCGGGGCGGGGAGAGCGGCGCCCGCCGCCGCGGGGGCTCCGACACAGCGCCAGGCGCACGCCGGCGTCAGCCCCGCGAGATCGCCGGCCGTCTCCCGGAACGCCCCGTCATGGAGGACGGCGCCGGCTCCGCAGTGCTGGAGGATGTAGCCGAGCTCCCGGGCGTGGAGTCGGACGTTCAGCGGCACCGCGATGGCCGCCAGCTTGAAGATGCCAAAGAGGCTCTCGAAAAACGCCGGGCCGTTGTGCTGGAGGATAGCCACACGGTCGCCACGCGTGACGCCCAGGCCGTGGAGCGCCCCCGCGACCCGCGCGGCACCTTCCTCCAGTGCGCGGTAGGTGACCCTGGCCTCGCCCTGCGCGACGGCGACCTTGGACGGATAGGCCATGGCGGCTCGGCTCAGGAGAAGCGCCAGGTTCATGGTGTGACCATGCGTGGGACGCGGGGATCGGCAGCGAACGCCGACAGATACTATACAATCCTGCCCGACGCGCGACGTCCGGCTGCGTTGTGTCGATGGTACCGAGGAAGGAACAGTCCGTGAGCATGGCTGGCAAGCTCGTTCAGGCGGTCGCCCACGAGATCAAGACGCTGCGGGGTGCGTTCTACTGGCGGCTGTATCTGAGCCGCGCGGATGAGGCGTCGCTCGTCGAGCGGTTCCACCAGCTGTTCTTTGACGCCCGCGCCTTCAACATGACCTGGCGGAACATCTCGTGGATGGGCCAGCCCATCCTGAAGTGCCCGATGGATCTCTGGCTCTACCAGGAGATCATCCACGAGCTGCGCCCCGGTCTGATCGTCGAGTCGGGCACCGCCTTCGGGGGCAGCGCCCTGTATCTGGCGAGCATCTGCGATCTGGTGGGCCACGGCCGGGTCGTGACGATCGACGTCGAGGAACGAGGTGAACGTCCCCCCCAGAATCACCTATCTGCTGGGCTCGTCGGTCTCGGAGGAGATCGTCGGCCGGGTGGCGGCGGAGGCGGAAGGCCAGGCCCCCATCCTCGTGATCCTGGATTCGGATCACCGAAAGGAGCACGTGCTCGCCGAGCTCGGCCGGTATGCCCCACTCGTGACCACGGGCAGCTACCTCATCGTCGAGGACACGAACCTGAACGGACACCCGGTCGAGCCTGATTTCGGTCCGGGTCCCACCGAGGCGGTCGAGGAGTTCCTCGCCGACCGCAGCGACTTCACCGTGGACCGATCGAAAGAGAAGCTGTATCTCACATTCAATCCGGGCGGGTATCTCAAGAAGGTCGGCTGAAGGCAGGCCGACCTCTTCCGCGGAGGACCCTACCCACGGGCGACGACGATGAACGCGCGGCGATGACCACGGTCCCCCGGCGCTTTCGCCTGGCGGTCGACGTGGGGGGCACCTTCACGGACGGCGTGCTCATCGACGAAGCGACCGGAACGGTCTGGGCCGAGAAGCTACCGACCACGCCGGCCGACCCCGCGGTCGGCTTCCTCTCGTCGGTGCGGCGCCTGGAGCGTCGGGCCGGTTTGGCTCCGGGAGAACTGCAGGCGATCATCCACGGCACCACGGTGGCGACGAACGCCCTGCTCGAGCGCCGCGGTGCCCGGTGCGGGCTGATCGTCACAGAGGGCTTCCGCGACATCCTGGAGATCGGGCGGCAGATCCGACACGAGCTCTACAATCTGCAGACCGAGAAACCCCCGCCCCTGATTCCCCGGGAGCGATGCGTCGGTGTCCCCGAACGACTCGACCACCGTGGCGACGTCCTCGAGCCCCTCGACCCGGACGCGGTCCGCCGCGCCGTCGAGTTCCTTCGCGGCGAGGGTGTGGAGTCGATCGCGGTCTGCCTGCTGCACGCCTACCGGAACGCGGCGCACGAGCGGCAAGTCGCGGAGATCATCCGGCGTCACCACCCGGCGGCGACGATCTCGCTCTCGAGCGACATCGCGCCGGAGATCCGCGAGTACTGGCGGGCGAGCACGGCGGTGACCAACGCCTACATCGCTCCGATCGTGAACCGCTATCTCGGGGCGATCGAGCGGAGCCTCGAGTCGGCGGCCGCGAAGGCCAGCTTTCACGTGATGCAGTCGAACGGTGGAATCATGCCGGCGGCCGCGGCACGGCGGCGACCAATCTACATGCTCGAGTCCGGCCCGGCGGCCGGCGTCACCGCGGCGGCCCACATCACGGCGCTGGCGGCACAGCGCGACGCCATCTCGTTCGACATGGGCGGCACGACCGCCAAGATGGGTCTGATTCTCGGGGGACAGCCCCGGGTCGTGACCGAGTTCGAGGCGGGCGCGACGCTCGGGTCGGGTGCCGGACTGGCCAAGGGCAGCGGCTACCCGATTCTGGCCCCGGTCATGGACCTCGTCGAGATCGGCGCCGGTGGTGGTTCGCTCGCCTGGATCGATTCCGGCGGGTTGCTGCGAATCGGGCCCCGCAGCGCGGGAGCGGATCCCGGTCCGGCCTGCTACGGGCGCGGAGGAGAGGAGCCGACCGTCACCGACGCGAATCTCCTCCTCGGACGGTTGAACCCAGAGAATTTTCTGGGTGGGCAGATGCCGCTCGATGTCGAGGCCGCCCGGCGCGCCGTGCACCGGCGGTGCGCCGGACCGCTGGGTGTCGACCCGGTGCGCGCCGCGATGGGGATCGTGGAGATCGCCGATGCCACCATGGTCGCGGCGATGCGTCTCGTGACTGTCCAGCGCGGCCACGACCCGGCCGGGTTCTGCCTGGTGTCCTTCGGCGGAGCCGGGCCCGCGCACGCGAACCAGCTCGCCGCCGAGCTGGGGATACCGGTCGTGCTGATCCCCCCGGGCCCGGGCGTCGCGTCGGCGCTGGGCATGCTCGTGAGCGACCTCCGGCACGAGTACCGGACCACCCGGCTCCAGCCGTTGGCGGAGGCGTCGTTGTCGGGGCTCACCAGCCAGTACCGTGAGTTCGAGGCCATGGCCGCGGACGAGCTGTCCGCCGAGGGAGTCGAGCGCCAGCGGGTGACCTTCGAGCGTTACGCCGACATGCGGTATGTCGGACAGTCCTGGAAGCTGCGGGTCGAAGTCCCCGGCGGCGATCTCGACGAGGCCGACCGGCCGCGTCTGCGGGAGGCCTTCGACCGGCTGCACCGGGAGAGCTATGGGTATGCGGTTCCAGGCGAGCCGATCGAGATCGTAAACCTCGGAGCGATCGCCGTCGGGTCCATCACGAGGCCCACGCTCTGGCGCCCCGCGAAGGGGGGTGCGAGCTCGGCGCACGCGCGGACCGCGAACCGCCCGGTCTTCTTCGAGGAGGCCGAGGGCTTCGTCGATTGCCCCATCTACGATCGCGGGCGGCTGGCACAGGGCAACCACCTCTCGGGTCCCGCGGTGATCGAGGAGCCCGACTCGACGACCCTGGTTCACCCCGGGCACGGCGTGGAGGTCGGGCAGCACGGTATCCTGAGGCTGCGCCCGTCGTAGGCCGACGCTGCCTGGCGCGGGCGCCGCGTTCCGGCGTCTCACCGGAGAGGACGGTTCACCCCCGCCATGCGGGACGCCAGCAGGAGAGATCGAACGATGACGCCTGGGAACGACGCCGAACCCCGAATCGGGGCGGTCGAGCTCGAGGTCGTGCGCAACCGGCTGACCGCGATCGCCGACGAGATGGGGCTCGCGCTTCAGCGGACGGCCTACTCGACGAACATCAAGACGCGGCTGGATTTCTCGTGCGCCATCTTCGATGCCTCCCTGCGGGTGGTCGCCCAGTCCTTCTCCCAGCCGATTCACCTGGGATCGCTGGTGCACTTCGTTCCCCGGATCGTTCGAGAGTTCGGCGAGGGGCGCCTCGGACCGGGCGACGGCATCCTCTGCAACGACGGTCATCGCGGCGGGGTCCACCTGAACGACGTCTGCCTGGTGTCACCCGTCTTCCACGGCCCGCGTTTGATCGCGTTCGTGGCGACGCTCGCGCATCACCTCGACGTGGGAGGCGGCACGCCTGGCAGCATGGGCCTCGCGAAGGAGATCTTCCAGGAGGGGCTGAGGATTCCCCCGATCAGGATCCTCAGGGCGGGCGAGATCGAGCAAGACGTCTTCAGGCTCATCGAGAACAACATACGCGCGCCGCGCGAGACGGGCGGAGATCTCAGGGCGCAGATCGCGGGCGTCAACGCCGGCATCCGCGGGCTGGCCCAGGCGATCGACCGGCACGGTCTCGACCGGCTGACCGCCGCGGTCGAGGCCCTGCTCGTCTACACCGAACGACGGGTGCGCGAGGAGATCCGACGGCTCCCCGCCGGCACGTATCGCGCGGTCGGGTTCATGGACGACGATGGCATCACCGATGAGCCGGTCAAGGTTGCCGTGGCGGTCACGATCGGCGACGACGAGGTCGTGTTCGATCTCGAGGGATCGGACCCCCAGCGCAAGGGTCCGATCAATGCGACCTACGCGATGGTGCTGTCGAACTGCGCCTACGCCCTTCGGGCCTTGATGGACCCGGATCTCCCGGTCAACGATGGCTTCTACCGCGCGATACAGGTGAAGGCGCCCCCGGGTTCCGTCGTCAACGCCCGGCCCCCGGCGGCCATCAACGGTGGGTGGGAGACGGGCTTTCGCGTGAGTGAGACCGTACTGCAGGCATTGGGCCAGGCCGTGCCGGAACGCCTGGCGGCCGGCTCGAAGGGATGCCTCAGCAACATCATGTTCGGTGGGATCTCGCCGCGGACGGGTGAGTACTACGTGTTCTACGAGGCGATGGGAGGTGGGTACGGTGCCCGGGCAACCAAGGACGGAATCGACGCGGTGCAGCCGCACGCCCAGAACACCGAGAACGCGCCGATCGAGGAGACCGAGGCGGGCTACCCCGTGCGGATCGCGCGCTACGAGCTGATTCAGGATTCCGAAGGCCCCGGGCGGTTTCGCGGTGGTCTGGGGCTGCGCCGGGACTATGCCTTCGACCACGAGACCGTCTTCTCGGTCCTGGCGGATCGCGCCAAGTTCGCGCCGTGGGGATTCGCGGGCGGCCAGTGCGCTCGACCGGCCCACTACGTTCTCAACCCTGACACCGATCCTCGCGAGCTACCCTCGAAGACCTCGGTGGACATCAGACCGGGCGACGTCTTCAGCGTGCAGATGGGCGGAGGGGGAGGGTACGGACCGCCCTGGGAGCGCGACCCCGAGCGCGTCGTGCGGGACGTGGTGGCCGGCCGGATCTCGGCGGCCCGCGCGGAAGCGGCGTATGGCGTCGTGCTGGTCCCCGAGAGCGGCGCCGTGGATCGAGAGGCGACCGCCCGCGCCCGGGACGTCTTGCGCCAGCGGCTGGCGCCGCCCGCGTGAGGCGGGCCGGGTCGTGACGCGCCGGCACCGTATCTCCACCCGTGCCGCGGCACAGGGAGCCAGGAGCGTACCAGTGGCCGATTCGTTCTATCGCGTGCACGTGCGCGTGCATTGGGCCGACACCGACGCGGCGGGGGTCGTCTGGTTCGGCAACTTTCTGCGGTTCTTCGAGACGGCCGAGGCCGAGCTCTTTCTGGCCCTGGGACGCAACCGTGTCGAGCTGATGCGCGAGCTGGGAATCTTGATGCCGCGGATCGAGATGTCGTGTGTGTTCCGGGCGCCGGCACGGCCCGAGCAGCTCATCGAGATTGGGGTTGCCGTGGAGCAACGCACGCCGCGCCGGATCGCGTATCGCTTCGAGGCGCGGGACCAGGCCTCGGGCGACCTGCTCGCCGAGGGCGCCTACCGCGTCGCGTGCGTGACCGACGATACGTTCACGGCAACGGAGTTTCCCCGGGCGGTGGCGGATTTGCTCGATGGGGTGGAAGGCTTGCTGCAACGCCAGCGCGGGTCATCGGCTGGACGACGTGACAGAGTACGCTAGCAGCCCGTGGTGAAAGTCCTGTGTTGCACCAAGGGCGGCGCTGCGCCCGGCTGGCAAGGCGCGAGGAGCGAGAATACCGGGAGTATTTGACCGACAAGCAACGCAGCCAGGCGGGATGCAGCGCCGGCCGACTGCAGCAGGACTTTTACCACGGGCTGCTAGGGTCCTGCCTCGCGGATGATGTCCTCCATGGCGCCGGCGAACGTGTCGATCGCGTCGATCGTCGTGTAGACGTTCGGCGTCACGCGGATCCCCTCGAACTCCTCGTGCTTGATCGGCACGACCAGAATCCGATAGCGCTCCCACAGGTGATCGACGATCTCGGCCGGGTCGACTCCCGCGATCCCGACGAGCCCGATTGCCCCCGCCTGCTGCGGGTCGAAGCTCGTGTAGAGCGTGACGCCGGGCTGCCCCTCCAGCCGGCGAGCCCACCTGTCCTTGAGATAGCGGAGGCGCGCCGCCTTGCGCCCACCACCGATCGAGCGGTGGAACGTGATGGCCTCCGCGATCGCGTTGTGGTGCGCCGCCGGATGCGTGCCGATCTCCTCGAACTTGCGGATGTCGGCCTTGAGCTCCGCTCCGGCCGGCTGCATGGGCCAGAGGCTCTCGATGTTCTCCTTCCGCACGTACAAGAATCCGGTGCCGATCGGCGCGAGGAGCCATTTGTGCAAGCTCGTGCCGTAGTAGTCGCACTCGAAGTCGCGTAGCTTGAACGGGAAGTGCGCGAACGCGTGGGCACCGTCGACGATGGTCTTGATACCCCGCCGCCGCGCCAGCTGGCAGATCTCCTTCACGGGGAAGATCTGGCCGGACTTGTTGGTGATGTGGCAGAAATGGAGGACCTTGGTGCGCGGCGTGATCGCCCGCTCGAGGCGTGCCGTCAGGTCGGACATGCTCGGAGGCGGCACGGGGAAGGAGATCTGGGTCAGCTTGATGCCGTCACGCTGCTCGCGCTGCTGCCAGGTCGTCAGCATGCGGCCGTAGTCCTGATTGGTGGTCAGCACCTCGTCGCCGGGCTCCAGATCCAGACCCAGCTGGGCAATCTGCAGCGCCTCGCTGCTGTTGCGGGTGATGGCCATCTCCTCGGTCTCGCATCCGAATTCGACGGCCAGCTCACGCCGCACCGACTCGATGTTGGGTTCGAGCACCGTCCACATGTGGTACGCGGGAGCCTGGTTCGCGATGTCGAGGTAGCGCTTCAGCGCCTCGTGTACGACACGTGGACTCGGCGAGACGCCGCCGTTGTTCAGGTTGATGATCGTGCGATCGAGCGTGAACGCCTGCTGGATCTCCCTCCAATAGAGCTCGTTCGCGGCGACCTCGCTCACGGGCTGAGCCGCGACCGCCCTGGACGCCTGCGCGACGCGGGTCAGACTGTCGGAGGTGAAGGTGGCCAGCGCCGGGCCGGCGATGCCGGCGCTGCGGAGGAAGGCTCGACGTGTCCACATCGCAGACCTCGCTCGGGTGGTATCCGTCCACGCGGATCGGCGGTGTGCTCGTCACGCGCCGCCAACCGGTGGGGAGATCCCCCTGTTGAAGTTTCGACGAATCTTGGAGGGCAGTATAGCGTAAACGATGGCACAATGATGCGGGCCCGAATCGCGTCCGGTCGCGCGATCGCGCCCGAATTTCCGCGCGGATCTCGAGGGGAGTGTGGATGTCGGAGATAGGGCTGACCATCCTGCGGCTGGCCCTGGGAGCGGTCTTCGTTGCCCATGGTGCGCCGCGGCTGCTGCCGCTCTGGGAGAGCACGCCCGCGCCGGCGCTGTTCGACACCCTGGGGTTCAGCTACGGCCTGACCTTCACGCTCGCGGTGGCGGCGCTGGAGTGCGTCGGCGGACTCGCGCTGCTAGCCGGGGTGTTCACCCACTGGGCGTCGCTGGTGCTCGCGATCGAGATCGCCGCGGCGGCCTGGACGATCCACCTCCCGCGCGGCTTCTTCCTCAACTGGACCCTGCAGGCCGACACCGGACACGGAGTCGAGTTCCATCTGGTCCTGCTGGCCGCCCTGGTCTGCCTCGTGCTGGGGGGCGCGGGCGCCCTGTCGGTCGATCGACGCCGGGCCCGCTCTGCCGAGGCCCTGGCGATGGGCCGGGCGCGGCTGCGGTCGCGCAAGGTCTAACCCCAGAGTTCGCTTGGGTTGCCAAGCCTGGTTTGTTCTGGACGACGAGAGCTGTGTTGCGCCAGACCTGGCAACCCAAGTGAACTCTGGGGTTAGCCGCCCTGGTTTCGCTTGCCCTTTCGATCACGATTTCAGTAGGCTAGAGCGTCGATATTCTCATTCCCCATCGAGCCCGGAGGTCGAATGGCTCCGAAAGATGACGTTCCGGTGGATCATCCCTGCGAGCCGGACGAGGAGGGCGGATCGCCTCGCGTCAGCGTCAGCCGGCGGGACTTCTTCAAGACCGTTGGTGTCGCTGGCATCGCGACCGGGGTCCTGTCTCCCACCGACAGCCGCGCGCAAGCGGGTGTCCAGGCCGTCGGCCCGGGAGAGATTCCCGTCGCGCTGACGATCAACGGCCAGCGCCACAACTTGACGATCGAGCCCCGGGTAACCCTGCTCGATGCCGCACGCACGCGGCTCGACATCACCGGAGTGAAGCGTGTGTGCGATCGCGGGAGCTGCGGCGCGTGCACGATGATCGTCGACGGGCGCGCCGTGTACTCGTGCTCGACCCTCGCCATCGAGGCGCAGGGCAAGGCCATCCGCACCGTCGAGGGTCTCGCGACCGCGGACGGCTTGCACCCGGTTCAACAGGCCTTCTGTGATGCGGATGCACTGATGTGCGGCTTCTGCACCCCGGGCTACGTGGTCGCCACCGTGGCGATGCTCGAGAAGAATCCCAATCCAACGCCCGAGGAGGCGCGGGCCGGGCTCGACGGAAACATCTGCCGTTGTGGCACGTACGCTCGCGTCCTCGAGGCGGCGCTCAAGACACAGGGGGTGCGCCGTGGCTGATGAACGCCAGGTTCCGGAGGTTCAGAGTCCGGCGACGCCCGAACCGGGCGCGGCCTATTCGTGGCCCGACGAGCCGGTCCTGATCGGGTCGCGCATCAGACGTGTGGACGGCCCGGAGAAGGCGCAGGGCAAGGCCAAGTACTCGTACGACATCAACCGCCCCGGCATGCTCTATGGTCGCATCCTGCGGTCACCCCACGCCCACGCTCGGATCGTGTCCATCGACCTGTCGGCGGCGGAGCGTGCACCAGGGGTGAGGGCGGCACTCGCCATCCTCGAACCCGGCCAGCGCGCGATGTACCAGGGTGACGAGGTCGCGGCCCTGGCGGCCACGACCGAGGAGCTCGCGGCCGACGCGTTGCGGCTGGTCCAGGTCGAATACGAGGTCCTGCCGCACCTGGCCACCGTCGAGCAGGCCATGGATCCGATGGCGCCCCCAATCTTCGAGGGTGGGAACGTGAAGCGGGGCAACGCCGAGGAAGAGGGCGACCTCGAGGCCGGGTTCGCGGCGGCGGCGCACACGGTCGAGGAGTCGTACTCGACGCAGGTCGAGACCCACCAGAGCCTCGAGACCCACGGGTGCGTCTGCGAGTGGGACGGCGACAGGCTGACGTCGTGGGCATCGACCCAGGCGGTCCACGGCACGCGCGAGGGTTTCGCCAAGGCGCTCGAGATCCCCCAGGCCAACGTGCGGGTGATCACCCAGTACATGGGCGGCGGGTTCGGGAGCAAGTTCGGTCCCGACGTGCAGGGCATCGTCTGCGCCCGGCTGGCCAAGCAGGCCGATGCGGCCGTGAAGATGATGCTCAACCGCAAGGAAGAGCAGCTGGCGACGGGTAATCGGCCCTCGGCCTTCGCCAAGATCAAGGCCGGCGTGGCCGCCGACGGCATGCTGACGGCGTTCGACGCCGAGACCTGGGGCACCGGCGGTGCGGGCCGCGGGGCCGGCTTCCCCCTCCCCTACATTTATCAGTTCCCCAACCGACGCCGGACCCACGCCGACGTCTACACGAACGCCGGTCCCCAGCGGGCCATGCGGGCGCCCGGACACCCGCAGGGCTGCTTCATCACCGAGCTCATGATGGACGAGCTGGCGGACCGGATCCGTATGGACCCGGTCGAGTTCCGTCTCAAGAACCTGCCGCCGAAGGCGCCCAACGCCATGTGGAGCGAGTATTTCCCCCTGGCCGCGCAGCGGTTCGGGTGGAGCCGGCGCCATCCGACGGGTGACTCCACTCCCGGGGCCATCAAGACCGGCGTCGGCTGCGCCGCCAATCGGTGGGGCGGCGGTGGCCGGGGGACGCAGGCGCACTTGGAGATCCTGCCTGATGGCGGAGTGGTCGTGCGCTGTGGCACACAGGACATCGGTACCGGAACCCGGACGCTGGTCCAGATGGTAACGGCCGAGACGCTGGGGATTCCGTTCGAGGCCGTCACGCCCGAGATCGGGGACAGCGAGTACCCGTTCAGCGGTGGCAGCGGCGGCAGCACGACCGCGCCGTCGGTGACGCCGGCGATCCGCATCACGAGCGAGAAGGCCCGCGCAGCATTTGCCGCCAGGCTGGCGTCGGAGCTGGGTGTGGAGCCCGACGCCATCGTGGTTCGTGACGGCCGGGTCCAGGTCGGGGGCGATGCCTCCAGGACGATGAGCTGGCAGGAAGCCTGCCGTCGGCTCGGCACCGAACCGGTCTCGGTCGACGGCGAGTGGGAGCGCGGTCTCTCCTCGAGTGGGTCGAGCGGTGTCCAGTTCGCGGAGGTCGAGGTCGACATCGAGACGGGGATCACCCGGGTCAAGCGGGTGGCCATCGTTCAGGATTGCGGCCTCGTCATGGACCCGCTGACCGCCGAGAGCCAGATCTACGGCGGCATCATCATGGGTATCGGCTTCGCACTCTACGAACACCGCATCCTCGATCGCAACACGGGCCAGATGGTCAACCCGAACATGGAATGGTATCTGGTCCCCGGCATGTCCGACGTCCCGGAGATCGACATCACCGTGGCGAACCAACCCGAGCGCGGCGTCGTCGGTCTCGGAGAGCCGCCGACCATTGCCACCGCCGCGGCGATCGGCAACGCCGTCGCGAACGCCACCGGCGTCAGGGTCAGGAGCCTGCCGCTGACACCGGACAAGGTTCTCGATGCGCTCGCGCGCGAGCAGGCAGGAGGAACGCTGTGAAAGCGTTTGCCTACGTCAACGCCAGCAACGAACAGGAAGCGCTCGCGGCGCTGGAAGCCGAACGGGGGAGAACCCTCCCGCTCGCCGGCGGCATGGACATCCTGGGCCTCATGAAGGACTACGTCCTCCAGCCCGACCGACTGGTGAACGTCAAGAATCTCGACGGCACCATCGGTGTCACCGCCGACGGCGGCGTGCGCATCGGCGCGGCCGCGCGACTGGTCGACATCATCGAGCACGCCGATGTCGCGCGTCTCTATCCATCGCTGGTCTACGCGGCGCTCGAGGTGGGCACGCCGCAGATCAGAAACGTCGGCACGCTGGGCGGGAACATCAACCAGCGGCCGCGGTGCTGGTACTTCCGCAACGAGGAGTTCGACTGTCTCAAGAAGGGCGGAGCCCAGTGCTACGCCGTCGAGGGCGAGAACCAGTATCACGCGATCTTCGGTGAAGGCCCCTGCCACATCGTGCACCCGTCGGCCCTGGCGGTTCCGATCCTGGCCCTGGGCGGGACGTTCCGCGTGATCGGACCATCGGGGGAGCGGGAGATCGCCGCCGATGATTTCTTCGTGATGCCCGATCGCAACATGTGGGCGGAGAACGTCCTGGAGCCGAACGAGCTCCTGACGCACGTGACGCTCCCGGCGCCGCAGAATCAGCGGAACGCGTCCTACGAGGTCCGCTTCAAGCAGTCACACGACTGGCCGTTGTGCCTGGCGTCCGTCGCCCTGACCATGGACGGCGCCAACGTCAGGTCGGCGCGTGTCGTGTTGGGGGCCGTCGCGCCGATCCCGTGGCGTTCACGGCCGGCCGAGGAGATCCTGGCGGGGCAACCAGTCACCGAGGAGGTAGCGGCGCGGGCGGCCGAAGCCGCGCTGCGGGATGCCAGGCCAATGAGTCGGAACGCCTACAAGGTGCAGATCGCCCGGACGGCTGTACGGCGAGCCATTCTTGAGGCTGCTGGAGGCCAGACCGCGTAGCAAGGTCATTACGACGGACTGCCAAACCACCCGCGAGCCGCTGTATCGAGGCGTTGGGGCGGTGGGCGCAACCGGGGAGCTATCATGGATCACCCCACACCCGAGTCACGTTTGGTCAACGGGTCGCACTGTGCCAGCCTGCGTCACAAGGGGATGTACGTGACGTCGGTTTCCGATGCGGACGAGGCGCGGGTCTACGACAGGTTCGACGCGACGGCCTATTGGTGCACCTGCACGCAGAAGGCGTGGGGCCCCGATGGTGAGCCCGCGAACGCCGACAGCTGCAAGTCTGGACGCGAGTGTTGCGATCACTGATGGCCGGTGGCCACCGGCCGATCGATCCGGGCCCGGCCGCCGAACCGGCTGCGGGCGACCGATCTGGCCCCGGACGCGCCCCAGAGGATATAATTTCACTGGCTGTAGAGCTTCGTCGTTCCACGCGGACCGGCGCCCCGATGGGCGCCCGGAGCGGCTTCACGGGAATCGACGGCTTTCGACAAGAGGGGTCCTGAATCATGAGCAAGTTGTCCTCGTTGGCAGGAGCGATGGTCCTGGCGGCCAGCCCGGTGTTCGCAGGTCCGGGGAACGCCATCAGTGGTGACTACGTCGAGGCACGGACGGCAGAGGTCTTCACCGGCGGCTGCATCATGGGGAGCGAGGCCGAGACGGTCGGCCGCCACGCGGTCATGGCCTGGCGCGTGGCCCAGGGCACTCACGACGGCATCACCCTCGATGGGCTCTCGGTCGTCGCCGCCGTGGTCGGGGATCGCAACCTGGGGATCGAGGAGATCGGCGGTGTGGCGTCGACCCTAATCCGGTCCGCCATCCTGGTGGACGACCGCGCGAGCTCCGCCCAGCAAGAGGCGCTGGTGTCGCTGGCGCAGTCTCTCTCGAACGGCCTGACCGACAACGTCCTCGACGTCGCGGCCGTGCCCATCACCTTCAAGCGCACGGCGGACGAGGTCGTCGTCGCGGCGGCCGACGCCCGGATGGCGATTTCGACGAAGGTCGTGCACGACCCGGATTGCGGGGCCATGCAGTGGTTCCATCCGCTCTCCAGTGGGACCGAGGCGCAGGTCGGCGTCACCAAGAGCCAGGTCTACTCGGGCGCCGCGCTCGGGGCCAAGTGGCAGCAGGCCGGAAAGAAATCAGCGTTCTTCGGGACGTTCGCCCGCTGAGGCGGCGGGCGCCGAGAATCGGCTGGCGATCGTGGGCGTCATGCGCCCACCGTGAGCGTGCGATCGAAAACGGTGCCGGCTTAGCCGGCACCGTTTTTTTCCGTCCGCGAGCGCTCGTGTCCGCCGGTCGAGGCGAGGAGCACAGCGTGTTACGAGTGCGCGTCTGCGTCGCCCTGATGCTGTCGATCGTCCAGGCGGCCGCGCCGTCGTCGCTCCAGGGTCTCTCGGTGGCCGGACACACCGAGCCGGCGCCCGACGAGCTGGCCGAAGGTGTGAGAGCGCGCCTCGCGGAGGGGGGCGCCCGCGTCCAGAGCGGACAAACGGTGCTGGAGTTCTGGTGGGTTGGCGCGTTGCCGGCGACCCAGGCGCTCGACCCGGGCCCGGCGTCGTGGTCCGCCGTGCTGGAGGGGAGCCTCGTGGGCGCCGTGCGGCTTTCGGAGATCTACCCGGACATTCGCGGCCGCACCATCGACCCGGGTGTCTACACGCTGCGGTACGGTGTCCAGCCGGCGGATGGCGACCACCTCGGAATCTCGCCCTTCCGGGAGTTCTTGCTGCTCAGCCCGGCGGCGGAGGACGTCGACGCGGCGCCGATCTCGCACAACGACCTGGTCGACCTGTCCAAGCGCTCGATCAACGTCTCCCACCCCGCCGTCTGGAGCCTCGATCCGCCGGTGTCGGACGCCGAAGCGTTGACCGCCCAGACGACCGAGGAGGGCCACGCCGCCGTCGTCTTCGAGGTTCCCGTGGCGTTCGAGGAGCAGACCGCGGGAAGCCTTCGGTTCGGTCTCATTCTGGTCGGCCGCATCGAGGCCTAGTACTACTTTGTTAGATCCGCAAGTGCACCGACTTTAGCGCCTCGATGCGCTTCAGGTAGAACGGCCGTGGAGCAAAGAGGTCCGCGGTGAAGATTTCCTGCACGATCGCGCGGGCCACTGGAAAGGTGAGCCCGGCGAGGTGCCGCCGCCGCTCGGCCTGCAGGAAGTTGTACGTCACGGCGGTGAGCACGACGTGATGGTGCCAGCCCGGGAACGTGCGGCCTTCGAAGTGATCCAACCCGAGGTGGGGCTTCAACTCTTGGTACTGCTGCTCGATGGCCCACCGCTGATGCGCGAGTCGGACGAGCTGCGGCCAGGAGGTGGTGGCCGGCAGGTTGACGAAGAAGTATTTGGTCCGCGGCGTCGCGCCCGTGTCGCGTTCGGCCAGCAGCCACACCTCGGGGGCGAGCCGGCGGTCGCGCCAGTCGTGGGCCGGGGTCACCCGCAGGGCCACACACTGGACCGTCCAGCGGCGCCCGCCGCGGCGGTTGCGCCAGCTGATGGGCCGCCACCGCGGCTGCGCCTTGGCGGCCTGGGCCACCGTGTACGCCCGCACGCCCGCCGCCAGGTCTGGCCGGGTGCGCGGGCGCCCCAGCCGGCCGCCCCGCCGGTGCCCGAGGCGCGGCCGCCCCAGGAACACGGTCTGCGACGAGGAAATCCCCACCGCATAGGGGAGCCGCAACCGATGCCACATGGCCCGAAACAGGCCGGTATCGCCAAACTCCGCATCGGCCAGCACGCCGGTGCCGGTGAGGCCGCTGGCGCGCACCTGCCGGAGCAGGGTGAGCGCTTGGCGCCACTTCGCCTGCAACCGGACACCCCGGGGAAGCCGCGCCCGATCGCGGGCGGCGTCGGTCAGCCACGCCTCGGGCACATAGAGCGCGGCCCCCAGCAAGTAGGCGCGCAGCCCGGTCCACAGCGCCGCGGTGACCGCCACTTGGCCATTGGCGACTTTCCCCACGGCCCCGCAGTACTGGCGGGCCACCCCGACCGAGGACGTCCCTGGCTTGGGGAAACTCGTGCCAGCGAAGATCACCAGCCCTTCGCGTTCGGGCAGCACCGCCCGCAGGCAGCGCCAGACGCCGTCGGCACTCCACGGCGCATCGGTGATGAAGTGTTGGAACGCTTGATAGCCCCCGGGATCGGTCCCCCGCGCCAGCATCGCTTCCATCGACTTGCGCGGGCTGTCGCTGAGCAACCCCTGGACGTACCGGCGCAACGCCAGCTCCTGTGCGCGCTGGCCGAAGCACGCCTTGAAGGCCTCGAGCCATCTCATCAGGCGACGCAACTGCCCCACCGTGCGGCGGTCGTGCACTACCGCGCAGGGTACCGAATTCGCCGGAAAAGTACAATGTCCTCAAATTAGATCACTTGTCGGATCTCGCCCAAATTGTGCGATCTAACAAAGTAGTACTAGCAGCCCGTGGCAAAAGTCCGGCTGCAGTCGGCCGGCGCCGCATCCCGCCGCGGGCTGCGTTGGGCATTGTTCACGACGGGTCAAATACTCCCGGTATTCTCGCTCCTCGCGCCTTGCTCGGGCCGTGCGCGGCATCGCCCACGGCGGCCCTTCGTGCGACGCCGGTCTTTCACCACGGGCTGCTAGCCCTTTCGTTTCACCAGCCCGAGCAGCGAACGCAGCCCGCCGAGATCCTGGATCATCCGGGTCACCGAATCCCCCAGGCGGCGGTCCTGGGCGAACACCTCGCCCACGGCGATCTCCAGGCGGCTGATCAGCATCTCGGCGCGCTGTGTCTCCTCGTCGGTCATCGCTCCTGCCTCCAGGGGCAGATTATATCTCGCTCACTCCACGGTGAATGTGACGTACTGCAGCTGGCCCCGCCGCTCGACCTGCACGACCGCTGGATCCCCGATCCCCAGCGCGTCCACCGCCGCGTGCAGCTCCACGAGCGACCGGATGCGCGTGCGGTTGACGGCATGGATCACGTCGCCCGGGACGAATCCGTCGCCCCGCGCCTGCGGAGCATCTGCCGACGTGGCGGCCACCACGACTCCGCCGACGCTGCGCAGCGGCGGCAGCATCTCGGCGACCTGCCCGTCCACGGTCAGGGCCAGGATTCCCAGTCGCCGCACCAGGTTCTTCTCCGGATTGACCAGCGCGGCCAGACGTTGCGGATCCCCTGGACGCTCGGCAATGGCGACTGGGTAGGAGAGGCGTTCGCCGCCTCGCTCGATCTCGAGCGTGACGAGATCGCCGACCGAGCGCCGGTAGAGATTGACGTTGAACTGCCGGCCGTTCTCCATGAGCTTGCCGTCGAGGCTGAGGACGATGTCACCCACCCGGAGACCCGCCTAATCGGCTATCCCACCGGGCACGACGTCGGCCAGCACCACACCCCACGTACGGCTCAGCCCCAGGCCCTCAGCCAGGACGGGCGTGATGGTCTGGGCGCGCGCTCCGATCTGGCCGCGGCGCACGTGACCGAGACGCGTGATCTGCTCGTACACGTGACGCACGATATTGCTCGGAGCCGCGAAGCCGATGCCCTCGTGACCGCCCGATTGCGAGATGATGAGGGTGTTGATGCCCACGAGCTCCCCGCGCGTGTTGACGAGCGGGCCACCGCTGCTCCCGGGGTTGATGGGGGCGTCGGTCTGGACGTAGATCATCGGGTCCTCGGGCGTTAGCTGTCGGGCCACCG
This sequence comes from Vicinamibacterales bacterium, assembly GCA_965197935.1. Taxonomy (GTDB): domain Bacteria; phylum Acidobacteriota; class Vicinamibacteria; order Vicinamibacterales; family CAZQMT01; genus CAZQMT01. The sequence goes on along the minus strand of CBDAOD010000003.1, from coordinate 349,504 downwards.
CGCTGACCACGCCCAGGCTGACGGAGTTCTCGAACCCGAGCGGACTCCCCAACCCCAGGACGAGCTGGCCGAGCCGCAGGTCGTCCGAGTCGCCGATGGGCAGGGCGACCAGGTCGAGAGTCGGGTCCTGTACCTTCAGGACTGCCAGGTCCGTCTCCTGGTCGGCCCCCACGAGTTGGGCCCCGACGCGCCGCCCTCTCGCCCGGAGGATCGAGCCGCCCTCGCCTGCCCGCGCCGCCGAGACGAGCTCGACCTGGATGCGCCGCGCGCCGCGCACGACGTGGGCGTTGGTCACGATGTAGCCGGCCGCGTCCAGGATGACACCGGACCCACTGCCACGCTGGGTGGTGAGCAGATCGCCGCTCGTTGGGACGACGCCCTGGCCCACCTCGAAGGTCGTCGTGAAGATCTGCACGACCGTCGGGCTCACCTGCGCGGCCAGCGTGGACAGGCTTCCGCTCAGGTCGTTGAGCGCCGCGGACGTCTGGGGCCGCTGACCGGATACCTGCTCGCCTGCGGCAGGACTCTCACCCCGGGCTGCAACGGCAACGAGCAGACCAACCGCGCACACGAGCGACACGGGGCGATGGGTTGATCTCATCGAGGTCTCCGTCGAACACCGGGGTGCCCCCCGATCTTACCTGTTCCTGGTCGTCCGCCGGGTCCCGCCCTCGCCGCTCATGACGCGCCGGCCAGCCGCGCGGCCTGCTGCCAGACTCGGTCCTCGACGCTGTCGACGAAGAGCTGGAGGTGCGGGTAGGGAATTTGGATGCCCGCCTCGTCGAGCGCGATCTTGCTCGCTTCCATGACCCGGTAAAAGGTCCCCTCCTCCACGGCGGCGTCCTCGATCCAGACGCGGATCTTGAGGTTGACGCTCGAGCCACCCAGCTCGGTGACGACCAGATCCGGCGGGGGGAACCGCGCGAGGCCGTCGAGATGGCCGACCGCCTCGAGGATGACCGCGCGTGCCGCCGGAATCCGCTCCTTGTACGCGATCCCGACCGGAACGTCGACGCGGGTCTCGCCGTGCTTGGAGTGGTTCACTAGCACCTCGTTGATGATCGTCTTGTTCGGGATCACGACGTAGGTGTTGTTGTTGGTCCGAATGCGGGTCGTCCGCATCGTGATCTCGCTGACCTTGCCGTACTGACCCGCGACCTTCACCCAGTCGCCGCCCGTGAACGGCTTGTCCATGAAGATGAGAAAGCCCGCAATGATGTTCGAGAGGGAATCCTGCGCGGCGAACCCGACGGCGATCCCGACCACCCCCAACCCGGCCAGGGCCGCTCGAACGTTGATACCGATCTGATCGGCGGCCATGATCAGGCCAAACAGCAGGACGATCCCCCGGTAGACGTTGTCGATGACCATGGACACGAGCGTCGCATGAATACCCGCCCGCTGGAGGATCGCGGTCAGGGGGAACCGCGTCAGCCGGTAGACCACCCAGAAGGCCGCGAAGATGATCAGTGCGGCGATGGCCTCGGGGATGAAGGTCACGGCCCGCGTGGCCAGCTGTTGGACGTTGAGTAGTTGGATCAGCTCGTCCTTGGTCGGTCGCTCCTGTCGCAGCCTGTAGTGAACGTCCCGCTGCAGTCGACCGGCATCCCGGCCCGTTCTGCGCTGGGCATTGCCCAAAGCGGGTCAGATATCCCCGGTATTCTCCCCCGGCGCGCCTCGAGTGGGTGTGGCGCGGCGCCTCGCGGGTGGGTTCTGGTGAGACGCGAGACGTTCACCACGGGCTGCTCGGCCGCGTGGCGCCCCGGTGGCGGGAGTGCGATGGCGCGGGGGGGGCGAGAGAGCGGGGTCAAGAGTGGGGTGAGTGAGGGGATTCGAACCCCCAACATCCGGAGCCACAGTCCGGCGCTCTACCCTTGAGCTACACTCACCATCGGGGAATCCGGAGCGCGGCGACCCCGGAGTGGTCGACGTCTCCGGCCGAACGTTAAAGTCTAGCACCCGGTCCGGATGGCGGCAACGACGCGGTGGCCGCGAATCACTGTGACAGGACACTAAGGGCTGTCGTCGGTCAGCCGTGTGGTGATGGCCTCGGCCATCCGCGAGCAGCTCAGGGGCGCCGTGCCCTCCAGTGCCAGGTCGGCCGTCCGGCAGCCGTCGGCGAGGGCGCGCTCGACCGCGCGATCGACGGCGGACGCCTCGGCCTCCGCGCCCAGCCCGTGTCGGAGCAGCATCGCCGTGGAGGCGATCGCGCCGATGGGGTTCGCGAGATCCCGTCCCGCCAGCGTGGGCGCCGATCCATGCACCGGCTCGAAGAGCCCGGGCCCATCGCCGAGGCTGGCCGAGGGCAGCAGCCCGAGCGATCCCACGATGGCGCCGGCCTCGTCGGACAGGATGTCGCCAAAGAGGTTCTCGGTCACGATCACGTCGAACCGGTGGGGTTCGAGCGCCAGGCTCATGGCGCAGGCGTCGACGTACATGTGGTCCAGCTCGACATCCGGGTAGCGGGCCGACAGCTCCATGACCACGGCGCGCCAGAGCTCGGAGGTCTCCAGCACGTTGGCCTTGTCGACCGAGGTGAGGCGCCGTCGCCGCCGCTGCGCCGCTTCGAAGCCCACCCTGGCGATCCGTTCGATCTCGGTGCGCGAGTAGGGCAGCGTGTTGACGGCCGACCTGCGGTCGGGATCGACGCCGCGCGGCTCGCCGAAGTACAGCCCGCCGGTCAGCTCACGGACGATCAGCAGGTCGGTGCCGGCCAGCCGATCCGCCTTGAGCGGGCTGGCGTGCTCCAGGCCGGGCCATAGCCGGGCCGGCCGGAGGTTCGCGTAGGTACCGAGCGTCTGGCGCAGCTCGAGCAGGCCGGCCTCGGGCCGCTCGGCCCGCGGGGCGGTGTCGAAGGCCGGGTCGCCGACGGCCCCGAGGAGCACGGCGTCGGCCGCGAGACACGCCTGCCGTGTCTCCGCGGGCAGGGCAGGCCGACCCGATCGAAGCGCGGCCGCGCCGATCGGCCAGGTGGTCAGATCGAGGGAATGGTCGAAACGGGCGGCGATCACGCGGAGGACGGCGGTGGCTGCCGCGATGACCTCTGGACCGATGCCGTCACCCGGCAGAAGCGCGAGAGTCGCCTTCATGGGGTCGCGGCGGATGGCCGCGCCACCTCGACTCGGATCTGCTTCGCGATCGTCCGCAGGGCGTCGTCGGTCACCACCTTCTCGGTGTCCGCGAGCTCGATCATCGCGCGATACGCCCGGTCCAGCTCGAGTCGGGACACGGTGATCCCCAGCTGCTCGTACCGGGCCTGGAGCGCGTGCCGGCCCGAATGCTTGCCCAGGACCAGACTGGTCTTCACCCCTACGTCCTCGGGTCGCATGATCTCGTAGGTCCGACGATCCTTGAGCATGCCGTCCTGGTGAATCCCCGCCTCGTGCGCGAACGCGTTCCGTCCGACGATGGCCTTGTTGGCCTGCACGGCCTCGTCCGTCAGGCTGGTGAGCAGCTGGCTCGTCGCGAAGATGGCCTCGGCCTGGATACCCGTCTCGAACGGCAGGATGTCCGGCCGAACCCGGGTCGCCATGACGAACTCCTCGAGAGACGCGTTGCCGGCGCGCTCGCCGATCCCGTTGACGGTGCACTCCACCTGGCGCACGCCGGCCTGTACGGCGGCCAGGCTGTTGGCCACCGCCAGACCGAGGTCGTCGTGACAGTGGGCGCTGAAGACCGCCTTGTCGGCGTTCGGCACGCGGGTGCGCACCTGGGTGAAGAACTCCTTGATCTCGTCCGGGGTCGAGTAGCCCACCGTGTCGGGGAGGTTGACGGTCGTGCACCCGACGGCGATGACGGCCTCGATGACCCGGCACAGGAAGTCGAGGTCACTGCGCAGGGCGTCCTCCGCGGAGAACTGCACGTCGTCCGTGTAGCGCAACGCGAGCTTGACGCCATCGACCGCCGCCTCCTGACACTGCTCGCGGCTCATGCGCAGCTTCGCCGCGAGATGGAGGTCGGAGGTGGCCAGGAAGGTGTGAATCCGAGCGCGGTCGGCCGGCTTCAGGGCGTCCCCGGCGCGCTCGATGTCGCCACGGCGACTGCGGGCGAGGCCGGCGACGATCGGGCGCCGCACCTCTGTCGAGACCAGCCGCACGGCCTCGAAGTCGGCCTCGGACGCGATGGGGAACCCGGCCTCGATGAGGTCGACGCCCAGGGTGTCGAGCTGGCGGGCCAGCCGAAGCTTCTCGTCGATCCGCATCGAGAACCCCGGAGCCTGCTCGCCGTCGCGGAGCGTAGTGTCGAAGATCGTGACGCGATCTGCCGCCATGCGTGCCTCCCTGATGGTCTCGGACGCCCCCCTCTGGGGAGTCAAGCCCATTCTTAGAGTCTCCCTCTGGGATGGGTGAAACCCCTCGCCTTTAGGCGAAGCCTTCAGGAGGCCGCAGGGCCGGACCTCTTCGGGCTCTGGGACGTGCGCCGTGATAGTCGGCTTCAGCCGACGCGGCGCACTGATTCCCTCGCCTTCAGGCGAGGGAGACTCAATTGAAACTCTCTACGGCTCCGGATTCGTCATGCGGCCTTCTTCGATGTCGTCGTGTCGATCTTCAGTTCTTGCTTCAACGCGGCACGAAGCGTGGGCAGGTGGCGGTAGCCCATCAGCTTCCGCAGGCGCGGCTCGATGTCCAGGAGCGCGGTCGCCAGCCAGCGGTGGCGTTGGCTCGAGTTCTGCCAGTGGTCAACCTTCGCACAGCGTTCCTCAACGAGCGCATTGACCGACTCCAGACAGTTCGTCGTCTTCAGCGACCGGCCCAGCACCTCGTACAGCCCGAGGCGATGCAGCGTTAAGGTTTCGTCCAGACCTTCTGTCAAGCTCCGAGCCGCCGACTGGTTCCGTTCGTCGAGCTCGCCCTGGAGCGTCTTGAGCGCCGTGAGGGCCTCGTCGTACTCCGGCCGGTTGTAGGCGCGCTGGAGGCGCTGACGCCACGCCGCCAGTTCGCTCTTGGCCAGGTGACTCACCACGTTCTCCCGCTTGTGCCACTGGCACCGTTGGACCAGGGCGCGGTGGCGGAAGGTCTTCCGGACGGCTGCCCGCAGCCCCTTGCTGCCGTCGAGGATCACCAGCAGGCCCTGCGAGAGGTCCAGCCCCCGCTCGACCAACGACCGCAAGCACAGCGTCAGTACCCGCTCATTCTCCGTGTCCGTCTCCACGAAGCCGAGGAAGTGTTTCGCCCCAGAAATGGTGATGCCCAGTGCGATGACCATTGTGGCCTCGGCGAACGTCTTGCCGTCCAATACGATGGCCACGACGTCCTCAGCGGCCAGGTCCCGCTCCTGGAGCTCGTGAAGCTTCGCGGCGCTGGCCTCGATGAAGCCTCGGGACACCGTCGACCCCGACAGCCCGATCGCGCCGGGAATCGCCTCGGCGGCCGCCTCGTAGTTGCGACACGAGATCCCATAGAGCCCGCGCTTCAGCAGGAGGTCATTCACCGCGCCGTCGCCATGCAACGCCTCGTAGGCGCGCAACGGAATCTCCCGCCCCGCGACCCCGCGCACCCGCGGCACCCGAATCGGCACCCGCTGCCCCGCCAGGCCGACGGTCCCAGGGTTGCTACCGTGCCGGCGGCCCCCGATCGACGCGGCCTTGCGGGCGTAGCGCTCGCCAGCCAGCGCCGTTACCTCCTCGTCGAGCACCTCCTCCACGTGCATCAAGCCCAGCGGGACCAGCGAGCGGATCAGCTCCACCTTGGCGTCCAGCTCCAGCGCGGTGTAGTCCTCGCGCCGGATGACCTCGACCCGGCCCAGCTTGCGACCCTTTTTGCGCTTCCTGACAGGACGTAGGACACTGCTCATCTCGGCTCCTTTCTCTCGTGGGTTGATGGCCGTTTTGCTTAACGTCATCAAACCACAGGGTGTGGGAGCCGTTTCAATTTCCAACTAAGTTTCGCTCACCCTCCCCCCTCTGGCTGTTGTACGCAAGCCGCCGGCAATCAGTCAAGTCTATAATCTTTACGCTTTAATAAAAATGTCTTATGATAGTGACATCGCACGTTCACCCCCGCGCTCTGAAGGCAGAACGTCCATGGAGCTATCCGAGCTGCACGTGTTTCTCACCGTGGCCACCGAACGCAGCTTCTCGCGAGCGGCGGCCAAGCTCCACCGCACCCAGCCGGCCGTCAGCCAGGCGATCCGCCGACTGGAGCTCGAGCTGGGCGAACGGCTGTTCGATCGCTCGTCCAAGGACGGGACCCTCACCGAGGCCGGGCTGGTGCTCCACGACTACGCCCAGCGGCTGACCCGTCTCTCGGAGGAAGCGGGATCGGCGGTGCGCGAGCTCCAGGATCTGCGACGCGGCCGGGTCCTGATCGGCGCCAACGAGGCGGCCGTGCACTCGCTGCTGCCGCTGATCGGCAGGTTCCGCGGCGCGCATCCCCAGATTCAGGTTCACGTCCGGCGGGTCCCGTCTCGCCAGATCCCGGTCGAGGTGCTCCAGCGCAACCTCGATTTCGGCGTCCTCACCTTCCAGCCGTCCCAGCGGGGCCTCCAGTCGATCACGATCGGCAGCGACGAGCTGGTCATGCTGACCCATCCCGACCATCCGCTGGCGCGACGCAAGCAGGTCACGATGGCCGAGCTGGGACGCCAGGAGGTGATCGCGCACAACGATCCCTCGCCGGCACGGGACTGGGTCCTGCGGCTGTTCGAGAAACGTCATGCGCCGATCAACATCCAGATGGCGCTACCCAGCCTGGATGGGATCAAGCGTGCGGTCGAGATGCGGTTGGGGGTCGCGCTGCTCCCGCGGAGGGTTGCCCTCTCGGAGTTGGCCAGCGGCCAGCTCGTGGCCGTGCGCGTCGCCCAGCTCCGGTTGCCGCGACACCTACGGCTCGTCCATCGACGGGGTGGCGAGATGTCGCACGCGGCCGAGGCGTTCCTGGCCATCGGGCGGGAGTCTCATGTCGCGGGCTCGGCCTCCGCTGCGAGAGCCGCAGTCGGCTAGGCTAGAAGCCGTGGAGGTAGGGGAGCCGGTTCGCGACGGCCTCGACCTCCTCGGGGCGGTCCAGCAGGAGTCCGGTGGCGTCCCAGGCCCCGGTCAGTAGCGCGTCACGCGCGGCCGCGGGCAGGTGCGCGGGGATCGCGCGGTCCGTGGTCCTGACGACGAGGTCCCGCACGCCGACGGTGACGTGCAGGGTCGGCGTGCGCTCCACGGCCATCATGAGGGACTCGACTTCCGCGTGCGGCAGCGTCAGGCAGGGGAGGCCCAGCGTGACGCTGTTCCCGAAGAAGATCTCCGAGAAGGACTCGCCCACGACCGCCTGGATTCCCCAGCGCTTCAAGGCCTGCGGCGCATGCTCGCGTGAGGAGCCGCAGCCGAAGTTCCCGTTGACGAGCAGGATGGCAGCGCCGCGAAACGCCGGGTTCGCGAAGGCCTGGCCGATCGTGTGGCGCTCGTCCTCGAACACGTGCGCCTCGAGTCCCTCGAAGCGGATCGAGCGCAGGTAGCGAGCCGGGATGATGCGATCGGTGTCGATGTCGTCGCCGCGTACGAGGACGGCCGTGCCCTCGACCCGGTCGATCCGCCGTGGCCCCGTCTCGGTCATGCCGGGTGGGGCTCCGCGTCGGTCAACAGGGCGCGGACATCGGTGACCTCGCCGGCCAGCGCGGCCGCGGCGACCATCGCCGGACTCATCAACAATGTGCGCCCGGTCGGGCTGCCCTGGCGTCCCTTGAAGTTGCGGTTCGAGGACGAGGCGCAGATCTGACGGCCCTCGAGCCGGTCCGGGTTCATGGCCAGGCACATCGAGCAGCCCGCGCCTCGCCACTCGAAACCCGCGTCCCGAAAGACCTGGTCCAGACCCTCCCGTTCGGCGGCGTGTCGCACGGCCTCCGACCCGGGCACCACGAGCGCCTTGACCCGCGGCGCCACCCGCCGGTCCCTGACGACGCCGGCGGCCTCCCGGAGGTCCGACAGCCGTGAGTTCGTGCACGAGCCGATGAAGGCCACGTCGATCGTCGTGCCGGCGATCGGGGAGCCCGGTTCGAATCCCATGAACGCCATCGCCTCGGTCAGACCGGTGCGCTCCTCCTCGGGGACGTCATTCGGCCTGGGCAGCCGCCCCTGGACGCCGACCGACTGGCCGGGAGTGATGCCCCAGGTGACGGTCGGCTCGATCGCGTGGCCGTCGATCGTGACCTCGTCGTCGTAGGGCGCGCCCACGTCGGACGCCAGGCCCGCCCACCAGCGTCGGGCGCGCGCGAAGGCCTCGCCGCTCGGCGCGAAGCGACGGCCCTCCAGATACGCGAAGGTCGTTTCGTCGGGGTTGACGTAGCCGACCCGGGCGCCGCCCTCGATGGACATGTTGCAGATCGTCATGCGCTCGTCCATGCTCATGCGCTCGATCGTCTCCCCGCCATACTCGTAGGCGTAGCCGACGCCGCCCCTGACGCCGAGCCGGCGGATGATCTCCAGGATGACATCCTTGGCGTACACGCCACGGGCCAACGTGCCGGTCACGTTGATCCGGCGGACGTCGAGCGGATCGATCGCCAGACACTGGGAGGCCAGGACGTCGCGCACCTGCGAGGTGCCGATGCCGAACGCCACGGCGCCAAACGCGCCGTGGGTGGAGGTATGGCTGTCCCCGCACGCGATCGTGATTCCCGGCTGCGTGAGGCCGAGCTCGGGACCGATCACGTGCACGATGCCCTGGTGCTCGCTTCCGAGGCTGTAGAAGGGGATGTCGAACGCCCGGCAGTTCTGCTCGAGCGCCGACATCATCTCCTCGGCCTGCGGGTCCGCGAAGGGGCGCTGGTGGCTGGTGGTGGGCACGATGTGGTCGACCGTGGCGAAGGTGCGCGTCGGGAACCGGACCGTCCAGCCGCGGGCTCGCAGCATCTCGAAGGCCTGCGGCGTCGTCACCTCGTGGATCAGATGGAGCCCCACGAAGAGCTGCGTCTGGCCGGTGGGCAGCCGGCGGACCGTGTGGGCGTCCCACACTTTCTGGAGGAGCGTCTGCGGCATGGTGCACCGATGGTGACCGACTCGATGACCTCAATCGTACCATGGTGCCGCGCGCGCGGGAAATCAGAGGTGGAGAGTCAGGTCATCGGCGGCGCACTCGAGCTCAACCTCCGGCAAGCGCGCGATCATCTCGGTCCCCAGATGGGTCAGGACGATGCGCCGGGCGGCCAGGTGCGGCAGGCGATCCTGGATCGTCCGATAGCTCAGATGGTAGGGCACGCGTCGTTCGAAGCTGGAACACTCGCAGATGAACAGATCGGCGTCGCGCGCCACGTCCAGGAGCGTCTCGGTCCATTCGGTGTCGCCCGAGAACCCGACGGCCCTGCCGGCCATCGTCACCCGCAGCGCGAACGAGCGGGATCCGCTGGGGTGCTCCACCGGAAACGCCACGACCTCGGTTGGGCCGACGGCGCAGACCTGGCGCGCCGGCAGCTCGACGAAGCGCAGCGGGACCCTTTCCTCGACGTGCCGCCAGGCGCCCGGGAACAGCAGCTCGAGCGTGTCCCGGATGCGGATCTCGTGCCCACCCGGCCCGGCGACGACCAGCGGCCGGGTGCGCGGCGATCCGAAGCTGGCCTCGAGCAGCGCGAAGGGCACCCCGGCGAAGTGATCACCGTGCAGGTGCGACAGGACGATGGCGTCGAGGCGCGCGGGATCCAGGCCGTGGCGGCTGAGGCCGGGTAGTACGGCCGCGCCACAGTCGAGGAGCACCTGGCCTTGCGGCCCCTCGAGGTGGATGCAGGTCGGGAGTCCGGCCACCGCTGCCGAAGGCGTCGCCGCTCCCGAGGAATCGAACCGTCAGCGGGCCTGGCATGGCGATGCGGTCGCGGTCCGCAGACCTGTCACGCTTCTTGCGTTATCGGTGTCGACAAATTCCGGGAAGGACACGCGTCCCCCATGTCCTGGCCCAAGAAACGGCTCACCGCGGGGGGGTACGGCCTGAGTGGCGGCCAACATGTTGGCCGGTGCGGCCGAGTCGTTGACCGCCGACCGATACCGAGGGGACGGACCTTTGAGATGCCAATCCACATGGCGGACCCGGCCATCCAGCCGATGCGTCCAGCCTTCGTCGCGCGGCTGGTCGGCTTGACCGAGGTCGCACGCCGCGCCTTGCACGGCCAGCAGCTCGTGATCGACCACTGTCCCTTCAAGGTGGGTCGCGAGAGTCGAAGGCTGCTGAGCCGGTTGCTGCTGTCCGTCGAGCGGCGCTTGGGGGTCGCGCCGCAGCTCAACGATCTCTACCTGCTCGAGCCACCGGACGCGCCGTCCCACGTGTCGCACGAGCACTTCCTGATCGATGCCGAGCTCGAAGGCGCCCGGTACTACCTGACCGATCGCGGCAGCGCGCGGGGAACGCTCGTCAACGGCCGCCGGATTGGTGGCGACGGGAAGGGTGGACGGCTGGAGCTTCGCGAGCAGGACGAGATCGTCGTCGGCTCGGGCGAGTCGCCCTTCGTCTTCCGGTTTCGCAGTAGCTGAGTCCAGCAATTGCCGAGGTCAGCCGTCCGCGCGAAATCGGAAGGCGAAGGGTGAGCCCTCGGCGCCGACGACAAGGACGTCTCCGTCCTTGATCTCCGCGCGGCCACCGGTCCGGTCGCCGCCGATTCGCTGCCCCGCGACGAGGGTGCCGCCCGCGCTGCCGCGGTCCACCACGAAGAAGCGGCTTTCCCTGGACTCGATCTGGAAATGGGCGTGGGAGACGTACATCAGGGGATCGACAAGATAGAGGTCGTTAAGCTGCGGTGCCTGGCGACGCCGGCGCTCGACCTTCGGTCGCGGCGCGCCGCCACCGCGCCGGTTCTCCCGTCCGATCTTGAACGGCAGGCGCTCGACAACCACCTCGGCGTCGTTGACAGCTTGACGCGCGTCGTCGGTCAACGGGGTCAGCCTGACAAGCATGTCGCCGTCACGGACGCCGGTCCACGCGGCTCAGGAGCGCTCGATCCACTCGACGAAACGCGGCGACAACTCGTCCCCGACGACCATTACCCGCATGACGCGCTGCTGTTCGTGCATCAGCTTCTTGGCTCCGGCGCGCGCATCCTCGAGGCTCTCGTACCGACGCGCCGTCAACGGAAAGCTCGTCACCCCACCGCGTACGTTGGTGATCAACCTGAACATGTCTGCCGCCATCTCGTCACTCGCAGGCTGTAGGTTACACCAGGTCTTCCCCTGCGGGGGATGCTGAATGCGGGGGAGCCGTGGACCGGCCGGCAGGCGGCGCCGCGGGAACCAACCGGTGGGCTGCTAGGAGCGGCTGGGAGACGTGGGCCGAGCGAACTCGGCCCACGTCAAAGGGGGGCTCGTGGCCCGTGACCAGCCACGAGTGTCTCAAGGCGTCGTGACGGAGGCCCTCAGCGGGGTTCGGCCAGTAGTGCTTCGAGCCGCGCCATGGCCTCCCGGATCTCGCGCAGCTCCTGCGCCTCGATCTGCTGGTGCTGCCGCTGCACCTCGCTCAGCAGCATGGCGTTCACCTTGTCGTACTGCACCGCCAGGACCTTCCCGGATTCCGGGTCGTGCACGACGGCCTCGGGGAGCACCTCCTCCACCTCCTCGGCGATCAGACCGTACTGCAGGGGCGCACCCGCGCCGTGCTGCGTGTAGTGGAAGGTCACCGGGCGGAGCTGCATCAGCGCGTCCGACACGTCGCCCATGTCAGCGATGTTCGTCTTGTAGCGCCGCGAGGACAGCAGCGTGCCCAGCTGGCCGGTGGTATCGATCACGACCGGCAGCCCGGCCCCGACCCCCGTCGTCACACCCGAGACCCCGGAGATGTAGGTGGTCGTCTGGACCCCCGGGGCGCCGAGCCGCAGCACGCCCCCATCCCCCGGAGAGCCGGGTGCGTTGAGGTAGACGTTGTCATCGCCAAGGACCAGGTTGAAGCCCGCGTTGGCGCCGATCGCGACGTTTCTACTCCCTTGGATGTTCTGCAGCGACCCGGACCCGATGGACGTGTTGAACGACCCCGCCGTGTTGTTGAGGAGCGCGAGGGGCCCGATCGCGGTGTTGTTGTCGCCGGTGAGGTTGCCCGACATGGTCGTGAGCCCGACCCCGACGTTATTGCTCCCGAGGGTGTTCCCGAAGCCGGCGAACGGCCCGATGTAGTTGTTGCCGGTGCCGGCGGTGTTGCCGAAGCCCGCGTAGCTCCCCAAGAAGTTGTTGAAGGAGCCGCCCAGGTTGCTGAAGCCCGCCAGGAACCCCTGGGCGTTGTTCTGCGCACCGGTCGTGTTGTTGCCGAGGGCCTGTGTCCCGGTCGCGGTGTTGGCGCTCCCGGTGACCACCCCGAGCCCGAGCGTCTGGAACCCGGTCGCGGTGTTGTGGGTGCCGCCGTCCCCCGGGTTGGCGAAGGCGCCGGTCGTGGTGTTCGTCTGAGCCTGTGCTAGTGGCGCAAAGCCGAGGGCCAGGGCCACGATGCCTGCCGTTGCTAATCTCCTCGTCATCTCCGTTCCTCCCTGGATGCCCGCCAGTCGGCTCCCTCGCGGTCATGGCTCACCGCGGTGTGGCCCTCGCCCGAGCCGAAGTCGGGCGCCTCGGGTGCGGCTCTTCTGCCGCAGACCGGGCCTCGTTACAGATGGGGCTGGCGCGGCCAACGCAGAACATCGTCCGGCCGAAAGCCAGCGATACCGGTGATCCTCCCCGCTCCCGGCTCCGCCGAGGGCACGATTTCCCAGCGAACCGCGGAGCACAGGGAGCCGAAACCCCTGGAAGGAGGCCTACGGCTGAGGTGGGCGATGCGCCCTCAGGACCCGCTGCTCAAGTGACAGGAAATCTGACGGTTACAAGGCTACATCCAGACGCACGCGACCGCAAGCCCTTCGCTCCGGAAAAAGAGGGTCCGGGTCACCTTTCGGTGAAAGAATCGGGAGACTGAGCCGTGAGCCAGGGATTTCCCGCAGCCGAACCTCACGCGTCGCACCACGGGCGGCGCTGCGCCACACTGGCCTGTCTCAGTTGATTCGGTGGTGGTCGCCGGCGCCCGGCGCCCGAGGCCCTGAGAGCCAGCATACTAGGGCGTGGCGGTGTCACGCTCGCGGTGGGCCTGAAGCATGATGGCTGTGACCGCTTCGAGGCCATCCTGCCACGCCTCATCGAGCTCCTCCGACCACGCTGCGCCGAGCACGTCCTTGATCGTGGCGATCAGGGTGCTCGTCACGGCGTGGTAATAGGAGGGAGCCGCGCCGTAGTCGACATGCCGTCGCCCGAGCGCCAGCAGTGCGCCCTCCACGGCCTCGGGTTGCCGCAGGTTGTCGATGACCGTCGCCAGCGCGTCCATCAGGTGCTGCTGCTGCTTTCGCATCGAGACGTTCGCGAAAAGTGGCTTCACCGCGGGGTACCGTGCGAACAGCCGACCGTAGAACCGCTCGCTGAAGTCCGCACGCTCCGCAGCAATCTTCGCGAAGCTGGACTCCAGCAGCGCGACCTTCCGCTGGGTCAGGCTGTACAGGTCCGTCTGTCCCGCGAGCGCGTTGTGCGTGAAGTTGACGCGCGTCAGGAGGGCGGCGTTCGGGGCCGTGAGCAGGCTCGCCGCGGCGCCCAGGCTGATCCCGTTGCGCTCGAGATCCAGCAGCCGGAGGGCATACCAGCCGGGGCCGTGGGCGAGCGCCGCCGCTCCCGCGTCGCCGAGCCGGTTATGCGCGAGACCGAGCGCCAACAACCGGGCCGCAAGCGGCGAGGTGGCGATGGCGGCGGCGGCGATGGGTCCGAGATCGTTGTCCTGGAGTTGTAGCTCTTCGAGGTTGGGCAGCGAGTCGAGCGCCTGCTCGAGCGCCACGCCGCCCTCGTCCCCGATCTCGTTCGAGTCCAGCCCGAGCTGGCGCAGGTTCTTGAGATAGGGGGAACGCCCGAGGGCCGCGATGCCATTGGCGCCCAGCGCGTTGCCCGCGAGGTCGAGCCTCCGCACGGACGCGGCCTCCGGTACGGACCCGAGACGGGCCGCTCCCTCCGAACCGAGGTCGTTGCGGGCGGCTCCGACCTGCGTGAGCAAACCGCGGCCCGCCTGGATGACGCGTGCTAGCCCCTCGCTGCCCAGCCCGGCCGCGTCGATCTGGAGCGCCTTGAGCCGCATACGCGGAAGGGCCGCGGCCAGGGCCGTGGCGCCATCCGGACCGAGGTCGTTGCTGGAGACGTTCAGCCGCTCGATCTCGGGGGGTGCGCTGCCGAGGAGGGTCGCGCCCGCGCCGGTGATCCCATTCTGCGCCACGCTCAGGGTGCGCAGGCCGGACAGGTGTCCCGCGCCGAGCAGCGCCGCCAGGCCGGCATCACCGAATTGGTTGTCGGCCACGTCGAGGATCTTCAGACGCCGTGCGAAGGGAGAGGAGGCCAGGACCATCGCGCCCTGTGCGCCGAATGCGTTCGACGACAGATCGAGCTCCTCCCAGGGCGGCAAACCGGTTCGATTGCAGAAGCAGCTCCATGCCCTGCACACCGAGGTCGTTCTGGGCCAGCAACATGGCGCGCAGTCGACCCACGTTGGATGAGAGCGCCAGCGCCGCCATTCCTCCTGGACCGATCCCGTTGTGGCTCAGGTCCAACTCGCGGAGCCCTGTGAGGCTCCGCGAGACCGACACCGCGCTGGCTCCGTCGGAGCCGATCCGGTTGCCCCGGAGGCGGAGCGACTCGAGCCCGGCCAGCGTCACGCTTCCGGCGACCGCCGCGGCCCCGTCGGCCTGAATGTCGTTGTCGGAGAGATCCAGCTCACGCAGCTGCAAGGGCGCCGCGGCGATCGCCTCCGCCCCACGAGCGCCCAGACCGTTCCCGCCGAGGACGAGCGTGGCCAACCGCGCGAGTTGCGGGCTCCGCGCCAGGTGCTCCGCGCCGGTCGATGTCAGACGATTCCGGCTCAGGTCGAGCCGCCGCAGCCCCTGGAGCTTCGGCGAGGCCGCCAGGGCGTCGGCCCCAGGATTGCCGATCTGGTTGTCGGCGAGGTCGAGCTCGGTGATCGTCGACAGCGCCGGTTGGCAGACGAGTTCGGCGATCTGATCATCGCCCAGGGTGCGACCCGACAGATCCAGCGACCGCGCCAGGGGCCACAGTGGGTGCTCCTCCTGCCGCTTCACTGCCTCCCACCAGTTGGCGGGTGCCCGTCGTAGATTGTCGGGCCATCCGGCCAGCAGCGTCTCGGCTCTCGCGACCAGCCGTTCCTGCTGGGTGTTCTGGTCGGACAGATACCGGCTCAACGCCCACCACGCCGCGTCGCTCGGTGTCGCACAGAGCGCTTCGAGCAAGCCGCTCGAGCCGGTCACCGACGTGCCGGGTACCAGGGTGTGCTCGATGCGGGCGAGATCCTCGCAGACCTGCGCCGCCGAGCGGGGCCGCCGGTCCGGGTTGGTGGCCAGCAGCCGGCTGACGAGAGTGTCGAGGAGCGGGTGCGCCGCGAGCGTCGGGTTCACCTCGCCCGGTCGGGGTCCGGCGTCGAGCCGCCGCGCATGCTGGCTCTGGAGGTCGACCATACCGCCACCCTCGTCCCGGTAGGGCAGCGTCCCGGTCAGCGCGTGGTACAGCGTGGCACCGAGCTGCCACAGATCGACCCGTCGGTCCAGATCGGTCCCCGGGTGGATCTGCTCCGGCGCCATGTACTGCACCGTGCGCAGCAGCGTGCCTGTCGCCCTGGTCGTCTCCTCCGCCATCGACCTGGCGATGCCGAAGTCGATGAGCTTGACCTGCTCGTTGGACGTGCCCGGCTCCATGACGAGAATGTTGTCCGGCTTGAGATCCCGATGGAGCACGTCGTTGGCGTGCGCGACCACCAGCCCGGACGCCACCTGCCTGGCGATCCGTACCGCGCGCTCGGCTGACAGCGCCCGTGGGACCCCGTCGTCGCCCTGCAGCAGTGTCGTCAGCGGCCGGCCGATGACGAGCTCGAGCAGGATGTAGAGCGCCTCGTCATCCTCCAGCGTCCCGACGGCATAGCATCGGGCCACGTTGGGGTGGTTGACCTGCTCGAGAACGACGGCCTCGTTGATGAAGCGGTCGCGCATCTCGGAGCTGGCGACCCACTCGGTATGCAGCACCTTCAACGCCCGGCGGAGTCCGCCCACCACGGTCTCCACCAGGTAGACGACGCCGAAACCGCCCGCGCCCAGGCGACGGAGCACCCGGTACTGTCCACCCACCACGGTCTGACCGAGGCGACGATCGGCGGGCCACCCGGAGCTGGGTCGCGCCGCGGCGCACTCGGGACAGGCAGACGGGGTCTCGTCGTCCAGCGTGCGGTTGCACCCGTTGCAGAAGCGCTGCATCGAATACATGGTAGCGTGCGTCGAGGCTATAATCACCCTCGACTGACACTCTCCGGGGGGCCGCGAGGCGCTCCGCACTATGATCGGATCACACTAGCAAGGGAACGGGTGACGATGATGCTGAGCCATGTCCTACACTCCTACGGATTGAATCTAATGATCGCGGAGGCCCTCCTGAAGGACCTGTCGGCCGACCAGATGTGCCAGCAGCCGAGTGGGCTGATCAATCATCCGGCGTGGAGCATCGGACACCTGGCCTTCTCGGGGCATCAGCTCTGCGAGATGATCGGCATCGCCTCCAGCCTGCCCGAGGGGTGGGACGCCACGTTCAAGGCGGGCACGCCGCCCGACCCCGACTCGACCGCCAACCCGGCCAAGGACGAGCTGATGGCGGTGCATCGTCGTTTCCACGAGCGGATCGGCGAGGCGGTGCCCACGATCGATCAGGCGACGCTCGACCAGCCACATCCGAACGAGTCGGTCCGCACGTATTTCCCTACCGTGGGCGACATGCTCGTCTTCATGATGACCGGACACGAGATGGACCACCTCGGTCAGATCGCCGCGTGGCGTCGAGCGATGGGGCTGAAGCCGGCGATGTAGCCCCCGCGCGTCGTCGTCGGCACGCACGTCTCACCCCGCATCACGGGAGATCGCCATGAGCAAGAAGGTTCGAATGACCCCCAGCGAGGCGTTCGTGGAGACGCTTGTGGCCCATGGAGTGACCGACGTGTTCGGCATCGTCGGCTCCGCCTACATGGATGCGCTGGATCTGTTTCCGCTGGCCGGCATCCGTTTCATCTCGGTGGCGCACGAGCAGAACGCGGCACACATGGCCGACGGCTACTCGCGCGTGACCGGGCGGCAGGGCGTCTGCATCGCGCAGAACGGTCCGGGCGTCACCAACTTCGTGACCGCCATCGCGGCGGCCTACTGGGCGCACTCGCCGGTCGTGGCGATCACTCCCGAGGCCGGCAGCCTGTCGGCGGGGCTGGGAGGGTTCCAGGAAACCGACCAGATGCCCATCTTCTCGAGGATCACGAAGTATCAGGTGCACGTGAACGCGCCGACCCGGATCGGAGAGCTCACGGACCGCGCGTTCACGATCGCGCTGCACGAACGCGGTCCGGTCCAGGTCAACATCCCGCGCGACTACTTCTACGGCGAGCTCGACTACGAGGTGCCCCAGCCGCGCCCGCTCGAGCGGACCGCGGGCGGCAGCGACTCGCTGGCGGCGGCGGCGGCCATGCTGGCCGAAGCCACGTTCCCCGTCATCGTGTCCGGCGGCGGAGTGGTGGTGGCCGGTGGCGTCGCGGAGACCCAGGCACTCGCGGAGCATCTCTCGTGCCCGGTGGTGACCAGCTACCTGCACAACGACGCGTTCCCCGCCAGTCACGAGCTGGCCTGCGGCCCGCTCGGCTATCAGGGGGCCAAGGCCGCCATGAAGCTGATCGCACGCGCCGACGTGGTCTTGGCGCTGGGCACTCGTCTGGGCCCGTTCGGGACGCTGCCCCAGCACGGGCTGGAGTACTGGCCGGAGCGGGCCCGCATCATCCAGGTCGACGCCGATAGCCGCATGCTGGGTCTCGTCAAGAAGGTGTCGCTGGGTATCTGCGGTGACGCGCGGCTGGCGGCCGGGGAGCTGTTGTCGCGCCTGCGGGCGCTCGGGGGAGCCGCCACGCGCGATGAGAGCCGGATCGCCACGATCGCCGCCGAGAAGGTC
This sequence comes from Vicinamibacterales bacterium, assembly GCA_965197935.1. Classification (GTDB taxonomy): domain Bacteria; phylum Acidobacteriota; class Vicinamibacteria; order Vicinamibacterales; family CAZQMT01; genus CAZQMT01. The sequence continues at coordinate 331,581 of CBDAOD010000003.1, read as the reverse complement.
GCGTGGATGGACGAGCTCGCGACGTGGTCCTCGCCGTCCGAGCAGGGCCGCATCGGTCCGCGCCAGGCGCTCGCCGAGTTGGCCCGGGCGCTGCCGGAACACGTCGTGGTCTCGACCGACATCGGGAACGTCTGCTCGGTTGCCAACAGCTACCTGGCGTTCGAGGAAGCGCCCAGCTTCCTCGCGGCCATGAGCTGGGGCAACTGCGGTTACGCGTTTCCTGCCGCGATGGGCGCCAAGGTGGCTCGACCCGACCGGCCGGTCATCGCCTACGTCGGCGAGGGCGCGTGGGGGATGAGTCTGGCGGAAACCATGACCTGCGTGCGGGAGAACATCCCGGTCGTGGCCGTCGTGTTCGACAACCAGCAGTGGGGCGCGGAGAAGAAGAACCAGGTCGATTACTTCGCCGACCGGTTCCTGGGGACGAACCTGGTCAACCCCAGCTTCGCGGAGGTGGCCCGGGCGATGGGGGCGGAAGGCATCACCGTTGGTCATGCCGACCAGGTCGGGGATGCCCTGGGAGCCGCTCTGGCGTCCAACAGGCCCACCGTGCTCAGCCTACAGCTCACGCACGAGCTCGGCGATCCGTTCCGGCGCGACGCCTTCAGACCGCCCAGACGGCTGCTCGAGAAGTACAAGGCGTATAGCGCCGTTCCCGACTAGTCGGGGCGTCATCCCGGCGGCGGGGGTTCCGGGGAGGGCGTGGTCGGGCGGAGCGTCGGGTGCCGTCGGCGGCGGTCGGGCTGGAATGCATGGAGCGAGTCATGTCGATCAGGCTCATGGCGTCGACCTCGCGGCTGACGCCTGTTGTCGTCTTCGCGCTCTGCGTCCTGGGACTCGGCGAGTCCGGTGCCGCCCGGGCGGCGGCGATCCATCCTGACAGGATCTACGTCAACGGCGAGATCATCACCCTGGATGCCGAGGGGGCGGTCGCGCGGGCGGTGGCCGTCCTTGGAGACACGATCGTCGCCGTGGGCAACGATGCGGAGATCCGCGCGCTGGCCGGGCCGACGACGGTCGTGGTCGATCTCGACGGCACGGCGATGACCCCGGGGTTCTACGCGCCCCACGACCATTTCCCCGGGTCGGGGCGGGTCGCCGTCACCAGCGTGGACCTGAACAGTCCGCCCATCGGGAAGATGACCACGGTCGACGAGATCGTCGCGGCGCTGGGCGCGCGCGCGGCGCGGACGCCCAGGGGCGACTGGGTGGTGGGCCGGGGTTACGACGACACCCTTGTCGAGGAGATGCGACATCCGACCCGACACGACCTGGACCGGGCCTCCACCGAGCATCCCATCTGGATCACCCACATCTCGGGACACCGCGGGGTCGCCAACAGCCTGGCCCTGAAGCTAGCCAGTGTGACGGGGCAAACCCCCCAGCCGGAGGGCGGCGTCATTCGGATGGATCCCGGGACGGGCGAGCCAAACGGCGTGTTCGAGGAGAGCGGCGGCATGGTGAGGCGTCTGATTCCGCCCATCTCCGACGAGGACAAGTGGGAGGCCTTCGCGTGGGCCGTGCGGGACTACGTGGAGGACGGCGTCACCACGAACGTCATCACCGGTGGCGGCCGGCAGAGCGTCGCCGATCTGCAGACGGCGCTGGCCAAGGGCATCCTCAAGCAGCGCGTCATCACGATGGTGTCGCGGGCGAATCCCGGCGAGCCGTCGTCCGCCGAGCTCGGTGGCTTCATCAGCGGCTTTGGGAACGAACGACTGAAGCTGGGCGGGATCAAGATTGTTCAGGATGGTTCCAATCAGGGCTTCACGGGCTACTTCACGCAGCCCTATCACACGCCGTTCAAGGGGGATCCGACCTACCGGGGCTATCCGCGTCGCAGCCGCGCGGCGTTGACGGCGATGGTCAAGGAGCTGCATGCGGCCGGTTACCAGATCGCCATCCACGGTAATGGTGACGCGGCCATCGACGACATCCTCCACGCCTTCCGTGAGGCGCAGGAAGAGTTCCCACGTCCAGACGCGCGCCACCGGATCGAGCATTGCCAGATGGTGCGTATGGACCAGCTCGATACCATCAACGAGCTGGGCATCACGCCGTCGTTCTTCGTCGGGCACGTGTACTACTGGGGTGACCGGCACCGCGACATCTTCATGGGACCCGAGCGGGCGGCACGCATCAGCCCGCTGAAGTCCGCCCGCGACCGCGGAATCCGATTCACGGTGCACGACGACACGCCGGTGACCCCGGTCAATCCGCTGCAGCTCGTCTGGGTCTCGGTGAATAGGCTGACCATGAGTGGAAAACCGCTCGGCCCAGAGGAGCGGATCACTCCGGAGCAGGCCCTGCGCGCAATCACGATCGATGCCGCCTGGCAGAACTTCGAGGAGAACATCAAGGGATCGATCGAGCCCGGCAAGCTGGCCGACCTCGTCAGGCTGTCGGAGAGCCCGCTCTCCGTCGACCCGGCCAGGATCCGCGACATCCAGGTCCTCGAGACGATCGTCGGCGGCGAGACGGTGTTCACGCGCTAGTGGAGAGCCGAACCCAGCTGCGGCGACAGTTGACGCCGGGGCACATCGGGGCCCTCGCGTTGGGCACCATCATTGGCTTCGGGTGCTTCATCCTGCCCGGGGACTTTCTGATCAAGGGCGGACCGGCCGGCGCCGCCCTCGGCGTGGCGATCGGGGCCGTGATTATGGTCGTGATCGCCCGCAGCTACGGCGTCATGGTCCGGCGGTTCCCGCTCGCCGGCGGGGAGTTCGTCTACAGCTACTACGCCTGCGGTCGCCACCACGCCTACGTGTGTGGCTGGTTCCTCACCCTCGGCTATCTGAGCATCGTCCCGCTCAACGCGACCGCCCTGGCCGTGCTCGGCAAGTTCGTGTTGCCCGGTGTGTTCGCCCGGGGCTACCTGTACTCGGTGGCGGGATTCGACGTGTTCGTTGGGGAGATCGTCCTGGCGTCGGCGGCGATCGTCGTGTTTGCCACCTTCAACTACCGGGGGGTCAAGGACGTCGGCCACACCCAGCTCGTCATGGTCGTACTGCTGGTGGGTGCCGTGCTCTCGATCGGTGTGGGGACCGCCCTGCATCCCGGCGCGTCGCCCGCGCACTGGCAGCCCTGGTTCGCTCCCGACAAGGCCCCGGTCCGCGCGGTCCTGGCGATCGTGGCGATCGCTCCCTGGTTGTACGTGGGATTCGACACGTTGCCGCAGGCCGCCGAGGAGTTCGCCTTCTCGCCGTCCCGGACGCTGAGGCTCATGGTCCTGTCGATAGGCCTCGGCGCGCTGATGTACGTGACGGTCCTGCTCGGCACCGGGGTCGTCATGCCCTGGCAGGAGCTCGTGGCGGCCGACCCGGCCTGGGCCACGGGATCCGCCGTACGTGCGAGCCTCGGGAGCGCCGGGGTCACCTTGCTGGGTGTGGCGGTCTGCATGGGCATCTTCACCGGCATCAACGGGTTCTTTCTTGCGAGTAGCCGTCTCCTCTTCAGCATCGGCCGGGCGCGCATCCTCCCGGCCTGGTTCCGCCGGCTGCACCCCGAGCACGGCACGCCCTCGAATGCCATCCTGTTCACGGCCGTCCTCGCGCTCGTGGCGCCCTGGTTCGGGAGGCAGGCCATCATCTGGATCGTCGACATGGCCGCCGTCGGGACCGCGTTCGGCTACCTCTACACGTGCATCGCCGCCTGGGCCTTGCTGCGAGAACGGCCGGCGCTCGACGGCGGCGCCGGGCGCGTCGTCGCCGCGCTCGGGGCCGTACTCTCGGCGGGCTTCATCGTGTTGCTCTGTGTGCCCGGCATGCCCGGATTCATGGCGCCGCCCTCCTGGATCGCATTCGCCGGCTGGGTGGCATCGGGGTCCTGTTCTACCTCGTTCGGGGACCCGAGTATGGCCGCCTGAGCAAGCCGGCGCTCGACCATCTCATCCTTGGGGAGGCCGACGGACGGGCCACGCCGGCATCCTCCGCCGGCCGCGAGGCGGGAGCCATCACGGCGGTGACCGAGTGACGGAGCAGCGGTCATGACGATCGTCGACCGTCTGCGCCGCGCGGCCAGCACCGTTGGTGCCACCGTCGTGTTTCCCGAGGGGGAGGATCACCGGGTGCTCCAGGGTGCGGCGCGGCTGGCGGCCGAGGGCGCGATCCGACCGCTCCTGCTCGGGAACGCGCGCCGGATTCACCAGACCGCCGACGCGGCCGGTATCGGCTTGTCGTCCTGGATTCGCGTGATCGACCCGGAATGCCCGTCCCCCGACGACGCCCCGGCCCTCGCCGATGCCGTCCGCGACTGGTGCGAGGACGGGCGTCTGGGGGAGGCCGAGGCGGCCGCTCAGCTGCGGGATCCGGTGACGCTGGCTGCGTTGCTCGTCCGGGCCGGCGAGGCCGATGGGTGCGTCGCCGGCGCCGCGCACCCCACGGAGCGGGTCCTGAGGGCCGCGTTGCGGGTGGTCGGTCTGGCGGAGGAGGCGCGGCTGATGAGCAGCACGTTCCTGATGGTGCTCGCGAACGGCGCCGCGCTCACGTTCGCCGACTGCGCCGTCGTGCCCGACCCGAGCGCCGAAGAGCTCGCCGACATCGCCGTCACCTCGGCGCGCACGCATGCGCAGCTGACGGGGACCACGCCGCACGTCGCGATGCTCTCGTTCAGCACCAAGGGGAGCGCCGAGCACGAGAGCGTCAGCAAGGTACGCGAGGCGACCCGGCACGCGCGCACACGGGCGCCGGACCTGGCCATCGACGGCGAGCTGCAGTTCGATGCCGCCTACGCCGAGGCGGTGGGCGCCGCCAAGGCCCCGGCGTCGGCCGTGGCGGGCCGGGCCAACGTCTTCATCTTCCCCAACCTCGACGCGGCCAACATCGCCTACAAGATCACCGAGCGGCTCGCCAACGCCGAGGCGATCGGCCCGATCCTGCAGGGTCTGGCCAAGCCGATCCACGATCTGTCTCGAGGCTGCAAGCCCGACGACGTCGTGACGGTCGCGGCCATCTGCGCACTCCAGGCCCGGCGGGACCCGTCGCCCTGACCCCAGTGAACTCTGGGGTTAGCGGCTCTCGGGGGGAGCGTGCTCGTCGAACTGATGAGAACGGTGTCGTCCCCCCAGCGTGTCAGGCTCGTGCAGTTCGTAACCAGATAGGGTCCATTCTTCGTCGGCACGATGGTCGTCGTCTCGGGCTTCGCGGGCTTCTCGTTCATGGACTCTCCCTCCGGGGTGCCGGGTGGCTCGACGCCTTGGACCCGGCGTGGAGCCGCCAGTTGGGTGCGACCCCCCAATTGTAGTGGAACGGAACCCCGGGGAGGGCCGTGACAACCCTTCCTGGGTCAGACCCGTCCAACTCTGTGACGTGTCCGCTCCTGGTTGTTGTCCGCAGGTGGATGGTCCGGCGGGCGTGGCGCGTGAGATAGTACCGTATTCAGCCGTGCGAGCCATCGATGTCTCACTCGTCACGAGGTGCCGTCAAGGCGATCTCCACGCGTTCGAGGAGCTGTACCACCTCTATGTACCGAAGTTATACGGACTGGCGTGTCGGATGCTGGGCAGCCGTGAGGACGCGGACGACGTACTCCACGAGGTGTTTCTGACCGTGTATCGCAAGCTGGACGGGTTCAAGGGCGACTCGGCGCTGGGGACGTGGCTGTACCGGCTGACGATGAATCGGTGTGTGGACTTCCTCCGCCAGCGTCGGGCGCGCCACGGGAAGGAGACCGGGGCGGTCGAGGCGCTGGCGACGCGGGGAGCCGCGACGGCGTCGGCCGAGCTGCGGCTCGACCTGGAGCGGGCGGTGGGCGCACTGCCGGAAGGGTGCCGTGCCGCGTTCCTCCTGCACGACGTGGAAGGGCTCCAGCACCGCGAGATCGGTGAGGTGCTCGGCATTTCCGTCGGGACCTCCAAGTCGCAACTGCATCGGGCCCGCATGCGTCTGCGGGAGCTGCTGACCGGCAGGGTGAGCGAGTCGTCGGGCGCACTTGCCCCGCCGAGGCCATCATGAGCTGTTCGGACTGGGCCGAGCGCATCGGCGAGCTCACCGACGGGTCGCTTGACCCGGCCGCGCGGGCGTCCCTCGACGTTCATCTGCGGGAATGTCGCGACTGCCGGTCTCTGGCGGAGGACCTCGCGCGTCTCCGCGGGCTCTCGGCGAATCTCGAGCCGATTCAGCCTCCAGCGGACCTGTGGCAGCGGATCGCCGGGCGGATCGAGCTCGAATCGCCGCCGCGGCAGCCGGATCGACCCGCGCGCCGCTGGGGCGCCGGGCCGGACGCCCGCCGGTGGTTGGCCATCGCCGCAGTCCTGACGGTCGTCACCGGCACCACGTGGTGGGCCGTCCGCACTGTCACGGTGGATCCGTCGACCACGGTCTCCGTCTCCGAGGCGGAGCAGGTGATGCAGGAGCTGCGGCTGGCGGAGACCCACTACGAGAACGCGGTCGCGCAGCTGGAGCAGATCGCGGCCAGCCAGACCGCCCAGCTGGGGACGTTCACGGCGGCGGCGTTGCGGCAGAACCTCGGCGTGATCGACCGCGCGATCGCCGAGAACCGCGCGGTGCTGCGCGCGGAGCCGGACAATCGAGTGGCGCAGGAGACGCTGCTCGAGGTGCTGCGCCGCAAGATTGGATTGCTGCAGGACGTCATCGCCCTGGTCCACGGGCTGGTGGCCGGGGATCAGCTCCGGGTGGCGCGCGCCATCGAGAGTGCGAGCCAGGCGGCGCGACAGCCGTAGCCATCCGTGATGGAAGCCGGGGAAGCGATGGGCGCTCCCCCGGTGTCGAAACGTTTGCGCCCCGGTGGAGCGCGACGGGGATCACGATCATGCGCATGAACAAGCTCGTCGTCGGGATGGTGTGGCTGGTGGCGGTGCCGAGGATGTTGGTCGCCGGTCAGGCGGATCCGGTCGCGTCCGGAATTCGCGATCGGAGCGGAATGACGCACCGTGCCGAGCGGCAGGCGAGCCAGCGGGAGCGTCTCACCGAAACGTTCGTGATCGGAGAGGGCGTGGCGTTGGATCTGCAGACCGTTTCGGGTGACATCGAGGTCGTGGCGGGGGACGTCGATCGGGTGACCGTCGAGATCTCGAAGCGGGCCAGGGGTGCCGACGAGGACGAGGCTCGACGGCAGCTCGAGCAGGTCGAGATCGAGATCACGGAGCGAGGTGGGCGAGTCGAGGTGCGGGGAGTGCGGCGTGACGGGAACGGGGGCCTGCTGGTCTCGCTCAGCTACGACGTGCTGGTGCCGTCCGCCACGCCGATCGTCGCGAAGACCGTGTCTGGAGACCTGAGTGTGACCAACGCGCAGGGGGAGGTGCGGGTCGAGACCGTCAGCGGTGACCTCGACTTGGTCTCGGTGAATCGGCTGACGTTCGTCAAGACCGTCTCCGGCGACGTACGGCTCCAGACGGTGGGGGCCGAGGAGGGCATGGAAGTGTCCACCGTGGAGGGCGACGTGCGGGCGGAGGGGGTCGGGGCCCGTTCGTTCGCGTTCACCACGGTCAGCGGCAGCGCCGACTTGAGCGACATGAGATGCGATCGGGTGACCGTTAATGCGGTCAGCGGCGACGTCGAGTACGCCGGTCCGCTGACGTCCGGCGGTCGCTACGAGCTGCAGGCCCACTCCGGGGATATCGACGTCATCGTGGTCGGGGAGACCGGCTTCGAGCTCGAGGCCAAGTCGGTCAGCGGCCGCCTTGGGGCCAGCCTGGCTGCGGACGAGGTGGCCCCTGCGGAGAGAACACGTGGGCGGGGCCGGCGCGGTGGTAGCCTCGAGCGGGTCTACGGCGACGGCAGAGCGCTGCTCGTGGTCACGACCTTCAGCGGGGACATCGGCGTCAACCGACGGTGAGGCGAGTGACCACGAGGAGACGTCTGCTGGCTATTGTCGAGGTGGCGAGCCGAGGCGGAGCGGCGATCCCGAAGCTGGATCAGATGCGAACTTTGAACATACTTTTACTCTCTACACTTATTTTGTCCACTTCTTGGTGCAACACTGCACCCAGCGCTCAGGAACTTAGAGTCTCCCTCTGGGATGTGTGAAACCCCTCGCCTTTAGGCGAAGCCTTCAGGAGGCCGCAGGGCCGGACCTCTTTGGGCTCTGGGCCGTGCGCCGCGATAGTCGGCTTCAGCCGACGCGGCGCACTGAATCCCTCGCCTTCAGGCGAGGGAGACTCAAAGAAGTTGGTTCAAGGGGTTTCTTCACTACTGTTGGACAGTTTGCAGAGTTTGATCCAAGCCATCCGGCTGTTGAGATTTGGCCCCCCGGTGGAGGACAAAGGGCGCCTATCATGGTATACGCTCATGGAGGTGCTGGGTATCGCGACGATGATCGTGCTCGAGTTGAGATGTTTCGCCGAAACGGATTTGCCACCATATCTTTTGATTCATATGAGATGAATGGGTTTGACGACTGGAATTTCGTCACCCGTAAAGTTACAAACTCAGGCAAACAGAATATGATTTGGGGTGTATTCAAAGGAGCGGTTGAGTACACTGCAAAGAATGACAGTTGGGATAATCAGAACATTATTCTGTATGGAGGTTCAAATGGCGGCCGGGTGGTTTTGTATAGCGCGAGCGAACTAGCGAACAACCATATCAAAGGTGTTATCGCTGAGGCTCCCGCCGCCACTGGATACCCCCTTGGAGATTTCAATATTCCGACTATCATCCCCTTCGGTAAACTGGATAATTGGGCCGGACGATCCGAAACAGATTATGTATGGACAAGAACCTACCCAGATTCGCCTATATCGATAGATCATTGGGTGAAATCGCTCCAGGAAAAGGGGCGTCCAATTGAATTTATTTTTTATGAAAACGCTGGCCACCTATTATTTGCGGGTCCGCTCAAGAAAGTTACGATAAGTAGAGGTGACCGTATTGCATTTACTGCATATGAAGGGGCGGATGATGAAGTGCGCAAACAATACGAACGCGATATACTTGCATTCGTCAACAGTAATTTGATGCAATGAAAAAGACTGGTCGAATAGCACCCCGTCCCTCGGTCTCCTCCTCGCGCGCCTGCTGCCAGACCAGGAACAGCGTCGATCCCGGCCGGAACTCCCAGCGCAACACGTTGGTCGTGCGGAAGGACCTGAAGTTGAATTCGATCGCGACCGGGTTGTCAGGTCGCGGTGCGTCGCCTGCGGGCGCGTCCGGAAGGCCGTGCTAAGCTGAGGATCCGCGAGAGGGGGCAACCGTGCCGATCTTCGAATACGCCTGCCGAGATTGTGGCCAGCAGTTCGAGACGTTGGTTCGAGGTGCCGACACGCCGGCGTGCCCGGCATGCAGCGGCCAGGATCTCGACCGGCTGCTGTCCTCGCCTGCCGTGCATTCCGAGGGAACCCGACGCCTCGCCCTCAGGGCCGCGAAGAAGCGGGACAAGATTCAGGGGGAGGAGCAAACGCGCGCGCAGCTCGAGTACGAGCGGAATCACGACTGATCGGCGCGCGCGGATCTCTAACGCGTCAATCCTGCCGCGGTCGTTTAGGCGTCGACCGCTGGGCCTGCCTGGCGGACCTCGTCGCTGACGCCGCCCGCATACTGGGCGAAGTTCTTGGTGAAGAGCGTGGCCAGCTTCCGCGCGGTGACGTCGAACTCGGTGGTGTCTTCCCAGGTCCCTCTGGGGAGCAGTAGATCGCTGGGTACCCCGGTGCAGTTGGTCACCGCGTTCAGCCCGAACACCGGATCCCGTGACGTGGCGGCTCCATCGAGCTCGCCGGCGTAGATGGCATCGATCATGGCGCGGGTGTAGCCGAGGCTGATGCGCGACCCGACGCCGTACGGGCCACCGGTCCATCCGGTGTTGACCAGCCAGACGGCGGCCTTGTGCTTGCGGATCCGGTCGGCGAGCAGGTCGGCGTACTTGCCGGGATGCCACACGAGAAACGGTCCGCCGAAGCAGGGCGAGAAGGTCGCCTTGGGCTCGGTCACGCCAACCTCGGTCCCGGCGACCTTCGCCGTGTATCCGCTGATGAAGTGGTACTCGGCCTGCTCGAGCGTGAGCGTGCTGACCGGAGGCAGGACGCCGAAGGCATCGCATGTCAGGAAGATGACGTGACGGGGGTGCCCGGCAATGGAGGGGATCTTGGCGTTGTCGATGAAATCGATCGGGTAGGCTCCCCGCGTGTTCTCGGTGATGCTCGCGTTGGCGAAATCCACGTGGTGATCGGCCTCGTCGTAGACGACGTTCTCCAGCACGGCGCCGAATCTCAGCGCGTCGAAGATCTGCGGCTCGGCCTGACGTGTCAGGTAGATCGCTTTCGCGTAGCACCCGCCCTCGATGTTGAAGATGCCGGCATCGGTCCAACAGTGCTCGTCGTCGCCAATGAGCAGACGCTTGGGGTCGGCCGACAGCGTGGTCTTGCCAGTGCCCGAGAGACCGAAGAGCACGGATGACGCGCCGGTGTCCCGCTCCGCGGTGGCCGAGCAGTGCATGGAGAGGACGCCGGATTTGGGCATGAAGTAGTTCATCAACGTGAAGACCGCCTTCTTCATCTCGCCCGCATACTGCGTACCCAGGATGACGACCTCGCGCCGCTCCAGGCTCAGGTCGACGCTCGTCTTCGAGGTCATGCCCGGCGTGTGGCGGTTGGCCGGAAAGGCGCCAGCGTTGACGATCACGCAGTCCGGAGTGCCGTAGGAGGACAGCTCCTCGGGCTTCGGCCGAATCAGCATGTTGTGCATGAACAGCGCGTGGTACGGCCGCGCGCAGATGACGCGCACCTTGATGCGATGCTTGGAATCCCACCCCGCAAACCCGTCGACGCAGTACAGCGTGTCGCGCGTGTTTAGATAATCGATGGCGCGCTCGCGGTTGGTCGCAAACACCTGCTCCTCGACGGGGATGTTCACCGTGCCCCACCAGATGTCGTTCTCCGACGTCGGATGCTTCACGACTCGCTTGTCCTTGGGGGACCGGCCGGTCTTGTCGCCGGAGTAGGCGATGAGCGCACCGGTGTCCGAGATGGCGGTCGCCGGGTCGCGCCTGATGGCTTCCTGGTAGAGCGTGGCGGGAGAGGGGTTACGCAGGATGTTCCCGACATCGATGCCGTACGAGGTGAGGTCGACCGTGTCCATGCGCTCTCCGGATGTCCGAGGGCCAAAATGAAGCCGTCCCGGCTCTTGCGGTGACGGCTTCGCCCTCTTTTTATACTGCAAACGATCACTCATGGCCACTCTGAACGACCGTGGACCGGGTCGGCGAGTCGAGGAGGCCGCTGCGCAGGTGGGAAGCGCCTCGCTCGAGCCCATTCGCGGGCGCTCTGATCGTCGTCGTCGGACGGAGCGGCCGGCAGGCGGGAGACCGGGAAGGGCGAGCAGGCGCGGCGTGTGGCGAAGGAGGTGCGGCCCGGTGACCGTACCCGCTCCGCTCGGCGTCGGCGTGGATCGCCCTACATCATTGCGCCCAGCTTGATCTCCGAGTACGTCCCGTCGGAGTTCATCTCGGCCTTCTCGGCCAGAATCGCCCCATTGTGCAGGCTCACACGAAGCTCTGGGTATCTGCAGCACTTCGAGCTGCTCCGGCATCTCGGCGAGCCCCAGATGCGGGCCGTGCGAGAGCAGACTCGCATGAGCGAGGTCAGGCGCCGGCAGCGTATCTATCTGCCCGGGGATCCCAGCGACCAGGTCTTCTTGCTGAAAGCCGGGGTCGTCAAGATCTCGGCGATTGGACCGAGCGACCGAGAGCTGATTCTGGCGTTTCTCTCCCCGGGAGACGTCTTCGGAGAGCTCGCGGTCGTCGACGACGAGCCGCGCGACCATCTGGCGGAGGCCTACGAGGACTCGGTCATCTGCGCCATCGACCGGGATCTGTTCTTGACGATCGTTCGGGAGTCGCCCGAGCTCGGCTACCAGGTCACCAAGCTGATGGGGTTCCGCCTGCGCCGGCTCAGGGGGCGGGGCGAGGAGCTGCTCTACAAGAGCGCGCCCGCCCGCGTCGCGCACGTGTTGCTCGACCTGGCCGAGCAGCACGGGGTGAGGGACGCCGATGGCACGGTGATCCCGTTGCGCCTCAGCCAGTCGGACCTGGCCAACCTCGTCGGCCTGACGCGGGAGACCGTCAACATCATCCTGCGCGACTTCCGGGAGCGCCAGCTCCTCGAGGTCGACCGTCGCAGCATCAGGCTCAAGGACACCCGAGCGCTACGCGCGGCCGGCTAACGACCGTCCCCTCTCACCACGGGCCACGAGGGTAATTCCAACCGCCTCGCCGTGTAGTTCCTACGAGTCAAGCCCATTCTTAGAGTCTCCCTCTGGGATGGGTGAAACCCCTCGCCTTTAGGCGAAGCCTTCAGGAGGCCGCAGGGCCGGACCTCTTCGGGCTCTGGGACGTGCGCCGTGATAGTCGGCTTCAGCCGACGCGGCGCACTGATTCCCTCGCCTTCAGGCGAGGGAGACTCAATTGAAACTCTCTACGGCTCCGGATTCGTCATGCGGCCTTCTTCGATGTCGTCGTGTCGATCTTCAGTTCTTGCTTCAACGCGGCACGAAGCGTGGGCAGGTGGCGGTAGCCCATCAGCTTCCGCAGGCGCGGCTCGATGTCCAGGAGCGCGGTCGCCAGCCAGCGGTGGCGTTGGCTCGAGTTCTGCCAGTGGTCAACCTTCGCACAGCGTTCCTCAACGAGCGCATTGACCGACTCCAGACAGTTCGTCGTCTTCAGCGACCGGCCCAGCACCCCGTACAGCCCGAGGCGATGCAGCGTTAAGGTTTCGTCCAGACCTTCTGTCAAGCTCCGAGCCGCCGACTGGTTCCGTTCGTCGAGCTCGCCCTGGAGCGTCTTGAGCGCCGTGAGGGCCTCGTCGTACTCCGGCCGGTTGTAGGCGCGCTGGAGGCGCTGACGCCACGCCGCCAGTTCGCTCTTGGCCAGGTGACTCACCACGTTCTCCCGCTTGTGCCACTGGCACCGTTGGACCAGGGCGCGGTGGCGGAAGGTCTTCCGGACGGCTCATCCGCTGACCGCCCGGCATATCGCGCGCGATCTGGGGATCACGGATGACGGCTCGATCTTGACAGGCCGGGATCTGACCGGCATGTCTGCGGACGATCTGGCCCGCCAGGTGGAGGTGATCTCGGTCTACGCGCGCGTGTCCCCGGAGCACAAGCTGCAGATCGTTCGGGCGCTGCAGGACAAGGGGCATATCGTCTCGATGACGGGAGACGGCGTGAACGACGCGCCGGCGCTGAAGCGGGCGGACATCGGCGTGGCCATGGGCGTCACCGGCACGGACGTGTCGAAGGAAGCCTCCGAGATGGTGCTCCTGGACGACAACTTCACGACCATCGTCAACGCGGTCGAGCAGGGTCGCATCGTCTACGACAACATTCGCAAGTTCATCAGGTACCTGTTAACCAGCAACGCGGGCGAGATCTGGTTGATGATGGGTGCCCTCTTGTTCGGTATGCCGCTGCCCTTGCTGCCCCTGCAGATCCTGTGGGTGAATCTGGTCACCGACGGGCTGCCGGGTCTGGCGCTCGCGGTCGAGCCCGCGGAACGAGGGGCGATGCGACGTCCCCCCTATCCGCCCGGTGATAGCATCTTGGGACGGGGGGTGGGTCGGGACATCCTCTGGATCGGCGTGCTGACGGGGTCGATCTCGCTGGGAGTGGGGTATGGCTACCGGGGCTCGGCCCTCGTGGATGATACCTACTGGAGAACGGTTATCTTCACCGTGCTGACGCTTTCGCAGATGGGTTAACGCGCTGGCGCTGCGGTCGGAGCGCGATTCGCTGTTCAGCATCGGGTTGCGCTCGAATCCCTTCATGCTTGCGGCAGTCTCGCTGACGTTCCTGCTGCAACTCGCCGTCATCTACGTCCCGTTTCTCCAGGGCCTGCTCGACACGACGGCGCTCTCCCTCGCCGATCTGGGCGTCTGTCTGGCGGCGAGCACGGTCGTCTTCTGGGCGGTCGAAACCGCGAAGTGGATGGGTCGACGCGGCCACGTGTCGGGCGCCCTTCAAGACCCGGGCTGACGGTGGTTCGCCGCCTGGACCCCTCCGATCCCGACCGGACGGTCAGATACTCACGGTGCCCAGCCGGGTCGAGATGACGCTGCTCGACGGCCGGCAGGGGGGCCTACCCGCCCGTGACGAAGGCGCTGCGTCGCACCAAGGGCCGCGTTGGGAGGCGCTGCGGCCGGCCCGAGCAAGGCACGAGGAGGACCGTCCGGGGCGCCAGCGGCGTCGTATCGGTAGGGTGGGCAGGCCAGCCGAGGGGGCGTGGCCGTGTCGCCACAGGGAGAGTAGCCTCGATGCGAACGACCGAATGTGAGGAGCAGGCGCTGAGATTCCGCCTGGGCCGCGTCGTGATTCCGAGCGAGCTGCATTGCGCGGAGGTATTGGGCGGCACTCACGATACCGATCTGGATATCTCGGTTCCCACGATGACAGTCAGTCTGTTCTCTGCCGCGGCCGACGGAGGCAAGGGCGGCGATGTCTACTATCTGACCGTCTGCGAGAACAACACGATCAACCGGGTCGTCGTGGCCGACGTGGCGGGACACGGGGATGTCGTCAACAGAGTCAGCAGGGGCATCTACGATGCCTTCGTGGCCGGCATCGCCGACGCCGACGGCACCGCCCTTCTGTCCGAGGTCAATCGCGTGGCCAGCGGACGTGGCCATGGGGCGATGACGACGGCGGTGGTGATGAGCTTCCTGATCGACGGCCGCAGCTTGCGCCTGGCTTCTGCGGGGCACCCGCCAATCTGGATACGCCACGCGTGGGAAGGTCGCTGGAAGCCCCTGGGCCAGCCGCATCCAGAGCTCCGCTCCAATCTTCCGCTGGGCGCCTTTCCGGACAGCGTGTTCGAGGAGGAGCGACTGCCACTCTGCTCCGGCGATCGGCTGTTCGTGTATACGGACGGCGTGATCGAGGCCCAAGATGGAGCGGGAGAGCCGTTTGGACAGGAGCGATTGCATGCGGCGCTCGAACGCGCCGCAGGCGGCAGCGCCCTCGAGCTGAAGCGACAGGTGTTGGCTGGCGTGCGGGCGCACACGGGTGGTCCGCTGGCTCACGATGACGTGACCATGATGGCCGTGGAGATGCACTGACGGTCGCGTCGTCCACCCCGATCCCCCTTCCACACGATCGCTCCCTGAATCGTTCCCGACCCCTTCTGCACTCGTTGTCTTCGCCTCGTGTGAGGGATCTCACCGGTCGACGCATCTCGTCTCGAGCCGACCCCGTATCGAAGGAACGAGGGAGGCGACCCGCGCGTCTCATCGAGTAAGGAGGAGATCATGAGATACACACTGTTCCCGGTGGTTGCCTCGGTTCTGGTCGCGATGGCGACCACGTCGGCCACGGCGGGCCAGCGGGAGCGCACGGCCACGCAGCTCTTGCATGACGTCGCTCAGCGCATTACGAGCTACGGCTCCTACACGGTCTTCGATGATGTCGCCGTCGCGTTGGACGAGGGGGTCGTCACGCTCACCGGAAAGGTGACGGCGGACTTCAAGAGGACCGCGATCGCGGAGCGAGTGTCCGAGCTGCGGGGCGTCCGCGAACTCCACAACGAGATCGAGCTCCTGCCGAGCTCCGAGCAAGACGACGTCATCCGGGAAGAGGTGGCCAGGATGATCTACGGCGCCGACCCCGTCGATGACGTGGCTCGGCCCAACCGGTTCCAGGCGCTTCGCGACGACCGTGGCATCGACGACTACGGGTCGCATTCGCTGCGCGCCGGCGGATCCGCCTGGCTCGCCGGACGGAACCACGAGCTGGGGGAGAGCGACGTCTGGGGTCCGGTCGGGCACTGGCCGTCGAGCGCGTGGCATTCGGCGCCGGCGAGCGGGGTCACGCCCGACATGCCCGCCGAGACCCCGGTTCACATCGTCGTCGAGTACGCGCGCGTGACGTTGAAGGGAGTCGTCAGCGACGACGCCGAGCGTCTGCGGATGGTTTCGCTCGCCGCGTCGACCCTCGGCGTACGCTCGATCTCGAACGAGTTGAGAACCCAGGCGGAGGTGCGCGAAGACCTCGAGCACATCGGCGGCTAGGCGGCGGGATATCGAGGCCCTGCTCCGCCGCTCCGAAAGGCGCGAGCGGGGCCTCGCGTACGGGGCGAGTAGCAGCCTGGCCGCCCACCGGCTGCAGTAGGACTCCAATCCCCGGTATTTTCGCTCCTCGCGCCTTGCTCGGGCCGGCCGCGGCATCTCCCAAGGCGGCCCTTGGTGCGACGCAGGACTTTCACCACGGGCTGCTAGTGGTGTGTCCCAAGAATAACTTTGCACTTCCCAACCTTCTCTAGAATCGTATCGACCGTCGCGGTCCAGACAAAGGGTTGGGGGTTGTCGTTGTAGCGCTGGAGGTAATCGTTGATGGCGGCGACGAGTTCGTCGACACTGCAAAACACCCCGCGGCGGATGCGTTTCTGCGTGAGCTGGCTGAACCAACTCTCGACGAGGTTGAGCCACGATGCGCCGGTAGGGGTGAAGTGGAGCGTGAAGCGCGGATGGGCCGCCAGCCAGGCCCGCACGGTCGGATGTTTATGCGTGCCGTAGTTGTCCAGAATGAGGTGGAGGTCGAGGCGAGAGGGGAACGCGCGGTGGAGTTGGCGAAGAAACTTCAGGAACTCCTGATGCCGATGCCGGCCGTGGCACTCGCCGATGACCTGCCCGGTCAGCATGTTCAGCGCGGCGAACAAGGTCGTTGTCCCGTGGCGCTTGTAGTCATGCGTGAGTGTCCCACAGCGGCCCTTCTTCATCGGCAGCCCGGGCTGCGTCCGGTCCAGCGCCTGAATGTGACTCTTCTCGTCCACACACAGCACGACGGCCTTCTCGGGCGGATTCATGTACAGCCCCACGACGTCCGTCAGCTTCTCCACGAACGCGGGATCGGTCGACAGCTTGAACGTCTCCACTCGATGGGGCTGGAGGCCATGCGCGTCCCAGATCCGCTGCACGGTCGAGCGACTGACCCCCTGCGCCTTCGCCATCGTGCGACAACTCCAGGGGGTCGCCCCCGGTGGCGTGCGGTGCAACGTTGCGTGGACGATGGCTTTGACCCTGCGCGCACTGATCGTCGGTTTGCGCCCGCGCCCCTCACGCATCTCGAACACCGAATCAACGCCCTCCTCTCCAAACCGGTCGCGCCAAGCCAGCACGGTCGGCCGGCTGACGTCCACGGTCGCGGCAATGCGGCTGTTGGAACCCCCCTCGGTCGCCAGCAGCAACGCCTTCGCGCGGATGACTACCCGATGCGGGGCCGACGTACTACGGGCCCACTGTTCCAGGAGTCGCCGATCCTTCGCGGCCATGGACAGAGCGGCGGCGGCATCATTCATCCCGCCTATATTGCACGCAGGTCGTTGATATGTAAATGTATTTCAGGGACACTACACTAGTACTACTTTGTTAGATCGCACAATTTGGGCGAGATCCGACAAGTGATCTAATTTGAGGACATTGTACTTTTCCGGCGAATTCGGGACCCTGCGCGGTAGTGCACGACCGCCGCACGGTGGGGCAGTTGCGTCGCCTGATGAGATGGCTCGAGGCCTTCAAGGCGTGCTTCGGCCAGCGCGCACAGGAGCTGGCGTTGCGCCGGTACGTCCAGGGGTTGCTCAGCGACAGCCCGCGCAAGTCGATGGAAGCGATGCTGGCGCGGGGGACCGATCCCGGGGGCTATCAAGCGTTCCAACACTTCATCACCGATGCGCCGTGGAGTGCCGACGGCGTCTGGCGCTGCCTGCGGGCGGTGCTGCCCGAACGCGAAGGGCTGGTGATCTTCGCTGGCACGAGTTTCCCCAAGCCAGGGACGTCCTCGGTCGGGGTGGCCCGCCAGTACTGCGGGGCCGTGGGGAAAGTCGCCAATGGCCAAGTGGCGGTCACCGCGGCGCTGTGGACCGGGCTGCGCGCCTACTTGCTGGGGGCCGCGCTCTATGTGCCCGAGGCGTGGCTGACCGACGCCGCCCGCGATCGGGCGCGGCTTCCCCGGGGTGTCCGGTTGCAGGCGAAGTGGCGCCAAGCGCTCACCCTGCTCCGGCAGGTGCGCGCCAGCGGCCTCACCGGCACCGGCGTGCTGGCCGATGCGGAGTTTGGCGATACCGGCCTGTTTCGGGCCATGTGGCATCGGTTGCGGCTCCCCTATGCGGTGGGGATTTCCTCGTCGCAGACCGTGTTCCTGGGGCGGCCGCGCCTCGGGCACCGGCGGGGCGGCCGGCTGGGGCGCCCGCGCACCCGGCCAGACCTGGCGGCGGGCGTGCGGGCGTACACGGTGGCCCAGGCCGCCAAGGCGCAGCCGCGGTGGCGGCCCATCAGCTGGCGCAACCGCCGCGGCGGGCGCCGCTGGACGGTCCAGTGTGTGGCCCTGCGGGTGACCCCGGCCCACGACTGGCGCGACCGCCGGCTCGCCCCCGAGGTGTGGCTGCTGGCCGAACGCGACACGGGCGCGACGCCGCGGACCAAATACTTCTTCGTCAACCTGCCGGCCACCACCTCCTGGCCGCAGCTCGTCCGACTCGCGCATCAGCGGTGGGCCATCGAGCAGCAGTATTGAGTCTCCCTCGCCTGAAGGCGAGGGAATCAGTGCGCCGCGTCGGCTGAAGCCGACTATCACGGCGCACGTCCCAGAGCCCGAAGAGGTCCGGCCCTGCGGCCTCCTGAAGGCTTCGCCTAAAGGCGAGGGGTTTCACCCATCCCAGAGGGAGACTCCAAGAGTTGAAGCCCCACCTCGGGTTGGATCACTTCGAAGGCCGCACGTTCCCGGGCTGGCACCATCACGTCGTGCTCACCGCCGTGACGTACAACTTCCTGCAGGCCGAGCGGCGGCGGCACCTCGCCGGGCTCACCTTTCCAGTGGCCCGCGCGATCGTGCAGGAAATCTTCACCGCGGACCTCTTTGCTCCACGGCCGTTCTACCTGAAGCGCATCGAGGCGCTAAAGTCGGTGCAATTGCGGATCTAACAAAGTAGTACTAGCAGCCCGTGACGGTGCTGCACGTCACGATGACAGGCCATCAACGCAGCTTGCCCGAGTACTCCAGCATCTGCGTGGTCAAATCCGCCGGATACGAGATCTCCACGTCGGTGATCGTGCCATCGGCATCGAGCACCGTATCGAGTCTGGGCTGGACGAACCCGGTGTAGGAGGGCAGGTTGAGCCGATCCACGCGCTCGACCACCTCGTCTCGCAGCACCGGATCGAAGTGAACGCCGTATGTCTCGAAGAGCTCCCTCGCCGTTTCGTAGTCCCCCTCCGACTTGATGCGCTGGACCTCGGCGAGAAGACGGCCGACTCCCTGCTGAAAGGCGCCTGGATCCGTCACCACGTAGTAGGTCTTGCCGTCCCGCTTCCTGACGTCGACCGCCTGACCCTGATCGATCAGCCAGCGAATGATCAGCTGCCGCGCCCGCATGTGATCCTGCTCCAGTCGCGAGCCCTGCCGGACCCGCCGAAGCTGAAGGAGCGCGTTCCGTGTGAACGACTCGTACTCGGCGAGCGCGATGCCCGCCTGGTTATCGGCCGGAACCACGTTCAGCTCGGCCAGCTTCGGGTTGGCCATGAAATACAGCGCCACGAGCTCCGCCCGTGCCTCCTCGAGGCCTGAGTACTGTTCTCGCAGAAACGCCGCCGGGCTGCCCTCCAGGTTCTCCGCGAGCCGGCCGGACGCATGCCCGATCACCTCGTGCATGTTGGTCTGTAGCTCGCTCGCGAGACGACCGAACTTCGCGGCGCGCGCCACTTCCTCGGCGGTCCACGCGAACTCTTGCCGGTACTCCAGGGGCGTGGACTGCTCGTAGGCCTCGGCGACGTTCGAGAGCGACACCGACTTGCTGCCGTGGCGCTCGCGGATCTCCTGGTCGTTCGGCAGGTTGATCCCTACCGGGGTGATCGGCCCAGAATCCCCCGTCTCGATGACGACATCGATGGCCTTCGCCGTGATGCCCCGCACCCCTTCCTTGCGGTAGCGGGGATCCCATGGCATGCGGTCCTCGAACCACTGCGCCTGCTCGGCCAGCCGCTGGATGCCGGCCGTCTTCTCCTCGTTCACGTAGAAGACCAGAGCTTCCCACGCGCCCTTCACGCCGCGCGCATCCGCGTAAACCTCGACGAAGCCGTTGATCGTGTCGACCGGGGAATCCTTGTCCTGCACCCACGCGATGTCGTACGCGCGTCTGGCGGCATCCTCCCCGGTCGAGTACCACTCGATCAACGCCTTCAGCGCGTCCGTCATCGCCTCGGTGGCGAACGGAATGGCGGATTCGAGGTGCCGGACGATGTTGGCGATCTGCTCGCTGTACCGCCCGTTCAGCCGGTAGACCTCCTCGATCAACTCGCCGTCCCGCTTGACGAGCCGCGAATTCAAGGGGTAGCGCTCGCTGAACCCCTCGAGGTCGGCCATCGTGACGTCGAGATACAGGTTGTTCGCACTCGAGGCCAGAATGTCCACGCCGGGCTCGGCCGCCTTGTTCAGCACGGCGGGCTCGAACGCCGCGTCGAAGAACATCGGCTCGAGTCGATCCAGCAGGCCGTCGAGGTCCTCGCCGGCTCGAATCGGGAAGGTCGCGCCGGCGCGGGCGGCCCTCCGCGCGGCCGAAGCGAGCGCGTCGGGCGAGCACTCGAGAACGAACTTGCGGCCGGTCAGGTTGTTGTAGGCGCCGGTGTTCAGCCAGAACAGCTTGGTGTAGCGCTCGATCTCCTGCAGCGTCGTCGGATCGACATCCTGCGCATGCGTCAAGATCTCCTCGAGCACCTCGCGCATCACCAGGTTGTGGGCGTAGCGCTGATCGTAGAAGATGTCGCGCCCGGCCAGCGCCGCCTGGTAGAGATGCCAGATCAGGATCTTCTGGTTCAGCGGCAGCGAGGAGAACCCGTCCGCGTACAGCTGCACCACCGCGGCCTCCCCCACGCGCTCGAGCAGATGCTGGCGCGCGGCGGCGTCCGAAGGCTGAATCGCAGGTTCCACCGGGATCGATCCGAGCGGATCTGAGCCCGCCGGCGCATCGGTTTCCGTCTCGTGCCAGGACATGCCCCCCCCTGCCCCGATGACCACGGCCAGCATCAAGACTGCGCGTGTCCAGTCCACCGGCACCCCCTCGCTGCTAGCTAAATATCCGTACGTCTCTGCCAGACCGCTCACGGCGGCGTACAACCGCATCCACCGCGCGCAGCGACGGACCCGGCGGCGGCTCTCGCATGTGTCCCGGACGGACCGGAGGGGCTGACCGCCTGATGCACCGATCGGCGTCTACTTGGGCACTTCGATGATCTCGTCGACCTGGACCTCGAACGTCCGGAAATTCGAGTAGCTCGCTTCGCCCTCGATCCTGGGGGCGTTGCGCCGCTGCGGCCGGTCGTACACCTCGTGCATCTCGGACGGCACCCAGACGCCGAGCCGTCCCTCCAAGCGATACTTCACGGTGATCCGAGACCGGACGTTCGAGTTGACGTCCCCGATCATCAGATCCGAGTAGAGCAGACGGCCATCCTCCGGGTCGAGCCAGACCGATCCGCGCGTGTAGATGTCTCCGCGCCCCGCACCGACCAGCGTGGGACTCGAGTGCTCGGCGAACCGGACGATCCAGGCCGGGGTGCCGTCGATGACGTCTTCGCCGGTCTTCTCGAAGAAGAACCGGTACTGGTTCAACGGATGCAGCACCGCCAGCGCCATGGTCGGGAGGTTGATGTTGCGCTGGACCCCGCCGATGTTGTATCGGGAGCTCTCCTCCGCAATCCGAATCGCGTGCTCCATGGCGTCGTCCGGCGAATCCAGGAAGAGGCGCCGCAGGCGCTTCTGCCGATCCCGGACCAGCTTGCCATCGACCTCGAACACGTCACGAAAGCCGAACCAGTTGTCGGCCCCCGGTGGACGCACCAGCAGAAAGTCCGACACGAGCTGTCGGGTCCGTCTCACTTCGCCCGACGAGTTGACCACCTGTTGGCCGTAGATCTCCTCCGCGACGACGTTCGAGAAGACCTTCTCGAACTCGAGGAGCGACTGACTGGCTCTGAACAGCACGTCCTCGACGGTCACCTGCCGGGCGGCGAGACCGTACCAGATGTCCCCGGCCCCCGAACCGGCCGGGCCAATCGTGCCCACGACGACACCGAGCACCAGAGCCACCCGCCATCTCAGCCATCCGGTTCGGCCCGCACGGGTCGAGGCCGCGCCGACGATTCCCATGGACGTCCCCCGTTCGAGTGCAGCGCAATCGTAATCCCTCTGAATCTATCAGATCCCGGGCACGACGTTGTCAGTTTCGTGGGGTTGGGAGCGACGCGACCGCCAGGTGCTCAGGAGGCCCCGCGAGACTCGATCGGATCCGTGTTGCCCGGGTTGACCGCGACGCGGTCGCGCCCCCACTCCTTCGCCTGATAGAGGGCGGTATCGGCCGCCCGCAGGACGGCCTCGGCCGTGGGACCGTGGGCGGGGAAGATGGCGACGCCCAGGGACACCGTGATCGACCCCAGCGGTTGACGTCGGTATTCGATGCTGAGCCCCCGGATGGCCTCGCGGAGCTGCTCGGCGCGGCGCGAGGCGTCCGCCAGCGAGGCCTCCGGCAGAATCAGGGCGAATTCCTCACCGCTCCGGCGGCAGGCGATATCCTCGCCTCGAATGCTGCGCTGGAGGACTCCGCCCACCTCGCGCAGCAGCGCGTCTCCGGCGTCGTGACCGAACGCGTCGTTGAACCGTTTGAAGTGATCCAGATCGAGCATGATGATTCCCACGGGGTAGCGACCCCGGGCGGCACGCCGCATCTCCCGGTCCAGCGACTCCTCCATGTAGCGTCGATTGTAGAGATTGGTGAGCGGATCCCGGATCGACTGGCTGCGCAGCCGCTCGTGCAGACGGAGGTTCGCCAGGGCGAGGGCGATGTGCTCGGCCACCGTCGACGCCAGCCGCTGCTTGGCTTCCGGCAGATGCTCCGCCTCGGGCGAGCTCAGCGTGAGCAGCCCCAGGGCTTCGCCGTGAGCCACCATCGGTACGCAGATCGACGCACCCGACTGCGGCTGGTGCATGTGCTTGCAGGTGAGGCCGAGCTCCTGATCCTGAACGAGGTGCACGCGGCCTCGACGCAGGGCCCAGCACTCGTCCGGTCCGAACAGCCGTTCGCCAACGGCCGCACCCCACGTCGCGACGGCCTCGGCCAGACTGCTGCTGATGACGTGCACCGAGCCGCTGGAGGTGGGGAACATCGGCCTCGCCATCCGGGCGATGACGGCGTAGGCTTCGTCGGGGCTACGGCACGCCTGGAGGAGGTCGCCCATCTCGCTCAGGAGGCTGATCTCCTGGGTGCGATGTTCGAGATCCGTTACCCACCCGGCGAGCTGCTGGTTGTCCTCGCGGAGCGCGTCCTCGGATCGACGACGCCCGGTCACGTCGTCCAGGATTGCGATGCAGCCAGGCGGGCGTCCGTCCGAGTCCGGGATCGGCGCGATCACGAGGCTCACCCAGATCGAGCTCCCATCCTTCCGGTAGTATCGGCGTTCCGAGCGACGAATCTCCGGGACCTCGGTCATCGTTCTGAGGTCGGCCAGGATATCGGCTCCGTCCTCGGCGTGAGCGAAATGCGCGATCGACCGGCCGCGTAGCTCGTCCCTGGAGTGTTGCCAGAGCTGCTGAACGGCGCGGTTGCACTCGAGGATGCAACCCGATGGATCGATGAGCGCGATACCCACCGGCGCCAGCTCTATCATCCGACGCAGTCGCGCGGTCTCGGCCGCGGGGGCCGGGTCGGTCGGGAGGGGTGGCGTCAGAACAGGAGCGAGAGGCGCGGGGGCAGGATCGCCGGGAGCCGCCGTCGCGGGTGGTGGACCGCCGCGCACGGCATCCGAGTCGCCGGGGCGCGCACCCGAGGCCAGGGCCAGCTCGACATCGGCCCAGGCCTCTCGGGCCTCCGTGAGACGCCTCCCGGCCAACCGCCGGCCCAGATCCCCAAGATCGTCCAGGAGCTGCTCGCGAGACTTGCGCACTTGCGTCGATCCCCCGGCTCCGCCGGGACGGTGGCGACACCTTGCGGCGTGGGCGGACCGGTGCAAGGCGCGCCTATTGTATACTCTCCGCCCAGCTGCCCGTGGTGAGAATCCTGCGACGTCTTTTCCGATGAGCGAACACCTCGACCACGTGCCCCTGTCGGGGATCGTCCGGATCCGCGACATGATGTACTCGATCGAGAGCCCGTTTCGGCTCGACCAGGGCGACATCAGCTTCGACGCGCCCGACTCGGTCAAGGAGGCGATGCGCCGTGCCGTGGACGAGAACCGGACGCACTACGTGCAGACCGCCGGCATTCCCCGCCTGCTCGACTTGATTGCCGAGAAGCTACGACGCAAGAACGGTGTCCCAGTCGAGAGCGCCGACGAGGTCATGGTCACCAACGGCGGCATTCATGCGCTCTACCTCGCCTGGCAGGCGCTGCTCGAGCCGGGGGACGAGGTGCTGGTCCCCGACCCCGAGTGGCCACCGTGCGTCGGGGGTATCCTGGCCTCCAGGGGTACACCGGTCGCCTGCCCACTCTACGAATCGAGAGGGTGGCGCTACGACCTCGACGAGCTCGAGTCGAAGCTCACCGCCCGTACCCGCGCCATCTATCTGAACTCGCCGCACAATCCCACCGGCGGGGTGTTGACCCGCGGCGATCTCGAGCGGATCTGCGAGATCGTCCGAGCCCGGGATCTCTGGTTGATCTCGGACGAAGCCTACGAAGACGTCGTGTACGACAGCGCGGCGCACGTCAGCCCGGCATCACTCCCGGAGATGTACGCACGTACCCTTGTCGTCTACACCTTCAGCAAGTCGTACGCGATGACCGGCCTTCGCCTCGGCTACGTGGCGGTCAATGATGCGCGCCTGCGCGAGCGGATGAAGACGGTGCTGTTCCAGACCACCAGCAACGTGGCCTCGGTGGTGCAGCACGGCGGAATCGGCGCGCTCGACGGGCCGCAGGACTGTCTGGCGCGGTTTCGCCAAGATCTGCTCGCGCGGCGCGACCTCTTCTATGCGGAGATCGGCCCGGCGAGCAACGACATCCTGCAGGGCGAGCCCCCGCGGGGCGCCTTCTACGCATTCGTGAAGATCGCGCCGGACTGGCCCGCCGCCGCCGGCTGCCAGTCGATCTCGTGGAAGATGTCCGAGTTCTTGATCGAGCGTGCCCGGATCGGGTGCGTCCCGGGCGTCGACTTCGGCGCCCACGGCGAGGGCTACCTGCGGTTTTGCTTCGCGCGCGGGTTGGACGAGCTCCGCGGGGCGCTCGACGCGATGCGTGCGACGTTCAGGGGTGGCTAGTGTAGTGTCCCTGAAATACCATTACATATCAACGACCTGCGTGCAATATCGGCGGGATGAATGATGCCGCCGCCGCTCTGTCCATGGCCGCGAAGGGTCGGCGACTCCTGGAACAGTGGGCCCGTAGTACGTCGGCACCGCATCGGGTAGTCATCCGCGCGAAGGCGTTGCTGCTGGCGACCGAGGGGGTTTCCAACAGCCGCATTGCCGCGACCGTGGACGTCAGCCGGCCGACCGTGCTGGCTTGGCGCGACCGGTTTGGAGAGGAGGGCGTTGATTCGGTGTTCGAGATGCGTGAGGGGCGCGGGCGCAAACCGACGATCAGTGCGCGCAGGGTCAAAGCCATCGTCCACGCAACGTTGCACCGCACGCCACCGGGGGCGACCCCCTGGAGTTGTCGCACGATGGCGAAGGCGCAGGGGGTCAGTCGCTCGACCGTGCAGCGGATCTGGGACGCGCATGGCCTCCAGCCCCATCGAGTGGAGACGTTCAAGCTGTCGACCGATCCCGCGTTCGTGGAGAAGCTGACGGACGTCGTGGGGCTGTACATGAATCCGCCCGAGAAGGCCGTCGTGCTGTGTGTGGACGAGAAGAGTCACATTCAGGCGCTGGACCGGACGCAGCCCGGGCTGCCGATGAAGAAGGGCCGCTGTGGGACACTCACGCATGACTACAAGCGCCACGGGACAACGACCTTGTTCGCCGCGCTGAACATGCTGACCGGGCAGGTCATCGGCGAGTGCCACGGCCGGCATCGGCATCAGGAGTTCCTGAAGTTTCTTCGCCAACTCCACCGCGCGTTCCCCTCTCGCCTCGACCTCCACCTCATTCTGGACAACTACGGCACGCATAAACATCCGACCGTGCGGGCCTGGCTGGCGGCCCATCCGCACTTCACGCTCCACTTCACCCCTACCGGCGCATCGTGGCTCAACCTCGTCGAGAGTTGGTTCAGCCAGCTCACGCAGAAACGCATCCGCCGCGGGGTGTTTTGCAGTGTCGACGAACTCGTCGCCGCCATCAACGATTACCTCCAGCGCTACAACGACAACCCCCAACCCTTTGTCTGGACCGCGACGGTCGATACGATCCTAGAGAAGGTTGGGAAGTGCAAAGTTATTCTTGGGACACACCATTAGCAGCGCGGCATCTCCCACGGCGGCCCGTGGTGCTACTGAGGACTTACACCACGGGCTGCTAGTACTACTTTGTTAGATCGCACAATTTGGGCGAGATCCGACAAGTGATCTAATTTGAGGACATTGTACTTTTCCGGCGAATTCGGGACCCTGCGCGGTAGTGCACGACCGCCGCACGGTGGGGCAGTTGCGTCGCCTGATGAGATGGCTCGAGGCCTTCAAGGCGTGCTTCGGCCAGCGCGCACAGGAGCTGGCGTTGCGCCGGTACGTCCAGGGGTTGCTCAGCGACAGCCCGCGCAAGTCGATGGAAGCGATGCTGGCGCGGGGGCCCGAGCCCGGGGGCTATCAAGCGTTCCAACACTTCATCACCGATGCGCCGTGGAGTGCCGACGGCGTCTGGCGCTGCCTGCGGGCGGTGCTGCCCGAACGCGAAGGGCTGGTGATCTTCGCTGGCACGAGTTTCCCCAAGCCAGGGACGTCCTCGGTCGGGGTGGCCCGCCAGTACTGTGGGGCCGTGGGGAAAGTCGCCAATGGCCAAGTGGCGGTCACCGCGGCGCTGTGGACCGGGCTGCGCGCCTACTTGCTGGGGGCCGCGCTCTATGTGCCCGAGGCGTGGCTGACCGACGCCGCCCGCGATCGGGCGCGGCTTCCCCGGGGTGTCCGGTTGCAGGCGAAGTGGCGCCAAGCGCTCACCCTGCTCCGGCAGGTGCGCGCCAGCGGCCTCACCGGCACCGGCGTGCTGGCCGATGCGGAGTTTGGCGATACCGGCCTGTTTCGGGCCATGTGGCATCGGTTGCGGCTCCCCTATGCGGTGGGGATTTCCTCGTCGCAGACCGTGTTCCTGGGGCGGCCGCGCCTCGGGCACCGGCGGGGCGGCCGGCTGGGGCGCCCGCGCACCCGGCCAGACCTGGCGGCGGGCGTGCGGGCGTACACGGTGGCCCAGGCCGCCAAGGCGCAGCCGCGGTGGCGGCCCATCAGCTGGCGCAACCGCCGCGGCGGGCGCCGCTGGACGGTCCAGTGTGTGGCCCTGCGGGTGACCCCGGCCCACGACTGGCGCGACCGCCGGCTCGCCCCCGAGGTGTGGCTGCTGGCCGAACGCGACACGGGCGCGACGCCGCGGACCAAATACTTCTTCGTCAACCTGCCGGCCACCACCTCCTGGCCGCAGCTCGTCCGACTCGCGCATCAGCGGTGGGCCATCGAGCAGCAGTACCAAGAGTTGAAGCCCCACCTCGGGTTGGATCACTTCGAAGGCCGCACGTTCCCGGGCTGGCACCATCACGTCGTGCTCACCGCCGTGACGTACAACTTCCTGCAGGCCGAGCGGCGGCGGCACCTCGCCGGGCTCACCTTTCCAGTGGCCCGCGCGATCGTGCAGGAAATCTTCACCGCGCACCTCTTTGCTCCACGGCCGTTCTACCTGAAGCGCATCGAGGCGCTAAAGTCGGTGCAATCGCGGATCTAACAAAGTAGTACTAATGCCAACCAGTGAAAAGGCCGAAAGATCAACCGGACTTCTACTGGCGACGTCCCATGCGCCGAGAACCCGGTACAATGGTTGGTCCGACTACAGGCCCACGCCCTCTCGCTATCTACCTTTGGACTATCATCACGTTCGGACTCGCGGTGATCGTTCACTCTGGGTACAGCCTCGCCCTTGAACCTCCCGGTTATCACCTCCTTGTCCTGGCCGGTCTAACCATCATCAGCGGTTCAGCCAACATCAAGCTCCCGTCTGTTCCCGCAACGATCTCAATCTCCGAAACCTTCATCTTCGCCTCGGTACTCCTTCTCGGAACGCCAGCAGGTACTCTCATTGTGGCGGTCGACGGCCTCGTCATGTCGTGCTGGCAACGCGACAGCGGATCAAGATCCCACAGAACTCTCTTTAACGTCTCTACAACAGCCCTTTCTGTTTGGATCGGTTCAAACATCTTCTTCTGGACTTCAGGGCTCTCTCCTCTGGTAGATCAGCCGGCCGGGATTGGGCAGCTACTCTTTCCTTTGATTCTATTCGCCGCGATCTACTTCACCTTGAACAGTTGGATCATCGCCACGGCCATTGGACTCGAAAAAGGCGTCTCACCTGTCGGAATTTGGACCAACAGTTTCGTCTGGGTCTCACTTAGCTACCTGTCAGGTGCTTCCGTCGCCGCCTTCCTTGTTATCTACTCACGCGATCTTGACCTGACGATGATTGGGGCGATCGTTCCACTGTTGCTCGTCCTGTATCTAACATTCAGAACAGCGATGGGACGGATTGAGGACGCTAACCAGCATCTAGCTCAGATGAACGCGCTCTATCTATCGACCGTCGAAGCTCTTGCCCTGGCGATTGACGCCAGGGACCAGATCACACACGGTCACATCAGACGAGTACAAACCTACGCCCTTGGTCTCGCGAGAAAGATGGGGCTTTCCGACAGAGACCCAATAATGGCACTCGAGGCCGCTGCTCTTTTGCACGACATGGGAAAACTCGCGGTTCCTGAGCACATTCTAAACAAGCCAGGAAAACTCACCGCGGCTGAGTCTGAGAGAATGAAACTGCATGCCAGCGTCGGCGCAGACATCCTTTCCTCCGTCGACCTCCCATTTCCTGTTGTACCGATCGTACGCCACCATCACGAGAACTGGGACGGTAGCGGCTATCCAACCGGGCTGACGGGTTGCAATATCCCTATCGGCGCCCGAATACTAGCCGTCGTCGATTGCTTCGACGCCCTCACATCTGACCGTCCGTATCGTCCGCGCCTCTCCGACGGCGAGGCGCTCCGAATTCTTCAAGAACGGCGCGGCCATATGTACGATCCAGACGTGGTGGACACGTTCGCCAGAGTCCACCGTGAGATCGCTCCCAGCCCTGCTGAAGTCGACAGTCACAGCAGAGCCCTCTCGGTCCTCACCCGCTCCGTTACCCCAACGCTCACAACGGACTGGAGCACTCAGACTCTTGCGCCACTGAATGCTAGTGCGGAGGAAATACTCAGTCTCTCCAACTTGACTCAGGGCCAGACGGCCCAAACGGGCCTCGCAGACACCGGGGACATAATAGCAAGGCACCTCGGGCGAATCGTTCCGATGTCTCTTTGCACGTTCTACATCTACGATCCGTCCCGCGATGACCTAGTGGCTGCGCACTCTTATGGTGAGCCTGTACGTCTGGTACGCGGCCTTCGGATACGACTTGGCGAACGACTCTCCGGCTGGGTCGGCGCCAACCGACAGACGATTGTGAATTCCGACCCAATCTTGGATCTCGGTCACCCGACCGAGTCGCTTCGGCCCACGCTCAGAAGTTCCCTCGGAGTTCCTCTCATCGCCTCAGGGAAGCTCGTGGGTGTTCTGACGCTGTATGCGATACCTCTGGATGCGTTCTCTGAGGATCATCGACGAATCGTGGAGGTAGTTGCCCGCCAACTGGCCCCCTTGATCGAGGGCGCCGTAGAGCTCGATACGCGCCAGGCAGCAGGCTTGCGTGACAAGCTAACCGGTCTGACGAATCGACGTCAACTTCAGCGATTCGTCGCTTCTGATCGTCGGAACAGTACCGGACGAGGCGACCAGATGGCGCTCATTTTCCTCGGAATCAATTCACTCAATAGTCTCAACGAGGACCATCGGCCCCACGTGGCTGACATGATCTCACTGCATGTTTCCGCGATGGCCCAGCGGGCTCTGCGCGGAGCGGACATCCTCTTCCGGTACCACAGCGAAGGGTTCGTTGCGGTCCTTCAGCAAACTGATGCTGGCACCTCCGATCTGATAGCCGGCCGAATTCGCGACCAACTGTCGACTGATCCAATCGTGCTGCCTGACGGGCTCCGCGTTTCAATTGAGCCGAGTATCGGCATTGTCACTTCTCCGGCTGACGGCACGTCCGTGGACCAGCTCATCGCTCTAGCCAAAGCACGATCTCTCTCAATCCCGACAATGAAGGATGAGAGGGTGAATTTTGATCTGCCGGTAGTCCACTGAACACTGCCCCCAACAGATCGACCACCAAGAGTGCCGCGAACGGTCGAAACAACTTCAAGGAAGGGGCTCCTACCAACTCACGCAATGCATCCTCGTTAGCAAACCGCTCTGGCGTGAAATCAAATCGCTTCAGGTACGACGTTTCCAACCAGCTCTATTCTGTGAGTTCGTTTGTCGTACCTGAGAGACAGACCCGATCGTCGGCCTGAACATTCCCCCCTCACTCTCCCGCGGTTTCGAGTGTTGCGATCTGACTCATTTTCTGATTAAGGTCTGCGTACAATCTGATCGATCTTCCTGAGGGAGCCCGCGATGGTGGAAGCTGATCTTCGGCCCGTTCTTAAGGAATTCGAGCTCGGCCGGTTCTCTGAAGCTCTCTTGATGCTAAAGAGGTTGACGAGACAATCCGATCGCGACCGTCGCGCATCCCACAATGTTCTGCTGGCAGAGCTCCTGCAGCTAACGGGCGCAAATCAACAGGCGCGCGAAATCGTGACGGAGATCCTTGACCTCGACTCAGCCAATGCCATCGTGCAGTCGCGCTGCCACGAGGTCCTTGGTGTTGTATTTTTCGAGGAAGGTCAACTTGAGAAATCTCTGCATCATTTCCGCGGATCCGTGAGGGTGAGCGAAACTTAGTTGGAAATTGAAACGGCTCCCACACCCTGTGGTTTGATGACGTTAAGCAAAACGGCCATCAACCCACGAGAGAAAGGAGCCGAGATGAGCAGTGTCCTACGTCCTGTCAGGAAGCGCAAGAAGGGTCGCCAGCTGGGCCGGGTCGAGGTCATCCGGCGCGAGGACTACACCGCGCTGGAGCTGGACGCCAAGGTGGAGCTGATCCGCTCGCTGGTCCCGCTGGGCTTGATGCACGTGGAGGAGGTGCTCGACGAGGAGGTAACGGCGCTGGCTGGCGAGCGCTACGCCCGCAAGGCCGCGTCGATCGGGGGCCGCCGGCACGGTAGCAACCCTGGGACCGTCGGCCTGGCGGGGCAGCGGGTGCCGATTCGGGTGCCGCGGGTGCGCGGGGTCGCGGGGCGGGAGATTCCGTTGCGCGCCTACGAGGCGTTGCATGGCGACGGCGCGGTGAATGACCTCCTGCTGAAGCGCGGGCTCTATGGGATCTCGTGTCGCAACTACGAGGCGGCCGCCGAGGCGATTCCCGGCGCGATCGGGCTGTCGGGGTCGACGGTGTCCCGAGGCTTCATCGAGGCCAGCGCCGCGAAGCTTCACGAGCTCCAGGAGCGGGACCTGGCCGCTGAGGACGTCGTGGCCATCGTATTGGACGGCAAGACGTTCGCCGAGGCCACAATGGTCATCGCACTGGGCATCACCATTTCTGGGGCGAAACACTTCCTCGGCTTCGTGGAGACGGACACGGAGAATGAGCGGGTGCTGACGCTGTGCTTGCGGTCGTTGGTCGAGCGGGGGCTGGACCTCTCGCAGGGCCTGCTGGTGATCCTCGACGGCAGCAAGGGGCTGCGGGCAGCCGTCCGGAAGACCTTCCGCCACCGCGCCCTGGTCCAACGGTGCCAGTGGCACAAGCGGGAGAACGTGGTGAGTCACCTGGCCAAGAGCGAACTGGCGGCGTGGCGTCAGCGCCTCCAGCGCGCCTACAACCGGCCGGAGTACGACGAGGCCCTCACGGCGCTCAAGACGCTCCAGGGCGAGCTCGACGAACGGAACCAGTCGGCGGCTCGGAGCTTGACAGAAGGTCTGGACGAAACCTTAACGCTGCATCGCCTCGGGCTGTACGGGGTGCTGGGCCGGTCGCTGAAGACGACGAACTGTCTGGAGTCGGTCAATGCGCTCGTTGAGGAACGCTGTGCGAAGGTTGACCACTGGCAGAACTCGAGCCAACGCCACCGCTGGCTGGCGACCGCGCTCCTGGACATCGAGCCGCGCCTGCGGAAGCTGATGGGCTACCGCCACCTGCCCACGCTTCGTGCCGCGTTGAAGCAAGAACTGAAGATCGACACGACGACATCGAAGAAGGCCGCATGACGAATCCGGAGCCGTAGAGAGTTTCAACTAAGAATGGCCTTGACTCGGATCCGTCAAGTTGGCCGAACAGTCCGACGATCTGATGCGACTCTGTAGGGCACAGATCAAGCTGCTCTCGCATCTGGCAGATGTGTCGGCATCCGACAACGTTCTGGCACTCATTGCCGAAGTCCGTCGGAA
This sequence comes from Vicinamibacterales bacterium, assembly GCA_965197935.1. GTDB lineage: Bacteria > Acidobacteriota > Vicinamibacteria > Vicinamibacterales > CAZQMT01 > CAZQMT01. The sequence goes on along the minus strand of CBDAOD010000003.1, from coordinate 299,102 downwards.
TGCAGTCCGCAGCGGCGATGCACACGTGACCGCAGATCTTCATTTGTGTCTGGCACGCGCAGAGGGTCAGAACGGCCTCCTAGACAACGCGCGAGAGCACATCAGACTTGGTCAGTCACTCCTGCGCCACCATCCAAACCTTTACCTCGAGGGCTTATTCTACTTGGACGCATCGGCAGTGGCATTTCGCGGATCTGAGCTTGTTCAGGCGATCTCATTCGCAGAGGAGTCGCTTCGGTGCGCTGATGGTTCCGGGCATTTTCGCACCCGAATAGGAGCGATTGCGAACCTGAGCGTGCTCAATCTGTGCTTGGGGCATCTAGATCGGGCAGAGGGATTCTTGCAAGAAGCCCTCAAACTAGCCTCACAGATGGAAGGAGTCCGGCTGGCGGTACTGGAGAACTGGGCTCAGCTAATGTTGGCTAAAGGAGATCTCAATGGTTGCGACTCTTTCCTTAACGCAGATCGATTTCTCTGGCGGTGCGTCGCACAGGTTTCGCCCTTCATACTTTCACCTCGAGGCATATCAGACTCGTATTCGGTGTTTGATTCGACGAGGGTTGTGGGCCGAGGCGAGCGACCTCGGTGCAGAGGCCGTGGCGGTCGCCGACTCCCGGGGTGACCGGTTGCTCGGTTCGCTATTTCGCGTGCTCAAGGCCGAGGCCCTCCTCATGCTGGGCGAATTCGAACAGGCTGGAGCGTTGGTCGCCGAGGCTTCACTTGCGTCGACGGGAGCATCGCTCGTGACACACGGTCAGATCGAACGCGTCAAGGGCAAGGCGTTGTCCCGACTCGGGCGGCTGTCCGACGCTCGCGTCCACTTCGAGCGCGCGCTGCGGATCTGGACGGTTGGGGAGAACGCATGCTTGAGGATGGACGTGGAAGCCGACTACCGGGAAGCGATCGCGACGTCCCACGGGCTGTCTCCAGCGGATGATGGGAGCGGAGCTCAACACATTGGTGAGCCGCCCGACCGAACGGAACCCATCGGGGTCGACCCCGATGTCCACGCTCGCCCGGCGGGAGCCCCGGCTCCAGAGCCAGTAGCGGTTCTTCAGACCGCTTCGGCGATGTTCGACCTCGCGGCATACCCTGAGCTCCTCGGGCACGAGGCGTTCGCGGTTCTGAGGGATTCGTCGGCGACCCTGGGCGTGGCGCTCACCGCCACCCGATCGGGGAACGGTCTCGAAGTGTTGGCGTCGGCCGGGAAGGATACCGGGGGTGCGAAGTCGGGCTCGACCCTGCCCACGACCGACATGGTCGACACGATTGATCTCGGCACGTCCCGTGGCCGCGACATACGACTGTCGATCGAATCGGCGCCCGACATGGAGTCGAGGCAGACGGTGGTGGCCGTCCGGAAGCTCGTCGAGGCGGCAGTCGCGACCGAACACCTGACGCAGGAAGCCCGACGTCGAGCCTCGTTGTGGCCGGTCGAGCCGGCGCGTGAGAGCAGCAACGAGGTCTGGGCGTCCATCGGCTCGCTGAACAAGCTCGAGCTGGCCCAAAGGCTCGCGCCGACCGGATTGCCGCTCTTGTTGACGGGCGAAACCGGCACCGGCAAGGAGGTGCTGGCCAGAGTCATCCACCGCAGCTCCAATCGGTCGGGGGCCTTCGTCCCCTACAACTGCAGCGCGGTCCCCCGTGACATGCTCGAGAGCCAGCTCTTCGGCTGTCGAAAGGGCGCGTTCACCGGAGCGCACGATCACTCGCCCGGGGTGATCAGGGCGGCAGCCGGGGGAACCCTCTTCCTGGACGAAGTAGGGGATCTGAGCCTCGACATCCAGCCGAAGCTGCTGCGCTTTCTCGAGACGCGGGAGATTCACCCGCTCGGCGAACCGCAACCCCTGACGATCGACGTACGCGTGATCGCCGCGACCAACGCCGAAATCGAGCAGCTGGTCGCTGACGGCAGATTCCGGGAGGATCTCTTCTACCGCCTGAACGTCGCCCGTATTCCCGTCCTCGCCCTCAGAGATCGGCGGGAGGAGATTCCGGCGCTCGCCCACCACTTTCTGGGGCGCTATGCCGCAGAGCTGAACAAAGGCGCGCTGAGGCTGTCGGACGAAGCGCTGGAGTACCTCGTCTTGCATCGATGGCCGGGAAACGTCCGGGAGCTGGCCAACGAGCTGCGGGTTGCCGCCGCCCTGGCCGAGCGAGACGCGGTGCTCTCCCCGGAGAATCTTTCGCCAGAGCTTCGGGCCTCCCGCCGCACGCTGCCCGCCGCGGACCCTGACGACGGAGCGACAACCTCGATCGTCCGGACCGACCAGACGCTCCCGGCTGCCATCCAGTCCCTGGAGCGTGCGATGGTGACCCGGGCTCTCGAGGTGACCGGGAGCCGCGTCGAGCAAGCCGCCAAGTTGCTGGGCATCTCGCGGAAGGGGCTCTATCTCAAACGCCGCCAGCTTGGCCTGGACTCAGGGTCCGCTGCCTCGCTCGCAGATCGAGGCGAGGGTGAACCCCTTGGCGCGAAGCGCAGGGACGAGTAGCGCGGTGGCCTCCACCGCGTAGTCGCGGTCTGCCCCCGGGTCCACGTGATGCCCGTCGTGCATCACGATGATGTCACCCGGGGAGGCCCGACGCACGAGCCGTGGCACGATCGAGCTGGCCGTCCGCTTCCGGTACCAGTTCCAGTCCCAGAGCCCCCATCCCCAGCCGACCAGCCGGTAGTCGATTCGTTTGAGGCCCTCGTACATCTGGGAGCTGCGCCACCCCGCATGCGGCCGAAACGCTCGGCACGGCCGCCGTCCGGTGAACGCCTCGATGCGGGCGGCTGCGGCCTCGAGCGTCTCTGCCAGCCGCTCGGGAGACAGAAACATGAGCTGGCGCGTATGCGAATGTAGCCCCACGGTATGGCCATCCAGGAACATCCGTTGCAGGATCGGCGCGGTCGACTCGTTGACGTGCCGGTCGATGACGAAGAAGGTCGCCTTGGCCTTGTGGCGGGCGAGCTCGTCGAGTACCGCCGGCGTTGCCTCGGGATTGGGGCCATCGTCGAAGGTCAGGTAGATGCGAGGTCCGCCATCGCCGGCTGGCATCCTCCAGATGGCCCGGTTTGAGGCCAACCCATCCAGCAGGAACGGAAAGGGCGCCGTGTGCGCAAGGAACATCGCGGCGAAACCGGCGACAACGAAGACGAACAGCATGGTGGTAGCCCTGAGAGCCCGCGACAAAGGGCCCCGTCGGTTGCGTCGGGGCTCCCTTCGTCTAAGAATAGCAAGCAAGGGGCGGTGAAGACAGACCATGAACGCGACGTGCCGAGCGATTCCGAAGGCGGTGGCCTTCGTCTGGCTGACAGGTGCGGTGGCGTGCGCCGTCGAGCGTCATCCCGACGCCGGGGGCCCGGGGATGGCCGCGGCCCCGGGGGCGACAGCCGCCGACCAGCGTGTGGTCGACCACGAGCAAATGATTGAGGACCAGCTCAAGTCTCGCGGGATCACCGACTCCGCCGTGCTCGACGCGATGGCGCGGGTGCCACGGCACGAGTTCGTTCCGGCGTCCCTGCAGTCGTCCGCCTACGAAGACCATCCGCTGCCGATCGGTCACGAGCAGACCATCTCACAGCCCTACATCGTCGCCTACATGACCCAAACCCTCGAGCTCTCACCCGAGCACACGGTGCTCGAGGTGGGGACCGGCTCGGGTTATCAGGCCGCGATCCTCGGCGAGCTGGCCAGGGACGTCTACTCCATCGAGATCATCGAGGAGCTGGCCGATGCAGCGCGCCGTCGGCTGGGTGCGCTGGGCTATGACAATGTCTTCGTGAGGACGGGAAACGGATACGAGGGGTGGACAGAACACGCTCCCTACGATCGGATTATCGTCACTGCGGCGCCGCCAGAGATTCCGGAAGCGCTGACCGACCAACTCGCCCTCGGTGGACGACTGGTGATCCCCGTCGGCACCTGGAATCAGGAGATCGTCATCGTCACGCGAACCGAGTCCGGACTCTCCGAGGATCGCACGCTACCCGTGCGGTTCGTCCCAATGACCGGAGGCCCCCGGGATCGACGCCCCTCTCGCGATCCAGCACGCTAGTGCAGTGTCCCTGAAATACATTTACATATCAACGACCTGCGTGCAATATAGGCGGGATGAATGATGCCGCCGCCGCTCTGTCCATGGCCGCGAAGGATCGGCGACTCCTGGAACAGTGGGCCCGTAGTACGTCGGCACCGCATCGGGTAGTCATCCGCGCGAAGGCGTTGCTGCTGGCGACCGAGGGGGTTTCCAACAGCCGCATTGCCGCGACCGTGGACGTCAGCCGGCCGACCGTGCTGGCTTGGCGCGACCGGTTTGGAGAGGAGGGCGTTGATTCGGTGTTCGAGATGCGTGAGGGGCGCGGGCGCAAACCGACGATCAGTGCGCGCAGGGTCAAAGCCATCGTCCACGCAACGTTGCACCGCACGCCACCGGGGGCGACCCCCTGGAGTTGTCGCACGATGGCGAAGGCGCAGGGGGTCAGTCGCTCGACCGTGCAGCGGATCTGGGACGCGCATGGCCTCCAGCCCCATCGAGTGGAGACGTTCAAGCTGTCGACCGATCCCGCGTTCGTGGAGAAGCTGACGGACGTCGTGGGGCTGTACATGAATCCGCCCGAGAAGGCCGTCGTGCTGTGTGTGGACGAGAAGAGTCACATTCAGGCGCTGGACCGGACGCAGCCCGGGCTGCCGATGAAGAAGGGCCGCTGTGGGACACTCACGCATGACTACAAGCGCCGCGGGACAACGACCTTGTTCGCCGCGCTGAACATGCTGACCGGGCAGGTCATCGGCGAGTGCCACGGCCGGCATCGGCATCAGGAGTTCCTGAAGTTTCTTCGCCAACTCCACCGCGCGTTCCCCTCTCGCCTCGACCTCCACCTCATTCTGGACAACTACGGCACGCATAAACATCCGACCGTGCGGGCCTGGCTGGCGGCCCATCCGCGCTTCACGCTCCACTTCACCCCTACCGGCGCATCGTGGCTCAACCTCGTCGAGAGTTGGTTCAGCCAGCTCACGCAGAAACGCATCCGCCGCGGGGTGTTTTGCAGTGTCGACGAACTCGTCGCCGCCATCAACGATTACCTCCAGCGCTACAACGACAACCCCCAACCCTTTGTCTGGACCGCGACGGTCGATACGATCCTAGAGAAGGTTGGGAAGTGCAAAGTTATTCTTGGGACACACCACTAGTGCACCGCCGGGAAGTGTCAAGCGATGTGTGAGACACACCAACCGGCCCGTGTGAAACCTGCCAGATTGCGAGGAATCAGAATAGCCCTCACAGCAGCAGCGCCAGCACCACCCCCCCTGCGACGACGCTCCCGAGTTGTCCCGCGGTGTTGGCGCCCATGGCGTGCATCAGGAGGAAGTTCTGGTCGTCGGTCTCCTGCCCCATCCGCTGCACGACCCGCGCGCTCATCGGGAACGCGCTGATGCCGGCGGCACCGATGAGCGGGTTGAACCGTCCGCCGGACAGCACGTAGAGCAGCTTGCCGAAGAGAACCCCGCCCACCGTATCCAGCACGAACGCCATGAGCCCCATCGCCAGAATCAGCAGCGTGTTGACCTTGAGGAAGCTGTCCGCGGTCATCGTCGCGCCGATCGTGAGACCGAGGAAGATCGTGACGACGTTGACCAGCTCGTTCTGCGCGGCCTGGGCCAGCCGCGGAACCACCAGAGACTCGCGTAGCAGGTTGCCGAACATCAGCATGCTGATCAACGGCGCGGCGACAGGGGCAATGAGACTCGTGAGCACGGTGACGCAGAGCGGAAACAACACCCGAGCGAGCCGGCTGATGGGCCGGGCCGTGTAGGGCATCCGCACGCGGCGCTCCTTCTCGGTGGTCATCAAGCGCATCACCGGCGGCTGGATGATCGGCACCAGGCTCATGTAGCTGTACGCAGCGACGGCGATGGGCCCCAGCAGCTCTGGCGCCAACAGGCTCGAAACGTAGATCGAGGTCGGACCATCGATGGCCCCGATGATCCCGATCGACGCCGCCTGATTCAGTGGAAACCCCAGGGCCAGAGCAAGCAGCAAGGTGCCGAAGATCCCGATCTGGCCGGCAGCACCCAGCAGGGCCATCCTGGGATTTCCGAGAAGCGGCCCGAAGTCGGTCATGGCGCCGAGGCCGATGAAGATCAGCAGCGGAAAGGCCTCGGTCTCGATCCCGATCCGGTAGAGCATCCCCAGCAGCCCATGCTCGTCGGCGATGCCCGTCAACGGCAGGTTCGTCAGGACGGCGCCCATGCCGATCGGCAACAGGAGAACCGGCTCGTACTCCTTCGCAACCGCCAGATAGATCAGCCCGAAGCCGACGGCCATCATGACCACCTGGCCGAGGGTCAAGACCAGCGGCGCCTGGATCAGCTCGAGCAGGTTAGCGAGCTGCATACGTCATCAGCACCTGCCCGTGTGTGACCACCTGACCGTCCACGACCGACACCTCGACGATGACCCCGTCGGCGGGCGCGTGGATCGCGTTGTTCATCTTCATCGCTTCGAGATAGCAAAGCACGTCGCCTTTGGCGACCCGCTGATCGGGGTTCGCCCGGATGTCGACGACGTTCCCCGGCATCGGTGCCACCACGTGCCCCGTCGAGGCGCTCGACCGCGCCACCCCGCCCGCCGCCGGCGCCGCGTCCCGTTCTCTCGCCTCTCCGGGAGGACCGGCGAGCGACGGGGGCACCTCGGAGGCGGTCATCTGCGACGGCTCGCTGACGTCCACCTGGAATTCGTGGCCGTTCACGATGACCGTCACCGGAGAGCCCCCCGGATCCTCTACGCGCACGTCGTAGCTCTTGCCGTCCACCGTCAGCAGCAGCCGTCGCTCGGTCGTCATGATGGGTCTCGTTGCCTGGTCCGGACGTGGCCCGCCTCCCACCATCCGAGGAGCGTGTCCAGCCGTTGCTCGAGTAGCCGCCCGAGCGACGGGTCCCCGCCGTGCCCGGGATCGGCCGACTGCAGGTGGACCAGCGCCGCCGCGATGCTCGCGACGCGAGCCAACTCGTCCGCCTCGCTCGCTCCCTCCACCTCGAGCGCCCCGCCGGCGCCGGACCGCCGCCGATGCTCCGGCCCGAGGGTCAGCGCGGATACGGCCTGCAGACCGAGAATCAGGAGCACGATGAGGCCCAGCGCCACGAAGACGAGGACGATGCCGGCCGCGCTGATCTGCAGGCCCTCCGCCAGTGCTTCCGTCACGGTCATGGCTTACCGTCGCACCTCCCTCGCGCGATCGCTCACAGCGGCATGTTGCCGTGTTTCTTCGGGGGGCGCCGTACGCGTTTGGACTGGAGGAGCTCGAGTGCGGCGATCAGCCGCGGCCGGGTCTCGGAGGGCACCAACACGTCGTCGATGTGCCCGCTCCGGGCCGCGACGTAGGGGTCGTTGAACTTCTCGCGGAACCCCTCGACCTGCTGCTGTCGCACCCGCTCGCGCTCGTCCGGATCCTCGATCGCGGCGAGAGACTTCCGGTGCACGATCTCGACCGCTCCCTCGGCACCCATGACGGCGATCTCGCAGGTCGGCCAGGCGAACGTGAAGTCGGCGCGGATGTGCTTGGACCCCATCACGATATAGGCCCCGCCATACGCCTTGCGAAGCACAATCGTGACCAGCGGTACGGTCGCTTCCGAGTACGCGAACACGATCTTCGCACCGTGCCTGATGATGCCCCCGTGCTCCTGGCTGACACCCGGCATGAACCCAGGCGAATCGACCAGCGTGACGATCGGGATGTTGAACGCATCGCAGAAACGGATGAAGCGGGCCATCTTGTCGGCCGCATCGATGTCGATGACCCCGGCCAGCACCTGCGGCTGCTGCCCGACGATGCCAACCGGGTGACCGTGGAGACGCGCGAAGCCCACCAGCACGTTGCGCGCGAAGTCGGCGTGTACCTCGAGGAAGCTCTCGAGGTCGAACACGCGACCGATCACCTCGCGCATGTCATAGGCCTGGCTGGGATCGGCAGGTACCAGGGTGTCGAGGGCGCCGTCCGCCCGCCGAGGATCGTCGGTCGGCGTCACGGTAGGCGGGCGCTGGGCGCTGTTAGCCGGGAGAAAGGCGAGGAGTCGGCGCACCAGCGCGAGGGATTCCGCCTCGTCTCGACCGACGAAGTGGGCGACGCCCGACCGTTCTGCGTGAACCGCGGCACCCCCCAGGGTCTCGAAGTCCACCGCCTCGCGGGTGACCGTCTTGATCACCTCGGGTCCCGTGATGAACATGTGGCTGACGCCCTGGGTCATGATCACGAAATCCGTCAAGGCGGGCGAGTAGACCGAGCCACCGGCGCACGGGCCGAGCATCACGCTGATCTGCGGCACCACGCCGCTCGCCAGGGTGTTGCGCCAGAAAAGGTCTCCGTATCCGGCGAGGCTGTAGACGCCCTCCTGAATACGCGCACCGCCGGAATCGTTGAGCCCCACGACCGGGACCCCGGCTTCCATGGCCAGGTCCATCACCTGGCAGATCTTCTGGGCCTGCGCCTCCGAGAAGGTGCCGCCCACCACGGTGAAATCCTGGGCGTAGACGGCCACCATCCGGCCGTCGATCTTGCCGAAGCCGGCGACGACCGAGTCGCCCTCGAACCGCTGCGCGTCCATGCCGAGGTCGGTGAAACGGTGCGTGAGATAGCTCTGGACTTCCTGGAAGGAGCCCGTGTCGACGAGGTGGGAGATCCGCTCGCGTGCGGTCAGCTTGCCGCGAGCGCGCTGTGCCTCGATCCGCTTGGGACCTCCACCCTGACGGGCGCGCGTGCGACGGGCCAGCACGTCGGCCGGATCAGGTCCCATCGATCGATCTCCGGCGTGTCGCGCCCGGACCCGCGCCACGCATCATAGGTTGCCGAGCATCCATGTCGCCCCGCCCTCGATGTACGAGAATCGGTGGATAGTCTACTCTCACACCCGCTCGACCGCGACCGTTGTGTTGTAGTCCGGCTCGAGCGAGACGGGATCGATCGCCTCGGGAGAGAGGAGCGGCATGCCTTCCGGCCAGTGCACCTCGATGTTACCTGGCCGCATCGGCCCCAGCTTGACGCGCCCGCGAAGCTCGCCGAACGGCGACACCAGCCGTACGCTGGCGCCGCTGGACAGCCCCCGCGCCACCGCGTCCTGGCGACTCATCAAGATCTCGTCACGCGCGGCGCCGGTCAACGGATCGGTCTGCGCGTGCACCATCGAGTTGAACTGCCGCCCGCGCCGCGTCGACACATACAGCGTGTCGACCGCCCGCGCCCGGGGCGCGGGCTCCACAACCGAGAACCTCGCCTTGCGGTCGGGCGTGTCGAAGCGCAGATCGGGGTAGAGGATGCGGCCGCCCCACTGGACCTGGTCGCCCTTGCGTGTGAGGGACTCGATGCCCCGGTACAGCGGGATCGCCTGCGCAATCTCCGCCCGGATCGCCGCGGCATCCTCGAACCGAATCTTCGCCCCGTCCTCCGGACGCGCGCGCGCCGCCACCTCCCCGAAGACCCACCACTCCGGGCGCGCGGATCCGATTCGACGGCCGGGGATCTCGGGCGAGAAGATGATGCGCCGCTCGGTCGACGTTTCGGTGCCACCGCCCACCGATTCGTATCGAGTCGTTGCCGGCAGCAGCAGCACGTCCTCGGCGGGCTCGACCAGCATGGAGCTCGACAGCACGACATCCTGGTGGATCCGCAGGCGCGGCAGCGCCAGGGCTCGATGGCTCCGCGCTCTGCCTGGCAGCGTCTCCAGGAAGTTGCCACCCACGTTCCAGAACACGTCGATCCGGCCGGCGGCCGACGCCTCGACCATCTCGGCGGCGGTCAGTCCGCGATGGTCCGGAACCGGGAACCCCCAGAGTGTCGACCACCGCGCGCGCACGGCAGGGTCGATGCCCGGCACGCAGCCGACCTCGGCCCCACCCTGGACGCCCGAGTGTCCGCGAATCGGCATCACGCCGCAGTTGGTCCTGCCGAACAGCCCGCGCGCCAGGGCCACATTGATCAGCGCCTTGACCGTTTCGACCCCGTGCGTGTGCTGAGTGAGTCCCATCGACCACACGAAGATGGCGTTCGGTCGCTCGCGTAGCAGATCCGCGAACGCGCGCATGCGCGCCTCGCTGGAGCCGCTCGTCGACGCCAGCTCGGCCCAGTCCGCTGCCAGCGCCGCGCGGCGGGCGTCCTCGAAGCCGGTCGTGGCGTGGCGGATGAAGCCCTCGTCGAGCGGCGAGGCACCGGCGGCCCACGCCGCCGCACCCTGGCCCCCCCGGGCCTGCGCCTCGATCAGCGCCCGGAACACACCCGTGAGAAAGGCGAGATCCCCACCGGTGTCCACGTCGAACCAGTGGTCGGCCAGCCGCGTTCCAAAGAGGGAGCTTTCGACAACCGATGGGACCCAGTAGCGGTCGAGCCCCGGCTCCCGATAGGTGTTGACCACGGCGACCTGTGCGCCGGCGGCCTTGGCCGCGCAGAGATACTTGGTGGTGACGGGCTGGTTGTTCGGGGTATTCGACCCGAAGAACACGATGAGATCCGCTCCCAGCCAGTCCGTGTAGCTACAGCTCGACGCCCCGTGCCCGAGCGTCGTCTTCATGGCGGCGGTCGACGCGGCGTGGCACAACCTGGCGGAGTTGTCGACGTGGTTCGAGCCGAGGAAGCGCGCGGCCTTCTGCGCCGCGTAGTAGACCTCGTTGGTGATGCCCCGCGACGTGAGGTAGATGGCGACCCGCTGCGGATCCTGGCGGCGCAACCGGTCCGCCACCAGGTCGAGTGCCTCGTTCCAGGAGATAACGTGAAACCCCGGGTCGCCGCGTCGGCGACGCATCGGCTCCGGGAGCCGGCCCAGCGCTCGCAGCTCCGTTGACGACAGCCGGGCGAGCGGTGCGACGTCCCGCACGCGGCCGGGATCGAGCGCGGGTGCGGTATTGAGCCGCATGAGCTCGAGGCGGACCAGACAGAGGTGGACGCCCGGAATCGTCCAGTCCGACATCCCGGACGTTCCCAGGGCACAGCCGTCGCAGACACCATCGTTCAGGATGCGCCAGGCGAACGGCAGCTCGTCGCGGTTGCGCCAGGCCACCCGCGCCATCTCGAGATAGTGATGCGGCTTCCGATGCCCGAGTCCCTGCGGCATCAGCGAGACCCAGCGCGCGGGATGCCACATGCGGGAGTCCTAGCGAGCGGCGAGGCGTTCCGGGTTGGAGTAGACGTTGAACGTGTCGCTCCGGACGAAAGCGAGCAACGTGATGCCGGCCTGCTCGGCCAGCTCGACGGCCAGGCTGGTCGGGGCCGAGACTGCGCCCACGAACGGGATGCCCGCCAGAAACGCCTTCTGGACGATCTCGAACGAGGCCCGCCCACTCACGAACAACACGCTCGACGTCAGCGGCAGCTCCTCGCGGAGCAGCCGACGGCCGATCACCTTGTCCACCGCGTTGTGCCGACCCACGTCCTCGGCAAGCGTCTCCAGCTCGCCGGATCGGTCGAACAGGCCAGCCGCGTGGAGCCCGCCCGTCCGGTCGAATTCGCGCTGTCCCGCCCGGAGCCGGCCCGCGAGCGAGGTCACGACCCGCGCCTCGAGCGCCCAGGTGGCCCGGATCGGCGGTGCCTCGACCCGCAGCGATTCCAGGGTGACGCGGCCGCACAGCCCGCACGCGGAGGTCGTGACCACTCGACGGCGCTGGCCGAGCCGTGTCGCCACCTCGCCACCGAGGACGCGGACGTTGACGACGTTCTCGAGCTGGGGGTTCTCGGGCGCGACGCAGTATTCGATGGTCCCGATCTCGTGGGCGCCGAGGATCACACGTTCCGACAACAGGAATCCGGCCGCGAGCTCGCGGTCCGCTCCGGGCGTCCGCATGAGCACGGCGAAGCTCTCCCCCTCGACCCGGACCTCCATCGGCTCCTCGGTGGCGGCCAGATCCTGCTCGCAAACCCGCCGCGCTCCATCCACACGTGTCACGTCGAGCACCCGATGAGCATCGGCCACGCGCAAATCTTACCGTGTTTCCCTGGCAGTCCGCGGCGCCCGTCACCCGTCGCACGGGGGCCGATCGCGGGCGGTCTCACCCAGGCGAGGGGAGGGAGGAGACGGGGGGGGGCGGATTCGGAGCTCGTCGCAGGCTCGCGTCAGTGCCGACCGGGCCGACCGGGCCGACCGGATTCGGCCAGGAACTGCCGGGCCTCGACGAGCGCCGACAGGTCGGGGTCGGCGTCGTCCCAGACGCGCAGCAACCGCGTGTAGGCTCCCCGCGCCTCGTCGAGCGCGCCCTCCTGGGCGGAGGCTCTCGCGAGACCCAGGAGCGACCCCACACTCTCGGGATCGGCCTCCAGGGCGGCGGCGTACTCCCGGCGCGCATCGGCGAATCTCTCGACCTCGAGCCAGAGATCACCCGCGAGCTCCGCAATCGGCAGGACCGTGGCGGCACCGCCAACCCCCGACGCGGCCTCGAACTCGGCCGCATGGAGGAGCACGAGCGCCATCTCCTCCCGCTCCTCTTGCGAGGCGGCGATGGCCGCCTGGACCGCCAGCCGGCGGATCTCGGCGGGGCCACGCCGGCCCGCCCGGTCTGCCAGGGCCTCGAGCCGCCGGCGTGCCTCGCGTGCGATCTCGGCCTCGGGCCCCACGCCGCCGAACGAACGACGGGCGGCGGCCCAGCCCTTCACATACCAGACCAGGCTCTGAGTACTGTGAGAGTCCGGGGGCACTGGAAGCGCCAGGAGCGCGCTCCAGTCGCGGCGCACGAAACCATCGCGGACGACGAGACGGGTCAGGCACTCCTCCGCGTCCCGACCCACGCCAAGCATCTCGTCGCGCCGGTCGCGGACCTGGTTCACCAGGGTCCGGGCGTCGACATACCGCCCGTCACGCAGATGCCGCGACAGCCGAACCGGGAGACCGGCGCAGTCCTGACCGGCGTCCAGCGGGGTCGGGTTCTGGCCGGCGCCGGCACTCCCGGCGCAGGCGAGACAGGCGAGCACCGCCAACGCCCTAGCTGTCAGAACGCTACTCCCCGATGAGCTGGACCACGATCTGCCGCTCGCGGGGACCGGTGTCGCACTCCACGAGGGTGATCTGCTGCCAGGTCCCCAGTAGCAGCTTGCCGTTCCGAAACGGGATGGTGAGTGACGGTCCGAGCAAGGCCGCCCGGACATGGCTGGATCCGTTGTCGTCACCCCACCGCAGGTGGTGCTGGTAATCGCCGTCCCTCGGCGCCAGGGTCTCGAGCAGCGCGTTCAGGTCGCCGACCGCTCCCGGCTCGAATTCGATCGTGGTGACGGCCGCGGTCGAGCCGACCACGAACACGACCGCCACACCGGAATCGATGCTGGATTCGGTGAGGATCGTCGCCACCCGGGCGGTGATGTCGTGGGTGTCGGCCTGGCCGCGCGTGCGGATCTCACACTCCGCCGTCTTGACCATGGCTACCTCACGGCCATGCACATGATCTCGACGAGGCCCTGCGGGTTGAGCAGCGGATTCCCCACCGTCGCGCGCGCGGGAGGCGCCGTCGGGAAGTACTCGCGATACGCCGCGTTCATCGCCGGGAAGCCCCCGACCGCAGTGAGGTAGACCAGGCTGTCGACTACGTCCTCTCGCGCCAGACCCGCGGCCTGCAGCGTGCGGTCGATCCGCCCGAGCGTGGCGACGGTCTGCGCGCCGACATCGTCTCGATTCGAGTCGTCGTGCCCCAGCATCCCCGAGACAAACAGCCGCCGCCCGACCCGCACCGCGGAGCTGAGGTTGGGGTTTCGTCGCCCCGGGCTGCCGTCGGGACTCGGTGTCGTGATCGCGTGGCGATCCGTCCCCGCAACGGCCACGGCGGTGATCTCGACGTTGAAGGCGGCGCTCATGAGCTCCGCCTGGACGGTCGCACGCGCTGGCGGATCTCTCGGGAAGAACGTTCGATACACGTCGTTCATCGCGGGGGCGGTCGCCGCGTCCGCGATGTACACCCGAGAGCTGACGATGTCCGCGTGGCTCATGCCGCCGGTCGCGAGGACCTCACCGATCTGGTCCAGGACCACCCTCGTCTGCACCGCCACGTCCCCGCCGACCGAGGAGTTGTCCGCCATGTTGCGCGGCACCATGCCCGACAGGAACAACGTATCGCCAGACCGGATGCCATAGCTGTATGGACTCGGGGATTGCAGCCAGGTGGCCGGATGAACGACCTCGCGCTCCCCACCGGTCGGTACCGCGACGGCGGAGATCTCCACCCGGGCGCCCGGCAGCATCAGGCCTGACACGACGGTCGTTCGAGTCGGTGGGGCCTCCGGCCAGTACCCCCGATACGTCGCATTCAGCGCGCCAAAATCGGCGGCGTCCTCGAGATACACGGTCAGCGCGACGGCGTTGGCCATCGTCGACCCGGCGGCTTCCAGGATCCGGGACAGCCGGTCCAGGACATGCCGCGTCTGCGCCGTCACGTCTCCGGGCACCAGCTCGCCTCTCTCGTCGCTGGCCACGATGCCCGACACGTACACGAGTCCGCCGGCCCGGACGGCGGTGCTGAACGGCAGGGCGGGCCGAGGCCCCGGATCGACGACTTCCTTGGCAGTGAACGACATAGGACGCCTCCCGGCTCCAGATCCGATGCCCGCATTCTACCGCCGTGCGCCCAGCCGGCCGCACGGCGCGTACCCCACGACGCCCCTCGGACAGGGCCGTCTCGCGGGAGCCACTCGGCGCGATGCTATCACCAGCGTCGAACCCAGGGGCCGATCGATGCCTAGCAGCCCGTGGTGAAAGTCCTTCGTCATAGGGCTCGACACGATTGACCGCTCGTACTACACTTCGGGCATGGCGATGGGCAAACGAAGGCGCCGGGCGCGCCAATCGACGATGTGGGTGGCCACCGCAGGTTTGCCGAAGAGCGCCGGGCACCCGTTTTACGAGCGCCTGAATCGCACGCTCGACGAGGCGGGCTTCGATGCCTTCGTCGAAGCGCAGTGCGCGGCGTTCTACGCCGACGGGGTCGGCCGGCCGAGTCTGGCGCCGGGCCGCTATTTCCGGCTGCTGCTGCTCGGCTACTTCGAAGGCCTGGACTCGGAACGGGCGATCGCGTGGCGCGCCGCCGACTCGCTGAGCATCCGCGAGTTTCTGGACTTCGCGCTGCACGAGGCCCCGCCCGACCACTCGACGCTGTCGCGCACCCGGCGCCTGATCGACCTCGAGACGCACCAGGCCGTGTTCACGTGGGTGTTGCAGCGTCTGGCCGACGCCCACCTCGTCCAGGGGTACACGATCGGGATCGATGCGACGACGCTGGAAGCCAACGCGGCGATGCGAAGCATCGTGCGCCGGGACACGGGCGCGGGGTACGACGCGTGGCTGACGCGACTGGCCGAGGCCTCCGGCATCGCGACGCCGACGCGCGCCGAGCTGGCCCGCTTCGACCGGACACGCAAGAAGAAGGGGTCGAACGACGACTGGACGAACCCGCACGATCCCGACGCGAAGATCACGAAGATGAAGGACGGGCGGACGCATCTGGCCCATACTGCCGAGCACGCGGTCGACCTGGAGACGGGGGCCATTGTGGGCGTGACGGTGCAGGACGCGGACGAGGGCGACACGACGACGATGGTCGAAACCCTCATCACCGCGGCGGCACAGGTCGAAGCGGTCGGCGCCGCCGGGATTGTCGAGGTCGTGGGCGACAAGGGGTATCACAGCAACGAGACGATGGTCGGGTGTGCCGCGATCGGGGTGCGGAGTTACGTGTCGGAGCCGGATCGCGGGCGGCGCAAGTGGAAGGGCAAGGCGGGGGCGCGCGCGGCGGTGTATGCCAATCGGCGGCGGATTCGGGGCGCGCGCGGGCGACGGCTGCTGCGACAGCGCGGCGAGCTGCTGGAACGGCCCAACGCGCATCTCTATGAGACCGGCCGGATGCGCCGGGTGCATCTGCGCGGGCATCCCAATATCCTCAAGCGCGTGCTCGTCCACGTCTCCGGGTGCAATCTGGGACTCCTCATGCGGCAGCTGACGGGCGTCGGTACGCCGCGGAGCCTCCAAGGCCGCGCGGCCGCCGTGTTCGGCGCTTTGATCGCCGGTCTCAGTTGCCTCTGGACCCTCGTATCGCGCTCCTGGGCACCAGAGGCGCGCGATCGCCCGGATTGGTCGTGTAGCGACCCTGTGACACGGTGTCACGAACACCTACCCATCGATTTACGAAGAGCCCCTTCTACCACGGGCTGCTAGTACTACTTTGTTAGATCCGCGATTGCACCGACTTTAGCGCCTCGATGCGCTTCAGGTAGAACGGCCGTGGAGCAAAGAGGTCCGCGGTGAAGATTTCCTGCACGATCGCGCGGGCCACTGGAAAGGTGAGCCCGGCGAGGTGCCGCCGCCGCTCGGCCTGCAGGAAGTTGTACGTCACGGCGGTGAGCACGACGTGATGGTGCCAGCCCGGGAACGTGCGGCCTTCGAAGTGATCCAACCCGAGGTGGGTCTTCAACTCTTGGTACTGCTGCTCGATGGCCCACCGCTGATGCGCGAGTCGGACAAGCTGCGGCCAGGAGGTGGTGGCCGGCAGGTTGACGAAGAAGTATTTGGTCCGCGGCGTCGCGCCCGTGTCGCGTTCGGCCAGCAGCCACACCTCGGGGGCGAGCCGGCGGTCGCGCCAGTCGTGGGCCGGGGTCACCCGCAGGGCCACACACTGGACCGTCCAGCGGCGCCCGCCGCGGCGGTTGCGCCAGCTGATGGGCCGCCACCGCGGCTGCGCCTTGGCGGCCTGGGCCACCGTGTACGCCCGCACGCCCGCCGCCAGGTCTGGCCGGGTGCGCGGGCGCCCCAGCCGGCCGCCCCGCCGGTGCCCGAGGCGCGGCCGCCCCAGGAACACGGTCTGCGACGAGGAAATCCCCACCGCATAGGGGAGCCGCAACCGATGCCACATGGCCCGAAACAGGCCGGTATCGCCAAACTCCGCATCGGCCAGCACGCCGGTGCCGGTGAGGCCGCTGGCGCGCACCTGCCGGAGCAGGGTGAGCGCTTGGCGCCACTTCGCCTGCAACCGGACACCCCGGGGAAGCCGCGCCCGATCGCGGGCGGCGTCGGTCAGCCACGCCTCGGGCACATAGAGCGCGGCCCCCAGCAAGTAGGCGCGCAGCCCGGTCCACAGCGCCGCGGTGACCGCCACTTGGCCATTGGCGACTTTCCCCACGGCCCCACAGTACTGGCGGGCCACCCCGACCGAGGACGTCCCTGGCTTGGGGAAACTCGTGCCAGCGAAGATCACCAGCCCTTCGCGTTCGGGCAGCACGCCCGCAGGCAGCGCCAGACGCCGTCGGCACTCCACGGCGCATCGGTGATGAAGTGTTGGAACGCTTGATAGCCCCCGGGATCGGTCCCCCGCGCCAGCATCGCTTCCATCGACTTGCGCGGGCTGTCGCTGAGCAACCCCTGGACGTACCGGCGCAACGCCAGCTCCTGTGCGCGCTGGCCGAAGCACGCCTTGAAGGCCTCGAGCCATCTCATCAGGCGACGCAACTGCCCCACCGTGCGGCGGTCGTGCACTACCGCGCAGGGTCCCGAATTCGCCGGAAAAGTACAATGTCCTCAAATTAGATCACTTGTCGGATCTCGCCCAAATTGTGCGATCTAACAAAGTAGTACTAGCAGCCCGTGGCAAAAGTCCTGCTGCAGTTGACCGGCGCCGCATCCCGGCTGGCTACGTTGCTCGTCAGTCAAATATTCCCGGCATTCTCGTTCCTCGCGCCTTGCCAGCCGGGCGCCGCGCCGGTCTTGGTGCGACGCAGGACTCTTGCCACGGGCTGCTAGCCGATCACTGGAGCGACCCCCGGCGAGCCGGCCGTCGCCCCACTTGACGCCGACCTTCGGCTATAGGTAGAGTCAACGCATTAGGTCACAGAAAAGGCACGGCACATCCCGGGAGGATCCGATGAGAATGTGGGCCCTTGGTGGCATTTTCCTAACGGTCGCAGCGACCGGCACGGTGGCACATGCCCAGGAAGAAGAGGAGTGCCCCATGGGCGAGCCGACGGTGCTCGTGAGAAACCTCAACGCGGTCGTCGGGGAGCCGCCGTTCTGGATATCGGTGGGGCGGGAGGAGATCACCTGGAGGGATACCGAGGCTCACACGCTCTTCTTCGTGCGCGACCTGGAGGCCCGGGGTCCGATCGCGCTCACCGGCAAGAACGTCGAGACGGGCGCGGCGGCGATGTTCGCCGGCAACAGCACGGCCCTCACGCGCACCGAGCGACAGCGCCTCGACAACCTCGGGGAGCAGCCGAGAGGCGTCTCCGAGGACGACCTGAAGACCTATACATTCAACGCTGCCGCGGTCTGGTTCCCCGCAGCCGGCTGTTACGAGATCACGGCCCAAATCGGTCGGCAAACGTCGAGCGTCCATCTACAGATCAACCCACCCGAGGAGCCCTGAGTCGGAGAGGTCGATCGCCGCGGAGGGACGTCACGGCCATCTCAGCGCACTGGAGGCGACCATGTTGAAGGCATCCCGGCGTCGGATTCTGAGCGCGCTGGCCGGTGCCGTGCTCATCAGCGCGGTCGGGTGCACCGGAGTCGGACCGCTCGATCCCAATGCACCGATCGGTGTCGTCACGTCGAACATGATGATCACCGTGGAGAACCGGGCCGGCCTCGCGTTGAACAACGTCAGCGTGGCGATCCAGCCCGCCGGTCGTGCCACCGAGTTCACCACGTTCGTGGGCCGGATGGAGAATGCGACCAAGCGTGACCTGATGCTCGGTCAATTCCGCGGCTCTGACGGCACGCCCTTCAACCTGCGCGTGGTGCGCCCGAGAGCCGTCGTCGTGAGCGGCGAGGACCTCAACGGCGAAACCTACGAGGTGATCGCACCCTGGGACTAGTGCACCGCACTAGCGCTGCCACCGCATCCAGCGCCCGAGTAGCTTCTTGGCGAACGGGGTCACGCGGGTCACGCTGTAGGCGAACGCCGCGCGTCTGAGGGCGTCGGCCTGGGTCGGATACGGGTGAATCACGCTCGCCAGCGTCTTCAACCCGAGCTTCCCCACGATGGCGAGTGTCAGTTCGCTGATCATCTCGCCGGCATGCCCCGCCACGATCGTCCCACCCAGTATCCGATCCGTCCCTTTCTTGACGTGAATCTTCACGAAACCATCGTCGTCCCCGTCGGTGATGGCACGGTCGACGTCGCTCCAGCGATGGATGAAGGTGTCCACCTCGAGACCCCGGTCTTGGGCATCCTTTTCGTACATCCCGACGTGAGCAACCTCGGGATCCGTATAGGTGCACCACGGCATCGTGAGGGCGCTCAGCTTGCGCCGGCCCGGGAACAGCGCGTTCTGGACCGCGATGCGCGCGGCGTCCTCGGCGGCGTGCGTGAATTTCCACCGCATGGCGACGTCGCCGGCCCCATAGATCCTGGCGTTGGTCGTCCGTAGATCGTCGGTCACCTCGACCCCGTGCCGGCTGTAGCGCACGCCCGCCGCCTCGAGGCCCAAACCATCGACGTTCGGCACGCGGCCCGCGCCGACGAGTATCTCGTCGACCGCGACCGACTCGGGTCGCCCCTCACACAGGTAGTGCAGCGTCTTCCCGGCCTCCGTCGTCTCGACCCGCTGAAGCTGGCACCCGAGGACGATGCGCACACCGTCGCGCACCATCGCCTCCTGGACAATGGCGGCCGCATCGGGATCCTCCCGGCCCAGCAGGTGCGGCCCCATCTCCAGGACCGTCACGTCGGAGCCGAGCCGGCGAAAGGCCTGCGCCAGCTCCGATCCGATCGGCCCGCCACCGATCACCGCCAGCCGGCGCGGCCGCGCCGTGAGGTTGAACACGGTCTCGTTGGTCAGAAAGCCGGCCGCGGAGAGCCCCTCGATGGGCAACGAGGCCGCTCGCGCACCCGTCGCGATGACCGCCTTGCGGAAGGCGAGCGTCTTACCGTCGACTTCGAGCGTGTCCGGCCCGGTAAAGTGACCGTCACCCAGATACACGTCGATCCCCTTCTGATCGCGGTATCGCCAGACCGAATCGTTCGGGCTGATGCGCGTGCGCAGACGGCGCATCCGCTGCATGACGGCCGGAAAATCGGCCTCGGCGCCCTCCGGCACACGCCACCCGAGGGCCGCGGCGTTGCGCAGCTCGGCAAACACGCGGGACGAGCGGATCAGGCACTTCGAGGGCACGCACCCGACGGTGAGGCAATCGCCACCCATCAGGTGACGCTCGACCAGCGCGACGCGTGCGCCGGCTCCCGCGGCGAACGACGCCGAGATGAGCCCCGCCGTCCCGGCCCCAATCACGACGAGGTTATAGCGGCCCGATGGCTCGGGGTTCGTCCACGCGGCGGGGCTGACATTGTGAACGAGCGCTTGATTGTGCTCGTCCGCCGGTGCCAGGCCGAGCTGGCTCACCCGCTCGACCGTGGCGGCATCCGGCGCTTCCAACACGGACATGCGTCCTCCTCTTGCCAGCGTTTTGTCTCAGTCGACTGATGCGGCGGTCGCCTCGCCCAGCGCGCGGCGCGCGAGACGCGTCACGATCGTGGTGACGACCACGGTCGCGACCAGCCCGAGAACCAGCACAGTGTAGTAGCCTGCGCCCTTTTCGACGACCGCGCCACCGGCCAGGGCGGCCACGTCACCCGCCAGCTTGCCGTAATACACGTAGAGGACCGTCCCCGGCAGCATGCCGACCGATGCGACGAAGTAGTCGACGAGTCGCACCTGGGTCAGGCCGAGGGCGTAGTTGAGCAGCGTGAAGGGGAAGGCGGGCGAGAGGCGCAGGAGGAAGACGATCCGGCGTCCCTGCGCGGCGACGGCCCGGTCGATCGCCGCAAACTTCTCGTTGCCGCGCAGCCGTTTCTCGATCGCGGTGCGCGCGATGGTGCGGGACACGATGAAGGCCGCCGTGGCGCCAAGGGTCGCGGCGACGAATACGTAGAGCGTGCCCTCGACCAGACCGAAGATGGCCCCCGCCGCCAGGGTCAGGATGGAGCCCGGCACGAAGGCGACGACCGCCGTGGCGTAGCCGAGGATGAAGACGACCGGCCCCCAGACCCCCAGCCCGTCCACCCACTGCGCAAAGACCGGGATGTAGCCCCCGAGCTGTCGCCCCAGCACGACGAGCACCACCAGCGCGACGACACCGACCAGGATGCGCCCGAACGGCGGCCCCGAGCCGCCCGGGTCGGTGACCGTGGCCGACGGGGCCGTGGATGGCATCTCCGTCATCGTGCGTCCTCCGTGTCTCCCCCCCCATCAGATGCCTGAACGCGAGTCGAGGTTCCGAGCCACCGGCCGGGACCGCCCCGGTCGCCGCGTGGGGCGGCGCGGTTGGCGGCCTCCACGACCGCCGGCCTCACGCGCGCGCACCGCGGGCCGATTCCTTGATGGAGTCTCGCGTCACTCGCCGATGATCTCAGCCCTCCACTCGAGCGTAGCCCACCACGACGCCGACATCGGCCGGCTCCACGCCCGCGCCGCCGGACGGCCCGAACGACCGGCCGCCGCCCACGGCACCGCGAGCGACGATCCGCACGGCGCCGAGTCGCCCCCCGCACCGGGCGGGTCACCGGTGGACCCGGGTCGCGCGCCAGGCGCCGAGCTCAGCGAGGAGGAGCGCCAGCAGGTCGCCCGGCTGGCCGAGGCCGACCGAGACGTCCGGGCCCACGAGCAGGCTCACCGCGCCGCCGCGGGGCCCTACGCGCGCGGCGCCACGTCCTTCACCTTCGTGACGGGGCCGGACGGCAAGCAGTACGCGGTCGGCGGTGAGGTCCAGATCGATGTCTCACCGGTGCCGGGTGACCCCGAGGCCACCGTCCGCAAGGCCCAGGTGATCAAGGCGGCCGCGAACGCCACGGCCAACCCCTCGCCCGAGGACCGGCAGGTGGCGCAGCAGGCCCAGCAGATGGAGCAACAGGCGCGTCAGGAAGCCGCCCGGCAGCACCAGCAGCTGGACCAGGACCCCAGAGTCCGCGCGTACCAGCGAGCCGGCGTCGCCGACATCGCCCCGCAGCTGTCGCGGATTGCCTGACGGCCCGAGGTGACCGTTCGCGTCGCACCACGACCGATCGTGAGAGAGACCACGCTCGGCCTGGCCTGGCACGACGAGGGCATCCACCCACGGTGGTCGGTCAGCGCTCCGCGTCATCGCCTGCGAGAAGGCGCAAGACCTCGTCGCGCAGGAAGCCATTGGTGCTGACCGCGTTGCCACCGGAAATCGTCTCTCGACCGGCCCAGTCGGTGAAGGAGCCTCCCGCCTCGCGCAGGATCGGCAGCAGCGCGGCACAGTCCCACGGGTTCGTGATGCAGTCGAGCATGACGTCGGCGCGACCGGTCGCCACCAGGCAGTGGCCGTAGCAGTCCCCCCACGACCGCTGTAGGCGAGTCGCGCGCCGGAGCGCCGCGAGGCCCGCTCGCGCCGGCGCCGGCGGGTCGGTGGGATCCGAGTAGACGAGCAGCGCCTGCCCGAGCTCGCGGACGCCGGAGACGCGGGCCCGCCGGCCCGCCCACCGACACCCTTGCTCTGCACCGGCCGACACCGTCTCGCCGAGCGCCGGGAAATGCGCGACCCCCAGCACCATGTCTCCCCGAATCTCAAGCGCCACCAGGACGCCGAACACCGGCACGCCGTGCACGAACGAGTGGGTCCCATCGATCGGATCCAGGATCCACCGGTGCGTCGAATCGCGGTCGTCCTGACCGAACTCCTCACCGAGGATCGCGTGATCCGGGAACCGCCGAGAGATCAGCCCGCGGAGCACACGCTCGGCGCCACGGTCGGCCTCGGTCACGGGCGTTGCATCTGCCTTACGATCCACTCGAACGCCAGTCTGGAAGTGCGCCAGGGTCGTCTGCCCCGCCAGCCACGCCGCCTCGATCGCAAAATCCAGCAGCGCCCGCGTCTTTATCACTCCGGTCATCCCTCGGCCTCCCGCCGGCCCCCCGACTGGTCACAGCCGCCGATCGCGCACCGTCCCGCCGGGTGGCGGCATTCTAGCACGCGGGTTTTTCCGGTATCGCCCGCGTTCCCGCTCACGTCTCGCCCACGCCCGGGATCCCTGTCGGAACCTTGTCCCTTCGCCGCTTTGCGCGTGCCGTAGAGGCGCCGCGCGGCGGGTCCTGCGGTGCGTCGGACGACCCCGCTGAGGTCGACCGCCGAACAGGTACCTGCGACCACGCGCGGCTGGACGCGACCGAGGACTTTGCGCGATGAGCCCACTCAATCGCACACGCGCCAGGCGCCGGGTGCGGGTGCACTTCCACGGCAATCCCAAGGCATCGCCGGTCTTCCACATGACGCCCGAGCGATACGCCGCCGGCGGCAAGCGCCACCGCGACGTGTCCAGATATGTCGACGAGACGATGAGCATGGATCTGGCGGGCCTCGAGGCCGGGCTGCGTGACGCCAACGTTCTCGTCAGCTTTCGATTCCCAAGGGCCCGGCTCGCCGCGCGGGCACCGCGCCTCGAGTGGATCCACATCATCGGCGCGGGCGTCGAGCATCTGCGGCCGCTGGACTGGCTGCCCCCGGGCGTCAAGCTCGTCAACAACCGCGGCGTGCACGCGCCCAAGGCCGGCGAGTTCGCGGCCATGGCGATCCTGATGCTCAACAACGCCATGCCGGCGCTGATCACCAACCAGCGCGAGGCGCGCTGGGAGGAGATCTTCAGCACCCCGGTGACAGGCAAGACCCTCGTGATCGTGGGCGTCGGGCAGATGGGCGGCGCCGCGGCCAGACGCGCCAAGCAGCTGAAGATGAGGGTCCTCGGGGTCCGACGCAGCGGGCGCGCGCACCGCTACGTCGACGAGATGTTTCGCCCGCACGAGCTCCGCCGCGTGCTGCCGCAGGCCGACGTCGTCCTGGCCACCACGCCGCTCACGCGAGAGACACACCACCTGCTCGGACGCGCCGAGCTCGACTTGCTCGGTCCGCACGCGGGTCTGATCAACATGAGTCGCGCCGAGGTGATCGACTACGAGGCGCTGGCGGACAAGCTCACGCGGGGCGAGCTGTCCGGCGCCCTCCTCGACGTCTTCAGTCCCGAACCGCTGCCCTCCGACTCGCCGCTGTGGCGCACTCCCCGCTTGATCCTCACGCCGCATGTCGGCTCGGACGACGCGGAGCAGTACATGCCGCTGACCCTCGACCTGGTGCTCGACAACGTGCGCCGACGCCTGGCGGGACGGCCACTGCGCAACCTCGTGGACCCGGTGCGCGAGTACTAGTGGACTGTATCAGTCATTTCTGTAGCGGTCGCCGGAGCGCAGCGCCCGGCGGGCCAGGCGCGACGACCGAGCATACCGGTGGGCTGCCAAGTCTGGCGCCGGGCTGGGCGGCGAGGGCAAGGCGCGACGAGCGAGTTTGGTGGGCCAAATGACCGAGGAGCAACACAGCTCTCGTCGTCCAGAACAAGCCAGACTTGGCAACCCAAGTGAACTCTGGGGTCACGGACCCTGCGACGTGGCGCGCCGTCCAACATCCCGCTGCACCCGCTACTTCGTCCCCGGCCTCGGCATCGCGCTCGTGCTCGGCGTCCTCTGCGGCACCGTCGGCCTGGTCGGTTGTCGGGGGGCGCGAGACGACGGACCCTCGACCTGGCCCGACCGGCCGCTGACGATGATCGTGCCGTTCGATGCAGGCGGCGGCACGGACGCGAACGCCCGGATCGTCGCGAGCCTCCTCGAACGCGAGCTGGGTCAGCCCGTGCGCGTGGTCAACCGCACCGGGGGGAGCGGGGTCGTGGGGCACATGGCCATCGCACACGCGGCGCCGGACGGGTACACCGTCGGCTACGTCACGGTCGAGGTCGCGATGATGCACTGGATCGGCCTGACGGACCTGACCTACCGGGACTTCACGCCGCTCGCCATGCTCTCGGGCGTCGCCGGTAGCGTGATCGTCGGCGCGGATGCGCCGTACGCCAGCGCCGCCGATCTGATGGCCGCGATCGAGATGCGCCCGGCCACGCTGAAGGCCTCGGGGTCCGGGCTCGGCGGGATCTGGCACCTCACCATGGCCGGCATGCTCGAGGCGATGGGCTCCGACCCGACGGCCGTCACCTGGGTGCCGCATCAGGGTGCAGCGCCCGCGCTCGCGGACCTAGCGGCCGGCGGGATCGACGTCGTGGTGTGCGCGCTGGCCGAGGCGCGGTCGCTCCTGGACGCGGGCCGGGTGCGGGCCCTCGCGGTGATGGGCGACCGCCGGCATCCGCTCTACGCGGAGGTGCCCACCCTCCGGGAGGCGGTCGGACGCGACTACGCCGTGGTCGCCTGGGGTGGCGTCGCGGGCCCGCCCGGCCTTCCCACCACGGTCGTCGATCGGCTGGTGGAGGCCCTGCGCGTCGTCCACGCATCGAGCGAGCTGCAGGAGCTGTTCGCCGCCCGCGGCACCGGCGCTCGTTTCGAGGACCCGCAGGCCTTTGGCGAGTCCATGGCGGCCAGCGACGAGAGCCTCGGCGAGCTCATGACGGCGATCGGCATGGCGCAGTAGACGGCGCCGCGCGCAGCAGGACACGAGCTTCATGAAGGTGCACGATGCGGTGGCCGGGCTCGTGGCGCTCGCCGTCGCGGCGGCGACCATCGGGCTCGCGCGTACGTTTCCCGTACCCGCGATGCTGCGCGCCGGCCCGGGGTCGTTCCCGCAGCTCATCGGGCTGGTCCTCGGGGCGTGCGCCATCGCGTTGCTCTACCGGGGACGACGCCAGCGCCACATCTCGACGGCGATCGTCCTCGGCGACTGGGCGACCTCGCCGCGGCACGCGCTCAACACGCTGCTGGTGCCTGGCGGGGTCGTCTTCTACCTGGTGACCGCCGAGTTCCTCGGGTTCCTCATCGCGGCCGCCGTGGTCTTGACGGCCCAGATGGCGGCCCTCGGCCGCAGCCTGCGCTCGTCCGCGGCGGTTGCGCTGGGCGTCACCTTGCTCATCCACACGGTCTTCGCCAAGCTGCTGCTCGTCCCCCTTCCGTGGGGCCTCCTCCGCGCCTTCGCCTGGTGATCGCATGGCCACGATCGAGGCGGCGCTGCTCCTGGTCGTCGATCCACAGGTGCTGGGCAGCATCCTGCTCTCGGCCACCTTCGGCCTGTTCGTGGGCGCCATCCCTGGCCTGACCGCGACGATGGCGGTGGCCCTGCTGGTCCCGGTGACCTTCTTCATGCCGCCGATTCCCGCGGTCGCGGTCGTCGTGACGGCCGTGGCCACGGCGATTTTCGCCGGAGACATCCCGGGGGCCTTACTCCGCATCCCCGGCACACCGGCCTCCGCGGCCTATACCGAGGACACCTTCGCCCTCGCTCGGGCGGGCCACGCGGAGCGGGCGCTGGGGATCGGGCTCACGTTCTCAACCGCCGGTGGGCTTCTCGGCACGATCGTCCTGGCGTCGGCGGCGCCGCTCCTGGCCGAGTTCGCCCTACGGTTCAGCTCGTTCGAGTACTTCTGGCTGGCCTGTCTGGGACTGAGCTGCGCCGTGTTCATGGCCGCCGGGTCGGTGCTCAAGGCGATCACGTCCCTGATGCTCGGGCTGCTCGTGTCGACGGTCGGGTTGGACGTCGTCTCCGGCTATCCCCGCTTCACGTTCGGCTCGACCGAGCTGCTGGGGGGTGTCAGCTTCATCCCCGCCATGGTGGGGATGTTCGCGATCTCGGAGATCCTGCGGTTCGCGACGACGACGACGGCCGCACCACGGATAGCGCAGCAGCGAATTGGCAACGTCTTCCGTGGAATGAGCGGGCTCTTCCGCACCCACTGGCGCAACTTCGTGCGGGGCAATCTGGTCGGGATGACGATCGGTGTCCTGCCCGGCGCCGGGGGCGACATCGCGGCCTGGATCGCCTACGGGATCAGCAAGCGGTTCTCGCGCTCACCCGAGCGGTTCGGGACGGGTCATGTCGAGGGGATCATCGAGAGCACCTCCGCCAACAACGCCGCGCTGGCGAGTGCGTGGATTCCCACGTTGGTCTTCGGTATCCCCGGGGACTCGACGACCGCCATCGTGATCGGCGTCCTCTTCATGAAGGGGCTCAACCCGGGTCCGACCGTGTTTCTGGAGCGTCCCGAGCTCATCTGCGCGGTGTTCCTCACCTTCTGCCTCGCCAATCTGGTCATGCTGCCGCTCGGCTTCCTCGCCATCAAGTCCGCGCGACTCCTGCTGGAGGTGCCGCGGGACATCCTGATGCCGACGATCTTGATCATCTGCATGGTCGGCGCGTTCGCGATCAACAACACCCCCTTCGGGATCATCGGCTACCTGATGGAGGAGAACGGCTTCCCCATCGCGCCTGCCGTCCTGGGCCTCGTGCTGGGCCGCATGGTCGAGCAGAACTTCATGGTCTCGCTGATCAAGGCGGACGGCCGACTCCTGGCCTTCTTCGAACGACCCGGCGCGGCGGCGCTGGGGCTCGCCACCCTCGCGATCTGGCTGGTGCCGCCCGTCCTCCGCGTCATGCGGTCCTCCCGCCCTCAACGATCTCCCTCACGCGCCGATTACTGAAACGGTTCCGCTAGCCGAGCACATCGACCGTCATCGCAACCTCACGCACGCGGGGGGTCGCGTCCGGTCGGCGTCCGCCCGGATCCCGGCCGCGTGCGGCCGACCTCTCTCGCCGCTCTCGGGAGACCGGTCACGGGAATCGGGCGATGACAGTTTCGTGCTGCCGGTGACGAGGCCGTCACCAGGCTGGGACCACGCCGGATGTAAACGGCTGCAGCCGTGCGGTTTAGACGATCGCTCGGCCGGCATGCCGTTCGCTCCGCACACGTCCCATACGCAGCACGCTGACGCGTCTCGCCTCGATCGTGACACTCGTCGCGCTTGCCGGACCCCCGGCCGGCGCGCAGGCGACCGGACCCGCACTGTCCGGCGCCCCGGCGGAGTTCTCACCGGACCGGATCCTGGTGCGGTTCGAGTCGGGCACCGCCGAAGCCGAGCGCGCGTCGATACACGCGACGGCGGCCACGCAGCGTCTGGAGACCTACAAGACCGTCGATCGCCTCGAGCTGGTGGCGCTCCCCGCCAGCACGACGGTCGAGGCGGCTCTCGCGTATTACCGCGCGCGACCCGACGTCAGCTACGCGGAGCCCGACTACGTCGTGCGCACATCCACGAGCCCTGGCGATCCGCGGTTCGGGTCGCTCTGGGGACTCCACAGCCCGACCGGCGTCGACATCGATGCCCCGGAGGCCTGGGCCTATCCACCGGGAGCCATGCCGTCGTGGTCGGCGTCATCGACACGGGGATCGACTACACGCACCCCGACCTCGACGCCAACATGTTCCGCAACGTGGCCGACTGCAACTCCAATGGCCTCGACGACGACTCGAACGGCCACGTTGACGACTGCCATGGGATCGACACCCACAACGACGACTCCGATCCGTTCGACGACAACTCTCACGGCACGCATGTCGCCGGCACCATCGGTGCGAGCGGCGATAACGGACTGGGAGTGGTCGGCGTGAACTGGGCGGTGCAGATGGTGGCCTGCAAGTTCCTCGGCGCGGACGGCGCGGGCTTCGTCTCGGGCGCCATCGAGTGCCTCGACTACTTCAAGGATCTGAAGGACCGCGGCGTCGACGTCGTCGCGACCAACAACAGCTGGGGCGGAGCCGGGCTCTCGCAGGCTCTCTCGGACGCCATCGACGCCCACCTGGCGCGCGGCCTCCTCTTTGTGGCGGCGGCGGGCAATGCGGCCAGCAACAAGACCAGACGGCGGCCTACCCCGCCAATTACTCGCAGCCGAACGTCATCGCGGTGGCGGCCACCACCCGTTTCGACGCGCGCGCAACCTTCTCGAGCTACGGGCGACACACCGTCCATGTCGCCGCGCCCGGCACGGATATTCTGAGCACGACGCCCAACAACACCTACTCGAGCTTCAATGGCACCTCGATGGCCACGCCACCCGTCGCCGGTCTGGCGGCGCTCCTGCGGGCGCAGTCGCCCGGCCGAGACTGGCGGGCCATCAAGAACCTGATCATGGCCGGCGGCGACATGGTGCCCTCGGGCGCCGACACCATCTCGCAACGGCGGATCAACGCGCTGGGTGCGCTGTCGTGTGCCAACCGCGTCGTGACCTCACGACTGCGCCCCGTGGCCCGATCGATCACGGCCGTGCCGGGCACACCGATCGCCCTGTCGGCGCTGCACATCGACTGCGCCACACCCGGGGGCCCCATCGCCGTGACGGTCGCGCCAGGCGGACAGGTCATCATGCTCCAGGACGACGGCATCGCGCCCGACCAGGTGGCGGGCGATGGGATCTACGCGGGCGCGTTCGTGCCGGTGGGGTCGGGGAGCGTCTCCCTGACGTTCCCCGGCGGCGACGTCGTCGAGGTTCAGGTGCTCTCCACCTACTCGAGCCAGCCCACGGCCTTCGCCTACCGCTCGATCGCGGGGATGACCCTCGACCTGGACGACGACGACACGGCCGAGGTCAGCACCGCGTTTCCGGTTCTCTTCGGTGGCGGGCGTTTCGACCGCCTCTTCGTCAACAGCAACGGCAACATCTCCTTCGGCACCGGTCACACGGCATTCGGCAACCTGGCGCTCCCGACCACGGCCGCCGACGCGCTGGTCAGCCCCTTCTGGGACGATCTGCGTCCAGTGCCTGGCACCCCGTCCAACGTGTTCGTGGACGTCCTCGGGACCTCGCCCGACCGCGAGCTGGTCATCGAGTGGCGTGACATACCCCACTACCTGTGCCGGGACGATGCCGCGACGGGAGTGACGTTCCAGGTCGTCTTCGCCGAGGGCAGCTCCGACATCCTCTTCAACTACCTGGACGCGACGGCGGGCGGCGCCTGCACCTTCGTCGACCGCGGAGGCTCCGCGACCGTCGGCGTGCAGGTCGCCGCGAGCGCCGCCGCGCAGTTCAGCCTCAACACGGCCAGCGTGGACGGCGGCAGCGCGCTGCTGTGGAGCACATCCACGACGTGCAGCTATCAGCTCGACCCGTCGAGCCAGTCGATCGGGGCCCTGGGCGGAACGGGAACGGCCACGCTCGTCACGGGGGCGACCACGTGCAACTGGACGAGCGCCAGCGATGTGGGCTGGATCACCGCCACCGGAAGCGGCATGGGCACCGGCCCGATCTCGTATACGGTCGCCGCCAACCCTGCTCCGGCGAGCCGGGTCGGCACGCTCTCGGTCATGGGACAAACGCTCACGGTCACGCAGGGAGGGCTTTCGCTCGGGGTGGGGAGCATCTATCCGGCCGCCGGCGGCGCCACGGGGAGCACCAAGGTCTCGATCGCGGGCGTCGGCTTCCTCTCTGGCACGCCCGTCTCGGCGACGGTCGGTGGAGTTCCCTGCTCCAACGTCCAGGTCCACGACGACACGAGCCTCAGCTGTGTGACCGGGGCCTTCGCGCCTGCGGGCGCGGCGCAGACCGTCGACGTCACGGTGACGGCGGGTCTCGCGGGCGGCCTCTTCCCGGGCGGCTACACCTACATGACCACCGACGACGCGAGTGCAGACACCGACGGTGACGGCATGCCGGACGCCTGGGAGAGCCGGCACAGCCTGGACCCCGGCAGCGGCGCCGACCGCGACGCCGACCCGGACGGTGACGGCAGGACGAACCTGCAGGAGTATCGGGACGGGAGCCATCCGCGCGGCTTCTACACCCGCTACTTCGCCGAGGGCGCGGTCAGCGACTTCTTCGACGCGCGCTTTGCGCTCCTCAACACCAGTGCCGAGCCGGCCCAGGTCGTCCTTCGATTCCAGAAGACGGACGGCGAACAGGTATCGCACACGGTCCCGGTGGGCGGAACGACACGGGCGACGATCGATCCGGAAGCGCTGGCCGGCCTCGCGGTCGCCGAGTTCGCGACCGTGGTCGAGGCCGACACCGCCATCATCGCCGACCGCCGGATGAGCTGGGACGCGCGCGGGTACGGGAGCCATGCCGAGACCGGTCTGGCCGCACCGTCGACGGTCTGGTATCTGGCCGAGGGCGCCACCCATTCGGGCTTCAGCCTCTTCTACCTCCTGCAGAACCCCGGCGAATCGCCCGCCGAGATACAGGTGGTCTACCTGCTGCCCAGCCCCGAACCACCCGTTCTGCGGACCTACATCGTGCCGGCGCGCGGCCGCGCCAGCATCTGGGTGAACCGCGAGGATCCGCGGCTAGCCGCGACCGACGTGTCCGGGGCCATCACGTCGACCAACGGCATGCCCATCATCGTCGAGCGCGCCATGTATCTCGATGGTCCGGGGCAGCTCTTCGACGCGGGCCACGAGAGCGCCGGTGTCACGGCGACGCGAACGGAGTGGTTCCTGGCCGAAGGGGCAACCGGGGCCTACTTCGACCTGTTCGTCCTCGCGGCCAATCCCAATCCGACCGACGCGCAGATCACGGCCACCTACCTGGTGCCGTCCGGCCCGCCGGTCGTCAGGTCCTACGTCGTCCCGGCTCACAGCCGGTTCAGCATCTGGGTGGACCAGGAGGATCCACGGCTGCTCGAAACGGCGGTGTCGATCATCGTCGCCTCGACCAATGGCGTGGGCATCGTCGTCGAACGCTCGATGTGGTGGCCAGGTCCCGCGACCGCCTGGCACGAGGCCCACAACTCGGCGGGGGCCGCCCAGTCGGGCACCCGGTGGGCGCTCGCGGAAGGTGAGGTCGGCGGCGCGGGCGGTCGTGAAACCTACATCCTGATCGCGAATACCGGCGGCCTCGCGGGCCAGGCCAGGGTGACGCTGATCTTCGAGGACGGCACGACGAGCGCGCGCACCTACGGCCTGAGCCCCACGAGCCGGCTCAACGTCGATGTTGGGGCGCAGTTTCCCGAGGCCGCCGATCGACGGTTCGGTGCGATCGTCGAGAGCCTCGGCGCCTCCCCCGCTCCGATCGTCGTCGAGCGCTCCATGTACTCCGACGCCGATGGCGTCGCCTGGGCGGCCGGCACCAACGCGCTCGCCACACGTCTCGAGTAGGGACTGGCCACGCGCCGGGCGCACCCCTCCGGGTCCCGCCTGCCTGCGATGACGATCCGGCCGTAGTCGGCCCGTGCCGCGTGGGACGTTCCCCAACGGGCGGCGGACCCTGCTAAGATCCCGGTCGATGTCCTTTCGCGCGCTGGTCCCGACCGGGATCGCCGCCAGCCACCTCGACGATCCTCGGTGGGTCGTCGTGGATTGCCGCTTCGAGCTGAGCGACCCGACCGCGGGCCAACGGTTCTATCGGGAGGCGCACATCCCTGGAGCCGTCTACGCGGATCTCGACCGGCATCTGTCGACCCCACCCACGCGAGGGAGTGGTCGGCACCCGCTCCCCCATGCCGCGGGGCTGCAGGCGACGTTCAGCCAGTGGGGCATCGACCGGGACGTCCAGGTCGTGGCCTACGATGCCGGCGCGGGAATGTTCGCCAGCCGGCTGTGGTGGCTGCTGCGGTATCTCGGCCACGACGACGTGGCCGTCCTCGACGGTGGACTCACCCGGTGGGTGGGCGAGGCGCGCCCCACGCGCGCCGGGGAGGAGACCCGCGCGCCGGCTCGCTTCTCGGGCGCACCGCGCGACTCGATGTGCGTCTCCGTCGACGAGGTGGAGCGACGGTACCGCGACCCGGCGTATCGACTCGTGGACGCCCGAGCGCCCGAACGCTACCGCGGAGAGGTCGAACCGCTGGACCCGGTCGCCGGACACATCCCCGGCGCCGTGAATCACTTCTTTCAGGCCAACCTCGCACCGGACGGGACCTTTCTGTCTCCGGAGGCGCTCCGCGCCCGGCTCGAGCCGATCCTCGAGGGACGCGACCCGTCCCGCGTCATCTCCTACTGCGGCTCCGGCGTGACCGCGTGCCACACCCTGCTGGCGCTCGAGCACGCGGATCTCCCGGGCGCGCGACTCTACGCCGGGTCCTGGAGCCAGTGGTGCGCCGACCCGAAACGGCCGACGGAAGCGCCGTGATCGTCACCCCGCGACGGGAAGGTGATTGGAAAGCCGGGGTCGGTTGGCAGCGACGGTGCTCCCGCAGTGCGGGCACTGGGTCCCGGGGTAGCGTCGTCGGTTGATCTCCTCGATGAAGGCGGACCCGAGGATGCCGGCGGGGAGGGCGAACAGGCCCATGCCGACGAGGGCGACGACGGCCCCAAGCAGCTTGCCTATCGGCGTGATGGGATAGATGTCGCCGTAGCCCACCGTGGTCATCGTCGACACGCCCCACCACATCGCGGCCGGGATACTCGAAAACAGATCCGGTTGCACCTCGTGTTCGGCGACGTACACGAGAGACGAGGCACACAGCAGCAGGAAGAGCACGCAGCCGAGCATGCCACCAGCTCCTCTTTCCGGGCGCGGATGATCCGGCCGAACAGCCCGAAGGCCGACGAATAGCGGGCCAGCTTCGCGATGCGGAGCAGGCGAATCAGCCGAACCGCGCGGCCCATCCGCATGTCGACCCCGATGGGCAGGTAGAACGGCAGGATGGCGGCCAGGTCGATCAAGCTCAGCGGGCTCACCATGAACCTCAGCCGCCCCCTGACGGGCGCCGCGAACCGAGCGTCGCTGGTACAGCACCAGAGCCGCAGCACGTACTCGATGGAGAACACGCCGACCGAGAACAGCTCGATGAGGTGGAACGCCTCCGCCGCAGCCCGATTGATCGACTGGACGCTGCCGAGGACGAGAATCACGGCGTTGACCGCGATGAGGGTCAGGATGAAGAGGTCGACGCCCCGACTGAGCCGGTCGTCGGCGCGCGCCACCTCCAGCACCTCGAAGATGCGCCGCTTCCAGCGGAGGCGCGCCGCCGTTGGCTCCCGATCGGCTGGCCCGGAAGGCATGCGGTCGGCCAACGCAACCGCGGCTGGTTCGTTCATGCTGCCACACGTCTGGCGACCCGACGTGGTCGCCTGCTCCTAGATCATCGGCCGGGACCCGGATGGCATGAGCCACCCGGGCGCGTCCCCTCGGTCGATTGACTCTCGTGGGAGCCGAAAACTACGATCGCAGACGTGACCCAGACGCGCCGGCTCGGCGTCGGATCGCTCGGGGTGGCGACGCTGGCGCTCGCGCTCGCCTGCGCCGAGTCCCCTCGGCCCGTACCCGCGCCTGCGGTGCTGCCCGCGCTGCCGACGCTCGTTCTCGACGGCATGGGGGAGGAGGCTCGCGAGCGGCTCGCGGCCGCCCACGACGAGGCGGTCGACCGGCCGAACGCCGCCGACGCGAGCGGCCGGCTCGGCATGCTCCTGCAGGCCTACCGCCAGTATCGGTCGGCCGAGCGCTGCTACGAGCGCGCCCACCTGCTCGCGCCCCAGGAGCTCCGCTGGGCCTACTATCTCGGGACCGTCCGCTTCCTGCTGGGACTGGACTCCGAGGCGACGGGGAGCCTGCGCGCCGCGGTCCGGCTGGACCAGGACTACGTCCCCGCCCAGCTCGCGCTGGCCGATGCCCTCCTGGCCTCGGGCGCAGCCGGGGAGAGCGAGGCCCGCTACCAGCGGATCGCCGACCGGCAGCCGGATCTCGCGCTCGCGCACTTCGGCCTCGGCCGCGTGCAGTCGGCCAGGGGTGACCCGGCCGCCGCCATCGCGCACTACCGGAGGGCGTGCGCGCTCTCGGAGAGCTTCGCGAACGCGCAGTACGCCCTGGCCCTCTCCTACCGCGACGTCGGAGACACCGAGCGATTCCAGGCGCATCTCGCGCTTCACCAGAAGCACCTCGGCACCGAGCCACCGCTTGACGACCCACTCCTGGCCGAAGTCGTGGCCCTGGGCGCTTCGGAGTCCGTCCGGCGGCTCAGGCTCGCGATCGGCCACATGGGCGCCGGCCGCGATGACGAGGCGGTCGCCGGCTTCGAACGCGCGCTCGAGGCGGATCCGACGCTGGTGGACGCGCGCGTGCACCTCGTCAATCTCCTCGGTCGCCGCGGCGAGGCCGACCGCGGCGCCGAGCACTATCGCGCCGCCGTGGCGATCGATCCCGATCGTCCCGATCGCCACTACAACTACGGCGTCCTGCTGCGCAACGTCGAGCGGCCGGACGAGGCCGTCGCCGCCTTCGAGCGCACCGTCGCGCTCGACCCCACCCATGCCGAAGCCCGCGCGAACCTGGGACTGGTGCGGGAGCGGCAGGGACGAATCGACGAGGCGGTGGCGCACTACGAGGCGGCTCTGACGCAGGATCCGAGCGTTCGGATGGTCCGCCTCCAGCTTGGCTGGATCCTGCTCAGCCGCGGGCGCGGGCGCGAGGCGGCCGAGCAGTTTCGACAGATGACGAGGCTCGAGGACGCGGAGACGGCCTCGTATCTGTTCCGCGCGGCGATGGCGTACGGACGGGCGGGACAGGCGTCAGAGGCCATCGACTACGCCCGCCGGGCCAGAGCACGGGCGTCCTCCCTCGGACAAACGGAGCTGGTCGCCGCGATCGACGAGACCTTCGGAGGGGACGCTCCCAGATGAACCTCCCGCGCGCAAGAGGGACGCGACGGCCACCGGCGTCCCGGCAGCCGCGCCGCGCGTGGCGGCTGATCCTGGGCTCTTTGCTCGTCGCCCAGGTCTCCTGCGGCACCCCGGCAGGCGATGCGGTGGAGGAGGCGTCGGCCCCACCGGCACGTACCGCCATCTTCCGCGAGGTGGCCGACGCCTCGGGACTGGTGTTCCGTCACTTCACCGGTGGCACCGGCCGGCTCCTCATCCCTGAGATCATCGGAGCGGGGGTCGCGCTGATCGACTACGACGCCGACGGTGACCTCGACGTGTATCTGCTACAGGGCACCGTCCTCGACCCCGCAACGACCCCGGCCGAGGCCACGTTTCCTCCGCCCCGGGACCACTGGCCCGGCAACCGGCTCTACCGCAACGACCTGGTCCCCGGCGGCGCCCTCGGGTTTACGGACGTCACGCAGCGATCAGGCGTGGGGCACGAGAGCTATGGGATGGGCGCCGCCGTGGGCGACTACGACGGTGACGGGTTCGCGGACCTCTACGTGACGAACCTCGGGTCGAACGTGCTGTACCGCAACGCGGGCGACGGCACGTTCATCGACGTCACCCGGGACACCCGGACCGACGACGAAAGGTGGAGCACGAGCGCCGCCTTCGCGGACTACGATCAAGACGGTGATCTCGACTTGTTCATCACGAACTACATCGCCTTCACCGTGGAGTCGCACGAGACCTGCCAGGACGCCACGGGCGCGCCGGATTTCTGCAACCCGTCCCAGTACCCGCCGCTGCCCGATCGACTGCTCAGGAACGACGGGGACGGCCGATTCACCGACGTGACGGCCACCGCCGGCCTCGACGCCGCGTACGGCAGCGGACTCGGCGTCACCTGGGCCGATCTCGACGGCGACGGCTGGCCAGACGTCTACGTCGCGAACGACGGCGACGCCAACCAGCTCTGGCGCAACCAGGGCGACGGCACGCTCACCGACCTGGCCCTGATGTCGGGGACGGCGTACAACGTGGACGGCGTGGCGGAAGCGGGAATGGGTGTGACGGCCGGAGACGTCGATGGCGACGGTGACGAAGACCTCTTCATGTCACACCTGGCGCACGAGACGAACACCCTCTACCTCAACGACGGCCGGGGCGACTTTCGCGACGTCACCAGCGAGTTCGGCCTCTCGCAGCCGAGCTTCCGTTCCACCGGGTTCGGCACGGAGTGGTTCGACTACGACAACGACGGCACGCTCGATCTGTTCGTCGCCAACGGCGCCGTGACGTCAATCGAGACGCTGCGCGGCGAGCCCTATCCGTTCCACCAGCCGAACCAGCTCTTCCACAACGACGCCACCGGCATGTTCCGGGAGATCACCGGGGAGACCGAGCCCGCCCTGGCCCCCTCGGAGGTGAGCCGGGGCGCCGCGTTCGGCGACCTCGACAACGACGGGGACGTCGACATCGTCGTGACCAACAACAACGGCCCCGCGCGGCTCCTGCTGAACGAGCTGGGGGCCGAGGCGAACTGGATCGGGGTCCGGCTGCGGGGCGACACCGCCAACCGTGAGGGCATCGGCGCCCGGGTCGGCCTCCTGCTGGCGGACCACCCGGTGCCGTGGCGCCGCGTGCACCGTGACGGCAGCTACCTCAGCTCGAACGATCCCCGCGTCTACTTTGGTCTCGGTTCGCAGACCTCCGTGGACGGTGTGGTCGTACGGTGGGGGACCGACGACACCGAGGTCTGGAACGACGTCCGGGTAGGAACGGTGGTCACGCTCCGGCAGGGCACCGGGCGGCCGTGGGCACCCGGTCCGGCCACCACGGCGGCGGGACGCTGAGCCGCCGGGCTTGACGACCTCCGTCTCACGGGGTCGCGACCACGTCTCGCTGGCTGCGGTGGTGGTCGAGGACCTGCTGTCCCAGCTTCTTGCTCAGATACACCTTCGACTCGAGATTATCGGCGGGATGTCGCTCGAACTTGACGACCTCGAATTGCAGATGGTCGAGGGTCCCGCGCATCTCGTAGAACTTGTTCTTGGTCTTCACCACGACCTGTCGAAACCATTCGCGATCGCCCAGCTCTTTGAATCCCATCATCGAGCCGCCGTGGCCGACGGTCTTCACTCCGCGGTGCTGATCGACGTTGAGACCAAACGCGTACGTCAGCCGCTCGCCGTCCGCCAACACCCCCGGCGTCTGGATCAGCTCGAGAAACCGCTGGCCTCCGACGTCACCCGTGTAGAAGTTGCGGTCCCACAGCAACAAGTCACGCACGGTGCTGTAGAGACCGCCAGCGCCGACCTTGTCGAAGTTACCCAGGTAGCTGATGCGGAAGCCCCCTCGATCGTCCCGCTCGTAGCTCATCGCCCTTCGCTTGACGGTGTGGGCGGGACGGTCGTGAAAGTGCGTGTTCGTCGTCCCCAGCGGCTCGAAGATCTGCTTGCGAGCGTATTCGCGAAGGGGCTCACCCGTGAGGCGCTTCACGAGCTGCGCGAGCAGGAAATAGCCGGAGTCCGGCGAGCGCCATGAGCGCGTAGATGTCGCGAATGCCGCTCGTGTGGTGCACCAGGTGGCGGACCGTGATGGGCCGCGCGTAGACGGGCATCTCCGGAAAGTACTTGCGGATGTCGTCATCGAGCGAGAGGAGACCGTCCTGCGCGAGCAGCGCGATCGCAGCCGCCGTGAACTGCTTGGAGACCGACCCAACGTAGAAGACCGTGTCGGTGCGAATGGGGATGTCCCAGTCGAGGTTGGCCGAGCCGTAGCCGCGCTCGTAGGTCAGCTCGCCGTTCTCGATGCCCCCAACGCGCATCCCGGCGAATCGGGTCGATCCCACTCGGCGAAGATCGCGTCGACGCTGGCGGAATCCGGCGCCCCGCCGACGCCCAGCGACAGGGCGAGCGCCACCATGGCGAATCTCATTGACACCTCTCCAGTGCCCGCAGGGTATCCCAATCTGCCGCAAACGGGAACACCGGCACGCCATCGCTCACCGAGGTCGCTCGTGACCGGCAAACCTCGTCGGCCCTCTCGCTCCCCGCGCCTTGCTCGGGCCGGCCGCGGCATCTTTCAAGGCGGCCCTTGGTGCGACGCAGGACTGTTGCCACGGGCTGCTAGTGCACCGCCGTCAGGCGGAGCGGCCCGGCCGGAGGATGGTAAAGCTTCCTCTGCGACAGTCCACTACGGCCACCCGAACGACATCGCGCCGTAGGATCTCCAGAAATTCGGCGCGTTGTCGATGTGGATGAAGCGGAGGTCTCCACGGAGCCACACAGAATCGGTCACCCGCACCTTTACGCCGCCGCCGATGTTCACCGCCACCTCGGTGGCTGTCTTTCGGCGCTCCCGCGTGCCCGTGTCGAGCCGGGCGAGCGTCCCCCCGATGGCGCCATACGGGACCAGCGATCGGTGCGACGCGAGCACATGGTACACGGCGTCGCCGCTCAACAGGAGAGCCGAGCTGTCGGGGTGATCCGTCAGATCCGGGAGATAGCCCAGCTCGCCCTCCAGGTCGAGGTGTGAGGTCCACTGCAGCGCAAGCGCGAACCCGATCCCGTGAGCTCGTTGGTCCAGGTCACCGGCGAAGGCCACCCCGACAAACGGCCAGAGGCTCCAGGAGATCTCTCGGTGCTCGTCCCGGCTGGACTCGAACGCGATGCGGAGCCCATCCGGCGACCAGTCCCGGCGCCCGTCCTGACCCCGGCTCGGCGTGGCGGTCGAGAGCGACAGCACGGCGATCATCCAGGCGACGAGCGGGCGTCGCCGCCACAATTGCGCACAACGCATGGAGATCATCATCGCTCACGTGCTGTGGATTCTTCAAAGCCGCGGCGGAGCACATCGCCCCGATTCACGCATTCGATCGGCCGGATTGTGCAGGTGATCCGCCGGAGGTAGTAGCCTAGAGGTCGCGTTTCGTGTGAGGAGACACGCCATCATGACGACGACCCACCTGACACGCGCCGAGCTCCAGGACTGGTCGAGGCCTCCGGGACATCCACCGGCGCACAGGGGTTCGTCGTGAGCCACCGGCCGCCGGGCCGCCGGGCGTGGCTGACGGGGGCGCGACTCGCGGCCGCCGCCGCGGGTGTGGTCGTGGCGGTCATCGTGGTGGGGATGGTTTGGGACCGCCGGCCGACCGCCCCTCCCGGGGGCTCCGGTTCCACGACGGCCAGTCGTGGCTCGGACCTCCAGGCGCTCGAGCCGCGCGGCGATGTCGAGCCTCCGTTCGTCTTCCGCTGGTCGAGCCCGGTGGCCGCGAGGCGGTTCATCCTCGAGATTCGAGACGCGCACGAACGCGTGATGTACTCGGGCGCTGTGGAGAGCGAGGAGGTCGAAGCCAACCTCGCGATGCTCGAGCGACTGCAGCCCGGTGAGACCTACCAGTGGCGGGTGCTGGCGATGGACGCAGCGGGCGAGACGATCCTACGCTCGCTGCCGCAGGCCTTCACGCTGTCCGCCGCGGGATCATCTTGAGCGCGACCACGCCGCGCCGCCTGTCGAGTGCCTGATACGCGACCGCCAGTCCGGAGGAGGCGGGGGCCACCGGCGAATCGACGTCGCGACCGGTAGCCGTCTGCGCCTCTTTCAGGAGGGGGTGGAGGTGTGCGTCCATCAGGGCCTCGACAGCCGATCGAACCGGATCGGAAACGTCGGGCACCCGGCCGACGCCGGCGGGGATCCTCGCGCAGGGGCGTTCCACGCCAATCGGGAGGAGAGCGCGCATGCCCAGATTCGCCGCGAACGTGTCGACCATGTTTACCGAGCTCGAGGTGCCGAAGCGCTTCCAGGCGGCGCGCGACGCCGGCTTCGAGGCGGTCGAGTATCTGCACCCCTACGATTACTCGATCGCCGAGCTCGAGCAGTGGCTCGCAGACGCGGGTCTCGACATGATCCTGCTCAATACCTCGCGCGGCGATGCCGCCCGCGGCGAGCGCGGGTTCGCCGCGCTCCCCGGACGCGAGGCCGATTTTCACGAGCACTTCAACGTCGCCCTCGAGTACGCCAGCGGACTCGGCGTTGGCATGATGCATCTGATGGCGGGCGTCGTCCCCGCCGGGGCCGATCGTCGCAATTGCGAGGAGGTCTTCGTGGCCAACCTGCAATCGGTCGCGGACCTCGCCAGGGCGCAGGGGGTCACGATCCTGCTCGAGCCGCTGAACACCCAGGACGTCCCCGGCTATCTTCATACACGCACCGAAGACACCCGCCGGATCATCGAGGCGGTCGGCAGCGACAACGTGCTCATGCAGTTCGACTTCTATCACCGGCAAATCATGGAGGGAAATCTCGCCGCCCGCTTGCGCGACAACCTCGAGATCGTGGGGCATATTCAATTTTCCAGCGTGCCGGGCCGCCACGAGCCGCAACACGGCGAGGTCAACATGCCGTTTCTGTTCGACGTCGTCGACGCGCTCGGCTACGCCGGTTGGATCGGGTGCGAGTACGGCCCGAAGACGACCACGATGGAAGGGCTCAGCTGGGGCGCGGCCTACAATCTCGGGTGAAACGGGCCACCGGTCGCAGCGGCCACGCTTCTCCACCCCCTCCGCCACGGAAAGCGATATCGGATCGTCTTTCTGCTTCCCCCTGTTCTCGGCGGCTCCAACGGCCGAAACATCCGCAGGACCTCTCCAGATCGATGACGGCC
The DNA here is from genome assembly GCA_965197935.1 of Vicinamibacterales bacterium. Taxonomy (GTDB): domain Bacteria; phylum Acidobacteriota; class Vicinamibacteria; order Vicinamibacterales; family CAZQMT01; genus CAZQMT01. Next base: position 258,147 of record CBDAOD010000003.1, on the reverse strand, counting down.
GGGGGAGACGGTCTCCCCACGGCAATCGGTGGCCGAACGCGGATATGTCCCACACTCGACGAGCCAGCACCGCCCTTCTCGCCGCGGCCGCCGTGGTCGCCACGACCAGCGCTTGCCGACGGGCGCAGGGCGGCAACCCGCTCGGCCCGGGGACGTCCGACCCCACCGACGGCGTGACCATCTCGGCTCCGACGCCGATCGAGCCGAATGCCGGCCGGCGGATCGATGACCGCGAGCAACCCATCACGCTGCGGGTCGATAACGCGTCGAGCACCCGCGGGCGCCCGCTCACCTACGTCTTCGAGGTCGCCACCGAGCTCGAGTTCACCAACCAGGTCTTCCTCAGTGGCGTCGTCGCGGAGGGCGCCGATGGCCGAACCTCGGTGCGGCTCTCGGCGTCGCTGGAGCCGGCCCGCACCTACTACTGGCGGGCGAGGGTCGCGGACGGATCCACGAACGGTCCCTACGCGAGCCCGGCGTTCTTCGACATCTTCGAGTCCGCGGTGGTCGACGGCCCGGTGCCCCTCGCGCCAGTCGGCGGCGCCGTCACGTCGGGGATCCGCCCCACCTTCGCCGTGCGCAACGCCACCTTCTCGGAGCCCGCGGGCGGCGTGTCCTACACATTCCAGGTCGACACGCACGATGACTTCGTCGATCCGGACGCGATCGTGACCGTGCCGGAGCAGCCGGACGAGTCAGGGTTCACGCTGGCGGACGACTTCCGGTTCGGTACGCTGTATTTCTGGCGCGTGCGCGCGTTCGACGCCTCCAGCGTCAGCCCCTGGTCGGCAACCCAGGCATTCCTGACCCCTGGACCACCACCACCGCCGCCGCCACCGCCCGCCGCCCCGCCGCCAACACCGGCTCCGCCTCCGGCGCCACCGCCTCCACCGTCTCCACCGCCGCCGCCACCACCACCGTCACCGCCGCCACCGTCGCCGCCACCGCCGCCCGCGCCCGGCGGCGGACCCCGACCACCGGATCCACCACCCGGGCAGCGGCTCCCTCTTCCGAACATGTCCGCCCTAGTTGCCGAGACCGGTCAGCAGTACTTCGCCGAGCTCGAGAACTCCTGTCAGCTTCCGGAGCTCGGAGGCACCCCGGGCAACTGGCAGTTCATGGACCTGCTCGTGGACCGGCTGCGGTTGCTCGACACGCGATGGGGGTACAACGGCAAGCGGGGCAACGCGAGCGACCCATCCCACGACGTCCTCGCCTATCACTGGGGCGGGGGACCGGACGAGGACAGCATCGACGTCTACATCATCAAGGTCATCAACCTGTACTGCCGGCCCAATCCGGGGACGGCGTATCTCGACCTGACCGACGTAACCGCCGCCGCCGGCACCTTCGGGCGTTGGACCGGACGCGGGCGCTTCTGAACCCGTGGCAGACACCCGTGCTGTCCCGTGCGTCGCGAGCACCCGGTTCAGCCTGAGCACGGCCATGCCTCTGGTGATCCTGTTGTCCCTCATCTGCTGCGCACCCCCGTCTGACGAGCCGGAGGCGCTCGATGCCGCGGCCATCGACGCCGAGGCACTGCGGTTGATGACGCGCGAAGACGTGCAGGGCATGGCGTCGGCGGTCATCGAAGACGGCAGGGTGGAACATGTCGCCGCCTACGGTCTGCGGAGTGTGGAGCGGAATCTCCCACTGACGACCGACACCATCATGTACGGCTACGGCGCCTCGCTGACGAAAACGGCGTTCGCCTACATGGTGCTACAGCTCGTAGACGAAGAACGGCTGGACCTGGATGCCTCGGTGGCCGAGCTGCTGCCCAATCCCCTTCCCGGGTACAATGACGCGGATCACGACTACACCGATCTGGCGGGCGACGAGCGCTGGCGGGATCTGACCCCGCGCGTTCTGCTGACCCACACCTCCGGGTTCGCCAACTTTCGCTGGCTCGAGCCGGATCAGCGGCTGCGGTTCCATTTCGACCCGGGCAGCCGCTACAGCTATTCCGGTGAAGGCTTCTACGTCCTGCAGCTCATCCTCGAACAGGGTCTCTGGCTGGACGTGGGAAAGGAGATGCAGGCCCGCGTCTTCGATCGCTTCGGCATGACCAACACCAGCATGTCGTGGCGGCCAGACTTCGCGACGAACCTGGCGGATGGCTATGCCCTCGACGGCTCGATGGAGCCACACGATGAGCGTAGCCGGGTCGGCGCTGCAGGCTCGATGGACACGAGTATCGCGGATCAGGCCCGCCTGTGGGCCGGCATCGTGCGCGGCGATGGCCTCAGTGCGGCCTCGCGCACCGAGTTGATCCGGCCACAGCTTCCGATCACGTCGGCGCACCAGTTCCCGACATTGACGACCGAGACTGAACCTCGCAATGCCGAGATTGGCCTGGCGGCTGGATTGGGCCTGGTGACGTTTCAGGATACGAGCGGCCCGGCGTGGTTCAAGGGCGGTCACGACGAATGGACCGGCAACATGGTCATCTGTCTGGAGCACCGGAAGCGCTGCGTGGTCATGCTGGCAAACGACGTCCGGGCCGAGCGCATCTACCCTGAGCTGGCTCGGATCCTCCTTGGAGACACCACGATGCCGTGGACATGGGAATACGGTTGGTTGGACACACCCGGTCAATAGAGGCCCACGAACGTCTCCACGACCTCCGCCCCACAGCATCTGAGCACGGGGCTGCCGTACTCGGCCGCCGAGGTCGAACGGGTCATGAGAGCCAACTGAGGGTTGACTGGAGGAGAAGCACGTGGCGATACGGTATGACGCCATCGTCATCGGGACGGGCCAGTCTGGACCGAGCCTGGCCGTCGACCTGGCCGGGGCGGGACGGACGGTCGCGGTGATCGAGCGGGACAAGTTCGGAGGAACCTGCGTGAACACCGGCTGCATTCCGACGAAGGCTCTCGTCGCGAGTGCCCGGGTCGCCCACGTGGCGCGGCGGGCAGCCGACTACGGTGTGATGACGGACGGGCAGGTCCGTGTCGATATGGAAGCGGTCAAGGCTCGAAAGGACACCATCGTGCGGCGGTCGAACCGCGGGGTGCAGGGGTGGCTCCAGGGAGCTGAGAACGTCACCGTGTACGAGGGGCACGGTCGTTTCGAAGGTCCGCACACCGTTCGGGTGGGCAGCGACCTGCTGGAGGCGGAGCAGATCTTCATCAACGTCGGCGCTCGAGCCCACGTGCCCAGGATGCCCGGCCTCGACGCGGTCGAGTTCTTCACCAACTCCGGCATGATGGGCGTCGATTTCCTGCCCGACCACCTGATCATCGTCGGGGGTAGCTACATCGGTCTCGAGTTCGCGCAGATGTACCGACGGTTCGGGAGTGAAGTGACGGTCGTCGAGATGGGTGACCGGCTCATCCGCCGCGACGACGAAGACGTGTCACGGGCGGTCCAGGAGATTCTCGAGGCCGAAGGGGTGAGCGTCCGTCTCGGCGCCGAGTGCATCGGCGTCTCGAGACAGGGTGATCGGATCGCCATCAACGTCGAGTGTGACGACGGCGACCCGGAGATCACCGGGAGTCACCTATTGCTCGCCGTGGGACGTCGGCCCAATACCAACGACTTCGGCGTCGAGGCCGCGGGTCTGGCGCTCGATGCGAGGGGCTACATCGAGGTCGACGATCAGGTGCGCACCAGCGTCGACGGGGTCTGGGCGCTGGGGGATTGCAACGGGCGTGGCGCCTTCACCCACACGTCCTACAACGACTACGAGATCGTGGTGGCCAACCTGCTGCACGGCGAGCCCAGGCGGGTGAGCGACCGCATCACCGCCTATGGGCTGTATATCGATCCGCCGCTCGGTCGTGTCGGACTGACGGAGGCGCAGGTGCGCGCATCCGGCCGCAACGCGCTCATCGCGAAGCGGCCGATGACCAGGGTCGGTCGCGCGATCGAGAAGGGCGAGACTCGGGGGTTCATGAAGGCGATCGTCGATGCGGAGACGAAGGAGATCCTCGGAGCCGCCATCCTGGGGTCGGAGGCGACGAGGCCGTGCACTCGATCCTGGACGTCATGTACGCGGGGGCGCCCTACACGCTCATCCAGCGCGCGGTCCATATTCATCCGACGGTGTCCGAGCTGATCCCGACCATGCTCGCGGATCTGGCGCCCATGAGCTGACACCAGCCGACACTCGACGATCTCGTCGAGCCGGCTGGCCGGGTCGAGCCGCGGAGAGGTGACGGGTTGTGGGCGCGGATCGGCCGTGCTACCGTCACTGGTGCTGCTCCGGAAAGATCGAACCCTTCGGAGGGAGGACACCACGATGACGACATACCTCTCGCGCCGGGCGTTTCTCGCCGCTGGCCCTGTCGTGGGTCTCGCCTCGGCGTCGGCCGCGCTCCCAAACGACCGGAGCGAATGGCCGCCCGCGACCGAGGCCGCCGGGTCCGCCGTCCAGGATCCGGCTCGACTCTACGAGATGTTCCCCTCCCAGCCTCCGGCGCTGGTCCGCGAGATGGTCGGCGTGTCGCACGGTAACCTGGGTCGCGTGAAGGAGCTGGTGGGCCTGCACCCGAGCCTGGCGCGCGCCACGTGGGACTGTGGGTTTGGGGACTGGGAATCGGCGCTCGGCGCCGCCTCGCACACGGGCCGGCGCGAGATCGCGGAGTTCCTGATCGCGAACGGCGCGCGCCCCACACTCTTCTCCGCCACCATGCTCGGCCAGCTCGACGTCGTGCGCGCGTTCGTGGAAGCCTCACCGGGAGTGCAGCGGATCGCTGGCCCTCATGGGATCACGCTGCTGGCGCACGCCCGGTTCGGCGGCGAGGCGGCAGCGGCCGTGCTCGAGTATCTGGAGTCGCTGGGCGATGCGGATGAGCGACCGCCGACCCAGACGCTCACGGAGGAGCAGCTGGCGCTGCTGGTCGGGAGCTACACATTCGGCGCGGAAGGAGCCGATCGCATCGTCGTCGCGACAAACGACTGAAACCTGGAGGTCCGGGGCCGGCTCACGTTCAAGCGGGGTGACCAGACGGCGCGCGACCTCTTTCACCTCGGCTCCAATGCGTTCTATCCGTCGGGGGCCGTCGCCGTGCGGATCCGTTTCCACGTCGAGGGAGGCCGGGTCGCGCGTCTCACCGTGCACGACCCGGACCTGGTCCTGACCGCCACGCCCTCCGACTGAGCGCGCGCCGCAGCCCGAGAGATGCCTGACGCTACTGCCCGGAGCGAGGAGTCTCCCTGTCAACGCCGGTCATCCACGTCGCCGGAATCCGCAAGACCTACGGCTCGACCGTCGCCGTCGACGAGGTCTCGTTCGAGGTCACCGAGGGCGAGATCTTCGGCCTGATCGGGCCCAACGGCGCCGGCAAGACCACCACCATGGAGTGCGTCGAGGGGCTGCGCACGCCCGACCGCGGCTCGCTCTCGGTCCTGGCGCTCGATCCGGTCCGCGATGCCTACGAGCTGCAGAACCGGATCGGCGTCCAGCTCCAGGAGGCGCAGCTGCAGAAACGGATCAAGGTCTGGGAAGCCGTCGATCTGTGGGCCTCGCTCTATCCGCGGCCCGTGGACGGCGACCGGCTGCTCGAGCAGCTCGGCCTCTCGGACAAGCGGAACGCCTGGTTCATGACGCTCTCGGGGGGACAGAAGCAGCGGCTCTTCATCGCCCTCGCGCTGATCAACGATCCGCGGGTCGTGTTTCTCGATGAGCTGACGACCGGGCTGGATCCGCAAGCGCGGCGGGCGATCTGGGATCTCGTGCGCGGCATACGCGACCGCGGCGCGACGGTGTTCCTGACGACGCATCTCATGGAAGAGGCCGAGCGGCTCTGCGATCGGGTGGCGATCATCGAGCATGGACGCATCATCGACATGGATACTCTCGTCAACCTCGTTGCCCGGCACTGCCCCGCGCGAACCGTGGTCCTGGCCACCGACGATCCGACGGCCGAGACCCGTTTTCAGGAGCTGCCGGGCGTGGACGTGGTGACCCGCCAGGACGCCCTGTTCACGATTCGTGGCCGGGGGGACGACGTGGTCACCGAGGTGATCCACTGCTTGTCGGAGCATCGGATCCGCGTGACCGACTTTCGCACCGTGCTCCCGAATCTCGAGGACGTGTTTCTGGAGCTCACCGGGCATTCGATTCGCGACTAGTGCATCGCCGTCGAGATGCGGTCACGCCTCGAGCCCGCATCTCGACGGCGATGCACTAGGCTGAAGACCGATGCTGCGCGGCCTCTGGAAGCTCACCTGGCTCGAGCTCAAAATTTTCGGGCGCGAGCCGCTTGGCGTGATCGGCGCGGTCGGTGTGCCGGTCGCGGTGTTCGTCGTGCTGGCCCGTATCTTCCGTCCGGACCCGGGCACGATCGCCCCCGGGTCCGGCGGGTTCATCGGCGTGGGCCTGCCGGTCTTCGCGGCCGTGTTGATCACCCTCAACGCGGTGCTGTCGCTGGTGGCAATCATCTCGATCTATCGAGAGGGCGGCATCCTCAAGCGGCTCCGCGCCACGCCGCTGCGGCCGCAGACCATCCTCACGGCCCACGTCCTCGTCAAGCTCCTCCTGACGGCGGTGACGCTGGTCCTGCTGTTCCTGGCGGGCCGACGCTTCTACCCGGACGACGTGGACGTGCCCGTGATCGGGTTCACCCTCGCCCTCCTGTTCAGCACGTGGAGCATCCTGTCGATCGGCTTCGTGATCGCCAGCATCGTGCCCACCGCGCGCTTCGCGCAGCCGATCGGCAGCCTCGTCCTCTACCCGATGCTCGCCCTGTCGGGGCTCTTCGTGGCGATCGAGTCCATGCCGGCGGGCCTGCAGACCGTCGCGCACGTCCTGCCGCTGACCTACGCGGTGTCCCTGCTCGAGGGGATCTGGACGGGAGACGCCTGGTCGTCCCACCTGGGGGACGTGGCCGCGCTGGCCGGCGTGTTCGTGGCGTGCACGGCGCTGTCGGCCAGGGTGTTCCGCTGGGAGTAGGCGGGTCATACGCGTGAAGCGGAAGCACGGGCCATGCAGGGCTCGGCGTGAAGATCGTCGAGCCCGATCCCGATGTCCTCGGCTGCGCGGAGAAGCTCTGGCCGAGACGGATTCCCCTCCTGTGTAGTGGTATGCTTGCCCCTCAGGATTAGCAACCCGTGGCAAAACTCCTGCGTTGCACCAAGGACGGCGCGGGGCCCCGATTGGCAAGGCGCGACGGGGAAGAATAGCGCGCATCTCTCTGCGCGCTGAGGAGGGAGCGTCAGATGAAGAGCGTCACCAAAGGCTTGCGGGCAGTTTTCGCCGTCGTCGCGGCCGTGTCCACGCCGATCGCGATCGGCGTCGCAGCCATGGCAACTCCATCCAGCGAGGCTCAGGCGCCGATGAGCGGCACCGCGAAGTTTGTCGGCACCTATAGTCTCATCACGATCGAGCAGAGGGACGAGGCAACCGGAGCCTGGTCCCAGAGGCCGAACTTCAATTCGAACGGGTACATCATCTACAGCGATACCGGACAGATGGCGGTGCACATCATGCCGAAGGTCCGGGCGAAACCGTCGAGCCAACCGACACCCGAAGAAGCCCAGGCAGCCATCCGTGGCTATTCGGCGTACTTCGGCACCTACACCGTGAGCGACGAGGGACAGTTCGTCACCCACCACCGGGTTGGACAGATCAATCCCGGTGGCATCGTGGACGCCAAGCGCTACTACGACTTCGTCGAGACTCCGCAAGGACGCGAACGCCTCATCCTGACGCCGGCGCCTGGGGGCGACGGACCGAAGGGAGAGGCGATGGTTCACCTGATCTGGGAGCGCCAGCCACTGGCGCCGCTCTCGGCTGAAGCGAAGAAGTTCGTCGGCTTCTGGAAGCTCCAGTACACGGACCGCTACCGGACGAAGGACGGCAAGCAAGTCTTCCACGGAGAGAGGAACGAAGGCCGCTCCGGAACTTCCTACATCATCTACATGGCCAGCGGTCACATGATGGTCCATCTGATGGACAAGGAGGGGCGGACCACGTATGCCGGCGCGCAGCCGACCCCCGAGGAAGCGCTGAAGGCGTACCAGAGCTACTCCGGATACTTCGGCCGCTTCGTCCCCTACGAGAACCAGATGCCGCAGTGGCTCATCCACAGCCAGCAGGGCCATCTGCGCCCCAGCTCGTACAGCGATCAGCAGCGCTACTACCAGTTCACCGGCGACGTGCTGAGACTCGGCGGCCCGCCGAGCCTGAACGCGGCCGGCGAACTGGCCGGGGGACATCTGTACTGGAAGAAGATGAAGGCCGGCGAACGGTAACGTTACGGCGCGGCGCTCTCACGCATCCGCCATGCGCGCCCCCTTCTTGCCGTAAGGGGGCGCGCATCACGCATGACGAACTCGCCGTCGACCATCAGGGACTTCAGGCACCAATCCGGCCTGTCGACCTTCCTTTTCTCTGAGCTTTCTGTTTCTATCGATTGATCGACTCGAGAAATGTGGCCATCTCCAGTCTCGCAGCGGGACCCTTCTCGCCTAATCCATGAGGGGCATCTTCATAATTGATGTGAATACACGGCACCGTGCTATTTGCAACCTTGGCAATTGCACATATCGACGCCGCCATTTCATTTGACGGCCAAGCTTCATCTTTGCCACCTGAGAAGAGCAGGAGTGGAACTTGTATATTTCCAACTTTGATCATTGCCGAAGCAAAGTCGTCGGCGCGCTCCAGAGACGCAATGTGCCAGGCCAACATCCCTTTCGTCTTGCGAAATTCGCTACGGTTAACATAAGGGATATAGGGCAATGGCTTCCCGTTCTCACTCCAGCTTGATGGAACACCTGTATAGTCGTTATTCGCGTTCTGAGGAATACCTGACCAGACAACCGAGCTTGGTGCCGTCGCAATTACAGCTTTATACTCTGGATCGTGAGCTGCCAGAACCAATGCCAATTCTGCGCCTTTAGACAATCCGTAAACTACGACACCGTCGTCTCTGGTATTTTCTTGCTTCATTAACCAATTTTTGGCGGCATCAATGTATTCGAAGTGGGATCAGTTCCAATGATGTTGGTATGGTGCCATCGCCTTCCCAATCGAAATAGGCCAAAGACAACACGGGATTGCCCATTTCATTTAGTTGCGTCGCCCATGACATCATTTGTTCCCCCACCAGAGCCGTTAAGAACGATGATGCCATATCTATTGCTGTTGTCTGTCGGGAAATAGTCAGCTACAAAGTCAACGCCTGTGACGGCATCACGACTCGTCGCGTCGGCCTCTATTAACGGTATTAGAACAAGGGTCACAAGCAATATGGAGAGTCGATGAGTCATGTGAAACAGCCCTTCTATTTGTTTCCTGGACTCGGCAGCGGAACTGTCGAGTATGCTGGCAGCCCTTGAGCCCACTCGATTCGCAACCTCAGGAGCTTGTGGGCTTCCGCTCGTGGGGCCGTGCGCAATCGTCGTCAGGCCGGCGGCGGAGAGAAGCAACAGAATCACAATCGAGGCCATGCTCCATTCTTGATTGGCCGGGGGGCCAGTGTCATCCCCTGACCAGGTACTGTCAAGGTCCCGTAATTTTTCAAGGCAGCCGGGCTCCGAGGATCAATCGAGATATAACCAGAAGTTGTGTATGAGGGTTTAAACAGGCGGCGTACCCTGGGTGTTGCTGCAGCACCCACTCACCCGAGGGCAAGGAGGTACGCCACCATGACGAAGCCTACCGAAACGCTGGTCGAGTTCCCACGACAATCGGCCCGAGACGTCCTTACCGAGGTGCTGCGGACCGGGGCGCGGCAGCTGTTGGCCACGGCGATCGAGGCCGAGGTCGACGAGTATGTTGCGGTTCGGGCGAAGACGGTTGACGCGGCCGGTCGGCGCGGTGTGGTCCGCAACGGCCACCTGCCCAAACGGGCGCTGCAAACCCCGCTCGGGGACGTCACCGTGCAGCAGCCGCGGGTTCGGGACCGCCGGCCGGACGACGAACGGGAGACGTTCCGGTCGGCGATCTTGCCGCCGTCCCTGCGGAAGACACCCAGCTTGGAGGCGCTGTATCCGTGGCTCTATCTCAAGGGCCTCAGCACCGGGGACTTCGGTGAGGCGTTGCAGGCGCTGCTAGGCGTCGACGCGCAGGGTCTGTCTGCGACCACGATTACGCGGCTGAAGACCGTCTGGGAGCAGGAATATCACGGGTGGTCCAAGCGCGCCTTGGCGGGGCGGCGCTATGTCTACGTCTGGGCCGACGGCGTCTACTTCAACGTCCGGCTCGAGGACACGGACAACAAACGGCAATGTATTTTGGTGCTGATCGGCGCAACCCGGGAGGGGACGAAGGAGTTGATCGCGATCACGGACGGCTATCGCGAGAGCGAGCAGTCGTGGCGCGAGCTGCTACTGGATGTCCGGGACCGCGGGCTCACGATCGATCCCGATCTAGCCATCGGCGACGGCGGTCTCGGCTTCTGGGGCGCGGTGCGGAAGGTGTTCCCGAAGACCCGCGAACAGCGGTGTTGGGTCCACAAGACGGCCAACGTCCTGAACAAACTCCCCAAGGGCGTGCAGGCCAAGGCGAAAGCCATGCTCCACGACATCTGGATGGCGGAGACGCAGAAGTCGGCCGAGCAGGCATTCGACCTCTTCGTGACGACGTTTACTGCGAAGTTCCCGGCCGCGACCACCTGTCTCGCCAAGGACCGAGGCGTCCTGCTCACCTTCTACACGTTTCCGGCCGAGCACTGGATGCACATCCGCACCACGAATCCGATCGAGTCGACGTTCGCCACCGTGCGGTTACGCACGAAGAAGACGAAGGGCGCGGGCAGTCGGCTGGCCTGCTTAACGATGGTCTTCAAGCTGGCTCTGGCCGCGCAGAAACAATGGAGAACATTGAACGGGGCTCAGTTGATCGTCGAGGTCATCAATGGCGTGCCCTTCGTCGATGGCATCAGAAAGGAAGCCGCCTGAGCTAACCCCATCCACAACTTTTGACAATATCTCGGATCAATCAACGGAAGGTCACTCTCGGGGCGAGGCCCCATGGAGCGAGCCGGGGTGCGCCCGGTGAGGAAGTCGTGGGGGCGCTCATCAGTTGTGGAGCCGGGCCGGGCGGGGGGCCGGGGTTTGACCTGCGGCACCGGGGAGTGAATGATTCGCAGGGGTGCCTCGCCTGAACATCGTGGTCAATCTAGCAGCAACGGCCTTCGTCGCTGTCCTGATCGCTTCGTCGCTCGGCTCGGGCACGCCGTTGGCCACGCGGTTGGTGGTCGATGCGTCCTCGTCCCCAGCCGTCGCGCTCCAGTCCACGGTCGCCCAGGGGAGCAATTCGCCCTCCGCATTGGCGGATCGCGTCCGCCGAGAGTTTCCCAGCGTCGCCATCGGCGTCATCATCGCGGTCGTCGGGCTCTCGGCGCTGCTTCTCGACCGGGTGGTGTCGCTCCGGGGCAACCTGACGCTGGTCGTGTTCGGCAGTATGTTGCTGCTGTACGGGGCACGGCTTCTGGCGGGCACGGCCACCTTGCGCCTCGCCGTCGGCGCCCCAGACGTCCTCTGGGACTACGTCGTCGCCTATGCCACCTACGCGATGCCGACGCTGTCCGCCCTGTTCTTCGATCGCTTCTTCGGCCCCGGCTGGAAGCTGTCCGTCCGACGCGTGTGGCAGGCCTCGCTGGTCTACACGCTCGGCGCAATAGCCGTCGATGCTTGGGCCGGTGTGCCCGGGACGGCCATGGCACCAAACAACCCGATCGTGATCGCCGGGCTGAGCGTGTGCATGGCGAACCTGTTCGGTGGCGGATTCCCACGGACCGGCGAGCTCAGGGTCGTGCGGGCCGGCGCGCTCGCCCTGTTCGTCCTGATCTTCAACGAGAACTTGGCGGCCATGGGGCTGTTGCCCTGGACCGTGCGACTCGAGGCCGTGGGCGTGCTGATCTTCCTCGGATGCCTCGGCTACGCAGTGGCCACGCGCGCGTTCCGCACCGAGCGGCAGCTGGCCGCGCTCGAGGAAGACCTGAAGACGGCGCGACGGATCCAAACGTCGATCCTGCCGCGGGAGCTGCCGCGGCTCGCTGACGGCACCGTCGCCGTGCGCTACATCCCTATGGCGGCAGTCGGCGGCGATTTCTACGAGTTCTTGCGCGTGGACGACAAGCGCCTCGGATTGCTGGTGGCGGACGTCACGGGCCACGGCGTGCCCGCCGCCTTGATCGCCTCGATGGTGAAGGGCGCTGCGGCGGCGCAAGCCTCGGATGCCGCGCGGCCAGACCGCGTGCTCTCGGGTATCAACCGTACGCTCTGCAGCCAGCTCGACGGCCACTACGTGACGGCGGTCTACGTCTATGTCGATCTCGAGGCTGGCCGTCTGCTCCACGCAAGCGCCGGTCATCCGCCCCCGCTCCATTTCGAGGCGCCGCCGGTCGGGTCCACGAGCTCGGCGAGAGCGGGCTGCTAATGGGCTTCAGTCCGGACGTGCAGTACGTGACGGGCGAAGCGCGGGTGGCTCCCGGCGATCGACTGCTGCTCTATACCGATGGCCTCGTTGAGGCGAGGAACCTGACGGGGGAGTTCTTCGAGGCGGACCGCCTGCGCCGGTTCGTCGAGGAGCATCCGGCGCCGTCGGCCGAGCGCCTGGCGGCGGGGCTCCTCGAGCGACTCGCCGACTGGACGGGTAAACGAGAGGTGAGCCTCGACGACGACCTCTCGGTGGTCGTCCTCGACGTCGGTCAACCGGCCGCCGGTTAGTGTCACCTCATCTCCTTCCTGTCTCCCAGAGTCCCCGCCAGTTCCTTGGAATCAAGCCCAGTCGTTCAGGGCAATCCGGACCAGTGAGCCTCGTACCGTCAGCATCGTGCCCACCGCACGCTTCGCGGAGCCGATCGGTAGCCTCCTCCTCTACCCGATCCTCCTCTACCCGATCCTCGCCCTGTCGGGGCTCTTCGTGGCGATCGAGTCCATGCCGGCGGCCTTGCAGACCATCGCGCACGTCCTGCCCTGACCTACGCGGTGTCCCTGCTCGAGGGGATCTGGACGGGAGACGCGTGGTCTTCTCACTTTGGGGGTGGCCGCACTGGTCGGCGTGTTCGCGGGGTGCACCGCGCTGTCAGCCAAGGTGTGTCGCTGGGAGTAGACGACGTATCCGGTCTGGCTCGGGTAACCGACCCATTTCGAGCTCAAGACCGCGACGAGTGACGATCGCTAGGATCCACCGCCAACCATGCGGAGCACGAATGGAGCGGATGGCGTGAGGTCAGCCGGGGGCGGTGCGTCGCTGGCGAAGACGGCCCCGACCGCCCGTGCCGAACCGGGGATTGAGCTTCACGGCCAGGTCCATGTTGTCGCGCGCCTGGGCGTCTCGCCCGGCCATGGCGTGTGCGCGTGCGAGGTTCAGGTAGATCTCGGGTCGCGGCTCGATCCGCAGTGCCTCTTCGTAGGCCCGGATGGCGGATTCGACCTGCCCGCCGAGCAGGTACTGGCTCCCCAGGGCGATCGGGATGCCAACCTCCCGGCGATCGAGGGGGGCGGCTTGGCGCAGCCTCTCGATGTTGGTGTCCAGCAGTGGGCGAGGCACCTCTCCCCCCCCACGGCATTCAGCGTCAGGACCTCGACGTCACGGAGCAGCCGTGCGGCCGCCATGCGATCCCGCCAGCGCACAGCCTGTCCGGCAAGCGCCACGAGGAGTCCTGCGAGGATCAGATAGGCGAGTCGACGCCCCCTCATCACCGTTCCTCCGGTCCGAGCAGCCACGCCAACACGAGGATGGCCGGAAACCCGATGAGCGCGGTACGGAAAGGAAAATGTGCCATCGAGAGCACGGCGAGCACCGTGATACACCCCCAGGCCAGGCCACGTTCGGCATCGCTGCGGCGTCGACGAACGGTCCGGAGCAGAACCCAGAGGGCCCAGGCCAGCGCCAGCAGACCGGGAACACCCCATTCGGCCCCGACCTCGAGAACCTCGTTGTGCGCGTTGGCGAACATCACGCGGGGCTGGATCGGATAGAACTCCACGCCGCGGTCGAGCAGGTCCAGCTTCGCCGTCACGAACGATGCCGGGAAGGCGCCGTGGCCGACGCCGGCGGCTGGATGCCGCTCGAGCATCCAGACCGCCGCGCGCCAGGCGTCGAGTCGACCGGTGAGCACCGCGTTGAGGTCGCCCTGGGCCAGCTGCAGCGTCTTCTCGACGAGGCGCCCCCGGAGGACCGGCAGTGCCGCGCCGGAGACGACCAATACGAGCACAGTCGCCCCGACCGCCATACCGGTCAGGCGCCTGGGGAGCGTCAGGAACCAGAACACGGCGCTCCCGAGCGCGAGGGCGGCGAGGGCCGCGATTGTCTGTGTCAGGACCAGGGCGTAGAGGCACAGCCCCAACGCGACTACCGCTGCAACTCGCCGCGGACCCGCGGTGCCACGCGCCAGTAGCCACTGGGCGATCAGGCACGGCAGCACGAGCGCCGCAGCCAGGTTCCCTGTGTTCCCGGCCGTGGCGGTGAGGGCCAGTCGACCCGTCTCTTCGACGATGAGCCAGTCGAGAATGCCGACGATGTGATGCACTTGGTCGACCGCAAGGACCGCGAGTGCCGTCGCCGGCCCAATGAGCCCGGCGATCAAGCGCCGCTGCTGGCCGGCCGTCAGCCCCACACTCCAGCCGACCAGGCAGGCAGCGCCGATCCACAGGTCGGCGAGGGCGTCGCGCACGTAGAGGGGGTGATCGGTCACCCACAGCCCGATTGTCGCAACGGCCAGCATGGGTACGACGGCGCGAACCGCCACGAGCCGCCAGATGTCGGCTGGGGCGACACGTCCGACGCGGCGCAGATCCCACGCCAGCCAGGCGACAGATGCGAGCCCGAGCCACCCGGCCAGAAGAAGCTTCGGTGTCCGAAACGCATCCTTCGCGCTCGGCGCCATGAAGAGGGGCATGACGATCAGCAGCGCCCACACGACGGTCTCGCCGGCCATGGCCGCGGACGACGGCCGTGCGGCGGAGGGCCGACGTTCACGCCGCGGCGTGGCGCTCAACGGGGATCTCGTCACGGTGAGGGAGTCGGCAAGGGGCGGCCGTCGCCCTGGGCGATCGGCTCGCCGACCGCTCGCGTGCGGGCGGCGACGACGACCGCCTCGTAGAGTCGTTCGAGAGCCTTCACCGAATGCTCCCACGTGTAGCGTGTCGCGACCAGGTCTCGGGCCCGCCGCGCGAGCCGGCCGGCGGCCTCGCGATCGGAGAGGAGCCGTACCACCGCGGCGGCAAAGTCCCCTGGCGTGTCCGCCACCATGGCCTCCTCATCGGACCGCGCGTCGATGCCGGCCAGCCCCAGCGACGTGGTCACGACGGGAGTGCCCGAGGCCATCGCCTCCAGCACCTTGAGGAGCTGTCCCGAACCGGCGCGCATCGGGGCCACCGCCACGGATGCGCGCGCCAGGTGAGGGTGCAGATCGTCGACCGGACCCGAGACCGTCATCGCCGGATCGCGGCGGGCGAGGGCGCGCAGGCGCCGACCTGCGCGGGCGCCCACGGCTTCAAACTCGACCTCGGGGATCTCGCGCCGGACGCGCGGCAGCACCTCGCGCACGAACCACCGGACGGCGTGTGCGTTCGGAAAGTATCCGAGGTTGCCGGTGAACACGACGCGGCATGGATCTCGTGAATTCTGGTGGAAGGGGAATCGTTCGAGATCCACGCCGTTGGGGTTCACGGCCAGGTTCGGAAACTCGCCGATGGCGCCGCGTTCGAGGGACGACACGACCGTGGCCCCGTCGTGCTGTTCGCAGATCTCTCGCTCGTAGCGGACGAGACGCCGCCAGTCGAGGTAAGCCAGCCAGCGCATCGGCCCGATATCGACCAGGTAGCGCCGGTGCATGTTCAAGGACAGGGCGTCGATGAGATCGACGACCTGCGGGATCTGTACATCCAGCTCCACGTGAGGCGTCAGCCGCGCGAGCTGGATGTGGGCGACGTCGTGCTTCGTTGCGACGGCCTGCTCTCGCACGACGCACCGGAGGCGTTCGCTCGCGAACAGGCCACTCTGGACAGGGTAGCGGGAGAACAGACCCCGGACGATGCCGGCACCGATCTCGAGGCGCCGCTGGGGAACGCGAATGACCTCCGCGCAGAACTGCTCGACCGGTTCGTCTGAGGTCGTCCGGTCATCGCCGAGGCAGACGAGCGTTACCCGGTGGCGGCGGCCGAGGAGGCGGAGCTACTGGAAGGCCCGGGCGCGGTCACCGGTCACTGGCGGATACGGGAACCGAGCCGCAATGAACAGGATGCGCATAGACGGTGTCGGGCGATTATCTGTCACCGCCTCCGGAAGCCGCAACAGCGTCGAGGCCCTGGGTGCCTTCCACGGATCTCAACGGTGGACGACGGCCGGCTCCGGTCTGGCGGCCGAAGGGGTTATCGCTGCAACGATGTCAGCGACCTACTGCCGGGCGGAGGTGAAAGAAACAGCGGGGAGGCCAATAGAGAAGCGCGAGGCGTCACGATGGAGAATCGTGACCCATGCCTGCTCGAGGGTCGGAGGGCTGAATCCCCGATCTTCTGGACGGGGCGGATCAGGGACGTTGAGGTTGAAGAAGTACCACCCGAACGGAAAGACCGAGGGGAGCGCGGGGCCTCCGATCTCGACTCTCTGGGTAGCGGCGGCGAAGGGAGACGGCGGCAGCGGTGGGTCCCCGAACACGTGCGCGTGGACGTCTTCCTCCTCGTCGAACTCTACGACCTGAGTGACGCCCAGTGGATGCCAGACGGGAGTCGATCCACACGCGAACGCACCACTCGGGCTCGTCGCCTTGTAGGACGTCTTCGTGTCTCGCCAAACCGTCACGTGGGTCTCTCCGAACGCCCCACGCAGAGACCTTACCCCGAAGGTCGTCGAGAGCGGTTCGCGGTTGTCCGAAACATCCCAGCCCACGTAGCGTCCGTAGAACGTATAGGCCCCGAGCAGCGAGAGCTGCGGGTCCGTCGAGTCGGCTCGAATGTGGACGAGCGGGTTTGCCTCGCCCGTTCCGGTTCGCCGCTCGACCAGCATGTAGTCGCCCCACAGCTCGTTGTTGTTGTTCGCGTCTCCTTGTCCGCCGTCGACGAAGTAGCCCGCGTCACCCGGGAGACGATTGGTGCAATTATTCGTATTGTCCACCGTCACATAGCCGCGCGCGATCGGGCTCGTCTCGCCGTGAGCCAACCCGGCGCACCCCCCGAGTGCCGCCGATGCCTGCCCCGTCAGCGCATTGCGCACATCCGACGGGGGGGGCGGGGCAGGCGGGGGGTCCGCGCAGTCAAATGAACTCCGTAAGCCTACAGCAGGAATCTGCCCCGCGATGATGTCGCGCATGTCGATCCGCTCCACGTCGAAGCCGGTCAGGTAGACGTCGAACCCGAGGACCGGCACGGCGAGGTCGCTCCAGACGACGACGCGTGCGAGGGCGGGCGCGGCCGAGGCATTGTTCACGGAGAAGAGCGTGGTCTGGCCGGCCGGCCGGTCGAGATCGACCTCGAAATACGGCAGGAGCAGCGTAGCGGCAGGCTGATCCGAGACGAAGTTGAACTGTCCGGCGAGCGGCACGACGACGGCCGCGGCCGTGACAAGCCCCAAACAGACGGCCCTCTGCCTCACGTCATCGTCTCCGTCACCCACGACGTGGCGGATCGTCTCGGGTCCGGCCCCATGGCTACGGCGCGCGCGGATCGCGCGCGCTGTCCAGGCGAATCGCGCGCAACCCCAGCAGATAGCGACCATTCTGCTGAATGTTCTGCTCGACGCCCACCCAGGCCTGCGCCGCCGTGGCATCCTCCGGTGGGTTACCGCCGGGCGCCACGCTCGCATTCAGATTGAGGAGCGCCCACCCGGCGTCGTAGGACAGCGGAAAGTCGGGACCGTTGACCCTGACCCGCTGGGTCGCCGCGGGAATCGACACGCCACTGCTTGCGTCTTCTTCGTCCTCCTGTTCGTCCCAGGCCTTGACCGACTCGATCCCGAGCGGATACCACGCCGGGGTCGCATCGCAGGCGAAGGTCCCGGGCGGGCTGGTGCTCTTGTAGGAGAGCTTCGTGTCGCGCCAGACGAAGAACGACGTACCGGGGGGGAACACCTGTTTCGGCTTCTCGGCCTTGGCGCCGCCGTTGACGTAGCGTGCGGCGAACATGGTAGACAGCGGCTCCCGATTGTCGGATGCGTCCCACCCGACATAGCGGCCGTAGAACGTGTACTGGCCTGCCATCGAGGTCTCGGGATCCGTATCGCTGGCGGTGATGTGGACCAACGGCTCGCCGGCGCCGCTGAAACGGTCGGAGTCGAGGTAGAATCACCGATGCGCCGTGGAGTGCCGACGGCGTCTGGCGCTGCCTGCGGGCGGTGCTGCCCGAACGCGAAGGGCTGGTGATCTTCGCTGGCACGAGTTTCCCCAAGCCAGGGACGTCCTCGGTCGGGGTGGCCCGCCAGTACTGTGGGGCCGTGGGGAAAGTCGCCAATGGCCAAGTGGCGGTCACCGCGGCGCTGTGGACCGGGCTGCGCGCCTACTTGCTGGGGGCCGCGCTCTATGTGCCCGAGGCGTGGCTGGCCGACGCCGCCCGCGATCGGGCGCGGCTTCCCCGGGGTGTCCGGTTGCAGGCGAAGTGGCGCCAAGCGCTCACCCTGCTCCGGCAGGTGCGCGCCAGCGGCCTCACCGGCACCGGCGTGCTGGCCGATGCGGAGTTTGGCGATACCGGCCTGTTTCGGGCCATGTGGCATCGGTTGCGGCTCCCCTATGCGGTGGGGATTTCCTCGTCGCAGACCGTGTTCCTGGGGCGGCCGCGCCTCGGGCACCGGCGGGGCGGCCGGCTGGGGCGCCCGCGCACCCGGCCAGACCTGGCGGCGGGCGTGCGGGCGTACACGGTGGCCCAGGCCGCCAAGGCGCAGCCGCGGTGGCGGCCCATCAGCTGGCGCAACCGCCGCGGCGGGCGCCGCTGGACGGTCCAGTGTGTGGCCCTGCGGGTGACCCCGGCCCACGACTGGCGCGACCGCCGGCTCGCCCCCGAGGTGTGGCTGCTGGCCGAACGCGACACGGGCGCGACGCCGCGGACCAAATACTTCTTCGTCAACCTGCCGGCCACCACCTCCTGGCCGCAGCTCGTCCGACTCGCGCATCAGCGGTGGGCCATCGAGCAGCAGTTCCAAGAGTTGAAGCCCCACCTCGGGTTGGATCACTTCGAAGGCCGCACGTTCCCGGGCTGGCACCATCACGTCGTGCTCACCGCCGTGACGTACAACTTCCTGCAGGCCGAGCGGCGGCGGCACCTCGCCGGGCTCACCTTTCCAGTGGCCCGCGCGATCGTGCAGGAAATCTTCACCGCGGACCTCTTTGCTCCACGGCCGTTCTACCTGAAGCGCATCGAGGCGCTAAAGTCGGTGCACTTGCGGATCTAACAAAGTAGTACTAGCTCAGGTGACCGTGGCGCGCTCGAGTGTCAGGATGGCCACTTCCGGTGGGCAGTTGAGCCGAATCGGCAAGTAGATCGTCCCCACCCCCCGGCTGACGAACATCGTCGTGCGATCGCGGCGTACGGTCCCGGCCAGGACGGCGAGCCGTCGGCCGCGCGTCACGACCGCACCCACGAGCGGCAGCACGACTTGGCCACCATGGGTGTGTCCCGAAAGCACGAGCGATACCCCGAGGTTCGCCGCCTCGATCAGCCGCCGTGGGTCGTGGGCGAGGAGCAGCACCGGCGCGGATGCACCACGAAGGACGCGCGCGATCTGGGACAGCTGGCGGGTCCAGAATTGGATGCCCGCAATCTCCAGCGTCTCTCCCCGGATGACCACCCGGGTCCGCGCGTCCCTGAGCACCTCGAAACGTCTGGCTGCGAGCGCGGCGGGAACGATGCGTTCGTCGTCGTGATTCCCGAGAATGGCGAAGACGCCGTGTGGTGCCGACAGCGGCGCGAGGATCTCCGCCACCGGCTCCGCGAAGCGCGTGTCGAAGGAGGTGATGTAGTCTCCGCCGAGCACGATCAGATCGGGTCGCTCGTCCATGACCAGCCGCACCGCCGCCTGGATGTCCTCGGCCGGGACGGTGCGGCTGTGATGGAGGTCGGTCACGAGTCCGACTCGAAGTCCGATGAGGGCCTCGGGCAGATCCGAGACCGACAACGCGGTGCGCGTCACGTCGATCCGGTGCCGTTCGAAGAGGTAGCCGTATCCGCCGCTTCCGGCGAGCCCGCCGGCACCGGTGGCTGCGAGCATGCGGAGCAGCTGTCGCCGCGTGACGGATCGCGAGGACCCACCCTGATCCATGTCGGTGGTTTATAGTAGCAGGAGTCAGGCAGCCCCGGGGGGGAGCGGCTCTCCCGTCATCTGCGCTCCCGGGGGCGACCCTTCGTCCAGTTCCATGACGATCGAGGAGCAGGTCGCGTACCTCACGAGAGGCTGTGTCGACGTGGTGCGCGAGGCGGAGCTGCAGGCGAAGCTGCGGCGGGCGGCAGCCGACCGAACGCCACTGGTCGTCAAGGTGGGATTCGATCCGACGGCCCCCGATCTCCACCTAGGGCACGTGGTGCTCATCCGCAAGATGAAGCACTTCCAGGATCTCGGCCACCGGGTCGTGTTTCTGATCGGTGACTTCACCGGTTTGATCGGTGACCCGACAGGGCGTTCCAAGACCAGGCCGCCCTTGAGCCGCGACGAGATCGCGGAAAACGCCGAGACGTACAAGTCGCAGATCTTCAAGCTGCTGCATCCCGACACCACGATCATCGACTTCAACAGCCGGTGGCTGGGCGAGCTCGGGAG
>CBDAOD010000003.1:0-232500 GCA_965197935.1 Vicinamibacterales bacterium | reverse complement strand
GTTCAGGCATGTAGGGGGATCCGCCAGGAAAATCCGGTGGGTCACATTCCCTGAGGTGCCATGGAGAGGCCCGCAAGGGCCATAAATTGGCTGACGCCACGCTGCCTAGAAAAGCCTCTAAGGAGTCGTCCAGGTACCCGTACCGCAAACCGACACAGGTAGGCGAGGAGAAAATCCTCAGGCGCGAGTGAGAACCCTCGTTTAGGAACTCGGCAAACTCGCCCCGTAACTTCGGAAGAAGGGGTGCTCCACTAGCGTTAGGCGGCTTGCCCGCTGAAGTGCGAAGGAGTTGCAATAAAGAGGCCCAGGCGACTGTTTACTAAAAACACAGGGCTCTGCTAAGTCAAAAACGACGTATAGGGCCTGACGCCTGCCCGGTGCCGGAAGGTTAAAGGGAGGGGTCAACCGCAAGGCGAAGCTCCGAGCTGAAGCCCCGGTAAACGGCGGCCGTAACTATAACGGTCCTAAGGTAGCGAAATTCCTTGTCGGGTAAGTTCCGACCTGCACGAATGGCGTAACGATCTGGGCGCTGTCTCAACGAGGGGCACTGCGAATTTGTGGTACCGGTGAAGACGCCGGTTGCCCGTGGCAAGACGGAAAGACCCCGTGCACCTTTACTACAACTTAGTAGTGAACGCTGGCGCGTTATGCGCAGGATAGGTGGGAGACTATGAATCGGGCCTTTCGGGGTCCGGGGAGTCAACGGTGAGATACCACCCTTAGCGCTCTGGTGTTCTAACCTGGGCCTGTTAGCCAGGTCAGGGACACTGCTAGGCGGGTAGTTTGACTGGGGCGGTCGCCTCCTAAAATGTAACGGAGGCGCGCGAAGGTTCGCTCAGGCTGTTTGGAAATCAGCCGGAGAGTGCAAAGGCATAAGCGAGCTTGACTGCGAGACAAACAAGTCGAGCAGGTGGGAAACCAGGCCTTAGTGATCCGGTGGTTCCGCATGGAAGGGCCATCGCTCAACGGATAAAAGGTACGCCGGGGATAACAGGCTTATCTGAGCCAAGAGTTCACATCGACGCTCAGGTTTGGCACCTCGATGTCGGCTCATCGCATCCTGGAGCTGTAGCAGGTTCCAAGGGTCCGGCTGTTCGCCGGTTAAAGCGGTACGTGAGCTGGGTTTAGAACGTCGCGAGACAGTTCGGTCCCTATCTGCCATGGGCGCAGGAGATTTGAGTGGGGCTGTCCTTAGTACGAGAGGACCGGGATGGACGTACCTCTGGTGTACCAGTTGTCGCGCCAGCGGCAGCGCTGGGTAGCTACGTACGGAAGGGAGAAACGCTGAAGGCATCTAAGCGTGAAACCCTCCACAAGATGAGATCTCCCGAGCCATTAGGCTCCTGAAGGCTCCTGGAAGATGACCAGGTGATAGGCCAGGTGTGTAAGGCTGGTGACAGCTTGAGCTAACTGGTACTAATCAGCCGTGAGGCTTGACCATTTCTTCGTTTCCGGACCGAGCGTCCGGGACGGCACGGTGAGTGGCTGGGGAACTATCGTTTGCAGGGTGTTCAGTTGTCCGTGGGGGCCGGCCGGCCCGCAGGCAAGAGCCAAACCTTTCCCGGTGGTCATAGGAGAGGGGCCACACCCGTTCCCATTCCGAACACGGAAGTTAAGCCCTCTACCGCCGATGGTACTGCGAGGGTGACCTCGTGGGAGAGTAGGTCACCGCCGGGAGTTTTTCCGAAGGGCCCGGCGCATCGGCTTCGGTCCGATGCGCCGGGCCTTCGTGTCGTACGGGAGCGGAAAGCCACCGCGCGGTGACGCCACGGAAACCCTGCTTCAACGTCGGCGCAGGCCTGTCGGCCGGGGAGAGCTGGTACAACATCGACGGCTCCTACTCGCTTCGACTGGCCCGCCTCCCGGGAATCGGCCCCCTGCTTACGAGACTGCTCCGGTTGACCAGGTGGCCACGCTCGGTCGTGTACGGCGATATCGTCAGGGGCCTGCCCCTCGCGGCCGGTGAGCTCGAGCTGGTCTTCGCCTCGCACGTCCTGGAGCACCTGACGCGAGAGGACTTTTCGGTGGCGGTATCGAACATCCATGCCTACCTGCGGCCCGGCGGCTGCTTCCGGTGTATCGTCCCGGACCTCGCGGTCCTGGTGGGGGAGTACACCCGAAGGCTCGGATCGACCACGGCCTCCGAAGCGGCGACGGCCAGCGACTACCTCCTGAACGCCAGCCATCTTGGGGCCACCTCGCCGCGGAGAACCGCACGAGCACGGCTCCACGAGGCAGCTTCGAACTCTCGACACCAGTGGATGTGGGACCGCACGTCCCTTGCCGGGGCGCTTGAGCAGGCGGGGTTCGAGAACGTCGGGGTGCGGGGTTACGGGGACTGGGCGGATGAGCGGTTTGCCGAGGTCGAAACCGAGGAACGGCACACCGACAGCGTTTGTCTGGAGGCTTTCAAGCCTCGGTCGTGAGAGAGGTGGACCACTAACTCGGTCTCACTGTCAAGGGCGGACCAAAGTTAGACCACGGTGGCGGAGGAAAATTAGGGGGATTATAAGTATTACTTGACCGGACAGACAGCCTGATCTACCCTTCCCACGCCAGTTGATGACGTACGCGGTCCGACGACGTTCGTTCCCAGTCAGGGATGGCGTCCGCGCCAGTGGACACCATAGATGGCACCTTAACACATCGTGATCCACAACATGTAGGGAATGTCAAGTGTTTATTTGACAAACTAAAACGGGTAGTGTCTCAGTTTGCCTACAGGTTGTCATCAGATGTTTCGCCTAAACGTGCTATGCTTGACGGTAAGCATGCCACGAACCCCAAGAGGTTACAATCGGCCGGCCGACGTGATCGGGAACGCGGTTCATGTCATGAGGGTGGCGACCGATGAGATCGCTGAGACGGAAACCGACGTCGAAAGAAATCCTGCGGCTGAGCTAGGTCGGAAGGGTGGCTTAGAGTCTCCCTCTGGGATGGGTGAAACCCCTCGCCTTTAGGCGAAGCCTTCAGGAGGCCGCAGGGCCGGACCTCTTCGGGCTCTGGGACGTGCGCCGTGATAGTCGGCTTCAGCCGACGCGGCGCACTGATTCCCTCGCCTTCAGGCGAGGGAGACTCAACTCGTGCTAAGGCACTCAGTCAATCAAAACGACGAGCGATTGCCAAGAAAGCTGCTCAAACCCGCTGGAAGAAGTAGCCCTAATAAAACGAGTGGCTGGTCACCCAGCCCCAACTCCGGCTCAAGCTCGGAGGCCGTAACCCCTTTCACTCAGAAGGCCAGATCCCGTCTCTGCTGGCCCTGTTCTAGGCCAAATCCTGCATGGCTGGGAGAGCGCACCAGGCAGGA
Organism: Vicinamibacterales bacterium; assembly: GCA_965197935.1. Taxonomy (GTDB): domain Bacteria; phylum Acidobacteriota; class Vicinamibacteria; order Vicinamibacterales; family CAZQMT01; genus CAZQMT01. Next base: position 229,193 of record CBDAOD010000003.1, on the reverse strand, counting down.
GACGTGCTCTTTCCAACCTAGTGGTGTGTCCCAAGAATAACTTTGCACTTCCCAACCTTCTCTAGAATCGTATCGACCGTCGCGGTCCAGACAAAGGGTTGGGGGTTGTCGTTGTAGCGCTGGAGGTAATCGTTGATGGCGGCGACGAGTTCGTCGACACTGCAAAACACCCCGCGGCGGATGCGTTTCTGCGTGAGCTGGCTGAACCAACTCTCGACGAGGTTGAGCCACGATGCGCCGGTAGGGGTGAAGTGGAGCGTGAAGCGCGGATGGGCCGCCAGCCAGGCCCGCACGGTCGGATGTTTATGCGTGCCGTAGTTGTCCAGAATGAGGTGGAGGTCGAGGCGAGAGGGGAACGCGCGGTGGAGTTGGCGAAGAAACTTCAGGAACTCCTGATGCCGATGCCGGCCGTGGCACTCGCCGATGACCTGCCCGGTCAGCATGTTCAGCGCGGCGAACAAGGTCGTTGTCCCGTGGCGCTTGTAGTCATGCGTGAGTGTCCCACAGCGGCCCTTCTTCATCGGCAGCCCGGGCTGCGTCCGGTCCAGCGCCTGAATGTGACTCTTCTCGTCCACACACAGCACGACGGCCTTCTCGGGCGGATTCATGTACAGCCCCACGACGTCCGTCAGCTTCTCCACGAACGCGGGATCGGTCGACAGCTTGAACGTCTCCACTCGATGGGGCTGGAGGCCATGCGCGTCCCAGATCCGCTGCACGGTCGAGCGACTGACCCCCTGCGCCTTCGCCATCGTGCGACAACTCCAGGGGGTCGCCCCCGGTGGCGTGCGGTGCAACGTTGCGTGGACGATGGCTTTGACCCTGCGCGCACTGATCGTCGGTTTGCGCCCGCGCCCCTCACGCATCTCGAACACCGAATCAACGCCCTCCTCTCCAAACCGGTCGCGCCAAGCCAGCACGGTCGGCCGGCTGACGTCCACGGTCGCGGCAATGCGGCTGTTGGAACCCCCCTCGGTCGCCAGCAGCAACGCCTTCGCGCGGATGACTACCCGATGCGGGGCCGACGTACTACGGGCCCACTGTTCCAGGAGTCGCCGACCCTTCGCGGCCATGGACAGAGCGGCGGCGGCATCATTCATCCCGCCTATATTGCACGCAGGTCGTTGATATGTAAATGTATTTCAGGGACACTACACTAGCTACGGGTGCACCCGACAACCGCACATCAGTAGCTTGTCCTCTGCCAACAACACAAGAAGTCAGGTCGATGAGTGGATCCGATTGACATTTCTGGCTGGACGCGAGAGAATACCAATGGGGGGTCTCAATGAGCTACCGCGTCATATACAAGAACTTGGATGTCATCTGCGAGAACATCGCAGATATAGATGCTCTTGCGGCATCATCGTCAACAGCCAGTAGTCGAGTGAAGCGCAGCCAGAAACGAGAGCATCGAAGTGTTCGGTGCCTGATTGGAGAATTAAACGAAAATCAAAGGAAATTACTGGAAATTCTTCTGGCGTCAGGCGAAAAGCCAGTGATCGACACGGACCTGCGCGCTGCCCTCAGGCTTGACAACAACAAGGCGCTGGCCGGCATCCTGGCTGGAATATCGAAAAGGGCGAAGAGCGCCGGAATTGACGGCGGGAGTCTGCTAACAAAGAGCCAGTCTAGGAACGGGTCTGGCGAGCGCCATTATGCCTATCGGATTGTTCCAGAGGCGAGTGAGGAGGTCAGGTCTGGCCTAGGAAATTGACACTAGGGCGACCCTCTTCGCCATTCAATCTATGAGGGTGAGAGGGCCACGGTTGCAGCCGTGGCCCTCTCAGGGTCAAACCGGCCGCTCGACCCAAGTTGAACCGGAAAACCGATAGCGCTTAACTGATCCAAAGCTAAGCATATCTCGATTCCTTCCGAAATTCAACCCCGAAAAGGTGGCGGCCCAAGTCTGATTGGAGGCGCAGCATGGCTGCAAATCACAAGTCAGAGCCGAAGGCCCCACGCGGCTACCGCTGGATCTATGTCAAGGAATTTCGACATTGGCGAAGCGGGAAGATTGTGCGGGCTGTAGACCACGGCAAGCAAGCGTTTCGGCTTCTTGTTCGTGAACGCACTGCCGCTTAGATAGGGCACAACCACCCGTGGAGCCTCCGTAACTTGGAGGCTCCACGGTTTCTGATCGATTATCCTTGACGTTAAGCATAAAAGTTCATATACTCTGGACATGAACAAGCTGCCAGTTGCCAAGCGTGCCCAGATCCTCTCGCTGCTCTGCGAGGGAACCTCAATGCGGGCGGTGTCACGGTTGGCCGACGTGTCGATCAACACCGTCTCCAAGCTCCTGGTAGACACTGGGCGGCTCTGTGCGGCCTTTCACGACGATCAGGTGCGTGGCGTGAAGGCTCGCCGTGTGCAGGTCGATGAAATCTGGTCGTTCACCTACGCGAAGGCCAAGAACGTTGCGACGGCGAAGAAGGCTCCCGAAGGCGCCGGCGATACTTGGACCTGGACCGGCCTCGATGCGGACTCAAAACTGATCGTGTCGTGGCTCGTAGGACCGCGTGACGCGGGTTCGGCCTTCACCTTTGCCAGAGCGACCTCAAGGCGCGTCTTGCGAACCGCGTACAGCTCACGTCAGACGGTCTCAGGCTCTACGTTGACGCGGTCGAGGATGTGTTCGGAGTGGATGTGGACTACGCGCAACTGGTGAAGCTCTACGGGGCGTCTGGTGAGAACGAGACGCGCTACAGCCCGGCGAAGTGCATCGGGTGTCTCTCGAAGGCCATTACTGGCGATCCTGATCCGAGGCACGTTTCCACGTCCTACGTGGAGCGCTCCAATCTCACGATGCGGATGCACATGCGCCGGTTAACACGGCTGACGAACGGATTCTCAAAAAAGGTCGAGAACCACATCTACATGGTGGCACTCTACGCAGTGTTCTACAATTTCACGAAGATTCACAAGACGCTCAGAGTAACACCGGCGATGGCCGCTGGCCTGACGGATCACGTGTGGGACATGGCGGACATCGTGCGGCTACTCGAAGAGGTTGAGCAGCCGGTTCCGGTGGCTCAGGCAAACTGAGACACTACCCTAAAACGTTTCGTTATATTGTTATGGGGGTTACAAGGAATACTTAACAGACCTGCAAGCCGCTTTTTGATCCTGTCCGCCAAGAAGCGAAGGCAATGCGAAGACTGGATATAGTGAACATCCAGCGGTTTGTCATCACAGCAGCATAACTTAGGAGGTCCACACAATGAGTTGCATGGTTGAGCTGACGTTCGGTCTGAGAACGGCGGAGCAAGAATAGACCACAGCGCGGCGGTTGGAAGCGCTTGAGGGCGGCAGAAAACCAGACCGCTCGAGTGGTCCACCGAGCATTCCGAGAGTGTTTTGTGGGACACAGGAGGGATGTATCGAGTGGAGCTCTATGCGGAGGTGCGGCGCAGCGTCTATGTGGAGGGGTTGAGCGAGCGGGCGGCGGCGCGCTGCTTCGGGCTGGCCCGGGAGACGGTGCGCAAGATGCTGCGCGACCGACTGCCGCCCGGGTATCGCCGGGCGAAACCGATCCGGTGTCCGAAACTGGACGCCTTCACCAGGGGCATCGATCAGATCCTCACCGACGATCAGCCGCGTCCGAAGAAGCAACGGCACACGGCGAAGCGCATCTGGGAGCGCTTGCGCGCGGAGCGCGCTTTCACGGGCGGCTACACCATCGTCAAAGACTACGGGCGCCGGCGGAAGCTGGGCGGGCAAGAGATGTTCGTGCCGCTCGTGTCGCACTACCTGTTCGACGATCGCTTCGGACGACCGGGGAAGGGCAACGACAAAGGCAAGGTGGAAGGGCGGGTCGGCTACGCCCGCCGCAACTTCTTCGTGCCGGTCCCGCGCGTGGCCAGTTGGGACGCGTTGAACGCCGACTTGGAGCGCCAGTGCCGCGCGCGGCGCGGGCAGCGGTTGCGGCGGCACACCGAGACGATCGGGGAGCGCTTCGCGCGCGACCGCGCCGCGTTGTTGCCGTTGCCGCCGGTCCCGTATGAAGCCTGCGACACGCGCCCGACGCGGGTCACGTCGTTGTCGCTGGTGCGCGACCGCCGCAACGCCTACTCGGTGCCGACCGCCTACGGCCACCGCGAGGTGGTGGTGAAGGGCTACGTGGACACCGTCGTGGTCGTGTGCGGCAGTACCGTAATCGCCCGCCATCCTCGCAGCTACGAGCGGGACGCGTTGATCTTCGAGCCGCTGCACTACTTGGCCTTGCTGGAGCGCAAGACCGGGGCGCTCGATCAAGCGGCGCCGCTAGCCGGCTGGGAGCTGCCGGAAGCGTTTGGTCGGCGACGGCGTCTGTGGGAGGCCCGGCTGGGCACGGCGGGGACGCGCGAGTACGTGCAGGTGCTGCGGCTGCTCGCAGACTTTCGGTTCGCCCACGTCAGCGGCGCTGTCCGGGACGCCCTCGCCCTGGGCGTGATCGGGTTCGACGCCGTCAAGCATCTGGGGCTGTGTCGCATCGAACACCGGCCGCCCCGCCTCGACCTGGCGCAGTATCCGCATCTCCCGGCCGCGCGCGGCGCGACGACCGCGGCAGCGGACTACCTGGCGCTGCTGGGGGCAGGCGCCGCGTGATGGCAAAACCGACCCTGCGGCTCGACGCGCAGCTCAAGGCCCTGCGCCTGCCGACCTTTCTGCGCGAGTACGACAAAGTGGCGCGGCAGTGCGCCCAGGAAGGGCTGGACTGTCCGCGCTATCTGCTCCGCCTCTGCGAGCTGGAGTGGCTTGATCGCGAGCAGCGCGCCCCCGAGCGCCGCATCAAGGCCGCCAAGTTCCCGGTCTTGAAGAGTCTCGAGACCTTCGCGTTCCGCGCAATCCCGTCGTTGAATAAGCGCCTGGTGCTGGAGCTGGCGCGCTCGGCGTATCTCGACCGCCGAGAGAACGTGTTGGCGTTAGGCAACTCCGGCACGGGCAAGACGCATCTGGCACTGGCGTTGGGGCTGGCGGCCTGTCAGAAGGGCTATCGGGGGCGCTTCCTCACCGCCGCCGCGCTGGTGAACGAACTGCTCGAGGCCCGGGATGAGAAGCGCCTGCTGCGCCTCCAGAAGCAGCTTGCCAAGCAGGATCTGTTGATCGTGGACGAACTCGGCTCCGTGCCGTTGTCCAAGACCGGCGCCGAGCTGCTGTTCGCGATCTTCTCCCAGCGCTACGAGCAAGCATCGACGCTGGTGACCTCGAATCTGCCCTTCAACGAATGGACCGAGATCTTCGGCTCTCAACGGCTGACCGGCGCGCTGCTCGACCGGTTGACCCATCACGTCCACATGCTGGAGCTGAACGGCGACAGCTATCGCCTCGCACACAGCACGCACGCCCGCCACGACGCTGCCGCTCCGGCGTCCTGACGCCTCCCTTCGCAAGCTGCTGGCGGTGCAGCCGGGCTTCCGCTCCGTCTGGGCCCGCCCACAGGCGCGCCCAGCCTCCGCTCCAGCCCGGCCGCACAGCCACTCTCAGGCACGCCGTCCACCGGGCCGGGTGGTCTAATTTTCCTCCGCCACCGTGGTCTAACTTTGGTCCGCCCTTGACAGAGAGAGCTTCGCGGCACACTGAACGGATGAGTCAGCAGCCGACCCGCTACCGCGGATACCGGTTTCCGCACGAGATTATCAGCCACGCCGTCTGGCTGTATCACAGGTTCAGCCTCAGTTTTCGAGACGTCGAGGACCTTCTCGCCGAGCGCGGCATCGACGTCACGTACGAAACGATCCGGCAGTGGTGCACAACCTTCGGGATCGAGTACGCTCGACGACTGAGGCGCCGGCGGGGCCGCCAGGGGCACACGTGGTATCTCGATGAACTGTTCGTACGGATTCGGGGCCGGCAGCAGTACTTGTGGCGGGCCGTCGACGAGGACGGCGACGTGATCGACATCCTGGTGCAATCGCGTCGCAATCGGCGAGCGGCTGTCCGGTTCTTCCGCAAGTTGTTGAAGCGCCAGGGTGGCGTGCCACGACAGCTCGTGATCGACAAGCTGTCCAGTTACCCCTCGGCCCAGCGAACCGTGATGCCGTCCGTGCGTCATGTCACACCCCAGTATGCGAACAATCGCGCCGAGGTGTCCCATCAGAGGTGGACCCCATCCTTTGGACAGGTTTTCGTCACAGCTAAGGTGGAATCCGGTTCATGATTCAAGCGACCTTGGGCTGACGGGAACCGGGGCATAGCCCCGGGCTCCGGTCAGCCCCGTCGTCAGTATACGCCTCGGCCGGCGTCCGGTCGTTGAGCGCCGAGTGGGGCCGGCGTCGGTCGTAGAAGTCCATCCACCAGCCGATGCCGGTCCGGGCCTGGGCGCCGGTCGCGAACTCAGACAGGTAGACGCACTCGTACTTGAGCGATCGCCACAGCCGCTCGATGAACACGTTGTCCATCCAGCGGCCCTTGCCGTCCATTGAGATGCGAATGCCAGCCTCCGTGAGCACGTCGGTGAAGTCGACGCTGGTGAATTGGCTGCCCTGGTCGCTGTTGAAGATCTCCGGAGGGCCATAGTGCTCGAGCGCCTCGTGCAAGGCCTCGACGCAGAAGTGCGCATCGAGCGTGTTGGACAGACGCCAGGACAGCACCTTGCGGCTCGCCCAATCCATCACCGCGACGAGGTACAGAAAGCCTCGCTGCAACGGGATATAGGTAACATCCGTGCACCACACGTGGTTCGGCCGCGTGATCGGCAGATCGCGCAACAGGTAGGGATAGACCCTGTGCGCCGGGTGCGGCTGAGACGTCCTGGGCCGTTGGAAGATCGCCTCCAGGCCCAAGCGCCGCATCAGGCGCCGGACGCGCTTGCGGCTGACCCTGGCGCCTTGGCGCAGCAGCCAGCGCGTCATCTGCCGCGAGCCGTAGAAGGGCGTCTCCAGAAACTGCTCATCGATGCGCCGCATCAGCCGCAGATTCAGCGGGCTCTCGCCCTTGCCCTCGTAGTAGAACGACGAGCGGGCGATCGAGAGCAGGCCACACTGGCGTGTGATGCTGAGCGCGGCATGGTCGGGATCGACCATCGTTTCCCTCCGGCCGTGGCTCACCGACCGAAGGCCTTGGACAAAAAATCCCGCTCGATCACGAGCTCGCCCACCTTCGCTCGCAACTCCTTGATCTCGACCGCTCGACAGGCCTCCTGGTACTCGTGCTTGCCTGCGAAGCTCGCCAGCACGTGTTCGCGTGCCTTCTTCTTCCAGTTCGCGATCAGATTCGGGTGAACGTCGTACCGAGAGGCCAGCTCGGTCATCGTTGCCTCTTCGCGGAGAGCCTCCAGCGCGACTTTCGCCTTCAGCTCAGCCGGGTAGTTCTGTCTCTTTCGGGACATTCCAGACTCCTTCTCTGTGGTCTGGATCCCACCTTAGCAACCTGTCCGAATTTCGGGGTCCACCTCTATCAACCAACGCGGCAGCGGGAACGCCAGATGCGGCGCTTCAAGTCGCCGGCCCACCTGCAACGGTTCGCCTCAATTCACGGCGTGGTCCAGAACCTGTTCCGGGTCGGGCGCCATCTACTGCGAGCTGTGCATCACCGCCTGCTCCGCACGCGGGCATTCGCCGAATGGGACACGGTGACGTGTGCCTGCTGACCGAGGCCGAAGGCTGATCCCACCAGGGTGAAGACCGCCTTCCAGTGACCAAGTTGACAGAGCCGCCGGGCGCTCGCGGCTCGGCAGCTCGGCCGGCACCTGGAGTTTCGCGCCGAGGACGAGTCCTCAGAGCTGCCGAGCCCGTTCTCGGTCCAACCGCTTCAGGAAGGTGTTCAGCTTCTCGTCCTGGCCCTCCCGTCGACTCCATTTGCGGATTGTCGTGACGTCGACTGGATTCCGGGCGGCGATTTGCATCGCGACGTCCAGGCTCTGGCGATCATTCCAATGATAGAAGGCGGCCAGTCGGTCGCGGCATGAGTCGGTGGGGGATAGCACTTGGACGTGCCCGCCCTCGCCTTCCAGGCTCACCGGATGGATCTTGTAGTCGCCGCCGACAGCCAGCGGTCCGCGGGGAAACTCGACCCAATAGGCGATCTCAGGGTGCCGGAAACGATCGCCGTCTCTCGTGAAGCCGACCGACGCCATCGCTTCATCCAGTTTCCTCTGCGTGACGGGACTCGTGAGGACAAAGTCGAGATCGAGAGACGAGTAAGCCCCCTTCGAGTGGAGGGACGCACACGCACCACCTGTGAGCACCGCGCTGATCCCGTGGTCGTTCAGGCACGCTCCAACCGCGAGGGCGACGTTTCGCAGGGACGACTCTTTGGAGAGCGTCACAAAGGTTTCCCGGTTCGGCGTGGTCGGCGTCGGAGAGATGCGACCGCGTGCTGCAGCGCCTGATCCGCGTCAGCGAGTCGCTCCAGATACGCGGCCAGCTCGCGCTTGGCGAAGTAGGCGGGGCTGAGCGTGAAGAGTCGAGTTCGCCCAGCGGTCCTCGCTACGACGAGGCCGTCGAGCTCGAGTCCGCGCAAGGCGCGCTGAACGGGGGCCAGGGGTGTCCCCAGCACGCGACTCAGTTCGCGTGGATAGCTACTCCCCAGGAGCTGGAGGGCGAGCAGCGCGCGAGTGCGGGTGCGCCCTCCAAACGGGCTTGACTCTGAGACACTCATAAGGTGTCATATGACACCAGTTGTGGGGGGGCAATGTCAACTTATTCCTCGCTAGCACTCGACCTCGTGGAGAGCTTGATTTCTACTTCTTGGAGGAGCGTTGAGGAGACGTCGCGCCTCGCTGCGACCAGCGCCGTCGGGCCATGACGACCCACCCTCTGAAGGGCGGGCTGGCCAGCGCTGGACGCATAATCCGGACGATTCCGCTCACCGTGCCTTTCCATGACACTTGGGGATGTTTCTGAAGCGCCGTCAAGGAAGGGCGAACGTCACTTCTTGTGAGGGCAATGGGAGCAAAGGCTAAGGGGTTTTGAGGCCCCCTGTCATCGACTTGCCCGTCTCTTTTACTCCCGGGCCTCCCAGCGAGCGACGCCGCTCGGTTCCTCGCGCAGCCGGCCGACGAAGGAGCCCACCGCCATCGAGGCATTCATGACGTGAGCGACCCTCACAGGGCCGAGAAGTTGCTTTTCAGCCACGCCACCGATGAGCGCCGTCGCCGCGCATCCGCACTGGGCACAATCGGGCGTGCCGCCAAATACGCAGGGTTCCACGCGCGTCTTGAGATCCGCCGAGTAGTTGACCGACATCTTCGAGAGCGCACACTGTGCCGGGCTCTTCGGCGGAGCCCGAAACCCGAGCAGCATTTCTTCACTCAGCACGAGAGCGGGGAATCGCTGCTTGAGTCCCGGTAGTAGTCTGACAAGCTCTGCCCTGGCCTCGCCAGACAGTACTTCTTTGCTTTGCTCTCCGACCTGCGGCGTGTACAGGCTCAAGGCGATCCGGTCAATCTCCGGCCGCGAGGTCCAGAAGGCGAGGTACTCGTCCAGATATCCGGGACGCCGCATCATTGGCTGCGTAATGACCCAGCTGATGTCCACTCGCCGCCCTTGGATGTTGTGCAGGATCCGTTCGTAGGTGGCTGGGTGCCGTCGCTCATCGTGGTCCTCGCGTAGCCCGTCTACTGAAACGGCCACGCGGATGTATCGAGTGGAGCTCTATGCGGAGGTGCGGCGCAGCGTCTATGTGGAGGGGTTGAGCGAGCGGGCGGCGGCGCGCTGCTTCGGGCTGGCCCGGGAGACGGTGCGCAAGATGCTGCGCGACCGACTGCCGCCCGGGTATCGCCGGGCGAAACCGATCCGGTGTCCGAAACTGGACGCCTTCACCAGGGGCATCGATCAGATCCTCACCGACGATCAGCCGCGTCCGAAGAAGCAACGGCACACGGCGAAGCGCATCTGGGAGCGCTTGCGCGCGGAGCACGCTTTCACGGGCGGCTACACCATCGTCAAAGACTACGGGCGCCGGCGGAAGCTGGGCGGGCAAGAGATGTTCGTGCCGCTCGTGCACCCGCCGGGCGACGCCCAGGCCGACTTCGGTGAAGCGCTGGTGGTCGTCGCCGGCGTCGAATGCAAGGCGCACTACCTGGTCGTGGATCTGCCGCACAGCGCCGACGCGTTCGTGCAGGCGTTTCCGGCCGAGACGACGGAGGCGTTCTGTGACGGGCACAACGCGGCGTTTCACTATTTCGGCGGCGTACCGCGTGGCATCGTCTACGACAACACCAAGCTGGCTGTCAAGGGCGGACCAAAGTTAGACCACGGTGGCGGAGGAAAATTAGACCACCCGGCCCGGTGGACGGCGTGCCTGAGAGTGGCTGTGCGGCCGGGCTGGAGCGGAGGCTGGGCGCGCCTGTGGGCGGGCCCAGACGGAGCGGAAGCCCGGCTGCACCGCCAGCAGCTTGCGAAGGGAGGCGTCAGGACGCCGGAGCGGCAGCGTCGTGGCGGGCGTGCGTGCTGTGTGCGAGGCGATAGCTGTCGCCGTTCAGCTCCAGCATGTGGACGTGATGGGTCAACCGGTCGAGCAGCGCGCCGGTCAGCCGTTGAGAGCCGAAGATCTCGGTCCATTCGTTGAAGGGCAGATTCGAGGTCACCAGCGTCGATGCTTGCTCGTAGCGCTGGGAGAAGATCGCGAACAGCAGCTCGGCGCCGGTCTTGGACAACGGCACGGAGCCGAGTTCGTCCACGATCAACAGATCCTGCTTGGCAAGCTGCTTCTGGAGGCGCAGCAGGCGCTTCTCATCCCGGGCCTCGAGCAGTTCGTTCACCAGCGCGGCGGCGGTGAGGAAGCGCCCCCGATAGCCCTTCTGACAGGCCGCCAGCCCCAACGCCAGTGCCAGATGCGTCTTGCCCGTGCCGGAGTTGCCTAACGCCAACACGTTCTCTCGGCGGTCGAGATACGCCGAGCGCGCCAGCTCCAGCACCAGGCGCTTATTCAACGACGGGATTGCGCGGAACGCGAAGGTCTCGAGACTCTTCAAGACCGGGAACTTGGCGGCCTTGATGCGGCGCTCGGGGGCGCGCTGCTCGCGATCAAGCCACTCCAGCTCGCAGAGGCGGAGCAGATAGCGCGGACAGTCCAGCCTCTCCTGGGCGCACTGCCGCGCCACTTTGTCGTACTCGCGCAGAAAGGTCGGCAGGCGCAGGGCCTTGAGCTGCGCGTCGAGCCGCAGGGTCGGTTTTGCCATCACGCGGCGCCTGCCCCCAGCAGCGCCAGGTAGTCCGCTGCCGCGGTCGTCGCGCCGCGCGCGGCCGGGAGATGCGGATACTGCGCCAGGTCGAGGCGGGGCGGCCGGTGTTCGATGCGACACAGCCCCAGATGCTTGACGGCGTCGAACCCGATCACGCCCAGGGCGAGGGCGTCCCGGACAGCGCCGCTGACGTGGGCGAACCGAAAGTCTGCGAGCAGCCGCAGCACCTGCACGTACTCGCGCGTCCCCGCCGTGCCCAGCCGGGCCTCCCACAGACGCCGTCGCCGACCAAACGCTTCCGGCAGCTCCCAGCCGGCTAGCGGCGCCGCTTGATCGAGCGCCCCGGTCTTGCGCTCCAGCAAGGCCAAGTAGTGCAGCGGCTCGAAGATCAACGCGTCCCGCTCGTAGCTGCGAGGATGGCGGGCGATTACGGTACTGCCGCACACGACCACGACGGTGTCCACGTAGCCCTTCACCACCACCTCGCGGTGGCCGTAGGCGGTCGGCACCGAGTAGGCGTTGCGGCGGTCGCGCACCAGCGACAACGACGTGACCCGCGTCGGGCGCGTGTCGCAGGCTTCATACGGGACCGGCGGCAACGGCAACAACGCGGCGCGGTCGCGCGCGAAGCGCTCCCCGATCGTCTCGGTGTGCCGCCGCAACCGCTGCCCGCGCCGCGCGCGGCACTGGCGCTCCAAGTCGGCGTTCAACGCGTCCCAACTGGCCACGCGCGGGACCGGCACGAAGAAGTTGCGGCGGGCGTAGCCGACCCGCCCTTCCACCTTGCCTTTGTCGTTGCCCTTCCCCGGTCGTCCGAAGCGATCGTCGAACAGGTAGTGCGACTGGAGTTCGCTGAAGACTTGGGTCCGCTGGCGCGTGCCGTCACCGAGAATCCGCGCCACCGCCAGCTTGGTGTTGTCGTAGACGATGCCACGCGGTACGCCGCCGAAATAGTGAAACGCCGCGTTGTGCCCGTCACAGAACGCCTCCGTCGTCTCGGCCGGAAACGCCTGCACGAACGCGTCGGCGCTGTGCGGCAGATCCACGACCAGGTAGTGCGCCTTGCATTCGACGCCGGCGACGACCACCAGCGCTTCACCGAAGTCGGCCTGGGCGTCGCCCGGCGGGTGCACGAGCGGCACGAACATCTCTTGCCCGCCCAGCTTCCGCCGGCGCCCGTAGTCTTTGACGATGGTGTAGCCGCCCGTGAAAGCGCGCTCCGCGCGCAAGCGCTCCCAGATGCGCTTCGCCGTGTGCCGTTGCTTCTTCGGACGCGGCTGATCGTCGGTGAGGATCTGATCGATGCCCCTTGTGAAGGCGTCCAGTTTCGGACACCGGATCGGTTTCGCCCGGCGATACCCGGGCGGCAGTCGGTCGCGCAGCATCTTGCGCACCGTCTCCCGGGCCAGCCCGAAGCAGCGCGCCGCCGCCCGCTCGCTCAACCCCTCCACATAGACGCTGCGCCGCACCTCCGCATAGAGCTCCACTCGATACATCCCTCCTGTGTCCCACAAAACACTCTCGGAATGCTCGGTGGACCACTCGAGCGGTCTGGTTTTCTGCCGCCCTCAAGCGCTTCCAACCGCCGCGCTGTGGTCTATTCTTGCTCCGCCGTTCTCACGGGGCACTCGGCCGAGATCGAGCTGCACGCGGAGATGCCCACCGGACCGCTGAATCGGGTCGCGGACAATTCGCTGGCCCGCAACCTCCTGGCGTGGGAGCCCGAGGTGAAGTTCGTCGACGGGTTGCATCGCACCGCGGACTGGTATTTTGCGAGCAAAGAGCGTGAGATGGTCAGCGTGACGTTGGAGCAGAGGCTGACCGAGCGCTAACGGACGGCTGGCTGGTGGAAGGATGGACGTCACCTTCTTCAATCGCTCGTTTCATCCCGACACCGCGGCGACGGGCCAGCTGCTGACCGGGTTGTGCGAGGGCCCGGTGGCGGGATACGGGTGCGGCGTGACCGTCGTGGCCGGCGTCCCCTTGCCCGCCCCTGCGGCCACCGATCCGGCGCGCGCCAGGGGTCTCGTCCGGCGGGAGCGTTACCACGGCGTGGAGATCTTGCGCGCGCGCGGGACGCGGTTCTCGAAGCGACGATTCGCCGGCCGCTTCAGCAACTACGTGAGCTACTTCCTGTCGGCCTGCTACGCCGGGCTTCGGACCGGCCGCCCCGACGTCGTCGTCGCCTTGACCGACCCGCCCATCATCGGGCTAGCCGCCTACTTGACGGCCCGGCGCTTCGCGGTGCCGTTCGTGATGTCCTATCGGGACGTGTTCCCGGAGGTTGCCAGTCTCTTGGAGGACTTTCACAGCACGACCGTCAATCGCGTCCTGCAGGGTGTCAATAGGTTCCTGGTTCGGCGGGCCGACCGAGTGACCGCGCTCGGTCCGAGCATGCGGGACCGACTCGTCGAAGGCAAGGGAGCCGACCCTGCCAAGCTGACGATCATTCCGGACTGGGCCGACTGCCAGAGCATCGTACCTGGGCCCAAGGAGAACCCGTTCTCCGAGCGGTACGGATTACTGGGTAGGTTCGTCGTGATGCACTCGGGGAACTTGGGTTTGTCGCAGAACCTGGAGACCGTGGTCGGTGCGGCGGAGCACCTGAGGGATCTGCCCGATCATCGGTGTCGGACTCGGCTCATGCATGCGTATCGGCGCCGCTGGTCGTTCCGTCTAGATGGGGTCGTCGCCTTCCGGGCTCAACGGCGCACAGGAGCACTCCTGGACGGCGGTGACGCCCAGTCCCGCGGCAGCGGCAATGGCTGCGGCCGCGACTGGACCCCAGATCCCTCCGAGGAAGCCGCCGTCGCGAGCATCGGTCATGATGAACGTGATGACGGTCTGCCCGGGGTCGATCGTAAAGGTCTGACCGAGGGCCACGACGTTGCCGTCGTCGTCGACCAGCTCGACCACATAGCTGCCGGGTTCGACGTTGTCAAACCTGAATTCCCCGGACTGATCGGCGGTGGCGTTCGCCACGACCTGGCCAGTCACGAAGCTGCGCAACCGCACCTTGGCGTAGGGAATCGGAACGCTGTTCGCGTCCCAGACCGTGCCGATCACGGTCGTGTTGCCCGGCGTCGCTACGACCTGGCCCTCGGCCACATAGGCTGGCGTGCCGAGCGTGCTCGACACCAGCTGTTGGGCGCTGACCGGGAACGTAGAGAGGGAGAGCATGACGACGAGAAGCGTGACAGTCGACTTGCGCGTGAACATGTGACTCGCCCTTTCTGGCTGACGACTCTCTGGAGCTTGGCGACAGCGGTGCCGGTGTGAAGATCTCCTCACCACGTCCGCATCCAACATAAAGCGGCGACCGTAGGGTCTACCCCAAGGCCCTCAGCAGAACAAGGCCGATCAGAGGAACCAATCGGCCCTTCGCCCGATAAGCTTGAGCCCCGTCGGTCGACGATACGACGACGGGGCTCGGTGGCCGTCGCTGCCGCACAAAATGCAATAATTATGCCGCTCGTGGGTCGGTCGTCGGCAAGGACGGGAGCCCTTTTTGTGGGGGAAAACGGCGAGTGCGTAGCCCCGGGGGCTGGGTGCGGTGTACTTTCTACGCCTCCCGACGGTCACCGGGGCGCGATCGGGATCCCCGCCGCCGGGGATCGGCTGCTCCGCGAGGGTCAGGCGTGTCCCAAACTGCGACACCCGGAGCGATCCGAATGCGCTGGGCCGGGCGGCGGTGTGCCACGTTTGGCATCGTCGGACAGACGAGATACCATCCTGGGCTGAGTGAGCCGTTCCGGGCGAAGCGGTCCCGCCGCGACCGGCCGGAGCGTGTCATCGGGGCCGGGCCGTCGTCACCGGCTGGGCCACCAGCGCCGGCCGATTGTCGCAGGACCATGACCACGGACGCCGGGAGGGAGTGCACCTGTCGTCGACGATCAGCGTTGAATACGCCAACCAGCGGAAGCTCCGAGAGCGAAACAAGATCAGCTACCGCATCGCGCATTGGCCGATCTGGATCTTCGTCTTCTTCATCGCACCGGGTCCGCTGACGTTCGACCTGTTCGAGCGGGGGTTCGACGGACGGATGGCGATGTGGCTCGGCGTCGTGGCCGTGGCCACCGGCATCGCGGGTCTCCGCGGCCGGCTGCCAGGGGTGGAGCCAAGACCCTACATCATCCGCTTCACCGAGGATCGTCCCAACCCGTTCTACCGGCGGCTGTGCTACACGTTCGCGTGGGGTGCCGTGATCGCCTTCGCGCTGCTCAACGTGGCAGGGCTGGTCACGGCCGTCGTGACCGAGCGTTGGTATCTGAGGCAGATCTACGAGGTGGCCTACTTCCCGATCGTCGCGACGGTGTGGGTGCTCGGCGCGTTCGGCCGCCTCCCGCGAGTGGGGGCCTCGACGAAGGGTGAGGGGCACGAGCGACGCTACTTCTACGGGTCGGTGTGGGCGTCCTGCATCGCCCAGCCGGTGCTCTGGCTGCTCTGGACGGTGCTCCCGGCCAACCGCCCGGCCGACATGCTCAAGCTGACGGTCTTCCTGGCGATCCTGGCCGCCGCCGGTTATCAGTCTTACCGCGGCCGTCTCCCGCGCACGCGCCCCATCGTGCCCGGGGAGCTGGCCATCGCTGATTGACGCGACCCCACGCTCCGCGACCATGGTGGCACCCACCCCTGTCGGGCAGCGCCAGGTTGGAGGCCGGGGCGCGTCCCGCACCCTTGAAAGGCGGCGCGTGGCGACAGAAGGTTGGCACGGGTGGGAGGACTACGCGCCGTTTTACGACTGGGAGAACGCCCGGACGCTCGGCCGACGGGATGTGACGTTCTGGCAGCGGTTGGCGGCCCGCGTGGGTGGTTCGGCGCTGGAGCTAGGTTGCGGAACTGGCCGGGTCTCGGTCCCCATCGCCCGGGTCAGCCGGCGGTTCGTCGGGATCGATCGCTCGGCGGGCATGCTCGACCGCGCGCGACGTCGTCTCCGGCGAGCGAGGCTGGCCAGCTCGGCGCGGTTGGTCCGGGGAGACATCCGCAGCCTCCCGTTCGATGGCGCCCACCCCTTCGACCTTGTGGTGGCGCCGTATGGAGTCTTGCAGTCGCTGGTGCGCGAGACCGACCTGATGGCGACGCTGTCGTCGGTGGCGCGCGTGACGCGACCGGGTGCGACGGTGGGTATCGATCTGGTTCCCGACGTGCCCAGGTGGGCCGAGTATCGTCGTCGCATCAGCCACAGAGGGCGTCGTGGACGCGACGGCGCGAAGCTCACGCTCATCGAATCGGTGCGACAGGACCGTCGTCGGAAGCTGACGATCTTCGACCAGGAGTACCTCGAGTCGAGGCCCGGCGCTGCTACCCGAGTGCATCGGTTCTCGCTGGCGTTCCGAACGCTCTCGATTCTCCAGATGGTGAGCCGGGTCGAGCGGGCCGGCTTCCGCGTCTCCGAGGTGTTGGGCGACTATCAGGGTCGTGCCTGGGATCCACGCGCCGATGTCTGGGTCATTCTGGCGTCTCGGAGGTAAGAGGCTGCTAATGTGTTTGTTCTGAGTCGTTTATGGTAGAATCTCGGTTCGGGTCTCTGCCCATGGACCCGAACATTTCACCGACGGAGTGCCGCCATGTCTGGCCATTCCAAATGGCATTCGATCAAGCACAAGAAGGGGGCCGCCGACGCCAAGCGCGGCAAGGTCTTCACGCGAGTCATCAAGGAGCTGTCCGTCGCCGCCCGCCTCGGCGGCGGTGATCCCGATAGCAATCCGCGCTTGCGCACCGTCATTGCCGACGCGAAGGCGGTGAACATGCCGGCCGACAACATCAAGCGCGCGATACGTCGGGGTACGGGCGACGAGCCCGGCGTGTCATATGAGGAGGTGGTCTACGAGGGGTACGGACCCGGCGGCGCCGCCCTGATGATCGATGTGTTGACGGACAACCGAAACCGTGCGGTGGGCGAGGTACGGCACGTCCTCACGAAGCACGGCGGGAACCTGGGGGAGTCGAACAGCGTCGCGTGGATGTTCGCGAAGAAGGGCTACATCGTCGTCGAGAAGAGCGGCGTCGACGAGGAGACCCTCATGACCGCGGCGCTCGACTCGGGGGCCGAGGATCTCCGCGACGACGAGTCGAACTGGGAGATCATCACGCCACCCGAGGCGTTGCCCGCCGTGCGGGATGCGGTGCAGGGTCTCGGCGTTCAGCCGGCTGCGGCCGACGTCGCGATGCTGCCGCAGAGCTATATCAAGCTCGCGGGCAAAACCGCGCAGCAGATGCTCAAGCTCATGGAGGCCCTCGAAGATCTCGAGGATGTCCGTCACGTCTGGTCGAATTTCGACATCGAGGAGCGAGAGATCGAGGCCTCGCTGGCGTGAGGGTCTTCGGGATCGATCCCGGCTCCGACCGAACGGGCTACGGGTGTATCGCGAGCGACGGCACCCGGCACCGGTTGGTGGTGTGCGGCGTCCTGAGAACTCCGGCCCGCGCGACCTTCCCGGAAAAGCTGCTCTCGATTCACCAGGGGCTCACGTCGCTTCTGGTCCGGTGCCGGCCCGAGTGTGTCGCGGTGGAGGGTCTGTTCCACGCACGCAACGTGCGCGTGGCCCTCAAGCTCGGTCACGCGCGGGGCGTGGCCATCCTCGCCGCCTGTGAGGCAGGCCTCCCAATCAGCGAGTATGCGCCGACCGAAGTCAAGCAGGCCGTCGTGGGTTATGGCCGGGCCGAAAAACATCAGGTCCAGCAGATGATCAAGCTCCTGCTCGGCCTCGACGAGGTGCCGTCGCCTGACGACGCCGCGGACGCCCTGGCCGTGGCCATTTGCCACACGCACGCGGTCGGCCATCAGTGCGCAACGGTCCCGCCCGGAGCTCCGAGTGCGAGCTGGCGCCGGTTCCGCCCTACCCCGGGGTGAGCGTCCTGCGTCCGCATCACGGCTGGCGGAGCGTTTGGCCGCACGGTTCTCATCACGGGCGGCCACAGCCCCAGGGCACGTACGCCGGGTTCCGGAGCGACTGACCAGTAATGATCGCGTTTCTCCACGGGCGTCTGCACGAGAAGGCGCCGAATCGCCTGGTCATCGACGTGCAGGGTGTCGGCTACGAGGTACACGTCCCACTCTCGACCTTCTATCACGTGCCGGAACCGGGCGACGACGTTGCCCTGCGGGTGCACACGCACGTGCGAGAGGACGTCATCGCGCTCTTCGGCTTCGCGACGGACCTGGAGATCCGTGTCTTCGAGAAGCTGATCGGCGTGGGCGGCATCGGACCCCGGCTCGCGCTCGCGGTGCTATCGGGCATCGACGCGGCGGAGCTGGTCGGGGCGGTCAGAACGGGGGACATCGCGCGACTGACGTCGATTCCGGGAGTCGGGAAGAAGATCGCGGAGCGGATCGGGCTCGAGCTGAAGGATCGGCTGCCCCCGGCCCTCACCGGGGAGCTGACGACCGAACCGGAGGCGACGGAGGAGCACCCGCTCCGGGACGATCTGCTCTCGGCGCTCCTGAATCTGGGCTATCATCGCCCTCTCGCCGAGAAGGCGGTCGACTCCGCTCTCGGGACGAACGGCGGATCGTCGTTCGAGCTCCTGCTCAAGCGCACCCTTCGCGAGCTCACCCGGTAGACGGTCTCGGCGCGCGAGTCGGCGGTGCGCCGGCGTAACCCGACGGCCCCGACGCGGCAGCGGTGATTTTGAGGATGACCGACGACAGGGTCGTCAGCGGGGCGCGGCGGGACGAGGACACGCAGTACGAGGCGGGACTGCGTCCCAGAAGCCTGACGGAATACATCGGTCAGGATCGGGTGCGGGCCAATCTCGATGTCTCCATCACCGCGGCGCGTCAGCGCGGCGAAGCCCTCGACCACGTCCTGCTCTACGGGCCGCCGGGTCTCGGGAAGACTACGCTGGCCTACGTGATTGGATTCGAGCTGGGCGTGTCGGTGCGTGCCACGGCGGGCCCGATCCTCGACAAGCCCGGCGATCTCGCCGCGCTCCTCACGAATCTCAAGGAGCGCGAGGTGCTGTTCATCGACGAAGTACATCGCATGCCCTCCGCGATCGAAGAAATCCTGTATCCCGCCATGGAGGACTACGAGCTGGACATCATGATCGGCCAGGGGCCCGGTGCCCGGTCGGTGAAGGTGCCCGTTCAGAAGTTCACGCTCGTCGGGGCGACCACGCGGGTGGGGCTCCTGACCTCGCCCCTCCGGTCCCGCTTCGGCATCGTCCATCGCCTCGACTTCTACACGCAGACGGACCTGCAGGAGATCGTGCGGCGATCGGCCGACATCCTGGGGGTCCCGATCGACGACCCGGCCGCGCTGGAGATCGCGCGTCGGTCCCGCGGCACGCCGCGGGTGAGCAATCGCCTCCTGCGCCGAGTCCGGGATTACGCACAGGTTCGCGCCGAGGGGCGCATCGACGTGGCCGTGGCCGGGGACGGCCTACGCCTGCTCGAGGTGGACGAGAACGGCTTCGACGAGATCGATCGACGCTTGCTGTTGACCGTGATCGAGAAGTTCGGCGGCGGGCCCGTGGGCGTCGGGACCATCGCGGCCGCGCTCAGCGAGGAAAAGGACGCCATCGAGGACATTCACGAGCCGTTTCTCATCCAGGCGGGCTTCCTCGACCGCACGTCTCGCGGGCGGGTCGCGACGGCCCGCGCCTATGACTACTTCGGGCTGACGGCCCCTGGAAGGGATTCGCGACTGTGGTGAGGGAAGCGCCGATGAACCGGAGCACGCGCGGGCCCGGGGCCCTGGTCCGACGGGTGAAGATCGCCAGTCTGGCCACCCACGTTCCGCCGCGGGTCCTGACGAACGCGGACCTGGAGCAACTCGTCGACACGTCCGACGACTGGATCGTGCAGCGGACCGGCATTCGCGAGCGGCACGTCGTGGAGCCTGGCGAAGCGACGTCCGATCTCGGCGCGGCGGCCGCCACCGGCGCGCTGCGCGGGGCCGGGCTGAGTCCCGAGGATGTCGAGTTGATCGTCGTCGGGACCACGACGCCGGACATGATCTTCCCCAGCACGGCCTGCATGATCCAGTCGAAGATCGGCGCGTCGAACGCGTGGGGATTCGATCTGGGCGCGGCGTGCTCGGGTTTCACCTACGCCCTGACCACGGCGGCCCAGATGATTGCGACCGGTGCACACGAGCACGCGCTTGTCATCGGGGCGGACGTGATGTCCAGCATCATCGACTACACGGATCGCACCACGTGCGTGCTGTTCGGCGACGGGGCGGGGGCGGTGGTGCTCTGCCCGGCCGGTGACGACGACCTGGGGCTGATCGACTTCGCTCACGAGATTGACGGCAGCGGAGGCCCCGCGTTGTGCATGCCGGCAGGCGGCAGCCTGAAGCCGGCGTCACGGGAAACCGTCGAGCAACGCCTGCACTACGTGCACCAGGACGGGAAAACGGTCTTCCGGTTCGCGGTCCGCAAGACCGAGGAGATCTGCCGCCGCGTGCTGGAGCGGAACGGGCTGGTGCCGGATCAGATCGATCTCCTGGTCTCGCACCAGGCCAACCGGCGCATCGTCATGTCCGCGGCCGAGCGGCTCGGTCTCGACCCCTGCAAGATCGTGATCAACATCGAACGCTACGGCAATACCACCGCGGGGACCGTGCCCCTGGCGTTGGCCGATGCCGTGGCGGAGGAGCGCCTGAAGAAGGGCGACCTGGTGCTGCTGGCCTCGGTCGGCGCCGGGTTCACCGTCGGGGCGGTCCTGCTGCGCTGGGCTATCTGACCCCGAGCCAGACACGAGGCGGCCGCGGCGCTCCGCGGAGACGTCCTCGAGCGACCCCGCCCGCGACGTGCTCGGGGGGAGCGGGGATGATGGGGCCACCCGTCGATCGGCTCGACCGACTGCGGGGCTGGGTCAGATCGCTCGATAGCGCCTTCAGGATTCCCGGCACGCAGATCAGATTCGGGTGGGACCCGATTCTGGGGCTGTTGCCCGGGGTGGGCGATCTGGCGCCGCCGCTGCTCTCGGGCTACCGCTCGCGCGGGCCGTCTCGATGGGTATCCCCCGGGTCATTCAGCTGCGTGTGCTGCTGAACGTGCTGCTCGATCTGGTGCTGGGCGCCGTTCCCCTGCTCGGTGATCTCTTCGACGTGGCCTGGAAGGCGAACGCGAGAAACCTGGCCCTCGTCGAGCACCATGCCGCGCCCGGAAGTCGGGTCACGATGTGGGATTGGCTGTTCGTGACGGCGCTCCTGGGCATCCTGCTTGCGTGCGCGGCGCTGCCAATCGTCACGGCGCTGTGGCTGCTCCAGCGGATGGGGCTCAGGTGAACGCGTCCGGCGGCATCCGCGTGTCCGACTTCGATTTCGTGCTTCCCGACGAACAGATCGCCCAGGCACCGATGCCCGAGCGGACGGCCTCGCGGCTTCTGGTTCTTGACAGGGCGACGGATCGGCTGAGGGAACGGCACGTCTCCGACCTCCCGTCCATCCTGTGCCCTGGCGATGTGCTTGTCCTGAACGACACCCGGGTGTTTCGGGCCCGGCTGTTGGGGCACCGTGTCCCGTCGGGCGGCGCGGTGGAATGCCTGCTCCTGGGGCATCTCGGCGACGACCGCTGGGATGCCCTGGTCCATCCCGGGCAGAAGCTGCGCGTCGGCGAACGCTGCCGGTTCGCGGCCCGGGACCACGTGATCCTCGCCGAGATCCTCGAGCGCCGGTTCCACGGTCGTCGCACGATCCGTGTCTGGACCCCGGACGGCCGGGACGTGGCCGCGGCGATCGATGCCATCGGGCACGTGCCGCTCCCTCCCTACATCAAACGATCGGCCGGTGAGGCGGACCGGGAACGATACCAGACCGTGTTCGCGCGGCGGCGGGGTTCGGTGGCGGCCCCGACGGCTGGCCTCCATTTCTCGGGGGACCTGCTCCGAGAGCTCGAGCGCCTCGGGGTCGAGCGGGTCGAGGTCACCCTGCACATCCAGTACGGCACGTTCAGGCCCGTGAGGACCGAGCGAGTCGAGGAGCACACCATGGGCGCCGAGCCGTTCGAGATCTCCGCGGCGGCGGCCCGGACGATCAATCGGGCCCTGGCGGAGAAGCGCAGGGTCGTGGCGGTCGGTACGACGACGACGCGCGCGCTGGAAGCGGCGGCGCTGGCGGGCGGCGGCCGCGTGGAGCCGGGGCGCGGGTCCACGGACCTCTTCATCTACACGGGGTTCCGGTTCCAGGTCGTGGGCGCGCTGCTGACGAACTTCCATCTGCCCCGCTCCTCGCTGCTGATGCTGGCGTGCGCGTTCGCGGGGCGGGACCGGGTCCTGGAGGCGTATCGGCACGCTGTCGCGCGTGGCTACCGGTTCTACAGCTATGGCGACGCCATGCTGATCGCGTGAGCGAGGCGATCCAGACCGCCTCGGCGGCGGCGCGCGCGTCGGGTGGACGGGTGACACTTGACGCCAGCGGCCCCCGCACCGCAGAGTAGCGGCGTCGCTGGATCCCGCCGGGATCCGCCTTACACGATGCGGGGCGCAGTGTTTCCCTACGAGCAGTTCGATCTCGACGGCATCGAGACGTACCCGCTCAAGTCGCGGCGTAGCAAGACGTCGGTCGATGCTTTCGCCCGGCCGTACGCCCGGGGCTCCGGGGTCGGGGCGCTCGTCGAGTCGTTACCGAGCATCCTCGCGGCGTCCGACTTCGCGGCGGTGGTGCGCGCGCTGCACGAGGCCCGGCGGACCGAGCGGGGGATGCTGTGGGGCCTCGGCGCACACGTCGTCAAGACGGGGCTGTCGCCGATCCTGATCGATCTGATGGAGCGGGGTTACGTGTCGGCGATCGCGACCAACGGCGCCGGCATCATCCACGACTTCGAAGTGGCGCTGGCCGGCGCCACGTCGGAGGAGGTCGATGAGACGCTCGGGTCGGGTCGCTTCGGCATGGCGGAAGAGACCGGCCGACTCCTCAACGGTGCCATCAACGAGGGCGTGGCGGCGGGCTTGGGGGTGGGGCAGGCGGTCGGGAGGTTCGTCTCCGACCGTCACCCGCGGCACGAGCGGCTGAGTATCGCCGCCGCCGCTCACCGCCTGGGCATCCCGCTCACGGTGCACATCGCCATTGGCACCGACGTGATCCATATGCACCCGGCGGCATCCGGCGCGGCGCTGGGCGAAGGCAGCCTGCGGGATTTTCGATACATGGTCGCCAATGTCGCGAGGCTGGACCACGGTGTGTATCTCAACTGCGGTTCGGCCGTCGTGCTCCCCGAGGTCTTCCTGAAAGCCGTGTCGCTCGTTCGTAACCGGGGCATCTCCCTCGAGGGGCTGACGACCGTGAACCTCGATTTCGTCCGCGGGTATCGACCGCTGACCAACGTGGTGACGCGTCCGACAGCGGGGAGCGGCCACGGGTATGCCCTGACCGGGCACCATGAGCTGATGATTCCGCTCCTCGCGGCGGCGCTGATCGATCGCGAGTGAACGCGAATCCCGCCCGTCTCGTTCTTCGTGCCGCGCCGGCCGGGCGCCGCGCCGGTCCGCCGCAGTGCAGCCGGATGCTATAATTGGTAACTTGGCTCCCGGATCCGGGTTCTGGCTGGGGAGGCCCATCATTTTTCGCCGGTGTAGCTCAGCTGGTTAGAGCACGCGGCTCATATCCGCGGCGTCCGGGGTTCAAATCCCTGCACCGGCACCAAATCACGAGACGCTCAGCGCAGGAGGGCTTGCCCTCCCTCGCGCGCGACCGTCCCGGCTGGTCGGACGATGCAGCCGCTGCCCGACCGCGTCCTGCGAGCGATTCGCGCACACGCTCTCATCCGTCCGGGTGATCGCGTCGTGACGGCCGTCTCGGGCGGTCCGGACTCGGTCGCGCTTCTCTACGTGCTCCACGAGCTCGCACGCCCGGGCCGGTTTAGCCTGGTGGGCGTCGGCCACTTCAACCATCGGTTACGAGGGGCCGCGGCCGACGCGGACGAACGGTTCTGTCGGGAGCTGGCGGCGCGTCTCGGGTGTCCAATTGCGGTGGGAACCGCCGATGTACGGGCGCTGGCAAGGGACGGCCGGACCTCCGTGGAGGCGGCCGCACGCGACGCGCGTTACGGCTTCCTCGAGCTGACCGCCACACGAATGAGCGCGCATGCCGTGGCCGTGGGTCACACCCGGGACGACCAGGCAGAGACCTTCGTCCTCAAGCTGCTCCGCGGGGCGGGCCCCCGGGGGCTCGGGGGGATTTACCCTCGCCGTGGACGTGTGGTTCGACCTCTTCTGGGGGTGTCGCGTACCGACCTTCGCGACTTTCTCGCGGCGCGCCGAATTCCATGGTGCGAGGACGAGACGAACCGGGACCTGGCGAACCCCCGGAACCGGCTGCGTCACCAGGTGTTGCCGCTGCTGGCCCGCCTTTCGCCCGGTGTCTCGGAGGTCCTCGCGCGCGAAGCGGAGATCGCACGCGACGACGCCGACTGGCTCGAGTGCCAGGCCGGAGAGGTCGCCGAGCGGATCGTCACAGTGGCCGGGTACCGCGTCGAGCTCGATGTCCCGGGGCTGCTGGCGCAGCCGCCGGCAATCGCCCGCCGTGTGGCGCTCGGGGCCCTGAGGAGGGCAGCCGGAGGCCGATTCATCGGGTTCGCGCACGTCGAGGCGGTCCTCGCGCTGGCGCGCGCCGGGGGCGGTGGGGGGCGCGGACTCGACCTGCCCGGCCAGCGCGCGCAACGCGCGGGGGAGTCGCTGATCCTGGTCCCGGGCCGGAGCCGGCGCTCTGACCGCCCGGCCGTGCTCCCCTTTCGCTACGAGCTGCCGATTCCTGGGCAGGTGCACCTGACCGAGGCCAGATGCGTGATTTCGGCCCATCCGGTGGTCGCCAGCCACCCCTCGGTGGCGTCCGCGCTCGCTGCGGGCACGGGCGCCGTGGCGGTCGTCGAGGCCACCGACCTGGCCCAACCCCTGCTGGTCCGCAGCCGGCGGGCCGGTGACGCGTTCCGGCCACTTGGTCTGGGAGGCCGCAAGAAACTGCAGGACTTCTTCGTGGATCGCAAGGTCGCCCGGGTGGAGCGAGACGCCGTGCCCATCGTGGTGGACGCCCGGGACCGCATCGTCTGGGTCGTCGGGAGCGCGATCGCGGACGATTTTAGGATCACGGACCGGACGCGAGGCGTGATAATCTTGAAAGCAAAGCGGTTAGGAGGAGCAGGTTGAACTCGACCCTCAAGAGCTTGCTGTTCTGGATGGTGCTGGTCGTGGTTGGGGTGCTCATCTGGAATTTCTCCACGAACTTCCAGACCCGCGATCGCTCAGTCACGTTCAGCGAGTTCATCTCCTGGGTTGATGCCGGGCAGGTCGAGCGGGTGGTGATCACCGGCAACGAGGTCCTCGGCACCTCGAAGGCGGGTGAGAAGTTCCGGACCTACGCGCCCATCCAGTACGAAGGGCTCGGCAACCGTCTGGTGGAGCGCAACGTCGCCGTGAGCGCCGAGGAGCCGACGACGAGCCCGTGGGCGACCTTGCTGTTCTCGTGGGCGCCCATCCTGTTGCTGATCGGATTCTGGATCTTCTTCATGCGGCAGATGCAGAGTGGCGGGAACAAGGCCCTGTCGTTCGGCAAGAGCCGGGCAAAGCTCTCGTCGAGCTCTCAGAAGAAGGTCACCTTCAAGGACGTCGCGGGGGTGGACGAGGCCAAGGAGGAGCTGCAGGAGATCATCGAGTTCTTGAAGGAGCCGCAAAAGTTCCAGAGGCTCGGCGGGCGTATCCCGACCGGGGTGCTGCTGATGGGGTCTCCCGGGACAGGCAAGACGCTGCTGGCGCGCGCCGTGGCCGGAGAGGCGAACGTGCCGTTTTTTTCGATCAGTGGCTCCGACTTCGTGGAGATGTTCGTCGGCGTGGGGGCCTCCCGGGTGAGGGATCTCTTCGACCAGGGCAAGAAGAACGCGCCCTGCATTGTCTTCATCGACGAGATCGATGCCGTGGGTCGCCACCGAGGCGCGGGGCTGGGCGGCGGACACGACGAGCGGGAGCAGACGCTGAACCAGCTCCTCGTCGAGATGGACGGGTTCGACAACAACGAGGGAGTCATCCTGGTCGCCGCCACCAACCGTCCCGACGTGCTCGATCCGGCGCTGCTGCGCCCCGGGCGTTTCGACCGGCGGATCATGGTGAACCGCCCCGACGTCAGGGGCCGGGAGGGGATCCTGGGTGTGCATACCCAGAAGATCCCGTTGTCGGACGATGTGGACGTGCACGTGCTGGCCCGTGGCACGGCAGGCTTCTCGGGGGCGGATCTGGCGAACCTCGTGAACGAGGCGGCGTTGAACGCCGCGCGCTACAACCAGAAGATTGTGCGCATGGCGGATTTCGAGTTCGCCAAGGACAAGGTGCTGATGGGATCCGAGCGGCGGTCCATGATCATCAGCGACGACGAGAAGAAGGTCACCGCCATTCACGAGGCCGGTCACGCGCTCCTCACGGTCGTCTTGCCTCACGCCGACCCGATCCACAAGGTGACCATCATTCCGAGAGGCATGGCGCTGGGGCTCACCCAGCAGCTGCCCATGGATGACAAGCACAACTATGCGCGTGACTACCTCGACGACCAGATCGCCATCCTTCTAGGCGGTCGGATTGCCGAGGAGATTACGAACGACCGGGTGACCACGGGAGCCGGAAACGACCTCGAACGGGCGACCGAGCTGTCCCGCCGTATGGTGTGCGAGTGGGGCATGAGCGACGCGCTGGGGCCCCTCACCTTCGGCAAGAAGGAGGAGCAGATCTTCCTCGGTCGCGAGATCGCGCAGCATCAGGACTACAGCGAGGACACGGCCGTTCGGATCGATCAGGAGCTCAAGCGCATCGTGACGGACAACTACGACCGGGCGCGTGCCATCCTGCAGGACAAGCAGGCGGAGCTCAATCGCATCGCCGAGGAGCTGCTGGTCCGGGAGGTCCTCGACGGTGAGCAGGTGCGCCGGATCGTGGCAGGCCTTCCCCTCGAGGAGCCCCGCCAGGCGGAGACCGAGCCGGCACCCACAGCGGCCACGCAGGACCCGCTGCCGGAGCCGAGCCCGACGGCCCGGGCGCCGATCGTGCAGCCGCTCAACAAGCCGTTGCCGCAGGAATAGCGGCCCGGGGCGCGGGTCTCTCGTCGCTGCAGGTCGCGCCCGGGCGCTGCAGCGCTCGGCCGGAGCCAGGCGCGCGAAGCGAGAACACCGGGCGTAGGTGTGATTCGGCCCGGGCCATGTGCACGCAGCTCGTGCCGGGAGGCAGCCCCGGTCGACTGCAGGGAGAAGGGTCGCCACGGGCTGCCGCCGTCGTCGAGCGGACGCGGCGCCGCAGAGTGCCGTTTGCGAGGCACCGCGGTCCGAGGTCGTCTGAGGGTTGTTCCCCCGCAAACAGTACGTCGTCCCGGTCTCCGGCGGTCGCACCCTTCATCTGGGTCGGCACACCGTCGTCATGGGTGTCATCAACGTGACGCCTGACTCGTTCGCCGATCAGGGCCGAGGCGTCGATCCGGCGCGGGCGCTCGAGGCCGGCCTCGAGATGGTGGCGGCGGGGGCCGAGATCCTCGACGTGGGCGGAGAGTCGACCCGGCCGGGAGCCGTGCCCGTGTCGGCCGACGAGGAGCTGGCGCGGGTCCTCCCCGTGATCGCGCGGCTGGCCGAGCGAGTGCGGGTCCCGATCTCAATCGACACCTACAAGTCCTCGGTTGCGGAGGCTTCGCTGGACGCCGGCGCCGCCATGGTCAATGACATCAGTGGCTTGCGCTATGATCCGGACCTCGCCGACACGGTCGCACGACGGGGGGCGGGGCTCGTCCTGATGCACAGTCGGGGCCGGTCTCGCGAGATGTACCGCGAGGCGGTGTACGGCGATCTGACGGGGGAGATCACGGCGGAGCTTCGCGCGGCGGTCCGGGTGGCGGGAGAGGCTGGCGTGCCCGAGGAGCGGATCATCCTGGATCCCGGGCTCGGGTTCGCCAAGCGCGCGGAGCACAGCTTCGCAGCGCTGGCGCAATTCGAGGCGCTCGCGGCGCTCGACCGCCCGCTGCTCGTCGGGCCTTCGCGCAAGTCGTTCCTCGTGTCCTCGCTCGGTCGGCGACCGCCCGAGGAGCGCGACTGGGGGACGGCCGCGGCGGTGACCGCGGCGGTGCTGGCCGGTGCGCACATCGTCCGGGTGCACGCGGTCCGTCCGATCGCCGACGTCGTGCGCGTGGCGGACGATATCCGGCGCCACCGAGATTGGTTTACCGGGCCGGCGTCCTGAGCGCCAGATTGCGACGGGCGTCGATCTCGCCAGGGCACCGGCCCGAGGATGCTCGATGGACTACCTCTCGGAGCTTGCCAGTCAGTCACGTGTCGGGTGGTCCGATGTGCTCGACATCGCCATCGTGTCGGTCGCGTTCTACGAGTTTTTCAGGCTAATACGGGGCACTCGAGCGGCGCAGATGGTGCTCGGCTCCGCGTTGATCGTCGCGCTGTTCTTCGTCTCTCGATGGGCGTCGCTGGACACGGTGAACTGGGTGATCCGCAACATGGTCGGCTACGTCGTCTTTGCCGCGATCGTGCTGTTTCAATCCGATATTCGTCGTGCCCTCGCCCACTTCGGGCAGGCACCGTTCTTCCGGTATTTCGCCCGGTCGGAGAGCGCGGACGAAACCGTCGAGGAGATCGTCGTGGCGAGCACAATGCTGGCCAGCCAGCGCGTTGGTGCCATCATCGTGGTCGAGCGGGAGATCGGGCTGCGGAACTATATCGAGAGCGGGATCCCGCTTGATGCCACCGTGACCTACGACTTGCTGGTCACCATCTTCCAGCCGAGCTCGCCCCTGCACGATGGCGCGGCCATCCTGCAGGATGATCGTGTCGCCGCCGCAGCGTGCTTCCTTCCGTTGACGGTGAACCCTCGGATCAGCAAAGACCTCGGCACACGCCATCGCGCGGCGATCGGTCTCACCGAGGAAAGCGACACCGTTGCCGTGGTGGTCTCCGAGGAGACCGGTAGGATCTCGCTCGCGATCGAGGGGCGCATCGAGCGGAACCTGGAACCGGATCAGCTCCGCTCGAGGCTGCGCGGGTTGATGGTCCACCCTCGGAGCGTCTCCGGCCCGCAGTCCGCCGGCGCAGCCCACGAGCGTTGATGGCTTATCAGCCGTTCGAGCACCTCGGCTTGAAGCTCGTGGCCCTCGGGTTGGCCATGCTGCTGTGGTTCGTGGTCGCGAGGGATCCCGTCGTGGAGCGGGTCCTCCGGGTCCCGCTGCACTTCCAGAACGTGCCGGAGCTGATCGAGATTCTCGGTGAGCCACTCGGCGCGGTCGACGTCCGGGCGCGCGGCGCCGCCGGCATCGTGAGTCGCCTCCAGCCGGGCGACGTCGCGGCGATCGTGGATCTGCGTGCCGCCCAGCCCGGGCTTCGGTTGTTCCACCTGGACGCCGGCAGCATCGATGCGCCGTTCGGCGTCGAGATCGAGCAGGTCTCTCCCGCGACCGTGGCGATCGAGCTCGAGCGGACGAGCACGCGGGTCGTGCCGGTGCTTCCCGCGGTCGAGGGAGATCCCGCCCCCGGCTTCATTGTCGGCAACGTGTCGTCGGATCCAGGGACGGTCGAGGTGGTTGGGCCGGAGAGTCGGTTGAAGCGTCTCACGGAGGCGACCACCGAGCCCGTGTCGGTCGCCGGCGCGACCGACACCGTCCGAGACGAGGTGGCGATCGGGGTCCTCGACTCGGCGCTCCGGCTCGCGCAGCCGACCAGTGCCGTGGTCACGGCCAGCGTGACTCCAGCGCCGGTCGCGCGCACCTTGACCGACGTGTCCGTGCGGATACGCAACCTGTCGGCGTCGCTGTCCGCGCAGCTGGACCCCAGCGTGGTGAGCATCGGCATCGGCGCGCCGCGCGACGTCGCGCTCGCGCTAAGTTCCCACTCCATCGATGCCTACGTCGATCTCACCGGTCTCGAGCCGGGTCGCTACGATCTGCCGGTGCGCACCGCACTGCCCCAGGAGGTGGGAGTGACCGGCATCGAGCCCCCGACGGTCGAGGTCACCGTGCGATGAGAGAATCGATCATGAGGACGCCGCGTTTGTTCGGAACGGATGGCGTTCGTGGCCGGGCGGGCACCGCGCCGCTCGACCCGTTCACCGTGGCTCGCCTGGGCAGCGCGCTGGTCCGGGTGCTTCGGAAGACCGCACCGCGGTTGCTGCTCGGGCGCGACACCCGCGAGTCCGGGGCCTGGCTCGAGCGTGAGTTCGTCCGCGGGGCTCGGCACGCGGGCGCGCGTTGTGTCAGCGCGGGGATCATGCCCACCCCGGCGATCGCCCTGCTCACCCGCGGGCGAGGGTTCGATGCGGGTGTGATGATCTCGGCTTCGCACAATCCGTATCAGGACAATGGCATCAAGGTCTTCTCGGACAACGGAGAGAAGCTCGAGACCCGGCTCGAGGCGGAGATCGAGGCGGCCGTGGCCGACACGTCCTGGCAGGTCGGAGACGGCGCCGCCGAGCCGATCGAGACGGAGGACCTCGCCGCCGCCTACCTCGAGCACGTCCGACGTGCGCTGCCGGATCCGGGACCGTTGGTGTCCGCCCGGATCGCGGTCGATTGCGCGAACGGTGCGACCGCGACGGTCGCGCCCCACGTGTTCCGGCGGCTCGGTCTCGATGTGCTGGAGTTCGGCTGTGCGCCGGACGGCCGCAACATCAACCACGACTGTGGATCGACCCACCCCGAGACGCTGGCGCGCGTGGGGCGGGACGGCCGGTGCCGCCTGGGCGTCGCCTTCGACGGCGATGGCGATCGCGCCATTCTCGTGGACCATCGAGGCCGTATCGTCGATGGCGACGGCATCCTGCTCATCTGCGCCAGATACCTCGCCGCGGTCGGGCGCTTGCGGGGGAACGCGGTGGTCGCCACCGTGATGAGCAACATGGGCCTCGAGCTGGCGCTCCGCGAGCAGGGGATCTCGTTGTTTCGCTGTCGCGTTGGGGACCGCTACGTCCTGGAGGAGCTGGTCGAGCGCGATCTGGTGCTGGGCGGCGAGCAATCCGGTCACGTCATCTTCAGAGACATGTTGTCGACGGGTGACGGCGTCCTGACCGCGTTGTCGGTCCTCGCGGCGATGAACCACTGGGAACGCGAGCTCGCCGATCTGGCCGACGAGCTCACGACGTTGCCGCAGGTGCTGCTGAACGTACAGGTCCGGGAGCGGCGTGAGCTCGCCAGCGTTCCCCGGTTGGCAACTGCGATCGCCGACGTCGAGAGCCGTCTCGAGGGTCGCGGCCGGCTCCTCGTGAGGTATTCGGGGACCGAGCCGCTGTTGAGGATCATGATCGAGGGACCCGACGACGGCGAGATTCGTACGTGGGCGGAGGAGATTGCGGGTGCCGCCCGCGCCGCGCTCTGACCTGCCCAGTCGCCTCGCACGGCGCTGACGCTGTGGACGCTCCGCGAGACCCGCTGCTATGATCGAACGGCTGACCCAGCGGTTCTCTCCATCCATCGACCAGGGCGGCGGACGTCGACAGGCGACCGGTGTGCGCATGGGAAGACCTGGATCACGATGAGGTCCGAATCGATCGTCTTCGCCGTGGCTGGTGCCTTCTTTGGCCTGATCGTGGGCTGGATCCTGGGGAGTCAGACTCCCCGGACAGCGGCGCCGGGCCCCGTGGCCGCGGCTGCCGCGGCGTCGGTGAGCTCGGTCGCCGCTCAGCGACAGGCGCCCGAGGTAGACGAGGCGCGAGAGCGGACCTTGCTCGCGGCAGCGGAGCAGGATCCAGGAGACGCCCGGGCTCGCACCGAGCTGGGCAACCTGTATTTCGATGCCGAGCGCTTCGACGAGGCGTCGACGTGGTACGAGGCGTCGCTGGAGATCGATCCGGAGAGCGCCAACGTCAGCACCGATCTGGGCGTCAGCTACTACTACACGAACCAGCCCGATCGCGCCCTCCAGCAATTCCAGCACTCGTTGGAGGTCGATCCGCGCCACACGAAGACCTTGCTCAACCTGGGCATCGTCCGGGCCTTCGGCACGCAGGATCTGGACGGCGCCAGCGAGGCCTGGAGGGCGGTCATCGAGATTGCGCCCGACAGCCCGGAGGCGCTGGCGGCGAGGCAGGCCCTCGAGAGCCTGGCGAAGGCGCATCCGGGGCTTGTGGGCGAGCCGGACGCGGGCCCGGCGGCCGGTCGGGGCGGGGGCGAGTAACGTGCGATTCCGGAGACGGACGGTCACGATCGCCAGGCCCCGGGACCCGGCCCCGGGAGGATGACGGCGATGCTGGGCTGGTTCCTGCGAATTGCCGTCATCGTCCTCCTGGCTCGCGCGTTGTGGCGTTTTCTGGCCGGTGTGGCGGAAGGGGGGGCGGCGGCGGACCGGTCCCGCCGGGATCAGCAGAGCGTGCGACTCGTGCGGGACCCCGTGTGCGGAACCTATGTGCCGCGGTCACGCGCGCTGACGGACGGTCGAGGTGACGAGACGCAGTTCTTCTGCTCGGAGGGCTGCCGTACGTCGTATCGGCGAACGGCCAGAACATGACGCCGGATTCCGTCCACGCGGACGAGAGAACCACGATGGCAGACGAGATCGGCTCGCGTGAAGTGCGACCGGAGGAGGTCCTGCGTGCCCAGATCGTGGAGGTGGGGCGGCGGTTGTATCTTCGCGGTTACGTCGCGTCGAATGACGGCAACATCAGCACGCGGCTGGGTGACGACCGTCTGCTGACGACCCCCAAGGGCGTCTCGAAGGGGTTCATGACCGCCGATATGCTGGTGGTGACGGATCTGGATGGCGCGAAGATCGCGGGCGATCGGGATCCGTCGTCCGAGCTCCTGATGCATCTCGCGGTGTACGCCGATCGGCCGGAGATCCGGGCGGTGGTACATGCGCATCCCCCGACCGCGACCGGCTTCGCGGTCGCTGGCATCCCGCTCGACCGGGCGGTGCTGGCGGAGGTCGTGACCACGCTCGGCAGCATTCCGATCGCCGACTACGGAACGCCCTCGACCCGGGAGCTGGCCGATGCCGTCCGACGGCACATCAAGGTGCACGACGGATTGCTGCTGGCCAACCACGGCGCGCTCACCGCGGGACGCGAGCTGATGGAGGCTCACTACAAGATGGAGACGATCGAGCACTTCGCGCGAATCAGTCTCGTGGCGCGGATGCTGGGTCGGGAACACCTCCTGTCGCGTGAGGAGGTGGTGCGGTTACAGGGGCTCCGTGGCGCCTACGGTATCGCCTCGCCGGCCGCGATGTGTCTCGACGACCAACCAGACGCGGCCGAAAGCGACGCGGAGGCGGCGTGCCAGGTGATCCAGACGCCTCGGGCGCCCGAGGGAGCGCGGCTCGTACCGGACACGGGGTCGGGTGTCCCGGCGCGCGACGAGGCGGAAATTCGGCTAACATACCGCGAGCTCACGGCGCTGATCGAGGACGCCGTGAAGCACCTGCGGTAGCGGGAGGGCAGCATGGGTGAGGCGCTCGGGATGGTCGAGACCAAGGGGCTCGTCGCCATGATCGAAGCGGCGGACGCGATGGTCAAGGCCGCCAAGGTGACGCTCGTGGGCTGGGAGAAGATCGGGGCGGGGTACGTGACGGCAATCGTACGCGGCGATGTGGCGGCCGTCAAAGCCGCGACCGACGCCGGCGCGGCCGCCGCCCGCCGGGTTGGAGAGCTGGTTTCGGTGCACGTCATTCCGCGACCGCATTCGAACCTCGAGGACACCCTGCCCATCGGCAAGGCGGCCAAGTCGTAACCGGAGCCGCGGATGCTGCTCGCCAAGGTCGTCGGCACCGTCGTGGCCACGCGCAAGGACGAGCGCCTCGTCAGCAACAAACTGCTCATCGCGCGCCCGTTCGACCCGGACGGCCAGACGCAGGGCACCTGCGTCGTGGCCGTCGACACGGTCGATGCCGGCGTCGGCGAGACGGTGCTGATCGTCAGCGGGAGCTCTGCGCGCATGGCCTCGGGGATGAAGGACTGTCCGGTCGACGCCGCGATCGTGGGCATCGTCGATGCTATCGACCTGCAGCCTCGTACCAAGCGGTGACCCTCGAGGACCGGTCTCGGACGCTCCCTCGTCGCGCCTTGCCAGCCGGGCGCCGCGCCCGGCCATCCCGCCGCGCCCTGTGTGAGGCACCCCACTAGATGCAGCTGGCCCGAGTGATTGGCCACGTGGTCGCGACGCACAAGGATCCGGGTCTCGTCGGCCTGAAGCTCCTCGTGATTCAACCTCTTGACGCGGATCGGCTGGCCGTGGGTCGCCAGCTCGTGGCGGTCGACTCGGTTGGCGCGGGCGCCGGCGAGGACGTGTTTTTCGTGCGCGGGAAGGAGGCCTCGTTTCCGTTTCTACCGCGCCGGGTCGTGGCGGACGCGGGAATCGTGGGAATCGTGGATCACTGGCACGTCGGCGAGAGCTGAGATGCAGCTTGCCCGCGTGATTGGCACGGTCGTCGCGACGCAGAAGAGCCCGCATCTCGTCGGTGCCAAGCTCCTGCTGGTGCAGCCCCTCGCGCCCGACGGGAGACGGTCCGGTCATGCGGCCCTGGCGATCGACGGTGTCGGCGCCGGCGTGGGCGAGCAGGTCCTGGTGGTGAACGAGGGACGCGCCGCCGGGGAGGCCATGGGGAAGCACGCCGCGCCCGTCGACGCGGCCGTCGTGGGGATCGTCGACGAGCTCACGTTCGTTGGGGAGCCGGGGCAGTGACGGGGCGCGGGCTGCCCGGGGAGCGTGGCCCGGACACGGTGTCGGCGCGCGAGGCGCAGCTCCGCGCGATCGTCCGCGCCGCCGTGGACCGGCATCTCGGCCGGTCTTCGGAGCCGGGGCCTGCCTCTGTTGGGTCCCGGTCCGTCGGTCCGAGCTTCGCGCGGTTCCCCATGGCCGACGGCGGCGACGGTGAAGGACCGTGCCTCATCGAGCCGTCGGTGCGGTGCAACCGGTGTGGCTACTGCCTGTCATACGGACACTGAGCGTGCGATCCCCACGGTAGATGTGCGCGCCCGGCGCCGCGTAGCGCCTCCGTGTGATCCGTCGACTTCCCCTGGGCGGTGCGCACACGCCCGCCCGGAGCCACACCCCACACGACCCTCAGCCGGCGCCCGGGGTCGCGATCGCGCAGCCGGGGCCATGATGGCCATGGTGTCCGAGACCGGTGTTCCGCCGAGGTGGTGACCACGCCAGCCGTTCCCCGCGTGTTGGTGACGCGCCGTATCCCCGCCGCGGTGCTGGCGCGGCTGCAGGCGAGCTGCGAGGTCGAGATGCACGCCGAAGCCTCGGCGATGCCGCCCGAACGGCTGCGGGTTCGCGTGAGGGGCAAGCACGGCCTGTTGTGTGTGATGACGGATCCGATCGATCGCACCACGATCGATGCCGGCGCGGCTCTCCGCGTCATCGCCACCATCGCGGTGGGGTACGACAACATCGATGTGCCTCACGCCCGGTCGCGGCGGATCGAGGTGACGAACACGCCGGACGTCCTGACCGAGGCGGTGGCGGAGTACACCTGGGGTCTGATTCTCGCCGTGACGCGTCGGATCGTGGAAGGCGATCGGCTGATCCGCGCTGGAGGGTGGCGTCGCTGGACCCTCGACTTCATGCACGGATCGGAGCTGCGGGGTAGGCGCCTCGGCATCATCGGGATGGGACGGATCGGACGCGCGGTGGCGGCGCGTGCGGCCGCCTTCGGGATGGAGGTCGTCTGCGCCTCACGCGGCGGGCAGCCCGGGTCGGCGCTGCGTGAACCGCTGCCGGACGGCGTGTCGTCGATGTCGGTCGACGAGCTGCTGGTGAGCGCCGACATCGTGTCGCTCCACGTACCCCAGACGCCCGCGACCCGCCATCTCGTCGATCGCCGGGCGTTGGCCCGAATGAAGCGGTCGGCCTACCTCGTGAACACCGCGCGTGGATCGGTGGTCGACGAGGCGGCGCTAGTGTGGGCACTCGACCAGCGCCTCATCGCCGGTGCGGCGCTCGACGTGTTCGAGAGCGAGCCTCACATTCACCCCGACCTCCTGCGTTTCGAGAACGTCGTTCTCGTGCCGCATCTGGGGAGCGCCACGACCCAGACTCGCACCAGCATGATGGATCTGGCGGCGAGCAATCTGTTGGCCGTCCTGGCGGGCGATCCGCCGTTGACGCCGGTCTAGTGCACCGCCGTCGAGATGCGGGCTCGAGGCTTGACCGCATCTCGACGGCGGTGCACTAGTGTCCCGTGACAGTGATTCGCGGAATAATTCCCGTGCGCGGCATCCCGCGGCGGGATGCCGCGCCGGCCGCCTGCAGCAGGACTCACCAGACCCGGAGCCTTCGAGTGAGGAGCAACGCGGTTAGGCGGGAGACCACCCAGGGCGCGTCCCACCTGCCCCGTGGGCGGGTGGGTTCCGTGATGCGTCGACTCGGGCGCGCCATCGAGGGGCTGCGGCTACCCGCCGTCGAGAAGATCTCCGTCGAGCAATCGCGCGACCCGTTCCGGGTCCTGATCGCCACGATGCTGTCCGCTCAGACGCGAGACGAGGTCACGGCCGACGCATCCGAGCGACTCTTCCGGGTGGCTGACGGTCCGGCGAGCCTCGCCCGGCTGCCGCGATCCCGTATCGAGCGGCTGATCTATCCAGTCAGCTTCTACCGACATAAGGCTCGGCACCTCGGGCAGACGTGCCGGCTGCTGCTGTCCAGATTCGGTGGCCGGGTACCGACCAGCATGGAGGATCTGCTGGCTCTGCCCGGCGTGGGTCGGAAGACCGCCAACCTCGTCCTGATCGTGGCGCATCGGAGCGAGGCCAACATCTGTGTCGACACCCACGTGCACCGGATTTCGAACCGGCTGGGCTGGGTCGACACGAAGACGCCCACGGAGACGGAGCATGCGCTCTACCGGGTCGCGCAGCGCCGGTGGTGGCCGCTCGTGAACCTGTACATGGTGACGTGGGGGCAGCACGTCTGCCGACCCGTGTATCCCCTGTGCGACGATTGTGCGATCGGTGCCGTGTGTCCCAGAGTCGGCGTCACGCGAGTCGGCCGGAGCCGACCGAGGCACCGTCAGCGCGCTTGACGCTATAATGATGGGCAATGCGCGCGGCACCGATACCGGGGTACCTCTCAGAGGAGGAACGCGATGGTGAGTAGGCGAAACGCGTCGTGGTGGTTGGCGGGCATCGGTCTGATGCTGGTGATGGCGACCACGCAGTCAGGGGTGCGTGCGGAGCAGGAGACCTCCGGAGCGGTCATCGTCATGGAGACCTCGAAGGGGACGCTCGAGTTCGAGACCTATCCCGCGGAGGCGCCCAGGACGGTCGAGCAGATCGTCGGGCTGGTCAACAAGGGTTTCTACAACGGTCAGCGCTTTCACCGCGTCGTGCCGAACTTCGTGGTCCAGTGGGGCGATCCCCAGTCGCGGGACATGACCAAGCAGGCTCGGTGGGGTACCGGTAAGAGCGGCACGGCGATCGGCGTCGCCGAGATCTCGGAGAGACGAACCCACAAGCTTCACGCGATCGCGATGGCGCACGCCGAGGATCCGGCCCAGGCAGACAGCCAGATGTACATCAC
This sequence comes from Vicinamibacterales bacterium, assembly GCA_965197935.1. Lineage (GTDB taxonomy): Bacteria > Acidobacteriota > Vicinamibacteria > Vicinamibacterales > CAZQMT01 > CAZQMT01. The sequence continues at coordinate 191,663 of CBDAOD010000003.1, read as the reverse complement.
GCTGGCGCCGCAGCCCAATCTCGACGGCAAGTACACCGTGTTCGGCCAGGTCATCTCGGGCGCGGACGTGCCCGGCAAGCTCGAGGTCGGTGACATGATCACGAAGATGTACGTAAAAGAGGGGGGCTCGTAGTAGCCACGATCCCTCGGACCTCCGGATACCTCCGCACGAACTCGGCCGGGTACTCCCCCCGCATCGGCTGGCCCAGCTGGCTACCGAGCACGACGGCATTCGCGACGGCTTTTGCCGCGAAGTGGTTGTTGAGATAGACGTAGAGCTTGCGGACGTGCCCACGGCTCGTCGTGACGGCCTCGGCGACCGGGACGAGCTCCTCGGTTGAATACAGGTAGTCGTACCTCTGGTCGGCCGTCTCGTGCACCCACCATCGCTCGGCGTTTCTCCCGTGGAGGCGCATGTAGTAGATGCCGGGCACGTTTGGGCGAAAATCCTAGCGGATCGAGAACTTGAACTTCGGCTCGTCGATCTGCACCCAGGCGGCACCGAAGTCGCGCAGGAGCACGCGGGTGGCGCTGGCCTCGTCGCTCCAGCTACGATGTCTGAGCTCGACGGCCAGCGGATACTCACGAAAGGCGCTCAGCAGGCCGACGAGGTCGTCGCGGGATTCCGGCACACTCTTGAAGCGTGGCGGGAACTGCGCCAGCAGCGCCCCGAGCTTGCCTGACTCCGCGACTGGCTCGAGCCAGCGGCGACACTCGTCGACGTCGTCCTGGTGAGGCCGCGCCCCATCCCGCCCGGTCGCCTCCCCGAACGTTTCGGGGTGCGTGAACTTCTGATAGAGCTTCAACGAGAACTCGAACCCGACGGGGTGCGTCGAACCCAGGATCTCGCGGTGGCGGGCCGCGGCGGGCGATAGAAGGTGGAGTTGACCTCGACCGTGTCGAAGTGCTCCGCATAGTAGGCCAGCTCGTCGAAACGCCCGGCTCCGGCGTCGCGACGGCGCGCCGGGTAGAAGATGCCGTTCCACGTCCCGGCGCCCGAGGGATAGCTCCAACCGGACGTTCCGATGCGGATGCGGCTCATCGGCTCGTCAGGCGCTGCATGGCCTCCCGGTCGAAGCCGAACACCGCCGCTGTCCCCCTGACCAGGATCGGCCGTTTGATCAGGTTCGGCTGCTGCATCATGAGGTCGATCGCCTCGCGTTTCGACCCGGGCAGCGGTCGCTGCTTGAAGGTCGGGCTGCGAGTACTCACGAAATCCAGGAAACGCCGCCGGTCGACGTGCTCCTCGAGAAACGTCCGGGTTGGCGGACGCTTGTTGATGTCCCGCGGCTCGAGCTCGACACCGATCTCGTCCAGAAACCTTCTGGCGTTGCGGCACGTCGTTCAGGTCGGCTTCCAGTACAGCAGCAACTGTGGCATTCGCTCCTCCGCGTCCATTGTATGCCGTCGCGCGATCGCTCACGGTGAGCGCCGGCGCCACCCCCTCACCGGGAGTTATCAGGCGATCCACTAGAATGAGAGCTGGCATATCGGGGCCACGGACCGCTGGCCTTCAACCCGATGCTGACGATCAACGAGATCTTCTTTTCGGTCCAGGGCGAGTCGACCTACGCGGGTGAACCCTGCGTCTTCGTCCGTCTGACCGGGTGCGACCTCCGCTGTGTCTGGTGCGATACGACGTACGCGTTTCACGCGGGCCGCAAGGCGACCGTCGAGGAGGTGGTGCGAAGCGTGGGGCACCATGACTGCGGGCTCGTGGAGATCACCGGCGGCGAGCCTCTGCTGCAGGACGACGTCTACCCGCTCATGGACCGGCTCCTGGCGCTGGGCAAGACGGTCCTCCTTGAGACCGGCGGACATATCGGCCTCTCTCGCGTCCCGCGCGAGGTCGTCAAGATCGTCGACATCAAGTGCCCCGGCAGCGGAGAGTGCGAGCGGAACGCCTGGAGCAACCTCTCGGCGCTCGGCCGCCGCGACGAGATCAAGTTCGTCATCAAGGATCGCGTCGACTACGAGTTCGCCCGAGAATCGGTGCGCGAGCGGCACCTGGACCAGCGTGGTCACCGCGTGCTGTTCTCGCCCGTGCACGGCGAGCTGGCGCCGCAGGTGCTGGCGGCGTGGCTGCTCGAGGACCGTCTGGCGGTCCGGCTGCAGCTCCAGCTGCACAAGCTCATCTGGGGACCCGACGCCCGGGGGGTCTAACCCCAGACTTGGCAATCCAAGTGAACTGTGGAGCTAACCGCCCGTGAGGAAGGTCCCGGGGTCGTGAACGCCATTCTTCTGCTCAGCGGTGGACTCGACTCCTATACCGCCGGCGGCATGGCGCGCGAGGAGGGCTACGCCCTGTACGCCCTGACCGTGGGCTACGGTCAGGTACACGACTGCGAGCGCCAGGCGGCGCGCCGGGTGGCGCGTGCGCTCGATGTCGCCCGGCACATCGAGCTGGAAGTCGACCTGGCGGCACTCGGGCGCACGGCGCTCACCGGACGGGGTGCCATCCCGAAGGACCGCGCGCTCGACGGGCACGACATTCCATCGACCTACGTGCCGGCCAGGAATACGGTGCTGCTGGCTCTGGCTCTGGCCTGGGCGGAGAGCGTGGGCGCTCGTGCCATTTTCATCGGCGTGAACGCCCTGGACTACTCCGGCTACCCGGACTGCCGCGCCGAGTTCATCAACGCGTTCGAGCGGCTCGCGGCGCTGGGCACGCGAGCCGGGGTGGAGGGTGGCGAGTTCCGCATCCGGACGCCGCTGATCGAGATGTCCAAGGCCGACATCGTGCGGCGCGGAATTGCCCTGGGTCTCGACTACGCGCTGACGCACAGCTGCTACGATCCAGGGCCGTCCGGCGAGCCCTGCGGCCGCTGCGACAGCTGCCGGCTCCGGGCGCGCGGGTTCGCGGAGGCCGGTGTGCGCGATCCGCTCGTGGGCGAGGCGAGACGATGAGCGGCGCCCGCGGCGAGGGCCGAGGATGACTGAACGACTCTACTACGCCGACGCGTATCAGTCCGAGTTCGATGCCACGGTGGAGGCGGTCGAGCTTCGGGACGGCCTGAACGTGGCCGTGCTCGACCGCACGTCGTTCTATCCCACGTCGGGCGGACAGCCGCACGACACCGGGACGCTCGCGGGTCTGAAGGTTGTCGACGTCGAGGATCGCGCGGATGGCGCGATCGGGCACCTTGTCGAAGGTGATCTGCGGGTGGGCCAGCCCGTCCACGGCCGGGTCGACTGGGCACGGCGGTTCGACCACATGCAGCAGCACACCGGCCAACACCTGCTCTCCGCGGCGTTCGACCATCTCTATCAGGCCCGGACCGTCAGCTTCCATCTCGGTCGGCTCGGTTCCACCGTCGACCTCGCTCGCGACCTGGCGACAGAGGCGATCGCCCACGCAGAGACCGAGGCCAACCGCGTCGTCTGGGAGGACCGGGTCGTTCGTATCACGTCGGTGGGCGCCGCCGCGGCGGCGGCGCTGCCGCTGCGGAAGGAGTCGACACGGGAGGGAACGCTTCGCCTCGTTGAGGTCGACGGATTCGATCTGTCCGCGTGCGGCGGAACCCACGTGGCGCGCACGGGTGGCGTCGGGATCATTGGCGTCAGATCCTGGGAGCGATTCAAGGGCGGTGTGCGGGTCGAATTCGTGTGCGGTGTACGAGCCCTCGGCGCGTTTCGGACCGCGCGGGACGCGGTGACGCAGAGTGTGGGGTTACTCTCGGCGTTGCCGGGCGACCTGCCCGATGCCATCGGTCGTCTGCAGGAGGACCAGCGGGAGCTCAAGCGGCGAATGGCGACGCTTCTCGGGCGGCTTGCCGCCCACGAGGCTGCGGCGCTGGCCGCGCGCGGGACCCGGATCGGGCACGTCGTGCGCGTCCTCGAGGCAGTGGAGGATCATGATGCCGCGGGGCTCAAGAGCCTGGCCGCCGCCGTCACGGCTAGCCCCGGGCATGTCGTCGTCCTCGCCTCCGCGACGGGCCCGCTACGCCTGGTCGTCGCTCGTTCGGAGGACCTCGCCGTGGATGCCGCCGCGGTTCTTCGACGGCTCGTGGACCGGTTCGGTGGCCGCGGCGGTGGACGGCCACGGCTCGCGCAGGCGGGTGGCCTGGAAACGACGCGCGAGGCCCTCTTCGCCGCGGCCCGCGAGGCGCTCGACGAGCTGGCATAAGCACTTCGCCGACCCTGACGCCCTCGGTCCGGATGTCATCTCTCCACCGCAATCTCCCAGGCCGACTGCAGCAGGGCTTTTCCACGGGACACTAGCTAGTGCAGTGTCCCTGAAATACATTTACATATCAACGACCTGCGTGCAATATCGGCGGGATGAATGATGCCGCCGCCGCTCTGTCCATGGCCGCGAAGGATCGGCGACTCCTGGAACAGTGGGCCCGTAGTACGTCGGCCCCGCATCGGGTAGTCATCCGCGCGAAGGCGTTGCTGCTGGCGACCGAGGGGGGTTCCAACAGCCGCATTGCCGCGACCGTGGACGTCAGCCGGCCGACCGTGCTGGCTTGGCGCGACCGGTTTGGAGAGGAGGGCGTTGATTCGGTGTTCGAGATGCGTGAGGGGCGCGGGCGCAAACCGACGATCAGTGCGCGCAGGGTCAAAGCCATCGTCCACGCAACGTTGCACCGCACGCCACCGGGGGCGACCCCCTGGAGTTGTCGCACGATGGCGAAGGCGCAGGGGGTCAGTCGCTCGACCGTGCAGCGGATCTGGGACGCGCATGGCCTCCAGCCCCATCGAGTGGAGACGTTCAAGCTGTCGACCGATCCCGCGTTCGTGGAGAAGCTGACGGACGTCGTGGGGCTGTACATGAATCCGCCCGAGAAGGCCGTCGTGCTGTGTGTGGACGAGAAGAGTCACATTCAGGCGCTGGACCGGACGCAGCCCGGGCTGCCGATGAAGAAGGGCCGCTGTGGGACACTCACGCATGACTACAAGCGCCACGGGACAACGACCTTGTTCGCCGCGCTGAAGCATGCTGACCGGGCAGGTCATCGGCGAGTGCCACGGCCGGCATCGGCATCAGGAGTTCCTGAAGTTTCTTCGCCAACTCCACCGCGCGTTCCCCTCTCGCCTCGACCTCCACCTCATTCTGGACAACTACGGCACGCATAAACATCCGACCGTGCGGGCCTGGCTGGCGGCCCATCCGCGCTTCACGCTCCACTTCACCCCTACCGGCGCATCGTGGCTCAACCTCGTCGAGAGTTGGTTCAGCCAGCTCACGCAGAAACGCATCCGCCGCGGGGTGTTTTGCAGTGTCGACGAACTCGTCGCCGCCATCAACGATTACCTCCAGCGCTACAACGACAACCCCCAACCCTTTGTCTGGACCGCGACGGTCGATACGATTCTAGAGAAGGTTGGGAAGTGCAAAGTTATTCTTGGGACACACCACTAGGCGGCACCGCTTGGGTCGGCGGCCTCGCGCCCAGGCGCGGCTGTCCGCGGCCGCAGCGCGGTACCCGCGTCGACCGCCGTGGCGACGCACCTCCCGGCTGACCGTCGAGGCCGCTCGTCCGATGTCGCGGCTGATGCGACGCAGGGACCACCCGGTCGCCAAGCCCCGAGAGATGCTCTCGCGGTCCCCAGGCGTCAGTGCCAGTCGCGAGCGGTGCCGGGCCGCGGGCGAGATCCCCCCGTGGGCCACGACGACGTGGAACACCGTCCCCGGCACCCGGCCCAGTGCCCGGCCAATCTCACTCAGCGACTCGCCACGCTGCCAACGGGACCAGAGATCGGCCTTCTCCCTTGGTAACAATCGCGCCCGGCGCACACACGTCATGATCCCTCCGATCACTCATCGTGTTGCGTCGACACCCTGAACGCACCGCGGCCTGGTTCGCACAGGAGACCGTACCGAACACGAAGCGATCTTCGGGTTTATGAACGCGAATCAGGCCACCTTTCCGGTTCGGGTGATGAGCCGGCTGCTGGGCGTCTCCGCCAGCGGATTCTATGCGTGGGTGCCGCGGCCCTTGTCGGCGCGGGCCGTGGAGGACATCGGGCTCACGGCCCTGATCCACGCGATCCACCGGCGCTCGGATGGCGCGTACGGGGCGCCCAGCATCCACGCCGAGCTGGCCGATGCGCACCACCGTCGGATCGGCAAGAAACGCGTGGCTCGGCTGATGCGGGCGGCGGGTCTACAAGGTTTGCACCCGCGCCGGTTCGTGACGACGACCGTCGGCGACCCCGCCGCGGACCGGGCCGTCGATCAAGTCGATCGCCAGTTTGCGGCGGCAGGCCCAGACCGCCTCTGGGTGGCCGACATCACCTACATCCCGACGTGGGCCGGGTTTCTCTATCTCGCCGTCGTGCTCGACGTCTGGTCGCGGCGTATCGTTGGCTGGGCGATGGAACCGCACCTCAAGACCGACCTCGTGCTCAGCGCCCTGAACATGGCGCTGGCGCAGCGCCGGCCCGAGGCGGTCATCCACCACTCGGATAGTGAGTATATGGGGGCCTGCTTCCGGGCGGCTTGACCCGCACCAGCGATTGACCCGTCAGGATGTGGGTGCTGGAACGCTCCTGGGCTTCTCTGACCCACATTTCCGATTGACCCTGTGTCTTTCCTCGGAACTGTCGGTTGCCCGGGAGCGGGCCAGTGAGGCGCCTGCCTCACCGACGGTGTGACTTCATGTAGAGCCTGGCCAGTGGCCCCGTCACTGTCTTGTCCACCCGCCTCGGTGCGCCGGCGCCGTTCCCTATGACCGAGCCAAGGAGGCGACATGACGCACGTGACATCGGTACCGACCATCCGCGTGGTCGGCGGCATTGACACCCACAAGGATCTGCACATGGCCGCCGTCGTCGACCGCGACGACGGCCGTCTGCTGGAGACCAAGGACTTCTCGACGACACGCGCAGGGTATCGGGCGTTACTCCGTTGGATGCGTCAGCACGGCGCGCTCGAGTCGGTCGGGATCGAAGGCACCGGCAGCTATGGCGCCGGGATCATGCGTTTCTTGAACGCGGCGGGTGTGACGACACATGAAGTCGACCGCCCTGATCGGAGCGACCGACGTCGCCGCGGGAAATCGGATGCCGTCGATGCCGAGATGGCCGCCCGGGCCGTCATCTCGGGGCGCCGCCTATCCACGCCGAAGAACAAGAATGGCCGCGTCGAAGCGCTCCGCGTGCTGCGGTTGACGCGGGCCGGGGCCGTGCGTTCCCGAACCAAGGCACTCCAGCTTCTGCGCAGTCATGCCGTGTCTGCCCCGGACGAGGTCCGCGACGAGGTCCGTTCCCTGACCCGGATGCAGCTGCTGCGGACCGTCGCGGCCTGGCGGCCCGACTATGACGACTTCGACCATCCCGCCACCGCCACCCGGATCGCGATGCGGTCGTTGGCCCGGCGTATCCTGGAGCTCAACAACGAAGTGGCCGACCTCGACGACCTCATCGAGCCCCTCGTCACCGACCTCGGCGCGCGACTCATCGAGCGCCCGTGCATCGGCATTGAGACCGCTGGGCAGCTGCTCGTCACCGCCGGCGACAACCCCGGGCGCATCCGGTCCGAAGCCGCCTGGGCGATGCTCTGCGGGGTGGCGCCGCTGCCCGCCTCCTCCGGCAAGACTGATCGCCACCGCCTCAACCGTGGCGGCGACCGTCAAGCCAACCGGGCCCTCCACATGATCACGATTAGCCGGCTCCGCACCGACGAGCGCACGCAAGCGTTTGCTCAACGCAAGGTCGCCAGCGGTAAGTCCAAACTCGAGGCCATCCGCTGCATCGAGCGATACATCGCTCGTGAGGTCTATCCCCTTGTGAAGGCCAACACCGCCGATGTTGGAGGCTCGACGAGCGCCCCTTGACATTTATGAGAGCTTCCGCGGGTGTCAGTACACCAGCTACGCCTTCGGCAAGCGCTGTCAGGAAGCGCGCGTGATGCCGTCGATGGGTTCCACGGGCGATGCGTACGATAACGCGATGGCCGAGAGCTTCTTCGCCACGCTTGAACGCGAGGTGCTGAACCGCCGCCGCTTTCAGAGTCAGGCCGAGGCGCGCATGGCGATCTTCCAGTGGCTCGAGGGCTGGTACAATCCGCACCGTCGCCATTCCGCCCTCGGGTACCTGTCACCCATCAACTACGAGAGGAGACAGCTGCAGCAGAGCGCTTGAACCCAAGTCCGTACCCGTCCACGAAAGCGGGTCAGGCCCAGAGCTGCTACGCCCCCGCGTATGGTAGTGTGGTGGCTGGAGGGGATCCATGAACGTCGCTCGGATGAGGTTTTCCATTCTCCCCGTGGTCATCAGCGGGTTGGGCCTCGCCTGCGGTGGCTCTCCGCTCGACGTCCCACCGGACGCCGCCGTTGCCGCCTCGCTTGCCATCGGGAATGACGCTCCTCGCATCAGCTTGGTCAGTCCTACCGCGCAAGGATTGCCGCCCGAGTTACAGCAACTCGACGAGGCCTGGGTTGGTGATTTTGACGGGATGCGGGAGCGCCGGGTCATTCGAGTGCTGACGGTGTTCGCCAAGGGACTCTATTTTCTCGACGGTGCCCTGCAGCGTGGCGCGACCTACGAGATGGTCAAGATGTTCGAGGATGAGATCAACGAGCAGCTTGGCACTGGCACACTACAGATTCACGTCCTTATCATCCCGGTCACGCGTGACCGCCTGTTCCCGGCGCTCGCAGCTGGGTATGGGGATATTGCGGCCGCGAACCTAACGATTACGCCACAGCGCCTGCAGACCGTGGACTTCACAGACCCGTTCCTGACCGGGGTCGACGAGGTCGTCGTCACCGGCCCAGCTGCGCCACCACTCGCGGGTCTCGATGACCTGGTTGGGCAAGAGATCACCGTGAGGCCTTCAAGCAGTTACTACGAGAGCCTGCGCCGGTTCAACGAGTCGCAGCGCGCGGCTGGCCGCGCGGAAGTCACGCTGGTGCCTGCGCCCGAGTACATCGAGGATGAAGACCTGCTCGAGATGGTGAATGCAGCGTTGCTGCCGATGGTCGTTGTGGACAGTCACAAAGCCGAGTTCTGGGCGCAGGTGTTCGACGACATCACCGTCCGGGCCGATCTCGCCGTGAACACCGGCGGCGAGATCGCATGGGCGTTGCGAAAGGACAGTCCGCAGCTCCGGGAGGTCCTTGACGCGTTCGTCAGCACGCACCGGCGTGGTTCGCTGATGGGTAACGTCGTCTTGAACCGCTATCTGAAGGACACCCGGTGGGTCAGAAATTCGCTGTCGGCCGTCGAGCTGGATCGCTTCGAGTCCACCGTCGGCTTCTTCCAGGAGCACGCCGGAACGTATGGATTCGACTGGCTGATGGTGGCAGCCCAGGGGTATCAGGAGTCACGGCTCGACCAAAGCGCGCGGAGTGCCGCCGGGGCAATCGGTGTGATGCAGCTTCTGCCGAGCACAGCGGCCGACCCGAACGTGGGAATTCCTGATATCGAAATGCTCGACAACAACATCCATGCGGGCGTGAAATACCTACGCTTCATTCGAGACCGGTACTTCGCCGACGAGGCGATCGACGAGGTGAACAGGGGGCTGCTGTCGCTCGCGGCGTACAACGCCGGCCCGAACAGGATCGTTCGCTTGCGCCGTCAGACGGAGGAAGCCGGGCTGGATCCGAACGTATGGTTCGGCAACGTCGAGGTCGTTGCCGCCAGAGAAGTCGGACGCGAACCGGTGCAGTACGTCAGCAATATCTACAAGTACTACATTGCCTACCGGCTCATCGCCGACAGGCTTAGCCTGAGTGCCGCCGACGGCCAGCAGACCATGGGGGCACCGAGTGACGCTCGCTAAGGTAAGTTCAGGTTAGTCGCGGCGACTCGTCTCTGGGCGACTACTCGTTGCCGACTGGCCGGACAAGTGCCAATGCGGAACTCGGTGTAAGCTCCAGTTTACGATGCCGGGTTTCTGTGCTCCCCACCGCAAGCCGGCCCGTTTCCCTTGGACTCCTAGTACTACTACTACTTTGTTAGATCGCACAATTTGGGCGAGATCCGACAAGTGATCTAATTTGAGGACATTGTACTTTTCCGGCGAATTCGGGACCCTGCGCGGTAGTGCACGACCGCCGCACGGTGGGGCAGTTGCGTCGCCTGATGAGATGGCTCGAGGCCTTCAAGGCGTGCTTCGGCCAGCGCGCACAGGAGCTGGCGTTGCGCCGGTACGTCCAGGGGTTGCTCAGCGACAGCCCGCGCAAGTCGATGGAAGCGATGCTGGCGCGGGGGCCCGAGCCCGGGGGCTATCAAGCGTTCCAACACTTCATCACCGATGCGCCGTGGAGTGCCGACGGCGTCTGGCGCTGCCTGCGGGCGGTGCTGCCCGAACGCGAAGGGCTGGTGATCTTCGCTGGCACGAGTTTCCCCCAGCCAGGGACGTCCTCGGTCGGGGTGGCCCGCCAGTACTGTGGGGCCGTGGGGAAAGTCGCCAATGGCCAAGTGGCGGTCACCGCGGCGCTGTGGACCGGGCTGCGCGCCTACTTGCTGGGGGCCGCGCTCTATGTGCCCGAGGCGTGGCTGACCGACGCCGCCCGCGATCGGGCGCGGCTTCCCCGGGGTGTCCGGTTGCAGGCGAAGTGGCGCCAAGCGCTCACCCTGCTCCGGCAGGTGCGCGCCAGCGGCCTCACCGGCACCGGCGTGCTGGCCGATGCGGAGTTTGGCGATACCGGCCTGTTTCGGGCCATGTGGCATCGGTTGCGGCTCCCCTATGCGGTGGGGATTTCCTCGTCGCAGACCGTGTTCCTGGGGCGGCCGCGCCTCGGGCACCGGCGGGGCGGCCGGCTGGGGCGCCCGCGCACCCGGCCAGACCTGGCGGCGGGCGTGCGGGCGTACACGGTGGCCCAGGCCGCCAAGGCGCAGCCGCGGTGGCGGCCCATCAGCTGGCGCAACCGCCGCGGCGGGCGCCGCTGGACGGTCCAGTGTGTGGCCCTGCGGGTGACCCCGGCCCACGACTGGCGCGACCGCCGGCTCGCCCCCGAGGTGTGGCTGCTGGCCGAACGCGACACGGGCGCGACGCCGCGGACCAAATACTTCTTCGTCAACCTGCCGGCCACCACCTCCTGGCCGCAGCTTGTCCGACTCGCGCATCAGCGGTGGGCCATCGAGCAGCAGTACCAAGAGTTGAAGACCCACCTCGGGTTGGATCACTTCGAAGGCCGCACGTTCCCGGGCTGGCACCATCACGTCGTGCTCACCGCCGTGACGTACAACTTCCTGCAGGCCGAGCGGCGGCGGCACCTCGCCGGGCTCACCTTTCCAGTGGCCCGCGCGATCGTGCAGGAAATCTTCACCGCGCACCTCTTTGCTCCACGGCCGTTCTACCTGAAGCGCATCGAGGCGCTAAAGTCGGTGCAATTGCGGATCTAACAAAGTAGTACTAGTAGGGAGAGCCGGCGCGCGAGGGTGCCGGCACGTCGCAAGCGCCACGCCGCCTTCACCACCAGTTGCCGAACAGAGGGCCGGGCGGCGGGCAGGCTCCGCTGGTCAGGCGGCAGGACCCGCCCATGCCCGAACGAGTGGCAGCGGGTGGACGGCACACCGACGGCGTAGCCGTGCAGCGCGTACCAGAGCCGGGCGCCGGTGACGGTACCCCAGGCCGCGCGGAGCCGGTGCGGATCCGCCTGCCACAGGTCCCCGACGGACGCGAGGCCCCAGTGGGCCAGCCGCGCCCGCATCCGCCTGGCCACCCCCGGCAAGTCCTCGAGGTCGAGACCGAGCAGGCGGCCCGGCAAGTCACCCGGCCGCAGCACGGTCAGGCCATCCGGCTTCTCGAGGTCCGCAGCGATCTTGGCGAGCCAGCGGTTCGGCGCACAGCCGATGGAACACGTGACGCGCTCGCCCACGGCATCCCGTAGGCGCTGTTTGATCTGAGACGCGATGGCCTCGGTGGCGTCGCGGGCCTGTGATGTGACGGATCTCGTGGGACAGTCGCCATCATGGCTGTAACCGTTCTCGGAGTGCTTCGTACGGGGTCTGCCCGGCGAATGCTCCGTGGGGCCGACCGAAGTTGTAGAAGCGCTCCCACTCGGCCAGCCGTTGCTCCAGATCGACATCGCCCTTGTAGCTCAGGAGCTGATAGAACTCCTGCCGATCCGTGCGATGGGAACGCTCGACTTTGCCGTTCAGTTGTGGGGTGCGGGGCTTGATGTAGACGTGCTGGATACCCTGGTCCGCGAGGTGCCAATGAAACAGCGCCTGGAACTCATGGCCGCGGTCGGTGCGCACCGTGTGAATACGGAAGGGAAACGTCCGGCTCACGTCGTCTGCGAAGGCGATGGCGTTCTGCTGTGTGTGTGGCCGGTAGACGCGGAGCGCGCGGATCCGAGTGGCATCATCGATCGCCGTGTACTGGTAGCGACGGATTCGCTGCCCGGCTGGCCCTTGGTGACGTGCCCCCCGTCATCGGTCCAGTTGTTATGAGAGAGCCCAGCGTACTTGCGGCTCTCCCAATGGGGCCGACCTGACCGCTTCTGGCGCGGGCTGGCGATAGCCCAGCGCACTGTGCGGTCGCACCGTGTTGTACTCCCGTCGCCATCGTTCGATCAAGATCTTGGCCTCAGTCAGTGTGTACAACGTCTCCCGCGCCAGGAGTTCGTCGCGCAGCTTGCCGTTGAACGATTCCACGTAGCCGTTCTCCCACGGACTCTCGCGTTCGATGAACAGCGTCTGCACGGCCAGCGCCTGGAGCCACTCGCGGACCAGTCTCGCCGTGAACTCCGGGCCCTAGCACCTTCGGAACGTGAGGTCAAGGCAGGACAAGTGCTTCTCTAGAATGGGTTTACCACAACTCAAACCAGAGGAGACTGCCAGCCATGACCTCAACGTTTTCTACCACGTCCCCCGTCGTGCGGGTAGGGATCGACATCGCGAAGTTGACCCACCAGATACTGTGGGAACTACCAGGTGGCAAGCGCCGCAGTCTGCGGGTTGCCAACACCAACACAGAGATCGACCGGTTCGTCGGCATGCTCGGCGCGCTCGGGTGGCCGTGCGAGATCGCGTTCGAGGCGACCGGCGACTACCATCGGCCGCTCGCCTACGTCCTCGGGCGGGCGGGCTTTCGTCTGTGCCTGGTTTCGTCCATTGCTGTCGCCCGCACACGGGAGGCCCCGTACAACTCCTGGGACAAGAACGACCCGAAGGACGCGCAAGTCATTCTGCATCTGCTGAAGCAGGGGACGACGCAGCGCTATCTCGATCCGCTGGTGACCGGGCATCAGGACCTGCAGGAGATGGCCAACACCTACCAGCAAGTCTCCCTGCGGAAGGTGCGGCTCCAGCACAGCCTGATCACGCACCATCTGCCGCTGTATTTTTCGGAGGCCGAGCGGTATCTGCACAGCTCCCGGGCCGAATGGTTCACCGAGCTGCTGCTCTTCGCGCCGTGTCCGGCGGCCGTGCGCCGGTACACCACGACCGCGTTCGTCGCCGCGGCGCGCGCGCAGGTCACGGGCCGGAAGGTCGACAAGACGCGGTGGCTCGCCGACTTCTATGAGACCGCCTGTGGCAGTGTGGGGCTACCCGTGGCCGACACGTCGGAGACGATTCGGATGTTTCGGGTCGTGCTCGAGGAGTATCGGGCGCTCTGCCAGTTGCGCAAGCGCCTGGAACTGGAGATCGCGACGCGACTGGCCACGCAGCCGGGCTTTGTCCGCTTGCAGACCCTGCCTGGCATCGGGCCGATCCTCGCGATGACCATCCTCGCCGAGGCGCGTGACCTGCGGCGCTTCAGCTGCGTTCGGCAATTTCTCAAATACTGCGGGTTTGATCTGTGCACCGCGCAGTCGGGCCAATTTCGTGGGACCACGCGCCTGTCGAAACGCGGGAATGCGCGGCTGCGATACGCCTTCTGGATGGCCGGCACGGTGGCGATTCGGATGCAACAGAACAGTTTTCGCCGGAAGTTCGAGGACTACGTCCGCCCCGATCCGCAGAACGCGGACCGGCGACGGAAGGGGTACACGGCGGTGGCGGCCCAAATGGCGCGCGTCGCGTACGCCGTAGTCACGACCGGCATCGACTATCGCCGCTTCCCGGAAGCGACGAGACCAGGCGGGAGGATCCCTTCGCCACGGGCCGTCGAGGCGCATGCGACCTCGTAGATAATGCTTGGACCTTCCACCTGGAGTACGACGCTCTGTTAAGCCTCGTGAGGGCAGGCCGGTGTGACCGTGACCCTGTGTGACTATGGTCAGCGTGCGATTCCGCGAGGGTGGAACCCGCTTGGCGACGCGCGGCGGAATCGACTGACCCGATGGTCAGATCAGAGAAGCTCTGTCTCCTTGACTTCTGAGGTAGCCCGTTGTCGAGTCGGAGGGCATCCGGCAGCCAGCGAAGGTCACGCAGCTGTTCCAGCACCCTGATCACCCGGCCTGCCGGCAGTGACGTGTCGATCTCAATGGCCAATCCCTCGCGGTTGCTCTCGTCCAGGACGTTCAATGTTCGGAACGACTGGCCGGAGTACAGACGGTCGTGCATGAAATCGAGCGCCCATACCTGGTTGGACCGCGTCGGAGCGACCAGCGGGTGCCACGGGATGCGGGGAAGCCGGCGCTTCTGCCGGCGTGGGAGATGTAGGCGGAGCTGACGATAAAACCAGGAATCGTCGAAGGATGTTGAACTCGAGACCACAATGCCTAGCCAAAGCTGCAATCGGCACGTTTGCTTCGACGAGGCACGGTGTCCCGATGCAGCTGATAGCCTGCGACGACACCGGGTCACGTTCATGCGAGTTGTAGAGCGCTTCGCTACCCCAGTGGCGGAAAAACCGTCCAATTCCGTCTTCGCCAGCTCTCCCCGGTGGGAAAAAGCAAAACCGGACCGTGCCGGTGCGGTTCTCCTCGTCCGTTTGATTTCTGGATTTGAGAAGCCGCGCGACATCGGGTGCAAGGCAACCTGCTTCCGCGACAGCGTCGATGCGGCGCGCGAGCATCGTACCGTCGGGTAGCCGCATGCCATTGCGGGAGATCTCTTCGATCTCTGGGTCGGTGAGACGCGTGCAATGCCAACCCACCATTTCGTGGGGCTGCAGCACATTCGCCAATCCGACGATGGCTCCATCGAACATCTGGGGGGAAACGCCGCCCTGCCTAGTCTCCCAGCGTAGGAACAACTCGTGGTGCTCTGCGAGAAACGCGCATACCGCCTTTGGCCATGTCGCCGGGTGATCGAGGTCAATTCGCTCCCTCGCGAACGCGGTACTTGCCATCCCGGTCAATTTCCGTTCACCAACCCAGAGTCATACAGCGCCTCCGATCCAGCGCATCACTGATCACGCATCCCGAAAACAAAACGCGGGAGAGGTGTCCGAGAAATGCTCTGGAGTTATGTCGCTTCCGGCACGTTCGGCCATGATTTGGACCCCACTCCGGCCTCTGCCAACCCACAAGCCGGCCCCGAAGATATTCGGCCGACGCCGCAACGTGGTGAGGATGTCATCGGGGGCGGCGTTGCGGTTGAGCAGATCGATGCACCAGCAAAATCCCGACGGGTTATGGCTCGCGAGGGACGGCGGGCCACAGGAGGTGACCGTATGCGACGACCGATGCGACCCACTGGGGCTCCAGCCGCATCGTGTGGCTGCGATCTGGCGAGAGCTGGTCCACCGGGTGCAGGTCGCGCTCACGCACGAAGACGAGACGCCCGCTTGCCATGCCGGTGAAGCGCATTCCTCCGAATCCGACCTTGGCGTAGCCGCCGGTGTCGTCCGCCGAGACGACTTGATCGGTGGGCAGCGACACTCGGAGCCGGCCCGGGAATAGGACGAACGTGCCGGGTGGACCGTTACCCAGGATCGGGAACTGCGAGGGGCGGTCGCGTTCCACGACGAGCGACGACGGCGCGGCGAAGGCGATTAGGAGGGGAATGGCCACGCGCGCGGCGTCTGCGGTGCGCGAACGTGACGGTCCGGGCGGCTCCATTCGCGTTCGCAGTCCTGAGGTGCATGATCTTGTTGCGAGCCATGTCTGATTCATGCAACAAGGCCGTTCGCTGCCAGTGTACTGGAAGCGGTCAAAGGATTCCGGCGGGTGAAGCGCGCAACGCGCGCCTGGGACTCGGAGATTCGTCAGAGATGGTTGCGTAGCTGGACTGACCGTCATGGTCCTGTGGAGGAGGCGGAACCTGCACCCGCCGCCAGGCGGCTCGGGAACAGGTTCCCTCCTCCTCCACTATTTCTCCACGAACCGGGTCGATTCCAGGGGACTCAGGCGGACCCCAGCAGACTCGACGGCTGCCGACAAACGCTTGCATTCGAACGTGTTAAACCACAAACTACGCGTCGTCAGTCAGTTACCGAAACACGGTCGAACGGGTTCGACTCCCGCCGCTTCCAAGGTCGCGTGCGGCTCAGCGCCGGCCACCGAGCAGGCCCGCACTGCAGAGGACGTACAGGCACGTCCTGCGCGGCGGTTCGGCTCTCTTGTGCCGCTGTCCGCCCGCCACGCGTACGCGTCGCTGGCCGACGCTCGATCGTCGTTCGGTGACAACGGCAGTCGTGACGATGGTGCCCCGCGGCGCCTGATCAGCGCGTGGTCGTCTCTGCGGTCCACGATCTCAAGCCGTCCACAGAGGGTCTTCAACGCCCTCGGACATCTGATTGCGAACGAGGGGTCCGATGAGGGGAAGAGATTACAGCTACAGCTGTAAGATATTGCTATAGAATGAGTTACCTCGACTCTATGGCAGAGGCCCAATCGTCCATCAGCCGGCGCCGCCGCTCGAACAGGTCCGAGCGGGCATAGGCGGCTTCGACCTTATTCTGGACCACGTGCGCGAGCGCCGCCTCGACGACCTCGCGCGGGTGATTGGTCTCCTCGGCCGTCCAGTCCCGGAAGCTCGAACGAAAGCCGTGCGGGACGCCGCCGATCGCCAGGTCCTTGAGCAGCCCCGACAGCGCCATATCGGCCAGCCGCTTCCCGCGCCCGCTCGGGAACACCAGCGCATGGCCGTCGCCGAGCGCGCGCGCCGCGTCGAGGATCTGGGCGGCACGCCGGCACAGGGGAACCCGGTGTTCCCGCTTGGCCTTCGTGCGCGTGGCCGGGATGGTCCAGACGTGGTCCTCCGCGTCGACCTCGGCCCACTGCGCCCCGCGGACCTCACCGGATCGCGCCGCCGTGAGCACGAGGAACTCGAAGGCGAGCTTCACCACGGGCGGAGCCCCCGACGCCTGCACCGCGCCGATGGCCGCCGCCACGTCGCGATGGGGCAGCGCCCGCATGTGCTGGACCAGATTCTGCTGCGGGCCCAGGACCGGCCCGATGCGGTCGCATGGGTTGTCGGCTCTCAGGTCCATCGCCACGGCCCATTCCATCACCGTGCTGATGCGTTCGCGCACCCGCCGCGCCGTCGCCGGGCGGACATGCCAGACGGGCCGCAGCGTCTCGATCACGTCGGCGCTCGTCACCTCCGAGACCGGCAGCTGACCAATGCGCGGGAACGCGAACCGCGTCATGCTCGACATCCAATCCTTGCCGTACTTCGGATTGCGCCAGCCGGGCTGCATCTGGGTCCAGACCTGCTCGGCGGCGACGGCGAAGGTCGGCGTGCGCTGGAGACGGCGCTTCTCGGCGAGCGGGTCGCCCCCGGCGCGGGCGAGCTTGCGGTTGGCGAAGGCGAGCGCGCGGGCCTCCTTGAGCGAGACGAGCGGGAAGCCGCCGAGCCCGAGTTCGCGGCGGCGTCCGCGGATGGCGATCCGCTGGACCCAACTCCGGCTGCCGGACGGCTGGACGTCGAGGTACAAGCCCTGGCCGTCGCAATACCGGCCGGCCGCGGCGACGGTGCGGACGAAGGCGGTCGAGAGGGCGTGTTCGGGCTGGCGCGTGGGGGGGGTGAGTCGGCAGCATCCTTTCCACCATTCTTTCCACCGTTATGTGGTGGAACGTAGTGGATGTTATAGGTCGCTCTGGCTTGTGTCAAGCCAAGATACACTGTACTAACTATCTATAAATTAGATAGTTATAGAATACATTGGACGTTATTGGACGATTAACGCTGAATCTACATGGTGGACACGGCTTCTGCCACGGCGCCACGCCCTGCTCGATCTGTTCTTTGAGCTTGCCGGCAAACTCTGCGTGGTAGTCGTCTTGACTCCACGCGGGGGTCTGCGCCGCGGTTTTCTTTCGGCCCCACGCCATCAGCGACCCCCCTCCGCGCGCCACGCGTCATCGCGCCAGTCCGACTCGTCCACGATGTCTTCGGTGTCGGAGTTTTCGGTGTCCGTGAGCCCGTACTCCGCGCGCACCGCGTCGGACGCGAGGACATACCGGCCGGTCAAGAGCGCCCGGCCAAGTTCTTCGGCCGTGTCCACGGCAAGCGCCTCCTCGCCATCCACGGTGATGTTCTGAATCATGTCGACCACCTTTTCTCGTCGGGACGGGGTGTGCGTCCCCGCGCCCAGTGACCGTTATTCGCATCCGTCGTGCGCCGCTTCTGCCGCGGCGCGCCTGCCGTCGGCCCGGCAGCGGTCCGCCCGCGCCCCCGACCGTGGACCACGGCACGAACCCCGCCGTGCGCGACCGGCGCCGGCGTCGTGTGACGCGGCGTCATCGATGGCCCGCCATCCTGAGCCGGGTCATGGCTGGAGCTCCCGCTCTGCGGGCGCGATCGGCCGGCGTTGCGCGATCCGCGCGGTGAGCCACGCGTGCACCTCCGCCTCGATCCAGCCCACGGCACGGCCCCCGAGGGGCACGGGGGCGGGAAAGGTCCCGCGGGAAACGCGGAGATAGATCGTGCTGCGCGACAGGCCCGTGCGGGCCTTGACCGTCGGCAGTCTCAAGATCGTGTGCGGCATCGTCACCCTGCTCCCTGTGCAACCAAACTCCCACCACCGTAGCTGGGCGCATTGGGCGCGAACAGAGGGGATCGGCGCCCCCCGGTGCCAAAAACGATCAATGAATACGGGCCTCGGTCAGCAGGGCGCGCGGCGACTTTTGGGAGGCGGCCGATCGAACGCAGGCGTAACCAATGTGGAATCAGAGAGATAGAGAGAGTGAGTTGGGCGCAAACTTTCCGCCCAACTTTTTTTGCGATCTCCGCGCAAGACGGATCGCCTGGTTCCAGCCGTTGTCTGTGGGCGTGACGACCAGAGGAGCGGACCCAGCGGGCGGTGGGCGACGCCAGTGGCCGACGGTGAAGCTAAAGAAGCCACCCCCCCTTGCCCGTTGACGGCTCCCAACCGTCTCCACCCAGCCGGCCGGGTCACCGCGCGAGATGTCCTGCCCGTCACGCCCTGGTGGTCCCAGCAGGTAGGGTGCCGCGACGCCCCGTTAAATCATCCCGGCGACAAACGCCTGCGTGCGCAGGCTGGCGACGGGGTCGACCCGCGCGGTTCGGTGGCGGCAGTCTCGACAGCGCAGGCAGATCGCGAGTTCTGCCACGCGCATGCGGGGATGGGTGCGTGGATGGGCCAGCACCTCGGCGGGGTCCACGCATGTCTGACGACCGCAGGTGTCGCACGTCGCGACGAACATCCACGTGCCGTCGGCGTAGTCACCCAGCCGAGAAGCGTGGGACGGCCGTGGCGGCCGGGTGTACCGTGCAACGGCTGGTAGCACCAGAAACGGCTGACAGTACGACTACGACCCGCCCTGCATCACGGCACCGCGGCATCCAGAACTGCCCGGCGGCGGCTAGCAGTGCAGACCACTGGCGTGCTCTGGCCAGCGCGAGGCCTTGACACCAGCTCCCGTGGCCCCTGACGATCATCTTCGCCGAGGGGCTGACG
Organism: Vicinamibacterales bacterium; assembly: GCA_965197935.1. Lineage (GTDB taxonomy): Bacteria > Acidobacteriota > Vicinamibacteria > Vicinamibacterales > CAZQMT01 > CAZQMT01. The sequence continues at coordinate 172,003 of CBDAOD010000003.1, read as the reverse complement.
GTCTACTGCTTCACTTCTACACGTTACCTGTGCTCGAACCGGACGAGCCTCCCTCGCGCAGCGTGCAGTTCAGATCGGCCGCGGTTCGACCGAGGCGTGCCCCAACGGATCTACTGCAACAATGGAGTGAGTTCGTCATTCGTGCGATGGATCTGTGGGCCTTATGCTCACGGTGCCGTGCTGGATTTCAGCCGTCGAGGTAGGCCCACGGACAACGCCACGATCGGGTCGTTCAACGGCCGCCTGTGCGACGAATGCCTGAACGTGCACTGGTTCGCGTCGATGGACGACGCGCAGGCCGAGCTCCACGCTTGGCGATGGGACTACAATGAGCGTCATCTTTATTGTGCACTCAGGAGACTCAGTTCCCATAGCTACGCACGGCGAGCGATGACAACTGCCGCAGCATCACCCTTGACAGCGGTTCGAACAGCTGAGGCCCCTGAACCGCTGAGCTCTCTTATGATGAGCGGCAATCATTTAAAGCAGGTCAGTGGCACGGTTTGTGGAGGCGTGATGGCATACCGCAATAAGGTGTTTATTTCGTTCGACGGCGATACTGACATGCACTTCTACCGCCTTATGCGGGCTTGGAAACAAAGCGACCACACTAACTTCACCTTTTACGACGCCCATGACCTAACTCAAGCTCGTGACACCAGCACGGAAGAGTCCATCAAACACAGCCTTTCCGAACGACTCGCGAATGCGAAGGTCGTCGTGTCCCTTATCGGGGAAAACACACGGTACTTGTATAAGTTCCTACGTTGGGAGCTCGAGCAAGCAATTCGGCGAGACCTTCCCATCGTCGGGGTGAACCTCAATGGCCATCGCTCGCAGGATTCCAATAGGTGTCCGCCTGTGATCCGCGATCACTTGGTGGTATACGTGCCCTTCAACGCGGCAATAATCCAGCATGCGCTCGAGAATTGGCCAGGCGAGTATCAGAAGCTTCGGTTGCAAGATAAAGTCGGTGCTCGTTACTACAACGACGACGTGTACCATCGTCTTGGTCTATAGAGGTGACCTATGGGCGTGTTTGCTGCGACGATTCGTTATCTGTCGATCAAGACATTATTGTCGTCACTCCTCCATGCGTTTGGTGTCCTGTGGTTGTTCGTAGAAGTGTCGGCGTTCTTTGCGTCGGATTTTTCGGAAAGTACCAAAGCCTATTGGTGGCTCTTCCTGGTCACCGGGAGCGGAGTTGGGCTCTTCCGAGCGTGGCCGCGCCTGTCCGTGTCGGCATCCGTCGCGAACACGGATTGTAGCATCACCATTCGAGTGTGCGATATCTTCGCGATCAACGACGTTGCATATGCTGTTAGCACCAACACTACGTTCGATACAGCGATGGAAGACAGCGTCATTGACGCAACTAGTGTGCAGGGACAGTTTACAACACGGCTCTGCAGTTCGCGAGAACAGCTTGACCGAGATATTGCTCACTCCCTTGAGGGAACCCAATCCACACCGATTAGCTCACAGGAGAAAACGTACGGCAAACTTCAACGGTACGAGATAGGTACAGTTGCTTCGGTCTTGGTTCAGAAAAAGCGTGCTTATCTCGTCGCGATTGCGACCATGAACGCTCACAAAGTGGCGCAGGCCACGCGCCGAGATGTCCAGGATGCGCTCCCGCGCCTTTGGGAGTACATCAGAACGCAAGGAGATCTTGATACCGTATGTTGCCCAATCCTTGGTTCAGGCTTCTCGCGTCTTAATGCGACTCGCGAGGAACTGATTCACGAGCTTGTGAGATCGTTTATCCCAGCTGCTAGAGCAGGCACGTTTTGCCGCGGTCTCATCATTACGGTCAGTCCTCGGGACTTCAGCGAAGGTCATTTGGACTTGGAGCGCCTTGGTCAGTTCTTGCAGCACGAATGCACTTATGGTTCTTCGGCTCTCGAAGCATCCGGCTTGCCGACGACTGGAACCTCTCAAGGTTAAGGTTAAGGACGGCGTCCACTACGGACCGGACCCGACGGTGTCGACGAGGAATGTACGTGCCGAGCGTCAGTCTCGTGTAGTTCTTACACTCAGGGAAGACGTAGAGGCATGGGAGATCGCGAGCAGTGGTTAGGTTGCAGAACACACTTCCGGGTATTGACGGGAGAATTTCTAAAGACACTCCCTTGCTGAGTGGAAATCGCCTTTCTAGATCCTTCTCGAAGTCCCGGGTCACGGAACGTCAGATTATAAGCATCTTGAAAGACGGCGAGGCGGGCGTCCCGCTCGCCGAACTGGCGCACATGAAGGACGTCCGCAGCCGAACACTGTGACGCCGGCCGCGCGTCGCTAGGTCGTCGAGGTCCTGCCGGCCGCGCATCGGCTCAAATCGTTGTCTCTCAGCACCGTCTGTACGTCGTGCTCTGGCCCTTCCCGCAACTCCCACAAGGTGGCAGCCGGTCGTCGCTTTCGTCGAGCGTGACGCGCCAGTTACAGCTCGTACAACAATACGTGCCCTTGCCAGGTTTCTCACCAATGTTGTACGCCATTCCTTCCACCTCCCGCTGAAAACTTCACACGATATTGTCAATTTACCGCTTTGTGATTGGTCGCATTTTACACGTACCAGATCGCGCTCGGGTAGAGAGTCTTTGTTGCATAGATCTCGCGGGCGTGTAACGAGACAGGCGCCAGCTTGTGCAGAAGATCGTCGGTTGCTAGCGCCGCAACGGCTGCGTCTCATGGTGCAGCCGAATGTCGCCTATGATGGCCTCCGCGAACTCGGCCGGTACTTCGAGTAGCTCAGCATTCAGGACGACGGCGTCCGTGAGTTCCCGACCATCCGCCATCGTTACATCGACACGCTGATAGCCCATGCCGGACTCGGGCCACTTCAGCAGTTGATCCGTCCAACGCTTGTCAAGCTTGATTCGCATCACTATTCGTCGGGCAGCTTCATTGGTGGCACCGTCACTGTGTCCTTCTGCGTGCCTTCTGTGAAGATCACCTCGACGCCCCCACCTTGGTGTCCATTGGCGGGCTGAACGATCCCCTTCTTCAGCTGTGTGTCCTTCTTGGGCTCGATGCTAAACCGATACGAGGCCGGGTCAGGATTCGGGAGGGCATACAGCTCCACCGCTTGCTTGCCAGTCTCTACCTCGCCTCCATCCTCTTCGGTCGTCGCATACGTTCCTGGCCGCAGGCGCTTATCGTCAGTTATGCGACGGTCGTTCTCGGAAGCCGAGAAGCGGTAATAGACGTCGTCCTCCTTGGTCTCTTCTTCGGTCGCGATGTCCGCACCGCCAGTCACCATCGCTTGGCGTTTCGAAAGAACGGTTGTGCCGTAGTCCTGCACAACGCTGAGGGAACGAAACTGATCAACGGCACTCCTCGCAGTGCTCAAGGCCTGTGCGTAGGACTTCGAAAGCATCAGGCGGTCACTGCGTTCTTCTTCATCGAGGGCGAGCAATTCCGCGTTGAAGACCACTCCGCGCTTTGTACGGTAGTCCTTCGTGAGCGCGTCGACGACCTGATAGCCCATGCCGGACTCAGGCTGCCGAAGGAGGGAGTACGTCTCTTCAAAACTCAAGTGATACATGGCTTCTCCGAAAGCTGGCGATCTTGCTGTCAACGCGGCAGCAGTCAAGTTCGCAGCTGTCGCTGTGTGTCGGACATCCTAAGCACGGAGTGCCCGTGCTTCTTCTTTTCACGAGTTGCTTAGTTGAATCTCCACGACCTTACTTTCTTCACGGCCGCCATGTGCCACCGCATCCCTGCGGCATCACTTCGCCGTACTCGGCCAACAGCCTACGCAGACTGTTGACCTGGGCCGTACGGAACTTCACGAGTTGCCGGCGCATCTGATGCAGCTCCAGCACTGCCTATTGCGCTTCACTCTTGATGGCCACTGTCTTGACTCTGGGCTGTTGTGCGCGCCGTGCACGTCGTCATTCACTGCTCGCTCACCCGGAGCAGACCGACCAACATCTGTTGCGCCACCCGCTTGACCGGCACGGCCTTCGCCCTGCCCAATGAATCAACGCGGCGTCAAGAGGCGCATCCTCCTAAACCCCGGCAGCGCGTGCCGCCGGGTAAAAGGGACGCCGGCCTTCCGCTGGTCCACCGTCGCGTACAGGAACTCGGTCTCCATCAGCAGCTGGCCGATCTTGGCCTGCAATCGACGGTAGTCGCCGTCCCTGGGTATCCGGCGCGAGGCTCTTTAGCCCGGCCTCGCCCGCAACCAGAACCCGGTCACGCCATTGCGCGGGCCGCGCGGCCGTGATCCCCAATGCCCGCGAGACCGGATCGAGTTCGTCCCTCCGCAGCAGGCGGAGCACCATCTCGCGTTTACGCCGGGCCGACAACCACCCCTTTGGGTCACACTCGGGACCGCTCCGGTCGCTCCTCAGGCTTCCGCCGCCGCCAATTCCTCAGTCCTCCTACGAGAACTCTCTCGCAATCAAATCAGGGTGTCCAAGAAAACCCTGCCGTAGGATCCATTCTAGTCTAGACGCATCCAGTCCAGAGCCATAGAATTCTTCCCGAAGGCTGGATACATGAGTACGCCATGCACGTCACCGCATCGGCTATGTCCAGGTGAGCCGCTTCGGCGAGAACCCTTCTAGCGCCGCTCAATCGGCCTGAACGTACGATGTTTTGCCGTTCCGTGAGATGACTCCATTGACAAGTACGCGCAGAATGGATTGATGCCTCCTCTTTATGAACTCGCTGTCATGGGCGCCCCATCGGATGCGCAGATCGGCGAACTCCAGGTGCACATTGCGCAAATCATCGAGCCGTTCGGGCTCCGCCTTGGCGAGGAACTCAGGTGGTCGCTTCGACCACATGAGTTCACGCCAGAGCAGCAGCGGCCTGCGGCTGTTGTGTTTTTTGGCGCTCCAGGCGTTTCGCCGGCGAACGTCGACCGGATTCTACAAGATGGAATTCCAGTGCTTCCCGTCACCTCGGCAGCCAACCGAGTACACCTAGAACTTCCCGAACAATTGAGTCTCCCTCGCCTGAAGGCGAGGGAATCAGTGCGCCGCGTCGGCTGAAGCCGACTATCACGGCGCACGTCCCAGAGCCCGAAGAGGTCCGGCCCTGCGGCCTCCTGAAGGCTTCGCCTAAAGGCGAGGGGTTTCACCCATCCCAGAGGGAGACTCTAAGAGCCCTCAACTACTTGAACTACGCCGAGGCTGGGCCTAAGCGAATTTCCTCGGCTCTCCTGGAGTGCGTGGGACTGCTACCGCGCCAGCGACGGGTGTTCCTCAGTTACAGGCGCGAGTCCGCTTGCGCGGCGGCGCTGCAATTATTCAACGCTCTCTCCGCAAGACTGTTCGAGGTGTTTCTCGACACGCATGGAATTGCCCCAGGAGAGGACTTTCAGGCGATGCTCTGGCATCGCCTCTGTGATTCCGATGTCCTGATCATGCTCGACACTCAGGATTACTTCGCCAGTCGATGGACGCGGGCTGAGTACGGACGCGCGATGGCGAAGAACATTTCCGTTCTGCGGATCGGCTGGCCCGACGTGGACGTCTCTCGCTATGTCTCCAACGCTAGCCGGATCGATCTCACGCCCGTGGACGTCGACGTCGCAACCGGTCAATTAACTGATGTCACGATCGCCAGAATCGCTGATCATCTTGAGTTCCTGCGTGGGCAAAGCCAGGCCGTTCGAAACTTGAACTTGTTTGGCAAGATTCAACAAGCTCTCGAATCCATCAACGGCACTGTTCACGGCGTCGGCCCTCACAACGCAGTCCATGCGACCCTACCTGACGGTACAGACATCATCGCTTATCCTGCAGTTGGTGTTCCCACATCCGTAACGCTGCAAGATGCCGTTAACTGCGCCACTGGACGCTCAGTCGCCATCGTCTACGATCATTGCGGCCTTCATCCGCAATGGCTAGACCATCTCAGATGGCTCGGCACGAATATCCAAGCGGCCCGATGGGTCAAGGTTAGCGACGCGGCTTGGGATCTTGCGGGTTGGGAAGTGCAATGAACGCAGTCTTCTTGTCGGCCAGTGTGCCGGCTGTCGACAGCGGCAGCTATCATGAAACGGCAGATCCGTTTCTGATTCAGAGCGCCGTCCGGGAGTTCGTTACTGTCGCGCTTGGGCGTCGTTTGATCGTATGGCAGCTGCATCAACTTGGACCGCGCGGTCGTCGTGGTGCTCCCGACGCTCGCCACTCGAACACAGCGACAGCGCCCGGCCCATGTGAAGCGGTGTTCCTCTCCTGCACCGAAATCATTCGGAGCGGCGGTCTCTAAAGCGTGTGCTACGTCATCGCTTTGGACACGCGCTGTAACGGAGATCTCGTTTCCGACGTGCACGACCTTGGTGGCCCGGAACACAATGGAGCCCAGCTTGGTCCACGGGGCAAGATCTTCCGCCGCGATACCGCGAAGCCGCTCGGCAACCTGCCGCTCGAGATCCGCAGGAGAACGGAACGCAGGGACCACGTGAAACACACGCACCTCGTCGAGGAACGACTGCTGTGGTCCCTCACGATGCTGCGTAGCGAGCGCCCAGACCGCCATCCGCAGCCCCTGCTGCTCGGCGTGTCGGAACTCCGTGTGCGTTGCAGAGAAGCGTGTAGGTAGGGGCCTGCCGTAGCTCTGGCCGAGAATGCCGACGTAGATCTGGCTGGTCTCGACCTCACCCAGGTAGGCGTCCAACGGGTCCGCGTCGCGTCCGCCGAATTCCTCGAACATCACGGGCTTCGCACCCAGCGAGCGAACGCCATTGGCTGCGGCCGCGCGCTCCTCGCCAAGTTCCGCCATGACGCTCGAGATGAACACCCGCTTGTCTAGGGCCCACTCCCGCACGTCCGAGTCCTGAGGGACGTGCGCCGCGGCTGCACGGTCAATCAAGAGCACGTCGTGTTCATCGTCTTGTGGCCACATGCTCGTATTATGAGGTAGCTAGTGTGGTGATCTCGAAATAGCTCGTGCACCGAGGGCGCCGAGGCGCCCGCCCGGAAAGGCGAGACGAGGGAGCAAAATAGGGAATCTGTGACTGAGGAGCAACGCAGCGAGGTGGGATGTCTCGATGGCCGAATGCCGAGCCATTTCGAGATCACTGCACTAGGGGGGTTGGATGAAGACCGCTATTGCTCGCTGGCGCCAGTGTGGACAGTTTCTGCATCCTGTGCCTACTGCGCCGTACGGTCACCGACGTCATAACATCACGGGCCCGAGGGTTCCACAGAGGTAGGCGGCCCAGTCGTCCATCAGGCGGCGTCGGCGCTCGAAGAGATCACTGCGCGCATAGGCCGCCTCTGTCGGGTTGCGTACCGTATGGGCGAGCGCGGCCTCAACCACTTCGCGGGGTGTGTTTGTCCGCTCCGCCGCCCAGTCCCGGAAGCTCGACCGGAACCCATGCGGCACGGCGGCGATGCCGAGTTCCTTGATCAATTTCGACAGCGTCATGTCGGAGAGCGGTTTCCCGCGTGGACTGCGGAACACCAGGCCCGTGCCGTCACTGCGTCTCCGTGCGTCGTGCAGAATCGCGAGCGCCCGCCCGGAGAGCGGCACGCGGTGATCCCGCTTGGCCTTCATGCGCGCGGCGGGGATGGTCCACACGGCCGCGTCCAGGTCCATCTCGTCCCATGTTGCCAGACGCACCTCGCCGGACCGCGCCGCCGTCAACACCAAGAGCTCGAACGCATCCTTGGTGGTGACCAAGGCCCGGGAGGTTCGCACGGTGGCGAGGGCGTCCGCCACTTCACCGTGGGGCAGCGCCGGCATGTGTTGGACGACGGCCCGCTGCCGCCCGAGGGCCTGCCCGAGGGCGTCACCCGCCGGGTTGTCCGGCCGGTAGCCCATGGCGATCGCCCACTTCATCACGGCGCCGATCCGTTGCCGTACCCGCCGCGCGGTCTCGGGCTTGTCGTGCCAGATCGGGGTGAGGATCGCCAGCACGTCGGCCGTGGTCATGTCGGATACGGGCATCGCCCCGATGCACGGGAACGCATAGGCGCGCAGACTGCGCGGCCAGTCTCGCTCGTACCGCGCGTGCCGCCAGCCGGGGCGCTGCTGCTCCAGCACCACGGCGGCGGCCTCCTCGACCGTGGGCACGTGCTGGGCGTGGCGCTGCTCGGTCAGCGGGTCCCCGCCCGCCCGCGCCTGCTTGCGGTGGGCGAACGCCACGTCGCGCGCCTCGGCCAGCGACACGAGCGGGTAGCCGCCGATCCCGAGCATCCGGGGCCGGCCCCGAATGACCAGCCGTTGCACCCACCGCCGCGCTCCGGACGGGTCGACACGCAAGTTCAGCCCGTGGCCGTCACAGTAGAAGCCGGGCGGGGCGGTGCGCACGAACACGGCACTCAAGCGATGCGTCAGGCGGCGCGACGGCAGCGGGGGGGTGTCTGTCATTGACTAAACCACGTGATCTGCACCCACATTTATGTATACATATTAAATTATGATGCGAGCGGAAGCGCCGGGACGATTTCAGGCGTCATCGGACAATAACCTATTTTTACTAGAGAAAGTTACGTGGACGCTCATGGGACATCACGGGAAGACGTCGGATACCGAATGATGGTGGATGCCGGGCGCGCCACTCTACACGATCCTGTCTCGCCTGTCTCGCGCTCCGATGACGGCCTCTCGGCCCGACTTTCGGATGACGGCGTCCCAAGCCGATGTGACGGTCGGACATCCTTCGACTGAAGACGCGTGTAGACGCGAAGGTGGTCGCGCGCTAGGCTGAGGTCACAGCCCTTCATCGTGATGGACCGACAGGCGCACTGGGAACGAGTCTACGAGACGAAGACCCCTGAGGAGCTGAGCTGGTACCAGGCACAGCCGACCAGCTCCGTGAGGCTCATTGAATCCTCGGGGAATCGGTACGACTGCGCGCATTAATCGAGAGGAGACGCTGCGCGTACGGCGATGACGGACCGCGCGACCGATCCGTGCCACGAGCCACCGCCCCTCCTGCTCCTCGAGGGAATCCGGCTATTCAATGCGGGGGACTACTTTGCCCAGCACGAGGTGCTCGAGAGCCTCTGGCGAGCTGAACCCCGAGACGTGCGCTACCTCTACCAAGGCATCCTGCAGATCGGCGTCGCGTTCCACCATCTTCGACGGCTCAATCGTCACGGCACCGTCTACATGCTCACTCGGGGCCAGATGTATCTGCGCCCCTTTGCGCCTTCCTGTCAGCGAGTGGACGTCAGGAGGCTGATCGAGGCGGCCGCGGCGGCGCTGCGTGCAATCGAGGCCCTGGGACCCGAACGCCTCGGCGAGTTCGACTGGTCGCTGGCCCCGAACGTCACGCTGCTGGACTGAGGTTACTCCTGAGCGACGAGACGATGGTCGTATCGGACGCGATGGCGGACGAGCGCTTCGCGGACAACCCGCTCGTGTCCAGCGAGCCGTTCATCCGGTTTTCGGTCCGGCCCTACGACGCGATCGGACGTTATGGTGGCGGGGCGCGTTCACCCGCCCGCCGGGGTCGGGTCGCCACCGCCCTCCGGCCCCGACCCAGACCGCGCGCACCGGTAGCTGCCTACCCAGTCCTCAATCATCCCACCGCGACCTCGCCACCGCACCGGCCACGGCCCGCTGCAACCCGCCCACATCCGGGTAGTGCCCACGGGCGTCCACGCCCAGATTCTGCCGGTTGGTCAGGAGAATCACGGCGAGGCCCTGTACCGGGACACCGAGGACGTATGTGCCGGTGAAGCCCGTGTGGGCGAAGCTACCCGGCGGCAGGTCGTCGGGAGTCAGCCACCCGATCGCCTGCCCGTCCCCGGCCGGCGCCAGGAAGCTGTCGACGGTCTCGGCGCTCACGTAGCGGGCGCCCTCGTACTCGCCTCGATTCAGCAGGAGCTGTACGATAACACGAAGGTCCGCCGCCGTGGAGAAGAGCCCCGCGTGGCCGGCCGTGCCCCCGAACGCGTGGAACGCGTTCCCGTCGTTCACCTCACCGGCCAGGGTGTACCGGCGCCAACCGTCCCAGGCGGGCGCGTCTCCGGCGTACCGGTATCCGAAGTCGTCGTCGTGCACCATTCGATGCTCGTAGGGGTTGCCGTGCGACGTCGTGGCGACCGATCCGCGCGACGGCGAGGTACCACCCGGCACGCGCGGCAGGAATCCCGTGTCCGAGAGGCTTAGAGTCTCCCTCTGGGATGGGTGAAACCCCTCGCCTTTAGGCGAAGCCTTCAGGAGGCCGCAGGGCCGGACCTCTTCGGGCTCTGGGACGTGCGCCGTGATAGTCGGCTTCAGCCGACGCGGCGCACTGATTCCCTCGCCTTCAGGCGAGGGAGACTCAATGGACCATACAGACGTTCGCGCAGGAAGATGTCGAGCGGCACTCCCCCGACGCGCCCCAGAAGCATGAACCCGAGGTCGGAGTAGTGACGTTCCTCACCCACGCTCCAGGCCAGGGGGAGATCGCGGATGTACTGATAGGCCTGCTGGGGGGTGCGTGCCCGATAGTAGACGGGCTGCCACTGGAGAAGGCCGGACCGGTGCGTGAGGAGGTGTCGGGGCGTGATCCTCTCCTTGCCCCCGCCCCTGAAGTCCGGCAGATAGGTATGCACGGGCGCATCGAGGTCGATGTCACCGGCGTCCACCAGGAGCATCGCGGCGAACGTCGTGGCCATGACCTTCGTCACCGACGCGAGATCGAAGACGGTGTCGGTCGTCATCGGCCCCGGATCGGCCAGACGCCGGAGCGCCGAGGAGCGAGCCTCCCCGGCGGCCGACGCGCCATACTGGCCGTCCTCGTATCGGTTCAGCCGGGCCCATCCGTAGGCCTTCTCGAGAACGATCCGACCGTCGCGGGACACGAGCAGGACGGCCCCCGGGATCCGTTCCTCCTCGACCCACTCGGTCACGATGGCATCGGCGGCCGCGACACCACGTCCAGTCTCAGTCTGGTCGATCGACCGGACGGAGACGATCGAAGCGCCCAGGACGGCGACGTACACCAGCGCGGGTGCATTCAGCGACGATGTCCTCATCGTTCTGCGCGTGCTCCGTTCGTTCGCGCAAGACCCGGGTTCCCGGGGCGATTCTATCTCAGGCGTCATGCAAGGTTCGGCCCCGCCCAAGCCGGGAGAAGCGCGTTGACACCCTTCGGCCGATCGCGAAGAATGAGACTCCTCTGTTGACGGCGTGTTCCCCGGGCCGCGCGATCGATCGTTGGGTCTTGTCACGCGTCTGGAGGTGCACATGGTGAGTGCCAGAGTTACCCGTATCGGGGTCGTGTCCCTGCTCGTGAGTGGAATGTCGTTCGCGGAGGATCCAGAACACGGTCGACACGACCAGCTCCCCGGCGGACAGCAGGATGGAAGCGTGTACACCCAGTTCGGCGTGAGGACCATCATCAACGTGGCGGGCAGCTCGACGCGGGTCGGCGGAGCCCCGATGCCGCCGGAGGTCATCCAGGCGATGGCCGACGCAGCCCGCGACTCGGTCTCGATGATGGAGCTCCAGGCGGCGGCCAGCCGATACATCGCACGGGTCACCGGGGCCGAAGCCGGATACGTGACCGCCGGCGCCTCGGCGGGCCTGACGCTTGGCACCGCCGCGATCCTGGCCGGACTCGACCCCGCGAAGATGGAGCGCCTGCCGGACACCACCGGCATGAAGAACGAGGTGATCATCTCCCGCGAGCACCGCAGCGGCTACGACCACGCGATCCGACTCGCCGGCGCGACGCTCGTCGAGGTCGGGATGAACGAGCAGCTGTCGGGGGCCGGCGTCCGGCGCACCGAAGCCTGGGAGTACGAGGCCGCCATCACCGAACGGACGGCCGCCATCGCCTACGTCGCCACGCGCACCAGCACACCACCCCTGGCGGAGGTCGTCGAGATCGCACGCAAGCATCGGGTTCCGGTGCTGGTCGACGCGGCGGCCCAACTGCCGTCGGGCCTCCGCCAGCTCATCCAGACCGGCGCGGATCTCGTCAGCTCGAGCGGCGGAAAAGGGCTCCGGGGACCGCAGCCGAGCGGGATTCTGTGCGGTCGTCGAGAGTACATCGCCTCGGTCGCGCTTCAACACCTGGACATGGACGAACACTTCGAGATCTGGGATCCACCCGAGGACCTGATCCCGAAGTCAACGCTCTCGGGAATACCCAGGCACGGCATCGGCCGTGGCTTCAAGGTCGGCAAGGAGGAGATTCTCGGTCTGCTGACTGCGCTGAAGCTCTTCGAGGAGGGCCGGCATGCGTCTGCCGCCGAGGAAGGGCGCAAACATCTGGAATCCGTTTCCGAGGGCCTCGCAGATCTGCCAGTCGAACCGCGGCTGATCCTGCCGCGAACCAGCACGGGATCTCCCTCCCTGCACCTGGTGTTGAACACGCAGGCGCTCGGCCGCTCGGCGTTTGCCATCTCGCGCGAGCTCAAGCAGGGGAATCCGGGCATCTTCGTGAACGAGGGACGTCTGGATCAAGACACCCTCGTGATCAGCCCGTTGCATCTCGACCAGGCGCGCACGGCGGCGCTGACACAACGCCTGCAGGCGGTCCTGTCCGGCGGCCCGAGATGATGGGAGGTCTCGTCACGTGAGAACACTCGGATCCGCCGGCCTCGTGTTGGCGTTGACGCTTGCCGGGGGCGCGTCGGCCTCTGGCCAGGCCGGAGACGGTTTTTGGCCGGTGACGCAGGAGATGTTGAACGACCCGGACCCGGCGGACTGGCCCATGTGGCGGAGGACGTACGACGGTTGGGGGTACAGTCCGTTGGACCAGATCAACCATGACAACGTCGACGAGCTACGGCTCGTCTGGTCCTATGCACTGGACACCTACCAGAATCTCCAGTCCGAGCCGATCGTCTACGACGGGGTCATCTATCTCCGTCACCCGTCGGAGCTGGTTAGCGCCCATGACGCCACGACGGGGGATCTGATCTGGGAGTACGCCTGGGAGCTACCCGAGGACGTCGCTGACCTGAGCGGCATCACCCTCCACCGGGGAAGAGGGCTGGCCATCTACGGGACCAGGCTCATCAACTTTTCGACCGACGGCTTCGTGTATGCCCTGGACGCGCGGACGGGCGAGCTCGTCTGGAAGACCCAGATGCTGGACGTTCGACAGGACCGGCAGCAAGGCAGCGGAGCGCCCCTCGTGTTCGACGGCGCCGTCGTGGTGCCGCTCAACTGCACCAGCGCGTCGTCCACGAAGGCCTGCCATCTGTCCGCTTACGAGGCCGAGACGGGCAGGATGTTGTGGCGATGGTTCACCTCTCCGGGACCGGAGAATCCGCTGAACGACACCTGGGGAGAGGCCCCCCAGAAGTATCCGCTCGAGTCGCGGCTCAACACGTCGGCCTGGATGAGCCCCGCCGTCGACACCAAGCGCGGGCTGTTCATCGTCGGAGTCGGGTCATCCGCGCCCATGCAGCCCGAGCTGGTCGGCACGGACGGCACGTGGCCCGACCGCTTGTTTCACGGTTCGACGGTGGCGCTGGATCACCGCACCGGCAAGGTGGCGTGGTGGGCGCAGCACCTGTCTGACATGCACAACGACGACTCCGTTTTCGACAGGATTCTCGTCGATGCGCCAGTGAACCCGCACGCTACCGAGGCGCCCTGGCTGGGCCGCAATCCGAACACCCGGCCCGGAGAGACTCGCGAGCTGGTGGTGGGATCGTTCAACAAGGACGCGATTTTTTACGTGTACGACCGAACGAACGACGAGTTCCTCTACGCCAGAGAGACGGCTCCACAGAATGTGATCGCGAGCTACGATGGCACCACGGGCGCCTACACGATGAACCCGGACGCGGTCATGACGGCCGACACGGACCGGGTGGTGACGGCATGCAAAGAGAATCGGATGATCCCTCAGGGCGCCTATAGCCCGTTGACCAACGCCTACTACGTTCCGGTATGGGCCGGGTGCGCCGAGTTTCGGACCACGTCGCTGACGTCCACGCTCAGTGACGGATACAACATGTCGACGGTCAGAAGCTTCAACAACCCCGAGTCACCCACCTTCGGACGTCCCGAGGCCATCGAGATCACCACGGGGAAGACGCTGTGGCGCCTCGACCGCGATCCGCCCCTCTACGGCATGCTGACCACCGGCGGTGGTCTCGTGTTCGCCGGAGATACGAACCGGCGTTTCTATGCGCTCGACCAGTGGACGGGCGAGGTCCTGTGGGAAACCATTCTCAGTGGGCTGAGCGACATGGCGCCGATCACGTACTCGGTAGACGGCCGGCAGTACCTGGCCGTGATCGCCCCCGGCGGCACGAACGTGGCCATGGGCCACCGCCGCCGTCTGAACATCCGGGCTCCGAGTAACGGGCACACCGTGTTCGTGTTCGCGCTGCCCGACGGGGGTAGGCACGGGCCCTGACTGCCCGTCGGTCAAGGCTCGGTGGTCGTCGACGTCAGAGCGAGCACCGCGAATCCAGTGGCGGCATCCGACGGGATCAGGCGTGTGAACGCCTCCTCCTGACTCCGATCCTTGTTTGGCGAAAGTGTTTCCCACCGACCGTCGGCTTTCTGATTCCGTTCGAGCCAGGCGAGACCGCCGGCGATCGCCTCGGCTGCGCGAGGGGCGTCGAGCCGTTGGAGCACGAAGGTCGTGAACGCGGTCGCGTAGCCGTCACTCGCCTCATTCGGCGGTTTTCCGTCCCGCGACGGCCACGACCCCAGATCGACGAGCCGGAAGCCGCCGTCGGGTTGCTGGCGATCGAGGACCTCGTCGACCAACCCGTGCTTCTCGGTTTCGGACAAGAGTCCATCCCACGCACTCGCCGCCCAGAGAAGCGCGAGTCGGTTGTGGAGGTTCAGATCGCCCGAGAGCCCCGAGCGAAGATAGGCGCGTAACTTCGCGCTCGCGCCCGCGGGCACTCGCGCTTCGGCTCCCGCCGACATTCCTGCCACGGCCGCCAACGACGCGCCCCAGTAGTCGCTGCCGTCGGCTTCCCAGGGGCCGAGGTCGAAATGCAGCCACGGCCAGTTGCCGTCGTCGGTTTGCTGCGCCCACATGTGACGAAGCGCAGTCCTGGCTTCCTCCGTCAGGGGGCCATCGGACCGCCGATCGCGCATCGTCAGGACAAGCGCGTTGATCACCGACTCGGTGCCCCAAGACTGCGCCGGCTTGTCCTCGCCCCGGCGTGTGTCATACCAGACTTTCACGTCGTCCCATTGCATCGCCCGCGCTTCCACGTCGGCAAGCAGGTCTTGGGCGGGTTGGGCACCGACGATCCGCCGAGCGATGCCCGGGAAAGCAGGTACGGCATCGCCGTATGGCACGAGATGCACGCGGTCGTCAGCTCTTGGCGCGCGCGGGAGCGCGTCACCCACAGAGCGGCTCGCGCATCGAGGTAGCCGGCGGCGGCCTCTCGATCCCACGAGACCGGCACGGCCGCGCTCGACGTCAACGCCACGACGGCGACGGCGCCCGTCGTCAACGCCGCGAGAACGAACCCCACAATCCAACGCATCCGTGGATGCTCTAGCACGCTCACCCATGGCGTGCCACTCACCGCGACGCCTTACCCGTCCAGCCGCAAGATCGCGCCTGGTGCCGGCGCGACGTTGCTAAGATGTGTGGCAGGAGCCGCGCCTTTTCGGTCGAAGGCTCAACGCCCCATTTCATGGCTGGGCCGCTCCCTAGTACTACTTTGTTAGATCCGCGATTGCACCGACTTTAGCGCCTCGATGCGCTTCAGGTAGAACGGCCGTGGAGCAAAGAGGTCCGCGGTGAAGATTTCCTGCACGATCGCGCGGGCCACTGGAAAGGTGAGCCCGGCGAGGTGCCGCCGCCGCTCGGCCTGCAGGAAGTTGTACGTCACGGCGGTGAGCACGACGTGATGGTGCCAGCCCGGGAACGTGCGGCCTTCGAAGTGATCCAACCCGAGGTGGGGCTTCAACTCTTGGTACTGCTGCTCGATGGCCCACCGCTGATGCGCGAGTCGGACGAGCTGCGGCCAGGAGGTGGTGGCCGGCAGGTTGACGAAGAAGTATTTGGTCCGCGGCGTCGCGCCCGTGTCGCGTTCGGCCAGCAGCCACACCTCGGGGGCGAGCCGGCGGTCGCGCCAGTCGTGGGCCGGGGTCACCCGCAGGGCCACACACTGGACCGTCCAGCGGCGCCCGCCGCGGCGGTTGCGCCAGCTGATGGGCCGCCACCGCGGCTGCGCCTTGGCGGCCTGGGCCACCGTGTACGCCCGCACGCCCGCCGCCAGGTCTGGCCGGGTGCGCGGGCGCCCCAGCCGGCCGCCCCGCCGGTGCCCGAGGCGCGGCCGCCCCAGGAACACGGTCTGCGACGAGGAAATCCCCACCGCATAGGGGAGCCGCAACCGATGCCACATGGCCCGAAACAGGCCGGTATCGCCAAACTCCGCATCGGCCAGCACGCCGGTGCCGGTGAGGCCGCTGGCGCGCACCTGCCGGAGCAGGGTGAGCGCTTGGCGCCACTTCGCCTGCAACCGGACACCCCGGGGAAGCCGCGCCCGATCGCGGGCGGCGTCGGTCAGCCACGCCTCGGGCACATAGAGCGCGGCCCCCAGCAAGTAGGCGCGCAGCCCGGTCCACAGCGCCGCGGTGACCGCCACTTGGCCATTGGCGACTTTCCCCACGGCCCCACAGTACTGGCGGGCCACCCCGACCGAGGACGTCCCTGGCTTGGGGAAACTCGTGCCAGCGAAGATCACCAGCCCTTCGCGTTCGGGCAGCACCGCCCGCAGGCAGCGCCAGACGCCGTCGGCACTCCACGGCGCATCGGTGATGAAGTGTTGGAACGCTTGATAGCCCCCGGGCTCGGTCCCCCGCGCCAGCATCGCTTCCATCGACTTGCGCGGGCTGTCGCTGAGCAACCCCTGGACGTACCGGCGCAACGCCAGCTCCTGTGCGCGCTGGCCGAAGCACGCCTTGAAGGCCTCGAGCCATCTCATCAGGCGACGCAACTGCCCCACCGTGCGGCGGTCGTGCACTACCGCGCAGGGTGCCGAATTCGCCGGAAAAGTACAATGTCCTCAAATTAGATCACTTGTCGGTGAAAGTCCCGCGTCGCACAAAGACCGGTGCGGCGCCCGGCTGACAAGGCGCAACGAGCGAGAATACCGGGAGTACTGGACCGAGGAGCAACTGCTCGATGGCCCACCGCTGATGCGCGAGTCGGACGAGCTGCGGCCAGGAGGTGGTGGCCGGCAGGTTGACGAAGAAGTATTTGGTCCGCGGCGTCGCGCCCGTGTCGCGTTCGGCCAGCAGCCACACCTCGGGGGCGAGCCGGCGGTCGCGCCAGTCGTGGGCCGGGGTCACCCGCAGGGCCACACACTGGACCGTCCAGCGGCGCCCGCCGCGGCGGTTGCGCCAGCTGATGGGCCGCCACCGCGGCTGCGCCTTGGCGGCCTGGGCCACCGTGTACGCCCGCCTGGTGCGACCAGTTTGGGGTCCGCGGCGGCAGGCTTGTGGCTCACGGCCCAGAGATAGGAAATGGGATCCATCTCGGGATCGGTTGCGGATGCAGACAGGGTGGCATCGCTGCCGGGAAGAATCAGATAGTTGGGTGTCGCCCGCCAGTCTGTCACGGTGGGGGGCTGGTTCGTACCTGGATAGGCATAGATGGTCAAGACGGCGTTGTCAGGAATGTCCAGTGACAAGGTCCCGGCGCCACCGACGGCGTGCAGCCCGAGTTCCTCATACACCCGATGCGCCACTGATTGGCTTAGTCCGTACGTCCCGGCTGGCAGCCCCCTGAGATGAACCGTTTGGAGCCCAGCGTCTGCCTGGTTGATGAGAACGACCGAGGTCCGCCCACCGCGAACGAATGCCAGTGCGCGTAGTCGCCCATCGTCCGAGATCGCGTCAACCCGGACCGCTCCGGGCCGAACGTAGTGCATGATCTGCCTGAAATCCCAGTATCGCTGCCCACGGGTAAACGAGCTCAGATTCAGGTTCGCCGTGAAGTAGTCGCCGCTGCCCGGCTCGTTACCGTAGAACACCAGCCCAAGCTGCTCCCAGAAGGAGACCCCGCCTTCGGTGAGATCCTCGTAGATTCCACCGATTGTCCCGCCCATGGTTTCGGTTTGGCCAGTGAGTATCCCGCGGGCCACGGCGAAGTCCCGAATGTCATCTCGAGACTCCAGGCCGCCATACGCGTGGTAGCTCAGAAGGCCGACATACGGCCAGATGTCAGGGTCATCCTGAAGGTCCTGGATGTAGCTCCAGCTCGTGTTTGAATTCACGCATTCGGGAAGCTGGATCAGCGTCGAAAAACCCAGAGACCGAAATTTCGGGCCGAGAGTTCGGACCATCCTCCCGACGACGGTGGAGGTGAAGGGATTGTGGTTGCCCGCCTCGATGAGGATGGTGTAGTAATCGGGCGTGATGCCGTAATTGTCCCTCAGGAATGTCGCGGCAGATAGGGCAAACTCGGCGTATTCAGCCGGGCTGTTCAGCAGCCAGGCCGGTGGCCCACCGGTACTGCCTCCCACGAAGAACGACGGGCTGACATACAGGTTGAACGGCTCGCCGTTGGCTTCCACACGTTGCTTGAACGGCAGGATCCACCTCGTGACGATATGGTCCAGCTGGGCAGTGCTATAGGCCGGCCAGTTGAAGTCGTCCGGATCACCGTTGTCGTTGCGCCATTCCCATCCTCGATGGTCGGCCTTGTTGCCCCTCGGATACTCCTGGCGCACCCGGGTCAGCCCCAGGTCATGCACGGTCGCATCGAGTATCTGGTCCCGAAGCCACGAAGGGATGTCTGGATCATCCAGGACGGTTACTCCCCATCCCAGGAAGGTCTGGTGTTCAACGGATGCGTCGATGGTGACGCGAACATCGGCCAGGGCCACCGAGTGCCACAGCGCCAGGACCGGCACCATCGTCGATATCGCTATTTTGAACGTCATGTTCACCCACACCGGCCTGAAGTACCGCTGGAGATCGGCCTCGGCCGGCGGCACCCCGTGGATCTTCGTGTCGTAGTAGATGAAGGCGAGGTGTCTTCAGGCGCGGCTTTGCGTGCCCTCCGCGGCCGTAAATCATCCTCTCCCGTGCGGCTCGCGCGGGAACCTCACGGGACCGGACGCTTCCACGACCTCCGCCCACACGCGCCGCCCAACCCTGTCCGCTTCGGCAAGGAGCGCCGGCTCGTCCATCGTGAGCACGTCGTTGTTGCGCATGAGGAACTGCCCATCGACCATCGTCGACTCGATGTCCGATGACTGACCACAGTGGATGATCGCCGACAGGATGCGCCCGTACGGCACCAGGTGGGGCTTCATGATGTTCATGACGAACAGGTCGGCCGTTTTCCCGACCTCGAGCGTGCCGACGGCCTTCTCCTGGTTTGCCGCCGCCGCACCGCCCTGGGTGGCGTCGGCGAGCATGTCTTCCGGCTGCGGGCGAGTCCCCGGCCTCAGGTCACTCGTGCGCGAGCAGCGCTCGGTGATCAGGGCGGTCCTCATGACGCTGAACACGTCGTTGGTGTTGTTGTCGGTGCCGTTGGCGATCGTGCAGCCCGCGGCGCGCAGCTTCGCGATGGGCGGGATCACGCCTCGGTTCCCCGCCATGTTCGCCTGGTGCGAAATGATGCAGCGATTGCTGCCCAGCAACGCGATATCGACGTCGTCAAGGTACCGGCAGTGTCCCGCAAAGAACCTGGGGCCGAGAAAGCCAGCCCGGTCCAGCCACTCCGTCGGACTGACCCCATGCCACTTCCTCATGAACTCGTTTTCCCAGGTCGTCTGAGACAGGTGAACCGAGTACCCGAGGTCGTGCTGCTCGGCGAACGCGCGGACCGCCTTCAGCAGCTCCTGTGACGTGGTCTCGGCGAGCCCGGCCACCGCGAACACCCTGACGCGTCCGTTGTTCTTCCCGTGCCAGGCGGTGAACAGGTCGCTCACGCGCTGCAGACCCTCCTCGCGCAGCGCCGCCGAGAACCTCGGCGCTTCGGTCGTGTCTCTGAGCCCCTCGAGCGTCATCGGCCCGGGAACGTTCTCCGCGTCGCGGACCCCCTCGGCGAACACGCAACGCAGGCCTGTCTCTGCCAGCGCTGCTGCGTGGGTGTGAATGTTTCCGGCAAGCTGCATCAGGGTGGTGCACCCCGTCTTGATCGCCTCCAGGGCCGCGATCTGGACCATCAGAGTACTCTCCTCGGGAGAGAGCAGGCTGGTGGGCCGGACGGCGAGCTTGTAGCTATTGGGAAACCCGAAGTCCTCGTTGTAGCCACGAGCGATGGTGGCGGCCATGTGAGCGTGGCAGTTGACGAGACCCGGGAGGATCGCCTTTCCCCGTCCCTCGTAGACGTCGGCGTTCGGATACTTCTCGAGCACCTCGTCGGTCGGGCCAATCGCCGCGATCCTATCGCCTTCGACGGCGAGCGCCACATCCTCTTGAGTGAGATCCGGATTCACCACGATGGTGTGCGCGAACACGATCGGGCGGCTTGACGGTGGCTGGCCCTGCGGAGTCGTCGCCTCAGCCTGCAAGCCGCGTTGCTCCAGAAGGAGCGCCGCAGCCCCCGCGCCGGCTCCCGTGAGCAGTTCGCGTCGACTGAGGGTGCCAGAGTGGCGGGTAGCGTCCGAAGGCAGCGACCGGCGATCGTTATCGGATCCTGACATACGCATCCCTCCTATCACCAGTTTTGGTTACGCGAACCGGCTGCCGCGCCGTCTCTTCCATCTTGACCATGACTTGACCATGACGGGTACGGGCTCCAGAGACGCTGGGGCTATCATCCGCGGCCTCATCAGCCCGAAACGTCGTGACTAACCACAGAGAGCATATACTGCCGGTCGACGTCCTCGGCGTAGAGCGCAGTGATCGTTTTCGTAGCTTTGCCGCCATGTTCGATAGGCGTCGCCTCCTCAGCAGCGGCGACGATCCGATCAGCTCACGTGCTTCGGGAGGCATTGCCGAGCCACCGGCCCGCCGGACGGGCCTCGACGGCGGGAGCACCTTGGGTGATCCCCGGGCACCACGCGGGCACGGTCCGCGGCCGGCCAGGTGTCCGATGGGCGGTCGCGTGCCTTCGATGTCTCACACCCACGCTTTCCGCGGAGTGGGGGCCAACAGCTGAATGAAGCGCCTGACCAGCGCTTGATCGTACCGAGCCTTGAGCCGGCTCGTCATCGAAGACAGCGCCACGAAGCCGGTCACGGCATCCCGATACGGCCGGGTGGTCGTCAGGGCGTCAAAGCTATTCGCGATGGCGATCATCCGCCCGTAAGGATGAATCTCGTCACCCCTGAGACCCCGCGGGTACCCGGTCCCGTCCAGCGCTTCGTGGTGGAGGGCGACCGGCAGCAGGCTCTCAGGAGGCACATCGTCATGTGCCTGCAGGAGCTTCTCGCCAAACTGGACATGTTTCCGTACCTGCGCCATTTCCGCCGGCGTCAGCCCATCCGGCCGCGCCAGGAGGATAGACGGCAGTTCGGTCTTGCCGATGTCGTGAAACAGGGCGCCGATAGCCAGATCACGCAACGCCCGCCGGTTCGACAGTCCCCCGCTGATCGCGAGTCCCACACTAAGGAGGCAGACGTTCACGGAATGCGTGCGCAGGTCGTCCGAGTTCATGACGGCCATCAGCGTGGACAAGGCGTGGCGGTCCTCGAGCACGTGGTCGACGACCTGGCGCGATAGCCGATCGGCACGTTCGATGAGCGCTGGCGACTGGGGGTCAGTGAGGCTGCCGCCGATGAGATGTACGCCCACGGAGTAGAGCAGCCGCGACTTCACGTCGTTCGTGAGGGTCGCGTTGCCCATCACCTCGGCCAGATGCTCCTCGACGTAGTGGAGGTAGGTGTCGAAATCGGAGTGTGAGACATACAGCTGCGAGACGTCGTTGGCGAGAAGGTCGTCACGATGCGTCGACGTGAAGGCCTGCCTGGGATTGCGATAGAGCGTGTAGCCCGCTCCCTGTTGGAGGAAGAGGCTGAAGGCTGGGATCGATTCAGGCCGAAGCGTCTGGAGCGGCACCGGATGGTACCGGTCAGCGGCGGGCGGCGTGGGCGGCGGTGGGCTCATGCGGGCGTCCTCCGGTCCGGTGCCTCGCCCGTGCCCTAGTACTACTTTGTTAGATCGCACAATTTGGGCGAGATCCGACAAGTGATCTAATTTGAGGACATTGTACTTTTCCGGCGAATTCGGGACCCTGCGCGGTAGTGCACGACCGCCGCACGGTGGGGCAGTTGCGTCGCCTGATGAGATGGCTCGAGGCCTTCAAGGCGTGCTTCGGCCATCGCGCACAGGAGCTGGCGTTGCGCCGGTACGTCCAGGGGTTGCTCAGCGACAGCCCGCGCAAGTCGATGGAAGCGATGCTGGCGCGGGGGCCCGAGCCCGGGGGCTATCAAGCGTTCCAACACTTCATCACCGATGCGCCGTGGAGTGCCGACGGCGTCTGGCGCTGCCTGCGGGCGGTGCTGCCCGAACGCGAAGGGCTGGTGATCTTCGCTGGCACGAGTTTCCCCAAGCCAGGGACGTCCTCGGTCGGGGTGGCCCGCCAGTACTGTGGGGCCGTGGGGAAAGTCGCCAATGGCCAAGTGGCGGTCACCGCGGCGCTGTGGACCGGGCTGCGCGCCTACTTGCTGGGGGCCGCGCTCTATGTGCCCGAGGCGTGGCTGACCGACGCCGCCCGCGATCGGGCGCGGCTTCCCCGGGGTGTCCGGTTGCAGGCGAAGTGGCGCCAAGCGCTCACCCTGCTCCGGCAGGTGCGCGCCAGCGGCCTCACCGGCACCGGCGTGCTGGCCGATGCGGAGTTTGGCGATACCGGCCTGTTTCGGGCCATGTGGCATCGGTTGCGGCTCCCCTATGCGGTGGGGATTTCCTCGTCGCAGACCGTGTTCCTGGGGCGGCCGCGCCTCGGGCACCGGCGGGGCGGCCGGCTGGGGCGCCCGCGCACCCGGCCAGACCTGGCGGCGGGCGTGCGGGCGTACACGGTGGCCCAGGCCGCCAAGGCGCAGCCGCGGTGGCGGCCCATCAGCTGGCGCAACCGCCGCGGCGGGCGCCGCTGGACGGTCCAGTGTGTGGCCCTGCGGGTGACCCCGGCCCACGACTGGCGCGACCGCCGGCTCGCCCCCGAGGTGTGGCTGCTGGCCGAACGCGACACGGGCGCGACGCCGCGGACCAAATACTTCTTCGTCAACCTGCCGGCCACCACCTCCTGGCCGCAGCTTGTCCGACTCGCGCATCAGCGGTGGGCCATCGAGCAGCAGTACCAAGAGTTGAAGACCCACCTCGGGTTGGATCACTTCGAAGGCCGCACGTTCCCGGGCTGGCACCATCACGTCGTGCTCACCGCCGTGACGTACAACTTCCTGCAGGCCGAGCGGCGGCGGCACCTCGCCGGGCTCACCTTTCCAGTGGCCCGCGCGATCGTGCAGGAAATCTTCACCGCGGACCTCTTTGCTCCACGGCCGTTCTACCTGAAGCGCATCGAGGCGCTAAAGTCGGTGCACTTGCGGATCTAACAAAGTAGTACTAGTCCCATGGAAACGGATTACCCGGTAAAACGATCGGCATTGTAATCTGATGGGGCATGGCAACGATCGGGAATCGACTTTTGCTAGTGGTGTGTCCCAAGAATAACTTTGCACTTCCCAACCTTCTCTAGAATCGTATCGACCGTCGCGGTCCAGACAAAGGGTTGGGGGTTGTCGTTGTAGCGCTGGAGGTAATCGTTGATGGCGGCGACGAGTTCGTCGACACTGCAAAACACCCCGCGGCGGATGCGTTTCTGCGTGAGCTGGCTGAACCAACTCTCGACGAGGTTGAGCCACGATGCGCCGGTAGGGGTGAAGTGGAGCGTGAAGCGCGGATGGGCCGCCAGCCAGGCCCGCACGGTCGGATGTTTATGCGTGCCGTAGTTGTCCAGAATGAGGTGGAGGTCGAGGCGAGAGGGGAACGCGCGGTGGAGTTGGCGAAGAAACTTCAGGAACTCCTGATGCCGATGCCGGCCGTGGCACTCGCCGATGACCTGCCCGGTCAGCATGTTCAGCGCGGCGAACAAGGTCGTTGTCCCGTGGCGCTTGTAGTCATGCGTGAGTGTCCCACAGCGGCCCTTCTTCATCGGCAGCCCGGGCTGCGTCCGGTCCAGCGCCTGAATGTGACTCTTCTCGTCCACACACAGCACGACGGCCTTCTCGGGCGGATTCATGTACAGCCCCACGACGTCCGTCAGCTTCTCCACGAACGCGGGATCGGTCGACAGCTTGAACGTCTCCACTCGATGGGGCTGGAGGCCATGCGCGTCCCAGATCCGCTGCACGGTCGAGCGACTGAGCCCCTGCGCCTTCGCCATCGTGCGACAACTCCAGGGGGTCGCCCCCGGTGGCGTGCGGTGCAACGTTGCGTGGACGATGGCTTTGACCCTGCGCGCACTGATCGTCGGTTTGCGCCCGCGCCCCTCACGCATCTCGAACACCGAATCAACGCCCTCCTCTCCAAACCGGTCGCGCCAAGCCAGCACGGTCGGCCGGCTGACGTCCACGGTCGCGGCAATGCGGCTGTTGGAAACCCCCTCGGTCGCCAGCAGCAACGCCTTCGCGCGGATGACTACCCGATGCGGGGCCGACGTACTACGGGCCCACTGTTCCAGGAGTCGCCGATCCTTCGCGGCCATGGACAGAGCGGCGGCGGCATCATTCATCCCGCCGATATTGCACGCAGGTCGTTGATATGTAAATGTATTTCAGGGACACTGCACTAGGAATCACCGATCCAGGGGACTAGGCTATTCCCTAGCGATGAAACAGCAACAGTATAGCTGAAGGGCCTCCGCCCTGTATGAGGGGTTGACGTTCCTCATCAGGCTGGGCCTGAGTCGCACGGGGCGTGGCTGTCGGGCAACCGCCGGGCCCGACGCGGCCGGCCCCCATCAGCCACGACCACTGGATCGATCTCCAATCCCCTTCGACGTCGGGCCCGGGGCTCAATGGCACGGCTTCGGTTTCGATGGCGGGGCTTCACGAACGGACCTGGGACGGCCGATTACTTGGTTTAGACGTGCCTCACCGCTCGCGTGAGGACCCTCATGAGTCACCCAACTTCAGTCGCCACTGCCGACCGCCGAGGCGTCCCACGCGTGCCGGGCCCCTTCGACGGGTTTATCAGCGGTCCATCCGATCATCGCGCGGTTCGTATCTCGGATCTCAGCGAGACTGGATGCTTCGTTGAATCCTTCGATCCGATGGCCCCCGGTGCCCGGCTGCAGCTACGCATCGACATCCCGCACTGCGGGCCAGTGGTTCTCGTGGGTGACGTCCGGTACTTCAGCCCTCGGTTCGGACTCGGCGTGCACTTCGTCGATGTACCCAGGGAAACGGCTCGGACCCTCCGGGCCGCCATCGAGACCCATCTAGACAAGCAGGAGTGATAGGTCACTCCGGGTGGCGCTCACTATGCCGCCGCCCCGTCCGTCCTGGAGCGCGTCGGGAACGGCGTGGGCGGTTCCTTACATGCCTGGCACCGACACGCCGTGCCGTGGACCCTGAACCGATCATCCGGGGTTCGATACCGGCGGTTCTTCTGGCTCCGTGGGTTGGGCTTACTCTTGGCGATGAGCCCGTCGATCGCCGGATCCGCCACACGATGCCGTGCCACCCTTACCAGCGCGACCGCGCTCATGGCCAAGCCACAGGCCCCGGCGAACACGTAGATCCCCACCTGGACGAGATCAGGCCGCATAAGTATGTTCCTCACCCCCAAGATATTGTGATCGAGGTCATCCGTGAGCACAACATGATGGGCAATAGTCTAAGGATTTTCCCGCGACTTGGCAATCCGATGCCCCTCCCGCGCCGTCACCCGCGCCACCGTCCCAACTGCACGACCAAATCCAGCGCCTCCGCCTCTGACCGCACGATTACCAGCACCGGCGTGGCAGCACGTCCCCATCCTGCTCCGCCAACAACTTGCCAACGAACGCCGGCAGATCCATCCTGGGTTTGGCCATCGTCATCTCCCTTCCGTAGGTGTCCTTCTTGCCCGAAGAACTCACGGAAACGATGCGCGATGGCCGCTTCGCTGTCTACTCGCCTTGGCCTACCGAATTTCCACCACGTCCTGGGACTCTAACCAGTCGCTGGCGTGCTTACAGTCGGCGCTTCCGACGCGAGTGCGTATTTCGGAGGATCTTAAACGCTGATTTCGGTCGAACGTCGGTGGGACACCGCCCGCGGGGGACAAGGGCCGGACAGCGGCCGCCACCTCCTGGGCAGGGACGGAGCAAGGCTGAGGGCATCAGGCGCAAGCAGTGAAGCGCAACGTCTATGCGGCGTGGAACTTAGAACCGTTGGCCTTGACTATCGCCTGCAGTAGGAAGGACGTCCAAAAGTCGTCGTGGCGATTGGCGCGGTTGGCGCTATTGGCGGGTGTCAGGCTTCGCGGGCAGTCGCTCCCAGGCGGCACCATGCCGGCAGGCGTTCGGATTCCGAATCGCTCAGCGAACGACGAAGCGCTCCTCGTGCAGTAGGACCCCGGCGCTGGTTCTGAGTTCGACCCTCCAGTAGTTGCGACACGAGATCCCATAGAGCTCGCGCTTCAGCAGGAGGTCATTCACCGCGCCGTCGCCATGCAACGCCTCGTAGGCGCGCAACGGAATCTCCCGCCCCGCGCACCCGCGGCACCCGAATCGGCACCCGCTGCCCCGCCAGGCCGACGGTCCCAGGGTTGCTACCGTGCCGGCGGCCCCCGATCGACGCGGCCTTGCGGGCGTAGCGCTCGCCAGCCAGCGCCGTTACCTCCTCGTCGAGCACCTCCTCCACGTGCATCAAGCCCAGCGGGACCAGCGAGCGGATCAGCTCCACCTTGGCGTCCAGCTCCAACGCGGTGTAGTCCTCGCGCCGGATGACCTCGACCCGGCCCAGCTTGCGACCCTTCTTGCGCTTCCTGACAGGACGTAGGACACTGCTCACCTCGGCTCCTTTCTCTCGTGGGTTGATGGCCGTTTTGCTTAACGTCATCAAACCACAGGGTGTGGGAGCCGTTTCAATTTCCAACTAAGTTTCGCTCACCCTCGGCTAACCAGGGGGGCGCAAAGTGTCTGCAACCCGATGTGGTCCGTTGTTTTGGGCTGGTGTTTTATTGCTCGTAGGGCCATCTCTCCGGGCGGACAGAGGTGGACCCCGAAATTCGGACAGGTTGCTAAGGTGGGATCCAGACCACAGAGAAGGAGTCTGGAATGTCCCGAAAGAGACGGAACTACCCGGCTGAGCTGAAGGCGAAAGTCGCGCTGGAGGCTCTCCGCGAAGAGGCAACGATGACCGAGCTGGCCTCTCGGTACGACGTTCACCCGAATCTGATCGCGAACTGGAAGAAGAAGGCACGCGAACACGTGCTGGCGAGCTTCGCAGGCAAGCACGAGTACCAGGAGGCCTGTCGAGCGGTCGAGATCAAGGAGTTGCGAGCGAAGGTGGGCGAGCTCGTGATCGAGCGGGATTTTTTGTCCAAGGCCTTCGGTCGGTGAGCCACGGCCGGAGGGAAACGATGGTCGATCCCGACCATGCCGCGCTCAGCATCACACGCCAGTGTGGCCTGCTCTCGATCGCCCGCTCGTCGTTCTACTACGAGGGCAAGGGCGAGAGCCCGCTGAATCTGCGGCTGATGCGGCGCATCGATGAGCAGTTTCTGGAGACGCCCTTCTACGGCTCGCGGCAGATGACGCGCTGGCTGCTGCGCCAAGGCGCCAGGGTCAGCCGCAAGCGCGTCCGGCGCCTGATGCGGCGCTTGGGCCTGGAGGCGATCTTCCAACGGCCCAGGACGTCTCAGCCGCACCCGGCGCACAGGGTCTATCCCTACCTGTTGCGCGATCTGCCGATCACGCGGCCGAACCACGTGTGGTGCACGGATGTTACCTATATCCCGTTGCAGCGAGGCTTTCTGTACCTCGTCGCGGTGATGGATTGGGCGAGCCGCAAGGTGCTGTCCTGGCGTCTGTCCAACACGCTCGATGCGCACTTCTGCGTCGAGGCCTTGCACGAGGCGCTCGAGCACTATGGCCCTCCGGAGATCTTCAACAGCGACCAGGGCAGCCAATTCACCAGCGTCGACTTCACCGACGTGCTCACGGAGGCTGGCATTCGCATCTCAATGGACGGCAAGGGCCGCTGGATGGACAACGTGTTCATCGAGCGGCTGTGGCGATCGCTCAAGTACGAGTGCGTCTACCTGTCTGAGTTCGCGACCGGCGCCCAGGCCCGGACCGGCATCGGCTGGTGGATGGACTTCTACGACCGACGCCGGCCCCACTCGGCGCTCAACGACCGGACGCCGGCCGAGGCGTATACTGACGACGGGGCTGACCGGAGCCCGGGGCTATGCCCCGGTTCCCGTCAGCCCAAGGTCGCTTGAATCATGAACCGGATTCCACCTTAGCTGTGACGAAAACCTGTCCAAAGGATGGGGTCCACCTCTGACCACGACGGCACTTGACACTATCCCCCGCCATCAGGTGGTGGCCCGCCCCCGGTCTTGATCTCGGTAGGGTTGCCCGCCTTCGATGTCTATGGGTTCGTGCGGTTGGGAAAGGCGATCATGCCTGCTGTGGGTAATGACCCTCTTTTCTTCGCCACCGCGATGTACATCACGAGCGACGGCACCTCGCTGCCGGTGGGGGTTGCCTCTCGACGACGCCGCAGGGGTCGGCTCGGGCCTGTCGTGCTCGTGGCCCAGGCTCAGGGGACCAGCTGTAACTGTGAGGACGTCGACGGCGACGGCACAGCGGGCCTCTCCGGTGCCGAAATCGTGTATCGACACAGGATTTCGGGAGTTCCCATCGTCGCGTCGATTGAGCCGGCAAACGGGGGTGACCTCCATCAAAAGGGCCACTATGGAGCCAATGTTGTGCTCCGGGGACCGGATGGCTCGGAAACCCGGCTACAGGGCACCATCAGGCTAGACAACGATCTCTTCGCCTCGCCGCGCGGTCGCCGTTAGCTCTAGTGCGCTCTCGATCACTGGAGCCCGGGTGGTGCCTCGGGATGGTTCGAGAGCCGCGGTGCTCGCAGAATCCGTCATCCTGCCTCCCCGTCCGTCCGGGCGCGCCGCCGGAAGGGCACCAGGGGTTTCGCCGCGGGCGTGGCTAACCTCAGGCGATCCAGATTGAGAACGGCGGAGCAAGAATAGACCACAGCGCGGCGGTTGGAAGCGCTTGAGGGCGGCAGAAAACCAGACCGCTCGAGTGGTCCACCGAGCATTCCGAGAGTGTTTTGTGGGACACAGGAGGGATGTATCGAGTGGAGCTCTATGCGGAGGTGCGGCGCAGCGTCTATGTGGAGGGGTTGAGCGAGCGGGCGGCGGCGCGCTGCTTCGGGCTGGCCCGGGAGACGAGAGGTGGACCCCATCCTTTGGACAGGTTTTCGTCACAGCTAAGGTGGAATCCGGTTCATGATTCAAGCGACCTTGGGCTGACGGGAACCGGGGCATAGCCCCGGGCTCCGGTCAGCCCCGTCGTCAGTATACGCCTCGGCCGGCGTCCGGTCGTTGAGCGCCGAGTGGGGCCGGCGTCGGTCGTAGAAGTCCATCCACCAGCCGATGCCGGTCCGGGCCTGGGCGCCGGTCGCGAACTCAGACAGGTAGACGCACTCGTACTTGAGCGATCGCCACAGCCGCTCGATGAACACGTTGTCCATCCAGCGGCCCTTGCCGTCCATTGAGATGCGAATGCCAGCCTCCGTGAGCACGTCGGTGAAGTCGACGCTGGTGAATTGGCTGCCCTGGTCGCTGTTGAAGATCTCCGGAGGGCCATAGTGCTCGAGCGCCTCGTGCAAGGCCTCGACGCAGAAGTGCGCATCGAGCGTGTTGGACAGACGCCAGGACAGCACCTTGCGGCTCGCCCAATCCATCACCGCGACGAGGTACAGAAAGCCTCGCTGCAACGGGATATAGGTAACATCCGTGCACCACACGTGGTTCGGCCGCGTGATCGGCAGATCGCGCAACAGGTAGGGATAGACCCTGTGCGCCGGGTGCGGCTGAGACGTCCTGGGCCGTTGGAAGATCGCCTCCAGGCCCAAGCGCCGCATCAGGCGCCGGACGCGCTTGCGGCTGACCCTGGCGCCTTGGCGCAGCAGCCAGCGCGTCATCTGCCGCGAGCCGTAGAAGGGCGTCTCCAGAAACTGCTCATCGATGCGCCGCATCAGCCGCAGATTCAGCGGGCTCTCGCCCTTGCCCTCGTAGTAGAACGACGAGCGGGCGATCGAGAGCAGGCCACACTGGCGTGTGATGCTGAGCGCGGCATGGTCGGGATCGACCATCGTTTCCCTCCGGCCGTGGCTCACCGACCGAAGGCAGAGGTGGACCCCATCCTTTGGACAGGTTTTCGTCACAGCTAAGGTGGAATCCGGTTCATGATTCAAGCGACCTTGGGCTGACGGGAACCGGGGCATAGCCCCGGGCTCCGGTCAGCCCCGTCGTCAGTATACGCCTCGGCCGGCGTCCGGTCGTTGAGCGCCGAGTGGGGCCGGCGTCGGTCGTAGAAGTCCATCCACCAGCCGATGCCGGTCCGGGCCTGGGCGCCGGTCGCGAACTCAGACAGGTAGACGCACTCGTACTTGAGCGATCGCCACAGCCGCTCGATGAACACGTTGTCCATCCAGCGGCCCTTGCCGTCCATTGAGATGCGAATGCCAGCCTCCGTGAGCACGTCGGTGAAGTCGACGCTGGTGAATTGGCTGCCCTGGTCGCTGTTGAAGATCTCCGGAGGGCCATAGTGCTCGAGCGCCTCGTGCAAGGCCTCGACGCAGAAGTGCGCATCGAGCGTGTTGGACAGACGCCAGGACAGCACCTTGCGGCTCGCCCAATCCATCACCGCGACGAGGTACAGAAAGCCTCGCTGCAACGGGATATAGGTAACATCCGTGCACCACACGTGGTTCGGCCGCGTGATCGGCAGATCGCGCAACAGGTAGGGATAGACCCTGTGCGCCGGGTGCGGCTGAGACGTCCTGGGCCGTTGGAAGATCGCCTCCAGGCCCAAGCGCCGCATCAGGCGCCGGACGCGCTTGCGGCTGACCCTGGCGCCTTGGCGCAGCAGCCAGCGCGTCATCTGCCGCGAGCCGTAGAAGGGCGTCTCCAGAAACTGCTCATCGATGCGCCGCATCAGCCGCAGATTCAGCGGGCTCTCGCCCTTGCCCTCGTAGTAGAACGACGAGCGGGCGATCGAGAGCAGGCCACACTGGCGTGTGATGCTGAGCGCGGCATGGTCGGGATCGACCATCGTTTCCCTCCGGCCGTGGCTCACCGACCGAAGGCCTTGGACAAAAAATCCCGCTCGATCACGAGCTCGCCCACCTTCGCTCGCAACTCCTTGATCTCGACCGCTCGACAGGCCTCCTGGTACTCGTGCTTGCCTGCGAAGCTCGCCAGCACGTGTTCGCGTGCCTTCTTCTTCCAGTTCGCGATCAGATTCGGGTGAACGTCGTACCGAGAGGCCAGCTCGGTCATCGTTGCCTCTTCGCGGAGAGCCTCCAGCGCGACTTTCGCCTTCAGCTCAGCCGGGTAGTTCTGTCTCTTTCGGGACATTCCAGACTCCTTCTCTGTGGTCTGGATCCCACCTTAGCAACCTGTCCGAATTTCGGGGTCCACCTCTACGGTGCGCAAGATGCTGCGCGACCGACTGCCGCCCGGGTATCGCCGGGCGAAACCGATCCGGTGTCCGAAACTGGACGCCTTCACCAGGGGCATCGATCAGATCCTCACCGACGATCAGCCGCGTCCGAAGAAGCAACGGCACACGGCGAAGCGCATCTGGGAGCGCTTGCGCGCGGAGCACGCTTTCACGGGCGGCTACACCATCGTCAAAGACTACGGGCGCCGGCGGAAGCTGGGCGGGCAAGAGATGTTCGTGCCGCTCGTGCACCCGCCGGGCGACGCCCAGGCCGACTTCGGTGAAGCGCTGGTGGTCGTCGCCGGCGTCGAATGCAAGGCGCACTACCTGGTCGTGGATCTGCCGCACAGCGCCGACGCGTTCGTGCAGGCGTTTCCGGCCGAGACGACGGAGGCGTTCTGTGACGGGCACAACGCGGCGTTTCACTATTTCGGCGGCGTACCGCGTGGCATCGTCTACGACAACACCAAGCTGGCGGTGGCGCGGATTCTCGGTGACGGCACGCGCCAGCGGACCCAAGTCTTCAGCGAACTCCAGTCGCACTACCTGTTCGACGATCGCTTCGGACGACCGGGGAAGGGCAACGACAAAGGCAAGGTGGAAGGGCGGGTCGGCTACGCCCGCCGCAACTTCTTCGTGCCGGTCCCGCGCGTGGCCAGTTGGGACGCGTTGAACGCCGACTTGGAGCGCCAGTGCCGCGCGCGGCGCGGGCAGCGGTTGCGGCGGCACACCGAGACGATCGGGGAGCGCTTCGCGCGCGACCGCGCCGCGTTGTTGCCGTTGCCGCCGGTCCCGTATGAAGCCTGCGACACGCGCCCGACGCGGGTCACGTCGTTGTCGCTGGTGCGCGACCGCCGCAACGCCTACTCGGTGCCGACCGCCTACGGCCACCGCGAGGTGGTGGTGAAGGGCTACGTGGACACCGTCGTGGTCGTGTGCGGCAGTACCGTAATCGCCCGCCATCCTCGCAGCTACGAGCGGGACGCGTTGATCTTCGAGCCGCTGCACTACTTGGCCTTGCTGGAGCGCAAGACCGGGGCGCTCGATCAAGCGGCGCCGCTAGCCGGCTGGGAGCTGCCGGAAGCGTTTGGTCGGCGACGGCGTCTGTGGGAGGCCCGGCTGGGCACGGCGGGGACGCGCGAGTACGTGCAGGTGCTGCGGCTGCTCGCAGACTTTCGGTTCGCCCACGTCAGCGGCGCTGTCCGGGACGCCCTCGCCCTGGGCGTGATCGGGTTCGACACCGTCAAGCATCTGGGGCTGTGTCGCATCGAACACCGGCCGCCCCGCCTCGACCTGGCGCAGTATCCGCATCTCCCGGCCGCGCGCGGCGCGACGACCGCGGCAGCGGACTACCTGGCGCTGCTGGGGGCAGGCGCCGCGTGATGGCAAAACCGACCCTGCGGCTCGACGCGCAGCTCAAGGCCCTGCGCCTGCCGACCTTTCTGCGCGAGTACGACAAAGTGGCGCGGCAGTGCGCCCAGGAAGGGCTGGACTGTCCGCGCTATCTGCTCCGCCTCTGCGAGCTGGAGTGGCTTGATCGCGAGCAGCGCGCCCCCGAGCGCCGCATCAAGGCCGCCAAGTTCCCGGTCTTGAAGAGTCTCGAGACCTTCGCGTTCCGCGCAATCCCGTCGTTGAATAAGCGCCTGGTGCTGGAGCTGGCGCGCTCGGCGTATCTCGACCGCCGAGAGAACGTGTTGGCGTTAGGCAACTCCGGCACGGGCAAGACGCATCTGGCACTGGCGTTGGGGCTGGCGGCCTGTCAGAAGGGCTATCGGGGGCGCTTCCTCACCGCCGCCGCGCTGGTGAACGAACTGCTCGAGGCCCGGGATGAGAAGCGCCTGCTGCGCCTCCAGAAGCAGCTTGCCAAGCAGGATCTGTTGATCGTGGACGAACTCGGCTCCGTGCCGTTGTCCAAGACCGGCGCCGAGCTGCTGTTCGCGATCTTCTCCCAGCGCTACGAGCAAGCATCGACGCTGGTGACCTCGAATCTGCCCTTCAACGAATGGACCGAGATCTTCGGCTCTCAACGGCTGACCGGCGCGCTGCTCGACCGGTTGACCCATCACGTCCACATGCTGGAGCTGAACGGCGACAGCTATCGCCTCGCACACAGCACGCACGCCCGCCACGACGCTGCCGCTCCGGCGTCCTGACGCCTCCCTTCGCAAGCTGCTGGCGGTGCAGCCGGGCTTCCGCTCCGTCTGGGCCCGCCCACAGGCGCGCCCAGCCTCCGCTCCAGCCCGGCCGCACAGCCACTCTCAGGCACGCCGTCCACCGGGCCGGGTGGTCTAATTTTCCTCCGCCACCGTGGTCTAACTTTGGTCCGCCCTTGACACGCGCGTGGGCCGGGGTCACCCGCAGGGCCACACACTGGACCGTCCAGCGGCGCCCGCCGCGGCGGTTGCGCCAGCTGATGGGCCGCCACCGCGGCTGCGCCTTGGCGGCCTGGGCCACCGTGTACGCCCGCACGCCCGCCGCCAGGTCTGGCCGGGTGCGCGGGCGCCCCAGCGGCCGCCCCGCCGGTGCCCGAGGCGCGGCCGCCCCAGGAACACGGTCTGCGACGAGGAAATCCCCACCGCATAGGGGAGCCGCAACCGATGCCACATGGCCCGAAACAGGCCGGTATCGCCAAACTCCGCATCGGCCAGCACGCCGGTGCCGGTGAGGCCGCTGGCGCGCACCTGCCGGAGCAGGGTGAGCGCTTGGCGCCACTTCGCCTGCAACCGGACACCCCGGGGAAGCCGCGCCCGATCGCGGGCGGCGTCGGTCAGCCACGCCTCGGGCACATAGAGCGCGCCCCCCAGCAAGTAGGCGCGCAGCCCGGTCCACAGCGCCGCGGTGACCGCCACTTGGCCATTGGCGACTTTCCCCACGGCCCCACAGTACTGGCGGGCCACCCCGACCGAGGACGTCCCTGGCTTGGGGAAACTCGTGCCAGCGAAGATCACCAGCCCTTCGCGTTCGGGCAGCACCGCCCGCAGGCAGCGCCAGACGCCGTCGGCACTCCACGGCGCATCGGTGATGAAGTGTTGGAACGCTTGATAGCCCCCGGGCTCGGGCCCCCGCGCCAGCATCGCTTCCATCGACTTGCGCGGGCTGTCGCTGAGCAACCCCTGGACGTACCGGCGCAACGCCAGCTCCTGTGCGCGCTGGCCGAAGCACGCCTTGAAGGCCTCGAGCCATCTCATCAGGCGACGCAACTGCCCCACCGTGCGGCGGTCGTGCACTACCGCGCAGGGTACCGAATTCGCCGGAAAAGTACAATGTCCTCAAATTAGATCACTTGTCGGATCTCGCCCAAATTGTGCGATCTAACAAAGTAGTACTAGCAGCCCGTGGCAAAAGTCCTGCTGCAGTCGGCCAGCGCTGCATCCCGCCTGACTGCGTTGCTCGTCGGTCAAATACTCCCGGTATTCTTCCTCCTCGCGCCTTGCCAGCCGGGCGCAGCGCCGCCCTTGGTGCCACGCAGGACTTTTGCCACGGGCTGCTACTAGGCTAGAGCCCGCAGCGCACCCATCCGCGGCGTTGCCGCTCCTTCGAAATACTCCCGGGATTCCTCGTCGCGGCGCCTTGCGCCTGGGCCTCCCGGCGCCAGAAACGCTGCTCGATCCTGCGGTCGTGGCCGCGCACCGAGAGACGCTGATCGACCTCGTCGACCGCCACCTCGCGGTCATTGCGGACGACCGCCGGCCGCCGCTCGCCCGCCGTGTCGTGGTTGGGGGCTCGTTGGCTGTCATGGGCGCCGGTGCGTACTGGTTCGTCGAGTGCATCTTCCATCCCTGACCCAAGTGAGCCTGGGGTTAGAAGTGGCTAGCCGAGCGCGGGCTGGCCCGCGTGGCGTGCGGAGGCGTCGATCTGATCCGCGAACAGCCGCGAGAAGGCAGGGCAGGTCTGCACGAGGTCGTGGACGGGGCCGTCACCCACGATCCGTCCCTGGTCGAGCACCATGATCCGCGGGAATCGGCTGATCGTGGAGAACCTGTGCCCGATTGCCAGGACAGCCCGCTCGCCGAGCCACGCGTCGAGACGATGGTAGATCGCGGCCTCGATCTCGCTGTCGAGCGCGCTGGTGGCCTCGTCCAGGATCAGGAGAGCGGGATCTCGAAGAATCGCTCGGACGAGCGCAATCCGCTGCTTCTCGCCTCCGGAGAGCTGTGTGCCGGCCTCGCGTAGGGACGTGTCCAGACCGTGCGGAAGGCCCGCCACCAGGGTGTCGAGGCCGGCGAGGCTCACGGCGCGGTCGACGACGTCGCGTGAGGCCTCCCACGAGCCGTAGTGCAGATTGGCGAGGAGCGGCCCGCTGAAGAGAAACGGATCCTACAGCAGGAGGCAGATTGCGCGACGGAGAGTCGGCACCGAGTGGTCACGCAGGTCGCGCCCGTCGAGGCGGATCCGTCCGGCGGCCGGCTCGTTGAACCGGACAAGCAGACTGGCCAGCGTGCTCTTGCCCGCTCCGGTCGTGCCCACCAGCGCGACGCCCTCACCTGGCGCGAGCGTGAAGCTGACGTCGCGCAGCACCGGTGTGCCGTCCGGGTAGGAGAAGGAGAGCCGCTCACACTCGACGCGACCGAGGATCGGCTCGGTGGCACCCTCCCGTGCCGTCGGCTCCGGATCGGGGAGATCGATGATCGCGTAGACGCGGGACGCCGCCGCGAACACCCGGCCCTGGAGAATCCCGTGAATCTCGCTGAGCCGTCTCAGGGGCTCCACGACCTGTCCTGCGAAGAGACAGAACGTGAGCAGCGCACCGGCGGTGATCGCGCCGGCGGCGAGCTGAGACGCCCCGTACCAGATGGTCGTAAAGAGTCCGACGCCGGTCGTCAAGAACACCGACGCCGCCAGGAGCGCCGACCACAGCTCGGTCCGCAGCAGCTCTCCCCGCACGCGGGCGTTCTGGACGCCGAAGCGGTCGAGCTCGAAGGCTTCGGCTTGGAACCCCTTGATGGTCCGGAAACCATGGAGCTGTTCGTTGACCAACGATCCGAGATCTCCGGTCAGCCGGCGCGCGCTCGTCCCCCACTGCCGAATCACGACGCCCAGCCGCATCAGCAGCAGCCCGGTGAGGGGCACGAGGGTGCAGATCGCGAACGCGAGCGGCCAGCTCAAGACGAACAGCATGACGATCGAGCCCACCACGACGATGCCGTCCCGGATCAGGCGACGCGCGATGATCCCCAGAAAGCCGGAGAGCGCGTCGGCGTCATGCAGGATGCGCGAGAGGAGATCGCCGCTCGGGAGGTCGAGGAGCCGGGAGGGCTCGAGCGCGAGCAGCCGGGCGACGATCCGGCTACGCAGTTGCTCCACGACGCGCTGATTCGCCCGGGCTATCAGATAGCGTGAGGCGAACAGCGTGCCGATGGCGACGGTAACGGTGAGCGCGGCGCGGGCCACCAGATCGAGGAGCGCCTCCGGGTCACCGGAGATCAGCGGTCCCTCCACGCCGGCCTTGACGAGCCAGACCAGATACAGCTGGGCGAGCGCGAGCGCCGCCATCGACAGAACGGCCATGATCACGCTGACCCGAAACGGAGCGAACTCCCGCAGCAACCTGACGAAGAGGGCGAGGGACTGCCAGGCGGTCTCGACGGCAGGGTCGGCGGGCCGACGCGCGTGACCGACGAGGCACGACGCGACGCGCCTCCAGTGCCGCCACGTGGACCGGACCAGCCGAGCGGCTTCCGCGGGATCGGCGAGGCCCCGAGACAGGATCAAGCGGTTCTTTCGCACGTTGGCCTTCACTTGCCGCCACTGGTCGCTGAGCCACCGGCGGAACGTCCAGACCTCGACGAGGATCTCGTCACGGTCGAGCGATCGATACGCGGTGAAGCGCTTGTGTCCGTCCGCCACCAGGAATCGCCCGGCAAGACGGATCACCGAGACCGGCGGGAACCGGGTGCCACGCAGCATTTGCGCGCGGAACTCGGCGACGCGATCCGGCGCATGGGTGATATCGAGGGGATCGATCACGCTCCCGATCGCCAACCTGCGTGTCGGGAGGGCGGCGCGGTCCGGGTCGAACGGATCGACACGCCGAGACATCCGCCGACAGAATAGCACGCTCGTTCGGCCGACGGCCCGCGTCTAGGACGGCGCCCAGCCGCGCGCCGAGACCGTCTCGGCGCGACGTCTCCGGTGCTCGAAGTGGGCCATGACGCGGTTGACGGCGGGCGCGACACGCTCGGGAGTATAGCGGGCGGCGGCGCGTGCGCCCCGTGCGCGCAGGGTGCGCGCCAGGCCAGGCTCCTGGACCACGCGCGCGATCGCGGCCGCGAAGGCCGTCGGGGCCTCGGGGTCGACGATCAGCGCGCCGTCACCGATGACCTCGCTCAGCGCGGCGCGTCCCGAGGAGACGACGGGCGCGCCACAGGCCATCGCCTCGACCGGGGGAAGACCGAAGCCCTCGAGCAAGCTGGGGTAGGCGAACACGGCAGCGCCCGAATACAGCGCGCGCAGCTCCTCGTCGGTGCGGCGCCCAAGAAGATGGACGTCCTGGCCGACGCCGGCATCCCGTGCGTAGCGCATCACGGTGTGCCTCATGCGCCCGGTGGGTCCCGCGAAGATGAGCGGGTGCGCACGGCGCCGCGGTGCCGGCAACCGTGCGAAGGCCCTGATGAGCGCGAGGGGGTTCTTGCTCCGGCGCAGGGCACACACGCAGAGGATCCCCCCGGGCGCGACGCCAATCGCGTCGTGATGCACGCGGCCGGCCTCCGCGTTCATCGGCCGCATCGAGGGGTGCACCACCTGGGGCACGACCTTGAGTCGCCCACGCACCGCGGGGAAGTGCGCCTCCAGGTCGCGACGCGAGCACTCCGAGTCGGTGACGATCAGGGTGGACCGCTTGAGGCACGCCCGAACGACGAAGCGAAACTTCCGGGCGTGCAGCCAGCGGTGGACCGGTCCGCGGCCGTCCTGCCCCAGGGGATTGGCGTCGTGGATCGTGGCGACGTGCGGTGCGTCGGCGCGCGCCGGCGGCTGGTTGTGTGGTGTCCAGAGGCAGGCGACTCCCACGAGCGGACGCTCCCAGGGCGCCCGCACACCCGGGGCGGAGGTGCGCGAGGCAGGCACGCCCGCGTTCTGGAGGAGCAGTACATCGTGGCCGGCGGCCGCGAGCGCTCGGGCGTACGACTCGACCGTCCGAGTCGAGGAGTTGGGCGGACCCTCGAGCACGCGGGCATCGAGCGCGACGCGCATGGTGGCATCCTACCCCGGGCTACCCCGGCCCGAACCGCCCGCCCGCCTCGCCGGCGCGGCCACCGCCGTTGTCCGCGAGGGCTTCCACCGTCCGGGCCGCGGCGTGCGCGTCTCGCCAGGAAGCGGCGAACTCGGTGGCCGAGCGTCGGTAGTGACCGTAGTGCGTGGCGATCTCGAGAAGGAGGGCCGGGATCTCGTCCGGCGTCGCGGCCGTCAGCCCCACGCTCGACCGGGGGTGCCGGTCTTCGCCCGCCCTCGCGATCGAGCGCGCGTGCAGGAAGACCACCTCCGCGCCGGTCACCTTCACGGGGTCCGACGCGTACGCGCTCCTCGTACCGAGGCCCACGAACCGGGCGTCGCGGTGCAGGTCCACCAGGCATGACACGGGTCCTCCGCCGGGGGCCAGTCGCATGATGACGCCGGGCGGCGACCGAACCGGCGCGTGACGGTTGTCGAGCTGCCGTGTCCACACCTCGACGTAGGGCGTCCGCATGGTCGAGCGGTCGATCCGAAGTCTGACGACGACCGAACCGGCGTCTTCGGGCACCGGGATCGCGTCATCCGCGCGCCGCACGGGCTGCGCCGGGGCGCCGCGCGTCAGGCGGTCGAGATACGTCGCCGCCGGCGTGCCGATCTGGTCGCCGAGCCAGCACCCCGCGGGAACGATGACCGGAACGCCGGCCGCCAGCATCTCGACCAGGACGCCGCTGCAGCGGGCGTAGTAGCGACGCGCATCGTAGGGGAGCAGCCCGATGTCGGCCTGTCGGATCAGCTCGGCGTAGGCGGCGGCCGCCAGCGGATAGGCCACCGGTACGATCGGCCGGTCGCAGGTCGGATCGGGGCCCGGCAGGATCTCGATGGAACGCGCGAGCCGCCGGGGCAGGACGCGACCCAGCGCGTTGCGATCGACCTGCAGCACGAGCTGCATCCGGCCATCGGCCAGCGACCCGTCGGTGAACTCCCGGACGAGCCGGGCCAACCCGACGCGGCCCTTCTCGCGCCGCACGATGCCGGGGCAGGTGACTCGCAACGGGCCCTCGTGCGTGCGCCGACCCGGGGGCGCCAGTGCGCGACTCACCGGGTACGGCAGGCCCTGGAAGCAGGCGACCCGCATGCGATCGTACTGCTCGGCGATCTGATCGGTCGTGGCGTAGAAGTGCAGGCGATGGTTCGGAACCCGGGCGATTGCCGCGGCGAACTGACGGCGGAACCGCAGCAGGCGGTGCTGCTGCGAGTCGTACTCGTCCTCGCGTCCGGAGAAGATGTCGAAGTGGAACTGGAGATGCCAGTCCGCCCCCCGGCTCTCCGGGGTGTCGTGCAGGAATCGCGCAACGCCGAGAAAATCGAATTCGCTGAGCGAGGGCAGAAAGACGAGATCGGTGGCCCGCCAGCCGAGGAGCGTGAACACCGCGCGGCAGTCACGCGCGTAGCGTTCGATCCGACGCCGGCGATCCGGACCCTGCCAGTCGCAGCAGCGCCGCAGCCGGGAGGCCGCCCTCGACCATCCGGCCGCGCTCGCATGCGGGTCGCCCGGAAGCGGCCGGCCGTCGATGCCCACCGGGAGGATCCCCTTGCCGTCCGGTCCGAGCCAGTAGCGGCTCGAGGATCGGTATCGGAAGGCGGGGACCAGACGCCAGGCCGGCTCGAATCCGGGATCGGTGAAGCGGTCGTTGGTCACCAGGACGCAGCCATAGCCCATCTCGCGGGCCGCCTGAAGGACATCGACCGCGTACTGATAGTTGTGCCCACCGACGCCGTCGAGCCAGGGATCGATCAGGATGAAGCGCGGCATCGTCAGGCCGAGCCCTCTGCCGGGGTGATGGTCGGCGTCACCCGGCCGGCTCCGGATCGCGTGCCGATCGACGGTAGGCGATGGTGTCCTGATCCCCGAGAATGAACCGATAGCCGTGAGCCGCCAGGAGCTCCAGGCAGGCGTTCCGATCCCGCCGGGACAGGATCATGTGCTCGTAGTGGATGATGGCGGGCCTGACCGCGCCGAAATCGATGGAGCGGATGATCCGATAGTCGAGCCCCTCGGCGTCGATCAGCAGCAGATCGACGGTCGCGGGTGCGGCCGCCTCCTTCAGGAGCCGGGCCACCGTCCAGCAAGGCACGCGGCGCGCCTCAACCCGCCGCCGGCCCGGCTTCACGACCAGGTGCCGGTCGACGCTGGCGACCTGCGCGAGGCCACCTGCCCGCGTGAACAGCGTGACCTCGCCATCCCGGGGACCGATGGCGACGTTGAAGAAGCTGAGTCCCGGCTGACCGCGATAGTTGCGCTTCAACGACTCGAATGCCTCTGCCTGCGGCTCGACGAGTACGCCCCGCCAGTGATGGCGGCGGACGAGCTCGTGAAGTGGGTCGGCGGTGACGCCGTCGAAGGCGCCGATCTGAACGAAGAAGAAGTCTTCGCCGGTCTTCCCGTGATCCGCGACGACGAACTCCAGCATGCTCGTGAATTCGAGCTCCGGGCGATCGCGAAGCGCGCGCGGGCGCCCCACCCGTGGCGTCGGGCCGTTCGAGCGCAGTCGGCCGTAGCGGCTCAGGTTCGTGAGTTGCCTCAGCATCGAGTGACTCCACGGCCGCCAGGTGAGGCTGGCGGACGAGCCGGCACGGCCGTCCGTCACGCCGTCCCGAGTGCGTCTGTGTTCGTGAGTGCGTACCGATAGAACTCGACGAGCCGGTCACTCAGCCGTTCCGGGGAGAAGACCTCCCTGACGCGGCGAGCCGCCGATTGAGCGTAGGCCCTCGTCCGCTTCCGATCGTCGTAGAGCGACCGGATGGCCTCGACGAGGGCGTCGAGATTCCCGGTAGGAAACACCAGGCCGTCCACTTCATGTCGAACGGCCTCTCTCATCCCGCCGGCATCGCTGACGATGGGGCACACCCCCTGGGACATGGCTTCGAGCAGCGCTCGAGCCACGCCCTCGCGCCGCGAGGGCATGACCAGGAGGTCGGCGCCACTCATCAGATCCAGCGCATCGCTCCGAAACCCGAGAACTCTGACGCGATCCCGGATCTTCGGGTGTCGGGCGAGGAGCGTGACACGCGGATCGCGCACGCGCCCGATCAAGAGCCAGTAGACGTCTCGCAGGTCGGCGCACCGGATGGCCGCGCGGAGCAGGAGATCGGCGCGCTTGACCGGACGCATGTTGGCGAGTGTGCCCACGACGAAGGCATCGGCCGGGATCCGCAGGGGCTCGAGGGCCGATCGGCCGGGCGACCCGATGCGGTCCGCGTGGACGCAGGAGTACGTGGTGACGCACTTGTGGGGCGCAATCCGGCTGGCGATGAGCGTCGGACTCGCAGGCATGCGCGGCGACCCTCGGATGCCGATAGCTGATCAGATTCCCGGGGTCCCGATAGGTCGCACGAACGGTGATGCCGCGATAGGAGGCGATGCACGGTGGCGCCGACAGCCCCATCGTCCCGAGGAGGGCGCTGGCCAGTGACCGGCCGGTGAAGGCATGGACCAGATCCGGCTGCACCGACGCGATGACATCTCTGACCCGGCGCGCTCCCCACGGATCGAGCTTGCAGGCCGCCCTGTACGGCAGGACCTGCGCGACGTGCTCCCGGCCTGGGTAGCGGTCGGCGACATGGGGATGAGCCAGGACGACCACCTCGACTCCGTGACGCGCGGCGATGACGGGTCCGATTCGATAGTAGTCGTCGACCGTGACTATCTTCATCTCGGGTGTCCGTCAGCGTTCCTGCCGGCAGCCGTCCGCGGTCGGCTGAGGCCGACCACGGGGATCTCGACTCGGCACTCGTGGTCGGAGACCTTCGGGGTCGGTCAGACCAGGATCCGCCTCGCGATCGCCTGCTCCCTCTCGGCGCTCCCCTCCGTCCCGAAGCCATCCACGCTTCGCCAGAGATCGCGGCGCGCCTCCCGCCAGTCCTGTCCCGGCGCGAGCTGGTCGAAGTAGAACGCCATCTCGGTGTCGGTTGCCCGGCGGTGCCGGGCCGAGTGATGAACATCGCCGATGTTCCATTCACCCTCCGGTCACGCCGGGAAGAAGATCAACCCTCCGCCTTCGAGCAGACAGATCGAGTAGTCCGGGTCGCGCCGGATGATCGGCACCGTGGTCTCGGGAGCCTGGAACTCATGTGCGGACATGGCGAATCCTTCCTGGGCCGTGACCGAGTCTGGGGTCGAAGAGGCGCACCGGCCGCGGCGTCGCTCTGGCGTGGTCCCCGGCGCGTCAGCGCACTCATGAACACCATGGACCACAGGAGACTAAGCCAGATAGGCCAGAGCGAGCACCACGAGAATTGCCAGGAGGACCAGGAAGAAGATCTTCCAGGGGCTCTTGGGGTAACGGCCGGCGACCTCTCCCGTGTAGCCATTGGTCAGGAGCTGATAGGCCTGACCGTGGTAGTGGTAGCTCAGAAGCCACACCGGCACGAGGATGTGCTTGAAGGTCTCGCCGGAGTACTCCGGCTCGATGCGCAGATTGCGGTAGGTGTCGCCCGGCACCTGCTGACCGCACAGGCGCTCGAGCTGACGATTCATCGACGTCCGCGCCTCGCTGGCGGCGTCGATGAGCACGACCTGGTAGTGCTCCACGACGAACCCCGACAGGTAGGCCGTGTCGTAGGGGACCAGGTCGTTCGTGGGAAAGGGTTCGATGCGCGCGAGCAGGGTCCGATCGATGCCCTGGGTGCCGGGGATCGGCTGGTCGTCGAAGAAGTGCTCGACGACGCCGGACGCCGGTGCCCAGCGCACGTGCCTCACGCGGCGGGTCCGGCTGCGACCCTTGGCGTCGCGGTAGGATTGCGTCGTGTAGTAGTAGGTGCCCGAGTCGGCCCACCAGGGGCAGGTCACGCGGGCATCGAACGTCCAGTACGGCAGATACACGCCGTGGAGCGTGTCCAGCATCGCCCGCCGTTTGAACTGGCTCGGCGCCAGCCACTTGCTCGCGTACCAGCGACGCACGACCTCGCGGACCCTGACCTCGTCGAGCCGGAACGGTAGCAGGCTCTGCGGACGCAGCGGCGCCTTGATCTCCTCGTAGTCGACGAGCTCGGGCGAGCCGCAGAACTCGCAGTTCTGACCGACCCGGTCGGGATCGAACACGGAGATGGCCCGGCAGCTCCGGCACCGGACGGTGCGTTTCTCGGCCTGCCAGCCGCGGAGCGCGTCGGGCACGTTCCGTAGCGTCGTGACGAGGTCGATCTCCCGGATCGCCCCGGTGTCCGGGTCGAGCTCCGCGGGCGCCTCGGTGCCGCAGTACCGGCAGAGCAGGGCTCTCTTGGCCGGATGCCACTCTGCCTGCGCGCCGCAGGCCGCACAGGAGTGTTTCTCGAGGGCGGTGTACTCGGTCATGCCCGCCGTCCGGTTCGGGGGGAGGCCGTCAATCGGCGGCGAGATAGGCCTCCAGCGCCGACCGCTTGATCCGATAGCTGGAGCCGATCTTCTTCGCCTTGAGCTCGCCGGAGTCGATGATGCTCATGACGTCCCCTTCCGACACCCCCAGCGCCTCGGCGACCCCCGCTGGATTCAGCAGTTCGGCGGCGATCGTGGCGCCGGCCACGCCGCCCGGGGGCGCCGCCGTGGCGGGCGCCTGTCCCGGCTGGCCGAGGAGCGCGCCGCCCTGCTGCTGCATGAGCTGTTGCGCGATGGCAAGACCGACCGCCATCTCGGTCGCCATGCCGCCGGCGCCGCCGCCGCCGGTCTCCATCCCCTTGCCGAGCTGGAACTTGACGTAGTCGTTCAGGTCGCCGACCGCCGCCATGCTCGAGCGCTTGTCGATGGCCTCCTCGACTTCGGGCGGCACGGACACGTTCTCCACGATGAAGCTGGTGATCTCGAGGCCGTATTTCGAGCTCATGACCGGGTTGAT
Organism: Vicinamibacterales bacterium; assembly: GCA_965197935.1. GTDB lineage: Bacteria > Acidobacteriota > Vicinamibacteria > Vicinamibacterales > CAZQMT01 > CAZQMT01. The sequence continues at coordinate 127,486 of CBDAOD010000003.1, read as the reverse complement.
CAGGGGCAGGAGCGCCTCGCCCAGCTCGGTGTATCGCGTGGCCACCTCGAGCACCGGGACGTTTGAGCTCGAGAGCGCATCGGCGAAGACGCTGACCAGCCGGGAGCGCATGGTCTCGGAGAACTCGTCGAGCCGAAAGTTGTGATCGGACCCGGCGACCTCTCGAAGGAAGCGCATGGCGTCGGTGATGCGGAAGTCGTAAGTCCCGAATGCGCGCGCCCGGACGATCCCGAGGTCCTCGTCGCGCATCATGATCGGGTTCGAGGTGCCCCACTTGTTGCCGGTGAAGAGGCGCGTGTTGAGAAAGTAGACATCCGCCTTGAACGGTGACTCGAATCCGTACCGCCACGATCTCAGCCGGGTCAGAACAGGGATGTTGTCGGTCGTGAGCTCGTGCTTGCCGGGACCGAAGGTGTCGCCGAACTCTCCCAGATACACGAACTGGACCAGCTGCGATTCACGGACGATGAGCGCGGCCCCGTTCTTGATGGCCTTGTCTTCATCGGGGAATCGGAAGGAGAGGACATCTCGCGAGTCGTCGGTCCACTCGATGATCTCGATGAGCTCGGCCTTGATGAAGTCGAAAATCGCCATGGTCAGACTCTCCTGATGCGAGGATCCGCACGCGCGCGACGATCGTAGCGCAGATCGGGGGGTGGGACGAGCGGACGGCGCTCCCGCGGCTGTCAGCGGGTGGCGCGATACCCCGGTCCGCGGAGCACGGCCCCCGGCAGGACACCGGTGTGACGGCCCTCATCCAGGACGATCTCGCCGTTGACCACGACGTAGGGAATCCCGACCGGGTACTGGTGCGGATTCTCGTAGGTCGCGCGGTCGATGACCGTCGCCGGGTCGAAGACCGTGACGTCCGCCCTGTAGCCGACGCGGAGGAACCCGCGGTCGCGGATCCCGATCTTGCGGGCGTTCAGGCCGGTCATCTTGTGCACGGCCTCTGGCAGGCTCACCACGCCGAGCTCACGGACGTAGCGCCCGAGCACGCGTGGGAAGGTGCCGTACCAGCGCGGATGCGGATGGATGCCGCCGCGTGGCCCGTCGGGGCTGATCGCCGCGCCATCGGAGCCGATCGACGTGAAGGGCTGCTGCATGGCCAGCTGCATGTCGGGTTCGGCGTGATGGAAGAACACCGTCGGGACGGTGCCCTCCTCCTCGAGGAGGACGTCGAACAGCACCTCCACCGGATCGCCGCCGCGGGACTCGATGAGCGCGCTCATGCGCTTGCCGACGAACGGTGTGTTGCGCGGGTCGGAGAGCGACACGAGCAGCATGCCCTCCCAGCTCCCGGTGGCCAGGTAGTGGTTGTACCAGCCTGGTAGACCGCCGAGTACCTCCTCCCGCATCCTGGCCCGCAGGTCCGGCGTCCGGAGCCGCTCGAGCATCTGCTCGACGCCGCCATCGTGAGCCCAGGGCGGGACGATGGATCGGAGGTTGTCCTGTCCGGCGGTGTAGGGATAGACGTGCGCCTGAATGTCGAAGCCGTCGGCCCGAGCCTGCTCGATCCTGGCGAGGACCTCCGGCATCCGACCCCAGTGATCCTTGTGCGAGATCTTGAGGTGGATGAGATCGACCCGGATGTTCGCGCCCTTGCCCACCGCGATGGCCTCCGCGTAGGCCTCGAGGGCTCCCTCACCCTCGTCGCGCGTATGCGTCGAGTAGATGCCCCCGTAGGTCCGCGCCACCTTCGCGAGCGCGATGAGCTGCTCGGTCGTCACCAGGTTGGCCGGCGGCGTCATCAGCGACGTCGAAAGACCCCACGCCCCGTCTCGCATCGCCAGGGCGACCTCCCGCTTCATGGCTTCCAGCTGCGTGTCTGTCGCAGGCTCGAGGTCGTAACCCTTGACGTAGGTCCAGATCTGGGACTGGCCGACGTAGGAGCAGATGTTGGCGGCGACACCCTGCCGCTCCACGTGGTCGAAGTACCCACCGAGCGTGGTCCACGGCCGCTCGGCGGCCCTGACGGGTCCCATCGACCCGCCCTCGCCCAGGACCATGGTCGTGACGCCTTGCCGGATCATGCTCTCGCACCGCGGCTCGTCGAGCAGGGTCTCGTCGGAGTGGTTGTGCATGTCGACGAAGCCCGGCGCGACGATCAGGCCGGTCGCGTCGATCGTCCGGGACCGCGGCGCGTCCACGAGGTCGCCGATGGCGGCGATCGTGTCACCGCGGAGGCCCACATCGGCGCCGAACCCGGCCCGGCCCGAGCCGTCGAGGACGGTCCCGCCGGCGATAACCACGTCGAAGGTCTCGGGGGCCTGTGCGGTCTGGGTCGGCTCGGGGGCCGGCGTCACCGCATCAGGGCTCCCGAAGGAGACGAGCAGCGCCGGCAGCCAGAGGATGAGCGGTCGGATCATGGAGGACCTCGAGGTCTCGTCCGAGAGACGATACCCCAATTCCTCTCGGCCCGGGCTACGACTGCTGTGCCGGCCGCTGCCGCGGGCGACGCTGACCGAACAGGCCCTGAAGGAAGGACTTGTTGCGGACCACGACCTGGTTCTTGCCGCGCCGCTTGGCGTCGTGCATTCCGGCGCCGGCTCTCTTGACCAGATCCTCGGCCGAGTCGCCCGCCGCGAACGGCGTCAACCCGCAGCTGAACGTGAAATTGACGGTCGTGGGCTGGCCGTCGTCGTCGTAGCGGTACTGTGAGACGGCCACGCGCCCGAGGAGGGCCGTGAGCCGCCGCTCGGCGTCCTCGATGCTCGAGCCGTCGAGCAGCATGATGAATTCCTCGCCGCCGTAGCGGGCGAGGAAGTCGGTCGAGTCGAGTCCCTTCTTCAGGAGATGGGCGGCGCAGATGAGGACGCGGTCGCCGATCACGTAGCCGTGCCGGTCGTTGAGCTGCTTGAAGTCATCCAGATCGGCCATGGCCACCACGAACGGCTTCGCCTCGGTCGCGGCGGCCGCGATCCAGCGATCCATGGCGCCGTCGCACGCCCGCCGGTTCGCGATGCCGGTCAGCGCGTCCAGCAGCGCCTCCTTCGTCGTCCTGGTGACCGTCGATTCGAGCGATTCGATCTGCCTCGAGAGCTTCGAGACGTGCAGCTCGTCCTGCTTCTGCTTCTCCACGACGATCCGCTGAAGGACCGCGACCTCCTGCTCGAGCTGCACTCGGAGCTCGCGCACGTCGTTGACGTCCACGAGCTGCCGAAACTTCTCGGAGCTGCTGATCAGGCGGCTGTTGAAGCTCGCGGCCTCTCCCGCCAGGCTCGCGAGGGCCTCTCGCAGCACGTCGATCAGGGCGGCGATCTCGTCGGCGCGGTCGGCCAGCAGGCCGTGCGCGCGTGCGAAGAAGTCGCGGCACGCGGTCACGCACTCGCCGCCGGTGCGTTGAATGGTGTCGGGGTCGCCCGCGGCGGCCAGGTGCGCACGGTACTGCTTGAGCGACCGACGGAATTCGGAGACGTCCAGCTCGGGGAGCTCCGGTACGGCATCGGGGATCACGACGAGCAGGCGGCCCACCAGGCTCGCGAGGGCGGCCTCGACGCTGTTGTCCGCGGCCTCGCGGTGAAACAGCTCCAGCTCGGTCATCGGTTTGGGCATGGGCGTGAGCCTGTTCTCGACAGCGAGACCGCTGTTCTCAGGAAATCGGCAGATGCACGGCCCCCCTGCAACGCGGCCGGAGCGCACCCCGGGAACCGAGGAGGCTCACCCGAAGGATCCCGCCTGAAGGCGGTGATAGTGTGAACCGTAGATGCCGCGGGCTGCTAGCAGCCCGGGGTGAAGGTCCTGCGTCGCACCAAGGCCGGCGCGGCGCCCCAGAGCTCACCGGGATCAGGGCACCAGCGCCGCCATGAGGGAAGTCGGGTCCACCCTCGCCTCGTTCAGCCGCACGGTCCAGTGAAGATGAGGCCCTGTGACCCTGCCGGTGGCCCCCACGTAGCCGACCACATCCCCGGCGGCGACGGCCGCGCCCTCGTCGACCGCGATACGCGAGAGATGCGCCAGGTAGGAGTAGAGCCCCCAGCCGTGATCCAGGATCACGGTGTTGCCCGAGAAGTAGAGCTCGGAGCTCAGGACGACGGTGCCGGCGTTCGGGGCCTTGACGGGCGTGCCCGTGGTCGCGCGGAAATCGGTACCCGTGTGGGGGCTGCGCGGCTGTCCGTTGAAGACGCTACGCCGGCCGAAGCTGCTCGTGGCTGCACCGGGGACGGGCACCTCGAAGGGCCCAGCCCACAGCCGTCGCGGTTCGACGGTCCGGAAGATCCGGGCGACGCGATCGGCCTCGCCGCGGATGCGCTCGAGGACCGTCTCGGGAGGGCTGACGAAATCGCTCGAGACCTCGAGGTGTCGAGTCGGGAACTCCTTGGGCTCGACCGCCAGGGAATAGGACTCGCGAACGGTGGCGCCGCCGGCGGTCCTGAGCCGCACGTCGACCCCGTGGCGACCCGGCTTGGTTTCCAGGTCGATGCCGACGAGGCCACGCCACACTCTGGGCCCGGCGGCGAAGAACTGCACCGGCTTGTCGAAGGCGCGGGCGGTGACGTCCTCCGCGGGCACCGAGGAGGCGACCGTCACGAGGACGACCTCGCCCGGCTGGAGGCTCCGGGCGCGATGCGAGATCGTCACCGACGTCTCGCGCTCGCGTGGCTGACCGTGCAGGAGAACGGTCGTGCCTGCGACCAGCGCCAGAATCCGGATCGTCATGGCGAGCACGCGTTGCGGGCCCCCGCGCCCCGGGCGACGCGCGCGCCTCGCCACGGTAGAGGATCTGTCCCACTCGTACACCGACCTCTAGTATAGCGAGACGTCCACGTTGCAGGAGACGGCCGGAGACGGGCGGCGCCGGCGCGCCTGGCCGGCCAGACCGTCGGTTTCCCGACGCGTGGGTCGGAGCCGCGACCGCCGGTGAGTCGCCCGCGCTCGTCTCCGCGGTCCCGGCGACCGCCGGAGGGCTCGTGGACGGGGCCTGGTGGCCGGCACGGGGGTTGCTCGTCTGACGTCTCGAGCGCGGTCCATGGACGCAGGCGCAGAGTGCGTCCGTCGGTCCGCACCGGCGGCGTGCGGCCGAGCTCGGGCCCGGCAGAGGGAGCGGTCAGATGAAGACGATCCTGGTGGTCATCGACGACGAAGCGCTGTCGCTCGCCCTGTCGACCCGGCTGAGAAAGGCCGGCTACCGAGTCCTGATGGCCTTCGATGGGCTCTACGGCGTGAGCATGGCGCTCAAGCACAAACCCGACGTGATCGTCCTTGATGTGGCGATGCCGGCCGGGGGCGGCTTCTCCGTCGCCGAGCGGGTGCGGCGCCGGCTCGAGGTGGAGGTGCCTTTCATCTTCATCTCCGGGAAGACCGAGCCAGGATTCCGTCGGCGCGCCATGCATCTCGGCGCGGTCGCCTACATCGAGAAGCCCTGCGATCCCGAGGTGCTCCTGGACACGATTCGCGGCGCACTCCGATCGTCCAGGGAGGGCGCCGCCGCCTGACCGGCCGGCCTCACGCCGGAAACAACCGCGCGAAGTTACCCTGAAACACCTTGTCGGCCGACGGCGGCTCCACACCCAGGTCGGTCAGGATCGCCCTCTGGGCGTCGTGGATCGGTACCTGCCAGCCGCGCGGAAAGAACGAGGAGTCGGTTCCGAACAGCAGCCGGTCCGGTCCGACGACCGCCAGCGCCTGCCGAAACACGTCCGTCAACGTCAGCCCCGGGTAGTACTTGATCCACCCATTCGTGCTCGAGGTGTCGAAGTGGATGTTCGCGCAGAGGTCGGCTGCGATGAGGGCCTCTCGAAGAAAGCCCGCGCCGAAGTGGGGAACGATGATCGGGAGCTCCGGGTGGCGCGCCGCGGCGATCTGGAGATCGAGGGGATTCCCCAGCCGGACGTCGAAGCGGCTGGGGAGCTTGAGCTTCCTTCGCACGCCGAGGGTGAGTGCGCCACAGTGAACGAAGACCGTCGCGCCCTCGACCGAGGCGGCGATCTCGAAGATCTCGAGGGCGACATCGTCGTCCAGCCGATAGTGATGCATGGCCGGAAAGAGACACACGCACCGTAGGCCCAGCTCGGACAGCGCCCGTCTCGTCCGGGCACCCGCGTCGGGCCGCGTCGGGTCGAGCATGAACAGACCGACGAACCTCCCCGGATGTCGCGCGACCGCGGTCGCCACGGATTGCTCGTCACCCGGGATGCTCGCGATGAGCGCCGCCTGCGCCACCTCGTGACGGTCGAGCTCCGCGCGCCACCGATCGGCGAGCGCCTCTGGAGAGCCCGGCGCGTTCCACCCAAGCTGCCGTGTGATCGACCCGACCGGGTCGCCGTCGGGCGCCGAGGTCTGCTCGCGGGCGAGCGCCTCGAAGAACCAGGGGGAGAAGAAGTGACAGTGAGCGTCCCGGATTCGCATCACGATACCTCCAGACTACCCATGTGGTTCCTGAGCTGGGCGCGCCTGTAGGCCGTGATCGCGGCGATCACGTGGCACACCCATCCCAGGAAGCCGCCGGTGCCGATCCACAGACCCGGCGTCACGATGAGCCAGAAGACACCGCGAAGGAACTCTCCGTTGTAGAACTGTCCGATGCCCGGGACGACCAGGCTCAGGACGGCGGCGAGACCCGGGTCCTTCCGCGTACCGGCCTCGGCGAGCTCCACCATGCCGCACCTCCTCGCTGATTGTGGCACGCCGCGGGCCCGCGGGTGGCGCTCCGTCGCGCCGGGTGGGTCCTCACCACGGGCTGTTTGAGATTCCCGCCCGGAGCGAGCACACGCAGCGGCGGCACACCGGGTTGCGCGACACGTCGAGATCGCGCCTGAAGGCCGGAAGCGCGCGGGACACGATCCGGGTGAACGGATCGTCTCGCAGATTGCCGACCGGCTCGTGGAAGAAACACGGCCGAACCGACCCGTTCGCCTCGACGACCACCGAGACCCACGGGGCGTTGCAGGAGACCTCGGGAAACCGATCCTCGCCCCGCATGGCCGCGTAGTAGCGCGGCAGACGCCGGAGCTTGTCCGGGCTCTCCTGGATGAACGCGGACGCGAAGTCCTGCGGCAGGTCGGTCGCGGCACGGTCGATCACCGATCGAAACTCGTCGATGTCGTCGTGGTCGAGTAGCAGGGGCTCGCTATCCGGGAGGGCCCCGGTCCGGCCGAACGCCGCCGACGACACGTCGGCCGCGAGAAAGGACACGCCATCGAGTCCCAGGGCCTTGGTTCGCGCCACGATCGCCGGTAGCTCGCGGTAGTTGAGCTTGTGCAGGGTGGCGCGCGCCGTGATGCGCATCTTCGGCGCCAGGGCCTTCAGCCGCGCCACGCCCGTCTCGATCGTCGCTAGCGCATCGACGCCGCGCACGCGTCGGTACAGCGCCTCGTCGGCGGCGTCGAGGGAGATCGTGACGCGATCGAACCGATCCGCCACCTCGGCGGCGTAGCGCTCGAGCAGGACGCCGCTGGTCAGAAGCCAGAGCTCGAGCTCGCGCTCGCGAAACAGCCTGGCCATGTCGAAGGTGTCGGCTCGGACGAGTGGCTCTCCACCCGTGAACACGACGAGCCGCGTCCCGAGCCCCGGCAGCGCTCTCGCCAGATCGCCGACCTCCGAGAGAGTCAAGTCGTCCTCGCCCGAGCTCCGCCACCAGTCGCAGGAGAGACACCGACTGTTGCAGCGGCTCGTGGGCGAGAAGAAGACGAGGGGCAGCACGAAGTTGCGGTTCGTGATCTCCCCGAACCGGCACAGGAGGGCCGTCGTCAGCCGCGAGACCGCAGTCATCGTCGTCGTCCGGCGGCCGGTTCGAGCCGGACGGGTCGCGGACCCCGCTCGACTGCGTGCCGGGTGAGGCGCATCCCGAGCCGTCCGAGCCTTGCGCTCACGAAGGTGCGAATCAGCTTGCCGTAGTGGGGCCGGGCCGCCCGGCGCAGTCTCTCCATCGCCACCTCGCTGACGTCCATCGACTCGCGAACTCGTAGAACCGCCGCGAATGCCGGCCCGCGACGGTGACATCCCGGTCCGAGCCCTCCTCCCAGGGCCTCGTTGCGACCGCGCGATCCGCGATCCGTCTCTCGTACTCGGTGCCCTTGATCGGGTAGGCGGTGGTCGTCAGGAGGCGATCGGGCAGCGCGGCCTTGAGGTGTGCGAGCGTGGCCTCGATGTCCGAGATCTCCTCGCCCTCGGATCCCAACATGATGAAGGTTCCGGCCTCGATGCCGTGGCGCTGGAGCAGCCGCACCATCTCGCGGGTTCGCGCCGCGCTCGTTCCTCGCTTCATGGCGTCCAGGACCCGCTGCGATCCACTCTCCGCTCCGACCCACAGCCGGAAGCAACCCATGTCGGCGAGGATCTCGATGATCTCTTCGTTCAGTCGATCCTCGCGCGAGATCGTCTCGAACGGCATCCGAATGCCCCGCCGCCGCAGCTCGTCGGCGTACTGCACGATCCATCGATGGTTGATCGTGAAGACGTCGTCCGCGTACCAGACCATGTCGGGCCGATACTCCGCGATGATCGTCTCGAGCTCGTCGGCCACGTTCGTGGGTGAGCGCCGGCGGTGGCTGAAGCCATACACGCTGTGGCTGCACCACGTGCACGTGTAGGGGCAGCCGCGGGCCGTCACGAGGGAGACCGCGCCCTGGCCGTGGTGCCGCCTCCAGCAGTCGAGGTAGGCGTGGACGTCGATGGCGGCCCGGTCGGGCAGCGGAAGGGCGTCGAGATCCTGGATGGTCGGGGCGGGTGGGGTGCGAACGATGCTGCCGTCCGCGGCCTGGACGGCGAGTCCCGGGACCTCGGTGAGATCGGCCGTCCCCTGCCCCTGCCGCTGCAGGTGGTGCAGGAGACGTTCCATCGTCAGCTCGCCCTCGCCGGCGACGATGACGTCGGCGCCACGGCTCAGATACTCCTCCGCGTAGTTGATCGGCTCCGGACCGCCGAGGACGACCACGGCGCCGGTGGCCTTGGCGATCCGCGTGAGGGCGAGCACCTCCCGCCGGGTCATCAGCGTGCCATAGAGCCCGACGACCGCGGGACGCTCCGCGGCGATTCGCTCCGAGAACGCCCCGCGGGAGGCAAAGGTCGAATCGAAGACGCCGACGTCGAAGCCCTTCGACTTCAGGTAGGCCGAGAGGCACAGGATGCCGAGGGGGGGATACGGCTTCATGACGCGCCGCTCCGCCGGATCGGCGTCGAGAAAGTACCCGTGCGAGAGCAGGAGATCCATTCGCGGAGACCGGTCAGCGCGGCAGGCGAGCCTCGAGGTCGCGCAGCCGGCTCTCGAAGGCGGCCACGATCCGCCGGCCGTGACCCTCGAAGTGCCCCTTGCACAGGTCACGCGAGAATCCGGCTTCGCCGTGACCATTGGGCCGCCGCGCGAACTTGCGGACCTTGCGGCGCATCTCCCACTGGTCGAGCCAGTCCCCGGGCGGCGTGCGACCCGCCAGCTCGGCCAGGCTGCGCAGAAGACGCCCGGCGCGTGGCGAGCCATTGAGGTCGAGGTGGCGGGCCGGGCCGTTGGCGTTGGGCAGGAACGCCGCCGTCCAGTCGTTCAGCCGGCGCATCCGCTCGTGGGTGTCGAGCCCGGCGAGAGGCACCATCTGCACGAATTCGTGTGCCGTGAACAGGCTACGCTCCTCGAGCACCAGGGCCCGCTCCGACACGATGTAGTTCGGGCAGATCAGGTGGCCGCGCCGGGCGGCGAGTCGTACCACGGCGATGATGAGGGCGCGACAGAGCCAGAGGCGATCCGCCTCGGCGACGACCAGATAGTCGATGTCGGCGTCCGCATCGACGTTGTCGATGGCGAGGGCGCCGGTCAGGGCCACCATCCGGACGAACGGCAATCCGCCAATCAGCCGACCGTAGCTGAGGGCCTGCGGCCAGAACTCCGCGGCGATGCGCGCCCGACGCCGCCGGGTCTCGATGATGGTTTCTCGCCCGGGGAGCGTGACGTAGCCGTCCCGGACGGCGATACGGTCGTCCGCGAACGCGCGGTCCGCGAGCACCGCCGCCACGGCCTCCGGGAGGGCTGGTTGCCGGACCAGATACCGGTGCACCTCGGCCGCGGTGAGGGGATAGTCGAACACGTCCGCGTAGGCCACGGTCTCGACGATAGCGCGCTCGATCGCGCGATCCGGCGCGGCCGGCTTCGATGGGCCGGCCCCGGCCACCCCGAGCGCGGACGTCACGCGGTCTTGGGATCGGGGAGGGTCGACGGCGCCGTCGTTTGAAAAGCCACTCATGGTCACTCGACCCGAACTCGAGGGAGTCCTCCGAGTATAGCAGCCCGGGCCGAGCGCCCTGGTGCGACCGGTCGACCGGATCAAACGGTCGGAATCTCGAGCTCCGGGATTGGAATCGCACAGCGCCCGAGCCGGCGAACGAGCCGTCGCTCCAGGAGCTTGGGCGTGCCCTCGACCGCGGCGGGGGTCGACCCGACGCCTCTGGCCGCAAAGGCCGCTGCGACCTCCGGGGCGCCGACCAGCGGGCGACCGTCGATCGCGATCAGCATCGCGTCGCGGGGTCGTGCCCGCAAGAGCGTGTCCCAGGGTGCGCCGGCCAGATCGCGTAGGACGAGCAGATCCGCGGGCGCGCCTGGCGCCAGGCGTCCCGCACGCCCGAGCCGAAGGACGTCGGCGGCCCGTGTCGTCACCATGGCGAGCAGTTCGCGTCGACTCACCTGGTTGGTCGATGCGGCGACCCGCAGCTCGTCGAGCAGGTCGCTGGATCCGGTGAGCCGAGAGTCCGTCCCGAGACAGACTCGGCTCGCCGAGCCGGGCGTCGACGCGAAGAGCTGACCGAGGGGCACCGTGGTGCCGAACAGGGACAGGTTCGACGCGGGACACCAGACCAGCCCGGCGCCGACCGACGCCAGCCGAGACCACCCCTCGCGGTCCATCCCCACGCCATGGACGACGACGGTGTTCGTTGTCAGACAGCCCAGCTCGTCGAGCCGTGCCAGCTCCGCGCGCGCCGTGGCGTCGACGCCCTCGGCCAGATGCATCATGAACGGCGCGGTCGAGGGCGTCGACCGATGGCGTGGGCCGACCTGCCCGCCGGACTCGCCGTGCGCCCCGACGGGTCGTCCCTCGAGGTAGAACGAGTGGGCCCAGCCGTAGCGACGAACGACGCGGACGGGGAACCGGGCTCCCAGCTCCCGGTAGCGCGGGTTGTGGTGGGCGACGGTCGTGGCCCCCGCCAATAGGTTCTTGACGCCGCCAACGAGCAACCGATCGGCGAGCGGATAGCGCAGCCCACGACGCAGGGCCGCCGAGGAGCGTAGCAGCGGTCGGACGTCCTCGATCCAGGTGGACGCGTTGCGATAGGGCCCGGACCCGTGGAGGGGGCCGTAGTGATTGAGCTCGAGGTGATCGTGGGCGTTGATGAGGCCTGGAAGGACCAGCGCGCCGTCGAGGTCGAGGACCTGGTCGCGCGGCGCCGGGGCGGCGTCGAGCGCCAGGATCCGGCGGGCGAATCTGAGCGTGGACGCCACACCGTTCTCGGTGACCACCCGGGCGTTGATCAAACAAACGGGGCGTGTCCACACGCAGGCGCTCCTGTCACGAAGCCGGAGGGCGGGTCGCGATCCAGAGTCCGAAACGCGCCACCTCGCGGCGCGTGCGGAGGCGTCCGATCAGACGCCGCGCGATCCACCAAGCGCCCCCGCGAATCGGATGCAGTCGCCACGTGAGCCCGAGATCGCGGGCGGCCGTCTCGAGATCCGCGGTCGTCAGGTAGCCGACGCCCGGACGCACGACCTGCGTCAGGCCGTAGTCGGTCTCGAGATGCCGCTCGGCCTCTTCGACCATCCGCCGTCCTGCGGCCCTCGTCCGAAAGATCGGCGAATCCATCGCCAGGACGATGCCACCCGGCCGCGTGAGCCGCATCGCGCTCGCCAGCGTTCGCCGCACGTCCGAGGCGTAGTGGAGCGATCCGTTGAACACGACGAGATCGAATTGCGCGGGGCCGAGAGGGAGCTGGTCGTAGTCCGCCTGCACGCAGGTGATCTCGGTCGGGTAGTGCCGGCAGGCGCCGAGCCCGTCCTCGGCATCGTCCAGCCAGTCGACGGCCACACACCGGTGACCGCGCAGCGACAGGCGATGGGAGAGCCACCCGTTGCCCGCGCCGAGCTCGAGAATCAGGTGCGGGCCACGCCCCATGGAGGGGAGGACCGCGTCGAGGAGCCGCGCATGGCTCTCGCGGCGCAGCTGCCAGATCCGGGCGTGCGGATGGTGTCGGTCCACGCTGGGGAGCGAGCGATAGTAGTCGGGGCTCGATTGCCGGTACCCCTCCCGCGCGCGAACGTGTCGGTACTGCCGGACGAACGGCTCGATCTCCAGCCGGCGCGCGGGCAGCAGGAAGCGATGGATCCGATCGTGGTAGGCGAACTGGCGGTCGCACCGGTGGCACGCAAGGACGTCAGGGGAGGCCGCCGCGAGCGAGACCGCGCAGCCGGGACAGACGAAGCCGACGGCGGCGGGAAGGCTCACGCCTGCTTCCGGGCGACGACGAGGAAGTGATCGCCCCACTGCCTGATCCCCGGCCATCCGGCCACGCGGTCCTCGATGGTCTGAAGCGCATGGAGGAACGGCCGACGACGACCGATCGAGCGGAGCAGGTAGGGTGGGGGGACGATCAGTCCGAGGGTTCGAAGCGACCGCAGCTCGAACCCCGCGTCCCGGAGGAGGGGCACGACCTCCCGCGGCGCGTGGTAGCGCGTCCAGACCCGCCGGCCGTTGAGCGGCACTGGAACCGCGTCCGCCGAGTACCGGATCCGGGCGCGCCGCCACTGCCCCTGGAGGCCGAAGAACAGGATCTCCCAGGGACAGGTCCGGCCGAGGAGCGACGCCACGAACCACCCGCCGGGTCGCAGGATGGCCGCCGCCGCCCGCAAGGCGACGCCGAGATCCGGTACGCAGTTGAGGGGGCCGAGGTCGGAGTAGATGCCGGCGAACGGTGGCACGGTCCAGTCGGCGAGCTGGTGGATGCCCAGCCGGTGAACGGAGACTCGCTCGGAGAGCCCGGCGTGCGCGATGCGACCCGCGGTCCGGGCGGTCATCTCGGGCGACCAGTCGATGGCCGTGACCCGATAGCCTCGCCGCCCGAGAAAATCGGCGTCCAGACCCGTACCGCAGCCGAGATCGAGGAGGTGGGCGCCGGGCGGTATCCGGGCCGCCACCGCCGCCCGGAGGTGGGCGCGCATCCAGTCGAGGATCGCGTGTCCGTCGACTTGCGCGTCGTAGGCGTTCGCGACCGAGTCGAAGGCCGCGCGCGTCTCGTTCAGCTCGCCAGCCATGGAACCATGGCGGGTGGTCAGCCGGCGACCGACTTGCGCCGCGTCGGTGCCGAATCCACGCCCTGCAGCCCGCGAAACGCGGTCCACTCGCGGTCGACCAGTGCCGCGAACTCGCGCTTGAACCGCGGCCGCCCGAACTTCTCCGCCCACCGCCGCAGGCGCTCGGGGTGGAACCGGTGGGCACCGGCCTCGAAGCTGCGCACGGCCGCCTCGAGACTCTCGACCGTCTGCTGGGGGAAGAAGATGCCGGTCTCGCCGGACACGACGGTCTCGGTCACACCACCCGTGCCGTAGGCGATCACCGGAGCGCCGGCCGCCTGCGCCTCGACCGGCGTGATACCGAAGTCCTCGTCGGCGGCGAACACGAACGCCTTGCACCGTTGCATGTGGTCCTCGACCACCGAGTCCGGGCACTCGCCGAGCAACTGGACGTTGGGTCCGGCGAGCCGGGCGACCCTGCCCAGCTCGGGCCCGTCGCCGATCACGATCAGCGGAAGCCCGAGGCGTGTGAAGGCCTGCACGATCAGATCGATGCGTTTGTAGGGCACGAGGCGCGACGTCGTGAGGTAGAAATCGTCGCGTTGTGTCCGGGCCTCGAACCGCGCGACATCCCCTGGCGGGTAGATGACGTGGGACTCGCGGCGGTAGAGCTTCCAGATCCGACGCGCGACGTAGTGCGAGTCGGCGACCAGGACGTCCGGTCGGTTCGCCGTCGCCGAGTCCCAGATCCTCAGGTAGTGCAGCAAGGCCCGGGTCACGCCGCCGAGCACGCCGCGGTCGAGGCCGACCTGCTTCAGATACTGAAAGTACAGATCCCAGGCGTATCGCATCGGCGTGTAGACGTAGCTGATGTGCAGCTGGTCGCTGCGGGTCAGGACGCCCTTGGCCACGGTGTGGCTCAGGGAGATCACCACGTCGTAGGCGGTGAGGTCGAATTGCTCGACGGCGAGCGGCATCAGCGGGAGGTAGAAGCGATACTTGTCTCGACCTCTCGGGAGCCGCTGAATGAAGGACGTGTGGACGGGATGATGCGCGATGCGGGTGTCGGTGAAGTTCTGCTCCTGGTAGACGAGGGTATAGATGGGCGCGCCCTCGAAGAGCTCCAGCGCCGCCTCCATGACCCGATCTGCTCCGGCGTATACCGTCAGCCAATCGCGGACGAATGCGACCGGCGTCGACGATCCACCCGCGATCTGCGTGAGCGAGCCGGGAGTGGAGTCGGTCAATAGCGCTCCGGTGCAGCGGGATCCCGGGAACCGAGGTGTGCAGGGACCATCACGCCGAGAATATCCTGTGATCCTATACCGAACGGTCGATGAAGGCGTCAGCGGATGACGCGGCGGACGCCGGCGGGTGCGCGGCCGCCGCGGCGAGCACCCGCCACGTCGCCTCCGCCGTGTGCTCCCAGCTGAAGCCGCGAGCGCGCTCGAGCCCCCGCCCACGCGCGTCGGCACGTAAGGGGCCGTCGCCGCTCGCGGCCCGCAGGCCGGCGGCGATCGAGTCGGGGTCGTGCGGATCGACGAGAATGCCGGCGGGACCGACGACCTCCGGAATCGCGCCGCTCACCGACGCCACCACGGGTGTGCCGCACGCCATCGCCTCGAGCGGCGGCAACCCGAAGCCCTCGTAGAACGACACCGCCGCGAACGCGCGGGCGCCGGTGTACAGCGCCGGCAGGTCGACATCCGCGACGGCCGTGAGCAGCCGGACGCGGGCCGGCAGCCGCTCCACGCCCGCGCTTCGAAAGGTCGAGCGCCGACGCCCGGCCAGGACCAGCTCGACGTTCCCGAGGGCGGGTCCGAGCCGAGTCCACGCCTCGATGAGCCCGGCCAGATTCTTGCGCGGTTCGAGCGATCCGAGGGCCAGGACGTAGCGCGTCGGCAATGCGTACTTCGACCGTACGGCATGGGTCGCCTCGTCGGACGCGGGTGAACGCCGGGAGCAAGCTCGGCGCCGAGGTGGTCGGGCGGCTCCTGCAGTTCGGGCTGATCTACTTGGCGCAACGCACGCTCGGGCCCGAGGGATACGGCCAGTATACGTATGCGGTGGCCGTCGGGTTCGTCCTAGCGCCCGTGTCGGACCTGGGCGTGCAGCTCAGCGTGACCCGCGAGCTGGCGCGCGACGCGGGCTCGGCGGCGCGGATCGCCGGCGTCGGTCTGGCGATCAAGCTCCCACTCGCCCTGATCGTCGGCGTCCTCCTGCTCCTGGTCAGCTGGACCCGGCCCCCGGCGGTGCAAACCGCGGCCCTCGTGTTGGGGATGTCCGTCGTGCTGGCATCCTTCGTCGACTTCCTCGGCTACACCTTCCGCGGGCTGCAACGTGTGGACTACGAGGCCCGCCTGACACTGGCGTTTCGGTTCCTGACGGCGTCGCTGGGTGCGACCGCCCTGTGGGCCGGGTGGGGCCTGCTGGGGCTGGCGATCGCCCATGCGGCGGGCGCGACCGCGGCGGTGCTCCTAGTGTAGTGTCCCTGAAATACATTTACATATCAACGACCTGCGTGCAATATAGGCGGGATGAATGATGCCGCCGCCGCTCTGTCCATGGCCGCGAAGGGTCGGCGACTCCTGGAACAGTGGGCCCGTAGTACGTCGGCCCCGCATCGGGTAGTCATCCGCGCGAAGGCGTTGCTGCTGGCGACCGAGGGGGGTTCCAACAGCCGCATTGCCGCGACCGTGGACGTCAGCCGGCCGACCGTGCTGGCTTGGCGCGACCGGTTTGGAGAGGAGGGCGTTGATTCGGTGTTCGAGATGCGTGAGGGGCGCGGGCGCAAACCGACGATCAGTGCGCGCAGGGTCAAAGCCATCGTCCACGCAACGTTGCACCGCACGCCACCGGGGGCGACCCCCTGGAGTTGTCGCACGATGGCGAAGGCGCAGGGGGTCAGTCGCTCGACCGTGCAGCGGATCTGGGACGCGCATGGCCTCCAGCCCCATCGAGTGGAGACGTTCAAGCTGTCGACCGATCCCGCGTTCGTGGAGAAGCTGACGGACGTCGTGGGGCTGTACATGAATCCGCCCGAGAAGGCCGTCGTGCTGTGTGTGGACGAGAAGAGTCACATTCAGGCGCTGGACCGGACGCAGCCCGGGCTGCCGATGAAGAAGGGCCGCTGTGGGACACTCACGCATGACTACAAGCGCCACGGGACAACGACCTTGTTCGCCGCGCTGAAGCATGCTGACCGGGCAGGTCATCGGCGAGTGCCACGGCCGGCATCGGCATCAGGAGTTCCTGAAGTTTCTTCGCCAACTCCACCGCGCGTTCCCCTCTCGCCTCGACCTCCACCTCATTCTGGACAACTACGGCACGCATAAACATCCGACCGTGCGGGCCTGGCTGGCGGCCCATCCGCGCTTCACGCTCCACTTCACCCCTACCGGCGCATCGTGGCTCAACCTCGTCGAGAGTTGGTTCAGCCAGCTCACGCAGAAACGCATCCGCCGCGGGGTGTTTTGCAGTGTCGACGAACTCGTCGCCGCCATCAACGATTACCTCCAGCGCTACAACGACACCCCCCAACCCTTTGTCTGGACCGCGACGGTCGATACGATTCTAGAGAAGGTTGGGAAGTGCAAAGTTATTCTTGGGACACACCACTAGGATACCTCTGGCTGCAGCGCCGGTTCTTCTCGCCTCGCCTCGCCTTCGACCCCGAAGGCTGGAGGAAGTTGTTTCATCAGGCGCTGCCGATCGGCGGTGCCATCGTGTTCTCGTTGGCCTACACGCGGACCGCCGTGTTCGTGCTCGATGCGCTCGAGGGCGCCGAGTCGGTCGGATTCTACGGTGTCGCCCACCGGTTGGTGGAGCCGCTGGCGCTCGTCCCGGCCGCGGTGATGGCCGCCGTCTTCCCGGCGCTGACCGAGAGCCTGGCGAGCGGCGGCGCGGGGTCGCGCTGGCTTCGCCGGCGTTCGGTCGCCCTGCTGGCCGCGCTGGGGGCCAGCATCGCCCTCGCGGGCGTCGTCGCGGGCCCCGGGCTGCTCGGCCTGCTCTACGGCGCGCAGTACGCGGGCTCGCAGACGGCCTTCCAGATCCTGGCCGCCTCCGTCGTCCTGAGCTTCGTCAACTACGCCCTGACGCACTTCTTGATCGCGCAGGATCGGCAGGTGCTCAACTTCTACTTCAACCTCGCCGTGTTCGCGTTCAACCTCGCCCTGTGCATTGCCCTCGTCCCCCGGTTCGGCCCGGCGGGTGCCGCCGCCGCGGTCGTGGCGAGCGAAGCGCTGTTGCTCGCGCTGTGCTGGGCGGCGCTGCGGCGGGGCGGGGTCGGCGGCCGGGCTGCCCCGGGGTCTGCCCGCGTCGACCCGCCGGGGGTGTCGTGAGCGTCGAACGGATCGGGCTGCTCCTCCTGGTGGTCCTGGCGTTCGGCCTGCCGCTCGAGCTGGAGTCCCCCCTCCTCGTCGTCGGACCCCTTGGCATCACGAACGTGGAGCTGGCGCTCTACCTGTGCACCCTGGTCGGGGGCGTGGCGTGGCTCCGGGCGGGGGGCCGGCCGCGCACGGCGGTGCACGTGGCGGTGACGGTCTGGGCCGGTGTGATCCTGCTCTCCGGGTTTCTCTCCGCGGAGCCGCGCGGCCTGGCGCTGAAGTTCGCGTTGCGCAGCGTGGGCGGCTGCGGGCTGTTCTTCGCGGTGACGGCGGTCGTGCGATCGGTGGGAGGCGCGGCGACGGTGCTGGCGGCTCTCGCTGGCGGCGCCCTGGTCTCGGCAATCCTCGGGCTGGCGGAGGTCGCCGTGCCCGGCGCCGACCGGTGGCTCCTGGCCTTCAAGACCCAGCCGTCGAGGTTGGGCGGGTTCCTGCGGGCGAGCGGCTCCTTCCTGTGGCAGGAGTATGCCCAGGTCCATCCCGACGCGAACATCGCAGCGATGTACTGGGAGGCGAGCGTACCGATGCTCATGACGCTGGGGGTCTGGTGGGGGCACCGGCGTGGTTCCTCCCGGTGGCGATGGGGGGCCATGCTCGGCTGCGGCGTCCTGCTCGCGGCGATCGTGTCGAGCGCGAGCCGGGCGGGGCTGGTCGTGTCGTTCTGCGTGCTCGGGGCGCTCCTGATCGTCGGCCTGCTCAGGATCCCCGATCTGCGTGCCCCGGCGGCGACCGCGCTGATTGGCCTGGTGCATGGCTGGGGGCCAGTCCGATCGTGAGCAGCCTGACCACGCTCCGTCTGCAGACCGGCGATGACCGTAGCTGGTACCAGCCGCGCTACTCATTGCTGCCCGAGACCCTCGAGCTGACGGCTGGTGAGGAGATCGCGGTCCGGGTCGCGCTGGGCAACGACGGGGCCGTCGCCTGGGGGGCGACGGGCCGCCAGGCGATCGCGCTCAGCTACCACTGGTCCGATGCGGCGACCGGCCGGGTGATCGTGTACGACGGCGTGCGGACGCCGCTCCCGAGGGAGCTGACACCGGGGGACGAGACCATCGTGACGGCCACTGTCGTCGCGCCGCCGCGGCCCGGGCGCTACGTGCTGCAGTGGGATCTGGTTCAGGAAGGCTTCATGTGGTTCAGCACCCGTGGCGCCCCCACGGGGGACGTCTCGGCCACGGTCACCCCCGGCACCGCCGTCGAGGTGCCGCCGTCGTCCCCGCCCCCGGTCTTTCCCGAGCCGCCGCGGGAGCCGACGCGCCTCGAGCTGTGGCGCGCCGCGCTGCAGATGTGGTCCGCGAGCCCGATCGTGGGGGTGGGGCCCGATGTCTTCCGCCATCGCTACGGCCCGTATCTGGGGCGCGCGCAGTTCGACGATCGGATTCACGCCAACAGCCTCTACGTCGAGACGTTCGCAACGTTGGGGCTGCTCGGGAGCCTGGCGCTGCTCGGGGTCATCGTCACACTGGCGCTGGTCGTGCGCCGGGGCTGGATCGCGGGCGGGAGCGACACACGCGCCGTCACGGCAGGCGCGGGCATCGCGCTGGCTGCGTTTCTCATCCACGGGCTGGTGGACTACTTCTTCGAGTTCACCTCGACCTACGGACTCTTCTGGGTCGTCGCGGGGCTGGCCGTGGTCCTTGCCTCGCCCCGGCGCCGGTCATGATCCGTCCGGATGCCGGGCTCATCGGGTTCGACGCCACGCCGCTCGAGGTGCTTCAGCGGGCTGGGGTCAGCCATTCCGTGGCTCAGCTGCTCGACGCGCTGGTTGGTCGAGAGGACGGGCTGCGCTACGCCTGCTGGCCAGCCGTCCCCTGAGCGGCAGGGTGCCGCCGGGCACGCTCGGGCAGCTCGGTCCGCGGTTCCCGAATCGGTGGCTCTGGATGCAGCTGGTGGTACCGCTGACGCTGAGGCGACTCCGGCCGGAGCTGTGTCACTTCACCAACTCGCTGGCGCCGCTCTTCGTGCCGTGTCCGTTCGTGATCCAGTTCCACGACATGTCGCTCTTTCTCCATGCCGACACCCAGCCGCGCAAGAGCCTGCTGCTGATTCGTACCATCATGCCCATGCTGGCCCGTCGCGCCGCCGCGATCCTGACGCCATCGGAGAGCGCGAAACGCGACGCGATCGCGGTCCTGGGGGTGCCGGCCGACAAGGTACACGCGATTCACGAGGCGGCGGCACCGGCGTATCGCGTGATCGATGATGCGGCCGCGCTCGAAGACGTTCGACGTCGGTACGGGCTGCACGATCCCTACGTGCTCTTCGTCGGAACCCTCGAGCCGCGCAAGAACCTGGAGCGCCTGCTCGAGGCGTTCTCGCGCGCGCGGCAGGCGGGGCGCCGCGAGAAGCTGGTTCTCGCCGGTCAGCTCGGCTGGAAGTATCGCGGGCTCCTCGGCAGGATCGAACGCTCCGGTCTCGCGTCGGCGGTGCGCCTGCTCGGTTACGTGCCCGACGAGGATCTACCCGCGATCTACAACCTCGCGTCGGTCGTGGCGTTCCCGTCGCTCTACGAAGGGTTCGGCCTGCCGATCCTGGAAGGCATGGCGTGCGGGGTGCCCGTGCTGACGTCCGATCGGGCGTCGATGGTCGAGCTGGCGGGGGATGCCGCCCTGCTGGTCGACCCCACCGACGTCACGGCGCTCGAGGGTGGCCTGGTCCGACTCCTCGATGACCCGGAGCTGCGGCGGGAGCTCGCCCGACGCGGGCGCGGGCGCGCGGCGCGGTTCTCGTGGGCACGGGCGGCAGCGGAGACCGTGCGGCTGTACGAACGCGTCCGCCGTCCGGTCTAGCGTCCTATAACATCTCGCCAGGGTTCTAACCTAACAGCCCGTGGTGAAAGTCCTGCGTCGCACCAAGGGCGGCGCTGCGCCCGGCTGGCAAGGCGCGAAGAGCGAAAATACCGGGAGTATTTGACCGACGAGCAACACAGCCAGGCGGGATGCAGCGCCGGCCGACTGCAACAGGACTTTTACCACGGGCTGCTAGTACTACTTTGTTAGATCCGCAATTGCACCGACTTTAGCGCCTCGATGCGGTTCAGGTAGAACGGCCGTGGAGCAAAGAGGTACGCGGTGAAGATTTCCTGCACGATCGCGCGGGCCACTGGAAAGGTGAGCCCGGCGAGGTGCCGCCGCCGCTCGGCCTGCAGGAAGTTGTACGTCACGGCGGTGAGCACGACGTGATGGTGCCAGCCCGGGAACGTGCGGCCTTCGAAGTGATCCAACCTGAGGTGGGTCTTCAACTCTTGGAACTGCTGCTCGATGGCCCACCGCTGATGTGCGAGTCGGACGAGCTGCGGCCAGGAGGTGGTGGCCGGCAGGTTGACGAAGAAGTATTTGGTCCGCGGCGTCGTGCCCGTGTCGCGTTCGGCCAGCAGCCACACCTCGGGGGCGAGCCGGCGGTCGCGCCAGTCGTGGGCCGGGGTCACCCGCAGGGCCACACACTGGACCGTCCAGCGGCGCCCGCCGCGGCGGTTGCGCCAGCTGATGGGCCGCCACCGCGGCTGCGCCTTGGCGGTCTGGGCCACCGTGTACGCCCGCACGCCCGCCGCCAGGTCTGGCCGGGTGCGCGGGCGCCCCAGCCGGCCGCCCCGCCGGTGCCCGAGGCGCGGCCGCCCCAGGAACACGGTCTGCGACGAGGAAATCCCCACCGCATAGGGGAGCCGCAACCGATGCCACATGGCCCGAAACAGGCCGGTATCGCCAAACTCCGCATCGGCCAGCACGCCGGTGCCGGTGAGGCCGCTGGCGCGCACCTGCCGGAGCAGGGTGAGCGCTTGGCGCCACTTCGCCTGCAACCGGACACCCCGGGGAAGCCGCGCCCGATCGCGGGCGGCGTCGGTCAGCCACGCCTCGGGCACATAGAGCGCGGCCCCCAGCAAGTAGGCGCGCAGCCCGGTCCACAGCGCCGCGGTGACCGCCACTTGGCCATTGGCGACTTTCCCCACGGCCCCACAGTACTGGCGGGCCACCCCGACCGAGGACGTCCCTGGCTTGGGGAAACTCGTGCCAGCGAAGATCACCAGCCCTTCGCGTTCGGGCAGCACCGCCCGCAGGCAGCGCCAGACGCCGTCGGCACTCCACGGCGCATCGGTGATGAAGTGTTGGAACGCTTGATAGCCCCCGGGATCGGTCCCCCGCGCCAGCATCGCTTCCATCGACTTGCGCGGGCTGTCGCTGAGCAACCCCTGGACGTACCGGCGCAACGCCAGCTCCTGTGCGCGATGGCCGAAGCACGCCTTGAAGGCCTCGAGCCATCTCATCAGGCGACGCAACTGCCCCACCGTGCGGCGGTCGTGCACTACCGCGCAGGGTCCCGAATTCGCCGGAAAAGTACAATGTCCTCAAATTAGATCACTTGTCGGATCTCGCCCAAATTGTGCGATCTAACAAAGTAGTACTAGTGGCCTGTAACGGTCAATTCCTTACGGCTCGCTGGAGCGCGGCGCCCGGCTGGCCAGGCGCGAGCATAGCGGGCCTAGGTGAGTGACGAGGAACGCCGCTGGTTGGGACGCTCAACGGCCGCGCACGGTCCGCATGATCGACTCCACCTCGCCCCGCTCCGGTGCCTTTGGCGCGAGCCGCAGGAACGCCTCGAAGTGGGTTGCCATCCTGTCGATGCGTTTCATACGGTAGTAGGAGAGTCCCGCGTGGTAATGCGCGTAGGCCGACGACGGGTCGATCTCGGCCGCCCTGGCGAACGCGGCCGCCGCGGCTGCGAAATCTTCCTTGTGGCCGGACGCCAGCCCGAGCTGGTAGTACGCAACCGAAAGAGCTGAAGCGAGCGCGACCGCGCGCCTGGCCGACGCGTATGCGCCGTCCGCGTTGCCCTGCACCAGCAAATAGCCGGACTCGCCGACGGAGCGCCACGGATCACCGGCACTTCGACGCGCCAGCTCCGAATACGTCCGCTTCGCCTCCTCGGCGCGTCCGAGCTTCTCGTAGCTCCGGGCGCCCAGGTAGAGCATCGCAGGGTCCGAGGTCCCCGCCGTCGCCTCGACGACCTGCTGGTACTTCCCCGACACGAATAGCGCATTCGGATCCTGCGCGAACGCCAGGGTGGGCATCAACGCGGCGATGGCCATGGTGATTGGTTTCATGGGGATCGCTCCTTCCCTTCTCGCCAATATTTATTGCAAATACCGTACCGAATACTATCCGCTTAACTATCGGTAAATAAAGCTCTTACGAGTCTTCGTCAGCCTCGGATGTGAGCGGAAATGTCACCATTGGAGGACATATTCACTGGCATACACCCGGGGGGGCCAGCGCTCCGTCGCCGGATCGTTTGGATACAATCGCACTCTCCGGCGCCCGCCACGCACCGGGCGGCTCGCGAGCCCACCATGACGGCATGACCAGGAGGCCGATTGATGACCGAGGGACTCGGCGCACGCTACCTCACCGAGACCACGCGCCAGCTCCAGAAGCTCAAGGCGCTCGCCGACCGGGCGCTGGAGCAAGCCACCGACCAGGACTACTTCGTGACTCTCGATCCCGAGTCGAACAGCATCGCCGTTCTCCTCAAGCACGTCGCCGGGAACATGCGATCGCGCTGGATCGACTTCTTGACGTCCGACGGTGAGAAACCTGACCGCAACCGCGATCGAGAGTTCGCGCTCGACGACGCGGACACGCCGGAGGCGCTCCGCGAGCAGTGGAACCAGGGCTGGCACTGCCTGTTCGCCGCCCTCGAGCCCCTGTCGCCCCAGGATCTGGACCGCACGATCTTCATCCGCGGTGAGCCGCATTCGGTCACCGACGCCATCGGTCGGCAGCTCACGCACTACGCGACGCACGTCGGCCAGATCGTGTTCCTCGTCAAGCATCTCAGGGGCCCGAAGTGGCGCACGCTGAGCATTCCGCGCGGCCGATCGCAGGAGGTCCTCGAAGCGATGCGCGAGAAGTGGTCCGCCGTTGACAGCCCTCGGACCGCGGAGGGATGATGCTCGAGCGGATCGTGCCCGTAACCTGCAAGGAGGTCGTGATGCGTCTCGCGTGTGCGATGGTGACCACCGTCACGTTGTTCGCCGGTTGCTCGGATGTCGCAGACCAGGCCCAGGAGCCGGCCCGGACGGGCACCGCCGCCGAGCAGGCGCCCGAGCCGTCACTCGGGATCCGCCCCCAGGGCGACACCGAGATTCAGCCGGACCTCAGCCAGGTCTCCGACGAGCTCAAGGGGGTGTTCGACCACATCGACGAGAACCTCGACGCGCACGTGCTCAACCTGCAGCGCTGGATCCAGCAACCCAGCATCTCGAACACGGGTGAGGGCATCCCGGAATCGGCGCAGTACGTCAAGGGGCTGTTCGATCAACTGGGCTGCCAGGACTCCCGCATCTTCGAGATGGGGCAAACCGAGTGGGGCTCCATGGGCAACCCGGTGGTGTACGCCAGCTGCGACGAGGGGGCCGAGCGCACCATCCTGGCCTACTGGATGTACGACACGATGCCGATCACGCAGCCGGACCTCTGGAACTACCCCCCGTTCGAGGGCCGGCTGGTCGAGCAACCGCCGTTCAACAAGGTGATGATCGGTCGCGGCGCCACCAACACCAAGGGGCCGCACATGGTGGAGTGGAACGCGCTGATGTCGATCAAGGAGGTCACGGGCACCCTGCCCGTGAACGTGATCTTCGTCGCCGAGGGCGACGAGGAGCGCATGTCGCTCGGCCTCCAGAAGTTCGTCGCCGAGCACGCCGATCTGCTGGAGGGCGCCGACGCGCTGTTCTTCGGCCTGGCCAGCCAGGGGGCGAGCGGCGGCGCGACGGTGTGGGGCAGCTCGGAAGGCTGCGTCAACTTCGAGCTTACGACCAGCGGCGCGAAGTGGGGCCGCGGGCCCGTGTATGGGGACATCCACGGCGCGCACAAGCGCCAGACCGACAGCCCGGCCTGGCGTCACATGGAGATGCTGGCGTCGCTGCTGACGCCCGACGGCAACCGCGCCGCCGTCGAGGGCTTCTACGACGACATGGTACCGCTCACCGCGCTCGAGAACGAGTATCTCGAGGGCCTGGCCGAAAAGGTCGACCTCGAGGCCGCGGCGCGTAACATCGGCGTGGCCCGCTTCATCACCGACGACCCGCTCGAGTTCCTCAAGATGTCGAGATACGGGACGTCCTGGAACATGGACGGGATCTTCGGCGGCAACATGTATGGCGGCGGCGCTGGCGCCATCCTTCCCAGCAAGATCACGTCGAAGCATCACATCCGCTACATCCCGGACATGGACGGGATGGACCTCGCGCGCAAGGTTCGCGCCCAGCTCGACAGGAACGGCTACGAGGACGTCGAGATGAACATCATCGGCAACATCCCCTGGTCGCGCGTCAACTACGACACCGACATCGTGCGGGCCATGACGAAGACCTACGAGATGTTCAACATCCCGTACACGCCTCCGCCCGCCATGGAATCGATGCTGCTGGCCGGCTTCTGGCCATCGTATCTCTGGCGCGGCGAGCCGCTCAGCTTGGACATCGCGATCGGCGGCGCCGGCCACGGCGGCAACTCGCACGCCAACAACGAGTACTTCGTGATCGAGGGCGCGGGCAACGTCTACGGCATGGCCGGCGCCGAGAAGTCGATCGCCGCGGCGCTCTACAACTACGCCGGGAAGAACGAGTAGCGGCGTCGCGCATCGTGTCTGGCGCGGTCATGACGGAGCCCCCCGAGCCAGCCCGTACCCGGCCTGCCGTTCCGGGTGAGAGCGCCCGGATGCGCGCGGTGCAGGCGCCGATCATCCCGATCATCGGCGACCTGATCCGACAGTACCCCGGGACGATCTCGCTCGGGCAGGGCGTCGCCTACTACGGTCCGCCGGCGCGCGCGCTCGAACGCCTCACGACCTCGCTGGACGACCCCGACACCCACGGCTATCAGGACGTCGAGGGCATTCCCGCGCTCCGGGCGGCCCTCGCGGCGAAGCTGCGCGAGGAGAACGCCATCGCGTCCCTCGACGGGCGCCGACTCTTCGTCACGGCCGGCGGCAACATGGCGTTCATGAACGCCATCCTGGCGATCACGGACCCGGGCGACGAGGTGATCCTCCCCGTCCCGTACTACTTCAACCACGAGATGGCGGTCGTGATGGCGAGCTGTCGCGCCGTCCCCGTCCCCACGACCGAGACCTACCAGCTGCGACTCGACGCGATTCGCCGAGCCATCACGCCGCGCACCCGCGCCATCGTCACCGTGTCACCGAACAACCCGACCGGCGCGGTGTATCCGGAGGCGTCCCTCCGCGAGCTGAACGCGCTGTGCCGGGAGCACGGGCTGTTTCACATCAGCGATGAGGTCTACGAGTACTTCACCTACGACGGCGTCAGGCACTTCTCACCGGGCGCGATCGCGGAGAGCGTGGCCCACACGATCTCTATCTTCTCCTTCTCGAAGGCCTTCGGCTTCGCCGGCTGGCGCGTGGGCTACATGGTGATCCCCGAGACGCTCGATACCGCGATCCGCAAGGTGCAGGACACGGTCCTCGTGTGCCCGCCCGTGGCCTCGCAGCTCGCCGCCCTCGGCGCCCTCGAAGCCGGCTCGGCCTACTGCGATGACAAACGCCAGGCCATCACCGAGGTGCGGCAGGCCATCCTCACCGCCCTCGACCAGGTCCGGGATCTCTGCGCGATCCCGCCTGCCCAGGGCGCCTTCTACCTACTCCTGCGGGTGAGAACCCCGCTCGATCCGCTGCAGCTGGCCGAGCGGCTGATCCGGGAGCACCGCGTCGCCGTGACGCCCGGCACCGCGTTCGGGCTGCACGACGGCTGCTCAATCCGCGTGGCCTACGGCGCGCTCCGCAAAACCACCGGCGTCGAGGGCATCGCACGGCTCGTCCACGGCCTGCGCGCCATCGTCGGCAACCAGTCATGAGCGACGCCAGGCCAGCCATGCGGCGCGATCGGGTACGAGGGACGCGCAGCGTCGGCGAGATCGACTGGGACCGCTGGGTGGCCGCCGACCCGGCCACCCTGGTGTTCGTGCTTCACGACCACCACATGCTCCTGATACGCAAGAAGCGCGGTCTCGGCGCTGGCAAGATCAACG
The DNA here is from genome assembly GCA_965197935.1 of Vicinamibacterales bacterium. Classification (GTDB taxonomy): domain Bacteria; phylum Acidobacteriota; class Vicinamibacteria; order Vicinamibacterales; family CAZQMT01; genus CAZQMT01. Next base: position 100,859 of record CBDAOD010000003.1, on the reverse strand, counting down.
CCCCGGGCGGCCGCCTCGAGCCCGGCGAGTCCCCGGAGCAGGGCGCCGTCCGCGAGATGCAGGAAGAGCTCAGGGTCACGCCCACCGGACTACGGTTCTGCGGCGAGCACCGCTTCCAGTTCACCGATGGTTACTCGACGCACGTGCATGTTTTCGCCGCCAGCGGCTACACTGGCGAGCCCACCGAGACGGACGAGGCCATCCCGATCTGGGCGCCCCTCGACGCGATCCCCTACGACGAGATGTGGGAGGACGATCGGCTCTGGGTGCCGCTGGTGCTCGAGGGCCGGCGGTTCTCGGGGCGCTTCGTCTTCGAGGGAGACGTCATGCTGGACCACGACCTGCGGCCGCTCTAGTGGACTGTATCAGTCATCTCTGTAGCACTCCCCGGGCGGAGCATCCGATGGCGGACGGAAGGCCCCGCGACCCGCAACCGCGCCCGTCTCGAGGGGCCGGCGTTCGTTTCCGCAAGGCCGACATCGAGCGGTCCATTCCCGCGCTCTTCGAGCAAACGGCCCGGCATCATCCCGATCGTCTGGCCGTCAAGGCCGGGGGCCACACGCTTTCGTACCGGCACCTGAACCAGAGAAGCAATCAGATTGCACACGCGATCCTTGCGGAGCGGGGCCGAGGCGAAGAACCCATCGCGCTGCTGCTCGACCAGGGCGCGCTGCCCGTGGCGTCGATCCTCGGAGTGCTGAAGGCGGGAAAAATCTACGTCGCGCTCGAGCCGTCCTGTCCCGCTGCGGAGCTCCGGCGGGTCACCGAGGATTGCCGGCCTGCCCTCATCCTGACGGATCGGCGGCTCGTGCGATTCTTGGGTTTTGACCCGTACGGCCTCGGAGGTCTAGCCGCCGTCCCCGCCCTGTGGCTTCAGCAGCGCGACGACTCTGGCCCCCGCGGCCGTGTGATCCGGATTGACGCGCACGGTCTCCGTGTAGTGATGGAGCGCAGCGGCGGTCTCGCCTTGCTCCTCGTAGGCGACACCGAGCAGGTAGTGGGTCTGACTCAGGTTGACGCGGGCAAGCGGGTGGTCACTGTCGAGCTCCACCGCACGCTCGAAATGACGAAGGGCCTCGGCGTGACGGCCCTGGCGGACGTGCATGGCGCCAACATCGTTGTGGACCGTGGCGTCGTCGGGGTGCACCGCGAGAAACGCCTCGTAGTGGCGCAGGGCCTCGTCGGGCGCGCCCTGCGCTGCCAGGATCCCGGCCAGGTTCTTGTGGGCATCTACGAGATCGGGCTCGAGACGCAGCGCCTCGCGCAGATGACCGGCCGCCTCGGAGAGCTCCCCGCGAGCCTTGAGGGCCACCGCCAGGTTGTTGTGCGCGGCGGCGAAGCCGGGACGCAGCGCGAGCGCACGGTTGTAGTGCTCGACCGCACGGCCGAACTCCTCACGTGACAGGAATGCGCTCCCGAGGCTGAGCCGCATGTCGGCGTCCGCCTCGGCACCCTCCTGCCGAGCCGACGGCGCGGCGGACCGCTCGTCGGCCCGGCGCGCCAGAAGGGCGGCCAGGTTCTCGCGCGCCTGGGCGAAGTCGGGATCCAGGCGCAGCGCCTCGCGGTAGTGCTCCTCTGCGCCCCCTGCGTCACCGCGATCATCCAGCGACGCAGCCAGATTGTTGTGGAACGTGGCCGAGTCCGGGTTGAGCCTCACGCCTCCTCGACGTGCGCGAGGGCCTCATCGGGGCGTCCCAGTCTGGCCAGCGCGGCCCCCAGGTTGCCGTGGGCGTCTGCGTGTTCGGGCATGTAGCGGAGGGCCTGGACGAAGTGGCCGACCGCTTCCTCCAGCTCTCCCTGGTGGGCCAGGGCCGTGCCCAGGTTGTGATGGGCGTTCAAGTTGTACGGCTGTACGGCTCCAGCCGCAGCGCCTCGCGGTAGGCCTCGATGGCCTCCTCGGTTCGATCCCGGTTCCGGTTGTGCAGGGCGCCGGAGTCGGGCGCGAGCGCGAGCATGTGCAGCGACAGGCTGTCCGAATCGCGCCAGTGACCCAGATACGCGCGCGTGGCGCGGCACTCGAACGCCACGACGACGACGATGAGCGCGCCGACCGAGACCAACCGGGCACGGCTCCGAGGGCGGCCCGGTGCGGAGATCCAGCACAGCAGCGCGGCGAGGACGAGCAGCACCCCCACGGCCGGCAGATAGGCGAACTTGTCTGAGGCGATGACGTTGGTGAACCCGATGATGCCCATCGTCGGCAGGATCTGCACAAAGAACATCGACCAGCCACTCAGCGGGGCGCGCGTCCAGCGCAGCGCAACGACGAGCGACGCGAGCAGGAGGCCCGTGCCGATGACCCCGGCCAGGACTGCCGGATGCTCCAGCGTGAAGGGATCGGGATACGGGTAGTGGGACGTGAGGTCCGTGGGCCACAGCATCTTGCGGAGATAGAACACGATGTTGTGCGCCAGCGTGAGCGGCACGTGCCATGCGGGATACTCCCCGGGCAGCGATGTCACCGAGGTCCGGCTCTGGGACACGTACGTGACGAGGGCCGAGACGCCGGCCACGGCGAAGAAGGGCACCTTCTCGAACGCCGCCCGGAGGCTCAGCCGCCGCAGCGGCCAGAAGTCCATGATCAGCATGAGCGCCGGGAGCGGCGTGCTGGTCGGCTTCGACAGCAGGGCCGGGACGAAGCAGAGGAGGGGCGCCACCAGCCTGCTCGGGCGAGGCTGTCGCGCGTAGCGCACGTACAGGAGGAGACTGGCCAGCGAGAAGAAGGCGGCCAGCAGCGTCTTCCGTTCGCCCACCCACGGGATGGGCTCCACCGTCATCGGATGGGCGCCGAACAATAGCCCGACGGCCGCGGCGACCCACGAATTGCCGAACACGGCGTACAGCAGCAGGACGATGAGCAGCGTGTTGGCCACGCGGAGCAGCAGGCTCTTGCGGTGGAAGGCGTGCAGGTTCTCCTCGCGACCCCCGCCGGCGTAGTCGAGCATCAGCGAGACCATCGTGAGCGGCTGGTAATAGCCGCCGACGGTCGAGGGCTCGAGCACCTCGGTCATGAAGCGACGGGCGCTCGTCCAGCTCGGCCGCTGGACCAGGGCGTTGTTCGTGAGGTACTGGTCGTCGTCGAAGGTCAGCGCCTGGGCGTCGAGTGCCGGCCAGTGCGTCCAGGCCGCGATCGCTGCGACGACGGCCAGGAGCACTGCCAGTTGGAGGGGATGAGCCGGCCGTGGGCGAGGTGGATCTCGGTGGGCCTTCGGCACGTGCGTCCGTCTCGCTCGGTTGAGGCAGCGGCTGGCAGACCAGCCGCCTCTCAGAGCACCCTGTGGCTTGTCAGCATCTCACAGACATCAGGATTTGTGTGCTCTGCCTCGGTTGTGTGGGCGACGGTCGTCTGCTAGAGTCAGCTTCCCTACGAACACGAGGGTCGCGAGCGCTGCTTGGCGACCCCGGACGGACCCCGTCGCAGGGTCTCGGTCGTCCTGGGAGATCGCCATGCCCGCTGTTGCGCCCCGCCGCCTCGCCCGCCTCCTACTCCCCGCCGCCATGGTCCTCGTGGGTCCGGGAGGACCCTCCATCGCCGACGCGGGGGCGGGGCCCAGGGGCGACGCACGGCCCCTGGCCATCGCCGCGCAGGAAGCCCTGCCGGTGCCCCCAGGGCTCGAGGCGGCGGTGGACCGGGCGCGCCACCGAGCGACGGCCGACCCGAGCGGTCGTGACGGCGAGCCGGCGGCGCTCGTGATGGCGAATGCCGCACAGGCGCTGCGCACGCGGTTCACGGACCGCCGCGTCGAGGTGACACCTCGCCCGGGGAAGGCCGCCCCGTGGCACTGGACCATGCGGCTACAGAGCTACGGGTACGGCGACGTCCTGCAACCGGTTCTCGACGCGTCGCCGTCGGCCACCGAGAACGGGGTGGAGTACCGGCGGGGCCCGCTGACCGAGTGGTACCGCAACGATGCGCGGGGGCTCGAGCAGGGTTTCACGCTGGCGGCGCCGCCGCCGGGACGCGGGGCCGCCGCGTTGGTCCTGCGGCTGGCGCTCGATGGGGATCTTCGACCCGATCTCGACGCCACCGGGCAGCGGCTCGTGTTGCGGGGACCGGACGGGGCGGCCGTGCTGATCTACGCCAAGCTGGCGGCCTGGGACGCCCGCGGCCGGGTCCTTCCGGCGTGGATGGCGCTCGAGCCCGGCGGAACCAGCCTGTCGCTGACCGTCAAGGACGACGCGGCGCGCTACCCCGTGACCATCGACCCGCTGCTCTCGCAGCAGCAGAAGTTGATCGCCAGCGATGACGCAGTCGAGGACGAGTTCGGCTCGGCCGTGGCGCTCAGCGGGGACACCGCCCTGGTCGGAGCACCTTCGAACGACGACGCCGGGGACGCCTCCGGGTCGGCCTACGTGTTCACCCGGAGCGGGACCACCTGGAGCGAGCAGCAGAAGCTGACCGCCAGCGACATCGCCGCCGGGGACAGCTTCGGACTTCGCGTGGCACTCAGCGGCGACACGGCGGTGGTCGGGGCGCTCTTCGACGACGACGGCGGGGCCATGTCCGGGTCGGCCTACGTGCTCACGCGCAGCGGGACCACGTGGAGCCAGCAGCAGAAGCTGACCGCCAGCGACGCGGCGGCCATGGACTTCTTCAGCCAGGGAGTCGCCATCAGCGGGGACACCGCCGTGGTCGGGGCGGACCAGGACGACGACGGAGGGAACTTCTCCGGGTCGGCCTACGTGTTTACCCGCACCGGGACCACCTGGACCCAGCAGCAGAAGCTGACCGCCAGCGACGCCGCGGTCGGGCGCTTCTTCGGTACGTCGCTGGCCCTCAGCGCGGACACCGCGGTCATCGGGGCCCGAGGCGGGTCCGGGTCGGCCTACGTGTTCACGGTCAGCGGCACGACGTGGAGCGAACAGCAGAAGCTGACCGCCAGCGACGACGCCGCGGGCGATTTCTTCGGCGTCGCCGTGGCGCTCAGCGGGGATAGCGTTGTCGTCGGGTCGAGCTTCGACGACGACGCCGGAGACGCCTCCGGGTCGGCCTATGTGTTCACCCGCAGCGGCACCACCTGGAGCGAACAGCAGAAGCTGACCGCCACCGACGGTGCAGCCGGGGACCTGTTCGGCTTCTCCGCGGCGCTCAGCGGGGACGACGGCGTCGCCTGCGGTGCCAGCAGTGCCTGTCACGCCGTGGTCACGGCGCGGGACGACGACGACGCGGGCGGCGAGTCCGGGTCGGCCTACGTGTTCACGCGCACCGGGGCCACCTGGACCCAGGAGGAAAAACTGACCGCCAGCGACGCCGCGGCCGGGGACGAGTTTGGCCAGTCCGTGGCGCTCAGAGGGGGCACCGCCGTGATCGGGGCGAGAAGTGACGGGTCCGGGTCGGCCTACGTGTTCGCCAACTCGGCACCGATGGCGACGACGGTGACCATCACGGGCACGCCCGCGGTCGGTCAGCTCCTGACGGGCAGCTACATCTACGATGACGTCGACGGGGACCTCGAAGGCACCAGCACGTTCCGCTGGCTGCGCAACGGCACGGCGATCCCCGGCGCCACGGCAACGACCTACGCGCCAGTCCTCGCCGACGCGGGCACGACGCTGACCTTCGAGGTCACGCCGGTGGCGCAGACGGGGATCTCGCCGGGTGCGCCGGTGGCCAGTGCGGGGGTCGTCGTCATCAACCCCAACGCGGCACCGACGGCGACCGCGGTCACGATCACGGGCGCGCCCGCGCTCGGCCAGCTCCTGACGGGCAGCTACACCTACGGCGACGTCGACGGGGATCTGGAAGGCGCGAGCACGTTCCGCTGGTTGCGCAGCGGAACCGCGATCGCCGGGGCCACCGGGCTGACGTATGCGCCAGGGCTGTCCGACGTGGGCGCGACGCTGACCTTCGAGGCCACGCCGGTCGCGGTGACCGGGCTGTCCCCCGGCCTGGCGAGCGAGAGTCCCGGCGTAGTCGTCAGCGCGAAAGTCGGGGTCGGGGAAGGCGCCTTCGGGGGCGCGGTCCTCAGCTTTCTGACGGCCCTCAATTCCGCCCCGACCGCCACGACGCTCGGCTTCGCGTTCCAGCCCGAGGAGGGGAAGGGGACCGAAGGCACGACGACCCGGCTCGTCTCGGGCCAGGGCCGTGCCACCGTCACGCTGCAGACGGACGTGGCGCCGCTGCTGAGACGCGCGCCGACCGGGGTCGCCACGACCGTGACCTCGCCGGCCGTCATCGCCGTCGAAGAGGCCACCTACTTCAATGCGGGCTCGACGTTCACGGGTGGCCATCGGGTTCGGGCGATCCCACCGAGCCTGACCCGCCACTTCGCGCAGGCCTCCGAGAAGCAGGTGGATCTGGGCAGCGGGCCGGTCGACTTTTTCGACGGCTATCTGCTGGTCGGCAACGATAACGACGGCCCCGCGACCCTGACGGTGCGGGTGCTGCCCCAGCCGCCGCTGGCGGCCTTCACCCCGCCCCCGGTCGTCGTTCCGGCCAACACCCGGCTGACCCTTCCGCTCGCGACGGCGATCCCCGCCGTGGCCGGGACCCCGTTAGCCCTCGTGGTGACCTCGGACGTGCCCGTGAGCACGACCCGCGCGCAGTACTTCGGGGGGCCGCCCAGCTTCGTCGGGGCGCTCGCCTCCGAGGGGGTCGTGGCGCCCGGCCTGACGCATCTGTTCGCGGAAGGGACGACCAGGGCCGGCTTCGACGTCTACTATGCGATCGGCAACGCGAACCTGGCGCCAGCGACCGTCACGCTGACCCACACGCTGGAGACCGGCGCGGGCGTCGTCCAGACGGTCACGGTGCCAGGGGAGACGCAGGCCGAGGTGTACGTCAACGGCGCCGCGGCCGCGTTCCTGGCCGGTGTCGACTTCTGGACCCGCGTCACCGGCGACCGGCCGGTGGCCGTCGAGCGGCTGATATACGGGCCGGGCCCGGCGCCGGGGACCTGGGTCCTGGGGCACGGGTCACCGGGCGCGCCTCAGGCGGGCCTGAGGTTCGGCTTCGGTGAGGGCGTGGTCGGCCTGTTTCCCGGCTTCCAGACCTTCCTCGCCCTGGCCAATCCGAGTCCCACGCTGCCGGTGACCCTCGACGCCACCTACGCGCGCGAGACGGGCGCCCCGGTGGTCAAGCGCTACACCATCCCGCCGATGCGCCGCGTCAACGTTTGGGTCAACGTCGAGGTGCCGGAGCTGGCGGACGAAGGGTTCGGCGTCGTCCTTGCCTCGACCAACGGCAACCCGTTCGTGGCCGACGAGTCGGTCTACTGGAACGGCTTCACGGGCGGGGCCAGCACGACCGGCACGCCGCTGCCGTAGACCAGCCGGCCGAGTCATCGGCGTCGCCCCCGCCGCGCGCTGGATCGTTGGGCCCGGGCTGGCTGCCGGGCGCGGTCGCTCACCACCCCTCAGACCCCGGTTCCCCCTTGAAAGGGCCCACCAGCTCGGGCGTGACCCACCCGCCGTAGAATCGCCCGGGCTGAGGCTCCACCCGGATCCCGTCGACATAGCACTCGACCCTGGAAGGATAGAACGCCACGTGGTCTCGCAGCCGTTCGAAATCGGAAAACGGGTCGGGATAGGACCACGCCGCGCGGACGAGGCGCCGGTCCTCCAGGACGACGTCCCAGTAGCGGGCCTCCCCCTTCCACTCGCACCGCGACACCCCGTTTGCAGGCGCCAGGTACTCCCGCGCGATGTCCTCGGGTGGCAGGTAGAAGGTGGGCGGGCTCGCCGTCTCGAGGACGCGTAGGCTTCGGGACGTCCGGGCGATCTCGACCGCACCGACAATCACCGCGACCTCGCGCGGATCGAGCTCGAGCCGTGGCGGCCGTGGGTAGTCCCACACCGACTCCTGACCCGGCCTGGGAACGACGGCGAACGGGGGACGCTCGCGGCCGACGTATCGCCAACCGGAGCGACCCCGGCGAGCCCATCCCGGAATGGATTCCATCATTTTCTCGCTATCATCTTCGCTGTTGGTCCGATCGTGAATCCGAAACCCGCCCGTCCTCTGGTGCTGCGTCCGTGGCTGGCGCTGACGATCGCCTCGGCCGCGCTGTTCGTCGCCTCGTGGATCGTGCTGCCCGCGCCCACCTACGCGTGCCTGGTCCTGGCCATCGCTGCAACGGAAGCGAGTGTGTGGCTCGGTCTCGTCGCTGGTATTGGCGGCGGCGTGGCGCTGCTCGACATCCGCCGACACCGTGCCGCGCGCGTCGCGGCCGCTGTCGCACTCGTGTCGATCGCGCTTGCCTCGTTGCCGCTGGTGCGATTCCCCTCAGCGACGCGGCGGTTCGAGGCCGAGATGACTGCCGTGCTGGGCGAGGACTACCTTCAACACGTTCCGGCCGACGCCCAGCGGACCATGAGACCCAGTCCTCTCATCGCCATGGATCTCTTCCGCGGCGTCGACCCCGGCGCCGCGCGGGTCGAGCGCGGGATCGCGTACGCGGCGCCGGAGGGCGTCCCGCTCATGCTCGACGTGTATCGCCCCCCGGCGGCGGGCCGCTTCCCGACCGTCGTGCAGCTCTACGCCGGGGCGTGGCAGCGCGGCGCACCCGGCGACAACGCCGGGTGCGCGCGCTACCTGGCCGCGCGCGGTCACGTCGTCTTCGCGATCGATTACCGACACGCGCCCCGCTGGCGATGGCCGGCGCAGCTCGATGACGTGAGGACGGGGCTGGCGTGGATCCGTGAGCACGCCGCGGAGTACGACGCAGACGCGACCCGCCTCGCTCTCGTCGGACGCTCCGCGGGCGCACAGCTCGCGATGATCGCGGCCTATCGAGCCGGCGCACCCCCGGTGCGGGCGGTCGTCAGCTACTACGGACCGGTCGACCTCACCGAGGGCTACCGGGATCCGCCCCGTCCGGACCCGCTGGACGTGCGACCGATCGAGGAGGCCCTGCTGGGCGGAACGCCCGACGCCATGCCGGCTCGCTATCGCGAGGCGTCGCCGATCACCTACGCGACCCGACCGCTGCCGCCGACGCTGCTCGTCTACGCCGGACGCGATCATGTCGTCAAGCCACGTTTCGGGGCGGCGCACCATGCGCGCCTCCGGGCCAGCGGGACGACCACCATCCTCCTCGAGATCCCGTGGGCCGAGCACGCCTTCGACGCGATCCCCCACGGTCCGAGCAGCCAGCTCGCCCTGTACCACACGGAGCGCTTTCTCGCGTGGGCCCTGCGCGGGCCGTGAGCCCGGTCCTCGGCGAACACGCCCCTCGTCGCCCAGCTACCAGACGTCGCCGGGGCGCCAGTCACAGACGATGTCTCGGTCCAGATCGAGGCGCGGTGAGCGCGGGGTTCGGAGGATCATGACCCCGCCGTTATCGGTCGGCGTACGCTGACGACCGCCTGGACCGTCGACGAAGGTGGGTCCACGCCAGCGCTCCCAGCCCAGGGCCTCGTAGAAGGCGTGGGTGCCCGTCGACAGTGCGCCCAGCGGGTAGCCCTCGCGAATCAGCTCCCCAATACGGCTCATGACCTGGGCCCCATGACCCCGGCGCCGGTGCGACGCGTCGGTCGCAACGGCCTCGACGAACCCGACCCGCAGCGTGTGGCCCGAGCCCGCGAGCGTGCGCTCGACGATAGATCCATGACTGATCAAACCGGTCGGACCAGTCGACCACACGTGAACGCCGCCCATGGCATGGTCCCAATCGTGATCGGTGAAGGCACCTTCGAACGCAGCGTCGAACAGGGCCCGAAGGTCCTGCACGAAGGACGGAGACAGAGCCTCCGTGGACGCCGTGTGGAGCGCAACCATCGAGACGACCTGGACCACGGATGCTGAGGAGTGAGGTGACACTCCGTTCTGCGAGTCACCCTACACGGTCACGCCGTTCCGCTCACGGTTCAACCAGACGATCATCCCCACCCCGACGGTCACCGCCGTGAGGCTGATGAGCTGGGCGAGCGTCAGGACCCCGAAAAAGCGATCGTCCTTCGCCCGGAACAGCTCCACGACCAGGCGCTCCGCGCCCGCCAGGGTCAGATACACCGAGAACAGGACCCCGTCCGGCCAGCCGCGGCGCCTGAGCCGCCACAGCAGGCCGAACGCGGCGGTCATCAAGAGCGCTTCATAGAGTTGGGTGGGATGCACCGCCATCAACGTGGTGTCCGAGACGTCGGCCGGGATCTCCACCCCGAAGCGGGTGCGCAGCATGCCAGCCGTCGAGGGCGGGAGGCCCTCCGGGAACGCCACCCCCCAGGGCCCCTCGGTGGGACGACCGTAGTCGTCACCGACCAGGAAGCACCCGAGCCGGCCGATCGCGTAGCCCAAGGTGACGGCCGGCGCGGCCGCGTCCGCGACGACCAGCGCCGGCAGCCAGACGTACCAGCGCACGGCGATGACGCCGCCCACGAAGCCGCCGTACCAGACCAGACCGCCGCGCGCGGTCAGGGCCAGCCACGGATCGGCCGCCGTCGTGGGCCAGTAGAGCAGCAGGTAGTAGAGTCGACCGCCGATGACACCGCCAACGATCGCGGCGGTAATCATCGACCAGGCGTGGTCGGATCCGTGACCGCGGCGCTCGAGCTCGGCGCGCAGGAGAAACCCGCCGACCACGAACGCCAGGGCCACCAGCGCCCCGAACGAGGTGACCTGGAAGCCGCCAACCTGGAACAAGACGGGGTACATGGCTGGAGATCAATCCGGCTGCCGCACGCTCAGGCGCGGAGCTGCTGGATCAGGCCGTGAATGTCGCCCAGCACCCACACGTCCGAGATGCGCGATCCGCGAAACCGGAATCGTGCCGCACCCTGGTAGCGGATGACGCGCCCGGTCGGGGCCATCCCGAAGACCTCCCCCCGTGGGTACCCGAGTAGAGCAGGCGTGCAAACGCTCGATCGCCTTCGGAGACGACCTCGATCACTTCATTGAGGAAATCCGGAAACGCGCTCTGGATGAAGCGAACGTAGTCCTCGAACTCCCTCCACCCGGACTTCTCCTGGCCCAACGAGCCCCGGAACCGAATGTCCTCGGTCAGAAGCATCGGAATCTGGCTCGTATCGAACCGGTTCCACATCTCACCGTAGAACCTGTCGATCAGATCGCGATTGCGGTCGGCCGCCATCAGTCCTCCGGGCTCGGGTGCTCAGAGGTCGAGCCGCCGGAGCCGCAGCGCGTTGCCGATGACCGAGAGGGAGCTGAGGGTCATGGCGGCGCTCGCCCAGATTGGGCTGATCAGGAGCCCCGCGAAGGGATACAAGACGCCGGCGGCCACCGGCACCCCGAGCGAGTTGTAGACGAAGGCTAGAAACAGATTCTGTCGAATGTTGCGCATCGTGCCGCGGCTGAGCCGCCGCGCGCGCGCAATTCCCCGCAGGTCGCCCTTCACCAGGGTGACACCCGCGCTCTCGATCGCGACGTCGGTGCCGGTGCCCATCGCGATCCCGACGGTGGCCGCGGCGAGGGCCGGCGCGTCGTTGATCCCATCGCCGGCCATCCCGACCCTGTGGCCCTGGCCCTGCAGCCGCGTCACGATCTCCTGCTTCTGGTCGGGCAGGACGCCCGCATGGACCTCGTCGAGGCCGAGCCTCGCGGCGACCGCCTGCGCCGTGACCTGGTTGTCGCCGGTCAGCATGACGATCCGCAGCCCCTCGGCCTGCAGCAGCCGGAGCGCCTCCGGCGTCGAGGCCTTCACCGGGTCGGCCACGGCGATCAGGCCGGCGGGTCGACCCTCGACGCCGACGAACACCACCGTCTCACCGTCGGACCGCAGCGCGTCAGCCTCGGCCTCGAGCTGTCCGAGCGCCACGCCGGCGGTGTTCATCATTTCCGTGTTACCCACCACGACAGCGCGCCCGTCGACCTTCCCGCTGACGCCCTTGCCGGTGTGCGACGCGAACTCCGCCACGGGTGACGGCTCGAGACCGCGCTCCCGCGCACCTGCCACGATGGCTGCCGCCAGGGGATGCTCACTCGCGCGCTCCAGACCCGACGTCAGGATGAGCAGCTCGGCTTCCTCGAATCCTGGTGCCGTCGCGACCCGGGTCACGCGCGGCTTCCCCTCGGTGAGCGTGCCCGTCTTGTCGACCACGAGTGTGTCGATGCTCTCGAGCAGCTCGAGCGCCTCGGCATTCTTGATCAGCACGCCCGCCGTCGCCCCGCGTCCGGTCCCGACCATGATCGCCATCGGCGTGGCCAGCCCGAGGGCGCAGGGACACGCGATGATCAGGACGGCCACGGCGCTGACCAGCGCGGTCGCCAGGCGGGGCTCGGGCCCCACGATCGACCAGATCGCGAACGTCGCGATCGAGATCGCGACGACGGTTTGGACGAAGTACTCGGCCATGCGATCCGCCAGGCGCTGGATCGGGGCACGGCTCCGCTGCGCCTCGCTCACCATCTGGACAATCTGCGCGAGCAACGTCTCCCTGCCGACGCGCTCCGCCCGCATCGTCAGGCTGCCGGTTCCATTGATCGTCGCCCCGATCACGTGCGCGCCGGCGGTCTTCTCGACCGGGATCGGCTCGCCCGTCACCATCGACTCGTCCACGGCGCTGCGGCCGTCGGTGACCTGGCCGTCGACCGGCACGCGCTCGCCGGGCCGTACCAGCAGCAGATCGCCGACTCGGACGGCATCGAGCGGCACGTCCTCCTCTCCCCTCCCCTTCGCCCCGTCGGTGAGGCGGCGTGCCGTCTTGGGCGCCAGACCCAGCAGCTTGCGGATCGCCGCGTTCGTACGACCACGCGCCCGTAGCTCGAGGACCTGCCCGAGCAGGACGAGGATCGTGATCACCACGGCCGAGTCGAAGTAGGGCTCGACGGCGTCACCCATCCGGAAGCCCGCGGGGAAGAGCCCGGGCACGAGCGTCGCCGCGGCGCTGTAGAGGTAGGACGCCCCCACGCCGATGGCGATCAGGGTGAACATGTTGGGGCTGCGATTCTTGATCGACGCCCACCCGCGCTCGAAGAACGGCCAGCCCGCCCAGAAGACGACGGGCGTCGCGAACACGAGCTGCACCCAGTTGCTCGACGTTCGCCCGATGAGCTCCGCGAATCGCGCGCCGACGACCATCTCGGTCATCGCGAGCGCGAAGACCGGCAGCCCGAGCGCCGCCGCGATCCAGAACCGGCGTGACATGTCGGCTAGCTCGGGGTTGGGCGCATCCTCGAGCTGGACGGTGCGCGACTCGAGCGCCATGCCGCAGAGCGGACAGGCTCCGGCGTCGTCCTGGACGACATCCGGGTGCATCGGGCAGGTGTACTCGACCTTGGTCACCGGGACCGCAGAGAGCTCGGGCTCGAGCGCCATGCCACACGATGGGCAGGCCCCCGGTCCGTCGTTGCGCACCTCGGGGCACATCGGGCAGATGTGGGGTATGGCACCGGAGCCGGCCGGCGGCGGGCTCGGGGCCTCCGCAGGCCGCGCCCCGAGGAAGCGCGCCGGTCCAGCCTTGAAGGCGTTCAGGCAGCCCGAGCAGCAAAAGTCATAGGTCCGGCCGTCGTGCTCGTGCGAGTACCGGGCCTTCTCGGGGTTCACCTCCATGCCACACACCGGGTCGCGCGGCATCGACACTTCAGCCTGGGGCTCGATCCGCTCCGACGGCGGACCCGGGATCGCGGACGCGGGACCCGTCACCGAGGCCCCGGTGTACTGGCCGGGGTCGAACCGGAAGCGGTTCAGGCAGTGCGCCGAGCAGAAGTAGTAGGTCTGGCCGTCGTACTCCTGCGAATACTTGGCTTGCTCCGGGTTCACGTCCATGCCGCACACCGGATCGCGCAGCATGGCCGCCTCGGGCCGAGGCTCGGCTGGCCGCGGCGACGGACCGGAAGTCGGGGACGCGGGAGCCGGGGCCGAGGCCCCGGTGTACTGGCCGGGATCGAACCGGAAGCGGTTCAGACAGTGCGCCGAGCAGAAGTAGTAGGTCTGGCCGTCATGCTCGTGCGAATACTTGGCCTGCTCCGGGTCCACGTCCATGCCGCACACCGGATCGTGAGGGCCGGAGGACGGTGGCCCGGGACTCGGGCCGTGCCCGGTAGATTCGTGGTTGCCGCTCATGAGCGTGGTGACGCCGTCGCGTGGAGAGGTCAGGGGCCGACTCCGGCGTTTCGACCCGCGTGTCGACCATGATACCCCGTCACGATTCCGGGCATCCTCGCCGTGCGCTTGCGCCCGCACCGCATGCCGAGCATACTCCGACCGTTCTTCGGGCATCGATCTCGCGGCCGGCGTCCCGGTCGGGGTCGACGGACCCGACGGGGCGTACCACGTGACGTCACCCGATGTGAGCAGCGCCGCGGCGACGCGCCGCGCCAGGCATTCGTCCACCCGAGTCAACCGGCTTCGCCGCTGGCTGGCCGCGACGGTCCTGCTGCTGGGCATGGCCGGCCCGAAGCCGACCGCCGGCCTGCAATCCCCCGGGGCGCTCGCCGTCCGCCGGGGATTGCCGGAGACGGTCGATCGTGGTGGGGTGACGTCGGGCTTCGACCGCGGTCCACGAGAGACCGGCACTCTCACGGGCAGGGTGCGGTTCTCCGGCGCCGTCCCCGAAGCCTTCTTTGTCGCCGAGAGCAACACGCCGCAGCACATCCTGGAGGTCGATCCCGAGACGCAGGGCCTGCGTCACGCGGTGGTCTTCGTGGAGGGCACACCCGCGACGCCCCCGAGTCCGACCGGCGGCGACACGGTGGTCGTGAACCAGAAGAACTGGATCTTCAGACCACCCGTCCTCGCCGTGCGCGCGGGGCAAGCGGTCCGGTTCACCAACGAGGACTCCGCCAACCACAGCGTGCGGTCGACCGACCGCCTCCCGGCCAACCGCTTCGGTGCCTACACCGGGAACGGCGAGGACTACACGCACCGGTTCGCGACACCACCCGACACCCGGCCGATCGAGATCTTCTGCGACATCCACGCCTGGATGGCGGCCTGGATCTACGTGTTCGATCATGCGGGCTTCGCCGTGACGGACCGGCAGGGGTGGTTTCGGATCGACGACGTGCCGGCAGGGGCACACCGGCTCGTCGTCCAACAGCCCGCCGGCGGGCTCGCACGTACGATCGACGTGGGGGTGGAGCCAGGCGGCACGACGCCGATCGAGATAGGATTCGAGACGACCGATCTCCGCTTGCCGCGCTAGTCTAGTGGAGACGTAGGACTGTCACCAGAGGCTGTCAGCCACGCCGCGCGGAGGGCTCGCTCGGCGGCCCCAAGCGGCTGGCCCGTCGATTCGACCGGCACGATCTCGAGCGCGGGCTCCTCCGCCAGCGTCAGACGCGTCTCCAGCCTCCCGCCGTCCCGGCGTGTGAACACGGCGGTCACCTGTTCGCCGGGCCGATGCTCTCCGAGAAAGGCCTCGAGCCGGCGCGTCGAGGTCATGGCCTGACCATCCAGCGACACGAGGATGTCGTCCTGCTCCAGGCCCGCCGCGTAGATCGGCGAGCCGAATGGCGCCAGCCGGTTCAGCTTCGCCCCCGACCCGTCGAACGAGAATCGCGCGTCTCCGATGAAGGCGCGTCCGGGCCGCCGCTTCCGCAGCACCAGGCCGGCGCGCGACAGGAGGCGTGCGTAGTCCACGACGTCCCGCCCCTGGACGTAGCGGTCGAAGAACTCCGCGGCGAACGCCGGGTCTCCGGCCACCTCCGCGAGCCGCGCCCGCGCATCGGCGATCGTGTAGGGCGCACCCACGACACCCGGCACCCGCTCGCCGGACTTGCCGTGCCGCCTCCACATGGCGCGCATGAAGTCGTCGAGCGTCACCTCGCCGTTCGAACGTTCCCGCAGCGTGAGATCCAGCCCGAGCCCGATCGCCGCGCCCCACGTGTAGTACGAGATGAACGTGGTGGACTGATTCGTCCGGTCGACCGACCGTGCGGCGTCGACGAACGGCGCCCGCCAGCTCATCTCCTCGGCCGACCGGATCCGACGGCCCGCCGAGGAGGTCACCGTGTTGATGAGCTGGGCGAGGTCGGCGAGCGTCTCCTCGAGATCCCACAGACCGGCGCGGTGGAGGATCAGGCCGTCGTAGTAGCTCGTGAAGCCCTCGGCCAGCCACAGCAAACCCGACATGTTCGCCCGCTCGAAATCGAACGGTTCCAGGTCCGCCGGGCTGATCCGCTCGACGTTCCAGCAGTGAAAGAACTCGTGCGCGATCGTGCCGAGGAGCCGTTTGCGTTGCCTCGGGTCACGCAGCGCACCCGACGAGCTGAGGACCGTGCTGTTGCGATGCTCCATGCCGTCGCCGCTGGCGTAGGAGAGGTAGTCGGCGAGAAAGGTGTAGGAGCCGGTATCGAACTCAGGAAACTCTCCGAAGATCGCGTGCGACGCGCGGACGATTCGCTCGATGTCCGCGGCCAGCCGGGTCGCCTCGGCGTCGGTGCCGTCATGATGCAGCGCCAGCCGGAACCGGGGCCGCTGACGCCGGCCCCCAAGATCGTCGATCGTGAAGGTCTCCAGCGTGAACGTGCCCAGCTCGACCGGGCTGTCCATCAGATACTGCAAGTTGGGCGCGGTGAACGTCAGCGGATCGTCGGACGGGTAGAGCTGGGTCGCGACCTGCCACGCCAGCGCCTCCGGCACGTCGAAGCGGATCGACACCGGCCGGTCTTCTAGCTGCCGCGCCCACATGAGCGCCGCGGGCACGTTGATGTGAGCATGTGTCGAGTCGACGGCGAGATACGTCCCGTCGATACGGTCCCCGTACACCTTGATAGGTCACGCGCACCGTGCCCGAGTGCCCCGAGACGTCCCACTGGTGAGGGTTGGGCCGCGCTACGTCCAGCTCGACGCCCTGTCCGTTCGTGGCACGCACGGCGTGGACGTTCTTGGCGAACTCGTGAAGCGCGTAGCGTCCCGGCGAGGAGCGGGCCATCCGCAGCTCCAGCGGCCCCGGCTCGAGGTCCTGGAGCAGGATCTCGACCTGCATCCAGCGGTGCTCCGGTTCGGGGAACGACAGACGGTAGGCGACGTTCCCCTGGGCGGACGACGTCGCGACGCCGGTGAGCAGCGCCAGCAGACCGCAGAGCGTCGTTCGCCTGGCTCGCACGAGGGGCGTCGCGGTCACGGCGCCGACGGCGCGCGCGTGTCCAGGTCGACCCCGGTCAGCGGCACGTCCCAGTGGGCGTCGAGGATCTCGAACCGGCGTCGCTCCTCGCGATGGAACCGCTCCTGGTCGGGAAACAGCCGCCGTGCGATCTCCTCCTCGCCCGAAGGCCCGGTCATCGCCGCCGTGTCGCGGTAGGTCAGGGCGACGGCGAAGGTCCAGTCCGCGCGTCCATCGCCGTGATAGGTCGGCACGAAGCTCTGGATCCGCGTCAGACGATCGCCCAGCTGCGCCTTCAGGATGGGATGATGGTTCTTCTGGTAGAGATCGAGGAACTCCGCCTGGTGGCCCCACTTGACCCGGTAGAAATACCAGGTGGTCCGCTCCGCCGCCGATGCCGAGGTCTCCTGCAGCGAGGCGGCCCCTCCGTCGCCGAGGCTCGGACCGGCCGCGACACCCGCCACGACCCACACGCTCGCCATCGCCACTAGCCAGATTCGTCGCATCTTCAACACCTCTTCGCTCCTCTTCACCTGTCTTCACCTGTGACGGGCGTCCGCCCGTTCACCCATCGCCTGCGTCCCGGCTCGGTCACGGGCTGATCCATCGATACAGCACGCGGATCATCGCGTAGGCGTCCGGCATCGAGTCCGTCGAGAACGCCAGCGTGTCCGGTTCGGGTCGCTCGACCGAGGGCAGCGCCTCGGCGACGGAGGGAATCAGCGTGTCCCGGAACTGCATCCGCACGCGGTACGCCGCCACGCGCTCGGTCGTCTTGTCCCGCACCGCCGCCACCGCCTCGTTCGCCACCCGCTCGATCTCCTGCCGCGCCGACGCCAGCGGCTCCAGGTGCACCGCCTGCGCGTTGAGCGCGCGCTTGACCACCACGCCGCGGGCCCCTGTGGCCACCTCCTGCACCTGGTGCACCGCCACGTCGTCTCCCGTGACCAGCACCACGGGCACGCCATACCAGTCGGCCATCATCGTGTTCATCCCGCCCTCGCCAACCGAGAGCCCGTTGATCTCGACGTCCCGCAACACGCCGCTCCCGGTGTGCGCGAACACGCCGACCGGACTCCCCGCCTTCGCGTGATACCCGATGAACATGGCCGCGTCGAAGGTGTCGTCGAGTCCCTCCACCATCCCGTGCCGCTTGAAGTTGTGGCTGATCAGGCTGGCCGACGGGTGCAGGTCCTCCGGCAGAATGTTGCGGTGTCCGCCGTGCGAGTCGTTGACGACGATCTCAGTCGCGCCGGCGGCGATGGCGCCCCGGATCGCCGCGTTGGCATCCTCGGCCATCAGCTTGCGCGACCGGCCGTACTCGGACCCGCTGCTCGAGGTCTGGTCGCGACCCGAGATGCCGCTGATGCCCTCCATGTCGACCGAGATGTAGACCTTCAGCCCGCTGGCGGGCTGCCGGCCTTCCGCGTGCGCACCGGCGACGGGGGACATGGACCGCTCGGGCCCCGCGTGGCCGGCACTCGCCGCCAGCACGACGAGACAGGCGGTCAGGGTCGTGTTGATCCGTTGCTGCTGCATGGTCGCTCCTCGGGCCGCGCGCGATGGCCGCCCCCGCACTGCGTCATCACGTGGCGTCATGATCGTGGGTGCGGTCGCCGTGCCACGTCGCGTCACACGTCGCCTGGTCACGCCGCCTCATCGCGTCGCCTCTTCTCGGGGCTCCGCGACGACCCCGCATGGGGTCGCGCCGTCACCGGGCACCGTCCTCGGAGCTCCAGAACGCCTCGAGCGGCACCCCCAGGCCCTGCGCCAGCCGATTGACGAACGCGTAGTAGCCGACGACCAGAACGATGTCGAGAATCGCCCGGTCGGAGAAGCCGACGGCCGTCAGGCGCGCCACGTCTGGCTGCGCCACCGTCGAGGGTGCCCGCGTCAGCTTGTCCGCGTACTCGAGCAACGCGGCGTCGGGCGCGCCCAGACCGGCCTGGCGGAAATCGTCCACGATCTGCCGGGCGAACGTCTCGTCCGTCAGGCGGCCCAGTCCGGCCGCATGGTGCCGGAGTCAATAGTGACACCCGTTGGCCGCCGAGACGACGACCGCGATCATCTCGCGCTGCTTGCGCGATAGCTCGCGCGACCCCGTCATCGCCTCGCGATAGAACCTGTAGTGCGTACGGAGCGACTCCGGGTGCAGGCTGTGGATCGACAGGATGTGGTCGACGTGCCCCCGTGGGTCGCGCACCGTGTCGTAGAGGTCCTAGACCTCGGACGGTGCGGCGCCATCCGGGCACACGGCGATCCAGGGGCGGCTGGCGGACATGGGGCGACCTCCGGGGCGGAGTGTAGCCCAAGTCGATGACGGGCGCTCAGGCGTCCGCGGTGCGCTCCTCGCCCGGTTGCTCGAGCGCCTGCTGGACGAAGACGGCCTCTGGCTGCGCGCCGAGGATCTCGATGCGGTCGTTCACGACGGTCTTGGGCACTCCGGTGATGCCGTAGCGCTGCACGAGGTCCGGATACTCGGTCGCCTCGACCGCCGCGGCCGTGATGTTCGCGTTCTCGAGCGCAATGCGGTGCGCCAGGCTGACCGCCCGGGGGCAGTGGGGTCAGGTGGGCGTGACAAACACCTGGATGCTCGTCGGCTCGGTCACGTTGGCGATCAGGGCCAGGCTCTCGGCCGAGAGCCCGGAATCCCCGCTCGAGGCGAGGAGGATCGCATCGATCAGAGACGCGAACTCGTAGCCGGAGGGGATCCCGTAGAAGCGGATCCCCGTGTCCTGCTCGCCGACCACCGCCACGGCCGGCACCTTGTCGACGCCGAACTCGGTCACCTGCTCCCGGTCGATCTGGAAGTTGTACTCCTCGAGCGTGACCTGGTCGCTGAGCGCCGCGAGCTCGCGGAGGATCCCGAGCGTCTCGGGGCAGGTCTCGCATTCGAAGGTCTGCGTGAAGAAGACCAGGCGGACCGGATTCGGCAGGCAGGCCAGCGCCTCACGCACCTTCGCCTGGTCGGATTCTGGCAACAGCGTCATGCGGTCATTATGGCACGGCCGGCGCGTTCGCTCCTTCCGGCCGACCCGTCACGCATCTCGCCATCGTTCCCCCTTAACCGAGAACCACCGCGGGCTTCGGTCGCTGCCGCCTGCGGCGGCCGGCCCGCCGCAGAGGATCCGCGGATCTCATCCCTTCCTCGTCTTTCCCCGCGGGCCACGAGCTTCTGCGGTCGACCGGCCGTGAACGGTCGGCGCCCGGTGCTATTCCTGCGCATCGAACGCGTGGGTCGACCCGCCGAGGAAGCGGTGGATCGTCAGGACGCCGAAGTACACGATCGGCGTGTCCACCGCGGCGATCGCCCACTTCAGGACCATCGAGCCTTGAATGAGCTGCAAGACCGGCTGGCTGCCGGAGAAGGCGACCGTGATGTAGACGGTCGAGTTGATGAGCTGGCTCGTGAAGGTCGACAGGTTGTTCCGCAGCCAGAGGAAACGGCCCCTCGACAGCCGCTTCAATCGACTGTAGACGTAGACGTCCCACACCTGCGACGTGAGGAAGGCGACCAAGCTGGCCGCGAGTAACCGCGGCCCCGCGCCCAGGACCTCCGCGTACGCCTCCTGATGCGCCCAGGTGGGCGCCGCGGGGAGCACGATCGACCCCTGGATGAGCGCGACGAACAGCACCTGGCCGGCCAACGAGACGTAGACCACGCGAAACGCGTCGCGCCGGCCCCAGATCTCCGACACGATGTCGGTGATCGGGAACGTGAGCAGCGAGAAGACGATGTTGGAGGCCGGGAAGATGAGCGGTCCGATCGCGACGATCTTCTCGGCCGTGATCACGGAGGCGCAGAGCCCGACGACCGCGAGGAAGCAGAGCGCACCCCAGACCGCGTGGGCTCTCGTGATCTCCACGCGCTATCCCTCAGGTCGACACGACGCGACCGACTCCGCCGAACCGCGTCTGTCTGCTTGTCACGTCTGATCCGCGAGCGGCTGATACGTGCCGAAGCTCCACAGGTTGCCCTCGGGATCGCGGACCGAGTACTCTCGCGACCCGTATTCGGTCTCCTGCAGCTCACGGACGATCTCCGCACCGGCGGCGCGCGCGCGCGCGTAATGGGCGTCGATGTCCGCCACGTACACGTAGACGCCGTGTGTCGCCGCGTCCCAGGGATTGGCGGGATTGGGCTGCTCGGGCGCGGACCCGAGCATGATCAGCCCAGGGCCCAGCCTGAGCTGCGCGTGCGCGATGGTGCCGTCTGGACCCGGCACGACGAAGTGCTTCTCGAACCCGAACGCGCGTTCCAGCCACGCGATCGCACCCGGCGCGTCGCTGTAACGGAGGCCAGGGAAGATGTTGGGCTTCCCGCTCTGCGTCTCGTCGCTCACGCCACCCTCCCCTCATTGGAGTCGCACGCGGTGACACGGATCCCCACGCTGAAGCCGGTGATGCGTCAGCTTAGCACGCGCCGGCGCCGATCGCCGGCGACCGGCCGGCACGCTCTCGAAGGTCGCTGCGGGGGCCGTCTCGGAGGCTCGCGTTCTCACTCCGCGGCCAGGGCCCGATGCACCTTGAGTATCGTGGGCCATCCCCGGGTGGTGGCCGCGACGCCCAGGTGCCGCTCGACCACCTCGTTGGGATACAGGAGCCGCCGCGCGAGCCGGCGCATGAGCGTGGCCACGAAATTGCCACGCACGGAGGCGACCTCGACCTGCCAATCGCGGCCCTCCGGAACGCGTAGCGGAAGGGCCGGCAGCGTTCGCGGGCGTCTCTCGACGACGCTGATGAACGGCCGGGCCGTCTTCTCGAGCTCCCTCCCGTCGAACGGATCGGCCTCGACGAGGGCGCTGAGATCGCGCGCCCGGCAGATCATCAGGCGCGTCTCGACGGACAGCTCGGCCTCGAAGCCCTGGCGGATCTCGGCCGCGGTCGCATCGGCGCGCACGACGAAGGTGCCGGCGGCGCCGATGCTGATCACGCGAAGCTCGGCAAGCCGGGCGGCGAGAACGCTCGGCCGGAAGGCCTGGTGCCCTCCGACGTTCACGCCGCGCATGAACACGACCGCGGCCACGATCACCTCTCTCCCTGCCGTTCGGCCGCCCGGATCACGTCTTGCGATTCGTCCATGCCCATTGATCGGACCGCGACCATCTCGCGGCTCAGTCGGAATCCGGATCGGCCGCCGGCGTTCGTGCTGGCGACTCGCCCCCCACGATCTGACGCATGTGAAGAAGCGGAAACGGCCGGCCCGTACCGTCGACGTCCGAACGACCCTCCACGACGAACCCCAGGGACTCGTAGAATGCTCGTGCCTCTGGATTCTGCTCGTTGACGTCGAGCGTCAACGGCCCCTTCAGCCTCCGGGCGTGCTCGACGAGCCGACGCCCGCCACCGCGCCGGAAGAACTCCGGCGCGAGGAAGAGCGCCTCGAGCTTGCTGCCGGTCAATCCCATGAAGCCCATCGCGGGGCCGTCATGGGCGACGAGCACCCACACCTCGAATTCCGTGAGCGCGTGGTCCCGCACCACCGGGAGAAAAGACTGAATGTCTTCCTCCGAGAGAAATCCGTGCGTGGCGCGGACCGACCGTAACCAGACGTCGAGCAACGTCTCACGATCGCCCGCGAGCGCCCGTCGGATGTCCATCGACACATCCCTCGCCAGCCCACCCGCGGCCGAATCGGTGCCGCGTCAGGACGGCACTCGAATGCCTTCGACCAGCTTCCGCACCGCGGCGGGTGGCGGCGGCGTGACCGCGCTGACGCCAATCGCCACCGCGAAGTTCAAGAGCGCGCCGACGGCACCGATCCCCTCGGGCGAGATTCCCAGGAACCAGTTCTCCGCCACGTTCTCCGCGAACGGTGTCAGGAACACACCCTTGAAGTAGATGATGTAGCTCAGGGTGAAGGTCAACCCGGTCAGCATCCCGGCGATCGCCCCGTGTTTGTTCACCCGGAAGCTGAAGATCCCCAGCAGGATGACCGGGAAGAGCGACGCCGCCGCCAGGCCGAAGGCGAGCGCCACGACCTCCGCGACGAACCCGGGTGGGCTATAACCGAGGTAGCCCGCCAGGAGGATCGCGACGGCCGCGCTGACCCGACCCGCGAGGAGCTCGCCACGGTCGCTGATCTGGCGTGCCAACACACCCTTCAGGAGATCGTGGGACACCGCGGCGGAGATCACCAGCAACAAACCGGCGGCGGTCGAGAGCGCGGCGGCGATCCCTCCCGCGGCGACCAGCGCGATCACCCAGTTCGGGAGCCCCGCGATCTCCGGGTTGGCGAGCACGAGGATGTCGCGGTCGACCCGTAGCTCGTTGCCCCGCCAGCCGTACGCCGTCGCGGCCGCGGCAAACTCGGCGTTCGCATCGTTGTAGTACTGAATGTGGCCGTCCGCGTTCTTGTCCTCGAACTGCAACAAGCCCGTGTCTTCCCAGGTCCTGAACCACTCGGGTCGATCCTCGTAGGCGAGGTTGCCGCCGGGTGTGCCGGCGGGTCCGGTCTGGATCGTCTCCGTCAAGTTGAGCCGCGCGAGCGCGCCGACCGCGGGCGCGGTCGTGTACAGAATCGCGATGAACAGGAGCGCGTAGCCGGCGGACATGCGCGCGTCGCGCACGCGTGGCACCGTGAAAAAACGCACGATCACGTGTGGCAGACCGGCCGTCCCGATCATCAACGCCATCGTGATGAAGAAGACGTCGATCCGGCTCTTGGTGCCACTGGTATAGGCCCCGAAGCCGAGGTCCGTCACGATCCTGTCGAGCTTCTCTAGGAGAAACCCGCCGCCATCGGCGACGTGGCTGCCGAAGGCAATCTGCGGGATGGGTGTGCCGATCACCTGCCACGAGATGAACACGGCCGGAACGATATAGGCGGCGATCAACACGCAGTACTGGGCCACCTGGGTGTAGGTGATGCCCTTCATCCCCCCCAGCACAGCGTAGAAGAAGACGATCCCCATGCCCACGAACAGGCCGACCGAGATGTCGACGTTGAGAAAGCGTGAGAACACGATCCCCACGCCGCGCATCTGGCCCGCGACATAGGTGAAGGAAATGACGATCAGGCAGACGACCGCCACCACCCGGGCGGTCTGCGAGTCGAAGCGTTCACCGATGAACTCCGGCACGGTGAACTTGCCGAACTTGCGGAGATACGGCGCCAGGAGCAGTGCGAGCAGCACGAACCCACCGGTCCAGCCCATGAGATAGACCGCGCCGTCGTAGCCGAGGAACGCGATGAGGCCGGCCATGGAGATGAAGGAAGCCGCCGACATCCAGTCCGCCGCCGTGGCCATGCCGTTCGCCACCGGATGCACGTGCTTGCCCGCGACGTAGAACTCGCCCGTGTTCCGGGCCTTCGACGACAACGCGATCGCGATGTAGAGCGCGAACGAGGCACCCACGGCGAGGTAGGTCAGCGTCTGCAGATCCACGCTCAGTCCTCGCTCACGCCGTGGTCTCTGTCGATTGCCGCTATCCGCCGCGCGTAGAAGAAGACCAGCGCGACGAAGACGTAGATGCTGCCTTGCTGCGCGAACCAGAAGCCCATCCGAAAACCGCCGAACTGGATCCGGTTGAGATCGTCGACCAGCAAGATGCCGAAACCGAACGACACGACGAACCAGATCACCAGACACAGGGCGATCAACCGCAGGTTGTCCTGCCAGTACGTGCGCTTCTTCATCCCTGCCCCCTAGTACTACTTTGTTAGATCCGCAAGTGCACCGACTTTAGCGCCTCGATGCGCTTCAGGTAGAACGGCCGTGGAGCAAAGAGGTCCGCGGTGAAGATTTCCTGCACGATCGCGCGGGCCACTGGAAAGGTGAGCCCGGCGAGGTGCCGCCGCCGCTCGGCCTGCAGGAAGTTGTACGTCACGGCGGTGAGCACGACGTGATGGTGCCAGCCCGGGAACGTGCGGCCTTCGAAGTGATCCAACCCGAGGTGGGTCTTCAACTCTTGGTACTGCTGCTCGATGGCCCACCGCTGATGCGCGAGTCGGACAAGCTGCGGCCAGGAGGTGGTGGCCGGCAGGTTGACGAAGAAGTATTTGGTCCGCGGCGTCGCGCCCGTGTCGCGTTCGGCCAGCAGCCACACCTCGGGGGCGAGCCGGCGGTCGCGCCAGTCGTGGGCCGGGGTCACCCGCAGGGCCACACACTGGACCGTCCAGCGGCGCCCGCCGCGGCGGTTGCGCCAGCTGATGGGCCGCCACCGCGGCTGCGCCTTGGCGGCCTGGGCCACCGTGTACGCCCGCCCGCCCGCCGCCAGGTCTGGCCGGGTGCGCGGGCGCCCCAGCCGGCCGCCCCGCCGGTGCCCGAGGCGCGGCCGCCCCAGGAACACGGTCTGCGACGAGGAAATCCCCACCGCATAGGGGAGCCGCAACCGATGCCACATGGCCCGAAACAGGCCGGTATCGCCAAACTCCGCATCGGCCAGTACGCCGGTGCCGGTGAGGCCGCTGGCGCGCACCTGCCGGAGCAGGGTGAGCGCTTGGCGCCACTTCGCCTGCAACCGGACACCCCGGGGAAGCCGCGCCCGATCGCGGGCGGCGTCGGTCAGCCACGCCTCGGGCACATAGAGCGCGGCCCCCAGCAAGTAGGCGCGCAGCCCGGTCCACAGCGCCGCGGTGACCGCCACTTGGCCATTGGCGACTTTCCCCACGGCCCCACAGTACTGGCGGGCCACCCCGACCGAGGACGTCCCTGGCTTGGGGAAACTCGTGCCAGCGAAGATCACCAGCCCTTCGCGTTCGGGCAGCACCGCCCGCAGGCAGCGCCAGACGCCGTCGGCACTCCACGGCGCATCGGTGATGAAGTGTTGGAACGCTTGATAGCCCCCGGGATCGGTCCCCCGCGCCAGCATCGCTTCCATCGACTTGCGCGGGCTGTCGCTGAGCAACCCCTGGACGTACCGGCGCAACGCCAGCTCCTGTGCGCGATGGCCGAAGCACGCCTTGAAGGCCTCGAGCCATCTCATCAGGCGACGCAACTGCCCCACCGTGCGGCGGTCGTGCACTACCGCGCAGGGTCCCGAATTCGCCGGAAAAGTACAATGTCCTCAAATTAGATCACTTGTCGGATCTCGCCCAAATTGTGCGATCTAACAAAGTAGTACTAGACGCCACGAACGCCGAAATGGTCGAGCTCATTGTAGCCTGACGGGCACCGCTGGCCCGCACCCGATGGAACGGTCCGCTTCGACCGCCCGGGGGGGAAGGGAGGAGGTCTGGATGCGAGGCGCGGAGCCTCAGAAGGTCATCATCTGGGTGAACTTCACGATGACGGCGCGGCCGGGGATGATCGGCTCATCGGTGACGAAGCGCTGCTCGTTGTAGACCACGAAGAGGTCGCTGAGCGGGTGGTGAATCAGGTTGAAGCGGACATTCGAGTTGATCCGCTCGCGCGCCCGGTCGTACTGCAGGAGCGCGTCGAGGAACATGTTCGTGTTGAAGGAGTAGTTCGTCCGCAGCGTCCAGATCGAGGTGACGAAGTCGAGGCGAGGGAGGTCGAGCTCGGCGCTCGTGCGCTGCAGTCCCAGCGTGGCCTGGAAGTGATACCCGGGCTTGAGGGACACCTCGCCGCGGAGGGAGCGCTGCGTACCAGACCAGAGCGTCCCGAAGATGAACGTGGCGGACCCGGAGATGGGCTGGCTGGGATCGCTGTTGAGTCGGCTCCACCACTCGTTCCAGCCATAGCGCCCCACCGGGATCGGATCCCCATTCGGGTAGATCTGGAACGGCTCCGTGAGCTCCTCGAACCGGCCGTTGTGCGCGACCTCGATCGACGCGCCGCTGTTGAAGTGAATCGAGAGAGCCTTGTGAATCCGCTTTGCCACCATCTGGCCCGTCAGATCCGTGTAGTACGCCATGTTCGTGTGCGGCTGGAGCTCCCGGATCCCGAACCGGTTCAGGACCCTGGGCCGCGGTCGGACGCCGGCGTCCTGCGTCCATTTGCGGATCCCGACGCGCTGGAAGTAGGCGAGGTCGTCCCGGAAGCTCTCTCCGATCTGCAGCAGGCCACCCCGGCTGTAGAAGAGCGTGCCCTCGTACAGGTAGGACGTCCGGTACGAGTACTGCCCATCGGTGAGGCCGGGCGTGTGGGTCTTGAGGAACGACCCGGCCCAGTCGAAGTTCTCGAACAAGCGCACGTTCGCGTCGAGACCCCACACGCGGTTGTAGTCGTCACGGTCGTCCATCGACTGGCGCATCATGAAGATGCCGCCAAAGTCGGCACGCTGCGAGACGTTCCGGCGGGCGCGGACGACGCTGTAGTTGTTGTTCGGATCCGTCTCGGTGTCGCGGGTCTGGACCGTCAGCGCCCCGATCGACACGTCGCCGATCTGACCCGTCAGCCGGCCGCCGGCGGTGATCGGGATCTCGCGCCCCTCCTCGGTCAGGCCGATCCGGCGGCTGAAGAACGGCAGCAGGTCCGTGTCGCGTAACGGCCCGCTCGTGGCCCTGTTGCCGATTCGCGACCGCTGGACGTCGCTGATGAAGAAGATGCCAGAATTCTCGAGGAAGAAGTCGCGCTTCTCCGGGAAGAACTGGCTGAACTGGGTCAGATTCACCTGCTGCTCGTCCGCCTCGACCTGGGCGAAGTCCGGATTGCCCGTCCCGTCGAGTGTGAGCGATGGTGTGAGCCCGTACTTGACGTCCAGCCCGAGATCCCCGTCACCGCCGAACTCGGCGTCGCCGGTGTCGCGCAGGGTCCGCGCCGCCACGTAGGGCTTCACCCGGAGGTTGCGTCCCGGGGTGCCCTGCGGGAGCCCGACGAGGTTGCCCGCGAGCGACACCCGGTAGATCTGGAACTGACGCGGCACGAGCGACCAGTAGGTGACCTCGTTCTTCCGTCGAATGCGCCGGCTGAAGTTGACGCCCCAGAACGGCTGACCGGGCTCGAACCGCAGCGACTTGAACGGAATCGCCATCTCGAGCGTCCAGCCGTCCGGGACCACGCGGGTCCGAACCGACCAGACCGCGTCCCAGCTCGTGTTGACCTCGCGACCCTCGTTCGCGGACTGCTGGTCGGAGCGGGCACCGGCCGGGTTCGTGACGAACACGAAGGCGTTGCGGCGGTCGCCAAAGGTGTCGAAGACAGCCTCGAAGCTGTCCTGCGGGCCGGGCTGGAAGTCCTCGCGGATGTCGTTCAGCACCAGGGCGTCGGGCCGGCTGTCGTGACAGTAGGCTGCGATGTAGAGCGTGCTGGCGTCGTACGCGACCCACACCTCGGTCGGCTCCGTCGCGGGCTCGCCTTCGAGCGGATCGCTCTGAACGAAGTTGCCGATGGGCTGGGCCCGCTCCCAGACCTCGTCGTCGAGCACGCCGTCCACCGTCACGGACGCCGCCTCGGTGGCCACCACCTGCAGCCGGCCGTCGGCCGAGCGGAGCGGGGTCACGGGGAGGCCGGAGGGCGCTCGGGCGGACGGCCCCGGGTTGGCTATCGCCTCCTGCGGGCGTGCCACGGAGGAAGACGGCGGAGCCTCCTGGCCGGGTGCCTGTCCACCGGCGGCGACGGCGCCAGCCGGCAGGCCGCCGACGAGCGCCACCAACGCCACCCGCGCCACGAGGGTCACAGGGGTGACGGGGGCCACGAGCACGGCGGCCCGAGAAACGGGCATCGAACTCTCCCTGGGCATGGGGCCGGACGGGCGGGAAGAAGCTACGGGCTTCACCTGACGTGGTTTCAGTGTATTACACACGCCGGCGCTTCGGCCAGATGAGGGCGCGCGTGCCACGCGCCGGCAGACTCGTCGGTCACGCGCCGGCCGGGTCACTTGAAGAGGTCGTCGAACGCTCGACGGGTGCTGGGTGGGCCCACCGAGCCCGTCTCCCGCTCGACCGTCGTCCGGGTCTCGAAGAGATCGCACCGGTTGCGTGCATCCTTCGGCGCGACGCGGGCCGCGATTGGCTGGGCGCACTCGAAGCGGCTGGCGCTGTCGAACCAGGTGCACTGTGCGCAGGAGTGGAGGTCGGTTCCGCACTTGACGCAGGTGGTGTCATGGGCGATCGGCGCCGAGAGGATCTGCCCACATCGGGCGCAGCGGCTCAGCGTCCGGAACCCCGGCATGTTAGGAGTCCTCGGACCCTCCCGCCGTTCCTTGGGTGCCCGGGGGCGAGAGGCCGGCGCTGGCCGCTCGTCGTCCTGGTAACCGCGCTGCCGGTACTTTCGATCGCTCATCGTATCCCCTCCGGGGCGCCCCGCGGGGTGGGTGTGACTCGTGCGGGCGCCTCGCCATCACATTCTAGCAGCCCGTGGTGAAAGTCCTGCGCAGCACCAAGGGCGGTGCTGCGCCCGCCTGGCAAGGCGCGAGGAGGAAGAATACCGGGAGTATTTGACCCGCCGTGAACAATGCCCAGCGCGGCCCGCGGCGGGATGCAGCGCCGCCCGACTGCAGCAGGACTTTTACCACGGGCTGCTAGTGTTCTGTCACAGTGATTCACGGGATAATTCGCGCGCGGGACATTCCGTTGCGTGCTGCGAAGTCCTCCCCGAAGCGTGAGGGAGCCGACGTCCGTCGGTAGGCTCCCCGCACCCGCGGCCCGGCAGCCGCACGACACGGCAAGCGCCTTGAAGGCGTGGGGCCGTGCGCGGCGCAGTACCGCGACCGACGACGTGTCCGGATCGTGGAGGTCGCAGGATTCCGGACGATGCGCGGACACCTGGATCGCAGAATTCGAGAGCCGACGTGGTCGCCG
Organism: Vicinamibacterales bacterium; assembly: GCA_965197935.1. Taxonomy (GTDB): domain Bacteria; phylum Acidobacteriota; class Vicinamibacteria; order Vicinamibacterales; family CAZQMT01; genus CAZQMT01. Next base: position 71,272 of record CBDAOD010000003.1, on the reverse strand, counting down.
GTGAATGTCCCGCCCGCAATTGTCTGCGTGCTCTCCCTCGGTCACAATGTGAGAGATGGCTCACGACCCCGAGGCGCTGGCCGCGCTTCACATCGATCGAACGGCCCGCGAACCGGGTCGCCGTGGCCGGCGGATCGCCGGTGTGGTCACCGGGGTCGTCCTGATCGCCGCGGCGATCGGTGTCTGGCGCTGGGCTCAGGGCGCGCGTGCCGCCGAGGTTCGGACGGCGACCGCCCGCGAGGTAACCGGGGCGGCCACCCCGTCCGCCGTGTTGAATGCGTCCGGGTACGTGACCGCCCGGCGTCGCGCGACGGTCTCGTCCAAGGTCACGGGCAAGGTCACCGAGATCCTGGTGGAAGAGGGCATGGCCGTGAGCAGGGGACAGGTCCTGGCCCGTCTCGACGACGCCTCGGCGCAGGCCCAGCTGGCGCTCGCGGACGCGCAGCTGGCGGAGGCCGGGCAGGCGGTCGCCGAAACCGAGGTTCGACTGCGCGAGGCGACGCTCACGCTCGATCGCACACGTGAGCTCGTGCGCCAGGGTGTCGCCGGCCAGGCCGCTCTCGACGCGGCGGAGGCGGAGGTCGACTCGTTTCGGGCGCGCATCGGGCTGAGCCAGCAGCGCGTCACCGTCGCCGAACGCGAGGTGGCGCTCCGCCGGACGGAGCTGGCGGACCTGACCATCGTGGCGCCGTTCTCCGGGGTGGCGATCTCGAAGGATGCCCAACCCGGCGAGATGGTCTCGCCCATCTCCGCCGGCGGCGGGTTCACGCGGACGGGCATCTGCACGATCGTCGACATGTCCTCGCTCGAGATCGAGGTGGACGTCGGCGAGAGCTATATCAACCGCGTCGAGACCGGCCAACGCGTCGAGGCGACGCTCGACGCCTACCCCGACTGGCAGATCCCCGCGACCGTGATCACGACGGTGCCCGCGGCGGATCGCCAGCGGGCAACGGTTCTCGTGCGGATCGCGTTCGAGGAGCTCGACCCACGGATCCTCCCGGACATGGGCGTCAAGGTCGCCTTCCTCGAGCCGTCGGCCGACACCGCCGAGCAGACGCCGGCCACCCGGCGAACCGTGATTCCCGGGCGGGCCGTGAGACACGAAGCCGACCGCACGGTGGTCTACGTCCTGCGGCAGGGACAGGTCGAGCGTCGGGCGGTCCAGCTCGGCACGGCCGGTGCAGGCCTGACCGGCGATGTGGAGGTCGTGGCAGGCGTCACGGCCGGCGAGCTGGTCGTCGTGGAGGGTCCGGAGGACCTCACCGACGGAGACCGGGTGACCGATCGCTGATCGAGACCCCCTCGCGGGGCGTCGTCCGAACACGAGCGAACAGGCGTGTCTCGGGCGAGGAGCGCTACTGGGGTAACTGACATGGAGCATCTCGGCGCGCACAGCGGCGAGGGCACCGGCGAGCACGCCGAGAACGCCGAACCCCTGGTCGTCGTCCGCAACCTGCACAAGGTCTTCAGGCGGGGCGGAGAGCGGATCGACGTCCTCGATGGGCTCGACCTCGAGGTGCCGCGAGGGGACTATCTGGCCCTGATGGGTCCGTCCGGGTCTGGCAAGAGCACCCTGCTCAACCTGATCGGCGGACTCGACCGGCCCACCGAGGGGTCGGTCCACATCGGTGGACAGCCCATCGATCGACTGTCCGGCGGCGCGCTGGCCCGCTGGCGCGCTCGCCACATCGGGTTCGTGTTCCAGCTCTACAACCTGCTGCCGGTCCTGACCGCCGAACGCAACGTGGAGCTGCCGCTCCTCTTGACGTCGCTGTCACGGGCCGACCGCAAGCGGCACGTGGCGGCGGCGCTCTCGGTCGTCAACCTCTCGGATCGCGCCAAGCACTACCCGCGGCAGCTCTCCGGCGGGCAGGAGCAGCGCGTCGGGATCGCCCGCGCCATCGTCACCGACCCAACCCTGCTGCTGTGCGACGAGCCGACGGGGGATCTCGACCGCAAGTCGGGCGACGAGATCCTGGGGCTGCTCGATACCCTGAACGCGCAGCACGGGAAGACGATCATTGTGGTGACCCACGACCCGCGCGCGGCCGCGCGCGCGAAGCGGACGCTGTATCTCGACAAGGGCCGGCTCACGAACGAGGCCGCATGAAGTTTCTGCCGTTGATCTGGAAGAGCCTGATGCGGCGGAAGGTCCGGACGATCTTCACGCTGCTCTCGATTCTGATCGCCTTCGTTCTCTTCGGCTACCTCTCCGCGATCCGCGTGGCCTTCGGTCTGGGAATCGACCTGCTCGGGAACGACCGCCTGCTGACGATCCATCGGGTCTCGATCATCCGGCCGCTGCCGGAGAGCTACCAGGCGCAGATCGAGGCGATATCGGGCGTTGTCGAGACGGCGCACGCCTCCTGGTTCGGGGGCGTGTATCAGGATCCGCGAAACTTCTTCGCGCAGATGGCGGTCCAGCCGGAGCGCTGACTGCGACTCTACCCCGAGTTCATCGTCCCGCCCGACCAGAAGGCCGCGTGGCTCGCCGATCGAACGGGCGCCATAGCGGGCCGCGCCCTCGTCGAGCGGTTCGGCTGGGAGGTCGGAGACCGCATCCCGATCCAGGGCACGATCTGGCGGCCAAGACCGGCGACACCTGGGAGTTCACGCTGGCCGGCGTCTACGACGGCGCCGAGCAGGGCACGGACACCACGCAGTTCTTCTTTCGCTACGACTACTTCGACGAGGCGCGCGAGTTCGGCGACGGCCTCGTGGGGTGGTACGTCGTCAGGATCGACGACCCGAATCGCGCGGTCGAGCTCGCCGAGCAGGTCGATGCCACCTTCGCCAACTCCCCCGCCGAAACGAAGACCACGACGGAGAAGGCGTTCGTCCAGTCCTTCGCCAATCAGATCGGGAGCATCGGAACGATCCTGATGGCCATTCTGGCCGCGGTCTTCTTCACCATCCTGTTGGTGACGGCCAACACCATGGCGCAGTCGGTTCGGGAGCGCACGAGCGAGCTGGCCGTGCTCAAGACGCTCGGGTTCACGGACCGCCAGGTCCTGGCGCTGGTACTGGCGGAGTCGTGTGCGCTGGCGGTCGTCGGGGGCGGGTTCGGCCTGGCCATCGCCTGGGCGCTCATTCAGCGAGGCGACCCGACGGGGGCCTTCTTGCCCGCGTTCTATCTTCCAGGCAAGGACGTCATCACCGGAATCCTGTACATCGTCGGGCTCGGCCTGGCCAGCGGCGCGCTGCCCGCCCTGCAGGCGGGACGGCTGCGGATCGTCGACGCGCTCAGGAGAACGTGACGGAGCCCCCCATGGGATCACCTCTGGCCTGGCTCGCGCAGATCGTGGCGGTCACCGCCCTCAACCTCCGGACGTTCCGCCAGAGACTCGGCTCGTCCACCGTCGCCGTTGTCGGGATCGCCGGCGTCGTGGCGGTCTTCGTCGCCGTCCTCTCGATCGCCGAGGGCTTCGTGGCCACGATGGCCACCACCGGCTCGCCCGAGACCGCCCTGGTCATGCGAGGTGGCTCGGACACCGAGCTCAGCAGCAACCTGTCTCGCGAGGACGCGCGCATCATCGCGGACACTCCGGGCGTCGTCCGCTCGGGCAGCGGTCCGCTGGCCTCGGCGGAGCTCTTCGTGATCCTCGACCTGCCGAAGCGCAGCAGCGGCACGGACGCCAACGTTCCCCTGCGAGGCGTTCAGGCCACGGGGTTCGACGTGCGGGACGACATTCGGATCGTCGAAGGCCGCCGCTTCACGCCCGGCCGGAGCGAGGTGATCGCCGGCCGCGCGGCGGCCCGGCAGTTCGAGGGACTGGAGGTCGGGTCGGTGCTCGACAAGGGGGAGAATCGATGGACCGTGGTCGGGATCTTCGAGGCGGGCGGCTCGATGCCCGAGTCGGAGCTGTGGTGCGACGCCGGCGTCCTGCAGCCGGCCTACCGGCGCGGTGATACCTTCCAGTCCGTGTTCGTCAGGCTGGAGTCGGCGGAGGCCTTCGACGCGTTCAAGGACGCGCTGACGACCGACCCGCGTCTCAACGTCCGTGTCGAGCGGGAGACGGAGTACTACCTCGAGCAGTCGACGGCCCTCCGCGCGATCGTCACGCGTCTGGGATTCCTGGTCGCCGGCCTGATGGGCATCGGCGCCATCTTCGGTGCCTTCAACATCATGTACTCCGCCGTCGCGGCGCGGACGCGCGAGATCGCCACGCTGCGCGCGCTCGGCTTCGGTGGAACGCCGCTCGTCGTCTCGGTCCTGACCGAGTCCCTCCTGCTGTCGCTCCTCGGCGGCCTGATTGGCGGTGGTCTCGCCTACCTGGCCTTCGACGGATACCAGACCGCGACCATGAACTGGCAGAGCTTCAGCCAGGTCGCCTTCGCGTTCGCGGTCACCCCGAGGCTCTTAATCCAGGGCATCGTCTACGCGATGGTCATGGGCCTGATCGGTGGTATCTTTCCAGCCGTCCGGGCCGCACGCCTCCCGGTCGTCACGGCGCTACGCGAGCTCCGACCCGCGCACTCATCGCGCCCCGCCGGAGCTGAGGAATCGCCCCATGAAGATCAGCGTCGTTCTCGCGACCAAGGGCCCCAAGATCGTCACGGTGCGCCCGGACCAGTCCGTGAAGGAGGCCCTCCACACGCTCGTGGCTCACGACATCGGCGGCCTCGTGGTCCTGGATGAGACCGGCGCCCCGGTCGGGGTCATCTCCGAGCGGGACATCATGCGTGCCGCTGCGCGAGCGGACGACTTCCTCGAGCAGCGAGTCGCCGATGTGATGACGCGGGACCCGGTGACCGGGTCCCCCGATGACGAGCTCAAGGCGGTGCTCGAGACCATGACCGTGGGTCGCTTCCGCCATCTTCCCGTCATGGACGGGGACGCGCTCATCGGTCTCGTGTCCATGGGGGACGTGATCAAGTGCCTGCTGCACTGTTACGAGGGCGAGATTCACACGCTGCAACACCGGGTCATGGAACCCTGAACGGCTTCCCCGGCCGCCCGCGTCCGTCTCCCTCCTGCCCGAGGAGGACGGCCCGCGCGGACACCCCATGACCGCGCCCGGCACGACGGCGAGGCCCCTCCGCGTCGCGATCATCGGATCGGGCCCGGCCGCGTTCTACGCCGCCGAACAGCTCCTCGCACAGGCGGGCATCACCGTCGAGGTCGACCTGTTCGACCGGTTGCCCATGCCCTACGGGCTCGTACGCTTCGGGGTGGCGCCGGATCACCCGCGGATCAAGTCGGTCACCCGAATCTTCGACCGGATCGCCTCCGACCCGCGGGTCCGCTTCTACGGGCTCGTCGAGTTTGGACGCGACGTGCAGCTCGCCGACCTCGCGCGGCACTATCACCAGGTGCTCTACGCCACCGGCGCCGCGGGCGACCGCCGATTGGGAATTCCGGGGGAGTCGCTGGCCGGAGTGCACTCGGCAACGGCGTTCGTCGGCTGGTACAACGGCCATCCCGACTATCGCGAGGCCCGGTTCGAGCTCACCGGCGCGAACGCCGTCGTCGTCGGCATGGGCAACGTCGCGGTCGACGTCACGCGGATCCTTTCCACCGCTCCGGGAGCCCTGGGCCGCACCGATGCCGCCGACCACGCGGTCGAGGCCTTCGCCCACAGCCGCGTCCGTCATGTGACCATGCTGGGACGCCGCGGACCGGCGCAGGCCGCCTTCACCAATCCCGAGATCCGGGAGCTGGGCGAGCTTTCCGATACCGACATCGAGATCTCACCCGACGACATCTCACCCGACGAGGGAAGCCACGCGGCGCCGGCACGCGGCGCCGACCGGGACGTGCAGCGGAAGCTGGAGGTCCTGCGCTCGCTCGCCCAACGCCCGGCGGCGGGCCGTCCGCGCGTCATCGCCCTGCGCTTCCTGGCGTCGCCACTCGAGGTGATCGACGACGGCACCGGGCGCGTGGCGGGGGTCCGGCTCGTCAGGAACGCGCTCACGGTGACCGCCGCCGGCACGCTCGTCGCCCGGCCCACGGATCGGCAGGAGGAGATCCCGGCCGGCCTCGTCCTGCGGGCCGTCGGGTATCGCGGCACCAGCCTTCCCGGTGTCCCGTTCAACGAGCGCTGGGGCGTCATCCTCAACGAGCGCGGCCGTGTCCTCGACCCTCGGACGATGGCGCCGCTGCGCGGCCAGTACACCGCAGGCTGGATCAAGCGCGGGCCGACCGGCGTCATCGGGACGAACAAGCCGGACGCCGCCGAGACCGTCGCCCGTATGATCGAGGACGTCCGCGACGGCCTCACCCTCGACCCACCGTGCCCGGAGCCCGAGCGCGCGGACCTGCTCGTCCGGGAGCGACAGCCTCACCGTCTCACCTTCGCCGACTGGCAGCGTCTCGACGCCATCGAACAGGCGCGTGGTCGAGACCAGGGCCGGCCGCGCGTCAAGTTCACGACGGTCGCCGAGGCGCTTGCGGCGCTCGGTCGCTGAGCTGGGTCGCCGGGTAGCAATCGGCTACAGTGAGGCGATGCCCCTGCGCGCCGACGCCACCGCTGCCGCTTACCACCCGGTCGCGACCCGGCTTGATCACGAGCTGGAGGGCGAGGTCCGGTTCGATCGGATCACCCGGGCCATGTTCTCCACCGACGCCAGCATCTATCAGATCACCCCAATCGGCGTGGTCTTTCCGAAGCACGCGGAGGACGTCCGCCGGACCGTCGAGATTGCGGCGGACGAGCACCTGGCGCTGCTTCCGCGGGGCGGCGGCACCAGCCTCGCCGGCCAGACGGTCGGCGAGGCGGTCGTGCTCGACTTCTCCAAGCACATGAACGGCGTGCTCGAGGTGAACGCGGAAGAGCGCTGGGCCCGCATACAGCCCGGTGTCGTCCTCGACAACTTCAACACCCGCCTCCGCTCCACCGGACTCATGTTCGGCCCCGAGGTGTCTCCCTCCTCTCGGGCGACTCTCGGCGGGATGATGGGCAACAACTCGTGTGGCTCGCGCTCGATTCAGTACGGCAAGATGGTCGATCACGTCCTCGAGCTCCAGGGGTTCCTGGCGACCGCCCTCCCATTCACGTTCGGCACGCTGAGCACCGACGAGCTCGAGCGCACGCTGCGCCGGGCGGACCCGATTTCTCGCATCGTCCAGACCGTGAACCGGCTCGCCATCACGCACCGCGACGAGATTGCGGGTCGGTTTCCCACGATCATGCGTCGCGTGGCCGGCTACAACCTCGACCAGCTCGGCCTCGAGAACGGCTTCAACCTCGCCGGGCTGCTCGTCGGGTCCCAGGGCACCCTGGCGGTCAACGTCGAGGCCAGGGTCGGCCTGGTGCCGCGTCCGAAGCATGCGGTGCTGGGGATCTGCCACTTCGGCTCCTTCGCCGCCGCGATGCACGCCTCCGACCCGATCGTGGGTCTCGCCCCCCACGCGATCGAGCTCTCGGACAAGCTGCTGGTCGACCTGGCCCGCGAGTCGCCCGCCTACCGGGACAAGCTGCACTTCGTCCGCGGCGACCCAGAGGCGCTGCTCATCGTCGAGTTCGCCGGCGAGAGCGAGTCGCCCCTGCTGCGCAAGCTCGACGACCTCGAGACGCTGATGCGCGACCACGGCTACGGGGACAACGTCGTTCGGGTTCTCGACGCGGCGAAGCGGGCCGACGTCTGGGACGTCCGCAAGGCGGGTCTCGGGCTGTTCGGCAGCATGAAGGGTGACGCCAAGCCGGTGGCGTTCGTCGAGGACACGGCCGTGTCGCCGGAGAAGCTGCCGGCCTTCACCGCGGAGTTCCGGGAGATCCTCGATCGCCATGGCGTTCGCGCCGCCTTCTACGGCCATGCCTCGGTGGGCTGTCTCCACATCCGTCCGATTCTCGATCTCCGACGGCGGGACGAGATCCGCAAGCTGCGTTCCATCGCCGAGGAGATCACCGACCTCACCCTCCGCTACGGTGGCGCGCACTCCGCCGAGCACGGCGAGGGCCTGGCGCGCGCGGAGTTCAACCCCAAGGTCTTCGGTGAGACGCTCTACGCCGCGTTCAAGGAGGTCAAACGCGCGTTCGATCCCGAGGGACGGATGAACCCCGGCAAGAAGGTCGACGCACCGCCGATGGACGAGAACCTGCGGCTGGGGCCCGACTACGCGACCAGCGTGCCGCTGACGGTCCTCGACCACTCCGACTACGGAGGCATGGACAAGGCCATCGAGATGTGCAACGGCAACGGCCAGTGCCGCAAGTCGGAGGTCGGGACCATGTGTCCGTCGTATATGGTCACGCTCGACGAGATGCACTCGACCCGGGGCCGCGCCAACGCGCTCAGGATGGCGATGGCCGGCGAGCTGCCGCGCGAGACGCTGTTCTCGGAGGAGATGTACGAGGTCATGGACCTGTGCATCTCCTGCAAGGGCTGCAAGTTCGAGTGTCCGTCGCACGTCGACATGGCGAAGCACAAATACGAGTTCCTCGTCGGCTACCTGCGCGCGCACGGCACCCCGCTCCGGAGCCGGGTCCTCGGACACCTGCACGCGCTGTCCGCCGTCGGTGCCCGGCTGGCGCCGCTCTCCAACCTGCCGACCCAGATCGCCCCACTCCGGCGTCTGGTCAATCGGCTCCTGGGGCTTCACCCCGACCGGACCTTGCCGGTGGTGCGACGTGACACGTTCTGGCGCTGGTGGCGGCGGCGGCCGGCACCAGAGGGCACGACCCGCGGGCGGGTCGTGCTCTTCGCCGACACGTTCTCCAACTACTACGAGCCGGACATCCCGAAGGCCGCGGTGCGGGTCCTCGAAGCGGCGGGGTATCGGGTGATCGTCCCCGAGCCAAGCTGCTGTGGGCGCACGCTCATCTCGGAGGGTCTCCACGAGCAGGCGCTCGCCCAGACCCGGCAGACGACCGCGCGGCTGCGGTCCCATGTCGAGCGGGGAGACCCGATCGTCGGGCTCGAGCCGTCCTGCATCCTGACATTTCGTGACGAGTATCCCTATCTGCTCGGGAGTCCCGAGGCCACGGCGCTGGCGGGGCGGGCGATGCTGATCGAGGAGTTCCTGGCCGAGCAGTCAGGCGCGAGCGGGCTGGAGCTCGACCTGCAGCCGGTCGGGGCCCCCGTCCTGCTCCACGGCCACTGTCATCAGAAGGCCATCGCCACCACCGTCTCGGCGCATCGGACGCTGGCGCTCGTGCCGGACCTCACGGTCCGGGAGGTCAACTCGGGTTGCTGCGGGATGGCAGGCTCGTTCGGCTACGAGGCCGAGCACTTTCGCTACTCGATGGCCATGGGCGAGCGGGTGCTCCTCCCGGCCGTGCGGCAGGCGCCCCCGGAGACGATCGTCGTCGCGGACGGGACGTCGTGCCGCCATCAGATCCACGACGGAACGGGTCGTCGGGCGGTGCACCTGGTGCAGGTGCTCGAGCGGGCGCTGACCGCCTGACGCGGGCGATCAGCAGCCCGTCGCGAGGGTCCTGTGACGGCCCCTCGTGCGACGCGGAACCTTCACCGCGTGGCTAGGCTAGCAGCCCGTGGTGAAAGTCCTGCGTTACACCAATGGCGGCGCTGCGCCCGGATGGCAAGGCGCGAGGAGCAAGAATACCGGGAGTATTTGACCCGCCGTGAACAATGCCCAACGCGGCCCGCGGCGGGATGCAGCGCCGGCCGACTGCAGCAGGACTTTTACCACCGGCTGCTAGGGCTGGTTGGTCGTGGCTCCGGTGATCGAGTTGATGACCCGGCCGTAGAACTCGTCCGACGCGTCCCCCTTGTGCCAGCGCCAGACGACGACGAGGTCGTGCTCGGGGTCGATCCAGACGGTGTTCGACCCGTGGCCGCGCGCGGAGAAGCTCGTCCGGGCCGCGCTCGGCCAGGCCTTGCCCTCGGTGTTGAGCCACCAGAGGTAGCCGTAGTCCGGTCCGACGTCACCGCGGGTCGTCGCCATGTCGATCCACTTCTCGGAGATCAACTGCTTGTCCTTCCACTGCCCCCGACGCAGGAAGAGGTAGCCGAACCGCGCGTGGTCGAACGAGTTGATCCAGAGCCCGCCGCCCCACCGGGTGCCGCCCGTCACCGACTGCATCTTCTTGCCATCGATCGTGACGTAGGAGTTGCGATACCCCTGGTAGCGCCAGGTGTCGGAGGCGCCGATCGGATCCATGACCTCCTCCTTGAGCACCTGGGGCAGCGGCTTGTTGAAGAGCCGTAGCAGCGAGAGCGCGAGCCGGTTGATCCGAACGTCGTTGTACTCGTAGTAGGTGCCGGGGTCCTGCAGCTCCCGTGGCTCCCGCTCACCCGCGCCGAACTTCTCGGCGCCCACGAAGTCGTGCTTCCTGCCCCAGAGCGTGCCCTCCCACTCGGTGGTCTGCTGCGCGTGGTGATGCCAGGTGATGTGGGCGTTGTGGTCGGAACGATAGCCGCCGTCCTCGATGTACTTCCCGACCGGATCCTGGACGTCGTCGATGAGCCCGCGGTCCAGCGCGAGGCCGACGAAGGTGGAGAGATAGCTCTTGGCGGCGCTGTAGGTCGGGTCGACCTTGGTCGTCTCCCCGAACTCCGCGACGATGTAGCCCTGGCGGATCACGAGCCCGTTCGTATGGGCGCGCCGCTCCGGCAGCGGGCCGAGCATCTTCCCGAAGATCCGCTCCTGGTCGGAGAAGTCCATCGGCTTGTCGGTCTCCTGGGTCTTGGCGAACTCGATCGCCTCATCGAGCAGCGCCGCATCCATGCCGACCTCGGCAGGGGTCTTCCGCGCCCATTCGTCGGCCGGCGGATAGTACACGGACGACTGCGCGTCAACCGGTAGCTGGCCGCCGCCGAGCAGCCAGATCGCACCCAGCACGACCGGAACCGATAGCCGACACAGACCTCTGCGCATCATCTTGAAGCCTTTCTCGCGGCCGTGGATGGCCGCCGCACCGTCGATAGGAATAGTCTTCGCTCTCTGCCCGTATACTCCCGCGCCGGATACATGTCAAGCCCACTGTCGTGGGTCGTGAGCTTTGCGCTATGATCGCGGTCGGTTCTCGAGAGGAGGCTCGATGATGGTGAGTGCGCGCGGCTGTGCCCTGGTCCTGGTCGTCACGGCGTCGATGCTCCACCCCGCTCCGGGCTGGGGCGAATCTCGTCGCGCCACGGGCGTGCGGGCGTTCGTGGGAGCGCGAGTCATCGACGGCACCGGCTCGGAGCCGATCGAGAATGCCGCGGTCATCGTTCGAGACGGCCGGATCGAGGCGGTGGGCCCGGTGGCATCGACCGAGATCCCGGACGGCGCGGACGTCATCGACGTGGCGGGGAAGACCATCACCCCCGGCCTCGTCAACGCCCACGGACATCTCGGTGAGGTCAGGGGGCTGGAGTCCAAGCCGGAGTACTACACGACCGACCACTTGCTGGATCAGCTCGGCCTCTACGCCCGTTACGGCGTGACGACCGTCTTCAGCCTCGGCGGCGACAAGGAGCCGGCCTTCAAGCTGCGGGACGCCCAGGCCACACCGGATCTCGATCGGGCGCGGGTGTTCGTCGCCGGTCCCGTGGTCACCTCCGGAAATCCCGCGGCGGCACGGCTGATGACCAGCGCCATCGCCGACATGAAGGCCGACTTCGTCAAGATCCGGGTCGATGACAATCTCGGCACGACCCAGAAGATGCCGCCGATGGCCTACCAGATCGTCCTCGATATCGCGCACCGCCGGGGCCTACGCCTGGCCTCGCACATCTTCTATCTGGAGGACGCGAAGGCCCTCCTGGAGGCGGGGAGCGATTTCATCGCGCACAGCATTCGAGACACCTACGTCGACGACGAGGTGATCGAGCTGCTGAAGGCGCGAGACGTGTGCATGTGCCCCACTCTGACCCGAGAGCTCTCCACGTTCGTCTACGAGAGCCGACCCGACTTCTTCGACGATCCGTTCTTCCTGCGCGAGGCCGACCCCGATGTCATCGAGCAGTTGCTCGACCCCGAGCGCCAGCAGAAGGTGAAGGCGAGCGAGACCGCCCAGGGCTACAAGGCGGCCCTGCAGGTGGCCTCGCGCAACCTCAAGACGCTGTCGGACGCCGGCGTGCGAATCGCGTTCGGCACCGACACCGGCCCGGCCGCCCGTTTCCAGGGCTACTTCGAGCACGTGGAGCTCGAGATGATGGCCGAGGCGGGCCTCACGCCGATGCAGATCATCAAGGCCGCGACCGGGGATGCTGCGACCTGCTGGCAAAAGGAGGACGAGCTGGGCACCCTGCAGCCCGGGAGGTGGGCCGACCTGATCGTCCTCACGGAGAATCCGCTCGACGACATCAGGAACATGCGGGGGATCGAGTCGGTCTGGATCGCCGGCAACCGCGTGGCCGACACACGTTAGGACCGTGGCAGAGGTATTCTCGCCAGAGCTCTGACGCAGGGTCAATCCGTGAGAGGTGTGCTGGCGGCCGATGCCCACCCACGCTCGAGGATGCTCCGACCGCGCGATCGTCGAGCTCGCACCCGGCGCGTACCACCTTCCCGCGTATCTCGACGATGATGAACAGCGTCGGCTGGTCGCCCGGTGTCGCGAGCTGGGCGCACGGCCGGCGGGCCTCTATCGGCCAACCGTCCGGGGTGGGGCGAAGATGCGCATCGACATGCTGTGTCTTGGCCGGCACTGGAATCCGTTGACCTACCGCTACGGGCCGACGCGATCGGACCACGATGGGCGAGCGGCTCCGGCACTGCCCGACGATCTCGCCCGGCTCGCCGAACGGGTCGCGGTGGCGGTCGGCTACTCGTTCGCGCCCGACATCTGCATCCTGAACCATTACCCGCCCGAGGGCCGTCTGGGTCTCCACCAGGACAAGGACGAGCGTCCCGACACGCTGAAGGCCGGGATCCCCATCGTGTCGATCTCGGTCGGTGACACCGCGCGGTTCGTGCTCGGCGGCACGCGCCGCAAGGACCCCGGTCGGCCCGTCATGCTGGCGTCCGGGGACGCGCTGGTGCTGGCCGGTCCGAGCCGACTCCGCTACCACGGCGTCACCCGGATCCTGCCCGGGTCCGGACCGGCGGCGCTCGACCTGACCGGTCGTTTCAACCTGACGTTCAGGCGTTACTGATGTCTGGGCGTGAAGGCTTCGCGCTAGAACCCGCGTTTCCGGCCACGGATGCCGCGGCGACTCCCCTTCGGCTTGGCCCGGGCGCCGCGGGGCGGGGCCCATGGCGCGCGCTCGAAGCCGCCCGGCGGACGGGCGGGCCGATCCCTGGCCTCACTGACGCGGAGGTTGCGCCCGTGGAGCTCCGCGCCGTCCAGCTTCTCGATGGCGGTGGAGACCGCCTCCGCATCGCTGAACTCGACGAACGCGAACCCTCTCGGCCGTTCCGTCATTCGATCGGTGGGTAAGAAGACTTCCACGACAGGCCCGACCTCGGAGAACAGCGTCTCGAGGTCCGTCTGTGATGTCTCGTAGCTGAGGTTGCCGACAAAGACTTTTGCAGAAATGATGTCCTCCTTTACGTCAATCGAGCATCTGCCCAGGCCCGCCGCGGGCGACTCGAGTTCCGGTCCCACCACGCCGGCAAGACCGGCTCATCGGCCTCTACGCCAGGATCGCAGGATATCACCTTCGACGGCCCGGCACACATCTACCCCGTCAACCGCCCGACACCCTGGCCGTCCTCCGGTCAAGACGCCGGGCGGACGTTCTGGTTCAGCCGGAACAGATTGGTCGGGTCGTACCGGGCTTTCACGGCCGCCAGGCGAGCGTGATTCGGCCCGTAGGCGCCGACGATCCGCTCCTCCTCGCCCTCGCTGAGGAAGTTCACGTAGACGCCACCCGTCGCGAACAGCACGGTCGCGTCGTAGAACTCGCGTGCCCACGCGACGCACGCCGCATCCTCGCCGGGCGTCTCCCAGCGCGTGTGCACGTTCATGACGAAGTTCACATCACGGTGGGGGTACGCCGTCGCATCCGCGGCGACCCGGTTCGTCTCGCCACCCATCTGGGCGGGGAAGATCTCGGAGTGGGGACTCGGCAACGTCTCGACGAAGCCCAGGACGGTGTCGATCAACCCGTCGTTCAGCTCGGTGAAGTTGTGCGACTTCCAGTAGTTGCGCGCGCCAGGTGTGAGTAGCGGGTCGAAGGCCTGCTGGAACCCCGCCAACGGCTGCGGCTGGATGACGTCGGCGATCGGCTGACCGACGCCTCTCAGCGCCGCAAGGGCCTTCTCCCCGTCCTCGATCGCGCCCGTATGGAGCGCGGCGAGTACCAGCACCTTCTCGCCGTGCACGTCCGCGGGCAGAAACGGCAGCGGCGGCGCCGCGCGCAGCACGGCCCACACCGTGAGCTCGTCGGGGGCCTGCGCCGCGAGCTGGCGGTACTGTCGGAGCACGTCTCCCGCCGCGGAGAACGGGTGAACGACCAGCCCCGCGAGCACGTCGGGGCCAACGGGGTGGAGCCGGAACTCGAACGAGGTCACGACACCGAAGTTGCCGCCGCCGCCGCGGATGGCCCAGAACAGGTCGGGATGCACCCCGGCGCTGCACCGCACGCGCTCGCCGTCGGCCGTGACCACGTCGGCGGACAGCAGGTTGTCGACGGTGAGGCCGTGCTTGCGGCTGAGCCAGCCGAAGCCGCCCCCCAGCGTCAGCCCGGCGACACCGGTCGTGGAGTTGATGCCGGTTGGCACCGCGAGACCGAAGGCCTGGGTTTCGTGGTCCAGATCACCCAGGGTGGCGCCCGGATCGACGCGGGCCGTTCGGCCGGCGGGGTCGACGTGCACGGTCTTCAGCTGCGACAGGTCGATCAGCAGCCCGTCGTCGCACAATGCCTTGCCCGCGATGTTGTGCCCGCCGCCGCGAATCGAGACCAATACCCGGTGATCGCGCGCGAACCGCACGGCCTGGATCGCATCCGCCGACCCCGCGCAGCGCACGACCAATCCCGGTTGGCGATCGATCATCGCGTTCCAGATCACCCGTGCCGCCGCGTAGCCCTCGTCGGTCTTGCTCAAGATCTGGCCGCGGACCCGGCCCCGCAGGCCGGCGAGCGTGGCCTCGTCGATCGAGACGGTCTGGCCCGACAGCGAGGCCAGCGAAATCGAACTCATGGCTGTGTGCTCCTTCGTCGTGCGCAGCGTGCGGCGGTCGCGCGACGTGCTCGACCGCTGGCCACGGTGCATCTGATGACAGGTGCCGGGTAATCCAACAGCGCATCACGCTTCTCCGCCGCGACTCGGTCGGGGGCCCCGCCCTCGGTGCGGGAGCGAGGCCGGGTGTCGGACACGTCGAACAGGCCGGTCCGATGACCGACGGACGTCATGAGGCACAGGGGGCCATCGTTCAGCGCGGCCAGCAGGCGGCTCCCGAAGGCCTCGGCCTTTGCAGCATCGAAGGCTGTGCGGTTTGCAATCTCTGTCATGACGCGACTCCTCGACAGGTTGGGGAACGGGCCGCCTGCGGCAACAGCGCGACTGGCCGGGCACGGTATACTGAAAGTATAGGGCGCGGCCTTCTGGTGTGGAGGTGACGTCTCGGTCGACGGTACGAAGTGAAGCGGCGGCCGCTGGCCGAGAGGTGGGCATCGGAGGCACGGGCGGCTGTCGGCACCATGGCGGATGCGGAGCGTCGAACCGGCGGCGAGGTCGTCGAGCGGGCCAGACCCGTCGTCAAGGAGCCGGAGCAGTACCGGGTCCTGCTCCTCAACGACGACTACACGACGATGGAGTTCGTCGTCGAGATTCTGGAGTCCGTCTTCCAGAAGACGTCGGCAGAGGCCTTCCGCATCATGATGCAGGTGCACACCCAGGGTCACGGCGTCTGCGGTGTCTACTCGTACGAGGTGGCCGAGACGAAGGTGTCCGCGGTTCACGCGCTGGCACGCGAGAGCGGGTTCCCGCTGCGGGCCAGCCTCGAAAAGGCATGAGCGCCTCCTGAGGAGTCGACCGACGACATGTTCAGCGCTTCGCTCGAAATCGTCTTGACCGTCGCCTACCGTGAGGCCACGACGCGTCGGCACACCCACCTGACGCTGGAGCACCTGCTCTATTCGATGGCTCACGACTCCGAGGGCGAGAAGATCCTGGCGGCGTGCGGCGGCGATCTGCCGAAGATGCGCCAGGCGCTCGACCGATTTCTCCAGAGCTCACTCGAGCAATATCGCCGGGGTGGCCAGAAGGAACCGGAGCAGACACTGGCCTTTCGGCGCGTCCTGCAGACCGCGGTGCTCCACGTGCAGAGCGCCGGACGCAACGAGGTGCAGGCGGGCGACATCCTCGCGGCCATCCTCCAGCAGCCGAAGACCTACGCCGCACAGCTCCTCGAGTCGCAGGGCGTCTCCCGTCTGGACGTCCTCAACTACATCTCGCACGGGATTTCGAAGGTCGCCATCCCCGCCGACGACGAGGAGACCGGCGCCACCGACAAGGGGGCACCGTCGGGCGCCGGCGAGGAAGGCTCGGCGACCGCCAGAAATCCACTCGGCGCCTACACGCTCAACCTGACCGAGCAGGCGCAGGCCGGCAAGCTCGATCCGCTCATCGGCCGCACCCGGGAGCTCCAGCGCACGCTCGAGATTCTGTGCCGGCGGCGCAAGAACAACCCCGTGTTCGTTGGCGACGCCGGGGTGGGCAAGACCGCGCTGGCCGAGGGCCTGGCGGCGCGGCTTCTACTGGAAGACGAGAACGTGCCCGCCCCACTCCACGGTGCCGAGATCTTCGCCCTCGATACGGCGGCGCTGCTGGCGGGAACACGTTTTCGGGGTGATTTCGAGGAGCGTTTCAAGGCCGTACTGACGCTCCTGTCCAAACGGCGCCAGCCCATCCTGTTCATCGACGAGATCCACTCGACGGTCGGAGCCGGTGCCACCACCGGGGGCACGCTGGATCTGGCGACGCTCATCAAACCGGTGCTCACGGCGGGCGCGATCAAGATCGTCGGCTCGACGACCTTCGAGGAGTTCAAGCACATCGAGAAGGACCGCGCGCTGGCCCGCCGCCTGCAGAAGGTGGCCGTCGACGAGCCGAGTATTCCCGATACCGTCAAGATCCTCGAGGGGCTGCGATCCCGTTATGGAACGCACCACGACGTCGAATACACCGACGCGGCGCTGGAAACCGCCGCCAAGCTGGCGAGCCGGCATCTCCGCGACTACCGGTTACCCGACAGCGCGATCGACATCCTGGACGAGGCGGGCGCGATGCTGCGGCTGCAAGCGGCGGGGTTTCCGGTCACGGCCGCCGACGGCACATCCGACGCCGCCGCGCCCGAGACCGCATCCACCACCGTGCTCACGGTCGGGCCCGAGGAGGTGGAACGCGTCGTCGCCCGGATGGCCCGGATCCCCGAGAAGCAGGCCTCCTCGTCCGACAAGGAGCGCCTCCGCACGCTCGAGGAATCGCTGCGGCGCGTGGTCTTCGGCCAGGACGGGCCGGTGCACGCCGTGGCGACGGCGATCAAGCGCTCCCGGGCGGGTCTCGGCATACCCGATCGACCGGCCGGCTGCTTCCTGTTCACGGGACCAACCGGAGTCGGCAAGACCGAGCTCGCCAAGCAGCTGGCGCTCCACCTGGGCAACGAGTTCGTCCGCTACGACATGAGCGAGTACATGGAGAAGCATGCGGTGGCGCGGCTGATCGGCGCGCCACCCGGCTACGTCGGCTTCGAGCAGGGCGGACTCCTGGTCGACGCGGTCCGGACGCATCCGTACAGCGTGGTGCTGTTGGACGAGATCGAGAAGGCGCACCCGGACGTGTTCAACATTCTGCTCCAGGTGATGGACCACGCCACGTTGACCGACAACAACGGACGCAAGGCGGATTTCCGCCACGTCATCCTCATCATGACCTCCAACGCCGGCTCGCGGGAGATGAGCACGGGCAGCATCGGGTTCGCGGACGACCGCCCGCAGACGGCCAAGAACCGCTCGAAGTCCGCGATCGAGCGGCTCTTCAGTCCGGAATTCCGCAATCGGCTCGATGCGATCGTCAGCTTCGACACGCTCACCCCGAGCGTCATGGAGACCATCGCCGAGAAGTTCATTCTGCAGCTCGAGTCGCAGCTCGCCGAGCGGCGTATCGCGATCGTCCTGGAGCCCGAGGCACGGACCTGGCTCGCCCGCAAGGGCTATGATCCGGTCTTCGGCGCGCGGCCGATGGCCCGGATCGTCCAGACCGACATCCGCGACCCGCTCACCGACGAGATCCTCTTTGGTCGACTCGAGCACGGCGGCACGGTGAGGATCGCCTCCGACGGGGATGCGCTGGCTTTCACCTTCGAGACGGCTCCCACCCCCGAAACCGGACCGGACGCCGATGAGACGGACGACCAGGTGCACGCCCTGACGGCTCCGGGGACCGCTGACGGCCCCCCGCCGCCGACGGAGGACCGCGGGTGAGCGAGGAGCCGCCGCGCGTCATACCGGAGGGAGAGGTGGCTGACAGCCCGGCCGAGCCCGAGGTCAAGGTCGTCGATCGCCGCTGGTGGGCGCGCGAGACTACCGGGCAGGGAGACGACGCCTCGTCACGCAAGCCGACCTACGTCGAGGAGCTCGAACGCCAGCTCGCCGAGCGGGACGAGCTTCTGGCGAGCACGCGGGCCAGATACAAGGAGGCCACCGCCGAGTTCGACGAGGCGCGGGTACGGCTGCGCAAGGAGATCATGAAGGACCTCGAGCGCAGCAAACGCACGGTGCTGGCCGAGTTCCTGGATGTGGTCGACAACCTGGAGCGCGCGGTGGCGGCGGCACGCGAGAGACCGACCCTCGACGCGCTGCTCGAGGGGGTCGAGCTGGTCCGCGACCAGTTCCTGACCAAGCTCGAGGGGGTGGGCATTCGGCGCATCGTGTCGCTCGGAGAGCGCTTCGACCCCACCCGACACGAGGCCGTCTCGACGGTTCCCACCGGTAGCCCGGAAGAAGAGGACCTCGTGGTCGGGGTGGTCACCGAGGGCTACCTCATCGGTGACGAGGTGCTGCGGGCGGCCACCGTCGCCGTCGCCAGGAAAGCCGAGGGGTAGCCTCCGGGCCGCGGCGCGGCCGAAAGCGTCGGCGTCGGCATGATCATCCTCTACAACCCACGCTCGACCTCTCCCGGCAAGCAGCCGTTGCCGCTCTCGGTTCTCGCGCTGGCCGCGGTGCTGGAGGGGCAGCGCCAGTGGGCGCTGGTGGACGGTAACGTCACGCCGGACCCGATCGGCCGCATCCTCGAGCTGATCCGCGCGGCGCCGTCCGGCGATACCCTGGTGGGCCTCACGGTCATGGCGGGGCCGCAGCTCACCGAGGCGGTTCGGATCTCTCGCCGCCTCCGCCAGATTCATCCCACGCTCCCGATCGTCTGGGGTGGCTACTTCCCGACGCAGCACGCCGACACCGTGCTGCGATCGTCGTTCGTGGACTACGTGATCCGCTCGCAGGGCGAGGCGGCGCTGCTCGAGCTCGGCGCGGCCCGGTCGCGGGGCGGCGGCCTCCAGGCGATCGGCAATCTCTCCTGGAAGCAGGGCGACCGCGTCATCCACAATCCGCAGCGTCCCCTGACGCCACTCGACCAGCTCCCCGAGCTGCCCTACCATCGCGTCTCGATGGACGACTATCTCCACCCGACCTATCTCGGGCGACGCACCGCGGCCCAGCACACCTCGTTCGGGTGCCCGTTCGCGTGCAGCTTCTGCGCGGTCGTGCCGATGGCACGGCAGAAGTGGGTCGCCGAGTCGCCTGAGCGGATGGCGCGGACGACCAGGTATCTGGTGGAGACCCACGATGTCGACAGCGTGCAGATGCACGACATGAACCTTCTTCATCTCGGAGCCGCGGGTCGCGGAGTACAGCGATCGGATCCGCGATCTCGGCATCGGCTGGTGGGCGCTCGGACGGGCCGACATCCTCATGGGCTATACGGACTCCACGTGGGCCAAGATGCGGCAGTCGGGGCTCAGGATGATCTTCACCGGCGCGGAATCCGGATCCGACGCGAAGCTGGCCGAGATGAACAAGGGCGGCAAGGCGTCGACGAGCGTGACCCTGGACCTGGCCAGACGCGCGCGCACCCACGGCATCGTGCCCGAGTTCTCCTTCGTGCTGGGCAGCCCGCCGGAGCCGCTGGCGGACGTCCGGTCGACATTCGAGTTCATCCGAACGGTCAAGGAGGTGAATTCGGCGAGCGAGATCGTGATGTATCTGTACACCCCGGTTCCTCTCGACGGCCAGCTCTACGACGAGGCGCAGCGCCACGGCTTTCAGTTCCCCGATTCGCTCGACGAGTGGGCCTCGGACCACTGGCGAGATCTCTCGCTGCGTCGCGGGCAGGTCCCGTGGCTGGCCGGCCAGGTCCGACGCCAGGTCCGCGATTTCGAGCGTGTCCTGAACGCGTTCTATCCAACGGTGACCGACATTCGCCTCACCCGCTTTCGCCGCGCCGTCCTGAGAACGGTGAGTGGCTGGCGATACCAGCTCCGGTTCTACAGGGCGCCGCTCGAGCTCGATGTGCTTCAGCGGCTGTTTCGCTATCAACGGCCCGAGACCACGGGTTTCTGAGACGCGTGGGGCGCCGGTCGCCGCAACGTCCGCGGTGTGCTGAGCGGACACGGTTTCGCCCGACGGTACACGACTCTGACAGGGTAGCGCGGAATGTGGCGATCGCGTCCGCGGCGGGTGCTCGAGCCCAGCGATGCCTACCGGCTCTGGGCGCCCGACTATCCACCGTCAGCGCACACGCCGCTCATGGTGGCCGAGGAGCACGGCCTGCTCGCGATCCTCTCGGGCCTGGCTGCGGAGCGGGTCCTGGACGTGGGCACAGGCTCGGGACGCGGCACCATCCTCCTGGCGCGCACCGGCGCCGCCTGGCGCGTGGGCCTCGACGTCTCGATATCGATGCTGCATCGCAATCGTTCGGGCGCGCGGCTCGTGTGCGGCGAGGCGGACCGCGTCCCGCTGGCCGGCGAGCAGTTCGACTTGGTGCTGGCGTCCCTCGTGGTCGGCCACCTGGCGGATCTCGGTGGCTGGATCCAGGAGATGGCACGCGTGCTGAAACCGGAGGACGACCTCGTGTACTCCGACGTCCACCCGTCCTGGGAGGGCCTCGGGTGGCAGCGCACGTTCACCACGCCTGATGGGGAGCACGTCGCCATCCGCCAGTTCTGGCGGAGCCAGCGCCAACACGAGGAGACGCTGCGCGCGAGCGGCTTCGACGTCCTCCGTGTCGGCGAACCGACGTTGGGCGCACAACGCAGCGCCGAGGTCGATGCGTGGCGCCGGCGCTGGGGCGACCCGCCCGTCGCGCTGCTGATCCACGCGCGGAACGCGGCAGGCCGGCGCTCCGCCCCCTAGTACTACTTTGTTAGATCGCACAATTTGGGCGAGATCCGACAAGTGATCTAATTTGAGGACATTGTACTTTTCCGGCGAATTCGGTACCCTGCGCGGTAGTGCACGACCGCCGCACGGTGGGGCAGTTGCGTCGCCTGATGAGATGGCTCGAGGCCTTCAAGGCGTGCTTCGGCCATCGCGCACAGGAGCTGGCGTTGCGCCGGTACGTCCAGGGGTTGCTCAGCGACAGCCCGCGCAAGTCGATGGAAGCGATGCTGGCGCGGGGGACCGATCCCGGGGGCTATCAAGCGTTCCAACACTTCATCACCGATGCGCCGTGGAGTGCCGACGGCGTCTGGCGCTGCCTGCGGGCGGTGCTGCCCGAACGCGAAGGGCTGGTGATCTTCGCTGGCACGAGTTTCCCCAAGCCAGGGACGTCCTCGGTCGGGGTGGCCCGCCAGTACTGTGGGGCCGTGGGGAAAGTCGCCAATGGCCAAGTGGCGGTCACCGCGGCGCTGTGGACCGGGCTGCGCGCCTACTTGCTGGGGGCCGCGCTCTATGTGCCCGAGGCGTGGCTGACCGACGCCGCCCGCGATCGGGCGCGGCTTCCCCGGGGTGTCCGGTTGCAGGCGAAGTGGCGCCAAGCGCTCACCCTGCTCCGGCAGGTGCGCGCCAGCGGCCTCACCGGCACCGGCGTGCTGGCCGATGCGGAGTTTGGCGATACCGGCCTGTTTCGGGCCATGTGGCATCGGTTGCGGCTCCCCTATGCGGTGGGGATTTCCTCGTCGCAGACCGTGTTCCTGGGGCGGCCGCGCCTCGGGCACCGGCGGGGCGGCCGGCTGGGGCGCCCGCGCACCCGGCCAGACCTGGCGGCGGGCGTGCGGGCGTACACGGTGGCCCAGGCCGCCAAGGCGCAGCCGCGGTGGCGGCCCATCAGCTGGCGCAACCGCCGCGGCGGGCGCCGCTGGACGGTCCAGTGTGTGGCCCTGCGGGTGACCCCGGCCCACGACTGGCGCGACCGCCGGCTCGCCCCCGAGGTGTGGCTGCTGGCCGAACGCGACACGGGCGCGACGCCGCGGACCAAATACTTCTTCGTCAACCTGCCGGCCACCACCTCCTGGCCGCAGCTTGTCCGACTCGCGCATCAGCGGTGGGCCATCGAGCAGCAGTACCAAGAGTTGAAGCCCCACCTCGGGTTGGATCACTTCGAAGGCCGCACGTTCCCGGGCTGGCACCATCACGTCGTGCTCACCGCCGTGACGTACAACTTCCTGCAGGCCGAGCGGCGGCGGCACCTCGCCGGGCTCACCTTTCCAGTGGCCCGCGCGATCGTGCAGGAAATCTTCACCGCGGACCTCTTTGCTCCACGGCCGTTCTACCTGAAGCGCATCGAGGCGCTAAAGTCGGTGCACTTGCGGATCTAACAAAGTAGTACTAGAACATCTGTCCGATCGAGAAGAACCACCGCCCGTGTGGGTCGCCGGATGCGCGTCCGAGGCGTTCGCCGTAGTCGATCCGAAGCAGGACGAAGGGCGTGTCGACCCGGAGGCCGAGGCCGACGCTCGATTTCAGGTGCCTGGGGCGGAGCTCCTTGAACGACTCGAAGACGTTGCCGGCATCGAAGAAGCCCACGCCGCGGAACATCTTATAGATCGGGTAGCGGATCTCCTGGTTCAGGACGAGCAGCCTCTCCCCGCCGGCAAACAAGTCGCCTGGCCCGAGCGAGTCCTCCCCGTAGCCTCTCACCGAGTTGCCACCACCGGCAAGAAAGCGCTCGGTGGGGATCAGGTCCTGGCCGAGTCCCTCTCCCACCCCGAAACGTACTGCTGACGCCAGGACGACGCGGTTCGACAGCGGGCGGAAGTAGTACTGCTGTCCAAAATACTTGACGAAGCGCAGGTCGGAGCCCAGAGCTGGCGATGAATACTCGAAGGTGGACGAGTGGAACCAGCCCCGGGTCGCATCGAGGAGGTCATCTCGGCTGTCGAACAGGGTCGTCGTGGTGAGCCGCGCGATGTTGACCGAGAGGTCGAATCTGAAGGGGTCGTTGGGATCGAGATCCTGGTCGAACGTCCGGTTCCGCTCGAAGCTGTAGCCATAGGACACGCGCAGGTTGGGGGCTGGTCGCGTCCGCTGCTCGGCCGTGACGGTCGCGCCATCGCTGATGAAAACCGTTTGGCCCTCGCCGAACTCGGACCGGAACCGCGAGAAGAACAGCGTCGATGCGACCGGCAGCCCGAAGAACGACGGCGTGCTGAGGAATGTCCGACCCACCCGACGATCCCGCTCGACCCGGAGCGAGACCCCGGTTCTCACGGCCCGCCCCAGGAAGTTCCGGTGTTCCAGGTCGGTGACGAAGCCCGGAGTCAGGTTCGAGCTCTCGGCCAGTGCCAGTGACTCCGCGTCGTTCAGCTGGAAGCCGTAGCGAAGCCTGTTCCGGGGCCACTCCTCGAGCAGCACGCGCGCACGGACGGGCTCGACGTGGTCGGCTTCGTTGCTGGGTGGCTGGCCGGCGTCGTCCACGAGTGGTTCGACTTCGACGTCGGCTCGACGGAAGACGTTCGTGTCGTAGAGACGCTTGCGGGCGCGAGACCAGGCCTCGAGATCGACCGGTTCGCCGACCTGGAGATCGAGCGCGCGCTCCACCACGCCGGGGTTGGTCGTCTCGGCGCCCGAGACCGCGATCTCGCGGAGGACCTGCTGTTTGCCTTCTTCCACGACGTAGGTGATCTCGACGCTGCCATCCGCGGCGTCGACGTCGGTTGCGAAGGCAACGTCGACCGCGTTGAATCCCGCCCGGCGGTAGGCTGTGTCGAGTCGCGCCGCTGCGGCCTCGACCGAGCGTCGCGTGAACCGCTCGCCGGGCTCGCCCCCCAGGGCGCCCCGCGCCTCCGACAGCGGCAGCGCCCGCACGCCGTCCAACGCGATCTCCGAGACGACGAACTCGGCACCCTCCGTGATCCGAACGGGCAGCGAGCCCAGGTCCTCCTCGAACTCGGGAGCGGCCACCTCGACCCGGGCGGCGAGGAAGCCCTCGGCTTGGTAGCGCGAGACGATGGCTTCGCGGAGACGCTCCGGATCGATCCAGGCGGCGTCCACCAGATTCTGGACGCGGACCAGCTCCTGCAGGCTGCCCGTCCCGATCCGATCGTTCCCCTCGAACACCAGGCGGCGCCGGGCGATGCGGTCGCGGGGCACGAGTCGCAGCCGGCTCTCCTTCTCGTTGCGCGCGGGTCGTTCCTCTACCTCGGCGGTGACGGACGCGCGAAGGTAGCCCAGCGACATCAAGTGTCGCGCCGCCTGCTCCTGGAGATCCTCGAGCAGGAACTGGTCGAAGACCGAGCGGGCCCAGGCGTCCTCCATCTCATGGCGCAGACGGGGCGGCAGGTCGAAGCCCTCGATCGTCAGCCGCGTCGTGGGGCCAGGATGGAGCTCGTACTCGAGCGCGACCGCGGCCGCGTCGGGCGGGGTGCCCGCGAACGGTTGCCGCCGCGTCCCGATGCGGACCTCGCGGTATCCCCGCTCCAGATAGAACCGCTCGATCCGATCGCGGTCGGTCTGCCACCGATGGAAATCGAACCGGTCGCCTTCGGCGAGCCGAAGCAAGTCGCGGAGCTCGCTGGGTGCGACGCCGGGCTCGCCGGTGAAGCGGACCGTCGCGATGCGGGGAACGGAGGGTCGATCCCGAGCCCGATCGGCCGCCGCGCGAGGTCGGCCGAAGGCCAGATCGTGGCGGAACTCGTAGGCCCGATCGTTGTCGTCGCGCGCGACGGCCCGTAGCTCGATTTTGCTGGTCGGCTTGTAGCCCAGGATCCAGGTCAGGTCGCCGCTCTGCCGCAGATCCCGCGAGAAGACGAGGTGGACATCAGGGGTCAGGTTGCGGCCGAAGGTGAGTCGAGACAGCGGATCCGTTTCGGGAGACACCAGGCTGGAATCGAAACGCTCCTCGTCGAAACCAGAGCGCTCAAGCCGCAGGACGTCGAGCCCGACCGCCCGCCCGGCCGTCCCGAGGAGCTCACCGGACAGGATAGACAGGACCTGCTCGCGCGCGACCTCCGTGTGCGCCCCACCGGCCTCGTCCGTGGTGCGACCGGTGAGCAGGATCGAGATCAGATCGCTCTGGTCGACGCCGAACTCGTCGGTGGAGAGCTCAGCCTCGAGCGATCCCGGTGTGCCGGTGATCCGCATCGTGATGTCGTACCCCGACACCTGCGTGCGCGCCGTGAGATTCAGGACGGGCTCGATCCCGACAGGGCTGACGAAGTCGATCACGCCGGTTTCGATCCGGTACGTCGCGCCGCTGAGGAAGATCGTGCCGCCCTCGCGAATCTCGGCGCGTCCGGCGAGTGCCGGCCGGGCGAGCGTACCCACGAGCGTCACGTTCGCGGCGAGGCTCAGCCGTCCGTAGTTGTTGTCGACGAGGATGTCCTCGTCGGTCAGGATCCTGAGGTCCAAGCCGAGCGAGTCGAGCCGGGAGGGCTCGGCGCCAAGCTCGACCTGCAGGGCGCGCTGGTCGAGCGCATCAAGGAGACCTGCGGTCAGGAACAGAGGCTCGCGATACGCCCCTCTGACGATCGTCGCGGCGCCCGACAGGGTCCACGCCGTGGACTCCCGCTCGAACGCGAGGCTGGCGTCCACCTCGCTGCGGAGCCCCGACGGCATCTCGAGCGCCATCCCCTCCGCCTCCAGCGTGACGCTGCCGTCCGTGATCTGCAGACCCGTGTAGCCGAGCTGCCCCCCGATCCTGAGCCGACCGCCGTTGGCGTCCCCCTCGAGACCGTCCATCGTGAGCCCATTGCCATCGAGCCGGATCGTGCCGTCGAGACCGGTCACGGCGATCCGCGCCGAAGCCGTCCTGAGCTCGGCGTCGCTCAGATCGATCTGCCCGTCGATTGCGGGGGTCGCGGCCGGACCGTGGATCCGGGCGGTCACACGCGCCCGTCCCGCGCCGCCGGCTGCGTCCGTGAAGGCGTTGAGCAGTCTCAGGTCGAGGTCCCCCTCTACCCTGGCGTCGACCGTTCTGGGTTCGACGAGCTGGAGCTGTCCCTCGACGATCAGCGCGGTGGTCGGCCCTCGCCACTCCCAGTCGGTCACGAGCAGCCGCCCGTCGAGGACCTCGACCCGGGTCGGTCGCACCTGGTCGACCGAGATGCCGGCGATCTGCAGATCGGCCCGGTCGAGCCGGAGCTCGCCCCGGAGACCGTCGATGCTGAGGTCGTCCACCTGGAGCACGACCGACGCATCGATCCGTCCCTCGAGGTTGGCCAGGATCTCGGGGTCCACGTAGGTGGCCAGCGCCGCCGCCTCCAGCGCCGTGAGTCGCCCGGTCACCCGCGAGGGGACCCGCGAGACCGGGAATGCGTCGAGGATGGCGCGGGGAACGTAGGGGCGGAGCAGCTCCCCCCGCAGGTCGCCCGAGGCCGAGAAGGTCGCCCCCTGCCAGCAGCCGTCCAGGTGTGCGATGTCGAGCGAGCCGGCTCTATACGTCGCCTCGAGCGTGCCGCACGTGATCGCGGGATGGCCCTGGACCGCCACGACCCCGTCGCTCAACCGAAGGTCCGCGGTCAGGACGGGCCGGTCGAGCGTGCCGGTGGCGTCCAGCCGGACCGACAGCGGGCCACCGCTCTGCGCGGGGTCGACCGCCTCCCATCCGAATGGGCCCATCACCCGCACGATGTCGGCCAGGTCCCCGGCCAGCTCGGCGGACAGCGCGCCGCGCCGATTGCGCTCGAGACGGCCGTCAGCGGTCAGGGTCGAGTCGCCCACACGCAGCTCCAGGCCGCGCGCGTCGATCGCGTCCTCCGCATAGCGCAGTCGTGCCGGTCTCGCGAGGCTGACGGTCGTCTCACCGAGCGTCCCGTCCAGCCGGCGCAGGTCGAGATCGATGCCGAGGCTCTCGGGACGGCCGAGCTCTCGGACCACGTCGAACCCGGCGTCGATCGATCCCGCGAGCGATCCCCTCAGCGATCCCGCGGTCCCGATGTCCTCGTCCGGCAGGGCGCGGGCCGCGAGCTCCTCCAGGCTCGCGGCCTCGAGCACGCCCGTGACGGTGAGGCGGTTCGCCCTCCAGTCGAGCGTCGCGGCGGCCACGGCGCCCAGCGCGGCCAGACGGGTGTCGAAGCGGGCGGTGCCATCGATCAGCGAGACGTCGACCTCGAGCGCGCCGAGCTCCCGGTCCGCCCAGGACACGGCGTGGATGTCGAGACGGCCCGACCCTCGCGGGTCGGCGGTGGAGCCGGTGCCCTCGAATGTGGCGTCGAAGCGTGCCCGCAGGGGCGCCGGCGCCGCTCCCGCCTCCTCCGCGGGAATGGGTCTCGCGACGAGGTCCCGTCCCGTCAGCCGCACCGTGTAGGTTCCACCATCGAAGTCGTAGCGACCCCCGAGGTCGAGTCGCCCCTCCGGCTGGAGCAGCTGCAGGCGCTCGACGGTCACCGAGTCGTTCTGGAGCGTGACGGCGCCCGAGAGGCGCGCGATCGCCTGTCCGGCGAGCTGGAGATCTTCTCCGGTCACCGTGCTTGCGAGCGTCGGCCGCGGCCAGTCACCGCCGAGGGTGCCGTCGAGACGCAGGGCGCCCGCAGGCCGCCAGCGGATCGGCAGATCCACGGCCAGCGCGGCCAGGTCGTCCAGTCGCGCGTCGACCCTGCCGACGATTCGCCGGTCGTTGCGGGTCATCCGCGCGCTCGCCCCGACCCGATTCGCGCCGAGCCGCGCCGCCATCGAGTCGAGCCGGACGCTGTCGCCGTCGAGCCCGAACGTGGCGGTGACGACCCCGCCCGACGTCGAGGCGTAGGCGATCTCTCGGGCCTCCAGGGTCCCGGCGAGATGCGGGCTCCCCAGCGTGCCGGCGAGCCGCACGTCGGCATCGATGCGGCCGGCCAGACTGCCGTCGAGGCCGGGTGGGGGAGTGAGTCCCCAGCCGCGCGCGAGATTCAGGCTGCGCCCCAGGTCCTCGGCTTCGATGGTGAGCGCGCCGCTGAGCGTCGAGCCACCGAGGTCGCCGCTCTCCAGCCGGCCGCCGGTGGAGCCCGTCACCCGGACACCGCCGGAGAGATCGTGGTCGAGCGTCGCCTCCCACGCGCCGGCGTCGGCGCTGAGCGACAGCAGACCGTCGATCTGCAGCCGGTCTGCCGTGCCGTC
Organism: Vicinamibacterales bacterium; assembly: GCA_965197935.1. Classification (GTDB taxonomy): domain Bacteria; phylum Acidobacteriota; class Vicinamibacteria; order Vicinamibacterales; family CAZQMT01; genus CAZQMT01. Next base: position 42,970 of record CBDAOD010000003.1, on the reverse strand, counting down.
GGACGGCATGCTGCGATTGTCCGCGCGCAGGGACACGCGGCGCGCATCGAGCGCCTCCCACCTGGCGTCGAGACTGCCGGAGATCGAGGTCCCGAGGCGCACCGGCGCGTCGTCGAACCACCCGCTCACCAGCGCTTCGGCGTCGACGCCGTCCCACCTCATCGACAGGTCGGCGACGCCCCGCTCGGATGGATCACGCGCGGGATCCAGCGAGAGGCGGCCGCGACCCTCCAGCGTGCCGCCCGCGACCCGCGCCTCGAGCTGCTCGACCTCGATGGCCGAGAAGCCGACGCGCGAATCGGCCCGAACCGCGACGTCCCGCAACCCGGCGATCGACAGTGACTCGCCGGATATCCTGGTGGTCGCCTCCGGTCGGCCGGGTGGACCTTCCACGCGGCCCTCCACGTGTACGGCCCCGCCGACGTCCTCTTGCACGCCGAACCACGGCAGGAGGGGACCGAGCCGCAGATCGGCCACGTAGTCCAGCGTCAGGTGCTTGTCGACGACGAGGGGATCGATCCGGCCCTCGACCACGACGCGGCCCTCGGGGGACTCGAGGGGCAGCGGGTGCACTGTGACCGCCAGCCCGTCGAATTCGAGGCGGCCGCCCGGGCTGCGTAGCGTCGTCTCCCGGTCACCGTGTCGAAGACGCACGCCGCCCCCGAACACGATCGGGCCCTCGATCACCTCGCCCTGCGCCTCGAGCGTCGTCGTGACACCCCGGACGTCCAGCTCGAAGGCGCTCGGACGATCCGTGAACTGAAAGTCCAGGTCGCGAAGCTCGAGGCCATTGAGACGGATCGGCGCCGGGTCGGAGGGCGTCTCGGTGAGCCCCTCGCCACGCGGCAGGTTCAGCGTCCCGTCCTCGGCCCGGATGATGGTGATCCGAGGCCGGGCCATCTCGAGGGAGTCGAGCGTGACGTCACCCAACACGACCGACGGCGGCAGCGCGGCGCGGACACGCTCGGCGGTGAGAAAGGGCGTGTCGCGGGTCTCCGGGGCCATCACCTCGACCCCGTACATCGTGACGTTCAGCGTGAGAAGATTGAGGTCGACGCGCTCGGCCCGCAGATCGATCCGGTATCTGGAGCGCAGAACCTCGAAGATCGTGTCAAGGACCGGGGCGCGGACCGCCTCGGTGTTCAGCAGCAGCAGCAGTCCAATACCGCCGCCCACCAGCACGGCCGCGAATCGCGCCAGTCTTCGCAGTTTCGAAGCGCCAACGTAACCATTCTATCAAGGGGGGTTACGGGCGCTCGAGGATGGCCGTCCCATCGGCGTCGCCCACGACCGCGCGGTGGGCCATGTCGAGGAAGAGGCCATGCTCGACGATGCCGGGAATGCCGTGCAGGGCCCGGTCCATCTCGTGGGGATCGGCGAGCGGACCGCAGGCATAATCCACGATCCAGTGTCCCTCGTCGGTGCGGAACGGCTGGCCGTCGCCCGTGCGCCTGAGCCGTGCGTCTCCGGGGAAGACCGCGAGGCGGCGCATCACCAGGGCCAGGCCGAAGGGGATGACCTCGACGGGCACCGACGCGGTCGTGCCGAGGCGGACGACCCGCTTGCTGCGGTCGATGACGATGAGCAGCCGGCGGGCGGCGGCGGCCACGATCTTCTCGCGCAGCAACGCGCCGCCGTGTCCCTTGACCAGGTCCAGACGAGGGTCCACCTCGTCTGCGCCATCGATCGCCAGATCCAGGACCGGATGCTCGTCGAGCGACCCGAGGGGGATGTCCAGCCGGGCAGCCAGCTCGGCGGTCTGTTGCGAGGTCGGGATGCCGACGATGGAGTGGAGCCGCCCGTCACCCAGGCGCCGCGCGAGCTCCTCGAGGACGCAACGCGCCGTCGTGCCCGTGCCGAGCCCGATCACGCTACGACTGCGTACCTCGTCGACGGCGCGGGTCGCGGCGAGACGCTTGAAGCGGTCTTGATCGCTGTCAGTCAGTTCCCGCTCGTCTGCAGGAGCGCCTGCTCCTCGTCGTACCACGCCTGATACTCGGCGTCCGTCTGGATCGTCATGAAGCCCCGCATCCGATAGTGCCCGAGGCCGCAGAGCTGCGAGCACCCGATCTCGTACTCACCGACCAGGGTCGGGACGAACCAGACCGGGATCTCGAGCCCGGGGATGAGATCCTGCTTCACGCGCATCTCCAGCAAGGTGAAGCTGTGGATCACATCCTTGCTGCTGAGGTGCGCGATGACCGGGCGGTCGACCGGCAGGTTGAGCTGGTTGATCGTCGCGATGTCGTCTCTGGCATCAGGGTCGTCCCGATCGAGCCCGAGAGGATTGGAGGGGCTCACGAGCTGGATGTCACGGCGGCCGAATCTGCCGTCGGGCCCCGGGTACTGCACGTTCCACGCGAACTGTTCGCCGACGACCTTTACCACGACGGCCTCGGACTCGGTGGGGAACTCGCCGACCCGATGCGCCCACGCCGGGATTGCGAACCCGATCAGCAGCACGGCCTCGATCACGGCGATCCCGATCTCGAGATAGTTCGACACGTGGCTCTTCACACCGGCGTAGTCCGCCTTCGGCTGACGTGACTGGTGGAACCGGAACAGCACGAACAGGAAGTAGGTGCCCCATCCGACGAACAGGATCAGCATCAACCAGTGGACGAGGACGGTCATCTGGTCGATCTCGCCCGCGTGTGCCGAGGCCTGGACCGGCATCCCTAGCAGTTTTCCCATCGAATCGCTCCCCTCGATCAGACCTCGGCGACCGCCGGGTCCACGCGCCACTCCTCGGCCTGCCGGATCGCGCGCGCCCGTCTGGCGAGGTAGACGAAGAACGTCGCGATGCCGCCGAGCACGGTGCCCGTCACGCCCAGCAGCGCGAAGATCGCGAGGTTCACGGCGTCGACGATCGGGCCCTCGAGCGCCCCGTAGCACACGGGGCATGCCCAGACCGGCGTCGGCAGGAGCACGAGCACGGCGATTGCCGCGCACCCCCGGGCCCCGGCGCTGCGGTAGTGGCTCACGAGCGAACCTCCCTAAAAACGGACATCAACGGGCATCAGCGGGTGTCGGCAGCCACCTTCGGGTCTCACTTGAGGCCGAGGGCCCGCGCCATGCGGATGAACTTCGATTGATACACCAGCAGCGCGACGACGGCCAGAGCCGACACACCGCCCAGGACAGGCGAGCTGTTCAGGAACGCCCACGTGGCGACCATGACGGCGAGCAAGACCGACGCGCTGATAAAGAAGATGTGAAAGGCCTTCAGCGACATCAGTACTCCACCAAGTCCACCATCGACAGGAGGGGCACGAACATCAGCACGAGAAAGAACACGGCAGTTAGGATCAGCATCGCGAGGATGATGCGCTTCTCGTGGAGCAGATGCATGAAGAAGCTCGCCACGAGCGAGCCCTTGACCGTCGCGATCACCAGGGCCACCACGATCGCCAGGGGTACCGCCAGGTCGACGTAGGATACCGCCACCGTGACGACGGTCAGCACCATCAGCGCCAGGAACACGTTGATGTAGACCTTGACGTGCTTCTTGACCTCGTCAGCATGCGCGTCGCTCATCGAGCCTCCCAGAGTGAATGTCGGCTAAAGCAGATACAGCACCGGAAACAGGAAGATCCAGACCAGGTCCACGAAGTGCCAGTAGAGGCCGGCGACCTCGATCCGGTTGGCGAACCGTTCGGGTTCGGTCTTCCACATCTTGCTCCCCGGGCCCCAGAAGTAGCCGTTGACGACCATGCCGCCGATGACGTGCAACATGTGGAGGCCGGTCAGCGTGAAGTAGATCGCCAGGAACGTGTCATTCGAGGGATACAGGTGGTGCGAGAACTTGTCGCCGTACTCGAAGGCCTTCACGATCAGGAAGACCACGCCCGCCATGAAGGTCGCCCCCATGTACTTCCGATATTTCCCGAAGTCGTTCATCTGGAGCGCAGCCCACGACATCACCATCGTGACACTGGACGTGATGAGGACGGCCGTATTGAACGTCGCCAGCGGAATGTTGAGGATATCGGCGCCCCGGGGCCACTCCGGCGCGCCGACGCGAAGCAGCACGTAGGACGAGAAGAGCGCGCCGAAGAGCATCACCTCCGACGCGAGGAACAGCCAGATGGCCAGCTTGGCGTTGTTGAGCCCGGTGTCCGGCCGGGCGGCGACGGTATACGGGATCTCCATGACGGGCTATACCTTCCGTGGATCGAACTGCGGCAGGAAATCCTGCGGGTGCCCCGGAACGCTGTACTCATAGGGACCCCGATGCACCTCGGGAATCTGCGTGAAGTTGCCGTGCGGCGGCGGCGACGGCGCCGCCCACTCGAGCGTGGTCGCGTCCCACGGATTGTCCGAGACCGGCTTTCCCTTCTTGAGGCTCATGAAGAAGTTGATCACGAACGGGAGCTGGAACAGGAACAGCCCCCAGGCGCCGACGGACATCATGACGCTGAGCCCCTGGAACGGCTGCGCGTGCGCGAACTGCATGCCGCCGTCCCACAGGCGGCGGTTCACGCCGCCAAGCCCCTGGATGAACATCGGCATGAAGACGATGTTGATGAACACCAGCGAGCCCCAGAAGTGGATCTTCCCGAGCATCTCGTTCATCGCCCGGCCCGTCGCCTTCGGGAACCAGTAGTAGATGCCGGCGAACAGCGCGAAGATCGTGCCCGGCGCGACCACGTAGTGGAAGTGCCCGATCACGTAGTAGGTGTCGTGGAGGTGGATGTCGCTCGGCGCCAGACCCAACGGCAGTCCCGTGAGGCCGCCGATGCCGAACATCGGCAGGAACGCGATGGCGAAGAGCATCGGCGTGTTGAACCGCAGCGAACCGCCGTAGAGCGACAGCAGCAGCGCCGACAGAATCACGACCGAGGGGATCGAGATGATCATCGTCGTGGTCTGGAAGAAGGCGCTGATCGTCGTGCCCATGCCGGTCAGGAACATGTGGTGCGCCCAGACGACGAAGGACATGAATCCCAGGAAGATGATGGAGTAGACCATGACGCGATAGCCCCAGAGCGGCTTTCGCGTGTTGTTGGCCACGATCTCGGCCACGATCCCCATGGCCGGCAGGATGAGGACGTAGACCTCGGGGTGCGCCAGGAACCAGAAGAGGTGCTGCCAGAGCAAGGGGCTCCCGCCACCCGTGTACTCGAGAATCTGACCGCTGACGACGAGCCCGCTCGGCATGAAGAACGAGGTCCCCGCGACGCGGTCCATGAGCTGCATGACCCCGGCCGCCTCGAGTGGCGGAAACGCCAGCAGCAGCAGAAAGGACGTGACCAGCTGCGCGTGGACGAAGAACGGCAGCCGCATGAAGGTCAGGCCCTTGGTCCGCAGCTGAATGATCGTCACGATGAAGTTGAGCGCGCCCAGCAGCGAGGACGTGATCAGAAAGATCATGCCGATGAGCCAGTAGGTCTGACCCGTCGTCGCCGTGACCGACAACGGCGCGTAGGAGGTCCAGCCCGAGTTCGCGGCACCGCCCGGGACGAAGAAGCTGGCGAGCATGACCACGCCACCCACGAAGTAGACCCAGTAGCTGGCCATGTTCAGCTTCGGGAACGCCATGTCCGGGGCGCCGATCTGCAGCGGGACGACGAAGTTCCCGAAGCCGCCGACGCTCAGCGGCACGACGCCCAGGAAGACCATGATGGTGCCGTGCATCGCGCCGAGCTGGTTGTAGAACTCCGGCAGCATGATGCCGCCCGGGGCGTTGGCCTCGCCGAGGAAGCCGCCGATCAACGGGATCGGCTGCCCCGGATACGCCAGCTGCCAGCGCATGAGCGCCATCAGGGTGAAGCCGAACAGGAGGAAGAGCAGGGCCGTGATCGTGTACTGAATCCCGATGACCTTGTGGTCCTGCGAGAAGACGTAAGCCTGCCAGAAGCCCAGCTCGTGCTCGTGCTCGTGGGCGACGGCGTGGGTTCCGTGTTCGCGTGTCGCCACCTCGTCCAACGTCGTGACTCCTTTCCTGGCCCTCGTTCCGCGCTACCGGCGTCGGGAGCGTTCCCCACCCGCGCGCGAGGCGGGTCTGCCAAAGGGGTCGTCGGAGGGGATGAGCCGCAAGCTGCTACGTCTTTCGCAGGGCCTCAGGGGGTTCGTGACCACGGCCGCGGGCGACAGACGCGCCCGCTGGGGGCCGGGGGGAATTCTAGCCGCGCTGTCTGAATGGTGCAAGGGGGGCGCCCAGCAGCCTGTCGTGGACGTCCCCCGTCGCACGAACCGGCGCGGCGCCAGGCTCCGACGGTCAAAGAACGGAACTCGGTCGAAGACAGTTTCTCGCGTGTCGGGCGCGGTCCCATCGCGTGGGCCGCTGACGAGCCGCGATCAGCGAAAATGCCGGGAGCAAGCGGTCAGCCGCTCGCAACGGCATCCGCACGACCGGGTCGCCCGTGGCTGGCTGCTACACTCCCCGTGTTCGCCCGTGACGCGCAGGGTCGGCCCGGACGGAGCTTCATGAACCTGGATCGACGGATGGCGGGTCCCACCGAATGGGATGCGGTGACCTATCACCGCGTGTCGCACCCGCAGCTGGAGTGGGGACGCGCGATTCTGGGCCGTCTGCCGCTCGACGGGAACGAGCGCGTGATGGACGCGGGCTGCGGGTCCGGACGTCTGACCGCCGAGCTCGTCGATCGCCTGCCGGAGGGTCAAGTGATCGCCGTCGACCGCTCCGCGAGCATGCTGCTGGAGGCCTCGCGGCACCTGCGTGCCTGCGGCCGCGTCACCTGCGTTCGTGCCGATCTCTTGACCCTGCCGCTGGTGGGCACCTTCGATCTGATCTTCAGCGCCGCCACCTTTCACTGGGTGCTGGATCACGACGCGCTGTTTGCGAGCCTGTTCCGGGCCCTCCGGCCCGGCGGGCGGCTGGTGGCGCAATGCGGGGGCGCCAGGAACATCGCACGCGTCCTGGCGCGCGTGTCCCGCATGGCGGCGATGCCGCCCTATGGCCCCTACTTCGCAGGCTGGCGCAAGCCCGTGCTGTTCGCCGACGATTCGACGACCGCGGCCCGGCTCCGCGCCGTCGGTTTCGTCGATGTCGAGACCAGTCTGGTGCCGGTGACGGCGACGCTCTCCGATGAACGGGAGTACCGAGACTTCCTGGCCGCGGTCGTCCTTCGGCTTCATCTGGAGCGGTTGCCTGACGAGACGCTGCGCGAACGTCTCCTGCTGACCCTGGTCGAGATGGCGGCCGGCGATGACCCGCCCTTCTCTCTCGACTACTGGCGTCTGAACCTGTCCGGCCGGCGCGAGGAGTGAGGAGGCTGGGAGGAACCGGCGAGGAGGCCTGAGATGGACGTGAGCGCGATGGCGCCGGGCAGCCCGGAGGAGCTCCGACGGTTCGCCGAGATCCAGGCGACGCTGGCGCCCATGTTTCATCGCGTCTTTCCCGATCCCATGCAGCCCCGGACCGTGGTCGTGATTCCCAGCCTCAGCATCGATGTCGACGTGCTCAGCCGCATCACGGGCGTGCAGCACTACGAGGAACGCCTGCTGTGTATGTTGATGCTGTTGCGGTTCCCGCGCACGCGTGTCATCTACGTGACGAGCGTGCCGGTCGACCCGTGGATCATCGATTACTACCTACATCTGCTCCCGGGAATCCCGAGTAGCCACGCCCGCAAGCGGCTGAAGCTCCTGAGCTGCCACGACGCGTCGCCCGTGACCGTGACGAAGAAGATCCTCGAGCGCCCGCGGTTGCTCAATCGCATCCGGGAGGCCGTGCTCGACCCCCAGGCAGCGCACATGACCTGCTTCAACGCCACCGCATACGAGCGCAGCCTCGCGGTGCGACTCGGCATCCCGCTGTATGCCTGCGACCCGGCGCTCTCCGATCTGGGGACGAAGAGCGGCAGCCGAGAGGTGTTTCGGGCCGCGGGCGTGCCGCTCCCCGCCGGTATCGAGCGACTCCGGGACGAGAAGGACGTGGCCGCGGCGCTCGTCGACCTCAAAAGAGGCCATCCCGATCTGCGGAGGGCGGTGGTCAAGCTCGAGGAAGGCGTGTCGGGGGAGGGAAACGCCACCTTCTCCTACGAGGGATGTCCCCCGGGTCGGGGGCTGGCGAGCTGGGTTCGGTCCGAGCTCCCGCGCCGGATCTGCTTCGAGGCCCGGGAGGAGACGTGGGACCACTTTCGGCGGAAGCTTCCCGAGATGGGCGGCGTCGTCGAGTGCTTCGTCGAGGGGCCCGAGAAGCGGTCACCGTCGGTTCAGTGTCGGATCGATCCGCTGGGCAGTATCGAGATGGTCTCGACCCACGATCAGCTGCTCGGGGGACCCTCGGGGCAGGTCTTCCTGGGCTCCACGTTCCCCGCCGATGACGAGTACCGGCTCGTGATCCAGGAGGCGGGTCGGAGGGTCGCCGAGGTCCTCAGGGACCGCGGCGTGCTCGGGCGGTTCGGCGTGGATTTCGTGTCGACCCGGCAGGAGGGTCGCTGGGAGCACTTTGCGATCGAGATCAACTTGAGAAAGGGTGGCACCACCCATACGTTCATGACGCTGCAGTTCCTCACCGACGGGACCTACGACTCGGAAACCGGCCTGTTCCGCACACCCGCCGGTCAGCCTCGCTACTACCACGCGTCGGACAACCTGAGGAACGAGCACTACCGGCGGCTGACCCCGGAGGATCTGATCGACATCGCGGTCGACCACAATCTGCACTTCCACGGGGCCACGCAGCAAGGCGTCGCGTTCCATCTGATCGGTGCCCTCTCGGAGTTCGGCAAGCTCGGGATGGTCTGCGTCGCCGACAGCCCGCCCTCGGCCGGGGCGCTCTACCGCCACTCCGTGGAGGTGCTCGACCGCGAGGCGCTGCGGGACAGCGATGGCCGGATGCGGCACTGAGCCTCCCGACCTGGCGAGGTGTCGACAGGCGTTAAGATGGTGCTAAGCCCTCGCCGGAGATCGGGTGCGCCCGGTGCCGGCCGCGGCCGAGAGCCCAGGCTCCCATGTCACTGAGCGGCAAGACGATCCTTCACTATCGAGTGGTTGAACGCCTCGGCATCGGGGGAATGGGCGAGGTGTATCGGGCGGAGGACACGCGGCTGGGTCGGTCCGTGGCCTTGAAGTTCCTGCCGCCGTCCTCCGCAGCCGACCCCGAGAGCCGTGGGCGCCTCATGCAGGAGGCGCGCGCCGCGTCCATCCTGCGGTCCCCGCACGTGGTGGTCACCTACGACATCGCCGAACACGACGGCGCGATCTTCATTGTCATGGAGCACGTGGAGGGCGAGCTGCTGTCGGAGCGGCTCGAGCGGGGGGCCCTGGCCATCGGCGAAGCGATCGACTTCGGGATGCAGGTGGCCGATGCGCTCGACGAGGCTCACGCCAACGGCATCGTGCATCGAGACATCAAGAGCTCGAATTTGATCGTGACCGAGCGCGGCCTCTTGAAGGTGCTCGATTTCGGGCTGGCCAAGTTCATGGAGACCGCGAACACCGCCTCGAGCAGCCTCGCGATCACGATGGGGCAAACGGCCGTGGGCGTGATCCTCGGGACTGTGTCCTACATGTCGCCGGAGCAGGCGCTGGGTCGGCCGGTCGACCAGCGGACCGACATCTTCTCGCTCGGGGTCGTGATCTACGAGATGCTCGCCGGAAGTCTGCCCTTCGACGGCAGTTCGGCAACCGAGGTGATCGATCGAATCCTGCACCAGGAGCCACCCGCGCTGGCGCGGCTCGACCGCAAGATACCGAGAGCCGTGGAGAGCATCGTCCGCAAGGCGCTGGCCAAGGACTTGACGTTCCGATACTCGAACGCGCGCCAGCTCCAACTCGATCTGCAGTGGCTCTCCCGCGAGCACGACACGAGCCAGCTGAGGAAGACGGGGGGGCTCCGGCCATCGGATCCGTACTTCGGCATGCTCGGCAACGGCCTCGCCCGCCCGATCGAGATCGTGGCGCCCACTCCGGACCCCGAGGAACATGTCGCGGTCATGACCTTCTCGAACATCACCGGCGAGTCCGCGGATGACTGGGTCGGATCCGGTATCGCCGAGACCGTGACCGCCGACCTGACGGGGGTGCACGGACTCTCGGTCATCAGCCGTGCGCGCGTGTTCGAGGTACTCAAGGACTCCAGCGATCCGCAGCAGTCGAGCGTCGACCGCGACGTCGCCATCGAGGTCGGCCGCCGGTTGGGGGCCGCCTGGGTCCTGGGTGGCGGCTACCAGCGCATCGGCAACCTGGTCCGCATCACGGCCGAGCTCGTCGACGCCCGGACGGGCACGCTCTTGAAGAACGTGAAGATCGACGGACAGATCGAGCAGATCTTCGAGCTACAGGACAAGATCGTCTACGAGCTCCTCGAGGGGCTCAACCTCAAGCCGGGACGTTCGGATGTTGCCCAGATCGAACACGTCGAGACACACTCGGTCGAGGCCTACGAGAACTACTCGCGCGGCATGATGAACCTGCGGGCCGCCACGCGTGACTCGCTCGATCGCGCCATCTATTTGTTCGAGAAGGCGATCGAGCAGGACTCGGGGTATGCGGCCGCGTGGGCGGGGCTCGGGGCAGCCTACGGCCTGAAGGGCAGCTTCCTGAGCTTTCCCGAGTTGATCGAGAAGGCCATCGAGTGCGCGCGTCGCGCGATCAGCCTGGATCCGCGCCACGCCAACGCCTATAGTTGGCTCGGCATGGCGTTCGTCAGTACGGGACGCTACGACGAGGCGATCGAAGCGACGCGAGAGGCGATCCGGCTCGACCCAAAGAACGCCTCGGCGCACTCGGCGCTTGGCCGGGCCTACTGGGTCGGCAAGGGCATGATCGACGAGGCGATCACCGAGCTCGAACGCGCGGCGACCCTGAACCCGGAGGCAGGCTACGCCCACCTGCAACTCGGCTTTCTCCACGCGATCCGGGGCGACTACGCGGAGGCGGAGGCGGCGTGCAAGCACGCCATCGCGCTCCAGGCGCAGCACATCTCGGGAAGCGAGGGGCTGGAGATTCTCGGAGCCTACGCGCGGCTCGGCTACGTGTACTACCTCCAGGGCCGCTACGACGACGCCATCGAGGAATACAACCACGGCCTGACCTTTCTCGCGGGAACCGACCACCTGCTCCGTGACCGAACGCTCATCGAGATCAATCAGAAGATCGGCGCGGCCTACCTGCGGCAGGGCCAGGCCGAGGAAGCGGCGCGCCACTTCGACACCGCCATCAAGGGCTTCAAGGCGCGCAGCGCCAAGGGCGCGGAGGATCCCTACACCAAGTACTACGTGGCGGCGCTCTACGCGCTACGGGGCGACGCCGAGCGGGCCGCCAGGTACCTCGGCGAGTCGTTCGAGCAGCTGCGCGTGATCAACAGCCTCCGCGCCGAACGCGATCCAGATTTCGATGGTGTCCGGGATCATCCGGCGTTTCGCGCCATCATGACCGGGCCATCGGCCGCAGCCACCCCGGCGCGAAGTCCGACAGCCTGAGATCTGGTTCTTGAAAGCGATCCGTCCGAGGACTACACTCCCCAGACGAACCCACCCTCCGGTGCGCGCCGGCGGTGTGGGCCCGCCCCCCGAACCGAAGACGAGGTGGCCCCATGACGACCCAGACGGCGGCGCGCAAGATGACGGGCGACGAGATCGTCGCGCTGACCAAGAAGCACACCATCTTCGAATGGTCGGCCCAGGCCAAGGTCGATCCGATTCCGGTCGCCGGCGCCAAGGGCGTCTACTTCTGGACCCCTGAGGGCAAGCGCTTCCTCGATTTCAATAGCCAGCTGATGTGCGTCAACGTGGGTCACGGGGACGAGCGGATCGTCCGCGCGATTCAGGAGCAGGCCGCGACGCTCGCCTACGCGAATCCCTTCATGGCCACCGAGCCCCGGGCCCGGCTCGGCGCCAGGCTGACCGAGATCACGCCGGGCGATATCGACACGTTCTTCTTCACGAACGGCGGTGCGGAGGCGAACGAGAATGCGGTCAAGGCCGCGCGGCTCTACACCGGACGGCAGAAGATTCTCGCGCGCTATCGCTCCTACCACGGCGGCACGGCTGGAGCCGTCACGCTCACCGGCGATCCCAGGCGCTGGGCGTCGGAGCCCGGCATGGCGGGGGTCGTGCACTTCATGGACCCGTATCACGGCATCCAGCGGGGCTGGGACTCGGTCGAGGTGGCGCTGGCCCATCTCGAGGAGGTGATCCAGCTCGAAGGACCACAGACGATCGCCGCGGTGATCGTCGAGCCCGTCACCGGCACGAATGGCATCCTGGTGCCGCCCGACGGCTACCTGCAGGGCATTCGGGATCTCTGCACGCAGCACGGGATTCTCATGATCGCCGACGAGGTGATGGCGGGATTCGGGCGGACCGGGGAGTGGTTCGCCGTCGATCACTGGGGCGTCGTGCCCGACCTGATCTCCATGGCCAAGGGGCTGACCAGCGCGTACGTGCAGCTGGGCGCCCTCGGGATGCGGCATCACATCGCCGAACACTTCCAGGATCACGTCTTCTACGGGGGGCTGACGTACAACAGCCATCCGCTGGCGTGCGCGGCCGCCCTGGCGACGCTGGACGTGTTCGAGGAGGACGATCTGCTCGCGCGAGCGAGCCGAATGGGTGCCGTGATGAAGGCGCGGCTCGCCGACCTCGAGTCGCGTCACCCGTCGGTGGGGGCCACGCGTTCGATCGGCCTGTTCGGCGCGGTGGAGCTCGTGCGCAACCCCGAGACCCGGGAGCCGATGGCCCCGTTCAACGGCACGTCCGAGGAGATGGTCGCGCTGGGCAGATTCTTCCGCGAGGAAGGGCTCTACACGTTCGTCCGCTGGAACTACTTCTTCACGAACCCGCCACTCTGCATCACGGAGGAGGAGCTGGATCTGGGGTTCGCGATCATCGAGCGGGCCCTGGACGCGACGGACCGGGCGATCGCCTGATCACCACCGCCACGTCCCGACCGGCCTCCTGACGCTACTCGCCGCGAGCCCGTCGAGTGATCACGACCAGCTCGCTGCCTCCCATCGCGGTATCTCCCACGGTCATGCCCACGAAGGCGAAGCCCTCCTCCCCGACCTCGGTGAGCTCCTTCTGCATGGTCGAGGTCCTCGACGTCGCGAGTAGCTTGTACTCGTGGTCGACGGCGAGGGCATCCTTGTCGCGCTCAAGGATCGCTACGACCTCCTGCCCGCCGAAGAAGCTCTCGAAGACGGTCTGGCCCCGGTAGAGGAACCCCTCGTCGGCGGCCTCCTGGAGCTCCCGCTGCATCGTAGAGGTCTTGCTGGTGGCCAGCAGCCGGTAGAGGTAGCGACCCGGTGTCGCGCCGCTGACCTTCGACATGATCGCGACGACCTCGTCGCCCCCCACGGCCGTCTCGCCACCCATCACGCCGTCGAACCGGAAGCCGTGCTCGGCAGCCTCGTTCAGCTCTTCTTCCATCGTCGACGTCTTGGTGGTGGCCAACAGCTGGTACTCGACCGTCGGGGTCGCCTGTATCGCTTCGGTGCCGTCACCGAGCCGGGCGTGCCCGAGCCCGGCAGCCGCGAGTACCGCCACGCACAACGTGCCTGAAAAGCGTTGCATCATTCCTCCTGTCTTCCGTGAGAGGCCTCTGCCGCAGGTGCTCGGTCCACCTGTCGGGATCCGCCGGTCGGGCCGACGAGACCCATGGTAATTCGCCCAGCCAGAGTTTCGCGAATTTCTACAATACGGTACCTCGCCGCCGGCGTCGCCATCTTCTTCCTCAACCAGTGTCACCCGGTGGCCCTGGCCCTACTCTCGGTTCGACGAGCGCATGCGAGAAGAGGCGCACGCCGAGTATCTCGCCTGGATCGAGCCGTATCGGAGCGACGGCGGCTACGCGATTCCGGGTGAGTTCGTGATCGTGCGGGGGCGGGCTGCTAGCCGAGGTGGTACATGCGGGCTCGGGACGCTCCCATGTTGCCCGTTGTATTCTATTGCCGATGTTCCCAGTCGTTCAGCGCGCGGCTTTCGCGACTTGGCGAAGCGAGATCACAGCACCACAGAAGTGACTCTGCCTATGGAGCCGATACAAAAAACAGCACGGATTTTTGTCGCCGGCCATCGTGGCCTCGTGGGATCTGCGGTTTCGCGTCGTCTCGAGTCGGAGGGATATAGGAACATATTGACGGCCACGCGTGATCAACTCGATCTGCGGGACCAGGCTGCCGTGAACTACTGGTTCTGTGCGAGCCGGCCGGACCACGTCTTTCTAGTTGCCGGCACGGTCGGCGGCATTCTAGCGAACTCGACCCGGCCGGCCGAGTTCATCTATGACAACATGATGATTCACGCCACGGTCGTTCACGCGGCTCATCTTTACGGGGTACAGAAGCTGCTCTACCTGGGAAGCTCTTGTATCTATCCGCGCGAAGCACGCCAACCCATGACGGAGGACGCGTTGTTGACCGGGGCACTCGAGCCGACGAATGAACCATACGCTGTCGCAAAGATTGCGGGCATCACTCTCTGTCATTCTTATCGGCGCCAGTACGGATGTAACTTCATCTCGGCGATGCCGACGAACCTTTACGGCCCCAACGATAACTTTGAACTGCAGGGTTCTCACGTTCTGCCAGCGATGATCCGAAAACTCCACGACGCGAAGGTCGAAGGACGGCGAGAGGTGGAGATCTGGGGTACCGGAAAGGCGAAAAGGGAGCTCCTCCACGTGGACGATCTGGCGGCCGCTTGCGTGTTTCTGATGCAGACGTACGACGGAGAGTCGCACATCAACGTTGGTACGGGTGAGGACTTGAGTATTCATGAGTTGGCAACACTTGTTCAAAGTGTGGTCTATCCTGAGGCCGAGTTGACCTTCGACATCTCGAGGCCTGATGGTGCTCCAAGAAAGCTCCTGGATGTCGGGCGACTTCATGGCCTTGGATGGAAACACAAGATTGATCTGAGGGACGGCATTGAAATGACGTACCGCTGGTTCCTCGAGCATCAGGCTACGGCGAGACTTGGCGCGCCCGTCTCTTAGGATTAGCAGCCCGTGGGAAGAGTCCTGCTGCAGTCGGCCGGCGCTGCATCCCGCCACGTGCCGCGCTGGGCATTGTTCACGACGGATCAAATACTCCCGGTATTCTTGCTCCTCCCGCCTCGCCAGCCGGGCGCAGCACCACCCTTGGGGCTACGCAGGACTTTCACCACGGGGCCTTGCCAGCCACGCAGTCCTGGAAATTCCCGCGTTCGACCCCAGAGCGCGTAGAGCGCCAACCCACACGCGACGAAGACTCCCATCGGTGACGCGAGCCGGCACGCAGGGATAGAGTGTGGTAGCGTTTTTTTAGCGAAACTCACAAACGGGGGGGCGATCATGATCACGCTCAAGAACATTCTCGTGGGGGTCGACTTCAGCGTTCCCTCGGACATCGCGATGCGATACGGTCGAGGGCTGGCCGAGGCGTTCGACGCATCCCTCCACCTGCTCCACGTCATGGAGGACGTGGTGGCGCACGCCTGGGCCGCCGAGGTGTATGTCGCCGCGCTGCCCGGGCTGCACGAAGAGATGGAGAAGGCCGCTCGGGAGCGTCTCGACCAGCTGCTGACGGCGGAGGAAACCGAGAAGCTGCGCGCGAAAGTTTCGCTGCGCACCGGGACGGCGTTCGTCGAGATCATCGGGTACGCGAAGAGCGAGAACGTCGACCTGATCGTCCTCGGCACGCACGGCCGGGGGGCCATCGCTCATATGATGCTGGGCAGCGTTGCCGAGAAGGTCGTGCGCAAGGCTCCCTGTCCTGTGCTGACGGTTCGCGAGTCCCAGCACGGGTTCGTGATGCCGTGACGCCGGGGGCGACCCCGGCGCGCGGATGCACCGATGTCCGAGCCAATCCAGCGGATCATGTATCTGCTCGTTGTCCTGACCCAGATCCTCACGCTCCTGGCGCTCTGGAGCTTCAGCCGGCACTTTGGCGGCTGAGCTCCTGATGGCTGCCCGGGCACCTCTGGACCGCCACGATCGCCTGCGCCGTCGAGTCTTACGCAACCTGCGATGCATCCGATCGACTGGCTGATTATCGCGGCCTACCTGGTGTGGATCGTCGTCGATGGCCTGCGGCGCACGCAGGGCGCCGACAGGATCGAGGGATACTTTCTCGCCAACCGCAGCCTGCCGTGGTGGGCGGTCGGTCTGTCGGTGATGGCGACCCAGCTCAGCGCCATCACGCTGGTGGGCACGACGGGGCAGGGCTACGCGGATGGCATGCGCTTCGTGCAGTTCTACTTCGGGCTGCCGATCGCGATGATCATTCTCTCGGTCACCGTCGTTCCGTTCTTCCACCGGGCGCGGGTCTACACGGCGTACGAATACCTGGAGCAGCGGTTCGACGCGCGGACGCGCACGCTGACGAGCCTCCTCTTTCTGCTTTCGCGCGGCCTGTCGTGCGGCGTGATCATCGCCGCGCCGGCGCTCATCCTCGCGATCGTCCTGGGCTGGAACCTGACCGTCACGATCCTCGCCATCGGGATCCCGACCACCGTCTACACCATGTTCGGAGGCATCCAGGCGGTCACCTGGGCCGATGTGAAGCAGATGGTCGTGATCCTCGTGGGTGTCGGCGCCGCCGTGGTGGTTCTGGTGCTGGGTCTGCCCGACGACCTCTCCCTGGGGCGGGCGCTGCACGTGGCGGGGGCGACCGGCCGGCTTCGCACGATCGACTTCACGTTCGACCTCGACGAAACCTACACCTTCTGGTCCGGCATGATCGGCGGCCTGTTCCTGATGCTGGCCTACTTCGGCTGCGACCAGAGCCAGGTGCAGCGGTATCTGACCGCGAAGTCGGTGGACGAGGGTCGGCGGTCGCTGCTGATGAGCGGGTTCGTGAAGATCCCGCTGCAGGCCCTGATTCTCTTCACCGGGGTGCTCGTGTTCGTGTTCTACCTGTTCACGCCGCCGCCGATGCTGTTCAACTCGGTGCACGAGGCGCGGGTGCGCGCCAGCCCGCAGGCGGCCGCCTACGCCGCGCTGGAGGACGAGTTCGCCGAGACGTTCGGCCGCAGACGGGAAGCCGCGGAATCGGCTGCCGCGGTGCTGGCGGGGGGCAGCGCCGAGGAGATCGCACGGGCGCGCGCGGCGTTTGCGGAGCGGGATGCGGAGATTGCCGCCGTTCGCCAGAGGGCGGCCAACCTCGTGAAGGAGGTCACCGGCGATCGGGAGTACAACGACGTCAACTACGTCTTCCCGACGTTCGTCACCACCCGGCTGCCGATCGGCCTGATCGGCCTAATCGTGGCCGCGATCTTCGCCGCCGCGATGTCGAGCATCTCCTCCGAGCTGAACTCGCTCTCGACGGCCACCATCATCGATCTCTATCGGCGGCATCTGCGGCCGGACGAGAGCGATGGACACTACCTCCGCGTCTCCAAGATCGTCACGGGCGGCTGGGGGCTCTTCGCATGCCTGGTGGCCACCTTCGCGGTGACGCTGGGGTCGCTGATCGAGGTCGTCAACCGCTTCGGCTCGTTCTTCTACGGCTCGCTCCTGGGCGTGTTCGTCCTCGCCATCGGCGTGCCTGGCGCGACGTCGCGCGGTGCCTTCTGGGGACTGATCGTCGGGATGGTAACGGTCGCCACCGTCGCCTTCACCACCGACATCTCGTTTCTGTGGCACAACGTGGTCGGGGTCGCGACGGTCGTGGGTGTCGGTCTCGTCCTGCGGGGCGAGCGGCGAGAGCCATGAGCCGGGTGCGCGCGGGTTGCAAAGGGCGGTTGGCCCGTGCTAGATTGCATATACGACCTTTTCGGTCGTATATTTCAGGTCACGTATAGCGGACCTTGGTCAGCGTCCTGCGTCGCGCCAAGGCCGGCGGGGCGCCGGATGACAGGGCGCCAAGACCACGCCTCTCCGACAGGAGCACCGGGTCTACTTTACCCACGGGCGGATGTCGGAATCGGGGGGCGCTTCCGTCCAGCGTGACCGATCGGGAGCGAGCTGATGAGCACCGCGCAGCAGACAATCGAGGAGCTGACCTCCAAGGAGTACCGATACGGGTTCGTCACCGACATCGAGGCCGAGACCGTCCCCCGCGGTCTGAACGAGGGCATCATTCGGCTGATCTCCGAGAAGAAGCGGGAGCCGGAGTGGCTGCTCGCGTGGCGGCTCAACGCCTACCGTGTGTGGAAGGAGATGACCGAGCCCCGCTGGCCGAACGTGACCTACCCGCCGATCGACTACGAGAACATCATCTACTACTCGGCGCCGAAGCAGAAGGTGGCGCTCGAGAGCCTCGACGAGGTCGATCCCGAGATTCTGGCGACGTTCGAGAAGCTGGGGATACCGCTCGAGGAGCAGAAGGTCCTGTCCGGGGTCGCGGTCGACGCGGTCTTCGACAGCGTCTCGGTGGCCACCACCTTCAAGGACAAGCTGGCCGAGCTCGGCATCATCTTCTCGTCGTTCTCCGAGGCGGTGCACGACCATCCGGATCTGGTGCGCCGCTATCTCGGCTCGGTCGTGCCGCACTCCGACAACTTCTACGCGGCGCTGAACGCGGCGGTGTTCAGCGACGGATCCTTCTGCTACATCCCGAAGGGGGTCCGGTGCCCGATGGAGCTGTCGACCTATTTCCGGATCAACGCGATGGATACGGGGCAGTTCGAGCGCACGCTGATCGTCGCGGACGCTGGCGCGTCGGTGAGCTACCTCGAGGGTTGCACGGCGCCGATGCGGGACACGAATCAGCTACACGCCGCCGTCGTCGAGCTGGTGGCGCTCGATGACGCGACGATTAAGTACTCCACGGTCCAGAACTGGTATCCGGGTGACAAGAACGGAAAGGGCGGGATCTACAACTTCGTCACCAAACGCGGAAAGTGTCTCGGCGTGAATTCGAAGATCACCTGGACTCAGGTGGAAACGGGATCGTCGATCACGTGGAAGTATCCGAGCTGCATCTTGCAGGGGGACAACTCGATCGGCGAGTTCTACTCGGTGGCGGTGTCCAACAATCGGCAGCAGGCCGATACCGGCACGAAGATGATCCACCTGGGAAAGAAGACGAAGAGCACGATCATCTCCAAGGGAATCTCGGCCGGGCACGGCCAGAACACGTATCGGGGACTGGTGAGGATCGCCAAGGGGGCGGCGGGTGCCCGCAACTACTCCCAGTGCGATTCCTTGTTGATCGGGGACAAGTGTGGCGCGCACACCTTCCCCTATCTGGATATCAAGAACACCTCGGCCCAGGTCGAGCACGAGGCGTCGACCTCCAAGATCGGCGAGGACCAGATCTTCTACTGCCGGCAGCGCGGCATCTCGACCGAGGATGCCGTCAACATGATCGTGAGCGGCTTCTGCAAGCAGGTCTTCCGTGAGCTGCCGATGGAGTTTGCGGTCGAGGCCCAGAAGCTCCTCGGTGTCAGCCTGGAAGGCAGCGTCGGATAGTCGGCGCCCGCACCGTTCACGACGCCGTCATCGCCCGGAGGTCGTACTGGCGTGGCGCGGGTCGCGCGGGACGGCTCATCCCTCGAAGCGGATCACGCGAAGGATTGGATGATGCTGGAAATTGAAAACCTGCACGCGCAGGTCGCCGACAACGAGATTCTCCGCGGGATCGACCTGGTCGTGAAGGCCGGAGAGGTCCACGCGATCATGGGGCCGAACGGCTCCGGGAAGAGCACGTTGGCGGGCGTGTTGGCTGGCCGTGACGCCTATACGGTGACCGCGGGCAGCGTCCGCTACGCCGGCAAGGATCTGCTGGAGATGGAGCCCGAGGATCGCGCGCGCGAAGGGGTGTTCTTGGCGTTCCAGTATCCCGTGGAGATCCCCGGGGTCAACAACGCCTATTTCCTCAAGGCGGCGCTGAACGAGATCCGCAAGCATCGTGGAGAGCCCGAGCTGGATGCGTTCGAGTTCATGACGCTCGTGCGCGACCGGATCAAGCTCCTCGAGATGGACGCGGGCCTGCTCGAGCGTCCGGTCAATCAGGGATTCTCCGGTGGAGAGAAGAAGCGGAACGAGATCTTCCAGATGACAGTGCTCGAGCCGCGGCTCGCGATTCTGGACGAGACCGACTCGGGGCTGGATATCGATGCGCTCAAGACGGTCGCCGACGGCGTGAATGCGATGCGGAGCCCCGACCGGGCCATCATCGTGGTCACCCATTACCAGCGGCTCCTGAACTACATCGTGCCGGACCACGTCCATGTGCTGTCGGCCGGCCGGGTCGTGAGGTCGGGTGGCAAGGAGCTGGCGCTCGAGCTGGAGGAGAAGGGCTACCGCTGGACCGAGGAGAGCGTTCAGCCGGCCGGTGCGTGAGTGAGGAGTCGCGAATGACACCCGTACTGGAGCGGCAGGATCACTATCTCACGCAATACGAGCAGCTCGAGCGGGACCGGGGCGGGGAAGCGCCCGACTGGTTGCGGGCGCTGCGGCGCCGCGGGATCGACGGGTTCGTGGAGCGGGGCTTCCCCACGACGCGTGACGAGGAGTGGCGATTCACCAGCGTGGCGCCCATTGCCGCGACGGCCTTCGCCCCGGCGTGGGACGAGGCCGCGCTCGCCGGACCGACGCGAGATCCGGTGGAGGTCTTCGACCTGCCGGCCGCTCACGGCCCACGGCTCGTGTTCGTGGGTGGACGCTTCGCGCCCGCGCTGTCGGACCGGGGCGTCTCGGGCGCCGGCGTCCAGGTGCTCGATCTCGCCGGGGCGATCGCGTCGATGCCGGAGGTGCTCGAGCGACACCTGGGCCAGCTGGCGCGGATGGATCTGAACCCCTTCACCGCGCTCAACACGGCGTTCGTCCACGATGGCGCCGTGGTCCTCGTTCCGGCCCACGCGATCGCCGACGAGACGATCCATCTGGTGTTTGCCGCGCCCGACTCCGACCGCGCCCGCGTGTCGCATCCGCGCGTGCTCGTCGTGGCGGAATCGCACAGCCAGGTGCGGGTCGTCGAGACGTACGTCGGGTCGTCCGGGTCCGGGCCGCTTACCAACGGGGTGACCGAGGTGGTCCTCGGCCAGGATGCGGTCGTGGATCATTACAAGGTGCAGCGAGAAGGCATGGACGCGTTTCACGTCGGTGGAATGTACGTGCGGCTGGAACGCGGCAGCAATTTCTCCTCGCATTCGATCACCCTGGGCGGTTCCGTGGCCCGCAACGACGTCACGGCCGTGCTGGGTGGTGAGGGCGGTTCGTGCACGCTGAACGGCCTCTATCTCGCCGACGGGCACCGTCTGGTCGACAACCATACGACGATTGATCACGCGGAACCGCACTGCGAGAGCCACGAGATCTACAAGGGGATCCTGAGCGACGCCGCGCACGGCGTGTTCAACGGCAAGATCATCGTGCGACCCGACGCGCAGAAGACCGACGCCAAGCAGACGAACAAGGCGCTACTCCTCTCGGACAACGCGCAGATCAACACCAAGCCGCAGCTGGAGATCTTCGCCGACGACGTCCGGTGTACCCACGGTGCGACGATCGGCCAGCTGGACGACGAGGCCCTGTTCTATCTACGGACGCGCGGTATCGGACACCAGGACGCGGTGAGCCTGCTGATTCACGCGTTCGCGCGCGATGTCATCGACCGGGTGAGAGTGGAGGAGCTGAGAGCCCAGCTCCACGAGCTGGTCGTGGCGCGGCTTCCACAGACCCAGCTTCCGAAGCCCCCGACCCGGGCGGCCGCCCCGGCGATGACCGGCGTGCACGGAGGGGAGCCATGACCAGAGCATCTGCCGAGTCGGCGGTTCGCGAGGTGGCGGCCCCGGCTCTGGATGTTGCCCGGGTGCGGCAGGATTTCCCGATCCTGTCTCAGCAGATCCACGGGAAACCTCTGGCCTATCTCGATAACGCCGCCACGACCCAGAAACCGATTGCGGTGATCGAGGCGCTCAGGCGCTACTACTCGGAGGACAACGCCAACGTTCACCGCGGCGTCCACGCCCTCAGCGAGCGGGCGACGGCGGCCTACGAGGACGCGCGCACCAAGGTTCAGCGTTTCCTCAACGCGCGCGAATCGCGCGAGATCGTGTTCGTCCGAGGCGCCACCGAGGGAATCAATCTCGTGGCCCAGACTCTCGGACAGCGGTTTCAGGCCGGCGACGAGGTCATCATCTCGACGATGGAGCACCACTCGAACATCGTGCCGTGGCAGATGCTGCGGGACGCGCGCGGCGTGGTCCTGCGCGTGATCCCCATCGACGACGCAGGCCAGCTCCTGCTCGACGAGTACGACGCGCTCCTGAACGAACGGACGCGGCTGGTGTCGCTTGTTCACCTATCGAACGTGATCGGCACGATCAATCCCGTGCGGGAGGTCATCGCCCGAGCCCGCGAACGAGGGATCCCGGTGCTCCTCGACGGCGCGCAGGCCGTCTCGCACGTGAAGGTCGACGTGCAGGCGTTGGATTGTGACTTCTATGCGCTCTCGAGTCACAAGTTGTTCGGCCCGACCGGAACGGGCGCGCTCTACGGCAGGGCCTCGCTGCTCGAATCACTCCCGCCCTATCAGGGTGGTGGGGACATGATCAGCTCGGTGAGCTTCGACCGCACCGTGTACAACACGCTGCCGTACAGGTTCGAGGCGGGAACGCCCAACATCGCCGGCGTGATCGGGCTGGGGGCGGCCATCGACTACGTGACACGGCTCGGTCTGGACGGGATCGCCGCCCACAAGGACGATCTGCTGAGCTATGCCACCGAGGCCGTCGGGGCGGTCGAGGGGGTCCGGATCATCGGGACGGCCCGGGACAAGGCCAGCGTGCTGTCGTTCGTCATGAGCGACGTCCATCCCCACGACGTGGGCACGGTTCTCGATCAGGAGGGTGTCGCGGTTCGCACCGGGCATCACTGCGGCCAACCCCTGATGGAGCGGTTCGGGCTGGCGGCCACGGTCCGCGCGTCGTTCGCCTTCTACAACACGCGTGAGGAGGTGGACAGGCTCGTCTCCGGCCTGCATCGGGTCCGCGAGGTCTTCGGCTGATGCCCGAGCTCAGCGAGCTGTATCAGGAGGTCATCCTCGACCACAACCGCAGTCCGCGCAACTTCCGTCGGCTGGAGGCGCCGACACGGACGGTCGAGGGCCGCAATCCCCTCTGCGGCGACCACCTGACCCTGTATGTGCGGCTCAGCGGCGACGTGATCGACGACGTCAGCTTTCAGGGGTCCGGGTGCGCAATCTCCAAGGCGTCCGCCTCGTTGATGACGGACGCGGTGAGGGGGAAGACGATCGCGGAGGCACAGACGCTGTTTGCCGGCTTCCACGAGATGGTGACCGGTGAACCGGGCAGGCCGGCCGACGTCGAGACGCTCGGCAAGCTGTCGGTCTTCTCCGGCGTGTGCGAGTTCCCGGTGAGGGTCAAGTGTGCCAGCCTGGCGTGGCACACGCTGCAGGCCGCCCTGCAATCGGACCAGGACACCATCTCGACCGAGTAGCGGTCCGGTCCCCACGTGCTCATGGCGCGCGCCAGGAGGTGAATCCCGACATGCAAACCGATCCTCTGAAGACGCTGGAGCTGAAGCCGCTCATCATCGAAGCGGTCTCGAAAGTCTACGACCCGGAGATTCCCGTCAACATCTACGAGCTGGGTCTGATCTACGACATCGACGTGGATGCCGCGGGCGCCGTTCAGATCAACATGACCCTAACGTCGCCCGCGTGCCCATCGGCGCAGACGCTCCCCGTGGAGGTCGAGCGGAGGGCGCGAGAGGTCTCCGGCGTCACCGACGTGAAGGTCGACGTGGTCTGGGAGCCTACGTGGACGATGGAGAAGATGTCCGAGGCCGCCAAGCTGCAGATGGGGCTGCTCTAGCAGCCCGTGACCAGCACGAGGTCTGCGCCCTGCGGCCATACACGTTCTCCCGGCGGGTGCCCTCCGACGTTTCGGCGAATCGGCTGACCGAACGTCTCGAATCCCTGCGGGCCCGTGGCGTCGAGCTCCTCGACCTGACCCAGTCCAATCCGTCCCGGGTCGGGCTGGACTTTCCGCCGTCCGGGGAGCTGGACGACGTCCCGACGGCGCCCTACGACCCCCATCCACTCGGGTTGCCCGCGGCGCGCGAAGCGGTGGCGCAGGACTTCGCCCGTCGCGGCATCAGCGTCGATTCACGCCGGACGGTCCTGACCGCCAGCACGAGTGAGTCCTACTCGTTTCTGTTCAAGCTGCTCTGCGATCCAGGGGAGTCGGTCCTGATTCCGCGTCCCAGCTACCCGCTGCTCGAGCACCTCACCCGGCTCGAAGGCGTGCGAGGGACGCCGTATGCCCTCGATTATCACGATGCCTGGGCGATCGACCTGGCCGGCCTCGAGGAGAGGATCGCCGGGGACACGCGCGCAATCGTGGTCGTCAGCCCGAACAACCCCACCGGCTCGTTTCTCACGTCGCACGAGCTCGAGGCCATCGTCGCGGTGTGCCGGCGGTACGGGCTGGCGCTGATCGGGGACGAGGTCTTCGCGGACTACCCCTTGCGATCCGACGGTGACCGTCGACCGAGCGTCCTGGATCAGCGGGACGTCCTCACCTTCGGGCTCGGTGGTCTGTCCAAGTCGGCGGGGCTGCCCGGCGCGAAGCTCGGCTGGATGGCGATCGGCGGCCCGCCGGCGGCGGTTCACCCGGCGCTCTCGCGCCTCGAGCTGATCAGCGACACCTATCTGTCGGTCTCGGGCGCCATCCAGCATGCGGCGTCGGGGTTGCTGGCGCGCGCCGGCGCGCCGCGGCGACGGATCGCGTCTCGCGTGGCGGCGAACCACACGGCCCTCCTGACGCAGCTCCGGGCCTGTCCGGCCTGTCGAGCGCTGGACGTGGAGGGCGGGTGGGCGGTCCCCATTCAGGTTCCCGCCACGCGAACCGAGGAGGCGCTGGTCCTCGAGCTCCTCGAGCGGGATCGCGTGCTCGTCCATCCCGGGTATTTCTTCGACTTTCCCCGCGAGGCGTTCGTGGTCGTGAGCCTGTTGCCGGATCCGAGTATCTTCAGCCAGGGGATCGCCCGAGTGCTGGCGCGCGCGGTGCGCCCCTCCGGCAGCCAGGCGAGCCACTAGACTAGGATTAGCGGCGCGTCTTCGTCGCGCCTCGCCAGCCGGGCGCCGCGCCCGCCAAGTCCGTCGAGCCAGTGTGCGAGACACACCACGCACGCGCGTGAGCAACCCGAGAGACCTCACCGTCGGTCGTCAGAGCGGTATCCTCGTGCCGCTCTTCTCGATCCCCTCCTCGCGCAGCTGGGGTATCGGCGAGATCGGGGACATCGAGCCGCTGACGGCCTGGCTCCGGTCGGCCGGCCAGCACTTCCTACAGCTCTTGCCCGTCAACGAGATGGTGTGCGGGCAGCACTCGCCCTACACGGCGCAGAGCGCGTTGGCCGTCGACCCGATCTACCTGAGCCTCGCGACCGCTCCAGACTTTCTCGCGGTGGGCGGCGAGCCCGCGATGGACGCGGCGTGGCGACGGACCCTGGAGCGCGTTCGTGCCGCGCCCCGCGTCGACTACCCGGCGGTGCGCCGACTCAAGGAGGTGGCGCTCCGCGCCGCGTTTGGGGGCTTTCGCGTTCGGGAGTGGTCGGCCGGTACCGCCCGCGCCGACCAGCTACGGAGGTTCATCGCCCGTGAAGCCTGGTGGCTTGACGACTATGCGCTGTTCCGAGCCTTGCACGTCCGGTACCCCGGCCGATCCTGGCAGACGTGGCCCTCCCCGTTGCGCAGCCTCGAGCCACGGGCGATCGCGACGGCCAGGGGCGAGCTTCGCGAGGAGAGGCTCTTCCGTCAATGGCTGCAGTGGTTGGCGGATGACCAGTGGCAGGCGGCCCGGAAGGCGGCGAGCCCGGTCGGGCTCATGGGCGACACGCCCTTCGTGGTCGCGACGGATAGCGCGGACGTGTGGACGCGGCAGGAGGAGTTTCGGCTGGATGCGGCTGTCGGCACCCCGCCCGACGCGTTCAGCGAGGAGGGCCAGGACTGGGGGCTTCCGCCCTGCCGGTGGGAGGCGATGGCCCGGAACGACTACGCGTGGCTGCGGGGCCGAGCCCGGCGCAGCGCGAGGCTCTACGATGGCTCCCGGATCGACCACGTCGTCGGGTTCTATCGCACCTACGTCCGTCCCCGCGAGGGGGCGCCCTTCTTGTCGCCGCGCGACGAACCCTCCCAGCGCGAGCTGGGCGAACGTGTGCTCGGCGTGCTCCGTGCCGCGGGGCCGTTCATGATCGCGGAGGATCTGGGTACGGTGCCCGACTTCGTGCGAGCCTCACTCGCGGATCTCGACATCCCCGGTTACCGTGTGCTCCGCTGGGAGCGCGACTGGCATGGCCCAGGCCAACGGTTTCTCGACCCGTCGTCGTACCCGGAGGCGTCGGTGGCGACGTCGGGCACGCACGATACCGATCCCCTCGCGGTGTGGTGGGAGTCGGCAGCGCCGGAGGAACGGGAGCGGGTGGCCGAGATCCTGCCGGCGCGGTACGGTGGGCCCGACACGAGCACCTCCGCCTACACGCCTGCCATTCGGGACGCCCTTCTGCGCGTACTCTTCGATTCTGGCTCGCGGCTCCTCAGCCTCCCGATTCAAGACGTCTTCGGCTGGCGGGATGTGATCAACGTGCCGGCGACCGTCACGGACGAGAACTGGACCTACCGGCTGCCCTGGCCGGTGGACCGGATGACGACGGAGCCCGTGGCCATGGAGCGCGCGAGGACCCTGCGGGCGTGGGCGGACGCCTCGGATCGCCGCGGGCAGGCCGAGGGGGACGTCCGTTGAAACCGAACGGCCGGTCGTGGTCGGCGTCCTCGTGGACCGTCACGTTCGGCGCGTGCTAGACTGGCTTGCTACAGATGGGTCGAGGGCATCTTTACGTTTCTGCACTGGCGCTCGCCTGGCTCGGGGCCTCACTTCCGGGGTGCGCCGAGCCGTCGCCACCGCCGCCGGTGTCGAGTGGCTCCGACATCCGCCTGACTCCCGACACCAGGGTGACCGAGGCGCACGTCCCACGGAACGCAACCCTGGCCGGGCTGCTGCAGGACAGCGGGATTCCCCGGGCGATGGTGCACGAGATCATCGAATCCGCGCGGCCGGTGTTCGATCCGAGACGGCTGCGGGCGGGTCGGCCCTATCGGCTGATTCATAACCTGGGCGGGCTGCTGCGGGAGTTCCACTATCGGGTCGACGACGATCAGTTCCTCCGGGTGGCTGGCCTCGACTCGAGTACGTCCGACTTCGAGGCGGTGCTCGTGCCCTACACGAAGGAGCGGGGGCTCGTGGCGTTACGCGGCGCCATCGACGCCGACAGCTCCTCCCTGGTGGCGGCCGTCAACGAGGCGGGCGAGAACGTGCTGCTGGCCATGGAGCTTGCCGAGGTCTTCGCCGGGGAGGTCGACTTCAACAGCGGCGTGCAGCGCGGCGACGAGTTTCAGGTCCTCTACGAGACCGTGCACCGCGAGGGCGAGTTCGCCGGGTACGGGCCGGTGTTCGCGGCCGAGTTCGTGAACGAGGGGCGGCGGTTCCGGGCCTTCCGGTTCGAGGTGCCCGGAGAGGTCCCCGGTTATTACGACGAGCAGGGACGCTCGCTCAAACGCTTCTTCCTCCGCTCGCCGCTCAAGTTCAATCCCCAGATCACGTCCGGCTTCTCCCGCCGCCGGCTGCATCCAATCCTCCGTACCTACCGTCCCCATTGGGGGGTCGACTACCGTGCGCCCACCGGTTCACCGGTGGTCACCGTGGCGAACGGTGTGGTGGTGTCGGCCGGCATGAGCGGGGGCTCGGGTCGGATGGTGCGCATCAGGCACGCCAACGGCTACGAGACCTACTATCTGCACCTCTCGGCGATCGCGAAGGGGATTCGGCGCGGCGCGCGGGTGGCACAGGGGTCCCTGATCGGCCGCGTGGGTTCGACCGGACTGGCCACCGCGCCGCATCTCGACTATCGGGTCAAGAAGAACGGCGTCTGGGTCAATCCCGCGACCGAGCACCGCAACATGCCGCCCGGCGAGCCGGTTCCGGCAGCCTATCTCGCGGCCTTCGAGGCCACACGCGAGCTGGCGCTGTCGCGGCTCTTCGAGACGACGCCCCTGCGGGCGGCGGCTGAGCCTCCGCCGGCGCGACGTCCCGCCGACTGAGCAGGCAGCCGACCGTCGACCCGACTCCATCGAGCACCCCTTTCCCGCCCGCCCGGTTGACGGCGTCGTGTGGCGTCCAGTCGGCGGTCGTATACTCTGTGTAACCCTCGTGATTGGGTAGTCGCCCGACGACGCCCGGCCGCGCGCATTCTGGTGCGTGACCGGCTCCGTGTGCAGATGTTCTGGGAGGTGACCTGTGTGGACAACCGGTGAATGGCGCGCTCGTCTCTCGGGTGCCTCGCGTGTCGTCGCGGCAGTCGCGATCGCCACCTCGGTCGCGCCGCTGGCCGCTGGCCAGGACCTCAGCGCGCCTAAACGGACCGCGCTGGAGTGGATCGAGGCCAACGAACGAGACCTGGTCGAGGTCTCGCACGATATCTGGGAGTACTCGGAGATCGGACTCGAGGAAACCCAGTCGGTGGCCCGGCTGACGGCGTTGCTCGAGGCGAACGGCTTCGAGGTCGAGGATGGCGTCGCGGGCATGCCGACCGCCTTCATCGGGAGCTACGGCAGCGGCGAGCCGATCATCGGCTTCCTGGCCGAATATGATGCCCTGCCGGGAGTCTCCCAGGCGGCGGTCCCGGAGCGCCAGCCCCGTCCCGAGGTGGACGCCGGTCACGGATGCGGGCACAACCTCTACAGCACGGCCAGCACCGCCGCCGCGATCGCCGTCAAGCGGGCGATGGAAGCCCACGGCCTGCCTGGAACCGTCCGGCTGTACGGGACGCCGGCGGAAGAGACGCTGATCGGGAAGATCTACATGGCGCGCGCCGATGTGTTCGAGGATCTCGACGCGGCCTTCTCCTGGCACCCCGGAGACCGCACCGGCGCATCGTACGATTACTCGAAGGCCCTGGCGTCCGCGAAGTTCCGGTTTCGGGGCCTGACCGCTCACGCCTCGACCTCGCCTCACGAGGGCCGCAGCGCGCTCGACGCGGTCGAGGCGATGAACTTCGGTGTCAACCTCCTGCGGGAGCACGTCAGGGAGGATGCCCGGATCCACTATGTCATCACCGACGGGGGCGGCCAGCCCAACGTGGTCCCGGCCTACGCCGAGGTCTGGTACTACGTCCGCGCGGACAAGCACCTGGACGTGGAGACCTATTTCGACCGCGTCGTGGAGATCGCCGAGGGCGCGTCGCAGATGACGCGAACCGAGCTGGAGGTCGAGGTGATCACGGCGACTCACGAGATCCTGCCCAACCGCACGCTGGCGGAGATCGTCGATGACAACCTGAAGATTGTCGGCGCCCCGGCGTTCTCGGCGGAGGAGAAGGCCTTCGCAGCCAAGATACAGGCGCCCCTGGGTCGCACGTTCGACGTGACACTGTCGGAGCGGATCGAGCCTTTGGCCAACGAGCCCGGGCAGGGTGTGGCATCGAACGACCAGGGTGACATCAGCTGGTTCACCCCGATCGGACGGATGCGGAGCGCCTGCTACCCGGTTGGGACCCCCGGGCACAGCTGGCAGATCGTGGCGTCCGGTGGCACGACCATCGGTCAGAAGGGCATGCTCGTCGCCGCCAAGACGCTCGCGCTCTCGGGGGTGCAGGTGCTCTCGGACCCTGTCTCGCTGGAGGCGGCCAATCAGGAGCTCGCCGAGATGCGGAAGACGCTGCCCTTCAAGAGCCTCGTGCCGGACGGTCAGCAGGTCCCCACGGCGATCCGGTGACGCGCGAGCTTCTCACGGCCGGTCGCCTTCACGGTTCGCCCGGCCACGTCGTTCGGCTCCCAGGCGAAGCTCACGGACTCGTAGGAGGAGGGCACCCATGCAGCGAACCCTGATGGCGGCGGCGCTCGGACTCGCGCTCACCTCGGTCGGGGCGCTCGGCGACGGGGTGGAGGACGCGCAGTCGCGCCCGGCGGGTGAGAGCGTCGGGCAGCAGTACGCGCGTCTCGTGATCCGCAACGCCACGATGATCAGCGGGCGCGGGACGCCCGCGGAAGGACCGGTCGACATCGTTGTGGACCGGGACACCATCAGCGACATCATTCCCGTCGATGACGTGTCTTTGAGCCGCTACGGTCCGACCTGGAGACGGCCCGAGGGCGACCGCGTCCTCGACGCCGCCGGCATGTACGTGATGCCGGGCCTGATCGACATGCACGCGCACATCCCCGGGGACGGCGCGCGCACGGGCACCAGGGGTTTCGACTACGCCTACAAGCTCTGGCTGGGGCACGGCGTGACGACGCTGCGCGACGCGGGGAATGGAGCCGGCATCGAGAGGCTGCGCGAGCATCGCCGGCTGGGTGAGCTGAACGAGATGGTGGTGCCGCGGCTGGTGCTCTACGAGCGTTGGCCGAACGTGTCGCGGCAAGGCGAGCGCGGCCACACTCCCGAGGAAGCACGAGTGCTGGTGAGGGCGTTCAAGGAGGGCGGCGCCGACGGCGTCAAGGTGAGCAAGGGCCCCGGACATTACCCGGACGTGCTCGAGGCGATCGCGGACGAGGTGCGGCAGCTGGGCATGAACGGCGTCGCGGTCGACCTGAAGGTGAGTGAGACCGATGCACGTATTGCCTCCAACGCCGGGGTGACCACGATCGAGCACTGGTACGGCGTTCCCGACGCCGCCATCCCCGGGACGCAAACCTTCCCGGCCGGGTACAACTACTGGAACGAGGAGGACCGCTTCCGGTGGGCCGGGCACCTCTGGAAGGAGGCCGACGAGCGGCCAGGCGCCATCCTCAAGGTGCTGGATCTGATGATCGAGAACGGCACCGTGTGGGATCCGACCATGGTGGTCTACGAGGCGAACCGCGACATCGGTCGCATCCGTCGGATGGCCTGGCACGACCGCTACACGACTCCGACCCTGATGACCTACTGGAGTCCCAACCCGGCGAACCACGGCGCGTATCACTCGAACTGGAACACGGCCGACGAGGTCGCCTGGTCGGAGAACTTCGCGATCTGGATGCGCGCCATCAAGACATTCTTCGAGCGCGGTGGCACGCTGACGGTGGGGTCCGATGCGGGATCGCTCTACGCGCTCTACGGCTTCTCGACGATCCGCGAGCTCGAGCTTCTACAGGAGGCCGGTCTCCAGCCCATCGACATCATCCAGATCGCCACCAGCAACGCGGCGAGGACCCTCGGACTCGACGACCTGGCGGGTGTTCGGATCGGCTACCGAGCGGATCTGGCTGTCGTCGACGGCAACCCACTCGCCAACTTCAAGGTGCTGTACGGCAACGGGATCGAGACCTACACGGACGAGGGTACGATGGTGCGCACCGGCGGCGTTCGCTGGACCATCAAGGCCGGCATCGTGTTCGACGCTCCGGCGCTGCTCCGGGACGTCGAGGGCTACGTGCGTCAGGAGCACGATCGGCAGTCCAGCGGCCAGGCGGCGCGTCTTCGATAGGCTGCTAGGGCTCGGTCCGCAGCTCGGCCTTCGTGCGCGGGCCGACGAGGACCTTCCCCGGCAGCGCGCCGGTGCGCGTGCTGTCCTCGACCACGAACGCGCCGTTGATGAGGACCTGCTCGAATCCCGTGCTGAACTGGTGCGGGTTCATGTAGGTCGCATAATCACGAATCGTGACCGCGTTGAACACGTTGACGTCGGCGTAGAAGCCCTCCCGGAGCAGCCCGCGATCCCGCAGGCCGATGATCTGGGCCGCCAGCGACGACATCCCGCGAATCATGTGCGGGAGCTCGACGACCCCGCGGTCGATTGCATAGCGTCGGATGAACCGCGGAAAGATGCCGTAGTAGCGCGGGTGCGGGTAGCCCTCGTCCGGGACGATGTTGCCTCCGTCGGTCACGTAGGCCACGTAGTCCTTCGTGATGAAGTGGTCGACATCGATGTCGCTCGTGTCCAGCGCCCGAAAACCCCCTCCGCCGTGTCGATTCTCGCCGTTGAGCTGGAGCCAGATGAGCGCGTCGATCGGATCCTCGTTCCGCATGTCGGCGATCTGCTGGAGGGTCTTACCCGTGTACTGCTTGTCGGGATACTCCACGAGCAGCAGGTGATCGGGACCGCCGGCCTTGGTGAACTGGTGCTCGATGTCGATGATCAGGTTGGCCTTCTTCACCGGGTCCTCCACGACCCGCATGAAGTTCTCCTTCGCGTCCGCGTAGGGACTCTCGACCCATCGCAGCAACCGGGCGTCGAGGTTCGGGTCGGCGAGCGACCAGTTGGGCACGACCGCGACGTTGGGGTGGTTGCCGTACGACGTGTAGCCGTAGATGCTGAAGTGCACCTGGACCCCGCGGCTCCGCGCCTGATCCAACAACGCCGTATAGGCCCGGCTGGCACCCCAGAAATTGGGCCCCTTGACCTTGACGTGATGGCCGACGACCCTGGCGCCCGACCGCTCGGCGATCTCGACGGTCTCGCGAACTGCCTCGACACCGTCGACGACCGGCGAATGGCTCGCCGGATTGTGGTCCTGTCCGCTCGGGTTGTACCAGATGGGCGTGATGCCCTCGGAGCGCTGGTGCGTGTCGTAGTAGCCACCGAGCTCCCTGACCTTCGTCGCCAGCTCCGCGAGCTCGTCGGTGTGGGCGAAGCGATCGGGCATCCCGTTCTCGAGGTTGACGAACAGGTAGCGGGCGCCCTCCTCGAAGCCCTGCTGCATGACGGCCTTCATCTGGTCGAGCTCGGCCGCGGTCGGCAGGCGGTTCTCCCGGCCGACGACCTGCTCCCTGATCCGACCGAAATTGACCGACAAGACCTCATTGAGGGCGTGCCCGTCCCGGCGGTACTTCTCGACCTGCGCGCCGATGGGGAAGGGTGGGTTCACGGTCTCGGTGGTGATCCCCTGCGTCACGCTGTTGTGCGCCTTCCGCCCTTCGGGATGCGAGATCTTCCCGTCGCTGCCGTTCGCCGAGTGGGAGTGCATGTCGATGAATCCCGGCGTGACGTAGCGTCCCGTGGCATCGACGACGCGCCGGCCCTGGTCGGCGTCGATCGCGCCGATCGTGGCGATCTTCTCGCCGCGGATCCCGATGTCGGCGATGAAGAAGGGGTTGCCGGTGCCATCGAGAATCATGCCGTTCTTGATGACGATGTCGTAGGACTCGGGGGCCTGGGTCCAGACGTCAGCCGACACGAACGAGAGAAGGCCGGCGAGCACCGCGGTGCACTGGATTCGCCTGCGTGTCGTCATGGTGTTCTCTCCTCTTCGCGACCCATCAGACCGGCCGAGACGACGGCGAGTCAGAGGCATGCCGGCCGTTCGCGCGGTGCAATGTGTATGACGGGAAGTCCGGAGTTCGGAGCGACCCGGAGAATGAATCGTGGGTAGAGTATACTCGCTTTTCGCCAGCCGTCCGGATCCCCGGGGTACGGACGGAGACCCATTGACACGCCTGCCGCGTTCCGGGTTAAGTAGGCGGGGCGCGTGCGAGGATGGCCCCGGGGCCGGCAGGTCGACGCGAGATCACATCGATGGCACACATTACACCGTTCCGAGCGCTGAGACCCGAGCCGGACGTGGCCGCCAAGGTCGCCGCGGTGCCGTACGACGTCGTCAATCGAGAGGAGGCGGCCGCGCTCGCCGCCGGCGATCCACTCAGCTTTCTTCACGTGTCACGGGCCGAGATCGATCTGCCCGATACGACCGATCCCTATGCCGGCGCGGTCTACGAGACGGCCGCTGCGAACTTCGCGAGGCTGCGACGCGACGCACCGCTCGTCGCCGAGGAGGCGCCGTCGCTGTACTTCTACAGGCTCCGCATGGGGTCACACGCGCAGACCGGCATGGTGGCCTGCTACTCGCTCGACGAGTACGATCGCGATCTGATCAAGAAGCACGAACGAACACGCCCGGACAAGGAAGACGACCGTACGCGTCACATCGTGTCGTTGCGCGCGCAGACCGGGCCGGTGTTCCTCACCTACCGGGCATCGGCGGAGATCGACGCCGCGGCGGCCCACGCGCATGCAACCCCGCCGCTCTTCGATCTCACGGCCGCGGACGACGTGCGGCACACCATCTGGCGGCTGGACGGCGAGGCGACGGCGCAGCTGGTCGACGCGTTCACACGAGTGCCGGCGCTCTATATCGCCGACGGCCACCATCGGGCGGCCAGCGCGGCGCGCGCGCGCGCAGAGCTGCGTTCGGCCGCCGGGCCGGCCGGCGAGGCGGGGGTGGCCGAGTACGACACCTTCCTGGCGGTGGCGTTCCCCGACGACCAGATGCAGATCCTCCCCTACAATCGCGCCGTTAAGGATCTGGCCGGTCTCTCGAGCGCACAGTTCCTCGAGCAGGTGGGCGAGCGGTTCGATGTGGACGCGGGCTCGCCGAGCCCGACCCGGAAGGGTGAGATCGCCATGTTCCTGGACGGCACCTGGCGCCGGCTGCGGCGCAGGGAGGCTGCCGCCGGGGGGATTGCCGGACTCGATGTCAGCGTGCTCCAGGAGCGGCTCCTCGAGCCGATTCTGCGGATCGTCGACATCCAGATCGACAAGCGCATCGAGTTCGTCGGAGGTGGGCGCGGGACCGCGGAGCTGGAGAAGCTGGTCGCGACCGGCAAGGCGGCCGTGGCCTTCTCGATGTTCCCGGTCACCATCGAGGATCTACTCTCGGTCGCGGATGCCAACGGCATCATGCCGCCAAAGTCGACCTGGTTCGAGCCCAAGCTGCGCGACGGGCTCCTGACTCACGAGATCTGACCGACGTTCTCGTCGGTCGTGGTGGCCACGGTCGACCTCCATCGCGAGGAACCCGATACGACTGGGCCATTCCGGTGATTGCGAGGACCCATCATGAGAGTCTTGGTCGCTGACAAGTTCGAGCAGAGCGGCATCGATGGCCTACGGGCGGCTGGCTGCGAGGTGCAGTCGCAGCCCGACCTGAAGGAAGACAGCCTGACGGCCGCGATCCGCGATGGCGGTGCGGATGCCTTGGTCGTGCGGTCGACCAAGGTCAGCGACGAGATGCTGGGCGCCGAGAATCTCAAGCTCGTGGTCCGGGCCGGTGCGGGGTACAACACGATCGACGTGGCCGCCGCGTCCCGCCGCGGCATCCGGGTGGCGAACTGCCCCGGCAAGAACGCAATTGCCGTTGCCGAGCTGGCCTTCGGCTTGCTGCTCGCTCTCGACCGGCGAATTCCCGACAACGTCGCCGAGCTGCGCGCCGGGCGGTGGAACAAGAAGGAGTTTTCGAAGGCGGCGGGGCTGTACGGTCAGACGCTGGGGTTGCTCGGCATCGGGAGCATCGGCCAGGAGATGGCGAGTCGGGCCGCCGCGTTCGGCATGTCGATGGTCATCTGGAGTCGGCGATTCGATGGTCAGGACCGCCCGCTGACTGCGGAGGAGGCGGACGCGCTCGGCCTCGGGCAGGTCCTTGGGCAGGTGAGCGTCGGTCTGGCACCGACACCGGCGGACGTGGCCGCTCGCTGTGACGTGTTGAGCGTGCACCTGGCGGCCAGCAAGGGCACGCGCGGGTTGGTGAGCGCCGAGGTGCTGTCTCGGTTGAGGCCCGGCGCCTACTTCATCAACACCGCCAGGGGAGAGGTCGTCGACTATGGCGCCGTCGAGGCGGCGGTCAAGGAGAAGGGCATTCGGGTGGCGCTCGACGTCTATGGCGCCGAGCCCGCCGCCTCGACCGGCGAGTTCGACGACGGCCTCCTGGGGCTGCCCAACGTCTACGGCACGCATCACATCGGTGCGTCCACCGACCAGGCACAGGAAGCGATCGCGGCCGAGACCGTTCGAGTGATCCGCACGTTCAAGGAGACCGGCAAGGCGCCCAACGTCGTCAATCCGTGAGCGCCGTGGGGGCGGGAGGCGGCGTGGGCCGACCGTAACAGGGCTTCTACCACGGTCTGCTGGGGCGCCCGTGACATTCAGATACTGGAGGAGTCTACGATGGCAACCACCACCCGCATCTTCAATTTCTCGGCCGGGCCCGCCGTGCTGCCAGAGCCGGTGCTCCAGGAGGCGCAGCGTGACCTGATGGCGCTGCCCGGCGTGGGCATGTCGGTTGTCGAGGTCAGTCATCGGTCGAAGGCCTTCGACGAGATCATCAAGACCACCGAGGCCGACATGCGAACGTTGGCTGGCATTCCCGACAACTACCGCGTCCTGTTCCTCCAGGGCGGCGCGAGCCTGCAGTTCTCGATGGTGCCCCTGAATCTGTTGCCGCCGGACGGCGTTGCGGACTACATCGTCACGGGGTCCTGGTCCCAGAAGGCCGTCAAGGAAGCGAAGAGGGTCGGTCGGGTGAACGTGGCGGCGACCAGCGAGGCGGATGGCTTCAGCAGGATTCCAGAGCCGGGCGAGCTCAACCTGACGCCGGGCGCGGCGTATGTCCATCTGACGGCGAACAACACCATCGTGGGCACCGAGTGGAAGCGGCTACCGGAGGCCGGTGACGTGCCGCTCGTCAGCGACGCCTCATCCGACATCTTCAGCTGTCCGATCGACGTCACACGGTATGGCGTGATCTATGCGGGCGCGCAGAAGAATCTTGCCCCGTCCGGTGTGACCCTGGTGATCATCCGGGACGACCTGGTCAAGCCTGGATCCCCGGCGCTCCCGGCGATGCTCGGCTACAAGACCCATGCCGATGCCGGGTCGCTCTACAACACACCCGCCGTGTTTCCGATATACGTCATGGGGCTCGTGTTGAAGTGGCTGCTCGCCAAGGGCGGCCTCGAGGCAATGGCCACGACGAATCAGCGGAAGGCGGGCAAGCTGTACGCCGAGATCGACCGCTCGGGGTTCTATCGCGGTACGGCGGCCAAGGCCGACCGATCGCTGATGAACGTGACATTCAGGCTGGCCGGCGAGGAACTGGAGAAACAGTTCATCAAGGAGGCGGAGTCGGCGGGGATAGATGGGTTGAAGGGGCATCGCTCGGTTGGGGGCATGCGGGCGTCGATCTACAACGCCTTCCCCGAGAGTGGCGTCGATGTGCTCGTGGAGTTCATGAAGGAGTTTGAGCGGAAGCAAGGCTGAGACCGGCGTGCGCCGCGGTGAGTCCCTGAGAATTGCGCGGCGGTGTCGGCTGTGCTACCGTGCAATGAGTCCTTCTCAGGCCCCACTCGGGTTGCTTCGTCCTTCCTTAATCTACAAGCTGGAGGTCAGGCGTGCTCTTCTCGCTAATCGTGAGCCTCGTCGCGGCGGCGCTCGTCGTCCAGGTCGCGGTGTTTGGCACGACGATCTACCTGCACCGGACCGTGGCGCATCGTGCGATCGTCCTGCACCCGGCGGTCGCCTGGCTCTTCCGGTTCTCGCTGTGGGTGACGACGGGCATGCTGACCCGTGAATGGGTGGCGGTCCATCGCAAGCACCACGCCTTCACCGACGCGGAAGGCGATCCGCACAGTCCCAAGCTGGAGGGCTTCTGGCCCGTGCAGCTGGGCAACGTCTTCTATTACGTCCGCGAGGCACGGAAGAAGGAGGTCGTCGCCAAGTACGCGCGTGACGTCACGGACGACAACTGGGATCGGAGGCTGTTCAACTGCGGTTGGCTGGGGCCGCTTCTGGGCACCGTCGCGCTGTGCGCCATTCTGGGGATCGGCTGGGGGCTCCTCGCCGCGTCGATTCACATGGTCACGTACATCTTCGTCCTGTCGTCCTCGATCAACGGGCTGTGTCACCACGCCGGCTACAAGAACTTCGAGAACACCGCCACGAACATCAGATTCCTGGCGCTGGTCACCGGGGGTGAGGGCCTGCACAACAACCACCACGGTTTCCCGCGGAGCCCCAAGTTCAGCTTCCGCCGGAGCGAGTTCGACCCGGCGTGGCTCGTCATCAGGCTGCTGACGGCACTCGGGCTCGCCCAACCCTACAGGACCATCCACGAGGCGCTCCCGCAACCGCAGGAGTCCTAACCCCAGAGTTCACGTGGGTTGCCACGTCTGGCTTGTTCTGGACGACGAGGGCTGTGATGCTCCTCGGTCATTTGGGCCCACCAAACTCCCTCGTCGCGCCGTGCCCTCGCCGCCCAGCCCGGCACCAGACGTGGCAACCCACGTGAACTCTGGGGTTAGCAGCCCGCGGAGCAGGCGGAGCGCGGCGGCTGCGACCGGCATGTCCGGCCTCCGCTGGCGGGCGCCGGAACCGGGGTGAACCACCATGCGACAGACGCAGGGCTCGATGGTGTGTCCCGGCTGCGGAAAGCTGATTGGCGTCAACGAAACGCAGTGTCCGTTCTGCGGCGCCTGGCGCCCGGGGCTGTACGGCTGGACGCCGGCGCTCCAGCGCCTGTTCGGGCGGCATCTCGACCTGATCTCGCTCATCATCACCAGCTGCATCGCGCTGTACGCGGTGGCGCTGCTCCTGCAGCCCGAGGCGATCACCAACCCTCGCGGACTCCTGTCGCTCCTCTCGCCGGGCAGCCGCTCGCTCTACCAGCTCGGCATGACAGGCGGCGTGGCCTGGCGGGAAGGGTGGTGGTGGACCGTCCTGACGGCCATCTATCTCCACGGCAGTCTGCTCCACATCCTCTTCAACGTGATGTGGATCCGCGATCTCGGACCGGCCGTGACCGAGCTCTATGGGCCGGCACGTGCGTTCGTCGTGTTCGAGGCGGGCGGCATCGCCGGATTTCTGCTCTCGAACCTGATCACCGGCAACCCGACCATCGGGGCATCGGGGAGCATCTTCGGTCTCCTGGCGGCGTTGATCGTGTACGGCCGGCGGCGGGGCGCCTCGCTGATGACGACCCAGTTCGTGCAGTGGGCGGTGGTTCTGTTCGTGATGGGCTTCCTGCTCCCGGGGGTGAACAACTGGGCGCACGCGGGCGGGTTCGCGGGCGGGTGGGGCGCGGCCTACCTGATGGGCGTCAGCGATGGCAATCGGGAGAGCACGGCGGTCCACCTGCTGGCGCTGGCACTCATCGCGATGACCGCGGTCGGTGTTCTGCTCTCGTTCACCCGTGTCACGTCGATTCTGCTGACGGGCTGACGGAGGGCACTAGTACTACTTTGTTAGATCCGCGATTGCACCGACTTTAGCGCCTCGATGCGCTTCAGGTAGAACGGCCGTGGAGCAAAGAGGTCCGCGGTGAAGATTTCCTGCACGATCGCGCGGGCCACTGGAAAGGTGAGCCCGGCGAGGTGCCGCCGCCGCTCGGCCTGCAGGAAGTTGTACGTCACGGCGGTGAGCACGACGTGATGGTGCCAGCCCGGGAACGTGCGGCCTTCGAAGTGATCCAACCCGAGGTGGGTCTTCAACTCTTGGTCCTGCTGCTCGATGGCCCACCGCTGATGCGCGAGTCGGACAAGCTGCGGCCAGGAGGTGGTGGCCGGCAGGTTGACGAAGAAGTATTTGGTCCGCGGCGTCGCGCCCGTGTCGCGTTCGGCCAGCAGCCACACCTCGGGGGCGAGCCGGCGGTCGCGCCAGTCGGTGGGCCGGGGTCACCCGCAGGGCCACACACTGGACCGTCCAGCGGCGCCCGCCGCGGCGGTTGCGCCAGCTGATGGGCCGCCACCGCGGCTGCGCCTTGGCGGCCTGGGCCACCGTGTACGCCCGCACGCCCGCCGCCAGGTCTGGCCGGGTGCGCGGGCGCCCCAGCCGGCCGCCCCGCCGGTGCCCGAGGCGCGGCCGCCCCAGGAACACGGTCTGCGACGAGGAAATCCCCACCGCATAGGGGAGCCGCAACCGATGCCACATGGCCCGAAACAGGCCGGTATCGCCAAACTCCGCATCGGCCAGCACGCCGGTGCCGGTGAGGCCGCTGGCGCGCACCTGCCGGAGCAGGGTGAGCGCTTGGCGCCACTTCGCCTGCAACCGGACACCCCGGGGAAGCCGCGCCCGATCGCGGGCGGCGTCGGTCAGCCACGCCTCGGGCACATAGAGCGCGGCCCCCAGCAAGTAGGCGCGCAGCCCGGTCCACAGCGCCGCGGTGACCGCCACTTGGCCATTGGCGACTTTCCCCACGGCCCCACAGTACTGGCGGGCCACCCCGATCGAGGACGTCCCTGGCTTGGGGAAACTCGTGCCAGCGAAGATCACCAGCCCTTCGCGTTCGGGCAGCACCGCCCGCAGGCAGCGCCAGACGCCGTCGGCACTCCACGGCGCATCGGTGATGAAGTGTTGGAACGCTTGATAGCCCCCGGGATCGGTCCCCCCGCGCCAGCATCGCTTCCATCGACTTGCGCGGGCTGTCGCTGAGCAACCCCTGGACGTACCGGCGCAACGCCAGCTCCTGTGCGCGATGGCCGAAGCACGCCTTGAAGGCCTCGAGCCATCTCATCAGGCGACGCAACTGCCCCACCGTGCGGCGGTCGTGCACTACCGCGCAGGGTCCCGAATTCGCCGGAAAAGTACAATGTCCTCAAATTAGATCACTCGTCGGATCTCGCCCAAATTGTGCGATCTAACAAAGTAGTACTAGGCGAGTGCCCATATCGCCCGAATCACCCAGATAGAGGCGACCAGCGCGGGCACGTCAGGAACGGGGCTTGTTACTCCGAATCCTTTATCCGGGAGGCGTTTCAGGAAGCACCATGCGACAGAATCTTCGAAGAGCGATGGCGACGCTATCGGATCTCCGCGCCTCCACGTCGGTCGTCGGGCACGAACCGATCGCGGCTCGGCATGACGACGGCAGGGAGCGTCTCGGCGTCCATCACCGCGTCCTCGGCGATGATGCCGTTCAGGAAGAGCAGGTAGGCGGTCAGGCTGTAGACCCGGTCCGGCGACAGCGTGCCGGGCGCGCCCTGGGGCATCGCGCGGTGAATGTAGTCGTAGAGCGTCGTGGCGTGGGGCCAGTAGTTGCCGATCGTGCGTTCGGGGAGGAGATCCGGGTGGGTGCCGAACGGAAACCCGGCGACGAACGGGCTCTTGACCAGCGCGTCATCGCGCCCGTTTCGCCCGCCCTCGCCGTGGCACGCGACGCAACTCGACGCGTAGAGCGCCGCCCCCTCACGCACCGTGCCACGACCCGGCGGGAGCCCGGTGCCGTCCGGTCGCACGTCGATATCCCATGCCACGATCTCCTCCGGCGTCGCGGGTCGACCGAAGCCGAACCGCGGGTGCGCCGACGCGGGCGTCGCGGCCTGCGGCGCGCGCTCGAGAACCATCGGGGATTCGACGGGTCCGGCGTCGTGTCGTCGATCCGCCACGTCTCCACCGGCGGCGGCCGCGAGCCCCAGACACAGCGCGGCCGCCAGCGCGCACCACACCTCGCGCCTCGCCCGGGCCGACCGGGGAATCTCCCGGGCCGGCGCCCGGTGCGACACAGGACGTTCACCACGCGCCGCGAGGAATCGCCGTCGGGTCGTCACACACCGGACTCCCGGTGGAACAGCACCCGGCCGTCGGACCGCACCCGCCAGGCCCTGATGCTGTTCATGTGATAGATCGTCCCCGGCCCGCGCGCCGCCCGGAGCCGCTCGACCGTGGGCTGCTGATAGCCGGTCTCGTCCGTCGCACGGCTCATCAGGACGGTCTCATCGCCGGTCCACTGCCAGAGATACCGGAAGCGCGTGTGGCACTTCGGCAGGACCGGCTCCTGCAGATCGGCCCGGGACCAGGTGGCCCCGCCATCGGTGCTGATGTCGACCCGGGCGATCGCGCCCCGGCCGGTCCACGCCAGCCCGGTGATCTCCCACCACCCGGGCTCGGGGAGCGTCACCGGGTAGGCGGGAAAGGTGATGACCGACTTGGCGTCCATGACGAAGCTGAATTGACGCGCGGTCCCGTTCGCCATGGGATCGGTGTACTTGGAGGTCTCCTCGCGCGTCATGAACGGACGGTCGGACACCTCGAGACGCCGAAGCCACTTGATCTGCGCATTGCCCTCCCAGCCGGGGAGCAGGAGACGCGCCGGATAGCCCTGCTCCGGCCGGATGGCCTCGCCGTTCTGCGCGTAGACCACGAGGGCGTCATCCAGGGCCTTCTCCATCGGAATGCTCCGGGTCATGACTGCCGCGTCCTGCCCTTCGGCGAGCAACCACGACGCTCGCGAATCCACCCCGACCTCCGAGAGCAGGGTGGCCAGCCTCACGCCGACCCACTCGCTCGTGCTCGTGAGGCCGTCGAGCTGCTGCGGCGTCCGGTCGGCCTGCGGGTACCGGTAGGCCTGCCCGCCGTTTCCCGAGCACTCGATGAAGGCCAGGCGGCTCGTCCGCGGGAAGCGCTTCAGGTCGTCCAGATCGAACACGGTCGGCCGCGCGACCATGCCGTGCATCAACAGCCGGTAGTGGGCCGGGTCGACCGCCGGCACGCCGGCGTGATGGCGCTCGAAGTGCAGATCCGCCGGCGTCACGATCCCGTCGAGGTCCTGGAGCGGCGTGCGGGACGCCGACGACGCCCGAACGTCGGTCACCCGGCGCCGCGGCCGCTCGAAGGGCGAGCGTCGCCCCAGCGGGCTCGGCTCCGGGCCGAGGGTCTTGGTCGTGTCCGCCGGCGGGTGCGCCCGGGTGCGGCCCGGCACCTGGGCGGCGGCACCCGCGCGATGCAAGATCACCGCTCCGACCACGCCTGCCGCCCCGGTCAGCAGGGCACGCCGGCCCGCATGCGGTCCGGTCGCGTCCGTCTGGCTCTTCTCTTCCTCGCGCCTGGGTTGATCCGCCATCTCGACCTTCCTCGCCTCCTCGATCCGCGCGACCACCGGACCGGGCGCTCCCGACCGTCGCCTCCCCCGGGCAGGCCGCACCACGATAGCATGAGCGACGCGAGCCCGCGACGGCCGGCACTTGACGGGGTGGGGGAACGGCGGCGCCGGGCCACGGCCACGCCGAATGGTAGGATAGGCTCGCTCATTTACGCCGAATCGGGCCCCTTCGAGGAGCCACACGCCGTGCCAACAGAGGCGAGACGACTCCGGTCCAAGCTCCCTGACGTCGGCACCACGATCTTCACGGTCATGTCGAAGCTCGCGGCCGAGCACGACGCCATCAACCTGTCTCAGGGATTCCCGGATTTCGACTGCGACCCCGAGCTGATCGAGACCGTCGAACGGCACCTGCGCGCGGGACACAACCAGTACGCGCCGATGCAGGGCGTGACGGCGCTCCGCGAGGCCCTCGCCCACCGCATCACGCGGCTCTACGGCGCCGTCTACGACCCCGACACGGAGATCACGGTGACGTCCGGCGCCACC
>CBDAOD010000002.1:0-2652126 GCA_965197935.1 Vicinamibacterales bacterium | reverse complement strand
CAGGCTCTCTGAAACATCTTTCAGTTGACAAGCCATGCTTGTCACCTTACTCTGAAGCGGGATGATTAGGAGCTTTCGACATCGTGGTCTCAAGCGCCTGTTCGAGCGCGAGGACCGCAGCCTGATCCGCCCTGACCTCGTCGACACGGTGGAGAATATTCTGTTCGTTCTCGACGAGGCCTTGAGTGTGCAGGCACTGGCCATCCCTCGCTACCGCCTACATCCACTCAAAGGAGAATTCAAGGGGTACTGGTCGGTGACAGTGAAGGCGAACTGGCGCATCATCTTCCGCTTTG
This sequence comes from Vicinamibacterales bacterium, assembly GCA_965197935.1. GTDB lineage: Bacteria > Acidobacteriota > Vicinamibacteria > Vicinamibacterales > CAZQMT01 > CAZQMT01. The sequence goes on along the minus strand of CBDAOD010000002.1, from coordinate 2,651,830 downwards.
AGGAAGGCCACGCCTACGATGTCGAGCTACTCGATTACCACTAAACGGAAGGGGCTTATATATTAAAGTGCCGACAATAGTTCTTGGCTCGCCGCTGGTTTCGGCACTATACTGTATTTATGAGTCAGCGAGCACCGGGCAAATACTACCGCGAGGGCATGAGTCTTAAGGCTCTGTTCCGCAAGTTTCCAGACGACGCTACTGCCGAGGCATGGTTCGTGAAAACACGCTGGCGCGACGTGATCGCCTGCCACTACTGCGGTTCCACCAACGTGCAGGTCGGCTGCCAGCACAAGACCATGCCCTACCGCTGCCGCGAGAAGGAATGCGCGAAGCGGTTCAGTGTGCGGACAGGGACGGTCATGCAGAGCAGCAAGCTCGGCTACCAGACCTGGGCGATTGCCGTCTACCTGATGACCACGAACCTCAAGGGCATCAGCAGTATGAAACTCCACCGCGAGTTGGAGATTACGCAGAAATCAGCATGGCATCCGGCGCATCGGCTCCGTGATATGCTCCGCGCCACGCACGCTGCGCCGATGGCTGGTCCGGTCGAGGCCGATGAAACCTTCGTCGGCGGCAAGGCCAAAAACATGCACAAGCGGCAACGCGAGCAGCTGACCGGCCGCGGCGGGGCTGGCAAGATGGCCGTGGCTGGTGTCAAGGACCGGGCCACTGGCCGCGTGCGGGCGTCGGTGGTCGAGCGTGTAGACGGACCGACGTTGCGCGGGTTTGTGGGTGACCACGCCAGCCATGACGCCACGGTGTACACCGACGACGCTACAGCCTATACGGGTCTCGCTAATCGCGCGGTGGTCCAGCACGGCGTCGGCGAATACGTCAACGGGCAAGCCCACATCAACGGCATGGAGTCGTTCTGGAGCATGCTCAAGCGCGGCTACGTGGGCACCTACCACAAGATGAGTCCGCAGCACCTGGACCGCTACGTGGGCGAGTTCGAGTGGAGACACAACACCCGTCGACGCGACACGATCACACAGATGGCTGGCATGGTGCTCGGCTCAGAGGGTAAGAAGCTCCGCTACGCCGACCTGATCAACCACGAACACGGTGGTCAAGCCACCGCGATATGATGGGCGCGGGGTTTTCACACTATCGGAAAATGGGGTTGGATCATGACAAAGAGTGAAGTCGTTCTTGCTGCGCTGGCACCGGCCCAAGGCAAGCAGTATTCACCAGTACAGGTACAAAAGCTCCTGTTCCTGCTTGACCGTGAAGCCTCCCACCTCGTCGACGGCCCGCACTTCAATTTCGAACCGTACAACTACGGACCATTCGATAAGGCAGTGTATCAAGTACTCGACGAGCTCGACGAGGACGAGCTGGTCACCATCCGTTCTGGCGGCTGGCAGCGTACGTATGCGCTCACGCCCACAGGGCAAAACGAGGGTGATCGTCTCCTGGGCGAACTGTCGGACTCGACCAAGGATTACATCCGGCGTGTGTCAGCCTTCGTCCTGAAGTTGAACTTCTTGCAACTCGTATCGGCCATCTATAAGGCTTATCCGGACATGCAGAAGAACAGTATCCTTCGCTCGGCATGACAGCGGTCGTCGGCATTCTCTGCTCGGACGGAGTCGTCATTGGTACTGATAGTTCAATGACGATGGCCGCCGGCACGTTCAGGACCATCGAGCAGCCGGCGGAAAAACTAGACGTGGTCGACAACAGAGCCATCATCGCCGGAACTGGCAGTGTTGGGCACGGTCAACGATTCAGGAACGTTGTCGAGAACGCGCTGCATAACAAGCAATTCGTAGGGGAACGCGAAGGAGTGAGACAAAAGCCCGTTGATATATGCCGGAACATCAGTAGCGCAACGATTACCGATTTTCGTCAGACTTTCACGCCACCCGAAACCTACTCAGCGCTCCTAGCGGTACCAGTGGGACGAGAACAAGTTCTCTGTGAGTTTTCCAACGGCTTCCAACCTACTCTCTACACTGACCAGATGTGGTTCTGCTCGATGGGCAGCACGCAACCGATAACGGACCCGTTCCTTGCGCTGATGCGCGAGATTTTCTGGCCAACAGGCCAGCCGACTGTACAGGAGGCGACTCTTGCCGTCACGTGGACGCTCGATCACGCGATTGCGGTAAATCCTGGAGGCGTGAACGGTCCGGCTCGAATAGCGGTGCTCGAACCTAACAAGAACAGCTTCCAATCAAGGCTCCTGTCTGATGAGGACCTAAATGAGCACCGTTCGTGGATCCAGGATGCAAAGCGCCACTTGTCTGACAGACTGAGGGCGACAGCCGACGTGGAAACACCGCCCGTTCCCTAGGAGGCTTCACAAGTGACTAAGCCACAGCCAGACAACCGCCCAACCGTCCGCGTGCAGCCGCACAGCTACCAGCCGAGCAAGGCCGAGTTGGAGGAACCTATCCGGATCCCGACCGGAACCACGGCGAAGCAGCTCGCCGTTGCCGCCGTCACACCCGGCAACATCATCGAAAGCCACGACACCTGATCTGGCGTTTTCGGCACTTTAATATATAAGCCCCAAACGGAAAGGAGAAGACAGCCATGCCGATGAAGAATCCGCCGCATCCGGGCCGCATTATCCGGCAGGATTGTATCGAGGTTCTTGAACTGACGGTAACCAAAGCCGCCGCGCTTCTCGGTGTGACGCGTCAGGCTCTAAATAACCTCGTCAACGAGAAGGCGGGCATCTCTGCCGAAATGGCCATCCGTCTTGAAAAGCTCGGATGGTCCACGGCCGATCACTGGATACGGCTACAGGCCGCTTACGATCTAGCCCAGGCGCGCCGCACGCAGGATCAGATCAAGGTCGAGCGCTACGAGCCGCATCACGCCTGAGCATGGAACCACGACTTCCACACCGGCCATTGACCGGACGAGGGCCTGCCGCATCAGGGAGACGACGGCGCTGTCTTCATGGCGGAGGTCTTCGGGGCCGACCGGCGTGCGTTCAATCGAGCCCACGATATTGTCACGGAAGGCGTCGCGGATATCTTCAATGGTGCCGAGCGCCAATACCTTGCGCGAAGGCACCGCAACCAGCGGCCGCTCGCCTGCCGCCTCGCGTAGGGAGGCCCAGACGCGCTCGGTTGGCCAGACCTTCAGGTCAAACTGGAACACCTCCGCCGGACATTCGACTTCAAAGGTCGTGATCCCGATCCGGTCGGACACGGTGATCCGGAAGTAATCGGCCGTGAACGTGAACGGTCCGGTGTCGAAGACGACACCGGCGGTGTAGTTGATGGACGTTTCCGGCGCGAGCGGCACGCCGCCGCGGAGCGCCGCCACCGGCGAGATCGACGGGATGGTGCCGTTGTTCACGAGATCGCCGAGCGCCGGGTCGAAGATGGTCGAGATGTTGAATCCGTTCTGCTGGCCCGGCGTTGGGGCGCGGAACCCACTGCTCACGCTGGCGCGCACGAAGCCGACGCGGCCGGAGAGCTTGCTGTTCATCGCCGGGCCGAAATCGTCGAAGTGCTCGATCCGGACGGCCGATCCGAGCGTCCAGTCATCCTCGGCGCCTGTCAGCTCGATGTCGCCGTAGACCGCGACGTTGCGCCGGCTCCAGGTGCCCGCAGCCAGCGGCCCGTAGCCGAAGAATCCGTTGGAGCCGGCAGAGAATCCCTGTCCCCGGCCATAGGGGCCGACCGTCCACGACGCGGGATCCCCTGCGCGGGTCTCGTACTGCTCGTTCCGCCATTCCGCGCCGGCCGCGATGTTGATCATGTCGGTGGCGGCGTAGGACACGTCGGCGTGGAGCGCGACCTCCCGCTGCCGGTTGCTGCCGAGCTTGAACGAGGTGGGCGTGTCGGGGCCGAGCGAGGCGTTGACGGTGTCGGTGATGAAGAGGTCGGTTTCGTGGGCGCCGAGCGATCCGCTCACGTCCCAGGTGAAGCCGTCGGTGGCGAAGCCGCGGATGCCGCCGACGAACGACATGTCCTGCGCCTCGCCGCCAAAGTTCGGCGTGAAGCCGCCCGGAAACCGCTCCCGGAACGAAAAGCAGTTCGGGTCGTCGAACACCTGTTGCAGGGCGACCGGGTCGGCGACGTTGTCGGTGATGGCCACCGTCGGGCAATTCGCCGACCCCGTCTCGTTAGCTCGCAGCACGTCGCCGATCAGCAGCGTCTCGCCGCCGTCGCCGCTGAAGACGCCGCCCCGCGTATTCGGGTTGCGGAAGGAGAAGCCACCGGTCACCCGCTTGCTGGCGTAGTTGGTGTGGCTATAGACCTGCACCCCGGCCGCGGAGGTGTAGCCGAAGTTTCCGAAAAGCTTGAGGTCGTCGTCGATGTCCGGCGATCCCCAGATCTGTGGCGTATCGGACGCCACGTCGGTGTTCCCGGCCGCGATGAGGGCGATCGCGTCACTGCGGGGCGCGCTCCGGTTGGTCGGGTTCGCGCCGCCGTACTCCAGGCTGAGGTTGGCAAAGCCGGTGGCACTCAGCGGCAGACCGACGTTGGCGGCCACGGTCATGGCCTCGCCGTCGCCGGCGCCGAAGGCGCCGGTGTGGTACTCGATGGCCCCGCCGGAGGCAGTGTCCTTGAGCTGGAAGTTCAGCACGCCGGCAATCGCGTCCGAGCCGTATTGCGCAGCCGCACCATCCCGCAACACCTCGACCTGCCGCAGCGCGATCGCCGGGATAGCCGAGATATCGGGTCCCTGCGATCCGAACGCCACGCCGTTGCCGCCGTGCCAATCGATGATCGACGAGCGGTGGCGGCGCTTGCCGTTGACCAGGACCAGCGTGTGGTCCGGGGCCAGATTGCGCAGCATCGCCGGCCGAACGACCGTGGAGGCGTCGCTGATCGGCTGGGTGTTGACATTGAACGACGGCACCACCGTCCGGAGTTGGTCCTGCAGGTTGATGGCGCCCTGGCTGGTGAGGTCGGCGGGGGAGAGCACGTCCACCGGCACGGGCGACGCGGTCACCGACCGCGGCTGCCCGCGGGAGCCGACGACGACCGTTTCCGCGGTGAATCCGGTGAGCAGCCTCTCGATCTCCTCCGGCGATAGCTCCATCGCTTCAATCTCCGCCGGTGTCACCCCGAGCACCCGGCTGAGTTCCTCGATCTGCTCCTGCGGTTCGCCTTGCGCCGCGCCGCGCGCGGCGGCCCCGGCGGGCGCCCATGCCAGCGCCAGGACGGCCAGCGACGCGACGACACGCGGCGACAGGCCAATGGCCTTCAGAAAGATCGGCTTCATATGGATTCTCCTTTGCTGTGAGCTAGGCTTGTGTTCGCTTTAGAAGCTGACGCGCGTGCTGATGCCGACGCGGCGCGGCGGGTTGGTCAGATAGCCGATCCGGGCGAGCGTGCCCCGCTCCTGGTCGAGCGCGAGGAACGCCCGCTCGTCGGTGACGTTGTTGATGAAGAAGGCGATGTCCCACACGCCGCTGAGCACCCCGATCCTGGTGTTGAGGATGTTGTAGGCCGGCAGTTCCGGATTGAAGGTGAACGTGCTCTGCGTCAGCGGCCCCCCGATGACCGTGGCCGGGTGCAACGCGGGGGTCAGCGCTGTCAGGTCGACGGAGCCGAACCCCTCGGCCTGGTCGCCGATCTGGGTGAAGCGCGATCCGACGTGCTGGTACACGCCGCTCAGATAGCCGACCCAGCCGCCCATGACCCACCGCCACGTGGCGGCCGCCGTCGTCTGAAATCGCGGCGTCGTCGGCAGGCGCTTACCGTCCTCGATGCCCGCGATGATACCCGTGGCGTTTCCGGCGGCGTCGTACGCCTCCAGGGTCGACTGGAGTCTGGCGTCGGCCACGCTGGCAGAGAGGGCAACGTCGAAGAGGGGCGTCGGCTGCGCGGTGACCTCGACTTCCAGGCCGGCGCTCCGGGCGTCCGGCACATTGAAGATAAGCCGCGACGAGCACGAACCGGCCGTCACCGTTGCCTGCAGGTTGCGGATGTCCATGTAGAAGCCGGAGACGTTCACCGTCCCACGGCCGCCCAGGACGGTGGACTTGGTGCCCACCTCGTAATTCCAGAGCGTTTCGTTGTCCCAGGTGGGGCGGTCACCAAAGGTCTCCAAATCCTTCGGCGTGCAGAGCGGCGTATTGAGCGGGTCGTTAATGCCGCCGAGGCGGAAGCCCTTCGACACCTGCGCGTTCACCTGCGTCGCCTCGGTCACGGCGTAGCTGGCGATGACCCGCGGAGCAATGCCGGCGGCCGTCGTCGTCCCGTCGCTGTCGAGCGGATCGGCAAACAGGCCGTCGAACGTCTGGGTGCGCCGCTCGTCGAAGTCGTACCAGCGGAGACCGCCGGTCAGGCTGAACCGGTCGGTGACGGCCAGCGAGACCTCCCCGAACAGTGCGAGCTGATTGAAGTCATAGGTGAGGTCGGAGAAAAAGAGCTCTTCCGTGCCGGGGTGGCCCGCCAGGGTCCGTGAGCCCGCCCAGACGAGATCCGGGCTCCCCGTCACGACCCGCAAGAACTCGGAGACCGCGCCGGTGTTGACGGCCACATAGTCCTCCGCGCGCGCGCTCTGGCCGTACTCGCGTTCGGCCGTGCTGTAAAAGGCCCCGAGGACCCAGGCGACCCGCTCGGTGTCACTCGCGACACGGAGTTCCTGCGTCAGGCCCGTGGCGGTCGTCTCGTCAATGAGCGGCATGTCGAGGGTATAGCCCGCTTCCGGCGCGCCGAACGGTTGCGTGGACTGACGACGAAGGAAAGCGAGCGCTCCCGGTTGGAAACGCGATCATCGATTTTGTAGAGATGCAAGGAAGTGGTGGCCTAAGGCCGATCCGACGGGAATCGGTGCCACGAGTATCTGCATCGATGGCGCTGAAGATGGCCGACGGAATCTACATCCCGATGCCGCAGCCGCTTGCTGGTAGCGGCAGAGCATCGCCGATTGTTTTGAATAATTCGTGTGCCTCGTGGCATCGATTGGCGGGGAACTTCATGTTCGGCAACGCTCGGGCCTACTGCGGCACGGTATGCAGTGTGTTAGCCGCAGAGGCGGAAGCCATTGTAGAGCGACTGCTAGGAAAGTACTTCGGTGGAGAACTTGCGGTTGCTCTCTGGCGAGCCCAGAACGACCTGTATGAGGAAGACCTGCGGCGGCCATATGTGCTCGTTGGATGTCACTTTCAGCGTCTGAGGACCGTTGGCAGATCCGATGTCGTCGGGCACGTGATTCGAGAGCTTGAGGAGCTTCGTGACGCGTGGCAGCGCCGAGTAGAAAGATCTCAGGACGAGGAGACGTCACTTCGGCGGCGAATTGACTTCGTGGATGCGGAACTCAGGACTCATAAGCGCTTTCGACAACGGCTGCTTGAGTCGAAGATTCGTAAGAAGAGGCAGGCTAGACGCCGATTCTGAGACAGGACGCGAATCTGGACTCGGTACGCCCGGCACAGCCGCAACTCGAAGCCCCAGAAGTCGGCAGAATGCCTTGAACGTCACAGCAATGGTGGGGGTGGAACACTTGGTAACGAACGACGGGGTCTGTCTCGTTCGAATGCCATGTCTACGCCCACATCTCTCTGACCCTTGCTTCCAGCTTTTCCCGCCTTGCTTTGACGAAGTGCGAGTAGTACTTCGCGGTCACCGCGGGAGTAGCATGGCCGAGGAGAATCGCGACATCCTCGATGGGCACGCCGCGGGCGAGGAGGTCGGTCGCAAACGTGTGCCGGAACATGTGGGCATTGCCGGTCAGGTTGGCCTGCTCAAACACACGCCGCAGCGTGCGTTGCCAGTCTGCAACGGCTGACTTCCGAAGGCCACGGCCGGTCCAGAAGAAATACTCAGCGCCGCTCCAAATCTCGTCCAAGGCATCGGTCACCGCATCGGGTAACGGGAGATACACGGACTCGCCGGATTTCTCGGTGTGGAGGAACAGCCGGTCATCTTCCACGTGCTCCTTCCGCAGGGCGACGCAATCGCCAATCCTGAGCCCTGTGTAACGGAGCACTAGCACGAACGCTCTGACTCTCGCGGGGTTGTCGTAGCCAAACGAGTTGCGCGTCGGATACCTGTCACAGGCCGTGAGAATGCTCTTGAGCTGATCCTCGGTAAAGACCTTGACGCGCTCGGACGGACGGCCGAGCTTCGGCGCCTTGACGGCTTTGGCCGGGTTGTGCTTCACCCATGCGGCACTGTGGCAGAAGGAGAAAAAGGTGCGGAGCCGCTCGAGGTGTTTCTGGGCCGTGATCGCGGAATCCGGCCAGACGGCGCGGAACGCACGCAGGGCGTCCACGTCGAGCTGCCGGAGCAGGCGATAGCCCTTCTCCTGACACCACGGGAGCAGTCGCTTCTCAAGGAGGTGCCGGTGCTTCTGCAGGGTGGCGCTCTTCCGGTGCTGGCCGTGCTCCAGGTCGTGCAGGAACTTTTCAACGGCCTCCGCGATGGTGGGGGCTTCGGGCTTGACGACGCCGATCTCCCCGGAGGCTTCCCAGTCCCGGACGAGGCCGGAGGCTGCCTCCCAGGAGCGGAGATTGAGGCTCCGGCGAATGTATTCCCCGCGAAGCGAGCCCTGCACCCAGATCGGGCACTTGCAGTTCCGCACCCGGCGCGAGCGATAGCGGCAGGGCGGCTGGTGGCGCCGGTAGATGGCCAGCACGCCGAAAGTATAGCAGGAAGGGACAAAATAGGTACAGCGATTCCTTCGAATCGCTTAAATGCCTATTTTGTTTGTTGAAATAATGGTGGAGGCGGCGGGAGTCGTTCTATCGAACTCCTCGAATTTTCTAGAGTTCCAAGAAAATCGATGCGCTGAATCAGCGCGATCCGCTCAAAAGCCGAGGTAGAGACACGTATGGAGCACGTGGAGTGCGAGTACCTGGTGCTCATGTCGAAGCCGTGGGGCGAGGTGCGTTGGGCGCGGCGGATTGAGATCAACACAACGGATATGTGTTGCGCGGGGTGACGGAAGCAGGAGCTGCTGCTCCGGTGCAGCGGCGGCGGACGGCGTGGCGGCGAGCGTGTTGTGCGGCGGCGCAGAGCAGTGAGAGGATCTGGGCACGCTTGGCGTTAGGCAGCCTGTTCATGCCTCAATTTATGAGCTTTTTGCTTACCGTCAAGTATACTATTTCGCTTTAGCGGGGGTTCTACTAGGCTTTTGGAACGTAAGCACTTCCTTCCCTTGTGGCTTTCGTTTCGGGATCTGTATGCCAGTAATCTCTTCGAACGTCTCTGGCCGAAAGTACAGTCTTGCAGACAGATATTGAGGGTCTTCCCCTAACTCCTGGTGGAGCGCCGCCAGCGACTCCCGCAGCAACTCTGGTTTTTGCGCCTCAGGTTCTTGAGGCTCCCGCTTTCGCCATTGCCGCGCAGACAAGTATTTGAAGGCCCGTCGATACGTTTGGGCGTCGATAAGCTCAAGAGAGTAGGCGCGATACACGATCGCGGCGAGACTTACCTGCCAGCGGGCCTTCAGTTGGAACATGTGCTCCCAGGAAAAGGGGGCCGACTTAAACTCTCTGGAAAATGCGCGAGCGGGAAGCAGAAACGCGCTCGCAAACGCATCGGCTTCGCGTTCAGTCTCGACCGACCCGGTAAGTGTCATCGTGTGGCACACGAAATGCCCCAACTCATGCGCCATGTCGAAGATCCACCGGGACGGACTCTCTTTAAAAGTATTCAAGATAACGACTGGCGTGTGCCCCCGCCGTGAGAAGGCATCAACCTTCTCCGTCGAGGCTAGGGTCTTGACGATGGGAATACCAGCGTTCTCGACAACGCGCCCCATATGTGTGATCGGGGTATCAAGGCCAAGGCCCCAATGAGAACGACAGTGTCGTGCGACATCTTCAATGCTCTTGGCTGACGTTTCCTTAACAGTGGGCACGTCGAATGCGGGTAGCTCAAGCTTCGCCTTTAGGTAGCCGACAACTTCGCCTACGAGCGTGCCAAACGCCCGCGCTCGTCGCTTGAGATATTCAGGTGCAGTTCGCCGATGTCTAAAGCTGCATTCCTCGTCTCGAAAGAGATCCTGAATAGGTTCGAAGAAGAAATCAGGCTCGAAGCCAAGGGCTTCGCCCCACGCCTCAACCAGATCCGCTGGGGGGTTCGTCTGTTTACCGTTTTCGTAGTAGGAAATGAGCGCGTTCGATGCGGAAACCTCGTTACCGAGCGCACTTTGGCTCAGGCCTCGAAACGTCCGCGCCAGTTCAAGCCTTTCGCCAAAGAATCTGTTACTCGTCATCCGTCTGGCCCTTCGCGCGACCGGCAAGCGGCCTGACTGCTGGCTTCGGTTGCACAACGCCTGGTTTCGGCTGGACCTGTGGGAAGGTTGTCACTCGACCGCTTTCCCCCGCCTCAGGAATCGTGACGGTGTTCAATACCGTGTCGGAGGCTTCTTCGTATTCGATGAGCTTCACCGCAAGTGGAAGCCCCTTGGAATCCGTTTCGGTAACGAGCCTCAGCAGGATCCCAGGTTTGATCCGGTTGTCAAGGTTGAGCACGCCTTGAATCGCCGCTTCCAGATCCGCCGCCGCCGAATACCTGCTAGGCACCTCAGTGGCAGTGCCGTGATAGAAGCGGACCGGGATGATGCCGATGGAAAGAATCCACTGCATCTTTCGACGCTCGACGATGGACAGCCAAGGCCAGTCCTGCTGGGCGAGGCTGAACTCTCGACCACTCCGCACGAACGCTCGACAACTGAGCGACCACATGGTGTCGCCAGCGTCGGGCTCGTGCAGCTCGGAAACGCGACGCCAGACCTTTCGGAGAATACCGCCGGCTTTGATGAGACGGAAGAGCTTCAGGTCTTCGTGGTAGTCGCGTTCGGGGAGCCAATTCTGCATGGCCCGAATCGTAGAACAGTCGCACGGAAAAATCCAGTTAAAATTTAAGTATCCACGTAATATTTAAGAATACCGTGAAACGTTAAGGAATCCATGATGGTTTAGGACGCCCCTTAGCTTTTCGATCTCCACCGTGCTTTGGCGGCTTTCCGAGTAAGGGCATCGCTAGTGCTCCGTATCCGTGGGCGGATTGGGATCGTTGCCGAAGCTGTCCTTACTTCTGATCTTTCCGTCCCTCCCGTGCGTCACACGGTCGACACCGTCCTTACGGGCCTCTTTCGCCGCCGCCTTGTCGGCAAGGGCCTGTGTGCGATGCGTTGAGAGTTTTTCTCCTCCTTGAGTCACTTTCCAGCGCTTTGTGCTCGGATTCCTCGACACGTGGACATTGGGACTCTTGCGTGCCATCTCGAACACCTCCCCCACAGATTCGCCGCGACGATTCTATCGCCCGTTCGACCCCGAGTACGCATGAAGTGCACAGAACCAGAGCATTCTCGTTCCACCCTTCATGAGAAAAGTATATCAAATTAGGTTTTGATCTCTCCTACGATCAGTTCGGGCCGATCTGAGCTAGGTCGAATCGCGAGGACGTCCAGGGCTAGCGTGGCCTTCGGCAGCATGACCCCGCCTGGAATTGTGACCGTCGCTCCGGCGATCACGGCCGGCGCGCGTTTCGGGTGCGCAGCAGGTACGGTGTGTGGTGTCCGTGTCGATGCACACCGAAGGCTGGGACGCGAACACCGTGACCCACATTTTCGGCGTTCGGGCCTTCGCGCCGAATAGCCGCAAGATCGGGATGACGAGAGCGTGAGGGCGCCGTCTGTGCTGCACATCAATCAGCCGCCAGCCATGTCATCAACGCAGCCCCCGACTCAATTCGAGTCCGCGAGCGCACTCTGCCAATCGCGAATGTTGGCGGCACCTCGTCCAATCAGACTTGAGGCGCCCGAGTTAGCCGGTTGAACAGTTCCTGCATCCCCTGGACATCTCGCAATTGCTCCGCGTACCTCAAGGCGTCCTCCCTGTGTCCCTCTTGGGCAAGCTGGATCAAAAGCGATTTGAGACGGTCTTCGTAGTCGAAGAATGGCTGATACGTCAGGAGGAGGGTCTCCAGGATAGCGCTGACGCGCTCTGGGCTCTCGGCAACGAAACGGACCAGTTCCTTGACAAAGTGCTCGGCATTGTGACCTACCGCCACGTGAGGTGCCACAGCGAGAAGCAGGTCGCCCTCCCTGCCCGCCGCCGATTTCAAATAGACGCTCAAGCTACTCAACGCCGACATGAGGGGCGCCGGCGATTCAGAGGAGGTCTTGGCCCATTCGATGCAGCGTTCCCAGAAGCACTGCAGGCTCAGATACTCGTCGTGGAACTTCCCGTTGAACAATTCGTCGGTCGCATTCTGCCACGGCTTCCCCGGCTCGATGAGTGCTGTTTCGATCTGCGCCTGACCAGCTACGGGCGCGAATCAGGCCTGCTGCGCGCGAACCCCAACAGCGAACCCGCAGGCGGTTTCCGACGACGACCCGGGGGTGGCTGGCGCTAGCGGCCTGGCCGGCCGAGCACCGCTGTCGCATCGTGGCGCTCGAAGCCACTAGACATGGAGAACTTGACGGGACGCTACCGATATATTGGGCGAAGCGAGACATCTCACACCGCCGCCTTGAAGTGCTCGAAGCGCAGCGCGAGCCGATTGCGATCAGGGCGGTCCTTGATACGGCCTGGCAGATGGATGGTTCCACCGTTCAGCCGCTTCAGGGCTTCGAGCATCGGACCGTCGTTCCGTCCGAGCAGTCGCTCGGACACATGTAGCCGATAGTCCGGATCAATGCCGATTAGGTGGACGTCGAACGCGGCATGATGGATCTTCGACAACGGGACTCCGTTGGGCACCACCGGCTGGCCGAACCGCTCGTTCTTGTCCGTGACGATGTGGGCCGCGTCCAGAAGCAGAGGCTCCGGCAGGCCCGACACTGCGCAGCGGCCGTTATACGCGGTAATGACGGCTTCGCGAAACGACGCTTGATGCAGCCGTTGCTTGACCGCGCGTAGGGCGTACCGCCGTTCCAGCGTGTTCTCAGGCGGCGCGAGCGTCTCTTGATCGGGCACACCGAACGCAACGCGTGCCTGCAGCGCCGTGGCGTCCCACCCGGAAATGAAGACCGGCACCATGGCCTGGTAGCGGCCCGGCGCGATACCGAGGAAATAGATGATCGGTATCCGGTTCTCGAACGCCTCGCGAAGCCAGCGGTTATCGGCAGCACCCGGGTCCTGGCCCATGAAGGCATAGTCGATCGTCTCGTCACCCTCGAAAATCTGGCGATGCACCTCGCGCTGGTCGTCGTACCACACCTTGGCACCCGGCTTCGGAAAAACCGTCTTGATCGAGAGCAGGAACCGCATCTGCTGCGGCTTGAAGATGCCGCGTTGCGGGTTGATGAGCGGAATGCGCTCGCCCTGGAACACGAATCCGGACTTCAATTCGGTCGCGGTCAGGGGATCGTGGAGCTCGCTCAGCCTTCGCACATGTGCGAAAGCGGCCATGCGCAAAGGGGTGTCACGCCCTGCTTCATTCATGACGCTGGTACTGTCAACGTAACGAACCTGGCGCGCAGATTCCCTTGCGACCGTGCGCCCATCGGCCGCTCAGCCAGCACACGTCACCGCGTCTCATTCCACGACCGCCCGCGGCCGGAGCATCCGATGGTGGAGTGAACGCAGCGATGTCGACCCACTCGGCCGAAATTTTGCGAGGCCGTCTGCCGCGTAGATGATCCGATTGTCGTTCACGCGTGAGCTCCGCCCGCGGCCGGCTAGCGTAAAGGGCGCCTCCGGGGCGGCAGGTTGCAGAGACTTCTGCCGATCCGCTACTGTTCGGTTCTTTCTCGCCATGCTGTATTTTCTCCGTCCGGAATGACACTCCGGTGTCCGCCGTTGAACCTGTCTGCGCCGACAACGGCCCACTGCTTCCAACCAATCGAGCAACCCATCCTACAACCGGAAACTCTTCAGTATCACGGAGCCCCCGCGCGTCTGATCTGGCCTCCCCTCTGGCGCTCAAAGAGATCCGAGCGGGCGTAGGCCGCCTCGACCTTGTTCCGGACCACGTGCGCCAGGGCCGCCGTTGCCGGCTGGCGTCCATCTCCGCGTGTGCGGGGAAGCCTGCCCCACGAACTGCGCTTGGCCGACTGGGTGAGGTCCATCCCCGCGTGTGCGGGGAAGCCGGCGAGACACACCTCAAGCGACGCCTTGACCCGGGTCCATCCACCCTCCTTTGCCAGGCGCGCCGTGAGTTCCTCGTCGAGGGCGACTCATCGCAGACGATCGAACTCGGCTTGGGACACGCCGAGCTGTCTTAGAATCTTAAAGAAGAGCGGTGGGCCGATCTCGCGGCCACCATGTAGCGGAATTGTGACGGTGCGGCCATCCGGATGTATCCACCGTCCGTGGCTCCCCGTTTGTCGTCGTCTTGCGAAACCCAGCCCTGATGCGACCCGCTGAACGTCGCGGGCTGTCGCGCTAGGCATGCACGATCTCGGTCGTGTCCTTGGGGAGAGACTCTCCTCGCTCCTGGTGCTCCTCCGCAATAAGGCCGAACACGCGCTCCAGCTCGATGAGAGCCGCCTCACGCGTGTCCATCAGTGCGTAGCAGCCCCCGACGGCTGGGATTTCTGCTACCCAGGAGCCATCGTCCTGACGATAGAGGATGACCTTGTAGTCATCGAAGCTCATGTTCTGATTATACGGGGACCGTCCGATAAAAAGTCCAAGTATCGATTTCGGGCCGTGTCACGGTCCGCAAGACAATCAGTTCCAGAGTTTACTGTAGCGCCCTCACGCGATCGGTCAGGCAAAAGGGCAGGCGGCAGAGCAGCGGTTCGAGGTCGCCGCCCGGGCCCGCAGGTGCCGCTGGTCAACCGATACCGCGGGTTGTTGATGTTTGTCCTCGTTGTTGGAGGTGGCGCATTTTCCCTTCAGGCTGAGGCGTACAGGTGCGATGGCGGACGTTGAGGGACGTGCTGATGAACGGTGAGCAGCTCGGGATTGGACACGAGCGGGCGGCCGGCGGCGAGTCACTACTGGCATCGACGAAGGGCGCGCCTATGAGCACTTCGACGAGTGGGCAGGGGCAGCCGAAGACACCTACTTCCCGTTCGACGACGAGCTCGTCGCTCTGCGCGAAGCCGGATTTGACGCCGAATGTGCCTGGCGAGACTGCCCGAACACGCTCTTGGTAGGCCGCAAGCTATGGGGGATGCGCTCTCTACACGGGACACCGTCATCAAATGAGGGAACGCCCATGGTAGTCGGATCATCTGGTCACCGAGCGGCTCGACGTCTCCAGACGTGCGGCCGCGCGACGCTCAACCCATGTACGGAACGTGTCGGCCAGCTCATCGAACGAGTCCCCGTCGGCGAGCGACGCGACGACGTCATGGCCATCGACGACCCGAATCGTCGCGCCAAGCGCCACCGTGTCGGTGAAAGGGGGCACGTCGGCGAGGGTGTCGATACGCGCCCGTGCTTCGTCGACCGCCTCATCCGGCCCTCGGTTGACGCGCTGTGCCAAGTCGCCCGCTGATAACGGACGGCGTGTCAGCCGCTCGACGAACTCGCCGAACCGGTGGAGGTTCCCCTCGCGCCAGTACGATTCACGAAGGTCCGCGCCGATCCTTCTGTTGTCGGTCAGGTGGCCGTCCCGGTGTTCAAAAAACGCCCGCGTCTGGGCCACCGCCATCTCGGCCAGGACGTAGCCATGGTAGGAGGCACTGCTGTCGCTCGACAGAAGGTGCGGCACTGACAGGACTGGACGGGGGCTCCCCTCGTCGAGGAACAGGAGGCGTCGCTCGACGTCGCGCACCTCGTGCAAGACGCGCTCGGCGGTCAGCGCGTCGTCGGGGATCTCGTAGATTGCCTTCTCCGCGTAGCAGACCGCCAGCATCAAACGCACGGCGAACGCGGCGTGCGGCTGCCCTTGGCGGATGGCCTTCTCGATCAGCGCGAACGGCATCGGCTGGCCGTCGACCGTGCGCGCGTAGCGCGTCTGCCAATCCGCGTCGGAAAGCAGGCTGTCGAGAAACATGCTCTGCGTTTCGGCCATCGCCACCGACGAGGGCGCGAACTCCTGGGCGAAACACGGTGCGGGCATGTCGACGTTCGCGAAGTGGGCGGCGTGTCCCCCTTCGTGGAAGAGCGTCTCGGTGGCGCGCTGCCCCGAGCCGACCATGCCGGGGATGGCGTTCGCCGTGAACTGGATGCGGGCCGGGCGCCACGTGCCCCGCTCACGCCACGCCGGCACCGGCCCGTGCATGAAGCCGTTCTCGTACTTCCCCGTGCGATCGACCAGGTCGAGGACCAGCTGCGCGCCGCGATAGCCGATGCCAAGGGCGCCAAACGAGCGACCCCACCGCGCGAGCGAGGCGCCGAATGGGAAGTATGGGTCCTTTTCGGTCGTGACGTCCCCGGACACCGCGAATCGCAGGTTCCATGGTCGAAGGGCGTCGTCGCCCTTCACGGCGGCCAGCTCGCGCAATGAGGCGCGGGTGCGGGCGCGGGTCTTCACCTCCAGCTCGTCGAGCCAGGCGAAGACCTCAGCTTTCGTCATGCCTTCGGTGCGGCGCACCGTGGCGTCGTAGAAGTCGACGCCCCCGAGCAGACGGCCCAAACGGTTCCGCTTGCGCACCAGTTCGAGGAAGCCGTGCGACAGGACGAACGGCTCGATGGTCCGGAGCCCTTCCCACGCCGCCCGTCTCCGCCCCTCGTCGGGATCGGTAGTGAGCATGACCGACAGCTCGACCGAACTAGCCCGCACCGGTCCCTTGGTCCCGTCGACGTATCCGAGTGGCATGTCGCGACGGACCATCGAGAGACGGCCCTCGTCCTCGACCAGCTCGTTGTGCAGGTCGCGGGCCTCCGCGTTCTCGATAACCTGCGCCTCGAACGTGCGCCGCCATCCGTCGATCGCCAGTCGTTGCTCGGGGGTGGCCTGGGTCTCGCCCCGTTTGATGGCCGAGACCTCCTCGATCACTACTCGAAGCCGAGCCGGGTCGTGCATGAAGCCGGCGCGCGCACGCTCGCGCTCGTTCAGCGCCGCCTGCGCCACGTCCGCTTCAGCGAGCAGTCCCATGTGAGCCGCCCAGAATGCGTCCTCCTTCGCCCTGTGGAGCCGCTCGAACTCGTGGTTCAGGCGGTCGAGGAGCCGCTGCAGGCGGCTTGGTGAGTCAGCCATTCGTTTCAGGCACCATTCATGATTTCAAGCTTCGCCCTGCAGACATGACGGATCTCGTTGGACACTTTATGTCAGGTCAGTCCGCGGGACCGCCACCGCATAAACGTTGCGGCCCATCGCCCACATCCTGACGAACCCGATGACGAACAGGCCGGTGGGCGACAGCGTCCACGGGCTACCCCGTCACTCCACGCTCGAGTCTGAACGAGGCCGAAGAGAGCAAGAAAACGGCACTTGCAAAATGGTGGCAGCGTCCCCGTCCAGTACGAGCGCGACGGCCCGGCAGCGGGGCCTGGGCCGTGGTCGTGCGGTCCCTCGCGGTCGGGCCAGCTCGGTGGCGGCGGTCAACTGCCGGCCGATGGCGCGGGGCGCGAGGGGGACCACGCGACCGCTCGGCTCGGGTCGTCTGGGGTCGTCTGGGGTCGTCGTCGAGGTCGGCGCCGCGACCGGAAGATGGTCCATAAGAGGAATTATGGATCATCCTTCCGACAGGGTTTTTCACCCTTCCTGGAGGGAACAATCAGCCACTAGCGACCCCCAGGCGTGCCGGACGAATCTGTGATTCGTGCCGGTCGCCGTGCCGCCACAGGCGGCTTTTTAGGGGGGTCGCTAGTGGCACGCCGTTCCTTCCTGGGGCGGCACGCCCCTGGTGGGGACGGCGCGAAAACCGAGGGTGAATCTGGGCTTCGGCTGTGATCGGAAGGAGTCGACATGTGTGAATCGTGCCGGTCATGTCGATCACAGTCTGACGTGGCACGTGGCGCGGCTCAGATCACACTCTTTGGCGGCTCGAGGAGGAAGTAAAACGCAAGTGCGCACGCGCGAGCTACCGGCGGGGTCTCCCAAGGAAGTGATCGGTGGTGAGGACGAGTTCAGGGTATATATAACGCTTCAGAATGACCTGCCCCCAGTGGTCGTACCAGTTCTTATGAGAGAGCTGGGCTCATGATCAACCCGCCAATCGGTGCCGGCATGACCGCTTCAGGCGCTGGGGGTCGATAGCCCAGCGCACTGTGCGGCCGCACCGTGTTGTACTGCCTCCACCATCTCTCGATCAAGATCTGGGCTTCCGTGAGCGTGTAGAAGATCTCCCGGTCCAATAGTTCATCCCGCAACTTGCCGTTGAACGATTCGACGTACCCGTTCTCCCATGGGCTGCCCGGCTCGATGAACAACGTCTGCACCTGCAGAGCCTCGAGCCAGAGCCGGACGAGCTCCGCCGTGAACTCCGGGCCGTTGTCGAGCGGATGTGGGCCGGGACGCCATGGATTACGAACAATTCCACGAGCGTCTCGAGCACATCAATCGACCGCAACCACCGGGCGACCACGATCGCCAGGCATTCCCGCGAATACTCCTCGACGATGGGGAGGATCTTCAGCGGCCGGCCGTCATGCGTGCGGTCCGCCTCGAAGTCATACGCCCAGACGTGGTGCCGATACTCCGGCCGGTGGCGGATGCACGAGCCATCCGCGAGCCACAGCCGGCCCCGTTTCGGTTGTTGCTGCGGCACTTTGAGGCCTTCTCGACGCCACAGTCGCTCGATTCGTTTGTGATTCACTGTCCAGCCTGCCCCGCGCAAGAGCCCGGTGATGCGCCGATACCCATACCGCCCATACAGCGTAGCCAACTCGATGAGGCACGCGACCAACCGGGGTTCGTCGTCCGGGACGACCGGCCGATGCCGGTGCGTCGACCGCGCCTGACTGAGCCCTCGGCAGGCCCGCCGCTCCGAGACGTCCAGCCGGTGCTGGACGTGCACCACGGCTGGGCGTCGCCGGGACGGGCTCAGACGTGTCCCGAGGCCACCTCTTTAAGGATCATGGTATCGAGCGCCTGGTCCGCCACCAGCTTCTTCAGCCGCGTGTTTTCTTGCTCGAGGGCCTTCCAGCGCTTCGCCTGATCGAGACGCAACCCCCCATACTCCTTCCGCCAGCGGTCGTACGTCTGCTCACTGACCCCCAGCTTTTTGCAGGCCTGGGGCGTGCGCAGACCGCGGCCCAACTCCACCTCGGCCTGGCGTAATTTGGTGACGATTTGCTCGGGAGACGTCGGAGCGCAAAGATCACCGCGTCGATCTGGTGGGGGTTGGGATCGATACACGCCTGTCGCTGCGAGGCCGCGTAATGTTCACCCTCATCAGGCCGACGCACCCGGACGGGGTCCTCCACGAGGATGCACCTATTGAAAGAGCGGAGTGTCATGAATCGTGCGCCAAGCGGACTGGCGTAACAGTATCCCGCTTCAGGGAACTCACGTCAGCACCTGGGCAGTGGACGGCCTGGGACAATTCAAGAACTTCACTGGCCAGAGTCATGGACGAAACACTTGATTGAGCTAAGAACGTCTGCGCCGTCGGCACTCACAAGGCCGGTGCGACGGGTTACGCCGAATGAGCAAGCACTCCAAACTGCGCAGCCCGCTGTGGATCGAACGCGAGTTCCGCCGCCGCTGCTAATCGCGCGCGAGCCTGGTCTCGGAGTCGAAGGACGCCATACTGACGAGAGACATCTCTGAGAAGAACCTCTAACGCAGCCTCGCCACCCGGCCTCGCAGACCCACCCCGAGCGATGATCTCGGCAGCCAGCTCAGAGAGTGGCACTTCTTCCAGACTGCGCCTGCTCGCTGGCCGACGCCGGATCCATTTCTGCTCCGGCAACCGATACACCACTTCGCTGGTAAGGCGACGCCGCCCTTCGTCGCGCGCGTCGACCCTCTTGGATCGCTCCAGTGCAGCTAGCGCGACATTCGCGGCGTGTCGCAAGTTCTTACCTGCGCGCTCCAATCGAGGGCACCCATCTCGATACAAGCCATAGATAGCCGCTTTGGTCAGTGGACCGTGCCTTCCAATGATGTCCAAGATCGCATCACGAACGTTCCCGGCCGGGGCCGTGCGAGGATCCGGATACTCGGGCCCGACGCCGTCCGGCGATTCATGGTGATCAACTTCGAAGAGCTGTCGCGACGGGACGGATGCATCATCATCATCCGGTTCGTCGGCTTCTGACTCAGTCTCTACCGCTTCTGTGGCATTCGCGGCCGGAGGCTCGTGGCTGACGTCTTCGTCCCGCTCGTCAGGCACGCCAATAGGTTCTTTACCGATTGACGCCTCGACGAAGGGAACCTTCGAACACGCGCGTCCACCTCCTGGCGAGATGTCGAGCTCTTCACACGCCTCGGTCACCTCCCGAATGGCCCTAGCTTCATCCGAGTAGAACAGGCTTTCGCGAACGCGAACGAACCTCCACTGCGCGCGCTCAAGCTGCCTCTGGCGCACCAGATCAGCGAGGTAGTTATCAGCACCGTGCCATGCCTCCCCATCGCACTCGACCGCGAGCCTGACCCCATCACTTCCTTCAACCACAAGATCGATGCGCTTGTGTGCAACCTCGACCTGCGCAGACATGGTGTACGCGCGGGCGACAAGCGCCAGCGCAACGTCCACTTCGAACCAGCTGTCGAAAGGCTGCGGTGGGCGTTCCTCTCTTCGGTCGGCCCTGGCAGCAACGAGCTGAAGGTGGGGAGTATCAATGGACGACCCATTGATGGCTTGCTCCGGTGGATTCCTGAAAAACTCCAGCACGCGTCGCCGCAAGCAGTTCGCCCCCAGTTCGTCCTCCTGGATGCTGTGGAATAGCCACGCTTGGTCGCGCGCGCGACTCATCGCCACATTGAAGCGCTGCTCGTACATGGTGGTGGTGAGCGACTGTTGCCGCGCGTTCGGGGCGGCCACCATACTCAGGAACATCACGTCGCGCTCGTCGCCCTGGAAGGCATAGGGATTTCCGCAGCGCAGTCGTCTCTTAGTGAACACCTCAGGCCCAAGTCGATCGAGAAGGAACTGCTCGATGCGAGCCCCCTGCATGTCGCCCTGCAGGCAGATGACGCCAAAATCGGATTCGTCGTACGCCGGATCCGCGTGGCACGTGGCGATGGCGTCGACTATGGCATGCGCTTCGATGTCGTTGATGTCGCCGGTCCGGATACCGTGTGGCAGATACGTCCGCTTCAACGGCTCCAAGCGGTTCTTCCCGACCTGCCGGAGCGGAATCAAGGAATTTCCCTGGTAACACAGTGTGTTACTAAACCCGATGACTTCCGGTACGCACCTGAAGTGCTCACGGAGCGGCACGCCCGCGGAAAGATATCGCCGGCTATGGTCGAAGAGACTTGAACCGAGCGTGAAGCTGGATCGGAACTGGAAATCTGGAAGATATGCTTCGGCCAGCGCATCGATCTCGTTATCTGCGACGCCGACGACCGTGGGCGAAATCTGCTTGTCGTCGCCGACGACGATCACTTGTTTCGCCAGATAGAACAGCACGAGCGAATCGAGCCAACACTGAGACGCCTCGTCAACAATTGCGACATCGAACAGACCGGGAGTGGGTTCGATCGTTTCGTATAGCCTGCCCAGCGAGACGACCCAGGCTGGGATCGTCGAGAGGCAGCCTCCGAGCAGTCGTTGCGCCTGGGCGCGGCGCCTGAACACGTTCGGCCCGGACGCCGGGATACGAGCCACTGCCTGCGCCCAAGCTGTGAGGGTGGCACGGCGACGATCGTTTATCCGCTGCAACGCCTCTGACCAAGCCCGCACGCTCGTCAACTCGGCCAGTGTCTCCTGCTGTCGTTGCCGTTCATCTCGCGCTGCGCGATGTAAGGCCTCGATCTTTTCTCTTGAGAGGATGACGTCGAGCCAGCTCTGAGTACAGCGGTGGCGCCACGCCTGCTCGAAAGCGGCGAATGCACTGGCCCAGCGGTCTGTGCCCTCATCAGCCACGATTGCATCCGCGAGCTTTGGCGCACACTGGCGCACGGAGGTGATGAACTGAACGTACACCTTATGGGTGTCGCGGTGGGCACGCTCGGCATGCAGCCCAGCCAGTGCCGCTGCGACCGCGTCAACATCCTCCGCAAGCAGCCCGTCGAGCAACTGCGGAAGAGACGGGACGACGTCACGATTTGCGATGGTCTGCCGGAGCTGGGACACAAGCGTGTCGCGGCGTGCATGCGCTGCCGCCAACGCGAGTTCAGCCCTGCGACGCCCGACGACAAGCAGCAGATCTGCCGTCGATACTCCCCTCCCGAGATGCTCCTCTACCCATCGACGCAGGTCGTCGGAGACATCGGAGGCCTTGCCAGCCACCGACAGAAGGAGTCCTAGTAACTCTGCCCGGTGTTTCAGGACCGCGACTTGCGTCCGGGGCGTGCCACCGGGCGATGGCCAGCCATCCCACGGCAACCAGCCGGCAGTCAGATACGCCCACCCGTCGAGTGCCTGGCGTGCCCGCGTGATGTCCTCGGGCTCCCGTACCGGCAATCCTTCCACCGAAACTGCCTGCTCAACCCAATCGGTCTCGCGAACCACCGCTGGCTTAAAGAAGGCGAGCGTCCTACGCTGGCCGCCCGCGGCGTAGTGCGCGTCGAGGCGACCCAGAGCACGACGAGCCTCTGCGGCGTTTCGAGTGGAGACATCCACCTTAATTGTCGCAGCCACAACAGCCTCGGTGAGCGAGACGAGTGCCGCCCTGCACTCCTCGAGACGGGTCTGCCAGCTCACCGCATTCGGAAGCAATGCGGTCCTGAGTGCCGCTGTCCAAACCGCGTCGTCCGGTCCGATGGCGGCTTCGACCCGCTGCAGATCGCGTAGCCATTTGTCCGCCCCACTCAGGCTGTCGGTGGGAGTTGACGCGGGAAGATCCGCCACTTGCGCCTGCGGTTGCTGTGCGGGAATCGCGGCCTTCGCGGAGACAATTACCCGGACCGCATCTGTCGCTGCGTCGTCGGTGAAAGGAAGTTCGGGGCAGTCGCGCTTCAATTGTGCGCGTGTCTCCGCACCGAGCCCACGATGATATGCAGCAAGGCGATCCCATCCGGCGGCGTACGTGGGGCACGTCGTGCCGTGCGGTATCGCGTCGCTCAGCCACTCGAAACCCAAACGTTCGTCACGCAGCTGCCGCGCGATGACGGCGCGCGTTCCACGGTACCCCTCAACGGGTTCGAGCGTCTCCGTTTCCGCCGCACGAGCCTGGTGTAGCGTGCGTTCGAGGTCATTTAAGTGGGTGATGGAGGCTGTGAGCTCCTGCTCGAGCGTGGCGATCTTCGCCTTGTAGTGCGCCGGATCGAAGTCCTGCTGGCGCACGAGGATCCCTTCGACGCTACGTCGCAGGCTGCGATCGCTGGCGCGTGAGTCTCCAAGGAGAGTGACGCAGAGTTGCTGCAGGTCCCTCGGCATCTTGTCGCGCAGGACCGCCAGCGCCTGGGCCGATTGCGCGGTGACCAGCACTCGTCGTCCGGTCGCCAAGTAGTGGGAAATGAGGTTAGCAATCGTGTGACTCTTTCCTGTTCCTGGTGGCCCTTGCACCACAACCCCTGGCGACCCGTTGGCCCTGCTGACGATCCGCGACTGTTCGTCGTTGCTCGGGAGGGAAAAATACAGGCGTCCGTCTTCGGCGCTTGGTCCGGTAGTGCCTGGGACATTGGGCTCTCGTTCCCAAACGCGGCCGTCCTCCATCATCTTCCGCCAGGGGACCGGAACGCTCTCAAGCGGGAACTTCGGTTGTTCTCCTGTCGCATCCTCCTCGATGCGCTTCAACAGCGCGTCGAGCGACCGCGTGCTCCTCGGGCGAAATACGAGAGCTGCTCCGAAGGACACTACCGCGCCGTTCGCCGGGGCATCCGCTGGTGCGAGGTCGTCCACGTATCGGGCAACGGCGTTGAGCGGCGTGATGAGGCGCGTCAACAGCTCTCCAACCTTGGCCCGGTCCTGCGGTGCCGCACCCAGCCCTGCCAGGTCATCACCCAACCTGTCGACCTGGGGTTGCAGGCGGGCACGCTCGGCTGTGGGCAGAAACTCCGCTTCTACTCGGACCGAGATGAAGTCCGTGGCGGGCCCGAGGCTGATAGCTCCCGTCCGGTCGTCGAGCGTGAGCTCTGCGGCAAACGCAAGCAGGTGACGCCGAAGCCGCCGGCTGGGGTCCGTCCGGGAGTCGAGAAGGCCAACGCCTACGAACAAATCAAAGTTGTCCGAGGCGCCCTGCATCTGCTGGTGGATGGCGAACAGCCGTTGATAGACCGGCTTGACCGCCCGCGCCACTGATGCCTTGTCTGCCCAGCGGTTCCATTGAGTCGAGAGGTACTCATCCCATACCTGCTGCGCCTCCGACGAGGCAGGGACCAGGACCATCTCGCCGCTCGCGTTCGTCTCCGCAGACTCCACGTTCAGCGACGGTGGGGCATCGGGTGTATCCAGTTCCACGTCGCGGAGCCAGGGCTGACACGTGTCCGGTGCGGGCGGGCGCACGGGCTCCTGCACTCGCGCCACTCTGAGCCAGCGTGGATCGGTCGCCGGCCAGTCCGGCGTTATCAACGGCGACCGCACCTCCTGGAGGTCACCAGGCAGAGCGGAGAACCAAATCACGCCCGGGTACTTCTGAACGTCGGTGGTCGGTTTCGTCTTGACGGCGACGGCGCTGCGCAGGAACTTCGCGAACCGTGCAGTTCGAGTCAAATCGGCAGCGACGGGGATGTTGGTGGGGTCTGGCATGAAGGCTAACTGGTAACGGATGATGCATCTTCTCGGCTGAACGCGACTGGCCAACCTCCGTGGGCCTCGATGACCTCGTCGATCCCCGCCATAAGGCGCATGGTTTCCGCGAGCGCGACAACGATCTTCTGGTAGTGGGCGATGTCGTCCTTCGAGAGACTGCGGCCCTTACGGTCCTTGAGCCACTTCTCGCAGACCTGGTACCCGCCGATATGATAGTGCCAGCCGTCCTCGCGCACACCCTTGAAGCCGACACTCAGTTGCCTTATCCACCTGGGCACGGTCGTCGCCGACCCGCTGGTGCAGGCGTTGGCGGCGACGACGACCCTCCGGCTGCTGGCCGTGGTCTGGCACGAATGGCTGCTGATCCGGCTCGACTTCCTGGGTCTATCTGGAGACCGCGACGCAGCGGCACGCGCTGGTTGTTCCGGAAGTACGGTCCGCATAGACCGGATGGAGGTGCTGAACGTCCACTTGTTCGAGTCGATCGCAGAGTTGCGGGTCATGACCGACACGTGGCTCCCGCGCTCCAACCAGGAGCGGCCGTGGGGCCTCAACCACGCCCCGACCGCAAGTGCCAACTGGGACTATCACGAGTTCGCGCCGCCGACACCGCAGTCTCGTCGTGGCCGAGGGAGATCGTGCGGCACTGTGAGACGGTGCGGGGCCGCCATGGACCACCGTGCACGGACACGCACGGCACACCACGGCGTTGGAAGCGCATCACGGCTGCGGAGAGCGAATCAGCGCTCAGGGTGACGAGGCGATCAGGCGCGGGCACGCGATCGACGGCACCGAGGAGAACACAGCGAGCAGGTAAGGCGCGCGGAGCCGAACTTACACGTCGAGGATCCCCTCTGTGATGCACCACGCTGTGACACCCTCGCAGGCGCTCACTTACACCCGCAGTTACAGGTCGCGTCACACGAGCGGCTGTGTGTAAGTCGTTGTCGTGACAGCTCCAATGGCGAATCTGACATCACCTCCGGTGCCGAGGCGGCGCGTGTTCGCCGACCCGAAGAGACACTGAATGGTTGACGTGTCCAAGACGTTACAGGTGGCCCTGCAGCAGCTCCGCGCGTCGGTGCCGTGGTTCGCGCGAACGTCCGCGCCGGACCGGCGGTATGCGGCTCGCCTTCGAGCACGTCGAGCTGGTCCGCAGCGGGTCTTCGTCTACCTTTAGGGTGTGACCGTGACCATCGTCGTCCGGTGTCGTGCGTTCCCTCCGTGTGCCTGAGAGTGAACTTGGTCTCGTGCTTCAGTGTACCTCGCGGTCCGGACTTCTTACGACCGTTCTCACGATGCCCAGCAAAAACGCGGCGCGAGCGGTTTCCGACCTTCGACCAACCTGGTCACCGCTTCTCGTCGTCCCGTGAACGAGGCAAAATAGCACAGCCGGTCCAGGCTCGAGGATGCCCCGTAGGGCGCGACCGTGGGCCTGGGCACCCCCCCTTCCTCGTCCACCGCCGGCAAATCGCGCCCTGGGGCCGCTCAGCGCGCCGCGTGGGGGTTTTCCACAAAATCCTGTGATTCAGGGGAGTTTTCCCCGGGCAAACACCCCGAGACTAGACCGGACAACACCCCGAGTACGTACAAGTACAGGCTCCGCCGCTGTTACAAATAACCCCGGACCCGGAAAAAGCCCGGAATAGCCTCCGCACGCCAGGCGCGTCAACGGCTGTACCCTCCGGCCCTCCGGGTGACCCACCTGGCCCGCTCCAGCTCAGAAGAGGATTAGGGCCGAAAGGTTCGCTTCCGGCCCCGGTTGAGGGCGAAAGTCCATCGGATTTGTCTGCGAAAACGTCCGATAGTGGGACAGTTGCAGGTGGTGCTTGACTCCGAGGTTGGCTTGGGTTATTTTTGTCTAGATTTGTCTAAACAAAAAGGGGTTAATTATGACACTGTCGATCATGCTCACAGAAGCCGACCTCTGTGGGATGCCGAGCGAACTACGAGACGGACTCTTGAGATGGTATTTCGATGAGCGCAAATCGCGCCCCATGCCGCCCGAGCTAGCCCAGGCCCAGGAGGCAACCGAAGATGATGGAAGCCGACGGGTGACTTTCGCCAAGCTCGTGGCAGCAGGGTTGCTGAAGACTGGTCAGAAGATCTACTGCCGGAAGCTGAAGCGACAGCAAGAAAACGGTGAATCGATATTCATAGAAGGGGCTCAAGTATCTCCCCAGGGCGTGAACTACTCCGGTCACAAGTTCTCCAACCCGAGCGCCTTAGCGGTCGCGATGGTCAAGCAAAGCGGCGGAAAGCCGACTTCGCTGAACGGGTTCGATTACCTTTTCGTCCACTCGGAAAATGGAAAAGTGCCACTAAAGAAGTTGCGGGATCAGCTGATGGGGCAGGGCGAGAGAGAACTACGACAACTGGCCGAAGGAGCTGTCCAGGACGCGAAAAAGTTCTACGGGCAGGATACGGAAATCGAAGACCATCTACCCCATATTCGAGCGGCGATGGATTGAAGAGGCTTGTGATTGGATGGGTTATCGGGGTTTTCACCGCACGTATTCTTGAGCCGATATCTCACTTGCTTGGAACAATTTGGCATCTGGCAACTAGACGTAGCCTCGATGAGCACGATTCGGTGTCGTACGTTATTCACAAGCAGATGAAGATTCTTCGCGTGCGTCAATTTTTCAGGATTCCAGGCCCTCCGTCAAGAAACTGGGCTTGCCCCGTTTTCGTGGACACCTAACCCTTATGTCGGAAGGAGTCCACGATGCCGAAGAGCCGGAAGTCCTACCCGCCGGAGTTTCGCGAGCAACTGGTCGCGTTGGTCCGTGCGGGACGTACGCCAGCGGATCTGGCACGAGAGTTTGAACCGACGGCCCAATCGATTAGCACCTGGGTGGCCCAGGCCGATCGTGATACGGGTCGGCGGACCGGCGGCCTGACCACCGCCGAGCGTGTCGAATTGACGCAGCTCCGTCGCGAGAATCGGCAGCTGAAACTCGAGCGGGAGATCTTGTCAACAGCCGCGGCTTGGTTCGCACAGGAGACCACGCCGAACACGAAGCGATCTTCGGGTTCATGAACGCGAATCAGGCCACCTATCCGGTTCGGGTCATGAGCCGGCTGCTGGGCGTCTCCGCCAGTGGATTCTATGCCTGGGTGAATCGGCCGAGGTCAGCTCGGGCCGGGGAGGACATCGGGCTCACGGCCCTGATCCACGCGATCCACCGGCGCTCGGACGGCGCGTACGGGGCGCCCAGCATCCACGCCGAGCTGGCCGATGCGCACCACCGTCGGGTCGGCAAGAAACGCGTGGCTCGGCTGATGCGGGCGGCGGGTCTGCAGGGTCTGCACCCGCGCCGTTTCGTGACGACGACCGTCGGCGATCCTGCCGCGGACCGGGCCGTCGATCAGGTCGATCGCCAGTTTGCGACGGCCGGCCCCGACCGCCTCTGGGTGGCCGACATCACCTACATCCCGACGTGGGCCGGGTTTCTCTATCTCGCCGTCGTGCTCGACGTCTGGTCGCGGCGTCTCGTTGGCTGGGCGACGGAACCGCACCTCAAGACCGACCTCGTGCTCAGCGCCCTGAACATGGCGCTGGCGCAGCGCCGCCCCGAGGCCGTCATCTATCATTCGGATAGTGAGTATATGGGGGCCTGCTTCCGGGCGGCTTGACCCGCACCAGCGATTGACCCGTCAGGATGTGGGTGCTGGAACGCTCCTGGGCTTCTCTGACCCACATTTCCGATTGACCCTGTGTCTTTCCTCGGAACTGTCGGTTGCCCGGGAGCGGGCCAGTGAGGCGCCTGCCTCACCGACGGTGTGACTTCATGTAGAGCCTGGCCAGTGGCCCCGTCACTGTCTTGTCCACCCGCCTCGGTGCGCCGGCGCCGTTCCCTATGACCGAGCCAAGGAGGCGACATGACGCACGTGACATCGGTACCGACCATCCGCGTGGTCGGCGGCATTGACACCCACAAGGATCTGCACATGGCCGCCGTCGTCGACCGCGACGACGGCCGTCTGCTGGAGACCAAGGACTTCTCGACGACACGCGCAGGGTATCGGGCGTTACTCCGTTGGATGCGTCAGCACGGCGCGCTCGAGTCGGTCGGGATCGAAGGCACCGGCAGCTATGGCGCCGGGATCATGCGTTTCTTGAACGCGGCGGGTGTGACGACACATGAAGTCGACCGCCCTGATCGGAGCGACCGACGTCGCCGCGGGAAATCGGATGCCGTCGATGCCGAGATGGCCGCCCGGGCCGTCATCTCGGGGCGCCGCCTATCCACGCCGAAGAACAAGAATGGCCGCGTCGAAGCGCTCCGCGTGCTGCGGTTGACGCGGGCCGGGGCCGTGCGTTCCCGAACCAAGGCACTCCAGCTTCTGCGCAGTCATGCCGTGTCTGCCCCGGACGAGGTCCGCGACGAGGTCCGTTCCCTGACCCGGATGCAGCTGCTGCGGACCGTCGCGGCCTGGCGGCCCGACTATGACGACTTCGACCATCCCGCCACCGCCACCCGGATCGCGATGCGGTCGTTGGCCCGGCGTATCCTGGAGCTCAACAACGAAGTGGCCGACCTCGACGACCTCATCGAGCCCCTCGTCACCGACCTCGGCGCGCGACTCATCGAGCGCCCGTGCATCGGCATTGAGACCGCTGGGCAGCTGCTCGTCACCGCCGGCGACAACCCCGGGCGCATCCGGTCCGAAGCCGCCTGGGCGATGCTCTGCGGGGTGGCGCCGCTGCCCGCCTCCTCCGGCAAGACTGATCGCCACCGCCTCAACCGTGGCGGCGACCGTCAAGCCAACCGGGCCCTCCACATGATCACGATTAGCCGGCTCCGCACCGACGAGCGCACGCAAGCGTTTGCTCAACGCAAGGTCGCCAGCGGTAAGTCCAAACTCGAGGCCATCCGCTGCATCAAGCGATACATCGCTCGTGAGGTCTATCCCCTTGTGAAGGCCAACACCGCCGATGTTGGAGGCTCGACGAGCGCCCCTTGACATTTATGAGAGCTTCCGCGGCTGCCAGTACACCAGCTACGCGTTCGGCAAGCGCTGCCGCGAAGCCAGCGTGATGCCGTCCATGGGGTCTACCGGCGATGCGTACGATAACGCGATGGCCGAGAGCTTTTTCGCCACGCTCGAACGCGAGGTCCTGAATCGCCGCCGCTTTTCGAGTCGGGCCGAGGCGCGGATGGCCATCTTCCAGTGGCTCGAGGGCTGGTACAATCTGCACCGTCGCCATTCCGCCCTCGGTTACCTGTCACCCATCAACTACGAGAGGAGACAACTCCAGGCGAGCGCGTGAAACCCAAGTCCGTACCCGTCCACGAAAATGGGTCAGGCCCAAACTGAGGTTTCATCAGGACATGGACGCACTGTTGGGCGTCGCGATCATCTGCGGTTTATCGTTCATTCTGGGAATCGCATTTGGCTGGTGGCTGCGCGCCAAGCTGCGCCCGAACGCGCAACCGGACACGCCGGCCACGGACCGTCAGCGCAGCTACCTGGAGGACCTAGCCAAGAGGCCGAGGGACCGCGGTCATGTGTCTGGCGTTCAAGGAAGTGGAAGTACGTATGCAGGAACTGATCGACAGCCTGGAGAGATGCGTCAGGCAGTCCACATTCGTTTCGGACCGCATGGGAAAAATCGGATAGAACGATTACAGGCGCCTCCTCCTCACAAAGAGGTGGGACGATTCCACATGGACGCTCTGGAGCGCTTCCAAGCTGGAAATCGAGGACGTGCATGTCGCCGATCTCGAGGCAAGGCTTGAGCCGGTCCTTGCCGAGTTCGTGCATACCGGGACGGGTCGCATCGGTAACGGGTTGTTCTTGTTGTTGGGCGGCCTGGGAACGTGGGCGCACCCGACGGTCGCCAAGTTCGCGAGGACGCTGATTAGGGGAGCAGTCGGGTCCGGCGCCAGGCAAGTGGCGGCACAGCTTCTCGGATGGGCGAGTGGAGAGCCACTGCGCTTTCGGATCAACGCCTTGCTCGAAGGGGCGGACATCGACGAGGCGTTACAACTGGCCGAGGGGATTCGCGTTTGGAAATTGCCAAATTCGCCCGCGGATTTTCCGGCATCGCTGCCTTCGCCTCTCCTCTATATGACGGCCCCCGTAGCCGACTTCATGGGCGGCGTTGTGATGTCGATCGACTGCGAAATGTCGCCGAGCCTCTACCGGCCAGATGAGGACGAAGTCGGCCGGATGTCATCTCGCAGCGGGGAGTTCCGAATGGTTTCAGGCAAGGTTCCGAACCTGGCGCTGGACAATTTCTGCGAGTCCGTGTCGCTGGCCTGCGACGGCTGTGTTGACTGGTGCGCGCAGTGGAAGGACTTGGGATCGCTGGAAGCGTTTACGGACACGCCGTTGGGCGTCGGCTGGAAGATTCGTTCCGGCGCTCGCAGGACGAAGGCCTCGCAGGCGAGTCTGAATGAGGCGCTAAAGATCCATCATGCACGCTACGGTGGCGGAGGCCCTAGGGAGAGCCTGGAACCGGCGATACGGCGATGGATCAGGTCGAAGAGGTCCGAAACAGACCTGGACAAACTCATCGAACTGCGGATCGCTCTTGAGGCCATGTACGAGATCGGGGGGTTGAATGAGAAAGGGTTCCGCATTGCAACCTACGGGGCATGGCATCTGGGGGAACATTTCGAGCAACGGCATGCGTTCCGGGAAACGCTTCGCAAGGCGTACAGCGACTCGTCGAGTGCCGTGCATGGAGGGAAGCTCAAATTCGCGGCGAAAGACCCGAAACTGATTTCCTCCGCACAGGACATTTGCCAGCAACGGAATTCTGAAGCGGCTGGAAGAAACGGAAAGGCCGAAATGGGACGAGATGATTCTCGGCGCAAGGGAATGACACGAGGGACGAGTAGCCGTTCTACGGATCAGGGACGCATCGGACCCCGGCCTGTGCCGGCCGGCGCGGGTGCCTGTCCACCGGGTAGTAAGGGGCCACCTCGAGAGAACTGGTAATTCCAGACTAGGACGTTCACGCTGGCCACACAACCTTCCCTAGAAGGGCATCCGGTTCGATCAACACAACTGCCTTGCGCGCAAGCTCACGGGCGTTCGGGGTTCGTTGCGAAATCGAACACCCAAGGCAGTCAACCTTGCGACCAACGTACTGTGGATAGTCAGGGGATTGACCGAATCTCGGATCTCCGAAATCGCGTGGACTCGGCCCGCGACGTGGATATCGGATGAGCGTTGGGCGCTTCGCGTAGAACGTCCACACATTGAGGTCCTTGATGCCATTTGAGTCGTTGACGTACCTGGTTGCGGCGTGTTTACGCGCTGCTTAGCCCTCTCGAACTCCGGGCGGAAGACTGGATCCTTGGATAGCTGGTCTCTTGAGCCGGCCTTCGCATAAGACGCCTTCATTTGCCCCGTCGTCTGCCTAGCGATTCGAAACGCAAAGGTTGCTGTGTAGTGCGTGCCGGATAGCCGGCAATGGTTCTGTAGTCGCCGGCGCATGCCATTGGTTCGTCCAACGTAGAGGTGCTGCCCTTCTTCGGAGAACAAGTAGATCCCACGTTTGGGAATCTCTCTCGGCAGAGCCCCGAAGCGAACGGGCTCCATCTCCAGGAGAGCTCGATACTTCGGTCCAGTAACGCCACCAAGTCTCGAAACTTCTGATTCACCAAACCTCATTCCAGGCACACCTGTGGCGCAAGCGCCCGCGGGATCCCTACCGCATGTCGTCAAGAAACTCAGAAGCCGAGTTCACTGCGCTGACGTGCAGGAAGTCGCGAGCCCGCGTACAGGCGACGTACAGGAGGTGTCGCTCGGTGTCGTAGACCTCCTTCAGGTCCGCATCGTCACCCACGGCCTCGATACGTGCTTGCAGGGGGACTACCTCATCATCGCAGGCGATCACAGCCACGGCCTTGAACTCGAGGCCCTTGGCTAGATGCATAGTGCTCAGCGACACGCGTCCAGGTTTAATCTCGACGTGCTCGTCCAGAACCGCTGACGGCACTCCGGCGGCCTCGGCCGCGGCCTGTGCTCGGTCGAGCTGCTCGCTGGAACGCACGAACATCCCGATCTCGTGCACCGGTACGCCGTTCGCTAGCCGCTCCTTCACCCACGCCGCAATGGCAGCGGTCTCCTCGTCGGCCGTTGCGCATACGCAGACGACAGGCGGTGGTCCATTGAATACCGACACTGTGTCCCGCCTGGTCTCCACGTT
Organism: Vicinamibacterales bacterium; assembly: GCA_965197935.1. Taxonomy (GTDB): domain Bacteria; phylum Acidobacteriota; class Vicinamibacteria; order Vicinamibacterales; family CAZQMT01; genus CAZQMT01. The sequence goes on along the minus strand of CBDAOD010000002.1, from coordinate 2,619,132 downwards.
GCCATCAACGTCCACGATCTCGGACCCCAGCAGGCGATCCGCCTGCTCGCGAATCTGGTGCGAGGTGCGATAGTTGACCCTGAGCGTGCGGGACCGACCGCGCACATCGACACCGAGCGACTTCCAGGAGAACGGCTGCTGGAAGATGCGCTGGCCGAGATCGCCGGCGAAGAATAGCGCGTTGAGACGGTCGCCTCCGAGAGCGGCGAAGAAGCGCAACTGTGACACGGACAGGTCCTGGGCCTCGTCCACGACGGCGAAGTCGTAGGGCACTCGGCCCGTTTCGGCCATGTGTCGAGCCAACGCAGTAGAGACCGCAGCCGGTGTGGTCAAGTCGAGGGTTTTCAACTGCTCTCGCACTGTGGCAAAGACACGCCAGAGAGCTTCGCGTTTCGGCTCAGGCAACCGCGTCTTGCGACCCAGCCTAGCAACTTCGCGGTACTCGTCCCACGACCCGAGTTGCCAGGCGTCCACTACCTGCTCCCATTCGTCAAGCAAGAATCGGCCGCTGAACTTGCCGTCGCCCTCCAGCGTGGATGCCTCGGCGAGCAGCCCGTTCATCTGCTCGGACGTGACGTACCGGACAGGTCCAAGTTGCGCTTGGTGCAGGCGCATTCCGAGCGTATCCAGCGCGTGGACCTCGACTCGTTCCGCCACGCGAGGCTCCGTACCGACCAACCGGCGCAACTTCGCCTCGAGTAGGCGCGCCAGGGGTTCGGAGAACGTCGCCAGCAAGACACGGGCGTCTGGATTCGTCCGGGCCAAGTGCGCGGCGCGGTGGAGCGCCACGACGGTCTTGCCGGTACCTGCCGAACCTGCCACCCGCGCTGGTCCTGCGTAATCACGCCTTACCCATCGGCGCTGCTCGGGATGAAGGAAGACCGCCCACTTCTCCCAGGGCGCATCGAGGGCCTGCTCCAGCTCCTCGATGCTGGTGACTACACGGAAGCGGCGCTGTGCATCGGGGTGCTCGAACGGCGACAGCACTGCTGGTGGCACCTCGGCCGCCACAGGCTTGCCGCCGGTGGCTAACTCCAACAACGCCTCAGCAGCCTCCGCCGGCAGGTGGTCGGCCAGAGCAAGCAGGCTGTCCTCGTCGGCCTCGCGCACGTTGTCGAGCCACTCCGCAGGGACGCCGTAGCCCAGCAATTCGTCGTCCCCACGATCCGCGAACAACAGCGTGCCCCGAGGCTTCGCCCTCCTCACAGGAGCCGCCATCGGCTCGGGTTCCGCCTGCGTGTAGGCCGGGACTACAATCTCGCGCACCGCCTCGCGGATCTCCACAATCTGTGCCGCTCCGGTCTTCGGGTGCGTTTCGAGCTTGCGCCGTTCGGCCCAGTGGTAGGTCTTGTCGTGGTGATCCACGTAGCACAGCAGCAGACTGCTCTCGAAGCGGTGGACGATGATACGGACGTCCACATTTACCCGCACCGACCAGAAGTTCTTGTCTCGCGCCTTGTCGAGCTTGTGGAAATTCAGGCCTGGACTGGCCGGGTTCATCTGCAGGTCGAATGCCGTGGTCTTGACGGCCTTCTGTTCGTCACCGTTCAGCCGGGCCAGGCTGTCGGTGAACGTGTCCGCGATGAGGAAGGTCGTCATTGCCACACCAGTAAATTTCCCTTGTCACGGTGCGGAGTTCTTTGTTTGGGCTGCCAGCCTTCAGGCTCGAGCCGTCCGCTCTTAATCCACTGCCGGATCCAGTTCTTGATATCGCGCTCCCATGTCATGGGCTGAGAGAGTGCCAAGTCCCACAGGTCGTCGTAAAGAACGCGCTTCCTTGCCTCAAGGACGCCCTGGACTATCGCTCGCAATCGTGCCACGTACCGGTCTCTCAGCAGTTCGTAGTGCGCCGAGCTGTACATTTCCTCGGCTCCAAAGAGACTGGACAGGACGATGCGCGCGAATCGACTCAGGTATTGCCTGAGAATGAAGTGCTTGACGAGCATCTGCTCCCGGCCGACGTAGGGGGCATCTTCCTCCATCGGGTTCCAACTACACACTCACGGGCGTTAACTCGCGTAGCGCCGTCGCCCGCGCGCTGTCGTCGGGCGGCGCAACTCTTGAACGCGGGGGAAACTGGTTATACGTCCGCCCGTCGAGACGTCTCCCGGTCTCACGCTTGCGCACCCCGCCCCACTGTTTGAAGAAGAACGGCACGCCGGCACATCGACACTGGTCCCGAATGCCTCGGACCCAGTCCACCGACATCGCGCGCGCGCCAGGGCTGCTCTCGCCGCCGACGATCACCCAGTTGATACCGCGCAAATCGAGCTGTCCCAAGTCTTCCCAAAGCGGCTCTATTGAGAGGAATCTGACAGCAGCCGGCGCACGGCGAAGATGTTCGATTCGAACCAGTCCGCGCTTACGGTTCTCGACACTGACGCCCCACCAGATGTTCCTGTACTGCGCCGCAAGACTCAGCTCACCTTCTAAGAGGCCTGCGAGACGCTCAGCACGCTTGGTGAGCACCTGGAAGGTGTGCCAGTGGGCAGCTGCCATCACCTTCGCGACCGCAACCACGTACTGGTCAGGAACTCCGTCGTGGAACAGATCGCTCATCGAGTTCACGAAGACCATACGTGGTGCGCGCCACCGGAGCGGATCGCCAAGCTTCTCAGGGACAAGCCGCAGGTCGAACCCGAACTCGAAGGGATGCCCTGGCACACCACGAAACCGTTCTGCAAAAGTCTCCGCGTAGCAGTGCACGCACCCCGGGCTGACCTTCGTGCAGCCGCGCACTGGGTTCCAGGTGGCGTCGGTCCATTCGATCTTCGACTTGTCACTCATGCGCGAGTCCTATTCCAATGTCCCTCACGTCTGTGACAATTCAGATCACACCCGGAACACTTTCATCACCTCGTCGCCGAGGTGATTGATGACCTTCACGGCGTAGCGGCCGCTCGTGGGCTTCGGGAACGGGCGCGAGATGTTCCTTCGGAGGGTAGCCCAGACGTCGGGGTTGACCTCGGCTTTCAGCGTGGTCTTAAGTGCACTGTAGGGATCATTCTGACCCAGGAAGTAGGCGTGCCGGACGAAGAAGCTCTCCTCGTTGTAGTCGGTATCGATAAACCAGCAGGCGATGCCGTCGGCGTTGTCGCTCCGGACCTCGCCGGTGCTGGGGTCAAACACGTCTACGCCCTTTACGCGCACGCGAAGGGTGCCGTCCTCTTCCTCGATCTGCTCAATGTCGGGCTCGCCGAACACTACGAACAGGTTGCCCTTGTCGGTGGTCTTGAGGTCGCCGGCCATGTGGAGGTCGGCGTTCATTCGCGCTTTAAGAACAGGGATGCGGCCGAGCTTACCAAACTCCGACGCGTGGGCCTCGAAATTGAACGCGCACGCAATCAGCGCGTCGAAGCCGGCGTCGCCCGCCTCCCGGGCAGCCTCCACCAGATCCGGCCGACCAACGGTGCCGAACTCTGGCCCGATGAGGATACCGGCGCGGCGCTCGCCGTCGCCCTCGCTGTAGCGCCCCTCCGCACAGATACGCTGGCCGGGCCACGGCTGCAGTGACGTGAAGGCGATGCGGTCGTCCCGGTCCTTCTGTTGGACTCCAGCCACCCTGAGGTTCTCAAGGACCATCTGGTCAAACTGCTGGCCCACGCCGTAAGTAGGGCCGCGTTCGGTCACCTTGAACGGGTCGATCAGCTCGTCATTCTCGTCCACACTGAGCATACGGTGGGGGCTAAGGCTCTCGACGGTGAACGGCCCCGCGACGCGGACTTTCTTCTTGTCCTCGTAGGGCTTGTCGTAGAGGTACTCGAACTCGGCCTTCGCCGCGATGGACGCGTCTATGACTTGCTGGCGTGCGATGCGCGCCTCCCAAAGGTCAGTCAGGGCCTTCGCCGCAGTCTTCGGCCAGTCGGCTGGCGCTTCGCGCGGGACCTCCCACTCGACCAGCTCGAAAGCCGACACAACGTCACCGCTCGGCATCGTGAACGTGGCCTTCTCGGAAGCATCGAACTGCACGGTACCTCCGGCCCGGCCGCCGGTCGTGACCTCAAGTGGCGTCTTGTGCCCGCGCAGCGCCTGGTTGAGCGCCGCCAGCGCTGCCTCGACCATGGGTTGCTGCTCTTCCCAGATGGCGTCGATCTCCACGTTGTTGGCGATCGACTTCAACGTGACGTGCGGGACACGCTCGTAGACGAATCCCTGACGAACGTTGCCATACGTGGGTCTATCGACGTACGCCTGCCCTGCCACCTCCGCCTGTTTCCGCAGGCCGTCCTCGGAATCGGCCAAGAGGTAGAAGGGATGTCGGATTCCCATGACCCGCGCGCGCGTCAACGCAAGCGCGACACGCGACGTGTCAATCGTGATCCAGCGACGTCCCCACTGCTCAGCCACGACAGCGGTAGTACCCGAGCCGCAGGTTGGATCCAGGACAAGATCGCCTGGGTCGCTCGCCATCAGAACACACCGCTGGGTAACTCTGACGTTCGTTTGGACTACGTAGACCTTCGTGGCTCCGATGGTTCCGCCGGTGTCCTCCCACGAGCTGTTCAGAGGGAAATAAGGAGACTCATCGAAGTATCTGACCAGGCTCAGTGACTGACCTGCTCCGTGCAGGCGTCCCGTTCTTGTCGCGCGCGACATTCCACCGGCTGTTGTGCTCCACCCTCTAGTACCAGACGGTCGGAACTCCTTTCCCTCGAGGACTACAGGAAACCCCATCGCAGATGATTCTCCGGCGGCCCGACCTTGCCGCTGCGATGTCGCATCTCCTAGGCGAGCGATTCGGATGTTCTCGTGACGGAAATCCCCGCCAGCAGCAACAAAATCGCTCAACCGCCCTCGCTCACCGTTACTTTCAACGATCTGCCATGGTCCCGGCGCCTGCGGATCGAAGCTCCTCTCGACCAGAAGTCTCCTGAACTTTGTGTGCTTGGAGTTCCTCGCGTACCACAACACATAGTTCTTGGGATTCGAGACGTAGTCGGACGTCGAGCCGGACGTGGAGTGGTAGCCGATTTCACTAATGAAGTTCTCGTCGCCAAACACCTCGTCCAGAACGGAGCGCACACGATGGACGTTCTCGTCACCGATTTGCAGAAAGATGGACCCGGACTCCGCCAACAGGTCACGAGCGACTGTCAGCCGGTCACGAAGGTAGGTCAGGTAGCTGTGAATCCCGTCCCGCCACGTGTCCCGAAACGCCTTCACCTGCTCGGGTTCGCGTGTGATGTGGCCAACGTTGCCATCCTTCACATCCCGACTGGTCGTTGACCACTGGAAGTTGCTGTTGAACTTGATGCCGTACGGCGGGTCGATGTAGATGCACTGCACCTTGCCGCGCAGCCCCTCTCGCTCGGCCAGTGACGCCATCACCTGCAACGAGTCACCCAAGATCATCCGGTTCGACCAGTTCTGGTCGTGCTGGTAGAATTCGGTCCGGTCCACACCCCCGGGAATCCCGTTGAAGTCGCCGAAGAGGTCAGACTGCGCGCCCGGCGCCTGCTCCTGGGTCTGCCTCGACTGCCGCAGCAGGTCATCCACGAGCACCTTCGGGTGGACGCGCTCCTGGATGTAGAGCGGCGGCGCCTGAGCCACCAGATCCGTCCAGTCCTGCTCGTCCTTGCCGCGCCACACGAGCTGTGGGTCCAGGTCGGTGTTACGCGTGTACTTCACCGGGCGCGGCGCGGCCTCGGTCTTCTCCAGCACCGACTGGTGCTCCGCAGACGGAATGTTCTTCCGCGTGGCGCCGGTGTGCCTGATGGTCTCGACGGTCTTGCCTCTCGCGCGCTTGTTCGTCGTTCTTGCCTTCTTCGGCTTCGCCATCCCTATCAGCCCCCGACCGCCTGCGCCGCCACCGACGCGATCATTTGATCGAACTCGCCGGCCAGCTTGGCCTCAAGCTCGTCACCCATCTGGTATACGTCGGTGAATTCCACAAAGGCCCAGCGACCGTACGACTGCAGGTGGTTCACGCCGGGCACCCAGTACGTGCGCATCGTGGACGCCTTCTCGCGCGCGTCCTGCCGGCGGTAGCCTTTCGTCTCAACCACTAGGTGCAGCGGGTCGTCAGGCCCGCGACCGTCGTCCACCACCACGATGAAATCCGGAACGTAGCGGCGCACCTCCGGGCCGTAGCGGTAGGGCACCTCGAAACCCATGTTGTGGTTCTTCGTGTAGCGGATCACCTGCGGGTGGGCCTCGGCGACGCGACAGAACTCGGCCTCCCATTCGCTGTCGCAGATGGCCCAGTTCACGTGGTTCTTCGGCGGCGGCCCACTGGTGTCCCAACGGGTTTTCCTTGAGGTCTGGAACCGCACGTACGCGGTGGAGCCGGTGGGGTTGTAGGGGTCGAGCAGCGCGTGGATGGGCTGCTCGCCCTCCAGCGCGCGTGTGATGCCCGCGGAGATGCTGTTGCAGGCCATGTCGGCCAGATCCTGATACATCAAGAGGCCCGGATACGTCCCTCCCTTGCACCGCAGGCAGGTCTCCAGCCACTGGCGCGTGACGCGCTTGAGCTGCCCAAACAAGTGGAGCTTGGGGTCATCGCCCGGGTCGCGCCACTTGGTGTAGAGCAGATGCTGCGTCAGGTTGAACAACACGGTGGATGGCCGAAGGTCCTTCAGATGCTTGACGTTCAGTTCGGCTGCCTCACCGATAATTCCCTCCGTGCGGACCTCGGTGGGGCCCACCAGATCTGGTGTTAACTCCAGCACGGAATCGTCGGTGAAGGTGGCCGTGAGACGCTCCTTGGGCAACTCCACACGGTAACCCTCGACTCGCGGAAAACGGATCTCCAGGTGGTCGCGCTCTGGCCGCACGGCCTTCACCTGCACCACGTCCACAGGCCTGCCTGGCTTGGTGGTGACCGGCTGGGCGGCGAAATCGAAGGGGATACCGAAGATGTCCGCGTACTCGGCGTCGAAGCGCGGGGGATCCTTTTCATTCAACTCGTAAGACTGTCGGCGAAGTGCTCGACCGATCACCTGCTCACACAGGAGCTGCGTACCGAATGCACGGATGCCCAAGATGTGAGTGACGTTGTTGGCGTCCCATCCCTCGGTGAGCATCGACACCGATACTACGCAGCGAATCTGGGCGCCGAGCTGACCGGTCTTACCGACGGTGTTCATCGCCTCGCGCAGTAGCTCCGAGTCGGAGATGTCGTCAGCGGCGTGCTGGTCCCCCGTCCGTTCGATCTTCTCTCGCTTGAAGCGCTCGATTTCGTCCGCGGCCATCCGGCGGAAGTCCTTGTCCAGCAGGTCACCAGCCTCAAGCTGTTCCGAGTCGATGAGCAACGTGTTCGGCCTGGACAGCGGGTTCCCGGTTGATTCGTCGAAATTGCGGAACAAAGGCAACCGGCCGTTCACAAGTGTTGCGTTCTCGCCGTCCTTGCGTTCGAAGCCAGACACGTAGTCGTACACGAGCTTCGACACCGCCGTGTTCTGGCACACGATGATGAAGCAAGGTGGCACGCCGGCGCCGCTTTCCTGCCACAGCTCGGACGTCTCCTCGTAGTGGCCGTACAACGCCTGGAGCGCCGTCTGGAGGCGAACAGGGAGCATCAGCGGATCGAGATCGCCCTCGCTGCCGCGCCGTTTCTTCGGCATGTCCTTGCGGATGTGTTCCCAGAGATTCCGATAGATCGGCATCTCGTCGGCCGACGGCAGGTTCTGCGCCACTGGTACGCGCGGGAGCTTGACGATGCCGCACTCGATGGCGTCCATCAGCGAGAAGTCGCTCATCGTCCAGGGAAAGAGTGTCCCCTCGCGGTAACCCGAGCCGCTAAGGAAGAAGGGCGTGGCCGACAAGTCCAGCACATGCGATGTGCCGAGCTTGCGGTGCACCGTCTCCAATCCCGTGATCCAGAGCTGGGCCGCCTTGGTGTTCTTTTCGGCCTCTTTGCGATCGTCACCCTTCAGCGTGTCCTCGTCCGGCTCGCCCGGCTTGGCCCGATAGCAGTGATGGGCCTCGTCGTTGAGGACGAGGATGTTCTTCATGCCCATCAGCTCAGGCATCACACGCCGAAGCATCTTGCCCTCGGTCTCCAAAGTCTTGAGCTCCTCGCCCGTCTGGCCCCGCAACAATTCGCGTGTGCCCTTCGCGACCTGAAACTCCTCGCGCAACCGGAACGCGTGGTAGTTGGTGATGATGACTACCGCCCTCTGCACGTCGTACAGCATGTCGGCTGGCACCAGCTCGCGCGAGGTGTAGTAGCTGTCGGGGTCGCTGGGCTGGAGGACCCGCAGACGGTCCTTCACGGTAAGGCCTGGCGTGACAACGAGAAAACCGCGCGTGAACGTCTTGCTGCGGGGCCGCCGCACGGCGTTGACCGTCTGCCAGGCGATCAGCATGGCCATCACCGCAGTCTTGCCAGCACCCGTCGCCAGCTTGAGCGCCACGCGCTCCAGGTCGGTCCCCGCGCCGCGGTTCGCCTGCTTCAGGTAGTCGATGACCTTGCGGCCCGTCACCGTGTGGGCAGCCACCTCGCTGAGCCAGATCGCCGTTTCCACCGCCTCCACCTGGCAGAAAAACGGGCGGATCCCGCTGAACGGATGGTGGCGCCAATGGTGGAGCAAACGCGCCGTTTCCGGTGTCACCTGCCACTGCGAGGCTGGCAGATTCCGCCAGGTCTCTACGTGCTGGCGCACCTCGTTGATGCGCGAGGTTAGCTCGTACTGCTGGTCCTTGGTGGAAAGTCCGTGCCCTTCCTCGAAGACGATCTCTTCCTGCTTTGCCTGCGCCTTGCGCTTCTTGGGTTTCGGGACCGGCGTAATCAGCGAGACGCGGCGGCGTTGACCAACGATCGTGCCCGTCGGCATGCCGGACGGGTCCAAGTCCCAGTGCTGCCCGGGGTATTTGTAGGGCGAGTTGAGGATGGGCTTGTCGAAGAAAGGGTTGGGCACTGCTTCCTTGATTGCTTTAACTGAGTCGGAATGCTAATCAGCTACCGGCGTCTATAGCTTCTAATTCGCTGATCTGAAATGACTTCGGCCAGACTATATCAGAGTGCAGAGTCAGCTTCGCCCTGATTACGCAGAGGCCTTTTCCGCTTTCAGGTCGATGAACTCGAACGGCTTTGGGAAACCCGCGACAGTCGCCACATCATCAAAGTTAGACAAGACCCCGGAGATGCTCAGGCCATTGCTGGGCCCATTACGGCCGAGCCTCCTGTGTGTCTCCCCAGCCGGCGCCATCCGTTACGGTCCTGAGCCATCTCTCGCTGCAGGAGGGCGCGACACTTGGCGGCGCCGCAACCTAGTTCGGCATGCACAGCACTGCCGGACGTGCGATGGGACCGAGCGGTGCGATGAGCGGAGGCCTCGACGACCTCCGGCTCGACACCATGGGCCTCGGCAGCGACAGTCTGCTGACGGGATCGGCCTTCGCGCTCAGCCGCGCACGCGCGGGGATGGACCCTTCAGCGCGCGTGGCCGTCACCAGCGGTCAGCGGCTTCCCCGCTAGCAGGCCTCCTCGGTATTCACGCGCAGGTACCCCAGGATGAAGCGATCTAGGTATTCCGACAAGCCTTGGAGGATGTACCCCGCGTTGCCGCCATGCATCCCGGTAGCAATTCGCCGCCAGCTTGAAACCGTGCCGAAACCGTCAATTGTGGGATTGACAAACCACCGCCTGAATTCTAAGGCCAAGGTGAACGCTGGGCCGACCACATACACGCTCACTAACAAGGAATGCTCGATTACGTCTGCGTCATACACCCGCACGGCCCGCAAGCGGCTTTCCGCGAGCGTCTGTATGCGCTCGGCTGTCAGCCCGATTTCCGCCGCGTCTTCCGACAACCCTAGAATGTTCAGGCCCACAAGCTGGCACCCGGTGAAGAGCTGGAAGCGCTCCGTAGTAAACGCGGAGCGTCCAAGCTGGTCCTCCATTTCTTGCGCGCCGGCGTGGCCAGGTAGGACGGCACACAACACCGCCACGACCGCGATCCCGCCGGCCGTCCGCCGTGCCGGTGTCCGTGTCTCTCGCATTGTCGACTATCTTGCCGTTCGGTGTATCGGGTAACGGGTGCCGTCAGGCCGGCGCAGGCGTAGCCCCCGGTTCCAGCGGCACGCCAGGCGGCTCGTGTGCAAGCTGATTATGTGGAATCATCCGGCGACCGCGGCCACGTTGACGACGGTCGCCGTGCAACGCGGCTCCGGCACTGGCTCGCCGTGTTCGCGCAGGCTCTCGACGTTAAATAGAATCGCCTGGCGAATCTCGCGGACCGCCTCTTCCCGCGACACTCCGGTCGCCACGCAACCAGGGAGATCCGGCACGTAGACGGCATAGTGCCTCGGCGACTTCTCAACGCCGACGGTATACTCTACGTGGTGTTACTCCTTCAGGCCGGCCTGCATGACGCTGGCCCAGGACCCGCACGGCAGGTTGTCACCAGGCTTACCGGTAAGGTTCCTCTCAGAGATCGGTGCAGCTTTGGCCGGTTTCCATGGTTAATAAGTCAAGCATTGTCAGCGACTTACGTGGCTGGAGAACTCCGTCTGTATCTGGAGAGGAACTGCAGGCTCCCGGAAAGTCCGTCCCGCCGGGCATCACGAGGGGCCTGCCAGTTCCAAGGGGCTGAACCGTGAGTGAGGGTTCGGCCCAGCGGTAGAACCTCGGCGAAAGTCGGGGCCGCGTTCCACGGGTTTTCATAGTCGTCGCCCTGTAAGTGCCATCACCTCAGCACCTTGCGGTTGAACCGGCTGCCGCCGAGCAGGCCTCCCACCAAAAGCGGGGCCCGCGCAGGCGGCCGTCGACTGAGCGTCAGACGACTTCACCGCTGGTTAGCTGGCACGAGCATATCCGCAGCCTCTTCCCACGGCGCGGCCGACCTGCTGGGGCTGAATCGTGCACACATTTGTGTGAGGAACCACCGGTAATGGTGACGGTAACCGAGCGTCACGGCCAGGAGTGTTGCCAACCCTGCAACCCACGTCCCGATAACCATCCAAAGCTGTTCCGGTCACAAGGACGGCCCAGCCGCACGCTGCTCGTCCGCTACAAGAGCTTCTAGTATCAAGTGGACAGCTGGGCGACGGCCCAACGGGTCGTCGCGAAATGGGAGAACTTCTACAACTACCAACGCCCACGCGGAGCGGTCCAGGGGAAGACACCCGACGAAGCACTCCGTGAGAAGCTCGGATGAGATACATTGTCACTGTCCAGCTAGGTCGTATACATCACAACTCTCTCTTCCTACGGGTTCTTGCATGACGCGATTCACAGAACGCATGGGGCTACAACACCCACGTGCTATGCAACTGGATGACATGGACTCGGATCTGCGCAGTGCACTGTGGAACTGGATCTGTAAAGCCCTTACAACAGGGCATGGCGAGACCTGTTGGGTTAATGCTGCTCGGGGGGGCTTATGGGACGAGATCATGCACGGTCGTCTGGATGAAATCGAATATTATGAAACGCCGGTGCAACATGCGGTGAAGCATTGGTTCTTCAAGGTGTCTTGGCATGACACCTACGAAATGGTGGAGTTCGTTCTCGAACATGCCAATGAATGGAATCGCTTCGCTAGGCGCTCACTTTTGGAAAAGAGCCTGAATGAGGTTCTTCAGAGGGAGATGTCCGGCTATCGTTCAGTAAATGGCGAGTTGGTGCCTATTACTTCAGAAACTGAGCTCGCGGCGATCCGGCAGGCGGCGACCCCAGCGTCTGGATACGAGGGCGCCGCAGAGCATCTTCAGACTGCACTTGCACTCCTCGGTCAGAAGCCGAATCCTGATCACCGAAACTCGATCAAGGAATCGATTAGCGCAGTCGAATCAGTGGTCAAGACGATCGCAGGGGAAAGCGCGGGAGGCATCGACAAGGCTCTAGCGATAGTCGAGGGAAAAGTCAGGTTGCACGGATCGCTGAAGGGCGCGCTGAGAAAGCTGTACGGTTACACCAGCGACCAGGATGGAATCCGTCACGCTATGCTTGAGAGTGCCCAGGCAAGTTCCGCAGAGGCAAAGTTCATGCTAGTTGCTTGTTCCGCTTTCGTGAACTTCATGCTCGAAACTGTCGGGCGCGAGCCATCCTCTTAACAGGGCAGTGAGTTCGTCGCGGCTGAAGTCAGACCGTGGCGTTGCGGCTGTGGCGACATGTAGAGAGCAGCTCTCGACTGTCACAGCTCGGGGGGTTGGACACGACGATTTCGCTCAAGTTGACAACACCCTTCCCTCGTCTACTGACCGACACCAGTTCGACATCAGGCACGCGGGTCATCCGCGGCAATGCCGGACAGCACGACCGGCGCACGGTCGGGGAACTCCGCGACCAGCGACAAGTTCCCCCCCATCGCCTCGACCGTCTTCCTCAGCGTGGACAGCAGAAGGTCGCTGCGCTTCTCAAGCCGCGAAACGCTGTCCTGGGTGATCCCCAGCTGCTTCGCCATGCGTACCTGCGTGAGCTTCCTGGCCTTGCGAAGCTCGCGCAGGGTCATTTCCTCGGCAATCAGCTCCGCCGTCCGGGTCTCGACCTTCTTGCGCTGAGCGGCGGTCAGTTTCCTGATTTTGTCGTCTACGTTCACAGTCATGATGACGTCCTTTCCTTCTGCAAACGGGCCAGATGCGCATCGAAACGCGCATCGGCTTTGCGGATCAGCCCACGGTAGAAGCGCTGTTCGTTGCCCCCCGATTTCTCCCCCGCAACAAGCAAGATAGCCTTGCGCCTCGTGTCGAAAGCGAAGGCCACTCTCCATTCGCCATCCGCCGCACTGAACCGGAGCTCCTTCATATTCGCGTGGCGTGAGTTGTTCAGCGTGTCAACCCGAGGCCGCCCCAATTGCGGTCCGAATTGCTGCAGAAGGTGTGACAACGCCAGAATCTCCGCCCGCACGTCCTCATGGAGCGCGTCGAACTCCAGCTCAAACTCGTCGCCAATCTCAACAACCCAGCTCACCCCTATAATATGGTATTAAGAACATATGCTGTCAATAACCTATTGTCCAGCGCTTGGAAGACGCCCGCCGCAGGCCTCGTTCTCTCCGTGCGTCGTCAATGCTGGTAGAGAGACGGGCTTTCGCGTAGTGGAGAACCACAGCGCCCGCTCCTGTGTAAGAAGCATGTGGGTGTGTCCTTAACTCCAGTAGCCCCAACCGGTAGTGGTTCAATGACTGGAGGACTCCCCTCGCACGCTCTCCGCCGCGTAGTGGACCGAACCCAGGGCCTGATGTCGGACGAGCACTTCACCGTCGACGGCACCCTGATTGAGGCGTGGGCCAGTCAGAAGAACTTTCAACGGAAAGATGGGGACGCCGACGGCGACGGGCGGAACTTCCGCGGGCAGCAGCGAAAGAATGATACGCCTGCGTCGAAGACGGACCCTGACGCGTTGTACGGGACGACGATGCGCAGATCGTGGGCGGTCAGCTTGTGCGACGCGTCGTCCTCAGCTCATCGATCCACTGGGAGCCGGGACAGAGAGGGTAAGCTGGTTGCCGAGGTGATCGCAGTCGACCGGATGTCTCGCACTTTCGACCGGCACGTGGAGAAAGCTTTGGAACACTTGAAACGCGCAAGAGTGAGACGCTGTGGAAAACATCAGACTGATCTACGAACAGATTGAAACCGCAAAGAGGCATTTTCTTGTGGGAACCGTCCTCGATTGTCGGTTAGCACTCATTCTTCTTGACATAGCGGGCAACCGCTCCCTGTGCGGAGGTCGCTCCGGCCGAATAGTGCGCGACCATCCGGGCTGTTCGCCAGTGGCCGGCGAGCATCACGGAGGTCGTGGACGTGCCCCGGCGGGAGAGTTTGAAGGCTAAACCGACTCGGCCGGAGTGCGCCGTTACACGGCGCTCGATTCCTGCGGCCTCGGCGGCGGTCAACCGCCGGCCGATCGCGCAGGGCGTGAGGGAGACCACGCGACCGCTCGGCTCGGGTCGTCGGGGGTCGTCGTCGAGTTCGGATCGGGCGTCGGAACGGCGACCGCAAGATGGTCCACAAGGGAAATTGTGGATCAGGATTCCGGCCGAGTTTTGCCCCTTCCAGGAAGGATAAATCAGCCATTAGCGACCCCCAGGCGTGCCGGACGAATCTGTGATTCGTGCCGGACGCCGTGCCGCCACAGGCGGCTTTTGGGGGGGGTCGCTAGTGGCACGGCGTTCCTGGCTGGGGCGGCACGCCCTTGCTGGGAACGCCGCGAAAACCGGAGCTGGATCCGGGCGGTGACTGTGATCGGACCGGGCCGACATGTGTGAATCGTGCCGGATCCTCCGATCACAGTCTGACGTGGCACGCGGCGCGGCTCAGATCACACGTTTGGGCGGCTCGAGGGGAGAAGTGAAACGCACGCGCACACGCGCGAGCTGTCGGCGGGGCCTCCCAAGAAAGTGATCGGTGGTGAGGACGATTTCAGAGTATATATAATGCTTCACAATCCACCAAAGTCGCCGGGAGCGATTCCATGCATATCGATCTAGACGTCGAGCCGTCGCGGCCTGCGCCTGACCGGGAGGAGGAGCGTCCACGAGAGCCGGAGCGGCGGGGACACCGGCGGGAGTACGACCCGCGGGTGCCGCGCCGGGAGTTTTCGGATCGGGTCGATGGCGTGGTCCGTGACGTGGCAGCGTTCCGCGCGGTGGCGCAAGCGGATCTCATCAACGTCCAGTTTGACGGGCACTCGTACGCCGGGCTGAAAGGCATCGCGGAAGCGGAGCGGGCCGGGTGGATCGAGCGGCACAAAGCCCAGGGTCCGAAGGGCGGGAGCTTTACCGTCGTCGTGGCGACGCCGGCCGGCGCGGCCCGGGCGGCGGTCCTGTGGGCGCGGGCCGGTCGGGAGGACCAGCGCGGATGGAGCGGCGCGGTCAAGGCGTCGGACCTGGGACACGAGTGCGCGGTCTATCGCGCGGCGTGTGCGGCGGCGGCGCGGATCGAGGCGGCGGGCGGGCGCGTCGAACGGGTCCGGGTCGATGCCGAACTCAAGGGGCGCGTCGCGGCGCACGCGGAGCGGGCGCGGCAAGCGGAGGGCCGGGAGGCGGCGGAGGCGGAGCGCTGCCGTGCGGCGGCGGAACTCGATCTGCCAATCGCACAGGGCAAGGTGCTCTTTCCGGACGCGCAGATCGAGTACGTGAACGCGGCCGGGCGGGCCGGGCGCTGCAACGTCGAGGTGGTGTCGCAGCATTACGCCAGCGACACGATTCGCTCGAAGGCGGCGGCCGGATTCCAAATGTACGCGGCCGGCAGTCGCGCGGCGGATTTCGTGCGCCGGGCGCTGGCGTCGGGTGGCGGCGATCGCGGCCGCCGCGGCGGACGCGGCGCACATCGGGAGATCGAGGTGTTTGAGATATGAGGCCCTGGCGTGTGGCCGTGGGCTTGACGATGACGGCCGGGCGCTCGCGGTGTGGGCGCTGTGGGCGGAACTTTGGTACTTGCGGCCGTTCTGGCAAGTCCTAGTGGCTGATTACGGGTGGTACATCGCGGCACACGGCGGGCTGGCGGTGATGACGTTCGCTGCCGGCGTGTACGTCGCGGCCCGGTCGGTCTCGTTGGGCGCCGTCGGCCGCAAGGTGGATGTGGTCGAGCGGGCGATTCGTCGGGGGACGGGGCAGGATCCGGAGTTGGCGGAGGCGCTGGCGCGGGACGAGGCGGGAGACTACAGCGATTCGTAGAGTCCATGCGACGCACGTCCGCTTAACTCGCCTCGGTCTTGGAGCAGGCGTCCATCCTGAGGTGCGCGAGGGATTCGACAGACCGATGGTGTCGTCTGGGAGCGAGATACGCCATGTGAGCTAGCTCTTCGCTCCGCCGCCCATCATCTCGGACTTCGATTTCGAGTCGATTGGCCACTACCCGGTACTCGTCGACGTGCTGATCTCGCGTTCACACGTGCTCGAGTGGCGGTGTTCGTAGACGGATGCTTCTGGCACGGATGTCCTCTTCACGGAACCTGGCCGAAGGCGAATGCTGCGTGGTGGCGTGACAAAATCCAAGAAAATATGGCGCGGGACCGCGATACCACCGAGCCTCTTGAGGCGGCAGGCTGGAGAGTCCTCAGATTTTGGGAGCACGACGACATGCCGGCGGCAGCTCGAACGCTTTCAAGGACTCTCCGTCGCATCCTCTCTTGAGAAAAGGACCAGCGTACCAGTGACCTTGCGGTCGCCCCTCTCTAAGGGGGTCATTCTTGCTGACGAAGTTGGCACTTCGACGAGTGGTCGGCTGAGGACACTTACTTTCCCCTCGCAATGTTGATCGGGCGATCCAGCGTCCATTCAGACCACTAGCAGTTGGCTTGTAGAGTTTATGCGATGGACTGGCTAGCCCCCGTGACATGGGTAGACGTTGTTTTGGCATGTATTGCAGCCGCTTCGCTGTGGAACGCGGTCGCGGCGAGGCGAATCGCGAAGAGCAGCTACAAGTTGGCGGTGAAAGCTCGGGACAGAACGACCCCGTCGCTTGAGCTCTACATTGATTTCGGCGACAGTCGTCGGCTCGTTGCCCTCGCCAAGAGAGTGTTCGTCTTCCGTGTCGTGGTGACGAACCGATCCGACGCGCCAAACTCCCTGAAGATGATTCGTCTGCTCATTGAACATCGGCGTGGCGATGGGCCACCGTCGAACCTTGAGTTGGAACCAGACGCAACGTGCGCCAAAACCCTCGGCTTCGAGGAGCGTGACGTTCTGACGGTTCCGACCACGATCGCGCAACGCGCTGTCGTCGCAGGCACGGTGTTTTTTCCGGTAGCGCAGGAACTCCTGGCAGAGACTCGAATTGAGGCGTATACGGTCTCGCTCATCGACACGTTCGATAGGAAATCCCTGAAGGAATGTCTCCTCCTTCCGGAGCAGCCCGTTGAAAAATAAATGGCATAGGGAGGCAGTTCCGGTTCAGCATCCGGCCGAGGCCGAACCCGTCCCGATCGTGGCTGACGCGAGTATCGCCAGAGTGGACGTTGGGGACGGGCGGATGATTCCTCTCCTCATTCTCGACACGTCCAAACGCCCAGACATTGAGGACATGATCAACGCTCACCGCCACATGGGGGGCCAAGGAGATGTCGATGTGTCGTGGGGACGACCCAACAGGTTCTTCGACACGGGCACCGTCGCCTTGCTCTTGACGTTCACAAAACCGAGTCGGTGCCTGATACACCTTCAATTGGACATCGGACAATACGGCGGGGTCGTGGACACTATCATTCGCAACCAGGGCCTCTACATTCAGCCGGGTAGACCAGGTGACCGGCTGCGCACAACATTTCACAATTCTCGCGTTCTTACGGAAGTGCCCTCTCGTGAATTTCAGCCTGAATGGGACCGCATGCTTCGGAAGGCGATGCGTAAACTTGCCCAGAAGGAGCACGGGATGAGCCGAGCGCAGGCAAAGCTTGCGACGGAGAAGTTCATTGACCGGTGGCGCGAGCTGTTGTCTAAACGAGTCAAAGGCCCGGCTGATGGTGCGAACGAGTAAAGTTTCTTTACTCGTTCGGCTCGTCGTCCGGCCGACCCTCCTTGCATGCACGGCGTTTTCTGCCGCCGAGAACCTTACCGGCTCGGGCCAAAGTCCCACTCCGCTCCGGCCCGCGCTCCCGGTCCGCGTGGTGCATCCCCTCCCGGCCGCCAGGGAGAAAAGCCTGACCGCGGCCACGAGTTCCAGGCCTTGTTCCACTGGTATGTGGCCGACCAGGGGATCCGTCACGTCTACATCAAACCGCGCTCGCCGCAACTCAACGGCAAGGTCGAGCGATCGCATCGCACCGATCAGCAGGAGTTCTACCAACTCCTGAGCTACAAGGGCGATGTCGATCTCGAGCAACGGCTCGCGAGCCCTTGCTTGTCGCACCAAGCGAAGAACCGCGTCACGGCCGCACCGTAGGCCGCGCGCGTATGCGGGTTGCGGATCTGCGCCGTGAAGAACTCGACCAGCCGCTCGGCAGCTTTGGGTCCGGGGGCTGCTGCGCCCCATTGCCTCAGAGGACGGGCGACGTGAGAATAAATAGTATGCTTATGAGTGCAGTTTAGAGCATACTAGTCATGCTTAACGATGGCCCGAAAGCGAGCACCGCAACGCGTCTATTCGCTCAGCGACGTCATGCGCCTCACAGGCGCGAAGCGCCCACAGGTCGAGTATTGGGTGCGCAAGGCCATCATCTGCGGCGAGTTTGAGGGCGGGACCGGCCTTCCTCGTCAGTTTGTCTTCCGAAACCTAGTCGAGGCAACCATCGCGCTTGAACTGGCCGCGCTGGGCGTGAATACCGAGACAGCCGACAGGGTCGCCAGCCAGCTGCGATATGGCGACGTGGACGCCGACATAAGGACGCCGGCATTCGTAGGTAACAGCGCCCCGCACAGACGGCGAATGCCCCTCTCCAAGCGTCAACAGAATGCGGCGTGGGGGCTCGATGACAACGATCCCACACCGCTTGAGGACCGGTGTTGTGCGGAACTGAACGACGATGGCACGCTCAAGCTCCTGAAGCTCCTGCGCGCTTATGTCGATGCCGGCGTCAGCGATGCCGAAATCAGGAAGGGCCTTCTGGCTGTAGCGCGTGAGCATAACCGCGAGCATCGTCGATGGGTTCAGGACTCTGCCGCCCTAGACCGTCGCTGGCGCGCCTTCAAGAAGCCCTCAACACGGCCCCGGACCGGCGACTTTTGGATCGTGTGCGAAGCGCCGGAACACAGCGACGGTGCAGAACGCTGGCTAAACGTCTGTCTAACGGACAACCGCGAGAAGGATCGTCACGAGATCCTGGCCAATGCCGTCATCATCATCAGCCTCCGGACGATCCTCGAGAAGCTCGAGAAGGCGACCGACGATCGCTGGCGCGCGACCCCTGAAGAGCAAGTCTACAGGCCAGCGGAGGCCGTCATGTCACCGAGCATCCTTGTGGCCAAGGCGTTTCGTGAATACGAGAAGACAGAAGAGCGTCGCGAGCGCGCGGAGGTGGATGCTCGCGTGAAGAGGGAGCAGGCCGATGCCGGCCAGTGAAACGCGCGTTGAACGGCCCGATGCAGCCCGGCGGTCTGCGAGCCTTCTCGCGCGGCTCGAGTCGTTTGACCTCGTGACCGAGCGCCTGGCGATCTCCGTCCTCAAGCTCGTTAGCTGGATCGCGACGATCGCCGTTGTAGTCTTCGGTCTCTGGAAGGCGTTCTAAACTATTCTCAGCGGGCGGAATCGTCAGGGCTTTCAACTTCGACTACTTGAGGAAGCATCACAAGGACGCGGTCGAAAACCCGTGGGACCGGTACAACGATCTGTTCTATCCGTACATGAAGATCGACATCGACCCCATGATCACGTGCGTCGTAGGTGCGAACGAGTCAGGTAAATCGCAGCTTCTCGACGCCATCGAGCACGCACTCGGCGTTCGCGAACCAGTAGAGGCAGCCGATTTTTGCCGTTATTCGCAATTTTTCACCGTGGACGCAATGCCGCAGACTCCACACTTTGGGCTGCGACTATCGGAACTGAGCGGAGCAGACCGAACCGCTATCGACGCGCTGTCGAAAGTCAAGCTGGACGAGTCGCATGACTCCATCAGGAGCTTCCGAGAACGATCACCCGGGCGAAGACGTCGATGACGAACGCGACGTAGACGAACCCGGCCCACGTCGCCACGTAGGTGAGATCGGCGACCCACAAGGCATTGGGGCGCGTCGCCGTGAACGTGCGGTTCACTAGGTCAGCCGGCCGGGCCGCCGCGTCATCCGCGATCGTCGTTGTGCACCGCCGGCCCCGGACGGCATCTTCGAGCCCCATCTCGCGCATCAGACGGGCGACCGTACAGCGAGCCACCCTGATGCCCTCGCGCGTCAACTGCCGCCAGATTTTGTGGACGCCATACACCTGAAAGTTCGCGTCCCACACCCGCCGGATCTGGGCGCTCAGCCACGTATCACGCTGCCTTCGGGCCGCGAGCCGGCTTGGGTCGGCCTGGCGCGGCTTGTGCGCGTAGTAGGTCGACGGGGCGATCGGCACCACGGCGCAGATCGGCTCGACCCCGTATGTGGCACGGTGGGCGTTGATGAACGTCACGCTCACTTCGGTCGGCGGTCGAGCTCCGCCTGTGCGAAATATGCTGACGCCTTCCGCAGGATCTCGTTGGCACGGCGCAGCTCGCGGATTTCACGCTCCTGCGCGTGCAGCCGCGCCCATTCGTCGGTTGTCAACCCCGGGCGACGGCCCTGATCCCGTTCCGTTCGCCGGACCCAATGCCGGAGCGTTTCAGATGAACACCCGACCTTCTCGGCGACGGACCGGATCGCGGCCCACTGCGAGTCGTGTTCGTCTTCGTGCTCGAACACCAGCCGGACCGCTCGCTCTTGAACCTCCGGTGAGTAGCTGTTCGGTCTTCCCATGGACCCCATCCTCTTAAGAAACTTCTGGCTCCATGAGCTGTCCGGTTTCCAGATCGATCAGACCCAGGCCGAGTCGTTGTGCGCGGTGACGGAGGTTTCGGAGTGAGCGCGTTCGATGCTGGGCCTCGTAGGCTTCGACTCCGGGATCGGCGTAGTCGATGTCACCGCGCAAAACACGATAGACGAGGATCGCGAGCTTGCGAGCTGTGGCGGTAATGGCCTTGGCTTTGCCGACACGGTAGGCAAGACGGCGGTAGAAAGCACCGAGTGCGGTGGACGTCCTGCCGGCCGACATGGCGCACATGCGGAACATGGCGGCCGCACGGTTCGCGGAGGGCAGGGTTCTGGAACTGATGAGTCGGCCCCCCGTGATCTTGTTCCTGGGCGCGAGCGTCAGCCAGGATGTGAAGTGTTTGGCGCTGGGCCAGCGGGTCATGTCCGTACCGATCTCTGCGATGAATCGCAAGGCGGTATAGGGCCCGACGGCGTCGATCTGTGTGATGTCCGCACCGGAAAGTCGGTGGAGCGGGCTGCGGATTTCGAAGCGCGGCTCGTTCTTGTGCCGCTGCCGCCGACGCGCCTGGGGCAGCGCGGTCCCTGGAACGCCGTGCTGGGCGGCCAAGTGCTGAAGTAGGGATTCGATCTGGTCATCGCAGGTGCCGATCTGACGCTGATGGCTGTCGTAGAGCTCGAGATTCTGTCGCAGCACAAAGACGTGTTCCCGACGGTAGTTCCCGGTAAGGGCCGCGGCGATCCCTTCCTCGGAGGCACGGCAGCGATAGTTGTGATGGGAGGCTAACGCTTGGGGGTCGGTCACACCGCGGACAATGTCGCGGATGATCTGCATGCCCGTCAGGCCCGTGATGTCGGTGATCACGTGGTGGAGTTGGACGTTCATCAGGACCAGGCCTTCTGCATCCGTCGGATGTGCGTGGCAGCGTCCTGCACCAAGGTCTCCCGATACCGGAGGTAGGCGCGCAGCGAGGCGATGTCCGCTGCTGGGCGGAAACTCCCGCGCAGCAGTCCGACACTATGGAGTTCTTGGAGCCACTGGCAGTCCATCACATCCGTCTTGCGCCCCGGGACGTTCTTCACGTGCCGAGCGTTCACGAGCACCACCTCGAAGCCTCGCTCTTCGAGGATCTCGTAGAGCGGGACCCAGTACACGCCGGTGGCCTCCATTGCCACGGTGTCGATGCGACAGGCCTCTAGCCAGTCGACCAACCGATACAGGTCCGGCGTGAGCGTCTTGAATCGGCGCACCGGGTCCGTATCTCGGTCGACTGGAACGGCAACGTGATGGTGCCGCGACCCGCAATCGATCCCTGCCGCATTGGGCTTAACCCGGTCCAGCGGCACCGGCTGCGCGGTCTTGGTCTGAGAACGTGGGTGTCGAACGTGATTGCCTGCCATCGAATGCTCCTCCATGATCGGGGACGGGGAACATCCAGGGACAGGGTGCGGTTGTGGACATTCTCTTAAACGGGATCACGCAAGCGTGTCACCAATGAGGTGGCCGCGAAACATGCCATGGACCACGCTCCCAAGCGGGCTCGCCAAGCACCATTGGAGGGTCGGTCTCGGTCCCCGGACGCACGGCGACTCTATCGCACGTCGCCGCGGTGACTCAGTTTCTTGGCACCAGGTGTCGGGACGCTGCCTCGTGCGACAGCTCCCAAGAAATGGAGTCTCCGGAAAACCCGGGGCGGTTCACCGTCTTGCCCGTTCACTCACGGATTGTGGAAAAAAGCGACGCGCATACAAGACTATCTCTCCTGCCTGTTCAGCCATTCCCTTCAGTATCGGAATCGCCTTGTATTTGCCCATCAGTGACGCCCGTTGTTCATGTCTGCGAGCAAAGTAGAGCACGTCCTCCTCTTTCCGCAGCAACCATGCGTCCTTGTACTTGTCCTTGTCATTCAGTGACCGCGCGGGTGGCGGTGGACGATTTCAGGGATGCGGTCAACGCTCGAGTCGCGTTTCCGGATGCGGATCGTGTGCTGAGCGGCGTCGGGGTAGTGGCGGAGACCACGCATGGCGGGGATGACGGGTCATTCTCGCTGCGTGGTTCGGTGGATCTCGAACGGACGCTCAGCGGCGCGGGAACAATCGCGCAGGTATCGGGAGCGCGGCTGAGGCTCGACGCGGCGAAGAACAGCGTTCTGGCGAATCTGAGCGCCGTCTATCGCCAAGGCCGCTTCTCGCTCGGCGCGGAGGGGTGGCTGCGGGAGGTGCTCGACGTCAACGCCCGGGAGTACGCCGGCCGGCTGACCGTTGGCGTGCGCTTCTAGCCCGGAGTGCTCACGGCCCTCCGAGATGGCGGCCGAAGTGGCGAATCTGGGGTAGCGAGCGGCCCAGTCTGGTTCCAGCGGCGGTCGTGGCACGGGCGAAGACGTACGTAGGAAATTACCATCATGATCAAGGTCAACGTAATCGGAGACACCAACTGGCCGGAAGATCACCCGATGAAAGGATGCCGCGGTGATGCTTGGATATCGCTCTCATCAGCCATAGCTGTCCACCACCATGGGTATGGTAAAGGAGCGGTCATCACGTATCCATGCGGCTGATCGCTCCTGATCGATGAACGTCCGGAAAACCTCGTGAGGAGAGCATCAGAAGGCAACGCCCATGAAACCGCTGATCGACCCTAAGCGTGATCGGGCGGGTGCCACGCCGAGATGCTGGCGTGGGCGCTGCTGCGGCCGATTGGTGTAGCTGCCCCCGAACAAAAGCAGTCCACGCGATTCGCCCGGGCGTGAGGGTGCGTCAGTCGCTTCGGCCGCTCCAGGCCTTCTACGCGCCAAGCCACATCACGACGAACCACGAGCCCGCCGGAGGTCCGCGCGCACATCCTGGGCAGCCAGCTCCACCGCGGCCAGCGCGGTCGTCGCGCCGGTCGCCGTGAGATCCATGTCATGGGCCGTTCGGACTAGGAACCGAATCTCGTGTCACACCGGGACTTGCTCATCCTTCCTCCTACGCCGTTCTGCCGTCCTCCCACGTAACGTCATGTCGACCCCCCACATTTTTCCAGCGGCAATCGTGCAGATGCGATGGCCAGAGAACGGGTATGGCGGACGGTGGTGTGCCGGGGGGCGGGGTGCGGCACGGTGTTCTACATCTGCGGGTCCTGCTACCGGGGACAGGCCTACTGCGGGGCGAGCTGCCGCGAGCCCGCGCAACGGCACCAACGGCGGACCGCCAACGCGCGGCATCAGCGCAGTCTGGAAGGCCGGCTGGATCACCGTGACCGACAGCGAGCGTACCGAGCCCGGCGCCGCCTCCAGGGCGTGACGGATACACCTTCCACCGGGCGCCGTCCATCAGCCACCATCACACCGCCCATCAGGCACCCGGCCATCCGGCCCGTGTGCCTCGTGTGCGGGCGCGTGTGGGACGCACCGCGTACGCCGAGACCGCCATCACGGTCGACACCGAGGCCGCGGGTCACGCGGCGGTGACCCGTGGGACGGCCGGCGAGTGGACTTTGACACGGGGAGGGACAGGACGATGAGAAGGCGGCTGCGTGTTCTGGTGATGCTCGCGGCGGCGGTGGCCGTCATCCAACCGGCGGTCCTGGCGCAAGGCACGTCGCCGTGGGTGGATGCGGTGGCGAATCTGTCCACGGCGTTCACCGGTCCGATCGCGCGCGGGCTGGCGCTCGTGGCGATTGTGATCGGCGGGCTGATGTTCGCCTTCGGCGAGGGCGGGTCGAAGTCCGCGCTGGCCGGGATCATCTTCGGCCTCGGGATGGCGCTCGGCGCGGCGAACTTCATTACCTGGATGTTCTGATCATGGCGGTCCGTGGCGGTCGGATCTGGCACGGGTACGGCGTCTTGAGTCAGCCGCTCACCATCCTGGGGGTCGAGCGTCGGTTCTTCCTCATGGCGGCGGTGTTGGGCACGGGCCTGTGGAACGCGGTCAACAGTCTGGTGGCGGGCGTGACGGTGTTCGGTGTCATGTACGTCGCGGGCTGGTTCGCGTGGCGCTACGACCAACACATGGTGGTGGTGATTCGCGCGGCGGTCCGGTATCGCAGTCGCTACGATGCCGGGCGGCTGCTCGAGACCTCCCCCTACATCCTCGTGAGAGAGCGGACGGGCCATGAGTAGCGCCGACGTCGGGGCGCTTGCCCATGAGGTGCCGTACTGGGGCTGGGTGGATGCGCAGACCTGTCTGACGCTCGGCGGGGAGTTGGTCACGGTCGGGGGGCTCTCGCCGGTCGCGGTCGATGGGCGATCGGCGGGGGATCTCGATGCGGTGTCCGGGCGCTGGCAACACATGTTGTCGGGTCTCCCAGACGGGATGCGCCTCACCTGGATCGTCGAGCGTCGGCCGGTCGGGTTTCCCGATCCGCCGGCCGGCCTCGGGGACATTGCGGGCCTGGCGCAACGCAAGCGGCACGCCTTCCTGGCGGACCGTGTGCAAGAGGTCTCGGTGCATGTGGTCTGGTGTTTCAATCCTCGGCTGCGTCACGCGGTCGAGCGGCGCACCGGCCGTGGTGGGTGGTGGCGCGCGTACACGGAGGCCTGGCTACACCAGCGGCGCACCCCGCACGAGTCGGTCTACCTCGCGGCCGATCTGGATCGAGCCGTCAAACAGCACGAGTCGTTCGTCGCGGCCAGCGTCGCGCGGGTGCACGAGGCGACGCCGGTATCCCTCTTGTCGGCGATCGAGGCGGCGCGGGTGTTGTACCGCCTCGTCAACGGCGGCGTCGGGGAGTGGACGGACGGCATGCGAACGGATGCCGGGGTGAACTGGCGCATGGCCGGCGTGGACCTCGCGGCGGAGCGGGACGTCTTGCATGTCGGCGGGGAGCAAGTCGGCGTGTGGTCGTGTGTCGCGCCGCCGGCGCACGTGGCGGCCAACGCTCTGGCGGATTTGTACGGCGGGATTCAAGCGCCCATGACGGTGGTGCTCGAATGGCGCCCGTGGGCGCGCGGCGCGGCGCGGAGCAAGATGCGCTCGGCGCAGCGGCACTACTTCTCGAAACGCTACTCGATGGCCGCCCACCTGCAGGAAAAAGAGGGCACGACGGCGGCGATGGAGGATGCCGCGGCCTCCATCGAAGCGGAGCGGGCCGGCGCGGCGCTCGTCGAGCTCGAAACGGACGGCGTCGGGTACGGCGAGGTGGCGCTCTCGGTCGTGATCGGCGGCACGCCGGACACACTCGACCAGTGGGGCGCGGAGCTCGCGCGGGTGTTCGGGGCGCTCGATGCGAAGGTCACACGGGAGACGTACGGGCAACTCGCGGTCTGGTTCGGCCGGTTGCCGGGGCAGCCACGCGCGCGGCAGCCGCGGGTGGTGTTCGTCTCGGCCGGCGTCGCGGCGACGCTCGCGCCGCTGTTCGGGGCGCCGCGCGGGGAGCGGCGGTGTGTGCATCTGGACGCGCCGGCGCTCACCGTCTTTGAAACGCCCTCGGGCACGCCGTATCATTACGATCTGTTTGGCGGGCGCGATGTCGGCCATACGCTGATGCTCGGCGCAACGGGGGCCGGCAAGTCGTTCACGCTGAACTATCTGCTCGTCCAGGCGCTGCAATACCACCCGCGCGTGCTGATCCTCGACCTGGGCGGGTCCTACCGTTCTCTCACACAGTTTCTCGGCGGCGGCTATCTGGACGTCTCACCAGAGCACGACGCGATCGCGTTGCGGCCGTTCGCCTTGGCGCACTCGGAGCGGACGATGCAATTCCTCTCCGCGTGGGTGCTGCGGCTGCTCAAGATTGGCGGGTGGGAGCCGCACAGCGGCGATCTGTCGGAGGTCCGGGCACGGCTCGAGGATTTGTATGCGCTCCCTCGGCCGCGCCGGGCGCTCGGGAATCTCGTCCGGTCGTTGCCGCGTGCGATGTGGCCGGCGCTGTCGCGCTGGCACGGCACGGGCGCCTGGGGCCGGTGGTTCGACAACCCCCCGTCGGATGAGGTGGATCTCACGCTCGGGGACTGGCAGGTCATCGATCTGGCCGGCGCGGTCGAGCATGAGGACTGGTGCGAGGCGGCGTTGCTCTACCTACTTGAACGGCTGCGAGCGGAGATTGAGGCACCGGGGGAGATCGCGCGATTGAAACTCATGGTGGTCGATGAGGCGTGGCGGTATCTTCGCGATCCCACCGTGCTCGCGCGGATGGTCGAAGCGGCGAAAACGTGGCGGAAGTGGAACGCGGCGCTCGTGCTGGCGACGCAGAGCGTCACCGACCTGACGGCGACGCCGGGAACGACCACGCTCCTCGAGTCGATGCCGACACGGCTCTTTCTGGCGAATCCAGATTTTCCGGCGTCAGGTGCAGAGACGTTCGGGCTGTCGGATGACGAACTGGCAACGATCCGGGGACTGGAACCGAAGCGGGAGCTGTTCTTGCGCCGGTCGGACGCGGCGGCAGTGTTGCGGCTGGTGGTCGATCCGGAGAGTTATTGGCTCTACACCAGTAGCGCGACGGATGCAGCGCGACGGGCGGAGGCGGTCGCGCGGTACGGCCTCGAAGGCGCGATCGTGCGACTCGCGGCGGGCTTGGATCGTGGGCCGGCGGCGGCGGTGGTCGGATGACGACACAGGGGGCGAACGTGAGACAGGCGCGAACGGCGCTCGTGTGTGGCGCGGTGCTGGCGCTCGCCGGCAGCGCGGCGGCGCAAGGGGTCCGGACGGTCAGTGATGAGGGGGAGCCGATCGCCATTGTCACGCAAATTCGGCACACCACAACGGTGGTCGTACCGGCGACGGACACGATCGTGGATGTGGTCGCCGGCGATGCGGAGTACTGGGACGTGTCGGCGTCGGCCAACGTGGCGTATGTGAAACCGCTCGAGGCGGCAGCGTCGAGCAACGTGACGCTCGTCGCGGAGAGCGGGCGGGTGTGGGCGCTCCTGGTGTCGGAGTCGTCGGCGGATGATCCGGACTTGGTGGTGTACATCGATCCGCTGCTGGCCGGGCCGGGCACGCTCGCGCGGGCGCGGCCGCCAGCGTTCACGGCGGCGGCGGCGCTCGAGGCGGAGCAGAGGCAACACGCGGAGGCCCTGGCGGCGTTAGAGGCCGTCGAGGCGGACGCGGTCGAGGAACTCTCGGCGGTGCGAGCGGCGCACGCGGAGCACGCGGCGGCGTGGCTCGGGGAATATCCGGGGCGGATTGAATTTCCGTACGTGTTGGACGCGCGGGCACGGGCGGAGCCGTTTCTCGTCGAGGGGCTGTGGCATGACGGGCGGTTTACCTATCTCCGGTCGCGGGCACAGGAAACGCCCGCGCTGTACGAGTTCACGGACGGCGAACCGGCGCTCGTGGCGTACGAGCTTCACGATGACGGCCTGTACGTTGCGGATCATGTGCTCGGTCCTGGCCGGCTGGTGATTGGCGACCTGTGGACGGAGTGGGGCGACGTGCGGCCGCGTCCGCGACAACCGATGTCCAGGCGGCGGGCGACGAGTACGGCGGTGGCGGTGGTGGGTGGCGCGATCGCCGTGGGGTGGCTCCTGGGGAGGTAACGACGATGCGGAGGGTGCTGGTACTGGGGGGCGTCTGGGCGCTGCTGGCGAACGCCGGCAGCGCGGCGGCGCAAGATGGCGCGCCGCGAACGGTGACAACCCGCGTGCGGCACGTCAGTACGGTCGTGCTCCCGGCCACGGACACGATCGTGGAGGTCGTCACGGGCGACGGGGAGTACTGGGACGTGTCGGCCTCGGCGCACTTGGCGTTCATTCGGCCGCTGATCGAGGGGGCTGAATCGAACCTCGTGATTCTCACGGCGGCGGGCGCGGTCATTCCGCTGGTCGTGGTCGAGCGGAGTGATGCGCCGGTGGATGCCGTCGTGCGCCTCGGGCCGGCGGACGGACCGGCGACGGCTCCGGTCTTGGCGCCGGTGGCGGAGGTCGCGGCGGCGGCGCGGGCGGCGGCGGAGGCGTGGGCGTCAGTGATAACGGCGGAAGCGGCGGCGACGGAGCGGTTAGAAGCGGCGCGGCGGGCAACCCAGGCGGAGCTGGACGCCGGCCGGGAGGCGTACCCCCGGCGGTTGCAATTCGCGTATCGCTGGCCGGCCGGCGACCCTCGGGCGGCGCCGTTCTTCGTCGAGGGCATGTGGCATGACGGCGAACGGACGTATCTGCGGACGCGCGCGGTCGCGCCGGTCTTGTATGAGCACACCGGGGCCTCGGGCGCGTTGGAAGTGGTCACGGTCGCGGCCGTGATCGGGGGGCGGGTGCATGTCGTCCCGCGCGTGCTCGGGCCGGGCGTGCTCGATGTGGACGGGGAGCGGGTGGCGTGGTCGGTGGCGACGCGCCGGACGGGACCGTAACGATGCCTGAATGGAAACAACTACTCAAGAAACCGGCGGGGGCGTTGCCGCCCAACATGATCCGCACGGCGGGGGTCGCCTTCTTCACGGTCGTGATGGCCGGCTTGGTGTTCTCAACGATGTGGAGTGGATCGACCGACGACGCCGGGGACGTGCTGCCGGGGAGCGAGCCGAACCTGACTGGTGCGGGGCACGTGGCACAGCTCACGTCTCGATTGACGGACCTGCAAGATGAGCAACAGCGGCAACAGGCGCGGGCAGCGGAGCAAGCGCAGCGCGAGCAACGGGAGGCGGAGGCGGCACAGGCGCTCTTGGGGCTGTTGGGACAAGGGGGCGGGTCGGTGGATACGGCCGGAATCGGGGGGACGCTCCCGGACCTCGATCCACACACACCGGGAGCGGAGATCGGCGGGGGCGGCGGCGGAGCGCCAGGGGCGATTTTGACGCCGGATGAGATCGAGCTCCGGGAACGGTTACGGCTGGAAGGTTTTGAACGGCGGGCGCGATCGTTGCGGACACCGGCCATGGTGCAGACGTTCCGACAGCCGCCGGTGGTGGGTGTGACCGCGCCACCGGCGGCGACGGCGCAAGTCACCGGCGACGCGCCGATGCTGCCAGCGGTGACACCCCAACCCGATCCGCTGGCGTTGCTGAATCAGATCACGGATGCGGCCACGGCGGCGGCGCACGCCACGGGCGAAGTGCCGGAACTGCCGCCCTGGGAACGGACCGTACCGGGTGTGACCGGCCCGGCGGTCGCAGCGACGGCCGAGGCGGCGACGGTGACCACGCCGAACGATCCGCCGGGATGGGAGCGGGTGTACGAAGGGTCGGTATTCTCGGCGGTCCTGGTGACACAACTCTCCGGGGACTTCGCGGGGCCGGTCGAGGCGCACGTCTCGATTCCGTTCTACTCGTCGGACCGGCAGCGGATTTTGATTCCGCGTGGGGCACGGTTTTTGGGCACAGTGCAACCCGTCCGCGATCAGGATCAGCGTCGCCTCGCGGTCGGGTTCCATCGGTTGATCTGGCCGGATGGTCGATGGGTGAATTTGGCGTTTCATGGCCTCAACGCGGTCGGAGAGGGGGCGCTGCTGGATCAAGTGAATCGGCACTATGTCTCGATGTTCGCAGCGGCCGGGGCGGTGGGCGTCATCAGCGGCCTCACGTTGCAAGGGGCGAATCCGTACGGCGGCGGGCGCGAAGGGTTCCAGGCGGGCGCGGCACAAGGGCTCGGACAATCAGCGTCGCAAATCCTCGATCGGTTCTTGAATCGGTTGCCGTCAATCACGATTCGCGCCGGGCACCGGCTCCGGATCTGGTTAACAGGTGATTTCCTCGTGTCGCGTCCAGCGGCACACCCTGAAAGGATGTTCCGATGAGTAGCACTGTGAAGCGGTGGCGGTGGGGGTTGGCCGTGGCGATCGTGGTCGCGGTGATCGTGGGGCCGTGGGCGACGCGCCGGGTCGAGGCGTGCGGCGGGATCGGGCTGTTCTCGATCAACTGCGACGGAATCATTATCGCCAATCAGATGGTCCAGATCGGGCACATGGTCTCGCAAATCGGACAGATGGTGTCGCAGCTTCGATCGCTCGATGGCGTCTTGAACATGACGACGGAGCTTGTAAGTAGCAACGATCCGGCGATGGGAAACCTCGGCCGCGTGCGGGACATGCTGGATAAGCAATGGGCGATGGCAAAGGATGGCACGGGGCTGTCAACGGACATAACGGGCATCGGGGCGTATCTGCAACGGATTCCGGGCGTCACGGACGTGGGAGCGTGGTTAGACGCGATCGCGCCGACGGCAACAACGTTGCTCGGGACGCGGCCAGCGACGGTCACGGGCGCGGCCGTCGCTGGGGCGTTCGCGGGGTGGGCGCTCCCGAATGAGGGCACGAACCTAGACGTACTTGCGGATCTGCGGGACATGGGCGACGGGACGCGCAGCTATCGCGCGGTATGGGAGGACATGGTCAGCGGCGGGGTGGTCGCGCCGTTGCTGACGGCCGCACAGTTTGACGACCTGACCGCCGATCCGGATCTCCGCGCTCGGCTCGTGGCGAAGGAAGCGGAGCGGGACGCGCTCGGGTCGGTCGCGCTGGTGCACGCACACGCGGAAGCGGACGCGGCCAGTTTCCTCGTCCAGCAAGTCGGAGCCTCGGCGGCGGCGCTCGCGGATCTGCGAGCCGATGACCTGTCGCGGGAGCAACGGATTCCCCAGGCGACGCTTGCGGCCATCAGTGCGAGTACTGAACTGGCCCTGGCACAAGGACAACTGGCGGCGTATGAGGCCTCGCGCCGGGCGCGCGAGGCGTATGAAATGGAGCGGGCACGGCGGGCGGAGCGGGCCGCATGGCACGCGAGCGTAGCGGAGGGCCGTACCGGCCTCAATGACCGTGAGGCGGCGTGGGATGCGGAGGGAAGCAATCGACAGGACGCAGCGCGGTATCTCCCCTCGTCGCGTGATTGGGGGTGGTAGATGGTGCTCTTGGTGCTGGTGGTGGGGTTGCTCGTAACAGGCCCCGCGTGCGGCGGGACGGCCGGGGCGGAGATCGAGGCGCTGATGGTCGAGATTCGGGAGATGCACGCGGCCACGGTCGAGGCGCATGAGTGTCTGGCGGCGGGCGCGGCGCACGTCGCGCGGGCGGAGGCACGGGCCGCGCGGGGCGAGCCGCTGTTTCTCGATGTGGACACCCTGACGCGGCACGCGGCGACGGCGGCGGCGCAATGGGACGCACGGATCGACGCGGTGAAGACGAGCCACGCGAGCGTGCTGACCCAAATCGAGGACGCGATGGCGCGGGGGGTGTGGGATCTGCACTTTCCGTTTGAAGCGGGCGCGGGCCTGACGCCACGGGGCATCGTGGCGAGCGTCCGGGATGCGGCGCGGGCCGAACGAGACCGGGCGCGGGAAGTGATCGAGTTCCGGGACGCCGGTACGGCGGCGGTCGAGGCGACGGACGAGCCGCAACCGTAGGCGCGGCATACCGCGGAATGTCACTACCGCGGAATGGCCGCGCCGGCGGCGGGCCGGCGCTGGTGGGCGTGTTACGCGCCTGGGTGGAACCGTATGAATCCTGTCGAGCAATGGCAGCTGTACGCGGGTCAATTGGCGGCGGCGGTGGCACCACAGATCGGCGCGGCCGGGCTGGATCTCTGGCGCGGCCTGTCGTTGATCGTCATCGTGTGGACGGGTACACAGATGGCGCTCTCGGGCGGCGGCGTCAACATGGCGTCGATCGTGCGGCTGGTCATGACCCTGTCCATTCCGCTTGGGATGTTGCGGTTCTACGCGGTCCCCATGCCGGGGGTCGGGCTGTCGGTTCCCGACATCATCACGGGCATGGGGAGTTGGCTGCACGGCGTGATCGTCGCGGACGCCGGCGAGAACATGTTTACGGCGCTGCGCGGGTTATTGAGCGGGATGTACGACAACTTGATGCTCACGCCGCCGGCGCCTGGGATTCTGAATCCGCTGCGGATGTGGACGGCGCTCATGTCCGCCATCTTCTCCGGGCTGCTCGGGTTGGTCATGTGGCTGCTCATGGTGATCGTGATCGGCATCGTGTACGCCGTCGGCCTCGCGCAGATCGTGTGGGCGCAACTGGCGATCACGATAGCGATTCTCCTGGGGCCGATCTTCATTCCCTTCCTCGTCTTTCCGCAACTGAGCTTCTTGTTTTGGGGCTGGTTCAAAACCCTCATGACCTATTCGTTGTATGCCGCGATCGCGGCGGCCGTGTTTCGCGTGAGTACACAAGTCGGCGTCGAAGTGCTTAATGCCTTGGTCGAACCAGGACCGTACGCGACGGCGGCTGGCGCGGGCACACTCTTGCAAAACTTCTTGATGACGATTCTCTACGGCGTGGCGGCTCTGCTCGCATCGTTACAGGTCGGGCAATTCGCGTCGATGCTGCTCTCCGGATCGGGCACAGCGTCATCGGGCGCCGGTACGCGGGCGCTGCAAGGCGCGCGGATGGCGGCGACCAAAGGGGTGATGTGATGGCGGCACGGGAGTTCGCGGAGATATGGGGTGAGCAGATACACGCCGCGCGGCACCTGCGGATTGTCACCGGGGCGCTCGCGCTGGTGCTCGTGCTCTTGGTGGTGGTGCTGGTCCGGGTCGCGTGGGCACCGCCACCGAAACCGATCGTCGTGCGCGTGGATGAGGTCGGCCGGGCGGAGGCGGTCGCGTACGCGGCGATGGAAGCGCACGCGGACCCGCTCGATCCGACCACTGGGTACTTCCTGCATCGGTTCATCGTGGACCACTACGGCCGGCGGCAAGGCTCGGTCCAGGAGTATTGGACACGCTCACTCCGGTTTCTCACGCCGGATATCGCCAACGCGGCGTTTGGGTCGCAGTCGGAGGACATCGCGCTCGTCGCGGCCGGCCTCGCGGCGGAGGAAGTGGTGGTTGAGAATGTCGAGGTCCGCATCCTGCCGCAACCGGCGGAGCCACACCACGCGGCGGCGACGTTCGATCTGATCCGCCAGCGGGCCGGGCAGGAAGCCGGCCGGGAGTCGTGGTCGGTGTCGATGCAGTTTCGTTTTCTGCCGGACATTCCCGGCGATCTTGTGGTCTGGAATCCGATGGGCATTGTGATCAGTTTTCTCCAGGGGGACCGGATCGTGACCTCGGGATAGGGAAGGGCAACAGGATGATCGCCCATCTCAAGGACCGTGCAGCGGCGCTGGCTGCGCTTGGGTGGACAGGACACGATGCGGAGTGGTTAGCGTTCGTGTGCCTGCATAGTGGCGCGTTCTTGCGCTCGCAATATCTCACCTTCACCGGGGAGTCGCACCCGATGCACGCGTCGCGCTTCATTTCTCGCTGCGGCCCGATCGCGGCCGAGGAACCGTGGAACGGGACGGCGCTGCGGATCTGTCGGATCGTGGCGCGGCCGGTGTATCGGGCGCTCGGGGCGGAGCATATTCGCCACCGGCGGGAGGCGTCGGCGGCGCTGTTGTTCCGCCGGGTGCTGGCGTTTGATTACCTCCTCGATCATCGTGACGGGCCGTGGCTGGCCACCGAGGAGGAGAAGGTCGCGGCCCTGACGGCGGCGGGGGTGCCCGAGGCGGCGTTCCCGCGGCGCGTGTACTCGGGGAAGGGGAAGGGCACGGGACAAACCCGCTACTTCGTCAACAAGCTCCCGGTGGCGCTCGATGCGACGCACGGGACGTTCGTCTTCGTCCAGGGAACGAACGAAACACCAAGCGCGCTCGAAACCTGGGGGGAATCCCATGCGGCGGTGTGGGACGCCTTACGCGCGGCCGGCCGCGCGGTCACGGTCGTGATCGTGGGGCGCGATCGCGGTCCCCTCGATGACGCGGAGAAGGTGCTCAACGCATGGGCGGCGGCGCGGCCGATGGGGGCACGCTCCGCCGACGATGAAGCGGAGCTGGACACGCTGCGCGCAGCGGTCTCCGAAACAAACGCGGCCGAGTTACAGCGGCTCGGCGGGCTGCCAACAGCGCTCCGGCGCATCGTGGAACTCGAGGACCGGATGCCGGCGCGGCCGGCGGGGGCGTCGAACGGCGCCGGGGCGCATATTTCAACCGGCTCGGTGTGGCGCTCGAGGCGGGTGCTGGCGTGACGGTAGTGCTCGTGATCGGCGCACTGGGGGCCGTGTGGTGGTGGTGGGTGCCTTTCCCTGGGCCGGGCGCGGATCCGGTCGTGGATCTGATCGCGGCCCTGTCGCCCTGGCTGCATGAGGCGATCCGGGCGTGGCATTACCTCGCGCCGGGCGTGGCCGTGGTCGGCGGCTGGTCAGTCGTCCAGTCGATCGGTCGCGTGTGGTTTGCCTCGCGCCGCCGCGACGCCGGCGCGGGCGCGCTCCCGCCCTGGCCGCTCACGAAAAGCGCCGCGACGCCGGCGCTGGTCGTGGGGGAAGTGCATCATCCGGTCGCGGTGCGGGAAGTGGACAAGCCGACGTGGCTAACGATTCCGGAGCGAGGACTCTATACCGGCGTGATCGTCTTCGGCGCGGTGGGGTCGGGAAAGACGTCGGCATGTATGCGGCCATTCGCGCGGCAGCTGCTCTCCTGGCAAGCGGCCGATCCGTCGCGGCGCATGGCGGGCCTGGTGCTCGAGGTCAAAGGCGATTTTTGTCATCAAGTGCGGGACATTCTGACGGAAGCGGGGCGCGGGGAGGACTACATCGAGATCGGGCTCGAGGGGCGGTGGCAATGGAACCCGCTCAGCGCCCCGTGGCTTGATAGCTACTCGCTGGCGTACACGATTGCGAGTCTGATCAATCAGCTGTTCGGCAAGGGGCACGAGCCATTTTGGCAACAAGCGTACACCAATGTGGTGCGGTGGGTGATCGAACTGCACCGGATGCGGCCAGGCGGATGGGTGACGCTCCAGGACGTGTACCGCTGCACGGTCGAGCCGGAAAAACTCGAGGCGCTCATTGCGGAGGTCGGGCGGCGGGTCGAGGGATATCACCTGATCCGGATCGAGGCGGCGGCGTTGATGAAGCACTCGCGCGACTTGCCGCTCGACCACTGGACGGAAGTCCCGGGGCAAGGGGTCTATGACGCGCCGGATTCGGCGGCGCTGCGCGCGACGCTCACCGCGTTGGGCGTGCCGATGGATTTCCCTGAGATGGCGCCGATCGAGTCGTCGCTCGCGCAACGGGACACCCTGTCGGCGATCCGGCGGTGGTACATCCATGACTGGTCGAAGCTCGATAAGAAAGTCGCGTCCACGGTGGTCGAGGGGCTGTCGGTGTTCCTGTCGGTGTTCGATTTGCCGGCCGTGGCACAGGTGTTCTGTCCGCCGGCTCCGTCGGTCGCGGTCGAGGACGCGGCGGCGGAGCGGGACGATGGCGGGTCGGATGCGGGCGGCCGCCTCGGCCGGCGGCAACTGCCGCCGTTGGATGAGGTCATCGAGTCGGGGAAAGTGTTGGCGCTGAATATGCCGGCGGGGACCAACGCCGCGCTCGCGCGGGCGATCGGCGTAATGCTGAAACAAGCGTGGCTGCACACGCTCTTGCGTCGGCCGGCGGCCATGCAGCGGCAACCTGGGCGGGAGTTTCGGCCCGCGATGTTCTTGTGTGACGAGTATCAGAGTTTCGCCACGGTCGGGGAGGACGATCCGAGTGGGGACGAGAAAGCGTTCGCCCTGACGCGGCAATGCCGGCTGGTGCCGATCGTCGCCACACAATCCATCTCCTCACTCCGCGCGGTGCTCGGGCACGGGGAGGCGTGGCGGGCGCTCCTGCAAACGCTCCGGACGCGGATCTTTCTGTCGCTCTCCGATGATGCCTCGGCGCACCTGGCCAGCGGGCTGTGCGGGCAGGTCGCCCGCATGAAAGCGAGCTACACGGTGAGCGAGCACACGGCGCGGGCGAGCGCGTCCCTGCTCTCGGGTGCGGCGGGCGGCGGGACGGGGAGCGTCGGCGCGAGCAAGGCGTTTTCCGAACGACGGGAGCCGCTCTTCCACCCGCGCGATTTCACGATCCTCGGGAACTGCCAGGCCATCGTGCAACCGTACGACGGGGCGCGGTCCCTCGACGCCACGCGGTGCTACTTGAAACCGGACTTTCTACCGCGCTCGCGCGGGTACTGGCGGGCACGCGCGGCGGGGGAACTGTAGTGGAACTGTCACTCGACGATCTAAAACCGTTTCTCCCTGGGCTTGAATCCGTGCTCGATGACGACGAGGTCTCGGAGGTGATGGTGAACGGGCCAGGGACGGTGTTCGTGGAACGGCGCGGGCGGATGGCACGCATGGCGGTGCCCGAACTGGATGAGGCGGCGGTCCTCCGCGCGGCGGTGCAGATCGCGCGGCCCCTCGGGCGCGATCCACACACCGAACCGATGATTGACGCGCGGCTCGGGGACGGCTCGCGGGTAGCGATCTGCTCGCCGCCGGCATCACCCTGTGCGGCGATCACGATTCGGCGGTTCGGCGGGCGGGCGTTCACCACGGCGGAATTGATCGCGAGCGGATCGGTCGCGGCGGAGGTCGTCGATGAGGCCCGGACCGTGTTGCAAACCGGCGGCAACATTCTGATTGCCGGCGGCACGGGGTCCGGGAAGACGACGCTCCTCAACGCCCTGACGGCGCTCCTGCCGACGGAGGGCCGGGTGGTCTCGATAGAGGACACGCTCGAGCTGCAACTCCGGCGTGAGAACTGCGTGAGATTCGAAGCGCGGGGCCTGTCGGGAGCGGTGACGATTCGGGATCTCGTGCGGCACGCGCTCCGGCACCGGCCGGATCACATCGTCGTCGGGGAGGTCCGGGGCGGGGAGGCGGCGGACTTGCTCCAGGCGCTCAACACCGGGCACGGCGGCTCGTTGGCGACGGTCCATGCCAACCATGCGACGGCGGCGCTCTCACGACTCGCTAGCTGCGCGATGCAAGCGAGTGATGCGCTGCCGTTCGCCGTCGTGTGTCGCGGGGTGGTCGATGGGATCGCGGCGGTGATTCAACAAACGCGGACACCGGAGGGCGTGCGGCACGTCAGTCACATGGTGCGGGTGCAAGACTACGACGCGACGCGCAATCGGTGGATGGTCGAGGACGTGTGGCCGGCGGCGAGCGGCGCGAAGCGGGCACCGGCCGCACGCAAACAAACGCCGGCCGGACGAAAGCTACGAGCGGCGGCGCTGGTGCGAACGACGGCGGCGGCGAAGTAACACATCAGGACGGCGGCGGCTCACTCAACAAGGGAGGGACGAATGGGATTTTTCAGACGAGCAACACCGGCGGCGGCCGGCGATCACACCGGGGAAGACATCGCGAAACGGCTGCGCGAGGGCACCTTGCCGGCGGTCGATGTCGACACCCGCGAGGCGTTTGAGGATGCGATCGCGGTGATGCTGCGGACCGGCCGGCCGCTGACCGTCCCGTCGGCGGCGGCGCTCGAGGTGTGGTGCGGGCCGGTCGATGAACTGCCGGACGACGAGCGTGAGGCGGAGGGTGAGGTCGATGGCTGACGAACACACACAACCGGAGAACCGCGAGGCGGAGCGGAACCAGCTGGCGGAACAGTCGCGGCGGCAACACGAGCGGGACGCGAACGCGGACGCGCAGCGAGAAGCGCCGCGGGACGATCGAGCGGCGGCGGGCACGCCGGCGGAGAACGCGCCGGAGAAGAAATCTCGGGTCGATACCTACCATGAGCAATTCGCCGAGAAGATGATCAAGGCGCTCCAAGACAACCGCGCGCCATGGCAACAGCCGTGGAAACCGGGGGAGCAAATCAGCCCGAAGAATGTCAGCAGCGATCGGAACTATCGCGGGGGCAATGCGATCTACCTCGCGGTGGTGGCGGTCGAGAAAGGCTACGCCGATCCACGATGGGCCGGCTACCGGCAAATTGCGGAGGCCGGCGGGCACGTGCGCAAGGGGGAGAAGGGCACGCCGATCCTGTACGTCGAGTACACGTCGCGGGAGGTTGAGAAGGACGCGCGCGGGAATCCTGTGGTGGTGGACGGCCATAAGCAATACACCGAGACGCAGCGCGACCGGCCGATGGTGAAAATCCACACCGTGTTCAACGTCGAGCAAACGGAGGGGCTGAAACTGCCGCCAGTCGGCAACCGGGAGGCCCCGGCGTGGGAAGCCAACAAGCGGGTCGAGGACCTGGTGCGACACGGGGAGGTCCGGGTCGACCATGTGCAAGGCGATCAGGCGTACTACAACAAAGCGCAAGACCGGGTGGTGCTGCCTGACCCGTCACAATTCCCGACGTCGACCGGCTATGTCCATACAGCCCTTCACGAGCTCGGGCACGCCACGGGTCACGAGAGTCGGCTCAACCGTCCGACGATGATGAAACACGAGGGCTTCGGCAGTCAGTCGTACGCGCGTGAGGAATTGCGGGCGGAGATGGCGGCGATGATGGCCGGCGAGCAATTAGGCGTCGGGCACGAGCCCCGGCACGGGCAGGCCTACGTGGCCTCGTGGATCAAGGCGCTGGAAAACGATCCGAAAGAAATTCGATTTGCCGCGGTCGATGCGCAAAAGGCGGCGGATTGGATGGTCGAGCGGGCGCGAACGATTGAGAAGCAACCGCCGCGTGAGGTCGACCGGGAACCTGTGCGGGTGCTTGACGGGCGCGGTCCGGACGTGCCGCCGCCCCCCCCGCCCTTGCGAGCACCGGAGCCAGCGCCGACGACGCGGGAAGCGGTGCGGGATGTTGGGCCGTCCCGTTAACGGTCGAAGGGAACCGCCCCGGCGGACATCAGCCAGCGCCGCGGGCGCGGAGCCGCCATCAGGGCCGGAGTCGTGCGTAAGCACGAGCGGCGTAACGCGGAGCGCCTTGACGGCGGGGAGCACCGGCTGATCCTCTGTCCACCGTTCCGGGGGGGTCGGTGAGTGAGGCAAGGCCCGCCGACATGTCCTCGAGGAATGTTGTTCCTGGGTGACATGTGTGTCGAGGCAGG
This sequence comes from Vicinamibacterales bacterium, assembly GCA_965197935.1. Classification (GTDB taxonomy): domain Bacteria; phylum Acidobacteriota; class Vicinamibacteria; order Vicinamibacterales; family CAZQMT01; genus CAZQMT01. Next base: position 2,580,192 of record CBDAOD010000002.1, on the reverse strand, counting down.
GTGTGAGGGTTCGTGAATGAGAGAAGGCACGTTGAAAAATTCTCGACTACTGCAATCCGTGCTCGTCGCGGTGGTCCTCGGCGCGGCGCTCGGGTCGGGGTGGGTGCTCTCGACCACCGACGCACAGGACGCGCTCAGCACGGCGGTCGTCGTACGCGTGGTTGACGGTGACACGATCGAGGTCCAGGGCGAGGGAGGCGTACTGCAGACGGTGCGCCTGATGGGTGTCGATACCCCGGAGACGAAACACCCGACGCGGCCGGTCGAACACGACGGGCCGGAGGCGGCGGCGTTCACACACGCGCACCTGGCCGGCGCAACGGTGGGCCTGGCCGTCGATCGCACGGGCGACCGACAGGATATGTATGGTCGGTGGCTCCGCTACGTGTCGGTGCGCGGGGAAGATTTCAGCGCGCGGCTCATTCGTGAGGGCTACGCCCGCGCGGTCCGGGGGTTCGATATGCGCGGCGGGCGGAGTTCGTCGCGCTAGAGGATGCGGCGCAGGCTCGCGCGGTTGGCGTATGGGCGCGGCGGGATCTCGAGCGGGCGCCGCAGGGGTTCAACGGCGCAGCGGCCACCAATCAGCCACGGGACGTTGGGCCAAGCCGGTGAAAGGTCACGGCGTGCGGAGCACTCCTCAAGAGCGAGACGGGTTGCTGGAGTGATCGCGGACGATGACGACGTCTGCACCGGACACCACATTCGAGCGGCATTACTCCGTTGAGGAACTCTGTGAGCAATGGAAGATGAGCGACGATTTCATCCGTCGGCTGTTCCTCCGCGAACCGGGCGTCGTCGTGTTCTATCAGGCAAGGCCAGGTCGACGAGTGTATCGAACGTTGAGGATTCCGGAATCTGTTGCGAAGGACGTGCATCGGCGGATGAGAAAAGAAGCGACGTGAACGGCGTCGCCACACGAGATGCGAATTCCTACGTTCTGTCGCAATAGGGTAGGGTGTCAGAGGGTTTCAGGCCCACACACCACGGACGCGTTCCTCCAGGCGTTCTCGTCTGGCCTTGACGAAGTGTGCATAGTACTTTGCAGTAACAGCCGGTGTCGTGTGGCCAAGCAGAATCGCCACATCTTCGATGGGACACCGCGCGTGAGGAGGTCGGTCGTGGCCCGCAGCTCGGCGATTGATTCAAATACCTCGTGTGACGCGCCGAACAGAACGGTCGTCGCAGCATCCAGAGTTTCTGACTGCGTTCAACGGCGGCTCTTCTGGTCAGCTCGACACACTCACTCATTCTCATGGTGACGTTTCCCCGGCTCGTACGGCCGTCGCCACCACCGCAGCAAGATCATCGAGCTTCGGAAGCACTGACACGAGATCAGCAGTTTTTCCCTCCCCCTTCGGGACCGTCCAGGTCCCATCTGGCTTCTTCAAGGGCCGCAGGCGCTCATCCACGGCGACGAGACCGTGTATGAACGACTCCAGCGTCCCGTCGGGGGTGTTCTCCGCCAGGTAATCCAGCCACCATTTGCTGGTCCTGATTCGTCCCTCGGTGCTGACAGAGAGGACGACGAGTCGAGGACCGTCGTAGTCTGGCGGCTGCACTCTCATCTGGAGCCGCCGAGGCGTGAAGGCCACTTCGATCAACTCATGCCTTGCCATCAGGTTTTCCACGAACACCCGGAGGCGCTGGGCGGCATCCGATGACGAGGAGACGCCCAACTGCGCATAGAACTCTTCCTCGGAGAGGCGGTTGACTCGACCCTTTCCGGGCAGAGGCGTCTCAGGTGGTGCCGTCACCTTGACAGAACGCTCGTCTCGGTCTTGCAGATGCACGACGGCACGAGTGATCTCCGTTGTCCGCGTAAGAATCTGAGGGACCACGAGCAGGCCTTCATTCCGGCCACGGCGCCGGTAACAGGCAAGTTCGACAAGGCCGAGGGTGTATTGGAGTGTCGGCGTGCGCTGAAGGAACGCCGCCATCTTCTCCACGCCCTCTCGGATCCCATCGCCGACAACCAGCAGCAGGAACCGTCCATCTTTCAGACAGCGGTTGACGGCATCGACAAACTCCCGTTGCCCGTCCGCGTCGTCCTCTGACGCACACACATGGTCATGCAGTGACGGCGTCGTCTGGCCGGCAGCGGCCCGTTGCTCCCTAAACGTCGTCTCGAGGTCGGAAAATGTCCACCGTGCGATTGCCTGCGCATAATCAATGATTTGAGCCACGACCTCTCGGCGGGCCTCGGGATTCTGCCAGAGCTTCGTTTCGACGATAGTCAGGTATCCCGACGGGCTCAGAAAGAGCGCATCGACGCGCCCCACATCCGGCACAGGGAACTCGGTCCCCAAACAGACGAGCGATGAAAACACCGGATCAAAATGCCGTACGGGAAGAGCTCCGGGCCTCGCAGCCAGTAGATCGCGGAGATCGGACTCTGCAAACGGGGCCTGACCAACAGGCATGCGCTCCAGTGTTTCGACTGTTCCGTCTGGAGACCACCAGATTGGAGTAGCCCATCGGTCAATCATGTTCTCTCTCCAGCCTAGTCGACCCTGCCCCTAGATTTGAAATTCACCATCATCTCAGCCATTAAAGCACAGGATAGGAAAACGGAGGAACGGCGTCAGACATCGGTCGACGTTTCTTGCCAGTCCTATTAGCCGTCTTCTGCCCGCTACTTGCTTACAGATGTTGGTGGGATTCAATGTTGATGTGGGCTTCTCCGCCGAGTGCGCACACCAGAACGTACAGCTCATGCTGCTCACGTCGAATGTCTGGCAAGCCAAGCTCGGAGCCTTCGAACGCGGTTCGACCGTTTACGATCTCGTGGGATCAATTTTAAGAGTCGCGGCCGATGGTACAGATGTGGGTAATGGCATTTGGACACACAGTCGAAATAAGTGGGCGAATACCCCGGAATACGCAGCCACAGTCCAGCTAGAATGGAAATGGAGGAGTTGCGCGGGTCAGCAACGCTAGATTTGAAACGACGTGCAAATTGAGTATGTCCTCACGATCCATAAACAGAATTTGGCTTCTCTTGGTTGCATCCAGTTTTTCGCCAAGCCAGTTCTTCGCCTGCTTGGTGATTTCTCCACCTGCCACAATGAAGGCATGATCGACGAGAACTCGCTTGCTAGTTTCAGGATCGAAGATCTCGTGTCCCAGCATCATCAGGACCTGATTATAGATCACAGCAATGTTCGAGCTGCCTTTGCCGGAGCTACCGGCTGCGTCCAACTTGCCATATTTCACTTGCAGACCGAAGTACAGAATATGCTGCGTCGGAAGAATATACCGCATCCAGACGTCTTTTCCGTACTCCAATGCCTTATCCTTGTGCCCCGCAGCTGACACGCGCTGAAAGCCAAGCTGCCGGAATAGCGGGAGCAGCACTTCATCAATGAGTTCATCTTCGGAACACCGATCAAGATACTTCGCCAGTTCTTCACGCTTTCGTATTTCCTCAGGCGTGAAAGGCCTGTGCGGGGAGACTACTATTGATAGCGTCCGTGTACCGATATGGCGGACGTAGAGTAAATCGTCGTCGCCGTAGAAAGCTTCGTACCCTTCACGGTTCAGAGGTCTATTGAGCTCAGAGAGCACTATCATTCGATCCGGATCATCATCTGTAGCATCAGCTTTTTGCATTAAGACACGAAGAACGTGAACAAAGCGCGGTGGCAATGTGTTGGGTACATCTTGCGGCTCTTTCAGTAGTTCTTCCAACCGCTCGCTGGTCCACGCCCAGCGTGTTGATCCGTCGTGGACGAAGTCTAAATCACACTCCTCGAAAAACTGTGTAATGTAACTACTGGAGCGATAAGGAAACTTATCATTGTCTCCTATGACGATCTCAGCCAGGTTGCGAAGGTTTCTGTTTTTGAATCTCATCGACTGCATTTAGATGACGTCGTACGAAGGGCCAAAAACACCGACCATCTTCGCTCAGCGTTCGGCAACGTCTCCATTGACCGCCGCGAGGCGGTCGCGCTTGACGCGATGCTTACGGCGTGTTCGGATAGTTCACCGCACACGCTACTACGTTCTGTCGCAATAGGGTAGGGTATCAGAGGGTTTCAGGCCCACACACCACGGACGCGTTCCTCCAGGCGTTCTCGTCTGGCCTTGACGAAGTGTGCATAGTACTTTGCGGTGACAGCCGGTGTCGTGTGGCCAAGCAGAATAGCCACATCTTCGATGGGGACACCGCGCGTGAGGAGGTCGGTCGCGAAGGTATGCCGGAACATGTGGGGATGTCCAGCCACCTTGGCGTCGAGGAAGACTCGTCGCAGCGCGCGCTGCCAATCGGCGACAGCGGACTTCCTGAGCCCCTTGCCTGTCCAAAAGAAATAGTCGCTGCCGTCCTCGATCGCTTCCAAGGCGTCAACGACCACTCGTGGGAGGGGCACATAGACCGGCTCACCGGTCTTTTGGGTGCGTAGAAAGAGACAGTCGTCGTCAAGATGTGCCTTGCGCAGACCCACACAATCCCCGATGCGCAAGCCGGAGTATCTGAGGGTGAGCACGAACGCCCGCACGCGAGCGGGATTGTCATGGCCGTAAGAATTGCGTGTCGGATACTGATCGCAGGCAACGAGAATGCGGGCGAGTTGTTCTTCGCCAAATGTCTTCACCCGCTCGGACGGGTTTCCAAGCTGGGGTGCCTTGACGGCCACGGCTGGATTCGTTTTGACCCATGCGGCGCTGTGGCAAAACCAGAAGAACGCCCGCAGTCGTTCCAGGTTTTTCTGGGCCGTGACCGACGCATCTGGCCAGCCGGACCGGAATTCCCGTAGCGCAGCGACATCCAGCTGCTTCAGGAGTCGATACCCCTTGCCCTCGCACCACGGCAGGAGACGTTTGACGAGCAGGTTCGTGTGCTTCGAGAGCGTGGTCGGCTTCCGGTGCTGCCCGTGTTCCAAGTCGTGGAGGAATTGCTGGACGGCTTCCTTGACCGTGGGCACGTCTGCCTTGACGATCCCAAGTTGGCCGGAAGACTCCCAGCCTCGAATGAGTTCAGACGCCGCTTCCCAGGAGGTGAGGTCGAGGGCGCGGCGGATCTTCTCCCCGCCCAGCGTGCCGTACACGTGAATGGGGCAGGTACACCGTCGATACCTCGATGAGGTGTGCGGGCAGGCCTTGACGTGCCTCCGGAGGAGCCTGAGCATGTGTTCAAGCTACATCGAAGGGCACGTTCAAGTCACTCAGTATTTTATGTCTCTTGTTAGTTATTTATTATCAATTACTTAGAGTGGTGGAGGCGGCGGGAGTCGAACCCGAACCACGTGATTTTTTGAGTCTCCCTCGCCTGAAGGCGAGGGAATCAGTGCGCCGCGTCGGCTGAAGCCGACTATCACGGCGCACGTCCCAGAGCCCGAAGAGGTCCGGCCCTGCGGCCTCCTGAAGGCTTCGCCTAAAGGCGAGGGGTTTCACCCATCCCAGAGGGAGACTCTAAGTTAATGATGGCAAAGGACTTCTGGCGCTAAGTCTTTGTCGGTCCTCACGTTCCAGCCATGCGGTCGTCCCCTCCAGTCCCCTGGAGTCCCCCCGAGTCGACCCCAGTCGTGGCAACATTGTGGCAACGCTCCTCGCTAGGAGTGTAGACATTACGGAGGTCCCCCGGCGGGGCCCGCGCCTGGTCGGCCTTACGCCGTCGCCTACCCGCCGGTCATCGGACCGGGGGGCATCACCTGGGTCATCAGATCATCGTCCCATGCGCCTTCCACCATCACGTGGGCCAAGGCGCCCAGTTCGACTGCCTCGATCAGGTTGTGCGTAAGGTACGCATAGAGACCCGGCTGCCGGAACGTGTACACAGCCGCCCCAGCCGACCCTCCACGAATGAACCACGTTTCCAGCCCGTGGGCCGACGGATCGGCGAAGGACCCCTGTTCCCACACAAAGTCGCCATGGCCGCCGATCAGGTGCGGTCGTGAATTTCGGTTGGCCTGGGAGTGGATGAACAACACAGTCTCGCCCACGCGCGCCGTCATGACGCCGTCACCAGTCAGCGCCCCGACCCGGCCGTTGAGCACGACATGGGAGGGCGTGAGCGTGCGCATCGCCTGGAGAGTGGCAGCGATGCCATCGGTGGGCCCCTCATAGGTGACGAAATGGCCGTCCGCATCGCGGGGTACGTAGAAGTCCTGCTCGCCGATGTAGTAGGCCCTGTCGTAGCGAATGGGGCTGCCGTCACGGTCCTGCAGGCCGGTCCTCGGCAGCACCATGACGGCCCCGTTCATCCCGGACACGACGTGATACGGGATCATGGACCCGCCCGGCGCGCAGTGATAGATGAAAGTGCCCGGCTTGACGGCCTTCCAGCGCAACACCACCTGCTCGCCCGGCCGGACCTGCGTCAGGGCGCCGCCGCCGAGTGCCCCCGTCGATGCGTGAAAGTCGATGTTGTGCGTCAGGCGTCAGGCGGCTGGATTCTTCAGCGTGAGCTCGACGTAGTCGCCCTCGTGACAGATGATCAACGGTCCCGGAATCGAACCGTTGAACATGAGTGCTTGGATCTCGGTTCCGTCGTCGTCGATGACGCGCGTGCCTTCCTGCACGACCAGCTCGACTCCAACGATCGTCGGACCGCCGACCGCCACCTGGGAGTGCTCGGGCACACCGGGCGGATCGACCAACGCCTGCCGGACTCGAGGCAGTCCACCACTGTCTGCCTGGGCAGCGACGGCAGCCGGTGCCACCGTCCGCGTCAGCGCCGACAAGGCGGCCACTGGGCCACTCGCTTGCAGGAACCTGCGCCGGCTGAACGTGGGCATTGGGTCACTCCTCCCTAGGGTTACGGGGGCAGAGCAGCCGAGTTGATCGGCCCCGAGCGGTCCAGGATGAAAGGTAGTGCATCGCCGGTGGTTCTGCCAAGCTACTCTTTTCGTCGCGCAGCCCTGTGCGTCTCGAATTCCCAATTCTCTCGCTGCATCCAGGATTGAGGCCACGTGGCGTGGCGCCTGACGTCTGGGGCCGGCGGGCGGCGGTGCGGCGGCAATCGTGGAGGAAGCGGGTCGGCACGCCAGCCGCCTGACAGGCGGCACGCCGTGCGCCAGCGGCGGATGGCGATGCCGTTGCGGTGGAAGACCAGCGGGCTATTGGGAGCCCGGCGCGCCCACGCCGCGATGTGGATCTCCACCGCCGCTGATGCAGAGAGACACGACCCACAGTCATCGCGGCGCATCAGATCAGGTGCCCCAGGCGCTGCTCGCTGGTATCAGTCGTCATCCGGCATGGCCTCCAGGCATGTCAGGGAGATTTGTGCGGTTCGGATCAAAGGAAACAAGGGAACGATGGCACCGGAACCTGAGCGCACCTCCAGACGTCGATTCAAAGCCGCAGCCGGCACCACGCCCTGGGCGTGATCCCTCAGACATCGGCCCCAGTCGTCTCCAGAGTGGAATGCCCCGTTGCCCATTTCATCGGCGTTAAGGAACCCGAGATACACCAGGACCACGGGTACACCAAGATCCGCCAACTTCCAGGCCCAAGCGAATCGGTTGGACATCTGGTAGTGGGTGTCGGCGGTGAGGTGCCAACCCTGAGCCTGACTGCCGAGTCTCGTGTTCGCCTCGGCGATCGCCGCCCGAATACGCTGGCCATTCTGCGCGCTGTTCGCGGACGGACTTTTCGTCAGTGTCTTTCCAGCCGCGGAGAGTTCACCGGCGTGCGCCTTCGCTTCCACGAGCAGCAGTCCATTTTTCTGGCCTGCACCTGGCAGGTACTGACTAGATCCCAATTGGGCGTATTGGCTCGTCTCGGCACGGCCAGCCACCACTGCGTGAGGGCAGCACGGCGATCGGCAGTCAAGAACTGGTCGGCGTATCCAAGCTGTGCCTCGGCCGTGTGTTCAAACCCCTCCGGCATCCAGTAATCACTTGGGGCAACACTGGCGAACGGTGCCACCAGATCCGCCAGTCTTGCAGCGACGGCATCGTGGGAACCGTGTGTCAGGCAGTGACATCGTGGCTTGCTGCCGCGACGCGCCGTTGGCTTCAGTCGTTCAAGCAGCATACTCATAGGGGGCCGTTCTCCAGTTCCTGTTACTCGCCGTAGTCTTGGCACATTGAGGTCGAGCGTAGTCGATCGCGTGCAAGACATCGAAACGCATGTCGTCTGGACGCGCCGCGGGCGCCGCTGAGGCCCTCTCCACTTCGCCCCGCGCGACGCCATGGCCCAGTGGCAGGCCGATGCCGCTTTCAAGCGATTGGTTTCCGTCTCCGCAGCCGGGGCCGTTGGGATCTCCCGTGCGTGCGGCAGATGGGCTTAACTTGAATCCGGCCCGCCCGGTCTCTGCCGGAGGCGAGCGTTGACGACGCGACGACTGGCATCACGCTGATCGAGGCGGTCGACGGCGCCCTCGATGCCGGTTGTTGTCGCGGTACGGACTGGTCAGGACGATGCCCCGCGCGGCGAGCCGCTCGCGCAACGGGTCACTGTCGTAGGCCCGGTCGCCGATCAGATGGTGGGGATTGCGCCGGTGCGGCGTGACTCGCGTGTTCAGCGTCGCGGCGACGAGCGTGACTTCCGCGGGCGACGAGGATGTCCTGCCACGGGGCGGGCAGGTGGGCGCGGCCGGCGAGGTATTCGGGGTGTTCGAAGAAGCCCTGGCGGGGGGGATTCTCGCGCAAGCGGTCGGGGAAGCCGGGCACGGTGTCGAGCCAGCCCCAGTGGACGGCGAGCGTGCACATGCGGTGGAGGGCCGAGGTCTCGCGATTGATGGTGCCGGTGGCCGCCCCGGCGGCGCGCCGGGCCAGTTGGTACTGGCGGATCTGATAGGTGGTGAGCGTGGCGGCGTGCGCGTCGCGGCCAAAGAAGGCGACGAGATGGGCGATCCGGCTGCGGGCGGTGCTCTGGGACCGGAACTGCCGGACCTGATAGTCCTGGAGGTCGTATGGTGCGAGAAAACGGCCGAGGCGAGTGAATCCCCGGGACAACGTGGGTGACGGCCGTGTTCGAGCCACGTAGCCTCAGATCATGCCCCACGCTCTGCACTTCCTCGTGCTGGCCTTGGCTGGCTGGGTGGGTGAATCTCAACGGCCGTTGAGCGGGCGATTCCTCCGGCCACACGGTGGCCCGTGCCGAGCTGAACAATGTCCGTTGGGTCTCCCACTGCCGGGACTTGGTCCAGCTCTCAGTGGCGGTCTGACAACGAATTCGAGACGGACAGGTTGACGACGCAGAGCGTAGCCCGCGAGTCTAGTGGAGCAGGATGTGGGTCAAGACCAGTGAGGCGAAGAGCCCCGCGCCGAACCGTGCCACGCCCCTGTCGGGGGCCGCGATCAGGTCGCGGAGCGGGATGCGCCATCCGTTGCGCCTCATCGTCGGCACGGCGACCGCGGTGAAGCTGAGCACGATGGCCCACCCGGATCGCACGAGATAGCTCATCTCCGGCCAGACCAGCGTGAACCCCAAATACATGGCCATGCTGGCGAACACGGCTCCGAGGACGAGCCGCCGTGACGGCCGGATGAGAAAGACCGCGGCGGACACGAGCACCACGAACCCGTTCTTCGCGTAGTAGGACAACTCGTTGAACCAGTGCGTCAGCGGATCGTTCTGGAGACTGCCCGTCTTGAGGTAGACGACCAGGAAGGCAAAAAGCAGTCCGGTCGAGAGGGCACCAACAATGGCCGACTTTCCCATGCGGACCACGTCCTCTGGGGACGCGTTCGGCCGCAAGTGTCGCTTGTAGACGTCGATGGACCACAGGGTGGACACGGAGTGGAAGATGGAGTCGACGGTGCTCATCAGGGAGGCGAAGAGCCCGCAGACAATGAGGCCGCGCAGGCCGACGGGGAGAAACTGCGTGACGAGAATCATGTACGCCGTGTCCGGGTCGTCGAGGGGCGCGTCGGCCATGATGCCAGCCATGGCGATCCCGGGGATGACGATGATGAGCAGCGTGACGTATTTGAGGACCCCGCCAACCAACAGGCCTACCTGGGCGTGCCGCAGGCTCTTCGCCGCCAAGGCCCGCTGGAGAATGACCTGGTTCGCTCCCCAGTAGTTCAAGTTCAGGAGGTTCATCCCGAAGAGGGCGGTCCACGGCAAAGTCGGATGGTCCCGGGGGAGATGCAGGTGCATAAGGTCTCCCGTCCTGCCGAAGAGCTCCGACCAGCCGCCGAGCTGATGCACCGCGATTCCGACCGTGATGAGCCCCCCACCGAGGAGCAAGACGAACTGGGCTGTGTCGGTCCGCACCACGGCACGCAAACCGCCAAGATAAGTATAGACGGCCGAGAAGGCCCCCAGAACGACGATCAGGACGGCGAGCCGCACCGCCTCGCTGTCGCTGATCCACGCCACCATCTCGGAGAAGATGCCATCGAGCGCGAAGGCCGCCCAGAACAGCGCCGTGCCAAGGTAGAGCAGCGCGTAGAGCACGATCATCAGAAGTGCGTACGCCAACGCGACCCTTGGCCCGAAGCGGTGCTCGAAGAATTGGCTGATCGTGACGACTTTGAGTCGGAGATAGAGGGGGACGAAAAAGAAGGCAGCAATCACAATGCCGAAGATGGCGTTGAGTTCGAAGTTCCCCTGCGCCAGTCCGCCGACATAGGCCGCGCCCGCCACGGAGAGGAAGTGGCCGGCTTCGATATTTGTCGCGATCGTCGACACAGCGATGGAAGGCCACCGCAGCGAACGCGAGCTGAGGAAATACTCCTCGGGACCAACGCTTGCCTTGGCGCGCGCACGCAGGCCGATGACGAAAATGACGGCGAAGTACGCGACGACAATCCCAAGGTCGATCATGGGTGGCGGCTAGCTGTTGCAGTCAACCGGGATTTCCGTTTTGCCTGCCAAAGATGGACCCCTTAATAGGCGCTGTCAAGTTGATGAGAGGCGGGCGTGACGATCCCTCGATGGCTCGGTATCCCTCGTCGTTCAGCAGGCACCCGTCACCGCATTCCATTCGGCGAACGCCCGCCTCCGAAGCCAGCGGTGGGGCGCCGACCGAAGTAGATGTCGCCCGACTCGGAAGAGATTCAGCACGAGTCCGTGGACCGAGAGAAACCGCTGCGCGTGCGCAGCGGATTTGAACCGATGCATCTGTCGCTCGCGCTGTCGCGTCGGTTGATGCGACATCTCTGCGCGGTTGTTCGCGTATCGGTCCGTGCAATGGGCGACGGACGGCATGACCGCTCGGTGCGCCGCCCTGTCGCTGCTCAGCTTATCGGTGACCAACCGCCGAGGTTGAGCTCCTGGCCCTTCAACAGCTTGCGAAAAAAGCGTGTGGCAGCCCGGCAGTCGCGCCGCGACTGGACGAGGATATCGATGACGTCGCCATTCCTGATCGACGGCACGCCAGAGATAGTGCCGCCGTCCCTGGATGGTGACGAAGACCTCGTCCAGGTGCCAAGTGTCGCCCAGCCGGCTCTGTCGACGCGTGAGCCGGCGAACGTAGGCTGCACTGAACGTGAGGCACCACAGCCGGATTGTTTCGTAGGACACCGTGATGCCACGTTGGGCCAGGAGATCTTCGACATCGCGAAAACTCACACCGAAGCGGTGATACAGCCAGACGGCGTGGCTGATGATCTTGGAGGGAAAGCAGTATCCGTGGTAGCTCGGCGCGTCGCGTTTCATCGACCAAGTCTGCCACGCGCCCAGCATGAACCGTACCGGGTTTCTCGGAGACCTCATTACTTGGGAGGATGGGGTTATGGGACGTCCAAGTCGGTTTTCTCCGGAGGTGCGCGACGACGCAGGTGTTGATGCGTCGCGTGCTGTCGCTCGATTACATCATCGAGCGGCCGAGCCTCGGATGGCTCCCGACGGAGGCCGACAAAGTGCGGCGGTTCGAGGCGCTCGGTCTCGACCGTCGCACCTTCCCGTACCGGATGTACGGCCCGGACGGGAAGCCCAAGATCCCGCGCTACTTCGCGTTCAAGCTGCCGATCGCGGTCGACGAGCCCATGGCGACGTTCGTGTACGTCGATCCGGGGCAGACCACCGATAGCGAGCTGCGCGCGTGGGGCATGGCCCACGCGCCCCTCTGGGCCGCGCTGCGGGCGCGGACTTTCGCCGTGCATGTCGTCGCCGTCGGCACGGGCGCCGAGGCGGCAGACCGCGCCGCGCCCATGCTCACACGCTGGACCCAGGACGGCGACGGCCAGGGCGCAGCGGACCCCGACGGGCCGACCCACGCCGACCCGGAGATCCGTCAAGAAATCGCCCGGCTTGAGGACGCGATCAGCGGCGGCAATCATCAACTGTTACGCGAGCTTGGCGGGTTCGACACGGCGGCGGATCGGCTCGCGACGCTGCTCCAACTCCCCGACGGCACGCCCACCAGGACGACCGCGCGCGGGGCGATTGACCGCTTCACCCTCTGGTCCACCGTCCGGCTGACCACCCCCGAGGTGGCGATCTGATGGTGCTCCCCGTGTCTGGCCCGTTCCGTGGCAGCGCGCAGGGCAGGGCGCAGGGCAGCGATGGTGTGATCCGCAAACCGGGGGGAGGATCACACACACAGAGGCGGGGGGATCACATCCCCCCCTTCCATTTTTGGCTGCCGCTCTTCGGGTTTTTCGTCCTAGACCGGACGACCCGAACCGCGCCAGCGGAGAGGGAGAGGACGGGAGCGACCCCCCCGTTTTCACCGCTGGCGCGGTTCGGCGAAGGGGTGTGGATCACACCGGGTTTCACACCCGGTATCACACCCCGCCGCCTTCGTTGGGGTCGCTCCCGTCCTCATGTATCCCTGCTGGAAGGCTTCCCCTGCCCGCGCGCGGGCAGGGGGACGAGACCCACCGAGCGGCCCGATGATTGACCGACTCCTCCGCGCGTTGCTCGTCATCGGCGGCGTCAGCGCCGCCTGCGCCTGGACGTGGCCGGGCGCGTTTCCCGAGGGCGATCCCGTGGCGGTGCTCGTCCGCTACCACACCCCGAACGTGTACACCGCCGTCGTCGCGTGGTACTACGTGGCGCCCGGCGTGGCCGCGCTGCTGGCCGCGCAGTTTCTCGTCAGCACGTCACGGATCTGGTTCGCCCGGATGGGTGTCAGTCTGGGGCTCCGGTCCCGCCTGCCGAGCTGGCCCCTTTCGCCTTCGGCGGACGGGCCGGCGATCGTCGTCGGCGAGCTGCATCACCCGGTCACACTCGCCGAGAGCCCGACCCCGGAATGGCTGACGATCCCCGAGCGTGGACTTTATACCGGCGTGGCGATCTTCGGCGCGGTCGGGTCCGGCAAAACGTCGGCCTGCATGCACCCGTTCGCGCGCCAGCTCTTGGGCTGGCAGGCCGACCATCCCGAGCGGCGCGCCGCCGCGCTGGTCCTGGAAGTCAAAGGCGACTTTTGCCACGACATCCGCCGGATGCTGACCGAGCTGGGCCGCGCCGACGACTACATCGAGCTGAGTCTCGAGGGCCGGCTGACGTGGAATCCCCTGAGCGCGACCTGGCTCGATGCGTACTCGCTCGCCTACACCGTCGCGTCCCTCTTGAATCAACTGTTCGGCAAGGGCAAAGAACCCTTCTGGCAACAGGCCTACACGAATCTGGTCCGCTGGATCATCGAGCTGTACCGGGTGCTGCCGCCCCAGGACGGCAGCGACACGCCCGGATGGGTGACGCTGCGTGACGTGTACCACTGCGCCATCGACAAGGCGCTGTTCGCCAAGAAGATCGAACAGGCGCAGACCTACGCGACGGCGCTCGGCGGCGAGTGGATCACCATCGCGGCGGCGGCGCTCACCCGCGACCACGTCACCCCGCTGCGAGCGGTCGGGTTTCAGCCGCACCCGGCTGACCCTGACCGCTTTCGTGCGCGCCCGACGACGGCCGTGGTCGAGTACCTCACGACCCACACGATCACGCATGCGCGTGAGCGGTTCGAGAGTGCCCACGCGACCGAGATCCGGCTCCGGGTGGAAGCCGTCCATCGCTGGTACGTCCACGACTGGAACACCCTCGACAACAAGATTCGGTCGAGCATCGTGGAAGGCGTCTCGGTGTTTCTCAGCATGTTCGATCTGCCGAGTGTCGCGCGGGTGTTTTGCCCGCCCGCGCCCGAGGCGCACCGGCGCCGACGACCGGCCGGCCAGGAGCCGACCGACACGCACGGCACGGACACCACGCCCCTCGCGGCGATCGCCCTGAGCGGCGACCTGCCGCCCCTCGATACCCTCATCGAGCGCGGCACGGTGCTGGCCCTCAACATGCCCGCCGGCACCAACCCGGCGCTGGCCCGCGCCATCGGCGTCATGCTCAAAAATGCGTGGCTGCAATCGCTCTTGCGCCGGCCGGCGACGATGAAGGCCGAGCCCGGCCGCTACGTCCGTCCGGCTGTCTTCATCTGCGACGAGTATCAGGCCTTCGCCAGCGTCGGCGAGGACGATCCGAGCGGCGACGAGAAAGCCTTTGCCCTGACCCGGCAGTGCCGGGTGATCCCCATCGTCGCCACGCAATCCATCAGCTCACTCCGGTCCGTGCTCGGCAGCTCCGAGGCGTGGCGGACGCTCTTGCAAACGCTCCGCACCCGGATCTTTTTGAGCCTCAGCGACGAGGCCAGCGCCGAGATCGCCTCGAAGCTGTGCGGGCAGGTGGCCAAGATCAAAAGCTCGTACACGATCAACGAGAGCGCCAGGTCGAGCGGCGTCAACCTCCTGTCCGCCCAGGCCGGCGGCGGACGCGGGAGCGTGGGCGCGAGTAAGGGTTTTCGCGAGCAGCGCGAGGCGCTCTTTCAGCCGCGCGACTTCGCCTTGCTGGGCAACTGTCAAGCGATCTGTCTCCCCTACGACGGCGTGCAATCACTCCCGCCCCGGCGCGTCTACTTGAAGCCGCATTACCTTCCGGCCGACCTCCCGTACTGGACCGCGAAGCAGACAGGCCAGCTATGAGCAGTGGCGACAGGCTGGACCTGCTGAAACCCTTTTTGCCGGGGCTCGAGTCGGCGCTCGACGATCCCGACGTGAGCGAAATCATGATCAACGGGCCGGGCAACGTCTGGCTTGAAGGCCACGGCCGGCTGCGGCCGATCGACGCGCCCGCGCTGGACGCGGCGGCGCTCGAACGGGCAGCGATTCATATCGCCCGGCCCCTCGGGCTTGACCCGGCGACCACGCCCGTTCTCGATGCGCGCCTGGGCGACGGGTCGCGCGTGGCGATCTGTGTGCCGCCAGCCAGCCCGCACGTGGCGATCACCGTGCGGCGCTTCGGCACACGATCCTTTTCGGCGGCGCAGCTGGTCGAACAAGGTGCGCTGCCCGAACACATCCGGCACGCGGCCGAGCGGACCCTCCACACCCGCCGCAACATTCTGGTGAGCGGCGGCACCGGGAGCGGCAAGACGACGCTCCTGAACGCGCTGATTGCACTCATCCCCGACGACGAGCGGATCGTCGCCATCGAGGACACCTTGGAACTCCGCATCGACGCCCCGAACTGCGTCCGGTTCGAGGCGCGCGGGCTGCAGCAGGGCGCCGTCACGATCCGCGACCTCGTGCGGCACGCGCTGCGCCACCGCCCCGACCACATCGTCGTCGGCGAAGTGCGCGGCGGCGAAGCGGCCGACCTGTTGCAAGCCCTCAACACCGGCCACGGCGGATCGCTCACCACCGTCCACGCCAACAACGCGGAGAGTGCTCTCTCGCGGCTGGCGAGCTGCGCGATGCAGGGCGGCGGCGATCTCCCGTGGGAGGTCACGTGCCGGGG
Organism: Vicinamibacterales bacterium; assembly: GCA_965197935.1. Lineage (GTDB taxonomy): Bacteria > Acidobacteriota > Vicinamibacteria > Vicinamibacterales > CAZQMT01 > CAZQMT01. Next base: position 2,564,571 of record CBDAOD010000002.1, on the reverse strand, counting down.
CGTCGTAGACGGCATCGCGATGGTGATCCACATGACCCGATCGGATGGTCGGCGCTTCGTGGAAGAAGCCGCGTACGTCAACGCCTACGACGCTGGGAGGAATGCATGGGAGATCGAACGACTCGACCGCATATCCCTGTAGCGGCGTGTCGCATCTGGCCGTACGTCGTTGCCCTCGCGGTCCTCGCGTGGCTGGTCGGCGCGCCCGTCCGCGCGCAGCCGAACCCGTGCAGGTGGACCGGGGAATCGACGGCGACACCATCAGCGTGCGCCGTGATGGGGCTCACGTCACTGCCGTGACTGTTCACCGCTCGACACCCCGGCGCGCGCCGCGCGCTGCGGGCGATGGGCCGACCCGGAAAGGAGTCGATGATGACGAAGGAGATCGCTGACGCCGGCACACTCAGCACCAAAGCGGGCAAAGCCCTCGACCGCATGCACGCCCGCGCCGTGAAGGCGGACGAGGCGCGCACCGCGGCCGCGCACCACACGCGCGCCGCCCAGGTCGTGACCGCCGCGACCGAGGCCGCGACCGCGAACCGCGCCGCAGCCGACGCATGGGACGCCCTGGCGACCCAGGCCGCCGCACACGCCGACCAGTACCGACGCGGGGCCGAGTTGGCCGACCGCACCCGGCACCGGTGGGCGCGGTAGATCGCAGAGGCGGCTGGCGGACGAGGGGTGGTCTGTCGGGGCGCCCGGCGGGCTGGCGCCACGCTCGGGGCCGGCGTGTACGCCGCGGCCCGGTCGATCTTGGTGGGCATGGCAACACGGCGAGTGCCTTGCCAACGCCGATCACCGGATACCACAGGCGTGCGGCAGGGACGCACGGCCGTCACCGTGCACGAGGCGCCGTCCACAGAAGAGGCGTCCGGCCGGGACAGCCGCCACACACAGGGGGAGGCATGACGCAACTACTCACGCTCCGGGAGGTGATGCGGATGACGGCGTTATCCCGGTCAGCCGTCTACGTGCTGATGGACACCGCGCAGTTTCCGCAGCCGATTCGCATCGGCCGGCGCGCCGTGCGATGGGTCGAGCAGGAGGTGCTCGACTTCATCGCCAGTCGCCCCCGGGGCGGCTCCGGATGGCCGACCGCGTAGCGACACCCCGTTCACGGGTGTGTCCGTGCGGGCGGCACGCCCGGTCTCGCCGCCTCCACGGGACGATCTACGCGCCCGCCCCGTTCAGATAGGCCGCCCACTGGTTCATCAGCTGGCGCCGCCGCTCAAACAGGTCCGACCGCGCATAGGCCGCCTCGACTTGATTCCGGACCACGTGCGCGAGTGCCGCCTCGATGACCTCGCGCGGGTGGTCCGTCTCCTCGGCCGCCCAGTCCCGGAACGAGGAGCGGAAGCCGTGCGGCACGGCCGCAATCCCGTGCGCTCGGAGTGGCCGCCACAGGGTCATCTGCGAGAGCGGCGTGCCGTCGCCACGGGGGAACACGAGAGGACTGGCGCCGTCGGCGAGCGTCCGCGCCGCCGCCAGGATCTCGAGAGCGCGGCCGCACAAGGGCACGCGATGGTCGCGGGGCATCTTCATGCGCGTGGCCGGGATCGTCCACACATGCTCTGTGAGGTCCATCTCGGTCCACTGCGCGCCGCGGACCTCGCCCCACCGCGCCGCCGTCAGCACGAGGAACTCGAACACCAGTGAGACGACGGGCCGCGCGGCCGACGCCCGCACCGTCGCGATGGCCGCCCCGACCTCCCGGTGCGGCAAGGCGCGCATGTGCTGCACGCGGTCCTGCTGGGGGCCGAGGACGGGGACGACCCGGTCGCACGGATTGTCGGCGCGGAACTCCATCGCAATGGCCCACTCCAGCACGGCGCGGATGCGGTGACGCACGACCCGGGCGGTCTTCCGCTTCACGTGCCAGATGGGTGTGAGGATCGCCAGCACGTCCGCGCTGGTGATCTCGGAGACCGGCCGGGTGCCGATGCGCGGGAAGGCGTAGCGTTCGAGGCTGCGCCGCCAATCCTGCGCCTGCTTGGCACTGCGCCAGCCGGCCTGCTTGTGCTCGATCACGGCATGGGCGGCGTCGGCGAAGGTGGGCATGCCCTGCACACGGCGCCGGTCGGCGAGCGGGTCGCCGCCCGCGCGGGCCAGCTTGCGGTTGGCGAGCGCCTGCGCGCGGGCCTCGGCGAGCGAGACCAGGGCGACGCTGCCGAGCCCGAGTTCACACCGTCGGCCGCAGATGACGAGCCGCTGGGTCCAGCTGCGGGTGCCGGTCGGCTGGACATAGAGATACAGCCCCTGGCCGTCGGCGTGTCGCCCCGGACGGGCGGTGCGCACGAAGGCGGCCGAGAGAGCGTGGTGGGGATGGCGGCCCCGGGCCTTGGTGCGAGGTTTGGTAGCGAGTTCGTTCACAGCATCCATTCCATCATTATATCAGGGAATATAGTGGATGACATGAGATGGCCTGACCGGCTCAGGTGTCGCGAGGTAAGCATTAACTAATTATTATTAAGTCATTTATGTACTATTGTGGATGAAGATGAACAACTAGAGATGATGTAGGTATGTGGCACGACGGGCAATTTATGTACGTCCGATCCACGGCGCAGGAGACGCCCGCGCTCTACGAGAACACAGACGGCCAACCGTCCCTCATCCCGTACGACCTTGAGCAAGACGGCCTCTTTATCGTGCGGCGTCTTGTCGGGAGTGGCTGGCTCCAGATCGGACGTGACCGCGCCGGCTGGAACGTGGACCTCGACGATCTGGAATAACCATCATGGCGAACTGGACACGCATGACCCCGCCGGCAGCCGGCGCCTTTTCGGCGACGTGGATCACCCGCATCGGCGGGCTGGTGTTCGCCCTCATCCTTGCGGGCGCGTTCCTGGTGCAATCGTGCTTTTCCACGGTGCCGACCGACCCCGAATCACTCCGTGAGCCAGAAGGGATTGCCGGCGACCGCGCCACCGTGCAACTCGGGGCGCGCGTGCAAGACCTGGAGCAACGCGCGGCGCTCGATGCCGCCGCCGCCGAGCGGGAACTCGCCACACAAGGCGCGGGGCTTGGCGGCGCACAACTCACGCCGGCTTTCAATGAGACGACCGGCGAAGCCTTGCCAGGGCCACCCGTCCCGTTGACCGAGGGAGAGGCCGAGCTGCGCGAAGTGTTGCGCCTTGAAGCCATCGAGCGGCGCACCCGGTCGCTGCGCTCCGCGCCGATTGCGATCACCTACCGACGCCCGGAGAGCGGCGGGCTACGCACGGCCGCGGCCGAGCCCACCGCGGACGCGCCGGCCCAGGCCGACGCGCCGATGGACGACCACGCGAGTACTCCGCTCATCCCCGAACCCGTGAGCCTGATGGACACGATCCAGGCCCTCCAGGCGCTTGATGCGCAGCAGACCGCCGGGGCGGAGCTCGACGCGGGGCGTGCGCGTCCGTCGGGGCGACAGATCCAGCCCCCGGCCGTGTCGCCCCTGGGCTCCCCGGACAGCGCGCGCGTCGCGCAGGGCGATCCCGTGCATCCGGCCATCGTGCGCGCACCCAACACCCCGCCCGGATGGGAGCGGATCTACGAAGGCTCGTTTATCGAGGCGGTGCTCGTGAACCAACTCAACGGCGACTTCCCCGGCCCCGTCCTTGCGTCCGTGGCCGTGCCGTTCTACTCGGCCGACCGGCAGCGGATGGTGATCCCGCGCGGCGCGCGCGTGATCGGATCCGCCTCGGCTGTCGCCGGCCAGGATCAAGCACGCTTGGCCGTCGGGTTTCACCGCCTCATCTTCCCCGATGGTCGATGGGTGTCGCTGGAGTTTCGCGGGCTGAATCAGATCGGCGAGGGCGCGCTCAAGGACCAGGTGAACCGCCATTACGTGTCGATGTTCGCCAGCGTGGGCGCGGTCGGCATTGTGTCCGGGCTGACCTTGCGCGGGTCGAACCCGTATGCCGGCGGCATGGAAGGCGTTCGCGCGGGCGCCGGGCAAGGGCTCGCGCAAGGCGCGACCAGCATCCTCGACCGTTTTCTCAATCGACTGCCGACCATCACGATCCGCGCCGGCCACCGGCTCCGGATCTGGTTGACCTCCGATGTGCTGGTGCCGCGTCCCGGTGAGACCGGGCCGGCGTCAGACGCCGGCCGATACCTGCCGTTCGGCCGCCGCGGGCCGGGTGTGTCACCCGACGGGCCGCAGCGACGCGAAGGACGGCGCAGCCGTTGACACGCCCGGCACGCAAAGGCATCCGGGCTTTTCAGGAGAAGGAGCGAACCGATGAAGAAGATGATCCTGTGGACGATCGTACTACTCGGCCCCCTCACGTGGAGCACCACCGCACACGCGCTGTTCGGCATCCCCGACGTGGCGGCGCTGGCGCAGCGCGTCACCATTATCGCCAATCAAGGCATCCAGATCGGCCATGCCGTGAGCGGCTTGCGCCGCGCCACGGAGCAGTTCAACAAACTCAAACAGCAGTACGACCACTTGCGCGAGCAAGCCCTCGGGGAAATCGGCGCGCTGACCGCACCCTTGACCGAGATCGCGGCGCTGCCCGGCCAGCTGGTCGGCGCCGGGCTAACGTGGCGCGACGACTTTATCCACACCGACGCGGCCGGGCTGGTGGATGCGCTCGACCTGTTCAGCAATGAAGGCACGCCGCTGACGGACTACTGGCGCGACCGCTTGAACGCCGCGCCCGCCGTCACCGAACAACAGGTCCTGACCGCGTACAGCACGCTCCCCGTCGGGCTGGCGGACCGCGCGGCCGAGAACTACCGCCGAGACGCCGCCGCCGGCGCCCGCCGGACGGCCATGAGTCATGGCGTGAACGACGCCGCCGCCCTCGCCACGTCCACGGTGAAATCGGCGCTCGATTCACTGGCCGCGCTGCGGGCACAAACCAACGCCTCTGGCACCGCGCTCCAGCAAGCCCAGGTGGCCGGCCTCATCACCAACGGGGAAGTGACGGCCGCGCTCGCGCAACTGCTCGCCTTCCAGGCGACCCAGGAGACGGCCCAGGCACTCGAAGCCGAGGCGCGGCGGCGCGAACGTGACGCCGCGCGGCTCGCCACGCAGGGAGCGGCGCGCGAGGACTACGACCGCCGGCTTGCCGGCATCGACGCCCACCGCGACGGCGGCGACGCCCTCTTGTTTGCCATTCGCTAAGGCGTGAGGACGTCCCGTGACCAACGACCACCGAGGACGCCCGGAGCAACGTCACCCTCGACGCGCACGCCGCGCCGAGGGCGACGATGCACGCCACGTGGTACGCGCCCCGCACGGGCGCACGCCGGCCTCACGGAGCGGCGCGTTGCGCCCACTCATCCGCGCGGCGGGCTGTGCCCTGGCCGCGCTGCTCCTGTGCGCCGCGCCCGCCCTGGCGCAGCAGCAGATCGATCCCTCTGTCCCGACCAACATCCCCCCCGAAAGTCACAACGACTTCAAAGGGTATTTGGATCAGGTCATGGACGACATCATGACCACCAACGGGCCGGTCATCTTGAACGCCGGCAACACCCTGTGGCGCGGACTCGCGGCGATCGTCGTCGTCTGGACCGGCGTGAAGATCGCCATGTCCGGCACGTTTTCCATGTGGACGATTATCGAGCTGGTGATCGGTCTGTGGATCCCGTGGGTCATGCTGCAGTTTTACGCCACGCCGATCCCCGGCGTCGGCTTCACGTTCCCCGGGATGATTGCCGGCGGCGGGAACTGGCTCCACTCGTTTTTTCTGGCCGACATTGTGCCGGCCATGCAGATCGAGCTGGCCAATCTGGTGCACACCCAGACCACCGCCGTGTCCGATGCGTGGGCCGGGACGAGCTGGCTGGAGCTGTATACGGCCCTCGGGGATGTCATCGGCACGCTCATCATCGGCACGTCGATGATGCTCTTCATTTTTCTGTGCCTGGTCGTCATCTACGCCGTGACCTACGCCCAAGTGATTTGGGCGCACATGGCGATGCTGATCCTCACGTTCATCGGGCCGATGATGATTCCGTGGCTCGTGTTCGAGCCGATGGCGTTTCTGTTTTGGGGCTGGTTCCGCAGCATGATCACCTTCGCGCTCTACGGTGCGATGGCCGGCGCGATCATGCGCGTCTTCATGAGCGTGTGCCTGGGGTATATCACCACCTTTTCACAGGTCTCCGACATTGAAAGCCCCGTGCAGATGGTGAGCTGGGTGCTCATCCTCTTGCCGTTGATGGTGGCCGGCGTGCTGTCGTCGCTCAAAGTGGGTGAGCTGGCCGGGATGCTGGTGAGCGGCGGCGGCGGCGGCGCGGGCATGACCGGCGCGTTGATGATGGCCGCGACCGGCGGCAAGGCGATGCTCGCCGGCAAAGCCGCAGGCGCGGCAGGGGGGAAATGATGGGCCAGACCGAACAGGACAGCGGGAAGACGTACGCCGATATGTGGGGCGAGGCGGTGCACAGTAACCGGCACTTGCGGGTGCTGTCGATGGGGCTGGCCGGGCTCGTCCTGTTGCTGGTGGTCATCATCATCCGCCTGTCGTCGGTGGAGCTGCCGAAGCCGATTGTGGTGCGCGTGGACGAGGTCGGCCGCGCCGAGGCGCTGGCCTATGAAACCGTCGAAGCCCAGGCCGATCCGCTGGACCCGACGACCAAGTATTTCCTCAACCGCTGGATTGATGATTACTACTCCCGGCGCGGGGCGACGGTCGAAACCGCGTGGCCGCGCTCGCTCCGTTTTCTGACCACCACGCTGGCCAATGAAGCCTTCCGCGTGGAAGGGGAGAACGTCGCCATGCTCGCGGCGGGCGCCGCCCGCGACGAGCTGCAAGTGGAACGGGTGACGCTGCGCATCCAGGCGAACCCCGAGCCCCCCCACGGGGCGGCGGCGGACTTCGACCTGGTGCGCCTGGTGAACGGCGCGGAAGTGAGCCGCGACCGCTGGACGCTCTCCCTGCAATTCACGTTCTTGGAGACGGTCGATCCCGAGCTGATGATCGTGAATCCGATGGGCCTCCTCATCACGTACGTGCGCGGCGATCGCGCGCTGGTGACAGGATGACGACGAGCCCCGCCCCGGAGACACCGAGCCCCGTCACGGTCCCGACGCTCGAGGACCGCGCCGGCCAGCTCGCGGCCCTCGGCTGGAGCGGCCGAGAGGCCGAATGGATCGCCCTGGTCGCGCTGCATACCGGCGTCTTTACGCGGTCGCAATACGGCGCGTACGTCAACGCTGGTGCTAACCGAAAACCTGCCGCCGCGCTTGTGCGCGCGCTCCTCGACAAGCGGCTCGCCATCGAGGACGAGCGGGCCATCTTCCCCGGCGGCGCGCGCGCCGTCCTCCTCACCGGCAAAGCCCCCTATCGCGCGCTGGGCATCCCCGACGTGCGGCACCGTCGGGCGAAGGACGCCACGACGCAGGTGCTGATGCGCCGCTTGCTCTCGCTCGATTACCTTATCGAGCGGCCGACCCTCGCATGGCTCCCGACCGAGGCCGACAAGGTGCAACGGTTCGAGGCGCTCGGCATCGACCGGCGAACCTTCCCGTACCGCTTGTACGGGCCGGAAGGCCGACGGAAGATCCCGCGTTACTTCGCCTTCAAATTACCGATCGCGGTCGATGAGCAGGCGGCGACGTTTGTCTACGTCGATGCGGGCCAGTCCACCGATAGCGAGCTGCGCGCGTGGGGCGTGGCCCACGCGCCCCTCTGGGCCGCGCTCCGGGCGCGGACGTTCGCCGTGCACATTGTCGCCGTCGGCACGGGCGTAGAGGCCGCGGAACGCGCCGCGCCCGTCCTGAAAAGCTGTACCCAGAACGGCGACGGCCAGGGCGCGGCGGACCCGGCCGGGCCGACCAAGGCCGACCCGGAAATCCGCCAAGAAATCGCCCGGCTTGAGCAAGCGATTACCGCCGGCAATCGTGACCTCTTGCGCGCGGCCGGCGGGTTCGACACGGCGGCAGATCGTCTTGAGTGGTTGCAACAACTCCCCGACGGCACGCCCACTAAGGCGACGGCGCGAGGGGCGATTGACCGCTTCACTCTCTGGCCCACCGTCCGCTTGACCACCCCCGAGGTGGCGATCTAATGGTGCCCCCGCACCGTGCCCCGTTCCGTGGCAGGCTCCGTGGCAGGCTCCGTGGCAGGCTCCGTGGCAGGCTCCGTGGCACACGGGACGCGGACCGAGGGGGGGGTGTCCCAAGAACAGCTGGGGGGGTGTCCCATCCCCCCCTTCCATTGTTCGCTGTCGTTGTTCGGGTTGTTCGTCCTAGACCGGCCGACCCGAACCGCGCCAGCGGAGAGGGAAGAGACGGGAGCGCCCCCCCCTTTTTCACCGCTGGCGCGGTTCGGCAAGAGGGGGGGTCCCACCCAGTGTCCCACCGGGTGTCCCATCCCACCCCCGCCGTTGGGGGGGTCGCTCCCGTCCTTATTTATCCCTGCGGGAAGGCTCCCCGGCCCGCACGCGGGCCGGACGACGAGCCGAGACGAGCGGCGCGATGCTTGACCGACTCATCCGTGCGTTCCTGGTCGTCGGCGGCGTCAGTGTCGCGTGCGCCTGGACGTGGCCCGGCGCGTTTCCCGAGGCCGATCCCGTGGCGGTGCTCGTCCGCTACCACACCCCGAACGTGTATCGCGCCGTCGTCGCGTGGTACTACGTGGCGCCCGGCGTGGCCGTGTTCCTGGCCGGCCAATTGCTCATCAGCACATCACGCATCTGGTTCGCCCGGATGGGCGTCAGTCTGGGGCTCCGATCCCGCCTGCCCACGTGGCGCTTTCGCCGACGGCGGACGACCCGGCGATCGTCGTCGGCGAGGTCCATCACCCGGTCAGAGCCATCGAGAGCCCGGCTCCCGACTGGCTGACGATCCCGGAGCGGGGGCTCTATACCGGCGTGGCGATTTTCGGGGCCGTCGGGTCCGGCAAGACGTCGGCGTGTATGCACCCGTTCGCCCGCCAGCTCTTGAGCTGGCAAGCGACGAATCCCGAGCGGCGCGCGGCGGCGCTGGTCCTGGAAGTGAAGGGCGATTTTTGCCACGACATCCGCCGGATGCTCGCCGAGCTGGGCCGCGACGAGGACTACATCGAGCTGTCCCTTGACGGCCGGCTGACGTGGAACCCGCTGAGTGCCACCTGGCTCGATTCGTACTCGCTCGCCTACACGGTCGCGTCCCTCTTGAACCAACTGTTCGGCAAGGGCAAAGAACCGTTCTGGCAACAGGCCTACACGAATCTGGTCCGCTGGATCATCGAGCTGTACCGCGTGCTGCCCGGCGGATGGGTGACGCTGCGCGACGTGTACCACTGCGCCATCGACAAGGCGCTGTTCGCCAAGAAGATTCAACAGGCGCAGACCTACGCGGCCGATATGTCCGACACGCGGATCACCATCGCGGCGACGGCGCTGTCAGGCGACCACCTGACCCCGCTTCGCCGTCTCGGCTTTCAGCCGAACCCGGCCGACCTGACCCGCTTCCAGACGCGCGCGGACCCGGCCGTGTTCGAGTACCTCAAGACCCACACGATCACGCACGCCCGCGAGCGGATCGAAAGCACCAGCGCGCAGGAGATCCGGCTCCGGGTCGAAGCCGTGCATCGCTGGTACCTCCACGACTGGAACACCCTCGACAACAAAATCCGGTCGAGCATCGTGGAAGGGGTGTCCGTGTTCCTGTCGATGTTCGACTTGCCGTCCGTGGCGCGCGTGTTTTGCCCGGCCGCGCCCGAGGCGCGGCGGTTCCACGACCCGGTCGGCGACGCGCACGACGCGCCAGGCACCGACCCCACGCCGCTCGCGGCGACCGCCATGAAAGGCGTCGATCTGCCGCCCCTCGATGCGCTGATCGAGCGCGGGAAGGTGCTGGCCCTCAACATGCCCGCCGGCACCAACCCGGCACTGGCCCGCGCCGTCGGCGTGATGCTCAAAAATGCGTGGCTCCAATCGCTGCTCCGCCGGCCGGCGATGATGAAGGCCGAGCCCGATCGCTACGTCCGGCCGGCCGTCTTTATCTGTGACGAATACCAAGCCTTCGCCAGCGTCGGCGAGGACGATCCGAGCGGCGACGAAAAAGCGTTTGCCCTCACCCGGCAGTGCCGGGTGATCCCCATCGTCGCCACGCAGTCCATCAGCTCGCTGCGCTCCGTGCTCGGCAGTTCCGAGGCGTGGCGGACGCTCCTGCAAACGCTCCGCACGCGGATCTTCTTGAGCCTGAGCGACGAGGCCAGCGCCGAGATCGCCTCGAAGCTCTGTGGGCAGGTCCGCAAGCTCAAAGCCACCTACGCCATCAACGAAACCTCCCGGCAGAGCGGGATCAATTTTCTGTCTGCCCAGGCCGGCGGCGGGCGCGGCAGCGTCGGGGCGAGCAAGAGTTTCACCGACCACCGCGAGGCGGTGTTTCAGCCGCGCGACTTCGCGCTCCTCGGCAACTGTCAGGCGATCTGTTTTCCCTACGACGGCGTGCAGTCCCTGCCACCCCGGCGCGTGTACCTGAAGCCCCACTATCTGCCGGCGGATCTCCCGTACTGGACCGCGAAACGGACCGGCCAGCTATGACCGGCGACGGGCTGGACCTGCTGAAACCGTTTTTGCCGGGGCTTGAGGCCGCGCTCGACGATCCGGACGTGAGCGAAATCATGATCAACGGGCCGGGCAACGTGTGGCTGGAAGGCCACGGCCGGCTCCGGCCGCTTGCCGCGCCCGCGCTCGACGCGGCGGCGCTGGTGCGGGCGGCAATCCATATCGCCCGGCCCCTGGGCCTCGACCCGGCCACGACGCCGATCCTTGATGCGCGCCTCGACGACAGCTCGCGCGTGGCGATCTGCGTCCCGCCGGCCAGCCCGCACGTCGCGATCACCGTGCGGCGGTTCGGCACACGATCCTTCTCGGCGGCGCAACTGGTCGCACAAGGCGCGCTGCCCGAGCACATCCGCGCGGCGGCGGAAAAGACGTTGCACACCCGGTGCAACATTCTCGTGAGCGGCGGCACCGGCAGCGGCAAGACGACGCTCCTTAACGCGCTCATTGCACTCATCCCCGACGACGATCGGATCGTCGCCATCGAGGACACCTTGGAGCTGCGGATCGACTCCCCGAACTGCGTCCGCTTCGAGGCGCGCGGGCTGCAGCACGGCGCGGTCACGATCCGCGACCTGGTGCGTCACGCCTTGCGGCACCGACCCGATCACATCGTCGTCGGCGAGGTGCGCGGCGGCGAGGCCGCCGACCTGTTGCAAGCCCTCAACACCGGCCACGGCGGATCGCTCACCACCGTCCACGCCAACAACGCCGAGAGCGCCCTCTCACGGCTGGCGAGCTGCGCGATGCAGGGCGGCGGCGATCTCCCGTGGGACGTGACGTGTCGGGGCGTGGTGGACGGGATCGCGATGGTGATCCACATGACGCGCGCCGACGGTCGGCGCGTTGTCGAAGAAGCGGCGTACGTCACAGGCTACGACGCCGGGAGGAACACATGGAACATCGAACGACTCGACCGGAGACCCCTGTAAAGGCGATGGCCACCGCCGACACGCTCAGCACACAGGCGACCAAGAGCCTCGACCGGATGCGCGCCCGCGCCCGCAAAGCGGACGACGCGCGCACCGACGCCGCGCACAAAGCGCGCGCGGCCCAGGTCATGACCGCCGCGACCGAGGCCGCGACCGCGAACCGCCACGCGGCCGAGGCCTGGGACGCCCTCGCCACGCATGCCGCCACACACGCCGACGCGTGCCGCCACGGGGCCGCGCTGGCCGACCGGACCCGGCGGCGCTGGGGGACAAGTTGAACGAGGCGTCACCGGGACTGAGCCAGATCCGGCAGGGGGACCGGGCTGTGGTTCGCCACGAGCGGCTATGCGGCTGGCGCGTCGCGTACGAGGTGTTCCCGTGTCGTGAGGGACCGTCCGGATCCAGACACGCTCGTGACAGGGGCGGTCATCCCGCTCACACACCACTCGATCACACACCGGAGCGTTGCCTGATCGACCCTTATCCCGTGCTGCCTTCACGGGACACGGCTTTGGTCATGCGGTAGCCGACCCGAGGCTCGGTCACGATGTAGGCGGGGTTGGTGGCATCGTCGCCCAGCTTGCGGCGGAGTTTCTTCACGAAGGCGAGCACCAGCCGGGCGTCGCCGCTGTGCTGCGGTCCCCAGACCCGTCGCAGCAGGGACGCGTGCGTCAAGACCCGTCCGGCGTTGACCGACAGGGCGCAGATCAGGTCGTACTCGGTGACGGTGAGTTGGACCGGCCGGCCGGCCACGGTCACCCGGCGTTCCTCGTAGTGAATGGCCAGGTCCCCCAGCCGATAGGGTGCGGGCGGCGTCGCCCGCCCGCGCAGGGCCGCCTGGATTCTCGCCACCAACTCCGTCGGCGAAAAGGGTTTGACGACGTAGTCGGCGGCGCCGGCCTCCAGGGCCTGGGCAATCGTCTGGTCCCGGCCGTACGCGGAGATGAAGATGACCGGCAGGTCGGCCAGCTCGGGCACGCGTTCCATCAACGCGATGCCATCGGTCCCGGGCAGTACCAGGTCCAGCAGGACCAACGCGGGCTTCTTCGTCTTGATGAGGCGAGGCACGTCCTCCGGGTCGCCGGTCACCTGCGGGGGAAGGTCCGACTGCTGCGGCCCGAGGAGTTGCCCCCAGACTGGGACCCAACGACCGACCCGAGGCTGACCGCCTGGGAGATCGTCCACCACCTTATCCGCGCCCTCGAAGCCGGCGGCGAAAGCGCGGCCGCCGCGCTCCTGGCTAAGCTCGGAGCCAAGGCCGAGGTCGCCCGCGAACTCTGCTACCGGCTCTACACCCTGTGTGAGCGCAAAAAACGCGCCGCCGAGGCGCTCAGCTACAACGCGTTGGTGCAGAGCTGGCCGGAGATCACTCGACTGGCGCGAGAAGAGCAGAAGGCCGAAGTTGAACAGACTTCGCTCTTCGTAAGCGAGGATGCCTAACTGATGAGCCCTCACGAGACTCAGGAGTAGCGTACGGCAATAACGAATCACGAACGGGTCGGCAAGGCGCTGGATTTGCTCAAAGCGGGCCTGGGCCCGTTTGTCGAACGCGAGATCCAAGGCGCCCTGGCGTCGCGAACATTAGACGCCCACCGAGTGCGCGACTACGGCGAAGATCGCGTGTTGGGGAGCAAGCCTATCCCTGCGTGGGACGTGGCCGGGCTGCTCAAGCTGATGTGGGACACCTGGCACGATGTCTTTCGAGAGATTCTGGGGCCGGCGGAGCGAAGTCTGGTCAGCGAGTTACGCGGCCACCGCAACAAGTGGGCACACCAGGAGAGTTTTTCCAGCGATGACGCCTATCGCGCGCTGGATTCGGTGGGCCGACTCCTTGCCGCGGTCTCCGCGCGCAGTCCGAAGAGCTCGAGAAGCGCAAGCTGGAACTGCTGCGGGTACGCTTCGATGAACAGACGCGCGGAGAACGACGCAAGCAAGCGGGAACGGCGATTGAAAGCGCCGCCGCGGCCAGCCTGAAGCCATGGCGGGAAATCGTCACCCCCCACAGGGACGTCGCGAGCGGGCGCTACCAACAAGCCGAGTTCGCCGCCGATCTCTGGCAGGTGCATCTGGGTGAAGGCATAGACGAGTATCGAGACCCCGTCGAGTTCTTCCGGCGCACGTATCTGACGGAAAGTCTGCAGGGCCTGTTGGTGGGGGCCATCCGCCGCCTCGCGGGCAGAGGTGGCGACCCCGTCGTTCAGCTCCAGACGAACTTCGGCGGCGGTAAGACCCACTCCATGCTGGCGCTGTATCACCTGTTCTCCGGGACGGCCTCCGGAGAGCTGGACGGGATCGCCTCCGTGCTGGAGGAGGCGGAGGCCAAGGAGCTGGCTGCGGCGCACCGCGTCGTGTTGGTGGGGAACAAGATTTCCCCGGGGAACCCGGTCACCAAACCGGATGGCACGGTTGTCCGAACGCTCTGGGGCGAGCTGGCGTGGCAACTGGGAGGCAAGCAGGCGTTCGCGCGCGTCGCGGCCGACGACGAAAAGGCGACGAGTCCAGGCGATGCACTGCGGGAACTCTTCAATGAATACGGCCCCTGCCTGGTCCTCATCGACGAGTGGGTGGCCTACGCTCGCCAACTGCATGACCAGAGTGACCTCCCCGCCGGCGGCTTCGAGACCCAGTTCAGTTTTGCCCAGGCACTCACGGAATCGGCCAAACTCGCCAACAACTGCCTGCTCGTGATCAGCTTGCCAGCCTCGGACACGGCCGGGTCCCCCCACACCCAGGCGGATGACGTCGAGGTCGGTGGGCACCGTGGGCGGGAGGCCCTCGATCGGTTGAGGAACGTCGTCGGGCGTATCGACTCGTCCTGGCGGCCGGCCAGTGCCGAGGAAAGTTTCGAGATTGTGCGGCGACGCCTTTTCGAGCCGTTCACAGATCCTGTCCAATTCAGGGATCGGGATGTGGTCGCCCGCGCCTTTGCCGAGCTCTATCGAACACAGCATCAAGAGTTCCCGCCGGAGTGTCGGGACGCGGACTACGAGACACGGATCAAGGCGGCCTATCCGATACACCCCGAGATCTTCGATCGCCTGTACACGGATTGGTCGACGCTGGTGAAATTCCAGCGCACGCGTGGCGTGTTGCGGTTGATGGCGGCTGTGATTCACAGCCTGTGGGAGAAAGACGACAGGAATCCGCTGATTCTGCCGGCGAACATCGCGATCGACGATCCACGCGTACAGTTTGAGCTGACCCGGTATCTCCCCGACAACTGGGTGCCGGTGATCGAGAAAGACGTAGACGGGCCCAGTTCGCTGCCGCGACAGATTGACAGCGCGGTGCCGAACCTCGGAAAGTTCCACGCGTCCAGACGCGTCGCGCGCGCGATTTATCTCGGATCTGCCCCTACCGCCGATGCGGCACATCGGGGGCTGGAGGACCGTCGCGTCAAACTCGGCTGTGTTATGCCGGGGGAGTCTCCGGCGGTCTTCGGCGACGCGCTGCGACGTCTGGCCGGTGCGGCAACGTACCTCTACCAGGATGGTCCTCGTTACTGGTACTCCACACAGCCAACCGTCACGAAACTGGCGGAGGATCGTGCCGAGCAGTTGAAGCGCAACCCCGACACGGTGGTGCAGGAGTTCAGTGCGCGACTCCGATCGGATCTCCGCGACACGGGCGACTTCAATCGCGTGCATCCCCTCCCGCAATCCGGGCAGGATGTTCCGGATGATCTCGATGCACGACTCGTGGTGCTCGGAAGCGACACGCCCTACAGCAACGAGCAGGGCAATCCCGCAGAGACCGCGGCGCAAGCCATCCTGGAATCGAGGGGGAGCGCGCCCAGGATGTGTCGTAACACCCTCGTGTTTCTAGCCCCGGACAAAACACGGCTGCAGGATCTCGAGAGGCGGTCCGGCGGTACTTGGCATGGGAATCGATACTCGGGGAGCAGGAACAACTCGACCTGTCGCCTTACCAGGTCAAGCAGGCCGAAACCCCAAAGGAAGCCGCGTCCAGCGCGGTGACAGCCCGGCTCCCGGAGACGTACCAGTGGCTCCTGGTTCCGGTTCAGGCCCGTCCCGACGCGTCGATGGAGTGGCAGGCCATGAGGCTGTCGGGCCAGCATGCGCTCGCAGCCAGGGCGAGCAAGAAACTAAAAGGCGATGAGCTGCTGGTGACCGGTTTTGCCGCCACGCGACTGCGCATGGAGCTTGACCGCGTGCCTCTCTGGCGCGGCGATCACGTGTCGATCAAACAGATCGTCGAGGACTTTGCGCGGTACCTCTATCTGCCGCGCCTCAGAAACTCGACGGTGCTGTTGAACGCGATCAGCGCCGGTGTCGCCCTGCTCACCTGGGAGCAGGAGGCGTATGCGCTCGCGGACAGCTTCGATGATGAGGCCAAGCGCTACCGTGGTTTACGTGGTGGGCACGTCGTTTCAGTGCCGGATGCGGATGCTCCCGGGTTGCTCGTCAAGTCGGAGATCGCGCGTCAACAGCTTGATGCCGAGAGGGCACAACCGTCTCGCGGCGGAGAAGGCACCGGCGCAGGGACGGGTGGAAAAAGCCCGGTTCCAGGCGAAGACTCCGGTGCCGATGAGGGTCCGGCTGGCACACCGCCAGTGCCGCGACCGACACGGTTTCATGGAACCGCGACGCTTGATTCCGAAAGGGTCGGCCGCGACGCGAGCCAGATTGCAGACGAGGTGATCGCGCATCTTTCAGGCCTGGTCGGAGCGAAGGTCACGGTGACTCTCGAGATCGAAGCCGAGGTGCCGGCGGGAGCCCCGGATCACGTCGTGCGCACGGTCACGGAGAACAGCCGGACCCTGAAGTTTACGAGCCAGGGCTTTGAAAAAGAATAAGCGGCGGTCGGGATCACGTGCTTGCGCGACGATCGCGCGCGGGTGACCGGGTGACGAGCCCCGCCAAGGTCCCGACGGTGCCGAACCGCGCCGGCCAGCTCGCGGCTCTCGGATGGTCCGGCCGCGAGGCCGAATGGATCGCCCTGGTCGCCTTGCAGAGCGGCGTCTTTACCCGTCGTACGCCACCGACGCGGCAAGGAAGCCACCACGCACGTGCTGATGCGCCGGTGGCTCTCGCTCGATTACATCATTGAGCGGCCGACCCTCGGATGGCTCCCGACTGAGGCTGACAAAGTGCAGCGGTTCGAGGCGTTCGGCATCGACCGAGGGACGCTGCCCTACCGGAAATACGGGAAGGCCGACAAGGCCCATCCGCGTTACTTCGCGCTGAAACTTCCGATTGCCGTCGACGCGCAGACGGCAACGTTTGTGTACGTCGATCCGGGGCAGACCACAGATAGCGAGCTGCGCGCGTGGGCCGCGGCTCACGCACCCTTGTGGGCCGCGCTCCGGGCGCGTACTTTCGCCGTGCCTGTCGTCGCCGTCGGCGTGGGCGCAGAGGCCGCCGACCGGGCGGCGGGGCAGGTGCCTCAGATCACCACGCCGGCGGTCTGCCGCGCCCCTAGCGGCTCGTCATCAAGTACTGCTCCACCTCGTCGAGCGTCCAGGCGTGATCGTCGCGTACGCCCGGCTCACTCACCAGCTGTCGCGTCTTCCAGGTCTTGAGTGCATACAAGCCGTAGGACGACGCCCGCGGGTCGTGCCGGCGCGATCGCTCCACCCGCAAGCCTTGCCGTTCCGCCATCCGCCGGAGTCTGTTCTCGCGCCCCTTCTCGCTCATGTGGCGTACCGCCTCGTGCTGGCAGTGACACCTGACAGTATACCACTATGCATGCTGTAAGACGTTCCTGAGTTGATACAGGGGTCAGTGCTGGGGTCAGTGCCGGGGGCAGTGCTAGTGTGACACGGACAGAGGGGGGGTGTCACAAAAACAAGTGGGGGGGTGTCACAAACCACCTTTCCATTTATCCCCGTCGTTATTGGTGTTTGTCGTCCTAGACCGGCACGACCGATCCGCGCCAGCGGAGAGGGACTGGACGGGAGCGACCCCCCTCTTTTGACCGCTGGCGCGGTCAGTCGAATGGGGGGGTGTCCCACCGGGTGTCATGCCCGGTGTCACACCCCATCTGGGGTCGCTCCCGTCAGGATGTATCCCTGCAGGAAGGCTGACCGACCCGCACGCGGGCCGGACGGACCGCCGTCGCGAGGCGCGGAATGGGCGATCGACTGCTCCGCGCCTTTCTGGTGATCGGCGGCGGCAGTGCCGCGGCCGCGTGGACATGACCAAGCGCGTTTCCCGCGGCCGATCCCGTGGCGGTCCTCGTCCGCGTTCACGCGTCGAACTTTTACCGCGCCGTCGTCGCGTGGTACGACCTCGCGCCAGGCGTAGCCGGCTTCCTCGCCGGGCAATTGCTCGTCAGTACGTCACGGATTGGGGTCGCCCGGATGGGCGTCAGTCTGTGGCGCCGGTCCCGGCCCCCACGTGACCACTTTCGCCCACGGCCGACGCGCCGACCAGCGTGATTGGCGCGCGAGATTCCCCGTGATCCGGACGGCTGACCCCGCCCCTGATCCCGGCGCGTGGCCGCGCGCCCGGAGGGGCGATCGTCGGGTCGCGCGGCACCGGGAAGGCGTCGGCCTCTCTACTCCCGTTCGCGCGCCATTGACAGCTGGCTGGCACGCGTCGAATCCCGAGCGGCGACTGGCGACATCGCGCGGCCTCACCGTGCGGTCCCCCAGGCCGGCGGCGGCCGTCATAGCCGCCCGTGGTGGCGTGCCAAGGCCCGGCGTGAGCGGGGGCTCGCGGCCAGCCGGCCGCGGCGGTGAGGCCACACGGACGGGCGTCTCGACCGCGCTTCCGGAGAAGACTTCGGGCACAGGGAGTGCCGCGCGTCTCCGGGAACCTGACGGCCGTGGAACCGGGGCCGGACAGGTCCTGCGTGATGATCTCGTTGAAAAATGCTTCTCCGCGCCGGATCGTGCTGTTCCACAACGAGGGCTCGTCCGGCTTATTACGCAGCTGAGCGCCTGGTACCATTTGGTGCTGGCCGGCGGTGCCGTGGACGCGCCTGGGGTACGGCGGCTCTCAGGGCTGTCCCAGTGACCGTTGCTATCCCAGCAACCGTCACTGGGTTGAGGCCTTCTCACCTATCAGTATATACGTAACATAAAGGACGTTATGTTAGAGATAAGACGATGAAGCAGCGATGGTGATCCCGTGATCGTGAGCTGTGCCCCGGCTTGCACCACGGAATCCGAACAGCCCGCTACAGCACAGACACGCGCCAGGATGGGCGCTTCTGAGGACTGACGGCGGACAATTTCGGCGCCGCCCGCTTCAACTTCGACTTCTTCGGACCGTCGGCGCGTTACCCTTCCACGACTCGCCCGGCAGGCGTGCGATCAGTTTCGACGAGACAGCCTCGGCCCCGGCCTCCGGATTCCATTCGTAGCCCGCCGCCAGCAGCGGTCCGATGTCTCCCATGAATTCAGGGTCGCCGCGTTTGGCCACGAAGTTTTGCTCGAACACCGCCCGTGTGACTGGATGGCCTTCGTGCTCCATGTATTTCTCGAACGCCTTGATGATTCGCTCCGCGTTCACACCCGGCACCTCCAGCGCCGTTGCGAGATCGAAAAGGTCGCGTCCCTGCTTGCGCTGGTAAAGAGCCCTGAACTTGGTTCCCAGCAACTCATCGAGCTCGTATGTGTGAATGCTGCACGCGCCCTCGAACCATCTGGACGAAATCGAGAACGGCCTTTCCTTGAACCCGTAGACGACAAAATGCTCGCGCGTATTCATCTCGACTTTCAGCCGCAACAAGATCGGGGGCGCATCTTCGGATGCAAAGCGGTACACGAAGGTGATGCGGCCTTCATTTTGTGTCGTCTTCGGTTGCCCCAGCCACGAGTTAAGGACGTCGTGGAGCGCATCCATCATCGGCTTCGCAGGCCCAATTCCGGTTCGTACGAGATCGATATCGTCAGAGTAGCGCGCCGCAGGCAGATAAAGCTTGTAGAGGGCCGTGCCGCCGCGAAACGCGAGCGCGTCGTGAAGGATGTCGTTTGAAAAGATCGCAACCAGCGCGCGGCTGATGACCAAATCCTGCTCGACCTGCGAATCTTGCGGCCACGGCGCCTGCGCTCTCCATTCGAGAATGTGATCGCGTGGAATCACAGATCGATCTCCACCTCCGCGTTCACAAACAGCTTCCATGCGTCCTGGCGGCTCGACTTGCCACGTGGCGTGCCCGGACGGAGCAGGACGGATTCGTGCGCGCGCGCGCACACGTATTGCTGAAGCGGCCCCGTCTTGCCACCGGCTCCGGCCAGCTCCAGAAGGTAGCCCAGCCTCTGCGCCCACGGAACCGGGGCGGCGGGCGCCGCCTTCACGAGTCGCTCTGGATCGATCTTCTCCGCAAGCTCCGAAAGAACCGTGGCGACATTGCTCAGGCCGCCGGCGCGATGGTGGTAACCCACAAGATCGAACGCGGTGGCCTCGGGCGTGGACACCACGATGAATCCGCGTGGCGTATTTAGGGTCTGCGTCGGCACTCTGCGCAGGTTCTTGCGGACGAAGAACCCGACACGGACTTTGCCGCATTCGATACGGCGCCGAGCCTTCTCGACGAGAACCTGGAATTCCTGGGGGCGCTGATGCGCGGCGCCGTGATACTCCGCAGCCGTGAGCAAGCCGGCATAGTAGGGAAGCTTCAACGTGGTCGTCAGCGTGGGAACGAACTGGTCGGCCGGGAGCGACCCGAGCGACCGGTACTCCGGAGGCACGATGACGTGGAACCCGCGCACGGGCGATACAATCAGTCGCTGACGTGCCAGCCGGTTGAGCGCCACCTTCAGCGCCGGCGGGGACAGACCCAGGGCAGTTCGGGCTTCGCCGGTCGTGAAGGTGTAGCGGCTCGAAGTCGCCAGATTCTCGAGGTATTGCCGTGCCTTGGGGTGGCCAAAGGCAGTTTTCATTCGCTAAAAGTAACAGCATCTGTTACCTTATGCAAACATAACCGGAAATACGGCGTAGCCGAGTTCTGAAAATTATTGATTCTATTCGAAGAAACACGAACTTACACATTAATTTACACAGTCACATACAACATTGATAATATGACAATAAAATAAAGCATATTGTGTAATACGAAGACAACTTAAAATCCCGTGGGCCGTAAGGCCCGTGTGGGTTCGATCCCCACTCCCGGCACCAATTTAGTACAGCAAATTTGTCTTGTTCGTGATCGACGTCGAGGACACCTCAGCCCCTTGACCGTGTGACTTGTCGGTTAGGGTAAAGCTGAGCGAAGCTAGACCTTGAATCGCGTGGGCACGCGACACTTGGCGTCTGGAAAAGTGTCCATCGGTGTTTTCAGTCGAAACGTCAGGTGACTGGAGATCCGCCAGCGAATCCGTGAGGACCTCCTGACGTCGCCGGCCAAGAGACGATAGCCTGGACTAGCTGCGTCTCAGAGATGAATCCGGCAGATGTAGCCCGGGTAGATGTCCAGATTCTTGGCCGCTCTCGGACCCACGCCGGCATTGCAGTAGTAGAACACGCCTTGATAACGGGTCATGCCATGAGGCTCGGGGTCCGTTTCGGCCAATTGCACCGCATCCAGGATTCGCCCGTCCTTGGCGTCAAGTTTCTGAATCACGATATCGTCGGAGAACACAGACCAGATCGCACCGTCATCCCAGGCCAGGCCGTGAGCCCGGCCCAGGGTCACGGGAATGCTGTGCAAGATGTTGAAGTGCACATCCACGCGCGTCAGCGTCCTGAGCTGCAACGTGGTGATCCACAATGAATCCTCAACCCAGGTCAGGCCATGAACCCCGCCCCCGCCTGGCATCGGATACCGCGCTACCGTCTTGCCGGTCTCGGCGTCGATCTTGATGACCTCGCCAGACTCGGCGTCGGTTGGACGCGTCTCGCGCCGGGTAGCGGGCCCATTGGCTCCCATCCACAGATAGCCCCCACCGTAAGCGATCCCACTGGTGTTGGACGACTCCGTTGGCACCTCTCGCAGGACCTTGCCCGTGTTCCAGTCGAGGAGATACGCGATGTCCGTGATCTGCTCACCGACCCACAGGCCTCCCTCTGTGGCTTCCAACGCATTGGCATGGCCATCCGGAGACTTCCAGAGCGGCTCCACTCTGGGTTCGTCGACTGGATAGCCCTTGGCTTTGGCGGCCACCGCTCTGGACGCCAACAACACTAAGAGTTCTCGTCTGCTAAGCATGGTTGATCCGCCCTTACTCTTCCACGATGTCTGCCGTGTAGATGTCTCCCTCCGATTCCTGGTACGTGAAGAACAGCCATCTCCTGTCGTTCGTCATAGAGAACTGGTTTCCTCCCGGGAGAAACCCCGATACCGGCTTCAGGTCGAAAGGCTGGAACTCCTTCACGAGTTGGCCGGTTTCCGGATCGATGGTGATGAAGCCGAACTTCTCGTCCGCCTCATCACCCTTCTCCGACCAAAGATGAACTCTTGCTGGGTCAGAAAACCAGTGGGGGAATCCAGAGCCTTCGCAGAGGAGCTGTGGGTGGTCCTCGCCCCGTCTCAGGAGGAAGATCGCCGGCTTGTCTCGCCGCTCGTATGCTCCAAAGGCGATCCAGCGGCCGTCCGAAGAGAAGTGGGAGTATGAGCGATTAGGATACTGCTTCACAAACTCGACACTGAGAGGCCACTCGATCCGCACGGCTGAAGGACTCGTCGGATTCTCTAGGGCTCCAAGAGCATTCCCGCCACGTTCGGTCAGCAGCAGGTACGCTCCGTCAGGTGACCAGCTGACGCCGGGGCCATGCATTGGTCTGGGAGGTCCCACGGCCTGCAGCGTCGTCGGATCAAAGGGCAGGAGAAACGGTTCAAGGGGATTCGGCTTCAGGAGGACAAGCGTTCGCCCGTCTGGAGAGATCGATCGAACCCCATACCAGTCACGACTCCTGTCAACGATACGCACGTCCTCGCCATCAACGCTCGCGATGTACACATATTGCTCGTTCTGTCTCGTCGACATGAACAGAACATGACGATTGTCCGGTAGCACGACGGGTCGTGCGTCGTTGGCGGGATTCGCGATCACGCGAATCGGATCTCCTGACAGGGACCCCGTGGCTGGGTTGATCGCACCTTCCAGATGTCCGATTGCGACGACGATGTGTTGTAGGCTAACCGGTGGCCGTCCGGGGAGATGGCTGGAAAACTGTCGCTCCCAGTCGTCAGCTGCACGACGGAGGCAACTTCGGGTTGCGCATTATCCCCAAGGGACGCATATCTGAGCGGGGCTCCCCTTGAGGAGAGGGCGGCTGTCCGTGAGCCGGTGGTTGTGAAGATCAACCCGCTGCGATCCGGCATCCAGACGGGAGTCCTGCCGACGATCTTGGCCTCCTCGAATTGGAGAAACCTCAGCGCGCCAGGCTGATCGACCGGCAGGATCGCGAGGCCTGCGTCAGTGGTGTACCCGCCGTGCCGGAAGACAATCGCCGTACCGTCGGGTGACCAGTCCGCGAAGAACGGCGGGTCTCCCCCGGGCTCCCACGGCACAAGTCGCTCTGGGGCCTGGACCGATGGATAGCGCACGACGTAGATCTCGTTTGGGACGAGGCTTCGCTTTCTTAGAGTCTCCCTCTGGGATGGGTGAAACCCCTCGCCTTTAGGCGAAGCCTTCAGGAGGCCGCAGGGCCGGACCTCTTCGGGCTCTGGGACGTGCGCCGTGATAGTCGGCTTCAGCCGACGCGGCGCACTGATTCCCTCGCCTTCAGGCGAGGGAGACTCAACTGAAACAGGATCCGGCTGCCGTCCGGTGACCAGCGGGGGTAGTACCCAAAGTCTGTGAGCCGCGTGGCGTCTCCACCAAACGCCGGCATCGTGTAGAGCCCCCCGTTCGCGCGGTTGGAACGGAAGACCAGCGTGGATCCATCCGGTGACCAATCTGGATCGAACTCGTCGGCTGGATGGTCGGTCACCTGAATCGGAGCGCCGCCCGAGACGCGTTTGATCCAGATGTCCTTGTTGCCGGAGATCTCCGAGACGAAGGCCACGACGTTGCCGTCGGACGACCAGGTCGGCTGGGTTTCGTTACCGGGGAGGCTGGTGAGCCGGCGCGTATTCTCCAACCGAATGCGCGTGGGACGCGCGTCAGGCGCCTCACCCGCCGGCCCGGTGCGATAGATCAGCACCGCCGCCACCAACAGAACCGCGGCGGTCACGAGCGCCACGGCCACCGGCGGCCACCGGCGAGCCGGTCGTGAGGCTGGCCGTGTCGCAGACTCGGATCCCGCCAACTGCAAGAGGGCCTGCGCGTCGCTGTCGCGCTGCAGCCGCCGGAGGTCGACGAGGAGATCGGTGACCGACTGGTAACGGTGCCCGGGATCCTTCTCCAGGCATTTCAGGATGATCTCTTCCAGCCGGATCGACAGATCCGCTTTGTGCCGGCCGGGCGGGGGCACGGCCTGATGGAGGATGTCGCCGGCGTCAGGTGGCGTGTGGCGGATTCGGCGATCGATGCGCTGATCACTGCGCCGGTGCCGGTGCAGCCTGGCGACGATCGCCACCGACGCCATGGCCGGGGACCCTACGGCGAGCCCTGTCGCTGCCCGCAGTGTCGGCCGCGGCGGCGGACAAGGTCAGCATCAGCCGGGCGGCAGCTAAAGCCCGTGACGGCGTTTTAGCGTCGCTCCAGGACGGACGGGGAAGCGGCATGAGAGCCAAGATCGTCTGGGGCGGTGAGTGGGTCAAGGTTCAGAACATGGTCAACACGCGGTTTCAGCCAATAGACCCTCGCTGTGAACGCTGCAACTGTATGACCTGCGCAACGGTCTGGTTCAGTATCAAGACGAAGCGGGTTCGCTGTCGACGTTGCTTCACTCCTGATGCGTACTGAACGGCGGCAAGGTTCGGATTTCGGTGTTGCAAAGACAACCAGGCCACGCCCGGTGAGGCAAAACGCCAACCCCCTGACCACCGGCGAATTCGCCCGTCTCCTCGGTGTCAGCGCCCAGTTCATCCGCGACGAGATCAAGGCGGGCTACCTGCAGGCCTACCTGGTCGGGCGCGGGCGCCAGCGGCAGTACCGCATCCCCTGGCCGGAGGCGAAGCGCTACGCGGAGGGGATTGGGGCTGAGATTAGCAGAGACGCCGTTGCGCGAAGCTCGTAGGTGTTACTGGGGTCGGCACCCGCGCCGTCGTTTCTAGGAAGAGCGCGTCGCCCTTACGAGCAGGGGCGAGGAGAGCCGGGTGGCTCCCCCGGCGCGTATGTTCGGCGGTGGGCAGCCGGGGTAAGGGTGCGGCGTTGGCGTCGGGCCCCCTGTGCCAATAATCGGCGAGACAACCTTCCGAGTGAGATTAGTGTAGGGGCGGGAGAGGTTGGAGAGATGACGCGCATGCCAGACGCGGTGGAGAGCGAGGTGGTCGCGGGGCCGGGGGTGGAGGGAGCCCGGAGGGCGACGGGAGGCCCCGGCCCCGCGACCACGACCCCGGCCCGCGCCCCGGACCCGGAAGTGAAAGGCCGAACGGAACGTCGTCGCAATCTGCCGAATGCCCTCTCGGCCCGGCGCCTGGTTCGGGATCGGCGAGTGCTCGACAAAGTTGTCGGCGACTAGCTCGTCGACGATGGCCAGGTTGCCCCGGTTGAACAGCTCGTCGAGGAAACGACGAAGCGCGGCTTTGTTAGCCTCGGACATGAGATACCTCCATAGAGAACGGTGTTCGAACCGTGGGCAGTATGACGCGCCTTTCTTAGCCTTGTCTATCGGCGTGGGGCTAGGGTGGAGCGATCACGGAACGAGTGCCTTTCGCTCAGTATTTCAGCCAGATCAAGTCGGGTGTGCGTCCGGCTCCATGCCAGGAGAGAATCCAGAGGTTGTCGTACTCGCCCGGCGGGAAGCAGGAGTTGTCCACCCTTGCGGATCCCGGCATCCGGAAGGGCGCGGCGCCGAGACGATTGGCGATCGCGCTGGTGGCATGCCTGCATGGTAGGCTTCGGGCGGCGCCGCGTATACGGCACTGACATGCTGGCGACTTCTGTCTACCCGATCGGATGGTTGGGGACGTAGCGCGAGGTCGGAGTCTCGGGTGGGTGAGATCGGCCTCGCCGCACGCATGCAGGGAGGAATCCGCATGAGTTCTCTGTTTCGCCGGCTCGCGGGATTGTTGGTGTTCTGGCTCGCCGTGACCGTCACGGTCCCGGGTGTCAGCGCGCAACCGGAATTGCCGCGCCGGCTGGCCCTCGTGATCGACGCGCTGTCGTACAACGCGTTTTCGCTCACCGACGTGCAGGCCACCCCGAGGGGCGTCTGGGTCTTGACTGGCCTGAGCGGTATCGGGTGGGCTCAGTGCGAGCAGCAGGCCTGCCGGCGGACCGGCGTCGAGGGGCAGCCCATCGACGTTGAGCAAGATCTTCAGATCGTGATCGACGTCATCGGTGCGGGCATCCTTGGCGTGGAAGGCCTGACCCGCGGCCATGTCACGACGATGCTCGGATCCCGGGAGGTCACGATGAGATTCACGGGCACGGTCAGTGGGTCGGCGGTCTGTGCCGACCCGGGCGAGTCGTGCGCCGTGGATCTCGTGATCGATGGCCAGATCGGTCGTCGCGGCTCGCTCTCACTGACGCTCGGTGGCACCCTCAGTCTGCTGGACGGGTCCTGGCAAAATGTCGGCGGAGGCGGGCAGCTCGTGAGTTTCGACGGGGCCATGGAACAGTAGTCCGTTCCCTCGTCCGACACCGTCGCCCCTGTAGACATCGCTGAGTAGCTGTCACGTGCCCTGCTCTGGGCACACGTGTTCAAGGTGCCCCCGGGCGATCTTCCCGGTCGCGATCCGTCCCACGCCATCGCCCGTGAATCGCCATGCCGGGATTCGTTGTACACATTCCAGACCTGCCCCCATACTAGAACCAGCACGACCGACCGGCTGAGAGCCTCCGACGAGCGCTTCTCAACCGGTCGGTGACGACCAGACGCACGCGACTCCGACGCAGGCGCGTGTCTTGGCTTCGCCCGGGATCCCGACGGATCGCGGGAGCGGCCCAGACATGCGCCTTTTTTTGTGGGGCTCGGGCAGGAGGCACGGACAATGAGCGCGATCAAGCAGGTGCGACAACGCCACGCGGATCTGACCACGGCCGCGCGGGAGATTCTCGACGCCGCGGCGGGGGAGGCCCGCGTCCTCACCGAGGAGGAGAAGCTGGCGTGATTGACGCCAGGCGCCTGCCGCCGGAGCTCCGCGCATGTCGCCGCTGGGTGCTGTGGAACCGCGAGACGCGTGACGGCAACCCAACCAAGGTCCCCTATGTGCCGCAGCGGCCACAGCAGCGCGCGGCCGTGGACGCCCCGTCGACGTGGGGATCGTTCGCAGACGCCCTGGCCGCGGTCGAGGACGGCAAGGCGGACGGGGCGGGCTTCTGTCTGGGCGATGGCTGGGCCGGCGTCGACCTTGACCAGTGCCGGGACCCAGAGACCGGGACGATCGATCGTGCGGCGCTCGCGATCGTCCGAGCCCTGGACAGCTACACCGAGATCAGTCCCTCGGGCCGCGGACTCCACATTCTCGTGCGGGGCACGCTTCCGCCCGGACGCCGGCGGATCGGCACGACCGAAATGTACTCCGACGGCCGGTACTTCACGGTCACCGGCCACCATCTCGAGGGGACACGCACGACCGTGGAGGAACGGACGGCCGAGCTCCGGGCGCTGCACGCGCGGGTCTTCTCTGCCGGCGACCAGCCCACCCGTCGACGGGCAGGTTCGCCGCTCGTGCGGGCCGTCGACCACGCCGATGCGACGCTGCTCGAGAACGCCCGCGTGG
Organism: Vicinamibacterales bacterium; assembly: GCA_965197935.1. GTDB lineage: Bacteria > Acidobacteriota > Vicinamibacteria > Vicinamibacterales > CAZQMT01 > CAZQMT01. The sequence continues at coordinate 2,537,461 of CBDAOD010000002.1, read as the reverse complement.
CGAGCAATGGGGCGGCGTTCGCCGCCCTCTGGGCGGGCGATACCAGCCTGCACGGAGGCGACGACAGCGCGGCCGACCTGGCGTTGTGCAACTACTTCGCGTTCTGGACCCACCGGGATCCGTCCCGCATCGATCGGCTGTTCCGCCAGTCCGGGCTCATGCGCGCCAAGTGGGACGAGCGCCGCGGCACGCAGACCTACGGGGCCATGACGATCGCGCGTGCGGTGGCGCAGTGTCGCGAGACGGACTCGGCACCCACACCCTCTCCGGAGCCGGCGCCTGATGCGCCACCGGCGCGACCGGTGATCGTCACCACGCACCTGGATCTCGCGCACGGCACCGCGCAGGCTCTCGCGGCCCTGGTCGCCGCCAACGATCCGGCGCGGCTGTTCGTCCTCGGTGACCGCCCGGTGCGGATCGAGCCGCATCCGGAGGATGGCCGGCCGATCACGCGGGAGCTGACCGAGGCCCGCGTGGTGTATCACCTGGCCGAGACCGTGCAATGGGTCACACGCGGGAAGGACGGCCACGCCCGGCCCGCCTTGCCGAGCGTACCGGTCGCGCGCAACATCCTCGCCACGCCGGCGCTGCCGTTCCCTCCCCTCGAGCGCATCGTGGAGATCCCGATCTTCGGGCGCGACGGGGCCCTCTGTGCGACCCCGGGCTACCACCCGAATGCACGCCTCTTCTACCAGCCCGCCCGCGGGCTGGAGATCCCCCCCATCCCGACGGCGCCCACCGACGCGCAGCTCGAGGCCGCGCGCGATCTCCTCTGCGTGGACCTGATCGCGGAGTTCCCGTTCGTGGGCCCCGCCGAGCGGGCGCACGCTGTCGCGCTGCTGATGTTGCCGTTCGTCCGCGACCTCATTGATGACCCCACCCCGCTCCATCTGATCGAGAAGCCTTCCGCAGGGACGGGGGCAGCCTCCTCGCCAACGTGCTGCTGCGTCCCGCGCTGGGCCGCGCGCTGCCCGCCATGACCGCGGGCCGCGACACGGACGAATGGCGGAAGCGGATCACGGCGGTCCTTGAGCGAGAGCCCGGCGGCCGTCCTCTTCGACAACGTGCGGCGACTCGATTCGGATGAGATCGGCTTCTGTGGTACCCCGAGCTACGCGGCATAGAGCACATTCCTGCTGTGGGAATTCTGGGAATTCTTCGGCCGCGAATACGCCGAGCCCTCGACGCGCGTGAGATTCCCGACACGATCGATCCCGAAACCCTTCTCCGTGCGCTCTACTCCATTTTCGTCGGCGTCCCGGTGCTTCTGCTCCGGGAAAACCCGGCCGCCGTACATGGAGCCTTTCGAGAGCGGCTCGGCATCGTGTGGCGGGGACTACGACCACACTGAACGCCCCCCCCGCTGGAGTCAGCGGGCGAGGACCACGGCGCGATCGCTCGCACCGTCCAGCCGGGTCCGGCGCCCGGGTCCTAGTCGACGCGCTCTCCCCAACTCGCCGCCGCCGCTTGACTAGTGCACCGCCGTCGAGATGCGGGCTCGATCCGTGACCGCATCTCGACGGCGGTGCACTAATCTCCTCAAGGAGAGGTCGACAGATTTCCCTTGTTGGTCCAGAAGATATCTATGCCACCAAAGCTGTTGTCCTCCCGGTCGGAGAACCAAGAGATGGTCCGAGCTCCCGGAGGAAGTGCAGGACACATGTCGGCGGAACTCGTGTTGACTTGTGGTCCCAAATTCACCGCGGGACCCCAGCTGTTCTCTCCCGATTGCATGGCACCCCAGATGTCCATGCCACCAAATCCGCCCGGCCGAGCAGACGTGAAATACACCATGCCGTCGGCATCTTGCGAGAAATGGAATTCCTCAGCCGCTGTGTTGATGTTCGGGCCCTGATTCACGGGGTCTTGCCAGTCGCCGTCAGCATCCTGTTGTGAACACCAGATATCTGAACCACCATAGCCACCCTCCCGCCTGGAAGCGAAACACAAGGTTCGGCCGTCCTGGAGGATGGCCGGGCAATGTTCGTTGCCGGCGTCAGTGCTGATCGGGGAGGGAAGCAATTCAGGTTCCGTCCATTCCCCATTGACCTTGTGGATGACAAACAGATCGCTGGCGTTGTGAGGGCTTGTGGTCGCGAGCCTGTCAGACTTGAAATAGATGGTGTTCCCATCTGCCGTAATCCAGGGCTCTCTGTCATCGCCGAGACGCAACGGATCGACATCCGTCGCCGGTGCCGCGTTCACGGGGATCTCCATGTTCACCGGTGTATGCCAACTGCCCGTGCCCTGGTCGAACGTCGCAATGTACAAATCTTTGGGGTCTCCGGGCGCGACCGCGAGGTCTTCCCTGGCGCTGCAATACACCATGGTTCCATCGTCGGCAAACGAGAGCTCGCCCTCAGCCCACATGGTGTTGATCGGTGCGCCAAAGTTGTGGACGGCCATCTCAACCCAGTTCTGCTCACCGGCCCAGGCCACATTCAGACCGCTGGCGGTCGCAAGCAGCGCCATCACGCAAGCACACAGCCCAGTTCTGATTCGTTCTTTCGTCATCATGTCTGCTCCCTGTTTCACCCTGGATGATACCTTGCCGCCGCACCACGACCAGGCTCTGGAGCGGGCCGGCGCTCGTCGGGGGCCGTCAGCCGGGCGAGGGTACTGATCTGATTATGGGGGCGGGATGGGAATGTGTACAACGCATCACAAGATTGCGGATGTGGCCCACAGAGAGAATCCCCTGTCGGGGCCTACGCTGGCTTCCTGACTCGTGTCAACCTGACTCACAGCGAGAAGCGCCTTGTCCGGGCAGTCTGTTGTTGCTAGGCTTCCAGCCGGTAAACCGACGTGAGGTTGCAGCGTCGGCCGCGACGTCGGTAGGACGGACGCACCGCTAGGTCAGGAAGCGACTCGAGGACGCTTGCCAGAGGTTCCTGCTTGGGCCGGTGGCACTTCCTAACCGGGCTTCCACGTGGAATCGAGTTGGAAAGAAGGGAGATCCCATGGCGAGGAGACTGCCAGCGAACCCGCTCGACGAAATTCCTGCGAACCCGCTCGACGGAGATAGGGTGGAAGCCGATTTTATTCCCGCGCGCTGCGACGAACCGTGCTTTCAAACTTATAGATTCGCGCAAAGCAAGGAGAGCATCGAAGTGCTGCGGGTCACGCGCAGTACACTCCTTCGCGAGAGGGGGCAGCCCCGTGATTCCGAGCAGCTCATCTCGGTGCCCGGCTATCTAGGACCGAAGCCGGGCTCGGAGGTAATTGTCTACGACGCGGAGAAAGTTCCGCCTGGCGAGGTCCCAGCAGGAGCGCTTGCTGAGTTGAATCGGATTCTGCTAGAACGCGGCTCCCTGGTGGACGAAAAGACATGCGAGCGGCCTTGTCTCTGCTCGCTTGCTGGTGTGGAGCCGACGAACACCGGGCAAGGGAATTTCCGGATTGTCGAGTACGTCGATTACGAGGAGAGGGTGTACGGCACCTTTCGAGGTGTCTTACGAGCCGGCAGCGTCCCTCCTGTGTCGCAGATCATCAACTTCGAGACCCGCAAGCCCATCCGGTTTGACCCCGAGACTGACCTGTTGGACCTCTAGACACGTCAGTAGATTCGGCGTCCGAGAGTACGCGGCCATCCGGAGATACACCGCCGCCGTGGAGGCGGTCGTCCAATTCGACGAGTTGAAGTTCCTGGGCGTTTGTACCGACCTTAACGCGCTTGATGAGTAAGGGCTGTTGACGTGCCAATCCTCGGCGGATGCCGCCACCGACGTTCCGCGTACCAAGCTGCCCCTTCTCATGATTAGCGGCCAATACGACCCTCTGTCCCCAGTCGAGACGGCTCAGCGGGCCATGGTCGCTCTCCTTGGCACGCCGGCGAGACACCGTCGGCACGTGCTGTTCGATGGGAGACATTTGCCGCTGATCGTGGACTCGCCGACTCTTGACTGGGGGCGGGGGGGGGCTGGTTCAAAGCCAGTCATCCCGACCAATTCTTGCAGGTGATAGTTATCTGAGTCCTGACTGGTCACTATCGAATCTCGGCACACGATAGGCGCAATTGCTCCCTGGACCACGGTCGGCCCCTGGCCGGTCGCTGAGCGCTTCAGTTCGCGGTCGTCATCGCGTTCAGCGCCGTCACGAACTCGCTCCAGCGAACCGGTCTCCCGTGAACGGGGGCGAGCGTCTCCACGTCCAACCCCATGCGCTGCACCTGGTCGTGCAGGCTGCGCATCGTCGGCAACTGCGCCGCGCGCGGCGGCTCATGGGTGTCGAACAGGTCCGCCTGAAACGCGATGCCCTCTGCCGGGAGGAAGGCCATCAACATGCCGGTGACATGTTGCAGGGGCTGGACGTAGTACACGCGCAGGATCCGAGAATTGTCGGTAATCACGTAATTCTCCTGGATCGCCTCATAGTTATAGCCTTCAGCCAATTCGGTCGGCGGCCATTTCGAGACGATGTCAGGCTTGACGGTCCTCGGCTCGTAACTCAGGACGTCGCTGTTGAGGAACTCGACGTTCTGGAGGTGCGCCACGATGGTGGAGCCGATGTGGAGGTACGTGCGCAGCCCTCCGATGTGATCGAAGTGCGGGTGAGAGCTGATCAGCCATCGAATCGGCTTGTCCGGAGCCAGTTTCGCGATCTCCTCGATGACCGCCAGGCTGCGCTCCTCGTTGACGGGCGCCTCGAACACGGCCACGAAGTCGTTGAACTCCACCATATAGCTATTGGCGGGACCGCCACCGAGCAAGTAGACCCCGTCGGCCATCTCCTCCACCGTCACCTGCGAGGGGAAGGTCGCCTGCGTCACCAACGGAGGCACCGGAACGGGGTCGTCGCACACGTTGGGCTGCACGGTGGGGAACGTCCCGCCGTAGGCGTTGTGACCGGTGCTCTTGCGATAGAACTGCCAGTTGTCGTCCCAGCCCTGGTGCGAGTGCCAGGCAACCGGCCATTTCACGTTGCCGAACTCCAGTTGATTGGTGGACTCGTGCTCGATATTGAAATCGCCCAACGCGGGGATGCTCACCGTCGTCTTGATCCGCTGTATCTGATTCTGCGAGTTGATCGTGGCGTCCACGCGATACTTGCCGAGCATGGTGATCGCGACCAAGTGCATCTTCTCGGGACTGACGACGTTTCCGTCTCGGCCTTTCTCGATCTGCTCCCACCGCCACAGGGCCACGGGATTGGCGCCCGGTAGGCGAGCGGCTTTGAGGAACCCATGGGGGTTCATCCACATCTCCAGTTGATACACCTCGGCAAGCTCCGGCGGGACGGCCACGGGCGGTCCGTCGCCATCCTGGTGCCAGGCGACCTTGCCATTGACGATGTGCGTTTGACGCGTCGCCCTCTGGGTCGGGGTACCACCAACCCAGCCGATACCGTATTTCCACGAGGCCGGATTCAGACCCGGCTCACGGTCGAACGTCTCCTTGCTCGTTCCGGCTTCCCAGTTGATGGTGCGGGTGTAGTTGGCCATTGAACCGATACGCGGCCAGTCGACGTTGACGGCGTTCTCGAACGTCTGGCCGACGGCACCGCTATAGCCTTCACCGGAGTAGGTGATGCACGTCAGATTGGCTTCGCCGATTTCCTCGGCAACGGCCGCCAGGAGCGGCGCGGGATCGACGTAGCCGGGGGGAAACTGCTGGGCGGGCACCTGACCTCCCACCAACATGAGCAGAGCGATGATGCCACACACACGTTTCGCCATTTGTCGTCCTGACATGAAGAGCCTTCGTCACACGCCGCTCACGCGCTCTGTGAGTGACTCGAACCGTTGGCTGCGTGTTCCCTGAGGAGGTCAATCATCTTCTGACTGGCCTGTCCCACCTCGATGATGTAGCCGTCAGGGTCGCGCATGTAGCATCTCGTCTCCCACCCGTGATTGTCGAGGGGCGCCGTCAGAAACTCCGCACCCTTCGCCTTCCGCTCACGGTAGCAGGCGTGAGCATCGGCCACGCGCAGGTTCAGGAAACTGCTGACCCGCGTCGGATCGGATGGGGGCGCGAGCGTCACGGTTGGCTTGTCAGGCGTGGGCCCGCCACCACCGTTGAGAATGATCCACGAGTTGGCCAATCTGATGATGCACGGATTCTCCGGCGCGATGACGGTGCCCCCGAGGATGCCGGCGTAGAGGTCTCTCGACCGTGCCTGATCGGCGACGGTCAAGAAGTGCGTGACGTAGAAACCTTCCCGGGGAACTGGATCGGTGGGTAGATTCATCTCTGCCTCTCGATACGCCCGCCGGCACCGAGCGGGGCGGTGGCCATCATCCGACCATCGTGAGTGAAGAAGGGCTCGTCGGTGCCGGGCCGCGATGACATGAATCAAGGGTCTCGATGTCGTCTTGATTATATGCGGAGCCTGGCCGAACGGACATGGATCGGGGCGGCACCACTCGAGCTGTCCGGGCCGGAACGACGATGTCAGGAAAGCGGTCGCTTGCCTGGCCGACGCTCTGCGGCCTGTAGAATAGCGGGCAGCCGTCGGCGATTGCGTCACGTGAGGCGCTGCGGGGAAGCCGGCCGTGTCCGCTGCACGGCCGACGTCCGTCAATCCTGCGCCCGCGATCTGGACCGGTTGGGCCCGCTGCACCGTTCACTACCCGCCTCGAGAAGCGGACTCCATGTGAGCGCACGCACCCGAAGGCTCGCCGGCCGTGGCAGCCGACCGGTTGAGGGAGGCGGCAGCGTGGCCCGTCCGGTGGGGCGTGAGCGGCGTGAGGTGACCGGTGCGGAGGTCGCCGCGTCAGGCAAGCGGGCGGAAGGTCCGGTTGCGAGGGAGCGGGGGAGGATTCCCCCCTATCTGTGGACGTTCCTCGCGCTGGTGTCGGGCCTGGTCCTGGGTGGCTCGTTCCCCGACCGTCTCGGCCCGGTCGCCGAGGCGACGTCGGTCCTGATTCGCTGGGTGGTGACTGCCGTCCCCGTCCTCATCCTGGCAGCGCTGAGCCCGGCCATTGCCACTCTGACTCGACGCGGTCTGGCGGGGCGATTCGCCGGCGCGGTCGTCAGCTGGTATGTGGGCACGTCGATGCTGGCCGGGCTGATGGCGCTGATCTCCTCCGGCCCCTGTTCCGCCTCCCGCTCTCGCTCGGTGAGCAGGGTGCCTTCGCCGAGGCCGCGGCCATGCTCCGCACGTTCGGGACCGGGGGCGCCTCGGTGCCGCTCGTGGCCATTGCGACGGGTGTCGCTCTCGGGATCGTGGGCGCGCGGCACGACCCCACGTACGCCGTGCTGTCGCGGGTCGGGCGGGGCATCGAGGGCGCGGGGCACCGCCTGGGCTACGTCCTGCTGCCGCTGATCCTCGCGTTCGGGGTGACGCTCGGCGTGCGCCTCGGGACACGTGTGAGCATGACGCACTATGCGACGATGGTGGCCTACACCGGGTTGCTCTGCTTTCTGTGGTGGGCCTTCTATACCTTCGTGCTGGTCCGTCGACTCGGACGGCGGGAGGTTGGCCCCATCCTGTCGCGTTACTACGTGCCCACGGCGGTCTTCGCCGCGGCCACGTGCTCGTCGCTGGCGACGCTGCCCGTGAATCTGGCCAACGCCAAGGCGGTCGGTGTCCGGGACGAGGTCGCGGACTTCGTGATCCCGTTCGGGGCGGTGGCGAACCTCGACGCGAGCGCGCTGGCCTACCTGGCATACGGTCCGTTCGTCATCAGCTATGTCTTCGGGATCGACGTGAGCTGGGTCGCCATGCTGGCGGCCTGGCCCGCCGTGGTGCTGTTCACGATCGCGGCGCCAGGGCTGCCCGCCGACATGGGCACGGCGCTGTGGAGCGCCACGCTGTTCGCCAACGTCCTGGGGCTGACCGGACAGGCCCAGGGCGAGTTCGTCGCCGGCTGGATCGCCCTCTCCGGTGGCATCCCCGACATGCTCCGCACCGCGACGAACGCTACCGGCGATGGCTATACGGCGATCATCTTCCACAGTCGATTCGAGGAGCTCTTCGGGAGGTCCGATGCCTGATCCGGGTGAGGTGAGCCTGGTCCGCGGGATCCGCCGTCTCGTGGAAGTGAACGGCCGTGTGTCGGAGAGGGATGCGGTCGTGGTCGTGACGGACCCCGACCTGGAGCGTTACGCCGTCCTGGTGGCCGATGCGGCTCGGGGTCGAGGCGCCGTCGTCACCACGTGTGTCATGCCGGTGCGGGATCAGGATGGCCAGGAGCCACCGGAATCGGTGGCGCGCGCGATGGTCGGCGCCACCGTCATTTTCTCGCCAGTGGGAGTCTCCATCACCCACACCCGCGCCATGAGGGCGGCCCTGGATGCGGGGGCCCGGGCGATTCTCATGACCGCCTACTCCGACGAGATCCTCACGAGCGCTGCGCTCCTGGAGACCGATTTCCATTGGCAGGTGCCCGTGTGTCGGCGGGTCGGGGCGGCCTTCAGCGACGGCCGCCGGGTGCGCCTCACTTCACCCGGGGGCACCGATCTGACCTTCTCGATCGAGGGTCGCGCCGCCAACGTCCTCACGAACGTCCCCGACCCCGGAGAGCTCGCGCCGGTGCCGGACATCGAAGTGAACGTGGTCCCGGTGACGGGAAGCGCCCGGGGTCGCCTGGTCGCCGACGCGTCGGTGCCCTACTTGCGGATCGGGATCCTGGAGGAGCCGATCGTCTGCGTGATCGAGGACGGCTACATCACGGACATGACGGGGGGAGTCCAGGCAGACACGCTGCGCGAGCACCTGGTGTCGTTCGCCGACCGGCGCTGCTTCAACGTGGCCGAGCTCGGCGTCGGCCTGAATCCCAACGCGCGACTCACTGGTGTGATGCTGGAGGACGAGGGTGTCCTCGGTACGATTCACATCGGGATTGGCACGAGCCACACGCTCGGGGGAGAGATCGTCGCCCCGACCCACTACGACTTGCTCATGTGGGAGCCCAGCATCGAGGTGAACGGCCGGCTGATCCAGCGCGACAAGGACATCCTCGTGTGACGGGCCGTTCGCGAGCTGCTGACAGGAGATCGACGATGGCAGGGTGAGTCGTGAGGTCTGCCGGGTGTCACGCGGGCAACCCACGCCGGTGGCCCGGGACTCGAGGAAGCCGTGGGCATGCGGGGTGTCGCGAAACTGCTTGACGGCACCGCCGAACATGGGTTACTAATCTCTGCAGTGTACGCGAGCGACAGGCGGATCACCTGCTGTTGTTGTTGTCGCGGGTCCCAGGAGGGCCCCGAGGCTTTGGTCGTGCCGCGTTCACGGAGCTGAAACGGTAGAGCAGATTCCAACAGCGCGCGAGATCGAGGGCCCGGGGCGAAAGCTCCGGGTCTTTTTTTTGCCCAAGGGTCTGCGACGTCCGGGAGGCCCGGAACGCTCGCAGCGAGAAAGGTCGTCTGGTGAAGGCGCAGCTCTTTCCTCTGTTCGTGAAGCTAGCTGAACGGCGGGTTCTGCTCGTCGGCGGTGGTCCCGTGGCGGCGAGCAAGCTCGAGTCGCTCCTGGCGTCCTCGGCGCGGGTCACGGTGGTGGCGCCGGAGGTGTGCCGGGCGATCAGACGATCGGGCGTGTCGGTGATTCGGCGCGAGTTCGCGCCTTCGGACCTCGAGGGTGTTTGGCTGGTCGTGGCCGCGGCGCCGCCCGACGTCAATCGGCGGGTGGCGACGGCCGCCGAGGCGCGTCGCATCCTCGTCAATGCCGTCGATGATCCGGCAAACGCCACGGCCTACCTGGGCGGCGTGCTGCGCCGTAAGGGCGTGACGGTCGCGATCTCGACCGATGGCGACGCGCCGGCGCTCGCCGGCCTGCTCCGCGAAGGTCTCGACGCCGTGCTGCCCGGAGACCTCGAGCGGTGGACGGCCGAGGCCCGCCGCATCAGATCGGGATGGCTGGCTGACGGCGTGCCGATGACCCAGCGGCGCCCGTTGCTCCTGGAAGCGCTCAACGGGCTGTATCGCACGCGGAAGCGGGTCGAAACGGCTCCGGCGACCGAATCGGAGCTGGTGCCCTCATGATTGGTGGAGTCTCCCTCGTCGGCGCGGGGCCAGGCGACCCGGATCTGCTGACGCGCAAGGCACTGCGTTGCCTCCAGGCGGCGGACTTGGTGCTCTACGACGCGCTGGTCGCGCCCGGCATCCTGGATCTCGCGCGGCACGCTCAACGATTCTGCGTCGGCAAGCGGGCCGGACGTAGGTCGATGCATCAGGAGACCATTCATCGTCTGATGATCCGAGCGGCGCGGCGCGGCAAGTGGGTCGTGCGGCTCAAGTGCGGGGATCCCGTCGTCCTCGGCCGCGGCGGAGAGGAGGCGCTCGCGCTCAAGAGCGCGGGCGTGGCGTGCGAGATCGTGCCGGGTATCACCTCTGCGGTGGCGGCGCCGGAGCTAGCCGGGATTCCGCTCACGCATCGCGGGCTCGCCTCGGCTTTTCTCGTGGTCTCGGGCCACGCTCCCGCGACGTATCGGCCCGTCCTCGAGTCCGTCGTGCCAGGTTCGCTCACTCTGGTGATCCTCATGGGGCTGGCCACCCGGGCCGACCTGTCCGCCTTCCTCCGACGGCGAGGCTGGCCGGGTCGCACTCCCGCGGCGATCCTCCTGGCCGCCTCGACGCCGGATGCCGTCTGCTGGACAGGAACCCTGGCGGAGCTTGAGCAGGCGCCCGTCGGCCCGATACCGGACAGGGCGGGACGGCCGGATGCCGCGGGCACGATCGTCATCGGCGAAGTCGTCGGGCTTCGCTCGGTACTCGCGGCGAACGCGACGGCAACCCTGCCCGCCACGGCGTCCACATGGGCCACGGGCACCGGCAGCAGGGGTTCGTGATGCGGACCTGGAAGGATCGGTTGATCGACGAGATGCCGGGCGATCTGGCGCGCGAGATCGACGATTACGAGACACAGCTCGCCCTCAAGCGTCAGGGCAAGCTTGAGGATCGGGTGTTCGCCGAGACGCGGCTGCGGCGCGGCGTCTACGGGCAGCGGTACGACAACGGGCAGCGGCACGATGGCACCAGCGTGACCGAGTTGCGCTATCCCTGCGCGGACTTGAAGAAGGGACCCGACACGGTCTGGGACGCACCCGGGATGCAGCGGATCAAGATCCCGTTCGGTGGCATCGAGCCGTGTCAGATGGAGGTGCTGGCCGAACTGGCGGAGGAGTACTCGAACGGTGTCTGTCACGTGACGACGCGTCAAGATGTCCAGCTTCACTACGTCCACATCGAAGATACGCCAGCGATGATGCGCCGCCTGGCCGCCGTTGGCGTCACGACCCGAGAGGCGTGCGGCAATACAGTCCGCAACGTCACGGCGTGCCCGATGTCCGGTGTGTGTCGGGGCGAGGCGTTCGACGTGACCCCTCATGCCACCGCCTGCATGCGCTTCCTCCTCGGGCACCCCGACACGCAGGATTTCGGCCGGAAGTTCAAGGTGTCCTTTTCCGGGTGTCGCGACGAGGCGTGCGGTCTCGCGCACATGCACGACCTGGGCGCCATCGCCGTCACGCGGGTCGAGAAGGGCGTCGAATCCCGGGGCTTCGAGCTGCACGTGGGCGGTGGCCTCGGCGCGGTGCCGCACCAGGCCAAGCGGTTCGCGGACTTTCTGCCCGAAGCGGAGCTTCTACCGGTGGCGCAGGCGATCGCGCGCGTATACACGCGGTTGGGCGAGAAACGCAATCGCGGCCGCGCGCGTCTCAAATTCCTGGTGAGCCAGATCGGGATCGACGAGTTCCGGCGGCTCGTCCTCGAGGAGCGGGCGAGCCTACCGGACGACCCACGGTGGACGGCCCATCTGACCGCCCCAGGGGCGCCGGTGGAGGAGCCTTGCTCGGAGGAGGAAGTCCGGTGGTCCGGCGCGCGGACGCCAAGCTTCGACACGTGGGTCACGACCAACGCGCTCGCGCAACGCCAACCCGGTTACAACACCGTCATCGTGGCCCTACCGCTCGGCGATGTGACGTCACGCCAGATGCGCCGGCTGGCCGACCTCGCCCGTCGCTACGCCCGTGACCGCGTGCGGACGACCGTCGAGCAGAACATTCTCCTGCGGGGGATAGGCGACGCGGATCTGCCGGACGCCCATCGGACGCTCGAGGCGGTCGGGCTCGCCGAGCCCAGCGCGGGCAGCATCGTCGACGTGACCGCCTGTCCGGGGACCGACACCTGCAAGCTCGGCATCGCGTCGTCCCGTGGCCTCGCCGTGGAGCTCCGCCGGCGCCTCGCCGCCAGGGCGGTGGCGCTCGACGAGGCCGTGCGCGGTCTGCGGATCAAGATCAGTGGGTGCTTCAACTCGTGCGGCCAGCATCACGTGGCTGACATCGGCTTCTACGGTGTCAGTCGCAACGTCCGCGGCTTCACGGTGCCACACTTCCAGGTCGTGCTCGGCGGCGAGTGGTTGCGCAACGCGGCGTCTTACGGGTTAGCGATCGGGGCCATTCCGTCGAAACGGATTCCCGATGCGCTCGACCGTCTGCTCGACCGCTTCGTCGGTGCGCGGCGCGCGAGTGAAACGTTCCAGACGTTCACCCAGCGGATCGGCAAACGGGCGCTGCGGGCCATGCTCGAGGATCTGGCGCAGGTGCCCGAGCATGACGCGGTACCCGACTACTACTCGGACTGGGGCGACCCCCGGGAGTTCACGCTGGGCGATCTGGGCGTGGGGGAGTGCGCAGGCGAGATCGTCGAGCTTGTAGACTTTCACCTAGCCAGAGCCGAGGGACGTGCTTTCGATGCGCAGTTGCACTTGGAGGCCGGGCGCTACCGCGAAGCCAGCCAGACGGCCTACCGGGCGATGCTCCTGGCGGCACAGGGGCTCGTGAGGACGCAGTCGACCGACGTGTCCGACGCACCCGACGAGATCGTCCAGGAGTTCCGAGAGCGTTTCTACGACACCCGGCTCTTCTTCGACCGGTTCGCCGGCGGGAAGTTCGCCCAGTACTTGTTCCGCCGTCATGGCGCGACGGACCCGGCGACGCCCGAGGCCGCGCGCGAGGTGGTCGAGGAAACCCAGCTGTTCCTGGAAGCGGCGCACGCCTGCGCGTCGCGTTTGGCCGCCGCCGCGTCGGCGGCTAAGGCCGCGGGCCCGCTGCCCGCGCACGCGGGGCCCGCATGAGTGAACGCCTCGAGGGCCTCGAGCGAGTCGGCGTGAAGATTTTCCTGGACGCTGCCAGTGTTGCGTCGAACGGGCACGGATCCCTGGAGCCGAGCGACCTTGTGCCGATCTTTCATCGGTGGATTCAGACCGCCCGTGTCGAGGGCGTGCTGATCGACGTGGCCGACTACAGTCATCTCACGGGGGGGCCCGGCGTGGTGCTGGTCGGTCACGAGGGCAGCTATGGGTTCGATGGTGAGGACGGCGGCTTGGGGCTGCGCTATTGGCGCAAGCAACCACTGGGCGGTCAGCTGTCCGACCGCCTCGCGTACGTGTGCCGCCTGGCGCTCGAGGCCGGTCGCATCCTCGAGTCCGGCGAGCCCAGCCTGATCGGACGGGTGAGGTTTCGGGGCGAGGCGCTTCGGCTGATCGCCAGCGATCGCCTTGTGGCGCCCAATACCGAGCCAGCCGGGGAGGCCTTCCGCACGGCGCTGGAACCCCTTCTGGACACGATCTATCCGGGCGCCGATTGCGGGTGCGATCGCGACCCGGATCCACGCGAGCGTCTAAGCTGGCACATTACCGCACCCGAGCCCGCACGGATCCGGACGCTGCTCGATCGACTGGAGTCGGCGCGAGATCCCTCGGGCGTCGTCGAATGCCGCTCCCCCGTTGTTGGTCAGCGATCATGATGCCGATCGACTCGAGTGATCGTCGCAGAGGTCTGAGGTCCACGCCGACGACCAGCCGCGCGGCGCTTGCGCCTCACGGCACGACGCTTCTGGATCTGATCGGCAACACGCCGCTCCTGTCGCTGGCCCGGCTGGGCCGGTCGCAGCCGGGCGTGGAGATCTACGCCAAGGCCGAGTGGCAGAACCCGGGCGGATCGGGGAAGGATCGACCGGCGGTCCGCATGATCGCGGAGGGCGAGCGCCAGGGACGACTGGTTCCCGGAAAGATCATCCTCGACGCGACCTCCGGCAACACGGGCATCGCCTACGCGATGATCGGTGCGGCGAAGGGCTATCTTGTCACGCTGTGCGTGCCGAGGAACATCTCCCGGGAGCGGCGCGAGATCCTGCGGGCGTACGGGGCGGACCTGGTGTATACGGACCCGCTCGCCGGATCCGACGGAGCGATTCGCGAGGCCCGGCGGCTCCACGCGGAGAATCCCTCTACCTACTTCTATCCCGACCAGTACGCCAACGACGCCAACTGGCAGGCCCACTACGAGACGACCGGACCAGAGATCATCGCGCAAACGGAGGAGCGCATCACGCACTTCGTCGCCGGGCTCGGCACCTCAGGCACCTTCATGGGTGTCGGCCGGCGACTGCGCGAGCTGGGTCAGGCGCAGGGGCGGCACATCCAGCTCGTCTCCTTCCAGCCGGACTCCCCACTGCACGGCGTGGAAGGTCTCAAGCACATGGACTCGGCCATCGTGCCTGCCATCTACGATCCGGATCTGGCTGATGAGGATCTGCGCGTGTCAACCGAAGAGGCGCACGCCCTGGTGCGCCGTCTGGCCCTGGAAGAAGGCATTCTGGCCGGAATCTCGAGCGGGGCGGCCCTGGCCGTCTGTCTTCGCATCGCCGAGCGGTTCACCGAGGGTGTGGTCGTGACCGTGTTCCCGGACCGGGGGGAGCGCTATCTGTCCGAGCGGTTCTGGGAGGAACCGATCGCGCACCCGCACACCGTGATCCCCTAGTGGTGTGTCCCAAGAATAACTTTGCACTTCCCAACCTTCTCTAGAATCGTATCGACCGTCGCGGTCCAGACAAAGGGTTGGGGGTTGTCGTTGTGAGTCAAGCCCATTCTTAGAGTCTCCCTCTGGGATGGGTGAAACCCCTCGCCTTTAGGCGAAGCCTTCAGGAGGCCGCAGGGCCGGACCTCTTCGGGCTCTGGGACGTGCGCCGTGATAGTCGGCTTCAGCCGACGCGGCGCACTGATTCCCTCGCCTTCAGGCGAGGGAGACTCAATTGAAACTCTCTACGGCTCCGGATTCGTCATGCGGCCTTCTTCGATGTCGTCGTGTCGATCTTCAGTTCTTGCTTCAACGCGGCACGAAGCGTGGGCAGGTGGCGGTAGCCCATCAGCTTCCGCAGGCGCGGCTCGATGTCCAGGAGCGCGGTCGCCAGCCAGCGGTGGCGTTGGCTCGAGTTCTGCCAGTGGTCAACCTTCGCACAGCGTTCCTCAACGAGCGCATTGACCGACTCCAGACAGTTCGTCGTCTTCAGCGACCGGCCCAGCACCCCGTACAGCCCGAGGCGATGCAGCGTTAAGGTTTCGTCCAGACCTTCTGTCAAGCTCCGAGCCGCCGACTGGTTCCGTTCGTCGAGCTCGCCCTGGAGCGTCTTGAGCGCCGTGAGGGCCTCGTCGTACTCCGGCCGGTTGTAGGCGCGCTGGAGGCGCTGACGCCACGCCGCCAGTTCGCTCTTGGCCAGGTGACTCACCACGTTCTCCCGCTTGTGCCACTGGCACCGTTGGACCAGGGCGCGGTGGCGGAAGGTCTTCCGGACGGCTGCCCGCAGCCCCTTGCTGCCGTCGAGGATCACCAGCAGGCCCTGCGAGAGGTCCAGCCCCCGCTCGACCAACGACCGCAAGCACAGCGTCAGCACCCGCTCATTCTCCGTGTCCGTCTCCACGAAGCCGAGGAAGTGTTTCGCCCCAGAAATGGTGATGCCCAGTGCGATGACCATTGTGGCCTCGGCGAACGTCTTGCCGTCCAATACGATGGCCACGACGTCCTCAGCGGCCAGGTCCCGCTCCTGGAGCTCGTGAAGCTTCGCGGCGCTGGCCTCGATGAAGCCTCGGGACACCGTCGACCCCGACAGCCCGATCGCGCCGGGAATCGCCTCGGCGGCCGCCTCGTAGTTGCGACACGAGATCCCATAGAGCCCGCGCTTCAGCAGGAGGTCATTCACCGCGCCGTCGCCATGCAACGCCTCGTAGGCGCGCAACGGAATCTCCCGCCCCGCGACCCCGCGCACCCGCGGCACCCGAATCGGCACCCGCTGCCCCGCCAGGCCGACGGTCCCAGGGTTGCTACCGTGCCGGCGGCCCCCGATCGACGCGGCCTTGCGGGCGTAGCGCTCGCCAGCCAGCGCCGTTACCTCCTCGTCGAGCACCTCCTCCACGTGCATCAAGCCCAGCGGGACCAGCGAGCGGATCAGCTCCACCTTGGCGTCCAGCTCCAGCGCGGTGTAGTCCTCGCGCCAGATGACCTCGACCCGGCCCAGCTGGCGACCCTTCTTGCGCTTCCTGACAGGACGTAGGACACTGCTCATCTCGGCTCCTTTCTCTCGTGGGTTGATGGCCGTTTTGCTTAACGTCATCAAACCACAGGGTGTGGGAGCCGTTTCAATTTCCAATTGAGTCTCCCTCGCCTGAAGGCGAGGGAATCAGTGCGCCGCGTCGGCTGAAGCCGACTATCACGGCGCACGTCCCAGAGCCCGAAGAGGTCCGGCCCTGCGGCCTCCTGAAGGCTTCGCCTAAAGGCGAGGGGTTTCACCCATCCCAGAGGGAGACTCTAAGTTTCGCTCACCCTCGTCGTTGTAGCGCTGGAGGTAATCGTTGATGGCGGCGACGAGTTCGTCGACACTGCAAAACACCCCGCGGCGGATGCGTTTCTGCGTGAGCTGGCTGAACCAACTCTCGACGAGGTTGAGCCACGATGCGCCGGTAGGGGTGAAGTGGAGCGTGAAGCGCGGATGGGCCGCCAGCCAGGCCCGCACGGTCGGATGTTTATGCGTGCCGTAGTTGTCCAGAATGAGGTGGAGGTCGAGGCGAGAGGGGAACGCGCGGTGGAGTTGGCGAAGAAACTTCAGGAACTCCTGATGCCGATGCCGGCCGTGGCACTCGCCGATGACCTGCCCGGTCAGCATGTTCAGCGCGGCGAACAAGGTCGTTGTCCCGTGGCGCTTGTAGTCATGCGTGAGTGTCCCACAGCGGCCCTTCTTCATCGGCAGCCCGGGCTGCGTCCGGTCCAGCGCCTGAATGTGACTCTTCTCGTCCACACACAGCACGACGGCCTTCTCGGGCGGATTCATGTACAGCCCCACGACGTCCGTCAGCTTCTCCACGAACGCGGGATCGGTCGACAGCTTGAACGTCTCCACTCGATGGGGCTGGAGGCCATGCGCGTCCCAGATCCGCTGCACGGTCGAGCGACTGAGCCCCTGCGCCTTCGCCATCGTGCGACAACTCCAGGGGGTCGCCCCCGGTGGCGTGCGGTGCAACGTTGCGTGGACGATGGCTTTGACCCTGCGCGCACTGATCGTCGGTTTGCGCCCGCGCCCCTCACGCATCTCGAACACCGAATCAACGCCCTCCTCTCCAAACCGGTCGCGCCAAGCCAGCACGGTCGGCCGGCTGACGTCCACGGTCGCGGCAATGCGGCTGTTGGAAACCCCTCGGTCGCCAGCAGCAACGCCTTCGCGCGGATGACTACCCGATGCGGGGCCGACGTACTACGGGCCCACTGTTCCAGGAGTCGCCGATCCTTCGCGGCCATGGACAGAGCGGCGGCGGCATCATTCATCCCGCCTATATTGCACGCACGTCGTTGATATGTAAATGTATTTCAGGGACACCGCGCTAGAAAGGCGCCGGCGATCGCCCGATCAACGGGTAGGATCTGGCATGCCGATCCGACAGGCGGCGTCCGTCCTCTCCCGCGTCGGCGCCGCCATGGCGGCCCTGATCCTCGTCCTCATCCTGGCCCTCTGGTTGCCGGGCGTCCTCTACCGCCAATCAGGTTGAAAGGGCGAGCCATGCGCAACGCCGCCAGGCGGGATGCAGCGCCGGGCGACTGCAGCAGGACTCTTACCACGGGCTGCTACCCGCCGTCGGAGTGGTCCCGCCGGTCGACCACTCGGTGGGCCTTCAGTTCCCAGCGAGGAAGCGAATCGGCCTGAACCGCCCGTGTGGGGATCCGGACGCCGAGCCGCTGTCGCAGTGCCCGCGCGACGGCCTCGGCGATCTGGGTGGTGGCCTCGACCTCGAGCGACAGCTCCTCCAGCGCGCCGTCGCGGGTCCGGACCATCCGGAACTCGTCGACGTCGAACGTGCGGACGATCGCCTCGATGGCCGACGGATACACGTTGACGCCCCTGAGCAGGATGAGGTCGTCCGCGCGACCGATCAGGCCGCCGGGGAGGGCCAGGAAGCTGCGCCCGCAGGGACACGAGCGCCCGCCCCGCCGGACCAGGTCTCCAGTGCGGTACCGGATGACCGGCCAGGCGGCGCGCCCAAGGTTGGTGAGGACGAGCTCTCCCACCTCGCCCTCGCCGGCCGGCCGGCCGGCGGCGTCGACCACCTCGGCGATGAACTCGGCCTCGTTGATGTGGAGCGTGGCCTGCGGTTCGCAGGTATAGGCGTAGGCGCCGACCTCGGTGGCGCCGGCGTGGTCGAAGCTCCGGGCACCCCAGCCCTTCTCGATCCGGGTCCGGACCTCGGGAATCGACGCGCCGGGTTCACCTGCGTGGATCGTGACGCGAACCGCGGAGGCTGCCAGGTCCACGCCGTCCAGGCGCGCGACGTTCAGCAGGTGCAGGGCGTAGGTCGGGGTCGACAGGAGGACGGTGGCCTCGGTGGCGAGGATCGCCTGCAGCCGGGCGCGCGAATCCATTCCGCCCCCCGGAACGATCAAGGCCCCGAGCCGGCCGGCGCCGGCGTGCGCGGTCCAGAAGCCGAGGAAGGGGCCGAACGAGAACGCGAAGAAGATCCGATCTCGTTCGGTGACGCCCGCGGCGCGATAGATGTACTGCCAGCACTCGACGAGCCACTCCCAGCTCGTGGGTGAGTCCAGCACGGTCAGCGGGCGACCCGTCGTCCCGGAGGTCTGATGGAAGGTGAGATAGCGATCCGCCGCCTCGGTCAGGATCGAGCCAAAGGGCGGAAAGCCAGCCTGATCCTCGACGAGCTCGACCTTCGTCGTTTCCGGCAGTGCGCGAAACCTCTCCCAGTCGAGCGGCAGCCGGACCGGTCCGAGCTTCCGGGCGTAAAAACGATTGAGGGGGAGAATCTCCGAGAGCAGGCGATTCAGCCGGTCGAGCTGGCGTGCCTGGATCGAGATCGCGTCCGCAGTTTCCAGCTCGGGTCGGTACACGGGGCCTCTGTCTTTCGCGCCGGTATCGCCCGGCGAATCCTTGCACTAGGATAATCTGTAGCGCCGGCGCGACGTCACGGCGGTGGGCCGGGGCGCTGATACGGCTTCGCTGCTTCCTCGTCGCGCCGTGCCCGGGTCAGCCGCTGCAGCTGCAAGGGGGCGGCCCCGAATACGACGCTGGAGTTCACCACGGGCTGCAAGAGGACCCGCCACCGAAGGAGGGCTCGCGATGAAGAAGAAGATGACTCGAGGAGAATTCCTGGGTCTGGGCGCCGCGCTCGCGGGTAGCGTGGGGTTCGGCCACCGCCCGGGCGGCGAGCGAAGCCAGGCTGGCACCGGCGCGCTCTCGGGCGACCCGGCCGCGGATCTGGTGGTGCTGAACGGTCGGGTCTATACCGTGGACTCGACGACGCCACGGGCGGAGGCCTTGGCGGTGAAGGGCGGCCGCTTCATCGCCGTCGGCAGCACGCGCGACGTCAAGAACCTCGTGACCTCCCGAACCGAGGTGATCGACGCCGGGCGCATGACCGTGGCGCCCGGCTTCATCGATGCGCACTGTCATCCGCAGGGCATCGGAGACCTCTTCTACGCGAACCTCGACGTCCGCACCATCAAGGAGATTCAGGAGGAGCTGCGCAGGACGGCGGCGAAGACCGAGCCAGGTTACTGGGTCACGGGGTTCAAGTACGACGACACGAAGGTGGAGGACGGTCGGCGGATCAATCGGTGGGATCTCGACGAGGCCGTGCCTGACAAGCCCGTCAAAGTGTCTCACCGCGGCGGCCACATCGGCTGGTACAACAGCAAGGCGCTCGAGCTGGCAGGCGTCAGTCGAACTACCGAGGATCCATTCGGTGGTCGCTTCGAGCGAGACGAGACCGGAGAGCTGACCGGTCTGGTAGAGGAGACCGCTCGCCGCGTGTTCGATGTGGCGGCCAAGGACATGGAGCTGACGCGAGCCGACCGCCAGGCCGGGGTCGTGCACATGTCGAAGCTGATGACGGCTTCGGGGTTGACCTCCGTGCATCAGACCGGCGGTGACCGGGATTCGCTCGTCGCCCTGCAGGACGCGTACGCGGCGGGCGAGCTACGGTTCCGGATGTATTTCTTCCCGTCGGGTCGCGACGAGATCTTTGGTGCGCTGAAGGCGGCGGGCATCAGGAGCGGCTTCGGGGACGAGTGGTTGCGGATCGGCGCCGTCAAGTTCGGCGCCGACGGGTCGGCCTCCGGCCGCACGATGTACATGAAGACCCCATACGTCGGGAAGCCTGATGATTACGGCATTCTCACGATGTCGCAGGAGGAGATCTACGAGGCTGTGGACGATGCCCACCAGCACGGCTTCCAAATCGGGATCCACGCCAACGGGGATGCGACGATCGAATACGTGCTGAACGCCTACGAACGCGCGATGAAGCAGTGGCCGCGTGAGGATCCCCGCCATCGGCTGGAGCACTGCTCACTCGTCAATCCGGAGCTATTGAAGCGCATCAAGGCCAGCGGCTCGATCCCGACGCCGTTCTGGACCTACTGCCACTACCATGGCAACAAATGGGTCGACTACGGCGAGGAGAAGATGAAGTGGATGTTCGCTCACCGCTCCTTCCTGGACTCTGGCATCCCGGTGGCGGGCGCCTCCGACTACACGCCCGGTCCCTACGAGCCGTTGATGGCGATCCAGAGCATGGTGACCCGCAAGGACACCGAGGGCCGGGTCTGGGGCCCGAACCAGCGCGTCACGGTGGATGAGGCGTTCACGATCGGGACGATCAACGGCGCCCACGCCTCGTTCGAGGAGGACATCAAGGGGTCGATCACGGCGGGCAAGCTGGCCGACTTCGTGATCTTCGGCGAGGATCCGCACGACGTGGATCCGGATCAGATCAAGCACATCGAGGTCGTGCGGACGGTGGCAGGGGGCAAGACCATGCACGAGGTGTGAAGCGCCCCGCTGGCTGCCGGTCGCGGCTGTCGCGCGCCGCCACACCGGCGCGCGAGGAGGTGCGAAACGCTTGGTATTCGTGGCAAATGTGGTAAACTAGTATCGGTCAGCTATACAAACCGCCGCACACAGACGAAAGGAGTCGCCATGAAATGCCTGGCCCTCGTTTTCGCCAGCGCAGCTCTGGTGCTCGCCCCCGCGCTCGGTCTTCAGGACGCCCAGGCGGATCAGCAGCGTGCGCGGCGGGCCGCTTCGCGGAGCGGTCACGTGCAATCGGGGCAACGCAGCACGGCGGCGCGCAGCGGGCGTGCCCGGGCGGTGCCGCGGAGCGCTCGACCCACTCGTTCGAATACCCCGAGCCGCGCGAGAGCGGTTCGGCCATCCTCCGCGCGCCGCGGTGGGCAGGCCACCGTTGGTCGCACCCAGCGCCGCAGCGCGGAGCCCAGCCGTCGTGCGCCGGCACCCCGCCGCGCACAGGCCCCACGTCGGGCCGAGGCACCCCGCCGCGCACAGGCCCGACGTCGGGCCGAAGCACCCCGCCGCGCGCAGGCCCCACGTCGGGCCGAAGCACCCCGCCGCGCACAGGCTGCGCGTCGCGTCGATAGGACCCAGCCTGTCCAGACACCGCGCGGCCGCGCTCGCGTGCGCGTTCCGGACTCTACTCGCGACCGGAGCGGTCGACGGACGGTCGGCCGGGCGGTTCCGCGGCAACGTGGTGACGTGCCCGGTCGGTTGGCGGTCCGCCCGAGTCCCCGGGGCGGCAAGGTGCGGACGGCGCCACGCGGACGTGTCTACACCAATCGACCCTACCGCGGGTCGCCCGGCTACGCCGCACGGCATCGGCCGTATCGTTACCAAAGGCACGGCCGCTACGGCTACGGATATCCGGCCTATCGGTACTCGTATCCGAGCTATGGCTACTTCAGCTATGACTACGGGTACGGGTATGGGCCACGCTACCGTCTTGGGGTAGGATATGCGCCGGCCCCGTACGGGGACCTGGGGAGCCTGCGGTTGAAGATTCGTCCCCGGGATGCGCACGTGTTCGTCGACGGGTACTACGTGGGTCTGGTCGACGAGTTCGATGGGGTGTTCCAGCGCCTCCGACTCGAACCCGGACCGCATCGGATCGAAGTCGAGGCGGAGGGGTACGCACCGCTCGTCTTCGACGTCAGGATCGTCCCAGGGGAGACCATCACCTACGAAGAGTATCTCCAGCCCGCGCCGCTACCGTAGCAGCGCGGGGCCATGGCCGGCCGCCGCCCTGGGCGGCCGGCTCGCTCGTTCGGCAACGGCGACGGGACGTCGCTAGCGACGACACCATCAATGGCGCGGTGGGCCGGCCTGCCCGGCCGGAGCGTGACGCTCGGGGTCGTGGCGATGGCGGTTGCCGTCGCGGCGGGGCTCGACCCGGCATCGACGGCCGGCGACCGCCAGGTCACCCACGATCTGGTCGAGCGGGCGCGACGCATTCATCGCGACGCCGTCGTGATCGATACCCACGCGGATCTGCTCCCCCTTATCCAGAAGGACGTGCGCCCTCCCCGGATCGACGACCCGGACATGGCGGGTCCCGGCTACGACGCCGCGGACGCCGCGTTGCGCCGGCGTCGTGACAACGACTGGCTCCAGGCGTTCCCGGCCGGATCCTGGGACTTCTCCGTGCGGCACGATACCGGCTACATGGACCTGCCGCGGATGCGGGAAGGCGGGCTCGACGCCCAGTTCTTTGCCATCTACACGGAGGAGGACGAGCGACCGGGCATGCCCGTCAAGATCGCCCTCGGCCAGATTGCCGCCGTGCACGCGCTGGCCGACAAATACAGCTCGGACGTGGGGCTGGCGGTCTCCGCCGCGGACGTCCGCGCCCTGGCCGCGGATGGAAGGGTGGCGGTGCTCATGGGCGTCGAGGGCGGACACATGATCGATGACGACATCGACGTGCTTCGCGCCTTCGCACGGCTCGGTGTCCGCTACTTCGCGCCCAGCCACTCCTTCAATACCCACTGGGCCGACTCCTCCGGGGTGGGACCGCCCATCGATCCCAGCCACGGAGGTCTCAGCCAGTTCGGGCGCGAGGTCATTCGCGAGACGAACCGGCTGGGCATTCTGGTCGACGTGTCGCACGTCGCCGACGCAACGTTCTTCGATATCCTCGATGCGACGGCGGCGCCGGTCATCGCCTCGCATTCGTCGGTGGATGGCGTGAAGCCGCACGCTCGCAACGTGTCCGATGAGATGCTGCGGGCGCTGGCCCAAAACGGCGGTGTCATCCACATCAACGGCGTGCTCAAGTACATCGATCCGATCCAGCGCGAACGGACGCCGCTCTCCGTCTTCATCGATCACATCGAACACGCCGTCAGGGTGCGGGCATCGACCACGTCGGTCTCGGGATAGACTACAGCCCGCGCGCGGGCGCGCCCGTTGGCATCGAGGATTGCTCGAAGTACGAGGCGATTACCTATGCGCTGCTGGAGCGGGGCTACGGCGAGGACGACGTGCGCAAGATCCTGGGGGAGAACACCCTGAGGGTCATGGCCGAGGCCGAACGTGTCGCCGAGAGCTGGGAGGGAGGCCCACGGCGGTCGGTGCAGGGTGGCGGCGAGCGGGGTGACGCGCGATGACCGCACCGAGGAGGGACGAGGGATGCCCGAGACGATCGATCGACGAACCCTGATCAAGCTCCTGGCGGGCTCGGCCATGTCGGTCGGGCTGTTCGGCTGTGAAGCGACGGGGCCACCGGCCGAGCGGCTGGCGCGGCTGCTGGGGCTGTCCGACGCCGAGCAGGAGTGGCTCGTCGATCTGACGATCGACGATCAGGCCGAGCTGGCCGGGGCGCTCGCGGGACCCGGGAACGCGCCGATGACGCCTCGGACGATCGACCTGGCGACCAAGATCATCGGACGACGGTCTCGGCTGTTTGCCTTCGTCGGCTACCCCGGCGTCCCGGATGCGCGGAGCGTGTGTGATGGCCTCGTACGCGAGTGAGAACGGCGCGGACCTGTGCGTCCTCGGGAGCGGGGTGGCCGGCATGCTGGTCGCCGAGCGCGCCCTGGAGCGCGGGCGTCGCGTCCTGATGGTCGAACGCGGGACCCCGATGAGCTTCGAGGATCGGCGCCGCCAGGGTTCGCACGAGGATCCCCTGCCGTTCAACAAGACCCGGCACGCCAGCGCCATGCCCGGCGGGGAAGAGTATCTCGCCCGGCCGGTGTACAACCTCGGCGGCTCGATGAACCACTTCTACGGCAACATGCCACGGATGCACCCGCGTCACTTCGAGGAGGACGCGTTCGGCGGCGTCGGGCGGCGCTGGCCGATCAGCTATGGTGAGATCGAGCCCTATTATCTCGAGGCCGAACGGCGGCTGCTCATCAGCGGAAACTCCGAGCGCACCCCCTTCCCGGGCCGGTTCGACTATCCCCTCCCGCCGCACCGGCTGAGCCCGTCCGACCGCGCCTGCGAGCAGATCTATGGGCCGGAATACGTGATGCAGATTCCCACGGTCCGGCCACCCGAGGAGGTCGAGGGACGTCCGCGATGCTGCGGCACGAATCTCTGCGGCCTGTGCCCGATCGATTCGAAGGGCACGGCGCTCAACACGGTCTATCCGGCGCTGCGGGAGCGGGTCGAGCTACAAACGGGCCTCATGGTGACCGAGCTGCACTGCGCGGGCGGGCGGGTGGTGGCGCTGACCGCGGTCGATGAGGCCGGCGACCGCCATCGCATCGAGGCGCGCGAGTTCGTCGTCGCATGCAACGGCATCGATTCGTGCCTCCTCCTCCTGCGGTCTGCCGACGTGCCCACACATCCCGCGCTCGGACGTCACTACATGGACCATCCGGCGTTCGACCTGGCGGTCTACGGAACGAGTCTCGAGACGAAGCCGGGGTACGGCGACAGCGCGCAGACGGGAATGATCACATCGTTCTTCGAGCGCGTCGCCGACGACCTGCCGGTCTCGCTGCTCGGTGAGATCAAGTGTGCAGAGCTGTCGAAGGACGCGGGCGACGAGAACCGCGACCGGGTGGTACGCGACGTCTTCCAGCTCTCGGTGGAGGGCCGCTTCTCGGAAGCCCGCGAGCTCCGGGCCCGCTTCCGTCAGAACTGGGGAACGACCCTCTTCCTGCGGTTCCTGGTCGAGGCGCTGCCACGGCCGGACAGCACCCTGTCGATACGCACCATCGCCGACTCGGGCCAGGCGTTACCGGAGATCGCGGCGCGGTATCCGGACTACATGGACGCGTGCATCGATCGGGTCCTGACCGACCTGCGGGAGCGGCTGCCGGGTGCCGAGGTGAAGTATCTCAGTCGGAGCCCGACCGTGCAGCACTGGCTGGGCGCGACCAGGATGGCGGAGTCGCCCGAACACGGCTGCGTCGACCGCGATCTCCGCTATTTCGGTCTCGACAACCTCTTCATCCTATCCGGCTCGTCCTACACCTCGGGTTCGAGCGCGAATCCGACCAATACCCTCGCCGCGCTCGCATTGCGGCTCGGCGACCACCTGGGCGCCGGTCGGGCCTTGTAGCGCGGGGCTTCGCCCCGCGCCTCCTGCTCCCGCGATCCCGCTCGCGATCCGTGACGTCACGGCAGGGGAACGGCCGGCACGTTGGTGCCGTCGCCGAACGCCGTCCCGAGCGCCGTCCAGTACATCGACCGCTCGACGATGACCGCCACGCCGTTCGTGGACGCGATGATCATCCCGAAGCTCTGGTCCATGAGCTCGGGTACCCACGTGTTGAGCGCGATCGTCGCGCGCGCCTGCGGGTTCAGGGTCGTGGTCCGCACGAGCGTGGCGCCGTTGTTACGGAGGAACGTGACCTGCAGATCGGCGGGCGTCGCACCAGGATTCGCGAGCACCAGGTAGCTCTCGAACCCCAGCGCTCCCCCCAGCATGCCTTCGGCGAGGCCCCAGCGCGTTTCCGCCCGGGGCACGCCGGGGCTGGCGTGGGCGCCGTTCCAGCTCGTGTAGGGCGCCCGCCAGTACATGGCGCGCTCGGCGGCGATGGGCTGGTCGGAGGAGAGCCGCATCCAGAAGGTGTCGTTATCCAGCGCGGGATCCTCGCCGTCGACGCGGAGCGTGAGACGGGTCTCGGCCGGAACGGTCCACACCCGCGTCACGGCCTGGCCCGAGGCGAGCGTGTAGGTGATCGTCACGGTGGCGGCGCCGGGGTTCGGGTTGGCAAGCAGCATGTACGTGTCGAAGAACGGACCCGAGGCGCCGTCGGCGAACAACCAGGACGTGGACGGCGCGGTCACGCCGGTCGCGGCGTGGCCGCCGGCATAGGTCGGACTGAAGTACTGCGTCCGCGCGGCGGTGATCGGAGTCGTGGCGGTCACGATCATCCCGAAGGAGTGGTTGGCGAGCTCGGGAATCACGCCGGTGAAGATCGTGAGACGCGACGCTGCGCCGACGGTGTAGTCGCGCGTCACGATCATGCCCATCTCGGTCAGGAATTCGACCGTGACGGTCGTGGCCGCGGCGCCGGTGTTGCCGATCAGCAGGTAGGTGTCGAAGAAGCTTTCCGGACCACCGCCTATGTCGCGGATCGCCTCGGACCCTTCGGCGAAATACCAGCGCGTACTCGGGGCGCTGGCCGCGACGGTCGTGGCCCCGCCGAACTGCGTGGCGTCCCAGTAGGTAGAGCCCTCGACGACCAGCGGCACGCCGCTCGTCGACGCGACGGTCGTGGTCAGGGCCGCCGGGCCGGCGGCGACGAGTGCCGGGACGCTCTCGAACGGCAGGGTGTAGCGGGAGTTGGGGGCGACGCTGGTGTCGACCCGGGTCGTCGTCCCGTCTTCCCCCATGAACGTCACGGTGATCGGTGCGACCACGGCATTCGGATTCGCCACCAGGACGTAGGCGTCGAAGAAGTCTCCGGTCGCGCCCTCGGCAAGCGTGTAGGTCAGGCTCTGCGCGTTGATGACCAGGGTGTAGGCGCGGGCGGCGGTGCACCCGCCGGTGTCGGTGGCCGTGACGGTGATCGGGAAGCTGCCGGTCTCTGACGGCGTGCCGGAGAGCGTGTCGCCGGCGAAACTCATGCCGGCGGGGAGGGCGCCCGACAGGCCGTAGGTGAGCGCGCCCTGGCCCCCGGTGGCCGTGAAGGTCGTCGTCGGGTAGCTCGTGCCGACCACACCTGCCGGAAGGCTCGTGCGTGCCACGCGATCGTCGAGCAGGCATCGACTTGATGGGGCACGGCGGCGCTGAGGCTGGCTGCGAACGCGGCGTCGCCAGCGTAGGTGGCGGTGAGCATCCGGCTGCCGGGGGTCGTGAGCGTGAGGGTGCAGCCGCCGGCCGCGACGGTGCCCGTGCAGGTGTCGACGCCGTCGCCGACCGTGACGGTGCCGGTCGGGCTCCCCGAGACCGAGGTCACGGTGTAGGCGATGCTCACGGGCTGTCCGGCCGTCGAGGGATCGGGCGTGTCGGCCGTGATCGTCGTCGTGGTCGATAGCAGGGCAACGCTGTGCGACACGCCGGGCGAGACGCTGGCCGTGAAGTTCGCATTGCCCGCGTACGTCGCGGTGAGCGTCCGTGTGCCGGCGGCTGTGAACGTGAGGGCGCACTGGCCCGCCGCGACCGTTCCGGTGCATCCCTCCGGACCATCCGAGGTGACCGTGACGGTGCCGGTCGGGAAGCCACCGCTCGAGGTCACGCCGTAGCCCACGACGATCGCCTGACCCGGCACCGACGGCTCGGGCGTATGTGTCGTGATTGCGGTGAGCGTGACCGACGGGATCACGGTGTGGTCCACGGCGGCCGACGCGCTGGGGTTGAAACCTGCGGTGCCGGCGAAGGAGGCCGTGAGCGTCTTGGTGCCCACCGTCGTGAAGGTGATGGCGCAGCTGCCGGCGGCCACGCTCCCGGTACAGCTGTCCGTTCCGTCGCCGACCGTGACGGCGCCACTCGGGCGTCCGCCGATCCAGGTCACGTCGTAGCCGACGGTCACCGGCTGCCCGACCGTGGACGGGTCGGGCGTGCCGGCGATCAGGGTCGTCGTGGTGTCGGCCGTGATGGCGATTGGCCGCGCCAGGCTCGGGATACCGTTGACGAAGACCGTCGCGCGCGCTGGGCCGGGAGGGACGCCGGCCACGGCGGCCGACGTGAAGGCGGTGTCCGTCCAGCCGGTGGCCGCGGGTAGCAGGAAGCGCATCTGGTCGTCGACCAGGCTCTGGAGCCGGACGAGCGGGTAGTTCGAGTGCGAGGCCTGCGTGTCGCCTCCTCCCCCCTCGGACCGGCCGCGAAAGCCAGAACCGGCGACCACCAGCGCCGTGCCCAGCAAGAGTGGAGAGGTGGCCGCGCTGATGGTCGGCCGCCACGTGGGGTCGAAGCCCTGGCCGCCGTCGTAGCGCTCGGCGGCCGCGATGGCGTTCGCGCCCGCGCCGATGCCACCGGCCACGAGGACCTGGCCGTCCGGTAACAGCGCGGCATCGTGCGCATATCTGGCGTCGACGAGCGCGCCCATCTGCGTCCAGCCGCCCGTGTCGGGGTCGAACCGCTCCGTGCTCGCCACGGCCGCCGATCCCGCGCCGAGCCCGCCGTTCACCAGGACATCGCCGGCCGGCAGGAGCGTGGCAGTGTGCCCCGATCGCGCGGTCGCCAACGCCCCGACGGTCGTCCACGTGTCGGTGGCCGGGTCGAACCGTTCCGTCCCGCTCAACGGGACGGCGCCCGACCAGCCGGCCGCGGCCAGGACCAACCCGCTGGGGAGGAGCGTGGCGGTGTGCAGGGTGCGAGCCGTACCCAGGCTGCCCGTGGACATCCAGACCTCGGTGACCGGGTCGAACCGCTCGGCGGAGGCCAGGACGCCGGTGCCGGGTGAGCCTCCCGCCACGAGGACGTCGCCCCCCGGGAGCAGGGTGGCTGTGTGATCGAACCGGGCGCCGCCGAGCGTGCCCGTCGGCGTCCAGACGCCGTTCGACGGGTTGTACAGCTCGGCGGTGGCGAGGGCGCCGCTCCCGGACGTCCCGCCGGCCACGAGGACGGACCCGCCGGGAAGCAGGGTGGCGGTGTGTCCGAAGCGGGCGGTGGCCAGACCACCCGTCGCGGTCCAGCTCCCGGTTCCCGGGTTGTAGAGCTCGACGCTGCCAAGCGCGACGGCGCCATCGACGCCCCCGGCGACCAGGACCGTGCCGTCGGGCAGGAGCGTGGCGGTGTGATCCGCTCGCGCCGCGCCGAGTGCGCCGGTCGCCGTCCAGGTGCCGGGGGTCGGGTTGTAGATCTCGGCGAGCGCGAGCGCGGACGAGCCGGAGTCCAGCCCGCCGACGACCAGGACGGTTCCGTTCGTCAGCGGGGTTGCGGTGTGCGTAGCCCGGGCGGTGCCGAGGCCGCCGGTCGCGGTCCACGCGCCCTGGGCGGCGTCGTAGATCTCCGCTGCGGCCAGGGCGGCCCATCCGCCGACGACCAGGACTCGGCCGCTGGGGAGCAGCGTCAGCGTGTGGAGGTAGCGCGCGGCGGTTATCGGCGCGGTCCCCGCCCACGAGCCCGCGACCGGGTCGTAGCGCTCGGCGGTCGCCAGGAGACCGGAGCCGATCCCGCCGGCGACGAGCACCTCGCCGCTGGGGAGCAGCGTCGCGCGGTGCCAGAGTCGCGCGGCGGTCATACTCCCGGTCGGAGACCACGCCCCCGCGCCCGGCGTGTAGCGTTCGGCATCGGCGAGCACGGCGAACCCGGTGCCGACACCACCGGTGACCAGAACGTCACCGCCGGGGAGGAGCGTGGCGGTGTGGAGGTACCGGGTCATGCCCATCGGGCCGGTGGTGACCCAGGTACCCGCGACCGGGTCGTACAGCTCGGCGGAGCCGAGGATGACGAAGCCGGTGCCGAGTCCTCCGGCGGCCAGAACCTTTCCGTCAGGCAACAGGGTGGCGGTGTGGAGGTAGCGGGCCATCCCTGGAGTGCTGGCGGTCGGGCTCCAGGTACCGGCGCCGGGGTCGTAGACCTCGGAATCGGCCAAGACGAGCGAGCCGGTCCCGAGTCCGCCGACGACGAGCACCGTGCCGTCCTGCAGAGAGGTCGCCGTGTGGGACGAGCGCGCGGTGCCCAGGGCGCTGGTCGAGCTCCAGGTCCCGGTCGATGGGTCGAAGACCTCCGCGTCGGCTACCGGCGCCGTGCCGCTGTTGATCCCGCCCGCCACGAGGATCCGGCCGTCGGGCAGGGTCGTGGCCGTGTGATCGTGGCGACCGACGATCAGGCCGCCTGCGGCGGTCCAGGTGCCGGTCGCCGGGTCGTAGAGCTCGGTCGAGGCGAGCGTGGTCGAGGTGGCGTCGACCCCGCCTGCGACGAGCACCCGGCCATCCTGTAGCACGGTCGCGGTGTGGCCGCGACGCCCCGCCGCGAGGCTGCCGGTGGCGTTCCACGCGGGCGCGGCGATCGCTGCGGAGGTCGTCCCGGTGACCGGCAGTAGGGTCCAGAGCCAGAGGCCCACGCACACGGACACCCTTCTCGTGAAGCCGAAGCGAGGCCGAATCGCCTGTACGCTCATAACGCCACCGTCGCCCGGGACCCGACGCTCCCATCGTGGCGAGCCTGCGGCGTCCCCTCTGGTCACCAATCGGCACGCGGTGGTCGCTGCTGGAACGGGTGGGCGCAGAACGACAGGCGGGGGACGGGTTGGACGGGGCGAGAGCCCCGAACGCGCGGAACCGGGGCGGGTGGTGGGAAACGGTCGGAGGGGTCTGGGCCTCTTGGCCGGTGGTCGCTAGTCTACGGGCGCGCTGGTGCCCCAGACGGCCTTGCCTCGAAGCACGCCCGGGATCTCGCCGAGGGGAGGTTTCACCGTGGTCGGTGTCTTTGGCCGCGGGGTCGGTCGCGGCATGCGGACTTGCGGGATCGTCCGTTCCGTCGGTGCGCCGGTGATCCGAGCCGAGCGTCGTGGTCGCGAGGTCCGGTGGTTCATCAGAACACTCCCTGGTTGGCCAGTGCCCGCGTGATCGCGGCGGCATGGAGGACGGTCGGATCGGCGAGGTCGTCCCAGAGCCCGCTCTGGGTCCCCGTATCGGCGATGAGCTCGTCACCGGGGGCCACGAGGTCGGGCTTGGCGTAGGCGTCGTACCAGGTCGGCCCCCGCGAGCTGTAGTCCGGGATCCGGTCGTCGGCACGCATCACGGTGTCCCGAGTGTCTACCGACCCGACCGTGATCGCCGAAGGCGCGTTGCCGGGTGATGTCAAACCCGCGTAACCAACCTTCCCGATGGCCGGGTGCGTCCCGAAGTTGCCTGCAGAGGTGACGACGACGATCCCGGCGCGCACGGCGGCCTCGACGGCCTGCACCAGCGGATCGGTCCCGGCCGGTTCGTAGATCGGATGGCCGAGAGACAGATTGATGATGTCGATTCCGAGGGCGTATCTGTGTTCAGTGGCGAACTCGAGGGCGGCAACGACGTCGCTCGCGTATCCGGCCCCGTCCTGATCGAGGACCTTGAGTCCGACGAAGCGGACCTCGGGTGCGACGCCCCGGTACTTGGAGCTCCCATCCGAGCCGTCCGCGCCCAGGATGTCGGCCACATGGCTCCCATGACCATGGTCGTCATAGGGCGCCGAGAGCGCTCCGCCCTGGGTGAAATCGTAGAACGCGGTGATCTTGCCCCGCAGGTCCTGGGCCCCGGAGATACCGGTGTCGATCAGCGCGACGACGACGCCGCGGCCTGTGGTCTGGGCCCCCTTGACGCCCAGGGTCGTACGAAGGTCCTCGACCCGTTCGTAGATAGCCTTCTGCGCCTCGTGTAGCGTCTGGTAGTCCTCGTCACACTCGTACGAGTCGTCCTCCGGGTCACACGCAGTCGAGTCGGGCGCGCCGACTTCTTGGGATGGTTTTTGGGGTGGTTCTTGGGCTTCTTCTTCGTCTTGCTCGGCACACCCTCGACCCGGACGACTGCGTCGCTCGAGATCGATTCGACGTCGGCGCTGGCGGCTAGCGCGTAGATGTCGTCGAGATGGACGCGCGCGCTCACTGCGTCGATCGCTGCGTGCTCGCCCAGGACGTAGTCCCCGTGCGCCTCGAGGGCTGCTACGGGCTGCACGGGCGACGTCAGAACCGCGAGAACCGCCAGGAGCGCGCAGGGTCTCATGCTGAGGCACCATGCAAGGTGCTCGCCAGGATCACCAATCGGGTAGAAGTGTTTGCTTGTGAATCAGTTACGGGCCGCGGTGGAGGCGGGCGTGGCGGTCTCGATCGAAAGAAATGTGATCTAATATGTGACAGTTACGGCGAGTAAATGAAGGAAATCTAGCAGAAACGCCTAAAAAACAGCCGACGCCTGACTGTTTTTGCCGTATTCGGGAAAGTGAATCAATTTGAGACTGAAAAGGGCACGAATCGACCATCGCATAGGTGCAGACGATTTCCTACGCCGGCGCTTTTGTTCCCTTCTGAGACAGTCGACGGCCCAATTTTCAGTCGAACAGAACCTTGAAAATGAACATCGACGCGGCCGTGCCGACGATGATTTCGTCCCCGTCATGGAGCTCGGTTCGACCGCCCAGGCGATCACCTCCGACAGCCTTCCCGGCGACAAGCGTCCCACAGACGCTGCCGCGATCGACCAGGACGAACCCGGACTCGGCCTCATCGATCAGGAAGTGCTCTCGCGAGACGTGGAGGAACTGGCTGACCACCGGCTCGACCAGGTAGACATCGTTGAGCTGGGGAGCGGACCCGAGCCGGCGCTCGAGTGACATGGAGAGCTTCGACAGGGCGGTGCGGCTCTCCCGGCCCACCTTGAAGGGGAAGTGGTCGATGAGGACCTCGACGTCGCGTAACGCGTGGCGAGCTTCCTCGGTGACGGCAACGAGCCTCATGGACATCCGGCTCCCATCCCTTCTCAGTCCCGAATGACCAGCACCGGGCAGTGCGCCAGTCTGACGACCCGCTCGGCGCAAGACCCGATCAGGAGGCGACGCATGCCGGTCCGACCGTGGGATGGCAGCACGATCAGGTCGGCGCCCACCCGCTCCGCGTAGGCGACGCTCTCGTGACCCGGGTCGCCTATTCCCACGTGCAGCGTGATGCCCTCCCGGTCTGGGCCGCGAAGGCGCTCGCGCAGGTGCTCCATCGCGTGACGCTTTCGGCCCTCGTCATCCACCTTCTCCCAGGTGACGCCGGGGTCGGTGTACGCGAGGGTCGGAAGGACGTGAACCGCGTGGACGTGGGACGCATCCTTCACCAGCCCGAGCGCGAGGGAGACGGCGTCGAGCGACAGCTCGGAAAAATCGACGGGCACGACGACCCTACGCTTGGGAAGCCAGGTCACGGGCGGTGTTCTCCTGCGAGATCAGGACGGCGCAGCCAACTACACTATATATCGGCACCGAGGGTCGTGAACCCGCTTGCCAGTCTGGCGTGCCATTGCACACGAGGTGAATCCGGGCTCCCCTGCGCCGCGCCACGGAGCGGCGGTCTCGAGTGTGATATAGTTGTCACGCTGCCTTCGATTCTAGCCGCGCCTGGCCGCTCACAACGCTGATACGTTGGGTCAGGCGCCGCGGCACGCCCTTCGAAGAGGTGGCGTCTGCCGCTCGCCCGGTCGCTCGACCCCATCCCGCTAGACCGAGCGACGCTCGCCTACCGGTGAGCACCTGGTTCGCACGTCTTCACGTGGTTGCCCGAGGGCGGCGCCCGGCTGGTGAGGCGCGACCGACGCCAGAAGCGCCGTGTCGCG
Source organism: Vicinamibacterales bacterium (assembly GCA_965197935.1). Taxonomy (GTDB): domain Bacteria; phylum Acidobacteriota; class Vicinamibacteria; order Vicinamibacterales; family CAZQMT01; genus CAZQMT01. The sequence goes on along the minus strand of CBDAOD010000002.1, from coordinate 2,503,760 downwards.
CCGCCGATGCCCCTTGCGCCGCCGCGGATGCGCGCGCGTCGGGCCGAGCAGACGGACGACGTCATGACACCGATTGAAGCAGGAACGATGGAGGACGCTGGATGTGTGGCATAGCCGCGTATGTGGGGAAGATCTCGACCGAAGACGCCGCCGCTGTCGATGAGCTGGCCGGCCGGCTGAGTCACCGCGGGCCCGACGACGCCGGGTTGCTGGCGACGCCAGGCGCGGTGGTGGCTCATCGGCGACTCGCCATCGTCGACGTGGCGGGCGGGGGGCAGCCGCTCCGCAACGAGGATGGGCGGCTGGCGCTCGTCTGCAACGGGGAGATCTACAACCACGCCGCGCGCCGGTCCGAGCTGGCGTCGAGGCACCACTTCGCGACACGGTCCGACTCGGAGGTGATTCTCCACCTCTACGAGGAGATGGGATTGGACTGCGTGGCTCAGCTCACCGGCATGTTCGCCTTCGTCCTCACGGACGGCGAGCGAATCCTGGCCGCCCGGGACGCGCTCGGGATCAAACCGCTCTACCTGGGACGCGACTTGGAGGGCGGCCTGTGGTTCGCCTCGGAGCTCAAGGCGCTCCCGCCCGCATGCACCCGCATCGACGAGTTTCCGCCAGGCTCGCTTTACACGGAGGAGGGCGGTTTTCGCCGGTGGTATCGTCCCTCCTGGTTCGCGGCCGAGGGGCAGGCGACGCCGACGGACGGGGCCGAGATCGCCGGCGTCCTGCAAGACTCGGTCGAGAGGCGTCTGATGGCCGACGTGCCAGTCGGGGTGTTCCTGTCCGGGGGGCTGGATTCGAGTCTCATTGCGGCGCTGGCGCGCCCGCATGTCGACGTCCTGCACAGCTTCTCCGTGGGCCTCGAGACGGCGCCCGATCTGGAGGCGGCGCGGGTGGTCGCCGAGCATCTGGGCACCGAGCACCACGAGCGGGTCTATACCGAGCCGGAGGCGGTCGAGGTGCTCGAGAGGGTGATCTACCACCTCGAGTCGTACGATCCGGCGTTGATCCGGAGCGCCATCCCCTGCTACTTCGTGTCAGAGCTGGCCGCGGAGCACGTCAAGGTGGCGCTCAGCGGAGAGGGTGCCGACGAGGCGTTCGCCGGCTATCGTTACTTCGACCAGGTGGCGACGCCCGCCTCGCTCCACCGCGAGTCGGTGCGAATCATGCAAGGGCTCCACAACCTGAATCTGCAGCGGGTCGATCGCATGACCATGGCGCACGGGCTGGAAGGCCGGGTACCATTTCTCGATACGGAGTTCCTCGACGTCGCCATGCACCTCGATCCCGCCACGAAGCTGCATCACGAAGGACAGTCGGAGAAGTGGTTGCTCCGGCGCGCCTTCGACGGGATGCTGCCCGACTCGATTCTGTGGCGAACGAAACAGGAATTTGCTCAGGGGTGTGGCTCGGAATGGGCGCTCCGCGAGCACTGTGACAGGGTCGTGAGCGATGCGCAGATGGAGGAGGCGGAGGAGCTCTTCCCGGTCGACACGCCCGACACGAAGGAGGCGTTTCACTACCGACGCATCTTCGACGACCTCTTCCCGGGTGAGTCGCACCGCCGTACGGTGGGCCGCTGGCGGGGCGCCACGTTAGACACGGAGACGACTGCAGATGCCTGATTCCAGCGCGCTGGCTGCGGATGATCGGCGGTCGGGGTTCCGAACCTACGCCGAGACGGTGGCGAGGGGTTTCTACGGGAAACACCAGGGCGGCACGTTCGGCAAGCACGACAACGTGCGCACCTACTGGGAGGACCCTGTCACCCGCGTGGCGCTGCGGCCGTTCGTGCGGCAGGTCGAGGCGGCCCGGGCGGCGGCGGGCCACGGCGTCCGGGTCCTGGATCTCGGCTCGGGTTCCGGAGAGGGGTATCAGCTTCTGACCCACATCGCGCAGCGGGGGCTGACGGCCGACGTGGCGCTGCAATACGTGCTCCCGTCCGACCGTCTCTCCGCGTACATGGGCCTCGATCTGAGCGAGGCCATGGTCGTCAAGGGCCGAGAGAACTACGCGCACGTCGAGGGAGTGAGCTTTCATCAGGCCGACCTCCGCGATGGCCTGGGCCCGGCCGCATCCGAGGAGCCTTTCGACATCTACTTCTCGTCCTATGCGGCACTGTCGCACCTCGACGCGGGCCGGGTGCACCGGCTGCTCGTGGAGATCGCCCGGCACGCCGCGCCAGGAGCCTTCGTGGTCCTGGACCTGGTGGGTCGATTCTCTCCTGAATGGCCCCTCTACTGGGGCGCGGTCGACGATGCCGAGAAGGTGCGGCCCTACTCGATGAGCTACCTCTACGGGGAGGCCGAGCGGCGCGCGGGCGCCGCGGAGCAGTTCCTCCTGCGCTACTGGAGCGGGCAAGAGGTCAGAGATCTCTGTCGCGGCGTGAGCGCCGAGGCGGGCGTGCGGTTCGAGGTCGCCGCGATGCTCGACCGGTCGATCTTCGTCGGTCGCCACACCGACACGGGGGAGTACGGCACGGCGCTGCCGCCGCTGCGCCGCATCGTGAACCGGCTCTTCGAGCTCGACGTGCGGACGCATCTCGAAGACCTCCGCTTGGTCTACGAGCCCGTCGCTGGATTCGACGAGCAGAACGAGTTCTTGACAGCGCTCGCCCTGTCCTGGCGCACGCTGATCGATTTCACCCTCGCGCGTCTGCGAGGCGAGCGGGTCGAGCTGGTCACCACGTCCGGCTGGTCCGAGTTCCCGGCACCCTTGCAGATCGCGCTGATGAACATGGACCGGGTCATCGACAGCGTGGCCTGGATCACGGTGGGTGACGTCCGGGCGAATATCATCGAACCACAGCTCGGCTACGTCCTGCGGGGGCTCGAACGGGGGCTTCAGCGCGGTCTCGGGTGCGGCCATGGTCTCCTCGCGATCGTGCCCGTGGGTGAGCCCGCGTAGCCGCGCGCCAGACCGCCGAGGCGGCGGGCCGGTCTGGACACCGCGGTCAGCCATCCATGATTCAGCTGGAGCGGCTCTCGAAGCGCTACGGCGATGTCACGGCCGTCGATGACCTGTCGCTGACGGTGCGCGAGGGCGAGCTGCTGGTCCTTCTGGGCGGCTCCGGCTCAGGCAAGACCACTACGCTCAAGATGATCAATCGGCTCATCGAGCCCACGGCGGGGACCGTGCGGCTCGACGGGACGGACGTCTCCGACGTCGAACCGCATGCGTTGCGGCGCCACATCGGCTACGCCTTCCAGCAGGTCGGCCTGTTCCCGCACATGACCGTGGGCGAGAACATCGCCATCACCCCCACGCTGCTCGGCTGGAGCGCGGCACGGATCGCGACTCGGGTCGACGAGCTGCTCGCGCTGGTGGAGCTGGATCCCGCCATGCGCGACCGACCGCCCTCGGCGCTCTCGGGCGGGCAACAACAGCGCGTCGGGGTCGCGCGTGCCCTCGCGGCCGAGCCGACCGTGATGCTCCTGGACGAGCCCTTCGGCGCGCTCGACCCGCTCACGCGCGGCCGTCTCCAGGAATCCTTCACGCGGATCCGTCGCCGGCTCGGGTTGACCGCGGTGCTCGTCAGCCACGACATGGTGGAGGCGCTGCTGCTCGGTGATCGAATCGCGGTCATGGGCGAGGGGCGCCTCGTCCAGGTCGGGACACCCGGGGAGCTGATTCGCCGCCCGGCATCCGACTACGTCAAGCAGCTGATGGACACACCGCGCCGACAGGCGCAAGCGGTGGACGACCTTCTGGCCGGGGATGGCGCCGCAGACGGCGAGGCTGCGCCATGATGGAGCAACTCGCGCTACTCCCGGGTTACCTCTCGGCCCACCTCCAGCTCACCTTGATCGCGTTGCTCTTCGGCATCGCGGTCAGCCTGCCGCTCGGGATTCTCGCCACCCGGGTTGCCTGGATCGAGCAGCCGATTCTGAGCGTTGCCGGGGTGATTCAAACGATCCCGAGCCTCGCGCTGCTGGCGGTCATGGTGCCGCTCCTGGCGGCGCTGCGGCTACAGAGCATCGGCTTCCTGCCGGCCATCATCGGGCTGACGTTGTACGGTGTGCTCCCGATCTTGCGCAACACGGTGACCGGTATCGCCGGCGTCGACCCGGCGCTGATCGAAGCGTCCCGCGGCGTCGGCATGACCCCAAACCAGCGGCTTAGCCGGGTCGAGTTGCCGTTGGCCATGCCGGTCATCGTCGCCGGCGTCAGGACCGCGACCGTCTGGATCGTCGGGATCGCCACGCTCTCGACGCCGGTCGGGGCCACCAGCCTGGGCAACTACATCTTCAGCGGTCTGCAGACGCGGAACTTCACGGCGGTGCTGGTGGGTTCGGTGGCGGCCGCGGGCCTGGCGCTGCTGCTCGATGGCCTTGTCCGGGCGATAGAAGTCGGGGTGCGCGACCGCCGCCGGGGTCGCGTCACGGCGGCGCTTGGGGTCGTCCTCGCGCTCTATGCCTACACCGGCGTATCGCTGGCGCAGGGGCTGGTCTCCGGGCGGCGGCAAGCGTCCATCACGATCGGAGCGAAGACCTTCACCGAGCAGTACATCCTCAGTGCCATCATCGCACGGCGCATCGAGCGCGAGACCGGGCACGCGACGCGCCGGCTGCAGTCGCTGGGATCCACGGTCGCCTTCGACGCGCTCCGCTCCGGCGACATCGATGTGTATGTCGACTACTCCGGGACCGTGTGGGCGACGATCATGAAGCGCGACGTCGTGCCCGAGGACCGCGCCGAGGTCCTGCGCGAGGTCGCCCGATTCCTCCAGGACGAGCACGGGATCACCCTGGTGGGTGCGCTCGGATTCGAGAACGCCTACGCCCTGGCCGTTCGGGAGGCCGACGCCGCGCGCCTCCGCCTGCGGCGGATCAGCGATTTGATCCCCCACGCCGCCGAATTGGCGATCGGTGGCGACTACGAGTTCTTCGCTCGGCCCGAGTGGGCGGCGATCCAGCAGGCATACGGGATGGAGTTCCAGCGGCGCCGCACGATGGACGCCTCGCTGATGTATCAGGCGGTCGGGCAGAGCGACGTCGATGTCATCAGCGCCTTCTCGACCGACGGCCGGATCGCCGCATTCGATCTGCGAGTGCTCGAAGACGACCGTCGGGCGATTCCGCCCTACGACGCCGTCATCCTGGCGAGCGCCCGGGCCGTCCGCGACTTCCCCGAGGTGATCGCCGCGCTGACGGCCCTCACCGAGACCATCGACGCCGATCGGATGCGACAGATGAACCTCGCGGTCGACCAAACGGGCGATACGCCCGAGCGGGTCGCCGAGCGCTTCCTCGCGACACTCCCCGCGGCGCCGGGCGCCGCGGCCCCCTGACAACGTGGCGGATCGTCGCGTGGGCCGCGATCGAGCCGCGTGCTATAGTGCGGCGATGCGGCGACTCAGGTTGGCTTTGCTGGGCGCCGTCCTCCTGTTGACGCTGTCGAGCGTCGCCTCGATGGGCGGGGCGCGCGGCGTGGCTCCGGGTCCCGGGCCCGATCCGGAGGAGCTCCGGCGCCGAGCCCTGGCGGCGCTGCGTGGCGGTGCGCCGTTGCTCGTCGTGCCCGGCTCGGCGCGCGCCGGTCTCACCGACCGGCTTCGCGCCGATGCAGAGGCACTCGTATCTCGTTATCGAGCGAGGGACCGGAATGCCCGCCTCGTCGCCGATCGCGAGCTCTCCGCCGAGGATCGACGTCACGCCACCCTCATCCTGATTGGACGCCCCGAGACCAACCTGGTCACGCGCGAGATTGCCGCACGGTTGCCGGCGGTGTTCGTGGAGGGCGGGTTTCGCTTCGGTGGGCGGCTGTATCGCAAGCGCTCGCATGCACTCCAGCTGGTGGCCCCCTCGCCGTGGAACGCCGAGCGGCTGGTGATCGTGGTCGCGGGCGCTGCGCTCGATGCGCCGGTGCAGCGGCGACGTCTGTGGTTCGGGCGGCGCGATTACACGATTCTGGATGGCCGACGGGCGGTGCGGTACGGGTGGTTTCGCGACGGCCGCGTGGACCCGGCGACCGAGACGGACATCGACGCCGAGTGGGATGCGTGGGAGGGCGGCTTGCAGCGATTCTCGGGTGAGCAGGTGGACCTCCTCTATCCCCCGGGGAGCGCCGCCGCGGGAGTGCGCGCGACGGGCGATCGGCTCGATCGGCGCTGGCGCCACGCCATGGTGGAGTTGGGCGTGTCGGAGATCGCCCGGCCACGCTACTACCTCTATCCCTCGGCGGAGCAGAAGGGGCGCCTCCTTGACTCGGTGTCCGTGTCCCAGCCCGACCTCGACACCATGTCGGTGCACGTCGTCCGCACCGCGGATCGCGACGGCCTGGATCTGCCCGGCGGCCTCGAGCTCCTCGTGGAGGAGGCATGGGGAGCGCCCCGGCGCCCCTATCTCGGGCGCGGGCTGGCCTGGCTGCTGGCCCGGCTGCCGTACGACGACGAGGCCGCTCGCTACGTGGACCAGGGTTTCCCGGCGGCGCGGCGATGGCTCGACGCGACCGACCGCCGGGAACTGGGTGCGCTGCCGGGCCCCGTGTATCGCGTCCTCGCGGCGAGCTGGGTGGCCTTTCTGCGGGACGAGCTGGGTCATGCCGGGTTCCGTGAGGTGTATCGGGGCAACCGTCCGGACGCACCCGCGGGGTTGGACGCCCTCGAACGCCAGTGGCAGGAGAGGCTGGCCCAAGGGGACGAGGGTCGGCTCGAACGGTGGCGGGCCGCGGCGGCCCGGTCGCGTGCGGGGTACCGACGGGAGCTGGGGTTTCAGCAGGGATTCAACTACGCGGCCACGAACAGCCGCGACAGTGGCTACGCGACCAGGCGATCGCAGCGATCGCTGACCGACGTGGCCGCCATGGGGGCCAACGCGGTCGCCCTCGTGCCCTACGGCTTCTCGTCGGAGGCGCGGCTCACCGAGATCCGCCGGGCCGGGGATTCGATCGGGAGCGAGAGTGAGGAGTCTCTGCGGGTGGCGACGGCGCACGCCCGGGCGCGTGGGCTGGCCGTGATGCTCAAGCCGCAGCTCTGGATGAGCTCTCGGTTCTGGCCGAGCCAGATCGACTTCGACCGTGAGGCAGACTGGGCGGCGTGGTTCGAGAGTTACGAGGCCTGGATCATGGGCTACGCGCTGCTGGCGGAGGAGCTTCGGGTCGATCTGTTCTGCATCGGGACCGAGCTGACCTATCCGGCCATCGAGCAACCGGACCGGTTTCGGGCCCTGATCGAGCGGGTGCGTCGCGTCTACCATGGCCCCGTCGTCTACGCGGCCAACTGGTATCGAGAGTTCGAGGAGATCACCTTCTGGGACGCGTTGGATCTGATTGGGCTCGACAACTACTATCCGCTGTCGGACGATCCCGCCGCGCCCGAGGCCGAGCTGCGCCGCGCAGCCGAGAGGATCGCCGACCGCGTGGAGACCGTGGCCCGTCGCTTCGGGAAGCCCGTCCTCTTCACCGAAGTCGGCTTCGAATCCACGCGCGTGGGGGGAGTGGCGGACGAGGCGACACTGGCGCACCAGGATCTCCTGTATCGGATCACCTTCGAGACCTACTGGCCGCGTCCGTGGTTCTCCGGCATGTACTGGTGGAAGTGGTTTTCGGATCCAGACAATGGCGGGCCCGCGGGCGATGGCTGGACACCGCGGGGGAAGCCGGCCGAACGGACGCTGACGTCCTGGTTCGGGCGAGCGCCGACGCCCGGCCGGTGGCCGATGGCGGGTGGTGAGCGCACCGCGTCCCCCAATTGATGCGGGCGACCGCGGATGGGCGCTCGCGCGGCACCAGGAGGGACGCCGCGCGTGCTTCCGGCGTCTAATGTGTCAATGAGAGTTGCGCGGCCTCGAACCGGCGCGATCGAGGCTGTTTCGCCAGTGCGCTGACCAGCGAGTGCAAGCCATGCTCCCACTGCTCGACGAGAAGACGTTGCCGCGAGCGCCCGAGGTCTCGGTCCAGCGGGTGCCCGGCGGGGCCGTGGCGCTGGATCCGGCACGTCCCCACTGGATCTCCACCGACGAGCGCGGCCTCCGCGTGCTGTCCCGGCTCGATGGGCGAACCCCCCTCGGCGACGTCGTGAAGATGTATGCGTCCGAGACCGGGCTCGACGTCGCGCGGGCCTGGCTTCACGTCGACACCTTCGTGCGTGACGCCCTCCGGCAGGGGTTCGTCTCGACGGACGGCGCCTCGCCGGCGTCGTATCTCGGACGGTCGAACTATCTGCGGCTGGATCGGCTGAACGAGCTGTGGCTGCAAGTCAATGACTTCTGCAACCTGGCGTGCGCGCACTGCCTGGTGTCGTCGGGGCCGGCTCTGGGTCAGGGACTCGAGACGCACCGTCTGATCGACGTCATCGATCAGGGCGTGGCGCTGGGTGTCGAGCGCGTGTTCGTGACCGGGGGAGAACCGCTCGCGCGGCCGGACATCTTGGAGCTCCTCCGCCACGTCACCGCCACCCATGCGCGCGAGGCCGTCGTCATGACCAACGGCACGGTGTTCACGCCGGCCCGGCTGGTCGAGCTTCGCGAGATCCCTGCCGATCGATTGCGGATGCAGATCAGCCTGGATGGCGCGTCGCCGACCATCAACGATCCCATTCGCGGCGACGGGACCTTCGAGCGTATCGTCGCGGGCATCACGACGGCGGTCGACGCCGGGATTCGCCCGACCTTGACGATGACGATCCTCCGACACAATCTCGACGACGTCGAGGCGTTCGTGCGGCTCGCGGCTTCCCTGGGGGTGCGCAACGTGCATCTCCTGTGGCCGCATCGGCGTGGCCGCGTGCTCGACGGCCCGTTCTCCGATCTGCCCTCGGCGGAGGCGATCCTCCGCTCGTTGCGTGGCGCGCGGAGGGTGGCGGCCCAGGCGGGAGTCCAGATCGACAACCTCGAAGAGTTCCGGCTTCGGCTGGACGGGGCCCCGGGCATCAAGAACGACCTGGCCGGTGCCGGCTGGAGCAGCCTGTGCGTGTACACCGACGGGCGCGTCTATCCCTCGGCGTCCATGGCGGGTGTGCCCGAGCTTGCCTGCGGGGACCTGGCCGAGCATAGCCTCGAGACCATCTGGAAGCAGAGCGCCGTGTGCCGCGAGCTCCGGGAGGCGACCGTCGAGCAAAAACCCATCTGCCGCGATTGTCACTTACGTTTTCTGTGCGGCGGAGGAGACTTCGAGCACGGATACTGGGCAACGACCACCGAGACCGAACGCGGGAGTTTTCTGGGGCACGACCCGTACTGCGACCTCTACAAGGGCCTTGCGCTCGACACCTGGGGAGAACTCGCTGCTGACGGCCGTCAGTCCGTACAGCCGCGTTCCGGCTACGACCGACCGGTGGTGCTCCGCGGCATGGGGGAGTACACCTTGCACGACGAGACGGCCATCGTGCGGACCACCCACTCTGCCTGCGTCCTCTCCGAAGAGGTGATGGAGAAATCGCGGCTCACGGTCCGGGAGTTCTACGCGCATGCGGCCGAGGAGCCGCAGGCCGCCCTCTGCTGTCCGGTCCGTCCCGAGGTCGACGACCTGGCACACATCCCTTCGGAGGTGGTCGACCGCTTCTACGGCTGCGGGAGCCCGGTCACGGCGGCGGCGCTCGCGCCAGGCGAGACCATGGTCGATCTGGGTTCGGGCGCCGGCATCGACTGCTTCATCGGCGCGAAGAAGGTGGGGCCGACCGGGCGAGTTCACGGCATCGACATGACCCAGCAGATGCTCGAGGTAGCCCGCGAGTGTCAACCCAAGGTTGCCGAGGCGCTCGGGTTCGACGTGGTCGAGTTTCAGCGAGGATTTCTCGAGCAGATTCCGTTGCCCGACAGCGTGAGCGACGTGGTCACGTCGAATTGCGTGATCAACCTGTCACCCAATAAGCCGCGCGTCTTCCGCGAGATCTGGCGCATCCTGAAGGACCACGGGCGCGCAGTCCTGGCCGACATCGTGGCCGATACCGAGGTGCCGCCGCGGATGCGCGCCGATGGCCAGCTCTGGGGCGAGTGCATCAGCGGCGCACTCAGCGAGGAGGCCTTCCTGGCGACGCTCGAGCGCGCCGGTTTCTACGGTGTCTCGATCCTGAAGAAGACGTTCTGGCGGGAGGTCGAAGGCTGCCGGTTCTACTCGGTCACGGCGCGCGGCTTCAAGTTCGAGAAGAAGGCCGGGTGCACCTACGTCGGACAGGCGGCGGTCTATCTCGGGCCCTTGAAGGCCGCCGTGGACGAGGAGGGACATCTGTTTCCGCGCGGCGTCTCGGTCGAGGTCTGCACGGACACGGCCGCGAAGCTCTCGCAGCCGCCCTACGCCGGCTCGTTCTCGGTGGTCGACACGCCCACGGCGGTGCGTGAGGTCCGGGGTGACGAGGAGGCGTGCTGCGAGCCCGGCACCGACTGTTGCTAGTGTGAAGATCCGGCGTCGCACCAAGGGTGGATTGGCGATCGGTCGCGGGCCTGAAGGTCCACGCGTCGAGTGGTGACCGGGCTAGCCTTGGCCGATCCCCTATCGCTCGAGCGAATCCCCGCGTGGGCCTGCGCCGCGTAGCGCTGACGTCCGGGTGACTGCCAGCGCGCCGGCGCCCGCCGCGCGCGCACGGCTGGAGACAGGGGATTTGTCAGGTGACCTCGCGGATCGCGGCGGGGCGCGTGCGCGGCACAGGCTCTGGGGATTCGGGGCCGTCTTGCTGGCGGCGTTCGTCCTGCTAGCGGGGCTGGATCCCCAGGTCACCCCCCTGCGCGTTCTGTCGCTCGTTGCGATCGCCAGCCTCGCATACGCTGGTGCCCTCTGGACGATCGCGCGATCGGCTCCGTCGACGCGGCGGGGGCTGGCGGTATGCCTCGCGCTGGCCGCCCTCTGGCGAGTGCCGCTCCTCGTGACACCGCCGGAGCTGTCCGATGACGTGTACCGCTACCTGTGGGACGGTCGAGTCCAGCGGGTCGGCCTGAACCCGTATCGATCGGCTCCCGGCGATCCCGACCTCCAACCGCTGCACACGCCGGTCACGCGGCTGACCAACAATCCCCGGCTGCCGACGATCTACCCACCCGGCGCGCAGGGGTTCTTCCGGGTCGTGGCCGTCTTCGGCGAGTCCGTCCTGGCGATGAAGCTCGCGTTGACGATGTGCGAGGCGGTCACGGTCTGGTTGCTGCTCGGCTGGCTCGCCCAGGCGGGTCAGAGCCCCTGGTGGGTACTGGCGTTCGCCTGGAACCCGCTCGTGACCCTGGAGATCGCCGGTGGCGGTCATCTCGATGCGCTGGGGATGCTCCTCGTGCTGGCCTCCGCCCTCTGGTTGCGCCGGGCACGCCCGTTGCCGGCCGCGCTCGCGTTCGCGGGCGCCGTGGCGGTGAAGTTCCTGCCCGTGGTACTCGTCCCGTTGTTTTGGGGGCGGGTGCGGATCCGCGACGTTCTCCTCGCCGGTCTCTTCGTCGTCGGCCTGTATCTGCCGTTCCTGGATCAGGGGCTGCAGCTCCCGTCCGGGTCGCTTGTCGAGTATCTCGAGAAGTGGCGGTTCAACGGACCGCTGTTCGGCCTGCTGGAGGCGATGCTCGACGCCGTGGCGCCGGTGCAGGTCGTGCTGGCGCTCGGCGTGGCCGCCGGGCTGTCGGTGGCGGTATGGGCGCGCGCGCGTCTGCCGCCGGACTCCCCGGCGGCCTGGGCCTGGCCGATGGCGACGGCGCTGCTGGCGATGCCGGCGGTCTATCCCTGGTATCTGCTGTGGGTCACGCCGTTCCTGACCACGGCCGGCACTCTGCCCCTGACCGTCTGGAGCGCGACCATTCTGTCGACCTACCTGGTCTGGTATCTCGTGCCGCTGGGCGCGGCCTGGGAGCTGCCGACGTGGGTGCTGGCCTTCGAGTACGGGACGGTCGCCCTGGCCATGGCGTGGTGCGTGTGGAGGATACCGCCGCCCATCCGCAGGTCTCGGGTGGCGCAAGGAGCCGCGTGAGCCGAGTGCCCACGATCGCCGTCGTCATCCCCGCACTGAACGAGGAGGACGCGATCGTCGAGGTGATGCGTCACCTGCCCTTGCCGTTGGAGTGCGTGACGGTCGTGGACAACGGCTCGACCGATGGCACCGCGCGGCGTGCACGCGCGGCGGGGGCGCGCGTCGTCCAGGAGCCCAGGCGGGGGTACGGTCGAGCGTGCCTCGCGGGCATCCGGGCGAATTCCGATGCGGACGTCGTGGTGTTTCTCGACGCCGATTTCAGCGATGATCCGGACGAGCTCGACCGGATTGTCGGCCCCGTCGCCGGTAACGCGGCGGATCTGGTCCTCGGCGCCAGGGCCGGACCCGGGCGACCGTGGCACGCGCGCTGGGGCACCCGGATGTATGTCGCAGCGATCAACCGGATCTGGGGCAGCCGCTACCGGGACCTCGGTCCGTTCCGCGCGATCCGACGGTCCTCGCTCGAGTCGCTCGAGATGCGCGATCTGACCTGGGGCTGGACGATCGAGATGCAGGTCAAGGCGGTCGAGGCGGGGCTCCGCGTCCGCGAGGTTCCCGTGAGCTACCGGGAGCGAATTGGCGAGTCGAAGATCTCCGGCAGCCTCGTGGGCTCGGTGCGAGCGGCGACGCGAATGTTCGCGGTGATCGTGGGACTTTGGGTCAGCCGGCGCCGGCGCGTCCGCGAGCGGGGGTGGCCGCTAGTGCAGTGTCCCTGAAATACATTTACATATCAACGACCTGCGTGCAATATAGGCGGGATGAATGATGCCGCCGCCGCTCTGTCCATGGCCGCGAAGGATCGGCGACTCCTGGAACAGTGGGCCCGTAGTACGTCGGCCCCGCATCGGGTAGTCATCCGCGCGAAGGCGTTGCTGCTGGCGACCGAGGGGGGTTCCAACAGCCGCATTGCCGCGACCGTGGACGTCAGCCGGCCGACCGTGCTGGCTTGGCGCGACCGGTTTGGAGAGGAGGGCGTTGATTCGGTGTTCGAGATGCGTGAGGGGCGCGGGCGCAAACCGACGATCAGTGCGCGCAGGGTCAAAGCCATCGTCCACGCAACGTTGCACCGCACGCCACCGGGGGCGACCCCCTGGAGTTGTCGCACGATGGCGAAGGCGCAGGGGGTCAGTCGCTCGACCGTGCAGCGGATCTGGGACGCGCATGGCCTCCAGCCCCATCGAGTGGAGACGTTCAAGCTGTCGACCGATCCCGCGTTCGTGGAGAAGCTGACGGACGTCGTGGGGCTGTACATGAATCCGCCCGAGAAGGCCGTCGTGCTGTGTGTGGACGAGAAGAGTCACATTCAGGCGCTGGACCGGACGCAGCCCGGGCTGCCGATGAAGAAGGGCCGCTGTGGGACACTCACGCATGACTACAAGCGCCACGGGACAACGACCTTGTTCGCCGCGCTGAACATGCTGACCGGACAGGTCATCGGCGAGTGCCACGGCCGGCATCGGCATCAGGAGTTCCTGAAGGTAGAGGTGGACCCCGAAATTCGGACAGGTTGCTAAGGTGGGATCCAGACCACAGAGAAGGAGTCTGGAATGTCCCGAAAGAGACAGAACTACCCGGCTGAGCTGAAGGCGAAAGTCGCGCTGGAGGCTCTCCGCGAAGAGGCAACGATGACCGAGCTGGCCTCTCGGTACGACGTTCACCCGAATCTGATCGCGAACTGGAAGAAGAAGGCACGCGAACACGTGCTGGCGAGCTTCGCAGGCAAGCACGAGTACCAGGAGGCCTGTCGAGCGGTCGAGATCAAGGAGTTGCGAGCGAAGGTGGGCGAGCTCGTGATCGAGCGGGATTTTTTGTCCAAGGCCTTCGGTCGGTGAGCCACGGCCGGAGGGAAACGATGGTCGATCCCGACCATGCCGCGCTCAGCATCACACGCCAGTGTGGCCTGCTCTCGATCGCCCGCTCGTCGTTCTACTACGAGGGCAAGGGCGAGAGCCCGCTGAATCTGCGGCTGATGCGGCGCATCGATGAGCAGTTTCTGGAGACGCCCTTCTACGGCTCGCGGCAGATGACGCGCTGGCTGCTGCGCCAAGGCGCCAGGGTCAGCCGCAAGCGCGTCCGGCGCCTGATGCGGCGCTTGGGCCTGGAGGCGATCTTCCAACGGCCCAGGACGTCTCAGCCGCACCCGGCGCACAGGGTCTATCCCTACCTGTTGCGCGATCTGCCGATCACGCGGCCGAACCACGTGTGGTGCACGGATGTTACCTATATCCCGTTGCAGCGAGGCTTTCTGTACCTCGTCGCGGTGATGGATTGGGCGAGCCGCAAGGTGCTGTCCTGGCGTCTGTCCAACACGCTCGATGCGCACTTCTGCGTCGAGGCCTTGCACGAGGCGCTCGAGCACTATGGCCCTCCGGAGATCTTCAACAGCGACCAGGGCAGCCAATTCACCAGCGTCGACTTCACCGACGTGCTCACGGAGGCTGGCATTCGCATCTCAATGGACGGCAAGGGCCGCTGGATGGACAACGTGTTCATCGAGCGGCTGTGGCGATCGCTCAAGTACGAGTGCGTCTACCTGTCTGAGTTCGCGACCGGCGCCCAGGCCCGGACCGGCATCGGCTGGTGGATGGACTTCTACGACCGACGCCGGCCCCACTCGGCGCTCAACGACCGGACGCCGGCCGAGGCGTATACTGACGACGGAGCTGACCGGAGCCCGGGGCTATGCCCCGGTTCCCGTCAGCCCAAGGTCGCTTGAATCATGAACCGGATTCCACCTTAGCTGTGACGAAAACCTGTCCAAAGGATGGGGTCCACCTCTGTTTCTTCGCCAACTCCACCGCGCGTTCCCCTCTCGCCTCGACCTCCACCTCATTCTGGACAACTACGGCACGCATAAACATCCGACCGTGCGGGCCTGGCTGGCGGCCCATCCGCGCTTCACGCTCCACTTCACCCCTACCGGCGCATCGTGGCTCAACCTCGTCGAGAGTTGGTTCAGCCAGCTCACGCAGAAACGCATCCGCCGCGGGGTGTTTTGCAGTGTCGACGAACTCGTCGCCGCCATCAACGATTACCTCCAGCGCTACAACGACAACCCCCAACCCTTTGTCTGGACCGCGACGGTCGATACGATTCTAGAGAAGGTTGGGAAGTGCAACGTTATTCTTGGGACACACCACTAGTGTAGTGTCCCTGAAATACATTTACATATCAACGACCTGCGTGCAATATAGGCGGGATGAATGATGCCGCCGCCGCTCTGTCCATGGCCGCGAAGGATCGGCGACTCCTGGAACAGTGGGCCCGTAGTACGTCGGCCCCGCATCGGGTAGTCATCCGCGCGAAGGCGTTGCTGCTGGCGACCGAGGGGGGTTCCAACAGCCGCATTGCCGCGACCGTGGACGTCAGCCGGCCGACCGTGCTGGCTTGGCGCGACCGGTTTGGAGAGGAGGGCGTTGATTCGGTGTTCGAGATGCGTGAGGGGCGCGGGCGCAAACCGACGATCAGTGCGCGCAGGGTCAAAGCCATCGTCCACGCAACGTTGCACCGCACGCCACCGGGGGCGACCCCCTGGAGTTGTCGCACGATGGCGAAGGCGCAGGGGGTCAGTCGCTCGACCGTGCAGCGGATCTGGGACGCGCATGGCCTCCAGCCCCATCGAGTGGAGACGTTCAAGCTGTCGACCGATCCCGCGTTCGTGGAGAAGCTGACGGACGTCGTGGGGCTGTACATGAATCCGCCCGAGAAGGCCGTCGTGCTGTGTGTGGACGAGAAGAGTCACATTCAGGCGCTGGACCGGACGCAGCCCGGGCTGCCGATGAAGAAGGGCCGCTGTGGGACACTCACGCATGACTACAAGCGCCACGGGACAACGACCTTGTTCGCCGCGCTGAACATGCTGACCGGGCAGGTCATCGGCGAGTGCCACGGCCGGCATCGGCATCAGGAGTTCCTGAAGTTTCTTCGCCAACTCCACCGCGCGTTCCCCTCTCGCCTCGACCTCCACCTCATTCTGGACAACTACGGCACGCATAAACATCCGACCGTGCGGGCCTGGCTGGCGGCCCATCCGCGCTTCACGCTCCACTTCACCCCTACCGGCGCATCGTGGCTCAACCTCGTCGAGAGTTGGTTCAGCCAGCTCACGCAGAAACGCATCCGCCGCGGGGTGTTTTGCAGTGTCGACGAACTCGTCGCCGCCATCAACGATTACCTCCAGCGCTACAACGACAACCCCCAACCCTTTGTCTGGACCGCGACGGTCGATACGATTCTAGAGAAGGTTGGGAAGTGCAACGTTATTCTTGGGACACACCACTAGCGTCGCACCCGTCGGCTTCAGCCGAACGCGTGGTGTGCCGATACATGAGCCAGCCACCCAACGCCCGAATCTCCGGGGTCGGGCGCCAGTCGACCGACGCAGGGTGACGAGTGATCCGGGTGAGGGCATCGCGATTCTGAATCCTATCCTCTCCGTGAGTCGTGTTCTGCTGGTGGCCGGGATGAGCCTGGTGGCGGTCTCCGGCTCCGCAGCCCGCGGCGAGAGCCCGCCCGGGACCGGCCGGCGCGGGATCCCGGCCAGTGCTGCGCCGAGCAGCGCGCAAGAAGAGGACCGCGGGACGCTCGCCTCGCTGACCGTCAGGGCTCGGGACCGGGGCTCGGTCCGCGTGATCGTCGGCCTCCGGGGCGCCTACCCGCGCGAGGCGCAGCTCGCGGGCCCGGGTGCGGTGGCCCGCCAGCGGGCGGCGATCGGGCGGGCGCAGGATGCGGTGCTCGGTGAGCTCGCCGGCCGTTCCGTGACCGCCGTGCGGCGGTTCCGTTTCGTGCCCTTCCTGGCGGCGGAGGTCGATGCCGACGGGTTGGCCGTGCTGGCCGTCTCGCCGGGCGTCTCGAGCATCCAGGAGGACGTGGCCGAACCGCCGGCCCTGGCGGAGAGCGTGCCCCTGATCGGCGCCACCGCGGCCTGGGGTGCAGGGCATTCGGGTACCGGCTGGGCCGTTGCGGTCCTGGATACGGGCGTCGACAAGACCCACGGGTTTCTAGCCGGCAAGGTCGTCGAGGAGGCCTGCTACTCGACGACGTTCGCCCCGCTGTCGACGAGCGTGTGTCCCGGCGGCGCGGCGGCCTCGACCTCGACGGGCTCCGGCGTCCCGTGTGGCGTCGACGGGTGCGAGCATGGGACCCACGTGGCCGGGATCGTCGCAGGGCGCGGGGCGAGCCCCGGCGTCGCGCGAGACGCCGACGTGATCGCCATCCAGGTGTTCTCGCGGTTCGACGATCCGCTCGACTGTGGCAGCGACCCGGCCCCATGCGTCCTCAGCTTCCGGTCGGATCAGATCGCGGCCCTCGAGCGCGTCTACGACCTCAGAGGGAGTCTTGCCATCGCGGCGGTGAACATGAGCCTGGGTGGCGGCACTCCAGCGGTCACGTGCGACGGGGATCCCCGCAAGCCGATCATCGACGACCTGCGCGCCGCCGGGATCGCCACGGTCGTGTCGTCGGGCAACGGAGCGGCCACGGCCGGGCTGTCGGCGCCCGCCTGCGTGTCGACGGCCGTCGGCGTGGGCTCGACGGGCGACGGCAGCCAGGGCGCGGCGGTCGACGTCGTCTCCGCGTTCTCCAACAGCGCGACGTCGCTTCCGCTGCTGGCGCCGGGCGAGTGGATCACGTCGTCGGTTCCGGGCGGTGGGTTCGAAATCCGGCGCGGCACGTCGATGGCCGCTCCACACGTCGCGGGCGCCTGGGCCGTGCTGAAGTCCGCCGCGCCCGCGGCGGGCGTGGACGAGGTGCTCGCGGCGCTCACGAGCACGGGCCTTGGCATCCTGGACCCGCGCAACGGGGTCACGACGCCGCGGCTCCGGGTCGACGCCGCCGTCAGCACGCTGTTGTCTTCTAGCTACGCCCTGAGCGCGACGACCCTCTCGGTGGGGGCGAGCGCCGGCTCCACCAGCGTCGGCGTGACCGCGCCCGCCGGCTGCGGGTGGACGGTGACCAGCGCCGCGACCTGGATCACCGTGACATCGGGCAGCAGCGGGTCGGGAAACGGCGCGGTGGGGTTGACCGTGGCCCCCAACCCGGATGCGGCCCGGACCGGGACCGTGGCGATCGCGGACCAGACCTTCACGGTGACGCAGGCCGGTCCGCCCGCTTGCAGCTATTCGGTGTCGCCGCTCTCTCCGTCCGTCGGGTCGGGTGCCGCGGCCGGCAGCATCGCCGTCACCGCAGCCTTCGGCTGTGCCTGGACGGCGTCTAGCGGCGCGGGGTGGCTCACGATCACCGGGGGCGGCACCGGCACCGGCACCGGGTCGGTCAGCTACGCCGTCGCGCCGAATCCCGGCGCGCTGCCCCGCATGGGCACGCTGACCGTCGCCGGGCGGATCGTGTCCGTGACGCAGGCAGGCGCCCCTTGTGGCTATACGCTGTCGGTCACGAGCCAGACCTTCGGCCCGGCCGGGGGCACGGCGACGGTGAGCGTCACCGCCAACGCCGGCTGTGCGTGGACGGCGACGACCGCCGCGACCTGGATCACGATCGTCTCGGCCGCCACCGGCAGTGGCGCGGGCTCGGTCGCCTTCACCGTGGACCCGAACATCGAGCTGTCCTCGAGAACGTCCACCGTGCTGATCGCGGGCCAGACACTCCCGGTGACTCAATCGCCGGTCGGCTGCACGATCACGATCGCCCCGACGATCGCGGCGGTCGGGCTGGGCGGCGGCAGCGGGAGTCTCTCGGTCACCGCACCATCCTCCTGTGGCTGGAGCGCGACGAGTCGAGCCGACTGGATCGCGATCACCTCGGGCGGCACCGGCGTCGGCGACGGGATCATCACGTACGCCGCGGATCCGGCGCCGCCGCTCACGACGTCCAGGTCCGGGACGTTGACGATCGACGGCCAGAACGTCGAGGTGATCCAGTCGTCGGTCCCGACCTTGATGGTCACCGAACCCACGAGCGCGACCGCGTTCTCGGCGCGCTCACCCTTTCTCAGGCTCGCCGGAGTCGCGGCGGGCAGTGCCGGCATCGATGCCGTGACGTGGTCGAACGATCGCGGTGGCAGCGGGACCGCCACCGGAACGACGAGCTGGGTCGCCCGGAGGATCCCACTCAAAAGTGGGATCAACACGGTCACCGTGACGGCGACCGGCACGGCCTCCCCGTCTCGCGGGTCGGTGGTCGACCCGCCCGTCGCGAGCACGACCTCGGTTATCCTGGCCGTCACCGTGGAGTCGTTCGTCTACAACCTGGCTGAAGGGGCAACGGGCACGTTCTTCGATCTGGAGCTGGCGCTCGCCAACCTGAATCCTGAGGCCGCCCCGGTGACCCTGACGTTCCTCAAGTCGGATGGGACGACCGTGAATCACTCGCTGACGCTGCTTCCGACGTCGCGCAAGACCGTCGACGTCGAGGCGATTGCGGGTCTGGAGTCGACGGCGCTCTCGACCGTCGTCGAGTCGCCAGCCGCGCTTCCACTCGTGGTCGAGCGATCGATGTTCTGGGACGACACCTCCTACGGGGGGCACGGCGCGGCGGCGGTCTCCGATGCCCGAAAGCGCTGGTACTTTGCGGAGGGCGCACAGGGATTCTTCGATACCTATCTTCTGTTGGCCAACGGGAACGCCACGGCGGCGTCGGTGAACGTGACCTTCCTCCGGGAGACGGATCCCCCCTTCGTCAAGCTCTTGACGCTGGAGCCGACGTCGCGGCGCA
Source organism: Vicinamibacterales bacterium (assembly GCA_965197935.1). Lineage (GTDB taxonomy): Bacteria > Acidobacteriota > Vicinamibacteria > Vicinamibacterales > CAZQMT01 > CAZQMT01. The sequence continues at coordinate 2,484,220 of CBDAOD010000002.1, read as the reverse complement.
CCGCGGTTGCCGGCGACATTCCGCAGCTGGTGGGCAAGTCGTTCTCAATGGTCGTGGAGTCCGACCAGCCGGTGTTTGCGGAACGCGCGATGTATTTCGGCGGCCCGCAGCCGTGGCGGGGCGGCCACGTCTCGCCCGGGGCGAACGAGACCGCGACGAGCTGGTTCCATGCGGAGGGTGCCACCGGAGATCTCTTCGACACGTTCGTGCTCGTGGCCAATCCCAACGCCGGGGAGGCGAGCGTGACCTTCACGTATCTGCTGGGCGATGGGACGACGGTCGAGCGAATCCACATGGTACCGGGGTGGAGCCGGCTGACCGTCGACGTGGAGGGCGAGGCCGCGTCGCTCTCCGAGGCCGCGGTGTCGACGACCGTAACGTCGGATCTGCCGATCGTGTCGGAGCGAGCCATGTACTGGCCGGGGGGCGCGACGAGCTGGACCGAGGCCCACGACTCCCTCGGGCTCCTCGAAACCAGCGCGAAGTGGGGTGTCGGCGAGGGTCGGGTCGGCGGCACCCGCGGATTCCACACCTACATCTTGCTCGCGAACCCGGGCAGTGAGGCGGCCCCGGTGACCATCACATTCCTGAAGGAAGGTGGCGGCACTATCGTCAAGGCGTTCACGGTCGCGCCCAGGAGTCGGTTCACGGTGCACGTCAACAGCATGGTGAGCGAGCTGGTCAACGAAACGTTCGGGGCTTATATATTAAAGTGCCGACAATAGTTCTTGGCTCGCCGCTGGTTTCGGCACTATACTGTATTTATGAGTCAGCGAGCACCGGGCAAATACTACCGCGAGGGCATGAGTCTTAAGGCTCTGTTCCGCAAGTTTCCAGACGACGCTACTGCCGAGGCATGGTTCGTGAAAACACGCTGGCGCGACGTGATCGCCTGCCACTACTGCGGTTCCACCAACGTGCAGGTCGGCTGCCAGCACAAGACCATGCCCTACCGCTGCCGCGAGAAGGAATGCGCGAAGCGGTTCAGTGTGCGGACAGGGACGGTCATGCAGAGCAGCAAGCTCGGCTACCAGACCTGGGCGATTGCCGTCTACCTGATGACCACGAACCTCAAGGGCATCAGCAGTATGAAACTCCACCGCGAGTTGGAGATTACGCAGAAATCAGCATGGCATCCGGCGCATCGGCTCCGTGATATGCTCCGCGCCACGCACGCTGCGCCGATGGCTGGTCCGGTCGAGGCCGATGAAACCTTCGTCGGCGGCAAGGCCAAAAACATGCACAAGCGGCAACGCGAGCAGCTGACCGGCCGCGGCGGGGCTGGCAAGATGGCCGTGGCTGGTGTCAAGGACCGGGCCACTGGCCGCGTGCGGGCGTCGGTGGTCGAGCGTGTAGACGGACCGACGTTGCGCGGGTTTGTGGGTGACCACGCCAGCCATGACGCCACGGTGTACACCGACGACGCTACAGCCTATACGGGTCTCGCTAATCGCGCGGTGGTCCAGCACGGCGTCGGCGAATACGTCAACGGGCAAGCCCACATCAACGGCATGGAGTCGTTCTGGAGCATGCTCAAGCGCGGCTACGTGGGCACCTACCACAAGATGAGTCCGCAGCACCTGGACCGCTACGTGGGCGAGTTCGAGTGGAGACACAACACCCGTCGACGCGACACGATCACACAGATGGCTGGCATGGTGCTCGGCTCAGAGGGTAAGAAGCTCCGCTACGCCGACCTGATCAACCACGAACACGGTGGTCAAGCCACCGCGATATGATGGGCGCGGGGTTTTCACACTATCGGAAAATGGGGTTGGATCATGACAAAGCCGGAACATCAGTAGCGCAACGATTACCGATTTTCGTCAGACTTTCACGCCACCCGAAACCTACTCAGCGCTCCTAGCGGTACCAGTGGGACGAGAACAAGTTCTCTGTGAGTTTTCCAACGGCTTCCAACCTACTCTCTACACTGACCAGATGTGGTTCTGCTCGATGGGCAGCACGCAACCGATAACGGACCCGTTCCTTGCGCTGATGCGCGAGATTTTCTGGCCAACAGGCCAGCCGACTGTACAGGAGGCGACTCTTGCCGTCACGTGGACGCTCGATCACGCGATTGCGGTAAATCCTGGAGGCGTGAACGGTCCGGCTCGAATAGCGGTGCTCGAACCTAACAAGAACAGCTTCCAATCAAGGCTCCTGTCTGATGAGGACCTAAATGAGCACCGTTCGTGGATCCAGGATGCAAAGCGCCACTTGTCTGACAGACTGAGGGCGACAGCCGACGTGGAAACACCGCCCGTTCCCTAGGAGGCTTCACAAGTGACTAAGCCACAGCCAGACAACCGCCCAACCGTCCGCGTGCAGCCGCACAGCTACCAGCCGAGCAAGGCCGAGTTGGAGGAACCTATCCGGATCCCGACCGGAACCACGGCGAAGCAGCTCGCCGTTGCCGCCGTCACACCCGGCAACATCATCGAAAGCCACGACACCTGATCTGGCGTTTTCGGCACTTTAATATATAAGCCCCAAACGTTCGGTGCGGTGATCGCCTCGACCGAAGGAGTGCCGATCGCGGTCGAGCGAGCGATCTACTGGGACGCGTTGGGAACGACGTGGGAGGGCGGGACGAACGCTGCGGCGACACCGCTGCCCTGACACGACGTTGCCGGATCGTTCACCGTCGGGCGAAGACTGGAACCGCCGCTCCGCCCCCTGATCATGCCCTACCGCATCCTGGCAGACGCGATCGTTCTGGTGCACCTGGCGTTCGTGCTGTTCGTCGTTCTCGGCGGCCTGCTGGTCGTTCGTTGGCCACGCCTGGCGTGGGTGCACGCGCCGGCGGCCGTCTGGGGCGTGGCCATCGAGTTCACCGGCCGGATCTGCCCGCTGACGCCGCTGGAGAACTGGTTGCGCGGGCTGGGCGGCGATTCCGTCTACCGTGGCGACTTCATCGCCCGGTATGTCCTGCCGATACTCTACCCGGATGGTCTGACGCGGCGGGGCCAGCTGGTGCTCGGCACCCTGGCGCTTGGGATCACCGTGGCGCTGTACTGGCATGCATTCGCGAGGAGGAGGTAACGTTTCATGGCCCGAGGATGGGAGAGCAAGGCCGTCGAGGCGCAGCAGGAAGCCGCGGCATCCGGACAGCAAGGCGAGGCTCCACGGGCACCGATGTCGGTCGCCGAGCGCGACGAGCGCCACCGCCGCGAGACCGTGTCACTCGCCCGCGCGCAGACCATCGGGCAGATGGCCCTGGCGACCCACCCGCGTCACGTGGAGATGCTTCAACAGGCTCTCGCGGCGCTCGACCGCGAGCTGGGCGACCGGCCGAGCTGACCCGCGCGGCGGATGGACCCCGCCACCGGCCTGGCGACGTCATCGGATGAGGTAGAACGACGTTTGGCGTCCGTCGACCCACTCCCATCCCCGATCGGATAGCCAGGCATCCTCTTCGAGCGCGAACCTGACCTCCTGATCGTCCCACTCCTGCACGCGGTGCCTGACGTTGAGCTCGACCGAGTGCCACGTGTCGGCACGAAAAACGTAGTCGCCGCGCACGGGCACGCCTTCCTGACAATCGGTCATGCCCATCGGTGGCCCGGCGGCGTGACCGTGGTAGCCGATCGGATGCCAGTAGATGGAGGGCGTCAGCCCCTCCTCCCTGGCCTGCGCCAGTGAGGCGATGAGCGCGGCGTTCCCCGAGGCACCCGCGCGAGCGTGCGCCATCGTGATGTCCTGCAGGCGGTTGGCGGCCGCCAGACCCTCGCGTAGCCCCGCCGGCGCCGCAGTTTCTCCGGCGCGTAGCACGTACGCGTTGTGCTGGGTGTCGGTCGAGAGGCCCAGATAGACGATCCCGAAATCACAGTGGAGCATGTCTCCACGCTCGATGGGCCGCTCGTCGGGGCGCGTGGCTTCGGAAAGCCCGCCCTGACGCCAGATCGTGACGGATGGGTGGAACCACTGTCCAAGCCCCATCTCGACGACACGCTGGCGCATCCACCAGACGACGTCTTCGGTCGTGGTGACACCGGGGACGACGACGCGGTTTGAAAACGCCTCCGCGATGACCTGGTGGGCGACCCGCATGACGTGCCGATACGCGTCGGTCTGCTCGGGAAGCTTCGCCTCGAGCCAGCCGACGGCCAGCATCTCGGCGGATTCGAGTCGGGCCGAGTAGGTGGGTCCGAGGGCCGCCTCGAGATGCTGCTTCTGATTGGCCGTCAGTCCGTCGGCGTGATTCCATCGCTCGGAGGTGTTGATACCGATCGCGCGTGGATCCCGCTCCGCGACGACCTGACCGAGGCCCTCCCATTGCCCCTCGTTGTGCGTCTTGACGACCGTGAAGAGCCCGCCGTAATCGAAGCGTCCGATCGATAGTCGCTCGACCGGGCGGTCGTCGCCGCGGTCGAAGAACACCAAGATGGTTCGTCGCCGTGAGGAATAGGTCGTCAGCGGTGCCATCGAGCGAAAGACGGGATCGTCGTTGTACTCCCGCGACACGACGATCCACATGTCGATCCCCTCTCGCCGCATCAGCGCTGGCAGGAGCCGGTCGAACCGGCTCTCGATCCAGGCCTTGACGCGGGGCGCCTGCTCCCGGTGGGTCAGGATACGGTCGGAGGACAGGCTCTGGGGGACGGCCGAGGCGGGCAGCGCGAGCGATACGAGCAGGAGCAGCAGCGGCCGTTGCATGACGTATACCTCGCTGGGACACCGAAGATCGGTGAACGCCTGGGACCCGCCGTGCGCGCTCGGCAGGGCCGACGTGTCCTATAGCATAATAGAGAGCCATGCTCGGCTTGACGCATCTTCGTATCGTCGTGTGCGCCCTGGCGGCATGTGTCGTGAGTGCGTGCGGCAGCCCCGATCCGGTCGACCGCGAAATCGGCTCCGCGGTTCGCCCGGCCACGGCGGTCTCCGACCGGCCACGCATCGTGGTCCTCGGCGACAGCTTGACGGCGGGTCTCGGCTTGCAGGTCGACGAAGCGTTTCCAGCCGTGCTGCAACGACGGCTGCACGAGGCCGGCTACGCGTACGAGGTGATCAACGCGGGGGTGTCGGGCGATACGACCGCGGGCGGCCTCCGTCGAGTCGAGTGGGTGCTCGATGGAGACGTACGCGTGCTCGTCGTCGCCCTCGGCGGGAACGACGGTTTGCGTGGCTTGCCGGTCGAGGCGATGGAGCGCAACCTCTCGGAGATCGTCGCCACCGCGGCGGATCGGGACATCCCGGTGATCCTTGCCGGGATGGAGGCGCCGCCGAACTACGGCCCGGTCTATACCGCCGGGTTTCGCTCGGCCTTTCGCGACGTTGCGGACGCGTACGACGTGATGTTCGTGCCGTTCCTGCTCGAAGGTGTAGCGGGGGTGAGCGAGCTGAATCAGCCCGATGGTATCCACCCCAATTCTGAGGGGGCCCGTCGGATCGCCGACCACCTGTGGTCCACGCTGGAGGCCCTCGTGGAGGACCCGCCGACGCAATGATCGAGCTGCGCGGTGTCTCGAAGACGGTGATCAGCGGCTCCGACGCGCTGACCATCCTCCACCCTCTCGACCTTCGGGTGTCCTCGGGTCAATTCGTTGCGGTGGTCGGGCCCTCCGGAAGCGGCAAGTCGACGCTGCTGGGGCTCGTCGCGGGTCTCGATGCGCCATCGAGTGGCCGGATCATCATCGATGGCGTGGACATCACGACGCTCACCGAGGACCAACAGGCACAGCTTCGGGGCAAGAAGATCGGCTTCGTGTTCCAGTTCTTTCATCTGATTCCGGCGCTGACGGCCTTCGAGAACGTCCTCGTCCCCCTGGAGATCGTCGGCCGGCGAGACGCCCGGGACGTCGCGCAGGGTCTCCTCACTGACGTGGACCTGGTCGATCGAGCCCATCACTTCCCATCACAGCTCTCCGGTGGCGAGCAGCAGCGTGTGGCCATCGCGCGGGCCCTGGCCAACGACCCCCCCATTCTCCTCGCGGACGAGCCGACCGGCAATCTCGACAGTGTCAACGGCCGGCACGTCATCGATCTGCTGGTCGAGGTGAACCTGAAGCGAGCGACCACGGTCGTGCTGGTGACCCACGATCTGGAGCTGACGGCCAGGGCAGACGTGCGGCTCGCGCTGCGAGACGGCAGGGTGGAATCTCGGAGCGAGCAACCGCGGGCGGGCGACCCGCGCGCCGAGGCGCCGGTGCCATCGCGGTGGGTCGAAACGACCTGACGTCGTTCTGCATCGTCGTGAGCGATCCGAGCGCATCACCCCTGGAGCAGATGGCCTGCCGCGTCGCCGAGGGAGGAGGACACGCCGGAGATGATATTCGCCGCCAAGATGGCCGCACGCGAGCTGCGCGCGTCGTGGAGGCGTCTCGTGTTGTTCTTCGTCTGCGTGGCGATCGGCGTCGGAGCGATCGTGACGCTCCGGTCGGTCATCCAGAGCGTACGAGACGTGCTGACGCAGGAGGCCAAGGCGCTCATGGCCGCCGATGTGGTCGTCAGATCCAATCGGCCCTGGTCGGACAACGCCCGCCGCGCCGTCGAATCCCGGTTGGCGGAAGATCCGTCGGTCGAGGCGTCCGAGACGGTCGAGCTGGTCACCATGGTCCGACCCGAGGACGAGACAAAGGTGGCGGCTCGCACCGTGGAGCTGCGCGCGGTGGAGGACGGGTTCCCCTATTACGGTGAGGTAGAGCTCGAGGACGGGTATCGCTACACGCACTTCCTGCTCCAGGGACGGGGTGTCCTGGTGCGACCCGAGCTCCTGACGCAGCTGGATGTGCGAGTCAGTGACCAGATCGTCATCGGCACCGAGACGTTCACGATCACGGGCGTGATCGCGAACGAGCCGGGCCGCCGGCTCGGGATGTTCAGCTTCGGCCCGCGCGTGATCATTCATCTCGACGACCTCGAGAAAACCGGGTTGCTCGTCACCGGCAGCCGGGCACGTTACCGGTTCCTGTTCCGCGTGCCCGAGGTCGGCTTCGAATCGCTCGTGGCGAACCTGCGTCAGGACTTTCGTGAAGACTTCGTCAGGGTCAGAACCTACCGCCGTCGGGAGGATCGGATCGGCTCCGACCTGGAACGGGCCGAGAACTACCTGAGCCTCGTTGGCTTCGTGATCCTGGTGCTCGGCGGCATAGGCGTCTGGAGCGTGACGCGAGCCTTCATCCAGCAGAAGCTCAAGAGCATCTCGGTGCTGAAGTGTCTCGGCGCCGGAACCGCCCAGATCGTCACGATCTACGTGATCCAGGTGCTCGTCCTCGGCGTCGCGGGCAGCCTGCTGGGGGTGGCCATCGCGGCGGGGGTGATCGCGGCGGTGCCGCCCAGCGCGGTGGCGGCGCTGGGGAGCATCTCCTACGGACTGACCTGGTCCGCCGTCTTGCAGGGCGTCGGCATCGGCATGATGGTGTCATTGCTCTTCTCGCTGGTGCCGCTCCTCGAGGTGCGACACGTCAAGCCCTTGCTCCTTCTGCGGCACGAGACGGCCCGGGTGAGCGCCGTCGACGTCCGGAGGCCCGGGTGGTCGCGCCTGGCTTGGCGTCGGGTGGCTCGGGTGGACTGGACGAGATTGGCGGCGATCGTCGCGGTCACCGCGGCCCTGCTCGCCATCGCAAGCTGGCAGGCTGGATCACTGAGGGCCGGGCTCTTCGTCTGCGGCGGATTCGTGGGCGTGGCGCTGGTTCTCAATGCCGCGGGTGCGCTTCTGATCCGGCTGATGGCACCGATGGCGACGACGCGCTGGTTCTCGCTCCGTCACGCGGTCATGAGCCTCACGCGGCCCGGCAACCAGACGCGCGTGATCCTGCTGGCCGTTGGGCTGGGGAGTTTCTTCATCATCGGAGTGAGGGTTCTGCAGGCCAATCTGCTGACCGAGTTGGACCTGGAACGGCGGTCCGGTGGTGCCGACATGTTTCTGATCGACATCCAGCAGGATCAGCTGCAGCCGATGCGCACCCTCCTGGCGCAGCGGTCGGAGCGACCGGCCACGCTGATCCCGGTGCTGCGCGCGCGGGTGACGGGTGTCTCGGGTCGGGAGGTCAACCTCGAGGGTCTGGAAGACGTTCGCGGCCAGGGCTCGCTCGGGCGCGACTACACCGTCACCTATCGCAATCACCTCGAGGAGAACGAGGACGTGCTGGAAGGCCGCTTCTGGGGTAACGATCAGGCACCTCCCGAGCCGGAGGTGTCGATCGAGGAGAGCCTGCAGGAGCGGTTCAACATCAACGTCGGGGATGTGATGCGGTTCGACATCTTGAGCCGTGAGGTCGCCGTCCGGGTCACGAGCATCCGGCGGGTCGATTGGAGCGATTCGCGGAGCGGCGGTTTCATGTTTGTGTTCCGTCCGGAGGCGCTCGCCGACGCCCCGCACACCTACGTCGCGCTCCTCAAGGCGCCCAGCGATCCGGGGGGCCGTGCGCGGCTACAGCGGGACCTCGCAACCGGCTATCCGAACGTGTCGGCCATCGACGTGCGCGAGGTCCTACGGACCGTCGAGGGGGTCATCGCCAACGTCACGCTGGCGATCTCGATCGTCGGGGCGGTGGCGCTCTTCAGCGGCACGCTGATTCTCGTCGGGGCGATCGCCATGACGAAGTTTCAACGCGTCCGCGAGGCGGCCATCTTCAAGACGCTCGGCGCCAACACCCAGACTATCGCGGCGATGCTGGCGCTCGAATATGGCGGGCTGGGCGTGCTGGCCGGCATCATCGGGTCGCTGGGCGCGGTGATCCTCTCGTGGGCGCTCAGCCGCTACTTGCTGGACATTCCGTGGCACTTCGCGGCGGGTGAGAACCTCGGGGGGATCGTCGTGACCGCGCTGCTCGTCGGGCTGGTAGGCGTGGTCTCGAGCCTCGACGTGCTACGCCGAAAGCCTCTGGCGACCCTCCGGGCGGAGTAGCCGCGTTCGACCTCCTGGAGGCGGGCGGACACGCGTGCGCGGTCGCCTTGAAGCGGCGGGTAACGCCTTGATATGATGCAAGATCGCTGGTTGCGGATACAGGAGAGAGAGCATGGACGTTTCGTTTCACAAGGACGCGCTGCTGCGCAAGCGCGGGGAGTTGCTCTCCGAGGGGGGCGCCAAGCCGCTCCAGACCTCGACCGAGAATACCCGTCAGGGTGACCTGGCGGACCAGGCAAGCGGCAGCAACGAAGTCCACATCCGACTGAAGCTGAAGCAGACCGATGCGAAGATTCTACAGGCGATCGAAGAGGCGCTGTGGCGCGTCGAGAGTGGCACGTATGGCGCTTGCCGCGATTGCGGTGAGATGATCGCCCCGGCGCGGCTCGCGGCCATTCCGTGGACGCGTGTCTGCATCGGCTGCAAGGAAAAGCAGAGCGCGTGAGGCCGGCCGAGCTGCTTGATCTCCTGGGTGAGACGCTGGGGCACAAGCGCTTCTTCGACCAGGTGCTGGCCGGCCGGACCGATCTGCTGGGTGGGCGGCCGGAGGGGGCCGGCGCGGGCGGGGGCGTGTTGCCCGTGCGCTGGATGGAGTGACCCCCGCTGCGGGCGTGCCGGCGGATCGGCGCGGCGGTGACCGCGTCGCGATCGCGCTGGGTAGCAATGTCGGGAACCGCCGCGCCCATCTTGCCTTCGCGGTCGCGCGGCTGCGCGCGCTCCTCGCCGACGTGCGTGGCTCCGGCCTGATCGAATCCGATGCCGTCGGCGACGTCACGCAGGAGCGCTATCTGAACGGGGTGGTGGTCGGATCGAGCGATCTGCCCCCGCACGGGCTCTTGCGCGCGCTCATGGCGATCGAGCGGGACCGGGGCCGACGACGACCGTTCGTTGATGCTCCTCGCACGCTCGACCTGGACCTGATCCTGTTCGGCGACCGGGTCGTCGACGACCCCGATCTCCGTGTTCCGCATCCGTGCTTTCGTGAGCGCGACTTTGTCCTCGGGCCGCTGGTCGAGGTGGCGCCGGACATGCGCGATCCCGTCAGCGGTCTGACGGCCCGCGAGCTATTGGCGAAGCTGCGTGGACGACCGTGATTCGGGCGCCCTGGCGGGTGCGCTCCGACGAGCATCGGCGGAAGGGCGCCGCTTGGGCGACTCGCCGACACGCGCAGCCCTCAGCAGGTCCCGCCGTCTTTTCGGCGTTTCAGCGATTTCGGGAGGGCGTCGAGTTGCACGCGCTGGGCGGAGGAGAGGATCCGCCGAATCCGGAAGAGCATGAGCGTGCGGGTCTTGCTCAGCGCGCTGCGCGCCGCCTCGACCTCGTCGATTTGCGCCGCGACCTCCGCCTCCGTCACCTCGCCGGATGCGATCAGGCGGGAGAGGGCCGCCTCTTCGCGGTCGAGCTCCCGCCTCTCCACGCGCAGCTGGGGCAGCGTCGAGCGAAACACCCCGTCGATTCGCGTCGTTTGGTCGGTCGTGAGGCCGAACTCGACACGAACGCGCTCGGACTTCCACCACCGGTGCTGGCCCGCCTCGAGCGCAGGTGCCACCAGGAGGGCAGCGACGACAATTATCAGTCCACGGCCGAGAATCTGGCACGCTCCTTGGTACGTGGGGTGTGCCTCCGGCATCCACCCCTGTGCGTGTTACGACCGCCCCCGGGGGCCTGTTTACAACCTGCGACCGTCCCCCTGCGCCGCATCCCGGCCCGCGCCGCGGCGGCGGCGCCCAGGACAAAACAGGATACTCGCGTCACTCGCGGTATTCTCGCTCCACGCGCCTGGCCCGGGCCGAAAATGGCATCCCTCACGGCGAGCGTGGGTGCGACGCGGGAGGGTCACCACGGGTGGATTGGCGGCAGCGGCGCCGGCTCCGCCGATCCGAGCAGGATCGTGTTCATCAACAGTTTGTAGGTCCCGTGGGCCTGACCCCGGTGCTGAACCCGGAACCCGAGCAGGACCACGCTGCCGGCCCCGACGCGTGCCTGGACGACCGCGGCATGAGTCGCGATGACCTCCTCGCCAAGCAGCCACCCGCTCATCAACAGATCCTCGGCCGGGTAGCTTCCCACCACGTCGACTCCCGAAACCCCGGGGCGCTCGTCGTCCCGCCCGGACCCGCGCTGGCTGGAGGGGTAGCCCACCTCGAAGGCCGGGCTGTGCGCGAAGAACGCGGCAGCCTCCGAGGGCATCCCGTACGCCACGGGATGGGTGGGATCCAGCTCGATCTCAAGCAAGGTGCCCGGGATATAGAAGTCGGTCTCACGCTGGTTCTCCGTGACGTCACGGATCGGCAGGCCGAACGTCGTCAACGGCAGCTCGGCAGCCGTATCCATGGCGACCAGCACGCCCCCCTCGGTGACGAAGTCGTAGAGGTTCGCCAGCCCGGTGGGCGTCATGCCCCCCGTATATTCGTCGGGCATCGTGCCCGGCGGCAAGCCGGTGAGCATCGTCTGGTAGGAGGCGTCTGGCAACACGATCACGTCGTGCCGGGCGCGCAGATTACCGGCGCGAACGTCACGATCGTACAGGCTGTCATACCGGAACTCGAATTGCTCCAGTACCCAGCGCGTCCAGCCTTCGTCGATGTCCCCGCCGTATCGATGATAGAGCCCGAGGCGCGGCGCGTCGATCCGCAGGGCATCGTCGATGGGTGCGGCGTCCAGGGCGCGCACGTGGACACCAAGCGACCGCGCGATGCCTTGGAGCCGGGAACGCGTCTCGGATCCGGGCACGACCAGGAAGGTGCCGGGCGGCCACTCTTCGCCCTCCACCCGGACCGCGGCGGTCGACCGATAGACGGCGTCTCCGGCCTCCAGCAGGCGGTTGACCGCGGTGAACGCGTCGTTCGCGCGCGCGTCGAGCGCGTAGGCGTGCCGGGGTGGGGCGGGAAGGGACCCACGGGTCGCGGGCGGCCCGGTCAGGACCTCGACCGGGCCTTCCACCGCGCCGACCCGGTCCACGCGCACGCCCATCTGGTAGGGAAGCGTCCAGCCCGTGATGTCGTACGGCCTGTCGGGTGGACCGCCCGGGTAGAGACGCTGGTTGGGATAGCGCTGCGGGTTCATCAGGTCGACCAGATGCGGCCGGAACGCTTGGGCCGCGTCGATCACGAAGCTTCCTGCCGCGAACCGACGTCCGTCGGCTGACACGGGGCCAGTGGCTTGCTTGACCTCGAGGCCGCCCCGCTGCAAGGCCGCGATCAGCTTGCGAGCGGTGCCAGGGTCCCACTGGTCCGCGGGCACCACATAGGTCTCGTCGGCACCCTTGCGGATGGCATCCCGCCCCATCTGGTAGATGTTGTACAGCCAGGTCCGTCGTTCCCGCGCGCCGATCTGCAAGACCGCGAGCGAGCTGCTGATCATGTAGTCACAGCTGTCGCGGAGATGCCATGCACCACCCCGGTAGGGACTCGGATAATACGTCGTTGGCTCGAGCGTGGGCACGCCGTTGGCAAAGGTGTCCGGGAATCTCTCCGGGTCGTAGGTGGATGGCGTCGCGGACGGGTGGGCGGTCTCGGTCAAGATCCCGATCATGTTGTGGTAGTAGGGAGCGGTGCGCATCCCGCCGTTCCACCACGTGTCGTAGCTCAGGCGCGAAATGGCGCCGGACTTGCCCTCCTGCTCCAACCTCCGGGTGATGGCGTTACCCACGAGGCTGATCCCGCGCATCACGAGCGGCGGGATGTTGGGGTTCATGGGGTCCTCGAAGGGCGGCACGAAGATTCTCGCTGGGAACGGCGCGCTCTGATGCTGGTTATAGACGATCTGCGGGAACCATTCCTGATACAGCTGCCGGGCGATGTTGCGCGACTCGGGCATGTTGAACATGAACCAGTCGCGGTTGTTGTCGTGGCCCACGTACTTCTGGTAGAGCTCCGGCGGCGATGATTTCTCGAACGGCGTGCCGAGCTGGTCCATGTACCACTCGGCCACGAGCGTGGTGCCGTCCGGATTCATGTTGGGGATCAGGATGAAGATGACGTCATCGCGAATTCGTTGCATCTCCTCGGACTCATCCGTGACGGCCAGATGGGCGACGAGGGGCGCCGTCTGCGCGTGGGCGACCTCGGTCGAGTGCAGTCCGAAGTCGATCCACACGACGGCCTTGCCTTCGGCGGCCAGCGCCTCGGCCTGATCGTCGGTCAGGTCACGCGCCAGCGCGAGGCTGCGTGCGATCTGCCGATAGCGTTCGAGCTGCTGCAGGTTCTGGGCGGACGAGATGATCGCCATGAGCTGAGTTCGCCCCTCGGCGGTCTCTCCGATCTCGAAGATCTGAATCCGGTCGCTGGCGCCGGCGAGCCGGCGAAAGTAGTCGGCAATCTGCCCGTAGGTCGCGAGCTTGAAGTCCGAGCACGGAACGAACCCGATCACCGACTGCGGGGTCGGGATCGCCGGCTCGGCGACGGGAAACGCCACGATGAGGCCTGCCAGGACCAGGGCGAAGAGAACGTGGCGACTGGCGCGTCTCATGGCATTCGCGGCGGGTTCGGTGGCCGTCGTGGCGACGGGCGTTACTCTCGCGCCTCCAGCGGTCGAGGGCTCGAGGCCGGACGCCCGCGGTCCCACGTCGCGGCATGGTACCAACCTGGTGCGGCCGGGTCAAACCCGCGCCTGGATGAAGAACCCGACCGGTAGACCGATTGGGTGAGTGAACCGGGCGAACGGTGCCCTACCGGCATGTCGTCCGGCATCCAAGGAGGGACCATGCGGCGCGCATGCCTCGCGGTGACCGTGGCGGCGGCGTTGTTCGTTGGGTGGATGGGGGCGGAGGCGTTCGACGGCGCGCGGGTGAGTGGCGTCATCGACTCGAGCGCCGCCGAGGTCGACGAAGGATACTTCGCGGTCGGACCCCAGACGATGTTGCTCGTGAAACCGGGAACGGGACTGCATCGTTGGCTCCATCGCAACATCGGTCGGCGCGTCTCGATCACGATTCAGCCCGCACCAGCGGTGCACTAGCGTTGCTTTGTCAGATTCGCCCGCTGTGAGCCGGAGCGGCGGCCGGCCAGCAAACCGAAAACATTGCGGCGGCTCACGCACGTGGTTCAGATACGCCACGGAGGCTGGCCGCCTTCACGGTTTGTCTGGCGGCCGCCGCTCCGCCCCACAGCGGGCGAATCTGACAAAGTAGTACTTGTGTAGCAACCCGTGGTGAGAATCCTGTGTTGCCGGCGCGACGCCGCGCGCGAGACTCACGTCACGAATGACGGCGAAGGGACGCTAGAAATCGACGAGCCGGGAGTACTTGACGATGAATGCCCGGCCGAGAGGTTGTGAACGGCGGGGATAGGTGTCGCGATCCTCGTTGTACACGAGGAAGAGGCCCGTGCCGCTGCGGTCGAGCAGCGCGAAGCGGATGTTCGACGAGAGCTGCTCGGTCTGGCTGTTGAACTGGATCAGTGCCTGGACCAGCGCGTTGGTCGTGAAGAAGTAGTTGGACTTGACCCGGACCAGATCGGTGGAGAAATCGTCAGCAGGCAGATCGATGTTGTTGCGGATGTAGCCCACGGTCGTCAGGAAGGCTGCGCCCGAGCGGAAGCCGGTGTCCACGTTCGTCCGGTTGAAGTGCCCATCGTAGAACGAGCCGGCGCCGAAGGAACCACTGAGGAACACGGTGGCGCTCGGGTCGGTGGCGTAGGTGCCGGTCCACTCGTCCCAGCCGTAGAGACCCGCCGGGATCAGCACCTCGCGTCCGTCCCTTCCGCTGAAGATGCGGAAGGGTTGACGCGGGCGGTCCTGACGATGGTCGAGTCGGAATCCCGCGCGCCCACCGTCCTGGAACTGGACGCCGAAGTCGTAGTGCTGCCACTCGCTCTCCAGCAGGCCGTCGAAGCCGTAGAAGCGATCGAAGGTCATGTGAGGATTCAGACGGCGAATCCACGAGATCCCTTCCGGCTGGGGCGTGAAGGAGACTCGGAACTCGGGCTTGCGATACCCCACGCGTGGCACGAACCCCACCTCGGCGTTGAAGCGCTCGCCGACCTGGGTGTAGCCGAACTGCACGTTCCAGAGGCTGTTTGTGAAGTTGTAGAGGGCCCGTCCCGAGTAATCGGAGCGGAGGTCGCCGGGAGAGTCGCTCCGCGCGAGGAACGAGAAGATCTTCCCGTTCTCGCCAACGGTCAGGTTGGTATCGAGGCCGTACACCCGGTTGTAGTCCGAGCTCGCGGCGAACTCGCCGGTTCCCTGGCGGTTGACGAAGATCGCCCCGATGTTCGAGCGCCCGAACTCGCGCTGGACCCGCGCCGCGGAGAAGTTGTTCGAGGGCGCGATCGTCTCTCCAGACGGATCGATGGCGCTGTCGGTCTGCATGGTCAGGATCCCGACCTTGTAGGCGCCGATCTTCCCCGTCAGACGGCCACCCGCGATGATGTCGATCGGCTGGCCGGTGTCAGACAGACCGATCCGTCGCGAGAAGAACAGGTCGATCTCTCGCGGTTGGCCGAACTGGAAGGTTGTGGCGTTCTCCAGGAAGAAGGGGCGCTTCTCCGGGAAGAACAGGCTGAACCGCGTGAGGTTCACCTGCTCCTCGTCCGCCTCCACTTGCGCGAAGTCGGTGTTCACCGTGAAGTCGGCCGCCAGATTGGGGGTCACGCCCCACTTAAGGTCCAGCCCGATGTCGCCGAGTGCGTCGGTCTGGTCGCCCTCGAGCCGGTAGTCGGTGTCGAGCCCCGAGAGCACGTAGGGCGTCGCCAGCAGGTCGCGGCGCTGTGGTAGCTCGAGGCCGGTGAGCGAGCCGGCCAGCGAAATTCGGTTGATGTCGTACGAGCGAGGGATCGGCGCGAGAAAGGATTGCTCGTTCCGGCGACGGATGTTCCGCAGGACGTTGATGCCCCACGTGCGGTCGATCCCATCGACGTAGCGCAGCGTCTTGAACGGGATGGCCAGCTCGGCTTCCCAGCCGCGCGCGGTGATCTGCGCGGTGACCCTCCAGTCGCCGTCCCAGTTGCGGTTGAACCCGGCCAGCACGCCGCGCTGTGAACCGCCGCCGCCGAAGCCGGTGCCGGGCCGGCCGAACCCCCCGCCGGTTCGGCCCTCGGCCGCGATCTGCCCGTCGTACTCGATGCCGAGCGGGTTGGTGCCGAACAGAAAGGCGTTCTGATCGTCGTCGAACGTGTCGAGCACGATCTGCACCGAGTCGGTATCGTCCAGGTCCCCGTCGCGCCGGCTCTGGGTCACGACGATCTCGTTCGGGTCCGAGTCGAAGCAGATGAGACCGATGTAGAGGTTGCGGTCGTCGAACATGACGCGAACCTCGGTGCGTTCGGACGACGGCTCGTTCTCGCGAGGTTGCTGCTGGATGAAGCCGTCGGAAGGCGTCGCGGGAGACCACTCCTGCTCGCCGACGACGCCGTCGACGACGGGTGCTTCGGTGGCGCGCGCCGCGGATACGATCGGTGGACGGGCGTCCTGCGCTGCAGCCAGGGTTGGCAGCCACCAGGCCACGACCAACGTGCCCAGCAAGAGGAGCCCGCGCGGCAAGCGTGTCGGTGCACTCAGGGTCGTCATGGCTGCGATCTCACCCCAGCGTTCACTTGGGTCGCCAAGTCACCACACTCCCTCCGCGCGCCTTGCCCTCGCCGCCCAGCGCGGCGCCAGACGTGGCAACCCAGTGAGCTCTCGGGTCAAGCCTCCCCGGTCGCCGCGAACCGCTTCAGCGTGTCGATGATCTGCCCGACGATGTTGTTCGGCGTCGATGCCCCCGCCGTCAACCCGATGGCAATCGGTCCAGGTGGCAGCCAGCCGGCGGTCGCGACCTCCCCGCCTCCCGCGGCAGGCGAGCCGGAGTGGGGCTGGCCCTCCACGGGGCGGTGCCGAATCTCGGTCGCCGAGACGAGGCAGCTGGCATCAGCGATGTGATACGTGGGGACGCGCGGGGTGGCCATCCGAGCCAGGTTGCGGGTATTGCTGCTGTTGTAGCCCCCCGCGACGACCATGAGATCCAGGGATGGCCCGTCGAGGAGCGCCTCGACGGCATCCTGTCGGTCCTGGGTCGCGCTGCAGATCGTGTCGAAGGCGCGGAAATGCGCGTCCATCTGATCCTCGCCGAATCGGTCCCGCATCGCGTCGCGTATCATCTCGCCGATCTGGAGCGATTCGGACGTCAGCATGGTCGTCTGATTGGCCAGGCCGACTCGCTGGAGGTCACGGTCGGGATCGAAGGCCGGGGAGGCCGCGTGCCCGAATCTGTCGAGAAAGACCTTCTTGGCCCGCCCGTGTCGAATGTAGTCGCAGACGTCGGCGGTCTCGGCTCGGTCGAGCACGATGAGGTAGCGCCCGCCCGGGTGCGTGAGGGCCTGGGACGCGGTGGCCTGGGTTTCCTCGTGATACACCTTGCCGTGGATGATCGATGTGAATCCGTCCTGGGCGTAGCGGTTCACGTTCTTCCAGACGTTGAGGACCGATCCACAGGTGGTATCGACCAGCGTGCAGCCCTGCCCTGTGTAACGCGCGAGATCGGTGGTGGGTACCCCGAACGCAGGAATCACGACGACGTCGCTCGGCCCCAGCTCGTCGGGTCGCGCGTCCGGGTCGCTCAGGAATCGAATCCCGACGGCACGGAGCTTCTGGTTGACATGAGGATTGTGGATGATCTCTCCGGTCAGGTACACGGTGCGTTCGGGAAACCGCTTCCGGGTCTGGTAGGCGTAGTCCACCGCTCTATCGACGCCGTAGCAGAATCCGAATTCGCGCGCCAGATGGATCGTGAGCCGGCCCGCCTGCAGGCGATAGTCCGACGCCACGACCTGGTCGACCGCGTCACTGTCGTAGTCGTCGGCCAGCGTGCCGGCGACCTCGGCCTTGAGGTCGAGTCCTCTTCGGAAGATCAGCGGTGGCAACGTCGTGGTCCCCGTGATGCGGCCGACTGGTGCCGGTCGCTGTTGGCAGCGCGAGCCATGGAACATCAGTCGGAGCTGGTAGCAATCCAGCACCCGAGGGGGCCCGCACGGATCTCAGGATTGATCGGTGATGGTCGATCCCATCTCGCTCACCCGCGGCGTGAGGGCATCGATGACTTCGAGCTCCTTGCATGCGGTCCGGTCATCCAGCGCCGCATCGATTGCAACGAGCAGCGCGTCGGCGCCGACTCCACCGAACGCCGCATCGCGGACGGTGGGGCTTGCCTGGCGCTCGCGGCTGTCGGCGGCGCGCGCACCTGCTCCGACGCCCGCGATGTCGCCAGCGAGGGTGGAGTCCGGCGCGACGATGCGCCCCACGGCGAGACCGATGAGCAGCCCCGCGGCGGCGGCGGCGGCGATCCAGCGGCGAGGCCTCTCGAACCCGCGCCGCGGCCCCCGGATGGGAAACCGGAGCACGTCTGCCGGGCGCCCGAGTCGCGCCAGGCGATCGACGATAACCGCGCGCTGGCGGGCCAGTGGTCTGGGGTAAAGATCTCGGCGGCGTGAGCGTTGCCGTCCTGCTCGACGGCCTCGAGGAGTGACTGAAGCTCGCCGTACCGCCGGCTACAGGTCGCACACGCACCGAGGTGCACGGCGTGCTCGTGTCGGCGGGCGGCGCGCGAGCCCGCGGCGCGCCGATCCCCGAGGTAGAGGGCGATCAGCGCCGTCTCGTCGAGGTGTCGCCCGGCGGACATCGAGTCGCTCATGCGCGGTGTCTCCGAGTCACGAAGTCCTCCGTGTCCAGCAGGGCGCGCAACCGGTGGATCGCGCGAAACAGATGCACCCGCACCGTGGACTGACGTAGACCGAGATGCGCCGCGACCGCGCGGACGGAGCAGCGTCCACCAGGCACAGGACGAAGACCGCACGCTGACGGGGGGCCAGGCGATCCGCCCACGTTGCTCGCTCGCCAGGAGCACCTGCTCCGGAGACGGTAGGCGTCCCGGAAGGCGCTCCACGGCGCCGCAGAGCGGCGCGTCCGAGTCGCTCGACAAGGGCACGAGCCAGCGTCCCCGCCGGGTACGTGCCTTGAGCTTGTCGAGGCACTCATTGATCAACACGCGGGTGAACCAGGCCTCGAACGACAGCGCCTCGTTGAACGATGAAAGGCGCGTGAAGGCCCTGATGAACGCCTCCTGCACGGCCTCATCCGCGTCCGCGGCGTTCCGGAGATAGTGATACGCGATCCGCGATGCCCGTCGCTGATGTCGGACGACGAGGGCGTCGAACAGCGACCGCGCCTCTGCGGCGGAGCCTCGGGCCAAACGGGTCTTGACGGCACCCGCAATGTCACTGTCACTCGACCGATCACCCGTGTGGCCGCACGCCGCGGCGGACGAGACCCGGTCCGACATCGTCTCCATATGGAATTACGTCGCACGGCGGGTGAGCGCTTACGAGCCCACGCACCGACCCTTTCAGTATAGCGGGGCGCTGTGCAAACTGGAACCGCCGCCCCGAAGGGTGTCGAGCCGCCGGGCGACGTCGTCAGATCGTTCACCGGGGGGGCGAAACGGCATTCGCCCGGCACGCCGAGGACCTCGCGCCGGCTGACGCTCGTGCCAGGCCCGCCACAGGGGCGGCCGCCTACACGGCGTGCCCGGCGGACGTCGTTCCGCCCCCCGGTGCACCGACACAGGGGTACCGGGGTGGGCGAGGCCGGGGCCAGGAGAGAGTTCGGCTATCATCGGCCCAGGTGAGCGGCCCAGGTGAGCGGCCACGTTGAGGTAGTCAGCGGGCCGTGGGCGTGGGGTACCTGGGCCACGGCTCGACGCTGGCCATCGGGTGCGATTCGGCAGCGGTCGGTGCCTTGGTGGTCGCCGGCGCGCGGCGCGCGGCCGGCCAGGTGCAGGGGGGGAGATGCCAGAACCCGAATCCGGAGCGCCGCCGTTGGCCTCCGACGCGCCCTATGTTCCGGCCTCACGGTCGTTGCCCGAGATCACGCCGAAGGCCGTACTGCTGGGGATTTCGTTGTCGGCCGTGCTGGCCGCGGCGAATGCCTACCTTGGTCTGTTCGCCGGGATGACGATCTCGGCGTCGATCCCGGCGGCGGTGATCTCGCTGGCCGCCCTCCGACTGTTCCGCCACCACAACGTCCTGGAGAACAACATCGTTCAGACCGCCGCGTCCGCCGGGGAGAGCGTGGCGGCCGGCGTGATCTTCACCATTCCGGCGCTGGTGCTCATGGGCACCTGGACGGAGTTCAACTACTGGGAGGTGACGCTCATTGCCGGGTTCGGGGGCTTGCTCGGTGTGCTGTTCACCATCCCGTTGCGGCGGGCGCTGATCGTCGAGGACCCCCTGCGCTATCCGGAGGGAGTCGCGACGGCGGAGGTGCTCAAGGCTGGTGACAGCGGGGGCGCGGAGGTCAAGTATCTCGCGGTGTCCGGCGCCGTGGGTGCGGCGTTCAAGCTCGGAGGATTGGGTTTCCGGCTGTGGCCCGAGCAGATCGAGCTGGCCCGGCACGTGGCCGGCACCGTCGCGTACGTGGGATCCAATCTGTCACCCGCGCTGGTGGGCGTCGGCTACATCGTGGGGCTCAATGTCGTGGTCCTCGTGTTCCTGGGCGGGGTCCTCAACTGGTGGGTGGCGATTCCCGTCCTGGTCGCTTCGGGGCAGGGACCCGAGGGGCTGGCGGTCGATGTCGCGGGCACGCTCTGGAGCACCCAGACCCGGTTCCTGGGCGTGGGCGCGATGGTGGTCGGCGGGCTCTGGGCGCTGGTGCGCCTACGCCACAGCCTGGTCACCGGTGTGCAATCGGGGGTGGAGGCCGTTCGTCGCGCGAGGGACGGCACGGCCAGGGCGGTGGTCAGGACGGAGCGTGATGCACCGATGCCGTGGGTCGGCGCAGCCATCGCGGTGTCGGTGGTCCCGCTCTTTCTGATCTTCGAGTACTTCACCGGCAACCTGCTCGTGTCGGCCCTGATGGCGGTCATCATGCTGGTGGCGGGCTTTCTCTTCTCGGCGGTGGCCGGCTACATGGCAGGCCTCGTCGGGTCGTCGAACAATCCGATCTCGGGGGTGACCATCGCGACCCTGTTGTTCTCCGCGCTCTTGCTCCTCGTGCTGCTCGGCGCGGACGATCCGACAGGGCCGGCGTCGGCCATCTTCATCGCGGCGGTCGTGGCGTGCGCCGCGGCGATCGCGGGCGACAACCTCCAGGATCTAAAGGCCGGCCGACTCGTCGGGGCGACGCCGGTCCGCCAGCAGATCATGCAGGGCGTAGGTGTGCTGTCTGCCGCCGTCGTGATGGCGCCGATCTTGACGCTGCTTCTCGCCGCCTACGGGATCGGTCAGGTGACCCCGGAGCACCCGTCGCCGCTGGCGGCGCCCCAGGCGACCCTCATGGCATCGGTGGCCGGCGGCGTGTTCGGCGGAGATCTGCCCTGGCGCATGGTCTGGATCGGCATGGCCGTCGCGGTGGGGGTGATCGTGATCGATCTCTGGCTCGAGCGGCGGGACATTTCCTTCCGCGCGCCCGTTCTGGCGGTCGCGGTGGGCATCTACCTTCCACTCGAGCTGGAGGTGCCCATGCTGTTGGGCGGTTTGCTGGCCTGGGGTGGAAGCCGGAGCCTGGCGCGCCGGCTGGAAGTCCAGGCCCCCGCGACGGGTGAACCGCCGGCGGTGGCGCGTGCGACCGGCGAGCGACGGGGGCTGCTGTTCGCTGCGGGGCTCATCACCGGGGAAGCGCTGGTCGGGATTCTCATGGCGATCCCGATCGTGGCGGCGGGCGACGCCGAGGTGCTGGCGCTCGGCGTGCCGCCGGAGGCCTGGCTGGGGCTCCTGCTGTTGCTGGTCGTGGCCGTGGGCCTCTATCGCGTGACGCTGGGCCCGGCGCTCGCCCGCCGCGCGGCGAACGATCGCGGCTAGGTGCCGCCGAGGCTGAAGGACAGCGTCCAGGGCGGCAAGGGTGTGCCGTCCGTTGCCTGCACGCCCTCGAGCAACTCGACCCTCACGGTCCGAAACCGATCCAGCTCGGTCGTGAACCCGATCTGGAGGACACGTCGGCCTCTGAGGTATTCGATCGCGATGCCGAGGGCCGGTGGGTCCGGCTCGCCGCGTTCGAAGGACTCCTCGCCGAGGTAGCTCACCCGCACGTGGCCGTCGAAGGAGTCGGAGTCCATGTCTCGCGAGAACTGCAGCCGGACGGTCGTGTCGCGTGAGACGTCGGTGTCGTCCGGCAGCGGCGCGCTGAAGATGACTTCCGGCGGGGGCTCCTGGATGGATGGCGTTGGTGGTGGTGCCGCGGCCGTCGGCGTGCTCGGCGGCGTTGCGAGCGCAATCCGCTGGGCCTCGAGCCACACGAGGCCGCGGGCGTGCCGTACGACGCCAGCGACCTCCAGCCACTTTCCGGTATCGACCCGTGCCGTGCCGTCGAGGTTGAAGCCGTCGCCCCGGGGCTCCTTCCCCGTGATCCACACCGCGCCATCGGCGGACTGGACGACGAAGTCGAAGCGGCTCACGTTCGGACCCTGGGGGAGATCGGCGAACAGGTTGCGGCCGCGAAACCGCCCGGCGATCGTCACCGACTGGCCCGCATAGCGGCCCGGCTCGAGGGCGACGGCCCGGACGCTGGGCGCCATCGGACGCGTAGCCGGCTCCACGGCGTCGGCCGCCACGGCCAGCAGGTCACCGGATCGAGGCCAATCGGTGCCGAACCACCGCCGTGAGAGCGCCGGGACGTCGTACTCCGTGAGACGCGGGTCGCCCGGGTCGAGTCGACCGACATCCCAGAACGTACCCCGCAGCTCGACGGCCTCGCCCGACGCGAGACCGGCGCCGGCGCCATCCACGCCGAGCAACCGCACCGACTGCTCGCCGACCGCCAGCGTGCTCTCGCTCTCGGTCGTCGTCAGCTCGCCGCGGAGCGTCACGCGTTGTCCGTGGAAGAAGACCGGATAGGCGAGGAGCGCCGACACTCGGGCCGCCTTGCTCGACCCGGGCTGCGAGAACACCGAGCCACAAAGAACGGTGCCCGCCAGAGCCGAGGACACCACGGCGCGGCGAATGTGGGTTCGCACGACTTGCTGGCATCTTAGCATGGGGCTCCGGCGCCTGGCTTGACCGCCCGTGGGGACGCTCGTAGAATGCCGACGCTATCTCGTGAAGCGATCGACCACTCCACGACACGCCGCCGCGCAGGTTTCCGAACTCACGACCAACCGCGTCTCGCTCTATCTGCGGTACCTCGACACGCTCGACGAGGCGGGCGTGCAGACCGTCTCGTCGCAGGCCCTGGCTGATCAGTTCCGGCTGAACGCCGCCCAGATTCGAAAGGATCTGGCCCAGTTCGGCGATTTCGGCGTGAGAGGCGTCGGCTACTACGTCAAGGACCTCAGACGGCAGCTGCGAAAGATACTCGGGCTCGAGCGCCGGGTGCGGGTCGCCATCGTCGGCGCGGGCAACCTCGGGCTGGCCCTGGCGGGATATCCCGGATTCCGTCAGGAAGGGTTCGAGATCGCGGCCTTGTTCGACGTGAGCCGAGACAAGGTCGGCCGGCGCCTGCGCACCGGCGTGCGCACGTATCACATGCGAGAGCTCAAGCAGGTCGCCGAGCGCGAGAGAATCTCCATCGCGGTCATCGCGGTGCCCTCGGCCGCGGCTCAGCCGGTGGTGAATGCCGTCGTGGCGGCGGGCATCAAGGCGATCCTGAATTTCAGCCCCGGGACCCTACGCGTGCCGAAGTCGGTGAAGCTGAAGAGCGTGGACCTCACCGTGTCGTTGGAGAGTCTGTCGTTCTATCTCGCCCACGGTGAGGGCGGAGACGCACACTAGAAGATCCGGGCTTCGGGGATCGGCCACCAGCGGAGTTGCACCTTGCCGATGATGTATTTCTTGGGGACCATACCCCAGTGTCGGCTGTCGGAGCTGTTGTTACGGTGGTCGCCCATCACGAAGTAGTAGCCTTCGGGAATCACCTCGGGCCCCCAGATGTCGTGGCTGCGGAACTCCGTGGGCACGTAGTCGTCGAGCAGCGGGATGTCGTTCACATAGACGTGGCCGTCGACGATGCGAACCCGGTCTCCCTCCTCGCCGATCACCCGCTTGACGAACGACTTGTCCGGGTTCACCGGATAGTAGAGCATGACGATGTCGCCGCGACGCGGCTCGCCAAGCCGGTAGACGAGCTTGTTGACGATGAGCCGATCCTGATCGGTCAGGGTCGGGGCCATGCTCTGGCCTTCGACGCGGGCGACCTGGAATCCGAACGTGACGATCAGCGTGGCGTACACGGCCGCCGATGCCAGCGTCTTGAACCAGGCGAGCAGCTCCTCGCCGAGACGCGCGAGCGGGGTGCGGACGACGATCGCCTCGCTCAGGGGCTGGGAGGGGAGCACCTGCGTGTCCTCGGTACCCAGCCCGGCGTACGGATGAGACAGCGGGGTTTCAGCGGGCGGATCGAGCACGGTCTCTCCCTCGACGACCTCGGCCGGTGCGGCCGCCAGGGCCACGACCGGCTCTACAGCTTCAGGTAGTCTCGGAGGCGCTTCGTCTGCGCGCGGCTCACCGGAATCTCCGTGTGCTTCGGATCTTTCATCCTCAGGATGTAATTCCTGCTGAACCAGGGCACTATCTCCTTGATCTTGTTGATGTTCACGAGATGGGATCGATGCACGCGCCAGAACACGTCCGGATCGAGGCGCGCCTGCAGCTCGTCGAGGGTCCGGTAATTCGACGTTCCCACCGTATTGGCCGTGACCACCGTGATGACCTCGTCGGCCAGCGACGCATGAATGATGTCCTCCGCCTGCACCAGCAAGAACCGCTCACCCACCTTCACGGCCAGCCGCTGCTGCCGGCCCTCGCGTTTCGCGAGCAGATCGACGATCTGCTGCAGATCCGGGCTCCCCGGGGACGCCCGCGGCCGGTCGGACGAGATCCGCTTGCGTGCGCGTTCGACCGCTTGCTCGAGTCGCGAGGCCTCGACCGGCTTGAGCAGATAATCGACGGCGTTCACCTCGAACGCCTCGATTGCGTGCTGGTCGAAGGCGGTGACGAAGATCAGCGAGGAACCCCGTTCGCTATCGAGCAGGCGCCGCGCGACCTCGAAGCCATCCAGCCCGGGCATCTGGACGTCGAGGAACGCGATATCCGGCCGCAGCTCCTCGACTAGCCGCACGGCCTCGAGGCCGTTCGTGGCCTCGCCCACGACCTCCACACCCTCGACGCGGGCGAGGAGGAAGCCGAGCTCCTCGCGGGCGAGCGCCTCATCGTCGGCGATAACCGCCCTCAGGCCCATTTTACGCCGTAATCCGTTCGTGAACCAAGAGCTCCGGGATCTCGATTCGGGCGCAGGTGCCCTCGCCGGGGACGCTCTCCATCTGGAGGTGGTAGTTCGCCCCGTAGATTACCTGGAGTCGTTCGTTGACGTTGGCGAGGCCGATTCCACCCTGCGGGGCCGCGCCACGGATGGCTCGCGGGAAGCCCTGGCCGTCGTCGACGACTTCGATGATCGCGTGGCGGTGCGCCCGCCGGCTGCGGATCGTGATCCGCCCCTCGCCAATCTTCTTCGCGAGCCCGTGCTTGATCGAGTTCTCGACGAGCGGTTGCAGGATCATGCTCGGCACGACGACGTCCAGGCTGTCGGCCGAGATCTGCTTCTCGATCTTGAGGCGCGGGCCGAATCGGACCGATTCGATGTCGAGATACTCGTCGATCGCCGCGAGCTCCTCGGCCAACGTGACGAAGTGCTCCTGGCTTCGCAGTAGCCGCCGCAGCAGCGCGGAGAGCTTGAAGATGACCATCCGCGCGGTCTCCGGTTGCGATCGGATCAACGAGGAGATCGACGTCAGGGTGTTGAACAGGAAGTGGGGATTGATCTGGTTGGCCAGGGCCTGCACCCTCGCCGTCATGAGGAGCTTCTCCTGTTCTGCGAGCCGGTGTTCGATGCGTGCGCTGTTCCAGATCTTGATCGGAATCGCGACGGACAAGACCGTCGCGACGCCCACGAGGACGCCGTCGGTCACGGTCGTCGCCGGCAACGAGAACAGCCGGTCGACGCCGAACCGATGCCCCAGCGCCTGGCGCAGGGCCTCGAGCCCGACCGGCGCCGCCAGCAAGATGACCTGCCAATCGACGTGAAAGCTGCGGAGGAATCGCCAGGCCTGCCGCGGCAGCCCGGTGAAGAACAGGGGCGAGAAGCGCCAGATCGCCTCCTTGGGGCACATCTCCCGGAGACCGCCGCCCGCGAAGCCACACCCGACGGCGAACGGCAGCGCGATGACCTCCCCGGCGACCAGGGCGGGCAACCCCAGCGTGGCCCCGACGATCGCGCCGGCATACGGACCGGCGATCAGGCCGGCGAGGAACGACCCTGCCAGCGTGAGGTCCGCAGCGGCGTACTGCAGGAGCAGACGAGAGGCGACGCCAATGCTGAGGGGTATCCCCAGCCAGGCCGCGAACACCAGGCGCTCGGGCCAATCACGTCGCTCGGTCAGCAGAATGCGCCGGAACCAGGAGAACCTCACCAGCATGGTGGCGAGGGTGGCCACCACGGCGAGCTTGACCACGAGGGTGGTCAGGAGCAGCTGTTGTGCCGACAGGAACTGGGTGTCGTGGCCCACGAAATCGGTTCGCGATTCGCCCGGTGCGATCGACTATAGCCGCCGGACGGCCTGAGTGTCAAACGAGTGGCCGCTGGCGAACATGTTATGATTGAACGGTTTAGGCGTCCGGCAGGGTAGCCAGGGGCGGCTGGAGGTCGGTTCATGATTCGGCCGTTCATCATCGGGTTCGCCACCACGCTCAAGCACCTGTTCAAGAAACCGGTGACCGTCAACTATCCCGCCGAGAAGATACCGGTGTTCCCGAAATACCGCGGTCTCCGCCATCTTCATGGGCAAGGACTACGAGCTCGCGGTGTACACGAAGGCGGAGTTCATCTGGGACAAGGCCGATCTCCTGGTGCCCGCCTCGACGGAACCTGGCCGACCGGCTGCCGGTACGGACTCTAGTAGCGTCCTGTCACAGTAACCCGTGGAGTAAATCCCGTGCGCGGCGCCCGGCTGGCCAGGCGCGAGGGGTGAGCATACCGGTATTCTTCCGCCTCGCGGCTTGCTCGGGCCCGCCGCGGCATCTCTCAAGGCGGCCCTTGGTGGAACGCAGGACTTCTTTGCATGGGCTGCTGGGCTTGCCCCCTGTGTGCCAACGAGATATAGTCCGCCGGTATCATCGGCGCGATGCCGGCATGATCTGACGCGTCGCGTTCGATGCCCGGCGCCGACTGACCGGGCGGCAGCGGCGGCGAACGCACCTGGGGGGAGGGTTGATGAGCCTGTCTGACCACAACGCGCGGCCGAGGGCCCACGAGATCTTGGCGTCCACGGACGACGCGTGGAGAACCCTCTCTGTTGCTGTTGTCGAGAACGCGTTCGTGGAGCGCGTCTACGAGAACCTCGCCTGGATCTACGACCTCACCTACGGGCCGACCCTGCATCGCGGGCGCCTGCAGGCGATCGAACGTATGGGAATCGAGCCCGGGGATCGTGTGCTGGAGGTGGGCGTCGGGACCGGTATCAACACGACGCTCTATCCACGGGACTGCGCCGTCACCGGTATCGACCTGTCCGCGTCGATGCTCGACCGGGCGCGCGAGCGGATCGCTCGACAGGGGTTCCGCAACGTCCGGCTCCTCGAGATGGATGCCGCCGATCTCCAGTTCCCGGACGAATCATTCGACATCGTCTATGCGCCGTACCTCATGAGCGTTGTGCCGGACCCGATCGGCGTCGAGCGCGAGATGCGTCGCGTCTGCCGGGCCGGCGGCCGGATCATCTTCCTCAACCATTTTCTTAGCCGCAATCCGGTGATCTCCAGGATGGAGCGACTCATCTCACCGCTCACCGTGCACATCGGCTTCAAGGCCGATCTCGACCTGGACGCCTTCCTGGCCCAGGCGGATCTGCAGCCCGTCTCGATCGAAAAGGTCAGCTTCCCGAAAATCTGGTCGCTCGTGACCTGCGTGAAGAATTAACCCGCGGGGGCGGGGAGCGCGACCCGTAGCACGTCCTCCAGGCTCGACACCGGGACGAAGGTCATCGTCTCGCGAACCTCCTCGGGCAGCTCCTCGAGATCGGGCAGGTTCCGCTCGGGCAGGACGAAGGTGTCGATGCCCTGACGACGGGCGGCCAGCGCCTTTTCGCGGATTCCGCCCACCGGCAAGACGAGCCCCGAGAGCGTGATTTCGCCGGTCATGGCCACATCGTGCTTCACCGGCTGTTTGCGGAGCGCGGAGACGATCGCCGTCGCCATGGTCACCCCGGCAGAGGGCCCGTCTTTCGGGATGGCGGCCGCGGGGACGTGCACGTGCAGATCATGCGCTGTCAGGAAGTCGGCCGGCACGTTGAGCTGAGCCGCCTCGGCGCGGATGTGGCTGACCGCGGCCCGCGCCGACTCCTGCATGACGTCGCCGAGCTGGCCCGTGAGGCTGACCGTGCCGGTTCCAGCCGGCAGGAGGGTCGCCTCGACGAAGAGGACGTCGCCGCCGGTTGCGGTCCAGGCCACGCCGGTGGCGACACCCGGCCGGGAGGTGCGGAATGCGACGTCGGGGTGAAACCTGGGAGGTCCGAGCAGCTCGCGAAGCTGGGCAATATCGACGACGTGCGGTGCGGCCGATGCCGCCGTCGCTGCCTCGGCGGCGGGCGGCGGCGCCGTAGCGACCCGGGCGGCGATCTTTCGGGCGATGGTCCCGAGCTGACGTTCGAGGTTGCGTACCCCGGCTTCGCGGGTGTACTCGGTGATGGCCTGTCGCATCGCCGCATCCGTCACCTCCACCGCCCCGCGCTCCAGGCCGTGCTCGTCGAGCTGCCGGGGCAGGAGGAACCGTCGCGCGATGTGGACCTTGTCTTCCTCGGTGTAGCCTGGAAGCTGAATCATCTCCATACGATCCAGCAGCGCAGGATGCACCGTGCCGAGGTGGTTGGCCGTGGCGATGAACAGGATTCGTGACAGGTCGAAGGGGACCTCGAGATAATGGTCACGGAACGCGTGATTCTGCGCCGGGTCGAGGACCTCCAGCAGCGCGGCCGCGGGATCGCCCTGGATGCCGACGGCCAGCTTGTCGACCTCGTCCAGCATGAAGACCGGATTCGCAGTCTGCACGTGCTTGAGCGCCTGGATGAGGCGGCCCGGCATCGATCCGATGTAGGTACGGCGATGTCCGCGGATCTCCGCCTCGTCGCGCACTCCCCCCAGTGACACCCGCTGGAACTTCCGGTTCATGGCCCGCGCGATCGACTGCCCGAGAGAGGTCTTCCCGACGCCAGGCGGACCCACGAAGCACAGGATCGGCCCCTTCAGGTCGCCCTTCAGCTTGCGGACCGCGAGATACTCGACGATACGGTCCTTCACCTTGTCGAGGTCGTAGTGGTCCTCGTCGAGCACCCTGCGCGCTTCGACCGGGTCGAGACGATCCTCGGTCACGACGCTCCAGGGCACCTCGAGCAGCCAGTCGAGGTAGGTGCGGATCATCTGATATTCGGGCGACGCCGGCGTCATGCGGTCGAGGCGGTCCACCTCGCGCGTGGCCACCTTGGCGACGTCCCCGGGCAGACCCGCCCCGTCGATCCGACCGCGCAGATCGGAGAGCTCCGACGTGTCGCCCTCGCCCAGCTCCTGCTGGATCGCCTTGAGCTGCTGGCGCAGGTAGTACTGTCGCTGCGCGGCGGTCATCTCCTGCTGAGCCTGTGACTCGATCTTGCCCTTGAGCTGGAGCAGCTCGAGCTCGCGGTCGAGGGCCGAGGCCACGGTGCCGAGCTTGGAGGCGAGGTCGTTCTCCTCGAGCAAGCGCTGCCTGTCCTCGGCCTTCATGTCCAGCAGGCTCGCCAGGACATAGGCGAGCCGCAACGGATCGTCGATGCTCGTGACCAGGCCCCGGAGCTCGGGTGACAACCCGGCGGAGAGACCGAGCGCGCGGTCGAAGAGTTCCTGGAGTCGCCGGACGTGAGCGTCCACCTCGATGGAACGCTCCGAGGATTCGGGAAGCGGCCGGAGGAGGGCGCGCAAGGCACCGTCGGCGGCGTCGACGAACTCCGCGCTGGATCGGGCCACGCCCTCCATGAGGATCTTCAGGCCGGTAGGACCCTTGGACATCTGACGGATGATGGCGACCGTTCCGATGCGGAGCACGTCGGTTGGGCCCACCTCGTCGGCGTCGCCCTGCTGCAGCAACACGAGAAGCATCCGGTCGCCCGTCAGCGCGCGGTTGACCGCCTCGACCGACCCGGCCCGGCTGATGGCCAGCGGCACGACGGTCATCGGGAGGAGGACCGACCGGCGGAGCGGAAGCACGGGGAGCTCGGACGGAAGCGGCGGAACGGCGTTGGTCGGGGGAGTGGCGTCGGACATGGTCGGTCGGGGGGCGCTGGCGCGACGGCCGCCAACTACTGAAGTCTACCGCAACTCACCGAAGCCGGCGGTCCGGCGCCCGAGGGACGGTCCGGGCCCCGTGTTATACTCGCGGCCAAAGCCGGCCGGGACCGGACGTGCCTCCGTTCGCCGGCCCGACCCAGCCGCCCCTCTACGTCGGGGGTCGTGCGTGGCCACGTCGTTGCGGTCAGGCACTCCACGTGGGCTGGCGCCCCCTGTCGAACGAATTGACCAGCGCTGAAGCGGAGCGTGCAGGACCCCTGCGGCGTTCCGCCGGAACCCTGCCGCGCTGGGTCCCGGCGATCGATGCCCTCATCGTGGGGCTGATCCTCCTCGCGGTGTGGGTCGCCCTCGTCGGCGGTCTCCGGCTTCGGTCCTCCTGGGTGCGGCTGTCGATCACCTCCGAGCTTCGGATCTTGCTCTGGGGCGCCGGGCTGGCCCTGGTTCGCCATTTCCTGGCCCTAGTCCTGCGATACATCGCCGGCTGCTCGGGAGTGTCAGGCGCCTCTGGGTCGCCCCGGCGTTCGCCGCCGCGCTTCCGGTGTTCCTCTCGACCAGGCTCCTGGTGGTGCTCGTGGGCTTCCTGGGCGGTCGCCACGATCGGCTTCGAGTCCCCCCCCAGCTTCCGCGTGTCCACCAACGAGCTGGTGAATCTCCCGGCGCGATGGGACGCGGGCTGGTATCTCGGTATCGCCTCGAACGGCTACCGCTGGAATCCGGAGAGGATCGGTCGACACAACATCGCGTACTTCCCCGCGTATCCGCTCCTCATGCGGGCCGGCAACTTCCTGCTCGGGTCGGTGCGACCACCCGGCGCCGATGAGGTGGCCGGATCCAGGCCGCCCGGCACCTGCTCGCCGGTCTGTTCGTGTCGCTGGCGGCGTTTCTGCTGGCGCTGGTGTATCTGTTCGATCTTGCCCGACTGGATCTCGGAGACGACGGGGCCGGGGCAGCGCTCTTGCTCCTCGCCGCCTATCCCTTCGCCGTCTTCTTCAGCGCGGTGTATACCGAATCGCTGTTCCTGCTGGGTGTCGCCGCGACGTTTCTTGCGGCGCGACATCGGCGCTGGGCGGTGGTGGGGGCGTGGGGCCTGCTCGTCGGCTTGAGGCGTTCCAATGGCTGCCTGCTCAGCATCCCGGTGGCGATGGTCGCCTGCGGTCAGATCTGGCCCCGGTTGGGTTGGATGGGGCTGCCAGGGACGGCACCGAAGCTCCCGGCAACCGGCCGCGAACGTCCGGCGCCGCACCCGCCGCCGCCGGGGGAGGTGCCGCGCGCGGCCCGAGCCAGCGGGCGCGGGAGTCTCCGCCGACTCCTGCCGCTGGTGGCCGCAGGGATGTCGGGCGTCGGCATGCTGCTCTACTCGGGCTACATGTACCAACTGACCGGCAACCCCCTCGAGTGGGCAGCCGCCCAGTGGGCGTGGGGACGAGGTCAACAGGACATCCCCGCGCTGCTGCTCCAGCACCTCTCGCTGATCGACGGGTACGGGTTGCTGGGCTACCTCGCGAGGTGGCCGGCCCAGGCCAGCAACGCGATGGCGACGATCTTCGCGCTGGCGACCGCCTGGCCGGTCGCCCGGCGCTTCGGCTACCCGTATGCCGCGTTCGTGTTGCTCGGCGTGCTGCCGCCGCTCCTCTCCGGCGGACTCGAATCGATGGGCCGATACACGTCGGTGCTGTTTCCGGTGTTCTTCGTCCTGGCGCTCACGATTCCCGCTCGCCACCGTGTCGCCTGGGCCTCGGGGTTCGGTGTGATTCAAGGCCTGTTCGCGGCAGTCTTCTTCACGGGCCGCACCATCTACTGAAGCACGTGTGACCAACCAGATGCCGCGGGCCGACCGGACGCTGCCGTTGTGGCTGCACATGACGGATGCCGTCGCGATCGCATTGGGCGCCGCTGATCTGCTGGTCTTGCTGACCGGGGGAGGGCGGTTCTATCTCGGGGACGTGCGGGTCTCGGTGACCTCGCCGGGTCGGATGCTGCTCGCGGCCGGCCTGCTGGTCGTGGCGCGGCACCTGACCTACCCGCATCCGTCCCTGCGCGCGCGCGTGCGGGTAGGGCTGGGCTGGGCGCGGGCGCGGCTGACACCGGCGGCCGGGGCGGCCTGGACGAGCATCGTGGCGATCCGGCTGCCGGTGCTGCTGGTCGGGTTCATGGCAGTCACGATGGTGGGCTATGGTAGGACGCCGCCGTTCCGCGCGTCGTCGCACGAGTTCTGGAACTTGCCCGCTCGCTGGGACGCCGGCTGGTATCTCGGCATCGCGACCCACGGCTACCAGTGGAGTCCGAACCGCCGTGGACACCAGAACATCGCGTTCTTTCCCGCGTATCCTCTGCTCATGCGTGCCGGCGCCACCGTGCTCGGCGCCCACGCGACGCCCGAGCCGGGCGATGTGGAGCGTCGGACGGCCGTCGCCGGTCTCGTGCTGTCGCTCGTCGCCTTCTGGTGGGCCGTGGCGTATCTGTACCGGCTCGCGCGTCAGACGCTCGACGCCGAGCGTTCGCGTGCGGCCGTGCTCCTCACCGCCGCGTATCCGTTCGCGGTCTTCTTCGGCGCGCTCTACAGCGAGGCACTGTTCCTGCTGGCGAGCGTGGCCGCGTTCTATCACTTCCCGCGGCGCGAATGGCGCGCGGCCGGCGCCTGGGGACTCCTCGCAGGGCTCACGCGCCCGAACGGTTGTCTGCTGAGTGTCCCGCTGGGGCTCCTCGCGGTCATGGAGGGGATCCGATCGTACCGGGCCCAGCCGGGCGACGGGTCCACCGCTCGTCAGGCAGGCTGGTGGCGCGCGTCGCTCCGGGGGCTGGGTGCCGCCGCAATGCCAGGGGTGGGGATGTTGGTCTTCTCCGCGTACATCATGTCGCTGACCGGCCATCCCTTCACCTGGATCGAAGCTCACGAGGCCTGGGGTCGGTCCTATCGGGGGCCGGGCGAGCTCGTCGCCGGCTGGTACCGCGACGTCTTCTCACGCGGCCTGTATCACTACGCGGCGAACGACCCGTTCGGTCTGCTGAACCTGATGGCGACGCTGTTCGCCCTTGCCCTGGTCTGGCCGGTGGTTCGCCGGTTCGGCGTCGCGTATGGGGTCTTCTTGGTCGTGAGCCTGTTGCCGCCCCTCCTGGCGGGCGGCCTGGTCTCGATGGGGCGCATCACGGCGGTCCTCTTTCCCCTGTTCCTCTATCTGGCGTCGGCGCTCCCGGCCGGTCCGCGCGCCGTCTGGATCGGAGGCAGCGTCATCGTCCAGGGGTTCGCCGCCGTGCTCTTCTACACGTGGCGCCGGCTGTTCTGAATCGCGCCCGACGCGACCACGGACCGGTTCCGGCGGTCTAACAGCTCGAGGTGACAGTCCCGACGCAGTCGACCGGCGTGGCATCGTGGCGCGGGCCCGCGGTGGCCTCGTCGAACACGAGCCCGCGATTCCCGGTATTCTCGATCCGCCCGCTGCGTCAGCCGGGCCTCCAGCGGCTTTCGTGCGACGCAGGATTTCCACCACGAGCTGCGATGATCGAGTGTGAGGTGTCGCTCGCCCGTATGCCGATGTCGGCGAGCCGACAGCCTCGGGTCCGGTCTGTGGCCGTGGGCTATAATGCCGTAAGAAGTTGATGTATCGGATCTTGCTGCCCGCGTGCCGCGCCGACGCGGTGCGCGGCTGCCTCGTGCTCGCGATCCTGATTGCCGGGGGCGTGCCTCCGGCCGCGCCGGCGGATCAGGTCGCCGTCGCCCCGGAGGGGAGCGACCAGAGCTTCTGGGCGTCGGCCACGCGGGCGCTGGCCCACGGGCGGCTCGACGAGGCCGAGGCGCTCGTCCGCGCGCAGCCGGTTGATGCTGCGGCGGCGGCGGCCATCCGCGCTCGGCTTGCGCTGGCCCGGGGACGGCTCGCGGAGGCGGAAGACCTACTGACCGCCGTGTCGATCGCGGCGCCGACCAGCGAGGCGGCACTCGAGCTCGGATTGCTCTACGCGCGGATCGGCCGAAAGGCCGAGTCAGTCGGCACGCTGACGCCGATTCTGCGTGCTGCTCGCGCCTTTCGGCAGCCGAACGAGCTGCTCCGCGCCGCGCGGGCTGCGAGGTCGCTGGGACGGTTTCGGCGAGCCAACCAGCACTTTCGTGAAGCCGCGGCCGTCGCCCCGAACGACGCGGCTATCAACACGGCCTGGGGTGACCTCTTTCTCGAGAAGTTCAACCGGCAGGATGCGTTGCGCTCCTACCAGACGGCGATCCGGGCGGACGCCACCTGGGTGCCGGCCCATGTGGGCGTGGCCCGCACGTTGATCTCGGAGAACCCGCCGGCGGCCACCGCGGCGCTCGACCGGGCCCTGGATATCGACGGCGCGTCGGTTCCTGCCCTGTTGCTCCAGGGTGAACTGGCCCTGGACGAGGCGCGGCGTGAGGACGCGCGCGCCGCGTTCAGCCGCGCGCTGGAGATCGATCCGAGCAGCCTGGAAGCCCTCTCCCTGCTGGCGGCCGCGGCGTATCTCGAGGACCGCCCCTCGGAATACCAGACCCAGGTTGATCGCGCCCTCGCCATCAATCCGGCCTACGGTGAGATCTATCGCGTCATGGGGGCGCACGCCGCTCGCAATTACCGGTTCGACGAGGCCGTCACGCTGGTCCGTCAGGCGATCACGTTGGCGCCCGACCTGATCCAGGCCTATGCCGATCTGGGTGTGCACCTGCTGCGCACGGGCGACGAGCCCGCCGCGCGTGTGGCGCTGACGCGTGCGTTCCAGGCGGACCCGTATAACGTCGTCACCTACAACTTACTGGGGCTCTTCGACACCCTGGACAAGTTCGAGACGATCGAGGAGGGTGACATCCTCCTCCGACTGCACGCCTCCGAGGCGCCGGTGCTTCGCGAGTACGCGCTCCCGCTCGCGCGTGACGCGCTGGAGACGCTGGCGGCCCGTTACGAGTTCGAGCCGCGCGGCCCGATCCTGATCGAGGTCTTTCCGACCCACGATGACTTCGCGGTTCGCAACGTGGGCCTCCCCGGCATGATCGGCGCGCTCGGCGCCTGCTTCGGTCGCGTTGTCACGCTCGACTCTCCGCGGGCACGGCCGCCGGGATCGTTCAACTGGCAGGCCACCCTCTGGCACGAGCTGGCGCACGTCATCACGCTCCAGATGTCCAAGCAGCGGGTGCCACGCTGGCTGACCGAGGGCACGTCGGTGTTCGAGGAGAAGCGCGCCCGGCCCGAGTGGGGACGCGAGATGGAGATCCCCTTCGTGCGGGCCTGGCGCGAGGGCGAGACAGT
This sequence comes from Vicinamibacterales bacterium, assembly GCA_965197935.1. GTDB lineage: Bacteria > Acidobacteriota > Vicinamibacteria > Vicinamibacterales > CAZQMT01 > CAZQMT01. Next base: position 2,448,854 of record CBDAOD010000002.1, on the reverse strand, counting down.
CGCGCTACGCGATCTGAACAGCGCGTTCAGCAGGCCCGAGACGATTGCGCTCGCGTACTACCAGGCATCGCTACTGGTCGAGCACCTGATCGATCTCCATGGAGAACCCGCGCTGCATCGCATGCTGCGCGCGTTCGGCGACGGACTCGACACCGACGAGGTGCTCGGGAAAGTTCTGGAGACCGACATGGACGCGCTGCAGGTCAGCTTCGATGCCGCCCTCGAGTCGAAATTCGGGGCGCTGCGGCGTGCGCTCGAGGCGCCGGAGGCAATGACGGCCGAGACGATGACGGTCGAGGATCTCGCGGCGCTCGCGAACGACCACCCCGGCAGCTTCCCGGTGCTCCTGGCGCTGGGCCAGGCGCGGCGGGCCGCCGGGGACCTCGACGGCGCGCTCGACGCGCTCGGCCGGGCAGCCGATCTCATTCCAATGGCCGTGGGGCCGGACAGCCCGCGCGCGCTCCTGATCGAGATCGCGCTCGAGCAGGGCGATCGGGAACGTGCCATGGCCGAGCTCGAAGCCCTGCTCGGCCACGACCACACAGACGTAGAAGCCGCGCGGCGGCTGGCCGGGTTGGCCGAGGAGGCCGGTGACACGGAGCGTCAGTGGAAGGCGCACGGCCGGGTCATCGCGATCGACCCGTTCGACGGAAACGCGCATGGCGCCCTGGGGCGTCTGGCCATGGCGAGGGCAGATCACGAGACGGCCGTGCGGGAGTTCCGTGCCGCGCTGGCCACCGATCCGGTCGATCGCGCCGAGGCCTATTGCGATCTGGCCGAGGGCTACTTTCTTGCCGGCCGGCTCGCGGACGCCAAAGCCCAGGTCCTGGCCGCCCTCGAGATGGCGCCGCGCTACGAGCGGGCACAGGAATTGCTACTCAGAGTGGTCGAGGCGCAGCGGTGAGCAGACAAGCCGCGATCGGGTTCGTCGGCCTGCTGGGGCTCGCGGTGGCCGCCGTGGGTTCCGGTGACGCCGACGCGCAGGTGCCGATGGCCAGCGATGGTCGGTTCGGGGGGCTCGAATGGACCTTCGCGCGGGTGCGCTACAGCACCTGGGCGGAGGCGGAGAGCCGCTTTCGACGCTACTACTTCAGCGAGCCCTGGGCCATCGACTGGCATACCGCCGAAGACAACCTGTCGCGCCGCCTCGCCAGCGTCACCGAGATTCAGGTGAACGACCCGCTGGTCCTGACCCTCGAGGATCCCAGTCTCTGGGAGTACCCCTGGCTCTACATCGTGGAGCCCGGCAACCTGCGCCTCACCGAGACCGAGATCCCGATCCTCCGTGAGTTCCTGCTGCGTGGCGGCACACTGACGCTCGACGATTTCCACGGCCCGATCGAGTGGCAGAACGTCGAGCGTGAGCTGGCACGAGTGTTTCCCGACCGGAAGATCGTGGAGCTGGAGCTCGACCACACCATCTTCAGCTGCTTCTACACGGTAGACGCCTATCCCCAGATTCCTGGTCTCGGGTCGTTCTTCAACGGTCGGACGTGGGAGAAGGGCGGCTATCTGCCGCGGTTGCGGGCGGTGGAAGACGACAGCGGTCGTGCCATGGTGCTGCTGAACTGGAACACCGACATGGGCGACGGGTGGGAGTGGTCCAACGCGGAAGATTACCCCGGCTACATCAAGTACACGGCCCAGTCGTATCGCATGATGATCAACGAGATCATCTACTCGCTGACTCACTAGTGAACTGTCGCAGAGGAAGCTTTGCCATAGTCCGAGCCGCGGCGCCCGCTTGACAAGGCGCGACGAGGGAGCATACAGGCGGTATTCGACCGAGGAGCAGCGCGCCCTTCACCACGGGTGATCTGACGAAGGTGTGCTCACGGCAACGGTTGGATACGGGAATCTCATGAGTCAGCCCATGGACATGACGGCGGAGGCGGTTGCGGAAAAGGTGGCGCGGGGCCGCGAGCAGATTCTCGCGGGTTTGCGGGCGCGGATCGTGGGCCAGGAGAGCATCATCGATCAGGTGCTCATCGCGCTGTTTACCGGCGGGCATTGTCTGATCACGGGGGTGCCCGGCCTCGCGAAGACGCTGTTGATCAAGACCCTGGCCGAGATTCTGGATCTCTCCTTCAAGCGCATTCAATTCACGCCCGATCTGATGCCCGCCGACATCACCGGCACCGAGATCCTCGACGAGGACGGTGGGCATCGCACCCTGCGGTTCGTGAAGGGGCCGGTCTTCGCGCAGATCATCCTGGCAGACGAGATCAACCGGACGCCGCCCAAGACGCAGGCGGCACTCCTGGAGGCGATGCAGGAGCAGCACGTCACCGCGTCGGGGCGAACCTACGAGCTGGATCGCCCGTTCTTTGTTCTCGCCACGCAGAACCCCATCGAGCTCGAGGGCACCTACCCCTTGCCCGAGGCGCAGCTGGACCGGTTCATGTTCAACCTCGTGATGACCTACCTGAGCGAGGACGACGAGGTGCGCGTAGTGACCGAAACGACCGGGGTCGAGACCCGAACGCCGGAGCGCGGGCTCACCGGGGCTGACATCCTGGAGTTCCAGGGGCTGGTGCGGCAGGTGTTGGTGTCCGATGAGGTGGCGCGTTACGCGGTCCGGCTGGTCGACGCGTCGCGGCCCGGTCGACCGAACAGCTTCGACTTCGTCCAGAGCTGGGTCAAGTGGGGCGCCGGCCTGCGGGCATCCCAGGCACTGATCCTCGGCGGCAAGGCCCGCGCCCTGATACAGGGTCGGTACCACGTCGCGGTGAGTGACATCCGGGCGCTGGCGCCCGCGATCATGCGGCATCGAGTCATGACGAATTTCTATGGCGAGTCGGAGGGAATCGACTCGAACGCCATCGTCGAACGGCTGCTGGAGTCGGTCCCGACGCCGAGCAGCGGACTGTGATCGTGCCCGGAGGCGGTGGTGAGCTGAGGTTTCTCGATCCGGCCGTCATCGGCCGGCTCGGGACGCTCGAGCTCAAGGCGCGGACGATCGTGGAAGGGGTCCTGTCGGGGCTGCACCGGAGTCCGTTCCGCGGCTTCAGTAACGAATTTGCCGAGTACCGGCAGTACATGCAGGGCGACGACCTCTCCACGCTCGATTGGAAGGTGTACGCGCGCAGCGACCGCCACTACGTCAAGAAATACGAGCAGGAGACGAATCTCGCCTGCCACATTCTGCTCGATACCAGCGCCTCGATGGGCTATGCGTCCGACGGCGTGACGAAGTTCGAGTACGCCTCGTATCTCGCGGCGGCCCTGGCGTATCTGATGCACCGCCAGCGCGACGCCGTCGGGTTCATGGCGTTCGACTACCGCGTGGCCGCGATGCTGCCGGCGAGCGCGAGACCAGGGCATCTGCGCAGCCTCCTGCTGGCGCTCGACGGAGTGAAGCTCGGCGAGCGTTCGGACGTGTCGAAGCCGCTCCATCTGCTGGCGGACATGATGGTCAAGCGTGGCATGGTCGTGCTGATCTCGGACTTGCTCGACGATCCGTCCCGCGTGGTCACGGGGTTGAAACACCTTCGGTTCAAGGGGTCGGACGTCCTGGTCTTCCACGTCGTCGACCGGGCCGAGCGAACCTTTCCGTTCGATCGGATGGCGCGGTTCAAGGACATGGAATCGGAGGACGAGGTCATGGCCGTGCCCGCCATGGTGCGGGACGAATATCTGAAGGCGTTCGGCGACATGACGTCCTTCTACGAGCGCGAGCTGCGACTCGCCGGCATCGACTATCGGTTGTTGGAGAGCTCGCAGCCGCTGGACTTCGCGCTGCTGGCCTACCTGGCGACCAGGGCGAAACGCTAGAGATGTTCGGATTCTCATTCCTGTATCCGGCGTTCCTGGCCGGTGCCGTCACCGTCGCGATTCCCATCGCGCTCCATCTCATGCGACGCGAGGCTGCGCCACGGATCGACTTCAGCGCCGTGAGATTCCTGCGGCGGGTTCCGGTGGAGCAGACCCGGCGGCGGCGGCTCCGTGAGCTCCTCCTGCTGGCCCTGCGGGTGGCGGCGCTTCTCCTGCTGGCCCTCGCGTTCGCACGACCGTTCTGGGAGGCCGGTCTCGCCGGCGCGGCCGCCCCGATCACGGTCGTCGCCGTCGACACCTCGTTCAGCGTCTCGGCGCCCGGACAGTTCGAGGTTGCGCGCGCGCTGGGGCGGGCGGCGGTGGACGACACGCCAAGCGACCACCTCGTCGCGGTGGTGGCGTTCAGCGACGAGGCCACGGTGGTCGTGGAGCCCGAGGCGGGCCGTGGTGTGGCGCGCGACGCCGTCGAGCGGCTGACGGCCGGTTTTGGCGCGACGCGCTACCAGCGCGCGCTGGCGCGGGCGGCCGAGCTGATCGGTTCGCGAGAGGGCAGCATCGTCGTCGTGACCGATCTGCAACGGAACGGGTGGCGGGCCGCGGACCGCGGCAGCGTACCGGCGCCGGTCGAGGTCGAGGTGCGCGCGGTGCCGCCGCCGGTCGGGAACCTGTCGGTGGATGCCGTCCGACGAGAAGCCGACCGTCTGGTGGCCCTGATCAGGAATCGCAGTCCGACCGAGCGGAGCGGCACGGCGCACCTCCTGATCGACGGCGTTGCAGCGGGGGAGGGCCACTTCGTCACGGGAGCCCATCTGACGGGGGAGGTGGCGTTCGACGTCACCTTGCCGGAGACCGGCACCGCGACGGTGAGTGTCGAGGATGGCGAGGGCTTCGCGGCGGACGACGCGCGCCGCATGGTCCTGGACGTGCCGGAGCCGCCGGCGCTCCTGCTGATCGGTGCTGCGGGAGATCTCTCGTCCGATGCCCTGTATCTCTCTCGCGCCCTCGCGGCGGGCGACGGGGGGGGGGACGCGGCGCGTCGCCTCGAGCTGCGGGCATCGACGGGGGAGAGGGTGTCGAGCGCCGCCGAGAGCTCTCTGGCCGACGTGGCGGGCGTGGTGCTGCTGTCGACCACCGGCCTCGACAGAGCGGCCCGCGGGCGACTCCGACGCTATGTCGCCGCCGGTGGAGGTCTCCTGGTTGTCGGGAGCGAGGAGATCGATCCGGCGGTCGTCGCCGAAACCTTCGAAGAGCTGCCGGCGCTGGCGCAGCGCGACGGCCCTGTCGGGACTGCGGCGCGCGAGGGAAGCGTCGCGAACGTCGGGGATGTCGGTGACGCCGGGCTGCCGCTCACTCTGGCCCCAGTCGACGTGCGGCATCCCATCTTCCGTTCGTTCGCAGCGTTCGCGGGTAGCCTGGGCCACGTCCGCTTCAATCGTCGAATTCGGGTGGGCGAAGACGCGACACGGGTCATCGCGCGTTTCAGCGACGGAAGCCCGGCGCTGGCGGAGGTGCGAATCGGCGACGGCCTGGTGTTGCTGTTCGCGTCGGATCTGGACAACCAGGGGAACGACTTCCCGCTGCATCCGACGTTCGTTCCTTTCGTGCACGAGACGGTGCGCTACCTGATCCAGGAGCGCGACCGTCCTCGGGAATACGTCGTGGCGGATACGCCGGACGGCGTGCCGGCCGAGCCCGGCGTCGCCCTGGTCGGGGCACCCGCGCGATCGGTCGCGATCAACGTGGATGTCGAGGAATCCGACTTCGAGCGCATGAGCGTGTCGGACTTCGAGGCGGCGATCCACCGGGGGCCGGCGTCGGCCGGAGCGGATCGGGCGGCGGAGGCGGAGGATAGGGAGACCGAGCAGAGCTACTGGAGGTACGGCCTACTGCTGATGGCGGTGGTCCTGGCCGGGGAGGCATTTCTCGGACGCGGGGTGAGCTGACCTCCCGGGGACGGTCGCGCGATCGGGAAAGGCTCACCCGACCGTTCGCTCGACGAGGTTTCAGATTGCGTCGGCCCCGTGGCGATGGTTCAATGGGCTCGAGGCGGCCCGACCGGGCTGCCCGGCCCGGGACGCACGATACAGGAACCGGCATGACTCCGGAGATCGAGCTGCGGCAGGTCCTCGACGGTGTGCGGGCGCGATGGCGCGCCACCGCGGTGCTGTCGGCCCTGGCGCGGGGCGTCGCGGCATCGGCGGCGATCCTGCTGGTTACGCTGATCATCGAACGGCTCTGGCAGCCGAGTGCCGGGCCGCTGCTGGTCCTGGCGGCCGTTGCCGTCGTGGCGATCCTCGGTGTGCCGCTGCTCGCGCTCTGGCCGGTCCGCCGTCGCCCGGCGGACCGACACGTGGCGCGGCTCATCGAGGAGCGCTGTCCGCAGCTGGAGGACCGGATCGCGTCCGCCGCACAATTCAGCGCGGAACCCACGGGGTCTCTGCTGCACGACCTGCTCATCTCCGACGCGACCTCGAAGCTCCGAGAGATCGAGCCCGACGCCGTGGTGAGCCGGTCGGCGGTGAAACGCTCGGCGCTGCAGGCGGGCGCGGCGCTTGGGGCGCTCGCGGTCATCCTCGGCGTGGGTGGCGGCTCCACTCGCCGCGTGCTGCACGCCGTCTCGTTGTACGCGTTTCCACACACCGTGACTCTCGAGGTCGAGCCAGGCGACGTTCGAATCGTCGCGGGCGAGCCGTTGCGCATCGTCGCGCGGTTCGACCAGGGGCCGAACGGGACGGCCGGCGTGGTGCCGACGCTAACCATCGCGGACGGCGGGGGGCTGCGCGAGACGGAGATGGACACGGCGGAGGGCGAGTTCGCTCTCGAGCTGCCAGCGGTCGGCGCGGGTTTCTCCTACCGGGTGGCCGCCGGGGCCGTCGAGTCGCCCGAGTACGACGTGACGGTCGTGCATCCGCCTACGATCGATCGCATCGATGTGCGGTATCGCTACCCGAGCTTCAGCGGGCTCGATCCGCGGGTGGAAACGGATGGTGGTGACATCTACGCGCCGGCGGGCACCGACGTCACCCTCGAAGTCCACACCAGCAAGCCGATTCGGGCGGGCGCGCTGGTCATGGACGAGGGCCCGCGGATCGACATGACCCCGGGTGACGACGCCGAGGGCCGGGTGGTCGAGGTCGATTTCCGTGTCGATCGAGACGGGTCGTACCGCGTGTCGCTCTCCGACCGGGACGACCTCACGAGCCCCGGCGACACCGAGTACTTCATCCGCGTCATGGACGATCGGCCTCCGACCGTGCGTGTCCTGAGGCCGGCGGGCGACCGTCAGGTGACGCCGCTCGAGGAGGTGACGATCGAGGCTCGCGCCGACGACGACTACGGCGTTGAAGCGCTGGAGCTCGTCGTGTCGGTCCGCGGGGGCGAGGAATTGGTCGTTCCGCTCCCCGTGCCGGCGACCGCACGGTCGATCACCGGAGCGCACACGATCTACGGCGAGGATCTCGGCCTGCAACCCGGGGATTTCGTGACGTATTACGCCCAGGCGCGTGACGTCAGCCGGGGAAAGCGTTCGACGGAGGCACGGAGCGACATCTTCTTTCTCGAGGTCACGCCGTTCGATGCCGAGTTCGCGGCCGCGCAGAGTCAGTCGATGATGGGTGCCGGCGGGCGCTCGCTCGACGATCTGGCCACGGCGCAGAAGCAGATCATCGTGGCAACCTGGAAGCTCGACCGGCGGGCGGCGACGGCGGGTCGGTCGGTCGAAGACATCCAGTCGATCGGGCGAGCTCAGGGTGAGCTTCGCGTGCGGGTCGAGCAGGCCGCCCAGCGGACGGCCGAGGGCCTCCCGCGTCAGCCGGGCCGCCGGTTGCGACGGGGCGAGGATACGGCCCCGCGCGACGCGCCACCTTTGGAGAAGGCGGCAACGGCCATGGCGGGCGCGCAGGCGGCGCTCGAGGCGACGGATACGTCCGGCGCCCTCCCGCACGAGATGGAGGCCCTGAACCAGCTGCTCAAGGCGCAGGCCGACGTTCGCGAGCAACAGGTGGCGCGCCAGCAGTCCAGCGGCGCGGGAGGGGGCGGAGGCAACCGTTCCAATCAGGACCTGTCCGCGCTGTTCGACCGCGAGCTGCGCCGCCAACAGGAGACCAACTACGAGACTCGCGACACTGCGGCGACGCCGGAGACCGCCCCGGGGAGCGAGGCCCTCGACCGGGTTCGGGAGCTGGCGCGGCGGCAGGATGAGCTGAGCCGTCAGCAACGTGAGCTCGCCCGAGAGCGAGCGGGGCTCGATCCCGAGGAGATCAAGCGCCGGCTGGAGCGGCTGACGCGGGAGCAGTCCGAGCTGCGTCAACGCGCCCAGGAGCTGGCCCGTCGGATGTCCGAGAGCCGATCCGAGTCCGGAGGCCAGCGATCGGAAGGCGGCGACCGCACGTCCGCGCAGGCTGGGTTGGAGGCCGCCTCGGATGAGATGCGGAGCGCCACGAGCGGGCTCCGGCGGCAGGATCTGGAGGAAGCCGGATCCCGAAGCGCCCGGGCCGCGGATCGACTTCGGGAGCTCGAGCGCGAGCTGCTGGAGCAGATGCCGGAGGAACGGCGCCGGGCCATGGGAGAAATGCAGCGCGAGGCCCAGCAGCTGGCCGAGGGGCAGCGGCGGGTGGCGGCGGAGACGCAGCGGCTCGATGGCGAGCGCGTTGCGGAGGCGACGGCGCGCCGCCTCGCCGGAGAGCAGGAGGACCTCGCGGCGCGCGTGGAGCAGCTACGCCGAGGACTCGGTGAGCTGATCTCGACCGAGGGGCCAGCGGCCGAGCGCAGCGAGGTGGGACAGGCCGCCGAGGAGCTGGAGCGGAGCGATGTCGAGAGCAGACTGAGGGAATCGGCGGCGGCCTTCCGGGAGCTCGCCGAGGCATCCGGGACACCGACGGCCCCTGGAGGCGACGACCGGCTGGAGCGGCTGGTCGAGCGCGAGGAGCGACTGGCGGATGATCTCGCGAGGGTCGTGGAGAGCATGGCCTACGCCGGCGCCGACGATCAGTCGCCGTCGCGCCGGCTCTCCGAGCAGCTGGCGCGAGCGCAGGAGCTGAGATCCGAGCTCGACGCGCTGCAGCGCGAGCTCGACGACCGCATGCCGGGCCGTCGCGGTGACGACGAGCCCGCGAACTCAGGACGAGAGGGCCAGGAACCCGGCCGCGGCGAGTCGGGATCGCCGCGCGATGGGTCGAGTCCGCCTGCAGATCCTGCCGGCGGCGAGCGCGGCGGACCCGACGACGAGGGTGCGCCTGGAGCCCAGGGGCTGGGTGGGCAGGGCGGTGACGTGGAGGTCACCAGGCTGCGCGAGGAGTACGCGCAGCGGCTCCGGGAGGCTCAGGCGCTGGTGGACGAGATCCGGCGAGACAATCCCGGGCTCGGGGGAACACCGGAGGAGCACCGGTACAGCCGCTCGGCGCCAGGCATCGAGGCCTTCAAACAGGATCGATCCGACTGGAGCGTGCTCCGGCGAGAGGTGGGTCTGGCGCTCGAGCTGGCGGAGGGTGCGCTGTCCGAGCGGCTCTCCGAGCTCGAAGCACGCGATCGCCTCAACGCCGGCGCCCACGAACGCCTGCCCGATCACTACGAGTCGCTGGTCGACCGGTACTACCAATCGCTTGCCAACACGAACAAGCACTGACGGCGCCGGGCGACGGCGGCAGGATCCGACACGACCCGTGGTCTGGAGCCGGGGATGATCTTCGCGCAGCCGCTGCCATGGTGGATGGTGATCGGCCTTCTGCTCGGGGCGGCGGCGCTCGCCCGTCTGGCCTACGTGCGTACGGCCGTCCCGCTGACCGGCCGCCAGCGAGTGCTGCTGTCGGGGCTTCGGTTCTCGACGCTCGTCCTCCTGCTCGCGTGCTGGCTCCGCCCGATGGCGCTGCTTCCATCGGCCGGTCTCCGCGACGCCGTGGTTCCCATTCTGGTCGACGGCTCCCGGAGCATGCGCCTCGCCGATGCCGATGGACGGCGGCGGATCGATCGAGTCGCCGAGCTGCTGCAGGGGCAGGTGCTGCCGGAGCTGGCCGGCGAGTTCCGTGTCGAGCCCCTGTCGTTTGGCGAGGCCGTGGGCCCGGCCGATCTGGAGCGGTTGCCGAGCGATGCCCGGCGCAGCGATCTGGCGGGTGCCCTCGAAGCGGTACGCGAGCGCTACCGCGGCCAGACCGTCGCCGGGCTCGTGGTCGTGTCCGATGGCGGCGATACGGGGAGCCTGGACGCGGCGGGGATCGTCGACCCTGGCGACGCGCCGATCTACACGGTGGGTGTCGGCGCTCGCCGAATCGCCCGCGACCGGGAGGTCCTGTCCGTGACGGCCGGGGAGGCCGCCTTGACGGAGACGGTCATCGAGCTGACCACCTCGGTCGTGAGCCATGGCTTCGACCGGGAGCCCATCGAGATCCGCGTGCTCGAGAACGGCCGGCCGATTCAGGTTCGGCACGTCGCGCCCGCGCGCGAGGGCACCCCGGTGCGTGAGGTGTTCCAAGTGGCGCCCGCCCACGACACCGCCACGCTCTACACGGTCGAGATTCCCGCGGATCCCTCCGAGCTCGCGCCCGAGAACAACACGCGGCGTCTCCTCGTGCGGCCGCCTGGGCGGCGACGCCGCGTGCTGCTCGTTCAGGGTGCGCCGGGCTACGAGCACAGCTTCCTCACCCGGGCGCTGGCGGCGGACTCGGGAATCGAGCTCGACTCGATCGTCCGGAAGGGCCAGAACGACCGCGGGGAGGCGACCTTCTATCTGCAGGGAGATAAGGAGCGTACCGTGGCGCTGGCGGGTGGGTACCCGGTGGGCCGCGAGGCCCTGTTCGCCTACGACGCCATGCTCCTGGCCAACATCGAAGCGGATTTCTTCACCGACGATCAGCTCCGGATGACCGCCGATTTCGTCGCGACCCGTGGCGGCGGGTTGCTCGTGCTGGGCGCCCGGTCGTTCGAGCGACAGGGCCTGGCGCGAACGCCGCTGGAGGAGGTGTTGCCGGTCGCGCTGTCGGAGCGCGGCGAGGGCGTCGCACGCGTCTCGGCCTCGGCTCGGGCCGAGATCAACAAGCTGTCCGTGACGGCCGAGGGCGAAGGACATCCGGTGATGCAGCTCGGCACGTCGCCGGAAGACAGCCGGCGGCGATGGGCGGCCGCGCCAGCCCTCGCGGCCACTTTCCCGCTGGGCGCCCCGCGCCCCGGGGCGTCGGTCCTCGCGATCGCGGCGGCGCCAGGCGGGCGGGCCCGTCCACTCGTCGCCGTGCAGCGCTACGGGCGAGGGCGCTCGATGGTCTTCTCCGGGGAATCGGCCTGGCGGTGGCGCATGATGCTTCCGTCGTCCGACCGGACCTACGAGACGTTCTGGCGTCAGGCCACACGGTGGTTGTCGACCGCGGCGCCCGCCCCGGTGGCCATCAGCGCATCGGGTGGCGCGGTGCCGGGCGAGGGCGTGACCGTTGACGTCATGGTGCGCGATGGCGAGTTCGTGCCGGTCGCGGACGCGACGGTCGAGCTCCGGCTGACCGTCCCCGGCGGCATCGAGCAGACGCTCCAGGCGACTCCGGGTGAAGCCGTGAGCGGTCGATACCGCGTGGAGACCCGCGCGGAGGTCGCCGGCGTGTATCACGTGCAGGCGGAAGCCCGGCGAGGGAACGTCGTGCTCGGGACGGACGAGGACTGGGTGCTGGTTGGCGGTGCCGACCCCGAGCTGGCCGATCCTCGACGGAACGAAGAGGTGCTGCGCCGGGTGGCAGCCGCCAGCGGCGGCCGCTACCTCTTGCCGGACGAGCTGGGGGGTCTGCCCGATTTGCTCCGCCGGCGGGCACCCGAGCGGGCGCCACCCGGTCGCCGCGATTTGTGGAACAACGTGTGGATCTTCGGTCTCGTCGTGGCGCTGCTCGCCCTCGAGTGGGGGCTGCGACGACGGGTGGGGCTGAGATGAGACACCGCCCGGCGCCATCGCGCGGTCGGTCTCGAAGATGGCGCATCGGCGGCGTGGTGCTGACGACGACCCTGCTGTGCGGGTGGGCCGACGCGCAGGAGCGCTACGCCCTCATCGTGTCGGGGGCCTCGGGCGGCCCCGACTACGCGGAGGCCTACGACACCTGGCGCTCGGATCTCACGCTGACCCTTCGACACCGGCTCCAGCTGCCCGACGACCACCTGTTCGTGCTCAGCGAGCAGCCGGGGAAGGGCGAGGATCTGGCCTCGAGTGACGGCGTCGAGCGTGCGACGACCGCCCTGCGCGAACGCTTGAGCCGAGAGGACACGCTGCTGGTCGTGCTGATGGGCCACGGCACCTTCGACGGAGTGGATGCGAAGTTCAACCTCGTGGGTCCGGATCTGAAGGCCTCCGACTGGGACCGGCTCCTGCGCCCGCTGCCCGGCCGGCTCGTGTTCGTCGATACGACGGCGGCCAGCGCGCCGTTCGTCGAGCGCCTGGCCCGACCCGGGCGCGTGCTGGTGAGCGCGACGGACTCGGCCGCGCAGCGCTACGACACGATCTTCCCCGAGTTCTTCGCGAAGGCGTTCGACGATCAGGCCAGCGACCTCGACAAGAATGGCCGGGTGTCGATCTGGGAGGCCTTCACCTACGTTAGCGCCGGCGTCCGCGACTGGTACGAGCAGCGGGGTCGTCTGTCCACTGAACGACCCGTCCTCGACGACGATGGCGATGGACGGGGTCGCGAGGCCGGTGCGCCGGGATCGGACGGCGATCTGGCGCGCACGGTCTATCTCGACCCGGACTTCGACCCGGCGGCGGCCGACGACCCAGCGCTCCGCTTGCTCCTGGAGCGTCGGAGCGCCCTGGAGGCTCGCCTGGAGGAGCTGAAGGCGCGGAAGGCCGAGGCGGACGAGGAGACCTACCAGCGCGATCTCGAGGCCCTACTGGTCGAGCTGGCACGCGTGTCTCGGGACATTCGGGCGCTAGCAGCCCGGCCAGGCACGCCGCGCGGCTGAGCGCTCCGATACACCACGGACACTAGCGTCCCCACCACTCGACCCGCTGGCGCTCGGGACGACGGAGGACGAACACGCCTGCGACCCCGGCCACGAACCCCGCGACGTGCGCCCAGAACGCGATGCCGCCAGCGTCCTGGGTCTGGACGCCCACGGAGCCGACGCCGCTGAGAAACTGCATCAGAAACCACAGGCCGAGATACAAGATGGCCGGGACCTCGATGATCTGCACGAAGAACAGGATCGGCACGAGCGCGATGATCCGCGAGTGGGGATAGAGGACGAAGTAGGCGCCCATGACGCCGGCGATCGCGCCGCTCGCCCCGACGAGTAGCACGGCGCCGCCGGGGTCCGTCGCGACCTGCACCAGCGTCGCGACGGTTCCGCACAGCACGTAGAAGACGATGAAGCGCCCGTGCCCCATCCGATCCTCGACGTTATCCCCGAAGATCCACAGATATAGCATGTTCCCCAGAACGTGAAGCCACCCGCCGTGCAGGAACATCGACGTGAGAACCGCCGGCCAGGCGAACGTGACGGGGACGACACCGTGGAGCCGCAGGAACCTGAGCAGGTCGGCCTCGGGCAGCGACAGCTCGTAGAGGAAGGCCGAGACGTTGATGAGGATGATCCCGACCGTCACGAACGGCGTCGTACGCGAGGGAATGATGTCGCGCAGGGGAATCATGCGTGGCAGTATAGCGTCGCTGCGAGCTGGCAGCCGGTGGTGGAGATCCTGCGTCCGACCGGGCACGGCGCGGGGCTGACGTGATGAAATGCGCTGACAGGACAGGACGAGTGATGCCGCGCCGGCCGACTGCGGCAGGACTCTCACCACGGGCTGCCAGGCAGGGCGAGCCGGCGTGATCTGCAAGAGCTGCGGGACCGAGATCGCCGACAAGGCGCTGATCTGCTTTCGATGCGGCGCCGCAACCACCGAACTCCGCGCCCGGCCGCGGGACGGGAAGCGGACACCGGGGCGTCGTGTTCCGGCGCTGATCGGCCTCGTGCTCCTGTCGGTGGCGGCGCTGTTGCTCGGTCGCGCGCCGCTGGGCCAGGTACCGGCGGGCGTCACCTGGACCCTGGTCGTGGGCGCCGTCATCCTGCTGGTCTGGCGGTTCGCCCGCCGGAGGTGAGGCGCGCGGCGCGATTGCGCCCATCGCTCGAGATTGACTACCATGATGGCTTTAGCACTGGTCTTCTGCCCTCTACGTCATGGCTGACGCTCGACTCGAAGTCACGGACTCCACCGGACGTCGGCTGGTCCCGATCAGCGCCGCTGTCTTCGTGATCGGGCGACGCGACGGGAGCCACTTGCGTCTGAGCGGCGGCGAGATCTCGCGAGACCATGCCGAGATCGTCGTCCAGCCGAATGGCTACCTGCTCAGGGATCGCAGCTCGCGGTATGGCACATTCGTCAACGACGAGCAGGTGACCGAGCGTGTGCTGGCGCACGGGGACCGCATCCGCGTCGGGCGGTCGGGCGGTGCCGATCTCGTGTTCCTCCTCGAGGAGCCGTCCGACGTGTCCGATCATGCCTCGACGAGGGTCATCGGCGATCTGCGTCACGTTTCGGCCCTGCTCGAGGGTCTGCGCGCCCTCGGGTCCGGGCGGGTGCTCGATGACGTGCTGACCATGGTGCTCGATTCGGCCATCGAGGTGGGTGCCGCCGAACGCGGCTTCATCATGCTCGCGAGCCCGGAGGGCAAGCTGGAGTTGAAGCTCGCCCGTGGGCGGGGCCGGGTGACGCTGTCGGGAAGCCGGTTCGAGACGAGTCGCAAGATTCCGGAGGACGTGTTCGAGACGGGCGAGTCGGAATCGTGCGGATCTGCTCGATGGCGACCTGGCCAACGTGCACATGGGCACCGTGGCCCTGGGGATCCGTCACGTGCTCTGCGTGCCCCTGCTCCTGGTACGCTATCTGGAGAAGGCCGAGACGCCCCCCGAGGAGAAGCGCATCGGCGTCTTGTATCTCGACAGCCGCGAGCGCGGCGCGCTTCTGGCGAGCTCGACGCGCGCGGCGCTCGAGACGCTAGCAACCGAGGCCGCCATCGCGATCGAGAACGCCCGGCTCTATCGATCGGCCTTGGAGAAGGCCCGTCTCGACCAGGAGATGGCCATCGCCGGTGAGATCCAGCAGGCGCTGCTACCCAAGTCGGAGCACGTCGGTTCTCGATTCGAGGCGTCGGCCCGAACCCTCCCGTGCCGCTCGATCGGGGGCGACTTCTTCGAGTATCTCGAGCTCCCCCAGCAGCGGTTCGGCTTCGCCCTGGGCGACGTCGCCGGGAAGGGCCCGCCGGCCGCGCTGCTCAGCGCGCTGCTCCAGGGGTTCTTCGCCGCCGAGGTGAGCAGCGTCGGGGGGGCCGCGGCGTCGATCGGACGCCTGAATGAGGCGCTCATTCGACGCGCGATCGACAACCGGTTCGTCACGGTGCTCTATGGCGTGATCGCACCCGACGGCTGTCGCACGTATACCAACGCGGGACACAATCCGCCGTTCCTGATCTCGAACGGCCAGGTCCGGCGGCTCGAGACCGGCGGGTCGATCGTCGGCCTGTTCGAAGAGATTCCGTTCGAGGAAGAGTCGGTCGTGCTCCAGCCTGGCGACTGGATCGTGGTGTTCAGCGACGGTGTGTCCGAGGCGCTGAACACGCGCGAGGAGGAGTTCGGGGACGACCGGATTCTCGAGTGCGTGCGCCGTTATGCGGGCAGCGAGCCACGCGCGCTGCTCGACCTGCTGCTAGCCGACGTCCGCGAGTTCACGGAAGGGGCGCCGCAGAGCGACGACGTCACGGCGCTCGTCATCAAGTATCGCGGCTGACGCCGGGCGCTGCCCGTGCCGTCCACGACCTCTCCCTGGGCGGCCCCCGGTGTCACGCGAGCTGCTCTCCCCGTCGGTCGCGCGACACGTAGTCCCGCTTGAGGTACCCCGTGTAGATCTGCCGCGGGCGCGCGATCTTCTGCTCCGAATCGAGCAGCATCTCCTCCCACTGCGCGATCCAGCCGACGGTTCGCGGGATCGCGAACATGACCGGAAACATGTCCAGCGGAATCCCCATCGCCTGGTAGATCAGACCCGAGTAGAAGTCGACGTTCGGGTACAGCCGACGACTGATGAAGTAGTCGTCCTCGAGAGCGATTCGCTCCAGCTCGAGCGCGATGTCAAGCAGTGGATTCCGGCCGGTCACGTTGAACACGAGGTCGGCCATGCGCTTGATGATCTTCGCTCGGGGGTCGTAGGACTTGTAGACACGGTGCCCGAAGCCCATCAGGCGCACTTCACCGGCCTTGACCTTCTTGATGAAGCTCGGAATGTTGCTGGTCGAGCCAATCTCCTGGAGCATCCTGAGCACGGCCTCGTTGGCTCCGCCATGGAGCGGGCCGTACAGGGCAGCGGCGGCCCCGGCGAGGGCCGAGTAGGGATCGACGTGCGAGCTGCCGATACCGCGCATGGCGCTGGTGCTGCAGTTCTGCTCGTGATCGGCGTGCAGGATGAACAGCACGTCGAGCGCGCGTTCGAGGACCGGGTCGGGCTCGTAGCGCACCTCGGTCATCTTGAAGAGCATGTTGAGGAAGTTGCCGGTGAAGCTCAGATCATTGTCCGGATAGACATAGGGCCGCCCGATGCTGTGTCGATAAGCATAGGCCGCGATGCTGGGGACCTTCGCGATCAGGCGGCGGACCTGCATGCGCCGAGAATCCTCGCTGAAGATCCGCTTCGCGTCGGGGTAGAACGTCGACAGCGCACCGACCGTGCTGAGGAAGATCCCCATCGGATGCGCATCGTAGAGGAACCCCTCCATGAACTTCTTGATGTTTTCGTGCAACATCGTGTGCTGGGTCGTCTCGTGCTGCCAGTTCTGGAGTTGCACCGGGGAGGGGAGCTCGCCGAACAGGATCAGATAGGCGGTCTCCAGGTAGTCACTGTGCTCGGCCAGCTGCTCGATCGGGTAGCCCCGATACAGCAGCACGCCCTTGTCACCGTCGATATAGGTGATGCTGCTGCGACAGGAGGCGGTGCTGGTGAAGGCGGGGTCGTACGTCAGGAGGCCGAAGTCGTCCGGCTCGACCTTAATCTGCCTGAGGTCGGCCGCCCGGACCGCGCCATCCTGGACGGGAACCTCGTACTTCTTTCCCGTGCGATTGTCGGTGATTGTGAGTGTCTCAGGCATGGATGGATGAAGAACCTGGTCGTCGGGCACATGCCGCCCCTGCGATCCCCCGTCGTGACGTTCGCGGGATCTCAGGGTGTGTCAGGGAGGCGGCTCGTCGTCCGGAGGATCATCCGCCAGCCCGGCCGATTCGCCGGGGATACGGTAGCTCCCGTCGAGCCAGCGTCCGAGGTCGAGTAGCCTGCAGCGCTTGCTGCAAAACGGGCGCCACGGGGGACTCGCCGGCTGCCGACCGCAGCAGGCACACATCCCGGCAGGACGCACGCGGATCATTGTAGGCGATCACGCCGGGTGGGTCGAGTGGCCGGTCAGGTCACCTGCCGTGTCTCACGTCACGGGCCGGCACTATGACGATGACGTCCTCGGCGATGTTCGTCGCGTGGTCGCCGATTCGCTCCACGTGCCACGTCTCTACTAGCAGCCCGTGGTGAAAGTTCTGCGTTGCACCACGGGCACCTTGGGAGATGCCGCGGCCGGCCCGAGCAAGGCGCGGTGAGCAAGAATTGGTCTAGAAGCTCAGCCGCACGGCGACGTGTACGCGCGTCAGCCAGCGTTCCAGATCGGGGGTGGGGGAGCGGAGCGTCTTGCTGATGATCGCGTCCATGTCGAAGTTGACACCGCTCTTAGCGGCGAACGAGACCCCGGGCATGTGAAGCCACAGGTTGCTCCCGGGCATGTCGCTGTAGTTGAAGGGAGAGAGCACCGCCTCCTGCGCGATGCGGGCGAAGACGTAAGACACCGCGACGGTGCGCGGCTTCCTGGCGCGGCCGTACTCCGTCTCGATCCACACGCCGGTGTCCTCCTCGGTGGCGGCCCGGGTATTCGTCACCCAGTCAACGAGCACGCTCGCGGGATACTCGGCGTCGCCCGTCGCGAAGGTCGCGCCAGCGATTGCGTCGATGAGGTTGAAGCCGGACAGGAACCCCACGACGTTGCCACCGGCGTCTCGTCTGAGCAGGTTCGTATTGTGGGTGCGCAGCTCGTCGGTCGTGTAGGCGATCGCCACCTGGTCGACGTTTCGAAACGCATAGCCAGCCAGGGCGAGGAACAGCGAGTGTCGCCCGACCTCGACATCGACCTGAGCCGCCTCGGCGAAGAGAAACGAGTCCTCGCCCCGGCTGACCTCGTTGATCGGCGACTGGGCGGCGGCCAGGCCGAGGGTCGCCGGTCGGCTCCCGCCGATCGACACGCGCTGATAGGTGCCCTCCCAGTTGACGTCGTCGTCCCAGAGCATCTGGGTGCGGATGAGCGGGTACCCGAACTTGCCCCCGCCCAGCGTGAGGAAGTCGGCGCCCTCCGGCGTGTAGGCGACGAACACCCGATCGATGTTGAGGGCCTTGCGTCCGAGCGTGTCGCCGAAGGTTTGGTTCGTCGACCCGGGGTTGCCCGGGTCCCCGCTGGCGATCCGCACACCGAAATCGACCTCGTCGGAGATCGGCGTGTCCATGCTGATTCGCACGCGAAACCGCTCGCGATGCCGGGTTTCTCGTCCCTCTTGATAGAAGCCCTCGTAGCGTCCGCGAAAGTCACCGCTCAAGCTGATGCGTTGCCACCACGGGGCCGGCTCGGAATCGGGGTCGGCTTCCTGGGCGTGGAGCACCGGGACGGAGGCGCTGCTGAAACACACGAAACCGATGAGGAGCCCCGCCACGCGGAGGGAGGCCGCGATACAAGAAGAATTGCTCATGGAAACGAGTCTAAGGGGAGGGTGTTACGCTGGCGTTACCGAGACATAGACAGTGTGTAAACACCCGCAGTCCCTTGGTGAAGTCCTGCGCCGCACCAAGCCTGGTAGGCGTCGGACGTTCGCGACGGGCTGCTACCGGGATGTCGCCTCGCTGGCGTGACCGACCGGCGCCGAGGCGAGGAGGAAGTCACCGATCTGCCGACGCAGCTCGTCCTGGATCGTGTCGATCGGACGTCGCGCGTCGAGGACGCGGAAGCCAAACTCGTCCACCAGGGCGTGGTACTCGCGCAGGAGCTTGCTCTGGTAGGCTCGGAAGCTGTCGTAGATGTCGTCCCCGAGCTTCAGGTCCATGCCCGACTCCCAGTACTCCATGCCTCCGGACTCCAGGACGCGACGAATCAGCGTCTCGGCATCCACCTTGAGATAGAAAACCAGATGCGGCACCACCGCGAACCCGTAGAGGCTCCGCAGCCATGCCTGGTCGACCCCACGCACGGCTGCCCGCGCGAGTGCCGAGAAGATGTAACGATCGGCCAGGACGACGAATCCCGCCTTGAGGGCGGGGATGACCTCTTTCTCCAGCCGGTCGGCGAAGTCGGTGGCATAGAGCAGGACGAAGGTCAGCTTGTTGAGCGTGTTGCTCGACTTGGCGAGGTCGATCGTCGGCTGCATCAACGGAGATCGCGTCCAGCCCGTCTCCACCACCCCGTATCCCTGGACTTCCAGCCACTCGCGCAAGAGACGTATCTGGGTCGAGCGGCCGACGCTATCGGTGCCCTCGATCGCGATCAGCTTTCCGGTGTGACCCTCGAGGGGTAGATACGGCAACCCGTCGCCGTAGTAGGTTCCCGGCACGCCGCCACCGTTCGCTTCACTAGCCATCGGTTCCGCTCCGCCGCGCCTGCTCGGGCTCGAGCTGGCGCGATACCAGGGCACGGACCGCCCGCTGCTGCTCCGTGATGCTCCCCGTCGCTGGGACGACGCTCAGGTCGAACTCGTCCACCAGCCGATCGTACTCCTCGAGGACCCGTCCCTGGAAGAGTCGGAAGCTCTCGACGGGGCTGGGGCTCAGCCCCAGGTCCATCCCGGCCTCGTAGAACTTCAGCTTGACCCGTCTGGCCATCAGCCGCTCCAGCGACACGTCGATCGGCACCTTGAAGTACAGCGCAAGGTCGGGTTTGACGCCGAAGCTGTAGAGCGCCCGCAGCCACCGGCGATCGACGCCCCGCGCGGCATCACGCGCGAAGGCCGTGTACGCGTAGCGGTCGGCGAGGACGATCATGCCGGCCTTGAGCGGCGGGATGATGCGGTAGAGCAGCCGGTCAGCGAAGTCGGTCGCGTGCAGCAGACTGAAGGTCGTTGGTGTCAGCAGGTTCTTCTTCTTGCCTGCCCGTGTCGCGGCCTTCACCAGCGCCGACGAGTTCCACTCGGTCACGAACACGCGCTGTCCGGCCGCGGTCATCCACTTGGCGAGGAGGTCCAGCTGCGTCGTCTTGCCCGAGCCGTCGATGCCTTCGACGACGAACAGCTTGCCTTGATACTCGTGAGGTGCGGTCAGCGTGTTGCGCATGAATGGTTCCTCTGGCCTCGAGGCGTAGCGGCTTGCCGAGGATCTTCTGCAGCGGTGCCGCGTGCCGGTTGGCCGCCCAGAGCTCGAGCTCCGTGTCGCGCCGCGACCGAATCCGTAGTTGGTAGGACTCTCCGTGGTCGCGGAGCAGCACGCCCTGCACGGTTTGCGCGTGGCTCCGGTCGAGCCCCTCCGCCAGACGCAAGAGGGCGGAAAGCACCCGGACGGTGCGCCGGGTGCGAGGGCCGAGTGTCCCGTAGCCCTGGTGCGACTTCTTGGGCCTGGCCCGTCGGTGATAGCGCGCCACGAGGGCCAGGATCTCCGTCTCCTGTGGCTCGAATCCACGCAGGCCACCGTTCTTGATCAGATAGTACGAATGCCGGTGGTGGCGCTCGAAGCCCACGTGCACACCGATGTCGTGGAGCAGCGCGGCGTACTCCAGGAGCTCCCGGTCGCGGTCGATGAGGCCGTGGACCGGGCGAGTCTGGTCGAACATCGAGAGCGCCAGCTTCGCCACCTGCCGCGCGTGCCGCGGCGAGTAGTTACAGCGTTCGGCCAGCTCGATGACGCTGCGTCGGCGGACGTCGGGGTAGCGGCCGACCTTGGCGATCCTGGCGCGGTTCGTCCGGATGTAGTCGAGGACCAGGCCTTCACGTAGGGCCAGATCGCACAACGTCAGATCCTTCGTCCGCAGGCGCCGCAGGATCGTGTCGAGAAGAATCGATCCCCCGACCGCCAGATCGGCCCGCCGGGGGTCCAGGCCTCGGATCTCGAGACGCCGCTCGATCGGCAGCGCGACGAGCTGCTCCCGGACGCGACGGATGTGCTTCACTCCCACGCGGCGGTTGCGCAGCTCGTCGGAGCTGAGGGGATCCGTGTCCATGGCGGCCAGGGCGCCCAGGCTGAGGATCGTCCCCGAGGTGCCGATGACACGCGCGAAGCCCCGGGCGACGATATCGTCGACGTAGGGCGCGATTGTCTGGTTGATGTGCCGAACCAGACGTCGCTCGTCGCGGCGGGCGATCGGGTCGGAGCGGACGAACGTCTCGGCCAGGCGAATCACGCCGAGCTTGAAGCTGCGCGCCAGCCGCGCGGAGGCGCCGCCGTGGGTGATCTCGACGCTGCCGCCGCCGATGTCGACCACGACGGCGGGGTCGGTCCCCACGCCGACACCGTAGGCCGCGGCGATGTGGATCAGCCGGGCCTCCTCGGTGCCGGAGATGACCCGCGCGTGGATGCCCACCTGCCGTTCGAGGGTCGCGAGGAAGTCCCCGCCGTTCTCCGCCTCGCGGACGGCGCTGGTCGCCGACACGACGATCTCGTCGACCTCGTGAGAGACGGCCAGGCGTTTGAATCGGGAGAGCGTCTGGAGGGCGGCCGTCGTGGCAGCTTCGGTCAGCGCGCGGCCGTCGAGGCCACCGGCGCCCAGCCTGACCATGTCCTTCTCGTCGTCGCTGACGTCGAAGGCCAGATCGGGCCGGACCTGGACGACGATCATGTGGATGGAATTCGTGCCGATGTCGATCGCCGCGATCCGCATTGTTCCGGGTTCGGGTGGCGCCGAGGGGCCAGGAGGTCTTCGGCGGAACCGTGTCCGATGACCCCTATGGTAAGGTATTTGCGGGGTTTGTAGCCCCGTTTCTTAGCGTACGTGAGCCATCCTACCATGAACCCACGCGACCGGCTCGGAGGGGTCGTCGGGCAGCGTCTGCGCGCGCTGGTCGATAATCTGCCGTCCGCCTGCGAGGGCGACGTCGAGGCGGTGCATCGCACGCGCGTCGCCTCCCGCCGCATGCGCGAGGCGCTGCCGTGCCTGGAGCCGCGGCTTTCGAGACCGGTGCTCCGCCAGGCACGTCGCAAGACCCGGCGTCTGACCAGGGCCCTGGGGTCGGTGCGCGAGCTTGACGTCGCCCTCGGCATTCTAACGGAGCTCGAGGCCGATCACCCCGAGCATCGGGCGGCCATCGATCGGGTCAGGGCGGACATCTCGCGTCGTCGCGAGGTGGTTCGCCAGCGGATGCTGACCCGGCTGCAGTCGATCAAGCCGGGCAAGCTCGTCCACGAGCTTTTCAGCCGGGTCGGGGATCTGAATGGCCATCAGGGACGGGAGGCTTGGCGCGAGGTGCTGGCGCGGCGCCTCGCACGCCGGGCGGGTCGGCTCATGGCGGCGATCGACGACGCCGGGGCGGTGTATCTGGCGGATCGTCTGCACGCGGTCCGGATCAAGGTCAAGAAGCTGCGCTACGCCCTCGAGCTGGTCGAGGAGACCGGCGCGGCGCCGACGGCCGCCAGGGTCAAGGAACTCAAACGGGTTCAGGACCTCCTCGGGCGTCTCAACGATCGCGAGGTTCTGGTCGCTCACGTGGGCGAGGTCGCGGCCGGGCTGGCTGTCGATGACGAGTTGGTGCCCGATCTGGGCGCGATCGCGCGCGGGCTCCAGGAAGAGTGCCGCCGGCTCCATGGTCGCTACGTGGCGGGCCGGCGGGAGCTGTGGTCTATCTGTGTCGAGACCGGCGAAGAGACCGCGCGGCGCGTCTGGCCGGGAAGCGCAGCGAGCGAGTCGATAACCGCCAGTGGGTAGGGCCGGGGGACGCAGGCTGCGAATGGCTCGGTCCAGGGCCTCGAGAGATTCCGAGGTTCAGCTCTTCCTGATCCGGCATGGGGTGGCGGAGGCGAGCGGCCCCGGCTATCCCAACGATGCCAAGCGTCCGTTGACCCCGCATGGTCTCGTGCAGGTGCGCCGTGAGGCGCGCGGCCTGGCACAGCTCGACATCACGTTCGACGAGATTCTGACGAGCCCGCTCGCCCGGGCTCGGCAGACGGCCGACGCTCTGGCGGAGGGCCTGCCGTCGCACCCACGGGTCGTGAGCACGGACGTCCTTGCCCCCGGCGCGCGGTACGCGGCCGTCATCGAGGAGCTCGGCCGCCAGCAGGGCCATGCCCGTCTGGGGCTGGTGGGGCACGAGCCGGATCTGGGCCAACTGGCGGCTCGGCTGCTCGGGCTGCGTGCGCCCCTCGAGTTCAAGAAGGGCGCCGTGTGCCGCGTCGACCTCGCCGCGCTTCCACCCACAGGCCCGGGCCGGCTGCGCTGGTTTCTGGCGCCGAAGATGCTCCGGCGGCTGGGGGTCAATCGGGCCGCGACTAGACGGTGAAGGGCGGATGACCGCGACACTCAGCTCGCCGTTCGAGACCGAGCCCGTGGCTCGGGAGGAGTCGGAGGTCGCGGCCGACGTGGTCGTCGTGATCCCGGCCTTCAACGAGCGGAACGGCGTGGGCGGCACCGTCGACCGGGCCCGGGCCGCGCTGACGCAAGCGTCCGTGCCCTTCGAGATCATCGTCGTGGACGACGGCTCGACCGACGGCACCGGGCAGGAGGCGGCGGCACGTGACGCGCGGGTCATCACCCAGCCCGAGAACGTCGGCTACGGGGCCGCCCTGAAGGCCGGCATCAGGGAGAGCACGGCCCCGCTCATCGTCATCATCGACGCCGACGGGACCTACCCGCCCGAGGCGATCCCCCGGCTCGTGGAGCTCTCGGAGCAGGCGGCGATGGTCGTCGGCGCGCGTACGATGCGGGACCGCAGCATCCCCATCGAGCGACGCCCGGGCAAATGGATCCTCGCCAGGCTGGCGAGCTACCTCGCGGCGCGGCCGATTCCCGATCTCAACTCGGGCCTCCGTGTGATGCGGCGTTCGGTTCTCTCCCAGTTCCTGCACATCCTTCCTGCCGGGTTCTCGTTCACCACGACGGTGACGTTGGCCTTGCTCAGCACGGGACACCGGGTGGTGCACGAGGCGATCGAGTGCCAGCCACGCATCGGATCCTCGAAGCTGCGCGCGACGGACTTCGTGAGCTTCGTCATCCTCGTCCTGCGGACGATCGTGCTGTTCAATCCGTTGCGGGTGTTCCTGCCGCTCGGGACCCTTCTGTTTCTCGCGGGACTGGGGAAGTTCGTTTACGATCTGTTCCTCTGGAACCTGTCCGAGAGCGCGGTCATGGCTTTGCTCGCGGCCATCGTGATCTGGGCCGTCGGTCTGCTGGCCGACATGATCGCGCGGCTGCAACTGCGCCCGCCCGGCTCGTTCTGAGAGGATGCGCCCCGGCTGGATCCTCCGCCTCGTCGTCTCGCTCTCGGTCCTCGGCCTGCTGCTGGCAGTGGTGCCCCTCGACGCGTTGTGGGCAGCGCTCCGTTCCGTCCCGCCGGTGGCGGGCCTCCTCGTGTTGATCGGCTTTCTCCTCGGACATGCGGTGGCGGCGCTCAAGTGGCGGCTGCTGATGGGACCGCTGAAGGACGTGCCTCCCGCGTTGTGGCTCCGAGCCCACTTCGCCGGGCTCGTGGCCAACCTCTGCCTCCCCGGTGTCGCAGGTGGCGACGTCGTCCGGGCGGGCTGGGTGATGCGTCGTGTCAGCCAGCGCGAAGACATCGCGGTCGCGAGCGTCGCCGACCGTGGAATCGACGTCTCGGCGCTGGTTGTCCTGGCGTTCGCCGGGGCGGTGTGGATGGGGCGGCTCCCGGGGCCCGCCGGGCGGATCGTCACCGTGGGTGCCGGGGTGATGCTGGTGGTAGCCCTGGGGACGCTCGTCGCGGCGGGGGTGCTCCTGGTGATGTCGGGAAACCGGTGGCCACAGGTCGGCCGGGCGATGACCGCCGTCCGGCGGTTGGTGGGAGGCCCCTGGACCCTCGCCGCCGCCCTGGCGCTCTCGCTGCTGGTTCAGGCCGGGTTCGTCGGGATCAACGTGTGGCTCGGTCACGCAGCCGGCGTGCGACCGGGGCTGGGGGCGTGGCTGCTGGCGTGGCCCCTGGCCAAGATCGTCGCGGTGGTGCCGGTGAGCCTGGCGGGGCTCGGCGTGCGGGAGGCTGCCCTCGTGGGTCTCATGCGGCCGTTCGGCGCGTCGGCGTCGGGCGTCCTGGCGGTAGGTCTGCTGTGGGAGGCGGTCCTGGTGGCGGGTGGCGTGGTCGGGTGGGCGGTCACGCTGACGTTGCCGCGGGAGAAGGACGGTGCCGCGTGAGTCGGGTTCCCGTGGTCGTTCTCGGGGCCGGGCCCGCCGGGCTTGGCGCCGCGCTCCGCCTGGCGCGGCGCGGCGCGGCGGGTTCGACGTGACGGTCCTCGAGCGCCAGGACGCGGTGGGCGGGAACGCAGGGAGCTTCGAGATCGACGGCCTCCGGGTCGATTACGGCAGCCATCGGCTGCACCCCGCCTGTGCGCCGCACATCCTGGCCGACATTCGGACGATGCTCGGCGACGATCTGCTGGATCGGCCGCGCCACGGTCGGATCCGGTTGCAGGGACGGTGGCTCCACTTCCCGTTGCGACCGCTCGATCTGGTGCGCCACCTGCCGCCGGTCTTCGCCGCGGGTCTCGTGCGCGACGTCCTCTGGCGGCCCGCGCCTGCGCCCGGTCCGGTCCCGAGACGTTCGAGACGGTGCTCGAGCGCAACCTCGGCCGCACTATCTGCCGCCACTTCTACTTCCCCTACGCGGCCAAGATCTGGGGCGCGCCCCCGGCCGACCTGGATCCCGAGCAGGCGCGCCGGCGGGTCTCGGCCGGCTCCCTGGCCAAGATGGTGCGGAAGGTGGTCGACGCCGTGCCCGGATTCGGGCGCGGCGGGGGCGGTCGCGGTCGCTTCTTCTATCCGCGTCGCGGCTACGGGCAGATCAGCGACGCGTACCACCGCGCCGCCGTCGAGGCCGGTGCGCGGATCCGGCTGGGCACCGAGGTACGCGCGATCACCACCGAGGCCGGGCGAGTGCAGTCGGTCGTCGCGGCCGGTCGAGACGGCGAGGTCACGCTGCCGGCCCGGCTTGTCCTGTCCACGATCCCGCTTCCGATCCTGGTGTCGCTGACGAGGCCGGCGGCCGAGCCGGCAGTCCGAGCGTCGGTCGACGCGCTCCGCTACCGCGCCATGATCCTGGTCTACCTGGTGCTCGAGACGGATCGGTTCACCGAGTACGACGCGCACTACTTCCCGGGGCCCCAGGTGGCGATCACCCGGCTGTCGGAGCCGAAGAATTACGGCCTGGCCGAGCATCCCGGCGTCACGATTCTGTGCGCCGAGCTTCCGTGTGGCGTCGGGGATGCCCACTGGACGGCCACCGACGACGCACTGGCCGCGCTGGTCATCGAGGCGCTCGACCGCGCCAATCTGCGCGTCGACGTTCGGGTGCGCCGGATCGTGACGCGGCGGCTGGCCCAGGCCTACCCGATCTACGCCCGCGGCTACCGTGAGCACTTCGACCGGCTGGACGCCTGGGTGGGGCGGGTCGCGGGGCTGCTGACGATCGGTCGCCAGGGACTGTTCGCGCACGACAACACTCATCACACCCTGGCCATGGCCTACGCGGCGAGCGACTGCCTGGACGATCGGGGCGCGCTGGATCGGGAGTCCTGGCGCGCGGCACGCGAGGCGTTCGAGATGCACGTCGTCGAAGACTGAAAAATGCAGGCCGTGGTGACGGGTCCGACGCGCCGTACGTGGCTGCTGACGGTCGGCGGCCTCACGGTCCTGGGGGCGGTGCTGCGCGCGATCCGGTTGGATGCCGGGCTGTGGTACGATGAGATCGTCACGCTGGTCATTGCGGTTCGGCTGCCGGTGGACCGACTCCTCACCGAGTTCCCGCATAACAACCACCATCCGCTCTACTCGTTGCTGGCCCACCTGAGCGTCACGTTCCTGGGCGAGCACGCCTGGAGCCTCCGGCTCCCGGCGTATGCGTTCGGCGTGGCCACCATCCCGATGCTGTATCGGCTGGGCACGACGGTCACCACCCGGCGCGAGGCGTTGCTGGCGGCCGCGCTCCTGTGCGTGTCCTACCACCACGTCTGGTTCTCGCAGAACGCGCGTGGGTACTCGCTGCTGGCGTTCTTCGTCCTGCTATCGACCGACCTGCTGGTGCGCGGGCTCCGCGGACGCGAGACCGGGCGGATGCCGTGGTATCTGGGCTACGCTCTCGCCGCCGCCCTGGGGCCTACACCCACCTGACCATGGGCTTCGTGGTCGCGGCGCATGCACTCTGGTGTCTCTGGTGGGTGCTGTCCGGCTCCACCCAGGACGCCGGGCGGCGGTGGCGGCGACCCGCGCTCGGCTTCGGTCTGACCGCCGGGTTCACCCTGGCGCTGCACACGCCGCTGCTGGCCGACCTCGGGCGATTCTTCACCGCACCGCCCACGCAGGGGGGCCGCGTGGCCACGCGGGGATGGACCCTTCTGGAGGCGGTGCGGGGGCTGGAGATCGGTCTTGGGACCGTGGGAGTGGCCCTCGTCGGCCTGTTGCTCGTGGCCGGGCTGTGGAGCTACCTGCGCCGCGACCCGCAGAGCTTCACGCTGTTCGTACTGCCGGGGCTCCTGACCCTGGCCGGGACGATTCTGATGCAGCGGCCGACGTACCCCCGCTTCTTCTTCTTCCTGATCGGCTTCGGCTCGCTCGCCATCGTCAGGGGCGCGTCCGTCGTCTGGAGCCGCCGCGACGGCTCGGCGTCACGTGTGGGGGCGGTGCTCGTCGGCGCCGTGATCGCGCTCTCCGCCGTGTCGCTCGGCGCGGGCTATCGCTACCCGAAGCAGGACTTCGAGGGGGCCCTGCGCTTTCTCGAGACCGCTCGTGGCAGCGGTGACCTGGTAGGCGTGACCGGCACCGCTGCCTTCCCGTACCTCAGGTACTTCGACCGGCGCTGGGAGGAGGTCGAATCGGCCGCGCAGCTGGCGGCGATGCGCGGGCGGGCGCCGCGTGTCTGGATGGTCTACACGTTTCCGGCCTACATCGAGGCCGACACGCCGGAGCTGATGGCGGCGATCCGCAAGGAGTGCACGCTCCGGCGACGTTTCAGGGGCACCGTCGGAGCGGGCGATGTGGTCGTGTGCGCGCTGCCGGGTGTGGCGCCAGGCGCGCGTCAGCCATGATTCTACTCCGCCGACTGAGAACGATCCTCTTCCAGGCCCGGCCGTGGTCCTCCTGGTCGCGTTCGGGGGCATCTGTGTCCAGACGGGCACCTTCTGGCCGTGGGATCGGGTCGTCCACGAGGACGGTCGTCGCACGCTCATCGAGACGATCCTCTACTTCGAGCATGCCTCCCGCGAGCTGCTGCTGGACCTGGTCCTTGGGATTGCCGTCGCGGGTGCGGTCCTCCGCTTCTTCGGCGAGACGACCTGGCTGGCCGGACGGACGCGTCGGGGCGTCGTGGGCGGGCTGATGGCCTTGACGCTGGCGGTGGGTCTGCTGGTCCTGGGTGGCACGCTCTCCCGCGAGGGCGTGCCAGGGTTGCTTGAGAACCTTGCGCAGATGCCGACACGCCCCGGGGCGCCTCTGCGGTGGGGTGGGCACTGGCGGTACCATCTGCTGGAGCGGATCGCGACGATGTGTCTCTCGTTCGCGGTGGCCGGCGCGCTGGCGTGGCTGATCGGGCACCCGGCGGGCACCGGCCGACGGGGGGCGCGGATCTTCGGTGGCGCCCTGATAGTCTTCGGCGCGACGACCGTGATGTTCGGCGTGACCCGGGAGCCCTTCGTCGAGGCCGTCTTCCTGGGCCATCAGCTGCGCGAGCTGCTGACCCACGGTCTGGTGACCGTGCCGGTGGCGCTCGGGATGGGGCTGGCAATCGCGGCGCCAGGCGAGGGCGTTCGTGCGGCGGGGAGCCACCGAAGGACGTGGACGTCGGCCCTCGGGTGCGGGGCGCTGGCGGTGGCCTTGGGTGCCTACCTCCTCGTCGGGGCAACGCTGACCGGAGCCCGATCGCAGGGGCAGGTACAGAATCTGAGTGATCTCCTGTTTCCTCACTTCTTCGAGCACGTTCTCAGCTACGTCCTCGTGATGCTGGTCGTCGGCGTGGTCTGTCTGTCGTGCGCGCGGCGCGACGGACCCGGGGCGGGTCGCGCATGAGCGATCGCCTGCCGGTCGGGCTGTGGGCGGCCGCGCTCGCGCTGTGCGCGCCGGCGTGTGCCGCGCCGTCCCCGGAGGAGCACGCCCTGAGTCGGCGGTCGCTGGAGCGCTTCGCGCTGCTCGAGGTCGCGGTTCCGCAACGGGAGTTGTATGGTAACCCGTTCGTTGACGTGGCGCTCGACGCGGTGTGCACGGCGCCGAGCGGGCAGCCGCGGCGGGAGGCGGGCTTCTTCCACGGAGGGGAGGAGTGGCGCGTGCGCTTCCGACCGGACGCGGTCGGCACCCGGAGCTACACTTAGGCGATGACCGGGCCCAAGGGCCTCGACCGGCACGGACAGGGCACGTTCGAGGTGACGCCCGCGCCTCCGGCGGGTGAGATGGCGTTGCGGGGGGCTTGGATCGCGGTGCCACGCTTCTCCGTCGATCTGGCACTGCTGGTCGGCGAGTCGGACCGGTGACCGTCTCGATCGTCGTGGCATCCCGCCTCGGTCCGCCGTTCATCGAGCGGTGCCTCGACGCGATTGCGCCGCAAGTCCGGGGCACCGACGCGGAGGTGCTGGTCGCGACGTCGAACGAGTCCGGGCAGGTGGAACGCCTCGGTCGCGCGTTCCCGTGGGTGCGTCTCGTCGAATGTCATCGTGGGACGTCGGTCCCCGCGCTGCGCCGTCGGGGCGTCGAGCGGGCGGCGAAGGATGTGGTTGCCTTGACGGAGGAGCGCTGCGTGCCCTCGCCCGACTGGCTGCGGACGCTCCGCGCGGCGCTCGCGCGGGGCACCAACGGGGTGGTGGGCGGACCGGTTGCGGCCGGTGACTATGGCTCCGTACGCGACTGGGCCGTGTATTTCTGCGAGTACCACGCCTACCTGCCCGGTCTCCCGATACTGGCTGCGGCGCCGATCACCACGGTCAACGCCGCCTACCGGCGCGACGTGTTGATCGAGCGATTGGACCTTCTGGATGACGGCTACTGGGAGCTGGTCCTGCACCCGCGTCTCCGGCGCGAGGGGGTGCGATTCCTGTTCGAGCCGGCGATGGTGGTCTTCAAGCAAGGGGGGTTCGAGTTCGGCCCGTATCTGCGTCAGCGGTTCTGGTTCAGCCGGGCCTTCGCCGGTGCGCGCGCCGAGGGGGGGCGAGGCGGTGGGGGCGCCTGATGGGTGCGCCCGTCCTGCCGATCGTCCTGCTCGCACGGATCGCCCGCCGCGTGTGGAGCGGGGGCCGCGCGACTGGTGGCGGGCGATCGAGGCTGGGCCGTGAGCGCCGGAGGAGACGCGCCCCGCCCAGCCCACCGAGCTCGACGTCCTCGGTTGGGGAAGCGCCGTCAAGCTGTACACGACCCACGAGCACTGGCTCGTCTGCCCCATGCACGTCCTCTGGCGGAACAACCGGGACGTGTGCACCCGTCGGACGTGTTTCAGCTGCCAGCTCATCTCGGGACGTCCACCCCAGTGGTGGCGCTACGGCTCGCGGGCGGACGGCGATCTCCGCCACGTCGATCGGTTCGTGTGTCCAAGCCGATTCACGCTCCGCAAGCACCAGGAGCTCGGCTTCGGGCGGCCCATGGTGCACCTCCCCTACTTCCTGCCCATCGGGGCGGAGGCCGAGGAAACGGCGACGCCCCACGACCGCCCCTACGTGCTGTTCGTCGGGCGCCTCGAGAAGATCAAGGGGTTGCAGAACCTCATCCGCGTCTTCCGTGTCTACCGGGAGTGCGACCTCGTGGTCGTCGGAGAGGGCACCTACGGTCCCGACCTGCGGCGACTGGCGCGCGAGCTCCCGCACGTGAAGTTCCTCGGGCGGCTGCCATACGACCGCATCCGGGAGTGGTATCGGCACGCGATCGCCGTCGTGGTGCCGTCCATCTGCTACGAGGTGTTCGGTATCGTGATCCTGGAAGGGTTCGCGGTCGGGACGCCCGCGCTGGTGACCCCCTTCGGGGCGCTGCCGGAGGTGATCGAGGACAGCGGGGGAGGTCTCGTGTATAGGGACGACGCCGAGCTGGTCGCGATGATCGATGAGCTGCGTGCCGACCCCGCGCGGCGCGCGGCGCTGGGCCAGAACGGACGCCGCGCGTATCTGCGTCTGTGGTCGGAGGACCCGCACGTCGCGGGCTACCTGCGGATCATCCAGGAGGCGTCCGGGGGCGCTGTCGGGAGCTGAGCTGGTGCGGGTCGCGATCGAGGCCAGCACGTGGGTAAACCGTCGGGGCTACGGGCGGCTCACGCGCGAGCTGACCCGCGCGCTGGTGCGTGCCGGCTCGGCGCACCAGTTTGCCTTGATTCCGGATTCCGTGCTCCGGCGCGTGAGGCGCCGGCTGGAGACGGGTGCGTGATCGGGCGCTGGCGAGCCCTCGCGGAGCCCGGCGAGGCGGGACGTTATGCTCAATGCGTCGGCGACGCCAACCGTCGCGCTCTCGATGCTGCGCCTCTATTGACCTGACCGTTGGGATTTGGGTGCCGCCGCGGTCTCGAACGGCCGGGGCGGGAGCGACTCGCTCCGCGGGTCTCGAGCGAGGTGGTCCGAGCGGCGCCACGACTCCAGCGGCAGCGCGCCAGGGAGCCGGAGCCCGGCGTGGTGGTGCGCCAGGTAGATGGCGCTCCCGACGACGAACGAGAGCCCATTGTAGAGGTGATACAGCAGGTGGACGGGCACCACGGCCAGGGCGAAACGGAGCCCGCGGCGGACCGCGAAGTAGCGGTAGAACCTCCAGTTGAGCCCGTAGAGGGCGGCCGCGATGGGGACGACCGCCGCGAGGAACGCCACGTTCGCCAGCGACAGGGCGAGGCCAGCCACGAGGAGGTAGGTGAGGGCCACGCAGACGCGGTAGGCGCTGCGGATGTTCAGGTCGTCGTGGACGCGACCCGAGCGGAGGATCAGCTGGGTCACGGAATCCCGCGATCGAAGATGTCGGACGCCACGAGGGAGCGCAGCGTCCAGCGCTTGAGATGCGAGACGCGCAAGCGGGCGTCGAGTAGCACCCGGTGCCCCGCGGCGGTGAGTCGGTACCCCAGGTCGATGTCCTCGATGGACGGGCGCTCGAACCGCTCGTCGAACCCTCCAACCGAGAAGAACACCTCGGTCCGCACCGCACCGAATCCCGCCCAGAAGGTCTGTGCCCTGGGATCGGCGGCCTGGTGAATGTAGGAGTGGGCGAGATTCTTGTACTGGGAGAAGAAGTTCGGCTCGGTGGGGCTCTCGTCGTAGGCGCCGACCACGGCGGCGATGTGCGGCTGGCCGTCGAGCACCTCGGCGAGTCGCGTCAGGCTCTGCGGCGCTACCTCCACGTCGGCATCGACGAACACCAGGGTCTCGCCCCGGGCGGTCGCGGCCGCGCGATTCCGCGCCACGGCCGGGCCCTGCGGACCGGGGAGCCGAAGGACCCGCGCGTCGAAGGCCGTGGCCAGCGCCCCACAGTCGTCGAGGGCGCCGTCGGCCGCGATGATCACCTCGGCGCCCGACGTCTCGGCCCGGATCGCCGAGAGACATCGACGGAGGTGCTCGAGATTGCGGTGAAACGGGACGATGATCGACAGGCGCAACCGACCGATCATAGACCACGGACCCGGGGCGACCAAGCGGCCGGGGCCGCTAGACTATTATCTCCGTGCTTTGGTCTTCGAACTCGTCGGAAGGACCGACGCTGGCGGATGCATCAACAAGGGCCAATACCGGTTGATGAGGCACTCCCTCACGACACAGATCGTTGAAGCTCTTGAGGACGTGCCAGACGCCCGTACTGATCCTGCCGGATGATAGCCAGGCGCATCCGTACGCCGCCGCCATGGAGGCCGCGATGCTCGCGCCGAAGCCCGAAGTGAGCATGTTCCCGTGGAAGGAGCCCACGGAGCGGATTCCCCTGGCAGTGCGCCAGATACGTTCCTTCCTCCGGGCGCATCGGCCAGCTTCTGCCTAAGCGCTGGCTCGGTTCCAGCGGAAGGTCACCGCCCCCTCGGCGCCGGCGGCATGGGCGAGGTGTGGTGCGCGCTCGACACGCAGCTTCATCGCGACGTGGCGCTGAAGATCCCTCTTCGACTTCTACCGACAGTTTATGCCGTGGTCACGACGTACATTGCGGAGAGATCACCTCGCTGAGATCAGGCAAGGTCAAAGCGATCAAGAGTCATCACCTTGTCCCACGCAGCCACAAAGTCACGCACAAACGCCTGCTGCGAGTCGTCACATGCATAGATTTCCGCGATGGCTCGCAGCTGAGAGTTCGAACCGAAGACGAGGTCGACGGCGGTGCCGGTCCACTTGAGCTCGCCCGTCCCGCGATCGCGTCCCTCGAACACGTGCTCGGATGTGGAGGACGCCTGCCACTCCGTGTTCATGTCGAGCAGGTTCACGAAAAAATCGTTGGTCAACATCTCGGGCCGCTTGGTGAAGACGCCGAGTTCGGACTGGCCGACGTTTGCATTCAGGACGCGCATGCCGCCGACGAGCACCGTCATCTCAGGAGCGGTGAGCGTCAGCATGTGCGCCCGATCCACCAGCCGCTCCTCCGCCGATCTTCGGTGTCCTCCGAGGTAGTTGCGAAACCCGTCTGCGGTGGGTTCGAGCACGGCAAATGAGTCCACGTCGGTTTGCTTCAGCGACGCGTCGGTGCGC
This sequence comes from Vicinamibacterales bacterium, assembly GCA_965197935.1. Classification (GTDB taxonomy): domain Bacteria; phylum Acidobacteriota; class Vicinamibacteria; order Vicinamibacterales; family CAZQMT01; genus CAZQMT01. The sequence goes on along the minus strand of CBDAOD010000002.1, from coordinate 2,415,259 downwards.
CCCGGCGAGAAGGGAACCTGCACGTCGCGCCCGGCGTTCTTCGTCGCTTCCTCGACGGCTGCGCACCCGCCTAGAACGATCACGTCAGCGAGCGAGACCATCTTCCCGTCGGACTGCGAGTTGTTGAATTCCTTTTGAATCTCCTCCAGGGTCTGCAGCACCTTCCCCAGTTCGGCCGGTTGGTTGACCTCCCAATCCTTCTGCGGCGCGAGGCGAATGCGCGCCCCGTTCGCCCCACCGCGCTTGTCGGTGCCGCGGAACGTTGCCGCCGACGCCCAGGCGGTCGAGATCAGCTGCGAAATGGACAGTCCTGATGCGAGGACCTTGCCCTTCAGAGCAGCGATGTCTTGCTCTCCGATCAGTTCATGAGTGACGTCGGGGACGGGGTCTTGCCACAACTGCGGCTCGGCAGGAACCAACGGACCGAGACACCGCGTGCGGGGCCCCATGTCGCGGTGGGTCAACTTGTACCATGCCCCGGCGAAGGCGTCCGCGAACTCCGCGGGGTTTTCGTGGAAGCGCTTCGAAATCGGCGCATAGGTCGCGTCCATCTTCAGGGCGAGGTCCGTCGTGAGCATCGTGGGGGCGTGCATCTTCGACGGATCGTGCGCATCCGGCACAGTGCCCTGGGCCGATGCATCCTTGGGAGTCCACTGCGTCGCACCGGCGGGGCTCTTCACCTGCTCCCACTCGTAACCGAACAGGTTGTCGAAGAAGTTGTTGTCCCACTTCGCCGGCGCGGTGGTCCAGGTGCCCTCCAGCCCGCTGGTGATTGTATCGACGGCTTTGCCGCTGCCGAAGCTGTTCTTCCAGCCGAGGCCTTGCTCCTCGAGGCTGGCACCCTCGGGTTCGGGACCGACGTACTGGACCGCATCGGCAGCACCATGGGTCTTGCCGAACGTATGTCCGCCGGCGATGAGTGCGACCGTTTCCTCGTCGTTCATCGCCATGCGAGCGAATGTCTCTCGAATGTCCCTGGCGGCGGCGAGCGGGTCCGGGTTTCCGTTCGGCCCCTCCGGATTCACGTAGATCAGGCCCATCTGAACGGCGCCGAGAGGATTCGCGAGTGCCCTGTCGCCGGTGTAGCGCTCGTCGCCGAGCCACGTGGTCTCTGGCCCCCAGTAGATGTCCTCTTCGGGCTCCCAGACGTCGTCGCGACCGCCCGCGAACCAGAGCGTCTTGAACCCCATCGACTCCAAGGCACAGTTTCCGGTGAAGATCATCAGATCGGCCCACGAGATCTTCCGGCCGTACTTCTGCTTGATCGGCCAGAGCAGCCGGCGCGCCTTGTCGAGGTTCGCGTTGTCGGGCCAGCTGTTGAGGGGCGCGAAGCGGAGAGTTCCGGAGGACGCGCCGCCGCGACCGTCGCCGATACGGTACGTGCCTGCGCTGTGCCACGCCATCCGGATGAAGAGCGGCCCATAGTGGCCGTAGTCGGCCGGCCACCAGTCTTGCGACGTCGTCATCACCGCCTCGATGTCCTTCTTCAGGGCATCCAGGTCGAGTGTCTTGAACTCCTCGGCGTAGTCGAACCCCTCGCCCATGGGATCGGACAGGGGAGAGTTCTGGTGGAGAATCTTGAGGTTCAACTGATTCGGCCACCAGTGTTGGTTCGCCGTGGTACCACGTGCGTGAGATCCGACCATCACCGGGCACTTGCTTTCGCTCGCCATATTCTCTCCAATTGGTCTGTGTCTGAAGGGTTCTGTCTCAGAGTGCTCCGCGTCGGTCGGCGCCCTCCAGTGGGTCCGAGAGGGGTCATTCGGGTAACTCTCTCCACCTCATGCGGACTATCATCCCACGCACCCGGGGCGACCAAGCGGCGTCGTCGTTCCCGTGGATGTCGCCGTCACCGTCCACATCGAGGTGCTCGGGTCGAAGATCTCGGCGGCCGTGAGCGCTGTGGAACTGGTCTGCCGGTCGATGCCGCCTGTGATCAGGACCCGGTCGTCGGCCAGCACGACCGCAGCCGCTGTCGAGCGCTTCTGGTTGAGATCGTCGGTCGGTAGAAAGACACCCTGCGCGGCTGCGGCTCCGACCGATGCGGCGATCGACGCGCAGGCGAACCAGCAGCGGGCGATAAAGCGGCGAGCCGACGAGGCGGAAGACGACATGGCGATTGGCCCGCTGGCGGCCCGCGGGTCGGAGGGCGAATCGGCGACCGACGAGTTCCACGCGACGCCGCCCCGGTCGCACGCGGCGTGGATCGTGCCGGCATCCTACCCCTGGATTGGCGCGGGGGCAAGCGCACAGGTTCAATCCCGCCTCGTTGTCCAAGATTGATTCGTCGGATCCGAGTCTGCGAGCGACGGTGCACGCCTCGGATCCCCGTCCGAGAGAGAGGAGGGCCGTCAGACGATCTTGCTCGGCCGGCTTGGCCGGGGTCAAGGATGCACGCGACACGTTATCGATGTAGCCCAGGGAGAATGAGACGTCGCGTGGCGTCCACGTCGACGATGACACTGGCGAGTCGGCCGAATGCATCATCGACGGCGGCGACGACGGCCCCGGTGTGTCCCGCGCGCTCCATCTCCTCGCTCGACGCCTTCAGCCGAAGGGATACACGCGCACCGGGCGCTCCCAAGGCGTTCACTGTCAGTATCCCGTGGTGTTCCAACAGCAGCATCCCGAGTCCCGAAGAGGCTTCTGCGGGTACGATGGACACGGACGTCTCGCGCACCGCGGCTCGGTGCAGCGCGAGGGAGAGGATGTCGTCCTGCTCCATGATGGGCCCGAGCGCGCTCAGCGACACGCGCTTGGCGCCAAACACCGCTGACATCGCGGCGTACATCTCCTTGCCGACTGCCGCGTCGGCGAGGAGGCGCGCCGGCTCATACCGTCCAGCGACCGCAACACGCCCAGTGCGATGGGAGCGCGGGCCTCCTGTCCGTGTTCGATCGCAACGGACAGCACCTCCTGCACGAGGGCAGGCTCCCCGACCAGCAACCCGGCTCTCGGCCCCGTCAGGCCGGCCTTCTGGTTGCTGGTGATGGCCAGATCCGCCCCAGCGGACCTGGCAGGCGGCTGACCGAACAGCACGGTTCTGACCCTGGCGCCGTACGCATCATCCACAAGGGATATACGGCCGGCCCGCCTTACCATCCGAAGGGCTTCGACCAGGTCGGGCTCTGGCATGACGGCCTGTTCACTCGTGACGCCGGTCACGATGACGAGCGCACCGTCGGTCTCCTCTAACCCTCGCTGGAGCCGGCTCAAGTCGCTCACTTCGAGTAGTGACGCGCCGGCCAACTCCGCGCCCCGGGTCACGCTCGGGTGGGAAATCGCACCGGGAACAAAAGAGATGAGTGTCTCACCAGCCGCGCAGAACGCGAGGCAGGCGGCAATGATCCCCCCGGAGGTTCGATTCAGGACGGCCACGTCGTCGTTCGCCGCGCCACCCATGTGAGCGAGGGCTCGCTCCCGCAGTGCCAAGCCAAAGAGCGCCGGCCCGATGGACTCCTCCGCCAACGTCGCCAGGTCGTCCTCGGACAGGGGAAGATCACATGCCATGCCGGTGAAGATGTAGATGCTCCCCGGACCACCCGTCGCGACCCGTGATCGGATCAGCTCCTCCGCGCGTCGGCTCTTCAGGGTCTCTTCGTGCGAGCTCGACAGGATGGCGCCGCGCGCATATCCAACGACGGGATCGATGACGTTGCCAAACGCATCTTCCCGAGGTGAGGGCTCTCGGGCGTGCCGCTGGGTCATGAGGTCCTGGATCCCCACCCGGTACCGATCGCCACGAGTCCGACGATGGAGAGCATCATGGGGTGAAAGGCGAGCAGCCCGACGGTCGTAATCGGGAGAGCGGCGCGCCGGTGACTTCATGAGCGCTGACCATCACTCCAGCGAGGGCCAGCATGGTATTGATGTGGGGCAGGTTCTCGGTAACGCCGTTGCCGGCGAGATCCATCAGGTTGGCGCGTCGCGTGCGATGAATGTGAAAACGCTCACCGACCTCCTGCACGACCGGACCGCTGAACAGCATGGCTGGCGTGTTGGCGGCGCAGAGCGGACACATCACCGACACGAGTCCGAAGATCGAGAGCTCTGCCCGCTTGGCCGTCGTTGCGAACCCAGAAATGCGGCGAATCGTCTCTTCCAGTGCCCCGGCCCGCCTCAGAGCACCCAGAATGGCCATGATGAGAATCGCCAGGAAGACGACATCCCGCATCCCGACGAGTCCGGATGTGATCGCCCCCCCCACGCCCCGCGGCGGCGTGATCGAGTAGAGCCCTGTCATGGTCAGCGCTCCCGTCACCAGCCCGATCACGATCGCGCTGAATATCCCGTACCAGAGTGCGTGGATGAGGGATCTTCCGCGAACGCAGAGTCCGATCGTCATCGCCGGTGCTAAGAGCATCCACAGGGCCTTCGGTTGCGCAAAGTCGCCGGTCGGTATGGCCAGGTCGCCGACGATCTCATAGTCGCTGCTTCCGAGGCCAACACCGGCAATCGCATACAGAACAAGCGAGCAACCTCCGGCGACCAGGGCGTACTTGATGCGACTCGCCACCACTTCGCCGACCTCGGCGCCCTGGGTGAACGCCGACGCGATGGTCGTGTCCGAGATTGGCGCGAGGTTGTCTCCAAACCGTGCCCCGCTGTAGATGGCACCCAGCACCAGCGCCGGGTTGGCACCAAGAACAATCCCAGCCGGGAAGAGGACGGGAACGGAGGTGACGACGGTACCGGTCGATGTGCCGATGGACGTGGAAATGACCGCCGCAAGCAGAAAAACAAGAAGAACGAAGGATGTTCCCCGGACGCCCGTGAGATTCCCGAGCCACACGATCGTCTCGACCAGGCCCGAGGCGACCAGCAGCTGACCAAACACGCCCGCCCCCAGAAACGCGAAGATCATCACGGTGAGCGTCCGGTCCTGCACACCGGCAATCATGGCTTCGCACGCGGCGGACCGATCTTTCGCGAGGACGATGACCAGCCCGATGATGACGACGAGGGGGGCGAAGTAGGCCTGAATGGTGATCATCCCGGCCACCGTCACATAGACGACTGCGACGCCAAACAGGAGGAGAGGGAGGAAGGCCCCCGCCAATCCACCGTAGAACTTCAGGCGAGGCTCTGGGTCGTCCGCACCGGGCCGAGTCATCGCGATATTCCTGACTGGGTCATGGGTTACGGGCCCGTCGTTTCCGCGGGACTCTCACGTACTGCGGTCCGAAGGTTCGATACCCCCGCCAAATCGACTCGTCGGTCACCACGACACCACCCTGGGCAAGCAGATCTTCCGTGTCGCGGAAGCTGAGGCAGAAACGCTGATACAGCCCGACGCGCGGACAGCGATTGTCGGGGTCGATACCCACAAGTATATCCACGTTGCGGTGGCGATCGACGCCTGCGGGATCCGACTGGGCGATCGGTCGTGTTTCGCTGATTCGGGCGGCTATCAGGCGCGGATCATCTGGGCCGAGATGCATGGGCGGGTCGAGGCGTTCGGCAGTCCGAGAAGGGTCATTCGGTTAACTCACTCCACCCAATGCGGACTATCATCCGGCACAGCATCCCATTCGATTGGGCGTGCGAACCGCGTCAGGCGCATCCATGCTCGAGCTGGCGACCTATATCGTCATGTTCATCGCGCTGTCGGGACTGATGGCGATGGTCGAGGCCGCAGTCCTCAGTGTCACCCGCGGTGAAGTCGGGGAGCTGCTGCTGCAGCGCAAGCGCGGCGCCGTCGCGCTTCACTCGATTTGCAGCGCCTCACGCGTGCGGTCGTCGTCCTGGTCCTATTCACCAACACCATCAACATTCTCGGCCCCATCATGGCCGGCACGAAAGCCGTCGAGCTCTACGGGGATGCCGGAATCGGGGTGCTGACCGCCCTGCTCACCTTTCTGACCATCGTGTTCTCGGAGATCATTCCCAAGTCGCTGGGCATGCGTTACGCGCCGTTGATCGCCCGGCTCTCGGCCCCCGCCATCCTGGGTCTGGTCTATGCCCTGTATCCCATCGTCGTCCTCCTGGGGTGGGTGTCCAGCGTGTTCGCCAGCGGGAAGCGGCCGATCGGGACCGAAGCCCAGGTTCGATCGCTGGTCAACGTCGGCCGTCGGGCGGGCTACATCGCGAGCCAGGAAGGTCGCCTGATCCACCGCGCATTCGTTTTGAACGACCGCACGGCGGCCGACGTGATGACGCCGCGCGAGAACGTCGTCAGCGTCCGCGCGCACATGACCGTCCTCGAGGCCGCACAGCGGGTCTTCCGCCACGAGTACTCGCGCTATCCGGTGTTCGGGACGTCCGACGATGACGTCCAGGGCATGGTCCTCAGCCGTGACATTCTCGAGGCCGTGAGTGAAGGTCGGGACCGGGCGCCGGTGTCGACCATCGTGCGCCCGGCGCTCACGGTGGACGCACGCCTCCGATCAGACGAGCTGCTGGTGTTGTTTCGCGACCGCCGAATTCATCTGGCGGTCGTCCAGGACGAAGGCCACACCGTCGGACTCGTGGCCCTGGAGGACGTGCTCGAGGAGCTCGTCGGCGAGATCGAAGACGAGAAGGACACACCTCGCCGTCCGCGCGATGCGGTCCGGGCGCCCCGACGCCGGTGATTGACGCATAGCAGCCCGTGGTGAAAGTCAGCCGGCGCTGCATCCCGCCGCACAAACGTCTTTCAAGTTTGAGCTTCGGGTTACGTTCTTGATTTCGTCACGCTCCGATCATGGCAGGGATGCGATCGACGGCTGTCGCGGCAACAGTTAAGTCACCTGTAATCAATGAGGTGGAGCAACCGTGGCGCTTGTTGGACTGCGGAACACAATTTGCTTCTCAGGCTGCACGGGAGCACCACGGAGTCACCGGACGCTGCACACCGGGTGCGCGTCAAACTTGCAGTACCGACCGATGAACGACACGGCACGCGTACGCGACATGGACAAGCCTGGTCGGGTCGCCCTGTCCCGCGAGCTCGGCGAGTTGCTCGTCCACCTGTCGGTCGCCCTCCATCGGCATTCGATGTACCCGAACGGCCATCCGTCGCTCGGCCCGGCGGTCGACGGAGTCTTGCGGTGAGTAAACGAGTTGCTGGCCGACCGATCGTCTCTCGCAATCGGGGTCGCCCGCCGACAGCTCATCATCGATGGTGTCGCGACCGATTCCGGCAACCCGGTCTTGCGACGGCGAGCCGAGAGCCTCCACGCCCATCACTTCGGCGCGATCAGCCTACTTCGGGGCCTGCGGGCGGACGAGCTTGGCGAGGCGCTCCGCGTTCTGGCCGCCGAGCCGTTACGTGACAGTGCTGGCGGCCTCAGCCGGAAGGGTCAGGCGGCTTCTTGGCCACACCTGAAGCTCCATCCGCTCACGTTCGACGGTCTCGCCCTTGTTGGTGAGGCGCCGCTGACGACCGGGCGGCCCGACGGCACGAGCGATACGCTTGGCGCGGAGCTGTGGGTGGGGCTGGCGCGAGCGGCCCTCTCGGTCGACCAGGGTAACACCGTGGAGTCGGTGCCGACTGAGCCGACTGTTGTGGCGCGCGCCATCGACGAGCACCCCAGTGCGGAGGCCTACGATCAGGTGGTGGTCGGGTACCTGCTGCAAATCGCGCGGCAGCTGAAATCAGCGACCGGGGCCGAGAGTGAAGCGCTTCGGCAGAAGACTTCCACATTGATTGCATCGCTCCAGCCAGACACGCTCGGACGGCTCGTGGAGATGGGTGGAGACGCCGGGCAACGCGAAGAGTTTGTGCGCAATGCGGCGAACGGGATGGCGGTCGGGGCCGTACTGGAGATCGTGAAGGCGGCCGCCCATGCCGGTGGGCAGACGATCTCTCACGGGCTGGTGAGGATGCTCTCGAAGCTGGCGGCGCATGCCGAGGTCGGTTCCGAGGAGACACGAGACCGGGCCGATGGCGAGTTGCGCGAGCAGGTGGTGAACCTCCTGGCCGGCTGGCAGCTAGCAGACCCCAACCCCGAAGACTACGGCCGAGTCTTGCAGCATCTCGCCACGTCGAGGAATCAGGAGGAGTCGGGGGGCGGACCCGGGCCCGCGACCGTCTTGGGCAGCAGCTCCCTGCGGGTCGTGCAGATGAGCCTGGAAACAGGGTCCTTCGGGCCCCTCGCCGCGAAGGCACTCGATCGCATCGTGCGGGCCGGCCAGCTCAGCACCGTGGTAGGGCTTATCGGCTCGCGTCCGGAGGGTTCCGATGACGCCGCCAGCGCGATCCTGTCGACGCTCGCCCAGCCCGAGACGCTAAGCGCATTCGCGAGTCGGGAGCCGCTCGACGTCGATAGTCTGGAGATCCTCCTGCCGCACATGTCGGTTGCCGGCCTGGAGGTGCTGTTCGACGCGCTGGCATCGTCAGAGGTGCGAATCACTCGGCGCAGATTGATCAATCTGTTGGGGCGCGAAGACCTCGATGTCGATCGAACCATTGTGGCGCGACTGCAGGACGAACGCTGGTACGTGCAACGCAATATGCTCGCGCTACTCGAGCGCCGCGGTCGCGTGCTTGAGGGCGTCTCGATGACCCGCTGGACCTCTCATTCCGATGAGCGCGTGCGACTGGCGGCGGTTCGCGTGCAGCTGATGATGCCGAACGAGAGGGAGCAGGCGATCCTCACGGCCCTGCGGGATGTCGATCCACGCACTGTGACGCTCGGTCTCAGGGCCGTCCAGGAGCAGTGCCCGCCGGCGGCGATCGCGCTCGTGGCGGATCTTGCGCTGGCGCCCGAGGCCGACGACGATGTGCGGTGTCTGGCTGCGACGGCGTTGGGCCGAGTCCGGCAGTGGGAGGCCCGGGGCGCCTTGCTGAAACTTTCCGACGGAGGGCGCTCGCTCCTGGGACGCCAGAAGTTGCCACCACGAACCCCGGCCATGGTCGCAGCGGTCCGCTCACTGGCCCAACAATGGACGGCCGATCCCCAGGCGGCATCGGTCCTGGCTGCGGCCGCGCGGTCATCCGATCCTGAATTACAACAAGCGGCACACCCTCTGAGCCAATGAGTGATCCAGTTAGCTTCCTGAACGCGTTCGCGCACGTGCTCGGCGTGATGACCCTGTATCCGGAGGGGCACCCGTTACGCGAGCGGGCGCTCGATGACGCCTTCGACGAGCTCGATGGGCTGACGGCGTCGTCTGGTCATCCGACATTCACGTTTCTCGAAGGAGAGGTCGTCTATGGACGGGAGCTGCTTCGAGAGCTGAAGACGTGGGATTTCGGCCGACGGCTGATTGCGGCCGGCATCCAGCGCCTGGAGTTCGAGCGCAACATCAGCCGGGACGAGTTCGACGGCCTCTTGCAGGAGATTCTAGCCAGGCTGACCCTCTCGACGATCGAGACGGGCGAGGCGCGGCAGATGCGGTCGCTGGGGGCCCGGTTCGGGACAGTGGGGATTCACGGGCAGCAGGAGGTCACGGAGCAGGTGCCGACGGCCACACTAGACTTGACGCTCGGCGAAGAGGCCGAGACGTTTCGGTGGCTGCAATCGCGGGTCCAGACGCACGGGACGGTATCGTTGCTCGAGGCGGAGGCCGTAGTGCGATCACTCTCGGTCGCGATGCACGGCGACAGCCAGTTCGTACTGCCACTGCTCAGGCTCAAAGAGTTCGATCAATACACAACCACCCACTCCCTCAACGTGGCGGTGCTGTCGCTGGCACTGGCCGAGGCGCTCGGCCTTTCGCCCGGGGAGACTCGTGCGATCGGAGTGGCCGGCTCCTTCACGACATTGGCAAGACCCGCATCCCACTCGACGTTTTGACCAAACCGGGGAAGCTCAACGACGAAGAGCGCGCCATCATGAACCAACACCCGGTCGATGGCGCTCGGATCATCCTCCAGAGTGATGAGGAGCTCGACCTGGCCGCCACCGTGGCGTACGAGCATCACATCATGATCAACGGCGGCGGCTATCCGGCGATGCACTACAAGCGGGAGTGCGCGCAAGCGAGTCGACTGGTCCACGTCTGTGACGTGTTTGACGCGCTTAGCACGAGGCGGCCGTATCGCGATGCCTGGCCGTTCGAGAAGACGATGGGCTACCTCGAGGATCGCAGTGGTGTCGAATTCGATCCCGACATCGTGACGACGTTCATCCGCACCTTTCGCGAGGGTGAAGCCCGCGTCCGGGTGCTGAGTGAAGACACCAGAACACCTTCCAACCCGGCAGTCGACCGACGCGTGGAGCTCGCCCAGCCTGCCTAGTACTACTTTGTTAGATCGCACAATTTGGGCGAGATCCGACAAGTGATCTAATTTGAGGACATTGTACTTTTCCGGCGAATTCGGGACCCTGCGCGGTAGTGCACGACCGCCGCACGGTGGGGCAGTTGCGTCGCCTGATGAGATGGCTCGAGGCCTTCAAGGCGTGCTTCGGCCAGCGCGCACAGGAGCTGGCGTTGCGCCGGTACGTCCAGGGGTTGCTCAGCGACAGCGACATCGAGCCACAGCCGGGGCTCGTCGTTCATCCCGCGATCTATCCCGAGTCGCAGGAGTACTACTTCGAGCCGCTCGACGAGCGCGTCCCGGTCTACGAGACGGCGTTTCGGCTGATCCAGGACCTGAACCTCGAGGTGAGCTCGGAGACCCGCGAGCTGTCCTCGGCTCCAGACGCCTCGCTGCGAATCGCCGGAGCCGTCAGGTATCAGGCCTGCGACGCCAAGATCTGCTACCCGCCCCAGTCGATTCCGGTGAGCTGGACCCTTCGGCTCAAGCCCCTGGAACGCTGATCGGCGTCTGAGATCGCCGCGCGCCCCCCGGCGCGTCTCGCCCGAGCCGACCGCGGTGTCTCGCCCAAGACGGCCCCTGGTGCGATGCGGGATCTTCCCCACGGCCCGCGAGCCTCTGGCGGTTAGAGCTCGCGGACGCCGTGGCTCCTGATGAGGAAGTACCAGGCCACCACCATCAGGAGGCTCCCGTTCACCATGAGCACGACTGGCGCCGAGGCGACGCTCGCGACGTAACCGCCCAGGAGACTTCCGAGCGGCATCCCACCCCGAAACGCCAGCATGTAGATGCTCATGACTCGCCCCCGCATCTCATTGGGGACGATGAGCTGCACCAGGGAGGTGACCAGGGAGAACACCATGATGAGGGCGGCGCCCGAGAAGAAGAGCACCAGGTGGCTCAGCCAGAGCACGCGTGAGCTCGCGAACGCCACGACCAGCGCGCCGAAGACGACCTGCACGAGCAGCAAGGTGAGACCCATGTGCCGGAACTTTCCGAACCACGCGATGATCAGGGCCCCCACGACCGCGCCGGCACCGGAAAACGCCATCATCTCGCTGTACTGAGCGACATCCTGCTGGAAGACGTTCTGGACGAACACCGGGAGCAAGGTGAGCAGCGGCAGCCCCAGGAATGTCGTGGCGAATGCGAGCGCGATCAGCGCGACCATCGCCCCCTCGTGGCGGACATACGAGATCCCACCACGCATCTCCTGGAGGATGTCCTGCCGGGTGGCCGGTGGGACGTGCCGGACGTGGAGCGACAGCAGCGCCATGACGACGACCAGGAACGAAAGACCGTTGATGGTGAAGCAGGCCGCTGTACCCAGGGTCGCCAACGTCACGCCCGCCAGGAGCGGGCCGACGACCCGGGCGAGGTTGAACTGGATCGAGTTCAGGGCGATGGCGTTGGGAAGATTGTCTTTGGGCACCAGTGAGGGGATGAGTGACTGATAGGCGGGACCTCCGAACGCCTGGCCGCAACCCGAGAGGAACGAGAGCCCGAGGATGTGCCAGATCTGCAAGACGTCCCCGTTGATCTCGCCATCCAGCCATGTATCCGAGAAGACGAGCGCGGCGAGCGTGAGGGCCGAGCTCATCTGGACGAACTGGGATCCGATCAGCACGTAGCGCCGATCGTGACGATCGGCGATGACGCCGCCGAGCAAGGTGAAGAGCATGATCGGCAGCTCGCCGAGAAATGCATCCAGCCCGAGAAAGAAGGGCGAGCCGGTGAGCGTGAGGACCAGCCAGCTCTGGGCGACCCTCTGCATCCAGGTGCCGATCGTCGACGTGAACGCGCCCAGCCACAGGATTCGGAAGTCGCGGTAGGTGAACGCCGCGGCGAGCCGCAGCAAGGCGCGTTGGCTGGCGGGCGGCGTGGCGGTGGCGTCGGGAGTCTGAGCTCTCAGAGGCTCGGCCAATCGAGGTACAGCCCTTCGCCCAGGAAGATGAGGCTGGTCCAGAGTCCCTTGGCGAATCGGAAGAAGAGCAGGGGAGACAGGGCTGCAACGGTGGTCCAGATGGCGAGCTGCTGAGAGATCGAGAGCGGGGTGAGGGATTGCGTCAACAGGAAACCAGTGACCGCGAGCGCTGCGGTGAGGCCCAGGTTGATGTAGATGGCCCCGAACCACTGCCCCGGCTCGCGCTCGAACCGCTCATCACAGGCCGTGCAACGGTCGTACATCGTGAAGCCCGATCGGAACAGCGGCCCACATCCGCAACAGGGGCATCGTAGCCGCGCGCCGCGAAGCAAACTCTCCAGGATACGGGGCATCGGAACGCTCAATCTTAACAGACCGCTCGCACGACCACGGTGTGTCTGACGGACGCCGTTCCGCCACGCGGTGAGCCGACTGGGTCATACCGGGCCTGAGCCGTGGTTCGCCGTAAGGGGCTTGATCCTGCCGCCCCCTCCGCACTATACTCACGTTCCGTAACGAACAAAAAGCGAATATCGCTAATTTCACACCGGAAATGTCTTCTCCGGCTCGAGCCCGCCTGGAATCGTTGCTCCGTACACGCAAGCTCGACGGCACGCTGGCGTCGTCGGCTTTCGAATCCGCCGGCCCGGATACGCGCGCGGTGGCCCCGACCGGTATCGCTCCCTTGGACGTCCGTCTCGAGGGAGGGGTTCCCCGCGGGCATCTCTCGGAGATCGTCGGTCCCGCTTCGTCTGGTCGGACGAGCCTGCTCCACGCGCTGCTTGTCGCCGCCGCGGCTCGTGGGGAGCTCGTCGCGTTGGTCGATGCGTCCGATGTGTTCGACCCGCGATCGGCTGAGGCCGCCGGCCTGGACCTCGCCCGGTTGCTCTGGGTGCGGGGATGGTCGGCAGGCGGAATGGGGCCGCGCGCGCGGGTCGCCACCTCCGGTCGCCGCGCACGGTTCGGCGAGGCACGCGGGAAGCGGGGCCAGACCGGCTCCGGCATCGACCGGGCGGTCAAGGCACTCAACCTCATCCTGCAGTCTCAGGAGTTCGGCCTGGTCGGACTCGACCTCATCGGCCTTCCGATCAAGGAGATCCGACGGATTCCGTTCACCACCTGGATGCGCTTGCACCGTGTCATCGAAGGGAGCAGGACCGCCTGCATCCTGTTGGGATCGGCACCGATCGCTCGAAGCTCGGCCGGGTTGACCATGACGACCCGGCCCGTGGAACCGTGTGGGCGATGGACGGGGAAGGGCTACGCACGACTCTTCCGTGGGCTCGAGATCGAAGTGCGTGTCACGCGCGCCCGCTTTCGCCGGATCGAGGAGAACACGGTGCGGCTCCGCCCTCCAGTGAACGATCGGACAAAGTCGTATTTAGAAGGTTGATATGTTCGCGTGTTTGTACCTACCACCACGACCCGTCTGGGTGTGCTCTTCCCAGCCTCCTGTCCCCAGCCCTCCGCCCTCTCTGGTGAGCCTCGCCCGTGAGTTCTCCCCGCGTCTCGAGAGCCACGACGATCGCGTAGTGGTGCTCGATGCCAGCGGGCTCGAGGGGATGTTCGGTGACGCCCGGGCGCTCGGGCAGGCCATGCGCCAGGCGATGGCCGACCACGGGTTGCACGTGCATGTTGCCCTGGCCGAGACACGAGCGTCGGCGGTGCTGTTGGCGCACGCGCGAGCGGGCCTCACGATCGCGGCTGCGGGATCGGAGTCGGACCGGCTGGCGGCCCTGCCGCTCCGTCTGCTGGAGGTCCTGGTGCTCGAACCTGGATCATGCGCGGAGGGAGCTGGTCGCCGGGGGAGCGGACGTCCGCGCAGGAGCAGCGGTGGCATGAGCACGAGCCGACACTACCGGATGGCTCCAGCCGCCCAGAGGTTGCTGGGGCCGGTGGCGTCGGCTGGCGCGCGCGAGGCAGTGCCACGGCAGGAAGCGCTGGCCACGCTACGGCGCTGGGGGCTGAGGACCCTGGGTGATCTGGCCGCCTTGCCCCCGGCCGATCTGTTCGAACGGCTGGGCGAGACGGGGCTCGCCTTGCAGCGCCTCGCGCGCGGACAGGATCCCCGGCCACTGGTGCCCGATCGTTTCGAGGAGAGCTTCGAAGAATCCCTGTGGCTCGAGTGGCCGATCGACGCGCTCGAGCCCCTCTCGTTCGTGTTGGGTCGGCTGCTGGATCCGTTGTGCCAGCGTCTCGAGCGATCCGATTACGGCGTTGCGGTGCTCCATCTTCGGCTGCGGCTCGTCACGCGCGAGATCTTCAGCCGTACGGTGCAGCTGCCGGCTCCCATTCGCGATCCGCGAACCCTCCGTACGCTGATCCTGCTCGACCTCGAGTCCCACGCTCCGCCCGCTGGCATCGACCAGGTCAGCATCGCGGTCGATCCGGCCCCCGGTCGAATCGTACGGGGGGCACTGTTCGATCGTGCCCAGCCCTCTCCCGAGCGACTTTCGACGCTGCTGGCAAGGCTCCGGGCCCTGATGGGGCACGAGCGTTGTGGTGCAGCCCGCCTGATCGACACGCATCGACCCGACGCCTTTGACATGCGGGACTTTGCGCCCGAGAAGGGATACCGGCCCGGGAGGAAACGAGCAGGGAACCGGAGCACGCCGGAGACCCAGGTTCCGGGGAACGGGCTGCGCAGGTTGCGGGTCCCCATGCCGTCCCAGGTGACGCTCGAGCGCGGTCGACCGGCCCGGGTGATGATCCGGGGGCTCGAGGCCGGGGGATCGGTCGTGTCGTGCGCCGGCCCATGGCGGACCTCCGGACAGTGGTGGGAGGTGGCCGGGGAAGCCTCCTCTCGCATTCGAGGCTGGGATCGCGATGGGTGGGATGTGGCGCTCGCCGGTGGCGTGTACCGAATCTTCCAAGATCGCGAGCGCAAGCAGTGGTTCGTGGAGGGGGCGGTGGATTGAGCTACATCGAGCTTCATACCGCGTCCGCGTTCAGCTTCCTCGAGGCGGCATCCCTTCCGGAGACGCTGGTCGATCGGGCTGCGGCCCTCGACTATCCGGCGATCGCCTTGCTCGATTCCGACGGCGTTGCTGGCGCGCCACGATTCCATCATGCCGCCCGCGCGGCCGGCATCAAGCCGATCATCGGATCCGAGGTCACCATCACGAGCGGCCCGGCGACCACCGGTGGAGGTGCGGTGGGCGCGTCGGCGCGCTGGCGGCTCCCGATTCTCGTGGAGTCACAGCAGGGGTATCGCAACCTCTGCCGGCTCGTGTCCAGGATGAAGCTGCGGGCGCCCAAGGGAGAGGGTGCGCTGGTGCTCGACGAGCTCGAAGGCCACACGACGGGGCTCGTGGCATTCGCGGGACGCCCGCTGCTGGCGGGAACCCGGCACGGCGTGGGCGGCTTGCTCGATCGTCTCCTGGGGCTGTTCGGGCGCGCCGGCGTATACGTCGAGTTGCAACGGCATCTGATGCGCGACCAGGAAGCCGACAACGACGTGCTCCTGGAGCTGGCCTCCGCCTTTCACGTGCCCGTCGTGGTGAGCAACGGTGTCCGCTTCGCCACCAGTGCCGAGCGCCCGCTCCACGACGTGCTCACCTGCATCCGGCACAAGACCACCCTCGATCGCGCGGGTCGACGTCTCGCCTGGAATGCCGAGCGCCATCTGAAGCCACCCGGACACATGAGTCGGCTGTTTTCCGATCTCCCGGCATCCGTGGCGATGACGCGAGAGCTCGCCGACCGCCTCTGCTTCACGATGGACGATCTGGGCTATCGGTTTCCCGACTACCCGGTGCCGCCGGGCGAGACGATGGTCTCCTTCCTCCGAAAGATCACGCAAGTCGGTGCGCGCGAACGATATCGCCCGTATCACGACAAGGCGCGCCGTCAGGTCGCGCGGGAGCTCGACCTCATCGAGAAGCTCGATCTCGCCGGCTACTTTCTCATCGTCTGGGACATTGTGAACTTCTGCCGGCAGGAGGACATTCTCGTGCAGGGGCGTGGCTCGGCGGCCAACAGCGCCGTCTGCTACTGCCTTGGCATCACGGCCGTCGACCCGGTCGGGATGGACCTGCTGTTCGAGCGATTTCTCTCAGAGGAGCGCGGCGAGTGGCCCGATATCGATCTCGATCTGCCGAGCGGTGACCGGCGCGAGCGCGTCATCCAACACGTCTACGAGAAATACGGGGCGCACGGCGCGGCCATGACCGCGAACGTGATCACCTACCGCGGACGCAGCGCGGCGCGCGAGGTCGGCAAGGTGCTGTCCCTGGAGCCCGAGCGTATCGATCGGCTCGCGAAGGTCATGCACAACTTCGATTGGCCCGATCCACGAGACACCCTCAGCCGCCATCTGCGAGAGGCGGGTATCGCGCTCGACCACCCGCGGATCGAGCTGTTCGCCGAGCTCTGGCAGAAGATTCAGAACCTCCCACGGCACCTCGGACAGCACTCCGGTGGAATGGTGATCTGTCAGGGACGTCTCGACGAGGTCGTGCCGCTCGAAAATGCCAGCATGCCCGGACGTGTCGTAATCCAGTGGGACAAGGATGACTGCGCCGAGATGGGGATCGTGAAGGTCGACCTCCTGGGACTCGGCATGATGGCCGCGCTCCAGGACGCACTCGAGTTGATCAATCGTCCGCCCGCGAAGATGATGGCGTCCGGGCTGACGGCCGACGCGCGCGCGCAGGCGACCGTGGATCTCGCGCATCTGCCCACGGACGATCCGACGGTCTACCGCATGCTGCAAGAGGCCGACACGATCGGCATCTTTCAAGTCGAATCACGCGCCCAGATGGCGACGCTGCCGCGGCTGCGGCCGGAGCGGTTCTATGACATCGTCGTGGAAGTGGCGATCATCAGACCGGGTCCGATCGTCGGGCAGATGGTGCATCCGTATCTGCGGCGTCGTGCCGGAATCGAGCCGGTGACCTACGCCCATCCGTCGCTCGAGCCGATCCTGCGACGCACGCTCGGCGTCCCGCTCTTTCAGGAGCAACTGATCCGGATCGCCATGGTGGCGGCCGGTTTCTCGGGCGGTGAAGCCGAGGAGCTTCGCCGGGCGTTCGGCTTCAAGCGGTCCGAGCGGCGGATGACGCAGATAGGGCGGAAGCTCCGCGAGGGTATGGCGCGTCAAGGGATCGTCGGTGATGCGGCGGAGGCGATCATCAAATCGATCACCTCGTTTGCGTTATACGGATTCCCCGAATCCCACGCGGCCAGCTTCGCCCTGCTGGTCTATGCGAGCGCCTACCTGAAGGCGCACTTCTCGGCCGCGTTTTACATGGCGTTACTGAACAACCAACCGATGGGGTTCTACCATCCAGCGACGATCGTGAAGGACGCCCAGCGACACGGGGTGCGATTTGCCGGCGTCGACGTGCAGTGGTCGCAGTGGGCATGTACGGTCGAGCAGGACGGCGCCATTCGTCTGGGGCTTCGCTACGTCACCGGTCTGCGCGAAGAGGTCGGCCGCGCCATCGAATCGCCAGGCACTCCACCGGCGCCGCTCATGGCGCGTGAAACCGCCCTCGCTCGACGCGAACCGCCGATACTCCCTGAGCGGTGCCCCAAGTGTGGCCGTGACGATCCGTCGTTGCTCGAGGTGGTGAAGATCTCCGTGGCGACACGTCAGTGCTTCTGCAGCACGTGCGCCCACGATTGGGAAGAAGCCGTCGGACGGCGATCGTCCGTCTCGGGCGAAGCCGATGGCCGGCGATTTCGGTCGGTCGAGGACCTGGTCGATCGGAGCGGTGCGCGACGAGACGAGCTGGCCACGCTCGCCGAGATCGGCGCGCTCAACTCGTTTGGCTACGATCGGAGGAGCGCGCTCTGGCAGATCGAGCGCGCGGTACGACCGTCGGGCACGCTCTTCACACGCATGGGTGAAGGCGCACCTCGGTCGCCGCTCGCCTCCATGACCTCGACCGAGCGGGTCATCGCCGACTATGCCGGAACCGGCCTGACGATCGGGCCACACCCAATGGCGTTACGCCGCGCCGATCTCGCGCTTCGCGGCATCTTGCGCGCCTGCGATCTGCCGACTGGTCGGAACGGTCGCCGGATACGAGTTGCCGGCGCCGTCATCACACGACAACGGCCTGGTACCGCAAAGGGCTTCGTCTTTCTCACGCTCGAGGACGAAACCGGCATCGCCAACATCATCGTGCGGCCAGACGTCTTCGCCTCCCAGCGGCTCACGATCGTCACGGAATCCTTTCTGTTGGTCGAGGGAAGCCTACAGATTCAAGAGGGAGTGACGTCGGTGAAGGCCGAGCGGGTGGAGGGTCTGGGGGCCCCGGGGCCCGAGATCGACTCTCACGATTTCCACTGACGACGGGCTGCTAGGGGTCTGTCTCGCGTGACAGGACGCCGGAGTCGACAGTGTCGCCGGTGCGGGAGATCGCCTGGAAGTGGAGTTCGTCGTCCACGATCTCGACCAGCATGAAGTGATTGTCCTGGTCGAACCCCCTGGCATATTCGGGCGTCGCGCGCGTGATATTCGACTGCCGCAGCTTCCCGGCCCGCCCGACGTGAAGTAGAAGATCCCGCTCTGGGGCTTCAGGCGTTCGTAGAAGTGCTCGTGTCCGGAGAACACGACGTCGACCCCGTGCTCGATGAAGAGCGGCTCCAGGAACTCTCGGATCTCCTCGGCCGGGCCGTGTCGCCGACCCGAAGAGTACAACGGATGGTGAAAGAAGCCGATCTTCCAGTCTTCGTCGGCCTCGACCAACGCCCGCTCGATCCACTCCAGCTGGGCGTCGTCGATGTAGCCGCTCTCGAGCGCGAAGAACCGCACGCTGCCCCGTAGCGCGGCGAAGCTGTAGTAACGCTCGCCGTTCATATTGAACGGCTCGTAGAACCGCTGGTTCGGCTCGTCGTGGTTGCCCAGCGAAGCGTAGAACTTCACGCCGGCGTCGAGTAGCGCGGCGTAGGGACGCTCGAACTTCTGAAGGTAGTCCTCCGGTCGCTCGCGACCGTAGATGTTGTCGCCGAGCATCAGCACGAACTCGAACGGAAACTTGGCCCGATACTCCGCCATCCGCTCGCCCACCTCGTGCTGCTCCCGGCCGCCGGTCCCGCTGTCACCGATCACCGCGAACCGCACCGAGCCCGCCGCGAGCGGCAACGTGAGATCCTGCGCGCCCGCCGTCGACAGACCGGCCAGCACCGTGACGACCGCGGTCACCCCCGACGCGATCGGAGATCGAGGCACCATACCCATCATACTCCGCGACAGAGAGGAAAACTCGTGCCGCCGCGTGTCCAAATGCGACGCACGCTCCCGGACCGCCGAGGGACACGCGCGGGTGAACGGATGGATGAGTCAGGAGGGGAGGCGGATCGAGCTTTCGACCTTGGCGGATCGTGGGGCGTGGCGCTGTGGTTTGCGCCAGAAATCCATCGTCGAGACACGGTGAACGCAGCCGATCGTGCAGAAGGGTGCGCAGGATTTTGGGGTGAGGAATTCGCGTCGCACGTCGCTCGTCGAGTAGTCCTCGAGCGGCACCGCCGGGTACCCCCGTTGCTGCGAGCAATAGTGCACGAGGCCATCCTCGCACACGTAGATGTAGCGTGCCCCGGCACGGCATCGCCAGTCATTCGGCTCACCGTCGGCCAGCCTCTCCTGAAAGCCCCGGATACCCGAGTAGAGGTTCTTCAGGATCTGCTGGGCTCCGCTGACTCGCCTCGTGACGTCGTCGAAGACCTCGCGCTCGAGGGGGGACAGGGGCTTCAGGCGACCCGATCCATCGTGGATGATGCCGATCGACGTCGAGAAGCCCAGCTCGCGCGCCCGGCGATTGATCGTCCGCGCGTCCTCGGGGTTCTTTACGCCGCCACCCACGACGGAGTTGATGTTCACGTCGAACCCGGCGTGCTCGGCGAGCCACTGAAGCTTTCGATCGAGCAACCGGAGGCTCTTCTTCGAGACCTCGTCTGGTTCCACGTTGTCGATGCTGATCTGAAGGTAGTCGAGTCCGGCTCGATTCAGCGCGTCGATGCGCTCCGGCGAGAGATAGTAGCCGTTGGTGATCAGCCCGGCCATCATGCCGCGCTGCCGGGTGCCCGTGATGACCGCATCGAGCTCGGGGTGCATCATCGGCTCGCCGCCGCTACTCGCGACGACGGAGGTGCCGAGGTCAGCCAGCCGGTCGAGCCGGCGCAGGATGGTCGCCAACGGCACTGGTTCCGAGACCTTGTCGTATTCGTTGCAGTAGCCGCAGTCGATGTTGCAGCGCCGCATCGGGACGATGTGCGCGAGCAGTGGATGCGCGGTATGCAGGAGCCCCCGGGCGAACTCCCGCCCGGCGCGCAGGTAGCGGCTCGCCCTGGTGTTGAGTGGCACGCTCGTGGCTACAGGGCGTCCCGCTGGGCCGACCGGCGGGCGCCGCCCAGCGTGTCGGCGAGGCGTTCGGCCGAGCGCAGGGTCAGGCCCGCGAAGGTCAACGTGCCGTTGGTACACCCGCCGGTGGGCAGCGTGGGAGAGCCGACCACACAGAGGTTCGGGTGGTCATGGGTGTGCCCGAAGCTGTCGCACACGCTGGTGGCCGAGTCCTCGCCCATCCGGCATCCGCCCGCCGGGTGATCGAGATAGGTGCTGAACTCGGTCGACAGGATCTTGCCGTCGTCGGCTCGTGCCAGCTGTTCGAAGACGCCCAGGATGTGGGCCTTGGTTGCGTCCTCGCGCGCCCGGGTGGCGGCGTCCAGCCGATGGTCGATCGTGGGAAGCGGGTCGCCCCACCGGTTGCGCCTGGACACGCCGAGCGTCAGGGCGCTCTCGCGGGCCGGATGGGCATCGTAGTACGCACGGACGCGCGCCGCGCCGCGCGAGGTCCGGCCTCGCCAGTCCTCGAGCAGCGCGTCGCCCATCAGCAGCCGCCCGTCGCCGTCCCGGAGACGAGGCCCATGGCCCGCCGCACTCTCCCAGATGCGCAGGTCGTGGCGGACGTAGGGTTGGTCGGGCGCGCACCGGAAGAACTGCCGGGAGACGAGGCTGTGCGAGCCGTTCATCCCCGGGTAGAGCTTCGCGTTCATCTCGATGAAGGCGATGATGTGCGGGTGGCCGGTCATGTGACGCCCCACGAGCCCCGAGCCGTTGGCCAGCCCGTCCGGGAAGCGCGGGCAGGCGGACAGGAGCAGGAGGTGCGGGCTCCAGCAGTAGCCCGAGGCCAGGACGAATTGACGCGCTCGATACTCCACGGTCTCGCCGGGTCGGTCTCGATGCACCGCGTGGGCGACTGCCACCTCCGGACGGGACTCGTGCAGCTCCAGTCTGCGGACGATCGTCTGGTCGTGGAGCGTGATCTTCTCTTCGTCGAGCAGCTGCTTGAACGTGAAGTCGGGCGAGTAGCGGGCGCCGGTCGGACAGATCGAGCAGGTGCCACAGCGTTGGCACACGGCGCGGCCGTCGTACTCGACGGTGTTCTTGGCTTGCGGCGTGGGTCCAAAGGGGATGCCGCTCTTCTCGGCCCAGCGCCGTAGCTGTGTCAGGTTGTGGGTGAGCGGCATCACCGGCATCGGGTAGGGTTGGGACGGTCGGTCCTCGGGGAAGACGCTCGGCTCTGCGGCCACGCCGATGCGCTCTCCGCTTCACAGACGTACGGCTCGAGCTCCTGCCACGAGAGCGGCCAGTCGACCGCGAGTCCGTAGTGCGACCGGAGGCGCAGGTCTTCCTCGGAGAACCGATTGGTCACACCGCCCCAGTGAAGCGCGGATCCGCCGACGGCCATCGTCCGCGAGATGATGTTCTCGGCCGCCTGGTCTTCGATGAAATCCTCCGGCCACGGATTCTCACCGTAGTCCAGCATGCGTTGCCGGTAGGCCATCCGGTTCTCGAAGTCGAAGATCTTGCGCCCGGCCTCGACGATGGTGATCGTCACGCCAGGCGCCAGCTCCGAGAGCTTCTGGGACAGCAAGGCGGCCGAGATTCCGCCACCGATGATGCAGACGTCGCTTTCGAACGTGGGCATGGCGTCCGTTCCTACAGCGGTCGCGGGGCCGATTCGGAGTCGGGCAGGCCGCGGCACGTGCGCCGGCCGATCCGCGCACGGTAGCAGAGATCGTTGGCCTCGCTGCTCTGAAAGTAGAAGCTCATCAGGTCGGAGATGACGTGACGACCGTCCGGCCGCCGTGGCAGCTCGGTGACGCCGGCGGACTCCAGCGCCGCGGCCACCAACGACCGGCGCGCGTCCAGGGCCAGCTCGGCGAACGACCCACCTGCACGCCGTGCCGCCGCCTCGAGGTCGGCCAGCTGGCAAATGTAGCCCGGCTCGGGATCCGGATCGGTGACCCGCAGCCGGGTCAGCCCGTAGCCGTGCGTCATCTCGGAGCCGGCCTTGTAGCCGTTCAGCCAGCGCCGGAAGCCTGTGACGACGGCGGTGACGGTGACGGCCCCGAGCGATTCGGGGAGCACGGTCAGGGCCAACGGCTGGAGGGTCGCCTCGTCGACCTGCGCCCGCCGGGCGCGTGCCACGGCGGCACCCAGCTTCACCCCTCGGAGCGGGAACCAGGCGGCGGTCCAGAGGGCCAGGCGAATCAGGGCACGTCGCTGCATCATCGTTCCTCGTCGTGCCGGCGGGCGCGGCTCGAATCCGCGGTGAGCGCGCACGGCGACGGCGAATCGGTGGTGCCGCCCGGACCGATCACTGCGATCGGAGGGCGCTCCGCAGTATGTCAGGCTTTCGTGGGTCCGACAACTCGCTCGCCGTGCCGGGCGCTCGTGGTGGCCGTTCCGCCCCTGCCGCGTCCGGACGCGCGTGCAGGTCCACGAGTCCAGACACGATCGTGCGGCCCCGGGCGTCGATGACCGCGGCGTCGGATGGAACTCGATCTCCGACGCTCGTCCAACGGTGACGATCGTCCCGTGCCGGACGACGACGGCCGCATGGTAGGGCGGCGGCACCCCATCGGCAGCGAGCAACAGGCCGCCCACCGGCGCCAGCGGTGGCGTCCGACTGGGGGTGGCTTGACTGGGGGCGGCTGCTTGACAGCCTGGCGAGAACGACGACAATGAACCAGACGAAGGCGCGTGAGGTCGAACGGTTGGACCTGGATTGCTTCCATCGTTTTCGCTCGTCAGCCGAATGATGAACCCTCTCTCGAACGCGACGCATGCTGAAGAAACGTAAGTCCAAGGTCCACGGCTGGGGCGTCTATACGACGCAGCCGATCAACAAGAACAAGCGCATCATCGACTACGCGGGTGAGAAGATCTCCGCCAAGCAGAGCCTCAAGCGTGAGAACCGCTATCTGAACAAGGGACATATCTGGTGTTTCAGGCTGAACCGCGCCTGGTCGATCGACGCGGCCGTCGGTGGCAACCTGGCTCGATTCATCAACCATGCCTGCAAACCCAACTGCTACTCGAACGTTATCGACGGCGTTATCTGGATCTGCGCCGCGCGCAACATCAAGGCGCGTGAGGAGCTGACCTACGATTACTACACTGACGGCGACAAGACGATCGCGTGTCGGTGTCGCCCCGGTTGCACCCGACGCCTCTGAGCCGAGGGTCGCCGGACGGGCAGCTCGTCACTCGAAGCCCAGAAACGTCTCCGTCTCCCGCCATATTGCGTCCAGGCTCTCCAGCAATCGGTGATCGTCGTCGAGCACGCGGAGCGTGACGGCGGGTCGCCCGCGCGCGAAACGCACGACCGTGTCCGGGTCGACGGTCTCGTCGCGCGCGCCCTGGAACACCAGCGTCGGGACGCGGACATCCACCGAGAGTGCGTCGTAGCGGCTGGCGTCTTCGTAGAGCGCGAAGCCGACGGTCCGGGGCTCGCCGTATCCATGGTGGAAGACTTCGAGCGTACCTGTCTCACGCCAGCGCCTCAGCTGGTCGTCCCCCAGCTCGCGCTGAAGCGTCCCATCGAAATCGAGGGCGGGCGCCAGGAGCACGAGGCGGTCGACGCGGTCACGACACGGCGGCCGCGCAGCCACCTGGAGGGCCACCCCGGCTCCGAGGCTGGATCCCAGCAGCACGAGCGGCCCGGGAGGGAGCGTGTCGACGAGGGCCTCCACGTGGTCGAGCGTCCGGGTAAGCGTCAGGGTCGAGAACTCGGGCGCGTTCAGGTCAGGCGCGTGCAAGTCGACGTCATGCTTCCCGAGGCGTTCCCTGAAAAAGCGGATCTTGCTCGATCGCGGCGACGAGGCAAAGCCGTGGAGGTAGATGAAGTGGCGCATGAGTGACGCACGACGCCCGCCGGGGCTCGTGACCACGGGGCGAAGCTCGCGACGGGCTGGGACGAGGATAGCCGATCCAGGTGATCTGTCCGAGTCGGCAGGTGGCGGGGCGTGAGACCTAGGATTCAAGCGATCGAGGCATGCCGACGGTGGTGACAGGAGGGACAGATGAAGAAGCTGACGCGCGGAGAGTTCCTGGGAATGGGGGCGGCGCTGGCCGGGGTCGGCTTGCCGCGGCGGACGTCGGCATCCGAGCAGACGTGGGGAAGCTGGCCGACTTCGTGATCCTGGCCGAGGACCCGCACGACGCCGACCCCGATCGGATCAAGGAGATTCCGGTCGTCCGCACCGTCGTCGGTGGTCGGACGGTTCACCAGGCGTGACTCAGCGCGCGGATCCCGTGGAGCGTGCGAGCGCCAGGAGCGGCTCGTTGATGAAGTGGATGAACGGGGCGATGAGCTTGAACGTGGCGAGGACGCTCGAGTAGAACCGCGGGCTCGTCGCGAAGCTGGGCGGATGCGTCCGCGAAACGAGATACTGGCGCAGCCTCAGATAGTCCGCGGCCGGATGCGCCGGGGGAAACCCCCGCGGGACGCGTTGCAGCCGATCGCCCTCGATCGCCCCGAGCGACCGACGGAAGCCCGAAGCCTCCACGATCCGACGGAACCTGGCCAGGTTGGCGGCGATCCGTTCGCGCACCGCATGGAGCTGCTCGGTCCGGGGCGCGTAGAGCCCCCCCGCCACCAGGACACGGCTCGGTGCCACGTCGAGATACAGCCCGGCGCCCTCGTGCTTGCCCAGGTCGCGGCAGGGGAAGATGGCCGCGACGTGAGTCTTGTAGGGGGTCTTGTCCTCGGTGAACCGGGTGTCCCGGTGGATCCGATAGATCGACGTCCGCGGCACGGCCACCAGATCCCGGGCGAACCGGGGCAGGTCGATGGCGAGGCGTTCGACGACCTCCACCATCGGGGCACGCACGTCCGACTCGTACTCGTCCCGGTGGTCACGGAACCAGTCGCGGTCGTTGTGACGTTGAAGCGCACGAAGAAAGGTCAGCGTGCGCGGCGTGAAGCGCGGCGTGGCCATGGGCTTTTCGGGTGGCTTACCAGTCGTGCTTCACGATCGCGCCGAAATCGGAAAGCTGTGCCGTGTACTGTGGGTGCTCCGTGGTCTGGATGCGCTCCAGTGGTCCGACGAGCACGGCCACGAGCTCCTCGGCGCGATAGTAGCTTCGGGCGGCGCCCAGGACCGCATCCCGGGTGACGGCCCGAATCGCTTCGACGTAGCCACGGTACCAGTCGTGACCACCCTCGAAGAAACGCTCCTCGGCCAGCGAGAGGGCTGTCGCGTGGGCACCCGCATACCGCATCTGGAAGTACCCTTCGGTGAGCGCGCCCTTGGCGATCTCGACATCCAGGTCACTGGCTTCCTGGCCGATGCGCCGCCACTGCTCGTCGATGATGCGTAGCAGGTAGGGGATCGACTCCGGCCGCCCGCTCGTGACCGCGTAGATCGGCGTGGGTGCGCGAAACCCGACGGGCACGTAGGAGGAGGTGTCGTTGGTGAGCCCGCGCACGGTCCGGCTCTCGTCATAGAGACGGGCCCGGAAGTGGCCCTGGCCCCGGGCCGGCGGACGATCGGGATGCACGCGCTTCCAGATGGCGCCGTTCCCGCCAAGGATGTAGTTCGCCACCTCGAGCGCGGCACGGTCGGCCGCGCGGCCACGCACGCCGAGGTGTCCGACGACGGCCCACGCCTGCCGCCGGTCCACGTCGAAGACGTGCAGCGTCCGCGCGTCGGGTGCCGGCACCGCCGGGAGATCCGCGTGGTTCACCGCCGTCCGCATCCAGGATGCCCCGAACAGCGAGCGCTCGAGCGCAGAGATGACGGCCGCTCGGTCGAGGCCGCCGGACACAGCCAGGACGATGTTGTTGGGCACGTAGAGCCGTCGATGAAACGCCGTCAGATCCTCGACCGTGATTGCCGCAAGGGTCGCACGCGTCCGCCGGCGCCCCGCGGGATGGTCCCCGTAGATGAGGCGGGAGAACTCGACACCGGGCCGGGTGCGCGGATCATCGGGGTCCCACTCGGGGCGGAGCCCCTGGCGGTGATAGGTCGCCAGCATCTCGTCGTCCAGACGTGGGCGTCGCAGCAGGCCGGCGAACAGCTCGATCGCCTCGCCGAGGTCCTCGTTGAGGAAGGACAGCGACACCCGCGTGTGCTCGTTGTCGACGGACGCCGAGAGCCGGGCGTCCATGCGATGCAACACGTCGGCGAGTGGAGCAGCACCGGGGGCGGCCGGGCCCACGCGGCTCATGGCGAAGGCGACCGCCTCGGCGAGTCCCGCCTTGCCCGCGGGATCGTCGAGGCGACTCGCGCCGATCAGCGCGGTGAGCTCGACCGTGGTGGTCACCGGGTCCTCGGCGACGAAGGCGACGAGCCCCTGGCCCAGATCGACCGCGTGCTGGGCGGGATCGGGAAGCTGGAAGGTGGTCGGTCCGAAGGTGATGCGATCCGGGTGGTCGTAGGGGACCCGGGCGGTCTGGGCGGAGAGCCCGCCGCCGAGGAGGGTCGCGGCCATCACGAGGCCCGCCGCCGCCGTCCGCCCGACCACTCCCCGCATGCGTCTCCGTCGCGCTTCGGCCGGGTCGACCGCGGCCTGTCTCACGGTTGGTTCCGGTGGGACGCGAGACCTCCGCCTCCGGCTGCTACCGTTCCTCATTCGCCGTCTCTTCGATCTCCCGCAACGCGACTCCCACGATTCGGTTGGTCCTGAGGAAGTACTTGCTCGCGACGGCCTGGAGATCGGCCGCCGTCACGGCCTGCATGGCGTTCCTCTCCCGGAACAGCGTTCGCCAGGAATCCATGATCTCGTAGTGACCCAGATCGAACGCGACGCCGTCCCAGTCGAGCCGCCGGCGCTCCCAGGCGGCGCGCCGCCGTTTCTTCGCCGCCGCAATTACCGCGTCGTCGATCGGCGTTTGCATCAGATCCTCGATGGCCGCGACGACCGCCGTCTCCAGCTCCGGCATGCCGTCGTTCGACCTGCCGTGCACCATGAGGTTGAGGGTGCTCGGGAAGCTGAACCGATCGGTATGGGTCACCCGGCTGTTGGCCGAGATGGCGGTGGCGAGCCCGACACCCACGGTCGCCTCGCCGACCGGTCCGTGCCGGTCGCCGAGGATCTCCTCGAGCAGCTCGACGGCCGGATGGTCTGGGTGTCCGACGCCTGGGATGCGGTGACGGAGATCGATCGCCGGGCCGTAGTGGGGCAACGTGGTCTCGACGCGGATCAGCTCCTTGTGGACCGGCTCGATCGCCAGGGTGTCGGAGGTCTCGGGACCGCGGGGGATCCTGCCGAAGTACTGGCGCGCGAGGGGCTCGACCCGGGCCACCGTCGTGTCGCCGACGAAGACCAGGATCGTGTTGTTGGGCACGAACCGGCTCTCGTAGAGCGCGCGCGTGAACTGACGGTCGAGAAGGTCGAAGTCGGTCGGGTAGCCCTCGTTCCAGTAGATGGGCGAGATCGCACCGCTCGCGGAGACGAGCATCTCACGAAACTCCGTATCCGGGCGGTTGAGGTCGCCGAGGCGTTGCTCCCACAGGATCATCTTCTCGGCGTCGAACTGGCGGAACTGGGTGTTCACCATCCGATCGGCTTCGACCCGGAAGAACATCTCCAGCTTGTTGGTGGGGAGGTTGATGTCGAAGTGCATGTACTCCTGCTCGGTCTGAGCGGTCAGCCGCGTCCCGCCGTTGCGCTGGTGGTAGCTCATGAGCTCGGAGTTCACGATGTACTGCTGCTGCTCATCGACCACCTCCTCTAGCTGGGTTTCGAGCGCGTCGAGCCGTGGGGTCGTGGTCTGATGCTGGTAGTCGAGAAACACCCCGCGCTGTCGGAGCTCCCGGCGGGCGCGGTTGCGCTCCTGGAGGATCTCGCGTTCGAGCTCACCGATGCGTTCGAGAAGGAGACGTTCCTTCTCCCAGTCCAGCGAGCCCACGGTCGCCGAGCTACCCTTGTACATGATGTGCTCGAGAAAGTGCGCCGCACCGAGTCTTCCCGGTTCGTCCTGGAGCGACCCCATGTGCGTGAGGATCTTGCAGGCGACGCGGGGCTGCGAGTGGTCCTCGAGGACGAGGATGCGCAGCCCGTTGTCGAGGCGTGCCTCCTGGATCGGCGGGATGTCGCCCGGCTGGGCCACGGCGTCCGACGGAAGCAGGAGGCAGGCCGCGGCCACCATTGCCGCCGGCACACCCACCCTCGCCGGCGCCCTGATGGCCGCCGATCGGCGGCTCTCGGCTGCGTATCCCATCCAGACCTCCTTCGAGCGGCGCGATTATACCAGGCTCTCGAGTTGGGTTAGGTTGGGCCAGTGTCCTGTAACAGTAGCTCGCGGGATAATTCCCGCACGGGGCATCCCGTCGCGGGCTGCGTTGAGAATTGTTCACGACGGGTCACATACTCCCGGTATTCTCTCTCCTCGCGCCTTGCTCGGGCCGGCCGCGGCATCTCGACGGCGGTGCACTAGGATGAATCAAGCGTTCCAGACCGTTGCGACTTCATGACCGGCACCGCGACCTCCACCGAGACCGGAACCGAGAGTCCTCCGCTCGTGTCGGTGGTCATCCCGGTCCTTCGCGACACCGGCCCGCTGGGCGAGCTACTGGATCTCCTGCCGAGAGGCGGTCGACTCGAGATCATCGTCGTCAACGGCGAGACGGGCGCCCCTCCGGATGACGCGTTACGCGCCTTGCAGGCGCGGTGTCCGGACGTGCGCTGGGCCGAATGCTCAGTCGGCCGGGCACGCCAGATGAATCACGGTGCGGCGCTCGCCTCGGCGCGGTGGCTGTTGTTCTTGCACGCGGACAGTCGCCTGCACCGCGACTGGCTCGACGAGCTGGAGCGCCTCGATTCAGCCCCGGGCGTGGTGGGGGGGAGCTATCGCTTCGTCCTCGACTCTCCGGCCGCATCCGCCCGGCTGATCGAGTGGGGAGTCCGGCAGCGCGTCCGGTGGCTCGGCCTGGCGTACGGCGACCAGGCACTGTTCGTCAGGCAGGAGGTGTTTCGGGCGCTCGGCGGATACCGAGACCTGCCGGTGATGGAGGACATCGACCTGAGCCGGCGGCTACGGCGCACCGGACGCGTCGCGCATTCGTCGTTGCCGGTTCTCGTTTCACCGCGACGCTGGCAACGCGACGGCTGGTGGACACGAACTGCGGAGAACGTCCTGCTCGCCGTGCTGTTTCGAATGGGAGCCTCGCCACGGTGGCTGGCCGGGCGTTACTATGGGGCCGCCGCGTTGGTCGCCTACGATTGCGCCGGGCGGCGCGAGGCGAGCGGATCCCGCGCCACGAGCCCCCTGTCGAGCCGTCGGGGGGCGGATGGGAGCGCGCACGATGAACGCACCGGCACCGGGCCGTGACCTGCCGCTGGAGCGAGTGTGGCACCGGTCGATTGCTTGAAGGTGATCGGCCGGCGCCAGCGTGAGCGTTCGGACACTGCCCCGGCCCGCGGGCGCCGCGTCGGTGCCGTCCTGGGCTGGGTCCTGATGCTCGGCGTCGCGGTGTCAGTCGCGGGTGGGTCATCTGCAGGGTCTTGGCGCAAGCCGGTCTGGACCCCGATCGGATTCGACGGCGCCTACCCACCAGCTACCGGGTGACATCGAAGACAGACGGGTCGATTCTCAGGGCGGAGAGCCGGGCGGCGGCCTCGGGGCTCGTCGCCGGACTTTCCGGGACGACGGCGGTGGCGCAGCTCAGCTGGCGCTGGCGGATCGAGCGCTGCGCCGACAACCCACGTGAGCGCGACCGGGAGCACGACGACTACCCAGCGCGCGTCATCGTCTTGTTCGGACCTCCAGATACTCCCCCCCAATCCGCTCGGGTGGTTCCTGCGGGCCTTCCGTGACGAACCCTTCGGCGGTCTGCGACCGGATCACGCGCTGGCCTACGTGTGGGCCTCTCGTATCGACCCGGGCGAGGTCTTCGACAGCCCGGTCGGATCCCGGATCCGCATGATGGTGCTCCGCTCGAGCTGCCGCGACGCCGGCGGGTGGCAGGTCGAGACGCGGGAGCTGGGGGAGGATTACGCTCGAACGTTCGACACGACGCTCCCTGAGATCCTTGGCGTGGCCGTGATGACCGACACGGATGACACCCGCGGACACGCGATCGCCTGGTATGCCGATGTGTCCTGGTCGACGGCCTCCGGACGACCGCTTCCAGTGCCCTTCTAGCCCTAGCAGCCCGTGGTGAAAGTCCCGCTGCAGTCGACCGGCGCTGCATCGCGGCTGGCAGCGTTACTCCTCGGTCAAATACTCCCGGTATTCTCGCTCGTCGCGCCTCGCCAGCCACGCGCATCGACGGTCTTGATGCCACGCGGGACTTTTACCACGGGCGGCTAGTACTACTTTGTTAGATCGCACAATTTGGGCGAGATCCGACAAGTGATCTAATTTGAGGACATTGTACTTTTCCGGCGAATTCGGTACCCTGCGCGGTAGTGCACGACCGCCGCACGGTGGGGCAGTTGCGTCGCCTGATGAGATGGCTCGAGGCCTTCAAGGCGTGCTTCGGCCAGCGCGCACAGGAGCTGGCGTTGCGCCGGTACGTCCAGGGGTTGCTCAGCGACAGCCCGCGCAAGTCGATGGAAGCGATGCTGGCGCGGGGGACCGAGCCCGGGGGCTATCAAGCGTTCCAACACTTCATCACCGATGCGCCGTGGAGTGCCGACGGCGTCTGGCGCTGCCTGCGGGCGGTGCTGCCCGAACGCGAAGGGCTGGTGATCTTCGCTGGCACGAGTTTCCCCAAGCCAGGGACGTCCTCGGTCGGGGTGGCCCGCCAGTACTGTGGGGCCGTGGGGAAAGTCGCCAATGGCCAAGTGGCGGTCACCGCGGCGCTGTGGACCGGGCTGCGCGCCTACTTGCTGGGGGCCGCGCTCTATGTGCCCGAGGCGTGGCTGACCGACGCCGCCCGCGATCGGGCGCGGCTTCCCCGGGGTGTCCGGTTGCAGGCGAAGTGGCGCCAAGCGCTCACCCTGCTCCGGCAGGTGCGCGCCAGCGGCCTCACCGGCACCGGCGTGCTGGCCGATGCGGAGTTTGGCGATACCGGCCTGTTTCGGGCCATGTGGCATCGGTTGCGGCTCCCCTATGCGGTGGGGATTTTCTCGTCGCAGACCGTGTTCCTGGGGCGGCCGCGCCTCGGGCACCGGCGGGGCGGCCGGCTGGGGCGCCCGCGCACCCGGCCAGACCTGGCGGCGGGCGTGCGGGCGTACACGGTGGCCCAGGCCGCCAAGGCGCAGCCGCGGTGGCGGCCCATCAGCTGGCGCAACCGCCGCGGCGGGCGCCGCTGGACGGTCCAGTGTGTGGCCCTGCGGGTGACCCCGGCCCACGACTGGCGCGACCGCCGGCTCGCCCCCGAGGTGTGGCTGCTGGCCGAACGCGACACGGGCGCGACGCCGCGGACCAAATACTTCTTCGTCAACCTGCCGGCCACCACCTCCTGGCCGCAGCTCGTCCGACTCGCGCATCAGCGGTGGGCCATCGAGCAGCAGTACCAAGAGTTGAAGACCCACCTCGGGTTGGATCACTTCGAAGGCCGCACGTTCCCGGGCTGGCACCATCACGTCGTGCTCACCGCCGTGACGTACAACTTCCTGCAGGCCGAGCGGCGGCGGCACCTCGCCGGGCTCACCTTTCCAGTGGCCCGCGCGATCGTGCAGGAAATCTTCACCGCGGACCTCTTTGCTCCACGGCCGTTCTACCTGAACCGCATCGCGGCGCTAAAGTCGGTGCAATTGCGGATCTAACAAAGTAGTACTAGTAGCCTGTGCGGAGTTGGCGGCGTCGGTCCCGGGCGCGGCGCCCGGCGGGCTGGCAGCCCGCACGAGCGAATCACCAGCGTCCGGAGCCTACACCGCCTACGATCCGGCGAGGCGGCGCGGCCTCGGGCGCGCCCGGGCGGGCGGTTCTGTGCGACACTGTCCGGGACGCCGAGAGTGGTGGGGAGGTATCCCGATGCTCATCAGACCGGCCAGCGATGTCCCCTCCTCGGAGATCACGCCAGAGTCGGTGTATCTGAGTCGCCGGGCGTTCATCCAGGCGTTCGGGGGCGGCGCCGCGCTCGCGGCCGGCGCGCTCGCGCCGTCCGCAGCGCTGGCGGGGACGCCGCCGACGCAGCAGCTCTCGGGGATCGAGCCGAGCGCCCACTCGACTGACGAGGACTGGGACGCGTTCGAGGACATCACCGGCTACAACAACTTCGTCGAGTTTGGTCTCGCCAAGTCTGACCCCGCCCGCTACGCGGGCGAGATGACCATCGCGCCGTGGTCCGTGGCGGTCGAAGGCCTGGTGGGCAAACCTGCCGTCTACGACCTGGATGACCTGGTCGGACCCCACACCCTCGAGGAGCGCGTGTATCGGCTGCGGTGCGTCGAGGCCTGGTCCATGGTAATTCCTTGGGTGGGGTTCCCGCTCGCTGACCTGATCAAGCGGCTCGAGCCAGCCTCGTCGGCGCGCTTCATCGAGTTCACGACGCTGCACCGGCCGTCCGAGATGCGCAATCTCGGCCATTCCATCCTCGACTGGCCCTACCGCGAGGGCCTTCGGCTGGACGAGGCCATGCATCCGCTCACCCTCATTGCCGTGGGGCTCTACGGCAGGAGCCTGTTGAACCAGAACGGCGCGCCGCTGCGGCTCGTCGTGCCGTGGAAGTACGGCT
The DNA here is from genome assembly GCA_965197935.1 of Vicinamibacterales bacterium. Taxonomy (GTDB): domain Bacteria; phylum Acidobacteriota; class Vicinamibacteria; order Vicinamibacterales; family CAZQMT01; genus CAZQMT01. The sequence goes on along the minus strand of CBDAOD010000002.1, from coordinate 2,382,287 downwards.
TCAAGAGCATCAAGTCGATTGTCAAGATGCGTTTCGTCGCGGACCAGCCGACGACGGTGTGGAGCAGGGCGAGCCCGGAGGACTTCGGCTTCTACGCCAATGTCAATCCCGACGTCGCCCGGCCGGAGAGCCAGCGCACCGAGCGCCGCATCGGCGCGTTCTTCCGGCGCAAGACCCAGCTCTTCAACGGCTATGCGGACCAAGTCGAGAGCCTCTACGCCGGCATGGACCTGACGAAGGACTACTGACGTGGGGCTGCCAGAGCTCAGTTGGCAACCCAGGTGAACCCTGGGATTAGAACACGGCTCGACGCTGGACCGTGTCCTTGGTCGGCAGCGTGAACCGCGGCTCCGCCGGCGCGCTGGATTCGATCTGCGATACGAGATACTCCGCCACGGCCGGCCCATGCTTGAAGCCGTGCCCAGACCCACCGCCCACCAACCAGACATTGGGCCATCGGGGGTGACGGTCGACCAGGAAGTCGCCGCTCGAGGTATTCGTGTACTGGCACACGCGGGCCTCGAGGAGCGGAGCCCCGTGCAGCGCCGGAAACCGCGTCGCCAGGAGCGCGCGGGCCTCGGCCAGGCGTTCCGGGCTGGGGACGCGTTCAGCGTGGTCGGGATCGATCCGCGGACCGTGCCGATCCAGTCCGATTTTGACCCCCCGGCCCTCGAGATCCGGAGCGCCGTAGGCCTCGGCGCCGAAATCGACCCAGGTCGGCAGCGCCGGGGGTGCGAAGCGGCGGTCGCCGGGAGGCGCACCGAAGAAGAAGACCTCCTGCCGGGTTGCGGCGAGGCGGTCGGCCAGGACATCGGGGAACAGCGTCGCTAGCCAGGGTCCGCAGGCGAACACGTAGGTGTCCGCCTCGACGGTCTGGCCGTCGGCGGTGGTCGGCGCCGCTGTGGGCCGGGTGGGGAAGGGGGCCTCGACCGCGCCGGTGTGCAGAACCACCCCTAGCCTGGCGGCGGCCGCCACCACGGCCCTGACAGACCGACGCGCCGCCAGGACCCCACCCTTGGGCTCGAGGAAGCCCGAGGCGATCGACCCAAAGGCGATCTGGGGGTACCGGCGCTCGAGATCGGCGCGCGACAGCCGCTCGAGCGGGACGCCCAGCCGCTCGAGCATGTCGGCGGTCGCGATCGCATAGCTATCGCCGTCCGGGGCGGTCCACAGGACTCCCGTTGGGTAGAACAGCTTCTCGGACGCCTGCCGATCGATCTCCCGCCAGAGATCCAGCGACCGAACGGCCATACGGGTGTACAGCTCGTTCGGGCCGTAGCCCATGCGGATGATGCGCGATTCACCACCCGAGCTGGCCCGCGTATGGCCCGGCGTGTGGGCCTCGAGTAGCGCGACGCTGCGGCCGGTTCGTCGGAGCAAATGAGCCGCCCAGGCACCAAAGACCCCGGCCCCGACGACGACGACGTTGGCAGCGATCATGGCATCGCGGTAACGCAGGCCTCGCGTCCAGGCGCCCGGCGTGGCAGCGGCACGGCCGTCCTACGGCGTCGGCGTGATCGTCGTCTCGTAGTTCGCCACGATCGCATTGAAGAGCGCCTGCGCCATGAGCTGGTAGCCCGAGTCGTTGGGATGCAGGCCGTCCGGGCTGATGAAGCCGGGGTTGTTCCCGAACGCGCCATGGATATCGACGAGCAGCGCGCCCTCGCTCGCGGCCACGCCCGGGATCTGCGCGTTGACGGCTGCCACGAGGGCCGGATCGGCCTTGAAGATGCCAGTGTCGCCGACGAACACGGGTGTGAGAGTGCAGAGGATTACCTGCTTGCCCGCGTTCCTGGCGGTGCGCACCATATTGCGAAGGGCAGAGACGATCTGGCTCGTCGGGATGCCGGCGTTCGTGTCGTTGACCCCCTCGAGCAGGATCACGAGGTCGTCTCCGGACGCGATGGTCCCGGGCAGCCGGCTCTGCCCGCTGACGGCCGCCTCTCCGGGTATGCCGGCGTTGCGCACCGATATGGCCTGCGACGGGTACTGGGACTGAAGCAACGCCTGTAGCCTCACCGAGTAGGGCGTCGTCGACCCGCCCGTATACAGCGTCGTGGTCAGGCCAACGGGCACCTTGAAGGTGGTGGTTCCCGACGTGACGCTGTCACCGAAGGCGAGACTCGTGTCGACCGTCGTGATCGTGATGGGCGCCACGTAGGCGAACGCGTTCGCCAGCGTGCTGGTCAGCTCCTGGCTCGTGACGACGACATCGACCGTTCCCGCGGGGTGGGGAGCGGTGGTCGCCGTGATGGTCGTGGCGCTGACGACGGTGACGTTGATCGCCGGGACTCCTCCGATCGTGACGGTGGCGTTCGCGGCGAAGTTGATCCCGTGATCGTCACACCCGTGCCGCCCGCGGTCGACCCCGAGGTCGGAGAGATTCCGGTCGTCGCCGGCGCGGTGGGGGCGTAGGTGAACCCGCCGGCGAGCGTGCTCGCCGTGCCGTTGCTCGTGATGATCACATCGACGGTCGCCGCCGGGTGGGGAGCCGTGGTCGCCGTGATGGTCGTGGCGTTGACGACCGTGATCTGCGTAGCGGGCACGCCACCGATGGCGACGGTGGCGTCGGCGGAGTAGTTGGTGCCGGTGATCGTCACGGCCGTTCCGCCCTCGATGGGGCCGGTGCTCGGGACGATCGCGGTGGTGGTCGCCGGTGGTGGTGCCGGCGGCGGGGCGATGGCGCCGACCGGCCACGGGATGCCCGGGCTGGCGTGAGCGCCGAAGAAGCTGGTGTCCCAGTAGACGGCGCGCTCGGCGAAGAACGGAGTCGCGTTGGTGGATTCGAAAAACGCCGCGAAGGTCTGGTTCGTCAGCTCCGGATACAACGCCGCGGGCAGCGTGAAACGCGCGTTCGCCGGAATAGTGAACGTGCGAACGATGCCGGTCGCGTCCCCGCGATAGAACGTCGCCGAGATCGTCGCAGGTCCGGCAGTCGCATTGGCGAAGAGGTAGTAGGTGCCGAAGAAGGTCCCATGGTGACCGTGCTCGAGCCCTTCGGCGAAGCCCCACCGCGTGGCGTCGGACGTCAAGCCGGTCGTCACGTGCCCCGCCACGAAATTCTGGGTGTACATCGCGCGCTCGGCGACGGTCGGAATGCCGTTCAGACTTTCCACCAACATCGAGAAGGGGGCGCTCTCGAGCCCCGGGATCAGGTTGACCCAGATGTCGAATCGACTGGAGGGCGCGATCGGGTAGGTCTGAACGATCGGGGTTCCGGCCTCGAGGAAGAACGTGACCCTCACCTCGGCCGTGTTGAGCGGATCGGGGTTGCCGATGAGCAGGAACGTGTTGAACCCCGCGCCGGTGAAGCCCTCGGCGAACCGCCAGACCGGGCTCAGGGCCGTCACGGCGGTCGTGCCGTGTCCCCCGGCGAAATCGTTCCAGTACATCGCCCGCTCGACCATGACGGCGACGCCGTTCTGGGATTCGACGACTGTCGAGAAGGCCGATGCCGCGAGCTCGGGAACCATGGCGTTGACCCACACCGTGAACCGACTGTTCTTCAGGACGGTGTAGTGCTTCACGACCGAGGGACCGCCGTCGCTCCGTAGGAACGTCACCCGGACTTCGGCGTCGGTCGTCGTGCTCGGATTGGCGATCAGGACGAAGGCCTCGAAGAACCCGGTCGAGCCCTCGGCGAGACGCCAGGTCAACGCCGGCCTGAGGACACCGACGGCGTTATGATCGTCGTCGCGCGCGGTGCCCTGAAAGTACATCGACCGCTCCACGACGATGTCCTGGGTCGAGTTGAGCACGGCGGATACCGCGTCGTTGGGCACGATGTCGTTGACGCGCACCGTGGACCGGCTGGTGCCAGGCACCACGAGCTTGTGCGGTACGGTCGTGGCGTCGGACTTGAGAAAGGTGATCTCGACCGTGGTGGGCGTCGGGTTCGGGTTGCCGATGAAGGATCTCTTCTTCGAAGAACGGTGTCGTGGCCCCCTCGGCGAGATACCAGGTGGTGTGGCCCCTGGGCGCTGGCGCTCGCCGATCCCAGGAGGGCGTACACCAGACAGAGAAGAACTGGAACGAGGCGGCGAAGGGGTCATGGGGCCTGGATCATCGGGCGACGGAGAGAAGATCGCTGAGGCAGGCCGTGGCAAGAGTGTTGCGGCATCGGGTAAGCAGCTTACGCAATAAAGCTTACCCAGTGGGCCGAGAGACGGTCAATGGGAGCCTTCACCGAGCGGGCGGCCGGGCCCGAATTCGACGCGGCGCGGGCCGGGAGCGCCGGAGCGGCTGCCCACTGCTGCCCGCTGCTGCCCACTCAACCCCCGAAATGGCCCACCCGCAGCAAATCCAGGGGTTTGGCGGCGCAAGCGGATTATTCTCTGGGTGTTAGCGAGACCGTGCTTGTCACCGTCTGTGCTGGGCAAAGGTCCCCAGCCGAGGATTTTTTATGCATAAGCCAGTCAAGTACGTCGAGAAGGGATTGACCTACGCCGCGTCCGCGGCCTGGGCAACCTACGACGCGCTCAATCGGATTCGCCCGAACGCATCGTTCATCCCCAGCTGGTCGGACATGCCGCTGCTCAAGTCGTACCAGAAGGTCAAGCCGCCGCTTGGCTGGCCGCGGGAGACGGATTCGCTGTGTCCGGTCTGTGTCCGGGAAGCGCGGCAGGAGATCGTGGACGGCAAGCGTGACCACACCGTGCTGCTCGATGAGAAGGTGGGCGAGATCAAGGCCCACATCGTCGAACGTGACGGGAAGATCCTCATGGTCAAGGACTGCCCGATCCACGGCCATTTCGAGGATGTCATGTCGATCGACCCGGCGTTCTTCAAACATCTCGAGGAGGTGTTCCCCGGCAGCGACATGCGCGCACACAGCGACGAGACGCTCCACAACCATGGGAGCAGCACGATCAAATACGGACGTGGCTCGGTCCTGACGATCGACCTCACCAACCGCTGCAACATGATGTGCGACCCGTGCTTCATGGATGCGAACCAGGTCGGGTTCGTCCACGAGCTTGGCTGGGACGAGATCAAGACGCTGCTCGACAACGCGATCTCGATCAAGCCCAAGCGGCAGATGTCAGTGCAGTTCTCGGGCGGCGAGCCGACCATCTCGCCTCACTTCCTCGACGCCGTACGCTACGCGCGGCACGTGGGCTACAACAGCGTCCAGGCGGCCACCAACGGGATCGAGTTCGCCAAGAAACCCGAGTTCGCCCGGGCCGCGGCCGACGCCGGGCTGCGGTATGCCTACCTCCAGTTCGACGGGATCGGAAACGCGGCGAACTCCCATCGCCTGGTGGGGAACCTGTTCGACGTGAAGCTCCAGGCGATCCAGAACCTCCACGACGCCGGCGTGGATATCGTGCCGGTCATCACGATTCTGAACGGGGTCAACAACGAGCAGGTGGGTCGCGTCGTGCAGTTCGCGCTCGACAATCCCAAGAAGATCAACTTCTTGTCGTTCCAGCCGGTGTCGTTCACCGGGCGAGACGAGGAGATCACGGACGAGCGTAGGCACGCACAGCGCTACACGCTGTCCCATCTGGCGCACGACGTGAAGCAGCAGACCGGCATCGGCGAGCCGATCCGAGACTGGTTCCCGATCTCGTTCATGGGGACCTTCACGGACTGGGCCGACCTGGTGCACGGTCCGCAGGCCAGCTGGGGGCAGCTCAACTGCGGCTGCCATCCCAACTGTGGCATCGGGATGGCGGTCATGGTCGACAAGGAGACCAAGGAATCGGTGCCCGTCACGGCCTTTCTCAAGGCCGATCAGCTCGCGAAGGACCTGGCCCGGGTCAACGACGCCGCCCGCGGCAGGAAGGTCTCGGTGCTCGGGATGGCGCTTGCGCTCATGAAGAACTACGACCCCTTCCAGGCCCCGACGCACTTCAAGCTGAGCGATCTGATGAAGAAGTTCGACAAGACGTTCGGCGCGACGGGTCGGGACTACGGCAAGGTCACTGGCGATCGCACCCAGGCCGACATCGTGAAGCGGCGGGCGGATCGCTGGAACTTCCTTTTCATCGCTGGCATGTGGTTCCAGGATCTCTTCAACTACGACTTCCGCCGGACCGAGCGGTGCATCATCCCGTATGCGACCCAGGAGGGCGAGATCTCGTTCTGCGCCTACAACACCGGGGTGGGGTGGCGGAACATCATCGAGAAGATGCACATGACGGCCACACTGACCAAGTGGTACGAGGAGCACGGTCGGCACGAGATCTTCGCAGGCGGCAAGAAGGTCGGCCTGGACACCCTCGAGCATCATCTCGTCCTGGACGCCGAAGCCGTGGCCGCCGGCGCGCAGACCGATCTGGATGACCAGGGGATCGCCAAGAACGCCCGCGACGAGAAGCTGCGAGCCCGCGACGAGCGGCTCAAGGAGCAGCAGGAGAACGATCGCATGGCGGCGCTCTACCGGCAGCACGTTCTGAAGGAGGCGCCACCGGCGCCGGTCGTGCAGATTCAGGGACTGCGCCGGGAGAAGACGCCGGTCACTACGACATCGACTGGGTCAGGCGCGCCCCACGCAACCGGCGCGGTGCACTAGAGATCGCCGGGAGACAGGACGAAGGGCCGTGCATCCGCACGGCCCCTTCGCTTGTACCCGTCGCTCACCCTGAAAGTACGGATCATCCCCCGCGGGTGTGCATCTCCAGGTGGGAATCCTTGCGCAGCGCGGTCACCGGGATGAAGGCCTCGCGGCGGTCCTCTTCGAGCCGGTCCTCGGCCCCCAGATCGGTGCGACCCCGCCAGACCGATTCGATCCGGCGCAGCATCTCGGCATCGCTGGCGCCGGCGCGCAGGGACACCCGCAGGTCCGTTCCCTGCCGGGCATAGAGGCAGAGATACCAAAGCCCGTCGGCCGTCACCCGGCTACGATCGCACGTGCGACAGAACGGTGCCGTGGTGGACGAGATAATGCCGAAGACGGTGCCGTCCGGGAGGGCGAATCGGTCGGCCGGCGCAGAGGTGACATCCGCGACCGGTGAGATCTCGCCGTAGTGCGCCGACAAGATCCGCAGGATCTCCTCCCGCGAGACGACCGCCGACATCGACCAGCGCGTGGCCCCACCCACGTCCATGTACTCGATGAAACGGACCTCGGCGTTGCGGCGTTTGCCGAACTCGATCATGTCGACGAGCTCGTCCTCGTTGACGTCGCGGATCACCACCGTATCGATCTTGAGACCACCGAAGGCGTCGGCAGCGGCCTCGATCCCGTCGACCACCTCACGAGAGAAGTCGCCGCGGGTCAGCCGCTGGAAGCGATCCGGCCGGAGCGTATCCAGGCTCACGGTGACGCGGTGGAGGCCCGCGGCCTTGAGGGCCGCGGCCTGCGACGCGAGCAGGACTCCGTTGGTCGTCAGCGCGAGATCGCGGATCGGGTCCTTGGCGGCGAGCAGCCGGATCAATCCTGGGAGGTCACGGCGAAGGAGCGGCTCGCCTCCCGTGATTCGCACGCGGTCGATCCCTGCCATTGCGAAGATGTCGACCAGCCGACTCATCTCCTCGAAGCTCAGGAGCGCCGCGCGCTCGAGCCAAATGTAGTCGGCCTCCGGCATGCAGTACTGACAGCGCAGGTTGCACCGGTCGGTCACCGAGAGCCGCAGGCTCTGCAGGGGGCGATCGTGCACGTCGGTGATCACCATGATCCTCATTATGCATCGAGGACCCACGCGGCGCCACGGGCCCCGCCGCTTGCACCGCCACGTGGTTCGGTAGGACAATCGCAGGGCGAATACCGGCGGGGCCGCGACATGCGGCCTGCGTGCGGCCCGCCGATCGGTGGTGGTTCGAAGCGGGAGGAGTGAAGATGCGCGTATTGCGGTTCCTCGGTTTCCTCGGTTTCCTCGGTTTCGTCGTCGTCGTGGCTGGCGTGTTCACCGCGCCAGGCCATGCGACTGCTCCCCCCACGACCCAGACCGCCGCAGCTAGCACCGAGGCGCTGAAGGACGACGCGGTCAGCGAAATCGAGGCGATGAAGGACTTCACGCAGCAGGTGGTGGACTCCATCTTCAGCTTCGGCGAGCTGGGGTTCCAGGAGTTCGAGACATCGAAGTACGTCACCGACATCCTTCGGAAGAACGGATTCGAGATCGAGGAGGGTATCGCCGGTATTCCGACGGCCTGGATGGCGACCTGGGGCTCCGGCAAACCCGTGATCACCATTGGAGCCGATATCGACGGCATCCCGCAGGCGTCGCAGAAGCCCGGCGTCGCCTACCACGATCCCATCGTGTCCGGGGCGCCTGGCCACGGGGAAGGTCACAGCGCGGGCCAGGCCGTCAATCTCACCGCCGTCCTGGCGGTCAAAAAGCTGATGGAGCAGAAGGGGCTGTCCGGCACGCTCAAGCTCTGGCCCGGCGTGGCCGAGGAGCAGGTCGGCACCAAGGCTTACTTCGTCCGCGCGGGCTATTTCGATGACGTCGACATCTCGCTCTTCACCCACGTGGGCAACAACATGAGCACCTCCTGGGGCACGACGCGCGGGAACGCGCTGGTCTCGGTGCTGTTCAACTTCCGGGGTCAGAGCGCCCATAGCGCGGGCGCCCCCTGGCGAGGCCGTTCGGCGCTCGACGCCGTAGAGCTCATGGACATCGGCTGGAACTTCCGCCGCGAGCACCTGCGCATCCAGCAGCGGTCGCACTCGGTCGTCGTCGATGGCGGCGACCAGCCCAACGTCGTCCCCACCACCGCCTCCGTCTGGTACTACTTCCGCGAGACGGACTACGCGCACACCAAGGAGCTGTGGGACATCGGTACGGCGATCGCGGAGGGCGCGGCCTCGATGACCGGCACCGAGCTCGATTCCACGCGTGTGCTTGGCACCGCCTGGCCCGCGCACATGAACCGGCCGATCGCCGAGGCGATGCACGCCAACATCACCGCGGTCGGGCTCCCGACGTGGAGTGCGGAGGATCAGATGCTGGCGAAGGCGCTCCAGAAGGAGCTCGGAGAGGAAGAGGAGGGGCTGGCCACCGAGATCGAGGACCTGGCCGATCCGATTCCGGAAGAGGACAAGCGCGGTGGAGGCTCCGACGACATCGGGGATATCTCCTGGAACGTCCCGACTGTGACGTTGCGCTACCCGTCGAACATTCCCAACCTCCCAGGGCACAACTGGGCCAACGCGATCTCGATGGCCACGCCGATCGCCCACAAGGGCGCGACGGCTGGCGCGAAGGTCCTGGCCCTGACGATGCTCGACGTACTGACCAAGCCGGAGCTCGTGAAGGAGGCGTGGGCCTACTTCGAAGAGCAGACCAAGGAGGTCCAGTACACCCCGTTCATCCGGCCGGATGACGAGCCGGCGATCGATTTGAACGAGGGCATCCTGGCCAGGTATCGCGAGGAGATGCGGAAGTTCTACTACGATCCGTCGAGATACAAGACCTATCTCGAGCAGCTGGGAATCACCTACCCGACCGTGCGATAGGCGATGTGCCTTCCCGTCTCTCGGACGTGACGCAGCGGCGCGCCATTCGGGCGGCGCTCTGGCTCGCGGCGCTGGTGGTCGTGACGTCGGCCGCGGCGCGAGCGCCCGCGGTCGACCATCCAAAACCGCCCGAGAGTGGGTCTGGCACGGCGGGTATCCCGCGCGAGCGCGCGAGCTCGGTCGAGAAGCACAAGGGTATCGGCTATGCGCACGGCTGGCGTCGGTCGGAGCAGCGCGGCTACGGCAGCGAAGCATCCGCCGCGTCCGTCCGGCACCTCCGTCGCTCGGCGTGAGCTGGATCTCGATCACCCCGTTCGGGTTTCAACGCGCACCGGGGGACACGACATTTCGCTGGGGCGGCGAGGGCTTCAGCGAAACCGACGATCGTCTCGAGGCCGTGACCCGACAGGCACACGCGCGCGGTCTGCGCGTGATGCTCAAGCCCCACATCTGGCTTCGGCCTCCCGACTGGGTGGGTCTCATCGAGCACGGGAGCGAGACAGACTGGCGACTCTGGTTCTCAGCGTACGAGGAGTTCATCTTGCACTACGCGCGGCTCGCGAGCGAGACGGGCATGGAGGCGCTGTGCATCGGTAACGAGCTGGCCCGTACGACCCATCGTGAAGCGGACTGGCGACGGAACATCCGCCGGGTGCGTTCCGAGTACGACGGAATCGTGACCTACGGTGCGCACCATGACGAGGTCTGGGACGTGCCCTTCTGGGACACCCTCGACTACATCGGGGTCAGCGCCTACTACCCGCTCGTCGACGCGCCCGAACCGACTCGACCCTCGCTCGCCAGGGCGTGGGGCCCCATCCTCGAGGAGCTCTCGGCGCTGTCGGATCGCTGGGACCGGAAGGTGCTCTTCACCGAGCTCGGGTACCGCAGTGCCGCCCACGGCGCGTGGCGGCACTGGGAGATCGAGCCGGATGCACCGGTCAACCTCGGCACTCAGGCGAATGCCTACGCGGCCTTCTTCGACGCGGTGTGGCCCCAGCCGTGGTTCGCCGGGGTCTACTGGTGGAAATGGTTCTCGTTCCTCGACGACGGCGGTCCAACGGACAACGACTTCACGCCCAGAAACAAGCCAGCCGAGACCGCCCTAGCAGCCGGGTACGGCTCAGCCTCCCAGTAGCCCCACTCCAGTAGGCGCGGCGCACCACTCGTCCCTCTCCCCCCGGTCGGGTCGGTCACGGTGGCGGCGGCGGGGCCGGTGGTCCGCCCAGCAAACCGTGAAGGCGGCCGCCCCCACCGCGCGCCCGAGACAGCGTGCGTCAGCCGCCGCAATGTTTTCGGTTTGCAGGGCGGACCGCCGGCCCGCCGCCGCCACCGTGACCGACCCGACACCCTACTACTCTCCGGGCTTCACCGTGACCGGCCCCACGAAGGGCATCATGGCGCGCAGCTCGGCCCCGACCTTCTCGATTCGCTGGTTCTGCTCGCGCGCTCGCGTCGGATTGAACCACGGTCGGCCCGCCTTGTTTTCGTCAATCCAGCGCTTGGCGTAGACGCCGTCCTGGATCTCCTTCAGGATCTGTCGCATCTCGCGTCGCGTGTCGTCCGTGACGACCCGTGGGCCACCCGTGTAGTCGCCGTGCTCGGCCGTATCGCTGACGGAATAACGCATGTAGTTCAGACCGCCCTGGTACATCAGGTCCACGATGAGCTTGAGCTCGTGGAGGCACTCGAAGTAGGCGATCTCCGGTTGGTAGCCCGCCTCGACGAGAGTCTCGAATCCAGCCGTTACCAGGGCGCTGACCCCCCCGCACAGCACCGTCTGCTCGCCGAACAGATCGGTCTCGGTCTCCTCGGCGAACGTGGTCTCGATGACGCCCGCGCGGGTCACGCCGATGCCCCTCGCGTACGAGAGGGCCAGCGGCTTCGCGTGTCCGGTCGCGTCCTGATGAACCGCGATCAGCGCCGGTGTTCCACCGCCCTCGACGAAGAGCTCGCGCACGCGGTGTCCCGGCGCCTTGGGCGCGATCATCGACACGTCGACGTCGGCCGGCGGCGTGATCGTGCCGAAGCGGATGTTGAACCCATGCCCGAACATGAGCATCTTGCCGGCGGAGAGGTGAGGTGCGATGTCGTTCTCATACAGTGTGGCCTGCACGTGATCCGGCGCCAGGACCATGATCACGTCGGCCCAGGTCGCTGCCTCCGCCGGCGTGGAGACCGTCAGACCGGCCGCCTCCGCCTTGGCGCGTGACCGGCTGCCTTCGGGGAGCCCGACCCGCACCGAGACACCGCTGTCCTTCAGGCTCAAGGCGTGCGCGTGGCCCTGCGAGCCGTACCCCATGACCGCCACCTGCTTGGCCTGGATCAGGGAGAGGTCGGCCGAATCGTCGTAGTAGATCGTCGCCATGGAATCGTTGCCTCGCTGATGATGGATCGAGTCTATGAACGTGCGGCGCGTGGGGCCGCCGAATTCGACCGGGACATTGTATGCGACGGAGGGCCCGACTTCGTCGGGCCTCGCGTCGATCGACGGGCGAGTCGTGAAGATGCGGGCTAACCCCAGAGTTCTTCTGGGGTTAGACCGAGTACGACACCGCCTCGTCGTCGGTGAGCTCGACCGCGGGCGTCGCCGAGGGAGATGGCTCGGCCTTCGGACCTCTCGCCATGGCGACGCGTCCCGTCCGCACCATCTCGAGCACCCCGTACGGTCGCAAGACCTCGAGAAGCCCCTCGATCTTGTCCTCGGTGCCGGTCGTCTCGATGATGAGCGAGTCCGGCGCGACGTCGACGACCCTGGCTCGGAAGACGTCCACGAGCTGCATGATCTGGGTGCGAGACTCGCGGGTCGTGGCGACCCGGATCATCGCGAGGTCACGGAAGACCGATGGGACGGCCGAGATGTTCTCGACGCGCAAGACGTTGACGAGCTTGTAGAGGTTGGCCTCGGCCCGCCGCGCGCCTGCCTCGTCCGTGCCCACGACGATGGTCATGCGCGAGACCCCGGGCCGCTCGGTGTGGCCGACCGTCAGGGACTCGATGTTGAACCCGCGGCGGCGAAACAGCGAGGCGACCCGGTTGAGCACGCCCGGGAGGTCTTCGACGTAAACCACGAATGTAGTCAGCATGGGTTCGAAGTCTGCGGCCTCGACTCGCCCGGGTGCCCGGAACGAGCGGCCGTCGTTACTGGTATCAAACGTCGGTCGCCGTCTCGACGATCGGACTGGGCCTCCGAATCATCTTGTGCAGATCGGCGCCCGCGGGAACCATGGGGTAGACGGAGTCCTCTTGCTCGACCTGAAAGTCGACGAGCACGGTGGCACGTTGCGCCCGGGCCCGTTGCACCGCGGGGATGACCTCCGCGCGGGCCTTGACCGCGATCGCCTCGAGCCCGAACGCCTCGGCGAGCTTGACGAAGTCGGGATTCACCAGCGGCGTGGCCGCATAGCGCCGCTCGTAGAAGAATTCCTGCCACTGTCGGACCATGCCGAGGTAGCCGTTGTTGATGACGGCGATGTTGAGGTCGAGCTGTTCCTGCTTGATCGTGGCCAGCTCGGCCATCGTCATCTGAAATCCACCGTCGCCCGCGATCACCCAGACTTCAGCCTCGGGGCGCGCGACCTTTGCACCGATCGCGGCGGGTAGCGCGAACCCCATCGTGCCGAGCCCGCCCGACGTGATCAGCGACCGCGGGCCGTCGTGCTTGTAGTACTGCGCCTCCCACATCTGATGCTGCCCCACGTCGGTGACGACGACGGCCTGACCGTGTGTCTCGTGCCAGATGTCGTTGATCACGTGGGCCGCATACAGGTGTCCGCTGTCGGGGAGGTTCTGGATGTCGCGAACGGCGGAGTCGCCCTTCAGCGCATCGATGAAGGTCCACCAAGAGGCGCGCTCCGCGGGTTGAACGCGCGGGAGAAGCTCGTCGAGCACGTCCTTGAGGTCACCCACGAGCGCCACGTCCACCTTGACGTTCTTGTCGATCTCGGCCGGATCGATCTCGACGTGAATCTTGCGCGCATTCGGTGCGTAGGTCTGGAGGTTGCCGGTCACGCGGTCGTCGAACCGCATGCCCAGGGCCACGAGCAGGTCCGCTTCCTGGATTGCGCTGTTGACCCACGCCTCGCCGTGCATGCCCATCATGCCGAGATTCAGCGGGTGCGACGCCGGAATCCCTCCGATGCCCAGCAGCGTCATCGCAACCGGAAACGCGCCCCTCTCGGCAAATGCCTGCACGGTGGACAATGCGCCCGAGAGCATGATCCCGTGGCCGGCGAGAATGACGGGGCGCTGCGCGCCGTTGATCAGATCGATCGCCTGCTCATACTCGGCAGCCGACGCGCGGTTGTCGGGCCGATACCCGGGTAGCGTCGGCGTTCCAGGTTCCCATTCGAACTCGCACGAGGACTGCTGCGCATCCTTGGTGATGTCGATGAGGACCGGACCCGGCCGGCCGGAGCGGGCGATGTAGAACGCCTCGCGCACGGTGCGGGCGACCTCATCGGCCCGGGTCACCAAATAGTTGTGCTTGGTAATCGGCAAGGTGACGCCCGTGATATCCGTCTCCTGGAACGCATCCGAGCCAATGAGCTTGCTGCCCACCTGGCCGGTGATGCAAACGATCGGCGACGAATCCAGCATGGCCGTGGCGATACCGGTGACCATGTTCGTGGCGCCGGGCCCGGAGGTTGCGACTGCCACGCCGACCTTGCCGCTGGCGCGTGCGTAGCCGTCTGCCATGTGGGTCGCACCTTGCTCGTGCCGCACCAGGATGTGGCGGATCGGGAACTCCAGCATCGCGTCGTAGGCGGGCAGAATCGCGCCGCCCGGGTAGCCGAACACGTCCGTGACACCCTCACGGACCAGGCTTTCCCAAAGGATCTGCGCGCCGGTCATCGTCTTCTTCGCGTCGCGGTTCATGTCACGTCTCCGCTTACGTTGATCCAGGTCTCGGTCGCGCCGTGCCACCCGGGCACCGCGTCCGGCAAGGCCGTCAGGCCAGACGTGAGACACGCCATTAGCCGGTAACGGCGCCGAGCGACGCCGACGAGACGAGCCGGGCGTATTTCGCCATCACCCCGCTAGTGTGGCGCGGGGGTGGCGCCTGCCAGTCGTCCAGCCGCGAACGGATCTCGTCGTCGGAGAGCGCCACGCGCAAGGCCCGGGCCGGGAGATCGAACTCCACGGTGTCGCCGTCGCGCACGATGGCGATCGGACCGCCCGACGCCGCTTCGGGCGCCACGTGGCCGGCCATCAGGCCCCGGGTGGCGCCGGAGAACCGTCCATCGGTCAGGAGCGCCACCGAATCGCCGAGACCCGCCCCGACGATCGCCGCCGTGACGGCCAGCATCTCGCGCATGCCCGGACCGCCGCGCGGCCCCTCGTAGCGAATCACGACGACGTCTCCGGCGTGGATCCGTCCCTGTTGTACCGCATCGAACGCCGCTTCCTCCGTGTCGAACACGCGCGCCGGCCCGCGATGCGTCAGCAGGCCGTGGCCGGCGACCTTCACGACGCAGCCCTCCGGCGCCAGGTTCCCTTTGAGGATCACGAGGCCACCCGTCGGCTTGATCGGGTCGGAGAGTGGCCGCACGACCTCCTGCCCGGCGGTCTCGTGCGCATCGGCGGCCTCCTGGCCGATCGTACGACCCGTCACCGTGAGCGCCTCGTCGTGCAGGGCCCCGGCCTGGCTCAGCCGCCGCGCGAGAAGCGAGATACCGCCCGCGCGGTGCAAGTCGGTGGCGACGAAGCGCCCGCCCGGCTTGAGATCCGCCAGCAGGGGAATCCGTGCGCTGATGCGGTCGAAGTCCTCGATCTCCAGCGGCACGTCCGCCTCGCGTGCGATGGCCAGCATGTGGAGCACGGCATTGGTCGACCCGCCGCTCGCCGCCACTGAGGCGATGGCGTTCTCGAGCGCAGGACGCGTGATGATCTGGCGCGCGCGGAGGTCACGCGCCACGAGGTTCATGACCAGCTCGCCCGTCCGTCGCGCGGCGGCGTCCTTCTCGCTCGCCATGGCGGGGATGCTGGCCGTGCCCATCGGCGAGATCCCGAGAAGCACGCAGGCGGTGGCCATCGTGTTCGCCGTGAACTGCCCGCCACAGGCGCCAGGGCCGGGGCAGGCCGTGTTCTCGAGCTCGCGCAGGTCGGCATCGCTCATGCGACCGGCGGCGTGGGCGCCGACCGCCTCGAAGACGTCTTGAATCGTCACGGCCTCGCCGTGGAACGACCCCGGCGCGATCGACCCGCCGTAGAGCACCAGGCTCGGGATGTCGAGCCGGGCCAACGCCATCACCGTGCCCGGGATGGTCTTGTCGCACCCGACCAGCGCGACCAGACCGTCGAAGAGATTGCCCCGGGCGACCAGCTCGATGGAGTCCGCGATCACCTCACGGCTGATGAGCGAGGCGCGCATCCCCTCGCTTCCCATCGTGATGCCGTCCGAGATGGAGACCGTGTTGAACTCCATCGGGGTGCCGCCGGCGGCCCGGATCCCTTCCTTGACGGACGCCGCCAGCCGGCGGAGGTGGAAGTTGCAGGGCCCGATCTCGATCCAGGTGTTCGCCACGCCGATGATGGGGCGACTGAGGTCCTCATCGGTGAAGCCGACCGACTTCAGCATCGCGCGCGCCGGCGCGCGGCTGGGTCCCTGGGTCACCGTGGCGCTGCGGCGGGTGTGGGACGCGTCGTTCATCGCGATATCCGCTCCGTCTCTGGTGTGGCCGCCGGGCCCGGCGGAGCGACCGTTGCCTCGGCCGCGGGAGCGGGTTCCTTCCAGCTGGGATAGGTGCCGAGGGTCCGCAAGGAGGAGGCAAACTCGGCCAGGTGGGCCAGCGCCCGCTCGCCGCGGGTATCGTCGCGGTTCATGGCCAGGTCGACGTAGAAGAGGTATTCCCAAGGCTGACCGCGAATCGGGCGGGACTCGAGCTTGCGCAGATCGATGTCGCGCAGCGCGAACACGCTCAGGGCCTTGAACAACGCCCCGGGCTCGTTCGGGACCGAGAACACCACGGTCGTCTTGTCGGCCGTGCCGGTCGGCTCCGCTCCCTGGCCCACGATCAGGAAGCGCGTCAGGTTGTCCGTGAAGTCCTGGATGGACGACTGGAGAATGGCCAGGCCGAACACCTGCGCCGCGCGTTCCGAGGCGATCGCCGCGGTGTCCTGGAGCGCCTGGTCGCGAATCATCTTCGCGCTCCCGGCCGTGTCATACGTCGCGACGACCTTGCGATCGGGCATCGAGCGCAGGAAACGCTCGCACTGGGCCAGCGCTTGTGGATGGGAGTAGATCTGGCGAATCTCCTCCATCCGCGCGCCTGGATAGGCCAGCAGGTGATGGGCGACACGAAGCTGGACCTCGCCGACGATGGGGAGGTCGTGCTCCAGAAGGAGATCGTAGTTGCGGTGAATCGTGCCCCCAATCGAGTTCTCGATGGGCAGGACGCCGCGGGCGGCCGTTCCGCTCTCCACCTGGCGGAAGACCTCCTCGAAGCTCTCGCACGGGAGCCGCTCCGCATCCGGCGTGAACCGCTCCGCGGCGGCCTCGCTGAACGCCCCTGGCTCACCTTGATAGGCTACTCGCACGATCGGTATTCTCCCCGCACGTGGCACGCCCGCAGTCGTTGTCCCATTAAACGCGATGTCGGTCAATTAGTCAAATTTATGTTACTTAGTAAATTATAAATAATTATAATACTTGAACGCTGCGGTCTTCGGCCGTCGGCACCCGAACCGGCCCGCCGCCCTCGTCGGCGGCCCACCCGTCTACCTACGTATCGACCGAAGGTCGCGCTATAATCACGTCCGGGCGTTGCGCTCGTCTTGATGGAGCCCGCCACGAATCCTTCTCGCCTTCACCGACGACAGCGCGCGGGTCTCGGGCAACGTCGAGATCGGTGGCGCGTAGCAATCTGTGCCGAACGTCCCGCGCCGCTAGCGGCCCGTCGTGAAAGTCCTGCGTCGCAACAAGGGCCACCTTGGGAGATGCCGCGGCCGGCCCGAGCAAGGCGCGAGGAGCGAAAATACCGGGAGTATTTGACCGACGAGCCACACAGCCAGGCGGGATGCAGCGCCGGCCGACAGCAGTAGGACTTTTACCACGGGCTGCTAGTACTACTTTGTTAGATCCGCAATTGCACCGACTTTAGCGCCTCGATGCGCTTCAGGTAGAACGGCCGTGGAGCAAAGAGGTCCGCGGTGAAGATTTCCTGCACGATCGCGCGGGCCACTGGAAAGGTGAGCCCGGCGAGGTGCCGCCGCCGCTCGGCCTGCAGGAAGTTGTACGTCACGGCGGTGAGCACGACGTGATGGTGCCAGCCCGGGAACGTGCGGCCTTCGAAGTGATCCAACCCGAGGTGGGTCTTCAACTCTTGGTACTGCTGCTCGATGGCCCACCGCTGATGCGCGAGTCGGACGAGCTGCGGCCAGGAGGTGGTGGCCGGCAGGTTGACGAAGAAGTATTTGGTCCGCGGCGTCGCGCCCGTGTCGCGTTCGGCCAGCAGCCACACCTCGGGGGCGAGCCGGCGGTCGCGCCAGCTGATGGGCCGCCACCGCGGCTGCGCCTTGGCGGCCTGGGCCACCGTGTACGCCCGCACGCCCGCCGCCAGGTCTGGCCGGGTGCGCGGGCGCCCCAGCCGGCCGCCCCGCCGGTGCCCGAGGCGCGGCCGCCCCAGGAACACGGTCTGCGACGAGGAAATTCCCACCGCATAGGGGAGCCGCAACCGATGCCACATGGCCCGAAACAGGCCGGTATCGCCAAACTCCGCATCGGCCAGCACGCCGGTGCCGGTGAGGCCGCTGGCGCGCACCTGCCGGAGCAGGGTGAGCGCTTGGCGCCACTTCGCCTGCAACCGGACACCCCGGGGAAGCCGCGCCCGATCGCGGGCGGCGTCGGTCAGCCACGCCTCGGGCACATAGAGCGCGGCCCCCAGCAAGTAGGCGCGCAGCCCGGTCCACAGCGCCGCGGTGACCGCCACTTGGCCATTGGCGACTTTCCCCACGGCCCCACAGTACTGGCGGGCCACCCCGACCGAGGACGTCCCTGGCTTGGGGAAACTCGTGCCAGCGAAGATCACCAGCCCTTCGCGTTCGGGCAGCACCGCCCGCAGGCAGCGCCAGACGCCGTCGGCACTCCACGGCGCATCGGTGATGAAGTGTTGGAACGCTTGATAGCCCCCGGGATCGGTCCCCCGCGCCAGCATCGCTTCCATCGACTTGCGCGGGCTGTCGCTGAGCAACCCCTGGACGTACCGGCGCAACGCCAGCTCCTGTGCGCGCTGGCCGAAGCACGCCTTGAAGGCCTCGAGCCATCTCATCAGGCGACGCAACTGCCCCACCGTGCGGCGGTCGTGCACTACCGCGCAGGGTCCCGAATTCGCCGGAAAAGTACAATGTCCTCAAATTAGATCACTTGTCGGATCTCGCCCAAATTGTGCGATCTAACAAAGTAGTACTAGGGGGCTCGTCGCGGGCGGTGCTGCGTTCGGTCTGAGCACGCCGCGACGGGGGCGTCCCGAGAAGATGTGACCGCCCGAGTGGCCTGTCACGGTCAGTCGTGGGGTGAGTCACGCGCGCGGCGCGCGGCCGGCACGGGGCGAGGAGAGGGCGTTTCAGCGGAGTCGGTCGAGAACATGATGATTCCGGCAGTCAAGGGCACTCGGGACATCCTGCCCGACGAGGTCCCACGGTGGCAGCATGTCGAAGAGACGGCACGGCGCCTGCTCGACCGATATGGATACGCGGAGGTACGGACCCCTCTCGTCGAGCGCGAGCAGCTGTTCGCGAAGGGGACGGGCGAGGCGACCGATATCGTGCAGAAGGAGATGTATAGCTTCACGGACAAGGGCGGCGAGCGGGTCACGCTCCGGCCCGAGGCGACCCCGAGCATGGTACGCGCCTTCGTCGAGCACGGGCTGGAGCAGACCATGCCCATCCCGAAGCTGTACGCGTTCGGGCCGATGTTTCGTTACGAGCGCCCGCAGAAGGGTCGCTATCGGCAATTTCATCAGCTCGACGTCGAAGTGTTCGGCGTCAGCGATCCCGCCATCGACGCGGAGATCCTCGAGATGGCATGGGCGCTGGTCCGCGAGCTCGGCGTCGCCCGCGCCGACCTCGTCGTCAACTCTGTCGGGTGTCCGAGCTGTCGACCGGCGTTCGGCGCCGCGTTGCTGGCCGCACTGGGTGACGATCTGTCGCACCTCTGCGACGACTGTCAGCGACGCGCGACGATGAACCCGCTCCGCATCTTCGATTGCAAGGTGCCGGCCGACCAGCCCGTCATCGACGCGCTGCCACATTCGATCGACTACCTGTGCGCCGAGTGCCGAGAGCACTTCGATGCCGTCCTCGACCAGGTGCGGGTCTACGACATCCCCTACCGCCTGTCTCACCGCCTCGTCAGAGGGCTGGACTACTACACGCGCACCACGTTCGAGGTGCTCGTCGACGACCTGGGCGCTCAGAACGCCGTGCTGGGAGGCGGGCGTTACGATGGGCTGATGCGCCATCTGGGCGGCCCCGACCGGCCCGGCATCGGCTTTGCGGCGGGCCTGGAGCGACTCGTGAGCGCGCTTCCGGCCGGGACGGCCGTCCCGCAGCCCCCGGCGGTGTTTCTCGTCGCGATTGGCGACGAGGCTCGCCAGTCGATGCTGCGCCTGGTGCGAGAGCTGCGGCAGGCCGGTGTCAGCGCACAGATGGACTACGAGGTGCGCGGGTTGAAAGCCCAGATGAAGCGCGCGGATCGCCTAGGTACCCCACGCGTGCTGATCCTCGGCAGCGACGAGCTGGCCCGAGACGAGATTACGATACGAGAGATGCAGACGGGGGACCAGCAAAGCGTGGCGCGCGCGTCGCTGCTCGAGCACCTGCGGGCGGCGACACCCGGGGGCCCCGGCAAGAAGACCCCCGCCGGCGCCTGACACAGAGGATCAACATGCCTGTGGTAGACGAGCTCGGAGATCTGACCCGCACGCATAGCTGTGGCGCGCTGCGTCTCGGCGACGTCGGGTCGACCGTCGTGCTGATGGGGTGGGTCCATCGCGTTCGCGACATGGGATCGCTGATCTTCTTCGATCTACGGGACCGCGAGGGAATCACGCAGGTTGTCGCGCGGGACGCCGACGCCGTGCTCGCGAGCGCCAAGCGCCTGCGCTCCGAGTTCGTCGTGGCCGTGCAGGGCGCGACCGAGCGTCGATCGCCCGACACCGTCAACCCCAAGCTGGACACGGGCGACGTCGAGGTGGCGGCCGCCGAGATTCGGATCTTGAACGAGGCGAAGACACCGCCGTTCCAGATTGTCGACGACTCGACCGTGGCCGAGGACATCCGGCTGCGGTACCGATATCTGGATCTCCGGCGACCACGCATGTTGCGCAACCTTCGCCTCCGCCACCGCATCGCGTTGGCCGTCCGAACCCACCTCGATTCGATGGACTTCTGGGAGATCGAAACGCCGATCCTCACCAAATCGACGCCGGAAGGCGCCCGCGACTACCTGGTGCCGAGCCGGGTGCATCCAGGACAGCTCTACGCGTTGCCGCAGTCCCCGCAGATCTTCAAGCAGATCCTGATGATCGCAGGGACCGATCGCTACTTTCAGATCGTCCGCTGCTTTCGCGACGAGGACCTCCGGGCCGATCGGCAACCAGAGTTCACCCAGGTCGACATCGAGATGTCCTTTGCGACCCCGGCGCGGGTGTTCGATCTCGTGGAGCGCGTGATGGTTCGAGTGCTCGAGGAGGTCGGCCAGACGGCGCCACGGCCGTTCTCGCGGATCCCCTACGCCGAGGCCATCGCCCGTTACGGATCGGACAAGCCGGACCTGCGGTGCGACCTGGCGATCACAGACCTGTCGGATCTCTTCGCCGACTCGGCACTGGCGCCGTTCCGGGAGGCCATCGCGGCGGACGGCGCCGTCCGGGGATTCGTGCTTCCCGGCGGGGCGCGGTACTCGCGCCGCGAGCTCGATGATCTCGTGGCCGAGGCGAGAGCGCTGGGCGCGACCGGCCTGATCTGGGCACGGCGGACGCCGGAGGGCGGGCTCCAGAGCCCGGCCCTCAAGGCGCTGGGTGAGGCCCCGCTGGCGAGCGCTCTGGATCAGGCGGGCGCGGAGGTCGGCGGGCTCTTGCTGATGGTGGCCGGCGAGCCGACCACGGCATCGAAGGTGCTCGGACAGCTCCGGCTGGCGCTCGCCAAACGCGAAGGCCTTCTGGATCCTCGGCAGCTCGCCTTCGCCTGGGTCGTCGATTTCCCGTTGCTGGAATGGGACGAGACCGACCGACGCTACGCATCGATGCATCATCCGTTCACCGCGCCATCCGACGAAGATCTCGAGCGGCTGGAGGAAGCCCCCGAGCGGGCTCGCGCCAAGGCGTATGATCTGGTTCTCAACGGGAGCGAGATCGGCGGCGGCAGTATCCGGATCCACGATTCCAGCCTCCAGCGGCGGATCTTTCGACTCCTCAACATCGGCGACGAGGAGGCGGAGCGCCGATTCGGTTTCTTCCTCGAGGCTCTCCAGTACGGGACGCCGCCGCATGGCGGGATTGCGCTGGGTCTCGACCGCATCGCGGCGCTCCTGGCGGGCGAGGCCTCGATCCGGGAGACCATCGCCTTCCCCAAAACCACCACGGCGGTGGACCTGATGTCCGGTGCCCCTTCGACGGTCGACCCGCGCCAACTCCGGGATCTCCATTTGCGGGTCGATGCTTGACGGGGTACGGGCAGCCGTGATAGTGATGTGTTGTAATCTATAGCAGATAAAGGAGATACCTGGTTCCGACATCCCTCGTTCGAAAGATCGCGGTTGCGGAGGACGGGATCGAAACGCTGTTCGGCTCCTTCGACGAGAACCTCCGCACGCTCGAAGCCCTCTTCAAGGTCCGGATTCGCACCCACGGCCACGAGTTGCTCGTGGAGGGCGATGCGACGGCGGTCGCGACCATCGAGCGAATCGTCGACGAGCTCTCCTCACTCCTCCGCGAGGGTTATACCTTTTCGAAGGCCGACGTGAAGACCGCTGCGAAGCTGGTCGCGGAGGATCGGACGGTCGATCTACGGGACTACTTCCTGCGCGGCACCCCCCGGCCGGCCGGCGGCCGGCAGGTGACGCCCAAGAGCGTCAACCAGCGCAAGTATCTTGAAGCGATCGACCAGTGCGACATCGTCTTCGGGATCGGTCCCGCAGGCACGGGCAAGACGTATCTCGCCGTCGCGCAGGCCGTGGCCTCCCTTCTGGCCAAACGGGTCCGCCGGATCATCCTGACCCGGCCCGCGGTCGAGGCCGGTGAGAAGCTGGGCTTCCTGCCCGGTGACGTCCAGGAGAAGGTGAATCCCTTTCTGCGTCCCCTGTACGACGCCCTCTACGACATGCTCGCCCTGGACCGCGTCGATCGCCTGTTCGAACGCGATGCGATCGAGATCGCGCCGATCGCCTTCATGCGCGGTCGCACGCTGAACGACGCCTTCGTGATCCTGGACGAGGCACAGAACACGACCTCCGAGCAGATGAAGATGTTCTTGACCCGGCTCGGGTTCGGGTCCAAGGCCGTGATCACCGGCGACATCACCCAGGTCGATCTTCCGCCGGGTCGTACGTCCGGGTTGATCGAGGCCATGAGCGTCGTGGGCGCGGTCGAGGGCATTGCCTTCGTGCACTTCGGTGAACGCGACGTCGTACGCCACAATCTCGTACAGCAGATCATCAAGGCGTACGAGAGTTTCTCGGCGGGCAAGGACGGCAATGCCGCGACGTAGGCGCCAGTGTCCCGTCACAGTCGTTCGCCGTGTGAGTCCCGCGCGGGGCATTCCGCCGCGTGCCCTGGCTTCTCGCTCCTTGCCAGCCGGGCGCCGCGCGTGGGACCTACGCCACGAATGGCTGTGACGGGACACTAGCAGGCTTGGCGGTGGATGCCAGGCGGCGGCTCCACGTCGAGGTCGTCGACGCGGCGGGCCTGGTGGCGGGCCGTGCGTTGGCGCGCTGGCTGGAAGGTGTGGCCCCGCGCTCGGCCCGGGGGACGGTGACCGTGGCGTTGGTCGGCGACGCGCGCGTCCGGTCGCTGAACCGACGTTTCAGGAGTGTCGACGCGCCGACAGACGTCTTGTCTTTCCCGATGCGGGACGACTCTTCGGACCCACCACAAGCTGGCTCGGCCCGGTCGAGGGCCGGCGGGCGACGACCCGGGGCGCGTGCGCTCCGTGGGCTCGAGCCGATAGTTCTTGGAGACGTCGTGATCGCGACGGGCGTGGCGCGCCGCCAGGCCAGGCAAGCGGGTCATCCCGTGAGCACGGAGGTGCGCATCCTGGCGCTGCACGGGCTGCTGCACCTGCTGGGCTACGATCACGAGCGCGACCAAGGGCAGATGCGACGACTCGAGCGTCGGCTCCGCCGGGCGGGCGGCTTGCCGATGAGCCTGCTGGAACGTGGGAAAGGGGCATGACACCGCTCCTCCTCTTCCTTCTGGCGTGCGCGGCCATCTACGTGAGCACGGTGCAGGCCGCCTTCACGATCCTGATGCGGTTGTCGTTCCGACTGCTGGCCGAACGCAACGGCCGTGACGAGCGGCTCGTCCGCTACCTCGAAGATCCCTTTCTGCTCCTCGTGCCCGCGAGGGTGCTGACGGCGGCCATCCTGGTGGCGGCGACGCTGCTCCTCGCCTCCATCCTGGGTGGAGCCGGAGAGCACGGGCTGAAGCTCGCGGGTGTGATCATTCTCGCCTTCGTCCTCGCGTGCCAGCAGGGGCTGCCTCTCGTGGTGGCCCGGCGGGATCCCGAACGTGTCCTGCAGGCCCTGCTGCCCGCGTTCGACGCCGTCACCCGACTCCTGCAGCCCCTCACTCGAGCGCTCTTCCGCGTGGCCCACCGATCCGAGAGGTCGCCCGCAGCCAATGGAGATGAGGAGACCGGCCGGGGCGGCGAGCCGACGCCGACCGCGGAGCCGCAAGGGCTGGACGAAGGTGACCAGCGGCGACTCCTTCGGTCGGTCTTCGATTTTGGCGACACCCTCGTGCGGGAGGTGATGACGCCGCGACCGGACATCGTGGCCATCCGGGCCGAGGCGACACTCGATGAGCTCCGCGCGCTGCTCCAGGAGCAGGAGTACTCCCGGCTCCCGGTGTTTAGGAAGCACCTCGACGACATCGTCGGTGTGGTGTTCATCAAGGACCTGATTCATCGGAGCGCTGCGTCCGGGGACGAACGGCTGGACGGGTCCCTGATGCGCCCGCCGTATTTCGTGCCCGAGAGCAAGCGAGTGGCCGAGCTCCTCAAGGAGTTCCAGCTGCGGCAGGTTCAATCGGCGATCGTGGTCGACGAGTACGGCGGCACCGCGGGTCTCGTGACCCTCGAGGACCTGCTCGAGGAGCTCGTCGGCGAGATTCGCGACGAGTACGACGTCGAGCCAGAGCCGGTCGTCGACGAGGGCAACGGCAGCTTTCTCTTCGCCGGCATGGCCAACATCGACGAGGTGGGCGACCGACTCGGCGTGCGGATCGAGCGACAGGGCTTCGAGACGGTCGGTGGCTTCCTCCTGTCGCACCTGGGCCGGGTGCCGACCGTCGGCGAATCCTTCGCGGTGGACCACCTGTGGGTGGAAGTGCTCGAGGCTGAGCGACGCCGCGTCACCAAGGTCCGTATTCGCCCGGACCAGACCGTTCCCCAGAGCCCGGCACAGTAGTGGTGAAGTGCGGCTTCGCGTCCTTCATCGGACGCCCCAACGCGGGCAAGTCGACCCTGCTCAACTCCATCATCGCTGCCAAGATCGCCATCGTCTCCGACAAGCCCCAGACGACCCGCAACCGGATCCTGGGCGTCAAGAACTACCCCGAGGGCCAGGTGATCTTCCTGGACACACCCGGCATCCATCGACCGCTGCATCGCATGAACGTTCGGATGGTCGATGTGGCGCTGGAGAGCATCAGCGAAGTCGACGTATTGGGCCTCGTGGTCGACGCGACCGAGCGGCCGGGGCGGGGGGACCGATTCGTCCTCGAGCTGCTCGAGGGCGTGACGCTGCCGGTCGTGGCGGTCCTCAACAAGATCGACCGGATGGCCAAGAACCGCCTGCTCCCCCTGATCGACTGGTATCGGCGTCAGCGGGATTTTCACGAGATCATTCCGATCTCCGCGCTGTCGGGCGAGGGCGTCGACCGATTCGAGCGCGCCGTCCTTGGGGCCATGCCGGTGGGAGAGCCGCTCTACCCTTCGGACTTCCTGACCGATCAACCCGAGCGGGTGCTGGCGGCGGAGATCGTGCGGGAGCAGTTGCTCGCGTGTATGCACGCCGAGATTCCGTTCTCGAGCACGGTCGTCGTCGACCGATTCGATGAGACGGAGAGGAAGGGGCTGTTGCGGATCTACTGCTCGATCGTCGTGGAGCAGGCCTCGCAGCGCCGGATCGTGATCGGGCGTGCCGGCGAGATGCTCAAACGCATCGGCACGGTGGCGCGTCTCGAGCTCGAACGGATCTTCGCGACCAAGGTCTTCCTGGATCTGCACGTCAAGGTCCGAGCCCAGTGGCGTGAGAATGACCGGATGCTCGACACGCTGGGGTTCCCGCGCACGCCGTCCTGATTCTCACCGGCCCCACGTCTCCACGTTCACCGCACAACCTGGCCTTCGCGGCGTTCACCGCCTGGTGTTCGCTGAACGAAGTGTGCTAAATTTGTTGATTCGGCTCCTTCCAGACGCGCGTGTCGATCCTAGGTGCGACGCGCGCGCCGGCTCCGATACCTCCTCACGGATCGCGCTCGAGGCCTCGACTCTCATGTTGCCGCAGCGAAGGATCGACCTCGTGCTCGACTCGGTGAAGCGCCTGCTTCGCATGGGTGCCACGTCGAACCTACTCAACCTCCTCCAGAAGCAGCATCCGGCAGACGTCGCCCAGGTGTTCGGGGAGCTGCCCGACCGGGACCGGTGGGCGACCTTCGGAATCCTGGTCGAGCGCAACACGCGTCTGGCCATGGAGGCGCTTAGCGAGTTGGGACCCGAATCGGGTGCCACGCTGCTGGCCGATCGCTCGGCGGAGGAGGTCGCACGATTCATCCAGGAGATTCCGTCCGACGACGCCGCGCCGCTCGTCGATCATCTCCCAGAAGCGTTGTCGGCCGCCGTTCTCGACCTGATGCGACGGCGCGAGACCGGCGAGGTCGAGCATCTCCTCGAGCACGCCGACCAAACTGCGGGTCGGATCATGAACCCGCACGTCTTCGCGCTCTCCGAGGACTCCACCGCCGGGGAAGCGATCGCCGCCCTGCAGGCGTCGCGAGACGTGGAGATGGTGTTCTATCTGTACGTCGTCGACCGGCGGCGGCATCTGCTCGGCGTCGTGTCGCTGCGACGGCTCCTGCTCGTGTCGCCGGAGACCCCGCTGAACCGGATCATGACGACCGACCTGATCAGCGCCCGCGTGGACACGGACCAGGAGGAGGCGGCACGGCAGGTCGCCTCCTACAACCTGCTAGCGATTCCCGTCGTCGACGAGGAGAACAAGCTGGTCGGCGTCATCACGGTGGACGACGTCATCGACGTCATCAAGGACGAGGCCACCGAAGATCTGTACCGGCTGGCGGGCGTCGCCGGCGACGAGCGCGTGTTCACGCCGGCGCTCGTCTCGCTCCGCAAGCGCCTCCCGTGGCTGCTGACCAACCTGGCCACCGCCTTCCTCGCCGCCTCGGTCGTCAAGCTGTTCGAGGGCACCATCGGCCAGGTCGTTGCCCTGGCCGTGTTCATGCCCGTCGTGGCGGGCATGGGTGGGAACGCCGCCACCCAGACCTTGACCGTCATCGTGCGCGGGATCGCGCTGGGCGAGCTCACGTGGTCCAACACGCGCCGCGCGTTGCTGAAGGAAGCGCTCGTCGGGTTGGGCAACGGCGTGGCACTCGGGCTCGTGGCCGCGGGCATCGCCTGGCTGCTCCAGGGGGACCCCGTTCTGGGCGGCATTCTGGCGCTGGCGATGGTGATCAACATGTGCGTGGCCGCCATCGCGGGCACGCTGATTCCACTCACCCTGCGCGCGCTGAAGGTCGACCCCGCGCTGGCCTCTTCCGTGTTCATCACGACGCTGACGGACGTGTTCGGGTTCTTCTCGTTTCTTGGGCTGGGCACGCTGTTCCTGAGATATCTGCGGCAGGCAGGGTAGAATGGTCGCCAGCCGGTCGGAGGAGGGCGATGGACCGCGTGCGGCCCGCCTCGGCCGGTCATATCGTGTACGATGCCGCTGTTTACTGCCGACGCGCTGATTCTGCGAACCTACAAGCTCGACGAGGCGGATCGCATCGTTGTGTTCCTGACGCGGGATCGGGGCAAGCGCCGCGGCGTCGCCAAGGGCGCGCGGCGACCACGGTCTCGGTTCGCGGGCGGGCTGGAACCGTTGACGGTCGCACGCGTCGCTTACTTCGAGCGAGAGCTCCGGGAGCTGGTCCGCCTGAACTACGTCGAACCCTTGCATTCGCCGCTGGCGGCCAGCCATCCGGAGGCGCTCGGCTATGTGGGGTACTTCGTCGAGCTGATCGACGAGTGGGCTCCCGAGGCCGACCCCAACGAGAAGCTCTATCGCCTGGGCGCGTCCGTCGTCGAGGCGCTGGCGCGCGAGTCTCGAATCGAGCGGCTCGCGCGCTACTTCGAGTTCTGGGTGCTGCGGCTCCAGGGTGTCTACCCCGCGATTGGGGACTGTCCGGGGTGCGGCGGCGCGCTGTCTCGCCACGGCGCACGATTCGCCCTCGCCGACCGGATACTCGTCTGTCGGGCCTGTGGCACGGGTGCGGTCGGTCCGGTCCTGTCGCCGGCGGCGGTCCGCTTTCTGCAGCACTCGGCTCGCACGGCTCCGCTCGACCTCGGGAGCATAGAGCTGTCCGAGCGCGCGGCGCGCGAGCTGGAGACGGCCCATCGTGCGATGATCTCCGCCCACCTGGAGCGGGAGCTCAAATCCGTCAAGGTGCTTCGGGAAACGCGACTCGCGACGTGATGGTATCCCTGTGACCCTTCAAGATCTCATCATGAAGCTGTCGTCCTTCTGGGCCGCCCAGAGCTGTCTGATTCAGCAGCCGCTCGACATCGAGGTGGGCGCGGGCACCATGCACCCGGAGACCTTCCTGCGCGTCCTCGGCCCCAGGCACTGGAACGTGGCCTACGTGCAACCGTCGCGGCGCCCTGCCGACGGCCGCTTCGGAGAGAATCCGAACCGCCTTTTCAAGCACCACCAGTTCCAGGTCGTGCTGAAACCCAGCCCGGACGACGTGCAGTACCTGTATCTGCAGAGCCTGGTGGCCTGCGGGATCGATCCGAGCGTCCATGACCTGCGCTTCGAGGAAGACAACTGGGAGGCGCCGACGCTGGGGGCGTGGGGGATCGGTTGGCAGGTGCTGCTCGATGGATTGGAGATCACCCAGTTCACCTACTTCCAGCAGGCCGGCGGTCTGGATCTTTCACCGATCTCGACCGAGCTGACCTACGGTCTCGAGCGGCTGGCAATGTTCCTGCAGCGGGTGGACGACGTGTTCGATCTGGAGTGGGGAGCCGGCGTGAGCTACCGGGACGTACGCCTGAGGGACGAGGTGGAGCAGTCCCGGTATGCCTTCGCCCAGATGGATCTCGGCCACGCCGAGTTTTGCACGCTGCACCGTGACCTGTTCGACCGGCACTACGACTTTGCGGCACGGCTGCTGGCGTCGGGGCTGGTCCTCCCGGCCCTCGAGCACTGCCTGAAGTGCTCGCATCTCTTCAACGTCCTCGATGCCAGCGGGGGTATCGGCGTGACCGAGCGAACCGCCTACATCCTGCGCGTTCGTCAGCTAGCCGTCCCGATCGCCAAGGCCTACGTCGCGGACGCCGGAGACGGGGGGGCGTCCGAGTCCCAGACGCCGGGGTCCTCGGATTCGGCCGAGACTGGAGCCGGCTGATCCCATGGCGAGGGAGGTTCTCCTTGAGATCGGCTGCGAGGAGCTGCCAGCGAGCTGGCTCCCCGGACTGATTCGGGCCCTGGGCCAGCACTTCGCCGCCCGGCTCACCGAGCACCGGCTGACGGCAGCCACGCCGGTCGAGACCTACGGCACGCCGCGGCGTCTCACGCTACGGATCGAGAAGGTCGCCGACCGCCAGCCCGACCTCGAGCAGACCGTCGTGGGACCTCCGGTGTCGGCGGCCTTCGGCTCCGACGGCCAGCCCACCCCGGCCGCGATCGGATTCGCGCGCAAGAACGGCGTCCGGGTCGACGACCTGTTACAAGTGGACACGCCCAAGGGGCGCTACCTCGCGTGTACGCGTCGCGAGCGGAGCGCGGCCGCGATCGACGTCCTGCCGGGCGTCCTGGCGGCCGTCTTGCGCGATCTGTCGTTCCCGCGCCAGATGCGGTGGGATGCCTTCCTGGACGATGGGCGAGGTGAGCTGCTGTTCGGTCGGCCGATTCGGTGGCTGCTCTTTCTCTACGGGGGGCGGGTCGTGCCGTTCAGCATCCTCCGGACCGAGGGGGCGCGATCGGCCAAGGTCGCCGAGATCCGCTCCGGCGCCGTCACCTACGGTCACCGATTCCTGGCCGTCCGGGGGCGGCCCGGCAAGGCCCTCAAGGTACGCACGTTCAAGGGCTATCGCGACAAGATGAGCGAGCACTTCGTCGTGCTCGATGCGGCGGAGCGCCGCGATCGGATCACTCGTCAGCTCGCCCTCGAGGCCGGGCGCCTCGGCGGCCTGGTCGGCAAGCTCCCCTCGAGCGTGTCCGGTCCGCTCGACGAGGTTCCCAACCTGGTCGAGTATCCGTCGGTCGTGGCGGGCACCTTCCCCGTCGAGTTCCTCGCCCTCCCCGAGGAGGTGCTCGTCACCACCATGGTGCGGCATCAGCACTTCTATCCGGTTGCCGCCCCGTCGGGCCGCTTGAAGCCGGCGTTTCTCGCCGTGACGAACAGCCAGCCGGACGGGTCGCGTACCATCGCCCGCAACGCCGAGCGCGTTCTCACGGCGCGGCTCCGTGATGCGCAGTTCTTCTGGGACGCCGACCGGGCTCGGTCCCTGACCGCCCGGGTCGACGCGCTGGAGACCGTGCTCTTTCACAAGCGGGTGGGGAGCTATCGGGCGAAGGCCGACCGTGTGGCCGACCTGGCCGAGTGGATCGCGCGCGTCGCGTTCGACCGGGCCACCGCCGCGGAGCTCGCCGGGGTGGCGGGACGGCTCGCCAAGGCCGACCTGACGACCCAGATGGTGCGCGAGTTCACCGAGCTGCAGGGGACCATGGGGGGCGTCTACGCCCGCGAGGAGGGGCAGCCCGAAGAAGTCTGGAAGGCGATCTACTACCACTATCTGCCCGTGGGAGTGGAGGCCGGCGCGGATCCTGCCCCGGAGGCGCTGGGAGCCGGGGCGGTGACCTGGGCGGCCGTCTCGCTCGCCGACAAGCTCGATACCATCGTGAGCCTGTTCGGTGCCGGAGAGCAGCCAACCGGGTCGCGGGATCCCTTCGGGTTGCGACGGCAGGCTCACGGTGTGCTCAAGGTGCTGGTGGATCTGCCCATGCTGGCAGGCGTGGATGCCGCCCTGTCGCTGGCGGATCTGGTCGAGGCCGCCGCGCCCGGAGGCGGGGCCGCGCCCGCCGGGCTACCGGAGTTCTTTCTCGATCGCGTCCGCCACCTCTTCGAGACACGCCAATTTCGCTACGACGAGGTCAACGCGGTCGTGGGGCATGAGCCCACTCTGGCGCTGAGGCCGCTGGATCACCTGCGCCGGCTCGACGCCCTCCTGGCGGCGCGTGGCTCGCCCGACTTCGAGGGTCTCGCCGTGCTGCTCAAGCGGGTCAAGAACATCGCGCGCGAGAGCGGCGCACCGTCCGTCGACGACGAGGCCTGGCGGACGCGGCTGCGCGAGCCGGCGGAGCGGAGGCTCCTGGAGGAGTGCGATCGCCGCGCCCCGGAGATCCACGAGGCCGTCGCCCAGGGAAGTTACCGGGACGCCTTCGCGACCGCGGCGGGCCTCCGACCCGCCGTCGATCGATTCTTCACCGACGTCTTCGTGATGGTGGAGGACGAGCGCGTGCGCCGCGACCGTCTGCGTCTCCTGGCTCACGTTCGCGATCTGATTCTGGAGCTGGCGGATATCTCGGAGATCGTCGTGGAGGACGTCTGACGCTGCATTACACGTGAAACGGGGAGACGCACGGCTCGTGTCGCACCACGTCCACGGCCCGCTCGGCGGCGCGGAGAGGGCGCGCGACGACAGGAGGTCGGCACGTTCATCCCGGGGGAAGGAATCTACCGTGGCAAAGAGAAAGGCAAAGAGCAAGCGGACAGGTCGGGCACGCACGCCCAGCAGAGTGAAGAAGACCGCCAAGGTCAGAAGGAGTACGAAGGGGCGAAGCGCCGCCGCGACCAGGGCGACAGGCGCGTCACGAAAGACCCGCAGCGTCCGGAAGGCGACTGTGCGCCGCTCCCAGACCCGCCGCGCCAAGACCGCGCCGACCCGCACCCGCCGGGCGCCGGCACGGTCCGCCGGCACCGCGAATCGGAGTCGCGCCGCCAGGCAATACGTGTATTTCTTCGGTAGCGGCAAGGCCGACGGCGACCGGACGATGAAGGACCTCCTGGGCGGCAAGGGCGCCGGGCTGGCCGAGATGACGAACGCGGGGTTGCCGGTCCCCCCGGGCCTCACGATTTCCACCGACGTGTGTCGCATCTACGGCGAGCGTCACAAGGTCCCGCCCGCCATCGAAGCCGAGATCGAGCGCAACGTGCGCAAGCTCGAGAAATCCGCCAGGGCCCGGCTCGGCTCGGTCGAGAATCCGCTGCTGGTCTCGGTGCGGTCAGGCGCCAAGTTCTCGATGCCCGGCATGATGGACACCATTCTGAACCTCGGGCTGAACGACGTTGCGGTCGAGGGGCTGAAGCGCCGCACCTCGAATGGCCGCTTCGCCTTCGACAGCTACCGGCGCTTCATCCAGATGTTTGGCAACGTCGTCCTCGAGATCCCCAAGGAGGCGTTCGAGCGGGAGTTCGACGCCATCAAGCACGAGCGAGGCGTGGCGCTCGACCCGGATCTGAACGAGGACGCCTTGCGGGAGGTCGTCCGACGTTACGAGGGAGTCGTTCGGGAGACGTCGGGCCGGGCGTTCCCGCAGGACCCGTTCGACCAGTTACGGATGGCGCGCGATGCCGTCTTCCGGTCCTGGAACAACCCGCGCGCGATGGAGTATCGCCGGATCTACGAGATTCCGGACGACATCGGGACGGCCGTCAACGTGCAGATGATGGTGTTCGGGAATTCCGGCGATCGATCGGCGACCGGCGTCGGGTTCACCCGGAATCCCGCCACGGGCGCGAAGGAGTTCTACGGCGAGTTCCTCGTGAACGCGCAGGGTGAAGACGTGGTGGCCGGCATCAGGACGCCGCAGCCGATCGGCGAGCTGGAGCAGGTGATGCCGAAGGCGTACCGCCAGCTCCGCAGGTTCACGTCTCGGCTGGAGCGGCATTACAAGGACGTGCAGGACTTCGAGTTCACGGTCGAGGACGATCGGCTCTTCATGCTGCAGACCCGAAGCGGCAAGCGTACGGGCCATGCCGCCCTGATGATCGCCACCGATCTGGTCGCCGAGAGGCTGATCACGGCGAGGGAGGCCGTCCTGCTGGTCGAACCCGAATCTCTGTCGCAGCTACTGGCCCCCGTGTTCGACCCCGCGGCGTGGCGGGCGTTGGCGACGGCGACCGTGGGCCTCCCGGCGTCGCCAGGCGCAGCGTCCGGGCAAGTGGTGTTCACGGCGGAGGATGCGGTCGAGTGGACCCAGCAGGGTCGGGAGGTCGTCCTGGTCCGCAAGGAGACGGTCCCCGACGATATCCACGGCATGTTCGTCGCGCAGGGCATCCTCACGGCGACCGGGGGGATGACGTCGCACGCCGCAGTCGTTGGGCGACAGATGGGGAAGCCGTCGGTCGTGGGTGCCGGTGAGCTGCGGATCGACGAGGTGGGGCGTAGCTTCTCGATGGGCGACCACGTCGTGAAGGAAGGCGAGTACATCTCCTTCGACGGGTTAACCGGTGAGGTGAAGCCCGGGCAGGTGCCGACGACGCCCAGCGAGATCCTCCGGGTCCTGGCCGGCGAGATCGCGGAGGACGAGTCCGAGGTCTATCGACGGTTTACGCGATTGCTAGGCTGGGCGGACAAGCAGCGTCGACTCGGCATCCGTGCGAACGCCGACCTCCCCGATCAGGCCGAGCTGGCCTACAAGTTCGGCGCGCGCGGAATCGGACTGTGCCGCACCGAGCACATGTTCTTCGGCGATGGGCGAATTCCGATCGTGCGCCGAATGATCCTGGCGGACACCGAGGTCCAGCGGCGGGCGGCGCTCGACGAGTTGCTGCCGCTGCAGCGGAGCGACTTCTACGGCGTCTTCAAGGCCATGCACGGGTCACCCGTGACGATCCGGACGATCGACCCGCCGTTGCACGAGTTCCTGCCCAAGCGCGAGGACCTGATGGTCGATGTGGCGCGTCTGGAGGCGACAGGCGGGTCCGACGGCGAGCTCGAGGAGAAGCGGTCGCTTTTGGAGCGCGTCGAGCAGCTCCACGAGTTCAATCCGATGCTGGGCCATCGCGGCGTGAGGCTGGGCGTGACCTACCCGGAGATCACCGAGATGCAGACGCGCGCCATCATCGAGGCGGCGTGTCAGCTCACCAGGGAGGGCCTCGTGGTCGTGCCCGAGATCATGATCCCGCTGGTCGGGCTCGTGCGGGAGCTTCGCGATCAGAAGACGGTGGTGGATCGAGT
Source organism: Vicinamibacterales bacterium (assembly GCA_965197935.1). Classification (GTDB taxonomy): domain Bacteria; phylum Acidobacteriota; class Vicinamibacteria; order Vicinamibacterales; family CAZQMT01; genus CAZQMT01. The sequence continues at coordinate 2,348,197 of CBDAOD010000002.1, read as the reverse complement.
GGCGCGCGAGACGATGGCGCGCGAAGGCGTAGAGGTCGACTACCTTGTCGGGACGATGATCGAGGTGCCGCGCGGCGCGCTGACGGCGGACGAGGTGGCGGCGGAGGCGCAGTTCTTCTCGTTCGGCACCAACGACCTCACGCAGATGGCGTTCGGGTTCTCCCGTGATGATGCGGGCAAGTTCCTCGCGGCGTACCAGCAGAAGAAGATTCTCGACCGGGACCCCTTCGCGACGTTGGACAGCACCGGAGTCGGTCAGCTCGTGGAGATGGGGGTCGCCAAGGGACGCGCGGCACGTCCTGACCTCAAGCTGGGCATTTGTGGCGAGCACGGCGGCGATCCATCCTCGATCCACTTCTTCGAGAAGGTCGGCCTGGACTACGTCAGCGCCTCCCCGTATCGCATCCCCGTCGCGCGGCTGGCGGCGGCGCAGGCGGCGCTGCACGTGAAGGTCGGAGACTGATATGACCGAGAGACACGGCTCGCAGACGTCATGAGCAAGATCCTTCGTCTCCCACCGGAGCTGGCCAACCAGATCGCGGCCGGCGAGGTCGTCGAGCGGCCGGCGTCGGTCGTGAAGGAGCTACTCGAAAACGCGCTGGACGCCGGGGCGCGTCGGATCGGCGTCACGGTCGAGTACGGCGGCAAGCGGCTGATCAAGGTGGAGGACGATGGGGAGGGGATGACCGCAGCGGACGCCCGGATGGCGCTCGAGCGGCATGCCACCAGCAAGCTCGCCTCTCCCGAGGATCTAGGCGCCATCAGGACGCTGGGGTTTCGGGGCGAGGCGCTGCCAAGCATCGCTTCGGTGTGCCACCTGGTGATCCGCACGCGCGCCGCGGGCACGTCCAGCGGCGCCGAGATCCGCATGGATGACGGCGGAGCCGTCCGGGTGAAGGAAGTTGGTGCTCCGGAAGGCACCCTCGTGGAGGCCAGGGATCTCTTCCACAATCTGCCCGCCCGCCGGAAGTTCCTCAAATCGGACGGCGCCGAGTCCGCGCAGGTGACGCGGATCGTCACGCAGCTCGCGCTAGGATACCCGGAGGTGGGCTTCACCCTGATGAACCGTGGCCGCCGCGTGCTCCAGTGTCCGCCCGCGGGCACGCATCAGGACCGCTTCTTCCAGATCTACGGCGAGCGACCCGATCTCATCGCGGTGTCCCGCGAGGTCGCCGGTGTGCGCCTGTCGGGCTACGTCTCGGACCTCGCCAGCGACGGTCCGACACGCGGGCCGCAGAACGTGTTCGTGAACCGGCGCGTCGTGAAGGACCGCACGATCTCGCACGCCATTCTCGAAGCCTATCGGCGGGCGACGATCAAGGAGCGCAGCCCGGAAGTCCATCTCTTCCTCGAGCTACCGATCGACCGCGTCGACGTCAACGTGCACCCGACGAAGGCAGAGGTTCGGTTCCTGGAGCAATCGTTGGTCCACGAGATGGTGCGCCAGGCCCTGTCCGAGGCGCTCGGGGAGGGTCCGGCGCCCGCGCTCCAGATCGAGTCGCCTGGCACGTCGAGCGGTGTGGCGGGGCAGCGGGCCATGCCGGGCATCGCGATCCCGGGCAGCTATCAGAGCCGGTGGGCGCCTGCGACGGCCGCGTTCGTCCGGCCGGCGCCGGGCGAGGGGCAGATCGCGGACCGCGTCGGGGAGCCGGGGATGGTCCGTGAGGACTCGGCCGGCGCCGCTTCGAGCGTCGATGCGACGGCTGTCGGGCCGGTCGTCCCATTGGGCCAGTTCCGCGACACCTTCATCCTGGCGACCGATCGTGAGGGCGTCGTCATCGTCGACCAGCACGTCGCGCACGAGCGCGTACTGTTCGAGCGGGTGATGGATCGCCTGACCAGCGGTCCCCTGGAGTCACAACGGCTCCTGCAGCCGATTCTGATGCCGATGTCACCCGGTCAGCGCGCCGCGGTGGCGGCGCACACGGCCGACCTCGAGCGGCTCGGGTTCCAGGTCGAGGAGTTCGGTGGCGACAGCGTACGGATCACGGCCGTGCCCGCGATCCTGCAGCTCGATGAGAGTACGGCGGCGGTCCGGGCACTCGCGGAGGATCTGGAGGGGCTCGACCGTGGCTCGCAAACCGACGACGCCCTCCGGCGCATCGCGGCAACCACCGCGTGTCACGCGGCGGTCAAGGCGAACGATCACCTGACGCCGGAGAAGATGCGCCACATCCTGGACGAGCTCCAGCGCACCGAACACTCGACCGTCTGCCCGCACGGCCGGCCCGTGGCGTTGCGCCTCACGCGACACGAGATCGAGCGGCGGTTCCACCGCATCTGAGGCGGCGTCGTCCGACGATGGTTCGCTACTACCTCGGTCGCTTCTTGCAGGTGTTGGGCATGTGGGCGTTGCTGATCTCCCTCTTCACCGCGGGACCGCTGGGTCCCAGCCCGCGAATTTTCGGCACCGGCGTTGCGATCTTCGCCGTCGGGTGGTGGCTCGCGCGTCGGGCCAGATAGCCGGACGCCCACTGATGGGCGAGGCTTCAGCGTCCGATACGTTGGCCGCAGATGCTCACGCTCCGGCCGGTCGGCCTACTTGTGGGGTTGCTGCTGGTCACCGGCGCGGCCGCGTTCGGCGCGGGTAGCTGTCGGGCCCAGCGGGTGATGGCCGAGCAGATCGCCACGCACCTCTCGCGGGTCGACAGGCTCCAGGGCGACCTCGACCGGGCCCTGGTTTTCCTGCGTGCCGATGTCGCGCCCGGCGCACCCGCCCCGACTGGCGCGGGGCTCCGGGCCTCCTTGATCGACCAGATCAAACGGGAACTGCAGCTCGAGATGGGGCTGCTGCCGGTCAGAACCGTGCGGGCGAGGCGCGCAGGCTTCGTCGAGCTCTACAGCTACGACGACCATGGCGCGAGCCGCTACGGCACGGCCGGGCATCTGGGAGACGGCTACTTCATCACCGTCAAGCATGCGGTGATCGCCCTGCCGGCTGCCTCCGATCCGCCGGACGGGCGGCGCATCACGGCCATCCAGCTCGCCGTCGAGGGCCGGCGGGTTCCGGCGACCGTCGTCGACCACGGGGCCGCGCGCTCCGAGGTCGATCCGGGAGACTGGGCGATCATCAAGACCACGGAGCCCATCGACCTCCCGCCGCTCCCGGTCGATCTGGCGTACCCGTTCGCCTTCGCGGCACCGATCTTCCGCCTGGGCAACGACTACTCCAAGGGCATCATTCCCGCTACGGGGTACGTCGGGCAGGAGATCGAGAATGGCCTGATCACGTGTCTCACCGATGGCCACCTCGGTGCGTCGGGCGGAGGAATCTTGAGCCAGAACGGGGACCTGGTGGGTATTCCGGTCGGCCGCATGCAGGGCGACTTCCGCTTCTCAGTCATCCTCCCCCTGCGTCGGGAGATGTTCCGCAACGTGCCGTCGATCCGCTCCCCCGTCACGTCCTGATACAGCCTGTCAGTCTTGCATGCGGAGAAACGGGCGCCGCCGTTTCGCCCTACAGCGGCCGATCTGCTAGGTGCCCGTGGTGAAGTCCTGCGCTGCACCAAGGGCGGTGCTGCGCCCGCCTGGCAAGGCGCGAGGAGCGAAAATACCGGGAGTATTTGACCGACGAGCAACGCGGTCAGGGGGGATGCAGCGCCGGCCGACTGCAGCAGGACTTTTACCACGGGCTGCTAGTACTACTTTGTTAGATCGCACAATTTGGGCGAGATCCGACAAGTGATCTAATTTGAGGACATTGTACTTTTCCGGCGAATTCGGTACCCTGCGCGGTAGTGCACGACCGCCGCACGGTGGGTCAGTTGCGTCGCCTGATGAGATGGCTCGAGGCCTTCAAGGCGTGCTTCGGCCATCGCGCACAGGAGCTGGCGTTGCGCCGGTACGTCCAGGGGTTGCTCAGCGACAGCCCGCGCAAGTCGATGGAAGCGATGCTGGCGCGGGGGACCGATCCCGGGGGCTATCAAGCGTTCCAACACTTCATCACCGATGCGCCGTGGAGTGCCGACGGCGTCTGGCGCTGCCTGCGGGCGGTGCTGCCCGAACGCGAAGGGCTGGTGATCTTCGCTGGCACGAGTTTCCCCAAGCCAGGGACGTCCTCGGTCGGGGTGGCCCGCCAGTACTGTGGGGCCGTGGGGAAAGTCGCCAATGGCCAAGTGGCGGTCACCGCGGCGCTGTGGACCGGGCTGCGCGCCTACTTGCTGGGGGCCGCGCTCTATGTGCCCGAGGCGTGGCTGACCGACGCCGCCCGCGATCGGGCGCGGCTTCCCCGGGGTGTCCGGTTGCAGGCGAAGTGGCGCCAAGCGCTCACCCTGCTCCGGCAGGTGCGCGCCAGCGGCCTCACCGGCACCGGCGTGCTGGCCGATGCGGAGTTTGGCGATACCGGCCTGTTTCGGGCCATGTGGCATCGGTTGCGGCTCCCCTATGCGGTGGGAATTTCCTCGTCGCAGACCGTGTTCCTGGGGCGGCCGCGCCTCGGGCACCGGCGGGGCGGCCGGCTGGGGCGCCCGCGCACCCGGCCAGACCTGGCGGCGGACGTGCGGGCGTACACGGTGGCCCAGGCCGCCAAGGCGCAGCCGCGGTGGCGGCCCATCAGCTGGCGCAACCGCCGCGGCGGGCGCCGCTGGACGGTCCAGTGTGTGGCCCTGCGGGTGACCCCGGCCCACGACTGGCGCGACCGCCGGCTCGCCCCCGAGGTGTGGCTGCTGGCCGAACGCGACACGGGCGCGACGCCGCGGACCAAATACTTCTTCGTCAACCTGCCGGCCACCACCTCCTGGCCGCAGCTTGTCCGACTCGCGCATCAGCGGTGGGCCATCGAGCAGCAGGACCAAGAGTTGAAGCCCCACCTCGGGTTGGATCACTTCGAAGGCCGCACGTTCCCGGGCTGGCACCATCACGTCGTGCTCACCGCCGTGACGTACAACTTCCTGCAGGCCGAGCGGCGGCGGCACCTCGCCGGGCTCACCTTTCCAGTGGCCCGCGCGATCGTGCAGGAAATCTTCACCGCGTACCTCTTTGCTCCACGGCCGTTCTACCTGAACCGCATCGCGGCGCTAAAGTCGGTGCAATTGCGGATCTAACAAAGTAGTACTAGGTGCTGCCCTTTGGCCGCCGCAGGCGCTCGAGCGCCTCCAGGCGCCGTCCCAGCTCCGCCTCGAACCCGCGCGTCGTGGGCCGGTAATATCTCCGGCCGTCCAGATCCGAGGGCAAGCACGACATGTCGGTCACGGCGCCCGCCTCGTCATGGGCGTACCGATATCCCTTGCCGTAGCCCACGTCGCGCATCAGTGGGGTCGACGCGTTCCGCAGGTGCAGGGGAACGGGTGCGGCGACCCGCTCGTGGGCGTCTTCGGCCGCCGCGGTGTAGGCCGTGTAGACGGCGTTGCTCTTCGGAGCGAGCGCGAGGTAGCTCACGGTCTGCGCGAGCGCGGTCGTGCCCTCGGGCAGCCCGATGAAGTGCACGGCCTCCTTAGCCGCTACCGCGAGGGCAAGGGCCTGGGGATCGGCGTTGCCGATGTCCTCCGAGGCGAAGCGCACCAGCCGCCGCGCGACATAGAGCGGGTCCTCTCCGGCCTCCAGCATCCGCGCCAGCCAGTAGATCGACGCGTCCGGGTCGCTGTTGCGCATCGATTTGTGCAGCGCGGAGATCAGGTTGAAGTGCTCCTCGCCCGTCTTGTCGTAGAGCAGCGCCCGCTTCTGCAAAACCTGCGCGAGGAGCGACGAGTCAACACGCCGCCGGGTCGAAGGATCGGGGCCCTCCGGTGCGGATGGCTCCGCGGCGCCTGCGACCGCATCGGCGAGCTCCAGCAGATTCAGGGCGATCCGCGCGTCTCCGTTGGCATGCCGGGCGATCGCCTCGAGGGCCTCCGGCGTCGCCTCGAGGCCCCGCCCCCCGAGCCCGCGGTCCGAGTCGGCGAGCGCCCTGCGGAGGATCGTGGTGATCTCGGGGGGCGTGAGCGCGAGCAGGACGAACACTTTCGACCGCGACAGCAGGGCGGCATTCACTTCGAAGGAGGGATTCTCCGTCGTGGCGCCAATGAGCACGATGTCGCCGGCCTCGACCCGCGGCAGGAACGCGTCCTGCTGAGCCTTGTTGAACCGATGGATCTCGTCGACGAACAGGATGGTCCGTCGCCCGAGCCGTCGCCGCGCCTCCTCGGCTTCGGCCATCACGGCCCGAATCTCCTTGATGCCGGACAGTACGGCGCTGAAAGCGATGAAGTGCGCGTGGGTCGCGCCGGCGACCAGCCTGGCGAGTGTCGTCTTCCCGGTACCGGGGGGGCCCCAGAGGATCACCGATTGGAGGGCGTCTCGCTCGATCGCCTCTCTCAGTGGGCGTCCGGGTGCGAGCACCTCCTGCTGTCCCGCGAACTCGTCGAACGTGCGCGGCCGCATCCGCTCGGCCAGGGGAGCCGCCAGGGTCTGCGTCGCATCACGCTCGGGAAACAGGTCGCCGGCCTTCACGCGAGGTCTCCACCCGCGCGCTGACGTCGGGCTTCGTAGACGACGATCGCGCCCGCAACGGCGACGTTGAGAGACTCTACCGGGTCGTCCATCGGAATCGAGAGCGCCGTATCGGCGAGGGCGACGGCGTCGGGCGCCAGCCCCACGGCCTCTCCGCCCAGAACGAGCGCCGTCGGCCCCCTCAGGTCGGTGGCGTGGAGCGCGCATCCGGCCCTCGGGGCCGTCGCGACGACTCGCAGAGCATGCGCTCGCGCGGCGGCCACCGCCATGCGGAGATCGGGCTCGCGCGCGAGCGGGAGCCGAAACGCGCTGCCCATCGCCCCGCGAAGCGCCTTCCATCCGAAGGGATCGGCGCACGTGCCACAGCAGATCACGCCGGTCGCCCCGCCGGCCTCGGCCGCCCTGATCAACCCGCCGAGGTTGCCGGGGTCGGCCACATCCGACACGAGCAGGACGAGCGGCGGGGCGCCCCTCCAGACGCGATCGGCGGCCGCGGACGGCTGATCGGCGAGCGCCACGACGCCCGAGGGGGAGTCGACGGGGCTGAGGGCCTCCATGACCGCATCCGGCACCCCCACGACCCTCGTGCCTGCCGCCTCGAGCCGTGCGGCGGTTGCGGCGACGCCGAGGTCGGCTCGCTGCAGGAGCGATGTCGAGAACACGACCACCGCGAGATGCAGCCCGGCCGCCTCGGCCTCGCGGAGCAGGCGGGGGCCCTCGAGCAGGATCCGCGGCTCCGACCGCCCGCGACGGCTGGCCAGCCGGCGGCACAGCTGAACGAGCGTGTTGCGCCGGCTGCCGATGGTCTCCACTCACCCCCGAGTTCAGGTCTCGGTCCGTCACCGCGATGGCGACCGTCGCACTCAGTCCGAGAGCATACCAGATGTGCTACCATGCACGCGGTTGCACATCGTTGCCACGTGCCACCGGCGGCGCCCGGTCCGGTCGGCATACCTCCTTGGCGTGACCCTGCGGGGATTCAGCCCACATGAAAGCTCAGATTCTGAAGAAGTTCGAGGAAGAAATCCGAGCCCTCGAGAAGGAGCTCAAGACCGAGCTGCCGCGCGAGATCCAGCGGGCGCGGGAGCTTGGCGATCTCCGGGAGAACGCCGAGTATCAGGCCGCCCGCGAGCGGCAGTCCTTCGTCCAGGCCCGGATTGGAATGCTGGCCAAGCGCGTCTCCGAGATCTCGATGATGAATCTCGAGAGGATCCCGCGCGACAGGGCCGGCTTCGGCTCGACCCTGCACGTCCGGGAGGGCGACGGCGAGGAGACCGTGTATCAGCTCGTGATGCCGGAGGACGCGGAAGCGGCCCGCGGGTGGATCTCCGCCGCGTCCCCGATCGGACGTGCGCTGATGGGCAAGATAGAGGGCGACCTCGTGCACGTATCCACGCCGGGCGGTACGCGTGAGTTCGAGATCGTCAGGCTGATCACCATCCACAACGAATAGGCTTCGCCATCAACTCCCAACCTGCACCTCGCAGCCCCAACTACTCTCCGCGTCTCAGAACCGCGCTGGTACTGACCGGGATCGGCACGGCTGGCGCGTATCACGCGGGCGTCTTGCGGGCCTTTCGGGAGGCCGGCGTGAAGATAGACCTGATCGCCGGCCGCGGCATCGGCGCGGTCGGCGCGGTATTCACGGCCGTGGACGGGGGACAGCGGCTGTGGGAGCCGTCAGGCCTCTGGGATGCGAAGGGTGCTCGCGCGCTCTACAGATGGCGGCGGCCGCTCGAGCTCGCGGGCGGGTCGCTCCTCGTGGCTGCCGTCGCGCTCGCTGCCCCCTTGGTCCTGCTGGCCGCCGCGCTGCTCGTCTATCCGGCCGGCTTCTTCCTAAACCTCTTCGGTCTCAACACCGGGAACGAGGTCCTCGGGGGCTACGGACAGTTGCTCGATGGGGCCTTCCATCCCGCGGCGCTCCCGACCCTGTTGCCGCGGCTCGTCACGATCCTCGTGATCGTCTCGATCGCGACGCTGCTCGCCGGTCAGCTCCGGGGTCGACGACGCCAGCGCCGCCGTGCGCGCGGCGCGGTCTGGTGGCGGGCGTTCGGCCCGCCGCTCGATGCTTCGGGCGCAATCCGGCGGTTCACCGGGGGGCTCTGGGCACTGATTCGCGGTGCGGCGCCCCAACGCGAGCCCACGGGCATCGAGCTGAGCCAGCGTTACAGCGAGCTGCTGCGCGAGAACCTCGACCAGCCAGGATTCCGCGAGATCATCATGGTGGCGCACGACCTCGACGCGCGCCGGGATCTGGTCTTCGCGCTGTTGGCCGATCCCTATCGCCGGCGGTTCTTTCAAAGCCATCGGGAGAGGGGCCGGAACGGTCGCGCGGCCGAGATCGTGGACCTGGCTCGGGCCGGGCACGATCACGCGATGGACGCCCTCGCCGCGTGCCTGAGTATCCCGGTGGCGACCGAGCCCCACTTGATGCGGTTCAAGATCGACAGCTATTGGCGGGGAGAGACGCATCGGGTCTGCGATCGCCCCGAGGCGGTCGGCCGGTTGATCGCCGAGGTCGCCGAATCTGGCGCCGAGCAGGTCATCGTGGTCACCGCCTCGCCTCGACCCAGCGGCCCTCACGGGCTCGGAGCCGAGCCGCTCGATCCGCGACGCCGGGCAGGCGAGTATCTCGCGGCGGGGGATTCCGCCACGATTCGGGACGCCCTCACCGCCCAGGGACACCGCTTCCAGCAGGTTTTTCGCATCCAGCCGGTCCACAACGCCGTGGGCCCGTTCGATTTCTCGGGCTGCTACGACGAGCGCTCCGACCGCGTACAGACGCTGCGGGAGCTGCTCGATCGCGGCTCGGAGGACGCGTATCGGCAGTTCATCGAGCCGATCCTCGGCGCGAGCGGAGAACGGTTGCAGGCGATGGACGTCGAGGCGGCACACCGCGCGGGCGAGCAAACGACGAGGATGTCATGACCGAGCGCGGCAGGGCCACGAGGCTCATCCATGGCGCCGGGCCGCCCGGCGGACCGGTGACGCCGCTCACGATCCCGATCTACGAGACGACGACCTTCGTGTTCGACTCGGCGGCCGAGGTTCGACGCCACGCCGAGGGGCAGTCGGAGCGCTACCTGTACTCGCGCGTCCGGAACCCGACGGTCGCCGCGGTCGCGTCGACGGTCGCTGCACTCGAGGGCGCGGCGGCCGCGCTGCTGTTCCCCTCCGGCATGGCCGCCACCGCGACGACGCTGCTGACCTTCCTCGAGTCGGGCGACGAGGCGGTGTGCAGCACGGGCGTCTATGGCGGGACGACGTCGTTGCTCGCGGATCTCCTGTCGAGGCTCGGCGTGCTTACGACGTTCGCGACGCCAGAGGAGCTACGCGAGCCGGCCCGCGTCATCGGCGGTCGGACCCGTCTCGTCTGGTTCGAGTCGCCGATCAATCCGACCCTGCGGTGCCTCGACATCCGGGCTGTCGCGGAGGCCTGCCGCGCGGCGGGGGTCCTGTCGATCATTGACAACACGTTCGCCACCCCGATCAATCAGCAGCCCCTCACGCTGGGCGTCGATCTCTGCATGCACAGCGCCACGAAATACCTGAACGGCCACAGCGACGTCACGGGGGGGGCGCTGGCGGGCCGCGACGATCTCATCGAACGGGTCGGCACGACGCGGAAGCTTCTGGGCACGGTGCTCGACCCCGCGGCGGCCTACGCGCTGGGTCGCGGGCTCAAGACGCTCGACGTAAGGGTCGGGCGCCACAACGCGAACGCGCTGGGCCTCGCGCGGTTCCTGGCCACGGACCGGAGGGTTCGCCGTGTGTCGTATCCCGGTCTGCCGTCGCACCCCGACCACGGTCTGGCCGCGGCGCAGATGACCGGGTACGGCGGCGTCGTGTGCCTGGAGCTGGACGGCGGGCTGGAGCGGGCGTCTCGGTTCTTCGATCGACTCCAGGTGTTTCGCCGCGCCGCGAGCCTGGGCGGCGTGGAAAGCCTGTGTAGCCTGCCGGTCCTGACCTCGCACTGGGGGCAGTCGCCGGAGTCCTTGCAGCGCGCCGGTGTGACCCCGGGCATGGCCCGACTCTCGGTCGGGCTCGAGGATCTGGAGGATCTGACCGCCGATCTCGATCAGGCGCTCAGTGACGCCTGACCGCCGGGCGTGCGGAGGCGGGAGTGACTCACGCGCGAACCGTCTCTTTCCGGTGATCGTGGAGGAAGCGGTCGACGAGCTCCCGGATCTTCAGGTGGATGTCGGTCGGCTTGACCCTGTCGAACTTCTCCCGAAACCTCTCCACCGGGACGACGGCCTTCGCCAGCGCACGATGCCCACCCGCGCTGCCGATGTCGGCGAAGCTCCGCCTGACGAACTCGCCGGCGTTACGCGAGTAGCCGAGGTTGCGGACGGAGACGATCAGCGAGTCGCCGACGATGCCGGAGACGACCGTCCACTTCACGTCCTCGAGCTGGAGGAAGAAGTCCGCGACGTAGGTGATGAGATCCTCCCGGACGCAGGCGCCGAGGAACGCGCTGAACACCTGGTCCATCAGGATCCCGCCCTGCTGCGCCTTGATGACGTAGTCGAGTCGTTCCGAGGTGATCTCCGCGCCTTCCATCTTGCGGATCAGCGCCGCGTTGGCCAGAGGATAGAGGTAGGTGAACGCCTCGAGGTCGACGCGGTTCGTGTGACGTGCGAAGAAGAGGGTGTCGGACTTGATCGCGTAGAGCATGGCCGTCGCGATGCGCTCCGAGATGCTGGCGTCGACCGCGCGCAAGTGCTCGGTAAGGATCGTCGAGGTCGAGCCGTAGTCCGCCCGAATATCCTTGAAGACCGTGTTGTAGCCAGGCTGCTCGGGGTGGTGGTCGATGACGAGGTCCACCCGCTCGAGCAGGCCTCCGAAGTAGTGCGGTTGCACGTCCACGGTCGCGATGCGGTCGTAGGCACGGATGGCCGCCGGGTCGATCGTCTCCACGTGGATGTCGAGCAGGTTGGCCATCCGGATGTTCTCGGGCCGTGTCAGACCGTGCAGTGCGCCGAGAATCGCCGTCGCCTTCGTGCGGCGCAGCAGGTTGCGCAGCGCCAGCCCTCCCGCCATGGCGTCCGGGTCCGGGTCGTTGTGCAGCAGGATCAGCACCCGATCGGCGTCGGCGAAGTAGCGTTGGTACTGCTGGACGCGGGCCCGCGTCATGGCGCGACTGAGCTCGGTGAGCAGCGCCCCGCTCAGGAGCTCGCCGAGCGCGAGGAAGGTGATGTCGGGGAACTCGACGCGCAGCGTGTCGGCCCGGCGGCTTCCCGGCGACCCCACGTCGAGAACGTAAATGAGCGTCGCACCGGCGTCACGGACCGCAGAGAGCATGCGCTTGATGCTGCGCTTCCCCGAGTCCTCGGCGATGACGCAGGTGTCGGGAGAGACCTCCGCCTTCAGATACGTGTCGACGCGACGGAGGTCGACCGCGGTGATGGCGATTCCCGCATCGTGCAGGCGCCTGGCGAGCGGCTTGCTGTCGGTGAGGAATTCGACGTCGAACGCGGGAACGAGGACGGCGTTGAGCGTGCGGATGACCAGTTCGTCCCGGCAGAGAGCGAGGCACCGCATCGTTGGTCTACACCCGGCCAGCAGGTCGCCCCGCCGGGCGACCGCGAGCGCGATCATTTATTGTATCCTGTCGACCGTCGGAACGCCACCGCGCCGGTCGTGCTCCCGCGCGACGCGCCAGCCGGGCGCCGCGCGGCGGACGTTCGCCACGAATTACTGTTACAGGACACTCAGAACCCGTGTATCATGCGACTCGTGCGCAACGCCCGGAAGCGCCGCTCGGTGTCCAGTGCACCGCCGTCGAGAAGCGGTCACGGATCGGGTTCGCAGCGCGCCCAGGCGCAAGGCGCCGCGACGAGGAATACCGGGAGTATTTCGAGGAGCTGCAGCGCCGCGGATGGGTGTGCTGCGGCTCGAGGCGTGACCGCATCTCGACGGCGGTGCACTAGCCTCGGGAGCCCGCGCCGTTGCCTCGGCGTGGGGTTCCCTGCCCTGCACGGCTCGATTGACCTCCGAAGGAGACGCATGCTCCGGCTCTTGCTGGTGGGCCTGCTCGTCGTCGGGACGACCCGGACGGCACCGGCGCAGAGCGTCTTCCGGGCCGGCGTCGACGTCGTCAGCGTCGCGGTGACCGTGACCGACGGGGACGGGAAGCTGGTCACCGACCTCACCGTGGACGACTTCGAGGTGGTCGAGGAGGGAGCCCCGCAGGACGTCGCCTACTTCTCCGGCGGCGGAATCGAGCGAGCGGCGTTGCCCCCCCTGCACATCGGCCTGCTCTTCGACACCAGCGGGAGCATGGAGGCCGACCTGAAGCTGTCCCGGAGCGGCGCGATTCGGTTCCTCAACACGTTGACGGACGCGGTGGACATCACGCTGGTGGATTTCGACACCGAGGTCAGGGTGGCGAGATACGGCCAGGCGGACTTCCCCCGGCTGGTCGAGCGGATTCGGATGCGCGAATCCGATGGCTGGACCGCGCTCTACGACGCGCTGGGCGTCTACCTCGATGGCGCCGCCGGGCAGGAGGGCCGCAAGATTCTCGTCCTCTACTCCGATGGTGGGGACACCCGCAGCTCCATGACTCGCTCGGAGACGTTCGACTTGCTGAGGGCGTCCGACGTGACGGTCTACGCAATCGGGTTTCTCGGGCACCAGCCGAGATCGGCGCGCATGGCGCTCCGCGCCGATCTCCATCGGATGTCGGAGATCACCGGCGGTCAGGCGCTCTTCCCGCGCAGCCTCGACGACCTCGACGAGATGTATGACCGGGTCCGGAGCGAGATCGAGGCACAGTACAACCTCGGGTTCGTGCCATCCGAGCCGCGCACGGACGGCTCGTGGCGAAAGCTCGCGGTCAAGGTCATCGGCCAAGAGCGAAAAGACTTCAAGATTCGCGCCAGGCAGGGCTACTTCGCGCCGTACTTCCCGCCCGTCGCGGACCGCGACGGAGAATCGTCCTCGTCTAGACGCTGACCGTCGGGCGTCCCACGCGCCGCCATGGCGCCCGTGTTAGGATCGCCTGTTGTCGGTCGACCGACGGGCGCCACCGGGCCGGCAACGCGGTCGCCCACCCCGCGCATGCCTTCCACCTACGATCACTTCGAGTTGGTGTCGGATTTCGAGCTGCAGGGCGACCAGCGCCGCGCGATCGACGATCTGACCGCCGGCCTCGAACGGGAGGATCCGGCGCAGGTATTGCTTGGCGTCACCGGGTCGGGCAAGACCTTCACCATGGCGCAGGTCATCGCTCGGGTCAATCGGCCGAGCCTGGTCATGGTGCACAACAAGACCCTCGCGGCCCAGCTCTATCAGGAGTTCCGACGCTTCTTTCCCGAGAATGCGGTCGAGTACTTCGTCAGCTACTACGACTACTATCAACCGGAGGCCTACATGCCTTCCACCGACTCCTATATCGAGAAGGAGGCCACCATCAACGACGAGATCGACCGGATGCGTCTGTCCGCGACGCGGTCGCTCTTCGAGCGACGCGACGTGATCATCGTCGCGAGCGTGTCGTGCATCTACGGTCTCGGCTCGCCCGAGGCGTACTACGGAATGATGCTGCCGCTCGAGCGCGGCCAGCGGACCGACCGTGAGAGCATCCTGCGCAAGCTGGTGGAGATTCAATACGAGCGAAACGACCACGAGTTCGGCCGGGGCGTGTTCCGGGTGCGCGGTGACATCATCGAGGTCTACCTCTCGTACGAGGACCAGGCGGTGCGGGTCGAGCTGTTCGGTGACGAGGTGGACGAGCTGGTGACGTTCGAGCCGGTCACGGGACGTACTCTGCGTCGACACGACAAGATCGCCATCTATCCGAAATCGCATTTCGTCACCCCTCGGGAGCGGAGCCTCGAGGCCGTCGAATCGATCAAGGCCGAGCTGGGCTCCCGCCGGTCGCAACTGGAGGCCGAGGGCAAGGTCCTCGAAGCGCAGCGGCTACACCAGCGTACGATGTTCGACATCGAGATGATTCGGGAGATCGGCTACTGCCACGGGATCGAGAACTACGCCCGCCATCTGTCAGGCCGCGCAGCGGGTCAGCCGCCACCGACGCTACTCGACTACCTGCCCGAGGATGCCGTCACGTTCATCGACGAGAGCCACCAGACGGTGCCGCAGATTCGGGGCATGTACCATGGCGATCGATCCCGCAAGGAGGTGCTCGTCGACTACGGCTTTCGGCTGCCGTCCGCGCTCGACAACCGGCCCCTGAACTTTGCCGAGTGGCAGGCGCGGGTCGGACAGGTCATCTTTGTCTCGGCGACGCCCGGTCCCTACGAGCTCGATCAGAGTGGTGGCGCGGTGGTGGAGCAGATCATCCGACCGACCGGGCTGGTCGATCCGGCAATCGAGGTCAGGCCGGTCAGGGGTCAAGTGGATGACCTGCTCCAGGACATACGGACCCGGGCCGAGGCGGGAGAGCGCGTCCTGGTGACGACCCTGACGAAGCGGATGGCCGAGGACTTGACGCAGTACTATCAGGAGCTCGGAGTCAGGGTGCGCTACCTCCACTCGGACATCGACACGCTCGAGCGGGTCGAGATCCTCCGCGACCTGCGCCGCGGCGAGTTCGACGTCCTCGTGGGCATCAACCTCCTCCGCGAGGGTCTCGACCTTCCGGAGGTCTCGCTGGTGGCGATTCTCGACGCCGACAAGGAGGGGTTCCTGCGATCGGCGGGGTCTCTCATCCAGACCTCGGGTCGCGCCGCGCGCAACGTGAACGGTCGGGTGACGATGTACGCCGACACGGTCACCGCGTCGATGCGAGTCGCCATTCGCGAGACCGAACGCCGCCGTGAGATCCAGGAGGCGCACAACCGGGAGCACGGCTTGACTCCCGCGTCGATCGTGAAGGGCATCGATGGGGTCCTGTCGAGCGTCTACGAGCGCGATTACGTGACGGTCCCGGTCGTCAGAGAGGCGGGCGAGGTGTTCCACTCACGGGCGGAACGAGATGCGCACGTGGCCACGCTCGAAGCCGAGATGCGCGAGGCCGCGACGAACCTCGAGTTCGAGCGGGCGGCCGATCTGCGCGATCGCATCAGACGCCTGCGCACGGACGGGCTGGGCCTGGTGGGGAACGTGAGCTGACGTGCTCGCGCTTCTGGAAGCCTGGGCGAAGGCCGCGGTTCTGGAGCTGCAGGAGTACGTGCGGCTGTGCGGTGCCGTTTTCCGCGGCTGGGTCACGCGACCGTTCTACCATCGCGACGTCATCGAGCAATTCGACACCGTGGGCGTCGGATCGCTCACCGTGGTCCTGCTCACCGGCCTCTTCACCGGCATGGTGCTGGCGCTGCAATCGGGCCTGACGCTGGACCAGTTCGGTGCACGATCGGTCGTCGGCCGACTGGTCAGCGCTTCCATGGTGAAGGAGCTCGGCCCCGTCCTGACCGCCCTAATGGTCGCGGGGCGGGTCGGCTCCGGCATCGCGGCGGAGCTCGGTTCCATGATGGTCACCGAGCAGATCAGCGCGCTGCGCGCGCTCGGCACGGATCCGATACGCAAGCTCGCCGTCCCACGAGTGCTGGCCGGGGTGTGCATGCTGCCCGTGCTGACGGTCATCTCGGATTTCGTCGGCATCCTGGGCGCCTGGCTCATTGCGGTCGGACAGCTCCGCGTGGCCTCCAGCGTGTACTGGAACTCGGTCATCGATGGTCTGTATCTCGAGGACGTGTGGATGGGCCTGATCAAGCCGTTCTTCCTCGGCTTCGTGATCGTCAGCATCGCCTGCCACGTCGGGCTGCGCACGACCGGTGGCACGCAGGGCGTGGGCCGCGCGACGACCAATGCGGTCGTGGCCGGCTCGGTTGCGGTCCTGGCCGTCGACTTCTTCTTGACCAAGATCCTGATCGTCATGATGTACTGAGCAAGAACGGATCCAGCGATGGACGACTTCGCCAAGCAGCTGCGGGACGGGCAGGTAACGGAGACACTGACCCTGGAGGACGCCCTCGGGCCGGGTGCCCCGGCAGTGATGTTCGATCGGGTGACGTTGGCCTTCGATGACAACGTCATCCTGCGCGACCTGGCGTTCACCCTCATCGTCGGGCACACCAAGATCATCCTGGGGGCGAGCGGAGCCGGCAAGTCGACGGTGCTCAAGCTCATACTCGGCCTCCTCAAGCCCGATGCCGGCATCATCTGGGTCAACGGAGAGCGCGTCGACGGGAAATCCGAAGCCGACCTCATGGCGGTGCGGGCGAATCTCGGCATGGTGTTTCAGGAAGGCGCGTTGTTCGACTCGCTCACCGTCCGAGAGAACGTCGGCTACAAGTTATTCGAGGAAACGGATCTGCCGCTGGACGACGTGAATCGGCGGGTGGAGGAGGTGCTCGGCTTCGTCGGGCTCGCGGAGTACATCGACCGCAGTCCCGCCGAGCTGTCCGGTGGTCAGCGCCGGCGAGTCGCCATTGCTCGCGCGATGACCGCCAAGCCACGCGTGCTCCTGTACGACGAGCCCACGACCGGCCTCGACCCCATTACGGCCACGTCCATCGACGACGAGATCATCAAGCTGAGGGACCTGGAGAACGTCACCTCGATTCTGGTGACGCACCGGCTACGGGACGCGTTCTACATTGCGACCCACACGGCGGTCCAACGGGACGGACGGATCGAGATCGAGCCGGCCGACGCGGCCAAGGCCGACGAGGCCGAGTTCATCATGCTGCGCGATGCGGGCCTGGCCTTCAAGGGGAACGCGACCGAGCTGCGTGAATCCGAGGATCCATACCTGCGAATGTTTCTCTCGTAGGCGCGGATCGCGTCCGAGAAAGGGAAGCCACGATGCCTCGCACCCGTTCACTCGCCTGGGCAGAGCTGAAGATCGGGATCCTCGCGGTCGCCGCCCTGGTGATCTCCACCCTGATCATCCTCTCCCTGGGTCAGCAGGGGGGGTTCTTCTGGCAGCTGTACCGGCTGCGGACGTCGTTCGAGGACATTCGCGGGCTCAAGGAAGGGGCGGTCGTTCGTGTGGCCGGTGTGGAGGTCGGCACGGTGGAGAGTATTCGGTTCGAGGGCGCCCAGGTGGAGGTCCTGATGGAGCTGTCGCGCGACATGCAGGCTCGAGTCACGACCGAATCTCGCGCAGAGATCGGCTCTCTCAGCCTGCTGGGTGAACCGGTGATCGACATCACCGCCTCGGTCGAAGGCGAGCCGCTCCCCGACGGCGGCTTCGTCGAACCCGACGCGGGCGCCGCCCAGTTGTCGGACGTCGCCACGAGCGCGACGCGTGGCCTGGAGGAAGCGACGCTCCTGCTGCAGGAGATCCGGCAGGGGAGGGGAGCGGTGGGCAAGCTCTTCGCCGACGATACGCTCTACGTCGAGCTCCTGGCCTTCGTCGAGTCGGCGGGACAGGTGGCGTCCAACCTGAACGAGGGACACGGCACCGTCGGCGCCTTGCTGAAGAACCCCGCCGCCTACCAGGCGCTGGAATCCTCGCTGACTCACCTCAACGGGGTCATGTCCAGGCTCGACGCCGGCGAGGGCAGTCTGGGCAGCCTCCTGACGGACGATACGTTCGCCACGTCGCTGACGTCGACCGTCGGGAGCTTCGGCGCCGTGGGAGACAAGATGAACGAGGGTGACGGCACGCTGGGTCGGTTGCTCAACGATGGGGCGCTCTACGCACGGCTGGATTCGCTGGCGGGCCGGCTCGACCAGTTGACCGAACGTCTCAACCAGGGTGAGGGCACGGCAGGACAGCTCCTGCAGGACGCCGCACTCTATGAGAACATGAACGGGGCGGTCGGCGAGCTCCGCAATCTCGTGACGGACGTTCGTAACGACCCCAAGAAGTATCTCAACGTGAAGGTCAGCATATTCTGAGGCACCGGGGGCGTTCACACGCCCTCACGAACAGTGGAGGGCACATGTCTTCGCATGACAGTCACGGGGGCGTAGTGTTGATGGCGTTCGTCGTCGGGGCGATCGCGGGTGCCGCGGTGGCGCTCATGTGGGCACCGGCGCCGGGGGACGAGACCCGTCGGTTTCTGGGTGAGAAGGCCCGGGATAGCCGCGAGCGCGCCACGGATGTCGCTCGCCAGGGTCGCGAGTTCATCGATCGCCAGCGGGAGACGCTGTCGACGGCGGTGGACAAGGGGAGGGAGGCCTACGAGCAGGCGCGCCACCCGTCCGAGCCCTGAGCTCTCCGGTCCTTGCCGCAACATTGACGCGGGGCGCAGCGGGTGGTACAACACCCCTAGCCGGGCAAGAGTGCACGTTTCAGGACAGGAGGCTCCATCATGATCGGCTTCCGCGGTATTGCGGTGTGTGCAGTCTCAGGACTGTTGGCGCTCGCGCTGGTGTCGGGCACCGCGGGGGCCCAAGAATCAGCGTCGGCGTCCCTCGTCAACGAGCTCACCGAGGCCATGGAGAGCGCAGGTCTCGATTCGATCGCCGCCCGACATGCATCCGTACGCGAGCAGTTCGTGGCGGCGCTGCTGTTCGGCGGCCGGCAGCTCCTGGTCGTGTCGGCGCGATACGAGGAACCCTCGCTGCTCGTGACGGCGCTGCGTGAGAAGAACTACCGGGACATCTACTCCGACCTGCAGACTGCCTCGTATAGCATTCAGGAATCCAAGGTCTTCGTCGACGACCTGGGAGCGAACGGGCTCAGGGCCCGGCCGGGTGACGGCGAACCCTTCGACACGTTCACCGACGCGTCCGGGTCGACCCCCTTCGACGGTGACTGGATGCGGCAGAGCCTGTCGGAGACGGACTACACCGAGGCCTTCGACGCAGCAGAGCGGAGCTACACGGAGATGCTCGAGTTGCTGATCGCCGAGGCCAAGGGATCGTCCTGAGACCAAGAGAGACCCTAGTAGGACACCAGCTTCGAAGAGTTTCCCACGGGTTGGGCGCTTGGCTCAGCGGTAGAGCATCGCCTTCACACGGCGGGGGTCAGTGGTTCGAATCCACTAGCGCCCACCAACCTTCCACGCTGAAACCAGATCGCGTGCCCGATCGGCCCTGAGACCACATCAGAGGCCGCTCGTCCGGGCCATCATGCCCGGGTCGTGTTCAGGGACCCGAACGCCGTCGCGAAACGGTGCACGTCTGCGGCCAGCGCGTCGAGTCGGCCTGCGATCTCTTCGCTGGGACGGCCGCCCGGAAAGGCGGTGCGCGCGGCGTAGACGTAACGCGGCACGATGACGCTGCGGAAATCGAGCATCAGGGAGTTGGCCAGCCCCATCATCGACATGTAGGACCGCTCGCCACCCGCGGCGCCGATGAAGCCGACCACCTTCTCGGTCCAGGCGCGGCCGGTCATGGCGATGAGGTTCCGCGCCGCCCCGCCGACGTCGTAGTTGTAGATGGGAACCCCCAAGGTGACGCTGTCGGCGCTGGCGATCTTCCGAGCCAGGAGCCTGACGTTGTCGTCGTCGTAGGCGGTGTCACCGTCACACAGGGGCAGCTCGAGCTCGCGCAGATCCACCATCTCGACGTCGCTGCCCAGGTCGGAGAGCGCGCCGGCGAGATACTCCGCCATCAGGGCGCTGCGGCTGGTGGCCGCGAGGCTGCAAGAAATGACGAGATGATTCACTGGCCGTCCTCCACCGGCTCGAGATGCGCGGCGAGTTCATGACGTTCCGTAGAGCCGGTCGCCGAAGTCGCCCAGCCCGGGCACGATGAAGCTGCGCGCGTCGAGCCGCTCGTCGACCGCCGCCGTGAAGACCCACGTGTCCGGATGGTCGTGCGCCAACCGAGCGATACCCTCGGGCGCGCAGACGATGCAGACGAGGTGGACGTCACGTGCGCCAGCCGTCTTCAAGGCGTCTATCGCGTGGGTCGCGCTTCCGCCCGTCGCCACCATCGGATCCACCACCAGGACCCAGCTCCCGTCGACATTCGACGGCAGCTTGGCATAGTAGCGCGAGGCCACGGCCGTGGTCTCGTCGCGCTGGAGGCCGACGTGTCCCACGCGTGCGCCGGGCACCAACTCGAGCAGCGGCTCCAGCATGCCCAAACCAGCGCGCAGCAGGGGGGTGATCACGACGTCGCGCGTCACCCGCTGGCCGGTGCTCGGGCCGAGCGGCGTTTCGACGGATACCGGGACAGTCAGCAGGCCGCGGGTGGCCTCGACCGCCAACAGGAGGGTGATACGCCGCGCCTGACGACGAAACACTTCGGGAGTCGTGCGCGCGTCGCGCAGGCGGGTGAGCGCGTCGTGCACCAAGGGTTGCTCGACGATCCGAACCGGCACGCCCCACTATACCGGAAACGCCGGACCCGGTGCCGGCGGTCCGGCGGCTCACCCTAGCAGTCCGTGGTGAAAGCCCTGCGTCGCACCAAGGGCGGCGCTGCGCCCGGCTGGCAAGGCGCGAGGAGCAAGAATACCGGGAGTATTTGACCAACGAGCAACGCAGTCAGGCGGGATGCAGCGCTGGCCGACTGCAGCAGGACTTTTACCACGGGCTGCTAGAGCTCACCTGGTTGCGATCGTCTGGTGCAGGGCTGGGCGGCGCGGGTCGAGCGCGGCGCGGGGGTCCGGTGTGCCCACATGACCGGGAAGCCACACGGCCCGCACCGTTCAGATCCGGCCAGACGTGGTAACCCACGTGAACTCTGGGGTCAGGGCATCCGCTCGGCGCGTGGCGCCGGGTCGATTACCGCAAGGTCGGGGAGGTGGCGATGGCGCTCGCACAGGTCCAGGCCGTAGCCGACGACGAACACGTCATCGATCGTGAAGCCGGTGTAGTCGATTGTGACGGGGACCCGCCGCCGGGCAGGCTTGTCTAACAGGCAGACGGTGCGCAGCGACCGCGGGCGTCTCTCCCGGAGCAGCTCCACCAGCCTGGTGAGCGTCATCCCGGTGTCCACGATGTCCTCGACGAGGATGACGTGGCGGTCGACGATGCTCTCCTGCAGGTCCCGCACCACCCGGACGGTCCCGGACGTGCGGGTGTCGGCACCGTAGCTGGCGACGACGAGGAAGTCGAGCGTGGCCGGCGTGCGCATGGCGCGCACCAGATCGGCCAGGAAGATGAAGCCGCCCTTGAGCACACACACCAGATGAGGCTCGACCCCGGCCGGCAGGTCGCGGTCGATCTGCGCCGCGAGGCGTCGAACCCGCTGCCGGATCTCGTCCGCGGTCAACAGGACGCGCACCGGCTCGGGTTGTGACATCATGAGAGCGTCCGGCCCGCGCAACTCGATCGGGGCCCCAGGTCGGACCGTCCGGTTCGCCACGCGCGCGGGAGGCTGCAGGGTAGCACGTCCGTGAACCGACAGGAATCGGCGCGACCGGGTGCCTCCGCCGTCGCGTCGACGATCGATCACACGCTGCTGCGGCCAGAGGCCAGCGCGGGAGAGGTCCACCGGCTGTGCGAGGAGGCACGCCACCTCGGATTCGCCGCGGTCTGCGTGAATCCCTGCTGGGTTCCGCTCGCCGGACGGCACCTCGTGGGCTCGTCCGTCCGGGTCTGCTCGGTCGTGGCGTTCCCGCTGGGCGCCATGGCCCCCGGCGACAAACGGTACGCGACGCGGCGCCTGATACGTGACGGGGCGGTCGAGATCGACATGGTGCTCAACGTCGGCGCCCTGAAATCCGGGTGTCTGGAGCTCGTCGAGCGCGACATCTGCGCCGTCACCGAGCCGTGTCGCGACGCCGGCATCTTGAGCAAGGTCATCATCGAGGCCGCGCTGCTGTCGGACGCGGAGAAGGTGACCGCATGCGCGTTGGCAGCGCTCGCTCGCGCCGACTACGTCAAGACCTCGACGGGGTTCGGCCCCGGTGGCGCGACGGTCGCGGACGTCGCCTTGATGCGTCGGGTCGTCGGGAGGATGATGGGGTGAAGGCGGCTGGGGGGATTCGCGATCACGCGACGTGGCTGGCCATGACGGCAGCGGGCGCCACGCGCGTCGGCACCAGCGCGGGTGTGGCGATCGTGCGCGAGGCGGCGGCGTCCGGTGGACCGGACCGCAAAACCGGCGCCGGCGTTCCGGCGTCCAATAGCTGGAAGGTCCCACGTCGCAGACGGTGGTGACACCGTGTATCATGCGCCGTCCCGCCGCCATGACCGACGAGGCATTCGGACGCGCCGACCGTCGGGACCGACGCGGCAGCGCGCGTGTGGAGACCGCGCGTCGGCCGCCCGGCCCAAAGGCATCAACCATGCGCAGACCCACGATCGGCGTCGTCGCGAGCTCGACACTCGTTGCCGTGAGCCTGATGCTCGCCGCCATCATCGCCGATGCCCGAGGACCGGATCTCGGACATCACGCGGCCACCGGGGGCGAGGCCGCCGCGATCCGCGCCGCGGCGCAGGTTGCCGGGGCCGGCATCCCCGACATCCGGTTGTTCTTCGAGGCCGCCGCGACCGACGAGGATCGGGCCGAAGCCGCGTTGGCCCGCCTCGCGGGGACCTGGCACGACGGGTATGCGGCCCTCATCGTCGACCTGGCGCGGATGATGCGCTCGGCCCGGGGCGGGACCGACGGCGCCGACTTCCAGCAGCTCGCTGACGAGGATACGGACGCCCGTGGGGTCGGTGAGGTGGCGAGCGAATTCGCCGCGCCGCGACGACGGGATCCGAGCGCCGTCGTCCGGCGGCGGCTCACCGGCTTCATCGAGGACCAGACCGGACAGGACTTCGGCGACGACCTGAACGCGTGGCGCAAGTGGCTCTGGACTCTCCCGTACGAGCCGCACCCGGACTACCCGGTGTTCAAGTCGATCCTCTACGGGCAGATCGATCCTCGGATGGCCGATCTGTTCCCGCCGGACGTCGATGCGGCGATCCGTTTGGACGAGATCGAGTGGGGAGGGGTCGAGATCAACGGCATCCCGCCACTGGAGTATCCGGAGCATCTCACCGCCGAGGAGGAGGACTATCTCAACGACAACCACGTCGTCTTCGGCATGTCGGTCAACGGCGAGACACGCGCCTATCCCAAGCGCATCCTGGCATGGCACGAGATGCTGCACGACGAACTCGGCGGCGTCGAGCTGACCGTCGTCTACTGCACCCTCTGCGGTACGGTGATCCCGTACGAGAGCGAGGCCGGCGGCGAGCACCGGCGTTTCGGGACGAGCGGCCTGCTGTACCGGTCGAACAAGCTCATGTTCGACGCCAGCACCCTGAGCCTGTGGTCGACCTTCGAGGGCAGGCCGGTTGTAGGCCCGCTGGTCGGCTCTGGCCTGAGCCTCACGGCTCTCCCCGTCGTCACGACGACGTGGAAGGAATGGCGGACCGCGCATCCCGACACGACCGTGCTGTCGGTGGACACCGGTTTCGAGCGAGACTATCGCGAGGGAGCGGCGTATCGGGAGTACTTTTCCCACGACCGCCTGATGTTCGAGGTGCCGGCGCGCGACGATCGCCTGAAGAACAAGGAAGAGGTCCTGGTCATGCTTCTCGCCGCCCCGGACGGTGACACGGAGTCGCGTCTACCCGTGGCGATCGAGGCCGACTTCCTCGAGGACACCCCCGTCTTTCAACGCAGCTTCGGAGGACAGGCGCTGGTGGTGGTCACGAGCCGCGAGGGCGCGAATCGCGTCTACGCCGCCGGGGATCGGCGGTTCACGGGCCGGCTCGAGGGCGGGTATATCGAGGATTCCACCGGCGCGCGGTGGCGGGCTACCGAGGACGCGCTCGTCCTCGAGGGCGACGCGGCGGCACGGCTCGACCGCATTTCGGCCCAGCGGGCCTTCTGGTTCGGCTGGCATGCCCAATTCCCGGGCACCGAGCTCGTCACGAAGTAGGTCCGCCGTGGGCGATCCCGCTCAGTCGTCCTGGTGTCGCGCGCTGACACCGTGAGAGCTACGCGCGGCGCGCCTCCTGGAAGACCCACGGTGGGCTCATCTCGCCGAAGGAGATCGAGCGCTGCGGGAACGGGATCTCGATTCCTTTGGCGTCGAACGTCTTCTTGATACGCCGGCGCAGCTCGCGCCCGACCAGCCACTGCTTGATGGGCACGGTCTTGATCCGCACCTTGATCGTCACCTGAGAGTCCTCGAACGCGTCCACGCCGAGCACATCAAGAGGCGCGAGGATGTGCGGGCCGTAGACGGGATCGGCCATTAGCTCGGAGGCGATGTCTCCGAGGACCGTCACGACCTCGTCCGTATCCTCCTTGTACGCGACGCCCACGTCGATCACATAGTAGGAGAAGTCCTTAGTTTTGTTCGACAGGGTATCGACCTTACCGTTGGGAAACACGTGAACGGTTCCCGAGAGATCGCGCAACGCGATCGTCCGCAGCTTGATCGTCTCGACGATTCCGCCGGTACCGTTGATCACCGCGACGTCCCCTACGCGCACCTGGTCCTCGAGGATGATGAAGAAGCCCGAGATGATGTCGCGGACGAGCGTTTGCGCGCCGAATCCGACGGCCAGCCCGATGATGCCCGCGCCGGTGAGCACCGGGGTGATGTCGAGCCCCAGCTCCCGTAACACCATGAGCACCGCTACGCCCACGACCAGCACGGCAATCGAGTTCTGGATGACGCTGCCCAGCGTCCGCGCGCGCTTGCCGCGTTCGAGGACGTCGAGGCCGCTGCCGCGGGTGACCTCGTGCTCGAACCGCTGAACGGCCAGACGCGCCAGGCGGATGATGACTTGGGCGGCCACGACGACCAGGCCAATCTGCAGACCAGGGCCCAACAGCCATGCGGCGAGCACACGGGAGTCGAGGCCGACGGTGAGGTCGATCCCGGCGAGCTGGAGCGCCGGCGCCAGGATGACCGCGGAGGTGAGCAGCGTGATGGCGGTGCGGGTCGCGCGAATCGGACGCCGCACCAGCGGGCTCGCGAAGGTGGCGGGTTCGTCGCCACCGAGGATCGCCATGAAGGCCTGACGCACGAAGCGTGCGACCAGCTGGCCTACGCCGAAGGCGACGACTAGGACGAACATGAGCACGACGACCACAGTGGGCCACGTGGCAGAGGTATCCAGGAATCCGGGGAGCATGCATCCTCCAGTCGGTGATACCGCGTGGGAACGCGGCCCGCTCGGTGGGGCACGAGCGCGCCCCACGAGGCCGGAACTGGTCGTCCCGTGGGTGGAAGGTAGACCGCCGGCTCAGCGCGCGGCGGGTAGCGCGTCCGGGTGGGTGGCCGGGTCGCGCCGTTCCATATAGGCTTCGATCTCCTCGACCGTCCGCGGCACGGACGCCGATAACGACACGAGCCCGGCTTCCGTCAGCAGGACGGAATCCTCGATCCGGACACCAATATTCTTGTACTTCTCGTAGGCGGGGCGTACCTGCTCGATGAAGGCCTCGTTCTCCGGAGTGGGCGGCAGGTTCTCGAGGGCGCCCTCTATCAAGTAGATCCCGGGCTCGATCGTGAACGCCATGCCGACCTCCAGCGATCGCTGGTAGTCGCCGACATCGTGCACGTCGACCCCGATGAAGTGGACCGCCCCATGGGTGTACCACGTTCTGTACTGATCGCCGGAGGTATCGGTGATGAGGCCGACCTCGAGGAGGCCCCGCTTGACGACGTCGACGGTCGCCTGATGGACGTCGCTCACCTTGCGACCCGGCGCGGCGACCCCCATCGCCGCCTCCTGCGCCTCGAGCACGATACGGTAGATCGCCTCCTGAGGTTCCGTGAAGACGCCGTTCACCGGATAGGTGCGGGTGATATCGCCGGTCAGATACTCGTAGGTCCCGGCCGCGTCCACGAGGAGCAGATCGCCTGACTCCATCCGGCGGCTCGACTCGGTGTAGTGCAGGATCGTCGCGTTGGGCCCACTGGCGACGATCGACGGATATCCCCACCCGTCGGCTCCCCGCGACCGAAAGATGTACTCGATCGCGGCCTCGACCTCGTACTCGTAGGCTTCGGGTCGCGCCGCCTGCATCCCCGCGCGGTGGGCTTCCGCCGAGATCTCGACGCTACGCTCCAGGAGACCCCGTTCGTACTCGGTCTTGACCTGACGGAGCGCGTGGAGATCGTCGGTCACGTCCACCAACGACACGCCGACGAATCGTTCCTTGATCCGATTCGCAAATTCCTGGGTCGGAGACAGCGGGCCGGAGAGCGCCGGTCTGGGGTCGAGGATGAGGGCCATCCGCGCGCCACCGTCATCGAGCGCCTCGAAAAACACGTCGTACTCGGGCGGAGGGTCTTGACGCGGAAGGCCGTACGCCCGCCGCGACAGGATCGCGTTGAGAAACGTCTCGAAGGCCTCGCTCGAGTGGATCGTCTCGATGCCGCTCAGCTCGCGGGCCTGGGCGTGACTCAGGCTGCGCCCCTCCCAGTGCTCGCGGACGAAGTCACGTGGCCGCACGAAGAGGATGGCCTTGCGGGTGACGTTGCCGGGCATGAGCACCAGCGTCGTCTCGGGCTGGTCGATGCCCGTCAGGTAATGCAGGTTGCTGTCCTGGCGATACTCGTAATCGACGTCACCCGAGTAGACCCGCGACGGAGCGCTGAACAGGACCGCGATGGTGCCGGCGCCGAGTTGGTCCATCAGGCGACCGCGCCGCGCGACTAGGTCCTCTTGGAGATCGCCCGCGGACGCGACCGTCGCGGCGCAGACGAACCAGAGTGCCGTGGCGAACGAGGTGAATCGTGGCAAAGTGCCCTCCCGAGGATCGGTCGATGCTAGCATACGCCGTGGCGGAAGGCTCCACCAACGGCTGCATGAGGCACAACGCGGCCAGGGCCGGCAGGAAGCAGCCCTAGGTGCGACGCAGGACTTTCACCACGGGCTGCTAGCGGTATCCGGGTGGCGTCGGGCACCGCTCCTGGCATATCATGGTCGGGTTTGCCGTGGACGCTCGTGTGATTGTCCCGAGGAGGATCCTCTTGTATACGCTGACATTCCGCATGGCACCTCACGCTCTCCCGGGTTGGCTCGCCGTGGTGGCGCTGGCCGCGATGGTCTCGTTGGCCGCCTGTGGGTCGACGGAGCCTGCGCCCGAACCGATGGATGACACGCCGGCCGAGGCCCCTGCCCCCGAGGAAGTCGGGGGGCTGCCACCGGCACCCGAAGGCTTCGAGCCGGTGTCGGATCCGGCCGAGAATCCCACGACCGAGGCAAAGGCGGCGCTGGGCCACCAGCTCTTCTTCGACACACGCCTGTCCGCCGACGGGTCGCGGTCCTGCTACTCGTGCCATCTCAACGAGAACGGCCTCACCGACGGCAAGCCGACCGCGGAGGGAGCGCTGGGTCGCCAGCTGACGCGGAGTAGCCCGACCCTCTGGAACATCGGGTACCACACCGAGTTCTATTGGGACGGACGTAGCCCCTCGCTCGAGAAGCAGGCCATGGCGGCCTGGACGGGCGGCAACATGGGAGCCGACGCAGACGAGATCGTGGCAACACTGACCGGGATCGAGGGCTACCGGACCCAATTCCAGGAGGTCTTCGGCGAGGACGCGACGCCGGACAACGTCGTCAAGGCCATCAGCGCATACGAGCGCGCGTTCCTGTTCTGCGCCGACACCGCCTACGACCAGTGGCGGGCGGGTGACGAGGCTGCGGTGAGCGACGCCGCCAAGCAGGGGGCTGAGCTCTTCGTCGGCAAGGCGGGATGCGGCACCTGCCACGCGGGCGTCCTCTTCACCGACATGAAGTATCACAATGTCGGGATCGGCATGGACGCGGCCGAGCCGGATCCGGGTCGCACGAAGGTGACGGGAGAGGAATCGGACACGGGCGCGTTCAAGACCCCGACCCTGCGAGACATCGCACGGAGCGCCCCCTACTTCCACAACGGCCACGCGGCCACGCTCGAGGAGTCCGTCGATCTGATGCTCGCTGGAGGGATCGACAATCCGTATCTCGACCGCGAGA
This sequence comes from Vicinamibacterales bacterium, assembly GCA_965197935.1. GTDB lineage: Bacteria > Acidobacteriota > Vicinamibacteria > Vicinamibacterales > CAZQMT01 > CAZQMT01. The sequence goes on along the minus strand of CBDAOD010000002.1, from coordinate 2,320,031 downwards.
ACATCGAACCGGTCGAGCTGGCGCCAGACGAACGGTCATCGTTGCTCGAGTTCCTCGACACCCTCACGTGCGCCGGGGAGCTCACGGAACCCGTCCTGCCGTAGCCGCCTGAAGCCGCGGCGCGTACCCCGCGTCCGGACAGCGGCCGCGGCGTCTCTCGAAACGGCATGGCGCGACGTCGAGTCGAGCGGACGCGGTGGCCGTTCACCCGCCGCTCGCCTCGCGCGACGGCGCCGCACGACGCTTCCGCCGTCCCCCACCACACCGCGCGTCGCATCGTCGGGCGCCGGGACCAGCCATGACGAAGTTCTACATCACGACGGCCATCGACTACGTCAACAGTCGGCCGCACCTGGGAACCGCCTACGAGAAGATCGCGGCCGACGTCATCGCCCGCTACATGCGGCTGAACGGGGTGTCGACGTTCTTCCTGATGGGTAACGACGAACATTCCCTGAACGTCCACCGACGCGCCGAGGAGCTGAACCTCGCCCCGATGGACTACTGCGATCGCATGGAGGCGGAGTTCCGTGAGGTGTGGCGCTCACTCGACATCTCGTTCGACGATTTCGTCCGGACGACCGAGCCGAGGCATAGGGCGGCGGTGACGCGTCTCGTCGAGCTTATCGCGGCCGCGGAGGACATCTACGAGGGATTCTACGAGGGCTGGTACTGCGTCTCCTGCGAGGCCTTCAAGCAGGAGAAGGACCTCGTCGACGGCACGTGTCCCGTTCACCATGTCAAACCGGACTGGATTCGCGAGCGGAATCACTTCTTTCGACTGTCCCGATATCGCGAGCCGCTGCTGGACCACTATCGTGCCGACCCTGGGTTCCTCGAGCCGGAGATCAGACGCAACGAGATTCTGCGGGTTCTCGAGGGCGGCCTGGAGGACATCTCGATTAGCCGTGCCGGCCAAACGTGGGGGATCCCGCTCCCCATGGACCCGGAGAGCGTCGTCTACGTCTGGTTCGACGCCCTCATCAACTACATCACCGGCGCGGGCTTCGGGCAGGACTCGGCATCGTTCGAGCGCTGGTGGCCCGCCGACCTCCACGTCGTCGGGAAGGACATCACGAGGTTTCACAGCATCATCTGGCCCGCGATGCTCATGAGCGCCCGGATCGCTCTGCCGCGGCGCGTCTTCGGACACGGGTGGGTGCACTACCGGGGTGAAAAGATGAGCAAGTCGCTGGGCACGAGCGTCGATCCGCTCGAGGCGGCGACCCGGTTCGGTGCCGATCCGCTGCGATTGTATCTGGTGCGCGAGATCGCCTGGGGCCACGACGGCGATTTCTCGTGGGAGCGGTTTTCGGACCGATACAATGCGGATCTGGCGAACAATCTTGGCAATCTGGTCAGTCGGATCGCCGCCATGGCGACCCGGTATTGCGGTGGACGCTTGCAGCAGCCGCTGAGCTCGGGCCGGCTGGTCGCGGCGTGCGAGACGGCGCACCGCGACTACCGCGCGGCGATGGATCGCTACGCGCTGCAGGACGGGGCCCATGCCGCCTTCCGGGCGATCGACGCGATCAACGAGTTCATCAACGAGACCGAGCCGTGGGCGCTGAGCCGGGACGCGTCACGGGTAGAGCGGCTGAATCAGGTGCTCTACGACGCCGCCGAAGCGTTGCGGGTCGCCGCCATCTTGCTGGTGCCGGTCATGCCCGGTTCGTGCGCCGAGATCCTGCGCCGTCTGGGCGTCGCCCGGGCCACCGCCGATCTCCGCCTGGACCGCGACGCCGTCTGGGGCGCCGCCGGCGACCGGCAGATCGTCAGCGGCCCGCCGCTCTGGCCGCGCCTCGAGACCTAGCAACCCGCGGTCGGGGCTCTGCACATCGTCGCCTGCACCTTGACGTAGCCAGTTTCTCGTGGTTTCCTTTTTGAGTCTCCCTCGCCTGAAGGCGAGGGAATCAGTGCGCCGCGTCGGCTGAAGCCGACTATCACGGCGCACGTCCCAGAGCCCGAAGAGGTCCGGCCCTGCGGCCTCCTGAAGGCTTCGCCTAAAGGCGAGGGGTTTCACCCATCCCAGAGGGAGACTCTAAAGGAGGCCGTTTCCAGACGGGACGTTCCTGTTCGAGGTGCCAGCGGTCCGCTGAATCCACGGTCCGGAGGATGATTTCGCCATGCGACATCGCTTTGTGTTTCTGAGCGCCGCGCTCATCGCCGTGTACGGTTGCGGAGGCGGATCGAGCGGCCCGACCTTCACCCGAGCGGACGCGGACGCCATCCGGCAGTTTGTCCAGAACTTCGCTACGACGTACGACGAAAACGAGGCCGCCAAGCTCAACGACTTCTACTCACCGTCGGCCACGTTCATGCCGCCCAACTCCTCGCTCGTCCGAGGCAGGGAATCCATCGAAGGGTACTTCACTCAGCGCTTCTTCCAGGGACGGGCCACGCTGGAGCCTGGCGATGTCGGCGGTTACGGAGACCTGGGATACGCGACGTTCAGCTATACGCTCCAGGTTCAGCCGGAAGGCGACGACCCTCTCTTCCGGGACCGTGGCAAGGGCGTCTGGCTCTTCAAGCGGCTGGCGGGAAACTGGGTCACCGAGTGGCAGATCTGGAATAGCGATCTCCCGCCACGGCTACCTCCTGCGGTGGACGACGAGGAGGACGACGACGGCGAGACGACCGCGGAGGGGACGGCGTCGGGTAGCTAGCAATGCCTGACCGGCCGCGCGCAGCGACGGGCTGACGACCATGGGTGCGTCGACGGCCGGACGACGCGGCGCCGGGCTTTGCGCGATTGGCGGCTGCGCCCTCGGGATGTGGCTTGTAGGTGCCGATTCCGTCCACGGCCAGACGGTCGCGACGTTGCTGCTGCGTTCCCACCGCTATCTCGCCGAGTATCAACGGACCTTCTCCGGCGTCGTTTCGAAAGAGACCTACCATCAGGAGATCCGCCGCGGGGAGCGGGTCCGCCGGCGGCGCGGTCTGAGCTCGGACGTCCTGATGGTCTGGGTGCCCAGCGATTCGAGCTGGCTCCTCTTCAGAGACGTATACGAGGTCAACGGGCGTCCCGTCCACGATCGGCAGCGGCGGCTCGAGCGGCTCTTCATCGAGTCTCCCGCCACCGCACTGGATCAGGCCGAGCAGATCGCCGAGGAGAGCGCACGTTTCAACATCGGTGACGTCTCGCGGAACGTCAACCTGCCAACCATGGCCCTGGCCTTTCTCTACCCCGCCAACATGCCGAGATCTCGGTTCCACAAGGCCGGAGAGGAGACGGTGGCGGGCGTGCCCACCTGGGCCATCCAGTTCGTCGAGCACACCCGACCGACGATGATTCGCGCCGGGGAGGGCGACCTCTTCTCACGCGGGACGTTCTGGATCGATCCGGTTGACGGCCGGGTCGTGCGGAGCCAGCTCAGGGTCGGCGACACCAACACCGACGTGCGCGCCACGATCACGGTGACCTATGGGCCCAACACGAAGCTCGGCTTCTGGGTGCCGGCCGAAATGGTCGAGGAATACACCAAGAAGCGAGGTCACCCGGACGAGAAGATCCACGGCACGGCGACGTACACGGACTTCCGCACCTTTCAAGTCCAGGTCGAGGAATCGATCGCGCCGCCGGTCGACGAGAAGGACAGAAAGGACGTCCGTCGCTCAGAACCGCAACAAACGGGTGAGCTTCAGGGCGATACTCCGGTTCTGCAGGAACGGGAACCCGGATCGCGCCGTGTCACGACCATCGCTGTACACGAGGAAGACGTCGCTCCCGGGCTGGTATTCCCACCGGAATCGGAGGTTGCTGGTCAGCGCGTCCGCACTCGACGTGTACTGAACGAGCGCGCCGATGAACATCCGCGGTGAGACGGAGTAGGTGGTTCGGGCACTGATCAGCCGGGCGGTGAAGTCGCCGTCCGGCAGATTCACCAGGCTGATTTGGACGGTCGGCTCGACGGACAGCCGGGGCGTCAGCTCGACGCGACCCCGGAACTGCACCTCGTCGCGGTCTCCGTCGAAGAAGGTCCCGGTCTGCAAGGTCAACTGGCCGGAGATCTTGCGCTGCGGACCGAGGCTGTACGCTGCGCGCAGGTTCGTGAAATGATAGCTTCCGACCGGGACGACGACACCGTCCGTGATCTCGAAGCTTTCGTCCAGGAACTCGAAGTTTCGCTCGTAGTCGACGTTCCACTGGTCTCCGTTTTCGAACTCCATCCGAAATGTGGCCTGCGCCTGCCGGCTCTCGAGATCGCCCTCCCAGTTGGTGATGTAGTCGAGGCCGGGCTCGAATCCGATCTTGCGGGTCGTCCGACTCGCGGGGAGCCGCGGGCTGAACCTAAGACGTGCCGAGCTCTGCCGAAAGTCGTCACGTCTGACGAAGCCGATCCCCGGGATGAAATGCTCGCCGACGGCGAGGTGCTCGAGCTGCACCCCGTAGCGGTCGGCGGCGTAGTCGAGGGCTCCCCGGTAGCTCCCCTCCCGGCCCGAGATCCCGGTGGTGGCGGTGCGAGCGTAGTAGCCGTCGATATTGAGGTTCTGGAAGAACGAGAAATTGCCGTCGAGGCCGACCCCTGGTTGGAGCCGTCGGCGTCTACCCGCGCGGACCGGTGGGTCATAATCACCCCGACGTTGCTTCGCCGCAGGAAGTTCCGCTTGAGCCGCACCACGGAGAAATTCGTCGACGGCGCGCCGGCGGCCTCCGACGCCCCGGTCTGGATGTCGAGCACGCCGATGCTGTACGGACCGACGCGGCCCGTCAGCCGGCCACCGGCGCGAATGGGGATGCCCACACCGTCGGCGAGCCCGATCCGACGGCTGAAGAAGACGACCGGGATGTTGCTGGGCGGACCACCGGATTGTCCGGGTCGGAAGCCGCCACTCGGGCGGCCCTGCTGGCCGGCGCCACCGAAGGTGAAGATGCCCTGCCCCTCGAGGAAGAACTCGCGCTTTTCCGGGAAGAAGAGGCTGAATCTGGTGAGATTGACCTGTTGCTCGTCGTCCTCGACCTGGGCGAAATCGGTGTTGTAGGTCAGATCGGCGATCAGGCTACGCGTGAGCCCGTACTTCACATCGAAGCCCAGCTCCCCTCCCAGATCGTCCGAGACCGCGGGCTCGGCCGTTCGGTCGGTCGTGACCGTCGAGATGGCGTAGGGCTTGATCTCGAGATTCTTGGCCCCGGACGGTGTGGCGATGCCCACGAGGGTCGCCGCCTCGGATACCTTGGAGATGCCCGCGAGCCCGTACGACGCCGGGATAGGCGTCAAATACGAGAGCTCGTTCTTCCACCGGACAGACCGCCGGAAGTTGATGCCCCAGACCTGTGAGTCGCCCGCTCTGTAACGCAGCGACTTGAACGGGATCGCGATCTCGGCAATCCAGCCCTGATCGAAGCGCCCCGTCTTGACCTCCCACACCGTGTTCCAGTCCTTGTTGAAGTTGCGCTCGTCGGTCGTCAACGCGTCGGTGAGGCCGCCGAGCGGATTGGTGTGGAACATGAACGAGTTCCGTCGATCGTAGAACGTGTCGAGGACGACGGCGAAATTCTCGTTGAACGCCAGGTTGGTGTGGTCACGCCGGAGCTCGTTCGCCACCATGCGGTCGGGCTGGCTGTCCCAGCACCGAGCCGAGATGTAGACGTTCCGGTCATCGAAGAAGACCCAGACCTCGGTCTGCTCGGTGGCGAGCTCACCCTCGTGCGGATCCTGTTGGATGAAGTCCGAGACCGAGGGGACGGTCGTATAGACCTGCTCGTCGAGGCGACCGTCGAGCAGGATCGGCTCTGCGGTCCGCTGCGCGCGCAGCGTGACGCGGCCGGCGGCATCGCGCGCGACGACGGCCGGCGGCGCCGGGGGGGGGACCGTCGATGGCCGCGCGCAGGCCGGCGTCGTCCAGGGCTTGTCGCGCATGGATCGGCACGCCCGACCCTAGCGCGCTCGCGATCCCGCACACGAGGACCAGGCGCCGAGCGGACCGAGCGATCATGCTGAACGACGTATCCCGTCCGTGGTGGGTCAAATACGGCACGTGCAGTGGCAGGGGCGGGCGGCTAGAAGCGGAAAAGGCGCGTGAACTTGAGAGCGACGCTTCGGTTCTCGAGCCGAGGGAAACCGCGTCGCATCTCGGTATCTCGTCCCTCGGAGTAGACGACGAAGAGGTCGCTCCCCGGCTCGTACTCCCAACGGAATCGGAAGTTCGCGCCGACGGTCTCGTTCGACGAGTTGTACTGCAGCAGGGCTGCGAGAAGCATGCGGGGTGAAAGCGTGACATTGGTCCGGGCGCTCAGCAGCCTCGTGGTGAAGCGCCCTCCGGGCAGCGACACCCAGCTCCAGGAGATACCGGGCTCGATCGAGAGCCGAGGGGTCAGCTCGACTCGACCGTTGTATCTCGCGGCGGATTTCTCGCCGCCGAAGAAGTCGCCATGCTGGAGCGTGACGCCTCCGGAGATGCGGCGCTGGGGTCCAAGACGATACGTCGTGCGCAGGTTGCGGAAGTCGTACTCGCCGATCGGAATGGTCACATCATCGGTGATCTCGAAGTCCTCGTCGAGATACTCGAACGTGTCCTCGTAGTCGGTGTTCCAGCGGTCCCCATTCTCGAACTCCAGCCGGAACCCGAGCTGCGCTTGACGCGTCTCCACGCGGCCCGCGCCGTCGGTGATGTACTCGTAGGACGGCTCCCAGCCGATCTTGCGGATCGCCCGGATGCCGGGGAGCCGCGGGCTGAAGCGGAGCCGCCCGAAGCTTCGCCGCAGGTCCTGGCGACGCACGAAGCCGATCTCGGGGTTGAAGTTCTCGCCGACCGCCAGATGCTCTACCTCCAGGCCGTAGCGGTCACCGCGGTAGTCGAGCACGGCCTGGTAGCTCAGGTCGTCCTCACCCCGGATAGGCGTGCGTGTCTCGGCGTAGTAGCCGTTGAGCCTCAGGTTCTGGAAGAACGCCAGGTTCACGTCGACACCGTACGCCTGGTTCGCGCCGCCGCCGTCGATGGCGATCGAGCGGTTGGTCGCGATCACACCGATGTTGCTGCGGCCGAACACGTCTCGTTTGAGCCGCACGACCGAGAAGTTGGTCGCGGCGGCCTTGCCCGCGTCTTCCGTGCCGATGTTCAGCAGGCCGACGCTGAATCGCCCCGCGCGTCCGGTGATCCGCCCGCCGGCCTGGATCGGCACCGCGCCATCGTCGCTGAGTCCGATCCGGCGGCTGAAGAACAGAATGGGCGTGTTGTTCGGACGTCCACGAAAGCCGCCGCCATCGCCGTCGCCGAACGCGAAGATGCCCTGGCCTTCGAGAAAGAACTCGCGCTTCTCGGGAAAGAACAGGCTGAACCTGGTCAGGTTGACCTGCTTCTCGTCGTCCTCGACCTGCGCGAAGTCGGTGTTGTAGGTGATGTCGGCGATGAGGCTCTGGGTGACCCCGTACTTCAGGTCGACGCCGAAGTCGCCGCTCAGATCGTTGGAGAGCCGCGGGGTCTCGGACAGATCGGTCGTCAGCCCGGAGAGGGCGTAGGGCTTGACCTCCAGGTTCTTCGACCCGGCCGGGAGCTCGATGCCCACCAGGGTGGCGGCGGAGGACACCTTCTGCAGCCCGCGCCCGCCGTAGGAGGCCGGAATCCGCGTCAGATGGGCGAACTCGTTCTTCGCGCGCACGATCCGGCGGAAGTTGATTCCCCAGATCCCCGTCCGGCCCGCCCGATAGCGCAGCGACTTGAACGGAATGGACATCTCCACCGTCCATCCCTGATCGAAGCGCTGGCTGCTCGAGTGCCAGACGGTATTCCAGTCTCGGTTGGTCTCGCGCTCGTCCGTCACGTAAGCGTCGAAGAGTCCACCGACCGGATTCGTGCTGAAGAGGAACGCGTTGCGGCGGTCGTGGAAGGTGTCGAGCACCACGCTGAAGTTGTCGTTCTGGAAGGCGATGGCCCAGTTGTCGCGACGCATCTCGTTGGCGATGATGCGTTCGGGTTCGCTGGCCCAGCAGCGGGCCGAGATGTAGAGGTTGCTGTCGTCGAAGAAGATCCAGACCTCGGTCCTCTCGGAGGACGGGGCCCCTTCTTGCGGCTCCTGTTGAATGAATCCGTCGATCGCCGGCACCGACGAGTACACGTCGTCTTCGATCCGGCCGTCGACCACGACCGGCTCCCTGATGCGCGTGGCGCGGACCGTCACGTCGCCGTTGGCGTCCCGGGCGATGACCTCCGGAGGGATGGGCACCGAGGGGTCGTTGCGGGCGTCGTCCGGGAGGCCGGATCCCTGCCCGTACGCGAGGAGCGGCGCGCACAGCCACCACACGCCGGCAAGCAGCGCACATCTGAGAGAGAGCCTTCTCGTCGTCGATCGTGTCATTCTTCAGACTTCGGACTTCAAGACTTCAGAGGTGAGGGCCACGTAGCGTTAGGAGGCAAGGGCCACGCGACCCGATCCGGCGGGGTCGCCCGAATCTCGAGTCGGCGCACTCTCGCGCTTTAGAGTAAGACGTCGGCGACTCCCGAAAAGATTCGCCCATCCGCTTGAGTCCCACTCCGGCTCCGGGCTATGGTGGCCCCACGTGCGCGCGCTTGCGCTCCTCACGTCCGCGTTTCCTCTCTGGGTCTTGCTTGCCAGCATCCTGGCGCTCTACCGTCCCGAGCTGTTCACCTGGTTCAGCGGACCGCTGATCACCGTCGGGCTGGGCATCATCATGCTCGGGATGGGGGTCACGCTCAGGCCCGAGGATTTTCGACGGATCCCCAAATACCGGCGCCCGATCGCCCTCGGTGTCCTGTTTCAGTACACCCTCATGCCCGCCCTAGGCTGGGGCATCGGCCATTTGTTCGGCCTCCCGGGGCCGCTCGCTGTCGGGCTCATCCTCGTCGCCTCCTGTCCGGGAGGGACGGCATCGAACGTCATCACCTTTCTGGCCCGGGCCGACCTGCCGTTGTCGGTCACCATGACGGCCGTCTCCACGCTCCTCGCCGCCCTCATGACTCCAGCGCTCACCGCGGTCCTGGCCGGAAGCCGCGTGGACGTGCCCGCGGTCGGCCTCTTCCTGAGCACGGTGCAGGTGGTCGTCCTCCCGATCGCGCTGGGCGTTTCGATGAATCGGTTCTTCCCGGCCCTGACACGCCGGGTGCTGCCGGCGGCGCCGCTCGTCGCGGTTGTCATGATTACGCTGATCGTTGCCTCCATCATCGGCGCGGGCCGACGAGAGATCCTGGAGGCCGGGACCCGGCTGATCCTCGCAGTGTTCTCGCTCCACGCGGGCGGCTCTCTCCTCGGATACCTGGCGACGCGCGCCACTCGGGGCGGAGAGCTCGCCGCCCGTACGATCGCGATTGAGGTCGGGATGCAGAACTCCGGGCTCGGGGTGGTCCTGGCCCGACAGAACTTCGCCGATCCTCTCTTCGCGATTCCCAGCGCCATCTCGAGCCTCTTCCATTCGTTGATCGGCAGCTTCCTTGCCGGATTGTGGCGGCGGTCCGCGTCGCATCTCCTGGCGGAGGTCGCCGGGACCGGCGGGAGCCCGCGGGGGACCGGGGATGATCCGTGACGAACCGACGCGCGGCCCGCGTCAGCCGCGCTCGGTGAGGGCCAGCGTCAGCTCGCGGAGAAACAGCTCGGCATCGGTCACCAACCCGATGGCCTGCCACGAGCCGCGGTCCGCCAGCTTGGTGACGACCGGTGGATTGATGTCGACGGCGACGGTGCGCACGGAGGCGGGAAGCAGGTTGCCGGTCGCGATGCTGTGGAGCATCGACGCGATCATCAGGGCCATCTCGACTCCGTCGAGCGAGGCGCGCATCCGATCCTGGGCGACGAGCACGTCGGTGATCACGTCGGGCATCGGTCCGTCGTCGCGAATGGAGCCCGCCAGCACGACCGTGATCTCCTTGCGGATCGCCTCGTACATGACCCCCCGGGTCAACACGCCTTGGTCGACCGCCGCCCGTAACGACCCGACCAGGCGAATCGCGTTGAGCGCGCGCATGTGGTGGCGGTGTCCGCCTTCGACCAGGGATCCGCTCTCCAGGCTGACGCCCAGGCTCGTCCCGAAGAGCGCCGCCTCGACGTCATGCGCGGCGATGGCGTTGCCACCGAAGAGCACGTCGACATAGCCCGTGCGGATGAGCTCACCCAGATACGGACCGGCGCCGCTGTGCACGATGGCCGGACCGGCGACCACCAAGATCTTTCCGCCGCGCTCCCTGATCTCGCGCATCTCGCGCGCCACCTCGTGGATGACGAGCTTCTTGGGCCGCTCCGAGCTGACCGCGCTGTGCATGAAGCTGAACACTTCGCTCTCACGGCGCCGTTCCAGCGGGAGCACCCGGATACCCTCGTGGCCAACCACGATGTCGTCGCCACGTCGGATCTGGGCCATCGGGCGGGTCACGGCGCGGGTTCGCTCACGGTCGAGCACGATCGCCAGGTCCATCTCGGTGCCCGCCATCCGAACCCATCGTCCATGGAGCCGGACCTCGGTCGGCAGATTGGTCGTGCTGTAGAAGTCAGGAGGCAATGCGCCGTCTCGGGGGGCCGGCCGGCTCTCGACGTCGTTCTCGCTGATCAGCTCGGCCCCCAGCCCCTGGAGCTGGGTGATGATCGCGTCGAGCGTCTCGGCCGTCTGCGCGCCCACGCGCAGGCGTGCGTAGCTGGCCTCGTGCTTGTGGGTGCCGACACGGATCGCGAGCACCTCGAACCCACCGCCCAGGTCCATGATGGTGTCGAAGACTCGAGGCAGGGCCCACGAATCGATGATGTGGCCCCGGAGCTCGATCTCCTCGGCGACGGTGAACTCGTCGGTCATTGTGATGGCTACGCTCCGCGCGCGCGCGCCTGGATCTCTAGCAGCCCGTGGTAAAAGTCCTGCTGCAGTCGGCCGGCGCTGCATCCCACCTGACTGCGTTGCTCGTCGAGCAAATACTCCCGGAATTCTCGCTCCTCTCGCCTTGCCAGCCGGGCGCAGCGCCACCCTAGGTGCGACGCTGGACTTTCACCACGGGCTGCTAGTACTACTTTGTTAGATCCGCAAGTGCACCGACTTTAGCGCCTCGATGCGCTTCAGGTAGAACGGCCGTGGAGCAAAGAGGTCCGCGGTGAAGATTTCCTGCACGATCGCGCGGGCCACTGGAAAGGTGAGCCCGGCGAGGTGCCGCCGCCGCTCGGCCTGCAGGAAGTTGTACGTCACGGCGGTGAGCACGACGTGATGGTGCCAGCCCGGGAACGTGCGGCCTTCGAAGTGATCCAACCCGAGGTGGGGCTTCAACTCTTGGTACTGCTGCTCGATGGCCCACCGCTGATGCGCGAGTCGGACGAGCTGCGGCCAGGAGGTGGTGGCCGGCAGGTTGACGAAGAAGTATTTGGTCCGCGGCGTCGCGCCCGTGTCGCGTTCGGCCAGCAGCCACACCTCGGGGGCGAGCCGGCGGTCGCGCCAGTCGTGGGCCGGGGTCACCCGCAGGGCCACACACTGGACCGTCCAGCGGCGCCCGCCGCGGCGGTTGCGCCAGCTGATGGGCCGCCACCGCGGCTGCGCCTTGGCGGCCTGGGCCACCGTGTACGCCCGCACGCCCGCCGCCAGGTCTGGCCGGGTGCGCGGGCGCCCCAGCCGGCCGCCCCGCCGGTGCCCGAGGCGCGGCCGCCCCAGGAACACGGTCTGCGACGAGGAAATCCCCACCGCATAGGGGAGCCGCAACCGATGCCACATGGCCCGAAACAGGCCGGTATCGCCAAACTCCGCATCGGCCAGCACGCCGGTGCCGGTGAGGCCGCTGGCGCGCACCTGCCGGAGCAGGGTGAGCGCTTGGCGCCACTTCGCCTGCAACCGGACACCCCGGGGAAGCCGCGCCCGATCGCGGGCGGCGTCGGTCAGCCACGCCTCGGGCACATAGAGCGCGGCCCCCAGCAAGTAGGCGCGCAGCCCGGTCCACAGCGCCGCGGTGACCGCCACTTGGCCATTGGCGACTTTCCCCACGGCCCCACAGTACTGGCGGGCCACCCCGACCGAGGACGTCCCTGGCTTGGGGAAACTCGTGCCAGCGAAGATCACCAGCCCTTCGCGTTCGGGCAGCACCGCCCGCAGGCAGCGCCAGACGCCGTCGGCACTCCACGGCGCATCGGTGATGAAGTGTTGGAACGCTTGATAGCCCCCGGGATCGGTCCCCCGCGCCAGCATCGCTTCCATCGACTTGCGCGGGCTGTCGCTGAGCAACCCCTGGACGTACCGGCGCAACGCCAGCTCCTGTGCGCGCTGGCCGAAGCACGCCTTGAAGGCCTCGAGCCATCTCATCAGGCGACGCAACTGCCCCACCGTGCGGCGGTCGTGCACTACCGCGCAGGGTCCCGAATTCGCCGGAAAAGTACAATGTCCTCAAATTAGATCACTTGTCGGATCTCGCCCAAATTGTGCGATCTAACAAAGTAGTACTAGCAGCCCGTGGCGAACCGGTATGTCAGGATCTTGTGGATCAGCTTCGCACAGAGAAAGTTCGGTGCGACCATCCCCGGGATCGGGCACAGCTCGACCAGATCGCATCCGACGACCCGCCGCCGTCCCAGCGTGGCCCGGAGCAGTCGGAGCAGCTCGGCCCAGGAGAGGCCACCGGGTTCGGGAGTGCCGACGGCCGGCATTATCCCCAGGTCCAGACCGTCGCAGTCGATCGTGATGTAAACGGTCTCGCCGAGCGTGTCGACGACCCGGTCGGTCCACTGGACGTCCTCGCGCATGTTCACGTCGTAGAAGATCGTCGTCGACAAGCTGGGTAGGTCGTCGGCCTCCTCCGCCGACAGGCTGCGAATCCCCACCTGGGTCGCGGCGGCGTGCTCCAGGACGCGCCGCATGACGCAGGCATGGCTGAGGGGCGACCCGAGATAGCTGGTCCGCAGATCGGCGTGCGCGTCGATCTGCAGGACGGAGAGGCCCTCGAAACGGGTCGCGGCGGCGGCGACCGCGGGTCCGGTGATCGAGTGCTCACCGCCCAACATCACCAGGAACTTGTCGCGTTCGAAGAGGGCCCGCGTCACGCGCTCGATCTCCGCGAGGGCGGCGGACAGCTCACCAAAGGGCAGCTCCATCTCCGGGAGCGTGAAGATGCCCACATCGTGGACGTTCGCGGCCCGCTCCTCGTCCCAGAGCTCCATCTGCGCCGAGGCCAGGAGGATCTCCCTGGGGCCGGTCCGAGTGCCGGGCACGTAGCATGTCGTGCGCTCGAGCGGGACGGGCAGGATGACGGCAGCACAGGCGTCGAACGATGCGTGCGCCGCCGGCAGGCCACCGTAGACCATGGCCTCGCCATGCTTGTACTCGACGGGCGCGCTCACCGGGCCTCCTCGTAGCGCCCATCGGGGAACGGCACACCGTCCATCGCCATGACTGGGGCTGCCAGATCGAAACGAGGGGCGGCGCCTTCCCGGCGGCGCGGGACGGTCGAGGCCAGGGCGCTGACCAGCACGGGAAGCGCCAGCGTCGCATCCGCCTGGACGGTGACGCGGGCGGCGTCGGCGGCCAGCTTGCCCCAGCTCTGGGCCTCACTGAGCGCCGAACCCGACGCGCCGCCGAAGTGCGGTGCATCCGTCACGATCTGCAGCGCATACCGGTGTCCCCCAATGCCCGAGCTGTAGAAGTCGGCCTGTACGCTTGCTTGATTGATGAAGTTCTTCGGGGTGCCGCCACCCAAGACGATCGACGCCGTGCGCCGGCGCCGGATCACGAGGTTGGCGGATTCGATGACGTCGCCGATCACATCGACCTGCCCCGCGCCCGGCTGTCGATGACGCGCCTGCGACAGGCCCATGCCGATCGACGAATCGGCGATCGCCGGACAGAAGATAGGCACGCCGGCGCGATAGGCGGCCGTCAGGATCCCCTCGGCCCCGGTGTCGTTCCACAGATGCTCGCCGAGGCGGTACAGGAACTCCCGGCTGGTGTAGGGGCGAGGCTCGAGGCGCGTCACGTAGTCGGCGATCCAGTTGTCGTTATCGACGAACTCGTCCTCGCTGGCGTAGGTATCGTAGACGCGATCGATGTGCGCCGCCTGGAGCAACGCGTCGTCGACCCGAGCGTCGCCCACGTAGTGACGCCGCCCGCGCGTCTCGTGCAGGTCGTGATACAGGTTTGCGCCTGTCGACACGAGGCAGTCCACCCAGCGATGCTCCACCAGGTGCGCGATGATCAAGCGGAGCCCCCCGGCGCTCAGGGCCCCGGCCACCCCGAGGAAGACGAGGACGTCGTCGGCCAGGATCCGCTGCCAGATCCGGTAGGCCCTGGCGAGGTTGCGTCCCTGAAAAGAGATCCGCTCCATCCGCGCGAGAATCTCGTCGCCCTGGAGGCCCGGCTCGACCTCGAAGGGCTCGGTGGGGAGGCGGAGGAAGCGAGAAGCATCGCTCATCGAACGGCTATTCTAGCAGCCGGGTCACCGCTCGGCATCCTGCTTGAGCTCGGCGAGCAGCGCGAGAGCCTGGACGGGCGTGATTCGGTCGACGTCGACCTCGCGCAGTCGGGACGCCAGCTGGCCCTCGACCACCGAGGCCTCGAAGAGCCCGGGCTGCCGCTGGGCCGGTATGGGTTGCCCGCTCAGCGACGGACGACCGCCCCGGGTCAGCTCGTCCCGCTCGAGCGAGGTGAGGATCTCGGACGCGCGCGTGACGACTGGCGGGGGAAGGCCGGCCAGCCGCGCGACCTGAATCCCGTAGCTGCGGTCCGACCGTCCCGCGGTGACCTTGCGGAGAAACGTGATCTCGTCCTGCCACTCCCGCGCCACGACGTGAGCGTTGACCACCCCGGGCAGCGAGTCGGCCAGGTCGGTCAGCTCGTGGTAGTGAGTGGCGAACAGGGTCTTGGGTCGGGCCCGTGTGCTCGTCGCCAGGTACTCGGCGACAGCCCAGGCGATGCTCAGACCATCGTATGTGGCGGTGCCGCGGCCGATCTCGTCGAGCAGCACGAGGCTGCGCGACGTGGCGCTGTGCAGAATGTTCGCGGTCTCCTGCATCTCGACCATGAAGGTGGACTGCCCGCGCGCAATATTGTCGGAGGCGCCGACTCGAGCGAACACGCGGTCCACGATCGGCAACTTCGCATAGCGGGCGGGTACGAACGAGCCCACCTGGGCGAGGACGCTGATCAACGCGGTCTGCCGCAGGTAGGTAGACTTGCCGCCCATGTTCGGTCCGGTCAGGATCACCAGCTGGTTGGTCTGGCCGTCGAGCTCGACGTCGTTGGGCACGAAACCGTCCGTGACGCGGCGCTCGACGACCGGATGGCGTCCGTCACGGACCACCAGCTCGTCTCCGGCATGCAGGTGCGGCTTGATGTAGTCGTAGGCGGTTCCCACCTCGGCCAGTGCGGCCAGCGCGTCGAGCGCGGCCAGCGCCCGCGCCGAGTCCTGGATCCGCGGCGCCTCGACCGCGACGCGAGCTCGCAGCGCCTCGAAGATCCCGATCTCCCGCTCGACGATCCGCTCGTCGGCGCCCAGCACCTTGTGCTCGTACTCCTTCAGATCCGGAGTGACGTATCGCTCTCCGGTGGCCACCGTTTGCTTGCGGTGGTAGTCCACGGGTACCGCGTGCAGATTCGCCTTGGACACCTCGATGTAGTAGCCAAACACGCGGTTGTAGCGGATCTTCAGGGACCCGATCCCGGTCCGGGAACGTTCGCGCTCCTCCATCTCAGCGATGTGCTGCTTGCCGCTCCGGGAGATGTCGCGCAGCTCATCGAGCTCGGCATCGACACCGTCCCGGACGAATCCACCCTCACGGGTCACGCCGGGAGGCTCGTCGACCAGTGCCGTCTCGATCTCCTTGCGGACATCCGTCAGGTCGTCCAGCTCGCCCAGCAGGCTCTGGATCAACGGGGCCTGGAGGTCCTGGAGGACCAGCCGGACCCGCGGAATCGCGCCGAGGGAATGACCGAGCGCCACGAGGTCCCGCGGCCCGGCCGTGCCGAGCGCGGCGCGGGCGACCAACCGCTCGAGGTCTTGAATCGACTTGAGCGCCTCCCGGTGCTTTCCGCGCTCGGTGACGCGAAAGGCGAGCTCCTCGACGCCATCGAGCCGGTCCTGTACCCGCTCGAGCGACAGGAGCGGACGCAGCAGCCAGGCACGCAGCCGGCGCCCCCCCATGGCGGTGATCGTCCGGTCGATCTCCTGGAGCAGCGAACCCGTCTTGCCGCCGTCCATCGCCTCGACCACCTCGAGGTGCCGCAGCGTCGTCGGGTCGAGCATCATGCTGTCGGCCGCCTGCTTGAAGCTCACCGACCGGACGTGCTCGAGATCGACCTTCTGGGTGTCCCGCAGATATCGGATCAGGCCCCCGCCCGCCGCCACGGCGGCAGGATGCGCTTCGAGGCCGTAGCCGTCCAGGCGCTCGGCACGCAGCTGATCCAGCAGGGTGCGCCGAGCCGCCTCGAGCTCGAAGCTCCACGGCTCGACCGTGGTGATCGCGACACCGCTCGCCACCACCGTGGGAAGCTCCGCGCCCATGTCGACATCCTTCGGCACGACGATCTCGCGCGGCCGCAACACCGAGACCTCGTCAGCGAAGGCCTGCCGTCCAGCCTCGCCGCAATATTCGGCAGTGCTGAACTCGCCCGTCGACAGATCCAACAGCGCCACACCGAGCACGGATGTGTGGCCACTCCCCCGGGTGGAACCGTCCCGTCCGTCGCTCCGCACGGCGCTCACGGCCAGCAGATAGGCCGGCTCACGCGCATCGAGCTGGCTCGCATCCGTGAGCGTGCCGGGCGAGACGACGCGCACGACCTCGCGGCGGACGAGTCCCTTCGCCTTCTTGGCATCCTCCATCTGCTCGCAGATCGCGACGCGAAAGCCCTTCTTGACGAGCCGGACCAGGTAGCCGTCGACCGCGTGGTGTGGCACGCCACACATGGGGATGGAGCCGCCGCGGCTGTCCTTCGAGCGCGAGGTCAGGGTAATCTCGAGGGCACGGGCCGCCGTCAGGGCGTCCTCGTAGAACATCTCGTAGAAATCGCCCATGCGGAAGAACACGATGGCGTCTTGATGCTGTCGCTTCGCCTCGAGATACTGACGCATCGCGGGGGTCGCCGTGGCGTTCGAGGAGGGAGCAGGCTGAGGGGGCGGCACCATCGATGTCTTCGACGTCCCGTTGGGTCGGGCGGTCCCGACGAGTATATGGTCATTCTAGCGCTCGACACCACGACCGCCGCCGGCAGCGTGGCGGTCGTGTGCGACGGGACGGTGCGCGGTCAGCTCATCGGGGACCCCGAAGTGTCCCATGGCCGCCGGCTGCCGGGTGACGTGCTCCGGCTGCTCGCCCGCGGGCGATTGTCGATCCAGGACATCGATCTCTACGCCGTCGCCACCGGTCCGGGCGCCCTGACCGGGCTGCGCGTCGGCATCGCGACGATTCAGGGCCTGGCACTGGCCAACGGCCGCCAGGTCGTCTCGGTCTCCGCCCTCGAGGCGCTGGCTCTGGGGGCGCGCACCTCGCGGTCGATCCCGGCGGACGACGCGATCGGCGTGCTGATGGAGGCCCGTCGCGGCGAGGTCTTCTCGGCGCTCTTCGGCAGGTTCGACGGGGGCAACCCGGCGATGCACGTCGAGGTGCTCGAGGAGCCGTCCGTGGGACGAGCGCCGGCCGTCCTGGCCCGCTGGCGGTGCATCACGGACCCCCGCCACCTGTGGCTGGTCGGCGACGGCGCGACCCCCGCTCGACATGCCATGAGCGCGCTCGATGAGGACCGGCTCATCGAACCGGTCCCACGGGTGGCACCTGCCCTCGGGATCCTCGCGGCAGCGCGGGTCGCGGAGGCGGTTCCGCCACACCTAGTGCGGCCGCTCTACGTCAGGCCTCCGGACGCGGTCTTGGCCCGCGCCCGGCGGCGGGGTCCATTGGCCGGGCGATGAGCAACTGGCTCATCGAACCGATCGTGCCCGATGCCGATCTCGACGCGGTCCTCGAGGTCGATCGGGCGTCGTTCATCAACGGCTGGACCCGTCAGATGTATCTGCAAGAGATCGGGAACTCGGAGGTTTCCCGTATCTACGTCCTGCGGACCACAGCGGAGCGAGTCGCGGCGTTCTGCTCGTGCTGGCTCATCTTCGGCGAGCTGCACGTCAACAACATCGCGGTGCGTCCGACCTGCAGGAACCTCGGGCTCGGCACCGCCCTTCTGGAGCACGTCCTGGACGAGGCCGCGGCGCAGGGCGCGCGGCGCGCCACGCTGGAGACGCGCCGGTCCAACCAGGTGGCGTTACGCCTCTACGAGCGACTCGGGTTCCGGATGGCGGGGACCCGGAAGGCCTACTATCACGACCCCGAGGAGGACGCGCTGATTCTCTGGTGGGATGCGCCGTCGAAGTGACGGTTCAAGGGGCGAGCCGATTCTTGAATCCCCAGATACCTTATGGTAGGGTGCGGCTGGGATGTTGATCGTTCCACGGCTAGGCGTCAGATCTATCCGAAACGAGGGAGGCGGATCATGCCGACGGACTCTCGGGAGCTGAAGGAACGCTTGCTGCAAACCGATGAAGAGTTCCGACAGCTCAGCCAAAAACACCACGAGCTCGAGCAACGCCTCAACGATCTCTCCACCCGCGCCCACCTTTCAGAGCCCGAACACGTCGAAGCCGTGACGCTCAAGAAACGCAAACTGCAGCTGAAGGACCGTATGGAGGGCATCCTCCGCCGTCAGCGAAGCGTCACGTCAACAGCGCCGATCGCACCGGCGCCGTCAGCGGCCGCGCAAGGCTGACGACGCGACGAAGGCGGCCGAATGCCGTGAGCCCGGATTCCAGGACGCGACGCGGCGTCGAGTCCGATCCGGGCTGTCTCGACCCGGCGAGCCCAGATGAGAATCGATCGTGCCGGGATGCCATTCATCCTCGGGGCCTTGGTGCCCGCCGTCGTCTTGGCGGTGGCCCGACGGCCCGGCTGGGCCGTCCCGTTCGCCGTGCTGGGCGTCTGCTTCGGGTTCTTCTTCCGGGATCCCGACCGCCGGGTCGCGGCGAATCGGGACGAGGTCGTGGCACCGGCTGACGGTCGCGTTCTGGTCGCCGGGCGTCAGGACGTCGGAGACGCACCCCCCGGGAAGTGGATCCACGTCAGCATCTTCCTGTCGCCGCTCGACGTGCATGTCAACCGGGCGCCGACCTCGGGCCACGTCCTCAGCGTCGAGCATCGACCGGGCCGGTTCCTGCCGGCCTACCGTGCCGACGCCGCGACGGCGAACGAGCGAACGGAGCTCTGGATCGACCACGATGGTCAGTCCATCGTGTGCCGCCAGATCGTGGGGGTCCTGGCCCGACGGATCGTCTGTCGCGTGCGACCCGGTCACGAGCTCCGCATCGGGGAGCGTATCGGCCTCATGAAGTTCGGATCGCGCATGGACGTGTTCCTGCCGGTGACGGCCCGTCTGCACGTGCACGTCGGACAGATGGTCCGCGGCGGCGAGACGATCCTCGCCACGCTGCACCCGTCCACGGGAGCGACCGACGCCGGCCCGCGGCTGACCGAGCGGAAAGACGCAGAGTGAGGAGCCACGAATCGAGCCGTCCCGACCGCCGGTCGCGGGTGGTGTTCCAGGCGCTACGGGAGCGCGCGAACACACGCCAGCGGTTCCGGCGCGGGGTGCACCTGCTGCCCAGCATCCTGACGGTCGCGAACATGTTCTGTGGCTACGCCTGTATCGTCTATGCGATGCGGGGCGAGTACGTCACGGCGGCACCGTTCATCGGTATCGCGATCCTGCTCGACATGCTGGACGGCCGCATCGCCCGCATGACGGGGAGCTCGAGTGACTTCGGCGGGGAGTTCGACTCGCTCGCCGACGTGGTGTCGTTCGGAATCGCGCCATCGGTGCTGACGCTGTCCTGGGGGCTGGTGCCCTTCGGCCGCGGCGGCTGGGCCGCCGGGTTCCTGTTCGTCGCGGCGGCAGCCCTGCGCCTGGCGCGCTTCAACGTCCAGAACACCGCAGCCGACAAGCGGCACTTCGTGGGTCTGCCTTCCCCGGCGGCCGCCGGCGTTCCGGCCGCGACCGTGTTCGCGTATCCGTATGGCCTCCACGAGACGGCGGACGCCTGGCCCGCACTCGTCATGATCGTCGCGCTGGCCTTCCTCATGGTCAGCACGATCCGCTACCTCAGCTTCAAGACGATGGTCTTCGGATGGCGGGGATCCTACCGAAACCTGATTCTCGTCACGGTCGTGATGGTGGCGATTGCGAGCCACCCGCAGAGCGTGCTCCTCGTCATGGCCTACACGTATCTCGCCTCGGGCCTCGTCGGCGTCGCCGTCTCACGCCTTCGCCGCTACCGCACCGGAACCGCCGAACCCGCGTCGAGCCCGCCCACGCCCTTCCGTCACGGCACCCGCTCCGGCTAGGGCTGTTCGTGGGGCGGCCGCCGTCCGCCCCACGGACAGCCCTAACCGTTCCCCCCCTCCCGCTGTCGAGGCGACGACCGCGCCGGTGGGGAGGTGGTCGCGTCGTGATCGTCCGCGACCACTGGCAGCGAGACGGTCACCGTCGTGCCTCGCCCCATCTCGCTCGTGACGGAGATGGTGCCTCCGTTGAGCTCCACGTTTCGCTTCGCGATCGTCAGGCCCAGCCCGGTCCCACTGGCCCTGGTCGAAAAATACGGCTCGAAGATGCGCTCGAGCGCCTCCGCCTCCATGCCGACGCCGGTATCGGCGGTCGTCACCCGGACCGATCCCTGCGCCTCGTGGACGCGAATCGACAAAGTGCCGCGGCCCGGCATCGCATGCAGCGCGTTCTCGATGATGTTCGTGAGCGCCCGCCCCAGGAGCGTGGCGTCGACCAGCACGTGGATGGGCGTACGCGGGGTCTCGACCGTCAGCTCGACCCGTGCCGCCAGGCCGGCGCGGTAGGGCTCCACGATCTCCTCGACCAGCGCGCCGATGGCGGTTGCGGCGGGGCGCGCGGTGGGCGACGAGGCGAAGCTCGAGAACTCCGAGGCTATCTGACGCAGGAGTCGGACCTGCTTCAGAATCGATCGGACGCAGTCGTCCAGCACCGGTGAGAGCGGAGTCCCGCGATCGGCATGGACCCGCTGGAGGTGCTCGGCCGACAGCTGAATCGGGGTCAGCGGATTCTTGATCTCGTGCGCCACCTGTCGGGCCATCTCCGCCCACGCCTCCAACCGATGCGTCCGCTCGAGCTGGTCGCGCTGCTGGCTGAGCTCGCTCGCCATCCCGTTGAAGGCCTCGACGAGCCGCTGGAGCTCGTCGACCGACTTGACGGCCACCCGGGCATCGAGATCGCCTCGCGCGATCCGCCGCGTGGCTCGCGTCAGCCGTTGTACGGGGTCTCCGATGCGCTCGGCCATCGAGAACCCGATACCCGCACCCAGGAGGACGAACAGCACGCCCGCCAGATAGACGCCACGGTCGAATTCCTCCGTCTCGCGATCGGTCTCCTGCTGGCGGAGGCCCAATGGCACGGTCAGGATCGCATCACGACCTCCCAGCCGAACAGGCGCGGCCGCCACCATGTAGACGTGGTCGCCGATCGCGTCGCGACCAATGAAGTTCGGGAGCCGTTGCAGGCCGATCGCCCGGTACACGTCATCCGGGGTCCGCGTGGGGAGGAGACCGGAGGCGAACAGATCGCGCTCGCTCGTGGCAATGAGCTGCGACCCATCGAAGATGTTCACGTCCTGGTCGATGACGTTGCTGATCCACACCATCACGTCGTCGCTGACACTGGCCAGCGACGCCGTCCCCTGCTGCTGCAACGCCACGGACTCCTCGATGACCCGTCTGGCAACGGCTGCCGTCCTGGCCGCCTCCGCCTCGATGTCGGCCGCCAGGAGCGTCGTGAAGTAGGCGCGAATGACGACCGCCAGGATGATGACGGGGACCACGGAAGCGGCCACGAACGCCAGGAATAGCTTGCGATAGAAACTCTGGCGCACCTCCTGCAGCAGATGACGTCCCGAACGTGGCTGCCGCCGGGTGACGCGCGAGAAGAACGCCGCGCCCACGCAGAGCGCCAGGTAGACGATGCCCGCCAGACCGGCGAGCTCGGCCAGATTGAGGAACACGTCGAAGGGGCGGCGCGCCGGATACCCCAGCGCGTAGATCCCCGCGCGATTGTTGTGGAAGTAGACCCGGTGCTCGGTCCCGCCGCGCGAGAGGGTCGTCCAAAAGGGCGTTCGCGACGCGTAGATGCGGGCGAACAGGTCCTCATCCAGCGGCCAGGCGCTCAGCCTCGAGCTGTAGATCGGCAGCCGTCCCCAGCCGTAGATGACGAGCTCGACCTCGTTGGCCAGCAACCCGCCCGGGGCACCGCCGCCACCCGACCGGACGAACTCGAAGTACGGGCTCTGGGAGGGTAGAAAAGGCAGGACGCCATAGTCGAGCATGACATGGACGACGATGGCGCCGACCTGCGTCCCGGCTTCGCTGCAGATGCCGCGCTCGGCATGCAGCAGACGCCGTTCGACGGCGCCGAAGCGGGAGGCCTCGCCCGAGACCTCCCAGCGGCAGGACCGGCCCTGCCAGCGAGAGGCTGTGGTCGTGTACTCCGGGAGATTCAGGGCGAACCGGCTCACCAGGCCACCGTCGGGTCCGTAGAGCTCGACCGCGGAGGTCAAGCGGTATTCGGCGAGCTCGGTCTGCTGCCACATCAGGAACGCCCGGTCGGTCTGCGATCCGCCAACCGCGGCGTCGGGGGGAGCCATCGGCGTATCCAGTCCAGGGGTCGCGTCGATCTGGGTCAAGGATCGTGACAGTCGTGTCTGGAGCTCCTGGGGATGATTCGCCGCCTGCGTCGCATACTGCCGTTCGACGAGTCGGCGTCTGGCGTGGTCGGCATGGAAGGCCACCGAGGGGTATAGCGTGATGGCCGGCACCAGGATCGCCACGAACGCGGCCAGCAGCCGCGCCGCCTGGGACGTGTGCCGGTACCACGGGACGATCCGTCTGGCAAGCGAGGCGGCGACCACGCACGCAGCCACGACGAGCAGCGCCGGGAGGACGGGATACTCGGCGTCGACGAGCGAAACCCTGCCCAGCCACAGCAGTGCCGGCAAGACCCAGACGCACACCAGGAGCAGGCCGACCCGCGGCGCCGATCGTGGTAGCCGCCACACGGCGGCAGCGAGCAGGAGCACCACCACTCCCGCCCAGACGATTGCGGCGTGGGTGACGACGAGGCCGGCGGCGAGAGCCAGCCCGGCGCCGGCCCAGGGAGACAGCGACAGCTGGAGGACGTCGACTGGGCTGCAGTCAATCGTCTGACGGAGAAAGCGCTCGTGCCCCTGCACCACGGCGACGACCAGCAGCCCTGCGAGGAGATGGACGAGCGTGAAGGCGACCGGGTGCGAGACGGGATCCCAGCGCCATCGGCGCGCCGCCAGCCGCACCTGAGACACGGAATGGCCCGCCACGGCGACGAGTGCGAGAGCGAGCAGAGCGTTCAGCAGGAAATCGACCGGCGACCGCAGGACGCTCCAGGTCTCCGCTTCACACAGCCCCTGCAGCGGCGCCTGCGCGACCGCCCAGCGAGGCGGAACGGCTAGCCAGAGCACCAGCCGGGCGAAGACGAGGAGACCCACCGTCCCGGCCGCGGCCGCGAGGTAGGAGGACAGCCGCCGCGCGCGCGCCCGGACGTCGAGGAGCGGACCGATGAGGAGCAAACCCGTCACCGCCACGAGTCCCAGGATGACGCCGACGAACGTCCGCCGGAGCCGGACGCGGGCCTGCTCCAGCTCCGCCCGGGGGACCTCTACCTCGAGCAGCGGCTCACCCTGGGCGGAGCCGACCAGGAACGTGCTGGAATCTGGACGCCCGTCGGATGGCGCGTCCCCCTCCGAGCGCACCCGGAGCGACACATTCGCAATCGTCGTCGGCAGCGTGTAGGCACCGGCAATGGGGCTGCGGACACCCTGGGCCACGGACAACACGCATTCGGCGGCCACCGTGGCAATCTGCTCGGGCGCGCCCGGCCGATTCGTCGTGGAATCACGGATGACGGGCTCCACGTAGACCAGCCGCAGGCCCAGGGGGCCCGGCGCGACGAACAGCGTCGGCTCGCCGAAGATCCGCTCGAGCGGGATCTCCGATGGTCGCCCACTCCACGCGAGCGCGGATCCCTGCCCGCCGTAGACCGTGACGGCCAGGCCAGCCGGCACCTCCACGCTGGTCGCCCGGGACACCTCGCCGAAGAGGTCGCGGACGATCTCTGGGTCATCGGTCGTTTGCTGGATGAGCGTGTGCTCGCGCGCGATCGAGCGCGCCACGCGGCGCAGCGCCGCAGCGAGGTCCTCGAATTCCGTCCGGACCTCGTCCTCGACGCGCGAGAAGGCGGACGACGTGGACCAGCCGAGCAGCCACCCCTCGGCGAGAGCGCCTCCGACTCCGGTGGCGAGAATGGACAGCAGCCCGACGCCGGCGATCCACCGCCAGTCGGTGTGGGGGCGCGCGACGGCCCGCTGGGTCAGGGTTGCGTGCCGGGGGTCGAGCACGGCGGATCCTCCGGACCGCACCTCGGGCCCCGCGCCGCCCGAGGTCGATGGACGCCTTGCAGCCCGTGGTGAAGGCCCTGCGTCGCACCAGGGGCCGACGTCGGCGATGCCGCGGTCGTCTCGTTCGTCGCGGCTCGCCCAGGCCGAGCACGGCGTCTCTCCGGGCGGGCCTCGGTGCGACGCGGGACGCTCACCTCGGCCCGCTGGGTGTCAGGAGGGCCGACGGCGGTGCCGCATCGGTGCCCGGCGCGCCGGTGAGGGGTGGCGGCACGGGCGCCAGCGCCGTACCGGGCAAGACGACGAGCGGCTCGAGTGGCTGGGGCGACGGGATCCCGGGCTCATAGGTCAGGGCCACCAGCGGTGGGTCCGTCCCCGGCCGCAGGAGCTGTAGCTCCCCTTCACCAGTGATGATTAGCACCACCTGCTCACCGGACGCATCCTCGTAGATCAGCGGGGGCGAGGCCAGCTCCGCCGGCGCGGCGAACGTCCCGAGCGGAGTGCCGTCCTTGGTGTAGTACCCTTCGAGCTCGTGGTCACGCCCCGACACCAGCACGATCTCTCCGAACAGCAACGGCCCGGAGGCGGGACGCAGAAGCAGTGATTGCTTCCAGCGCTGATTGCCCACGTGACGATCGAGGCCCCTGAGGACGTTGTCGAGGGAGAGGAAATAGACTCGAGATTCGTCCACGATCGGGGCGCCGATGACGTCGGCGCCGGTGCGCCAGCGCCACCTCATGGCCCCGTCCTTGGAGGAGAGGCTGTAGAAGAAGTTGTCGGTCGACCCCACGAACACGCCGTCCTGGAGGGCCAGGATATCGGTGGCCGCGGAGGGCAGGGCGCGCTCCCAGATCGTCTCACCGCCCAGCAGATCCAGCGCCACGACCCGCCCGTCCTGAAGCGGCGCATAGAGACGCGGGCCTTCCGGGGACGGCGGCGCGCCGAGGGGCGCGCCCAGCGATCGTCGCCAGATCTCCGTCCCGTCCTCGGCCCGCAGCGCGATCAGGTCGCCGTCCTCGAGCCCCAGGATCAGCCAGCCCGTGCTCCACACGGGTGCGGCGGCCAGGACGCCCGCTAGCTCGAAACGCCAGAGGCTCGATCCATCTTCGGGACGGAGCGCGTGGACGGCGGCCGCGGTCGAGACGTACACCGCGTCGTCGCCGGCGGTCGGCGGCCGGTCGCTCACCAGCTTCACCGACCACCGCACGCACCCGTCGGCAAGCGCCACCGCCGTCAGCTTCCCGGAGCGCATGGGGACGTAGAGCTGCGTGCCGTCGTGCGCGGGCGAGGTGGACGGGGCCCCCGACAGCTCGAGCGACCACTCGACCGCAAGGGGGAAGGGCGAGGGCAAGTACTCCACTTCCTTGGGAGCACCCGCGCCAGCCGAAGGGACGAGGAGCAAGAGCGTGGCCATGAGCCAGCCGGCAGACCCGGGTCCGCCGGGCACCCAGCTACAACATCTTGTGGTCCTCGCCGGCCTCATACGGCTATAATACCGTGATACACGATGTTTATGTCCTCTGGGGCTGGGTTCTGACGCGTTCCAACCACCGGCGGCCGGTCGATCCCCCTATCTTCGGTTCCGCACGGGTGTGAAGCACCAAACCGTCGTCATCCTCGATTTCGGCTCGCAGTACACCCAGCTCATCGCGCGGCGCCTCAGAGAGCTCTCCGTCTACTCGGAGATCCTGCCGTGCGGAGCCACGCTACAGCAACTGCAGGCCAGGGCGCCGGTCGGCGTCATCCTGTCCGGCGGACCGCGGAGCGTCTCTGACCCCGACGCTCCCCGCGCCGATCCGGGACTTCTCGACCTCGGCGTGCCGGTCCTCGGCATCTGCTACGGCATGCAGTGGATGACCGACGTGTTGGGCGGCGGCGTCGCGCGCGCGCCGCACCGCGAATACGGTCACGCGGTCGCCCGCCTCGACCGCACGACGCGGCTGTTTGGCTCGCTCCCGGCGGAGATTCGGGTCTGGGCCAGCCACGGCGACCTCGTGACGACGCCTCCCTCCGGGTTCACCGTTCTCGCCACGAGCCAGAATGCGCCGGTGGCAGCCATGGCGGACGACCGCCGCCGGCTGTTCGCGCTGCTGTTCCACCCGGAAGTCGCGCACACCGAGCACGGCCTGGACATCCTGCGTCACTACGCCCGAGACGTGTGTGGGTGCACCGGGGACTGGACGATGGCCTCGTTCATCGAGGAGGCGACCGCCCGGATCCGCGCGCAGCTCGACGGGGCCCGCGTCGTCTGCGGCCTCAGCGGTGGCGTGGACTCCACGGTCACCGCGCTCCTCATCCACCGCGCGGTCGGCGATCGCCTCACGTGCATCTTCGTCGACAACGGCGTGTTGCGCCTCGACGAGGCGGCTCAGATTCGCCAGCGGTTCGTCGACAGGCTACGCTTGCCCGTCGTGTTCGAGGACGCCGCGTCGCTGTTCCTGGAGCGCCTGGCCGGAGTCGTCGATCCGGAGCACAAGCGCAAGATCATCGGCGCGACCTTCATCGACGTCTTCGAGGCCAGAGCCGCCGCGCTCGGCGGCTTCGATTTCCTCGCCCAGGGCACCCTGTATCCGGACGTCATCGAGAGCGTGTCGGTCGTCGGCCCCTCGGCGGCCATCAAGAGCCACCACAACGTGGGTGGCCTCCCCGAGACCATGCGGTTCAAGCTCGTCGAGCCGCTGCGCGAGCTCTTCAAGGACGAGGTCCGCGAGGTGGGACGCCAGCTGGGTCTCGACGAAGAGTTCGTCGAGCGTCAGCCGTTTCCCGGACCCGGGCTGGCCGTGCGGATTCTGGGCGAGGTGAAGCCGGACCGGCTCGCGCTGCTGCGGCACGCCGACGCGATCGTCGTCGAGGAGATCAAGCGCCACGGCTGGTATCGCAAGCTGTGGCAGTCGTTCGCGGTGCTGCTGCCAGTTCAGACCGTCGGCGTGATGGGTGACGAACGCACCTACGACTACACGATCGCGGTACGCGCCGTCGACAGCCGGGACGGCATGACCGCGGACTGGGCGCGATTGCCGCACGACGTGCTTGCCGCCATCTCGGGACGCATCGTCAACGAGGTACAGGGGATCAACCGCGTCGTGTACGATATCAGCTCGAAGCCACCCTCGACGATCGAGTGGGAATGAGACGACCCCGGGCGACTGGGACCCTTGTGCCATGACCGACTTCGTCCATCTGCACCTCCATACCGAGTTCTCGCTTCTCGACGGCGCGTGCCGAATCGACGAGCTGCTGGACCAGGCGGTCGAGCTCGGCATGCCGGCCCTGGCCGTCACCGAGCACGGCAACATGTTCTCCGCGGTGACCTTCCACGACCATGCGCGAGAACGCGGCCTCACGCCGATCCTGGGATGCGAGGCCTACGTGGCGCCCGGAAGCCGCTTCAGCAAGAGTGGGAACGCGGGCGAGGCCGCGCACCATCTCGTTCTGCTCGCCGAGACGAAGGAGGGCTATCACAATCTGATCAAGCTCGTGTCGGCCGGCTACACCGAGGGGTTCTACTACCGTCCGCGGATCGACAAGGACTTGCTGGCGCAGCATGCCGCGGGTCTGATCGGCTTGAGCAGCTGTTTGAAGGGTGAGGTGGCAAGCCAGCTCCGGACCCATGAGGCGCGCCGCGCGACCGAGGCGGCCGCCAGCTTCCGGGACATTCTCGGCCCCGGCAACTTCTTCCTGGAGATGCAGGACCAGGGCATCCCCGAACAACGAATCGTCAACACGGGTCTGGCGCCGATCGCGGCGGACCTGGGACTGCCGCTGGTCTGCACGAACGACGTGCACTACCTACGACAGGGCGACTCGCAGGCGCACGACGTCCTCCTGTGCATCGGGACGGGTAAGACCGTCCCGGACACGCAGCGACTGCGGTACCACGGGGACCAGTTCTACCTGAAGACGCCCGCGGAGATGGCCGACGTCTTCCGCGAATGTCCCGACGCCTTGCGCAACACCGTGCGAATAGCCGAGCGCTGCCGCGTCGATCTCGGCGAGGCCGAGAACAACCTGCCCAATTTCGAGGTACCCGCGCCCTACGACCTCGATGAGTACTTCGAGCACATCGTGCGAGCGGGCTTCGCCCAGCGGCTCGACAGGCTACAGGGGCTGGCCTCGCGCGGCGTCCTCCACCACACGGTCGACGAGTACGAGCGCCGGCTGGCGTACGAGATCGAGATGATCAAGCGAATGAAGTACCCCGGGTACTTCCTGATCGTCTGGGACTTCATTCGTTACGCACGCGAGCAGGGTATCCCGGTCGGACCGGGTCGCGGGTCTGCCGCGGGCAGCCTCGTGGCCTACTGCCTCAAGATCACGGACGTGGACCCGCTCGAGTTCGATCTGATCTTCGAACGGTTTCTCAACCCCGAACGTGTCTCGCTACCGGACATCGACATCGACTTCTGTGAGCGACGCCGGGAAGAGGTGATCGACTACGTGACCCGGCGCTACGGGCAAGAGAACGTCGCGCAGATCATCACGTTCGGCACGATGAAGGCGCGCGCGGCCGTCCGCGACGTCGGCCGGGCGCTGGACATCCCGTACGCCGACGTCGATCGGGTGGCGAAGCAAATCCCGCCAACGCTCGACATCACCATCAAGGCGGCGCTCGAGGAAAATCCCGCGCTACGGGAGCTCGACGAACGCGACACGCGGGTGCACGAGCTGCTGACCGTGGCCCAGCGGTTGGAGGGGATGCCCCGGCACGCCTCGGTGCACGCGGCCGGTGTCGTCATCGCGCCACGCCCGCTCACGGAGTTCGTCCCGCTCTACAAGGGACAGCGTCAAGAGATCACGACCCAGTGGGCCATGAAGGAGATCGAACGGGTCGGCCTCCTGAAGATGGACTTCCTGGGGCTGAGCACGCTGACGCTCCTGCGGGACGCGGTGGACCAGATTCGGGCCACGACGGGTGAGGAGGTCGATCTCGAGCGGATCCCGCTCGACGACGCCAAGACCTACCGGCTCTTCTGCGACGGACAGACCTTCGGCATTTTTCAGTTCGAGAGCTCGGGGATGCGCGAGACCCTCCGCAAGGCCAAGCCGCAGACGCTGGTCGATCTGATCGCGCTCAACGCGCTCTACCGACCCGGGCCGCTCAGGGGCGGCGTCGTCGACGATTTCATCGCACGCAAGCACGGCAAGGTCACGATCAAGTATGAGGTGGCTCAACTGGAGCCAGTGCTCCGGGAAACCTACGGCGTCATCGCCTACCAGGAGCAGGTGATGCGTATCGCCAGCGATCTGGCCGGCTTCTCGATGGGCGAGGCGGACATCCTCCGAGAGGCGATGGGGAAGAAGAACGCAGCCGTCATGCAGGCGCAGCGCGAGCGCTTCGTGGAGGGCTGTGTGGCGCGGGACATCTCGCGAAAGAAGGCCACCAAGATCTTCGATCTGATCGAGTATTTCGCAGGCTACGGCTTCAACAAGTCCCATTCCACCGCCTACGCTCTGCTCGCCTATCAGACGGCTTACCTCAAGGTCAACTACCCGTGGCACTTCTTGGCCGCACTGCTCACGATCGAGGCGCAAAACACGGACAAGCTGGCGCTCTACCTGGGCGAGTGCCGGGAGCTCCGCATCCCTGTGCTGCCGCCCGACGTGAACATCAGCGGGCTCCCCTTCACGGTCACGCCCGACGGCGTACGCTTCGGGCTGTCGGCGGTGAAGAACGTGGGCGAGGGTGCGATCCTGTCGATCCTGAAGGCGCGCGAGGCCGTGAGCCGGATCACCAGCCTGTTCTCGCTCTGCGAGCACGTCGACCTTCGGCTCGTCAACAAACGCGTGCTCGAGAGCCTCGTCAAGGCGGGAGCGTTCGACTCGCTGGCCGAGGGGGACGCGCCGCCTGCGGCTACGCGCGCCACGCTGCTGGCCGCGGTCGACCGCGCCATCGAATATGGCAGTCGGGTGCAGCGGGACCGCGAGAAAGGACAGTCGGACCTGTTCGGGCCGAGCGACGACAGCCCGGCGGGCCTGGGACCGATACCGCTTCCGGCCGTGCCTGCCTGGCCCGAGGCGCACCAGCTCGCGTGCGAGAAGGAAGCGCTGGGGCTCTATTTGAGTGGACACCCCATCGCCCGCTTCGGTGACGACCTCCGACGCTTCGGCGCCCGCACCACGACGGAGTTCACCGGCTCGCAGGCCGATGCGTGCATCGGTGGCATCGTGAGCGCCTGTCGCCAGCTTCGGACCCGCAAGGGCGACCGCATGGCGGCCTTCATGCTCGAAGACACCTGCGGCAGCATCGAGGTCGTCGTGTTTCCCGACACCTTCAGCCGGTGCGCGGAGCTCGTCGCGAACGACACGCTGGTGGCCGTTCGCGGCAAGCTCGAGAAAGACGAGGCGTCCGCACGCCTGCTGGCCAGCGAGGTGCTTCCGGTGACGGCGCTACGTGAGCGGATCATCCACGAGGTGGCGATCCGGTTGTCAGTCCCGCCCCATGGTCGAGACACGTTCGAGGCGTTGGCCGACATTTTGACGCGTCACCGTGGCGATCGGCGCGTGGCGCTCGAGGTCGACCTCCGCGGTCGCCGGCAGCCCCTGCGTGTGCACGCAGCCATCGGTCGCATCCAGGTCAAGCCGACGAAGCAACTGACCACGGAGGTCGAGCAGATCTGCGGTTCGGGTTCGGTCACCTTCCGATAGCACGTTCATGCCACTCGAGGTCCTGGAGTTCGAGGAACCCATCGCAGCGGAGCTCCGCGAGCTCGAGGCACTGCTCCTGCAGCCGCCGAGTGCGAAGCGCGATCGGCTGGTCTCGACGCTCAAGGACCGTCTCAATGCGTCGCGCCGGAAGATCTACGCCGGGCTCACACCCTGGCAGCGGGTGGTCGTCGCGCGGCATCCCGACCGGCCGAGCCTGCTCGATTACGCGGACCGGCTGTTCACGAATTTCGTCGAGGTGCACGGCGACCGGCGCTTCGGCGACGACCACGCCATGATCGTGGGGGTCGCGACCCATCGCGGGCGCGAGGTCATGATCGTCGGGCACCAGAAGGGACGCGATACCAAGCAGAAGATCTACCGCAACTTTGGCTACGCCCGGCCGGAGGGGTACCGCAAGGCGCTGCGCGCGATGAGGCTCGCCGAGAAGTTCCACCGGCCCGTCGTGGTGTTCGTCGACACGCCGGCCGCGTTTCCCGGGATCGAATCCGAGGAGCGTGGCGTGGCGGAGGCCATCGCGCTCAACTTGCGGGAGATGTCGATGCTGGACGTGCCGATCGTCGTGCTGATCACCGGCGAGGGCGGCAGCGGCGGCGCGCTCGGGATCGCGGTGGGCGACCGAATCCTGATGCAGGAGTTCGCCATCTACAGCGTGATCCCGCCTGAGGGGTGTGCGGCGATCCTCTGGCGAGATGCGAAGCGAAAAATCGAGGCAGCCGAGTCGCTCAGGCTGACGGCGCCGGATCTGTTGCGTCTCGGTATCGTCGACCGCAGCGTGGCCGAGCCGCCCGGTGGCGCCCATACCGATCACGCGTCTGCGGCCGCCCGCCTGGACGCGGACCTCACACGTGCCCTCGACGAGCTGACCGCCGTGCCCAGCGCCGAGCGGCTCGAGCAGCGGTATCGCAAGTTCCGCCGAATGGGGGAGGTGAACGTCGCCTTCTCCGAGGGCGCTGCACCCGTGGCCCTGCCTTCACCCGATGCGACGCGCGGTCTGGGAACCTCTGGCGTGTGACGAGGCGGCGGCCGCCGCCCTGGCCCGGCGCCTCGGGGTCACCCCGGTTGCAGCCCGGATTCTGTGTCTGCGTGGGCTGGGCACCGACGATGCCGCGTCTCGATTCCTGAGTCCGTCACTCGAGCACCTGCACGACCCGGCCGGCCTGGCCGACATGGGCCGGACGGTGGAGCGACTGCTGGCGGCCATCGACCGCCGGGAGCGTATCGCCGTGCACGGAGACTACGATGTCGATGGGATCACCTCCACGGTGATACTGCGGCGGGCTCTGGAGCTGCTCGGAGCGGACGTCGTCCACTTCATTCCCGAGCGGCTCCGCGACGGCTACGGCCTGGACCCGAGCGGCATCGATCGGCTTCACGCGCTCGGCGTCGCGGTCACGGTCACGGTCGACTGTGGCATCAGAGGTCTGGCTGCCGCACGGCGGTGCCTCGAGCTGGGCATCGACCTCATCGTGACCGATCATCACGAGCCCGGTGCCGCGCTCCCGCCGGCCTTCACGGTGATCAACCCCAAGCGCCGTGATTGCGCGTACCCGGACAAGGATCTTGCCGGGGTCGGGGTTGCGCTGAAGCTCGTCCAGGCGCTGTGTGAGAAGACCGGGAACGCACGATGGTTGCCCGGATTCGTCAAGATTGCCGCCATCGGCACGCTGGCTGACGTCGTGCCACTGGTGGGTGAGAACCGCGTCATCGCCAAGCTGGGCCTCGAACGCCTCTCGCATGGTCCGCACACCGTCGGTCTCCGCGCGCTGCTGGAGTCGGCGGGGCTGGTCGGAAAGCCGCTCGACGGGTTTCACGTCAGCTTCATCCTGGCGCCCCGAGTCAACGCGGCAGGCCGCATGAGCACGCCGGACCTCGCCACCCGACTGCTCCTCGCCAGTGATGAATCCATGGCGGAGGAGGCCCGCGAGCTGGCGGCGCGGCTCGAGAGCGAGAACCTCCGACGCCGGGAGGAGGAGGCCCAGACGCTCGATCGCGCGCAGCGCGCCATCGACAGCGATCCCGGCATCGGGGCACACAACATCCTCGTCGTCGACGGCGAGGACTGGCACCGCGGCGTCATCGGGATCGTGGCGTCGAGGCTCGTCGACCGCTACCACCGACCGGCGATCGTCCTGTCGGTGGAGGGCGACGCGGCGCACGGATCCTGCCGCAGCATTCCCGGCTTCGATATGCTCGCGGCGCTCGAGACCTGTCACGACGTGCTCAAGCGCTTCGGCGGCCATCGGCAGGCCGCCGGGCTCACCCTCGACGTGGCCCGGCTTCAGGAGTTCGGGGCGCGGATCCGTCAGCATGCCAACGCCGTCCTCGACCCCGACGATCTCAGGCCCAGACTGCGCATCGATGGCTCGCTGCCGCTGGGCGCCATCTCGGCCGCCGTCGCCGCGGATCTGGCACGGCTGGCGCCCTTTGGTCCGGGTAACCCACGCCCGGTGTTCCAGACCGGCCCGGTGCAGGTCGTCGGGAAGCTACGCCGGCTCAAGGAGCGGCACCTGCGGATGACGGTGCGTCAGGGGAGTCGCCGCTTCCAGGCGGTGGCCTGGCGGGGCGCCGAGCACGAGGCGGTGTTCGAGCAACACCGCGAGTCCCTTGATCTGGCGTTCTCGCTCGGACAGAATAGCTATCAGGGCCAGGCCTTCCTCGAGCTGGACGTCGCGGATGCCAGGGCGCACTGACGCCGCGCGCGGCCGTCCATCCCGTGCGCGGCCCGGTCCGAAGCCGCGTTCGGTGGGCGTCCCGAGGCCACCCTCGGGGCTCGAGCTTGACACGGGCGAATGGTTCTGGTCGTCTGGAGTGAGGAGAACCGTAGCAGAGGGTCGCACGCGTGGCCATCACCATGTTTAGCTGGCAGGGACTGACACGACTGATCTTGGCCGCCTTCCTCGTGGTATTCGGGATCGTGGTGTTCCTGGCGATTCGCGAGCGTCAGGAAACGGGGCCGGACCGGGCGGGTTTGGCCGCCGACCCGGACGCCCTCGTGGAGAGCACGGGTGCCATCGTTACGCAGGCCAAGGGCGCCAAGCAGGATTACAGGGTGGAGGCGGAGCGCCAGCTGACCTACGCCAGCGGCGCCACGAAGCTCGAAACCGTCCGGGTGACCGTCATGGAGCGCGCGGGACGCGACTTCGAGGTCACCGGGCGCGAGGCCTCGATCGGCGACGACCGATCACAGATCGACATGACCGGCGACGTCCGGCTGGCGGTCAGTGATGGCTTGACGGCAACGACCGATCGGGCGCTCTACGACGACAACGAAGGCCTGCTCCGTGCCCCGGGTCCCGTGGATTTTACGCGGGGACGGATGTCCGGCTCTGGCCTTGGCGCGACCTACGATCGAAATCGCGACGTGCTCTGGTTGCTGGATCGGGCGCAGCTGCATTTCGCACCCGACGCGTCCGGCGGGGGCGCGACGGACATCGAGGCTGGCACGGCGGGGCTGGCGAGACGCGATCGCTACCTGCGGTTCGAGGGCGGCGTGAAGATCATTCGTCCCGATCGCATCATCGAGGCGGCGACCGCGATGGCGTATCTCGGGGAGACCGAGGACCGGATCGAGCTGCTCGAGCTGCGTGGCGGCTCTCGCATCTCGGCGACACCCGGTGCCGCAGGTCCGCTTCGCGACATGGACGCCGATGGTATCAACCTGTCCTATGGCGACGATGGACTCGAGCTCCGCCGCGCAACGCTCGCGGGAACGGCCCGCGTCAGGCTGGTGAGCGCCGCGGCGCAGCCTGACCGGCATCTGTCCGCGGAGTGGATCGACGCCGGGCTCGCGGCCGATGGTGTGACCCTTACGACGCTCGCGGCGCGGGAGCACGTCCGCCTCGAGCTGCCCGGCGATGCCGAGGTGCCGGCCCGCGTCATCCGTTCCGAGGCGCTCGACAGCGAGGGCACCCCCGCCGCGGGCTTGAACGTGGCCAGGTTCGGCGGCACCGTGGAGTTTCAGGAGACCGCCGCGCCCCAGGGTGACGACCCGGGGTTCGAGCGGGTCGCCCATGCGAACACGCTCGAGCTCGCGCTCGGAGGCGGATTCGACGACATCACCGAAGCGCGGTTCGCCGGTCAGACCACCTTCGAGAACGGACGACTCCGTGCGGAGGCGCAGGCGGCGCTCTACCGGCTTGCCGAGGGGGTGCTCGAGCTCTCGCCGATCGAGCCGATCCCCCGTCCCGTGGTGACCGATGCCGGCACGAAGATCGAGGCGACGCAGATCGAGCTGACCCTCGAGGGCAGCACGATGCAGGCGGTGGGGGACGTCAGAACGATCCAAGCACCGGCGACCGACGCCCCCGACCGGGAGGTGCCGACCAAGGTGCCGGGCATGCTGAAACCGGACGAGACCGTCTACGTTATCGGGCAACGGCTCGACTACGATTCCGAGACTGGACACGCGCTCTACACCGGCGAGGCGCGTCTCTGGCAGGGCCAGACGGCGGTGCAGGGCGACTCGATCGAGCTCGACGCACAGCTCGGCGATCTGGAGGCCACCGGCTCGGCACGCTCGAACCTGATGTTCGAGGAGCTGGACGAGGAGACACAGACGACCGAAGAGGTCGCGTCGATCTCGAGGGCAGACACGATGGAGTACGAGGACGCCCTGCGGCGCATCACCTACGAGACGCAGGCACACGTCACGGGGCCCCAGGACGATCTCAGCGCCGACAAGGTCGAGATGTACCTGGGCTCCACCAGCAGTGTGCTCGAACGCGCCGAGGCGTACGACGAGGTCACCCTCAAGACGCCACTGCGCGATGCGAAGGGGGAGCGGCTGACGTATTTCACAGCCGATGAGCGCTACATCATGCACGGCACGCCGGTGACGATCATCGAAAATTGCCGCGAAACTACTGGCCAAACTTTGACTTTCTACAAGTCGACTGATACCATCAGCGTGGACGGTAACGAGGAAATCAGGACCGAGTCTAAGGCTGGTGTGAATTGTCCGGAGCCACCCAGCGGTTGAATGGTGACGCTCCGGACCGATCAGCTGACGAAGTCGTACGGCGGCCGTACGGTGGTAAGGGGTGTGAGCCTCGACGTCGCGTCGGGGGAAGTCGTCGGACTCCTTGGACCGAACGGAGCGGGCAAGACGACGACCTTCTACATGGTCGTCGGCCTCACGACTCCTGAGTCGGGCTGTGTGCTCCTCGACGACGAGGATGTTACCGATCGCCCGATGTATGTCCGCGCTCGGAAGGGCATCGGGTATCTTCCGCAGGAGCCCTCGATCTTCCGTGGCCTCACGGTCGAACAGAACATACTGGCCATCCTGGAAACGCTCCAGCTTGACAGGGCGGCCCGGTACGATCGCCTGCACGACCTCCTCGCCGAACTCAATTTGACTCCGCTGGCAAAGGCGCCTGCCTACACCCTGTCGGGGGGCGAGCGACGGCGCGTGGAGATCACTCGAGCCCTGGTGATCTCTCCACTCTTCATCCTGCTCGATGAGCCCTTCGCCGGTATCGACCCGATCGCCGTCACGGAGATCCAGAAGATCATCTTTCACCTCAAGCAGCGCGGGATCGGGGTACTGATCACGGACCACAACGTGCGGGAAACGCTGAAGATCACGGACCGGGCCTACATCGTGCACGATGGAGTGATGTTTCGGAGCGGCACTCCCGCTGCGCTGGCCGAGGACCCGGAGGTGCGGCGGATCTATCTAGGTGCCGATTTCCGGTTGGAGTGAAGGAATAGCGCTAGACTACACTAAGTAACGGCACAGAAGAACGGGGCGCGTGGCTCCGTTAGCCTGACGCGGCATGGCCATTCACCAGAAGCTCCACACGAAACTCGTCCAGAAGCTCAGTCTGACCCCGTCGTTGCAGCAGGCCATCAAGCTGCTGCCGATGTCGACCCTGGAGCTGGTCGATGTCCTGAACCAGGAGGTCGTCGAGAACCCGATGCTCGAGGAGGTGCCGACCGAGGAGTTGCAGTCGGCCGATGCCACCACGCCCGAAAAGGCCGAGGAGACGCAGGCCGCCAGCGACAAGGGCGACCAGTGGGACGACAGCGACTACGAGTATTTCTTTGGGGACTATCTCGACGAGGGCTACAGGCCGCGAGCGCCGCAGGAGGTCAAGGAGCTCCCGCCGATCGAGAACACGCTCTCGACGTCGAGCTCGCTCTCGGACTATTTGCTCTGGCAGCTCTCGCTCCAGAGCGAAGACGATCTCGATCGCGAGATCGGAGCGGCGATCGTCGGCAACCTCAACGACGACGGGTATCTGGTCGCGTCGGTCGACGAGATCGCGGCGATGGGGAACTGGCCGACCACCGAGGTTGAACGAGTCCTGGGCCTGCTCCAGCAGTTCGATCCGATCGGCGTTGCGGCGCGCGACATTCGGGAGTGTTTGTGCCTGCAGCTTCACCATCTCGGGCTCGAAGGCACGGCGACCGAGAAGATCGTGACCGACCATCTGCGGTTGCTGCAGAACCATCAGCTGCCCGAACTCGGCCGCAAGCTCGGCCTCTCACTCGACGAGCTCAAGCAGCACGTGGACGTCATTCGGCATCTCGACCCGAAACCGGGGAGCCGCTACAATCCGTCTCCCTCGCAGTACGTCATCCCCGACGTGCACATCGTGAAGATCGAGGACGAGTATGTCGCGGCGCTCAACGAGGAGGGGTTGCCGCAGCTCAGAATCAGTCCAGTCTACCGGCGGCTCCTCGACAAGGGCGGTGACGCCAGCGAAGAGACGCGCGCCTACGTGAAGGAGAAGTTCCGGTCGGCGCTGTGGCTCATCAAGTCGGTCGACCAGCGGCAGAAGACGATCCACAAGGTTGCGACCAGCATCATCCGCTTCCAGCGAGACTTCCTGGACCATGGGATCGAGCACCTTCGGCCGCTCGTCCTTCGGGATGTAGCGAATGACATCGGCATGCACGAGTCGACGGTGAGCCGGGTCGTCAACAACAAGTACATGCACACGCCTCAGGGCGTCTTCGAGCTGAAGTACTTCTTCCACAGCGGCATCAGTAGCTCGTACGGCGACAGCGTGTCGTCGGTGACCATCAAGCAACACATCCGGAAGATCATCGAGAAGGAGGATCCCCACAAGCCGCTCAGCGATTCCAAGATCGTCGGCATCCTCCAGAAGGAAGGGTTGGTGTTGGCCCGACGGACGATCGCCAAATACCGCGAGGAGCTCCGGATTCCGACGTCCAACCAGCGCAAGGTTCTCTTCTAGCGATCGCCATGCGAACGACGCTCACGGGACGCAACTTCGAGATCTCTCCCTCCCTGAGGCAGCTCATTACACGCCGGCTCGCCAAGCTGGATCGCATGCTCAACGAGAGCATTGTCTCGAGCCAGGTCGTGCTGTCCCGCGAGAAGTATCGTCGGGTGATCGAGCTGACCGTCCACGCCCGCGGGGATCACGTGCTCCGGGGCATCGGCGATGCATCGAGCTGGCCGCTGTCGGTACGTGAGGCGGTCGAGAAGGTCTCCCAGCAAGGTCACCGCCTGAAGGACAAGTGGGAGAAGCGCAAGCGACGCGCGTCGGGAGCGAGAGCGTCGCGTCCGCCGGCGCCCCCGAAGGCCGCTCCCGGGGCTGGTCGGCCGAAGCGAATCGTTCGCGCCGCGCGCTACGTGGTGAAGCCGATGACCGTGGAGGATGCCGCGCTCCGGATCGAGGCCAGCGAGGACGCGTTCCTCGTATTCCGAAACGCACAGACGGACGGCATCAACATCGTGTATCGGCGCAAGGGCGGCGCTCTCGGGCTGATCGAGCCGGAGCGCTAGTACTCCGCTGCAGCTGACGCGCGGGTCCGCGGACGATGACGGTTGAGACTCCGAGCGTGACGGTCGGAGCGATGCTCCAGAACCGGGCGGAGTCCCACGGGCTCGATCTCGAGCTAGTGGCGGGCGCCGCCGGGCTCGAGCGCGCCATTACGATCCCGTACAGCCAGAAGACCGGCCTCGCGCTCGCGGGCTTCGAAGAGTACCTCCATCGAGGACGCGTCCTGGTGCTCGGCGAGAGCGAAGCTCGGTTCATCGTGGGCCTCGATCCCGCGATGAGAGTCGAGTCGCTCCATCGTGCGCTCGCGCGTGACATCCCCTGCGTGCTCATCACCGGGGGCTTCGAGCCGCCGGCTGACCTGATTGCCGTCGCCGATGCGGCGGCCGTACCTCTGCTGCGAACCCTCGTGCCGACCCCCCGGGCCATCGCCAAGCTCACGGCGATGCTCGAGAATCTCCTGGCTCCGCGCGACCTCATTCACGGCGTGCTGCTGGACATTCTCGGTCTGGGCGTCCTTCTCCGCGGCGAGAGCGGCATCGGCAAGAGCGAGTGCGCGCTCCACCTCGTCGTGCGTGGGCATCGCCTGGTCGCAGACGACACCGTTGAGGTGCGGCGTCGCGCCGAGTCGGTGCTGCTCGGTAGCTGCCCCGAGACGACACGCCACCACATGGAGGTGCGCGGCCTCGGGATCATCAACATTCAGGAGCTCTTCGGAGTCGCGGCGACGCGCGGGTCCAAACGAGTGGAGCTGGTGGTGCAGCTCGAACGATGGGAGCCTGGCCGGCGGTACGAACGGCTGGGGCTGGATGTGGCGCACGCCACGATCCTCGATTGCTCGATCCCCATGATCCGGATGCCCGTGGCACCGGGTCGCACGATCGCCATCCTCGTCGAGGTGGCCGCGCGCAACGAGCTGCTGCGCACGCGCGGCCGCCACGCCGCCCGCGCGCTCGTCGATCGCCTCGACCGGTCGCTCGAAGCGCAGGCCATCGAGCCCGCCGCGGACGACGACGACCAGGGAGAGCCGGCATGACGGCGCGGCGCACGACGCCAACCCGTGGGGGTTCGGCTCATCCGACGGGGGCGCACTTCATCGTCGTCACGGGACTCTCGGGATCGGGAAAATCCCAGGCCATCCGGGCGCTCGAAGACCTCGGATACTTCTGCGTCGACAATCTTCCGACGACGCTGATCCCGACGCTCGCCGCACTCTCGAGGCGACCTGATACCGAGATCTCGAAGGTGGCGGTCGTCGTGGACGTACGAGAGGGCAAGCTCCTCTCGCAATTTCCACGGATCTTTCGCCAACTCCGCGCGACGCGGGATCTGAATCCGGCGCTGCTCTTCCTCGAGGCCAGCGATGCGGCCCTGGTGCGGCGTTTCAGCGAAACGCGGCGCCCGCACCCGCTCGCACCACGACGGTCGGTCATCGACGGAATCCGGGAGGAGCGGAAGCGACTGGAGGTCATCCGCAAGATGGCCGACGAGATCATCGACACGTCGGGAATGACGGTCCATGAGCTGCGTCAGGCGTTCATGACGCTGACTCGAGTCAAGTCCCGCGGTGCGTGGCTGGTCGTCACCGTTCTGAGCTTCGGTTTCAAGCACGGGCTGCCGCTGGACGCCGATCTGGTCTTCGATGTCCGGTTCCTGCCGAACCCGCACTTCGTCGCCCGGCTCCGGCCAAAGACCGGAAAGGATCGCGCCGTGATCCGCTACCTGGAGAAGTTCTCCGAGACCCGCGAGTTTCTCGATCGGGTGGCGGCGTTACTGGTCTTCCTCCTGCCCCAATACGTCAGCGAAGGCAAGAGCTACCTCACGATCGGAATCGGCTGCACGGGAGGTCGCCATCGCTCGGTCACCATCGCGGAGGCGCTGCGCCGCCGGCTGGCGGCCGTCGAGGGCATTCGACTGCGGGTGAGACATCGGGACATCGGGTCGGAGTAGGTCGGTACGGGCGTATCGGCGCCGTCGGTGCCACGTTGGACGGTCACCGTAGACTGCCAGCACGACTTTGTCAGATCGTTCACTGGCGGGAGGAGACGGCGGCAGCCGTTCCGCCCCACCCAAGAGTGATGAAGTAGTACCCAGAGATCTGGAGCCGACAATGGTTGGAGTTGTGGTGGTCACGCATGGCACGCTCGCCTCCGAGCTGGTCAACGCGACGGAGATGATCGTGGGCAAGCTGCCCCACATCGCGGCCGTCTCGATCGGGTGGCACGATGACGTGGAGGACGCACGAGGCACGATTGCGCGCGCGGTGGAGCAGGTCAACGGGCCCGAGGGGGTCCTGATCCTCACGGACATGTTCGGTGGAACTCCGGCCAATCTGGCCATGACCTTCCTGGCTGCGGAGGCCGTCGAGGTGATCACCGGGGTCAATCTTCCCCTGCTGATCAAGCTCGCGCGCGAGCCCGCAAGCAGCGACCTGCTCGCCCTGGCCCGGGACATGCGGGAGCATGGCCGGAACGCGATCTGGGTGGCCTCGGACCTGATGCGAAAGGATTCGACCGGGCCGGCAAAATGATCACTCGAACGGTGACCGTCACCAACCCACTGGGTATGCACGCCCGCGCGGCCGCGAGCTTCGTTCACGCGGCCAGCGGCTTCGCGTCCGAGGTGCGGGTGGCGCGGGGTGCGCAGGTCATGGACGGGAAGAGCATTCTCGGCTTGCTGCTGCTCGCCGCGGCGCGCGGCTCGGAGCTGAGCATCTCGGCCGACGGACCAGACGCGGACGCAGCCGTCGAGGCTCTCTGCGACCTCGTGCGGGCCGATTTCCGAGGGGAGCCGTGCGGCAGCTGAAGGGCCGGGGCGTTTCACCGGGCATCGCGATCGGGCGGGCGCTACAGCTCAGACATCGCATTCTCGACCTCCGCCTGCGGATCGCCCCTGACGAGGCCGACCAGGAGGTGGCACGCCTGCACCATGCGACGGACCAGTCACGGGAGCAGCTCGCGAGTATCAAGCGCCGGGTCGCCATCCATGCCGGCGCCGAGCACGCCTACCTGTTCGACGCACAGCTCCTTATGCTCGACGATCCGTTGCTGGTTGCCCGTGCGGCAGGTCTGATTTGCAGCGAGCACATCAACGCCGAATGGGCCCTCGAGCGGGCGCACGACGAGCTGGTGGCCGTGCTGGGGCAGACGCACGATCCGTATCTCCGCGAGCGTCAGGGTGACATCGGCGACGTCGTCGGCCGGCTACGGCTCAATCTGCGCGGCGGGGCGGGCGCAGTCGATCTGTTACGTCACGTCTCGGGGACCTTCGTGCTGATCGCCGACGAGATTCCGCCCTCCGTCGCCGCGCAGATCGACTGGACCCGCGTGATCGGGTTCGTCTCGGAGGCGGGAAGCTGGACGTATCACACCGCGATCCTGGCTCGTTCCCTTGGGATCCCGGCGGTGACGGGGCTCCGCGGCGCACCCGAGATCATCCCGCCGGCGGCGGTGGTGGCGCTGAACGGTGACACAGGGGAGGTGGTCGTGGATCCGTCACCCAGGGCGCTCGCCCGGATGCGGTC
Organism: Vicinamibacterales bacterium; assembly: GCA_965197935.1. Classification (GTDB taxonomy): domain Bacteria; phylum Acidobacteriota; class Vicinamibacteria; order Vicinamibacterales; family CAZQMT01; genus CAZQMT01. The sequence goes on along the minus strand of CBDAOD010000002.1, from coordinate 2,277,707 downwards.
CGAAGCGCCCAGCGCGGTGGGTCACCCGGAGGTGGAGGGGTCGCGCCCATCGCCGACGCGTACCGCGGACGGTGCACCGGTCGTGCTCGAAGCCAACATCGATCTCCCGGACGAGATCGCCGGGATCGCGAGGGCCCGCGAGGCCGGCGCGCCCGGAGTGGGGCTGTACCGGTCGGAGTATCTCCTGTCGCAGGGGTCGCTGGACCGTCTCGGCGAGGATGAGCAGTACGAGGCCTACCGCGCGATGCTCTCCGCGCTGGCTCCCGGCCGCGTCACAATCCGAACGTTCGATGCCACCGAGGACCAGCTCAGTGAGGACGCCCCGACCCGGGGCGGGGCAGGCCCGGGACGACTCGGCCTTCACGGCCTCCGGCTCAGCCTGGCCTTCCCCGACCTGTTCCGGCGGCAGCTGCGGGCGCTCCTGCGGGCCGCCCGGCACGGCCATCTACGGATCGTGCTGCCCTTCGTGTCGAATCTGGAGGAATGGCGACACGCGCGCCGACTGGTCGACGAGGTGACTGCGGAGCTGCGACACCGCGGCGAGCACGTGCCGCAGGTGCCGATCGGAATCATGATCGAGGTGCCCGCGGCGGCGCTGACCGCCGATCTGTTCGCCCGCGAGGTGGATTTCTTCAGTCTCGGAACCAACGATCTGATCGAGTCCTGCCTGTCGGTCGACCGGGCTGACGCGCGTGTCGCGCATCTCTACGCCCCCTCGAGCCCCGGGGTCATCCGCCTGGTCCGGTTGGTGGCTCGAGCCGCCAGGTCGCGGGCCCGTCCCTTGTCCGTCTGCGGCGAGATGGCCGCAACCCCGCGCGGCCTCGTGCTGCTGGTCGGGCTCGGCATTCACGAATTCAGCATGCGGCCTGCCGCGATCCCCAGCGTCGAGGCGGCCGTGCGGCGGATCCGTACAGGCGACGCGAGGCATCTTGCGGCGCGCGCGCTCCGCTGCGAGACGGCCCAGCAGGTCGACGAGCTACTGACAGCGTACTGGGCCAGGGATCTCGAACGGGGCATGCCCGTAGGCGAGGTTCTGCCGGCCGGCGGTTCGCGGTGGAACGATGGCTAGAGCTATGCGACGTGTTCCCGGACCGTTGGCCGGGTAGATCGCGAGGAGGGAGCGAACGAGAGCATGGGGAGCGATGGAACGGTGAGCCGCGTCGACAAGCCCTGGGGCTACGAGCTGCACTGGGCGAAAACGGCGAAGTACGTCGGAAAGATCATTCATGTCGACGCCGGACAGGCCCTCTCCCTCCAGTACCACAACGTGAAGGACGAGACCATCATGGTCTGGACAGGCAGAATCCAGCTCGAGATCCGTGAGGGTGAGACGCTGGTGGCGCGAGAGCTGTTGCCCCTACAGAGCGTTCACATCACGCCGGGGACGATTCATCGCATGACCGCCATCGAGGACAGTGACATCCTTGAGGTCTCGACCCCCGAGTTGGACGACGTCGTGAGGCTCGAAGACCGCTACGGCCGTATCCCTCGCAGTCCGTCGTAAGAGACTCGCTTCAGTCTTCAGTCGGCCAGCGGGGCGTCCCACGCGGGGCGGCGATTCGGCTCGGACGAGACGGGTCGATCCTTCGGGTCTCTCGCTCCTCGTCCCAGAGAGCCGGGGCCTCTCGCCGCCGTGGCTACGACCTCGGTTCAGAAGGGGATGTCGTCGTCGGTTACGACCTCGTCCGTGGCACCGGCCGACGACGCCTCCGGCTCCGGTGTCGCGGCCCGACCGCCTCCCGGTCCGCCCCGGCCGGCGCCGCCGCCACCTCCGCCGAGCAGCACTACACGATCGCTACGCACCTCGGTGGTGTAGCGCTTGTTACCGTCCCGGTCGTCCCATTGCCGTGTCTGCAGGCGACCCTCGACGTAGATCTGCTTGCCCTTCGTGAGGTACTCGGACAGCGACTCGGCCGTCTTGCCCCAGAGCACGATGCGGTGCCACTCGGTGCGCTCCTGACGCTGGCCGGCCTTGTCGTTCCACACCTCGGTCGTCGCCAGGTTCAGCGTGGCGACAGCCGCCCCTCCCGGGGTATAGCGCAGCTCCGCATCACGCCCGAGGTTACCGACCAGGATGACCTTGTTCACACTGCCCATGGCGCATCGAGCCCTTTCGTTTGTCGGAGAGTTTTGCTGACCACCAACCCCAGTGAGCCCTGGGGTCAGTCAGGCCGATCGAGCCGATCGATGGCCTGCTTGGCGAGTCGGCCGGCATCCGTCTCCGGGAAGTTGGTCACCACGTACTCATACGACTCGCGGGCTCGCTCGGTCTCCTCCAGCCGGTCGAGCGCTAACCCGCGCTTGTAGTAGGCAAGCGGCGCGGCGTCCCCATCGGCGTAGGTCGTGATCACCTGGTCGTAGGCGTCCACCGCCTCGTCGAATCGCCCGTCCGAGAATAGTGATTCACCGACGAAGAGCTGAGCGTTATCGGTCAAGTCGGATCGCGGGAACGTGCGGATGTAGGTCTCGAAGCCGGCGATCGCCAGTGCCCACTGCCCGGCGGTGTAATCCGCCCAGGCCGTATCGTACAGCCGTCGGGGGGACATGCCCGCGCCAACAGGCGCCGGGACCGGCGCCGCCGGCAGCATCTCACCTCCGGGATCGATGGTGCCGCCCGCATCCGTCATCAGCGTCGGAGCCGGGATGGGAATCCGCGGGATGGACAGCCGAAGCGCCTCGAGCTCCTGCGAGAGCGAGGAGATCCTGAGATTGGAGTCGTCCATCTTCTCGCGGACGATCCGTAAGTCGTTGGACAGGCTGTCGATCGACACTCGCTGATCGGCGAAGGCCTTCCGCGTGACGCCGCCTTGCTCGTCGAGCTTCGCCGTCACGACCTGCAGCGTGTCCCCCAGGGTGTTGAGCATGAGCTGCAGCTGCAGCGTCTGCTCCTGCAGGATTCGAATGTCGGCCATCAACTGCTGGTGCTCGCGGTCCGCCCCTGCGGCAGGTGATGTGACCCCGAGCGCCAGGGCCAGGACGAACACGCCGACCGATCCGGTCGTGAGCCGTCGAGTTACGTCGTGCATGGTCACTGTTCCACCATCCTCCTGATTGCCGCTGGCCGGGCCGTGTCGATGCCGGCTACTTCGCCGTGACGACGAAGTGCGCGCGTCGATTCTGGGCCCAGGCCGATTCGTCATGCCCCGAGTCGAACGGGAACTCCTTGCCGTAGCTGACCGCCTGCAGGCGGCCCGCTGCGACGCCGAGCGAGACCAGATAGCTGCGCACGGCCAGCGCCCGTCGCTCGCCGAGAGCCAGATTGTACTCCGCCGTGCCCCGCTCGTCACAGTGCCCCTCGATCGTGAGGACCCACGGCTGGTACGTCTGCAGCAGCTCGGCGTTCTCCCGGAGCGTCGCCTGCGCCTCCGGCCCGACCTGCGAGCTGTCGTACGCGAAGAACACGGGCTTGAGCGGCGAATCCCGGTTCAACTCGTCGAGTGTCCTCGCTCCGATCGACCGCTCTTCTAGCGGCTCCAGCGGTACGATCGGGGGCGGCGGCTCCGGAGCCGGCGGTGGCGCCGGCTCCGAGATATCGGGCGGCGCGGGTGGCGGGGCCGGACGCGGCACCGGCGGCTGCTCCTTCGAACACGCGCCGACCAGGGTCACTAGCAAGATGAGGACCAGAAACGTTCTGGACCCAAACAGTCCGTGCATCATCGGTTTCTCCCTCGAGGACGGTCGCGTGTCCGCCCGGCCGTACGGCTCGCGCGACCCTCCCAGGACGTCAGAGGCTCACTGAGACCAGCTCGGGGTGTAGTTGTTGCCCTGGCTGGTCACGCGCCGCAATCCACGACCATCGCGCCCGATGGTGTAGATCTGGGTCTTGCCCGTTCGGGTCGACGAAAACGCGAGATGGCGACCGTTGGACGCATAGCTCGGGCTCTCGTTACTCCCCTCGCCGAAGGTGACCTGGCGCTCCTCGTTGCTGGCGAGATCGAGAATCTTGATATCGAATCCCGGACCCGTGCGGCCAGAATATGCGATCTCGTTATACGGCGCGGGCGACCAAGTCGGGCGATCGCTGTACGATCCATAGGTCAACCGGCGAAGGCCCAGTCCGTCGGCCCCCACCACGTAGATCTGGGGCCGGCCAGACCGATCCGACGTGAACGCGATCTGGGTGCCACCAGGGGACCATGTGGGCGTGCTATCGATCCCCGGGTGATGTGTCACCCGCGTGGTGTTCGAGCCGTCCTGATCCATGGCGTAGATCTCGGGGTTCCCATCGCGGTTGCTCGTGAACGCGATCCGCCGACCATCCGGGGACCATGCCGCGAGCCAGTTGTGCCCGTTGCCGCGCTGCGGCTCCTCCATCGTGCCCTGATAGATGAACGAGATGGTCAGGTCGGGAAACCCGTGTCGATAGGAGGTGTAGGAGATGGCGCGGCCGTCCGCCGACCACATCGGAAACACGTTGAGCGAGCGGTGCACGGTCACGCGACGCTCGTTGGCGCCGTCGTAGTCCGAGATATACACCTCCTTGACGTTGCGCTTCTCGATGCTGCCCGCGAGCGACTCACCGTCGCGGTCGGACGAAAACGTGAGCCGCGTCCGGGCCACCCCGCGGACGCCTCGCTGGCTCTGGTGGATCTCGTCCGCGATCGTGTGGGCGTAGAGCCGCGGATTGGCCAGCGACCCCTCGTACTCCTTGGCGAATACCGACGTGCGGGACCGGACGTTGAGCAGGCGTACCTGGACTCTGAGCCTGTCACCGACCTTCTCGACGGTCCCGATGACCAGCGCATCCGCGCCCAGCTCGCGCCACCGGTCAAACGCCACGGCGGTCGCGGATCGCACGGGCTCGATCGACGAGTAGGTGTCGCGGGGGATCATGTAGAACTCCCGCTCGAAGCTCAGGTCGTCCCACAGCACCTGACCGATCACCTGGGCGGCGGCGTTGGTGGCCTCATCGGGCGGGCTGCCGTCGCTGGAGGCGGCGAAGAAGTCGGGTACCGCGTAGCGCGGCGGCGCGCCGGGATCTCCCGAGATGACCAGGCTCACCTCCGAGGCCTGGCTGGGTGGAGGCTGCTGTGACGCCGGAGGCGTCGTCTGCCCGCCCGCCATGAGAGTGACGGCACAGGCGAACACCAGGGGCGCAAGGATTCGAAGCATGGTGGATGATGGCATCAGCGCTGGTACTGGAAATTGAGATGAACGGTCAGGTGATCGTCAGGAAAGGCCGCCGGGAGCGGCGGCAGCTGACGCGTGAGCAGTAGCGCACGCTGGGCTGTGATATCCAGCGCGGCGTAACCACTGGAACGCTCGACCGCGACGTCGCTGAGTCTACCGTCTCGCTGGATCGTGAACATCACGAGTGTCGTGCCGGCCACCTCTTGCCTCGAACCCCAGTTGCGCTGGACTAGCTGCAGCATGGTGCTCAGGTAGTCCGGGCAGCAGAAATTGGCCACATCGAGATAGCCGCCGGTTCCCCCGCCGCCGGTGGACAGCCCGAACCCGATCCCCTTGGCGCCGGTGTCCGCGATGGCGCTGCCCGTCTCCTCCACGGGCCCCTGCGTCGGCGTTCGGCCACGCGCCTCCTCCGGTGCCGACTGGACCGGCGGGCGGGGTCGCGTCGGCCGCGCGGCCGGCGCGGTCATCTCCGGCGTCGCCGCGGCGGGCGGTCTGATCGCGCGCGGCCGCGGCGCCTCGGCCAGCGGGATCGCCTGCTGGATCGGCCGCCCGCCCATCGGGGTCATCCCTCCAGACCGCGCCCCGGGCGCGCCTCCGAGGCTGATTCGCATGACCACGCGTTCTGCCTCGTCAGGCGCCGTGACCGACAACGGGGGCGCCAGGAGCAGCGCCACGATCGCGGCCACGTGGACGACGAGCGAGAAGCCGAACATCTGACCGGCGCCACTCGGATCGTGAACGCGCTCGAGCAGAACCTTGGTCGCCGGCTCCCTCACGCGAGCTTCTCCATCGTCCCGCCCTCACTGGTCCTCGATGGCGGGTTGCGAGACGATGCCGACGCGCTCGACCCCCGCCAGCTTCAGCGCGTCCATGACGTCCATCAGCTCCTGCAGGCGGATGCCGCCATCGCCGCGGACGAAGACCTCTTTGTCCGTCCGCTCGAGCATCGACTGGCGAACCCGCTCCTCCAGCGCCGAGAACGGAACGGGGTCGTCGCCCAGATGCACGATGCCATCGGTCTGATACGACAGCGGGACGCTGATGAACATGCGCTCGTCGTCGAGCGACTGTGCGCCGCGGGTGGCGGGCAAGTTGACGTCGATCCCCTGCTGGAGCATGGGTGCGGTGACCATGAAGATGACCAGCAACACGAGCATGACGTCGACGAGCGGGACCACGTTAATCTCCGACATCGCCATCGCCCCATGTCCCAGCCGGCCGCGCCGCCCTCTGCCTCCGCTGGTCGCTCCCGCTGCCTGTATCTTCGCCGCCATGGCCCAGTGGTCTGTACCCGCGCTTAGTCTTCTGGCCTATCGCGCCGTGCCGGCCGACGCCCGGCGGTCGGGTCACGGCTCCCCCAGGTGTCAGGTGAAGTTTCGCTCGGCGATGTTGAGGAACTCGAGCGAGAAGTCCTCCATGTCGGTGGAGAACAGCCGTACCTTGTACGTGAGGTGATTGTAAAAATACACGGCCGGGATCGCCGCCAGAAGCCCGGCCGCGGTCGCGATGAGCGCCTCGGCGATACCAGGTGCGACCACCCCCAGGCTCGTCGAGCCCATCTGCCCAATACCCTGAAACGCCCCCATGATGCCCCACACGGTGCCGAACAGACCGATGAACGGCGTAACGCTGGCCGTCGTGGCAAGGAACGGGACGCGCCGCTCCAGCCGAGTCGTCTCGATCGCCGTGGCACGCAGCAGCGCACGATCGAGCGCGTCGAGGCTTCTGAGAGTTGGACGTGCGCCGGCGACTGCTGGCTGGCTCTCCGCCTGGCTCTGTCCCGGCTGCCGGAGCTGCGCGTTGAGCTCCGCATAGGCCGATTGGAAGACTCCGACCAGCGGACTCTCCTTGAGCGATCGGCAAACCGCTTGCACCTCCGAGAACTTGTTGCTGCGCCGAAACACGTCGAGAAAGCTCGCTGTGTGAAGCTCCGCCCGTCTGAACTGCCAGATCTTGAGAAAAACGATACCCCAGGACGCGATCGAGAAGAGGATGAGGATTAGGAGGACGGCCTTGGCGACCGGTCCGGACCGAGCGACGAGGTCAAGGACGCTTCCGCCGAACCCAGCTTCAGGCGAACCGCTGCCTTGCCCCTGCAGGGCAAGAGCCAAGAACCCACACGTGTGCAAACGAGCCTCCGCGTCATGGATATACGCCGCTGGGACAGCGCAGATTGGCTAGACTAGCACCCCGGTTTGGTGCTGTCAAATATATGATAACATGGAAGTTTCCTACACAGAGGCGTCCTCAGGGCGAGCGTCACGGTCGTGCCTGTCCCCCGACGGTGACGTCAAACCTGAGGCCCCTGCCCGGACTCTCCAGGCCATGATCAGGTATCTCGACATCCAGCGCCTCGCCGTCATCGATGCGCTCCAGGTAGAGTTGGAACCGGGTCTCAACGTCGTGACCGGCGAGACGGGAGCGGGGAAGTCCGTGCTCGTGGGGGCGATCGGCTTGCTCCTGGGCGGGCGCGCGTCGCCGGAGCTCGTGCGCACCGGGGCGGACGAGGCCAGGGTGCAGGCGGTCTTCGAGGATGGCGAGGGAGGGGAGCACGTGGTGCGCCGCGAGGTCGCGACGCAGGGGCGCAGCCGCGCGTTCATCGACGACGTTCTGGCGACGACCGCAGCCCTCCGGACTCTCGCGGGCGCGTTGGTGGACCTCCACGGGCAGCACGAGCACCAGGCGCTGTTGGACCCAACGACCCACCTGGCCCTCCTGGATGCGTACGCGGATACGACCGAGGCACGGCAGGAAGTGGCAGACACGTTCACTGGATGGCGCGATGCCCAGGCGGCGCTCGCGCGCGCCCGAGCCGACGAGACCGATTGGACCGAGCGAACCGACCGGTCGCGATCGGAGCTGCAGGAGATCGAGCGCGTGGCCCCACGAGCCGATGAAGACCGGGAGCTGGACGCGGAGCTGCAGATCTTGCGGAACGCCGCAACGCTCCACCGCAGCTGCTCCGATGCGTACCTGGAGCTCTACGAGGGAGACGACGCGGTGCTCGGGCGACTCCGCGCGATGTGGCGGACGCTCGACGAGCTCGCCGAGCTCGATCCGCGGTTTCTACCCTACACCCAGGCGCGGGCCGGCATCGATTCGCAGCTCGAGGACCTCGCGTTCTTCCTCCGCTCGTACGCCGGGGCGATCGACGTCTCGCCCGAGCGGCTGCAGCAAGCGGAGGATCGACTGGCGCTCCTCGAGCGGCTCAAGCGCCGGTGCGGCGCACCGCTTTCGGACATCATCACGAGCCAGACGCGGCTCCGGGCCGAGCTGGATCGTCACGGAGACGCCGCGGCGCGGATCAATCAGCTCGAGCGTGAGCTGGAGGCGACGCGACACCTCTATCTCACGCGGGCCGGCGAGCTCTCGCGGGCGCGGCACACCGCGGCCACGGATCTGGCGCGTTCGCTGGACGGCGTCCTCGCGCAGCTCGCCATGCCACGTGCGCGCTGCGACTTCAGGCTTCGGAGTTGGGGAGAGGACGAGGCACGGTGGACCGAGGACGGCATCGACGATGGCGAGCTGTACCTTTCCCCCAACCCGGGGGAGGAGCCACGTCGGCTCGCGCGGATCGCATCCGGGGGAGAGCTCTCGCGCGTGGCCCTCGCCCTCAGGACGCTGACCTCGGCCGATGCACCGGGGAAGACGCTGATCTTCGACGAGGTGGACGCCGGCATCGGCGGGCACGTCGCCGACGTCGTGGGGCGGATGCTCCGGCGTCTGGCGGACCGCTATCAGATCATCTGCATCACGCACCTCCCGCAGATCGCCGCCTACGGACAGCATCATCTCCGGGTCAGCAAGACCGTGCGCGCGAGCCGCACGGCGACGGGGGTCGAGGTTCTGGGGATGGAGGCTCGGGCGGAGGAGTTGGCGCGGATGATCGGTGGTGATGGCGCGTCGGAGCAAGTCCGCGCGAGCGCGCGCGAGATGTTATCTTCGAGGAGCTCCGGCGGACACGAACAAACAGCGAAAGCAAAAGGCGAAAGAGCGAAAGCGAAAGGGAAGCGGCGTGGCTAGACGGTATTTTATCGAGACGTTCGGTTGTCAGATGAACTTCCACGATTCCGAGCGCATGTCTGGATTGCTCGACCGCGACGGCTACGAACCCGCCGACTCTGCGGAGGACGCCGACCTGATCGTCGTGAACACCTGCAGCGTCCGCGAGCGCGCCGAGGACAAGCTCTACACCCGCCTCGGCGAGCTTCGCCAGCTCAAGGCCAGGGGCCGCGGACCGACGACGGTGGCCGTGGCCGGGTGTGTGGCGCAGCAAGAGGGTGCCGCGATCCTGGCACGTGATCCGGTCGTGGACGTGGTGATCGGGACGCAGAGCGCGAAGCGGTTACCGTTGCTGGTCGACGAGGCGCTCCAGTCGCGCATGCCCGTCGTGGACATCGACGCCCACGAGGACGTCTCGTTTCCGCTCGGTGTCGCGCGGCGGAGAGATCCCGTCAAGGCCTACATCACGATCATCGAGGGGTGCAATGATTTCTGCACGTTCTGCGTGGTCCCGTATACCCGCGGGCGCGAGCGCATGCGCCCCGTGCGGGAAATCCTGGATGAGGCACGGCGCGCCGCAGACTCGGGTCACAAGGAGGTGCACCTCCTCGGCCAGATCGTCAACCACTACCAGGCCCCGGACGAGCCGGCCTGCGATTTCGCCCGGCTGCTCGAGCGCCTCGATGCGATCGCCGGCATCGAGCGCATCCGGTTCGCGAGTCCCCACCCACGACACGTGTCCGAGCGAATGATCGCAGCGGTTCGCGATCTGCCGAAGGTGTGCAAGCATCTCCACCTGCCGGTCCAGTCCGGCTCGACGCGGGTCCTGGCCGCCATGCGACGGCGGCACGGCAGGGACGAGTATCTCGACCTCGTCGCCCGCATCCGCTCGGCAGTACCGAACATTGCGCTGTCGACCGATATGATCGTTGGGTTTCCTGGCGAAACGGCGCGCGACTTCGACGACACGCTATCGTTGGTGTCGCAGGTGAGGTTCCACGGGATGTTCTCGTTCAAGTATTCGCCGCGGCCCCGCACGCGGGCCTCACGGCAGCTAGCGGACGATGTCGGCCCGGCCGAGAAGACCCGGCGGATTGTCGCGCTGCAGGCACTGCAACGCGACATCCAACTGGATCTGCACCAGCGCGTCGTGGGAACTCGTCAGACGGTCCTGACGGACTCTCGAAGCCGACGACGGGATTGGGAGCTCTCGGGGCGCACCACGGGCAACACCGTCGTGAATTTCCAGGGACCTGCCGAGCTGGGGCAGGAGGTGTGGGTTCACATCAAGCGCGCGGGTCCGTATAGCCTGTGGGGCCTGGTCGGTGGGGCCTCGTCCCTCGGAAGCGATTCGGGCGTCTTGACAGACCCACCGTCCCGCGCCTAGTGTCCTGTATCAGTCAGCCGTGGCGTCCGTCCCGTGCGCCACGCCCGGCCGGCAAGGCCACGGGCTGCTAGCGTGCGATTGACGAGCCAACGGGTTCAAGGGCCAAGAGGGAAGGACGTGGTCCATGCAGATTGAGATGACGATCAAGGGCTTGATGGTCGATCCGATCACCAACATGCCGATCATCCTGCTCCGCGATGGCGACGGCGAGCGCGTGCTTCCGATCTGGGTTGGCGTCTTCGAAGCCAACGCCATCGCCCTGCAGATCGAGAACATCTCGACACCGCGCCCGATGACGCACGACCTCCTCAACAACGTCATCCAGGACCTGAACGCCACCCTACAGAAGATCGTCGTCTGCGAGCTGAAGGACAGCACGTTCTACGCCCTGATCTATCTCCGGCTGGAAGCGGATACGGTCGTGGTCGACGCTCGCCCGAGCGACGCGATCGCCCTCGCCCTCAGAGCCCACGCCCCCATCTTCGTGGAGGAGGCGGTCATCGACGGCGCCAAGTCGCTGGACTTCAAGCCCGAGCAGGCCGACTCGGACCGGCTTCAAAAGTGGCTCGAGAGTCTCGACCCTGACGAGCTGGGGAAGTACAAGATGTAACGGCGCGACCCCCTGATAGCCCGCGCCGTTTGACACCCCGGAAACGCCGCCCTAAAATAATCCATCCTCCGCGTCGGTCGCTCGGCCCGCGTTGCGTTCATAGCCTGATGATCATCGCCGTTGCCAACCAGAAGGGCGGTGTGGGAAAGACCACCACCGCGATCAATCTGGCCGCCGCCCTCGCGATCCGCGGGCACCGGACATTACTCGTCGATCTCGATCCGCAAGCCAACAGCTCGATGTCGTTCCTGGACCTGCAGGAAGTGTCCCGGAGCGTCTACGACGTCGTCGCGGACGAGACCAGTAAGCTCCGTGACGTGATCGTCCCAACGGGTCAAGCGCACCTCGATATCGCTCCGGCGCGCATCAACCTCGCCAAGCTCGAGTCCAAGCTGGTGGGGGAGATCGACGCGCACTTCCGACTCAAGGACGGCATCGAGAGCGTGCGAAGCGCCTACGCGCACACCGTGATCGACTGTCCGCCGGCCCTGGGGCTCCTCACCGTCAACGCCCTGGTCGCCGCGACGCACCTGCTGATCCCGATTCAGTCCTCGTACTTCGCACTCGAGGGTACCGACGATCTGCTGGAAACAATCGAGAAGGTGCGATCGCGCGCGAACCCCGCGCTGGAGATCTTGGGCATTCTGATCACGATGCACGACCGACGGACCTCGCTGGGCCGCGACATCCGCCAGCAGATCCAGAAGGTCTTCGGGCAGAAGGTCTTTCGAACCGTCATCACCAAGAGCGTGCGACTCGAGGAGAGTCCCGCCTACAAGGAATCGATCTTCAGCTTCGCTCCGGATTCCTCCGGCGCAACCGAGTATTACAGCCTGTGCGAAGAGGTGGTGGACCGTGTCCAGAAGAGGACTGCCTAGCACGTTGAAGATGCGCCACGACACGCACTACGTCGAGGCGTTGACGAGCTCCGCTGGAGTGCCGGTTGGACGCATCCTCCCCATCGATCAGATCGATCCCAACCCGCACCAACCTCGTCAGGTCATGGGCGACCTGTCAGAGCTGATGGCCTCGATCGCGGAGAAGGGCATTCTCGAGCCCCTGATCGTTCGGCAACGAGGCTCGCGCTTCCAGATCGTTGCTGGAGAGCGGCGCTACCAGGCCGCCGTCCAGGTCGGCGTGCGCGAAGTCCCGGCGGTCATTCGCGAGCTCGATGACGCGGAGGTGATCGAGATCGCCCTCGTCGAAAACTTGCAGCGGAAGGACCTGACGCCGTTCGAGGAAGGGGAGGCCCTCCATCTCCTCGCGTCCCGCTCCTCGTACACGCACGAGGACCTTGCACGGCGACTGGGGAAGTCGCGCTCGTCGATCACCGAATCCCTCGCCGTGCACACGATGCCCGAGGAGGTCAAGAATCTCTGTCGGCTGGCCGACATTACATCTAAGTCGCTTCTCCTGCAGATAGTTAGACAGAACGACGCGCCGAAAATGGTCGCCTTGATCGAGAAGATCGCCCGCAAGGACGTACCGACGACGCGCGAAGAATTGCGAAAGGCGACGGCCAAGCCACGACCCGGACGACCGAGGGCCTTCACGTTCAACTTCCGCCCGCCGAACAAGGCCTTCAACCTCAACCTCCGGTTCAGCAAGTCGAAGGTCGCCAGAAGTGAGATTATCCGAGCGCTCCAGGAGATCATCGCCGACCTTCGCAAGCAGTAGTCCACGCGTCGGCCGGGCCCACCCGTCGCGCATCATCAGTTAACATAATATCTCTTATCAGACTCAAGATCACCGGGCGTTCCACCCGGCTTCAACCAGCATCCAGGCCCTCGCCTCGCCTTTGCGTACGCGCTCTCGCGATAGCATGCCCTCCCCCGTCACGGCCTCACCACGGCGCCGCGGTGCGGCTGCGGGACTGTGCTATGTTTCCGTTTGGGACCGTCGACCGTCCGCTGGGGGTCTGGCGGGTCGCAGGGTTCGACAACAGCCGTCCGGGAGGACATGTCTTGGCGAAGGTGAGGATCTACGCACTGGCGCGGTCGCTGGGGCTCTCGAGCCGCGAGACGATCGAGCGGCTCGCGCGCGTTCACGGGATCGACGTCGCCGGTGCGAGCAGTACCGTCGACGACGTCATCGCGCGCCGGTTCGCGGACGAGCTCCGGGGTGACGCCGGACAGTCATCCGGCGCGGCGCCAGATGAGCGTGAACCAGCCAGGACGGTGACCGACACCACCGCACCCGGTTCGGCGGATCCACCGGGTCGCCCGGACGACGCAACCGATCCGTCGAGCGCGCAACTCGCGCCTGCGTCGGCCATCGCCCGGGCCCCCGCGGCGTCTTCGACCGAGCCCGGGCCGTCCCCGTCGCCGCCCGATGACCTCGCCGCCGAACGCCCCGCCCGTTCGGCTGACCGACCCCGGGTCGGTATGCTGGCCGGCCTCCTGCCCTTGCGGACGATCGACCGTTACGTCATCCGCGAGGTCGCGTCACCCTTCCTCCTGGGGCTGCTCGTCTTCACGTTCATTCTCGAGATTCCGCCGCTGATGCAGGTGGCGGAGAAGCTCATCGCCAAGGGGGTGCCGAGCGGGGACATCGTGCGGATCATGGTGACGCTGCTTCCACAGGCGCTGGGCGTGACCATCCCCATGGCGTTGTTGCTCGGACTGCTGATCGGCCTGAGCCGACTGTCGAGCGATCGCGAGACCGTGGCCTTCCAGGCGTGTGGCGTCAGCATCTACCGGCTGATCCGGCCGATCGGCGTCGTGGCCGCCGTGGCCTGGGCGGCGACGTCCTACATCATGATCGTCGCGTTGCCGGACGCCAATCAGACATTCCGCGAGATCACCTACAACATCATCGCCTCGCGGGCGGAGCGCGAGGTCAAACCTCGCGTCTTCTTCGAGGACTTCCCCAACATGGTGCTCTACGTCCAGGACGTACCCGCCGACAGCTCGGGCTGGCGCGGGGTGTTCATGGCGGACATCCAGAGGAGCACGCCGGACGTCTACGTGGCGCACCAGGGTCGGATATTCCTCGATCGCGACGCCAGCCGGGTCGAGATGACGCTGCTCGACGGCGTGCGGCACCGACTGTCGGAGCAGGGCCCGCACGAGTACGAGGTCCTCGAGTTCGACCGTATGACGCTGAGCCTCGACCCGGAGACCGTCTTCCCGAGGGGCGGCCCCCAGCGCGGCGACCCCGAACGGACCATCGCGCAGCTCCAGGTGGAGGTGGATCAGCTGCGGAGCCAGGGGTTGTCGCCACACGCCCCGATCATGGCGATTCACCGGAAGTTCTCGATCCCGGTCGCGTGTCTTGTCTTCGGGATCATCGGCCTGGCACTCGGGGTCACGAGCCGCAAGGACGGCAAGCTGGCGAGCTTCGTCCTGGGTATCGGCGTGATCTTCGCCTACTACGTGATCATGTACATCGGCGAGGCCATGGCCAAGGGCCAGCTCGTCTCACCCCATCTGGCGATGTGGCTCCCCAACATCTTGCTCGGCATGGCCGGCATCCTGATGATGCTGTGGCGCGCCAAGTCGTCGGAGCTGCGCCTCGCCCTCCCCTTTCTCCGGCGTGACCGGCCCGACGATGCTGGAGCGTCCTCCCCCGCCGAATCCGAACCAACGGCGTCCGACCACTCGACACCGCCCACCGCGGTCCCGCGCGCGTCCGCGGGGGCCACGCGTTCCCGACTGCCGCTCCTGCGGACACAGATTCTGGATCGCTATGTGACGCTGCTCTACCTGAAGATCGTGGCGCTGGGTTTCGCCGGCATGCTCGGGATCTTCTACATCGCGGGCTTCATCGACCTCTCGGACAAGCTGTTCAAGGGGCAGACGACCGGCTGGACGCTCCTCCAGTACTTCTGGTACGCCACTCCTCAGTTCATCTACTATGTCCTCCCCATCGCGACCCTGGTGGCCACCCTGGTGACCATCGGGTTGCTGACCAAGACGAGCGAGCTCGTGGTCATGAAGGCGTGCGGGATCAGCCTGTACCGGGTGGCCGCCCCGGTGCTGATCTTCGGCGCCGTCTGGAGCGTGTGTCTGTTCGGGCTCGAGGAGACGGTCATGGCCCGATCGAACCAGCGTGCGGAGGCGATCAGACACGAGATCCGCAGCGGCACGCCCAAGATGCTCGATATCCTGAACCGGAAGTGGCTGGTCGGAAGAGACGGCCGGATCTACAACTATGCGTTCTTCGACCGCCAGCGCGCCGAGCTGAACGGGGTCTCCGTCTACGAGCTGGACGATACGACCTGGCGCCTGATGCGACGCACCTTCTCGACGCAGGCGGCCTTCCAGGACGGGTGGGAGGCGCGCGATGGCTGGGTCCGGCAATTCGGCCCCCCACCGTCGGAGGGCTTCGAAACCTTCGATGCCGAGGCGGTCGATTTCGAGCCGCCCGACTACTTCGCGAGCGAGCGCCCCGATGCCGAGCTGATGACCTACGATCAGCTCGAGGGCTACATCGACAGCCTACAGGCCAGCGGGTTCAACGTCGTGCCCTATCTGGTCGAGCTGCACCGCAAGCTGTCGTTCCCCGTGGTCACCATCGTCATGACGTTGATCGCGGTCCCGTTCGCGGTCACGACCGGGAGCCGTGGCGCCATGTACGGCGTCGGGCTGGGCCTCACGCTCGCCATCAGCTACTGGATCATCCTCAGCGTGTTCGCCGCGATCGGCAGCGCCGGCCTGCTCTCCCCTCTGCTGGCGGCCTGGGCGCCCAACATCGGCTTCTCGGCGGGCGCCGCCTATCTGCTGCTGTCCGTGCGCACCTAATCACTTGGCGACCCAAGTGAACTCCGGGGTTGGCGCAGCCCGTGGTAAGGTCCTGCTGCAATCGACCGGCGCTGCATCCCGCCTGGCCTGCTCAGGAGCCCCCCGCCCGTTCCGCCGCTGACCGTTCCAGCCGGACGTCGTCGAGCCAGACGATCGCGGCGGTGCCCGTTCGCGTGTTCACGGTGTCGGCGACGACCAGCAGGGCGTCGACACGCTCCAGATCTGGGTGTGGGTCGCCGATCTGCTCGGCCGGGCTCATGTCGGCCAGCGGGATCGTGACGTCCCGCATCTCCGAGTCCAGGTAGACCGATCGTTGCCACCGCAGGTCTTCCGCCTCGCCCGCTCCGGGCGCCCGTAGCTGGAACGAGACACGCAGCGGGCGGTCGGCGCGTCCCCGAAAGGTCAGACGGTCCGCGTCCGCGAGATCCAGACCTCGACGGACCGCCGCGTACGCCTCGTCGGCGCCCCCGAGGGCCAGACGGAAGGCGAGCTCTCGGCCGTCCTCCGTCGGCGTGCTGTCGAGAGCGGCGCGGGATCCCTCGCTGTGCTCGAGGCTCCATTCCGCGCCGTCACCGTCCTCAAACAGCGAGGTGACGACCTCCACGGCCGGCGCCGACACGGGGTCCGAGAGGTCGGGTGAGGGCGCGAACACGTAGATGGGATTGCTGACGATCCAGGGAATCGGCGGTGCTCCTGGCGCCCCCGGGACGTGGACCTCCACCCGGAACGCTCCGGCCTGGGTCTCGGTCTCATGCGCCAGCTCGGCCCCCTCGACGGCCTCCACGAGCCGACCGTTCCGCAGCAGGACGATCCGTCCACCGGGCGGGACGGCGGCCCGCACGCGGAACGTCACCGGAACGCCAGGGTCCAGCGTGTCCCCCATTCGAGCGGTTTCCCCCTCCGACAGTGCGACGTCGTATTCGAACGCCGCCGGCGCCGCAACCGCATCGACGACACTGAAGACGCGGCCAGCCCGCAGCGCCTCGATGAGGCGCTGCGCGTCCACCGCGGCGTCGCCGACCATCGGCTGAGCGAGCCCGACCCGGATCGACAGGGTACGGAACACCGCTTCGTAGGACGGAACCTCGAGAAAGGTCACCTGCCCGGATCGATCGGCGCCGCCGCCCAGCCCGATCCGCGCGTGCGCGTCCGATCCCGCCACTGCGAGCACCCGCCGATCCGCGGTCACCCGATCCCACTCACCGAGCACGCCGTCCGGCCGATCGAACAGCGCCGCGACCGTCTCCGGCGCTCTGAACAGATAGTGACCGAGGCCGGCCACGAGGCGCAGAAGCGATTCGTCGCGCCAGGCGCTGTCCCCGTTGACCCACTCGATCCCATCGAAGCCGAGCGACCAGTCGGACCAGCTGAGCTCCGTCTTGCGCGACCCGGGATGCGCCGCGATCCCGAAGCCACCCAGACGCCTCACGTCGGCGACCACGTCGCGCGACTCCCCCGCCAGCGGGTAAGGCGCCGGCTCCATGCCCAGCGCCACGTAATGCCCGCCGGTGGCGCTGATCTCGACCGCATCGAGGCAGAGCACCCCGGAGTGATACGCCGGGGGATCGGACTCGCGCATCCCATCGCCATGATCGGTGAGGACCACGAAGCGTAGACCGGCCTGCGCCGCGGCGGCCGCGACCTCCTCGACGGAGCCGGTGCCATCCGAGCGCCGTGTGTGGACGTGGAAGGCTCCCGGCACGACCGGCCACCCGCCGTCGGTCGTGGCGCCAGGGACGACGGCCTCGACGGCCACCGTACGGGAGGGCAGGCTCAACAGGAGCCCGGGGCCTGCCACCGCGAGGAGAAGCGTGAAGAGCCCCAGCAGGGGTCTCTGGCGGAACCAGCGAAGCATCAGAGGATCATCGTCTCCCACGCCGGGGGGGCTGCGGCAGACGCGCCCGACCGTGTCTAGACGCCTGCGGCAGACCGCAGCGCGTCCGCCTTGTCCGTGCGCTCCCATGTGAAGTCGGGTTCGGATCGACCGAAGTGACCGAATGCCGCGGTCTGCCTGTAAATGGGACGGCGCAGCTCCAGGGAGTCGATGATGCCCTTGGGGGTGAGCGCGAAGTGCTCGCGCACCAGGTCGCTGATGCGATCCTCTGGCACGCGACCCGTGCCGAAGGTGTCCACGTAGACCGACACCGGATCGGCGATCCCGATCGCGTACGCCAGCTGGACCTCGAGCCGCACGGCAAGTCCGGCCGCGACGCAATTCTTCGCGATGTGGCGCGCCATGTAGCATGCAGAGCGGTCTACCTTCGTGGGGTCCTTGCCGGAAAACGCCCCGCCCCCGTGGGGCGCTGCCCCACCGTAGGTGTCGACGATGATCTTGCGCCCGGTCACCCCCGCGTCTCCCATTGGCCCGCCCGTGACGAATCGGCCGGTCGGGTTGACCAGGAATCGGGTCTTCGCGTCGAGCAGCTCGGCGGGGACGACGCGACGAATGATCTGCTCGGTGACGTCCTCGGTCATGCGCTCATTCAGGACGCTCTCGCTGTGCTGGCTCGACACCACGACCGTGTCGACCCGCACCGGCTTCTCGCCTTCGTACTCCACCGTGACCTGGGACTTCCCGTCCGGTCGCAGATACTCGAGGGATCCGTCGCGACGAGCATTCGAGAGACCGCGACACAGCTTGTGCGCCAGCATGATGGGCAGCGGCATGAGCTCGTCGGTCTCGCTGCATGCATAGCCGAACATGAGCCCCTGATCTCCCGCGCCGCCGGGGTCCACGCCCATGGCGATATCCGGTGACTGCTCGTGGATGGAGGACAGGACGGCGCAGGTCACGTGGTCGAAGCCGTACTTCGCGCGCGTGTAGCCCACGTCCTTGATCGTCTCGCGCACGATGCGCGGGAAATCCGCGTAGCAGCTCGTGGTGATCTCGCCTGCGATCATCGCCAGACCCGTGGTGACCAGCGTCTCGCAGGCGACCCGGCCGGTGGGGTCCTCGGCAAGGATCGCGTCGAGGATGGCGTCGGAGATCTGATCGGCAATCTTGTCCGGATGGCCCTCAGTGACCGACTCAGAGGTGAACAGATGTCGCCCGGTACGCCTACGGCTCATGGAGAGCTCCTTCGGAAAAGAGTCGGTGGTCGGAGAGCGCCCGTTACCCGAGCGGCCCGATAGCGCTGATCGAGGCGCTGGGCGCGAAACGCGGACGTGGTGCAGCGGATATGCGTGCTGGCCGGTTCAACCGGCGGACGAGGCCGCCCCCAAGAACATGAAATTATAGCAGAGGTCGTTGCGGACGGTCAATTCTAGCAGCCCGTGGTGAAAGTCCTGCATCGCACCAAGGGCGGTGCTGACAATGCCGCGGTCGGCCTGGGCAACGCGCGAGGAGCAAGAATACCGGGAGTATGTGACCCGTCGTGAACAATGCCCCGCAGCCCGCAGCGGGATGCAGCGCCGGCCGACTGCAGCAGAACTTTTACCACGGGCTGCTAGGCTCGCGGATGGTAGCGGTCGTAGACCTTCCGGAGGCGGGCCTCGAGGACGTGCGTGTAGATCTGGGTCGTCGACAGATCGGCGTGGCCCAGCATCAACTGAATCGCCCGCAGGTCGGCGCCACGCTCGAGCAAGTGAGTCGCAAAGGAGTGGCGAATCACGTGGGGGCTCAACCCGCTGCGCAGACCCGCCCCGCTGCCGTGCTGCCTGAGGCGCTTCCAGAAGCCGACCCGGCTCAGGCCCGACCCACCCCGTCCGTTCACGAACAGCCACGCCGATGACCGGCCCTTGAGCAATGCGGGTCGTCCGTCCCGGAGGTAGCGACGGACCCAGTCGATCGCCTGATCGCCGAGAGGCACGAGGCGTTCCTTGTCGCCCTTGCCGATGCAGGTGAGGTAGCCGACCTCGAGGTTCAGGTTTCCCGGCCGCAGCCCGATCAGCTCCGAGACCCGCAGCCCGGTCGCATAGAGCACCTCGATCATCGCGCGGTCGCGCAGACCCCGCGCCGTCCCGGTGTCGGGCTGCTCGATCAGCCGGTCCACCTCCTCTGCCGACAGGCTCTTGGGCAACGCGGGCCAGGATCGGGGCGGCCGCAGATCCTCGGCCGGGCTCGCCGCCAGGCGACGGTCGACGGCGAGGGACCGATAGAAGCCCCGGGTGCAGGCTACGGCGCGCGCGACCGACCGGGGCGAGAGGCCTCGCCCCATGAGCTCGCGCACGAAGGCGTCGAGATCCCCGCGGTCGAGCCGCTCGAGGCGACGCCCGCGCCGGGACGCGAAGTCCGACAGCCTCGCCAGGTCGCGCGCGTAGGCGTCCAGCGTCGGGGCTGCCAGACGGCGCACGACCCGCAGGAAATCGAGATACCCCTCGATCACGCCCGCGTTGGGATCGTGCCGCGGCCGCCCACGATCTTGCCCGTCAGCAGTCGACATCGGACACTTGTCATCTTCGCCCGATTGGAGCCAAAATTGATATGAATTACACTTCTTGCGATCCCCTGAACTTCATGCCCTCGGCAAGGCGCACACCGGGCCCCAAACCCACCCATCCACCTGGACGCTCGAAATGGGAGTACCTCCCCACCGAGGCGATCAACGCCGACAGCCGTGAGATCGACACGGCCTCGGTCCCGGAGATCATCGACCTGATGGTCGCCGAGGATCGCAAGGTCGTCAGCGCCATCCATCGAGAGAAACCTCTCATCGCCCACGGCGTCGAGATCATCGTCCAGGCCCTGCGCAAGGGAGGCCGGGTGGTCTTCGTTGGCGCCGGCACCAGCGGACGGCTCGGCGTGGTGGAAGCCGCCGAGATGGGACCCACGTTCGGCGTCCCCCCCGACGTCATCCAGGCGATCATGGCGGGGGGGAAGGAGGCCGTCTTCCACAGCAAGGAGGGCGTGGAGGATCACTACGAGGACGGCATTCGCGCCATGGCGCGGCTGCACGTCGGCCGCCGCGACGTCGTCATCGGTGTCTCGGCGAGCGGCATGACGCCCTTCGTGCGGGGCGCGCTGACCAACTCCCGGAAAGTGGGCGCGAAGATCATCTTCGTCACGGCGTGTCGGATGCCCGAGCTCGACACGTTCGTCGACCTCGCCATCGCACCGCTCGTTGGGCCGGAGGTGATCGCCGGCTCGACGCGGTTGAAGGCCGGGACCGCCACCAAGATGGTGCTCAACATGCTGACCACCGTCGCGATGGTCAGGGTCGGCAAGACCTACGGGAACCTGATGGTCGACGTCCAGACCGGGTCGGAGAAACTCAAGGATCGCGCGCGGCGCATCATCACGATCGTGACCGGACTCGACTACGATGCGGCGGACAAGCTGCTCCGCCGCGCGCACTGGAACGTCAAGTCGGCGATCGTGATGCAGAAGTCGGGTGTGAGCTACGCGCGCGCCAACCAGGATCTCAAACGCGCCAACGACTCGGTGCGCGACGCGCTCGGCGAAGATCTCGATCTCGCGCTCGGCCGCAGCTAGCTCGTCCCACCCCCCGCCTCTGCGAGCGCCAGGGCTACCGCTCCATACGCCGGCTCGCGTTCCAGGAGCTTGACCTCGCACCGCGTCGCCACGGCCGGGAGCCGACGCTCGATCTCCTCCTTCAGTCGCGGCACCACCTGGAGGATGCCCCCTGCCAGGAGGCACGTGAACACGGTGTTCTCCATGTCCAGCCGCCGCACGACCGTGGCCACCGAGGCGACGAGCTCCCTCGCTCCACGCCGCACGATCCTGGTCGCGACCACGTCATCCTCCTCACAGGCCCGCTGCACCGTCGGCGCGAGCCTGGCGATCTCGGCCGGGTCCGGCGCGCCCCCGTAGACGTGGCGGACCAGATCGTCCGGCCTGACCACGCCGAAATGCGAGAGTACCCGGGGCGTCAGCCTGGTCCGCGGACCCCGCTGGTCTGCCTCGCGTAGCACGGCCCGCAGCGCCAGCCTGCCGAGCCAGTAGCCGCTCCCCTCGTCTCCGAGCACGTGGCCCCATCCACCCGCACGCGCCGCGACCCCGTGTCCGTCACGCCCGTAGGCGATCGAGCCGGTGCCCGCGATCAGAACGACGCCCGGCTCCCACCCAACCCCGGCCACGAGCGCCACCAGCGCATCGTTGACGACCAGCACCCTGGCCCGGTAGCCCATCCGCCCGCCGACCCGCTCCACGACGTCGCGAACCAGCCGGCGGTCCCGTTCTCGATCCGCTCCCGCCATCCCGAGACAGATCACCGACGGCGTGACCCCATGGCCACGCAACGCCTGCTCGATGACCGAGAGCAGCAGGTCGTGGAGCTCGATCGCGCCGACCGACTGCACGTTGGCACCGCGCGCCCGACCCTCGCCGATCGGGTGACCGTCCGCACCCGCTAGGAGGCAAAGCGTCTTGCTCCCTCCGGCATCGATGCCAAGCACGTGGGTCATCTCGTTCCAGCCCGGTGGCCTCGTGCCTCGCCCGATCCTGCACGGCCGGGGTTGCCAGCCCCTCACGCGTGCTCGCCACGTCGTGCGGCGACCTCGGCTCCACACGAGCATAGCCGAACCGTCAGGGTTTTCGATTTGCTGGGTGGCCGCCGTTTCGGCCTGCAGTGGCCGATCGACAAAGTGGGACAAGCCCGTGGTGAAAGTCCTGCGTCGCACCGGCGAGGCGTTGACACCAGCGGGCCCGACCTGCTACTGTCCAGTGTCCTTTGGGCTCGCCCGCCGGAGACGCGGCCCGTGCGCTGGGCCCCCAGTGAGCTTTCGGGCTGCGGACGTACCCTTCCTACTCACCATGAGTGTGTCGTGCGGCCCCTGGGCCTCGAGACTTCGGCAGGCGCTCCTGATCGTCTGCGCCGTGGCGACGTTCGGCGGCCGGGCCACGTTCACCGCCGCGACCCCATCGGACCCGGAGGTCCGGGCGCTCTGGGTGCTGCGCACCTCGCTCACCTCGCACGAGTCGATTGCGGCCATGGTCGCGTCGGCGCATGAAAATGGGTTCAACACGCTGTTCGTCCAGGTGCGGGGACGCGGCGACGCCTTGTTCAGCGGGGCGCTCGAACCGCGCGCGACCCTTCTGACGGGTCAGCCGGCCTCGTTCGATCCACTCCAGGAAACGCTCACGCGCGCGCACGCGGCTGGCCTCGATGTGCATGCGTGGGTCAACGTCAACCTGGTGTCGAGTGCGACGACCCTGCCCGCCTCTCCCAGCCACCTCATCTACCGGCACCCCGAGTGGCTCATGGTCCCCCGCCCGCTCGCCGCAGAGCTGGCCAACGTGCAGCTGCGCAGCCCGGGCTACCTCGGCAAGCTCGCACGGTGGGTGCGCGCCCAACCGACGCAGCTCGAGGGCCTCTACGTCTCCCCGGTCTCGCCCGCCGCACGCGAGCACACGGTTGCGGTCGTTTCGGATCTCGTCGCGCGCTACCCGCTCGATGGCGTCCATCTCGACTATCTGCGGTACCCCTCTGACGACTTCGATTACAGCGTCGCGTCGCTCGCCGAGTTCCGGCGGTCGATGGCCTCCAGCCTGGCGTCACCGCAACGCGCAATGTTGGACGGGCGCGCGACGAGCGATCCCCTCGCGTATCCGGATGCGTTCCCGACCGAGTGGACCCGATTTCGCCAGTCGCGGCTCACCTCACTCGTGATGCAGCTACGCACGGCCGTCAAGGCTCGACGACCGCATGCCGTGCTCTCGGCAGCCGTGGTCCCCGATCCCGCTGCCGCGGGTGCCGAGCGGCTCCAGGACTGGCGGACCTGGGTCGACGGTGGCCTGATCGACGTCGTGTGCCCCATGGTCTACACGCCCGATGCCGTCTCGTTCGTCCAACATCTGCGGGCGGCCCAGCGGGTGACGGCACCCGGGCAGCTCTGGGCCGGCATCGGCGCGTATCGACTGCCGGTCGCGGAGACCTTGGGCCGCATCCGCACGACCCGCCGCATGGGTATCCAGGGGCTCGTGCTCTTCTCCTACGATAGCCTGACCGATCCGCAAGAACACGAGGCCGACTATCTCGTGCAGATCGGTCGGGGCGCGTTCCGCGACAGCCGCCCCCTCACCGCCGGCTCGCCCTAGCCCTACGTTGTCAGATTCGCCCGCTGCGGGGCCGAGCGGCGGCCGCCAGGCACACCGTGAAGGCGGCCAGCCTCCGTGGCGTCTCCGATACACGTGCGTGAGCCGCGGCGAGGCGGTCTCGTGTGCCGGGCGCCGGCCGCCGCCAAACCGCGTGGGTCATCCGACGAAGCCGGACGAGTTGCGCGGCGCGCGAACGATCTGACACAGTGGGACGCCTTGAGCGTCCGAGGGATGACCCGCCTGGCGGCGAGAGGCCGCCCCTGACATGACCCTGGCCTGGGTCGACTACCTGGTGATCGCCGCCTACCTGCTCGCGATCACCGGGTTCGGCAGCTACTTCGCGCGTTTTCAGAAGACCACCCGGGACTATTTTCTGACCGACCGATCGGTGCCGTGGTGGGGCATCTGCTTCACGATCGTGGCCACCGAGACGTCGACCCTGACGTTCATCGGCGTGCCCGCGGCCGCCTATGCAGGGAACATGACCTTCCTGCAACTCGCCTTCGGCTACATCGTCGGCCGATTGCTCGTGAGCCTACTGTTCATTCCGGCCTACTTCCGCGGCGATCTCGTCACGTCATACGAGCTGCTCCAGCGACGCTTCGGTTCGGCGGTCAAGAGCCTGGCCGCGCTGATCTTCTTGATCACCCGCTCGCTCGCCGACGGCATTCGACTCTTCGCCACTGCCCTGGTCGTGTCGGTCGTGACCCAGGTACCCGTGACCTGGACCGTGGCGATCCTCGGGGTCGCGATGATCGTCTACACCGAACGCGGCGGGGTCTCGGCAGTCATCTGGACCGATGTGGTGCAGATGTTCGTGTATGCGGCGGGAGCGCTCGTCGTCTTCTTCGCGCTGCTCGATCAGATTCCAGGTGGCTGGTCGGAGGTCGTCCGGACGGGACTGGCCGCGGACAAGTTCACCGTGCTCGACCTCTCTCTGGACCCCGGGACGGTGTATACGCTGTGGGCGGGGATGTTCGGGGGTGTCGCCCTGACCCTGGCCACACACGGGACCGACCAGTTCCTGGTCCAGCGGCTCCTCTCGGCACGCTCCGCCGCGGCCGCCTCACGCGGCCTTGTGCTGAGCGGCGTCATCGTCCTCGTCCAGTTCGTGCTGTTCCTGGTCATCGGGGTCATGCTCTACACCTACTATCAGCACTTCCCGCTGGCAACTCCGCTCGCGCGGAGCGATGCCGTGCTGCCGACGTTCATCGTGAGCTCCCTCTCGCACGGCGCCGCCGGGTTCATCGTCGCGGCAATCATCGCCGCCGCACTCTCCCCGTCGCTCAACGCGATGGCGGCGACCACCGCCAACGATTTCTACAGGCAATACGTGGCGCCCGGGGCCAGCGACGCCCGGCTGTTACGCGTGTCGCGGGTCGCCACGGTGGGCTGGGGTGTAGTCCAGCTGGCCGTCGCGATCGGGGTGCAGTGGATGGATCGGACGGTCCTGGATGCCGGGCTGGCCGTGCTGTCGCTCACCGCGGGTCCGGTCCTCGGCGCGTTCCTGATCGGCGTGATTCCGCGGCGGGTCCGCTCGGGGCCCATGATCGTCGGTATGCTGGCCGGAACGACGCTCCTCGGTGCGATCTGGTGGCACGGCGGCATCGCGTGGACCTGGTATGCCCTCCTCGGGGCCGCGGTCACCATGGGCGTTGCCCTCGTGCTCGACGCCGGTGCACCCGCGGGAGACGTGTGAGCACCGGACCCTTCCCGGGTGCGCGTGCCCTTCTGCTCGACGGCTCCCAGACACGGGTGTTCCCGGCGGCCGTACTCGAAGTCGGGAGTCGGCACGCGCTCGAGTACCGGGAGGCGTTCGGGGTGCTCCACTACGGCCCCACAGCGCCCGCCACCGAGCCCGAGACGATCTTCGACCTGGCGTCGTTGACCAAGGTGATCGCGACGACCACCCTCGCCATGCGCCTCGTCGACGCGGGGCGGCTCCACCTGGACGACCCGGTCGGCCGATGGCTCCCGGATTGGCGAGGGACGGACCGCGACGCCGTCAGCATTCACGACCTGCTGGCGCACTCCTCTGGCCTCTCCGCCTACCTTCCCTTCTACCGCGATCTCTCGGGTCGAACCGAGTTCCAGCACGCCATCAGCACGCTGCCCCTGGAGTACCCGCCGCAATCCCGCGCAGTGTACAGCGACCTGGGATTCATCTTGCTGGGCTTCATCCTCGAGGCGGCGGGTGGCGCCGCCCTCGCCACACAGTTCTCGTTCCTCGCGCAGCCGCCGCCGGAGTCGCTCGGCTTCACTCCGCCGAAGGCGTGGCGCTCTCGCGTGGCGCCAACGGAGGTCGATTTGTGGCGTGGCCGGCTCCTGGCGGGCGAGGTCCACGACGAGAACGCTTGGGCGCTGGGAGGCGTCGCGGGACACGCGGGCCTCTTCGGCACCGCTGGCGCCGTCGGCCGTTTCGCTCGCCTGGTCTTGCAGACGCTCGCCGGGGGGCAAGCCCTGGTTCGGCCCGAGACGCTCGCCCGCTTCGTGACCCCGACCCGCGTGCCGGGGAGCTCGCGCGCCCTCGGGTGGGACACGATGCGGGTCACCTCCTCCTGCGGCACCAGAATGTCCCCGTCGGCCATCGGCCACACGGGCTTCACCGGCGCGTCGCTCTGGCTGGATCCCAATCTCGACCTCTACGTCGTCCTGCTCTCGAATCGCGTGCACCCGAGCCGGACGAACGAGGCGATGGCGCAGCTACGCCCGCTCGTGCACGACGCCGTCGTCGAGGAGCGGCCGGCGGTGCACTAGTCCGGGGCTGTTGGCTGTTTGGAGGCGGAGGTGTTACCGACCGGGAGGTCGACCACCGCCGGGCGCGCCTGGAAAGCCTCCGCCAGCGCCGCCCGGGAAGCCTCCACCCGGAGGCATGCCCCCTTGCGAGCCGATACCCGGCAGCCTCGAGCCGGGGGGGCGACCACCCGGTGCGCCGGGGATCTGGCCGGGCTGGGTGGCCGAACCGGCCGGTGCGCCTGGCTGCGCGGTGGCCGCCATGTAGACGAACTCCCACTCGCTGTAGCGGCTGCGTCCGTTGTAGAGCAGGATCGAGTTCTCCGTGCTCTTGCTGATGACACCCATGATGCCGCCGCGCGGCCCGACCGTTTGACCGCCAAAGCTGCTGGAGAAGCCCTGGCCTGACTGGGTCCCCGCACCGAACTGCGCGCCGGCCGGCTGGGTCGGCTGCGCACCCCGTCCGGACTGGCCGATCTGCCCGGGCTGACCCGCCAATCCCGGCTGGCCCGCCACGCCCGGCTGACCCCCGACGCCCGGCTGGCCCGCTACCCCGGGTGCCTGCGCCGCTCCCTGGTAGAGCAGGCGGAACTCTCCGTCCTCGGTCATCGGATCTGGGTAGGCCTTGCGGAGAAACCGCTGCTCCAGCAGCACATCCAGGTTGGGCGGAAAGGCTCCCGCGTACTTCCGCTGGAACAGCTCGACCGCGCGCGCGTACTGCTCGCCGCGAAAGACCAGCTCGGCCTCCTTCTCGCGCTTGGCCGCATGCGACCACACGGGCAGCGCGGCCGACCACAAAATGGCCATGACCGACAAGGTCACGAGCAGCGCCGCCATCGCGTAGCCGCCCTGGCCGCGCGCGCCATCAGCCCCCACCGCGCGGCCTCCGCGTCGGCGCGGGCGTCGGTGTCGGTGTCGGCTCGGGCTGGACCGCGATGACGACCTGTCCGAAGCCGACCGTGCCGTCCACCGCTGTGACGGTCACGCTGACGGTTCTCGTGCCCGCCTCGTCGAAGACCCGACTCACCGCGGGCCCCGTCGTCGTCAGGGTCGACCCCGTGCCGAAGGTCCACACATACTGCAGGATCGGCTTGTCGGCCGGTGCGACGGTGGCCGTGAAGGTCACCGCATCGCCGACGACCGGCGCGGCGTTCGAGGCCACGACCGTCACGGCCAGCGGGGCCGGCGCCACCACGGTGATGATAGTCGAGACCGACACCGTTTCATTTTTCGTGTCGGTCGCGCGGGCTGTGACCACGTACGACCCAGCCGCACGGTACACGTGCGACATGACCGTCGTGCCGTTGAGCGCCCCCAGCGACTGACTCTCGCCATCACCGAAGTCCACCAAGACGTCGCGGATGCCAGTGTTCGCGGCCGGCGTGACCGACACGGTGAACGAGGTCGGCAGTCCGACGGTCGATGGGTCTGTCGTGGCCGCGATCGACACGGCCGGCGCGACACCCACCTCGATCGTCGCCGTTGCCTGGAGCGCACCCACCGTCGCGGTGACGGTGGTCGGGCGGTCAGTCTGAAGCGTCGTCCGCGCGGTCCCGCTCGCGTCACTCACGATCGTGTTACTGGCCAACGCTCCGGCGGTTGCCGTAAACGACACCGGAACGCCCGGCAGGCGGTTCGCGGCCGCGTCGGTGACCACGGCCGCCAGCTCGACCGCCCCGCCCGTCGAAGGCACGGTGCCCGGACTGACGCTGAGGACGAGCTGCGCCGCGCCGGCGCCGCCAATCAGGATCTCGAGCACGGCGCCGGCGTCGGTGCCGGTGCCGGCCGACGACGCGCTACCCGAGACCGCGGTCACCTGCGCGGTGCCGGACCGGGTGCCGGCCGATAGCCTCACCGTGGCCTTACCGTTCTCGGTTCTGGCCTCGCGCGGGTTGACATCGCCGAGCGTCGTAATGAAGGTGACGACCGTTCCGTTGTGGACGGGGGTACCCGCCTCCTCGATGACCGTGGCCGTGATCTCCGTCGTTCCGTTGATAGGGATGACCGAATTCGTCGCGAACAAGATGATCGTCGTGCCGGTCGGAGCCAGCAACGGGACCTTCTCACACGCCGCGGCGGTCCAGATCAGCAGGCCCGCGGCGGCGATACACCGCAATCCTCGTATCCAGCGGGAACGGCAACCTCGGCGACCCATCGGGGAAAGGGAGTGAGTGCTCATCTCGATCTCACTGGCGCGCTCGGCTTACCCTCGGCTGTCGCGCAGGCCACAACGGGGCCTCGGTCCACGGCTCCGATCTCACCACTCGGCGTACGCCGAGCCATTCAGCGCGACGGCGTCGGACCCGCTCTTGACGTCGAAGACGCCCGGCTCGGCCATCGTATCGTTCAGATCAGGCTCGGCCGGAATCGCTTGCCACGTGTCCGCGGACCGCGTGAAGGGGTCCTCCGGAATGTCGCGGAGGTAGCCCTCGCTGGCCAACGACTGGAGATCCGGCGGGTACTGAGCCTTGTCCGCGTAGTGCTGATCGATCGCGTCTCGCATCCGAAACAGGTTTTCCTTGAGCACGGCTTCACGCGATCGCGTGATCGCGTTGCCATAGCTCGACAGCCCGATGGTCGCCAGGACCGTCACGAGGGTGATGACGACCAGGAGCTCGATCAGCGTGAAGCCGCGCGCGGCGTCCACGACCGCTCGCATCCGCATCCCGCGAGCCATCCGGTGGCCACCGTCACCAGTCGCTGTACTTCGTTCCATCGAGCCCCGTCGAACCACTTTCCGTATAGATGTCGAACACATTCTGTCCGCCCCACGTCAGCGCATCCGGCTTGTCCTGATACGAGCGGAGCCCCCACTCGCGGGTCTTGGTCATGGGATCGAAGGGAATCCGTCGCAGCAACTTGAGGGTCTTCCCGGCGGCGTCGTTGGCGAGCGGCACACCCTCCACCAGGGTTTCGAGATCCGGCGGGTAGCCCTCGCTGCTGGGCCGGAGGTCGATCGTGCTGATCGCGCCCTGATCGACCGCGTCCTTGAAACGGTCGATCGCCGTACGCACCTCGCGCAGCGCGCGGCGCAGCTCCACCTCGCGTTGGCGCTGAATCGTCACCTTGGCCAGTGGCATGGCCGCGGACGCCAGGATGATCAGGATCGTGCTGACGACCAGCAGCTCGACGAACGAGTACCCGCGCTCGCGCATCGCTCTCACCCGTTCTCTCATCGGACCGTCACCAGGCTGGGCGCGAACAGCAACGGTGCCGGTGCGCCCGCGGGGGTCATCGCGGACCCACTCAGGGACAGCGTGGCCGTCCCCACCCCGACCGCGTCGACGAGCACGGCCGCCACGAGCCCCGTGCCCGATGCGCCACTGACGTCAGCCACCCGATTGGTCGTCACGTCCAGACGGCCCGTGTTGGGATCCACCTGCTGCTCGAAGACGACGGCGACACCGCCCTGCCGCATGAAGCTGCCCTCCTGCACCGCGCGCACGCGAATGATCGCCGGGTCGTAGCTCAGCGTGAGTGTGAGGGTCGAGAGCTGCGTCGCACCGTTGACCGAGAGCGGGACGGTGTACGGCCCACCCCCGATGCGGAGCTCGGTGCCGGGCGGGGTGACGAGCACCCCGTCTGGTCCGCGCCCGCCGCGGCCGAGGGCATCGCCGTCTCCCCGGCTCCGATCCCTTCGGGCGCGGGCGCCGACATGGCCGGGAGCCCGCCGGCCGGCACCGTCGGCGGCAGCGCCGGGGCCGCCGCCGGGGGCAAGACCGCTGGCGGCGGAATGGGTGTCGGTGCCGCGGCGGCGTCCAGTGGCGCCTGCGGCAGCGCGGGGGCGGCCGCCCCGCCGCCAGGGGGCGCGATGAGCGGCGGGGGACCGCCCAGGCCGATGTTCTGTTGCGTCCCGATGTAGATCGGCATCAGATCCCCCTCGGTCAGCTCGTGCGTGCGCACGAGATGTGGGGTGAGGAGCATGATGATGTCGGTCTGGCTGATCTGGTTGTCGTTGTCGGAGAACAGCTGGCGGAGGATCGGCAGCCGCACCAGGCCCGGGAACCCCCGGAGCGAGCGCCGCTCGTCCTCCCGGAGCAGGCCGGCCATTAGATTCGACTCCCCGTCACGCAGCCGCATCCGCGTCACGACGCGGCGCGAGCCGAACGACGGCAGGGCGTTGCCGGCCACGACGATGTCCTGACCGAGCGTGCTACTCTCGACGGTCAGGTCCAGGATGATCTCGTCCTCGAAGGTCACCCGCGGCGTGATCTCCAGATTGACCCCCACCGGGCGATAGCTGAACGACGTCAGAGGATTGGTCGCCGCGCCGCCGGTCGCGATCGGCGTGAACACCGTCGAGGGCACCGGGATCTCGTCGCCGAGGTTCAGGGTCAACATCGCCCCCTCGGTTCCGCGCAGCTGCGGCTTCGCGATGAGCTTGGTCTGCGAATCGGTCTCGAGGAACCGCACCACCGCCGCCGGCACCACACCGTAGAAGTCGGCGGTGCTGACGCCCTGGGAGATCGTGTTGAGATTGAAGGACGACCCGATCCCGGGGGTCTCCGGACCGAGGGTCGTGGGATCCGGGGCGCGCTCGGGCGAGAAGATCCCCCCAAGCGCATACTGCGTGAGATTCAACCCGTATTGCTTGGCCCGGGAACGATTGACCTCGAGGATCTCGACGTCGACCACGATCTCGGCCGGTGGCTTGTCGTTCGACTGGATGATGCGTTCGATGATGTCCGCCACCGATGCCGTGGCGCGAATGGTGATCGCGTTCCCGGTCTTGTTGATGGCCACCATCGGCTGGACCGCCATCTGGGGGACCCGGATGACCGTGCTGATCAACTGCGAGAGCTCCTGGACGTCCGCATGAGAGATATAGAACGTGCGGATGACCTGCTCCTCGTACTGCGCCCGCTTCTGTGGTGTGTCCGGGATGACGATGATGGTGCGATCGTTGATGACCTTGAAGAACAGGCCATTGGCGGCGAGGATCTGGTTCAGCCCCTCCTCCAGCGTCACGCCGTCCAGCTGGACGCTGTAGGGGCGGTCCTGGAAATCCCGGTCGTAGGTGACGTTGATGCCCGTCGCGTTGCCGATGAAGCTCAGAATGTCGCGCAGGCTCGCGTCGGTGAACTGAATCCGTAGCGGAGCCCGGGAGGCCGGGCTGAGGATCGGGAGCGGCGTGGCCTGGCGCACCCGCTCCCGCATGGCTTCGATCGCCGGCCGTGGCCGGGCGGCCTCGATGCGAGCCCGGATCTCGGCCTCGAGCCGGGCAGCCGTCGCGCCCGCCTGCCGATTCGACGGGTCGTACTCATTTACCCGCAGGTATTCCTGCAGCGCCGACTCGATGTCGCCCCGTGCCTCGAAGTCGCGCGCGAGCGCCAGGTGATGACGCGACGCGTTCGTCATCGCGCGCTCGAGCTCGATCTTGTAGCGCGCGCTGTCGGGCTCCGCCTGGAGCGCCGGCCGGTAGTACTCGACCGCCACATCCCAGTCACCGGCCGCCGCCGCCCGATCGCCGCGGGTAAACGCACGACTAGCCGTGCACCCCGAGACCAAGGCCGCCGCGAGAATCAGAACTGTGATGCCACCAAGCCTACGGGTCACCCTGGGAGTCTCCCACTGTAGGCGATCAGGGGCGCGGCGCCACGTCTCCTCGACGCAACCACCGGTCCGGCGGCCTACGAGCCCGAGAGCCGGATGGTCTGCCGACCTTGACCGCTAAGGTACTCCATTTCGATCGATTCTTCACCGATTCCGACGATTCGATATCGACCTTCGATCACGTCACCGCTGCGTCCGTGGTAGACGAATTGCCCGTCGCTCAGGATCGCCAGAACACCGACGGCGTCCGGCCCTTCCACGATTCCGATGAACTTGAGCGCGATTGGCGGCGGCCCCGACGGTAACGCCGGCGCGGTCGTCGGGCTCTGGTCGGGCGGCACGAAGGGCCTCTCGGGCTCGGGCGCCTCCGACTGCAGCTCGAACAGGTTGCGTCTCGACTCTCCCAGACTCCCCACGGCGCTCTCCAGCGCCTCCAGCCGGACCTGCGGCACGCGCGATCCGTCATCCGCGGCGCGCGGCGCGCCGGGCCCTGCTCCGACACCTGGCGTCAAACTTCCAGGCCAGTTCACGTAGGCCAGCACGCCGAGCACCGCCACGAGCACCGCCAGCACGAGGCGCGACTGTTGGGCGCTACGTGCCATTGGTCTCCGGCGGATCGCCCCCCGCCACGTAATAGGTCGCCACCTGGAGGGTCAGGACGAGCGGCGCGTTCTGCTCGTCGCCCTGCGCCAGCGCAACGTCCTCGATGACGACGAACTCGGAAGCCGTCTCGAGCTCGTAGATGAACCGTCGAACGTCCTCGTAGGCACCGGCCAGCACCATCGTCATGTCGAGCTTGGCGAGGCGACTCTCTCGCTCGTTCGCCATCCGCACCGTGCGGCGCTCGTACCTCAGGTTCGTCCGCTCCGCCAGCTGCGCCAGCCGCAAATAGGTGACGCGCCGCGCACCCGACAGGTCGAGCGGGAGGACCTCGGTGTAGAACTTCTCCAGCTCCTGGTCCGCGCGCCCCTTCCCCGCCACCATCGCGCGGATCTCGGTCTGGGTACGTTCGGCCGTCACCCGAGCGCGGGCCGCGGCCTCCGCGCGCTGGGTGGCGGTGGCGATCCGGGTGGTCTGGGGATAGACGGCCAGCGTGTAGATCGGGAGGTTGATGCCGAGTCCGATCGCCACGGGCAGGATCAGGGCTCGCTTCTCCGCGAAGATTCGCTCCCAGAGCCTCGTTCCAGTCATGGGGTACGCCCGTCCGCGTCCGCCAGCGGGGTGGGCGGGAGCTCCTCGGGGAGGGGCGCGTTCTCGCGCTCTTCGCCCCCGTCCACCGCCTCCACCCCGACATCCTCGGTCTGGCGCTCGACGCCCGCCTGGGTCCCGCGCTCCGCCAGATACCGGCCCAGCAGGTTCGCCCGGTACATCCCCTCCTCGGTCGCCTCTTCCTGACGCGTCAGCAGCTCGGTGAACCCGCCGCTCTCCTCCAGATTCTCCATGAACGCGTCGATGTCCTCGACGCTTCTGCCGATCACGGCCAACAGAACCGAGATCACGCCGTCACGGACGTCCGGCCTGATGGACGTGATCATCACACCCCGGGGAAGCGTCGTCTCGATGCGGTTGAACAACTCGGTCCAGGAGAAGGTCCGACGATCGATGATGATGTTGGCCTCCCGTGCCGCCGCCGTGACCACGGCCAGCTCCTCGGTGCTGACCTCGCGTTGGATGGACGCCGCCTGCCCCTCCAGCTCGCTCGCCCGTGCCTCGTCGCGCTCGGCCTGGGTCGTCAGCTCGGTGTGCTGCCGGGACAACCTGACGATCCGGCTCACGTTGAAGATCGCCACGGCCACGACCACCAGCGCCAGGAGCGCCAGCACGAGATACACCGCTCGCTCGTTGTAAAACGGACGCGTCGAAAGGTTTGGCGTCAGCATCGCTCACAGAACGTCACGGACTCTCCGGTCTTCTCGCTCTTCGCCTGGCTCAGGCCGGCCGCGGCATTTCCCAAGGCGGTCCTTGGCGCAACGCAGGACTTTCACCCCGGGCTGCCAGTGCACCGCCGTCGAGATGCGGTCACGCCTCGGGCCCGCATCTCGACGACGGTACACTAGGCCGGCGCCCGGTCACGGAGCAACAACCCGATCGGTGCGGCCAGCGTATCCAGGACATCCGGGGTCGTCATGACGTCGTCCCGGAAGGCCGCGGCCCTCGTCGGGTCGATCACCTCAACCGGCCGGTTGAGGCGCATCTCAAGGCCCCGTCTCAGCTGCGCCGCATCATCCTGGGCCGCCGGTCCCGCGCTCGACGCCGCCCCGGCCAACACAACCCGCGAGAACCCCGAGCCTTCAAGACGATCCTCGTAGTACATCGTCGTCTGGTGCACCAGATCCGCTAGGTTGCCCTCGACGTCGGCGCGCCGATTCCTGAAAAACACGAGATCCTCGCCGCGCACGATCGCCACGCTGCTGTACTGCGTCGAGACGTGGACGACCAGCCAGTCTCCGATCGAATAGCCCGACTGCGCCCGCTCGAGGGCGCGCGCCATCTCCGGACCCTGTCCGCCGGAGGTCCGCGGACGCCCGGCGTCGGCCCGCCCGTGAGTGCTCGCCGCCAGGACCACGTTGATCAGGCCGAACGTCGTCAAATCCACGACGCCGGCGTGCGCGCCGGCGGCCGCGCACACGCGCTCGTACTCCTCGATGATGTCGCGTCGGGCAATCGTCACGACGAGCTCACGCCCGCCTTCCGGCAGCGTGATGCCCGGCGTGTAGGCAACCTGGGCGTCCTCGATCCGAAAGGGCGCAGACTTGCGGACCCGCCAGCGCACGAGCTGGTCGAGATCCGCGCTCCGCGTCGGAACCTGCTCGAACCGGACGAGCGAGACCTTCGCGAGGCTGTCGGGCACCACCAGTCCGACGCGCTTCGACCGGACGCCGAGCGCCTGCAGGGTGCGCGTGAGCGCCTCGGTCACCAGGTCGGGCGCCGCGATGTTCGTCTCGTTGAGCAGCGGCGCAATGGCGCCCTCGGGTAGTGGCTCGTCCGCGTACTTCGCGATCACGTACCCGTCGCGGCGGCGGACCAACGCGACCGCGCTCACGCGGTCGGGCGCCAGGTGCACGCCGACCGTCGGCGACACCGCGGACCACCACCACGACCGCCTGGTTCCGGGCAGGCTTCTCATTCGACAAACGTGACCTTGTTGACCTCACGCAACGTCGTCACACCGCTCAGGACGCGCTCGATGGCTGACTCCCGCAGGAACCGCATACCCTCCTCGCGAGCCGCCTTCTTGATATCCGATCCGGGCTTACGATCGAGGATCATCTCGCGGATCTGATCCGACAGGACAAGGAGCTCGCAGAGGGCGGTCCGGCCCTTGTAGCCGGTGCCACCGCACTCGATACACCCGGCACCCTCGTAGAACGTGTAGGTCTCGGCAAAGTGGCCCGGCAGGCCGGACTCCTCTAGCATCGCACTCGACGCCTCGATGGGGTGCTTGCAGTGCACGCAGATCAGCCGCGCCAGCCGCTGAGCCATGACGCAGTTGAGAGCGGACACGAACTGATACGCTTCCACGCCCATGTTGAGAAACCGTCCCAGGACGTCGACGACGTTGTTGGCGTGAACGGTCGTGAACACGAGGTGCCCGGTGAGCGCCGACTGAATCGCGATCTGCGCCGTCTCCTCGTCGCGGATCTCTCCGACCATGATCTTGTCCGGGTCGTGCCGCAAGATGGACCGGAGGCCGCGGGCAAAGGTGAGCCCCTTCTTCTCGTTGATCGGAATCTGTGTGATGCCACGCAGCTGATACTCGACGGGATCCTCGATCGTGATGATCTTGTCTTCTGGCGACTTGATCTCGGACAACGCCGCGTAGAGGGTGGTCGTCTTGCCGCTCCCGGTCGGCCCCGTCACGAGCACCATACCGTAGGGTTCGGAGATGTGCTTGCGAAATCGCTTGAGCTCGACATCCGGGAACCCCAGGATATCGAGCCGAAGCTCGCGGAACTGCTCGCTGATCGATTCCTTGTCGAGGATACGGATGACGGCGTCCTCGCCGTGGACGCTGGGCATGATCGAGACGCGGAAGTCGATGGTCTTGCCCGGCACGCGAAGCTTGAAACGTCCGTCCTGGGGCACACGCTTCTCGGCGATGTCGAGCTCGGCCATGACCTTCACCCTCGAGATGATCGGGCCGTGAAACCGCTTGTCGATGGGGCGCATGGCCGGCTGGAGCACACCGTCGACCCGGTACTTGACATACACCGCGTCGTCCTGCGTCTCGATGTGGATGTCGCTGGCGCGACGCTGAATCGCCGTGAAGATGGTCGAGTCGACCAGGCGTATCACCGGGCTGATGTCGCTCGTGAGCCGCTCGACGGTGAGACTATCCTCTCCTCCCTCGTCCTCGCGGAGCAGCTGGAGCTGAAAGCTCTCCGTGGCGTCCTCGAGGACTCGCTGCGAGCTCTCGCTCTTCTGCAGCATGGCCTGGATAGCCGAGGCCGCGCCGACCGTCACCTTGATCGGGCTGGCGAGCAGCAGCGAGAGCTCGTCGATCATCGGGAGGTCGGTGGGATCCGACACGACGATGACGAGGGCCGTCCCCTCGCGCCGATGCGGAACGAACCCATACCGCAACATCAACTCGGCGGGGATCGACCGGAACAGATCACCGTCCAGATGAAAGTGATCCATGTCCACGAACTCGAGGCGGTACCGCTCGGCCAAACGCCTGGCCTGCGCCACCTCCGCCGCATGGTCGACGGTCGCGGCCGGCTCGGACTCCCGCACGTGGAGCTGGTCGAGGGCGGCCGTCTCCGGGAGCTGCGTGTCTGCGTCGTTCGCACCCGGAGGCGCCACTGGTACGTTCGAGGCCATAGTCACACCACCGCCGGTCATCCCAGCACGGACGAGAGCTGGAAGAGCGGCATATACAGCGCGAGGAGGAGCCCGGCGATCACGATCCCCATCACCACGAGCAGAACAGGCTCGACCAGGGTGACGAAGCGCGCCAGATTCGTCTCGATCTCCTCGTCGTAGAAGTCGGCGACGCTATTGAGCATGTCCTGCAGCGCGCCGGTCGACTCCCCAACCTCCACCATCTTGATGGCCACGTCCGGGAAGACATCCCGCGCACGCATCGCGTTCGCGAGCCCCTCACCTTCCCGCACCCGCTGGCCGACCTCCACGAGCTGCTGCGCCATGTGCCGATTGCTCATCGAGCGTGCGGCCGTCTCGACGGCGCTCACGAGCGGAATACCCCCGCTCAGCAGCGTCGCCAGGGTCCGAGACATCTGCGACGTCGTGAACTTGCGGGCGATGGGCCCGAGCCACGGCGTCGCCAGGACGAGCCGGTCGAATCGGGCCCGCTGGGCGGGGCGCCACAACCACGTCCATCCGGCGAGCCCGAGCCCGCCGGCGATGAGGACGAGCAGCCAGAAATAGCTTGTCAGCACCCCCGATGCCCAGACGATCGCCCGGGTCGTCCACGGGAGCTGGGCATCGAAGCTGGCGTAGAAATCCGCGAACTCCGGGACGACCCGCAGCACGATGACGCTGACGACGATGAGCGCCAGGCCCACGAGGATCGCTGGGTAGACCAGCGCCGAGACGGTCCGCCGCTTGACCTCTCCGACGACCTTCACGTAGCTGACGTAACGCCGCAGCACGGTCTCGAGGCCACCGCTCCGCTCACCCGCCAGCAGCGACGCGGTGTAGATGCCCGGGAAGAGATCCCCGTGGGTCGCGAACGCGTCCGAGAGGGCGGTCCCCGCCTTGACCTGGTCATGGACGTCGTCCAGGACGCTTCGGAAGAGCGGGCTCACGACCCGCTCGCGGAGCAGATTGAGCGACTGCACCAGAGGCATCCCGGCCTTGAGCAGCGTCGCCAGCTCCTGGTTGAACACCAGGAACTCCCGGGTGCTGATGCGCCGGCCCTTCGACCACGAGAGGCTCGGCAGGCCGAGACCGCCGCGGCGCTCGATGGACAGGACGTACAGGCCCTTCTCCTCGAGCTCGTGCTTGAGCCGGACCTCGTTGTCGGCCACGTAGACGTTTTCGATGACTTCGCCCGTGGCCGTCCCGAGCCTGCAGAAGAACTCCACCGCGCTCCTACTCCGGGAATCCCGGCACCCGGCCGGCGGACGTCGTCACTCGCCAGCGGAACCGTTCTAACTCGTTGTCACGACACCTGTTACACATAGATGCACCATGTTACACAATACTGCAGGGCCTGCGCGAGCCCCACCGTGCAGTCCGGCGGCCCCACCCGTTTGGACGGATCGAAGTCCAGGACGGCTGCCCGGCGCCATCGTTAGTAGTTATCGGACGGACTGGGTCAGTTCTGGGAGGATAAACCCAACAATCGCCGGACGCGGCCCACGTAGTCCCGGGTTTCCCGGTAGGGCGGAATGCCCCCGAACCGCTCGACCGCGCCCGCCCCCGCGTTGTAGGCAGCCAGGGCCCGGTCCAGATCGAACCGCCCGAGCAGGGACTTGAGATGCCGCGTGCCGGCCTCGATATTGGCCCGCGGATCGTAGGGGTCCGCCACGGCGTAGAGCCGGGCGGTTCCGGGCATCAGCTGCATCAACCCCATGGCGCCCTTCGGGGAACGCGCCGATGGCTGATAGGCCGACTCTACCTGGATCACGGCGTGCACCAGCTCGGGATCCACGCCTTCGCGGGGCGATGCTGCTCACGATGTCGGCAATCTCCGCGTACAACCCGGTGCCCCGCGGGAGCCGGCGCGCCGGCGAGGCCGCCGTCGCGGGAGCGGGATACGGGATCTCGTCCGGGTGAATGCTCACGATGAGGGCGCGGTCGCAGACGATCTCCCCGCCGCGTCGCAGCACGAGCACGACCCGATCGCCCTCCACGCGGTGGCTCTCGACGGACATCCGCCGTCCCGAATCGAAACGAACGACGTCGGCCGAGGTCGCCGTGCCGCCCACTAACCAGACGAGGATCGCCAGCGAGGGGCCGAGACGCGTCATCCTCACGCGACCGCCGCTCACGCTACCGCGGCTCACGTTACTGCGGCTCCACGAAGGCATGGAAGACCCGAACTCCCAGCTCGCGCATGTCCGCGTTGCTGGTTCCCGGCAAACACCCGGGCGTGAACGTCTGGTCGACGGCGAGCCGCAAATCCACCATGTCGGTATCGCCGAGCTGGGCGGCGGACAGCGGCACGCGGTGCAGGGCGCTCTCGCGGGAGGCCACCTCGAGCGTGGTCACGGTTTCCTCGCCTATCGAGGGGTCACGAGCTGCGGCTCGGGGAACAGGTCAGGGCGCCCGTCGATCTCGAGATACAGGAGGGCATCGCGCTGGGGGCTACGGAAGGAGAGCGTCGCCTCCTTC
Organism: Vicinamibacterales bacterium; assembly: GCA_965197935.1. GTDB lineage: Bacteria > Acidobacteriota > Vicinamibacteria > Vicinamibacterales > CAZQMT01 > CAZQMT01. The sequence continues at coordinate 2,238,252 of CBDAOD010000002.1, read as the reverse complement.
CTGGTCCACTGCCATTCGACCGCCGCGTTGTTCGGCGCCACCTCGGCCCGATGCCACCCCTCCTTGAAGATGAGGAAGATATTCTCGGACTGGGGAAGAAGCTGGAGCGTCCCAACCTTGTAGGCGCGCTGGCCCATGTCTTCACCCGCGAGCGGCAGGCGCGATCCGTCCACATCGGAGTAGAGCCCCACCTGAACGATGGCCTCTCCGATATACGGGTAAATGGGCACGAAGGTGGTGCGCGAGTACTCGATCGTCTGCCCCGGCGACCACTCGGTAGTGGCGACAGGCGGATCGTGATCGTCCGTCCACATCAGCTCTTCATCGGAATCGAGGATGTGGACCATGACCCGGTACTTCTCGTCGAAGGACGGCGCGTCCTCCTCGACGACGAACCGGAACGTCACCTCGATCGGACTGCCGAGCGGCGCCCGCGCGCTGTCCACCGAAAAGGCCGGCGTGGCGACGGGCGGGGCCTCTTCTTCGCTGGCCGCGCAGCCCGCCGACACCGCCGCGCACGCCGCGAAGCAGAGAACGAGACTCCTTCTCATACCAACCTGCTATCTTATATTGGTTGTTGCGGTTGGAGCAATATGCTAGAGTGCCCGCGCGAATCGGTCGTCGGCTCCAGGCGCGGCCGGCCTGGCCCCCGGCCGCGCGTCTCACACCATACGGCCTCCGGAAGGATCCGATGTCACTCGAAGCGCTCGGGATGGTGGAAACGAGAGGCCTCGTGGGATCGATCGAGGCCGCCGACGCCATGGTCAAGGCGGCCAACGTCGTCCTCGTCGGCAAGGAGTATATCGGCGCGGGCTATGTCACCGTGATGGTCCGTGGCGATGTCGGCGCCGTCAAGGCGGCCACGGATGTCGGCGCGGCGGCCGCACGCCGCGTCGGAGAGCTCGTCTCGGTGCACGTGATCCCGCGGCCTCACGCGGAGGTCGAGAAGATCCTGCCGAAGACGAAGGATACCGGCGCGAAGTAGACCGGCCGGGTGGTGGCTGGCGGAGCCGGCATCCCAATGGAGTCAGGACCCTGGCCAGTATAGGTGTCGCCGGGCGGGATGCATCGCCCGGCAGAGTGGCATAGTCATTCTTGGCAGGGTCCTCAGTCATGGCTCAGGAAGCGCCAGCCGGCCCGGGGTCGGATCGCGACCTCGCCTCCATTCATGAAGCGCGCACCCTCGCGCGCCGCGCCAAGACGGCCGCAGCCGAGCTGGTAGAGTTCACACAGGCCCAGATCGATCGGGTCGTCGACGACATGGCGGCCACGGCGCGGGCCGAGGCCGAGTCGCTCGCCCGCCTCGCAGTCGAGGAAACCGGGTACGGTGTCGTCGCCGACAAGGTCCGCAAGAATCTCTTCTCGGCCGAACAGGTGTACCGGTTCATCCGGCCGATGCGCACGGTCGGCGTGATCCGACGCCTGGACGATCGACGCGTCGTCGAGATCGCCGAGCCATTTGGCGTCGTCGCCGGTCTCGTCCCCTCCACGAACCCCACATCCACCGCGATCTACAAGATCTTGATCGCCGTCAAGGCGCGTTGCCCGATCGTGCTGAGCCCCCATCCCGCGGCGCTGGCCTCGATCGCGCGCGTGGCGGAGATCATGGCGCTCGCCGCCCGCGGCGCCGGCGCGCCAGAGGGCACGGTCGGCTGCATGCGAACGGTCACGCTCGAGGGCACCCAGGAGCTGATGCGGCACCGCGACGTGGCGGTGATCTTGGCCACAGGCGGGATGGGGCTCGTGCGCGCAGCCTATAGCGCCGGCAAGCCCGCCTACGGCGTGGGTCCGGGCAACGCACCCGCGTATATCGAGCGTTCGGCTGACATCAACAAGGCGGTGCGTGACGTCCTGGCGGGCAAGACCTTCGACAATGGCGTGCTGTGCTCGTCCGAGAACGCGGTCGTCGTGGATGCCGATGTCGCCGACGCGGTCAAGCGCGAATTCGTGGCCCTGGGGGGGCACTTCCTGTCGTCCGACGAAGCCGATGCCGTGGCCAAGGTGCTCGTCACACCGCAGCGGCTGCCCGATCCGTCGCTGGTGGGCAAACCCGCTGGCCACATCGCCGACCGAGCCGGGATCCAGGTGCCGGACGGGACCCGCGTGCTCCTCGCCCCTCTGGCGGGCGTGGGGCGAGAGTTCCCGCTGTCGATCGAAAAGCTCTGCCCCGTCCTCGCCTTCTACGTCGTTCGTGACTGGCAGGAGGGCTGCGAGCGCTGCAAGCAGCTCTTGAGCTACGGCGGGATGGGTCATACGATGTCCATCCACTCGCGCAACGAGGACGTCATCCTGGAGTTCGGTCTGAAGAAACCGGCGTTCCGCATCGTCGTCAACACGCCCGCGACGCACGGCTCGATCGGCTTGACGACCGGCCTCGATCCCGCGATGACGCTCGGCTGCGGCGGATACGGCGGCAACATCACGTCGGACAACATCTCTCCGCGGCACCTGCTGAACGTCAAGCGTCTGGCCTACGAGATCCGACCCGCCACGGACCACCCCGCCGCCGCCCCGGCGGCGACCACGCTGCCGAGTGCGCCGGCGAGGCCGACGCCGACAGGGATCCAGGCCGAGGCGCTGGTCGAACGGATCGACGCCTTCCTTGCGGCGCGTGGGTACGCCACCGACCCGGGTCGGGAGGCCTCTCCGCCCGCCGCGGCGCCGCCGCCGATCGCCCCGGCTGACGCATCGCCATCCGAACCCGACCTCCCGCCCATCACCGAAACGGCGGTCGACTTCGTGTGCGAGGACGATGTGCGGAGCGCGCTCAAGGCCGGGCGCCGGATCCTGCTCGCCGAGCGTGCCATCGTCACGCCGGCCGCCCGCGACCTGGGAGAAGCACACCACATTCTGGTCGAGCCGAGCTGGCCGTCGGGCCGCTCATGACCGACGACAGGACGCGGGTCGCGGCGCTCATCCTCTGTCTCGGCGCGCTTCTGGCCGGATGCCGCGCCTCTCATCGAGTCCAGCTGCCCGCCCAACGCCCGAGTGCGCCGACCGCCACGAGCGACGAGGCCACGGCCGCCGCCCGAGGACACGTCGAGGCCGGGTGCCGCGCCCTCCAGCGTGACCACCCGGAGCAGGCACGACGCGAGTTCGACCGCGCGCTCGTGCTCCTGCGGGCGGCGTCCCGTCAGCCATCGGATCCGAGGCTGGGCGCCCTCCTCGACCGGATCGGGGGGTGTCCCCCGGGGTTCGTCCTCCTCGCCGGGAGCGTCGAGGGCCGCTCGAGCGACCCGACTCTGCTCGCCGACCTGCTCGCCGCCACGGCGGTCGACCCGCCGGTCGCCGAGCCCGAAGTGCTGATCGAAACCGCTCCCGCCGCCGGCCCCGAGCTACAGATCCCGCTCGAGCCGCGCGTGCTCCATGAGCTCGAGCAGTTCCAGGGGCGCCTGCGGGGCGACCTGCACGACGCGTTGCGGCGCGCCCGGCCCTACCTCCCCCTGGTGACGCAGGTGCTCCGCGAGGAGGGGCTTCCGCTGGACCTCGCCTACATCCCGTTGGTCGAGAGCGCCTTCGACCCGCAGGCGACCTCCCGCACGCAAGCCAAGGGGTTGTGGCAACTCGTGGGCGGCACCGCGCGGTCCCTGGGTCTTCGCCAGGACGCGGGCGTCGACGAGCGTAATGACCCGGAGAAATCCACGCGAGCGGCGGCACGCTATCTCAGCCAGCTCGTCGAGACCTTCCAGGGTGACTGGCTGCTGGCGTTGGCGGGGTACAACGCGGGCCCGGCCCGCGTCCGGGAGGCGATTCGCCGGTCCGGCCGCCACGACTTCTGGGCGCTGAGCCGAACCGACGAGTTCTTGCCGCAACAGACGCGCACCTACGTGCCGAAGGTGCTGGCGGCGATCCTCATCGGCCGGGCCCCGTCGCACTACGGCTTTGACGTCGATCCCTCGACCCCTTAAGTAGCTTGACCACTTGACCACTTGACCCACTGAACCCTGCCAGCCCGCCCCCAGTCCCCTTCTCCCCTGACGCCTGGGCTCCGGCACGCGTCGAGGACAGCGTCGAGGAGGTCGCAGAACCTGCCTTGTCCCCATCCCCGGCGACCGGCAAGAAGAGCACGGCCGCCCGTCCCACCCCGTCCGCCTACGCGCGGCGCCCCACGTCACCCACCCCGGCGGGCGAGGTGGGGCGGTTCTTGCACGTGCCGTGCCCAGTCGGCGTGCGGCCTGGTGGCCTCGTCCCGGGCGGCCTCACGGCCGGCATCCCCTGCGATGCTGGGCACCTTCCGCAGTGCCGCGGTCTTCGGAATCGACGCGCTGGTCGTCCACGTGGAGGTGGACGTCTCGCACGGGCTGCCGTGCTTCACCCTGGTCGGCTTGCCCGATACCAGCGTCCGCGAGAGCCGCGACCGCGTACGGGCCGCGATTCAGAACTCGGGCTACGAATTCCCCCTCAGCCGGGTCACGATCAACCTCGCGCCCGCGGACCTCCGCAAGGTCGGGGCGGCGTTCGACCTGCCGATCGCCGTCGGCGTCATCGCCGCGGGCGGCGCGATCGCGCGGTGGCACGTCGATGACTGGCTCCTGCTCGGTGAGCTGTCACTGGATGGCGCCCTCCAGCCCGCCAGGGGCGTGCTCCCGATCGCGATGGCGGCCCGGCGCGACGGCATCTCGACCATCGTGCTCCCGAGGGAGAACGCCGCCGAGGCTGCCGTCGTCCCCGACCTGCGAGTGGTACCGGTCGCCTCGCTCACCGAGGCCCTGGCCGCCCTCGAGAACCCGGACGCCGCGCCGCGCGTTACCCCCGCGCCCGACGCCGACCGCCGTCCGACCCGGCGGCGCGGGCGACTTCGTCGACATCCGCGACCAGGCCCTGGCACGCCGCGCGCTGGAGATCTCGGCGGCCGGGGCCCACAACCTGCTGATGGTGGGACCACCCGGCGCCGGCAAGACCATGGCCGCTCAACGCCTCCCCGGTATCCTGCCGGCCATGCGGCAGGAGGAAGCACTGGAAGCCTCGTCGATTCACTCGGTGGCCGGCCTGTTGCCTCCGGGCCACGGCTTGCTGCGCGTCCGCCCCTTTCGATCTCCACACCATTCGATCTCCGAGATGGGGCTCGTCGGCGGCGGTACCCTGCCCCGTCCCGGAGAGATCAGCTTGGCGCATCACGGCGTGCTCTTCCTGGATGAGGTGCCCGAGTTCGGCCGACGGATACTCGAGCTGCTGCGACAGCCGCTCGAGGAAGGCCGGATCGCGATCGCGCGGCTGGCACGGACGGCGGTCTTCCCGACCCGCTTCGTGCTCGTGGGCGCCATGAACCCCTGTCCCTGCGGCTATCACGGGGACGCGACCCACACCTGCCGGTGCACGCCGCTCCAGGTCGACCGCTACCGGAATCGCCTCTCCGGGCCGCTCCGGGACCGGATCGATCTGACCGTGGAGGTGGCCGCGGTCCCGACGCGCGCGCTACGGGAAGACCCGACCGGAGAATCGTCGGCGACGATTCGGGCGCGCGTGGTCGCCGCTCGCGACCGCCAGCGCGTGCGGTTGGCCTCGCTCGGGCTGCGTGTCAACGCCGACCTGACGCCGGCCGCCATTGGGCGGCACTGTCGGCTGGCATCCGATGGCGCGCGGCTCCTGGATGCCGCGGCCGGTCGTCTGGCGCTGAGCGCCCGATCGCACACCCGCGTCCTCAAGGTCGCACGCACGATCGCCGATCTCGATGGCGCCGAGACCATCGCCGCGGATCACCTTGCCGAGGCGCTCCAGTTCCGCGCGCCCGTCTGACGGCGTGTCGGCCCGACGGGTCGACCTTCCCGACGCGGTCACGAGTCTGTCAAGATGGATCCGGAAGGGAGACACTCCATGGGTCGAGTGAAGGTCGCCGTCGTGCAGGCGTGCCCCGTGATCTTCGATGCCGGGGCCACGATCGCCAAGACCGCGGACCTGACCGCCGGCGCGGCGCGACAGGGGGCCCGGCTCGTGCTCTTTCCCGAGGCGTTCGTGTCCGGCTACCCGAAGGGGCTCGATTTCGGCGCACGGGTCGGCTCCCGGACGTCCGACGGCCGCGAAACCTTCCGCCGCTACTGGGAGAGCGCGATCGACGTTCCGGGCCCCTCGACCGATGCGCTCGGCCGCATCGCGAGCGAGAACGGCGTGCACCTCGTGATCGGTGTCATCGAACGCGACGGCGGCACCCTCTACTGCACCGTCGTGTTCTTGGGGTCCGACGGTCGGTTGCTCGGGAAGCACCGCAAGCTCATGCCGACCGCCATGGAACGAATCATCTGGGGCTTCGGAGACGGCTCCACCATGCCGGTCTTCGACACGCCGCATGGGCGGTTGGGCGCGGTCATCTGCTGGGAGAACTACATGCCTCTCCTGCGGACCCACATGTACGCCCAGGGGATTCAGCTGTACTGCGCCCCGACCGCCGACGACCGCGAGCGCTGGCTCTCGACCATGCGTCACATCGCGCTCGAGGGACGCTGCTTCGTGCTCTCCGCCTGCCAGTATCTGACCCGCGCGGACTGCCCGGCGGACTACGATCCCGTTCAGGGCTCCGACCCGGAGACCGTCCTCATGCGAGGCGGAAGCTGCATCGTCGGACCGCTGGGCGAGGTCCTCGCCGGCCCGCACGGCGAGGGTCCGACGATCCTGACCGCGGACCTGGATCTCGAGGACGTGGCGCGCGGCAAATACGATCTGGACGTGGTCGGGCACTACGCGCGCCCCGACGTCTTCCAGCTCCACGTCAACGAGGCGCCACAGCCCGTGACCGTCCGCCACCGAGCCCAGCCCCCCGATCCCTTCGTCTAGCAGCCCGTGGTAAGAGTCCTGCTGCAGTCGGCCGGCGCGGCATCCTGCCTGCCTACCTTAGCCCCTCGGTCGAATACCGCCTGTGTGCTCCCTCGCCGCGCCTGGCCAGCCGGGCGCCCGGCAAGTCCGTCAAGCCCTATGGAAGACACACTCTCGCAGCGCGCAGCCGCGCAATTCCCAAGGGCTGCCGGAGTTCACTGGGGGGCGGAAGGGCGGCCGCCCGGCAAACCGTGAAGGCGGCCAGCCTCCAGGCCGCGTGAGAGACGCGTGCGTCAGCCGCCGCAATGTTTTCGGTTAGCCGGGCGGCCGCCCTTCCGCCCCCCAGTGAACGGTCACACCCAAGGAGCGCAGATAGCCCGCACACCGCCCTTTGTGCAACGCAGGCCTTTCACCACGGGCTGCTAGGGGAAATCCGCGGCGTCGACGTTTCGCCGTGTATTCGCCGTTACCAATTCTTCCCTTCACGACTCCGGTGAGAATGTGTTAAGGTCCTCGGGTTTACCCCAGCGCCCATGGGGTGTGGCTCGAGGCCAGGGGCCCTCCGGTCCAGCCGCGACGCCGCCAGGCGTACCCGCTGACGCGCCCGGGCGGAGAATCCGCAACTGACGCTATGCTGAGCAGACGCTATACCATCCTCCTCGCCGACCGATCCACCGGTGCCATTCGCCGCCTCACCTTCGGACTCAAGCCGACGCTCTGGAGTGCGAGCGCACTGCTGACCGTCGCGCTGCTGAGTGCCCTGGCGGTTCGACACGGCATCCTGACGGAGATCGGCCAGCTGCGCGCCACCAACGCCGCGCTGCATCTCGAGAACGTCGCCTATCGCACCGCGACCGGCGAGCTCGCCACGCGGATCACGTCGCTCCAGGCCTCGATGGCCGATCTGAGCGAGCGCGCCGAGCTCGCACCCGACTCGGAGCGCGCCATCAACCAGCTGCCGACCGCCGTCAGGGCTCGCGCGATGGGCGGTGCCGAGGGCGCATCCGACGAGGCGTGGTCGCCCATGCCGGAATCGGCCGAAGACACGTTCGACGTCCTGCGCGACCTCCTCCACACGCTGCAGACGCGGCTGCACTACGTCCGCACCGACGTGGAACGACGGGAGGCGTTGGCGGAAGCCACCCCCTCGATCTGGCCGGCACGCGGCTGGCTGTCGGCGAGCTACGGCACGCGCACGGACCCGTTCACCGGGCGGCCGTCCTTCCATCCCGCGCTCGACGTGTCGGCTGATGCCGGTAGCCCGATCTACTCCACCGCGTCAGGGACCATCCGGGCCGCAGGATGGTCCGGCGCCTACGGCAACCTCGTAACCGTCGACCACGACTTCGGGATCCGGACGCGCTACGGCCACATGTCACGTATCGCCGTCGAGCCGAAGCAGACCGTGAAGCGTGGCGATGTGATCGGCTACGTCGGGTCGACGGGCCGCACCACCGGCGCCCACGTGCACTACGAGGTGTGGGTCAACAACCGGCCGATGAACCCCCGGCTGCTCCTCCCCCGGCGGGTCCTGGTCGGGCACATGGCCGACTGAGGCGCTCCGCCTCGCACCGGCCGCCCACCGAGTCGACCCTCATCGCCCCCGATCACGCCGCGCGCCACCGCGTCTTCCCGGCGGGCCTCACCCGGCGGGCCTCACCTTGACCTGTCTCCCGGGCGCCCCTAGAATGGATGCATTCCTCGGTGATCGGCATGCGTAACGTCCGACCGCCGGCGTCCCCCCTTGCACCCAAATGTTCGACACCCTCCTAGCGAAGGTCGTTGGCACACAAAACGAGCGCGACCTGAAGCGCCTCCGGCCGACGGTCGCCGAGATCAACGACCGCGAGGCGGCGGTGCGGGCGCTCACGGACGACCAGCTGCGCGGTCGAACCACGGAGTTCCGCGAGCGGATCGACCAGGGCGCGACCCTCGACGACATTCTGGTCGACGCCTTCGCCATGGTCCGGGAGGCTGGACGCCGCACCCTGGAGATGCGGCACTTCGACGTGCAGCTCATCGGTGGGATCGTCCTGCACCGGGGCAAGATCGCCGAGATGAAGACCGGCGAGGGCAAGACGCTGGTCGCGACCCTGGCAGCCTACCTCAACGCCCTGGAAGGCAAGGGCGTGCACGTCGTGACCGTCAACGACTATCTGGCTCGTCGCGACTCCGAATGGATGGGCCGGATCTACCGTTTTCTGGGGATGACGGTTGGCGTCATCCAGCACGATCTCGTCGACACCTCGCGCCAGGCCGCCTACGCCACCGACATCACCTACGGCACCAACAACGAATTCGGCTTCGACTATCTTCGCGACAACATGAAGTTCGACCTAGCGCAGTACGTCCAGCGGGGCCACAACTTCGCGGTCGTCGACGAGGTAGACAGCATTCTCATCGACGAGGCGCGAACGCCGCTGATCATCTCGGGCCCCGCGGAGGCGTCGACCGAGATGTATAACGAGGTGGACCGGATCATCCCTCGACTCAAGGCCGGCGCCGTCACGCGTGGCGACACCAAGGCCGAGGACCGTGAGGCACTCGAGGCCACGGGTGACTACCTCGTCGACGAAAAGCACAAGACCGTCAACTTGACCGAGAGCGGCATGGCCAGGGTCGAGCAGTTGCTCGCCCATCGCCTGGCGCCGGGCGGCCTCTACGACCCGGCGAACATGCCGCTGCTTCATCATGCCAACCAGGGGCTGCGCGCGCACACGCTCTTCAAACGCGACGTGGACTACATGGTGAAGGACGGCCAGGTGGTCATCGTCGACGAGTTCACCGGACGGCTGATGCCCGGACGGCGCTGGAGCGACGGGCTGCACCAGGCGGTTGAGGCCAAGGAGAAGGTGAAGATCGAACGCGAGAACCAGACGCTCGCGACGGTCACCTTTCAGAATTACTTCCGCAAGTACGACAAGCTCGCCGGCATGACGGGCACGGCCGACACGGAGGCTCAGGAGTTCGCCAAGATCTACAAACTCGATGTCATTGTCGCCCCCACGAACCGCGTCCTGCGTCGCTTCGAGGAACCGGACACGATCTACCGCACCGAGCCCGAGAAGTTCGACGCCATCGTCGAGGACATTCTCGAGAAGCAGGAACAGGGGCGACCGGTGCTCGTCGGCACGGTGTCGATCGAGAAGTCCGAGCGTCTCAGTGCGATGCTCAAACGACGTGGCGTCAAGCACGTCGTCCTCAACGCCAAGTACCACGCGCAGGAAGCCGAGATCGTCGCCCAGGCGGGCCGCAAGGACACCGTGACGATCGCGACCAACATGGCCGGCCGTGGAACCGACATCCTGCTCGGAGGCAATCCGGAGTTCATGGCGCGCCAGCGGTGCCTCGCCGAGGAGGTCGCCGAGCGCCTACCGAAGGGCGAGGCGCGATTCGTCGATGACGAGGAGAACGTCTACTTCTACCATCTCGACTCCTTCTACCGCGTGCCACGCAGCTTCTGGGAGCCGACGTTTGCCGCCTACAAGACGCAAACCGATGCCGAGCACGACGCGGTCGTGGCGCTGGGTGGTCTGCACATCATCGCGACCGAGCGTCATGAGGCGCGACGCATCGACAATCAGCTGCGGGGCCGCGCTGGACGGCAGGGCGACCCTGGGTCCTCGCGCTTCTACCTCTCGCTCGAGGACGACCTGATGCGGATCTTCGGATCCAACAAGATCAGCGGTCTGATGCAGCGGCTGGGCATGGAAGAGGGGGTGCCAATCGAGCACAAGATGGTGACCAAGGCCATCGAGCGGGCTCAGAAGCAGGTCGAGGCCCAGCACTTCTCCGTCCGCAAGCACCTCCTCGAGTACGACGACGTCATGAACAAGCAGCGCGAGAGCGTGTACTCGCTCCGCCGCGAGCTGCTGGAGGGACGAATCCACCTGACCGCGGAGGAGGTCGTCGAGTCCCGCGAGTACCTCATGGAGCTCGCCGAGGAGCTCCTCGAAACCCATGTCGAAACTCATTGCGGCGCTCAGCTGGATGTCGAGGACTGGGACGTCCAGGGGCTACAGCAGGCGCTATCCGACCTGTTTGGCCTGGAGCCGGCCGACCACGCGGCGGTCGACTTCGCGGGCGGCAGCCCCGATGAGATCCGCGACGCGCTCTGGGCGCGCATCACCCGGCGATACGAGGAGAAGGAGGCGCTGGTCCCGAACGAGGTCCTGCGCCGCGTCGAACGCGACGTCATGCTCCAGATCGTCGACGGGCAGTGGAAGGACCATCTCTATAGCCTCGACCACCTCAAGGAAGGCATCGGGCTGCGGGGCTACGGCCAGCGGGATCCGCTCGTCGAGTACAAGAAGGAGAGCTTCGCCCTCTTCCAGGCGATGAAGGGCCGGATCGACGAGGAGATCGTTCGCTACCTCTGGAGGCTCCGGCCGGTCGTCGAGGACGAGGACGCGATCGCGGCGCGGCGCGCCCAGGCGCGCAGGGCCCAGGCCCTCACCTTCAACGACCCGAGCGAGGCGGCGGTGCCGGCGCTGGTCGGGGCGGCCGCCGCCCGCGCCGCCGGAGGGCCGTCCGGGGCGCTCCGGCCTGCCCGGACGGGCGGTGACGACGCGGCGGTCCAGACCGTCAGGCGCGAGGAACCCAAGGTCGGTCGGAACGCGCCCTGCCCCTGCGGCAGCGGCAAGAAGTACAAGAAATGCCATGGTGCCTGATCCCACGATCCACACGCAGACGCTCTCCCATGTCGAGGCCGGATTTGCCGTCGCGCTGACCTTCGACGACATTCTGCTGCCGCCCAGGCACTCGACAGTGCTGCCGAGCCAGGTCGACGTCAGCTCGCGCTTCACCCGCAACCTGCGACTCAACGTCCCGATCGCGAGCGCCGCCATGGACACGGTCACGGAGTCCCACCTGGCGATCGCCATGGCGCAGCAGGGCGGCATCGGCATCATCCACAAGAACCTCTCGATCGCCGAGCAGGCGTCCGAGGTGGATCGCGTCAAGCGATCCGAGAGCGGCATGATCGTCAATCCGATCACGCTCTCTCCGACCAACAAGATCTACGAAGCACTCGACTTGATGCGGCAGTATCGGATCTCCGGTGTCCCAATTACCGAGGACGGCCGCAAGGAGGGCCGCCTGGTCGGGATCCTGACCAACCGCGACCTTCGATTCGAGACCAACACCAGCCGGCCTATCAGCGCCATCATGACGCGCGAGAACCTGATCACTGTGCCCGTCGGCACGACCCTCGATCAGGCCAGAGAGATCCTGCATCGGCACAAGGTGGAGAAGCTGCTGGTCGTGGATCCGAACTTCATGCTCAAGGGGCTGATCACCGTCAAGGACATCCAGAAGGTGACCAAGTATCCCAATGCGTGCAAGGACGCGCTGGGCCGGCTCCGTGTCGGTGCGGCGGTGGGGGTGGCCAAGGATACGCTGGAACGCGCCGAGTCCCTCGTCGGCGCCCACGTGGACACGCTCGTCGTCGACACCGCGCACGGGCACTCGCAGGGCGTGCTCGAGATGGTTCGTCGGCTCAGACTCGAGCATCCCCAGGTGGACCTGGTGGCCGGGAACGTGGCCACCGCCGAGGGGACGAAGGCGCTGATCGACGCCGGAGTCGACGCGATCAAGGTCGGCATCGGTGCCGGATCCATCTGCACGACCCGCGTCATCGCCGGCATCGGCGTGCCCATGATCACCGCGATCATGGACTGCGCGCGCGCCGCCGCTACCACCGACGTCCCGATCATCGCCGATGGCGGCATCCGCTACTCGGGTGACATCACGAAGGCGATGGCGGTGGGGGCCAGCTGCACCATGATCGGCAGCCTGTTCGCGGGTACCGACGAGAGCCCGGGCGAGCTGATCCTCTATCAGGGCCGCAGCTTCAAGGAGTACCGCGGCATGGGCTCGATCGCCGCCATGCGGCGTGGCAGCCGCGACCGCTACTTCCAGGACGAGTTCGAGCTGACCGACACGGGCGGGGGCGATGGCGAGAAGCTCGTGCCGGAGGGCATCGAGGGGCGCGTGGCGCACAAGGGCAGCGTCGCCGCCATGATCCACCAGCTGGTCGGTGGGCTGCGCGCCGGGATGGGCTACAGTGGGTGCGGCACCATCCCACAGCTCCAGGAGGAGGCGCGGATCCTTCGGGTCACCCCGGCCGGTGTCCGCGAGAGCCACGTCCACGACGTGGTGATCACGAAGGAAGCGCCAAACTATCGCGTGGAGTAACCCGCGACCCACCTCGAACGGACACGCGTCGCAGGTCGCCACCGAGATCCTCGAAGCTCACCTCGATGGCGCCCGGGATCGGTCGCGGTAGCCGGTCCGCCCATTCCACGGCAACGATCGTTCGAGGCGACTGGAGATCCTCCAACGCGAGATCGTCCACCTCGCCGGCGCCGATGCGATACAGATCCACGTGGTAGAGCGTCGGGCGTCCCCGGTACTCGTGCACGATCGTGAACGTCGGACTGGACACGTCGTCCGGGGAGGTGCCGAGCCCCTCGGCCAACCCGCGCACGAACGCGGTCTTCCCCATCCCGAGCTCGCCGAACAGCAGCACAACGGCACCCGGGTCGAGCCGGCCCGCGAGCCGACGTCCGGCCGCGGCCGTCTCGTCCTCCGACCGGGTCACCAGCCGGTCCCACACCGCGGACGGCGGTGCACTAGGCATCAGTCCTCGGACACCACGCGCTTGCGTGCGCTCACCTCGAGCACGGCGTCCCCGAGACGGCCGACCAGATCGCCAGCGGCCATGGCCACCTGGCCCTCGTCGGCCTCGGCCAGATCGCCGGCCAGTCCGTGCAGATACACGGCAAGCTTGCAGGCGGCTTCCGCGTCGAGCAACTGCGCGAACCACGCCGCGATCATCCCGGTCAGGACGTCGCCCATTCCGCCGGTCGCCATTCCGGGGTTCCCGGTCAGGTTGAGGAACACGTTGCCCTCGGGCGTCGCCACGACCGTGCGGTGTCCCTTGAGCACGACGTGGAGGTGGTGGGTCGTTGCGAAGGATCGAGCCACCTCGATGCGGTTTGCCTGCACCTCCTCGATCGGGACACCCAGCAGCCGGGCCATCTCGCCGGGATGCGGCGTGATGATGACGTCGATCGAGTCGCGTCCCCGCAGCCGCTCCGGCTCCTTGCCGAACGCGTTCAGGCCGTCCGCATCGATCACGAGCGGCACCGCCGCCCGATCCAGCAGCCCCTGGACGAATGCCGACGGACCCGGCCCGGTTCCCAACCCGGGTCCGACGGCGATGACGTCGCCCGGCATCTCGAGGACCCGGTCGAGCGCCGAGAAATCGATCGTCCCCGCCGGCGTCTCATCGAGCCCTTCGGTCATGTACTCGGGCGCCAGCGCGGCCACGGTCGCCTGCGAGGATCTCGGCGTGGCGATGGTCACCAGGCCGGCGCCGGACCGCAGCGCTCCCATGCCGACCAGATGCGCGGCTCCCGCCTTGCCGACCGATCCCGCGATCACCTGCACGCGACCGAAGTCGCCCTTGTGAGAACCCGGTTCGCGCGGCGGTATCAGCTCCCGCATCTCCTCGCGCGTGAGGGCCTCGCACCACGGCCCTTCGACGCTCTCGATCACCGACGACGGGATACCGATGTCCGCGATGACGACGTCACCGGCTCGAGCCTCGGCCGGCGGCATCAGCAGCGGCAGCTTCGGCGCGGCCAGCGTGACGGTGAGCGTGGCGTCGACCGCCTCGCCGGGCAGCTGGTGGGTGTCCGCCGAGAGGCCCGTCGGCAGATCGACCGACACGACCGGTAGCCCGGAGCCGTTGATGTCCGCGACCAGGGTCTCCAGCACCCCCGACAGCCGGTCCTTGAGCCCGGTGCCGAAGATCGCGTCGACGACCAGATCGCAGCTCGAAATCTCCGAGGAGTGCAGATCCCGCTCCTGCTCGCCCGTCACCTCCACGACGGTCACGCCGATCCGGCCGAGGATCTCGAGATTGACCCGGGCGTCCCCACGGACGTCAGCGACGTGCCCGACCAGGAACACCGATGTCTCGACGCCCTTCTGGAGCAGGGTGCGGGCGACGACAAACCCGTCCCCGCCGTTGTTCCCGCGGCCGCAGAGCACGGCCACCCGCCGGTCGGCGAGGTCCTCGAACATGCCTTCCATCGCCGAGACGATCTGCCGGCCGGCGTTCTCCATCAGCACCAGCGAGGCGATCCCGATCTCCTCGATCGTCTGCCGATCGGCTTCACGCATCTGCGCGGCGTTGAGGATTCGCATGCTGTCGAATGTGTGAGGGTCGAGTGCAGGCGTGCCAGTCGCGGCGGTTTGCACGAAGTCTAGCACAAGAGGTACGCTGCCGTGCTCGGGTCATCGGAAGGGAGACCGCATGCCAGGAGTCGTGAACGTCAACGGTCGAACGTACGACGAGCAGAGTGCCTCCATCTCGGTCTTCGACCATGGCTTCCTGTATGGCGAGGGTGTCTACGAAACCCTCCGCACGTACAACGGAAAGATCTTTCTCCTCGATCGCCACATGGATCGACTGCGTCGATCGGCTGCACAGATCGATCTGCCGGTGCCCCTGACGGACGAGGCCTTCGCGGCACGACTCCATGCCACGCTCGACGAGGCGGCGGTCGGCGACGCACCCGCCTACCTCCGCATCCTGCTGACCCGCGGCGTGGGACCGCTCACCTACGACCCGAGCGCCTGCCCGACGCCGTCGCTCGTGATCATCGCGAAGCCGCACGCGGAACCGCCCGCAACGCTGATCGAGAGTGGTGTGACGATCGCGCTGGTGTCCATCTTGCGCAACCATCCCGGCTCACTCAATCCGCTGATCAAGTCGAACAATCTGATGAACAACGCCCTCGCCATGCAGGAGGGCTACCGCAAGGGGGCCTACGAGAGCCTCATGCGCAATCATCGCGGCGAGCTGGCCGAGTGCTCGCAGTCGAATTTCTTTCTGGTCAAGGACGGGCACGTCCGCACGCCGGCGCTCGCGTCGGGGTTGCTCTCTGGCGTGACCCGCGGGTTCCTGCTCGAGCTGGGTCCCGCAATCGGCATCCCGGTCTCGGAGGCCGTGCTCCACGAACCGGATCTCCGGGAGGCGGACGAGGCGTTCTTCACGAGCACGACGAAGGAGATCGTGCCCGTGGTTCGTGTGGACGAGCACACGATCGGGGAGGGCGTGCCCGGTCCGATCACCCGGCGTTTGATCGCGGCGTTTCGCCAGAAGGCAGACGAGCTCACCAGGAACTAGTGCACCGGCGTCGAGATGCGGTCACGGATCGGGTTCGCAGCGCGCCCAGGCGCAAGGCGCCGCGACGAGGAATACCGGGAGTATTTCGAGGAGCGGCAACGCCGCGGATGGGTGTGCTGCGGGCTCGAGGCGTGACCGCATCTCGACGCCGGTACACTAGTGGCGGACTCGCTACTTGGCAGGTACGGCCGCCTGGTCCTCCGCGTAGGACTCGAGGGGCGGGCACGAGCACATCAGGTGACGGTCTCCGTAGGGATTGTCGATCCGGCCGACGGCCGGCCAGAACTTGTTGGCCCTCACGAACGGAAGCGGATACACGGCCTGCTCGCGCGAGTAGGGATGGTCCCAGCGATCGCTGGCCGCCTCGGCCATGGTGTGCGGCGCGTTCTTGAGGACGTTGTCCTTGGGGTCGGCCCGCCCGCTGACCACCGCCTCGATCTCGTCACGGATCGCGAGCATGGCGTCGCAGAACCGATCCAGCTCCTCCTTCGGCTCGCTCTCGGTCGGCTCGATCATCACCGTGCCCGGCACCGGAAACGAGACCGTGGGCGCGTGGAACCCGTAGTCCATTAGCCGCTTGGCAACGTCACCCTCCTCGACGCCGAACGCCTTGAACGCGCGCAGGTCGAAGATCATCTCGTGGGCCACGCGACCGGTGTCGCGTGTGTAGAGCACGTCGTAGCGCTGCTCCAGGCGTGACTTGATGTAGTTGGCGTTGAGGATGGCGTAGCGCGTGGCCTCGGTGACGCCACTCGCGCCCAGCATCCGGATGTAGCCGTACGAGATCAGCAGGATGCTGGAGCTGCCCCAGGGGGCCGCGGACACGGCATGCGTGGCCTTCTCGCCACCGACACGCACGAGCGGGTGCCCCGGGAGATACGGCGCCAGGTGCGCCGCCACGCCGATGGGGCCCATGCCGGGCCCTCCCCCCCCGTGCGGAATGCTAAAGGTCTTGTGCAGGTTGAGATGGCAGACGTCCGCACCGATCGCGGCCGGACTGGTCAACCCGACCTGGGCATTCATGTTCGCCCCATCCATGTAGACCTGACCGCCGTGCTCGTGAACGATGGCGCAGATCTCCTGGATCCGCTCCTCGAAGACGCCGTGGGTCGACGGATACGTGATCATCAGCGCTGCGAGGTCCGCGGCATGCGCCGCGGCGCGCGCCCGTAGATCGTCCACGTCGACGTTGCCCTGGTCGTCGCAGCCGACGACGACGACCTGCATGCCCGCGAGGACCCCGCTCGCGGGGTTGGTTCCATGCGCGGAAGAGGGAATCAGCACCACGTGTCGACCGTGCTCCCCGCGGTCGCGGTGGAAGGCGCGGATGACCATCAGGCCAGCGAACTCGCCCTGGGCGCCGGAGTTCGGCTGCAGCGACACCGCCGCGAAGCCCGTGAGCTCGGACAGCGCGGCCTCCAGCTCCGCGAAGATCTGCAAATAGCCCGCGAGCTGTGCCAGCGGCGCAAAGGGATGGACTCGCGAGAATTCCGGCCAGGTGACGGGGATCATCTCCGAGGCGGCGTTCAGCTTCATGGTGCACGAGCCGAGCGGGATCATCGACGTGTCGAGACCGATGTCCTTGCGCTCGAGCTGCTTGATATATCTCATCATCTGGCTCTCGGAATGATGAGAGTTGAACACCGGATGCGTGAGATAGGCGCTCGTGCGTCCCAGCCCGTCGGGATAGTCGAGCGTGCGCGCCGAGTCGCCCAGGGCCCCGACCTCGACGCGGCGGCCCGCCGCGCCCACGCCGCGTGTGAGCACGTCGACGATCGCCTGCACGTCCGCCGTGGTGGCCGTCTCGTCGAGCGAGATTCCGACCCCCGCGACCCCGGCGGCTCCTCCGGTCTGGGCCCCGCCGTCCTCACGCGAAAAATAGCGGAAGTTCATCCCCGCGTCCTCCGCCGCCGCTCGGATCCGATCGCCGGCTGCCGGGTCGGAGAGCTCGATCCGCAGCGTATCGAAATAGTGAGGATTGCGCTGATCGAAGCCGAGCTGCCGGACCTCGCGGTCGAGCAGGCGGGTGAGGGTGTGCACGCGCGACGCGATGGCCGCCAGCCCCTGCGGGCCGTGATAGACCGCGTACATCGCCGCCATGTTGGCGAGCAAGGCCTGCGCCGTACAGATGTTCGACGTCGCGCGCTCGCGACGGATGTGCTGCTCGCGCGTCTGCAGCGCCATGCGATACGCCGGGGCGCCGTGCGCGTCGACGGAGACGCCGATGATGCGTCCCGGCGTCTGTCGCACGTACTTCTGACGAGTCGCGAAGAAGGCCGCGTGCGGCCCGCCGTGCCCCATGGGTACGCCGAACCGCTGGGAGTTACCCACCACGACGTCGGCATCCATCTCCCCGGGTGGCGTCGCGAGCGCGAGGCACAGCAGGTCGGTGGCCACGGCCACGAGCACGCCCGCCGCGTGCGCCTTCCCGATGAACGGTGTCAGGTCACGCAACGCGCCGTCGCCATCGGGATACTGCAGCAACGCCCCGAACACGCGCGGGTCGTCCAGCCGTAGCCCATCGGGATCACCCAGCCGAAGCTCGATGCCCAGCGGCTCGGCGCGTACGCGGAGAACGTCGATCGTCTGGGGGAAGCAGCGTTCCGACACCGCGAACACGTCGGCGTCCGCGCTGCGCGACCGCTGGCTCTGCTGCACGCGGTGCAGCATGACCATGGCTTCCGCGGCGGCGGTCGCCTCGTCGAGCAGGGACGCGTTGGCCACTTCCATACCGGTCAGGTCCATCACCATGGTCTGGAAGTTCAGCAGGGATTCGAGGCGGCCCTGAGCGATCTCGGCCTGATATGGCGTGTAGGGCGTGTACCAGCTCGGGTTCTCCATCACGTTCCGCAAGATCACGCTCGGCGTGATGCAGTCGTAATACCCCATGCCGATGAAGCTCTTGACCAGCCGGTTCTTGGCCGCCACGGTCCTCAACCGCGCGAGATACACGTGTTCGCTCTCGGCCTCGGGCAGCGCGAGCGGCGTTTTCAGACGGATGCTGTCCGGAATCGCCTGCGCCATCAGGGTGTCGAGCGAGTCGACACCGATGGCCGCGAGCATCGCTTCGAGGTCCGTCGAGCGTGGTCCTAGGTGCCGACTCTGAAAGAGCTCGGTCGCGTCCAGGGTCATGGGACTCCGATGGGGCTGTGTGGTCGGGTGAGCAGGATCTCCGGGCCGCTACGTTTCCTACCGGGCCAGCTCGGCGTACTGGGTGCTGTCGAGGAGCCCGGCCACCTCGTCCGGGTTGGAGAGCCTGATGGCAATCATCCAGGTCGCGTGCGGGTCGGCGTTGACCGACTCGGGCGCATCGGCGAGCCCTCCGTTCACCTCGGTGACCTCGCCCGACACGGGGCTGTAGAGCTCCGACACCGCCTTGACCGACTCGATCGTGCCGAACGACTCACCTTGCTTCAGGGTCTGCCCCACCTCGGGCAAGTCCACGAAGACGACGTCGCCCAGCTGCTTCTGCGCGTAGTCGGTGATCCCGACGCGCCCCTCGGTCCCCGACACGCGCAACCACTCGTGGTCCTTCGAGTACTTCAGCTCCGGTGGATACATGTACTCAACTCCTCGGTCTCTTGTAGAAAGGCAAAGGCACCACCTTCGCCCGGGTGCGCTTGCCGCGGATCTCGATCTCGAATTCGGTGTCTGGCTCCGTCCGATCGACCGGCAGGTAGACCATCCCGACGGCCTTCTTGAGGAAGGGCGTCTGCGTGCCACTCGTCACGGTGCCGACCTTGGCGCCGCCGACGTAGGCGTCGTGGCCGTGCCGCGCGATGCCGCGCTCGAGCATCTCGAACCCGGCGATCCGCCTGGCGACGCCCTCGGCCTTCTCGCGGCGCAGCGGCTCGCACCCGATGAAATCTTCCTTCTTCCAGCCGACGATCCACCCCAGGTCGGCCTCCAGCACGGACGTGGTCTCGTCGATGTCGTTGCCGTATAGACGCATGGCGGCCTCGAGCCGGAGCGTGTCGCGCGCCCCGAGCCCCGCCGGTATCAGATCGACGCCCCGGCCGGCGGCGAGCACCGCCTCCCAGACCTTCTCGGCCGTCTGGGGCGGCACGAGAATCTCGAGGCCGTCCTCGCCCGTGTAGCCCGTGCGCGACACTGTGGCGCGCACACCCGCCACCTCGCCCGTCGCAAACCGGTAGTACTTCATCGCGGCCAGATCCACGCCCGTCAACGGCTGCAGGATCTCCATGGCCGCGGGACCCTGCAGCGCAATCAGCGCGTAGCGCGAGCTGGCGTTGACCGCCGCCACGTCACCCACTGGCTGGATGTGCTCTGCGATCCATGCATAGTCCTTCTCGATATTCCCCGCGTTCACGACCAGCAGGAAGTGGTCGTCGGCCAGACGGTAGACCAACAGATCGTCGACGAAAGTCCCCTTCGGCGTCATCAGTCCCGAATAGTGCGCCTGCCCGATCTTCAGTCGAGACGCGTCGTTGCAGCTGATCCGCTGGACCGCCTGCAGCGCTCGGGTGCCCGCGATCTCAATCTCCCCCATGTGGCTGACGTCGAACACGCCGGCCCGGGTACGCACCGCCATGTGCTCGTCCGTGATGCCCGAGTACTCGACCGGCATGTCCCAGCCGCCGAACGAGACCATGCGCGCCCCGTGGGCGCGGTGCCAGGCGTTGAGAGGTGTCTGCTTGAGGGTCGTGCCAGTGCTGTCGCTCATAGGATTGGCCGCTGGATGGGAGAACCTACCGGGTGGAATGCCGATCACCGGATCGGACACCACGGTACTATCTGGATGCGTGGCGGGTCAAGGTAGCGCGACGGTCTCTCCCTGGCTCGGTATGTGCACACTCCACCCGAGTCGCGTGGCGATCGCCTCGCGTTGAACCGCCATCGGCCCGGGCTCGCCGTGCACGAGATAGGTCGTCTGTGGCGGGCGCGTAAAATGAGACAGCCAGCGGAGGACCTCGCCCGAGTCGGCGTGGGCCGACATCGAATCGAGCCGCCGGACGCTGGCGGCCACCCGCACGTGCTCACCGTGAATCTTGACCTGGCCGATGCCATCGACCAGCCGCCGCCCGCGGGTCCCCGCGGCCTGATAGCCCACGAACACGACGCTGTGACGGGCATCCGGCAGCATGGCCTTGAGGTGGTGGAGCACGCGACCGCCCGTGGCCATCCCGCTCGCGGAGACGATGATGCTCGGGGCCTGGGAGCGGGTGAGCTCCTTCGACTTCTCTGGGCTGTCGACGGTCTGAAACCGCTCGGTGCAGAACGAGCACACGTCGCGCCCGGCGGGCCGGAGCTCCGGGTCCAGCTCGCGGCTATGCGCCGTGTAGAACCTCAAGGCCTGGATGGCCATTGGGCTGTCGACGTAGACCGGCAGCACGGGAATCCGCTCGTCTTCCTCCAGCTTCTTGAGCCAGTACAGCAGCTCCTCGACTCGGCCGATGGCGAAGCTCGGAATGATGACCTTGCCGCGTCGCGCGTGGGTGTCGTTGATGATCTTGGCGAGCGCTTCCCCGTCATCGTCGGAGGCATGCGTGCGATCTCCGTAGGTCGACTCGAGCAGCAACACGTCGGCTTCCTCGACGCTGGTCGGATCCGGGAGCACCGGCCGATCGTAGCGTCCGAGGTCTCCGCCGAACAGAATCTGCGAATCCCCGACGCGCATCCGCACGTACGCCGACCCGAGGAGGTGTCCGGCGTGGATGAACTCCACCTCGACGCCCGAGGCCACGGGGATCGATCGATCGAAGCCCACCGGCTGCAGCTGCAGCATCGCGTGGAAGGCCTCCTCCTCGGTGAACAGCGGGAGGGCCGGGTGATGCCGGGTGTAGCCGTGACGGTTGGACTGCCGCGCGTCCTCCTCTTGGAGCCGGCCGGCATCGGGCAGCACGAGCCCGCACAGATCGCGGGTCGCCACGGTGCAGAAGATGCGTCCGCGAAACCCAGCCGCGACCAGCCGGGGGAGATACCCGCAGGGGTCGAGGTGCGCGTGGGTCAGCACGACGGCGTCGATGCTCGCCGGATCGATTGGGAGCGGCGCCCAGTTGCGCCGGCGGAGGTCCTTCAACCCCTGAAACAACCCGCAGTCGACCAGTACACGCGCCGGCCCGGCCTCCACCAGGTATTTCGAGCCCGTCACGGTCTGGGCGCCACCGAGAAACGTCAGCTTCACATCGGCTCACTCGCTGCGCGAGAGGTCGAAGAACGCCGTCGAGGCCGCAGCCCGCCGGCGGCACGGGTCGAGCACCACGGGCTGTCAAGTATATCCATGCTTGCGCCCCAGCCGGCCGCGGCCCATCCGCCTGGCGGTTGAACCCGCACGTCCGATGCACTATGCTCGGCCCACCGTGTCTCTCCGGACCAGAGCCATTCGTGGTGTGCCCAGATGCCGACGGCTCCGCCGCGTCGCGTCGACCGCGCTGTGCGGCGCCGCCCTGACCGGCTTCGCCTTCTCGAGCACGCTGGCAGCCGACGACTGGCCCGAGTGGCGGGGCCATGGCCGCCTGGGCGTCTGGGACGAGAAGGGCATCATCGACGAGTTTCCCGCCGAGGGCCTGACGGTCACCTGGCGGACCCCGATCAACAGCGGCTACGCCGGTCCGGCCGTGGCCGACGGGCGGGTGTTCATCACCGACGCCCGCCGCCTGCAGGGCAACGACGCCGTCGAGCGCATGCTGTGCCTCGACGAGCAGACCGGTGAGATTCTCTGGACCCACGAGTGGGAGACCAACTACACGGGGCTGCAGCTCCTCTACGCGATCGGGCCGCGGGCGACCCCGACCGTCGACGGCGACCGCGTGTACGTCCTTGGGGCGATGGGCAACCTGTTTGCGTTCGAGGTCGCAACCGGCAAGGTGCTCTGGCAGCGAGACTACGTCCGGGATTTCGGCGCCACGGTGCCGGTCTGGGGGATCTCCGGCGCGCCCCTGGTCGATGGCGAACGCCTGATCTGTCTCGTCGGGGGCGAGCCGGACGCCAAGGTGATGGCGCTCGACAAGATGACGGGTGAGGTCATCTGGCGCGCCCTGTCGTCGGATTCGGAGCCCGGCTACACCCAGCCGATCATCTTCGAGGCCGGAGGCGTGCGACAGCTCATCATCTGGCATCCCGAGGCGGTGTCCTCGCTCGACCCCGAGACCGGCGAGGTGTACTGGGAGGAGCCGTTCCTGGTCTCGATGGGGATGACCGTGATGACCCCGGTCCTCAGCGGCGAGCGGCTGCTGGTCTCGTCCTTTCGGGAGGGCGCGCGGCTGTTCCTGCTGGATCCGGC
Organism: Vicinamibacterales bacterium; assembly: GCA_965197935.1. Taxonomy (GTDB): domain Bacteria; phylum Acidobacteriota; class Vicinamibacteria; order Vicinamibacterales; family CAZQMT01; genus CAZQMT01. The sequence continues at coordinate 2,215,063 of CBDAOD010000002.1, read as the reverse complement.
CAAACCGGCCGCCACGCTGCTCTGGAAGGGCAACAGTACGAGTGAGGTCAACACGGACACGATTCATGCGCTCATCAATACGCCGGTGATCGATCGCGACTACATCTACGGCATCGACAGCTACGGCGAGATGCGCTGTCTCGACGCCGAGACGGGGGAACGGATTTGGGAGTCGCTCGACGTGATCAAGGAGAAGGCGCGCTGGGCGGCCGCCTTCCTGGTCCGCAACGGAGACCGCTACTTCATCAACAACGACCGCGGCGAGCTGATCATCGCGACGCTTGGGCCCGAGGGTTTCCAGGAGATCAGCCGAACGGATCTGATCACGCCAACCCATCCCACGGCGCGCCGACGACAGAAGGGGGCGGTCCACTGGTCCCATCCGGCCTACGCCAATCAGCACATCATCACGCGCAACGACAACGAGATCATCAGGGCATCGTTGGCCAAGCACTGAGGCGCGATACGACCATCCTTCGTCTCTCCCTGTATCTCCTCCTGAACGTCGCCGTGAGCCAGGCGGCCCCCCCGCCGGCCGCGGCGCGCGGGATGGCCGCCGACTCCGGCGGGCGCCAGACCGTCCTGGTCGCGGACCTGCATCTGGGTGTGGGCACCGATCCGGAGACCGGCGACTGGCACGCCCTGGAGGATGCCCGGTGGGGCGAGGACCTCGCGCGCTTCCTCGAGGCGATCGAAACCGAGGGAGACGGTGCGACCGACCTGGTGCTCAACGGTGACACGTTCGAGCTCTGGCAGTCGACGACGACCGACTGCGCGCCTGGCGACGACGCACTCGGATGCACCGAGGCGGAGGCCGTCGCGCGGCTACAGCGTGTGATCTCGGCGCACGCTGTCGAGATCGCAGCGCTCGGGCGGTTCGCGAGCGCCGGCAGCAACCGCGTGTTCCTCGTCCCGGGCGACCACGACGCCGCGCTGCTCTTGCCGTCCGTCGCCCGCACGGCGACCGACGCGATCGACGCGCCGGACGGGCGGGTGCAGGTCGTGACCGCGGGCGCCTGGCAGTCCGACGACGCGCTCATCTACGCCGAGCATGGACACCAAATTGGCGCGGATCCCGCACGACTCGAGGGCTGGCCGCGGCCCTTCGTCGAACGCGACGGCGTCACGTATCTGGCGCGCAGCTGGGAGGAGCGCGCCGTGCAGGCCCTCTACAACGCGCGCGAGGCGGAGCACCCGATCGTCGACAACGTCGCCCAGGTGGGCCTCGGCGTCAAATACCTCTTGGTCTCCGACGAGTTCGCGAACATGGCCATCTCCACCGGCGAGCTCCTCCGGTACTTCCTGTTCAAGATGCCCTGGGCGCAGTACCGGAGCAATCTCGAGGAGGAGGTCCAGCCGCCCGAGTGGGACCTCGATCAGATCCGACGCACCCAGGGTGACGCGTTTCTCGTCGAGTCGCTACCGGCCGATGACCCGTTCCACGATCATGCGGCAGCCGTACTCGAGGAGGGCCGTCTGGACCTGTCGCTCGGCGATCTGAGTGACGCGGAGCTCGTGGCGATCTGCGACCATCGGGCGGTCCTCAGACGCGCGCGGCGGCGACTGGAGCAGACGGTGACCCAGCTGGCGAAGACACCGGGGCCGGCGCCACGGGAATGCCCGCGTCAGGAGCACACGCTGGGCGGCGTCTACTCCGAGTTCTTTCGCGCGCGGGATCTCGCGTTTGGCCGGTACCTGGATGGCGTCCGCCAGCGGCTCGCGGCCACCCGCGATACCGGGGAGCCGTTCCAGACGTTCGTGTATAGCCACACGCATCTGCCCGCCCGCGGGTTCTCGCCAACGCGGGGCGCCTGGACGCCGCGGGTGGTGAACACCGGGGCCTGGCAACGCGTCATCTACCCGCGCGACCTCGAGCAGCGCCGAGCCGAGCGCGAGATCGCCGAGGCCGACGTCCTGCAAATGATTCGACCCGAGGATCTGCCGCCGTGCTACGCCTTCGTCCAGGTCGAGCCGTACACCACGGCCCCCGAACCGTCGCTCCGGTTTTGGCGACGGAGTGAAGAGGGCACCTGGGGCATCGCCGGCGCGTGCCACGTGGGCTACTGACGCCAGCGTTGGCAACGCAGCCCCCGGCGTCCAGCACACGCCGGACGCCCCTCAACCCAAGTCGACGCCTGCGTCAAGCGTTAAGCGTTAAGGGGCTCGACGCGCCCGGGTCGCGTCAGAACGCCCCGCGATGGACGAGCGACCCGTCGACGAACACCATCTCGGGGAGCACGCGATAGTCGAACGGGTGGCCGGCCATCACGATGAAGTCGGCGTCCTTCCCGACCTCGATGCTCCCGATGCGGTCGTCCATGTCGAACATCTCCGCCGCGCCGAGAGTGAGCATGCGCAGCGCATCCGCCTCCGGGACCCCGTTGCGGAACACCCAGGCCGCGTTCAGCGCGGGCTCACCGCCCAGGCGTCCGGTCGGCATGCCTCGCCGCGAGGCGCTCGGGCCGAAGAACGACACATCGACGCCGTGGCGGTTGAGGATGGCCGCCGCCTGCAAGCTGAAGCCCTCGCCGCCGCCCCGGATGTCCTCGAGCCTGGAGGCCGAGTCCCCGAGGATGACCCCGGCCCCGGCCCGGCCGAGCTCCTCGGCCAGCTCGTGCGCCTGGACGGCGCCGCTGACGATCAGCCGCAGCCGATAGTCGGCGGCGAGCCGCAGCGCCTCCCGGATCTCGGCCACGCGCTTCGCATGGACGATGACCGGCACCTCGCCGCGCAGCGCGGGGAACAGCGCCCGTAGCTTCGGATCGGGTGAACCCCCGTCACCTGATTCCAGCTCGCGCGTCGCCGCATCGAGCACCTCACGAATCCGCGCGACGGCGTCGGCCAGCGTCAGAGGGATCTCGGAGTCGCGGCCCCAGTACTCCGCCGACTCCCGCGCCAGCAAGAACACGACGCTGCTGGGCTCTCGCCGCACCATCCGGTCGATGTCCATCCCGGCGATCTTGATCGCGACGCCGCTTCCCCCGACCAGGTTAGTGTGCCCCGGCGTGATCTGCTGCGCCGTGACGCCGACGCCCCGCAACACGGCAAAGGACGGGAACCAGGGATCCACGGCGAACCTCGCGCTCACCTCTGGCGTGATCGGGTCGGTGATCTCGTCGTTCTGGACCTGCCACTTGATGTCGCCGATCCAGTCGTTGGGAAAGGCGCGCGCGGTGACCCACCCCGGCATGACGACCCGGCCGCCGACGTCGAGCGCCGGCATCCCGTCGGGAACGCCCTCCCCCGCCTCGACCCGCGTGAACCGGCCGTCCTCGACCACCACGGTGCCCCGCCGGATGACGCGCCCGCTCACGGTGAAAACGTGCGCGTTCGTGATCGCGAACCGCGTGTCGTCAGCGCCGACCTCGCCGGACATCGGCTCGAAGGGCCCGACCGGCGTCGGCGCGGCGGGCTGCAGCGCCGCACCGCGCTCGTATTCGACGACGCCATCGACCAGCACGCGCTCGACTCGATCGGCCGTGAGGTCGAAGGGATGGCCGTCGAGTAGGACCAGGTCGGCATCCTTCCCCTCCTCGATGCTCCCGATCCGGTCCGCGAGCATCATGGCCCGCGCGCCGTTGATGGTGAGCGCCTGCAGCGCGTGGTCTTCCCGCAGGCCGTGCCGGACCAGGAATGCACCATACTCGCGAAAGCTCTTGAGGTGCTCGCCGCTCTGATCGCTTTGGATGCTGGCGGCCACGCCCGCTTCCATCAGATCCTTCACGACGTTGTGCGAGACCCGGTCGCCGTAGAAGCGCACGATCGTCGCCGGGCCGATGACCGGGATCACATTGGTCTCGGCCAAGATATCGGCGATGGCGTACGCCTCCCCGGCGTGGCCGAGCGCGAGGTTGTCGATGAAGCCGAACTCCCGGGCGAGCCGCAAGACCATCAGGATCTCGCTCGGGTAGTTGCAGTGGGCGTGCAGCATGACGTCGCCCCGGAGCACCGCCGCGAACGCCTCCAGCCGCTCGTCTCGCGCCGGCGCTACGGCCGCGGGGTCGGCGGCGGCCGCCGCCTGGCGTTCGAGATAGGCGCGGGCCCTGCGGAAGTAGTCGCTGGCCGTCGCATACCAGCCCATAACGGTGGCGGGCGTCTGCCCGTCTCTCAGGTCGATCAACGGCCGTACCGCCATCTTCAGGTCGACGAACGGCTTGAGGATCAGGCGTTCGTCCGGCGTCTGGCGCAGCTTCAGGGCCACGGCCTGGCCGCTGCTGATGACGCCGCTCCCGGGACGCGTGATGACCGAGGTCACACCCCCGGAGAGCGCCACCTGGATGATCGGATCGTCCGGCACCAGGTGCTCGACCCCCCTCCACTCGGCGGTCACGGGACCCGCGGGACGGCTCGACCTGTCCAGCGCGAAGTGCGCATGCGCGTCGATCATGCCCGGCATGACGGCCTCGGCCGTGTACACCGTGGCGCCGGCGGGTGCCACGATGTCCCTGCCAACCCGCCGAATACGACCTCCCTCGACGAGGATCGCACCGTCCTCGACAATCCCGCTCGTGACGGTGTAGATCGTCTTGGCCCGGACCACGATCGGACCTCGCTGCGTCGTGGTATCTGAACTCGCGAGGGCGGTCGTGCACGCCACGCACATCACGCATAGGGCCCCCCCCCATCGGTGTCTCATGTGCTCCTCCCCGGCTTTCTGCCGTCCCCCGGACCGACCTCGCGTCGCCCTCCGATCGGTCGACTCGATTGACTCAAGACCCAGACTCTTCGGACGCACTACACTAGCAACGTGTCGCCCCACGGCGTCGGCTTTGCCGTCTTCGGCTGCTATCTACTCGTCGTCATCGCCATCGGTCTCTTCTCGGCCCACTACCAGAGAACCTCGGAGGACTTCTGGGTGGCCGGACGTCGCTTCGGGCTCCCGGTCATGATCGTCGCGAACATGGCGGCCATCATGCACGGTGGCTCCATCCTGAGCGGGGTCGCCCTGGCGGCAGCGGTGGGCGGCGTCGCCGCGCTGCCCGCGCTGGCGTTCGCGGGCGGATTCGCCATCATGTTCTTCTTCTTCGCCGCCAAGCTCCGGCACTCGCGCGGCTTCACGCTACCCGACTACATGGGGGACCGATTCGACAGCCGTTTTCTCCGCGGCTGGAGCGCCGTGATGGTGGCCGTCTCGAGCATCATCTACCTCATTGCCCAGATTCGGGTCATGGGCGAGATTCTCGAAACCCTGCTGGGTATTCCTTTCAACTGGGGCCTGCTGATCGGCACCGTCATCTTCGTCTTCTACGTGGCGCTCGGCGGCCTGCTGGCGGTCGTCTGGACCAACATCGCACAGTTCCTCTTCATGTGGGTCGGCCTTCTGATCCTGGCTCCCTACCTCTACGCCCGGGTCGGTGGCCTCGCCGAGATGGTGGCCACGGTCGACGCGATCGCCCCAGGCTGGACGGCCCCGGCCGGGGTCTCGTGGTCCACCAACTACCTGCTCTCCTGGTACATCGTCTGGTTCGTGGCCTATTGCACGCGGGTCGAGCTGGTCACCAAGATGTTCGCGGCACGCAACGCGCACGTCGCACGGTGCTCCCTGCCGTGGGCGATTCTCCTGGTCATTCTGTTCCTCTTCTACGGCAACTTCTACCTCGGGGGCGCCGCGCGGATACTGGTCTGGGATCAGATCGTGCGGCCGGACCAGGCGTTTCCGGCGCTGGTGGCGGCCGTCCTCCCCCCGCTTCTCGCGGCCGTCGCGCTTACCGGGGTCGCCAGCGCGGCGATGTCGACGACCGACTCGCTGCTGCTCATGTCCGGCGCCGCCGTCGCGCACGATCTGCTCCGCAAGTGCATTCACGAGCCGCGCGGCATCCGGAAGGACGAGCGGCACTATCTCCGCGTCTCGCGGTACACCATCGTGGTCATCGGGGCCATCGCGCTGGTCGGGGCCATTCCACACCTCGACCTTATTCTGGCCATCGTGTCGTACGCGGTCGCTATCGTCGGTGCGACATTCTTCTTCCCGCTGCTCGTGGGGCTCACCTCCCGGCGCGTCAGCCGTGAGGCCGCCATCGCCTCGTCGACGGGGGGGGGGCTCGTGACGGCCGTCTGGACGTGGGCGCGTCTCGCCGGGCTGCCCTGGGCGCAGGATCTGCATCCGGCGATCCCCGGACTGGCCGTCGCGGGACTGCTCATGCTCGTCGTGACCGCCGCGACTCCAGCGGTCGGCGCCGACGCGGTACGCAAGTTCTTCCCGGAGGCCGCCTGATGCTGGGACTGCCGCTTGCCAGCGTCGTGCTCTTGTTCGTGTTGCCAGGTCTGGTCGTGGCGGCGATGCTCTACGACTGCCTCCGCCGCGGCCGGCCGCCGCGGAACGATCCGACACAGTAGTATTGGCAGCGCACGAGACCGGGAGACTCACCCATGATCGCGGATCCCTTTGCCGTCGTTCTGGTTCTGGCCGCGGTGGTCTACGTGGCGTTGCGGCTGGAGCAACGCTTCCTGGTCTTCCGGTCGCTCAGCGCGGCGTTGGTCGGCATCCTGCTCGGCATGGTGCTCTCCAACACCGGCATCCTGCCGGGTGACTCATCCGCGTACGACTTCCTCATGGGTACCGGCGTCAGCCTCGGGATCGCCCTGATCCTGTTCGGCGTCGACGTCCGCTCGGTCGTGCAGGCCGGTCCGAGCATGCTCGCGGCCTTCGCGCTGGGAGCGACCGGGTCGGCGGTCGGGTCGATGATCGCCGGGCTGGCGCTCGCCCACCTCGTCGGTCCGGAGACATGGAAGCTGGTCGGGCAATTCACCGGGTCGTACATCGGGGGCGGCATGAACTTCGCCGCTCTCGGCCGGGCTTTCGACACCAGTAGCAGCGTGTTCACCGCGGGCATCGCGGCCGACGTCATCGTCACCGCGATCTGGATGGCTACGTGTTTGTCCGTGCCGGTCCTGCTCGGGCGTCCGCGCCAGGCCGACCAGCCCGCAGCGCCCGCCGCGACGGGGGCGCCGGTCGAGACGCTGGAGCACATGCTCCAGAGCAGCGGTCGCGCCGTCCCGATCGCCGACATCGCCGGTCTGGTCACCCTGGCCCTGGGCGCCGTGTGGTGCTCGGAGTGGCTCGGCTCCCTCGTGCCGATCTTCCCGTCGGTGCTGTGGCTGACCACCCTGTCCCTAATCGCCGCCCAGGTGCCGGGCGTGCAACGGCTGTCCGGCACCGCGATGTGCGGCAACTACCTCGTTCTGCTGTTCCTGGCCAGTAACGGAGCGAAATCGGTCGTCGCCAACATTCTGAGTTTTGGCCCATCCGTCTTCTACTTCGCCACGACGACCGTCGCGCTCCACGGTCTGTTCATCTTCGGGATCGGCCGGCTCCTCAAGATCGACATGGCTACCCTGGCGGTGGCGTCGCAGGCGAACGTGGGCGGCGCCGCCTCGGCCATGGCGATGGCCAGCGCGCGCGGCTACGCGGACCGTCTGCTCCCGGGAGTGGCGGTCGGGTTGCTGGGCTATGCGGTCGGCAACTACGCGGGCTTCGCCGTTGCCGCACTGGCCAGGGGCTGGCTGTGAAACGGGGGGCCCAGCGGGTTGCAGGCCCATCCGACAGGTGCGGCGACGGAGGGGTCGGGGCGTTCAGTAGAGTCGCGCCGTGTCCAGGATGTTGAGCAGCGGCTCAGTGGCCAGGAAGCGCCGCAGGTTCTCGCAGAACAGATCGATCAGCCGCGCGTTCTCCCGGTCGCTCGTGCTCGCCGAGTGCGGGCTGATGAGGACGTTGGGCATCGACCACAGCGGGCTCGCGGGCGGAAGCGGCTCCGTCGTGAACACATCCAGGCTGGCTCCCCCGAGGTGGCCCGAGCGCAGCGCGTCGACCAGCGCCGGCTCGTCGACGAGCGCCCCGCGGGCGATGTTGATGAGGATCGCCCCCTTGGGGAGGAGCCCGAGCTCGCGCGCGCCCAGCAGCCCTTCGGTCTCCCCCGTGTGGGGCGCGACGAGGACCAGGTAGTCCGCGCGCGGCAAGACCGTCTCGAGGGCCTCCGGCGGGAGGAGCTCGTCGACGCCCAGCGACGCCGGGTCCACCCCGTCGACGCGACGCTTGATCCCGATCGCCGTCATCCCCAGCGGCCGGCTCACGCGCGCCACCGCACGCCCGACACGTCCCAGACCCACGATCACGAGGGTGCGGCCGGCGAGATCGGTGCCGGCAAATCGCTCCCAGTGCCGGTGCGCCTGGCCGCTGACCATCGCGTGCAGTCCCCGGGTGAAGGCCAGCATCGAGAGCAGGCAGAACTCGGCCAGCGGCTGGGCGTGGACGCCACTCGCCGTGGTGATGACCGTGTGGGGCATCCGCGTGTCGTAGCGCAGACGCGCGACCAGCTGACCGATACCCGAGCTCGTCGCCTGAATCCATCGGACGTTCGGCGCAAGGTCCGGCAAGTCCTCGAGATGGGTCTGGTCGAAGTCGAACAGGATGTCGGCCGCACCAAGCAGCCGTTGCCAGTGCGCTTCCTGGTCGGCCGTGCGCGCCACCGGCTCACCCTTGTGGTCCGCCGCATAGCGAGGCGGTCGCAGCAGATCGGGCTCGTAGACGATGCGCAGCCGGCCGTCGACCCGGCGCAGCCGCTCGACGTGCTCCGGTTCCAGATAGCTGGCGATCAGGACGGTGTGGCTAGTGGTGTGTCTCACAAGGGCTTGACGCGTCCCGGGCGGGGCCTCCCGCCTGACGGCGTCGCTTCTCGGACGAATACGGCCTGTTTGCCCGCTCGTCGCGCCCTAGCAGCCCGTGGTAACAGTCCTGCTGCAGTCGGCCAGCGCTGCATCCCGCCTGACTGCGTTGCTCGTCGGTCAAATACTCCCGGTATTCTTGCTCCTCGCGCCTTGCCAGCCGGGCGCAGCACCGCCCTTGGTGCGACGCAGGACTTTCACCACGGGCTGCTAGTACTGCTTTGTTAGATCGCACAATTTGGACGAGATCCGACAAGTGATCTAATTTGAGGACATTGTACTTTTCCGGCGAATTCGGGACCCTGCGCGGTAGCGCACGACCGCCGCACGGTGGGGCAGTTGCGTCGCCTGATGAGATGGCTCGAGGCCTTCAAGGCGTGCTCCGGCCATCGCGCACAGGAGCTGGCGTTGCGCCGGTACGTCCAGGGGTTGCTCAGCGACAGCCCGCGCAAGTCGATGGAAGCGATGCTGGCGCGGGTGACCGATCCCGGGGGCTATCAAGCGTTCCAACACTTCATCACCGATGCGCCGTGGAGTGCCGACGGCGTCTGGCGCTGCCTGCGGGCGGTGCTGCCCGAACGCGAAGGGCTGGTGATCTTCGCTGGCACGAGTTTCCCCAAGCCAGGGACGTCCTCGGTCGGGGTGGCCCGCCAGTACTGTGGGGCCGTGGGGAAAGTCGCCAATGGCCAAGTGGCGGTCACCGCGGCGCTGTGGACCGGGCTGCGCGCCTACTTGCTGGGGGCCGCGCTCTATGTGCCCGAGGCGTGGCTGACCGACGCCGCCCGCGATCGGGCGCGGCTTCCCCGGGGTGTCCGGTTGCAGGCGAAGTGGCGCCAAGCGCTCACCCTGCTCCGGCAGGTGCGCGCCAGCGGCCTCACCGGCACCGGCGTGCTGGCCGATGCGGAGTTTGGCGATACCGGCCTGTTTCGGGCCATGTGGCATCGGTTGCGGCTCCCCTATGCGGTGGGGATTTCCTCGTCGCAGACCGTGTTCCTGGGGCGGCCGCGCCTCGGGCACCGGCGGGGCGGCCGGCTGGGGCGCCCGCGCACCCGGCCAGACCTGGCGGCGGGCGTGCGGGCGTACACGGTGGCCCAGGCCGCCAAGGCGCAGCCGCGGTGGCGGCCCATCAGCTGGCGCAACCGCCGCGGCGGGCGCCGCTGGACGGTCCAGTGTGTGGCCCTGCGGGTGACCCCGGCCCACGACTGGCGCGACCGCCGGCTCGCCCCCGAGGTGTGGCTGCTGGCCGAACGCGACACGGGCGCGACGCCGCGGACCAAATACTTCTTCGTCAACCTGCCGGCCACCACCTCCTGGCCGCAGCTCGTCCGACTCGCGCATCAGCGGTGGGCCATCGAGCAGCAGGACCAAGAGTTGAAGCCCCACCTCGGGTTGGATCACTTCGAAGGCCGCACGTTCCCGGGCTGGCACCATCACGTCGTGCTCACCGCCGTGACGTACAACTTCCTGCAGGCCGAGCGGCGGCGGCACCTCGCCGGGCTCACCTTTCCAGTGGCCCGCGCGATCGTGCAGGAAATCTTCACCGCGGACCTCTTTGCTCCACGGCCGTTCTACCTGAAGCGCATCGAGGCGCTAAAGTCGGTGCACTTGCGGATCTAACAAAGTAGTACTAGAGCTTGACGACAACGGCATGGCCGTTGAGGTTGTGGAACACACACCGGTCATGCTTCGCTCTTTGCTCGTCGACGTACCTGGTGACGCCGTCGCACGCCTCGAACCCGTAGTCGTCGTAGATAACGAGTCCACCAGGAACGAGACGGTCCCAGATCCATTCGTTGACGTTCCGTGCCGACTCATAGACGTCAACGTCGATGTGGCACAGGCGAAAAGACACTTGTTCAACCTCGTGACCCGTGTCCTCCGGGAAGATACCCTGCAGAATCCGAGTGTTGCCCAGTCCCATTGACGTCGTCAGTTTCTCGGCCACGCGTCGGGACGTGTCACTGTGCTCGCCACCTTGATAGGTGTGATCCCGCTTGGACGCTTTGACGACACCGGTGAATGTGTCGCACAGATACACCATCTCAATGATCTTGCAATCCGCTGCCTGGCGCGCACTCAGGGCTCCGGTGCCGCCTCGCCAGACGCCGACCTCCAGAATGGCACCCTGAGGCAGCTTGGCCACCTGAGCGGTCAACTGCCACAACTCGAAGCAGCGATACTTGTCGACCAAGGTGAAGTTCCGAATGACGGAATAGGCGGCGGCGAACTTCGCGTCCGTATTCCAGGGAGCCAACGTTGCGAATGGCAACACCTCTTCGTGGAGCGATGATGTGTTGCGGGGGGCCCGATTGATTCGGTAGCCAAACAATCGAACCACCCGTTTGACGGTCCTTGCGAGTACACCCATATGGGCAGACCGGCCACATTGTGTCGGAGGTGTGCAGCCGCGTGGCGGCGACCCTGTACGGCCACACCCTCGTGAGCGTCCGTCGGCCGACGCTCAGGGCCCGCAGAATAGCTCAGTGCAGGACATCGGGCAACAGGTGTCCGGCAAGGTCCCGTGCGTGCGACACGCAGACATATTGTCCAGTCGGTCAACGGGCTTCCGCTAACCGTCCACGGAGGGCTCCGCCGCGCAGGCGGGGAGAGGGCTAGTACTACTTTGTTAGATCCGCAAGTGCACCGACTTTAGCGCCTCGATGCGCTTCAGGTAGAACGGCCGTGGAGCAAAGAGGTACGCGGTGAAGATTTCCTGCACGATCGCGCGGCCACTGGAAAGGTGAGCCCGGCGAGGTGCCGCCGCCGCTCGGCCTGCAGGAAGTTGTACGTCACGGCGGTGAGCACGACGTGATGGTGCCAGCCCGGGAACGTGCGGCCTTCGAAGTGATCCAACCCGAGGTGGGGCTTCAACTCTTGGTACTGCTGCTCGATGGCCCACCGCTGATGCGCGAGTCGGACGAGCTGCGGCCAGGAGGTGGTGGCCGGCAGGTTGACGAAGAAGTATTTGGTCCGCGGCGTCGCGCCCGTGTCGCGTTCGGCCAGCAGCCACACCTCGGGGGCGAGCCGGCGGTCGCGCCAGTCGTGGGCCGGGGTCACCCGCAGGGCCACACACTGGACCGTCCAGCGGCGCCCGCCGCGGCGGTTGCGCCAGCTGATGGGCCGCCACCGCGGCTGCGCCTTGGCGGCCTGGGCCACCGTGTACGCCCGCACGCCCGCCGCCAGGTCTGGCCGGGTGCGCGGGCGCCCCAGCCGGCCGCCCCGCCGGTGCCCGAGGCGCGGCCGCCCCAGGAACACGGTCTGCGACGAGAAAATCCCCACCGCATAGGGGAGCCGCAACCGATGCCACATGGCCCGAAACAGGCCGGTATCGCCAAACTCCGCATCGGCCAGCACGCCGGTGACGGTGAGGCCGCTGGCGCGCACCTGCCGGAGCAGGGTGAGCGCTTGGCGCCACTTCGCCTGCAACCGGACACCCGGGGGAAGCCGCGCCCGATCGCGGGCGGCGTCGGTCAGCCACGCCTCGGGCACATAGAGCGCGGCCCCCAGCAAGTAGGCGCGCAGCCCGGTCCACAGCGCCGCGGTGACCGCCACTTGGCCATTGGCGACTTTCCCCACGGCCCCACAGTACTGGCGGGCCACCCCGACCGAGGACGTCCCTGGCTTGGGGAAACTCGTGCCAGCGAAGATCACCAGCCCTTCGCGTTCGGGCAGCACCGCCCGCAGGCAGCGCCAGACGCCGTCGGCACTCCACGGCGCATCGGTGATGAAGTGTTGGAACGCTTGATAGCCCCCGGGATCGGTCCCCCGCGCCAGCATCGCTTCCATCGACTTGCGCGGGCTGTCGCTGAGCAACCCCTGGACGTACCGGCGCAACGCCAGCTCCTGTGCGCGCTGGCCGAAGCACGCCTTGAAGGCCTCGAGCCATCTCATCAGGCGACGCAACTGCCCCACCGTGCGGCGGTCGTGCACTACCGCGCAGGGTACCGAATTCGCCGGAAAAGTACAATGTCCTCAAATTAGATCACTTGTCGGATCTCGCCCAAATTGTGCGATCTAACAAAGTAGTACTAGTGCGTGCGTGATCACCGCGATGTCGCCGCTTACTCGGCCGGCGGTGGCGTTGCGGCCTGGCCTTGCCGCTGGAGCGCGGTCTCGAACGCGTCGTACGCCGCACCGCCGAACAGTACGAAGCGCACCTCCATTACGGCAGTGCGTGCGCTCACAACGGCATCGATGGCGACCCGCGCCGCCGCCGCCAGCGGATAGCCATAAACACCGGTCGAGATCGCGGGGAAGGCCACGGTGCGGGCGCCCAGCTCGTCCGCCAGCTTCAGGGATTCGCGGTGGCACGAGGCCAGCAGCCCGGAGCGATCCTCCGCCTTCGAGAACACCGGCCCGACCGTGTGGATGACCCAGCGCGCAGGGAGATCGCCGGCCGTCGTGACGACCGCGAGACCCGTCGGGAGCCCATCCGGGTAGCGTTCCGCCCGAACCCGCCGACACTCGGCGAGGATGGCAGGCCCGCCCCGGCGGTGAATGGCGCCGTCCACCCCGCCACCTCCGAGGAGCGAAGCGTTGGCGGCGTTCACGACGGCGTCGACGGCCTGACCCGTGATGTCGCCCTGGACGAGTGTGACGCTCGGCGTGACCTTCGGCATGGGCGCGTCCGCGGCATCTTACCCCGATCCCGGCGCGTCCCGGAACTCAGCCGGCGACCTTCCACATCTTGCCCTTCCTGCTCTTGAGCGCATCACACTTCGTTCCCCGCAAGCGATCCACAGCGAGAGCCCGGCCCGCCGCTCGACCTCCTTGGTGGAACGCAGGAAGCTCGACAGCGATCCGGACACGTCCGCGTTCGGGATGGCGAACGTCCACATCTCGAGCCGTCCTCGCCGATCCTCGGCTAGGATCGATTTGAAGAACGCGTCGGGGACGACCACGTGATTCTTCCCGATCACCTCGATCGGATCGCCGATCGCGAAAAGCGGACCACAGATCGCGTAGACCTCGACGTACTTCTTCTGCTTCGCGAGGCCGCGGACCGATTCCTCCAGTGCCCGCCAGATGCCCCGGTTGAACCCGGGGTCTTGAGGACTCATGTTGCTGAGCAGGAACGTCTCGCTGTTGACGACGGTACGGTTCAGCCGATCGGCGCTCGCGATGAGGTGTCCCCGGTCGAACCCCGATCGGCGGTAGTCACGCAGCGTGGCCCGGAACATCTCGGGCACCCGCAGGTCGTCCCTGAAGTTGTTCAGCCGGCGAAGATCCTTTTCCTCCATGCGCATCGTTGCGGGGTCGATCAGCTCGAGCGCCCAGCGAGGTTGTCGAAAGAGAAAGGAGTACCCCAGGATGTACTGCCGGTTGAACAGATGGAGGTCGGCCGGCGGGATGCCGTATCGTGTTTCGGGTCTGAGGCTGGGTATCTCGATCATCGTGTCTCCTCCCGTCTCCCGCGCCGAAGAGCACCGGCGTCCCGGAGGATCAGCCGCTCGATAACAGTCCGGTCGAATTCCCCGTCGCGGCTCGGCGTCGACGGTCGCTGCCGCCGCTGTCTCCGCCGGCTCGGGGGCTCACGAGTAGCTCATGAACTCCAGGAGATTGCCGTCGGGATCGCGCACGTAGAGGCTCGTCCCGGTCACCGTGCCCCCATCCCGACCGCCACGGCGCTCCCCCGGTCCTTCGATGATCTCGGCCCGCGCGCGGGCCAGCAGGGCCGTCAGCGACTCCATCGAGCCCTCCCAGACAAAGCAGAAGTCGCCGCACGGCGGCATCGCGGCCGGCGCCCGAAGCGTGAAGGTCCCGCTCTGCCAGTGGGCCGGACGGTGAAAATTGATCTTCTGGTCGCCGAAGTGCACCGAGCAGGTGCGCTCCCCCTCCATCACCTTCAGCCCGAGGGCGCGATAAAAGGCCACCATCGCCTCGGTGTTCCGCATCGGGGCGGCGACGTGATCGAACCCGCGGATCCCGCCCGGCGCTTGCCCGCCGGCGCTCGCGTCACGGACGATCCCGCCCGCGACCAGCGCCGTCGCGCCGGCCGCGGTCACGCTCTTGATGAAACGCCGTCGGGAACGACCCCGTTCGTACGGCTCGGCGACCGGCATGTCTCTCATGGCGTGGGCCCTCCCGCTCCAACCCGAACCGGCCGGTGGCCGGACACGGCGCCCTCGTCATCGGGAGGAGCCGCGGAGCTCTGACCTGTCTGGACTGCGGCACCCGGGAGCGAGACCGACCAGCCGGCGCGACGCTTCAGACCGGCGCCTCGAGCGCAGCCTCCTGATGCCAATGGTCGAGCAAGAATAGGTCATCGATGGTGGGTGCGCAAGACGGCCGGCCGCGGCATCTCTCAAGGCGGCCCTTGTGCAACGCAGGACTTTCACCACGGGCTGCTAGAGCGAACCGACACGGTCCACGCCCGCTCGCCGGAATCTGATAGCATGCGTGGACTCGATCGGGACCACA
The DNA here is from genome assembly GCA_965197935.1 of Vicinamibacterales bacterium. Lineage (GTDB taxonomy): Bacteria > Acidobacteriota > Vicinamibacteria > Vicinamibacterales > CAZQMT01 > CAZQMT01. The sequence continues at coordinate 2,199,982 of CBDAOD010000002.1, read as the reverse complement.
CGCGAGCGATGTCCAATGGCGGGAAGAACATGGCGAAAGCTCGGTCTCGTGGCGCTGATCCTCGTCGGTGTCTCCTGGCTGTTCCTTCGAAGTGTCCGGGAGACGATGAGCGAGCCCTACGTCGTCGACAGAGCCGCGCTCACCGGCTGGAGGCTCGTCCTGACCGAGCCGCCCCAAGCCGCCGTCGCGCTTCTGGCGCTGCGGCCGCCGGAGCAACTCGCCGCGGGCCTGTTCCGACAGATCTTTCAGCGGACGATGGAGTCGATGACGGCGCCCGGAGCGGCGACCCTCCCGGTGGTGCTCCAGCGCGAGTATCTCGGCCGGCTGGAGTCGGTCCTCCCCGCCGAGGAGATCCTGGCGATGGCCCGCCAGGCGGGGCTCGAGCAGGCGAGGCTGGAGCCGGTCTGCCTGGGCGTCAAGCGCGAACCCGACGCGGGCCGCTCGCGGCAGCTCTTCTTCGTCCTGTTCGAGACGCCGGCCTTCGACCGGTTTCGGCAGGAGGTCGCCCGGCTCGCCGGCGAGCGCGGCGCGGACACCTTCGAGCCCGAAGCCCTGCAGCCGATCTTGGCCGTGGCTGCCTCCGATCCTGACTTCGCGCGGTGGTGGCCGCTCGCGGTGAGCCGTACGGCCGACTGCCAGGCGCCCGTGAGCTGAGTCCCTCGCCCGTGGCCGGCGGGCGACGGCGAGGTGGCGATCGACCCCATGCCGGACGAACCTAGTCCCGACCCTCCTCGGCCGACGAACGCCCCCGCCGCGCTCCGCGAGTTCTACGCCCTCTACGATCAGGGTGACATGGACGGGGCGTTGACGCTCACCGAGGCCGCCCTCTCGCGCGGGGATCGCTCCGCTGCCGTGCACCACGCGCGTGGCCTGGCCCTCTGGGGGATCGGGCGTCACGAGGACGCCGCGGAAGCGATACAGCGCGCCGTGGACCTCGCCCCGGCGTTGGCCGAAGCCCACGTGGACCTCTCGATTCTGCTCACGGATCGTCTGAGCGCGCCGGAGGCGGCCCTGGACGCGCTGGAACGAGGTCGGCGCGCCTTCGGTGACGCGGCGTCGCGCGCCCAGCTCCACGCCGCGCGGGCCCACGCGTGGCTCGCCCTCGACGACGCCACGACCGCCGCGCAGGAGCTGGAGCGCGCGCGACGACTGGCGCCCGAGGATCCGGAGATCGCCGTGGATCTGGCCGAGGCGCGCGTCGAGGGCTTCGACCTCGCGGGCGCCGAGCGATCACTGGACGACACGCTCCGCCTCGACCCCGAGATGGCGCGCGCCTACTGGTTACGTGGCGCGCTCCGCGACCGCCGGGGTGAGCGCGATCGGGCGTCCGACGACTTCACCCGGGCGGCGGAGCTGGACCCCGATGGCTATGCCCTGCCCAGGCGTCTCGCCGAGGCGGAGTTCGATCGGGTCGTGGAACAGGCGCTGACCGGGATCCCACCGCACTTCCGCGAGCACCTGTCCAACGTGGAGATTGCGATCGAGCCGTATCCGACCGACGACATCGTGCGCGAGTATGAGATCTCCCCGCTCCTGCTCGGGCTGTTCGTGGGCATCCCGTTGCCTCATCGCACGCTGGACGCGCCCGACCTGCCGCCGCGTATCCTGATCTTCCAGCGCAACCTGGAGAATGGCTGCCGGTCGAGGCAGGAGCTCATTCGCGAGATCGGCGTCACCCTCCGGCACGAGATCGGCCATCTGCTCGGGATGGACGAGGAGGCGATCGAGGCTGCCGGACACGGCTAGTGGACTGGACGATCTCTTGGAAAGCCGTACCCGGCGAGGACAGCTTCTCGCGTGTCGACTCGCGATCACATCTTCTGCGTTTTCCAGAAGGAACATCCTATGGCCGCTGTGATCCGCATGCTGATCCTGCTCTCCGTGGTCCTCTGCGCCGGCGCCTCTGCCTCCGTACAGTTGAGCGACGACGGCGAATGGCCGGCCTATGGACGAACCCCGGGCGGTGATCGCCACTCGCCCCTCGAGCAGATCCACACGGGCAACGTGACCAGGCTCCAGGAGGCCTGGATCTATCGTACCGGAGAGCTCGCCCGCTACGCGGGCACGCAGACCGCGAGCCGGGCCGCCTTCGAAGCCACGCCGATCATGGTGGAGCGGACGCTCTTTTTCTGCACCCCGACCAATCGGGTCATTGCCCTGGACGCGGCCACCGGCGCCGAGAAATGGGTCTACGATCCGCGCGTCGACCTGTCCCGGGCCTATTCCGAAACGACGTACCGAGGCGTCTCGACTCGAATCGACCCGGGATCCGGCGAGCGTGCTCTCTACATGGGGACCATCGATGGGACCCTGATCTGCCTGAACGCCAGAGACGGCAGGCCCTGCGCAGAATTTGGTGAAGCCGGAATCGTCGACTTGCAGCCGGGAGCGGGTCCGGTTCGACGAGGGTGCTACCCGGTGACCTCTTCGCCGGTCCTGATCGGTGAGCTGGTCGTCGTCGGTGGGGCGCTCTGCGACAATTACACCGTGCTGGAAGGCCACGGAGTGGTTCGGGCCTTCGACGCGCGCACCGGCGAGCGCCGCTGGCCTGGGATCCGAGACCGCGGAAGAAGGAGGATCCGGGCTACGACACCTGGCGGGGCGCGTTGGCCCGTCAGACCGGCGGTGCCAACGCCTGGCCTCCACTCTCATCGGACGCGGAGCGGGATCTCATCTTCGTCCCCACGTCCTCGCCGAGTCCGGACTATTACGGCGGCGAGAGGCTGGGGACGAACCTGTATGCAAACTCGGTGGTCGCGCTACGAGCTTCGACCGGCCAGATCGTGTGGGGGTATCAGACGGTCCATCACGACCTGTGGGACTTCGACGTCCCCATGCAGCCGCTAGTCTTCACGCTCGATCGAGGCGGAACATCTACGCCGGCCGTCGCCGTGGGCACCAAGGCGGGACACATTTTCGTGCTGCATCGAGAAACGGGGAAACCTCTCTTCGAGTACCAGGAGCGCCCCGTCCCTCAATCCGATGTGGAAGGCGAGCAGAGCTCACCGACACAGCCGTTCCCGACGGATTTGCCGGTATTCGGTTTGAGAGACGTCCAGCCGGACGATGCCTGGGGATTGACCGACGAGGATCGAGAAGCGGCTCGCACGTGGATCGCGTCACTTCGATCGGAAGGACCCTACACTCCGCCCAGTGTACAGGGGTCCATCATGACGCCGAGCAACGTTGGCGGCTTCAACTGGGGAGGACTCTCCTACGACGCGGAGCGGGGGGTGATGGTCGGAGCCACCAACCGCATCGCGGCCGTCATTCGCCTGTTTCCTCGCGGCGAGGCAGACCGGGTGCGAGAAGAGGACAGCAGGCGACTCGTCTTCGAGTTCGCTCCGATGCACGAAACGCCGTACGTGATGACCCGCGATTACCTGTTCGACCCCGACAAGGGGATGCTCCCCATGACCGAGCCTCCCTGGGGCACGCTCGCGGCGGTCGACCTGCGTACCGGAAAATTGAAATGGGACGTGCCGCTGGGCATCATGCTGGATCCCTCGGAACATCCGGACGCTGTGAGGTGGGGCTCCATCAATCTGGGAGGTCCGCTCACGACGGCGGGTGGATTGGTCTTCATTGGCGCGACTCCGGATCGATTCCTTCGCGCCTTCGACAGCACGAACGGCACGCTACTCTGGCAGACACGGCTGCCGGCAGCCTCGCATGCCGTTCCCATGACATACGAGCTGGACGGCACCCAATACCTCGTCGTCGCGGCGGGTGGCCACGCGAGGCTCGATCCAACGACGCTTGGAGACTACGTGCTGGCGTTCGCCGTGGCCGGCGAAGAGTGACGGATGCCGCCGCGGCACCCCGGACGTGAGTGCGTCATCGCGTTGACAGAGTCGTACTAGGTTGACAGAGTCGTACTAGAATGATGAGGATGCTGCCACGCCGACTCGCCCTCCCGCTGCTGCTCGTCCTGGCCGGCATTGGGGCCCGGGCCGAGGACTGGCCACAGTTCCGCGGTCCGACGGGACAGGGACACTCGACCGAGCGCGGGTTGCCGCTCGAGTGGGACGAAACCCACAATGTCGTCTGGAAGACCGCGCTGCCGGGCTTCGGCTGGTCGTCGCCGGCCGTCGCCGACGGCCGAGTCTGGCTCACGACGGCCACGACCGGGGACGGCGGGTCGCTGCGAGCGATCGCCTTCGACGTCGAGACGGGGCGCGAGGTCGTGAACGCCGAGGTCTTTCGGATCCGCGACACCGACGCCCCGAACCCCAAGAACAGCCTGGCCTCGCCGACTCCCGTCGTCGAGGGGGACCGCGTGTACGTCCACTTCGGTGCCGACGGGACCGCGGCGCTCACGACGTCGGGAGCGATCGTCTGGAAGGCGCGCTTTCCGTATCAATCGCAGCACGGTAACGGCGGCTCGCCCATCCTCTACGAGGACCTGCTGATCTTCAGCTGCGATGGCTACGACACGGCGTTCGTCGTGGCGCTCGACAAGCGAACGGGCAAGGTCCGCTGGAAGACCCGACGCCGGCAGCCGATCTCCCAGGCCTACTCCACGCCGCTCGTCATTCGCACCGGGACGCGGGATGTCGTGGTCAGCGTCGGCGCCTTTCGGGCCGCCGCCTACGACCCGACGTCCGGCGAGGAGATCTGGCGTGTCGGCTATGCCGACGGTTTTTCCAACGTTCCCCGACCCGTGTACGGCCACGGCCTCGTCTACATCGCCACGGGCTTTCAGGTGCCGTCGCTCCTGGCGGTCCGCGCCGATGGCCGGGGGGACGTCACACGGACCCATGTCGCGTGGAGGCTGCGCCGTGCCGCGCCGTTGACGCCGTCACCGCTGCTCGTCGGCGACGAGCTCTACGTTGTCAACGACATGGGCCTCGTCACCTGTCTGGACGCCAAGACAGGAGACACGCACTGGCGACAACGGCTTGGCGGCAACGTCTCGGCGTCCCCCGTGTATGCCGATGGACGCATCTACTTCCAGAGCGAGGAGGGCGTCACGACGGTGATCGCCGCGGGCAAGGATTTTCAGCGGTTGGCCACGAATCGGCTCGAGGGCGCCACGCTTGCCTCGATGGCGGTATCCGACGGATCGATCTTCATTCGCAGCGAGAGCGATCTGTATCGGATCGGCGGGCAGACGCGGCGCCCTGGCGCCGCGCCCTGAGGGCGCCGGCGGGTATCGTCCTCAGGCCCGGCTCGCCGCGTCCAACGGGCTCACTGCGGAAGCCACGTCCGGTTGTACTCGCCCACCGCGTACTCGTCGAAGGAGATGAAGCGGGTGCTACTACTCTCGTCCAGCGACCTCGCCAACGCGTTGAGTTCCTCGGGCGCCGTGCTCCCCCAGCCACCCGTGTCCAGACGCCGAACCATCGTTTCGATCGCGGCCGCGCTCTCGGCGACCGTGAACCCGCAGTGGGTCGCCGCCTCGGTAAACGCCGTGCGGTAGAGGTCGTCCTTGCCGTGCGCGCGCACCTGATCGTCGTAGCCCCGCACCTGGCTCACGGGCAGTACCGGATCACCGATGTCGTGGATCCGCAGCAACGGCACCTGCGGATCCCCCTCGACGGTGCGTCCGGGCGCGCCCCAGTACTCGAGGGCCTCGACGTCCGCCGAAATTCGGGGGAAGGCGTTAATCTCTTCGAGATCCGCCTCGAGATCGAGACCGGCCTGCTCGTAGAGCTCGCGCACGGCGCGCCGGTCGTCCTCGTTGCCGTTGCTGAAGAACTCGCCGTAATCGACGCCGGTGTTCCAGGAGAGCTGCGTCGATCGCACATCCGCTGCGCTCTCGAACATGAACCGCGACAGCCCCCCCACGTTGCTGGTGAACTGGCGAAGCGTCCGATACATGCTGAGCTGCAGCGCCGCGACGTCCTCCCGGTCTGGATTCTGATTCGTGGGGTTCACCCAGTCCGGCCACTGCCCGATCGTCACGGCCAGCGCCAGCCGCGCCCGACCCTCCGGCGTCTCCTGGGCCGCGTCGATCACCTGTCGCCACGCGAACACCAGCGGCGCGTAGCCCGGTCGGAGCGAGCCGGCCTCTCGAGGCAGGTCGACGATCTCCAGGTCGGGCGCCAGGAGCGCCTTCAACACGAACCACCCATCCAGCATCGTATTCATGAACCACACGGGCGTATGGGCCGCAAAGGCGACCGCGCCATCCACCCGGTCAGAGAAGTCCTCGGCCACCGCGAGCGTGACGTGACCGCCGCCCGAGCATCCGTACTGAATCACGCGATCCGGCGCGCGGAAGCGTTCCTCGAACAGGTCGAGCACCGTATTCAGATGGGCGATCTCCCGCGCGGGGTCGTAGAACCCGACCCATCGGCGTTCGTGCCGCGCCGTGCCCGCCACGGCGAATCCGCGCACGAGCATGTCGAGGTAGCGGGCATCATCGATCCGCGTGACGTAGTCGAGATCCCTGATCAGCGTGCCGTTCCAGTTGGACGGTACGCGCATCAGATACCGCGTGCCGTCGTTCAGGGTGCCACCTTCCTCGGCGTAGGTGATCTGCGCAACGGCCCGACCCGGCAGGGCCGTCACCCCGACGAGGACCGCGATCGCGATGCCTCCCCGCCAGGCGGCGAGCCGGCTTACCGTCACACGCATCGAACCAACCGGTGGTGGGCTGGGAGTCATGGATTGTTCTGCTCCTCTCGGCGACACACGCACGGTCGTGATCCGGTCGAGCGCGCACCCGCCCGCCTGCCCGACTCGCGCGACCACTGGCGCGGCCGCACGCGCGGTGGCGCGACGGCTCGGGGCATCTGGATAGGGGCGCAGGCGGCAGTATAGCACCCACGTCGTGGCGCGCCGACCGGGAACGAGCCACCCCGCCCTGCCCGCCCGGCTGACGGGAACGGCGACGTCGCATCACGACGGCGCTGCGTCCCCACCGACCGACCCGTCCGCAAGTCGAGGGGATGCGAGCATCCACGTCAGGGTTCGAGCCGGATGCCGAAGATCTGCCCGAATCGTCTCCCTCCCGATGCGGTTCAGGTAGTGCACGAGGATCCCGAACAGCACCGCATTGGTGAGACACTTTACTTGCCCGTCCGGCCGGGCGTAGCATCCGGCGAAGTCTGCACGTCCCCTGAGAGGAGGCCGTCATGTCCCGAAGCTGCGCGCTCGTCGCTCTCTTGCTCTGTGCCACGTCGCCCACCGCGGCTCGCGCCCAGCCGAGCCCGCCCACGGTCGACCGACCGACCTACGAGATTCCGACGCATGTGTTCGAACGTCTGGCGCCCGAGGATAGGACGCTCTTCGAGAAGCTCTCCCGCGTCGGCATCGAGACCGTCTGGGCTCAGCTACGTGCGGCCGGGTTCGAGCAGACGTTCATCCACGAGCTGGTCGCGCTCCATCCCGACCGCCGCCTGATCGGTCGGGCGCGGACCATCCGCTACTTGCCCAACCGGCCCGATCTGCGCGAACGGCTCTACTCCGAGGGTCCTCAGCTCAACTACGTGTCGGCCGAGGAGGCCGAGCCGGGTGACGTGTTGGTATTCGACTCGGGGGGCGAGACACGGGCCTCGGTGTCGGGAGACGTGACCACGACCAGATTTCTCTATCGCGGCGGCGCGGGCCTGGTGATCGACGGCGCCATGCGCGACGTGCCCGAGCTGGCCGGCATGCCGCTGCAGGTCTACATGCGTACGGGACAGGCCGCCGGCGTGAGCCCGATCATGATGAGCGTCGACTATCAGGTGCCGGTGCGGGTCGGTAGTGTGACGGTCGTACCAGGGGACCTGCTGCTCGGAGACCGTCACGGCATCCTGGTCATCCCCGCCGCGCTGGCCGACGAGGTCGTCGACCGCGCGCTGGCGGTGGACGAGCTGGAGGAGTTCCAGCGATCCCTGCTGCTCCAGGGAGAATCGCTCTACGGCGTCTATCCGGCCAACGACGAGGTGCGCCAGCGGTTCGAGGAATCCAGGAAGACCGGGCGGTGAGCGGCAGGCGACATCGACAGCCCGTCCTCGAGTCAACGTGAGAGGCGTACGTGGCGCGCGGCGGACGGGTCGCGGCCGTACGACGTGAAACCGGTGATGATACGCTAGTCATGCGGGCACGGCGCGCGCGCGAGTCAGGAGGAGCACATGGCAGACATCAAGGCGATGACACGTGAGCTGTACGACCGGGTGTTCAACCACGGCGATCTCTCGGCGATTGACCGGCTCGTCGCCGCCGACGCGGTCGAGCACACCCCGATCCCCGGTATGCCGCCCGGCGCCGAAGGGGTCAAGCAGATCACGACGATGTATCGCAAGGCCTTCCCCGATCTCCACATCGAAGCCGAGGAGATCGTCGTCGAGGGCGACCTCGTCGCGGCCCGAGTGACGCTCACCGGAACGCACCAGGGGGAGTTCATGGGAATCGCCCCGACCGGTCGGTCGGTACGCATGGTCGGCATGGACATGATGCGTGTGAAGGACGGGAAGTTCGTCGAGCACTGGGGCGTCGAGGATGCCCTGGGCATGATGCAGCAGCTCGGCGCGATACCGTCGTAGGCGTCCTCCATCACGCTCTCACCCACTTATGCGCTCACGGCTCGCCGTCTGCATGATCGTCGTGGGCTGTGCCCTGCCCGCATCCGCCCAGGAGACGTCGACCCAGAATCGCCGCGAACCGGCCGAGTCCGGCCGTCGCGTCGTGACCGCCGAGCGCCTGCACGACGGCGACGCGATCGTGCTCGACGGCGTGCTCGACGAGCCGGCGTGGCGGCGGGCCGTTCCGGCCACCGACTTCGTGCAACAGGATCCCATTCTCGGCGGCACGCCCACCGAGCGAACGGAGGTCCGTTTCGCCTTCGACCGGGACAATCTGTACATGGGCGTCTACAACTTCGACTCCGAGCCGGACCGCATGCTCGGCAACACGATGAAGCGCGACGAGTTCCTGAGTGCCGATGATCGGTTCATGTGGGTCATGGACACCTTCCTCGACCAGCAGACCGGTTACTTCTTCGAGATGAACCCGTCGGGGCTGATGGCCGACTCGTTGATGGCGCCCGGTGGCGGTAACCGCGAGTGGGACGGCATCTGGCCCGCGAAGGTGCTGCGGAGCGAGATCGGGTGGACCATCGAGCTGGCGTTGCCCTTTCGCACCGTCAACTTCGATCCGGATGGCAAGGCCTGGGGTGTCAACTTCCAACGAACGATCCGCCGCAAGAACGAGGAAAACATGTGGACCGGGCACCTTCGCAATCAAGGGCTGCGCCGTTTCTCGAACGCCGGCCTGTTGATGCTAGACATGTCCGACGTCAGCCAGGGCCTGGGGCTCGACGTCAAGCCATATCTGGCGGCCACCGCCTCCGATTCGCCCGGACGCGACACGCCGGCACCACTCACCGGCACCGCCGACGCCGGCGTGGATCTGTTCTACAACCTCACGCCCGGCCTGCGAGCCAATCTCACGGTCAACACCGACTTCGCGCAGACCGAGGTCGATCAGCGCCTGGTGAACCTCACCCGGTTCCCGCTCTTCTTTCCCGAGAAGCGCGACTTCTTCCTGGATGGCGCCACCTTCTTCAATTTCTATCTCGGGCGCACGCGGCGGGAGCCGAACATCGCCGTGCAGCCGTTCTTCAGCCGGCGAATCGGTCTGGACGAAGACGGTCTCCCGCAGAAGATCGACTTCGGCACGAAGCTGACCGGCCAGGCTGGCAAACAGGATGTGGGATTCCTCCACGTCCGCACGGGCGAGGAGGGCGCCGTCACCGGCGAGGACTTCACCGTCGCCCGCGTGAAGCGCCGGCTGTTGAGGCAGTCGAATATCGGTGTGTTCTACAGCCGGCTGGCTCCGCGCGCGCCGAGCGCGACCGATCTGCACACGGCCGGCGTCGATTTCCGCCTGGCCACCTCGACATTTCGCGGGTCCGACAACCTGGAGTTCAACGGCTTCTTCCTCTGGAACACCAATCCCGTCGGAACGACGGACGACAACCTCGCCTACGGCCTTCGCCTCGACTATCCGAACGACCGCTGGGAGGCGCGGATGTCGTTTACCGAGGTTCAGGAGAACCATGGCCCCGCCATCGGCTTCACACCGCGTACCGGGTTCCGAGGCTACGGGCCTCGCCTGCGCTTCGCGCCGCGTCCGGCTCGCCACGCGTGGCTGCGGCAGATGGCCGTCGGGATCGACGCGGATCTGCGAACGGACATCGACGACCAGTTCTTGACTCGACGGCTGGACTTCACCCTGCTCCGAATGGAGCTCCACTCGCAGGAGAACTTCGAGATCAGCTTCGTGCCGACCTACGAGCGATTGGAAGAGCAGTTCGAGATTCACGAGGGCATCATCCTGCCGGCCGGTGCCGAGTACGACTTCAACCGGTTCCGCGTCGGCTTCAACACGGCCAGCCGACGGGTACTGGCCGTCCGGTCCCTGGTCGAGGTCGGCAGCTTCTTTTCTGGCACGCGTGAGGAGGTCTCGGTGGCTCTCGGCATCCGGCCTCGCCCGGGCGTCACGATCAACCTCGAGAACGAGTGGAACCGCATCTCCCTGGCCGAGGGACATTTCGACACGCGGGTCGTGCGCGTCATCGGTGACACGCAGTTCAGCCCATGGATCTATCTCGTGAACAACGTCCAGTACGACTCGGTGAGCAACGTGATGGGCTGGCAGTCCCGGCTGCGCTGGATCGTCACGCCGGGCAACGATCTCTTCGTCGTCTATACGCAGAACTGGATCGACAGCCTCGAGCTCGATCGGTTCGTCACCCAGGACCGCCGCGGCGCCGCGAAGTTCGTCTTCACGCACCGTTTCTGAGACGCGCCCGTCGTGCGCGTGTCGACGGCCACAGACGCTTCTCCACCTTGGATCCGTGGGTGGGCGGGAGAGGCAGGCCTTCGGGGCGGGACGGAGCTACCGCTCGAGGGCGTCTGCGCGGAGCCACCGGGCATTGCCGGTGCTGGACATGTCGTCGAACGTCAGCCGAGTCTGCTCGCTTCCATCCGCCCGCATCAGGTAGACCTCGGGGCCACCGTCGCGGTCCGAGGTGAACACGATCCACTCGCCGTCGGGTGACCAGGCCGGCGCGTTGTCCGGCGCGTCCGCCCTCGTCAACCGGGTGGGGTCGGACCCGCCGGAAGACATCGTGTAGATCTCCGCTGCCTCGGGAGAAACCCCACCTCCGGGTTGAAGCGCTCACCCACCTGTGAGTACCCAAAATTGCCGTTCCAGAGGTCGTTCGCATAGGTGTAGTAGGCGCGGCCTGCATAGTCGGACCCGCCCTTGCTGGTCGGCGAGTCGGTCCGCGCGATGAAGGCGAACAGCTTGCCGTTGGTGGTCGCCTGCCACGCGAGGTCGAGGCCATAGGCCCGATTGTAATCGCTGCTCGGCGCCAGATCGCCGACGCCCTGGCGGTTGACGAGCATCCCGCCGAAATTCGACCGGCCGACCTCACGCTGGACCCGGAGCACGCTGAAGTTGTTCGCCTGCGACACCGGCTCCCCGGTCCGGCGATCGACCGCGTCGTCGGTCTGCATGTTGAGGATGCCGACGTTGTAGCCGCCCAGCTTGCCGCTGAGTCGACCGCCGGCGACGATGTCGATCGGCTGGCCGCTCGCCGACAGACCGATCCTCCGCGAGAAGAACAGGTCGATGGCCTGCGGGTGGCCGAGCTGGAACACCTGGGCGTTCTCCAGGAAGAACGGCCGCTTTTCCGGAAAGAACAGGGCGAACCGTGTCAGGTTGACCTGCTCTTCGTCGGCCTCGACCTGCTCTTCGTCGGCCTCGACCTGGGCGAAGTCGGTGTTGACCGTCAGGTCGAGCGTCAAGTCGGCCCTGACACCCCACTTGACGTCGAGACCGATGTCGCCGGTGCGATCGACGGTGTCGGTCCGCAGGGTCTTGTCGTCGTTGACCGACCCAGCGAGGTAGGGAGTGAGCTTCAGATCGCGCCGGGTCGGCAGGCTGAGACCGTTCAGCTTGCCCGCCACCGAGACGCGATGGAGCGTATAGCCGCGCGGCACCGGGGACAGGAAGACCTGCTCGTTTTTGCGCCGGATGTTGCGCAGCACGTTGACGCCCCAGACGCGGTCCTCGCCCGGGTTGTACCGGAGCGTTCTGAGCGGGAGAGCGAACTCGGCCTCCCAGCCGAGCGAGCTCTGGTGCGCGCGGACCCTCCAGTCGGCGTCCCAGTTGGCGTTGAAGCCCCTGAGCTGTCCGCGCTGCGACCCGCCGCTGCCGCCGCGGGACCCGCCGGTTTGCCCCTCGCCCATCACCTGGCCGAGGTACTCGATGCCGAACGGATTGGTCCCGAAGACGAACGCGTTCTGCCCGTCGTCGAAGGTGTCCAGCAGAATCTGAATCGAATCGGTGTCGCTGAGATCCGCATCGCGGCGGCTCTGGGTGACGACGAGGCGGTCGGGCTCCGAGTCGTGGCAGACCACCGCGATGTAGAGGTGGCTCTCGTCGACGAGGAACCACACCTCCGTTCGCTCCGTGGCTGGCTCTCCCTCGTTGGGCTCCTGCTGGATGAACGCGCTGTAGGCTCCGCCACGGACCACAACGCCTCATCGACGTGGCCGTCGATCGTGGGCCGGTCCTCGCCCGTCAAACGACCGACCGTGAGCTGAGGAACGCCCTGGGCCGGCGCCGGCGATGCGACGGCCAGGAGGAGAGCCACCAGACCGACGGCGCGAGCTCTCTCAACGTGCAAGACCACCTTCGGACCCTCGAGTGCAACTTCACTCTTCCAGATCCAGACTCGCCGTAGAGAGTGCCGCCCTCCCTTGCCCGGCCGGTCACCTCGAACGAGCGCGAACCCCGTTGGGTGAGCGGTCTGGATTGAACCCGGGCGCGCTGGTCCGATTATACGCCCGCGACTGCCGTGCCTCCCCGACAGGGCGCGCGACATTGTCTCGACCCGCCCCGGTGGCGACCAGCACGACACCCTGGGGCTCGGAGCCAACGTGTCGCTGGGGAGCGGTCGTCTCGGCGCGTTCGACCGCCGGGCGTGCGAGGGGCCGCTGAACGGTCCGACCGCCACCGGGGATCACTGCCCGGAGGGCTGGACCTTCCATCGATTGCCGGGGCCTCGGACGGTGTCCACGCGCTGGTCGATGGCGAGTTCGTGACGCTTCGCGTCCCCTATCCTCTGGGCTTCTACAGCAAGGGGTTCGACGGTCGGATCGACGATCCCGACATCGGCTGGAAGGGCCTGAGATTGTGGGTGTCCGAGGGTGATCGGACGCCGTGGCTCATGGAAGGGGCACGGAGAACAAGCTGCTGGTGGTGCACTTCCAGGTTCGACCGGATCCCCTGGCGAAATAGCGGCTCGCGGCCCGGGGTGTTCGCCACGGACGGCCCGCAGTCAGTCGGCGCAGGGGACCGCCGCGTCGCTCACCAGATGGTCCGCGATCGCGCGCGCCGCGACCCGGGCGCCCGTCGGCGTCCAGTGCGGATCGTCCCGGAGATAGAGCGGAAAGTCGGTCGCCTGCTGAAACGCGGGTAACAGGCTGAACACGCCATACGGGAGCTCGTGCCGCCTCCGCTCGAAGTAGTGGAAGGGCGCGAGGACATGCGGGCCCAGCGCCTCGTACTCCCTGGCCTCGCAGTTGTGGGGCGATTCGCGCTCGGAGTGTTGGTACGCTCGCGGAGACACGACCAGCACCATCGGCGCACCAAACTCCGTCGTGGCATGGTCGTGAATGAGCTGGAGGTTCCTCATCACGCCGCGCTCGATATCCTCGACGGAACGCTCGAGCGGCTGATTCGTGACGTAGAATCGCGACGTCGGGATCGGTGACAGCTCTCGCCGGGAGGCGGTGCGGAGGCTCGCCTTGATCTGCTCGAGCTCGCTGCGATCGAAGGCCACGGGCGCCGCGCGCTCGAGGAGCTCCGACGTGACCCTCGACGGCAAGATCTGAGCTCCCTGCTTCGCCGTGAACTTCTGCTCGTAGTCGAGGTCGTCGTAGAAATCGGTCATGTCGAGCATGTAGACGACCAGGTCGGGACGATACTTGTGCCCGATGTCGCGTAGCAGCCGGAAAGACAGGAGCGGCGACGCGCTGATCCACCCGAAATTGATCGTGCGTACTCGCTGATCACACGCGCGGCTCGCCAGCTCCCTCTCGATCACGTAGAGCACGGCGTCCGCATAGTCGAGCTTGTAGCCATTCGTGAACGAATCGCCCAGGAACACGACATTGAAGTCGCGATCGGCGATGGACTCGGGTGTGCCGCGGAAGCGAATCGAGTCCGCGTTGATCTCGTCGCCGTCGGGCCTCAGCCGATGGTCGATCGTGGAGTCATACTCGTAGGCAACCCGACGCTCGATGACACGCGCGACGATGCGCGGGGCCAGCCAGACGGCAAGCACGATGATGACCCCCTTTGTAGAGCAGCGCGGGATAGGGCAGCCGCCGGAAGGCGTGCCGGCACGCGATCGTCAAGAGCGCGATCGCGGTCACCGTCGCAGCGATCGCGGTCACCGCCGTCGTGAGACGGAACACCAGCGTCGGGATGATGACGACCGTGATCGGCGCGTCGACGCGCGCCCACGCGTCGAGCAGACGCTGGCTGCCGATCCCCGGGGCGAGCCGCGCGACGGCGATCAGCAGCAGGAACAGTCCCCACGCCGTCCACGGCAGAACGGCGTGGCTGAGGTGTGCGTCGTTCGCAATTCGGATCGCCGACACGGCGTACACGCCGTCACCCTCCCGCGGTTCAACACGCAGGATCGCCACGGGAGCCTCCGCGACGACCTCGGTGGTCCGACTGCGCAGCCCGGCGGCGTCATCGACCACCGGGATCGACCACAGCCGCGTCGACCGGCCCCGCGACGTGATGCCGAACACGTCGTACACGTGGCAGCAGTCGGCCTGGATTTCGAGGGTGAACACGGTCACGGCCCGCGGCAGCGTCGCCAGGAGGTGCTCGCCAGGGCGGAGCCGCACACCGTTGGGGTACGCCGCCCCTTCTGGCTCGAAGCGGAGACGCACGGGCGCCTCGCGCGACGGCGTTCCGTCCGCAGGAATACCGCCCACCCATGCCATGGCGATGGTGTCGCTGGATCTGCAGCTGTACTCGGTCCCGACGGCGAGCACGGCGAGCGGTATGAGGACGAGCGTGCCGGGAGCCTTGCGCAGGGCCGCCCCGGCGGCATGCAGTAAATCCGTGATGATCACATCGCTACGACCACGGCCGAGCGCTCCGTTGAACGGCTCAGGCAGTGCCCAAGCCTATCACGCGGCTCCTGCAGGTGGTTTGCGCCGGCTTCGACGGAGGGCCGCGTTCCGGATCGCCGTCAGTTGGCGGCGCCCGAGAGCCGGAGGTGCTTCCTGAGGAACTCGTGTATCCGCTCGAGACGGGGCGGCCGCCACTCGTGCCCCTGAGACGGGCGGGGCCTCCGTCGGGGAGCGTCCGGGTGCGAGCGACTCGGGTGTCACGTCGATATGCACTGAAGTCGTCCGATCCCACACCACGGTCGGATCCACTCGTGCCCGAGCGCCTGACAGATCCTGGAACGGGTGTCGTCCGCCGGCGAACCATTTCTCGTTCCATACGTCGTAGTCAGTACGGTGTCCGACGTCTCAACCCTCATCGAGCGCTGCCGGCAGAAGGATGAGCTGGCCTGGGAGCAGCTGGTCCGGACCTACCAGGGACGCGTCTATGCGGTGGCGTTCCACTACGTCCGGGACCGCGCGGAGGCCCGCGATCTCGCCCAGGAAACGTTCATCCGCGTCTATCAGAAGATTGGGAGCTACCGGGGCGATGGGTTCCTGCCCTGGCTGCTGCGGGTGGTCAGGAACCTGTGCGTCGACCATCTCCGGCGCCGTCAGTCGCGTCCGCCGGCCGCGGACGTACCCATCGAGGAGAGCGCGGGGTCGATCCCCAACGCGGATCCGGGTCCGGAGCAGGCATGGCTAGCCGACACGCGGAGGCGGCTGGTCTACGACGCGTTGCGCCGCATGACGGGCCCGAGCCGGGAGATGATCCTGCTCAAGGAAATTCAAGGGCTTAAGTTCCGCGAGATCGCCGATCTCCTGCAGCTCCCGGTCGGCACGGTCAAATCGCGTTCCAACCGCGCCAGGATCGAGCTGGCGCAGCACGTGCTTGAGCTCGACTCGTCCTACGGTACGCCGGCGACGGGAGGCGACCCTGCCGGCGTACGTGGATAAACGCGTGCGTGAGTGAAGTGGAGACGATGGACTGCACGGAGTTGCTGACGCGGATCGAGGCCTTGACGGCGGGGACGCTGTCGGCCGAGGAACGGCTGGCCGTCGACGGACACCTCGGGCTGTGCGCGCGGTGCCGCGAGATCGCCGAGGTGATGAGGACCGACCTCGGGTGGTTCTCCGCGGTGCCTCCTGCGGGGCTGGCGGAGTCGATCCTCGATCGGACCAGCGGCCGACCCTGCAACCGCGCTCTCGAACGGCTCGGTGACCATCTCGACGGCGCGCTCGACGGTGTCGACCGCGATCTCGTGCAGGGTCACCTCGACCACTGTGGTGCCTGCTCGGCTCTTTCGGTCGTTATGACCCGGCTCGCCGACGACCTTCCGGCGCTTGCCGAGCTTCGACCCGACCCCGGGTTCACCGGTGACGTGCTGGCGGCGCTCGACGCGCACGATCGTTCGTGGCTCCAGGTGTGGGACACGTGGTGGCCCGGCTTGCTCGGGCGGTCGCGGCTGGCGTGGGAGGCCGGATATATCGGCGCGATCGTGTTGTGGGTGGTGTTCGGCGCATCGTGGGCGCCGCTGCGGGCGACCTCCCAACGGGCCCTCGCGGCCGTTCAGGAGAATCACGTTCGAAGTGCCGTCGAGACGATGCGGTCGACATTGAAGACAGTGACGCGGAGACCTCCCGGGGGCGTCTCCAGTCGAGACTGAGGAGAGAACGATGAACGGTGCATACGACAGCGTCGGAACGCTGACACACTCGCAGCTACCGAGTGGCTCGCCCAGCGACGTGCAGCCGGCCTTGGACCAGGCCCGGCAGCCAGGCGACTCCACGCCCCATACGGCGACAGGGTCGTCGCGGGACGATCGCAAGTCCCCGTTCCTCGCGTGCCTGCTCTCGGCGCTCCCCGGCATCGGACAGGTGTATGTCGGGTATTACAAGCTCGGGTTCATCCACAACGTGGTCTTCGCCAGCACGGTCATGCTGTTGACCCTCGACGTGGAAGCCATCGTTCCGCTCCTCGGCATCTTCCTGGCGTTCTTCTGGACCTACAACGTCGTCGATGCCGGCCGCAGGGCGGCCTTCTACAACCTGGCGCTCGACGGCGTCGAGGGGATCGAGCTACCGGATGACATGAACGTGAGGCTGCCGAGCCTGGGTGGATCCGTGGTGGGTGGGCTGCTTCTGATGGGGGTTGGCGCGGTCCTTCTCTCCAATACCCTGTTCGGTCTTTCTCTCGACTGGGTGGGAGACTGGTGGCCGGTCGCACCCCTCATCCTTGGGGCCTATCTCTTCGGGAAGGCGATCCAGGAGCGCCGCCAGGACGCTCGGCCCAGCGAGGACATTTAGATTGTTCGGCTCGGTCCGTAGCCGGGTATGGTGTGCACAGACGCGAGGGAACCCCATGAGATCAATGAAGGGTGCGGTCATTTTCTCGGTGATACTTGCCATGGAGAGCTGCGGGGCGCCCGAGCCGACGCCCGAGACGGACGCGACCACCGCGGCGCTCGAGGCGGATGAGCAAGGGAGCGCCGGCACGATTCTACGTGTGGACCCTCGACTCGAGGCCCTCGTCCCGGCCGGGGCCAGGATCGAGAAACTGGCGGGCGACTTCGTCTTCACCGAGGGTCCGGTCTGGATCCGTGACGAGTCGCGGTTGCTGTTCTCGGACGTCCGCGACAACACCATCTATCAGTGGACCGAGGACGAAGGTGCGAGCGTCTTCAAGCGGCCGGTCTTCGAGGGCGACCAGGCCGGACGCGGATCCGTGAGCTCCAATGGGTTGACGCTCGACGCCGAGGGACGACTCGTCATGTGCGAGCACGGCAACCGACAGGTCGCCCGCCTCGACGCGGACGGGACGCGAACCGTGCTCGCGGACCGCTACGACGGCCGGCGCCTGAACAGCCCGAACGACGCCGTCTACGCGTCCGATGGCTCGCTCTATTTCACCGACCCGCCCTATGGTCTGGCCGACCTCGAGGAATCCACCCTGCGGGAGCTCGATTTCAACGGAATCTATCGGCTGCACCCCGATGGGACGCTCGATCTGCTGAATCGGGACCAGACCCGTCCCAACGGAATCGCCCTCTCGCCCGATGAAGCGACGCTGTATGTGGCCAACTCCGACGCCGACAGGGCGATCTGGATGGCCTACGACGTGGGCGAGGATGGCGTCTCGAATCCTCGGGTCTTCTACGACGTGACCGAGGAGGAGGCGCCGGGGGCCCCGGACGGTCTGAAGGTCGATCGCTCCGGCAATCTCTTTGCCACCGGGCCGGGCGGGGTGTGGGTCTTCGCGCCGGACGGAACCCATCTCGGCACCATCCAACCCGACGAGGTTCCGGCCAACGTCGGCTGGGGTGAGGACGGCCGGTCGCTGTACATGACCGCGCGCACCGGGCTGTATCGGATCAGGCTCTCCACCCAGGGGCAGATTCCAGGCCCTGAGCGCTAGTCCCCCAACGTCTCCCCCCTCCGGTCGGCCACGCGGGTCCCACGCGCGATGCGATGGGAGACCGCGACGATTCCCACGCGCCGTGCGGCCGCGGTCCTCAGCGCTCGAGCGCGAAGACCCAGATCACCCCGCCCTGCGGAACGTGCGTCTGCTCCCCCCTGAAGCGGTCGAGGCCGTTCTGCATCCGCTGGGCGTCGACGCCCCACCCCGACTGGACGGCGACATACTGGGTGCCGTCGACAGCATAGGAGGACGGCACTCCGATGACGCCTGAGTTGGTGCGGATCTCCCAGAGCCGTCCACCGGAGGCGGCATCGAACGCTCGGAAGTAGCGGTCGTTCGTCCCGCCCATGAAGACCAAACCGCCGCCGGTCGTCAACACCGGGCCCCAATTCTGCGACTCGAACTCCTGGCTCCAGACCTGCTCGCCCGTATCGACGTGCCACGCTTGCAGCTCACCGATGTGGTCGGCACCCTCACGCACGGTGAGCTCTGCCCGTGCCCCGGTGAACCCCCGACCGGGGACGTAGTCGACCTCGCGGCCTTCCATGAACGAACACAGGTTCTCGTTCGCCGGGATGTAGAGCAGCCGTGTCCGTGGATTGAACGCGGCCGGTGGCCAGTTCTTGCCGCCCGACAGCGACGGGCAGTAGAGCGCCGCCTCCCGGTGCCTGGGGTGTGCTCGGGGTCGTAGGTCGCGCGCCCGGTCTGCGCGTCGATGGCAGTGAACGCGTTCTGATGGACATACGGGCCGGCATCGACGAAGCCGATTCGGTCGGGGTGTCGTTCGAGCACCCAGAGATACCCGTTTCGACCTGGATGCACGAGCGACGGTATCGTCCGGCCGCGCCGTTCGATGTCGATCAGCAGCGGTGGATCGACCTCATCCCAGTCCCACGACCCGTTGTGGTGGTACTGGTGATAGCCCTTCAGCTCGCCGGTCGTGGCGTCGAGCGCGAGCACCGAATTCGTGTAGAGGTTGTCGCCCGGACGGACGTCGCCGATCCAGGGGCCGGGATTCCCGGTGCCCCAGCAGGTCAGATTGAGCGCGGGATCATAGGTCCCGGTCACCCAGACCGGCGCACCGCCCGTCCGCCACGACTCACCCGGCCAGGTGTCGTTGCCCGGCTCGTCCGGCGCCGGGATGGTGTAGGTCTTCCAGATCTCGGCGCCGGTTCGCGGCTCGAGTGCCGCCACGAATCCGCGAATGCCGAACTCGCCACCCGACATGCCGACCATCACCTTGCCGTTGGCCACGAGCGGTGCCATCGTGATGTAGTAGCCTGTCCGGTGGTCCTCGACTGCCTGCTCCCACACGACCTCGCCCGAGGCCGCGTCCAGCGCGACGACGTGGGGTCGACCGTACCGACGAAGACCATGTCGTCGTAGAGCGCACCCCCCCGGTTCGTCGGGTGGGACTGCTGCAGATCCTCCGGGAGCTCGCGCGCGTAGCGCCAGAGCAGATCGCCCGTGGCAGCGTCGAGCGCAAAGACTTGATTCTGGGGTGTCGTGACGAACATCCGCCCGTCGTTGACGACCGGGGGCGCCTCGTGTCCCTCCCGCACGCCGGTCGAGAACGACCAGACCGGTTCGAGGCCGCCGACGTTCTCCGGCGTGATCTGATCCAGGGCGCTGT
The DNA here is from genome assembly GCA_965197935.1 of Vicinamibacterales bacterium. GTDB lineage: Bacteria > Acidobacteriota > Vicinamibacteria > Vicinamibacterales > CAZQMT01 > CAZQMT01. The sequence goes on along the minus strand of CBDAOD010000002.1, from coordinate 2,179,794 downwards.
AGCCCCAACCGTCGTAGCCACCTCGATACATCAACCAGTTCCGCGGTTCCGGGTCGAGCAGCCGCTCAGTGGTCACCGGCCTATACGTGGCGTTCTGTCCCGCGGTCAGCGCGCTGGTCGGCGTCAGCGTCGCGACGAGCGAGGCCGCGATCGCGAGGCGGATGAAGAGACGAGAGACGATGCGCGTCATGGGAACCTCCGTCATCACGGTTCGACCGCTCCCACGCGGCCGATGAACCCACCGGCCGCCATCAGGGTGCCGTCGACGATCCTCAGTGGCAACGCCGCAAGCCGGCGCGGCGCGGGTCCAGTCTCGACCCGCGCGCCGTCGGCGGGGTCGAACTCGGAGTCGTGGCACGGACAAAGAAACGTGTGCGTCCGATGCAGCCAGTCTCCGACATCACAGCCGGTGTGCGAGCACACCCCGGAGTAGGCCACGATACCCTCCACCGACCGCTCCCGCGTCTCCGCGGCGAGCGTCGCGGGGTCGCGGCGTACGAGCATGACCTGGTTGAGGCGGGACCCACTTCGCACGACCCGGGTCGCCGGATCCATCGGGTATGCGAAGAGCTGCGCCTCGCCGATGGCCAGGTCGTCCGGAGTGATGACCTCTCCTTCGCGGGACCCGAACGCGAAGACGAAACGGTCGTTCTCCCGCGGTGGCGCGTTCGCGCTGCCGCTCTCCTGCGCGGTGATCCGGGCGCACGGCGGCAGTGTGAGTCCCCAGCCAATCGCGGCGCGCAAGAGGGTCCGCCGCCGCACAATCGTCTCACTCCCCTCGTGACCGGGCGACCTCGACTCGCGCCACCACCGGGAGATGGTCGGACGCCCGACGCGCCGCCGGACTCCGATGCGCGGACACGTCGAGAATTCGCAGATCCCGAGCGTAGATCCGGTCGAGGGCGAGTAGCGGACGAACCGCGGGGAACGATGGAGGCCACTTGCGGTTGTTGTGGCTGCCGAGCTCCCACTCCAGCGCCTGGGTCGCCCGACTGCGACGCCATGCGTTCATGTCGCCGAGAATCAATGTCGGCTGCTCGCGAAGCCACGGATGACCCAGCAGAAACTCGACCTGACGACGCCGTGTCCGGTCCGAGAGCGCAAGGTGGGTCGCCACCGCGTCCACTCCCAGCTCTCCGTCGTCGACACGAATCGCCACGGCGGCACGTTTCTCGATCTTGCTCCGCGTAAGGTCGAGCAGGGAGACCGTATTGAGCGGCCAACGTGACAGAATCGCGTTGCCAATCTCTCCACGTCTATGGACGCGCGTGACCGCGAAGGCGACGTAGAGGCGGAGTCTGTCACTCAGGGTCTCCAGCGGGTCCTCCCCGTCGGAGGGGCGAAGCACTTCCTGGAGCGCAATGAGATCGGCGCCGAGCTCCACGATCACGTCGCTGACCCGGTCGGGGTTCGGCCGGGCGCCGGCGTTCAGGCCGGTCCACCGGTGCACGTTGTAGGTCGCCGCCAGGAAGCCTCCACTGAGTCGTCGCGGCGGTCGCGGACGGCTCGGCGCGCGCACCAGCGCCAGGTGCGGTGTGAGGCGCTCCCGGGCTGCGGCTCGAAACCGCACGCGCCGTGCCCTGCTTCGGAGATTCTTGATCACGGCCATCGCTCGCTATGCGATCCACCGGCCTTCTAGTCGTGGGGTCTTTCGAACGGCGCCCCTGGAATGAACTTGCCCGAACCCGGTGTGGCCAGCACCTCGCCGTCGTCATAGACGACCTCGCCGCGGCGGATCGTCGTCCTTGGAAATCCGGTAACTTCCCATCCCGCGTAGGTCGAATACCCCGCGTTCGAGAGCTGGTCCTCGTCGCGGATCACCTTCGTCACGGTCGGGTCGAAGATCACGATGTCCGCATCCGAGCCGACCAGAATCACGCCCTTGCGCGGATACAGGCCGAACAGCTTCGCCGCGTTCGTCGACGTCACCGCGACGAACTGCTCGAGGGTAATGCGCTCCCGCAAGACACCCTCGGAGAAGAGCATCGGCAGATATTCCTGGAGATTGCTCAACCCCATCCGCTTGTCAGCGATGGTCTGCGTGGGATCCAGCTTCGCCGCTCTCGAATATCCGGTGTGGTCGGTGCCAATGGTGTGGACGGTCCCCCGCGCAATGCCTTCCCACAGCATGTCCTGATCCCACTTCTCGCGTAGCGGTGGGCCACCCAAGTACAGCCCGGCGTCCGGCCGCTGGTACACCTGCTGCGTGAGATGGAGATACATGGGCCGCGTTTCGACGTACACCGGCAGACCGCGGGCCATCGCATCCTCCGCCACTCTCAGCGCACGTCCGGAAGACGTGTGGAGGATGTAGATCGGCGCTCCGGTCGCCTCCGCGATGGCTACCGCCCGCTGCACGGCAACGACTTCCGCGATCACCGGGGCACTGTGAGCGAAGTTGTGAATCGAGCCGCGCCCCTCCGCCATCAGCCTCTCTTGAGCCTCGGCCAGGATCGAATAGTCTTCGGCATGCAGCATGCTCAGCACGCGGGCCCCGCCAGACGCCCGAAAGACCTTGAACCACGCCAGCGCGTTGAGGTCGAACGACTCCCGGGCGAGAAAGTCCTCCCCCGTGCTGACGAAGCCCCGGCCGGCCAGCTCGTCGAGCTTGCCCCGTGAAAACGGGGCGGGATCGCTTCCCATGTTCACGTGGATGAAGAAGTCGGCCATTCCTGATGTCTGGATCCCGCTGATGACCCGTTCCGCGTAAGCGCCGACGTCTTCCTCCGGCAGCAGGGGGATGAAGTTTGACACCGTGGTCACGCCGCCTGCGAACGCCGCCGCCGATCCGCTGGTGTAGTCGTCCTGGTTCGCCCTGGGCCGCGGGGGATCCGGCGTCTCCGCGTTCAGATGGGTGTGGGTATCGACGGCACCCGGGAACAGGAGCATGCCGCGAGCATCGATCTCGCGCGCGCCGGCGGTCGGCGGGAGGTTTGGACCGATCTCCGCGATCTTCTCACCCCGGATCCTGACGTCGGCCTCCATCCGACCGTCCGATCTCACGATCAAGCCGTGGCGAACGATGATCTCCGACCCCGGTGGTCGCTGACGCTCGCCCGGCGTCGGACCCGCATCCACTCCGGCCCCGCCCGGCAGACCGAAGACGATGCTGACGATGCACGCGAGACGCCACGTCCGGGAGCCACCCGCGCCCGCTCCATTCCGCTTCACCATCGTCACCACTCCTTCCGCCCGAGAGATGGTTCTGGTCGTGTCAATCGGGCTGGCGTGTAAGCCAGTGCAGCACGAGTCGCGAGAGTGACATGCCCTACTGCCCGATCGGGACCCACGCTTGGAGCTCCGCGGCCCAGTCGCGGACGATGACGAGTCGCGCCGAATTTGGCGGGAGCACCATGGGAAGACGAGTGTCCTATCTCCTCTCCTGGAGCTTGGCGAGCAGGCGCAGGATTTCCAGGTAGAGCCAGATCAGCGTGACCAGGAGGCCGAAGGCACCGTACCACTCCATGTACTTCGGCGCGCCGCGCTCGGCCCCCTCTTCGATGAAGTCGAAGTCGAGCACCAGGTTGAGCGCCGCAATGACGACGACGAACAGACTGAAGAGGATGCCGAACGTGCCGCTCGAATGGATCAGCGGGACGTTGATGTCGAACAGGCCGACGATGAAGCTGAGCAGATACATGAGAAAGATGCCGCCGGTGGCGGCAGCCACGCCGAGCTTGAAGTTCTCAGTCGCCTTGATGACGCCGCTCCGGTAGGCGACAAGCAGCGCGCCCAGGGTGCCGAAGGTGAGGAAGACCGCCTGGCTAACGATGCCGGGATACCGCTGCTCGAACAGAAACGAGATGCCGCCCAGGGCGGCTCCCTCAAGCGCGGCGTAGAGCGGGGTCGTGTAGGGCGCCCAGGTGTGCTTGAACACCGTGACCAGGGCGACAATGAAGCCGCCGATGAACCCGCCCCAGATGAGGCCGGTCGGCAGCGTGCCGGCCGTGCCCTGGCCCCAGACGTAGATGGCCGCAATAAAGAGGATGGCCAGGGCGAGCGCCGTCTTGTTGACGGTGCCACCGATCGTCATCGCCCCCTGGTCGACGACACGCGGCACGGAGGTAAAGGTGTCGGCCGTCAGGGCCGGGTTGCCGGAGCGCATGGCGAGGTGCGCGGACATGGGGAACCTCGTGGGCTTGGTTTGTCTCCAGAGGCCGGGAACGGGCCCAGTATAGCGCAGGGCCGGACGCCCTCCGGGGGGGCCGTCGCTCTCCCTGGGGGCTATTCCTACGGCGCCAGCCGCTCGGCGGCTCGATCGGCAGGGCTGTGCGGTCCCGACCGTCGGGTCAGCGTTGCCAGCCCTCAGGGCGAGTTCACGAGACGAGAATGCCGAAGATGGACGTGCCGGTTCGCCCGAAGACGATGCTCTCGTCGGGTCCCCAACCTGCCATTCTGAGCAGCGATCCGGCGGGCCGTCGAGGGACGCTACTACGAGGAAAATTCCGTGGGATCGGCGACCCTTCGGATGTATAAAGGTGCCGTCTGACGCAAGCATCACGGAACTCCCGGTTAGGGAGTGTACCCGCATCTTGACAGGGCCCTGTCGACTGCTTGGAGTTCTTCGATGACCGTTCCCAGCGTGCCGTGGTACCGGAGGCCGCTCGCCGTCGCGCTCTTGAAGCTGCTCCGCTTTCGAAACCGGCTCAGACGGGAGAACCTCCACAACACCCAGCCCGACATGCCGGTCACGGGCGATCCCGCGACCGCCGTGCCCCCGGCCACCGAGCGACAGAAGCGCGCCCGGACCGTGCTCGGGACACACAACGACCTGGGCGTGCCCGACATGGGCAAGACGGGCGCTCGTTTTGGTCGCAACATCCCGCTGAGCGAGGCATTTCCCAACACCGCGACGTTGCTCGACGCGAATCCGCGCGTCATCAGCAACCGGCTCTTGGCACGCACCGAGTTCGTCCCCGCCACGATCGTCAACCTGCTGGCCGCCGCGTGGATCCAGTTCATGGTTCACGACTGGATGACCCACGGCAAGAACGAGAAGCAGGCGCCGTTCAAGGTGCCGGTGGCCGCCGACGACGACTGGCCGGGCTCCCGTCCCATGGAGATCCGACGGACGCGGGCGGACACCACGCGCACACCGGCAGAGCGCCATCTCCCGCCGACCTTCACCAACACCGAGACCCATTGGTGGGACGGTTCGCAGATCTACGGCAGCCGCGAAGACATCGCCGCCAAGGTCCGTTCGGGAATCGGGGGCAAGCTCGCTGTCGGACAGGATCGCCGGCTGCCGCTCGACCCAAAGAAGGGCGTGGACTGTACCGGCGTCAACGACAACTGGTGGCTCGGGTTGAGCCTCCTGCACACGCTGTTCAGCCTGGAGCACAACGCAATCTGCGACGCGCTGGCCGAAGAGCACCCTGACTGGTCCGACGACCAGCTCTTCGATCTGGCGCGTCTCATCAATGCGGCGCTGATGGCGAAGATCCACACCGTGGAGTGGACGCCGGCCATTCTGCCCAATCCTCGCGCGAAGGCCGCGCTGGAGGCCAACTGGTGGGGGCTGCGGGGCAGCGATCCCAGATTCGAGCGGCTTTTCTCAGAACTGGACATCTGGTCGGGTATCCCGGGCTCGTCGGTCGACCATCACTCGGCGCCGTACGCCATCACCGAGGAGTTCGTGGCTGTCTACCGGATGCATCCGCTCCTACCGGACGAGTTCAGGTTTCTGTCATCGGAGACGAAGCAGCCGATTCCGGGGAAGGAGGCGGTGCCGCTTCCCGAGGTGTCGGAACGCCAGGTGCGTCCGTTCCTGGACACCGTGTCGATGCGCGATGTCTTCTACTCCTTCGGCGTCGGTCACCCAGGGGCGATTCAGCTGCGCAACTTCCCGAATTTCCTCAGGAAGCTCAAGCGCCCGGACGGGCGCCTGGTGGATCTGGCGGCCATCGACGTGTTGCGGGACCGCGAGCGCGGCGTTCCGCGCTACAACCGTTTCCGTGAGCTGCTTCACCTGTCACCGGTGAAGAGCTTCGATGAGCTGACCGACAACGCAGAGTGGGCGGAGGCCATCAAGGACGTCTACGGCGGAGACATCGACAAGGTTGACACCATGGTGGGGATGCTGGCGGAGAAGCCGCCGGAGGGATTCGGCTTCAGCGAGACCGCGTTCCGTGTCTTCATCCTACTTGCCTCCCGCCGGCTCAAGGGCGACCGCTTCCTCAGCACCGACTACAAGGGGGAGGTCTACACCGACCTGGGGCTGGCGTGGGTGGAAGACACCACCATGGCGGAGGTAATTCTCCGCCACTTCCCCAACTTGGGTCCCGTCTGGGACCGGGCGCCAATGCGTTCCAGCCGTGGCAAGACGCCACGGGCTGAACCGGTATCAGAACAGGGCGTTGTTCACGAGGGACAGCTGAGGTGACGTCCCGTTTCCCGGCGACGAGAGGTAGCCAGGTTGTTCACGGCGCAGCAACTCGTTTGACAGAGGAGGCCGCATGGCACTCTACGCGTTCGACGGAACCGGAAACGAAGACGGATTGGAAGACAGATTCGACAGCAACGTTCTCGACTTTTTCAACGCGTACCGCGACCCCCGTGGTAGCAACCAGGATCCCAAGGAAGAGCTGGGGAGCCTCTATCTTAAGGGCATTGGACAACGAGCAAAGACGTTCATTGGCACAAGCTCAGCAAGGCGTTCGGCATCGGCGGGCACCGACGAGTTCGGAATGCCCTCGAGCGGATGGAGAACAATTTCGAGAACGGCGACGAGACATCGACATCGTTGGCTTCAGTCGAGGCGCAGCCTTGGCCGTCTCTTTCGCGAACGAGATCGCAGACAAGTACGAAGCCCTGCCGATTCGCTTCATTGGAGTCTGGGACGTCGTCGGCCAGTTCGGACTTCCAGGCCGCCTGATCAACGCTGGCCACGATCTCAGCATGCCGCCGAACGCCATCTCGTGCTATCACGCGATGGCCCTTGACGAGCGCCGCCTCCTCTTTCCACTCACGCGTCTTCGGGGCAAGCACGCGGACGACACGGAATGTCTTCTGGAGGTGTGGTTCCGCGGTGTCCATTCCGACGTTGGCGGAGGCAACGGCAATGCCGGCCTCAACTACATCTCACTGAACTGGATGTTCAAGAATGCCATCCGCGTTGGGCTGCCGATCGATCCGGCAGCAGTCGAGGCGAACCTGAACAGCAAGGGGGAAACCGAGCAGATCGAGAAGAACACGATCGAGGCCGGGCCACCGAGAAGGGTCCTCCCGGGCGATCTCCTTCATCACAGCGTGCGTCTGGTACCCGGATCGGAAGACCGTCCGCACAACAATCCGGCCATTCCTCTGGCAAGAGTGGCAGACGACGGGAACGTCGTGGCGGCTTCATAGCGGTCAGCGAATTTCACCAACTTGACGGTCTCTTCATGCCGATTGCGCTCCGCCCTACAGCGGGCGAATCTGACAAAGTGGTGCTAGCAGCCCGTGGTGAAAGTCCTGCTGCAGTCGGCCGGCGCTGCATCCCGCCTGGCTGTGTGGCTCGTCGGTCAAATACTCCCGGTATTTTCGCTCCTCGCGCCTTGCCCAGGCCGACCGCGGCATTGACAGGTCGGCCCTTGGTGCGACGCAGGACTTTCACCACGGGCTGCTAGTACTACTTTGTTAGATCCGCAATTGCACCGACTTTAGCGCCTCGATGCGCTTCAGGTAGAACGGCCGTGGAGCAAAGAGGTCCGCGGTGAAGATTTCCTGCACGATCGCGCGGGCCACTGGAAAGGTGAGCCCGGCGAGGTGCCGCCGCCGCTCGGCCTGCAGGAAGTTGTACGTCACGGCGGTGAGCACGACGTGATGGTGCCAGCCCGGGAACGTGCGGCCTTCGAAGTGATCCAACCCGAGGTGGGGCTTCAACTCTTGGTACTGCTGCTCGATGGCCCACCGCTGATGCGCGAGTCGGACGAGCTGCGGCCAGGAGGTGGTGGCCGGCAGGTTGACGAAGAAGTATTTGGTCCGCGGCGTCGCGCCCGTGTCGCGTTCGGCCAGCAGCCACACCTCGGGGGCGAGCCGGCGGTCGCGCCAGTCGTGGGCCGGGGTCACCCGCAGGGCCACACACTGGACCGTCCAGCGGCGCCCGCCGCGGCGGTTGCGCCAGCTGATGGGCCGCCACCGCGGCTGCGCCTTGGCGGCCTGGGCCACCGTGTACGCCCGCACGCCCGCCGCCAGGTCTGGCCGGGTGCGCGGGCGCCCCAGCCGGCCGCCCCGCCGGTGCCCGAGGCGCGGCCGCCCCAGGAACACGGTCTGCGACGAGGAAATCCCCACCGCATAGGGGAGCCGCAACCGATGCCACATGGCCCGAAACAGGCCGGTATCGCCAAACTCCGCATCGGCCAGCACGCCGGTGCCGGTGAGGCCGCTGGCGCGCACCTGCCGGAGCAGGGTGAGCGCTTGGCGCCACTTCGCCTGCAACCGGACACCCCGGGGAAGCCGCGCCCGATCGCGGGCGGCGTCGGTCAGCCACGCCTCGGGCACATAGAGCGCGGCCCCCAGCAAGTAGGCGCGCAGCCCGGTCCACAGCGCCGCGGTGACCGCCACTTGGCCATTGGCGACTTTCCCCACGGCCCCACAGTACTGGCGGGCCACCCCGACCGAGGACGTCCCTGGCTTGGGGAAACTCGTGCCAGCGAAGATCACCAGCCCTTCGCGTTCGGGCAGCACCGCCCGCAGGCAGCGCCAGACGCCGTCGGCACTCCACGGCGCATCGGTGATGAAGTGTTGGAACGCTTGATAGCCCCCGGGATCGGTCCCCCGCGCCAGCATCGCTTCCATCGACTTGCGCGGGCTGTCGCTGAGCAACCCCTGGACGTACCGGCGCAACGCCAGCTCCTGTGCGCGCTGGCCGAAGCACGCCTTGAAGGCCTCGAGCCATCTCATCAGGCGACGCAACTGCCCCACCGTGCGGCGGTCGTGCACTACCGCGCAGGGTCCCGAATTCGCCGGAAAAGTACAATGTCCTCAAATTAGATCACTTGTCGGATCTCGCCCAAATTGTGCGATCTAACAAAGTAGTACTAGACCGCTGGCCCTGGCGGTCGCCCAGACCCACAGTTCCAGCACTCGGAGAATTGGCTTTCCACGTCCTCACGGCACCGCGGGCAAGTCCAAGAGGGGGATTCCTCCGGCGGCCCGAGTCGCCCTTGGACAATCTGACTCGCCTGTTCGGCCTTCGATTCGGATGTCCAGAGTTCTGGCCACGTTTCGATTGGTGGGAGCTCGCCCGCCGCGCCTCCGAGGTGCGCCCCCCGGATCTCGGACGCGATTCCATGTGACTCGAGCGCTGCTTGGAGAATGGCAACGTTGGCGAGGAGTGGATCGCTGTAGACTCGCACGCTCTTGCCGGGCTCACCCCTTGCCTCCTCCCCCTCCTGGGAGTCCGGCGCTGGAACCCGGCTCGAGCGTCGCTGCAGCTCGGCACGGATTACCCGTTGACCCTCCTCAGGGTAGTCCGCGAGGTGGTGCGCGGCCTCTTCGAGTTGCTCGTCCGGTTTCCCCGCCCCCCCTGTGCCAATAATCGGTGAGACAACCTTCCGAGTGAGATTAGTGTAGGGGCGGGAGAGGTTGGAGAGATGACGCGCATGCCAGACGCGGTGGAGAGCGAGGTGGTCGCGGGGCCGGGGGTGGAGGGAGCCCGGAGGGCGACGGGAGGCCCCGGCCCCGCGACCACGACCCCGGCCCGCGCCCCGGACCCGGAAGTGCCGGCGACGGTCCAACGGCGGCGTTTCTCGGCCGCGTATCGGCTCCGCATCCTCAAGGCCGTCGACGCGTGCAAGAAACCCGGCGAGGTGGGCGCCCTGTTGCGTCGCGAGGGGTTGTATTCGTCGCTCCTGACGAACTGGCGGCGACAGCGCGAGGCGGGCGCCCTGCGGGAGATGCCCCGGCGCCGCCGGGGCCCGACGCCGCGCCCCGTCGACCCGCGGGTGACCCAGCTCGAGGCCGAGAACCGCCGGTTGCAGCGGAAGTTGCAGCGCGCGGAGACGATCATCACGCTCCAAAAAAAAATTGCCGAGATCCTGGGGATCCCCCTGACACCCCTCGACGACGACGAGACCGACTAATGCAGGCCATCGACGCCGTCACGACGCCAGGCGAGACGGCGGCGCTGTGTCAGAGCGTCGGGGTGTCCCGGGCGTCACTCTACCGTCGGCGGCGCCCCGCGCCGCCGGCCACACCTCCACGGCCCCGGGCGCGGTCGCCGCGCGCGCTGGGCGCGACCGAGCGCCAGGCGGTGCTCGACGTGTTGCACAGCGCGCGGTTCGTCGACCAGTCGCCCACCGAGGTCCATGCCACGTTGCTCGAGGAGCAGACGTACCTCTGCTCCCCGCGCACGATGTATCGCGTGCTCGCCGCGGCCCACGAAGTGCGCGAGCGGCGCGCCCAGGCCCGGCATCCGGCCTATGCCGCCCCCGAACTCGTCGCGACGAGCCCGAATCAGGTCTGGTCCTGGGACATCACCAAGCTGAAAGGCCCGGTCCCCTATCTCTACTACTCGCTCTACGTCATCCTCGACCTCTTCAGCCGCTACGTCGTGGGCTGGATGGTGGCGCGCCACGAGAATGCGCACTTGGCCGAGCGCTTGATCGAGCAGACCTGCGCAAAGCAGTGCATCCAGCCGCAGCAGCTCACGATTCACGCCGACCGCGGCGCGCCCATGCGCAGCAAGCTCGTCGCGCTGTTGTTCTCGGATCTGGGCATCACCGCCAGTCATGCGCGCCCCCGCGTGAGCAACGATAATCCGTTCTCCGAAGCGCAGTTCCGGACCGTGAAGTACCGGCCGGAGTTTCCGGGCCGGTTCGGCGCACTCGAACACGCGCGCGGCGTCAGCCGCGATCTGTTCGCGTGGTACAACGACGCGCACCATCACAGCGGCCTGAGCTATCTGACGCCCGCCGATGTCCACTACGGCCGCGCCGCCACGGTCCTGGCGGCCCGTCACCGCACGCGCCTGGCCGCCTACGCGGCCCATCCCGAGCGGTTCGTGCAAGGGCCACCACGTCCAGAGACCCTGCCCACGGCGGTCTGGATCAATCGGCCACCGACACACCCCAGCCATGCGGCCCCAAGCACGACGACCGTCACCCCGAACGACCTGCAGCCGGGCGTGATGGGCCCGCCACCACGCATCGACGATCGCACGGCCACGCTCGTTACCAGCGTGGAGTCGCTACACTAAATGCTGAATCAGGTTGTCTCAAAGTCGTTGACACGGCCCGCCCAGAGCCGCTCGAGATCCGTCGATCCAGGATTGAATGTATCGCTGCACATACGCCGAATGTGTTTGCGCTAGTCCAGGTTTCAGGAGAGGCTTGGGGCGGGGGGGAAGATCCTCCCAAGGATCCACTTGTCCTGACCCAACTGGCTATAGAAGTCTTGAAGACCTACGGCCGCCTGTCTTCATGGCTGCGACCTCTGAGTCACTTCCTACGATCCTCTCACCAGACACACGGAGTGTCGAATGTCCTCGTAGCGGAGAACCTGGTTGAGGGGCAAGGCACGCTTCGCCAGGCGGTCGGCCAGCGTCTCGCCTTCCAGGTGATCCATGACCAGGAAGTATAGCGTGAGAGGCTTACGGACGCCGCCTGGGAGGTTCCGAACTAGGACGTGCCGTCGGGTCGGGCGCCCGGCCCCATGGCCGACGGGGCGCCGGTCGCTGAGCCGTCGGCCTCCCCCGCCGCCGCCTCGTGCGCCCGGAACTTCAGATACGCCTGGAGCGTGTGGTAGCTGATCCCCAGCACCTGACACGCCCGCCGCTTGTTGTTTCCGCAGCGCTTGAGCACCAGCCGCGCATAGCGACTCCCCCACGCCCGCATCGTATCGTTCGCGGCGAGCGACGGGACCAGCACCTCCGCGAACTGCCCGGTCAGGGACGGCGGCAGATCCTCGAGCTAGATCTCCTCGGCCGCTGCCAGGGCGATCGCTCGCTCGAGCACCCGCTCCAGCTCTCGCACGTTCCCCGGCCAGGCGTGCGTCAGCAGCGCATCGATGACCGGCGCCGAGAGCTGGAGCCCGCGGACCGGCCGATGGCGTTCGAGAAAGTGCTGCGCCAGCTCCAGCACGTCCTCGCGCCGCGTCCGCAGCGGCGGCACGTCGATCTCGACGCTGTTGAGCCGGTAATAGAGGTCCGCGCGGAAGCCCCCCTGCGCGACCAACGCCGCGAGGCTCCGATTGGTGGCCACCACGATCCGCGTGTCGACCGATTTGCTCCCCTGTCCGCCGACCCGCTCGACCGCCAGCTCCTGGATAGCGCGCAGCAGCTTGGCCTGCGCCGAGCTCGACAGGTCCGACACCTCGTCGAGAAACAGCGTGCCCCCGTCGGCGTGCTCGAACTTGCCGCGCCGCCCGCGCACGCCGGTCGCCGTACGGTCTTCGATCCCGAACAGCTCGGCCTCGAGGAGCGAGTCCACCAGCGCCGCGCAGTTGACCGCCACAAACGGCCCGCGCCGCCGCGGGCTCAGGTCGTGGATCAACCGGGCCACCAGCTCCTTGCCACTTCCCGATTCGCCCTCGATGAGGACGGTGAAGTCGGTCCCCGCCACCCGCTCGATCCGATCGCGGAGTCGCTGGATCGCCGGGCTCGACCCGATCAGCGATGCCGTGGTGTTACTCCGGTGTCGAAGCGCCGCGATCGAGCCGTGTGCGATCGGGCGCCGCCCGGTCTCGAGCCCGAGGACGAGCGCGCACAGCGGCACCGCGTGCTCCAGCAGTTGGCGGTCCCACGCGTCGAACGTACCGCCTGGCCGCGCGACAGCCTCGAGCACGGCGGGCCGCCCGTGACCCAGCCGCGGAATCTTGAAGGCCTGGCGCTGGGCGAGGGGCAGGATCTGTCGGACGGGCGACGCGGGGGCAGCCTCTCGGATCTCGACCGATTCGGCTCGGAGGAGTCGCCGCAGGCCGGCCTGGAGCTGCGTGCGGAGCGCGGCGGGATCCGGTTGGCCGTCGACGTCGGCCAAGAGGCTGGCCATCAGACCCGACAGGCCGGCCCGGCGATCACACCGGCGGTGCCACGGTTGCGCCGGGAGCGAAGAAGCAAGATGTGCGTCGTTGGGCATCGATACGTGTGACGGCCGAACCGCTGAATGGAAGCCTCTATATCAAAGCAGATGCCAGATCGTCAGGTCGCTGTTTCCACACGTTTTCAGGTCTTCTTCTATTCCTCTGCGGGAACATGGGAATCGAGTTCCCATGTCGCAGGGCATCAGCCAAGTCAGACACCCGAAGTTCGAATGGGTCATGACTACCCGTCTTGAGTCCTTGCTACCCGTCGTCATGATCCGTTCCCGATCACTTCGGGCCCGCCACCGTCTCTGGGGCGCTCCACCTTCTCGGCAAACCCGACCGCCCCCCGGTAGGTCGGTCCAACGCTGGGCTCGATCCTCGATACGCTGCAGCGCAGGACGCGCCCGGAAACGGTCACCCGACGCGGCTTGCCCAGGAGCTGGAGGACCACGGTCGTCCCGGGGAGGAGTCGCGTCTGCAATTCCAGCGCAGCCCCCTCCTCGGACAGATCGACGAGCGTGGCGATGCGGCCGGGACGCAGTCGAACCATCGTGATCCAGTCGAGCGCCGTCGGGCCGAATCGCAGCGTGCGCCGTCGATCGGTGGGCCCGCTCGTCCGCGTCACCGTGTCCACCACCGTTTCGCCACCCAGTCGTATTCCAGTACGCGGGTTCGACCGGTCGCGCCCAGGACGCGCACGGCGTACTGCCGGGTGCCGCGTCCCCGGAGGTACACCGTCCCCGGTGTGGCGGTCCCGGCAGGCGTGAAGGTCAGGATGTCGCTCCGTCCGAGACGGATCGGGTCGTCGGTGCGGCCGATCGCGCTGCCATCGATGCCCGCGACGCCGGGGATGATGCCGAACCGGATGTGCGGGAACTGGTCGCCGATCTGCTCGATCTCACCGATCGGGGGGTCGGTCCCGTCGCGGATATCTCCCGTGCGGACGCCGTTGCCGTTTCCGTCCACGTACACGCGATAGCCGTAGACGCCATCGATGGGCTCGAAGCAGAGAGCGGCCGCACGCGATCGCTTGATGGCCTCCATCCTGGCCAGCGCGCACCGCCCTGCCAGGTGACGGGCCGCGCCCGCGGCGCGGAGGTGCTCCAGGCTGTTGAGCGAGGCCGGAATCGCCAGCCCGGCCAGGGTGACGCCCAGTGCCAGGGTCACGAGTAACTCGACGAGTGACAGACCGGCGAGAGACGTCGCGGTCGACCCGAGCAAGACGCGACGATCGACAACACTGGCGGTATCTGACATGGGTCATCCGGAGCGACTCGGCACGGCAGTCCCCGGAGGTGGACCATCGACCCGGCTGGCCGACCGTCCGCCCTCCGGGGACCTGGACATGCCTCAGACCTGCGACGCCTGCGGCGTCCGCCCCGGCTTCGCCGCCGAGACGGTGATGAGATCCTTGAGCTTCAGGAAGCTCTTCTCGCCGATGCCGCGAACCCGCATGAGGTCCTCGATCTTCTCGAAGTCGCCGTTCGCCTGGCGGTACTCGACGATCCGCTCGGCCGTTCTCGCGCCGATGCCAGGAAGCTCCTGAAGCTGTGTGACGGTCGCCTTGTTGAGATCGAGCCGAGCCGCCGCGGTCTTCGCTGCGGCCGACTGGGAGGCACCCGCCGCTTCGGCGGGGGGCGCGGCGAGCAGAGCCGCACACATGACCACCGTGCCGAACGTGATCCAACGCATTCGCTCCTCCTTCACATGGGCTACCGAACGGGACAACGCGACCGACCGGCCTAGCAGCCCGTGGTGAGGGTCCGGCCGTGTCGGCCGGGCGCGGCGGTGGCCTCCACGCCATGTCGGACCTCCACCACGGGCTGCTAGCCCCAGTCGCAATGGGCGGTCCCGGGGTCGACTCGCGCGTGCCACAGGGGTGGGGCAATGCGCCGGGGAGCCTTGCCCCGGGACCGTCCCCCAGGAGAGCAAGATCGTGGCCGTCGAGCATGCAGGCTGGCACCTGGCCGGAACTGTTTGATTCGAGGACCGTTGCGGTCAGGGTGCCCCCGGCACCCGATCGGCGCACGCATTGGACCAGCCGAGATCGACAACCGACGGAGCGCGCGGCCCGAGTCGACGCGCCGACGATCGCCAGAGCGGACCGACCGACGTCCGGTTTCGCTGGCGATCCGGCACCCGTCGGCTTGCGCTCCGCCAGTTGACGCCGCGTGCGCACCGGGTTGTCGTCCCACCGGGCATCGGCCCCGGGCGGGATCTGCCCCGTAGCCCGCCCGCGGTTGCCGCTGGCCGGCGACCGGGTATACACTGCTGGCCACGTTCGGACGACCACGCGTCCCTGCAGGACTCGCGACTACTCAGGAGGATTTTGATGACCATTACTTCCGACTCTCGTGCGGCACGGCCGCTCGTGTTCCGGTGGGCGTTCGGCTTCACCGTCCTGTTCGCCATCGCGGCGGTCGGCTGTTCGCAGGGCGCCGGACCCGAGCCGGCGGAGCCGGTTGACGAGGGCGCCCCACGCCTCCAGGGTCAGGTTCCGCTCGCCGACCAGGAGAGCGGGCGAAGCCAGCGTCCCTACATGCACAACATGCAGCTGGTGGGGCAACAGGACGTCGAGAACCGGGGCGAGAACGGCAACCTGGGGTGGATCGGCGACTGCGCCTATGTGGCCGCCTACTTCGGGGGGAAGGACCGTCTGGCAGGCATGGCGGTCGTGGACGCCTCGAGCCCCAGCAACCCCGAGCTCGTGAAGATCTATCCCGGCACGCCCGGCACGCGCGAATCACAGGTCGAGGCGCACGCGGACCGCGGCCTGGTCGTCGTGATGCCCTTCAGCCGCGCGACACCCTACGGCGACCCGCCGGGGCCGAGCCAGCTCCAGATCTACGACGCGTCGGAGGACTGCCGGAATCCCGTCCGGGTGGGTACCTACGACTTCAACGACGGCGAGGTGCCAGGCGACATCGTCACGCACGAGCACCGCATCACCGAGGATGGCAACACGATCTATGCCACGGTGAGCGGCCCCGGTCGTCCCGGCGATGCGCTGTCGGCCATCGACGTGACGGACCCGGCGAACCCGACGCTGATCGCCACGTGGGACCTGAGCCAGGAGCCGAGCATGCCCGAGAGCGGCATTCACGACCTGGACGTCAGCGAGGACGGCACGCGCGGCTACGCGAACGCGCGGTGGATGGTCGACAACGTCCGCCACCAGGGCCTGACGATCCTCGATCTGAGCGAGGTCAAGGAGCGGCGGCCGGATGCGCAGATTCGACGGATCAGCTCCTTCAACTGGGGCCCGCCCGAGAACTTCGGCGGGACCCACTCGGCCGAGCTGATCAAGGTCAAGGGCCGCAAGTACGTCATCGCCCAGGACGAGACGATGGGCGCCAACGCCAGCGCGCCGTGGGGCTGGGCGCGGATCATCGATGTCAACGACGAGGAGTACCCGCTGCAGATCTCGACGATCAAGCTCCAGGTGGCGGAAGAGCAATACGCGGACCAGACGGACCAGGACAACGCCATCTACGGCGCTCACTACGGCGGGGTCGACGACCGCAACGACGCGACGCTGGCCTTCTTCACCTGGTACTCCGCCGGGCTGCGGGTCTGGGACATCAGCGACCCGTATCAGCCCACCGAGATCGGCTACTACATTCCGCCCGCGCGCACCGACACGGTCCTGGCCGTCTCGGCCTCGTATCCGAACAACCTGGTGGACTACGCGTACTCGTTCGTCCGATACCGGCCGGACACGGGCCACATCTGGTTCAACAGCCTGTTCAACGGCTTCCAGATCGTGGAGCTGATCGACAATCCGCTGCGGCGGTCGCTGACAGAATGAGCGCTGGCTAGACCGGTGTCGGGGTGGACGCCCGGTCGGCCTGGAACCAGGCGATGGTGCGGCGCAGGCCTTCCTCGAGCGAGACGGAGGGTTCGTAGCCGAGGAGCTCCCGCGCCCGAGAGATATCGGCCTGCGAATCTCGAACGTCCCCGGGCCGAGGCGCCTCGTGCCGCGGCGCCTCGGTCACCCCGATGAGATCCTGGAGCGTGCGGTACAGGTCGTTCAGAGAGATCCGCTGTCCCGTGGCGACGTTGATCACCTGGCCGACGGCGGTGGGTGACTCCACGGCGCGCAGCACGCCGTCGACGACGTTGTCCACATAGGTGAAGTCCCGCGTCTGCTCGCCATCCCCGTAGATTGTCGGTCGCTCCCGCTGCTGCAACGCCGCAATGAAGCGAGAGATCACCCCCGAGTAGGGCGACGACGGATCCTGCCTCGGACCGAAGACGTTGAAGTAGCGGATCGAGACCGTCTCCAGGCCGTAGAGCTCGACGAAGAGCCGCATATACTCCTCTCCCACCAGCTTTTGGAGCGCGTACGGCGAGAGCGGCCGGCCGGCCATGTTCTCGGCCTTCGGCAGCGTCTC
This sequence comes from Vicinamibacterales bacterium, assembly GCA_965197935.1. GTDB lineage: Bacteria > Acidobacteriota > Vicinamibacteria > Vicinamibacterales > CAZQMT01 > CAZQMT01. The sequence continues at coordinate 2,162,398 of CBDAOD010000002.1, read as the reverse complement.
CGTGTCACCGTAGGCCGAGGACGACCCGGCGTAGACGACGCGCTTGATGCCCGCGTCCCGCGCCGCCACCAGCAGCGCGACCGTGGCGTCGACGTTCGCGCGGTTGGAGGCGATCGGGTCGGCCACCGATCGCGGCACCGAGGGAATCGCGGCCTGGTGGAGCACGTAGTCCATGCCGCGCACCGCCGCGCGCCCCACGTCGGGGTCGGCGAGATCCGCCCGCATGAACTCGGCGCGCGGGACCGCATCGAGGTTGCGCCGATGCCCGGTGACCAGGCTGTCGACCACCCGCACCACCTCACCGCGGCGCACCAGCGCCTCGACCAGGTGGGAGCCGATGAAGCCCGCGCCGCCGGTCACCAGGTAGCTCGCCATGGCCTCCTACTCGGCGGCGCCGGTCGCGCCAGGGAAGGCTCCCCTCGGAATGCCGGGCACGACGCGCAGCGCGTTCGCGTAGTAGACCTTCCGCAGCACCTCGTCCGGCAAATCCATGCCGTAGAGTTGCCAGAACGCATGATAGTCCCGGTAGTAGTCGAAGTACTCGTCGCTCGTCTCGAAGGTCCGCCAGTAATACGGGAACTCGTTGGCCCGATAGCTGTCCTTGCCGAACAGGATGCGGTCTTGGTACTCCACGAAGAAGGCCCGGGCGGCACGAGGCTGACGCCCCAGCTCGTAGAGAATGGCCGCGGTCTCCGGGTAGACGTTCGGCAGCCGGTCGAGCATCTCGCCCAGCCGCCCCAGGTCGTTCGCATGCCAGCCCATGTGCGCCAGGATGAATCGCGTGTCGGGGTGGCGCGCGAACAGCCGATCTCGCTCGGCCATCAGGGCGTCGAACGTCGGGTATGTCGACGGGGGCACGCGTCGGTTGGGCAAGAGCGTCAGCTCGAGCCAGCGCTCGTTGTCCTGGTCGACCGGTTGGAAGAACTCCGATGGTTCACCGGTGTGGATGAGGACCGGCACGTCGAGGCGGCCACAGGTCTCCCACACCGGGTCCAGCTCCGGGTCGTCGACCGGTAGGCGGGCCCCGGCCCCATCGGTGACCCGCAACCCGAAGTCCTTGAACAGCTTCAGCCCGACGGCCCCCGCCCGGATGTCCTGCTCGAGCTGCGCGGCCGCGCGCTGACCCCACCCTGGCCCGACCCCCCCGCTGAAATCGAGGTTCGCGAAGAACACCATGCGGTCCGGATGCGGGCTCTCACGCACGGCCGCGACACCGCGCTCGAGCCGCCCGCCGCTGCCGCCGCTCAGATTGACCAGCACCTGGAGGTTCAGCGCGTCCATTTCCGACACGATCGTGCGCCAGCGGTCCGGTGGCAGCGGGCTGCGATGATGGCTGTGGACGTCGACGACCGGGTACTTCGCGCGCGGGGTCGGGTGCTCCTCGACCACCAGCGTCGACCGGGGTGAGTACTCCCGGATCGACATCCCGCGCGCCGCCGCCTCCCGGTCGCCCGACATCCGGCGCTGGGCGGTAAGCGACAACCCCGACACGAGGAGGGCGGTGAGGCCGATCGTGGCGAGCAGAACACGCCTGAGCATGCGGTCGTCTCCTCTCGAGCTCCTCTCGCACGGTTTGAGCGGCGCTCGCAGCGCATGTCGCTCGCCAGCGGCGGCCGACACGCCCGACGCGGGTGGGTAACGAAAATGCCGCAGTGAAGCCGTAAGCCGAATTCTGTCCCCGCGCCGGCACGTGCGGTGTCGACACGGAGTGACGACCATTCCTCTAGCCCCGCCATCGCTGGCGGGGTCGAGCGACCTACCCGGAGGCTTCGGACGGGCCGTCCTCGAGCGCCTCCCTATTTGGTCTTGCTCCGTGCGGGGTTTGGCCTGCCATTCACCTTGCGGCGAACGCGGTGCGCTCTTACCGCACCTTTTCACCCTTACCCCGGCGGGAAGACGCCCCGCCGCGGCGGTATGTTTTCTGTGCCACTTTCCTTCAGGTCGCCCCGACCGGGGATTACCCGGCGCACTGCCCTCTGGAGTTCGGACTTTCCTCCCGGCGACGGCCGGACCGAGGCCCGCCCGCCCACCCGGCGGTCGTCTGGCTCACTGCGGCGAAGATCTCCTCTCCTCACCCATCCGTCTCCTGACGGATGGCGTACTGCTCGAGCTTCTTGTAGAGGTTGCTCCGCGGCGTGCCGATCATCTCGGCCGTCTTGGAGATGTTCCAGCCATGCTCCCGGAGCTTCTCGACCAGAAAGCTGCGCTCGGCGGCTTCCTTGAACTCGCGCAAGGTGCCGGCGCGCTCACGAATATTATCGAGGTCGCTGCCGCGCCCGTCAACACGCGTCAGATCGCCGAGGTCGTCCACGTCGATGCTCTCGCCGGGCGTCATGATCATCAGGCGCTCGATGACGTTGCGAAGCTCCCGGACGTTACCCTTCCAGCGATGCCGCCGCAACACGTCGTGCGCGGCCGGCGTGAACTCCTTGAGCTTGAAGTTGTTCTCCCGGGCGAAGAGCCTGCTGAAGTGGTCGACCAGCGCCGGCACGTCCTCCTGTCGGTCGCGCAGCGGGAGCACGTGGATCGGGATGACGCTCAGCCGGAAGTAGAGATCCTCCCGGACCCCCCCCGCCTCGATCTCGGCTTCGAGGTCCTTGTTTGTGGCAGCGAGCACCCGCACGTCGACCTTGATCGTCCGCGCCGAACCCAGGCGCTCGACCTCGCCCTCCTGCAGGACGCGCAGCACCTTCGCCTGCGTCCGTAGGCTCATGTCACCAATCTCGTCCAGGAAGATCGTCCCGCGGTCGGCCTGCTCGAACTTGCCGATCTGCTTGTCGGTGGCGCCGGTGAACGCCCCCTTCTCGTGGCCGAACAGCTCGGACTCGATGAGATCCTCGGGAATCGCCGCGCAGTTGACCTGAACGAACCGCTCTCGATGGCGCAGGCTGTTGTTGTGGATCGCCCGCGCCACCAGCTCCTTGCCGACCCCGCTCTCGCCGCGGATCAGGACCGTCGCGCTGGTCGGCGCGGCGCGGCGAATCGCGTCGGTCACCTCGATCAGTCCCTGGCTGCTGCCGATCAGCTCGTGGTGGGGCTCGACCTGCCGGCGCAGGTCCCGGTTCTCCCGGCGGAGCGCCCCCTGGTCCAGTGCGTTGCGGATCGTGACGAGGACCCGCTCGCTCGCCAGGGGCTTCTCGATGAAATCGAAGGCGCCGAGCTTGGTAGCCTCGACCGCCGTGCTGACGGTGCCATGACCGGAGATCATCACGACCGGGACGGCCTGGTTGAGCTCCTTGAGGCGGCCGAGCGTCTCGAGCCCGTCCATGCCTGGCATCTTGATGTCCAGAAACACCAGATCGGGCGCCTCGCGCTCGACCATCGTGAGCGCCTCCTGCCCGGTCGGGGCCAACCGGCATTCGTAGCCCTCGTACTCGAGGATCATCCGCAAGGATTCGCGGATCGCGGCTTCGTCGTCGACAACGAGAATCCGGGGCTTCATGCAGGGTCGATGACGGATGACCGATCAGTCCGCATCGAAGCGAACCGTGCGCAGCGCACGCTGACCAGCGGTCGGGATGTACAGATACAGCGCGAAGACGTCGCCGGGCTGCGCCGCGTCGACAATGCGCCGGTAGTCGGCGACCGACTCGATCGGCTCACGGTTGATCTCGAGGATCACCGTCCCACGCTCGAGCGCCGCGTCGGCGGCCGCGCTCAACGGCTCGACCTCGGAGATGACCACGCCGCCGCCGACCGCGTCGGGAATCCCCAGCTCCCTGGCCGCCTGGCGCGTCAGCGCATCGACCGTCAGACCGAGCGAGGGGGCTGCCGGCCTCGCGTCCGACGGCGACGGACGGTCTGGGCCGCGACCCCGGTGGAGATCCCGTGCATCGGTCGTTTGCGGCCGCTCGGCGAGTCTGACCGTCATCGTTCGCTCGCGCCCATCGCGCACGATCCCGAGCCGCACCTGCACGCCGGGCATCCGGGCCGCGATGTCCTGAATGAGCTCGTCGTTGCTGGTCATGGCCCGACCGTCGACCGAGACGATCATGTCGTAGGGACGGATTCCGGCGCGTTCTCCCGGCGAGCCCGGGGTCACGTCCTGCACCAGCGCCCCACTCGTCCGCCCGAGTCGCAACGAGCGCTCCAGGTCGGGGTCGATGGCCTTCAGGGTGACGCCGATGTACCCACGCGCGACGTAGCCCTTTTCCTTTAGCTGGGGCAGCACCGTGCGCGCCAGGTTGATGGGCACCGAGAAGCCGATGTTGCGCGCCCGCCAGCTGATGGCCGAGTTCACGCCGATGGCCTCCCCGCGCGAGTTGATCAGCGGGCCACCGCTGTTCCCGAAATTGATCGCCGCATCGGTCTGGATGTAGTTGTCGAGGCTCGCGTTGAAGAGCTTACGACCGATGTAGCTCACGACTCCGACCGTGACGGTGTGCTCGTAGGCCAGCGGATTCCCGATGGCACAGACCCACTCGCCGACCCGTAGCTCGTCCGAGTCGCCGAGCGGTGCCGTGGGCAGATCGCCGCCACCCGCCACCCGGATCAGGGCGATGTCGGTCGCCGGGTCCGAGCCGATGACCTCGGCCCGGAGGCTGCGGCCGTCCGACAGCTTGACCACAATCCGGTCGGCCTGCTCGATGACGTGATGGTTGGTCAGAATGTAGCCCTCCGGGTCGACGATCAGCCCGCTGCCGGTGCCACGGCTGGGCCGGTCGTCCTCGTCTCCGGAGGGCTCACCCGGTCCGCTGCGGTCGCGCGGGACGCGTCGGGAGGAGCCGCGGCGCGCCTCGCCGCTGCGCGAGGTCGCGCGGATATTGACGACCGCGGGGTTGATCCGCTCGGCGATGTCCGCGAAATCGACGACCGTCGGCGCCGACGCGGACGGCGCGTAGCCGGCAGGCGCGCTCGGCCAGACGGACTCAGAGTCGGCCGGCGCCGGCGTCAGCGACCCGGCGACGATGAGGCCCACCAAGAAGGCCACAGTTGACGCCAGGCAGAGGGTGACGAGCGTAAGGCGTCGGGACATCGTCAGATCAGCGTCGGGACACGGGCGTCTCGCGTTTACTCGTCCCTCATTATAAGCCCGAGAAATGCCGGCTCGTCCACGGTTTCCACACCCAGGGTCCTGGCCTTCTCGACCTTGCCCCCAGGGTCGCTTCCCACGACCAGATAGGTGGTCTTCTTGCTGACCGCCGACGTGACACGGCCTCCCAGACGCTCGATCGCCTCTTGCGCCGCCTCGCGCGACAGGGCGCTGAGCGTGCCGGTCAGGACGAAGGTGTGCCCCGCCAGCGGGGCGGCACCGGCCGTCGCCGGTCGCCCGGATGACATCCCGACGCCGGCCTGCCGGAGGCGCTCGACCAACGCCAGATTCCGCTCCTGGTCCAGAAAGCTGCGAACCGACCGGGCGACCACCGGGCCCACGTCGGGCACTCGCTCGAGCTGCGCCTCGGTCGCCGCCAACAGCGCGTCCATGTCGCCGAAGGCCTCGGCCAGTGCGACGGCCCCACGCTCACCGACATGTCGAATGCCGATCGCATGCAGCAGCCGCCCTAGGTCGCGCCCCTTGCTCCGCTCGATCTGGGCCAGCAGATTCGCCGCGGACCGTTTCCCCATGTGCTCGAGCGCCTCGAGCGCACCGGCGGTGAGACCGTAGAGATCGGCCACGTCCCGGACGAGCCCGGTCTCGACCAATTGCTCGGCCAGCGCTTCGCCGAGGCCCTCGATGTCCATCGCGCGGCGAGAGGCGAAGTGGGTCAGGGCGCGACGCAGCTTGGCCGGACACGCCGCGTTCTCGCACCGCCACACGACCTCGTCCTCGGGCCGCTCGAGCCGGGTGCCACAGACCGGGCAGTCGGCGGGCATGACGAACGGCTGCGGCGCGTCGGGACCCTGCGGACGCAGCCACGTGATCGCCTCGACCACCTTGGGGATCACGTCCCCACCCTTCTCCACCAGCACCATGTCGCCCGCCCGCAGATCCTTGCGGGCGACCTCCTGCGCGTTGTGCAGGGTGGCCAGCTGAATCGTCGACCCGTCGAGCGTCACCGGCTCCAATACGGCGAAGGGCGTCACGGCACCGGTGCGCCCGACGTTGACCTCGATGGCGAGCAGCCGCGTCGTGGCCTGCTCGGGCGGAAACTTGAACGCGATGGCCCACCGGGGAAACTTGGCGGTGGCCCCCAGTCGATCGCGCAGCGCCAGCTCGTCCAGCTTGACGACGACGCCATCGGTCTCGAAGTCGAGCGACCGCCGGCGATCCGCCCAGTCGCGGCAGTAGGCGATGACCGCATCGAGGCCGAGGCAGGGCTGCCAGTGCGGCTCGACGGGCAGCCCCCACCCCCGCAGCGCCGTCAGGATCTCCGCCTGGCTGGGGGGCACGGCCGCCGTGGACGCCTCGCCACCCTCCGCGCGGGCCACCGCCACCATTTCGTAGGCGAACGCGCTCAGCCCCCGGCGCGCCACCTCGGACGGATCCAGGTTGCGCATGGTGCCCGCCGCCACGTTGCGCGGGTTCGCGAAGACCGGCTCGTCGCCGTCCTCGCGCTCCCGATTGATCCGCTCGAAGGCCGCTCGCGGGAGGAAGATCTCACCACGGATTTCGACCCGGCCGACCGGCGCCTCGCGGAGGCGGAGCGGAATCGCCCGGATCGTCCGAACGTTGGACGTCACCTCCTCCCCGCGCTGCCCGTCACCGCGCGTGACGCCGCGGCGCAGTTGCCCATCTTCGTAGGTCAACGTGATGCTCAGGCCGTCAATCTTCAGCTCGGCGACGTAGGCGAGCGGGGCCTCGGACTCGCCCAGCGCGCCCAGCGCCTTCCGCGCGCGCTCGTCGAATGCGGCCAGCTCGTCCTCGGAATAGGCGTTGTCGAGGCTGAGCATCGGGGCAGCGTGCTCGACGCTCTCGAACCCCTCGACCGGACGACCGGCCACGCGCTGGGTGGGAGAGTCGGGCGTGATCAGATCGGGATGCGCGCGCTCGAGGGCGTCGAGCTGCCGCATGAGCCCATCGAACTCGGCATCGGAGATCTCGGGGTCGGCGAGGGCGTAGTACCGCTCCTCGTGGTTCCGGATCCGCTCGCGCAGGTCGGCGATGCGTTTGGCGGGCTTCACGGCGGGGGAGGCGCGCCGGCGCGCAGTTGGCAAGAGCGGGGCTGCTAGTGGCCTCGGGCCAGGACGTAGTCGGGCAGCGCCATCAGCGCGTCCCGCTCGAAGGTCGGCGGAAAGACGTGGAGGTATTCCTTGGCGATGGTGGCGTACTCGGCCGCCTTCAGATACGCCGACTCGACGACGCCGTGCTCGGCCATCAGACGCGAGATCTCGTCCCAGGCCTCGTGCGTGACGCTGCGGTCGCTGACGACCCCCCGAATCAGCTCGCTCGCGGGTCCGTCCACGTTCCGCAACAGGTAGATCACGGGCAGCGTGATCTTGCCCTCGCGGAGGTCACCGCCCACCGGCTTGCCGAGCGTCGACGCGTCGGCCGTGAAGTCGAGCAGGTCGTCCACGATCTGGAACGCGACACCGAGATTGAAGCCGTACTCGCGAAGGGCGCGTTCCTGCTCGGCCGTGGCCCCCCCCAGCATGGCGCCGATCTGCGCGCACCCGGCAAAGAGATACGCCGTCTTGCGGCGGATGATCTCGAAATGCTCCTCTTCGCGGATATCGAGATCGCCAGCCTTGGTGAGCTGGTAGAGCTCGCCCTCGATCATGCGGAGCGTCACGTCGCACAGGACGCGCACCACCTCCAGTGCGTCCTGGGTCAGCGCCAGCGCCATCGACTTGATGTAGAGATAGTCTCCCAGGAGGACGGTGATGTCGTTGCCCCACCGGGAGTGGACCGCCAGCCGCCCGCGGCGGAGCTCGGAGTCGTCGATGATGTCGTCGTGAACCAGGGTGGCCGTGTGAATGAACTCGACGACCGACGCGTAGAGCACCGCCTGATCTCCCTGATAGCCGTTGAGCCGGGCGGCCATGAGGAGGAGCGCCGGTCTCACGCGCTTGCCACCGCTGTGCTGGATGTAGCGTCCGATCTGGGGGATCAGCTCGACACGCGACTCGATGTGTCGCGCAAACTCCCGCTCCACCCGCTCCAGGTCCTCACGGATAGGCTCGAAGATCTGAACCAGGTCGACGGCCGAAGGTGGCTTCTGAACCGCGTCGCTCACGCGGGTTCGATCAGACCATACTTGCTCGCGGGGTGTCAACGCGCTAAACGCTTGCTCTAGACGACTTTCAGCCGTTCCGTTGGATGGATCAGGCGCCGGAACGCCTCGGTGGTCGCCTGCCGAAGAGCTTCGGCGGATTCGCCCCTCGTCTCGGCGACCGTTGCCGCGACGTGCATCACCCAGGCCGGCTCGTTGCGTTTCCCGCGATGGGGAACCGGGGCCAGATACGGGCAGTCCGTCTCGACCAGCAACCGATCGCCGGGCACGACGGCGGCGGCCTCGCGAACGCCGGCGGCTCGGGGAAAGGTCACGATCCCCGAGAAGGACACGTGAAACCCGAGCTCGACCACCCGCGCCGCCATCGCCGCGTCGCCGGTAAAACAGTGAAAGATCCCCCGAACCTGCCCCCCGCCCTCGTCCTGGAGGATCGCGATCGTGTCGGCGTCGGCCTCCCGGGTGTGGATGACCACGGGCAGATCCAGCTCGCGCGCCAGCCTGATCTGCCGCCCGAAGACGTCGCGTTGTATCGCGGGCGGCGAGAAATCGTAGTAGTAGTCGAGCCCGATTTCGCCGATCGCCCTGACGCGGGTCGATGCGTCGACCGCCTGGCGCACGCGCGCCGCCGCGGCCTCGGGGCGCCCCGCGAACTCGTGCGCGGTGTGGGGGTGAACCCCGACGGCGAAGGCGATCGCCGGCCACAGCGAGGAGAGCCCACGCGCCCGCTCGGCCTCATCCGCCTCGACGGCCGAGAGAATGCAGAGCGCCTCCGCCACGCCGGCATCATGGGCGCGCGCCACCACCGCCGCCAGGTCGGCCGCGTAGGCCACATCGGCGAGGTGGCAGTGCGAGTCGATCATCGCACGCGCGTACCGGGGGCCGGGGGATCGTCGAAGCCGACGAGCCGCGGCGGGGCGCCCTCCGGGCTGGCGGCGAGAACCATGCCGTTCGATTCGATCCCCATGATCTTGGCCGGCTTGAGGTTGGCGACCATCACCACGGTGCGGCCCACGAGCGCCTCCGCCTCGTAGCCGTCGGCGATGCCCGCCACGAGCGTCCGCGCCTCGGCACCGAGCTGGACCTCGAGCTTGATCAGCTTTCTCGAGTTGGCCACCCGCTCGGCGGCGATCACCCTGGCAACACGCAGATCCACCCGCATGAACTCGTCGATCGTGATCGTGTCCGGGCCCGGGTCGGGCGTCCGTGCGACGGGGGCGGAATCCGTGGCGGCCGGTGCGGGAGCCGACTCGGCGGTCGGCGCGGACCCGGGGGACGGCGGTATCGGCGTGTCTGCAGTCATGGGGTTGGTATCCTCGTCGTGCTCGCGATTCTGGTCATGCTCTTCCTCATTCATGCTTCGTCATCCAGAAAGCCGGTGTTCTCGCGCCTCGCGGGGCCGCGTCCGGCGCCCGCGCGACGACGTCGGACGGCCGCCACGCGCCGCCAGCCTCCTGATAAAGAAAGTCGGGCGCCCGTCCCGAACGCGGCGCCCGGCCGTCAAGCCGCGACGCGCCGGGACACTGGAGCGTTCGACGCCAGTGGGGCGTGGATCGGTTCGGTCAGCCCTCCTTCGGTCCGCGGTGCTCGAGGTAGGCTTTCATCGCGAGCGCCTGCACGTCCTTGAGCGTCAGGCCGTGCGCCGACGCAAGCCGCAGACAGTCGTCGAACTCCGGCGCCGCGTTGACCTCCGCGTCACCGCGCCGCGCCACCTTGAACCGTACGGGCCCGATTGGCGTCTCGACCTCCACCTGGCTGCGCTCCAGGGCCTCGCGCGCCACCTCCTGGTAGCGTACCCCAAGGGTCGTGGTCTCACGGAAGAGCACGTCGTGGAGCGCCTCCCGACGGTCGGCTCGAGCGACGGCGGTCACCAGCGTCCCGGGCCGGTTCTTCTTCATCTGGACCGCGGCAAAGTACACGTCGAGCGCGCCCGCCGCATAGAGCCGCTCCATCAGCACGCCGAAGATCTGCGGGTTCATGTCGTCGATTTCCGTCTGGATCACGACGACGCGTTCGATCGCGCGCGTCGCCGCGGCGTCGTCGGTCTCACCAACCAGCACCCGCAGCACGTTCGGGCGTCCCGGAAGATCGCGGTCGCCCGCGCCATACCCGATCGCGCGGATGGTCATCGGCGGCACCGGTCCATACGAGGTCGCATGCCCGGTCACCAGGAGCGCGCCGGTCGGGGTGAGGAGCTCGGCGCGGGCGCCCTCTGCATAGACCGGCACGCCCTCGACCAGCGCCGCGGTCGCCGGCGCGGGGACCGGGAGCGTGCCGTGCTGACAGTCCACCGTGCCCTGGCCGAGGTTCAACGGCGAGGCGACGATCCGGTCCGCGCCAAACCAGTCGAATCCGTAGACCGCGCCGACGATGTCGACGATCGAGTCGAGCGCGCCCACCTCGTGCAGGTGCACCTCGTCGACGTCCACACCGTGGATCCGCGCCTCGACTGCCGCCAGCCGGCGAAAGAGTCCCACGGCCCTGGCCTTGACGGTATCGGGCAGCGTCGAGCCCTCGACCAGCCGGGTGATCTCGCCCACCGGACGATGGGCGTGATGACCGTGGGTCGGAGCGCCGCCGGCGGGATGGCTGGCGGTCTCCTCGATCACACGGAGCTTGCTGGCAGTGATCCCGGCGCGCGGTACCCGATCGACCCCGAGCTCGTAGCCGGCGATCGGGAGACGGCCCAGGCCCTCCCGCAGCGTGTCGAGCGGGAGGCCAGCATCGATCAGGGCGCCGAGCACCATGTCGCCAGACGCACCCGCGAAGCAGTCGAGGTAGAGCACGGTCACAGTCGGCCAGTCTCCTTGAAGCTGCAGTAGCGCGTGTCGGCCAGGATCAGATGATCGACTACCTCGATCCCCATCAGCTCGCCGGCACCCACGAGCCGCCGCGTGAGCGTCTCGTCCTCGCGACTCGGCGTGGGATCGCCCGAGGGGTGGTTGTGAAACAGCACGATGGCGGCGGCGCCGCCTGTGGCCGCCTCCCGAAAGACCTCGCGCGGATGCACCAGGCTCGCATCCAGCGTTCCCACCGAGATCAGCCGCGTCTTGAGCGCGCGGTGCTTCGTGTCGAGCAGGACGACGCCGAAGTGCTCGACCGCGCAGGCCCCGTAGCGCGGCAGCAGAAACGCCGCCACGGCGCGCGGGCTGGTGAACCGCGGCCGCGCGCTTGGCTCGCTCGTGAGGGTTCGACGTCCAAGCTCGATGGCCGCCAGAATCTGGGATGCCTTGACGGCTCCGACGCCCCTGACTCGGCGTAACGCTTCGGGCGCCGCGCGCGTCAGGCGGTGCAGACCGCCGACCGCCTCGAGCACGCGATTGGCGACCTCGAGCGCGCTCGATCGCATCCCGCCGCGGCCGAGACCGTGACCAACGCCGTGACCGATGACGAGGGCCAGCAGCTCGTTGTCCCCGAGGCCGGCGGCACCGAGGCGGTCCAATTTCTCGCGCGGCCGGTCGCCCGGCGCCAGCATCTTCACTGTACCATACCGATCTGCGGGCACCACCCGCGATTGCCGCCGCCGTGGCCGGTCTCGATCATCGCGAGGCGGTCGCCGGAGGATGGCGCACGGCCGGCAAGACACGCGGGGCGACCACCCTGACGAATGACCGAGACAGGTCGCTAGGCGCTTCCGTATACTGGACCCAGTGTTTCTCGCTTGCCGTACCGGACTCGGGGTCGCGCTCGTCGTGGCAATCGCCTGTGGCGGCGCGACCTCCGCCTGCTCCGCCCCCCCCCACAAGGAGATGGACCAGGCGCAGGGCGCGCTCGACGCCGCTCGCGCGGCAGGCGCCGCCGAGTACGCGACGAGCGAATTTCGTGCCGCCGAGGTGGCGCTCGAGCGATCCCACCAGGCCGTCGCGGACGACGACTACCGACTCGCCCTGAGCCATGCGCTCGACGCGCGCGAGCGGGCGCGGAACGCCGCCGGCCAGGCGGCAGATCAGCAGGCCCAGGTCCGCAGCGAGGCCGAGCGCACGGTCACCCTCATCGAAGAGGCCCTGCGGATTGTCTCGGCGCGTCTCGACGCCGCCCGGCCACCCGCGTCGGGCGACGTCCTCGCGGCGGCGCGCGATGCCATGAGCCATGCCGAGACCTCGGTCTCCCAGGCACGGCAGGCCCTGGAGGCGGAAGACTACCTGACGGCGCAATCGAATCTCGAAGGCGTCCTCGAGCGCATCCAGGAAACGACGGACGAAATCGACGGCGGATCACCGGACAGCCGGTAGCCGTCCCTGCGATTCTCCACCCTCACGCCGTACGCAGGACCTGCACCCCGCCTCCAGGATCGTGACCTCCTCCCGAACCCAGGTGGTGACGTCGGCACGATGTTTGCGGATGTCGTGTGTCAGAGGGCCCTAGCGGCGCTCGTCGACCGTCGCGCTCGGGACTTACCCCACGAATGGTGGCAAAGCCTCCAGCCCAGCTGCGTGATGTGTCACGGTGAGGTCGCGGCCAACCTGCTGTCGCCCAAGGGCACTGGAGAACCTGTGCACCGTCTGCCACGGCGCGGAAGGCGTGGCCCCGCGGACCGACTACCCGTCCGAGAGTCGGTTGATGCAGGGGGGGTCCGCGAGGTCCGGGAGGCGTCGCGCGCCCGCCTCCGCTCGCGAGCGGGTCGCGGCGTTGCTCTCCGCGTTGGTCAATCCGCAGCCGTAGCGGGAGGTGGCACCCAGCCGAGCCAGTTCCCGTCTAGGGTTACCTGCGCCCACCCTGTCAGGTAGACGTCGTCGTCCCGCCATTCGACCCGCTGGGTACCGCCGGGCGCGCTCACCTCCACGTCCCGGGCGGCGCCACCGTACCTCGCCGCGGCGACGGCGGCCGCGCACGTCCCGGTCCCCGACGACTCGGTGCGGCCAACCCCGCGCTCCCAAATCCAGATCCGCAACCGGTTGGGACCGTCGATCGTCGCCAGCTCGACGTTCGTGCCCTGCGGGAAGGCGCGATGCGCCGTCAACGTGGGCCCCAGCTCTTGCAGTCGGGCCTCGCCCTCCTGCGCGCCGAGCGGCATCGGCCCCGGATCGAGGACGACGCACTGCGGGTTGCCCATCCACAGCGCCACGACCCGGATCGGACCCGCCGCGGTCTCGAGATCGAGCTGGCGCACATCCGACGGTAGCCCCATGCCCGCCCGAAACACCGAGCGACGCTCCCCCGCCTCCAGACAGGTCAACCGCTTCACGCCGCCCTCGGTCTGGATCACCAGATCGCCGCCCGGTGGCCCCTGGTGAGCGTCCTGGGTCGCACCCCGCGCTGCCAGCACAGCCTGCCGCACCAGGATGGCGCCGAGACCGCGGACGCCGTTGCCGGAAACCTCCGCACGGCTCCCGTCGGCATTGAAGAGCCGCATGATCGCCCCGTCGGGTGTGGGTGCGTGGAGGATCAGGCCGTCGGCCCCGATGCCACGGTGCCGCTCGCACATCGCCTGCGCCAGCGCGGACGGATCGCGCTCGCGCAGGTCGTGCTCGCGCACGTACAGGAAGTCATTCCCGTAGGCGTGCGCCTTCATGACTGGAGTGGCGGGAATCACCGGAAAGCCGCTCGACTACTTCTTGCAGAATGCCAGCAGGTGCCAGCCGAACCGTCGGACCAGCGCGCGAGGCAGCGCGTTGAACGTGCCGACGAAGAGGCCATTGTAGACTGCGCCCTTCCACCCACCGTGCAACCTCGACTTGACGGGAAAGCGCTCGGGCACGACACGCACCTCGCGAAACCCGGTCAGCAGCGCGGCGAACTCGCCCGGGCTGTACTTGCGCAGCATCGGGGCATCCTCGTGCTCCAGCCCCACCTTCATCAACTTCGACAGCAGGTTAAGCCACGAGATCCGGTTGTAGACCTGGAAGATGGCCTCGCCTCCGGGCTTCAGGACCCGCCGGCACTCCTCCACCAGGCGCCGATTGTCGGCGGTGTACTGCACGACCCCGTGGGCGTAGACCAGGTCGAAGGCAGCGTCGGGGAAGGGTAACGCTTCACCGCTGGCCTCACGCAGATCGGCCTCGAGGCCCTGCAGCTCGAAGTTCTGCCTGGCGAGCGCGATGGCCGACGGCGCCAGGTCGACACCCGTGACCCGCGCGCCCCCACGGGCGAACCGCACCAGATCGGTGCCCGCACCGCATCCCACCTCGAGCACGTCCCGATTCGCGTAGCCGTCGAAATCGACGAGCCGCAGGAGATGGTGCAGCTTCTGAAAGTGATACTCGTCGAGGTCGGCGAAGAACCCCGCCGAGCCGACGGGGTGCTGCGTGATCTCCAGGTCGTGGATGTGGGCATTCCAGTACTCGCGAATCGCCGCGAGTGTCGTCGGCTCCGCATCGGGGGTATCCGGCATCGGCCCTACTATAGAATAGTTGTGCGGGTTTCCGTAGACACCGCCGTGGCGACCGCGGCCACGACCCTCTCTCCTACCGTGCAACGCAATCTCGTCAGCCTCGGCTCGACGCCGTTCGACCTGCTCGTCGTCGGCGGCGGCATCTACGGTCTGGCGTGCGCGCACGACGCGGCGCAACGCGGGCTCAAGGTCGCGCTGATCGATCGCGGCGACTTCGGCGGCGCCACCTCCGCCAACCACCTCAAGACCGGTCACGGGGGACTCCGCTCGCTGCAGACCGGCGACTTCCGGCGCGCGCGGGAATCGGTGTGCGAGCGCCGGGCACTGGCGCGCATGGCGCCGCGCCTCGTCAGGCCGCTGCCCTTCCTGATTCCGACGACGCGCCGGTTGACACGTAGTCGACTCGCGCTCCGCGCCGCCTTCCTCGCCGACGCGCTGGTCGGGTACGACCGCAACGCGGGCGTCCCACCCGCGCTCTACCTGCCGGCCGGGCGGATCGTGCCACGGGACGAGTGCGCGCGCTGGTTCGGCGATCTGGTCGCCCAGATCTCGAGCACCGGCGGCGCGCTTTGGCACGACTACCAGATGCATCAGGCCGAGCGGCTCACCATCGGGTTCGCCCTCGCGGCCGCCGCCGAGGGCGCCTGCCTCGCGAATCATGTCCAGGCCGTCGACGCGCTTGCCAGCAAGGGTCGGGTCGAGGGCGTCCGGGCGCGCGACGTCCTGACCGGGGATCTCCTGGAGATCCGCGCGGCGATCACCCTCAACGCGGCGGGCCCGGGCACCGGCAGACTCGCCGCGATGTTCGGCGCCCCGCGCCCCTTCGCGCTCCAGAAGGCCCTCAACGTCGTAACCACCCGGCCCATGGTCGACCCCGCGCTCGGCGCGACGGGGCCGGACGGAGGCCTGCTGCTGCTGGTTCCGTGGCGCGGCCGCGCCATGTTGGGCACCTGGCACGTCGCCCGGCCGAGCGAGGCGACCACACCGGGCGACCCGGGCGTCAGCGACGAGGAGCTCGCGGCGTTTCTCGCGGATGCGAACCAGGCGTTTCCCGGCTTGCGCCTCGACCCGGACGAGGTGAGCCTCGTGCACCGCGGTCTGGTGCCCGCACGGCAGCACGCGGACGGGCGCGTGACGCAGGCGCCGCACGCCCGGATCATCGACCACGCCGACGACGGCGTCGCCGGAGCGATCTCCGTCCTGGGAGTCAAGTACACGACGGCGCGGGGCGTGGCCGAGCGAAGCGTCGACCTCGTGGGTCGTAAGCTCGACCGCCCGATGCGAGCGTGTCGAACGGGCACGACCCTCCTGCCGGGAGCCGGTCTCGTGGATGCCGACGGCCTGGCGCACGACCTCGAACGCGCGCAACCCGCCGGCCTCCAGGCCGACGCCGCGCGGCATCTCGCCGACACCTACGGCGACCGGAGCCACCTGATCGTCGAGTGCGCGGACGGCCGCCCCGCGTGGCTCGCACCGGTCGCGCCGCCTGCGCCCACCATCGCCGCCGAGATCATCTACACGGTCAGACAAGAGATGGCGTGCACGCTGGTCGACGTCCTGGCGCGACGCACCGCGCTGGGCTCGGCGGGCCACCCGGGCGCGGCGGCCGCGGAGGCGTGCGCCGATCTCGTCAGGGCGGAGCTGGGCTGGACGACCGAGCGTGTACGCCAGGAGCGCGCCGCGCTCGACGCGCACTACGCCCCGGTCGGTCCCCGCG
Organism: Vicinamibacterales bacterium; assembly: GCA_965197935.1. Taxonomy (GTDB): domain Bacteria; phylum Acidobacteriota; class Vicinamibacteria; order Vicinamibacterales; family CAZQMT01; genus CAZQMT01. The sequence goes on along the minus strand of CBDAOD010000002.1, from coordinate 2,146,242 downwards.
ATCGCTAGGGTGGTGCGTCCGAACTACCGGGAGGATGCTAGCAGCCCGTGGCAAAAGTCCGGCTGCAGTCGGCCAGCGCTGCGTCCCGCCTGACTGCGTTGCTCGTCGGTCAAATACTCCCGGTATTTTTCCTCCTCGCGCCTTGCCAGCCGGGCGCAGCACCGCCCTTGGTGCTACGCCGGACTTTCACCACGGGCTGCTAGGGCACGCGGAAGGCGCTGAACACGTAGGTGAAGCCGGCCGAGAGGCCGAAGCTAGGGTCGCGCTCGGTCATGCCGATCACGGCGCCGGCGTCGAGGCGGATCGGCCCACGGGTCAGTCGCGACCCGAACAGGAATCGCCCACGGGTCTCGGTCCCCGGAGGCGGATCTCCGGCGCGTGTGTCGAGGCGGCCGTGCAGCTCCCCGACCACCTCGACGTCGGTGACGATCGCCCGGGCCACCGACAACCCGTAGGCCAGCACGTCGTTCTGCCGATCGCCGCGGGTCGGATCGGCCAGGATCCCGAGCCCCACGTTTCCCACGATCCGCACCGATCTGACGGTCTTGCCGGCCAGGATGGTCACGAAGAAATCGGTGGTGTCGAGCCCCAGCCCACTCTCGTTGCTCGCATTGGGGAGCTTCGTGGCGAACTGGATCCCCAGGGCCGGCCGCCGCTCGGACTCGCGACCCACCCGGATCTTGGTCGCCACGACGATGTCTTGGACGTCGCGCGTGGAGTCCCCTTCGAAGTCGAGCTGGTCGGACAGCGGCGCGGCCTGCCGGTCCGTCACGCTCAGACGGTCGTTGAAGCCCCCGTCGATCTGGAGCTCCGCAATCGAGCTGATCCCGAAGCTGATCCCGAAGGTCGGGAGGCGCAGAAGGTTGCCGGTCAAGCCGGATGTCGAGTAGAACTGGCCCCGTCCCCAGTCCAGCCCACCTTCGACCAGAACGAGACCGGCACCGATCGTCTCAGGGTCCTCCGTCCGCAGCGGACGCTGTTGCGCCGAGGCCGGCGCGCTCACGAGCCAGACCGCCACGACCACGAACCACCGAATCACTCGACCTCGAACCATGACCCTCATCTCCGCCTCACGCAGCGTCCGTCCCCTGCTCCACGCGCCCGCGCGCGCCCGGCTCGTCCGGCTCGTCCGACCCACCGGCGCCGGCCAGCGGTGGTGCCCACCGAATGTAGGCGAGCGCCATCGCATCGTACGCCGCGTGAGCGACGATCGGTGCCAGCAACCCGCCGCTGACGATGGCCAGCCCTCCGAGAAGCCACCCCATCAATCCCGCCCACGCGCCGAACACCACAGTCCCACCGCCACCCAGATGCGCAACGCCGAAGAGCACGCTCGCCGTCACGAGACCCACCTCGGGCTGTAGGGCACCGCGAAACAGGAGCTCCTCACCGATCCCCGCCGCCAGGCTGATCAGGACGACGTCGCGGAGCCCGATCTGCGCGAACATCGGCCTGAGCAGGTTGTCGTAGAGGTGTCGCACCGAGCGGACCAGCGGCCAGGTGCTCGCATAGCGGAACAACCCGAAGTTGACGCCGGCCGCCGCGACGGCCGCGCCCAGGCCCAGCCCGAGCGATCCAACCGGGTCGCCGATATCGAGCGCCAGCCCGCGCAGCCACATCCACAGCAGCGCGACCGCCGCCAGCGTCCCCTCGCCGATCAGCGCTAGGACGAGCAATCGATCGGGGTTCACGGCGACTGTTGGCTGTCCAACAGGATCGTGACCGGACCATCGTTGACCAGCGCGACGTCCATCATGGCCTGGAACACGCCGGTCTCGACCGGGAGCCCGGTGGCCCGTATTCCCTCGACGACCTCCGCGTAGAGCGCCTGCGCCTGTGCCGGCGGCGCCGCGGCAACGAAGGAAGGCCGGCGCCCCTTGCGGCAGTCGCCATACAGCGTGAACTGCGACACGGCCAGGACGGCGCCCCCAATGTCCGCGACCGAGCGGTTCATCCGACACGGCGCCATCTCGCCCTCACCCTCGAACACCCTGAGCGTCGCGATCTTGGTGGCGATGTAGCGCGCGTCGGCCGAGCCGTCCGCCCGCCCGACGCCGACCAAGGCCAACAACCCCCGCCCGATCTCACCGACGACGCGCCCGTCGACCGTGACCCGGGCCTGCGCGACCCGCTGGACGACGGCCTTCATCCGCCTGCGCCGGCCACGGCGAGCACCTGTCCGGCGGCGGCTCTGAGCTCGGGAAGCGGGTCGAGGCGTCGATCGAGGAGGTGACCCGGCACCACGTGACCGAGCGCCTTGAGCATCGACCCCTTGATCCCCGGATGCTCGATCTCCAGCTCCATCAGCAGCCGCTTGATCCGCTGGCGCTGGAGGCCGAGGTCCCCACACGCCGGACAGCAGCATCCAATGATTGGCAGATCGGATGCGCGCGCATACGCGCGGGCCTCGTCCTCGCCGGCGTAGACGAGCGGCCGAATCACGACGTGCGCGCCGCTGTCCGATACGAGCCTCGCCGGCATCGCCTTGAGGCTTCCGGCGAAGAACAAGTTGAGCAGCAGGGTCTCGATGAAGTCATCCAGGTGATGCCCGAGCGCAATCTTGCTGGCCCCGACCTCGCTCGCCGCGCGGTAGAGCACGCCGCGACGCAACCGCGCGCACAGCGAGCAGGGAGTCGCGCCGGAGTCGAGGACATCGTCCATCACCTCGCCGATGGTCGTGTGCTCGATGCGGTACTCCCACCCGCGCGACTCGCACGTGCGCGCAATTAGATCGTGGCGGTAGCCGTCGTACCCGGAGTCGACGGTCACCGCCACCAGCGAGAAGTCGATGGGGGCGCGCCGGCGCAGGACGTCGAGGATCTGCAGCAGCGCCCAGCTGTCCTTGCCACCGGAGAGCCCGACCATCACGCGGTCGCCGTCCGCGATCAGATCGAAGTCGGTGATCGCCCGGGTGACCTTCTTGGCGATCTTGGCTTCCAGAGAGCTAGTATAGGACATGAACGTGACGTCGGCGACGCAGGCCAGGGTTTCATCTTACACGAGGAGCCTCGCGATCGCCCCCTCCCAGGACATCTCACGCACGACCGCGTGGCCCGCCTCGCCCATCCGCACGGCCAGATCGCGGTCGTCCACCACCCGACGCATCGCGTCAGCCAGCGCGTCGGGCGTTGGCGCGCAGACGAAGCCTTCCGCGCCGTCGCGCACGAGCTCGGCCGGCCCGCCGCTGTCGGCGCAGGTGATCACCAGCTTGCGGGAGGCGAACGCCTCGACCGTGACGAACCCGTAGTCCTCGGCGAGCGGCGGGAAGCACACGGCGCGGCATCGAGCGAGATGATCGACGAGGCCGGCCTCGTCGACGCGGCCGATCAACCGGACCCGATCGGAGATCTGGTGCTCGTCGATGGCCGTGCGCAGCGCCGTCGCCTCCGGACCCTCGCCTGCAATCACGCAGCGGATGCCGGTCGCCTGCGGCCGCGCCAGGGCCTCGACCAGCAGCGAGAGCCGCTTGAGCGACGTCAGCCGCGACGCTGCGAAGACGTAGTCCCCGTACTCGTCGCACCGGTAGGGCCGGGGTGGCGGCGGGGGATACAGCACCTCCGACTCGACGCCCAGATACCGCCGCAGCCGCGCCTGCACGGTCTGCGAGATGACGAGGACCCGCTCGACGTTGCGCGTCAGCAGGTGCCGGTCGACCGTCCGGATGACTCCCCGGCGCGCGCACTCCTCCAGCCGTCCCTTCCACGACAGCGGGGCGCTGAACCGATCCCACAGGTCGTAGTACTCGCGCATCGTGTGGTTGAGCCAGCACACGTGATGGGGATGGCGCACGGCGTAGGCGGGATACCGCAGGCTGATCACCCGGTCGACGGCCAGGTTCTCGCCGGTCAGACCCAGGTCCGTGAACCAGGCGGCGAGGTAGGCCGCACCCTGACGACCGAACCGATTCTGCGGTGTCGTGACCAGCTCGGCCCGATGCCCGGCCGCGCCCAGGGTGCCCACCAGGGCGCGCGCCATGACCAGGTGGCCGCCATCCGAGAGGGGCGGGCTCGACGTGATGACCGCGATGCGCATGACCGTGGTTGTCCCTGGCAACATCGTCCGCACGACTGCGTCAGTTGCGCGGGGGGCGGAGGACGGCGCCCGCCCAGCAAACCGAAAACATTGCGGCGGCTTACGCACCAGTGTCAGACGAACGCGGAGGCTGGCCGCCTTCACGGTTTGCCTGGCGGGCGCCGTCCTCCGCCCCCCGCGCAACTGACTAGGTTGTACTCTAGGGCATCAGCTCGGGGGTCACGCGAACGCCGAGAAACCGGTTGTCGGTCCCACCCTCGGTGAACATCGGCACGAAGCCGCTCTCGCTTTCGATCGACGCGACCCACACTCGAGTTCCCTGATACGGGAACCCCGCGTCGAGCGGCAGCGTGACCTGGTTGATCGATCCCGCCTCGATGTCGAGGTAGCGAGACTCGCCCCCCGCCTCGACCTTGACCCGGTTGGGCCGTGCGCCCGCCGACAGCGTGACGACGAAGCGACTCGCCGGATCGGCGGTCTTGACGAGGAACTCGGCGGTCGACTCGCCCTTGACCCAGAAGCTGTTCTCCTCGCGCGGGTAGGCATTGTCGTCGAGGAAGTACAGCTGAAAGCGCTGGCGCTCACCGAAGAGTACCCGCACCCGCGAGATGTTGGTGTTGATCGGAAGATCGTTGACCAGGCTCCGCTCCACCGGGAGCATCCGCAGGAGCCCGCGCTTGGCGTGCTCGGCGGGATAGAACGAGGAGAAGAAGGGGTTGAGCGTGATCTGCGCGGTGAACAGGCTGCCGACGACCCACGGGACCACGGCGACCCCCAGCGCCTCGATGGGCGGTAGCACGAAGAGAAACAACCCGTAGGTGCTCATGAAATACCGATTCCCGACGACCCCCCCGCCGCCGAAGTAGTTGTAGGGAATCCACACGATGAGGAGCAGGATCTCCGCCACCGCCGCAGCCAGGATCAATCCCTGCCACCCCGCGCTCCAGCGATAGGCCAGCAGGAACGCGCCGGTGGCGAAGACGGCCGGGAAGAAATACGGCAGGAGACCGGAGTAGCGGCCCACCACGAAGTAACCCAGGTTGTGCCGCAGGACCGTCCAGAACACCTGCGGGTCGAAGATGACCTCGGTCAGCAACCGGTTGGTTGCCCGATCCATGCCCACGTCGAAGCCCGCGTCCGGCGTCTGGAAGGGATACGCAGCATAGAAGGTCCGCCGCTCGCCACCCTGGTAGTTCCACTCCCCGGTAATCGCGATGTTGACCGCGAAGAAGCCAGCCACGACCGCGCCGAACACGAGCCCGCAGACCACGGCCCGCCTCCACCGCCGGTGCCACGCGTGCCACACGAGCAGGGGGCCGATCAGCAGGACGTTGGTCGGCTTGGAGAAGGTGGCCACGCCCAGCAGCACCGCCGCCACCACGTCGCTCGAGGGAGAGAACAGCCATCGCCCCGGGCGCGGCACCGACTCGGCGACGGCGACCTCCTTGTAGACCCAGCAGAAGATGCCCAGGGTCACGAAGGCGAAGTTGAAGACCTCCGGGGTGATCCAGACGAAGTACGCCGGCACGACCGAGGCCATCACGAACCCCGACGCCAGCAGGAGCGCCACGAGCGGGCTCGATCGCGCGTTGAGAAACAAGTAGGCCGCCAGCAGCACCGCGGCCATCAGGATGGCGTGCAAGACCAGGAACCCACTGGTGCCCAGCACCGCGATGAACGGCGCCGCCGCGAGCGGATAGGCGAAGGACTTGCCGTAGAAGAGCCGTTCGGTGTCCGGATCCGGGCCCGAACGGAGCCCGACGAACGGCGGCGCGGCGGCGGACGCGACGCCCTGCACGTCGCGCCCCTTCTTGAGGAACAGGCCGGACGGTCCCGAAGGAAATTCCGCCCAGACACGCACGAGGTCCTCGACGCGGTAGGTCAGATCCGCATCCCGCGCGAGGCTGTGCCCCATCATGTAGTAGGTCGCCTCGTCGCTGTGGAACCCGTAGGCCGCCTGCGAGAACTCGATCGACACCGCCCAGCCGCCGTAGACGCAGAGGACCAGCAGCGCCCCCAGCACGCCCGGCCGGTAGTCGATGTGCGAGACGGGGTCGGAGGAGGCCGGCGCCGTCACGGCCGACGCTGCCGTGCCCGTCGGCCCGGCCGGCAAACTCACGCCGACGCCCCTCCATCGAGGAACGAGAGATCGGCGTCGAGCACGCCACGGCGTCGGGTGGAACGCGAGACGTCGTGCAGGAGGTGATAGAGCCGCTCCATCTTCCTAACGAAGACGGCAATGTCGTAGCGCTGGCCGGTCATCCGCGCCGCCGCGCCGAGTCGCGCGCGCGCCTCGGGATGGTCCATCATCCAGACGATCCGCTCCGCCAGCGTCGTCGCGTCGCGCTTGGGCACGATCAGGGCGTCGTGGTCGGCGGTCAGGATGTCGAGCAGCCCGTCGGCGTCGGTGGCGACGATCGGCTTGCCCATCGCCAAGGCCTCGAACCCGGTCAACGGCGTCCCCTCCCACAACGAGGGGAAGACGCTGAGGTCGAAGGCGGAGAGCGCCTGCGCCACGTCGCGCACGAACCCGGCGAACACGAAACGGTCGCCCAGGCCATGCCTCCGCGCCTGGGCCTCGAGGCCCTCGCGCAGCGGTCCCTCCCCCACCAGATAGAACTTCGCCCGAGGACGATCCCGGAGGACGTGGCGCGCGGCGTCGACCAGGAACTCGTTGCCCTTGGAGTCGTGCAGCCGCGTGACGGTTCCGACGGCGAAGTCGTCCGGCGCGATCCCCAGCGCCTGACGCGCCTCGCCGATTTCCTCGGCGGTGTGCGGTCGGCTGAACTCCTCGAGCGGGACGCCGAGGTAGACGATCTTGACCCGCTCCTCGGGCATCTGCCGCGCGTTGATCACGAAGTCGGCCGTGCTCTTCGACACGGCGATCGCCAGGTCGGTGAAGGGCTGGAGCGCGCGGTCGGCGAGCTTCTGGAACCAGGGCGTGTCGGTCAGGTTGGCATGCTCGTGGAGGATCGTCGGGATCCGCCGCATCGCCCCCGCCAGACGTCCGAACGTCGTGGCGCCATAGCCGTGCAGGTGCAGGATGTCGATCTGATTGCGGTCGACCACCTTGAGGAGCGCCGTCAGCGTGGCCGGGTCGAACTTGGACTTGTGGAGATAGGTGATGTCAACGCCGTAGGCGTCGAGGGTCTCCTCGGAGAGGTCGCGTTTGCGGAGGCTGACCAGCGAGACCTCGAACTGCGCCGGGTCGAACCGCGGGATGATCCAAGCAAACAGCCGCTTGACCCCGTGCATCCGCGAGCCCTCCCAGCCGAGGTGGTCGCAGACCTGGAGAACTCGGAGCTTGCGGTCCGTCATCGGCGATTTCCTTCGGTGCTCATCGCTTCCCATCCAAGGCCGCTAATAGCGGCGCTGGCAGGTGTGCGTGGTGCGGGACACGATGTCCGCCAGGCAAACCGTGAAGGCGGCCAGCTCCGTCGCCTGTTCGAGACAGCGTGCGTCAGCCGCCGCACTGTTTTCGGTTTGCAGGGCGGTCATCGTGTCCCGCACCACGCACACCTGCCCACGGGATTCAGCCGCCAGCCTCGTCACCCTTGCGGGAGCCGATGATCCGGGCGGGCACGCCCACCGCGATCCCGTGGTCGGGGATCGCCGACCGCACGACGGCGCCGGTGCCGATGACCGCATGGTCGCCGATCGTGACGCCATCGAGCACCTTGGCGCCCGCGCCCAGCCACGCCCCGGCGCCGATCGTCACCCCGGCCGACGCCCGTCCCTGCTCCAGGATCGGCCGCGAGAGGTCGCTGAAGTCGTGGTCCCCGCCGATGACATAGCAGTAGGCCGCCAGTAGCGCATCGGCCCCCAGCGTCACGCGGCTGGCCGAGAACAGCTCGCAGTTGAACCCGATGTTTGCACGATCGCCGACGACCAGGTCGCCGTTCTTGCACGACAGGATGGTGTTACGTCCGATGAACACGCCGCTGCCGATCGTCACGCCGTCGTTGTCCTCCCCCTTCGCGTCGATCAGGCAGTGGTCGTCGATCACGACGTCGCTCCCGATCCGAATCTTCTGCGGATGACGGAGCACGACGTTCTGCCCGAACACGACGTTGCGCCCGCACGCCCCCAGCAGCTTGGGATAGAGCAGCTTGCGGAGGACCAGGCCCAGGGCCCCGGGCCAGGCCTGCGACATTTGGACGATGAGCTCGTGCTTGAGGAGCGCACCCCAACCGGTGCGTCCGACGACCAGCCGGGCGTATTTCTCGCGGGCCGACGACCGGGCGTCGAAGAGCTGCTCCTGCGCCTTGGGGATCTCACGGGGCATTATTTAAGGCTCATGGGGCAGCGACTCCGCGCTCGCCGCGGGCCGCTGGCGCTCTTCGAGGCGCATCCCGGGTTTCAGAGCCACCCGGCCTCCCGATACCAGGCGAGCGTCCGCCGGATGCCCTCCCTCAACGATACCTGCGGTGCGTACCCGAGCTCGTCCCGCGCGCGCGAGATGTCGAACGCGCGGCTCTTGGTGAAGAAATCGACCCGACGGCGGTACAGCGGTGGCTCGATCCCGAGCGGGGTGCAGACCGCCTCGCACACCGCCCCGGCGATCCACACGGGCCACACGGGAAGATGCAACCGCGGCGGGGGGACCTGGGCCTCTCGCCGATCAGGGCCACGAGCTCGTTGAGGGTCGTCACCTCGCCGCCCGCCAGGATGTAGGTCCGGCCCGCGGCACCGGGTGTCTCGCCGCACAGCCGGAACCCCTCGACAAGGTCGTCGACATGGGTCAGATGATAGAAGATCTCGCCCGATCCGAGGATGACGAAGCGTCGGCGCGCCACCCCGCGGAAGAGCTTCAGGAGCCGCCGGTCGCCGGGACCGTAGATCCCGGTCGGGCTGGCGATCGTGAGCGCGATGCCCGCCCGCTCACCGGCCTCCCTCGCGATACGCTCTCCCTCGACCTTGGTCTCCTGGTAGACGTCCCCGGGCCGCAGCGGCGCGTCCTCGTCGGCGGGTGGATCCTCGACGTCGCCGTGGACGCCCACGGTGCTGCAGTGGACGACGCGGGAGGCGCCCGCCGCCGCAGCGGCCTCGATGACCGTCCCGACGGCCTTCGCGTTGACCTCCGCGTACTCCGACGCCGCCAGGCCCGCCTGCCGGTAAATCGCCGCGATGTGGTAGACGACCTCGCAACCCTCGACCGCGTCCTGGACCGCCGCGCGGTCCCGCAGATCGCCCACGGCCAGCTCGATGCCCGCCTCCCGCAGCGGTGCGGCGGGACCGGCATCGCGGACCAGGGCGCGCACGACGTGGCCGCGTGCGGCGAGCGTGCGGGCCAGGTGCCCGCCGGTGAACCCGGTCGCGCCGGTCACGAGCGTTCGAGATCGGACGTTCGGGCGGTCAGCGCTGGTGTGCGACGTTGCGCCCGCCGGGGCGCGAGGAGCGAGCATGGTGGGCTGCTAGGACTCGCACCGGTGCGCCACAACGGTCACCGGCGATCCCAGGGCGCCGAGCAGACCCAGACGCGCCAGCCCGGCCTCCACCCGCTCGGTGAAGCGACGGGACCCGATACGTTTGTGCAACGCGATGGGCAGGACGAACTGCCGGTGGGTGGCCGCCACCGTGAACCCGTGGGCACGGAGCTCCCGGGCGATGACGCCGTCGCCGAAGACCCGGTAGGCCTCGGTACGACGGCCCAGACCGTGCGCGACACGCCCTGCCGGCCACCACCTCCTGGCCGCAGCTCGTCCGACTCGCGCATCAGCGGTGGGCCATCGAGCAGCAGTACCAAGAGTTGAAGACCCACCTCGGGTTGGATCACTTCGAAGGCCGCACGTTCCCGGGCTGGCACCATCACGTCGTGCTCACCGCCGTGACGTACAACTTCCTGCAGGCCGAGCGGCGGCGGCACCTCGCCGGGCTCACCTTTCCAGTGGCCCGCGCGATCGTGCAGGAAATCTTCACCGCGGACCTCTTTGCTCCACGGCCGTTCTACCTGAAGCGCATCGAGGCGCTAAAGTCGGTGCAATTGCGGATCTAACAAAGTAGTACTAGGCGGCCGCCCTGCCGCCCCCGGGTCACTTGAACTCACTGGTGCAGAGGAACCATCCGTACGGCTCGTAGACGGCAGTGACCGTGCACACGCCCACGGCCTCATCGGGCGCACCGGTCGCCAGCACGCTCGACGAGAACTGGCACGACGCCGTGACGGTCGCCCTCGTCCGCGTCGGGTCGATCCCGACGCCGGTGACCTGAAACGCGAGGAGGTGATCAGGAAGGTCGCGCGGTTGATCGCGATCTCGTCGAGCTCCGCCACCTTGCCGCCGCAATTGTCGCTGAAGTTCCTCACCACGACGTCGGGGGGCACGCTCGAGTTGGAGAAATCGGCGAGGAACGTGTCGACGAGCGCCGTAAGCTCGGCGGCCGAGGCGTTGACGTGGATCGTGACGCTGGCCGAAACGCGATTCTCGCGCGTCTCGGCCGTCCCGTCTGGATTACGCACGTCGAAGGTCTCGATCACCGTCAGCGTGAGATCGTGGGTCGCCGGCGTGACCTCGGCAGGCTGGCCGGTCCAGGTGACCGTCCGGCCCGTGCCCTTGAACACGCCGGCCGGAGCCGTCCACTCGAACGCCAGGTCCGCGATCGGCGTGCTCTCGTCCTCGACGACGGCCGTCAGCCGGAGCGGGACGCCCACCTCCGCCCGGTCGCTGGTCGCCGTCAGGGAGGCGATCACCGGCGCCGCGTTCGGGCGCGTCGTGAAGCTCGACGTCTCCGTGAACGGACCCACCATTCCCGCGTGCCGGAATCGCGCCCGCCAGTAATACGTGGTCTCGACTAGCAACGGTGTCTCGACGCGGTAGACGGTCGTCCCGCCCGGGTCCTCGGTGACGATCGCGAAGGTCCCGCCCGTGTACTCAGGGTTCTCGGCAAGCTGGAACTGATACGTCCTGTCCTCGGCGCCGCCCTCGGCGACGTTCTGCACGCGCAGCTCCGGCCGCGTGCCGACCTGGGCCCCGTTGGCGGGCGTCAGGACGGGCGGCGCCGCGGTCAGCGTGGTGGCGGGAGCCGGTGCCGTGGGCCCGGCCGCGCCCTTGCTGGACTTGCAGCCGCCGAGCACGAGCGGGATGAGCAGGAGCAACCAGCGGCGGCCCGGACGCGGACATCGATCAGCAGCACGCATGAACCGTTACGCCTCCGGTGACTCGGTTGAGGGGCCGGGCTCGCGCCGAGATTCGCGAACCTCCCGGATCACGTAGATCGGCTTGTCCTGCGACTCGTGATACGTGCGGGCCTGCAGCTCGGCGAGCAGGCCGAGCGTCAGCAGCTGAACACCCGTGAAGATCAGCAGAATGCCCAGCAGGAGGAGCGGCCGGTCCGCGATCGACTGATGCTCGAAGAGACGCAGGTAGGCCAGCCACCCCGTGATCAGCAGTCCCGTCAGCCCCATGGCTACGCCGACCAGCCCGAAGATCTGGAGCGGGCGTGTCGAGTAGCTGATGAGGAACTTCACCGTCACCAGATCCAGCACGACGCGAATGGTCCGCGACAAGCCGTACTTCGATCGCCCGTGCCGGCGTGGACGATGGTTCACGACGATCTCGGCGATCCGTACCCCCATCTCGCTCGCGATCGCGGGCAGAAACCGGTGCATCTCGCCGTAGAGCCTCAGCGGCTTGACGACCTCCGACCGGAAGACCTTGAGCGAGCAGCCGTAGTCGTGCAGCTTCACGCCCGTCGACCACGAGATCAGCCAGTTCGCCATGAGGGACGGCAGCCGGCGCGTCACCCACCGGTCCTTGCGGTCCTTGCGCCACCCGCACACGATGTCGTGGCCGCGCTCCAGCAGCGCGACCATCGCGGGGATGTCGCGCGTGTCGTTCTGGAGATCGCCGTCCGCGGTCACGATCAGCCGGCCACGCGCGTGGGCGAAGCCGGCCGCGAATCCGGCCGTCTGTCCGAAGTTGCGCCGGAACCGAATCACGCGCAGGCGATCGTCCTGCGCCTGCAGCTCCGCGAGCACCTCGAAGGTATCGTCGGTCGAGCCGTCGTCGATGGCGATGATCTCGTAGGAACGCCCCCAGGCCTCGAGCGTGTGCGTCAACTCGGCGTGCAGCTCGACGAGGTTGGGCGATTCGTTGCGGACCGAGACGACCACCGAGAGTTCAGGACACATGGGCAAACGCTCATTATAGAGGCGGCAGCGGGGACTGGTCCACGTCGCCCGCCGACCCGCCCGGCGGTCGGCGCATCCGGCGCCACGTGAAGTAGGCGATGCCGCCGAGCAGGACCGCCATCGCCAGGGCGAGCGAGATCCGCGGTCCGTTGCGACGGATGTAGTCGATCGCGAGATCCCCGTACCAGACGGCCAGGAGACCCTCCCCGAAGTAGCGCACCCCGCGGCCCACCGCGATCGAGAGGGTGAAGGCCATCGGCGAGACCCCGGCGATGCCCGCGAGGAGCACGAAGACCTTGAACGGCGCCGGCGGCGGGAGCAACGCCGGGATGATGATGGCCATCACACCGTAGCGGCGGAACAGGCCGAAGGCCCACTCCACCTGCTTCTCGTTGAACCGGCGACGCACCAGCGCCTCTCCACCCTTCCGTCCCAGGTAGTAGAGGACGAGGCATCCCGCGATCGATCCCAGCGTCGCCATCGAGGCGTACAGGACCATCCGCTCCTTGTGCCGGGTGACCATCCAGACGATGAGGATGTCGTTGATCTCGGGCAGCGAGAGGAACGAGGAATCCAGGAAGGCGATCAGGAAGAGACCCGGGCCGCCGAGCTGCAGGGCGAAGTTCTGGAGCCAGAGGACGATCCGGGACATGGTGGCTGCTGATCTCGACGTGGCGTGGCACGAGGAAGGCGCGAACGTCGGACGGCGACCCGCGCATTATAGCCGACCGTGAAGGCAGCGCTGGCGCGCTGCGGGGGCGGCCCGCCCCTGCTCGCTCCTCCCGCCTTGCTCGGGCCGCCCGCGACATCGCCCAAGGCGGCCCTTGGTGCGACGCAGGATGTTCACCTCGGGCCGCTAGAAGCGGAAGTGAACCGTGAGCTGTCCGGTGTAGCCGCCGAGGTCGATCTCCTCCTCGAGGAAGCCGTTTTCGATCCCGACGCGGCCCTTGCCACCCTGGTAGCGGAACTCCCCGCCGATCGACACCGCGTCGCTGACCGGAATCCGGCCGCCGAGCACCGCAACCGGGCCCACGTCGTTGCCCTCGGCGACGAAGCTGTCACGGAAGATCGACGAGTCCGAGAAGTCGATGAACTCGCCGGTCTCGCTGTAGCGCCAGTTGTAGATGCCGATCCCGCCGCCGACGTACGGCTGGAAGCCGCCGTGCCGGCCGATTGGGAACAGCCTGACCGTCCCGGTCACCGGCGCGACCCGCAGCCGAAAGTCCTGGTAGATCTCGCTGCCATCGGCATCGATGAAGTCCAGGTAGAAGCTGCCCACCGTCCGCCGATAGTAGCCGACGCCCACGCCGGCTTCGATGTAGTCGCCCAGGCCCACCAGCCACTCGGCCTCCGCCGTCGCGTTGTTGAAGTCGTCGAGGAAGAACGCGAAGACATTGAGATTCTCGTTCAGCACGTCGTTCTGGACGCGCGCGTCCTCCCCACGAAGCGCGAAGTATCCCACCTTGACGCCGAACAGCTGGTCGGCATGGGCGGGCGGCGCGAAGCCCACACAGCTCAGCGCCACGACGCTGCCCCACACGATGTTTCGAACCATGAGCTCCTCCCTTCCCATGGAGGGTGCTACCTCCACCCTCTAGAGAGGCAGGATTCATGCCAGCGAAAAGCTAGTGAAAAAGGCCAGAAACTGGTTGCAAACGTCCCCGCCAGGTATCAGTGCGTCACGTGCGGTGAACGCGTCCCCTGATGCGACGCAGGACGCTCAGGGCGGGCTGCTGGGACGACTGCGTCAACTGGCCCGCTGGGGGACGAAGCGGCGGCCGCCGCTCCCCCCCAGCGGGCCAGTTGACACGGGAGGGCCAGTGGTGTGTCGAGCCGTGGCTGGGACTCTAGGCTAGTGTAGTGTCCCTGAAATACCATTACACATCAACGACCTGCGTGCAATATCGGCGGGATGAATGATGCCGCCGCCGCTCTGTCCATGGCCGCGAAGGATCGGCGACTCCTGGAACAGTGGGCCCGTAGTACGTCGGCCCCGCATCGGGTAGTCATCCGCGCGAAGGCGTTGCTGCTGGCGACCGAGGGGGGTTCCAACAGCCGCATTGCCGCGACCGTGGACGTCAGCCGGCCGACCGTGCTGGCTTGGCGCGACCGGTTTGGAGAGGAGGGCGTTGATTCGGTGTTCGAGATGCGTGAGGGGCGCGGGCGCAAACCGACGATCAGTGCGCGCAGGGTCAAAGCCATCGTCCACGCAACGTTGCACCGCACGCCACCGGGGGCGACCCCCTGGAGTTGTCGCACGATGGCGAAGGCGCAGGGGGTCAGTCGCTCGACCGTGCAGCGGATCTGGGACGCGCATGGCCTCCAGCCCCATCGAGTGGAGACGTTCAAGCTGTCGACCGATCCCGCGTTCGTGGAGAAGCTGACGGACGTCGTGGGGCTGTACATGAATCCGCCCGAGAAGGCCGTCGTGCTGTGTGTGGACGAGAAGAGTCACATTCAGGCGCTGGACCGGACGCAGCCCGGGCTGCCGATGAAGAAGGGCCGCTGTGGGACACTCACGCATGACTACAAGCGCCACGGGACAACGACCTTGTTCGCCGCGCTGAACATGCTGACCGGGCAGGTCATCGGCGAGTGCCACGGCCGGCATCGGCATCAGGAGTTCCTGAAGTTTCTTCGCCAACTCCACCGCGCGTTCCCCTCTCGCCTCGACCTCCACCTCATTCTGGACAACTACGGCACGCATAAACATCCGACCGTGCGGGCCTGGCTGGCGGCCCATCCGCGCTTCACGCTCCACTTCACCCCTACCGGCGCATCGTGGCTCAACCTCGTCGAGAGTTGGTTCAGCCAGCTCACGCAGAAACGCATCCGCCGCGGGGTGTTTTGCAGTGTCGACGAACTCGTCGCCGCCATCAACGATTACCTCCAGCGCTACAACGACAACCCCCAACCCTTTGTCTGGACCGCGACGGTCGATACGATTCTAGAGAAGGTTGGGAAGTGCAAAGTTATTCTTGGGACACACCACTAGGACCCGCTCGTGAACTGCTGGATCGTGTCGACCAGGACGTCGTGGATCCGGGCGTTCGAGGCGACCACGGCTCCGGTCCGCGACTGGAAGGGCTCTCCGCGCAGGCCGGTCGCCCGCCCCCCGGCCTCCTCGACGAGAAGGCTCCCGGCGGAGATGTCCCAGGCGTGGAGCCGTTGCTCCCAGAACCCGTCGAGCCGGCCGGCCGCCACGTAGCACAGGTCCAGCGCCGCCGAGCCCAGCCGGCGTACGGCGCGCGCCCGCCCCAGGAAGTGCCCGAAGAGGCCCACCAGCTCGGTCCTCGACTCATGAACGTCGTAGGGGAACCCGGTGCACAGGAGCGAGTCGACGAGCACGGCGGCCTTCGAGACCCTCAGCGGCGACCCGTTCAGATACGCGCCCTTCCCGCGCTCGGCGACGAACAGCTCGCGTCGAACCGGCTCGTACACCGCGGCGATCTCCGGTCGTCCATCGACCTCGAGCGCCAGCGAGGCGCAGAAAAACGGCACGCCATGCGCGTAGTTCGTCGTGCCGTCGATCGGGTCGAACACCCAGTAGGATCCGGGGGCGGCGGACGCGCTGGGCGCCGCCGCACCGGGGGCCACACGCTCGCCCAACTCCTCGGCCAGCACGCCGTGCTCGGGAAATCGTTCGTCGATCGTCGCGCGAAACATCGTTTCGACCGCAACGTCGACGTCGGTGACCAGATCGATCGCGCTCTTCTTGTCGATCGTGAGCGCCTGTCCGAGCCGCGCCATCTGCATCTCGCCGGCGCGCAGGACGATCTCGATGGCCGTTGCGAGGAGGAAGGGATCGTGATCGGGGCGAGCGCCTGGCACGCGCGGGTCGGCGTCCAACGGATGCCCTACGCCTCGGCGCTCGCCGTCAGCTTCTTGACCATGCGCACCTGCATCCCGCCCCCCGGCGCGCGCTCGACGACGAGCTCGTCCATGAAGCTGCGCATGAAGAACAACCCACGTCCGCTCGACTTGAGCACGTTTTCGGGATCGCGGGGGTCGGGTATGTCCTCCGGATCGAAGCCCTCACCCTGGTCCACCACGCGGACGACCAGCTCCGAGGGTGACGTCGCGGGCGTGAAGCTGAACTCGATGAGCACGTGCTTGTCGATCTCTTCGCGGTTTCCGTGCTTGATCGCGTTGATGACCGACTCGCGGACCGCGACCCCGACCCAGTGACCCGAGTCCTCGTCCAACGCCGCGAGCTCGACCATCCGGTCGCAGACGAGCTGGACGAAGTCCAGCATGTCGAAATGACTGCAGATCTCGAGGCGAACGAGACTCTCGGCGTCGGGCACCAGGGCCGGTTGATAACACACGAGCATCGAGCGGTCAAGGCGCGCGGGTGGACAGACCGGGCGGCGCGGGCCGACAAGACACGCGTTCCGCGCGAGCCGCGGCGAGAACCCCCGCGCCGGTTCGCGGCCGCGACTTGGTGCTATAGTGCCGCGAGTGACCACCGATTCCCTCGAACGGACGCTCGAGCCCGTGCGGCGGGTCTGCGGACGGGTGCGTGTGCCCGGCGACAAGTCGATCTCGCATCGCTACGCCCTGCTCGCCGCGTTGGCCGAGGGGCGGTCCTGCATCTCGGGTTACGCGCCCGGCGCCGATTGTCGAGCGACGCTCGAGTGCCTGCGCGACCTGGGGGTCGCCGTACGCGCGTCGGAGGGCGGGAGCGCCGACGCCGGGGCAACCATCGAGATCGAGGGACGCGGGCCGCACGGCCTCCAGCCGCCCGCGCGGGTCCTCGACGTGGGCAACTCGGGCACGACGATGCGGCTGCTCGCGGGGATCCTCGCGGCCCACGCGTTCGAGAGCACCCTCACCGGCGACGACTCGCTGACACGCCGACCGATGCGCCGCGTGATCGCCCCGCTCACCGAGATGGGCGCGCACATCACCGCGGTCGACGGTCGCGCCCCGCTCACGATCGCGGGCGGCGACCTGCGGGCGATCGACTACACGCCAGACGTGCCGAGCGCGCAGGTCAAGAGCGCCGTGCTCCTGGCCGGGCTCCTGGCAGCCGGGACGACCACCGTCCGGGAGCGGGTCGCCACCCGCAACCATACCGAGCTGGCGCTCGCGGCCTTCGGCGCTCGCGTCGACCGGGTCGGCCGCATCGCCGTGGCGGGTGGCCAGCGGCTCTCGGCGAGACGCCTCGGCGTGCCCGGCGATCTCTCCTCCGCCGGGTTCTGGGCGGCGGCCGCCGCCGCGCTGCCGGGGTCGGAGCTGGAGCTGATCGACGTGGGGCTCAACCCGACCCGAACCGCGCTCCTCGCCGTGCTGCGACGGATGGGTGCCCACGTCGAGACCGTTCAGACCGAGGGGGAGCCGGGATCCTCGGGGGAGCCCCGCGGAACGATCCGCATCCGCCACGGCCCGCTCCGCCCCATCACCATCGCACCCGCCGAGGTCCCCGGCCTGATCGACGAGCTGCCGCTCCTCGCCGCCCTGGCCACGCACGGGGGTGGCATCACCGTCACCGGCGCGGCCGAGTTGCGCGCGAAGGAGAGCGACCGGATCACGGCGCTCGTCACCGGTCTGCGCAGCCTCGGGGCGGACGCCGAGGAGTCGCGGGACGGGTTCTGCGTTCGCGGTGACCGGCGGCTGCGTGGTGGGCGGGCGGAGTCGGCGGGCGATCACCGGCTCGCGATGGCGCTGGCCATCGCCGGGCTTGGCGCCGCGGGCCCGAGCTTGATCCTGGGCGCGGATGCGGTCGAGGTGTCGTATCCGACGTTCTTCGAGGTTCTCGGGTCGATCGCCGAGTGAGGACCGATAAGATCTATCTCGTCGGCTTCATGGCCGCCGGGAAGACCACGCTCGCGACGCGTCTCGCCGAGGCACTCGGGTGGCGCGCGGAAGACATCGACGAGCTCGTCGAGGCCCGCGAGCGATGCTCGGTCGCCGAGATCTTCTTGCGGCACGGCGAGCCATACTTCCGCGCGGCGGAGCGCGATGTTCTGCGTCTGCTCCTTCCGCTCCGGCGCGTCGTCGTCGCCACCGGTGGCGGCACCTTCGTCGACCCGGAGAACCGCCGGTTGATCATGATGGACGGCGTGTCGATCTGGCTCGATGTCGACTTCGAACAGGTGCTGGCCCGCGTGCCGGCGGACGGCCGACGGCCGCTGGCGGCAGACCGCGCGCAGTTCGAGCGGCTCTTCGTGATCCGCCGCAGAGCCTATCAGCACGCCGACCTGCGCCTCGAGGTCGGCGCCACCTCGCTCGGGCGGCTGGCCGAACGCGCGGTCGAATGGCTCGCGACCGAGGCCGGTGGCTCTCGTGGCCTGTAACCGTCGGCGCGCTCGTGGTCGCCTTCTGCCATGCGCTATCTCATCCTGAGCGACATCCACTCGAACCTCGAGGCCCTGGAGGCCGTGCTGGCGGCCGCGCCCACCGGGTCGTTCGATCGCTCGATCGTGCTCGGCGATCTGGTGGGGTACGGTGCCGACCCGAATGCCGTCGTCGACCGCGTACGCAGCCTCGACCCCGACGTGCTCATCCGCGGCAATCACGACAAGGTGGCCTCCGGTCTCGAAGAGCCCGAGGGTTTCAACCGGGTGGCGCGGGCGGCCGTCACGTGGACCTACGCGACGTTGACGCCGGAGAACCGCGCCTACGTCGCCGCCCTGCCCCTGGGACCGATCGTCGTGGACGAGCTGGTGGAGGCGTGTCATGGCTCGCCCCACGACGAGGACGAGTATCTGTTCGAGGAGCTCGACGCGCTACGGTCGTTCGCGGCGATGAACCGTCCGGTGTGCCTGTTCGGCCACACGCACGTGCCGGCCGTCTACAGCCTGGCGGGCGACACGCTCGGCACCGAGGATCCGGAAGGCGAGGCGGACACCGGCGTGTTGCTTCGCAGCGAGCATCGGTACCTGATCAATCCGGGGTCGGTCGGCCAGCCGCGCGACGGGGACGCGCGGGCCGCCTACGCGATCCTCGACGTCGAGGCCAGGCAGATCCACCTGCGGCGCGTCGATTATCCGGTGGCGGTGGCCCAGCAGAAGATCCTCGACGCCGGCCTGCCGCCCCCGCTGGCCCATCGGCTCGCGGCGGGACGCTAGTCTCGCTCCTCGCGCCTTGCCAGCCGGGCGGCGTGCCCGGAACTTACGCCACGAATGACTGTGACGGGCACGAGTAGACTTGTCGGTTCGTTCCGCGCGGGGCGGAATGGCGTCCGCCAGGCAAACCGTGAAGGCGGCCAGCCTCCGTGTTCGTCCGACACCCGTGCGTGAGCCGCCGCAATGTTTTCGGTTTGCTGGGCGGACGCCGTTTCGCCCCGCGCGGAACGAACCGACAAAGCCGTCAGGTCTTGCGATCGCCGCGGGCGCGTTGCTCGCGTCGCCGCGTCTCCACGGCGTAGGCGTCCCGCGCGGCCCGCTGGCCCAGGATCCACCCCAGCACGATGCCGAGCAGCAGCACCGACGGGATGAAGATGAAATGCCCGGCCGTCATGCCGCCCATCGCCTCTACTCCCTCCGGGAGTCGGCGGCGCGCGCCAGGTCGACCAGCTCTCGCTCCACTCGCGAGAGCCGCTGCCAGATCAACCAGAGATACCCGAGCAGGACCAGCCAGACGAAGACGTAGGCCGCAATCAGGAGCGGGGCGGCCGGCATTCGATCCTCCGGCGGCAGCTCGCTGACCGGCACGAACTCCTCCTGTCCGGCCGGCGCCTGCTGGACCGCCAGCTCGGCGCCGGCGGCACTCGCCAGCCATGGCGGGACCACGCCGACCAGCGACACGATGGTGGCCACCCGGACCAGCGAGGACGCCAGCCCCTTCCCTGGAAGTAGACGTTGTCGTGTCGGCATCATATCGGGCCGCTAGTACTACTTTGTCAGAGCGCTCATCGGGGGGGGCGGAACGGCGGCCGCCAGGCAAACCGTGAATGCGGCCAGCCTCCCTGGCTTCTCTGAGACCCGTGCGTGATCCGCCGCAATGTTTTCGGTTTGCTGGGCGGTTGCGTTTCGCTCCCCCGATGGGCGATCTGACAAAGTGGTGCTAGTGGCGTGTCTCACAAGGGTTCAGTTGTCCTCCGCCATCAGATACAGCTCTTCCAGCTCGGCGCGCTGCGCCTCGAGTCGACGGCGTGCCGCCAGCAACGCCAGGTGGATACAGAGAAAGGCCACGGTGCACCACCAGAATGCCTCGCGCATGCCGGGGCCGAGCGTGGGCACGACCGTCGTCTTGGGATGCACCGTCCGCCAGACGTTCACCGACCAGTAGACGAACGGGACGTTGGCCATCCCGAAAAGCGCCACCCCGGCGGCCAGCCGCTCCGAGCCCGGACCGCCGTAGCGCCGCAGCAGGAGATAGGCGATGAAGATCATCCACAGCACGAGCGCCGACGTCAGACGCGCATCCCACTGCCACCACACGCCCCACGCCTTTCTGGCCCACAGCGGCCCGGTCACCAGCCCGATCAGCCCGAAGACCACGGCGAGCTCGGCCGCGGCGACCGCCGTCTGATCGGCGGCGCGGCTCCGGCGCGCGAGCACCAGCACGCTCGCCACGCCGCAGATGAACACGGACAGGAACATCATCATCCACGAGGGCACGTGGAAGTAGAAGATCTTCTGCACGAGCCCCATGGTCGACTCGTAGGGCGCCCGCGCGATCATCAGGGGGGCCCCGACGAACATGACGGTCGACACGATCAGAAGAGGTACGAACGCGCGTCCGAGCATGATCTCCTCCGGCCTGCCTCCCTCGTCGCCGCGGGTGTCACTCTGTCGTCATTCCTTCATGAGGGGCTCGAACGTCCAGAGCGCGAGCGTCACGAACACGGTATCGAAGAACACGAGCATGCCGACCCACGCGCGGGCCATCGCCACGTCGGCCTCCGGCTGGAAGAGCGAGGCCGTCCCCCTGACCCCGGCAATGATCACCGGAATCGTCATCGGATACAACACCACCGGCAGCAGGACGTCGCGGCTCCGCGCGCGGACCAGCATGGCGGCGAAGAGCGTGCCGACCGCCACGAACCCCAGCGTGCCCGTCCCCAGCAGCACCAGCAACAGGAGCGGGTGCGCCAGCACTGGGGCCTGGAACATCAGCGCGGCCAGCGGAACGATGACGGCCTCGACGGCAGCCATCAGCACGAGCAGCGCCACCAGCTTGCCGACGTAGATGGCGGGGCGGTCGACCGGCGCCAGCAACAGCGCCTTCAGCGTCTCGTTGTGCCGCTCGCGCTCGAACGCGCGTCCGAGGGCCAGCGTGCCCGCGAACGCGATCGCGATCCAGAGGATCCCCGCGGCCGCATAGTCCAGCGGGCGGCCCTCCCGCACGAAGCCGAACGCGAACACGACCACGCAGGACACGGCGAAGAACAGCGTCGTGTACACGATCTCCCGACTGCGCGCCTCGACCACGAGGTCCTTGCGGACGACGAGCCAGACGACCCGGAGGAACGTCGGCTGCGTGAGGTGGGGCTGCGAATCGTCGGACACGGTCTCAGGCACGAGCGCCGATGTGCGCCTCGTAGCGGTGCCGCAGCGGGTCGGCCGCCGCGTCGATGGCCACGAGCTTGCCGGCTCGCAGGATCGCGGCCCGGTCCACCAGGTCATCGACCAGATCGAGGTCATGGGTTGCGATCACGACGATGGCGCCCCCGGCACGGAGTTCCCGCAGTCGCGCCACGAGCGCCCGGACGGCCGCATCGTCCAGGCCGGTGAACGGCTCATCCAGCAGGACGAGACGCGGCCCGTGCACGAGCGCGCGCTCGAGCGCCACGCGCTGCCGCATCCCGCGCGAGAACCCCGCGATCGGCTCGTCGCCCCGCTCGGTCAGATCACTCCGCGCCAGGGCGGCCGTCGCGGCCGCGTGCGGGTCGCCCACACCGTACAGGCACGCGAAGAACTCCAGGTTCTCGCGCGCGGAGAGCTCCGGATACAGGTGGAGGTCGTGGCCCAGCAACCCGATGCGCGCGCGGAGCCTCGCCCCGGCGTCTCGGGCGGCGTGGTCGCCGTAGCGAATCTCCCCCGACGAGGTTGGCACGAGGGTCGAGAGGAGCGCGAGCAGCGTCGACTTGCCCGCGCCGTTGGGTCCCAGCAAGCCGAGGATCTCAGAGGACTCGCAGGCCAGATCGACCCGCGACAGCGCGCGGCGGCGCCCGTAGGCGCGCGACACATCCGAGAGCGTCACGCGATCGAAATCGAGCAGCGTCACGAGAGGCCCAGCGCGCCGTAGATGCGCACGAGCTCGGCCGTCAGCTCGCGCCGGCGCCCGGCATCACGCGGTCGCCCGCCCCGCCCCAGGCCGGCGTCGTCGGATTCCGCGCGCTCCTTGAGACGGACCAGCTCGGCCAGCAGCCGGTCTCGTTTGGCCACGAGCTTCCGCTGATCGGCCTCGGCCGATTCGCCGCCGGTGCGGACCGACGCCCAGACGCCCGCCACGACGATGACCAGGGCCAGCGCCAGCGCCACGTAGCGGGGCGTCCGGCTGTGATGCGGTAGACCGCTCAGCTCGAGGGTGAGCGGCTCCCCGGCCGCCAGCCCGGGTCCCCGTCCGAGAATGAACGGGTCGTCGCCGGGCGACAGCTCCCGCTGCTCGGTGAGCTGGGCCGAGCTCAGCCGCGCCTCGTCCAGCTTCTGGGCCACCACGGCCACCTGATCCAGTTCGGCCGGAAACGTCTGGGTCAACCGCACCGTCCCGACCCCCCGCTGCGGCATGACGTAGGCGATATGCAGGGGCGTCCGCCCGGGCGGAAACGGCCCGGGGGCGGTGACACGATTGCCGACGACGTTGGCGTCTCGGGTCGAGCTCGCCAACAACGTCGTGCCTTGCGCCCCGGTTGGCATGTCGAACACCAGCGTGGCGGACGGCGTCACCGGCACCCCCCTCGCGTTCACGATGTCGAGCAAGTAGTACATCTGCAGCGCGTCGTCGGTGAACTCGATGTGAACCCGCGTCTCACCACCGAGGGTCACCTCGCCCGGCTGGCTGGCCGATCCCGCCTCACTGGCGGTCCCGGGGTCGTCCCCCGGGAGCGTCGCGACCAGCATCACCCGGATGCCGCCCTCGGTCGGCACGGTGAAGCGCTGCGACTCGAGGCGCTCGTCGTCGACCGTCGTCTCGGCCGTGACCGTCGTCCCCGGCGCAAGCCCCTCGAACCGCGCCCGGCCGTTCTCGTCGGTGCGCGCGGTCACGACATCCTCGCCCGTGCGCAGCTCGACGGGATGGTCGACCACGTTGTTCGACAATTGGCCGCGGATCAACCTGACCGAGACCGTCCCCGCAGGGAGCTCGCCCGAGGGCAGCGGCAGACCCGACATCTCCCGAGGATCGGGCATCTGGATCTGGGCCAGCCCGGGTGACACCGCCATCGCCCACAGGCCCAGGCTGGCTACCAGGACGATCCAAGACGTTGGTGCACCCGGTCGGCCCATCACGCGTCTATCCTTTCGCGTCGGCACGCGCGCGCAGCTCCGCGCCACAGCCCTTGCAAAAGCGCGCGTCGGCGTCGTTCGGCGTCTCGCAGTCGGCGCATCGCCGCTCGGCGCCGGCACGCTCCGCGCCGGGCGACGGCTCCGGCCGTCCGAGGTCGGCCCCGGTGGCCCGCGACGGCTCCGTTTGGCGCCTGGCCAGCCGCGCGTCGACCTCACGCGCGATCATCTGACGATAGTCCGTCTCCCCCACGTCGAGCCGCCGCATCAGCCCGATCGCCCGGCGCCGCAACCGTCCGCCCATTTCTTCGAAATCGGACTCGGAGACCTTCCCCATTGCGCGGTCGAACTCGAGCTCCTTGATCGCCCGTAGCACGAGCATCTTCTCGCGTTCGAGCGCGGCGCGGGTCCGCCCGCCCACCAGGGGTGGGGTGTCGAGCGGGTCGCCGGTCACGAGCGGCAGCAGCGTCCGGTAGACGCCGAGCCCGGCCAGCGCCGCGGCGCCGATAGCCGCGCTCAGCAGGATGAGCACCGGTGGCGTGGTGTCGCCGACGAGGAACACGCCGGCGGTCGCGGCCACGAGCGCCGCGAGGACGAAGAAGTGCCAGGGGCGGAGGGTCGAGGATTCAGTCGAGGTCGCGGAGCTCATCGTCGAGGCGCGCCTCCCGCTCCCCATCGGGGACGGCCGGGGACTCCTCGGCCGGGGGCCGGTCGTGATGCGACCAGCGCAGCGCCGCGAACCCGACCGCGACCGCACCCGCGACGCCCATCAGATACGGAAAGAGCCAGGCGAGACGGTTGAAGCCCTCGTCAATCGGCGCAGCAAGCGGCTCCTGGCTACCGTATTTGGCGATGTAGTGCTGGAACACCTCGTCCTTGGTCATCCCCTGCCCGACCAGACCCGAGATCTCCTCCCGCATCTGGGCGGCGTAGCCGCACGCACACTCCCCCACCAGCTGGCGACCACACGTGCCGCACATGCAGATCAGCGAGCCGTGCAGGTCGCGCTCCAGCTCGCTCCGCGGCGCCGTCGGGATCGTCTGCGCGGTCTCGACGTGCTGCGCCTGCACCGGCATGGCGAGCGACAACGCGAGCAGCAGCGCCGAGGTCGTCGCGGCGCCGGCCGGCACCTTCGCCGCGGCGAACGCGAACGCGCTCTCGGGAAGCAGGGCGATGATCGTGCCGAGGGCCAGCACACCGAACCCGGCCCAGATCCAGTTGACCAGCGGGTTCACGACGATCTCGAAGCTCGCAGACTGATCCTGGACGTCGAAGGCGGCCATCACGATGTAGAGGTCCTCGCCGAGGCTGCGGCGGATGGCGACCTCGGTCGTCGGCTCCTCCTCGTGCTTTCTGAAATACCACTTGGCGGGATACATCGCGCCGATCGACTCGCCGTCCTCGAACACCTGCAGGTGGCCCGTCACCATCTGCTTCTGGCCGTCGTCGGTCACCCGCACCGCATCGTGCCGGATGGTGAAGGGGCCGACGTTGGTCTGCTGGCCGGGCTTCAGCAGCACTTGCTCGTCGAGCTTGAACCCCTCGCCCGCGAACCCGAGGAACATCAACACGATCCCGAAGTGGACGATGTAGCCGCCGTAGCGCCGCCGCGACCGCGAGACCAGTCCGACCAGCGCCGTCACGAAATCGGTGCCCGTCGCCTGCCGTCGCACCTGCGCGCCACGGATGAACTCCTGCCCGAGCGTCCCCACGACGAACGCCGACAGCGCGAAGCACACGCCCGAGCTCCAGACGCGAACGCCCGCCGCGTAGACCGCGACCCCCGTCG
The DNA here is from genome assembly GCA_965197935.1 of Vicinamibacterales bacterium. Classification (GTDB taxonomy): domain Bacteria; phylum Acidobacteriota; class Vicinamibacteria; order Vicinamibacterales; family CAZQMT01; genus CAZQMT01. The sequence continues at coordinate 2,120,900 of CBDAOD010000002.1, read as the reverse complement.
CGATGCCGAGCAGGACGGGCCAGGCGAGCTGGTAGCCCAGGTTCGACAGCGTCGATTTGCGCCAGGCCAGGAGCGGTCCCACGCCGGTCAGCAGCAACAGCGCCAGGCCGATCGGCAGCATCCACTTGTTAAAGAACGGCGGCCCGACCGTCAGCCGCTCGCCGGTCACCGCCTCGCTCAGCGTCGGGAACATCGTGGCGAACATGACGAAGAAGGCGGCGAAGAGGAGGATCCAGTTATTGGCCAGGAAGGCCGCCTCGCGCGACACCCATGAATCCAGATCGTGACGCGCTCGCAGCAAGGGCAAGCGGTAGATGACGAAGCCGAAGCTGAAGACCAGCAACGCGATCATGAAGACCGTGAACATCCAGCCCAGCTGGGGATCTTCGCCGAAGGCGTGCACCGACTGGACGACACCCGAGCGCGTCATGAAGGTGCCGAAGATGGTCAGGAAGAACGTGAGGATGACGAGCGTCATGTTCCAGACCCGCAGCATCCCTCGCCGCTCCTGCACCATCACCGAGTGGAGGAAGGCGGTCGCGGTGAACCAGGGGAGCAGCCCCGCGTTCTCCACCGGGTCCCAGCCCCAGAATCCGCCCCAGCCCAGCTCCTCGTAGGCCCAGATCATCCCCAGCGTCAACCCGAAGGACAGGAACAGCCAGCTCACCATCAGCCAGCGTCGCACCGCCCGCAGCCACGAGTCGTCCAGGTAGCCGGTGATCAGCGCCGCCATGCCGAAGGCGTACGGAATGGTCATGCCGACGAACCCCGTGTAGAGCGACGGCGGGTGAATCACCATGTAGGGGTTCTGGAGCAGCGGGTTCAGACCGCGGCCGTCGATCGGGATCTCGGTGAGGTAGGTCTCGAACGGGTTCTTGTGGATGACCATCAAGAACAGGAAGAACATCTGCACGACGGAGATGACGGCCACCACGTAGGGAATCAGCTCGCGGTGACGCTCGCGGTTCGAGTACACCGCGCACGCGCCGAACGCCGAGAGCAGGAACACCCAGAACAGAATCGATCCGTCGAGGCCACCCCAGTACGAGGTCAGCTTGTAGAAGAGCGGCTGCGCGGAGTCGGAGTAGCGGTGGACGTAGCGAATCGCGTAGTTCTCGCTGACGAACGCGTGCACGAGAATGGCCGACGCGACCGTCGTCATCGCCGCGATCAGGTAGAAGGCGCCGATGCCGCTCTCGACCAGCCGCGTGGAACGACGGCGCGCGCCGACGACCGAGACCGCGGCGGCATAGCTGCAGATGACGAAGGTGGCCAACAGGACGAACGTGCCGAGGGAAGCCATATGGGAGTGGGTCTCTCAGCGCCGGGCGGCCCGTCCCTCGCGCCCGGCAGGCGCGTGTCAACTCGGGGCGATGCGTCGGGCGCCGGCTGGCGCCCGCGGCGCCGCGGGACCAGCCGTCACCGTGCGGGCCGCGTGCTCGGTAGCGCCACATGACGCGTGGCGCCGCTCACTCTGTCGCGTTGCTTACTCCGTGCCAGGGCCCGCCGCCGCCGCCCCGGGCTTCGGCTCGTACTTCGATGGACACTTCGCCATCACGCCATTGGGCGCCACCTGGAAGCCCTCGGGCCCGAGCAGCCCCTTGATCACCACCTCGGAACCGTCCTGGAACGTGTCGGGGACGATCCCGGTATAGCTGGCGTGCACGACCGCCCCCCCGTTCTCGACCTGAAAGCGATAGTCGAGCGAGTCCGGCCGGCGCATGATCGAGGAGGGCACGACGAACCCGTGGAGCTGGAGGCGTTTGCCGTGCCAGGCCTCGGCGTCTACCATGACCTCGTCGACGTGCTTGTAGTATTCGGTCCCTTCGCTCAGGGTCGACCAGAGTAGACCGCCGAACGCGAGCGAGAGGACCAGGGTGGTCAAACCAATTCGTACGGCTTTGTGTCGCATACGCCTTGTCTGCTCCAGTCCAAGAATAGCCCCAAACCAGGTCCACGGTCAACGAGAACCAGGGCACCGACCATCCCCTCCATGAGCCAGCCCTCAGCCGCGCCGCAGCGCATCGGTGTCGTCGGCGCCGGCATCGTGGGGATCTCGTGCGCGCTGTTCCTGCAGCGGGATGGGCACGCGGTCACGGTCCTGGACCCGCGGCCGCCGGGTGGGGGCGCCTCGTTCGGCAACGCCGGCGTCATCGCCATCAGCTGCACGCCGGAGGCGACGCCGGGCATCCTCCGGCAGGTGCCGCGCATGCTGCTCGACCCGACCGGCCCCCTGGTCATGCGCTGGTCCTACCTGCCGCACCTCGTCCCGTGGCTCTGGCGCTTCCTGCGATCGGCCCGGGCCAGCCGCGTCGAAGAGATCTCGATGGCGCTGGCCGATCTCGGTACCCGGGTGCAGGCGGCATACGACGTGCTGCTCCAGCAGGCCGACGCCACCCGGCTCGTCCGGTCGGACGGCTGGCTGAAGGTGTTTCGGTCCGAGGCCGCCTTTCAGCGCAGCCACACCGAGCGCGAGCTGATGGTCCGCCGGGGTCTGGGGTTCGACGTCCTCGACGCCGGGGAGATCCGCCGGCTCGAACCCGCGCTGGCGCCTATCTTCCCCCGGGGACTCCTCCTGCGCGATTCCGGCTTCGTGCCCAACCCGGGTCGGCTTGTCGACACCCTCGCGGCTGATTTCGTGTCGCGCGGGGGCCGACTCCAGCGCGAAACGGTCATGCGATTCGAGCTGGACTGCGCGGTCCGCCGCGTCGTGACCGACCGCGCCACCCACGATGTCGATGCGATCGTCCTGTGCGCCGGCGCGTGGTCTGCCCCGCTTGCCCGCCAGCTCGGCGTCGCCGTCCCGCTCGACACCGAACGGGGCTACCACCTGATGCTGCCCCAGCCGGAGCCGACCCTGCGCCGGCCGGTCCTCATCGCCGATCACTACTTCATCCTGGCGCCGATGGACGACGGCCTGCGCCTGACGAGCGCCGCCGAGATGGCCGGGCTCGCGGCACCACCCGATCTCACCCGGCCCTACCGCCTCCTGCCGCTCGCCCGGCAAGCCCTCCCCGATCTCGTGCCCGACGTGCGCAGCGCCTGGCTCGGATTCCGCCCCTCGATGCCCGACTCGACCCCCGTGATCGGCCCAGCGCCCACCCCGCCGGGCGTCTACTTCGCGTTCGGGCACGGACACCTCGGCCTGACCCAGGGCCCGATCACCGGTCAGATCATCGCGGACCTCGTCGCCCACCGCGACCCCGGCTTCGACCTCACCCCCTTCCGCGCCGACCGCTGATCGCACCACCCCCCAAGAAGGTCATCTTGGCACCCGATCACACCAGTCGCCGCTATGCGGGGTGCGAGATCCGCCACAACAAACCGTGACGGCGGCCTCCCCCCACACCCGTCCAAGAACCCGGCGCGCCAAACCCCGCCCATCGAGAGTCTCCGCGTGGCCGACCGAGCCAAGTGTCGCCGGGGGGCGGGGCGCGAGGTCCGCCAAGCAAACCGTGAAGGCGGCCACCCCAGCGCCCGTACAAGAACGCCGTGCGCCAGCCGCCGCAATGTTTTCGGTTTGCATGGCGGACCTCGCGTCCCGCCCCCCGGCGACACCCCCGAAGAGTCGCAGCACCTTCACTCAAAGATCGACTTGGCGACCATCGCATGAATCCCCTTTGTCCCATCGACGAGCTGCGTCACCCGTAGGTCGACCGCCAGCGAGCACACGATGTACGCATCCTCCGGAGACAGCCCCTTCTCGGCGACAAGGAAATCGACCATCTCGTTCGTCGCCAGCCGCGCCGCCTCGTCGAGGTCCGGGTCCAGACCAATGGCGATGTAGTGCGACGGCGTTTCGGCGCGCGGCCAGCGCAGCCGGTGTCCTGCGTTCGCCGCGTCTCCTCCCTGACGCTTGTGGAGCACGATCTCGAACGTGCCCCGCAGCGACGTCTCGACCGCCGTCCCGCTCGCCTCACCGTCCCCCTGGACGGCATGGCCATCCCCGATGGAGAGCAGGCCGCCCGGTACGTGGACCGGCAGGTAGAGCGTGGCGCCGGCGCCGAGCTCCTTGAGATCGAGGTTGCCACCGTGAGCCGCTGGCGGCCCCGACGAGATGCGACCCGAGAGCGCCGGCGGCGCCACGCCGATCGTACCGAAGAACGGCGCGAGGGGCACCGTGACGCCATCGACGATCTCGGATGTCCGTCCGTCGGGTGAGAACCGCACCAGGGCGAGATGGCCGTACGGAAAACGATCCGGGAGCGTGCCGCCGCCCGGGAGGAACCCCGAGACCCCGAACGGCACCATGAGCTCGATGTCGAGGATCCGCACCTCCAGGACGTCGCCCGGCTCCGCCCCCTCCACATGGATCGGTCCCGTCACCGGGTGCGGACCGGGCCCTCGATCCGTGACGCCCCGCTCCACGGCCTGAAGCGACTCGGGAATCTCCTCGTCCCGGAGCCCGGCGAGCCTGAGACGCTCGAGCCCGCGCGCCACCATCGTCTCGACGCGCACCGAGTCGCCCGACACGATCCGCAGCGCCGGCTCGACCGACGCGTCGAAGTGCCCCCAGCGAACCGATTCGGGCGACAGCGGCAGCTCGTGACGTTGGGCCGACCGCGCCTGGGCCCGGACCCGGGCCACGGCGCCATCCGCGATCGACCACGTGAGCATGACCACCCAACCCAGCACCACCGCGCGGCGGAGAGACGGCATCGTCTTGCGCTCCTTTCCAACGGGGCCGACCGCGGCCCTCGGACCGAGACGCCATCCTCGCACATCCGACGCCGACCGGGCCCGCGGTGCGGGAGCGGCGCCGAGGCGCGACCTCAATATTCGCGCTGTACGGACGTCACAATCGCCGTGGACTACTGTAAAATGGCTGGCCTGAGACCACACGTGCCGCTGGTATCACCTCCCGATCGTGCTCGAGCCGTCTTCGTCCTCGTGGCGGTCGCGGTGCTCGCCCCGCCCACGCTCGCCGACGCCACCCAGGCCGTGCCGCCCGAGCGGCGCACCGTCACGGGTCGCATGCAGCCCGCACCGGGTGCGCCGATGCAGGAGGTCGAGGTGGCGATCCACCAGGTCCCCACCAATCTCCCGCTGGTGGCGGCCGACCAGGCACGGCTCGAGGCGGAGGACCTCGTCCTCGGTCTCGTGATCGAGGGTGAAGCGGTCGCCTACCCGGTCCGATATCTTGCGCTCTTCGAGGTCGTCAACACCCAGATCGCCAGCCGACCGATCGCCCCCACCTGGTGACCGCTCACCGGTTCGGGCGTCGTGTACGCCCGTCGCGCCGGGGGCCGAGGGCTCACCTTCGACTTCGCCGAAGGGCTCGTCCGCGACAACCTGCTGATCGTGGACCGCGAGACCGGCAGCGTATGGTCTCAGCTCGACGGCCAGGCGGTGATCGGCCCAATGCGCGGGACGCCGCTCCAGATCGTGCCCTCGATGCAGACCACGTGGCGTTTCTGGCGTGAGCGCCATCCCGACACCAAGGTCATGACCCTCGACGGTCCGGCGTTCGAGGACACCGACGGTCGGCCCTACCGCTATCGGCCGCCGGACGCCGCCCCACCGGAGCCGAGCGCGCGGGTGGCGCACGACACCTCGACCCTGGGCCTCGGCCTGGCGCTCGAGGGCCAGTCGACGTTCCTTCCGTTCCGCGAGCTCGCGCGGGGCGGCGCGCCGATTCGACTCACCCTGGCAGGCGTCGCCGTCGTGATCCATTTCGATCGGGACGGGGCCACCGCGTGGGCCGAGGACGAGTCCGGGCAGCTTCTGCCGGCGGTCCTCGCGTACGAATCGGGCTGGCTCGCCTTCTTTCCCGAATCCACCGTCTACAAGGCCGGCTTCCAGTAGACCCAGCCGCGCTGCAGCCACCGACACGACCAACAAGAGGAGGCTCGGATGATCGTCCTCACCCGACCCCGCCGCGCGGCCATCGCCGTCGGCGTCTGCGTGCTCCTGGCGCTGGCCGCCGCGCCGGCGACGCGCGGCCAGGTGCCGGCGCCGCCGCCGGCCTACGCGCTGCTCAACGCCCGGATCATGCCCATGGCCGGGCCGCCGATCGACGCCGGGACGCTGGTCATGCGCGAGGGGCGCATCGCCGCGGTCGGAGCCGACGTCGTGGCCCCACCGGACGCGATCGCGATCGACGCCGCAGGCTGGACGCTCTACCCAGGGTTCGTCGACGCCCACTCGACTCTCGGGATGATGCAGGATCGCGACGGAGCCCGCGAGGAACGGGCCTCGCCGTCACGAACGGCAAACGGGACCGAGGGTCCGGACGCCATGGCGTTGACCCGCTATGACCCGAGCCGGGAGGCCCTGGGCAAGGCGCGGGGATCGGGCCTGACCGCGGCGCACGTCGCATCCGGACACGGCCTCTTCGCCAGGCGCGGGACCGTCGTCGCGCTGCGCGACGGCGACGTCGACCAGCTGGTCCTGCGCGACAGCTGGGGCCAGCACGTGCGATTCGATCCCTTCGACCGCGAGAGCGGGCGCTACCCCGGCACACTGATGGGCGTCGTCGCAACGGTCCGGCAAGGGCTGTCGGACGCGGTGTGGTACGCGCAAGCCTGGGAGCACTATCGCAACGCCCCCGACACCTACGCGCGCCCCGAGCACGACGGCGCCCTCGCTGCGCTGGGGCCCGCCGCAACGGGCGATCAGCCCGTCGTCCTCAGCGCTTGGACCGAGAATGAGATCCTCCGGGCGCGGGCCCTGGCAGCGGAAGCCGGCCTCGACGCCGCGCGGGTGGTGGTCAGCGGCGCTGTCGAAGGCTGGAGGGTGGCCGAGCAACTGGCCGACAGCGCCGGCCCCGTCCTCGTCTCCCTCGACCTGCGCCCGCGACGAGAAGCCGCCGGCTTCGGCCGCGCCGAACGCGGGCCGGTCGACGACCCGCCGGCGGCTGACGCGGCCGACGCCGAGGCGAACCCGGGCCGCCTGCACGCGGCCGGCGTGCGCTTCGCCCTCACCTCCCTGGGCCTCGCCGACCACGCGGACCTCCTGCCCAACCTGCGCAAGGTCGTCCGCGCCGGTCTGCCGCCAGAGGCAGCTCTCGAGGCCCTGACACGCACACCGGCGGCGATCCTCGGCGTGGCCGATCGACTCGGCTCGCTCGAGGTGGGGAAGGCGGCCCACGTCATCGCGGTCGAGGGCGACCTGTTCGCGGATGACGGCCGCATCGCCGCCGCCTGGATCGATGGCGAGCACTACGACCTGACCAACCGGCAGGCGACGTCACGTCGCTCCCGATCCCGCGACCATGATCGGGCGGACGCTGATCGAGACGGGGATCGCGATCGCCGCCAGCTGATGGAGCGTCGCGCGCCGGCGGGCCCCCTGTGGCCCGAGGCCCCGGCGACGGCCATCCGCCACGCCACGATCCTCACGGTCGCCAACGGGACGATCGCGTCCGGCACCATCCTGATCCGTGACGGTCGCATTCAGGCCGTCGGCGTGGACGACCAGGTGGACGTGCCGGACGGCGCACGAGAGATCGACGCCTCCGGGCTCTTCGTCATGCCGGGCATCGTCGACGCCCGCTCGCACATGGCGATCACGGGCGGCGGCAACGAATCGTCCGAGTCGGTGACGCCCGAGGTGCGGATCGCCGACGTCATCAATCACCGCGACCCGGCGATCTTCCGCGCCCTCGCCGGCGGCGCCACGACGGTCAACGTCCTCCACGGCTCTGCCAACGTGATCGGCGGACAGAACGCCGTCCTCAAGCTGCGCTGGGGTCAACCGGCGGCGGAGCTGTTCTTCGAGGACGCGCCCAAGGGCGTCAAGTTCGCGCTCGGGGAGAACCCCAAGCGCTCCAACCGCGCGACCCGACCCGGACAGGAGCGGCGCTACCCGGCCACGCGAATGGGCGTGGAATTCCTCCTGCGGAAGGACTTCGCGGATGCCCGCCGCTATCAGCAGGCGCGGCTGGACCACGAGGCCGCGCGCGCGGGGGGTGAGGATCCCCTGCCCCCGCGGCGCGACCTGCGGCTCGAGGCGCTAGCCGACATCCTCGACGGTCGGATCCTCGTCCACGCGCATTCCTATCGGTCCGATGAGATCTTGATGCTGCTGCGGGTCGCGGAGGACTTCGGTTTCAGGATCCGATCGCTCCAGCACGTCCTCGAGGGTTACAAGGTCGCCGACGAGATCGCGGCGCACGGGGCCGGCGCCTCGACGTTCGCCGACAACTGGGCGTACAAGATGGAGGCGCTCGACGCCATTCCCTACAACATGGCCCTGATGTACGAGCGCGGGGTCTCGGTCTCGATCAACTCGGACTCCGACGAACGCGTCCGGCGGCTGTACGTCGAGGCCGCCAAGGCGGTCAAGTACGGCGGCGTCTCCGAGGCCGCGGCGCTCGAGATGATCACGCTCGCGCCCGCCGGACACCTCGGCATCGCGGATCGTGTCGGCTCGATCGAGGTCGGCAAGGACGCCGACCTGGCCATCTTCACCGCCCATCCCTTTTCGGCCGAGGCGCGCGTGCAGTACACCTTCGTCGATGGGCAGGTGTACTTCGACCGGGCGCGGGTCGAGACCACCGCCGATGCGCCCGCGGCGGCGCTCGCGGCCAGTGCCGCCGCGGGCACCGGTGCCACCCGGCAGACGACGAGGACCCGGACCACCCGACGCACGCCGCCACTCCCGCACGCCCGGGCGGCCGCTTCGTCCGGTGGACCCCTCCGACACGCCCCACCACGCCGGACGGCCTGCTGCGGCCCGCGCCGAGCTACGGTGACATTGCGCCCCCCCGGCTACCGTCGGACTCCTCCGGCGCCGTCGCGGCCGGCGTTGCCAGCGTTGCCAGCGTTGCCATCGTGGGCGGCCGGGTCGTGACGATGGCCGGGCCGGCGCTCGAACCCGGGACGGTGGTGCTGCGCGGCGGCCGCATCGAGGCGGTCGGGGCTGCCAACGACGTCGCGGTACCCGACGGCGCCCGCGTGGTCCGGGCGGAAGGCCTGACCGTCACGCCCGGCCTGATCAATACCGGAACGACCGTGGGCCTGTCGGAGATCGGCGCGGTCGCCGCCACGCAGGACGTCAACGAGATCGAGGAGGTCAATAGCAGCGTCAAGGTGTCGGTCGCCATTCATCCGCACTCGGAGATGGTGCCGATCGCACGCGCCAACGGCATCACGACCGCCTTGGCCGCGCCCGGCGGCGGCCTGATCGCGGGCCAGGGTGCGCTCCTGGACATGACCGGCTGGACGCCCCCCGAAATCGTCGCGCGCAGCCCCGTCACCATGCACATCGACCTGCCCGAGCGGCGCGAGGACGCGCGGGACGATCGCGAGGCCGAGCGGCGCGTGACTCGAGACCGCCGCACGCTCCGTCGATGGCTCCGCCGGGCCCAGGCCTACGCCGGAGCGCTGGCCGGCGGCATCGCGAACGGCACGGCGGACGAAGCGAAGCTGGCCGCCCTCGTCCCCGTCGTCCGCGGCGAGCTACCGGTCGTCCTGGAGGCCCAGAGCGAGGAGGGGATCCGCGCCGCGCTGGCGCTGACCGAGGAGTTCGGACTCCGCACGATCCTGGAGAGCACGCGGGACGTCTGGAAGGTCGTCGACGAGATCGCGTCCGGCCAGGTGCCCGTGCTCCTCGGCCCGATCGAATCGGAGCCGCCGGACACGGCACCCTACGACTCGATCTTCGCGGTCGCCGGCCAGCTCCATGCCGCCGGGATCCCCTTCGCCTTCCGCACCGGCGGCGCGTCGAACGCTCGAAACCTCCCGTATCACGCCGCGCTCGCCGTGGCATTCGGGCTCCCACGAGAGGTCGCCTGGCACGCGATGACCCGGGGCGCGGCGGAGATCCTCGGCGTGGCCGATCTCCACGGCACCCTGGAACCGGGGAAGTTGGCCAATGTCGTGGTGAGCGACGGCGACTTGCTCGACGTACCGACCCAGGTGCGCCACGTGTTCATCCGCGGCCAGGAGGTCGACCTCGGCACGCGTCACACGCGGCTCTACGAGAAGTTCCGGGGCCGACCGACGACCAGCACTCAGCCCGGCGCGGACCGACGGTAGCTTGCTTGGTCGTTCACGGTGGGGCGGGGGACGGTGTCCGCCCAGCAAACCGAAAACATTGCGGCGGCTGACGCACGAATCTCGGACTCGCTACCAAGGCTGGCCGCCTTCACGGTTTGCCTGGCGGACACCGTCCCCCGCCCCACCGTGAACGACCAACGTAGTGGCAGGAGTCCTGCTGCAGTCGGCCGGCTGCATCTCACTAGGACCCAACCGTGCGAAGTACTGACTAGTGCACCGCCGTCGAGATGCGGTCACGGATCGGGTTCGCAACGCGCCCAGGCGCAAGGCGCCGCGACGAGGAATACCGGGAGTATTTCGAGGAGCGGCAACGCCGCGGATGGGTGTGCTGCGGGCTCGAGGCGTGACCGCATCTCGACGGCGGTGCACTCGCGCTGAGAACGGCTAACTGCGTGAGTAGGTGACTTGACGAGTCATCTCGTGATAGCCATACTGGTCACATGCGTGTGTCGGCGAGCGTGGCGACCCTCAAGGCCCGGTTGAGCGAGTATCTGCGTCAGGTCAAGGCCGGCCAGGAGGTCATCGTGACCGAGCGCGGCGTCCCGATCGCCCGGCTGACGACCCTGGATCCCGTGGAACGTCGGGCCACGCGGCGCGACCGGCTCGCGCGCGCCGGCGCGCTCAAGCTCGGCCGTGGCAAGCTGCGGTCGGCGCTTCTCACGCCGCCCGCCGGCGAGCCGGTCGGCGACGACGTCCTCGCTGCGCTCGTTGCCGAGCGCGACGCGGGCCGCTGACGACGCCGATGTTCTGGGACAGCTCCGCGCTCATCCCCCTCATCCTCCCGGAGTCTCGGTCGGTCGCCCTCGCGGAGCGACTGCGCGCCGAGAAAACGCTGACCGTTTGGTGGGGAACGCCCGTGGAGTGCCTGTCGGCCGTCTACCGCCGGCATCGCGACACCCCGATCCCCGAGGCCCTGCTCGGTGAGGCGCTCGGCCGGCTGCGCGGCCTGATCGAGGACGCCGACACGGTGGCGCCCGGCGACGCGCTGCGGCGGCGCGCCGGTCGCCTGCTCGCCGTGCACACGCTGCGCGCCGGCGACGCGCTGCAGCTCGCCGCGGCCCTCGCCTGGTGCGAAGAGCATCCGGCCGGTGAGGGCTTTCTGTGTCTGGATGACCGACTGCGCGAGGCGGCGCGCCGTGAAGGCTTCGACGTCCTGCCGTAGGGCGCGCTTCAGCCAAGCCGTGGCTGGCCGGCGCTACGAGATTCCCATGGGCTCGTGTATCATGCCCTGAGATAATTGCCTCTGTATTAAGGAGGGCGCCAGAATGGAACGTCACGCGTCCCGTCGCACGTTTCTGCTCGAGGTGGCCGGCGGCGCGGCCTTCCTCCCCACGGCCCTGACAGTGCTCGGCACGGCGTCGCCCTCCTGGGCCGCCGCGCCGGAGGGCGAGAGCTACTGGGAGCTCGTCCGCCGCCAGTTCGCGTTCAGCGAGGACAAGGTGCCGATGAACGCGGCCAACCTCTGTCCGTCGCCACGGGTCGTCGCCGAGCGAGTCAGCGATCTGACCCGGGACATCGACGTCGACTGCTCGTCCAACAACCGCGCCAAGTTCAGGACGTTGCTCGAGGAGTCGCGGACGAAGGTGGCCGAGCAGCTCGGCGTGACGGCCGACGAGATCGCGCTCGTGCGGAACACGAGCGAGTCGAACAACACCATCAACAACGGCATCATGCTCGAGGCCGGGGACGAGATCGTCCTGTGGGATCAGAACCACCCCACGAACAACGTGGCCTGGGACGTCCGCGCCGCGCGGTTCGGCCTCTCGGTCACACGCGTGTCGGTGCCGAAGCGCCCAACGAGCGAGGCCGACCTGATCGCGCCGTTCGAGCGCGCGCTGACGCCCAGGACGAAGGTCCTCTCGATCACGCATGTCTCGAACATCAGCGGGATCCGAATGCCCGTCAAGGCGCTCACCGAGATCGCGCACCAGCGCGGCATCCACCTGCACCTCGACGGCGCCCAGACCTGGGGCGCGCTCGACGTGAACCTCCGCGACCTCGGGGTCGGCTCCTACAGCGCGAGCGCGCACAAGTGGTTCTGTGGGCCCAAGGAGGCCGGCGTCCTCTACGTCAAGGCGGACCGCATCCCGCACATCTGGCCGAACATCGTCGCGCCGGGCTGGGGTGACGACGTCGACCCCGATCCGAAGGGGGCGCGGAAGTTCGAGTCGATGGGCCAGCGCGACGACTCGTGTCTGGCCGCGGTCGGGACGACCGTGGACTTCCACCGCCACATCGGTCACGACCGGGTCGAGGCGCGGGTGCTCGAGCTCGCGACACAGCTCAAGACCGGCCTCCGCGATGCCGGCGTGAGCCTGGTCACGCCGATGGAGCCCAGCCTGAGCGGCGGCGTCTGCATCGTCGAGGTGCCCGCGAAGGCGCGTCGCGCGGTGCTCAACGCGATGTACGACGAGCACGGCATCGCCGGATCGACCGCCGGCGGCCTGCGTCTGTGCCCGCACCTCTACAACACCGAGGAGCACGTCGAGCGTGCCGTGCGCGGTGTGGCGGCGCTCCGCGGGCAGATCACCGCGACCAGCCTCGGCGCCTGAGCACCCCGCGGCACGGAGGTCATATGGGGCACGCAGGGGCGGGGCCGGAGCCCCGCTCCACGTGTTTCGGCTGGCACCCACCAGGGGCGGCTCACTCGGCGTGGCACTCACGGAGGACGTGACATGCTCGGGACCTTGCGGTCGATCACGGCCGGCCTCATCGTGCTCCCGTTCCTGGCCTCGCCACTCCACGGGCAAACCATCCATCTCACGGAGGCACTCGCGCGCTCGCCCGAGGAGCGGCTGCAGGCCTACGCGCATCAGCGGGCCCTCAGCTACGGCCCGCTCGCGAAGATCGGCGCCATCCTGGCCCTGTTGCACGAGGAATACGAGACCTATCGGGAGGAGGGCGCCCGGGTCGCGTTCCGACCGACGGACACCCTGGTGCGGGTCACGGGAGATCGGGTCGCCATCGACGCCATCGCCGAAGCCGACGCGGCGGCCCTTCGAGTCGATCTCGAGGGGCTTGGGCTGGAGGGCGGGGCCACCTTCGGACGCTTCGTGTCCGGGACGATCCCCATCACGGCGCTCGACGAGGTGGCCGCCCTCGGATCGCTGCGTTTCGCTCAGCCTGTCATGTTCAAGACGCGGGCCCTCAGCGCGGAGGCCGTCGAGAAACTCGGCCTCGGGGCCGGCGCGCCCCCCCGCATCCGGAGCGGCGCCACCCGTCCCATCGGCCGGACGGGCATGGTCACGAGCCAGGGTGACCGTGCGCAGAACTCCGACCTGGTCCGCAACACGTTCGCGCTAAGCGCCACGGTTCAGGTAGGCGCGATCTCGGATACCTACGATTGCCTGGACGGGGCCGCGGCGGACATCAGCTCGGGCGACCTGCCGAGCAACCCCGTGATCCCGAGCGAGGGCCCGTGCAATCCGGGCACCGATGAGGGCCGGGCGCTGATGCAGATCATTCACGACGTCGCCCCCGCCGCGGACCTCTACTTTCACACGGGTTCCGCTGGCCAAGCCGATTTCGCGGCCGGGATCGTGGAGATGGAGCAGGCCGGCGTCGACGTCATCGTCGACGACGTCATCTACTTCGCCGAGCCCTTCTTCGCGGACGGAATCATCGCGCAGGCGGTCGACAGCGTGACCAGCCTGGACGAGTCCCCCGGGTTCCCCCGTGCCGGCGATAGCCCGGGCACGACCTCCAACCAGAACGTGTTCTACGTCTCCGCGAACGGGAACTCCGGCACGAACACGTACGCGAACGAGTGGAGGAACTCGTTAACCACGGGATTCGTCGGGCAGCGGCTCGACTTCGATCCAGGCCCCGGGATCGATCAATTCCTGGCGTTGGGGTTTCCGCCCGCCCAGAACGGCAGCGCGGTCATCAACTGCCAGTGGAATAATCCGTACGCGTCAACGGATCCGGGAAGCCCCGGCGCCGAGACCAACGTCGACACCTACCTCTACGACGCCGTCTGGAATCTTCTCGGCGGAACATCGACCAACAACATCGGAGGCGATCCCACCGAGCTCCTCTCCGTCACGTATAGTTCGGTCGACCCGTTCACCGTACACCTCGCCGCGGAGCAAGTCGCTGGCCCCGACCTGACCGGGTGGTCCTTCCAGTGCATTGGCCTCAGTGACCTACCCATCGACTTCGAGTACCAGACACGCGACCTCAGCACGAGCTTTGGCCACCCCAACGCCAAGGGTGCGAACTCGGTGGGAGCCTCGGCCTGGTTCAACACGCCGAACTTCGGCGTGGATCCCCCGATCATCAACACCTTTTCGTCCTGGGGCGGCACGGGGATCCGCCGGGATGGCCTGGGCGCCCACGTCATCCCCGCCGAGATACGGACGCCCCCCGACATCACCGCGCCGGACGGCGGCAACACGACCCACTTTGGGTCGGACAGCCCCACCGATCTTGATACGTACCCGAATTTCTTCGGCACCTCGGCCTCGGCACCGCACGCCGCCGCCGCTGCTGCCCTCTTGCTGCAGGGGGACCCGACCCTCCCTCCCAACGAGATCGCACACTACCAGAGGTTGTCGGCCGTCGACATGGACGACCCGACGACGTCGAGTGTGTTCGACGACGGCTACGATTCGTATACCGGCGCCGGCTTGTCCTGGTCTTTCGGCGCAAACAACCTGTCCAACATCGGCTTTGGCAACCCACTCCCGGAACTCAAGGAGATTCCGCCAAGCGTTTCCGGGGGGCTAGACCTCTCCTGCTTCAACGACGGCACCTGCAATGGGCAAAGCACGGATCCCTTTTTCGGCATCGGGGCACGCATGAGGTTCAACCGGAGGGACGCCAATGCACCAGGCGCGGCGTCCGCGACATGGACGAACGACCGCGGTGGGAGCGGCACCGGCAGCGGTGGGCCCACCGACTTCCTGCTCGAGCGCATTCCGCTACAGGCCGGTGTCAACCGCATCACGGTGACGCTCACCGACGACCAGGGACGGCAGCAGTTGGGTCTGATCACCGTCACGGTCAACGAGTTGCTCTACTATCTCGCCGAGGGAGCGACGGGCCCGTTCTTCGACTACGACCTGCTCCTCGGCAACCCCCACCCGGTCCAGGCCTCGATCACGATCACGTTCCTCAAGGAGGACGGCAGCACCGTCGTCCTGAACGAAACGCTGGCCGCCAACTCCCAGCGCACCATCCGCGTCAACGATGTCGCGGGGCTGGCTGCACTCCCGGTCTCCGCGGTGGTCGCCTCGAACGACGGGCTCGCCCTGAGCGTCGAGCGCTCGATGTTCTGGAACGCCACCCTGCCGGCACCCCGGGACCCGGAAGCCCCGGTGCTCACGCCCGGCACGACCCACTACGGCGGCCACACGGCCAAGGCCGTCGACAGCCCCCGCACAACGTGGTTCTTCGCCGAGGGCTCGCAGGGTTTCTTCGATACCTATCTCCTCCTCGCCAACCCCGGCGCGACTGCGGCGACGGCCACCGTCACCTACCTGCTCGAGGGCGCCGCGCCGGTCGTCCAGGTCGTCCCGGTCGGGGCGACCTCGCGCGTGACCCTCTTCGCGGGTACCCTCCCCGCGCTGGTCGGCCGCTCGTTCGGAATCCAGGTGACCGCGACCCAGCCGATCATCGCCGAGCGGGCGATGTACTTCACCGGCACAGGCCGCTTCTACGAGGGCGGCCACGAGTCGGCGGGCGTCCCCGATGCCGCCACCAGCTGGTTCCTCGCCGAGGGGGCCACCGGCTCCTTCTTCGACAACTTCATCCTGGTGAGCAACCCCAACGGCGTGCCGGCCAACCTCACGGTCACCTTCCTGCTCGATTCCGGCGTGGCCATCCCGACCATCCACCAGGTCCCGGCCAATGCGCGGATCACGATCAACGTCGAGACCCAGGACGCGCAGCTCGCCAGCGCCAACGTCTCGACGACGGTGACGTCCGACGTTCCGGTCATCGCCGAGCGCGCGATGTACTGGTCTGGCGGGTTCACGACGTGGTACGAGGCCCACAACGCCTTCGACGTCACGGCAACCGGGACCAAGTGGGGGCTCGCCGAGGGGCGGGTCGGGGCACCGTTCAACCACCAGACCTTCATCTTGCTGGCCAACCCGTCGGGGACTGCCGCGACCGTGCGGATTACGTATCTGCGGACCAACGGGACGACGGTCGTCAAGACCTACACGGTCGCAGGGACCAGCCGCAAGAACGTGTGGGTCAACGCCGAGGTCCCCGAGCTCGTCAACGAGGGCTTCGGGGCACTCATCGAGGTGACCAACGGCGTCGAGATCGCGGTAGAACGAGCGCTCTACTGGGACAACGGTGCCCAGGTCTTCGGGGTCGGCACCAACGCCACAGCGATCCGGCTGCCCTGATCCCCGGTGGCAGGGCTGATGTCCCGCCGACGAAGGGGACCGGTGCCGGGGCGCTGATGCCCCACCCGACGACGGGAACCCGTCCTTCCGCGGCGCTGGAGCCCCGCCCACGAGGGGCCTGAGCGATGGGTGAGGGCGCGCGCCGTCGCAAGGTCCTGTTCGTTCCCAAGTGGTATCCCTCGCCCGATGACCCGGTGTGCGGCGTGTTCGTCCGAGAGCACGCCCTCGCGGCGCAGCTCCACGCCGACGTGGCCGGCCTGTACGTGCGGCAGGTCGAGCGCCGCGTCGACAACCCGTCCTCGGGCACGGGAAGGTGCCCGATCACGGATGAACTGGACGAAGGCATCCGCACGCTCCGCGTGGACTACCGGCGCTCGCCGATTCCACTGGCGAGCCGGCTCGTCTGGCTGTGGCTCTACCGCGCCGCGGCGGCGCGGCTTGAGCGCACCTGGGGTCGGCCCGACGTCATCCACGCCCACGTGTTCTCCGTTGGCCTTCCGGCCGCGCTGCTCGGCCGGCGATTCAGGGCACCCGTCGTCCTGACCGAGCACTGGAGCCACTTTCCGCGCCGGCTTCTGGGCAGAGCTCGAACGCGCATGGCCCGGGCGGTCATGGCGCGTGCGCGAATCGTCTTGCCCGTGAGCCACCACCTACAGCGCCACATCGAGGCCCACGGGATTCGCGCGCGGTTCCGCGTCGTCCCCAATGCCATCGACACCGAGCTGTTCTTCCCAGCCCCCGGCGGTGCGTCCGCCGTCGCCGGGGCGCCGGTGGCTCCATCCGCCAAGAAGCTGTTGCTGGTGGGCCTGCTCAAGCCGGTCAAGGGCGTCCCGTACCTGCTCGAGGCGCTGCACGCGCTGCGACGACGACGTCAGGATTTCGTCCTCGACATTGTGGGCGACGGCGCCGAGGCTCGCGCTTACCGCGACCAGGCCGCCCGTCTGGGACTCACGGACATCGTCCGGTTCCATGGCGCCAAGACGAAACCCGAGGTCGCGACCTTCATGCGCGCGTGCGATGTCTTCGTGCTCCCCAGCTTCTTCGAGACCTTCGGCGTCACCGCCGTGGAGGCCATCGCCTCCGGCACGCCGGTCGTGGTGTCAGACGTCGGCGGGCTGCGAGAGATCGTGACGGACGAGGTCGGCTATCGCGTACCGCCCGCGAACGCCCGCGCCCTGGCGGATGCCCTCGACCGAACGCTGGATCGCTACCAGACCTACTCGCCCCAACGACTCGCCGACCACGCCCGCGCGCGCTACGGTCGCGAGGTCGTCGGCCACACGCTTCAGGACGTCTATGCGACCGTCCTCCGCGAGACGCACCAGCCCTGACGCGCGGGTGCTACACTTGCTGTTCGTTCGTGGGACAGGGCATTTTGCCCGGTTGGAGGCCGCTCATCGTGTCCGCGCCACCCCTCGGATCTCGGCCTCGCCATCTCCATCGTGCTGATGGAGCACGTCGTCGACGCCCAGTCGATCCAGGAGGCGCGCGCGCTCGCTCCCGAGGGACGAGCCTGGCCGAGATGTCGACGACCGTGGTCTCGGACGTGCCGGTCGTCGCCGAACGGGCGATGTACTGGTCGGGCGGGTTCACGACCTGGTACGAGGCGTACAACGCCTTCGGGATCACCGATACCGGGACCAAGTAGGGGCTCGCCGAGGGCCGGGTCGGGACCGCCTTCGACTACCAGACGTTCATCCTCCTGGCCAACCCGTCCACCACGACCGCCGCGAGCGTTCGGATCACGTATCTGCGCACCAACGGCTCGACGGTGGTCAAGACCTACACCGTCGGCTCCACCAGCCGCCTCAACGTCTGGGTCAATTCCCAAGTTCCGGAGCTGACCAACGAGACCTTCGCGGCGCTCATCGAGGTGACCAACGGTGTGGAGATCGCCGTGGAACGGGCGCTCTACTGGGACAACGCCGGCCAGACATTCGCCGTCGGGACCAACGCCACCGCGGTACGCCTGCCGTGAGACACGGCTCGACGAATGCGGCCGGGCCCTCATCCATCAGGGGCTCCTCGCCACGCGACCTCCGCTGCTGCTTGAGGCGGTCAACTTCACACACAACTGCAAAGATCTTCCCGCGGGTCCGCGTTTGTGCTAACGTGCCGACTTCAACCGTCGGCACAGCTCAGTCAGCTCGGTCCGCCTCTCTCTGTACGGAGGATCTCATGGCGTCCCTCTCGCATCTGTGGCGTTGGATGCGTGGCGACACTGCCACACCGAGCCTTGAGTTCCGGCCTGTCGCTCCTCCCGCTGAAGCCCTCTTCGACGCGGACGTCGCAGGCGAGCTCGAGCCCGCTGACGCCGACTCGGTCGAGGGCGAGTTTGCTGCGGTCTTCGCCGAGCGGGCGGCGGCCCCCGTAGACGCATCCCTGGACCTCTCTGACCTCGCCGGCGCTCTGAGCGGGCTCGACGCGGCGGCGGCCACGGCACCGCTCGAAAAGACAGCCTCCGAGCGGGAGTGCCTCATCGTCCAATCGCTGCTCCGCCAGATCCCCGAGGTCGGATACCTGACCCTGGACAAGCTCAGTCGCGCGGGCCTGATGTCTCGTGAGACGCTCTACGCGACCTCTGCCGGGGCACTCGCCGCCGCGGCTGAAACTCCCGTGGCCCTGTGCGAGCAGATCTGCCGGGTGCTACAGGATCATCGCATGGGGTCTCAGGGTGCATTGCAGGCCCCGGTCCAAGCAGAGCAGATCGCGCGCCTCGCCGCACTCGTCGACGAGGTGCGACATCATCACGACGCCTTCCAGCGGGCCGCCGACGACGCGACCCTCGATCGGGCACGCGCCGCGGAGAAGCGGCTCGCCCGCCAGCAACGGCAGGCATGCTTCCGCAAGGTCGACTCGCACCTGGTCGAGATGCGTGAGGTCGGGTTGCTTCAGCGGATCCGGACGCTGGCCGTCGGAGATCGGATTGCACGGCTCGAAGAGTACGTGTTGTCACACGTGGGGCACGAACAGGCAAGCTAGAGTCCAGCGCACGAGTCTCGAGCCGGCGCAGGTCGGAGGGTGCAATGAGCGTGACAGAAACCTACTCACCAGACCAAGTGATCGAGGAGATACGCGGCGGCACGAGCTTCGATCGCGCGGACCTCAGGAATCTGGATTTCGATCGGGCCAGCCTCGATGCAGGCAAGTTCCGTCGGGCGGATCTGGAGGCCGCGAACCTAGCCGGATGTAGCTTGAGGCGGGCCGACTTGACCGGCGCGAACCTCCGAGACGCATTCCTCGAAGGCGCGAATCTGGAGGGCGCCTCCCTGCTCAAGGCGGATCTGGAGGGCGCCGTGCTCAAGGGCGCAAACCTCCAGGACGCGGATCTGAGCCACGCCAATCTCGAGGGCGCGGATCTGGAGACGGCGAAGCTGAGCGGCGCCCGCCTGGCGTCGGCCCAACTGGGGCAGGCCAACCTCGGTGGTGCGGAGCTGCACGGCGCCAACCTCTCGAGCGCCGACCTGCGCGAGGCCTGTCTCAGCAGGGCTGGGCTGGCGCAGTCGGACCTTCGGCACGCCTGCCTGGAGAAGTGCCTGCTGGAAGAGGCCGACCTCACCCGAGCCGACCTCCGCGACGCCAGCCTGCGTGATGCCCTCCCCGACGGTGCCAGCCTGACCGGCGCCAGGCTAGCGGGGCTCGAGGCGACACCCGACGTGTTCGCCGCAGTCGAAGCCGAATGGCTCGACTTCTCGACGCGAATCGCAGAGGTGAAGGTCAGTGGCGATGAGCTCGTCGCCTACCTCACCCGGCTGCAGAGCGGCGACGCCGCGGTAGGTGCCGTGGCAACGCCGATCCCCGCGGATCGCGCCAGGCGCTTCTTCGGCGAAGGCGATGTGCTCCGCAACGCGGCACTCGAGTTCGGCGGACAGTCCGTGGTCGAGGTCGAGAGTCGATTCGTGAACTGCTCGATCCGTTTGAAGGAAGGCGCCCGGCTGACCGTTGGACCCAAGGGCATCCTCGAGGGCTGCCGCATCAAGGGACCGGGCGAGATCGTCGTCTACGGCACATTCGTCCGTGAGGGGAAGGAGCCGGGCATCGTCGGCCCTCGGCGACTGATCGTCAAGGACTCCGGTTATCTTGTCGGCTGCGTCAGACAGCACCCTGAGCGGACTCAGTTCGGCCTGGAGCGAGGCTGCCGGCTGCGTCTGAAGATCGTCGCGGCCAGTTCTTAAGACACTCTACTCGGTCGAGGGCAGTTTCTCGCGTACGAGTCGCGATCATATGGACACCACCTAAAGGGAGACGGCGCGGATGTCTGACAAGACCGTCGGAACGTGGATCGCCGAGGGCACGGCCGTCGAGGGAACCGTGGTCTCCAAGTGCGGGATCACCCTGAGCGGCGAGCTCAAGGGTGATGTGTCCGCTCCCTCCTTGACGGTGGAGCCATCAGGGAGGATCGACGGTGCGGTGGAAGTCTCGGAGTTGACTTCGCAGGGAGAGATCTCGGGCAGGATCAAGGCCAAGAACATCCAGCTCGCGGGCCGTGTCCGGGACAACACGGTGATCTCCGCCGAGACCCTGGAGGTCAAGCTGGCCGAGCCGGGGCGCGGCGTCCAGTTGGCCTTCGGAGAGTGTGAGCTCAACGTGGGCAAGCCCGTGAAGGTGCCCGCGATCGGGTCGAACACGCCGGCAGGCCCCCGCGACGTCTCCAAGGCCGCTACATCGTAGCGGCCACGCAGGCCGGGACTCGCGGCGCTGGGGTTCGTCACGCGCGGCTTAAGCTCGTCCCGTTCTCCTGCCCGAGATCGTAGAGGCTGCGGACGTGGGGGTGACTGAGGCTGGAGACGCGCCGGGCATCCTGCTCGAAGCGCTGCCAGGACTCGGGATCGCTCGGCGAGAGATCGGCCGCAAGGAGTCGGATCGCGATCGTGCGATTCAGCCGGGTGTCCTGGCGCGATAGAGCTCCCCCATGCCGTCTGTGCCCAGGAGCGTCACGATCTCGTAGGGACCGAATCGAGTCCCGGGCTGGACGGCCATGGTGTCCGGCCGATTATATGTGTAGAGGTCTGTGTGTCGTCAGCGGTGTGTCTTCATCCTGTCTGGGGCCGCCGGCGTGGAGCACGTGCAGACGTCGTCCGCGAACTGTGGTATGCATCCTTGGTGCAACGAGCGGTGGCCGCTCAGGTCGCTGATGCTGCGCGTGACCACGGCATTGTTGGCCATTGCCGTCCTGACAGGCTGTGCCACGGATCCCGAGCGCGAACGGTTGCGACGTTTCCCGCTTCCCCTTTCTTTTAAGTGACGAGGCCACCTCTCGACTGAACACGGCATCCGAAGCGGTCGCATCTTCGTTGATTCAGCTCGCTGGTGAGCCTCCTGCTCCGGAGGGCGCTGACCTGCGGCACTTTCTAGCCGCCGTCAACGCTCTTCGGCGTACTCTCAGCCCCCGCAGTCGAAGAACCTCCCGCACCTCCACGGACGAGAATCGAGTCCAGTGTGACGACCCTCCTGGTCCTCACGCTGGCCTGGGGCGTGCTATCGTTCGGCGGTGTATACCCCTGGGCCTATTGGCCGCTGCTCGCCGCGTGCACCCTGGTGGCGCTCGCGACCGTCGTGACGACCCGGTCCGTGGTGATCGCGCCCTGGCCACGCTCGCTGCTATCGGATTCGGCATCGTGGCGGTGGCCGTGGTCCTTCAGCTCCTCCTGCCGTACGGCGGGCAGACGGTGCCGGTTTCGGTACGCCCTCCCGGCCTTGGCCTGGGCGCAGACGCGCTGTTGTTTATCACGCCCGCGCAGGAACCCGAATCGCTTTCCATCGATCCTCAGGCCACTCGACGGGGGTTGGCCTTTCTCGTCACGCTGTCCATCTTCCTACTTGGGACCGAGCGGTTGTTCTCGGCCTTCGGCGTCAGACGGTTCGTCGGCCCACTCCTGCTGCTTGGCGTTGTCGTGGCGCTGCTCGGCATCGTGCAGCGGCCATTGTTCTGGCGGATGATCTACGGGTTTTGGGAGTCGACCTACAGCGCCGGGCCGTCCGCCCCTTTCGTGAACCGCAACCATTCTGCGGGCTGGCTGCTGATGACGCTGAGCCTCGGGCTCGGATACTTCGCGGCTTGTGCGACGCGCGGGATGGCGGGCGTTAAGAGAGAGTGGCGCGATCGCGTCCTATGGCTGTCATCGCCCGAGGCGAACCGGCTGCTCCTCGTCGCCGCGGCGCTAGCCGTCATGGGTATCTCGCTCGTCATCACGCTGTCCCGGTCCGGGATCCTCTGCTTCACGACCGCGTGCGTGCTCAGCGTCGTCGCGCTGCTGCGGTGGCGTGGCGCTAGGAGCAGGCGCACCGTCGCGCTCAGCTATGTCGTCCTGCTCCTGGTGGCGGTCATCGGCTGGGTGGGACTGGATGCGATCGCCAGACGCTTCGCGGCACCGAACATGACGGTCAGCCGCCTAGCCATTTGGAAGGACACGGTCGACGTCGTGCGTGATTTTCCGGTCGCCGGCACGGGCCTCAACACGTACGGCACCGTCATGCAGTACTACCAAACGGCAATGCTAAACTCCGCCAGAGTCCAGGAGGCGCACAACGACTACGTGCAGCTCGCCGCCGAAGGTGGGCTCTTGCTCGGCCTTCCCGCTCTCCTCGCGATCGCGCTCCTCGTACGCGAGATCCGCCGACGGTTCCGCGACGGCACCGACGGCGCAACGACGCATTGGATTCGCGTGGGGGCGGCTATCGGGCTGATCGCCATCGCGCTTCAGGAGATCGTGGAGTTCAGTCTTCAGATGCCCGGTAACGCCGTGCTGTTCACGACCCTGGCGGCCATTGCCATCCACCATGAGCCGCCGCGCGGTCACACCGCGGCCTCGCGCCGTCGGCCTCCGAGCAGCTCGCACGACCGAGTCGCTCAGACCAGCCTGTCGCCGGGCTCGCCGTGAGCCGCCAAGGCGTCCATCCGCACGAGCAACCGATGCAGGATCGCCACCGGCAGCCCTACGACGTTCGTGTAGGCCCCCCTTCGATCCCGGTCACGAAGCGGGCCGCTCGCCCCTGGACAGCATACGCGCCAGCTTTGTCGCGCGGCCCTCCACTCGCGACGTACCATCCGATCTCGGCGTCGGGCAGCGGCGCGAACTGGACACGCGTCACGACCACCTCGCTCGCCTGCCGTTCGCCCGCGAGAACCGCAACGCCGGTCAGACCTGATGGGTCCGCCCCGAAAGTAGCCGGAGCATCCTGGCTGCGTCATCGTCGTCGCCCGGCTTCCCGAGAACCGGCCCGACCACAACGACCGGGGTTGGGCCCCGATCACACAGCAGTCCGGATAGCGGGGCGCCGTTCCGTACGCCTTGGCGTGCCCCAAACGGGCGACGTAGGCGACCGGATCCTCCCCCTCGTGCCGCGTCTCATCGATCGGCGCGGGGACCTCCGCGGGGTCTGTGATGTCGAACTCAAACCCCGCGGCGCGCAGCAGCGCGGCGCGCCGGGGCGATTGTGAGGCCAGCACCAGACGCATGTCCGACCGACGATGCAGGCTCTCGCTTCGCCGCCGCATGCCCACCGCGCTCGCGGCACAGCTGCACAATCCGCCGCTGTCACCCAAGTAAGGTACGGTTCATCTGGCGAGTGGAGGTCAGCGAGACGCTCGACCGCGTCCCAGCCGCGTCTCGCTCCGACGGCGATCTAGGGGTACCAATGCAGGACGGGCGCTCGCGCCAGAAGATCGAGCGGTCGTCGTTGGGCTCGGACCAGGATGGGGATCGCTCTCGGCCCCGACGTCGTGCGGTAGGTCGTGCTCTCCCGTCTTGGGCATCGCTCCCGATGTGACCCTGTATATCGCCCAGCCTGCCTCTCCGTTGGACCTGCTGTCGACCACACAATGGATGGCGTCTCAAGGCGTCACCGTCATCAACCATTCCGTCAGCTGGTTATGGCAAGGGCCTGGTGACGGCACCTCGATCCGGAGTGACAGCGCCCTGGCCGCCGTGGACACCGCCGTGAGTGCGGGCATCACCTGGGTCAACGCCGCCGGGGACGAGGCGTTGAGTTCGTGGACCGGAGGCTACCTGGACCCGGACGGCGACAGATGGCTGTCCTTCAGGCCTGGATCGGAGATCAACGCGGTTCAGCTACAGGCGGGCGAGTTGCTGGTCGTGCAGTGTCGCTGGGAGGACACCTGGGGAGCGGCCGCACGAGATCTCGATCTCTACCTGTGGGACAGCAGCCGAACCACGGTCCTGGGCGCCGGCGACAGCTTGCAGCAGGGCGTGGCCGGCCAGGTGCCACTCGAAGTCCTGACCTTCATCAGTCCCGCGACCGCCACCTACCATCTCACCGTGCAGCACTTCGGCGGAGCGGCTCCGTCGTGGATCCAGGTGCAGGGTTTCACCCGACAGCCACTCGCCTTCGCGACGGCAGGCAGCATTGCGAATCCCGCGGAGAGTGCCAACCCTGGGTTGATGGCGGTTGGCGCCGCTGCCTGGAGTTCACCCCAGACGATCGAACCCTTCAGCAGCCGGGGACCGACGCGCGACAACCGGGTCAAACCGACATCGTTGGCGCCGACGGGGGAGACTCCGCCACGTGGGGCCACTGGACGGGCACGAGCCAGGCGGCGCCGCACGTAGCCGGACTCGCGGCGCTCGTCCAGCACGCGTCGCCACGGTCGCCGACAGAGGTCACCACGTTCTTGAAGAACGCCGCGCTGCCTCGCGGATCGCCGGTTTCCAACAACACGTGGGGTCACGGGTTGGCCCATCTGCCATCGATCGTCGACCCCGACACCGACGGGGACGGGCTCTCCGACGGGTGGGAAACGCGATTCGGGTTGAATCCGAGTTCGACGGCGGCAGCGAGGGGGCCAACGGCGATCCGGATGCGGACGGCAAGACGAACGCCGAGGAGCTGGCCGCCGGCACCCATCCCCGGGGGTTCTTCACGCGCTTCTTTGCGGAAGGTGCCACGGCCGGCAGCCTCGGCTTCCGCACGCGCCTCGCCACGGCCAACCCCGGGACAACGCCCGCCAACGTCCTCTACCGCTTCCTCAAGACGGACGGCACGGTGGCCTCGCGGTTCTTCACGCTCAACGGGATGACCCGCCATACGCTCGACACCGCCCTCGTCGCAGGGCTCGGCAGCGCCGAGTTCTCCACCGTGTGCGAGTCGGATGTGCCCGTCGTCTCGGACCGCACGATGGAGTGGAACGGCGCCCGATACGGCAGCCACGCCGAGACCTCCATCGGGGCACCGGCGCTGACGTGGAACCTGGCCGAGGGTTCGACCAACGGGTTCAATCTGTTCTATCTCGTCCAGAACCCCAACGGCCTTGCCGCGAGCATCAGCGTCACGTTCTTGCGGCCCGGCGGGCTAGCGCCCATCGTCAAGACCTACAGCGTCGGCGCCAACAGCCGGTTCAACATCTGGGTGAATCAGGAGGATGCGGCGTTGTCGTCGATCGACATCTCGGCCGTCGTCGTCTCCACCAACGGCGTGACGATCATCGTCGAGCGGGCGATGTATCTCGACCTCCCGGGGCAGACCTTCGGGGCGGGTCACGAGAGCGCGGGGGTGACCATGCCCTCGACCGCGTGGTTCTTCGCCGAGGGCGCCACGGGCGACTTCTTCGATCTGTTCATCCTGCTCTCGAACCCCACCCCCACGGCTGCCACCGTCCGTGGGGACTACCTGCTGCCCGACGGCACCGTCCTCACGAAGTTTTACACGGTGGTCCCGAACAGCCGGTTCAACATCTGGGTGGACTTCGAACACGCCCAGCTGGCCGATACGGCCGTCTCGACCACGATCACGGTGAGCAATGGCGTGGCGATCATCGCCGAGCGGGCCATGTGGTGGAATGCGACCGGCGGCCTCGCCAGTTGGTTCGAGGCGCACAACTCGCCGGGCTCGACGGTGACCGGCACGCAGTGGGCGCTGGCCGACGGCGAGGCCGGGGGCTTCCTGAGCTACTTCACCTACATTCTCATCGCGAACACGTCCGTGTTCCCAGGTTCCGCGACGGTGACGCTCCTGTTCGAGGACGGCACCACCTCGACACGAAGCTTCCCGATCGGCGCGAACAGCCGGTTCAACGTCGATGTCGGCGCGGAGTTTCCGGCGGCCGGCGGTTCGGCGCCGTGATCACGAGCCTGTCCACGGGGGCCGGCCCCCCGCAGATCGTCGTCGAGCGGGCGATGTACTCGAATGCGCTCGGGGTCGTCTGGGCCGCCGGCACCAACGCCTTGGCGACGCGGCTTGCCCCCTAGCAGCCCGTGGTGAAAGTCCTGCGTCGCATCAAGGGCGGCGAGTGAACTCCGAGGCTACACGTCGGCTTCGACGCGCTCCAGCAACCGATACAGCGTCGCAACCGGCAGCCCGACCACGTTCGTGTAGGACCCCTCAATCCCTACCACGAAGCGGGACGCGAGCCCCTGGATGCCATAGGCCCCGGCCTTGTCGCGCGGCTCTCCAGTTGCGACGTACCATCCGATCTCGGCGTCCGTCATCGGCGCGAACCGAACCCGTGTCACTACGACCTCGCCCGCCCGTTGCTGGCCCATGTGAACCGCGACCCCGGTCAGCACCTGGTGTTCGCGGCCCGAGAGCATCTGGAGCATCCTGACCGCAGCGTCATCGTCACGCGGCTTCCCTAGTACTTGCCTCGCCACGACAACCGCGGTGTCGGCCCCCACCACGCAGCAGCCAGGGTGGCGGTACACCGTCAATGACACCTTGGCTTCGGCCACACGAGCGACATAGGCCAACGGATTCTCTCCCTCATGCCGCGTTTCATCGGTCTCCGCCGGCGCAGAGACGTCGAACGCGAACCCGGCCGCGCGTAGCAGCGCCGCGCGCCGGGGTGACTGTGAGGCTAGGACGAGACGCATGAGTCAAGCCCATTCTTAGAGTCTCCCTCTGGGATGGGTGAAACCCCTCGCCTTTAGGCGAAGCCTTCAGGAGGCCGCAGGGCCGGACCTCTTCGGGCTCTGGGACGTGCGCCGTGATAGTCGGCTTCAGCCGACGCGGCGCACTGATTCCCTCGCCTTCAGGCGAGGGAGACTCAATTGAAACTCTCTACGGCTCCGGATTCGTCATGCGGCCTTCTTCGATGTCGTCGTGTCGATCTTCAGTTCTTGCTTCAACGCGGCACGAAGCGTGGGCAGGTGGCGGTAGCCCATCAGCTTCCGCAGGCGCGGCTCGATGTCCAGGAGCGCGGTCGCCAGCCAGCGGTGGCGTTGGCTCGAGTTCTGCCAGTGGTCAACCTTCGCACAGCGTTCCTCAACGAGCGCATTGACCGACTCCAGACAGTTCGTCGTCTTCAGCGACCGGCCCAGCACCCCGTACAGCCCGAGGCGATGCAGCGTTAAGGTTTCGTCCAGACCTTCTGTCAAGCTCCGAGCCGCCGACTGGTTCCGTTCGTCGAGCTCGCCCTGGAGCGTCTTGAGCGCCGTGAGGGCCTCGTCGTACTCCGGCCGGTTGTAGGCGCGCTGGAGGCGCTGACGCCACGCCGCCAGTTCGCTCTTGGCCAGGTGACTCACCACGTTCTCCCGCTTGTGCCACTGGCACCGTTGGACCAGGGCGCGGTGGCGGAAGGTCTTCCGGACGGCTGCCCGCAGCCCCTTGCTGCCGTCGAGGATCACCAGCAGGCCCTGCGAGAGGTCCAGCCCCCGCTCGACCAACGACCGCAAGCACAGCGTCAGCACCCGCTCATTCTCCGTGTCCGTCTCCACGAAGCCGAGGAAGTGTTTCGCCCCAGAAATGGTGATGCCCAGTGCGATGACCATTGTGGCCTCGGCGAACGTCTTGCCGTCCAATACGATGGCCACGACGTCCTCAGCGGCCAGGTCCCGCTCCTGGAGCTCGTGAAGCTTCGCGGCGCTGGCCTCGATGAAGCCTCGGGACACCGTCGACCCCGACAGCCCGATCGCGCCGGGAATCGCCTCGGCGGCCGCCTCGTAGTTGCGACACGAGATCCCATAGAGCCCGCGCTTCAGCAGGAGGTCATTCACCGCGCCGTCGCCATGCAACGCCTCGTAGGCGCGCAACGGAATCTCCCGCCCCGCGACCCCGCGCACCCGCGGCACCCGAATCGGCACCCGCTGCCCCGCCAGGCCGACGGTCCCAGGGTTACTACCGTGCCGGCGGCCCCCGATCGACGCGGCCTTGCGGGCGTAGCGCTCGCCAGCCAGCGCCGTTACCTCCTCGTCGAGCACCTCCTCCACGTGCATCAAGCCCAGCGGGACCAGCGAGCGGATCAGCTCCACCTTGGCGTCCAGCTCCAGCGCGGTGTAGTCCTCGCGCCGGATGACCTCGACCCGGCCCAGCTGGCGACCCTTCTTGCGCTTCCTGACAGGACGTAGGACACTGCTCATCTCGGCTCCTTTCTCTCGTGGGTTGATGGCCGTTTTGCTTAACGTCATCAAACCACAGGGTGTGGGAGCCGTTTCAATTTCCAATTTGAGTCTCCCTCGCCTGAAGGCGAGGGAATCAGTGCGCCGCGTCGGCTGAAGCCGACTATCACGGCGCACGTCCCAGAGCCCGAAGAGGTCCGGCCCTGCGGCCTCCTGAAGGCTTCGCCTAAAGGCGAGGGGTTTCACCCATCCCAGAGGGAGACTCTAAGTTTCGCTCACCCTCAGACGCATGACCGACCCAAGAGACTTGACCGAGCCGAGACCGATGACCGGCCGAACCGATGACCGGGCGATGATACACTCGATGCATGCGCCCGCTTCGCCACTGCATGCCCGCCGCACTCACAGAGATGTTGCGCGACCAGCCGCTCTCGCCCGAGAAGGTGCGGTTCGCCTGGCGAGTGGCCGTCGGTGAGACGCTCGACCGCGTCACGCGTGTCTCGCTCCTCCCAGGCGGCACCCTCGAGGTGCTCGTAGAGGACGGGCGCTGGCGGAAGGAGATCGAGCGATCGGCGCCGCTGATCCGGACCCGGATGAAGGGCACTCTCGGTCCCGATATCGTGCGGTCGATCGTGCTCTCCGGTCTGCACGCGGCGCGGCGACAACGCCCCTCCAAGCTTAGCCCTCCCCACGGGGTAAGCCGGGATGCGTGAGGCCGTCATCATCAGCGCCGTCCGGGTGCCGACCGGCAAGTTTCTCGGGACACTCAAGCCGTTATCGGCGCCCCAGCTGGGCGCCCTCGTCGTTCGCGAGGCCGTCACCCGCGCGGGCATCGACCCCACCTCGGTCGACGAGTGCATCATGGGCAACGTCGTCTCGGCGGGGCTCGGGCAGAATCCGGCGCGTCAGGCCGCGCTGGGCGGCGGGCTGGCCGACCACGTCGGCGCGATGACGATCAACAAGGTGTGCGGCTCGGGCCTCAAGGCGGTCATGCTCGCCGCCCAGGCTATCGCCACCGGCGACATCGAGATCGCGGTAGCCGGCGGCATGGAGTCGATGAGCAACTGCCCGTACCTGCTGCCCAAGGTGCGGGAAGGACTCCGCCTGGGCCACGGCGAAGTCATCGACGCGATGATCCAGGATGGCCTGTGGTGCGCCCTCGAGAACTGCCACATGGGCCTGACCGGCGAGCTAGTCTCGGAGCAATACGGGGTCGCCCGTGAGGAGCAGGACCGCTACGCCGCCGAGAGCCATCACCGCGCCGCCGCGGCGACGCGCGAGGGGCGGTTCCGCGACGAGACCCTGCCTGTCACGGTGCCGCAGCGCAAGGGCCCGGATGTCTTGCTGGACCGTGACGAGGCGATCCGCGAGGACACCACGCCGGAGATCCTCGGCACGCTGAGGCCCGCGTTTAAGAAGGACGGCACCGTCACCGCCGGCAACGCCCCGGGCACGAACGACGGCGCCGCGGCCCTCGTCGTGATGGCCGCCGAGCGCGCGCAGACCCTCGGCCTCGCCCCGATGGCGCGCATCGTCGGCCAGGCGACGAGCGGTCTGCCGCCCAAGCTCGTCATGATGACCCCGGTCAAAGCCGTCCGCAAGGTCGCCACCAAGGTCGGCTGGAAGCTCGAGGACGTCGATCTGTTCGAGCTCAACGAAGCCTTCTCGGTCCAGGCCGTCGCCGTGATGCGTGAGCTCGGCATCGACCCCGACCGGGTCAACGTGAACGGCGGGGCCGTCGCCCTCGGTCACCCGATCGGCGCAAGCGGGGCCCGCATCCTCACAACGCTTCTTTACGCCATGCGCCAGCGCCAGGTCGCTCGCGGCATCGCAACCCTGTGCCTCGGCGGCGGCAACGGCGTCGCCCTGGCCGTCGAACGCCTCGGCTCCGACTAACCTCGACTTCCCTCCACGAACCAATTCGGCATCGCCTCTCCAGGATCGCAGGAGGAGACGATCCGAGGCAGCGGTTGCCGCATCGAGACACTCGCGCATGGGCGTTCCCACTTCTCGAAAGTCGCTGGCGACACGTGACACGGTTGATGCCCCGGGTGATTCGCTTGCCCTACCCTGCCCGTTTCCGGAACCGGTACGCCGCCATCCCCACCGCCGCAGGCACGAGCAAGAGGATCTCCCACAGCACCGCCCGTAGGTTGTGGCTCAGGAAGCCAGGCTGCCGGAAGTGGCGCGAGATCGCCATGAACCAGTGGAGATCCGACTCGTAGAACCCACCCGTCAGTGGCCAGAGCGCCATAATCCCGATCGGCACGGAGGTATCAGTGCCGAGCCAGTCGAGGACGATGTGCGAGCCATAGGCGATCGCGGCCGCCATCGCCAGGCGGGCTCGTCGGCCCCCCGATACGTAGACGAGCGCGCCCACGAGGACGACCGCGGCCACGCTGTGCGTCTGCCTGCTGTGCATGCCGACCAGGAGGTCGAGATCGGGGGCACGGCCAGCACCCCGAACAGTACGGCCTCGCGCCACGCGTCCCGGCCGAGCCGTCCGAGCCCGACCCCCGCAGAGCCTTCGTGCGACCGTTCTCGTGGGACTCGGCCCGCTGGTCCGGCTGCCAGGGCGGTTGTCAGCCACCCCGCCGCCATCCCTCCCAGCGCATGTCCTAGCGGACTCGGCACAGCCTGACGTTAGCAATCTTCGCCACGACAGACAATTCCGAGGCGGGCAGAAATGCCGATCCAATGCAGCGAGGCGAAAGTCTTACAGCACGACAAGCCGTTGATAGAAAAGCACATGCAACCATGATGTGTTTCTATTTTCGCTTGACAAGGACCCGGCACGCCCCTAGAATGCGTGTGGATCCGGGACCGGGAGCCTGGGCTCTCGGCACCGGACGCACACCGGGGGAATCGACGACGAGTCGGAGGGTTGGGAGGTCCAACGCTGGGAAATCCGCCGCGGCGCCCGCCCAAGACCCTGACCCCGGTCCCAAACGAGACTCCCGACGCTCCGTCACGATTGGTTTCACGCGTGCCAGAGACCCAGCCCGTCAGCTTCACGGAATTTCGCAGACCTGCACTCATGACCGCTCATTCCCCGTTCATTGGTTAAGGAGCCGCCGCATGCCCGTTGAAGAGCGTCCCGACCGCGAGCGCAGCCGAGCCATCGACGTCGCCGTCGGACAGATCGAAAAGCAGTTCGGCAAGGGGTCCATCATGCGGCTGGGACAGGGAGCGGTCGTGCCGATCCCCGCCATCTCCACCGGCTCGGTGAGCCTCGACTACGCGCTCGGCGTCGGGGGTGTCCCGCGCGGCCGCGTCGTCGAGATCTTCGGGCCCGAATCGTCTGGCAAGACGACGCTGGCCCTTCAGGTCATCGCCCAGGCCCAGAAGACCGGGGGCATGGCGGCATTCGTCGATGCAGAGCACGCGCTCGACGCGACCTACGCGCAGAAGCTCGGCGTCGATCTCGAAAACCTGCTCGTCTCGCAGCCCGACAACGGCGAGCAGGCGCTCGAGATCGTCGAGGTCCTGGTGCGGTCGGGCGCCGTCGACGTCGTGGTCGTCGATTCGGTCGCGGCCCTGGTTCCCCGCTCGGAGATCGAGGGCGAGATGGGCGAGGCGCAGATGGGGCTCCAGGCACGGCTGATGTCCCAGGCGCTCCGCAAGCTGACGGGCGTCGTCGCGAAGTCGCGCACGTGCCTGGTCTTCATCAACCAGCTCCGCGAGAAGATCGGCGTCATGTTCGGGAACCCCGAAACGACCACCGGCGGCCGCGCGCTGAAGTTCTATTCGTCGGTCCGCCTCGACATCCGGCGCATCGGCAGCATCAAGGACTCCGAGTCCGTAATCGGCGGCCGCACCCGCGTCAAGGTCGTCAAGAACAAGGTGGCGCCACCGTTCCGCGAGGCCGAGTTCGACATCATGTACGGGCAGGGGATCTCGCGCGAAGGCGACCTGCTGGATCTGGCCGTCACCCGCAAGATCGTCGACAAGAGCGGCACTTGGTTCTCCTACAGCGGCGACCGGCTCGGCCAGGGCCGCGAGAACGTCAAGCAGTTCCTCCGCGACAACCCCGAGACCTTCGCCACGATCGAGGAACGCGTCCGCCGCGAGCTCGGCCTCATCGTCGACGCCGAACCCGCCACGACGTAGAAGGCCGGGGTCACAACGGCGCGTCATCCGTATCGCGCACCCCGTCACGCCGTATCTCGCAAGCCGCACACAGCGGCAAGCGACGGAGCGCCAGCGGCCAGATCTGTCGGCACCGGGTTGACCGAACCTGGCAGAATGCCCTAGAATAGTGGCAATCTTGCTAGGCGATCGGAGTGTGCCCGTGTCCAAGACCGCCGTCATCGACCTGCCCTTGGGCGTCCGCCCGGGCTTCCTGCGTCGCCTCCAGGAGCTCCTCGGCGTCCGCCGGCTGCGCTCGGACCAGGATCTGTTGACTCTGGTCGAGCAGCGCCTGCCCGTACAGACGCTCGACGGTCTGCGTCGCCATGGCCTGAGCGATGACGAGATCTACGCGCTCGTTCTCCCCCGGCGCACGCTGGCGCACCGCCGCGCACGGTCCGAAGCCCTGAGCCGCGAAGAATCGGATCGGGTGGTCCGACTCGCGCGCATCGCCACGTTGAGCCAGGATGTCTTCGGCGACCGCGAGCGTGCCTGGCGGTGGCTCCGCGCCGAGAAGCGGCGGTTCCACGGGCGCTCTCCCCTCGAGCTCCTGGCCACCGAAACCGGCGCGCGACTCGTCGAGGAGCTGCTCTACCGCATCGACGAGGGCATGGCCGCGTAGCAGCCCATGGTGAAAGTCCTGCTGCAGTCGGCCAGCGCTGCATCCCGCCTCGGGCTTCGTTGGGCATTGTTCACGACGGGTCAAATACTCCCGGTATTCTTGCTCCTCGCGCCTTGCTCGGGCCGGCCGCGGCATCTCCCAAGGTGGCCCTTGGTGCGACGCAGGACTTTCACCACGGGCTGCTAGGTGGTTCTCTGGCGGATCGGCAACCACCGATCCCTGGGCGGCCTGGGCGGACTGCGCGCCTCGGGTCGGTGGCACACGCGCGGCCGACGGATCGTCTATTGTGCGGCGAGCCCGGCCGCCGCGTTGCTCGAAGTCCTGGTTCACTTCGAGATCGACCTGCGCGACCTGCCACGGCGCTACCGGCTGATGCGACTCGAGACGCCCGGGTGGTTGGACGTCGAGCAGGTGGTGCTCGCGGACCTGCCCAAGAACTGGACCGACCGGCTGCCCGTCACGCAGGCGAGCGGAGATGCCTGGCTCGCGGCGGGGCGCGCGCCCCTGCTGCGCGTTCCCTCGGCCATCGTGCCTGACACGGCCAACGTCTTGCTGAACCCGCAGCATCGAGACGCAACGCACGTCGTCGTCACGCGGGTCAGCGACCACGCTCTCGATCCGCGTCTCCTCTGAACGACCCATGGGCAACCTCCTCGACACCCTCCTCGCGTGGGACGAGCTGCTTCGCGGCTGGATTGCGACCTGGCGGCACCCCGTCCTCGATCCGCTCGTCTGGGCGATCACGACACTCGGAGCGCGCGGTGGCGTGTGGCTGACGCTGGGTGGCGCGCTCGCCTTCCTCCGTCCGACTCGCGCCGCCGGGGTGTGGCGCATGGTCCTCGCCCTGTGTCTGGCTGCGCTCGTCACGAACCAGGTCCTCAAGCCCGCCATCGCGCGGCCGCGTCCGTTCACCGTCGTCGAAGGTCTGGAGGTCGTCGGTCGGCCCCCGGCGACCTTCGGCTTCCCCTCGGGACACGCCGCCGAGGCCTTCGCCAGCGCCTGGCCCTGGCCCAGCTCTCTCGCCGGGCCCGGTGGCCCCTCTTCGGCCTGGCCGGCCTGATTGCCCTGTCCCGCGTCTACCTCGGCGTCCACTATCCGCTCGATATCGTGGCAGGTGCTCTGGTGGGGCTCGGCTGCGGTTACGTCGCCACGGGCGGCATCCCTAGAACCGGGTATCTCTCTGACAAATAGCCGTTTGACACTACGTGACACCGCTTGTATCATATAATCCGGATTGAAGGATTGATCATGCCAGTCCGTGCCGCCATTCTTGATCAGCTGTCGGCCCTCGCCGAGCCGACCCGGAGCCGGCTCATGCTGATCCTCGAGCAGCACGAGCTGACCGTGTCGGAGCTCTGTAGCATCCTCCAGATGCCACAGTCGACCGTCAGCCGACACTTGAAGGCGCTTGCCGAGTCCGACCTCATCGCCTCGCGCTCCGAGGGCACACGGCGACTCTATAGCCTCGTTCGTGAGGGGTTGGACCCGGCCTCGGATCGGCTCTGGTCCCTCGTGCGCGAGCAGGTCGGCGCCAACGTGACGGCCAGCCAGGACCAGCACCGAATCGCCGGCGTCCTCGCCGAACGGCGGCGGCAGTCCGAGGCCTTCTTCACCTCGTCGGCCGACCAGTGGGACCAGCTGCGCGAGGAGCTCTTCGGCCGGGACTTCCACCACGCGGCGCTGCTCGGGCTGGTCGACGACCGCTGGGTCGTGGGTGACCTCGGGGCCGGGACCGGACAGGTGGCCGCAGCCCTCGCCCCGTTCGTCCGGCGGGTCATCGCCATCGATGGCTCGGCCGCGATGCTCGCGGCCGCGCGCGTCCGGCTCTCCGGGATCACCAACGTCGAGCTACGCCGCGGGGATCTCGAGGCGCTGCCCATCGACGACGACCTCCTCGATGCCGCGACCCTGACCCTCGTCCTGCACCACGTGCCCCAGCCAGAGGCGGCCATCGCCGAGGTCGCGCGCGTCCTCCGGCCGGGAGGGCGTCTCCTGCTGGTGGACATGCTGCCCCACGACCGGGACCACTATCGACAGCAGATGGGCCACGTCTGGCTCGGCTTCTCCGAGGCGCTGATCGGGCGCTATCTGGAGTCCGCAGGATTCGAGGGCGTACGGGTTGGCCCGCTCCCGCCTGACTCGAAGGGGAAGGGACCCGCGCTCTTCGGCGCGAGCGCGCGGAAGCGGGAGGCTTCAGGTTCGGTCCCCGACACTCGCGAGACATGACACGGGCTAGAACATTTCGATTACCTCAATGACAGGGAGATCCCGATGAGCACCACGATGACCGAGAAGGTCCACGCATTCGATGAAGCCACGAGGGCTGGCCGACCGCGCTACAAGGTGAAGGACCTTGCACTCGCCGAGCTGGGCCGCAAGGAGATTCGCCTCGCCGAGCAGGAGATGCCCGGGCTGATGGCGCTCCGCGCGCAGCATGGGGCCAGCAAGCCTCTGGCCGGCGCCCGCGTCATGGGCAGCCTGCACATGACGATTCAGACTGCCGTTCTGATCGAAACGCTGGTCGAGCTCGGCGCCGACGTGCGCTGGGTCTCGTGCAACATCTTCTCGACCCAGGACCAGGCGGCGGCGGCCGCGGTCGTGGGCCCACCCGAGTCGGGCGGCACCGTCGACGCCCCCAAGGGCACGCCGGTCTTCGCCTGGAAGGGCGAGACGCTCGAGGAGTACTGGTGGTGCACGAAGGAAGCGCTCACCTGGCCCGACGGGAGCGGTCCGACCCTGATCGTCGATGACGGCGGCGATGCGACGCTCCTGGTCCACAAGGGCGTCGAGTTCGAGAAGGCCGGCGCTATCCCGGCGTTCAATCCCGACGCCGACCCAGAGGAGTGGGGCGTCATCCTCGACGTGCTCCGTAGGACGCTACAGGAAGATCCGCAGTACTGGCAGCGAGTCGCATCAGAGATCGGCGGCGTCAGCGAGGAGACCACCACCGGCGTGCACCGCCTGTATCAGATGATGGAGGCCGGCACGCTCCTCTTCCCCGCCATCAACGTCAACGACTCGGTCACCAAGAGCAAGTTCGACAACATCTACGGTTGCCGCCATTCGCTCCCGGACGGCCTCGCCCGCGCCACCGACGTCATGCTCGGCGGCAAGGTCGCCGTCGTGTTCGGCTTCGGAGAGGTCGGGAAGGGATGCGCGCAGGCGCTGCGCGGCCAGGGGTGCCGCGTGGTGGTGACCGAGATCGACCCGATCTGCGCCTTGCAGGCGGCGATGGAGGGCTACGAGGTCACGACGATTGACGAGATGGTGTCGACCGCCGACATCTTCATCACGACGACCGGCAACCGCGACATCATCACGGCCGCCCACATGGCGAAGATGAAGGACAAGGCGATCGTCGGCAACATCGGCCACTTCGACAACGAGATCGATATGGCCGGCCTCAAGAAGCACCAGGGCGTCAAACGGATCAACATCAAGCCGCAGTACGACGAGTTCCAGTTCCCGGACGGCCACAGCGTCCTGGTCCTGGCCGAGGGCCGGCTCCTCAACCTCGGCTGCGCCACCGGGCACCCCAGCTTCGTCATGTCGGCCTCGTTCACCAACCAGGTGATCGCCCAGCTCGAGCTGCACGCCAACCAGGGCCAGTACGAGAAGAAGGTCTACATGCTCCCCAAGCACCTCGACGAGCAGGTCGCCCGGCTGCACCTCGATCATCTGGGCGTCAAGCTCACCAGGCTCAGCCAGGAGCAGGCCGACTACATCGGCGTCCCGGTGGATGGGCCCTACAAGCCGGAGCACTATCGGTACTGAAGCAGGGTCAACCGGCTTCGGGCGCGTAGCGGGGCTTCGGCTCCGCTACGTTGCCACAATTCCCTCGCCTGTGGCGTCTCGTTCTGAGTTCTGCCACGAATCACCCGACTCGAGGTCGCAAGGTCTTGTAACACTTGGACCGGCCCAGAGGCGTGTCGTCAGGTAGACCGGCACGATCTGCCCGTCCGGGCGCGGCATGATTCTCGCGATCGCCAATCCCGAGGCCGGGTGTAAGATGCCCCGATGGACGGAAAGGACGAGATGCCGACGTCCGCTCGCCCGGATACACGTTTCACGTACGACGACTTCCTGCTATTCCCGGAGGACGGGAAACGGCACGAACTCATCGACGGGGAGCACTACGTGACCCCGTCGCCGAATACGCGTCATCAGGAGCTCGTCGGGCGTCTGCACCTGGCGATCGGTGGCTTCCTGCGCGCCCACCGGACGCTCGGCCGGGTGTTCCTCGCCCCGTTCGATGTCGTCCTGTCGTATCACGACGTCGTGGAGCCAGACCTGCTGTTCATCGCGGGTGACCAGATCGACATCCTCACCGACAAGAACGTGCAGGGGGCACCGGCGCTCGTGATTGAGATCATGTCGCGTGGCACGCGCAAGCGGGACGAGCAGATCAAGCGGCGGTTGTTCGATCGAACGGGTGTGCGCGAGTATTGGCTGGTGGATCCAGAACTCGATCTCGTCAAGATCTACCGGCGGACGACTCCGGGCAGCTTCGAACGCGCCGCGGAGCTCACGGCCGAGGACGAGGCGACGCTCACGACACCCCTGCTCCCGGGCCTTGCCCTGCCGCTGGCCGAGTTGTTCCTGCCGACGTAATGGCCACCCACGGCAGACGGACTATCGTGCGTTCATCCCGCCCCATCGACACCGTACCGATCATGGCGCGGCGCTCGCTAGAACGCCTCAACCGTCCCGGCTCGCTGCTCACGAGGTAAGGGCCACCCTACTCCGAGGACCGCGACCGCGTCGGCTCCAAGCGCCTGTTGGACCGCTTTGTATCGCGTGTCCCGCGGCTCCGCTTCTGATCTACCCGCATCTGTGACACGTATGTACGTAGCACCGCGTTCATCCTGGTTTGGTATCGGGGTCCGGTCTCCCTGAACCACTCGAGGACGTCTTGATCAACCCGCAGAGAAACGGCCTTCTTGGGGCCCGGTACCACGA
This sequence comes from Vicinamibacterales bacterium, assembly GCA_965197935.1. Lineage (GTDB taxonomy): Bacteria > Acidobacteriota > Vicinamibacteria > Vicinamibacterales > CAZQMT01 > CAZQMT01. The sequence continues at coordinate 2,082,541 of CBDAOD010000002.1, read as the reverse complement.
CAGCCTCGGCCCAGAAGTCCGATGGGAGGTCGCTCAGCTCCGGTGGTGCCGTGCGAGTGATCTCGCCGGCGGAAGTCCGGCGAAGGCGGGCGAAGTCCGCTCGTCCCCGGCTAGGCCGCCTACCCTGGGATTGTGGCTTTTCTGTAGATTTGACGCTCACGCCAGTTGCTCCTCCGGGCCGAAATAATCCGCCGTTCGGTACGGCCGGCCATAGACCTGTCGGTATAGACGAGGGTGACATGGCTGTCGTCGGCCAGGCCAACTGCCACCATTCTCGGTTCTCCGTAGTCCCGCCGACGGTCCTCCACCTCGACGGTGGTTCCGTCGAAAATCAGCGATGCGAACGAGAAGTCGAAGCCACGGTCACGCAGGTTCGCTTCACTCTTGGCGGGATCCCACGTGAAGCGCACAAGCTAGCATACATCTGTATATACATGGGTGCAAGATGTCCCGCGAGGAGGCGCCTTCCGAACCCCTTCGAATCGACAACACGCCGCGACAGGCGAAGCCGACCCAGCAGCCCGAGCGTTAGGATTCCGAGCGAGCCTTGGCCGAGGGCGGATCGATGTGCACTTGGTCCTCGAGAAGCACAGGGCGTGCAGGCAGTCCCACAAACCCGGTTGAAGGGGACGCGGGTCGTGAGGTATCCTTGGACCGGTTCGTTGACCGGAAACGGTCACGTAAGTCGTTGCGTCAGCGGTAGTTCCCCTGTGCCGAGGTAGCTCAGTCGGTAGAGCACGTGACTGAAAATCACGGTGTCGGCAGTTCGATTCTGCCCCTCGGCACCATCCGACCCTACCTTCTGAACTGGCTCCAACTTCTGCGTGTGTTGCCATCGTGCACGTTCCTCGCCCCGATCACGATCTCCTTGACGAGAAGGTGCTCGACCTCACCATGGGGATCGAGACGTGCCGTTAGTCCGCTGTCGACACAGAGCCGCTGAAGTACCCCGACTTCAGAGATCTTCCCGTAGGCTCGCACTTGTGGCAACTTCTTCGCTCTATCTGGAACAACTCGCTCCGCTCCGTCCGTAACGACGCGGCTGCCGTCCGCAGCGTGAGCGCGAAGGTGGCTGGCTACAATCATCGGTCCCTCCAGACTTGGGAGTGTCATGCAGTCCCTCTCCCAACTGTGCCGTCGGGTTCGTGGCGACTTGGCCGCGCCCAGCCGCGAGCGCCGGGCCCCCGGTGCTCCTGCTGAAGCCGTACGCGACGAGGACGTCCCCGACGAACTCGAGCCCGCCGGCGAGAGCGAGCTCGATGCGACGTTGGAGGCTGTCTTCTCCGATCAGGCACCGCCCTCGATGGACGAAGTCATGGCCGTCTCCGGCCTCGCCCGCATCCCGGGCGAGCTCGAGGCCGCAGGTGCCGACTCGGTCGAGAGTGAGCTCGACGCGGCGCTGGAGGCTGTCTTCTCCGATCAGGCTGCGCCCTCGATGGACGAAGCCCTGGCCGTCGCCGGCCTCACCCGTACACCGGGCGAACTCGAGCCCGCCGGTGCCGACTCGGTCGAGAGCGAGCTCGACGCGGCGTTGGAGGGCGCCTTCTCCGATCAGGCCACGCCCTCGATGGACGAAGCCATGGACCTGTCGGCCCTCGCCAACGCCCTCGGCGGACTCGACGAGCCGCTCGCCGAGCCGCCGGCGGACGAGCGGAACAGCCGGGCGCAGCAGGAACTTGGCGATTGCATCGACGGATCCAGGCGAGGGCCTTAGCGGAACGGCTCGACGCGTCCGCGCGGTCAAGGGCGGCGAACACGCTCCCTCTGCGCGCCACCCGTCGCCCCTCTGGACGAGGTTCTCAGCGGCGTGGACCTGGATCGGCGAGGTCGATAGCCGTCACCGCTCGACGAGCAGCCATCCGTTGGTCAACGAAAGACCCCTTCTGGGACTCAGCCGCACTCTGGACCGAGCGCTCGGCCTCGCCTGTTTCACCACCGTCTCGATCTGCTTCCTCGGCGCGGTGCGGATCGTCAGCCGGGCGGGTGCCGGACGCGTCACCGGCGGTCCCGTGATCCTCGGCACCATCGTCGCGATGATCGCATCATGCAGGGCCGGAACGCCGATCGCATCGACGGCTTCTGACGGACGGCGGTTCCCAGGCCGTCCCTGGCGCATTACCCTCACGGCGGCGGCCTGCTGGGCACTGCCGAATGCCTACTTCGATTCGCTTGGCTTGCCTCACCTCACGACCGAGTAGCCGCTCAACCGGCCGAACCGCCGTGGTACGGACCCCTATATGCCCGGTGGTGTGGGAGGGGCGGCACCGCGAGGTGCCCCCCTATCCCGATCGCGTTCTTAGAGTCTCCCTCTGGGATGGGTGAAACCCCTCGCCTTTAGGCGAAGCCTTCAGGAGGCCGCAGGGCCGGACCTCTTCGGGCTCTGGGACGTGCGCCGTGATAGTCGGCTTCAGCCGACGCGGCGCACTGATTCCCTCGCCTTCAGGCGAGGGAGACTCAACGTCCACAGCTTCGTCAGCTTCCACAGGGTGCCGCGCGGTGCGCGGCGCGTGCCGCCGTTCGAAGTTGACGGGTGACTCGTACGCGAGGGCCGAATGTCGCCGCTGAGGGTTATACCACCCCTCAATAAACTCGAAGACCCCCAGACGCGCCTCGACGGGTGTTGTGGAACGACGAGCGATCGAGGATCGCACTCGAGCGTGGCGAAGAAGCTCTCGCACAGCGCGTTATCGAAGCAATCACCCACCGATCCCATCGACGGCCCACCCCCGCCTCCCGACACCGGGACCCGAATGCCAGCGCCGTGTATTGACTCACTGAAGCTCTCATAAATGTCAAGGGGCGCTCGTCGAGCCTCCAACATCGGCGGTGTTGGCCTTCACAAGGGGATAGACCTCACGAGCGATGTATCGCTTGATGCAGCGGATGGCCTCGAGTTTGGACTTACCGCTGGCGACCTTGCGTTGAGCAAACGCTTGCGTGCGCTCGTCGGTGCGGAGCCGGCTAATCGTGATCATGTGGAGGGCCCGGTTGGCTTGACGGTCGCCGCCACGGTTGAGGCGGTGGCGATCAGTCTTGCCGGAGGAGGCGGGCAGCGGCGCCACCCCGCAGAGCATCGCCCAGGCGGCTTCGGACCGGATGCGCCCGGGGTTGTCGCCGGCGGTGACGAGCAGCTGCCCAGCGGTCTCAATGCCGATGCACGGGCGCTCGATGAGTCGCGCGCCGAGGTCGGTGACGAGGGGCTCGATGAGGTCGTCGAGGTCGGCCACTTCGTTGTTGAGCTCCAGGATACGCCGGGCCAACGACCGCATCGCGATCCGGGTGGCGGTGGCGGGATGGTCGAAGTCGTCATAGTCGGGCCGCCAGGCCGCGACGGTCCGCAGCAGCTGCATCCGGGTCAGGGAACGGACCTCGTCGCGGACCTCGTCCGGGGCAGACACGGCATGACTGCGCAGAAGCTGGAGTGCCTTGGTTCGGGAACGCACGGCCCCGGCCCGCGTCAACCGCAGCACGCGGAGCGCTTCGACGCGGCCATTCTTGTTCTTCGGCGTGGATAGGCGGCGCCCCGAGATGACGGCCCGGGCGGCCATCTCGGCATCGACGGCATCCGATTTCCCGCGGCGACGTCGGTCGCTCCGATCAGGGCGGTCGACTTCATGTGTCGTCACACCCGCCGCGTTCAAGAAACGCATGATCCCGGCGCCATAGCTGCCGGTGCCTTCGATCCCGACCGACTCGAGCGCGCCGTGCTGACGCATCCAACGGAGTAACGCCCGATACCCTGCGCGTGTCGTCGAGAAGTCCTTGGTCTCCAGCAGACGGCCGTCGTCGCGGTCGACGACGGCGGCCATGTGCAGATCCTTGTGGGTGTCAATGCCGCCGACCACGCGGATGGTCGGTACCGATGTCACGTGCGTCATGTCGCCTCCTTGGCTCGGTCATAGGGAACGGCGCCGGCGCACCGAGGCGGGTGGACAAGACAGTGACGGGGCCACTGGCCAGGCTCTACATGAAGTCACACCGTCGGTGAGGCAGGCGCCTCACTGGCCCGCTCCCGGGCAACCGACAGTTCCGAGGAAAGACACAGGGTCAATCGGAAATGTGGGTCAGAGAAGCCCAGGAGCGTTCCAGCACCCACATCCTGACGGGTCAATCGCTGGTGCGGGTCAAGCCGCCCGGAAGCAGGCCCCCATATACTCACTGTCGCTGTGATGCACCAGGTCGCCCGCGCCGTCACCGCGACGATCGTAGATGGCCTGCTCAAGCGCATCGAGGACAAAGTCCGTGCGGAGCGAATTCGACACGCGCCAGCCGACAATGCGTCGCGCGAACACGTCGATGACGAAGGCGACGTAGACGAAGCCCCGCCACGTCGCGACGTAGGTGAAGTCCGAGACCCATAATTGATTGGGCCGGGTCGCCACGAAGTGACGGTCGACGAGGTCAACCGGACGATCCGCACCACTGTCCGCCTGCGTGGTGGTCACCCACGCACGGCCTCGGACAGCCCCACGGAGGCCCATCGCTCGCATCAGGCGGCCCACCGTACAGCGCGCCACGCGGTGGCCGTCGCGTCGCAGTTGCCGCCAGACCTTGCGCGGGCCATATACCTGCTGGTTGTCGTCCCAGACGCGCTGAATCTCCCGGCGCCACCCGTCGTCGCGGTGGACCCGTGCGCTCCGTCGCGTGGGATCTGCGTGGCGGGCCTTGTGCCAGAAGTACGTCGACGGGGCAATCGGCACGACGGTGCAGATCGACTCGACCCCGTAGGCGTCGCGATGGTCATCGATGAACTGAACCATCACCGCGGTCGGCGGTCGAGCTCCGCCTGCGCAAAATACGCCGACGCCTTGCGCAAGATCTCATTTATGCGCTTCAGCTCACGCACCTCGCGCTCCAACTCCTTCGCGCGCTGGCGTTCCGCGGTCGTCAGGCCACCGCGGAGCCCGTTATCGCGCTCGGCCTGCCGGACCCACTTCCGGAGCGTTTCGGCCGTGCACCCCAGCTTGCCCGCAATCGACTCGATCGCGGCCCACTCGGACGGGTGCTCAGCCCCGTGCTCGCGGACCAGCCGCACCGCTCGCTCTCGTACTTCGGGGGAATACCGACTCAGTCGTGACATGGCTCCATCCTCTCAAGGAAAAAGCCCTCCGACAAACCCGGTACGGTTCACCGAGACGCTCGAGCGGGGTCGGGAGGAAGGCCAGCGGGACGCGTGGGAAGTCGTTAGGGGTTTTCATGGCGTTGAGCCCTCGAAGCCTCCCGCAGAAGTGAGTATCTCCCGTTCACAGAGTAGTATCCGCGGGCCGACTGACCTTGGCCATCGGCGGTAGTATTCCCTCATGCCTACCGGAAATGAGAAGCAACGGGCGCTCGAGGCGCTGGGCACCCTTCCTGACGATGCCACTATCGAGGACGCTATTGAGCGACTCTGTTTCATTGCGAAGATTGAGGAAGGCCTCCGCCAGTCCAAGGCCGGGCACCTCGTCCCCCACGAAGAGGTCAAGAAGCAGTTCCTAGCGTGAGGCTCATCCTTTGGAGTTCCAGAGTTCGACGATCCCAGCGTACGAGAGATCGTCTCCCAACCATACAGAATCGTCTACCGGCTCGTTGATGACGACGTCGTTCACATTCTCACTATTCATCACGGTGCGCGGAGCTTTCCGACGGACCTGTAGCTGCGGTACAGACCAACTGGCTACTGCGCCGATCGGGTCCGCACGGCGGCTCAATTGATTCGACGGACCCCACCACGTCCGCGCGGGCGATTCGAATGCCGGCGGAGGTGATCGTCATAGCTGGCTGCGAGCGCTCGTGCTGTCTTGGGGTGTCCCAAGCGTCCGGGCGCAGGCGTGGAGCCAGAGGCAGAGCGAGTCGGCGAATCGTCGCATGCCGTCCAAGGTGACGAACTCGTTGATGCCGTGGGCGTTCCCGGCGCGACCCAGCCCACCCATCAGGAAGATGGGAGCGATCGGCGCGAACGCGAGGGCCGGCGCGGCGCCCGGCCAGACGGGCCAGATCTCCGGCTCGACGCCGACTCCCGGTAGGTCGAGACCAGCGCCTCGACCGCCGTGTCTCGCCGATCGTACTTCACCCCCGGCGAGGCGTCCTCGATGTCGAGCGCGACGCCGGCGAGGTGCGGAGCCGCCAGCCGCCGGTTGAGCTCGTCGACGACCGCCTGGGGGTTCGCCCGTGGACCCAGGCGTATGTCGATTCGGGCGGTGGCCGACGCCGGGATCGACGCGACGGCGTCCTCCTCCCCCGCGCAGAGTCGGCTGACGTTGAGGACCGACGCCATCATCAGGCGCTCGAGCCGTTTGACCGGTGGCGACTCGTCCGCATAGCGACGCGCATGGCGAATCGCCAGCTCCCGATCGAAGTCGAACCGTTCCGCCAGGACGCCGAGGAGGCGTCGGTCCGTATCGGTCAGCCGCGCCGCGCCCGCTCGTCTCATCTCGTCGGCGGTGCCGCCCCCGGCTGACGCTGCGACATCGACCGGGTCGACGGCGCCGGTCGCCTCGTTCGGGTCCGGCGCGGCGCGCATGGCCGCCGCGGCGTCGAGTGGCGTGGCCGTCAGCTCTGCCACCGCACGGGCCAACCGCACGGCGGGGTTCGCAAGCCACGCGGCGTTGCTGCTATGAATCGGTGCGGTCGGCCCGCCCCAGGCGCCGCCGCGGCACGAGAGCTCGCCGTGGATGATGCCCTTGAACCCCAGGTAGAGCCGCGGCGGTCGCCCACCCCACTCGCTGAAGCTCGGGAAGAGGACGGCCGCGGCGGGGCGCAGACCGGACGAACCATCCGCCAGGAATCCTCGGAGGACCCGGCTGCCGCGCTCCTCCTCGCCCTCGACCACGAGCTGCACGTTGACGGGCAACGTGCCGTTCCGGGCGAGGATCGCTTCGAGCACCGCGATGACCCCGGCCAGCGCCCCTTGCTGTTCTCGGCGCCGCGCGCCACCAGACACGGGCCGAGATTCTCGAAGTCGACGACCTCGCCGGCGAAGGGCGGCGCGACCCAGGCATCCGTCGGGCTGGCCGCATGACGTCGTACATGCCGTACAGCACGACCGTCACCGGCGCGCCGACGTCGAGCCGCGCGACGACGAGCGGTGGATCCAGCGCCAGCGCCGCATCGTCGACCTCGGCGCCAAGCGCACGACAGCGCTCCACGACGGCCGCGGCCATCCCACGCAACTCGGTCGGCCGGTCGCCGACGCTCGGCTGCGCGACCCACGCCCGGGCGAGCGCCAGGTAGTCGGCAAACCGGGCGCGGACCTCGGCAAGGTCGGCCTGAACGTCGGCGGTATCGAGTGGCATCAGTCCGCGCCGATTCGGATCCTCGGGTCGAGGACGACGTAGAGCACATCTACGAGCAGGTTCACCACGACGAACGCCGCGGCGACGAACAAGACGACCGCCTGGACGAGCGGAAAGTCCCGGTTGTAGATCGCCTGGACCGCCAGACGTCCGATGCCGGGCCAGGAGAAGATCTGCTCCGTGATGACCGCGCCCCCGAGCAGCGCCGCGAAGTACATACCCTGCACCGTGACGACCGGGATCAGCGCGTTGCGCAGCCCGTGGCCGACGACCACACGCCGCTCCTTCAACCCCTTGGCGCGCGCGGTGCGAATGTAGTCCTCCGAGAGCACATCGATCAGGCTCGACCGCACGAGCCGCGTCGTGCTGCTCATGTAGTAGGCGCCGAGCGACACCGACGGCAGGACCAGATGCGCCCACCCGCCGTAGCCCCCCGTCGGCAGCCAGCCCAGCCGCAAGCCGAAGACGAGCATCAGGAGCAACCCCAACCAGAAGACCGGGACGGCCTGACCCATCAGCGCGACCGCGCGCACGGCCAGGTCCACGCGCGAGCCGCGCCGCCAGGCCGCGATCACGCCAGCGGTGGTCCCGAGCAGGACGCTCCAGCCGAGCGCAGTGACCCCGAGCAGCGCCGTGGCCGGCAGCCGTTCGAGGACGAGCGTCAGGGCCGGCGCGTCGAAGCGGAGCGATGTCCCCAGATCTCCACGCACGACGTTCCACAGGTAGCGACCGTACTGGACTGCGAGCGGGTCATCGAACCCCATCGCCTCGCGGAACGCCGCGATCTCCGCCCCGGTCGCGTCTGGCGCCACCATCAGGAACGCCGGGTCGCCCGTCAGAAACAGCGAGAAGAAGACGATGGCCGAGACGCCGAGCAGGACGATTCCGGCCTGCAGCCCGCGCCCGAGAAGGAACCTGTACATCTGCCGCGTCACTCCAGTCGCGTATCGAGCCGCTCGACCAGCCAGTCTCCCACCAGGTTGAACCCGACGACCAGCGCCGCGATCAGCGCGCCCGGAAAGACCACCAGCCACCAGGAGGACAGCATGTAGTCGCGGCCCTCGGCGACCAGGTTGCCAAGCGTCGGCGTCGGCGGCTGCACGCCCAGGCCCAGGAATCCGATCGCGGACTCGAGGATGATCAGACGCGCAGGTCCAGCGTCAGGAGCACGACGAGCGGGGTCAGGATGTTGGGCAGCACGTGGCGCCAGATGATGGCGCGACGGGCGCCACCCATGGCCCGTGCCGCCTCGACGTAGTCGAGCGCCTTCACGCTCAGGACCTGCGCCCGCGCCACACGCGCGTAGATGGCCCATCCCGTGACGCCCATGACGACCATGAGGTTCTGCAGGCTGGGGCCGAGCACCGAGACGAGCAGCAGCACGAGCAGGACGAACGGGATCGCCGACTGGACATCCACCAGCCGCATGATCACGCTGTCCGCCCAGCCCCCGAGGTAACCGGCGACCACCCCGAGCGTGATGCCGAGCAGGGCGGCGATGGCGGCAGCGACCAGGACGATGGACAGCGAGAACCGCGCGCCGAGGGCAATCCGCGCGAGCAGATCCCGTCCCAGCTGGTCGGTCCCGAGCGGATGGAACGCGCCACCGGGGGCCGAGTCGATCAGCGGTGGTCGAAAGACGCGGGCGATGTCCTGCGCCAGCGGGTCCGCGGGCCAGAGCGTCGGCCCCAACAGCGCCACGCCGAGCCCGACGATCAGCAGCCCGCCGCCGATCCACAGATCCGGCGCGGGGCGACGGCTCCGGACGCTCCGCCCGTCCGAAATGGCGTCGGTCGAGATCGCGTCAATCCAGGAGGATGTCATACACGGGGATCCGGGCGTCCGCCCGGCCCGTCCATCGGACGTGGCTACGGAGCCCGAAGAGCGCGTCCTCCTGGTAGAGCGACACGACCAGCGCCTGCTCGGCGACCAGACGCTGGGCCTGCGCGTAGAGCGCGCGTCGCGCCGCCGCCTCCATCTCGTGACGCGCGCGCGTCAGCAAGCCGTCGAGTTCGGGCACCGCCACGGTCGAGTAGGGCTCACCGGATGCGAGAATCGCACACAGCGCGGCATCGGCGTCCATCGTCTGCGTGCTGCCCCACCCGAGCACGTAGAGCGGCGCCTGCGTGCCCGCGGGCACCTACTGGATATAGCCGGACCACTCGGGCACCTCGAGCGCGATCCTGAAACCGACGGCGTTGAGCTGCTCGGCGAGAATCTGGCCGATCTCCGCGCCCTTCATGTAGCGGCGCGGGACCTGCAGCCTGACCTCCACCCCCTCGTCGACGCCGGCCTGAGCCAGGAGCTCGCGCGCGTGCACCGGGTCGTACGGATCCGGCGCGATCTCCACGAAGCCGAAATCGAACGGCGCGACCTGGGTCCCGGTGGCGGTCGCGTAACCCTTCAGGATGCGCTCGACGATCGTCGCGCGGTCGATGGCCATCGAGATCGCCTTGCGCACCTGGACGCGATCGAAGGGCGCCGTGTCGGTCTTCACGCCCAGATAGACGACCAGCCCGCCATGCGCCACCTGGTCGACCCGGGCCTCGGGGTGCCCCACGATCAGCGGGACCTGATCGACCGGGACCCTCTCGATCAGGTCGACCTCGCCTGCCATGAGCGCGGCGACCCGCGCGATGTCGTCGGGAATCGCCCGCCACGTCACCCGCCGGACGGCCGGCGCGCCCCGCCAGTAGTCGGGGTTGGCCACCAGGGTCAGGTGATCGTCCCTGACCCATTCCTCGAACCGGTACGGTCCCGTGCCGACGGGATGGCTCGCGAAGCCGCCGCGGCCGATCTCGGCCAGGTGCCGCGGCGGCACGACGTAGGTGGGATACCGGCTCATCCGCGCCGGCAGGAGTGGGTCGGGCGCGCGCGTGATGACATCGACCGTGAGCGGGTCGACGATCTCGACGCGGTCGATCGTGCGGACATACGAGATCGTGGGGGCGTTGTTGTCGGGGTCGAGGACCCGCTCGACCGTGAACTTCACGGCCTCCGCGCCGAACGGCTCCCCGTTGTGAAACTCGACGCCCTCGCGGAGCGTGAAGCGCCACGTGGTCTCGTCGAGCGCCGTCCATCCGGTCGCCAGCCCGGGTACCAGGTTCATCTCCCGGTCCCGTCGTACCAGCGTGTCGAAGATGTTGTCGACGATCGTGGCGGCCTCACGGATGAAGCCGGGGTCGAGCGCGCCAGTCGACACCGGCCGGCCGATGACAAGCGCCTCGCGCGGCCCGCCCGCCGGCGCGGGCCCGCACCCCGTCCCGCTGATGGCCAGCGCACACGCCACGCCCAGTACGACTCTGTGGATCGTTGGCGGGGCGGAGCGGCCGCCGCCGGCGAACCGTGAAGACGGCCAGCCTCCGTGGTGCGTCCGAGACCGGTCTCGTTCCCTGGAGCTCGCCTCACCGGGGCGCCCGGCACAGCGCCACCTTCTTGTCGAGCTTGCTCCACGGAATCGCCGCGTCGATCCAGGCGTTGACGCGGTCGACGCTCAGCATCAGACCCTCGGCCACGGCCACGAACTCGGTATGGTTCCGCGCCCCGTCCGCCTCGAAGTAGGCCGCCAGCGTCCGCAGGAGTCGGACCGTCTGGGTCAGCCGCCACTTGGCGAGCCGGCTCGCATGCCGCAGCAACAGGGCGGCGGCCAGGCGGTTGAGCTGCGCGACCGGCACGCGGCGTTCGAGCGCCTGAAGACGCAGCACCTGGACGCTCTCACCCAGCCAGAACGTGTTGAAGTTCGCGTAGAGCGCGCAGGGCAGATTCCCCATCGGGCGGCGCTCGAGCGACCGGAGACCGGCGATCTCGGGCGGCTCCTCCGACCAGATGCGCCCGAGGAACCGATCCAGTGTTCGCAGCGCCGGCGTCTCCGACCGTGGGCGCTTGCTCTTGCGGCGGCTGGCGTCCTCGACCGAGACCCGAAGCGGCCCTTCCCGGAGTATGCGTCGACCGACGACGCGGAGCTGCTCGAACCCGCCGGTCACGCGCGCGAACACGCTGACGTGCCCGAACGGCTGCGTGTCGCCGTAGAAGATGCACATGGTCTGCCGGCCCGGGTAGTAGCCGATGTCACCCGGGTGCACGTCGAAGACCTCGTTCTCGGGATTCGCGAAGAACGGCGCCATGACGATCAGCTCGTCACCGGCGAACTTCGCGTGGACGCCGAAGGCCTCGAAGGGCAGGCATCGCCTGAAGGCGCCGGTGACCGTCGGGGCCTCCCGCTCGAGCAGCTCGGCGGTGACGCGCTTGCCGCCGATGACCATCGTGAATTCACCTGCCATCATCCCTCCCGTCGACGCCCTCCGGTGAATCGCCGCGCGCGTGTCGGTCCGCTGGGCGGACATCATTCCGCCCACCCGAGGGTCACACGGTCGCCATAGTATGATGGATCGCGGTCGGGAGCCGTACTGGCTCCGCCGGGTCCCATCACCGGGAGGATCGGATGGCTGCCAAGTTCAGGAGCAGGATTCCCCGTCTCGACGTCACGCCGCCGCCCGTGTTCTTTGGCCGGCGCGAGTTTCTCGCGCGAGTCGGGGTCGGCATCCTTGCGGCACCGTCCGTCGTCTGCGGCGGCGAGCGCGTGGAGGCGGACGCCGTGGCACAATCGCCGCTGGACAGCCTGCTCGAACCACCCCTCAGCCGACCGGACGTCTTTCCGGCCACGCCCAACGCGGCGTTCGAGGTGCCCGCGGCCATCGGTCGCAAGGATCTGATGCCGCGCAAGGTGGCGGCCTCGCACAACAACTTCTACGAGTTCCTTCCCGGCACGGGGGGACCGGTGTGGCGGGACGTGGGCGACTTCGAGGTGGAGCCGTGGAAAGTCGAGGTGACGGGGGACTGTCACAAGCCGATGACGCTCGACCTCGATGATCTCTTCGCCTTCGAGCACGAGGAGCGCGTCTATCACTTCCGCTGCGTCGAGCGCTGGGCCATGAACGTGCCCTGGTCGGGCTTCTCGCTCAAGGCGCTACTCGACAAGGTCGAACCGAAGAGCACGGCCACCCACGTCCGCTTCACCACGGCCAACCGACCCGACCAGATGCCCGGGATCCGGAGCGCCGACTACTACCCGTGGCCCTATCATGAAGCCCTGCGACTGGACGAGGCGATGAACGAGCTGGCCATGGTCGTCACGGGCGTCTACGGCGAGCCCCTGCTCAAGCAGCACGGCGCGCCCGTTCGGATCATCGTGCCCTGGAAGTACGGCTACAAGAGCCCGAAGTCGATCGTGAAGGTGGAGCTCCTGACCGCCGAGCCGTCGACGTTCTGGCAGGTGCAACCGCACGAGTACGGGTTCCTCTCGAACGTCAACCCCAACATCCCGCATCCCCGCTGGAGCCAGGCACGATCGTACTGGCTCGACACCCGCGACATGTTCGACACGCCGCTGTTCAACGGCTACGAAGAGTACGTCGCGGACCTCTACCCCGACGAACCCCGCGAGTGGCAGAAACCGCTCACCGAGGGCCAGACCGCCCGCTGACCTCGCCACCCGCCCCCGATCACCGCAGCGCGGACCTTCAGGCCCGGAGGTCCCCCCGGGGCGACGTCCGCAGCGGTGGTGTGTGACGATGTCCGCCCGGCAAACCGAAAACATTGCGGCGGCTGACGCCCGAACCTCTAACACAACGCCAGCCCGGCCGCCTTCACGGTTTGCCGGGCGGACATCGTCACACACCACCTTCAGCTGATTCGCGCCGATCCTCCCCCCAGCCGTCAGGCTCCAGCTTCGTCCCCGAAAGCCGCGGGCTTCTGGTGCAGATTGTCAGATGGTTCAGCGCGGCGCGGAACGCGGTCCGCCAGGCAAACCGTGAAGGCGGCCAGCCCCCACGCCTGTAAGAAACTCGTGCGTCAGCCGCCGCAATGTCTTCGGTTTGCTGGGCGGACCGCGTTTCGCACCGCCCTGAACCATCTCACCGACGTCTCGCCCACTCAAAGCGAGCGCGCCACCCGCCGCCCATCAAGGCTCCTCCATCTTCCAGAAGTCGATCCCCGAGGCCTGCTTCCCGACGTCGATCGCGGCCAGGCGTTCGAACGTCTCGAGGTCGAACACCTCGACGGTTCCCGGATCTCCTCCCACTCCCTCGACCGTCACGAACGCCAGACGGCTATCCGGGCTCACGGTCACGCCGTGGGTGATCCGCCGGGTGCTCGGGACGCTGGCCACCTCCGTGCCCGACGCCAGGTCCCAGAACGCCGTGGAGTCGTCGAGCTTGCATGTCGCAATCAGCAGCCGGCCGTCGGGGCTGACCGCGAGGTTGTACGGCCCCGTCTGCGTGTGGAACCGTCGCACGATCGCCCAGCGCCGCAGGTCGACCTCTACGACCTGGTCGAGGCCCTGGAGCGCCACGTAGACCAGAGGCCTGGTCGGATGCGGCTCGGCCCAGGTGGGCTTGGCGGCGCCCATCCCGGTGCCCATGCCGGGCCCCGTGCCCGCGGTCGAACCCGCGGCCGCCCCGGTCAGCAACAGCGTCCGCTCGACCTCGAGCGTCAACGCATCGATCTCGTAGAGCGTGTCGCTCATCATGGCGACCGAGTAGTTGGACGCCGCGTCCGGGCCGAGCCTCGAGCCGTGCGGCATGATGCCCTGGGCGATCTGGGCGATCTCGCTCATCGAGACCGTGTCCACGACCGACAGCGAGCTCGGCTCGGCATCGCCGTGGAGGTTGAAGTTCGCCACGAACAGAAACCCCGTGGTGGGGCTGATGTCCAGCGTGGCCGGGAAGAACCCCACCTGCGCATCTCCCACGACCCTGTCGTCGTTCGTCGTGTACTTGTAGACCCGACCGTAAGGCAGCCCGTGGGCGACCGACACGAACCAGTGTCGGCCGTCGGGCGCTACCTTGACCCCGTGGGGTCCCTCGATCTCGTTCGGGAAGAGACCGACGGGAATCCGTTTGACGAGCTCCCCGCCGTCGGGGCCGAATCGCACCAGGTCCACCGTATCGTCCGACTCGGCGGCCACGTAGACGTAGTAGCTCCCCGACTCGGCCTCCGCGGGACCGGCGTCCAGCGCGACATGCCAGAGCACGGCGACGCCGAACGCGATCCCGGCGCCACGCCGGAACCGACCGACCCTCATCGGGACGGCTCCCCGGCCTCCTCGCGCGGGAGCAGCCGCACCGCCCAGAGACCGCTGTTGAAATCGGAGAAGAAGATCGTGCCCTTGTGCGGCTGCGGGCCCCACACGAACGGCGCGTTGGGCACGTAGCCCTGGGTATCGTCGGAGTAGAACTTCGCGATCTCGCGACCCTGCCGATACAGATCGCCCACCAGCTCACCCGACACGTCGACCACGCGGAGGCCGCCGTTGAAGTAGGCGACGTACATGATCTCCTGCTCCCAGTCGATCCACAGATTGTGCGGCCCCGCCTCGGGCACGGCGTATCGGGCCACCTCGCGCGGCTCCTCCAGGTCGCCGAACTCCACGAAGTGAATCCACCCCATCGCCCGCGACGGCACGCGCTCCTCCCAGGAGATGATCGGGCCCGGCACGCGCGGATTCACCGGATGCGCCTCGTCTCCGGCGACGACGTAGAAGGTGTCCGCCGACCGGCTCCTGAAGGGCCAGACCGCGTGGTTCCACCCGGTGAGCTGGGGGAGCCGGCCCATCTCCAGCGGCCGGGTCGGCGAGCCGCCCCGGCCGCCGCCGCCGACATCGACGAGGATGAGCCCATCGGAGTTCCCGGCCTGGAACGCGATGCCGTCCCGGACCCAGACGTCGTGGACCGACCGCCCGGGGTTGCGATCCTCGAAACGGGCGACCCGTGCCGGCTTTGTGGGATCCTCGATGTTGATGACATCCCACCGCCGGCCGTTGTTGATCGCGTAGACGTGGTTGTCGGCGATGAAGACGTTGTGGACGCCACCCGTCATCTGGTCGTCGAAGCGAGAGAGCACCGTCACGTTCCGCGGATCGCTCACGTCGAGGACGACGAATCCGTTGCGTCGATTCGAGGCGCCTTCACGCGTCATGACGGCGATCCGGCCGTCCTCGGACACCTTCACGTCGTTCACGGTGCGCGCATCGACCTGCACCTCGCCGATCGCCTCCATGGCGGCCGGGTCGGTGACATCGAAGAACAGCGCCTTACCGTCCGAGTTCCACGTGCCGAGCACGGCGTAGTCCCGGCCGTCCACGCCCTCCCAGACCCACAGGTCCGAGGTCATGCCGTCGGCCACCCGCGCGTGCCCGACCAGCTCGATCGGACGGGCAACGTCGCGGGGCGTGATCAGCACGCTCCGTCGGGCGAGCACGTTCCCCGATGTGGCCAGGACCGTGTAGAGACCGGCCTGCTCGGCGACGAAGCGGCCGTCCGCGAGGATCTGCGCCGGCGCACCGGCGCCCACCGTCTCGGGCCGGCTCGGGTCAGGCCAAGCCTCGAGCGCGTAACGGACGGGGACGTCAGCCACCGTCCGTCCTCCCGCGTCGCGCGCGGTGGCCGTGAAGCGGATCACGTCGCCCGTCCGCGCCGATTCCTGCGCCGCGGTCAGCCCCAGCCTGGCCGTCGGGTTGTCCTCGACCGTCACCTCCTGCTCGGCAACCACGCCATCGGCCTCCGCAATCACGGTCACCGTCCCCGCGCGCACGCCGGTCAGCAACCCGGTGGCTTCCCCGGGATAGAGGTCCGGTCGGTCTCGGTGATAGAAGGGATGGGCGTTGCGCGACCCGCCGAACTGCGGGCCGAAGTTGACGGTAGACGCGACCTCGGGGTCGCTGGTCCGCAGCACCGCGCGCACGTCCCGCCGGACCTGGCCGGCGTCGAGGCCGATGACACCGACCGGGACCGTGGCCCCGACGTAGAGCCGCGCCGGCAGGCCGTCGATCCCCAGCGTCGCCACCGGCGACGGCGAGACCGTCACGGGGACCGTCACCCGGATACCCGGGTCGTCCCGGCGCAGCGTGTCCGCGGCGTGCTCGGTGGCGGCCGGGTGCAGCGCCACGATAGTGTGCTCGCCCGCGCGGAACGCCTGCACCGCGCCGGTCGCATCGACCCGGACCGCCGCGGGCGCGGTCGAAAAGTAGACCACGACGGCATCCGCGATCGGCTCGCCCGCGGGATCCCGCACGACCGCCGTGATCCGCGCCCGCTCGCCCACCTGCAGGGTGAGAGTCGACGGCTCGACCTCGATCGAGCGCGACCCGGCCTCGCGCTGGGCCTGTTCAGGCGCCGGAGTGGCGTGGAGGATTCCGGTCAGGCCGGTCAGGCTCAGACCGACCACGCTCAGTCCAAGCAGGGCCAGCATCTGGGCGGTCGCTCTCATGATGTGCTCCCGTGGTAGATCCCGTGATGGGTCCGTACCCTCAGAACCGGGACGGGATGTCTGGCGAATCTTCGGGGCGCCGATCGAGGTAAGATCCGGGCCGATCGGGAACGCGCGATGATTCAAGAGTTCCTCCTGGCCGTCTATCTCGCGGGCATGATCGCCGGCCTCCTCGTCATGTACGAGCCCTTCCCGACGCGCGTGCTCATGGCCGCGATCTGGCCGGTCGGCCCGCTCGCCTTCGCGGTCGTCGTGACGATCCTCATCGCCACGGCGCTCGTCGTCTTCCCCGCGATAGGGCTCGGCGTCGCCGCCGCGGCGCTCCTGGGCTGGCTCGCCCTAAGCTCATAGCATCTGTCAGAGCGTTCGCCGGGGCGCGGGCGGCGGTATTCGCCAGGCAAACCGGGAAGGCGGCCAGCAGGGTGGCTCGGCAGAGGCTCGTGCGTTATCCGCCGCAATGTTTTCGGTTTGCTGGGCGGATACCGCCGCCCGCGCCCCGGCGAACGCTCTGACACTCCGGTACGCCGTGCGATCGACCTCCGTCACACGACGGCGCCGGCCCTCGGCTAATTCTTGACCGCGATCCCCTTCACCTCGAACCGCCCACCCCGCAGCAGCGGACCGGATCCCACGAACGCGCGCGCCGGGAAATCCTCCCCGTCGAAATACGACCGGTAGACGTCGTTGAACTGCCCGTAGAGCGACAGGTCCGGGCAGTACACCTCGACGGCGACCAGATCGTTCATCGTCATGTCGGCCGCCTCGAGCGTGGCCTTGATGCCATCGAGGACGATCCGCACCTCCTTCTCGACATCGGCCGGCGGTTTCCCGGTGCCCGGGTCGATTCCGATCCGTCCGGCGATGTAGAGCGTGTCCCCGACCAGTACGCCGTCGCTGAACGGCAGATCGGGGTTGCTCCCCGACAACTTCACGTAGCGACGGCCGCTCCGCTCCTGCGACACGCCGACGGTGCTCAGTACGGCGACCCAGGCCACGCCGACCGCGATCGGCAGGGCGATCCATTGCGCAACTCTCTTCACGGTACCCTCCTCGTCTTGGACTCACATGGGGTGAGTGTGTCCCGACATTCTCACTCGTCGCGCCTCGCCAACCCCACGCACGTCGGTCTCGGCGCGACGCGGGACGTTCACCAGGGCCACGAGCGCCTCCATCTTACGCCGGACCCCACCCGTGGCGCTCACGGAAGTCGCGAGGAGCCGAACGCTAGTAGTCGGAGGTGGTGAGTGTCGCGGGGGACCTACGCCACAAATCACTGTTGGCAGGACGCTAGAAGCTGACGATATTCTCGAGGTAGGCATACGTCAGTCGGTCGCCGGCGAAGGCCCCGGTCACGACGTCGCCGCCCGTCATCGACCCGACGTAGCCGTTCACCGACCAGGTGGGATTGACGGTGTAGGTGGCAGCGCCCTCGACGACCGTGCCGAGATCGGTCGCGCCGTTCGAGGGACGGGCGGCGTACCCGAAGATCGTGCCCTCCTCCTGGGTGACGCCGCTCCCCTGATACCAGCGGTCGGCGGCCTCGATCAGACCGAGGCGGTGGACGTCGGCCCGGACGTTCAGCTTGTCAGTCGGTCGGAGGATCAGCTGGCCGAACGCGTCCCAGAGGTTCATCTGCGCGTAGGTCGCCGAGAGCGAGTACTTGCGCACGGTGGGCAGCATCTGGAAGAACGTGCCGTGCGTGGCGTCGGACGGATCGTCGTCACCCGACGCGCGCAGGAATCCACCCCGGATCCAGGGTCTCCATTGGGCCTCGCGCCACTGGTATCCGACCTCGGACACGATCGCCAGGGCGCCGTGGTCCAGCTCGTACCAGGACCCGCTCTGCCCGACCAGCCACACGAGCAGGTCCAGCTCTCCCGCCCCGGATGGGTACGCGCCCACGAGGGTGGTCCCGAAGCTGTTGATCTGGACGTCGGCGGCCGCCACGGGCCGGCCGGTGTTGTCGGGGCGCCCGGTGACCCGGCGCCGGTCGTCGTAGCGATACGCGAACACCTGCCAGTCGGTGTGCGGAACGACCTCGTCGGGCAGCAGCGTCAGGGTACCGGCGAGCACGTCGAGAGCCTCGACGTGCCCGTTGGCCTCCTCCTCGAACCCACCCTGCGTGGGTCGGAAGCCCGAGAAGGTCGCGACCCAGGCCGGCTGTCGGACATCGACGCGAAATCCGTCGTAGCTCCTCTGATAGAGCGACCATTCGAACCCCCCGATCAGCCGCGAGTGCACCCGCAGTCGCTTCACGGTCTCTACCTTCGCGGGACTGGAGGTCACCTCACCGCCCGAGGCATAGCCGAAACGCCCCAGCTGGACGGTCAGACCGGGCAGCAGGTCCGTGAGCCGCACGTTGAGGTACTTCAGGTAGATCTGGTTGCTGCTCGTGTCGCGGCTGTGACCGAAATAGAGCGCGCCGACGCCCAGCGCCCCCGGACCCACGGCATCGTTCGGCAGACCGCCGAACTGGACGTACTGGCCCGCGGCCATCAGGTCGTAACGCTCGGTGGACCGCCGCAGACCGAACCGCCGGCGGTTCGAGATGTGACCGTAGTCGTGGTTGCCGCCCCCCGGTTGGGGCTCGAAGTAGCTCGTCCGCTCCATCCGCGTCCAGTTCGTCAGGAACCCGGTCACGGGCGGCGCGGCCGACGTCGCCTGCCCGGAGTCCCCCGACCGATCGTCCGCCACCCCGGGCCGTGCCCCGATGACGAGCAGCACGACGATCCCGAGATTCACCACACGATATCTGTCGCGCATCGTCCCCCCGCGTTTTCGAATCGGTACGAACGACCCTTTCGGCACGTGTCGACCCGTCCCTGAGTCTGATCGTTCGCGTGAGCAATCGGTATGACGCGGGTCACATCGACTTCGGCGCTCGCGTCCGTGGTGAGAGTCCGGCGTCGCACCAAGGGTGCCCTGGGAAATGCCGCGGACCGCCCAGGCAAGACGCGAAGGCAGGAACACCGGGGAGCATTCGACTAGTCGTGGACAATGCCCAGCGCAGCACGTGCCGGGTTGCGGCACGGGAGAGAGAGGACTCGGTCACTCGGTGTCGGCCGTCTCTGCGTCGGGCCTCGCCAGAGCGAGCCGGCCTGGAACCTGGTAGAGGACGCGCTCGTCGCGCGCGATGTGGTCTCGGAGCCGGCTCAGGAGCGAGCCGGAGAGGGCCGGCACGTCATGCGACTCGGGATCCGCGTGCCAGAGTGAGTCGAAGGTCTCGAGGTCCAGAGCCAGCTGGTCGTGCTCGGCCGTGAGCTGCTCGATGACCGCCGGGTCGAGCAGTGGATGTCGCGCGAACAGCCACTGCCGCTCCAACTCCCCGTGGAAGAGCACCGCCGCCCCCAGATCCAGGACCGCCGGCGGCGAAGCCGCGTCCAGCGCGCCCGCTCGTTCCGCCAGACGATGGTGCGCGCCGGCGATCCTGGCGAGGCGTTCGGTCTCGTCCGGGCTGCCGCGCATGCTTGCATGCTACGGGAGATCCGGAGCAGGTCCATGACCGCGATCATATGACGTGGACTCCGTGATCCCGAGAGCACGTCGTCCGGGTCGTGTGGTGTGGCACGGCACGCGACCCGGAGCAGGCGAGGAGGGTCAGGACATCGCGAGGGTCTCGAGCGTCTCGCGATCGAGAATCAAGAAGCCGTCCTTCTCCGTGCGGACGATCTCCTCCTTGCCCCAGCGGCTCATGATCCGTATGCAGGTCTCGATCGTCGTGCCGGTCATGTCGGCGAGCTCCTGCCGGCTCATGTGCAGCGGGACGAAGATGCCCTCGGACCGGGTGCGCCCGGTGTCATCGGCGAGCTTGAGGAACAGGCGGGCGAACCGCGGCTCGACCCGGCCTCCGGTCAGCTCGGCGATCCGATTGGTCAACTCGATCAAACGCCGCGTCAGTCCGAGCATGAGGCCCCGCACCAACGAGGGGTGCTGCTCCATCAGGCCAAAGAACTGCTGGCGGGGGATCATCAGGCACGTGGCGTCCTCGAGCGCCACGGCCGAGGCCGGGAACGGCCGCGATTCGTACACCGCGACGGCGCCGAACGGGTCTCCCGCCCCGAAGATCTCCAGGATGATGTCCTTGCCCGCCGGGGTCATCTTGAAGATCTTCACGCGACCGGTCGCAACCGTGTAGAAGAAGTCCGACGGGGCCCCTTCGTCGAAGATCGACTGGCCCTTCTGATAGTGCTTGACCCGAGCGACGTCCGCCAGCCGGTTCCGGTCTTCCAGACCAAGCGTGCGGAAGAGCGGGACCGTTCGCAGGAGCAGCTCGGCGTCGTTGGGCACCGCGCGTATGATAGCGGATCCGCCGCCCACGCACGTGCCGACCCATCCGTCACCAGGGGACTGCGGCCAGGTGGGCATCCAGCGGTCCGAACGCCGCCGCCGGCTCCTCCGCCTCATCCCACGCCTCCCAGTATTGAGAGAGTGGCGTGGCCTCGGCGTGCATCCGCGCCGCGACGTCACCTTCCGAGGTGGAACCCGGCGGCACCCAGGCCTCGCCGCGCGCCGCGCGCGCGCGAGCCAGGAGCCTCTCGGCCTCGTCGGCCACGCCCGCTGCCCAGGCAAGATACCCCCGCAGGAAGAACCCGCCGACCGCCTGGCTGTTCGTCCGCGTGGCCAGGGCCAGGTAGCGGTCGGCCTCCGGGTGCCGTCCCCGCAACAGCGCGATCTCGCCGAGCAGGAGCAGGGCGCCGGTCTCCTCCGGGTTGATGGCGAGCGCCCGTTCGACGGCCGCCTCGGCGGCATCGAGATCGTCGGCGGTGCCTGCGGAGGCCAACCGCAGCAGGCCCCACTGCCGGTGGGCGCGGTGGCTCTGCGGATTACGCCGGGCCAGCTCCCTCAGCTCGCCGAGGGCTCCCGGCACGTCCCCCATCATGGCCAGACAGTTCCCGAGGTAGTAGCGGGCATCCTCGTGCGCCGGGTCGATGGCGAGGGCCTCGCGGAACCGCCGAATCGCCTGGTCGAGCTCGCCGCGGCGCATCGCGTCCATCGCGGCGCGCTGTGACGCCAAGAACCGCACGACCCCTCCGCGCGAGTTCCGCGGAGCCGTCGCGGTACGCGGGCGCGCCGGCCCGGCGGGCATGGCGACCGGCGTCCCCAGACGCCGCGGCGTGGGGTCGCCCTCGGTGAGCTCCCAGACCGTGTCGGCGGCGAGCCCGGCGTAGGCCGTCACCTCGTCCCTCGCCAGCGCACCTCGAGCGCATCGACGCGAGTCGCCGCGCCGAGACCGAGGTGCACGACCCCGCTGCTCTGTGAGAGATACGACGCGCTCGACACCGTCCGGCGCAGGACGATGTCGCCCAGCCGGGCCACGACGGTCGCCCCCTCGCCCCGGTTGTATGCGCCGGTCGCGCCGGCCAGACGGCCCCGCAGCCGCACCTCGAGCCAGTGTCCGGTCTGCATCTCGTTGCGCAGCAGCAACGGGCCGGCGTCGTGCCGCACGATCAGCACGTCCTGGTCGCCGTCGTTGTCGTAGTCGGCGACGGCCAGCCCGCGGCCGACGCTGGGCGCGGCCCAGCTCGGGTCGTGCGACGCGAGGTCGTGGAAGTGCTCGCCGTGGCGGTTCCAGAACAGGAACGGCGCCTGGGGCTCGAGCCGCGGCGGGACCGCGTCCGTCTCGAAGGTGCTTCCGTTCGCGGCCACCAGGTCGAGCCAGCCATCGCCGTCGAGATCCACGAACTCCGTCCCCCAGCCGACGCGTCGCAGCGCGATCTGTCCGAGCCCGCGCTGGTTGGCGACGTCCATGAACTGCTGGCCGCGGCCGCCGGCCCGTAGCGGCGGTCGCCCCGTCGGGGTCGTCGACGTCATGCCCGTCGCCCCGGTGTCGCGCGTCTCGTCAGCGGAGAAATCGGCGGCGAGCGAATCGTAGAGCGCGTTCTCCTGCGCGACCCAGTGCGTGACGAAGAGGTCGTCGTCGCCGTCGCGGTTCCAGTCGCCGGCGGCGAGCCCCATCGCGCCCCTGTAGTCGGCCACCCACGCCGCGTGGCTCGTGTCCTCGAAGGCGCCGCGCCAGTTCATATAGAGCACGTTGTCCGAGAGGTCATTGGCCACGTAGAGGTCGAGCCAGCCATCGTCGTCGAAGTCGTGCCAGAGCGCGGTCAGGCTGCGTCCCTCGGGGTTGGCCACGCCGAGCGCCTCGGCGACCTCGGTGAATCGGCCGTCCCCCTCGTTGCGAAACAGCAGGTTGCGCTCGGACGCGTACGAGGCAGGATTCAGCGTGAATGGCACCGATCGGCCGTACTGCGCCGACGCGCGCGCTCCTCCGGCGTCGGCCGACACGTAACGGACGTAGCCGCAGACGTAGAGATCGAGGTCGCGGTCGTTGTCGAAATCGCCCCAGGTGGCGCCGGCCCAGAAGCCCTCCGTGGCGTGCGCCGCGGACAGCGCGTCGCTCGGAAGGAAGCGTCCCACGTTATTCCGATAGAGATGCACGCCGCCGTAACCGGTCACCACCAGGTCGAGCCAGCCGTCGCCATCGAAGTCGCCCCAGGCGGCCGCCATCCCCGTGATCCGCAGGTCGGGAAAGCCGGGGCCTGTCGGAACGTGCCGTCGCCGAGGTTCTCGTAGAGTCGGCTGGGGGCTCTGGCCTCCGGCTGGGCATCGAGCGGGCCACCGGCGCTCACGAGAAAGAGGTCGGGATCACCGTCGGCGTCGAAGTCGCCCCACGCCGCGCCGGCGCCCATGTCCTCGGGTAGCTGGGAGGTGCGCGCGCCCCGGAAGGTGTGGAACCCGGAGAGGCCCGCCGGCGCCGTCACATCGGAGAACCGCGGCCGCGGCGCGTCGCCGGGGAGCTCGCGCGCCAGACGGCTGGTCACCTCCGCATGGGACTCCCCAGGCTGGTAGGCGGCGGGTCGCGCTCGCCGGTAGAGCCACGCGCCGAGCCCCGCGCCCGCGACCGCGAGCCCGATCAGCACGCCCGCGGTCCAGCGGAGCCGCCGGCGCCGGCGCGAGGGCCGGGCGCGGTGCGCCATCGATCCCGGCGGCCGCTCGACACCCGACGACATGAGGGATCACCGCGCCTCGGCGCCAGCGTCGGCGTCGTTTTCGGGGTCGGGGTCGACCACGACGGTCGCGGTCGCGCGCGCAATCTCGGTCACCGGAGCCGTGACCCCCGCGTCCTCGCCGAGGAGGTAGTTCAGCAGGAACTGGTCCACCTTGCGATACAGCAGCACCGCCGTGACGTGATACCGCCCTCCGGTCTCGGCACGCGGCAGATCGAAGTGCCCCAGCTCGGTCGCGTTCCCCGCGTGCACGGCGCCAGCCGCATCGGGCGACACGAGGCTCGTCGGACAGCTCACCATGTACTCCACGGTATCGGAGTAGCCCGGAAAGAGGGCCCGCCGGAATCGCACGCCGACCATCTCCCACAGATTGTGGCGGTCGATGAGGTTGCCGTACTGATCAACGGCTCCGCCTTGAACATGAACGTGCCAGGCTCGATGAACTGCCGGTCGTCGCGCCGGCCGGTGCTGAAGATGACCTGTCCCGCGTCGTCGGTGACCCGAAGCTCGAGCCAGCTCTGAATGATGTCGAGCGGGCCGGTGGGATAGTCGTGCCCGACCTTGTTCGCCGTGAAGACGACCCGAACCGGAATCTGCTCTCCGACCGCGATCGTCTCCGGCACCTCGAGGGCGACCCGAACGATCGGACCGGCCGGCCACTTGTCGCTGATCTCGGGGATCTCATACTCGCCTCGCAGCCACCGCTCGATCGACTCGACCTGCTCCTGCCAGCCCTCGAGCTCGAGCAACTTCGGCATCAGCTGATTCGAGGCGAGGAAACGGTGACTCCGGTGCTTCCCGTCGGCCGCCGTGCGGTTGTAGTCTGCGTCGTCTCCGGCCGCGGGATCGGTGGACTCGACCAGCGGCATGTGGCACTCGCGACACTCGATGGTGCGCTGCGGATCACCTTCCTGGTTCCAGTGGCTCGCGGCCCAGTTGTCATACTGGTTCTGCAGCTGGACCCACCCGACCCGATTCACCTCTTCGTCGATGAACTGCTTGTGGCAGGCGGCGCAGTACTCGGGTGACTTGAACATGCGCTTGCTGAGCAGGTTGTGCTTGGCTGGATACGACCGGATGAGGAAGTCGCGCGCGAGTCGACCGGCGCCCCCCTCGCTCCACTGCCAGAGATATTCCTCGGGCTGTCGCACCGTGTAGTTGGCGTTGCCCTGAATGTCGGTCTCCTGGATGGAGTGGCACGCCAGACACGAGATCCCTTCGTTGAAGCCGCGGAGCCCCGTGAGGTCGTCGACGAAGATGTTCTTGGTCCCCGAGAACAGCGAGATCGGATCGTGGCATCCCCCACAGTAGCGTGTGGACTCGGGGCCGTTCTGCTCGGCCATGACCGTCTGGATGCCCTGGAACAACGTGTCCATCGCCGCGGAGCGGTGCGCGCTCGGCTTCCATTCCTGGACGATCTCGGTGTGACACCCGGCGGACCCGCAGGTCTCCGACCCGGCGAGCGACCGCGGGTCGAAGGCGCCACCCGTGCTCGTCCGGGCGAGGCTCGGCGCGAAGGGTCGATCCTCGCCGTAGAGGAACTCGTAGTCGTCGGGAAACTCGTTCAGGTAGGCCGTGCCCGAATAGAGGACGGTGAGCCCCCCGATCAGCGCGGCCCCCGCAACGGTGTGGCTCGCCGCCTGCGCCAGACACGCTCGCGCGGCGCGCCATGCCGGACGGCGTGACGCACGCGGCTCTCTCCACGACCGGACGGCCGCGAAGAGCACGTGCGGCAGTGTCGCCCCCAGCGTCACGAGCGTGGACACGACGTGCGCCTGCCGCCACCAGTAGGACGTCCGCGTGGAGAACAGCGCCTGGCAGGTGACCACGACCCCCGAGAGTAGGCAGATCACGAGGGCGCCCCCGGCGACGTAGCCGAGGAGGACGACGTGGTAGAAGCTGTAGCCGCGGTCGTCGACCCAGTGGGCCGACAGATACCAGGCGATGGGGACGAGGGTGACGGCGCCGACGAGCGTGTGGACCAGGACGGTCCACTCGACCGCGGGATGGAGGGGCCCGACGGTGACGACCAGGCCGGTCAGCAGCTCGAACAGCAGCGCGCTGAGCGCGAGCCGCGGCAGCCAGCCGAGCCACCCCGTTCGGATGCGCGTCGCACCCGACCCCCCATCCTGCATGGCAATCCCCGGGCACCCTCTGCGCCCAGAGCAGCGTACCGAACGTGGTCGTGAGACCGTATGACCGGCGTCATATCTGGCCGGCCGGCTCGTGCTAGCAGCCCGTGGTGAAAGTCCTGCGTCGCACCAAGGATGGCGCTGCGCCCGTCTGGCAAGGAGCGAGGAGCGAGAATACCGGGAGTATGTGACCGACGAGCAACGCAGTCAGACGGGATGCAGCGCCGGCCGACTGCAGCAGGGCTTTTGCCACGGGCTGCGAGGCTGTCGGGTCGGTCACTCGTCCGCGTCCGTGAGCGTCAACGCCTCGGAGTTGATGCAGTAGCGCTGGCCGGTCGGTGCGGGCCCGTCCTCGAACACGTGACCCAGATGCCCCCCGCACCGGGCGCACAACACCTCGGTCCGGCGCATCCACAGGCTCCCGTCCTCCTCGGTCTCCACGCTCCCCTCGCCGGCCGGAGCGTAGAAGCTCGGCCAGCCCGTCCCGGAATCGAACTTCGTGTCGGAGTCGAACAGGGGCAGGCCGCACCCGGCGCACCGATAGGTGCCCTTCTCCTTGCTGTCGTGGTATTTACCCGTGAACGCGCGCTCGGTCCCCTTCTCGCGTAGCACCTGAAACTGCCGCGGGGTCAGGAGCTCGCGCCACTCCGCCTCCGTCTTGACGATCTTCTCGGCCCGCTCCGCCATGCCGACCGTGTCGGCGCTCATTGCCTTGTCTTCCGTCACGAGGCGATCCTCCCGGACCTCGGCCGATGCCGTGGCACCCACGGCCTCGACGTTCCCGGCCCACCAGGGGTCCGGCCGGGTCCGGTGCGTCCCACTCGACAGATAGAGGACGACCAGCACCAAGGCGAACCCGACACTCCATCTCACCATTCGCATCCGACCTGTTTAGATGCCGGAAGTGGGCGTCGGGTTTCTGGCGGTCGTCCGTGTCGATCCGCGTCTCCCTGGCGGCAAGATCGGCCTCGGGGTGCCTCACCCTCGGCTATCGCGGGCGATCGCCTGGATGATGCCCCTGATCCGATTCTGCCCGATCAGGACGAACGAGCCGGCAACGACGTGGTCCGCGCCGGGCGCGAAACGCGCCGAAGGTCGGCGGCAGGGAAATCGGCGAGGAGCAACGCAACGTCAGAGACTGCGGGGTGCCCGCGGGGGCCCTCCGGTGACCGGAGTCAATGGAATCGTCGAGGATCCATCCATCGACCGACGGTCCGAGCCCTGGGCCGTTTGCAGGAGCCGGATGCGTTCGGCGAGCGGATCGAGCCCCACGTCGCGCATGCGGCAGGCCTGCCGCAGGGTGACCGTCCGCGCGAAGGTCGCGCGCATCGCGGGATTACGTAGTGGGGTGAACCCCGCCTCCACGAGGAGCTCGAGGACGCCCGGCACGCGCAGCAGGTCAGAGATGAGTTGGTCGGGGATGAGCTGGTCGGGAACGTCCCGTGGTCCGCTGGGCCGGAGAGCGGAGGTCTGCCCGCGCATCGTCATCATCACGTTGCCGGTGAACAGGAACATCGCCGCGACGGCGGGCGGGCCCGAGAGCGCGATGAATGGCCAGGCGGCGGGCCAGACGCCGGCCGCGACGGCGGCCTCGAGGCCGCGCAGCAGGACCCCGAGGTTGAGGAGCCACCAGGTCGCCGCGCGCAGCCGGGGGCTCCAGAGCCGATGCCCGGTGAACACCGGGAGCACCCGGCTGGCGACCCCCAGGATCATCTGCGTCACGAAGCCGAAGGCCACCGCGTGACGCGCGAAGTCCAGCATCAGGATGGACCCATACCGGCCGTGGCTCAGCGCCACCAGGGTCCAGACCGGACCAGCGGCCAGGCCGACGAAGAGCCAGCCCCACGCGGCATAGACGTATCGCTGATAGCCGCGCTCGGGATCGCCGGCCCGGGCGGTCGACGGGCGAAGCTCCCCGCGCAGCCCCCCGAACAGACCGACAATACGGGCCATTGCCGGCACCGCCACGACGAGCGCCACCGCGCCGGCCGCGCGCACCAGCGGCAGCACCACGTCGTGCACGGGCCAGGCCCCGACGCTCCAGGCGACGACCCCGATTTGATAGAGGACGAACACGGGGTACTCCCGGGTCGCCCAGCCAGGCTCCCAGCCCAGGAACACCGGAAAGATCCGCCGGCCGACGCCGAGAATCCAGCAGCCCGCGAAGCCGAACAGCGCGGCGGGCCACAGAATCTGATGCCACGTCGGATCGCCGGTGAGCGCGGCGACCAGCGCGATCCCCGAGGCGGCGACGAGCCAGACCGCCCCCGCGAGTACCCAGCGGATGAACGGCTCGGGCTGCCCGGCGCGTAGCGTGCGCGCGATCGAGACGGCGAAGGCGACCGCGCCGCCCACCAGCGCCACGCTGCCGACGACCCACAACGGATGACCCCACCCGATCGGCAGGAAGAAGCCGGTCGCCGTCGCCAGAACGCCCCCCAGCTGTAGCCAGAACGACCAGCCCGCCAGACGGGACGCCTGGAGCGGCACCCCGACGAACCTCGGCAGGACGTGGTAGCCCACGCCCATGACGAACAGTGCGACGAAGCCGAAGACCTGGACGTAGGCGTGAGCCCAGACCGACTCCCGGGCCAGGCCACCCCACGTCCACGTGAGCCGCGCGAGGTTGATCATGCCGAGCGTGGCGCCGAGGGTCAGGGTGAGCACCAGCGAGGCGATGAAGAAGGGAACGAATCGGCTCGCTGACTCCGGCGTCGGTGGTCGCGCCCGGGGCGCGGCCGCGGGCGACGGCGAAGGCGGTGCCGTCCGGACTGCCTCGTCGAGCGCGCCGAGCAGGTCGGCGAGCGGCACCTGGTGGGCGCGGGCGAAGAAGTCGAGACGCTCGTCCGGGCCCTGTTCCCCGCCGCATCCCATCAGGCCGAAGCGGTCGAAGACCGCTGCCGTCTCGGGATAGGTCGCGAGGACTGCGCGGACGGTCGCCTCCGGATCGAACCCGGGAGACCGCGCCTCGTTAGAGGGCTGCCGCATGCTCGACCCCACCGGCCATGAGTCCTAGCCTATCCGGCGCCTGCGGGCGCGCCTATGATCAACGTCATCGGGGCGAGGGTAAATGCAGGACGGTGTTCCGCACCACGGCAGACGGACAACGTCGTACGCTAGCCTTACCTAGTGACCTGCGTCAGGCGGTTTCATCGCGAGGACGTTCAACTGGCACTGCGGCGCATCCTTGTACCGTCTCTCATCGCGTGTCTTGGCATGGTCGCGTGCCAACGGTCGGCTCTGCCAGTCGAGCAGGATGCGCCCGCAGAGCCGTGCGCGATTCGCTTCGAGGACGTGACCGCCGCCGCCGGTGTCCACTTTTTGCACTTCGGCGCCACGCGGGCGGCGCTCCTGCCCGAGGACAACGGGTCTGGCATCGCCGTCGGTGACTACGACAACGACGGCTTCGACGACATCTACATCGCGAATCTCGCCGGGCCGGCGCTCCTGTCACGCGAGGAGCTCATTCGAACCCGCGCGGGAGGCCGGCTGTTCCGCAACGAGGGGGACGGCACGTTCCGCGACGTGACCCAGACGGCCACGCTCGCGCACGCGGGGTGGGACATGGCCGCGGTCTGGGCCGATCTCGACGGCGATGGATGGCTCGACCTGGTGATCACCGGCATCGGCGAGGTGGCGTTCTATCGAAACCGCGGCGACGGCACGTTCGTGGACCAGCAGGAGGCGGCCGGGCTTGATCGGATCGACTGCTTCGCCAGCGGCCCCGCCATCGGCGACTACGACCGGGACGGGGATCTCGACCTCTACGTGCCGTGCTACGTCGACTTCCCGTGGGCGCGCGCGCGCGACCGGCCGCTGGTTGGAGGACGCCCAGCACCGATGACGACGCCGGCCGACTACCCGCCGCAGCGGAACTTCCTCTTCCAGAACGACGGTCGTGCCCGATTCGAAGACGCAGCGGAGCGGGCCGGCGTCCTCGATGAAGCCGGGCGTGGACTGCAGGCCCTCTTCGCGGATCTCGATGGCGATGCGTGGCCGGATCTCTACGTGGCGAACGACCAGTCGTTCGATCGCCTCTTTCGGAACCGGGGAGACGGCACCTTCGAGGACGCGCCGGCGGCCGGCACCCGGGATCCGAGGGCCGGGATGGGCATCGGCGTCGGGGATTACGACGCCGACGGCGCGATCGACCTCTTCCTCACCCACTGGGTCGGCGAGCAGAACGCGCTCTACCGCAACCGATCGACCACCGGCAGCCTGCTCTTCGAGGACCGGACGATCGAGGAGGGACTCGCCCCCGTCGATCCCAGCCTGGTCGGCTGGGCCACGGGGTTCTTCGACCTCGAGCTCGACGGGGATCTCGACGTTGTGGTGGTCAATGGCTCGACGATCGAGGACGAATGGACGCTGGAGGTGCTTAGCGACCCGAAAATGATCCCCCAGCCACTGCGTCTCTACGAGCGGCGGGACGGGCGGTACGCGGACGCGTCGGCTTGCGCCGGACCCGCCTTCGAGGCGACACTGGTCGGACGGGGTGGCGCGTTCACGGACTACGATCGCGATGGCTTGGTCGACGCCGTGATCTCCACGCACAACGGCAGTCCGCTGCTGCTCCGCAACACGTCGCCCGCCGCGGGCCACTGGTTGCAGGTCGAGCTCGTCGGCATCGACCAGAACCGTTGGGCGATCGGGGCCCAGGTGACGGTCGAGACCGAGCGCGGGCGGCTCGTGCGGCCGAGACTGGCGGGCGAGAGCTACCTCAGCGCCAACTCGGCCAGGCTGCACTTCGGGCTCGGTTCGATTGCGGAGGCTCGGGCCATCGAGGTGCGGTGGCCGTCGGGTGAGACGACCCGCACCGGCGAGATTCCGGCGGACCGAACGGTCCAACTGCGGCAGGACACCGGAGGATGGGAAGTGGTCGCGACACGGCCACAAGTGTCGCGCCCGTGGGGACAATGACCGTCATAGGAGCATTCGTGAGGTATACGATTCGATCGATGGCAGGCGCCCTAATCGCCGTCTCTCCGCTCGTCTTCTCGACCGCGTGCCAGGTGGCCGAGGAGCAGGTGGTCGCCGAGCCGGAACGGTCCGAGATCGGCGAGCCGGAACGGACGGTGACGGGTGGCGAACCCTTCCACGGCGTGCTGCCCTATCGAGGCAAGGACGCCAAGCTCGCGCTGGTCCGTCCCACCTTCGTGACGGCCGAGGAGGCGCAACTCGCCGACGGCGTGAGCGTGGTCGGTCTCTCGATCGACGGCTCCGACCGCGCCTACCCGCTCTACGTGCTGAAGAACCATCAGGTCGTCAACGACCGTGTCGGCGACGTGCCCGTCGCCGGCTCCTGGTGACCGTCCGAGCAATCGGTCGTGGTTCACGACCGCAGAGTTGGCGAACAAGAGCTGACGCTCGGAGTCTCGGGGAAGCTCGTCGACGGCAACCTGGTCATGTACGACCGGGAGACGGACTCGAACTGGCTCCAGCGGAGCGGCGACGCGCTCGAGGGCGAGCTCGAAGGTGAGACGCTCCGGGAGATCCCCGCCGATCGGTGGACGCTCACCCGGTGGGCCGAGTGGAGGGCCGCTCACCCGGAGACGCTTGTCCTCACGTGCGGCCACTGCGACGGGACCGGCCCCGCCGTCGGAACGATCGACGAGCTCGATCGCGCGCAGTAGAACCCGGCTGGCGAGGGGCGAGCTAGCGAACGGCAGCTCACCCATCTTCGAGGAACCCGTCACGGCACGTCGCCGACTGCCGCCGGTTGTGACTCCGGTCCCGGCCAGCACGCGCATCGGTCGTCGTCGGTAGGCCGAGCGCCCTGGCGTCGGGCATCAGCGGATGCCGACCTCGCCGCGCACGGCGTCGATGAGCTTGGCCGAGTCGAAGCCCACCCCCGCCTTGAACACAGTCGTCACGTTGCGGATGCGCGCCGGGTCGGCCGTGAGATCGCCCTCGATCACCACGAGATCGGCGGTCTTACCGAGCTCGACGCTGCCCACCTCGTCGTAGACGCCGAGCACCTTCGCCCCGTTGGCGGTCAAGATCTGAATGACCTCCGCCGGACCGAATCCGGCCTCGAGGAGCAGCTCGTAGTTGCGCTGGTCGCCGAACCCCGGGAGGGCGGCACCGTAGCCGGTCGGGTCCACGCCGGCGGCCAGCAGGCCGCCCGCCTCGACAAACGCCCGTTCGTATTCCATCGCCTTGCAAACACGGCGGGTGACATCCCGATGTCGTCGTTCGGACCGGCCTCGGCATAGCGGATGTTCTCCTCGCGAACGGCCTCCGCGATCTCCGGTGCCAGCACGTCGAGGGCTCGCTGCTCGACCGGCGGCCGCCCGCGCACGAACATCTCGTAGACGGCCAGCGTCGACGACATCGCCACCCCGCTGTCGATCATCTCCTCGAACGTGGCCTGCACCGCGTCACTCTCGATATCGAGATCGGCGAGCCTGGTCCGAAATCCCTGAGGGCACCGGTCGGCCTCCTTCTCCGGGTCGTAGTCGGTGTTGGCGAACAGGCCGTGCTCGACGTTGTCGATGCCGAGCGCCACCGCCTCGCGATAGGTCACCGAGCAGAGGTGCGCCGTGACCTGGACACCGAGCTTGTGGGCCTCGTCGATGGCGGCGCCGAGCTCCTCGCGGCTGATCTCGGTATACGCCTTGAACCAGGTCACGCCCTCCTCCGCCCAGTAGCGGACGAGTCGGCGGGCGTCGTCCGGTCCCGACAGCCGGCTCATCATGCTGGGCCCGCTCCCTCCGGTGAGGTAGGGACCCGTGACGTACATCGTCGGACCGGGGACCTCGCCCGCGTCGATCGCGCGTTTGAGATTCAGCTCGGCGTAGGGAGCCCGGCTGCCGGTCGTCCGCACCGTCGTGACCCCGGACGCCAGATAGATCCGCGGTCCGCTGAAATCGAGCTGGGCGGCGCGCCCGCCCGCGGCCGTGTAGTAGCTATGGTCGTGGAGCCCGAACAGACCGGGGATGACCGTGTGATCGCCCAACGCGAGCACCTCCGCCCCCGCGGGCACGGTCACCTCTCGCGTGGAACCGACGGCGGCGATCCGGCCTTCCTCCACCACGATGGTCTGGTCCGTCCTCGGTGGACCGCCGGTCCCGTCGATCACGGTGACGCCCTGGAGCGCCACGACCGGCGCGTCGACCGAGACGAACGGCTGCACCTCCTCCGAGCGAGCGGGACGATCTTGTGCCGCCCCGGCCGCCGCTCCCCCTGCCACGAGCGACAGCACGATCGGAAACGCGACGGCGACGCTCGACGACCAACCACCCTGTCGCATGGCGGACTCCTTCTGCGCTTGGCGCTCTGGTGACGCCCTCGTCAGCTTCTAGTGGATCGACGACGTCGTGCCACTACGGCTCGACCTCGAAAACGAACTTCATGCCGGACTCGAGATGCTCGGCGATGTGACAGTGCACCATCCAGCGGCCCGGGTTCGACAGCTCGAGCAAGATGTCGGTCACCGATCCGACCGGGAGCAGCGTCGTGTCCTTCCAGACCAGATTGGGCGTCGGCACGCCATTCTGCTGGAGAACCAGGAACCGCTGACCGTGGATGTGCACCGGATGTTGCATCGCGTGGAACGCTCCGCGGTCGTTGGTGAGTCGGATCTTGACGACATCACCCACACGGAACCGCCACGCGATGTCCATGTTCGTCCTACCGGTCCCGCCCTCCCGGAGCACCCACTCGACCTCCTCGGCGGTGCTCACCCAGTTCATCATCGGCATCGTGCCGCTCCACTCGACCGGGTTGAAGTAGATCGCGTCGAACCGCATCACCTGCTCGACGGCCAGCGGGAGCCCCGCCACCTCGAGCGTCAGGGTCAGCGCGTGGTCGACGGGCCGGTCGAACTCGGCGCGAAGACGGTCGATGTCGGCGATGACGTCGGCGTTCTCGCGCAGCGTCTGGAACGCCGCAGTGTGGTCGTCGGGCGCGTCGCCTCGACCGACGCGTACGCGCCCCAGGGTGTCCACCTCCGGCAGGAACCCGCCGTACCGGTGATTCACCGCCTGCACGCGGTTGGTGAGGGACACGAGCCCCGTCTCGGTGAACTGCGCCTCGACGATGTAGTGCTCGGCCGGCGCGATGACGACGCTGTCGACCCATTCCTCTCGTTCGAACTTGCCGATGTCCGAGCCCACGATCTTCATCGAAATGTCCTTCATCGGCACGTCCTGCATCGGACGCCCCTCACCGGCGTCCCGTCGAAGGACACGTTGAACGTCCTGGTGTTCGACACATTGGTGAAGAAGAAGCGCACGATCTCGCCGCGCTCGACCTCGAGCTCGTAGTCGGGCTCGCCGTTGATGAGCAGCACGTTGCCGAACCGCCCCATGAGCGCGTAGTTGGAGGCCTCGGTGCCGAACGGCACGAGCCCGGCCTCACCCAGGAGTAGGTCGTCCAGCATCAGGACCGCCTCGCGGTGAGCCGGACCGAAGTAGTCGGCGCGCGGCGACTCGACGAGCATGTTGCCGTAGAGGCCGAGCTCCTGCTGGATGTCCTCACGATGGTGGGGGTGATACCAGTAGATGCCGGCATCCCGAAAGAAGATCCGATACCGGAACGTGTCGCCGGGATTCACCGGGTCCTGGGTCACGCCAGGCACGCCATCGTACCGGTTGTCCAGCCGGACACCGTGCCAGTGGATCGTCGTCGGGAGCTCGGTGTGGTTCGTGAAATTCACGAAGATCGTCGCCTTCTCCGGGACCTGAATCAGCGGCCCTGGATACTGGCCGTTGAAGCCGTACATCGCGAGCGTTCGGCTCCCGATCGTCCGACGCACCATGCCGGCCTCGAGGTCGAGCGTGCCGCCATCGCCCAGCCTGACCAGCTGGCGTGGCCGTGCCTCGGGGAGCCGCTCCAGATCGACGACCGCCGGCAGATACGGGGTCACCCCCGGGGTCAGACCCCGCAGGCCGGGAAGCATTGGCACCGCCGGGTGCATGGGTGGCATCGACCATCCGGCACCCCCGCCGGCATGCGCGTGCGCCCCCTCGGCCGGAGCCGGCCGGGTCGGCATCACCGCGGTCGGGGCGAGCGTGAGCAGGTCGTGCGCCTCCATCACGCTGCTGGGCGACCGTCCTCGCAGCACCAGGCGTCCCTCACGCTGCGCGGTGTCGTCCGAGGGTTCCAGGCTGATCCACACGGTGAACTTGTTGAGCACCACGCGGCCGAGCCGGAGACGGCCGTTGCCGACCTCTCCCAGCTTGACGACGGGATCGAGCAGCGGATTGGTGACCCAGGCGACGTAGGTGGCCGAGGCGCCCAACGTGCTGGCATCGGGGAGTCCGTCGACGACGAAGGTCAACTCGTACCGGTGGTGCCCGTCGCGCGACACGCTCACGCCGAACGGTCCCGGAACCCGGCCCAGCTCGACTCGTCCCGAGGCACCGGCGAATTCCGCGGTGGGAAACAGCTGGACACAGTGCAGGGGTGGAAGCCGCCGGCCGACGTCCCCACCACTCGTCACGCAGGGGTCGAACCCACCGTCCGCCCCGGCACCGCCCGGCTCGGCTGACTGGCCGGCCGATCGTGCCCGGCCGGTGCCGCCCGGCTCGGCCGGCCCCGGCTCCTCGCGCACGGATCGATCGGTGGCGCTCATCCAGACGCCGAGTGACATCAGCGCAGCGATCGTGGTCAGCGTCATCCGCGGCATCGGAACCCCTGCGACGACCATCCAAAACTCCCAGACACGATAGACTACGGGAGCATGGCGGGCAACAGCTTCGGGCAACTCTTTCGCGTCACGACTGCCGGCGAGAGCCACGGCCCGGGCTACGTCGCGATCGTGGACGGCGTGCCGCCGGGGCTCGATCTCTCCGAGGCCGACATCCAGCCGGATCTCGATCGCCGGCGGCCAGGACAGTCGCCGATCGTCTCCCAGCGGCAGGAGCCGGACACCGCCGAGATCCTCTCCGGGGTCTTCGAGGGCCGCACGACCGGCACGCCGATCGCGCTGGTCATCCGCAACAGGGACCAGCGCCCGCGAGACTACAGCGCGATTCAGGACGTCTACCGCCCCGGCCACGCCGATTACACCTTCGACGCGAAGTTCGGCCGGCGCGATTACCGCGGGGGCGGTCGATCCAGCGCGCGGGAGACCTCGGTGCGCGTGGCGGCGGGCGCGGTGGCCAAGAAGCTCCTCCGCGAACGATTCGGCGTCCACATCGTCGGCTGCGTCACCCAGATCGGCCACCTCGCCGCCCGAATCCCGGATCCGGCCGCGGTCACGCTCGAGCACGTGGAGGCGTCACCGACCCGATGCCCCGATCCCGAGGTCGCGCCGCAGATGGTGGCCCTGATCGAGCAGCTGCGTGCCGAGGCGGACTCGGTCGGCGGCATCGCGCAGATCGTCGCCGTGGGCGTGCCGGCTGGCTGGGGCGAGCCGGTCTTCGACAAGCTCAAGGCCGATCTCGGCAAGGCGATGCTCAGCCTGCCGGCCGTCCTGGGCGTCGAGTACGGAGCGGGCTTCGCGGCGGCGACGGCCCGGGGGAGCGAGAACAACGATCCCTTCACGACGGACGCCGGACGCGTCGTCACCCGGTCGAATCGGCACGGCGGTATGCTCGGCGGGATCTCGAGCGGCATGCCCATCGTCCTCCGCTGCGCCGTCAAGCCGACCAGCTCACTGCCGCGCCCGCAGGAGACGATCACCCGTGCCGGGGATCCCACGACCGTCACCACCAGGGGCCGTCACGACCCGTGTCTGCTCCCGCGCTTCGTCCCGATGGCCGAGGCGATGATGGCGCTCGTCCTGGCCGACCACGCCCTTCGGCAGCAGGCCCTCGGAGGAGCGTAGCTACCGGTCGATCGGCTCGAGATTCCGACTCCTGAGCCGCGCGTTCACGCTGTCGAACGGCCCCCCCAGCGCTGTCTCGAGTCTCCCGAGGTGCTCCTCGAGCTCCGCCCTCAGCGCATCGTAGACGGTGTGCGCCGCGTCGGTCGGCCTCGCGTCACCGGTCTCGACGCTGCGCCGCAGCGCGGCCAGCCGATTGTTGAGCTTGATCGGAAAGTTGAGCGTGTCCTGGCTGCTCTGATTCCTGACCTGGATGAGCTCCTGCTCGACGGACTCGATCTGCTTGACGAAGTCTTGCCCCACACGCTGGAGCTCCGCGTCGTCCGAGGACTCGAGCCGGTCGACGAGCTCCTCGCGGATTCTGCGGATCTGCAGCACCGCCTCGTGCGCGGCATTGGTGCTGTCGCTGATTCGCTTCGCGAGGGCGAACTGGGCTTCGACATCCGCCTGCGTGACGCCCTCGAATCGCGGATCGAGGACGACGTCGAACGCTGTCGTCTCCATCCGACCCGCCGCGCTGACCCGCGCTTGGTATCGGCCGGGGACGGCCTTCGGCCCGAGCTGATAGGTGGCCCCCCACATAATGGCCTGCTCGAACTCGGCCGGACCGGGATGGCGCAGATCCCATTCGAACCGGTTCATGCCCGCCGCGGTCGTCGGTGTGGTGGAGCGGTTGGCGAGCCGGCGCGGCAGATCGGGATCCGGCTCCCAGGTCGGCTCGGTCCCCGCGAAGCTCCCGACCAGCTCCCCGCTCGGGTCGAGAATCTCGACCGTCACCTCGTCGCCTTCCTCGCCGAGGAAATACTGAATGGCCGCGCGCTCGACGCCGCGGACGGCACGACGCGTCTGGAAGAGCGTCAGCGGCGCCGTGTAGACCTCGGCACGCAGCTCGCGCAACGGCTCGATGTCGTCGAGGATCCAGAATCCGCGGCCATGGGTCCCCAGCACGACGTCGTTGTCCTTGACGACGAGATCGCGAATCGGCGTGTCCGGCAGGTTGAGCTGGAGCGATTGCCACGAGTCCCCCGCGTCGAACGACACGTAGACCGCGTGCTCGGTTCCGAGAAACAGCAGACCCTCCCGGACCGGGTCCTCCCGGATGGCGCGGGCGAAGTGGCCCGGCGCGAGCCCGTCGACGATCTTGACCCAGTTCTCGCCGAAATCACGAGTCCGCCAGACGTGTGGCGCCCGGTCGTCGACTTGGTATCGATTCCCGGCCACGTACGCCGTACCCGGCGCGTGCCGGGACGCATCGATGATGCTGACCCGCGTGTACTCGGGCATGTCCGGCGGCGTGATGTTGGTCCAGCTCTGGCCCCCATCCTGCGTGAGGTGCACCAGCCCATCGTCGGAACCGACCCAGATCGTATCGATGTCGTGATAGGACGGCGCCACCGCGAAGATCGTCGCGTAGATCTCGGGCCCGTTCATGTCCCCGGTGATCAGCCCCCCGCTCTCGCCGAGGGTCTCCGGATCGGCCAGCGTCAGATCGGGGCTGATCCTCTCCCATGTCTGGCCCACGTTCCTCGTCCTGAAGAGGTGCTGGGACGCCGTGTAGATGATGTTGTCGTCGAGAGGCGAGAACACGATCGGGAACGTCCACTGCCAGCGCTCGGGTAGTGCACTGGCCGGCTCGCCCGAGAAGAAGCGCGGATGGACCTGGATGTCCCGGGTCTGGCCGTTGCTCCGATCGTAGCGTGTGAGAAGCGCCCCTGGCTTCCCGCGTAGAAGATACCCGTTTGGGTGGGATCCGGCGCGATATAGCCGCTCTCGCCCCCGCCGACGGCGTAGTACCAGCGGTGGTTCGGCCCCCGCGCCTGCATGAAGTCCCAGCCGGCACTCGGGACGCACACCGTGCTGTTGTCCTGCTGGGCGCCGCAGACGTGATACGGGAAGTCGTTGGTCGTCGCGACGTGGTAGAGCTGCGTCGTGATGAAATGCTGCTCCGTCCATGTCTCGCCGCCGTTGATCGAGACGTTCGCCCCGCCATCGTTCGCGTTGCACATGCGAAGCGGGTCGTTCGGGTCGATCCACAGGTCGTGATTGTCGCCGTGCGGCACCGTGATCTCGGTGTCGAAGGTCACGCCCCCGTCCGTCGACTTCCAGAACTGGACGTTCAACGCGTAGACCGTGTCGCGGTCGAGGGTGTCGGCGTAGATGCGACTGTAGTAGAAGTGCCGCTGCCGGATCTTGCGCTCGTCGTTCGTGCGCTCCCACGTGGCCCCGCCGTCATCGGACCGGAACACGCCGCCCTCGTGCGCCTCGACGACGGCCCAGAGGCGCTGCGGATCGGCCGGCGACACCGTGATGCCGATCTTGCCCAGCGGGCCGTCGGGCATACCGGGGTTCCCGGCCAGCTCGGTCCAGGTATCGCCGCCGTCCGTCGACTTGTAGAGGCCCGAGTCCGGACCTCCGCCCCACATCTTCCAGGACTTGCGGTAGACCTGCCAGAGCGACGCGTAGATGATCTCCGGATTCCGCCGATCGATGACGAGGTCCACGCCGCCCGCCTTCGGGCTGACGTAGAGCACCTTCTCCCAGGTGCTGCCACCGTCGGTGGAGCGAAAGACCCCACGCTCCGCGTTGTCGCCGTAGACGTGCCCCAGCGCGGCGACGAACACGATGTCCGGGTTGGTCGGATGCACGCGAACCCGCGCGACCGCCTGCGTCTCGGCCAGGCCGAGGTGCCGCCAGGTCTCGCCTCCATCGGTGGTCTTGTAGACACCGTCTCCCTGCGTGATGCTCCCGCGGAGCCGCGTCTCCCCCATTCCGATGTAGACGACGTCGGGATTGGTTTCGGCCACGCCGATCGCGCCGACCGACGAGCTCGTCACCTGCCCGTCCGTGACGGGCTTCCAGGTGAGGCCGCCGTCGACGGTCTTCCAGAGACCGCCCCCGGTGGCGCCGAAGTAGTACTCGTGACGGCGACCCGCGCTACCGGAGCAGGCCAGCGATCGTCCGCCGCGGCGGGGCCCGATGTTCCGCCACTCGAGGTTCCCGAAACGCGCCGCCTCGAAGGTGACGCCGGCCGCGGGCGCCGACTGCGCCGCGAGCCGTCCGCTCGCGACGACGGCCGCCGCCGCGATCGCACATGCGGTTGCCGACCCGGTCAGAATCCTGCGCATGATCGTGGGTCTCCAGGGTGGCGAAGTGAGAGCGGTCGCGGCCTATCTGGGCGCTCGATTCATGAAGACCATGTTCGGCGCGCCCGAGTTCGCCACGGCGATGTCCGGATAGCCGTCACCATCGAGATCGCCGACCGTGACGCCATACGTCAGATGCGCCGCGTCCCCGAAGGGCGTCGGCGCCGAGAGAACCCCGGTCCCGTCGTTGAAGTACGCGGCGTTGGGCTGTCCCACGTTGCCCACGACGACATCCACGTCGCCGTCGCGATCCAGGTCGGTGACGCCCAATGAATAGGAGGCCCCATCGGGCCGCCCGAACGTCATCGGGGGCCCGAATGTGGCATGGCCGTCGTTGAGATACACGGCGTTCGGCTCGTTGATATTCCCCGCCACGATGTCCAGCGTGCCATCTCCGTCGAGATCGGCGAGCGCCACCGCGCGCGTCTCGTCGTGGCCCGAGCCGTAGGGACGCGCGTCGGTGAAGCCTCCGCCCGTACGGAGATACACGTAGTTCTGCTGGCCATCCCGGTTGGCCAGCGCCAGATCGACGCCTCCGTCGCCATCGAGATCACCCAGGGCGACCGCGATCGTCGAATCGTCGCGCGTCCCGAACGTCGCTCCGGCCGTGAAGCGTCCGTGACCGTCGTTGAGGTAGAGCTGGTTGGGATCGCCCCGATTGGTCTGGAAGACATCGACGTCGCCGTCGCCGTCCAGGTCGGCCAGGGTCAGACTGCGCGTGCGGACGCCGGCCGGCCCGAATCCCTGGCCCTGGTCAAAGCGCCCGCTGCCGTCGTTCAGATGGATCACGTTCGGCACGCGGTCGTTGCCGACCGCGACGTCGAGGTCCCCGTCGCCATCGAGATCGGCCAGCGGCACCGCATAGCTCGTGGCGCCCTCGCGCCCCAGGTCCCGGACCTGGAGGAAGAAGCCGTGGCCATCGTTCAGGAAGACGACGTTGCGCTCCGGCCAGTGCCGCCCGTTGGCGACGATGGCGTCGAGATCGCCGTCGCCGTCCACGTCACCCAGTCGGACGGAGGCCGAGCGTCGCGTCTCGGTACCGAGCAGACGTCGGTCGCTGGTCTCGAATCGCCGTTCGCTTGCCGGCGCCGCCTCGCCGAGAGCGCTGGCGCACGCCAACATCGCCAGGACGGGACACAGCCACGGCGGGGCGACCGGCGGGCGCGTGAGGCTTGCCCCCATGTGGCGACAGTATAGCCCGCCCAGGCGCGATGCTCGGGTGTAGAATCACCGGCACGCCAGCGCGCTGCGCGGCGTCATCATGAGCGCCAGAACGGAGCTTCGGCAAGCGATCAGGCTGCCTCATGCCACCGCGATGGTCGTCGGCAGCATCATCGGCGCCTCGATCTTCGTCCAACCGTCCGAGATTACCAGCCAGGTTCCCTCGATTCCCGGTGTGCTGCTGGTCTGGTGCATCAGCGGCATGCTGACCCTGTGCGGCGCGCTGGTCTGTGCCGAGCTGGCCTCGATGTTCACGAAGAGCGGTGGCGTGTACGTGTATCTGAAGGAGGCCTTTTCACCCGCCCTGGGCTTCCTCTGGGGCTGGGCGATGTTCTGGGTGATGCACTCGGGCATCATCGCCGCGATTCCCGTGGTGTTCGCCCGCTACGTCGCCTACTTCGCCCCCATGGGAGACGTGGCGATCGATCTCGTGGCGGTATCGGCCATCGTCATCGTCTCGGCGGTCAACTACGTCGGCGTGAAGCAGGCCAGCACCCTGCAGGCGCTGTTCACACTCGGGAAGCTCGTCGCCATCGCGTTCATCATCGTTCTGGGTTTCGCGCTCGACGTCGGCAACCTGTCGCTGGCCGTCGGCGCCGGTCTCTTCGCTTTCGGCGGCTGGCACATGGAGACCTACAACGCCGAGGAAACCGTCGACCCGCGCCGCACGATCCCGAGGGCCCTGGCGACGGGCACGGTGATCGTCACGGTGTGCTACGTTGCGATGAACGCCGTCTACCTGTATGTCCTGCCGCTGGAGACCGTCGCGCGGTCGACCCGCGTGGCGGCCGACGCCGCCGACGCGGTGGCGGGATTCGGCGGCGGCGCGATCATGTCAGGCCTCGTGATCTTCTCGACCTGCGGCGCCCTCAGCGGCATCGTCCTCTCGGGCCCGCGTGTCTACTTCTCCATGGCGCGGGACGGTCTGCTGTTCGACTGGCTGGGCCGGGTTCATCCGCGCTACCGCACGCCACACCGATCGATCCTGCTCCAGGCGGTCTGGGCATCGGTGCTGGTGGTGACGGGGACCTATCGAACCCTGTTCACCAGAGTGATCTACACCGAATGGATCTTCTTCGGGCTGATGGCGATTGGGCTCATCGTCCTCCGCCGCCGCGATGACCTCGTTCGCGCCTACTCGGTGTGGGGCTACCCCATCGTGCCGGGCGCGTTCGCCGCGGCATCGTTCATCATCGCCATCAATCACATCGTCCTGAACCCTCGAGACAGCCTCGTGGGCCTCGCGCTCGTCCTGATCGGCTTGCCCGTGCACCGGCTCTGGTCCGGGTGGCGGGCGGGACGAGGGCCCGGCCCCGCGGCGTCGGGAGCCCCGTGATCATCGACTTCCACAACCACTACTACCCTCCCGAGTATCTCGCCGCCGTGCAGGCGGGGCCCAGCAACCTGGAGGTCAGCGTCGACGCCGATGGCAACCCGGTGCTCGCGTATCCCGGCGACTACAACGTCGTCGTACCCGGACATCGCGACATCGCGTACCGGCAGACGGTGCTGGAGGAGACGGGGATCGACCGACAGGTGCTGATCTTCACGTCACCGGCCACGCTCATCGAGGCCCCCGACCGAGCGGTGTCGCTCGCGCGGCAGGTCAACGACGCCCTGGCGCGGATCGTCACCGAGCGAGGCGACCGCTTCACGGCGCTGGCGACGCTGCCGCTCGGCGATCCCGCAGCCGCGGTACGCGAGGCCGAGCGGGCCATGACCGATCTGGGGTTCGCCGGGTTCATGATCTTCAGCAACGTCAACGGCGTCGCGCCGAGCGACGAACGCTTCTGGCTGCTCTACGAGACGGCGAGCCGGCTGAAGGCCGTGCTCTACATCCATCCGATCCATCCGGTCGGCGTCGAGGCAATGACCGAGTACTGGCTGATGCCGTTGCTCGGCTTCACCTTCGACACCACCCTCGCGGCGGCCAAGCTGGTGTTCAGCGGCGTGGTGGAGCGGTTTGCGGGATTCGGTGGGTGCTGGCCCATCTCGGGGGGGCCATCCCCTACCTCGCCGAGCGGCTGGATCGCGGGTATGCGGCGTTCGACGAGTGCCGGCGCCATCTCAGCGTGCCGCCGAGCACGCTCCTCAAGACCTTCTACTACGACACGGTCAATTTCGATCCGAAGGCGATCCGGCTGGCCATCGACTTTGCGGGCGCCGACCACATTCTCGCGGGTAGCGACTATCCCCACCGCATCGGCAGCCTCTCGAAGATGCGGCAGAGCATCGACGCCCTCGGCCTGTCTCCGGCCGACAAGGCCGGGATCCTGGGAGAGAACACCGCGCGCTTGCTCGAGCTCTGAAGTCGGTGCCGCGCGGAGCGGGACACAGGGAGCCGTGCCGGCACGGGTGTCATCGGGCCAACGGCGTCAGGGCAGTCGGTCGCCCTTGCCGATGACGACGATACCCTCCGGCGACACGTGGAACCGCTGGCGATCGGCTTCGGGATCGACGCCGATCTGAAATCCCTCGGGAATCCGCACGTGCTTGTCGACGATCGCGTGGCGCACGACTGCGCGGCGCCCGACGTCGACGCCCTCGAAGATCACCGAATCTTCGACGAGCGCATAGGAGTTCACCCGGACCTCGGCCGAGATGATCGAGCGGCGGACCAAACCGCCCGACACGATGGCACCGTTGGAGACCAGTGAGCTCACGGCGCGACCCTGTCGTTTGTCTTTCTCGTGCACGAACTTGGCCGGCGGGTACGGAAACTGCCACGTCAGGATCGGCCACTCCTGGTTGTAGAGGTCGAAGACGGGCTCGACCGCGATCAGATCCATGCTGGCCTGGTAGTACGCATCGATCGTGCCGACGTCGCGCCAGTAGCCCCGCTCCCGCTCGGACTGACCGGGGACCCGGTTCGTCGCGAAGTCGTAGACGTGGGCTCGACCTCCATCGACGAGGCCGGGAATGATGTCGCCCCCCATGTCGTGCCCCGAGGAATCGATCGCGGCATCACCCCGGACCACATCCTCGAGAACCGCCGCCGAGAAGACGTAGTTCCCCATCGAGGCGAACGCGTAGCCATCGTTCCCGGCGATGGCCGGCGGCGTCTCGGGTTTCTCGAGAAACGATCGAATCCGACAGTCCTCGTCGGCGTCGATGATGCCGAAGGCGCTGGCCTCTCGAATCGGCACCGGAATGCCGGCTACCGTGACCCCGGCCCCGCTGGAGATGTGCTGCTCGAACATCTGGCGCGGATCCATCCGGTAGATGTGATCCGCACCGAACACCGCCACGTAATCGGGGTCCTCATCCGA
This sequence comes from Vicinamibacterales bacterium, assembly GCA_965197935.1. GTDB lineage: Bacteria > Acidobacteriota > Vicinamibacteria > Vicinamibacterales > CAZQMT01 > CAZQMT01. The sequence continues at coordinate 2,038,463 of CBDAOD010000002.1, read as the reverse complement.
GATGATGTTCAGGTTCTGGAATATCGCGTCCGCAGACCCGGCGAACCAGCGCGGCCCCGTGCGCATCTGCGCCGGGACCGCGGTCACGTAGTTGCCGAGGAGCGGCGAGAGGCGCCATGTCAGCGCGAGGTGGCGGTCCAGACTGTGGCTCTTGTACTGCGTCAACACCACGATGCGGCGCAGCCCCGCATTGACGAGGTTGGACAGCACGAAGTCGATGAGCCGGTACTGACCGCCGAACGGGACCGCCGGCTTGGCGCGATCGCGGTTCAAGGGTAGCAGCCGGCGACCCTCGCCTCCGGCAAGCACCACGGCGAGCACGTGCGGCCGGCTCACCATCGTCATGGCGCACTCGACCCCATGGACGGACACTCAGTCCGGCCGTCTGAACGGATGGCGGGATCGACCCGGGTCCTCGGCGACATGTGTGGGTTCGAGTGGGTAGGACGGAGGCCGCGCGTCGGGATCAGCTCGCGCTGGCCTCGTGCCGCTCCTCGCATTTGACGCAGCGCAGCGCGTAGGGCAGCGCCTGCAGCCGCGCGGCGGGGATAGGCTCGCCGCAGTCGGCGCAGACTCCGTAGTCACCCGCCTCCAGACGATCGAGCGCGGCCTGCACGAGGCTGATCTGCTGCGGCCCGTCGCTGGCGAGCTTGGCCAGCACGTCGCTGTTCTCGAGCTCGACCGCCTGCTCCTCGAAGTCCTTGTCGAGCGGTCCATCCTCGCGGCGCAGGTCGCGCTCCACCGCAGTCGTACGTCTGGTCAGATGGGCGAGCAGCGTCTCGAGCTGCTCGCGTTGCTTCGCGTACTTCTTCATGGCGTCCTTCCTCGGCTGCCACGCGCGGCGGTCATGCGCCTCGACCTCGCGGTGTCGTGTCTTGATGTGATCAACCCATCATCTTATACCTCAAATGCCTCGATCCGTGCCTCGACATCGGGCCCGGGCTCGTAGCCGCACAGCGGGTCCTCGCCAAACGGGTCCCCCGTCTCGGCGAACGCCCGAGACCGTGACCCGCCACATACCGCGCGAAACCGGCAGCGCCCCAGCGGCCGCTCAGGGCATCGGGCTCTCGGAGTCGGCGGAAGATCCCGTCGTCGCGGTAGGTCGTCACCAGGCTCGTGTTTTTGCCGCGCACCATCGGCAGGAAGCCGCTCGGGTAGATATCGCCGACGTGGTCGACGAAGACGAAGCCGTTGCCGTCGTTCACGCCGCGCCGGGCCCCCAGCCGCCGACCGTGGTCCCTCGGTCGTTCGGCGCCGCCCGCCCACGCAGCGGCCGTCTGGTGCTGCCAGACGACCCGGCGATAGTGAGGCGCCTCGGTGGTCTTGATCCCGAACGGCACCCGGCCGGACAGGTCGAAGAGATACTCGAGAACGTCCTCGCACTCCTCCGGCACGATCTGATCGACCCGGCTCCCGCGTCCCGTCTGCACCAGGAAGAACACGGCCCACAGCGCCAGAGGAAAGTCCCCGACCCGCCGCGCCGTCGCCCGGAGCGTCGGAAGGGTCTGCCGGCTCACGGTCGTGTTGATCTGGAGCGGCAAGCCAAGGGCCAGCACCGTGTCGATGATCCGCATGGTCCAGTCGTACGACCCGCGCACCCGACGAAACTCGTCGTGGGTGGCCGGGTCCGGCCCGTCGAGACTGACGGCCACGCGGCTCAGACCCGCGTCCCGGAGCTCGGTCAGCCGTCGGGGCGACGCGGCGGCGGTGCCGCTGGGCGTCAAGGCCACCGTCAACCCGACCGCCGCGGCATGGCCGACCAGCCGGACCAGATCCTTCCGCCACATCGTGTCCCCGCCGGTCAGGACCAGCAAGGGGCGGCGCTCGAACGACGCGCTCTCGTCGATCAACGCGAGCCCCTCGGCGGTCGTGAGCTCCCGCGCATCACGTCTGGCGATCGCGTCCGCTCGACAGTGCACGCAGGCGAGCGCGCAGGCCCGCGTGACCTCCCAAATCACGAGGAACGGCGCCCGGGAGAAATCGAGCGGCGGAGCCTCCACGCGGGCCGGCACCCGGTCGGGCGGCGGCGGCTCGGGCATCGATCCGTCCGGGCGGAGCACGGGTCCAGTCATCACGCCGCTTCGAGTCTAGCTGAGCGGCAGGGGCGAGCCATGACGCTCATCATACGAGGCCTGGCCGGCCGTCGGCACGCCCCGCGTGTGGTATCCGGATTGCATCACCAACCGGCGTCGCGTCGGAATCCGTGTGGACCGGGTGGCGTCCGCCTCCACGGTCACTCACGCACGTTCCGGAGGCGCCCTGGAACGCCCAGAAAGGAGCCGCGCATGAGCTGGCTGTCCGGTAAGACCCTCGTGGCGCCGTTCGACTTCTCCGACGAATCGCAGGCCGCCGTCGACTACGCGCTCCAGCTGGCCGACGACCCGAGCCAGATTCGGGTGATTCACGTCCTGGCTGCGCTACCGGCGTCGAGCCCTGCCGAGATGTGGCAAACCACGGACGATGCGACGCGGGGTGAGCGAGCACGCGCGACGCTGGCGGAGCGGTTCACGGATCCCAGGTACGGCAGCGTGAATCTGCACGTCGCACTCGGGGATCCGGGTCACGAGATCGTCGAGTACGCGCAGCAGGTGGGTGCAGGGCTGATCGTGCTGCCCTCGCACGGTCGAACCGGCGTCAAACGTCTGCTGATCTTATCGGTCGCCGAACGTGTCGTTCGACTCGCGCACTGTCCGGTGTTGGTCATTCGAAGCTAGTGCCAACTCCCTGCGGGATGAACCGGAGCCCGCCCAGGCAAACCGTGAAGGCGGCCGCCTCCGTGGCCCGTCTCGACGACGTGCGTGAGATATTCCTTGGGCGGCGCGGGTTTTCTCGCGGAATGGCATGGGCGCGCGGCGGCCGACCAGGAGCAAGACCGGTGCCACATACCGTCGTCGACTCGCAGCAGGAGGTCATCGGCTTTCTCTCGCGGCCGGCGGCGTATGGCCAATCCGCCGGCGTCGTCGAACGGATCGACACCCACATCAGCGTGGTCTTCCTCTTCGGGCGGCGCGCCTACAAGCTCAAGCGCGCCCTCCGATTCGACTACCTCGACTTCTCGACCGCCGCCCTGCGTCGGCAGGCCTGCGCGGCAGAGGTCCGAGTGAACCGCCGAACGGCCCGCGGGCTCTATCGCGGCATCCTCGCGGTGACGCGTGCACCGGACGGGGGGCTGGCCCTGGGTGGAAGTGGCCGACCGATCGACTGGGTGGTGGAGATGGTGCGCTTCGATCAGGAGACGCTCCTCGATCGGCTGGCCGAGCGCGGTCGGCTCGACGAACCCCTCATGCGGACCCTGGCGGGGGCGATCGCGCGGTTTCACCAAGAGGCGGAAACGCGTGCCGACCACGGCGGGTCAGCAGGGATGTCCTGGGTCGTGCGCGGCAACAGCGCCGGACTCGCCGAGGAGGGCGCCACGTTGTTCGACCCCACGCAGCGCGAAACCATGGACGCCCGCATGCAAGAGGAGCTGGCCCGGCAGGCCACCCTGCTCGACGCCCGGCGGTGGCATGGCTTCGTACGGCACTGCCACGGCGATCTGCACCTTCGCAACATCTGTCTCCTGGACGGTGAGCCGACGCTCTTCGACGCAATCGAGTTCAACGACGAGATCGCGTGCACCGACGTACTCTACGATCTGGCGTTCCTGCTCATGGACCTCCTGCACCGTGGGCTCCGCCCGCTCGCCAACGTCGTGCTCAACCACTATCTCGATCTCACGCGCGATCTGGGCGGCCTCGGTCTCCTCCCCCTGTTTCCCTCCTGCCGCGCCACGGTCCGCGCGAAGATCGGCGCGACCGCCAGCGCTCTCCAGCCCGACCCGGCGCAGGCGGCGGCGCTCCGCGACGAGGCGGTCGCCTACCTCGGGATGGCGCTCGAGCTTCTCGGCCCCGCGCCGCCCCGCGTCGTGGCCGTGGGCGGCCCGTCCGGGTCGGGGAAGTCAGTCCTGGCGGCAGGGCTCGCCCCCGGGCTCGGCGCAGCGCCCGGCGCCGTCGTCCTGCGCAGCGATGTCGTGCGGAAGTCGCTCTATGACGTCCCGCCCACGGAGCGTCTCCCGCCGGACGCCTACCGGCCGGTCGTATCCGCGATCGTCTACCGCACCCTCGCCGAGCGGATGACCCTCCTGGTGCGGGCGGGACGGTCGGTCGTCGTGGATGCCGTGTTCACCGACCCGAGCGACCGCGCGGCCCTCGAGGCAACGGTGGGGGATGCCGTGCCGTTCACCGGCCTCTGGCTCGAGGCCCCGGCCGACGTCCTGGCGGATCGGGTCGCGCGCCGGACGGGTGACCCCTCCGACGCGGATGTGGAGGTCCTCCGCCGCCAGCTCGCCCAACCGGCGGGCGACATCTCATGGACCCGCGTCGACGCGAGCGGCGACCCGGGCTCGGTGCTCCGCCGCGCGGAGCGCGCCCTGGCCTCGGCCTGACGCCGGTGGCCCGTCGTCCACGCGCCGTCGCGCTCGGCGCCGCACGCGGACTACGCCACGAATGACGCTGACAGGACATCAGAGCCCTAAAAGTCCTACTGCAGTCGGCCGGCGCTGCATCCCGCCGCGGGCTGCTAGTCGATCTCGACCGTGTCGATGCCGAGGCCGGTGCGCCCGAGCAGCGTGCCATCGACGCTGCCGCAGTCCGGGCACACGAGCAGGTGATACTCGGGTCTATAGGTGGCGCCGCAGGTCTGGCAACGCGCCTCGACCCGGGTGAGCCTCCGCTCGAGACGCGCCCCCTCGGCCGGCGTGCCCGTGGCATGCGCCGAGAAATGGAACGCCAGACTCTCGGGCGACAGAGACTCCGACTCGGCCACCCAGCCATGGACGACGCGAATGCGGGACGCCCGCCCGCCGACCCGAGCCAGGACTGCGGCCAAAATCTGCTTCGCGATGGAGGTTTCATGCACCCTCGGGCTCCATCCGGCCGGCCGAGTGCCGCGGCGTCCGTGAACCCTCGATCTCGGCAAGGACGGCGGCGACGACCCGGGGCACGGCCTTCTCCACGCGGGGGGACAGCTCGACGCCGTAGGCCTCGGGACGCCGGATCCGTACGCCGAGGATGGTGATCCGGCGAGAGACGCGATCCGGCTCCAGCGCGTGCGCCAGCGCAATCGCCCGCGCGACCCCGACCCCGTGCGTGGACATCGAGACGAAGTTGCGCGTCCGCAGCTCGCCCGGTGTGACCCGGAGGACCTCGCCGAGGGCGCCCGGACCGACCACGGCGTCCAACAGAATCACCGGCTCGTCGGTTTGCAGCAGGTCGATCAGCCCGGTGGCCTCGGTCGCCTCCAGCAGCGCGACGTTGGACGGGAGGTCGATGTCACGCAGTCGGCGCAGCGCCGCGATCCCGACGCCGTCGTCACCCGCCGACGGCTGGCCGATCCCGATGACGCGCACCCCCACGACCTCACTCGCGCTCGATCTCGAGCGTCAGGAAGTGCGTCGCACACGAGATACAGGGGTCGTAGTTACGGACCGCCTGCTCGGCCAGCCACGTGGCCGCCTCCAGCGGTTGCTCGGCCAGCTGGGGCGCCAGCGCGCCGAGGTCCTCCTCGATGACCCCCTGGTTCTGGGACGTCGGCGGCACGATGCGCGCGTCGGTGATGAGGCCGGCGGCGTCTATCGTGTAGCGGTGATACAGGATGCCCCGGGGCGCCTCCGTGCACCCCCGGCCGGTGGCGGCCCCCACCGGCACCGCCACGAACGCGCCTTCGGGCTCCTGGTACGCCCGGACGATCCCGATCGCCTCGTCCAGGACCTGGACGATCTCGACCATCCGCACGAGCAGGCTCTTGAAGGGGTTCCGGCACGGGACGTCCAGACCGGAGCGCCGGGCGGCATCCTGCGCGGTGGGCGACAGTCGGTCGGCGTTCAGGCTGTATCGGGCGAGCGGGCCGCACAGATACGCGCCACGGTCGCGCAGCACCGAATGGAGCGCCGTGGAATGGCGCACCTGGTGCTCGACGAAGTACCGTTCGTAGTCGGCGATCGAGATGTCGAGCCCCTTGCTGGACACGAGCCGGCCCTCGCAGAAGGGATACTCGGCCGGGTGGCGCAGCGCCACGAACTCGTAGTCCCGCTCGAGGTCGGGGAACGAGAAGCCGGCCATCATGCTCAAAGTCTCCTGTGCCGCATCCCTGGCCCACGTGAGTTCGGGCAGCAGCGCGATCAGACCCGTCGCGCGCGGCGCCCGATAGAACCCGCCGACCCGGACGTTGACCGGATGCACCTCCCGCCCGCCCACGGCGGCGACGATCGCGTTGCCGGTCTTCTTGATGCGCAGACCGTGCTTCACGAGCTCCGGATGCGTCTTCGCCATCTCGACGGCGTCCTGAACCCGAGAAAGTCAGGCGCGTGCAGCAGGAAGGCGTGCAGGGCGTGGCTCTCGACCCACTCGCCGCAGTAGAGCAGACGACGCAGCGTGCGGAGCACGCCGTCGACTCGTAACCCGTGCGCATCCTCGATGGCGTGGCATGCACTCATCATGTAGGCATGTAGGCGACCGGGCAGATTCCACAGATCCGAGCCGTGATATCGGGCGCCTCGTCCTGGGACCTGCCGCGCAGGAGCGCCTCGAAGAACCGGGGCGGCTCGAAGATGTCCAGCTCGACGCGGGTGGCGCGCTTGCCCTTCAGGCGGATCTTCAGCGAGCCCTCCCCCTCGACCCTGGCCAGGTAGTCAACCTTGATCGTGCGATCGGTCATGATCCTGCGCCGCCTCCCGAAACGCGTCGGCGTTGGCGTTGAACGTGTGGAAGACGCGCGCGAGCTCACCCGCCGGCGTACCGGCGGAGCGCAGCGCCCGACCCAGCGACGCCACGTTGGGTGAATCCTGCGGCCCGTAGCAGCCGTAGCACCCACGGTCGCAGCCCGGGCACAGCGCGCCGCAGCCGGCCTGGGTCACCGGGCCCAGGCAGGGGGTGCCGCGAGCCACCATCACGCACACATGGCCCTGTCGCTTGCACTCGACGCAGACGCTGTGGTCTCCACGGCCGGCCGACGGCCGTTCAGGAAGGCGCTGATGACTTCCAGCAGCTGATGCTTGTTGATCGGGCACCCGCGGAGCTCGAAGTCGACGCGCACGTGGTCCGCGATGGCGGTCGACGTGGCGAGCGTGTCGATGTAGTCGGGGCGCGCGTAGACGATTCGGAGAAAATCGCCGACGTCGCGAAAGTTGCGCAGCGCCTGAATACCGCCGGCCGTGGCACACGCGCCGATCGTGACCAGCCTGGTGGAGCGGCGACGGATCTCCTGGATGCGGCGGACATCGAGCGCGGTCGTGATCGAGCCCTCGACGAGCGACAGATCGAAGGGCCCCTCCAGCGTGGCGCGGGAGGCCTCGAGAAAATGGGCAATCTGCACCGACTCGGCCAGCGCCAGCAGCTCGTCCTCGCAGTCCAGCAGGCTCAGTTGGCAGCCGTCGCACGATGCGAACTTCCAGACCGCGAGTGTGGGACGTCGGCGAGATTTCGGCATGGCGTGAGCTCAGATCTCCCGCCGCGCAAAGAGCCACTCGATGTGGTCGAACGCGTAGACCGGCCCATCCTTGCAGACGAAGGACGGGCCATACTGGCAATGACCGCAGAACCCGATCGCGCACTTCATGTTGCGCTCGAGCGAGACGAACACCCGAGAGGATGGCATCCCGACCGACAGCAGCTCGCGGACGGTGAAGCACATCATGACCTCGGGACCACAGAGCAGCGCGACCGCGGTCCGTGGGTCGAACACGGTGCGGCCGAGCAAGCTCGGCACGACCCCCACCGCGCCGGGCCACCCGGAGTCGGCGCGATCGACGACGAGCTGCACGTCCATGGCGTCTCGCCAGCGCGCCAGCTCGTCGGTATAGAGCAGGTCGTCGGGCGTCCGCGCGCCGTAGAGTAGGCTCACGCGACCGAACCGATCGCGCGCCCCGGCGATCCGGTAGAGCACCGGCCGGAGTGGCGCGATGCCGAGTCCGCCCGCGACGATGACCACGTCGCGTCCCTCCGCCGCGTCGACGGGCCACCCGCTCCCATAGGGACCTCGAACGCCGACGCTGGCGCCGGGCGCCGACGCGACGATGGCGGTCGTGGTCGCGCCCACCGCCCGGATCGTGTGGACCAGCCGGCGGGGCTCACCGGGATCCCCGCTGATCGAGATCGGGACCTCGCCGATGCCGAAGGCGTAGAGCATGTTGAACTGACCAGGCTGAAACGCAAAGCCCCCGGGCCGGTCCGACACGTCGAGGTCCAGGGTGACGGTATCGTGCGTCTCCCGGTGCACCCGCGTGACGGACACCGGGGTCGGTATCGTCGGGTCGATTCGGCTCTCGGTCACACCGCGGTCCGGCGCCGCTTCCCGCTCGCGCCTCGCTCGATCGATCCGACATCAGCCATCGACGCCATACAGGTCGAGGCGCTGCAACCGCACCCGCTGCAGCCGTTGGTACGCCTGGTAGAGGAAGGCTCTGAGGAACACGTAGCCGAGGTCGTGGTCGGCCTCCATCTTCTCGCGCAGACAGCTCCCGTCGAAGGCCAGGGCCCGCACCGGCTCGCCGGCCCGCGCATCGAGGTGGCACCGGTGCGGAGGGAACAGCCAGGACAACCCCAGGATGTCGCCCTCCAGCACGCTCTCGACCTGCGTCGTTCCCCGCCCCGGCACGTGCACCTCCAGACTCACCTGGCCGGCGCGGATCAGAAAGAGGGTCGCGGCCTCGTCCCCTTCCCGCATGAGGAACTCCCCCGCGGCGAAGCGAGTGTTGCGGGCGCACGAGGTCAGGAACCGAATCTGATCCCGGTTCAAGGATTCGAGAAACGGGTGCCGGCGCAGGAGCGGCTCGAGGGTCGTCATCCTCGCTCTCATGGCGGGGTCGACCCGACGGCGCCGTCCGTGGCCCTGATGGCGGCCACCTCGGCCGTGAGGTCGATCCCGACCGGACACCAGGTGATGCAGCGCCCGCACCCGACGCAACCCGAGGATCCGAACTGGTCGATCCACGTCGCCAGCTTGTGGGTCAACCACTGACGATATCTCGAACGGTGCGACGTGCGGACGCTGCCTCCGTGGACGAAGGAGAATGACTGGTTGAAGCAGGAATCCCAGCGTCGCACGCGCTCGGCCTCGACACCCTCCAGATCCGTCACGTCCTCCACGGACGTGCAGAAGCAGGTCGGACACACCATCGTACAGTTCGTACACGCGAGGCACCGCTCGGCGACGTCGTCCCAGCGCGGATGCTCCAGATTACGGTACAGAACCGCCTTGATCTCCGACGTCTCGAGCGAGCGCCCCATGGCCTTCGCCGTGCGCTCGACGATCGCCGCAGCCACCGCTCGATCCTCGTCGGTCGCCTCCCGGTCACCCACGCCCTCGAGCAGCCGTGCGCCGGCCGCGCTGCCGACCTCCGCCACGAACCGGTGCCCGCCGGCATCGATCACCTCGGTCAGCGCCACGTCGAACCCTGCCGAGGCACGCGGCCCCGTCCCCATCGACACGCAGAAGCACGTGCCACCCGCCGTACCGCAGTTCAGCGCAACCACGAACGCATCGCGGCGCCGCTGCGCGTAGTCGGGATCGACGTGTGGCCCGCCGGTGAACACGCGGTCCTGGATCGCGATCGCGTGCAGATCGCAGGCGCGCGCGCCGACCAACGCGAGCTTCGCCGTCGGGAGCGGCTCCTCGACCACCTCGAAGGAGGCGCCCTGGCGCCGGGCCCGCCACAGTCGCAGTACCGGAACGTGGAAGAACTGCTTCCAGGATTGCGGACCCACGGCGTAGCCGAACAGGGCCCGGTCGTTTCGGCGCACCAGGCGGTAACGGCCGGCCTCCTGCACCTCGGTCCACCCCGCGGGAAGGTCGGCGAGCCCGGCTATCTCGTCATAGACGATTGCGCCATCGCGGACCCGCGGCCCGACGAGGCGGTAGCCGTCGGCCCGCAGGGTCTCCAGGAGCGAGTCAAGCCCATTCTTAGTTGAAACTCTCTACGGCTCCGGATTCGTCATGCGGCCTTCTTCGATGTCGTCGTGTCGATCTTCAGTTCTTGCTTCAACGCGGCACGAAGCGTGGGCAGGTGGCGGTAGCCCATCAGCTTCCGCAGGCGCGGCTCGATGTCCAGGAGCGCGGTCGCCAGCCAGCGGTGGCGTTGGCTCGAGTTCTGCCAGTGGTCAACCTTCGCACAGCGTTCCTCAACGAGCGCATTGACCGACTCCAGACAGTTCGTCGTCTTCAGCGACCGGCCCAGCACCCCGTACAGCCCGAGGCGATGCAGCGTTAAGGTTTCGTCCAGACCTTCTGTCAAGCTCCGAGCCGCCGACTGGTTCCGTTCGTCGAGCTCGCCCTGGAGCGTCTTGAGCGCCGTGAGGGCCTCGTCGTACTCCGGCCGGTTGTAGGCGCGCTGGAGGCGCTGACGCCACGCCGCCAGTTCGCTCTTGGCCAGGTGACTCACCACGTTCTCCCGCTTGTGCCACTGGCACCGTTGGACCAGGGCGCGGTGGCGGAAGGTCTTCCGGACGGCTGCCCGCAGCCCCTTGCTGCCGTCGAGGATCACCAGCAGGCCTGCGAGAGGTCCAGCCCCCGCTCGACCAACGACCGCAAGCACAGCGTCAGCACCCGCTCATTCTCCGTGTCCGTCTCCACGAAGCCGAGGAAGTGTTTCGCCCCAGAAATGGTGATGCCCAGTGCGATGACCATTGTGGCCTCGGCGAACGTCTTGCCGTCCAATACGATGGCCACGACGTCCTCAGCGGCCAGGTCCCGCTCCTGGAGCTCGTGAAGCTTCGCGGCGCTGGCCTCGATGAAGCCTCGGGACACCGTCGACCCCGACAGCCCGATCGCGCCGGGAATCGCCTCGGCGGCCGCCTCGTAGTTGCGACACGAGATCCCATAGAGCCCGCGCTTCAGCAGGAGGTCATTCACCGCGCCGTCGCCATGCAACGCCTCGTAGGCGCGCAACGGAATCTCCCGCCCCGCGACCCCGCGCACCCGCGGCACCCGAATCGGCACCCGCTGCCCCGCCAGGCCGACGGTCCCAGGGTTGCTACCGTGCCGGCGGCCCCCGATCGACGCGGCCTTGCGGGCGTAGCGCTCGCCAGCCAGCGCCGTTACCTCCTCGTCGAGCACCTCCTCCACGTGCATCAAGCCCAGCGGGACCAGCGAGCGGATCAGCTCCACCTTGGCGTCCAGCTCCAGCGCGGTGTAGTCCTCGCGCCGGATGACCTCGACCCGGCCCAGCTGGCGACCCTTCTTGCGCTTCCTGACAGGACGTAGGACACTGCTCATCTCGGCTCCTTTCTCTCGTGGGTTGATGGCCGTTTTGCTTAACGTCATCAAACCACAGGGTGTGGGAGCCGTTTCAATTTCCAACTAAGTTTCGCTCACCCTCCCAGGAGCCGCCCGAGGCCCTCGATCGACAGGACATCGACGAACCCACGGACAGACCCGCGTCCGGAGCGTCACTCATGGCGTTGCGGCCGATCCGACCATCGCCACGGATCGCTGTGGCGCCGCTCGGGCGCCGACGAGCTCCGGGGCGGATGCCCTGCGCACGCCGCGCACGTGCTTGTGACACTGGACGCACGTCAGGGTCAGATCGACGTAGTCGAGCGCGGCGCCATCGAGGTTTCGCTCCGCCGCCGACTCGATCAGATACTCGGTGGCCCGCATGAGGTCGTTGCTGAACCGCACGTAGTCGGGCGTCTGCAGCACGATCCACTCGGAGGACTCGATGAGCCGCGCCAGCTCCCTGGCGTGCTCTTCGACCGCCGAGAAGTCCTCGAGCACGATGCCCTCGAGGACCTTCTGGGTGTGGCCCAGCTTCAGCCGCATGATGCCCTGAAGGTCCGGCGTCTGCTCCCGGATCGCCATCGTATCCCCGGTGCCGAACAGGACTAGGCCGAACAGCGACAATGCCAGTGTGCTCTTCAAACCGGACATGAGCTCCCTCCTCGATCCTTACGACGTCCGCAAAGTGAGCACCGGACACGCTGCTTCGCGCGCCACCTGATTGGTGGTCGAGCCGAGGAACAGCCGGCCGACCGCACCACGACCGTGGGTACCCATCACGATCAGATCGGCCCGACGATCTCGGGCCACGCGAAGAATCTCGGCGTAGGGCTTGCCCGAGACCGTGACCTCGGCAAGATTGCAGCGCTCGCGCGTCTCGTCCGACATCGCGGCGTGCAGCCGCGCTTCGGCGTTCTCCCGCACGTATCGATGGTACTCCTCGACCGTGAAGGCGCGCGTCTCCTCCGTGAGACCGAGCTCCTCGACGACGTGCACCACCTGCACCTGCCCGTCCGCCTCCTCGGCCAGCGCCAGCGCGTAGTCGAGCGCCCTCAACGAGGGGCTGGAGAAATCGAGTGGACACACGATGCTCTTGAAGACCGGATCCGGTCGGCGGGCCGATCCCTCCACCGGACGGGGAACCGCCATGATCGGACAGGAGAGCAGGCGTAACGCGCGCTCGGTGACCGATCCGAGCATCCACCGTTCGAATCCCCGGCGACCGTGGGTGCCCAGGACCACCAGATCGGCCTGCATCTCCCCTGCGTGATGCACGAGTCGGTCGACGGGGTCGCCCTCCTCGAGAACCGGGTGCACCGCACCCTCGTCCGCGTCGAGGGCCTCGACCAGCTCCCGCATCTGTTCCTGGGCGGCGTGCCGCGCAGGCGGGTCGACCAGGATCGGGACGTCCGACTCGGGGGGCGCGGGCACCGGTTCCGGAGTGACGCTCCCCGACCGCGGCACCCCGAACCATGGCAACGACTGGTAGGCATGCAACACGGTCAGGCTCGCACCGTACCGGCGCGCAAGCGCCAGGGCGTAGGCGACGGCATGCGACGAATGCTCAGAGAAATCGACCGGACTGAGGATCCGCTCGATGCGGATCCGCTGCGCGACGCTCATGGATGGGTCCTTCCCCGGCTCAGGGTTTGGCGAAGCTCTTCTTCTCGATCCCGCACTTCTCGATCCGATATCGTATCTGATCCCGGTTCAGCCCGAGCAGCGCTGCGGCACGCGTCTGGTTGCCACCCGACCGCTGCAAGGCCTGCGTCACGAGGTCGCGCTCGAGCTGGTCCAGGTCGACGCCCTCCGCCGACAACCGGAAACCCTGGAACACCGAGGACCGGGCCCCGAGCATCTGAAAGTCCGCGGGTGACAGGATCGGTCCTTCTGCCAGGAGCATCGCCCGCTCGACCGCGTTCCGCAGCTCGCGGACGTTGCCGGGCCACGGATAGGCCTCGAGCGTGCGGATCGTCTCGGGGGCGACGCCACGCACGTCCTTGTGAAACTCCCGGTTGAACGCGTCGATGTAAAACTTGACGAGCAACGCCAGATCTCCGCCGCGCTCGCGCAGCGGCGGCAGGAGAATCGGCAACACGTTCAACCGTTAGTACAGATCCTCGCGAAAGCTCCCGTCCCGAACCGCCTCTTCCAGATCTCGGTTGGTCGCCGCGACGACCCGCACGTCGACGTGCAGGTCGGTCACGCCGCCAACTCGCTTGAACACCTTCTCCTCGAGAAACCGCAGCAGCTTGGCCTGGAGGGCGGACGCCATCTCGCCGATCTCGTCCAGAAACACGGTTCCGCCGTCGGCGAGCTCCAGCAGGCCCTTCTTCTGCTGCCGCGCATCGGTGAAGGCACCCCGCTCGTGCCCGAAGAGCTCGCTCTCGAGCAGGGTGTCGGGGAGCGCCGAGCTCGTGATGTTCATGAAGGGACCGGCGGCCCGTTGGCTGTTGTCGTGGATCAGCTTCGCCGCGAGGTCCTTGCCGGTGCCACTTTCCCCGGTGAGCAGAACGGTCGAGGCCGGGCTGGAGGCGATCTTCCGCAGCAGATCCTTGACCGCGACCATGCTCGGCGATTCGCCGATCATGCGGTCGAAATCGCATGGCTCGCCGCGGGTGGCGCGGAGCGCCCTCACTTCACGGCGGAGACGCGTCGTCTCGAGCGCCCGCTCGACGAGCAGCGACAGCTCGTCGAGATCGAACGGCTTCTTGGCGTAGTGATACGCGCCCTGCTTCATCGCCTGGACGGCCGTCTCGACGCTCGAGTAGGCGGTGAGGAGAATGACCAGCGCGTCGGGGTCGATCTCCTTGATACGGCTCAGCACCGTCAGGCCGTCCAGATCGGGTAGCTTGTAGTCGAGCAAGACGAGGTCGACACCGTCGCGACACCGTTCCACGGCGTCGCCGCCCGTTCCGGCCTCGACGACGTGGTAGCCGTGCTGGGTGAGGCGCTCCCGTAAGGACCAGCGGACGAGCGATTCGTCGTCGACGACGAGGATGGTGGGCCGGCTCATCATCTGCCTCAGTATAGGCCAGTGGAAAGGTCCGGCCGCGGGCCGTCCGCGGCCCTGGGCGGAACGCGGGACTCTCACCACGGGCTGCGGGCCAGCGCGGCGTCGATCAGCCCGTGCACCTCGTCGAGATCGAACGGCTTGGTGATCACCCCGAACGCCCCGCCGTCGAGGATCGCATCTTCGACCTCGGACGTCTGGTAGGCCGTCATCAGGATCACCTGGCATCGGGGCCAGGCACGCCTGAAGGTCTGGAGCAGGCTGATCCCGCTGGCATCCGGCAGCCGCAGGTCGAGCAGCACCAGGTCGATGGGTGGTTTCCCCGCGCCCAGGTGCATCAGCGCCTGAACCGCATCGCCGGCCTCCAGCACCTGCCATCCTTCGGTGCGCGACAGGCGATCCATGAGCGACCACCGAATCAGTCGCTCGTCGTCGACCACCAAGATAGTCGCAGCACGCATCTTCGAATCTGCCCCGCCGTCCGCGGGACGCCGCGGCGAATTGCGCAACGGTCTGCTTCACGCGTGGCAAAGCGCGTGCCCGACGGCCGTTCCCCACGGCATCAAGCGAAACCGAGCCTTTAGGCCCTCCTTCGCGTTGATCCTCTTGTCCAGGGCAAGCCGGAGGCTGGTGTCGGCCGTACTCCACGAAATATTCGGCACAGGCCGGGAATTTTTCCGCATGTCCCCCGGCCTGGCACGTCGGGTTCCGGCGACCCGCAGGGGTGGCCCGACTGGCCCGTGGCTTGCCGGGCGATAACGCGAGGAACCGCTGACTCTTCGCTCAAGGAGAGAGAACGACGCCTACTCTGCCGCCCCGAAGACAGGCGCCCTCGGAGAGGGCGGGGGCCTCGGGAGCACCCACACATTCAGAGCGAGCCACAGGGCAAGGAGCGAGACGATCGTCCAATCAATCTGCATCACACGACCTGCATCACACGACTTCCGCCTGCCATTGTTGGCTCTAGCAGATCGCCGAGGGGCTCGCCGCGCGAAGAACCGGCAGGGTCAGCGGTGGCGAGCGGCAAGGAGCGATCGTCCGGATACGCGTCGCTTGACGCCAGGAGGGCGTGGTCGGGATCAGTAGCCGATGGCCTGGCCGCCGCGGCGCGGGTCGGCGGCGCCGAGCCGCAGGCCCGTGTCGGCATCGACGAGGATGGTGTGCGCGTCGCCGAGCGAGGGTCGGGCCCGCAACGCGTGTCCCCTGGCCTCCAGCGCCGCCCGGACGTCGCCGGGCAGTCCCCCGGCCTCGTACACGAGCTGGTCGGGAATCCACTGGTGATGGACGCGTGGCGCGTCGACGGCATCCTGCGCCCCGAGATCGTGATCGATCACGTTCATGATGACCTGGAGCACCGTGTTGATGATCGTAGACCCTCCGGGCGATCCCGTCACGAGACGCACCTTGCCGTTCTCCAGCACGATCGTCGGCGACATCGAGGAGAGCGGGCGCTTGCGCGGTTCGATGACGTTGTCCTCGCTCTGAATCAATCCGAAGGCGTTGGGGACCCCGACCTTGACCGTGAAGTTGTCCATCTCGTTGTTCATCACGAAGCCGGTTCCTGGTATCGTCACACCCGAGCCGAACAGCGATTTCAAGGTATAGGTGTTCGAGACGGCGTTCCCGTCGCGGTCAACAACCGAGAAGTGCGTCGTGTTCTCGCTCTCGAACGGCAGCGGGTTGCCGGCACCGATCTCGCTCGACGGCGTGGCCCGGGTCGCATCGATGCCCACCCGTCGCTGCATGGCGTACTTCTTCGAGATCAGTCCGGCCACCGGGACCGGCGAGAAGTCCGCGTCCGCCATGAACTCGGCGCGGTCGGCATACGCGCGGCGCATCACCTCGGCCAGCAGGTGGATGGTCGTCGGTGAGTTGTGACCCGCCGCGGCGATGTCCGCCGGCTCGATCATGTTGAGCATCTCGACCACGGCCGCGCCTCCCGAGCTCGGGGGCGGCATGGCCGCGATCGTGTGGCCGCGATAGCGACCCGTCACCGGCTCTCGGACGAGGGCGCGGTACTCCGCAAAGTCCTTCTCGCCGATGATCCCACCGCCGCGCGCCATCTCCTCGGCCACGAGCCGCGGCACCGTGCCCTCGTAGAAGCCTCGCGCCCCGTGCTCCGCAATCAGCCGCAGGGTCGCCGCCAGGTCCGGCTGCACGAGGACCTCCCCGGGTTCGTAGAGATCGCCGTCCCGGAGGAAGATCCGCTTGCTTTCGGGAAAACGCGACAGCAGCGGCTCGGCCCGCGAGATCGACCGCGCCACGAAGAAGTCGATCGGGAAGCCGTCTGCCGCAAGCTCGATCGCAGGGGCCAGCACGTCCCGGGGTTCCATCGTCCCATAGCGATCGAGCGCCTCGATCAATCCGGCCACGGCCCCGGGCACCGCCGCCGACAAATGGCCCACATTCGCGATCTCGGGAACGATCTCGCCCTGCGGATCGAGATACATGTCGCGGTGAGCCCGCAGCGGCGCCATCGCCCGGTAGTCGATCGCCACGGTCTCGCCCGTGGCGGCGTGGTGCACGATCATGAAGCCATCCGCGCCGAGGTTGCCGGCTTCAGGCCAGGTCACGCAGAGCGCGAACCCCACCGCCACGGCGGCATCGATGGCGTTGCCGCCCTGGCGCAGGATCTCCACGCCGATACGTGACGCGATCGGGCTCACCGAGACCACCATGCCATGTTCGCCCCGTACGGGGGCCCGGGACTCGGTGGCTTGCGTGGATGTCAGCGTCGCGAGCAGGACGACGACGGTCAGGACGGCGCGCGGGAAGGACATGGGACTCTCCGTGTCTCTCACTCTCGAGTACGCCGCCGTCAGTGCCGCGTGGTGCGGACCCGACGGGGTCGTGCGAGCAGACCGGGGGACGCCGATAGCCGTCGTCGACTGCCTATTGCCCGCCCGTCGACTCCCCGCTCACGATCGGCAGGCTCACGTGAGATGGCCGGTTCGCGTCGTGGTAGAGGGTGTTGGTCGCCGGGACCCGTCGAACCGATCGGCCGATGGTCTCACCCGTGTTCGGATTCACGTCGAACTCGGGGAAGTTGCTGCTGGAGATCTCGATCCGAATCCGGTGTCCAGTGGCGAACAGGTTGGCGGTGTCCAGAGATCGATGGCGAACTCGTAGGCCTGACCGGCCTCCATCAACTCGGGCGACGCGGTGGACGACCGATAGCGCGCCCGCACCAGGCCGTTGGCCAGGTTCATGGCGTAGCCCGACGGATAGTCGCGGTTCCTCGGATACACGTCGACGAGCTTGGCGGTGAAGTCGGTGTCGACGGCCGTCGACGCCGCCCACAGCTTCACGACGATCGGGCCCACGACCTCGACCGGCTCCGTCAGGGGCGGGGTCTCGAAGACCAGGACGTCCGGCCGTGCGGCGAGCGGCAGCGCGTTGTCGCAGCCGAAGATGTCCTCGCGGCAGCGCTGGTCGAACGGCCCGTTGGGAATCAAGGCACCCCCGGACAGGATCCGGCCCCCGATGGTTTGCACCGGGTTGCTCGGGTCGAACTCGTACTGGCTCGGCGCGGCGTCGGGCGCCGGGCGGGCGCGGGCGAGCGTCCCGTCACCGTGGAAGTAGTGGGAGGTCGGCTGCGCGCCCGCGAGCGGCCATTCGTGCTCGAGACGCCAGCGGCCACCGTGGTCGAGGTGGCCGCCCGGCGTCTTGAGGCCGGAGCCGCCACCCATCACGAACACCCGCACCGAGGGCTCATCGAGAAGCCCGGTGTCCTCGCCCTTCAGAATGTGGTCGAACCAGCGCGCCCGCAGCGCATCGTAATCGACGATCGCCTCGGGTCCGAAGTCGACGTCCCCGACGACACGCTTGGGGATGTTGCCTGGCCCGTGGATCCAGGGCCCCACGATCAGCTTCGTGGCGCTCTCGTGGCGCGCCGCCATCGCCTGGTAGTTCGTGATCGTGCCGCGCTGGAAGCCGTCGTACCAACCACCGAGGTAGTAGGTGGGGATATCCGGAAAATCGTCGTACAGGTGCTCGAAGGCGTAGCCGTTTCGCATCCAGTAGTCATCGAAACCGGGGTGGTCCACCCAGTCCGCGTACCATTCGGCGACCTCCGGGTCGGCCCGGAGCGTGGGCACGAGGCTCCGCGCCGGCAGCCTCAGCCAGTCGCCGAAGCGTTCCCCCGCCTGGGCGAAGTGCTGGGCGACGACCGGATCCGCGAGCGCCGCCTGACCGGTGGCCGCCAGACTGAGGGCGTACCCGACGTTGTGGGTCAACTTGAACCCGCCGCCCTGCCCGCCGCCATCCTGGTAGTAGTTGGCGGTGCCTTCACGCACGAAATACCCCTTCAAGGCCGGCGGCGCGAGCGCCGCCAGCGAGTGCAGGGTTCCCGCCGAGTACGATCCCCCGATCGACGCCACCTGGCCGTCGGACCACGGTTGCCGGGCGACCCACGCCACGGCATCGTAGCCGTCCGGTCCGTCGTTGACGTAGATGTAGAACTCGCCCTCGGATTCAAAGCGCCCGCGGATGTCCTGGACGACCACCACGTAGCCGCGACTGGCGAAGTACCGACCAACCGCCTCGAACCGGCTCCCGTTCTTTCCGTAGGGCGTCCGCTCCATCAAGGTCGGAAAACGCCCCTCGGCGACCGCCCCGTCGCGGGCCGGGAAGTAGATGTCCGTCGCCAACCGTGTACCATCACGCGCCGGTACCATCACGGTCTTCGAGAGCGACACCCCGAACTCGGCCTCCGACGCCGCGGGAGCCGCGACCTGCGCACCGGTCCGCGGTGCCAGCAGCTCGAGAAGCAGGACCAGCGCCGGCAAGACCGCACCGAGACGAACGACCCGCGCGATGCTCATGAGGTGTTCCCTTTCGGAGGTCGGCGACCGGCGGACCCACGGTCGCAGTCTCACTCCGCAACCGTTCGATCCTGCGCGCGTGGGATGCAGGATACCATAGTGGCCGGTGGGGCTCTCCCGCCAGCGCCTGGCGTGGCGGCCACGGAGTAGACCATGCGCACTCTGATCGTCGATGCTGACCTGGACGCCCGGGCGCGCGCGCGACAGCTGCTGCGCGGCACCTTCCCCGACATGGAGACGGTCGAGGTCGACTGCGAGGCGGATCTCTCGGCGGCGCTCGCCCGGCGTGTCGACGCGCTGGTCACGGAACGCGACCTCGTCTGGACCGACGGCCTGAAGGTGCTCGAGACGACCCGGACGCGACATCCCCACTGCGCCGCCCTGATGCTCACGTGCAACGACGATCCGGAGCGGGTCGTCGAAGCAATGCGCGGTGGCTTCGACGATTGCGTGTTCAAGGCGTCTGCGGGGTGCGCTCGCCTGGCCGAGGTGCTCTCGGGCGCGCTCGCACGCGCACGCGCACGGCGAGAGACGGACGATGTCGTCCGCCGATTTCGACGTCTGTATGAGGGCTCTCCCATCGTCCTGATCCGGACGACACCCGACGGCCGTTTTCTCGACGCGAACCCCGCGGCCCTCGAGACCTTCGGGTTCCCCGATCGCGACGCGATCCGGGCTGTCAACATGCGCGATCTCTACGCCGATCCGGAGACCAGGCCGGCGTTTCTCGACGCGCTCAACCACGCGGGCGGCTTCGCCCGGACGGAAGTGGAACGCGTGAGCCGCGATGGACATCCCATCTGGTTCGATGCCACGACCGCGGCCGTCAGGGGACCCGATGGCCGTGTCCAGTACTACGACGGGGCGGCCATCGACATCACCGAGCGCAAGCTGGCGGAGAACGCCCTCCGCGCGGCAGAGTCCCGGTATCGCAACCTGCTCGAGGAGCTGCTGTCGGCGTCTACATCGCACAGGACGGGCGCTTCGTGTCCGTGAACCAACGGATAGCCAAGGAATCCGGTTACAGCCGCGAGGAGCTCTTGGCGCTCCCGTCGATGCTGGACGTCCTCATCGAGGAGGACCGCCCCGTGGCGGCCGGGCACATACAGCGACGCCTCTCGGGCAACGTCTCCAACGTCGAGTACACCGTGCGCGGCCGACACAAGGACGGCCGCATCTTGCATTTGTCGATTCACGGGGGCCGAACCGAGTTCAACGGCAGGCCGGCCGTCATCGGGATCGTCCAGGACATCACCGAGCAGAAGCGCGCGGGGGAGGAGCTGGCGCGCGCGCGGGACGACGCGCTCACCGCGGCGCGCGCCAAGAGCGCGTTCCTGGCCACGATGAGCCACGAGATCCGCACGCCCCTCAACGGCATCATCGGCATGACCAGCCTGCTGCTCGGCACCCCGTTGACGCCGGAGCAGCGGGACTATGCGGAAGCCGCGCATCGATCCGGCGACGCGCTGCTCGCCATCGTGAACGACGTGCTCGATTTCTCGCAGAACGAGGCCGGGCGGCTGCTGATCGCGATCCAGGACTTCGACCTCCGCGCCGTGGTCACCGACACCCTCCACCTGCTGACGGGGCGGGCCCGGGCCAAGGAGCTCGAGCTCGGTTCGCGCATCGACCTGGCCGTGCCGGCCACCGTGGCCGGGGACCCCGGTCGGCTCCGGCAGGTGCTCACCAATCTGGTCGGCAACGCGCTCAAGTTCACCGAGCGTGGCGGGGTCGTCGTGCGCGTCACCGTGGATGACCCCATCGATGCCGCCGCCGCGATTCGCGTGGCCGTCGAGGACACCGGTCCGGGGATCGACCCGGACGACCAGGCCGGGCTCTTCGAGCCCTTCGTCCAGCTCGATACCTCGGCGACGCGGCTGCACGGCGGAAGCGGACTCGGCCTGGCGATCTCGAAGCAGCTCGTCGAACTCATGGGCGGCGCCATCGGCGTCGACAGCGTCCCGGGACGCGGCAGCACGTTCTGGTTCACGCTGACGCTTGGCGCACGACCCGCGTCCGCGCCGGCACCCCGTGCGCCGGACGCCGGCCGGACGGTCGAGGACCCGCTCGTGGAGATGCCGCGCGCCGGCGCCCCCACCTCCCTGGCTCCGGGCCCCAACCGCCCGCAGGCCCAGGTCCTGGTCGTGGAGGACAACCCGGTCAGCCGAAAGATCGCGGTTGTGATCCTCGAGAAGCTCGGGTACCGCGCCGACACCGCGGCGAGCGGCGTCGAGGCCGTGCACGCGCTCACCCGCCTGCCCTACGACCTCGTCCTGATGGATTGCCAGATGCCCGAGATGGACGGCTGGGAGGCGACGCGCCGGGTGCGGCGCCTCGAGGGCGGCCTCGGCCGCACGCCGATCGTCGCCTTGACAGCGCACGCCTTCCCGGAGGATCGCGAGCGGTGCCTCGAGGCGGGAATGGACGATTACCTCTCGAAGCCCATCCGCCCAGAGGAGCTGGCCGCCGTGATCGAGCGCTGGGTCGAGCACAAGAACAGCTGAGTCGGGCGGCCCGCATACCGCTTGCATGGGCGGTGGCAATGATGAATCATGAATCGAAGGGCTGCGGCCGGCCGTGAACGCCCGCACACCATGACTCCCAAGGAACGGACGGACATGTCGATGTCGGAAGCCATCACCAGGGACATTCGCGTACGCGTCGAGGCCGAGTACTGCCCGGAGCGCTCCCAGCCCTTCAAGAACGCATGGTTCTTTCTGTACACGGTCGAGATCTCGAACCAGGGCGAGGAGACGGTCCAGCTCGTGAGCCGACACTGGATCATCACGGACGCCCGCGAGCACGTGGAGGAGGTCCGCGGGCCCGGTGTCGTCGGCAAGCAGCCGGTGCTCGCCCCGGGACAGGCCTTCCAGTACACCTCGGGCTGTCCGCTCACCACGCCGTTCGGCTCGATGCGCGGCACCTACCAGATGGTCGCCGAGGGTGGGGAAGGCTTCGACATCGAGATCGCCCCGTTCACGCTGACCGAACCCTACGACACCGTTCACTGATCCGCGGCGGCCTGCCCGACGCCGGCCACGTCCTGCAGCGCCTCGAGTTCCGCGATGCGTGACTCGTGTTGGCCGAACCAGCCCATGCCCGACGCCCGGCGCGCCGCGGCCCGGAGGTTGGCTTCGGAGATCTCGAGCGCGCCATACCCGCGTCCCGCCGCCTCGCGATTGCCCTGGAGCAGGTCCAACACCGCGAGGCCGAATCGTGCCTCAATCTCGCGTAGGCGGGGCGGCGAATGCTCGAGGTAGGTCTCGAGCGCCAACCGGGCCGCCGGATAGCTCTCGGTGTCGGCCTCGTAGAGGGCCAGCGAGAGGAGGTCGTGCAGGTGCGTGCGGTCGATCGCCAGCGACTCCCGCCAGGCCGCTCCCGCCCCGGCCAGCCGACCGCGCCGCGCCAGGAGCTGACCAATCTGTAGATAGGCGGGCGCGGCCCGCGGGTGCTGCCGCACGACGTCGCGGAGCTGGGCCTCCGCCTCGTCGTACCGGTGGGCCCAGGCCAGGACCTGCGCCAGGGCGAGACGGCCGTTGAAGAAGTAGGCGTCCTCGAGCCCGGCCAGATGCGCTCGATAGACGGCCGCGCGCTTGCCTGGCACCCAGTCGGCAGGTCGTAAGACGAGCCGCTCGCGGACGGCCAGCTCGACCAGCTCGGCGGCGAGGAGCTGGTGTCCCTCGATGGTCGGATGCACGTGGTCAACGAACAGGGCCTCACCGAAGAGGGGCGTGCCCGCGGCACGCTCGAAGACCGATCGCGCGTCCAGCAGCGGCGTGCCCGTTTCGCGCGCGACCTCCGCCACGGTCGCGCGCATCGTGTCCAGAATGCGGAGCGGACACACGTCGCGCTCCAGCGCGCGCCGGTGGGCGGCCACCGCCGCGTCGACCTCGCCGAGCAGCGCGAGCGCCTTCCCCGTCAGATAGTGGGCCTCGGCCATCTCCGCGTCGATCGCCAGCGCCACCTCGAGCTCGCGCAACGCGAGCCGGGGGTCGCTCGGCAGGGCGTCGCGCGCCACCTCGAGGCGCCGGGCAAACCGGCGCGCGTCGGCGACCGACACGCCTCGCCGGTGCTCCGACTTGAAGGGTCGAGCATTGCTGGCGTTGGCCGCAGGGTTCATCAGAAACAGCGGCACCCCCGCCGCCTGGGCCCGCTCGACCATCGCGCGCAGGTTGAATCGATAGTGCGCGACGACGTCGCGATGCCACGCCGGGTCACGATGATAGGCATCGAGCCCGACGACGGAGTTGAGGATCTCGTCGACGTCGGGACTGAGGGCGGGCGCGCCGGCGGACCGTCTGGGTGACGCCGGTCGAACCAACCGCGCTTCCAGGACGTTATACGTCCGAAGTCGGGACACCAGTCCGCGCGCCCGTGCGACCAGACCCGGCTGCTTGAGATCCTCGTAGGTGCGATCCTCGAGGAACTCGTTGTGCCCGGTGTAGAGCACGAGCAGGTCGGGCTCGTAGTCGAGCAGCTCGTCCACGATCGGCAGCAAGCGATAGCTCGCGTACGAGATCCCGCCGACGTTCACGACGCGGTAGCGCCGCGCCGGATCCATGGCCTGGAGGAGCAGCTCGAGCCAGGTGGAGAAGGCGGTTGGGACGCCGTAGGGACGACCCTGGACCGTCGAGCCGCCCACGGCGAAGATCCGGATCTCGTCCGGCGGCTTGGGCACCGGAAACCGCTGCGGCTCGAACCACGCCGTTACCGCCGGCGACGTGACGTGGTGACCGGAGCCGCCGTCGGGCACGAACACCCGCCGATACACCCCGCTGAACCCGGCGTAGGGATCGAGATGCCCGGAGGGCTCACCCAGCCCCAGCGCCGCGAGACCCAGCTCGAGCACGACGAGGGGTACGAGGCCCAGCAGAACGGCCCCCGGGACGAACCAGACACGGCGGGCACGGCCGGGCGAGCGCGGCGGGAGACCGGAGCGGCTCGACATGGACTTCGGGCGGCGAGGGCCGCTGTCGAGGATACCAAAGAGCGATGGCGCTTTCATGCGCCACGGTGTGAAACGGCGAGCCAAATTGGCCTTCAGCTCCTCCGGGATTCCGGATAAAGTTGAACGGCTCCGATTTTCGGCCGAGGTTGCCCTCCGAAGTCACTGGCTCGCGGGCCGCGCGCGCGGGAGCCGCCCATACCCATGATGAAACGTCCGTCGCGAGACGCTCCACGAAGGATCGGAACGACAGCTCTCCTGGTCGTCCCCTTCGCCCTGGTCGCGCTGCTCCTCACCGCGGCGGGCTGCCGCCAATCCTCGAAAGCCGCCTCGTCTCCCACCAGCCCCAGCGGTCCGGCAGCCGCGCCGCCCGCCGACCCTCCGATGCTGGCCTGCCCGACCCCCCTCGAGCTCCAATCTCCCGACGGCAATGGGGTCGTGGTCGAGTTCGAGATGCCTCAGGTGATGGGTGGGGAGCCCCCGGTCGACGTCACGTGCGCGCCCGAATCGGGATCGTCCTTCCCGGTGGGCACGACGCCGGTCGAATGTACCGCAACGGACAGCCGTCAGCGCGTCGAGAGCTGCAGCTTCGACGTCGTCGTCGTCGTCCCGCCGATGCTCGGCGTGACCAGATTCCTGGCATTCGGGGACAGCTTCACCTTCGGCCAGGTCTCTTCGCCGACGGCACGCTTTCAGCTGCTCGCCACCCCGGCCTCCTACCCCACGCAGCTCGAGATGCTGCTCTCGCAGCGATACCCGACGCAGACCTTCACGATAATCAACTCGGGCGTCTCGGGCGAGCAGGCGCAGGACGGCAAGTTGCGCTTCCGCGGTGCGCTGGACGGATCGGGTGCCCAGGCGGTCCTGCTGCTCGAGGGCGTGAACGACCTCAACCGCCTGGGTGAGGCGGGTCTCTCGATCGCCGCCGGCTCGGTCGAGGACATGGTGCAGGACGCACGTGCGCGCGGGGCCGAGGTCTTCCTCGGCACCCTCCCGCCACAGCGACCCGAGCAGCGACTCCTCGTCGACCCTTGCTGATCGCGGCGTTCAACGGGCAGATGGCGGACATCGCGGCCGACGAGGGCGCGACCCTCGTCGACGTGTTCGGCGCGCTCAACGCCGACATCACCCGCTTCATCGGTCGTGACGGCCTTCACCCCACCGAGGCCGGCTACCTGCAGATGGCGCAGGTGTTTTTTCAAGCGATCGTCGCGCGGTTCGACCCGGCAGCGCGTGGTGCCAGTCCCGCGGCAGTCGACCGGCGCGGCATCCCGGCTGGCGGCGCGACGAGCGCGGCTCAGCGGCCGGCCAGGTAATCGCTCGGTCCTTGCTTCCAGTCGTGCCGTGGCGGGGCGAAGAAGTCCCAGACGACCGAGTCCTCCAGCGCCCAGACCTCATGCTCGGCTTCGGGCGGGATGACCACGAGGTCGCCTGCGCGCAGGGTCATGTCGCGACCGCCGAGGACCATGCGCAGCGCCCCGTGTTGAATGCAGGTGAACTGCTCGGCC
Source organism: Vicinamibacterales bacterium (assembly GCA_965197935.1). Classification (GTDB taxonomy): domain Bacteria; phylum Acidobacteriota; class Vicinamibacteria; order Vicinamibacterales; family CAZQMT01; genus CAZQMT01. Next base: position 2,012,924 of record CBDAOD010000002.1, on the reverse strand, counting down.
GGGTGATGATGCCGGGACACGTGCGTGCCCCTGGCAAGCGACAAGCGTGCCAGATTCGCCTGGCTGCCCCAAAGCACCTGGCGTTCGACCCCATCGGTAATCGTCTCGACCGGCGTATCTTCCCATCTCACGGATGTCATCTGCCTCACCCCTGACACCGTTTCGCCCCACCGGTGAACGATCTCACAGTCGTGTCAGGCGATCGCGTGTTCTGCGACCGTCTTCTCGTTCAGCGTGATCCCGAGGCCCGGCCGGTCCGGCACTCTCAGGACCCCTCCGTCGAGCGGCTCGGGCGGATCGATCAGATCGCCGCGCCACGGGACCTCGCCGTACGCCAGCTCGAGAATCAGGAAGTTCGGGAGCCCGACGCACACGTGCGCAGCCGCCATGTTCGCCACCGGGCCCGCGGGCCCGTGCGGCGACACCTGCGCGCCGAAGCCCTCCGCGATTGCCGCCACCTTCTTCAGGGCCAGCATGCCGCCGCAGTACTTGATGTCGGGCATCAGGATGTCGGCGGCACGGGCGCGCAGATACTCGACATTCTCGGCGAGCGAGTGCAGCGACTCACCGCCCGCCGTTGGCATCGCGGCGGCGGCGTTGATGCTCGCCAGGCTCTCCAGACCGGGTGACACCTCCTCGAGCCAGAAGAGGTCGAGCGGCGCGATCCGCTCGGCGAGCTCGAGCCCCCGATCCACGTCGAAATTGTCGTGGGCGTCGACGAGCAGATCGGCCTCGGGGCCGATCGCCGCACGGACGGCCCGGAGCGCCTCGATACCGCCGCGCGTGAAGGCCGCGATCTCGCCGGCGTCGCCCTCGAGCGGCATCCCATCGAACGGCGCCAGCTTGACGGCGTCGAAACCGGCGCTCACCGCCTGGCCGGCCATCGCGGCGAACCCGGCCGGGTCCCGGGGCTCGGCCGAACGGTTGATGTTGGCATACTGACGCACGCGATCACGCAGCCGCCCGCCGAGCAGCTGATACGCGGGGACGCCCGCCACCTGGCCCGCAACGTCGACGAGCGCCTGGTCGAGACCGCTCAGCGCCGAGGACGCGGCGCGGCCGTGCCGCGCGACCTCCGGCCAGACCCGGTCGCGCAGCCACTCAAGATCGTAGATGCTCCGGCCCCGGAGCAGATCGCCGTACTCGCGCAGCTTCGCGATCTGGGGATCGCCCTGTCCCCCGTGCGAGGCCTCGCCGATGCCAGTCACGCCCGCGCTGGTCTGGAGACGGACGAACACCCAGTTGCCCCGTCGGTTCACCCGCACGCGGAAGATCTCGAGCCCGGTGACCGTGACCCTGGCCGCCTGCCGGCTCGGCGCGGCAATCGCGCCGGCGGTCACGAGGTGGGCCAGCGGCGCGACGCCCAGCGCCCGCAGCAGTTGGCGCCGGGTCACACCAGATCCCCCTGGGCCCCGCGGCCACCGGTGACCGCGTCCGGGAGGCCCTGGGCGCCGCCCCGGCGGTATCTCAGCAGGAACCAGACGGCGGCGGCACCAAGACTCACCATCAAGATCCACCGCGCCACGTCCAGACCGGCGGCCGGACCCGGCGCCGGCCAGTCGGCCCTGAGCAGCGTTTCGCCACGCGCGATCATCCAGTGCCAGCCCGTGTGCGCGACGATGACCGACAGCACCAGGATGCCCACCCGTTCCGCCACCACTCTGGTCAGCAGCACCGCGAGCGCGGGCACGAGGAGCAACAGGACGAGGATCTGGCCCAGCTCCACGCCGACGTTGAACGCGACGAGCGACAGCACCAGGTGGGATCCCGCGAACTGCATGGTGTCACGCAACGCGAACGAGAATCCGAAGCCGTGCACGAGGCCGAAGGCAAAGGCGATGAACCAGCGCCGGTGCAGGTTGGCGGCCACGACGTTTTCAAGCGCCATGTAAACGATCGACGCGGCGATCGCGGCCTCGACCAGCGGCGGAAACCGGGCGCCCGAGGGCGCGAGGCCGTAGGCCGACGCCAGCAGCGTGAACGAGTGCGCCACGGTGAACGCGGTGATCACCAGCACCAACGTGCGCAACCGGCGGAAGGGGATCACGAGGCAGAACAGAAACAGCAGGTGGTCGGCACCCTCGAGGATGTGGAGGAAACCGGCGCGCACAAAACTCCAGGCAGCCTGGTGCCACCGGGGGTCGAGATGCACAAGCCCGCTGCCGCCCGCCAGTCGATACGCGCGGGCGGGCGCGTCCGGCGGCAGCAACTCCACGAACGTCCGGGTGCGCTCGGCGAGACCGGGGGCGACGCGAACCTCGAGCGAGAAGCTGGCCCGGTCGGACCGAATCGGATACTCGAGCCGGGCGTCGAAGAAGCCCTGGTTCCAGAACAGCTCCGTGTCGGCCGCGAGCGGCGGGCTCTGGAGATGCGCCAGCGCGGTCGTGTAGCGCTCGAAGGATCGATCCGAGGGCAACGAGACGCGTCCCTGGGCAACGAGGGGTGCAAGCCGCCGTCCTTCCTCGAAGAGGTCGAGCTCTCGCGCGGTGGCGTCCGCCGAGGCCTTCAGCGCCGGCGCGAGATGGGCGAAGTCCAGGTAGCCGGGACCGCGCTTCGGCAAGTTCATGTTGAGAAGGAGCGCCAGCGGCAGACGCACGAGCACGTGCAGACGCTCGCCCGCAGGCTTGACGAAGGTCTGGACGACGATCTCGTCGGGGATGTCGTGGGCCACGAGGCGAGCCAGCAGCGTGAGCAGCAGGAGGCCGGCCATGAACAGCGCGGCCGCCGGTCCCCGCCGAATTCGAGGCGTGGTCATACACACGAGGTTCGTCCGAGCGGCGCGCCGTGCGGCCACCGTGTCAGCGTCGCGTGGTGCGATTCGAGGTGCGCCCACGCCCACCGGGGAACCCTGCGGTGGCTGACGCACGAGTCCCGCGGAAGCCAACGAGACCGACTCCCCTCACGGTTGGCCTGCCGGCCGCCGTGTCGCGCTACGTGACACCAGGGCCGGTCCTACTCGGAGGGCGCCCCCTGCCTGACGAACCGCTGAGCGCGCTTTCCCATGTCGACCTCGGCGGTGTAGAAACTACCCTGCGAGTCGACGGCCACGTTGTGAACCCAGTGGAACTGCCCGGCCGACTGGCCCCGCTGCCCGAACGAGCCGACGATCTGCAGGTCCTCGCGCATCAGCATCCAGATCTTCTGGTTGGTGCCGTCGGCGTCGTAGAGGTAGGTCTGCCCCTCGTCCTTGGAGAGGTCGACATCCCAGGCCGAACCGTTGCCAGCGTCTGCTTCGCGATCGTGATCTCCTTCACGAAGGTGCCGTCCTTCTGGAAGACCTGGAGTCGGTTGTTCACGCGGTCGGCCACGTAGACCAGGCCATCGTTGGAGATCGTGAGACCGTGCACCGGGCTGCGAAACTGCTTCGCCGCCGGCGCGCTCGGATCGTAGGGACCCGGGTCCGCATCGTCCGGCGTGTTGCCGTAGGCACCCCAGTGACGCTTGTAGGCGCCCGAGTCGGCGTCGAAGACGATCACGCGCTTGTTGAGGTAGCCGTCCGCGATGTACACCTCGTTGGTCTCCGGGTCCACCTCGGTGTCGGCCGGGTGGCCGAGGTGCGCCGTGTGGTTGCTGCCGCTGGTCTGGCCGGCCTCGCCGATCTGGAGGAGGAACTTGCCGTCGCGCGTGAACTTGAGCACCTGGTGGTCGTTCTCACCGTTGCCGGCAATCCGAGGGTGAGCGAAACTTAGTTGGAAATTGAAACGGCTCCCACACCCTGTGGTTTGATGACGTTAAGCAAAACGGCCATCAACCCACGAGAGAAAGGAGCCGAGATGAGCAGTGTCCTACGTCCTGTCAGGAAGCGCAAGAAGGGTCGCAAGCTGGGCCGGGTCGAGGTCATCCGGCGCGAGGACTACACCGCGCTGGAGCTGGACGCCAAGGTGGAGCTGATCCGCTGCTGGTCCCGCTGGGCTTGATGCACGTGGAGGAGGTGCTCGACGAGGAGGTAACGGCGCTGGCTGGCGAGCGCTACGCCCGCAAGGCCGCGTCGATCGGGGGCCGCCGGCACGGTAGCAACCCTGGGACCGTCGGCCTGGCGGGGCAGCGGGTGCCGATTCGGGTGCCGCGGGTGCGCGGGGCGGGAGATTCCGTTGCGCGCCTACGAGGCGTTGCATGGCGACGGCGCGGTGAATGACCTCCTGCTGAAGCGCGGGCTCTATGGGATCTCGTGTCGCAACTACGAGGCGGCCGCCGAGGCGATTCCCGGCGCGATCGGGCTGTCGGGGTCGACGGTGTCCCGAGGCTTCATCGAGGCCAGCGCCGCGAAGCTTCACGAGCTCCAGGAGCGGGACCTGGCCGCTGAGGACGTCGTGGCCATCGTATTGGACGGCAAGACGTTCGCCGAGGCCACAATGGTCATCGCACTGGGCATCACCATTTCTGGGGCGAAACACTTCCTCGGCTTCGTGGAGACGGACACGGAGAATGAGCGGGTGCTGACGCTGTTCTTGCGGTCGTTGGTCGAGCGGGGGCTGGACCTCTCGCAGGGCCTGCTGGTGATCCTCGACGGCAGCAAGGGGCTGCGGGCAGCCGTCCGGAAGACCTTCCGCCACCGCGCCCTGGTCCAACGGTGCCAGTGGCACAAGCGGGAGAACGTGGTGAGTCACCTGGCCAAGAGCGAACTGGCGGCGTGGCGTCAGCGCCTCCAGCGCGCCTACAACCGGCCGGAGTACGACGAGGCCCTCACGGCGCTCAAGACGCTCCAGGGCGAGCTCGACGAACGGAACCAGTCGGCGGCTCGGAGCTTGACAGAAGGTCTGGACGAAACCTTAACGCTGCATCGCCTCGGGCTGTACGGGGTGCTGGGCCGGTCGCTGAAGACGACGAACTGTCTGGAGTCGGTCAATGCGCTCGTTGAGGAACGCTGTGCGAAGGTTGACCACTGGCAGAACTCGAGCCAACGCCACCGCTGGCTGGCGACCGCGCTCCTGGACATCGAGCCGCGCCTGCGGAAGCTGATGGGCTACCGCCACCTGCCCACGCTTCGTGCCGCGTTGAAGCAAGAACTGAAGATCGACACGACGACATCGAAGAAGGCCGCATGACGAATCCGGAGCCGTAGAGAGTTTCAATTGAGTCTCCCTCGCCTGAAGGCGAGGGAATCAGTGCGCCGCGTCGGCTGAAGCCGACTATCACGGCGCACGTCCCAGAGCCCGAAGAGGTCCGGCCCTGCGGCCTCCTGAAGGCTTCGCCTAAAGGCGAGGGGTTTCACCCATCCCAGAGGGAGACTCTAAGAATGGGCTTGACTCGGCAATCCACACGTTGTCCTTGTAGTCCACGAAGATACCGTGCTCGTTCTCGGGCCACTCATAGCCGTCGCCGGGTCCTCCCCACGAGCTGACGACGTTCCCCTCGGCGTCGAACTCGATGACCGGAGGCGCCGGGACGCAGCATGCCGAGATCGGGGACGTCTGCGCCGCGCCCGCCTCGTCGACGGTGAGGCTCCCCGGGCGCTGGACGATCCAGATGTGGTCACGCGAGTCGACGGCGACCCCCGCCACCTGACCCAGGAGCCAGTTGTGCGGCAGCGGTTTCGGCCAGAAGGGATCCACCCGGTAGGCTGGCGCCGCGCTACCCTGCGCACTCGACACGGTCGTCCGCGCGGACGCGACCTGCCAGACCGCAACGGCGATCGCGAGCACCGCGAACGCCACGCCGAGATAGAGGTTGCTCGATCGTTTCATCGTTCCCCCTTCCGCACCGGGCTCCACGATGGTGTCATCGGACCATGCGCCCACCACCGTCCCCGACCCGCCTTCCTGCGAGAGACGGCTGGTGGGCTGTATCGGTCATTCTGTAGCGGTCGCCGGAGCGCAGCCAGGCGGGCCAGGCCTCAGGACCGAGCGTGCCGGGAATCTTCGAGGGAGGAGCAACGCCGTCCGCCGGGATGCTCCGCCCGCGGAGTGCGACAAAATGAATGACACTGTCCACTAGTGGTGTGTATCCTAAATACCTTTACATTTGAATGACCCGAATGCTATAACGGCTCTGTGAATAGGGCCGCGGTGGCTCTGCCGGTCGACGACGAGGATCGGTACCTGCTTGAACAGTGGGCGCGCAGCGCGTCGGCGCCGCATCGCGTGGTCATCCGGGCCCAGGGCCTCTTGATGGCGACGGCCGGGGGCGCCAATAGCCGCATTGCGACCGCCCTGGGCGTCAGCCGACCGACCGTGCTGGACTGGCGCCGGCGCTTTCTGGAGGACGGCCTCGACTCGGTCGTGGAGATCCGTGAGGGGCGGGGGTGCAAACCGGCGATCACGGCCCGCAAGGTCAAAGCCATCGTCCACGCCACGCTGCACCGCACGCCGCCGGGGGCCACGCACTGGAGCTGTCGCACGATGGCAACGGCGCAGGGGGTCAGTCACGCGACCGTGCAGCGGGTCTGGGACGCGCATGGGCTCCAACCCCACCGAGCGACGACGTTCAAGCTGTCGACTGACCCCGCCTTCGTGGAAAAGCTGACGGACATCGTCGGGCTGTACATGAATCCGCCCGATAAGGCCGTGGTGTTGTGCGTGGACGAGAAGAGTCAGATTCAAGCGCTGGACAGCACTCAGCCCGGGCTCCCGATGAAGACAGGCCGCTGCGGAACGCTCACGCATGACTACAAGCGACACGGCACGACGACCTTGTTCGCCGCCTTGAGTATGCTGGACGGCACGGTCATCGGCGAATGCCACGGTCGACACCGGCATCAGGAGTTCTTGAAATTCCTGCGCACACTGCACCGAACTTTCCCGCGCCGTCGGGACCTGCACCTCATCCTGGACAATTACGGCACCCATAAGCATCCGAAGGTGCGCGCGTGGCTGGCGGCCCACCCGCGCTTCCAACTCCATTTCACTCCCACTGGCGCGTCGTGGCTGAACCTCGTCGAAAGCTGGTTCAGCCAGCTGACGCAGAAACGCCTTCGCCGAGGAGTGTTTCGCAGTGTGCATGAGTTAGTCGCCGCTATCGAAGCGTATCTGCAGCACTACAACAAGAACCCCACGCCCTTCGTCTGGACCGCCACCGCCGACGCCATACTGCAGAAGGTCGGGAAGTGTAAAGTCATTCTTGAGACACACCACTAGTGGCACGATTCTGCGGCTTCCGCTGCGCCGAGTCAAGGTCGGTCGAATCGGCCGGCCTGGAAACTTCGGTCTTGCCAGCGGCCTCGCCCGGCCTCACCATAGAGCCGGGCGACACAGCGCCAGGAGGTGGTCATCGTGCCCGTGCGGACAACGCGTCGAGCATTCCTCGGATCGGGACCTGCCCTCGCTGCAGGGCTCGGCTCCCTCGGGGCGACCTCGCCCACACCCGCGGTCACCGTGCTACGGGATTCGTCCTTCGACCCGTGGCTCGAGATCCGCGCCGATCATCTCCGACACAACGTCCAGGAGATCGGCAAGCGCGTCCGCCGGCGACCGATCCTCGCGGTCGTCAAGGACAACGCCTACGGGCTGGGCGTCGTGGAGGTCGGACGCATCCTCGATCCGCAACCCGCCGTCGCCGGCCTTGCGGTGATCAAGGTCGACGAGGCGATCCGGCTCCGCGACGCCGGCGTGCGCAAGCCCGTCCTCCTCATGGGCACGTTCGACGAGCGCAACCTCGAGGACCTGGCCGCGCGGGACATCATGCCGATGGTCTATCAAGGGGTCGGGCCGGAGCTGGATCGCGTGTCACGCAAGCTCGAGAAGCCGATCGCGATCCACGTCTGTGTGGACACCGGCATCGGACGCGTCGGCGTCCCCCACCCCGACGCGGTCGACCTCGTGAAAGACCTCGTCGGCCGCCCATCAGTCAGGCTCGACGGCCTCATGATGACCTTCGCTGAGGATCCGGAGCTGAACCTCGAGCAGCCGCGGCGCTTCGCCGAAGTCTGCGATGCGCTGCGCCGCGACGGCATCGCGCCGGGAAAACGACATGCCGCCTCGACAGATGCATTGTTTCGGCTGTCCGACGAGGTCTTCCTGGACATGGTCCGCCCGGGCATGGCGCTCTACGGGATCTATCCCGATGCGGGTTTCCGCACGGCGGGGATCGCGGACCTGCGCCCGGCGGTCAGCCTCAAGGCGCGCGTGGCGTACGTCAAGCAGCTGCCGAAGGGCGGCACCGCCGGCTACGGCCGTGCCTACGTCGCCAAGGACGCCGTCTGGATCGCCACGGTGCCGGTCGGGCACGCCGACGGCTGGCCGCGCGTCGCCGCGGCGGGGGCGCGGGTGCGGATCGGCGGCGACATGTACCCGCTCGTCGGCACCGTCTCGGGAAACCATACCATCGTGGAGATCGGACCCGAGCCGAAGGTACCAGGTCGGCGACGTCGTGACGGTGTTCGACTGGGAGGACGGCTCGCGCCCCGAGGACGTCTCGGCCGGGTGCGGCGCCTCGGTCTACGACCTCACGATGCATCTGAACCCTCTGCTGCCCCGATGGGTCCTCGAGACCTAGTGTAGCGCTGACCGTCAGGTCCGCCGACCCGCGATGGATCACGCGCCCGCAGATCGCACCGCTCACGTGACAGTCCGGTCGTCGAGGCGACCGTGACGGCGCCCCGCTGGGAGCCCTCCCGCGACCGGGTCGAACGCGCCCGGCTGACCGCGTTCCTCCGTACCGTCGAGGCCCGCCGGCGTTCGCCGCTGCCGGACTACGCGGCGCTCCATCGGTTCTCGGTCGAAGAGCCGGAGAAATTCTGGACATCCGTCTGGGATTTCTGTGGGGTCGTCGCCGAGACGCGTGGCGACGTGGTCGTCGAGACGCCCGCCACCGGTGACCCCCTGCTGGGCACCCGATTCTTTCCGCAGGCCCGGCTCAACTTCGCCCGCAACCTGCTGCGACGGCGCGACGACTCGGATGCGATCGTGTTCGAGGGTGAGGGTGGTCGGCGCCGGCGGCTCTCCTACTCAGCGCTCTACGACGAGGTCTCGCGGCTCGCCGCCGCGCTCCGCGCGCACGGCCTCCAGCCTGGCGATCGGGTCGCCGCCTACCTGCCCAACCTGCCGGAGGCCATCGTGGCCGTCCTGGCCACCGCCAGTCTCGGTGCCGTGTGGTCCTCGTGCTCACCGGATTTCGGCGTCCAGGGCGTCCTGAATCGCTTCGGCCAGATACGGCCGCGGGTGCTCCTGGCGGCCGACGGCTACGTCTACAACGGCAAGGTCCACGACCGGCTGACCCATCTGCCCCCGATCCTCGAGGGCCTGCCGTCGGTCGAACGGCTCGTCGTCGTACCCTACCTCAGCCAGACGCCAGCGATCGACGGATTCCGCGACGCCGTCACCTGGCCCGGCCTGCTCGCCCAGCATCCTCCTGAGCCGATCAGGTTCGAGTCGCTCCCCTTCGATCACCCGCTCTACGTCCTCTACTCGTCCGGGACGACCGGCCCACCCAAGTGCCTGGTTCACGGCGCGGGTGGCACGCTGATCCAGCATCTCAAGGAGCACCAGCTCCATTGCGACATCCAGGCTGGCGACCGGGTCTTCTACTTCACGACGCTCGGCTGGATGATGTGGAACTGGCTGGTGACGGTGCTGGCGTCGGAGGCGACGATCGTGCTCTACGACGGCGCGCCCTTCCACCCGGACGGCAACATCCTCTTCGACCTCGCCGACGCCACCGGCACGACGCTCTTTGGCACGTCGGCCAAGTTTCTCGACGCGGTGGCCAAGGCCGAGCTGTCCCCGATCGACACCCACCGCCTCGATTCGGTCCGGACCATCACGTCGACGGGCTCACCGCTGTCGCCCGAAAGCTTCGATTTCGTCTACCGGCACATCAAGCGCGACGTCCACCTGGCGTCGATCTCGGGTGGCACAGACATTGTTGCGTGCTTCGTGGGCGGCAACCCCACGGCTCCGGTCTGGCGCGGCGAGATCCAGGCGAAGGCGCTCGGGATGCGGGTCGAGGTCTTCGACGAGGCGGGCCGGTCGGTCCGGGGCGAGAAGGGCGAGCTGGTCTGCACGGCGCCGTTCCCCTCGATGCCCCTCCGGTTCTGGAACGATCCCGACGGCCGGAAATACCACGCGGCCTATTTCGACACATACCCCGGGGTGTGGCGCCACGGGGACTACGTCGAGCTGACCGACCACGACGGGATGATCATCCACGGCCGCTCCGACGCCGTCCTCAACCCCGGCGGCGTGCGCATCGGCACGGCGGAGATCTATCGCCAGGTCGAGCGGCTCGACGAGGTCCTGGAGAGCCTGGTCATCGGGCAGGAGTGGGACCGCGACGTGAGGGTGGTGCTCTTCGTCCGACTGCGGCACGGCGTGGCGTTGGACGAAGGATTGATCGATCGCATCAAGACCACCATCCGCCGGAACGCGACGCCGCGGCACGTGCCAGCCAGGATCGTGCAGGTGGCCGACATCCCGCGCACCAAGAGCGGCAAGATCGTGGAGCTGGCCGTCCGTGACGTCGTGCACGGGCGACCGACCAAGAACCGCGAAGCGCTCGCCAACCCCGAGGCGCTCGAGCTGTTCCGGGATCTCCCGGCGCTGCAAAGCTAGTGTAGTGTCCCTGAAATACATTTACATATCAACGACCTGCGTGCAATATAGGCGGGATGAATGATGCCGCCGCCGCTCTGTCCATGGCCGCGAAGGATCGGCGACTCCTGGAACAGTGGGCCCGTAGTACGTCGGCACCGCATCGGGTAGTCATCCGCGCGAAGGCGTTGCTGCTGGCGACCGAGGGGGTTTCCAACAGCCGCATTGCCGCGACCGTGGACGTCAGCCGGCCGACCGTGCTGGCTTGGCGCGACCGGTTTGGAGAGGAGGGCGTTGATTCGGTGTTCGAGATGCGTGAGGGGCGCGGGCGCAAACCGACGATCAGTGCGCGCAGGGTCAAAGCCATCGTCCACGCAACGTTGCACCGCACGCCACCGGGGACGACCCCCTGGAGTTGTCGCACGATGGCGAAGGCGCAGGGGGGCAGTCGCTCGACCGTGCAGCGGATCTGGGACGCGCATGGCCTCCAGCCCCATCGAGTGGAGACGTTCAAGCTGTCGACCGATCCCGCGTTCGTGGAGAAGCTGACGGACGTCGTGGGGCTGTACATGAATCCGCCCGAGAAGGCCGTCGTGCTGTGTGTGGACGAGAAGAGTCACATTCAGGCGCTGGACCGGACGCAGCCCGGGCTGCCGATGAAGAAGGGCCGCTGTGGGACACTCACGCATGACTACAAGCGCCACGGGACAACGACCTTGTTCGCCGCGCTGAACATGCTGACCGGGCAGGTCATCGGCGAGTGCCACGGCCGGTATCGGCATCAGGAGTTCCTGAAGTTTCTTCGCCAACTCCACCGCGCGTTCCCCTCTCGCCTCGACCTCCACCTCATTCTGGACAACTACGGCACGCATAAACATCCGACCGTGCGGGCCTGGCTGGCGGCCCATCCGCGCTTCACGCTCCACTTCACCCCTACCGGCGCATCGTGGCTCAACCTCGTCGAGAGTTGGTTCAGCCAGCTCACGCAGAAACGCATCCGCCGCGGGGTGTTTTGCAGTGTCGACGAACTCGTCGCCGCCATCAACGATTACCTCCAGCGCTACAACGACAACCCCCAACCCTTTGTCTGGACCGCGACGGTCGATACGATTCTAGAGAAGGTTGGGAAGTGCAAAGTTATTCTTGGGACACACCACTAGTGGTCTGTCTCAGTCCTACGGGATCGGTGTCCCGCGGGTCGTCGCCCCACCCGTGAAGCCGTTCCAGTAGACCGACTCGTCGGCGACCAAAGGCACCCCGTTGGTCGACGCCAGAATCACGCCGAAGGCCTCATTCGACAGCTCCGGCACCTCGCCGTTCACATACACCGTCACGCGCATCATCGGTGGAATGGTGTGGCTCTTGACCACCGTCCCGCCGCCCCCCCGGGTGTAGGTGGCGTCGAGCGTCACGGCCTGCGTGGCGCTCGGATTCACCAGCAGGAGGAACGTCTCTAACCCGGGGCCAAGGCCCACGACCCCCTCGCCGAAGCCCACCTTGAGCGCCGCCTGTGCCATCCCCGGCGCGCCGTGCGCCATCTGCCAGGTCCCCGGCGTCGGCCCCGGCTTGTACATCAGCCGTTCGACCGCCACCGGCTGCGTCGCCGTGACCGACGTCCAGAAATCGACATCGACCATCAGGGTCGGCGCCGCGGCGTTCACATACACCTGGGCTCGGCTCTCGCCCGGGACCTCGACGGTCTGGATCACGACCCCGCCGGTTTCCAGCGTGTGCGTCAGCGTCGCGGTCGCCGGCGTCAGATTCGGGTTGGCCACCGCGTAGTAGACGTCGAACCCGAAATTCGTCGACCCCTCCGCAAAAATGTGCGTCGCGCTCGCCGCCGCGACTCCCTCAGAGGCGTGCGCGCCGATGAAGCTCGACGCGGCGCCGAAGTACTGCGACCGCGTCGCGCTGACCGGCACGTCCGAGGTGACCACCATCCCGAACGACTGGCCCACCAGCGCCGGCACCGCCGTCTGGATCGGGACCGTCAGCCGGCCGTTGGCCGGCACCGTGAAGCCATGGGTCAGCGCCGCCGTCGGCGCCTCGGGCAGGAACCGGACCGCCAGCGTCGCCGGCCCGGCGTTGTCGTTGCCCACCAGCAGGAACGTGTCGAAGAACTCGACCGGCCCGCCGCCCAGGTCGACCGGCTTCTCCGAGCCCTCGGCGAACAACCGCGTGAGGCCCGGGGGCGCGGCCGCTACGCGGTGCCCACCCGTGAAGACCGAGCCCGCATTGAAGTAGGTCGCCTCCTCGACGACCAGCGGCAAGCCGTTGGTCGAGGTCCCCGTCGTCGACACCCCGGTCGGTGGCGGGGCGGGCAACGCGGCGCCCGCCTCGATCGCCGCCCGCGACAGCAGAGGCTGCGCGACCACCAGGGGAATCGTGCCCCGGGCCAACGGGGGCACACTCGCCGTGGTCTGACCCTCGACCCCCATCTCCGGCTGGAACGCCAGCCAGAGCTCGGCCGTCGCCGGATTCGAGTTCAGGATCGCCAGGAAACTGTTGATCGTGCTGCCGAACGCGCCCTCCCCGACGCCCACGGTCAGCGTCCCCGACGTGATGACGAGCGTGTAGACGCGCTGGCCGACGCACCCGTTGGCATCGGTCGCCGTAACCGTGACGGGGAAGCTGCCGCTTTGCGTCGGCACGCCGGACAGGGTCGCGCCCGTCAGCGTCAGCCCGATGGGCAACACACCACTCGTCACGGCGAACGTATAGGGCCCGGTCCCGCCCGTCGCCGTGAGCGTGGTGCTGGTGTAGGCCTGGTTGAGCACCCCGACCGGCAAGATCGCCGGGTCGACCGTGATCGCCGGGCACGGGTTGGTGGCGACCTCGACCGTGTAGGTCCGCGTTCCGGTGCTGCACCCCGTCGTCGAGGTCGCCGTGACCTCGAATTGGAAGGGGCCGGCCTGTGTCGGCGTACCCGCCAGCGTCCCGTCGGGCGCCAGCGTCGTACCCGGCGGGAGCGTGCCGCCGGTGTGCGCGAACGTGTAGACGTTCGCCCCGCCGCCGGTCTGCGTGAACACCTGTGTGTAGGCGACGCCGACCGTGCCACCAGGCAGGGTCGGGTTCGTCGGCTCGATCGTCACCGCCGGGCAATCGAGCGGCGTCACCGTCGGGTCGTTCGCCGCCGCGGTGGCCGGGTCGTTGGTCGGGACGGGGCTGCCGGGAATGTTCGTCCCGGTCACCGTGCCCTGCGTGGACACGCTCGTCGTCCCCGGCGGCAGCGGCGTCGTGATCACGGCGTCGTAGCGGATCACCACCTGCTCGTTGCCCGGCAGCGTCCCAATCGCCACCGTCACGGTCTCGCCCGCCTGCGCGCCGTCGGGCGGCCGCCCGGCGTCGGCGGCCAGACCCGCCGCCGCGTCCGCGGCCGAGTCCGCGCCGCCGCCGACCTCGGTGCCGTCGGGGAGCCGTCGGATGCCGGTGGCCAGCGCGGCACCCATCAGATCGCCCGGGAAGGCCGCCGGGTCTCGGTCCCCGCGCCCCAACACGTGCCCCAGCTCGTGCGCCACGACCGTCAACAGATCCATCCGGCCCACCGCCGCGCCACTCGCCCCGAACTCGGCCGCGTCCCCCGGTGTGGAGTCGACGAACCACCCCCACCCGGCCGCCGTGCCGTCGATCTGGACGGTCGTCCCGGTTGCTAGGCCGAGGATCCCGTCCGGCAGGTCGGCGATCCCGAACGCAACACCTGCAAGGGCCGCTGGGTCGAGCGCTTCCTCGCCCGCGGTCCACGCGGCGAGCGCCGCCGAGATGGTTGCCGAAAGCTGGCTCGGTGTCAGCGCCGGGGCGACCGGTCCGCCCGGCCGCTCGCCTATCGCGCTCCGCAGCGGGAAATCGGTGAAGGTCGGGGTGCCGCTATACCCGCCCTGGGTCACGACGCAGGGGCCCAGGTTCAAGTTGATGCAGGAGTTGCCGGCGCCGGCGCTGCCGGTCGCCGTGAAATTGCCGCTGCCGCCGTCGAGCAGGACACCGGTCGCCGTATTGCCCTGACCGTCGACGAGGAGGCCATTAAACGTGACGTTACCTGTCGAGTTCCTGAAGACCACGCCGGTGTTGGTCGCGTTGGTGACCGTGGCGGTGGTGATGATCGCGGTGCCGGCGAGCGCATCGAACACGATGCCGTCGGTGGGCGAATTGACGGACGTCACCGAGTCCAGCGTCAGGCCGACCGTGAGGGGATCAAGGTTCATCGCCGGACCGCCTGTCGTGTCGATCGTGCCGCCGTCGACGACCAGACTGAACGTTGTGCCCAAACCCTTCGTGTCCACCTCGAGGCCCGTGCCGGCGTCGTTGAAGATGTCCAGTTCGGAGATGCGTAGATCACCGGTGGGATTGAGCAACGACAGGCCGTCGCCCCGGACCCGCGCGCCGGCACTGCCGATATCGATGGAAGAACCCCCATTCACGACGACCTGCGTGCCACTCAGCGCGGCGCCCGAGGCGTCGAAGGTGGTGCGGTTGAAGAGAATCCCGCCGCCTGGGTTCACCACATTGGGGGTGACCTGGTTCGGCGCGGACCAGGATCGGACGATCGTCGAGTTGAGGCCGTTGCCGACGTGCTCCTCGGTGCGGACGCCGAGGGTATCCGTCGTCAGCATGCCGTTCCCCAGGTCCAGGACCAGCGAGCCGGCGTACCGCCGTCGGTCGTCAAGATTGTCTGATTCGTGGCGTTGACGGCATTGGCCTGCACGTTCGCGGTCAGCCTCCCGGTGCCGCTCGCATCGATGAAGACGCCACGGTCGGTCGCATTGACCAAGCCGATGTTGTTGTTCTGAATCGTGACGGTGCGGCTGACGGCATCGTTGTTGACGATCTCGATCCCGTCACCGGAGATCGCCGTCGTGTCGCCGAAGAAGACGGAGCTCGGCGCAAGCGTACCGATGCTCACGCCGCTGGTATTCGTGCTGTTGATCCCGTCGTTGTTGTTCAGGACGCCGTCGATGGTGCCGCCCTGGATGTTCACGGCGGTCGTGTCGTTGTTCTGCAGGTTGATGGCGTCGCCGCCGGTGTTGTCGAGGTCGATCGTGAAGGTGAACGTGCCCTGCGAGTCATCGATGTCGATCCCGGCCACGCCCGCGTTGGTGCCGCTGATCGTGACGTCGTCGGTCGCGAAGTTCCCATCGTCGACCGTGAACGTGCTGCCGGCACCGAGACTGTCGATGTCGATGCCTTCGTTCGCGCCAGGATTGGTCGACCCAATCGAGTCGAAGCTGATCCCGATGGTGACGCCGTCGAGATTGATC
This sequence comes from Vicinamibacterales bacterium, assembly GCA_965197935.1. Classification (GTDB taxonomy): domain Bacteria; phylum Acidobacteriota; class Vicinamibacteria; order Vicinamibacterales; family CAZQMT01; genus CAZQMT01. Next base: position 1,997,209 of record CBDAOD010000002.1, on the reverse strand, counting down.
GCTTGACCTCCCGTGGCGTTGATCGACTCGTCGCCGGCCGTCGGGGTCACGTTGACCGTGCCGCCGCCGGTGGCGTTGAGGCCGACGCCGGTAGTCGTGTCGATGTTCAGGCCGCCATCGAAGTTGATCGTGGCCGCGGGGTTGGCGGTCAGGGAGATCGCCGGCGCAGTCGCGGTGTTGGCCGTGACGCCCACGTTGATGTCGATCGTTCCGCCGTTGTTGAAGCTCACGAAGACGGCTGGAGCGGCGTTGTTCTGGACGATGCCCCCGCTGTTGTATTTGACTGTGGGGCTGCTTGAGTCGACGTGCAGGGCCACGCCGGTCGGGTCGGTGATCGTGGTGTCGGTGAACGTGAACGTGCCCGCCGAGCCGCCCAGGATGTCGATACCGGCGTCGCCGCCGTTCAGCGCCGTCGTCCCGTCGGCGCTGTAATTGCCGTCGGCGTTGTTGAACTGCAAACCGGTGCCGTTGGAAGCCGTGACGCCGCCATCGAAATCGACACCGCCGGTGTGGCCGTTGGCGACGGAGATCGCCGCCTGATTCTGATTCTGCGCGATCGAGCTGGCCGGGCCAAAGTTGACCTGCGACGAGCCGCCGTTGACGTCCAGCCCGGCCGCACCGGTGGGATTGGTGATGTCGGTGTCGGTGAAGGTGAACGTCCCGGTGCCACCGAGGATATCGATGCCCTCGTTAGCGCCCAGCGTGGTGGTGCCGTTGAAGTTGACGTCTTGATCGACGTTGTTCAGAAAGACGCCCGTGCCGGCCCCGGTGTCGGTGACCGTGCCGGTCTGGAAGGTGATCGCATTCGCGCCGCCAGCCGTGTTGGTGATCTCGACCGCGTCGCCCGCGTTGTTCGTGATGCCGCCGTCGTAGGCGATCGACGGATTGTTCGTGCCGTCGCCGGTCACATTGAACGCATCGCCCGTGGGGTTCGTGATGCTCGTGGTCCCGCTGAACGTGAAGGTTCCGTCCGAGTTGCCCAGGATGTCGATGCCGGCGTCGCCGCCGTTGAGTTGGTTCGTGCCCCCGAAGTTGTAGTTGCCGTCGGCGTCGTCGAACTGCAGGCCGTCACCGTTGGTGACGGTGGTGCCACCATCGAAGTCGATGCCACCGCTGTGGCCGTTGATGACGCGAATCGTCGGCTGATTCTGATTCTGCGCGATCGAGCTGGCGGGGCCGACGTTGACCTGCGACGCGCCGCCGTTGACGCCCAACAAGGCCGCAACGAGGTCGGCGTCCGTGAAGGTGAACGTCCCGGTGCCACCGAGGATGTCGATGCCCTCGGTACCGGTCAGCGTGGCGGTGCCGTTGAAGTCGACGTTTTGATCGACGTTGTTCAGAAAGATGCCCGTCCCAGCACCGGTGTCGGTGATCGTGCCGGTCTGGAAGGTGATCGCGTTTGCGCCGCCCGCCGTGTTGTTGACCTCGACCGCATGGCCCCCGTTGTTCGCGATCGTGCCGTTGTAGGCAACCGACGGATTGTTCGTGCCGTCACCGGTGACGTCGAAGGCGTCACCCGTGGGGTTCGTGATGCTGGTCGTACCGCTGAACGTGAAGGTTCCGTCCGAGTTGCCCAGGATGTCGATGCCGGCGTCACCGCCGTTCAGCTGGGTCGTGCCGTTGAAGCTGTAGTTGCCGTCGGCGTTGTCGAACTGGAGCCGGTGCCCTGGTTGGCGGTGATCGTGCTGCCGGGGGCAAACTCGATCGTGCCGCTGTGACCGCCGAACACAATCGCGGAAAAGAATCCGGCTGTGGTCTGATTGATGGTGGTGGACGAATCCGCGTTGATGTTGGCTGACCCACCATTCACGAGGAGCGCGTTGTCAACGTCCGTGATACTCACGTCGGTGAAGGTGAACTGGCCGGAGCCACCCTGGACTTCGATGCCGAAGAACGGTCCCGTGATGTCCGTGCGGTCGACGAAGACGTTCCCGGCGAGGTTCAGCAGTCGGATCGCGGACCCAGTATTCAGGAATTGGAGGTTGAAGATTCCGCTGTCGTCAGCCCCATCGACCACAGGAAACTGGAACCCGTTGAAGACCGGCCGCGGGTTGCCCAGGCCGTTGACCGCTGGGAGGTTGACCGGGCCGCGCTGGTCGGTGAGCGCCATCTGCGGGTTGTTGTCGCCCTCACCCAGGAGCCGTTGATTGGGGGCCAGCGCGTAGGATTGGAGATTGAACGTGGTGTTGCTGTGGACGTACACGATCTGCCGGCTGGCCTTGTTGGGGTCGGCATTGGCGTCGGTCACCGAGCCGTGCGGATTCTCGAACGTGCCCACGCCTGCCACGCCGCTGTCGTTCACGTGCGTCACGGTGATGGGGATCCCGCCGTTCGTCAAGATCCCGAGCCCCCCCACGTCGACGGTCGCGGTGGCCGAGTCGGCCAGGCCGCTCGCATCTTCGATCGTGTAGGTAAAGGTGTCGTCCCCGAAGAAGCCCGACGTGTTCTCGAAGACGAAGGTCCCATCGGCGTTGATCGTCGCCGTCCCACCGTTCGCGGTCGGCGTCGCCACCCCCGCCTGCGGGCTCGTGAGCGTGCAGCAGGGGTCGCCGGCAAAGTCCATGTCGTTGCCGAACAGGCCCTGGGCGGGGTTCGTCACGGTAAGCTCGTCCGAGACTCCGACGAGGTTGTTGCCCTGGAAGGCGATCGGGCCGGCGCCGGCGTTCGCGGCGTAGACGTCATCGACCGCAACGGGGGAGACCTCGAGTGAACCGGGGACGAGCGTCGTGTTGGGATCGAGCGTGTCGTTGAACTCGACGTTCGTAGCATCCGAGCCGCCTGTGTTCGAGACCGTCGTGTCGTACCGGATCGTGTCGCCCGGGTCGAACTGGCCGTCTCCATCGAATTCGATGAGCAGGGTGTCGTCGAGGGGCGGGTTGAAGACAACGATGGTCGCCGGGGCGTCGAGCGCGGCCCGCGAGAGACCCGCCGGAAACTCCACCGCCAGCGTCACCGTGAGCGGCCGCTGGGGATCGTAGACCCCCACCCAGACCCCGAGCGCGGTGTCGGCCTGGACGAGGCCGCCGGCTACCGGCTGGCGGTCGCCGTCGGACGCCTGGGAGAGCGTGGGACGCCCCACCAGGATGTCTCCCTCGGCCGTCTGGGCACGGACGTGTCCCTGCTCGTCGAGGACCAGCGCATCGGCCCAGAGTAAATCGAGGCGGATCTGGCTGGGGTCAGCCGTCGGGTGGACGATCAGGATCGCCTCGACGTGCTCCGCGTCGCCGGTGCAGACCAGATCGACGCCCGGAAAGACGTTCACGTGCCGAACCGTGGGACCCGCCATCACGCCGTCTCGCCAGATGGCCGGGTCGGTCCCGGGGACATCCTCGGTCGCCTCCACGACCGGGGGGAGCTCGTCGACCGTGTCGAGCGTGACGCCTGGGGTCGGTTGCCCCGCGCTCTCCGGCGCGGGGGACTGCGCCGACAGGAGGGCCTGGCCGGCGAGGACGACGAGCGTCAGCCACATGCTCGGCCGCTTCAGACAGCGGACGTCATGTCGGCCCATGACTGTTTCGCTGCGTTGAGACATCGCCCGTCACAAGCGACGGTCGCAGCCTCTCGGGTCCGAGTCGGGGGACTCGTCCCCGTGGCGACGGACCGCGGTGCTCGACCAATCGACCAACGCCGTGGCGTCAACGCTCCAAAAGCCGGAAGAACGTGCACTCTACCAGAGATCCAGGTCGGGCTCCACCCCCAAGGTCGGGAACCCTCGGGACAGGCAGGACCGAGGCTGGAAGCCGAACGGCAAGCCCTCTGCCCGCGCACCATCCTCGCCGTTAACGGGTGGGTCTCCGGGCGGAGACGCGACGTCGGTGCAGTCGCCGCGATCCGCCGCCTCGCGCCACGCCACCGAGGACGCCGTCACTGCACGCGGCGTGGCCTGTCCTTCCAGTACGGCTCGCGCAGCCGGAACTTCTGAAGCTTGCCAGTAGCGGTGCGCGGGAGCGTTTCGACGATCTCGGCCGAGGACGGGCACTTGAAGTGCGCCAGGCGCGCGCGGCAGAAGGCGAGGAGCTCAGCCTCGGTCGCCGTGTGCCCGTCGCGCAAGACGACGATGGCTTTCGGCGTCTCGCCCCACGTCTCATCTGGCACCCCGATGACGGCGCACTCGAGCACGGCCGGGTGGCCGTAGAGCGCGTCCTCGACCTCGGCCGAGCTGATGTTCTCGCCGCCCGAGATGATGACGTCCTTCTGGCGGTCGACGATGTGGATCCGCCGCGTGGTGTCCCAGACCGCGAGGTCCCCGGTGTGGAAGAAGCCGTCGTGGATCGCCTTGTCGGTCTCGTCGGGCTGCTCCCAGTAGCCCCGCATGATGACGTTCGAGCGGGCGCAGATCTCCCCCACGGACCGGCCGTCCATCGGAACCGGGCACCCGTTCGGGTCGAGGACGGCGAGCTCCACCCCGAGCCCGGCCACGCCCGCCTGGCTCCGACGGATCCAGTCGTCTTGCCGGACATTGGAGTCGGGCCGGGACACGGTGAGCAGCGGCGCGGTCTCGGTCAAACCGTAGATCTCCAGGAACTCCCACCCCAGCTCCGTCTCGAGCCGCTCGATGAACGCGGCCGGCGGCGGGGCGCCCGCGACGGTGATCCGTGGCCGGGTCGTGATGCGGTGCGCCGCCCTGTCGGGGTACTCGAGGATCCGCTGAAGGATTGCGGGCGCCGCGCACGCGAAGGTCACCCCCTCCGCTTCGATCAGGCGGAAGATCTCGCGTGCGTCAATGGCGCGGAGCACGACGTGCGTGCCCCCCATGCCGGTGATGGCGTAGACGCCGCCCCACCCGTTGCAGTGGAACATCGGCAACGTCCAGAGCTCGACGTCTTCGTGGGTGATCCGTAGGTGCGCGATCAGGTTGTAGGCGTTGATGTAGCAGTTGCGGTGCGTCAGCATCACGCCCTTGGGTCGCGCCGTCGTACCCGACGTGTAGTTGATCGAGACGAGATCGTTCTCGCCGCGGTCGACCGGCGGTGGAGCGCTCTCAGACTCCCCGGCGATCAGCGTTTCCCAGTCCGCCCAGCCCTCCGGTGCCGTGCCCTCGTCCTGCGCCACGACGCAGGTCTCCAGTGACGGCAGGTCGGCCCTGATCTCGTCGATGACACGGGTGTACTCGCGGTCGACGAGCGCGGCCTTCACCCGCGCGTGGCCCAGGATGTAGGCGTGCTCCGCCGGGATCAGCCGATAGTTGACGGGCACGAGGACGGCGCCGATCCGACTCGTGGCGTAGAAGCTCTCGAGAAAGAAGTGCGAGTTGGGCGAGAGCATGCAGACCCGGTCGCCCTGCTCCACGCCGAGCGTCAGCAGCGTATGGGCGAGGCGGTTAACCCGGGCCTCGAAGTCTCGGAAGGTGAAGCGGCGCGGGCCGTCGACGACGGCCAGCTTGTCGGGATAGAGCGAGGCCGGCCGGTCGAGGAAATCGTCGACGAGCAGGGGAACTTCCAAGGGCGCTCCTCGCGGTCCCCGGGTCGACCGCCCACGCAGTATACCGTCCCCCTTTCGGGGATGAGGCGAATTGGGAGACACTACTGGCGGAGAAACCAGTGACTACCCTCGGTTCTTTCGTGCCGACTCGTCTGCTGGGCGAGGTGACGTGCGCGGCGGTCTGTGTCGCGGCGTTGGGCTCATCCGCCGCGGCCCAGGTCCGGGTCGAATATCTCGCGCATGCGGCCTTCGTCGTCCAGTCGCCGTCGGACCACCGCATCGTGATCGCCCCCTACAACGGCCGCCGCTGGCTCGGCTACACCTTCCCCGGAGACTTCGAGGCGGATGCGGTGCTCGTCACCCACCCGCACTACGACCACGACGCGGCGTACTACTTCGGCGCTCACGTCCCGGTCCTGCGCCAGCCCGGGCGCTACGGCGTCGGCGACATCACCCCGAGGGGATCGCGGCCAAGCACGCCGACCCGTACGGCAACGACTTCGGCCAGCTCAACACGCTGTGGGTCGTGGAGACCGGCGGCGTGCGGATCGCGCATCTGGGTGACAACGGCCCGCTGACACCCGCCAACGTGAGCGCGCTCGGGCGGGTCGACGTCCTCCTGCTGCCCGTCGACGGCCAGTTTCATATCCTGACCGAGCCCCAGGTCGACGAGGTGCTTCGGACCCTGGCGCCACGGATCGCCATCCCGATGCACTATCGGATCCCGAGCCTGTCGTCGCTCCCCGAGTCGCTCGGCCCCTCGACCCGTGGCTCGAGGGGCGAGACGATGTGAAACGGGTCCCGAGCCACGCCCTCGCGATCCGCCGGGATGCGCTGCCGGACGCCCAGACGACCGTGATCGTCCTCCAGCCGTCGCCCGCGGTCGAGCCCTGGAGCAGCGACTTCTCACGCGCCATGGGCGACGCGGAGCGAGCCCAGGCGCTCCTCGAGCGTGATCCGGCGGGAGCGGTGCAGCTTCTGCGCGTGGCGCAGCGGCTCGTCCCCGACGCGATGCTGTTCGTCTGGAAGCTCGGCGAGGCGCTGGTCGCAGCCTCCCGGCCCGACGAGGCCGTGGCGGTCCTGGAGCGCGGGTTGGCCGGTGCCGGTCTCGATGACGTGCAGTACACGATGCGCGCGCGCCAGCAGCTCGCCCGTCTGTACACGGAACGCGGCCGAGCCGCCGAGGCGGCACAGCAATACCGATTGATTCTGTCGCTGAGCGACCGGACGGAGCTGCGGTCCGAGGCCGAGACGTTTCTCGACCGACACGACTGAAGGCCCCCCGGACGGGTTGGTGAAGATGGCGTCACACACGCGGGCACCCGGTCTCGCGATCAGACCGGCGGAGCCAGACGACGTGCCCCAGATCCTGGGCTTCATCAAGGAGCTGGCCGACTACGAACGACTCGCGCACCAGGTGACGGCGACCGAGGAGACCCTGGCCGACTCGTTGTTCGGTGCGCGGCGGTCAGCGGAGGCGATCATCGCCGAACAGGATCGGAGACCGGTGGGGTTCGCGCTGTTCTTTCACAACTTCTCGACCTTCGAGGGACGTCCGGGGCTCTATCTGGAGGACCTGTACGTGCAGCCCTCCGGCCGCGGCCGGGGCGTCGGGACCGCACTGATGCGCTCCGTCGCCAGGACAGCCCTCGAACGCGGATGCGTCCGGATGGAGTGGTCGGTCCTGAACTGGAACGAGGGGGCGAGCCGGCTGTATCGGGCACTGGGCGCGACGCCGATGGACGACTGGACCGGATATCGCGTGACCGGAGAATCGCTGGCCCGGCTCGCGCACGGTACGGACCCTCGCCATGGAACGGCCAGGGGGACGGTCGACGGGTAGCCCTACGCTCGCCGCGGGCCGACGTCAGGCCGCCTGCGTCGGCAAGCGCCCCTCACCGTCGGCGCGGTCGGGGGCCTCGATCCGGCGCCAGACCACCGGCGGCCGTGTCCAGCGGCGGGGTTCCACCTGCTGCTGGCGGTCCACCGACACCATCTGCCGCCGGCCTGTTTCCTCTGCCACGTAGTCGCTCATCGTCGCCCTCTCGGTGGATCTGGTTCTCCCCACGTCTTCCCCTCGGTGGAACCCCGTTCCCGCGTGACGATCACGCAGAGCCCCGGCCGTCGCCGGTATCGCCTCGTTTCCGGCGGTCCGTCGGCGCTGACTGGCCTCTCGCGAAGGGCGAGCCCGGTCCGGGGCCTGGTCGGCTCGCGCGTCCGGCACCCGCGCAGTGGGGGGCGCGTGGAGCGAAGGGGCGCCGCGACGCCCGGCTCTCGAGGCGCCCGACGAAGTGCCAAACGGCGCTGGAAACGGGAGCACCCGTCCTCGCCGGCGGATCTTGACCGTGATGGGCTCGTCCGGCACGCCGGGCTCGTCGAGGAGCTGCGCGATCGTCAGCTTCGCCTGCGCCAGGGATTCACGAAACGCCGTGATGGTGCTGCGGACCAAACGGTCCGTCCTGTCCACGAGCTGAGGATTCCCGAACTCCGCCTCATCGAAGAACAGCCCGTTCATCGCGCTCCGTGTCGCCCGCTGGTAGGCGGCCTCCAGCGCCGTATCCTGGCAGGCACGAACAGCGATCCGCATCTCCTGCTCGTAGCGGTCACGCCAGGCGGGTGTCAGCTCCTCGGTCTGGACGTCCGTCCAACCTTCGTAACGTCGGTGCAGCCGCGCGAGCTGCTCCACTGCGTCGTCACAGCGAAGCCCCTCCCGGGACGCCGGAGACGTGTCCCCTGGTCCCCGCGACTTGCCCTTCGGTAAATCCGTTGCCCTTGACATGCTCGCTGCCCTTCGCGCCTTCGGTCGGTCGCACTCGTGCTCGTGTCGAATCAATACCGGCGCGCCATGTGGCGGGCGACCCTCATGTTGTTGGTCACGACCACCGCGGTCACGCTGTTGAGCGCCGCGAGTAAGGCGATCGCCGCCGGCCGGTTCTTCTTCCAGACCTTCTCCGTCAGGTAGATCGTGCCCGCCGTGGCAGCGGCCTTGGCGGCAATGAGACCACCCGGATTGCCGGCGACGCCTCCCAGCACGGGATTGACCTCCCGTGCGCCCTTGCTCAGCGCCGACATCGTCGTGATGGCATCCATGGCCTGGAGCACGCCCAGGCTGACGTAGACCGATGAGATCGTCTTTCCGCGGGTCCGGCCGAAGCTCGGTCGGCGGCGAGCCGGGAAGGCCTGGGATTCGGCGGTCGTCCACTCGGCCGGAACCCCGTCAGAGACCCAGGGGCCGGTCGTCACGGGGAAGATGGACAGGCTCGGCGCCGGTCCCTCCTGGGCGAACGTCGTCTGCGTCGCGCCCGGCAGCACCAGCAGTGCGCATACCAGGGCGATTCGTGTGACGGCGCGACTGTGGAGCGCCCCACGAACGCGTGGCGAGATACGGCTCGCGACCACGTGACCGGGTCTATCAGGGCGGTGTGTCATGCTCTGGTCCTCGCTTGCGCTTCCGCGCGGTCAAGGGCTTCGACTTTCGGAGCCCGTCCGTCGCAGGCGACGGTCGCGAGGCAGTAGTGCAACGGCACTGCCACGGCGTGCCGCCGGCAGGTGGTCCGCTCAAGTCGTTGATCCCATGGCGGTTCCGAGCACGTGGTGGGGAATGACGCGCGCAGCGCGGGGTCGCGCCGCTGACGGGATGGGCCGGCCGATCTGAAATCTGTGATCGACAGGCGAGGGTGTCCGAGAGCGAGGCACGGCGGGATGGCTGGGCACGCCGCCCGGGCCCCACCCGCCCCGTCACCTGGGCGGTTGCTGCAGACGGCCGGGCTCGTGAGACCTTGTGAGACCGTTCAGCGGCGGCGCGACACGACGTCGCGGACCACCGTCACGGTGTGCGTGGCGGTTATCGCTCCACGCCAGGCGACCGAGAGAGCCGGGCTCGCAGGAAGTGTGAAGGGCGGGATCGCTTGCTCAGGGCCGGCGGGCGTTCGCGGGAGGGAAACGAAAAGGGCGCCACAGCTCGGCCGAGCGTGAGCCCTGCCTGGCCGGCGCCCATGGCAGCACGCAACGCCGGTCGGCGACGTGGCGTGCGTCGGTGGCGGTGCGTGGCGTCTCGGATCTAGCGTGGGTCGTCGTAGGTCGTTCCCGCGACCGGGGTCGAGGCGCGAATCGACTCCCACAGCGAGCCCAGGCTCTCGATCGCCCACTCTCCGTTGGCACTCGAGAAGACCGCGCTGGCCTCCCGGGGCCGCCCGTCCAGCATCCGCGTGTAGTACAGGGTCGAGGGAACGTTGCCCTTGGTCCCCTGGAAGTCACGGTTGTACATCCAGGTGAACTCCGCGGTCGCGCGCGACCCGCCCTCCGCTGAGATGCTGCTCACCTCGATCAGCTCAGGGGTCCCGCCGTAGACACCGAGATTGGCCGGGTTCTGGAACTCGGGATGGGCCTCGATCAGCCCTGCCGCGGTGGCCGAGGTCAACTCGCCCCCGCCGCCGGCGCCGGCGCAACCCGCGAGCAACCCGGCGCCGGTCAGGGTGAGACCGGCCACGATCACGCTTCGCATCACCGTCGTCCTGACTCTCGAGTGCATCGTCTGGATTCCTTTCGTTGCAGGGCCGGCCGGTGACCGGCCAGACCGTCATCACTCGCGGACTGCCAGTTCTTGCCGGGAACCCCCGGCTCGCTCGGCCGCTGATGGCGCGATGCGAGCCCAAATTCTGAAACATCGCCCCCACCTTTGGCAAGCGCAATCTCGCCCCCGCCTCCGGCGGCGGAAGTCCTCCGAACGCGGAAGGCCGGCGGGACGCGCGGCTGCCACCGCACTCGCTCGGGCGGGCGGCAGCGCTCAGAGGGCCGCCTCGAGGCGCTCGCAGACGGTCTCGATCACCCGGATTCGGGCCCAGCGCTTGTCGTTGCCGGCCACCAGGTGCCAGCGGGCGTACTCGGTGCTCGTGCGCTCGATCATCTCGTTGGCCGCGGCCTCGTACTCGGGCCGCCGCGCGCGGTTGCGATAATCCTCGGCGGTCATCTTGTACTTCTTGAAGGGGGTCTTCTCTCGCGCCTTGAACCGCCGGAGCTGCTCGTCTGCGTCGACGTGCACCCAAAACTTCAGCAGCACCCCCCCGAACTCGCGCAACTGCTCCTCGAAGTCGTTGATCTCCGCGTAGGCGCGCATCCACTCGCGCTCGGTCGCAAAGCCCTCCACTCGCTCCACGAGCACGCGTCCGTACCAGCTCCGGTCGAAGAAGGCCATGTGCCCCGCTCGTGGCAGGTAGCGCCAGAATCGCCACAGGTAGTGGTGCGCGCCTTCCTCGTCGGTCGGAGCCGCCACCGGGATGACCCGATACCGCGCCGCGTCGATGGCGCGCGTCAGGCGCCGAATCGCTCCGCCCTTGCCTGCCGCGTCCCAGCCCTCGAACACGAACACGCTGGGAACGCCCTTGCGGTACGCCCGCGCGCTGAGTCGACTCAGCTGCGCCTGGTAGCGCGCGAGCTGTTTGTCGTAGGCCTTCTTGGAGATCGAGGCCGACAGATCCAGATCGTCCAGGATGGTGACCGGATCCTTGGCGTTGGCCACCCGTGCCCGCCCTCGACCCGTCTTCCGCCGTTCGAATCGCTTGGCCAGGGTTTCGACCAGGGTCTGGGCGACCGTGATCGTGCGGTAGCGCGCGTCGGCGCTGTCGACGATGTGCCACGGCGCCCGGCCGGTGCTCGTTCGCCGCAGCACCCGCTCGACCGTCGGCATGCCTCGGTCGTAGTGCTTGTGAATGAGCCGGTCCCGCCGGTCCACCCGCCACGCCTTCGGGGGATCCGCCTTCCAGGCCTTGAGCCGCCGCTTTAGCTCGGCCTTGGGGAGGTGCAGCCAGAACTTGACGACCACGGCACCGTCGTCCACGACCGCCCGCTCGAACCCGGCGATGTGCCGCAGCCTCCGCTCCAGCCCGGCATCGTCGATCTCATCCACCACCCGGTCGACGACGGCGAGCCAGGTCCACTCGCGCATGAACACGCCGATGGACCCGGCGGGTGGCAGTGCGCGCCAGTAGCGCCAGAACAGCGGCCGCTGCCGCTCCTCGTCGGTCGGCGCGCCGAAGGCGTGCGCCTGGAGGTGGCGGGCGTCCATCCACTCGTGGAGGACGTTGCTCGTCTCGTTGGCCCCGAACCCGTCGACGCCATCGATCACCACGACGACGCTGAAATCGGACTCCCGCAGCTCGTATTGCAGCCGCAGGAGCACGACCCGCAGCGCCTGTGCCTGCTCCTCGAAGTCGGGCTTGCCGATCCGGCGGCCCAGCTCAGCGGCCTCGAACATGAGAGCGCAGTGAGTATATGGGGGCCTGCTTCCGGGCGGCTTGACCCGCACCAGCGATTGACCCGTCAGGATGTGGGTGCTGGAACGCTCCTGGGCTTCTCTGACCCACATTTCCGATTGACCCTGTGTCTTTCCTCGGAACTGTCGGTTGCCCGGGAGCGGGCCAGTGAGGCGCCTGCCTCACCGACGGTGTGACTTCATGTAGAGCCTGGCCAGTGGCCCCGTCACTGTCTTGTCCACCCGCCTCGGTGCGCCGGCGCCGTTCCCTATGACCGAGCCAAGGAGGCGACATGACGCACGTGACATCGGTACCGACCATCCGCGTGGTCGGCGGCATTGACACCCACAAGGATCTGCACATGGCCGCCATCGTCGACCGCGACGACGGCCGTCTGCTGGAGACCAAGGACTTCTCGACGACACGCGCAGGGTATCGGGCGTTACTCCGTTGGATGCGTCAGCACGGCGCGCTCGAGTCGGTCGGGATCGAAGGCACCGGCAGCTATGGCGCCGGGATCATGCGTTTCTTGAACGCGGCGGGTGTGACGACACATGAAGTCGACCGCCCTGATCGGAGCGACCGACGTCGCCGCGGGAAATCGGATGCCGTCGATGCCGAGATGGCCGCCCGGGCCGTCATCTCGGGGCGCCGCCTATCCACGCCGAAGAACAAGAATGGCCGCGTCGAAGCGCTCCGCGTGCTGCGGTTGACGCGGGCCGGGGCCGTGCGTTCCCGAACCAAGGCACTCCAGCTTCTGCGCAGTCATGCCGTGTCTGCCCCGGACGAGGTCCGCGACGAGGTCCGTTCCCTGACCCGGATGCAGCTGCTGCGGACCGTCGCGGCCTGGCGGCCCGACTATGACGACTTCGATCATCCCGCCACCGCCACCCGGATCGCGATGCGGTCGTTGGCCCGGCGTATCCTGGAGCTCAACAACGAAGTGGCCGACCTCGACGACCTCATCGAGCCCCTCGTCACCGACCTCGGCGCGCGACTCATCGAGCGCCCGTGCATCGGCATTGAGACCGCTGGGCAGCTGCTCGTCACCGCCGGCGACAACCCCGGGCGCATCCGGTCCGAAGCCGCCTGGGCGATGCTCTGCGGGGTGGCGCCGCTGCCCGCCTCCTCCGGCAAGACTGATCGCCACCGCCTCAACCGTGGCGGCGACCGTCAAGCCAACCGGGCCCTCCACATGATCACGATTAGCCGGCTCCGCACCGACGAGCGCACGCAAGCGTTTGCTCAACGCAAGGTCGCCAGCGGTAAGTCCAAACTCGAGGCCATCCGCTGCATCAAGCGATACATCGCTCGTGAGGTCTATCCCCTTGTGAAGGCCAACACCGCCGATGTTGGAGGCTCGACGAGCGCCCCTTGACATTTATGAGAGCTTCCACGGCTCGGTAGACCCGCTCTATCCTACCCGCTCGTGCCAGCGGAGGCCACACGCGCGAGCGCCCACTCCCGCTCCACGGATCGTCCATCGACACGGCTCCGGCATCGGGCACAATACGCTCGGCCGGAATCGTACACTTGGCGGAACGCCCGGCCCCAGTCGACCGACGACCCCTGCCGTCCACGGTTCGATGTCCAGACCGTTCGTATCCTTCACACGACCGGCGATCGGCGAAGCGGAGGCCGGGGCGATGCTCGCGGCCCTCCGCAGCGGCCGCGCGCAAGGGATGTGTCCGAACGCCCGCCTCGACCGCGCCATCGACCCGCCAACACGGCTGCCCGGCCTATGACCGAACGTGCTCCCGGTTCGTTCGAGCTCGCGGGTCGGCCGATTGGCGGCCGCCATGCCGTTTTCGTCATCGCCGAGATTGGACTGAACCACGGAGGCGCGCTCGAGACGGCCCTTGCGCTCGTGGACGCGGTGGCGCCGGCCGGACCGGCCGCCGTCAAGCTCCAGTCCCTGCGCGCCGACCGGCTGGTGTCCGAGGTCGCCCCCGCCCCCGCGCACGTCCGAAGCCCCTCGCCGCGGGCCCTCTTCCGTCGATTCGAGCTCGACGAGGTGGCCCATCGGCGCGTCGCCGGGCGGGCGCGCGAGCACGGCATGGCCTTCATGTCAACGCCGCTGGACGAGGGGATGGTGGAGATGCTCGAGCGCGTCGGGTGTGATGCCTACAAGATCGCCAGCGGTGATGTGACGTTCCATCCGCTGATTGCGCGCGTGGCGCGCACGGACAAACCACTCATCCTGTCGACCGGCATGAGCGAGCTCGAAGAGATCGGCGACGCGGTGCGTTGCGCCCGGGCCGCCGGCGCGCGACAGATCGCCCTCCTGCACTGCGTCTCCGTGTACCCGACGGCGCTCGACCAGCAGAACCTCGGCGCGCTGGCGGACGCGCGGACCTTCGACGTGCCGGTGGGATTGTCCGATCATGGCACCGACCCGGCCGCGCCGGTGATCGCGACGGCGCTGGGCGGATGTCTCTACGAGCGACACGTCAGGCTGCCGGCGGACGACTCCGCCGTCGACGCCGCCGTGTCGTCCACCCCCGATGAGCTCGCCGGGATCATCGAGGCGATCCACCGGACCGGGCTCGCCCTGGGCGATGGGCGCAAGCAGCCGATGGCCAGCGAGCGCGCGGCCCGGGCGGCGAGCCGGCGGGGACTCTATGCCGCACGGGACATCGCACCCGGTGAGCGAATCACGCTCGAGTGCGTCATCGCCCTGCGACCGGCCACCGGGGTGTCGCCGATCCGCCTGAGCGGTGTCGTCGGTACCACCGCCACACGTCCCGATCGCGGCGGGCACCGCGTTCACGGCGGACGACCTCCGCTCCGTGACCCGAGAATCCGGGGAGAGCAGTGGCGTCGCTTAACGTCCTGGTGACGGCGGGCTCGCGCCGCGTTCCGCTGGTCGCCGCGTTCCGGGAGGCGCTGACCCAGACCCAGACGGCCGACGGGGTCTTCGTGACCGACGTCAACCCGCTCTCTCCCACCGTGCAGCTGGCCGACGGAGCTTTCAGGGCCCCATTCGCCACCGACGACGGCTATCTTGCGGAGATCCTCGCCGTGTGCGCGCGCGCGCGGATCGGCCTGGTCGTGCCGACGATCGACGACGAGCTCCCCGTGTTGGGCGCGGCACGTGAGCGGCTACGGCGGCAGGGGATCCTCGTGGCCGCCTCGACGCTGGTGACCGCCGAGCTGTGCAACGACAAGTTCGCGACCTGCGAGCACCTCCGCGCGCACGACATCCCGGCGGCCCGCTCCTACCTCCCCGCCGACCTCCCCGTCGATCCGTCGTTTCCGCTCTTCGTCAAGCCCCGGCGAGGACGGGGTGGCATCGCCGCATTCGCCGCGCGGACCCCGCACGAGCTGGCGTTCTTCTGCGGCTACGTCGAGGACCCCGTGATCCAGGAGTTCCTCGACGGTCCGGAGTACACGATCGATCTGCTCTGCGACCTCGGTGGCCGCGCGGTATCGATCGTCCCGCGCGAGCGCGTCGTGATCCGCGCCGGGGTGAGCGACCGCGGACGCACGGTGAGGGACCAGCGGCTGATCGACCTCGCGCTGGCCTGCGCGCGGGTCGTCGAGTTCGTCGGGGCCGTCAACATCCAGTGTCGGCTGGTCGACGGGCATCCGGTCATCTTCGAGATCAACCCGCGCTTCTCGGGTGGAATTCCCCTCACGATCGCCGCCGGCGCCCACTTCCCGAGGATGCTGGTCGAGCTCGCGCTCGGACGCCCGGTCGCCCCCACCATCGGGGCGTTCCAGGAAGGCCTGTGGATGACCAGCTTCGAATCGTCGCTGTTCCTCGACTCCGCTCGGCTGGCGACCCTCCTGAACCACGAGCCGCCGGTGCCCGAGTAGCAGCCCGCGGTGATGGGGCTGGCGTCGCGTCGGCGGCGCGTCACGTCATCGTCGGATCCGGGTTGGACCCGGGTTGGATCCGGGTTGGGGACCGGGGTGCGGGTCACCGCGGCATGCGGTGCGAAGGCCGAGGGACCGGACGGAGGCTCATCGGTGGCGGACGAGACGCTGATCGTGCTCCAGGCGCGCGTCGGGTCATCCCGCTTGCCGGGCAAGGCCCTGGCCTCGATCGCGGGCGCGAGTCTGCTCTCCCACTGCGTCCGGCGATTGGTCGCGGCGGACGCCGGCCGCCTCGTCATCGCGACTACCACGCTGCCCGAGGACGATGTGTTGGCCGCGGAGGCCGAGCGCCTGGGCGCCGCTGTCGTCCGCGGTCCGGTCGACGACGTGCTCGGCCGCTTCATCCTGGCGATCCAGGACTGGGACGGAGCGTTCGTCATCCGCGCCACCGCCGACAACCCCGCCATGGACATCGGCGCGCCGGCGCGGGTCCTGCGGGTGCTTGAGACCGGTGCCGATTACGTGGCCGAGACGGGTCTACCTCTCGGATCAGCCGTCGAGGGCGTCCGGGTGCCCGCGCTCCGACTCGCGAGCACCGAAGCGACGAGTCCCGACGATCGAGAGCACGTGACCGCCTACATCCGGGGCCAGCCTCGACGATTCGACGTGCGCCTCCCGCAGGCGCCACCGGGCCTCCGCCGGCCCGACCTGCGGTTCTCGGTCGACACCGCGGCCGACCTCGCCTACATGCGCCGCGTTCTCGACCAGGCCGGCGCGGCCGGCCGGGTGGTGCCGCTGAGCGCGATCATCGCCGCGGCATCGGCCGTGCGGTGACTCGAACCGCATGTCCTATCGGGCAGCCATCATCGGAGTCGGCCGAATCGGATCGCTCCTCGAACGGGATCCACTGCGCTCGAAGCCGCATACGCATGCGGGCTGGTATCGCGCGCATCCGGATATCGAGCTGGTCGCGGGCGTGGACGTCGACGCCGAGCGGCTGGCGCGGTTCGGGCGAGACTGGGAGGTCCCGGCAGGCCGCCTCTTCACCGACTATCGACGCATGCTCGACGAGGTGCGGCCGGACCTGGTGTCGGTTTGCGCCTGTCGAGCCTCATCCTCCATCGCTCGGTGTGCGGGGCGGCCGTCGTGTCGCTCCACAGTGAACGATCCGACAGCGTCGGCCAGGCGTCACGGCCTCGAATCGCACGGCTCCGACGGTGCCTCGCAGGCCTCCAGGATCGGCACGAATTCGCGGTAGAAGCGAAACCTCGGGTCGCACACGGCCTCGAGGTCGAAGGGCTCCGGCGACTCCCCTCCAGGATCACCGAACTGGCGAAAATAGCGAGCCAAATACCAGGAGAAGGCGTCAGCCAAGAGTCGGGGGTGGGTGGACGCCTCATCCGGCTCGGCCCTCGCGAGCGCGGCGATCAAGCAATCCTTGAAGCGGTGATACTGCGGGCACCAGTCAGGGCTCGTCATCCAGGTGAAGGGATCCGGCAGGCTGGCTCCGGCGCCCGACAGGTTCCGCTCCCTGACCATATAGAGATAGTCACCCTTGTGGATTTTGCCTCGAACCACCGCCAGACAGGAGGCAAGCAGCTCGCTGAAATCCAGATCGAGCTCGAGATTCGCCGTGCGCCGCCACATGTCCTTGAGGTCCGCCGACCGGTGAACCGAGTACCACGTGCTCGTGAAGCGCTGGAGGTGATACAGCAGACGGCGGCTCGAGGAGGAGCTATCAATCTCCCGTTGCGGGTAGGCCGAAACGCCACGGACGCGTGCCACACCGTTCGTCCATCTCATCGACAGGAGCGCCGCCCTACCGTGCGCGATCGCGTAGTCGGGATGGGAGGCGAGAAACTCCACGGCACACCGAAGGCTCTCGGGCACGAAGAAGTCGTCGTCGGCGCCCAGGACGGCAAAGGGCGTCTCGACCGCCTCCAGACCCTCGGCGATCTTGGGCACCATCGGGGTGGGTGGAAACACGCGGTGCGTGACCGCCACTCCCCGGGTCACGAGGTCGGCGATCGCGCGCCCGTTCTCGGCGGCCGCCTCGTCGGTGCTGTCATCCGCGATGACGAGGGGGAAGGGGAACTGCGTGCGGGCTAGATAGCTGAACAGCCGTCGAACCAGGTCTCGCCGGTCCTTGACCGGAACGACGACCGTCAAGGCTGGCTGCTCCAGCATCAGGCTCACTCCGGCACGGACGCGTCTTGGTCGACGCCACGGACCCGCCGCTCGGACTCATGAGAACACCACGGGGCCCTCGTCCCGCGCCGAGAGCGCTCCCCGTGACCCCGGCGCGAGCCCGCGGCGAAGTGTAGCCCGGATGCCCGACCGAGGGCTAGCGTCCGCCATGGCGCCGCTCTGCTTGAGTGTCCACGGCCCCGCCGGGCGAGCGAGAGGCAGACCCCGCACCAAGCCGCGACCCACGGATCACGCGATCCGCCGGGGCGCCGCGGCGGCGAGGTGCGTCGCCGCGGGGTCGAACCACCGACAGGGTGTGGCGGTGAACTGACAGAGGGCTCGAGATGAACGTGGTGAAGCCAGCGACGACCGCTGCCGACCCGAGCTACTTCGAGGCCAATGTGGCGGCACTCGTCAATCGCTGGGGTCGGCCGTTTCAGGACCTGCCAGAACGCTCCGACCGGATCCGGGTGGAGATGGCTGACGGACTGCCTCGGCTCGCCCTTCGCACCCGCAACGACCGGTGGGTGAGCATACACAGTCGCCGGCCGGTCGAGGAAGCACACCGCTGGCTCGATGACGCCATCGACGGCCCAGAGCCCGCGTGTGTCGTCGTCATCGGGCTGGGCCTCGGCTACATCCTCGACGCGCTGGAGCAACGAGCGCCCGGGGCACACGTCATTGCGGTCGAGCCGGATCCGGCCTTCCTGCGTCCCTGGCTCGACCGGCGCGACTGGCGGGACTGGATCGACCACGGTCGTCTGACCCTTCTCGTGGGTCCGGAGTACCACGGACTCTCGGACGCCGCTCGACGCGTGGTCCCCTCGACCGACGCTCCACCCGTCATCGTCCATCCGACGATCGCGCGCGAGTCGCCCGAGGCCGCCGTCGAGGCCGGACGTATGGCCGCCCGCGTGGTGGGGGCCGCGGCCGCCAACGCCGAGGCCCGTCGCCAATTTGCTGGCCCCTACCTGCTCAACACCCTGCGCAACCTCCCCCGCATCGCACTGGACGGCGATGTATCCTGCCTCACGGGCGTGTTCCGCGGGATCGGCTGCATGCTGGTCGGCGCCGGGCCGTCGCTCGATGGACTGCTCCCGCAGATTCGGGAGCTGCGAGCGTACGCGCTCGTCATCGCGAGCGACACCGCGGTGGCCCCGTTGCTCGAGGCGGGCGTCCAGCCCCACCTCGTCGTCGCCGTGGATCCCTAGCCGTTCAACGCCCGGCACGTGACGAGTGCCCTGGCGACGGCACCCCAGGGTTGGCTCGTCGCCGAGTGGAGCATCGACCCGACCGCCTTCACCTGGTTCGGGGGTCGCAGCTTCGTGTTCAGGGTCAGCGAGCACGAGCCGTGGCCGTGGCTGCGCGCGCTTGGCGTGAAGCGCGGGACGCTCGCGACGTGGGGATCGGTGGTGACGTCCGCCTGCGACCTCGCGATCTCCCTGGGGTGCGACCCAATCGTCTTCGCGGGTACGGACCTCGCGTACACGGCAGGCCAGACGTACGCACGCGGGTCCGCCCACGACACCTACTGGGAAGATCTGTCGCCAGAAGAGGTCTGGCAACTCCAGCGCGACCAACATCGACTCGTCACCACGCGCGATCTGAGCGGCGGCACGACCCGGACGGCGCCGCACTTTGTCGCGATCAGGGACTGGCTCGTCGAACGCACGGCCGGCGCCGGGCGCCGCATCATCAACGCGACGCCACGCGGCATCCTGGTGGCCCCGCACATCGCGCGGCAGCCGCTGGACACCGCCCTGGCGGGCGCCAAACGCCTGGCCACCGAGGAGATCTTCGGGCGTCTGCGGGCCGCGCATGCCGCCTCGAGCCGCGCGACGTCTTCCGTGCGGGCCGGTGTCGCGGCGCTGCTCGAGGGGCATCCCCGCCCGGGTGACGACCCGACTGGGCAGTTCGCCATCTGGCACCAGTTCGCGGTCGGCGCGACCCCCGTCGACCGGATCGTCGCGGCGCTCGTGGACGCCGGGAGACTGTTGGGGGTCCCGGACCGCATCATCGGCGCCGCCGACACGGCGGCGGCCATCCCGGACCCGGTTCTGTCGATCGTCGCCGCTCGGACCCATGCCGCGGACGGCCTGATCACCTATCACGCGTGCGACTTCATCCAGGACGGGCCGTTCCGTGCGGCCTATGGATTCGCCGAGCAGATGAGTGGATACGTCGAGCAACGCATCCCGACCGGACTCGAATGGCGGATACATACCGGGCTCTGGGCGGTCGACCTCGCCTGCCGGATCGGTAGCGGCTCCGTCGTGGACTGCGGCGTCGACGCGGCGTTCCTCTTCAATGCCGTCAGGTGGCACCTCGCCGGCACGAACGGCGACACGCGCTGCGTGCACGTGCACGACGGCGCCGACGGCCCGGCGGCCTATCTATGGAAGACCGGGGATCCGCTCGTCCCCGACACGGGCGATGGGCACGCCACGAGTCTTCCTGGGGCCCAGGGCACGCTGAGCGGCTGCACCAGGCTACCCACCCCGGGCGCCAGTCTGCGGGACGTCCTCGAAGGATTGCCACGCGAGCAAATCGCGTTCCTGCACATCGGCATGGGCAACGTGGTCCACGAGGTGGAAGCGCTCGAGCAGCTCTGGGCTCGCGTCAATCGGGGAGGCCTCGTGCTCTTCAACTCTTACGCCCACTCGGAGACCTACCGCCCGCTGCGCCAAGCCGTCGACGAGTTCGCAGCCCGGCAGGACGCGCCGGTGCTCACGCTCGCCACCGGCCAGGGGCTCATCATCAAACCCTGAAGGCGACACGCCTCAATACTCTCGCCGGCTGGGCTGCATCCGAAGCGGATGCGTCGTGATTGCGCTCGGTTGCGCCGCCGCCAGATTCGTGCGCGGGTCGCGATACCCCGGCGACAGATCGAGGGCTCGCCGCCACTGCGCCGACGCGTCGCCGGCACGGCCGATCCTGGCGAGGGCGACCCCGCGGTTGTTACATCCCTCGGCCGTCTCGCCAAACCGGCCGGCACGCTCGAGCGCGGTACCGGCCGCCTCGACCGCGGCTCCGCCGAGCAGGCCGAGCGTACCGCGGAAGAACGCCTCACGCCACCCTTCGCTCCGCGGGCAGGGTCCCGTCGGCTCGAGCACCTCCGCCGGGTCGACGATCAGGCGTGCGACCGTATCGAGGAACCCGGCCGCTTCCGCATACTCCTCCCGGAAGATCGCCATCGACACGAGTCCCCAGAGCGCGACCCGCCGGCCGAGGCCGGCCTGCCGATACTGGGACGCGACCGCGGAGTACCCATGCTTCAGCAGCGCACGCCGGTAGCAGAGCCGCTGCTGGGAAAGGTCGCGGGACAGGCTTGCCGGATACGCGTGCTGCCGGTAGCCGATTTCGTCGAGGAACACGAAACGCGCGCCCGCGGTCAGCGCGCGGAAGATGAAATCCACGTCGTCGCCGGTAGGATAGTCGACGTCGTAGCCGATCGTTCTGGCGGTCGCCGTCCGAAGAGCCGGCCAGGCGGGCCCGGGCAGATAGTTTCGTTCGAACAGCCGGCACGCAGCGTGCCCCCCGCCGAGGAAGTCCGGCATCGGCAGCGTGCGGAGCCACCGTCCCGACGGGCCGTCGACGAGCGCGGCACCGTCGAACGCCGCGTCGGCGCCCACCGCCTCCAGGCTCCCAACCAGTCGCGCCACGCGGCCGGGGAGCAACTCGTCATCGGCATCGAGCCAGATGCAGAACGGCGTCGCCACGGCCCCGAGGCCGGCCTGTCTGGCCCGCCCGAGACCATGCGGCGCCTCCGAGTGGAGAATCTCGACGCGGCTACCCCCGCAGGCACGCGCCCGGTCCACGGTGGCATCGCTCGACCCGTCGTCGATCACGACGATCGGTATGTCGCCCTGCGCGAGGGCGGACCGAACCGCCCGCTCGATCGTCCCCTCTGCGTTCCGCGCGGCGATCAACACCGTGGCCGCAGTCGTGGCCACCCCCATTGCTAGTCAGCCCGTGGTAAGAGTCCTGCTGCAGTCGGCCGGCGCTGCATCCCGGCGCGGGCTGCGTTGGGCATTGTTCACGACGGGTCAAATACTCCCGGTATTCTTGCTCCTCGCGCCTTGCTCGGGCCGGCCGCGGCATCTCCCAAGGTGGCCCTTGGCGCAACGCAGGACTTTCACCACGGGCTGCTAGTACTACTTTGTTAGATCGCACAATTTGGGCGAGATCCGACAAGTGATCTAATTTGAGGACATTGTACTTTTCCGGCGAATTCGGTACCCTGCGCGGTAGTGCACGACCGCCGCACGGTGGGGCAGTTGCGTCGCTCGTCGAGGGCCTGACGCGCTGGCCGCAGGCGACCGTCATTTCTCGATCTCGTGCAGGGGTACTGCGCGACCACGATTGGGGTCGAGCCCGCCGTGCCGTATCATGCGGTGCTCAGGGAGCGGGGGCACGAGGTGCCGCGCATCGCGTCGGGGAAGGCGCCCACCCCGGGGAGAATCACGGCGTCGGCCCGCACGATCTCGGGACCGGCAGCGGTGATCACGCCCTCGAGCCCGGCATGCGCGCAGGCGTGCTTCACGCTGAAGAGGTTGCCGAGACCGTAATCGACGATCGCGACTCTCGCCGTCACGTTCCACCCGCGTCCGACGGGTGCCGGCAGGCCACCCCGCGCGCGGCCAGCTCATGCTTCACCGCGGACAAGGCGGCGTCCTCGATCCTGGACCGGGCGCGCGCACCCGAGCGCCCGCTGAGGAACTCGACGTTGCCTTCCGGTGTGTCCGGCACGGCGCCCTGGAACCGTCGCACCTCATGATAGTGCAGCAACGAGGCCAGCCCGACGGCCTGCGCCCGCCCGCTGACGGCGGCCTCGTAGACGTGGTCCATGGTCCCGGCGCCGCCGCACGCGATGACCGGAACCGGGACTTCCGTCGCGATCCGACGGGTGAGCTCCAGGTCGAACCCGCGGCCGGTGCCCTCGCGGTCGATGGACGTGACCGCGAGCTCTCCGGCTCCCAGCTCGACGGCTTGCTTCGCCCACCGCACCGCGTCCACGCCCGTGTCCTGACGACCGTAGTCGGTCTGACACGCGTAGCCGCCGGCGGCCGTTCGGATGGCCTCGATCGACACCACGATCGTGGAGGAACCGAACGCCTGGGCCGCCTCGCGGACGAACGCGGGGCGGTCGACGGCCGCCGTGTTGATCGCCACGCGATCGGCGCTGGCCCGCAGGACCGTGCGGATGTCGTCGATGCTCCGCAGTCCTCCTCCCACGGTCAGCGGGATGAAGACCTCCCGAGACGTGCGCTCGACCACGTCGAGGAGGCTGTTCCGGCCGTAGAGGCTGGCCACGGCGTCCATGTAGAGCAGCTCGTCGGCTCCCTGATCGTAGTAGCGTCGGGCGAACTCGGCCGGAGTGCCGAGGACGCGCAGGCCTTCGAAATGGATGCCCTTGACGAGGTTGGGCCCCTTGATGTCGAGCCGCGGAATGATGCGGACGATCATGCGGGCGTCTCGGTCGGTTCGGTCCGGTAGATGGCCGCGATCGCGCGCATCGTCACCAGCGCGATCTCGAGCGTCGGCACGACCGACGGGCGCCCGCGCACTGCCGCCACGGCCTCGGCGGCCTGCCGGCGTACCCCCGGCTTGAACTCCTGGTCCCAGACGTCCGCCGGCACCGGCCGGCGCTCGCGACTCCCGCGGCGCTGTACCGTCGCGGCCTCCAGCGGGCGTAGCTCCCAGCGCCGCGACGGCGTCGTGACGCTGACCGCCCACGGGCCCGGCGCGCCCCAGAGCCCCTCGTACAGACCGAGATCGCCGCTGCTGAACCGGAGCCTCGCCAGCACGACACCCTCCCCGTTGGCGTCGCGTGAGGAAAACGGGCTCACCCGCTCCAGCGTCCCTCGGCCGAACAGCAGGAGATAGTCGACCAGATGGATCGAGTTGGCGAACATCCAGCGACGGATGACGGCCTCGGGCTGGCCGAGGGCCCGCGCGTCCACGAGATCCTGCTGATCCTGGATGTGCGCGAATCGTCGGCCAGGATCGCGATCCAGCTCGGCGAGCGCCGCGCGCGTCGTCGAGTAGCAGCGACGGTTGAGCGCCACCGGCACGCGGCGTCCCGCCGCGTGTGCGGCGCGGGCGATCCCTTCCGCCTCGGCGAGATCGCGGCCCGGCGGTTTCTCCAGCAGCACCGCCCAGGGGAACCCGAAGCACTCGGTGCTCACGTCCCGCGCCGCGAGCTCCGGCACCGCCACGACCACGAGGTCCGCACGGGTCGTCTCGTACATCGCGGTTACCGACGGGAAGACGGCCGCGACCCCCTGTTCGGCGGCGAGGGCTTCGGCGCGCGACCGGGTCCGGCTGCAGACGCCGGCCAGGACGACCCCCAGCACGTCGCGGAACGCCCGCGCATGCTCGCGCGCCATGGCACCCGCCCCCACGAACCCCACCTTGACCAGATCCTCGCCCATCACCGGCACGACCCCTCGCCGTCCGTGAATCCTGCTCGGCTCGCGCTGGTCACCCGGAGCCCGCTGCTGCCGGAGACAACGGACTCACGCCCACGGAAATCGCCGGGCGGCCGGTAACCCGGGCCCGACCGGCACCGACCGGTGACCGCCCTCCGCCGAGACGTAGGCGGCCACCAAGGTTGCGACGGCCGTCCGGCCGGCCTCGCCCGACGGATAGCCCCCGCCACCCGCCAGGGCCTCCAGCACGCGGGTCGTCGGCCCCATCAGCTCGAACGGTCCCACCTCGCGCGTCTGGCGCACCGGCTCGGTGAAGAACCGCGTCATCGGCAGCCCGCGGTCCTCGGGCGTCCGCTGGGTCACGCAGGTATGCCCGGTGTACTCGTCGACCACGATCTGGCCGATCCGACATCCGTAGATCGCCTGCAGGCCCTGTCCCTGGTCGGCGCCGGCCTCGAGGTAGAGCCGCCGGCCGGTCGGCGTGACGACCCGTACTGCGCCGGCACGATCCCCGAACTCGGCGCCGCGCGGGTTGGGCACCCGCTCGCTCGAGAACCACGCGGTCACCTCGGCGGGCCACTCGTCGGTGAGGTAGCGGAACGCCTCGAAGTAGTGCGTGCCGTTCATGGCGAGGCCGAGGTTACCCGCCACGACCGTGACGCTGCGCAGGCCCCCGAGCGCCTCGGACTCGGCAAGCTGCTTCGGAACCCGATACTGCGGCATGAACCGCATCTGGTGATCGACGGCCAGCCGCACGTCGTGGCGCGCGCACGCGGTTATCATCCGGTCGCACTCCTCGAGCGACACCGCCATGGGCTTCTCGCAGAGAATCCGGCCGACCCGGGCCTCCGCGGCCAAGCACGTGTACCGGCAGTGCGACGGCGCCGTCGTGGCGACGATCGCGCAGTCGGGTCGGCCGGACGCGATCGCGGCGCCCGCATCCTCGTGCACCAACGCGGCATCGAGCGCGTGCTCCCGGGCGGCCGCGCGCCGCGCCTCGGGGTTGGCGTCGCACACCCCCGCGATCGTCCAGCCGAGCGAGTCCACGATGCGCAGGTACCGCCGCCCCATGCGCCCGAGACCGATCACGACGACGCGCACGCGTTACACCCGCTCCGCGACGATCACGTCCTGGTTCTCGACCACGTAGTCGTGGCGCCCGCACCACGAGCCGTAGCAGAAGGGCTCGCGTGGTCTGAGGCCGTGCTTCGCGTAGAGCGCCCGCAGCATCCCCTCGTCGTACGCGACGACCACCAGCTGATCGAGGTCGTCGGTCAGCGCCCCACCCAGGCCGACCCGCAGGGGCAGATCCTGGCGTCCCATGCCCATGCTCCGGAGATAGAGAGACTCCGCGTTGAGGAGGAAATACGAAACATAGGCGCGCCCGCCGCGCCTGAGCACGCGCGCGATCTCCCCGAGGTAGTGATCCACCTCGGCCGGCTTCAGGTGGGTGAAGATGGATGTCAGAATCACGAAATTAAATGTCGCCGCGCCGTAGGGGAAGACGAACTCCGTGGGCGCGACCGTGCCCTGCGGATTGTAGAGACCGTTGTAGAGATCGATCGACTGAAACCGGAAGTTGGATCGCCGCGAAGACACGTTGGCCTGACACCAGGCGACCTTGCCGCGGTGCGGGTCGAAGGCATCGTAGGAGCCCCGGTCGGACAGGTAGCCCGTCAGCGCAACGGCGTTGTAGCCGGGGCCGCAACCGACCTCCAGAACCGCGTCGTCGGGACGCAGGCCTCCATGCGCCTTCATCCACCCGAGCACCGCCTCAACCCAGCGGTGAAACGATTCGCGCGACTCGTGCCCGATCAGCTCAATCGGTGTGACGTCGAGCTTCTCCATACTGCTCCCGGAGCGTGGTGACGAGGGCGCCAAGGCGCTCGGCCGATCGACCGTCCAGGACCCCCCAGTCCCGCTGGCAGTCGCGCTGACTGGTCTCGAGCTCGGCCAGATACGCCGGCTCGGTCGCCATACGATCCAGGCCGTCGACGAAGTCCTGCTGCTCCTGGACCGTCACGACGCCGCCGGCGCCCGCGTAGTCCGTGAACCCGTACCGGTAGACGTCGTAGTTCAGGACGGGCCGTCCGCAGGCGATCGCCCATCGAATCGACGCCGAGATACTGGCCACGTAGAACGCACACAGCGGGATCAGCTCGGCCGTGTCCCGCCACGAGACCCGAACCCCCTCCGCACGGATCCAGCCGACCTCGGCGTCGGTGACACGCGGGTGCGGTCGGATCACGACCTGGACGCGATCCTGGCGAACCAGCTGGCGCAGCATGAACTCGAGCAGCGTGCGGAACCGGCTGAAGTCGCAACCCTGGCGCGGGAGATGGTCGAAGGTCAGCCCCCACAGGATGAATGGCCGGGTCGGGTCCAGGCCGAGATCCGCGAGCAACGCCCGGCGTTTCGCGCCGGGGTCCGTCGCGTGCCGCGCCAGGAGATCGAGCGCGGCGGACCCGGTGAAGACCAGCTTCTTCTGCGGTAACCCCTCGGCCAGCAACCGCCGCCTCAGCACCTCGCTCTCCACGGCGATCGCGTCCGCCGGGCCGCTGAAGAACGCCCACGGGTTCGCGACCGAGAGCCCACGCAGCTCGATCGCCAGGATCTTGCTGCCGGGCTCCCGCAGCAGACGCTCGCCGCCCGCATCGTACACCCAGTGAGGGAAGAGCCGGCCGACCAGCCGATTGAAGAGCCGACCGCAGGAGTATCTGCGGGGGTCCGCACAGTTACGGATGCCGTTGACGAGCTCGGATCGGTCGGCAAGGGTATAGGGGATCACGACGGTGGGAATTCGCTCCTCGCGCGCCACGCGCGGCCAGACTCTGGTGTCGTTGGCCGGGTTGTCGTCGGCGAGAAAGATCACGTCCGGCTCGACCCGCGCGAGGAGCCGGCGGGTGCGCGCGATTCGCCGCGTGAGCACGCGGTGCCACGTCACGACGTCTCGACCATCCCGCAGCAACTCGGCGAGGGCGGCGCCACGGTGGACGCGGCGGCGCCGGATCCGGATCGAGTCGAGGCCGGCCGGGCGGGAGCCGGTGTCCGGCCGACGCGCAGGCGGAGCAGCCGGCGCGAGGTCTTCACCGTCCAGATCGACGCAGCGAAACCCCTCGCGGCGGCACGCCTCGGCGTCCCGGGCAGCCTGGTGCTGGATGTCCAGCGCGAAGACGAACACGCCTTCGATCTCCTGGATCTCGCGGAGCGCGCACGCGGCGCGGAAGAGCTCGGCGAAGTAGGAGTCGAAGTGGACGGCGAACAGCGCCCGCGTCGACCTCACATCAGCCCCTCCAGGATGCGGTTGTCGACCCGCACGATCTTGCGCGGTGGCACGCCGAGCGCCACGAGCCGGTGCCAGATCGAGACGCGCTGCTGGCTGGCCAGGAGCACCAGGTCGTACGAGCGCTCGACCAGCGCGGTCGGCGGCCACACCGAACGTCCACAGAACTCGGTGTGCTGCTTCACGGGATCGTTGTCGGCGAACGCCACGACCTCCTTGGACTGCCCGTAGTACTCATAGGCTCTCCTGCCCGCCACACCGCACCCAAAGATCACCACCCGGCGCTTGAGCGCCAGGAGGAACCGCTCGCGCACCGGGCTCAGGAACCCGGTGCCCCAGAGCCGGTTGCCGCGCGCCCGCGTCACCTTGCTCGCCGGTAGCCCCGCCCTGACGAGCTGCGTCACGATCTCCCGGCCGGCCTGGCTGGCGACGACCACGAGGTCGAAATCCCCACGACGGATCCGGTCGAGCGACCAGACGGGCCTGCCGCAGAACGTGGTGTCCCACCGATCGGGATCGTTGTCGCCGAAGGCGACGACCTTGTCGGAGGGCCTGATCGATTCGAACACGTGTCGTCCACCGGAACCGGTGCCGAACACGACCACGCGGCGACTCCACCGAATCCGAAGCGCCGCGTAGACGCTCGCGAGCGCCGAGACCGGTCCACGGAGAAACCCGAGGACGAGCAGGTTGTACCCGCCGCGCATCGGGCGCAATCGCAGATTCCAGCCCATCAGGATCGCCAGCAGCCGACAGAAGAGGCCGTAGCGGCGCCCGCCGAGCAGGTGCTGCACGCCCCGGATTCCGTGAGTGTTCGCGGTCATGATCGCGTCGTGGGCGAAGCGCCGAGTGACCCAGGGGCTGGCCTCGAAGCGCTTCAGGATCCGAAACTCGTCCCGCGCCAGCTGCAGCCAGACCTCGTCCTGGGACGTCGCCGCGCCGTCCCATGCCAGACGGACGCACAGCATCTCGTCGCTATGGAACGCGCGGCCGCCGCGCGCGGCGATCTTGAGGAAGAAGTCCAGCTCCGGAATGTATCGGACGCGGGCGTCGAAACCGCCCAGCACGCCGAGGTGGTGGCTCTCGAAGAGGGTCTCCGACGGTGGGCTGCAGTAGACGAGATCGTACAGGCTGCGGAAATAGACGTCCGGCTCGAGCACCCCGAGCCTGAGCGGATGGCGCCGATTCCGTTCGCTCCCGTCCTCCCGCATGAAGATGGCGCCGGCGGCGAACACTCCCACGTCGTGGGTCTCGAAGGCAGTCAGACCGGACGTCAGCATCCGGGGCAGGTAGTGGTCGTCGGAGTACAGCAGACCCGCGTAGCGACCGCGGACCAGCTCGAAGCAACGGTTGCAGTTGCCCGCGATGCCGAGATTCGATTCGTTCTGGAAGAGCCTGACCCTGGGGTCCTCGAACGCGCGGACGACCTCGACCGTGCGGTCCGTCGATCGGTCGTCCACGACGATGATCTCGAAGTCCTGATATGTCTGATCGAGCACCGACTGGATCGCCCGGCCGATCAGCTTCGCCCGGTTGTACACCGGGATACAGATGCTGAACGTCGGGACGTGAGCTCCCGCCTCGCGCGGACCCCGGCGCTCACTCATGGGCGACGACGATCTCCTGGTCGCCGGGAGCGCGACGACCGGCGGCCCGCTTTGATTTCCCACGCTGGCCGACGTAGCATCGCTGGTGCGATGTCAGCCACGCGCCCCCGCGCGGCACGCACTCGACCATGACCCACCGACTGGCCCTGGGCGCCGTCTGGACACTCTCGCTCGGAGTCGTGCTCGGATTGGTGTTGCTCGCCTGGGGGCTCAGCACCGGTGCTCCGGAGGGGGAGGCGAGCGCGGGCGCGGGGGGCGCATCGGCGGTCGACGGGACCGCGCCGGGCAACGGCGGTCGCACCGACCCGAGGATCGGAGCAGTTGGCTGGAATCTGGTCGACCGCCTATCCGCCCACAACGTCCTGGTCATGACCGTCGAGACCGAGCGACTCGACGATGCGCGGCAGATCGCCCAGCGCCTGGTCGAGCGGCGCGAGCACACCTACGCCGAGATCATGATCTATTTTCATCGGCCCGGAGAATCCGAGGCCCCACCGGCACGACGCGTCCAGTGGACCCCGAACGATGGCTACGTCGCAGTCAATCTCGAGGAGTTCTACACGCGCCCGCCGACCCCACCCGCCTGAACGGGACGACAGTCGTCCTCACCACCCGATGACGTAGTCGTCCTTGGCCGGGCTGACCCCGGCCATCAGGACGCCCGTGCCCGGCTGGATCATCAGCGCCTTCACGGCCCCCGCGCCCGAGGTCGACTGCCGGTAGGGCTGCTGCCGGTAGGGCTGCTGCCGGTATTCTTCCTCGTCGCGCCTTTCCCCATTCCGACTGCCGCCTCGCTCAAGTCGGCCCTTGATGGGACGAGGCGACTCGGCGACGACGCGACGCAGGACCCTGACCACGGGCGGCTACGCCCGGACCTCCCCGGACGAGGCCTGCAGCTCCTGGACCAGCGCCGCGCGCTTGAGATAGGCCTCACGCGCGACCCCCACGTCTTCGAGGAAATACGGCAGCTCCCCGAGCAACAGCGCCTGTGGTCCGTCGACCAAGGCGCTCGGCGGGTCGGGGTGACAGTCGACGAGCACCACATTGGCACCGGCGATGACGCCCTGCGCCACGGCGTGCATGATCTCGAGAATTCCGTCCGGTCCCCTAGAGCGGCTCCCGACCGAGTGGGACGGGTCGACGCACACCGGCATCCGTGTCAAACGCTTGACGACTGGCACATGCGCGAAATCCACGAGGTTGCGGTGGGGATCGCCCATGTTCGTTTTCATGCCGCGCAACCCGAACACGACCCGATGGTTGCCCTCGCTCGCGAGATACTCGGCCGCGTGCAGCGATTCCTCCAGCGTGATCCCGAACCCGCGCTTGATCAGGACCGGGAAGTCCCTCTGACGGCCGACGGCCTTCAGCAGCTCGAAGTTCTGCGTGTTACGCGTGCCGATCTGGACCATCACCCCCGTCGCACCACCGGTCTCATCCAGGGCGCGCCGGATCTCCTCCAGGTGGTCGTCGTGGGTGATCTCCATCGCGACCACCTTGATGCCGTACTTGCCGGCCAGGTCGAAGACGTAGGGCAGACACGCCTTGCCGTGCCCCTGGAACGAGTAGGGGCTGGTACGCGGCTTGTAGGCGCCCATCCGCGTGCACACCTGGCCGTTCGCCTGCAGCGCCTGCATGGTCCGCTCGACGTTCTCCGGCGTGTCGACCGCGCAGAGCCCGGCGAAGACGTGCAGCGTCTCTTGACCGAAGCGCACCCCGTTGTACTCGAACCAGGTCGCGCGATCGTCGTCCCGGTGCCGCCCCAGCACACGGTAGGCTTCCGAGACCCGCACGACCCGGTCCACGCACGGGAGCGCGTTCATCTCGGCGGGCACCAGGGCCGCGGTATCGCCCACGAGGTAGACCTCGGTCAGGATCTGCTGGGTGCCGTGCTCCTGGTGCAGCCGAGTCTGGACATTGGGCAGCGCCGCCAGATGCGACATGAGCAGGCGGAACTCCTCCCCGCTCGTCTCGGTGTTCGGTGTCAGGATGAGGATCATGAGGGCCGTTAGCGGATTGTAGCATCGGGAGGGGGCAAAAAAACCGAGGGCCGGGCGCTGCGTGCGCCCGGCCCTCGTCAGCCCCTCAGGGCCAGGGAGACAGGATACCAGTGGTATCGGCAAGGTCCGGGACGCGCTTTAATGCGGCGCCGCCCTCGAGGTCCAGCCCCCTAGTACTACTTTGTTAGATCCGCAATTGCACCGACTTTAGCGCCTCGATGCGCTTCAGGTAGAACGGCCGTGGAGCAAAGAGGTCCGCGGTGAAGATTTCCTGCACGATCGCGCGGGCCACTGGAAAGGTGGGCCCGGCGAGGTGCCGCCGCCGCTCGGCCTGCAGGAAGTTGTACGTCACGGCGGTGAGCACGACGTGATGGTGCCAGCCCGGGAACGTGCGGCCTTCGAAGTGATCCAACCCGAGGTGGGGCTTCAACTCTTGGTACTGCTGCTCGATGGCCCACCGCTGATGCGCGAGTCGGACGAGCTGCGGCCAGGAGGTGGTGGCCGGCAGGTTGACGAAGAAGTATTTGGTCCGCGGCGTCGCGCCCGTGTCGCGTTCGGCCAGCAGCCACACCTCGGGGGCGAGCCGGCGGTCGCGCCAGTCGTGGGCCGGGGTCACCCGCAGGGCCACACACTGGACCGTCCAGCGGCGCCCGCCGCGGCGGTTGCGCCAGCTGATGGGCCGCCACCGCGGCTGCGCCTTGGCGGCCTGGGCCACCGTGTACGCCCGCACGCCCGCCGCCAGGTCTGGCCGGGTGCGCGGGCGCCCCAGCCGGCCGCCCCGCCGGTGCCCGAGGCGCGGCCGCCCCAGGAACACGGTCTGCGACGAGAAAATCCCCACCGCATAGGGGAGCCGCAACCGATGCCACATGGCCCGAAACAGGCCGGTATCGCCAAACTCCGCATCGGCCAGCACGCCGGTGCCGGTGAGGCCGCTGGCGCGCACCTGCCGGAGCAGGGTGAGCGCTTGGCGCCACTTCGCCTGCAACCGGACACCCCGGGGAAGCCGCGCCCGATCGCGGGCGGCGTCGGTCAGCCACGCCTCGGGCACATAGAGCGCGGCCCCCAGCAAGTAGGCGCGCAGCCCGGTCCACAGCGCCGCGGTGACCGCCACTTGGCCATTGGCGACTTTCCCCACGGCCCCACAGTACTGGCGGGCCACCCCGACCGAGGACGTCCCTGGCTTGGGGAAACTCGTGCCAGCGAAGATCACCAGCCCTTCGCGTTCGGGCAGCACCGCCCGCAGGCAGCGCCAGACGCCGTCGGCACTCCACGGCGCATCGGTGATGAAGTGTTGGAACGCTTGATAGCCCCCGGGATCGGTCCCCCGCGCCAGCATCGCTTCCATCGACTTGCGCGGGCTGTCGCTGAGCAACCCCTGGACGTACCGGCGCAACGCCAGCTCCTGTGCGCGCTGGCCGAAGCACGCCTTGAAGGCCTCGAGCCATCTCATCAGGCGACGCAACTGCCCCACCGTGCGGCGGTCGTGCACTACCGCGCAGGGTCCCGAATTCGCCGGAAAAGTACAATGTCCTCAAATTAGATCACTTGTCGGATCTCGCCCAAATTGTGCGATCTAACAAAGTAGTACTAGCAGTCCGTGGTGAAAGCCCTGCGTCGCACCAAGGGCGGCGCTGCGCCCGGCTGGCAAGGCGCGAGGAGCAAGAATACCGGGAGTATTTGACCAACGAGCAACGCAGTCAGGCGGGATGCAGCGCTGGCCGACTGCAGCAGGACTTTTACCACGGGCTGCTAGCAGCCCGACCGTGTCAAATCAAGCGCTGGCGGCCCCCAACCTATAATCCAGCCATGCCTTCTCCTGAACGCCGGCTTCTAGCTTGCGGCGGAGCGCTCCTGCTATCGCTGTCCGCCGCGTGTGGTGGCGCGGCGCGGTCCGCGCCCACGGTCATCCCGGCCGACAGTACGACGTCGTCATCCAGAACGGGCGGGTGATGGATCCCGAGTCGGGGACGGACATGGTCGCCAACCTCGGGGTTCGCAACGGTCGCGTCGCCGCGATCGCCTCGGGCGCGCTCCGCGGCCGCACAGTGCTGGACGCGACCGGGCTCGTCGTGGCCCCCGGCTTCATCGACATCCTCGCCAGCCCGCCGCGGGAGTTTCAGGGCCAGAGCATGAAGATCATGGACGGTGTCACGACCGTCCTGGCTATGCACGGCGGGCCCGTGGACATCCCCGGCTGGTACGCCGATCTCGCGGAGGCCGGGTCCCTGAACAACTACGGTACGACGATCGGACACGGGAGCCTGCGTGGGGCCGTCGGCATAGCCGACCGGTACGCGGCCGCGACCGACACGCAGATCCGGCAGATGGTCTCGCTGGCGGAGCGCGGGATCCTCGACGGCGCGATCGGGATCGGCTTCGGACTGGAGTACGTCCCCGGCGCGTCGCAGATGGAGACCTATGAGCTCTTCCGGCAGGCGGCCCGGCTGGATGTCCCCTGCCACCTCCACATCCGCTTCTCGGACCCGACACCCCCGGGGACGAACTACGAGGCCATCTCCGAGGTCCTCGCCGCCGCCGCGGTGAGCGGGGCGTCCGCGCAGATCGTCCACATCAACAGCACGGGCGGCACCTGGACGATGGCGCGGTCGCTCCAGCTCCTGGTGGACGCGCGCGCCCAGGGTCTGGACGTCATGGCGGACATGTATCCCTACACCGCATGGAGCACCGATCTGACCAGCGCACGCTTCGACCCCGGGTTTCGGGAGAACTTCCGGATCGACTACGGTGACATCGAGCTGGTCTCCACGGGAGAGCGCCTCACGGCCGACACGTTCGAGAAATACAGGGCGCAACGTCGCGTGAGCGTGATCGCCCACGCGATGCCGGAAACCGACCTCGTGGCCGCCATCAAGCATCCGCTGGTCATGATCGGCAGCGACGGGATCATCGAGCAGGATCGCGGGCACCCGCGCGGCGCGGGAACGTTCGCGCGGGTCCTGGGTCGCTACGTGAGGGAGCAGGGCCAGCTGAGCCTGATGGACGCCCTGCGGAAGATGACGATCATGCCGGCCAGCCGACTCGAATCCGCGGCTCCCGTCATGGGACGCAAGGGCCGGATCAGGGTCGGAGCAGACGCCGATATCACGGTGTTCGCGCCGGACACGATCATCGACCGAGCGACCTTCCAGCAGCCGGCCCAGTTCTCGGCTGGCATTCGCCACGTCCTCGTCAACGGGGTCGTCCTCGTCGAGGACGGCGCGCTGCGGGAGGACGTCACACCGGGTCAGCCAATCCGCAGACCGAGCTAATACTGCTTTGTCAGATCGGCCGCTGTAAGCCGAACCGGCGGTGCACTAGCGCGCGGCGGGATCTTCCCCGGTGTCGACCGAAGGAACCGACTCGTCTCCGGCGCCGGCCGCGTCGGTTTCCTCGTCAGGCACGGTCGGTCCGAGGCGACGTGCCTCACGACCAGCGTCTGGCGCATACGGCGATTCCGGGAACTCGTTGGAGACCCGCTCGTATGCCGCCAGCGCGTCGGCGGGCTTGCCCGCCGCCTCGTGGGCCTGCCCCAGCCGCATCAAGATCGCATCGACCGGGAGGTCCCCTTCGGTCTGCGACGACAGATCGGTCAAGGTCTCGATGGCCGGGTCGTAGTCGCCCGACTTGATCTGAAGCTCGGCCAACCCCATGGTCGCCATCCTGCGGTAGACGCCGTCGCCCGCACGGTCGATGACCTCACGATAGCGCTGCGCGGCATCGTCCGGCCGCTCGAGCAGGGCGAGGACGGCGGCGGTGTGATAGCGTCCCGCGATCCCCGCCGGCGTCGAGGGATGGGCTTCGGCCGCGGCCAGGAACTTGGGCAGGGCCGCCTCGAGCTTCGCGCGCTCGGTGGGATAGGCGTTCGGGAGCGGCGCGGGCGCAGGCGGTGGCGCCTCGGTCCCCTCCCCGGCTTCGGGAGGCGGGGTCTCTGGCGCCGGTGGGGTCACGGGTGCCTGCATCACGGCCATCGCGCCGGCAAGGAGCTCGGCGGCCTCGGCGTTCACCCGACCCTGCCAGTAGGCGTAGCCGCCCACACCCGCCAGGACGACGCCCGCGGCAATCAAGCCGATCTTGATCTCCCGCGCGCGCTCCTCCAGCAGCCGGGTCAACCGCGCGACGGTGGTGGCGACCTCGTTCGTCTTCAAATGCCGTCGTTCGGACCGTTTCATACCATCTACCCTCTCGCGTCCTGCTCGCTCACGTTCCCTGCGGCGCGCTGTCAGCCGGCCAACCGAAAATGGTGCGCGTGCCCGGATTCGAACCGGGGGCCTACGGCTTAGGAGGCCGCCGCTCTATCCAGCTGAGCTACACGCGCCCTTCAGTTTCAACAGTTTACAGCAGCTTGTTTATTGACCAGCGGGATGGGCCAGCCAAGAGACTCGTCAGCTACATCATTTGTACCACAGGCTCGAAGGCCTCGGCAGCCTTCCTCCACGTTATCGCGCCAACTCCGGCGACCGGCCAGCCCTCTTCGGCCGGCTTGCGACTGACACGACACTTCCGGCTCCAGGGGAATCGATCAGGAGGTATCGGCCCCAGCCAGCCGTTTGACCCCCTCGTGACCGGGGCCGTATAGTGCGCAGCATCGACCGCTGGGTCACGACCGGTTCGACGCCGGGGTCCTCCGAGGCAGATCCCAACCGATGGTGCAGCGTCCGCAGGTGTGGAAGGTACGGCTTGGCACCGGTGTGCCCGAGAGCCTCCTGGAGGAAGAGATCGGATCGCTCCGCGATCTGCCTTACAGCGTCTGGCGCGACGTGATAGACGCGCCCAGAAAGAAGACCCGCAGCGCCAATGGACGCGCCTTCGTCGTCAGTCTGGCGGCCTCGTGGGCAGGACCGCATTCGGGTGACATTCGCGTGACGGTGGCCGCCCGGCCGAGAGGCTGGACCTTTCACCCAACCCTGCGCCGCAGCTTCATCATCACGCCGGACAGCCATCTCTTCGAGTAGCGGCCGGGCGGCGCGTCTCACCCCGTGCCGCGCGCATCGGTCCGTTGCGTGCTCGGCGCCGAGAGCCCCTCCAGCGCCTTCGAGGCGCGCACGTACTCCGCGTATCGCTCCTGATACCGCGCGAGCTGCTCTCGTTCGATTCCCGCCAGCCGCGCCCGTCCAATGGCC
The DNA here is from genome assembly GCA_965197935.1 of Vicinamibacterales bacterium. Taxonomy (GTDB): domain Bacteria; phylum Acidobacteriota; class Vicinamibacteria; order Vicinamibacterales; family CAZQMT01; genus CAZQMT01. The sequence goes on along the minus strand of CBDAOD010000002.1, from coordinate 1,961,090 downwards.
GTGCCCACCTCGCCGCTGCGCTCGAGCTCACGCTCCGCCTCCGCCGCTTTCAGCTTGTAGTCGAAGTCGTGGTTGCGCTCCCACGAGAGCCACTCGGCCGTCCAGCGGGCGTGCGCCTCCTGCACCTGCGCGGCACTGAACGGGAAGCTCGCGTCGAGTGCCGCGTCCAGCTCCCGAAAGGCGTGGGGAAAGAGCCGACGCGCGGCTTCCGCGAGCGGGAACCACACGAGCAGCTCACGGGGATCTCGAGCGACGCGCGCGGCAGCCGGCGCAAAGATCCCCAGCAGCTGCTGCTGCTGCCGCTCGCGGCGCGCCCGCCGAAGTTCGCCCGCCACCACCGCGGCACCAGCCCCACACACCACGACGAGCGCAACGACTGCCAGCGTCAGCACGTCCCCGTCATCTCTTGGCCCGCGGCGGTCAGTACTGAAGCGCGGCGAAGATCCGCTCGTCTCCGATACGCGACCGACCCGACAGGCCCACCAGCTCGATCAGGAAGGCGAGGCCATGCACCTGCCCTCCCGACTCCTTCACGAGGTCGACGGTCGCCCGTGCCGTGCCGCCGGTCGCCAGCAGGTCGTCGACGATCAGGACCCGCTGGCCCTGATCGACGGCGTCGTGATGCACCTCGAGGCTGTCCGAGCCGTACTCCAGCTCGTAGGTGGTACGAATGGTCCGGCCCGGCAGCTTGCCGATCTTGCGAACGGGCACGAACCCCACGCCCAGCCTGTCGGCCACCGGCGCGCCCAGAATGAATCCCCGACTCTCGATCCCGACGACGAGATCGATGGGCTCCCGCTCGTGCGGGGCCACGAGACCGTCGATCACCTCCTTCAGACCCTCCCGGTCTCGCAACAGGGTGGTGATGTCGTAGAACAGAATCCCCGGTTTCGGGTAATCGGCAACGTGGCGAATCTTGTCCTTCAGGTGCTCCATAGTCTCCTCGCGACACCAGCGCGCCTGCGTCATGGCTGGACTGGCGCGCCCCTGTCAGTTGTGGGCGGGGCGGAACCGCGGTGCACTAGTCTCGAACCGAGAATCCCAGGTGCCGTCCGGTCGGCGGCGCATCCGCGTGATCGACGCCCTCGACCCGCGCGCCCGAGGGGCCGCGGTGCAGCGCCAGCTCGAACCTCGAGACCGCTTCCGATTCGCCTTCCACGCGCACCTCGACCCGGCCATCACGCAGATTGCGAACGTTTCCACTGAGCCCCTCGTCGGCCGCGCGTTCCGCGACGAAGAACCGGAACCCCACCCCCTGCACTCTCCCGCGTATGAGATACTGTCTGGCTATCAGCATCGGCGCAAGCGGCTGATTATAGCGTGAAGGGATCGCCGCCACCGCCGGTATCCCGGGGGGAATTCCAGGGCACCATGATCGTGGATGCCGTCGTCCAGCTCGTCAAGACACAACTCGTTCCCGGCACGCCTTCCTTTCTCCTCCTGATGTTCACGGCCGGGCTCCTTCTGCTGCTGTCCGGCGGCCGCCGACGGAAGTGGGGGCGGCTGTGGCTCGTGGCGCTCGCCGCCCTCTACTGGACGATGAGCCTGCCGGCGGTGGCAGGTGCCCTGGAGCGAGGCCTCTCCCGCGGCTACGGTCAGGCCAGCGCTCTGGCGGCACGGCAGGCGAGCGCCATCGTCGTCCTGGGGGCAGGCAGCATCACGCTCCGCGCCAACGGGCGAGAATTGCACCTGGTCACCCAACCCACCGGGTTCTCGGTGCTCGGGGCGGCACGGCTGTACGCCGTGATGGACGACCCGCTCGTCATCGTGTCGGGAGGAATGGCGGGTCGGAGAGCGACGCGGCCCGAGAGCGCGGCCATGCGCGACGCTCTCCTCGCGGTCGGTGTGCCGCGCGAGCGCATTCTCCTGGAGTCCACCTCGCGCACGACCCATGAACAGGCCGTCACCCTGCGGCCACTGTTGCGCGCGTACCAGATCGATCGGTTCATCCTCGTGACCCGCCCGTCCCACATGTGGCGGGCGATGGCGCTGTTCGAGTCCCGGGGCATGCGTCCCATCCCATCGGTGGCGCGGGCGCGGTCGGAAGGATCGCCCGAGCCGTACCCCTGGCTCCCCGACTGGGGCGCGTGGGCCAGCAGCTCGCTGCAGGCCTACGAGTATCTCGCCGTGGGCCACGCGTGGGTGCGCGGCCACTTCCGGGGCGATGGAACGCCCGAGACGGCGGCGGCGTCGAGGGAATGACCAGACCCCGGGGACCCCGACGCGGTCTCGCCGCCGCCGGCGCCGCCGCCGTCCTCGTCGCGTGGGTCGCAACGCCGTCCGCAGCCCAGCAGGAGGAGCCCATCAGCGCGTACGTGATCGACGTGCGGGGCGCGCTGCCGATCTACGGCCAGAACACGGTCATCGCCTCCAGCCGAGACATCGTCGAATCCACGCTGCCCTCCCGCGGTCGGGGGCTGACCGTGGGTGCCCACTGGTTCCCACTCAGATGGAAGCAGATCACCTTCGGGGCAGGCGGCGAGTTCATGTCCACCTCGGGAGAGGCCGTCGCCGCACGCATCTCCGACGGGCTGCCGGAGACGGTGCGGATCGAGTTCGTGTCCTTCGCTCCCCAGCTCTCGTTCAACTTTGGCCACCGCCAGGGCTGGAGCTTCCTGAGTGGGGGGATGGGCTCGACGCGATTCTCGGTGCTCGGGGACACGATTCCCGTGGCCGTGGAGGAGCCCAAGCCCAAGACGATCAACTACGGTGGCGGCGCCCGGTGGTTCACGCGCGACCACCTCGCCTTTTCCTTCGACCTCCGCTTCTACGCCATGAGCCCCGTCGCGGAGACGGCAGAGACGCCCCCCACGCCGCGCATGACGCTGCTCGTCCTCAACGTCGGCGTCTCGTTCCGGTAGCCACCCCCGGTGAACGCGTCCGCCGGGGCGGGGCACCCTATTCGTAGCGAACGGCGTCGATGGGCTGGAGACGGGCTGCGCGAAGCGCGGGATAGCTGCCGAAGACGAGCCCCACGGCGGTCGAGACCGCGAAGGCGAGCAGAATCGAGATCACCGAGATCCGGGTATTCCAGGCCGCGTAGGCGGTGATGCTCCACGACACCGCGACGCCGGCCAGGATGCCGGCGGCGCCCCCGACGAGCGTCATGACGAGGCTCTCGGACAGAAACTGCACCGCGACATCTCGACGGGTCGCGCCGACCGTCCGGCGCAATCCGATCTCCGGTGTTCGCTCGAGCACCGAGGCGAGCATGATGTTCATGATCCCGATCCCGCCGACCAGCAACGAGATCACGGCGATGCTACCGACGACCACGTTGAACGTTCGCTGCGTCCGGTACCGCTGATCGAGAAGCGCCCTCGGCACGACGACCCGATAGCCCGGGACGCCCTGACGCGTGCTGGCGAGAGTGCTCTCGACGACAGACCCGACATCCATGACCCGGCGCCCGTCGGTCACCTGTAGCCAGATCTCGCGCACCGGCTGCCACCGGTCGGCGTCCACCCGCTGGCCGAGGAGCGACCCAATCGGCACCAGCAGGGCCTGATTCAGATCGCGCAACGCCACCGCGCCCGTGCCGCGCGCGTTCGCGGCCCGATCGGCCAGAACGCCCACCACGCGGTACCACGCGTCGCCGACCCGGATGGACTCCCCCAGGGGATCCCGATAGCCGAAGAGGCTGCGACCCAGGGTGGCGCCGAGCACGCAGACGCGGGCGAGCGAGTCGGCATCACGCGCGTCGAAGAAACGCCCACTCTTGAGCACGAGCCCCAGAATGCCGGGATAATCGGTGCCCACGCCCAGGACCGCGATCATCCGGCTGCGCGCCGGCCCCGACACCCCCAGGTAGCGCTCCACCACCGGCGCCACGGCCTTGACCATCGGCACGAGACGCTCCAGGCGTTTCGCCTCACCGATCGTCAGCCCCCGTGCCGGGCGCTGCCCCTCGACCTGTTGTCGCGTCGGGCCGCGCTCCTGCACGACGATGTTGTCCAGCCCCAGCAACTCGACCTGGCGCAGGACCTCGTCGCGGGCGCCCTCACCGACCGAGAGCATCGCAATGACGCCGCGACGCCGAGCACGATTCCGAGGATGCTGAGGGCGGTACGGAGCGTGTGACGCGACAGCCCCTCGAGGCTGGTGGACAGCAGCTCCGACAGGTCGCGCCCGAGCGACGACTCTGCGGTGCGCCGAAGGGACGGGATCCAGCGGACAGGCATGGGGACCAGGGTCAGGGCGAGCCGAAGCTCCCCGTCCCGCGCGGCGCCAGCCGCGTCGGGGTCACGGGGGCGGCCGTCTCCGCCGGCAACGGCGACGCGGCATTCGTGAGGCTCACGCGCTCCCCTTCCTGCAGGCCCGCCACCACCTCGACCTCGAACTCGTTCGACTCGCCCAGCTCGACGGGCCGAGTCTCGATTCCCCAGCACGAAGCACGTAGGCCACCCACACGCCGTCCCGTTCGAAGACGGCGTTGGCCGGCACCAACAAGATGTCCGGCCGCTCGTCGACCAGGAGGTCGACCCGTGCGGTCATCTCGGGCCTGAGCTCGGCCGACGTGCCAGCCAGCTCCACCATCATGTCGAACCGCTTGTCATCGAACGACCGCCCGGCGGTACTGCGCGCGAGAGTCCCGACACTCACCACCGTCCCCGACAGCCGCAGGTCCGGGTACGCGTCCACTCGCACCGTTGCCGTGAGACCCGGCTGCACCCGATAGACGTCGGCCTCCCGCACCGAGCTTTCGACCATCATCCGGCTGACTTCGGGGATGGTCACCAGGCCCTGGCTGGCGGTCACGCGGTCGCCGACGCGGACCTTGCGCCGGGGAGAGGCGCCCAGATACTCCTCGTAGACGATCAGCCCCGGACGCCGCGCGTAGATGCGACATCCTTCGAGACTCGCTTCCAGCGCGTCAACCTGCCGGAGGGCTTCGGCCAGCTGTAACCGGGCATTCTGCGCTTCCGCCTCGCGCCGTGCGAGCTGCAATCGCGCCCGCTGCTGCTCGCGGGGATGCGTGCGCTCGGTCAGCAGCTCCGCCTTGCGCCGCGTCATCTCGATGCCGACCTCCACCTGCTCGAGCTCCAGCGCGGAGCGGTCCAGCTCGTCACGCGTGATGTAGCCCTTTTCGAGCAGCGGCGCCAGCCCTTGATACTCACGTCGGAGGCGTTCGAGCTGCTTCTCGGCAAGCTGCAGGTTGGCGCGGGTCTCGTCGACCTCGAGGGCCCGCTCCCCTTCGGTCACAGATTCGAGCGCGGCCCGCGCGTCCTCCAGCTCGGCCTCGGACATCTGCAGCTGGACCTCGGCCTGCCGGCGGGCCTGCACGGCGCGGTCGCGCTCCCGCTCGATCTGGGTCGTGTCCAGGCGGACCAGCAGGTCGCCCTCCTGGACCCGGGTCCCCTCGGGAGCCAGGAAGACGGTCTCGGTCTCGCGCCCGACCAGCGGTGACCGATAGGTGATCGACTGGGCCGGACGGAGAACGCCGGTCTCGGTGAGACGCACCTCGAGCGCCGCGCGTCGAACCGTGGCCGCGAACGTCGCATCGCCCGACGACCGCGTCGAGAAGGTGACCGTGGCCAGGATCAGGGCCACGAGCAGAAACAGCGACGCCGTGCGATACGGGCGTCCCCCGAGCCACCCGAGCCCGCGACGCGCCGCCGCATGCGCCATGTCAACGAATGTCATTGCGAGGATCGAGGCTACCGAGCGTTGCGCGAAGCTGAAGCCTTGCCGCCGCCAGGCTGGCGAGCAACCCTATGCGGCGGCTCCGCGCCGACATCACGTTCGCCTCCGCGTTGACGACATCGAGGTTGTTGGACAACCCGCGCTGGTACCGCAGGGTTGCCAGCTCCACCTCCCTCTGGGCGAAATCGACGCTGGCATCCGCCAGCTCCAGGCTGCGGAGCAGCTGCGTCTGTCGGCGCACGGCCTGGCGGGCTTCCTGCGACACCCGGAGCCTGACATCCTCCAGATCGCGCCGGCGCTCGTCGAGCGCGATGAGCGCATTCTGCTGGCCAACCTCCTCGACCGTTCGGTCGAACGGCAACGAGACGCCGGCCAACGTCGTGAGCTCGAAGCGGTCCAGGCCGAAGCTATCGGCCAGCGTCTCGGCCGTCTCACGCCGCGTCAGGGCAACGCCGACGTCGATCTGGGGCCGGAGCTGGTTGCGGGCGACCAGCGCCGCCCCCGCGGCCTGCGTCACGGCGTCGCGAGCGCTCTGCAGCTCCAGCCGGTTCTCGAGCGCGATTCGGGTCGCCGCCTCGCTCGTCATCGGCTCGCTCACCCGCGGGATCTCCCTGGTCACAGTGAAATCGTAATCAGGCCCCTGCCGCAGCAGGAGGCGTATCTGATCCTTGGCGTCCTCGACGCCGGCTTGGGCGGCGAGGACCCGGACATCGGCCTGCGCCGCGAGCTGCTCGGCGCGCAACACGTCCAGCTGCGACACCATGCCCACCTGCAGCTTGGCGTTCGACGCGTCCAGCAACAGCCGTGACCGATCGGTCGACCGCACCGCGTCCTCGAGCAGCTGCGTCTGGGAGATCACGCGGTAGTAGGCGGTGGCCACGTCGACCGCCACCTGCTGCTCGGTCAGCGCGCGCAGTCGCGCCGTCATCGCCGACTGCAGCTCGGCGCTCACCAGCGGCTGTCGCCCGATGGCACGGCCGAACCCCCGCAGCAGCGGCTGGCTGACCCGAAACGTGGTATCCGAGTTGTAGAAGTTACCGAACTGGTTCTGCGAGCTGACCGCGCCGACGTTGGTCCGAATCTCGGTGCCGGTCCAGAACCGCTGGCTCAGGTTCAGCCCGTAGTTCTGGCTGCTGATATCGGACTGCCCGAACGTGCCGAAGAAGATTCGAGGAAAGCTTCGGCGTGAACGCCGAGCCGGCCAGGCGGAGGGCCAGATCGGCCCGGAGGACTCCGTCGGCCGCCTGGATGACCCGCTGGTTGCGCGCCAGCGCCGTGACGACGGCATCCGACAGCGTGAGCAGCGGAGCGGCGTTCTGCCCGGCAGCGGCCGGGGCGGCCGCCGCGACCAGCGTGACGGCCACGAGTCGCCGCGAAAGGGCCAGACGAATCGTCATCGCAAAGACCTGGGCCCCGCAGCCCACGGGCAGTCAGCCCGTGGTGAGGGTCCTCCATCGCGCGTGGCCCCCCCGTGAGAGATGCCGCGATCGATCCGGGCCAGACGCGAGGAACGAGTAGGCCGGCCCTGGCGCGACGTGGCACGTTCGCCATGGGCTCCCAGTACGAGCCCCAGGCGCTACTGCCGGGTCATCGACACGGGGCCGTCGTTGGCCGTGTTGCGCGTGCTCCCGCTCCAGCTGTTGCCATCCGAATTGAGGGTCAGATCCATGAAGAAGTCCAGGAACGGGCCATCGGTGATCTTGATCCGCATCGTGATGCTGGGGTCGCCCGTCACGCTACTCTCGACGCACGTGGCGACGTTCCCCGCGTTGTCGTTGTAGCTGCACTCGATCGTCGTGTCGTTGCGTGATGTTGAGGTTGAAGGTGATGCCAAGGTTGTTGATAGACCCACTCCACGCGCCGTTCGCGCTCGTGAACTGCAAGCTACGCGTGGCGGTGTCCGTCGCCAAGGGGTCCAAGCGGGCGCCCGCCAGCGCCGTCGTGAGGGCCTGACCATCGTCGACCGTCACGGTGTAGGGGACCGTGCGGATGCCGGTCCCGGCCGTCGTCCATGTCACCGCAGTACTGCCGCCACACCCAGTCGGAAAGATCGTGGCACTCGAGTTCGTCGAGCTCCACGTGCAGGTCAGCGAGTCGCCGTCCGGGTCGCTGAACCCCGAGTGGGAGATGGTGAACGCGGTCTGCCCGCTCAGCCCGACCCGGTTGGGCGTGATGTTGACGTTGCCCGCGTTCGGCGCACGGTTGGTCGGCGTCGGAGTCGGGGTCGGCGTCGTCGGCGGCGTGGGCATGGTGGTGCCGCTGCTCGAGGAACTATCATCACTGCCGCTCAACGCGAAGGCCGCCGCCGCCCCGGCGCCCCCGAGGACCGGGATCAACCAGAGAGCGGCGTTGCCGCCACCACCGCCACCCCCACCGCCGCTGGTGGTTGCGCCGCCGCTCGGGACCTGGATCGGCGCCGACGGGGTGGTTGGCGCGACCGCGCCCTCGGGTGCCCGTGTCAGCTGGATCTCGACCGTCTCCCACAGCCCGGCCTCGAGGTTGATCAACCGGCTGTTCTCCAGATAGCCGGCCTTGGAGACCGTGATCCGGTGCTCGCCCGGCGCCAGGTCGGTTAGGTCGAGCGGAGTCTCGCCCTGGACCGTCCCGTCGATGGCCACCGTGGCGGTATCTGGCACACTTTTGACCGTCAGCGCCGCCCGCTGAGCGGCCTGACCGTTCGGGGCGCTGCCCCGGCGGCCGCCATCGCAAGCACTTCGCCCCCACCGACCGCGAATGCCATCAGTGCGATCATGGCAGCGCGGAGGTTCGAGCAGCGCCCTCCGGATCCGACACGAAGCTTGCGCACACTCATTCTGCTGACCATAGCGAGAAGCCTCCTTCGATCGGGGTGCGAGTACTCCGTGGGCAAATCTTCCCTCTTTTACCGCCTGGGTTCAAGTCATCTCGCCGGACAGAGAGGGGTCTGCTGAGTGGGGCGTTTAAAGGCAAGTGGTCGGGGCGAGAGGATTTGAACCTCCGACCCCTCGGTCCCGAACCGAGTGCTCTACCAGGCTGAGCCACGCCCCGACGCGGACTATTCTACCCCAGCGGGTCGGCTCAGCGATAGCTCCTCGAGGGCATCCTCGACGACCGGGAGGGCCGCATGGTGCGTCAGATCGGGCCGCAATGGGCTCACCGAAATCCAGCCGTCCCGGACGGCCTGGTAATCGGACCGATCGTGAGGCTCCCACTCGTCCTGGCCTTCCTCGATCCAGTAGTAGGGACGGCTGCGCGGGTCGACGGCCTCACGCACGGACGTGACATGGTTGCGCCGCGCCTGGACCGTGACCCGGAAGCCATGCGCCCGTCCACGGGGGACGTTGACGTTGAGCAGCGTGCGTGACAGGAGACCGCGCCGCAGCACGACCCCGGCGAGCACGGCAGTCGCGGCCGCGGCCTGCGCGAAGTCGAACGGCGCGTCGGTTCGCTCGAGCGAGACCGCCAGGCTCGGAATTCCCAGAAGCGCGCCCTCCAGGGCCCCGGCGACCGTGCCCGAGTAGGTCACGTCATCTCCAAGATTCCAGCCCTTGTTGATCCCCGAGACGATGAGGTCCGGCTCACCGCGCAGCACCTGGGCAATCGCCAGGTTGACACAGTCGGTGGGCGTGCCATCGACCGCGAAGACATCGGATCCGAGTGACTCGAGCCGGAGCGGTCGAGCCAGGGTCAGAGCATGTCCGATGGCGCTGGCCTCAAAGCTGGGAGCGACGACGGTGACCGCCCCGAGGGGACGCAGCGCATCCGCCAGGGCATGGACCCCCTCGGATTGCACGCCGTCGTCGTTCGTCACGAGGATCCGTGTCGTCATCTAGTCGTATCCTGTCACAGTCATTCGTGGCGTCAGTCCCGCGCGTGGCGCCCGGCTGACAAGGCGCGAGGAGTGAGACTCCCGGGAGTCTCTGACCCGCCGTGGGCGATGCCCAGCGCAGCATGTGCGGTGCACTAGGGGCTTGGGCGTCTGGGCTCGTAGCGCCGCGAGGGCGCCTGACCGGACGCCTGCGGGTAGCTCTGATTCCGCCGCCCCGGCCCACGGGTCGGGCGCGCGCGGCCGGTGTTCTGGCGGTCGAACGCCTATCGAGGAGGAGCATCGTGGCGCTCGACCCGAACAACGCCGTGCCCACAAGATGGTAGACCATCGTGACGACCGCGAGGGCCGTCCAGAACGCCAGCAGACCGCCGGCCAGCCCGGCCGCCATCGCGATCGTCAGCAAGGCCGCGACCTCGAGCGCCGCGGCCATCAGCTGCGTCCGGTCGCTCCTCGCCAACGGCGGCTTGGGTTCACGCGCTCGGAGCGTGCTCTCTGCGTCATCGCGCGCGAAGGTGAGCCTGAGCCGTCGGAGGTCCTCGGCGACGACGGTGGACGACGCCGAAGCCGCCACGCGGACGCGGGCCGCGACGTCGCCGTTCAGCCGGCGACCGGATCGCACCGCCGTCGACGTCGGGGAACACGCGCCCGAACTCCGTGACGATCGCGTCGGGCTCGAGTCCGATGGCCACGGCGTAGGCGCGGATGAAGGATCGTCGGTAGATGCCTGAGGCCACGACGACAGATCTCCTCGCTCCAGACTCGCGAGCACCGAGGCGCTGATCTTCGTCTGATGGGCGATGTCCTTGAGCGTGATCCGACGGCGTTCCCGCTCGCGTCGGAGGTACGCGACAAAGTTCGACTGGTCGCTCATCCGTGCCCGCTCGACAGAGTTCAGCCCCAGAAGTATACACGGTGCGGCCCGGGACTCGACCGCTCGATTCGTGAATCGAGCGACCGAAAAGACTGCGAGCGTTTAGGGCAGTCCACCAATCCGCCTTCAATCCGGTAACCTGTATGTGCGTACACGGCGAGGACGACTCCGTCGGTGGCGCGTCACCGTGAGCGATCCGGCACCGTGCCCTCCTGGAGCAGCCGGCAACACCACGCGAGCCTCACGTGAGCCGAACCCAACCCTTCGACGCGGTGCTCATCATCTCGTTCGGTGGCCCCGAAACATCAGAGGACGTCCGACCGTTCCTCGATAACGTCCTGCGCGGCCGCCGGGTGTCTCCCGCGCGCGTCGAGAAAGTCGCCCGCCACTACGACCTCCTCGGCGGCCACTCCCCCATCGCGGAGCTCACGCGGCGGCAAGCCGCCGGTCTCGCCGATCGCCTGGCGGCCTCGGGCGTATCGCTGCCCGTCCACGTCGGCATGCGCAACTGGCATCCACTGCTCGTGGACACGCTGGCCACCATGGCCAGCGCGGGTGTGCGGCGAGCCATCGGGTTCATCGCCGCGCCCCATCGCAGCTACTCGAGCTGCGCCCAGTACAGAGAGAACGTGATGGACGCTCGGCGGCAGCTGTGCGCTCGAGAGGCGCCGGACGTGCCGCTCACCTACGTTGGCGATTGGCACGACCACGAGGATTTCATCGCGGCGAACGCCGACCACGTGGACCGCGCGATCGGCAGACTGTCGGCCGGCGTGCGCGAAGCCGCACGACTGGTGTTCACCGCTCATAGCATCCCAACGCGCATGCCGGGCGCAGACACCTACCGCCGGCAGATCCAGACCACCGCTCGGCTCGTGGCGGATCGGCTGGGTCGAACCGACTGGGCGGTCGTCTACCAGAGCCGGAGTGGGCGTCCGGAGGATCCGTGGCTAGGACCGGATGTCGGTGACTATCTGCGCGAAGAGCGAGGCAGAGGCTTGAAGGCCGCCGTCGTCTCGCCGATTGGCTTCGTCTGCGATCATGTCGAGGTCCTCTACGACCTCGACCACGAGGCGGCGGCCATCTGCCGGGAGATCGGCCTTCCGATGGCGCGGGCGCGGGCAGTCAACGACCACCCGCGATTCCTCGACATGATGGCGCGCATCGTGAGGGCCACCTACGACCGCTACGCGACCGGCTACCCGCTCGAGATTCTCCCGGACGGCCTGCGGCAAGGGCCGGTCCGGGGCGACTAGTGGACTGTCGCGTGGGCTCAGCTCTGTACGGGCTGCGTGGCGCAGTGCTTCTCGAACGCCGCCGTCAGCTGGTCGCGTATGGTCTCGGCGGTCTGATTCTCGATCTGATGGCGTTCCATCATGTACACGAGCGCGCCGTCCCGAAGCAGGGCGATCGCCGGGGACGATGGCGGATATCCGACGAAACAGCCGCGTGCGCGCTCGGTGGCCTCGATGTCGGCGCCCGCGAAGACCGTACCGACGAGATCCGGCTTGACGGCGTGCTGCAGCGCGAGGGCCACGCCCGGCCGCGCCTTTCCCGCCGCGCATCCGCAGACCGAGTTGACGACGATCATGACCGAGCCGGGGCTCGCCACGGCCCGATCCACGTCCTCGGCGGTCCGCAGCTCCTGCACACCGAGGCGCGTCAGCTCCTCTCGCATCGGCGCAACAAAAAATTCTGGATACACTGAACACCCCGTTGAGTTAAAGGTGACGTCGGGCGACCGGCGGCCGCCGTCGAGACTCGAGACGCTCGCGCCTCCGCTCGGGAGTCGATCGCCTTAACAGTCGATCCAGGATAGCACAGTCGGAGCACCGTCCCGCTCCCGCGCGGTGCGACACGCACCCTAGTACTACTTTGTTAGATCCGCAATTGCACCGACTTTAGCGCCTCGATGCGCTTCAGGTAGAACGGCCGTGGAGCAAAGAGGTCCGCGGTGAAGATTTCCTGCACGATCGCGCGGGCCACTGGAAAGGTGAGCCCGGCGAGGTGCCGCCGCCGCTCGGCCTGCAGGAAGTTGTACGTCACGGCGGTGAGCACGACGTGATGGTGCCAGCCCGGGAACGTGCGGCCTTCGAAGTGATCCAACCCGAGGTGGGGCTTCAACTCTTGGTCCTGCTGCTCGATGGCCCACCGCTGATGCGCGAGTCGGACGAGCTGCGGCCAGGAGGTGGTGGCCGGCAGGTTGACGAAGAAGTATTTGGTCCGCGGCGTCGCGCCCGTGTCGCGTTCGGCCAGCAGCCACACCTCGGGGGCGAGCCGGCGGTCGCGCCAGTCGTGGGCCGGGGTCACCCGCAGGGCCACACACTGGACCGTCCAGCGGCGCCCGCCGCGGCGGTTGCGCCAGCTGATGGGCCGCCACCGCGGCTGCGCCTTGGCGGCCTGGGCCACCGTGTACGCCCGCCCGCCCGCCGCCAGGTCTGGCCGGGTGCGCGGGCGCCCCAGCCGGCCGCCCCGCCGGTGCCCGAGGCGCGGCCGCCCCAGGAACACGGTCCGCGACGAGGAAATCCCCACCGCATAGGGGAGCCGCAACCGATGCCACATGGCCCGAAACAGGCCGGTATCGCCAAACTCCGCATCGGCCAGCACGCCGGTGACGGTGAGGCCGCTGGCGCGCACCTGCCGGAGCAGGGTGAGCGCTTGGCGCCACTTCGCCTGCAACCGGACACCCCGGGGAATCCGCGCCCGATCGCGGGCGGCGTCGGTCAGCCACGCCTCGGGCACATAGAGCGCGGCCCCCAGCAAGTAGGCGCGCAGCCCGGTCCACAGCGCCGCGGTGACCGCCACTTGGCCATTGGCGACTTTCCCCACGGCCCCACAGTACTGGCGGGCCACTCCGACCGAGGACGTCCCTGGCTTGGGGAAACTCGTGCCAGCGAAGATCACCAGCCCTTCGCGTTCGGGCAGCACCGCCCGCAGGCAGCGCCAGACGCCGTCGGCACTCCACGGCGCATCGGTGATGAAGTGTTGGAACGCTTGATAGCCCCCGGGATCGGTCCCCCGCGCCAGCATCGCTTCCATCGACTTGCGCGGGCTGTCGCTGAGCAACCCCTGGACGTACCGGCGCAACGCCAGCTCCTGTGCGCGCTGGCCGAAGCACGCCTTGAAGGCCTCGAGCCATCTCATCAGGCGACGCAACTGCCCCACCGTGCGGCGGTCGTGCACTACCGCGCAGGGTACCGAATTCGCCGGAAAAGTACAATGTCCTCAAATTAGATCACTTGTCGGATCTCGCCCAAATTGTGCGATCTAACAAAGTAGTACTAGCCCGGTGAAGGTACACTACGGGGTCGTACGAGCCAGGGAGGGCACACCCGTATGTCCGACGACGACCTCACGCGCGACGCCACGATCGTGGAGCGCCGACAGCGCTTCATCAAGCGACAACTCGAGCTGGGGGCTGAGACCGTCGACGTGCGGTTCGCCGGGAAGCCCCCCGCGGGTACCGGCCCACCGAACCGCCACGGGCTTCCGAGGCTCCCGGTCGGTCAGCGTGCGGTCGAAAACTGGCCGGTCCTGGATCTGGGAACGCTTCCGGCCATCGCGCTCGAGGACTGGGTGCTCGAGATCGGGGGCCTCGTCGAGAATCCGATCACGCTCCGGTGGGCGGATTTCATGGCGCTGCCCCAAGTGGAGGATACGAGCGACTTCCACTGCGTCACGAGCTGGAGCCGGTTGGACAATCGATGGCGGGGTGTGCGGGTCCGCACGCTGGCCGAACAAGCGGTCCTCCGCCCGAACGCCCGGTTCGTGCTCTGCACGGGTCACGACGTGCTGCCGAACACCCAGATCCCCTACACGACCAACCTCCCCCTCGCTCGCGCGGTCGATGACGATGTCCTGCTCGTGCACACCTGGGACGACGTGCCGCTCCCGCGCGAGCACGGTGGCCCCTGCCGAATGGTCACGCTCAGGCTCTACGCCTGGAAGGGCGCCAAGTGGATCCGCAAGATCGAGTTTCTGGCAGAGGACCGGAAGGGGTTCTGGGAGGTCCGGGGCTACTCGAACACCGCGGAGCCCTGGTTCAACGACCGCTACGCTACCTAGCAGCCGTCAGGTCGATCAGCGCAAGCGCCAGCACCTGGGTGGCCGCGATGAGATCGTCGACGCTGCACCACTCGTCCGGCTGATGTGCCAACTCGAGGCGCCCGGGACCGTAGGCCACGCAGTGTTCGACGCCGGCGATCCCCGTGACGTGCTTGTGGTCGTAGGTGCCCGGGCTGGCGACGAGAACGGGCTGCCTGTCGAGCACCTCGTGCACGGCGCGCTCGAGCGCGGCCACCACCGGCGATTGGTCGGGTGTGCGCACCGGGTGCACGACCATGAGGTCGTCGAGTCGATAGCGAATCTGCTGGTCGTCTGCGGCGGCGGCGTCCAGCACCTCGACGATCTCGGCTCGCGTGGCGTCGAACCCCTCCTCGAGCAGGAAGCGGCGATCGAAGACCGCCCGGCAGCGATCGGCGACACACGGAGTCTGCCCGCCGTCCAGCGTCTGGCCGCCCGCGATCAGGTTCACGTTCAGCGTCGGGTGGCGGGAGCCCGCGGGAACGACCGGCATGCGCGTCGTGCGCCCGGCGAACCGCCGTCCGAGCCGTGTCCGGAGCGCCTCGAGCAAGGTCGACATGTGGTCGATCGCGCTGACGCTGAGAAACGGCATGCTGCCGTGGGCGATCCGCCCGAACGTGGTCACCTCGAACCAGTACACGCCGCGATGTCCGATGCAGATCCGGTCGACATCGAGCGGCTCGGGAATGATCACGAAATCGGTTCGCGCTCGCGAGATGCGGCCACGCTCGGCGAGCCAGGCCACGCCGGCGAAGCCCCCGCTCTCCTCGTCCACCGTGCCGCCGACCTCGACGGTGCCGGCGAGGCGGACGCCGGCCCGACGGACCGCCTCCGCCGCATAGACGGCCGCCGCGATCCCCGCCTTCATGTCGCAGCTGCCGCGACCGTAGATGCGGCCATCCCGTAGCACGGCGCCGAACGGGTCGACGGTCCAGCCGGTCCCGGGTGGCACCACGTCGAAGTGCCCGTTGAGATGGACGACGCGACCCGGGATCTCCCCTCCACGCGCCCCGACCACGTTGACCCTGGGGTGGGCGACGGTGTGCTCGGGCCGCCCCTCGGCCGGCAGGTAGGCGATCGCAAAGCCGCACCGGGCGAGCCGGTCACCGATCGCGTGCGCACACTCGGTATACCGTTCGCCGGGAGGGTTCACGGTTGGAATACGAACCAGATCTCTGGTGAACTCCACGATCTCGTCGCGCGCCCGCTCGACTTCGCGCAACACCCGCTCGCGCACATCACCCATCCCGGCCGTAGTATGACCTCCGGGAAACCTGAAAGCTCCTACAATGTCGGGTGCGGATGAGACTCCAGTTCGTTCTGCTCATCGTCTACTCGGGCGGCCTGATCGCGCTCGGCCAGTGGATCGGCCGCTCCGTCAAGCGGAGCGGCGACTTCTTCGTCGCGGGACGCCGCCTGAGCGCCGGGCTGCTCTTCTCGACGATCCTGGCAGCCAACATCGGTGCCGGATCCACCGTGGGCGCGACCTCGCTCGGCTATCGAGACGGTCTCGGCGCCTGGTGGTGGAACGGGTCGGCCGGGATCGGCTCGCTGCTCCTCGCCTTCTGGGTCGGGCCGCGCATCTGGCGGATCGCCTCCCGGCACGGGTTCTACACGGTCGGGGATTTCCTGGAGCATCGCTACACACGCAGCATCAGGGGCATCGTCGCCGTCCTGATCTGGCTCGGCACGCTGTCGATCCTGGCCGCGCAGCTCCTCGGCGCGGCCGCCATCCTCCACGTCGTCGGTGGTCTGCCGATCCCCCTCGGGTGCATCGTCGCCGGCGTGATCGTCACGGCCTACTTTGCCTCGGGCGGGCTGCTCGCCTCCGCGTGGGTCAACCGCGTGCAGCTCGTGGTCCTCCTCGGTGGCTTCACAGTCGCGCTGCCCTTGGTACTCTCCGCGGTGGGCGGCTGGGCCGCGATTCGCGCGGCCCCCGTGCAGGACGGCTTCCACGACTTCTGGCACTCCAGTGGCGCCGGGTCCGGATGGACGCTGCTGGCGCTCCTCGTGCCGGCCTTCCTCGTCTCGCCGGGTTTGCTCCAGAAGGCGTATGGAGCCAAGAGCGTACGAGCCCTGCGAACCGGCATCGCGGCCAACGCGGTCGCGCTGATGGTGTTCGCCTTCGTACCGACCCTGCTCGGGATGGCCGCGCGGCATCGCTACCCCGATCTGCCGAGCCCCGACCTGGCGCTACCCACGATTCTGACCGGTGAGCTCCCGACCGGCGTCGGAACGCTCGCCCTCGCCGCCGCCTTCTCGGCCGAGATGAGCTCGGCGGACGCCATCCTGTTCATGCTCGCCACGTCCCTCTCGCAGGACCTCTACCGTCGGTTCCTGGCACCCGACGCGAGCGACGCCCGCGTCCTGGCGGTGGCACGCGGCGGTGCGCTGGCCGGTGGCGCGCTGGGGACCGCGCTTGCACTGACCCACGATACCGTCGTCGGCGCCATGAGCATCTTCTACGGGCTCCTCGGTGTGAGCCTCTTCGTCCCGCTCCTGGCCGGACTTCAGACTCGTCGGGGCGGGGCGCCCGAGGCGATTGCGGCGATCTCGGGCGGGACCGCCGTCCTGCTCGCCGTGGAGCTGGCGACCGATGGCCGCGGCTTCGGGCTGTGGAGCCCCAGCCTGATCGGCATGGGCGCCGCCGCCATCGGATTCGTCATCGTCCTGCTGGCTCGATGGCGGCCCGCTCGCGGTCTGTGACGGCCGGTTCTTTCGTGATCGCCGGGCCCGCGCCCGGCCACGTGCGAGGAGCACGCACCAATGGCACTGATCGATCAGCTCCGTCTCGACGGCAAGATCCTCGTCGTCATCGGCGCGGCCTCGGGCATCGGGAAGGCCGTTGCCCTGGGGTGCGCGGAGATCGGGGCCACGGTGCACTGCCTCGACCTCGCGGGGTCGGCCGCCGAAGCCGTGGCGACGCACATCCGTCAGACCACCGGCACCGCGCACGCCGCCGCCCTTGACCTCCGCGACGGCGAGCAGGTGGCAACCACCTTCGACCGGATCCGCGACCGGGAGCAGCGGCTCGACGTCGTGATCTGCACGCCGAGCGTCAACGTCCGCAAACCCCTCTTGCGTTACACGGAGGAAGAGTTCGACCGCGTGGTTCAGCTCAACCTGAAGGGCAGCTTCCTGGCGCTCCGCGAGGCGGGCCGCATCATGACCGCGCAGCGCGCCGGGAGCATCATCACTGTACTCCTCGATTCGTTCGCGGGTCGTCGAACCGGGACAGGCGGTCTATGCCGCGACGAAGGCCGGCATCGTCCAGCTGGCCCGCACGGCCGCGGCGGAATTCGGGCCGGCCGGTGTACGGGTCAACGCGGTCGCCCCCGGTATCGTGGAGACGCCTCTCACCTCGCCGATCAAGGCCGCCCCCGCCTGGTATCGAGCCTATGCGGCCAAGACGGCGGTCGGACGGTGGGCAAGGGTCGACGAGATGGTCGGACCCGCCGTGTTTCTCGCCTCAGACGCCGCGAGCTACGTCACGGGCAGCGTGCTCTACGCCGACGGCGGATGGACCGCCGTGGATGGACGTTTTCAGCCGCCCGGAATGTAGCGCCAACATTGACACAAGCCGTATCAAGACCTATACTTAATGCGACGCAAGGTTCAACTCCATGGGATCTGGACCCGATCTCGTGTTCATCAGCATGGCCGCCCGTCTGCTCGACATGCACCCGCAGACGCTGCGGAAGTACGAGCGGCTCGGGCTGGTCCGTCCGACTCGGACCATGGGCAGCATGCGGCTGTACTCGGATCAAGAGCTCGAGCGGCTGAGGCTGATCAAGCACCTCGTCGACGAGGTGGGCATCAACCTCGCCGGCGTGCAGCGGCTGCTCTCCATCGCCGACGTCGTCCAGCGCATCCGCCCCCTCACAGGTGAGGCTGCGCTGGCCGGCAACGGCGGACGCCGCCGGCTGGCCCAGGAGGTGGAACGGCTCAGCGAGATGCTGGGGATCTGAGTCACCGGCGAAGGACCATGGAGTTCAAGGATTACTACCGCACGCTCGGGGTCTCCAAGACGTCCACCGACAAGGAGATCAAGCAGGCGTTCCGCAAGCTGGCGCGGAAGCATCACCCAGACGTCAATCCGGGCGATCGGAAGGCCGAGGCCAAGTTCAAGGAGATCAACGAGGCCTACGAGGTGCTCGGGGACCACGGGAAGCGCCGCAAGTACGACGACCTCGGAGCGAACTGGCGACTCTACGAACAGGCGGAGCAGGCGGGCGCGGGCCCGTTCGGAGCCGGAGGGCCCGGCCCCGGCGGCCCGCACGCGGGGGGACGGTGGACCGTCAACGTGGGCGGGCCCGGCGGTGTCGGGACCATGAGCGAAGAACAGATCCACGAGATGTTCGGCCAGCAGGATCCGTTTTCCGACTTCTTCCGCACCTTCTTCGGAGGCGGTGGTGGGGCGCCGCGGCCGGGCCGGGGCGCGCGCCGGCGAGCCGCCGGGCGCGACATCGAACACGAGATCGAGCTGTCGCTGACCGAGGCCCTCCACGGCGTGACCAGACGGATCGCGATCGAGCACGATGGGCACAGGCGCACCGTCGACGTCCGGATTCCGGTGGGCGTCCGTACGGGGTCCCGTGTGCGCGTGGCGGGCGAGGGGGAGCCGGGCCGGGACGGCGGCGCGGCGGGCGATCTGTATCTCAAGACGCGGCTGCGCCCGCAGCCTGGCTTCGAACGCAAGGGGCAGGATCTGCACGTTCGGGTGCCGATCCCGGTCACGACGGCCGTCCTCGGCGGCGAGGCTCAGGTGAAGACGCTCGAGGGCCGCTCCCTCCGTCTGAAGATTCCGGCCACGACGCAGCCGGGACAGGTCCTGCGTCTGCGTGGCCAGGGCATGCCGGCGCTCGGCAAGCCGGACAAGCGCGGGGACCTGTTTGCCACCGTCGAGATCGAGGTGCCGAGGCGGCTGAGCGGCAAACAGCGACGCCACTACGAAGCGCTTCGTGATCTGGAAGGCGAGGCGGAACCATGAACATCAACAAGTACACCGAGAAGGCTCAGGAGGCGATGCTCGCCGCCCAGCAGCTCGCCGAGCGATCGAACCACCCGGAGATCACGCCCGAGCACCTGTTGACAGGACTCGTCGAGCAGACCGATGGCATCGTCCCGGGCATCCTGCGCAAGGCGGCGGTCGATCCCGCGGAGCTGTCGCCTGCCATCCACGCCGAGCTCGAGCGGGTACCGCAGGCCCACGGCGGCGCGCAGGTGTCGGTCTCGCCCCGGCTGCGCGCGGTGACTCAGACGGCGGAGACCGAGGCTGAACGTCTCAAGGACGACTACGTCAGCACCGAGCACCTGTTGATCGGCATCGTGGCGGAGACTGGTGCGAGCACGGCCGCCCGTCTGCTCCGGGACCGGGGCGTCACCAAGGACTCCGCCTTCGAGGCGATCGCCGCGATCCGGGGCGCCCAGCGTGTCACCGACCCCAATCCCGAAGGGAAGTATCAGGCTCTCGAACGATACGGTCGCGACCTGACCGAGCTGGCTCGCAAGGGGACGCTCGACCCGGTGATCGGCCGGGACGAGGAGATCCGGCGCGTCATCCAGGTGCTCTCGCGGCGCACGAAGAACAACCCCGTCCTGATCGGCGAGCCAGGCGTCGGCAAGACCGCGATCGTCGAGGGGCTCGCCCAACGGATCATCAGGGGCGATGTGCCGGAGGGACTCAAGGACAAGCAGATCATCGGCCTCGACATGGGTGCGCTGGTGGCCGGGGCGAAGTTTCGAGGCGAGTTCGAGGAGCGTTTGAAGGCGGTCCTGAAGGAGATCACCGAGTCGGAGGGCCGCATCGTGCTCTTCATCGACGAGCTGCACACGGTGGTGGGGGCCGGTGCCGCCGAGGGGTCGATCGACGCCTCCAACATGCTCAAGCCGAAGCTCGCCCGGGGCGAGCTTCACACGATCGGCGCGACCACCCTCGACGAGTACCGTAAGCACATCGAGAAGGATGCCGCGCTCGAACGTCGATTTCAGCCGGTGCTGGTGGGCGAGCCCTCGGTCGAGGATACGATCAGCGTGCTCCGCGGGCTACGCGAGCGGTACGAGATCCATCATGGCGTCACGTTCAAGGACTCCGCCCTGGTCGCCGCAGCGGTCCTGGCGGAGCGCTACATCTCGGATCGCTTCCTTCCGGACAAGGCCATCGACCTGGTCGACGAGGCGGCGGCGAAGCTGCGCATGGAGATCGACTCGATGCCGACAGAGCTCGACGAGATCCAGCGCCGCGTCATGCAGCTCGAGATCGAGCGCGAAGCCTTGCGCAAGGAATCCGACCCCGCGTCGCGCGACCGGCTGATGCGGCTGGAGAAGGCACTCGCCGATCTCAAGGAGGAACGAGGTCGGTTGACCGCGCGCTGGGAGCAAGAGAAGCAGGCGATCCAGGCTAGTCGGAGCGTCAAGGAGCAGCTGGAGCAGGTGCGGCACGACATCGAGCTCGCGCAGCGGCAGGGCGACTACGCGAAGGCCTCCGAGTTGCAGTACGGCCGGCTGCCTGCCCTCGAGCGACAGATCCAGGAAGAGGAAACTCGGCTGAGCGAGATCCAGGGCGGCAACCGGATGCTCAAGGAGGAGGTGGACGAGAACGACATCGCCGAGGTCGTGGGCAAATGGACCGGCATCCCGGTGTCCCGGCTCGTGGAGGGAGAGATCGAAAAGCTCGTGCACATGGAAGAGCGGCTCCGTCAGCGGGTCGTCGGCCAGACGGGAGCCATCACCGCCGTGGCGAACGCGATTCGCCGCGCGCGCGCCGGGCTCCAGGATCCGAATCGACCGCTGGGCAGCTTCGTCTTCCTCGGCCCCACCGGCGTCGGAAAGACGGAGCTCGCGCGTGCGCTCGCCGAGTTCCTCTTCGACGACGACCAGGCCATGGCGCGCATCGACATGTCCGAGTATCAAGAGAAGCATGCGGTGTCCCGGTTGATCGGGGCTCCGCCGGGTTACGTCGGCTACGAGGAGGCCGGTCAGCTGACCGAGGCGGTGCGGCGGCGGCCCTACACCGTGGTCCTGTTCGACGAGATCGAGAAGGCACATCCCGAGGTGGTCAACGTCATGCTGCAGCTGCTCGACGACGGCCGCCTGACGGACGGCAGGGGACGCACGATCGACTTCAAGAACACGGTCGTCATCATGACCTCGAATCTGGGCAGCCACGTGATGGCCGAGCGCGCCGCGCACGGCGACGGGCAACTCGACGAGGTCGCCGAGCAGCAGATCATGGAGGCCCTCCGCGCTCATTTCCGACCGGAGTTCCTCAACCGGCTGGACGAGATCATCATCTTTCACGCGCTCGACCGCGACCACGTCAAGGCGATCCTCGAGATCCAGGCGGTCAAGCTCCTCGAGCGGCTACGGGAGCGCAAGATCCAGGTCGACCTGACCGAGGCCGCCAAGGATCAGCTGGTGGCCGAGGGCTACGATCCCGTCTACGGCGCGCGACCGCTCAAGCGAGCGATCCAGCGCCGCCTACTGGATCCGCTGGCCATGCGGGTCCTGCAGGGAGAGTTCGTCGAGGGCGATCACGTGCAAATCGACGCGCTGGGCGGAGAGTACCGGTTCACCAAACAGGAGTCGGTGGGCGTCGATGCCTGACGCGGCCAAGCCGCCGACGCCGCGACGGCCCAACCGCGGAGACGCGTGGCCGCCGGTGCCTCCCCGGAGCGCCATCTGGTACATCGTCGCGTTTCTGATGGTGCTGGCGCTCGCGCAGGGGCTCTTCCTGGCTCGCCCCATTCGGAGCGTGTCCTATAGCGAGTTCAAGGCGAGGCTCCGGTCGGGTGAGGTGGCCGAGGTCCTGGTCGGCGAACGCGCGATCCGCGGCACGCTGAAGGCGGGAGAGACGGAATCGGGCTTCACGACCGCGCGCATCGACGACCCCAAGCTCGTCGAGGAGCTCGAGGCGCAGGGTGTCGACTACTCGGGGGAAGTCAGCAGCACGTGGCTCCCGCAGCTGCTCGGCTGGGTCCTGCCGCTCGTGCTCATCGTCGCCCTCTGGAGCTTCTTCCTGCGTCGAATGGGTAGCGCCCAGGGTGGCGTCATGTCGTTCGCCCGCAGTCGCGCCAAGATCTACGCGCAGGATGACGTCGATGTGAGCTTCGCCGACGTCGCCGGTGTCGACGAAGCGGCGAACGAGCTGCGCGAGATCGTCGATTTCCTCCAGAACCCCAAGAAATACACGACGCTCGGCGGACGGATCCCCAAGGGCGTGCTGCTGGTCGGGCCACCGGGTACCGGCAAGACGCTGCTGGCACGCGCCGTCGCGGGCCAGGCCAAGGTGCCGTTCTTCAGCCTGAGCGGGTCGGAATTCGTCGAGATGTTCGTGGGTGTCGGCGCCGCCCGCGTCCGGGATCTGTTCCAGCAGGCGGAGGGCAAGGCGCCGTGCATCGTCTTCATCGACGAACTCGATGCGCTCGGCAAGGTGCGTATCCAGTCGCCGATGGGCAGCCACGAAGAGCGCGAGCAGACCCTGAACCAGCTCCTGGCCGAGATGGACGGCTTCGATCCGCGCAAGGGCGTCATCATCATGGCGGCCACCAACCGCCCAGAGGTCCTCGACCCCGCGTTGCTACGACCGGGTCGGTTCGATCGGCAGGTCCTCGTGGACAAGCCGGACATCAGGGGCCGGGAGGCGATCCTGCGGATCCACACCCGGTCGGTCAAGACGAGCCCAGAGGTCGATCTGAAGATCGTGGCGGCGCGAACGCCCGGGTTCGCGGGCGCCGACCTCGCCAACCTCGTGAACGAGGCGGCGCTCCTGGCCGCACGCAACGACAAGACCCAGGTCGACATGGCGGACTTCGAGGAAGCCATCGATCGCCTCGTCGCGGGTCTCGAGAAGAAACGCGTCATGAGCGACAAGGAGCGCGGCATCGTGGCCGTCCACGAGTCCGGACACGCCATCGTGGCGAGCGTGCTACCCGGGCTCGATCCCGTGCACAAGATCTCGATCGTGCAGCGTGGATTCGGTGCGCTGGGCTACACGATGCAACTACCCCTCGAGGAGCGCTTTCTGATGACGGCCCGTGATCTCGCGAACCAGCTGTCGGTGCTGCTCGCCGGCCGCACGGCCGAGGAGGTCGTCTTCGGCGAGATCTCGACCGGCGCGCAGAACGACCTCCAGCGCGCGACGGACATCGCCCGGGCGATGGTGACCGAGTTCGGGATGAGCGAGCGGCTCGGGCTCGCCTCCTACGACGGACATCGGGGACGCATGCTCCTCGACACGCCCATGCTTCCCGACCGCGGGACCTACGCCGAGGAGACCGCGCAACAGATCGACGCGGAGGTGAAGCGCCTGCTGAGCGAGGCGCACGCCCAGGCTGAACGGGTGCTGGAGAGCTACCGCGGGACGCTCGACGTTCTGACACGGCGGCTGCTCGATGCAGAGGTCATCGAGGGCGCCGAGCTGCGAGAGCTGCTCGGATCGATCGGTCGCTCGGCCGGCGCAGTCGACGACGCGGGTCATGCCGAGACGCACCAGTCGACCCACGCGGATGGCGGCGCCGGGACACCCGCGGTCGGCGACACCCCGGCGCCGGACCAGAGCTAGTCGGTCGTCGCGCCTTGCCCGCCGGGCGCTGCGCTCCGGCGACCGCTGCAGCAATCACTGATACAGTCCGCTAGTGGCCGTCCTCCGCACGCTTCACGCGCTCGAGCACTTTCTCGGCTCCCTGCCCCGCACCGCCCTCGGCACGTTTCCGACTCCCCTGATCCCACTCGAACGCCTGGGCCATGACCTCGGCATCGACCTCTGGATGAAGCGGGACGATTGCTCCGGTCTGGCGATGGGTGGGAACAAGACGCGCAAGCTGGAGTTCGTGCTGGCGCACGCGCGTCTCGCCGGGCACGACACGGTCGTGACGACCGGCCCGCCCACGTCGAATCACACGATGATGACCGCCGCGGCCGCGCGGCGACTCGGGATGACGGTCCACTGCGTCGTCGGCGGCACCCGCCCCGAGCAGCCCGCCGGCAATCTGTTGCTGCTCGACTACCTCGGGGCGTCCCTTCATTTCACGCCGATGGATTTCGTGCGACCGTCCCGGGCTGATTTCGATCGCCTCCGCCTGACCTGTCGAGAGGTCGTCGAGCGAACGGCGGGCTACTGGATCCCGGCGGGGGGCAGCATGCCGGAGGCGGAGCCCGGCTACATGCAGGCGATGCTCGAAATCGCGCGCCAGCGTGGAGACCGGTTCGATTTCGAGTACGTCGTGCTCGCGATCGGCACGGGCTCCACGACTACCGGAGTTCTGCTGGGCCTGGCGCTCGGCGGGCTCGAATCGAAGGTGCTGGCCGTGTCCGTGGGAAGCCGTCAAGCCATCCGCGAGGTCTACCGGCGGCCCACGCCGGAGGCGCTCTTCCTCGAGTCGGCGGCGCACCTCGGTCTGGCGCTCGACGCGCAGACTGTGCCCGCGCACGAGGTCGTCTTCGGCTTCGCGGAGGAAGGCTACGGAGTGCCGAACGCGGGGAGCGACCGGGCCATCCGGCTGATGGCGGAGCGCGAAGGCTACTTCCTCGATCCGGTCTATACGGCCAAGGCGTTCTGCGGCCTGCTGGCGATGGTGGGGGAGGGACGGATCCCGGCCGGCGCCCGAGTCCTGTTCGTTCACACGGGCGGGCTCACCATGACCCCCGCTCTCGAGAAACGCTACGCGCCGTCCGGTCCCTGAGGTCCGCCGGGACCCGCCGGCTCCGCGGCCGCGAATCCCACCTTCGCGTGGGTCCCGTCGCAGAACGGTTTGGTACGCGACGCGCCGCACCGGCAGAGGGCGATCGGTCGTTTGGTGACCGGGTACTCCACGCCGTTCCAGTCGATCAGCACG
Organism: Vicinamibacterales bacterium; assembly: GCA_965197935.1. Taxonomy (GTDB): domain Bacteria; phylum Acidobacteriota; class Vicinamibacteria; order Vicinamibacterales; family CAZQMT01; genus CAZQMT01. The sequence goes on along the minus strand of CBDAOD010000002.1, from coordinate 1,935,850 downwards.
ACGTCATCGCCGTCCACCCGATACGGCCCGTTCTGTCGCACCTTGATCGTCGCCATTTGGCTTGGTCGATCGTTCGTCTGACCGTACCGCGAGCAAGCTGGGTAGATGCCCGCGGGTGCGTGGCGCGGCACGAGGTCCCGCTCCACTACCCCATCTTTTGCATCGAGGCGAGAAAGTCGGCGTTCGTCTTCGTCTTCGCCATCTTGTCCAGCAGCAGTTCCATCGCCTCGACCGGCGACAGTGGGTGGAGCACCTTGCGCAGCACCCAGATCCGGTTGAGGTCCTCCTTGTTGATGAGCAGCTCTTCCTTTCGAGTCCCACTCTTCTGGATGTCGATGGCGGGAAACACGCGCTTGTCGACCAGCTTGCGGTCCAGGTGGATCTCCATGTTGCCGGTGCCCTTGAACTCCTCGAAGATCACGTCATCCATGCGCGAACCGGTGTCGACCAACGCCGTGGCGCACACGGTGAGCGAGCCGCCCTCCTCGATGTTCCGGGCCGCCCCAAAGAACCGCTTTGGCTTCTGCAGGGCATTCGAGTCGAGACCGCCCGACAGTACCTTGCCCGAGGGGGGGATCACGGCGTTGTAGGCGCGTGCCAGCCGCGTGATGGAGTCGAGCAGGATCAAGACGTCCTTCTTGTGCTCCACCAATCGCTTCGCCTTCTCGATGACCATCTCCGCGACTTGCACGTGACGCTGCGCCGGCTCGTCGAACGTCGACGAGATCACCTCGCCGTCCACCGACCGCTGCATGTCGGTGACCTCCTCCGGTCGTTCGTCGATCAGCAACACGATCAGGTAGACCTCGGGGTGGTTCTTCGACACCGACTGGGCGATGTTCTGCAGGAGCATCGTCTTGCCGGTGCGCGGCGGGGCGACGATGAGACCACGCTGGCCCTTGCCAATGGGCGTCATCAGATCCATGACCCGGGCCGAAAGATTCTCGGCAACGGTTTCCAGCCGGATCCGCTCCTGGGGGTAGAGCGGGGTCAGGTTCTCGAAGAACAGCTTGTCGCGGGCGTGCTCGGGCGGCTCGAAGTTGACCGCCTCGACCTTGATCAGCGCGAAATACCGCTCCCCCTCCTTCGGTGGGCGAATCTGCCCCGAGACCGTGTCACCCGTCTGGAGGTCGAACTTGCGGATCTGGGACGGCGACACGTAGATGTCGTCGGGTCCAGGGAGATAGTTGTAGTCGGGCGCGCGGAGGAATCCGAACCCGTCCGGGAGCACTTCGAGCACGCCCTCGGAAAAGATGAAGCCGCTCTGCTCGGTCTGCGCCTTCAGGATCTGGAAGATCAGCTCCTGCTTCCGCATCCCGGTGGCTCCGGCCACGCTGAGATCCTTGGCGATCTGCGTGAGCTTCTGGATGCTCATGTCCTTCAGCTCGCCGATGTTGAGACCCTCGGCCGAGCGCCGAGTCTGGGGCTTCGCGCCTTCGGAGACCTCGGCGGGCGGCTGCTCGGCGGCGACGGCCTGGTCGGCGGGCGAACGTCCGGACGTACGTTTGTTGTTAGTGGGCATGAGGGGTACTGAGGTTAGCCGCCAGCGGTGACAGTCGTGCGGCAGCCGACCGGCGCTGGATCCCCGCTCGCGCTGCGCTGGGCATTGCCCAGGATGGTTCAACTACTCCCGGTATTCTCACTCGTCGTGCCTGGCTCGTACCGAATGCAGCATCGCTCACGATGGGACTCGATGCCACATAGAACTTTTGCCACGGTCTGCCAGGTCGTTACTTAGAGGAAGAGTGGTGTGGATCCGCGGGTCGTCAAGGACGCGCGCGAGGAGGAAATAAGTAAAGACAGTATAGGACCGGGTTCCCGGCGTGTCAATAGGCGTCGGGGCGTTCGCCGATCCCGACGATGCTGCACCCGACGATCGACTTCAACCCCAGCTCGTCCGCGCGCGCCAGCAGCGCCGGGCTTTCGGCGCCCGGGTTGAACCACACCTCGGGGATCTCCCTCGCCGCAAGACCCGCCAGCAGTCGGACGCCGATCTCGGGTGGCACGTACACGGTCGCGAGATCGATCTTCCCGGGCACGTCCTGGACGGTCGGGAACGCCGGGAGGCCCTCGATCTCGGTCGCGTGAGGATGGATCGGAATCACGCGGTAGCCTCGATGGCGGAAGGCACGGAGCGCCTTGTTGCCGAACTTTCGGCGGTCTCGCGACGCACCGATGACCGCCGCCACCGGGGCCGACTCGGGCGCGCTCGTGGACATCGGCCACCGAGTATAGCAGGACACGCGCGCGTCTCGATCTTCGGCGGGCGCCTCCGACTGTGTAGAATCATTCGGTCGTGCCGCGCGCCATCGCCGCCCTCGTCCTTCTCTGCAGCGTGACCTTCTTCGCGGGCCTGGGGCGTCCCGGGATCGCGGACTCCGACGAAGCCTTCTACGCCGAGTCGGCGCGTGAGATGCTCGAGCGCCACGACTGGCTCACGCCCTATTTCAACTACCAGGTCCGTTTCCAGAAGCCGATCCTGTTCTACTGGATGGTCGGTGCCGCCTATGTCGTCGGGGGTGTCGGCGCCGCCGCCGCCAGATTTCCGGCGGCGCTCGCCGGGCTCGGCCTCGTGCTGCTCACCTATCTGTGTGCGAGACGCTGGTACGACGAGCGCGTGGGCCTGCTGGCGGGCGCCATCACGGCCACCAACTTCGGCTACTTCGCGATGGCGCGGCAGTCGCTGCCCGACCTGCCACTGGCCTTCTTCATCACGCTGGCGATCTGGTCCGGGCTCGAGGGGCTGGCTCTCTCGCCGTCACGCGCCGGCCCGAGCCGGCGGAGCTGGATGCTCCTTGCCTCGACCGCCGCGGCGTGCGCGTTCCTGACCAAGGGCCCGGTGGGCGTCGCGGTGCCGGCTCTGGCCGTCGCCCCGGCCCTCCTGCTCGACCTCCGGGGCGAACCGGAGGGACTCTGGGCCGGGCTGCGTCGGCGCATCCGGACGACCGATCTCGTCCTCTCGCTCGCGGTGTTCGGGCTCGTGGCGGCACCATGGTTCCTCGCGATGTGGCAGGTGCACGGCTCGTCCTACCTGCATCGCTTCTTCGTCGCCGAGAACCTCGAGCGTTTCGCCACTGCCCGCTACAACGCCCCACGCGGCTGGTGGTTCTACCCGCCGATCATCCTCGCGGGCCTGCTGCCCTGGTCACCGTTCGTCCTCCTGTGGGGCCACCCGGTGGTCCGGCTCCTCCGCGGCGACCGTCGCCTCACTGCCGTGGAGCTGCAGCTCATCATCTGGGCCGGCACCATTCTGATCTTCTACACGGCGTCCATCGGCAAGCAGCCGCGCTACATCCTCCCCACCCTGCCCCCACTCGCCGTGCTGCTTGCTCGCACGATCAGCCAGCGACTGGCGCGACGCGGGCCCGGCGCACCGACCGACTGGCTGCTCGCCGCATCGGGGTCGCTGGCGGCGGCACTGCTGGTCGGGCTCGGCATGGTCGTCTGGGGCGCCCGGCCGCTGCTCGAGGCCATCAACCCAGGGGGAATCGGCCCGGCCGCGATCCTGATCGTGGGCGCGGGCCTGGGCCTGGGGGTTGCATCCTTCGTCCGCCACGGGCGGCTGCTGCCGCACGCGACCATCGGAGCGAGCGTCCTGTCGTTGCTGTGCCTTCAGTATCTCGTGCTGTCCGGCGGGCCGCACTCGGTCGACCGCCTCATGGCCGGCGTCCGCGAGCACCGTCAGCGCGAGGAGCCCATCGGCTCCTATGGGGTCCTGGTCCGGAACCTGGGCTTCCACGTGCGAGGCCCCACGGAGGATCTGTTCAGCGAGCAGCGCCTGGTGGATTTCATCCGGTCGACCGACCGCGTCCTGTGCGTGATGGGCACCGACCAGCTCGCGCGGCTCGAGGCGAACCCGGAGCTGCCGCTCGAACGGCTCGCCCAGGTGCGCTATCTGAATCCCACCGCGCTCAAGATCGGCATGCTGCTGCGGCCCGACCCGACCCGGGATCTCACCACCATCGTCCTCGTCGCGAACCGCTAACCTCGCGGCGCGTCGGCTCGCCCGCGGTGGGGCGGCACGACGGCCGCCGCGCCGCCCCGCAGCGGACGGCTCGACAAAGTCGTATTCTAGAACGAGCAGAGGAGACAGCCGCGAGATGTCCACGCTGGGTGAGACGCTCGAGCGTCACACGGTAGACTCGGGACCGGCGCTGGTCGACCGGCGCGACCGCGACTGGATCCGTTGCTACGCGTGCGGCCACGAGTGCGCGATCCCTCCCGGCGCCTTCGGGGTCTGCAAGGTGCGCTTCAATACCGGTGGACGGCTGCGCATCCCCTGGGGCTACGTCGCCGGCGTGCAGTGCGACCCGATCGAGAAGAAGCCGTTCTTCCACGCCTGGCCCGGCGCCCTGGCCTACAGTTTCGGAATGCTGGGCTGCGACCTTCACTGCGCCTACTGTCAGAACTGGGTCACGTCGCAGGCGCTACGCGACCCGGCCGCGGTCGTCCCGCCCCGCGCGGCCACGCCAGAGGGTCTCGTCGCCGACGCCCGGGCCAGGGGCGCGCGCGTGCTTGTCAGCACCTACAACGAACCGCTCATCACGGCGGAGTGGGCGGTGGCGGTCTTCGAGGCCGCGCGGGCCGCCGGGCTGGGAACGGCGTTCGTCTCGAACGGCAACGCGACGCCGCGGGTCCTCGAATATCTGAGTCCGTGGGTGGATCTCTACAAGGTCGATCTGAAGAGCTTCGACGACAGGCGTTACCGGCAACTCGGCGGAAGGCTCGAACCGATTCTCCGCACGATCCGCGGCCTGCGGGCGCTGGGCATCTGGCTGGAGGTCGTGACGCTGCTGATTCCGGGCTTCAACGACTCCGAGGCGGAGCTGACCAGCCTCACGGAGTTCCTGGCCGACGTCTCGGTCGACATCCCATGGCACGTCACCGCGTTTCACGCCGACTATCGAATGACCGACCCCGACCAGACCAGCCCCACGCAGCTACGCCGGGCCGCCGCGATCGGGCGCCGCTCGGGGCTGCGGTTCGTCTACGCCGGCAACCTGCCGGGCCAGGTCGGAGGGCTCGAGGACACCTCCTGCCCCCGGTGCCGCACGCGGCTGGTCGAGCGGCGTGGATACGCCATCCGGGCCTACCGTCTCACGCGCGCCGGCGCCTGCCCGGGATGCGACCTGCCGATTCCTGGCCGGTGGTCGGATCGGTTCGACGGACAGATCGCCTCACGCCCGTTCGTGCCCACTCGCAGCCTGCGGACCCATCCAAGGCCGCTCGCCTGATCGGCAGGGGCGCCGCTGGACGGGGCGATGATCAGGAGGCCGTGGGGGGCGACGCGTGCGCGGCGTGCGATGCGACGAACCCGCGGATGCGGTCCACACCTTCCTCCAACCGGTCCATCGACGTGGCGTAGGAGATGCGCGCGAACCCGGGCGCATCGAAGGCTTCACCCGCCGTGAGCGCCACGTGCACCTCGTCGAGCAGCGCCTGCGCGAACTCGGCCGACGTCCGGATACCATCCGGTGACAGCAGATCCGAGAGGTCCGGGAACACGTAGAACGCTCCCGACGGTTTCACACAGCGGATCCGGGGGTCGGCGGTCAACCGGGCGTGAACGGCATCACGGCGCGTCCGGAATTCATCCCGCATGGCGGTGACGCAATCCTGGGGCCCGGTCAGCGCCGCGACGACCGCCTTTTGGGTGATCGAGCACACGTTCGACGTGGCGTGACTCTGGAACGTGTTGCACGCCGCGACCACCTCCGCCGGGGCGAGCGCCCACCCGCACCGCCAACCCGTCATGGAGTACGCCTTCGAGGCGGACCCCGCGAGCACGCTGCGATCCCGCAGTCGCTCCGAGAGCACCCGCGGCAGATTGTGGGCGACCGGCTCGTAGATAAGCCGTTCGTAGCAGAGGTCGAGGACGATCCAGATGCCCTTCTTCGCCCCCACGTCCGCGATCTCGCCGAGCTCGGCCTCGGTGATCAGCGCGCCCGTGGGGTTGCCGGGCGAATTGATGATGATGCCTCGCGTGCGCGGGGTCACCGCGTCGATGATCGCCTGCGCGTGGACCCGGAAACCGTCCTCGGGATGGGTACGGACCAGCACCGGTGTCGCCTCGGCCAGCTTGATCTGATCGACGATGGTCGGCCAGCAGGGTGCGTGGGTGATCACCTCGTCGCCTCGACCAAACAGCGCGAGCGCCACGTTGTAGAGCGCCTGCTTGCCACCGGCGGTCACAATCGTCTCGGCCGCCGAGTAGTCCACGCCGTAGTCCCCGCGATACCGATCGCCGATCGCCTGCTTGAGCTCGCCGATGCCGGCGGTCGGGGTGTACTTCGTGAAGCCGCTCTCGATGGCCGCCATGGCCGCCGCCCGGATGTGCTCCGGCGTCGGAAAATCCGGCTCACCGGCGCCCAGGTCGACGACGTCGACGCCCTGCTCCCGGAGGCACTGGGCGGCGACTAGCACCTTCATGGTGGGTGACGCACTGACGTAGGTAGTCCGTTCAGCGAGCATCGCAGTCATTATTCCTCTCCGGTCCAGCAGTCCGTCGACCTCAGTCCGACGGCGGTTCGACTTCCTTCCCCCGTAGCAAACTCTCGACGGTCGTCGGCACCAACCCGGACACCGATCCGCCGAGCGCCGCCACTTCCTTCACCAGCCGAGAGCTCACGTAGGTATACGGCTCGGCCGGCATCATGAACACGGTCTCGACGTGCGGGTTGAGCCGACGGTTCATCAGCGCCATCTGCAGCTCGTACTCGAAGTCCGAGATGGCACGGAGCCCGCGGACGATCACGGTGGCGCCCCGCCGGCGGGCGTAGTCGACGAGCAACCCGCCGAACTCGTCGACCTCGACGTTGGGCTGCCGCTTGAACACCTCGCGCGCGATCTCGATCCGCTCCTCCAGGCTGAACAACGGAGTCTTCTCGACATTCCGCAGAATGGCCACGACGATGCGGTCGAAGATCTTGGCGCCGCGGAGGATGATGTCGACGTGCCCGTTGGTCAGCGGGTCGAACGAACCCGGATACACCGCCACTCGCCCACCGTCGGGCCCGGCTCGCTCCGCTCTCGCGCGCTCACTCGTGGCCATGGCCGGGAGGTTCTTCGGAGGGCGTCGCGCGCGCGTAGAGGCTCAGCTGGCTGTCGCCTGACGACACGACGCGGAACCGCCTGAGCCCGCGTGGCTCCACGGGCACGCGGCGGCGCTTCGCGTGCTCGAGAATCAGCACCCCCTCGCGCGTCAGCATCTGGCCGATGTGCGTCACGATCTCGTCCAGGTCACTGCCCTCGTACGGTGGGTCGAGCACGATGACATCGAACGCGCCGCCGACCACGGGCGACGGCTCGAGTCGTCCGACCTCGGCGCGGATGATAGCATAGCCCTCCGCTACCTCACATCTGCGAAGGTTCTCGGCGATCAGCGCGGTGCCGCGCCGATCGCGCTCGACGAACGTGACGTGACTCGCGCCGCGGCTGAGCGCCTCGATGCCGATCGCGCCGGTCCCGGCAAAGCCGTCGAGTACGCGCGCGCCCGCCACGCGTTCCCCCAGCACGTTGAACAGCGTCTCTCGCAGCCGGTCGGACGTGGGCCGCAACCCCGTCCAGCGAGGTCTCGCGAGGCGGCGTCCCTTCAGGGCTCCGGCGATGACGCGCATCGTTGAATGGCTGCTAGTGCACCGCCGTCGAGAGGCGGTGCACTAGCAGCCCGTGGCAAAAGTCCTGCTGCAGTCGGCCGGCGCTGCATCCCGCCTGGCTGTGTTGCTCGTCGGTCAAATGCTCCCGGTATTCTCGCTCCTCGCGCCTGGCCCAGGCCGACCGCGGCATTGTCAGGTCGGCCCTTGGTGCTACGCAGGACTTTCACCACGGGCTGCTAGCCCACGCCCACGAGCCCGTAGCGCTCCTCCCAGGTGGACCGCACGTACTCCACCAGCGGGGTCGCCACCCGCCCGCGCGCCAGCCATGCGACCGCCTCGCGGCGCGCATCCTCCATGACACGGTGGTCCCGCAGGAGATCGCCGACCCGTAGCGTCGGGATCCCGGACTGCCGGGTGCCGAAGAAGTCGCCCGGACCGCGCAGCTCGAGGTCGCGTTCCGCGATCACGAATCCATCCGTGGTCTGCGTGAGCACGTCGAGCCGCGCCCGCGCCTGGTCGGAGAGCGGCGACTGGTAGAGTAGCTGGCAGTGCGACTGGTGCGGACCGCGGCCGACGCGCCCGCGAAGCTGGTGCAGCTGCGCGAGGCCGAAGCGCTCGGCGTGTTCGATGACCATCACGGACGCATTGGCCACATCGACGCCCACCTCGACGACGGACGTCGAGACCAGGACGTCGTGGTCGCCACGCGCGAACCCACGCATCACCTCGTCCTTGAGGTCCGGGCGCATCCGGCCGTGGAGCAATGCGACGATTTCCTTCAGGGCCTCCCGCTGACCGGGTGTCAGCTTGAACGGCAGCACCCGGCGCGCCGACTCGCGGACCTCGGCGTCGACCCGGATCATCGTCGGCTTGCGCTCCGCGTCGGCCCGGCGCCGCCTAAGCTGGAGACCCAGCTGAAACAGGAAGAACTCCTCGAACACTAGCCGCACCTGCGCGGGCGACCGACAGCCGTTCAGGAGGTCGAGCGAGGTGCCGGGCTCCGGAAAGTGCGCCAGCAGGAACGCGTCGCCCCGGGACGGCAGGGCGAGCCGACATCGGATTTCGTCGGGCAGCCGGTCCGACACCTCCTCGGGCAGACCACGTAGCGTCTCGTGGACGAGGCGGCGCTGCATCTTGGGCGTCAGTACGCCCACTTTCTCGTACACGGGAACGATGCGGCCGGTGTGGATCGTCGTGTCGTCGAGCGCCTCGTCCGCCGCTCCGTCCGAGTCCGCGCGCTGGACGATCTCGTACTGTGGATTGGTCAGTTGGAGCCCGCCCCGGCGCCGGGTCTCGACCGAGCCGTACAGGACCACGCGCTGGTGGACGTGGAGGACGTCCTTGAGGAAAGGCTGATTCAGCCACACTGCGCGTATCGCGCCGCTGTCGTCGCGTAGCAGCACCTCGAAGATCCGAAACCCGGGACGACGGGTCGGGCGCAGGCCGCAGCTCAGCACCTCGCCGGCGATCGTCGTCGTCTGCCCCGCCCTGAGGGCCGCGATCTGCGTCAAGTGCCCCCGGTCCTCGTAGCGCGACGGGAGCCGACACAGGAGATCCTCGACGGTCACCAGGTCCACCCTGGCGAGGTCGGCGGCACGACGGGGACCGACTCCCTTGAGAAATTGAAGGGGCGTCTGGAAGAACTCAGCCGCGGGCAACCGGCGCCCTCACTGCACCACGACGGCCTCCCCCTGGCCCACGCGGATTTCGACGATCTCCATCGGCAGGGGGAATGGGTCGTTCAGGTCGAGGCCTCTGGCATTCTCTGGCGTGCGCGAGTAGGTGCTGACGAGCTGTTCGACCATCGTGATCGGCACGGGAATTCCGGCGATCTCCGCGGTCTCGAGCTCCAGGCGAGCGATGCCGTTCTCGGTGTGCAGAACCCCGGTCGTGCTGACCGGCAGTTGCCCGGTGAGATAGCTCATGGGATCGAAGACCCCGCCCGAGCCTGCCCGGTCCCCGGCGCGAGGCAGCTTGTCCAGATCGACGACCGCACGACCCGAGAGTCGGCCGTCGCCAACGATGCCGACCGTGGGGTCGACGACGCCTGGGGGGAGCAGCTCGGCCGCATGAAACTTGAGGTAGGCATTGACCTCCGCCTCCATGATCGGCGTCAGCCTGGGATCGCTCGCCGGCACGACAGAGTTGAGGGTGATCGAGTGGATCTTTCCCAACATGCGGTCGGCGTCCTCGCGCGTGAGCGGCACGTCACCGACGGCTCCCGCCATCGACGTGGCCACGCTGGAGGCGATCAGCAGCGCCATGGGCAGGCCTGCACGTGATGAGGGGGCCTTCCTCAATGTGTCTCTCCCTGGCTGAGTTATCGAGTGTGGACGCCGGCACTTCGAGTGTAGCACACGGATGCGATTCGGCCCCGGCCGCGCCTTGCGCCGGACGGACGCAGTTCCACACCGCGCGCTACCGAGGCAGTCGCACGAGGATGCCCCCGGGATCCGACTGCAGCAGGACTGTTAACACGGGCTGCTAGGGCGGAGCTTCAGTAGCGCGGCGGGCGTGGCGGTCGGGGGCCGGGGCGGTTGCCCTGGCGTGCTCGCATCAGGAGCTCGAACTTCCGACGTTCGATACGCTCCTCGAAGATGCGGAACTTCGCGCGCTGCCGAACATCGAGCACCTCGTCGATGCCGTCGTACGCCTTGCGGACATCGGCGGCCGTCCGTGCATCGTGCTCCTGTAGGGCACGGAGCCGTTCGATGATCGCGGCATCGTCGGCCTCCGGCGCCTCCTGGTTCGTGAGCCGCACCAGCTCCTGCAGGAGACTTCGCCGCTCCGTCTCCGCCGTCCGCCGAGCCTCGTGGAGGCCCCGGAGGCTGGTCACGAACCGGCCATAGTGCTCGTCATCGAGCTCGAGCATGTCCTGGGCCTGTACCATCGTGTAGGCGTCGAACAGGCGCTGGATCTCGGCCGGTGACAGGTCGCCCCCGGGCGTGAGCGCACCAGAACGCTGGCCGGTTGCCACCGCGCCGCTTGCCGTCGCCACGCTCGCCACACCGAGGATCGCCACGGTGGCGAGCGACCCACACCAGCCGGCGAACCAGCGCGCTCCAGTCATCGATACATCCATAGGTCGACCCCGTGTCCTGTCACTCACGGCATGATTCCCCCACGGGGCATCCCGTCTGGCTGTGCGGCGCGTCGGTCACAGCCTCCAGGTCTGCTCGCTCGTGGCGCCGGGTCGATGCCGACCGCCGCATCTCGCACGGCGGATCGTGATGCGACCCGACGCTCCACACGGGCGGCGCGTATCGGCGCATCATGATTCGGCGCGACCGAGCTCCTCGTGCGGCAGACGGGCCAGCTCCCGACGCTCATCCAGGGTCAGCTGGAGCGCCGCGCGTTCGGCCGCGCCCGGCCCCACGTGCAGCACCGTCACCTTCGCTGGGAGAGGTGCCGTCGCTCCAACCCAGTCCCAGATCGCCTCGCCTGGCCGGTCCGTCATCGTGCGTGCGCTCCACAACATCTGCGTGGTCGAGGGCTGGAGTCGACCGACACTCCATCCCGGCTCGTGTCCGGGAGCCAACCCCATCGGCATATTAGACCCCTGGCGGTGGTGGAAGGTTAAATCGAGGGTGCGCGAGCAGCTCGACCTCGTCGGCCGTGGGAATGCCGGCACGCGCACCCAGCGCGCGGCAGCTGAGCGCCGCGACGGCATTGGCATAGGTCATCACGTCCTCCAGGCGGGCATCCGCGCCCTGGGCGAGCCAGCCGGCGATGAAGCCGCCGCGAAAGACGTCCCCCGCCCCGGTGGTGTCGACGACGGGCACGTCGAAGCCCGGCGTGCGAATCTCGTGGCCCTGCACCAGCGCCAGGCTACCCTCCCGGCCCAGGGTGACGCAGAGCACCGGCGCCCGGAGATCCCGGGCCATCATCGACAGCGCGCGTCCGGTCTCGCCGATCCCGGTGAGCCGAGACGGGAACTCCTCGGCCGCGATGACCACGTCGATCTCTCGCAGCAGGGCGTCGATGCCCGGGCGGACCTTCTCGACGTCGATCACGACGGGGTGACCCTCCGCCCGGGCGCGGCGTGCCGCGTGGGTCGACGCCGCCGTTTCGTGGCAATCCACGAGGAGCACACGCCCGGAGCACACGCCCGGGGGCACGGCGGTCGGATCCCAATGCAACCCGGCCTCCCGATCCCACATGACGGTCCGGTCGCCGGTTTCCCCGTCGACCACGATCACGGCGAACTGCGTCGCCACCCCGGGCACGGTGACGCAGGCCGACACATCGACGCGCGCGTTCAGCAGACTCTCGAGGCCGAAGACACCGTTCTCGTCGTCGCCGAAGCGCCCAATATAGCCCGCCCGCCAACCGAGGCGGGCACAGGCGACCATCGCCGTCGCCGCCTGCCCTCCGGGTTCCCGGGCGAACCGTTGCACCTGCTGCTTCGTGTTCCTGGCCGGGTGGGCGTCGACCAGGGCCAGGAGGTCGACGCTGTTGAGGCCGAACCCGACGACGTCGAAGGGAAGGCGGTCGTTCTCCGGCAGCGCGATCGGAATGCGCACGCTTGACTTTCGCCTTTCCTTTGCACTAGAGTGACCGCGCTGATGTCAATAGCGAGCCGCTGCCAGCCTGGGCCACGGGCGGGTGACGATGCCGCGTCGGCTACCTCAGCGGCCCGCCCTTCTCAGGAGGGATGACACGTGCTACCGCTCACCAAACGCCAGCGCGAGATCCTCGACTACCTGAACGAGTTCATCCAGCAGCACGGGTACGCGCCCAGCCTCGAAGAGATCGGACGACGGTTCAGTCTCTCATCGCTAGCGACCGTCCACAAGCATCTCACCAACCTGCAGGAGAAGGGCTTCATCAAGCGCGCCTGGAACCGCAGCCGCTCGGTCGAGCTGATCTCGGCGCGGGCGGGCACTCGCTCGGTCGAGCTGCCGCTACTGGGTTACGTCGCCGCAGGGGCGCCAATCGAGGCCATCGCGACGACCGAGACGATCCCGGTGCCCGAGGATCTACTCGGCAAGCGTGACACCTACGTGCTGCGTGTCCGCGGGAGCTCGATGATCGACGAGCAGATCCGGGACGGTGACTTCGTCATCGTGGAGGATCGGAAGACGGCCGAGAACGGTGAGATGGTCATCGCACTGCTCGACGGCTCGGACGTCACGCTCAAGAAGCTCTACCGCGAGAACGGCACGATTCGACTCCAGCCAGCCAATCCCGAGGTGAAACCCATCGTGGTCGACCCGGAGCAGTTGCGCATTCAGGGTGTCGTGGTGGGCGTCATGAGAAAATATTAGAGGAGCCCATGTCAGAGCGGAAGCAGATCAACTTCACCATCGTCCCCGCCGACGACGACAGCGCACCGCGTGCCTATGCCAATTTCTGTGCGATCGCGCACACCCCGTTCGACTTCACGCTGACCTTTTGTGAGGTCATGCCGCTGTCGGGGAAGGACCTCGAGTCGGCCGAATCCGAGCGAGTCGTTCGCGCGCCGGTTCGCGCGAAGATCGTCGTCCCGGTTCAGCTCGTGCCCAATCTGGTCAACGCGCTCCAAGAGCACACGCGTCTCTTCAGCGAGTCCTATGCAAAACAGGACTGGCCGAAGGGTCCGGTGCACTGAGCGTGACGGCCCCCGCCGTCACCCCGGCGGCGCGACGGCCCATCCTGGCCGGCCTCGAACGCCTGCACCCCGACGCGGACACCGAGCTACACTTCGCCAACCCCTACCAGTTACTCGTGGCCACCATTCTGTCTGCGCAGTGTACCGACGCGCGGGTGAATCAGGTGACGCCGCCGCTCTTTCGTCGGTATCCTGACGCGCGCGCCCTGTCGCGCGCGACGCACGCCAAGCTGGAGCCGCAGATTCAATCTACGGGGTTCTTCCGCTCGAAGGCGCGCGCGCTCATCGCCACGGCCGCGGCGCTGGTCGCGCGCCACGAGGGGCAGGTCCCACCCAACCGAGACGACCTCGTCCGGCTCACCGGCGTCGGGCGGAAGACGGCCAACGTCGTGCTGGGCCACGCGCTGGGCATTCCGGCGCTTCCGGTCGATCGGCATGTCCTCCGGGTCGCGAACCGGATCGGCCTCGCGCAATCCGACGATCCCGACGTCGTCGAGCAACAGCTCTGCCAGCTGGTCCGGCCGGTGCGGTGGACCCGTCTTTCGGACACCCTGATCCTCCACGGCCGTCGCGTGTGCAAGCCCCGGCCGCTCTGCGATCGGTGTCCCATCCGGCCCGACTGTCGTTTCTACGCCAAGACGCCGCCCGCCGCCGCGCGCCCACGATCCGCCGATGCCGGCCGAACGCGGACACGAGCGGCGCCCCGGCGATCGCGACGCTAGCAGCCCGTGGTGAAAGTCCTGCGTCGCACCAAGGGTGGCGCTGCGCCCGGCTGGCAAGACGCGAGGAGCGAGAATACCGGGAGTATTTGACCGACGAGCGACGCGGCCAGGCGGGATGCAGCGCCGGCTGACTGCAGCAGGACTTTCACCACGGGCTGCTAGTGCACCGCCGTCGAGATGCGGCCACGGATCGGGTTCGCAGCGCGCCCAGGCGCAAGGCGCCGCGACGAGGAATACCGGGAGTATTTCGAGGAGCGACAACGCCGCGGATGGGTGTGCTGCGGGCTCGAGGCGTGATCGCATCTCGACGGCGGTGCACTAGCACTCCTCTGTCGGCGGCCCACGCGATGGGATCGCTGACTCGACACACCAGGAACTGTCTTCGACCGAAGTTGCAGTTCTTTGGGAGTTTGGGGGCGGGCGGTACGGCGGCCGTCAGGCAGGACGCGCGGAGCGAGCGTACGCGTGAAGCCACGAAAGCGGTTCGGCCAGCATTTTCTCGAGCCAGCCTGGGTCGACAAGCTGATCGCGGCGATCGAACCGGCCCCTGATGACTGCTTTCTCGAGATCGGAGCAGGTCGCGGGGCGCTGACGCTGCCCCTGGCGCGGCGGGTGGCGCGCGTCCTGGCCATCGAAATCGACCGGGACCTGGTTCGGCGACTGGCGGCGTCGGCGCCCGGCAACGTCCGGCTGATCGACGGAGACATTCTGGCGCTCGACCTGGCGACGGCCATCGCCTCGGACGGGCAGCCAGAGGGTCGGCGCTGGCGGATCGCGGGCAACCTCCCCTACGGGATCTCCTCGCCGGTCCTCGGCCGCCTCGTCGCTCTCCACCGCGCCTCGGGCCGCGTGTCCGACGCGACCGTGCTGCTTCAAAGGGAGGTGGCCGATCGGCTGTCGGCCGAACCCGGGACGCGCGACTACGGCGTCCTGGGAATCCTCATCCGGCTCCACGCGGACGTCGAGAGACTGCTGACGCTCCCCCCTGGCGCGTTTCGGCCACCACCGCGGGTACGATCGGCGCTCGTGCGGCTCCGCTTTCGGACGCCACAGGTCCCCCTGATCGACCAGACCCAGTTCGAGAAAATGGTGCGAA
This sequence comes from Vicinamibacterales bacterium, assembly GCA_965197935.1. GTDB lineage: Bacteria > Acidobacteriota > Vicinamibacteria > Vicinamibacterales > CAZQMT01 > CAZQMT01. Next base: position 1,920,847 of record CBDAOD010000002.1, on the reverse strand, counting down.
CGATGTTCGCGCAGCGACGCAAGCGCGTGGTGAACGCGCTTCGTCCGTTTGCCGCCTCGACCTCTCTCTCCGCGGAGGAGGCCCTGGCCAGAGCCGGACTCGATATCCGACGGCGGCCGGAGACGTTCGCGTTGGCGGAGCTGGCGCGCCTCGCCGATGTCTTCGCCGCCCAGGGTGATGCCCCACCCTGATTCGCGCCGGCACCCTGTGCTATAGTGCTTTTTCGCCTTTCCCCGTGGCCTGTCCTCGTATCTCGTAAGGCATGTTTCCCCATCCCGTGCTACTCGCCTGCGACGGCGTCGGCCAAGGGGATGCGCCACCTCACAGGCCTGTAGCGCGCCCATCCGATGTGCACCCGTCGCCGGACACCCACGTGACCGGGTCCAGAGTCGCCACCACGCCGACGCTCGAGGTCGTGCCGCTCGGCGGCCTCGGCGAGTTCGGCATGAATATGATGGCGTTCTCCTGCGCGGGCACGACCATCGTGGTCGATGCCGGCGTGATGTTTCCGGAGCCGGAGCTCCCCGGCGTCGAGCTGATCATCCCCGATCTCTCCTACCTGCAGCAGCTCGAGACGGGTATCGCCGCGCTCGTTCTGACTCATGGACACGAGGACCACATCGGCGCCGTGCCCTACGTCCTCCCGCTGATGCAGGGTCCGATCTGCGGCACGCCATTGACGCTGGCGCTTCTCGAGCCGAAGCTCCAGGAGCATCGGCTCTCGCCCGAGCACGGCCTGCAGACGGTTCGACCCGGGGAGCGGATCCAGATCGGAGCCTTCGACATCGAGTTCTTGCGCGTGACCCACAGCATGCCCGACTGCGTGGCCCTCGCGATCCACACGCCACTGGGCACCCTCATCCACACGGGTGACTTCAAGCTGGATCAGACGCCGCTCGATGGCGAGCACGCCGATCTCCAGCGCCTGGCCGAGCTCGGGCGTGATGGCGTGCTGGCGCTGTTCGGCGACAGCACCAACATCGACCGCCGCGGGTTCAGTGGCTCGGAGATGGATGTCGTCGAGGCGTTCGAGGAGATCTTCGCGAGCACGACCGGCAAGATCGTCGTGGCGACGTTCGCCTCGGCCATCCACCGGATGCAGGTCCTCGTCGACCTGGCCGTTCGGTTCGATCGCCGGGTGGCCTTCGTCGGTCGCAGCATCGCCCAGAACTCAGTCATCGCCCAGCGCCTCGGCCACCTGCGCATACCCGCAGGGGTCGAGATCAGGGACCACGAGGTCATGGGCCGACCGGGTCGTGAGGTGCTCTGCATCACGACGGGCTCGCAGGGTGAGCCGCTGGCCGCGCTCTCGCGAATCGCGATCAACGACCACCGACACATCAGGCTCGCCCCGAGCGACACAGTGGTGTTCTCCGCCCGGGCGATCCCCGGCAACGAAAAATCCATCGGTCGGGTCATGAATCACATCGCCCGTCGTGGCGCCGACATCGTGCACGAGGGCACGAAACGCGTGCATGTCTCCGGGCACGGGAGCGAAGAAGAGATAAAATTGATGCTATCCCTGGTCAGACCATGCCACTTCGTGCCGATACATGGAGAGTACCGGCAACTGGCCCGCCATGCTCAGGTCGCCGAACGCCTGACGGGGGGCCGCGCCAGCGTGCTTCTGTCCGAAAATGGGGACATTCTCCGGTTCGACGTCGATGGCGGCCAGGTGGTCGGCAAGGCCCCCTCGGGGCGGGTTCTCATCGATGGAACCCGTACGGGTGAGATCGTCGACGAGGTGCTGCGGGATCGACGTCATCTGGCCGGTGACGGGCTCGTGGTGCCAGTGGTGGCCATCAACACGCAGGGCGAGATCATCGACGGCGCCGCCGACATCATCACGCGTGGCTTCGTGGTGGATCAGCGAACGGACGGCTTGCTCGCCGAGGCACTCGCGACATTGGCCGAGATCATCAACGCCGCAGGTCTCGAAGAACGCACTGACTACGGCCTAATCAAGGAAAGGATTCTGGTTGAGCTCCAGCGCTTCTTCCGTAAACGTTCGGGTCGGCGCCCGCTCGTCCTCCCGGTCATCATGGAGATCTGAGCGCGTGCCGGCATCGACGTTGTCTCAACGCATGAGCGAGTTCGTCGGGGTGGTGCTGTTCGCGTTGGCGCTTATCTGGCTGGTCGCGCTCGCCTCCTACTCACCAGCCGACCCGGTGTGGTTCTTCAACACGGGGTCGGAGCTGCCGCCCCAGAACTTCGCGGGACGAATCGGGGCGTTTCTGGCCGAGCTGTCGTTTCAGCTCTGGGGGTACTCCGCCTACCTGATCAGCGCGGTCCTGATCGTCGTCGGCTGGCACTACTTCTGGTGCCGTGTGCTCGAGGCCGGCTACACGAAGCTCGTCGGCGCCTTGATGCTGTTTGCGTGCGCGTCGTCGTTCCTGAGCCTGGTGCTGGGAACGCTGGAGGTCTCGGGCAAGGAATTCCACGCGGGAGGCTACGTCGGTGCGTGGCTGGCCGGCCTGCTCGCCACGTATCTAAATCGGACAGGGTCGATCATCTTCCTGCTCACGCTGCTCTTCCTGTCGATCATTCTCGCGACGCAGCTCTCGCTCGGGAGGCTCTTCTCTGCCGCGGTCGAGCACGCGGGGGCACGCGGGGCACGGTCGCTCGATTCGCTCCGCACCTGGCGCGTGAACCGGAGACGGAATCGTCAGCGCCAGGAAGTCATCAGGAAGCACCTGCAGCGCGGTGGCGCACCGCGGCAGGCGCCCCAGACGGACACGGCGGCCCCGGTCAAGGATGCCCCCGTGCCGCTCCGCCCACGGGCGCGCGCGACACCTCCCGAACCCGTCCCCACCGGGCCCGCACCGTCGGCCCGGAGTCCAGTCATCCGGCAGAAGCCTCTCGGCGTCCGGCCCGCGCCATCGGCGCCCGCGCGCGATCGCGGCGCCAGGGCCCCGGCCGAACGCCGCGGCGGGAGCTTCCAGCCGCCGCCCCTGGCTTTGTTGGATTCCCCGAAGGGCGAACGCAAGATCGACGAGCGCGAGCTGATGGAGGGGGCGCGGCTGCTCGAGGCGAAGTGCCGGGAGTTCTCGGTCGACGGGTCCGTCGTGCAGATCCACCCCGGCCCGGTCGTGACGACCTACGAGTTCAAGCCGGACGCGGGCGTGAAGTACGCCAAGATCGCCGGTCTTGCCGAGGACCTGTCGCTGGCGATGCGGGCCGAGTCCGTCCTGATCGAACGGATCGCCGGCAAGTCGACGGTCGGGATCCAGATCCCCAACCAGATCCGCGAGCAGATCTCGCTGCGTGAGCTCCTCGAGTCCGAGGCCTACACGCGCTCCAGCTCGAAGCTATCGCTGGCGCTCGGCAAGACGATCCATGGCGAGCCGTTCCTCACCGACCTGGCGACGATGCCGCACCTGCTGATCGCCGGCTCCACGGGCACCGGCAAGTCGGTGTCGGTGAACGCCATGCTCACGAGCATCCTCTATCGGGCCACTCCCGATCAGGTGCGGCTCATCATGATCGACCCCAAGCGGCTGGAGCTGGGGATGTACGAGGACATCCCGCACCTGATGACGCCGGTCGTCGTCGATCCAAAGCAGGCCGCGAACGCGTTACGGTGGGCGGTCCGCGAGATGGAGGAGCGGTACAAGACGCTGGCCGGTCTCGGGGTCCGCAACATCGACCAGTACAACCGCAACGTCATTCGAGACAAGGCAGACAAGGGAGACGACCGGACGCCCCTCCCCTACATCGTCGTGGTCATCGACGAGCTCGCGGATCTGATGATGGTCGCCAGCAACGAGGTCGAAGAATCGATCGCCCGCTTGGCGCAGATGGCTCGCGCCGTCGGGATCCACTTGATCCTCGCCACTCAGCGTCCTTCGGTCGACGTCATCACCGGGTTGATCAAGGCGAACCTGCCCGCGCGCATCTCCTTCAGGGTCTCCTCCCGGACGGATTCGCGAACGATCCTCGACGCCAACGGCGCCGAGCGGTTGCTGGGCAAGGGCGACATGCTCTTCCTGCCGCCCGCCTCGTCTCGACTCGTTCGGCTGCACGGCTCGTACATCTCCGAGCAGGAAAGCGCCCGGCTGGCCAGCTATCTGCGCAAGCAGGGGAAACCCGAGTACGACGAGACGATCACGGTCGACGAGAAGACCTCGGAGGCGGTGGAGCTCGAGCGGGATGACCTGTACGATCAAGCGGCCCGAATCGTCGTGTCAACCGGTCAGGCCTCGATCTCCTACCTCCAGCGACGCCTGCGCGTCGGCTTCAGCCGCGCGGCGCGCCTGGTCGACATGATGGAGGTGGAAGGCCTGGTCTCGCCCGGAGCCGGAGGCAAGGCTCGTGAGGTGCTCGTGGGCAAGGACTACTTCGACGAGGTGGACGACCAGCTCCGCTAGCAGCCCGTGGTGAAAGTCCGGCGTTGCACCAAGGGCCGCCTTGGAAGATGCCGCGGCCGGCCCGAGCAAGGCGCGAGAAGCGAGGATACCGGGAGTATTTGGCCCGTCGTGAACGATGCCCAACGCGGCCCGCGGCGGGATGCAGCGCCGGCCGACTGCTGCCGGACTCTTACCACGGGCTGCTAGTGCCCTGTCGCAGTAATTCGTGGCATATGTCCCGCGTCGCGCCAGGGGGAAGACCGTCGGGCAGTCCTGCTAGTGGTGTGTCCCAAGAATAACTTTGCACTTCCCAACCTTCTCTAGAATCGTATCGACCGTCGCGGTCCAGACAAAGGGTTGGGGGTTGTCGTTGTAGCGCTGGAGGTAATCGTTGATGGCGGCGACGAGTTCGTCGACACTGCAAAACACCCCGCGGCGGATGCGTTTCTGCGTGAGCTGGCTGAACCAACTCTCGACGAGGTTGAGCCACGATGCGCCGGTAGGGGGTGAAGTGGAGCGTGAAGCGCGGATGGGCCGCCAGCCAGGCCCGCACGGTCGGATGTTTATGCGTGCCGTAGTTGTCCAGAATGAGGTGGAGGTCGAGGCGAGAGGGGAACGCGCGGTGGAGTTGGCGAAGAAACTTCAGGAACTCCTGATGCCGATGCCGGCCGTGGCACTCGCCGATGACCTGCCCGGTCAGCATGTTCAGCGCGGCGAACAAGGTCGTTGTCCCGTGGCGCTTGTAGTCATGCGTGAGTGTCCCACAGCGGCCCTTCTTCATCGGCAGCCCGGGCTGCGTCCGGTCCAGCGCCTGAATGTGACTCTTCTCGTCCACACACAGCACGACGGCCTTCTCGGGCGGATTCATGTACAGCCCCACGACGTCCGTCAGCTTCTCCACGAACGCGGGATCGGTCGACAGCTTGAACGTCTCCACTCGATGGGGCTGGAGGCCATGCGCGTCCCAGATCCGCTGCACGGTCGAGCGACTGACCCCCTGCGCCTTCGCCATCGTGCGACAACTCCAGGGGGTCGCCCCCGGTGGCGTGCGGTGCAACGTTGCGTGGACGATGGCTTTGACCCTGCGCGCACTGATCGTCGGTTTGCGCCCGCGCCCCTCACGCATCTCGAACACCGAATCAACGCCCTCCTCTCCAAACCGGTCGCGCCAAGCCAGCACGGTCGGCCGGCTGACGTCCACGGTCGCGGCAATGCGGCCGTTGGAACCCCCCTCGGTCGCCAGCAGCAACGCCTTCGCGCGGATGACTACCCGATGCGGGGCCGACGTACTACGGGCCCACTGTTCCAGGAGTCGCCGATCCTTCGCGGCCATGGACAGAGCGGCGGCGGCATCATTCATCCCGCCGATATTGCACGCAGGTCGTTGATATGTAAATGTATTTCAGGGACACTACACTAGTGGTGTGTCCCAAGAATAACGTTGCACTTCCCAACCTTCTCTAGAATCGTATCGACCGTCGCGGTCCAGACAAAGGGTTGGGGGTTGTCGTTGTAGCGCTGGAGGTAATCGTTGATGGCGGCGACGAGTTCGTCGACACTGCAAAACACCCCGCGGCGGATGCGTTTCTGCGTGAGCTGGCTGAACCAACTCTCGACGAGGTTGAGCCACGATGCGCCGGTAGGGGTGAAGTGGAGCGTGAAGCGCGGATGGGCCGCCAGCCAGGCCCGCACGGTCGGATGTTTATGCGTGCCGTAGTTGTCCAGAATGAGGTGGAGGTCGAGGCGAGAGGGGAACGCGCGGTGGAGTTGGCGAAGAAACTTCAGGAACTCCTGATGCCGATGCCGGCCGTGGCACTCGCCGATGACCTGTCCGGTCAGCATGTTCAGCGCGGCGAACAAGGTCGTTGTCCCGTGGCGCTTGTAGTCATGCGTGAGTGTCCCACAGCGGCCCTTCTTCATCGGCAGCCCGGGCTGCGTCCGGTCCAGCGCCTGAATGTGACTCTTCTCGTCCACACACAGCACGACGGCCTTCTCGGGCGGATTCATGTACAGCCCCACGACGTCCGTCAGCTTCTCCACGAACGCGGGATCGGTCGACAGCTTGAACGTCTCCACTCGATGGGGCTGGAGGCCATGCGCGTCCCAGATCCGCTGCACGGTCGAGCGACTGACCCCCTGCGCCTTCGCCATCGTGCGACAACTCCAGGGGGTCGCCCCCGGTGGCGTGCGGTGCAACGTTGCGTGGACGATGGCTTTGACCCTGCGCGCACTGATCGTCGGTTTGCGCCCGCGCCCCTCACGCATCTCGAACACCGAATCAACGCCCTCCTCTCCAAACCGGTCGCGCCAAGCCAGCACGGTCGGCCGGCTGACGTCCACGGTCGCGGCAATGCGGCTGTTGGAACCCCCCTCGGTCGCCAGCAGCAACGCCTTCGCGCGGATGACTACCCGATGCGGGGCCGACGTACTACGGGCCCACTGTTCCAGGAGTCGCCGATCCTTCGCGGCCATGGACAGAGCGGCGGCGGCATCATTCATCCCGCCTATATTGCACGCAGGTCGTTGATATGTAAATGTATTTCAGGGACACTACGCTAGACTGTGGGGATGACGTCCCCGTTTTGAGATGCGGAAGATCGCGCTGATCCTGCTCACCGTCGCCATCTGGCTGCCCGACCCGCGGCCCGCCCGGGCCGCCGACTCGGCCCAGGAGCGTTACGAGGCGGCCGTCGCACGCGAGGAGAGACTGCGGAGCTCGACGCCGACGCTCCGACAGCTGCGCTCGCTCATCAGCGCCTATGACGACATCGTGCGGCGCTACCCGCGAAGCGGCTACAGCGACAACGCGTTGTGGCAGGGTGCCGGCCTCGCCCTCGAGGCCTATCAGCGGTTCGGCAACGAGCGCGACCGGAGCACCGGGTTACGCATGCTCGAATGGCTGGTGAGCGAGTATCCGTCGAGCTCGCTGCGCGGCCGGACACCCGATCTCCTGCAGCGCCTCGGGGCCCCGCAGGTCGCCGCGGTCAAGGAGACGTCACCGCCGCCAGCGCGGCCGCGACGGCCGCCTCCCCCCAGATCCGGTCCCGTGATGATCCGCAACATCAGCCGCTCGCAGATAGGCGACATGGTACGGATCACGGTCGAGATGGACGCGGAGGTCCAGTACCGCGAGGAGCGCCTGAGCAATCCCGCGCGGATCTTCTTCGACCTGAAGGGCGCTCGGCCCGTGCCGGATCTCGTCAACGCACGGTTGACCTACGACGATGACCGTGTGGTCCGCGAGATCCGGCTCGGCCAGCATCCCGAGGAGACGACCCGAGTCGTCGTCGACATGGCCGGTGTGTCGCGCTACGCGGTGTTCTCCGTCTACGATCCCTTCCGCCTGGTCATCGATTGCGTCAGCGGCCCCGAGTCGCTCACGGCGCGTGCGGCCGACCCCCAGCCGATGCGCGCCGGCGGAGCGTCGCCGCTCGTGCCCGCGGGGCTCGACGGCGGGCCCGTGCCCGCCAAGGACGCCGGCGCCGAGGGTCTCGAGGGCGAGGCGACACCGTCCGTCCCGGCAGTCGCCGCCACGACCGGCGTGCCCGCGGAACCGGCCGCGAACTCCAGCGGGGACTTCTCGCTGGCACGCCAGCTCGGGTTGGGCGTCTCCCGAATCGTGATCGACCCGGGTCACGGAGGCCGCGACCCCGGCGCCAAGGGGAGCGGTATCTGGGAATCGGAGCTCGTGCTGGACGTCGCGCTGCGCCTCGAGAAGCTGCTGAAGGCCCAGCCCGGTTTCGAGGTCGTGATGACACGGCGCACGGACACGTTCGTGCCGCTCGAGGAGCGAACGGCGATCGCCAACCGTGAGACCGCGGACCTGTTTCTTTCGGTCCACGCCAACGCCAGCCGGAAACGAAAGGTGGGCGGCGTCGAAACCTACTACCTGAACTTCGCCACGAACCCCGAAGCCGAGGCCGTCGCGGCGCGGGAGAACTCCTCCTCGGGCCGCTCGATGCGGAGCCTGCCGGACATCGTGCAGGCGATCGCGCTCAACAACAAGCTGGACGAATCACGCGACTTCGCCCAGATGGTGCAGAACGCCATGATCGGCCGCCTCCGCGCGCAGCACAAGCAGCTTCGCAACCTGGGAGTCAAGCAGGCCCCGTTCGTCGTGCTGATCGGGGCCAAGATGCCGAGTGTGCTGGCCGAGGTATCCTTCGTGACCAACGACGTCGAGTCCCGGCTGCTGCGAACGGACACCTATCGACAGCGCGCCGCCCAGGCGCTGCTCGATGCCATCCTCGGCTATCGAAGCTCCTTGAAGAAGGTCGAGGTCGCCCAGCAGCAGTGACCGGCGGGGCGCAACCGCCTCCGCTCCCCATGCTATGATTGGCGAAATGGTTCGAGGTCAGCCTACTCCGATGGTCGTTCAGATCGTGGATGACGCCACGCCGGAAACGGGTGTGGCGGACGTCTTGATCGCCTCGATCGGTCTGATCGGGGTTCTCGTCCTGGCGGGTATTCTGCTTGGCATCACCGCCGGCGGCATCTTCGTCTCGATTCGCCAGCTCTGGTTCCGACGATCGCTCCGTCGCAACCCCACCGAGAAAGCACCCACGACCCTCACCCCGATTTCCCGCTAGTGCACCGTCGTCGGTCTTGCGCGGGCCGAACGGCGGCCGCTAGCCACACCATCGAGGCGACCACCCGCCGTGGCGCGTGTCAGCGACGCGGCCAGGTGGAGGCGGTGAAGGCCAGCTCTGCGAGAGTCCTGACGCAGGCACCGCTCGGTCCTTTGGGCAAGTAGGGCCGCGCCTCCTCGTTCCAGGCCGTGCCGGCGATGTCGAAGTGGGCCCACGGCAGATCGCCGACGAACTGCTTCAGGAAGAGCGCCGCCGTGATCGATCCGGCCGGCCGCCCTCCACTGTTGACCATGTCGGCGATCTCACTCTTCATCTGATCGAAGTAATCCGGGAAGACCGGCATCGGCCAGCAACGGTCGCCGGCGCGGTCGGCGACGCGGCCGATGACCGACACCCAGGGCTCCGGGCTGCCGAACAGACCGGCCGTGCTCTTCCCGAGGGCCACCACGCACGCCCCCGTCAGGGTCGCGACGTCGACGAGGTGGGTCGCGCCCAGGCGTCGGGCGTACCAGAGTCCGTCGCCGAGGATGAGACGTCCCTCCGCGTCCGTGTTCACCACTTCCACCGTCTGGCCGCTCGCACCGTGGAGAATGTCGCCAGGTCTGGTTGCGCGGCTGCCGGGCATGTTCTCGGCGACGGGCACGACGCCGACGACCCGGATCGGCGCGCCGAGGAGCCCGATGGCGCGCATGGCGCCGATCACCGCGGCGCCGCCGGCCATATCGTCCTTCATGCGATCCATGCCGTCGGCGGGCTTGATCGAGATCCCGCCGGTGTCGAAGGTGACGCCCTTGCCGACCAGGCCGAGCACAGGCGTCTCCGGCGCATCGGCGGGCTCGTGCCGCATGACGATCAGCCGAGGCGGCTCCGCGCTCCCCTGCGCCACGCCCAGCAAGAGCCCCATGTTCAGCTCGGCGATGCGATCCTCCTCCAGAATCTCGACCGCCACACCCGCGTCCCCGGCGATTCGCTCGGCCCGCTCGGCGAGCACGCGAGGCGTGAGCACGTTGCCCGGCTCGTTCGCAAGCCCGCGCGCCAGATTGCTGCAGCTGCCAAGCACGCGCCCACGCTCGGCTGCCGCGGCGAGCGTCGCGGCATCCCCTCCCGGGACGACGATCCGGATCACCGCCAGCCGCGACGCCTCCCGCTCGCCGGTCTTGTAGGGGTCGGCGTCGAACCCCGCCAGCACCAGTCCCTCGGCAGTCGCCTGCACCCGCTCCGCGGCGGACAATCCGCCGCGAGCCAGCAGGCCCAGGCGGGTCACTCGACGCTGCCGGGCCATCAGACCGGCGGCCGCGGCAATCTTGCGCGCGCGGTCGTGTGAGAACTCCCCGCGGGCGCCCGCGCCCACGAGGATGATCCGAGCCGGGCGCCAGTCGCCTCCGGCCACCGCCTGGAAGAGCTGGTAGGGCTTGGCCGTGAACTCACGAGACGAGAGCGCGCGATCGATCTCGCCACCCGCGGCGGCGGGCAGGCCAGCGACGTCGGCGAGATCGTCCTGCTCGAAGACCGGCACGGCCAGCACCTCGGTGTCGAGGTCCGCAGGCTCGCCGGTAGACACGCCGAGATCGGGGGGCTCGATGGACGGATCGGTCGAGGACATCGACTGATTATATAGGCCCTCGAGGGAATTCACGGGAGGGCGTGGGGTTGTATTAAGCTAGTGTAGTCGAGTGAGTGGTGGACCGTTAGACATGCGAGCGATGGCGCGTCGGCCGTTTCTCCTCGGGCTCCTGCTGGCCGCGTTCGGCGGCTCGGCGAGCTACCCGGCCGCGCCCGTTCCGCCGTCGACCGCCGCTCGGGTGGCGAGCCAGCAAGAATCGCCACCTGCGGAATCGTCGCCAGACGTGGAGCGACCGACGCTCGATCTGACGGTCAGGCCCCGGACGGGGTTCGCGCCAGCGCGATTCACAATCAGGGGGCTCCTGACGGGTGGACCGGACGACTTCGAGGAGTATTACTGCCCCACGGTCGAGTGGGACTGGGGGAACGGCACGACCTCGGAGGCCAGCTACGACTGCGATCCCTATGAGGCGGGCAAGAGCGAGATCAGGCGGCGTTTCACCACGCAGTACGTCTTCAACCACCCCGGCATCTACAAGATTCGACTCATCCTCAAGCGCAAAGACGAAACCCTGGTCGCCGCCAACACACAGGTGCGGGTGCGACCAGGGTTACGAACCCGCTAGCAGCCCGTAGCGAAAGTCCTGTGTTGCACCGAGGGCGGCGCTGCGCCCGGCTGGCAAGGCGCGAGGAGCGAGAATACCGGGAGTATTTGACCGACAAGCAACGCAGCCAGGCGGGATGCAGCGCCGGCCGACTGCAGCAGGACTTTTACCACGGGCTGCTAGTACTACTTTGCTAGATCCGCAAGTGCACCGACTTTAGCGCCTCGATGCGCTTCAGGTAGAACGGCCGTGGAGCAAAGAGGTACGCGGTGAAGATTTCCTGCACGATCGCGCGGGCCACTGGAAAGGTGAGCCCGGCGAGGTGCCGCCGCCGCTCGGCCTGCAGGAAGTTGTACGTCACGGCGGTGAGCACGACGTGATGGTGCCAGCCCGGGAACGTGCGGCCTTCGAAGTGATCCAACCCGAGGTGGGGCTTCAACCCTTGGTACTGCTGCTCGATGGCCCACCGCTGATGCGCGAGTCGGACGAGCTGCGGCCAGGAGGTGGTGGCCGGCAGGTTGACGAAGAAGTATTTGGTCCGCGGCGTCGCGCCCGTGTCGCGTTCGGCCAGCAGCCACACCTCGGGGGCGAGCCGGCGGTCGCGCCAGTCGTGGGCCGGGGTCACCCGCAGGGCCACACACTGGACCGTCCAGCGGCGCCCGCCGCGGCGGTTGCGCCAGCTGATGGGCCGCCACCGCGGCTGCGCCTTGGCGGCCTGGGCCACCGTGTACGCCCGCACGCCCGCCGCCAGGTCTGGCCGGGTGCGCGGGCGCCCCAGCCGGCCGCCCCGCCGGTGCCCGAGGCGCGGCCGCCCCAGGAACACGGTCTGCGACGAGAAAATCCCCACCGCATAGGGGAGCCGCAACCGATGCCACATGGCCCGAAACAGGCCGGTATCGCCAAACTCCGCATCGGCCAGCACGCCGGTGACGGTGAGGCCGCTGGCGCGCACCTGCCGGAGCAGGGTGAGCGCTTGGCGCCACTTCGCCTGCAACCGGACACCCCGGGGAAGCCGCGCCCGATCGCGGGCGGCGTCGGTCAGCCACGCCTCGGGCACATAGAGCGCGGCCCCCAGCAAGTAGGCGCGCAGCCCGGTCCACAGCGCCGCGGTGACCGCCACTTGGCCATTGGCGACTTTCCCCACGGCCCCACAGTACTGGCGGGCCACCCCGACCGAGGATGTCCCTGGCTTGGGGAAACTCGTGCCAGCGAAGATCACCAGCCCTTCGCGTTCGGGCAGCACCGCCCGCAGGCAGCGCCAGACGCCGTCGGCACTCCACGGCGCATCGGTGATGAAGTGTTGGAACGCTTGATAGCCCCCGGGATCGGTCACCCGCGCCAGCATCGCTTCCATCGACTTGCGGCGGGCTGTCGCTGAGCAACCCCTGGACGTACCGGCGCAACGCCAGCTCCTGTGCGCGATGGCCGAAGCACGCCTTGAAGGCCTCGAGCCATCTCATCAGGCGACGCAACTGACCCACCGTGCGGCGGTCGTGCACTACCGCGCAGGGTACCGAATTCGCCGGAAAAGTACAATGTCCTCAAATTAGATCACTTGTCGGATCTCGCCCAAATTGTGCGATCTAACAAAGTAGTACTAGCAGCCCGTGGCGAAAGTCCTGCGTCGCGTGACGGACCACCGTGAGGAAGGTGCCTACACACGGCGCGAGGGACGCAAAGCCGCTAGTTCACGCGCACGAATGTCGAGCCGGCCTCGAGCGTGTTCGTGATGTCCCCGCAGCCCGGACTCGGGTTGTTCCCCGTCGAGCCGATCACGACATCGGCGATCTGATACGGCTGACCCCCAGCAGGGAAGTTGACGGCCACGACGTCACCCGAGATGCGTCCGTTGGGACGCATGTGGAGACCGACGTTGGGGTCGCCGGAATTCTGGATGATCGCGTCCCGAAACGGCTCGGGGTGATTCGCACCGGCGTTGAACGGCGTCGCGAACACGATCGCACAGAGCTGGGAGATCGACGTGATGGACCCTCCCGACGGCGGGCCGGGTGACGGAGTGGTCGGTATTGGGGTCGGCGTGGGGGTCGGCCCCGGCGCGGACGGAGGAGGAGGCGGCGGCGCCTCGGTCACGAACAGCCCAAAATCGGACCAGAGACCGGCCGCACCCTCGAACACCGCCTGCGTCCGCCACTGATACACCTGCCCGAAGTCGAGCTCACCCGGCACCCTGAGTTCGGTCGTGCCGCTACCCTGCGGGACGACGACATCGTGCACGATGTCGCCGCCGCCGGTCATGAGCTGAATCCGCTGGCTCAACGCGGTGCCCTCGGCGAACTTGGCGGTGGCGTTACTCGCCACGAGGGTGGGGGTTCGCGAGACCTCGACGCCGCCGATCGGCGACGTGGGAGCCGGCACCGTGGTCTTGAGCGTCTCACCCTGTGGGCCCACGGCCGCGCTTCCCACGGCCGTTCCCGTGGGGGACACAGGGTTGTCGGGATTACCAGCACAGCCGAACCCGACCGTCGCCAGCACGAGAGCCAGTCCAAACACGCTGAGAATCTTGAATCGATCGGTCACGCTTCTCCTCACTTTGGTATCTACCAGCACGATTCCTCGAGGTTGTTGGTATCGCAGAGGGACATCTCGCCGACGCGAGAATACCCGGCAGGCTCGCCCGGTGTAATAGCGCACCTCGGGGCCGATGGGAATCTTTCTTCTCGGTGGTTCCTGCGCCCTGCCCCCGTATGCTACGATCCCCGGTCGAAGCGCCCGCGTGTCGCCCAGGCCGACCGGATTATCGTCGCGCGGGCGTGGATCTCTTCGAACTCGTCGCGAGCTCCCGTCACGACTCACGACCTCCAGGCAATCCTCTGGCCCCTGAAGAAAGGACCCAGTCGCGTATGTCTTCGAACGTCCCAACGGTAGATCCGAGCGCACTCCCGTCGAACGGCGGGATGGCAGCTGCGTTGATGGTTGGCCTCGGCCTCATCCTTGCGAGCGCGCCCACCGCCGAGGCCTAGATGCTCGAGTGGCAGGGGCGCGGCTTCCTGAACGTCAACGTCCTGGCCCAGACGCAGTCACGAGACTTCAGCAATGCGGGCACGTTCGAGCTCTACGAGGAAGCAGGTTCTTCCAGCAGCACGCAGGAGATCGGCTCAGGTGCAGTCTTCGACGTGATGGGCGGCGTGCGCGTCTGGAGCAACCTGGCGATCGGGGTCGGCTTCTCCCGGCTCTCCCGGAGCGACGATGTCCAGGTCGATGCGAGCGTGCCGCATCCTCTGTTCTTCGACCAGGCGCGGGCGGCCTCGGCCTCGCTCGACCAGCTCGAGCACACCGAACGGTCCGTTCACGTCCTCGCCGTCTGGCTGATGCCGATCGACGATCGGTTCGACGTCTCGGTCTTTGCGGGCCCCTCCTTCTTCACCGTCAACCAGGAGGTCGCGAACGACGTGTCGGCGAGCAACGTCAACGAGGCCGGCGCTCCGTTCACCTCGGTCATGCTGCAGGGCGTGACGGCCACCAAGTTCGACGAGAGCACCGTGGGGTTCACCGCCGGTGCGGACGTGACCTACATGTTCACGGAGTCCGTCGGCGCCGGTGGCGTGATTCGGTACAGCGGGGCCTCCGCGGATCTCGAGGCCGCCGGCGGCAGAATCATCCCGCTCGACCTCGGTGGGTTCCAGATCGGCGGCGGCATCCGCGTTCGGTTCTAGCAGCCCGTGGTGAAAGCCCTGCGTCGCACCAAGGGCGGCGCTGCGCCCGGCTGGCAAGGCGCGAGTCTCGTGTCGGATCACGCCGTCGACACCGCCACGAGCGGGACCTCCCGGTACCCTCCCCCGGCGATCCGATAGCAGCGCACGTCTGACCGCGAGACGATCACGTGCAGGAACTCGGGGTCGTCGCTCCGCGCCACGTCCGTGGGCGAGGGCACGGCGGGCGAGCTCGGATGAGAGTGGTACGCTCCGACCACCTGCCGATCGCGCGCTCGCGCCTCACGGATAGCCGCGAAATGATCCGCGGGATGGATCTGGAAACGCGTGGGGCCAGGGGTGGCGTTGCGCGCCCGGCGCGACTGCTCGATCTCGTCCGGCCGGCCGATCAGCAGCCCGCAGCACTCGTCGGGAGCCGCTTCCTCGGCGTGCCGCCGCACGGCATCGAGAACCGCCGCCTCGATTCGGATCGCTGAGGGCATCGCTCCGTGAGCGGCCCGCGCGCCGCTCTCTCCCGGCGGCTCAGCCGCCCGGTGGACGCCCACCCCGCGGCGGGAGACACTCGTGCCACCGGTTCGCGGACGCGAAGATCCGGTCGACCGTGTCGGTCGATTCCAACCCCAGTCGCAGGTCGTGCAGCACGGCGATCAGCTCATCCAGCCCGTCCCCGATGAAATCGGCGTTCGTGCCGCAGATGTCGCGCCACACGCTCGCCGGGCTCGACGCCAGCCGGGTCGTGTCGGCGAGTCCACGGCCGGAGAGCGCCAGCCCAGATTGGCCGGCGGCTCCGCCGATCACGTGCATCACGGCGCTCGCCGCGAGCTGGGGCAGGTGGCTCAGGTAGGCCAGGAGCCGGTCGTGTTCGTCGACGCTCATCGAGCGCGGCTCGGCCCCCAGGGCCTTCACGAAGCGGCGGAGGCGTTCCAGCACCTCGCCACCGGTCTCGGCGGCCGGCGTGAAGAGCCAGGGCCGTCCGTCGAACAGGTCCGGCCGGGCATGCTCGATGCCCTGACGCGCGGCACCGCCCAGCGGGTGCCCGCCGATGAACGTGAAACGTGGCGGCAACGCCTGGGCCGCCTCAACGATGACGCGTTTCGTGCTGCCCACGTCCGTCACGACCGTCGGGCCGGGCACGTATTCGGGCAGCTCCGCGAGACGGGCGAGGTTCTGACGCACCGGCGCGGCCAGCACCACCAGGTCGGCCTCGGCGATGACCACCAGGTCATCCGCCGCCACATCGATGGCATGGAGCACCATCGCCTTCTCGAGGACCGCCTTGTCATCGACGGCGATCACCAGACTCGTGGGCCAGATGCGGCGGGCGGCGAGCGCGATGGATCCGCCGATCAGCCCGAGACCGACGATGCCGATGCGCGCGAAGACGGGCTCGGCTCCCGGATGCCGATCGGCGGACCCGGGCTGGATCACCGGCAGGTTACGGTCGGGCACTCTCTCGTGTCCCAGTCATGCTAGTGGACTGTAACAGTGATTCGCGGAATAAGTCCCGCGCGGGGCATCCCGCCTGGCAGTGTTGTTCGTCGCTCGAATACTCCCGGTATGCTCGCTCCTCGCGCCTGGCCAGCCGGGCGCCGCGCACGGGACTTATTCCACGAATTACTGTTACAGTCCACTAGGCCCCCATCCTCGCCGCACAACCGGCTCCACGCAGATCGTGCGCCCGATCGCCGGCGCGATGATCCGTAGCTCGGCCATCAGTCGATCGAATTGCGGCGGCGTCATCGACTGCGGGCCGTCGCTCAGGGCGTGATCGGGGTCGCAATGCACCTCGATCAGCAGGCCATCGGCGCCGGCCGCGATCGCCGCCCTGGCCATCGGCGTCACCTTGTCCCGGCGTCCCGTCGCGTGGCTGGGGTCGACGACGATCGGGAGGTGGCTCAGCTTCTTGACGACCGGAATCGCAGAGAGGTCGAGGGTGTTGCGCGTGTAGCTCTCGAAGGTCCGAATGCCACGCTCGCACAGGATGACGTCGACATTGCCCCCCGCCAGCACGTACTCCGCCGACAGGAGCCACTCCTCGATGGTCGCCGCGATGCCGCGTTTGAGCAGGATCGGCTTGCGCGTGCGCCCGAGCTCGCGGAGCAGCGTGAAGTTCTGCATATTGCGCGCGCCGACCTGGAGGACATCCGCGTAGCGCTCGACCACCTCGATCTGGCTGATGTCCATCACCTCGGATGCCAGCTTCAGGTCGTGCGCATCGGCCGCCGATCGCAGCAGGCGGAGCCCCTCCTCGCCCAGGCCCTGGAAGCTGTAGGGGGAGCTCCGGGGCTTGAATGCCCCACCGCGCAGCACCTTTGCGCCCGCGCGCCTGACGGCCGCGGCGGTCGCGTCCACCTGCTCCTCGCTCTCGGCGGAGCAGGGCCCGGCCATCACGACCACCTCGTCACCGCCCAGCCGCAGATCACCGACCGCGATCACCGTCCGGTTCGGCTTGAACGTGCGGCTGGCGAGCTTGTACGGCTCGGTGATGCGGACGACCTCCTGCACCCCATCGAGCACCCCGATCACGTTCGAGTCGATCTGTCCGCCGCCGCCCACCGCCCCGATGACGGTGCGCTGCTCGCCGGTGGACCGATGGGCGTCGCATCCCATGGCGACAATCTGTGCGACGACCTCCTGGATCTGGGCCTCGGTGGCGCCCGCTTCCATGATCACGACCATCTCGTCGGCTCCTTCACACTCCCCGACACAGAGGAAACTAGTGCTCACCCATCGCCGCGCCGCTCAAGCCGCCGCGCCTCGTCGATGATCCGCTCGAAGAGTCGGGTGATGGCCTCGGCGGTGAGCGGCCCCTGGCTGGTAGATCTCACATGCTGCAGGACGCGCTCCTCTCGGCCGGGCTGGTAGACCTGGAGCCCCATTCCGTGCTTCAGCGTGCCGATCTCGAGCGCACAGCGAGAGCGGGCGTTGAGGAGCTCGACGAGCTGCGCGTCGAGCTCGTCGATGCGCCGCCGCAGCTCATCGATGCGCGCGTGCGGCGAGGACGTTCCGTCGGATTGCGAGCCAGTCATAGGCGCATAGTTCCGTTATCGACCACGGTTTCAGGTTCGTGAGATCCCGCCCTTCAGCCACCGTACGTAGTGCTGCACCTTGTCGGCCAGATCGGGCGTCCCGCCCGTCTCGGCCACGAGGCTCACCAGCCCGCTTCCCACCACCGCCGCATCGGCGAACCGTCCCACGTCGACCACGTGCTCGGGGCGCGAGATCCCGAACCCCACGGCGAGCGGCATGGCCGTCACCGACCGCACGCGGGACGCCAGATCGCTCGCGCTGGCACTCAGCTCCTGGCGCGCCCCCGTCACCCCCAGCCGCGAGATGCCATATAGAAATCCTCGGCCGAGCGTGGCGGCGGCACCCAGACGTCGATCGGACGTCGTCGGACTCACGAGGAAGATCATATCGATACCCACCGCCGCGAGCGCCTCACGCAGCTCTGGCGCTTCCTCGACTGGGAGATCCAGCGCGAGCACCCCGTCCACGCCGGCCTCGGCCGCGCGCTGGACGAACGGCGCGATGCCGAGTCGCAGGATCGGGTTGACGTAGCTGAAGACGACGATCGGCGCCCGGACGTCGGGGCGGACCTCGGCGATCAGCTCCAGCGTGGAGCACAGCGTCGTGCCTGCCGCCAGCGCGCGCTCGCAGGCTCGCTGGATCACCGGACCGTCCGCCATCGGGTCCGAGAACGGCACACCGACCTCGAGGACGTCGGCCCCGGCCCCATCCAGCGCCCGGAGGATCCGGCTGGAGTGCGCGCGGTCGGGGTCTCCCGCGGTGACGAAGGTCACCAGTCCGGTCGTCCCGGAGGCACGGAGCCGCGCAAAGGTCGAGTCGATTCTCGACATGGCTCAGCGCTTGCCCGCCCCGAGCGTGCGCACGGTCTCCACGTCCTTGTCTCCCCGACCGGACAGGTTGACGAGGACGGTCCTGTCCTTCCCGAGCTCGCCGGCGAGACGAGCCGCGTAGGCCACCGCGTGCGCGGTCTCGAGCGCCGGCAGGATTCCCTCGAGCCGGGCCAGGGTCTGGAAGGCCGTCAACGCGTCGGCATCGGACACCCATCCGTACTCCGCGCGGGTCGTCTCGCGCAACCAGGCGTGTTCCGGCCCCACGGCGGCGTAGTCGAGCCCGGCCGAGATCGAATGGGTGGGCGCGATATTGCCAGCCGCGTCCTGGAGCACGTAGGTCCGTGTACCCTGCAGGACTCCGGTGCTCCCGCCGGCAAAGCGCGCAGCGTGCCGCCCCGGCGCGATGCGGTCTCCGCCGGCCTCGACACCCACCAGCCGTACGGTGGCGTCGTCGAGGAACCCATCGAAGATGCCCAGCGCGTTGCTGCCCCCGCCCACGCACGCCACGACGACGTCGGGCAGACCGCCGGTCTGGTCGAAAAACTGCTGGCGAGCTTCGCGGCCGATGACCGACTGGAACTCGCGCACCATCAGCGGGTAGGGATGAGGCCCCAGCACCGACCCCAGCAGGTAGTGCGTGTCACGAACGTTGGTGACCCAGTCCCGCATCGTCTCGTTGATCGCGTCCTTCAACGTCCGGCTGCCGCCGTCCACCCGGGTGACGGACGCACCCAGCACCTGCATACGGAAGACGTTCAGGGCCTGGCGCTCCATGTCCTCGGCCCCCATGTAGACCTCGCACGTCAGCCCGAGGAGCGCACTCGCGGTCGCGGCGGCCACGCCGTGCTGACCCGCGCCGGTCTCCGCCACGATCCGTCGCTTGCCCATCCGCACGGCCAGCAGCGCCTGCCCCAGCGCGTTGTTGATCTTGTGCGCCCCGGTGTGCGCCAGATCCTCGCGCTTGAGATACAGCCGAGCCCCACCGGTCACGGCCGACAGCCGGTCGGCTCTGAACAGCGGCGTCGGGCGGCCGACATACTCGGCCAGCAGGCGCGCGAGCTCGGCCCGAAACACGGGGTCGTCCCGCAGCCGGAGATAGCCGCGCTCGAGCTCCGCGACCGGCTCCACGAGGGTCTCCGGCACGAACTGCCCCCCGTACGGCCCGTAGTAGCCGCGCGGCGCCGGGTCCCGGCGCCCGAATTCCGGCATCGCGACGAGCTGGCCCGGCCGCTGCCCCTGACTCGTCTCCACCCGTCACCCCACCTGCCGCACCGCGGCCAGGAACGCCCGCACCAGATCGGGAGCCTTGATGCCGGGCCGCTCCTCGACCCCCGACGACACATCCACAGCGTACGGACGCACGGCCTCGACCGCGGCACGCACGTTGTCGGGCCGCAACCCACCGGAGAGCACGACCCGCCGCGCCCGCGCCACCCGGGCACCCACCGCCCAGTCGATGGAGCGCCCCGTTCCCCCCAACCGGACGGGATCCTGGGCATCGAGCAGCACGGTCACGTCCCCGGGGACGTCGTCGAGCCCCTCCATGCTGAACCGCTCGCCGACCGCCACGGCCTTGATGAGGCGCAGCCCCACGGGCGCGTAGTCGGCGCAGGATTCTCGGCCGTGCAGCTGGATCGCCCCGAGCCCGACCTCCCGGGCGATCCGCTCGACCTCGGCGGGAGGCGTGTCGACGAACACGCCCACCGAGGTGACGAGCGGCGGCAACTGCGCCGTGATCGCCTGCGCGCGCGGCGGCTCGATGTAGCGCGGACTGTGCGGCCAGAAGATGAATCCGACTGCCGCCGCCCCCGCGCTGGCCGCCAGCAACCCGTCCTCGAGACGCGTGATTCCACACACCTTGACCGGGATCATCGAGCCTCCGCCGGATCCGAGGGCCCACCCGATCGCCCGAGCAAGGCGGTGAGCGCCGCACCCGGGTGGGGCCGCGCGACCAGCCCCTCCCCGATCAGGAACGCCCGGTACCCGAGGCGCCGGAGTCGCTCGACGTCGGCGCCCGTACGCAATCCGCTCTCCGCCACCGCGACGATCTCCGTCGGTATCCACTCGATCAACGCACCCGACGTGCGCACGTCGACGTCGAGGGTTCGGAGATTGCGGTTGTTGACACCGACCATCCGCGCGCCCGCGTCGATCGCACGTCGCAGCTCCTCGGCATCGTGGACCTCGACGAGCGCGGCGAGACCCAGCTCGGTCGCCCGGGTGTGCAGATCGACCAGACGTCGGTCGTCGAGGGCCGCGACGATCAGCAGCACGGCATCGGCACCCGCGGCCCGCGCCTCGAACAGCTGATAGTCGCATATCGTGAAGTCCTTGCGGAGCAGCGGGAGATCCACCGCGCGACGGACGGCCTCCAGGTGCTCGAGCGCGCCGTCGAAGAACGTCGGCTCGGTCAACACGGAGATCGCCGCGGCGCCCGCGGCGGCGTACTCACACGCGATTGCGACCGGGTCGTAGTCATCCCGGAGCACGCCCTTGGACGGGGAGCGGCGCTTGCACTCGGCGATCACATTGACGTGCCCGCGTCGCAGCAGCGCCTCTCGAAACGCGTCACCCCGGGCCTGCCGCCGCGCCGCGCGCCGCTCGAGCAGGTCGATCGGGGTGGCTTCCGCCCTCACGTCGACGATCCGCGCCGTGGCCGCCACGATCGTCGCCAGCAGGTCGGCATGCCGGGCGGTGGATGGTCGGCGATCGGCGCTCACCGGACTCTCCTCGAGACGCTCGTCAGTCCGCACGCGACAAGGCGACCATCTGCTCGAGGGTGCGCTGCGCTCGGCCGGAGTCGATGGTCTGCCCCGCGAGACCCACGCCCGCCCGCACCGACTCCGCCCGGCCGGCCACGAAGAGCCCGGCACCCGCGTTGAGCAGGACGATCTCCCGCGCGGGCCCGGTCTCACCCGCCAGCACCGCCCGCGCAATCGCCGCATTGCCGGCCGCGTCCTCACCCCGGAGCGCTGCCAGCGTCGTCTTAGGCAAGCCGATTTCGGTCGGATGGAGGTAGAACGTGTTCACGAGGCCACCATAGCACTCGGACACCTTTGTGTATCCGGTCGTCGAGAGCTCGTCGAGCCCATCCGCGCCGTGAACCACCCAGGCGCGCTCGGAGCCCAGGAGTGCCAGGGCGCGCGCCACGAGCTCGGTGAACTCCGGGCGTGGCACGCCAACGAGCTGGCGCGTGGCGCCCGCCGGATTCGTGAGCGGGCCGAGCAAGTTGAAGGCCGTCCGCATGCCAAGGTCGCGACGCGCCGGAGCCGCATGCCGCATGGACGGATGAAACGTGGGCGCGAAGAAGAAGCCGATGCCGGCCTCCGTGAGACACCGCTCCACGATCTCGGGGCGCGCCCCGATGTTCACCCCCAGTGCCTCGAACAGATCGGCGCTCCCGCAGCGACTCGACACCGATCGATTGCCGTGCTTAGCCACGCGGACGCCGAAGGCGGCCATCACGAGTGCGGCCACCGACGACACGTTGAAGGTCCCGGATCGGTCTCCCCCGGTGCCACACGTGTCGAACACCCGCTCGAAGGACCTCGACAGATTGACCGCGTGCGCCCGCATGGTTCTGGCGAAGCCGACGATCTCCGCGGGTCGCTCGCCCTTCATCGCCAGCCCGACCAGGAGCCCGGCGATCTGGGCCGGCGTCGCGCGGCCGCCCATGATCTCGGCCATGGCGGCCTCGGCCTGGGCCGCGGTCAGGTCCTCGTGTCGATAGAGCTTGTCGAGTAGCTCGGCGAACATCACCACTCCCGCATCACAGTTCCAGGAACGCACGCAAGATGTCGTGCCCGTCCGCCGTCAAGACCGACTCCGGGTGGAACTGCACGCCGTGAATCGGCCACCGCCGGTGGCGGAGCGCCATGATCGTTCTTCCGTCGTCGGTCCACGCGCCGACCTCCAGCTCCGCCGGCAAGGCGTCCGGCGACACGACGAGCGAGTGATAGCGCCCCGCCGAGAACGCTCCGCGCACACCTCGAAACACCCCCCGGCCATCGTGCGCGATCTCCGACGATTTGCCGTGCATCAGTCGTTCAGCCGGCACGATCCGCGCCCCGAACGCCAACCCGATCGCCTGATGACCGAGACACACGCCCAGGATCGGCACCGTGGGACCCAGCGCGCGGACGGCCGCGACCGAGATCCCGGCACCCTCGGGTCGACCTGGCCCGGGCGAGATCACGATGCGATCCGGCCCGAGCGCTCGCAGCTCCTCCACGGTCAGCGCGTCATTACGGCGTACGACCGGATCCGCCCCGAGCTCTCCCAGATACTGGGCCAGGTTGAAGGTGAACGAGTCGTAGTTGTCGAGCAACAGGAGCATCGTCGGCGCTCACCACTCGCGCTGCGAGAGCTCCAGTGCTCGCACCAGCGCGCTCGCCTTGTCACGCGTCTCGTCGAACTCGGCGCTCGGGTTCGAGTCCGCCACGATACCCGCGCCCGCCTGCAGGAAGGCCCGTCCACCGCGCATCACGATCGTGCGGATCGCGATGCAGAAGTCGAGGTTGCCCGCGAAATCGAGATAGCCGATGGCGCCGGCATAGATACCGCGGCGGGTCGGCTCGAGCTCGGCCACGATCTCCATCGCGCGGATCTTGGGCGCACCCGACACCGTCCCCGCCGGAAAGCACGCCACGAGCGCGTCCAAGCGATCGCGGTCCTCGGCGAGCTTGCCTTCCACGGTCGACACCAGATGCATGACGTGGGAGTAGCGCTCGAGCCCCGCGTACTGTGGCACCCGTACGCTGCCGTACTCGCTCACCCGCCCCACGTCGTTGCGTCCGAGGTCGACCAGCATGACGTGCTCGGCGCG
The DNA here is from genome assembly GCA_965197935.1 of Vicinamibacterales bacterium. Classification (GTDB taxonomy): domain Bacteria; phylum Acidobacteriota; class Vicinamibacteria; order Vicinamibacterales; family CAZQMT01; genus CAZQMT01. The sequence continues at coordinate 1,897,388 of CBDAOD010000002.1, read as the reverse complement.
CTCCTTCTCGTTGCCCCTGAGCTCGTCCGCGAGGCGCTCGTCCTCCGCCTCCGTCCGCCCTCGCGGCCGCGTGCCCGCGATCGGGTGGGTCTCGACGCGGCGGTCCTCCACGCGCACCAACATCTCGGGAGACGATCCGACGATCGAGAGTCGCCCCATCCGGGTGAAGTACATGTAGGGAGATGGGTTCACGTGGCGCAGCGCGCGATACACCGTGAACGGATCGACGGCCACCTCCACCTCGAACCGCTGGGACAGCACGACCTGGAAGATGTCGCCAGCCGCGATGTAGCGCTTGGCCTTCTCCACGCCCGCCTCGAAGGCTTCACGCGTGAGGTTCGATCGGATCTCGAGCGGCGCGTGCGCCACCGGCTCCGGCCGCGAGAGCGTCCGTTCGAGCTCGCGCTCGAGGAACCCGATCTTCGCGCAGGCAAACTGATACAGCGGATCGAGCTCCTCGCCCGGCGTGATGCGAGCGTTGGCAATGATGAGAATCCGATGCTTGACATGGTCGAACGCGAGGATGGTGTCGAACAACATGAAGCCGGCCTCGTCGTCCTCCGACGGCGCTCTGGCGAATCGCTCCTCGCATTGCTGCAAGACCGGCTCGAACCAGGTGGCCGCGTCGTAACCGATGTAGCCGACGGCGCCACCCGTGAACCGCGGCAGCTCCGGGACCGCGGGCGAGCGGAGGTCGGCCATGAGCGTTCGCAGCGTCGAGAGGAAGGGCTCGTCGGATTCGGTGGTCACGCCGGCCCGCTCGAGCATCGTCTTGCCACCGCTCCGGCGGAGCACGAGGAACGGATCCTTGCCGAGAAACGAGTAGCGCGCGACCCGCTCGCCCCCTTCCACGCTCTCGAGGAGAAACGCGTGGTCGGAGTGCTCGGCAATCTTGAGGAACGCCGAGACCGGGGTGAGGAGATCGGCCATGATCTCCTTGTAGACCGGCACGAAGGTGCCGTGCCGCGCCAGCTCGGTGAACTCCGCAAAGGTCGTGGGCATCATGACATCGGGTCTCCACGCGGGTCGTTGGAGTACGCCGCCAGACGCGCCAGCGCCGCGGCCCGCAGCGCCGCGGCGGACGCCGGGCGACCGGTCCACCACTCGAACTGGAGCTGGGCCTGTGCGACGAGCATGTCGAGCCCGCTCACGGTCCGGCAACCCGCCGCCTCGGCCTCGGCCAGCAGGCGCGTCCGCGGCGGGTTGTACACCAGGTCGTAGACGATCTGCCCATCGAGCGCGTCTCGCTCGAGCGGCGTGCGCTCGCTCCCGGGATGGGTTCCAATGGGCGTCGCATTGACGAGGAGGTCCCACGTGCCCCCGGCCGGAGGGAAGCGACCCGCGTCGCCGCCCGCGAGCGCCGCCACGCCGGTCGCCCGCGCCGCGTCGCGCGCACAGACCGTCACGCGCGCCCCGGCCGATCCGAGCGCGACGGCTACCGCCCGCGCCGCGCCCCCGGCTCCGAGCACCGTGGCACGGAGGCCCCCCAGCTCAACCTGGCCACGCAGCGGCGCCAGGAAGCCCGGCGCGTCGCTGTTCATCCCGACCCACCCTCCGTCTTCGGCGCGGACGGTGTTGACCGCCCCGACCCGCCGGCTGAGCGCGTCTGTCTCGTCGAGTCGTTCGAAGACCCCGCGCTTGAACGGCGCGGTCACGCTGGCGCCCCGGATCTCGATCGCGCGTGCGAAGGTGAGGAAATCATCCACGTCGGCCGCCTCCAGCGGCACGTAGACCGCGTCGATCCCGGCGGCCGCGAACGCCGCGTTGTGCATGGCGGGCGACACGGAGTGCCCAATCGGGGCGCCCACGACGCCGTAGACGTGCGACGCGGCGGAGACGGCCTGGAACCTGAATTCCTGGAGCATCCGGGCCACCGAGATCTGCCCTGGCGCGACCCGCTCGCCTCCATAGCTCCAGCAGGAGCCGAAGTGCGCGGCGAGCAGCCGGGAGGCCTGTCCGGCCGGGCCCATGCCGACCAGCGCCAGCCGCTCGGAAGGCGAGGCGGACCGCCCAAGCTGCAGCAGCGGGAGCAGGTCGCCCAGGGCGTGTGCCCGCACGGCCAGCTTGACGACCTCGGCGCCCGTCGCGCGCATGGCGCGGCACCGCGACGCCAGGTCGGAAGGCACGCCGTTGAAATCGTGCATCGAGAGCACGATGCCGCGCCCGCCCCGGGTCCCGACCAGATCGGCGAAGCCCGCACGCCACTCGACATCCACATAATCGGCACCCGCCGCAAGAGCGTCGGCGAGGATCCGATGTCGCTCCTCTTCGGAGCCCTTGAACCGGCCCCCCTCCCACGTGGGCCGACAGGTGACGATCACGCGACGCTGGCGGCCGGCAAGGGCCTGCCGGGCGTCCGGATCCTCCACCGAGTCCAGGCGGAGCTCGACGAGGTCGACCGCGGAGTCGACTGCGTCCCGGCGCGCGCGAAGCGCCGCCGTCGTCTCTGCCTCGAGGCTCGCCGTGAGGAGCGGTCTCATACACCACGCCATACAAAAAAAGCCTCCTCAGCCAGCTGCGGCTGAAGAGGCTCGGTCTGTCTGACTCGGCGGACGGCTACGCGTCGGCCCTGGCCCCTTCAGCGGCGCGCGGATACCACCACCAGCGAGACAGTCCCCCGACGAGGCTGACCCCGCCAACCGAGAGAGCCGATGGAAGTAAAGCGCGTGTCGCCATTGGGCCCGGTCCAGCCCCGACGATACCAGAGGCTTCCGCGCCGCGTCAATTCTCGAAGCCCGGCCAAGCACACTCTCCTTGATGGGTGTACGGCGCTTCCGCTAGAATGGATAGGTCGTTCGTCCGATACACTGGGTAGGAATACCCCGTCCGGCGTGGGATGCGGGCGGAGAGGGCGTGGCGCGACCATGATCCACACCGGGATCCAGGCCAGGATGACGCTCCTCACGGTCCTCCTCGGGCTGGGCATCGTCACGCTGCCGGCGGCAACCGAGCTGATGCCGGTCGAGGAGATCCAACCCGGTATGGTCGGTACCGGGCGCACGGTCTTCCAGGGCTCGGAGCTCCAGGAGTTCAAGGCGCACATCCTCGGGGTCCTCCGTAACGTGATGGGCCCCCGCCGCAACCTGATCCTCGCCAAGCTCGAGGGTGGCCCGCTCGCCGACACCGGCGTGATCGCCGGCATGAGCGGCAGCCCGGTCTACATCGACGGCCGGCTCATCGGCGCCGTCTCCTACTCCCTCGGCGCCTTCTCCAAGGAGCCGATCGCGGGCATCACCCCGATCAAGGAGATGACCGAGAACGTCGCGCTGCCGGCGGCGCGCTCGATGGCGCGGGCCCCGCGGTTGGAGCTGCCCGTGACCCGGACCGGTCTGGCGAGCGCGTTGCGCGCCCTTTCGCAGCGGGTCCAGCCCTTCGCCGACCGTCCAGGCGCTCTGCGGGTCCTGGGCATCTCGATGGCCGAGGGTGCGCCGCTCGGGATGATGCTGCGTCCCATCGCGACGCCGCTGGTCATCGGCGGGTTCTCCTCCGAGCTGACCGACCTGGTGACGGGCGCGTTCGCCGAGCATGGCTTCGCGCCGGTCGTGACCGGCCTCGGGCCCGCGGCGCAGCCCGCATCCGGCCCGCTCCAGCCCGGTGACGCTGTCGGGGTCAGCCTGGTGAGCGGGGACCTGGATCTGGCGGCGACCGGGACGGTGACCCACATCGACGGCACTCGCGTGTACGCCTTCGGCCATCCCTTCTACAACCTGGGCCCGACCGAATTCCCGATGACACGGGCCCATGTCTTCACGGTGCTGCCCAGCTTCTCGTCGTCGATCAAGATCGCGGGAGTCGGCGAGGTGATCGGGACCTTCCAGCAGGACCGGGCCACGGCGATCGCCGGCACGCTCGGCCCGGGCCCCTCGCTCATTCCGATCCACGTGTCGCTCGACTCGGATCGGGGTCTGAGCAAGCGGTTCGAGTTCGCGGTCGTCAACGACCAGTTGTTCACGCCACTGCTCACCTACCTCTCCATCCTGAACACGCTCCGATCGTACGAGCGGGAGTTCGGAGCCGCCACGTTCGGGCTCAAGGGCATCGCGAAGGTCAAGGACCACTCAGACGTGGCGTTCGAGGACGTCTTCGCCGGCGACTCGCCCTCGGTTGGTGCGGCAACCTACGTCGCGGCCCCCATCACCTTCTTGCTGAAGAACAACTTCGCGCCCGTCGAGCTCGAGGAGGTCGAGATCGCGATCACCTCGACCGAGCAACCCAAGACGGCGACGCTGGAGCGCGCGTGGCTCGATGACATCCGCCCCCGTCCGGGGAAGACCGTCGATCTGAAGATCCTCACACGGACCTACCGGGGTGAGGAAACGATCCGAACCGTCCCGATCGAGATCCCGGCGAACGCCTCGGGCACGCTCTCCATTCTGGTGTCGGATGGCGCCCAGCTCACCCGCTGGGAGCGCCAGCAGCTGCGGAGCCCGGGAGAGCCGCGGAGCCTCGAGCAGATGATTCGGGCCCTCAACAACGTCCGCCGGAACAATACCCTGTACGTCCGGCTGTTCAGCTCGGACGCCGGCGCCGTGGTCAGTGGTGAGACGCTGCCCTCGCTGCCACCCTCGATCCTGGCCGTCTTCGAAGCCGACCGCAACGGGGGCAACTTCGTCCCGCTGGGGAAGGCGACGATCGGCGACTGGGAGCTGGCGACCGACTACGCCGTCAGCGGCTCGCGTCTCCTCTCGATCAACCTGAACCGCAACTAGCCGGGCTTGCCCGACGCACACGCCGAAGGTTCCGTTGGACATCATGCCGAACAAACCTCTCTGGGCGCTCGCGACCATCGCGGTCGTTTTGTCGCTCCCGTTTCGCGGACACGCTTCCTCGCCGGCCTTCTGGCAGGTCTCGACCCAGGCCGAGTTCCTCGAGGGAGAGGCGGAGAACCTCTCCATCGACAATGACGGTCGGCTGCTGCTCGGTGTCGCCACCGAGCTGATCCACGAGACCAACGCCCCGTTCCTCTGGTCGGTGGTCGCCCTGCCGGACGGCTCGCTGCTGGCGGGCACCGGCAACGAGGGCAAGGTGCTACGGGTCGAGCCCGGCGGCCAGGCGGACACCCTGTTCGACGCGGACGAGCTCGAGGTGCACGCGCTGGCACGGGCGGGCGACGACCGCGTCTACGTCGCCACCTCGCCGGACGGGCGAGTCTACAAGGTCGGTCTCGACGGATCGGCGGAGACCTTCTTCGACCCTGAGGACAAGTACATCTGGGCCCTGGCCGTCGATAGCGACGGCAATCTCTTCGCCGGCACCGGCGAGCACGGTCTCGTCTACAAGATCGCGCCGGATGGCACCGGGGCGCCCTTCTACGACACGAAGGCCACGCACGTGACAGCGCTCGCCTTCGACGCCGATGGCAACCTTCTCGCCGGCAGCGACTCGCCGGGCCGGGTCTTCCGCATCGACGCCACGGGGAAGGCGTTCGTATTACTCGATACGGCCTTCAACGAGATCCACGCCCTCCGCGTCGCGCCGGACGGGGCGATCTACGCCGCGGCCGTCAGCGGAAAGCCTGGCGGCGCCGGCGCGTCGACCCGGCCGGACACCGAGCCAACCCGGGCGCCGATCGCGACCATCTCGACCGAGATCACGTCGATTGCGATCGGCGAGGTGCCGGCCGTGTCCACCTCGACGGCCACGCCCGCCCGCGAGGCGCCGCGACCGCGAGGCGCGGTGTATCGCATCCTGCCCGACGGGCTGTGGGATACCGTGTGGGAATCCGGAGAAGACGCACCCTACGATCTCGCGTTCGATGCCCAGGGCGAGCTCATCATCGGCACCGGCAACAGCGGCAAGATCTTCCGGACCGCGGGCGATCCGAGCACAACGACGTTGCTGACCCGGGCCGACGCCCAGCAGGTCACGATGTTCGTCCGCGAGCTCGACGAGACGTACCTGGCGACCGCGAACCCGGGCAAGATCTTCAAGCTGTCCGCGGACCGCTCCACCGAGGGATCCTACGAATCGGTCGTCAATGACGCCGGCACCGTGGCGACGTGGGGCAGCATCCGCTGGCGCGGCAACCGGCCACCCGGGAGCGAGGTCACGCTCTACACCCGGTCGGGCAACACCGCAACCGCGGACGACACCTGGAGCGACTGGACGCCGGTCGGGTCGGAGGGTGAGGGACAGCAGATCCGCAGTCCCAAGTCCCGATATCTGCAGTGGCGGGCGGTGCTTTCGGCGGAGCAGGCCTCGCCGGTCCTGACATCGGTCACCGTCGCCTATCTCGAGCGCAACCTCCGTCCCACGGTCGCCTCGATCACCGTCCATCCCCCTGGCACGGTCTTCCAGAAGCCCTTCTCGTCGGGACAGCCGGAGATCGCCGGCTACGACCAGGTGCCGTCGGACGCCGCGGGAACGGACGCGGTCTCCGGAACCGCGGCCGCGGCCGCCACGCGGCCGACCGTCGGGCGAGCCTTCTACCGAAAGGGTCTGCAGACGTTCGTCTGGGAGGCCTCGGATGACAACGACGACGCGCTCCAGTTCGACGTGCTCTACCGGTCGGAGGGCGAGACCAGGTGGACACCGCTGCGGCGGGGGCTGGCGGATCCAATCCTGGCGTGGGACACCAGCTCGGTGCCCGATGGGTCCTACGTCATCAAGATCCTCGCGTCGGACGCGCAGTCCAACTCGCCCGGGAACGCGCTCACCAGCGAGCTCGAGAGTGCGGCCTTCGACATCGACAACTCGCCGCCGATCGTCGCGATCTCCAGCGTCGACCGAGAGGACGCGCGCGTGCTGATCGGCTTCACCGTACGCGACGCGCACTCGCCCGTCCGGCGGGTCGAGTACTCCACGGACGCCAACACCTGGCGCGTGATCTATCCGACGGACGGCATCCCCGATTCGCAGGTCGAAGAATTCGAGATCGTCCTCGAAGGCGAAGCGGCCGCGGGCCGCGCCATCATCCGGGCGACCGACGCCATGAGCAACGCCGTGACGGCCGTGGGCGGCGCCGACCCGTCGAGGAGTCGGTGAGACGCCTCCTGCTCGCCCTCGTCGTGTTGGTGGCCGGCGCGACGGCGGTCGCGGCCTATTTGACCACGGCGCGCGACCAGGAGTACAGCCGGCTCATTGCGGAGGGGGATGCCGCGTTGGCGAGCGACCAGACCTTCCTGGCGATCGAGGCGTTCAGCGGCGCGATCGCCCTGAAGAACGACTCGATGCTCGCCTACCTCAAACGCGGCGAGACCTATCTGAGCCTCGGCGATCTCGACTCCGCGCTCCGCGACCTGCGGGAGGCGGTCGAGCGCGACCCAACCGCGACCCGCCCCCTCGAAGAGCTCGGCGACGTGCAGTACGCCCTCGAGCGCTACACGCAGGCCAAGCGGCAGTACGAGCGCTACGTCGAGCTCGACGATCGCTCGGCCCGCATGCTCTACAAGCTCGGGTTGGCACGCTACCGCGAAGGGGATCCGATTGGGGCCATTCCGCCGCTGCGCCAGGCCGTGGACCTCGAGGACGGCTTCGCCGAGGCGCACTACCTGTTGGGTCTCTGCCTGCGCCAGCAAACGCCCGAGGAGAGCCGCCAGGCGCTGGAGCGGGCGGTCGAGCTTGCTCCGACGCTCGTGCACGCCCGGGATGAGCTGGCCGCCCTCGACCGCGCAGAGAGCCGGCTCGAGAGCGAGATCGCGCAACTGCAGGCACTCGCCGACCTGGACCCGGAGTCGCCGGAGCGCCAGATCGCCCTCGCGCTGGCCTACGCGCGCTCCGGACGCACCGATCTGGGCGTGCTGGCGCTGGGCCGAACGGCCGAACAGCACCCGGACGATCCGCAGGTCTACGTGGCGCTCGGAGGCATCTGGCTCGACGCCGCGGAGCGCGGCGACCGAGTCGCGCTCGGAAAGGCCCTGGAAGCGCTGCAGGGGTCGGTGAGCGGGGGCGCCGCGGCCAGCAGCGAAGCCTTGACGCTCCTGGGCCGGGCGCTGCTACTGGCGGACGACGCGGAGCTGGCCGAGCGCGTCCTGGAGCGAGCGACGGGCCGTTTTCCGGTCGACCCGGCCGCGTTCGTCTACCTGTCGGAGTCCGCCGAACGGCTCGGACACTACCCGACCGGGCGAGACACGCTAATCGACTACGACGCGCTGGTCGGTGACACGGACGAGGTCTCCAATCGTATCGCGAGAGCGATCCGGATCGCGGATCTCTCTCTCGCGGCTGACGAACCGCTCGTCGCCGTCCATTGGCTCCAGCGGGCCGACGAGGTCTCGCCTAACGACGTCGTCGTCCTCGCCCGGCTGGCGGACGCGGAGTACCGCGCCGGCGACGTCGACGGGGCGCGCGCGACGCTCAGCCGCGCCCTCGACGCACACCCCGACGACCCGATCCTCCTCGAGCTCCAGTCGCGTCTGAGCTGAACGAGCGCGCCACCGGCAACCGGATCCCGGGTCGCCGAGTCATCGAGCGCTCCCCGGGCCGGCGCGCACCGCACCCGGGCGGCCGCGCCGCGCCGCGCGCACCGCACGCTCCAGGTCACGCCAGTCGCCGAGATCCGTGTAGATCATCGCGCCGGCGTCCCGGTCGCGAGCCAGGTTGGAGCGGAGAACCGTCCCGGCCGCGCCCGGCACCCGATGCGCCGACGTCAGCGCCCACAGCAGCAACCAGAGCGCACCCGCCGTCACGGTCAGCCTCACCCAGCGGCCCGCGCCGTCGCCCGGTCGCCAACCCATCTCTAGCAGCCCGTGGTAAAAGTCCTGCTCCAGTCGGCCGGCGCTGCATCCCGCCTGGCTGTGTTGCTCGTCGGTCAAATACTCCCGGTATTTTCGCTTCTCGCGCCTTGCCAGCCGGGCGCAGCGCCGCCCTTGGTGCGACGCAGGACTTTCACCACGGGCTGCTAGCGCACGGGTGTGCTCGCGCCTCGCCGAGGTCTCGACCCGAGGATGCACGCGCGGTGGGAGCACCGGCATGGCACAGAGGCCGTTCGAAGAGGATCCCGCCGAACGCCAGGTAGGCGATGACCAGCGTCAGGATCAGGTTGAAGAGCTGGCCAACCAGATACAGCAGGATCGGCTTGCCGCCCACCATCTGCCGCGCGAGATTCCGAAAGTTCGATTCCAGGCCGATGGCCACGAACGCCACGCAGAAGAACCAGCCGCGCAGCCTCGACGTCACGCCGAGCACGTCGGCCACTGCGTCATCACCCATCGCCGGCGTGAGCACGAACGAGAACAGAAGGGAGGCGCCGATGAAACCGATGATGAACCGGGGGAAGCGATTCCAGATCTCCATCAGGCCCGGTCGCGACGCGTCGGCCGAGGGTTCGACACGCGCCACCCAATAGACCGCGATGACGAAGGCCACGACGCCGATCAGGATGTTCTGGATCATCTTGACGACCGCCGCGACCTGCTCGGCCTGCGGTCCCAGCATGGCACCGGCCGCCACGACCGCGCCCGTCGCGTCGATCGTGCCCCCGATCCAGGCTCCACCAACCAGCGGATCCATGCCCGCCGCACGTATGCCCAGCGGCATCACGATCATCATCGCCACCGTAAAGATAAGCGTCATCCCCACGGCCAGCGTGAGCTCCTCCTGCTTGGCGCGCGCCGCGCCGGCCGCCGCGATCGCCGCGGACACGCCGCAGACCGAGGTGGCGGCGGCCACGACCACGACCAGCGCCTTGCTCGGGATCCCAAGGATGCGCGTGCCGAACTGATACATACACACCAGGACCATCGGCGTGACGAGCCATGCGACCATCAACCCGGGACCGCCCAGCGCGAGGATCTTGCCGAACAGGATCTCGGCGCCCAGCAGCACGAGCCCCGTCTTGATGTAGAGCTCCCCCCTGAGGGCAGGCCTCATCCATCGCGGCGTCCCTGCCGAGTTCGAGATGATCAGCCCGAACAGCAGCGCCCAGAATGCGTAGCCAAAACCGCCGGCCCTGATCGAGCTCTGCTGCGCGGCCAGGTAGGACAGCACCGCCAGCACGAAGATGCCCGCATACCCCCGCAGGAATCGGAGGACCGGCCCCCCCATGACGCCCACCGCGAGGGCCCCCAGCAACCCGAGGCCCACGCCCAGCGCGGCCAACCCGGACACGCGGCCGGCGAACGCGTCGGAGGCGCGGTCGGTCCATCCCCCCACGGCCGGAACCGCGGTCACCAGGTGGAGCACCGCGCCCGCGATCAGAAGCGCCGCGGCCCAGACCGCCCACCAGTCTTCGGATGTCAGTAGGGTCGACCTGCGTGTCTCGGTCATGAGGGAGTCGATCGCGAGCGCGGCCGATTATACTGTAGTGCTCGCACGACTTCGTCAGTTTCACGGACTTGCATGCGTCCCAGACGTGGGAGAAGTCCGATGGTGAAACGACCCGGGCGCCGCGCGCGAGACTACCGCCACGAATGACGGTTACAGGACGCTAGACTACGGAGCGTATCGGATGCGACGCGCCATTCTTGATTTCGTCAGCCAACATCCCCGGCTTGCCCTCGTGCTCGTCGGACTCTACCTGCTCTCGCCGATCGATCTGCTTCCCGAGGCGTTCATGGGACCGCTCGGGTACATCGACGATCTGGTGCTGCTCGTCCTGACGCTCGTCCCGAGCCTGTTGAAGCGACGCAGCAACGGGCCCGAGAAACGGTGACGGCACCCAGCCTCGGTGCCCCGTTTGGGACACGGGCGTCACCCGCCGCAGTGTGTTCGGTTTGCTGGGGGGGCGCCGCTTCGGCTCGCAGCGGGCGAATCTGACAACGTAGTACTAGTGCACCGCCGTCGAGATGCGGTGCACTAGGGACCGAGTGGCGGGGTCGTGAACGCGCGCGGATCCGCCACCGTCTTCCTGCCATCCTCGGTCACGGCGGAGAGCGTGATTGTGTGGGTCGTGGCGGGACGGAGACCGGTGACGCTGAGCGCGTGATACCCCTCGTGATTCGTTCCCGAGGTGACGGTCCTGAACCGGTGGCCATCGTCGATCCCGACCGTGACTCGAGTGGGCTCACTCGTGTTCAAGGTCAGCGTCGCACTCGAGGGCTCGGTACCTGGCTCGACCGCCAGATTGCTGATGGTTGGCGGCGACGCACCGCAGCCGCCGAAGCCCATGACCCCGACCAGAACCAGGAGTAGGCCGAGCCCTGCCCGGCCTGCCCCGATCCCGGGGCGACATTTCCCACAGCAATCCCCGGTGCGACGCAGGACTGTCACCACGGGCTGCTAGGATAGCATTGCGGGGAATCGCTAGGAGGGACGTATGAGCGCGGCGACCAAGCTCCTCTTGTCCGAGGAAGAGATTCCGACGACCTGGTACAACGTCACAGCCGATCTGCCATGGCCGCTCGACCCGCCGTTGCACCCAGGCACGCATCAGCCGGTGGGACCCGAAGACTTCGCGCCACTCTTCCCGATGGCCCTGATCGGCCAGGAGGTGACCCGGGATCGCGAGGTCGCGATTCCCGACCCGGTGCGAGACATCTACCGGCTGTGGCGCCCGACCCCGCTCTTTCGCGCCCACCGGCTCGAACGCGAGCTGGACACCCCCGCCCGTCTCTTCTACAAGTACGAGGGCGTCAGCCCCGCCGGCAGTCACAAGCCGAACACGGCCGTGCCGCAGGCCTACTACAACGCGGAGGCGGGCACCAGAAGGATCGCGACGGAAACGGGCGCTGGACAGTGGGGCAGCGCGCTCGCCTTTGCGTGCAGCCAGCTGGGACTCAAGTGTACCGTCTACATGGTCTCCGCCAGCTACCGCCAGAAGCCGTATCGCAAGTCGATGATGCAGGCCTGGGGCGCCACGGTCATCTCGAGTCCGAGCGACCAGACGAACACCGGTCGTCACATTCTGGCGCAGTCGCCCGAATCCCCGCCGGCGATCTGAGCGAGGAGCCCTTGCAGCCGTGCACCGACATCGATGACGGCTGTGCCAGTGTCGAGGCCATGATCTCGCGCTCGAACGCCGCGCCGGGCGGCGCGGAGAGGCCGCCACGGTGCCCCTGACGAGTCCGTACGGCTGGCTGGCGGTCCTGCCGCCCGTGCTTGCGCTGACCCTCGCGATCAAGACCAGGCAGGTCTACTTCTCGCTCCTGCTGGGCATCTGGCTGGGCTGGACGATCCTGAGCGGCTGGGATCCATTCGCCGGCTTCATCGGGTCGGTCAACGCCGTCGTCGGTGTGTTCGCGGATGCCGACCGGACTCTCACCATCCTGCTCACGGCGATGATCGGCGCGCTCATCACCTTCACCCAGCTCTCGGGTGGCCGGGGGTGCCGCCGCGGGCCGTCAACATGCTGCTGCCGGTCGGCACGATCATCGTGACCGTGCTGGGCGCCCTCTACGTCACCGGCAACGGCAACATCATGAACGGGGCGGGTGCGCTCTCGGCCTTCTGGGCCGTGATGCAGGCCTGCTGGTGGGCGCCGTGAGCTACTGGGCGCAGGGCATCCTGAGCCTACAGGAGATCACCGACGCGTTCATGAGAGGCGTCGGTGGGCTCATCCCAATCGTGGTGCTCTTGCTGCTCGCCTTCGTGATCGGCGACACGTGTCGGTCGCTGGGCACGGGCACCTACGTCGCGCAGATCGCGCGGGCGAACCTGCTGCCCGGCCTCATTCCCGCCGGCCTGTTCGTTGTCTCGGCGTTCACCTCGTTCGCGACCGGTACCTCGTGGGGCACGTGGGCGATCATGATGCCCATCGGGGTGCCGATGGTCGAGCTGATCGGCCTCCACCCGGGTCTCGTGATCGCATCGGTGCTCGGCGGCGGACTCTTCGGGGACCACTGCTCGCCCATCTCCGACAGCACTATCATCTCCTCGATGGCGGCCGGCACCGATCACATCGACCACGTGCGAACGCAGCTGCCCTACGCGCTCCTGACCGCCACGGCGACGATTGCGCTCTACCTCGTCCTCGGGTTCGTCCTCTGAGCGCGGGGCGCGGCCGCGACCGCTGACCGGGACGGGGTGGCGTCCGGCGCTCGCCGAGTCGAACCGTGGAGCCGGCCTGCGGCGATCGTCTCGCCCGAGCGCGGCATCACGCGCGGAGGGATGGCCTCCCCCCTCCCGCGGGCTCGGCTTCGTCGCCCGAACGCCCGACCGCGGCAAGATCTCCAGGGTGATCCCGAAGATCGAGACGGACGAGCAGCTTCGCGAGCCCTTGCCGGCTCATCCCGAGCTCCCGCGCGGCCCGCCCCCGGCGCCCTGCGGCGCGGGCCAGGGCTGCCCGGACGAACTCGCGCTCGAACGCACGCCGTGCGGCGGCCAGTGTCGCCGGTTCGGCGCGCGCCTTGGACCACCGCGGCGGTTCCGGGAGCGCGTCCGGCCCCACGGCGCCCCGCCGCGGGGCCCGCACCGCCAGCACCGCCATCACGTTCTGCAGCTCGCGCACGTTGCCGGGCCAGGTATAGCGTGCCAGTGATTCGTAGGTCGACGGCTCGAGGGTGGCGTGGCTTCCCGTGTGGTGCCTGACCTGGTTCCAGAAGTGATGCGCCAGCACCTCGATGTCCTCCACGCGTTCGCGCAGCGGCGGCACGCGGATCCGGATGACGTCGAGGCGGTAGAGCAGATCCGGTCGGAACCGCCCAGCCTCCACCTCGGCGGACAGACACCGGTTGGTCGCGGCGACGACCCGGACGTCGATGCGCCGCGGGAGGTTCTCTCCCACGCGGCGGATCTCCTGCTCCTGCAGCACGCGGAGCAGCTTCGCCTGCGCGCGGCTCGAGAGCTCACCCACCTCGTCCAGGAACAGCGTGCCACCGCTCGCTTCCTCGAAGAGACCGCGCCGCTCGCCGAGCGCGCCGGTGAAGGCTCCCCGCGCATGCCCGAACAACTCGGCCTCGAGCAGCTCCTCGCTCAGCGCCGCACAGTTGAGAGCGCAGAAATTCCGCTCGCTTCGCCCACCGTGGTGGTGAATCGTGCGCGCAACGAGCTCCTTGCCGCTTCCCGTTTCTCCGTGGACCAAGACGGGAAACGGCGTGGGACCGGCGCGCGCTGCCGCCCTCTTCACCCGATCGATGGCCTCGCTGGACCCTAGCAACCCGCTCTCGTCCATCATGGCCGCTCCGGCGGCGACTCCGGCGGCCCCGCCCCGCGGTGCGCCGGCGACCGTCCCGGGGACGCCAGTTCGCGGCCACGTGCTGCAAGAACCCCGCCCAGCACGCCGGCTCGATCGGCTGTGGGTCAGAGCACGTCCTTCACGCGCCAATGGCCGGCGGCCGCAGAATCTACGCACGGCGACCGCGAGCGGTGGCGCGGTTTCGTCCGCATGCGCACTCCGCAGGCCGCCTGACTCGTCGGTCGCCACCGCCCATGCACGTCGGGCAGCGCCGCGAAGCCGCCGCGCGAGTTCGTATAGAATGGGCCCGGTCGGGCGGCGCTTCGACGCCTCCTGATCCGGCCTGAGCATGATCCGTCCAATCGTCAAGTACGGCGACGCGGTGCTCCACGACCAGAGCGCCGCAGTCGAACAGATCACCCCCGACACGCAGACGTTGATCGATCAGATGATCGAGGCGATGTACGCGGCGCCCGGCATCGGCCTCGCCGCGCCGCAGATCGGCGTGCCGCTCAGGATCTTCGTCGTGGATCTCTCGATCGGTCGCAGCTCCGGCGATCTGATCGTGATGGTCAACCCGGAGTTCATCGAGCGCGACGGCATGCAGCTCGAGGAGGAGGGCTGTCTCAGCCTGCCCGGGTTCACGGCCACGGTGGCGCGCCCGGCGCGGGTTGTGCTGAAGGGTCTCGACCGAGACGGATGCGAACAGACCCGCGAGGGCACCGCGCTGCTCGCGCGGGCCTTCCAGCACGAGATGGACCACCTGGACGGCAAGCTGTTCGTCGATCGCCTGCGCGGCATCAAGCGGCAGCTGATCGTCCGCAAGATTCAGAAGCTGCGCCGCACCGACAAATGGTAGCCGCGACGCCGCCGGCACGCGCCGCGGCGCGACCCCGGATTGCCTTCTTCGGCACGCCCGAGTTTGCCCTCTCCGGCCTCGAACGACTGGTCGCCGAGGGACACCGCGTGGTGGTGGCCGTGACGCAGCCCGACCGACCGAGAGGCCGGGGCCACCGCACCGAAGAGCCGCCGGTCAAGCGCGGCGCCCGCGCCCACCGGATCCCGGTACTCCAACCCGGACGACTCCGCGACCCGGCGTTCCTGGCCGCGCTCGAGGCCCACGCGCCCGAGATCGGCGTCGTCGTGGCCTATGGCAAGATCCTCCCCGAGTCGCTGCTGCGTCTCCCGCGGCTCGGGATGATCAACGTGCACGCGTCGCTGCTGCCGAGGTACCGGGGGGCCGCTCCGGTGCACCGCGCGATCATGGCGGGCGAAACGGAGACCGGCGTCACGATCATGCGGGTCGTGTCCGAGCTCGATGCCGGCCCGATCCTCGCCGCGAGATCCAGGGCGATCGGTCCGCACGAGACCAGCGACGAGGCCGAGCGGGATCTGGCCCGGCTGGGCGCGGACCTGCTCGTGGAGACCCTGGCGGCCGTGGCCGCCGGGACCGTACGCGAGACGCCCCAGGAGCACCACCAGTCGACCTACGCTCCCCGGCTCACGAAGGAGGAGGGTCTGATCGACTGGAGCCATCCCGCCCGCCGGATTCACGACCTCGTGCGCGGGCTCCATCCGTGGCCACTCGCCTACACCTTCCTCGTGGAGGACCGTCTCGTGATCCGGCGCACGGATGTCCATCCGTCCGGGGCCGACGAGTCCCCCCGCCTCCCGGGAACCGTCCTCGAGGCCGGCGGCGATCGACTGCGGGTGGCCGCCGGCGAGGGCGACGTCGTGGACATCCTCGAGATCCAGGCCGCGGGGCGACGCGCCATGAGCGCGCGCGCCTTTCTCGCGGGACACCGGATTGCGCCGGGCGCGGTGCTCGGCGCGCCGCGTACCCGATGATCGCCGTCGCCCGGTTGGCTGCCTATCGCGCGCTGCGAGCCGTGAATGCCGGCGAGTCGGATCTCCCCGCGGCCCTCGCGCGGGTGCGCGCGACGCTGACCGATCCACGAGACGACGCGCTGGCGTCCGACATCTCCACCGGGACGCTCCGCTGGCAAGCCGCACTCGATCACCTCGTGGACCACGCCAGCCGGCGCCCGCCGGCGCGACTGGACCCCGAGGTCCTCGATATCCTGCGTCTGAGCGCGTACCAGCTCCTCCATCACGCGCGCGTCCCGGCGCACGCGATCGTCGACGATGCCGTCGCGCTCGCCCGGCGTGCACGCAAGGCGAGCGCCGTGGGGTTCGTGAACGCCGTCCTGCGGAGGATCGACCGCGAGCGCGGCCATCTGCCCCTCCCCGGCCTCCCCGCGACCGGCGAGCGCGACAGGATTCTGGACTACCTGAGCGTGACCCTGTCGCACCCGCGGTGGCTGGCGGCCCGCTGGCTCGATCGCCACGGGCTCGACCGGACGATCGCGTGGGAGCAATTCAACGACGCGCCGGCCCCCCTGGTCGTCCGCGTCAACCGCCGGCACGGGTCCCGGGACCAACTGGTCGAGCGGCTGGCCCGTCACGGCGTGCGCACCGAGCGCACTCGCTACGCGCCCGACGGCCTGGTCGTGACCGCGGGGCACCCGCTGCGGACGCCGCTCGCGGGTTCCGGCGCCTTCGTGATTCAGGACGAGGCGGCGCAGCTGGTCACCCTGCTCGCCGCGGCTCGGCCGGGCGAACGCGTGCTCGACGCCTGCGCGTCCCCCGGCGGGAAGACGATCGCCCTGGCGGACGATCTCCAGGACCGCGGACTCCTCGTTGCGGCGGATACTCGCCGCCGCCGGCTGGATCTCCTGGTGCAGGTGCTCCACGAGACCGGCGTGTCGGGAGCGCGGATCGTCCGGCTCGACCTACAGGCCGGGCTGCCGTTCTCGGCCACCTTCGATTGCGTCCTCGCCGATGTCCCGTGCTCCGGTCTCGGCGTCATCCGCCGCGACCCCGAGATCCGGTGGCGCCGCACCGAAACGGACCTGGCTCGACTCCGCGAGACGCAGATCGCCATGCTCGCGCGGGCTGCCGAGGGCGTGCGCCCGGGTGGCCGCCTGATCTACGCCACCTGTTCGAGCGAGCCCGAGGAGAACGAAGAGGTCGTGGCGGCGTTCCTGCGCGACCACCCCGCATTCCAAGACCGGGACCCCCGTGGGGCCGGTGTGCCGATTCCCCCGGGTCTCGACGCCGTCATGGACGACACGGGGCGGCTCCGCACGTCGCCGCCCGAGCATGGCCTCGACGCTTTCTTCGCCGCCCTACTCGTTCGAAGGGCCTGAAGATTGTGAAGAATAAGGACTTGTAGTACCTTGAATCTCGATGGCGCTGAAGCGGCATGTCTGGGGCGTGGGCAAGGTTCTGCTCCTGGCCGGAGCCCTGATGGCCACCTATCTGGTCAGCGCCGGGATCGCCATGCGCGTCGCCCTCAAGGCACGCGAGGTTCCGGTGCCGCCGCTGATCGGCCAGACGGTGGCCGACGCGACGGTGCTCCTCGCCGAGAGCGGCTTGTCGCTGCGCATCGAGGAGGGCCGGCGGGTCCACCCCGAGATCGCGGCGGGCCAGATCCTGGCCCAGGACCCCGAGTCCGGCCTCACGACCCGTCGCCAGCGCAACATCAAGGTCTGGGTCAGCTCGGGCCCACGCGCCGATACCGTTCCGGCGCTAGTCGGCGAGACGCCGCAGTACGCTCAGGTGCGCCTCGCACAGGGTGCGCTCGACCTGGCCGGGGTGTCGGAGATTCGTTCGGCGCTCTACCCAACCGGGGCCGTCGTCGCCCAGGAGCCCCGCGCCGACAGCCCTGGATCGAGCGTGTCGCTGCTGGTCAACCGGGGAGAGCTCGGCGCGACCTACGTGATGCCGGACCTGATCGGCGTCAACGGCAATCGGGCGGCCGAGATCTTGCGGTCCCGTGGCCTCAGGGTGGCGGTCGTCGGCGAGCACCCCTACCCCGGCGTCCCCGCCGGTGTGATTCTCCGGCAACACCCGCCCGCGGGCTTCCAGATCAGGCCCGGAGAGTCGATCTCGCTCGAGGTCAGCCGGTGACGCTCCAGATCGCCCCCTCGATCCTCTCGGCCGATTTCGCCGCCCTCGGAGACGCCGTCACGGCGGCGGAGCGCGGCGGCGCCGATCTGATCCACGTCGACGTGATGGATGGCCATTTCGTCCCGAACATCACCGTTGGACCGCCCGTCGTCCGCGCGCTCAAACGTGTGGCACGGGTGCCGCTCGACGTGCACCTGATGATCTCGGAACCCGATCGCTACATCGAGCCGTTCGCGGAGGCTGGTGCCTCGATGATCTCGGTGCATGTGGAGGTGCTGCCGCACCTGCATCGGACGATCGGGCTCATCAAGGGGTTGGGCGTCCGCGCCGGCGCCGTGCTCAACCCGTCGACACCGGTCGTGGCCCTCGAGGAGATCGCCGGTGAGGTCGACTACGTGCTGGTCATGTCGGTGAATCCCGGCTTCGGGGGCCAGACGTTCATCCCACGAAGCGAGATGAAGGTGAGGGCGGTACGGACCTTGCTGGATCGGGCGGGGAGCTCCGCGGCGATCGAGATCGACGGCGGCATCGACGACCGCAACATCGGACGGGTCGTGGCGGCGGGCGTCGAGATCGTCGTGGCCGGCGCGGCGATCTTTGGCCGGCCCGATCCGGAGCGAGCCACACGCGAGCTCAAGGCCGCCGCCATGGCAGGCGTGACCGCCTGAACCAGTCGACCCGGTGTGACTCACGTGAGCGACGTGACACGGCCCCACCCTCCCACAGACAGGGTTGGACCCGCCGGCCAGGACGCTTCTGGCCACCAGCGCCCGTGCTCCACCTCGCAGGTACGCGTTCGGTATGCCGAAACCGATCAGATGGGTGTCGTCTACTATGCCAATTACTTCATCTGGTTCGAGGTCGGTCGCTGCGATCTCCTGCGAACCCTAGGCTGGAACTACCGCGACATCGAGGCCGGCGGTATCTCGCTGCCCGTCATCGCGGCGGAATGCGAGTATCGGCACCCGATGCGCTACGACGAACGGGTCGACGCGGTGACGCGCGGGACCGTCCTCTCGCCCGTCCGAATCGAGTTTCGATACGAAATCGTCCGACCCGCCGACGGCTCGATCGCGGCCGTGGGTCGCACGGTGCACGCCGTCATGAGCGCCCAGGGACGTCCACGTCGTCTCCCGGACGAGATTCGAGCGGCATTCGCATGAGGGCGCTGGTGACGGGAGTGGCGGGGTTCATCGGTTCGCACGTGGGGATGACGTTGCTCGACGGCGGTGCCCAGGTCGTCGGCCTCGACTGCTTCACCGACTACTACGAGCGCGGGATCAAGGAGATCAATCTGGGCTCGCTGGCCGGGCGCGAGGGCTTTCGCTTCATCGAGGCAAAGCTCCAGGACATCGACCTGAAAGCGCTCCTCGAGGACGTCGACCAGGTCTTTCATCTGGCCGCACAGGCCGGCGTGCGGAAGAGCTGGGGGCGAGACTTCGAGGTCTACACCATCAACAACATCGAGGCGACTCAGCGGCTGTTGGAGGCGTGTGTCGGCACGCCGATCCGTCGTCTCGTCTACGCTTCCAGCTCGTCGGTCTACGGGGATCATGTCCCGATCCCGATGCGAGAGGACGCGCGGCTCCAACCGCTCTCGCCATACGGGGTCACCAAGCTGGCCGCCGAGCAGATGTGCCATCTGTATCACGTGAATCATGGGGTGCCCGCGGTCTCGCTCCGCTATTTCACCGTCTACGGCCCGCGGCAACGCCCCGACATGGCCTTCCATCGGTTCCTGACGTCCGCGATCCGGGGTCGCCCGGTCACGGTCTACGGCGACGGTGAGCAGACGCGAGATTTCACGTTCGTGAGCGACGCGGTGGCCGCGACCCTCGCCGCGGGGGACCGCGGAACGCCGGGCCACGTCTATAATATAGGAGGCGGCTCGCGAATCTCGATCAACGGCGTGCTCGAGATGGTTGGTCGTGTCGCGGGTCGGCCCGTCCAGGTCCTGACGGAGCCAGCGCAGAAGGGCGACATGCGCGACACCTACGCGGACACATCGCGGGCGCGCGCGGACCTTGATTTTCGCCCGGCCGTGTTGTTCGAGCAAGGGCTCCAAGCCGAGTGCCGCTGGTTGCGGGACACCTTGCCAGCCTGAGGTCGATGCCTGCCCTGACGCACGGCCGGTCGGCGTGGCCATCGCTCGTGCTCGTGACCCTGGTCTGGGCCGTCGTCGCCGGCGGCTGCGCCAGCGACGACAGCGTCCTGCCACCGAACACCACCGAACCCGACTCGTATCTCTACAATCTGGGCACCGAAGCGCTGGCCGAGCAGAAATGGCTCGTGGCCCGGGAGTACTTCCGGCAAATCGTCGATGGCTACCCGCAGAGTATCCACCGCGCGGACGCGAAGCTCGGTCTCGGCGACAGCTACCTGGGAGAGGGGACGGATCAGGCGCGGGTCATGTCGGTCAGCGAGTTCCGGGAGTTCCTGGCCTTCTACCCGACGCATCCCCGGGCGGACTACGCGCAGCATCGCATCGCGGTGACCCACTTCACGCAGATGCGGGGCGCCGAGCGCGATCAGGCGCCGACCCGATCGGCCATCCAGGAGTTCAATCTCTTCATCGAGCGCTACCAGAACAGCGACTTGATGCCCGAGGTGCTGGCGCAGCTGCGGGAGGCGCGAGACCGGCTGAGCGAGTCCGAGCTGCGGGTCGGGTTGTTCTACTACCGCGTCCGATGGTACCCAGGAGCGATCGAGCGCCTGAGGTCCGTGCTCCGGGACGACCCGGATTTCACGAACCGGGACAGCGTCTACTTCTACCTGGCAGAGGCGCTGGTGAAGACCGAGAAGAAGGACGAGGCCCTCGCCTACTACGAGCGCCTAATCGAGGAGTTCGAACAGAGCGAGCACCTCGAGGACGCCTGGGCGCGCGTGGCCGAGATCCAGGCCGCGAGCTCACCCTGAGACGTCGCCCGCCTAGTACTACTTTGTTAGATCGCACAATTTGGGCGAGATCCGACAAGTGATCTAATTTGAGGACATTGTACTTTTCCGGCGAATTCGGTACCCTGCGCGGTAGTGCACGACCGCCGCACGGTGGGGCAGTTGCGTCGCCTGATGAGATGGCTCGAGGCCTTCAAGGCGTGCTTCGGCCAGCGCGCACAGGAGCTGGCGTTGCGCCGGTACGTCCAGGGGTTGCTCAGCGACAGCCCGCGCAAGTCGATGGAAGCGATGCTGGCGCGGGGGACCGATCCCGGGGGCTATCAAGCGTTCCAACACTTCATCACCGATGCGCCGTGGAGTGCCGACGGCGTCTGGCGCTGCCTGCGGGCGGTGCTGCCCGAACGCGAAGGGCTGGTGATCTTCGCTGGCACGAGTTTCCCCAAGCCAGGGACGTCCTCGGTCGGGGTGGCCCGCCAGTACTGTGGGGCCGTGGGGAAAGTCGCCAATGGCCAAGTGGCGGTCACCGCGGCGCTGTGGACCGGGCTGCGCGCCTACTTGCTGGGGGCCGCGCTCTATGTGCCCGAGGCGTGGCTGACCGACGCCGCCCGCGATCGGGCCGGCTTCCCCGGGGTGTCCGGTTGCAGGCGAAGTGGCGCCAAGCGCTCACCCTGCTCCGGCAGGTGCGCGCCAGCGGCCTCACCGGCACCGGCGTGCTGGCCGATGCGGAGTTTGGCGATACCGGCCTGTTTCGGGCCATGTGGCATCGGTTGCGGCTCCCCTATGCGGTGGGGATTTCCTCGTCGCAGACCGTGTTCCTGGGGCGGCCGCGCCTCGGGCACCGGCGGGGCGGCCGGCTGGGGCGCCCGCGCACCCGGCCAGACCTGGCGGCGGGCGTGCGGGCGTACACGGTGGCCCAGGCCGCCAAGGCGCAGCCGCGGTGGCGGCCCATCAGCTGGCGCAACCGCCGCGGCGGGCGCCGCTGGACGGTCCAGTGTGTGGCCCTGCGGGTGACCCCGGCCCACGACTGGCGCGACCGCCGGCTCGCCCCCGAGGTGTGGCTGCTGGCCGAACGCGACACGGGCGCGACGCCGCGGACCAAATACTTCTTCGTCAACCTGCCGGCCACCACCTCCTGGCCGCAGCTTGTCCGACTCGCGCATCAGCGGTGGGCCATCGAGCAGCAGTTCCAAGAGTTGAAGACCCACCTCGGGTTGGATCACTTCGAAGGCCGCACGTTCCCGGGCTGGCACCATCACGTCGTGCTCACCGCCGTGACGTACAACTTCCTGCAGGCCGAGCGGCGGCGGCACCTCGCCGGGCTCACCTTTCCAGTGGCCCGCGCGATCGTGCAGGAAATCTTCACCGCGGACCTCTTTGCTCCACGGCCGTTCTACCTGAAGCGCATCGAGGCGCTAAAGTCGGTGCAATTGCGGATCTAACAAAGTAGTACTAGCAGCCCGTGGTGAAAGTCCAACGTCGCACCTAGGGTGGCGCTGCGCCCGGCTGGCAAGGCGCGAGGAGCGAGAATACCGGGAGTATTTGACCGACGAGCAACGCAGTCAGGTGGGATGCAGCGCCGGCCGACTGCAGCAGGACTTTTACCACGGGCTGTTAGGACCTAACGACATTCCAGGACCCTGGTCGGCGGTGTGCCACTTCGAGTCGACGCGCTTTCGAGTCGGTAGAAACGGTGATCGAATCTCGGGCGCGGCTCGGCTGGGCGGACCTGTCGCGTTCACGGCGTCGCCTCGGAGACGTTGTCAAACGGGAAGACGGGTGGCAGAGTAGACCGATGAAGACCATTGGGCTGTTGAGGCCGAGGCCAGCGTCGCGATGACGATGAACGGACGCCGTCCCGGTGTCGCGGCTCTCGTCCTCCTTGCGTGCGGCGGCGTGCGCATCGGGCGCAGACGCCTCAGGCGAGTTCTGCGGTCACCCACATCGAGATCCCAGCCCAGTACGGCCAGGTGACGCAGCCGTTCACCGTTGGCGGCTACGCGTTCGAGCCCGGCAATACGACCGACACCGGTGTCGCGGCGGTTGACGTGTGGGCCTATCCGAAGCCTGGCGACGGCAACGGCATCCCTTTGGGCCAGGCGACCGTGGGCCTGGAGCGCTGGGATGTCGCATTCATAAACGGTCTGCAATTCCGATTCGCCGGATTCGCCATGACCGTCACCACCCTCGCGCCCGGCGCCTACACGATCGGCGCCGTGGCCAGGCCAACCGGGGCGGTCATGGACCTGGTCGACGTGGTCGTCGTGGCGCCCACGCCGACGCTGGCCGGCCTCGCGCGCCAGGCCGACCAGGTGCCGCGATGGAACGGATCGAGCTGGGAGTGCGCCGACCGGGTGACGGGTGTGGGTCCACCCGGCCCGACGGGGCCCGCCGGGCCGCCGGGTCCGCCCGGCACGCCCGCCGATTCGGCCACGATCGACGATCTCGTGGCCCGGGTCACCGCCCTCGAGCAGCAGATCGCGCCGCCGCCCCGGCGGACGATCGACCTTGCGGACGTGTCGACCAGCAGCGGGTTGCTGCGCGTGTCGGGCTCGACCGGATCCGGGTCGGCGGGCGTACCGGTCGCGGCCGGCGCCGACGGCGACGGCGACGGCGACGGTTTCGAGGACTACGCGATGGCCGCCATGCAGGCGAGTCCGTTCGGCAGGAACCTGACAGGGGAGGTGTATCTGGTGTTCGGCGACGGGGTCGTCGCGGGCAGCCTGGACACCGCGACACCGCACCCGGCGATCAACCCCAGGAGGCCGCGGGCTCCGAGATCTGGATGGACGACGTGACGGGAAATGGCGTGGGGGATCTGCTGATCGCCCGCCAGAACTACTCGCCCGCCGGCCGGCCGGGGGCGGGCGCGTTGACCATCGTGGTCGGCGGTCAGGCGCTACGGGATCACGCCGCCACGCTCGCGTCGCTCGACCTGCGCGCGCCCCCCGCCGCGGTGACGCTGCTGACCCTCGTCGGGGCGCAGGCCGTCGACCGGCTGGGCATCTGGATGCGCACGGGTGACGTCACCGGCGATGGTATTGCGGATATCGTCGTCGGCGCTGACCAGGAGGACGACGCCGGCGAGACCGACCGCGGCGCCGCATATCTCGTCCGGGGAGGAGCCCACCTGGCGACCACGTCGACGATCGACCTCGCCGGCTTCGGCGCCACGCCCCTGGCCGGGCATGTCGTCCGTGTGCTGCCGCCGGTCGGCGCCAACGAGTTCCACTTCGGTGCGACCTGTCAGATTGCCGACCTCGATGGGAACGGGCGTGGCGAGGTCCTGGTCGCAGCCGCCCTGGCGCGGGCCGGGGCCGCACTTCCCGCCCTGGGTGCGCCGCTCGGGTCGGCGCACTTCGCCGGGGGGTCGCCCAGGGGGACGGTCTACATCGCCTGGGACGACACCTTTGCCGTGAATCCCTGGCCGGCCGGGCTGACGTTACGAGCGGGCGGGGCGGCAGGCACGTGGACGACCATCCATGGCCGGGTGGGCAACGTGCGATTCGGGAAGGAGCTCCTCGGCGGGGACGACTACGACCACGACCGCTCGGCCGACCTGTTCATCGGCGACCTCGTGGGCGACGGCACGCCGGCGCAGGATCGGCCGGGGTCCGGGCTCGGACACGTGATCTTCCGGGCGGCCAGTCTCAAGGGGCTGGCCTTCGGCCTCGACGCGCCGCCCGCCGGACTCGTGATCTCGACGTTCCTCGGTGGCGCGGCCGGCGACATCTCCGCCGACACGGCCGCGAGCGGGGATTTCGATGGCGACGGCATCGCCGACCTGGCGTTCAGCTCGCCCCACGCGGACCCCCTGGGGCGGGGGGATGCCGGCGTGCTGTACGTCTTCCACGGCCAGGGCGTTCCCTGGCCCTCGCTCCTCGACCTGGCCGACCTCGCCAGCCTCGCCGGCGTACGGATCACAGAGGTCCTCGGCGCGCACGGCGCCCAGGGGGCCGACGCCGGTGACACGCTCTGCTACAGCGCCGCTGCCGGGCACGTCGACGCGGATGGACGGCTCGACATCATCACGAACGAGATGCAGGGCAACGGACTCGGACCGGGCACCGAGGACGTCGGAAACCTGATCATTCTCGGTGGCGCCCTCGTCGCCGGCCGCGCCGGCTCGCCCTAGCAGCCCGTGCTGGCCGGCCTGCCCGCGGCCCGTCCACCGCGGAACACCGACCTGGTCCGCGCTCGATTGAGTCTCCCTCGCCTGAAGGCGAGGGAATCAGTGCGCCGCGTCGGCTGAAGCCGACTATCACGGCGCACGTCCCAGAGCCCGAAGAGGTCCGGCCCTGCGGCCTCCTGAAGGCTTCGCCTAAAGGCGAGGGGTTTCACCCATCCCAGAGGGAGACTCTAAGTGAGAGCAAGGGGGGGCAGGATGGGCAGCACGATGCCATGGGCAAACGGTCGCATCATGCGCCGCGGGCTGACGATCGGTGTCGCGACGGTCGTGCTGGTCTCCGTGGCCGTCTGGGTGCACGGTGGGTACGGGGACCGGGGTGACGACGCCGGCCGTCTGGCGGACGCGCTGGCGATTCGACCGGGCATGACGGTCGGGGAGGTCGGCGCCGGCGCGGGTGGCTGGACGGTGGAGATGGCGACGCGCGTCGGACCCCGGACGAGGTCCGCGACGAGGTCCGTTCCCTGACCCGGATGCAGCTGCTGCGGACCGTCGCGGCCTGGCGGCCCGACTATGACGACTTCGACCATCCCGCCACCGCCACCCGGATCGCGATGCGGTCGTTGGCCCGGCGTATCCTGGAGCTCAACAACGAAGTGGCCGACCTCGACGACCTCATCGAGCCCCTCGTCACCGACCTCGGCGCGCGACTCATCGAGCGCCCGTGCATCGGCATTGAGACCGCTGGGCAGCTGCTCGTCACCGCCGGCGACAACCCCGGGCGCATCCGGTCCGAAGCCGCCTGGGCGATGCTCTGCGGGGTGGCGCCGCTGCCCGCCTCCTCCCGGCAAGACTGATCGCCACCGCCTCAACCGTGGCGGCGACCGTCAAGCCAACCGGGCCCTCCACATGATCACGATTAGCCGGCTCCGCACCGACGAGCGCACGCAAGCGTTTGCTCAACGCAAGGTCGCCAGCGGTAAGTCCAAACTCGAGGCCATCCGCTGCATCAAGCGATACATCGCTCGTGAGGTCTATCCCCTTGTGAAGGCCAACACCGCCGATGTTGGAGGCTCGACGAGCGCCCCTTGACATTTATGAGAGCTTCCGAGGTCGACGAGGTCGAGGCGATGGCCGCGGAGCCCAGCAGCTTCGAGGGGTTTGTCACGAAGCCTCGCGAGCCGTAGCGCAAGCCCGGGGGTGATGCGGTCGGTTTCGCGCGACACGGGGGCGGCGTCCGCCCTGCAAACCGAAAACAGTGCGGCGGCTCACGCACGAATGTCGCACGCGCCAGGAGGCTGGCCGCCTTCACGGTTTGCTGGGCGGACGCCGCCCCGTGTCACGCGAAACCGACAGAGTCGTACTCACCGATGCCCGGCGCCTCCGCACCGGATCGCGCACGCGCAGCGCCTCCCTTGGTGCGACGCAGGACTTTCATCACGGGCTGCTAGTGGTCGTGGGGGTTTCCGGCGGCTCGGGGGGCTCGGGCATCGTCTCGGCGTCGAGCCGTGGCAGCAGGTCCTCGCGGGTGGCGAGATGATAGACGGCGGCGGCGATCACGGTCGCGGACACCTTGGCGTCTTCCTCGACGACCCGCTCGTAGGTATCGAGGCCGGTGTGCCAGGTGTAGGTGCGGTACTCGATCGGGTCCTGGCCCATGCTGATTCCGGGCAGGCCCGCTTCGTTGAACGAGGTGTGATCCGAACCGCCCCGCCGCCGGCTCCGCGTCGTGACGGCACCCATGAACGCCAGGTCCCCGAACGAGTCGAGCGCCGCGCGCAGGATCGTCGCCGCTTCCGGCGGACCGAAGACCGTCGCGCCGCGCGCCCGGCCGGTACCGGAGTCGATGTTGAAGTACCCGCCGAAGTCGGCGTAGGCGGGCTTGGGCTCCTCGAACGATCCGAAGTGCTCCTTGACGTAGGCCTGTGAGCCCAGGAGCCCCTGCTCCTCGCCGCTCCAGAGCGCCACGCGAATCGTCCGCCGGGGCTGCAGGTCGAGCGCCTTCAGGATCCTGACCACCTCCATCATGACGGCGACGCCGATGGCGTTGTCGGTCGCGCCCGTCCCTGCATGCCAGGAGTCGAGGTGTCCGCCGAGCATGATCACCTCCTCGGCCCTGTCGGTGCCGGGAATCTCGGCGATCGTGTTGTACGCGGTCGCGCCCTCCGGGTAGACGCGGTTGACGATGTCGAGCTCGAGCTCCACCGGGGTGCCGTCACCCATGAGCCGCACGATCCGCCCGTAGTCCTCGTTGCGCATTACGACCGTGGGCACCACCTTCGCCACGTCGTAGGTGCGATTGCGGAACGCGCGAATCTGCCCGTGATCCCGGCCGGCGTCGTTGACCCGCGCGAGCGCGCCCGCCGAGACGAGAAACTCGTCGACCGCTCGCTCGATCTGCCGGGCCGTCAGCACCGGCTCGCCGTCTCGCTCCTCGGGCTGTCGGGGGCGCGGCCGTGGGAACCGGCCGGCGTTCGGGTTGTCCGGGTCGTACATCCGCCGCGCCTGGGCGGTGTCCCGGCGTAGCGGCGGGGCGTTGAAGGTGACCTCGACACGGCGCGGCTCACCGACCAGGACGATTCGACCCCGGACGCGATCGGCCAGGGGCGCCAGATGCGAGTCGAGCTCGGCCGCCGTCGGCTGCTCCGGCAGCTCCAGGAGGACGGTGGTGCCGAGCACGGCGCCGTCCGTGCTCGGGGTCCAGGCCAGGACCTCGCAGGTCAGCTGGTCCTTGACCGGCGTGAGGATGTGGCCCGAGAATCGCTCGTTCAGCCACCCCGGATGACCGAAGTCCCAGGGCTCGAGGCGCCCGTTCTCGAGCCCCCAGTCCTCCATCTGCTGGATGGCCCACCGGCCCGCGGCCTCGAGGTTCGGAGACCCGGTCAGGCGCGGGCCGTAGACGTCGGTCAGGAAGTGCAGCGTCCGCATGATCTGCGAGTGCTCGTCGGCCTCGCGCCGGATGCGCCAGGTGACATCGGCGTCATCCTCCGCGAGCGCCAGCACGGGCAGGACGCACAGCGCCGAGCACAGCAGTAGCAGGGGCACGGCGCGGCTCATCGATATCTCCCGCATGGTGGCGGCTCCTTGACTGGCGGTCAGAGGCGATCAGGCGCGTGTTGCCGCGCCGGAACGTTCACCGTGGGCTCACGCGGGTGCGGCGCGCCGTCGAGGGTGAACTGCGTAGCATGGTAATCGGGAAGGGGGTGGAGTGCCAACCAGAGTCAAGCCCATTCTTAGTTGAAACTCTCTACGGCTCCGGATTCGTCATGCGGCCTTCTTCGATGTCGTCGTGTCGATCTTCAGTTCTTGCTTCAACGCGGCACGAAGCGTGGGCAGGTGGCGGTAGCCCATCAGCTTCCGCAGGCGCGGCTCGATGTCCAGGAGCGCGGTCGCCAGCCAGCGGTGGCGTTGGCTCGAGTTCTGCCAGTGGTCAACCTTCGCACAGCGTTCCTCAACGAGCGCATTGACCGACTCCAGACAGTTCGTCGTCTTCAGCGACCGGCCCAGCACCCCGTACAGCCCGAGGCGATGCAGCGTTAAGGTTTCGTCCAGACCTTCTGTCAAGCTCCGAGCCGCCGACTGGTTCCGTTCGTCGAGCTCGCCCTGGAGCGTCTTGAGCGCCGTGAGGGCCTCGTCGTACTCCGGCCGGTTGTAGGCGCGCTGGAGGCGCTGACGCCACGCCGCCAGTTCGCTCTTGGCCAGGTGACTCACCACGTTCTCCCGCTTGTGCCACTGGCACCGTTGGACAGGGCGCGGTGGCGGAAGGTCTTCCGGACGGCTGCCCGCAGCCCCTTGCTGCCGTCGAGGATCACCAGCAGGCCCTGCGAGAGGTCCAGCCCCGCTCGACCAACGACCGCAAGAACAGCGTCAGCACCCGCTCATTCTCCGTGTCCGTCTCCACGAAGCCGAGGAAGTGTTTCGCCCCAGAAATGGTGATGCCCAGTGCGATGACCATTGTGGCCTCGGCGAACGTCTTGCCGTCCAATACGATGGCCACGACGTCCTCAGCGGCCAGGTCCCGCTCCTGGAGCTCGTGAAGCTTCGCGGCGCTGGCCTCGATGAAGCCTCGGGACACCGTCGACCCCGACAGCCCGATCGCGCCGGGAATCGCCTCGGCGGCCGCCTCGTAGTTGCGACACGAGATCCCATAGAGCCCGCGCTTCAGCAGGAGGTCATTCACCGCGCCGTCGCCATGCAACGCCTCGTAGGCGCGCAACGGAATCTCCCGCCCCGCGACCCCGCGCACCCGCGGCACCCGAATCGGCACCCGCTGCCCCGCCAGGCCGACGGTCCCAGGGTTGCTACCGTGCCGGCGGCCCCCGATCGACGCGGCCTTGCGGGCGTAGCGCTCGCCAGCCAGCGCCGTTACCTCCTCGTCGAGCACCTCCTCCACGTGCATCAAGCCCAGCGGGACCAGCGAGCGGATCAGCTCCACCTTGGCGTCCAGCTCCAGCGCGGTGTAGTCCTCGCGCCGGATGACCTCGACCCGGCCCAGCTGGCGACCCTTCTTGCGCTTCCTGACAGGACGTAGGACACTGCTCATCTCGGCTCCTTTCTCTCGTGGGTTGATGGCCGTTTTGCTTAACGTCATCAAACCACAGGGTGTGGGAGCCGTTTCAATTTCCAATTGAGTCTCCCTCGCCTGAAGGCGAGGGAATCAGTGCGCCGCGTCGGCTGAAGCCGACTATCACGGCGCACGTCCCAGAGCCCGAAGAGGTCCGGCCCTGCGGCCTCCTGAAGGCTTCGCCTAAAGGCGAGGGGTTTCACCCATCCCAGAGGGAGACTCTAAGTTTCGCTCACCCTCCGTGAGCCAGTGGGCGCCGGAGACAGGCGCCACGGACTATCAGGCGGGGAAGAATCGACCGAGTTCAACGCGGTCGCCCCAGGGTGTCCGTCCGGCGGGGCTGCGCCCAGCCTTCTGCGGCGATCAGGGCGTCGACCCGGGATCGGATCTGCTGTCGAATGCGGCGGACGTCGTCGATCGACTGGCCTTTCGGATCCGCGAGCGGCCAGTCTTCGCGGCGCACCCCGGGCACCGTCGGACAGACCTCACCGCACCCCATCGTGACCAGTACCTGAACCGTCGCGGCCAGCTCGTCGGTGAGCCGGCGAGGGGCCGCGTGGCTCAGGTCGATTCCGACCTCCCCCATGGCCTCGATCACTACCGGATGCACGCTCGGCGCCGGTTCGGTTCCCGCCGAGATCGCCAGAGCCAGGACCGGGTCGGCGCCGGCATTGAAGAGGGCGGCCGCCATCTGCGAACGCCCCGCGTTGTGCACGCAGGCGAACAACACTGTTTTCATTAGGAAATACTACGAGTTTCGCTTCTCACGTGATTGTCACGTGATTGGAATCGCGCCGGTACAGCCCCGCCGACGGCGTTGACGGCGGCCAGCTTCGAGGCCGCGGTCGGGTGGGTGTAGCGTGCGAGCTGTGTGATCGAACGCCAGCCGCCGACGGACCCGGTCTTCGATAACGGGACGTAGCCGAGCTCGTCGACGATCAACAGGTCCTGCTTGGCCAGCTGTTTTTGGAAGCGCAGTAGGCGCTTGTCATCCCGAGCCTCGAGCAGTTCGTTCACCAGCGGGGCCGCGAGCGTCGCGGGCGCCCGTATAGTTTCTCCACGCTCCTCGGATCCTTCCCGTGGATACCACCGGTCTCAGGGGAGCCGTACCGCCGTCGCGTCGGTCCCGACCCCGAAGACCTGGCCACCATTGTCCCAATAGAGCGCCCGCTCCACCGCGATCTCGACGCCGTTGGTCACCTCGATGAGCGCCCCGAAGCTCTCGTTGGCCAGCTCGGGCACCTCGGCGTTGACCCAGACGTTGAGGCGGCTGGTTCCCCCAACGGTGTAGGTCTTGACGACGGTCGTCCCGCTGGTCCGCAGGTAGGTGATCCGCACCGTCGCGGCGACTCCCCCGGGGTTGGCCAGCAGGATGAACGTCTGGTGGTTGAACGGCGCCCCGACCCGTCCCTCGGCCAGCCCCCACTTGGTCCCGGTGGCCGTGACGCCGAAGGCGTTGTGGGCCTCGTACCAGGTCGTGGACCCGCCCGACCAGTACATCGCGCGCTCGACGACGACTGGGACGTCGGAGGTGACCGTCGTCGAGACGTTCGCGGTGGCCAGCTGCGCGTCCTGGGTCTCGACGTTGATCGTGATCCGCGCGTTGGCCGGCACCTGATGGATCGTCGGAATAGCCACGCCGGTGTCGAGCAGGAAGGTGACCGTCAGGTTGGCCGGGACCCCGTTCGAGTTGCTGACGAGGATGAAGTTGTCGTAGAAGGCCCCGGTGGCCCCCT
The DNA here is from genome assembly GCA_965197935.1 of Vicinamibacterales bacterium. GTDB lineage: Bacteria > Acidobacteriota > Vicinamibacteria > Vicinamibacterales > CAZQMT01 > CAZQMT01. Next base: position 1,866,108 of record CBDAOD010000002.1, on the reverse strand, counting down.
CGGCGAGGAACCAGCTCGTAGCGGCTTCGGGAACGCCCGCCGACTCGTGGCCCCCTTCGTAGAAGCGGCCCGTGCTGGTGAAGTACATCGCCCGCTCGGCGATGATCGGCTGCGTCGAGGTCACCTGGATCCCGAACGATCGGCCGACCAGCGCCGGGAGGCTCCCGGCGAAGAGGGTCACGCGGGAGGTCGCCCCCACCGGGACGACCTGGACGACCGGGGCGGCGCCCTCGAGCAGGTAGGTGACGGTGGCCGTCGCCGGGGTCGGGCCGGAGTTGGCGAGGAGCAGATACGTGTCGAAGAAGCCCTGCGAGCCTTCGGCGAAGAACCGTGCTGTGCCCGGGCTGTCGACGGCCTTGGCCGTGTGGCCGCCGTAGTGCGTCGTGCCGGGCGTGAGCGCCGAGCCGTCCGGATCCCTGGACGCCGGCAGGGAGGCGTCCCAGAGCATGGAGCGCTCGACCGTCAGCGCGAGCCCGTCGGTCGAGGCCACCACCGTGGAGACCGGAACCGCGCCCAAACCCGCGATGTCGTTGACGCGGATCGTTCGCTGCGAGGTCGCCGCCAGGGTCTCGTTCACGACGGTAGTACTGCCGTCCTCCTTGAGGAAGGTGATCGTCACGGGCGCCGACACGCCGTTCGGATTGCCGAGCAGGAGGTCGTAGTCGAAGAACGGGCCGGTGGCGCCTTCGGCCAGGTAGTAGAGCAGCTGCGTCACCGTCGCGGTCACAGTCGCCGCAGTGGTGGCTCCAGTGTCGTCGGTCGCCCTGAGCGTGATCGTGTTCGCGCCGGGCTGCAGCGGAATGAGCGGCGCGCGCCACGTCGTCGTCCCGTCGGCTGTGCCGGTGCCGCCGCGGTCGTTCTCCCACGTCACGCTCGTGACCGTGGCAGCGGACCCGTCGAGGCGGAAGCCGGCGGCGGGCCGGGCGCTCGCGCTGGCCGTGCCGGACACATCGAGGAACGGGGAGGTGTGCGTGACGTTGGCCAGGCCGTCGATCGTCACGCTCACGCTGGAAGGGGGAAGGTAGGTGACCACGTTGTTGGGAACCGTCACCATCTAGCTGAGGTTTTCCGCAACGACCACGCCGAAGTAATTGGGGCCGACGATGTGAGGGTACATCGTCGTCAGACCGGAATTGAGGGTCAGATAGTAGGCCTGGGTTCCGCCGGGGTATTCCGGGGTGACGGCGAAGCGCATGTTGTGCTCGTTGAGGTGGCCGAGCCCGGCGACATATTCCCAGTCCTGAAGATACGAGCCGTCGTACGTCCCGCCTGGATCGTTGGGCCCAGTGGGCCGCGGCCCGGTCTTGAGCCGGTAGCTGCTCTCCATCCGCACGACTCCTCCCGTCCCGTCGGCGTTGGCGAACCCAAAGGGGCCGTAGACCGGGAACCCGTTGTAGGCGAAGCCCAAGATCGGTGAGTGAGACGTGCCATTGTCCCCCAACTGCGTCCGCAGCGAGGTCGGATTGAAGTGATGATGGTATTCACCTTCCTCAAAGCCGCCAATCGGCGTGCCCCCGGCCACTGGAGCCGGATGTCCGTTGGCGGCGTCCTGGCCGGCCAACTCCCACACGGTCGCGTCACGTTGCCAGTTGCAGGCGGCATCAAAGCATAGTCCGTCCCAAGCGTTGTAGATCGGGACGCCGTTGACCCACTGGCCGATCGCGCCGAGGGCTGTGGCGGTCTTGGGGCCCAGTTGCTCCTGTGGGGTCTTGGGAACCCGTATCAAGAAGTTACGGTTCGTCGCGACAGCGGGGTTGACCCAGGGCCCGATTGAATAGGAAGGAACGCCCGTCGCGTTGATGTAGACGTCGGTGTCGTTGTGTCGGATCTGCTGAATATCCGCGTCGATCTGACTCAAGACGGCATTCACGGCGGCATTCGAGCTCGTGCCCTTGGCGCTCGTGGTGTTGAGCGACCAGCCGGTGACCGCCGGCGTCACGGTTGGTTGCGCGTGGAGCGACGTTGGTACCAGGCCAGCGGCCAACAGCGGCGAAATAACTGGGAACACATGACGAAGACCTTTCAGGAGCAACTTGTTCGAGTTCATTCAGCTTCTCTCCTAGACGCCAACTAGCAGGCCGGCGAAGAACCGTGCTGAAGTCCGGGCTGGCGGACCGGCCGCGTTGTGTACGCAGGCGAACAGCACCCGCTTCATCGGTCGCCAGGTGCCTCGCCTGTGCGGGTGCGCATCGACGGCGGCTGGGTGGCACGGGCACGTCTCGAGCGAGGCGCGACGGCCGTCATCCGCGTGTGTGGGACAATGCGGGATCTGCGGATCATCCGGCCATGATATCGCGTGGCGACGGCCGAGCCGGCCCGATTTCCGGACTCCTCGTGATGGCGCTCCTGGCGCTCTGCGCGGGGCCGGTAGGGGCCCACCCCTTCGAGATCACCGAGGTCGACGTCGGTCTTCACGCGCCACGGGCGTGATGTCAGCTATCGGGTGGACATCACGTTCCACGTGGACGCCATGCTGGCCGAGGTGCCCCTCGGCGACCTCACCGAGCAGCAGTACGCGACGCTGCGTGGCTTCACGCCCGAGGAGATCGAGCGCCGCCTCGAGCTGGTGCGCCGCTTCTTCATCGTCATGACCGACGTCCGGTTCGACGGCGAGAAGGCAACCCCGGAGGTTGGCTTCCCCAACATGGATGTCGCCGCTCGCGGCGATGACGACGCCGATGGGGATGCCTTGCCCGGTCATCTGGTGCGGTTGAGCGGATCGGTCCCACTGGGTGCCCGCGAGTTCGTGTTCACCCCATCACCGGTGTTCAACCTCGTCGTCCTGCGGATCCGACAGGACGACGGCGGAGAGGTATACGAGGAAATCCTGCGTCCGGTCGAGGACAGCCGACCCTACCGCCTCCGACCGGGCGCCCGTCACCTCCGCGTGGCTGACCGTGGCGCGAGAGTACCTGTCGCTGGGATTCGAGCACATTCTGCCGAAGGGGCTCGACCACATCCTCTTCGTGCTCGGGTTGTATCTGCTGAGCGCCCGGCTGGCGCCGCTGCTCTGGCAGGTCACGGCCTTCACCGTGGCGCACACGCTGACGCTCGCCCTGTCGATGTACGGTGTGGTGTCGCTGCCGCCGACGGTCGTGGAGCCGCTGATCGCCGTGTCGATCGCGTACGTGGCGGTCGAGAACATGCTGATGTCGGAGCTCAAGCCCTGGCGTGCGCTGGTCGTCTTCGGCTTCGGTCTCCTCCACGGACTGGGGTTCGCCGGAGTCTTGCGTGACCTGGGACTCCCGGCCGGCCGCTTCGTCACCGCGCTGGTGACGTTCAATCTCGGGGTCGAGCTGGGCCAGCTCGCCGTCATCGGCCTGGCCTTCCTGGCGGTCGGCTGGTTCCACCGCCGGGCGTGGTATCGCGACCGGATCGTGATCCCCGCCTCGGCGATTATTGCGGCGGTCGGTGGCTACTGGGCGGTGGCGCGACTCCTGGGCGGCTGATGGATACCGGTCTCGGGGCTCGTGCCACCCTCACTCTACCCGGGTGGGCTCCGAGGTCGGGCGCAGCACGGACAGGTGCCGGCGGAAGATCGTGCGGACCGCGATGAAGTCCGCGTGCTCCAGCCCAACCTCCTGGACGATCCGCCGAATCTCGTTGTCCTCGACCGTGTCGATGGCGTCGTCCGAAGACGAGACCGCGAACAGGCAGTGGAGCAGGGCCATCTTCTGCTCCCGGGTCGCGAGCCGGGCGAACTCCCGCGTGACCAGGAAGTTCTCGGTGCCGCCGAACAGGGCATTCTGCGTCTTGGCCATCTGGACCACGATGATCGCCTGCTCCTCGGGCAGCTCCCCCTGCTGAACGAGGATGCGCTCCATCTCGTGGCTCTCCTCTGCTGACACGTGGGAGTCGGCGTGCGCGATGCGGCCCAGGATGTAGGCGAAGGTGGCGAGATAGCGGGCGCGGTCGGGGTCGAGACGATCGAGCGCCTGGGTGATCTTGCGGACCGTCTCCGTCTGAGTCTCGGTCTCGTCGGTCCGCTGACTACCCAGCGCGCCCCCGAGGAAGCGGAAGATCGACATGCGCCCAGTGTAGCAGCCCCGGGACCCGCCGACGGGCCCTCAGTGGATCGTCTCCGGTGAATCGTCGACCTGCGCCACACGCGCGGCCTGCGCCGCTTCCTCCTCCTCCCACCGGCGCCGCAGCTCGGCGCTGCGCCGACGGCGTTTCCTGATCGCGGCGAGGGCCAGGAACGTGATGCCGATCCAGAGCACGACCGAGCTGGTCAGAATCGGAACCCAGTGAGTCCAGAGCGTCCGGCGCCAGAACGCGCTCTCGGCCAGCCGGAGCGAGAGGCCCGTGGCGCGGGCGAAGGCGTCCGGGAACGGTACGCCGGCCGCCACCAGCGACAGGATCCGGGCCGCGCCGTCCGGGCCGTGCTGCCGCAACACGTCGCGCACGAACGCGCCCGACAGGGCGTAGGCTCGGGCGATGCTACGCGGGTCCTGCCGGAAGAGCGCGTCGAGGTCGTCGAGGGGAATGCGCTCACTGCCGAGCAGCTCGAAGGCGACGCGGGTGCGGTCCTCGAGTCCCCAGGTACGCTCGGCAACCAGCGCGAGGCCCTCGTTGAACCAGCGCGGCAGGGGCCGTCCTCCAGCGGCCCTGGTGATGAGGACGTGGGCCACCTCGTGATGGAGCAGCGCCTCGAGCGAGTCGTCGGGGTAGCCGGGCGTTCGGTCTGGAAGCAGGAAAACGGTGCCGTCGGCGCCGAAGGCGAAGCCGGAGATCCAGGCTGGCGTCGTGTGCGCGAGCTCCGAGTCCGGAGCGATCAGCACCACGCGGATGCGGTCGCCCGGCGCGTCGAGGCCGACCAGACGCATCACCCCGAGGAGCCGCTCGGGATCGAAGGCGCGGACGCGGGCGACGACGGGCCCCAGCTCGACGGGAGCCTCCACCACCAGCACGGGTGGTTGGAGGGCGGGCACATCCGGCCCGGGCTGCCAGGCGGCGAGCGTCAGCCCCCAGCCGAGCGCCGCGACGAGGATCGCGAGGCGACGCCGCCCGCCGCGGCGACCGACCGCGCCGTGATCGAGAGGTCCCACGACGGATACTACCGGCCGTCCACCGAGATGTCGAAGGCCGCCATCTCGGTCGTGTTGCGGACGACCAACCGCCCGTCGGCGATGATCGGGTGATTCCAGCTCTTGCCCGAGATCGCCGGAAAGCGCGCCCGCTCCGCGTGTCGCTCCGGGGTCGCCTCCACGAGGACGAGGTCACCCCCCTCCGTCAGGACGATCAGGTGTCCGCTCCCGAAGACGACCTGACCGTGGCCGTACCGACCACCCTTCCACATCAGCTCGCCGGTCTCCGCGTCCACGCACGCGAGGATCGCCTCGTCCAGTCCGTAGAGGTAGCCCTCGTGCAGGATCGAGCTGGTGAACTTGTTCTTCATGCGGATGTTCTCCCAGCGAGCCCGGGTGGAGAACGATTCACCCGTCCGGCGAACCTCGAAGACCGCCGCGCCGTGTCCATAGCCCGCCGAGAGGAAGACCCGGTCCTGGCCCAGCAGCACCGGCTGGGCGATGTTGGCATCGTAGCTCGTGGTCCAGGGGTATTCCCAGAGCAGCGTGCCATCGTCGACTGTGACGCCCATGGCGCGGCGGGCGCTCACGACGAGGATCTGGCGCCGGCCGGCGAGCGTGACGAGCATGGGTGAGGTATAGGCCTGCCTGTCGTCGAGGGCGCTCCAGATTCTCTCGCCGGTCATCTTGTCGTAGGCCACGATCGAGCGACCCTCCGCGCCACCCGGGAGCACGATCACCTTGTCGTCGACGATCAGCGGCGAGGCCGACATGGCCCAGGGGATGTTCCTGGCACCGTTCTCGGACAGGATATTTCGTTCCCAGAGCAGCTCGCCGGTCTCCGCGTCGACGCAGCGCAGCGCGCCCGTCGCGCCGAGGCCGTAGACGCGGCCCCCGTCCCAGGTCGGCGTCGCCCGAGGTCCGTCGCCGCCCATGGCCTCCCTGAAGTCGGCGTCCCAGCCCTCGCTCCAGTGCTCCCGGCCCGTTTCCAGGTCGTAGCTGGCCAGCACCTCCTGCTGCCGGCGCTGCTCGATCGTGAACAGCCGGCCGCCGGCGGCCACGAACGAGGCGTAGCCGCCGCCGACGGGTTGACGCCAGAGCAACCGTAGCCCGTATTCGGGCCACGTGGTGAGGATGGGTGACGCCTCATACCGGCCGTCGCGCTTCGGTCCCCGGAAGTCCGACCAGTAGGCTCGGACGTCGTCCCGCGGCGTGCCGACGGGCTCGGGAGCGGCTGTTTCGGCCGGGGTCGTTCTCGACGTTCTCGACATTCCCGACAGGGGCGCGGTCGCGGGACCGGCATCGACCGGGGCGGCGGCGCGCCGTGCCGTGGGCTCCGGATCGCGCGCGCGCTGGCGGGCACGATTCCGCTCGAGGGCCGAGTCGTGGGCCTCGCGGCCGCGGGTCGCGAACCGCGGGCGCCAGCCGGAGCCGTCGACCTGCAGCCGGAAGCCGAAACCGATGTGGAGGATGCCGGCCGTGACGGCGAGGATGGCGATCGAGCCGAGGAGCTTCACGCCGACTCCCGTGCCCTTGCGCGCCCAGAGGAGCAGGAGGCCGAGAGGGGGCAGCAGGAGGGAGCTCGCGCCGATGACCGACCACCACCGGTGCCAGGGTTGTGAGGGCATACCCGCCTCCAGTATAGCGTGCCGTTCGGCGTCACCCGCCCCTGCTCGGGACCCTCGCGAATACCGATAAGACACGGCGAGCGTGCATCCGGTCGACGAAGACCGGCCCGAACGCTCGGATCTCTCATCTCCAGGAGAAAGCTGACGATTATGCAGCCATGGATGTCTCCGGGGGCCGATGAACGACTGGGCCCACCGGGCGGAAATCTTCGATCGTCGGGAGTCGGCCGGCATGCCTGGCACGATGGCACACACGTGCCGGGTGGGACCGCGGGAGAACCCATGGGCGAGAAGCTGGAAGACTACCGGGACGTCGTCGGGCCCGAGGTCATGGATGAGCTCCACCGGGTCGCCGACCGGGTGCGGCCGCTTCGGCTCCAGAACCTCAACTCGACTCCGAGCGGAGGTGGCGTTGCCGAGATTCTGCTTCGCATGGTTCCGCTCCTCCAGTCGCTCGGCGTGGAGACGACCTGGGACGTCATCAACGGCGACGAGGCCTTCTTCCGCGCCACCAAGGCCTTCCACAACGCGCTCCATGGCAGCCTGGGCGAGACGACGGATGACATGTTCGACGTCTACCGCGCCAACACCGACCGGAACCTCCGGGACGTCGAGATCACGGGTGACGTCGTGCTGGTCCACGACCCGCAGCCCGCGGGACTCATTCAGCGCAAGCGCGAGCTCGGACGCCGGTGGATCTGGCGCTGTCACATCGATCTCTCGACACCGGATCCCCGCGTGTGGGAGTTCCTCGGGACCTTCGTTGAGCAGTACGATGCCCTGGTGTTCTCCGTGCGTGACTTCGCGAAGCCGCTGCCCGTCCCGCAGTTCATGGTGCCGCCGTCCATCGATCCGCTGAGCGACAAGAACCGGGAGCTGCCGGCGGAGCAGGTGGCCGCCACGCTCGAGCGGTATCAGATCGATCCCGGTCGGCCGATCATCACGCAGATCTCGCGGTTCGACCGGCTCAAGGATCCCGTCGGGGTCGTCCAGGCCTACCGCCTCGTGCGGAAGGAGCACGACTGCCAGCTCGTCCTGGCCGGCGGAACCGCGCAGGACGATCCGGAGGGGGCCGAGGTGCTCGCCGAGGTCCGTGAGGCAGCGGCGGGAGACCCCGACATCCACGTGCTCGTCCTGCCTCTGTCGAGCGACCTCGAGATCAACGCCCTGGTCAGGGGCTCCACGATCGTGATGCAGAAATCGCTCAAGGAAGGGTTCGGTCTCACCGTCTCGGAGGCGCTGTGGAAGCGGAAGCCGGTGATCGCCGGCGCGGTCGGTGGGAAGGAAGCTCCAGGTGATCGACGGCGTCACCGGGTTCCTGGTGGCCTCACCCGCGGAGGCGGCCGAACGCGCGATCCGCCTGCTCGAGGATCCCAGGCTCGGCGCGCGGCTGGGCGAGAACGGCCATCAGCACGTCAAACAGCACTTCCTCATCACCCGCCACACGCGGGACTACCTGCAGATGGTCCTCGCGTTGGGCCATGCGGGGAAGGATGGAGCGAAGCTGGTGGCCTGACCGTCAGCGCGGGCTCACCATCACCGGCTGGGTCCAGGCGACCGCGCCGTTCGACTCCATCACCTTGGCCCGGACGTAGGTCTCGTCGCCGCGGATGCGATAGATCGCCGGGTTTTCGGTCGTCTCCTGCAGCGAGCGGCCGCCATCACCGATGAACCGAACGCGGAACCGGCTGTCCCCCTCCTCCTGGACGGCGATCGTAATCGTGTCGTCATCGGCGGTGTAGCTCGACAGCTCCACACCCGTCGACGCATAGAAGTCGCCGCGCTCCAGCGCCTCCATGATGGAGGACGGGGTGAGCCGCTCCGCCCGGACCATCACCCAGCCGAAGCCGGGCCGCGACGCCGTGGGATCCCACGGTCGCTTGAACACGTGCGCGTCATCCACCGCGATCCCGTAGACGAGCTTGCCGCTCGCGAGCAGCCGGTCCCAGATCTCCTCGAGCCCCGGGACATCGCCTCCGCCGAGATTGTTGACCCGGGGGTGCCCGTTGTAGATCTCGAACAACCGATAACGCTGCACGCGCTGGAGATCGTCCGTCGTGAGCGACCAGCGGAAGTTGGGACGGTTGATGTGCGGAACGCCCGCGGCATCGCGTATGGCATCGACGCTGTCCTGGAGCACGTCGGTCACGCTGCTGCCGTCCGGGGGCATGGGGGCCGCGACCTGCCGTTCGATGTTCAGGCCGTTGACGTGGAGGCTCCGGTCATCGTGTCTGGTGCTGACCTCCTCGCCCCTGATCACGAGGAACTGCTCGTCGGCGCCCAGGGTCGTGTTGAGTCCATCGACCGGCGTCAGGAAGTTGTGGTCGCTGAGGACGAGGAACTGGTACCCCTGCTCGCGATACCAGCGCGCGACCTCGTCGGGCGCGCTGTCGCCGTCGCTGTTGAGCGTGTGGGTGTGCGTGTTGCCCTTGTACCACCGCAGGGTCGAGCCCGGCTGCGTCGGAACGACGGGGCGGGCCGTGAGGCGCGGCATCAGCGTCGGCGTAAGGGCCATGATGGCGCCGAGGAGCGGGGCGACCGAGGCGACGGCTGTACGATGTCGGCGAGTCATCGGGCGTCTCCGGGGGCTCGAGAGATCGGAAGAGTATAATCGCCACAGGATAGCAGATGGACGTGGCACAGACCCGTTATCAGGGTCCCGGCGCGCGGTTTCTCCTGGTGGCGGCCAGCCTGGTGGTCGTCGTGGCGGGGCTCCGGGCGGCCAGCGCGATCCTGCTGCCGTTGCTGGTGTCCCTGCTGCTCGCGATCCTGAGCCTGCCGTTGATGGTGTGGCTGCAGGGCAAACGCGTGCCGACGTCGCTCGCCGTGCTCTGCACGATCGTGGCGGATGTCGCCATCCTGGCGGGGCTGATCCTCGTCGTGGGTCAGTCGGTGAATCAGTTCGCCGATGTGATGCCGAGCTACCAGGACCGCCTGCAGGAGCTGCTGCGGACGTCGCTCGCCTGGCTCGATGCACGCGGCATCGCGATCGGCGGGACGGAGACGCTGGAGCTCATCAACCCGGGCAGCGTGGTGGATCTCGTGGGCAGCACGCTCAGCGCCGTCGCGACGATGCTCTCGAACACCTTCCTGGTCGTCCTGACGATGATCTTCATCCTCTTCGAGGCGGCCGGCTTCTCGCGGAAGCTCAGCGCCGCCTTCGGAGACCGTCGCGATCATCTCGACCGGTTCGCCATCATGGCGCGTCAGGTCCAGCGCTACCTGGCGATGAAAACGCTCATCAGCCTCGCGACCGGGTTGCTGGCAGGCCTCTGGGTGGCCATCCTGGGTCTAGGCTTCCCGCTGCTCTGGGGGATCACGGCCTTCCTGTTCAACTTCATCCCGAATCTCGGGTCGATTCTCGCGGCGGTGCCGCCTGTGTTGCTGGCGCTGCTCCAGCTCGGCCCGGCGCAGGCGGTCGCGGTGGCCGTCGGCTACCTGGTGATCAACGTGGTGCTCGCGAACTTCATCGAGCCGTATCTGATGGGGCGCCGCCTGGGTCTGTCGACGCTCGTCGTCTTCCTCTCTCTCGTCTTCTGGGGCTGGGTGTGGGGGCCGGTGGGGATGCTGCTGTCGGTGCCCCTGACCATGATCGTCAAGATCGCGCTCGAGAACATCGAGGACTTTCGCTGGGTCGCGGTCCTGCTCGACGCCAACCCGCCCAGCCCGCCCGCCGATGCCTGACACCCGACGCCGTCGTGGTGCGCCCCGTGGGCTCTCACAGCGGCACGACGTGGGGCGTTGGTGCAGGATTCCTCAGTCTCGGCCTGGGAGGTGATCGAGGATCCGCTGGTTCTGTCGAGGCGACTGGCGCACAATCTCACCGTGAAGTCGAGGATCTATCCGAAGTACAAGACGAAATACCGCGTCGGGAACTGGCCGGAGTACGAGCGAGCCCTCGTGCACCGCGGCGACCTGACTCTCTGGCTCTCCGCCGACGCGATGGATGCGTGGAGACCGGCGCCGACTGGTCGACCGGGCGGGCCGAAGAAGTTCTCCGATCACGCGATCGAGACAGCGTTGACACTGCGGCTCGTCTTTCAGTTGGCGTTGCGCCAGACGGAGGGCTTCCTGCGGTCGGTCCTAGCCTTGACGCGGGCCGATCTCGACGCTCCAGATCACACCACGCTCTCGCGGCGGAGTCAGCACCTCGACCTCGCGCTCGGTCGCATTCCGGCGCGGGGTCCTCTTCATCTCATCGTCGATAGTACGGGACTGTCGGTCCTTGGCGAGGGCGAATGGGCCGTCGCGAAACACGGAAGACGCGGCAAGCGAGGCTGGAAGAAACTCCATCTCGGTGTTGACCGATCCGGGGTGATCGTTGCCCAGGCGTTGACGGAGCCGACGGCCGACGACGCGACAACCGGCATTGGTCTGGTCGAGCAGGTGGACGGGGCCGTTTTGAGCGTGACGGCGGATGCGGCCTACGATACCCTCGCGTTCTACGATGCGGCCGGTGCGCGAGGCGCGACCGTCGTGGTGCCGCCGGCGAAAACGGCGTCGCTGTCTCGACGTGGACCCCGGTCCGGTGTCCGAGATCGGACGATCAAGTGGGTCACGGTACTCGGCCGTCGACGCTGGAAGAAGGCGTCGGGATACCATCGGCAGGCGCGCGTGGAGAATGCGGTCTTTCGGTACAAATCGATTATCGGAGGTGGTCTGCGAGCCCGAACGCCAGGAGGGCGGCAGACGGAGGCACGGCTTGCGTGCAACGTCTTGAATCGGATGGCCGAGCTTGGTCGCCCCGAGTCATACAGCATCGGTCGCTGAGGTGCCGGTGGGTTGGATTGTTTCGCGTCACCGTCGAGTCCTGCAACAACGCCCTCCAACGGTGATGCCCCGTTGGGCCCCTCGGGTGTATAAAGGTGCCATCCGGAGCAGGCAAAACGGAAATCCCGGCACAAGAACCCAGGGGGCCAGAGTTGTCAACGCAGGAAGACGTCGAGCAGGGCGCGGTCTCGGATCCTCACCAGCGGGCTCTGCGGATCAACCTCAATGCGAACCAGTATGGCACCTTCGCGGAGATCGGCGCTGGTCAGGAAACGGCCCGCTGGTTCTTCAGGGTGGGTGGGGCGGCCGGCACCATGGCCAAGGCGATGTCGGCGTACGACATGACGTTCAGCGATGCGATCTACGGATCCAGTGACCGCTACGTCAGCCGGCAGCGGCTCCACACCATGCTAGATCACGAGTTCGGCCTGCTCGTCGAACGACTCGACACCAGCCGGGGAGCGACGACGACCTTCTTTGCGTTCGCAAACACCTGCACGGTCAGCAGTTATTCGCGAAAAGGGAACGCCCAAGCGTGGTTGGGCATCCGCTTCCAGACGCGGCCCGGTGCCGCCCCGTCCGAGATCGTCCTGCACGCCCGTCTGTGGCACAACGAAGCGCTGCCCGAGCAGGAGGCGCTGGGCGTTCTCGGCGTCAACCTCGTTCACGGCGCTCTCTACCTGCACCACGACCCCGAAGCGCTGATCACGTCGCTGGTCGATAACTTCACCGCCGACCGCGTCGAGGTCGACATGATTGAGTTCTCAGGCCAGGCCTTCGAGTCGGTGGACAATCGTCTGATGGCCTTCAAGCTGGTCCAGCATGGCCTGACGCACGCGGCCCTGTTCACGGCCGATGGCAAGGTGGTGCCGCCTGCCGACGTGCTCCGCAAGAAGTGCATCCTGGTCGAACGTGGCAGCTTTCGTCCGGTGACCAAGCTCACCCTGGACATGCTGCGCTGCGCCGAAGCACACTTCGTCCAGGAACCGCGGGTCGAAGGCAACGACGTGGTCACCCTAATGGAGATGACCCTCAAGAACCTCACCGATGGCGATCGAATCGATCACGAGGACTTTCTCGATCGCGTAGACATCCTCGGCGCGCTGGACAAGACGGTCCTCATTTCCAACTACGCCGAGTACCATCGACTCGCCGCCTATTTCTTCCGCTACACGCAGAAGATGATTGGTCTGGTGATGGGTGTGCCGACGCTGCGGGAGATCTTCGACGAGAAGTATTACACCGACCTGTCAGGAGGGATTCTCGAATCGTTCGGTCGGCTCTTCAAGAACGACCTAAAGCTGTACGTGCACCCCCTGCTCGATCGGGACAGCGGCGCCATGATCTCGGCGACGAACCTCCGCGTGGCCCCGCATCTGCGGCACCTGCACGCCTACCTCGTGGAGAACCGGCTCATCGAAGGCCTTCGAAATATCGATGAACGCAACCTCCCGATTTTCTCGCGGCGGGTGCTCGTCAAGATCAGATCCGGCGAGCCAGGCTGGGAAGCCGAGGTTCCCGACGCCGTCGCGCGGATCATCAAGGAGCGCGCGCTGCTCGGGTATCGGCCCAGCACTGTCAAGTTGACGTTGAACGGACAGGTTCCGCCGCCTATGAAGCGATGACTCAGACCTCCGGTTTAGACACACGTCACCTCACGCCCTCCGCCTGGCGGTCAAGGGCAAGGCGCTGGGGAGCACGCTCCTGCAAGAGATCGCCTCCATCGTGACGCCGGACACCGTCCTTCGCTGGTACCGGACCTTGGTTGCCAAGAAGTACGACGGCAGCCGCCGTCGCGGTCCCGGCCGGCGGCGAACGGCCAGGGGAGATCGTCGAGCGCGGCGCCCGTCATCCCGGAGGGACCGGCGGCCACGACCCAGCGTTCTGAAAGCAGAGTCTCAGCCGCCACAGGCCAGGGCGGACTTGCCCGATGAAATCTGGCGTGACACCCGTTGACAACGACGCCTTTCTGGTTCCAGTGCAGGTGAGGGCCAAGTTCGGAAGCAGAGCAGCCGCAACGGCGGCGGTCGGAGTCATGGCCTCGCGGCCGTGCAGCAAGAGGTCGCCGTCGTGTACCAGTGGGAATCAAGCAAGCGGACCCCGTCACCGGTCTTCTGGCAACGGATTCAGGCGCTTAACCAGGGGGCCTGAGCCCCAACGCCCGCTAACATCATCGGATCCGAAAGAGTGACCTCAAGGGCATGAACATTCCCTTCGACAACACCTACGCCCAGCTGCCCGAACGTTTCTTCGCCAAACAGGAACCCGCCCCTGTTCAGGAACCGAAGCTGATCTGTCTCAATCGCGAACTAGCGACAAACCTCTTGATCGACAACGACTGGCTGGAATCACCTGACGGCGTCGCGATGCTCGCGGGTAATGCGATTCCCGAGGGTGCCGAGCCGATTGCGCAAGCCTACGCTGGCCACCAGTTCGGTGGATTCTCTCCACAACTCGGCGACGGCCGCGCTATCCTGCTCGGCGAAGTCATCGACACCGACGGCGTACGTCGCGATCTGCAGCTGAAGGGCTCAGGACGCACGCCATTCTCGCGCGGCGATGGTAAATCCGCGCTCGGCCCGGTGGTCCGCGAATACATTGTCAGCGAAGCCATGGCCGCGCTCGGGGTTCCCACGACACGGGCGCTCGCCGCGGTTACCACCGGCGAAACCGTCATGCGCCAAGAAGGGCTGCTTCTCGGCGGCGTGTTGACCCGCGTGGCGGCCAGTCACATTCGCGTCGGGACTTTTCAGTATTTTCTCGCACGCAGCGATATCGATGCCCTGCGACTGCTCGCCGATCACTCCATCGCTCGACACTACCCGGGTGCCACCGATGCACTAGAGCCCTATGTGGCTTTGCTCGAGTCTGTCGCGGCTGCCCAGGCGGATCTGATCGCTCAGTGGATGTCTCTCGGCTTCATCCACGGTGTGATGAATACGGACAACACCGCCATTTCTGGGGAGACGATCGACTATGGCCCGTGCGCGTTCATGGACGCGTTCCACGCGCAGTGCGTCTTCAGCTCCATCGACTCCGGTGGGCGCTATGCCTGGGGCAACCAGCCCGACATCGGGCTCTGGAACCTCACCCGTTTCGCGGAAACCTTGCTGCCATTGTTGTCTGCGGATCCCAGTAGAGCGACCAAGATCGCGGAAGCTGCCCTCTCCGGATACCCTGAGCGATTCGGCAACCAATATATCGCCCGCTTCCGGGCAAAGTTCGGCCTCCCACCCGAGGCCCCAGTCGAGCTCGCGAAGGAGTGTCTCGATCTACTCGGCGCGCAAGGGGTCGATTTCACCCTCTTCTTCCGTCAGCTGACATGCGTCGCCGGTGGAGAGGATTCTGAAACGCTTGCGGCGATGTTTTCCAATAGCGAGCCTTTTGAGGAGTGGTTCGCCAAATGGCGTGGCGAAGCGGACCCCGCCGAGCACCTCGCCGACATGCGTGCGGCCAACCCGATCCGGATTCCGCGCAATCACCGCGTCGAGCAGGCCATCCAGGACGCCTATCGTGGCGACTATGCCCCGTTCCACCGTCTCGTCGAGGCGCTCACCGTGCCCTACACTGAGCAGGTCGAATACGCCGATCTCGAAACGCCACCGCGACCAGAAGAAATCGTCCACGAAACTTTTTGCGGCACCTAGCCACAGCCGACCCGTCCAGAGCGCCCCGTCTGCGCTACAGAATCGGTGCCGTATGCAAGGCGAACGACTCACGAACCAGGGCAGAGCGTCGGGGTCCACGGGGCGCGGATTTCAATTGGATCGCGATATAGCGGGCAACCTTGTCGACGACGGTTGGGTGTTCCGATGCCTCTCGGCCCTAATTGTCACGGGTGGACGTGGCAAGTAGCCAGCACGCGCGTTGCGTGCGTACGTCGCGCACTTCCACGGCGAGCGGAATCACCAGGGAAAAGATAACCTCCTCCTCTTCCCGCACGAGGAGGTCGGCCAGACCGGTCCAGTGCGGTGCCGCGAGCGCCTCGGGGGCCTGCTGAAATTCTACCATCGCGCGGCCGCATGAGTTTCTTGACCACACGAGGAACGAAGGCGTCTCAGCCATGCGCCCCCCGGGAGCCACTCCCGATCCATCATTCCGGCTTCCGCAGCGACTCGAGGTATCCTGAGGCAACCGCGCCGAGCACAGCGGACGAGGGCTGTCATTGGCCTCCTCTTTCGATCAGCATACCCGTGAGCTCGCAGCAGCCGATGCCGAACGAGGTGTCGGCTCTCCTGACCGCACTCTGCCCCGACGTGAAGCAAGCGGGAGCTTAGAGAGCTGGTGCCTTGCCTTCGCCGCCCAGCCCTGCGCCAGGCGTGGGGACCCACGTGAACTCTGGATTAACCGCTGGCGCGAGCGGCGATCCGGACTTCGGGCGAGGTTTCAGCCACCACTAGCAACGCTCGAACGTAGACTCACGCTCCACTGACTCGTCCAGGCAAGGGGAGACACGTCATGGCTTCTTCACGACGACGATTTCTCATGGGCGCAGCGGCGATGGGCGGCGTGGCGTTCGGTCGGCACGCCGGGACGTGGACCGTCCCGACACTCGAGCCGGCCGCTTCTGGCCGGGTGGCGCCGGCCGCCGATGGCGGGATCCCGGCCCAGACACCGGATCGCAGACTCCCCACCCAGGCCGAGGTCGACGCCTGGTACACGGAACGGCGCAACTGGGGGCGGTGGGGCGCCGACGATCAGCTGGGCGCCATCAATCTCGTTACGCCCGAGAAACGCCGGGAGGCGACGGCGCTGGCCAGAAACGGGCGGACGGTCTCGATGAGCCGCGTCTTCGAGCCGACGCAACACTTCATGCGCAAGAACCCGCGCGGAGACACCGGCGCCGGCTCGGTCAGAGACTACTACGGCTTCATCTACCACGGCCAGACCGTGACGCACCTCGACGCGCTGTGTCACATGTGGGACAAGGAGGGTATGTGGCAGGGCGGCGACCCGGAGGTCGAGCTCGACACCCACGGTGCACACTTCGGTGACATTACGGCGTGGAGCGGCGGCATCATCACCCGGGGCGTCCTCATCGATGTGCCGCGCCACCGCCGCGAGCCACATGTCACACCGGACAGGCCGGTTCACGGGTGGGAGCTCGAGGAGGTTGCTCGTGCGCAGGGCGTCGACCTCACCTCGGGCGACGCGCTGCTGGTCCACAGTGGCCGAGAGGAGTTCGAACGGCGCGGCAACACGTTCGGTGGCGACGACCGACCGGGGTTGCATGTCAGCTGTGCCAAGTTCATTCGGGATCACGATGTGGCGTTGCTCGGATGGGACATGAGTGACGCGCAACCCAACTCCTATGGCCTGACCTTCCCGGTGCACGGTGTCCTCTTCAACTACGGCGTGGCACTCCTGGATAATGCCCTGCTCGAGCCGCTTGCCAGCGCGTGCGCGGAGGAAGGACGCTACGAGTTCATGTTCATGGCACTGCCGCTCAGGGTCGCGCGAGGGACCGGCAGCCCGGCCAACCCGATCGCGATGTTTTGAACCCGTGATTTCTTGCGGTGTCAGTCGCGCTCGTGCCCCTCAACCAGGTGATCCGCTACGGGTACATGCGACACTCCGTTTGTCCAGCGAGAGGACCGAAGGAGGTTACTCAAAGGTAGCAGCCATGAAGACAGTCGGCACGAAAAAGGGAACGAGGCTGCTGCTGGCATCACTGGCGCTCGCCTTGGCGGCCGGTGCGCCCATCGAGTACAGGTTTGGTTCTGGTACCGGCTACCAGCCCCCCGGCGGACATCCGACGGTTCGGTTGCCCTCTCTTTTCCTGGATCTCCGGGCGTTCGTAGGTCTTCAAGAGTTCTATAGCCAGTTGGGTCAGGACAAGTGGATCCTTGGAAGCGTCTTCCCCCATGTCACCGACGGCTTTTTTGTTGATGTCGGCGCCTGGGATGCAGAAATTCTTTCCAACACGAAGGCACTGGAGAAACGCGGCTGGACGGGAATCTGTATAGAGCCGTTCCCACGTAATTGGACGAACCGAACGTGCCAGCTTTTCGAGGAAGTTGTTTACAGCAAGAAGGGAGAGGTGGTCGCGTTCAGACAGGCCGATACCTTGGGAGGTATTGACAAACACATCGAACACCACAAGGAAGAGGTGGCGTCATTCCCCGTCTTGGAACTCACCACCACGACGATCGGTGATGTGCTCGACCGAGCCAACGCTCCGAGCTTCATTCATTACGTCAGCATCGACACAGAAGGATCGGAATTCGAGATTCTCAAAGCGCTGCCCTTCTCGGAGTACACCGTAGGCGCCTTTTCCGTTGAGCACAACTTCGAGGAACCGAAGAGACAGCAGATCCGAGCGCTGCTAGAAGCAAACGGATATCGACTCGCGCGAGAGCAGTCGGTCGACGACTGGTACCTGCGTGCAGCCGACCGGTGAGCTTCCTCGCATCGTCGGGCTGGCACCCGCGGGCGTTGGTGCACAGCCGCGCCGCGCCATCGGCTGCCACTGGCTTCTTGGCCGCCTGTCCCTACCGGACACCTGGTACGCGTTGTAGCCGTTGCGGTTACGCGGCGAGGCTGATACGGTCCGACCCCAGCATGACCGCCCTGCTCGTCGCTCTGTTTGCCGCCGTTCGGTCGTCCCTGCGGTCCCGACTGGAGCTTGGGGCGAAGATTCTCGCCCTGCGCCATCAACTCGCCGTCCTCCAGCGGCTGGCACCGAAACGTCCACGGCTAGGGTGGGCCGATCGCGGGCTGTGGGTGCTGCTTTCGGTCGTCCGAAACAGCTAGTGGTGTGTCTCAAGAATGACTTTACACTTCCCGACCTTCTGCAGTATGGCGTCGGCGGTGGCGGTCCAGACGAAGGGCGTGGGGTTCTTGTTGTAGTGCTGCAGATACGCTTCGATAGCGGCGACTAACTCATGCACACTGCGAAACACTCCTCGGCGAAGGCGTTTCTGCGTCAGCTGGCTGAACCAGCTTTCGACGAGGTTCAGCCACGACGCGCCAGTGGGAGTGAAATGGAGTTGGAAGCGCGGGTGGGCCGCCAGCCACGCGCGCACCTTCGGATGCTTATGGGTGCCGTAATTGTCCAGGATGAGGTGCAGGTCCCGACGGCGCGGGAAAGTTCGGTGCAGTGTGCGCAGGAATTTCAAGAACTCCTGATGCCGGTGTCGACCGTGGCATTCGCCGATGACCGTGCCGTCCAGCATACTCAAGGCGGCGAACAAGGTCGTCGTGCCGTGTCGCTTGTAGTCATGCGTGAGCGTTCCGCAGCGGCCTGTCTTCATCGGGAGCCCGGGCTGAGTGCGGTCCAGCGCTTGAATCTGACTCTTCTCGTCCACGCACAACACCACGGCCTTATCGGGCGGATTCATGTACAGCCCGACGATGTCCGTCAGCTTTTCCACGAAGGCGGGGTCAGTCGACAGCTTGAACGTCGTCGCTCGGTGGGGTTGGAGCCCATGCGCGTCCCAGACCCGCTGCACGGTCGCGTGACTGACCCCCTGCGCCGTTGCCATCGTGCGACAGCTCCAGTGCGTGGCCCCCGGCGGCGTGCGGTGCAGCGTGGCGTGGACGATGGCTTTGACCTTGCGGGCCGTGATCGCCGGTTTGCACCCCCGCCCCTCACGGATCTCCACGACCGAGTCGAGGCCGTCCTCCAGAAAGCGCCGGCGCCAGTCCAGCACGGTCGGTCGGCTGACGCCCAGGGCGGTCGCAATGCGGCTATTGGCGACCCCGGCCGTCGCCATCAAGAGGCCCTGGGCCCGGATGACCACGCGATGCGGCGCCGACGCGCTGCGCGCCCACTGTTCAAGCAGGTACCGATCCTCGTCGTCGACCGGCAGAGCCACCGCGGCCCTATTCACAGAGCCGTTATAGCATTCGGGTCATTCAAATGTAAAGGTATTTAGGATACACACCACTGGCGCCCCGGACTGAGGGGACTGGGAGCCGCGGGTTGGCGACGCTCCTCGTACGCAATCTGAGGCCCTTCCCATGCCGATCGGGTTTCCGGTAGGGACAGGCTTCACCACGACTATCGCAGGGCGGCGCAGACGTGTCGCAATGGCCAGAGCGTCGCGGATGACGGAGTAGCCAGGACGCCGTTGTGAAAGGGTGTATTGTACGACTACTTCGCGCCGATGGTAGGGGAACGGCTCTAGCCCTAGCCGGCACTTGACACCCAGCTAGTACTACTTTGTTAGATCCGCAATTGCACCGACTTTAGCGCCTCGATGCGGTTCAGGTAGAACGGCCGTGGAGCAAAGAGGTACGCGGTGAAGATTTCCTGCACGATCGCGCGGGCCACTGGAAAGGTGAGCCCGGCGAGGTGCCGCCGCCGCTCGGCCTGCAGGAAGTTGTACGTCACGGCGGTGAGCACGACGTGATGGTGCCAGCCCGGGAACGTGCGGCCTTCGAAGTGATCCAACCCGAGGTGGGGCTTCAACTCTTGGAACTGCTGCTCGATGGCCCACCGCTGATGCGCGAGTCGGACGAGCTGCGGCCAGGAGGTGGTGGCCGGCAGGTTGACGAAGAAGTATTTGGTCCGCGGCGTCGCGCCCGTGTCGCGTTCGGCCAGCAGCCACACCTCGGGGGCGAGCCGGCGGTCGCGCCAGTCGTGGGCCGGGGTCACCCGCAGGGCCACACACTGGACCGTCCAGCGGCGCCCGCCGCGGCGGTTGCGCCAGCTGATGGGCCGCCACCGCGGCTGCGCCTTGGCGGCCTGGGCCACCGTGTACGCCCGCACGCCCGCCGCCAGGTCTGGCCGGGTGCGCGGGCGCCCCAGCCGGCCGCCCCGCCGGTGCCCGAGGCGCGGCCGCCCCAGGAACACGGTCTGCGACGAGGAAATCCCCACCGCATAGGGGAGCCGCAACCGATGCCACATGGCCCGAAACAGGCCGGTATCGCCAAACTCCGCATCGGCCAGCACGCCGGTGCCGGTGAGGCCGCTGGCGCGCACCTGCCGGAGCAGGGTGAGCGCTTGGCGCCACTTCGCCTGCAACCGGACACCCCGGGGAAGCCGCGCCCGATCGCGGGCGGCGTCGGTCAGCCACGCCTCGGGCACATAGAGCGCGGCCCCCAGCAAGTAGGCGCGCAGCCCGGTCCACGGCGCCGCGGTGACCGCCACTTGGCCATTGGCGACTTTCCCCACGGCCCCACAGTACTGGCGGGCCACCCCGACCGAGGACGTCCCTGGCTTGGGGAAACTCGTGCCAGCGAAGATCACCAGCCCTTCGCGTTCGGGCAGCACCGCCCGCAGGCAGCGCCAGACGCCGTCGGCACTCCACGGCGCATCGGTGATGAAGTGTTGGAACGCTTGATAGCCCCAGGGATCGGTCCCCCGCGCCAGCATCGCTTCCATCGACTTGCGCGGGCTGTCGCTGAGCAACCCCTGGACGTACCGGCGCAACGCCAGCTCCTGTGCGCGATGGCCGAAGCACGCCTTGAAGGCCTCGAGCGAGTCAAGCCCATTCTTAGAGTCTCCCTCTGGGATGGGTGAAACCCCTCGCCTTTAGGCGAAGCCTTCAGGAGGCCGCAGGGCCGGACCTCTTCGGGCTCTGGGACGTGCGCCGTGATAGTCGGCTTCAGCCGACGCGGCGCACTGATTCCCTCGCCTTCAGGCGAGGGAGACTCAATTGAAACTCTCTACGGCTCCGGATTCGTCATGCGGCCTTCTTCGATGTCGTCGTGTCGATCTTCAGTTCTTGCTTCAACGCGGCACGAAGCGTGGGCAGGTGGCGGTAGCCCATCAGCTTCCGCAGGCGCGGCTCGATGTCCAGGAGCGCGGTCGCCAGCCAGCGGTGGCGTTGGCTCGAGTTCTGCCAGTGGTCAACCTTCGCACAGCGTTCCTCAACGAGCGCATTGACCGACTCCAGACAGTTCGTCGTCTTCAGCGACCGGCCCAGCACCCCGTACAGCCCGAGGCGATGCAGCGTTAAGGTTTCGTCCAGACCTTCTGTCAAGCTCCGAGCCGCCGACTGGTTCCGTTCGTCGAGCTCGCCCTGGAGCGTCTTGAGCGCCGTGAGGGCCTCGTCGTACTCCGGCCGGTTGTAGGCGCGCTGGAGGCGCTGACGCCACGCCGCCAGTTCGCTCTTGGCCAGGTGACTCACCACGTTCTCCCGCTTGTGCCACTGGCACCGTTGGACCAGGGCGCGGTGGCGGAAGGTCTTCCGGACGGCTGCCCGCAGCCCCTTGCTGCCGTCGAGGATCACCAGCAGGCCCTGCGAGAGGTCCAGCCCCGCTCGACCAACGACCGCAAGCACAGCGTCAGCACCCGCTCATTCTCCGTGTCCGTCTCCACGAAGCCGAGGAAGTGTTTCGCCCCAGAAATGGTGATGCCCAGTGCGATGACCATTGTGGCCTCGGCGAACGTCTTGCCGTCCAATACGATGGCCACGACGTCCTCAGCGGCCAGGTCCCGCTCCTGGAGCTCGTGAAGCTTCGCGGCGCTGGCCTCGATGAAGCCTCGGGACACCGTCGACCCCGACAGCCCGATCGCGCCGGGAATCGCCTCGGCGGCCGCCTCGTAGTTGCGACACGAGATCCCATAGAGCCCGCGCTTCAGCAGGAGGTCATTCACCGCGCCGTCGCCATGCAACGCCTCGTAGGCGCGCAACGGAATCTCCCGCCCCGCGACCCCGCGCACCCGCGGCACCCGAATCGGCACCCGCTGCCCCGCCAGGCCGACGGTCCCAGGGTTGCTACCGTGCCGGCGGCCCCCGATCGACGCGGCCTTGCGGGCGTAGCGCTCGCCAGCCAGCGCCGTTACCTCCTCGTCGAGCACCTCCTCCACGTGCATCAAGCCCAGCGGGACCAGCGAGCGGATCAGCTCCACCTTGGCGTCCAGCTCCAGCGCGGTGTAGTCCTCGCGCCGGATGACCTCGACCCGGCCCAGCTTGCGACCCTTCTTGCGCTTCCTGACAGGACGTAGGACACTGCTCATCTCGGCTCCTTTCTCTCGTGGGTTGATGGCCGTTTTGCTTAACGTCATCAAACCACAGGGTGTGGGAGCCGTTTCAATTTCCAACTAAGTTTCGCTCACCCTCCGAACAACCGCGCCGAAGTCTCACATCAGCCGACCCGCCAGCGTGAGCGCCAGATGCGCCGCTTCAAGTCCGCCGGCCACCTTCAACGTTTCGGGTCAGTCCACGGCGTCGTTCAGAATCTCCTCAGGGTCGGTCGCCACTTGCTGCGGGCCGCTGATCACCGCCTCCTCCGCACGCGAGCGTGCGCCGACTGGGATGCGGTGACGTGTCCCTGCTGAACCCGCAGAAGCGGCGCCACCTTGGACGACGTGTGCACCTCCGCCTCAAGTTGACAACGCCCTCCAAACGGCGCCCCAGGAAGTGGGCCACGAACGCAATCCGCGATCCGACGATGGCGGGTCGGGGTGTCCTCCATTCGACGGACTTGATGTTCACGTGCCAGTCCGGGACGTTGTCGGGGTCGGCAGCATAGCGCGCCACGCGGGCAGGCGATCACGATCTCCGACGCGGCGTCAACCTCTGGCATTCGTGGCTCTCCGCCATGGCTGTGTGATGTCTTGCCAACGCGCGGCGGCGCTGCCCGGTCGTGGGCCGCCTCACTTCAAAACCAACCCATAGCACACTACGTCGCACGGGCCGACCGTTCTCAGGTTGGGGAACACGGAGTGCCGCCGCAAGATCCCCTCACGAGCGAATCCACATTTCTCGAGTACGCGCCACGAGGCGGGGTTCTCGAGGTGGCACAGGGCATAGAGTCGGACGAGGTCGACACCACGCGCGATATCGATGACGGCCGCCAATGCCTCCGTGGCATAGCCCTTCCCCCACGCGTCCTTCGCGAGCACATACCCTGTCGCGGCCCGGTAGGCCGTCTCGAACCCGAAGCCCGTACTGCCGAGCAAGCTGCCATCCTCGCCGGACTCCACCAGATAAGGCCCCGCCGGCCAGCGCGTCCATTCCGCGTCGCTGAAGTCCACGAACGCACGCGTCGCGTTCGCTGACTCATGCCGAGGCCAGCCGAGAAGGCGGGTCACGTCGGCGTCACTCGCGTATCGGGCGAGGACGCTTCTGTATCTTGGCGACGAGGCCGTCGCAGGATCAGCCTCGGGGTCGCCACCCGCTCAGGCGCCTTCACGCCCATCCCGGGCCTTTCCGGCCGCTTCGCGGCCGATGCCGATTCTCAGGATCGGGCATCGCGCCCTCCGAAACTCACGACTGCGGCAATCAGGGCGACACGATCTGCGTGCTTGGAACAATGGCCCTCGGTTGCGAAGACTGATTTTTCCAGGACGCGAGCTTCGATCTTGCGACGGAGCTTGCCATGAGCATAGCAGACGACGCACCCGGCGATGCCGGCTGTTGGACCCCTCCTTGGCGCCCGCCCAAAGAGCACGCGTCTTTCTGTCTTCCTGGTAGAATCCATCTTGTCGTCCCTCGAGGAGGATCAATGGTGGAGGCTAGACGGGTGGCGTGGATACTGCCAGCGGTGGTGATGCCGCTGGCGCTCGTTTCCGGAGGCTGTCGCCCCGAGCAAGTGCCCGCTCCGGTGTCCGAGGCACAACCGATACGCTTCGCCAATCCCGGCCTGCTGGTCGAGACCGAATGGCTGGCCGCCCATCTCGACGACACCGACGTGCGTATCGTGGATACTCGCGACGCGGAGGCGTATCAGGCCGGACACGTTCCCGGGGCGGTGAACATCCCACGCGCCGCCACGTTCGACCCGGAGGAGTTGGGGAGCATCGTCGGACGGCCGGATCACATCGCCGCCCTCTTCGGCGCCGGGGGAATCGACGAGACCGCTCACGTGATCGTCCACGACGAGGGACGGAGCACGGCGGCGCCGAGAGTCTTCTGGACGCTCGAATACTACGGTCATCCCAACGTCTCGGTGCTCGACGGCGGCTTCACCAAGTGGGAGGCGGAGGGACGCGACGTCAGAACCGAAACGCCAGACATCACTCCCGTGACGTTCACCGTCGAGCCTCGGCCGGACAGGCTCTCCACGAAGCAGAGCCTCCTGGCGGACCTCGGTCGGGAGGACGTGGCGATGGTCGACGCGCGCTCTCCGGAAGAGCACCGGGGTGAGAGCGTCCGGTCCGCACGGGGCGGCCATATCCCCGGAGCCATCAACATCGACTGGCGGGAGAACTTCACCGAAGGAGAGGTGCCGGTCTTCAAGCCACCAGCCGAGCTAACCGAGATCTACACATCGGCAGGCATCACCAGAGACAAGCGACTCCACGCGTACTGACAGACCGGTCAGAGGTCGTCGGTGACGTACCTAACGCTTCGTCTTCTGGGTTATGACAGCCTTGGTAACTACGATGGCTCCTGGCAGGAGTGGGGCAACGACCAAGAGGTCCCCATCGAGCAATAGGACGAGCACCGGGGTAGTGAGGGCCTTTCTGACCAGGATTGTGCCCGGTCGCCTGAGGACACACAGCATGGAGCGTTCATCGGCTGGCCCCACCGCGTTCGTTCTGGCGGCGCTCCTGGTCGCCACCACGGGCGCCGCAGCGCAGTCCACGGCCTCGGCGCGGAAGGCTGCCGAGATCGCCGACCTGGCCTTGACGGCGCTCGGCGGCCGAGACGCGTGGGAGGGGACCCGCTATATTCGCTTCACGTTCCTGCGTGGCGAGACCGCGTTGAAACTCACGTGGGACAAGTGGTCGGGTCGGTCTCGTCTCGACGCCACGGCCGAGGACGGACGGCCCTATGTCGTCCTGATGAACGTGAACACGAAGCAGGGTCATGCGTACCTGGCGGGCGGCCTCTCCAGGGCGAGATCCTCGACGAGTATCTCAACCGAGCGTTCCGGGTCTGGAAGGGCGAGACCTACTGGCTCCTGGCGCCGTACAAGCTCCGGGATCCCCACGTGACCCTCCGGCACGACGGACGGGACACGCTCGACGGAATCACGTACGACACCTTGCATCTGAGCTTCGAGGACATCGATACGTCGGGAGACGAGTTCTGGGTGGGTGTATGTCAACCCGGAGACGCACCTAGTCGATCGATGGAAGTACCGACTGGGGCGAGGAGCCGAAGGTGAGTTCCGGTGGAAGGGGTGGGAGGAGTACAACGGCTTGATGATGTCGACAATCCGGGAGGCTCTGGATGGAACGATCGCGATCCGGATGACGGACATCGTCGTCACGAACGACCTGCCGGATGCCGTGTTCGACTCGCCGGCGCTGGTCGCCGTGCGCTGATCGCGCCCGGTCTCGGCGGGCTCGGCGCGATCATCGGTTGGCCTCGATGCCGTCAGACGGACGAACGCCGCCTGTCTGGCCCGCCGCCGAGATCGGCTCTGGCGTCCTCGCACGCCGGCCCGTGGCGCGACGCGCCGATCAGCGCAGCGCGACCGCGCGTCCCGCGAGAGTTTCCGCGAGTGACCGCAGGCGAGCCGCATCGCGCCCCTCCGCCGCGCCGGCGTTCTCCTCGACCGCGCTCGCCAGCGTCTCGAGCTCGCGTATCGCGGCGGCGGCCCCGTCCTCGGCCCGGCTCCCGACCCGGTCGATACGGTCGAGCGCGACCCGCACGGCGCCCGCGCGCTCGGGCAGGATGCCATCGCTACGTGCGAGCTGGTCGAGATACGCACGCGCCACCGCAGAGCTGGCCGGCCACGTCACTCGCGGCTGCTGCTGCGCATTGAACTCCTCGTAGCGCACCTCGGTCGCGGCGTCGATTTCGTTCTGCGACAGATGCTCGCTGGGCGTCAGCCTGAACACGTCGATCCCGCGAGCGATCTCGGTACCGTAGATGTAGCCGTTGTACCAGTAGGTCGACCAGTACCCGCCCGTGATCAGCTGGGTGGAGTCGAGCGGACCGCGGTCGAAGAACGCGATCTCCACCGGGTTCGCCGAGTCCGTGAAATCGAACACCGACATCCCGCCCTGATACCACGCCTGGGCCATGATGTCGCGCCCCGGCACCGGGATGAACGAGCCGTTGTGGGCCACACAGTTCTCCACCTCGGTCTGCGGCGCGGGCATCTTGTAGTAGCTGCGGAAGTGCAGCTCGCGGTCGACGATGTCGAAGATCGCGTCGGCTCCCCACGTCGGCAGGTCGGTCTCCCGACAGCGGGGGCGCGAGCCGCCGCCCCACTCGTCGGTGAAGATCACCTTCGAGCCGTCGTTGTTGAACGTGGCCGAGTGCCAGTAGGCAAAGTTCTCGTCGACGACCTGATCGAGCCGGACGGGATTCACCGGGTCGGAGATGTCCAGGAGGATGCCGTTCCCCGCGCACGCCCCCGCCGCCAGACCGATCTCGGGGAAGACGGTGAGGTCATGACATTGGTTGGTCAGCCGCGTGGTCTGCGTCCCCGGACCGTGGTCTCCACCCTGCCAGAGCCCCGCGATGCTGGCGGTCGTCGCGTCGGCAAAGATGCGCGGCCGATTGACGATCCGCGCGGTCTCCGGTGCGGCGAGGGGCACCCGGATCACATCGATGCTGAAGAGCGCGGTGTCCTCGTCTTCGTCGGGCTCCAGATCGGAGCATCCCTCGAGCTCCTCGCCCGGCCGCACCGCGCTCGTGCCAGAATTGTAGACGTACAGGACCGTCTCGTCGTTCGGGTCGGTGACCAGGGAATGTGTATGCGACCCCCGGCAGGTCTGCACGGCAGCCACCTGCTTCGGGTTACGCAGGTCGCTGATGTCGAGGATGCGCACGCCGCGGAAGCGCTCGGGACTCACCGTCTCCTCGACTCCCCCCGTGCCGCAGTCGAGCCGGCCTCGCGTCTCCTGGACCGACATGAACAACAGATTGCCGTAGACGGACACGTCACCCTGGCCGCCCGGGCAAACCACGGACGTCAGGAGCTGGAGGCTCCGCGGATCCTCCATGTTGTAGGTGTTGAACCCGTGGTAGCTGCCAATGAAGAGATGGTCGCCGCTGAAGGCGAGGTCGGTGTTCGAGAAGCTCGGACGTGACGGCCGCTCGGGTTTCTCCGGTTCGGCCGACGCCGATTCCGCTCCATCCGAGGGTGTGGACTTCTCCGCTTCTGCCTTCGCTTCTTCCGCCTCCTTTTCCTCTGCCTTCTTTTCTTCTTCCGTCTTTTCCGGCGGCGTGGGATAGCCCGCCGGAGACTCGGGGTCGAAGAACCCTTCCGGCTTGGGGAGACTCTCGACGAGCTCGAGGTTGTGGATCGCCTCCCCCGCGTCCCGGAGGCCGGCGCTGAGCCCGACCCGGGGATCGACCGGGGTCGTGGCCGCGGCGCGTTCCTGTGCGCGTCCCTGGCTCGCCGCAATCAGGAGCGCCACCGATGCGCACAGGACCCAGGCGGGAGGCGTCGAGCCTCCGCCGTTGCTCCGAGGAGTGACCGCTTCGGGTGTCATGTTGGACCTCGTTGTTGGGAGAGCGGCCGCCGACGAACCTGCCAGCGGGTCGATGATTATCTTTGGATCGAGCCTAGCATCGCACGCATCCGGTCGATCTCCATGCGTTGATCGGCATCCACGTCGGCCGAGAACGCGAAGATCTCCGTCTCCTGACCCGCGCCTGGGCTGGCGAAGAGCTCCTCCACCATGAGCAGGGCCCCCTCATGATGCTTGATCATGAACTCGAGGAAGAGCCGAACGAACTCGGTGCCCGTCGCCGCCGCCAGACGATCCATTTCCTCCGCGGTGAGCATGCCCGGCATCAGCATCGCGCCGTGCGCGTGGTGCGCGTCCAAGCTCGGGACCTCCTGGCCGCGAATCTTCAGCCAGTCCAGCATCATATTGATCTCGTCCGCCTGCGACACGTCGATCCGCTGGCCCAGTAGCCGCATGTCCTGCCGGCGCGTCCGAGAGGGCATCAGGGCGGCCATCTCCAGCGCCTGCGCGTGATGGCCGATCATCCCCTGCATGAATCGCACGTCGGCCGCCGTGTGCTGGACCCGCGAGAGATCGACCGCCTCGTCAACGCCGATCACTCGACCCGGCTCCCCCGGGACTCCCGGCTGCACGATCCGCGGGTCGGTTTCGACACCAGATGCCACGCCCGGTTCGACACCGGCGGTCCGGCACGCCGAGGCGGCCACGATGGTCAACGCGCTGGCGGCGAGCCAGCACCCAGCAGTATGCAATCTAGAGAGCATACACCCGACCGAGACCTGCGTGAAGGTGGGTCGTCAGGGTGCGGCTCGGTTACACTCTGGCGGGGCCATCAACGCATGAACCACGACCCGCACATCGTCGTCCGACCCACGCAGCCGGAGGACCTGCCCGCGATCATCACCCTCCAGGTGGCCACCCTTGGTGTGTCGTTTCTGGCGCGGCTAGGGGCACGGTTTCTCGATCGCTTTCATCGGGTCGCCCTGTCGCACGACACGACCCTGGCCCTCGTGGCGGTCGACGAGACGTCGGGCGTGGCCGGGTTCGCGCTCGGCACCACCCACTCGGCCAGGTTCAACGCGCACCTGCGATGGCGGGTGCTGCCCTCCCTCCTCGCGGCCCTCCTGCGACGGCCGGCCCTGGTGGGACCGGTGTCCAGGTTCCCGTTCGAGCAGGGACCGCACGGCGCGATCGAAGCCGAGCTGCTGCTGCTGGCGGTCGATCCCGCGCGGCAGCGGTCGGGCATCGGGGCGGCGCTCGTGCGCGCGCTCGAGACCGAGCTCGTCGCGCGTGGACATCGTAGCTATCAGGTCGCCGTACGCAGCCAGCTGGTTCACGCCCAGGACTTCTACGCGCGCGCGGGATTCGTCCTGGCGCAGCGGCTTCAGGTGTTCGGGGAGCCGATGGTCTATTTCACCAAGCGCCTCGACCCGGACCGCCCATGTTGAGCACCCCGCTGCCGTGGATCGGCGCCGGCGCACGGCGGCGCGCCGGTGACGCGGGGCCTTCGTCACGGAGCGCCGGGTGACGGACACCACGGCACGCGCCGACGCTCGACGCCGCATCGACACGCTCGCCGCCCTGGGCGTCACCATTGCCGCACCGGCCGTCCTGACGTATCTCGTCTGGACGCTCTCGGTCGACGTGCCGCACTGGGACGAGTGGGAGTACACGGGGTTCCTCGCCAAGGCCGCGCGTGGCGAGCTGGCCGCAGCCGACTTCTTCTCTCAATGCAACGAGAGCCGGGTCGCCGTGGGGCGGCTCGTCATCCTGACCTTCGCCGCCGTCGCCGACTGGAACCTGCGATACCAGTCGCTCGTGGCGCCCGCGCTGGCGGCGATCACGCTGGCGCTGCTGGCGTGGGTCGGTGCGGCGCGAGTCGGGCGACACCGGCCGGCCTGGTGGCTGGCCCTGGCCGTCACCTCGCTCCTGCTGTTCAGCCCCACCCAGGATGACAACTGGATGATGGCGCTCCAGCACATCGCCTTCGTTCCGGGGGTCTGCCTGGCCGGCGTGCTCGTGCTCGCGGGCGCCGGCGGGGCGTGGTGGCTACGCTGGGGCGTGGGCGCGAGCCTCGCCGCCCTCGCGTCCTTCTCGGTTCCCAACGGCTTCGTGATCTGGGTACTCGGCGCGCCGGCCCTCTGGTACCCGCCCGATCCTGCGCGGCAAGACCGGCGCGGCGGCGGTCTCGCCATCTGGGCGGTAACCGCTGGCGTCACCGCCTGGTTCTTCTTCACCGGCTACACGACGGTCGAGGGCCATCCGGCGGCCGTGACGCCGTTCTCGAGCCCGGCACGATTCGGCCTGTATTTCTTCACGTTCTTGGGAGCGCCGTTCGCCCGCGGCACGGCGTTCGACCCGGTGACGGTCGCGCCGGTCGTCGGCGGCCTCCTCTTCTCGGCCTATCTGGCCGCGACGCTGCGGGTCTGCCGGACGGCCGACAACCTCCGGGCCGCGCTTCCCTGGTTGGTGGTCGGCGGCTACGCGCTCGCACACGCGGCCGCAGGGGCGATGCTCCGATCGGCGTCAGGCACCTTGCAGGCGCTACCTTCGCGCTACGCGACCTACGCCCTCGCCCTCCCCGTTTCGCTCACGTGGCTGGCCGCGCTGGCATGGGTGCGTCCGTCGCCATCGGCAGAACCGGCATCGCCTCGCGTCCTGGCGGCTTGGTCCGGCGGCGTGACCGTGCTGCTGACCCTGCTCGGGCTGTCGTCGCTACAGGCGGTCGGAGAGATGGTCCACCTGTCCCGGGCGTTGACGACGGCGCGCGCGGCCTTACCATTCTTCGCGCATGTCCCCGACACGCGTCCCCTCGAGATCCTCTACCCGCGGCGGCTGGCCACGACGATGGGCACGCAAGACCCGATCCAGCCAGGCGAGGGCCGTCGCCCTCCTGCTCACGGGCCCGTCACGATCCAATGGCGATGGAGACCGGCCAACCCCTTGATCGAGCGAGAGACGTCGGGCGTCGGAAGTAACGCGGAATCAGCTAGATGACGATGATGGACAACCGGCCGCCTCGACCGCCAATCTCTTGGCCGATCCGGGTGACGGTGGCGGCGACTTCCGAAGCGCCGGCGCCGGGCGAGCGCGGGGCTAGCAGCCCTTGGCAAAAGTCCTGCTGCAGTCGACCGGCGCTGCATCCCGCCTGGCTGCGTTGCTCGTCGGTCAAATACTCCCGGTATTCTTGCTCCTCGCGCCTTGCCAGCCGGGCGTAGCGCCGGCCTTGGTGCAACGCAGGACTCTCGCCACGGGCTGCTAGTTTCGGCTCAGCCGCCCACCCACCAACGCCGCCAGCGCGACCAACACCGGGAACACCAGGTTGTCACCGAATGCTCCGGTCGCCGTCGCGTCCCCCACTCCTTGGCTGGCAGCCGCCTTCCCTGCGAAATCGAAGGCGACGAGAAGCGCCAGGGCCAGCAGACCCCACCCGCACACATCCCTCAAGCCGTCCGCACCAGATCTCTCGTTCATGGTGCCTCCTCGCTGTAACCGCGCCCGTGTAGGGATGTATCGGTACGTCGGTCGTCGAGCTATACCCGTCGGGAGGGTGCGGTCGATCGCGCTCAGGAGGCCGTCTCGAGGAACCGCCCCTTGATGACGACGGCCCGCATCTCGTCCCGGAGCACGAGCACCTCACCGGCCTCGAGCTCGCGATGCTCCCGCGTGACGCCGGTGGCAGGCTCGATCAGATCCAGGACCATCGCGCGCTGCGGTACCAACCGCACCTCTCCTCGGATCCCGATCGGCACGACGACGAACTCGTTACCGGACACGCTGCCGTACGCTCGCACGATGCCCTCGGGGCGTCCGTCCGTCCAGATCTGGTCGTCGAGGCTCGGGGCGAAGGGGTGCCGGGGCGAGCGATGATCCTGCCGATCCCAGTTCGGGACATCGGCAGGCAGATAGTGCTTGAGCGCCTGCAGACCCGTGGCGATCTCGTCGGCACGCTCCTCGTCCCACAGGTTCAAGTCGCCCCGGACACCCGCGCGGCTGTGGTAGACGTAGGCCGCGAGCTGGCTGACGAAGGTCAGGACGGCCGAGCTCACGATGCGCACCGGGTCGTCGTCGGACACGACCGAGCTGTGCGGCCCGATCGGCTCGTTGTTCGAGGCCGTCTGCGGCATCCCCTGGCACGATCCGAACTCCCACGGCAGGTGCACGGGGCGCCACTTGCCCTCGGTGGCTTCGTCGCCGCGGTCGAAATGGATGGTCGCGAGGTCGGCCTGCCCGCCGCGATACACGGCCTGCCAGCTCGAGCAGTCCGGGCCGGCCGGAGCCGATGCCGCCACGAGAACCTCGGTCTGCGATCCGAGGCGCGCGGTCAGGTCCACCAGCTCACGCGCGTTCAAGCCGTTCTGCCAGAACTCGTTGGCCAGCTCGAGGAACAAGATCTTGTTCGGCCGACGATTGGCGAACTCCGCCCAACGGTCGACCCACGTGACTCGCTCGGTCTCGTCCGGCATCATGACCTGCGCGTCCGCGAAGATCACCCACTGCACCCGGAGGCCGTACCGGTCGTAGGCAAGGTCGGTCACTCCCTCGATCGTTTGCCAGTAGTCGAGGGCGGAGGGGCGGATCTCGCGACCGGCCCAGAACGGCTGTCGTCCGACCATCCCGACCGCCCGGACGTAGTCGAAGCCGTACCCGGCCAGCCACTCGAGGTTGCGCTCGAGGCGGGGTCGATCGTGCTCGTAGGCCCACGCGGCCCAGAACAGCGACGCCCCGACGGCCAGCAGCGGCCCGTCGTCGTCCGACATCAGGCGGCCCGCCAACCTGACACGGCCGCGACGGGCGGGTTGGCGGCGACGCTCGAGCGCCACATCGAGGTGCGCGTCGTCCAGGATCAGTATCCGATGCACGAGCTCCATGTAGCCGTCGGCCCGCACGGTGATCTGGCGCTCCCCCTGGAACGTCGGAAAGTGACCGAACCCGTTCCCGTCCGTGAGACGGAGGTCGGCCTCCCCACTCCCGTCCTCGAGGACGACCTCGGCTCGCGGCACGGGACGCCCGGCACGGTCCGTGACCGTGAGCGTCAGATTCCAGGTCGGCGGCTCCACGGGCGCCTGGATCGGGGGCGCCTCCGGAGCGGAGACCGGCGCAGGCGGGGGCGGAGGCTCCCCCCCATCAGAGGCACAACCCGTGAGCATGGCGATCGCCAGAACGTAGTGAAGTGGTCTCATCGTCCGTCGGGCGTCAGCCTGCCCGGCCTCTCGGCGATGGATCCTGCGTGCGACGATGCCAGGTCGCACACCATCGTTTTCTCACCCAGCTTACCAAACGGCGGGCACACGACCAGTCCTCTCTCGCACTATCGGATCCACTGGGCGTCGCGGACACGGCGCCGTCCGGGTTGCCGAGCGGCGGCCTTTTCTGTTAGGTGACCTCGACCGGCTTCGTTGCGCAGGCTGGCTCCCCTGGTCGGAATCGTGGTTCAATGATCCACACCGTGATCGAATCGACGAGGTGGAATGAAGATCCGTGATCTCTTCGAACAGGGCGAGCCCGTCATCAGCTTCGAGTTCTTCCCCCCCCGCTCGGCTGAGGCCGAAACCCAGCTCGCCAGCGCCCTGGAGAAGCTCCGTCCCCTGAAGCCGTCGTTCGTGTCGGTCACCTACGGAGCGGGCGGGTCGACACGAGACCGTACCGTGCAGCTCGTCAGCAGCATACGCCGAGATCTCGGCATCGAGGCCATGGCCCACCTGACCTGCGTGGGGTCGACGCGCGACGAGATCGCGCGCGTCCTCGCTCGCCTGGCGGAAGAGGGTATCGAGAACGTCCTGTGTCTGCGCGGCGATCCGCCCAAGGGCCAGACCACGTTCGAGCGCACGCCGGGCGGATTCGGATATGCGTCCGAGCTCACGGCGTTCGTGCGCGACGGCTACACGTTCTGTCTCGGCGGGGCCTGCTATCCCGAAGGCCACGTGGAGACCCCTGACCTCGACCGCGACCTCGAGCACCTGAAGCTGAAGGTGGCCGCGGGGGCGGAGTTCCTCGTCACCCAGCTGTTCTTCGATTCGGCCCTCTACTTCAGATTCGTCGAGCGCGCCAGGGCCGTCGGCATCGATCTGCCGATCGTCCCCGGGATCATGCCGGTCACCAACGTCGACCAGCTCGAGCGGTTCACCTCGATGTGTGGAGCGTCGATTCCCGATGGCCTCCGTGAGCGGCTGGACGCGGTGCGCACCGACGCGCCGGCGGTGAGAGAGATCGGGATCGAGCATGCGACGCGTCAGTGCGTCGAGCTCCTCGACGGGGGCGCGCCGGGCATCCACTTCTACACCCTGAATCGCTCGCCGTCGGCGCGCGCGATCTTCCAGAACCTCCGCCAGCGCCGGCCGGTCTGAGTCTTTCTCGCTCCTCGCCCCTTGCCGGCGCTGCATCCCGCTGCGGGCTGCGTTGGGCATTGTTCACGACGGGTCAAATACGCCCGGTTACTCCCGGTATTCTTCCTTCCCGCGCCTTGCTCGGGCCGGCCGCGGCATCTCGACGGCGGTGCACTAGTGGTGTGTCCCAAGAATAACTTTGCACTTCCCAACCTTCTCTAGAATCGTATCGACCGTCGCGGTCCAGACAAAGGGTTGGGGGTTGTCGTTGTAGCGCTGGAGGTAATCGTTGATGGCGGCGACGAGTTCGTCGACACTGCAAAACACCCCGCGGCGGATGCGTTTCTGCGTGAGCTGGCTGAACCAACTCTCGACGAGGTTGAGCCACGATGCGCCGGTAGGGGTGAAGTGGAGCGTGAAGCGCGGATGGGCCGCCAGCCAGGCCCGCACGGTCGGATGTTTATGCGTGCCGTAGTTGTCCAGAATGAGGTGGAGGTCGAGGCGAGAGGGGAACGCGCGGTGGAGTTGGCGAAGAAACTTCAGGAATTCCTGATGCCGATGCCGGCCGTGGCACTCGCCGATGACCTGCCCGGTCAGCATGCTTCAGCGCGGCGAACAAGGTCGTTGTCCCGTGGCGCTTGTAGTCATGCGTGAGTGTCCCACAGCGGCCCTTCTTCATCGGCAGCCCGGGCTGCGTCCGGTCCAGCGCCTGAATGTGACTCTTCTCGTCCACACACAGCACGACGGCCTTCTCGGGCGGATTCATGTACAGCCCCACGACGTCCGTCAGCTTCTCCACGAACGCGGGATCGGTCGACAGCTTGAACGTCTCCACTCGATGGGGCTGGAGGCCATGCGCGTCCCAGATCCGCTGCACGGTCGAGCGACTGACCCCCTGCGCCTTCGCCATCGTGCGACAACTCCAGGGGGTCGCCCCCGGTGGCGTGCGGTGCAACGTTGCGTGGACGATGGCTTTGACCCTGCGCGCACTGATCGTCGGTTTGCGCCCGCGCCCCTCACGCATCTCGAACACCGAATCAACGCCCTCCTCTCCAAACCGGTCGCGCCAAGCCAGCACGGTCGGCCGGCTGACGTCCACGGTCGCGGCAATGCGGCTGTTGGAACCCCCCTCGGTCGCCAGCAACAACGCCTTCGCGCGGATGACTACCCGATGCGGGGCCGACGTACTACGGGCCCACTGTTCCAGGAGTCGCCGATCCTTCGCGGCCATGGACAGAGCGGCGGCGGCATCATTCATCCCGCCTATATTGCACGCAGGTCGTTGATATGTAAATGTATTTCAGGGCACTACACTAGCGTGCCGGACCGCCCGGCGGCGCCAGGGCCCCGCCCGCGGTCTCGACTGCCGGGGCCGTTTGGTCATGCCCGGTACTCACCTTCCTGGGCGGCCGACCACCAGCTCGCCGTCGATGAACACGAGCTGCGGGAGCGCCCGATAGTCGAACGGATGCCCCTCGAGCACCTGGAGGTCCGCCGCCTTGCCGACCTCGATGCTACCGATCTCGTCGGCGAGGTCGAGCATCTCCGCCGGGTGCAACGTGAACATCCGTATCGCCTCCGCCTCCGGCACGCCGTTGCGAAACACCCAGGCGGCGTTCAGCGCGGGTTCCCCACCGAGGCGGCCGGTCGGCATGCCCCGACGCGATCCGCTGGCGCCGAAGAAGGAGACGGCAACCCCGGCCTGGCTGAGGATCCGGGGGGCCTCGTCGCTGTAGCCGCGGCCACCGCCCCGGATCGCCTCGAGCGCGGTGGAGGAATCCCCGAGGATCACGGGCACTCCCCGGCGGGCAAGATCGGCGGCCAGGGTGTGCGCTTCGACGCCGCCACTGACGATCAACCGCAGATCGAACGTCTCGGCGAGCTGCAACGCCGCCCGAATCTCCTCGACCCGATTGGCGTGCACGACGACCGGGATCCGTCGATCCAGCGCCGGACGGAGCGCCTCCAGCCGCGGATCGTACGGCGCGTCCTCACGCGCCAGGTAACGCCGCGCCGCCTCGAGGGTGTCGCGGATCGACGCGACCGCCGAGGCGAGCGTGACGGGGATCCGCGAGCCACGGGCCCAGAAGCGCACGGAGGTCTCCGCCAGCGAGAACACCAGCGCGCTCGGCTCTCGACGCACCATCCGGTCGATGTCCATTCCCGATGTCTTGATCACCACGCCCCGGCCGCCGATTAGATTCAGATGGCCCGGCGTGACGTGCTGAGACGTGATGCCGATCTCCCGCATGACCGGGAATGACGGCAGCCACGGATCGATGCCGAAGCGCGCGTTCATTTCCGGAACGATGGGCTCGGTGTCCTCGTCGTTCTGCACCTGCCACTTGATGTCTCCGATCCAGGTGTTCGGAAACGCGCGCGCCGTGACCCAGCCGGGCAGCACGACCCGCCCCCCGATATCCACGACGGGGAGATCGTCGACACGGTGCTCACCCGCGCGCACGTCCGCGATACGCCCGCCCCGCACCACGATCGTCCCGCGCGTGATCGTGTCCCCGCCAACGGTGAAGATGTGCGCGTTCGTGATCGCGAAGCTCCGGTCGCGTATCTGCTGCAGACCGCGGATCGGTGTGAAGGGTCCGACCGGGGTCGGCGTTGCGAGCTGCCGGACGCGCGCGCGCGCGTACTCGAGCGCACCGTCGACGAACACCTTCACGATGCGCTCGGCATGGAGATCGAGCGGCGGACCGTCCATGAGGACGAGGTCGGCATCCTTGCCGACCTCGATGCTCCCGATCCGATGGTCCAGCATCATCGCCCGGGCGCCGTTGATCGTCATGGCCTCCAGCGCCTGGGCCTCGCTGAGGCCGTGGCGCACGAGGAAGGCGCCGTACTCGCGGAAGCCCTTGAGCTGCTCCCGAGACTGGTCGGTCTGGATGCTCGCGCGCAGACCCGCGTCCATCAGCTCCTTGACCACGTTGTGCGACCGCGCGTCCCCGAGGAAGCGAACGATCATCACGGGGCCGACGACGGGGATCACGTTGGTCGAGGCCAGCACGTCGGCGATCGGAAACGCCTCGCTCGCGTGGCTGAGCGCCAGGCGGTCGGCGAACCCGAACTCACGGGCGAGGCGCAGCACCATCATGATCTCCGAGGGGTAGTGCGCATGGGCGTGGAGCATGGCGTCGCCCCGGAGCACCGCCGCGAACGCCTCCAGCCGCTCGTCGACCTCCGGCGCCGTGGAGCGCTCCCCGCGCCGGGCGGCGTCCCGCTCCTCGAGATAGGCTCTCGCCTCGGTGAAGTAGCGATGCGCCGTGGCGTACCACCCCATTACCGTCGCGGGCGTTTCACCTGGACGCAGCTTGATCAGTGGGCGCACCGCCATCTTGAGATCCACGAACGGCTTGAGGACCATGTCGCGGGCGGGATCGCTCCGCAGCTTGATCGCGACGGCCTGGCCGCTGCTCACGATTCCGCTGCCGGGTCGCGTGATGACGCTGGTCAGGCCGCCGGAGAGCGCCACGGGGATCATCGGATCGGCCGGATCGAAGTGATCGACGGCCTTCCACTCGGCCGATACCGGCCCGGGCCCGCGGGTGCTGCGATCGAGCGCCATGTGGGTGTGGGCGTCGATCATCCCCGGGATCACGACCTCCGCGTCGTGGACCTCCACCCCCGGTGGATGCCTGACGCGCTGGCCGATCTCGGCGATCTTGCCACCCTCGACGAGGATCTCGGCATTGTCGAGGATGCCGGCTGTCACGGTGTAGATGCGCTTCGCCCGGACCAGGGCGGATCCCGACTGCGCGCCGGTCGGCGGGATGCCCGACAGCAGCAACGCAATCGACGCGACCAGCAGCCGTTGTCGCATGTCCTACAGATCCCAACCGCCCCAGGCGCGTCGCGGCACGAACCGACCGCGTCCGGGGGACACGGTCGGCCGGCCATCGCGGCTGACGATCGCGCCGCGCGCCACCGTGAGCACGGGCGCCCCCCGGAGACGCATGCCATCGTACGGCGAGTAGTCGACCCGATGATGCAACGTGCGATGGTCGATCGTCTGCTCGCGATCGGGGTCGATCACGACCAGATCCGCATCGGCTCCAATGGCCAGGGAACCCTTGAGCGGGTAGAGGCCGAACAGCTTCGCCGGGTTGGTCGAGACCAGCGACACGAACCGGTTCAGCGACAGGCGTCCGGCCGCGACGCCCTCCGAGAACAGCAGCGGCATCCGGTTCTCGATGCCGGGCAGGCCGTTCGGGATTCGGGTGAAGTCGTCCTGGCCGAGCTGCTTCTGATCCGCAAAGCGAAACGGCGCGTGGTCGGACGACACCTGCTGAATGCTGCCGCGTCTAAGCCCCTCCCACAACGCCTGTCGATGCGCCGTGCCCCGGAGCGGCGGGCTGCAGACGAACTTCGCCGCCTCGAATCCCTGGTCGGCAGCGTAGCACTGGTCGGTGAGCACGAGATACTGAGGGCAGGTCTCGCAAAACGCGGCCGCGCCGCGGTGTCGAGCGGCCTCGACCCGCTCGAGCGACTCGGCGGCCGTCACGTGGGCCACGCAGATCGGCGCGCCGGCCAGCTCCGCCAGGACGAGAGCCCGGTTCGTTGCCTCTCCCTCGACCATCGGCGGCCGGCTCCGCGCGTGGAAT
Source organism: Vicinamibacterales bacterium (assembly GCA_965197935.1). Taxonomy (GTDB): domain Bacteria; phylum Acidobacteriota; class Vicinamibacteria; order Vicinamibacterales; family CAZQMT01; genus CAZQMT01. Next base: position 1,827,474 of record CBDAOD010000002.1, on the reverse strand, counting down.
CCGGGTGCGACGTCACCGCGGGAGAGCGACCGCTCGATCAGATGCGTCACGGCGCAGTCGTTCTCGCAGTGGACGTAGACCAACCCGCCGTGCTCGGCGCAGCGCTCGAGCACGCGCAGCAGACCGGCGTCGTCGACGATCTTGTCGCGATACGTCATGTAGATCTTGAACGACGGGCACCCCATCTCGATCAGGCGGGGAATCTCGCGCAGCACGTCATCCCGCACGTCCGTGACGATGATGTGGAAGCCGAAGTCGATCACCGCCTGACCCTCGGCGGCGGGCAGGCGGTTCGCCAGCGCCTGCTCGAGCGACTCGCCCCGGCGCTGCACGGCGAAATCGACGATCGTCGTGACGCCGCCGCACGCCGCCGCGACGGTCCCGCTGTGGAAGTCGTCCGCGGTCACGAGACCCAACCGGTCGATCGCGTGCGCGAGATGGACGTGGGTATCGATCGCGCCCGGCACGACCAGCCGCCCTGCGGCGTCCACGGTCTCGCAGTCGGCCGAGAGATCGTCGCCGATGGCGGCGATGCGCCCGTCGCGGACGAGCAGATCGGCCTTGTAGGTGTCGGTGGCGGTGACCAGGGTGCCGCCGGTCAGGAGGAGATCGTCAGCCATCCGCAGATCACTGCACCATGCGGCCGCCGTCGATGACCAGCGGCGCGCCGGTGATGAACCCCGCCTCATCCGACGCCAGAAACAGCAGCGCCGCCGCCACATCGTCCGGCGTGCCCAGCCTGCCGAGCGGCGTGATCTCGTACCACGACCGCCGCATGGCCTCGGGGTCCGCCGCGCGCGCGAGGTTGCGCTGGTTCATGGGCGTGTCGATCACGCCCGGGCACACGGCGTTAACCCGGATCCCGAAGGGAGCCAGCTCGAGCGCCATGCCCCGCGTCAGCGCCATCATGCCGGCCTTCGATGCGCCGTACGCCGCGCTGTTCACCGCCGCGATGAAGTTGCCCACCGAGGAGTTGTTCACGATCGCCCCTCGACGCTGCGACTTCATGATCGGGATGACGTGCTTGGACATGAGGAAGGCGGACTTGAGATTGACCGCCAGGACCCTGTCCCACTCCTCTTCGGTGGTGTCCTCGACCGCCCGCTTGAGCTCCACGCCGGCGTTGTTGACCAGGACGTCGACGGTCGAGAACCGCGCCACCGCCCGCGACACGACGCCGGCGGCCTCGTCCGCCCGGGACACATCGGCCGGCACCGCCAGCGCCGCGCCGCCGGCGCGCTCGATCTCCGCGGCCGCGGCCACCGCCGCGTCCGCCACCTTCTCGGCAATCACCACCCGCGCCCCTTCTGCCGCGAATCGGCGCGCCGTGGCGTGGCCGATTCCCGCGCCGCCTCCGGTCACGATCGCGACCCGGCCCTCCAGGCGTCCACTCATGCCGATGTCCTCTCGTCCGGGTGCGAGTCCAGGAACTGTTTGAGCCGCGTCAGCGCCTCGGTGATGCGCTCCTCGGGCTGGAGCAGCGAGATGCGTACGTAGTATTCCCAGGCCGACCCAAAGGAGGTCCCAGGAAACACGAGGACCCGGGCCTCGCTCAGCAGACGGTGACAGAACTCACCCGACGGGATCCCGAACCGCGAGATGTCCGCCCAGACGAAGAATCCGCCGCCGGGGTAGCCGTAGGGGATCCCGAGCTCGTCGAGCCCGCGCATCATCAACCGCCTGCGGCCGTCGAACGTCTGCCGGAACGCCTCCATCGACTCCTGCGGACCCTCGAGCGCCGCGAGCGCCGCGCACTGGGGGAGCAACGGCCCCGGACCGGAGATGGCGGCCTTGAGGCTCGCGGCCGCCTCGATAAACGCTGGCGGGCCAATCAGGTACCCCACCCGAAACCCGGTCATCGCGTAGGTCTTGGAGAATCCCGACAGGGTGACCGTGCTGTCCCGCATCCCCTCGCATGTGGCCACGGAGCACACCTCGACACCGTCGAAGACGAGCCCCTCGTAGATCTCGTCCGACACGACCAGCAGCCCGGCCCGCCGGGCCACGTCCGCGATCGCCCGGACCCCCTCGGGGTGCACCATCGCGCCGGTCGGGTTGCTGGGGTTGACGAGCACGAGCACCTTCGCGCGACCGGCCCGCTCCTGGATCTCGGCCGGCTCCGGGGCGAAGTCGTGATCTCGACCGGTTGGGACCAGGACCAGCCGCCCACCCGCCGCGTCGACCGCCTGATCGTAGGCCGAGTAACGCGGGTCGGTCATCAGAACGCCGTCACCGGGGTTCACCAGGGCGAGGAGCGCCAGGAAGAGCCCCTCCTGAGCCCCGTTGGTGACGAGGATCTCCCGTCCCGGGTCCACGACCAGCCGCCTGTCTCGCTCGTAACGGGCGGCGATGGCCTGCCGCAGCCGATCGAGCCCACGTACCGGAGGCCGTTCGATCGGTCCGTCCATGAGCTGGAACGCACCGTCGATGATCGGGCCCGGGGTATCGAGATCGGGGTCGCCGCGGCCGAGGGTGATCACGTCGCTCATGCGCGACGCCATCTCGACCAGGTTGTAACGTGTCTCCGTCTTTTGCTCGACCGGCGCTCGAGCGTGTGTGCTCATACGTCTCCGACCGCGGTCTCAAGGGCGGCGAGAGCCGCGCGCTGTGACGGCGCCGGCGTGCAGATCGAGAGCGCCTGCTTCCACGTGCGGATCGGTCCCATCGCGGTCGGCGGGCCGGCAACGAAGCCGAGCCCGAACGACGCCAGGCCCGGGAGCGAGTCCAGGCTGCCGATGAGGATCGTGTGGTCCGAGCTGAGCGGCGGGAACTCGCCGGGTGCTCGTCCCAGCCGCGTACCGAAATCAACCATGCCGACCACGTCGCCGATGCCCTGCGCGCCGGGCCGGAGCGTCTCGACGGCCAGGCGACGCAGCGCGTCATGCTCGACGCGGTCCCCCGGCCACTCCCGATAGACGAGCCGCGTCAGCCGAGTCGCTGCCGGAGGACGGGTCGCCACCGCGGGAAACAGCTGGAGCATGCGGAAGAGTCGAGCGTGACGCGCCGCGGCCCCTGTCGAGACGAGGACCGCGCCAGCGTCGAACCGCATCGCCAGCAGCGTCGCGCAGAGCGCCTCGCGATCGCTGGCGGTGACGACGACCGCGTCGGGACCGTAGGTGGGGCCGCCGAGTCGCGCCACCTCCCGAGCGAGCCGCTGACGCAGCTCCGGGATTCCTGGGCGACTCGTGTAGTGGGTCTCGCCCCCCAACAACGCGTCGCGCACGGCCCCGAGGATAGATGGCGGCACCGGCGCGGTCCGGCCGCACGTGTCCAGCTCGGCGCTCGGTGCCCGGGCACGCTCCGCCCGGTCGGCCAACCTCTGGGCCATCGACACACCGGCTCGCAGCTCGGAGGCGGACGTCATTCGGCGATCTGGGCGGCCCTCTCGGGCGACAGCGCGAACCCCTCGGCGTCGAGCGCGCGCGAGAGCGCGTGCGCATCGAAACGGCGCCCGCTCACCTCGCCCCGCAGACGGCTCAGCCAGACGAAAGCGGGGACCAGTCGGGCGGGGTCGTTCCAGACGTCCCGCTCGGCCGGGGCACGCTGCGCCACCTGGACGTCGGTCACCGACGTCGGCTTGATCTTCAGCCCCGGCGTGATCGTGTTGACGCTGACGTCCGTCTCCGCGAGCTCGACCGCCAGCGCGCGCGAGAGGCCTTCGAGGCCGAACTTCGAGGCGCAGTAGGCCGCCTCGTCGGCAAAGCCGGACACCCCGGCGCGAGACGACACGTTGACGATCGAGCCGCCACGGGTGCGCATCCCCGGCAGCACACCCTGCGACAGGACAAACGGCGCGGTCAGGTTGACCGCCAGGGTCCGGTCCCAGCGCTCGCGGTCGAGGCGCTCGACCGGCAGCAGATCCAGCACCGCGGCGTTGTTGACCAGGACGTCCACCCGGCCGGCCGCGCCCAGGACGTCCGACACAAAGTCGGCGCAGGCCCGGGTGTCGGCCAGATCGACCGATCGCACCTCGACGACGCCGCCCTCCGCCCTGATGCTCGCCGCCGTCGTGTCGAGCTCGGGCTCGGTTCGCGCGCAGATCCACACCGCGGCACCCTCGCGAGCCAGCCCGAGGGCCACGGCACGCCCGAGGCCGCGCCCCGCACCCGTGACGACGACGATCTCGCCGGACAGCCTCCCGCTCATCCGAGCGCCTGCACGAGATACGCGCACGCGAAGCCGAGGTAGTTGCCCAGCGCATAGCCGAAGATGCCCACGATGATGCTGGGCGTGACGAGCGTCTTCCACTTCATCGACATGGCGAGCGCCAACGAGGATCCGGGGCCGCCGATGGCGGACTGGCTCGCGAGCGCGATCGTCGGCAGGTCGAAGCGTAGCAGCCAGCCGACGCCGTACACCACGACAGCGTGAATCACGATGATGAAGATCATGAAGCCGAACAGCGAAACGCCCGCGCTGACGACCTCGCTCACGATCGACGACGCCCCGATCACGATGAAGAACAGATGCAGGGCGAAGTAGGAGAGAACCGCGGCACCCTTGAGACGACGGATGGCCGGCACCTGCGCGAGCGCAATCGCCATCGTCGTCAGCCACAGGACCTGCGGAAAGCCCGGCAGGAGCGGCGACAGCCGCTCTGCCAGCCACAGCCCGCCCAGCGGCAGGGCCACCAGGATCGACAGGTCCGTGATGCTCAGCTCGGTCGTGGTCCACGCGCGGCGCACGTCATCGTCATCACCCGAGTCCTGCGCCGCCGGCTCCACCTGTTTCGGCGCCAGCCAGCCTTCTCCCAGCTTCGGGTAGAAACGCGCGAGCACCACCGTCAAGCCGACCTGGGTCAGCATCCAGGGCACGGTGGAGAGGTTGTCCACCACCGCAGACGCGGCGAAGAGGCTCGGAGAGGTCTCCAGACCCCGTCCCACGGCGGCGAAGTTCATCCCTCCGCCGGCGAAGGCGCCCGCGAACTGCCCCGCAACCTTCCAGGTCTCGGGCCCGATCCAGGCCTCGAAGAGCAGCCCGGCCGCTAACCCTCCAATGAAGCTGCCGGAGACGGCGAGGATGAAGCAGACCACGATCGGCCCACCGGCAACCCTGAGATCGCGCAGGTTCGACGCCAGGATCACGAGGACGATGGCATAGGGCACGCCGTAGGTGTAGACGGCCTCGTTGATCACCGACTCGTGCGGGATGATGCCCAGGTTCGAGAGCGCGATCCCGAGCAGCGTGCAGACGACGGCCGAGCTGATCTTCTCGATGGCCTTGAATCGCCGCTCCAGTCCGCGGGCGAACGCTACCACCAGGCACATGAAGGCCAGCAACGCGAGGGGGTGGGAGATCATCAGCGCTTCGCCGGTTCGAAGGTCGCGTCCCCGCAGAACAGGGTCCAGTCCCCGGCGGTCACGCTGGGGTAGGTACGGAGGCCGAACAGGGTGCCCGTGCACGGCGCCCGCAGCTCCTCGACGGGCTCCCCGAGAAGATCCGTCACCCGCATCAAGACCTCGCCTTGCTGAATGGGTTGCTTGAGCCTGCGCTCGGGAATCGGATTGATCAGGCCGCTGCGGCTCGCCTGTACGACCCGCTGCTTGCCCCGCCAGTGCCCGTCGGCGTACCGTGCGGTGCCCGTCAACAGACCGTAGTGCCGGCACACGTTGACGAGCCCACCCTTGATCGTCGCCACGTCACGGCACAGCACGTCCGGCATGCTGCCCGCCGCGCCGCCGAGCTCCACGGTGAGGGATGGCTTGTCGCGCTCCGACATGGCCGCCATGGGGGTGCCCACCGGGTGCGGCGTCTCGAAGATGATCGGCCAGTCGGGCCCCATCGCCCGCGCGAGCTCCTCGCTGGCCGTGTCACCGGACTTGGTGAAGATCGTCTCGGCCAGATAGCAGATGTTGCCGCCGGAGTGGAGGGTGATCTCCATGTCGGCGAGCGCCGCGATCTGACGGTGATGCATCTGGGCCACCCGCTCGGTCAGGAATCCAGCCTCGCGGCCGGGGTAGATCCGGTTCATGTCGTAGGAGTGGGTGTCTCGCGGGTTGCCCCGCGACATCGCCTCGAAGGCGCCGACGTTCACGACCGGCACACCGATGAACACGCCGGAGAGCGCCGCCGGATCCAGCTCTCGGGCGAGCTCGAGTATGGCCAGCGTGCCCTCGGGTTCGTCTCCGTGGATCCCGCCGTCCACGAGCAGCACCGGCCCGTCGGCCTTTCCGGCCACGACGACGACGGGGATGCCAAGCGACGACCCGTCGACCCGGTTGACGACGGGCACGTACCCGCTGGCCTTCTCACCTGGATCGCACCGAATCTCACCGACTGCAATAGTTGCCATGGCTCCCGCTCCGCCTGGGTCCTGGAACGTGTTGGATTCGACTTACCGTGACGTGCCGCGCGGCCTCCGGACGCCGCGACGGTTCCCAGATAGTATCATCGAGGCTCCGGCGCTGCTGCACTTCACCATGACGCTCGAGAGCGCGACCGCGGAGCTGGCCCGACGCCTGCAGCCGGGCACCCGGATCTCCGTCGTCACCGGCGCCGGTGTCTCGGCGGCCAGCGGCGTCCCCACGTTCAGGGGCGCCGGAGGACTCTGGAAGCACTACCGTCCCGAGGAGCTGGCGACGCCCGAGGCGTTCACGCGGGAGCCGGCGCTGGTCTGGGAGTGGTACGACTGGCGTCGCCAGCGCATCGCGAGCTGCCGCCCGAACCGCGCTCACGAGATCCTGGCTGCGTGGAGCCACCGATATCCGTCCTTGCATCTCCTCACGCAGAACGTCGACGGCCTCCACGAGCGGGCGGGCACCCGGAACGTCACGCGATTTCACGGATCGATCTGGGAGCTACGCTGCTGGGCGCGCTGTGCGGCCGCCCCGCCGGGCTGGGTCGACGACACCGCACCGTTTCCCCGCCTCCCACCCCGCTGTCCCCACTGCGGCGGTCTGGCGCGACCCGGGGTCGTCTGGTTCGGTGAGCCGATTCCCGCCCCGGTGCTCGACGTGGCGGCACGCGCCGTCACCTGCGACGTGTTTCTCGTGGTTGGCACCTCGTCGGTCGTCTACCCCGCCGCGGGTCTCGTGGAGGAGGCCCGCCTCCGCGGAGCGTTCACCGCGGAGGTCAACCCCGAGACCACACCGGTGACCGGCCGGCTCGATCTGGCCCTCCAGGGGCCGGCGGAGACGGTTCTGAATCTCGTCGAGGCGCAGCTGCCGGCGGTGGGATGACCCCCCGCCGGCGTCCGCGCTCAGGCGGGGCGGCAATCCGAGGTGAGACGTCGAGTCAGGCGATCGGTCAGCCCGGCCAGGGCCGCGCTCGGCCTGACCTCGATCGGCTCCGGGGCGTCGAGCCGTCTGACTGCCGCCGGCAGGCCGGCGACCAGGGCGCACGCACGCGCCCTGAGCTGCTCCATTGACGCGGTGGGTGCCTCGCGTCGCCCCCCGGTCATCACCCGACGCAGCAGCGGCACGCCGCCCGGGGGGCCAGACTCGTCGGCCAGAGCAATCACGTCGTGAGGTCGCTGGGGGAACCCGAGGGGCCGGCCGGCTTCGCCGCCGTGGAGCCGCCAGACCTGCTTCGTGCCAGGATAGGTGAGCTTGCCCTCGCTCAGCTTCATGACCGGGCGGCGCCCGCCGTCTCGATCGACCTCGGCGAGCTTGTAGACGCCGGACAGCGTGGGCGCGTCGCTCGAGGTCGACAGGGCGGTGCCGACGCCGAAGCCGTCGATGGGTGCACCGCCGCCCAGCAGATCGGCGATGCGCCACTCATCGAGATCCCCGCTGGCCAGAATCCTCGTCTCGCGCAAGCCGGCCTCATCGAGGATGGTCCGGACGACGACGCTGAGGGCCCCGAGATCGCCGCTGTCGAGCCGGACCGCCGCGGGGCGCAGACCGGACGCCGCGATCCGTCGCGCCGCCTCGACCGTGTCGTATGTATCGATGAGCAACGTCGCGTGCGACCCGAAGAGATCCGTGTAGCGTCGGAACGCCTCCATCTCCTCGGAGAAGGTCATGACCCAGGAATGCGCCATCGTCCCGGAGACGGGAATGCCGAATCGGTGGCCCGCCCCGACGTGGGACGTCCCGACGCAGCCGCCCAGATAGGCCGCCCGCGCCGCGTAGAGCCCGGCCTCCACCCCGTGGGCGCGGCGGCTGCCGTACTCGACGACCGGACGCCCGGCCGCCGCGGCGACGACGCGCGCCGCCTTGGAAGCGATGGTCGTCTGAAACATCAGGGTGGCCAGCAGCGCGGTCTCCACGAGCTGCGCCTCGGGCAACGGAGTCGTGACGCGGAGGATGGGCTCGGTCGCGAAGACGGGACACCCCTCCTCGAGGGCCCAGACCTCCCCCGTAAAGCGGAAACCGGCCAGATATCGGTCGAAGAAGTCGGCGGGCACCGCCTTCAGCTGCGGAAGTCCCCGCAGATACCGGATCTCGGCGGGATCGAAGCGGAGCGACTCGAGATAGGCCAGCGCCTGATCGAGACCCGCCGCCACCAGAAACCCGCGCTGCGGCGGGAGGTCCCGCACGTAGAGGTCGAACGTGGCGGACCCGGTCTCGCCCGCAGCGTAGTAGCCGGCCATCATGGTCAGCTCGTAGAGGTCCGTCGACAGCGCTGTCGCGCTCCCCCTCACTTCTGTCATGCTCGGACGGTATGGTACTGCAACCCGGATCGGCCTTGCTCGTCGTCGACGTCCAACGAGACTTCTGCGCGGGCGGCGCGCTGGCAGTCCCGGAGGGTGACCGCGTCGTGCCGGTCCTGAACGAGATGCTCGCGTCGTTCGGGGCGGGGGATGGCTCGGCGGTCTATGCCTCGCGTGACTGGCACCCGGCCGTGACGACGCACTTTCGGACCCACGGCGGTGCGTGGCCCCCGCATTGCGTGGCCGGAACCACAGGCGCCGAATTCCACCCGCGGCTCGAGCTGCCCGCCGACACGATCGTCATCACCAAGGGGGACCAGAGGGACGCCGACGGCTACTCGGCCTTCGACGGGAGAACCCCGGACGGCCGCACGCTGGTCGAGGACCTCGAGGGGCGCGGCATCGAGCACGTCTACGTCGGTGGGCTCGCCACGGACTACTGCGTGCGGCACTCGGTGCTCGACGCGCGGCGGCTGGGCCTGCACGTGACGGTCGTGGCCGATGCCGTGCGGGCGGTCGAGCTCGCTCCGGGCGATGCGGAGCGAGCGTGGTCGGAGATGAGAAAGGCGGGCGCGCGGGTCGTACCGTCGACCGCGCTCGCGTGACGTGAACCCGGACGTTCACGCCGGGCGGCTACTCGTTCGCCGACGTGGTCGGGGCCAGATAGGTCCCCGTCCGCGTGCCCTCCATCGGACTGGGCGCTCCCCGGAAGGTCATCAGATGGTTACGGATGGCCCGAATCTGCGCCTCCGCGTCACCGTCGAGCTGCTCATAGAAGGTCTCGGGGAAATCGGGCCAGTACGCCGGCATCCGCGTGCCCGGCTGGATCGCCAGGGGCGACACCAGCCACGTCAACAGCCAGTCGGGTTGCAGTCGCTCGGGCGTCATCCTGAGGTCGGGCGCCAGGTTCTCGGTGGGCTGGCCCTCGGGGATCGTATCGAGGACGTGACACCGCTGGCACTGTAGCAGCTCGAAGAGCTCCTCGCCGCCGCGCGCGTCGGCCGCCGTGAATCGTTGCTGCGTCCTGAACGGTCCGACCACATCCGACATGGCCTGGAAATAGCGGATCGCCTCGTTCCAGTCCGCGTCATCCAGCGGGAAGGAGGGCATCCGCACGTCGAGCCAGGGCCGGATCGGAATCACGTTGTGGAAGAAGGCGTACATCCAGTCTGGCTGGACCTTCGCGCCCTGCGGCGTGAGCAGCGGCGGCGCGAGCGAGGCATCCTCGAGCAGGGTCTTGTAGTCGCCCCCGTCCCCCTCGATCTCATGGCACGCCACGCAGTTCCGTCGCCGGGTCAGGTTGCGACCCGCCACCAGCGCGTCGAGCCGAGCCGACCCGGCGGGCATCGCCTCCGCGGGCTGGACCTCGCGCTGGAAACTCATGATCGCGGTGACGAACAGCTCCGCCTCCTCTTCGGACAGGCCGTAGTTCGGCATCCGCAGCCTGTCCATCGGCACGAGCACGCGGTTCTGGTCGAAGCTCCGGGGCTCGAGCATCTTCTGACGGAACCAGGCCGTCTTCGTGTGCGGGATATGGACGAACTGGAAGTCGAGCTGCGTGACCAGCTTGCTGCCCTCCTCGGAGAGCTCGATCCCGATCGGCTGAACGTCCTCGAAGCCCTCGATCTCGTGGCAGCTGTAGCACCCGTAGCGCGCGATCGCACGCTGGCCCAGATCGAGCATCTTGGCCTCGCGGTCCATCCCGCCGATCGTGCCGGTGGCCTCCTCCGTGGACATGACGGTCTTGAGGTAGTCGAGCAGGGCGTCGTCGATGACCGACTCGTCGTAGGTCGCCCGCGCGTCCTCTCCGCCCGACCCGGTCATCGACGACAGATAGGCGGCGACATCGGCGGCTTCGTCATCGGTCAGCCGCATGTCGGGCATGTAGGTGTCCGCGGAGTAGTGAACCGGGTTGCGTACCCAGTTGTAGAGCCACTCGTAGGTGGTCTTGCTGCCGACGCTCTGGAGCGGCTGCCCGAAGGTGCGCCGCGGGCCGGCTTCGAGGCGGCTCGTCTCGTCCGTGACGTGGCACGCGAGACAGCCGACCGCCGCGACCAACGCCTCACCGCGCGCGGCGTCGCCGGCGGGCGGCGATGCCACCTCCAACTCGTGCGGCATGCTATTGGCGAACAGGTAGGCGACCGTCGCGTCGATCTCCGCCTCGTTGCGCGGCGCGTCCTCGGGCGCGGAGCTGTTCCCGTTGTACCAGACCCGCGGCATCCACGTGCTCGACTTGATCGCGCGCGGCTCACGGATCCAGTTGGCGACCCAGTCTCGGGTGAGCTTGGAATCGATTCTGGTGAGGTCAGGACCGGGCTTGCGGAGCCCCTCGAACCCTTCGCTCTTGTGGCAGGCGTAGCAGCCCGCCCGCTCGTAGAGACCGTTGGCCAGGTTCAGCGTACCGGCCTCCGGCACGTGCGCCTGGGCGTCGTGACACTTCGCGCACGACGCCTCGGTCATCTGGGTCGGCAGCATGGGGTAGTCCCACAGGTGGGGTTCCGCCCAGCCGTGCTCCTCCTCCCATCGCGCCGTCTCCTCGCCGTCGTGCGCCCAGTGCGAGTCGGGCGGAGTATGAGACGCGTCCCGGAAGGTCACCGACTGCCCCATGCCCTCGTGGCAGACGGTGCAGCCGACCTGGTCCATGGGATGTGGCGACGCGCTACCGAGATACACATCCAGATTCGGATGTGTCGTGAACGGCTGCGGATACTCCTCGTATCCTTCCCGGTCGATGGACAGGTGGCAGGTCGTGCACCGGTCCATCTTGAGCACGCGCGTGAAGTTGACGTCGTCGACGATGTTGGGCGTGATGATCTGCTGAACCCGGATCGTCGGTGCCATGAAATCCAGCAGCGGGGCGTTCAGGACCAGGTCGTTGACCAGGCTGGGTTCCAGCGCCACGATTCGGTCCTCGAGCCGGATCTTCTCGCTGTTCAGCGTCCGCAGCTCGGTCTCGATCTCACCGACGCGCCCGGTCAGCGTGCCGAGCTCCGCCCGGAGGCGACCGCGGTCGGCCGTCACCCGCTCCACCTCCAGGTTGAGCTGCGTCACCTCGGCGAAGGCCTGGGCGATCTCCGGGCCCTCGCGCGTCTCCACCGAGTCGTCCTCGTTCTTGCGGACCTCGTAGTCGTAGCGGTCGACGTCGTAGGTCGCCTTCGCGAACTGGTAGTCCTGGTTGACCCGGTACAGGTCGTTGTTCACGTCGGCGAGCTGGGCCTCGAGCTCCGACACGCGTTCCTGGCTCGCGACGATCTCCCCCTGGGCCGCGGCCAGGTCGGCCTCCAGCGCCTGCAGGCGCCCCTGGTCGACGTCGGCCTCCGCCTGCGCGAGACTCGCGCGCGTCACCTCCGCCTCGAGCTGGACGAAGCGTCGCTGGAAGTTCTTCCACTCGCGGTCGAAGTCGTCCCACACCATCCAGATCGTGCAGACGAAGAGAAAGATGCTCGACGCAGCGAAGACCACGTTGAGAAAATCGACGTTGTAGGCGTGGCCCACGGACTTCTTGTCAGCCATGGCAAGATGTCGAGTGATTCAGAGTCACAGGATCGTTAGGGTCGGCCGCCCACTGGCGCGGCACCCAGGTCAGATATTGAAGAAGAACTCGGGAATCGCGACGATGTACTTCAGGTTGAAAATCCATCGCAGCAGCATCTTGACTGGCAGCGACAACATCATCAGAAACAGCACCACGGTCACGTAGTATCGGGCCAGCCCCAGCTTCCGGACGTAGAACGAGAGCCCCCAGCGCGCCAGGATCACGGGCAGCACCCCGATGTAGCCGATCGTGACGATGATGCCGAAGATCTCCCTGACGAACCAGTTGCTCGGGAGCCCGGTGTCGAAGGCCCGCACCCAGACGTACTCGGAGAGATTCACGTTGGTCAGCGCCTCGAGCTTGTGGATGTCCCAGTACTCGAAGGGACCGAAGAAGTTCCAGTTCGGCCCCCGGAGGAACGTCCCGAGCACGATGAGCGACGCCCAGAGGACCACGAACCCGAACAGGAAGAGCGTGACCTCGACCTTGCGTTCGTTGAAGGTGTAATACCCGTTCCCCTTCGGGTTGGTGTCGATGTAGGGGATGGCCATCAGCCCCACGATGATCAGCCCGGGGAGCACGACGCCCGCCAGCCAGGGATCGAAGTAGACCAGCATCTCTTGGAGCCCGAGGAAGTACCACGGCGCCTTGGAGGGATTCGGTGTCACCGACCGGTTGGCGGGCTGCTCGAGCGGCGCCTCGAGCACGATGGACCAGACAATGAGAACGACCGAGCAGAGGATGAGAGCGATGAGCTCCGTGTAGACCAGATCGGGCCATACCCACACCCGATTCTCTTCCTCCTTCTCGATCGGTGGCTTCCCCGCCGCCAGCCGCCGGTCGTTGCGTACCGCCTCGCGGAGCGAGTACCAGGTAAAGAAGACCAGCAAGAAGATCAGGCCCACGATGGGCACGTTGTCCGGCTTGGCGACGATGAGACGAAAATTCGCGTCGAACGAGCCGAGGAGAAAGAACACGGTCAGCAGGGCGAGCCCCCCGTAGCCGACTGCGTTCGAAGCGACGAGCTCGCGCTTCCAGACGATGACCGCGAGCAACGACACGGTCAGGAGGAAGAAGATGCGCGGATCGGCAACGAGATTGAAGAAATCCTTAATCAGTTCCATCTAGCCCCTACAGCGGTCCCGAGATCCCGCCGTCCTTGCGCACTCGCCAGAAATGGATGGCCATCAGGAAGCCGATGACCAACGGCAGGGCCACGCAGTGCAGCACGTAGAAGCGCAGCAGCGCACCCTCGCCGACGAAGGTGCCGCCCAGTAGCGCGAACCGCGCGTCGTCGCCCGCGTGAATCAGCTTCACGTCACCCAGCGCCAGCAGCGCCGCACCCGGCCCCTCGTGGCCGAGGAAGGGCGTGGCCCGCGCCATGTTCGATCCAACGGTGATGGCCCAGATGGCGAGCTGGTCCCACGGCAGCAGATAGCCGGTGAACGACAGCAGCAGGGTCAGCACGAGCATGATGACCCCGACGTTCCAGTTGAACTCGCGCGGTGGTTTATACGAGCCGGTCATGAAGACCCTGAACATGTGAAGCCACACCGTGATGACCATCGCATGCGCGCCCCACCGATGCATCTCCCGCATGATGCCGAGGGGCACGTGCTCGCGCAGGCCGACGATGTCCGAATAGGCATACTCGAGCGTCGGCCGGTAGTAGAACATCAGCAGGAGACCGGTCAGGGTCAGCGACAGAAACAGGAAGAAGCTCAGCCCGCCCATGCACCAGGTGTAGCGCAGCTTCACGCCCGACTTGCGTATGCGCACCGGGTGCATGTGCAGGAAGACGTTGGACAGCATGACCAGGACGCGATTCCGATCGTTGATCGGGGCGCTGTGCCGGAAGACCGACGTCCAAATCTGCGTTTCGGTGAGCCAGTTCCATGCGCGGGTGAGCGCGCCTTCTTTCGGTGCGATCGTCTTGGTGGTAGCCATAGTCCAACCGTCAGTGGCGTCGTCTCGGATTTCGAGCCGGCCGATCCTCGCTCCTTACTCCCTGCTCAAGCCAACCGCGGCTCTCGCACCGTGAGCCTGCGACGATGCAGGCCCTTCACCGCGCGCTGCTATACCTGCAAGAACGCCTCGGGATCGGCCCACTGTCCGAGTTCGAACTGAAACTTGCGCGCCTTGTCGATCATGATCTGCCCGTCTTCCGCGAGCACGATCCGCGCGCGCTCGAGCGGCCGGGGCGCCGGTCCCTCGAAGTTGATCCCCGTGGGCCTGAACCCGCTGCCGTGGCAGGGGCACTTGAACTTGAGCTCGGCCGACAGCCAGTTGGGTGTGCAGCCCAGGTGCGTGCACGTGACGAGCAACGCGTAGAAGCCCGCCGCCTGGTGCACATCGTCGTTGTCAGTCCGAACGAGCCAGACGCCGAACTTCTCCTTCCAGCGCTCGTCGACGCCGACCCCGTACTCCGTCGGGAAGCCGGCCGCAAACTGCTGCGGCGGCTCGTTGAGCACGTTCGGGAACATGAACCGACCCGTGGCCGCCAGCGCCGCCGCCGAGGCCGCCGTGAAGGCGCCCCATGCCATGCCCATCCAGGCGCGACGCGAGACCAGCGGGGACGTGTCGTCGGGCACGGCCCCCTTCTTGGCTGCGGCGGCCCGCACGGACGCTGCCGCCGCCGTGGTGGTCTTGCCGGCAATCTTGGCGGGGGGCACGGCCGGCGGCGGCGCCGGCCGTTTCTTGGCCACCGGCGCAGCAGGCTTAGCGGCCACCGGCGCCTGCCCCGTCGGCGAGGCCATGCCCTTGCCGACCTCGGGCTTCGCCGCCTCGGGTGTGGGCGCGGCCGGCGTCTGGCCGGGCGCGGGAGGTTTCTGTTCGTCAGCCACGATGCGTCTCTCCGTCCAGACCGCCCGAGCGGCGCACGCTAGCGCGCGCTCTCAGCGGCCCATCACGAGGGTCGACTTCGGCGTTCAGGTTCCGATCTCTCTCAGGGCTTCGAGGGCCGCTTGTCGTACCCGGAGGCTACGATCCGCCAGGCTCAGCGTCTCGACCGGCTCCCGCAAGGACGACTCCCGGAGCGTCATCACCGCCTGGATGCCGCTGATCATGACGTCGGCGACCGGGTCGGACTCCGCATCTCCTCGGGGCGTGCGGGTCACCGCGCCCTCGACATACTCTCGGTCCAGCATCCGCCGCAGGACCGGCACTCCACCCCCGTCCCCGTGCCGTGCGAGCGCCACCGCGGCGTTCCATTGCACGTCCACGACCGGGTCACCGAGCGCGGCGCCCAGGGTGCCCACCTGCCGGTCGCCCGGCAACGCCCCCAGCGCGTAGACGACCATCTTACGAATGCCGGCGTCGGACGATCCGTACAGCTCCTCGAGTGCGGGCACCGCGGCCGGCGCCCCGAGCGATCCCAGCGCCCAGACCGCGCTGATCACGGTCTCGCTGTCGGCGTCCCGGGTACCCTCGAGCAGCGCCGGCACCGCCGCGGCCGGCGGTGACGCGAGACGCCCGATCGCCATCGCGAGATAGCGGCGGACCCGGGGGTCACCGCCAACCGATTCCTCGAACGCCTGGACGAGCGCGGGACCGAGTCCCGGCTCGCGCTGCTCCACCTCGGGATCGGCGAGCAACCGCGACAGCTCGTAGGCGGCGGGCCACTGGCGCTCGCGTCCTCCCGTCCGCAGGTCGCTCAAGTAGTCCTGCGCCGACCGCTGGTCGGCGACGAGCATCCTGAAGCCTGCGTAGATCCCCGCGAGGGTCGCGATGACCGCGAGCGGAATCAGGAAGAACTGGACAGCCAGGGCGGGTGCGCCGCTGAGGGATCCGGGGCGAGGCGCCGCTTGGCGCTCGACGAGCCTACTCATATCCGGGCGTGGGCGCACCGCTTGTGAAGAATTTCACATACCATCTCCCGGCACCACGACCTAGTACCACGCGCATTTTCCTACGAACGCGAAACTCGGTCAAGCAGCCGCCACAGGCTCAGATCTTGGGCAGCGTCACCTGCCGCTGCGCCTGGTACTTTCCCCGTTTGTCGGCGTAGGAGGTCATGCACGGCTCGTCGCCCTGGAAGAACAGGACCTGGGCAATGCCCTCGTTCGCGTAGATCTTGGCGGGCAGCGGCGTCGTGTTCGAGATCTCCAGCGTCGCCGTACCCTCCCACTCGGGTTCGAACGGCGTCACGTTCACGATGATCCCGCACCGGGCGTAGGTCGACTTGCCGAGGCACACGGTCAAGACGTCCCGCGGGATACGGAAGTACTCCACGGTCCGGGCCAACGCGAACGAGTTCGGGGGCACGATGCACACCGGCGCCTTGAGATCCACGAACGATCGAGGGTCGAAGGCCTTGGGATCGATGAGCGTCGTGTTGATATTCGTGAAGATCTTGAACTCGTCCGCGACGCGGATATCGTAGCCGTACGACGACAGACCGTAGGAGACCACGCCGTCCCGGACCTGCCCCTCGACAAATGGCTCGATCATGTCCCGCTCGAGCGCCATCCGCTTGATCCACGCGTCGGATTTGATGGTCATGCGGTTTCTACCGTCTGAGGAAGGCGAGCACCAGCGTCACCAAGACGCTGAGGACGACCGACGTGCCAAGAGGGAGATACAGCGAGAAGGTGCCGCGGCGGATGACGAAATCACCGGGCAGTCGTCCGAACGGGATGCCGACCATGATGAGGCCCCCTATCGCGACGAGGACCAACCCCGCCAGCACCAGCAGCTTGCCCATGTTGCACGATCGTCGCGCCGCCGCCGTCCGGGGTCGACCGTCGTCCGCCCCGCCCGTCGCGAGCTCGCCTCACTCGGCGAAGTCGACGCCAGGAAAGAAGTAGCCGATCTCCTGGACGGCACTCCCGACCGCGTCCGAGCCGTGTGTTGCGTTGTGTTCGATCGAGGTGCCGAACTCCTTTCGCAGGGTCGCAGACTCGGCCTTGGCCGGGTCCGTCTCCCCCATCAAGCCGCGCCACTTGCGAATCGCATCCTCGGCCTCGAGAACCAGCACGACCGCCGGTCCCGACGACATGAACGCCGTCAGGCTCCCGAAAAACGGCTTCTGTCGGTGTACGGCGTAGAACCCCTCGGCCTGCGCCGGCGAGAGACGCACCATGCGCATGGCGCGAATCCGAAATCCCGCCTCCTCGACGCGCTGGAGGATCCGGCCGGCGAGACGCCGCGCGACCGCGTCGGGTTTGATGATGGCCAGGGTCCGTTCCATCGGGTGTGCGTTCGTGATCTCGCCCAGTGGTGAGTCTCGGCGGGCGGCTAGTGGACTGTATCAGTCCACTAGCGAAGGCTCTCGATGATCTCGTCGAGCGCCGCCCTCGGCGGACGGACGCGCTCGAGGGGCAAGGTCGAGAGGGGCTCATCGACCATGTTCAGCAAATCCAGGAAGTCGTCCCGGTCGGGCTCCACGTAGATGACCCCGGTGGCGAACTCCCCGCGACGGCGCGTCTCGTGGAGAACCCGAAGCGCCTGAAGCCGGTCGGTCGGGTCGAAGTCCTCCTCGAGCTTCTTCAGATACAGCTTCGAGCCGTCGTGCAGCTCGACCTCCTGCGTCGTGCCCGGCTCGTAGTCGACCGTGATGTCCTCGAAGTAGGGGATGAAGCTGACCTCATCGACCGGCTCGTCGTGCCCCTTCACGTACACGTAGCTCCTGGTCGACCCGACGTGATCGTTGAAGGTCACACAGGGCGACAGGACGTCGAGCATGACCGTCCCACGATGCGCGATAGCGGCCTTCAGAACCGCCATCAGCTGCTTCTTGTCGCCCGAGAACGACCGCGCCACGAAGGTCGCGCCCAGCTGGATCGCCAGGGCGCACGTATCGATCGGCGGAAGGTCGTTGACGACCCCCGTCTTGAGCTTCGAGCCCAGGTCCGCGGTGGGAGAGAACTGCCCCTTGGTCAGCCCGTAGCAGCCGTTGTCCTCGATGATGTAGATGATCGGCAGATTCCGGCGCATGAGGTGAACGAACTGCCCAATCCCGATGGCACCGGTGTCCCCGTCCCCGCTCACGCCGATGGCGATGAGCTGCTTGTTGGCCAGCATGGCCCCGGTGCCCACCGACGGCATCCGTCCGTGGACGGAGTTGAAGCCGTGCGCCCCACCCAGGAAGT
The DNA here is from genome assembly GCA_965197935.1 of Vicinamibacterales bacterium. GTDB lineage: Bacteria > Acidobacteriota > Vicinamibacteria > Vicinamibacterales > CAZQMT01 > CAZQMT01. The sequence continues at coordinate 1,809,257 of CBDAOD010000002.1, read as the reverse complement.
AGGCCGGGCTCTTGCTCGAGCACCCGATGCCCGACAGCTTGATCACCCGGCGCGGGTCGACACCCATCTCGTAGAACGCCATCAGGATGCGCTCGGAGATGGCGTTGTGACCGCACCCGGCGCACAGGGTCGTCTTGCCCCCTCGATACTCCTGGAGGTCGAGACCGATGCGGTTGGTTTTCTTGCTGGGAGAAGCGGTCAACGTCATCAGAATCCTCGATGTCGGGGGGTGGCGAGGCCGCGCACCCCAATGGATACGATCGCCTTCACGGTCACTCGCCGCCCACTCCAGCGCGCCCGCCGGCAAACTCGAGATGGGGAGCCGCCACGTCGCGCCCTTCCGCCGCCAAGACGGCGTCGGTGATCGACCGCGCGTCGATCGGCAGGCCGTTGAAGTGCAGCACGCTACGCAGCTTCCCGATCAGCTCGGGCGGAAACTCCATCCGCATCAGGCCCAGCAGCTGTCCGTCACGGTTCTGCTCGACGACGTAGACACGGCGGTGCCGCGCCACGAACTCCGCGAGCTCCGGGGTGAACGGGTAGGCCAGCAGGCGCAGATACGAGGTTCGGACCTCGGTCTCGTGTCGGAGCTGGTCGCGGCTCTCCAGAATGGCCCAGTGCGACGTCCCGTAGGCGATCAGGCCGATCTCGGCCTCCGGGTCGGTATCGACGACCGGCCGGGGCACCGAGGATCTGGCCGACTCGAACTTCCTCGCGAGCCGTTCCATGTTGTCCGCGTAGTCGTCCGGACGCTCGCTATACTGCCCTTCCTGGTTGTGGCCCGACCCCCGCGCGAAGTACGCGGGCATGCCATCGCCAGGCACCGTCCGGTACGCGATGCCATCGCCATCGACATCGCGATAGCGCCCCCACGATCCCAGCCGCTGCAACGTCGCCTCGTCGAGCACCTTGCCCCGATCGATCGGCTGCTCGGGATACTCGAACGGCTCGGTCATCCACGTATTCATTCCGAGGTCGAGGTCGGACATGACGAAGACGGGCGTCTGATACCGCTCCGAGAGATCGAACGCCTGCTGCGCCATTGTGTAGCACTCTCCCACCGACGACGGCAGGAGCAGGATCTGCTTCGTGTCACCGTGCGACAGGATGGCCGTCGACGCGATGTCGCCTTGGGCGGTTCGGGTGGGCAGACCGGTGGACGGACCCACCCGCTGGACGTCGAACACGACGGCCGGCACCTCGGCATAGTGCGCAAGCCCGGCGAACTCACTCATGAGCGAGATGCCGGGTCCGGAGGTCGACGTCATGGCGCGCGCGCCGGCCCAGCCGGCTCCGACGACCATCCCCAGTGCCGCAATCTCGTCCTCCGCCTGGACGATGGCGAAGGTCGCCTTCCCCGTCTCCGGGTCGATGCGATACTTGGTCATGTAGTCGATGAGCGTCTCGCAGAGCGAGGACGACGGCGTGATCGGGTACCACGCCGCGACCGTGACCCCCGCCATCATGCACCCCAGCGCCGCCGCCGCGTTACCCTCGATCAGGATCAGATCGCTCGTCTCGTTCATCGGCTCGATGCGACACCGATCCCGCTTCTCCAGGTTGGTCTCCGCGAAGGCATACCCCGCCTCGATGGCACCACGATTCAGCTGGATCGCCTTCTCCTTCCGTCCGAACTGCTTCGCCAGCGCCCTCTCCATCTCCTCCAAGTCGATGTTCAGCAGCTTTGCCAGCACGCCGTCATAAATCATGTTGCGGACGAGGCGACGGAGCTTGGCATCGGTGCACACGCCGGCCACGATCTTGTCGAAGGGAACGGCGTAGAAGATCAGGTCGCTCCGCAGGGTGTCGAGCTTCAGCGGCTCGTCGTAGACGACCGCGGCCCCGGGATCGAGGACCATCACGTCCTCCCGGGCCGTCTCGGCATTCATCGCGACCAGAAAGTCGATCTCCTTCTTGCGCGCGAGGTAGCCATGCTTGTTCGCCCGAATGGTGAACCAGGTCGGGAGGCCCGCGATGTTCGAGGGGAACAGGTTCTTCGCGGACACCGGGACACCCATCCGGAAGATGGACCGCAGCAGAATCAGGTTGGCTGACTGACTGCCCGACCCGTTGACGGTCGCCACCTGGATGCTGAAATCGTTGACCACCTGGCGAACCGACGGTTCGGGAACGGCGTCCTTGACGGCGAGATCTGTAGACATCGATGAGCCCTTGGTGGCGGATCGGCTAAGACACAGCTATGACACGAGGGAAGAGTCGCGCAGGAACTAGCAGAGCTTGTACCTACCAATGCGTCCACTCGCGAGGAAGCGAGTAACGACCGTCCTCAGTATAGCACGCGAGATGCAGCAGCGCCGCCAGACGGGCGTCTCGCCATCAGGCGGACGGCCCGAGGCGTTCGGCCACCGCGGCACCCAGGTCGGCCGGGCTCGTCACCACTCGAACGCCCGCCGCCCTCAGCGCGGCCATCTTCTCGTCCGCCGTGCCGGTCCCACCGGCGATGATGGCCCCGGCGTGCCCCATCCGCCGGCCCGGCGGCGCCGTCTGTCCGGCGATGAATCCCACGACGGGCTTTCCATATCCCTGCTGGATGAACGCGGCGGCCTCCTCCTCGGCCGTGCCGCCAATCTCGCCGATGAGCACGACCGCCTCGGTCTCCGGATCCGCCGCGAAGAGCCGCAACGCGTCGATGAAGCTCGTACCGATCAGCGGGTCTCCACCGATCCCGATACACGTGGTCTGCCCCAGGCCAAGGCCCGTCAGCTGGTGGATCGCCTCGTAGGTCAGGGTCCCGCTCTTCGCCACGATCCCGACACGGCCCTCCCGGCAGATGTGCCCGGGAATGATGCCCACCTTGCTCTTTCCGGGCGAGATCAGCCCGGGGCAATTAGGACCGACGAGCACCGTCGAGGTGGAGCGCAAGACCGCCAGCGCCCCCACCATGTCCAGGGACGGAATGCCCTCGGTGATACAGACGACGAGCGGCAGCCCGGCGTCGGCCGCCTCCATGATCGCGTCGGCGCCAAACGCCGGCGGCACGAAGACCGCCGACGCGTTCGCGCCGGTCTCGCCGACCGCCGCGCGCACCGTGTCGAAGATTGGCCAACCCTCGTGGATGGTTCCGCCCTTGCCCGGGGTCACGCCCCCGACCACCTGCGTGCCGTACGCCGCGGCCTGTTTGGTGTGAAAGGTCCCCTCTCGACCGGTGAGACCCTGCACGATCAGGCGCGTCCGCGTGTCGATCAGGACGGCCATCAGTCCGAGCCTGCGAGCTGCACGACGCGCTCGGCGGCCTCGCCCATCGTGTCGGCGGTGGTGAAGTTCAACGCGCTGTCCCGCAGCATGCGCTTGCCTTCCTCGACGTTGGTCCCTTCCATCCGAATCACGATCGGGACCGGCACGCCCAGATCCGTCACCGCCGCGATGACACCCTCGGCGAGCACATCGCACCGCAGGATGCCGCCGAAAATGTTGATCAGCACGGCCGTCACGCTCGTGTCAGACATCAAGATCTTGAAGGCGTTGCGGATCTGCTCGGCGTTGGCGCCGCCACCGACATCGAGGAAGTTGGCCGGCTCGCCACCCGCCAGCTTGATGATGTCCATGGTCGCCATCGCGAGGCCGGCGCCGTTGACCATGCAGCCGATCGTGCCATCGAGCTTGATGTAGTTGAGCGCGAACTTGGATGCCTCGATCTCGAGCGGGTCCTCTTCGCCCGGATCTCGCAGCTCGCTGATATCCGGGTGGCGATAGAGGGCACTGTCGTCGAAGGCCATCTTCGCGTCGAGCGCGAGCAGATCACCGCCGCGCGTCACGATCAGCGGGTTGATCTCGACGAGCGAGGCGTCGGTCGCGACCGAGGCGCCGTGGATCGCACGCATGAGCCTGGCCGCCTTCGGGACCAGCACCGCCTCGAGCCCGACCCCGAATGCCAGCTTGCGCGCCTGGAAGCCCGCCAACCCTACGCTCGGCCAGACGCGCTCCTTGAAGATGCGGTCGGGCGTGCGCGCCGCCACCTCCTCGATCTCGACGCCACCCTCGGCGCTCGCCATCATGACGAGCCGCTCCGCCGCGCGGTCGAGGACGAGCCCGAGGTAGAGCTCCCGGTCGATCTCGAGCCCCTCCTCGACGAGCACGCGCGAGACGGTCCGGCCTTCGGGACCGGTCTGATGCGTGACGAGTCGCATGCCGAGCATCTCCTCGGCGATGCGACCGGCCTCGCCCGGGCTGCCCGCGAGCTTCACGCCGCCGCCCTTCCCGCGACCGCCGGCATGGATCTGGGCCTTGACGACCACCGTGCCCCCCCCCAACGCCGCGGCCGCGGCCGCGGCCTCTCCCGCGCTGAAGACGACCTGGCCGCGCGGCACCGGGACGCCATGGCGCGCCAGAATCGCCTTGCCCTGATACTCGTGAATCTTCACTGGACGCTACCGTGGTCGCCTCGCGAGAATCAGGTCTGGGGGAACGTCCAGAGCAGGTAGGCTGCTAGCAGCGTCAGGACCGTCGCGCCCGCATAGGAGATGGTGGCGATCAATCCGTAGAGATGACTCAGCTGCAGTGCGTCGTACAGGGTGAAACGGAAGCGGTGCGCCCAGTGGAAGAGCGATAGCATGATGAACGAGAACAACGCGATCTTGACCAGGGGATGATCGATCCCGTTCGACAGCTCCGCGTGGGACGGCCCCTCGACCCATCCCAGGGGCAGCGCGAACCACAGCAGCAGCGCCAGCGCCGGCAGAAAAAGGGCCGCGAGCATGCCGCCGCCGCTGAACATCGCCCAGAAAAACGGCTCCTTCGAGACTCTGGCCATCAACGTCCCCCCAGAAACCAGACCACCAGAGCCGTCGCGACGAGCCACGCAGCATAGTGCCCGGCGAGCACGACCGCGTCGGGGACGCGCACGCGGCCAATGTGCACCACGAGGGCCTTGGGCGCCAGGTTGAGCCAGGTGACCGAGTGGAAAAACAGAAACAGCACCACGACGCCGTGGAAGATCAGCACCGGGGTCGAGGCGAGAAGATCCCGTAAGCGCGCGTGGGCTCCTTGACCGTTGGACAGGACCCAGACCTCGAGCATGAGCAGCACCGCCGCGTAGCCCACGGCCAGACTCGTCAGCTCGCGAGTCATGAACTTGCCGTAGGCGAACTTCTCCAACCACCAGAAGGTCGGATAGCGCTCCCGGTACCACTTGGGGTGGTAAAGCCTGTACTTCGGATTGGCCGCCCTGCGGGGCGCCCTCCCGACGGGATGCAGGGGCTCCGGGCGATTCACCGCTTCGTCCAGGGCATCAGTAAGGATTTGAACGACTCCGCCGTCGCCTTCACCTTGTACCGCTGGATGGCGCCGGCGGGATCCACGTTCTTCGGACAGACGACCGAGCATTCGCCCACGAAGGTGCAACTCCAGATCCCTTCGTGCTGGGAGAGCACCTCCATCCTCTCTGCGGATCCCTGGTCACGGGAATCCAGATTGTAGCGCTGGGCCAGGGCGATGGCGGCCGGACCGATGAAGTCCGGCTCGAGGGCATAGACGGGGCAGGCCGAGTAGCAGAGCATGCAGTTGATGCACATGCTGTACTGCTTGTACTCGGCCACTTCTACGGGCGTTTGCAGGTACTCGCCCTCGGACAGCGGCTTGTCGTCGTCCCGGATGATCCAGGGCTTCACGCTCGCGAGCTTGCCGATGAAGTCCGCGATGTCTCCGACGAGGTCGCGGATCACGGGAAACCCCTTGAGAGGCTCCACTCGTACGGGACCGGGGCCCAGCCCCGCCAGATAGGTCGCGCAGGTGAGCACCGGCTCTCCGTCGACGACCATCCCACAGCTCCCGCACACGCCCATCCGGCAAGCCCAGCGGTACGAGAGGCTGCCGTCCAGGCTGTCCTTGATGTAGTTGAGGCCGTCGAGGACCATCCATTCGTCGTGACGGGGAACCTCGAAGCTCTGCCAGACCGGCTGCTCCTCCTCCTCGGGGCGATAGCGCCGAATCTGCAGCGTGATGGATTCCGACATGCGTCTACCTTCCGTAGACCCGCTCGCCCGGGGGCCAACGGGTGATGGTTACGGGCATGTATTCGATGCTCGACGGCCTATCCTCGCTCCAGCGCGCGAGGGAGTGAGCCAGGAACTTCTCGTCGTCCCTCGCCGGATAGTCCGTCCGTTGATGGGCGCCTCGCGATTCCGTGCGGCTCAGTCCCGATCGGATGATGGTGTCGGCCAAGTCCAGCATGTTGGACAGCTCGAGGCAGGCGACCAGCTCGGTGTTGAACGTGCGGCTTCGATCGTCGAGGGAGACGTTCCCGAACCTCTCCTTGAGCTCCAGGATCTTGTCCGCGGCCGCCTGGAGACCTCTTCCGTCACGGTAGATGCCGGCGCCGCTTTCCATGGCCTGTTGCATCTCGGCCCTGAGCGAGGCGATTCGTTCCCTCCCGCCGGTCTTCTCCAAAAACTCCCTATTGAGGCGACGCTCCTCGTCCAGGGCCAGTGCCCGCACGGCCCGCGTGGGATCCGCCTGGCTCGAGGCGAAGCGGGCAGCGGCCATGCCGGCCCGGGCGCCGAAGACCAGCAACTCGGTCAACGAGTTGGAGCCCAGCCGGTTGGCCCCGTTGATGCTGACACAGGCCACCTCCCCCGCCGCCCAGAGCCCCGGCACGGTCGTGGCGCCCTCGCTGTCGGTGTGGACCCCTCCCATCATGTAGTGGATCACCGGCCTCACCGGGATCAGCTCCCTCACTGGGTCCAGGTGCTCGTACTTCAAGCACAGCTCGCGAACAAAGGGAAGCTTGGTGTTGATGACCTTCTCGCCCACGTGCCGGACGTCCAAGTGGACCACGGGCCCGTGAGGGGTTTCGATCGTGCGTCCTTTCTCGAGCTCCTTGACGAAGGCCTGTGACAGGCGGTCGCGAGGTCCCAGCTCCATGGAGCGCTTGACGGGCTTGGGTTCCGGTGTGCCCAGATCGTAGTCCTGGAGGTAGCGGTAGCCGTCCTTGTTGACGAGCCAGCCGCCTTCCGCGCGCGTGGCCTCGGTGATGAGTATCCCGGTGAACGGAAGACCGGTGGGGTGGTACTGGACAAACTCCATGTCTTTCAGCGGCGCGCCGGCGCGATAGGCCATCGCCATGCCGTCGCCGGTCTTGATGCTGGCGTTGGTCGTGAACGGAAAGACCTTGCCGCACCCACCCGTGCAGAGGATGACCGCCTTGGCCAGAATGGCGCAGAGCTTCCCCGTGGCGAGTTGGATGGCCACCACGCCCTGGCAGCGTCCCTCGTCGATGAGCAGGTTCGTGGCGAACCACTCATCGTACCGGTCGATCGACGGGTACTTGAGACACGTTTGATACAGCGCGTGCAACATGTGGAAGCCGGTTTTGTCCGCGGCGAACCACGTTCGTTCGACCTTCATGCCGCCGAAAGGTCTGACGGCGACGTGCCCGTCCGCCTCACGGCTCCATGGACAGCCCCAGTGCTCCAGTCGGAGCATCTCCTCCGGGGCCTCCTTGACGAAGACCTCCACGGCGTCCTGATCGCACATCCAATCGCCGCCGCTGATGGTGTCGTACGCGTGAGCATCCAGGCTGTCGTTGGATTTGATGACCGCCGCCGCCCCTCCCTCGGCCGAGACGGTGTGGCTCCTCATCGGATAGACCTTGGAGACCACCGCGACGCTCAGCTCGGAGGCGGCCTCGGCAACAGCGATGGCGGCCCTCAGCCCCGCACCGCCGCCGCCGACCAGAAGAACGTCGTGGAAAGAGGTTTCCATTATCCGGACCGCCCCTCGGCTGCCGTTGATTTCGCGATCACGCCCACTGCATAGGAGCAACGCAGCGGAGAATCGAGGGAAATCCTCCGTAGCCGAAGGCTCGCCCACGTCGTTGCACGCACAACATAGCCCCAGCCATGGACAACGGTGCTCCCTACTCCGGGCAGCGCGGCGAGATTGTACCTCGAATCGTGTTCGGCTCCGGCGCACAGAGACGCACGCTTACGCGCCGATGATATCGACGAGCTCCTTCACGGCGGCGGCGGATCGTTCGAGCGCCGCGCGCTCGTCGGGTGTCAGCTCGATCTCGATGATCTGCTCCAGCCCTCGCGCACCCAGCTTCACGGGCACCCCGACGAACAGATCGTGGATGCCGTATTCGCCCTGGAGAAAGACCGAGCACGGCAAGATCTTCTTCTTGTCCTTGAGGATCGCCTCGACCATCTCGACCACTGCCGACCCGGGCGCATAGTAGGCACTGCCCGTGCCGAGGAGCTTGACGATCTCGGCACCGCCGTTGGCGGTGCGCGTGACGATACGGTCGATCGCGTCCTGGTCGAGCAGCTCCGTGATCGGAATCCCGGCGACCGTCGAATATCGTGGCAGCGGCACCATGGTGTCGCCGTGGCCGCCGAGGACGAACGCGTGCGTATTCTCGACCGAGACGTTCAGCTCCATCGCGATGAACGACCGCATGCGAGCCGAGTCGAGCACGCCGGCCATGCCGATGACCCGCTCGCGTGGGAAGCCGCTCGACTTGAGCACGACCTGCGCCATCGCATCGAGCGGATTCGTGACCGGGAGGATCACGCACTCGGGAGAGCGTCGGACGACGTTCTCGGTGACCGACTTGATGATCTCGTGGTTCTTCGCGAGCAAGTCGTCCCGGCTCATCCCCGGCTTGCGCGCCAGGCCCGCCGTGATGATGACGATGTCCGAATCCACCGTGTCGGCGTAGTCGTTCGTTCCCAGGACCCGCGAATCGGACCCCTCGATCGGGCAGGCCTCCAGCATGTCGAGACCCTTGCCCTGGGGCACGCCCTCGAGGATGTCGACGAGGACCACGTCGGCCAGCTCCTTGTCCGCGATGCTGTGCGCCGCCGTCGCCCCGACGTTTCCAGACCCCACCACGGTGACCTTCCGGTTCATACGAAGCTCCTTTCAAGGGACGGCACGCTCGACGGCACCGCGCGCCCGGTACGACGGGTGTCGTGCGCGCGGACCCGACGTGGGCAGTGCTGCACGGGTGTCACATGTTGCCGATCAGCGCGTCGGCGAACTGAGAGGTCTTGAGCTCGGTGGCATCCTTCATCTGCCGCGCCAGATCGTAGGTCACCCGCTTCTCCTGGATCGTTCGCTCGAGCGCGGCCTCGATGACGTCGGCCGCCTTGCCCCAGCCCAGATACCGGAACATCATCGCACCGGAGAGCATCAGCGAGCCCGGGTTCACCACATCTTTGCCGGCGTATTTCGGCGCCGTGCCGTGCGTCGCCTCGAAGAACCCGATCTCGTCGCCGATGTTCGCGCCCGGCGCCATCCCGAGTCCGCCGACCTGCGCCGCACAGGCATCCGACAGATAATCTCCGTTGAGGTTCGGCGCGACGAAGATGTCGTAGTCGGCGGTACGGGTCAGGACCTGCTGGAACACGCTGTCCGCGATCCGGTCGTTGATCAGCACCTTGCCGTCACGCGATTGCTCCCCGGTCAGCTCCTCTTCCAGGATCACCTGGTCCCGAAACTCCGCGGTGGCGACCTCGTAGCCCCAGTCTCGGAATGCGCCCTCGGTGAACTTCATGATGTTGCCCTTGTGCACCAGCGTGAGCGTCTTGCGAGCGTGCTCCAGTGCGTACCGGAGCGCCATGCGCATGAGCCGCTTCGTACCGGTCTCGGAAATCGGCTTGACGCCGATGCCGGAATCCTCGCGGACTCGCTTGCCCATCTCGCGCGACAGGAACTCGATGACTTTCGCGGCCTGGGGCGTTCCTCGCGCCCACTCGATGCCCGCGTAGACGTCCTCCGTGTTCTCACGGAAGATGACGACGTCCATCCGCTCGGGGTGCTTCACCGGCGCGGGCGTTCCGGCGTAGTACTTCACCGGGCGGACGCACGCGTAGAGGTCGAGCACCTGCCGAATCGTAACGTTGAGGCTGCGAATACCGCCGCCCACCGGCGTCGTGAGTGGCCCCTTGATCGCGACCTTGTAGGTCTTGGCGGCTTCGAGCACGTCACCGGGCAGCCATTCTCCGGTCAACTCCTTCGCCTTCTCGCCCGCCGGCACCTCGAACCAGACGATCTGCCGCGTGCCATCGAACGCCTTCTTGACCGCGGACTCGAAGACCCGCACGCTCGCCTGCCAGATATCGGATCCGATACCGTCACCCGCGATGAAGGGAATGATGGGATCGTCGGGCACGATGAGCGTCCCGCCCTTCCGCGTGATCGCTGTTCCATTCGTTGGCGGCGTTACGTGAACGAAGTTCGGCAGGCGGTCCCTTCTCTCGGCTGGCGGACGCGCTCGCGTCCCCCAGCCGGATCGGGCATCGACATCCTGTCGGGGGAGGAGGAGCGGAACGCGTCGCTTAGGTCACGTCCCTACGGTGACGACGGGTGATGTTTCAACAGAAACTGTGGAAAACCTTGTGGAAAAGCACCCAACGATCTGATCAAGGCCGCGCAATCCCGGGCTGGCCACCGCTCTGCACCGATCCTGGTGCCGCCTGGATGGAGCGGACGCACCCATGGCGCCACCGAAGACGAGCGCGCAATATTATACAGGAACGCCGTCTCGCAAGCTGGACGCCGCCCTACCTGAGGGCGAGTCTGACGACGCGGCCGTCTCCGCGCACCGTGAGCTCGACCACGTCCTCCCCGATCCGGCGAACCTCGAGGTCGGAGCCGATCGACTCACCCTCCCGGACCAGCCACAGCCAGTCGCGCCCGGCGATGACCGCTGTTCGAACGGTGTCGCCCGACGGCCGATCGACATCCGCCGCAATGCCGAGCAGATCGAGCGCGGGCAGCGTGGGTCCGAGCGGAGATTCGACCGGGGGCTCGGAGGGCGAGACGGTCGGCAGGGCCGGTGCCGCCGGAGCCGACGGCGAGGAGAAGCCAAACGGGTTTCGCGACGGCTGTCGCGGCCGCGGCGCCGCGCGCAGACGTGCGCGCAGGCGGCTCGCTTGCGCCTCGACCTCGGCCGCCGCAGCCTCGAACGCCGGACGCTCCGGTGGTGGCGGCGACGCCGGGCGCTGCGGCGCCGTGCCGGGCTCGGTGGCAGCCACCGCCAGCCAGGCCAGCAGCATCCCTCCACCGAGAAACCCCGCGGCGCCACGCTTCCGGGTCATGATCGTGAATCGTGAAAATCATAGCACCATCGTGGTGGTGAGCAAACCGCGCGCGACGCCGGCGTGATCTCGTGCCCCCGAGGGAAGGGGTCTGTGGTAATATTCGTCGTGCGCCCCGGAACGGCTCGCTCGCGCTTACCTTCCCTCGACCCCACCGCCATCGTCGCCATCATCCCGGCCAGGTTTCACTCCACCCGCTTGCCCGGCAAGGCGCTCGCCGACATCGGCGGCCATCCGATGATCGAGCACGTGTATCGCCGGGTAGCGCGCGCGCCGTCGGTCGCACACGTGATCGTCGCAACCGACGACGGTCGCATCCTGAGCGCCGTCGAGTCCTTCGGTGGCGCCGGGATGCTGACGCGCGCCGATCACGCGTCGGGGACGGATCGCCTCGCCGAAGTCGTGCGCGACCTGCCCTGCTCGATCGCCGTCAACGTCCAGGGCGACGAGCCGCTGGTCGAGCCAGACATGATCGAGGAGGCCCTGGCCCCGATCGTAGCGAACCGCGACGTCGCGATGTCGACCCTGAGACGGCGCATCACCGACCCCGAGGAGCTCGAGAACCCGAATGTGGTCAAGGTCGTCGTCGACCAGCAGGACGACGCCCTCTACTTCTCGAGGAGCCCGATCCCCCACGCGCGCCGCTCCGCGCAGCCCCCGCCACCCGCCTACAAGCACATCGGTCTCTACGCCTACCGCCGCGAGTTCCTGCTGATGCTCACGGCGCTGCCGCAGACCCCGCTCGAGCTGGCCGAATCGCTCGAGCAGCTACGCGCCCTCGAACACGGCTGTCGCATCCGCGCCGTCGAAACGCAGCACGACTCGCTCGGGGTGGACACCCCGGCCGACCTCGACCGCGTCCGTCGCATCGTCACGGCCGGCGGTCTTCACGCTGCTTCCGCTCATCGACAAGGAGCCCATGCACCAAGATGATCGTCGTCCCGTGAAGTACATCTTCGTGACCGGAGGTGTGGTGTCGTCGCTCGGGAAGGGGCTCGCCGCCTCCTCGATCGGCTGCTTGCTCGAAGGGCACGGGTACCGGGTGACCCTTCAGAAGTTCGACCCGTATCTCAACGTCGACCCCGGGACCATGAGCCCCTACCAGCACGGTGAGGTCTACGTCACGGACGACGGCGCCGAAACCGACCTCGACCTGGGGCACTACGAGCGGTTCACCAACACGGTGACGACCCGGGACCACAACTGGACGACCGGGAAGATCTATCTGTCGGTGATTCAGAAGGAGCGGCGCGGCGACTATCTCGGTCGAACGGTCCAGGTGATTCCGCACATCACCAACGAGATCAAGGACAGCATACGCGCCGTGTCGCGCGACGTGGACATTGTGCTCGTCGAGATTGGCGGGACCGTCGGCGACATCGAGAGCCAGCCGTTCCTCGAGGCGATCCGCCAGTTCCGACAGGATGTCGGGCGCGAGAACACGCTCTACATCCACCTCACGCTGGTGCCCTTCATCGGCACCGCCGGGGAGCTCAAGACGAAGCCTACCCAGCACAGCGTGCGCGATCTTCGATCGATCGGGATTCAGCCCGACATCCTGCTGTGCCGGACGGACCGCTTCCTGCCGGTGGAGCTCAAGCGCAAGATCGCCCTGTTCTGCGACGTCAACGAGGAGGCCGTGATTACGGCCAAGGACGTCTCGAGCATCTACGAGGTCCCGCTGGTGCTGGCGGAAGAGGGGCTCGACCGCATCCTGCTCAGCCGGCTCCACCTGCCGCCCAGCGAGGCGAAGATGTCGCGCTGGGCGGAGCTGGTCGACGGTGCCCGCAACCCCTCCGACGAGGTCACCATTCACGTCGTGGGCAAGTACGTGGGCTACGAGGACTCCTACAAGAGCTTGACCGAAGCCCTGCACCATGGGGGTCTCGCACACCGACTGCGCGTGAACATCAAGTGGATCGAGAGCGAGGCGCTGGAACCCGAGGGAGGCGCGGAGCTCCTCGAGGATGCCAGTGGCATCCTCGTGCCCGGCGGCTTCGGCAACCGTGGCACCCGGGGCATGATGCGCGCGGCGCAGATCGCCCGTGAGCGGGCGATCCCCTACTTCGGCATCTGCTACGGCTTCCAGTGGGCCGCAGTCGAGTACGCCCGACATGTGTGTGGGTTGCCCGGGGCCGACTCGACCGAGTGCAGCCCCGACGCGCAGGACAAGATCATCTACAAGCTGCGGGACCTGCTCGGCGTGGACGACCTCGGCGGCACCATGCGGTTGGGCGACTACGCCTGCAGGCTGCGCCCGGGGTCGCTCGCGCATCGGCTCTACGGTGCCGACATCGTCCACGAGCGCCACCGGCATCGGTTCGAGTTCAACTGCGAGTACGAGAACGTGCTCACGGCGGCGGGGCTGCAGCTCACGGGGCGGTCCGTGGATGGCAAGTTCGTCGAGATCTTCGAGATTCCGGATCACCCGTGGTTCTTGGCCGTGCAGTTCCATCCCGAGTTCAAGTCGAAGCCGCTCCACCCCCACCCGCTGTTCCGCGGATTCGTCGAGGCGACGTATCGCCGCCAGGCGGCCGAGCCCGCGCGCCCGGCCGAGGCGGGCACCCTCGCGAGCTGACCCCGAGCTCCTGGCCGCGCGCCGGCGCCCGTCGGCTGGCGGCCCGTGGTGGACGTCCGGCATCGCGCCAAGGCCGGGGCGGCGCCCGGCTGGCACGGCGCGGCGCGGGAGACTGGCGGGAGTGCGGCAAGCGCGAGGCCTCTCGCGGCGGCGGCGCATCGGCGCGTACGTATTCGGCTTCGACGCTTATATATAATGTGCCCGTGCAGCTTGGTCCGATCTCGATCGGCGGCGGGTCGCTGGTACTGATCGCGGGTCCATGCGTCATCGAGAGTCGGACTCACGCCCTTCAGCTGGCGGCCTCCATTCGGGACGTCGCGCGGCGCTGCGGACTGCCTTTCATCTTCAAGGCCTCGTTCGACAAGGCGAATAGGACGTCCGTGCGCTCGTTCCGTGGGCCCGGCCTGGACGAGGGGCTGCGAGTGCTGGCGGCCGTCAAGGCCGAGGTGGGCGTGCCCGTGCTGACCGACATCCACGAGCCCGGCCAGGCCGCCGCCGCGGCGGAGGTCGCGGACGTGCTCCAGATTCCGGCGTTCCTGTGCCGACAGACCGACCTGCTGGTGGCCGCCGCTCGAACCGGGCGCGCCGTCAACATCAAGAAGGGCCAGTTCCTCGCGCCGCAGGACATGCGGTACGCCGTCGAGAAGGTGGTGTCGGCGGGTAACCCCCGGGTGCTGGTGACCGAACGCGGTGTCGGCTTCGGATACCACAACCTCGTCGTGGACATGCGGGCCTTCCCGATCCTTCGGGCGCTCGGCCACCCCGTGGTCTTCGACGTGACCCACAGTCTGCAGCTACCCGGGGGCGGCGACGGCGTCACGGCGGGGCAGGCAGAGTTCATCGAGCCGCTGGCCGCGGCCGGCGTCGCGGCCGGCGTGGACGGCGTGTTCCTCGAGGTGCACGAGGAGCCGGCGCGCGCGAAGAGCGATGCGCAGAACGCGCTCCGTCTGGATCGGCTGGAGCCACTCCTGGCGCGACTGTCCAGAATTGCCGCCGCCGCCCGGACGGAGGAGACCGGGCAGGCGCCCGAGTCGCACAGGGCCGCGCCGTCCGCCACGGGATGAGACCCGCGCGACACGACCTGGACACCCCATGACCCAGGACACACCGATCGCCGGCGGACGGGTCGATCTCGATCTGGCCCGGAAGGTGCTCCGGACGGAGGCCGCCGCGATTCTGCACCTCGTCGATCGCGTCGACGCCCACTTCGAGCGCGCGCTGCGGCTCATCTACGAGTGCCAGGGTCGCATCATCGTCACGGGGATGGGCAAGTCCGGGATCATCTGCCGGAAGATCGCCGCCACGCTGGCGAGCACCGGTACGGCGGCGTTCTTCCTCCATCCGGCCGAGGCGATTCATGGCGACCTCGGCGTCATCCAGAGCAGCGACGTGGTCGTCGCGCTCTCCCACAGCGGCGAGACCGACGAGCTGCTCAGGCTGCTCGTCACCATTCGCCGGCTGGGCGCGCAGCTCATCGCGATCACGGGGTCCCCGAAGTCCACGCTCGGGCAAGCCGCCGACGTGGTGATCGACTGCCACGTCGACGAGGAGGCCTGCCCACTCAATCTGGTGCCCACCGCCAGCACGACCGCGGCGCTGGCCCTGGGTGACGCCCTTGCCATGACGCTCCTCGTCAAGAAGGGATTTCGGGAGGAGGACTTCGCCAGCCTGCACCCGGGCGGCAAGCTGGGCAAGAAGCTCATGCGAGTCGAGGATCTGATGCACGGAGGCCAGCACACGCCCCGTGTGACCACGGGCACCCTCATGCGGAACGTGGTCTACGAGATGACGAGCAAGGCGCTCGGGATGACCTGTGTCGTCGACACGGGCGGACGGCTCGAGGGCATCATCACGGACGGCGACCTGCGCCGGCACATGGCGACGTCTCCCGGCATCCTGGCCCAGCAGGCGGGCGATGTGATGACGCGCAACCCCGTGACGATCCGCGGCTCGATGCTGGCGGTCGAAGCCATGCAGATCATGGAGGAGCGCAAGATCACCTCGCTCGTCGTCGTCAACGGCGCCGACGGCGTCGAGGGTGTACTGCACCTGCACGATCTCTGGCGAACAGAGATGTTCTAGTACTACTAGTACTACTTTGTTAGATCGCACAATTTGGGCGAGATCCGACAAGTGATCTAATTTGAGGACATTGTACTTTTCCGGCGAATTCGGGACCCTGCGCGGTAGTGCACGACCGCCGCACGGTGGGGCAGTTGCGTCGCCTGATGAGATGGCTCGAGGCCTTCAAGGCGTGCTTCGGCCATCGCGCACAGGAGCTGGCGTTGCGCCGGTTACGTCCAGGGGTTGCTCAGCGACAGCCCGCGCAAGTCGATGGAAGCGATGCTGGCGCGGGGGACCGATCCCGGGGGCTATCAAGCGTTCCAACACTTCATCACCGATGCGCCGTGGAGTGCCGACGGCGTCTGGCGCTGCCTGCGGGCGGTGCTGCCCGAACGCGAAGGGCTGGTGATCTTCGCTGGCACGAGTTTCCCCAAGCCAGGGACGTCCTCGGTCGGGGTGGTCCGCCAGTACTGTGGGGCCGTGGGGAAAGTCGCCAATGGCCAAGTGGCGGTCACCGCGGCGCTGTGGACCGGGCTGCGCGCCTACTTGCTGGGGGCCGCGCTCTATGTGCCCGAGGCGTGGCTGACCGACGCCGCCCGCGATCGGGCGCGGCTTCCCCGGGGTGTCCGGTTGCAGGCGAAGTGGCGCCAAGCGCTCACCCTGCTCCGGCAGGTGCGCGCCAGCGGCCTCACCGGCACCGGCGTGCTGGCCGATGCGGAGTTTGGCGATACCGGCCTGTTTCGGGCCATGTGGCATCGGTTGCGGCTCCCCTATGCGGTGGGGATTTCCTCGTCGCAGACCGTGTTCCTGGGGCGGCCGCGCCTCGGGCACCGGCGGGGCGGCCGGCTGGGGCGCCCGCGCACCCGGCCAGACCTGGCGGCGGGCGTGCGGGCGTACACGGTGGCCCAGGCCGCCAAGGCGCAGCCGCGGTGGCGGCCCATCAGCTGGCGCAACCGCCGCGGCGGGCGCCGCTGGACGGTCCAGTGTGTGGCCCTGCGGGTGACCCCGGCCCACGACTGGCGCGACCGCCGGCTCGCCCCCGAGGTGTGGCTGCTGGCCGAACGCGACACGGGCGCGACGCCGCGGACCAAATACTTCTTCGTCAACCTGCCGGCCACCACCTCCTGGCCGCAGCTTGTCCGACTCGCGCATCAGCGGTGGGCCATCGAGCAGCAGTACCAAGAGTTGAAGACCCACCTCGGGTTGGATCACTTCGAAGGCCGCACGTTCCCGGGCTGGCACCATCACGTCGTGCTCACCGCCGTGACGTACAACTTCCTGCAGGCCGAGCGGCGGCGGCACCTCGCCGGGCTCACCTTTCCAGTGGCCCGCGCGATCGTGCAGGAAATCTTCACCGCGGACCTCTTTGCTCCACGGCCGTTCTACCTGAAGCGCATCGAGGCGCTAAAGTCGGTGCAATTGCGGATCTAACAAAGTAGTACTAGTGCCCTGTGGCAGTGGTTCGTGAAGGGGACCCGTGACGCGAGATGCTCGATCTCCGTCGTTTCAGGCCAAGGCCGGGCGCCTGCGCCTGCTGCTCTTCGACGTCGACGGTGTCCTCACGGACGGCAAGGTCGTGCTGCACCCGGATGGCTCGGAATCCAAGCACTTCCACAGCCGGGACGGGACCGCCATCGTCCTCGCGCACCGGGCCGGATTGCTGACGGGGTTCCTGTCCGCGCGCTCCTCGCCCTCGACCCTCTTGAGGGCGTCACAGCTCTCGGTGCGGATCGTCTCGCAGGGCGTCACGTCGAAGATCGAGACCTATACGCAGATTCTGCGTGAGCACGATCTGACGGACGGCGAGGTGGCCTTCATGGGCGACGACTTGCTGGATCTCCCCGTCCTGGCGCGCGCCGGTCTCTCCGCGGCACCCGCCGACGCGGTGCCGGAGGTGCGCACGCGGGTCGCGTGGGTCAGCCAGGCACGCGGCGGCGAGGGCGCGGTCCGCGAGCTCGTCGAGGCCGTCCTTCGAGCGCAGAACCGCTGGGAGACCGTGCTCGACGGCTACCTGGGCAGCGTGGACGCGTGATGGAGAACTACTCCACCCTCCTGGCGGCGCTCATCGCCCTGCTCCTGGGTCTGGCGACCGGGAAGGCGTGGGAGCGTTACAAGCTCCGGGAGGGTCGGTGGATCGACCGGCGCAAGGCGCGCGAGTCACCGCACTACATCCTCGGGCTGAACTTCCTCGTGGCGAACCAGCTCGACCCCGCGATCGAGGAGCTGCGGACGGCTGCCGACCTGGCGCCGGATGCACTCGAGATCCACATGATTCTCGGCAACCTCCACCGCGAGAAGGGACAGGTCGGCCGCGCCATCCAGGTTCACCAGAACCTCCTGCAGCGACCGAAGCTGACCAAACTGGAACACGCCTACGTCATGCTGTGCCTGGGACTCGACTTCAAGCAGGGAGGCTTCGTCGACCGGGCGCGCGAAGCCTTCAACGACGTCCTGCGTCTCGACCCCAAGAACCAGTTCGCGCTGCTGAACCTGGAGAAACTCCACGAGGAGCAACATCAGTGGGAGGAGGCCCATCAGATTCGGCAGCGGCTCACGAAGATCGCCGACCGCGAGCAGCAGCCGCGTCATCACGCGATCCTCGCCTTTCTCGAGAACGAGCTGGGGCTGCAGGCGCTCAAGCGCATGGACTACGGCGGGTCCGCCAAGCACTTCGCGTCAGCGATCGACCTGGACTCGAAGGCGATTCCGGCCTATCTGAACCTCGGGGACGTCGAGTTCTACACCGGCAACCTCCAGGCGGCGGTCGAGGCGTGGGAGCGGATGATCCGCATCGCACCCGAGCGCGCGTATCTCACCTTCAATCGCCTGGAAGCCGCGTATCCGAAGCTGGAACAGCCTCAGCGCTTTCCCGAGCTGTGCCGGCGGCTGATCGCGGCGAACCCGCAGGACTGGCGGGCGCGGCTGGCGCTGGCGCGCCACTCGAGCAAGCACGGCTCGACGCAGGAGGCGCTCGAGCTGCTCTTCGAGGCGCTGACCCACAACCCCCACGCGTTGTCGCTGCACCAGGCCATCTGGGACGTCCTCTCGAGTCTCGATCTCCAGCCGGAGCTCATTCGCCGCTACATCGATCTGACGCGAGAGTCGGTCTTCTATCTGGACCCCCACATCTGTGTCCGTTGTCGGTATCGAAGCACCGAGCTACTCTGGCAATGTCCGCACTGCCACGAGTGGAACACCTTCGTGGAAGAGCGAATCGCGCCGGCCAAGGAAGTCCAGGAGGACGAAGAACGCCGCGCGTGAGCGGGCCGCCGCCCGCCGTCGATCCGGGCCGAGTGCGCGCGTCCCCGCGCGCCACGCGCGCCGCTGAGCCGATTAGCCGCTGAGCCGACGAGCCGCTGATGCGCTGATGCGATGATGCGATGATGCGACGCGTGGCCCTGACAGGCGGCATCGCCACGGGCAAGACACACGTTCTCCGACGGCTCGCCGCCGCCGGTATCCCCGCAGTCGATGCCGACGAGCTCGCCCACGCAGTCATCCAGCGCGGCACGCCTGCCTGGACGGCGATCGCACGACGATTTGGTCGCGAGATCCTGGACACCGCGGGCGAAGTCGATCGCCGGAAGCTGGGCGCCGTGGTCTTCGCCGACTCCGAGGCCAGACGCGCGCTCGAGGCCATCATCCATCCCGAGGTCTATCGGGCAATCGAGCGCTGGTTCGCTGGGGTCGCGGCACGCCACGAGGCGGTGGTCGCCGTCGCCGACATCCCTCTCCTCTACGAAACCGGCCACGAGTCCGACTTCGATCAGGTGGTGGTCACCGCGTGCGACCCCGAGACCCAGGTGCGGCGCATGATGGCGCGTGATGGCGTCACCGAGGCCGAGGCCCGGCAGCGGCTCGCGGCGCAGCTCCCGATCGAGGCCAAGGTGACCCGCGCCGATCACGTCATCCGGACCGACGGCACGATCGAGGACACCAACGGGCAGGTGGAGGATCTCGTGGCGGGCTGGCGGACCCGCTAGCAGCCCGTGGCAAAAGTCCTGCTGCAGTCGGCCGGCGCCGCATCCCGCCCGGCTGTGTTGCTCGTCGGTCAAATACTCCCGGTATTTTCGCTTCTCGCGCCTTGCCAGCCGGGCGCAGCGCCGCCCTTGGTGCGACGCAGGACTTTCACCACGGGCTGCTAGTGCACCGGGGTGGGCCGTCAGCGGTGCCGGGCCTCGGCCGCCAGCACCGTGTTGCGGAGGAGCATCGCGACGGTCAGCGGACCGACGCCACCGGGGACCGGTGTCAGGGAGCCGGCGACCTGGGCGACTTCCGGATGGACGTCCCCGACGACGACGGCGCCCTGCCGCTCGAACGTCGCCCGCCGCGGAGAACCCTCCTCGAAGAGCGCCGCGACCACACCTGCGTCGGTGACCCGATTGATCCCGACGTCGATTACCGTGGCGCCGGGTTTGACGTGCGCGCGTCTGACGAACGCGGGGCGCGCGATTGCGACGACCAAGATGTCGGCGGCCGCCATGATCGCGCCCAGATCTCGGGTGCGCGAGTGGCAGATCGTGACGGTCGCATCCCGCTGGAGGAGGAGCAGGGCCATCGGCTTGCCGACGATGGCGCTTCGTCCGACGACCACGGCCCGGGCACCCGAGATCTCGATGCGCGACCGGTCGAGGAGTTCGAGGATGCCGCTGGGCGTGCACGGGACGAGCGTGGCCCGACCCTGCACGAGGCGCCCGACGTTCGCCGGGTTGAAACCGTCCACGTCCTTCGCCGGGTCGATGGCGTCGAACACCCGCTGGGCCGCCCCCGGGCCCTGGGCGGTCGGCAGCGGCGCCTGCACCAGGATCCCGTCGTGCGCCTCGCTGCGGTTGAAGCGACCGACAACCGCGAGGACGTCGTCGAGCGTCGCCGTGTCCGGCATGCGCTCGAGGTCTGCGCGGAGGCCGAGCTCGCCCGTCGCCTTGAGCTTGTTGCGAACGTAGATCTCGGACGCCGGATGCTGGCCGACGAGCACCACGCCGAGGCCCGGCGCACGACCGTGCCGGCGCGCGAAGCCGGCGACCCGCGGGCGGAGCTCGCGCCGGATCTCGATGCCGAGCGCCGCGCCGTCGAGCACCCGCGCCGTGGGGGACGTCGAACGCTCGGCGTCGGGCGATCCGGGTGCCGCCGCGGACGTGTGGACGTTCCGGCCGCCCCCCGGGGACGGCGAGTCGGGCGAATCGGCGGCGCCCGGCGGGGCGGGATCAGGCACGGGCCGCTGTCTCGAGCTGCTTGAGAGATTCGGGGCGCCCCATGACCACGAGATGATCGCCTCCGGTCAGCCGCACGTCGGGCGGGGGGTTGAACTCCATCCGGCCGTCCGGGCTCTGAATCCCCACCACCAGGACGCCGTAGCGCTCCCGCAGACCCACTTCCGCGATGGAACGGCCGGCGATCCCCCCTCCTTGTCGATCCGCACCTGTTCCAGAACCAGCTCCAGACTATCGGCGCGGGTCGCCAGCCGGACGAAATCCACGACCGCCGGGCGCAGCGCCGTCTGTGCGATCTGGAAGGCACCGATCTGGTAGGGCGAGATCACCGGGTCCGCCCCGGCGCGAAGCAGCTTCCGGCGAGCGTCCTCGCTCTCGGCCCGCCCGATGATGAACAGGTCCGGCCGCAGCAACCGCGCACTCAGGATCGCGTAGACGTTCTCCGCGTCGGTCCCCACGGCGGCGATCAGGCCTCGGGCTCGGTCGATGCGCAGCTTCTTCAGCACCTCCTCGTTGCTCGCGTCGCCTTCCACCCCCAGGGCACCTAGCTCCATGACCGCCCGCACGCGCTCGGGGTTCCGCTCGACGACGACGAAGGGAATGCCTTGCCGACCGAACTCCTCGACGACGACGCTCCCGATGCGTCCGAAGCCGCAGACGATGAAATGCTGCTGCAGCTCATCGATCGTGCGCATGCGCTGACGTTGCCCCCATCGCTCCCGCAGCTCACCCTCGACGAGGGTCGCCACGAACAGCGAGAACGTGTAGAGCGCGGTGCCGACCCCGCCGATCGCCAGGACGGCCGTGAACACCTCGCCCGGGCGTGAGAGCGCATGGATCTCCCGATTGCCGACCGTTGTGACCGTGATGGTCGTCATGTAGAAGGCTTCCCACACGGACCATCCCTCGATCAGAACGTAGCCAATCGTGCCGATCACGAACACGCACACGAGCAGGATCAGCGCCAGCCCGGGTGCCTGACTCCACCAGGCCTGCGGCCCGGAAGCGGGTGGCGTCGTCGAGTCGGTCATCGGCGTCCATCGAACCAGTCCGGGCCGGTCTGCCCGCGAGGAATCGCCCCATTCTACCTGTTTGTCTGCGGCGCGGCCCGATCCCGCCGGGCCGGGCGGCGTCGCCGGTCGACTGGAACCGGAGGTGATGTCTTGTGGAGCGAGCAGACGACCCGGCGAGCGCGACACGCCGGCCGGCGTTTCGGTTTGGGCACGGCCGACTCTTTCAGTAGAATGCCGCGACTGGCCTGTCGACACGCGGACGGGAGATCACGATGGCAACGGACAGCGACCGCGGCACTTGGGGTTCGAGGTTCGGCTTCATCCTCGCCGCGGCCGGCTCCGCCGTTGGGCTCGGCAACATCTGGGGGTTTCCGACGCAGGTCGGCCGGGGTGGGGGCGCCGCCTTCGTCCTCGTCTACCTCGCCTGCGTCCTGTTCATCTGCTTCCCGATACTGATCGCGGAGCTGGCGATCGGACGCCATGCCCAGAAGGACGCGGTCGGCTCCTTCGACACGATCAAGCCCAGCACCCCGTGGTGGTTGGTCGGTGCCCTCGGCGTGCTCGCCGGCGTCGGCATTCTCTCCTGGCGTTTCCGAACCTGATCGGCCTGCTGTTCCTCCTGGGAACCGTGAAGAAGCTGACCGTGGAGTTCTTTGCGCGGCCGGCCCATGCGTAGAGACGAGCCGCGAGCCCTCACCCGTCGCGTCGTGCGAAGGCCGACCGCGGCGTCTCTCACCGTGGGCCGTGCAGCGACGCGGGACGCGCGCCACGGGCTGCCAGAGCCTCGACATACTCACGCGCGCGGCGCTCGGGGTCTCCCGTGGCCAGCAGGTCGGAGATGACGGCGACCGAGCTCGCGCCGGCCCGGAGGACCTCGGGGGCGCGTGCGAGCGTGATCCCGCCAATCGCAACGACCGGGCGATCGGTCGCAACGGCGAGCCGTACCAGGTCGAGACCCACCGCCGCATAGCCGGTCTCCTTGCTCCCGGTGGCAAAGACCGGTCCGACAGCCAGATAGCTCGCTGCCCCCCGCGTGCCAGCCCGAATCTGGGCCGGTGTGTGCGTCGACAGCCCGACGATTGCCTCGGCGCCCACGACCCGGCGAGCCTGCTCGGGCGAGAGATCGTCCTGCCCCACGTGCACGCCGCTCGCGCCGGCCAGCCGCGCCAGATCGGCGCGGTCGTTGACGATCAAACGCGCGTCGTGCGCACCGGCTTCCCGGACGATCGCCTCGCACCAGCGGAGCAGCTCGGCGCCGGGGGCCGACTTGGCCCGAACCTGCAGGAATCGGGCGCCGCCGCGGAGATAGGCGGCCGCGAGATCCGGCACCGACCAGCCGGCCCGGATGGCGATCTCGGCATCGACGATGGCGCAGAGGGGCGGGAGCCAAAACGGCGCCGCTGCGGGCACGGTCAGGATCCCGAGTCCACCACACCCAGGGACTGCTGGCGCTCGAAGAACTGCGGCAGGAAGGCGGTGCTGAGACGCCCCGCCTGAAAATCGGGATCGGCGAGGATTCTCAGATGGAGCGGCACGCTGGTCTTGACGCCCTCGATCACGGTCATGGCGAGGGCCCGGCGCATGCGGGCGATCGCCTCGGCACGGTCTTGCCCGTGCGCGATCACCTTGGCGATCATCGAGTCGTAGTAGGGCGAGATCGTGCACTCCGCATGCACGGCGGTATCCACCCTGATCCCCGGTCCACCCGAGACGGAGAAGGTGTGGATGACGCCGGGCGAGGGAACGAAGGTCTCGGGACACTCCGCGTTCACCCGGCACTCGATGGCATGGCCCACCGCGCGCACGTCTGCCTGCTCGAAGTCCAGGCGCTCACCCGCGGCGATCCGGATCTGCTGCTTGACGATGTCGATACCGGTCACCATCTCCGTCACCGGATGCTCGACCTGCAGCCGCGTGTTCGCCTCGAGAAAGTACAGCCGCCCCCTGGCGTCCATCAAGAACTCGAAGGTACCCGCGCTCGTATACCGGACGGCCCGCGCCGCCCGCACCACCGTGGTCCCCAGCTTGCGTCTCGTCTTGGCGGTCAGCGCCACCGACGGCGACTCCTCGAGGAGCTTCTGATGGCGTCGCTGGATCGAGCACTCGCGCTCGCCGAGATGGACGGTGTTCCCGTGATGATCCGCAAGTATCTGGAACTCGATGTGTCGGGGGGCCTCGACGTACTTCTCGAGATACAGGCGGCCGTCACCGAAGGCCGCCTCGGCTTCCCGCTGGGCCGTTCGGAACGCCGCGCCGAGCTCGTCGGCGGCAGTGACGACGCGCATCCCACGCCCCCCGCCCCCCGCGGTCGCCTTCAGGATCAGCGGGTAGCCGAGTGACTTTGCGACCTTGAGCGCCTGCGGCTCGTCCTCGAGGGGTCCGTCGCTGCCGGGCAGCACGGGAAGCCCCGCCTTACGCATGGCGCGTCTCGCCGTCGCCTTGTCGCCCAGCAGACGAATCACGTCGGGGCTGGGACCGATGAAGGCGACCTGACAGGCCTCGGCGACCTCGGCCAGATACGCGCTCTCCGACAGGAACCCATACCCCGGGTGAATCGCGTCGGCCCCCGTGACCTCGGCGGCGCTCATGATGGCGGGAACGTTCAGATAGCTCGCGGCGCTGCGCGGCGGTCCGATGCAGATGGCCTCGTCGGCGAATCGCACGTGGAGCGCGTCCTCGTCGGCCTCCGAGTGCACGGCGACCGTCGCCACACCCAGCTCGTGGCATGCGGAGAGAATCCGCATGGCAATCTCGCCGCGATTCGCGATCAAGATCTTCTTGAACATGCCAAAGTCGCAGGCTCGGCACGTAGGTGGGGCGCGGCCCGGCCGGCCGCGGCGACGCTAACCGCAGAGCTCACTGGGGTGAGGAGTCCGTGGTGGGTCGGATCGCCATCAGGCGGTCACCGTACTGGACGGGTTGCCCGTTCTCCACGTAGATGTCGACGATCTCGCCGGCGTTTTCCGCGTCGATCTGGTTCATGAGCTTCATGGCCTCGATGAGGCAGAGCACGTGGCCCTTCTTCACCGTCTGTCCCAGCTCGACGAACGGCGGCGCGCCCGGCTCGGGGGCCCGATAGAAGGTGCCCACGATCGGTGACTTCACGACGGCCACGTCCGCGGCGACCGCCGGCTCGGCGGCCGCCGCGCCAACCGGCGTCGACTGCGGCCCCGGATTGCCGTGCCCCGCTCCACCGCCCGCGCGCGCCGTCTCCACGACACCGGTCAGGGACGCGGACGGACCCAGCTCCTTCTTGATGCGGATCTTCATCCCCTCCCGCTCGAACTCGAACTCGGCGAGGGCGTGCTCCCGAACCAGCTCCAGGATCTCGCGAATCTCCTCGACCTTCACTCTCGACCCTCGATCGACGTCACGTTCCGTCCAGACCTTGCGGCACCGCCGTGAGCACCTCGCACCCGGCGGGCGTCACGAGCACGTCGTCCTCGATTCTCACGCCTCCCCGGCCCGGCACGTAGACGCCCGGCTCGATCGTGAAGACCATCCCGGCCTCGACCGGAAACCCGCCGGGATCACCGTCTGGCGCCCCTGGCCGGCGCCGGGAGATTCGCGGCTCCTCGTGCACCTCCAACCCCAACCCGTGTCCCGTCCCATGCCCGAACGCCTCGGCGAGCCCGTGGCCCTCGAGGACGTCTCTGGCTGCGGCGTCGATGTCGCCGGCGGCCACGCCAACCGCGACGGCCGCAACCGCCGCGGCCTGCGCCGCCGCCACCGCCGCGTGCATCCTCGCCGACTCCGCGTCCGGCGGCCCGAGGCACACGGTCCGGGTGAGATCCACGCAGTATCCGTCGTAGACCCCTCCGAAGTCCAGCACGACCATGTCGCCACGGGCCAGCACGCGCGCCGATGGACGCGCGTGGGGCAACGCCCCGTTGGGCCCCGAGGCGACGATGGTCTCGAACGCGGGCCGCTCCAAGCCGGAACGGCGGATGATCCAGTCCACCTCGGCAGCGATGTCGCGTTCGGATCGCCCCGCGGTGACCCTGGGCACCACCTCGAGGGCGACCTCGGACAGGCGGGCGGCCGCGGCCCGCATGAGCGCGATCTCGTGGTCGTCCTTGAGCAGCCGCGCGCCCTCGACGATCCGCTCGGTGGCCACCAGATCCAGCGTGGGCGTCTCCGGGGACGCGGCGGTCGGCGGGCCGTGCAGCCAGCGATACCGCCGCAGCTTGAGATGGTCGGCCTCGACCCCGATGCGAGCGGCGCCGAGCCGTTGGAGCGTCTCGCGGACCGTCTCGTCGTAGGATCGGTCGACGATCACGAGGGTGGCGTCCAGGCCCGAGGCATCGGCGAGCAGGGACTCCGCGACGGTAACGTAGCGGAAGTCGGTGATGAAGTGGAGCCGATCACCGGTCACGACCAGGTCCGCCGAGCTTCCGTCGAAGCCGGTGAGATACCGCACGTTCGGCAGGTGGGAGACGAGCAGGGCGTCGATGTCGGCCGCCGCGATGCGCTGACGGACGCGGGCGAGCCGCGGCGCCAGATGCGCCCATGACGTCACGGCCACGTGAGCCGATACTCCGTGTGGGAGGCTCCGGCCCGCGCGAGCTGAACCAGCGCCAGGAACCGCTCGAGGGCACCGAGCACCGATGCCCGTGCCGACTGACGCCCTCTGAGGTTCGCCGTCACCTCCGCCAGACGCCGGAACGGGCTGCTCGCAGCGACCGGCGCATCGGCAGGCTCAGGCTCCGCGGCGGCGTCGCCGACCCGGTCGAGGGCCGCGGCGAGGTCAGAGAGGTCCGGCGCCGGGAGGGCAAGGTCGAGGGCCTGGCGGAGCAACTCGATCGCTGCGATCAACCGGCCGCAGCGATACTCGAGCTCCGCCAGACCCCGAATGGCAGGTACGTTGTGAGGAGCAATGCGCAGGACCCGCTCGATCTCGGATCGTGCGAGGTCGGGCTCGTCGATCTCGAGCAGGGCGCGACCCAGGGTGATTCGCGCCGATACATTGGTGGGATACCGAGCGAGACCCGCTCGGCACGTTTCGATCGCCTGCGCATGGTGGCCCGCACGCCGGTACTCCTCTGCGAGCACCGAGAACGCCATCGACGACGGATCTTCCCGGAGCCGCCGTCGTAGCGCCTCGATGCGGGGATCGCCCGGCATGCCCCCGAGTATCGAAGATTACGCATCAGTTTTCAAACGCCGTCGGTCAGATTTCCCATCCCTGCCCGGAACCGAACTGTCCGCCGCGGTCGCCTTGAAGAAGTTGAACGTCTTCTGGACCTCGAGCACGACGTTCTCGGTCACCGCCCGCAGGACTGGCTTCGCGTCCTCGAACCGCAGCCCCTCGACCGCCTCGCCCATCTTGAGGCGATCGGCGCTCTCGAACGACAGGTCGAGCTCGCGCTGGAGGGCTTCCGTGTAGGCGTTGCCGCCGATCGACACGTCGCGGGTGAACAGCGACTCCTCGCCGTTGATGATGTTGATGTTGATGGCGCTCGCGCCGGCGTTCAGCAGCACGACGATGCCGCCCGCCTTCGCGCCGTAGTTGATCTCGAAGGCGTTCTGCAGCGCGAACGCATCGACATCGACGACGACCGGGTTCCGCCCGGCCTGGGCGATCACCCCGGTGTAGTCGGCGATCTTCTCCTTCTTCGCGGCGACCAGCAGGACCTCCATCATGCCGCGATCGGCTGCCTCACTGTCACCCTCGACGATCTGGTAGTCGAGCGAGACGTCCTGGATGTCGAACGGAATGTAATGTACTGTTCGGCCTCCCAGTAAATCGATTCCGCGAGCTCGGCTTCGCTCATGATCGGCAGGGTGATCTTCTTGACGATCACCGCGCTCCCGGACAGCGACGCGACGACATCAGGGGTCTTGAAGCCACCGTTGTCGAACAGCTGCTGGATCGCCTCGGCGACGGCGGCGCCGTCGATGATGGCGCCGTCGACAATGCTGTCGATCGGGACCGGCTCGCTGCCGAACGCCACGACCTTGTGGCCGTTCCCCGAGCTCTTCAGCTCGACTGCCTTGACGGCACTCGAGCCAATATCCAGCCCGACGACCGGCTTGACCCTACGAAACAGCAAGGACAGTCACCCGCGTTCGGTACCGGCACAGCGGTACGGTACACGCCCTGAGCTACACGATGCCCCGGCCGTACGAACGGAACTCTACGGAAGGTGAGGTCCAGAACATTGGGGACGCCGCTGGGAAGGGGACCCACCCGAGAGAGGAAATCGACAGCGGCACGGTATCAGAAAGGCCGTTGTCAGTCAATTCTTTTGGTGAGATTTGCGCCGGCATCCGCGCTCACCGGGCCGGCGGTGCTCGGATCGCGTCGGCGACGAACCGTCCGAACGTCCGCCCTGCGGTCCCCCGCCGCGATCCCTAGCCGTTTCTTGACATTAGCGCGAACCAGCAGTACTCTTGGCGTTTGCCGTTGTCTGAAAACGGCTCCAGGGAAACATGCGTACATTCGTACCTTGTGGCAAACTCACGGAACGGCGCTGGCTCGTGATCGACGCGAACGAGCAAGTGCTCGGCCGGGTCGCCACCGCCGCCGGGCGGCTGCTTCAGGGCAAGCACAAGCCCACCTACACCCCGTTCATCGACATGGGCGACCACGTCGTGATCATCAACGTCGCGCGGGTGAAGCTGACCGGCCGCAAGGAGGAGCAGAAGCTCTACCGCACGCACAGCGGCTACGAAGGTGGGCTCCGCGAGGAGCGCGCCAAGATCGTGCGGCAACGCCGACCGACCCGCCTCATGGAATCGGCCGTCAGAGGCATGCTCCCCAAAACCAAGCTCGGTGATGCGATGTACCGGAAGCTGAAGGTATACGCCGGCCCGGATCACCCGCACGCTGCTCAAAAACCCTCCAAGCTCGAGGTCGGATAGACTTGGCCACCATCCAACACTACGGCACGGGACGACGAAAGAGTTCGGTTGCGCGCGTATTTCTCAGGCCGGGGAGCGGCGCCATCACGATCAACCGCCGGCCGATCGACGCCTTCTTCCCGACCGAATCGCTTCGCACGCAGCTGAGGCAGCCGCTGGTCGTGACCGAGACCGTCGACAAGTTCGACATCTTCATCGGGGCGAAGGGCGGGGGTGTCGCCGGCCAGGCGGGCGCCGTACGGCTGGGCATCGCCCGCGCGCTCGTGCAGTTCAACGCCGAGCTGCGACCGAAGCTCAAGAAGGCCGGGCTCCTCACACGCGATCCGCGGATCAAGGAGCGGAAGAAATACGGCTTGGCGGGAGCGCGAAAGCGTTTCCAGTTCAGCAAACGGTAGCCATGAGGGTGCGTATGTTGCAGGTGGAGGGAGCTTGACGGCACTCGCGATGAAGGAGTTGCTGGAGGCCGGCGTGCACTTCGGCCACCAGACCAGACGATGGAACCCCAAGATGAAGGACTACATCTTCGGGGAGCGAAACGGCATCTACATCATCGATCTGAGCAAGACGGCCAAGCTGTTCAGGGTGGCCGATCAGTTCGTGACCAACCTGGCCGCCGATGGCCGGACCATCCTCTTCGTTGGCACCAAGCGGCAGGCGCAGGACGCGATTTCCGAAGAGGCGACGCGGTGCGGGATGTTCTACGTCAATCAGCGCTGGCTGGGCGGCTTGCTGACCAACTACGCCACGATCCAGCGCAGCATCGGACGGCTGCGCGAGGTGGAGTCGTGGAGCACCGATGGCCGTTACGAGACGCTCTCCAAGAAAGAGATCTCGCGCATCGAGAAGGAGAAGCGCAAGCTCCTGAAGAACCTCGGCGGCATCCGTCACATGGGCCGGTTGCCTGACGCCGTCTTCATCGTCGACACCCACAAGGAGAAGATCGCCGTCGACGAGGCTCGCAAGCTCAAGATCTCGGTGATCGGCCTGGTCGACACGAACTGCGACCCGGACGACGTCGATTTCGTGCTGCCGGGCAACGACGACGCCCTGCGGTCGATTCGGCTCTTCGCGTCGCGTATCGCGGATGCGGTGCTGGCCGGACGCGGGCTGCGAGAATCGGCACAGGCGGAAGCCGCCGCCCAGCCGGCCCCGGGGGGCACCGGCGATGCCGCCGGCGCCGGCGCCGACACCACCGGGCAGGCGTCACAACCATCGGTCGAGCCGCGCCCGGAGCGGGCGACCACACCTGCCTCGGTCTAGCAGCCCAGCTTAGAAACGGCGCCGGCCCCGGCTCGAACCCGGCCGGCGCGTCGGGTGTACGGGGACGCGGCCCGAATCCGGGCGTGCCCGCGCCCGTTCGCGCCTCCCTGTCGACATTCACGCGAGGAGAAACCCGCATGGCAGTCACGGCCGTGGAAGTGAAGGCACTGAGAGACAAGACCGGCGCCGGCTTCATGGAGTGCAAGTCCGCTCTCACCGAGGCGGGCGGCGATCTGGACGAGGCGGCGACCCTGCTCCGCAAGCGGGGGCTCGCTCGCGCCGCGACCCGCGCCGGACGCTCCACCGGCGAAGGGCTGGTGGGCAGCTACATTCACATGGGCGGCAAGATCGGCGTGCTCGTCGAGCTGAACTGCGAGTCCGACTTCGTGGCGCGAACGGACGAGTTCCAGACGCTCCTCAAGGATCTCGCCATGCACGTGGCCGCCGCCAGTCCGCTCTATACGCGCAGGGAGGACGTGCCAGCCGAGGCCGTGGAGCGCGAGAAGGACATCTTCCGGGCACAGCTCGAAGATTCCGACAAGCCGCCCCAGGTCGTCGACAAGATCGTCGAAGGCAAGCTGGGCGCCTACTACGAGAACGTGGTCCTCGTGGACCAGCCATTCATCCGCAACCCCAAGACGACGGTGGGACAGCTGATCGCCGGCACGATCGCCAAGCTCGGCGAGAACATCACGGTGTCTCGGTTCGCGCGCTTCAAGGTCGGCGATCTATAATCCCTCCGCATGCCCACGCCCGCCTATCAGCGAGTACTCCTCAAGCTGTCAGGCGAGGCCCTGATGGGCGAGCAGAGCTTCGGGATCGACCCCGCCGTCACGACCCAGATCGGTCGCGAGATCGGGGAGATCCAGGCCCTCGGGGTCCAGAGTGCCGTCGTCATCGGCGGCGGGAACATCTTCCGGGGGCTGGCGGCGCCCGCCCTCGGCATGGATCGGTCCACCGCCGACCACATGGGCATGCTGGCCACGGTCATCAACGCCCTGGCCTTGCAGGATGCGCTCGAGCGCCAGGGGGTGGTCACCCGCGTGGCCTCGGCGATCGAGATGCGCGCCGTCGCGGAGCCATTCATCCGGCGTCGGGCGATTCGTCACCTCGAGAAGGGGCGCGTGGTCGTCTTTGCCGCCGGGACCGGCAACCCGTATTTCACGACCGACACGGCGGCCGCGCTGCGCGCCATGGAGGTCAAGGCCGACGTCATCTTGAAGGGCACCAGGGTCGACGGCATCTACACCGCGGACCCGATGATCCATCCGGAGGCCACCCGACTCGACCGGATCTCCTACCTCCAGGTGCTCGAGCAGGGCCTGAAGGTGATGGATGCGACGGCCATCTCGCTCTGCATGGACAACCAGCTGCCGATCGTCGTTTTCAACCTGCGCAAGCCGGGCAACCTGCTCCGCGCCATCATGGGCGAGCCGGTCGGATCGCTCGTGAGGGCGTGAGAGCTCGTCTGAGCGCCCGCCGTCAGACGACGGCGGGTCTTCACGAACGGAGCTGTTCGCATGGACGCCACGGATCTGAAGCACCTGCTCGCCGACACGGGGAAGCGGATGGATACGGCAATCGAGCATGCCCGGCGTGACCTGGCCGGCGTGCGCACCGGCCGGGCGTCGGTCTCGATCCTGGATCCCGTTCAGGTCGATGCCTACGGCACCAAGATGCCGCTCAATCAGGTCGCCTCGCTCTCCATCCCGGAGCCGACTCTCATCGTCGCGCAGCCCTTCGACCCGGGCCTGATCAACGCCATCGAGAAGGCGATCCAGGCCGCCAACCTCGGGCTCAACCCGAGCAACGACGGCAAGACCGTGCGGATCCCGATCCCCCCGCTGACCGACGAGCGGCGCAAGGACCTGTCGCGTCATGTGCACAAGCTGACCGAGGAGGCGCGGAACAGCGTCCGACAGGTCCGCCGGGAATCGAACGACCACCTCAAGAAGATGCTCAAGAACCACGAGCTCGCGGAGGACGACGAGCGACGCGCGCTGGACGACGTGCAGAAGATCACCGACAGCCATATCCACGCCCTCGACGATCTCCAGAAGAAGAAGGACGAAGAACTGCTGAAGCATTGAGGTGTCGGCCGAGAGCGGCGCTCACCCGCAGTCAGGAACTCCATGTCGTACATGTCGCATCTCGAGTGCTCCGTGCCGTGCGGCGCGGGCCCCTACGATCCGCGCGAGAGGCACTTCCTGTGCACCTGCGGCGCGCCGCTGCTCGTCCGCTACGACCTCGACCGGGCGAGGGAATGGTCGAAGGACTCGCTCGGTGGTCGCGATCCAAACATGTGGCGCTACGCGGAGTTGATGCCCCTGCTCGACGACGAGGCGCCGGTCACGCTCGACGAGGGCTTCACGCCACTGGTGCGCGCGCGCACGCTCGGTGCCCAGGTCGGTCTGGCCTCGCTGTACGTGAAGGACGAGTCGCTCAACCCGACGAACTCGTTCAAGGCCCGCGGGCTGGCCGCAGCCGTGACCCGGGCGCACCATCTCGGGGCCCGGACCCTCTCGGTGCCCTCGGCGGGCAACGCCGCCAACGCCATGGCCGCGTACGCGGCACGCGCCGGTATCGCGGCGAAGGTCTTCATGCCGCGGGACGTCAAGATTCCCTTCATCCGCGAGTGCGAGCTGTACGGGGCGGACGTCACCCTGGTCGACGGCCTCATCACCGACGCCGGCCGCATGGCCGCGGAGCTCGGCAAGCCGCAAGGCTGGTACGACGTGTCGACGCTCAAGGAGCCGTACCGGATCGAGGGGAAGAAGACCATGGCCTACGAGCTGGCCGAACAGCTCGAGTGGCGCTGGCCCGACTGGATCCTCTATCCGACGGGCGGCGGCACCGGCATGGTCGGAATGTGGAAGGCCTTCGAGGAGATCGAGACGCTCGGCTGGGTCCCCCGCGGCGCGCGGCCGCGCATGGTGACGGTCCAGGCCGAGGGTTGCGCGCCGATCGTCCGGGCCTTCGAGGCCGGCACCGAGAAGGCCGAGCCGTGGGAGAACGCCCACACGGTGGCGGACGGGCTGCGCGTCCCCCGCGCGATCGGCGACTTCCTGGTCCTGCGCGCGATTCGCGAGAGCGGCGGCACGGCGATCGCCGTCTCCGACGCCGACATGGTGCAGGGCATGCGCGACGTCGGCCAGGCCGAAGGGATCAGCGCGGCACCGGAGGGCGGCGCCACGCTGTGCGCGCTTCGCACCCTGATCGCAGACGGCCGCGTGAAACCCGACGACACGGTCGTGCTCTTCAATACCGGCGGCGCGCTCAAGTATCTGGATTGCCTGGAGACCCAGGGCTAGCAGACGGCTGCCCGTCTTCGTCTCCCAGCGATACCCCGATCGCCCTGGCCGTCCAAATCGCGTCGAAACCGAGCGGCACGGTCTTCGTCTTCCCCACCATCTCCTCGAGCGGAATAGACGCGATGTGAGGGGGATGGAACGCCACCATTCTTCCGAACTGCCCCGCGCGCAACAGATCGACGGCCTTGCCCCCGAAGCGCGTGGCGAGAATGCGGTCGAAGCTGGTCGGCGTGCCCCCGCGTTGCAGGTGTCCGAGCAAGACGTCGCGCGTCTCCTTGTGGGTGAGCCGCGCCAGCGCCTCCGCCACCTTCTGCCCCATGCCGCCGAGGCGCTCGAGCTTGCCTGCCTGCGCGGGCGCCAGCACCGAGGTCGAGCCGCCCCGGGGTCGCGCACCCTCCGCGACCACCACGATGCTGAAGCGCGAGCCCCAGGCTTCTCGTTGCCGGATCCGCTCGGCTATCCGTTCCAGATCGAAGGGAATCTCGGGAATCAGAATGACGTCGGCGCCCCCGGCGATCCCGGCATAGAGTGCGATCCACCCGGCATGCCGTCCCATCACCTCGACCACC
Source organism: Vicinamibacterales bacterium (assembly GCA_965197935.1). GTDB lineage: Bacteria > Acidobacteriota > Vicinamibacteria > Vicinamibacterales > CAZQMT01 > CAZQMT01. The sequence continues at coordinate 1,775,328 of CBDAOD010000002.1, read as the reverse complement.
ATGACCCGGTGGTGGGCCTGCGCGGTCGTGTGGAGGCGGTCGATGGCGTCGGTGGCGAAGGCGACGGCCGTGTCGAACCCGAAGCAGTTGGTCGTCCCGACGATGTCGTTGTCGATGGTCTTGGGCACGCCGACCAGCCGAATGCCGAGCTGGCAGAGCTGGTGGGCGAACGACAGCGTGCCGTCCCCCCCGATCACCACCAGCGCGTCGAGCCCGAGCAACCGGGCACGATCGCGACAGCTCGTCGCGAACTGGTCTTCGCTGAGGCCCGGAGGGTGCCCTCGATTCGACGTACCGAGGATGGTGCCCCCGATGCGGAGAATGCCGCGGGTGTCGAGATTGGTCAAGACGCGATGGCTATCGGGCTGGCTCAGGCCATCGAAGCTGTCCTCGATGCCGACACACTCCCACCCGAGATTGATGGACGACCTGACGACGGCCCGGACCACGGCGTTGAGTCCGGGGGCGTCGCCTCCGCCCGTCAGGACGCCGACCCGTCTGATGTTGACCCCAGGCACGAACGCTCCTCCCGCGGGGCTGACACGGGCCCACCGACGTCGCGGCAGGCTTACCTACACGCCCCCACGTGTTGTCGGCTGTTGGGTCTCGCCCTGATAGGGCGAGCAGTGGGAGAGGGCGCGGGAGGGTTCCCGAACGCGCACTGCCGTCCGGTGGCGATTGCGGGCTGCCCGGAGCCGATGCTAGAATGTCCGGTCGCACCGCCTCCGAGCTCGCCAGAGGGAGGTGCGGTCCTGCCAGGGCCCAGGGGCGGCTAGCTCAGCTGGGAGAGCGCCGCGTTCGCAACGCGGAGGTCGGGGGTTCGAGTCCCCTGCCGTCCACCAATTTCCTTCAGTAATTTCGTGATTTCTTGCGCTGTTCGAGGTGTCGTCTTCGACGGCAGCGTCGCGGTGTGCCCATTCTGTGCCCACCCACGACAATCTGAGGGCCCCGATCTTCCTCTCCTCGGTCGGATGTGTGTAGCGCGTCAGCATTCGGGTCGACGAGTGGCCTGAGATTTCCATCACCGTGTAATCGTCGATTCCACCCTCGATCATGCGACTGAGTGCCGTGTGACGGAGGGTGTGGATCGTCACATCCCCGGTCGTGATGCCGGCACGCTTGACCGCTCCCGCGAACCCGCCCCGGACTGACTTAAACGGCCGTCCGGTCCGGCTGTTCGTGAACACCCACGGGTTCACGCTCGGCTGAGAGTTGATGACCGCCTTGATCGCCGGGCTGATAGGGATGCGGCGCGGCTGCCCATTCTTCGTCTTCCAGAAGGTCAGGTAAAGCCGCCGTGATGTTGGGTGTGTCGGAGCGCGTCGTGAACCAACTCATTCGGTCCGGCGACTTGAGAGCGACCGCCCGTGCGCCCGTGCGGTCCGAGCAGAAACCATTGCGCCGACGGCCCTCCACCTCGCCTCCACACCGTTTGCAGACGCGGGGCGAGAAAGCCGACGTTCGGGTACCTAGGGGGCGATCGGCACGGGTCCCGGTCATGACCCTGAGGTTCTCCTCGATTTCTGCGTGAGCGCCCTCTCAGTGTCCATGCCGCATCTGTCAAATCCGTCTCACGGGCGACCGATCTGCTGCCCTCCGTGGTACCGGGGGCGTCCGACCCTCGGACCGGTTCTGAAGCTTTGAGGTCCGGTCCCCCCCACCCCTTCACGACTGATCGGACTCGCGCGAGTCAAGCCCATTCTTAGTTGAAACTCTCTACGGCTCCGGATTCGTCATGCGGCCTTCTTCGATGTCGTCGTGTCGATCTTCAGTTCTTGCTTCAACGCGGCACGAAGCGTGGGCAGGTGGCGGTAGCCCATCAGCTTCCGCAGGCGCGGCTCGATGTCCAGGAGCGCGGTCGCCAGCCAGCGGTGGCGTTGGCTCGAGTTCTGCCAGTGGTCAACCTTCGCACAGCGTTCCTCAACGAGCGCATTGACCGACTCCAGACAGTTCGTCGTCTTCAGCGACCGGCCCAGCACCCCGTACAGCCCGAGGCGATGCAGCGTTAAGGTTTCGTCCAGACCTTCTGTCAAGCTCCGAGCCGCCGACTGGTTCCGTTCGTCGAGCTCGCCCTGGAGCGTCTTGAGCGCCGTGAGGGCCTCGTCGTACTCCGGCCGGTTGTAGGCGCGCTGGAGGCGCTGACGCCACGCCGCCAGTTCGCTCTTGGCCAGGTGACTCACCACGTTCTCCCGCTTGTGCCACTGGCACCGTTGGACCAGGGCGCGGTGGCGGAAGGTCTTCCGGACGGCTGCCCGCAGCCCCTTGCTGCCGTCGAGGATCACCAGCAGGCCCTGCGAGAGGTCCAGCCCCCGCTCGACCAACGACCGCAAGCACAGCGTCAGCACCCGCTCATTCTCCGTGTCCGTCTCCACGAAGCCGAGGAAGTGTTTCGCCCCAGAAATGGTGATGCCCAGTGCGATGACCATTGTGGCCTCGGCGAACGTCTTGCCGTCCAATACGATGGCCACGACGTCCTCAGCGGCCAGGTCCCGCTCCTGGAGCTCGTGAAGCTTCGCGGCGCTGGCCTCGATGAAGCCTCGGGACACCGTCGACCCCGACAGCCCGATCGCGCCGGGAATCGCCTCGGCGGCCGCCTCGTAGTTGCGACACGAGATCCCATAGAGCCCGCGCTTCAGCAGGAGGTCATTCACCGCGCCGTCGCCATGCAACGCCTCGTAGGCGCGCAACGGAATCTCCCGCCCCGCGACCCCGCGCACCCGCGGCACCCGAATCGGCACCCGCTGCCCCGCCAGGCCGACGGTCCCAGGGTTGCTACCGTGCCGGCGGCCCCCGATCGACGCGGCCTTGCGGGCGTAGCGCTCGCCAGCCAGCGCCGTTACCTCCTCGTCGAGCACCTCCTCCACGTGCATCAAGCCCAGCGGGACCAGCGAGCGGATCAGCTCCACCTTGGCGTCCAGCTCCAGCGCGGTGTAGTCCTCGCGCCGGATGACCTCGACCCGGCCCAGCTGGCGACCCTTCTTGCGCTTCCTGACAGGACGTAGGACACTGCTCATCTCGGCTCCTTTCTCTCGTGGGTTGATGGCCGTTTTGCTTAACGTCATCAAACCACAGGGTGTGGGAGTGGAGACGGACACGGAGAATGAGCGGGTGCTGACGCTGTTCTTGCGGTCGTTGGTCGAGCGGGGGCTGGACCTCTCGCAGGGCCTGCTGGTGATCCTCGACGGCAGCAAGGGGCTGCGGGCAGCCGTCCGGAAGACCTTCCGCCACCGCGCCCTGGTCCAACGGTGCCAGTGGCACAAGCGGGAGAACGTGGTGAGTCACCTGGCCAAGAGCGAACTGGCGGCGTGGCGTCAGCGCCTCCAGCGCGCCTACAACCGGCCGGAGTACGACGAGGCCCTCACGGCGCTCAAGACGCTCCAGGGCGAGCTCGACGAACGGAACCAGTCGGCGGCTCGGAGCTTGACAGAAGGTCTGGACGAAACCTTAACGCTGCATCGCCTCGGGCTGTACGGGGTGCTGGGCCGGTCGCTGAAGACGACGAACTGTCTGGAGTCGGTCAATGCGCTCGTTGAGGAACGCTGTGCGAAGGTTGACCACTGGCAGAACTCGAGCCAACGCCACCGCTGGCTGGCGACCGCGCTCCTGGACATCGAGCCGCGCCTGCGGAAGCTGATGGGCTACCGCCACCTGCCCACGCTTCGTGCCGCGTTGAAGCAAGAACTGAAGATCGACACGACGACATCGAAGAAGGCCGCATGACGAATCCGGAGCCGTAGAGAGTTTCAATTTGAGTCTCCCTCGCCTGAAGGCGAGGGAATCAGTGCGCCGCGTCGGCTGAAGCCGACTATCACGGCGCACGTCCCAGAGCCCGAAGAGGTCCGGCCCTGCGGCCTCCTGAAGGCTTCGCCTAAAGGCGAGGGGTTTCACCCATCCCAGAGGGAGACTCTAAGAATGGGCTTGACTCGCCTCCCGGAAGACCCCGCGTGTCGTGGGGTGCGGAACCCCGTCCGCCGGGCGCACCGTGAAGACGGCCAGCCCGACACAATCTGACTACGGCAGGGTAGGCCGTTGCCATCGCCGACGCTGCAGCAGCCGTCCACTGCCGGGTTGGCCCGTCACCTCGCCGTTCTCGTAGACCACCTCGCCACGGCGGATCGTGACGCGCGGCCATCCGGTCACCTCCCAGCCCGAGTAGACCGAGAAGCCGGAACCCGACAGCATGTCCTCGTCGCGAATCGTGCGCGTCTCCTCTGGATCCCAGAGTGCCAGATCCGCATCGGAGCCGACCGCGATCGTCCCCTTGCGCGGATAGAGCCCGAACAGCTTGGCCGGATTCGAGGCCGTCACCGCCACGAAGCGTTCGAGCGTGATCCGGTTCTTCCCGACGCCCTCCGAGAACAGCATCGGGAGATACTCCTGCAGGTTGGGCATCCCGCCGAGGAAGTTACCCTGGCCCACCGTCTGCGACGGGTCGAGCTTGTGCTCGCGGGTGAAGGGCACGTGATCGGTCCCGACGACGTGCACGGTCCCCTGTGCGATCCCGTCCCAGAGCGCGTCCTGGTCGCGCTGCGGGCGGATGGGCGGCACGCCGAGAAACAGCGCGGCGTCGGGCTGCTGGTACACATCCGCCGTGTAGTGCAGATACACGGGCCGGGTTTCGACGTAGACGGGCAGGCCCCGTTGCTGCGCCGCCGCGGCCGCCTGCAGCGCACGCTCCGCCGCGAGGTGGACGACGTAGACGGCCGCGCCCGTCGCCTCGCTCATCGCCACCGCCCGCTGGACCGCCACCTCCTCCGAGACCGCGGGTCGGCTCTCGATCAGGTTGTCGATCGATCCACGTCCCTGGGCGATCAGCCGCCTGGCCCGCGTGTCGTTGATCGGGCCGTCCTCGGCGTGCACCATCGTCAGCACGCCGGCGTCGGCGGCGTTCGCCAGCCCCATCTGATACCCGAACGGATCCGTCGTGAACGCGCCGCGGTGCAGGCGCACCTTCACGCTGGGCTGGCCCCGCTCGACCAGAGCCTGCATCCCCGCGGCGCTCTCCGCGGCGGGGTCGAGAACGATCGGGTGGATCATCACGTCGGCGATGGCTTCGGCGCGTACGAGCGCGGCGGCCCGATCCACCGCATCGGTCAGCGCCTCTCCCGACCGCGCAGGCACATGGTTGGAGATCGTCGTGACGCCGCCCGCCAGCGCCGCCGCCGAGCCGCTCGTGTAATCGTCGTGGTAGTCGGGGGCGTCATTCCCACCGAGATGGGTGTGCGGGTCGATGCCGCCGGGCAGCACCAGCAGGCCCGTCGCATCGATCTCCCTTGCCTCTGGACCCGCGGTCAGACTTGGACCGATCGCCGCGATCCTTCCGTCGCGGATGCGCACGTCCGCCTGGGTCCGTCCATTGGCATTCACGAGGACACCGCCACGGACGATCAACTCGTCGGATTGTTGAGTCCGCACGCTGGCGGACACGACGATCAGCAGTAAGCAGGTGAGCGGTCCGAATCCCGGGCTGAGCCTCACACGCATCTCCCTCATTTCTCCATCGCGTAGCTGACCCTACGGGCCCTCTGTCTGAAGGGGGACATCGCGCAGTTTCGCAGAACCTTCGCACGACGGAGCAGCGGCCACGATGTCCCCGGCCGGTCATTCCACCGCAAGCATGCTACGCCCGGCCGAACGCGCAGTAAAGGGCCAACGCGAGGTGTGGCCGGGAACGGGAACGGAGCGGGAGGCACGCCAAGATTGACGTCCTCAGGGGGGCGGCTCTATCATGGTCGGACGTGCATCGCCCTCGCAGCCCGTGGTGAGCGTCCTGCGCCGCGCGAAGGGCCGTCTTCGGAGACGCCGCGCTCGGCCCGGGCACGGCGCGAGGAGCGAGGATACCGGGAGCCACCGTAGCCGTACTGGGTCTTCGCAACAGGTTCGCGAAAGGTCTGGGTGAAACTCACATCGGTCTGCGGCGGCTTGGTCCTGTTGGCAACCGGTGTCCTCGGACCCGTGGCCGGTGCCCCCACCGTCCTGGCAGTCGCCCAGGAGCGCGGTCCGTCGACCGCGCTCGCGTCGGAGCAGGAGCTGGTGGACGAGTACTGCCTCTCCTGCCACGACGACGACATCCGGCTGGGCGGGTTCTCGTTCACGGACTTGGACCTCGTACACCCGGCCGGCACTGCCCCGCTGGCCGAGAAGCTCATCCGCAAGTTGCGATCGGGCATGATGCCGCCCGTCGGAGTCCCGCGGCCGGACGCGGCGACGTTGAAGGCCTTCGCCTCGGCGCTCGAGACCCGTATCGATCGGGGTGCGGCTGATGCCCCGTATGTCGGCGCCCCGGAACTGCACCGGGTCAATCGGACCGAGTACCGCAACTCCGTGCGTGAGCTCCTGGACCTCGACGTCGATGTCACCGACCTGCTGCCGCCCGATGCCACGACGAACGGGTTCGACAACATGTCGGAGGCGCTGACGATCACGCCCACGCTGATGGGCGCCTACGTGCGGGCGGCCGAGAAGGTCAGCCGCGCCGCGGTCGGAGACCCCGAGGCGACGCCGGGCATGGTCATGTACAAGGTGTCGCGGCTGGCCAACCAGATGCGGCACGTCGAGGGGACCCCGTTCGGGACCCGCGGGGGCATCTCCCGGCTGCACACCTTTCCGGCGGACGGCGAGTACACCTTCCACCTGACGTTCTTCTACTACTACCCTGGGGAGCTCCTGGGCCGCGAACTGCCGGCGCAGCTACAGGGTCAGGAGATCGAGATCTCCGTAGACGGAGAGCGGGTCGCCCTCGTACAGATCGACCCGTCGATCAAGGAGGAAGAGGCCAACTACGTCACCCGACCGGTCAGGATCAAGGCGGGCCAGCGTCGGCTGGCCGCGGCGTTCATCTCGAAGTTCGACGGCCCCGTCCAGGACCACTACAGACTCATCGAGCAGACGCTGGCCGATACCACCATCACGGTCACGCCGCAGTTGACCTCACTCCCCCACCTGCAAGTCTTGGCCGTGACCGGGCCCTTCAATCCGACCGGCGTGTCCGAGAGCGCAAGCCGACGCAAGATCTTCACGTGCCGCCCCGCGACGGCGGACGAGGAGGCGGCGTGCGCCAGCGAGATCATCTCGGAGCTGGCCGGCAAGGCCTTCCGTCGTCCGGCGACGGCGGAGGATCTCGAGCGGCTGCTCGACTACTACCTCCAGGGCTGGGAGGGCGGGGGCTTCGAGTCGGGTATCCAGGCGGCCCTGCAGGCCATCCTGGCGAAGCCAGAGTTCATCTTCCGGTTCGAGCAGGAGCCCCCCGGCGCCGCGCCCGGCACCGTGTATCAGATCGGCCAGCTCGAGCTGGCGTCACGCCTCGCCTACTTCCTCTGGAGCACCATCCCCGACGACGAGCTCGTCCGGGTGGCCAGTGAAGGCCGCCTACGGGAGCCGGCGGTCCTTCGCGCCCAATTCGAGCGCATGCTGGCTGATCCCCGCTCGGAGGCGCTGGCCACGAACTTCGCCGGGCAGTGGCTCCGCCTCGCAGGCATCACCACTATCTTTCCAGAAGCTCTGATCTTCCCGAACTTCACGTCGAATCTCGCGCAGTCGATGCGTCGCGAAGTGGAGCTCCTCTTCGACAGCATCATGCGGGACGATGGGGACGTGCTGGAGCTGTTGACGGCCGACTACACGTTCGTGGACGAAAATCTGGCCAGGCACTATGACATTCCCAAGATCGTCGGGCCACGCTTCAGACGCGTGTCGTTGACCGATCCGAATCGGTTCGGGCTCCTCGGCAAGGCCGGCGTGCTGACGATGACGTCGCTGGCCAACAGAACCTCCCCCGTCGCGCGCGGCAAGTATGTCGTCGAGGTCTTGCTGGGGTCGTCCGCACCGCCCCCGCCACCGGTCGTCCCGCCACTGGAGGAGAGCGTCGACAACGAAACGGTGCGTTCGGTGCGCGAGCGGATGGAACAGCACCGTGCGAATCCCGCGTGCAACTCGTGCCACCGGATCATCGACCCGATCGGCATGGCGCTCGAGAATTTCGACGCGGTCGGCGCCTGGCGCCGGACCGACGGCGGCGCCGTGATCGACCCGACGGGCGAGATGTACGACGGCACGCCGCTGGAGGGACCGGTCAGCGTGCGCCAGGCGGTGCTCGACCGCTCCGAGACGTTCGTGCGGAGTTTCACCGAGAACTTGCTCGCGTACGGTCTGGGGCGGGTGGTGGATCACCGGGACATGCCCACCGTGCGCGCGATTCAGCGGCAAGCGGCGGACGACGGTAACCGTTTCTCGGCGTTCATCATGGGCGTCCTCACCAGCGCGCCGTTCCAGATGCGGGCGGTGCGCGGGTCGACAAGCTCGACGGAGCTCAACGGAGATCCTCCCTAGCCTGGGACTGGATTCTGCCGACTCGAGCTTCATACAGGGAGCGCGCACCGATGTTCATCACCAAGAAGCACGTATCCCGGCGCACGGTTCTTCGCGGGATGGGGTCACTCGTCACGCTACCGTTCCTGGAGTCGATGGCGCCCGCCCAGACCCGCCTGCGCGACACGCCCGCCGCACCCAGGAGCCGTCTGGCGTGCATCGAGGTCGTCCACGGGAGCGCTGGCAGCACGGTCTACGGCCGGCAACAGCATCTGTGGAGTCCGGTACAGACGGGATCCGACTTCGAGCTCAGCAAGATCCTGGAGCCGATGGAGCCGTTTCGTGACCACGTGACGATCGTCAGCGGAACGGATTGCGACGCGGCGAATCCGCGGTCGGCCGAGGAGATCGGCGCCGACCACTTCCGAAACGCGTGCGTGTTCCTGACCGCCGCTCGCCCCAAGCAAACCCTGGGCTCGGATATCTACTGCGGCACGTCGATCGACCAGATCTACGCGCAGCGATTCGGGCAAGACGCGCCGGTACCCTCCATACAGCTCTGCACCGAGCCGCTCGACCCCACCGGACCGGGCGCCTACAAATACAGCACCGTCTACATGGACACGATCAGCTGGGCGTCACCGACGATGCCGCTGATGAGCAACTTCAACCCGCGGGTGCCGTTCGAGGAGATGTTCGGCACGGGCGGCACACCGGAGGATCGGGTCGCGCGTCAGAAGCTGAATCGCAGCATCCTCGACGGCATCGCCGACGACGTGACTCGGCTGCGGCAGGGCCTCGGTGCGAGAGACCGCAATCGGCTCGGCGACTACCTCGACAACGTCCGCGAGATCGAGCGCCGCATTCAGGCCATCGAGGCCTACAACGCGAGCGGCGAGGAAAAGGAGCTGCCCCAGGCCCCCGTCGGCACGCCAGACTCGTGGGACGCGCGTGTGAAGCTGATGGCGGATCTGATGGCCGCAGGGTTCGCGGCGGAGGCCACGCGTGTCGCCGCGTTGAAGCTGGGCCGCGACGTGTCCGGCCGGGTCTTCCCGGAGAGTGGGTCGAACAAGCCCTTCCACCCGGCGTCGCATCACGGACAAACGCCGAACAACATCGAGGAGTTCGCCAAGATCAACCGCTACCACGTCACGCTGCTCGCCTACTTCCTGGAGAAGCTCGCGAACACGCCCGACGGCGATGGCACGCTGCTGGACCACTCGCTGGTGCTCTACGGCAGCGCCATGGCCGATTCGCACGTCCACGGCCACCTGGATGTGCCGATGCTGCTGGCGGGCCATGCCGGCGGCAGGATCAAGGGCAACCTGCATCTCCGGGAGAAGGAGGGCACGCCGCAGGCGAACATCCTTCTGACCATGATGGACAAGCTCGGCGTCAACATCGAGTCGGTGGGCGACAGCACCGGAACGGTGACGATCTAGTCGGGTTCGTGCGGTGCGGCACGAGGTCCGCCCGGCAAACCGAAAACATTGCGGCGGCTGACGCACGAGCCTCGGACGAGCAGGGAAACTGGCCGCCTTCACGGTTTGCTGGGCGGACCTCGTGCCGCACCGCACGAACCCGACGGCGTCGTTCCAGAGTGTCCAAGCAAGGAAGGTCAAAGATGCTCGGTCGGTTGGGTCATGTCTTGATCGGCGTGGTGTGCCTCCCATTGGCGGTGGCGGCGACAGCCGTGGACACCGTCTCCGACGCGGCGATGACAGGCGACCTGGCGAGCGTGGAGCGGTTGCTCGCCGACGGCGCCGATGTGAATGCACCCCAGGGGGATGGCACCACCGCGCTCCACTGGGCGGCGTACCGAGAGGATCTGGGCATGGCGCGACTGCTGCTCGACGCCGGCGCCCGGACCGGGGTCACGACGCGCCTGGGGGACATGACGCCACTCTTCATGGCCTCGAAGGTCGGGCACGCGCCGATGATCGAGCTGTTGATCGCGGCCGGCGCGGATCCTGCGTCCGTCACGACCACGGGCACGACGCCGTTGATGATGGCCGCAGCGTCGGGCAGCGCGGCAGCCGTGCGGGTGTTGCTGGACCATGGGGCCGACCCCAACGCGGCAGATGTCCATCAGGGACAGACGGCCTTGATGTTCGCGGCGGCTCCGGGGCACACGGAGGTCATCCAGGTGCTCGCGGCTCACGGGGCGGACCTCGCGGCCACCTCGATTCTGCCGGAGCCACGCCAGGCCGAGGGCAAGGACAAGCCCAAGTGGCGCAAGGGCGAGATCTCGCTGGGCGGCATGGCGCCCTTGCACTTCGCGGCACGCGACGGGCGGACCGCGGCCGTCGCGGCCCTGCTCGACGCCGGAGCCGATGTGAACCAACTGACGGCGTCGAACGCCACGAGCGCGTTGACGATCGGCATCCTCAACGCGCACTTCGATCTTGCGATGCAGTTGCTCGAGCACGGCGCCGACCCGACGCCGGCCGCCACGTCGGACGGCGTCACGGCGCTCTACGCGACGATCGACGTCCAGTGGGCCAACCGAGTGTGGTACCCACCTCCCACCCCGGAGCAGGAGCACACTCACTATCTGGAGCTGATGCAGGCGCTCCTGGACCACGGAGCGGAGCCAAACGCGAGACTGAAGGCCGAGCTGTGGCAGCGGCAGATGCATGGCGACTGGGTCGATCCCGCTGGCGCGACGGCATTCTGGCGCGCGGCTCAGGCGAACGACGTCGAGGCCATGCGGCGACTCGTGGCCGCCGGGGCGAATCCCAGCATCGCGACGACCAAGAGGTGCTCACCCCTCCAGGTAGCCGCAGGCTACGGCCTGGAGCCGCAAACCAGCACCTTCATTCCTGACGCGCGTCTCGCGGCCGTCAGGTATCTCGTGGAAGAAGTCGCCGCCGACGTGAACGCGGCGGACGTCAACGGATTCACGCCGCTGCACGGCGCGGGCCTGACGGCCGACAACGAGCTGATCGAGTATCTGGTCGCCGCGGGTGCGGACGTGAGCGCACGGTCGAGCATGATTCTCGGTGGTCCCGAGGACCCGGACGAGGAAGTGGCGCCCGGCACGGGCGATTCGGTCGCGGACATGGCGAACGGTCCGAAGCCGCACAATCTCGTACACCCCGAGAGTGTCGATCTACTGGTCCGCATCGGCTCGGAGAACTCCGACAACTGCCGCTCCTCCACGTGCGTGAACAACGCCAAGAAGGACAGCAAGAAGTCGAGCCAGCAGTAGCCGCCCGTGGTGAAGGTCTGACGGCACTCTCCATCCCGCCCCGCGGCGGCACCTGCCACATCTGGACCAGCCGCCTGCCGTTCTCACCGGCAGCTGTTCGGCGACCTACGGGCCCGAGGAGCCCGGCGCACATGAACTGCCCACGGGTGGTGGCGCTTTCCGCCGGCCTACCCGGGCGACCGCCGCCGATATCATGTCCGTGCCACTATTCGTCAAGCGGCCGGGTCAGGGGGCTGGCTCTGTGAGCGATCGAAACGTCGAGACAATTGACATCCTACCGACGTTGGCGCACGAACTCGGCATCCAGCTACCCGGCAGGATCGACGGAACCTCTGCGCTCGCTCTTGACGGGCCCGAGCGCTCACAAAAAATCATCGTGTTCGACTTTTTCAACGGCGCACGTAGCAGGCTCGTTTTCGATTATCCCCTCTCGGACCGGCTGAGTACCACGGTCTCTCATAAGGCGCACCTCTTTGGGGTTCCCACGGACCGATACCAGTTGACCGGACTGAGCGTGCACCAGGACCTGATAGGCCATCGATTGGACCGTCTCTCCGTCCGAAATCCCGACCGACAAGACAGTGTCGTGAGCGTTGGCTTTCCTGAGGCGTTCAGCAACGTAAACCCCGACGGGGAGTTCTTGCCCGCGCACGTTTCAGGCACCGTCTTCACCGAGGCAACCTCGGCAGAATTGCGACCCTTGGCCATTGCCATCAACGGAATAGTCCGCGCCACCACCAGCGTCTACGATTTTCAGGTCAACGGAAGAGCAGGAGCCTGGGAGGTGATGTTCAATCCTGAGTTCCTTCAACCAGGCAACAATATCCTGGAGGTTCTGTTCATCCGGCAAGACGCGACCGGAAGCGTCTGGCTCGAACCCGCGTACAAGACGCCTGCCGAAGGTGCCTCACTGAATTTGCTTCGGGCGGAAGCCGAGGCTCTGTACGGCGTCGAGGTGTCAGGATTCTATGCAGCGGAGTGGCGTCGGTCCACGTTGTTTCGGTGGACCAACGGAGACGGCCGGCTGGTCGTGCCTGTCGACCAAGATGAGCCGCCAACCGAGTTGGCGATCGACGTGACGATGACCGGGCGGCGGCGGACATTCGAGCAGGGGACTCTCATCGAAACTCCGGCGCACCTGACAGTCAGGCTCGACGGCTGTACGCTATTCGATTCGGAGATCATGGGCCAGTGGTCTGGACGGTTTGCCCTCAACACGTGTCCGATCGACTCCGAGAGAGCCACGGTCGAGCTTCGGAGCGATACCTTTCTCCCCGGACAAGGAGATGCTCGCGTGCTCGGCGTAGCGGTGGCATCGGTCGAGCTGAGACACTGACGTGCGCCGCACGGTCGCTCACGTTTCCCAAGAAGATTCCCGATCCCGTGCCTAGCCGTTCTCACGAAGATCAAAGGAAAAACGGCCGCGGCGCTGTGCACCTCCCCAAACCGTCCTCCGTGGAACCCCTCCCGACCCGGTACCTGACCTGTGAACGCGGGTCCGGTGCCTGTAACGTGCGCAGCGCCACCACGCCCGTCGGAGAGTCACCATGTCAGGCTTGCTAGCGATTCTGTTTGGCAAGTTCTTCAACGCCGGGTTGGCCTTTCTCGTCAGTATCATCGCAGCACGCATGCTCGGTGTAGAGGACTTCGGCGTTTTCACAGTATCGATGTCAGTGGTGGTCATCACGCTTGAACTCAGTGGTAGTGAGAGCATCGACAATGGCTTCGTGCGGCTGGCCTCCGAATATCGATCCCAGGACGAGCAACGCTGTCATGCTATCGTGCAGGCGGCACTCACTTTGAAGCTCGCGAGCGGGACCGTTCTACTCATGGGGTGCTGGCTGCTATGGGACAGAGGGTTAGTACTACTTTGTTAGATCGCACAATTTGGGCGAGATCCGACAAGTGATCTAATTTGAGGACATTGTACTTTTCCGGCGAATTCGGTACCCTGCGCGGTAGTGCACGACCGCCGCACGGTGGGGCAGTTGCGTCGCCTGATGAGATGGCTCGAGGCCTTCAAGGCGTGCTTCGGCCATCGCGCACAGGAGCTGGCATTGCGCCGGTACGTCCAGGGGTTGCTCAGCGACAGCCCGCGCAAGTCGATGGAAGCGATGCTGGCGCGGGGGACCGATCCCGGGGGCTATCAAGCGTTCCAACACTTCATCACCGATGCGCCGTGGAGTGCCGACGGCGTCTGGCGCTGCCTGCGGGCGGTGCTGCCCGAACGCGAAGGGCTGGTGATCTTCGCTGGCACGAGTTTCCCCAAGCCAGGGACGTCCTCGGTCGGGGTGGCCCGCCAGTACTGTGGGGCCGTGGGGAAAGTCGCCAATGGCCAAGTGGCGGTCACCGCGGCGCTGTGGACCGGGCTGCGCGCCTACTTGCTGGGGGCCGCGCTCTATGTGCCCGAGGCGTGGCTGACCGACGCCGCCCGCGATCGGGCGCGGCTTCCCCGGGGTGTCCGGTTGCAGGCGAAGTGGCGCCAAGCGCTCACCCTGCTCCGGCAGGTGCGCGCCAGCGGCCTCACCGGCACCGGCGTGCTGGCCGATGCGGAGTTTGGCGATACCGGCCTGTTTCGGGCCATGTGGCATCGGTTGCGGCTCCCCTATGCGGTGGGGATTTCCTCGTCGCAGACCGTGTTCCTGGGGCGGCCGCGCCTCGGGCACCGGCGGGGCGGCCGGCTGGGGCGCCCGCGCACCCGGCCAGACCTGGCGGCGGGCGTGCGGGCGTACACGGTGGCCCAGGCCGCCAAGGCGCAGCCGCGGTGGCGGCCCATCAGCTGGCGCAACCGCCGCGGCGGGCGCCGCTGGACGGTCCAGTGTGTGGCCCTGCGGGTGACCCCGGCCCACGACTGGCGCGACCGCCGGCTCGCCCCCGAGGTGTGGCTGCTGGCCGAACGCGACACGGGCGCGACGCCGCGGACCAAATACTTCTTCGTCAACCTGCCGGCCACCACCTCCTGGCCGCAGCTCGTCCGACTCGCGCATCAGCGGTGGGCCATCGAGCAGCAGTACCTGTCAACGGTCATTCAAATTTCCCCCACCTGCGGTCATCGAAAATTCCCCCACCCCCTGGTTGATAAAACGATGAGATGCGTGCCTGTGGTCGCTGTGGGCAGGCCGTCTGCGGCCTGTCCAAGGCGCGGTGGGCGCGTCTGCGCGTCCACGGCGCCGGCAGCGTCCACAGGCTTCCCATCGCTCACGCTCCCGCTGTGGTCGGCTTGACCACCCCCGACTTCAGTTTGTCCTTCAGCCGATACGAATCGCCCCGGATGCTGACCGTCGTCGCGTGATGCAGGATCCGGTCGAGGATCGCGCTGGCGATCACCCGGTCGCCGAAGACGTCGCCCCAGCTGCCGAAGCTCTGGTTGCTGGTCAGAATCATCGGCCCGCGCTCATAGCGCCGGCTGATGAGTTGGAAAAACAGCGTCGCTGCCTGCCGGTCGATCGGCAGATACCCGATCTCGTCGATGATGAGAAGCCGCGGGATCGTGAAGACCTTCAGCTTGTCGTCGAAGCGGCCCTCGCCGAGCGCCTTGGTGAGCGTGGTCAGCATCGCCGCGGCCGTCGTGAAGAGCACCCGGTAGCCGTGCTCGATCGCCTTGAGCCCGAGACCCACGGCCAAGTGCGTCTTCCCGACCCCTGGCGGGCCGAGCAGCACCAGGTTCTCCCCATGCTCGACGAAGTGGCAGAGGCTCAGCTTCTGGATCTGCTTACGGTCGACCGACGGCTGGTAGGTGAAGTCGAAGCAGTCGAGCCCCTTGATGAAAGGGAACCGGGCCAGGTTCGTCCGCATCGTGACGTGCTTGGCGGTCTTCGCTGACACCTCTTCGCTCAGCAGTCCGTCGAGGAAGTCGGCATAGGAGAGCTCCTTCTCCGACGCCTCCTGGAGTAGGGCTTCGACACGCTCGCGCACCGTGTTCAGGCGCAGCCGCTGCAGGTGCTCGTCGAGGCGGGCCATCTGCAGCGACCTCATTGCGCACCCCCGAGGCCGTAGGCCGCCTCGTAGCAGGCGAGGTCGCGGATTTCGACGTCGAGCGGAACCGCCTCGGTCGAGCACCCGCCCGTCGAGTAGCGCACGCGCGCGTTGCGGGCGATCGGCCCCGGACCGTGCTCGGGCAGGATCCGGAGCTGATGCCGGCCCCCGAGCACCGGATGCGTGGCGACCACCTGGCCGCGGTGCCGCATCTGCAGGAATCCGTCGCGCCGCATCACCTCGACCGGCTGCCCGATCAGCGTAAACGGCACCGAGTAGCGATTCGTGTCGACGGTGACCAGGTAGTCGGTCGCCACCACCCGCGTCAGCGGCGCCTCGAGCCGGAACGCCCGGCCCGCCACCGCGGGCACCAGCCCGTCACGCTCCCGCGCGAAGCGGTCAATCGGCCGCTCGTGCGTCGTTCCGTGCACCCGCACGTCGGCGACCGTCGCCGTCCACTCCGCCAACTGCTCGTTGAAGTCGAGGTCGTCACGGAATCGCCGGCCCGCCAGGAAATTGCGCTTGAAGTACTTCACGCCCGACTCGACCTTCCCCTTCGTCTGGGCCCGATACGCCCGGCACAGCCGCGGCTCGAAGCCCCAGAAGTCGGCGAACGCCTTGAACGTCGTGTTCCACCGCACCCCGTCCGCCCCGCGCGGTACGCACACCGTCCGCGGCCGGTCGTAGAGATGCTCCTGGGTGTGGCCGCCGAAGTGCGTGAACGCCTGCTCGTGCGCATCGAGCAAATCGCCGAGCGCTTCCGTCAGGCACGGTACGTAGACGCTCCGCCGCGAGTAGCCGAGCGTCAGTACGAAGATGTGCCGGACCTGGCGCTGCGCACCCAGCCAGACCCGCGCTTGACCCCAATCAATCTGGCTCTGCAGCCCTGGCGGTGTTTCGAACCGCGTACGCGTCACCGCCGCGTACAACTGCATCTCCCGCAACGGCCGCACGAACCGCTTCACCGTTTCGTAGCTGCCTTCGTACTGCCGACCGCGCAGCTCCTGAAACAGAACCTGAGCCGAGTAGCCGACATCGGCCGCCCGCCGCCGCAGATACGACGCGTGCGTGGCCAGTAGCGTGTCTGCCCGCGCCGCCCGCTGGTACGGTTTCCACTCCGTTTGCCGCAGGCATCGCCGCACCGTCTTGCGGTCCACGTCCAGCTCGCGAGCAATCGCCCGAATCGATGCGCCCGCACCCGCCCGACGATGGATCTCCTCCCACCGGTCCTGTCCGACCATCTCGACCTCCCCGAGCATCTGACGCTCGGGGTCGATCATCGTCGCTCTCGTCGACATCCTGCTCCTCCCCTCAGCTATCGAGGTGAGGAGTTTTCAGTGACCACAGGGGGGATTATTGGGTGACCGGTGACAGTACCAAGAGTTGAAGCCCCACCTCGGGTTGGATCACTTCGAAGGCCGCACGTTCCCGGGCTGGCACCATCACGTCGTGCTCACCGCCGTGACGTACAACTTCCTGCAGGCCGAGCGGCGGCGGCACCTCGCCGGGCTCACCTTTCCAGTGGCCCGCGCGATCGTGCAGGAAATCTTCACCGCGTACCTCTTTGCTCCACGGCCGTTCTACCTGAAGCGCATCGAGGCGCTAAAGTCGGTGCAATTGCGGATTTGAGTCTCCCTCGCCTGAAGGCGAGGGAATCAGTGCGCCGCGTCGGCTGAAGCCGACTATCACGGCGCACGTCCCAGAGCCCGAAGAGGTCCGGCCCTGCGGCCTCCTGAAGGCTTCGCCTAAAGGCGAGGGGTTTCACCCATCCCAGAGGGAGACTCTAACAAAGTAGTACTAGGCGGGCGTTGGTGGCCGCCACAATTGGCCAATGCGGTGATGTTTGGCGTCCTGGGGGCGTCTGTGCTTCTCTCTGGCGCTACTGCCTGGCCATCTCGCAATTGTACGAGCACTTTTGGCGATACGCGCTCATCAACACGATCCCGAATGTTATCAAGTTAGCGGCCGTTGTCGTATTGGTTGCCGCAGGCGCCTTCACGTTACAGAGGTTATTGGCGCTTCATTTCCTGGTCATGGTGGCGGCCTTACCACTCTCCCTCCTTGTAATTCCGCATATCTGCTTCGAGAACTTCAACTGGAGGGGAGAGGCAGGGCGGGAGCTGGTTGGGTTCGCGAAATGGCTCTACGTAGCCAATCTGCTGTTCGTGTTGCTGGCGCAGATGGATATTCTCTCACTGACGTACTATTCTGATGGTGAAAGCGTCGGTATTTACTCGGCTGCGCTGAGCCTGACGCAAGCGCTGCAACTCATTTACGTTTCTCTCTTGATGCGCATGTTGCCACAGGTGAGTCGAGCAGCTACCAGGGACGAACTGATCGAGCACATGAAACGATCCATCAAGATGTCTGGCGTGCTATGTCTACCCACCCTTGCACTGTTCATCGTCGCGAGTCCACTGGTCGTGCTGCCATACGGCGACGAATTCAGGCCAGCGGTCCCGCTGTTCCGCATTCAGCTATTTGGGTTCCTGTTCACGCTGCTGTTCAATCCTTTCCTGCTCGTCTTGTACGCAAGGCGAAAGCCACAGGTATTCTCCCTGCTGTATCTGGGTCTGCTGCTTCTCGCCGTGCCCGGGTACGCGGCAGCGATACCGGTATACGGAGCGATGGGAGCCGCATACGTCATGTGCGGCGTTCGGATCGTCAGTGCACTCGTCATTCTCGCACTGGCTGTTCGTGAGGTGCTGCCGCCGGGTCGTCCCGTCGTGGCTTGAGTCGAACGCCTGTGGGACTTGACGACATGCGGCCTTCACCTCGCTCTCGGAAGTAGGTCGGTAGGAAACGTATTGACACAACATGCTCGGATCAATCCGACACGGGGAGTGTATCGGTGGCTGACGAGCACACGCCCATCAGGGTACTGCACTTACGAAATTGCCGCGGCATTCGAACCTTGACCGGCCCCGAAACTTACCTGCTAGATTTGATGCGGAACGTCGACACGGATCGGTTCGACCTGACGCTGGGCTGTATTGTCAACGCCCGTCACCCGAGTCTGATGTTTCTCGACGCCCTGGAGCAACAGAGCTCGAATACCGAAGTGATCTCCACCCGAGGCCCGCTAGACTATCGCGACTTTCGTCGAACGCTTCAGTTGATCAAGGCGCGCAGGATTGACATTCTGCAAACGCACGATGCGCGATCCGACTTCATCGGAAGCATGGCGGCTCGTCTGTCAGGCGTGCCGTTGATGACCTTCGCGCACGGCTGGGTGAACTGGACCTCCGCCATTTCCAAAGATCATCTTTACGCGTGGCTGGAATCTTGTGCCGTGAATCTCTCTGACTACATCGTATCGGCCTCCAAGGCGGTCGCGAACGATGTCCAGCGGCGGGGCGCTGACCCCTCCAAGATCGAATTGGTGCCTTTCGGAATAGACGCCGAGCGTTTCCGTCCGTTAGCGTGCAGAGCGCGCATCAGAAGCGAATTTGGGATTGCACGGGAAACGCTCTTGATTGGCACTGTGAGCCGTCTGCACCCATGGAAGGGGCATCGGTACCTGGTCGAAGCGGCAGCGCTGCTGGCCCGGACGCACACCAGTTTCAAGCTGCTGTGGGTGGGAGACGCGGCATTTGAAGGGCACGCTCGCTTCAGGGAGGAGTTAGAGAGCCACATTGCGTCGCTTGGCCTGTCGGAGCGCATCATCATGACCGGCAGCCGGAGAGATGTTCCCGAGATCATGAGTGGACTGGATCTCTTCGTGCTTCCATCCGTACGGGAGCCATTTGGGCTGGTCCTCTTGGAAGTGCAGGCGTGCGGCATCCCGATCGTTGCCACACGCGTGGATGGTATCCCAGAAGTCGTTGACGCGGGAAAGGCCGGCGTACTCGTGGCGCCCGAAGACCCCGAAGCACTGGCCTCGGCTATTCGCGACCTGCTGGATGCTCCCGGGCGCCGTCAGGAGATAGGATCGGCAGGGCGACTGCACGTCATGGAGAAGTTTACGACGCAGATCATGGGGTTCGCGAGCGACGGCGCCCGTCACGGTCGTCGTCGATCCCGCGCGGGCGCGAGCGAGCTACTTCGAGACATTGGACAGGAGCACCAGCGTCGTCACGATCTCGATGATGCCGAGGACGGCTGCATCACGTTGAAGACCTGCTGGAAGAACCGAGCCATCCGGGCCGTGCGATCCTGCGCCACGAAGACGATGTCGCCACGCTGCAGGATGGCGTTCTGGCGCAGATCGACCTGCTCGATGAGCCGTTTCATATCAAGCGCGGTCAGGGACTGCGTGTCGCTGGGTGTGCGCGGTGCCGTCCTGAACAGAATGACTCGCTTCTCTTCGGCATCGAGCGTGAATCCGCCGGCCTGCAGCAGGGCCTCGAGGGCCGTCGTGACGCCGCCGGCGTAGTAGACGCCGGGGTTGGCGACTTCGCCCAAGATGAAGACCTTCTGGCCCGTCGGCGCCGCGATCGTGACACGGACCGTCGGCAACCGACGCATGGTTCAACGACCGTCATCGACCGTTCCGCCGCTTGAAACGCTTCGTCACGAGCTGTCAAAGCGCGGCCGGACGCGACACCGCTCTCAGCATGATGTTCCGCTCCATGTGACAGGTCAACGAGCAGCCACCGCAGGTCGACTGGGCTGCCGCTTCCTCTAGCATTCGGGCATGCCGTTCGCCATGCAGCCGCACAGCTGGTCGGTGGTGAGATTTTCGTGCTCGATGCGCCACGTCGCGCAGTACTGACAGCTGGCGGGGCATTTCATCGTCACATCGATGATCGCCTGCATCGGTCGGGTCTTGAACCGCTTGCTCGCGAGGTAGGTGCGTGGCAAGCTGGTCACGACGTTGAGCCACTCTCGTGTTTCCATCGTTACGTCTCAATCAGCTGAGTCGCGCTTCCGGCAGTTGTCGCACGACTTCCGCGAACGCCTCCACCAGATCGGACAATCCTTTCTGAGGCAGGCTGTAGCCGAAAAACAGCGCTTTCGGCTCGACCATCGGCGGCCAGACACCCGTGAGCATATTGTACTCGGTCGGCTGCAGCGAGTCGCCGGCTAGGAATAGGTAGTTCCCATGGGGTACCAGGGAGCACTGGGAGTCGATCTTCGGGACGATCTCGCTCTGCCGCGTCGGGTTCGCCGCGAAGGATGCGCGCATGGCGTATCCCTCGACGGCGATCTGAATCTGCCCCAGGAACGCTACTCGCTCGGCGTTCGTCGGGATTGCCGTCGAAGAACGCCCACACCACCCACATGGCGGCGGCCTTCGCTACGATCAGAGCTGCCAGGAAACCGACCCACGTCTTCCGGGACCAAGCGGGACCAGATGCTCCCGAGATTGCCTGTGGGGCGTTGTCGGCTCGAGGCACGCGAGCCATACTATGCCTGGTTCGGGTGAGCAGTCTACAGAGCCGCTCCGGGTTCTCCCGGCGGGCTGATTCGCTCCTCGCACGTGACGTTGGAGCCAGCCGCAGGGCTCGGTCGCCGAAGTCGTGTGCCCGCAACGCGTGAAGCAGGTCTGGCAGCTACACGGGAGTCCCCATGGTGAAGACACGATCTCTCCTGCCCATCTTCCTGCTGGTGTCACTCCTGGGGCGAGGGGCTTCGAGCTCCCAACCCGCGCCCGAGCCACTACCGATCGACGCACTGGCACGAACGGTCTGGATCGAAGAGTTCGATCTGTCGCCTGACGGAACGCTGATTGCGTTCAAATCCGCCCGCGCCGGCACCTACGACATCTGGACCGTGGCGACGGCAGGTGGCGAGCCCGCGCAGTTGACGCGGATAGCGGGGCGGGAGATGGCCCCGCGGTTCTCGCCGGACGGGACCTACATCTTCTTCGAGGTGGATCACGGCGGGACCAACGTCCGCGACCTCTACCGGATTCCCTCGGGTGGAGGAGAGCCCGAACGACTCACCGACCACCCTTTGGACGACAGCGGCCCGTCCTGGTCGGCCGACGGGGAGAGGCTCTACTTCACGACCCAGATGTTCTGGGACCGCTCGCTCGCGGTGATGGATCTCGACACGCGTGAGATTCGACGCATCGGGCAGGGTGGCGGCATTGTCTCGCCGGATGGCACCGCGGCCGTGTTCACGGCCAATCGGAAGCCCGATGACGACGATCAGAGCAACAACGACATCTACGTGATGCCCACGTCCGGCGGCGAGCCTCGTCTCCTCACGCCGGACACGTTCGACTCGCTCGAGCAGGCACCGGTGTGGTCGCCTGACAGCACGACGATCGCGTTCATCTCCGATCGAAATGGATGGAACAACCTCGGCCTCATCGATGTCGCATCGGGCGAGACCCGCATGCTGCTGGAGGAGCCCTACGAGCACAGCGAGCCGCGATGGTCACCCGATGGAGAGTGGATCTCGTTTACGAAGAACGTCGACTACAACTACCACATCTTCAGGATCCCTGCGGAGGGCGGCGCCCAAGAGCAGCTCACGACGCGAGACGGCGTGAATGGCGGCTCATCGACGACGGGCCAAACACGCGGGAGCCACCTCTGGCACCCCGATGGGCGGCACATCGTCTACTACCATTCCGACCCCAGCATGACCGGTGACGTTTGGATCCTGCCGGTGTCGGGAGGCGAGCCGCGTCAGATCACCAACCACCAGGCGAGTGAGCTGCGCTACCCCGATCTGTTCGTGTGGCCGGAGCTCGTCGAGTACCCGAGCTTCGACGGGCGCAAGGTTGCCGGGCTGGTCTACCGGCCCAAGGGGAGCGCGGCCGGCGACAGGCTACCCGCGCTGTTCTTTTTTCGGGCCAATTCGAACGGACAGCATCCGATCCAGTGGCATCCCTACATCCAGTACTTCGTGAGCCGCGGATACCTCGTCTTCGCGCCGAATTTCCGCGGCAGCACCGGCCGGGGCAAGGCGTATCGGCAAGCGGTTCACACGCACGGCGGGGATCACGACCTGCGCGACGCCTTCATCGGGATGGATCGGTTGACCGCCGAGGAGTGGGTCGACCCGGCGCGCGTCGGTGCGTTCGGCGGATCGACGGGCGGCTTCTTCACCGCCACCGCGGTGACCAAGGATCCCGGGCGCTTCAAGGCCGGCGTGGTGTGGTACGGCGCGATGGATCTGGTCACCCTGTCGAGCTACGCCGGGCTGGAGGGCTGGAACAGGTATCTCATCGGGAAGATCCCGCTGGAGAACCCCGAGAACTACTACAGCCGCTCGATCATCTACCACGCCGCGCGTGTGAAGACCCCGTTACTGTTCCTCTACGCGCAGGGCGATTCCGCCGCTCGGTTCCAGCAAGTCGAGCAGTACGGCGTGCAGGCGCGGATTCACGGGAACTGGTTCGACTGGGTCGTCTACGGCGGCGAGCCGCACGGCTGGTATCACTGGCGTCCGGACTCCGTCGAGAAGTCATTGGTCGTCATGGACCAGATGTTCGACACCTTCATCCTGGGAGGCGAGCGCGACGTCGAGGCGCTGGCGCGTGAGCAGCGGCAGGGTATCGAGCTTCATCGGAACCCGACGATCGACCTCTGGAACTCCCTGACCCACGGCCAACGAGAGTAGCGGCGACGCCATCGCGGGCTCTTTGACAGCGCCAAGACCCTGCCGATAGGCTGTCGTCACGTGGCCAAGGGTGCCTACCTCGTCGTCGCCGTGCTCCTGATGCTCGGCGTGTATCTTCTCCCCACGCCGACGCCGCTCGTCTCGCAGGGCGAGAGTGTCGAGCTCACCGTCCAGGGGAAGGCATGTCTCGCCGTGCTCGCGTTCGCGGTCGTGCTCTGGGTCTCGGAAGCGCTTCCCTTCGCGATCACCTCGCTCTTCGTCCTGCTCCTCATCCCCGCCTACGGGATCGCGGACTACCCGACCGCCGTGCGTACGGGCTTCGGCAACCCGGTCATCACTTTCTTCCTTGGCGTCCTCCTGCTGTCCGCCGCATTCAGCCGATCGGGCCTGGCCCCCGGCTGGCGCTCAACATCCTCCGGCGTGTCGGCACGCGCACCGACCGGGTCCTGCTGGGATTCCTCGCCGTCGGCGCGGCGCTCTCGATGTGGATCACGGACATGGCCGTCGCCGCGATCATGCTCCCGCTCGGCGTCGGGGTCCTGCGAGACGCGGAGCTGAAGCCGCTCGAGAGCAACTTCGGCCGGGCGCTCATGATCGCCTGCGCGTTCGGCCCGCTCATCGGGGGCATCGGCACCCCGGCGGGCACGGCCGCGAACCCCATCGCCCTGAGCTATCTGCAGGAGCTGGCCGGGGTCGAGATCTCGTTTCTCCAGTGGATGCAGTACGGCGTACCCGCGTCGATCCTCATGGTCCCGATCGCCTGGCAGGTGCTTCTGCGTCTGTTCCCGCCCGAGCTCGACCGATTGCCCCTGGAGGAGCGCGAGCTCGAGGCCAGGCTCGACGCCATGGGCCCGCTGAGATCCGCCGAGCTCAAGACGCTCACCGTCTTCGGCATGACGATCACCTTGTGGCTCACGACCTCGTTGCCGCTACAGGCCGTCGCCCTCTTCGGCGGGATCTCGCTCTTCCTGCCGGGCATGGGCATCATGGGCTGGAAGGAGGCGCAGCATGACGTCGACTGGGGCGGGATTCTCCTGATCGTTGCCGGCATCTCGCTGGGCGTGATGATCTACGAGACCGGCGCCGCCCGGTGGCTCGCGCTCATCTTGATGGGGCGGATGGGCGACGTGCTCCCGCTGCTTCGGCCATTCCTGATCGTGCTCGGCGTGGCGGCGCTCCATCTGCTCTTCTCGAGCAACACCGTCACGAGCACGATTATCATGCCCATTCTGATCGCGCTCGCCCTGAGCCTCGACATGGACCCCTGGACGCTCGCGGGGCCCGCCGCCTTCACCTCGTCCCTGGCATTCATCCTCGTGACCGAGAGCCCGACCAACGTGATCCCCTACTCTGCCGGCTACTTCTCGATTCGCGACATGGCGAAGGCGGGGATCGTCATGACCTTCTTCGCCGCGGTGTGCGTCGCGGCCTCCATGCTGATCGTGGGAGCGGTCGTATGAGCACCGTCGGGGAGGTGATGGCTCGGGCGCGCCGGGCGCAGCACGAGCTCGAGAAGCTCGACCAGGCTCGGGTCGACGACATCGTCACCGCCGTCGCCTGGGTCGGCGTCTCGAACGCCGAGCGCCTCGCCAGGCTCGCGGTCGAGGAGACCGGACTGGGGAACGTGGCGGACAAGGTCGAGAAGAACCGCCGGAAAACGATGGGTACGCTACGCGACCTGCAGGGGGCGCGGTCCGTCGGGGTCCTGAGGGAGGATCCGGCGCGCGGGATCACCGAGATCGCCAAGCCGGTTGGCGTCGTCGCCGCCATCACGCCGGTCACCAATCCCGGCGCGACGCCCATCAACAACGTCATGATCACTCTCAAGGGGCGCAACGCGATCGTCCTCGCACCCCACCCCCGGGCGGACGATACGTGTCTGGAGCTCGTGCGGCTCGTCCACGGGGCGCTGGACCGGCTCGGCGTGCCGCGAGACGCCGTCCAGCGAGTGAGCCTCCGCGCCCGGGACAAGACCGAGAGCAAGGCCATCGCGCGGGAGCTCATGGAGCGAGCCGACCTCGTGGTCGTGACGGCGGGACCGGCGAACGTCAGAGCCGGTTACCGCAGCGGCACACCGGCGCTGGGCGTCGGCCGCGGGAACGTCCCGGTGATCGTCGACGCGACCGCGGACGTCGAGGATGCAGCGGACAAGATCGTGCGGAGCGCCACCTTCGACTGTGCGACGAGCTGCTCGTCGGAGAACGCCCTGCTCGTGGAAGAATCCCTCCACGGCCGCCTGAGGGCCGCGCTCGAGGCCAGGGGTGGCTACCTGGTCCAGGCGCACGAGAAGCCCGCGCTCCAGGCGGCGCTGTGGAGGGATGGCGCCCTCGACCGACGACGTGTCGCACGGTCCGCCGCGACAATCGCCGAGGTCGCGGGCATCGCCGGCGACGGGGCCGCCGCGGTGCGGCTCCTCCTCGTCGAGGAGGACGGGGTCGGGCCGAGCTTCCCGTTCTCCGGGGAGAAGATCGCGCCCGTCGTGGCCGTCTATCGATGGCGGCGCTTCGACGAGGCGCTCTCGATCCTCGATCGCATCCTGGCATACCAGGGGGCGGGGCACTCCTGCGGCATCCATTCGCGCGACGACGCCCGCATCGAGGCCTTGGCGCATCACGCCAAGGTGTGTCGCGTGCTCGTCAACCAGGCCCACTGCGTCGGCAACGGCGGCGACTTCGCCAACGGCCTCGACTTCACGCTCTCGCTCGCGGCGGGCACGTGGGGTGGCAACAGCACGTCCGACAACATCACCTACAGGCACTTCCTCAACGTCACGCGTCTCTCCCGACCCATCTCGGCGGACGTGCCAACCGAGACACAGCTCTTCGCCGACTACTGGCGACGCTTCGGCATTCATCCCGATGGACCTTGACGAGCAAACCGCGAAGGAGATCTTCGCCGCGCGCGGCATTCGGGTGCCGCGCGGCACGGTTGCGTCGACGCCAGACGAGGCCGCCGCGGCGGCGCGCGCGCTCGGAACCCCCGTGGTCGTCAAGCCGCTGCTCCGCACCGGCCGGCGTGGCAAGGCCGGGCTGATCCGGTTCGCCAACGACGCGCGGGGAGCCGGGGCAGAAGCGGGGGATCTGCTCGCGCACGCGGCGCGGCTCCGGGTCGAGGAGCGCGTCGCCGTCGCGCGCGAGCTCTATGCGGCTGTTCTCACCGATCCACGCACGCGGTCGCCTGCGGTGCTCTTCTCACCGCATGGCGGGGTCGACGTCGAGAGCGCCCCCGACGTCACGAGACGGTCCGTGGACATCCGGCGAGGCCTGACGCCCGCGCATCTCGCCGCGTATCCGGCGGACGTCCGTGGGGTGCTGGCGACGCTCTACGACATCTACCGTGCCCTCGACGCCGATCTCGTCGAGGTCAATCCGCTGGCCGAGACCGAGAGCGGCGAGCTCGTCGCACTCGATGCGAAGGTGGCCGTCGACGATAGCGCCATCCCACGGCAGGCGGCGTTGGCCATCCCGCCGCCCGAGGGGACGGACCTCGAGCGAAAGGCCCGCGGCGCCGGCCTCTACTACATCGAGCTCGATGGCCACGTCGGCGTACTCGCGAACGGCGCCGGACTCACGATGGCCACGCTGGACGCCGTGGAGTTTCACGGCGGGCGGCCGGCGAACTTCATGGAGATCGGAGGCGACGCGTACCGCAAGGGACGGGAGGCCATCGAGATCCTCCTGGGTAACCCGCGGGTTCGCAGCGTGCTCGTGAACCTGTGCGGCGCGTATGCCCGCACGGATGTCATGATCGAGGGGTTCCTCGCCGGTTGGCACGCCCTCCGTCCATCGCTTCCGGTCGTGTTCAGCATCCACGGTACCGGCGCGGAGCGAGCCATCGGCCTCGTCAGGGAGACCCTCGGCCTGGAGCCCTTCGCCGAGATGGATGACGCGGTCAAGGAAGCCGTCCGCCGTGCCTAGCTGGTGGCGCCCGGCGCCTCGCGTGGTAGTGCAAGGCATCACCGGAAGGGAGGCGCGCTTCTGGACCGACCGGATGATCGCCTACGGGACGCACGTCGTCGCCGGGGTCACGCCCGGCAGAGGCGGGCTGCGCGTGGGCGACGTTCCCGTCTACGACGGCGTGTCCGAGGCCGTCGAGGCGCACGGCGCGAACACCTCCGTCCTCTTCGTGCCACCGCGCGCCGCGAAGGCGGCCGTGCTCGAGGCGGCAGCGGCCGGGCTCCAGACGATCGTCCTCCTCACCGAGCACGTGCCCGTCCACGACACGATGGAGATCCTCGCCGCCGCTGAAGAGCGCGACGTGCGCGTCGTGGGCCCGAACTCGCCGGGCATCGCGGTACCGGACAGCCATTTCCTGGGCATCCTTCCCGCCTGGGAGCCCTCGATCTTCACCCGCGGGCCGGTCGGAGTCGTGAGCCGCAGCGGCAGCCTCGGCACGCTCGTGGCGGTCGAGCTCGTACGCCGCGGGCTCGGACAGTCCGCGTTCATCGGAATCGGCGGCGACCCCCTGCTCGGCACGACCTTCTCCGACGCCCTCACCACCTTCGAGGCGGATGCCGAGACCCATGCCGTCGTGCTGCTCGGGGAGATCGGCGGCGTGATGGAGGAGGACGCCGCGCCGCTCGTCGCCGAGATGTCCACACCGGTCGTGGCCTTCATCGCCGGGACCAGCGTCCCCGAGGGACGAAGAATGGGACACGCCGGCGCGATCGTCTCGGGCGACACGGGCACCGCGCAGTCGAAGATCGCGGCCCTCCGTCAGGCGGGCGCTCGAACCGCGGACGTGCCCTTGCAGGTGGGTCGCCTCGTCGCCGAGGTCTTGTGAGTCACCGAGGTATTGGGTAAGGGAGACTGCCATGAAAAAAGGACCGAGGGTGGGCGCTATGACGGGTCTCGTGTTGGCGGCGGGCCTGCTCGGTGATCTCGGCCACCTCGGCGCTGCCCGCCAGGAGACCAGGGCCGGGGAGATCGTCATTAGCACGGAGGGCAGCGTCGTCGGAGACCTGGGCGGCGTGTCGAGCGTGCACCCCCTGGCGTCCCGCGCCGGGTTGGAGATCCTGAAGGCCGGGGGCAACGCCGTGGACGCAATCGTCGCCACGGTCCTGGCCGTCTCGGTGGTGAGACACGGAGCAAATGGGCTGGGCGGCTACGGCGGGGCCATGGTCATCTATCGTCGCGATCTGGGCGAGCCTATCGTGGTCGATTTCAACACGCGGGCGCCGCTGGCCGCGACGCCCGAGATGTTCTACGAGACGCGGGAGGGCGCCGAGCCCGGCATCCTCTCGGTTTCGACGTGGAACGTCGTCGCCGGGCTGGCCGTCGCGCTGGAGCAGTTCGGCACGATGACGATGTCGGAGGTCCTCCAGCCCGCGATTCGATATGCGGAAGAGGGCTTCGTCCTCTCCGCGGACTACGCCGCCGGAATCGATAGAGCCTATTCCGGTAAGCTCCACAAGTGGCCGGCGTCGCGGGCCATCTTTCGACATCCCGCCGGCCGGCCGTTCCAGGCCGGCGATCGGTTCGTGCAGACGGATCTGGCAGACTCGCTGCGGATCCTCGCCAGCGAGGGACCGGACGCCATCTACACGGGCGCCCTGGCGAAGCGGATGGTGGAGTACATCCAGTCCGAAGGTGGGCTGGTCACGATGGAGGATCTGGCCGACTAGCGAACGCAGCACGTCCGGCTGCTTCGACCAGCGCACTCCACCTACCGGGGCCACGACGTGTATACGTCTCCGGTCGGGACCGGGGGACAGAACCTGATCGCGGTGCTGAACCTGTTGAAGGGATTCGACCTGCCGTCGATGGGCCGTTCAGCCGATGCGTTGCACCTGATGTTGGAGGCGTTCAAGCTGGGGTTCGCCGACCGGCTCTGGCACGCCGGCGACCCGTGGAGGGTGAAGGCGCCCTACGCCGGCATGATGTCGGAGCGATACGCGGACGAGCGACGGCAGCTGATCGACCCGGATGTGGCCTGGCCCTACGCCAAACCCGGCGACCCGGGGAGGTTTGGCGAGACGGGGCCGGGAATGTTCCTGCGGAGCCCCAGCGCGAGGCTGACCGTCCCGGCGGCTCCGGTCATGGACCTGCCACGGCAGATCGCCCGCAACATCCCCCCGATGGCTCCGGAGGGGGATACGGCGTCGACCTCGGCCATGGACGCGCACGGCAACATGGTGGCCCTGACGATGACGATGCGGAACAATCTGGGCAGCGGGGTCACGGTACCGGGGACGGGCATCACGTTGAACAACGGGATGGGACTGTTTCATCCAACCGAGTTCGACCCGACACCCGTGCCGAACCATCCGAACGGGATCCAGGGAGGCAAGCTGGCCCTGAACAACATGAACGCGTTCTTGGTGCTCAGGGATGGCGAGCCGTTTATGACGGGCGGCGGGGCCGGCGGCCGACGGATCATGACGGAGTGTCTGGAGCTCCTCGTGAACGTGCTCGACTGGGGCATGGACGTCCAGGAAGCCGTCGGTGCTCCACGGCTGCACGTCGAGCAGAAGGAGCCCATCCTGGTCGAATCCGCCCTGCCCTATGGGATCGGCCGCGCGCTCGAGCGGAAGGGGCATCGGCTCGAGGTGCAGTCCAGATGGGGAGGCGTCCATGCCATCGTGCTGGACCCAGACACGGGCGCGCAGCACGTCGCCCGGGAACCCCGGCAAGAGACGTCCGCCGCCGGCGCGCTGGTGTCCAGGTAAGCATCACGGTGCTCCGCGTGGAGAGCGCTCCGAGCGACAGGGGAGGTGGCGCATGACGAGTCTGAGGCTGTTCACACTCATCGCGACGTTGCTGGTCCCGACCTGGGCGTGGGCCCAGTCGCTGGAGAGCGACCCCAGGGTCGCCGAAGCGCTGGAGCTGGTCGAGGCATGGGTCGACTCGCGGCGGGCCTTCGACGAGATCCCCGGAATCTCGATGGCGGTCGTGCACGATCAAGAGCTGGTCTGGAGCCGCGGGTTCGGCTACGCGCACCTCGAGGGCCACGTTGCCGCGCGCCCGGACACGATCTACAGCATCTGCTCGATCTCGAAACTCTTCACCAGCATCGCCGTCATGCAGCTCCGAGACCAGGGGAAGCTGCGCCTGGACGATCCGCTCAAGAAACACCTGCCCTGGTTCAACATCCAACAGACCCATCGGGATTCGGCCCCCATCACACTCAAGGGGATTCTCACCCACTCGTCCGGTCTACCCAGAGAATCCGCGGCTCCCTACTGGACGGGCCGGGAGGGCTACCCCTTCCCGTCCCGCGACGAAGTGATCGCGCGCCTCCCCGGCCAGCAAACCCTCTACCCGGCCGCCACCTACTCGCAGTATTCCAACCTTGGCCTCACCCTGGCCGGCTACGTGGTCGCCGCCACGGCGAAGCAGCCCTATGCCGAGTACGTCCAGCAGCACATCCTGGCGCCGCTGGGTCTCGAGGACACGAGCTCCGAGATGCCGCGGCGGCACAAGGACGGGCGGCTCGCGACGGGCTACGCCGCGCGTGTCCGCGACGGGCATCGCGCTGCCGTGCCGTTCTACGAGGTGCGAGGCATGGCGCCGGCGTTCGGGTTCGCCTCCACGGTCGAGGACCTCGCGACGTTCGCGTCGTGGCAGCTCCGCCTGCTCGCGCACGGAGGCACGGAGGTGCTGGCGGCGAATACGCTCAAGGAGAGGCACGGAGGTGCTGGCGGCGAATACGCTCAAGGAGATGCACCGGGTCCACTGGCTGGATCCGGATTGGGACGCGGCCCGCGGCGTGGGATTCTCCGTCTCGCGACACGACGACCGGACGATCGTCGGGCACGGCGGCAACTGTCCCGGCTACCGCTCCCAGTTGATGCTGTCCCCGGCCGACGGGATCGCGGTGATCTTCATGACCAATGGGCAGGGTACCAACACCGGCGCGTATACGCGCCCGGTGTTCGACATCGTGGCTCCGGCCATTCGTAGCGCCGTGGAGGCACCGGGCACGGCCGCAACGGCCGATCCCGGTCTGCGGCGTTACGTCGGCCGATACCAGCCGCCCTTCGGCGGGGAGACCCAGGTCCTGGTCCAGGACGGGGTCCTGGCGCTCGTCTCTCTGATGAGCGACGACCCGGCCGACTCGCTCACGACGCTGCGCCGGATGAGTGAGCACGTCTTCAGGCGGATCCGCGATGATGGTGAGCTCGGCGAGGAGATCGTGTTCGAGGTGGGACCGGAGGGCAGGACCACGCGCTTCTCGCAACACAGCAACTACTTCTACCGGGTCGACTGACCGTCACGGGCGCAGCCGGCCGCCTCGATCGGTTCGACGGCCGCCGATGGGTCTTGCTCCGCGGAGCACGGGAGATGCCTGGCACAGTGTTCCGGCTCGCGAGCCGTTGATAGGGAGGATGCCATGAACGCGTTTAGAACCATGTCCGGTGTCGGCCTGCTGGGCGCTTTGTTGGTGCTGTCCGGTTGCGCCACGCGCACGGCCACCCGGCCGGCCACGAGCACGGGCGTCAGCGGGCTGGAGGACACCAGTGCCGTCGTCGCCCGGGCGGGCGCCCCGTTGTTCGACCGCATGGGTGATCATCACCACCCGATCTCGACCAACGGACCGCACGCGCAGCGGTATTTCGATCAGGGCCTCGTCATCGACTTCGCGTTCAATCACGCGGAATCGATCCGGTCGTTCCGGGCCGCGCAACGCCTCGATGCGGAGTGCGCGATGTGCTACTGGGGAGAAGCGCTGGCACTGGGACCGAACATCAACGTCACGAGCAACGGCAAGGCGATCATGTCCGATGAGGAGCGTCTCGCGGCGCACGCCGCCGCGCAGAAGGCGCTGGCCTTGAAGGGGGGCGCCACTCAACCGGAGCGGGACTACATCGACGCCCTGGCCACCCGCTACAACGGCGACCCGGCCACGGCGCGCGCACCACTGGATCTCGCGTACTCCAACGCGATGCGCGCGCTGCATCAGAAATATCCCGAGGACGACGACGCCGCGGCGCTCTTCGCGGAATCGCTGATGAACACGATGCCGTGGGACTACTGGCTCGACCCGGAGAGCCCGAAGCCGCACACGGTCGAGGTCATCGAGGCACTGGAGACCGTGCTGACCCGTTCGCCGGATCATCCGCTCGCCCTGCACCTCTACATCCATGCGGTGGAGGCGTCGTCGACGCCGAACCGGGCGGAGGTGGCGGCGGACATGCTCGCCGGGCTCGTCCCGGGTGCGGGCCACCTGGTCCACATGCCGGCGCACATCTACTGGCGTGTCGGCCGCTACAACGACGCCTCGGAGGCGAACGTGCGGGCCGCGGCCGTCGACGAGGCCTACATCGCGCAGTGCAACGCCCAGGGCTTCTACCCCGCGGCGTACTATCCGCACAACATCCACTTTCTCTGGGCGGCCTCCAGCATGGAAGGGCGCAGTGCGGTCGCCATCGAGGCGGCGCGGAAGGTGGCCGCCAACGTGCGGCTGGAGATGATCGCGCAGTACCCCGGGGTGGAGTTCTTCCACACGATCCCACTGCTCGCGCTGACCCAGTTCGGACGGTGGGAGGAGGTGCTGGACGAGCCGAAGCCGCAGGCCGATCTGGATTTCTCGACCGCCATCTGGCACTACGCGCAAGCGACGGCGTTCGCCAAGATCGGCGACCTCGCGGCCGCCCGGGCCGAGCGCGCCGCGCTCGTGCCGCTCCGTCGCTCGGAGAAGGTCCTCTCGATCGATGCGGTCGACTACCCGGCGAGCACGCTGCTCAGCATCGCCGACGAGCTCGTCCTCGGCGACATCGCCCTGGCGGAAGGCCAGCCCGACGTCGCCGGCGAGCATTTCGAGACGGCGGTCGACACGCAGGACACCTTGCCGTATACCGAGCCCCCGTTCTGGTACTACCCGACGCGGCAGTCGCTGGGGATGGCGTTGCTGGCGGCCGGTGACGCCGAGGCGGCCGAACGGGTGTACCGGGACGACCTCGAGCGGCATCCGCGCAGCGGCTGGTCGATGTTCGGGCTCATCGAGAGCCTGCGAGCCCAGGGCAAGGCGGCCGAGGCCAGGCAGGCGCAGGCGGACCTCGATCGGGAATGGGCCCGGGCCGACGTCACGCTCACCGCGTCGCGGATGTAGCCGGGCGGCGGCGAGGAGCTGTAGATGACGACCCCATCGCGAAACTGACAGGGTCGTGGCGTGTTGCGCCGGGCGACCCGGGTTCAGCGAAGCACGTCGAGCTGGTGGGTGTACTTCACGATGAAGCTGCGGTTCTGCGGACCGACGCGTAGGTCGCCGAGCCCCTCCGTGTCGTTGTAGACGACAAAGAGCCCAGTGCCGGCCGTGTTCAGCCAGCCGAGCCGCAGATTCGCCGACCAGACGTCCCGTTGATCGTTGTATTGAAGAAGCGACTGGAGGTTCACCAGCGGCGTGAAGCTGTAGTTCACGCGGAATTGCGCCAGATGCGTGATGAAGCTGCCCTCCGGAAGATCGACGTCGTTGAACGACCAGGTGAACGCCGTGTTGAGCTTCGCCCCCCGTCGAACATTGACGGTCGTGCCGAGTGAGGTGCGATCGCCGGTGAAGAACCCGCCGGTATCCAGCGCGCCGTCGTAGGAGATCCACGCGCTCTGGTCGGTGTTCCACCGCCATGCCAGCTCCGTGAAGCGGTAGCTCCCCCCCGGGATGACGACCCCCGGCGCGATCTCGAACGGCTGCTTCAGCCCCTCCAGCCGCAGGTTCACCGCGGGGCTGAAGAACGCACCGTTCTCGAAATCCACGTGCGAATCCAGATGGATCTGCTCGGTCTCGGAGAAGCCGTCGAAATCCCAGAAGCGCCGGTAGGTCGTGTGCGGCCTCAGCTCGCGCAGCCACGGGATCGACGGGAGTCGAACGTTCTGGATGTAGCTGGACTGGATGGTGCGATAGTCGTCACGCAAGAGAAACCCTGCCTCCGGGTTGAAGCCGTCCCCGACCTCGGTGTATTCGACCCACCACCGGCCCCAGAGCTTGCGAAACTCCCCGTAGACGTCGAGCGAGTGCTCCCGGCCCGTGGCGCCTGGAGTCTCCGTGCGAGCCGCGAAGCCGCGGAAGGTCAATGCCTCACCGACGCCGAGGTTGCCGCTGACACCCCAGGTGCGGTTCCAGTCCCGGGCCCCCGCCTGCTCGCCGGTCGCCGAGCGGTTCACGAACAGCACGCCCACACTGGATCGATTCGGCAGATCCCGGCGGAGCGCGGCCACGCTGAAGTTGTTGGCCGGCGTGACGCCGTCGAGCGTCTGCGTTTGCATGTTCATGAACCCGAGGTTGTAGGGGCCCGCCTTCCCGCTCAGGCGCGCCCCCGCGCGTATGGGCACCAGCTCACCGGACGGGCCGATCCCGATACGGCGGCTGAAGAACAGCTCGAGCGTGCTGCCCTGAAAATCCCCGGTCCCCATCGAGAACGTGCCCGCGTTCTCGAGAAAGAACGGCCGCTTCTCGGGAAAGAAGAGGTTGAATCGCGTGAGGTTGATCTGCTGGTCGTCGACCTCCACCTGGGCGAAATCCGTATTCATCGTGACATCGAGATTCAGGCTCGGGGTGACGCCGAACTTGGCGTCCAGCCCGACGTCGGCATCGAGATCCGTCGAAACCCCGGTCGCCGTCGCCGCGTAGTTGCGATTGGCGGACGACAGCGCGTAGGGGACGATCTTGAAGTTGCGCGGCGTCTCCAGCTCGAGATCGTTCAGATCCCCGGCCGAGGACAGCCGATAGAAGTTGTGAATGCGGGAGACCGGAGACCAGTAGACCTCCTCCCGCTTGCGCCGAATGTTGCGTTTGAAGTTGATGCCCCACTCCTGCGGTTTGGAGGTCGCGTAGCGCAGCGTGCGTAGCGGAATCGCAAACTCAGCCATCCAGCCGACCTCGTTCCGATGCGTGCGAATCGTCCAGCTCGCGTCCCAGTTCAGATTGAAGCCGCCCCCGCTCCCGGCCTGCGACCGGCGACGACTCGACGTCTGGCCGCCCTCTCCCTCCCGACTCACCTGGCCGTCGTGCTCGATGCCCGCCGGGTTCGTCCCGAACACGAAGCCGTTCTGGCGATCCTGAAAGGTATCGAAGATGATCTGGAACGAATCCATGTCCAGGAGGCTGGAGTCTCGCCGGCTGTCGGTCACGACGATCCCGTCCGGCTCCGTGTCGTGGCAGATGACACCGACGTAGATGGTACGCGCGTCGTAGAGCAGACGCACCACCGTCTTCTCCGTCGCGGGCTCCCCTTCGAGGGGCTCGGCCTGCACGAAGTCCGTGAGCGCCGGAGCGGTCAGCCAGACTTCCTCGTCGACGACGCCGTCCAGGGTCGGCGGTACGCTCACCTTCGCAGCGCGGGCCACGCGCCGGGCCTCGTCCTGGGCGGCGAGTGGTCCCGCCGCCAGCAGGGACGCCGCCGCGACGCCGGTGAACCATCGCAGCATCTCGCGAGCGCTCATGCAGGCGCGAAGGATGACGGCAACCGGGCGCCACTGTCAAACGCGACGCCAACGTTGCGGGCTGCCCGACTACTCCACGTAGGCGATGGCATCGATCTGTAGGAGCTGCCCCGGCCGGCGAATCCGGTGGCCCCAAAGTAGCTCCGCACGGGCCGTGGGTCCGTGGTGAAGAACGTCAGGTAGGTCTCGTTCATCGGTCCCCAGTTCTCGACCGGGTCGACGAGCGCCACCTGCACCTTCAACACGTCGTCCAGCGACGAGCCCGCCGCTTCGAGCGCTTCCTTCATGATGGTGAGCGCGTCGGCGGTCTGCTCGTGAATGTCGCCAGGACCGTCGGGGCGGCGATCGGGATACCAGCCGCCGATGCCGCCAAGGAACAGCAGGTGCCCCGAGCGCAGCGGCCCACCGACCCGCGCCTTCTTCGGGCTCCAGGGCTGGGCAGCCTCGGCCGACGACGCCCCGGCCACGCCGAGGGCCACGGCCGCCAACGCCTCCCGCCTGGTGAGTGATCGGAACAGCCTCTCCATCAGATACCCCCTAGCAGATGGTTCACGGAAGACCGACCATGTCGACACGTCCCGATCATGCCCTACAACGGTCGCCAGGCTGGCATCACGCTTGCGTCCACATGGGGGCAGGCGCGCCCTGCTTCGCGAACGGCGGGCGGATCGCGGATGACAAGTCATTGCAGGTCAGCACCTTGTCTTGGATCGAGCTGAGACGTCGCATTGCCGAATTGTCGACACTGGGGGCTTGGATTTCGGCCAGCCTCCGACTCTGGGCGCACCCGGCTCGAGTCGCCCCCGACACATCGGGGTCGTTGGTCTCCCCGAAGACCCTCATCGAGGCCGGTGACCTGTTTCTCCAGGCGCAATGGACCACCGACCAGGCCGGCGCGTCCACCGACCCCCGCGGTGCTCGCGCGCTCCGGGAGCTCGGTGGTGATCCACGGCGGGATCACGGCCGGAGAGGACGTGGTCATCCAGGGGCAAGTCGAGGGAGTGATTCGGATCCCCGGACACACCGCCATCGTCGGACCCCAGGGCGACATCCGGGCGAACATCTTCGCCAGGGTCGTCATCGTCCAGGGGGCGTGAAGGGCGCGATCACGGCGACCGACGAGATCGAGCTATCCGCCAGCAGTGCGTCGGTTGAGGGTGATCTGATCGCTCCATCGATTCGGATCGTCGAGGGTGCGTACTTCCGGGGCTACGTCGACATGCAGATCGCAGAGGCGCACTCGCGGAAAGTGGACCACGTCGAGCCGCCGGCCGAGCGAGCCGCGAGCTGAAGGCCGGCTCACTGCGCTGATGTCGACCCGACGGTCGTCATGAGCTCGCCGAACCAGTCGCCGAGCTGGTCGGTGACGTCCGACAGCCGCGACCATGCGCGGCCGCGAAGGCACAGGCGCCGCACGGCCTCCGCGGATCCCGGCCAGTCCTCCTCCACACATGTGCGAAAGTCGGCGCCGACGCCCGCGCCTTCGTCGGACAGGCTGACGCCGAGCCGGACGCACACGTGCAGCACGCCTTCGAGCGCCACGTAGTCCCGCCACGGGGAGGGCGCCCACAGGGAGCGGTCCGCGTCGTGCGTCTGCTCGAGAATCTTCACCACATCCACCTCGGTCGGGATCGCCTCGTCACAGAGCAGCCAGATCCAGTCGTCGGCCCGCCAGCGGTGCCTCGCATGCTCCCAGTCGAACCAGCGCACGTCGTGCGGTCCGCGGGCCACCGCGTTCGCCGGACGCGCGTCCCACTTGACGAAGGCCGCACCGGGACGAGACAACAGATCTTCGGCGTCGCGTCGGTCGCCGCCCATCCCGGCCACGCGATGCCGCTGGCCTCCGCGACCTGCGGCGCCACGTCGAGGAGTCGCGCGGCCCAGGTTCTCGTGACGCCGAGCGGCGGCACACGGTCGGCCAAGCCGGCGCGTTGCCCGACGAGCTGGACGGTGCGAAGGCTGGAGAGGGCCGTGCGGATGAGTATGTCGGCCTCCGCGGGCGTGGCGGCGTTCAGGGTCTCGGACAGCCGTGCGGATCCGAGGTCCTCCTGAAACAGCCAACCCGCGTGATACGCCACGACCGCCGCGACCGGGGCCCCCTCCGAGGACAGCGTGCGCGCCACCTCGGCCTCGCGACCCCCGACCGCATCGTCCGTCCGACGCGTGGCGATCACCGATCGGGTTGGCAGACCCACCCGCAGACTGTCACGCAGCGGTCCCCGGGGACGAAAGGAGAACGGCCGCACCGTCTCCGGCCGACAGCCGAACACCGCCACCGCCGCAGCATCGAGCGACGCCGCGCGTGCGCGATCCATTCGCTACCGGTCTTCGAGGTGCACCTCGGCGAGCGCGATGCCGCTTTCCCCCGCCACGGCGTAGAGCAGAAAGATTCGGCCGTCCTCCTCGTAGATGGCCGGGTCGCGCAGCTGGTTGACGCGACCGTAGGCCGTGCTGCGCACCGACGGTTCCACCGGCGCGTCCGCGCCTTCCCAGCTCCGCTCGGGACGCAAGACCTCCACCGCGGCGCCGTCCGACCAGGCCGTCCAGTCGCCCGAGAGATCGATCGTGCTCAGCAGGAGACGCTCCGGTGCGTGCCCGACCTGGGTCCAGAACACGTAGAGGGTCTCGCTCCGCTTCAGGAGCGCCGCATGACGCATGTCCTTGTTGAAGAGCCTTGACCCCTCCTCGAACCCGGTCAACCCGTCCCTGGACCGGTAGAACTGCCCCGGCATGGACATCGCGTACGTGTAGCCGTCGTGCGTGAAGGCCCGCATGTAGGTCCGGCCGAGCACCTCGGGTCGGGCATCGAACTCGATGCCGTCGCGCGACGTCGCAACGCGCGTCACCTGACGCGACACGCCGTCGAGACCGTGAAAGTACATGACGATCCGCCGATTCGCGTGGTCGACGTGCACATCGGGCGACGCAATGTGCGGGGTCGTCACTTCCATCAACAGATCGTGCGAGAGTGCGGCGGCGCCACGACGCCGCCGCTCCTCCCGGGCGCGCTCCACCTCTTCGGGAGAAGCCTCGGGACCTTCGCACGCCCGTCCCTCAAGCCGAAGAGTTCTACGTCGCGCTCAAGATGCGGCAGGTGCCGACCCGGTTGATCCTCATGCAGGAGGAGTGGCACGGCACGACGCGGAAGCCCTCGAACTTCATGCGGACGCAGCTCTACATGATGGAGTGGTTCGAGGAGTACATGAGTGACGGCCTGAAACGGTCGTGGCGAGGCACCGATACGACGGCGCAGTGAGGCCGTCGCCCGCGAGCGATCGACCCGGCGGCCCGTTCACGACGGGTGGCCGGTACGTGTGCAATGTCCATCGCGCTGAAACGCGTCTACGACGCCCCCGCGCAGGCGGACGGCTGCCGCGTACTCGTCGAACGCCTCTGGCCGCGGGGGCTCTCGAAGCAGAACGCCAAGATTGGTCTCTGGCCGAAGGACGTGGCGCCCTCCACGGAGCTGCGCCGCTGGTTCAACCACGAACCGGCCAAGTGGCCGGAGTTCGAGCGCCGCTACTTCGAGGAATTGCAGACTCGGCAGTCAGAGCTCGAGCTCATCATCGAGCGTGCCCGCGCCGGGCGCGTGACGTTCGTCTTCGCCTCCCGAGAGTCACGGTTCAACAACGCCGTGGCCCTCAGGGAGTATCTGGAGCGCACCGGAGTGGCTTGATCGGACGAGCCCGACGCCCTGCTCGACGGTCGCTGTAGCATGGGACCGGGCGCCAACGAGGATGGGCGCCAGCCGCGAAGGAGAGAGCCTTTGCCACGAGCGACCCGGGGACGGGGCGGGAGCGCCCTGGCCATCTTCGCGCTCCTTGCAGTCATCCATACCTGGCCGCTGGCCACCGATCCCGCCCACCTCTCCCGCAACGAAAACGGCGATACCGAGCTGAACACCTGGATCGTCGCCTGGATCGCGCATCAGCTGCCGAGGGATCCTCTCCACCTGTTCGACGCGAACATCTTCCATCCGGAACCCGGGACCCTGGCCTTCTCGGAGCCGCTTCTGGTTCCCGGGCTGATGGGCGCGCCGCTGAGCTGGCTCGGGGCCTCCCCCGTGCTCGTCTACAACCTGCTGCTGCTCCTGGGGTTCGTCCTCACGGCGCAGGCGGGCTATCTGCTCGCGCGGGCGATCACCGGCGACCACATGGCCAGCCTGCTGGCGGGATCGGTCATGGCGTTCAACAGCCACATGTTGACGCGCCTCCCCCATCTCCAGGCGATCCATGCCGAATGGCTGCCCCTCGCCCTCCTCGCCCTGTGGCGACTGCTCGAGGAGGATTCGGCCCGCACGCGACACGCCCTCTGGCTGGCCGTGTTCGTCTCGTGCCTGGCCCTGACCGCCGGATACCTCGCCATCATGGGCCTCGTCGCCCTCGGGGTCATGTTTCTCGCGCGGCCGCAGCGATGGTGGGGAGCCAGCGGGGCACCGGTTCTGCTGCGGCTGGGGCTGGCGGCCGCGCTCTCGGCCGTCGTCGTGTTCACCATCCTGGCCCCATACGCGCGAATCCACGAGACTCACCGCCTGGTTCGCACGCTGGACATCGTGGCGGAGTACTCGGCCACGGCGACCTCCTATCTCGTCACCAACGGACGGTTCCACTACGACCTCTGGAGTCACCACTTTTGGGGGCAGTCCGATGCGCTGTTCCCGGGGATCACGGCGATCGGGTTGTCGTGCTTCGCCCTGGTCGCAGGCCGGCGGGGGTGGCGCGCCCCGGCCGCGCGAACCTTCGCTGCGATCGGGCTGACCGGCGTCGTGCTGTCCCTGGGACCGGCGACTCCGATCTACACGTGGCTCTACCATGCCTTCCCGCCGATGGAGAGCCTCAGGGCCGCCAGCCGCTTCGGGTTCCTGCTGACGGTCGCGGTGGCGATCCTGGCGGCGTGCGGGC
Source organism: Vicinamibacterales bacterium (assembly GCA_965197935.1). Taxonomy (GTDB): domain Bacteria; phylum Acidobacteriota; class Vicinamibacteria; order Vicinamibacterales; family CAZQMT01; genus CAZQMT01. Next base: position 1,735,039 of record CBDAOD010000002.1, on the reverse strand, counting down.
TGGCCGAATGCCGAGTGCGGGCAGGAGCACGGCGAGCTCGCTGGATCGCGATCGGGGCGATCGTGGCGGCCACACTCGAGGTGCTGGTCGCACCGATACGCTACGAGGCGTTCAATGGCATTCCGGGGCTCTACCGCCTGATCGCCGACGATCCTGACGCGGTGGTGGTCGAGATGCCGTTTCCGCCAGCCGAGGAGTTCGGGAAAAACACGCCGTTCGTCCTCGCATCGACGGCTCACTGGAAGCCGCTGCTCAACGGATACAGTGGGTTCGTACCGTCCAGCTACCGGCGCCGCGCCGAAGCCCTCCAGCGCTTCCCCTTCGCACCGGAGGCCTTCGACGAGCTCCACCGCGCGGGGGTGACGCATGTCGTCGTGCATCTCGGGCTCTACGACCCCGAGCACATCGACGCCATCGTGCGCACCCTGGACACCCGATCGGACCTCGAGCGGCTCGCCGTGGGGTCGGGCGGCCTCAGGCTGTATCGCCTGCGCCGGGTGGTGCATCGGGCCAGCGGCACGATGGACGAGGCGCGCAGGTGATCCGCTCGGGTGCGGCGTGCTGGAGCCATCACCGGCGCGCGGTCGGGGGGGCGGCCGGCGCCCTCAGGCACTCGCCGCATCCCGAATCTCGACCAGCCCTCGATCGCACATGTCGCCGAGCAGCTCCACCACGTCCGCTTCGCAGCGCGCGACTTCGACCTCGTACTCCTCCCGGATCGCCGCCACCAGCTCGGTGACCGGGCACGGCCGCTGCCGGATCAAGTTCCAGACCACGGTCCCGACGTCGTTGAGCTCGTAGTACATGCCCTCGTCGAGATCCAGGATCACGGCGCCGCCGGACAGATCAGCCGAGACCTGACGAGAGGTCGCGGCCACGACCGAGTGTCGATCGATCGACGTCATCGTGCGTCCTCGCGAAAACGGGGACACGGGTACATTTGACAATAGCTCAGGATCTGCCAAGAATGGCGGCCTGGCCGTAGGCGGCGTGCCCGCAGCCTCGAGAAGGAGCCAGTCGATTCGCATGGACGAGACGAAGAAGCCCTACCAGAAGCCCACGCTGATCGAGCGGGGCACCGTCGAGGCGCTGACCCGGGCCGGGTACCCATGCGACGAGGACGAATTCCAGAGGGCCGTCAGCTGATCGGATTGGCAGAGGCCCGCGCGCCGAGCCTCCATCCGGTTTCGGGGTTCTTGCGCATCAACCGTGAGGGGCGATCATGAGACACATATCAGGTGCCGTGGCAACCGTGGCGCTGGCGATCCTCGTCGGGAGCTCGGGAGGCGTGTACGGGCAGACCGACGAGGGGTGGACGACGCTCTTCGATGGGACCAACCTGGACGGGTGGAGGCAACTGGGCGACGCCAACTGGGAGATCGCCGACGGTGCCGTCCAGGCCGATAGCGGCAGCGGCTTCCTGGTCAGCCAGTCCTCCTATGACGATTTCCACCTCAAGCTCGAGTTCTGGGTGGACCCGGACGCGAACAGCGGCATCTTCATCCGGTGCGCGGACCCGGACGAGGTCACGGACACAAATTCGTACGAGGTGAACATCTTCGACAAGCGGCCCAATCAGGACTACCGAACCGGCGGGATCGTCAACGTGGCCAAGCCCACGAGTGTCATCGATAGCGGGAACCGCTGGAACACCTACGAGATCGTGGCGCATGGTCCAAGACTGCGCGTCACGTTGAACGGCACGATCACCGTCGACATCGAGGACCGCAAGTTCTCCCGGGGCCCCTTCGCGCTGCAATACGGGGCGGGCACGGTGAGATTCAAGAACGTGCAGATTAGACCGCTCTGAACCACAGCTGCGGCTTCTCGCTCCTCGCGTCTTGCTCGGCCGAACGCGATTCTCCTCCCTCCCAACCTCGACCGTTCCCCGCGTTCGAACCCCGCCCCTTCCAGGATTCGGCCCAGCACGCCGTCCGGGATGCGACAGTCCGGGTCGGCCTTTACTGCTCACACCACCTGGACGTAGCATATGCGCGGCTGGCGCTCGCGGCCAAGCGCGCCGTCTCTCCAAGAGGGCAGGCGGGGAAGGTGGCCAGATGCGCTCGTCGCGGAGGGACCATGATCCGGAGTGCCGCGACCACGTTGGCGTTCGTGCTGGGGCTGGGTCTCCCGGAGCCTGCGGCCGCCGACCCCGATCTACTGGAGCGCTTCAAGTCTGACCCTTTTCGTCTCGCCGACGTCGACGGCTGTAGCGTGTGTCACGTCGATCCCGATGGTGCCGGGGAGCTGAACGAGTTCGGCTCCGCGTTCGACTCGGCGGGCCAGGCCATCACACCGCTCATGCGGGCGGAGTTCTCGGATCGGTTCGGCGTGTTCTCCACGCGACTCGCGGACGGGTCCGTCTTCTACTTCTCGGATCCGGACAACGAGGTGGCGGTGTTCGAGCGGGACGACCGGAGGTTCGTCATCGATCTGGCCGCCCTGGGCAAGGAGGAGATCCCCCGGGCGAGGAACAGCCTCAGCTTCTTCGTCACCAGCGAGGGCCCCGGCAACGGAGGCCATCTGCAGGGGCTGGCCGGCGCGGACCTCCACTGCCAGTCGCTGGCCGAGGCCGTCGGAGCGGGCGACCGCCCCTGGCGAGCCTACCTCAGCACGAGCTTCCAGGGACAGCCCCTGGTCAACGCTGGCGACCGGATCGGCACGGGGCCCTGGTTCAATGCCCAGGGGCTCCTGATCGCCCGCGGTGTGGCGGATCTGCACACCCAGAACAGGCTGACCAAGGAGATGGCGCTCGACGAGAAGGGCGCGATCGTCAACGGCCGCGGCGACGACCCCAACCGCCACGACATCCTCACGGGCTCGCTGCCCGACGGCACCGCGGCGATCGGCGCGAACTGCAGCAACTGGACCAGCGCCGGTGAGGACACGACCATGCTCGGCCACCACGACCGCGAGGGCGGAGGTGAGCATGGGAACTCGTGGAACTCCGCCCACGAGTCGCAGGGCTGCAGCCAGGAAGACTTCCGGTCGACGGGTGGAGACGCCCTCTTCTACTGTTTCGCCATCGAGTGAGGCACCCCGCTTCCCGGGGCTCCCGCCCGAGAGTTTTGGCTTGTCGGGCCGGCCTGTTTCCCTTATCCTAGACGGGTATTGTTTTGCTTCCATGCGCGCCAAGTCACCCCGCTGGCGGCCCGCGTTCCCCAGGCCACGCCCGTGGGGAGGGTCGAGTGATGAGAGTCACCACGGTGCTCTGCGGCGGGGCGGTCCTCCTGGCTGCCCTCGTGGCCGGCCCGGACGGCGGCGTCGAGGCCATGGCGACGGGCGGTCAGGCGCGCAGCGTCCCGCTGTCGGTCGCGGCACAGCAGGAGCTGGTCGACGACTACTGCACGGTCTGTCACAACGACGACCTGAAGATCGGCGATTTCTCCTGGACTGAGCTGGATCTCGCGCACCCGGAACGGAACGCCGCCCAGGCCGAGAAGGTCATCCGCAAGCTCCGGGCCGGCATGATGCCTCCCGACGAGCCCAGACCGGATGGGGACACCCTGGGGAGCCTCGCCGCGGCCCTCGAGGCCCGCATCGATGAAGCCGCGTCGGCGCGTCCGTATGCCGGAGCGCCGGAGCTCCACCGCGTCAATCGGAGGGAGTACCGCAACTCGGTGAGGGACCTGCTCGAGCTCGACGTGGACGTCGCCACGCTGCTCCCGCCCGATGGCCGCACGGGAAACTTCGACAACATGGCCGACGCCCTCACGGTCACACCGGCGCTCATGCAAGCGTACGTCCGGGCGGCGGACAAGATCGCGCGTCAGGCCGTCGGTGATCCGCAGGCACCGCCCGTGATGGCGAAGTTCGACGTGCCGAAGGTGGTCAACCAGATGCGGCATGTCGAGGGCACGCCGTTCGGGACGCGGGGCGGCACGGCCACCACGTTCAACTTCCCCGCCGACGGCGATTACACCTTCGCGCTGGAGCTTCACTACTACTACACGGGCGAGCTTATCGGCTCGAACCTCCCCGAGCCGCTGCAGGGTCAGGAGATCGAGGTGTCGGTGGACGGCGAGCGGGTCGGGCTGTTCACGATCGACCCCCTGCAGGAAGAGTCGTCCGCCGTCATGGTGACGTCGCCGGTCCCCGTCACGGCCGGTCCACACCGGGTCGCGGCCGCGTTCGTCGCGAAGTTCGACGGACCGGTCGAGGACCACTATCGGCTCGTCGAGCACACGCTGCTGGATTCGAGCATCGCGCTCCATACCGGCATGACGGCCTTACCGCACTTGCAGACGATGACCATCACCGGACCGCTGCGGATCACGGGTGTGTCCGATACGCCGAGTCGGCGGCGGATCTTCACGTGCTATCCAGAGGACGCCGACGAGGAGACGTCCTGCGCGCAGGAGATCATCGCCGGCCTGTCCAGCCGGGCGTTTCGCCGACCCGCGACCCCGGAAGATCTCGAAGGGCTGATGGAGATGTATCGGTTGGGCCGGACGGAGGGCGATTTCGAGACCGGGATCCGAACGGCCGTCCAGGCCATCGTCGCAAAGCCGGAGTTCGTGTTTCGGTTCGAGCGCCTCCCCGACGACGTTCAGCCCGGCGAGAACTACCGAATCGGCGGGCTGGAGCTGGCGTCCCGATTGTCCTACTTCCTGTGGGGCACATCACCGGATGCGGAGCTAATCGACGTCGCGGTTCAGGGGGAGCTGGGTGACGACGAGGGCCTGGAGCGGCAGGTGCGCCGGATGCTGGCGGATCCGCGTGCCGAGACGCTGGCGACCGACTTCGCGGCCCAGTGGCTACGACTGGCGGGGATCGAGGAGATCCACCCGGAGCCGACGATCTTTCCCGACTACACCAGGAACCTGGCGCACGCCATGCGCCGCGAGGTCGAGCTGGTGTTCAACGAGATCGTGCGCGAGGACCGCGAGGTGCTCGAGCTGCTCACCGCGGACTACACCTACGTGAACGAGATCCTCGCCAAGCACTACCAGATTCCGCACGTCCTGGGGAATCGCTTTCGTCGCGTGACGCTGGACGACCCCAACCGGTTCGGTCTACTCGGGAAGGGTGCGGTGCTGACTTTGACGTCCCTGGCGAATCGCACCTCGCCCGTGGCGCGCGGCAAGTACGTCCTCGAGGTGCTGATCGGATCGCCGCCGCCGCCGCCGCCGCCGGAGGTGCCGCCGTTCAAGGAGAGCGTCAACAACCAACAGGTGCTGACCGTACGCGACCGCATGGTCGAGCACCGGGCGAACCCGGCCTGCAGCGCCTGCCACCAGATCATGGATCCCATCGGCTTGACGATGGAGAACTTCGACGCCATCGGACGCTGGCGTGCCAACGACGGCGGGTTGCCCATCGATCCGGCCGCCGAGATGTACGACGGGGCGGTGCTGGACGGCCCGATCAGCCTGCGGCTCGCCGTCCTGCGGCGCTCGGACGCGTTCGTCGGCGCCTTCACGGAGAACCTGCTCGCGTACGGGATCGGCCGCGTGCTCGATCACCGGGACATGCCCACGGTTCGGTCGATCAGGCGGGCCGCGGCGGCGGAGGACAACCGCTTCTCGGCCTTCGTGCTGGGGGTCGTGAAGAGCGTGCCGTTCCAGATGAGGACGTTCGCCCCGGCATCGAACGACGAGTAGCCCGTGGCCGAAGTGAACGACGGTCGATCGCCCCGGATCCAGTTCGTCAAGCGATACGCGTGACTTGAACGAGGAGAGCACCTTCATGTTTATCACGAAGAAACATGTTTCACGGCGGACGATGCTGCGCGGCATGGGTGCGACCGTCGCGCTCCCGTTCCTGGACTCGATGGTGCCTGCCCGCACGCCGCTGCGGCAAACAGCGGCCACGCCGCGCAGCCGCTTCGCCGCCATCGAGATCGTGCACGGATCGGCCGGCAGCACGATGTACGGCACGCAGCAGAATCTGTGGTCCCCGGGGAGTTCCGGCCGGGACTTCGAATTCTCGAGGATCCTGGAGCCGCTGGAGCCATACCGTGACTACACGACGATCATCAGCGACACCGATTGCGCTCAGGCCGACGCCTGTAATCCCGAAGAGGTGGGCGCCGACCATTTTCGATCCAGCGCCGTGTTCCTGACGGCTGCGCACGCGAAGCAGACCGAGGGGTCGGACGTCTACAACGGGACGTCGATCGATCAGATGTACGCGCGCGAGCTCGGCCAGGACACGCCGCTGCCGTCGATTCAGCTGAGCATCGAGAACCTGGATTCGTCCGGCACGTGCGGCTACCACTACAGCTGCTTCTACATGGACACGATCAGCTGGTCGTCGCCCACGACTCCGCTGCCGATGACCCGCGACGCACGTCTGGCGTTCGAGGAGCTCTTCGGCTCGGGTGGATCCGCCGAGGACCGCGCGGCCCGCAACCGCGTCAACCGCAGTATTCTCGACGTCATCACGCACGACGTGGCGCGGCTGCGAAGCGACCTGGCGCCGACCGATCGCACCCGGCTCAACGACTACCTGGAGAACATCCGGGAGATCGAGAGGCGGATCCAGAAGATCGAGGCGTACAACGCCGCGCGTCCCGAACGACAGCTCCCGACCGCGCCGATCGGGGTGCCCGACTCGTGGGAGGAGCACGTCACGCTCATGTACGATCTGCAGGCGCTGGCCTTCGCCGCCGACGTGACGCGCGTCTCCGCATTCAAGCTGAGCCGAGACACGAGCAACCGCGTCTTCCCCGAGAGCGGTAGCGACCTGCCGTTCCACACGGCGTCGCACCACCAGGCGAAGGTTTCCCTGATCGAGGAGAAGGCCAAGATCAATCGCTACCACGTGGGCGTGTTGACGCACTTCCTCGAGAAGCTGAAGAACACGCCCGATGGCGACGGCAACCTGCTCGACCACACGCTGGTCCTGTATGGCAGCCCGATGGGCGACGGCAACATTCATGGTCACAAGCGCGTCCCCACGGTGCTGTTTGGTCACGCGTCCGGTCAGCTCGAGGGGAACCTGCACCTGCGGTGCCCCGACGGGACCCCGCAGGCCAACATCCTGCTGACCGTGATGCACAAGCTCGGCATGAGCGTCGACAGCATCGGAGACAGCACGGGGCCGCTGTCGATCTGACGTCCGGGTGAAGACGCCGGAGCGAACACGCATGACTCACCAGGTCACTCGGGGAGAGGGACGCCATATGCTCGGCAACAGCAGCAAGAGCCTGGTCGTCGGATTCTGCGCCGCCATGTTCCTCGCGGCCCTCGGTCAGGTCTCGGTCGCGACGGCAGCGGATGCGCCGCTCGCGGATGCGGCCATGCGTGGCGACCAGGCCGCGGTCCGGTCGCTGCTCGACCAGCAGGTCGACGTCAATCGGGCGCAGGGTGACGGCACGACCGCGCTGCACTGGGCCGCGTACCATGACGACCTGGAGATGGCCCGGCTGCTGACCGCGGCCGGCGCCGACGTTTCGGCGCAGACCCGCCTCGGTAGCCTGACGCCGCTGTTCATGGCGGCCAAGAACGGCGGCGGCGCCATGGTCGAGCTGCTGCTCCAGACCGGGGCCGACCCACAGTCCACCAACGCGAACGGCACCACGCCGCTCATGCTGGCCGGTGCCTCTGGCGATATCGAGACGGTCGAGATCCTCCTGGGCCGAGGGACCGACGCCAACGCGAAGGACCTCACGAACGGTCAGACCGCGCTGATGTTCGCGGCGGCGCTGGGACGCGCACCGGCGGTCAAGCTGCTCGCGGAGCACGGCGCCGACGTGAACGCCGTCACGAACGTGGCCGAAATCGTCAAACGAGAGTACCGGTATCGCGAGAAGGAAACGGCCAACCGCCGACGTATTCGCGAAGGACGAGACAATCCGCCCGTAATGGGCGGCATGACGGCCTTGCATCTTGCGGCGCGCGAGGGCCATGCCGATGTCATCCGCGAGCTGGTCGCGGCCGATGCGAACGTCAATCTGGTGAACGCCGCGGACGGGATGAGCGTCATCACGACGGCGATCATCAACGGCCACGTCGACCTGGCGATGTTCCTGGTCGTCGAGCATGACGCCGATCCGAATCTCGCGACCCAGGAGGGCCTGACGCCGCTCTATGCGACGATCGACGCGCAGTGGGCCGCCCGCACCTGGTATCCGGCACCGAATCTCAGCGAGGAGCAGACCGATTACATGGAGCTGGTCGCGGCGCTCGTGGACGCCGGCGCCGACCTCGACGCCAGGTTGGGCAAGAAGCCGTGGTTCAGGACGTTCCATGGCGACTGGATCAAGCAGGAGGGCGCCACGGCCTTCTGGCGCGCGGCAAAGTCGAATGACGTCACCGCGATGAGGTTCCTGGTCGCCGCGGGCGCCAACCCCGACATTCGGACCGCGGTGGGCGGTACGGCCCTACAGGCCGCCACGGGCTTCGGTCTCGAGCCGCAGACCAGCAACTTCGTCCCGGATGCACGGCTGACCGCCGTGAGGTATCTGGTGGAAGAGCTCGGCGCGGACGTGAACGCCAATGACAAGCAGGGCTACACGCCGCTACACGGCGCAGCCCTGACCGCCGACCACGAGGTGATTGGGTATCTCGTCGCCGCCGGGGCGGACGTGAGCTCGCGGGCCGATATGGTCTTCGGCGGCATCGGCGAGACGGACGCGGACGTCGACGCGGAGACGGGAGACACCGTCGCCGATATGGCGAACGGGCCAAAGCCCCACAACCTGCAGTACCCCGAGACCGTGGCCTTTCTCGAGCATCTGGGCTCGCCGAACTCGGATCATTGCCGGGCGGCCACCTGCGTGGTCAAGACGCTCGCAGAGAAGGAACAGAACTAACCGGCCCGGGTCCGCTCGCGTCTCCGTTCCAGCATGAGGGCAGGAACCGCTCCCTCCATCGGCGGCGCCGTGCTCCTTGGCGCCTGCATCTTCGGCGCGTCTCTTCTCGATGCCACGCAGGACGCCGGCCACCGGCGGCCGGCGGTCGACCGAGCCCAGGCCTACCTGCCGGACCTCCCGGTCGATCACCCCGCAATCGAATACTTCTCGCGCCCGGTCGACGACCCGGTCGCCCGCCTCGACGCGCGGCTCCGTCGCGGCGACCTCACGCTCGAACGCGGACCCGACGGATTGGGCTATCTGCCCGCGCTCCTCGAGCACCTGGGCGCGCATCCCGATTCCCAGGCGCTGGTCTTCTCGAAGACCAGTTTCCAGGCTGAGCGCATCGCCCCCGCCAACCCGCGTGCCATCTACTTCGGCGACGACGTCGCGGTCGCCTTCGTCCGCGGCAGCGCGGATCTCGAGGTCATCGCGCTCGATCCGCGTCAAGGCCCGATCTTCTACACGACCAACATCGAGACGCTCCCTCAGGAGGGCTTCACCCGCCGCGAAGTCTGCCTCACGTGCCACCAGGGACCGGCGACATCCGGCGTCCCGGGCATGTTCGTCGGATCGGTGTTCCCGGATCCCACCGGCGCACCCTCGCCCATCGGCGCCATCATCACCGACCACCGGACGGACTTCGAGGATCGATGGGGCGGATGGTACGTCAACGCGACACGCGGGCAACAGGAGGACCGGGCGAACGCCGTCGCGTCGAATCCGGCGCAGCCCCTCCTACTCGACGAGCGCCTGCAGAACCTGACCCATCTGTACGGGAAGATCGACCCCGCGGGGTATCTGACCCCGGTGAGTGACATCGTCGCGCTGATGACGTTCGAACATCAGACGCAGATGATGAATTACATCACGCGTGTCGGCTGGGAGGCACGCATCGTCGAGCACGACGGCGAGTCCGAAGCGACCCTGGCCCAACTCGACGCCGACATCGAAGCCATGGTCGTGTACATGCTCTTCGCCGACGAGGTCCCGCTACCGGAGCCCGTCGAGGGCGTCTCGGCGTTCGCCCGGACGTTCCCGGCACGCGGGCCGCGGGACGGCGCGGGGCGCTCGCTTCGTGATTTCGATCTGGAGTCGCGCCTCTTCCGGTATCCGCTGAGCTACATGGTGTACAGCCGAGCCTTCGATGCCCTCCCGCAGCGGGTCCTGGACCGCGTGTACCGACGGCTGTACGAGGTGCTGGCGGGGAACGATGCGAGCGGGCCGCTCGCCGGGCTGTCGGATGACGATCGCCGTGCCGTCCTGCAGATCCTTCGAGACACGAAGGAGGGTCTGCCCGCCTACTGGCGGCCCGAAGAGTAGCCTAGGCTAGGGGGCCACGCGCACGAGCATGACGCCGCCGCCGCCGTGTCTGAGGAACGGCGAGACCTCGAACGCGCCGCGGCCGTGGCCGACCGACACGGATCGGCCGGCAATGATCCCGATCGTCGCACCGAACAGCACGTCGCTGAGATAGTGCTGCCGCTCGTGCACGCGAGACGCAGCGGCGTAGGCGGAGACCGCGTACGCCGGGGCACCCACCTTCCATCCGAAGTGACGCTCGAGCACCGTCGCGGACGCGAACGCCGCCGATGTGTGGCCGGACGGGAAGGACAGGTTGTGGCCGTTCGGGCGCGTGCGACGAATCGTGTGTTTGAGAACGCCGGTCAGCACGCCGTTGACCATCTGTGCCTGCAGGAGGTCCGCGCCGACGTGTGCGAACGCCGGCCGCTCCATGACCCTGGCCACGACATACGTGGCAAGGGAGGCGCCAACATGGAAGGTGGCGCTGCCCAGCTCGCTCCCGAACTGCAGCTTCTCTTCGGCGGTGTCGTACGTCCCGACAGGCTCCATGCTCGCATCGTGGAGGCCACCCAACAAGGCCAGCCCGCTCCCCGTGGCGAGCAACGGGAGGTGCTCACGCGAAGCGACGTTCCGGAAGTCCGTGCCGATCTCGGTGATCAGCTCGAAGAAGCCAGGTACCAGAGCAGATTCGGGTTCTACCGCGGACGTCGGCTGGGCGTACGCGCCAATCGGCGAGAGGCAGAGCACGTACAGCGCTGCGGCGACGAGCGACCGTCGAATCACTGGACCCTACCTCCCCAAGGATTCCCTCGATAGATCACAGTCGAGGCAATCGAACGCTCCACGGTCCGCCCCCCGAAGGGGCCAGGCGCCTGGGTGCATGGGCAACCGGACGGAGCATACACGCTCTGGCACGGAACACGAACTTCTTTCGGGTCCAGCTCGCCGACGCCTCGTTGTGCTCGCTCCCGTGGCCGGCTACACTCAGGTGCTCCAGATCCGGCCTTCCCGGGAGCGGACGATCCGCCCCGACTCGACCCGCCGGCGCCCTCCCATGCCGAAACCGCCACGTCAGTCGATGTCCGGCCGCGTGATCGCTCGGGCGACGCGAACGCTCGTCCACGCCATACCCGTTCTGGTCCTCGGCGGCCCACTCTCGCCACCGGCCGCGGCCCAGGTCGCCACGGCCCGGATGCGCGTCACCGTGGCGCCTCCGTCCAGCGCCGCGGCCGTCGTCACCGTTCGGGCCGTGGCAGTGATTACGCCCACGCGACGGGCTGACACCGACGCGCTCGGCGGCGCCGTGCTCCTGGGGCTCGAACCGGGTTCCTACGAGATTCGCGTCGAGCGGTCGGGGGATCGGCCTGCGGTCGCCCGGGTCACCTTCGAGCCCGGAGAGAGCCTGGCGATCCGCGCCGACCTCGCCGCGCAGGCCGTACCCCGGGTCGCCTCCCGCCTCGCCGTCACCACCCGAGAGACTTTTCGGCTCCAGACGCACTTCGCCCCAGACCGCCTTCGAACGTTCCCGTCATCGGGAGCCGTGTGGTCGCTGATCGAGACGGCGGCGCCGGTCACCTTTGCCGACCGGATGGACACGGGTGGCGTGCTCGCCGGCCAGGCGTCGCTCATCGGGAGCCGGGGAAGCTCGTGGACCCAGGCCTCGTTTCGAATGGACGGTCTGGACATCACGGACCAGACCCAGGGCGGGAGTCCGCTGGCCTATCCCGACCCAACGGCGTTCAGCGCCATGACCGTCCTGTCCGGGCTAATGCCAATCGAGCAGGACGCGCCGGGTCCCGTCGTCACGCTGGTGACGCAGCGCCCGCGTTCCGTCCTGCACGGGAGCGCGCAGCTGTCCGTGTCTCCCAGCGGCCTCCAGGCGCGAGGCCCTGCCACCCCTCCACCGATCGCGCGGCTCGACTCGTGGCGCGACGGCAGCGTCGGGGTCGGTGGTCCGCTGGGCTCGACTCGATCCGGGGGATTCCTGTCGGCGAGGGTCACGCGGGCGTCCACCCTCGAGCGCGCCGATCCGCTCCCGCTGTCCACCGGCGTCGCCTCGATCTTCGCCCACGCCGCGTTTCTGCCAACGACGCGAGACGAGATCCGGGTGACCGCCGCCGGACAGCGCGTCCGACGCCCATTCGAGGGCCGGGCGCGACTCGTCGACCGCGGCACCACCGAAGTCGCCCGGTTCCTGCAGCTCCAGTCCAGCTGGGGACGCGTGCGGGAGAACGGATCGACGTGGTCGATCGAGGGCGGGATGCAGCGCGGACGGGTGCGCCCGGAGCTCGAGGGCACGGTTGCCGGGACGGTGGAGCGCCTGCGGGACGGCCCGGTGCCCGCGCTGGCGTTCGCGACGGGGGGCTCTCGATGGCGCTGGACCGGGGGAGCCCACGTCCAGCCGATGCCGCGCACCCTCGGCGGCGTCTCCCACGCGACACGGCTCGGTGCCACCGTGTCCCGCAGCGGCGTGACCCGGACGCCGCTGGACGTGGGCCCGACCGCGGAGCAGGTCGACGGCCTCCCGGCGCGTGTGTGGGAGTACGGCTATCCCGGCGCCACGGCGGAATGGCGCCAGACCGCCATCGGCCTCTATGCCGCGGATCGAATCGAGGTGACCGATCGTCTGGCGCTCGAGGCGGGTGTGCGATTCGATGTCACCGATGGATCGGCGGCGAACGCCCCACAAGGCATCGGCTGGCGCAGCGCGTCTGGGAGCCTGTCGGGCCGCTGGAACTTTCGGGAGGGCGAGACCGCGATCATCGGCGGCTATCGACGCTACCAGTACCGGCTCGCGCTCCAGCATCTGGCCTTCGGCGATGCGGCCGGGCCACAGGGCATCGTCTACCGGTGGGCCGATCCGAACGCCGACGGCGTGTATCAGACCAGCGAACGCGGTCCGCTCATCGCCTATGTCGGACCCGGCGCGGCGGACGCGCGCTCGACGATCGACCCACAGCTGACCCAACCCCACACGGACGAGGTCATCCTCGGCTTCGAGACGCGGTGGCTGGGGGCGTGGCTGGTGCGATTCATTGGCACCGCGCGACGCGACCGCCGGCTTCTGGCGAGCGTGAACGTGCGCGTGCCCGACTCCCAGTATACGGTGAGCTTCATCCCGGACACGGGTATCGATCTCCTCGCCCCACCCGACCACCAACTCGTGCCGGTCTACGACCGCCACGCGGAGAGCTTCGGCCAGGATCGCACAGTGCTCACCAACTCCGATCTCGGGGCCAGCTACAAGGGGCTCGAGCTCACGATCGAAACGCCCAGGACGCAGCGTCTGCAGATCCTCCTTGGCGCCACCGCGTCCACCACAGCGGTTCCCGCCGCCAATCGGGGGTTCCAGTACTTCGAGAACGACCACGGCACGGTCGGCGAGCTGCTCGAGAATCCGAACGCGGGCACCTTTGGATCCGGCCGCGCCTTCTTCGACCGCGGCTATTCGGCGTCACTGTCCGGGAGCTACCGTCTACCCCGGGATACTCTGGTGGCTGCCGTCGCGCGATATCAGGACGGTCAGGCGTTCGCGCGGTATCTGGTCGCGCCCGATCTGACCCAGGGGCCGGAAGCCATTCGAGCGGTTTCGAACGGCCTCCAGCGGTTCACGCTGTCCTTCACGCTCGATATGCGTCTCGAGAAGGCCGTACGGTTGGGTGACCGCCGGTTCGTCGCGGGTCTCGACATGTTCAACCTCTGGGACACCACGCACGAGGTGGAGGAGGACGTCGCGACAGGGCCGGCGTTTCGCACGCCAACCGCGATGCAGCCCCCCCGCGCGGTACGGCTGACCGGGCGGCTCGAGTTCTGAGCTGAGAGGCTTCCCGTCGTGCGGGGAAGATTGGCCTTGCCGAGAGGCCGCACGTTCATCACGAGCCGCCAGGACGTCGGATCGTGGGCAGGGCGGGTGGCATCAGTTCGTCGATGGCCCTCCCCTGCCAGTCCCACGACGCCACACCGAGCTTGAGCTTGAGCCAGGATCCTTGAGCCCGGCGGGCGAGTTCATCCTCGTCGACGCCCACGACCCGACCATCGGCGACGACCACCCGTCCATCCACGATCACGGTGTCGCACTCCCGGCCCGAAGCCGCGTGAACGAAGGTCCGCATGGGATCGTCGATCGGTCCCATCTCCAGCCCCGTCAGATCGAACACACTGATGTCCGCTGCGGATCCAGGAGCCAGCCGTCCCAGGTCCTCCCGACCCAGAGCCCTGGCGCCACCGATCGTGGCGGCGTTGTACACCTCTTCGATCGTCCCGGCCCCCCGGCTCCGATCCACCACCTTGTTGACCAGGGCCGCCAGCCTCATCTCCTCGGCGATCGTGGGAGGAAACGTATCGGTGCCGATGCCCAGGTTCACCCCGGCGGCGACATACCGGCTGAAGGACTCGAGGGCCACCCCCGCCCGAGCGATCACCAGAGGGCAGTGACACAGCGACGTCCCGCTCTCCGCCAGAATCTGCAGATCGTCCCCGGCTGCCTCACCCGTGGAGCTGTGGCCGGCGATGTAGATAGCGTGCGTGAGACACACGTTGGGTCCCAGAAAGCCGACATCCCGCAACCACTCGACCATCGTTCGGTGCGGGTGACGGGATTTGAACTCGCGGTATTCGTTGAGGTATTCAGAGAAGTGGGACCGCACGTGCACGCCGCCCAATGCGTGGGCCTGGTGCATCGTCTCCCGCAGTTGATCGTCCGAGCAGCGATCCGTACGTGCCGGGAACAGGAATCCCGTCAGCCGGCTGTTGCCCTTGGTCTCGAGAAACTTGATGAGCTCGATGGCGCGGCCAAGCCCCGCCTGGGCCTTCCGGGTGTCCCACAGCATACCGATCGAGCCGCTGGCGTCGGTCCAGGAGCAGGCCTCCTGGTAGAAATGAGCCAGCCAGGCGCGCGCGCCCAGCTGCTCGGACGCCTCGGCCAGCGCGTAGGCCGCCGGGGGTGCCTCCTCCCACCGCTTGGTGACACTCGAGGTCACGGAGGCGAACGTCGTCGTCCCATTCTTGAGCAAGGTCGCGACCGAGAACTGGGCACTGTTCCGAAAGTCCTGGTCGGTCCACAACGAGGCCGCGTGTGAATCGGTGACGTAGGCCTTGGGCTTCGAGAAGGCCTCGCCGGCCGTGCCGTCCATCTTCAGGAGCTGCAGATCCAGGTTGGCGATGCAGTGCAGATTGACCAGACCAGGCGACACGAGCTTGCCGTCGGCGTCGATGGTCACATCGGCGCTCGGGCACGCGGGATCGCCGGGGAAGCCCACGAACACCACCGTGGTGCCCTCGAAGACGACCGCGCCTCCCTCCAGGACTCGGTGCCGGCCATCGAGCCAGGCCACGACCCAGCCACCCTTGATCGCCGTGCGTGCCACCGGCCCCTGCCCCCAGCTACCTCAGCTTGACGGCGGTCTCGTTCGTGCCGGCCGAGAAGATCTCCCCCAGAGCGTTCCAGTACATCGCGCGCTCGAGCGCGATCGGCACCGAGGAGGTGACGAGGACGCCGAAGCGTTCGTTCTGCAGCGCGAACTCGCCGGTGGACCTGGTCACTCGAGACTGCGCCGGCACCGTGAACGTGTGGGCGATCGGAGCGCCCGTCGTGCGGAGGAACGTCATGGTAACCGTCGCGTCGGTCACGGTCGGGTTCGCGAAGAGTATGAACGTCTGGAAGTCGAGCGGTCCGCCCAGCTCACCCTCGGCCAGCACCAGCCGCGTGCCGGTATCGGTCACACCCGCGCTGTTGTGGGATTCATACCAGCTCGTAAAGGGCGTGGGCCAGAACATCGACCGCTCCACGACGATCGGCCCGGTCGCCGTGATCGCGGCCGAGACGTCCGTGTCCTCGAGCCCGGCGATCGCATCGACCGCGATCGTCGTGCGACTCGTGGCGGCCAGGGGTACGGTCTGGACGATCACGCTGCCGTCGGGCTTCAGATAATCGAGTGTGGCGGTCACGGGTGTCGCGCCCGGATTGGCCAACAGGAGAAACATGTCGAAGAAGCCCGCGGTGGTGCCCTCGGCGACGAACCAGCTGGTCGACGCGGCGGGCACGGCGGCGGCTTCGTGTCCACCGTTGAAGAGCCGGACACCCGAGCCGAAGTACATGGCACGCTCGACCGTGATCGGCACGTTGCTAGTGACCCTCGTCGAGAAGGCCTGGCCCGCCAGCCCGCTGACGGCGTTGGTGAAGATCGTGAATCGCGAGTTCGCGTCCACGGTGAGGGCGTGCGACACCACCGTGCCATTCGTCAGCAGATACTCGAGGTTCACGGCAGCCGGTACCCCGTTCGCGTTCGCGAGCAGGATGGACGTCTCGAAAAAGGCGGCGTCCCCTTCCGCCAGGAACCACTCGGTGCCTGGCCTGCTGAGACCCTTTCCGGTGTGACCTCCGTAGAGCGCGCCGGTCCGGTCGTCCCAGGACATGGTCCGCTCGACGACGACGGCGCCGCGGGTCACGGTGACGACCGCGGACACCGCGCCGTTCGCCAGACCGGCCACGGTGTTCACGTCGATCGTGAGCCGCGCCATGCCCGCGACCGAGTAGTCACGCACGATCGGCGCGGCACCCTCGCGGAGATACGTGACGACGAGGTCGGCGGGCTCGGTACCCGGGTTCGCCACCGCGATCCGCTCTCGGAAGAATCCGGTCGCTCCCTCGGGCAGGATCCACGTATTCGGCACCGTCGGATCGGTGGCCGACTCGAACTCGACCAGGTTGGTCACACCGTCCATGTCGTCGTCGCCCTTCGGGTCGCTCACGCCGAACGCCGCCTCCCAGTCGTCCGCCATGCCGTCCCCGGCCCCGTCCACAAAGGCAGACACGACCGAGGCGATCCGCACGGGCCCGGTCGAGTAGCGAGCCTGAGTGTTGCCGGTCGTGTCGGTGATCTGCGCGTGAATGAAGTAGCGGCCCGCCGGCACGCCCGCGACTTTCCAGAGGAACTGGCCATCGCTTGCCAGAATGCCCGATGCGATCTGCACCAGCCCGGACGCCGGGGCGGTGTCCGTATCGTAGGAGAGCGTCACGGTCGCATTGGACGCCGCCGTGCTTTCCTCGGGGCGCGCCGCAGCAGTGAAGCTCGCGTCGGTCGCATTCCATCTGATCGCGAACAGGCCGTTGCCGTTCGACTCATCATCGGCAGCCAGCTTGATGTTGGCGAGGCGGAACGAGCGGGTGACGGTGGGGATGAACGGGTCGATACGCAACGTCTCGATCCGTCCCTGCCACAGATCCGTCCCGCCCTCCGTCTGGAGATAACAGTCGACGCAACTGCTGTTGGAGCCAAAACGCGTGAAGGCGGCCAGATCCACCGAGTAGGTGGTGGGGAGGCCGTCGGTCGGAAAGAAGCCCTGGGTTTGGCTGAGCTGACCGGTGCCCCGTTGCCCCCACACAAGCGTGAGCAGACCCCCGAACGGGCCGAGTGCTTCGCTCAGTGAAAGGCCTTCGCGGTCGTGATCGATCGTGAACGTCAGGTGACGGTAGGTCGCGGCGTCGACGGTCGGGCCTGGCGGCTCGAACGGATCACCAAGGAGGTAGACGGCCGGGTCGCTCGCGGTCGGCGAACCCAGCGGGCCGGTGGCCGCGTTGATGGCGGTCAGGCCGTCTCCAGCGAACGTCGCGTTGCCGACGTTGTTCAACAACCCGTGGCGCTCGATGTCCTCCGGGTTCGTCAAGTCCCAGGCATCGCCGAACTCCGTCGTGGCCCAATCGCGGCCCCCGGAGGCATCGGGCTCGGTCAGGTAAATGATTGGAGCCGGATCGATGACGAGCGAAATCGAGCGAGAGGAGAGGCCGTCGCTCGCGCTGACGGTCCACGTTCCCGGCGGCAGGAAGCCGTAGTCCCAGGTCAGTGACGCCGCGGCCGCAAAGTCGGCCGTGGGAGTGCCGTCGTCCGGAAAGATCTGGATGGTGTCGACGCCGTTGGTGGCGGTGAGCGTGATGCGCCCACCGAATCCGCTCCAGGCCAACTGTGCCGTGTGGGTACCGCGGCTCGTCAGTCGGACCCAGTCCACGTCGATCGTCGAGCCACCCAGGCCCCCCGGGTTCAGGCTGCCTTCGCCCAGCCCGAGCTGCAGGCCCAGCACGTTGCCCGCCCAGTTGGGTGCGAAACCCCAGCCGGCGCCATCGAGATCGATCTTGTAGATGTGGTACTGGGCGGCTGACTGCAGCGCAATCGGCGATTGGTTGGGATAGCGTTTGTTCAGATCGTCGAAGCCCCGCGTTAGCGCCAGTCGTGCGCCGATCGTGCTGGTGGTGCGCGGAATGTCGAAAAACCACGTGGCATCGAAGGTATCCAGCGGGCTGCTGGTCTCTGGGGCCCGGCGCATGCGGAACGAGAGCCGCCGATACGTATTGGCGTCGATGGGGGAGGCTACGCCGGTGCGTCCGACCAGATTCAGATGCCCAATGGAGCCCTCGAACTGAAGCATCAGTGCTGGAAACGCCACATCGGCGGCCGACACCTGCCCGCTCAACTTGCCGTTGGCGACCGTCGGAACCGCTCCGCCCCACCCGTCCGACAGCATGAACAGGTAGTCGCTCGGCTGCGAGAAGTCCCACGGGTCACCGTAGGCCGTCGTGGCGAAATCCTGCCCCAAGCGGACGGTCCGGGCACTCGCGCCGTCGACCGTCAGCGTCTGGCCTACCCCCGACGCCGTACTCGACAGCACGGCGAACAGCGTCAGGTACACGATCCTCGGGACCATCGCTCGCACGATCGGTGAGCGTACCATACAGTTAGAGGGTGATCGAGACGATCTCCAACTATCGCCTCCTCGACAAGCTCGGGGACGGCCGGCCCGACCGGCGTCGTCTATCGCGCTCGGAACACCACGCTCGACCGTCACGTCGCCCTGAAACTTCTGCCCGAAGCCGTCGCGGCCGATCCGCCGACGTTCGAGCGGGTGGTCCTCGAGATCCACGCGGCGGCGGCGCTGGACCACCCGAACATCTGCCGCGTCTACGACGTCGATGTCGCCCACGAGCGGCCCTTCATCGCCATGGAGCTGCTGGAGGGACACACGCTCGAACATCGAATCGCCGGCGCGCCGGTGCCCGCCGAAACGGCGATGAATCTTGCGATCCAGATCACCGACGCGCTCGTAGCTGCGCACGCCCAGGGGATCCTCCACCGCGACATCAGGCCCGCGAACATCTTCGTCACGCGGGACGACCAGGTGAAGCTGCTCGGCCTCGGCCTGGCGAACGTGGGCCGGCTGCCAGTGACCTCCGAGGCGCCGACCCGAATCGAGACGCCGCACCTCTCTGGCCAGGATCTCTCGATCGCCGCAGCGGCCCACATGTCACCGGAGCAAGTGCTCGGAAAGGCCATCGACGCACGCTCGGATCTGTTCTCCGTCGGCGTGGTCCTCTACGAGATGGCGACCGGCGCCCTCCCCTTCGAGGGTGAAGGCTTGGCGTCGATCTTCGATGCGATTCTGCTCCGGATCCCACCCGCGCCGGTCCACCTGAACCCCACCGTCCCGTCTGCCCTGGACGAGATCATCCGCAAGGCGCTGCAGAAGGAGCCGCCGGTACGCTACCAGAGCGCCGCCGAGCTGCGAGCCGATCTCGTACGACTCGGCGGAGACCCGAATCGCTCGCGGGTCGCCGGCGCCGGCGTGGCACCCCTGGCCGAGTCTGGCGTGGCGCCGACCACCGTCCCGGTGACGCCGGCCCCGCGGGCGGAGGGCCTGGTCGGTCGAGCCATCTCACACTACCGGGTGCTCTCCGAGCTGGGTGTCGGTGGCATGGGCGTCGTGTATCGGGCCGAGGATTCCCGGCTCGGCCGCCAGGTGGCGCTGAAGTTCCTGCCGCCCGACCTCTCCCGTCAGCGTGAGGCGATCGAGCGGTTCCGTCGCGAGGCCAAGATCGCCTCGTCTCTCAACCACCCCCACATCTGCACGATCTACGACATCGGCCAACATGACGGGCGTCCCTTCATCGTCATGGAGCTCCTCGAAGGCATGACGCTGCGGGACGTGATCCAGCGACAACCCGTTCCTCTCGATCGGCTGCTGACGATCGCGCTCCAGGTCGCCGAAGGTCTCGAGGCCGCGCATCGTCGCGGCATCATCCACCGGGACATCAAGCCGGCCAACATCTTCGTCACGGACGCAGGCCAGGTGAAGATCCTTGACTTCGGACTCGCAAAGCTCGTCCAGGATGCGGCCGACGACATCCGCACCATCGAGCCGCAGTCACCGGGTCACCCCGCGCCCGAGGAGCTGACCCAGCCGGGCATGCAGGTCGGCACGACCGCCTACATGTCGCCCGATCAAGTCAAAGGCCAGGACGTCGATCTCCGAACGGATCTGTTCTCCTTCGGCGCCGTCCTGTACGAGATGGCCACGGGCGAGCGCGCCTTTCCGGGGCGCAACGCGGCGGTGGTCTTCGCCGCGATCCTCCATCGGACGCCGCCCTCGCCACGCATGCGGGATCAAAGTCTGCCGGCGGATCTGGACCGACTCCTCGACAAGACGCTAGAGAAGGATCGCGACCTCAGATGTCAGGACGCGGCCGACCTCGTCGCCGATCTGCGGCGGCTCCGACGCACGGTCGATCGGTCGGCTGAGGCGAGCGCGTCCGGAGGCTCGGCCGGTGTCGGCCCCGCGGTCGGCGCAGGGGCCGGGGCGGGCTGGATCGACGCCCTGTCTGGCAGTCGCGCCCTGACGGCCGTGGCCGGGATCGCCGTTCTGGGGGCCATCGTCGCCGGTGTCTGGCTCGTTCGCGGTCGGCCGGCGGCCACGCTGACGAATCGCGACTCGGTCCTGCTCGCCGGCTTTGCGAACGACACGGGAGAGGAGGTGCTCGACGACACGCTGCGCCAGGCGCTGGCGGTCCAGCTCAGCCAGTCACCCTTCCTCGACATCGTCGCCGACAACCGAATTCGAGAGACGCTGCGGCTCATGGAACGCTCGCCGGACGAACCGCTGACCCACGACACCGCCCGGGAGATCTGCGAGCGACGGGGCCTCAAGGCCATGCTCGAGGCTTCGGTCGGACGACTAGGGTCGCGCTACGTCGTGACGCTCGACGCCATCGAGTGTCGGACCGGTGCGGCATTGGCCCGTGAGCAGGCCGAGGCGGACAGCCAGGAGGAGGTCCTGAGCGCGGCGGGACGCCTCGCCTCGAGCATGCGCCTGACGCTCGGAGAGTCGCTGGCGTCGCTCGAGCGGTTCGATGTCCCGATCGAACAAGCGACGACCCCGTCGCTCGAGGCACTCCGCGCGTACACGCTCGGTGTCGCCGAACGATCGGCGAGCAACGAGATCGGGTCGATTCCGTTTCTGCTTCGCGCCCTCGAGCTTGACCCGCAGTTCGCGTTGGCTGGCATGACGCTGTCGACGGTGTACGGCAACCTGGGTGAGTCGCTCAGGAGCGAGGGGTACGCCCGCTTGGCGTACGAACATCGCGAGCACGTGACGGAGCGCGAACGACTCTTCATCACCTATCAGTATCACGACCGCGTCACCGGAGACGCCGAGGAGGTCTTACAGGCCCTGACCGTGCTCAAGCAGTCGTATCCTCGCGATCGCGTGCCGCCGAGCGACCTCGCGGTCGTCCTGAACCGCCTGGGACGCTACCAACAGGCGGTCGACGAGGCCCGGGAGGCCATCCGTCGTGATCCGTCGCACCCGTTTCCCTACTCGAATCTCGCGTACGCGGAGCGGGGTCTCAGCCGCTTCGACGAAGCCAGGCGTGTGGCCGAGCAGGCGGTCGCGCTGGAGATCGAAACGGTGCCGACCCGCCGACTGCTCTACCAGCTGGCGCGGCTCGAGGACGACGACGAGGCGGCCGCGCAGCACCTCGACTGGGCCCGAGGCAAGGCCCGCGAATTCGACCTGACTGGAGCGCGTGCCGAGGTGGCGGCGTTCGAGGGGCGTCTCGACGACGCGCGCGGGTTCTACGACCAGACGATGGAGATGGCGCGCATGGGACGGTTCTCGGAGGTCGTCTCGGGGTACAAAGCCAGACTCGCCATCATCGAGGTGACCTACGGCAACGTGGAGACGGCCACGACCCTGGCGGACGCCATCCTTCAGGAGGACGTCGGCCCGATCGTGCGATTGCGTGCCGGGCTGGTGCTCGCCCTGGCCGGGCAGTGGGAGCGCGCCTTGGCGATCCTGGAGGAGGAGGCCGCCCGCCGCCCGCGCGCGACCGAGATCCGCGGGGTCTATCGACCGGTGATCACGGCGGCCATCGCCCTCGACCGCGGGGAACCCGACCGGGCCATCGAGGTCCTGCGGGCCGCCTCGTCCTACGAGCTGGGGAACGTGGCCTCGCTCGTGCCCGCGTATCTGCGCGGCGTCGCGTACGCGCGGCAAGGACGGGGCGCCGAGGCCGTGGCGGAATTCCAGAAGCTGATCGATCACCGCGGTGTCGACCCGTTCTCCTGCTACTACCCGCTCGCACACCTCGAGCGAGCTCGAGCGCTCGCCGTCCTGGGCGATCTGGTCGCCAGCCGCCAGGCCTACGAGGCGTTCTTCGGCCTGTGGCGAGAGGCCGACCCGGACGTCCACATCCTCGAGGCGGCCCGCCGCGAGTACCTGGGCGTCCAGCAGGAGCGCGATCGGGAGCCGACCGGCGCAACCGATCGTTGACCGCCGGGGCCCCACGCACCTATGGTGGGAGCGATCACGAGCATACGGTCGGGGGCTCCCGCCCGCTTCACCAATAGACGCGCCACATGCTCGGTCGAACAATCTCGCACTACCGGGTGCTCGCCGAGCTGGCACGGGGCGGCACTGGGGTGGTGTACGCCGCGGAGGATCTCCGAGGCGGGCACCAGGTCGCGCTAAAGGTCTTCACGATGGACCTCGCCGGCGCCAGCGAGGCCCTCGCGTGCTCCCATCGTGGCGCCGCGATCGTCGCCTCGCTCCATCATCCCAACGTCTGCGCGATTCACGAGATCGGCGAGGTCGATGGACGTCCCTTCCTCGCCATGGAGCGGCTCGAGGGCACGACACTCCGCGAGCTGGCGCGTCGGAAGCCCCTGTCGGTCGATCGCGTTCTCGAGCTCGCGCAGGAGATCGTGGCGGCGCTCGCGGCCGGGCATCGCCGGGGCATCATCCACCGGAACATCACGCCGGCCAGCGTCTTCGTGACGCACGCGGGGCAGGTCAAGCTCCTGGGTTTCGGTCTGGCACAGATCCTGGAGGAGACGGCGTCAGCCGCCGAGGCCGCCTCGCCGTCCACCACGACCACGGCACGTTCGCACGACGGGCTCGCCCAGCCGACCGTACCGCCCGACGCGATGGCCTACATGTCGCCCGAGCAGGTGCGGGGCGACACGCTGGAGGCCCGGACGGACCTGTTCTCGTTCGGCGCGGTCCTCCACGAGCTGGTGAGGGAGCCTCGGGCCGCCCCGGGCAGGGAGATCGTTGGCGTTCTGGACGTCGTCCTGCATCGGACGTCGGTGCCGGCTCGCGGGCCCACCCGGGCCGTCCCCGAGGACCTCGAGCCCATCCTCGACAAGGCGACGGAGAGGGACCGGGACCTCCGCTATCAACGCGCAGCCGATCTCCTGGCCGACCTGCGGCGTCTTCGACGGAACCGGGAGGCCGGTGATGACGTCGAGCTCTCGCTCTCGGCCCACGGTGGCACCCCTCCCGAGGGTGCCGCGGCGACGACGATCCAGGCGAGGTCGACCAATCGGCGCTCGGCCCGCAGGCTCGTCGTTGCGGTGGGGGCGGGCGCCGCGGTCCTCCTCGCGCTCGCGTTCGCGCTGCTTCGCCCTGGCTCGCCGCCCGCTCTCACCGAGCGTGACTCGGTCCTGTTGGCGGATTTCGAGAACGGCACGACGGACGCCGCGTTCGACGGTACGCTGCGACAGGCACTCGCGGTACAGCTCAGCCAGTCTCCCTTTCTCGACCTCGTGCCCGACCAGCGGATTCGCGAGACGCTGAGACTGATGGGGCGTTCGCCGGACGCCTCGCTGACGCACGACGTCGCCCTCGAGATCTGCGAACGGCAGGGACTGCGGGCGATGCTGGAGGCGTCGATCGCCCAGCTTGGCGGCATCTACGTCGTCACCCTCGACGCGACGGAGTGTGCGACGGGTGAGACGCTCGCGCGCGACCAGGCGGAGGCCGATCGGAAGGAAGAGGTGCTGCGGGCGGTTGGACGCGTGGCCTCGGGGACGCGGGCCAAGCTCGGCGAGTCGATGGCGTCGCTCCAGCGTTCGACGTGCCGGTCGAGCAGGCGACGACACCGTCACTGGGGGCGCTGCGCGCGTACACGCTGGCCGTCGCGGAGCGTGCCCGCGGCGACGAGATCGACTCGATCCCGTTCCTCCTCAGGGCCACCGAGCTCGACCCGAGCTTCGCGCTCGCGCACATGATGCTCTCGACCGTCTACGGGAATCTGGGCGAGACGCGGCGGAGCGAGGAACACGCCACGCGGGCCTTCGAGCACCGCGGGAAGGTGAGCGAGCGCGAGCGGCTCGGCATCACCTACCAGTACCACGATCGCGTGACCGGCGAGAAGGATCGGGTCCTTCAGACCCTCAACGTGCTCCGCCAGCTGTATCCGCGCGACTTCAGCCCGGCCAACAATCTCGCCGTGGTGCAGAACCAGCTCGGTCGCTACGAGCAGGCCGTCGAGGCGGCACGGGAAGCCAACCGTCGCAACCCCTCCCACCCGTTTCCCTACTCCAACCTCGCCTACGCCTACCGCGGCCTCAATCGATACGACGACGCCGTCCGCACGGCGGACCAGGCCGTCGCCCGGTCGATCGCGTCCGGACCGACGCGACGTCTGCTCTACCAGATTGCGCTCCTTCGAGGAGACACCGCCGCCAGCCAGCGTCACCGCGAGTGGGCCACGGGCACCCCCCGCGAATTCGATCTGGTTGGCGCCCGCGCACAGGCACTCGCCCACAGCGGTCGGTTGCGCGACGCCCGCGACCTCTACGCCCAGGCGATGGACATGGCGCGACTCCGCAACTTCTCGGAGGTGGCCGCCGGCTACGGGGCGCAACACGCCCTGACCGAGGTGCTATACGGGAACCCAGAGGCGGCGCGGGCGCTCTCCGAGACGATCCTGACCGACGGGGCCTCGAGCGTCGTCGGTCTCAGGCTGACTGTCGTGCTCGCCATGACGGGACAGCCCGAGGCGGCGGAGCGACTCGTCGCGGAGGCATCACCATACCCGACGTCCACGTTGATCCAGGGCGTGTACGTGCCCATCGCAAGGGCGGCCATCGCCCTGGCCCGTGGCGATCCCGCGCTCGCGCTGGAGACGCTACGCATGGCCACCCCCTATCAGCTCGGAACCGTCGCCGCCCTCGGGCCGCTCTACTTCCGCGGCGAGGCCCATCGCGCGCGGGCGGACGGCCCGGCCGCGGCCGCCGAGTTCCAGACGATCCTGGATCACCGCGGCGTCGACCCGTTCTCGTGCCTGCAGCCACTCGCCTCTCTGGCTCTCGCCCGCGCGCGCGTCCTGGCCGGCGAGGATGCGGCGGCCCGATCGGCCTACGAAGCCGTCTTCGCGATCTGGAAAGACGCCGACGCGGACCTACCCGCACTGCGCGAGGCGAGGGCGGAGTACGCGCAGCTGGATGAGTAACCTCGCACGACCGCGGCGGTGAGTTGTGGTGTGGAACGACCTGATAGCCTCACCGTAGCAGCAGCCAATGGCAAAGTCCTGCTACAGTCGGCCGGCGCTGCATCCCGCCGCAGGCTGCGTTGGGCACTGTTCAGGATGGGTCACAACCTCCCGGCATGCTCGCTCCTCGCGCCTTGCCCTGACCGGCCTCGGCATCTCCCAAGGCGGCCCTCAGTGCTGCGCAGGATTTTCACCAGGGGCTGCTAGCCGACCAACGGTCTCAACCAGCTCGGTCGCCAGCTTCGCCAGCCGACGCTCCAGACGTGCGTCGAGGAGCGAGCCGTCCTCGGCGAAGGCTTCGCCGGCCTTGGGGACGCTGATCTGGGTCGGCAGCACCAGCACACCGATGTTACCGAGGATGGCGCGCACGGTGACGAGCCCGCGCATGCCGCCGAAACCGCCCGGCGAGGCGCTCGTCAGCGCCGCCACCTTCCCGCGGAAGGCGACGAGCGGCGGCTCACCGTCGGCGGGTCTGGACACCCAGTCCAGCGTGTTCTTCAGCACGCCACTGATCGAGCTGTTGTACTCGGGCGACGCGATCAGCAGCCCCGGGTGCGCCCGGAAGAGCGTCTTGAGCCTCTGGGCCGGCTCGGGAATCCCCCGTTCGGCTTCGAGATCGCCGTCGTAGAGCGGGAGCGGGTAATCCCGCAGATCGACGTAGGTGACCTCGCCGCCAGCGTTCTCGACCTGGATTCCGCCCGCTCGAGCGAGCTTCTTGTTGAACGAGTCGCGCCGCGTGCTGCCCGCGAACACCAGAATTTTCGAGTCAAGCCCATTCTTAGAGTCTCCCTCTGGGATGTGTGAAACCCCTCGCCTTTAGGCGAAGCCTTCAGGAGGCCGCAGGGCCGGACCTCTTTGGGCTCTGGGCCGTGCGCCGCGATAGTCGGCTTCAGCCGACGCGGCGCACTGAATCCCTCGCCTTCAGGCGAGGGAGACTCAATTGAAACTCTCTACGGCTCCGGATTCGTCATGCGGCCTTCTTCGATGTCGTCGTGTCGATCTTCAGTTCTTGCTTCAACGCGGCACGAAGCGTGGGCAGGTGGCGGTAGCCCATCAGCTTCCGCAGGCGCGGCTCGATGTCCAGGAGCGCGGTCGCCAGCCAGCGGTGGCGTTGGCTCGAGTTCTGCCAGTGGTCAACCTTCGCACAGCGTTCCTCAACGAGCGCATTGACCGACTCCAGACAGTTCGTCGTCTTCAGCGACCGGCCCAGCACCCCGTACAGCCCGAGGCGATGCAGCGTTAAGGTTTCGTCCAGACCTTCTGTCAAGCTCCGAGCCGCCGACTGGTTCCGTTCGTCGAGCTCGCCCTGGAGCGTCTTGAGCGCCGTGAGGGCCTCGTCGTACTCCGGCCGGTTGTAGGCGCGCTGGAGGCGCTGACGCCACGCCGCCAGTTCGCTCTTGGCCAGGTGACTCACCACGTTCTCCCGCTTGTGCCACTGGCACCGTTGGACCAGGGCGCGGTGGCGGAAGGTCTTCCGGACGGCTGCCCGCAGCCCCTTGCTGCCGTCGAGGATCACCAGCAGGCCCTGCGAGAGGTCCAGCCCCGCTCGACCAACGACCGCAAGAACAGCGTCAGCACCCGCTCATTCTCCGTGTCCGTCTCCACGAAGCCGAGGAAGTGTTTCGCCCCAGAAATGGTGATGCCCAGTGCGATGACCATTGTGGCCTCGGCGAACGTCTTGCCGTCCAATACGATGGCCACGACGTCCTCAGCGGCCAGGTCCCGCTCCTGGAGCTCGTGAAGCTTCGCGGCGCTGGCCTCGATGAAGCCTCGGGACACCGTCGACCCCGACAGCCCGATCGCGCCGGGAATCGCCTCGGCGGCCGCCTCGTAGTTGCGACACGAGATCCCATAGAGCACGCGCTTCAGCAGGAGGTCATTCACCGCGCCGTCGCCATGCAACGCCTCGTAGGCGCGCAACGGAATCTCCCGCCCCGCGACCCCGCGCACCCGCGGCACCCGAATCGGCACCCGCTGCCCCGCCAGGCCGACGGTCCCAGGGTTGCTACCGTGCCGGCGGCCCCCGATCGACGCGGCCTTGCGGGCGTAGCGCTCGCCAGCCAGCGCCGTTACCTCCTCGTCGAGCACCTCCTCCACGTGCATCAAGCCCAGCGGGACCAGCGAGCGGATCAGCTCCACCTTGGCGTCCAGCTCCAGCGCGGTGTAGTCCTCGCGCCGGATGACCTCGACCCGGCCCAGCTTGCGACCCTTCTTGCGCTTCCTGACAGGACGTAGGACACTGCTCATCTCGGCTCCTTTCTCTCGTGGGTTGATGGCCGTTTTGCTTAACGTCATCAAACCACAGGGTGTGGGAGCCGTTTCAATTTCCAACTAAGTTTCGCTCACCCTCGAATTTTCGCCATCTCACTCCTTTCACGACGACCGGCCAAACCAGGAAGATCTTACCAGCTCGTCGCGCCCGGGTCTGTGGCGGCGGCGTATGGCGTGGACGCGCCGGCTCGGCGGTCATAGAATGACCCGGGGGCCCTCGACAACGCGAGCGGTCCGGCTTTTCGTCGTGCGTGGGCGGCCACGGGGCGCGTCCCGGCCACATGACCCTTCTCGGAGCAACGAGGTAGCCATGAAAAAGATCCGTCTGCAGGCGTGGATCGCGTTACTCCTGCTCGTCTCGGCGTCTCTCGACGCCCGCGAGCTCCAGCGTGCCAACGACATCACGACCCCGGAGTCCTTCTTCGGTCACCAACTGGGTGCGGACAGGGAGCTGGCCCGCTGGGACAAGATTGTCGAATACTTCGAGCTCCTCGCCAGCGAGAGCGACCGGATCGAGGTCATCGACCTCGGCCCGTCGACCGAGGGGCATCCCTATCTCCTGGCCATCGTGACGTCGCCCGAGAACCATGCGAACCTCGCGACCATCCGAGAGATGAACAATCAGCTTGGCGATCCGCGCGGACGGTCGGAGCAGGACATCGAGCGACTGATCGCCGAGGGAAAGGCCGTCGTGAGCCAGTCCTTCGGCCTCCACTCGACCGAGGTCGCGGCGGCGCAGACCGCACCCGAGCTGGCCTACGAGCTCGCCTCCCGGAACGACGCGGAGACGCAGCGAATCCTGGGTAACGTCGTCCATCTGATGTTTCCCTGCTTCAATCCGGACGGCAGATCATGGTGACCGACTGGTATCGGGAGACTCTGGACACCGAGTACGAAGGCTCCAATCTGCCCTGGCTGTATCACAAATACGTCGGCCACGATAACAACCGGGATGCGGACTTTCTGAATCAGATCGAGGCGGTGTACACGGCCAAGGTGCTCTACCGGGACTGGACGCCGCAGGCCTACGTGGACCACCACCAGATGGGCGCCTACGGCCCCCGGATGTACGTGCCGCCCTATAGCGAGCCCATGCGGCCTTACGCGGACCCGTTGGTCTGGCGCGAGCACTCCTGGTACGGGGCACACATCGCCTACAAGCTGGAGCAGCACGAGAAGGCCGGGATCTTGAACAACGGACAGTACCCCGGCTGGGGTCACTTCGGCTGGCACTGGATCACGCCGTTCCACAACATGGCGGGCATGCTGACCGAATCGGCGAGCGCGAGCCTCGCGACGCCGCTCTATCTGCATCCCGAGCAGCTTCAGGGCGGCGCGCGGCAGTTCCCCGTGTACGAGGCGCAGTCGACGATGCCCAACGTCTGGCCGGGCGGCTGGTGGCGCGTGCGGGACATCGTCGAGCAGCAGAAGGTCGCGGCCTGGGCCATCCTCGACAGTGCGGCCCGAAACCGCGAGACCATCCTGCGCAACGGCTACCTGAAGGCGCAGCGGCAGATCGAGCGGGGCGCCGCCGGTGACGTGAAGGCCTACGTGGTGCCCGCACGCCAACACGATCGCCTCACCGCAGTGAAGATGGTGAACACCCTGCTGAAGTCAGACATCGAGGTTGGCAAAGCCACCGCCTCGTTCGAGGTCGACGGCATGCAGTACGGGGCCGGCTCGTACGTCATCTCCCTCGCGCAACCGAAGATGGGCCTCATCCGCAACCTGATGGGCCGCACGGACTATCCCGACAACGAGTGGACTCGAGCGCGCGACGGCTCGCCGTTACGGCCCTACGACACGGCCACCCACACCATGTCGGAGTTCATGGGCGTCCGGGTCGACCCGGTGGGGTCGCCCGTCGAGGGGCGCCTCGAGATCCTCGACGACGAGGATCCCACACCCGGCAACGTGGCCCCCGGCTCGCGGCACCGTCTCGATGGCCGAATGAACCTCAGCTACAAGGCGGTCAATCTCTTGATCGACGAAGGTGTGACGGTCCAGCGCGTCGTGCCGTCCGACGACGACCCGGGCGGCGATTTCATCGTGGGCGATGCGTCCAGCGACGTGCTACGGCGGGTCGCCACCGCGACGGGGGTGGACTTCGACGCGATCACCGAGACGCCGAGCGGGGGCCTCGGTGACGTGAACCGGATGCGCGTGGGCATGTACCAGCGCTATCGCGGCGGCAGTATGGACGAGGGCTGGACGCGGTTCCTCCTCGAGCGCTTCGGTTTTCCGTACACGACCCTCCACGACGCGGATATCGAGAAGGGAGGGCTGCGCTCGACGCTCGACGTCATCATCATCCCCCACGATCCCAAGGATCTCATCACGGGTGACGTCGATCCGCTGGACGACAAGGTCGAAGTCGATCCCGCGGCGCCACAGTCCTACCCGCCCGAGTACATGAGCGGCCTGGCCGGTGACGGCGTCGAGGCGCTGAAGGCCTTCGTCCGCGAGGGCGGGATGCTCGTGAGCTTCGGCAATGCCACCGAGTTCGCCATCGAGGCGTTCGCCCTCCACGTCAGCAACGTCCTCGCGGACGTGCCCACGAAGGAGTTCTTCTGTCCGGGTTCGACGCTGTGGGTCGATGTCGACCCCACTCACCCGCTCGCGTACGGCATGCCGTCGGAAGCCCTCGCGCTCTTCTGGAGCAACCCGGCGTTCGAGATCACGCCCTCTCGGGCCAACGCGCGCTACGAGACCGTCGTGCGCTATCGCGACCGTGACATCCTGCGGAGCGGCTGGCTCATCGGCGAGGAGCACCTGGCGAAACGCGCCGCCATGGTTTCCGCGGGCTACGGGGAGGGACGTGTGGTGCTCATCGGATTCCGCCCGCAGCATCGGGCACAGACCTACGGCACCTTCAAGCTCGTGTTCAACGCGCTGCTGCAGTAGCCGAGAGGAAGAGGCTCTTCGGAATCTTTCCAGAAACGACCTGCGTGAGGTCGACGGCTTCGGCCACGTGGAAGTCGACGGCGATGCTGGCCAGCGAGAACGCCTTGGCTCGCGTCAGGCCCTTCTCCTCGACGAGAAAGGCCACAACCTCGCGGACCGCCAGCTGCAGCGCCCTATCCAGATCGAGGTCGATCCCCATCAGGATGTAGTGCGTCTCGGTTTCGGCGCGTGGGCCGGCGATCGCCTTCCCCTCGTGGACGACGAACCTGAAGACCCCCGTGAGCGACTGCTCGATGGCCGTGCCGCTGACCTCGCCGTCGCCCTGAGCGGAGTGAGGGTCGCCGACGTAGAACAGCGCGCCCGGCTGGAAGACGGGGAGATACAGCGTCGTTCCGGCCGTGAGATCCCTCACGTCCATGTTGCCGCCGAAGGCCCCCGGGGGCCGTGAGCTCTGAATCCCCGGGACGGTCACGCCGGGCTGCCCATCCACCGGGTCGGCGGGTGCGACGCCCATGATGCCCATGAACGGCGCCAGGGGAACCTCGATTTCCGGGGAGAAGAGCGCGACCTCGCGACCGCCCACGACGGCCGTTCGAATCAAATGCTGGGTCCTCGGGATGTCCAGCGGCGGATCTGCGCGACGCGCCCCCGGATAGCGGGGATCGAAGACGCCGCTCCTCGCGTTCGTACTGTTGATCCCGTATGGCACGCGGGTCCGCACGTCGAGGATCTGCACCTCGAGCATGTCCCCCGGGTCTGCGCCCTCGATGGCGACCGGGCCGGTGATGACGTGTCCGCTCCGCCCCTCTCTGGGCCGCTGGCGCCGCGACGCCCAAAAGTCGAGGACGTCCTGCAGGATCTCGTCCTTCTCGACACCGAGCGCGCCGAGGTAGGTGACCGGATCCTCATCCTGCGTCGCACCGGCGTGGGTCAGCGTGTCGATGCGGACTGTGTCTCCGGACTGGATGGTCAGGACGGGGGGACGGTCGACGGGAAACCATCCCCACGTCACGGTCTCGGGTCGCGAGGGCACGAATCGCTCTCCCGTCTGCGACCCGGGCGTCGCGCCAACCGCGGCCAGGCTGGCGGTCCCCCGGCTGGCACCCATCCAACCGAGCCCCGACCCCGGCGGGCAGAGCATCCCGGCTGCAACCAGGAGCGCGCCGACCAGGGCGCGCCGCGCTACGCGTCCGGGCTGATCACGGGACATGCGAACCACCTTCCTTCCTGGACTCCGAGCCAACCCCGCGGCGTGGCTCGCGCCGAACGGGTCCCGTCACACGGCCGTCGGCGAGACCCCGTCGGGCCGATCATGGCACCTGTCCGGGGGGGGGCGCCGCGGTCGCGGCCGTGTCCGTGCCGATCGCGTAGAGGTGCTGCTCACCTCGGATGTACCAGCGCCCCTCCGCCACCGCGGGTGACGCGATGACCCGTTCGCCGATCGAGCTGTGCGCGAGCACCTTGTGCTCGGGTCCTGCCTGGACCACGAAGAAGTCGCCATCCTCGCCGGAGAGGAGAATCTTGTCCTCCCAGGCGACGGGAGACGCGCGAACGAAGGTCGGGACCGGAACCCGTCCGCCCTCGTACACGAGTCTGCCCGTATCCGGCTCGATACACGTGAGCAGCCCCTTGTCCGACACGAGATAGAGATGTCCGCGATACAGCAAGGGCGACGGCGTGTAGCCCGTGCCCTTTCGATACTCCCAGACGGCGTCGACCGTGGCAGGCGTGTCGGCATCGGTGGGGATCCGGATCGCGCGGGTAACCTTGTCGGGATAGCCCGACACCGCAAAGACCATGTGCTCGTTCGCGACTGCGGTGGGAACGCCGTTCCCCAGGAATCCCGAGCTCCGCCAGCGCTCCGCGCCGGTCCTGGGATCGTAGGCGATGACGTTCTGGTAGCTCGTCGTCACGATCTCCGTCCGGTCCCCGCTGCCGATCAGGATGGGGCTGCTGTAGTCGATGCGTTCCGCGCGTGGTGTGTTCCAGACCTCCGCGCCCGTGTCCTTGTCCAGCGCTACGAGCCGAGATCCGTCACCCTCGTTCTGATCGATCTGCAGGATGAGCAGGCCCCCGAACAGCAGCGGAGACGTGCCGTGGCCGTGCCCCCAGGTCGAGACATCGCCGAAATCGACGTCCCATGCGAGCGTGCCGCCGAAATCGAACGCGTACAGGCCCTGCGAGCCGAAGTAGGCGTAGACGCGCTCACCATCGGTGACAGCGGTCGGAGTGGCGTAGGTGTTTCGGCCGTGCCGGTTGTCGAACACTCGACCGTCGTGCACGGTTCGCGACCACCGCGTTCGGCCGGTGTCGGCATCGATGGCCAGCACCTTGAGGGTATGCCGGCGATCGGCACTCTGCGCAGCCGGATGGAGGTAGGGC
This sequence comes from Vicinamibacterales bacterium, assembly GCA_965197935.1. Lineage (GTDB taxonomy): Bacteria > Acidobacteriota > Vicinamibacteria > Vicinamibacterales > CAZQMT01 > CAZQMT01. The sequence goes on along the minus strand of CBDAOD010000002.1, from coordinate 1,701,782 downwards.
TCTCCGGCGCGAAGGTGCTCCGGCGCGTGGGCGCCCGGGATGACGTCCCCCTCGATGTCGGTCGTCAGAAAGATGTTCTTGCCCCACACCACGGGAGAGGAGTGCCCCCGGCCTTCGATGGCGACCTTCCACAGGACGTTCTCCGTCGTGCTCCACTCGAGCGGCAGGTCGGCCGCGGTCGAGACCCCGTTGCGGTCGGGTCCGCGCCACTGAGGCCAATGAGACTCCTGGGCGTGTAGGGCGCTCCCGTGGATGAGCAGCGCGCCCACCACCGCGAACAACGCGCGTCGGAACATGGTCGAGCCTCCCTATACGCCGCTGAGTCTACACGGAGCCTACCGATCCGCCAACGGTGGCGGGCACCCAGCAGGCCGGGCGGTCCGGGGCGCCTCGGCGCGGGCTGCGGCGTGCTTCCTCTCGCCGGACCGGGTTCCAAGTGGGCCCGCGGCCGGCGGGCCGGGCCGCACGTTCGACACACCGCGGTGATAAGATGAAACCCGGCTTTCGATCGGCCGCAGCTCATGACACACCCCTTGGATCAGGCCGCTCACCGGGCGGGTACCCCCCTGTTGATCTACGACGGGCGCTGTGGATTCTGCCGGGCACAGGCGGCGCGACTCTCGCGGCTCGCCGGCCCCCGCATCGTCACGCGTCCGGCCGAGACGCGGCTCCTCGAGCGGTTCCCCGGCCTCACCGCCGAACGCTGCATGCGTGAGATCGTCCTCGCCGATCCCGCGGGTCGTCTGTACGGTGGAGCCGAGGCGATCGCCCAGGCCCTCCACCAGGGACACCCCGGACTCGGGTCACTCGCGCTCGCGTATTACATCCCGCCCATCGCCTGGGTGGCCGACCGCGCGTATCGCTTCATCGCCCGACACCGCTACTGGCTGAGCGGACGCGATGCGACCCCCTGCGAGGGAGGCGTCTGCCGTCCGGACGACACCCTCCGAGCCTGACACCCCCACGGCCGCTGGCGTCACAGGCAGGAGGCCGGGCGCGTCAGCCGCCAGAAGGCATCACCACTCGAGGACGAGCATCTCGGCAGCGAAGCCGGGACCGAGCGCCACCATCAGCCCCGTGTCCCCGCGCTTGGCTTGCCCGGCCGAGACGAGGTCGCTCAGCATGAAGAGCACCGCGCCACTCGACAGGTTGCCGTAGCGTCGCATCGACTCCCGCGCAAGCTGCAGCGACGCCTCCGAGAGGCCGAGCGCCGAGCGGTAGGTGGCCATCACCCTCGGCCCACCCGGGTGCAGGATGCAGTGATCGACGGCAGACAGCGCCACGCCGTTGTCGCGCGCGAACTGGAGGATGCTCGGGCCGACCTCCGTCTCCACGAATCGTGGAATCTCACGCGACAGCACCAGCCGCATCCCGTCCGCGGTGAAATCCCAGCCCATGAGATCGCGGCGCTCGGGGAACAGCAGCGACCGCGTGGCGACGACCGAGGGTCCCGCCGGCGCGGCCGCGTCTCCGGCGACGAGCACCGCCGCCGCGCCGTCACCAAAGAGCGCCGCACCGATCAGGTCCGTCGGCGTGCGGGCTCGCGGTGAGAAGACGAGGCTGCAGAGCTCGACCGACACCACGAGTGCCCGCTCCGTGGGTGCACCGCGCAGCACCTCACACGCGCGGATCAGGGCCCCCGCTCCACCCGCGCACCCGAGACCGAAGAGCGGCGACCGCCGCACGTGGGGTCCCAGCCCCAGCCGCGGCGCGAGGAGCGCATCCAGGCTCGGTGTCGTCAGACCCGTCGTCGTCACGAAGTACAGGTGGTCGACCTGGTGGGGATCCACCCCGGCCTTCGTCAGGCACGCGCGCGCCGCGACCTCGGCGAGATCCAGCCCCTTCGCCAGGAACTCCCGGTTGCGCTCGTCGAACGGTCGACCCTCGGTGTACCACTCGAGTGGATGCACCAGGTAGCGGGTCTCGACTCCTGCCCGGCCGAAGACCGGCGCCAGACGCTCCAGATCCGGCCGGCCCGCGCAGAGTCGGACCACCGCCTCACGCGCCATCGCCTGGTCGCAGCGGAAGGGAGGGACGGCCGTGGCGAGGGCGGCGACTGCGGGCATGAGGTGGGGCCTGGGCCGGGAATCATCCGAACATGACGTTGACGATGAGCACGGCGGCGAGGATGCCGGCCGTATCCGCCATCAGGCAGGCGGGGAGCGTGTGGCGCGTGTTGACGATCCCCACCGCACCGAAGTACACGGCGAGCGTGTAGAACGTCGTCTCCGTGCTGCCCTGAAACGTGCTCACCATGTAGCCAATCAAGGAATCCGGACCGTGCGTGTTCATGATCTCCGCCATCACACCGAAGGCGCCTGACCCGGAAAGCGGGCGGAGAATCGCCATCGGCAACGCTTCGGCGGGCATCCGGATGAGATCGGTGATCGGCGCGATGACGCGCACCAGGAGATCGATGCTCCCGGACGCCCGGAACATGCCGATCGCGACCAGGATGGCGACCAGATACGGAATGATCCGCAACGCCACCTCGAATCCCTGCTTGGCGCCGTCGACCAACGATGCGTACACGCGGACACCACGCGACCACCCGTACAGCACGAGGCCGGCAATGAGCGCCGGCAGCATCCAGTACGACATCACGCCACGAATCAGGTCGGTGGTCACCCCCTCGGTCGAGGTGGTCGCGATGTGGCGTCCGAGAAGCACCAGGAACACGAGCCAGAAGGCCACCACCGCCCACCGGCGACCGCGCGCGGGAACCTGCATCGTGTCGGATGATGGCGCGGCCTTGTCGGCGGCCGCCGCGGAGGTCGCGGGGGCGGGGGCGGGCGCCGGATCGGGAGCGAGACCCGGCGGCTCCGTTGCCCGGTAGTGGGGCAGGCGGGCGAGTAGTGTCGCCATCAGCACGCCGACGACGGTGGCACAGCCGCTCGCAAACCAAGTCGGAAAGAAGATGCCCGTGGCATCCTGCGAGCCCAGGGACGCCCGGAGTCCGATCACCCCCGACGGCAGGATCGCGAGTCCCGCGGTGTTGATCGCAAGGAACAGCACCATGGCGTTCGTCGCCGTTCCCTTGCGTCCGTTCAGCTTGTCGAGCTCCTCGATGGCACGGATGCCGAACGGTGTGGCCGCGTTGCCCAGGCCAAGCATGTTGCTCGCGATGTTCAAGATCATTGCACTCATGGCCGGGTGATCGACGGGTACCGTCGGGAAGAGGCGCTGCATGACCGGACCGATCGCCCTGGCGATCTGCCGCATCAGCCCGCCATCCTCGGCCACGCGCATCAGCCCGAGGAAGAACGCCATGACGCCGACCAGCCCGATGGCCAGCGTGACGGCATCACCGGCGGAGTCGAGAACCGCCTGGGTCAGCGCCTCCATCCGACCCGTGAGGGCGCCCATCAGGATCGAGGTCACGACCACGAAGACGAACAGTCCGTTGAGCATCGGATTCTGGTGTCGTCAGGCCCGGTCCAGCGTGTTCGCCAGTCGCGTCGGCTCGGGCAAGACCGTCATCACGTCATCCCTGGTCGGCCACGCGGGTACGAGCCAGGCAATGCTACACCCCTCTGGATGTCAGGTGAAGGTCGGCGCGCGGGACACGGCATGGGTCCGCGAGGAGCGCCTGCGGCGCGGCGCCGCCAGAACGGCCTCCGAATCGGAAGATGCTACAGTGACCGCAGAGGACCGTCGAGGACCGTTGAAGACGAAGGAAACCGCCCAGGGAGGAACGCATGCAGCTGCTAGCACCGATCATCATTGCGGCGATGCTCTTCGCGTCGACGGTTCCGCTATCCGCGCAGACGGACGGCTACGACATCGTCCTGTCGGGAGGGCGCGTCATGGATCCGGAGACCGGCCTCGACGCCGTCCGCCATGTCGGGATTCGCGGTGATCGCATCGTCGAGATCTCCGCCACACCCTTGACCGGCGCCACCGTCCTGGACGTGTCGGGGCTCGTGGTGGCCCCCGGATTCATCGACCCTCACGCTCACGGTCAAACAAACGAGGCCAACGAGTATCAGGTTCACGACGGCGTGACGACCGCGCTCGAGCTGGAGTCGGGACGCCTCTTCGTGCGCGAGTGGCTCGACGCGCGTGTCGGCGACGCGCTCATCAACTATGGCGCCACACTCGCGCAGGGATCGCTCCGCTGGCTGGCCATGGACAGATACGCGGAACTGGCGCGCGAGGCCCGGCAGCTCGTCGCACGCTCGGGCCTCGACGACCCCAGGCTGCGAGAGATCCTGAACCAGGGGTTCGACGCCCGCTACGAACCGCTGAGCACGACCGAGCTCGAAGTCATGAGCGAGGGGCTCTCGGAGGAGCTCACCGGCGGCGCCCTGGGCGTCGGCGTCCCTGTTGGGTACTATCCGGGCGCCACTCGAGAGGAGATCTTTCGCGTCTACGAGTTCGCGGCGAGAATGGAGACGCCGGTCTACACCCATGTGCGCGATCCGAACCTGGCGGCCATTCAGGAGGCCATCGCGAACGCGGCAGCCACCGGCGCCTCCGTGCACATCGTCCATCTCAACAGCATGGCACTCGGCCGGATCGGCGTCGCGCTCGACATGGTCGCGTCCGCGCAGGCGCAGGGTCTCGACGTGACGACCGAGCTCTATCCCTACACGGCCGCCTCGACGAGCCTCCAGTCCACGTTGTTCGACGAGGGCTGGCAAGATGTGTGGGACATGGACTACGGGGACATCCAGTGGGAGGCCACGGGGGAGCGCCTGACCAAGGAGACCTTCGACGCGTATCGTCAGGAGGGCGGCACCGTCATCCTCCACATGATGAGAGAGCCGTGGATCGAGCAGGGGCTGCAGGCGCCGTTCACCATGATCGGCTCCGACGGCATGCCGTATCATCCCAGGGCCCACCCGCGGTCGGCGGGCACCTACTCGCGCGTGCTCGGTCGCTACGTGCGCGAGCGCGGGGCCCTTGGCCTGATGGACGCGCTGCGCAAGATGACATTGATGCCGGCCATGCGACTGGATGCCATGGCTCCGGCGATGCGGTTGAAGGGTCGTCTTCAAGTCGGCTGCGATGCCGACATCACGGTCTTCGATCCGGACACCATCATCGACACGGCGACCTTCGAGGACGACCTGTCCTTCTCCGAAGGGATCCAACACGTGCTGGTGAACGGGACCATCGTCGTGCGCGACGGCCAGACCGTCGCGGGCGCGCACCCGGGACGGCCCATCCTCGGAAAGTATCGCCGGTGACCGCCTGCGGCCGGATCGATCCGCTCGCGCAGGCCAGCCGCGGCATCTCCCGGGATCGCCCTTGCGTTCAGCCGCCGCTCGTTCCGCGCGGAACCGTGCAGTCGATCCCGGACACGGCCTCGCCATCGAGCACGGCCTGATACACGTCGATGGTTCGCGCTGCGGTTCGCTCCCAGTCGAACAGGGCGGCGCGGCGACGGCCTCGTGCGATCAGCGGCGCGCGCAGTCCAGGGTCGTCCAGCAGCTCGCACAGGATCGCCACCAGATGATCGGTCGACGTGGGGTCGAACAACACGGCCGCATCGTCGACGACCTCCGGGAGGCTCGAGGCGTCGCTCGCCACCACGACGGTTCCGCACCGCATCGCTTCCAGCGGAGGCAGACCAAAACCCTCGTACAGGGACGGATAAACCAGCGCGAGGCTGGCACCATACAACTGCGCCAGCTGCCCATCGGTCGCGTAGCCGTAGGGGACGACGCAGTCGCCAAGGCCCAGCTCGGCGACCCTACGATGCTCTGCGCGCGCCAACGGGGCGCCCACGACGCAGAGCCGACAATCGGGCCAGCGCGCCACGACCGCACGCATGGCGCCCCGCAGCCGGTCGAAGTTCTTGTACGTTGCGCGCGATCCCACGTAGACGAAGAACGGCGCTGGCGGCGTGGCCGCCGAGGCATCGGCCTCGGCCGAGTCCAGGCCCGCCGCTAGGTGAATCACCGCGACACGCTCCTCCGGTACGGCGCAGAACTCGAGCAGGTCCCGCTTCGTACTGTGCGACACGCAGATGATGGCCCTGGCGCTTCCGATGGCCTGCCGCTTGATGGCGGCTCGCGTGCCTCGCGGATCGATCAGCCGCGCGAACCGCTCATGGGTCATGTCGTAGACGGTCAGGACATACGGACGGCGGCTGTCCTCTAGCGACTGGCCGGACAGTAGCCCGTACGAGGTCGGGTGAAGGATGTCCGGGCACAGCCGGTCGTAGAGGCGGTGGAAGTGTCGCTGGCGTCGCCACCGGGCCACGGACTTGGGCCGGTGGTCGAAACCCTTGACGTGCAGATCCAGGTTGACGTGCCGGGGATACTGGAGGCGGTGGTGGCAGGTCGCGGAGAGAATCGGGGTGACGCAAGCGGGCAGCCGGGCGATCAGATTGGCGAAATAGCGGTTCACCCCGCCGGCAGCTTGGGCCTGGTAGATGCTGCCGTCGTAGAGGATTCGCATGGCGGGAACGCCGGCCGCGACGACAGTCGACCCGCGGAGTACGGCCTCGGCCGGCCGACCGATGGCATGCTACGCTCGACTCGACCTCCTACGCAAGTAAAGGCCCGTCGAGAATGCCGAGCAGCGCGGGGTCGCGTGGGCGGGTGAGAGCCCGCAAGGCATTCGGTACGGATGACGAACATGGAATGCAAAATCTGTAGCGAGCAGATGGAGCCCTTTGGCCAGGCAACGGTCCTGCGCAAATACCGGGCGCAGTACTTTCGGTGCCCGCGTTGCGGCTACATCTGCGTCGAGGAACCGTACTGGCTGGAGGAGGCGTACTCGGACGTGATCGCAGCGGCAGACATCGGACTCGTGGGCCGCAACGTCCGGATGGCCGAGATCACCACGCTTCTCGTCTGGTTCCTGTTCGCCCCGGGTCGCCGTTTCGTCGACTATGTGAGGTGGGTATGGGATGTTCGTGCGGTTGATGCGGGACAACGGGTTCGATTTCTACCGATCCGACCGCCAGTGCGAGAACCTCTTTGCCAAGGGATTCGAGGCGAGTCTCGACGTGTCCCCCAGCTATGAGCTGCTGACGGCGTTCGAGGTGTTCGAGCACCTTCCTGCGTCGCACCAAGGGCGGCGCTGCGCCCGGCTGTCGGAGGGTGACCTGTAAGATCTTGGAAGCCACGAGTCGCGGACCTATTCACAGAACGGTGAAGATGGTGTTCTGGCGAGGATGGCGCGCTGGTCATGCAGTACAATGTTGCCGTGCCGCACGGGTGAGAGGAAGATGATCGTGCTTCCAGCCGCACCGTGAACTCCGATCAGAGATGGAGCGCGCCATGACCTTCGATCCACACCGCAGCGTTGTCGTCCGGGTCGTGGTGGTCGTGATCCTCGCGCTGGCATTCGGGTTCGCCGCCTCCCCCTCCGCACAGGAGGACCGCCGCGTCGGGGTCGAGGAGGACAGCCTCGAAACGCTCGGCCGACAGCTCAAGTCCTTCTCGCCACGACTCGGCCCACCGGGCACGGTCGTGACCCTGCAGGCCGGCGATCTGCCGATCCGTGCCCCACTGCGGGTCGGGGTCGGCGCGCTCCGCCTCGGGTTCGAAGAAGCCGGATGGATACTGAGTGGCGAGGATGGCGAGTTCACGTTCGAGCTCGAGATCCCCTCATGGGCCACCCACGACATGTCCCTGTTCTTCATCGCGTTCGACCCGTATTTCAAGCCCCTCGCCTTGTCCCAGGTCTTCCATGTCACCGGCCCGGAGGGTACCGTCCTCAGACACGGTCGTATCGCTCGGGACGACGGCGGGTGCCCCACGCTGAATGGGCCCGACCGCCTGCCATACGCCCTGGTCGGCGATGTCGACGAGCTCGAACCCGGAACCGAGGTGACCGTCGAGGGGAGGATCGCCGAACGATCCGTCTGCGGCGAGCGAACGACCATCCACGTGGTGCGCGTTCAACGCGGAGCATGACGGGGCCGTAGCGGATCCGTCGCTTCGGCCCCCGGGTACGAGCGCGCAGCGCGGTCTGATCCTCTCCGCCCCACGACAGATAGCCTTCAGGGCATGCCGACGCCCACAAAGCGACCGGATGCGCCGGACCTCATCCCAGACGCGGCCCGGATTCGTATCATGCGCCCATGCAGACGCTCAGACCTCCGTCGCTGGGCCGCTGGAGTCGGCGCGCCGCCGTGCGCCTGGCGGTCGCGGCGGTGCTGTGTGGTCTCTCATCCGTTGACGGAGCCGCGAGGGAGATGTCATGAGAAGACGCAGCATCCTGGCCCTGTTGTTCCCCCTGTGCGTGTCGGTGGCGATGGCGCAGGACTATGATCCCGACCACGACGGAACGTTCTCAATCATTGCGAGAGACCCGGCGACGGGCGAGCTCGGCATCGGGTCCAATCGAAGACGGTCGCGGTGGGAGCCGCACGCGAGGCGGCAAGGGTGGCCTGGCCATCTTCGCGCACCAGGCCGCCTCCAACCCGATGTACAGCGCGATCGGGATCGAGCTGCTCGAGGCCGGTATGGCGCCGCAGCAGGCGCTGGACATGATGCTGCGCGGCGACGAGGACCGCAACCGTCGGCAGGTCGCGATTCTCGACATCCAGGGGCGGACGGCCGCCTGGACCAGTCCCGACATCACCGATTGGAAAGGCCACGCGTGCGGCGAGAGCTATTGTGCGCAAGGCAATACGCTCGCCGGACCCGAGGTCGTCGAGGCGATGGCACGCTCGGTCGAATCGACGAGCGGTCCGCTGGCAGAACGCCTCCTGGACGCGCTCGACGCGGCGCAGGCGGCAGGCGGGGACAAGCGCGGGACGCAATCGGCTTCGCTGATGGTCCTCAAGCCGCTCGCCGGGGCCGGAGGATATAGCGACCGTGTTCTCGACTTGCGGGTGGATGAGCACGAGCGGCCGCTGACCGAGCTCCGGCGAGTCCTGGCGGCGTTTCGCGCGAGAGCATTGATCAGGGGCGTTCGGCCGAAGATTGTCGAGGGTGACCTCGAAGGGGCGCTGGCGATTGCCATCCGGACGCGCGATCTGTTTCCCGAGGGCGACAGCGCCTGGGTCGCCATCGCCGACGTGCGGCTGCGCCTGGGTCACCGGGCGGAGGCGCTGGCGGCCCTTCGTCGCGCGGTGGAGCTCAACCCGGCCAACAGACACCAGCTTCCCGCCAACGAGGCCTTCGCTGCGCTCCACGACGATCCGGAGTTCCTGCGGCTGGTGGAGGACGACTGAGGGAGCCAGTCAGGCCGGGCGCGGCGCCCGGCGGCGCAGCTCCCGGATGCGCTCGTCGAAGGCCGGGTGGCTCGAGAAATACTCACCCAGCCCAGAGCGGTCCGGGGTCGGGTCGAGTCGACGGAGACGCTCGAGCAGGCGGACGGCACCGGCCGCGTCGAAGCCCGCCGCACGCACGAGCCGCAGGCCCAACGCGTCGGCCTCGAACTCCTGCTCCCGGGAATGGGCGCGTTCCAGCGCCTGAAGCCCCACCTTGCGGATCCAGGGCACGAACCAGCCCCGGCCGGGAGAGGCCAGGGCCGCCGCCGACAGGGCCGTCTCCGTCAGCACCCGATTGATCGCGTGGCGCCGGATGACGTGGGCCATCTCGTGGGCGATCACGAACGCGGTCTCGTCCCGGTTCCGATCGCAGAGCTCCACGAGGGACCGCGCCACGAAGATGAAGCCACCCGGGAGGGCAAACGCCGTCGGATGATCCTCGACGACGGACGTCACCTCGAAACGATGAAGCCGGTTCCGCACCGACCGCGCGAGTGGGACCCGGATCTCGTCGAGAAAGGCCTGGAGCTGCGGATCCGGATCGTGCGGGGCCCGCGCGCGAACGGCCGCCGCCATCTCACGACCGACGCCGTACTCCGCCCGAATGCCCTCGTCCTCGCTCCCGGCAAGCGACTCCCACATCCACTTGGCCCGGCGTAGCTTGCCGCCGACCATCCGGCCGAATCTGTAGGCGCCGCTCTCGGTCACGATTCGATCCTCGCGAAAAAAAGGGCCTCGATCCCGTGGGATCGAGGCCCTCTCCGGTCTGCTTCAGTGGCGTTGGGTTTCCCCGCAATGGGGACTCCCTCCGCTGCGCCACTACAGAGCGCTGGAGGTCCCTACGAGGACGCCACCTCCGCGAACCTTCGACTAATGTCGTCCACCGGATCACCTCCTTTGCCGGGCGTACCATGAGTGGTGGGTCCCAACCCACCCGGCCACCGGGCCGCCCAAGCCCGACTGCAGCCGCCGCGCCGCGCGCGGAACGTCAACACCTATCGTTCGTCATGACGTCCCCGATGTCAATCCAGCCGCTCCCCCACCCGGCGGCCGTTGCCGTCCTCGAGTCATGGAACGAGCCGGTCCGGCATGTCCGCGAGCACGTAGCCATAGACGCCGAGCAGGGCGATGGCCCTCCGAAAGTCCGTGGGATCCACCTTGTCCAGCGTGTCGGACTGGGTGTGGTGCCAATCGAAGTAATGTTCGCCGACGGTCCGCAGCGCAAGCCCAGGCACACCGTCCCGCATCAACGGGCCGATGTCCGCGCCGCCACCACCACGGCTCACCTCACCGGCATCGATGCCCTCGAGCAGTCGACCGATCTGCTGCAGCTTCAGGTATGCGGCTTCGTAGCTCGGGTCCTGCGCGTCTCCCGGCTCCACACGGTCGAGTCCGAACCCCATCCCGACGGGACGCTCGGCTCCTCCATCCATCTCGATGGCAGCGACATGGTCGCCGATCGCCGCCCCGACCATGTCGCGGTACGCACGCCCTCCGCCCAGACCGTTCTCCTCGTTGGTCCAGAGCACGACCCGAAGCGTGCGGCGCGGCCGCAGACCGAGCTGCTGGATGATGACAAGGGCCTGCCAGGCCGCCATGCACGCGGCGCCGTCGTCGTGGGCGCCCTGCCCCACGTCCCACGAGTCGAAGTGCCCGCCCATGACGACGACCTCCTCGGGTCGCTCGCGGCCACGGATCTCGGCCATCAGGTTCGCGGAGTCGGCCTCGGGCAGTGTGTCGGCCTCCATGTGCAGCGCCACGCGCACCTCCCGTCCCGCCTCGGCCATGCGGCGCATCCACGCGGCATCTTCGACCGTCACGGCCGCGGCCGGGATCCTCGGCGCGTCGGCGGCGTAGCGGAGCGCGCCGGTGTGAGGGGTGTTCAGGCTTCTACCCGTTGCCGATCGCACCAGGGTGGCCACGGCGCCGAGGGCTGCCGCACGAGAGGCGCCGTTCGCCCGATACTGCACGGTGCGACCGTATCCCATCCAGGGGACGGCGTAGAGGACGATCTTGCCCTCGATGTCGGCTCGTCCACGCGCCTCGAGCTCGTCGAAGCTGCCCACGACGACGACGGGGGCGGTAACGCCCGCCGGAGGCGTCGCCACGCTGCCCCCCAACCCCAGGATACTCAGCGGCCGCTCGACGGGCGCCACGACCTCGGCGCGCTCGTTCCCGCGCACCCAGTGCGGCACCTTCACGGGCTGCCGCCGCACGTTCTCCAGATCTTCGTCCTGCATCGCGGCAAATGCCCAGTCGATCGCACGCTCCAACCCCGTGGACCCGCTGAGCCGGTTGCCGATCTGGGTGGTCAAGTGCGTCAGTTTCTCCCAGCCGTCGACGTCGGTCAGCGCCGCACCCAGGATCTGGCCGGCGGGCTCGCGATACGTCTCTGCCAGATCGGGCGCCTGCCGGGTCCCGACACCGACCGAGACGGCCGTCGCGAGCAACCCCACGACCAGCACGGATGAGCCTCGGCGCATGGCGATCCCTCCTCTCGTCGCGTGACGTCCCCTCATCGATCGGGTCCTCGGCGTCGTTCATGGCTCTTCCTGCGTCGACAGGTCGTCTACCACCCTGAAGCGCTCGAACCAGCTCCGCAGGTGCAGCTGCACCCGCATCAAGTTGGTCGGCGGCAGGCTGCGGCTGTGCCAGCCGTCCGTCAGGCGAATCATGGCCGTAGGAACCTTGCGCAGCGTCAAGGCGCGATAAAACTGCTCGGTCTGCTCCATCGGAGTCCGTAGATCCTTCTCGCCAGTCATGAGCAGCGTGGGCGTGGTCACGTTCCCCACGTACATCAGCGGCGACCGACGCAGGTGCTCCGCCGGATCCTCCCACGGGAGCCTGGCGAAGTTGTAATACCAGGACGGGCCGTCGGTCGTACCGACGAAGCTGAGCCCGTTGATGACGGGGGCCTTCGAAACGGCGGCAGTGAAACGGTCGGTGTGGCCCACGATCCAGGCCGTGAGCACGCCACCACCGCTGCCGCCATACACGAACAGATTGCGCTCGTCGATATAACCACGCGAAACGATCTCGTCGACACCGGCCATCAAGTCGTCGTAATCCTTGTCGGGGTAGGCGTTCTTGATGGCGTTACCGAACGCGCTGCCGTAGCCGGCGCTGCCGCGTGGGTTCGTGTAGAGCACGACGTAGCCGTTGGCGGCGTGATTATGGTTCTTGAAGTCGAAGGCCACGCTGTACATGGAGTGAGGCCCCCCGTGGATTCTCAGGACCAACGGGTACTTCTTGGAAGGGTCGAAATCCGGCGGCTTGACGATCCAACCGTGGATCTCGAGGTCGTCCACCGAGTCGTACCAGATCTCCTCGACGTCGCCGAGCTCGACCTCCGCCAGGACGCCGCGGTTCGACTCGTGAAGGGTGCGGCGCTCGCCGGGCGCGTCGAGCCCGAAAGCCACGAGGTTGCCGGGCACGTGATGGCTCGCCAGCGTCCCCACGGCCAGGCCGGACGCCACGTCGGTGACGCTCAGCATGTGCGCGCCCACGGTGACCGGCCGCGGCCCGCCATCGAGCGGGGCAAAGTGGAGATTCGAGGTTCCCTTCAGCTGCGCCGTGAAGTACACGCCAGTCCCGTCCTCGGCCCAGATCACGTTGGCCGGGCGGCGTCCCATCTCGCTCGCGATCCGGCGCGGCGCCGAGCCGTCGGCGTTCATCACGTAGACGCCTTCTTCGACGTAGGTATCGTCGGTCCAGTCGTGGCCCGTGTACGCGATGAGACCCCCGTCGGGCGAGGGCACCGGGCCGCGATCGGGACCACGCCGGCTGGAGATCTGCGTCACCTCTCCGGTCTCGAGAGACACGGCATAGACCTCGGATTCGCGCCACTGGTACGCGGCGTCCTCGACGCGCAGGGAATCGAAGACGATGGTGCGACCATCAGGCATCCAGCGGAAATTATCGTGGTGCCAGTCGCCGGTCGTCACCTGGCGCGGTGTACCCCCATCGGCAGCGACCACGAAGAGCTGCCGGAACCCATCCGGGAGGTAGCCGATGCGGTCCTGGCGGTAGTGGAGCCGATCGACGATCTTCGGCGGCGCCGTCCACTCGGCACCCGTCGGCTCCTCGGGCATGGCGATGTCCCAGCGCCCGTCATCCGGCGGCGCCACCACCATTTGGAACGCGAGAGACTTGCCATCCGGAGACCAGGTCAGATCCGCCGGCGCCTCTCGCACGCGGGTCACCTGGCTGACGGCGCCCTCTTCATCCATCCACCGAACGAAGATCTGGCGACCGCTCGGCTCGCCCTCCGCTAGGTAGGCGACTCGCGTGCCATCGGGCGACCACCGGGGATTCGCGCCGTCGACCAGGAACCGGTGCTTGGTGCCGTCGGCGTTCACGATCCAGAGCGCGGTCTCCCACCGGTCATGAATCGCGTCCACCCAGCGGCGCTCGTAGACCACCCGACCGCCGTCGGGCGCCACCTGGGGATTGGCCACCTCCTCCCAGTCGAGATACCGCTCGACGGTGAGTCGGTCCCGACCCGATCCGGCGACCGCGACGGACGCGACGGCAGACACCACCAGACACAGTGGGATGAAACGGCGACCGGACGGTATCCTCATGGTCCCTCCCAGGGTAAGGCCCGCCCACGTGGCGCGGGCGCGGGACGACCGCCGACGATGGCCCCAGTCTACGTGTTCCATCTCGCAATTTCGACGGCATTCGTTCCAGCCGTCCGAGTCGATCCGACGCTATAATCGACCTTCCGTCACCGCGCGCGTGTCCGCCGAGTGCGGATGCCCGAGCCGGCGTCAGCCGAACCATGGAGGTTGCGATGCGCATGGATCGTGCACGGCGAACCCGAGCGTCGAGCGGTCGGCGCCCCGGATGCTGGTTGGCCGCCGTGGCCATCGGCGCGCTGTCGATCGCGGACGTCCGCACGCTCGCGCAGCAGGCCGCCGAGCGGGCCGCCTACATCCTGCCCCCGCCTTCGGTCGCTGAGCTGTTCGATCGCGACAAGAGCTACGCGACCATCGAGGGTGTGAGCCCGGACGGCACGCACGTCGTGGTGCCCCGCTCGACAGAGCTCTCCACCCTCGAACGCATGTCGCGGGAGACGTATCGGCTCGCGATGCTCGAGCTGCGTCCGGCCGTCAACCGCGTCTGGCACCTGGACACCGACGGCATCGACCGGCTGCAGATCCACTCCATCGACACCGGCGTGGTCCACGACGTCCGGTTGCCGGGCGACACCTTCGTCAGTGACATGATGTGGTCACCCGACGGCCGCCACCTCGCGTTCCTGGCCCATCGTCCCGAGCGAACCGAGGTGTGGATCTCCGATCTCGCGGGGGCGGCCGAGCGCTTCGCCGACATCGCGGTCATGGCCACGCTCGGCACCCGCCGGGAGTCCGGCCGACCGTCCACGTCGAGCTCGCGTGTTCTCCAGTGGACCTCCTCGGGAAACCTGATCACCGTGATCGTCCCTCCCGACCGCGGCGTCGAGCCGACGCGTGGCCCCGTCGCGGACGGCCCGATCATCCGGACGACCCGAGACACGGCCGCACCGACCCGCACGCTCCCCTTCCTCCTGCAGGACGCCCACGACATGGACCGATTTCGGTATCACACCTCCGGGCAGATCGCCGAGCTCGCGCGCGGGGAGGCTCCGCAGCCGATCGGAGAGTCGGGAATGTTCCTGTCGCTCTCGCTCGGTCCAGACGGTCGGCATCTGCTCACCGAACGGATCGTCGAGCCGCTCTCGACGATCGTCGGGTACTCGTCCTTCCCGCGCCGTCTGGAGGTCTTGGACCTCCGCGGCGGATCCGTGTCGACGATCCGGGAGGTGCCGCTGAACGAGGACGCGGGCCGCCGCGCCGCCCAGCTCGAGGCCGACCTGCCCCGCGACGTCGCCTGGCGCCCCGATGGCGAGGGGCTCGGGCTGGTCTGGCGAGAGCCACCGCCGAGCGGCGGCGAAGACCCGGATAGCGCCGACGACGCGCGCGACGACGACGCGGAGGCCACCCCTGCTCACGACCGCATCATGCGGCTCGCGGCCCCGTTCGACCCCGCGTCCGCGGAGACCCTGGCCCGCACCGACTCCCCCGGCGAGGAGTTCCGAGACGTCAGATACGCCCACGACGCCGCCTACGCCTTCGCCACCGTGCGCTCAAACGGTGAGAACGGGTCGGCGGCGACGCAGCGCCTCGTCGCGTACGACCTGAATCGTTCGGCGCGGCGCCAGATCCTCGTCGACGACTTCGACCCCGACGCGCCGCTGACGCTGCCCGGCACGATCCTCACGCGCGCGACCGAAAACGGGATCGCCTATGCCCTCGTCTCGGAGTCCGGCGATGCCGTCTACCTCGAAGGCCCGGGATATCGAGCGGACCACCGACCTCGTCCCTTCATCGACCGCGTGCCGATCCAGACGGGCGCGGCCGCGCGTGTCTTCGAGAGCTCGGTCGAGATGTTCGAGCGGCCGGTCGCCGCGCTGGATGCGAATCTCGAACGCCTCCTCGTCAGCCGTGAATCGAAGACGGTCTTTCCGGACGGCTACCTCTGGACCCGTGGCGGCGGCGTCGCCAAGCTGACGAACAACCGGGACCCCTTCCCGGAGATCACCGGCGCGCGGCGCGTCGACTTCGACTTCACGCGGCGGGATGGCGTCGTGGTGCGTGCCCGGATCTCGCTACCCGTGGGATACCGGGAGGGTTCTCGCGTACCGGCGATCTTCTGGACCTATCCACGCGAGTATTCGTCGGTCGAGGAGTATCGCAGCGCCGCCCTTCGGTCGCGCAACGAGAACGCCTTCTCCCACCTCAGCTATCTCAGGTGGTCCGACATCTGGCTGACGCAAGGCTACGCGCTCGTCTATCCCGACGTGCCGATCATCAGGAAGGGTCGTACCTACAACGACAACTACGTCCAGCACCTGGTGGACTCGCTCTACGGCGCCATCCGCGCAGTCGACCAGATGGGTTACGTGGACATCGATCGCATCGGTCACGGCGGGCACAGCTATGGCGCGTTCGCGACGGCCAATCTGTTGGCGCACTCGCCCTTTTTCAAGGCCGGTATCGCCGGTGATGGCGCGTACAACCGGAGCCTCACGCCCATGGGCTTCCAGAGCGAGCGGCGCCACATCTGGGAGGCGCCGAACGTGTATCTGGAGATGTCGCCGTTCTTCAACGCGGACCATATCGACACGCCCCTCCTCATGTACCACGGTCAGGACGACAACAACTCGGGGACGTTCCCGATTCAATCCGAGCGGCTGATGCAGGTGCTGACCGGCCTCGGCAAGACGGCGGCGCTCTACGTCTACCCCTACGAATCTCACGCCCCTCGTGCCAAGGAGAGCTATCTCGATCTCTGGGCCCGGTGGCTGAATTGGTTCGATCGGTACGTCAAGCGGGCGCCGGATGTGGAGCCGAGCCCATTCTGAAGTGATCAACATGGAGCATCAGCAGGACTTTGTCAGTTTCGCGGGGGGCGGAAGGGGTGTCCGCCCAGCAAACCGAAAACATTGCGGCGGCTGACCCACGTGTTTCAGACGAGCTACGGAGGCTGGCCGCCTTCACGGTTTGCCTGGCGGACACCCCTTCCGCCCCCCGCGAAACTGACAAAGTCGTACTCATACGAGAGGTGCCATGGGCAGTCGACTCGATTCGCCGTCTGATGAGGTGACGCGCCGTGAGTTTCTCAGGGCCGGCGCCAGCCAGGCGATCGCCCTCACCGCGCTCGCCACGACGGGGACGACGGGAGGTGCCCTGGCCGCGCAGCGCGACCGCTACGCCGACCTGAACTCCGAGCGGTATCTCGGGTCGGTTCAACTGCTCGCCAGAGTCGAAGACGACGAGGTGTTCACCGAGGGCCCGGCCGTCGATCGTGCGGGGAACGTCTTCTTCACCAACATCCCGGTGAACAAGATTCTCGTGTGGAACCCGCGAGAAGAGGCACTGTCGGTCTTCCGCGACGACAGCCACGAAACGAACGGCCTGCTCTTCGATCCGAGGGGCCGACTGCTGGCTTGCGAGGGCGCCGCCGCGCGTGTCACGCGGACCGACATGGACACGGGAGCGATCGAGGTGCTCGTCGACGAATACCGCGGGAGGCGGCTGGCCAAGCCGAACGACCTCTGCCTGGACGGCGAGGGGCGCGTCTACTTCACGTCCCGGTCGGAGGTCCAGGATCCGGAAGGCGAGAACCCCAAGGGCGTATATCGCATCGACCCGGATGGCACCGTCGAGCGCCTCCTGGAGCCCGACCGCATCCACATGCCCAACGGCATCGTCACGTCTTCGGACGGCAGGACCCTCTACGTGGTCGAGGCGCATCCCGACGCGAACCATCATCGCGACATCCGCGCGTACGACCTCGGTCCCAACGGCACGGTCTCCAACGACCGCGTCCTCGTCGACTTCTATCCGGGACGCAGCGGGGACGGGATGTGTATCGACGCCGAGGGGAACCTGTACGTCGCCGCGGGGCTCCACGCGACGCGCGGCAGCAGCGAGACGCTCGATACGCGGCCGGGCATCCACGTCATCAGCCCCGCGGGCACGCTGGTCGCGTATCGAGAGACGCCGGAAGACACCGTGACCAACTGCACGTTCGGGGGCGATGATCTCCGCACGCTCTACGTGACCTGCGGCACGCTCCTGCTCGGCATTCGGACGCAGATCTCGGGCAAGCCGAGCTACCGGCCGCTGGCGTGACCGGGGCGGGCAGGCTCAGAACCGGAACAGCCGCGTGAACTTGGCGACGACGCCCCGGTTCTGGAAGCCGGGGAACCCGCGCTCGACGATATCGCGACCCTCCGTGTAGACGACGAACAGGTCGCTGCCGGGCTGGTACTCCCATCGAAATCGAATGTTGGTGTCCATCGCCTCGTTGCTGGTGTTGTACTGCACGAGCGCTGCCACGAACGCGCGTGGCGTCATGGTGTAGTTGACTCGGCCGCTCACCAACTTCGAGACGAAATCGCCCTGCGGCAGCCCGATCCAGTCGACGGCAACGCGCGGCTCGACGGACAGCCTCGGCGACAGCTCGACACGCCCGAAGAAACGTGCCTGCGTTCTGGTGCCACCGAAGAAGCTGCCGCGGATGAATCCGAGCCATCCGTTCACCGGGCGCTGGGGTCCAAGCTGGTAGTTGCTGAGGAACGAGTCGGAGGAGTAGCGTCCAACCGGGATGACGACGCCCTTGGAGATCTCGAACGGCTCGGCGAGGAATTCGAAGTCACGGTTGTACTCGAGCCACCACTCGTCGCCTCGCTGGAACTCGGCGGCCCACAGATACCGCAGCTGCCTCGATTCGAGCCTCCCGTCGAGCCTGTTGATGTAGTCGACGCTCAACTCGTTCCGTATCTTCCGGATCGACGGGATGGACGCCGGTCGGGGAGTGAACTGCACCTGCAGGTAGTTCCGCCTGAAGTCCCTTCGCCGAAGGAAGCCGATCTCCGGGTTGAAGTCCTCACCAACAACGAGGTGCTCGTACTCGATGCCATAGCGGTCGCCGAAGTTCTCGAGTCGACCCCGGTAGCTGTGGTCTCGGCCGGTCCGCCCCGGCGTTCGACTGCGCGTCCAGAAACCGGTGAGACTCAGGTTCTGGAAGAACGCGAAGCTGGCATCGGCGCCGTACACCTGGTTGGACCCGACGCCGTCGACGGCAACCGAGCGGTTCGTGCCGATCACGCCGATCGCGCTTCGGCCGAAGATGTCGCGCCGGAGCCGAACGACCGAGAAGTTCGTCGACGCCACACCGCCTGCGGCCGAATCGCCGCTATGAATGTCGAGGGCGCCGACCGTGTACTTGCCGGCGCGACCCGTCACGCGACCGCCGGCGTTGATGGGGACGACGGTGCCATCGGCCAGCCCGATGCGGCGGCTGAAGAACACGACGGGCACGTTGCTGGGGCGCCCCCACTGCTCGCGCTCCGGTCCGCCGAACGCGAAGAGGCCCTGTCCTTCCAGGAAGAACTCGCGCTTCTCGGGGAAGAACAGATCGAACCGTGAGAGGTTGACCTGCTGCTCGTCCGCCTCGACCTGGGCGAAGTCCGTGTTGTAGGTGAAATCGGCCGTCAAGCCCTTGGTCAGGTCGTATTTCGCGTCGAATCCGACATCGCCACCGAGGTCGTTTGAGACGCGCGGTGTCGCCGCGGCATCGGTCGTGACGGAAGAGATCGCATACGGCTTGATCTCGAGGGTGCGCGTCCGCGAGACGAGATCCAGGCCGGCGAGCGTCGCCGCCGTCGACACGCGATAGACGCCCTCCTCGCCGTACGAGGCCGGAACGGGGCTGAGGTACGAGCGCTCGTTCTTCCAGCGTACGAACCGGTGCAGGTTGATCCCCCAGACCTGATCGGCGTGCCCGGCGAACCGGAGCGACTTGAACGGTATCGCCATCTCGAGCGTCCAGCCGTCCTCGAACCGCCCCGTCTTGACGTCCCACACGGTGTTCCAGTCGAAGTTGGCGTTCCGCTCGTCGGTGATCAGCCCCTCCCTCAACGCTCCCAGCGCGTTGGTCTGGAAGAAGAAGCCGTTGCGCCGATCGTGGAAGGTGTCGAGCACGACCGCGAAGCTCTCGTTCTGAAAGATGTTCTCGTGATCGCGGCGTAGCTCGTTCACCACCATGCGGTCGGGCTGGCTGTCCCAACACCGTGCTGCCACGTACAGGTTACGGTCGTCATAGAGCACCCAGGCCTCGGTTCGCTCCGTCGCCGGCTCCCCCTCGCGGGGCTCCTGCTGGATGAAACCGCCGGCGGCGGCGGCTTCCCCGTAGACCGAATCGCCGAGAAGACCATCGACCACGATGGGCTCTGTCAACCGGATGGCTCTGAGGGCAACCGCACCGTCCGGCCCGCGAAAGATGGTGCCAGAATCGGGAAGCGCCGGACCGGCCGTATCCGCGGGCGTCGTTTCGCCGAGCGAAGTCGCGGCGACGCCCCGCGGTTGCGCGCTCGCCTCCACCGCGAGCGCCACTACCAGCAGCCCGGTCGCGATCGCACGGCTCAGCCGCATACCGCGAGCCTACACGAGGAGTCTGTCTCGGTCACTTGCAAAGCGCTCGCCTGGCTGGGCATCGGCGGGTACGCACCCTGCGAAGAGCTTGCTCTATCCGGCGTTCGCCTCAGGGTCCCATCACGTGCGGTCGGTCGTCGAGGCCGTCGACCGGATCCTGGACCGTCGGCGGGTGGGCGAGCTCGACACCGCCCACTTCAGATGGCTCGACGAAGACCGCCGGATTCCGGATGTCATGCCCGGTCTCTTGGAGCCCGACATTTACGACCCGGCCTTCGGTACCTGGCTAGACACCGCGGCGATCCCCCTCGCCGGGGGCTGCTCGACGCACCCGTGCGGTGCAACTGGCTGATGCTGCTCTCGTCCGGCGGCGGGCAGTCCTACGGCACCCCGTGGCATCGCGATCACTGCCGACTCGGGTGCGAGACCGAAACCACGATCCTCGCGCGCGATCTGGACCGCCAGTGCTTCCTGCTCGCCCCGCTGCTACCCGACGATCGCTTCCTCTGGCTCGTCCCGGGGAGCCACGCGCGCCCCGCGGCAGAGATGGAGGCATCCACCGCGGACTGAACGCCGCGGGCGTCGACCGCCGGACGCTCATG
This sequence comes from Vicinamibacterales bacterium, assembly GCA_965197935.1. Classification (GTDB taxonomy): domain Bacteria; phylum Acidobacteriota; class Vicinamibacteria; order Vicinamibacterales; family CAZQMT01; genus CAZQMT01. The sequence goes on along the minus strand of CBDAOD010000002.1, from coordinate 1,681,017 downwards.
GCCAGCTTCTGGTTGGCGAGCGTGCCGGTCTGGAGCAACGAAGTCCGCGGCCGGGAGACGCCAGGCGCCGATCCGGTCGGACCCGCCGAGTCCTTACACGGACTCAGGGGTTGGCTTACGATGCCATGCCTGGAACCAAGGAGACCCTCACACCATGTCCGACCCGGTGACGTCAGCCCAGACCGGGGCCGCTGCCGAGCCGGGGCCGTCGGCCAGGCCCAGCGTCGGTTCACTGACGCGCGCGACGTTCGAGCCGTTCGTCGGTGAGACGTTTTCGGTCGACTTGACGTTCTGCGGCATCGACCCGGCGGGGGCGCCCGTGCCGCGCCCCGATGCCTATCCGACGTCCTCGACGTGCGCGCTGGAGCTGGTCGAGGTGACGCGCTACACGGAGCTGGCGAAGCGATCCGAGGGCTTTAAAGGCTGGCCCCGGGAGCCCTTCGCGCTGCTGTCCCGTGGACCACACGATTCGCCGTTGCACAACGACGTGCACGTGGTGTCTCACAGGCGGCTCGGCTCGCTCACCTTGCTGTTGACCCCGGTCAGCGTGTCTCCGGCCCATCTGGCCACGGACCATCCCGAGGGGCGATTCTACGAGACGATCTTCAGTTGATTGCGGCTAGAATCACCGCAGACGATCTCGCCTGGCGTGCAGTGCGAATCGCCACGACAGCATCTCACAAGAGAGGAGCCACCTCATGTCAGAACCCTTCCTCGCCGAGATCGTCATGTTCGGCGGCAACTTCAACCCGCGCGGCTGGTCCTTCTGTGACGGCCAACTGCTGCCCATCAGCACCAACAGCGCCCTGTTCTCGCTCTTGGGCACGACCTACGGCGGCGACGGACGCTCCACGTTCGCCCTGCCGGACCTGCGGGGGCGCTTCGCCATGCACCCCGGCATGGCGCCAGGCCTGGGCACCTTCCGTCTGGGTCAGAAGGCGGGAGTGAACGAGATCACCCAGCCGCCGGCGCACTATCACACCGTGCCCGGCGCGCCTGCCAACTCGGCGGAGGGCGACCAGGACAGCCCGGCCGGCCGCTACCCGGCGGCGGTCCCGGGCGGCGCGCTGAACATCTACGCCAACACCAAGAATGCGACGATGGGGGCTAACGGCACGACCGGGAGCACGGGCCAAAGTGGTGCAGTCAGCGTTCAGAACCCCTATGCCTGCGTCAACTTCATCATCGCGCTCGTAGGCGTGTACCCGTCGCGCAGCTGAGGCCAACGTCGACGGGGACGGGCGCGGCACCTGGGCACGCGCCCCGACCCATCGACCGTTTCGCTGACTCCATCCCACGGTTGGCCGTGGACCCACCACCGTGAGCGCGCCGCTGACGTTTCGGCCGATTCGGCCCGCGGATCGGCCCTTCCTGTTCCGGGTCTTCTCCGCCAGCCGCCCCGACATCCATGCGGCGCGGCTGCCCGCCGAGGAGAAGCAGGCGCTCCTGCGGATGCAGTTCGAGGCCCAGCACCAGGACTACACGGCGAACTACCCCGACGCGGCCTTCCTGATCGTGATGCTGGGCACGGTTTCCGTCGGGCGTCTCTATCTGCATCGGCGTTCGGACGAGATCCGTGTCGTCGACATCGCGCTGCTGCCCGAGTTTCGCAACCGTGGCCTCGGCACGACGCTGATGCTGGACGTCCTGCGCGAGGGTGAGCTGGCTGGCAAGCCCGTGCGGATCCACGTGGAGAAGTTCAATCGCGCGATGAGCTTCTATCAGCGACTGGGGTTCACGGTCATCCGCGACGTGGACACGCACTTCCTGATGGAGTGCGCGCCGCCACCTCGGCCAACCATCGTCGGCGCCTAGTACTACTTTGTTAGATCCGCAATTGCACCGACTTTAGCGTCTCGATGCGCTTCAGGTAGAACGGCCGTTGAGCAAAGAGGTACGCGGTGAAGATTTCCTGCACGATCGCGCGGGCCACTGGAAAGGTGAGCCCGGCGAGGTGCCGCCGCCGCTCGGCCTGCAGGAAGTTGTACGTCACGGCGGTGAGCACGACGTGATGGTGCCAGCCCGGGAACGTTGCGGCCTTCGAAGTGATCCAACCCGAGGTGGGTCTTCAACTCTTGGTACTGCTGCTCGATGGCCCACCGCTGATGCGCGAGTCGGACGAGCTGCGGCCAGGAGGTGGTGGCCGGCAAGGTTGACGAAGAAGTATTTGGTCCGCGGCGTCGCGCCCGTGTCGCGTTCGGCCAGCAGCCACACCTCGGGGGCGAGCCGGCGGTCGCGCCAGTCGTGGGCCGGGGTCACCCGCAGGGCCACACACTGGACCGTCCAGCGGCGCCCGCCGCGGCGGTTGCGCCAGCTGATGGGCCGCCACCGCGGCTGCGCCTTGGCGGCCTGGGCCACCGTGTACGCCCGCACGCCCGCCGCCAGGTCTGGCCGGGTGCGCGGGCGCCCCAGTCGGCCGCCCCGCCGGTGCCCGAGGCGCGGCCGCCCCAGGAACACGGTCTGCGACGAGGAAATCCCCACCGCATAGGGGAGCCGCAACCGATGCCACATGGCCCGAAACAGGCCGGTATCGCCAAACTCCGCATCGGCCAGCACGCCGGTGACGGTGAGGCCGCTGGCGCGCACCTGCCGGAGCAGGGTGAGCGCTTGGCGCCACTTCGCCTGCAACCGGACACCCCGGGGAAGCCGCGCCCGATCGCGGGCGGCGTCGGTCAGCCACGCCTCGGGCACATAGAGCGCGGCCCCCAGCAAGTAGGCGCGCAGCCCGGTCCACAGCGCCGCGGTGACCGCCACTTGGCCATTGGCGACTTTCCCCACGGCCCCACAGTACTGGCGGGCCACCCCGACCGAGGACGTCCCTGGCTTGGGGAAACTCGTGCCAGCGAAGATCACCAGCCCTTCGCGTTCGGGCAGCACCGCCCGCAGGCAGCGCCAGACGCCGTCGGCACTCCACGGCGCATCGGTGATGAAGTGTTGGAACGCTTGATAGCCCCCGGGATCGGTCCCCCGCGCCAGCATCGCTTCCATCGACTTGCGCGGGCTGTCGCTGAGCAACCCCTGGACGTACCGGCGCAACGCCAGCTCCTGTGCGCGATGGCCGAAGCACGCCTTGAAGGCCTCGAGCCATCTCATCAGGCGACGCAACTGCTCCACCGTGCGGCGGTCGTGCACTACCGCGCAGGGTCCCGAATTCGCCGGAAAAGTACAATGTCCTCAAATTAGATCACTTGTCGGATCTCGCCCAAATTGTGCGATCTAACAAAGTAGTACTAGCAGCCCCGGAAGGCTAGACAAGATCGCCGGATTTATGACAGAGTCGCCGTGGTTTTCCTGTTAGCTTGAGATTCGGACGTGTCTGTCTGCCTCACGGTACCGGGCGTGGCTGGGCTGTCGAAGCGGATCGGCGGCGCCCGTAGCGACCAGCACTCACTAGCGGCGGGCTCCATCGGGAAGATAGCCATGAGACTTCAGACACGTGTTAGGCCGCTGCGCTGTGGCCTGCTTCGTCCTCGCCACGACCCTCGGTCTGCCCTCCGAGGCGGCGGCTCAGTTGCCGTTCCAGGAGAGCTTCGAGACCGACGGCCAGGGCTCGCGCTATACGGCGTCGACGCCGAACAACAAGACCGCCAACGATCACTGGAACCGGACGGACGGGTCGAACATCGCCAACGAGTCGTCGGCGGGCGGCGCGAGCAACAGCTACACGTTGCAGGATGGCACCTACTTCTGGGCCGCCGAGGACGTCGACCACGTCGCGTTCCTCGAAACGCCCGGGACCAACGGCAACGGAGCGGACGAGCAGTCCCTGGACATCACGGGTATCAACATCGCGGGCTACACCGGCCTGATGCGAGCGGTCTCTTCGCGGCGGACGGTGTGTTCGCACCGGGCAATTTCGACACCGACGATTACATCCAGGTGCAGTACCAAGATCGTCATGGTCGCTCGCCAGCTCGGGTATCGGCTGCCGGCTCAGGTCACCAACGGCCTCTGGCAGTGGGCCCAGAGGGGGCGGGAGAACCAGAGCTTCAAGACTTCGTCGGGATGAAGGGGCCCGTGATGCAGATTGATGATCGCGTCGTCAACGGTGTGACGGTTCTCGACCTCAGGGGCAAGATGACTGTCAAGACTGCCGAGGGCTGCCTGGGGGCTCTCAAAGAGCGCGTCGACAGCTTGGTGAAACAGGGCCAGGTGAAGCTGGTGATCAACCTCGAGGCTGTGTCCTATCTGGACAGCATGTGTCTCGGCGAGATCATCAGCGCCTACACCACGGTGCGGCGGCACGGGAGCACGCTGAAGCTCCTGAAGGTGCCCGCGCGCATTCGAGAGCTCCTCGAGATCGCCAAGCTGATGAAGCTCTTCGAGATCTTCGATGCCGAGCGGGAGGCCGTGGACAGCTTCTCGCGCGAGCCGACCGGATAACGCAGAACTGTCAGCGGCCTGCTCGCGCCACTGAGTCTGGTAGCCCTTCGAGGAGGTTGGAGCCTGGCGCTGCCGTTGGTCTGGCTCTTCAACATTGTCGGCACGGTGGACCTTCTGAATGCACTGAGCCACGCCGACGCGGTACCGGATTTGGGGGCGACCTGGTATGTTCCGACGTTCTGGGTGCCCATACTTCTGGTGACGCATGTCATGATTATTACCCGGCTGCTCAAACGAGGGCGCTGAGCAGCCGCTTTCTCCTCGTCGCGGGGCAGGTGCAGAACATCTCGTCTGAAGAGACGCTGGGCGGGGGCACGCTCCGGGTGGAGGACCGGCGGTAGCGGATCAGGTCGGCGAGGTCGTCTGGCACGGGCAGGATATTGGCGACGGCGTTGGGCGTCACGGATCGGCTGTGGGAAGTGTCGGATCTCGTGGCGTTACTGGAAGCTGAAGCGCGGACAGAGCGGTCTGAGTATGACTGCCAACATCAGGCGCAACGAAGGCGAGACAATTCAGCGAATCAGGCGAGCCGTACGTTCAGGTAAACTCCTTCAACCGTTCAAGGCTGCCGCCGTGAATAGGGCGCTGGACGTCACCTTCGCGGGGACCTTCCTGCCAAAGCACCGTATTGGTAACCCCGGTTGCAACACTCAGCTGTTTCTGCAAGTGGGTCGCGGAGAGTACCGCCTGTCTCCAGACCAACAGGCCCTGGTGGCTGCGGAGGTCTGCGGGCGCTGCGGCGGGCGCATGCGCCGGACCGGCAGCGAACGCCTCGGGCCTCTCCAAGAACCGGCCTTTGGGAGCGGGCCTCCCATCCGGATTCGATCGGTCGAGTACATGTGCACCGCGTGCGGCATCAGGGAGTGGGCCGAGACTAGCACTGAGGAAGCGGAGGCGCCTTGAGCCGGGTGGAGTTCAAGACGCTGGGCGGGGTGCTCCGGGTGGAGGAACGGCGGTAGGGGTGGGCGTTGTCATGGAAAACTACGGACGATAGCGTATCTGGCACGATGCCATACCCCGGCTACGAGCATTTCCCGCTCGAAATACGCACTTCCAAGACGGGCGCCCAGATGGCGAAAGGTTACCATCTGGGTTACCACCCAAGAAGAAATCGCGGAAACGCGCCTAGTTTTGCGAAACAGTATCGGCCGAGCCAAGCTGGGCGCGGTCGTCGCGAGGCCCTTCAGTCCCGCCGCCGGAGGTCAATTTCCTTGAGCCTGCGTAGTGCGTCCGCCAACTGCTCGATCTCCTCGTCCCGGGCGGCGATCTCTCCTCGAAGCCGGCCCGCCCGCTGCCTCAAGGCTCCCATCTCCTGCGCCGTCTTGGTCAGTCGGCCGTCCCGTTCTTCGAGCGCCGCCGTCAAACGCTCGATCTCGGCTATGAGGCCTCGTAGACGCTGCTCTCTCTCATCGACCTCCCCGCCCAGTCGTGCGATCTGGGCGAGCGTGTCGAGCAAGAGAGCGGCTTCGCGACCGATCGCAGTCTCCGGCACCCCGCGCGAGAGGGCTTCCAGCAAGGGGCGAACCTTCGTGGGATCGTAGGCAGGACCGGTGGGGGAGGCGTAGATGAGCGCGAGCCGATAGCGAACCCGCGCTCGGTCGGATTCCGACAGGTCGGCCCGGAGGTCCGCCTCGTAGGCGGCCGCCGCCTCCGATACGCCCCCGCCAGAAAATGGCGATCGGCGCGCTCAGTGGTCGTGGCGCAGCCCGTGCCAAGCAGGCTCAGGCCGAGCAGACTCGCCGTGACCCTGCTCCAAGACACGTGCACGATCCTCCCGCTCCTCCAACGCCCCGACTCCAGCGGCCGGGAGCACCAGATAGAACACGCTGCCCGTCGGGTGGTTGTCCTCGACCCAGATCGCACCATGGTGCGCCTCGACGATCTCCCGACACATGGCCAGGCCGAGTCCGACCCCCTTGCCCCCGGAAACCTGGTCGCCGTCGACCTGGTGAAACTTCTCGAAGATCCGAGACTTCTGATCGTCGGGAACACCCGCACCCGCGTCGGCGATCGTCAGCATGGCGGCCGTCTCCGGCAAGAACGATCCTCGCTGGCGCCAGGATGGCGGCAGCCGTGCCGCCACCTCCGAACCCGACCAGAGCTCGACGCGAACGGTGCTGCCGCGCGGCGAGAACTTCAACGCGTTCTCGAGCAGGTTCTCCACGACCTGCGCCATCCGTTCCGGGTCGCACCGGCAGTCAATGGTCTCGGGCGCCGTGCGCTCCTCGATGTCGATCCCACGCTCCCGGCCCAGCCCCTCGAAGCGTGTGACCGTTCGCCCCACGACCGACGCGAGGTCGACGTCCTCGAACCGGTAGCGAATGTCGGAGGCGTTCATGCGCGAGAGATCCAAGAGCTTCGTGATCGAGCCAGAAAGCCGACGACAGCTCTCTTGCGTCAGCTCGAGCAGGCGTTGTTGCTTGGTGTTCAAGGATCCCGGTATCCGGTCCAGCAGGAGCTGGTTGGTTTCGAGGATCGTCACGATCGGCGTCTTCAGCTCGTGAGAGACGCGCGAGAGAAACTCCTGCTTGGTGCGATCGAGCTCGCCCAGCCGCTGGACCATCGCGTTGAAGTGCTGTCCTAGCCCTGAGAGCTCGTCGGACCCCGATGTCGGCACCTCGTGGCTAAACCTGCCCTCCGCCACGGCCTGGGTGGCCTCGGCCAGCCGCCCGAGGGGCTCGTTGATCGACCGAATGATCATGCCGCCCACGAGCAGTCCGAGGGCCAGGGTTCCCGCGGCCAGGACCCACGCGATCGCCACGGTACGCCCCGCTTCCGCAGCCGCCCGCTCGCCTTGCTCGACGATGGCGGCCTGCGTAGCGTCGAGCACGCGTCTGGCTTGACGACGCAGTTGCCCGAAGCGCTCGCCCCACAGCGCGAGGCCGCGATCGGGGTCCTCCGGACCCAAGCGCGCCGCGAGCTCGTCGGGGGAATCCGCCGAGAGCGGAGAGGCGGCCCACAATGCCGCGAGCCGATCGGTCTCGACAGGCTCCTGCTCGGGCGCCCGAAGCGCCGCCAGCCGGCGGAGCCGACGACCGAAGGTCTGGCGGAGCTCGTCGAGTCGGTCGAGGTAGGCCGGATCCTGCGTCACGATGAACTTGCTGGCATGTTCCTCGAGCTCATCGATGGTACGAACCTGCTCCACGATCGTCGTTGCGGCCGAGAGCTGCACGGCCGAGAGCCGCTCGGTGGCCGACGCCATGCCCCGGACCACGACCACGTGGTGGATGAGCACGCCCAGGAGCAGGAGGCCGAAGAGGGCGGAGCCGAGGATGATCTTAGTGACGATCTTCACGGTCGCCCCCGAGCGCGTAGGACTTGAGCTTGCTGCGGAGGGTCTTGACGTCGAGGCCGAGCTGGCGAGCCGCCCTGCTCTTGTTGTTCCCGAGACGCTTGAGCGTCTCGAGAATGAGCACGCGCTCGGCTTCGGCGGTCGTGGCGGTCGGCGAGATCAAGATCTTGGGCGGGCGCGCAGCACCCGGCTCACGGAGCGACGGCGGGAGGTGAACGGGTTCCAACCACCCCTGGTGCGCCAGGATCACGGCGCGCTCGATCACGTTCCTCAGCTCTCGCACGTTTCCCGGCCAGTACGCGGCCTGGAGGAGGGTCTGGGTGTCTGAGGTGACGCCTTCCACCTGGGTGCGATGTTTGCCGTTGAGCTCGCGGATGAAATGCTGCGCCAGCAGCGGAATGTCCCCCGTCCGCTCACGCAGCGGGGGCAGCAGCACGGTGAACACGTTGAGGCGGTAGTACAGGTCTTCGCGCAGAAGCCCCTGGTCGAGGGCCGCGACCGGATCCCGGTTGGTGGCGGCGATGACGCGGACGCGAACGCTGACCTCCCGGCTGCCGCCGACCCGTCGGACCTGCCCTTCCTCGAGGACCCGTAGGAACTTCGGCTGCAAGCCGACCGGCATATCGGCGATCTCGTCGAGGAACAACGTACCCCGATCGGCCAACTCGAAGCATCCGCGCCGCGTCTCGACGGCTCCGGTAAACGCGCCCCGCTCATGGCCGAAGAGCTCGCTTTCGGCCAAGCCCTCGGGAATGGCCGATGTGTTGACCGCCAGGAACGGGCCACCCCTGACCTGGCTCAGCTCGTGGATGGTGCGGGCGACGAACTCCTTGCCGGTGCCGGTTTCGCCCGTGATGATCGCCGGAGCGTCCTTCGGCGCCACGGTAGAGATGAGCCGATAGACCTCGCGCATCTGCTCGCTGTCGCCCACGAGCGCCCCCAGACCGGGACCGCCCGCGAGGCCGGCTTCGAGATGCCGGGTGGCCCGACGCAGCGCCAGATCGTCCTCGGCGCTTGCGAGCGTGGCGCGCAGCTTTGGGTAGTCGATGGGCTTGGTGAGGAAATCCCAGGCGCCCCGCTTCATCGCGTCGACCGCCGAATCGATCGTGCCGTACGCAGTCATGAGAATCGTGACGGGTGGGGGCGTGGTCCCGTTCGATGGGATCAGCTGGAGCAGCTCCTGACCGGAGATGTCCGGCAGAACGACGTCGGAGAGAACCACGTCGGGCGCGACATCTTCGGCCACGGCCCGGGCGGCTCGGCCGCTTTCCGCGAGTGACACGTCGAAGCCCCACGCCGTCAGCCGCGTCTCGAGTACCTCGCGCAACGCCGCCTCGTCGTCAACGACCAGAACTCGGGTTCTCCTGTCCTGCACGCAGCGTGATTGTGGAACGAACGACCGCCAGGGCACAAGCGATCCTGCCCGCCGAGCGCCGTGTCGCGGCGGCGGTCCTCGGCCCCCCGACCGGGTCAGGTAGGGAGTTTCTCCCTACCTGCGGCGCGGCGAGATTCCCGCCGCCCACCGTCAAGACCTACTGGATGAGGGGCTTACGGGCGCTGGGCTCTCTGGCATCCCAGTTGCAACCTGGTCGGTTGCACAGTGGTTCGTGGAATAACCGGGCCGTACGGTGCAGCGCGCACCGTACACCGGCGACCCAACGCGCTCATTCAGGCATAGGAAACACATCATGACTCATCTGCAGGGGGTGGCCGTCTGGGTGACGGCCGTGACGCTGGGTGGAGGCCTCGGCTGCGCGTCGAAGGGAGACGTCGCCAACGAGGTCGAGGCGGTGAACTCCAGAATTCAGGAGCTGTCCCAATCGGTCGAGGAGAACCGACAGCGGGTGGCCCTCAACGGCGCGCGCATCGCCGAGGTCGACCAGACGGCCGCGTCGGCCGCCCGCCTGGCCGAGGAGGCGGCGATCGGAGCCGAGAGCGCCGGGACCTTTGCGAGTAGTGTGGCCGACTCCGTGGATCTCTCGGATCGCGCGGCGCGGCGTCTCGTGTACGAGGTCGTCCTGAACGAAACGCAGGGGAACTTCGCCTTCAACCAGATCGTCCTGCCGGACGAGGCCAAGGTGGCTCTCGATGGGCTGGTCGCGCTTCTCAAGGCCGAACCGATGAACGTCTTCATCGAGATCGAGGGTCACACCGATTCGACGGGCTCGACCCGGCTCAATCAGCGAATCGGTCGCGAACGGGCGGAGGCGGTCAGGCTCTACCTCTTCGCGCGCCACCAGGTGCCCCTGCACAAGATGAGCGTGCTCACCTACGGCGAGGAGAAGCCGCTGGCCCCGAACACGACGGGAGAGGGCCGGGCGAAGAATCGTCGTGTCGTCGTGAGAGTCCTGACGTAGTGTGCGTGGGCCGGGCGCTGGCCGTCGTGGGGCTGGCGGCGATCGTGTCCGGTTGCGAGCTCCTCGATGGCCTGGTGAGTCCCACGAGCCCAGGGCCGTCCAGCGCGGACGCCGTCGCCGGGCGCGTCGTGTCTGGTCGCGGGGGGGACGGCCTCGCCGGCGCCCTCATCGAAGTCGAGGGCCTGCCGCCGGCGCGCACGGACTCGAGCGGGGCATTTCGCCTCGAGGGTGCCCGGCCCGGGCAGCGCGTCAGGATCTCCGCCGAGGCACACCTCGGGCGCGAAACCTCCCTCCTCACCTCCGCCGACACGGCGATCGACCTGATCTCGCTCGCGCCTCCGTTCTCACTCGACTTCTACCGGGAGCTCGGTCGCGACGCGACCAGCGGACGCTTGTCACCCCTGGTGATCTGGGCTGCGCCGCCGAGCTTCTACGTCACGGGGCGCGACCGGCAGGACCTGCCCGTGCCCCCCGCCATCGTCGACCTCGTGACGAGGATGATTCACCAGACCGTCGCGCAGGCCACCGGTGGCCGGTTCGGCGGTGTGCGTGTGGAGACCGGGTCGGAGACGCGCGCGCCCACTCGCGGCTGGATCACGGTCGAGTTCAGCGCGAACCCCACGTTCGGGTTGTGTGGAGAAGCGACGGTCGGGTCCGACCCCGGCCGGGTCCTCCTCGGGCTGCAGCCCGCGAACGACTGCGGCCTCGGCCTCGCGCCCTCTCCGGGTTGCATCGCGCACGAGGTGGGACACGGGCTAGGCTCTGGCACCACTCGGGAGTCGGAGTGATGCAATCACGGATCACCCCCGGACCCCTCTGTACAAGCGGCAGCCTGACGCCGGTCGAGCAGCATCACGCGGCCATCATGTACTCCAGACCCCAGGCGAACGCGGATCCGGACGTGGATCCGGTGTCTCTCCGCGGGCTTGCGCCGCTGCCGTCATCTTCGTCGATCGTCCGGTGTCGCCTCGCAGGCCCAGCAGCCCGGTGGTGAAGGTCCGGCGTCACACTAAGGATCCGGGCAGGAATAACCTACCTCCTTGTTCATGTCCGGTCCTAACCCCAGAGTTCACTTGGGTTAAGGTCGGCAGCGGAGGCCGGCTGGCTGTGTTGCTCGGATTGGTAGGCTCCGTGTAAACTCGGCGCGCCGACTATCGCCGCCCCGGCGAACGCTGTCGACTTGGATGTTTGTCTGTCGTGGCTCGTCCCGCACCGGTACCCGTGCATCCGCGCCGATCTTCCGGACGCTCGTGCAGACCCGTGTGGCGTGCGTGCTCGTCGCAAGTACGGTCGTCACAGCCTCGGAGCCAGCCTTCGCACAGGAGAGAGACCGCGTAGCGGCGCCCAAGCAGGCAACCGCGGTTCGTGCCGGCGCCGGGTCGATCCGGCTCGACGGACGTCTGGACGAGCCGATCTGGACGACGGCCCCGACCGTCACCGATTTCGTTCAGAAGGAGCCGGTGGAGGGGGCGCCGCCGACCGACCCCATGCAGATCCGATTCCTCTACGACGACGATGCGCTCTACGTCGGCGCACGGATGCTCGCCCAGTCGAGCGCCGCGATCCAGGCGCCGCTCAGCCGACGCGACGACGTCGACCAGGCCGAGTATCTGCTGGTCTCGCTCGACACCTTTCTCGATCGCCGTACCGCCTACACGTTCGGGGTGACTGCCTCGGGTGTGCGGCTCGACCACTTCCACCCCGAGGACGACGAGGAATCGCAGGACCGGGAGTTCGACCCGGTGTGGCAGGCGCGCGCGGTCATCACCGACGCTGGGTGGACGACCGAGATGTGGATTCCATTCTCCCAGCTGCGCTTCAACGACCAGCCAGACCAGCTGTGGGGGCTCAACATCCAGCGCTGGATTCCGTCCCGGAACGAGGAGGTGTACTGGATCCTGATCCCACGGACGGTTCAGGGCTGGGCGTCCCGATTCGGCCGCCTGGACGGGATACAGGGCCTGCCACCGACCCGCCGCATCGAGCTGCTCCCCTACGTCGGCGGCGGAGCGACGCTCATCGGCGACTCGAACCCGGCAGATCCGTTCGACGATGGGGCCAACTGAGAACGGCGGAGCAAGAATAGACCACAGCGCGGCGGTTGGAAGCGCTTGAGGGCGGCAGAAAACCAGACCGCTCGAGTGTCCACCGAGCATTCCGAGAGTGTTTTGTGGGACACAGGAGGGATGTATCGAGTGGAGCTCTATGCGGAGGTGCGGCGCAGCGTCTATGTGGAGGGGTTGAGCGAGCGGGCGGCGGCGCGCTGCTTCGGGCTGGCCCGGGAGACGGTGCGCAAGATGCTGCGCGACCGACTGCCGCCCGGGTATCGCCGGGCGAAACCGATCCGGTGTCCGAAACTGGACGCCTTCACCAGGGGCATCGATCAGATCCTCACCGACGATCAGCCGCGTCCGAAGAAGCAACGGCACACGGCGAAGCGCATCTGGGAGCGCTTGCGCGCGGAGCACGCTTTCACGGGCGGCTACACCATCGTCAAAGACTACGGGCGCCGGCGGAAGCTGGGCGGGCAAGAGATGTTCGTGCCGCTCGTGCACCCGCCGGGCGACGCCCAGGCCGACTTCGGTGAAGCGCTGGTGGTCGTCGCCGGCGTCGAATGCAAGGCGCACTACCTGGTCGTGGATCTGCCGCACAGCGCCGACGCGTTCGTGCAGGCGTTTCCGGCCGAGACGACGGAGGCGTTCTGTGACGGGCACAACGCGGCGTTTCACTATTTCGGCGGCGTACCGCGTGGCATCGTCTACGACAACACCAAGCTGGCGGTGGCGCGGATTCTCGGTGACGGCACGCGCCAGCGGACCCAAGTCTTCAGCGAACTCCAGTCGCACTACCTGTTCGACGATCGCTTCGGACGACCGGGGAAGGGCAACGACAAAGGCAAGGTGGAAGGGCGGGTCGGCTACGCCCGCCGCAACTTCTTCGTGCCGGTCCCGCGCGTGGCCAGTTGGGACGCGTTGAACGCCGACTTGGAGCGCCAGTGCCGCGCGCGGCGCGGGCAGCGGTTGCGGCGGCACACCGAGACGATCGGGGAGCGCTTCGCGCGCGACCGCGCCGCGTTGTTGCCGTTGCCGCCGGTCCCGTATGAAGCCTGCGACACGCGCCCGACGCGGGTCACGTCGTTGTCGCTGGTGCGCGACCGCCGCAACGCCTACTCGGTGCCGACCGCCTACGGCCACCGCGAGGTGGTGGTGAAGGGCTACGTGGACACCGTCGTGGTCGTGTGCGGCAGTACCGTAATCGCCCGCCATCCTCGCAGCTACGAGCGGGACGCGTTGATCTTCGAGCCGCTGCACTACTTGGCCTTGCTGGAGCGCAAGACCGGGGCGCTCGATCAAGCGGCGCCGCTAGCCGGCTGGGAGCTGCCGGAAGCGTTTGGTCGGCGACGGCGTCTGTGGGAGGCCCGGCTGGGCACGGCGGGGACGCGCGAGTACGTGCAGGTGCTGCGGCTGCTCGCAGACTTTCGGTTCGCCCACGTCAGCGGCGCTGTCCGGGACGCCCTCGCCCTGGGCGTGATCGGGTTCGACGCCGTCAAGCATCTGGGGCTGTGTCGCATCGAACACCGGCCGCCCCGCCTCGACCTGGCGCAGTATCCGCATCTCCCGGCCGCGCGCGGCGCGACGACCGCGGCAGCGGACTACCTGGCGCTGCTGGGGGCAGGCGCTGCGTGATGGCAAAACCGACCCTGCGGCTCGACGCGCAGCTCAAGGCCCTGCGCCTGCCGACCTTTCTGCGCGAGTACGACAAAGTGGCGCGGCAGTGCGCCCAGGAAGGGCTGGACTGTCCGCGCTATCTGCTCCGCCTCTGCGAGCTGGAGTGGCTTGATCGCGAGCAGCGCGCCCCCGAGCGCCGCATCAAGGCCGCCAAGTTCCCGGTCTTGAAGAGTCTCGAGACCTTCGCGTTCCGCGCAATCCCGTCGTTGAATAAGCGCCTGGTGCTGGAGCTGGCGCGCTCGGCGTATCTCGACCGCCGAGAGAACGTGTTGGCGTTAGGCAACTCCGGCACGGGCAAGACGCATCTGGCACTGGCGTTGGGGCTGGCGGCCTGTCAGAAGGGCTATCGGGGGCGCTTCCTCACCGCCGCCGCGCTGGTGAACGAACTGCTCGAGGCCCGGGATGAGAAGCGCCTGCTGCGCCTCCAGAAGCAGCTTGCCAAGCAGGATCTGTTGATCGTGGACGAACTCGGCTCCGTGCCGTTGTCCAAGACCGGCGCCGAGCTGCTGTTCGCGATCTTCTCCCAGCGCTACGAGCAAGCATCGACGCTGGTGACCTCGAATCTGCCCTTCAACGAATGGACCGAGATCTTCGGCTCTCAACGGCTGACCGGCGCGCTGCTCGACCGGTTGACCCATCACGTCCACATGCTGGAGCTGAACGGCGACAGCTATCGCCTCGCACACAGCACGCACGCCCGCCACGACGCTGCCGCTCCGGCGTCCTGACGCCTCCCTTCGCAAGCTGCTGGCGGTACAGCCGGGCTTCCCTCCGTCTGGGCCCGCCCACAGGCGCGCCCAGCCTCCGCTCCAGCCCGGCCGCACAGCCACTCTCAGGCACGCCGTCCACCGGGCCGGGTGGTCTAATTTTCCTCCGCCACCGTGGTCTAACTTTGGTCCGCCCTTGACAGCCAACCTCGACGGACGCGCCGGCGCTGACCTCAAGAGCGGACTCGGACCGAACCTGACGCTCGAGGCCACGGTCAATCCCGACTTCGGTCAAGTGGAGGCGGACCCGGCAGAGGTCAACCTGTCGGCCTTCGAAACGTTCTTCAGCGAGCGGCGGCCCTTTTTCATCGAAGGGAGCCGGCTGCTCAGCTCTCGCGTCGTCCCCAACTACTACCACTCGAGGCGGATCGGCGCGCCGCCGCGGGGGTCGGTTTCTGGCGACTTCGTCGACCAACCGCGAGAGAGCACGATCCTGGGCGCCTCCAAGCTGAGCGGCCGCCTCGCATCCGGCACGTCGCTCGCATTTCTCGGCGCGGTCACGGCCGAGGAGTTTGCACGGTCGGCAGACGAGGGTGTCGCCGGTATCACCCGAACCCGCGAGGCCCCACGCTCCATCTTCACCGTCGGACGGATAGAGCAGGGGTTCGGTCCGTCCGTCTCGACCGCCAGCCTGATGCTGACCGCGGTCCATCGGGACGTCGCCGAGGGCGGTCCGTTGGCGGACCGCCTGGTGCGCGACGCGTTCACGGCCAACGGCGATGCCTTGCTGCGTTTCAAGGATGGCGAGTACGAGCTGGGGTTCCAGGGCGGGATGAGCTACGTCAGCGGCGAGCCTGGCGCGATCCAGCGTGTGCAGGAGTCATCGGTACGCTTGATGCAGCGACCCGACATCACCTACACCCGCTACGATCCCACGCGGACACGGCTGGTCGGCGGCAAGGGGGGGGCCACGTTCGAGCGGACCGGCGGACGCCACTGGCTGTGGTCGTCACGCTTCGACATGGAGTCGCCCGAGCTGGAAACCAACGATATCGGGCGCCTCAGCCGGGGCGACGGCATCCAGTGGAACAACGAGCTGACCTATCGCGAGACCGCCCCCGGCGAGCTCTGGCGCGCCTACGACATCGGGGTGCGCACGCGTGGTGAATGGAACTACGGCCGCGACCGCCAGGTCCATGGCTACGTCTTGGGCGGATCGGCGACCTGGCTGAATTTCTGGGAAAGCGAGGTGGTGGTCGCCCTCGACCGGCGCGCGCAGGACCACACGCTGACCCGCGGCGGACCGTCGATGGGGACGCCAAACGGGTGGCAGGTCAGCGGCGAGGTACGCAATAGCTCGGCGGCGAGCACACGCTGGGAGGGTGAGCTCGACTATGGCCGGGATGAAGACGGCGGGCTCGTCTTCGACGCCGAAGCGGACGTGTCGCTTCGGCCTCGCCCCCGCTGGGAGCTGTCGGTCAACCCCAGCTACAGCCGGGAGCGCTCCACACAGCAATATGTGGCCACCCTCGACCGAAGCGGCGAAGAGACCTTCGGACACCGCTACGTGTTCGCGCACATCGACCGGAGGACGTTCGTGATGCAGACCCGGCTCAATTACACCTTCAAGCCGGATCTGACGCTCGATGTGTACGCGGAACCATTCGCCGCGAGCGGCGACTTCTTCGATCACGGTGAGCTCGCGACGCCGCGGGCTCGCCAGGTTCGCCGTTACGGCACGGACGGAACGACGGCGCAACCGCTCGACGATGGAACGATCCGGGTGACCGACGGCGCCGACACATTCGATCTCGCGAACGAGGACTTCAACGTCCTGTCGTTCCGCAGCAATGTCGTGCTGCGATGGGAATGGCAGCCAGGCAGCACCTTCTTCTTCGTCTGGCAGCAGGATCGCTTCGACGAGACGACGACGGATCGGCGAGCGACGGGCCGGGACCTATTCCGATCGTTCACGGCCCCGGGAAACAATCTCTTCCTGATCAAGGCATCGTTCTGGCTGCCGATCGGCTAGCAGCACGTGTTTCAAATACGCCACGGAGGCTGGCTCGTCTTCTCGGTCTGCCTGGCGGCCGCCACTCCGCCCCACAGCGGGCGAACCTGCCAAAGTAATGCTAGTGCACCGCCGTCGAGATCCGGCCACGCCTCGAGCCCGCAGCACACCCACCCGCGGCGTTGCCGCTCCTCGAAATACTCCCGGTATTCCTCGTCGCGGCGCCATGCGCCTGGGCGCGCTGCGAACCCGATCCGTGACCGCACTCTCGACGGCGGTACACTAGTGTCCTGTAACAGTCATTCGCGGCGTGGGTCCCGCGTCGCACGAAGAACCATCTGGCTAGAAGCTCGCGTCAATTCACAGGAGGTGGAACCCATGGCCATGAGATCCGGCCGTGAGCATCGTCGACCCGGCAGACGTTCTCCCGCGGCGCTGGTCGCCTCGAGCGGTGCACTCCTGGTCCTCGTCGTCCTCGCGGGACCGGCCCTCGCGCAGCAGAGCGACCGCGAGACGGTCCTGGCGCTCGTCCAGGGGTTCTTCGACGCGATGGCGGCGGCCGACCCGGAGGCAGCGCGTTCGATCCTCACGGTGGACGGACAGTTCGTCAGCGTCCGAGAAGGAGCGGATGGGCCCGTCATTCGGGTCTCATCTCATCGCGATTGGCTCGCGCAGCTCGGGACCAGCGAAACCCCGGTCCTCGAGCGCATGTGGGAACCGACGGTGCTGATCGATGGCCGGATCGCCGTCGTCTGGACACCCTACGATTTCCACACGGATGGCAAGTTCAGCCACTGTGGGACGGACGTCTTCAATTTTCTCAAGGGCGAAGCCGGCTGGATTCTGACCGGCGCCAGCTGGACGATCGAACGAGAAGACTGCGATCCGAGTCCGCTTGGACCGCTGCACGACTAGCAGCCCATGGCAAGAGTCCTGCTGCAGTCGCGGCATCTCTCAAGGCGGCCCTTGGTGCGGCGCAGGACTTTCACCACGAGCTGCTAGGGTAGGCCGGCGAGGATGTGCCGCGCGGCGGCGGCGGCCCACTCCGGATCCTCCGGTGCCGACTGGAGCAGACCGGTCACATCGGTCGGTGACGCGAAGTCGCCCAGTCGCCCGAGGACATAGGCGGCATACCATCCTGGCCACGCCACGTCGCGTTGCCCCTTCAGGAAGTGCTGCTCGTAGTCATGATGGGCGTGACCGGCGGCTGCCAGCGCGTCCTCCAGTTGTGCGACGTCAGGTGCTCCTGCCATTGTGTTCCTCTCCTCCACTGCTCCACCGAACCACTACTCCACACGTGGATCGATCACGCCCGGACCCATCTCGCTGAGTCAGGCGTGGCGAGGGACCACGCGGAGCGGCAGGCGTCGTGGAGGCGGGGCGATCGGGGTCGGTGAAGGGACGGGACCGTTCACTGCTCCACGGCGTTCGTGTGCGTTCCCGCGTCTTCCAGCCGGTTCATCCGAAACGCCGCGCTATTGACGATCCCCAGGATGAACGACGAGAGGCGATTGTCGTGCGTCGCGGCGTCCTTGACGATGGTGCGCACCATCGGCATATCGGTGTGCTCGACCCGCCGACCCAGACCGTAGGTCAGGAGACTCTCGGTGAAGGTCAGAATGAAGGCGTCGGACCGATTCAACAGCGCGGCCCGCAGCCCGGCGGGGCCGTCCAGAATGCTGCCGTCGTACATCTCTCCGGTCGAGTCGACCGGCACGCCGTTGTCCTTGACACGCCACGCCCCGGTGACGTCGAAGTTCTCCAGCGCCAACCCCAGCGGGTCGATGACGTCGTGGCACGACTGGCACGCCGGGTTCGACCGATGCTCCTCCATCCGCTCCCGCACCGACAGCAGCCGTCCCCCGCTGGAGGCATTGGTGGCCTCAAGGGCCTCGACGTCCGGCGGCGGCGGCGGCGGCGGGCTGCCGAGCAGAACCTCCAGGATCCACTTACCACGCTGCACCGGCGAGGTCCGGTCGGCAATGGACGTCAGGGTCAGGATGCTCCCGTGGCCCAGCAGGCCCTGCCGGTTCTCGTCCGTCAGCGCCACGCGCCGGAAGCTAGGACCCGAGATATTCGGGATCTCGTAGTGACGCGCCAGCCGCTCGTTGACGAAGGTGAAGTCCGCAGTCAAGAGCTCGAGCAGGCTCCGATCCTCGCGGACGAGCGTGTCGAAGAGCAGCTCGGTCTCGCGCTCCATCGCCTGCGCCAGCGTCCAGTCGTGCTCGGGGTACTTCAGGGCGTCCGGGTGCAGACGTTCCAGGTCGGGCAACCGCAGCCACTGGTTCGCGAACCGCGTGGCCAGCGCCTCAGACCGCGGGTCCGCGAGCATGCGCCGGGCCTGCTCTGCGAGCACGGCCGGATCGCTCAGCCGGCCCTCGCTCGCGAGTCGTTTCAGCTCGGCGTCCGGGGCCGTGGCCCAGAGGAAGTAGGACAGACGGGACGCGAGATCCAGGTCGTCGAGCTGGAAGATGTCGCCCGGTTCGACACCTTCGGGTGCTTCCTCGAGGCGGAACACGAACTCCGGGCTCGCCAGGATGGCCTGCAGGGCCGTCCGGATCCCCGTCTCGAATCCCCCCTCCTCGGTGCCGGCCTCGTAGAACGACATCAGCCCCTCGAGCGCCAGGTCGCCCACTGGCTTGCGGTAGGCCTCACTCGCCAGCCGGGTGACGATCTCTTCGGCGCATCGCGCCTCGTCCGCCGAGGATGTCGGGCGGCAGCTGAAGACCTTCTGGCGGCTTGGTGTCTCCGACACGCCGGTCGGGTTGTAAGGGCCGCTGATGTTGAACAGCCGCAGGTGCGGCAACGTCGTGATACCGAAGGCCCGGCCGATATTGCCGTCGGCCAGCGTGTGCTCGATCGGCGCCATCAGGTCATCCACCGGTCCGTGGAAACGCTCGATGAACGCCGCCGACACGCGCTGCGGTCCCGCCCTGACGAAGATCCGGCCGGTTTCCAGGAACAGGCCCCCGGGGTACGACTCGGTACGGAGATAGTCGATGTCCACCAGCGCCACGCGCTCGCCGTTCACCGAGATCTCGATCTGCTCGTTCCTCGCCGTGGTGCCGAAGAGGGTGCCGTTGACCGGTGTACCGTAGAGCTGGACCCTGAAGAAGTACTCGCCGTCGGCCGGGAAGTGATGGACGAGCGAGATGCCGCCGCGCGTACCGAAGGGCGCGCCCTCCACACGTTCCCGCTGGGAGGCCGTCCGTGCCGGCTTGTAGGTCGCCTCGCGGGCCGTTGCGTCGGGTTCGCCAACCGCGTCGCGGCTGATCTTGTCGGCGGCGCGCAGATAACCTTCCATCAACGTCGCCGACATCGCCTGCACGTCGGCGATGTTGTCGAAGCTGTCGCTGACCGTATCCGGCGGCAGGAACGCGGTCGCGTCGACGTCCAGGTCGAGGAGATCACGAACCGAGCGCGCGTACTCGGCGCGGTTGAGCCGCTGGAAGCCGCGCGTGCCGGGATCCGGGTTCTCCGCGGCTGCGGTATCGATTCGCGTCTCCAGGGACGTCGCGAACAGGTCGAGCGTCTCCTCGTCCGGTCGCGCCATATAGGACGGCGGCATCATCCCGGCCCGGAGCTTGCGGATCATCCGTTCGCTCCGCGCCGCATGCTCGACGACGGTCGCGGCGTCGAACGTCTCGAGCGACATATTGCCGGCCAGCCCCTCGTCGTTGTGGCACACCGTGCAATAGGTGTCGACGAGCTCGTTCTGCGCGTCGAGAGCCATCGCGTCCGGCGTGTGCGAGCTGACCATCGCCGGCTCGGTCGCCGGCGCCTGCTGCGCGGCATTGGCCGTCATCGCGAGGCACGACAGCGCGGCACCCACCATCGCACGGGAGACTGTCTTCATGGCTCGACTCCTGTCGGTCCCGCCGCGTACAACCGGTGGGAGCGCGCCGCATGCGGCGCGATCCGGGTCCGCGACACAACACGCCGACCCCGCTAACGTGTTGCCATCGTTGCCGATACGAGCGGCGACAGAGCTGTCCACCCGAAAGGGTCCTTCTCTACCACCTCTATTATCTCTCCGTCGCCTACCAGGTCAACGAACTTTCACAAACAGCCCCGTCAGGCAGACCTCGGCTTCTCCGACGGTACACGAGAAAAGGGTCGGCCGAGGCACCCTCCGTGCCCCGACCGACCCCGATCCTGTCTCCGGCTGGCGGGAGTGTGGCCTAGTTCTTCCCGGAGAAATTGTAGAGCACCGTCGCGAACATCTTCTCGGCGCCCGCCATGCCATAGGTGTTGCCCGAGCCCTCGATCACGTAGTACTCGTTGTTCGCGTGCGAGCCGCCGCCGGCCCCGGCGCCCGCGCCCGAGATCGGGATGTGGAGCGGATCCCGGCCGAACAGATACGCCGGCCAGTAGCCACCCAGCTCCTGCGGCTCACGCAGCTCCCGCGGCACCCGGTGCGGGATGTTCATGACCTCGAGCGCGCGCAGCTGCGCCGGCGGCAGGTCGCCCTCCAGTGTCGGCTTGCGCCAGGGCACGTCGCCGATGATCTGCATCTCGACGTCCTCGTAGCCGTTCCTCACGATCTGCGCCTTGATTTTGTTCACGATGTCGATCCCGTCCTGCGCCGGCACGTAGCGGATGTTGTGCTTCGAGGTGATCTTGCTCGGCAGGATCGCGCCCGCCCCGCCGCCATACATGTTGCCGCCCCAGATGCCGTCCAGGTTGAACGACATGCCATGCCGCGACATCCGCAGAAACTCGTAGGGGTCGTCCGAGATGAACCGCGCCACCCCGGTCCGGCGTGCCGCCACCTCGAGGTCGATTCCCTCCGCCTGCTCCTTGAGATCCGCGATCATGTTCTCGGTGAGCGGCTCCATGCCGTCGTAGAACCCTTCGACCCGCGCGATGTTGCCGTTGTCATCGATGATCGACTCGAGCATCTGCATGTGCCGCCAGGCCGGGCTGTCCACCGCCCGCTTGCGACCGCCATGGATGTCGCCATATACCGGCCCGCGCCCCCACTTGGCGCCGCTCGTCGTCAGCTCGATATACACGCAGCCTTCCGAGCCGCCGCCACTCACACCACCGAAGCCGCCGGCCATGACGAGCGCCTCGGCATCCTCGAAGAGCTCGACGTTCTCCTTGACGAACTTGCGGAGGCCGATGTCCATCCGCTCCTCGTCCCCCTCGGCGATGACGATCAAGTTCACGGGCAACGTGCCCGAGACCGCCTTGATCGACATCAGGGCGTTCCACATCGCCATCTGCCCGCCCTTGCTGTTCGTGGCGCCCCGGCCGATCACGACCTTCGGGTAGGGCGGCTGCTCGACCAGCTCGGCCGCGAACGGCGGGTAGTTCCACAGGTCGGGCTGCGTGATCGGCATCGTGTCGTACATCCACCAGATGAGCAGGGTGCGCGGGGCCCCCACGTCACACCTGGCGTAGACGACCGGGTTGCCCTGGGCGCCCCACTCGGTCTCGCCCACCTCGTGCACCTGCGCCTCGCAGCCCAGCTCCTCCCAGAAGCCCCGGACCATCACGGCCGACTCGGGGATCCCCTCGCCGGTATTCGAGATGCTCGGCTGCTGGATCCACCGCTGCAGGTTCACCACGTGCTGGTCGAAGTTGGCGTCGATGTGGTCGAAGACCTCCTTCAGGTCGGGCGAGACCTTGGTCAGGTCCGGCTGAATCTCGGTGTCACCCTGCGGCCGGAGCCCGAGGGCAGGCTGCTCGGTGGCCGGTGCGGCCCCGCTCGGCGCTTCCTCGACCGCATTCTCGCCGGCGCAGCCGGCGACCAGCGCGAGCGCCACCATACACGCGGACAGCATCCTCATGTGGATCTCCTCCCTCAGTCCAACGGAACCGCAGGCCACGCCCGAAACGCGACCCCATTCGGGCCCCCGACCGATCGCCTGAAGGCCTGTCCGTTGCATGATCGCGCCGCGACGCCGACGATGTCAACTCTCCAGTCGAGCACACCGCCGAGAAGACGGTTGTTCCCACGGGCCGGCCCGTCCCGTATGATCAGCGCATGATCAAACATGCCGTCCTGTGGACCGTCGTCGTCGCGACGGGCGTGGTGAGTCCCGCCGCCTGGCAGTCATCCGAACCCTCATCCGCTCCGAAGCGGATCAACAGGGCCATCGAGCTGCTCGAACGGGAGCAACCGATCTACTACACGCAGGTCGACGGCGGCGGCTACGAGGAGGGGAAGGCGCTCGCCCAGACCTGGGCGGACTACATCACCTACAACCTGGAGCACAGCCCGTTCGATATGGGCGCCCTCCGGGAGTTCATGCGTGGCCTCGTCGACGGGGGACCGACCCGGAGCGGGCATCGCACGCCGGCGGTGATCTGCGCTCTCCCGGTAGGTGGCGTGAGCGCCGCCGCGGTGCGCGCGAACTACTGGATGGTCGAGCAGGTGCTGGGCGCCGGCGTCCATGGCGTGCTGCTCGTCCATGCCCGCTCGCCCGAGGCCGTCCGGTCCTTCGTGCAAGCGGCGCGGTATCCGAATCAACCGCGGGCCGACGGCGTCGGAGAAGGCCTCCGCGGTAGCGGCGGTGAAGGCCATCCAGCCCGCATGTGGGGCCTCTCGCCGGCCGATTACGTGAAGGCCGCCGACCCGGGGCCGCTCAACCCCGACGGCGAAATCCTGCTCGGGCTCAAGATCGAGGACCGCCATGCGCTGGACAACGCTGAGGCGAGCACTAGCGTGCCGGGAATCGGGTTCGCCGAGTGGGGACCCGGCGACATGAGTCTGTCGTACGGTGTCTCGAGGTCCGGCGCCAGCGTGCCCGAGGTGCTCGTCCGTGCGCGCGCCCGCGTGCTGGCGGCCACGCAGGCGGCCCGCATCGCCTTTCTCGACTCGGTCGCCACCGGCACCGTCGAGCAGAAGATCGACGAGGGCGTGATGATCGTCGCCGGAGGCAACCCCGAGATCGCCGACAGGGGCCGACGCCACTCGGGACGCACCATGCCCTGGTAGCCCCGCGCCGGCGTCGGTGAGACCACGTTGTCAGCGGCCCGCGGCCGCCCTGCCAACAGCCAGTGCCTCGGCCTGCCGGACGATGATCACGCGAAACCCCTGCTCGAGGCGCTCTGCGATGTCTTCCGGGCCGGCGGTGATTCCGCAGGGGACGTCGAACTCCTTGCACGCGGCCAGCACCGTCTGGATGGCGTTCTCGATGGCCTCGGCGTCGCTCGCGTAGGCGCGGCTCAGGTCGCCGGGACCCGGCACGGCGATGCTAACGCCCGGCGTGCCGACGATCTCACGCGCGTTCCGGACGCCGACGCGGTCCTCGATCAGCACCATGTTGACCAGCGTCCCGTCCGGGTCGCTCGGCCACACGTTCGCGCCCATGAAATCGACCGCCTGCGCCGCCTCCGCGGCGGTCTCCACGTGCGGGAAGCACACGGCCTCGACGCCCGCGGCGATCCCCTGGCGCACTCGCTCCCGCGCCGCGGCCACGCCATCCCGGATGGGCGGAATTCGCAGCATCACGGGGTGCGTGCCCGCCGCGCCCGCGCCGTCGCGCATGGCCCGCATGTAGGCCTGCATGCCGGGGATGTCGAACGGACCGGTCTCCATCGAGTAGAACACGAAGTCCGTGTCCGGGTTCTGGATCATCCGCGCCCCCTGCTCGGGTGTCTTGTCTCCCGAAAACATCCCGAACACGGCGTCACCGCCGGCCAGGAGCCGCACGATCCGGTCCGACCGACGCGGAGCCTGGCCAAGAGCCGTTCCCGTCATGGCCAGCACGAGGAGCCCGGCGAGCAGACTCGAGGCGGAATGTCCCATCAGCACACGTCCTTTCGCAGAAAGACCGACCCTGGCCGTCGAGCATGCGAGGCGCCGGCAGAGTATCCGCCGTCCCACGTTCGCGTGCAACCCTGATCGGGCGCCGGTCGATCCCCGAGGCGCCTCGGACGCCTCGGCTCGCTTGACACGCCCTACCGGACGCGAGACGCTGTGAGCGCGGTCGACCGTGCCGGCGCCACTCACGCCGAACTGGAGGTCCTGTCATGCGAAAGCTCCTGGCTAGCGGCATCTCTGCCTGTGTGCTCGTCCTCGCTTCGACGGCCGCGGCCCAGGACTGGCACGTCGAGGCCACCGTGGCGGAGAGCTGCACCTGCAACGTCTCGTGTCCGTGCAACTTCGGTTCGGAGCCGACCCGGGAGCCGTGCGAGGGCAATCGGCTCATCGCCATCGAGTCCGGGCACTACGAGGATGTCGATCTGGGGGGTGTGTCGCTCCTCGTCACCTTCACGATGCGAGACTGGTCGAAGATCTACGTCAGCGACGCCGTGACGGATCGCCAGATGGCGGCTGTCGAGGCGCTCCTGCCCATCGCCTTCGCCGGCTTCCATCGCGGCCTGCTCTCGTTCACGAAGGCGCCAATCACCATGGAGATCGCGACGGACCGGGTCCGGTTCTCCGGGCCCGAATCCTCCGTCGACATGGAGGTCGTGCGCGGGTTCGACGGTCTACCGATCAAAGTGCTGAATCTGCCCAACCCGGCCTTCCAGGACTACACGCAGTTCCGATCGATCTCGCACCGGCACGAGAGCGATCATCACACCTTCAGTCACACGGGCACGACCGGATTCACGTCGGCCATGGATGTCGGTAGTACGCCGGTCGACCCTCGATAACCGTTCCGACGACGTGGCGGTCATGCTCCCGGCTGGCAAGACGCGAGGAGGAAGGATACCGGGAGTATCTGACTCGCCTAGGACAATGCCCAACCCGACCAGGCGGGATACCGCGCCGACCGACGGCAGCAGGACTCTTACCACGGGCTGATGACCATGGCACCAGGCACGGCTCCTGCCGATCGCGCTCCGCGACGGCCCCGACGGGCCTTCCGCACGTGCGTGGTGCTGGTCCTGCTGCCCGCGCTGAGCCTCGCCGCACAGCACCTCCGCTATGACACCGAGTATCCGGCGATCGGCTACTCGACGAGCACCCCGACCGACGCCGTGGCCCGGCTACAGCACACGATCGACCGCGGCGAGGTCGAGCTCGAATTCGACTCCAAAACTGGGTACCTGGCCTCCCTGCTCCGCGCGCTGAAGATCGACGTCGCCTCTCAGCTCCTGGTATTCTCGAAGACCAGCTTTCAGACCGGCCTCATCTCACCCGAGGCGCCCCGGGCGCTGTACTTCGGCGACGATGTCTACGTCGGCTGGGTGCAGCGGGGCCCCAATATCGAGATCTCCGCGGTCGACGAGAAGCTGGGCGCCGTCTTCTACACGCTGGCTCAGGAGAAGCACGCGCGTCCCACGTTCGAGCGCCAGGTCTCGCTCTGCCTGCGGTGCCATGACACCTACTCCCTCACGGGCGGCGGGGTCCCCCGTCACCTCGTGGGCTCGGGCGTCACCGACCGGAACGGCCGAACCGCCTTCCACGCCGGCTGGCACCTGACGTCCGACCGGACCCCGATCGAGCAGCGGTGGGGCGGCTGGTACGTGACGGGAACGCACGGCGACCAACGGCATCTGGGCAATCTCATCGTCACCGACGCGGCGGACGCCGCGCGGCCAGACCTGGATGCCGGCGCCAACGTCACCGACCTCGGAACCCTCTTCGACACCAGACCCTACCTCGGCCGACACAGCGACATCGTCGGGCTGATGGTGATGGACCACCAGATCCAGGTGCAGAACGCGATCACCCGGGTCAGCTACGAGACGCGCACGATCATCCACGACCGGCGGACACGCCCGAAGGAGCGCAGGACGCCAGGCGGCGATGCGGAACGGATCGCAGACCTGGTCGAACCGCTCGTGCGCGCCCTGCTCCTCGTCGGCGAGGCGCCGCTCAGCGATCCGATCGCGGGCACCTCCGGCTTCGCCGACGCGTTCGTCGATCTGGGCCCCAGGGACGAACGGGGTCGCTCGCTACGGGATCTCGACCTGGCGACGAGGCTGTTTCGGTACCCGTGCAGCTATCTCATCTACTCCGAATCGTTCGAGGGCCTGCCCGATGTGGCGAAGGATCACGTCTACCGGCGTCTGTGGGAGGTGCTGCGCCGGGACGATCCGAGCGACGAGTTCGCCCATCTCTCGGAGATGGACCGCACGGCAATCCTCGAGATCCTGAGCGATACCAAGCCCGACTTCGCCGCCTCACAGCCCACCTCAGGGATCCACGATTAGCGGCTAGCGGAATTGACCGATCAGAATTGCGGCCTCCGGAACGTCGTCCAGCCGGTAGGTCTCTCCCACGGCGAGCGCCACGTCGTTATCGAGCACCGCACCGGTCAACGGGTTGATCACGTCGAACTGCATGGCACGGCTGGCCCCGAGGTCCACGTAGCCGCGGATGGCAGTCGGCGCCACGACGAAGTCAATTCCGCTCGTCGCGGCGAAGGCGTGCAGCACGCCTAGCGGGAGCACGTCGCTCCAGATTTGGTTGTCGAGGGAGGGCGCGAACGGGTGGCCGGCATCGCTATGGTCGTGCCGCGTCCAGTTCGGCAGGTCCGCCGGGAGATAGGACTTCATCGCGAGATAACCGTCGGCGGTCTGCGCGGCGTTCGATTCGATCGACAGGTCGTAGTCGGCGCGCACGCCGGCTCTCGTGTGATACACGTAGGCCGCGCCCTGGCTAATGTAGGTGATGACCGCCGCCATCACGAGGCGCAACGGATTGTCGTCGGCCACGAATGTCGCACCCGGACCGATCGGCTCGTTGTTCGACCAGGCGGAAGGTAGCGCGCCGCGACCGCCCCCGTCGGCTGCCCCTCGCCGGACAGGACGTCCCCCAGCCGCTCGTGCAGAGCGGCGGCGGCATCATTCATCCCGCCTATATTGCACGCAGGTCGTTGATATGTAAATGTATTTCAGGGACACTGCACTAGCGCTCGACGAGCTGGAACCGCTGAGCCAAGCCAATCCCGAGGACATGACGACACGCCTACGGCTCGGCCTCACCTACGAGCAGCTGGGCGCCAACCTCGTCCTGCAGCGACGCTCCGCCGAAGCCCGGACGGCGTTCCGGCGATCCCTGGAGGCTCGCAAGCAGTTGCTGGCTGAGCAACCCGACAACGCGGACGCGCGGCGGGATCTAGAGGGGCTCCAGGGGCGGATGGCGGCGGCTGACCCACGAGTCTCGGACCAGTGAGAGACGCTGGCCGCCTTCACGGTTTGCCTGGCGGACATCGCTCCGCACCCCACGAAACGGACGGTCGTCCTCTAGTACTACTTTGTTAGATCGCACAATTTGGGCGAGATCCGACAAGTGATCTAATTTGAGGACATTGTACCTTTCCGGCGAATTCGGTACCCTGCGCGGTAGTGCACGACCGCCGCACGGTGGGGCAGTTGCGTCGCCTGATGAGATGGCTCGAGGCCTTCAAGGCGTGCTTCGGCCATCGCGCACAGGAGCTGGCGTTGCGCCGGTACGTCCAGGGGTTGCTCAGCGACAGCCCGCGCAAGTCGATGGAAGCGATGCTGGCGCGGGGGACCGATCCCGGGGGCTATCAAGCGTTCCAACACTTCATCACCGATGCGCCGTGGAGTGCCGACGGCGTCTGGCGCTGCCTGCGGGCGGTGCTGCCCGAACGCGAAGGGCTGGTGATCTTCGCTGGCACGAGTTTCCCCAAGCCAGGGACGTCCTCGGTCGGGATGGCCCGCCAGTACTGTGGGGCCGTGGGGAAAGTCGCCAATGGCCAAGTGGCGGTCACCGCGGCGCTGTGGACCGGGCTGCGCGCCTACTTGCTGGGGGCCGCGCTCTATGTGCCCGAGGCGTGGCTGACCGACGCCGCCCGCGATCGGGCGCGGCTTCCCCGGGGTGTCCGGTTGCAGGCGAAGTGGCGCCAAGCGCTCACCCTGCTCCGGCAGGTGCGCGCCAGCGGCCTCACCGGCACCGGCGTGCTGGCCGATGCGGAGTTTGGCGATACCGGCCTGTTTCGGGCCATGTGGCATCGGTTGCGGCTCCCCTATGCGGTGGGGATTTCCTCGTCGCAGACCGTGTTCCTGGGGCGGCCGCGCCTCGGGCACCGGCGGGGCGGCCGGCTGGGGCGCCCGCGCACCCGGCCAGACCTGGCGGCGGGCGGGCGGGCGTACACGGTGGCCCAGGCCGCCAAGGCGCAGCCGCGGTGGCGGCCCATCAGCTGGCGCAACCGCCGCGGCGGGCGCCGCTGGACGGTCCAGTGTGTGGCCCTGCGGGTGACCCCGGCCCACGACTGGCGCGACCGCCGGCTCGCCCCCGAGGTGTGGCTGCTGGCCGAACGCGACACGGGCGCGACGCCGCGGACCAAATACTTCTTCGTCAACCTGCCGACCACCACCTCCTGGCCGCAGCTTGTCCGACTCGCGCATCAGCGGTGGGCCATCGAGCAGCAGTTCCAAGAGTTGAAGACCCACCTCGGGTTGGATCACTTCGAAGGCCGCACGTTCCCGGGCTGGCACCATCACGTCGTGCTCACCGCCGTGACGTACAACTTCCTGCAGGCCGAGCGGCGGCGGCACCTCGCCGGGCTCACCTTTCCAGTGGCCCGCGCGATCGTGCAGGAAATCTTCACCGCGGACCTCTTTGCTCCACGGCCGTTCTACCTGAAGCGCATCGAGGCGCTAAAGTCGGTGCAATTGCGGATCTAACAAAGTAGTACTAGCAGCCCGTGGCAAAAGTCCTGCGTCGCACCACGGGCGGCACGGGGCCCGGATGGCAAGGCGCGACGAGGAGGAATACCGGGAGTATTTGACTGAGGAGCAACACAGCCAGCCGGGATGCCGCACCGGCCGACTGCAGCAGGACTTTTGCCACGGGCTGCTAGTTTGTCCCCGGAGGGTTCGGCAGCAATTCGAGGATCTCGGCACCAAAGGCGAATAGCGCCGGCGTACCGCCGGTGTGGAGAAAGACGACGGTGTCGTCCTTCTGGAAGTAGCCGTTCCGGATGAGATCGATCAGGCCGACCATCGCCTTGCCGGTGTAGACGGGGTCGATCATGATGCCCTCGTTCTGGGCGATCAGCGAGAGCCCCTCAACGACGGCCTTGGTGACGATCCCGTAGCCGGGGTCCACATAGTCGTCGAAGACGATGACGTCGTCGGCCGAGATCGACGTGTCGAGCCCCAGGGCGTCCGACGTCTGCGTGGCGAGATCCAGGACGGTCTGTTCTACCGCCGGATTCTTCCCCGAGACGCTGATTCCGACGATCTCGACGTCGGCGTCGAGCGCCTTCGCGCCGACGAGCAACCCGGCCTGCGTGCCGCCGGAGCCGGTCGCCGCGACGACGTGGGTGATTCGCACGTTCTGGGTTCGGGCCTGCTCGTAGAGCTCCTGGAAGCCCTTGGCGTAGGCCACGGCGCCCAGCGGCCGCGTCATCGACCCCTCGGTCCGGGAGCCGCCGACCGACACGACGTACGGGGTACGCCCCTTCTTGCGCTCGGTGGCGGCGATCTCCTCGACCATCTCCTCGCGACTCTCGTCGGGCTCGATGAGCCTGACGTCAGCGTCGAGAATCTCGTCCAGCAGGAGGTTGCCTTCGAAGGCGACCTCGCCCACGGCCACCTTCCGCAACACGAGAATGGGCTGGATGCCGAACTTGCGTGCGGCCGCCGCCGTCTGACGGGCCCAGTTGGACTGCTGCCCGGCGTAAGTGATCACGACGTCCGCTTGTTTGGCGAGAACGTCGGCAAAGATGTACTCAAGCTTGCGCGCCTTGTTCCCGCCGAAGGCCAGGCCGGTCTGGTCGTCGCGTTTGATCAGGAGCCGTGGCCCGCCCAATTCCGCGGACAGTCGACCCATCTCCTCCAGGGGGGGCGGCAGGTGCGCCAGTCGAACCCGCGGGAACCGATCCAGTGCCCCGGCCTGGTCGTCGCCGTGTGCCAGAAGGACGGCGGTCGCCGTGACGAGCAACGCAGCGAGCACGATCGACAGCGAGTGCATCGTGGTCATCCTCACCTCACATGGTTGGTACAACCTTATCTCAGTTGCGTGTGGGGCGGAACGGCGTCCGCCAGGCAAACCGTGAAGGCGGCCAGTCTCCCAGTTCGCACGAGGCACGTGCGCCAGCCGCCGCAATGTTTTCGGTTTGCTGGGCGGACGTCGTTTCGCCTCACACGCAACTGACACGGTAGTGTTAGGCGGTTTCGGTGTAGGCCTGCCTGAGCCGAATTGGCTTGGCCCGTGCCCGGATCCGCAGGTTGACCGCCTCGACGAACACGGAGAATCCCATCGCGAAGTAGATGTAGCCTTTGGGGATATGCTGATGCATTCCCTCGGCCACGAGCGAGACACCGATGAGCAGGAGGAAGCTCAGGGCCAGCATCTTGACCGTGGGATGCCGCTCGACGAACGTCGCGATCACCTCCGCCGAGACCAGCATGACGATGACGGCCAGGACCACGGCCGTGACCATGACCGCCAGGTGCTGCGCCATGCCCACGGCGGTGATCACCGAGTCGAGCGAGAACACGAGATCGAGCAGAACGATCTGCGCGATCACGGCGCCGAAGGTTGCGCGGACCTTGGCCGATCCGTGTCCTTCCTCTCCTTCGAGCTTGTCGTGGATCTCGAAGGTGGCCTTGGCCAGCAGGAACAGCCCACCCAGGATCAGGATCAGATCCCGGCCGGAGATCGGGTAGCCGAGCAGCTAGAACAGCGGCGCCGTCAGGCCCATGACCCAGGCGAGCGAGAGCAGCAACGCGACGCGCATCAGCATGGCGAGCATCAAGCCGACCCGACGGGCGGGCCGTCGTCGGCCGGCGGGCAGCTTCCCCGCCAAGATCGAGATGAAGATGACGTTATCGATGCCCAGCACGATCTCGAGCACGGTGAGCGTGACCAGGGCGATCCAGATCTCGGGGTTCGTCAACCACTCCACAGGCGACCCTCCAGCCGGCGCCTCCCCATCCTCGACGGGGGGACGTCTCGCGTGACGGCAGATCGGTAAGGCACGTAGGGCACGAAATGATAGCACCGCGTCCGGGGGGAGCGAACGGGATGGGGCGAGACGTCGCTCGACCTGCGGTGATCTACATCAAGGCGGTCGCCCTGTGGTTCGGTTTCGCCGCGATCGCCAGCGCCGTCGCGGTCGCTCGCGAGGCCGTCATGGTTCAGACACTCGGCGAGCACCGCGCGCACCAGCTCGCGACGCTGCTCCTCTGCGGATTGGTGCTGGCGGCCATCGTGGCCTTCGTTCGGGTCATGGCGTTCCCGACGCGACTGGCGTGGCGTATCGGCTGGCTGTGGCTCGCCCTGGGTCTCTGGTTCGAGTTCGCGTTCGGGCGCCTGCTTCTGGGCATCCCGTGGGCGAGGCTGCTGGCGGACTACGATTTAGCGGGGGGGGCCTGAACGCGCTCGTCCTGCTCACCGAGTGGCTGGGACCCGTCGCGGTGACGCGTCCCTGGCGGAAGTAGATCAGGGGAGCGCAGCGTCGAGTCCGAGTAGCGTGTCGAGCGTCAGTCGATAGAGACGCGTCATCGCTGCCGGGTCGACGGCGTCGAGGACGTCCGCGGCGGTGTGGATGGCGCTCGCGGTCCATGGGGCGAATCCATCCTGCAGGCCCGAGGCTTCGCCGCCGTTGAGCCGGAGCCACAGCTGATGGGCCTCGAGGGCGGGCAGAATCTCGATCGACACGGTGGGTATTCCATTTTTTCGGAAGCTGACGTCATCCCCCGGAGGGTAGGCCGGAAACAACAGGCAGTCGAACGCGTGCATCGCACACGCGCCCTGGAGCGCATCGAAGAGCCGCGCACTCGATCGATCGGTGCTGGGACCGTAGATGACCGTGTCCCCGGCCGCCGCAATGTCCACGTTCACCATGGCCGCGATCGGCGAGGACACCTCACGTTCCACGAAGTGACGCGACCCCAGGAGACCGAGCTCCTCCATGTCGAAGAACACGACACGCATGCGGTGCCGGAGCTGGCGTCCCTCGAGCGCCTTCGCGATCCGCGTCAGGACGATGCTCCCGGCGCCATTGTCGATCATGCCGTCGGTGATACCGCCCTCGGCGAGCGGCGCCGCGTCGTAGTGTGCGCCGATCACCAGGTCGGTGGTGCCCGTCCCGAGCGTCACGATGAGGTTCGTCCCCTGCCGGCGCGGGGAGTGATCTGGCCGCAGGTTCGGAAAGCGCTGCATCTCGTAGGCGAGCCCGTGGCGATCCAGAAGCGCGCTCAGCGCCTCGAGGCGACCGTCGTTCGTTTCCCGCCGAAGCTCGGCGAGGTCGTCCATCACCCCAGGCAGCGCCAGGGGACCCGGAGCATCCTGAATCGACCATCCAGCCCCGACCGCCCCCCACAGTAGCAGGCAGCCTCAGAACAGACCTCGCACGGGTCACCTCCTCGGTCGTCCGTACTCTACGGCACGCGCGGCCCGAGAGTTCCCTGCCACCCCGCCAGTTCGCGCAGGGTAGCGAGAACCGACGTCAGCGAATCCAGGCGATCGGCGGGGCGACCCCCTCGCCCGGCCCAAAGCTCTCGACGGAGACGGGATCTGCCGCGAGTTCAGTGCGGCGGCGTTTGATCTGCCGCTGGAGCCGCCGCACGCGCTTCAGGATCCCTCCCTGCACGTGGCGCGCGAGATCCGCCCGGTCGACGTAGGAGACGGGCGGCAGCACCCAGAAGTAGCGTCGCTGGAGATCCTGGAACATCGCGAACACTCGCCTGCGCGTCGATGATCGGAACAACCGGAATCATCAGTCCAGGAATCGTCGCCTGCAGCTCGAGCGGAACCGAACGCGGATCGCGAGGTCGACGACGATGAACTCGGACAGCGTCGCGAGCAAACGGACCGTGTGCGAGAGCTCCCGGTCGTGCGGCCCCGGGAAGTCGAAGATGATGGGGATCTTACCCTTCGTGCGCAGCACCTCGGCGAGGCCACGGAGGACGGCCAGCCGGCGGCGTCCGAAGCGGCCGAGGATCAGGACGACCGCCCCGGACCCGGCGTTGACGAGCGACGACACGGCACCGCGCTCGCCGAGCAGCGACAGCAAGGCGGCCGCCCGGAGGTCGTCTACTCGATTCACCGACGCGTCGATGCGGCCGTCCGCCGTGAACCAGAGCCGCATCCCGCCCAGCAGCCCGTCCTGTTTCGTCTCGGCACGCCACAGGACCCTCACCACGGCCGGACCGCTCGCCGTTGGCGCGGAGCGACGAACGGTGCCGAAGGCATCCCATCGCGAGTTTACAACCGATCCCCTGAGCGAAAATTCATCGAACACCCTCGCGTTTCCTACCGATTCCTCCATCACGACTTGGCTGGCGTTGGCTCAAGAGGGGTCAGCTTGACCCTCGTGGTGACACTCTGGTTACAGTCCCGCCTGCACTCGCGCCAAGATTCATCCCCAATCCTGCTCCGCCCGAGAAGGCGTTCAGCCGCCGCGCCGCATCGGTGAGGTCTCCCTCACTCACGATGTTGTAGCGCTCGAAGACGCTGCGCGTCTTGTGCCCAGTCATCTGCATCGCCACGCGCTCCGGGACGCCCGCCCGCACCAGGTTCCGCACTGCAGTCCGCCGAAAATCGTGAGGGATGCGCCCGGGACATCCCACTCGCCGACGGGCGCTGTCCCACGCGCAGAAGTAGTCCCTGATGGGCTTGCCCGCGCGGTGGAACGCGGCCGACGTTCCGCACGCATTTTCCGGAGAACGTCGGCGTCGGCGAGTTTCATCGTGATCGCGATTACAACCATAGCGTTCACGAGATCAACTACTTGTTGCCGATGACCGACATGTACGATACGAACAGCGTTTGGATCGAAAGCGAAGAAGGAAAGGAAGACTTCACGGCTCCGTCGCTAGGCTTCGGCCGCGCGCTTCGATTTGACGGCGCGAATCAAAAGCATGGCAGCAAGTTGAATGAAACGCCGATCACCCGCGTCAGTTTTGATTTTCGCATCAAACCTTTGTCCAAACATGGGCCACGGACTGTCCGAGGGCCGATCGATCGCCATGGGCCGGCCCTGCGGAAGCCTGAGTCCGAGAACGCGCGCTGCTGAGAACGGGACGACACGTCTCTAACTAATACCGCCTATCGACTGATCCACGCAGCGAATTTCATCGAAACCATTGAGTCTCGCCAATGACTCAAGGTTGCCTGCATCGAGGAGATCGCGCTGCTGAAGGGCTTCGTGAACGCAGGTCAAATCCGCGAACTCGCCGAAGCGATGAACAACGACTACGGTCGCTATCTAATCGAGCGGATCGATGAGATTCCGACGACTGGGTGAGATGACGCGTAACGCCACACTATGAAATTCCTCGTTACGACCGTCGGAACGATTGGTGATATTAACGGCTTTCTCGGCATCGCCCAAACACTGCATGCGCGCGGGCACGAAGTCGTTTACATCACCAATCCTCGTTACGAGGAGATCGTCCGTAAGGTCGGGATCGATTTCCTGCCCGTTGGCGACGCCGATGAATTGAAGGCGTTCATTGACAGCCCCGATTTTTATCGAAACTCGGTTGCGTGGAAGGCCTGTATGCAGCCTCTGTTTCTCAGCCCGATGCGCGAATTGTACGAAGTTATCTCTGACAGTAACGTCGCAGGTGAAACCGCGATCGTTAGTTCAAGCTGGTCTTTCGGCGCGAGAATCGCGAACGAAAAACTAGGCGTCCCAATGGCGACCGTTCATTTGGAAACGCAAACTGTTCGCAGTTTGTTCGACACGCCATTGATGCCGCCACCGATGGTCGTTTCGTCCTGGGTGCCTCAATTTGCAAAGCGTCTTCAGTTTTGGATCGCGGACCATATATTTATCGATCCGCAGCTATCGGCGCAAACGAACGCGTTTCGAAAAGAGCTGAGCCTCGCGCCGGTGAAGAGATTCTTGAACGGTTGGTGGAATGCACCCGAACGCGTGATCGGCATGTATCCGGATTGGTTCTATCCGGCGCAACCTGATTGGCCACCTCAAATGCGGCAGACCGGTTTCTCGAATTGGGACCAAAGCGGCGTGACAGACGTGCCAGACGATCTACGAGAGTTTGTTGAAGGGGGCGAGCCGCCGGTCGTGTTCTTTCCTGGGTCCAACAACATCAGCGCGTTGAAGTTCTTCGAGGCAGCCGTTGAAACATGTCGTCTTCTAAAAACTCGAGGCATCTTCATCACGCCCGACGAAAGTGAATTGCCGGCCCTACCCGATGGGGTGCGACAATTCGCCTATGTGCCGTTCGGTTATTTGATGGCCAACTCTCGAGCCATCGTGCATCATGGCGGCCGTGGCACGGCATCGTCGGCACTTGCGGCGGCACTTCCGCAGATCATAACGCCCATGACTTTGGGCCAAGTGGATTTCGCCCATCGCCTGGCGAGACTGGGCGTCGCACGGGTAATCAAGCCGCGTCGCGTCACTCCAAAGACGCTCTCCCAGACCTTGGAGTTGATGTTGTCGTCAAGTAAAGTAAAAGATCGTTGCACGGAGCTGGCCGCTAAGTTTTCTGGGGCGACGCCCTTGGAAGACACTTGTGACTTAATCGAAGAGTTGATTGTGAAGCGGAGTTGATCGCAGATGCCCCGACATTCTTGAATATGGATCCGGCTATGATTTTCGCGGTGTGATCAGCCGGCTCTTTGAAGTCAATGATTTGTCGAAGCTTCACGAGATTCAGCACTATGAAAAATTCGAACGCGAGAACGACCAAGCCACGATTTGGCACAAAAATCTGCTTGCTCTGATCTCTGGATCTCTGAATTGGTCTGTCGGCGGCCGCGAAGGCGGCCACCCGCAGACGTTTGTGCTCAGCCAAGGGGTGATGCCGAACGTCTTGATCGTGGGAGCAGAGCAGTAGTGAGTGGCCTCCCCTTGGAGAGTACGGGAACGATACCTGGCCCAGGGTGTCAGGCCGTAGGTCCCTCGATCACCTCGAGGATGACGCGGAACAGCTCCTCCCGCGGGCGCCAGAGACGCGCCACGCCTGTGAGGGCAAGGGGGGGCTCAGTTCCGGGCCAGATCATGACCCGTGACTGTAACTAAACTGTCACCACGAGGGTCACATCGGTCCAAATCCAGACGGCGCCCGGTAAATCAAACGGGGCCGAGGCAGCACGACCGAAGAGCACCGTTAGCGGGCTAGGAGGGCGGAGTACGGGACACCCAGCCGGATGTCCCAGCCCTCCTGCCGTGGGGGATTGGTGTCTGCGGTCTCATGCTCGCCGAGCCTGCGCTCCGAGCGCACCGGTCGCTGATGGTTACAGTTTGGTGACAATCGGGCCGATCAGTGTCCCCCTAGCTGATCTGCCCACTCCTCGTAACTCATTGAAGACATGGTGCCGGAGGCGGGAATCGTATCTACACGAGGCGTAACCCCCACGGGTGTTTACAACCGATTGGGGATCTGGCTATGATGCGCGCATCGCATCGTCAGACGAAAGGATCGGTCATGGATGTCACCAGGCGGCACTCCGTGGATCTCGTCCTCATCGCCCTCCTGGCCACGGGCTCCATCACGGTGGGCGCGCAGGAGAACGCCGCGCGGAATCCGGGGACGGCGGCGGCGGACGTCGCAGCGGGTCAAGCGACGTTTCGTTCGCGATGCAGCATTTGCCACGGGCGGTCCGCGCGGGGCGACCGCGGTCCGGATCTGACCCGCGGGCGTTATCTCCACGCAACCAGCGACGAGGCCATGTTCCAGGTGATCCGCGAGGGTCTGCCCGGCACGGACATGCCCGGGCTCTACCTGGCCGACGCGACGATCTGGCAGCTCGTCGCCTATGTGCGCTCGTTAGCCGCGGCGGCAACGCCGGTGGAGGTCGCGGGCGACCCACAGGCCGGCTCCAGGGTGTTCTCACAGCAGGACTGCACCCAGTGTCATGTTCTCGACGGCGAGGGCGGACGGCGCGCGCCCGACCTCAGCCACATTGGGTGGCGTCGCTCGCCGGAGAGTCTGCGCCTGTCGCTGCTCGAGCCGGATGCCGAGGTACACCCGCGCTGGTGGGGCGTCCGCGCCGTGGAGCAGGACGGCACGGTCGTCACGGGGTGGCGACTGGACGAAGACACCTACTCGGTTCGCCTACTGGATGCCGACGACAACCTGCGCGCGCTGGAGAAGCGCACGCTGCGCGAGGTCGAGCGGCTCGAAACCTCACCGATGGGCAGCTACGAGGGCCTCCTGACCGATCGGGAGCTCGACGACCTGGTAGCCTATCTGTATTCGCTACGGGGAGATGAACGATGAGGCTCAGTCGACTCGGGCGAGCGCTCGCGGTGTGTGCCTGTGCCCTGCTCCTGGATCCCGTCGCGGCGCAGCAGGCGCCCACGCTCGGAACGGCGGTTACGGCCGAACGACTCCTCAACGCCGAGGACGAGCCGCAGAACTGGCTCATGTACTCGGGTCAGTACCACAGCCAGCGGCACAGTCGACTCACGCAGATCGACAAGGACACCGTCGGCGGGCTCCGCGTGAAGTGGGTCCATCAGCTCGCCACGCTCGCCGACGTCGAGACCACGCCGCTCGTGGTCGACGGTGTCATGTATCTGACCCAGTCTCCGAGCAACGTCATCGCGCTCGACGCGGCAACGGGCCGGCCGTTCTGGACCTACGAGCACCAGCTACCCGAAACGCTGAGCGTGTGCTGCGGTCGCCAGAACCGGGGGGTGGCGATACTGGGGGACAAGGTCTTCGTGGGAACGCTCGACGCACGCCTGGTCGCTCTGGAGGCGAAGAGCGGCGCCGTGGTCTGGGACGTGGAGGTCGCGGATCCACGCGACGGCTACAGCAAGACCGCCGCGCCGCTGGTCGTGGGGGACAAGATCATCACCGGGATTGCGGGCGGAGAGTACGGCATTCGGGGGTTCCTGGACGCCTACGACGCCCGGACGGGCGAGCGCGTGTGGCGCTTCTACACGGTTCCGGGGGAGGGCGAGCCCGGTCACGACAGCTGGGAGGGCGACTCGTGGAAGACCGGTGGCGCGCCGACGTGGGTCACCGGCTCGTACGACCCCGAGCTCAACCTGATCTACTGGGGCACCGGCAATCCCGGGCCCGACTGGAACGGGGAGGCTCGCGAGGGTGACAACCTCTACTCGGACAGCGTCATCGCGCTGGACGCCGACACGGGCGAGCTGAAGTGGCACTTTCAGTTCACGCCCCACGACGTGCACGACTGGGACGCGACGCAAACGCCGATCCTCGTCGACCTCGAGTTCGATGGGCGCCGGCGCAAGCTGATCCTGTGGCCAAACCGAAACGCCTTCTTCTACGTCCTGGACCGAGAGAGCGGCCAGTTCCTGCGCGCCACGGCGTTCGCGAGACAAACCTGGGCCGAGCGGATCGACGAGCACGGCCGACCCGTACGGATTCCGGGCATGCTGCCCAGCGAGGACGGCATCCTGGTGTATCCCTCGGTCAACGGCGCGGCGAACTGGTGGTCGACGACCTTTAGCCCACGCACCGAGCTCATCTACGTCGTGACCTACGATGGCGCGGACACATACTACATCGGCGAGGACGAGTACGTGCCCGGACAGCTGTTCGTGGGGGGTGGGGCCGAGCGATACGAGCCCCAGGAGAGATACGCCAGCATGATTCGGGCGCTCGATCCGCGGACCGGCGAGACCCGGTGGGAGTACTCGCTGCAGCCGAAGACGATGTCGGGGCTCATGTCGACGGCGAGCGACCTGGTGTTCGGCGGCAGCGTCGACGGCTATTTCTTCGCGCTGGACGCGGTTGACGGCGACGAGCTGTGGAGGATGAACATCGGTGGTTCCGTGAAGGCCGCCCCGATCTCCTACATGGTCGACGGTCGGCAATACGTGACGATCGCCGCCGGGAGCGCGATCTTCACGTTCGGGCTGGAGTAACGCCGAGCGGCCCGGTCGTCTCCCCACGCGAGTCATTCACGATCAGCCTGGCCCGCTTGACGGTCTGCGGGGGATGGTCTCTAATATGTGGAGAGCGTGCGTTCCGGACGCACGTCAGCCATGGTCTTACACGCGTCCTCGCCCTGTCTTCGCTGCATCTGTTCGTAGAGGCACATCCCGCCCTGGGGGTGTGACCTCTCACCTCACGCTGTCCCCGACCAACGCTATACCGAGTCTTTACTGACGGGGCCTCCGGTGTGCCTGAGCGGCACGAGGCTCCGTTCGAACGAGGGGAACATGAGCATCGCCATCCTGTACGAGCATCGGGAGTGGTTCACACCGCTCTTCGAGGTCCTCCGTCGCCGTGGGATCGCATACGACCCGATCGACGCCACGGCGCTCGGCTGGGACCCGGCGACCCGCCCCGCATTCGATCTGCTGGTCAACCGTATGAGTCCCTCGGCGTATCTCCGCGGGAACGGTCACGCCGTGCACTCGGTCGCCCGGTTCCTGGAGTACGTGGAGTCGTACGGGATCCCAATCGTCAACGGGCTCGCGACGTACCGCCTGGAGACCTCCAAGTCGGCGCAGCTCGACCTGTTCGAGCGGCTGCGGATCCCCTACCCGAAGGCCCGCGTCATCAATGATTCGAGCCGCGCCCTGGAGGCCGCTCGTGACCTCCGGTTCCCCGTGGTGGTGAAGCCCAACATCGGTGGAAGCGGCGCCGGCATTCAGCGATTCGACACGCTCGCCCAGCTCGAGACCGCCGTCGACGCCGGGAGCCTCACGCTGGGGCTCGACGACACCGCCCTGCTGCAGGAGTTCATCCCGGCGCGCGGTGGCTCCATCGTGCGCGTGGAGCTCCTCGACCGACGACCGCTGTACGCCATCCGGATCACGCCGCCGCGTGGATTCGGGTTCAACCTCTGCCCGGCAGACATCTGTCAGGACGAAGCGCAGGCCCGAGGAACCGAGCCGGCGGCGGCGACCCCCGGCGAGCCTGCCCCGGGCGAGCCTGACCAAGACGCCAGCATGTGTCCCCAGAAGCCGGCCATGCTGATCGAGGCGGTGCAGCCGCCAGCGGAGGTCGTGGCACGCGCGGCGTCCATCGCCGAGGCGGCCGGGCTCGACATCTGCGGCATCGAGTATCTCGAAGACGCCCGGGACGGGACCGTCTACTTCTACGACGTCAACGCCCTGTCCAACTTCGTGACCGACGCCCCCAACATCGTGGGGTTCGATCCGTTCGAGACCTTCGTGGACTACATCGAGCATCGCGCGCGCGACGCGCGACAGGATGTGGGCGCGACGCCAGAGCTCGTGGGGGCCGCGGGACGGCGGTGACGGGGTCAGGCTCGTAGCCACCGATTCGCCCCACATGCCACCGACGCGGTGCACTAGCCGCGGGCGTCCAGGGCGGCCTTCACGCGTTCCGGCGTGAACGGAATCTGACGAAGTCGAGCGCCCGTCGCGTCGAAGATCGCGTTGCCAAGCGCGGCGGCCACGACGGTGATTGACGTCTCCCCCGCGCCGAGCGCCGGCCCGCCGGGGCGATCGATGAGGACCGACTCGACCGCCGGCACGTCGAAGCCCACGGGCAGGCTGCGATAGCTTCGCCAGTCGACCGACGTGACCCGCCGGTCGTCCCAGGTGACCTCCTCCGCCAGCGCACGGCTGAGCCCCTGCAGGGCGCCACCTTCGATCTGATTCCTGAGCCCATCGGGGTTGGAGATCGGACCGCAGTCGTGAGCGATGACCAGACGACGCGTCCTGACCGTGCCGGCGTCCTGGTCGACGTCGACCTCGGCCACCAGCGCCGCATAGCCGTTGTAGCCCTCATAGAGCACGCAGGCGATGCCCCGCCCGCTGGCAACACCCGTCCGGCGCATCCCGGTGTCGGGCGACGGGCGCGATCGCCAGCTCGCCGCCCGGGCCGCGGCGTGGACCACCTCGATCAACCGCGCGTCCGCCAGGTGACGGACGCGGTACGCCACGGGATCGGCGCCGACCCGGGCTGCCACCTCGTCCAGCAGGCATTCATGCGCGAACGTGTTCTGCAGCCGGGACGGCGACCGCAGGGGCCCGATGAAGAAGGGTGACTCGACGCTGTGAGACAGGACCCGCTCGCTGCGAACCGTCCCGGTGCCGCCGCAACGGCCGTCCACGCAACCGGTCACGTAGGAGGGCGCCGCGTTGCTCCGGTTGTTGAACCCGCCGCCGGGTCGGGGCGCCGGCGTCCTCGGCGTGAACGGAGCCGGCGCGAACCCGGCGAGTCGGCCCGTCACGACGTTGCCCGGCGTGCGGTAGCCCGGTCGACTGCCCAGCCTGGGAGACCACGTCTCGCAATCCCACGTCGTGATGGCCCCCTCGGCATCCACGCCCACGCGCTGGTCGACGACGTAGGCGTAGCCGTAGTTCTCCCAGGCCATCTCGTCCCGGCGACTCAGCTGCACCCGCACCGGGCGGCCGACTGCCTGCGACAGGACGGCCGCGTCGTAGGACACCGTGTCGGCACCGTTGAGCCCGTAGCAGCCCGACCCCCGCGTGAACACGACGCGGACACCCTCGACCGGCAGCCCGAGGAGCATGGCGGTCGTACTTCTCAGGGCGTAGACGGCCTGGGTCGCCGACCAGATCGTCGCGCGATCGCGCCGCACGTCGGCGAGAGCACACGAGGCGCCCAGCGATCCGTGCATCTGGTACGGATGGAGGTAGGTGGCCTCGACGACCGCGGCCGCCGAGCCGCGCGTCGCGGCGCAGTCGCCGGAATCGACGACGAGCGAATCACGGACTGGTCTCTGGCGACGCAGGTGATCGTAGATGCCGGCGTGGTCAGGCAGACGGACACCCGCGGACCAGGTCGCCTTCAGCCTGCGGGCGGCCTGCATCGCCTGACACGGCTTCTCGGCGACGACGCCGACGAAATCGTCTCGAACGACCACGTCCACCATCCCCGGCAGGTCCTCGACCGAGGTCTCGTCGACGCCCTCGAGCCTGGCTCCCACGGCCGGCGGCCGCACCACGCTCCCGTGGAGCATGCCCGGCACTCGCACGTTGTGGACGTACTCGAGCCGTCCGGTCGCCATCTCCGGTAAGTCGAGGCGCGGAACCGCGGTGCCGAGCACGGTCCATTCGGCCGGCCGCTTCCGTGGCGCGTCGCCGCGGACCGGGAGGTCGAACCTGCGGCCTCCCACCAGGGCGCCGTAGCCGATTCGTCTCGACGGCTCGGTCGCCACGGCGATCACCCATCGGCGGCCGTCAGCTGGTCAACCGGGGCGCCGAGCCGCTCCGCCGCGAGGCGAAGGAGCGCCTGGCGCGCCGTGGCCGCCGCCTGGGCCAGGTTCTCGTCGTTGAAGTTCGCCGGGTGCGACTGGCTCCCGGATGTGGTGCCTTGATCCGGGGTGAGGGGCGTCTCGCACTGCACGAGCTCGACGCGACCGACGGATACGTCGAGCTCCTCGGCGACGAGCTGGACCTGCGCGGTGTACATGCCCTGGCCGAGCTCGCACTTGCCCGTGTATGCCTTCACGTCACCGTCGGCCGTCACGGCGAGCCACGAGTCGACGCGGCCCGCCTCGACGTCTCGGCGCTGGGCCTCCTCCCCGCCGGGGACCGGCGCCGGACCGCCCGGCGTCGCCGAAGACCCGGTGGCGCTGAAGCTCACGATCAGCACACCCGACCGTTTCAGGAAGCTCCGGCGGGAGAGCCCCGCGCGCATCAACGCCTTCGACGCGTCGGCGGTCATGGTGCCCCTGCCCGCTCGCGCGCGTAGCGCGTGATGGCGCGAAGCATTCGCGTGTGGGCGAAGCAGCGGCAAAGTACGGAGGAGAGCGCCCCGCGGATCTCCGCCGGGGTGGCCCCGGGGTTGCGGTCCAAGAGGTGGACCCCATCCTTTGGACAGGTTTTCGTCACAGCTAAGGTGGAATCCGGTTCATGATTCAAGCGACCTTGGGCTGACGGGAACCGGGGCATAGCCCCGGGCTCCGGTCAGCCCCGTCGTCAGTATACGCCTCGGCCGGCGTCCGGTCGTTGAGCGCCGAGTGGGGCCGGCGTCGGTCGTAGAAGTCCATCCACCAGCCGATGCCG
Organism: Vicinamibacterales bacterium; assembly: GCA_965197935.1. GTDB lineage: Bacteria > Acidobacteriota > Vicinamibacteria > Vicinamibacterales > CAZQMT01 > CAZQMT01. Next base: position 1,637,744 of record CBDAOD010000002.1, on the reverse strand, counting down.
GTCCGGGCCTGGGCGCCGGTCGCGAACTCAGACAGGTAGACGCACTCGTACTTGAGCGATCGCCACAGCCGCTCGATGAACACGTTGTCCATCCAGCGGCCCTTGCCGTCCATTGAGATGCGAATGCCAGCCTCCGTGAGCACGTCGGTGAAGTCGACGCTGGTGAATTGGCTGCCCTGGTCGCTGTTGAAGATCTCCGGAGGGCCATAGTGCTCGAGCGCCTCGTGCAAGGCCTCGACGCAGAAGTGCGCATCGAGCGTGTTGGACAGACGCCAGGACAGCACCTTGCGGCTCGCCCAATCCATCACCGCGACGAGGTACAGAAAGCCTCGCTGCAACGGGATATAGGTAGCATCCGTGCACCACACGTGGTTCGGCCGCGTGATCGGCAGATCGCGCAACAGGTAGGGATAGACCCTGTGCGCCGGGTGCGGCTGAGACGTCCTGGGCCGTTGGAAGATCGCCTCCAGGCCCAAGCGCCGCATCAGGCGCCGGACGCGCTTGCGGCTGACCCTGGCGCCTTGGCGCAGCAGCCAGCGCGTCATCTGCCGCGAGCCGTAGAAGGGCGTCTCCAGAAACTGCTCATCGATGCGCCGCATCAGCCGCAGATTCAGCGGGCTCTCGCCCTTGCCCTCGTAGTAGAACGACGAGCGGGCGATCGAGAGCAGGCCACACTGGCGTGTGATGCTGAGCGCGGCATGGTCGGGATCGACCATCGTTTCCCTCCGGCCGTGGCTCACCGACCGAAGGCCTTGGACAAAAAATCCCGCTCGATCACGAGCTCGCCCACCTTCGCTCGCAACTCCTTGATCTCGACCGCTCGACAGGCCTCCTGGTACTCGTGCTTGCCTGCGAAGCTCGCCAGCACGTGTTCGCGTGCCTTCTTCTTCCAGTTCGCGATCAGATTCGGGTGAACGTCGTACCGAGAGGCCAGCTCGGTCATCGTTGCCTCTTCGCGGAGAGCCTCCAGCGCGACTTTCGCCTTCAGCTCAGCCGGGTAGTTCCGTCTCTTTCGGGACATTCCAGACTCCTTCTCTGTGGTCTGGATCCCACCTTAGCAACCTGTCCGAATTTCGGGGTCCACCTCTCCAGGAACGCCTTCGCCGTCAGGATCACGCCGCTCAGGCAGAAGCCACACTGAGCAGCCTGCTCGTCGATGAACGCGCGCTGCAGGGGATGCGGCTGCTCGACCGTACCCAATCCCTCCAGGGTCGTGATCTCCGAGTCCGCCACATCCCTCACGGGCCGCACACACGACCGAATCGCCTGGCCGTCGACGAGGACCGTGCATGCCCCGCACTGGGCCAACCCGCAGCCGAACTTGGGCCCCCGGAGCGCGAGGTCGTCGCTCAGGATGTACAGCAGCGGCGTCGCGGGGTCGACATCCAGCGCATGCGTGCGGCCGTTGACCCTCAGGTCGATTCGACTCATCAGCACGTCCCTTGTAGGACCGTGCCAGATCGTTCACAGCGGAGCGACACGACGGACGCCGTTCCACCCCGCCGTGAACGATCCGGCAGCGCCATCCTGACAGTCCGCGGAAAGTCACGCGTCGACATGGTCAGCGTGGTAACCATTGCTCCAGAGCCGCTCCCCTCACGCGCGAATCGTCCCCTCCCCGACGAGCACTGCCGCGCCGCCGACACGCACCTCGCTGACCTGCCCGGCGCGGGTGCCGATTGAGATGTGAATGCGGCTCGGTCGCTCCATCTTGACCCCCTGGAGGTTGACGAGGCGCGTCGCCCGCTCGGGCGCGACCGCCCCGTGGCGGACCAGGTAGGCGCCCAACAGTCCGCTGGCACTCCCGGTCGCCGGATCTTCGGCGATGCCGAACTCCGGCGCGAACATCCGGCTGTAGACGGTCGCATCATCGCCACCCGACTCGAGCGAGAACAGGAAGACCGGCAGCTCCGGCATGCCGGCGTCTCGACAGACGCGGCTCAGAGAGCCCCGATCAACGACGACCGCGTCGACGGCCCGCCGCGACGCGATCGGCACCAGGAGGAACGGGAGGCCTGCGGAGGCCTGGTGCGGAGGCAAGCCGGTGTCACGGATGTCGGACTCGGTGAGCCCCATGGCCGAGGCCAGAGCCGGGATGTCGGTCGGTGTCGCGCCGAACTCCGGAACGGGCTGGGTCATCCACGCGAAACGCAGGCGTGCGGCGTCCCAGTCCAGCTCGACCCGGGTCGGACCGATCCCGAGGCCCAGGACGATCTCGGTGCGGGTCGTCGCCACCCGCCCGGCCCGCACCAGGGCGAACGTCGTGCCGATCGTCGGATGCCCCGCCATGGGAAGCTCGGTGCCGGGTGTGAAGATCCGCACGCGCACATCCGTGTCGGCCGACTCGGGCGGCAGGACGAACGTGGTCTCCGGGAACGCCATCTCCCGGGCGATCTGCTGCATGATGTCGGGAGCGATGCCCTCGGCATCCAGGAACACCGCCAGCTGGTTGCCGGTGAAGGGCCGGTCCGTGAACACGTCGAGATGCAGGTAGGGGTATGGCGGCACTATCCAGATTATTGGAACCAGAGTCGGTGAGCCGTTTCCCCGAGGATCGCCTTCTGAGTGGCGTTGTCGAGGCCGAGTTCGTGTGTGAAGATCTTGAGATGCTGCGCATACGAGATCTTGGGGCCCCGGAGCTCACAAGGAAAGCCGCTGCCCCACACACACCGCTCGGACCAAATGCCGCGATGACCTCTCGGCAAGCGTCGTGAGAGATCCGCGTCTTGCGGCATGGTGCCCCGCCCCTTGAAGGTGGACGACTTGTCGGCACGCCCGGCAGGCATGATGATACGTGAAGACGCGGGCAATCGGCAGTCAATGACCGCTCGGGCAAAAAACCGGGCGGGAGGAGCCAGACGATGCATCGGAGCGCCAAGTCTCATCGGCCGTGCTGGAGCGGGCCGGCCACGCTGCTCTTCACCGTTCTGACCGCGGCCGGAACGCTCGCGCAGGACCTCCCGTCGTCGCCGCCCCCACGCAACGACATTCGCGTCGAGAATCGTGTGCCTGTTCCGATGCGTGACGGCGTGACCCTCTACGCCGACGTCTACCGTCCCGTCGTGGAGGGTCGGCATCCCGTCCTGGTGTCCCGCACTCCCTACTCGACGGAGCGCTTTCCCGACGCCTACGCCACGGCCGTGTACTTCGCCCGCCGAGGCTACGTCTACGTCTTTCAGGACGTGCGCGGACGCCACGAGTCGGAGGGCCGGTGGGAGCCCTTCCGCGACGACCTGGAGGACGGCTACGACACGATCGAGTGGGCCGCGGTGCAGCCGTGGTCGAACGGCAAGGTCGGCATGGAGGGGGGCTCCTACCTCGGCGCGGTGCAGTGGCGCGCCGCGCAGGCGCAGCCGCCGCATCTGGTCGCGATCTTTCCTCGCGTCGCGTCGACGAGCATCTATCACGACTGGATCACCGTGAACGGAGGCTGGCGTCTCGCCTTCAACTTTGGGTGGGGACCCGTCCGCCAGGAGTCTCGGATCATGCAGAACCCTGGGCCGCACACGATGGCCGGCGGGCCCGAAGGCGTCAGCTACGAGAACGTGGTCTGGCACCTGCCCTTGAACGAGATGCAGGGCCTCGTCGGACGGCACGCCTCGTTCTACGACCTACGACGACTGGCTCGCGCACCCGGACTACGACGACTACTGGCGCGAGCTCAGCGTCGAGGAGCACTTCGACCAGATCACCGTTCCCGTGCACACGATGGGCGGGTTCTTCGATATCTTCGCCCAGGGAACGTTGCGCGGATTCGAGGGTGTCCGCAGGCAGGGCGCGACCGTGCAGGCGCGCACGGGCAGTCAGATGGTGATCGGCCCATGGGAGCACGGCGTCTCCCGTGAGGTCGGCGACATGGACTGGGGCGAGGCGGCCCTGGTCGACACCAACGCGCTGGCGCTCCGGTGGTTCGACTACTGGCTCAAGGACATGGACAACGGGCTGGACCACGAACCGCCGGTGAAGGTCTTCGTGATGGGCCGCAACGCGTGGCGGTTCGAGAACGCGTACCCGCTCGCCCGTGCCCGACCCCGCCCGCTGTATCTGCACAGCGCGGGCGACGCCAACGGCTCGGGTGGCGGCGGCCGACTGTCATGGGCCAAGCCCACCGACGGGGCCGAATCCGACCGTTTCCGCTACGATCCACGCAACCCCGTGCCCAGCCTGGGCAGCGCGAACTGCTGCGGCGTGGCGACGACCTCGGGCGCACGCGACCAGCGGCCGATCGAGCGTCGACCGGACGTCCTGGTATACACGACGGACCGGCTCGAGGAGGAGGTCGAGGTGATCGGTCCGGTCAAGCTGGTGCTCCACGCGTCCTCCAGCGCGGTCGACACGGACTTCGTGGCCAAGCTGATCGACGTGTATCCCGACGGCCGGGCGATCAACGTGGCCGAGGGCATTCTCCGGGCACGACACCGCAACGGCGTGAGCCAGCCCGAGCCGATGGAACCCGGCGAGGTCTACGCCCTCGAGGTGGATCTGATTGGCACGGCCAATCTGTTCCGGGTTGGCCACCGAATCCGCGTCCACGTGACCAGCAGCCATTTCCCCCAGTTCGCCCGCAATCTGAACACCGGCGATCCTCTGGCCACCGGTCAGGAGATGGAGGTGGCCGAGCAGACGATCTACCACACGGCCGAGCGTCCATCGCACATCGTGCTGCCGGTCATGCCCTGAGCACCGACCCCTGAGCCACAAGGCGCCCAGTCCGCAGCGCCCGGGAAAAAATCCTGGCCAAGGGCGCGGAATCGGCCCTATTCTGTATCCTGATGGAGGCGACGAGCCGTCGGCCCGAGTCCGGTCTGCCGGACCCGAGGAGGTCGCGGTGCAAACCCCCGATCGGGCCCGTGGGAAAGGCGGCGTGGTGAGGGTAAAGTCGTGAGGTCGGCGTTGGCGGTGCTAGCTGCCATGACCGGCATGGTCTCCATGCCCGGCATGACCGACATTGCCACCATGGCCGACAGGGCAACGATGGCCGGCGGCACCACCGCTACCCAGTCGCCGGGCGTGGCCGCACCGACACCCCCTCCCCAGACGCCGGCGAGCGAGACCACCGCCGTGGCCGATGGTCGCCGGGCCACGGCCCCGCTCCCGATGGATGCGGTGGCGGAGGTCATCGAGGGCACCTCCCAGCGGTGCCACAACGATCGACGACTCCAGGGGAACATGTCCCTCGAGTCGTTCGACGCGGCGCGGGCGGAGGACGACGCCGAGCTGGCGGAGAAGATGATCCGCAAGCTGCGGGCCGGCATGATGCCACCCGCCGGCGTGCGGCGGCCGGATGAGGCGACCCTGGCCGGCGTCGCCGCCGCCCTCGAATCGCGCATCGACGCCGCCGCCGCCATCGACCCCAACCCCGGCCATCGCAGCTTCCAGCGGCTCAACCGGGCCGAGTACGCTCGCTCGGTTCACGACCTGCTCGGCCTCGAGATCGACGCGTCGGCGTATCTGCCCTCCGAGACGATGAGCGGGGGCTTCGACAATGTCGCCGACGTCCAGACCCTGTCCCCGATGCTGCTGGACGCCTATCTGACCGCCGCCGGTGAGATCAGCCGGCTGGCCCTCGGGGATCCACGGGCCGCGCCCAGCGAGACGACCTACAAGGTGCCGCGATACGCGTCTCAGCGGGAGCACGTCGAGGGCGCACCGTTCGGGACGCGGGGCGGGATCTCGGTGACCCATACCTTTCCCGCGGACGGCGAGTACGTGTTCCGGCTGGCCTTCCAGCACGAGTCCACGGGAAACTTCTTCGGTCAGACCGCACCCTTCGACGAGCAGGTCGAGGTCTCCGTCAACGGCGAGCGGGTGGCGCTCCTGGAGATCGACCGGTGGATGCACGTCTCGGACCCCAGAGGCGTGAACATGCAGACGGACCCGATCTTCGTCGGCGCGGGTCCCCAGCGCGTGTCGGCCGCCTTCCTTCGCGGGTTCGAAGGCCCCATCGACGATCTGATGTCGCCCCACGAATGGAGCCTGGCCGACAAGAAGATCGGCTACTCCTACGGCATCACGAGCCTGGCTCATCTTCGTGATCTGGTGATCGGCGGGCCGTACAACCCGACCGGGGTCTCCGAAACGCCCATCCGGCAGCGAATCCTCACCTGCCATCCCGCCTCGCCCGGCGAGGAGCAACCGTGTGCCGAGGCGATTATCTGGCGGCTGGGCGCGCAAGCCTTCCGCCGGCCTCTCACGACGGCTGACAAGGACGCGCTGATGTCGCTCTTCACCGCCGGCGCCGCGGAGGCCGGCTTCGAGTCCGGTATCAGGACCGCGTTGCAGGGGATCCTGGCCAGTCCCGATTTCGTCTTCCGCTTCGAGGAGCCGCCCGGCGACGTCGCACCAGGGCAGCGCTACCGCATCGCCGATCTGGACCTGGCCGCGCGTCTGTCCTTCTTCCTGTGGGCCACCGCGCCAGACGCCGAGCTCGTCTCGCTCGCCAGCCAGCGGGCGCTGTCGCAGCCCGAGGTGCTCGAGCGGCAGGTCCGGCGGATGCTGCGGGACCCGCGTTCGGACGCGCTCGGCACGAGATTCGCGGCGCAGTGGCTACGGTTGCAGGACCTGGACAAGGTTCACCCCGACGCCCTGGCGTTCCCGGACTTTCACCAGCAGCTCGCCGACGCCATGCGCCGGGAAACCGAGCTCTTCTTCCACGGGCTCGTGCAGGACGGCGGGAGCGCACTCGAGCTGTTGACCGCGGACCATACGTTCGTCAACGAGCGCCTCGCCCGGCACTACGGCATCCCGGGCATTGCGGGCCCGCACTTCCGGCGCGTGCAGTACCCGAATGCCGAGAGGCGCGGTCTCCTGGGTCACGGCAGCATCCTGACGCTCACCTCGCACGCCAACCGGACCTCCCCGGTGCTTCGCGGCAAGTGGGTCATGGAGGTGCTGCTCGGCAGCCCGCCGCCGCCGCCGCCGCCGGACGTGCCGGACCTCGAGGCGACCACCGCGGCGGCCGACGGCAGGTTCCTCACGGTGCGCGAGCGAATGGAGGAGCATCGGTCGAACCCCGCGTGCCGGTCCTGCCACCGCATGATGGACCCCATCGGCCTGGCCCTCGAGAACTTCGACGTCACCGGGGCGTGGCGGATCAAGGACCATGGCGTGCCGGTCGACGCGGCGGGCGAGCTGTACGATGGCACGGCGATCGGTAGCTCGTCCGATCTTCGCGCGGCGCTCCTGGGGCGTCAGGAATCGGTGCTCCGGAACTTCACCGAGAACCTGATGGCGTATGCCCTGGGTCGGAGAATCGAGTACTACGACATGCCGGCCGTCCGGGCGATCGTTCGGGAGGCGGCGAACGACGGCGACCGTCTGTCGTCGTTCATTCTGGGGGTCGTGCAGAGCGACGCGTTCCAGATGAGTCGAGCCCCCGCCACCACGGAGCTGGGCGACCAGGGGCAGTAAGGCCGACCGGCCGACACCACGACATCGAGGAGCAACTGGCCATGTCCTTCCTCACCGGCACTCACGTTCCCCGGCGTACCTTCCTGCGCGGCGTGGGTGCGGCGGTCTCGCTCCCCTTCCTGGACGCGATGGTGCCCGCCGGGCGGCTGTGGGCGGCCACGCCTCCGACGCGCCTGGTGTGTATCGAGATGGTGCACGGCGCGGCCGGCAGCAACGAATGGGGAGCCTCCCAGCACCTGTGGTCACCCGCCGCGGTTGGCCGTGACTTCGATCTCGCCCCGAGCGCCCTGAGCCCACTCGATGGGTTTCGGGACTACCTGACCATCGTCAGCGACACCGACATTCGGAACGCCGAAGCCTTTGCGCCGAAGGAGATCGGCGGGGATCATTTTCGGTCGAGCGCGACCTTCCTGACCCAGGCGCATCCGAAGCAGACGGAGGGCTCGGACATCCACGTGGGCGCGTCGATGGACCAGCTCTACGCGCAGCGGTTCGGTCAAGACACGCCGATTCCCTCGATGCAGCTCTGTATCGAGAACGTGGATCAGGCCGGCGGTTGCGCCTACGGCTACGCCTGCGTGTACACCGACACGATCAGCTGGGCATCGGCCACCGAGCCGCGCCCGATGATCAGGGACCCCCGGGTCGCGTTCGATCAGCTCTTCGGCGCGGGCGGGAGCCAGGAGGGTCGAGCCGAGCGGCGGCGGGCCAACAAGAGCATCCTCGATTTCATCACGGGCCGGGTCGGACAGCTCAAACGGGAGCTGGGGCCGGCCGACCTGCTGCAGCTGGACCGGTATCTGGAGAACATCCGCGAGATCGAGCGTCGGATCCGCACCATCGAGGCGCGGAACACCAGCGGCGAGGTGCGCGAGCTGCCCGAGGCGCCCGCGGGCGTGCCGGACTCGTTCGACGAGCACGTCCGTCTGATGTTCGATCTGCAGGCGCTGGCGTTCGCCTCGGACATCACGCGCGTCTTCTCGTTCAAGATGGGGCGCGATTCCTCGGCCCGCGTCTTTCCGGAGAGCGGGGTCGCCAAGCCCTTCCACCCGACGTCACACCACGGCGGTGAGGAGAAGAACATCCTGGACTTCTCCCGCATCAACCGGTATCACGTCGGCCAGCTCCCGTACTTCCTCGACGCGCTCAGGAGCACCGTGGACGGAGACACGCACCTGTTGGAGCAGACCATGATCATCTATGGCTCGCCGATGGGGGACCCCAACGTCCACAACCACAAGCGGTGCCCGCTCATCGTGCTCGGTGGCGCCAACGGCAGACTGGAGGGCAATCTCCACGTTCGGGCCGAGGCTGGCACGCCCATGGCGAACGTGATGCTGAGCCTGATGCACAAGCTCGGATTCGACGACATGGATCGCTTCGCCGACAGCACGGCTGATTGCTCGTTGTCGAGTGCGGCCACCACGGGAAGGACCGCGTAGTGGGGACGGTGCTCTTGACGGCGCTGCTCGGGGTGGTCGCCGTGACCGCCCCCAACGCGACCGTCGCCGACGCCACGATGCGTGGTGACATCCGCTCGGTGCGGGCCGCGCTCGAGCAGGGCGCCGACGTCAATCTGGCCCAGGGGGACGGCATGACCGCGCTGCACTGGGCGGCGCGCAACGGTGACGTGCAGACCGTGGAGCTGCTGATCGCAGCCGGAGCCGACGTGCGGGCCGAGACGCGGATCGGCCACTACACTCCGTTGCATCTGGCCAGCGAGGGCGGGCACGCCGGGGTGGTGAGCAGGCTCCTGGCGGCCGGCAGCGACGTGACCGCCAGCACGATCGGCGGCGGCGGTGCCACCCCGCTGCACTACGCGGCTGCCGCGGGCGACGTGGAGATCGTGAGCGCGCTCCTGGACCGCGGCGCCGACCCCAACGCGACCGAACACGCGCAGGGACAGACACCGCTGATGTTCGCGGCCTCGGCGGGTCGCGTGGGCGCCGTGAGGGTCTTGCTCGATCGAGGGGCCGACACTGCGGTGACGACCCGAGTCGTCGACGTGGCCGCTCGGGCCGAAGTCGACCAGGCCGACCGGCAGAGCCGGAACGCGCGGGTGCGGCCCCCGCAGGAACCGGAACCAGACGCGGAGCAGCCCGCGCCGGCGGGTGCGCCGGTGGCCGAACCCGAGCGCCGTGAGACCGCGCTGCAGCGCGTCGCGCGTGAATGAGGAGGAGCAGCGGCAGATCGAGGAACCCGAGCCGTTGAGCTACGGCCAGCTCGTGGGCGACTACGGCGGTCTGACGGCGCTCCTCCACGCGGTGCGGGAAGGCCACGTGGAGACGGTGCTGGCGCTCCTCGAAGGCGGCGCGGACATCAACCAGATGAGCGCCGGAGACCACACCAGTCCCCTGTTGATCGCCACAATCAACGGCCACTTCGACCTGGCGGTCCTCCTGCTCGAACGCGGCGGGGATCCCCGTCTGTCCAGCGCGGCCGGGGCGACACCCCTCTACGCCGCGCTGAACATCCACTGAGCCCCCAAGTCGCGGTACCCGCAACAACATGCCTACGCGCAGCAGCAGTCGACCTATCTCGAGCTGATGGAGAAGCTGCTGGAGGCTGACGCGGACCCGAACCCGCGGCTCACGAAGCATCCGTGGTACATGTCGTACAACTTCGACCTGCTGCAGGCGGACACGAAGGGGGCGACGCCGTTCTGGCGGGCCGCCTACGCGACGGATGTCGCGGCCATGCGCCTCCTGGTCGCCCACGGCGCGGACCCGGCGATTCCGACCCAGACGGTGCCCCCGCGCCGCGCCCGGCGGAACCGCGGCGAACCGGACGAACCCGAGGATCACTCGGGCCTGCCGCCGGTGCCCCTGGGTGGACCGGCCGCCGCGCTCGGGGCCATGACGGGTGTCGACCCGGCCGACGAGGCCACGAGGAAGAGCGAGGGGCGGTTCGAAACGGACTACACACAGTTTCTCGACGCCGGCTCGCTCGCCGGCGCGCGCATCGGCATCGCGCGGGATTTCCTGGGTCAGGATGCCGAGGTGGACTGGGTCATCGAGGCCGCACTCGAGACCATGCGCGGCGCGGGCGCGACCGTCATCGACGTGTCGCTGCCACGCTGGCTGCTCCAGGCCCACGGAGATTTCTACACGGCGATCCGCCACCGGGAGTTTCGCGCCCACATCCAGCACTACCTCGCGACGCTTGGGCCCGGCTTTCCCACGACCCTGGCAGAGCTCGTCCAGCAATCCGTTCGCGTCACCGCCCCCACCGAGGGCGCGCAGACGAATCCTGGCCGATGGCGATTGATGCAGGAGGAGGACGACAGTGGCGACCTGACCGACCACCAGTACCGGGCCGTTCACGAGCACGGTCTGCCGCTGGTCCGCACGATCATCGAGGGCGTGGTGCAGTCCGACACCCTCGACGCCATCGTCTACCCCACCTCGCCACGCCGGCCGCCCCGGATCGACGCCGATCCGAATCCCCCGGGGACGAGCCGACGGATCTCGCCGACCCGGTTCGCGAACCTGACCGGGTTCCCCGACCTGATCGTCCCGGCCGGATTCACCGGACAGGGCTTGCCCGTCGGGATCTCGTTCCTGGGCACGGCCTTCAGCGAGCCGCGGCTCCTGGCACTCGGCTACGCGTTCGAGCAGATCACGAAGGTACGCCGGCTGCCGATCCACACGCCGGCGCGGTCCGGAGAGACCATCCGGACCGACGAGTGAACGGCCGACTCCATCGCCTCTCCAAGGACACCGTGCGCCAGCCGCCGCAATGTCTTCGGTTTGCGCGGCGGATGTCGTTTCGCCCCGCTTTCTTGCTCCTCGCGCCTCGCTCGGGCCGGCCGCGGCATCTCTCAAGGCGGCCCTTGGTGCGACGCAGGACTTCCACCACGGGCTGCTAGGACACCATCACGGTCCTGGGGAACTGCGAATTGTCCTCGAGGAACGTCATTTTGGTCTCGAGCTCCGCAGCCGTGGGCTGCACGGTGCCGTCGACGTCGGTCGCGCGCGACACGAGCGTGTGCTCTCCGGGCGCGGCGCCGCTCCACGTATAGGTGAACAGCTTCCACGAGTACTTGCCGCTGGTCGCAGGATCCATCGTGGCCGGCTGCCACGGACCATCGTCCACGCGCACCTCGACCGAGCGCAACGGCGTGCCGTCGTTCAAGACGAAGCCCAGGACCTTGAGCTGACTGCCCTCCCGGGTGACGCGCGCGATCGCCGATTTGAGCCGCATCCGGCTGATCGCCGTCTCCTTCCACTTCAGCTCCCCGTCGATCATCTCGCCCCTGAGCGTCCGGTACCAGCGGGCCTGATACTTGCCAAGGTAGCGCTCCGCCTGGACGTGGATGTGGGCCAGCCACTTGACGTTGGCCGCGCCGTACCAGCCCGGCACGAGCAGCCGCAGCGGCGATCCCTGGTGTCGTGTCAGCGGCTCACCATTCAACGCGTAGGCGAGAAATGGCTCGCCGGATAGCGCCCGTTCCCGCGTCAGGCTCCGCCCGTACTGCTGGTCGACGGGGAACTTCCGGCCGCGGAACTCCACCTCCTCCTCGCCGTGGTCGGCGCCGAAGAAGACGACCTCCCGGCCCCCGGTCTGCACGCCGGCGGCGTCCAGGACCGTACGCAGCGGCACACCGGTCCATCGACCGTTGCCGGCGAGCCCCTGAATGCGACGTCCGCTGTTGCCGGAGCACTCGAACCCCGCCTCGAGCTCCGCGCCGGCCATGTTTCGAAGCTCGTCGATGGACAGCGACTGCGGCCGCTCGACGAGTCCCGTGACCTTCAAACGAAAGGTGGCCGAATCGACCTCGGGATGGCCGAAATGCTGGGTCGTGAAGAATTGATCCCGGGGCGTGAAGGGACCGTCGATCTTGCGAATGTCGAGAAACCGCACGGTGGGACGCGGATCCGTCGTGAAGTTCTCGGGTATGTCCGTAAAGGGCACCAGCACCTCACCCTGTGCGAGGGCCGGGAGCGTCCACTCCGGTATGCCCAACACGCTGAGGCCTGCCAGCGCGAGGCCGCCCCTGAGAATCTCCCGACGGGTGTTGTCCTTGGCCATCTTGAGCTCTCCCCTCTTGCTGGAGTTGGATTGCCTGGATACGTCTCGGCGCGTCACAGCGATTCTTACCATGAGCCGCTTCGGTCGGGCCAGCTTTTTGCGCCGGCGAGCCCGCGTCGGCCACTACTCCATGCGCCTGACAAAGTCGTGCGAGGGTGCTAAGCTCGCGACCCATGAAGAAGCAGGGGAAGAGGGTAGCGTCCGTCGTGACGATCGCGTGGGTCACCGTGTCGCTGTGGGGACTGGCCTGTCGGCCGAGTCCCGAGGGCGACGCCAGCCTGCCGACCCACGACGCGGCTGCGTCGACGTCTGCGCGCGTCGCGCCGGAGCCGCTACGCGAGGCCAAGGACGACGACCCGAGCAACGTCGGCCTCGCTGGCTACGCGAAGCTGCTCTGCTCGGCGGTCTTCGTCACCGGCTATCCGGAGGAGATCGCGCGCGAGCACAGCCTCCGCGTCGCCCTGGCGTTGATGCGGATGCCGGAGGCGGACGCCGAGCACGTCACCGACACCATCGACCACGACGCGAAGCTGGTCCAAGCATCGCTCGGGGACACGCTGACGCGCACGGCCAGGTACTACGGCGATCAGGGATGCGTGATCCACCCGGACGACCACGACGGCATCTACTTCGAGCCCCAGCCCGTGGAGACGCGTCTGCCGGATCGCGACTCGACGCCCTGGCCGATGGGTGACGTCCTGCCGACGGATCCGCTGCCGCCCGAGGTCGACGAGGCCAAGCTCAGTGCCGCCCTCGAGCTGGCGTTCGAGACCCCCTCCCGCGTCTCGGCCCTCGTCGTCATCTACCGGGATCGCCTCGTCGCGGAACGATACGCGCCCGGGATCACCAAGGATACGCGGCTCGAGAACTGGTCGATGGGCAAGAGCCTGACCGCGACCCTGATTGGGCGACTCATGCAGGAGGGCCACTTCGAGCTGGACGATCCGGCGCCCGTGCCCGAGTGGCAGGGGGCGGGCGATCCGCGGCGTGCGATCCGCGTCTCCGATCTGTTGCGGATGTCGAGCGGCCTGCAGTTCTCGCTGTATGACGTCCTCGAGCAGACCCCGGATGGGCGGAGCGTCGTGGGCGACGTCTACCCCGATCACTACTACGTCTACTCGGGCGCGACCGACGTCTTCCGCTACGTGGTGAGCCGCCCCCCCGAGCACGAGCCGAACACCGTCGGCCGGTATCGCAACACGGATCCGTTGACGCTGGGCTACATCGTCAAGCGCACCGTGGAGGCGCAGGGCGAGGACTACCTGACCTTTCCACAACGCGCCCTCTTCGACGAGATCGGCATCCGGGATCTCGTGCTGGAACCCGATCCCTACGGCAACTTCGTGTCGTCCGGCTACGAGGTGGGGCGGGGCCGTGACTGGGCGCGGCTGGGTTTGCTGTATCTCCAGGACGGCGTCTGGCAGGGCAAGCGGCTCCTGCCCGAGGGCTTCGTCGACTTCGTCAGGACGCCGGCGCCGGCCTGGGCGAACGAGGAGGGCCAGGAGAGCGTGCCCAGATACGGAGGCATGTGGTGGCTCAACACCACCGGCAACTGGAACGCCCCAACCGACGCGTACTATGCGGCCGGCGCCGGCGGTCAGAGCACTCTCGTGATACCTTCCCGCGAGATCGTGATCGCGCGGCTGACCGACTACGATGCGAGCGTCCCGAACGTGAGCAAGGCAAAGACGAACGTCGCCGTCGCGGCCATCCTGGAGGCCATCGTGCCCCGGTCGGAGAGCTGACCGCGCCCGTCGGGATGCGAGCCACGGCATCAACATGCGGATCGTAGTCATCGCGTGCGGCCTCGCCCTCCTCGCCCTGACACCCGCCGCCGCACAGCCGCGTGCGCCCGCCGCGGTGCTGGCCGACCCGGCGTCGGCACGGTTCCAGCTCGGCTTCGGAGGCCTGATCGGTGTGCCGGTCGGGGAATTCGACGACAACGTGGGCATCAGCGGCGGACTCGCCGCGGACTTCGGCTATCGACTCGACGAAACGCCGATCAGCCTCGGGGTGGTATTCGGCGCGCTGTGGTACGGCGGAGAGCGCCGACGGGTTCCGCTCAGCCTCACGATCCCGGACGTCCTCGTCGACGTGAACACGCGGAACTACATGCTCCAGTTCCACGGGCGCGTACGGGTACAGCCACGTCACGGGCGGGTGCGACCCTATGCGGACGGTTTGGTCGGCTTCAACTATCTCTTTACACAGACGACGGTCGGCACCGACCAGGGTGGGTTCCAGGACCAGTCCATCGCCCGAACGACGAACCTCGACGATCTGGCGCCCAGCGTCGGAGGCGGCGGTGGCATGATGATCGATCTGGTCTCGGGGCCCGACAGTCGGCTGGGCCTCGACTTCGGACTGCGCTACCTGCGTGGGTCCGAAGCCAATTACCTGACCGAGGGTTCCATCCGGCGCGCCGACGGGTCGGCCACGCTCGACGTCAGCCGATCGCGGACCGATCTCGTCGAGATTCAGCTCGGCTTGGCCTTCGATTTCTAGTGGGCTGTCGCAGAGGAAGGTTTGCCATAGTCCGAGCCGCGTCGTCCGACCGGCAAGGCGCGTGGAGCGAGCCACCCCACTATCTCGTCAGATCGCCCCTTGGGGGGGCGAAGCGGCGACGTAGTTTCGCTCTCCGATGGGCGATCTGACAACCCGCCCCCCCGGCCCCATCCGGTTCGGCCGGCACTATAATCGACATCTCTCATCGGTCATCGGTGCCCCGTCCGACGTGGACGATGGGCAGAGTCCAGGTTCCGCACGATGGAGGAGACCATGGGTATGAAAGCTGAACGGGCGATCCATTCCACCGGGAACGTCACCCGGCGCAGCGTCCTGCTCGGCGGCGCCGGCGTCGCCGGCTCGATGCTGGGCGGGCCGGCCCGCGCAGCGGCCCCGGCGATCCAGACGGCGTCGAGGGCGGCCAACGTCTATCAGGCGATTGGCGTCACTCCCATCATCAACGCCGCTGGCACGCTGACCGCCCTCGGCGGCTCACTGATGCCCGACCACGTGATCGAGGCCTGGGTCGACGCCTCACGCCACTTCGTGGATCTCCGCGAACTGGGTGACAAGGTCGGCGCGCGGATCGCGGAGCTCGCCGGCGTGGAGGCGGCGCTGGTGACCACGGGAGCCGCCGGCGCGATGCTGCTCGCGACGGCCGCGGCCATGACCCGCGGCGACGAGGCGCGGGTGCGGCAGCTCCCCGACTCGACGGGCATGAAGAACGAGGTCGTCGTGCAGAAGACGCACCACACCTGCTACGACAATCAGATCCGGGCGTGCGGCGCGACGCTGGTCGACGTCGAGACCCGCGCCGATCTCGAGGCGGCCATCGGTGACCGCACCGTGCTCATGCACTTCTACAACCTTTTCGAGCCGGATGGGCAGATCACGCGCGAGGAGTGGGTGGCGGTGGCGCGCGCCCACGAGATCCCCACGCTCCTGGATGCGGCGGCCGACGTGCCGCCGCTCGAAGCGCTGTCGATGTACAACGAGATGGGCTTCGACATGGTCGCGTTCAGCGGCGGCAAGGCGCTACGCGGCCCGAACGACACGGGACTGCTCCTGGGTCGGGCGGATCTGATCGCGGCCGCCAGCCGCAACAACGCGCCCAACTGCGGCACCCTGGGCCGCTCGATGAAGGTGGGCAAGGAAGCCATGATCGCGGCGCTGGCGGCCGTCGAGCGCTACGTCAGCCTCGACCACGCGGCCGAGGAGCGCGAGTGGGAGCGCCGGCTCGGCGTGATCGAGACGGCGCTCGCGGACATCCCGACGCTCGAGGTCGAACGCTTCGTACCCCCTATCGCGAACCACGTGCCACACCTGATCGTGCTCTGGGACGAGCAACGGGTGAAGACCACGGGTGAGGCGGTCACCGAGGCCCTCGCCGGTGGCGATCCGCCGATCCGCCTCGGCCGCGTGCGCGGCACCGGCGACCGGGGTCTGCTGCTGTCGGTCTTCATGCTGAAGCAGGGCGAGGTGGAAATCGTGGCGCAGCGGCTCCATGACACCCTCGCGGCCGCGGTGACGTGAGGCGGCGAGGGTGCGCCGGTGCGCTCCGGCTCATGCTCCCGGACCTCTGAGGTAGGCCAGCGCCGCGAAGACCTGCATCAACGTCGAGGCGATCAGGCGCTCGGCCACGCCGTCGTCGTCTCCCAGGTACCCCTCGAATCGCCCAGAACGCGGCCGAGACTCAGCGGGCCGGACAGCGGCGAGAACTCTCGCTCCTGGACCAGTCGTTCGGCCCGTTCGTGCCCCGCCGGCCCCCTCGCGGAGCGCCGCCGGTGACCGGGTGGTGGTCCCTTTTCTCCGGGAATTACGCCTATATGGATGAGGGCGGCCCGTGCCCACGTAGCGTGCCGCCGAGACGACACCGCCGCGGATCGCGCACGACGCGGCATCCGGCATCCAGGGAGCTTGCGAGGTCAAGACATGCGCACCTGCCAACTCGCCCTTCTGGCCATCATCCTGCCGCTTATGCCCATGATGGGCCCGCCGGATGCGAGCGCGCAGCCGCCGATCGTCGTCGACAGCGAGTGCGATCCCGATTTCCCCTCCTGTCCGCCGGGAACCGGGATCCAGGGTCTCCGCGGCGCGCACGCGGTCGTGGTGAGTCCCGACGGTAAGCACGTCTACGTGCCCACCTCGCTCGATGACGCGCTGGTCGCCTTCGCGCGGGCCGTCAACGGCACGCTGACCCACGTCCAGACGATCTTCGACATCGATGCCGGGATCGACGGCCTCGACAGCGCCAGGGGGATCGCCATGAGCCCCGACGGCAAACACGTCTACGTCGCGGCCCTCCTCGACAAGTCTCTGACCGCGTTCGGCTGGGACGCTGGGACGGGCGCCCTCACCTTCATCGAGGTCGAGATCGACGGCGTCGGAGCTGTGGACGGTCTCGCCGGCGCCAATGCGGTGGCCGTCAGCCCGGACGGCCGGCACGTCTACGTCGCCAGCCGCAGCGAGGACGCGCTCGCGGTGTTCTCCCGCGATGCCGCGACCGGGACCGTAACGTTCGTCGAGGTGCACAAGGACGGGCTGGCCGGCGTCGACGGCCTGGATGCCGCCGAGTCGGTCACCGTGAGCCCCGACGGGAAGCACGTCTACGTCGCCGGCGAGACCGACAACGCCGTCGTGGCCTTCTCGCGGGAGACCGACACGGGGTCGGCCGACTTCGGTAAGCTCACGTTTGTCGAGGCGGAGTTCGACGGGCTAGGCGATGTCGACGGCCTGGAGGGCGCGGACGGGGTCACGCTCAGCCCGGACGGCCTGCACGTCTACGTCGCCAGCCAGCGGGGGCCCGGGGGCGGCGACTGGGGGGCCGTGTTCGCGAGAGACGCCTCGACCGGCGCCCTGACGTTCGTCCAGGGGTTCGACGAGAGCGATTTCGGCACCGGGACAACCGGCATCTTCGTCGGGTGCTTTGGCGTCGGGCCCGCGAACTCGGGCGTCGTGGTGAGCCCGGACGGTGCCTTCACGTACTACACCAACGCATTTCGCGGGACGGTCACCGCCTTCAGCCGGAACGCGACGACCGGCGCGTTGACCCTGGCATCGTCGACTTGTGATCTGAATTTCTTTGTCGACGGGATTGTCGGCGTTTCCGCCGCGATCGCGATCGCGACGAGCCCCGACGGCTACTCCCTGTACACGGCGAGCCTCGCCACCGAGACGGTGGCGACCCTGGCCCGCCACGCCGACCTGGGCGACGCACCGGATCCGACCTTCCCGACGCTGTTCGCCAGCACGGGTGCGGCTCACGGACTGGGTACCGGCGTCTTTCTCGGCAGCTGCGTCGACGCCGACGCCAACGGCCAGCCGACGGCGGGAGGCACCGGCGACGACGCCGCCACCGGCAGCCCTGTGTTCGGCAGCTGCGCGACGACGACGGCGACGGCGTGATCTCGACGAGCGCCCTGACGGCCGGCGCCCTGGCCGGCCTCGACGTCACCGCGAACGCCGCATGTACGCTCTCGGGCTTCATCGACTTCACCCGCGACGGCGACTGGGCCGACGCGGGCGAGGATCTCTTCCCGGGCGGTCTGGCGCTCACGGCCGGCCTCAACGCGATCACATTTCCCGTCCCGGCAGCTGCACCCCCCGGCACTACGTCCGCGCGCTTCCGTTGCACGACGACGGGCAAGGTGGGCGTCACCGGGGTCGCGCCCGATGGCGAGGTCGAGGACTATCAGGTCACGGTCGGCGCCAAGGCCGTCCCGACGGTGGCGATCACCGCCCACACGCCCGAGCCGTCCGCGCCCGGCCAGCCCGTCTCGGTGAGCTTCACGGTTTCCTCCGGTGGCGCACAACCGACCGGTACGGTCACCGTGATCGACGGCGAGGGGCACACCTGCCAGGCCACGGTCGCCGCGGGCAGCTGTAACGTGACGTTGACCACGATCGGCGCCAAGACGCTGACGGCGACCTACGCGGGCGACTTCAACTTCACTGGTGCGGCCGGGGCCGCGACCCATACCGTCGCCACCATCACCGTCGCGATCGACGGCCTGGCCGACGGGGCCGCGATCACGCCGACCTCGCCCTTCCTGGATCTCTCGGGGTCCGCCGCCGCACGTCCGTTCCGTGCCAGGGCGGACGCCGCCGCCACGGTCACGTCCGTCACCTGGGTGAACGATCGCGGCGGCAGTGGCGCGGCCGAGGGCACCGCGACCTGGCGGATCCGGAACATCCCGCTGCAGCCCGGAGCCAACCGGATCACAGTGACGGTCTCTGACACGTCGGGGGCGACCGCCGCCGCGACGATCACCGCCACGGTCACGCAGCTGCTCTACTATCTGGCCGAGGGGGCTACCGGTCCGTTCTTCGATTTCGATCTGGTGTTGGGCAACCCGAACGGGGTGCCCGCGCCCGTCACGGTCACGTTCCTCAAGGAAGACGGCAGCACGACCGTCCACACGGAGACGCTGACGGCCAACGCACAGCGGACGCTTCGGGTCAACGATCTCCCCGGCCTGGCGTCCGTCGCCGTGTCGACGGTCGTCTCCTCGGACAGCGGCCTGCCGCTCTCGGTCGAACGCTCCATGCTGTGGGACGCCTCGGTCCCGGCTCCAAGGCCTGTCGGCCCATCCATCGCCCCAGGGGCCACGCACTACGGCGGCCACACGGCGAAGGCGGTCGACAGCCCGCGCACCACCTGGCTGTTTGCCGAGGGAAGCCAGGGCTTCTTCGACACGTATCTGCTGCTGGCCAACGCCAACCCCAACCCCACGCCCGCGACGGTGACCTACCTGCTCGAAGGCGGCGCCCCGATCGTCCAGAACGTCACCGTCTTGGCCACCTCACGGCTGACGCTGTTCGCCGGAGCACTGCCCGGCCTGGTCGGGAAGTCGTTCGGCATCTCTGTGACCTCCACGCTGCCCATCATCGCCGAGCGTGCGATGTACTTCTCCACGTCCACCTTCTGGGAAGGCGGGCACGAGTCGGCGGGCGTCCCGGAGGCCGCGACCAGCTGGTTCCTGCGGAGGGCGCGACCGGCGGCTTCTTCGACACGTTCGTCCTGGCCAGCAACCCCAATGCGGTCGTGGCGAACCTGACCGTGACCTACCTGCTCGACACCGGTGTGGCGATCAACAAGACCTACGCGGTGCCGGCAAACGGACGGATCACGATCAACGTGGAAACCCAGGATGCGCAGCTGGCGAGCGCCAACGTCTCGACCACCGTCACCGCCGACGTCCCGGTCATCGTCGAGCGCGCCATGTACATGTACTGGATGGGCGGGTTCGCCACGTGGTACGAGGCCCACAACGCGTTCGGCGTCACGGCGACCGGCACGAAGTGGGGGCTCGCCGAGGGCCGGGTCGGGACGAGCTTCGGCTACCAGACGTTCATCCTGCTGGCCAACCCGGCCGCCACGGCGGCGACCGTGCGGATCACCTACCTGCGCGCCAACGGCACCACCGTGGTCAAGACCTACACCGTGTTCCCGACCAGCCGGCAGAACATCTGGGTGAACACGGAGGTCCCGGAGCTCGTAGACGAGAGCTTCGGAGCGCTGATCGAGGTGACCAACGGCGTGGCCATCGCGGTCGAGCGGGCGCTGTACTGGAACCACGGGGGACAGATCTGGGGCGGCGGCACCAACGCGACGGCCGTGCGATTGCCCTGACGCTCGAGGTGGCGGGCCTCACGCCCCGCCGCGCGCGGACTGCCTGCCGTTCACGGACGCTCCTCGTGCTCGGTGGGCCGCATCAGGTTGGGGAAGACCGTCGACATCAACCACACGAGCAGCGTGATGATGAGCAGCAGCATCCCAAGCCGCATCGCGCTGGCGAGCAGACCGAGGTCGAACACGGGCATCCGCAGGTCGACCTGGAACTGGCTGAACTCGCCGGCCCGCTCGCTCATCCAGTGCCAGCTCGTGTGGGCGACCAGCGCTGACAGGAGAATCGTCCCGATCCTCTCCGCCACGACGTATCGAAACAGCAGGCCCAGTCCCGGGACCAGGAACGCCAGGACGAGCACCTGGCCGATCTCCACGCCGACGTTGAACGACAGCAGCGACGTGAGCAGGTGCGAGCCGGCGAACTGGAGAGTCTCTCGGAGCGCGAACGAGAAGCCGAACCCGTGCACGAGCCCGAACGCAAAGGTGATGAGCCACCGATTCTGCAGCTTCGCCCCGACGATGTTCTCGAACGCCATGTAGACGATCGACAGGGCAATCAGGGTTTCGATCAGAGGCTGAAACCACAACGCGTCGGGCGCGAGCTCGAACGCCGAGGCGATCAAGGTCACGGAGTGCGCGACCGTGAACGACGTCACGATTGCGACGAGCGGCCCGAGCCGTCGAAACGGGATCACGAGACACGCGAGGAACAGCAGGTGGTCGAGGCCGTCCAGGATGTGCTCGAATCCGAGAGCGACGAACCGCAGCGCGGCCTGGTGCCAGCGCGGATCGAGACGGACCACACCAGGGTTCCCCGTGTACTCGAACGCCCGCATGGCGTTTCCGGGCAGCACGAACCGCAGGACGGTCACCGTCCGCAAGCCGAGGCGTGCCAGGGTCGGGTCGATCGCGAACTCGGACCGCGCCGATCGAATGTCGTACTCGAACAGGGCGTCGAGCATCGCCTGCTGCCAGAAGATCTCGGTCTCTGCCGGCAGCGGCGGTCCGGTGATGTGCGCCAGGGCCCCGTCGAAGCCTTCGAAGGACCGGTCGGATGGCAGGGACGCGCGGACCGCGACCAACTGCTGGCCGGTGAGCCGCACGTCGTCTTCGTACACCTCCAGCTCGTCACCGATCCACACGATCGCGGCGTCGCGCAGCGCCGCGTCCGCGCGTGGAATGTCCAGGTAACCAGGGCCACGCTGGGGGAACCGGATGTCCTGCATCGCATAAAGAGGGACGCGCACGAGCACCTGCAGTCGGCGGCCCTCGGGCTTGACCACCAGCTGCACGGTCACGTCGCCTGGCACGTCGTGCGCGTCCAGCCGCGCCGACCACGCGAACGTCGCTCCAACCACGACCGCGGCCAGCAACGCCAGCGGGACGACTCGTCGGGCGGGCTCGCCGCGGCCGCAGAAACTTCGAGGCATTTGTCTCAGTGCAGAGTATACTGGCCGCCTTCACGGCGCCCAACGGCGAGCCGACACGGGTCTGCATCGGCTCGATGACAGCGTGCAGGGTGGTCGGTCAAGGCGTGGTCGGTCAAGGGAGGACGAGTATGAAGCGGAATCTTCTCATCGCAACGGGCTTGCTGACGCTCATCATCGCGTGCGGCGTCGGACAGTCCGCGGTCCAGGAAGCCGCGCAGGAGCAGGAAGCGGTCGCGATGGCTACCGGCGACGGGAAGATGGCGCCGATGTTCGAGGTGGACCCGTTGTGGCCCAAGAACCTGCCAAACCACTGGCTCATGGGCGCGACCATCGGCGTCGACGTCGATTCACGGGACCACATCTGGATCGTGCACCGGAACACCCCGGACCAGTTCGGCGCCAACACGGAGATCGGGCTGGCGCAGGATCCGCCCGTGAGCGAATGCTGTGCGCCGGCTCCGCCGGTGCTCGAGTTCGACCAGGAGGGCAACCTGGTCTCGAGCTGGGGCGGCCCCGTCGAGGGCGCCGAATACGAGTGGCCGGTGTCGAACCACGGGATCACCATCGACCACATGGACAACGTCTGGATCGGCGGGAACGGTAACTCCGACTCACACGTCCTGAAGTTCGCGCGCGACGGCAGCTTCCTGTTGCAGGTGGGCAAGGCGGGAGCGCGTCGAGCGGGCGAACGAGACGGCGAGCCCGTGTTCGAGCGCAACAGCCACGACGCCGAGGGCTTCGGACGGGTCGCGAAGATCGGCATCGACGCGGACGCCAACGAGGCCTATCTGGCCGACGGCTACTTCAACCGACGCGTCGCCGTGGTCGACATGACCACCGGCGAGCTCAAGCGCTACTGGGGCGCCTACGGTAACGAGCCCGACGACTCGGTCGATCTCGGTCGCTACGTGCCGGGCGAGGGACCGGCCCAGCAGTTCCGTGGGCCGGTGCATTGCTCGGAGATCTCCAACGATGGGCTCGTGTATGTCTGCGACCGCGCGGAAGACCGCATCCAGGTCTTCCAGAAAGACGGCACGTTCGTGGACGAGACGCTGATTGCTCCGCAGACGCTGTCGCAGGGCTCGACCTGGGACCTGGACTTCTCGCCTGACCCCGAGCAGACGTACCTCTATCTCGCCGACGGCCAGAACATGAAAGTGTACATCATCGAGCGCGAGACCATGGAGGTCCTGACGGCCTTCGGGGACGGCGGGCGGCAGCCCGGCATGTTCTTCGCGGTCCACAGTATCGCGGTCGATTCCTCCGGGAACATCTACACGACCGAGACCTACGAGGGGTCACGCCTGCAGAAGTTCGTCTACAAGGGGATGGGCCCCATCCCGGCCGGCGCGGAAGGCCTCGAGAGCCAGGGCGTCATCTGGCCGACGACGAACTAGTGCACCGCCGTCGGAGCCGCGTCAGGCGGTAATCTGTGGAATCAGGGTGCCGTGCACGTCGGTCAGACGCATATCGCGACCGTTGAAGTGAAACGTCAGCTTGGTGTGATCCATGCCCAGCAGGTGCAGCATGGTCGCATGCAGATCGTGTGACGAGATGGGCTGCTCCAGCGCCTTGTAGCCGAACTCGGCGCTCGCGCCGATCACCTGCCCCCCCCGATCCCGGCGCCGGCCATCCACACCGTCATGGTCCCGGGGTTATGGTCGCGGCCGACGCCCCGCTGTGAGATCGGCATGCGTCCGAACTCGCCGTGCCACACCACGAGCGTCGAGTCGAGCAGGCCGCGTGCTCTGAGGTCCGTCAACAACCCGGCGATCGGCAGATCGGACTCGGCGGCGTGCTGACCGTGATTCTCCTTCACGTCGTTGTGTGCGTCCCACGTGTCGGTGTTCTGCACACCCATCCCGCCGTGATACAGCTGGACGAAGCGGACGCCGCGTTCGATCAGCCGACGCGCCAGCAGACACTGCCGGCCGAACGGCGCCGTGATCCCCTCGTCGAGGCCATATAGCTTCTTCGTGGCGTCCGACTCGGTCGACAGATCGATCGCCTCCGGCGCGCAACCCTGCATCCGGTAGGCGAGCTCGTACGACGAGATCCGCGCCGCCAGCTCACCGTTGCCGGGGTGCTGGGCCAGGGACAGCTCGTTGAGCTTGGCCAGGGTATCCAACCGGGCGCGCTGCTGCTCGGTCGTCATTCCCTCGGGCGGATGGAGGTCGACGATGGGATCGCCGACGGCGCGGAACAGCGTGCCCTGATACGTCGCGGGCATGAAGCCCGCGCTCCAGTCGTTCGGCCCACCCAGCGGCCCGCCTCGATGATCGTTCATCACGACGAACGCCGGCAGGCTCGAGCTCTCCGCCCCGAGCCCGTAGGTGACCCAGGCGCCCACGCTCGGATACCCCATGCAGATCTGGCCGGTCTGCATCTCGTAGGTCGCCTGGACGTGATCGTTGGAGCGTCCATACACCGACCGGATGAGGGCGATCTCGTCCACGTGCTTCGCGATATTGGGGAACAGCTCCGACACCTCGATGCCGCTCTGCCCGTGCCGCGTGAACGCGAAGGGGCTCGGCATCAGTGGACCGGGAAAGCCCTGCCGGACCGCAATGTTGCCCTCCACCTTGTCGGCCAGGGGTTCTCCGGCGTACTTCGCCAGGGCGGGCTTCGGGTCGAACGTGTCCACCTGGCTGACGCCACCGCTCATGAAGAGCGAGATAACAGCGGTGGCGCGGGGCGCGAAGTGCGGCGGTCGAGGGGCGAATGGATTGCTAGCGGTCGGCGCCTCCCCGCACGGTCCACCGGACGGCACCTGGGCTGCCAGCGCCCCCTCTCGGTCGAGGAGGTAGGCTAGCGCCAAGCCGCTGATCCCCCCCCCGGACTGGAAGAGAAAATCCCGCCGCGACCAGAAGGTCTTCTGCACGGGCGTTACCTCAGGTAGAGAAACTCGTTCAGATTCAACATCACGTGGGCGAGGTCGACGAACGATCGACGGTCGACCAGCTCCCTCGCGAGCGCGATTTCTTCATCGGTCGGTGGCCGCGTCAGCGCGATGCGATAGGCGAGATCGATTTGCTCGGCCACATCGTCCGGCGCCGCCTCCTTCAGTCGCTCCGCAAAGAGCTGCGCCTGCCCCAGAACGAACGGATTGTTGAGGAGCGTCAGCGCCTGGGTCGACACGTTCCGGGCGGCAGCGGTGACATTCTGGTCCGGCAGATCGAACGTGTCGAAAAATGGGAACCCCAGTGAGCGTCGGCGGTAAACGTACACGCTCCGCCGCCACACGCCCGGTCCGTCCGGCTGGTTGTCCCAGAAGCCGTTGGCCTCGGACTCGAGGATCTTCTCGGGCACAAACGGGAACACCGGCGGGCCGCCCACCGTCAGATCGATGCCGCCGCTGACCGCCATGATCGCGTCGCGGACGATCTCCGCATCGAGCCGGTGCAGGCGATAGCGCCAGAGGTAGCGGTTCTCCGGGTCGACGGACGCGTTCTCGGCGTCCTCGAAGGCCGACGCCAGCTGGTAGGCCTCGGACGTCATGATCAGCCGGTGCATCTGCTTGATGCTCCAGCCCCGGTTGACGAACTCGACCGCCAGCCAGTCGAGCAGCTCGGGATGGATCGGCGGATCGCCGACACTCCCCAGGTTGTCGAGCGTGCCCACGATGCCGCGCCCGAAGTGATGGTGCCAGATGCGGTTGACTATCACCCGCGCCGGCAGGGGGTTCCGGGGCGAAGCCAACCATTCCGCCAGCGCCAGCCGGCGACCGGAGGTTCGCCCGTCGGAACGCGGGATCGCGGTGGGTGGATCGCCGTAGGTCGCGACGGAGACGAATCCCGGCGTCATCGGCGATCCCTTGCTGAAGGGATCGCCCCTGATCAGGAAGTAGCTGGGTAGCACCTCGTATCGGCCCGGTCCCTCGTGCAGAAAGCTGCCCGGTTCGTCTGGAGGAATTCTGCATTCCGGGCACCCGACGATGTTGTCACCCGGTCCGTCCGGCGTGAAGCGGTAGTCTCCATCGGTGACGATCTCGGCAAGCGGAGCCTCGGGGCGTTCTTGCTCGAGCGCTTCGAGCCGATCGGTGAGTGCCAGGCATCTGGCGGCCACGTCGGCCGGCAGTGCCGCCTCGACCTGCTTCTGGGACACGTTGACCGAAAGCACCTGCGTGGCCAGGAGCCGTTCTCCGGGGGAACGCTCGCTCTCCGGCTTCAACACCGCCCGCTGGACGTTCTCGGGAAATCGTGCCTTGAGCCGTTCGAGCTTCAGTCGCTCGCGGTAGGGTGCCTCAAGCGCGGCGATCTCCTCCTCCAGGGACTGCTGCCGGGCGTCGATCGCGGCGTTCGCCGCGGCGTAGGACGCCGCGTCCGCGCGAGAGAGCAACGGGTAGTCGGTCTCGACGTAGCCGAAGATCGACGCCTGCAGGCGGTAGTAGTCCCGCTGCGGAATCGGATCGAACTTGTGGTTGTGGCAGCGCGCGCAGTGGACCGTCAGCCCAAGGATGCCGCGGCCGATCGTTGCGATCACATCGTCGAGATAGTCGTGCCGGCGCTCCGGATTGTCCTTCTCTCGGAACTCCACTCGGGGTCCGGCACGTAGGAATCCCGTGGCGATACGAGTCTCATCGGTCGTGTAGTCGAGCTCGTCGCCGGCGATCTGCTCCTTGATAAGTAGGTTGTACGGTTTGTCCTGGTTGAACGCCTGAATCACGTAATCACGGTAGCGCCACGCGTTGGGACGGTTCCAATCCTGCTCGAAGCCGGTGGAATCGGCGTATCGTGCGATGTCCAACCAGTGGCGGCCCCACCGCTCGCCGTAGTGCGGCGAGCCGAGCAACCGTTCAATCAGACGCTCCCAGGCGCCGCGCCCGGTGTCGGCGAGAAACTCGGCGGTCTCCTCGGGGGTGGGCGGCAGCCCGATCAGATCCAGGTGGGCGCGTCGCAACAGCGTGACCCGATCGGCACGCGGTGCGGCCGTGAGGCCCTTGGCCCGACGCGTGCGCTCGAGAAACCGTATCGACCGGGTGCTCGAGGTGTGCCGCCATCGGCACCGGTGCCTGCACGGGCAACGTGAACGCCCAGTAGTCGCGCGCGTCGGGCGGGAGCTCCGCGTCTTCCAGCGCGGACAGCGCATCGGTGATCGTGGTCGTGGCGCCCGTATCCCAGTGGGCGCCCTCATCGATCCAGGCGCGCACCGCCGCCACCTCCGCGTCGGTGAGCCGGTCCCCCTCCATCGGCATCGAGGGCTCCTCGAGCCCCGCGACCAGACGGTAGAGCCGGCTCTCCTCGGCTCGGCCCGGCACGATCGCCGGCCCCTGGCTCCCCCCTTCGATCGCTGTCTCCCGGGTGCGCAGGTCGAGATCGGACAGCTGCCCGGCCTCTCCATGGCAGTTCCAGCAGCTGCGCTCCATGATCGGGCGGATGTCTTCCGTGAAGGTGATAGGGCCTTGCGGCTGGGCCGGGTCCTGGGCGTGTGTTCCCGCGTCTGCGGCGAGCAGGACAGTGCCGAGGACAGCCAGTTTCGCGCCGATCGACGCGACCGCTCTGTGCATCGTCAACCTCCGCCCGTCCGGACCCCCGGGAGCGACGGACACCGCAGCCGTCAGTCTACCAAAGACACCCGACCAGGTCGCGCAGTTCAGGAAATCGTCGAGCGGTCCCGCGAGCCAGTCGCACGCGCGCGTCGTGAGGCACGAAATGGCGCCCGATTCACCCGCTCGTCCCGCTCTCCGCCGAAGACAACCCGGCCAACCCTTGCGTCCGTACCCGGTCGGCCACCGCGACCATCGCTCGGTAATCCGTCTTGGCCGTCAGGCGGCGCCTTCGGACGTGGTAGTGGCGGTAGCGCCAGAACGCCGTGGCGGTCGCCGCGTACTCGACGAAGAGCGGCAGTTGCTCGATTCGCGCCAGCGGGCGAACCGACCGATAGCCGTCCAGAAATGCATCGACCCAGGCCGTGCCGTTAGGGTTCTCAGTCGACAGCCCTACGAGCGCCATGCCGATGTCGAGCATCGGCCAATCGACACAGGCTTCCTCGAAGTCGATGATGGCCGAGACATGAACCCCGCCAACGAGGAGATTGTCGGGAAAGAGATCGCCGTGGATAAAGCCGAGGCCGGAACCGGATCCAACCTCGCCCTCGGGCGGCAGTCGCCGGCCTAAGGTGAGGCTCTGGCGTTCGAGCCACGATCGGAAAGGCGAGCTCTCTTCACCCTCGATGATCTCTCGGAACTGGGCGCGGCCGTACGGATGGCCGCGCGGCACGCCGGTCGGAGGAGGCACACCGTGGAGGGTCGCCACGATGCGTCCGAGCTGCTGGGTGAGCGAGGGGGTGACGCGCGTCAAACAGCTCCCCGGAATGTAGCGCTTCAACATGAACGGTCGTCCGCCAGCGACACCCACCGGCGATCCATCGCGGAGCGGGACGACGCGGCTCGTAGGGAAGGCGTGGTGCTCCAGAACGCGCAGCACCGTGGCCAGTGAGTGGAATTCCTCGAGCGTTTTCTCGATCGAGAACGTCAGGACATAGGTGTCGGGTTCCGCCCGGACGAGATAGCTCGCGTTGCCCTGTCCACCGGTAAAGCGTGTGATCTCCGGGGAGGACGGTAGGTCAAAGGCCTCGAGCGCGGCGGCGGCCTCCTGAACGGGGGGCACCCCATTCATCACCCGTTCTGTCGATCGACCGGGTTGAAACCGACCAGCAGAACGTCCCGCCATCCGCATCGGACCCCGGGCTGCGCCACGACGGGGGTCACCGCGTGACGTACCCGAGCATCCTCCAGATAGACAGAGTCCAGTGCGTCGGATTGGAGCCATCTGGCGCGCTGCTCGCCATCGAGATCACGCACCATGAACTCGCCGCCGTCGATGCCACTGCGGCTCACGAAGTGCTGCACGCCGAACTGCTCCCCATCTTGGTGAAACCCCTCAGGGGTCGGAGAGCCCTCACGTTCCGGCGTGGCCGTGATGCGCACCTGGTGCACGTCCACGTACCAGTCGCGGTGAGCGCGCCGCATCTCCTCGGGCAGTTGCTGCCAATCGGTACACACGAGTTGGAGCAAGGTGCGGTGCAACTCCACCTCAAGGTCGATCGGGGCGAACATGCGGTCGATCCCCCCGTTCAGCGGATTGATCGTCACATCCTGGCGGTAGTGGCGGCGATCCGAAGGACGCAGTGAGAGCGTCGTCTTCTCGGCGGTGAGGTGATACTCGCGGAACCGCCGGCGGCGATAGCCACCCCTGTCAGCCATGTAGACGTCCGCCGGGAGCGAGTCCCAGGATTCCGCGAGCCGGCTCCACCGTCGTCCGAAGTTACCGAGCGTCACGAACGCCTGCCCGGACACGAGGGCAAAACCCTGCACATGGAGCAACACACCGACCGCCGTTCTCACGGGCAACGGCGGATCCAGGGGCAGGTGCTCTGCGTGATCGCAGTACCGGTAGTCCATGTCTCCCGTGACCCCCTACGTGACCGGGACGCCAAGCTGTTGGTGGCCGAGGGGCCCTACACCGACGACCTGCGTCTTCCGCGACTCCCAACGCCATCCGAACGGCCGCCGAAGCTGACCGAACCGCCAGATCCGGCGTCCGACTCCCTCCACGGCCAGATTCGGCCGGAAGGAGATACATGTAGGAGGAGCCGAGACCAGTCTAACCCACGGCGCGCGGGCGATCAACGAGACCGTCGCCGCATACCGGGCCCAGCCGCGTTGACTCCGAATGGGGTTCCCGTACAATGGCGCCCCTCGACACCGCCGCGTGACTTGAGCCCGGCTGACCTTCGAGTCTCGCGGAGAGCGCCGCAGCGATCAGGGAGGAAGACGACCCATGGCAACTGTCTCCAAGAGCTCGACGGCCCGCAGCCTGAACACCGTCCAGGCGTTCTTGCGACTCATGCTGTGGCTGATCTCTCTGGCCGTGTTCTTCGGCCTGACCCTGCTCGTGTCGGGGATCCTGACGGCGGTCTCCAGCTTTCTGGGTCCACCGTCACTCGCCATCGGCGGCATCGTCTCGCTGATCCTGGCCACGATGGTGAGTCGCACCCTCTACGTCATCCCCGAGTATCAGCGCGTGGTCCTGCTGCGCCTGGGCAAGTTCGTCGGCGTCAAGGGGCCCGGGCTGTTCTGGGTGATCCCCTACCCGCCGTTCTTCCGCTCGGTCGCGGCGACCCTGGACATCCGGGTGCAGACGCGCGTGATCAAGGCGGCGGAGACCCTCACGTCCGACAACGTGCCGGTGGGTTGCGAGGCCGTGGTCTTCCTCCGGGTCGAGGACCCCGAGCGCGCCGCGCTGCACGTGGAGAACTACGGTGAGGCGGTCTTCCAGGCGGCCAACAGCGCCATCAAGGACACGGTGGGATCGCTCGAGCTGACCGAGCTCCTGGGTGAGCGCGAGACCGTGTCGGAACGGCTCAAGCAGATCATCGACCAGGGCGTTAGCACATTTGGAGTGGACGTGTCCTCCGTCGAGATCACGGACGTCCGGGTGCCGAACGACCTCATCCAGGAGCTCAGCGTCATCGCGCAGTCGCGACGCTCCGCCCAGGCCAAGATCGCCGAGGCCGACGCCGAGAAAGCCATCGCACAACGGCTCGAGGAGGCCTCGCAGATGCTGAGTCCGCGCGCGATGGAGATGTATCGGCTGAACGTGCTGGAGCGCCTAGGCCGGGAGGAGGGCAGCCAGATCGTGATCTACGGGATGGGCGGCCAGAACCCGGAGATGGAACACATGGTCTCGGCGGCGGTGGCCGGCGGGATGACCGGCCGTGGCCGGTCATCGACCGACACCGCGCCCGCCACTGGAAACACCGGGAGCGGGTAGCAGCCCGGCTACCCCGACTTCGTATAGAGCGTCTGCGTCGGGAACGCGAACTCCAGACCCGCCGCATTGAACCGGTCAAGGATCAGCAGGTTGATCTCGGTCTGCGTCCCGAGAATGTCGGCACCGCTCTTGATGTAATAGATGAACAGGATGTTCATCGAGAAGTCACCGAATCCATTGAAGGACACCAGCAGGCGATCCTCGAGCTCGACATGCTGGGTCCCGATCTGCGTCAGGATGTCGAGCGCGCGTCGCATCTGCTCCGGACTCGTGTCGTAGGTCAGACCCAGGTTCAGCACGACTTTCCGGGACGGCTCGAGCGTGACGTTCTCGACGGGGGTGTCGGAGAACCTCGAATTCGGGATGGTCACGACCCGACCTTCCAGCGTTTGCAGCCTCGTGCTGCGCAGCCCGATCTCCCTGATGTAACCCTCGTAGCCCGCGACCTTGATGCGGTCGTTGAGCGTGAACGGGCGGTCCGTGAAGATCGTGAACCCCCCGAACACGTTCGACACGGTGTCCTTGGCCGCCATGGCGAGCGCGAGGCCGCCGATGCCGAGGCCGGCGATGAGCGCCGCGACGTCGTAGCCCGCATTGTTCAGCGCCACGATGAACCCTATCGCCCAGATCCCCGCCTTGGTCCCTTTCGCAGAATCGGCAGGACCTGGTCATCCAGATCGGTTGCCGATTGCTCCGTGATCGGGACGAGGTACTCCTGATAGAGCGCATCGAGCACACGGGCGAGAAGCCAGGCGGCACTCAAGATGACGAGGGCTTGAACACCGTGGCCAATGAGGCGTTGAACGGTCTCGGGGAGCACCAGGGTGTTGAGCCCGAACCACATGCCCGCGACGGTGAACACGAACACGATCGGCTTCTCGACCGTATCGAGGATGATGTCGTCCAGCCGGTTCTTCGTCCGTTTCGTGACCTGCCTGAGGACGTTGCTCGAGATCCAGTAGAGGGCCTTTCCGATCAGCAGGGCGGCGACGACGATCCCGATCGCAGCCGCCCAGCTCGACACGGGATTGCCGAAGAGGTCTGTGGCCAAGACGTCATCGAACATGCGGCACGAGCCTCTCGACCTCGTCGAGGTCCGGCTGCGAGAACCGCCACGCTGCCGCACCGGCATTGGCGATCACCTGCGCCGGCGACATCGCGCCCGAAATCACCGAGGCGACGCGCGCTTGCGCCAGCAGCCATCCGAACGCCAGCTCGAGCAGGCTGTGCTCACGCCGCTCGGCGAACGCCCGCAGCGACTCGACGTCGTCCAGCGCGCCGTCGCTGAGCCTGCCCGCGAAGCGTGCCGTCGTCAGGCGGGAACCGGCAGGCGGCGGCTGCCCACGGCGGTACTTGCCGGTGAGGAGCCCGTTGGCAAGCGGAAAGAACGGCACGAAGGCCATGTCGAGGCGCTCGCACTCGGGGAGCACCTCGCGTTCCGGCTCCCGATGCAAGAGGCTGTACTCGTTCTGCACGCTCACGAACCGCGCGCGGCCGCGTGCGGCCGCCGCCGCGGCACGCAGCTGCGCGGCCGAGAAGTTCGAGCACCCGATCTCACGAACCTTCCCGGCGCGAACGAGATCGTCGAGCGCGCCCAGCGTGTCCTCGATCGGCACGGCGGGATCCGGTTTGTGTAGCTGATACAGATCGATGCGGTCGGTGCCCAGGCGGCGCAAGCTGTCCTCGACGGCACGCCGAACGTAGTCGGGATGCGCGCCGCGGCGGCGCTCGTCGATCTCCCACCCGACCTTGGAGGCTACGACGACATCGTCGCGCCGATTTCCGAGCGCACGACCCAGGAACACCTCGCTGTCCGTCTCCCCATAGGTGTCGGCCGTGTCGAAGAAGGTGACACCCGCGTCGATCGCCGCGTGCACCACCTCGCGAGTACCAGCCTCGTCGAGCCGCCGGCCGAAGTTGTTGCACCCCAGCCCAACGACCGAGACCTCGAGCGATCCGATCCGACGCGTGTCCATCAGCTCGCCTCCCTGCTGTAGTTCGATCCATACTCGGCATCGCGCGCATACTACGTCGCTCTCCCGGCGCAAGTAAAGACAGGTCCGGAGCGTCGGGCCCAGAGCGTCGGGTCGACTTCCCCTGCGACGCACGTTAGAATGCCTCGCTCCTCAGCGGGCCGCGGCCGCCCGTGTCATGCGTCCCGACCATCAGCGCTCGTACTCGACGATGTCCCTGCCGTTCGATGACGCCTGTGCACTCGTCGAGACCGCCGTGCAGGGCGCCGTCCGTCAAGAGATCGTCGCCGCCGTGTCGAACTCGAAAGACCTCGGCGCGGCGCTCCGGCGCCTCCGCGACGGCTTGGGGTCGAACGTCTTGCTGGCCGGCGCGCGTCGAATCGAGTTCAAACGGCTCGTCGCGACCTACGACCGCCGGAATCGCGAGGACGGCCTTCACGTGCTGCACGACTGGGACGGTGTCGCGGACAGCGTCAACGAGGACACGATCCCGGTCGACGTGCTGAACTACCTCGTGGACAAGCGTGGCGACGAGCCCGTCGATCGTACGGTGCTCGCCATCTTCGTCGACTACTACCTCCTCTACCTGCTCGCGCTTCTCTCGCTTCGGGTCTGGGATGAGGGCGACCCGGACGAGAATCTGGATTGGCTCGGCCGACTGCTCCACACCCTCCAGGGGCCGGGCGGGAGCGGCCAGCGCTTCGCCGAGAATGCCGAGACGCTCATCCTGATCGCCACATCCCATTACGAGCTCGAGGCGCGCGGGTACGACAGGTTGCTCGAGCGGGTACGCACCCTGAACCGCGCCCACCGCACCGAGATCGCGCTCTCCCACGCGGCGTGCATGGGAGGCCATCTGCGCTTCGGGTTCGAGGCGTCCTACATCAGGGACGTCGTCCTGATGCGCGACGACAACGTGGCGGACTACCCGTGGCTCAGCTTCGCGCTGTCAACGCTGATGGACGAGTACGCGCGGCTGCACGCGGCCGGGACTCACGGCGTGACACGTGAGACCATCGTCGAGGGGATGATGAATGGGCTCTCCCCCGACGCCCGGGCGTTCATGGGGGACCAGCCGCCGGCCTCGCTGTCCTCGTGCGCAGCGGAGGGTGCCGAGTTTCGTGAGCGCTTTCACGCCTACAAGCCCGACCTGCTGGAGGAAGGTGAGCGTCACCGCCCTGAAGCGGACGCCTACTCTCCGATCTCGTTCTTCTTCAACTTTTCGCAGAACGTCCTCAAGGGAACCGTCATCGACGCCCTGCTCAGAGGGGCCGTCTGGGAGCTGACCCTGAACGACCTGCTGACCGGCGTTCCGCGTGGCGGAGCCGAGAGCGCGGCGCGTACGGACCTCGCGACCACGCTGATGGGTCACGCTCGGCTGAGCCCCAACACGATCCGCGGCCGCAAGATGCCCGTGATCGTCTACGATCCCCACGCGGGTCGCCGGGCGTTCACGGTGACCATCCGTAGGCTCCAGGGCCTGGACGTCGAGTAGCGGTCTGACCGTCGGGAGCGAGTCGCGTACTGCCCACCCACCTGGACGAGGCGCGGGCCGCCCGAATCGCCCTCGCACGTATGCTCACTCCTCGCGCCTGGCCAGCCGGGCACCGCGCACGGGACGTACTCCACGAATTACTGGGACAGGACACTGCAGCCCCTGGTGAAAGTCCTGCGTTGCACCAAGGGCCACCTTGGGAGATGCCGCGGCCAGCCCGAGCCGGGCGCCGCGCCGGTCTTTGTGCGACGCGGGACTTTCACCACGGGCTGCTAGCTAGGCCGGTCGAAGGACTGACTGGGCTGGATAGACGAGGGAGCATGTCGACTGCCGTGCACCAGGCCTGGTCGTCGCGTGGGGCGTTTCTGCTCGCAACCGCCGGTGCCGCGGTCGGGCTCGGCAACGTCTGGCGTTTTCCGTTCCTGGCCGGCCAGAACGGCGGCGCGGCGTTCGTCCTGGTCTATGTGGCCATGGTGGCGCTGATCGGTGTTCCCATCATCATGGCCGAGCTGGCCTTGGGAAGGATGGGACATCTGAGCCCGATCGGCTCGGTGCGGGCCATCGTCCGCGACCAGGGGGCCAGCGGCTCCTGGCAGGCGATCGGGGTCATCAGCCTGGCGGTGCCCTTCCTGGGCCTGACCTACTACAGCGTCGTCGCGGGCTGGTCGCTCCACTACGCCGCCGCTGCCCTGACCGGCGCCTTCGCGCACACGAGCCCCGCCGATTCGCAGTCCCTGTTCCAGAGCGTGATCGCGTCCCCGCTGCGCAACGTCTCGCTGCAGGGCATCGTCATCGTCGCGACCGCGGTCGTCGTGGGCGGCGGCCTGCAGCGCGGCATCGAGCGGGCGACGAAGATCATGATGCCCAGCCTCATGCTGATCCTGCTCGTGTTGATCGGCTACAACGTGCTGGCCGCCGACTTCAGCGCCGCAGTCACCTTCCTCTTCGCACCGGACTTCTCCCGGCTGTCCGGCACGTCGATCATGCTGGCGCTGGGTCAGGCCTTCTTCTCGGTCGGGGCCGGCGTGGGCTTCATGATGACCTACGGCGCCTACCTGCCCCGCAGCGTGTCGGTGCCGAGGGCGGCGATTCTCATCGCCGGCATCGATACGCTGATCGCCCTGTTGGCCGGTCTCGCGATCTTTCCCATCGTGTTCGCCTCGGGTCTGGACCCCTCGGAGGGACCGGGCCTGGTCTTCATGACCATGCCGGTCGCCTTCGGGGGGATGCCGCTGGGACGTCTGCTGGGCGTGCTGTTCTTTCTCCTCCTGTTCCTGGCGGCCTACACCTCGACGCTCGGGATGCTGGAACCCATGGTCTCCTTCCTCGAGGAGCGGCGGACTGCCCGGCGCCTGATGCTGGCGGGCGGAACGGGACTCGCCATCTGGGTGATCGGGATCCTTCCCGCGCTCTCCGACAACCTGCTGGCCGGCGTCAGACCGCTCGGCTTCATCGCCGGGCTGTCGGACAAGTCGATCTTCGAGACGTTCGATTTCGTCACCGCCTCGGTGCTGATCCCGCTGAATGCGCTCTTGATCTCGCTCTTCGCGGGATGGGTCGTGGCGACCGGCGCGTTCGAACGGGAGCTGGGCTTCCAGCGTCGGCGGCTGTTTACCCTGTGGCGCCTGCTGATCCGCTACGTGGCCCCACTGGCGGTCCTGGTGATCACGGTCTCCGGTCTGCTGGGGTAGGCCGCGCGGAGGCTCGCCCCGCGACTCTGGGCCGGCGGTTCGGGGATGGCCGGGCCGGCCATCTGGGCGTGGACGCGAGGGGCCCCGAGGGGTTACACTGCACCCTATCGTGGTGCGATCCAACGAGACCACCCGGTCCTCGCCCCCGGTGCACGGTGGGCCGAAATCCCGCCGCCGTGGCGGGTGCGGAGCCGGGTCGGGGCGGAGCGCTCTGCCCTGGTGGAACCATCGCGCCGATTACCTCGTCGGGTCCCCGGCCCTTGGTCAGGTTGACCACGCATGAGCACGATGAACCATCGGGCAGGCATGGCGAAGCCGGCGCCGTGGGCGCCGTGGGTCCTGTCGGTGGGTCTGGCCGCGAGCACTCCTCTGGCGGCGCAGTCGACGGCGGATCACGCCGGGGATGCCCAGCCGGGCGGCGCGCTCTCGCCCGAGGCCGGCCAGGCGGTCATCGACCAGACCTGCCGCCGGTGCCACAACGATCGGCGGCGTCAGGGCAACATGTCGCTCGAGTCGTTCGCGGTGGCGGCCGCCGCGGACCACGCGGCGCTCGCGGAGAAGATGATCCGCAAGCTGCGGACAGGGCTGATGCCTCCCCCCGGCGGCAGGCGACCGGATGACGCCACACTGGCCGGTCTAGCCGAGCTGCTCGAGACCCAAACCGACGGGCACGCTGCGGCCAGCCCCAATCCCGGCCGGCGGACCTTCCAGCGTCTGAATCGCGCCGAGTACGAGCGCTCGGTTCGTGACCTGCTCACGATCGACGTGGACGCGGGAGACTACCTGCCTCTCGACACCAAGAGCGCCAACTTCGACAACATCGCCGACGCGCAGCGGCTTTCGGCCACGCTCATGCAAGGGTATCTCGGCGCGGCGAGCGAGATCAGCCGCCTCGCCATCGGGAACGCAACGGCGGCGGCCAGCGAATCGACCTACAAGCTCGCCCGATGGGTTTCGCAACGGGACCAGGTCGAGGGCGCGCCCTACGGCACGCGGGGCGGCATCTCGGTCGTCCACAATTTTCCGGCAGATGGCGAGTATGTCTTCCGGGTCTCGTTCCACCACGAGACCACCGGGGCGCTACACGGCAGCGGTCGGGCGGCACTCCTCACCGCGGAGGCCCCCGAGCAGCTCGAGCTCTCGGTGGGCGGAGAGCGGGTCGCGCTGCTCGACATCGACCGGTGGATGCACGCCTCGGACCCGAACGGCGTGAACATCTGGACGGACCCCATCCAGATCGACGCGGGCCCACAGCGCATCTCGGCCGCGTTCATCCGACGATTCGACGGCCCCGTGCAGGATGTCGTCTCTCCCCACGACTGGTCTCTGGCCAGCACCGCCGTGGCGAACGCCTACGGCGTCACGAGCCTCCCCCACCTCAGGGATCTGGCCATCCGGGGGCCCTCCAACCCGTCGGGAGTGTCCGAGACGCCGAGCCGTCAGACGATCTTCACCTGCCGTCCCGCCTCACCCGGTGCGGAGCGCGACTGTGTCGAGACGATCATCTCTCGGCTGGGAACCCAGGCGTACCGGAGACCGCTCACGCCCGAGAACCTCGCGGCGTTGATGTCGCTCTACGAAACCGGCCGCGCGGACGGTGGATTCGAGTCCGGGATCCGGATGGCGCTCGAGGGCATTCTGGCGAGCCCCCATTTCGTCTTTCGCTTCGAGGAGCCGCCAGCCGTCGCCGACGCGGGTGACGTCTACCGGGTCAGCGATCTGGATCTCGCGTCGCGCCTGTCGTTCTTCCTCTGGGCCACCGGACCCGATGACGAGCTCAGCCGCGTCGCGAGCGAGGACCGACTCTCGGAGCCCGGCATGCTCGAGCGGCAAGTCCGGCGCATGCTGGCGGATCCGCGCTCGCGGGCGCTGGCCACCCGCTTCGCCGCCCAGTGGCTCCGGCTCCAGGATCTCGAGGCGATTCATCCGACCGTTCGGACGTATCCCAACTTCGACCTACAGCTCAAGACCGCGATGCTGCGGGAAACCGAGCTGTTCTTCGACCACCTCGTTCGGGAGAACCGGAGCGTGCTCGACCTGCTCACCGCGGACTACACGTTCGTCAACGAGCGGCTCGCCCGGCACTACGGCCTACCGAACATTGCCGGCCCCGACTTCCGTCGTGTGGAATACCCCGACGGGAAGCGGCGAGGCCTGCTGGGACACGGCAGCATCCTGACGCTGACCTCCCACGCCGACCGCACGTCGCCCGTCCTCCGCGGCAAGTGGGTGATGGAGGTCCTCCTCGGGAGCCCGCCACCGCCGCCGCCGCCGGACATACCCGATCTGGAGGCCACAGCCGAGGCAGTGGGCGGCCGGCTGTTGTCGGTGCGCGAGCGGATGGAAGAGCATCGCGCGAACCCGTCGTGCAACTCCTGCCACCGCGTGATCGACCCGATCGGTCTCGCGCTCGAGAACTTCGACGTGACCGGTGCGTGGCGCATCAAGGACAACGGCGTACCGGTCGATGCGGTCGGTGAGCTCTACGATGGCACGCCACTGACCGGTCTCGATGATCTGCAGCAGGTGCTGGTCGGGCGGCGCATCGCGGTGATTCGGACCTTCACCGAGAACCTCATGGCCTACGCGCTGGGCCGACGGCTCGAGTACTATGACATGCCGGCGGTCCGGGGAATCGTGCGGGAGGCGGCTGCCGACGACGACCGGATGTCCGCCTTCATACTCGGGGTCGTGAGCAGTCCGGCGTTCCAGATGAAGCGGAGCGAGGTCGAAACGGACGGAGCGGGCGTGGGTGGCAGCCCCTAGCCCGTCTTCAGTCGTCGCAGGCAGGTTTCGAGGACTACATCGCGGACATTGCGGACACATGAGGAGACGCCACAGATGAACCTCATCACCGGCAAGCATCTTCCCCGGCGGACGTTCCTCCGCGGCCTGGGCGCCACGGTGGCTCTGCCGTTCCTTGACGCCTCGGTGCCCGCGGCCCGGGGTTGGACCAGGGCTGCGACCGGCGCGACGGATCCGACCCGCCTGATCTGTATCGAGATGGTGCACGGCTCGGCCGGGGCCTGCGAGTGGGGGGCCTTGCAGCATCTGTGGTCGCCCGCAGACGTCGGTCATGAGTTCGATCTCGCGCCGAGTGTCCTGCAACCCCTCGAGCCGTACCGGAACTACCTGACGATCGTCAGCGACACCGACGTGGAGCCGGCCGAAGCCGTCATCCCGAAGGAGATCGGCGGCGACCACTTCCGTTCGAGCTCCACGTTCCTCACCCAGGCACATCCCAAGCAGACCGAGGCCTCGGATGTGCGCGCGGGAACGTCGCTCGACCAGACCTATGCGAAGCGATTCGGGCAGGACACCCCGCTCCCGTCGATGCAGCTCTGCATCGAGAACGTCGACCAAGCGGGCGGATGCGCCTACGGCTACTCCTGCGCCTACACGGACACGATCAGCTGGGCCTCGCCCAATGAGCCGCTCCCGATGATTCGGGACCCGCGCATCGCCTTCGACCAGCTCTTCGGCGCGGGCGGCAGCGAG
This sequence comes from Vicinamibacterales bacterium, assembly GCA_965197935.1. GTDB lineage: Bacteria > Acidobacteriota > Vicinamibacteria > Vicinamibacterales > CAZQMT01 > CAZQMT01. The sequence continues at coordinate 1,598,308 of CBDAOD010000002.1, read as the reverse complement.
GAGGAGCGGGCGGCGCGGAGACGCGCCAGCCGGAGCGTCCTCGATTTCATCACGGGCGAGGTGGCGGCGCTGAAGCGCGTGCTGGATCCGACCGACCGTCAGCGGATGGAGCGATATCTGGACGACGTCCGAGAGATCGAGCGGCGCATTCAAAAAATCGAAGAGCGCAACAGCGGCGGCGAGGTTCGCGAGCTACCCGGGGCGCCCGCCGGCGTGCCCGACTCGTTCGACGAGCACGTCAAGCTGATGTTCGACCTCCAGGCGCTGGCGCTCGAATCGGACATGACGCGCGTCTTCTCCTTCAAGATGGGGCGCGACGCCTCGAGCCGCGTGTACCCGGAGAGCGGGATCGACAACGGCTTCCACCCGGCGTCGCACCACGGGGCGAAGGAGAAGTCGATCCTGGAGTTCGCCCAGATCAACCGCTATCACATCGGGATGATTCCGTATCTGCTGGACAGGTTGAAGGGCATCCAGGAAGGCGACGTCACCCTGCTCGACAAGACCATGATCATCTACGGGTCACCCATGGGCGACCCGAACGTGCACAATCACAAGCGGTGCCCGCTCCTGGTGGCCGGGGGCGCCAACGGCCAGCACGACGGCAACCTGCATGTCCGCGCCGTGCCCGGAACACCGATGGCAAACGTCATGCTGACGCTGATGCACAAGCTCGGGCTCGACGACCTGGATCGCTTCGGAAACAGCACCGGCACGTTCTCGCTCTCGGCGTGATCGGTCTGCTCCGGCATGATCCAGCTCGATTCGGTTTGATCGACGCAACACGGGGAGAGACGATGTCGAGAAACCCCTTCCTGCCCGCGGTCGCGCTGCTCTGTGTCATGGTCCTCTCCGGAGCGGCCGCCCCCAGCTCGCCGGTGGCCGACGCCGCTATGCGACGCGATGTCGCCACCCTTCGCGCGTCACTCGCAGCCGGAGCCGAGGTGAACGCGGCCCATGGGGATGGCATGACCGGGCTCCACTGGGCGGCGAGAAACGGTGACGCCGAGGCGGCTCGGGTCCTGCTCGACGCCGGGGCCGACCCGGAGGCCGTGACCCGGGTGGGACGCCACACGCCGCTCCACGTGGCCAGCACATTCGGTGGCGCCTCCGTCGTTGGTAGCTTGCTCGAAGCGGGAAGCGACGCGAACGCCACGACCACGACCGGGGCCACGCCCCTCCACTTCGCGGCGACGTCGGGCAGCGCGGAGGCGGTCGCGCTGCTGCTGGACCACGGTGCCGACGTGAACGCCCGGGAGCCGCGGTGGGGACAGACGCCGCTGATGTTCGCCGCCGCGGGAGGTCGCGTGGACGCGATCCGTGCCTTGCTCGAGTGGAGCGCCGACCCGCGAGTCACCGCGAAGGTCGTGGACATCGCGGCACGAGAGGAAGCGGACAAGGCGGAGAACAAGGCGCGAGAGGCCCGCATCGCGGCGCTGCGCGGTACGGAGTCCGAATCCGACGAGACGGAGTCCGGGGCGGACAAGACACCACGGCTCACGCAGGAGGAACGGGAGGCGGCGGCCGAGGAGGCCGACCTGCAGGAGGAGCCGGAGCCCCTCGGCTATGCCCGCCTGGTGGGGACCCACGGGGGCCTGACGGCGCTCCTCCTCGCGGCGCGGGAGGGCCATGCGGATGCGGTGCTCGCGCTGCTCGAGGGCGGGGCCGACCTCGACGAGGTGAGCGCGGCGGATGGCACGACGCCTCTACTCATCGCCACCATCAACGGCCACTTCGACCTCGCGATGATGCTGCTCGAGCGAGGGGCGAGTGTCACCGCGGCCAACGCCGCCGGAGGCACGCCGCTCTACGCGGCGGTGAACACGCACTGGATCCCCAAGTCACGGCACCCGCAGCCCACCGACTCCCAGCAGCAGCGGGTCAATCACCTGGAGCTGATGATGGCGCTGATCGAGGCGGGCGCCGACCCCAACGCGCGGCTGAGCAAGTCGTTGTGGTTCACGACCTTCAACACCGACCAGCTGGGTGTGGACCGCACCGGCGCGACGCCGTTCTGGCGGGCCGCCTATGCGCTGGACATCCCGGCCATGCGGCTGCTGCTCACCCACGGAGCGGATCCCGCCTTGCCAACGACCCGTGTGCCGGAGCGGCGCTTCCGCACGGGACTCGGCGACGATGACACCGACTACTCCGGGCTGCCGCCGGTCCCCTTCGGCGGGCCCGCCGTGCACCCGATCCACGCCGCCTCGGGCGTGGGCTACGGTCAGGGATTCGCAGCAAACTCGCACCGACATGTGCCGGACGGCTGGCTGCCCGCGATGAAGTTCCTCGTCGAGGAGCTTGGCGCTGACGTCAACGCCAGAGACCACAACGGCTATACGGCGGTGCACCACGCCGCGGCCAGGGGCGACAATGCCCTGATCCAGTATCTGGTGGAGAAGGGGGCCGACGTCACGGCCGTGAGCCGCCAGGGGATCACGACCGTCGATATCGCGAACGGCCCCGTCCAGCGGACGCAGCCGTTCCCCGAGACGATCGTGTTGCTCGAGAGCCTGGGCGCCAAGAACAACCACAACTGCGTGAGCTGCTGAGCCCTTTCCCGGAGGCACGCGTGCGGGTAGCGGCGCGCGACCTGCAGCGCCTCTGGTGTGGAACGCTCGATCGTAGCGGCTCAGCCGATGGGCCCGCCCACCACGCCGCGCGGGACACTCAGGGAGGTGCACGCTGAACGCCACGATACTCGCCCTCGTCGGTCTGATCGCGTTCTACGTGGGATACCGTTTCTACTCGCGTTTCATCGCCGAGAAGATCTACCAGCTCGACCCCGCGCGCCAGACGCCCGCACACACGATGCGGGACGATATCGACTACGTCCCGACCCAGCGTATCGTGTTATGGGGGCACCATTTCACCGCGGTGGCCGGCGCCGCGCCGATCGTGGGACCCGGGATCGCCGTCATCTGGGGCTGGGTCCCCGCGGTTCTCTGGGTCATCCTCGGCACCCTGTTCTTCTCCGGCGTCCACGACTTCGGCTCGATCTGGGCCAGCATCCGCAACAGGGCGCGATCGGTCGGCGCGCTGACCGGTGACGTGGTGAGCCAGCGCGCCCGCACGCTGTTCATGGTCGTGATCTTCCTGCTGCTGTTGATGGTCAACGCCGTCTTCGCCGTCGTGATCTCCGGCGCGTTGATTGAGACCCCCAGCAGCGTGATCCCGGCCTGGAGCGCCATCGTCGTCGCGCTCATCATCGGCATCTTGATCTACCGGATGCACGTGCCGATTCTCTGGCCGACCATCGTCGGCACCATCGTGCTCTACGCCGTGATCTACCTCGGGGAGCTGGTGCCGGTCACCCTCCCCACGCAGATGCTCGATCTTGGCGCCGGCGCTCAATGGATCGTGATTCTGTTCCTCTACGCCGCCGTCGCCTCGATGCTCCCCGTGTGGCTCCTCCTCCAGCCGCGCGACTACATCAACGGGATCCAGCTATTCATCGGTCTCGGGCTGCTCTACGGCGCCGTGTTCGTGGCCCAGCCGACCATCGTGGCGCCCGCCTTCAACCAGAACCTCCCTGCCGCGGCGCCCCCGCTCGTGCCGCTCCTCTTCGTGACCATCGCGTGCGGCGCCATCTCGGGCTTTCATGGACTCGTCGGCTCTGGCACCACCTCCAAGCAGCTCAACAAGGAAACCGATGCGCGCTTTGTGGGGTATCTGGGATCGGTGGGCGAGGGCAGCCTGGCGCTCATCACGATCATCGCGGCGACGGCCGGCTTCAGCACCCTCGCCGAGTGGGAGGCGACCTATACGGCGTTCGGGGCCGGTGGCATGGCCTCGTTCGTCCAGGGTGGCGCCACCATCGCGTCCAACGGGCTGGGGCTGCCGCGCGGATTCGCGGAGACCCTGCTAACGGTCATGGGCGTGCTCTTTGCCGGTACGACGATGGACGCCGGGGTCCGCCTGCAGCGTTACATCGTCCAGGAGTGGGGGACGATCTATCGGATCGCTCCGCTGCAGAACGGCTATGTCGCCACCTTCCTCGCCGTTGGCGCCTGCCTGGTGCTGGCATTCGGGGCGGGTGGGGCCGGTGGTACCGGCGGGATGCTGATCTGGCCACTCTTCGGAACGACAAACCAGTTGCTCGCGGGGATGACGCTGCTCGTCATCAGCGTCATGCTGGTCCGGCTCGGCCGGCCGTCACGCTACACCATGACGCCGATGGTGTTCGTGACCGGAATGTCGTTCCTGAGCGCGCTGTATCAGCTATGGGATCTCTACACGTCGGGACGCTATTTCCTGGTGTTTGTCGACCTGGTCATCATCATCGCGTCGATCTTCGTGATGCTCGAGGCGATCTCGGCGTTCGGGCGCGCCAAGTCCGAGGCAGCGGAAGCGGCGGCGCTCGCCACGTGAGGCCGCGCGGATCTCGATGATCGACTCGGCCTTCCGACGATTCATCGACGCGCTGAGCTCGGGCCTGGCGGAGTTCTACGTGGCGCCCTACCGGGGCGCCGTGGCGCGCGCCCGCCGGGACGAGGACGACCTGTTCATGCTGTTCGTCTTCGGCGAGCTCATGGGAATTCCCAATCCCGCGACCTACTACACCCTCGAGCTACAGCCGATCCTCCTGGAGCGTTTTCACGACTGGCACACGCGCATGGGCATGGAGCGCTCCCCGCTCGACCACTTCCGCTGCTGCTGACCGACGTTCCTCCGCTCCGCCCCAGGTACGGGAGAGGACTGAACCTGCGAGACCTGCTGGCGCACCACCTCGTGTTCGTCGGCGGCAAGGGCGGCGTGGGCAAGACCACGACGGCCGCGGCGCTCGCCGTGACCGCGGCCGACCGCGGACGTTCCTGCCTGCTGGTCTCGACCGACCCCGCGCACTCGCTCGGCGACATCTTCGGCCGCGCGATCGGCGGCGCCCGCCAGGAGCTGGGACCGCGGCTGTGGGGCCTCGAGATCGACCCCGACGCGGAGGCGACCCGGCACATCCGCACGGTCAAGGAACAGATGAAGGCGCTCGTGCACCCGGATCTCTACGGTGAGGTCGAACGTCAGCTCGAGCTGGCGCGCTACGCGCCCGGCGCGACCGAGGCGGCACTGCTCGAGCGGGTCGCCGAGCTCATGGGGCGCGATGGCGAGCCATACGACATCGTCATCTTCGATACCGCACCGAGCGGCCACACCGTACGGCTGCTCTCCCTGCCCGAGGTGATGGGCGCATGGACGGACGGACTCCTCCGGCACCGCGATCGATCGGCGCGCTTCTCTTCCGCCCTCAAGCATCTCGGCGGCGGCAGGGCACGGGGCGATGATCTCTCCCTCATCGACAGCGCGGAGGATCTTCCCAGCGGCAGCCTCGGCGCCCACCTCGACGACGTGCTGCAGGCCCGGCGACGCAAGTTCCTCGTCGCCCGAGAGCAGCTCACCGACACCGCGGCGACGGCCTTCCTTCTGGTCGTCAACCCCGACAAGCTGTCGATCCTGGAGAGTCAGCGCGTGGCCGAGCTGCTCCGGCGCTTCGACATTCCGGTGTCGGCCCTCGTCGTCAACCGTGTGCTGCCGGACAGCGCCGCGGGCGATTTTCTCGAGGCACGACGCGAGCAGGAGCAGACTTATCGGCGGGAGATCGATCGGGTCTTCGGGCACCTCCCGCGGGTCGTCGTGCCCCTCCTGGAGCACGACGTCCACGGACTCGACACCCTGCGACGCGTCGGCGGGCTACTCGGCGTCTAGTACTACTTTGTTAGATCCGCAATTGCACCGACTTTAGCGCCTCGATGCGCTTCAGGTAGAACGGCCGTGGAGCAAAGAGGTCCGCGGTGAAGATTTCCTGCACGATCGCGCGGGCCACTGGAAAGGTGAGCCCGGCGAGGTGCCGCCGCCGCTCGGCCTGCAGGAAGTTGTACGTCACGGCGGTGAGCACGACGTGATGGTGCCAGCCCGGGAACGTGCGGCCTTCGAAGTGATCCAACCCGAGGTGGGGCTTCAACTCTTGGTACTGCTGCTCGATGGCCCACCGCTGATGCGCGAGTCGGACAAGCTGCGGCCAGGAGGTGGTGGCCGGCAGGTTGACGAAGAAGTATTTGGTCCGCGGCGTCGCGCCCGTGTCGCGTTCGGCCAGCAGCCACACCTCGGGGGCGAGCCGGCGGTCGCGCCAGTCGTGGGCCGGGGTCACCCGCAGGGCCACACACTGGACCGTCCAGCGGCGCCCGCCGCGGCGGTTGCGCCAGCTGATGGGCCGCCACCGCGGCTGCGCCTTGGCGGCCTGGGCCACCGTGTACGCCCGCACGCCCGCCGCCAGGTCTGGCCGGGTGCGCGGGCGCCCCAGCCGGCCGCCCCGCCGGTGCCCGAGGCGCGGCCGCCCCAGGAACACGGTCTGCGACGAGGAAATCCCCACCGCATAGGGGAGCCGCAACCGATGCCACATGGCCCGAAACAGGCCGGTATCGCCAAACTCCGCATCGGCCAGCACGCCGGTGCCGGTGAGGCCGCTGGCGCGCACCTGCCGGAGCAGGGTGAGCGCTTGGCGCCACTTCGCCTGCAACCGGACACCCCGGGGAAGCCGCGCCCGATCGCGGGCGGCGTCGGTCAGCCACGCCTCGGGCACATAGAGCGCGGCCCCCAGCAAGTAGGCGCGCAGCCCGGTCCACAGCGCCGCGGTGACCGCCACTTGGCCATTGGCGACTTTCCCCACGGCCCCACAGTACTGGCGGGCCACCCCGACCGAGGACGTCCCTGGCTTGGGGAAACTCGTGCCAGCGAAGATCACCAGCCCTTCGCGTTCGGGCAGCACCGCCCGCAGGCAGCGCCAGACGCCGTCGGCACTCCACGGCGCATCGGTGATGAAGTGTTGGAACGCTTGATAGCCCCCGGGATCGGTCACCCGCGCCAGCATCGCTTCCATCGACTTGCGCGGGCTGTCGCTGAGCAACCCCTGGACGTACCGGCGCAACGCCAGATCCTGTGCGCGATGGCCGAAGCACGCCTTGAAGGCCTCGAGCCATCTCATCAGGCGACGCAACTGCCCCACCGTGCGGCGGTCGTGCACTACCGCGCAGGGTACCGAATTCGCCGGAAAAGTACAATGTCCTCAAATTAGATCACTTGTCGGATCTCGCCCAAATTGTGCGATCTAACAAAGTAGTACTAGGGATCCTGGCTGGATCCGGCGGCCGCCATCGCCGCGCGAATCGCGTCCACCGTGGCCGTCGTGCGGAGCTCGAGAATCCGCTTGCCGAGCGCCAGCGTCTTCTCCGCCGGGAGGAGGCTCACGCCGTTGATCGTGGCCCGGTCGGTCTGGACGCGCTGCTCGAGCCGAATCGTCGTCGGGTCGGCGAGCATCATCAGCGCGTCGATACCGTACTCCTCGTGGATACCATCCGAGCCCCGGCTCTCGTTGGGATCCATTTCCTCGGCAATCCCACTGGCTTTCACGAAGCGGCGCACGGCCGGGTAATCGTAGTACTCGGGAATGAAGTAAAACCGGCCCGGCTCACCCTGGTGCCTGGCGTTCAGCGCCTCGCTCACCTCCTGCATCGGCCGCTGGTTGCCGCCGCTGTCTCCGATCAGCACGACGTCGGTGAACCCCATCGACTGCAGGCTCGTCGCCATGTCGGTCAGCACCGCCTTGTAGGTCTCGCTGGACAGGAACACGCTCCCCGGCGGCACTCGCGGCCCGTCGGGACGACCCGGCTCCAGCGGGACGATCGGTGCAATCAGCGTTCGACCGAGCGACCGTGCGATCGACTCGCCGGTCACCTGGAGAACGTAGTTGTGCTTTCCGGTCGCGAGATGAGGACCGTTCGACTCGACGCCACCGGTCAAAATGAGCGCCGTGGTCGTGCCGGCCCGAATGGCATCGCGGATCTCCATCCACGTGAGCTCCGCCATCCAGACGCTGTCCAGCGCTGGAATCGGCCGCGGCGCCTTCATCTCCGCCTCGAATCGGGCAGCGGCCTCTGCCTGCTGCTCGGGCGTCCGCGGCGGCCGCTGCGCCGGGTCCGGCGCTCCGGGGCGGGCGGCGACGCCCGTCGCGACGAGCGCGAGCAGGGCCAGCACGGTCAACGACTTCGCCTGAATCATCTCTCCTCCTCGCATCGCAACGAACGGGTGCCAACAGCCTACCCAACCCCGACGTCGATCGCTAGCACGTTCGCGCGCTCCGGCCATCCAGGATTCTCTTGCGACCCTGCCAGCCACTCGATAGACTCGTCGCAACAGACACAGACGTGGCCTGCGTGGGGCGTTCGTCGTCACGCCCCGGGTAGCTCATCCCGATCGTGGAGGAAGCCGATGCAGCGATCTCCCGCGCACACCGAGGCGCGCCGGGCCTTCTTGAAGTTTCTCGCTGGCAGCCCGGTCGTCGCCGCCCTGGGACTCCCGGGGTTCCTGTCGGAGTCGTTGCTGGCCTCCGAGGATGCCATGCGGCAGTCGACGCGGCTCTTCGCCGGCCTCGGAGACGGCCTCATCACGTCGCCCGAGCAGGCCATCAACGTCTTCGACTTCGAGTCCGTGGCGCAACAGGAGCTCCCCCCCGCGCACTGGGGCTATCTCGCGACGGGCACCGAGGACAACCTGACCCTCCGGGCCAATCGCGAGGGCTTCTCGAAATTCCAGCTTCGGATGCGCCGGCTGATCGACGTCCGCGAGATCGATATGTCGACCGAGATCTTCGGCACGACGTGGCCGACACCGATCGTCATCTCGCCGTGTGGTCATCAGATGGCCTTCCATCCCGAGGGCGAACTCGCGGTCGCGCGGGCGGCGCGCGTCGAGAATCACCTCCAGATCCTCTCCACGGTCAGCTCGACCCCCGTCGAAGACGTGATCGCGGCCAGGGAGGCGCCCATCTGGTACCAGCTCTACTCCCTCCACGGCTGGGAGGTCACCGAGGGGCTGGTCAAGCGCGCGGAGGCCGCCGGGTGCACGGCGGTCGCGCTGACCGTCGACCTGCAAGGCGGGAGCAACCGGGAGACGGTCAAGGCGTTTGCCAAGCTCGACACACGGGAGTGCACGCTCTGTCACAACCAGCCCGACAACGCGGTTGGACTCGCCCCCATGTTCGAGGGGCTCGACGTGCCCGCGCGCAGCGACTACGGTCGCAGCCTGACCTGGGACTTCGTCCGAAAGCTGCGAGACATTACCGAGATGAAGGTCCTCATTAAGGGCATCGTCACCGCGGAGGATGCGCGTCTCGCCGTCGAGCACGGCGTGGACGGAATCATCGTGTCCAACCACGGCGGGCGCGCCGAGGCGAGCGGACGATCGACGATCGAGTGTCTTCCCGAGATCACCGATGCGGTGCGCGGGCGGATCGCGGTGCTGATCGACAGCGGCTTCCGCCGCGGCACCGATTTCTTCAAGGCCCTGGCGCTCGGCGCCGACGCCGTGTGCATCGGCCGTCCCTATCTCTGGGGTCTGGCCTCCTTCGGACAGGCCGGCGTGGAGGCGGTCCTCTCCCTCCTTCGCGCGGAGCTCGAAATCGTCATGCGGCAGGCGGGCACGACCTCGATCGACCAGATCACCGACGCGCACATCGTGCGCTAGCAGCCCGCGGCGTGCGCCTTCGCCCACGCGGCCACCTCGGCATGGGTGGCGAACCAGACGTCGCCCATCGCACGCGCCAGACGGATGAGCTCCTCCAGGATCCACAACCGCGAGCGATAGCCGATGACGTGCGGATGCATCGTCAGCTGGAAGAGGCCGCCCTCTTCGTGCGCCGCTTCGAGCTCGCGCCGGAAGAGGTCGAAGACGGCCTCGGGTGGCATCTGCGGCCGGAGCCCCTGGAACCGGTGCATGATGAAGTAGACGGCGTCGTCCCGGATCCACTCCACGGGCAGCTCCACGATCCCAGTCGGGGCGCCATTCAGGAGCAGCTCGTAGCAATCCACGTCCGCCATCAGTGACGAGTCGTAGCGCAGCCCCATCTCCTGCTCGATGGTCAGCGTGTGCGGGCTAAAGTCCCACGAGGGCGTGCGTAACCCGACCGGCCGCACGCCGGTGATCTTCTCGAGCGTGTCGGCCGAACGCAGCATGAGCTCTCGCTCCGTCTCGTAGGGCAGCACGGAGTTCAGCTCGTGGATCCACCCGTGCATGCCGATTTCGTGGCCCTCGGCTACGACCCGCCGTTGCTCGTCGGGATGGAGCAACGCCGCGACGGCAGGGACGAAGAACGTCGCCCGCACCTCGTATCGCTGCAGCATCGCGAGGATGCGCGGCATCGCCACGCGACTGCCGTACTCGCCCCAGCTCATGCGTCCGATGGAGGTGCCGCCGTCCCGCAGCTCGTTCGTCTCGTGGTCGGCGTCGAAGGACAGTGCCACGGCGCAGCGAGCGCCGTCCTTCCACGCCGCCGGCCGAAGCGCGCGTCCCGCCCGCGCCCGATCGACCAGTGTCCGCCAGTGGGACTCGGGCCACTGCCATGGCGCGAGGTCGGCCGATTCGGGGGGCATGGGTATCTCCTGCGTTGGGCGATGTGACGTGGGGTCAGCCGAGCGGCCGGTGGGCCGTCTCCTCGAGGCGTGCGATCACGGTTCCCGAGATGACGGCGGCGATCATCACGTAATACACCCACGCGATTGGCGAACCGGTCTCCCTGATGAGCCACGTCGCGATGTAGGGCGCGAACCCGCCGAAGACCGCCACCGAGAGCGCGTAGCCGGTGGTCATCCAGGTCGACCGGGTTCTGGTGGGGAAGATCTCGGCAATGGCCGCGGGCCCGGCGCCGGAGAACAGCGCGATGACGGCACCGACGCCGATCTGCAGCGCAATCACCAGGCCGATCGATGGGCCGGCCACCAGCAGGCTGGCCCCCGGGTATGGGAGCACGACGAACGCGGCGCAGCACGTCAGCAACAGCGGCTTCCGACCAACCCGATCCGAGAGGTGCCCCATGACCGGGATCGTCGCGACCAGCACCACCAGACCGAGCGTGTTGGCCCACAGCGCCTGCGCACTGCTGAGATTTGCGTAGCGCTCGGTGAACGTGGGCATGTAGTTGAGGAAGATATAGTACGCGACGGTCCACAACACCGTGAACCCGAAGGCCCGCCCCGCGAGTCGCCACGGTGAGACCGACTGCTCGGGCGATGTCGGCGGGGCCTGCTGCGCGCGGATGAACGCCGGTGTCTCCTCGATGGTCCGCCGCATGTAGAGCCCCACCGGGCCCAGCAGGCCACCGAGCAAGAAGGGCACCCGCCAGCCCCACGCCTCCATCGCTTCGGGCGAGAGTGCCGTGTTCGTGAAGGCGACGATCCCGGATCCCAGGAGCAATCCTCCGGCCACGCTGCACTGCTGGAAGCTGCCGTAGAGACCTCGCCGGCCCTCGGGGGCCCACTCGACGATGAAGGCCGTGGAGCCACCCCACTCCCCGCCGGCGGAGAAACCCTGCACCAGCCGGGCGATCAACACGAGGACCGGCCCCGCGATCCCGATGGTCGCGGCGGTGGGCGTGAGCCCCAGCAACACGGTGCCGGCGGCCATAAGGAAGATCGTGAGGAGGAGCGCCGTCTTCCGTCCCTTCACGTCGCCGATGCGACCGATGACGATGCCGCCAAGCGGACGGGCCAGGAAGCCGACGCCGAACACGGCGAACGACGCCAGCAGCTCGCTGGCCGGATCGCCCGAGGGAAAGAAGTTCCTCCCGATGATGCCCGCCATGAAGCTGTAGACCGCGAAGTCATACCACTCGAGCACGTTGCCGACGACCGCCGCGACGACCGCCTTCCTCGCCGACGCCGTCCCGGGAGCCGGCGTCACGCGATCCACTGGAAGCCGTCCACGATGAAATCCTGACCCGTCAGGAACGAGGGCTCCGAAGTGGCGAGGAAGACGACCAGGGCCGCAACGTCGCGCGGAGTGCCCAGCCGGCCCAGCGCAATCCCCTTCGCCAGCTCGGCGCCCCGCGACCGCGTGAGCGGGTTGCCGAGCTCCGTCTCGATGACGCCCGGGCTGATGGCGTTGACGGCAATGGTCGGACCGAGTTCCTTGGCCAGGGCACGCGTCAGCCCAAGAATCCCGGCCTTGGCTGCCGCGTAGGCGACCTTGCTGACGGCGCTCGTCACCCCGCCGGTGTGCGCGTTGAGCGAGGCCATGCTGAGGATCCGCCCGCCCCCCTGGTCGAGCATCACCGGCGCGACCGCCTTACACCAGTTGAAGCAGCTCTTGAGATTGACGGCGATCGTGCGGTCCCACTCGTCCTCGGTGATCTCCAGGAGCCCCTTGGACATGGATCGACCCGCATTGTTCAACAGCAGATCGATCCGTCCCCAGCGCTCCACGACATCGTCCACGACGTCCCTGGCCCGGTCGTGAAGCGCGACATCGGCTTCGTAGACGCCGGCCCGCCGGCCCAGCCGCGCGATCTCCTCGGCGGTGCGCTCCATCTCCGGAACGAGGACATCGACGAGGGCGATATCGAACCCCGCCGCGGCCAGCCCGTGAGCGCAGCCCCGGCCGATTCCGCGAGCCCCTCCGGTCACGACGGCGACGCGTGGCTTCTCGCCGGCCCCGCCCACCTGGTCGACCATCTCGCCCCTCACGGCGCGTCGGACGCGCCTGCCATGCCGTGCAAGGTCAACGCGGGGCCTCGGTCGCCTGACCCTCACGGCGCGGGATCGAGCTCCCGCCATCCACCGCCAGGCACGCACCCGTGACGTAGCCGGCCGCGCTCGACGCGAGATACATCACCGCGGCCGCCAGATCACCGGCTTCGGCGACCCGCCCCATCGGATTGGCCCGGCTCATCGTCTCCACGTAGCCGGCCGGGAAGCTGACGAGCGTGCTCCCCGTCGCAAACCCCGGCCGGACGCAGTTGACCCGAATGCCGTCCTTCGCCAGATCGAGAGCGAACCCCTCCGAGAGCCATTCGAGCGCGCGTTTGGAGACGCAATACGGCACGCCGTTCGTACGCAGGATGTCCGCGGCGCCCGAGGTCACATTCACGAACGACCCCTTCACGCCGCGGGCGATCATCGTTCTGGCGAACCCCTGCATGACGAGGAAGGGCGCCCGCAGGTTCGTCGCCATCACGCGGTCCCAGAGCTCCACCTCGATCTTGAGCACTCCCCCGAACGGATAGATACCCGCGTTGTTGATGACGACGTCCGGCGCCCGCCAGGCCGCCGCGACCATCGCCACGAGATCCCGAACCGACGGGTCGTGTGTGAGCTCGGTCACGTACGTGAGCAGGCGTTCCGGCGGCAGCCCGAGCTCGCCTGCCAGCGCCTCCAACCCGTCCGGGCGTGCGTCCGAGAGACACAGCGCCGCTCCGGCCGCGGCGAACGCCCGCGCGAGCTCGGAGCCGTACACACCCGCGGCACCCGTGATAACGACCTTCCGTCCCAGGAACGCCTCGTCCATACGACGATCTCTCCCCCAACCAGACCCTCGGAAGCGAGAGCCAGGCGCGCTCACACGTTGACTGATCTGTTGTGCCGTGGCGCGACACGACGCCCGCCGGTCAGACCGACCCCCGCGGGGCTCGACCCAACCGGCGAGGCCGGCCGCCTACACGGCTTGTCTGGCGGACGACGTCCCACGCCGCACGCGCACGACGGCGCCGCGGGAGCGCGGCCTCTCGTTGAAGAAGTCGCCGGGCCCGCGCCACGCTTGTGGTGCGATGCAGGACGCTCACGGGCGGCCAGAGGCCCGGCGTGGAGCGGAACGGTCCCGCGGGAAGCTCGTCCGCCCCCGCGGGGTCTCAGCCTGCGCCGGCTAGTTGATCCCCGCGTAGTTGTACAGCACGGTGGCGGCTACCTTTGCGCCGCCCGCCATGCCATAGACGTTCCCGGCGCCCTCGACCACGTAGAACTCGTTGTTGGCGTGCGCCCCGCCGCCGTGCCCGACACCGGCACCAATGATGGGGATGTTGATCGGATCCTTCCCAAACAGATACCCGGGCCAGTAGCCACCGGTCGTCTCCGACTCCGACCGGAGGGACATCGGCACGGTGTGCGGCACGTTGAAGATCTCCAGCGCGCGCAGTCCAGCCCGCGCCAGCTCGCCGTCGACGTGGCCCTTCCGCCACGGCACGTCGCCGATGATCTGCATCTCCACGTCCTCGTAGCCGTTCCGGTCGATCTGCGCCTTGATCTTCGTCACGAGGTCGATCCCGTCCTGCACGGGCTGGTACCGAATGTTGTGCTTGGAGGTGATCTTGCTCGGCAGGATTGCCCCGGCCCCGCCGCCGTACATGTTGCCGCCCCAGATGCCATCGAGGTTGAACGACATCCCGAAGCTCGCCATTCGCAGATACTCGAACGGGTCGTCGGAGATGAAGCGCGCCACGCCGAGATTGCGCGCCGCCGCTTCTATGTCGAGCCCCTGCGCCCGCTCCTTCAGGCCGGCGATCGTCTGCTCGGACAGCGGCTCGATGTCGTCGTAGAACCCGTCGACCCTGGCGATGTTGCCGTTCTCGTCGATGATCGACTCGAGCATCTGGATGTGCCGCCAGGCCGGGCTGTCCACAGCGCGCTTGCGGCCGCCGTGGATGTCACCGTACACCGGCCCCCGGCCCCATTTCGCCCCGCTGGTCGTCAGCTCGATGTAGACGCAGCCTTCCGAGGAGCCGTTGCTGAGTCCGCTCCGCCCGTTGTAGCTCTGCCGGCCGCCACTCCACATCTCGTCGGCCTCGGCGAACAGCTCCGTGTTGTCCTTGACGAACTGGCGCAGCCCGATGGACATGCGCTCCTCGTCGCCCTCGGCGACCACGATCAGGTTGACGGGCAGGTTGCCCGCGACCGCCTTGATCGCACGGAGGGCGTTGAGCCTGACCTGATTGCCGCCCTTGCTGTTGGTCGCTCCGCGGCCAATCAACACCTTCGGGAAAGGCGCCTGCTCGACGAGGACGCCCTCGAACGGCGGGTAGTTCCAGAGGTCCGGCTGCGTGATGGGCATGGTGTCGTACATCCAGTACATCAGCAGCGTCTTCTCCGCGCCCTCGTCGCACTTGGCATAGACCACGGGATTCCCTTGCGCGCCCCATTCGGTCTCACCCACCTCGTGCACCGCGGCATCGCAGCCGAGCTCCTGGAAGAAGCCGCTGACCATCTGCGCCGACTCGGGAATACCCTCACCGGTGTTCGAGATGGAAGGCTGCTGGATCCAGCGCTGATAGGCCCGGACGTCTTCCTCGAAGTGATCGTCGATGTACTGGAAGATGTCGGCCAGCTCGTCCGAGACCTGCGACATGTCGGGCGCGATCTCGGTGTCGCCGTTGGGCCGAAGGCCCAGGCTCGGCTCGGTGGCCTCCGTGCTGGCCGCTCCGGGCTGCGTCGCCTCCTCCGCCCCGTTCCCCCCGGCGCAGCCGGCCGCGAGGACGAGCACGCCGATCGCGAGTGTCAGGGATCGCATGTCGTAGCCTCCTCCTTGCTGTGACCGCTGGTCTCGACGGGGCCCCCCGCGGCCCCGTCCGACAACCGACATCTGAGTCTGCGGGCTTTCCTCGTCATCGTCAAGGCTCATCTGGGGCTCATCTGGGGCCGCGGCTCATCTGACGGCGGCCCCGCGCAGCTCCGCCACTTCCATGGCCGCCCACAGGGCCATGGCGCCGCCGCGGTCGTCGGCCCCGAAGATGGCCGCGCGATCGAGGTAGTATCGCTTCGGGTCTCCTGCCCCGGTCCCCGTGCACACGTCGACCAGCGTGCCGTCGGGGGCCACGTGCGCCGCCAGGCCGCGCCAGCCGCGGTCGACGACCGGCGCATAGTCGTCCGCGAGCCAGCCCAGCCTCAGGCCCCTCGCCAGCGCGACGAGTGTCATGGCGGTCACGGTCAGCTCTCGATAGCTGCCCGGCTCATCGACGACCTGTCGCCACATCCCGTCGGGCGCCTGATGCCGCGCCAGCGCCGCCGCGTGCCGGCGATAGATGTCGAGGACCCGCGGCCGCGCGCTCCACTCGTTCGGGAGGTGCGTCAGGGACTCCGTCAGCCCGAGAATCGCGAAGCCGTTGCCTCGTCCCCAGGGGTGCGGGCCGTCGAGCGCATGGACGAACAGGCCGTCCGCCCGCTGGAGCCGCTCGGCATAGGTGGTGAGCAGCCGCTCCACCGCGGTGGCATAGCGATCCTCGTCGGTGCGCCCGGCGATACGCGCCAGCACGCTCGTCGCCATGAACATGTCATCGGTCCACTCGCGCGGGAAGCGGATGATGTCGCCCGCCGCGCGAGGCAGGATGAACTCTGCGGCCTCGACCGCGAGCCGCATTGCCGCGTCGGCCGCGTCGGCGAGCTCGGCCTGGCCGCGCCGTTCGGGCGACGCGAAATCCACGAACGCGAAATGGCCGGCCAGGCTGGTCAACCGGTACGGCTCGGCAATCGCCGGCTCCTCTGCCGACAGAAACGGCGCCATCTGCTGCCGGACCTTCTCGACGAGCCCCGCATCGTCGAGACGCGCGGCGAGGCGTAACGTGTTGGACCAGGCCACGCCGGGGATGTAGCTCATCCGTGGCGTCTCTGGATACCGGCGCGCGAGCAACGAGGCGATCTCGAGTGGCGGGCGTCGACTCCGCGCGATCCACGCGTCGCGTAACGGCGAGCGCTCGATCGACGCGGCAGCGGCGAGGACCCGCTCGACCATGTCGGGCGCGTCATCGGGTGTCGTCGTGACACGGATCGCCGCCGCGGGCGCCAGCCCGGACGGGGCGCCCGACGACACGGCGGCCGCAAGCGATCCCGCGGGCGGCCGGGGACCGTCGAGCTGCACCCCGGCAGCTAGCTCCGAGACCTCCCAGCCCACCCGCTGGCCCAAACGCACCTCGAGGACGAGGTCGGCAGCCTGGAAGGCCACCCAGCGCCACACGTAGCGCAGCTCGGGCGCAGTCTCATCGTCGTAGAACCCACCCTCGGGCGGAAACGCAGCGGGCGGCGGGCCCTGTCCGCGTCCCGGCTCGGCCGAGCACCGCGACGGATAGACACACGGAAGCGCGACCAGCGCCCAGTCGCGTCGGAGGTCGACCGGTGCGTCGGTCTTGAACCACCGGGCTGCGGCGATGACGGCGCGCGCACTGTCGGATGTGCCATCGAGTCCACCCACGATCACGAGCCGCTTCTTCGGCCCCTCCACGGGGCTCGCGTCCTCCAGCGTGAGGATGCGCTCCTCGGCGCGCGTGATGCCGGCCGCGGTGAGACTCGACGGCTCGCCGGGCAGCGCCGCGACCGCGCCGAGCGCATCCAGGAGATCCTCGCCCGCCTGCGCGGCGATTGCGGACCCGCAGGTCAGCATCAGCACGGCCGTCATCGTGATGCATGAGAGGGTTGGACTCATCAGGACCTCCTCGGGGATGCGCCCGGAGCGGGACGCCCGACCCGGACACGCTCGGGGACTCGGACGCAGCCTAGGCGCTCGGGGCCGAGAGGTCAACGTCCTTCTGCCCCTTGCGTGGGCGCTGCTGCCGCGCATCGAAACCGTCTACCGGGCGCTCCTGCGTCAGGTGACGACATGCTCACCCGAGCTCCAGCGCGTCCGGCAACCAGGCTCCGACTGCAGCAGGGGTTTTTCACGGGCTACTAGTGTCTCAGGCATTCATGGCGCAGGTTCCGTACGCGGTGCCAGGCTAGCAAGGCGCGAGGATCGAGCACGAACAATAATTATCTAGTTATTTAATCTAGAAACACGTTATATTTATATAAATAATACCATTATTAGCGTAAACTAGGTCATCGTAATCGTCATAACTTCTCAGGTAATCTACTCGCCCATATCTAAGGAGGCACCTGGTGGACCGGTCATCCCTGCGTGATTTTCTCGAGATCCCCTACGACCAGCTCGAAGAGCTGAACCTCGAGGCGAAGGCCCAGCGCATGCAGCGCGAGCCGGAACACAAGATCCGGGAGCTACGCGAGAAGTATCTGACCGACGAGAAGCGCATCAAGGCAGTGACCGTCTGCTTCTCCGACCTGGAAGGGCGCCGGCACATGCTGGACTACGACAAGAAGTTCCTGCTGCAGTCGGCCGACAACCTGACCTTCGACGGCTCGTCCATCCGCGGCTTCTCGGAGCAGGCAGAGTCGGACCTCCGCCTGTTCATCGACTGGCCCGCCTTCTACTGGCTTCCGGCGGACGTCTTCGGGCCGGGCAAGGTGCTGGTGTACGGCGAGGTCCGCCAGCGCGACGGCTCACCTTACCCCGGTGATACCCGGGCGCTCCTCAAGCGCTTCACGAACGCGATGTACGAGAAGGACGGCATCACCGCGAACGTGTCCAACGAGATCGAGGGCTTCCTCTTCCGCGGCCGCGAGGCCGAGCGGCGTTATCACGAGACACGGAAGTTCGAGTTCATCTCGATCGGCGGCTATTACCACTCGCTGCCTGGCGACACGCTCCGGCAGTTCATCGACTCGGCTGCCGAGGTGCAACGGGCGATGGGATTCGCGAACGAGAAGGACCATCCGGAGGTCGCCCCGTCACAGTTCGAGATGAATTACGCGCACACGGAGGCGTGTATCGCGGCCGACCAGGTCGAGCTCTACAAGCTCATCTGCCGCCAGGTGGCGCAGCGCTACGACATGACGGCGTCCTTCCTGCCCAAGCCCGTGACGGGAGTCAACGGGAGCGGCATGCACACCAACGTGTCGCTGACGCGGGATGGCCGCAATCTCTTCTACGATCCGGAGGGTGCGGATGGGCTGTCGGCCCGGGGATGGAACCTCATCGAGCGCATCCTGGGCAGCGCGCCCGACATCTGCCTGATCCTGAACGCGAGCGTCAACGCGTATCGCCGCCTCGATCCCCATTTCGAGGCTCCCAACCAGATCAAGGCGTCGGCCATCGACCGGGGCGCGATGATTCGCATCCCGCTGGGCAACGAGCGCTCGTCGCGTGTCGAGGTACGGTCGATCGCCCCCGACGCGAATCCCTACATGGCCATCTACGCGATCCTGCGAACCGGGATTGAAGGTCCGCTGCCCGACAGGGGCGAGAGCGAGGGCAAGCGCGCGCGCACACGCTTCCTGCCGGACAACGTCAACGACGCAATCCGCCTGTTCAAGGCGAGCCGCTTTGCAGTCGAGCTGCTTGGCGAGGAGGTGCACAGCAAGTACGCCGAGCTGAAACAGGCGGCGGCCGAGCGCTGCCCCAAGGCGCTCGGCACCCTGATCAAGGTGGCAGAGGTGCAGTTCCACCACGAGGTGACGAACCAGTATCTGTGGGGACAGTTCTAGTGCACCGCCGTCGAGCGAGCCGAAACGGCGAGTCCCGGGTCGGCTTGCCGCATCGGTGAACACCGTGTAGGCTGGCCATCCGTCGTTCTTCACGCTCCGGACGTGATCGTGACACCCGAAGCCCCCGTTCGATCGGCGAACCGACCGAGACGGGCCACGAGACGCACGAGCCTCCCAGGGGCCGGCGAGGCCGGCACCTACACGGTGTGCCTGGCGCAGTCGTTCCACGCCGCTCGTAACTGACAAGTAGCGCGAGGAGGATCCAGTGACTGTCAAGCCAACGATACCGGCGCCGAGTCGGCGTGAGCTACTCGGCGGCGGGGCCGTCGCCGCCGCGGGGCTGCTGCTCCGCGCCGGGGCGGTGCCGGTGAGCGCCGCCGCGCCGACCGACCCCTCTCCCGACGTCTATCACCGGCTCGGCGCGACGCCGTTTATCAACTGCACCGCGACCCTGACGATCAACGGCGGCTCCCTCACCCTGCCCGAGGTCATCGAGGCCATGGAGCACGCCTCGCACTATCACGTCGACCTCGACGAGCTGGCGGAGGCCGCGGGACGGCGCCTGGCCGAGCTCCTACAGGTGGAGGGAGCCATGGTAAGCGCCGGCGCCGCCGCGGCCCTGGCGCACGCCACCGCAGGCTGTGTCGCCGGCACCGACCCTGAGCGCATGCAGCAGCTCCCTGACCTCACGGGCCTCAAGAACGAGGTGATCGTTCCCAAGTCGTCGCGCAACACCTACGACCACGCGATCCGCGCCGTGGGTGTGACGATGGTGGAGGTCGACTCGCTGGCCGAGTTCGAGGCTGCCGTCAACCATCGCACGGCGATGGTCACGGTCCTGGGGAATCGCTTCGAACGGGTCCACCTGGGGCTGGAGGACATCGCCGGCATCGCGAACGCGGCGGGCGTCCCCATTCTGGTCGACGCGGCCGCGGACTACCCGGTCGTCCCGAATCCCTATCTGGAGGCCGGAGCAGATCTGGTCGCGTACAGCGGCGGGAAGATCCTCCGCGGTCCACAGGGTGCGGGGCTCCTCCTGGGGCGCGGCGATCTGGTCCGCGCCGCGGTGGCCAACGGCGCGCCGCATCACGCCCTGGGTCGCCCGATGAAGGTCGGGAAGGAAGAGATCGTCGGCGTCGTCACCGCGGTACAGGCCTGGGTCGAGCGACGCGACCTCGAGGCGGAGTACGCCGAGTGGGAGGGCTGGTATCACCACATCTCGGAGCGGATCACGCAGGTCCGCGGCGTGAGCGCCACCGTACGTCCGCCGTCACGGGGCGGGCCGTTCCCCGCCCTACACGTGGAGTGGGACCCGACCCGGATCGGCCTGACGGCCGGCGAGCTCCACGACCTCATGCTCCAGGGCGATCCGCCCATCAAGACGCAGGCCGGTGGGGACGGCCACGCGTTCCTGATACGACCGGCGGCGCTGAAACCCGACGAGTACAGGGTCGTCGCCGAACGACTCTCCGAGACGCTTCGAAACGCCCCCGGCCCGAAGTCAGCGTCCCTCGCGCCGCCACTGGGCCCGCTCGCGGGACGGTGGGATCTGGAGGTGCGGTTCGCGCGGGGCCGCGCGAACCACCTGCTGTTCCTCGAAACCGACGGCAATCGGATCGTCGGGACGCACGTGGGCTCGATCGCGCGCGGTCCAATCGCAGGCGCGATCGACGGCGGTCGCGTCCGACTCGACAGCGTGCTGCCGGTGGAGGGGGCGAGACTGCGCTACCGATTCGAGGGGGTCCTCGACGGTGACCGCATGGAGGGCGACCTGGACCTGGGCGAGTATCCACCGGCCACCTGGTCGGCCACGCGGCACCGTGCCTGAACCGGCCCGCTCACTCGGTGGGCGAGCCGTCCAGCAAGCCCTCGAGCGGCAGTGACTCGGCGCCGTTCTCCGTGCAGACGGCGTAGGTCGAGCGCTCGGTCGTGTACATCGAGACGCCGGCATACTCGCCCTTGGCGTTCAGCACGTAGAAGCTGATCCCGAAGGCGGGGTCGCCGTTGGCCTTGAGCAGCCGTTTCTCGACCGTGTTCTGCTTGATCCGCCGGAGGCCCTCCATGCCGGCGTCCCTGGGGTGCATCCCGCGACGCATGTTCTCGACGATCAAGAACGAGGTGAGGTTGTACAGGTTGGCCTCGCCGCGGCCGGTCGACCCGGCGGCGCCCACGTCGCCGTCGACGTAGAGGCCGGCGCCGAGGATGGGCGAATCGCCGACGCGCCCCGGAATCTTCCACGCGAGTCCGCTGGTCGTCGTGACGCCGCAGATCTCGCCTCTGGCATTGATGCCATCGCAATTGATCGTTCCCCAGAAGCTGTCCGCGTCGATCAGCCCCTCCCGGACCATCTGGAGCCCGACTTGGTAGCCGCGCGCGGCCCGTGCTTCGGGATCGAGGTAGTGGCCGGGATCGATCCGACGTTTCCACTCGAGCCAGAGCCGACGGGATTTCTCGGTGTTGAGATCGTCCTCGACCTCGAACCCCATGTTGCGCGCGAACGTCTGGGCGCCGTCCCCGACCAGGAGGTGGTGGTCCGTTTGCTCCATCACGGCCCTGGCCACGAGCGCGGGCGTCCGCACACCCTCGAGCGCGGCCACGCCGCCGGCCCGCCGCTTGGGTCCGTGCATGCAGCACGAGTCGAGCTGGACGACTCCGTCGGCGTTGGGCCGGCCGCCGTATCCGACACCGGCCTCCTCCGGATCCAGCTCGACGATGGTGACCCCCGCAATCAGGGCGTCGAGCACGTCGTCGCCAGCCGTGATCATCGTGAAGGCCTTCTCGACGCACGTCACCGGCCCGCCGTTCTTGGCCCGGTTGCCGTTGCCCGACGCGATCACGACCGGCTTGACGCCCGAAGGCGTCATCACGGTGGGCGCCTGGTTCGCCACCCGACCGAGCAGCGGCAGGGGGGTCGCCGCCGCCAGGCCGGCGACCGTGCTCGCCCGAACGAAATCCCGGCGGTTCATCTTGCGGGGCATGAGTGCTCTCCTTTTGCTGGTGCCCACTATCGGACACTGTCGCTCGACCTCGCGTCGCGACCCGAGTATAACGGAGTCGCGAAGCGTTGTCCGCGCGGTCCACGGAGTTTCGTCCCGATCCCAGACGCCATCGAGGTCACGGGATCGCGACCAGCCTGGAAGGGAGACGTCGCATGAAGCACCACGACTCGGAATCCACTCTCGGTCGCCGCGGGTTCCTCTCCGGCCTCGGGACCATGGCCGCCGCGCAGGGGATGCTCTCGGACACGGTGGGCGCGCAGGCCAATCCAGCGGTGAACGTCGAGGACCGCGCGTCCAACATCAGGATCACCAGGTTGACCGCCACGCCAGCCGACCCCAAGTGTCTCGTCAAGCTGGAAACCAACTACGGCGTGACCGGCTGGGGCGAGATCAGCAACGTCATTCCGGACGTAGCGCAGGCACTGGCGAACCGGCTCTTCGAGTTGCTCGACGGTCAGAACCCGACGCGCATCGAGCACCTCTGGCAGCTCATGTATCGTTCGCATCGCAACCTGCGGGGCGGGCCGTTTATGGTCCACACAATCTCGGCGATCGACATGGCGCTGTGGGACATCGCGGGCAAGCTGTGGAACGTTCCGGTCTATCGGTTACTCGGCGGGCCGACCCGCGATCGCATCCGCGTCTACCACACGAACAAGGCCCGGAAGATCAGCAGCGGCAGTCCGCAACCCTTCTCGGGCACCCCGGCCGAGATCGACCGCATCGTCGAGAGAGTGAGGCAGGCGCGTGAGGAAGTCGGGCACGATGGCGCCGTCATGTTCGACGCCCACTGCAACATGCCCCCGCCGATTCTGATCCAGTTCGCCAACCGGATCGAGGCCTACGACGTGCTGTGGATCGAGGAAGCGGCCGTGTACGGCAACATCGATATCTTCAAGCGCCTGAAGGAGCAGATTCGCATCCCCCTCGCGACCGGAGAGAAGGACCGGACGATCTGGGGCGTGATCTCGTATCTCGTCAACAACTGCATCGACATCCTCCAGCCCGACTGCGGGTTCGTGGGCGGCATCTCCCAGATGAAGAAGATCGCGGCGCTGGCGGAAACGTTCTACGTGCCGCTCTCACCTCATTGCACCATGACCCCCGTCGGCATGACGGCCAGTCTCCACGTCGCGGCGTCGATCCCGCTCCTGCTCATCCACGAGGGCTACCCTCCCGACGACCGCCTGCCCGGTCTGGCCCGCCGCACCTGGTCTCTCGACGACGACGGCTACGTCTCGCTGCCGGAGGGCCCGGGCCTGGGCGTCGAGGTGGACGAGACGCGCCTCGCCGAGCTGTCGAGGGAGCGCAGCTTCACGTGGCCCAGAAACACGTATCCGGACGGCTCGGTCGCGGAGTATTGAGCACGAGTCGATGATCTCACTGCGCTCGCTTTACCAGCAGGCTCGCGTGCGGGTGCGAGCGCGACGGTATCTGAGACGGGGTGAACCCGACGAGTGCCGGTTCACGTGCGACGTGCTCGAACCGGGTCAGTCCGTTCTCGATATTGGGGCCTACAAGGCGGCCTACACCTACTGGATGTCCCGGCGCGTCAAGGCCGACGGTCACGTGTATGGCTTCGAGCCGCAAGCCGACCTTGCGCGGTATCTGGAAGCGTTCGCTAGCGGGTGCCGCCATCGAAACGTGACCGTCTGCCCGGTGGCGCTCGCCGACACGCGAGGCCGGGGCCGATTACGCATCCCCGGCCACCCCGGTTGGGCTCATCTCCAAGGTCCCGGGGAGAGCTCCCCCGACCGGATCCGGGACGTCGACGTGGAGACCCTCGACGCCTACGCTGCGCGGGTGCAACTGGAGCGGCCGGTCGCGTTCATCAAGTGCGACGTCGAGCTCCACGAACTCGCCGTGTTCCGTGGGGGACGGGAGCTCCTGCAGACCGACCGGCCAGTGTTGCTGTTCGAATCGCTCCCGTTGACGACGTTGCCCAATGGCCGGAGCGCGACGTTCGAGTTCCTACAGGAGATGGGATTCCGCGGGCACTTCTTCTGCTCGCACGAGCTCGTGCCCCTGACGCGCTACTCACCCGCCACTCACACGCTGACGCATACCCAGGTCCAGAACTACGTGTTCATCCACCCAGCGTCTGTCGCGCTGACGCATCCCAGACCACCGTTTCGGCTCGCACGCGTGGTGGCTTCGGCGTGAGGGCGTTCAGAAAGACGCGCGGGAGGTCGTGGCTCGAACTCGGGACGGGCGACTACGGCGATGAGCCGACGTCGGCCAGCCGCGCCCGCTCGACGAACCACTCGGCGTCCTCCTCCAGCAGAAACCCGTTTCGGACCAGCCGCTGAGCGGCGCGTCTCACGCCGTCGACGAGGACCCGACGTGTTGAGTAGCGTTCCTCGAGCGAGAGGCGCGGGTCTTTGGTGTCCTGGCGTTCGGCCCGCGTCGCGGCGAACGGCACGAACGATCCGTTGAGGTGGCACAGCTCTCCGCCGGCGAAACCGCGACGCCGAAGATTCCACCCCAGGTAGGTCCCAACGGGCATGTCCACCCAGGGGATCCGGATGCCGGGCACGTCGTTCCCGTCGGCGTCCACCGTCGGCACGAAGACTGGATAGGTCGCACCCTCTGCCGGCGGCTGGACCGCATAGTCCACCACACGGAGCGGATTGAAGAGACCCGCGTAGGGCAGATCCGGAACGGATGGGAACCCGACGTCGCGTCGACCGGACGCCACCAGCGTGTGGTCGGCTCGCCGCGGGTGTCGACTCGCGGGCGGCTCGATACCGTCGCTCACCCAGCGATCGAGCGCCCGTAGGAGCGCCCGCATGGGCGCTCCCACGTGCAGCGGGTTGCTCGGGAACCGGCACGCCGCGAGCGAGAGCGGCGAGCCCGTCGCCGTGTTCTGGCTGCCGTGGGGCACGCTCGCGAACAGGTAGACCCGTACGTTCGACGGCAGGGCGAGATCGGCGCCCCGCGTATCGGTGACGACCAGGGAGGCGCGCGCCTGCCAGTACTCGGTCGCGGTGTCCGTGTGAATCACCTTCGGGCAGGTCCCCGATGTCTGGCAGCGCGCGAGAATCCCGTCGCGCCGACCCGTGAGGGCATCGGTCAGGGTGACGTAGCTGAACGGGAACTGATCCCCGGGGGTGAGGTGATCCTCGTGCTGCTTCGAGTAGACACCGGGCCTGGCGAATCGGGCGTTCGTGAACATCCGGCGGGACCCGGCGATGTGAGGCATCAGACCGTCGAACACGCGCCGGCCGTCCTCGTCCTCGTTGAATCCCTGGTAGAGGAAATCGCGCAGGTAGCGTCCACTCTGGGAGCGTCCGAAGGCGTAGGCGTACTCGATCTCGGGTTCGCCATCGCGCGCGAGCGGGTTCGGCGTCCCGGCCGCGTCGGTCTGCGCCCGGCGCAGAAACGAGACGATGTCCCGAGTCGCCGCGAAGCCGAGGCCCATGACGACCGGATCGCGTGCCGGATAGATGAGCTCGTAGATCGCCCCCGCATCGAACCCCGCCGGGCGCTGGATGACGATCTGGGTACGGCCCGCGGAGCTCGTTCGGTAGTCGAAGGCCAGATCGCGTGGGTGCTGTCGTGGGTCTCCCGGGCGCTGCCGCACCGAGAGCGAGGCCTTCGCGGGATCGCGGTCGGCCGCCGGATAGCCGAGGGTGGCCACCGCCGGGTCGTCCGTGTGATCGAAGACGAACTCGTCGCGAGCGATCCCCGTAACGCCCTCGACGACGGGCGCCTCGAGGCGTAGCCGGCCGTCACCCGCCGCCACATCGGCCTGCCACCCCGACCAGACCAGCGTGTAGCCGGCTCGCATCAGAGAGCCGTTTCCGGCACCGGCGGCGCGCGTCCGGGCGCCGCCGTCCCAGCGCGGGGCATCCAGAAAGAGAGGCAGGCTATTGGGATTCCCACGGTTCACGACGGTGAAGAAGATCCGGCGATTGGCTCTCGCCCCCTCGACCGGCCTGAGGATCACGACGCGAGAGGCGTACTCCACGCGTCCCGCCGCGTTCCTCGGCGCCAGGTCGAGGTCGACGACGGCGGCGTTCCGGGGATCGGTCGGGTCGACCGCCATGGTCACCCGTGCCGTGAGACGCTCGTACTGACCGACGTCGGCGAAGCGCCGGCCCCCGAAGGCGGGCGTTTCGACGTCGATGACCGTGAACCGCACGACCTCGGCCACGGCGGCGCCGGCCGAGAGAGTCAGCGCGGCGAGCACGGCCGCCCCGGACGCGCGGAATGCCTCAGGATTCACGTCAATCTCCCCGGTGCCTGGCGGAGGCTACCACACGTCGGTGGGGGGGCGCAGAAAAGCCCGGCCAGAGGCGCTGGCGCCGAATCGACACGGGCGGATCGCGGCCGGGTGGACGTCGGATCGGACTAATTGGCGCCCCGTGTGCTAAACTGGTAGTGTTATTCCGTTTGCCGTGCCCCCCTTCCGAGTACCCGGGAATCCACCGGGCAGTGGGTCCAGCCCGACGCAACCGCCGACAACACGCGGGGCGCTTTCGCTGAGCCGACCGAACCTCGGCACTGGTGTGGTGCGACACGGATCGGACGTGAGATCGGAGAATCGACAGGAGACGACATGCCAGAGATGACCGGAACAATCAAGCGACTGGTGAGCGACAAGGGCTTCGGGTTCGTCGCCGCGGGCGACAGCACCGAGTACTTCTTCCATCAGTCGGCGTGCAACGGTGTTCAGTTCGACGACCTTCGGGAAGGTCAGACGGTGACCTTCGACGGCGGCGAGGGGCCGAAGGGTCCGCGCGCCGAGAACGTCAGATTGGCCTGAGGCACGTCGGTCCCGCACCGATCGCCTGCTGCCTGCCTCACATCAGCCTAGCCACGCTACCCGTCCCGCCCCCCTGTGCGGATGCCGGTGCGATCACACCCTGGGGCCGACGCTCGGAATCCGGTCAGGTGCACTGGACGCCCCGATACGGTCGAGGCATGATCCGCAGCGCACTCAACATGCGTTCTCGGGCAGGGCACGTTCGGGCTACCGGTCCGTCTGCGAATTGTGACAGATATGTCGCCCCGGTGTGACGGCGCTGTCAGAAACCACCGCGATCTCGGCCGATAGAGACGGTCATACATGGCGTGATTTTTGCTTTCTTTCCTGCTGCGCCTGTCAGCTCTTGTCTTGAGGAATCGACCATGGATCGCAGTCTGAGATTGATGATCGCGCTCGGTGCTAGCGCCGTGCTCATGCTTGGCGTCGGCGACGCGGCGGCGACACCTGCGGCCACGACGCCGGCGACCACGGCCATGTCGAGTACGCCGTTCGACGGTGGCCCGCCCGGTTGGTCGGCGGGGGCCGACGTGCCACGTCTGGCGCTGCAGCCCACGACCGAACAGCGGCGGGGTCGCGCCGGCCGCGGAGGCCGTGGCGGTGGCAGTGGCCGGGCGGTCGCACGACCGCCGAACCGGGGCGGTCGCGGCGCCGCGCGGGGCCCGAGCCGGGGCTACAGCCGTGGCTACCGAGGCTACGGCCGTGGTTACGGCCGTGGCTACGGCAGGTCCGCCGGGTACTACTCCTTCCACTTCGGCTATCCGTTCTACGGAGCCTACGGCTACGGCGGCCCCTACCGGGGATACGGCTATCCGTATTACTGGGGTCACTCGCCCTACTATTACGGTCAGGGATACGAGCCCACCGGCGCGGTCCGGCTGAAGGTCAAACCGCACGAAGCCGAGGTGTTCGTCGACGGGTACTACGTCGGGCTCGTGGACGAGTTCGACGGGGCGTTCCAGCGGCTCCGGCTCGAGCCGGGCCCGAAGAGAATCGAGATCCGGGCGCCGGGATTCCAAACGTTGGTCTTCGAAGTGCGCGTGCTTCCGGGACGAACGACCACCTACGAAGCTGGAATGGTGGCCGGAGACCCGGGGGCCCCACCGCAGCCGGTTCAGCCGCCGGCCGTGCGACCGCTGCCACCGCCCGAGGTGACCGTCGAGCCTCCGGCCGCCGAGATGGCCCCGCCAGGGGACGCCCCATACGGCGCTCCACCGGTCGGCGCTCCACCGGTCGGCGCTCCACCGGTCGCCTTCGGCGGCATCCGACTGAAGGTGGATCCGTCCGACGCCAGGGTCTTCGTGGACGGCTACTACGTCGGCACCGTCGACGACTTCGACGGGGGACGCGGTCTGCCGCTCGAGAGCGGTCCCCAGAAGATCGAGATGCGGGCCGATGGCTACGATCCGTTGACCATCGAGGTGCGGATCCTTCCGGGCGAAACGATTACCTACGAGGCGGACCTGACCCGGGAACCCTGATCTGTCGCGCCGGGGCGGCCGCAATGCTCTCGCGGTGTGCGGGGCGGCCGCCGTTTCGCGCCACGGCGGGCGAATCTCCTAAAGAACTGTACTCGGCCGAGGACAGTTTCTCGCGTGTCGAGTCGCGATCCCATCGCGTGGGCCGCTGACAAAGTAGTGCTAGCAGCCCGTGGTGAAAGTCCTGCGTCGCACCAAGGGCGGCGCTGCGCCCGGCTGGCAAGGCGCGAGAAGCGAAAATACCGGGAGTATTTGACCGACGAGCAACACAGCCGGGCGGGATGCAGCGCCGGCCGACTGCAGCAGGACTTTTGCCACGGGCTGCTAGCCGCGCCAGGGGTAGGGCGGACGTCTGGTGTGCCAGTCGGTCTCGCGCTGAAAGGCCATCGCCACGTCGAGTGCTTTCTGGTCATCCCATGCCTTGGAAACGATCTGCACCGACAACGGGAGCCCGTCTTCGTCGAAGCCGCAGGGTACCGCGATGCCGGGCAGGCCGGCGAGGTTGGCCAGGCTGTTGAGCCGAGGCACGGCGCGCGCCTCCGGGTTCGGCTCCCACTCGGGGCGCGCCGGAATAGGCCACCCCTCCCCGACCTCCTTCAGTGCCGCACCATTCGGCCAGGTCGGCGCGACCACCGCGTCGTAGCGTGACACGAGCGCGTCCGCCTCGCGGGTCACCTGCCGGCGTATCCGCTGCGCCGTCAGGTAGTCCGACGCGGGCGCCATACTCCCCGCCATCCATCCCGCGCGGCGCTCCTGATTGTAGGGGAACATTCCGGCGATGCGCCCGTCATCGAAGAGCGCCTTGAAGCTCGTGCCGCCCTCCACGGTGACGATGTTCGTGAACAGCGCACCATGGGGTCGGGCCGGCAGGTCGATGTCCTCCAGCTCGATGCCGGCTTGCGCCAACGCATCGAGAGCCCGCTGGAACACCGCCCGGGTCGCGGCCGAGCGCGAGAGCTCGAACTCGGCGCGGTGAACGCCAACCTTGCGCCCGCTCATCCTGCCCGGGTCGCGACGGAACCGAAACACGCGATCGGCGGTGGCGCCATCCCTGGGGTCGGCGCCGGCGATCGCCTCCAGGATCAGGCCACAATCTTCCGCATACCGGCCGACCGGACCGATCTTGTCAAGGCTCCACGACAGCGCCATACAGCCGAAGCGGCTCACCCGGCCAAACGTGGGCCGAAGGCCCGAGGCGCCGACCGCGGACGCCGGGTAGACGATCGAGCCGCCCGTCTCCGTGCCGATCCCGAAGCCCATCAGTCCGGCGACGACCGCGACCACCGTCCCGCTGGACGAGCCGAAGCTGGTCCGGTCGAGCTTCCATGGATTGAGCGCGGTGCTCGTGTTCCCGCCGGCGAACTCGCCAAGCGAGTTCTTGGCCATGAGAATCGCGCCCGCGGCCTCCAGCCGCTCGACGACCGCGGCGCTCCTGTCGGGGACCCGGTCGGCGAAGATTCGGGATCCCCACGTCGTTCGGATGCCCCTCGTGTCGAGCAGATCCTTGACGCCGTAGGGAATGCCGTGCAGCGGGCCGCGCCGCTCGCCTCGGCGAATCTCTTCCTCGGCCCGCGCGGCCGCCGACAGGGCGGCCTCGCGCGCGATGGTGATCATCGAGGCCAGCTGGGTGCCCGGCTGCCGGCGCGGCGCGGCGGGCAAGTCGAACGGCGGCAGATCCAGTCGCTCGGCGCGGTCGAGAAAGTGCCGGGTGAGCTCCAGCGGCGAGATCTCCCGAGCGGCCAGCATCTCGGATAGCTCGCGAACCGAGAAGAAGTGCAGGTCGTCTGGCCTCGCCTGAGTGGTGCTCATGGTCGTAGGTAGCTAGCGCCTGAACACGAGCAGCGGTTGCTCGTCCGGGTCTAGCGCGAAGCTCCGCAGCTCCTGCTGGACGCGAATCATACTCCCCACGGCCCTGCGCAAGAGCTCGAACTGAGCCGGGTCGTCGTAGATCCCGCGCGCCCCCTGCGCGTCCAGCAGGACGTGTACCGTCTCCCCGGTGACCTCCCCGCTCTCCGCGACCTGAGCGCTGGCCGTCTCCCACGCCAGCGCGGACGCGGCCGAGGTGCCAACGATCCCACCGAATTTCCTGCGCGTGATCTGCACCGCTCCCTCCCGCGTGCCCCTAGTAGCCCGTGGTAAAAGTCCTGCTGCAGTCGGCCAGCGCTGCATCCCGCCTGACTGCGTTGCTCGTCGGTCAAATACTCCCGGTATTTTTCCTCCTCGCGCCTCGCCAGCCGGGCGCAGCGTCGCCCTTTGTGCGACGCAGGACTTTCACCACGGGCTGCTAGCCCGGCCCCCGCCGGCCCCCGTGACTACGCTCACCACATATTTTAGTATCCTGTCCCGGCCATTCGCGGAATATCTCCCGGCTGGCGCGGCCCGGGGGCGACGTCGGACTTCGATCTCGGGGTCTGTCGACGAGGTGGCGCCAAAAGCGGGTACGACGCCGCGCCGGCGTCGGAGGAGGAGCAAATCGATGCGATCGAGCAACGATGAGGGTGCGGCGAGTCGAACGCTCCGGGGGGTCGTGCTGGCCGCGAGCCTCGTGGCCTGGCCGCAGGCCGCGACCGGACAGCTGATGATCGTGGGGAACGACGAAAAGGTGCGCTGGGACGCAACCGGTGCCGCCGTGTTCTCGGCACCCGGCAACGACACGGTCTCGATCATCGACGTGGCGACCGACCCGGCCGCGCCCCGGATCGTGGCCAGCCTGCCACTGATGAATTCCGTCTTCGGACCACCGATGAATCTGGCCATCACACCAGATAGCCGGCTGGCGATCGTCACGAACGCCATGGCGTGGACTCGCGACGGCTCCGCGTGGACCTCGTCCCCGGACGACAAGGTCCACGTGATCGACCTCACCGCCAGCCCGCCGCAGACGATCGGCACGGTACAGGTCGGCAAGCAGCCGTCCGGGCTCTCGATCAACGCGCGGGAGACCTCGCCCTCGTGGCCAACCGCGCGGACGACTCGATCAGCGTCCTGTCGATCGCCGGAACCGACGTGACCCGCATCGACACGGTCGACATGGGCGAGCAGGTGGCCCACGTCGCCTTCACGCCCGACGGCCGCCGCGCGCTGGCCGTGAAGTTCGCGGCGCACAAGGTGGCGGTGCTCGAGGTCGACGGGCAGCGGGTGACCGACACGCGGCAGGACATGCCGGTGGGCTTGTGGCCCTACAACATCGCGGTGACGCCGGACGGACGGCTGGCCTTGACCGCCGACAATGGCAACGCCGGGGTCTCGGACGGCCACGTCGACACGGTCAGCGTGATCGACCTGGAGGCCGCCCCCCCGCGGGTGGTCGACCGGGTGGTGGTCGGCGACGCTCCCGAGGGACTGGCGATCAGCCCGACCGGGGAGATCGCCGTGGCCCTGCTGCTGCGCGGGAGCGGCGGCGTGGCCGAGGACGCGTGGTTCAGGCACGACGGCGGGAGCGTGGTCGTCCTGGAGATCGGGGACAAGACGGTGTCCAGAGTCGGAGAGGTGGTGGTGGGCGGCATGCCCGAGGGCGCGGTCTTCAGCCCCGGCCGCCCTTGGTGCGACGCAGGACTTTCACCACGGGCTGCTAGCGTCCCTCCCTGCCCGGCAGCCGGACGGGACGTCCGGCGATCGAGGCCGGTCAGGCGCAGATGCCCGCGAGCGCGTCGAGCGCCAGGTCGATCTCGTCCCGGGTGTTGAAGAAGTGAATCGAGAGGCGGAGGTCGCGTTCGCGCCGAACCGGCGACGCGAGAATCCGCTCGTCGGTCCGGAGCCGCTCGTAGACCTGCCCCGTGTCGCAGCCCTCGGGCAGGCGGGCCACGAAGACGCCCGACCGGTCCTCGGAGACCTCGGGCGAGGCGACCCCGAACCCGGGCAAGCCCAGGGTCCGTTCGACGGCGTGCCCCACCAGCTCGTCGACACGCCGGTGCACCCGCTCCCAGCCGATCTCGTCCAACCAGCTCACGGCGCGATCGAACCCCGCGAAGTCTGACAGCGCGCGCGTCCCGAACTCGTAGCGGGCCGCGGCCGGCAGCAACGTATAGGACCCCGTGTAGTCCATGGTCTCGTGGCTGTGCGCGCCGGACCACGAAAGCAGCATCTGATCCAGCTCGTCCCGGCGAACGAGAAGGGCCCCCGTGCCCTTGGGTCCGAGCAACCACTTGTGCCCGCACGTGCTGTAGCAGTCGCACCCCAAGGCATGGAAATCGACCGGGACACAGCCGGGGCCCTGGGCGCCGTCCAGGTGGTATCGCACCCCGCGGCGCCGGAGCAGCTCGGCCACCTCGGCGGACTCGTCCGTTCGCACGCGGCGCCCGTTATTCCGCGACACGTGGCTGATGCTGACCATCCGCGTGCGCGAGCTGAGCTCGCGCCGGATCTCGTCGAGTAACGACGTCCCGGCATCCAGGTTGATCTGCCGGATCACGACCCCGAACCGGTCGCGCATGACATACCAGGGGATGACGTTTGAGGGGTGCTCCTGATTGCTGATGATGACCTCGTCGCCCTGGGACCAGTTCCGCGACCAGACCGCGATGTTGATGCCCTCCGACGTGCTGTGGGTGAGCGCGACCTCCTCGGTGTCGGCGCCGAGCGCCCGGCCCAGGTGGGCCCGAAGCGCCGGCTCGATGCGCCCCATCGCGCCGCTGACGCGCGGGTCCGCCGGGCCCTGATTCTCGAAATCGAGCCGAGACTTGACCTCGGCCATGACCGCACTCGGGGACGGCCCGATGCCGCCGGTCTGGAAGTAGGTGCTCCCGGACGCGGCCGGAATCTCGGCGCGCGCGCGAACCACCCAGTCCTCCTCGGGCTGACCCGTCTGCGGCCCTCGGTCTGGACGGCCGCGCTCGACGGCCCATGCCGCGAGCCATCCGACTGGCAGGTGGGGCACCCACGCCAGGGTCAGCGCGACACCGGCGAGGATTTCTCTGCGCGTGCGCGTCCGCTCGTGTCTCATCGATCGACTCCCGTCGTCATGACCACCGGCTGCTAGTGAACGAGATGGAGCTCGGTCTGCCGTCCACCGATGAACCGTACACCCTCGGCCGAGAAGAACGCCTCCTGCTCCAGGCCGAAGCGCACGACCTGGCCGCCCCACTCGGGGATCGGCTCGTCGACGCTCAGCTCGATCGAGTAGGCCGTGTCGATGTGCATCGGGTACTCGCCTTTCTCCGCCACACCGTCCTGATACTCCGGCAGGCCGATGAACGCGCCCGCCCCGTGGCCGCGCCAGCCGATCGGATGCGTGTAGACGCGCGGCTCGAGCCCCTCCGCCCGACCGCGGTCCAGCGCCGCCGCCTGGACGTCGTTACCCGTCCGTCCAAGACGGAACTCCCCCATCAGGATGTCCTGCATCCGGTTACCGCGATGCAGCGCGGCCGTGAGGCCGGCCGGCGCCGTGGCCTCACCCGGTCGGAGGACATAGGCAAGCTCCTGCGTATCCGTGTGCAGGCCGAGATACTTGATCCCGATGTCGCAGTGGAGCACGTCGCCGCGCCGGATCACGGCGTCCTTCTCGCCCAACGTGTCCGCGCGAATTAGATCGACGTCGTTGAAGAACCATCGTTCGAGGCCCAGATCGACGACGCGCTGGTTGAACCACCAGTTCAGGTCCTCGACCGTGGTCACGCCCGGCGTGATCACCCGGGACGAAAACCCCTCGCGAACGATCGCGTGGGCGATGCCGACGACGTGCTCGTAGACCGCGATCTCCTCCGGCATCCGGCGCTCGAGCATCGCCACGGCGAGCTCCTCCGCGGATGCCAGACGCGCCGCCAGCGCCGGGCCGAGCGCGGCGACCAGCTTCTCCTTCAGCCCCGCCGTCAAGCCATCGCCGAACGGGGTCTGGGTAGCCTGATTGATGCCGATGCGGCGAGGGTCGATCTCCTCGACGATGCGGGTCAGCGCCTCCCACTGGGTCTCCTCGAACTGGTTCCAGTCCTGCCGGTAGAACTCCTGGGCGTGCCGTGCGATGAGCCGCCGTTCGACCCCGGCCGCGCCCCGGTCGGCGAACACGTAGATGCCAAGCCGCCGCACGGCCAGGGGATTGTGCGGCAGCAGCGTGCGGATCACCGGGTCCTCGACGCTCTCGTTGGCGATCACGAGCCACATGTCGAAGCCGAAGCGGCGCATCTCCTCCGGGAGCACTCGCTCCAGCCGTAGCTTCACCCAGGCATCCATCACCGATTTTCGCTCGCGCAGCGGCAGGATGGACGGGTCCGCGTCGGATACGGCGTGGCCGGCGGCGCCGGCGAGCACCGACGCGAGAACCGAGGCGAGGATGACTCGTGGCATGCTCGGGCTCCTGTCCGCTCGAGGGCGAGCGATCCAATTCTTCTTGACACGACGGGCGCGTGCAAATTATAGATGGCCGCGGCATCAGGTATCTCTCCGACCGGAGACCCAGTCTGGTGAGTGTTCGTTTGTCGGCCGTCAGGCACTCGGCCGGCGTTCCATACGCAAGGAGCATGCATGGGTATCGCGCTAGGACGGGCAGGCTCCATTCTGACTGCGTTCCTCTTCCTCGTGGCGTCGCTGGTTGGCGCGTCGTCGCTCTCGGCCGGTGGCCAGCTCGCGGCGGACGCCGCGGATCTCAGCGGGGTGGTCGAGGGTCAGGCCGGTGGCGACTACGGGGGCGTCTGGGTCATCGCGGAGACCGACGACCTGTCGACGAAGTTTCGAAAGATCGTCGTCACCGACGACGACGGACGCTTCCTGGTGCCCGATCTGCCCGATGCCACTTACGACGTCTGGGTACGGGGCTACGGGTTGGCCGACTCCGCCCCCGTGCAGGCGTCACCCGGTGACGAGCTGACACTACACGCCGTCGACGCGGCAACCCCTGCCGAGGCGGCGCAGGTCTACCCCTCCAACTACTGGTTCTCGTTGCTCGAGCCGCCGCCCCCGGCGGAATTCCCCGGGACCGGTGACGACGGTAACGGGATCAGCAACCGCCTTCAGGTGCAGGGGCAGTGGCTCGACATCTCGAAACAGGGGTGCCAGCTCTGCCATCAGCTCGGAACCAAGATCACGCGCGAGCTCCACGACCCCAAGATGTTCGACTCCTCGCTCGAGGCCTGGGACCACCGGGTGCAAACCGGGCAGCGGGGCATGCAGATGAACTTGCGCATGAACCAGTTCGGGCGCGCGCGTGGGCTCAAGATGTGGGCCGACTGGACGGATCGGATCGCCGCGGGACAGATCCCGGCCGAGGCGCCTCGCCGACCCGAGGGTGTGGAACGCAACCTGGTGCTGACGTTGTGGGACTGGGGGACCGAGGTCGATTACGTCCACGATGAGGTAGCGAGCGACAAGCGGGATCCCACGGTGAACGCCAACGGCCCCATCTACGGCGTCGCGATCTCGAACGACCTGCTGACGATCACCGACCCGGTCGCCCACACCTCGACCGAGCTCAAGATCCCGACGCGGGACGCCCCCTCGACGATCCCGCCGATGATCTCGCCGAAGGTGCTGGAGCCGTCCTACTACTACGGCGACGAGGTGATCTGGGAGGACCCGGCCAACCCCCACAATCCGATGATGGACCACAAGCGCCGGGTGTGGATGACCTCGCAGATCCGCGGGCGCAAGACGCCGGCCTTCTGCCAGGAGGGGTCGGATCACCCGTCGGCCCAGTACTATCCGCTGGACAGCAGCGGCCGCGGGATCGCCGTCTACGACCCCGAGACCGAGCAGTTCGAGCTGATCGACACCTGCTACGGCACCCACCACCTCCAGTTCGCCGAGGATGATGACGACACGCTGTGGTTCAGCGGCGGCGGCGACGTCATCGGGTGGATCAACGTGCGGGTGTGGGACGAGACCAAGGACGAGCAGAAGGCCCAGGGCTGGTGCCCGACGGTGCTCGACACCAACGGCGACGGCAAGATCACCGAGTGGGTGGAGCCGCGCGACCCCGCCGACCCGACCCTCGACACGCGCGTCGTGGCCCGCAGCTACGGCATCGTTCCCAACCCGGTCGACGGGTCGATCTGGATCGCCTCCACACAATATCCGGGACGTCTCGCGCGGCTGGACCCCGGGTCCAACCCGCCGGAAACGTGCGTCACCGAGCTGTACGAGGTGCCGTCGCCACTCGACCCCCACATCGACGAAGACGATTACGGGTTCAGCCCACGCGGGATCGACGTGGACCGCAACGGTTTGATCTGGACGGCGTTGTCGGGCAGCAGCCACATGGCCAGCTTCGACCGCACCAAGTGCTCCGTGCTCAACGGGCCGCAGGCAACCGGCCGTCACTGCCCCGAGGGGTGGACGCTCTACCCGACGCCGGAGGTCGAGATGCAGGGCGTGGAGGGTTCGGTCCGTGCGGACTACCACTACTACAGCTGGGTCGACCAGTGGGACACGCTGGGGCTCGGGAAGGACATCCCGATCGCGGCGGGCTCGAACTCCGATTCGCTGCTCGCGCTGATGCCCGACACCAAGGAGTGGGTCATCCTGCGGGTGCCCTACCCGATGGGTTTCTTCACGCGTGGGCTGGATGGCCGGATCGACGATCCCGACGCCGGGTGGAAGGGCCGAGGGGTCTGGGCGACCTACGGCGCCGCGGTGACCTGGCACATCGAAGGGGGCAAGGGGACCAGGCCGAGCATCATCCGGTTCCAGATGCGCCCGGACCCGCTCGCCAACTGAGTACCCGGCGAGCCGGGGTCGGATCACCCGCGAGGGTCAACCATGCGCAACGGAATGATGCTCTTCACTGTCTTCACGGCGTTCGTCCTGGCCGGCACAGATCTGCCGGGGCTGACGGCCCAGCAGTCCGAGTTCAAGACGGTGACCATGATCGGGTGCCTTGCCGAAGAGGACGACAGGTGGGTGCTGACCAACGCGACCGAGCCGATCGAGACCGGGATCTCGCCGCTCACCGACTCGGAGAAATCGGTCGCCGACGCGATCGCCGAGCTGGGCGAGGGCCGCTTCCATCTCATCGGGGTGGCCGCCTGGGACATGCCCGCGCACAAGGACCACAAGGCGCAAGTGAAGGGGATGCTGATCGAGGCGACGCCCGAGTCGCGCGTGAACCTGAGCTCGCTGCGGCACATGTCCGGTACGTGCCCGGAGGGCTAGCAGCCCGTGGCAAGAGTCCTGCGTGGCACCAAAGGCGGCGCGGGGCCCGGATGGCAAGGCGCGACGAGGAAGAATACCGGGAGTATTTGACTGAGGAGCAACACAGCCAGCCGGGATGCCGCGCCGGCCGACTGCAGCAGGACTTTTTTGCCACGGGCTGCTAGCAGCTCGTTGTGAATCAAGGACTTAGTCGAGGGGCCGGAGAAGCCGATAAAGGGCTCGACGGCCGCCAGCACGGTGTGTATGGTTGATAGGTTGTGGACTAGAGTGCGTTGGCGTGTGTCAGCTACCCACTTGAGGAGGCTGGAATGTTGAAACGCTCACTTTTCGTGCTTCTCGGTCTTTCGCTGGCGGCGCCGGTCGCCTTCGCCAGCGACGACGCCGCCGGTGCCCCAACCTTCACGAAGGACGTGGCGCCGATCGTCTACGAGAAGTGCGCCAAGTGCCATCGGCCGGGTCAGATCGCCCCGATGTCGCTCCTCTCGTACACCGACGCGCGGCCGTGGGCCCGCTCGATCGCCAAGGCCGTCGCGACGCGGGACATGCCACCGTGGCATGTGGACGCCCAGCACAGTCTGACGTTCAAGAACGACCCGAGCATGACCCAGGAGCAGATCGATACGATCGTCGCATGGGCCGAAGGCGGGGCGCCGAAGGGTAACGACGCCGACCTACCGCCGGAGCCCACCTTCGGCGACGACGTGCGCTGGACCTTCGGCGAGCCCGACTACATCTTCGAGATGCCTATCGACTTCGCCCTCCCGGCCGAGGGTGAGATCCCCGTGATGAGCTTCTACTCCAAGATCCCGTTCGAGGAGGACAGGTTCGTCGAGGTGCTGGAGCTCCGGCCGAGCGAGCAGGGCGTTCTGCATCACGCCGGTGCCTTCATCGTCGACCTCCCCGAGGGCGCAGAGATCGTCGACGGACAGCTCGTCGAAGCAGACGATCCGCGGCTGCGGGACGAGCGTGCCGCCCAGCGCGTCTTCTCGCGGGCAGGCACATCCAAGCTGATCTCCTACGTCCCTGGCCGAGGCACCGAGCGGCACAAGCCCGGAACGGCCAAGCGCATCCCGGCGGGCCAGTACATTCGCTGGAGCATGCACTACCAGACCAACGGCAAGGAGACGTTCGACCGCACACAGCTCGGCGTCTGGTTCAACACCAAGCCGGTGACCCACGAGATCCTCAACCGCAGCAGCACCGGCCTCGAGACGCAGATCGCCGAAGGTGTGGAGATTCCGCCGGTGTTCGACGAGAACGATCGGCGGGAGCGGGGCAAGATCCCCAACATCCCGGCGTATGCCGAGAACTGGCAGCTCACCCAGATCGACCCGATTCCCGAGGCGATCACGCTCTACGGCATGTCCCCGCACATGCACCTGCGCGGCAAGGACGTCAAGTACATCGTGACCTACCCGGACGGGCGGGAGCAGACGATCCTCTGGGTTCCCGAGTACAGCTTCGAGTGGCAGCACTACTACGAGCTCGAGACTCCGCTGAAGATTCCGGCGGGGAGCAAGCTGACATCGATCGCGCACTTCGACAACTCGCTCAACAACCCGTACAACCCGGGACCGCACCTCGAGGTGTACTGGGCCGAGCAGAGCTGGGACGAGATGTTCGGCCCGCAGGTTCGGATCGCGATCGACAGTCAGGATCTGACGAAGAAGGGCACCGACGAGGAATAGCGTCGGGTCTGCGTTCTAACGTTCGGGAGTGTCAGGGGCCGAGCCCGAACGGGGCTTGGCCCTTGCCGTTTCTGTGCTCGCGATTCGGCGTTTCCTGCTTGGGGGGATGACATGGGGTGGGTAATCGCACTTGTCTTGCTCGCGCTTCCGGCGCTCGGCTCCGCCGCCGAGCAACAGCAGCCCCAGAGACCCGCCGGTCAGGCCCAGGCGTTGGGGAGGGCCACGAAGCCCGACGACCCGGTCCCCGTCTTCGACTTCGAGCAGTACTTTACGGGTCGGTGGGCGTTCGAGTGGACGGTTCCGGACGGACCGTTCGGACCGGGCGGGACGATCACCGGCGTCGAGGAGTTCAAGCCCGGTGTCGACGGACGGTTCTTCGAGAGCGAGATCGTCGCGGAGGGCCCCCAGGGACCGTTCACTGTGCACGCGCAGATGCTCTACAACCCCGAGGGCCAGTTCCTGGTCCGCCACGAGACCGACAGCCGCGGCTTCTCCGTGATCAAGGCGGGAACGATCAAGGGCGACCTCGGCGGCTACTACACCGCTTACTACGAGAGCGCGCCGTTCGAATA
The DNA here is from genome assembly GCA_965197935.1 of Vicinamibacterales bacterium. Lineage (GTDB taxonomy): Bacteria > Acidobacteriota > Vicinamibacteria > Vicinamibacterales > CAZQMT01 > CAZQMT01. The sequence goes on along the minus strand of CBDAOD010000002.1, from coordinate 1,558,610 downwards.
CAACGGCAAGACGATCCAGCTGAAGATGACGACGATCCTCTTCTCCCCGCTCAACTTCAAGGTGCGCGCCCAGATCTCCGAGGACGGCGGCCCCTTCGTCAACTTCGGCAACCCGTGGTGGCGCAAGGAGACCCAGGGCAGCGCCGAGAACCGCCCGTAGGGCGGGCTTCAGCCCTGCCCCCCGCGTCGGCGCTCGTCGCTACGACAGCTCGCCCGGTTCCTCCTCGAGGAACAGCTGGACGCGAAGCCACCACCTTGGCTGATAGCGGATCCAGATCGGCACCTCGGTGAGCCCTGCCTCCGTGCCGTAGACGATCTCGAACTTGAACCGCTTGCCCGTCTCGCGCGATTGCGTTTGGAACTTGGCGTGGATGACTCGGCGGTAGGTGCGATCGCCGATCTCACGACGATCGTGAAACCGATGCGACCGCAAGGACAGATCGTGCAGCTTGTCACCGTAGACGTAGGGGCGGGCGCGCTTGAGCTGCCGCTCCGCCCCGGGCGCGCCTCGAGTGTCGACGCTCTCGCGGATCAGCTCACCCAGGGCAGCCAGAAACCCCGAGCGCGCACCGGGTGGGCGCCCGATGCTCCGGGGTGTCGCCCGGTCGGATGCCTGATGCGTCAACAGGAGGAGACTCTCGATGTCTCGGTAGGAGAGCTCACGGTCCCCGCGGACCGTCGAGATCCGGGCACGCGAGGCCTCCGGGGTCACCGTCGCCCGGACCGCCTTGAACGCATTGCCGCTCGAGCCACCCTCGAGCCGGGTCTTGACGCCCCCGAGCGTCTGGTCGGCGTCGGCATCGACGATGACGCCCAACACCCGCCCACCCGACTCGCGCACCTCCTCGGCGAGATAGCCCCAGCGGTTCAGACGACGCGGCGCGATCTCCGGGTCCGTCCCGATCAGGAGCTCGTAGGCCACGCTCCCGTCTGGCCCGCGGCGCCACACGATGTGCCCCGCCCCAAGGCGGTCGCGCCCGATCCAGAACAACAGCGGGCGAATCTGGCCGGCCATCCGGTAGCGGGTCGCGCGGACGACCGGCAGGGCGACGCCAGGGCGGGCGACCGTGATCTCGAGCGGCGACACCGGGCGGTCCGACACGTCGGCGGTCAGCACCGACAGACCGGCCGCGATCGCGCCGGCGGCCCCCGCACCGATCTGAATTCGCCGACTCGGCATAGGTGAACTCCTAATTCATTCGTAATTCAAGGGCCACGTGCGGTGGCCCTTTTGTGTAACTGCTTCTCTCATCAGGACTTCACAACATTGTACGTCCCTCGGGACGCACATTTCAACTAATTTATTAATATTTATCGACGTGTAGACATGGCGTTCGGCTCGCCTTACGCCGATGGCGTCGCGGGCACCTGCAGGTCGGGCATCGGTGTCGCCGCGAACAGCCGCTGACACGGCTTGGCCAGCAACCGCGCCCATCGGGTCGAGCGCGTCGTCCGGGCACTGTCGGTAGCCAGCCCGGTATTGGCGTACATCTGGCGGTACAGCTTCGAGACCAGCACGAATGCGAGGCGGGAGCGTAACGATTTGACGCAGTCGGCACGCTGCCAGACGTAGGCCAGCTTGTAGAACTCGTCCCACACCCCCTGCGTGCGCTGGCGGATCTCGTCGTTCGACATCGCCGGGTGCGTGCCGTACACTCTGGGACGCTTCGTCCCCGGGAGGAGCCAGTACCGGGTAAGCGGTATGCCGTCGATCCGCGTGTCCTCGTCGGCCATGCTCTCTTCCCATCGGGCGAAGTCGATGGTCCCGGGCAGCGGCTGCAACATGAGGAACTGGGCTATCGTGACGCCAGCGCGCTGCGCGATTGTCGCGGTCACGTCGAACGTCTCCGGGCGATCGCTAGGCAGGCCGAAGATGAACGACCCCAGCACGTGGACCCCCGCATCCCTGAAGGCGCGGAGCCGGACGACGAGCTCCTCACCGGCGGCGTTGAATCCCTTGTAGATGTCCTTGAGCCCCTCGGGCGTGACCGACTCGACCCCGACCAGCGCGCCCCTGATGTGGGCCTTGCGCATGGCGGCCAGGAACTCCGCGTCCTCCGACGCCTCCATCGTGATCTGGGTGAAGAACACCATGTCGTCCGGCAGCTCCGCGAGCCGCGCCATCAGCTCGAACCGCTCGTCGCGGATCGACTGAAGCTCCTGGAGCCGGCGCTTGTCCTCACGTCGATCCGCGGTCGCCAGGTCCTCGAGCGTCACCGGGTAGAAGTTGTCGTCGGCGAGGGCCACGAAGCGAATTCCCAGCCGGCGCAGCTCCACCAACTCCTGCATGACCGCGTCCGACGTGCGCTGCCGGGGCTCCTGCCCGTCGGTGCGCCAGACCGAGCAGAACGAGCAGTGCTTGGGACACCCGCGGACCGTCTGGACCGACGCCCACATGTAGCTCTTTCGCGGCAGAAGATCCCAGCGGGCGGGCAGGAACTCGTCCGCGTCGACGCGGCCGGCCTCGTAGACACGTTCGAGGCGGCCGGCCGCACAGTCCGCCAGTACCTGCGCCCACGCCACGTCGCCGTCGCCACGGACCACGGAGTGCGCCCCGCCCAGCTCGTGCGGCTCCTCCGGGTACAGCGTGCCGTGGATGCCTCCGTAGATCACGGTCGCGCCGCGCTCGCGCGCCAGGCGTCCGATCTCGTAGCCACGTAGCGTGTTGCCTGTGTGAATGCCGATCCCCACCACATCGCCGGGCTGGACGGTCAGCGGGTCGAGGCGCTCCAGCGTCTCGTCGGTGAGCACCGGATCGCCGTAGGATCGCGGCGTCGCAGCGGCAAGAACGTACATCCATCTCGGCGTGATGACCGCAACGCCGAACGATACCTCACTCGGATTCACCAGATGAACCTGCACGACACTCCTCTCGTGGCCACCGGATGACCGGCAGCCGTCAGAACGCTTGCGACAACGAGCTTCCGAGCTTCGAGAATACGGCGGCCGTTGCGAGACCGGCATGCTTGACGCCGACCCCGACACCGACACCGGCAGCGGCCGTCCGCGACCAGGGTCCGCGCTCCGCGGCCACGACGCGCGGCACCGAGTCCGTGTCGGCCTCGACCACGCCGGTCTCCCAGAGCGACGCAGCTGAGCCTACCACGTCCAGCAGCCGGGTCTCCCAGCCTACCGCGTCGACGATAGAGACGGCGTCCAGCCTCGGAGCCGGGGGCGGCGCGACGGACGCGCCCGGCAACCCGCGGTGGAAGTCCTGCGTCACGCCAGGGGCCGCCGGGGGAGACGTCGCGGGCGGCCCAAGCTCACCACGAGCTGCGGGCAGCTCGTGGTGAAGGTCCTGCGCCGCACCAGAAGCCGCCATGCGCGATGCGTCGTTCGGCCGGAGCGAGTCGCGAGGAGCAATCATACAATCATACCGGAAGGGACAGTCTCGAGCGCCGGCATCGCCACCAACGCCGCGACCACCACCGGGGCCATCTGCTCCGTGGGCGTCCCTTCGGCTCGCGACCCGACGACCCGGGACCGGGCCACCGGGGGTGGCGCCGCAGTATCGGTCACCGCCGGTGACAGACCGATCACGATGGCCGGCGCGAACGGTGCCATCAGCAGGATGGCCACGGCGAGGCTCCCACCGCCGCCGCACACGCCGGCGAACGAGACCCTCGGGGTCGAGTTGCGGCCGACATCCAGCAGACGAACCACCCGGGCGGCCAGCGACGGTCCGCGACCCACCGCGCCTGGAACCAGCGCGTGGTCGCCGTGGGCTGCGCCGGCGCCGGCGATCTTCGTCAAGCAGGTCGCGTACGCGCGGACGGAGCCGTCGTGCGCGAGGGCCCAGTCATCGCAGGCGACCTCACGCTCCAGATCGAGCGCCGACCCGATCCACCAGATCGCCGGGTGGAAGCACGCCACGGCCGCAATCAGCGTCTGCGCCAGCTTCGCCCAGTCGTCCCAGCGCCGCACGTGTCCGTGCTCGTGCACGATCACCTGGTCCAGCTCGTCATCGGAGAGCGCCGCCGCCAGGCCGTCGGGGATCACGATCGTGGGCCGGCGGTACCCAAACACCGACGCCACGGCGAGCTCGCGTGATAGACACAGGCGGGCTCGCCGTCCGCTGGCGCGCACGGCTTGCCAGCGCCGGAGGGTCGCCGCCCGCGCCGCAGGGAACGACTCAAACCTCTGCTCGACGCGACGCAGGCGGCAGAAGGCGCCGGCGACCTTGCTGAGTCGCAGCATCACGAAGCCGAGCCAGACGCCGATCGCACCCGCGATAAGCCAGTCGGGAGGGACTGGCACGGCTGCCGCCGCGTCGAGCACTCCGGCGCCCCCGCGTCCGGCGGCCGCGGGGGCCTCGACGCCGGTGCGGAGCCACGTCACCGGCAGGGCGAGCACGACGAGCATGCAGCCCCACCAGATCACGTAGCGCGTCGACGCACTGAGTGAACGCACGAGCCGCAGCGCACCCGACACGAGGAGCGCAAGCGCCAGCCCCTGCCACACCCAGTCCAAGATCCAGATCACGATCCGGCGCCCTCCTCGCTCTCCGCGATGAGGCTCTTGAGTCGCACCAGCTCCTCCGGGTCCACCCGCTCGTGCTCCAGAATGTTGAGCGCGAGCAATCCGGGCGAGTCCTGGAAGAAGCGCGCCAGCAGATGTTTGACCGCGTGCCGCCGTGCCCGTTCACGGTCGACGATCGGAACGTACACGAAGGCTCGCCCCTTCTTCTCGTGCCGTAGGTAACCTTTTTGCTCCATGATCCGGAGCAGCGTGAGAACCGTGTTGTAGGCCAGCGGGCGGCCACCCGGCACGGCATCGACCACCTCGCCGACCGTGGCGCGCCCCCGATCCCAGAGGATGTCCATCAACCGTAGCTCACCGTCGGTCAGGGTCGTTGATCGTTTTCGGGCCACCGGATAATCTTCCCAGCTCCTAATTGATCAGGAGTGAGCATCAGTGTATCCAGGGGTTACGATCTTGTCAACTAAATTATTAAGTGTTCTGGAAACTCTACGACTGCAGCAGGACTTTTGCCACGGGCTGCTAGGTCGATGCCAACGTCTCGAGGAGTCGGTCCACGTCAGCCTGCGTGTTGAAGATCGACGGCGAGATTCGCATTCTCCCGGCCGACGCGAGCACGGTCACGGCGACGCCGGCCTGACGGAGACGCGCGGCGGTCCCGGCCGGATCGCTCACCCGAAACGACACGATCGGTGTGTCGGTGCCGATGGGCGTGATCGACGGGTAGCCAAGCGCCGGGAGCTCCTGCTGCAACCGATCGGTGAGCGGTCGGACGTGCGCACGAATGTTGGGCACGCCCACCCTGAGGATGTAGCGTAGCGCCTCGTGCACTCCAGCGGCCCCGACGTTCGAGACGTTGCCCGTCTCGTACCGGTATGCTCCGGGCCGGGCGTCCCAACCCTGATCCGCGGGGTCGAAGCTCCGATACTGGCGATGTCCGAACCGCGTCGGCCTCACGACGGTCTCCTGCAGCTCTGCCTTCACATACAGGAATCCGAACCCCCGGCTCCCCATCAGCCACTTGTAGGAGGAGCACGCGCAGAAATCGAGCCCCATCGCCTTGACGTCCATCGGCACGGCGCCGGCCGCCTGGATGACGTCCGCGTACACGTAGGCGCCCCGGGCATGCGCCAGGTCGCTGATCGCCTTCACGTCGTGCAGAAACCCGTTGACGTTGGACACGAGCGCCATCGAGACGAGGCGCGTGTCGCCGTCGATCGCGCGCTCCATGTCCGCGACGTCGATGCCCCAGTCTCGATGCCGCACCATCCGCACTTCGAGGCCACGCTCCTCGAGCCGCCGATACATGTAGATCGAACCCGGGTAGTGGAGATCATCGATCACGACGTTCCCGCCGCCCCCCTCCAAGTCCATGCCCGCGACGACGACACTTTCGCCGTCCGATGTGCTCTGGACGAACGCGACCTCGTCCGGCGCGGCGTTGATCAACGCGCCAAACAGACGCTTGACGGCCTCCTGCCTGGCGCCGCCGGACCCGCGGCCGCTGGCGCCGGCATCGTCCAGCTCCCAGGGCGCGCCGTTGAGCCGATACCCGACGTACTCGCGCATCGCGTGCGCCGAGTGGAGGCTGATCGGATGATAGGCGGCGGAGTTGAGATACGTCTCGCGGCCCGCCCAGGGAAAGCTCGCGCGCGCCGCCGCGCCGAGACCGAATGCCGGCGCGGCGAGCAGATCGTCAGACGCGCGGACACCGCCGGCGATCGCGGCGGCGCCGGTCAAGAACTGGCGGCGGTTCAGTGGCATTGGGCCTCCTCACTGCGACTCCGAGGGATGCTCGATCGCCTCGATCAGCTTGCCCAGGGCCACGTTCAGGGCCTCGGCGCCGGCGCGCGCGCCCCGGCGATGACCCTGCCGGGCCACCACGAGGTCGTGCGTCGGAACCACGATGACGTGCTGACCTCCGGCACCGGACATGAAATACGCGGACTCGGGCAGGTTCCAGCGCCCATCGCCGTTGACCCAGAAGAGTCCGCCGTAGACAGGGCGGTCCCAGCCGGGCGCCGGCGTGCTCACGAACTCGGCCCAGCCCTCGGGCAGGATCCGCTCCCCCTCCCACACGCCATCCTGCAGGTGGAGCAGGCCCAGACGGGCCCAGTTGCGCGTCGTGCCGTAGTCGTAGCCAGTCAGCAGGAAGTTGCCATAGGGATCCGGCTCGAGCACCTGCCGGCGAATCCCGACCCGGTCGAACAGCCCCTTCTGTGGCCAGGCCAGATAGCTCTCGCCCAGCTTCTCGACGGTCTGCTGGACGATGTAGCCAACCGTCAAGGGGTCGCAGTTCCGATAGCGCCCGACGGTATTGGGCGGGAACTCGACCGGCCGCGTGATCGAGTAGGTGAAGGCATCGACGGCGCCCGTGTAGATGTAGAAGTGATCGGCCATGTTGCGGCCCCATTCGTAGGACGGCTGGCTCGCATTCGTGAAGCGCAACCCGCTGCTCATCCGCAGCAGATCCGAGACCCGGATCCGCGAGCGCGGATCTTCGGGATCCTCGTGCCACGCCTCGACCGGCGCCGGGTCGTGCAGCCCGACATGGCCTTGCTGGACCAGGACGCCCAGCAAGGTGGCCGTGAGGCTCTTGCCCATCGACCAGCTCTCGAGCTGCGTGTCCTTGTCGACACCGGGGCCGTAACGCTCGCCGATGATCCGCCCCTCGTGCACGGCGACGAACCCCATCGTCAAGCCCTCGCCCGCGAAGGCCGCGTCCACGGCCTCGTCGACCTTCGCCCGGTCGAGCCCCGGCGGGAGCGGGGTGTCGGGCAAGACGTCGCCCATCGGCCACGGCTGGCTCATGGCATCGGGAAGCGTCGTCTGCAGGTCGACCGGCTCGAAGAACACGCGGTCGGATCCGGGCGGAAACAGCACGCAGCCCTGATCGCCGTAGTATTTTGCGCGCCCCGTGTAGCCGTGGAGCGTGACCTGCACGGTGCCGGCCTCGCGATCGAGCGTGATCGCCGCATCAGACCGGCCGTCTCCCCGTGACATCAGCAGATCCAGATCCGGCTCGGACACGAAGATGCCGGCGCTGTTGCGTAACGCCTCGTCGAGGTCACGCCCGGACGTGAACACCGCCGAGCAGAGCACCTTGGCGGCGCCCATCACGGCGAAATCGCTCGCCGCGCGCGGGGCCTGGCTCCACGTCGGACCCACGAGCCCGAACATCACGATCCATGCGAAGGCGACGACACGTAGCCGTTGGGTCATGTCCTCCTGCTTTCTGGTGGCCGGGGTCCCCCGACGGCCTCGACGCTCCCGAAGCCGAGCCACCCGTGCCGGGCAACGTATACTTCAGTGGTCGGGTCGCGCTCGCTCGCTCACCCGACGTCTCAACAAAGACGCGATGCGGATCGCCATCATCTCGGACATCCACGACGCCCTGCCCAACCTGGCGGCGGCGCTCACCCGGCTCGCGGATACCGAGGCGTTGATCTGCTGCGGCGACCTGTGTTCGCCGTTCGTCGTCGCCAGGCTCGGCCAGGGCTTCACCCGTCCGATTCACATCGTCTTCGGGAACAACGACGGCGATCTCTTCCGTATCACGCAGCAGGCGAGCCGGTTCCCGCACGTGACGCTCCACGGCGAGCTCGCCGAGCTCTCGCTCGGAGGCAAGCGACTGGCCGTCAACCACTACCCGGAGATCGCCCGCGGACTGGCGGCCTCCGGCCGCTACGACGTCGTCTGCTTCGGTCACAACCACACCTACGAGGTGACTCGCGAAGGAACGACGTGGCTGGTGAACCCGGGCGAGGTCTTCGGCGGCCTTTCGGGCCACGCCACCTGCGCCACCTACGACTCCGGGCGCGACCAGGTGAACCGGCACGACCTTGGCGCGTAGCCTCGGGACCCTGACGGGCGGCTAGCCGCCCGTCAGGGCAGGAAGAGCCGCACGCCTCCGCGGACCGTCCTCGGCCAGCCGACCGTGCGCACGCCAGAGAGACCGACGTCGTACTCGACGTCGAACAGGTTCTCGACTCCCACGAACGCGTGCACGCCGCGAGCGACCGCGCGGCCGACCTGGGCGTCAATGACGGCGTACTCGTCGAGCTGGCGCTCGTTCAGGTCGTCGTCGAACTGCGCGCCGATCACCCGCAGTTGTGTGGACAGCGTGAAGGTCTCGGGATCCGCGTAGGCTACACCCGCGCCCAGCTGATACCGCGGCACCTGCGGCACCCGATTCCCTTCCAGATTCGGCAGGCTGGGCGCATCGCGAAAATGCGAGGCGGTGAACGCCGCCAGGGCGCTGACGGTCAGCGTGGGGTGCGGACGGATATCCGTCTCGATCTCGATCCCGGCGGCCCGGATCCGCCCGGCGTTCTGCCGCTGCCGCATCGTGAGGTTGGGCGTCACCTCCAGCGTGATGTTGGCGATAGCATCGTCGAGGTGGTTCCAGAACCCGGTCACGCGCGTCGACATCCGGCCGCTCGCCACCAGCACGCCGCCTTCCACTCCGGTCAGTCGCTCGGGCACCAGCAACGGATTCGGATTCGTCACGACGCTGCCCACGCGGAAGCCGCGGTGTAGCTCGTTCAAGGTCGGCGTCCGGTACGCGCGATAGGCCGAACCCCGCACCGTCAGAGCGGGGGCGGCCTGCCACGACACCGATCCACGCGGGCTGAAGAAGCTCACCGAGTGGGTCGGGGACGTGTTCTCCCGTGGCTCCGACCGCCAGAAGTCCCCTCGCCCACCGAGCACGACCGTCACGCGGTCGCCGGCGGCCAGGCTGGTCTGTCCGTAGACGGACCCGCCGGTCTCCGTGCCGCCGAACAGGAACGGACCGGAGGGCACGCCCCCGACGAACGAGAACCTGGTTTCGTTGAGGGTCGACCGGCTGCGCTTGCCTTCCCCGCCGACCCGCAGCACGTGCGACCCGACCGGCCGAATCCATTCACCCGACGCGTTGGCGAAGGTGCTGGGGGTGCGCTGGTCACGTACCCGCCGCTCGCTGTCCCGGCCGCCCGCCACGGCCGAGAACGACTGGGAGTAGGTCTGCGTCCCGCCGCCGGCCCGCGCCACCCACGCGCCGCCCGCCACGGATCCCGCCACCTCGCCGGAGCCCTGCTGCCAGTCCGTGTCGTTCACCTGGACCGGAGTGCCGTTGCTCCGCTCCTCCCGGTACACGGCGCCGCGCGCGTGCGCGCGCCACGCGGTCGCGGTGTACCCCACCGTTCCGAAGAGCGTCCGGTAGTCGCTGTCCGCCGGCACGTCGACCGCCCCGCGGTCTTCCTCGGCCACCACCACGACGCCATCGGTCTCCAGCAACTCCGCCCCGGCGGTCGACGTCCATCCGCGCCGCTGACCGGCCCCGAAGAGCGAGAGCCGGGCCGTGTCGTGGGATCCACCGTCGACGGAGGCGCGCAGCCGCGTTCGGTCCGGCGCGAAGGTGAGAATCTGGATCACCCCTCCCAGCGCGTCGGCACCGTAGAGATCGCCGGCTGCACCCCGCACGACCTCGACTCGATCGATCGCCGCCTGGGGAATCCGATTCCAGTACACCCAATTGCCGAAGGGATCGTTCAGCGGCAGGCCGTCGGCCAGGACCAACGTGCGGCTGGCCCCCGAGCCGGAGACGCCGCGTAGCGTGACCCCTTGCGTCGTCGGGTTCGCCACACGCGAGGAGGAGCGTCGAAACAGGCTGAAGCCGGCCGTGTTCCGTAGCGCGTCATCGACCATGCCGGCGGCCGAGTTGAGCATCTCGGCCGAGGTGACCACCGACGTGCTCGCGGGCGTCTCGAGTCGCTCGGCGCCGCGCGACGCCGTCACCGTCACCGATTCGAACAGCTGCGCGGGCTGCAACACAAACCACACGGGAGACGCGTCGGCGCGTGGCACCAGGACCGCCTGACGCGCCTCGGCGAACCCAGGCGCCGTGACGGCGATCACAACCTCACCGGATCCGAGATCGGACAGGACGAACCCGCCGTCGGACTCGCTCTCGGCCGCGTCGACCGGCTCGGCGCCCGCGATCTCGACCCGCACCACGGCACCGGGCACGGGGGCACCGGAGGCATCGATGACGCGACCGCTGACCTGATTGTCGGCCTGCGCCCGCGCGGACGGGCTGACCACGGTCCCCGTCCGGCCGCCCGAACCAGCCACGGCAGGCGGGGACCCGGCGAGGACGAGAACGAGGACACAGACGAGGACGAGGGGGACGGCGCCGAGGGCGCGGCGAATACTGGAGGCCATTCGGGTACAGGGGCTGCGGTTATCCGTCTTGGGCTTGTCCGTCGAGACCCTCGATGCGAATGCTCTCCAGCGACCCCGCGTCATCCTGCATCTCGGTCTCGCCGGCCGGCAGCTCGTTCAAGCTGAAGAAGTAGGCCAAGATGTCGGCGTACTCGCTGCGGCGGAGGCCACCCGGGTTGTCCTCGGGCATCGTCATGCGGACTGCCTCGAAGAGGTCGTTGACGGTCTCGCCGTCCCAGCCGACCAGGATCCCGGCGGTGGCAAACTCGTCAGGCATGTGGCAGGCGCCGCACACCTCGTCGAACACACCGCGGCCGCGTTCGGCCTGCGCCTCCGAGTACACCCCATCCCGGAGCGAGGTCGTCGTGGCGTCTTCGGACGCCTCGCCGGTCGGAGGCGCCTCGGCTCCATCGGTCGAGGTCTGCGGCGGCCCCGTATCCGGCGTTCCCTGTGCGGGTTGCCAGTCCGTCACGGCCTGGGCGTTCGGGACGCCGTTCCCCTTCGCCGTCACCTGGTGAGCCAACCCCAACGAGCCTGCCAGCGTCAGCAGCAGTGCCGCGCCCCACACCGTTACAGAACCTGTCCTCATCACGTCTCCATCCATTCGAGCCACTCCCGCGATTCGACACCCGGGCGCGAGCCAGCGCGGCACGCTAGGCCCACCATGGCCATCCAATACTTCAGGGTCCTGGTAGCCCTGTCAAGGATCTTGGCGCCCGCCTCACTCGCTCGCCTTCAGCTCGGTCGCGACGTGCCGGACGTCCTGCTCGAGCGCCCGCGCCTGAAGCCCGACGTGCTCGCCTTCCGCCATCGCCTCGTCGAGCGGGAGCCCGTGCCCCACGGCCCGGAAGAGCGCCCAGATGGCCCCCGGGCGGTTGCCGTCCTCGCCATGGATCAGGATCTTCTCGTCATCCCAGGCATTGAGGATGTCGTCCATCACCGGATCCAGCAGAGCGACGTCCCTCGGCAGCAGGGTCCCGACCGGAGCCTGCACGAATCGCATCCCCGCGGCCCGAACCCTCGCCGGCTCGTCGAAGCCGAGCGCCGCCATCTCGTCGACCGACCGCAGGCTGACGACCGTATCGATTCCGAGGGCCGCGAACGCCGGCCAATCGTCGGCTCCTGGTTGCCCGGAGAGATAGACGGCGTCCGCGAACACCTGCACCTCGCCAGCGCCACCAACCTCCCGCGTCTCCAGCGGGGGCCTCACCTCCCAGCTACTCGCGGTCCGGTCGCCGGCGGGCTTGAAGACGAAGGTGTGCTCCCATCTCGCGTGCTCGGATCGCTCCTCCAGCTCGAAGCCCGCCGCCGTCCACTCGGAGAGCACCTGCTCGATGGACATGGAGTGGCTCCGGTTCTCCCTGGGGATGCGACGATCCGTGCCGGGCACGAGGTCGTACGGCTGCCGCCACAGCGAGGAGTCGCGTTCGGGGCGCCCTCGCCCGATACGCCGGATCGCGCCGTCTCGTTCCTCGAGCCTCACCGCGGCCGCCTCCAGCCGCAGCTCGATCAGAACCACACGCCCGCCCGGCGCCAGGCTGTCCTTCATCCTGGCGAGCATGCTCTGGGGCTCGGTCATCTCGTGGTACGTGTCCTGGAGGAAGATCCAGTCGATGTTCTGCTCGGGCAGCCGCGGATCGTCCTCGGCACCCAGCACGAGGACGACATTGGGAACCTGCTCCGCCTCCATCCGCGACTGCAGCAGGTCCAGCATCCCTTGCTGGATGTCCACGGCGTACACGACGCCGCCGGGAGCGACCCGTTGCGCGAGCGGGAGGGTATAGAGGCCGGGCCCGGCCCCCACGTCCACGACCCTGTGCCCATCGCGGAGGCCCATCCGGTCCAGCGTCTCGAGGTGGCGATCCCGCCAGTCGCCGAGCAGGGTGTCGGCCAACTCGACCGAGAACAGCGCACCGGGCTCCCGGCTGGGAGCGACCGCCTGGTCGACGACCGCCGGCGGGGAGTCGCAGGCGACCGCTAGAAGCGCGGCGATCACCACGCACGCGCGCAGCCCGTGGCACACGTCCTGCTGCAGTCGGCCGGCGCTGCATCCCGGCACGTGCCGCGCCGGGCTGCGTCCACGACGTGTCACGTGCTCCCGGTACTCTTGCCTCTCGCGCCTGGCCAGCCGGGCGCAGCAACGCGATCTCGTCATCTGAAAACTTCCCTTGGGCTCACGATGGCGTGGCCAGGCCCAGCGTCGCAGGCGCCGCCACCGGACCAACCGCAGCATTCACGTGGGGTTGCCACGTGAACGCTAGCAGCCCGTGGTAAAAGTCCTGCTGCAGTCGGCCAGCGCTGCATCCCGCCTGAGTGCGTTGCTCGTTGGTCAAATACTCCCGGTATTCTTGCTCCTCGCGCCTTGCCAGCCGGGCCCAGCGCCGCCCTTGGTGCGACGCAGGGCTTTCACGGACTGCTAGGGTTAAGTCTATCTGCAGTCGGGCTCTCTCTCCACTCGGGGACGCGCATGCGGAGATCATCGGGGCGCCGGGGCGGGGCCCTCTCTGGAGCGACCCCGTCGGGCGCGCACCTCGAGCGCCCGCTGCATCAGTCGGGGCCCCCGGCCAGGCTCGCTCCACGGACACACCTCGAGACAGATCGCGCATCCGAACGTCTTGACGAAGTAGGGCACGCACTTGTCGAAGTCGACATACCACTTGCGCACGCCGCGGACGAGCTGCTTCTCGTCGTGGATCGCGTCCGGAGGACAGTCGATCACACAGCGCTGGCACACGCGGCACACATCGTCCACGCCCAAATCGACCGGGCTGTCGGCGGCCAACGGCAGGTCGGTGAGAACGGCCGCCAGCCGGAAGTTCGACCCGTGCTCCCGGCTGATCATCGACCCGTGCTTGCCGAGCTGGCCCAGCCCGGCCCGGATGGCCAGGGGGATGTGCAGGATCTCCGTGCTGTTCGGGTTGCCGTAGGCGCGGGCCGGCCACCCCCGCGCGCGAATGCGGTCGGCGAGCGCCACCGCGGCCCACGACACGGCGCGATAGCTGCGCATGACCTCCACCGCCGCGCGCTCCTCGGGGACAAACCGCATCTCCTTTCGATCCATCGGGGCGCCGATGCAGACGGCATGGGTGAACCGAACCTCACGCCCCTCGAACAGGTCGTCCTCGGTGATCCGCGCGATCCCGACCAACGCGGCGCCGAGTCGCCGGGCCTCGGCCTTGATCTCGGCGGCCATGGCCACCGGGGCCTGCACGTCCTGTCTCTCGCGAGCGATGGGTCCGTCCCGGCGACGAAGCTGCCAGGTATTGGCCAGCATCTGCAGCACGACGCGCCACGGGTTGGTCAGGCTGAAGAAGTCGTCAAGCGCCTGCCAGGCGAGGGGCTCGTCGCTGGCGCTGTGGAAGACATGCCGGGCGCGGGTCCTCTCCGCCTCCCCGAGGCCGTTGATCTCGTTGCCGGACCGTGGCGGCGCTCGATAGCCGAACGCATAGGTCGCCGCGGGAGGGTTGCGGAGCTTCAGCATGGGCCGGCATTACGCATACGGGTGCTCTCGATCCGCGCTCGCGTCATCGAGCCAGTAGGTGTCCCCTCGTGCCTCCTTCCGACGGTAGGCGCGCCGCACCCGCCGGCCGGTCAGAAGGTAGTGCCCGAGCATGCCGCCAAGCCGGAGCAGGAGCGCGCCGTCACGGCGCAGCCGAGCCCAGCGCGAGGCGACACGGTTCGACGGACTGTCGATGGTACGCACCGTAAGACGGCCTGACGAGCCCCGTCGTCACCCACGCGGCGCCGTCCGCGCTCGCGGCCGGGGCAGAGCTGGCCAGTGGAGAGTGTACGGGATCCCCCATTTGAATGCGCCTGACCCATCCGATGGAGAGCGCGATCGTCTGGCGTTCCTCACGCGGCGTCGCCACGGACGCGGCCGGCGCGGACCGGCCCAATGACCCACGCGCGGTCCGACTCGCCACGTGAGCTCGGGAGGCTGGCGATCTATAATCGCGGCACGAGATCCCTTTTTCGAGGAGCGACATGCGGAGCAACCCGATCAAGATGACCCCGGTCATGACCGCCATTCTGGCCGCCGTGATGCTGGTCGTGGGCGCCGGTTCCGGTTCGGGACAGTCGGTCGACCCCAGCGGCGACTGGGACCTGACGATTCACGTCCAGCAGGACTCGATCGACTGGGAGGTAACCTTCGAGCACGAGGGCGGCACGCTCGGCGGTACCCTCGTGATCGGTCGCGACCGAATTCCGATCGAGGGTACCCTCAAGGGCACCCGGCTGGAGTTCAGCTTCATCCAGGAGGACGAGGATGGGGACTTTCCGATCACGATGTCCGGCCAGGTGGACGGAGACACCATCACGGGCGAGGAAACCAGCTTCGGGCTGTTTGGCGAGAGCACCTGGTCGGCGGCACGCAGGACGAAGAACTGACGTCGGTAGTCTCGCTCCTCCCGAGCCGTCCTAGCAGCCCGTGGTGAAAGTCCTGCGTCGCACCAAGGGCGGTGCTGCGCCCGGCTGGCAAGGCGCGAGAAGCGAAAATACCGGGAGTATTTGACCGACGAGCAACACAGCCAGGCGGGATGCAGCGCCGGCCGGCTGCAGCAGGACTTTTGCCACGGGCTGCTTGTGCTAGCCCGACGGCCTGGACGCCGTCGGCGTCTCCGGGACGGCCGGGGCAGGTGTGACCGTGCGCGTTTGCCCGGGCACCGCATGGGGGGTGTTTGCCGCGACGATCACGATGCAGATCGCCATGCCGATGATTCCCACCCACAGCATCGGACTCGCGCGGAGGTGTCCTCCCGAGGTGAGCAGGGGGTAGAGCGCCGCGATAGTCACGGCGCCACCGAACACCACGGGCATGACCGCGTGCGGGATCCTCGCGCCCCCGCTGAACATGCACAGCGTCAGGCTCAGCGCGCCGAGGGCGCCGAGGGTTCCGGCCGCGATGCCCCAGACGGTCCCTCCGCCCGTGAACACGAAGCTGTCGCCCTTGTACCACATCCCCACGAGCCCACCGACGATCGCGATGACCAGGTACGCGATCCCGATCCCGACGTATGGCTTGAACGGGCTGTGGTCGACGTCGGCGAGCCGGGCGGTCCCAAGTGTCGGCCCGTACAGCCCCCAGCAGAGCGCGGTGCCAAGCGCGAAGACGAACGGCAGATAGTTCCTCATGGACTCCTCGGATCGGGTGAACCGGATGAGGCCGCACGGCCTCCCGCGGTAAATTCTATCGGTTCTCGGCGGGGACTGTCAGGTGAGGCGTACGCTCGCCTCCAAGGTAGCGGAGGACGTCGGTGACATCGAGGATCAGGGAGAGTCCATCGAGGACGATCACCGCGACCAGCCAGAAGCCGAAGGCGCTGGGCCACGCCGCTTGGTCGAGCCGCATCCAGAGCCACGGAACCATCGGAATCCACGGCACGTGGCCGATTCCCAGCAACCGGACGAACCCCTTCGCCCGGAACAGGAGCATCTGGACCAGCGCGCCGGCCATCCCCGCGAAGAGCACGACCTGAGCTTCGAGCCGCCCCACGAAGACCAGCGGGACGACGAAGTTGACCGCCAACAGCACGCCGAGCCAGACGGCGAGCCCCGGCCCGTTGACGAACATCGTCCGCATGAAGCGTCTCGGCGTTCGCAGCACGGAACCAGAATCGATACTTGTCTTCAGAGGATAGCCATCCTAACATCGATGGTCGAATCACCCACGCATCAGGATCTGGCCGTGCGCCCGATCCACGGTGCGACTGTCCTCAGGCCCTTCGACGGACACCAGAGGAGGCGCTGAACCATGCACACCACGACCCGACTCGTCGTCGCCCTGATGGCGCTCTTGGTGACATCGGGCGGGCACGTGAGCCCGGCATGGGCTCAGGCCAACGCGGATCGGGGCGGAGCCGAGCGGAATGGAGGCTTCGATGAGGCCTTGTTCGCCGGGCTCTCCTACCGTACGGTCGGGCCCTCGCGCGGCGGCCGCGTGACGGCCGTCGCGGGCCATCGGGCGCAGCCGTCGACCTTCTATATGGGGGCGACGGGGGGCGGCGTCTGGAAGACCACGGACTACGGCCACACCTGGCACAACATCTCCGACGGCTACTTCGCCTCGCCGTCCATCGGAGCCATCCGCGTGGCCGAGTCGGATCCCGCGGTGGTCTACGTGTCCACGGGTTCAGACGGGCTGCGTAGCAACGTCATCATCGGCAAGGGGGTCTACAGATCCACGGATGCCGGCGTGACCTGGGAGCACGTGGGGCTCGAGCGGACGGGCAACACGGGCGCGATCTTGATCCATCCGGAGAATCCGAACCTCGTCTACGTCGCCGCCATCGGCAACCCCTTCGCCGCCAACCCGGAGCGCGGTATCTTCCGATCGGCGGACGGCGGGCAATCCTGGGAACGGGTCCTGTTCATCTCGGAAAAGACCGGCGCCGTGGACCTGGAGTTCGCGCCGGACGACCCGGACCAGATCTACGCGAGCCTGTGGCTCACCGAACGCAAGCCTTGGACGATCGTCAGCGGCGGAGACGAGGGCGGGGTCTACAAGTCGGTCGATGGCGGCGACACATGGGCGCCGCTGACGAACGGCCTGCCGGGCGGGCTGCGCGGCAAGTCGGATCTCGCCGTCTCGGCGGCGGATCCCGACCGCGTCTACGTCCTGATGGAGGCCCCGCCGCCCGAAGGCGGCCTCTATCGGTCCGACGACCGTGGCGCGAGCTGGACCCAGGTGAGCGACTACGAGCGCCTGGTCCGGCGCCCCTTCTACTATTGCAACCTGGAGGCCCACCCGACGAACCCCGACATCCTGTGGGCCGTAGTCGAAGACCAGTGGAAGTCGGAGGACGGCGGAAAGACCTGGACCGAGCAGCCGGTGCCCCATGGAGACAACCACGACATGTGGGTCAACCCCGACCACCCCGACATCCTCATCCAGTCGAACGACGGCGGTGCGAACGTCAGCCTCGACGGGGGTCGGACCTGGTCCACCCAGCACAATCAGCCGACGGCCGAGCTGTACCAGGTCGACGTGAGCGACGAGTTCCCCTACCGGCTCTACGCCGGGCAACAGGACAACTCGACCATCTCCGTGCCCAGCCTCCCTCCCCGGTTCGTGCCGGGCGGACCCACTGCGCTCTGGGAGGCCCACGGCGGGTGCGAGACCGGCCCGGTCGTTCCCAAGCCCGGAGACCCGGACATCATCTACGCCAACTGCAAGGGCCGATTCGGTCTCTACAACCGGCGGACTGGCCAGGAGCAGCAGTACTACGTGGGCTTCGCCAACCTCTACGGGCACAATCCGAAGGACCTGACCTACCGGTTCCAGCGCGTGGCGCCGATCCACGTCTCGCCGCACGATCCGAATCGCGTCTACCACACGTCGCAGTTCGTCCACGTGACCGAGAACGGCGGCAGGCCTGGGAGACCATCTCCCCGGACCTGACTGCCTTCACCCCTGAGACGCAGGTGGTCTCGGGCAGCCCGATCACGCCCGACGTGACCGGCGAAGAGCACTTCAGCGTGATCTACGAGATCCAGGAATCGCCGCACGAGCCGGGCGTGATCTGGGTGGGCGCCAACGACGGGCCCATCCATCTGACCCGCGACGGTGGCCGGGCGTGGCACGAGGTCACGCCGGACGACCTCGGCCCCTACGGCCGCGTGCAGACCATCGAGGTCTCGCCTCACGACCCGGCCAAGGCCTACGCCGCCATCCTGCGCTATCAGCTGGGAGATTTCGCGCCCTACGCCTACAGGACGGAGGACTATGGAGAGTCCTGGACACGGATCTCGACCGGCACCAACGGCATACCCGCCGATCATCCGGTGCGCGTGGTCCGAGAGGATCCGGACCGCGTGGGACTGCTCTACGCGGGTACCGAGTTCGGCATCTTCGTCTCGTTCGATGACGGTGGAGTCTGGCAGCCCTTTCAGCTGAATTTTCCCGTGACGCCGGTCACCGACATCAAGATCGTCCAGCAGGATCTGGTCCTCTCGACCATGGGCCGCGGCTTCTGGATCCTCGACGATCTCACCCCCCTCCACGGGCTCTCGGAGGCCGTGGCCTCCGCCGAGGCGCATCTCTACGAGGTCCGCAATCCCTACCGCCTGCGCGGCTCGCGCCGGTCCCGCACCCCGACACCCAGCGAGCCGGAGTATCCGGCGATCGGGGCGAACATCGACTACTACTTGGCGCACGCGCCCGCGGGGCCGCTCCGACTCGACATCCTCGGTGCGGACGGACACGTCATCCGCGCGTTCACCAGCGAGGCGCCGGTCGAACGCCCGGCGCTGCCCGAGCCGCCCGGCCCGGACGGGTGGGAATTGGAGGGCGCGGCGACCCCGCCACTCCCCGCCGCTCCCGGCATGCACCGCTTCGTCTGGGATCTCAGATACCCGGGACCGTGGCACGAGGACCCCGAGCGAACCGGGACGAACGGGCCGATGGTCCGGCCGGGCACCTACCGGGCCCGGCTGACGAGCGGCAGCTGGAGCGAGACACGATCGTTCGAAGCGAGGATGGACCCCCGCGTGTCCGCCGAGGGCATCACCCCGGTCGACGTCACGACGCAGGTCGAGCTCGCGCTCCAGGTCCGGGACGCGCTCAGCGCCGCGCGGCTGGCGGCGGCGAGGCTCGCGCTGGCGCGGCAGGAGTATTCGGAGGACGGCGGCGGATCGGCGCAACGCGTCCTGACCGCGCTCGACGAGATCAAGGCGCAGTTGGTGACCGCGCCCATCCGCTACTCGCGGCCCATGATCATCGATCAGCTCGTCTATCTGTACGACAACCTGAACCGAGCCGACCAGCGCCCGGGTCGGGACGCCACGGACCGTTATGCCGAGCTGAACGGGATGCTGCAAGACCACATCGGCAATCTGGAGCAAGTGCTACGGACGCAGACGCGATAGCGCCGGCGTGGAGTGAGAGTCTTCGTCAGTGGAGGCATGACGTGACACGCGTCGCCATTCTGGAGCAGGGCGTGGCCAACCTGTATTCGGAGATAGGACAGTAGCGGTCCCGACTCCCCGCCCGGATTCTTCCGAGCGGCTGCCCCGGCGCCTGAGCCTATGGAGTGCGGCGGCGGTGCTCGTCGGCTCGACGATCGGAAGCGGAATCTTCCGTGTACCGAGCGTCGCGGCCGCGGAGGTGGAGACCGTCGGGGCGATCGCCCTGCTCTGGGTCGCCGGCGCCCTGATCTCACTGGCGGGCGTCCTCACGATGGCCGAGCTGGCCACGATGTTCCCGCGCGCGGGCGGCATCTGCGTGTACCTGCTCGAGGCCTACGGGCCACTGCCGGCCTTCCTGTTCGGCTGGACCCGACTCCTGGTGATTCAACCCGCGGTGACCGGCGCGATCGCCATGATCTTCGCCGCCTACGTCGGGGCGTTCGTTCCGCTCGGCGACACGCAGACCCGGGTCGTTGCGGCGAGCGCCATCGTCGCCCTGGGCGCCGCGAACTATCGGTCGTTGACCTGGAGCGCAGCGGTGCAGAACGCGTCCAGCCTCGCGAAGGTGCTCGCGCTCCTCGGGCTCGCCGCCGTCGTGTTCCTGTTCGGCGACGCCACCGCTGGAGCCCTGGTCGGCGCGCCGCGGCTCGGGCCGGCGAGCTGGGGAGGCTTCGGGATCGCCTTGATCGCGGTGATGTGGACATTCGACGGGTGGTCCGACGTGACCTACATGGCAGGCGAGGTCCGCGCGCCGGGTCGGACCATTCCGCTGGCGCTCGTCGGCGGCCTGCTCACGGTCGCCGCGGTGTACCTGCTGGTGAACGCCGCATACCTGTACGTGCTGACGGTCGAGGAGATGTCGGGGTCGACGCTGGTGGCGGCGGACGCCGCGGGCCGTGTCTTCGGCGCCGCCGGCGCCGCGGTCGTCTCCGCCCTGGTCTTGCTCTCGACGCTCGGTGCGCTGAACGGCCCCATGATGAGCAGCCCGCGGATCTTCTACGCGATGGCCAACGACGGGTTGTTCTTCCAGCGGATCGCCGCCGTCCATCCCCGCTACCGCACGCCGCACGCGGCGATCGTCCTGGTCGTCCTGCTCGGTGTCGCCTACGTGTCGGTCCGCACGTTCGAGCAGCTCGCCGAGGCGTTCGTGATCGGCATCTGGCCCTTCTACGTCCTCGCCGTCGGAGCGGTCTTCCTGCTGCGGTGCGACCGGCCTCGCGCGGATCGACCCTACCGCACACTTGGTTATCCCGTTACGCCGATCCTGTTCCTCATCACCTCGATCGCCATGCTGGGCAACGCCCTGGCGCGGCAGCCGGGATCGACGCTGTTCAGCTTCGGCGTGATCGTGTCGGGGATCCCGGCCTACTATGTCTGGCGGGCGCGGGAACGCCGGCACGCCTGACCCCAGAGTTCACATGGCTTGACGGACGTGCCGGGCGCGGCGCCGCCCGTGAGGCCCTTGATGCGTTGATGCGACGCAGGATGTTCACCACGGGTTCCAGCCGTCTCTCGACGGCACCGCACGGGTGGCATAGACTCTGCAGAACATTCCCGGGCGTCGGTCCCGGGACCGCGGCAGCGTGGCCGGGAGAGGGAGCATGATGTCGGATGAATCGCCAAAGAGCGCGATCGAGTTGGCAATGGAACGACTGCGGCGGAGCGACACGGAGGCCGGGGTGGAGGCGATCGCCCTGAGCGACGAGCAGAAGTCCGCTATCGCCGAGGCCAGGCAAGTGTGCGAAGCGAAGCTCGCCGAGCAGCAGATTCTGCACGGTTCGAAGAGCGCAGCCACGCTCGACCCCGAAGCTCGAGCCGAGCTCGAGGAGCAGCACCGGCGCGATATCGCGCGTGTGACCGGCGACCGCGACCGCAAGATCGCGAGTATTCGTCAGGCCGGATCGTGACACGGCCCGGCCGTCCGGCCCGCGCGGGCCGACGACCGCAGCCGTCGCCCCGAGGCCCATGTCGGTTGCGTCACACCTGAACATCGGCACCGGTGAGTACGACCGCCGCATCCGAACGTTCATCCCGCGCTATCGGGAGATGCTCGACGCAGCGGCCGGCGCGTTGCGACTCCTGCCGCGCCGGCGCCCGACGATCGTCGATCTGGGCATCGGGACCGGCGCCCTGGCGGCGCGCTGTGCGACGGTCGCGCCCGACGCCAGCATCCGTGGCGTCGACGCGGACCCGGCGATGCTGGCCGTGGCGGCTCGACGCCTGAAGGCGAGCACCGCCGCGTCGTTCACGCTCACCACCGGCGACTTCTTGGACCTGCCGCTTCCACCCTGCGACGCGGTGACGGCCGCGCTCGCGCTCCACCACGTCGGCACCCGGCGGAGCAAACAACGCTTGTATCGCCGGTGCCGCGCGGCGCTTCGCCCGCGCGGTCTCGTGATCACCGCGGACTGCTTCCCGCCCAGCACGCCGTCGCTGGAAAGACAGGCGCGGGCAGACTGGATCGGACACATGGGCAAGACCTACACCGCACGGCAAGCGCGCGCGTATCTCTCGACCTGGGCACGGGAGGACACCTACTTCCCGCTGGCGGTCGAGCTGGCCATGCTGGGTCGCGCGGGTTTCGAGACCGACGTGGTCTGGCGCTACGGCGCGTTTGGTGTGATCGTGGCGACGAAGGTCGGATAGGCCTCCCGCCCGGCGAGCCCAATTCCACTCGATGACGTGAGCCCGTGGCAGACGAGACGCTCTCCAGCACCCTCCAGGCGAGATTCGGCCACACGTCGTTCCGATCCGGACAGGAGGCCATCGTCCGGTCCGTGATCGAGGGCCGCGACGTCCTGGCCGTGATGCCCACCGGTTCGGGCAAGTCTCTCGGCTATCAGCTGCCCTCTATCCTGCTGCCGGGCGTGACACTCGTGGTCTCGCCGCTCATCGCGTTGATGAAGGACCAGGTGGACGAGCTCACCCGCCGCGACATCGCCGCGGCGGCCATCCACTCGATGCTGTCGCCGGCCGAACGGCGCGACAGTCTGGAGCGGGCTCGGACCGGTATGCTGAGGCTGCTCTACGTCGCACCGGAGCGGTTCGCCTCGGATCAGTTTGCGCGGCTGCTCGAGACGCTCCCGGTGGCGCGATTCGCCGTCGACGAGGCGCACTGCGTCTCGGAGTGGGGGCATGACTTTCGACCGGACTATCGGCGTCTCGCGGAGGCGGCCGACCGCTGCCGGCGCGCCGACGGCCGGTCGGGACGCCCGCCGGTCATCGCGTTCACGGCGACCGCCACACCCGAGGTGCGGGACGACATCGTCACGCTGCTCGGTCTGCAGCAGCCGGAGATCTTCGTCACCGGCTTCGATCGTCCCAACCTGCTCATGGACGTGTGCCGGGTATCGGGCGCCAAGGAGAAGCGGCGCCGGCTCCCGGGGCTGGTCGGCGATCGGCGGGCACTCGTCTATGCGGCGACGCGCAAGAGCACCGACGCGGCCGCGCAGGTGCTCCTCGACGCCGGAATCACCGCCGGTGCGTATCACGCCGGGCTCGACGACCATGAGCGCACGCGCGTGCAGGAAGGCTTCGCCGATGGCCGGATCCGTGTGGTCGCGGCCACCAACGCATTCGGGATGGGGATCGATCGATCGGACATCGACGCCGTGATTCATCTCGAGATTCCTGGCTCGCTCGAGGCCTACTATCAGGAGATCGGACGCGCCGGGCGGGACGGGCGAGCCGCCGACGTGACGCTGCTCTGGAATTACGTCGACGTGCGGACGCGGGAGTTCCTGATCGACAGGGAGCACGACGACGACCCGCGGCAAGCGGTCGTCCAGGGCGATCAAATGGCGCGCGAGCACAAGCGCGCGCTCGACCGCGCGAAGCTGCGGCGGATGATCGCCTATGCCGACTCCACGGGCTGTCTTCGCGCGACGCTGCTGCGCTACTTCGGCGAGACCGACGTGGTGGACCCGTGCGACCGCTGTGGCAACTGCCGGAGGCGCCGCCCGCTCGATGAAGATCAACGGCTGCTGCTCCTGAAGATTCTCTCCGGGGTGGCGCGCGCCGGCCAGCGCTTCGGGCGGCGCCGGATCGTGGCGATGCTCCTCGGTGACCTGGAGGATCTACCGGACAGCCTGACCCGGCTCTCGACCACCGGGCTGCTCCGGGGCGAGGAGCCGAAGCGTGTCGGCGACTGGCTCGACGCCGCGATTGGCGGCGGCCTGCTTCGCGCCTCGGACGATCGCTACCGCACGCTGACGCTGACACCGGCGGGACAGAATGTCCTGACGGGGCGGACGACCGAGGTGGCCATCACGCTGCCCGAGCTCGCAGCACCGCCGCCGCCGCGTGGTTCGAGCGCCGGACGGGCGGGGCGACGGGCGCCACGCGAGCGCACGACCCCGCCGCAGGATGCGGCCGCCACCCCGCCCGACGCCCCGCCGCCGGACGAGGGCCTGCTCGCGTCACTCAAGCTCTGGCGTCGACAGGAGGCGGCGCAGCGTGGGGTGCCCGCCTACGTGGTGCTGCACGACCGCACGCTCGCTGCGCTTGCCACGGTGCGTCCCACGACGCTCGACGAGCTGGCGTCCGTTCCCGGTATCGGGCCGGCCAAGCTCGAGACCTACGGATCTACGCTGCTCGAGCTCGTCGCCCGAACCCACTGAGCGTGTCCGCGACGCTCACACCACGCCCGTCGGTGGACCACGGGCTGACTTTGTCAGATTCGTCCGCTGTGGGGCGGAGCGGCGGCCGCCAGGCAAACCGTGAAGGCGGCCAGCCTCCGTGTCAGATCTGAACCCCGTGCGGGGAGCCGCCGCAATGTTTTCGGTTTGCTGGGTGGTCGCCGCTTCGGCTCGCAGCGGGCGAATCTGACAAAGTAGTACTAGTGCACCGCCGTCGGCAGCTCTGAGCCGTGCTCGGCCCACCACACCCGGGCATCGTCATGCGTCCAGGGACGGTCCACAGGACAGGCGGTCAACTCTTCGAGTAGCGTGTCTGCACTCGCCGGCCGGTGCCTCGGATCCTTCTCGAGGCACGCCAGGATGAGCCGGTTCAGCTCCGCCGGGATCGGCTGGGTCGCCCGCTCGGCCGGCGGCACCGGCCGCGTCTGGACATGGTCCATGAGGACCTTCATGACGCCACCGTCGGCAAACACCATCTGGCCGGTCAGGAGCCAATACCCCAGACAACCCACGGCATAGATGTCGGTGCGTGCGTCCACCGGAGTGTTCCCGATTACCTGCTCCGGCGCCATGTACGCCGGCGTGCCGCCGACGACATCTGCCGTCGTGAGCCACCCTCGAACCTCACCCCGGCAGTCGCCCCGTTGCTCCGGCGGTAGTCAATCGGGGCACATGCTAGACTCTACCAGTCCCGACAGACCTGAATCGAGAACAGGCCACACTGGATCGATGGACCCGCTCACCTCCAGCTACGTGCACGGCGCGAGCCGTGCGCCGCTGATCGGCGAGACCATCGGGGCGCACTTCGACCGGGTCGTGGGGCGATGGCCCGATCGAGCCGCTCTGATCGCCCGGCACCAGGGTGTGCGGTGGACCTACGCCGAGCTCGCCCGCGAGGTCGACGGGTTCGCTGCGGGCCTCATGGCGCTTGGCCACGAGCCCGGCGATCGTGTCGGCATCTGGTCTCCTAATTGTGCCGAGTGGGTGGTGACCCAGCTCGCCACGGCCAAGCTCGGGCTGATCCTCGTCACCATCAATCCAGCCTATCGGGCGACGGAGCTGGAGTACGTCCTGAACAAGGTCGCGGTGCGCACGCTCATCCTGGCGGCCACGTTCAAGACCAGCGACTACCCCGCGCTGCTGCGCGAGCTGGCGCCGGAGCTCGGCGCCCACCCGCCTGATGCGCTGCAGACCACGCGACTCCCCCACCTTCGCGCCGTGATCCAGATCGGGGGCGACGAGGCACCTGGGAGCCTGCCATTCGCCGCGGTAGCCGGCCACGCCGACGCGTCGCATCGCACCCGTCTCTGCGCGCGCGCGGACACGCTACAGTTCGATGACGCCATCAACATCCAGTTCACGAGCGGCACCACGGGGCGTCCCAAGGGTGCCACACTGACCCACCACAACATCCTCAACAACGGATTCTTCGTGGGCGAGGCGATGCGGCTGTCCGACCATGACCGCATCTGCATTCCGGTGCCGCTGTATCACTGCTTCGGCATGGTACTCGGCAACCTGGCCTGCATCACCCACGGCGCGACGATGGTCTATCCGGACGCGGCGTTCGAGCCACGCTCGGTGCTCGAGGCGGTGCAGGCGGAGCGCTGCACCGGCCTCTACGGCGTGCCGACGATGTTTATCGCCGAGCTCGAGCACCCCGACTTCGAGCGGTTCGACCTGTCGACGCTGCGCACCGGCATCATGGCCGGCGCACCCTGTCCCACCGAGATCATGCGGCGGGTCGTCGCCGAAATGCACATGAAGGAGGTCACCATCGCCTACGGCATGACCGAGACCAGCCCGGTCAGCTTCCAGACGTCAGCCGGCGACCCGCTGGCGCGCCGGGTCGGCACCGTCGGCCGGATCCACCCCCACCTCGAGGTGAAGATCCCCTGTGCCAATAATCTGTGAGACAACCTCCCTCGTGAGATTAGTGTAGGGGCGAGGAGGGTTCGATGGATGATTCGTATGCCACCAGCCGTAGAGATGGACGTGGTCGTGGGGCCGGAGGCGGAGGAAGCCCGGAGGGCGACCGGAGCCGTCGGCCCCACGACCACGTCACGCGTGACCGACCCCGATCCTGAAGTGCCGGCGAAGGCCCCGCGGCGGCGCTTCCCCGCGGAGTATCGGCTCCGCATCCTCAAGCAAGCGGACGCTTGCAAGAAGCCCGGCGAGCTGGGCGCCCTGTTGCGCCGCGAGGGCTTGTACTCGTCGCTGCTGACGAACTGGCGGCGGCAGCGAGAGCAAGGCGCCCGGCGAGAGATGCGCGGGCGCCGCCGGGGACCGACGCCGCTCCCGGTCGACCCGCGCGTCACGCGGCTCGAGGCGGAGAACCGCCGGCTTCAGCGGCAGCTGCAGCGCGCGGAGACGATCATCACGCTCCCAAAAAAAGTTGCCGAGATCCTGGGGATCCCCCTGAAACCCCTCGACAACGACGAGACCGACTGATGATCGCGATCGAGGCCGTCACGGCGACGGGCGAGACGTCGGCGCTGTGTCAGAGCGTCGGCCTGTCCCGCGCGTCCCTCTATCGGCGGCGGCGGCCCCGCGCGCCATCGCCGCGGGCGCTGGTCTCCACCGAACGCCAAGCCGTGCTCGACGCGTTGCACAGCGAGCGGTGCGTCGACCAGTCGCCCGCCGAAGTCCATGCCACGTTACTGGAGGAGCAGACCTACCTCTGCTCCCCGCGTACGATGTATCGCGTGCTCGCCGCGGCCGACGAAGTACGGGAGCGGCGCGACCAGGCCCGGCATCCGGCGTACACCAAACCCGAGCTCGTGGCGACGCGCCCGAATCAGGTCTGGTCGTGGGACATCACCAAGCTGAAGGGTCCGATCCCGTACCTCTACTACTCGCTGTACGTGATCCTCGACGTCTTCAGTCGGTATGGGGTGGGGTGGATGGTCGCAATGAATGAGAGCGCGCATCTGGCCGAGCGCTTGATCGAGCAGACGTGCGTCAAGCAGGGCATCGGGCCGCACCAGCTGACCCTGCACGCCGACCGCGGGGCGCCGATGCGCAGCAAGCTCGTCGCGCTGTTGTTCTCGGATCTCGGCATCACGGCGAGTCACTCGCGGCCGCGCGTGAGCAATGACAATCCGTTCTCGGAGGCGCAGTTTCGGACGTTCAAGTATCGGCCGGAGTTTCGCGATCGGTTCGGCTCCCTCGAAGACGCCCGCGCGATCAGCCATGATCTCTTCGCGTGGTACAACGATACGCATCATCACAGCGGCCTGAGCTATCTCACGCCGGCCGATGTGCACTACGGTCGTGCCGCCACCATCCTCGAGGTCCGACACCGCACCCGCCTGGCCGCCTATCTCGCCCATCCGGAGCGATTCGTGAAGGGGCCTCCACGTCCCGAGACCCCGCCGACGGCGGTTTGGATCAATCGCCCGCCGATAACGACCCGCCAGGACGCTCCAGGACCGACGATCGTCACCCCGGACGACCCACAGCCTGGGGTCATTTCCCGGCCGGGACCGCCGCTCGACGCCCAGGCCGATCACTTCATCGTCGGTGTGGAGTCGCTACAGTAAATGCTGGATCAGGTTGTCTCAAAGGCGTTGACACGGCCCGGATCGTCGACCCGGACGGCCACATCGTGCCGACCGGCGTCGCGGGCGAGCTGTGCACGCGCGGCTACTCGGTCATGCTGGGTTACTGGGACGACGTCGAGCGCACCGGCGAGGTCATCGACCGGGCGGGCTGGATGCACACGGGAGACCTCGCCACGATCGACGCCGCGGGCTACTGCACCATCGTCGGCCGGCTCAAGGACATGGTGATCCGCGGCGGCGAGAACGTCTACCCGCGCGAGGTCGAGGAGTTCCTGTATCGCCACCCCGCGATCGCCGACGTGCAGGTGATCGGCGTGCCCGATCCCCGCTACGGAGAGGAGCTTCTGCGCCTGGGTCAAGCTGCGCGACGGGCACACGGCCAGCGCCGAGGGAATTCGGGGCTTCTGCGACGGCCAGATCGCCCACTACAAGATCCCGCGCTACATCAAGATCGTCGACGGCTTCCCCATGACCATGACCGGCAAGGTTCAGAAGTTCAAGATGCGTGCGCAGAGTACGCGCGAGCTCGGTCTCGGCGGCGACGCGACCGGGCTGACCCAGAGTCCATCTGCTCCCTCGCGATCCCAGGAGCAGACCGACGGCCCAGGAGCACGAGCAGGACGCCGGCCACCAGTGCAGGTAGATGCCCAGCGCCCCGGACGCGACAAATAGCAACATGAGCACCTGAAAAACCCGGAGGACGACCCGCGCGCGGGTCAGGATCCACGCCGCCAGGAGCCGCGAGCGACGAGGAGATGCTCGGCTGAGCGGGTCACCCCCGGCGGTGACCCGGCCACACCGCTTGCATCCAGGGGCCCCGGTGAAGGATCCTTCCAGAGCGACACTCACTCTGAATCTGGCGGCGGCGCGCTGGTGACGCGTCGCGTCTGCTGATTCGACTCTCACGTCTGGAGAAACCCATGTCCGACGCACCTTACCGTGGCCGTTTCGTATGGGCGGAGCTCATGACCAGCGATCCCGCGGCTGCACAGAAGTTCTATCTTGCCGTCCTGCCCTGGGGCACGAGCCAATTCGAGGGCGGGCCAATGCCGTACACGATGTGGACGAGCAATGGCACATCGCTCGGTGGCGTGATGACCCTGCCGGACGAGGCGAAGGCCGCGGGTGCCCCGCCACACTGGCTCGCCTACATCGGGACACCCGATGTCGACGGCACCGTAGCGCAGGCGACGACACTCGGGGGGAAGGTCCTGGTCAAGCCGCAGGACATCCCGACGGTGGGCCGCTTCGCCGTCCTGCAGGATCCGCAAGGCGCGGTGTTTGCCGTCTACACGCCCGCGGGCGAGGCGCCCGGTCACGAGGGCAAGGCCGGGATCGGGGAGTTCTCGTGGCACGAGCTGGCCACGACCGACCAGACGGCAGCGCTCGACTTCTACACGCAGCTGTTCGGCTGGGACAAGGCCGACGCGATGGACATGGGCCCCGGTGGCATCTATCAAATGTACTCGCGCAACGGTCTCACGCTCGGGGGCGTATTCACCAAGCCCAAGGAGATGCCGGGACCGCCGGCCTGGCTGATCTACGTCACCGTCGCCAGCGTCCACAAGCTGATCGACACGATCAAGGCGGAGGGCGGGACGATCCTCAACGGCCCGATGGAGGTCCCGGGCGGCGAATGGATCGCGCAGTGCATGGACCCGCAGGGTGCGGCGTTCGCCATCCACGCGGCCAAGGGTAGCGATCAGAGCTAGCGCGCCCCATCGTGACACGCCGCTCGCGGCGACGGCACGCCGCCGATACCCGGGCTGCCGTCGCCGCGAGACGGATCCGCTGCTGACAGCCCGTGCGACTCTTCTCCCGCCACAGGCGACCCGTGCATCTCGGCCCCTATCCGATGGAGCGGATCAGGCGCGTCGCGCGGCCAACGACCCTGATCACCGACGACATCGCGCGGGTCCCGAAACGCGCGGACTTCTTCGCGCGGGCCCGTCACGGCGACCTGGGCAAGCGACCGTTCGAGGAGGTCAGACGTTTCGTCAGCAAGAATCCGCTCTCGGCGGCCATGGGCGCGGTCGACGCCACCCACCACGACGTGCACACGGGCGAGCCGGCACCCACGCGGGCGCCGCTTCCGGACGACCCGGAGGCGGTCTCGAGGCACATCAAGGCGACCTGCTACTTCCTCGACGCGGATGTTGTCGGGATCTGCGAGGTTCCCGAGTACGCCTGGTACTCGCACGACGCCGACGGGACGCCGATCACGCCGTCTCACAGATACGCCATCGTTCTGGTGATCGACCAGGGATTCGATACGCTCGAGGCCTCGAGCGGCGACGACTGGATGAGCGGGGCGCAGAGCTACCGCGCCTACCTCAAGGGCTCGACCATCGCCTGCACCGTCGCCGGCTACATCCGCAATCTCGGCTACCCGGCCACGGCGCACTCCAACGCTCGCGGCGACGTCCTGCACCTCCCCTTGCTGGTGCTGGCCGGCCTCGGGGAGTTGAGCCGGATCGGCGAGCTCGTCCTCAATCCCTTCATTGGTCCACGCTACAAGACCGCGGTCATCACCACGGACCTGCCGCTCGCGCCGGACCAGCCGATCGACTTCGGGCTCCAGGATTTCTGCGGCAAGTGCCGCAAGTGCGCGCGCGAGTGCCCCTGCGACGCCATCCCGCACGGCGACAAGATTCTCTACAACGGGTATGAAATCTGGAAACCGGATGTCGAGCGGTGCACGAAGTACCGCATCACCAATCCGTATGGTTCGGCTTGCGGGCGGTGCATGAAGATGTGCCCCTTCAACAAGGAAGGCATCCTGGCGCACCGGCTGGCCCTGTGGATGGCCATGAATCTGCCGTTCACGCGCCGGGCGCTCATCTGGCTCGATGACGCGTTCCGCTACGGTCGACGCAACCCCATCAAGAAGTGGTGGCTCGACCTCGAAACGGTCGATGGCGAGGTCGTCCGACCGCGGCGCACCAACCAGCGCGACCTCGACCTCGGCAGACGGCCACCCGCCGACCCGCGGCTGGCCATCTACCCGCCCGAGACGCACCCGCCGGGTACCACCGACGCGCCGGTGTCGGTCGACCGGCGTCGCGCGCTCGAGTACGGCGAGGAGGCCGCCCGCGCGCTGAAGCGGCTCAAGCGGCGGGATGGATGATCGGTTTCGGTTTGCTGGGCGGACGTCGTTCCGCACGCCAGGCGACTGGCAAAGCAGTACGACCCCGGGGTTAGACCCGCGGCGACGCGTCGCCCTTCGACTGGATCACGTTCATCGCGAGCGCGATCATCGAACCCACGTCGCTGAGCGTCGCCGGCAGAATCAGCGTGTTGCCGACCTTGGCGAGCTCTCCAAAGCGTTCGACGTACTGCTCGGCCACGCGTAGCTGCACCGCCTCCGAGCCTCCCGGCACGTTGATCGACCGCCCGACGGTCTCGAGTCCTTCTGCAGTGGCCCGCGCCACGGCGAGGATGGCGGCCGCCTGCCCCTCGGCCTCGTTGATCTGCTGCTGCTTCTTCGCCTCCGAGGCCTTGATGACCTGCTGCTTCTGTCCCTCCGCCGTGTTGATGGCCGCGTCGCGCTCGCCCTCGGACGTCAGGATCACGGCGCGCTTCTCGCGCTCCGCCCGCATCTGCTTCTCCATGGCGGCAATGACGTCCGCGGGCGGCGTGATGTTCTTGATCTCGTAGCGGAGGACCTTGATCCCCCAGGGATCCGAGGCCTTGTCGACCTCGTTGACCACCTGCGCATTGATGTGCGTCCGTTCGAGAAAGGTTCGGTCGAGCTCGATCTTGCCGATCTCGCTCCGCAGCGTCGTCTGGGCCAGCTGGGTGATCGCGAAGATGTAGTTCGAGATGCCGTAGGACGCGCGCTCGGGGTTGAGGACCTTGAGGTAGAGGATGCCATCCACACCCACCTGGACGTTATCCTTCGTGATGCAGATCTGCTCCGCGATGTCGACGGCTTGCTCCTTGAGCAGATGCCGGTAGCGGACCCGGTCGACGAAGGGGATCAGGATGTGGAACCCGGCGTCGAGCACCGCGTTGAACTTGCCGAGACGCTCCACCACGTAGGCGTGCTGTTGGGGCACGACCACAGCCGTCTTGAAGAACATGTAGAGCACGAACAGCGCGAGAAGAATCGTGACGACCAGCATCGGTGTACGCCTTTCCCAGAAGAGTCCCTGACAGGACTACTCGGGCTGGACCCAGAGGATGAGGCCCTCGATCCGCTCCACCCGGCACCGCTGCCCGTGCGCCAGCGGCCGGGCAGCCGCGCTGCGCCCCGTCCAGGGCGCGCCACGTAGCTCGACCTTGCCGCTTCCGTCGACGGGGATCTCCTCGAGCACGACGCCGACCTCCCCGATCAGGCTGTCGACGGGCGCCTGGTCTCCAGGGAGATTGAGCCTGGCCTGGAGCGGCCCGCGCAGCAGCACCAGTGCCGCCACCGACAGGCCCGAGAACAGCAGCCACTGGAGCCAGGGGGGGCCGCCGACGCCGAGCGCGACCAGGATGCCCACGACGATCCCGGAGACGCCGAAGAACAGCGCGAAGAAGCTCCCGGGGATCGCCATCTCGGCGACCAGCAGCCCGAGCCCGAGCAAGATCCAGAGCCACCACACCATCGCGCACCCTCGGGTTGACGGGGAGAAACGGAGCCCAGCCTAGCACAAACCCGCCTGGTTCCCGGCTCGGGCGATACCCCGGTTACCGGGTCGGCCGCCGGGGAGGGATCCGAGAGACGACATCGGCCGCGTCCGGGCCCAACGCTCGTGCCCCAGGCGGGTCCCGCCGTCGGCGCAGCACGAGCACCCGGAGGAGCGCGCCCAACGCGACGTAGGTGCGGCCCAGTGCTCCATAACCCGAACGGCCGTGGGGACGCGCCGCGCGTTCGACGGGGACGGAGGTCAGCGGAGCTCCGGCTACAGCCGATCATGCCGACCACGTACGGCCGCGTTTCGGCGAACGCCAGCATCCGGGTCGCCCCCCGACGGTCCATCGCCACGTAGAGCCCTGCATCCGCCGGCACACCGGCCAGCCTTGCAATCGTCCACTTGAACACCCGAGAGGTCGCGCGCCGCATCGGTGACGCGAACCGGCCGCGCCGCGCCGCGAAGACCGCCCCGTAGCCGTGTCGGAGCCGAGTCAGGAGCCCGGGAATCGCCTCCGGCGGATCCTGCAAGTCGGCGTCCATCACGACGATCTCGCGCCCGCGCGTCGCCTCCAACCCGACCATCACGGCTCGCTGCTGACCGACGTTGCGCGCCAAGTCCACGACCCGCACACGGGGATCGATCCGGGTCAGCCGCCGAAGGTGCGTGAGGGAGTCGTCGGGACAGGCATCGTTCACGAAGACCACCTCGAACGGCGCACCGAAGGTCTCCAGCGTGGACCGAAGCCGACGGTACAGCGTCTCGAGTGACTCGGCGTTCCGATAGACCGGAATCACGATGCTCACGGTCGGCGCGCGCGGTTCGTTCATCGACCTCGTGGTGCCCCTTCAGCGCGGCAGCGCCCGGGGACGCGAGAGGAATGCCGCGTCCCGATCCTGGAGCAGCGGCATCAGCCGGCGAATGTGGGCGACGTCGGGGTGCAGCAGCCCGAGGCAGGCGTCGTTCGCCGTCGTATACTCCAGGAGACAGTCTCGCCCCGTTGCCAGCAGCGCGCTGTGATCTCCGAAGCGGGGGCTCGACAGGACGCGCTGGCTCGCGGTGATGAATCCCAGGGCGATCAGCAGAGATGCGCCCACCGGGATCACGCGCATCACCGTCAGCCATACGAGTCGGTCGTCGGAGGCCGCCCGCCGCGGCTCGGTCAGGGCAAGCGCGATCAAGGCCACGATCCCGATCCAAAACAGGGATCCGAAGTGGCTATACCGCGGCACCTGGGCCGACGTCGAGCCGAGCGCGGCGCGCCCGTAGGCCGCCATCATCCCGCTCGTCACGACCCAGCCAATGATCGCCGCCCACGGGAGCGCCTTGCGGCCACCGTCCTCCACGAATCGGAACACCCCGGCCAGGAGCAGCGCCCCGACGCCGATCCCCAGCAGCCCCATTGCGGCCGCCGAAAGCCGATACGCCTCGCCGTCGGCGCCGGAGACGGATGCGCCGATGAAGTTGAGGGTGAAACGAACGATCGCGTCCCCGGGGGCGCCAGACAGCTCGCCGGGAGCCCTGGAGAGATCGGCGAGGTCCAGCGCGTACGGGAGCAACACGGCACCTGACAGAGCCGCCCAGACGACGTAGTGACGCGGACGCCGGTACCCGACCGCCCACAGCAAGGCGCCGACTACCACCCATGTCGCATTGCCCGCGGCGAACGACAGCGATGACATACACGCCATGACGGCAGCCACGCCCAACCCACTCCAGCCACGCGGCAGCGCGGTGATCGCCCACACCGCAGCCAGCATCCCCAGAATCGCAAGGTGCGACCCCAGGGGCCGCGGGTCCATCCACATCGGCCAGTAGGTCACGGAGAACACCAGCAACGAGAACGGGAGCGCGATGAGGTAGGCGTGCGGTGAGCGGGCGCGGCTTCGGTACATGCCTCCGATCATCGCGAGGATGGCGAGCGCGGCGGGTAGCTTCACCCACACCCTGGCGACCATGTCCAGTCCGGTCGCTTCGGCGATCAGGGTGTCGGCGAGAAGCGGGATCAGCAGGCGGTGCTCGTTGCGGAGCGTCCAGTAGTCGCTCCACGCGAACCCGTCGTTCCTCGCGTAGCGCTCGACGGCCCACTCCCAGCTGTCCCAGTAGGGCACATTGACGGCGTAGCGGGCGATGAGTACGGCCACCAGACAGGCCGGCGCCAGCGCGAGCAGCAGCGCGGCCGTCTCACGGCGCGAGCCGTGCCGGGACATCGGGAGCGCCACCGAGACCTCCGGCGGCGGATCGCGGTCACCGGCCATCGACGTGGTGCCTGGCGATCCGGGCGGGGGCGCCGACGACCTGCGCGTTGTCCGGCACGTCCTTGGTCACGAGCGCGGCGGCGCCAACGACGGCCTGACACCCGATCCGCACGCGGTCCAGCACGACCGCACCCATGCCGAGATACGTGCGATCTCCGACGACGACCCGGCCGGCGACGTTCGAGCCCGCCGAGACCGTCACGCCGTCCCCGATGGAGGTGTGATGACCGATGAGGCTGCCGCGATTGACGATCACATGTCGCCCGAGGGTCGTCTGGGCCGCGACGACGACACCGGCACTCAGGATGCTCCCCTCTCCGATCACGCTGGTGCGCGACACGCGGGCCGTCGGATGGATCACGGTCGCGAACCGGAATCCCACGTTCGCTGCTTGCTGGATGAAGGACGACCGGTGCGTGGTGCCGATCGCGCAGACCGCCCAGCTCGTGCGCGCCAGGTCGGCCAAGTCGTCGATCCAGACGATCGGCCGACCCAGGAGCTGCCGTCCACCGCGCGCGCGCTCCCAGTTCTCTCCGAAGGCGACCAGCTCGAACTCGTCGCAGTCATCGACGAGATCGGCGACCTCCTCGGCGAACAGGCGGGTACCCAGGATCACGAGGGGAATCGATGACTCACGACCCATCACGGTCGGGTTCCAGGCTCGACATCGGCGCGCCGCGGCAAGGGGCGCGCGACTGCGTCAGCAGGTGGACGCAGCGATTATAGCTCCGGGCGAGGAAGATGATATCGTGGTCGCTCGCTGGAATGGCGCGGCCTTCGGCTGGGCGGAGAGCATACCGTGATCTCCCTGACTGTTCGAATCGGAGCCGTTCTGTGTACGGCGATCGTCGGCGTTCTGCCCTGGACATCGCCCGCGGCGCCGGCGGTCGAGCGCGGCTCCGGAGTGGGGCGGGTGCGGGCGTCTGACGCGCCGGGCCGTGCCCAGGCAGCCGGCGCACCCGACAGCGCGACCATGCGCTCCGTCTCGGACGGCGTCTACACCGAGGCGCAGGCCAAGCGTGGCCGGCGAGCGTACCTCCAGGAGTGCGCGAGCTGCCACGCGGAGGACCTCCGCGGCGGGGAGACGGCCCTACCCCTGATCGGGCGCTCCTTCAGGGCGGCGTGGGCCGACGGGACGCTGGGCGATCTGTTCGAGACCATCCGCACCACGATGCCCGAGGAAACGCCCGGTGGGCTGAGCGACCAGGTGTACGTGCGCGTCCTGGCCTACCTTCTCGAGTCCAACCGCTTCCCGCCGGGCGCGGAGCCCCTCGCGGCCGACCTCGAAGGCCTGGACGAGATTGGCCTCGAGGCCGAGCCACCCCAGTGAGGTCGGTCACGGACCGAGTTCAGGAGGATCCGAACGCATGCGTCGACAACTGACCCCGGGGACCCGGCGCCGCGCAGCCGTCGCAGTGCTGGCGGCGATCGTGTGGCTGTCCACACCCGCCGCGGCGCAGCAGGGCGCCACCGACGGTGAATGGCGGTTCTACGGCGGCGACGCGGGCAACACCAAGTACGCCCCACTCGATCAGATCAACCGGGAGAACGTCGGGGACCTCGAGATCGCGTGGCGGTGGAAATCCGAGAACCTGGGCCCGCGCCCCGACTACAACCTGAGGACGACGCCGATCATGGTCGACGGCATCCTCTACGCCACGGCGGGGTTGAGACGCGCAGCGGTGGCGATCGATGCGGCCACGGGCGAGACGCTGTGGATGTATCGGATGGACGAGGGCGTGCGGGGTGAGGAGGCGCCACGGCCTACCTCCGGGCGCGGCGTCGCCTACTGGACGGACGGGACCGAGGCGCGAATATTCCTGGTCACGCCCGGGTATCACCTGGTGGCACTGGACGCCGAGACCGGCCGGCCGCATCCGGATTTCGGCGACGAGGGCGTCGTCGACCTCTTCGCGGGGTTGGGCCGCCCTGTCGACGGCGGGATCGGCTCGAGCTCGCCGCCGATCGTCAGCCACGACGTCGTCGTGGTCGGGGCCGCGCTGCCCCCCGGTGGCGTGCCACCCACCAAGGAGATGCCGCCGGGCCACGTGCGCGGCTACGACCCGCGCACGGGCGAGCAGCTCTGGATCTTCCACACGATCCCTCAACCGGGCGAGTTCGGCCACGACACCTGGGAAGGCGACTCGTGGCGCTTCACGGGCAACGCGGCCGTGTGGACCATGCTGACGGTCGACGAGGACCTGGGATACGTCTACCTGCCCGTCGAGGCGCCCACCGGCGATTACTATGGCGGGCACCGGCCGGGCGACAATCTCTTCTCCCAGAGTCTGGTGTGTCTCGACATCAGGACCGGCGAGCGCGTCTGGCACTTTCAAACGGTCCACCACGGAATCTGGGACTACGACCCGCCGGCGCCGCCGATTCTGGTCGACATCACGGTCGAGGGGAAGCCGATCAAGGCCGTGGCCCAGGTCACCAAGCAGGCGTTCACGTTCGTCTTCGACCGGGCCACGGGAGAGCCGGTCTGGCCGATCGAGGAGCGCCCCGTCCTCCAGACCGATGTGCCGGGCGAGTGGACGTCGCCGACACAGCCGTTTCCGACGAAGCCACCGCCGTTCGACCGCCAGGGCGTCACGGTCGACGACCTGCTCGACTTCACGCCGGAGCTGCGCGCCGAGGCGATCGAGATCGCGCAGACCTATCGTCTGGGGCCGCTCTTCATGCCCCCCTCGCTCATCAACCCCATGGGGACCATGGGCACGCTGATGCTGCCGGGGGCCAGCGGGGGCGCCAACTGGCAGGGCGGTACCTTCGACGTCGAGACGGGCGTCCTCTACGTCTCCTCGACCACGAAGCCAACCGTTCTCGGCCTGGAAAACGACCCCGAGCTGTCGAACATGGACTTCATCAAGGGACGAGGCAAGCCGTGGCCGGGAGCCGGTGGGCCGCAAGGCCTTCCCCTCATCAAGCCACCCTGGGGACGAATCACGGCGATCGACCTCAACGCGGGAGAGATCCTCTGGACGATCCCCAACGGTGAGGCCCCCGACTACGTGAGGGAGCACCCGGCGCTGCAGGGCATCGACATGCCCCGAACCGGCCGGGCCGAACGGGTGGGACTGCTCGTCACCAAGAGCCTGTTGTTCGCCGGTGAGGGCGCAGGGCTCTTCGCGGCGGGACCCGGCACCGGCGGTCGCATGCTGCGCGCCCACGACAAGCAGACCGGGGAGATCGTCGCGGAGTTCGAGCTGCCCGCGAACCAGAGCGGTGTGCCGATGACCTATACGCTGCCCGTCGAGGACGCAGAGGAGGACGAGCCGGCGTACAAGCAGTACATCGTGGTCGCTGTCGGGGCCCAGGACCATCCCGGGGAGCTGATCGCGCTGACGCTGCCGTGACCGCGGACTTGGTCAGTTTCGCGGGGGGCGGAGGCGGCGTCCGCCCTGCAAACCGAAAACATTGCGGCGGCTGACGCACGGGAGTCGGACGAGCACGGGGCTGGCCGCCTTCACGGTTTGCCTGGCGGACGCCGCCTCCGCCTCACGCGAAACTGACCAGTCGTGTAGGTTGCTGCCTGGAGGCATGCGGAAGAGGAGGGCACCATGCACATTCGAATCGCTTGGGTCACGCTGATGATGTTGGCGCTGGTGGCCTGGGGTTCGCCGACATGGGCGCAGGACGGCAAGACCCAGGCGCTGGCGTGGGTCGATGCGGAGGCCGACACGCTCAAGCGGGTCAACAAGAACATCTGGACCTACGCGGAAACCGGTCTGGAAGAGGTCAAGTCCTCCAGGGAGCTGATGGATCTCCTCGAGGCGAACGGGTTCATGGTCGAGGCCGGCGTGGCGGGCATGCCGACGGCCTTCGTCGCGTCGTACGGGAGCGGCCGACCGGTCATCGGCATCCTCGCGGAGTACGACGCGCTGCCCGGGCTGTCGCAGGACGCGACGGCCGAACGCCAGGAGCGTGCGGGGGTCGACGCCGGACACGGGTGCGGCCACAGCCTCTACGGCACCGCGAGCACGGCGGCCGCCATCGCCGTGAAGCAGGCGATCGCGTCCAGTGCCGCCACCGGCACGATTCGGCTCTACGGCACGCCCGCGGAGGAAACGGGCATCGGCAAGACCTACATGCTCCGGGACGGGTTGTTCAAGGACGACGACGTCGTGTTGAACTGGCATGTGTCTCCGGTCACGGCCTCGGGCTATGGCTACTCGAAGGCCAACGTGTCGGTAAAATTCAGATTCTCGGGACTGCCGGCCCACGCCTCCACGTCGCCCCACCAGGGCCGGAGCGCCCTGGACGCGGTCGAGCTGATGGGGAACGGCGTGAACTACATGCGCGAACACGTCAGGGAAGACGCGCGCATCCACTACGTCATCACCCAGGGCGGAGGTCAGCCGAACGTCGTGCCCCCAGAAGCGGAGGGCTGGTTCTACATCCGGGCGAACAAGCACGAAGACGTCCGCGAGTACTTCGCCTGGGTCAAGGAGATCGCCGAGGGCGCCGCGATAATGACCCGCACGACACTCTCGGGAATCCAGGTGGACTCGGAGATGCACGAGGTGCTCCCCAATCGCACCCTGTCCGAGGTCATCCACCGGAACCTGGAGCTGGTCGGTGCGCCGGCGTTCTCGCAGGAGGAGAAGGCGTTCGCGCGGACGACCCAGACGTCGCTTGGACGCGAGCTGCCGATGGCGTTGTTCGAGACGATCGTGCCCTTGCCGGACGAGCCCGGCCAGGGAACGCACTCGACCGACGCGGGCGGGATCAGCTGGTTCACGCCGATGGGCGGCCTCACCGTGGCGAGCTACACCTTCGGCGCCCCGGGCCACAGCTGGCAGATCGTCGCGTGCACCGGCACGAGCATCGGCGAGAAGGCCATGCTGGTCGCCGCCAAGGCGCTGGCCGGATCGGCCATCGACCTCTACGCATCGCCCGAGCTGGTCGAGAAATCGAAGGCCGACTTCGAGCGGATCCGGGCGCCGCTGGAGTACGTCTCGCTGGTACCCGAGGGCCAGCCGGCCCCCAAGGCGATCCGCTAGTGTAGTGTCCCTGAAATACATTTACATATCAACGACCTGCGTGCAATATAGGCGGGATGAATGATGCCGCCGCCGCTCTGTCCATGGCCGCGAAGGGTCGGCGACTCCTGGAACAGTGGGCCCGTAGTACGTCGGCACCGCATCGGGTAGTCATCCGCGCGAAGGCGTTGCTGCTGGCGACCGAGGGGGTTTCCAACAGCCGCATTGCCGCGACCGTGGACGTCAGCCGGCCGACCGTGCTGGCTTGGCGCGACCGGTTTGGAGAGGAGGGCGTTGATTCGGTGTTCGAGATGCGTGAGGGGCGCGGGCGCAAACCGACGATCAGTGCGCGCAGGGTCAAAGCCATCGTCCACGCAACGTTGCACCGCACGCCACCGGGGGCGACCCCCTGGAGTTGTCGCACGATGGCGAAGGCGCAGGGGGTCAGTCGCTCGACCGTGCAGCGGATCTGGGACGCGCATGGCCTCCAGCCCCATCGAGTGGAGACGTTCAAGCTGTCGACCGATCCCGCGTTCGTGGAGAAGCTGACGGACGTCGTGGGGCTGTACATGAATCCGCCCGAGAAGGCCGTCGTGCTGTGTGTGGACAAGAAGAGTCACATTCAGGCGCTGGACCGGACGCAGCCCGGGCTGCCGATGAAGAAGGGCCGCTGTGGGACACTCACGCATGACTACAAGCGCCACGGGACAACGACCTTGTTCGCCGCGCTGAACATGCTGACCGGGCAGGTCATCGGCGAGTGCCACGGCCGGCATCGGCATCAGGAGTTCCTGAAGTTTCTTCGCCAACTCCACCGCGCGTTCCCCTCTCGCCTCGACCTCCACCTCATTCTGGACAACTACGGCACGCATAAACATCCGACCGTGCGGGCCTGGCTGGCGGCCCATCCGCGCTTCACGCTCCACTTCACCCCTACCGGCGCATCGTGGCTCAACCTCGTCGAGAGTTGGTTCAGCCAGCTCACGCAGAAACGCATCCGCCGCGGGGTGTTTTGCAGTGTCGACGAACTCGTCGCCGCCATCAACGATTACCTCCAGCGCTACAACGACAACCCCCAACCCTTTGTCTGGACCGCGACGGTCGATACGATTCTAGAGAAGGTTGGGAAGTGCAACGTTATTCTTGGGACACACCACTAGCGGCCTGGATCAGTTGCCGCCGCTCGGTCTCCTGCGGGCGTAGAGGACGAGGAGGAGGGCCGCAGCGAGCAAGGCGGCGCTGAGCGGCGACCGCACGAAGACCGAGAGGCCTTGCTCGGACACGATGAGGGCCCGTCGAAAGTTCGACTCCAGCATCGGCCCGAGAATCAGCCCGACCAATACCGGCACGACCGGGAATCCGAGCCGTCTGAGCAGGTAGCCGAGCAGTCCGATCGAGAGGGTCAGCCACATGCCGAAGTAGGTGCGCTCCGACACGAAGGCCGCCACCATCGACACGGCGGCAATGAACGGAAACAGGAGCGTGCGGTCCACGCGCGCGAGCCCGGCGAACCACGGCAGGCACCCGAACCCCAGCACCAGCACGACCACGTAGGCCGCGAAGTAGCCGATGAACAGGGACGTCATGAGCGCCCCGCCGTCCCGGAGCAGCTGTGGCCCGGGCGTCACCCCCTGAATCAGGAGACCGCCGAGAATGACGGCCGTCACGGCATCTCCTGGAATCCCGAACGCCAGCGAAGCTCTCATAAATGTCAAGGGGCGCTCGTCGAGCCTCCAACATCGGCGGTGTTGGCCTTCACAAGGGGATAGACCTCACGAGCGATGTACCGCTTGATGCAGCGGATGGCCTCGAGTTTGGACTTACCGCTGGCGACCTTGCGTTGAGCAAACGCTTGCGTGCGCTCGTCGGTGCGGAGCCGGCTAATCGTGATCATGTGGAGGGCCCGGTTGGCTTGACGGTCGCCGCCACGGTTGAGGCGGTGGCGATCAGTCTTGCCGGAGGAGGCGGGCAGCGGCGCCACCCCGCAGAGCATCGCCCAGGCGGCTTCGGACCGGATGCGCCCGGGGTTGTCGCCGGCGGTGACGAGCAGCTGCCCAGCGGTCTCAATGCCGATGCACGGGCGCTCGATGAGTCGCGCGCCGAGGTCGGTGACGAGGGGCTCGATGAGGTCGTCGAGGTCGGCCACTTCGTTGTTGAGCTCCAGGATACGCCGGGCCAACGACCGCATCGCGATCCGGGTGGCGGTGGCGGGATGGTCGAAGTCGTCATAGTCGGGCCGCCAGGCCGCGACGGTCCGCAGCAGCTGCATCCGGGTCAGGGAACGGACCTCGTCGCGGACCTCGTCCGGGGCAGACACGGCATGACTGCGCAGAAGCTGGAGTGCCTTGGTTCGGGAACGCACGGCCCCGGCC
This sequence comes from Vicinamibacterales bacterium, assembly GCA_965197935.1. Classification (GTDB taxonomy): domain Bacteria; phylum Acidobacteriota; class Vicinamibacteria; order Vicinamibacterales; family CAZQMT01; genus CAZQMT01. The sequence goes on along the minus strand of CBDAOD010000002.1, from coordinate 1,516,589 downwards.
CGCGTCAACCGCAGCACGCGGAGCGCTTCGACGCGGCCATTCTTGTTCTTCGGCGTGGATAGGCGGCGCCCCGAGATGACGGCCCGGGCGGCCATCTCGGCATCGACGGCATCCGATTTCCCGCGGCGACGTCGGTCGCTCCGATCAGGGCGGTCGACTTCATGTGTCGTCACACCCGCCGCGTTCAAGAAACGCATGATCCCGGCGCCATAGCTGCCGGTGCCTTCGATCCCGACCGACTCGAGCGCGCCGTGCTGACGCATCCAACGGAGTAACGCCCGATACCCTGCGCGTGTCGTCGAGAAGTCCTTGGTCTCCAGCAGACGGCCGTCGTCGCGGTCGACGACGGCGGCCATGTGCAGATCCTTGTGGGTGTCAATGCCGCCGACCACGCGGATGGTCGGTACCGATGTCACGTGCGTCATGTCGCCTCCTTGGCTCGGTCATAGGGAACGGCGCCGGCGCACCGAGGCGGGTGGACAAGACAGTGACGGGGCCACTGGCCAGGCTCTACATGAAGTCACACCGTCGGTGAGGCAGGCGCCTCACTGGCCCGCTCCCGGGCAACCGACAGTTCCGAGGAAAGACACAGGGTCAATCGGAAATGTGGGTCAGAGAAGCCCAGGAGCGTTCCAGCACCCACATCCTGACGGGTCAATCGCTGGTGCGGGTCAAGCCGCCCGGAAGCAGGCCCCCATATACTCACTATCGGAATGAAGGCCCACCCGTCGTCGCGTTGTTGGCGGTCTCCGGAGCGACGATCCCCTCGGGGATTCCAGTACCGAACGCCTCCGAGCGCGACGACCCTCTCTTGGCCTCGGTGTAGGCGAGAAACGCGCTCATCGCGGCGCCCGCCCCGGGCAACGCACCCACGAACGCGCCGATCGCGGAGCTCTTCGCAAAGGGCCGCCAGCCGACCCGCCTCGCCTCGGGCCAGAAGTCGAACACGTGACCGAACCGCAGTCGTCCAACGCCGATCGCGGCTCGCGGGGGCTCCCCTGCAACCCAGAACACCTCGGCCAGCGCGAACAGGCCGATCACCACCGGCAGGAGCGGCACGCCGACGAGGAAGTTCGTCAGCCCCATCGTGAACCGCGGGACCGGCACCATCTTGTCCAGGCCGATGGTCGACAGCATCAGGCCGAGCAACGTCGCGGCCAGGCCCTTGGCCAGCGATTCCCGCGTCACCGACGCCACACCGACCAGCGCCAGGACCACGAGAGAGAAGGTTTCCGGCGACTGGAACCGGAGCGCGACCCGAGCCAACTGCGGGGCGAACGCGACCAGCACGAGCCCACCCGCCACGCCACCGACGAAGGAGCTGAACGTGGCCAGGCCGAGCGCCACCTCCGGCCGCCCGGCGGCGGCCATGGCATGGCCGTCGAGCAGCGTCATGGTGTTCGCCGGCGCACCGGGGATCCGCATCGTGATCGCCGTGATTGATCCTCCGTAGATGCCCCCGATGTAGATCCCCGTGAGCGCCACGAGCGCCTCGGCGGCCGGCAGCCGGAACGTGAACGGCAGCAGGAGCGCGATCGCCAGGGTTGCCGTCAGACCTGGCACGGCGCCGACGAACACGCCGAGCGCGACGCTGCCCACCAACAGCATCAGGAGCTCGGGTGCGAGGAACGCCTGGAGGCCAGCCAGGAGCTCGCCGGACAGCGTCATCCGGACGACCCTCCCCAGTGCCCAGTAGGCAAGGAGGCACCCAGCCCGATCTCGAAGAGGAGATAGATGAAGACGGTGGCGAAGATCGGTGCCGCGAGCAGCACGAGCGGCCGCCGCTGCCGCAACGTGATCGTCACCAGCAGCGTGTAGAGCCAGGTACTCGCGGCGTATCCCGCGGCATCGAAAATCGCCACGTAGCTCACGGTCAGGAGCACCACGCGAATCGGCGTGGCCACCCCGTGGTGGGTCGGCGCGCTGACCCCGGTCGTCGCCCCCCTGGCCCGCCGTCGCCTGCCCCCCGGTCCCTTGAACCCCAGGCCTTTGGCGAGGATGACGATCGCCACCGCTCCGAGCGCCGCCGACAGTAGGAGGGGAAAGAAGGCCGGACCCGGCTCACCCCGCCCCGCGGGGAACCCGCCGGTCGCCAGTCCGTACAGGACGGCGAGCAGGAGAAGAGCGCCGCCGGACACGGCATCGGGCGAAGGTCGCACGCGTCAGGCCACCCACTTCGACACCGGGGCTCTCGCGTCCTGGAGCGGCTGCATCACGATGTCGAGCAGGGTCGGCCCGTCGCCCGACAGGCCCTCCGCGAGCGCACCGGCCAGCTCGTCCGGTCGCTCCACCCGGATCCCGCGCATGCCGTAGGCCTCGGCAATTCGAGCGTGGTTGGCGTTCGAGAAATCGACCGAGTAGTACTTCTCTCCGAGGAGCTTCTGCCCGCCTTGATCCACCCGTAGCTGGCGTTGTTGATCACCACGAGGGTCACGGGTAGGCGCAACCTCACGATCGTCTCGAGCTCTCCAACCGAGAGACCGAAGCTCCCGTCCCCCATGACCCCGAGCACGCGACTGGCATCGGGTCGAGCGTAGAAGGCGCCACACACGGCCGGGAGCGCATATCCCAACGCTCCGTGCGCACGGGGTGTCGCGAACCAGCGTCCCGCCTGCGGCAACCGGTAGTACGCCGACAGGTAGGGACACGGTGTCCCCGGATCCGCGCAGATCACCGCCCGATCCGGGATCTGCCGGCACAGCTCGGCGAGGAACCGTTCCGGCCGAATCGGCGTGGCCTCCGAGGAGAACTCCTCGATGCGTGCCAAAAACGTTTCTCGGCGCGCCGCGATCTCCGACGGTTCGACCTTCGCGGCCGGTCGACCACCGAGGTGGCGGTCCACCTCCTCCAGCAGGGCGCCCAGTCCGAGCCTGGCGTCGGCCTCCAGGCCGACGGCGGTCGTGTAGTTGCGACCGATGCGCCCCGGGGCGGTGTCCAGCTGAATGAGCTGCTTCTCGCCGTTGGCAGGCAGGGTCCATTTCTCGGTCGTCACCGATCCCTGACGACAGCCGATGTAGAAGATGACGTCGGCGGCGCGCACGATCTCGCGGCGATACTCCAGACCGCCGTTGCTCCCGATCACGCCCAGAGCATACGGATCCGTCTCGGCGATGCTGCCCTTGCCGCTGATCGAGGTCGCGACCGGTGCGCCCAGGAGTCGCGCCAGGGCGGTGACCTCCTCCCAGGCGCCCGAACGCAGGACGCCTGCTCCCGCCACGAGGAGCGGCCGGCGCGCCTCCGTCAGCAGCGTCGCCGCCTGCCGCACCGCGGCAGGGTCGGGCGCCGTCCGCAGGGCGGGATACCTGTTGAAGCGGGCGTCGGCGTACACCTCGGCGGGATCGACCTCGTCGGTCTGGGCGTTGTAGGGGAGGCCGAGGTGCGCCGCGCCGAGCGACCCGGTCGTCGCGTCGCGAAACGTGTCCCGCAAGGCCGCCGGCAGCTGGCTTCCCTCGCTCGGCACGCGGCTCGCCCTGGTCACGGGCGCGAACAGCGCCCGCTGGTCCAGCTCGGTCAGCGTGCCGCGACCCGCGTCCCGCGTGTCGATGTCCGAGGTCAAGCACACCAGGGGCACGGACGAGCCGTCCGCCTCGGCCACACCCGGAAGGATATAGGTCGCTCCCCCGCCGCTCGGGCCTTCGCACACACCGACTCTGCCGCTCAACCTGGAGTAGGCGTCGGCCATGTAGGCGGCCGAGCGCTCGTCCCGTGTCAGGACGTGACGGATGCCGTGCTCCAGGTCGTGGAGCGCCTCGTACAACGGCAGGGTCGTATCGCCACAGAGGCCAAAGACGACCTCGACGCCCAGGCTCTGGAGCATTCTGACAACGGCCTCACTGCCACGCATACGTGCCTCCGAGCGCGCACCCTCGCGTCACTTGAGACCGAGGTCGTCCATGAGCTGGTCCACACGGATGGCCAGGTGCTCCAGATAGGTCCGCGTCTGACCACCGTTGCGCCACCTCGGACCGATCGCCGCGTCCCTGGCCCAGGCCTGAAACCGATCGTCGCGCCACGCCGCGTGCAGCACCTCCTCGAGACGGCGCGCGATGGTCGCTGGCGTGCCCCGGGGTATCACCACGACCCGGAAACCGCCGAACACGAGCTCGTAGCCGGATTCCCTGAACGTGGGCACGTCGGGAACCAGCGCGTCGCGGTCGGCGGACATGACCGCCAGGATCTCCAGCGTCCCATCCGTCACGTAGGGGAGCGACGCGGGCAAGCTGGCCACGTTCGCGTCCACCTCGCCCCCGAGCAGCGCCGCCAGCTGCGCACCCGACCCCGCCTCGTATGGCACGTGCGCCAGCTTCACGCCGAGCGCCTTCTCCATGGCCGCCGCGTGCTGGTGCCAGATGCCGCCGGTGCCGACGTTGCCGACCTTGATCTGCCCGGGCCGTGCTCCCGCCATCCTGCGGAACTCCTCGAGATCCGTCCAGCGGTCGGCGGGCACGACGAGCGCGCTGGGATGCTCGGGTGACCATGCCGACGATCTCGAAGTCCCGCCACGAGACCGGCGCGAGCCCCTGGGACTCGAGCGTCAGGACATCGTAGGTCATCGTGCCGATCGTGTAGCCGTCAGGACGGGCCGTCTTGACGTGCAGCAGGCCGACCGAGCTGAGGCCACCCTGGATGTTCTCCGTCGCCACGGGAATCCCGAGCCGGGCCTCGACGTGCTGCATGAAGCCGCGCATGGCGGTGTCCGTTGCGCCGCCTGCTCCCCAGGGAATGATGTGGCGAAGCGTCTTCCCCCTGGCGGGGTAGGCCACGTCCTGGGCACGGCACACCCCGGGAGCGTCCAGAAGGCAGGCGACGATCAACGTCCATCCGCGAACGCGTCGCGATCGACCCATCGTCAGAGAGTGTGAGGCTGGCGAGACGAGACCGCACGCGACAGCGGCCACGGGGAATGCCGGTTCTGGTCCCTCACTGATCGCGAGAGAGGGCGCGATAGTACTCCTCGACCAGCTCCCGGAACCCCGACGGTAGCTCGTCGGAATCCGACAGCAGCAACTCCTCCGCACCCGCGTCCCCGACCTGCCGTCGCAACGCGTACTCGAAGCGTTTGAGATCCTCAATGATGGCGGCCTGTAACTGGGCGATCTCCTCCGGGTCGGCGAACACTCGCTGGCTGTCCAGGGCGCGCATCGCCTGGATGATCTCCTCGAGATCGCCGACCCCGACGCCCTCGTCGGTCAGCTGACGCTGGAGCTCCGCGGCCTCCGCCCCGCGCTCGCGGAGCTCGCGACGGAACTGACGGACGTCCTCGGGGCTGAACCGGCCGGGCCGACCGTCACCGTAGCCACCCTCGGACCCGGGCATCCCCGACCCCTGACCGCCAGCCGGGCCACCGCCCTGTCCTGCTTGTCCTGATTGTCCGGCTTGTCCGCCCTGTCCGGATTCGCCAGCCTCGCCCTCGGAACCCGCCTGGCCTTCCTGCCCGCCAGCCTGCTGCCCTCCGCGCTCGGCCATGCGCTGGTCGAGCGACTCGAGCCCGCGCACCAGATCGCGTGTCCGGTCGAGCGCCTCGGTCATGGGGTCCTGCTGTGACTGGCCCACCGCGCCCGCCGCCGCCTCGAGCCGCGAGCGGAGGTCCTCGATGTCCGATCCGATCTGCTCCTCGAAGCTGTGCGCGTACTCCGGCGAGCGGCCCTGGATCAGACCCTTCGAGTATCGGATCTTCTCCTTGAGCTTGTTGTCGCGGATCGAGTCGGCGGCCTCCTGGAGCCTGCGGGCGGCCTCGCGTTGCTCGCGACGGAAGTCCGCCGACGTCCGGTCGAGCTGCCGCTCCAGATCGGCTACCTCGGACGCCATCGAGTCCTTGCGCGCCATCAGACGCCCCAGGGCGGACGGCAGACCCTCGCCGGTCTCGCCCAGGCCGCCGACCTCGGATTCGACCTCCCGCTGCTCCTCGGCGAGCTGCTCCGCCCGGCGGATCGCGTCCTGGATGTCTCGCTCCAGACGATCCGATTGCTGCCGTTCGAGGCGCGCGCGGGCCTCCTCGAGTCGGGCCAGCGCCGCACTCGCATCGGACAGGCTGGTGCCATCGGCGTTGGTCGCCGCTCGCCGCATCGCGTCGGCCGCCTCCTGGAGCCGCCGGGCGGCGTCTCCCATCTCGGGCGACGTCGCGTCGCGGCTGAGACGCTCGAGCTGACGGGCCACCTCCTCGGTCTCCTGCGCCAGCGCGCGCTGGGTGGCGCCGCCGCCTTGCCCGCCCTGGCGACCGCCCGCTTGCCGGCGCTGCCGCTCCTGCTCCTGCTCCTGACGCCGTGCGAGCTCGCGCAGACGCTCCAGCGTCTCGTCGATGCGGTTGTCGGTGAGCTGCTGCTGGCCGCGCTGCATCGTCTCGTATTGATTCTTGAGCTTGTCGAGCTCCAGCTCGAAGAGATCGGCGAGATCCTCCGCCGAGCCGGCGCCGCCGCCGCCGCCGTCGCCCATCGAGACCTGGACCTCCTTGTAGGCCTCCTCCGCCTGCTGGAGGTGCCGCAGCGCCCGCTGCTCCGGTTTGAGCGCGGCCTGCGCCTCCTGCGCCTGCAGGCGTCCCTCCGCCGACCGCATCTCGGTCGCGGCCCTGGGCAGCATCTCGGCAATCGTCTCGAAGGCGGGGTCGCTTCCGATGATCCCGCGACTCCCCATGCGTCCGACCAGCGTCTCTACCTGCTCGCGGAGCCGCCCCTGGGCCAGCGTGATCAAGACGACGTGCTCACGGAACTCGTCCGCCGCGTAGGTATCGCGGTCCCTCAGCACGTTGAACGTGGCGGAGATGATCTGCCGCTGCTGCTCGGAGAGCGCGTCCTCCGGCCCACCGCCGCCGGCACCGCCCATCCCACCCTGCGAGATGGCGGGACGGAAGTCCTTACGGAACGGGCGAATCTGGACGAAATAGAGATCGCTCGACACGGTCTTCTCGTCCGCCCGATCGTTGTTGTCATTGACGCGTCCGTAGTAGGACACGAAGTCGCCGGGCGCCAGCTCCATCTCTTCGAGGAAGAACGTGTGGCCGGCGGACACCTCGGTTCGGGGCTCTCCGCCTCGCCTGAGCAGGTCGATGGTCCTCTCCGCCTCGCCGTTGACCGAATAGACGAGCTGTAGCTGCTGGACGCCGAAGTCATCGTCCGCACGGGCTTCGACGAACAGCTCTTCGATCGGGCTCGCTGTGGTGTCCCGACCGGGCTTCACGAAGGTGACCGACGGAGGCTGATCGGTCAGGACGTCGATGGTGTACTGCGGCGACGCCGCGACGAGATCGCCGCTCGGCGCCTCCAGCTCGATCCGGTAGAATCCGTCCCGCTCGACCGTGAAGCTGGCGGTGAGGGAGCCGCCCGCCTGCGGACCCAGAGGGCTCGAGCGTGTGTCGTCGAACACCACCGTCCCCGCCGGCGTGCCCATCGTCGGGAAGACGCGGAGGCGCACCTCCGTGCCACCCAGCACGGCCACGTCCCCCCCGCGTTCGATCGTCCTTGGCGCGAGTCGCGTATAGGCCGGGAAGTGATATTCCAGCTCCAGCCGGTCGACGTAGGGCAGGTCGGCGACGTCGAGGGTGAACAGCGGCGAGCGCACACCCTCGGACTGCACGAAGTAATCGGTCGCGTCCGCGACGTCGAACAGCATCACCTCGAAGGCGGTCTCGTCCACGGACGGGATCAAGGGCAGACGGTCGAACGGCGCGTTCGGGCCGGTCCGCGTGAAGAGCTCGACCTGCTCCGAGCCGAAGCCGATCAGCCGGGCCGTGACCGTCTGGTCGGACCCGCGGGCCAGGGTGACGCTCCCGGGATCGACCTCGATGTGATACGGGCTGGCCGCCTCCGCGCTGCCCGCCGGGAACAGCAGCGCCGACAGACCGTGACGCAGGTAGGCCGGCCCGAAGAGGATCGTCGCCATGGCGACCGCCGCCAGCCCGGCGAGCGCTCCCGTGGAGCGGCGGACGCTGGTCCGTTCGAGGCGCCGGCCTGCATCGAGGGCCCGGCACTTCTCGACGGTCGACTGAATGAGCTTGTCGACCAGCGCCGCAGATCGGTCCCGCTCGGCGCCCGTCACGGGTGTGCGCCCCTCTTCGAGGGCGCTAAGGATCGCGGCCTCCAGCGCCGGCTCGTGCTCCTCCAGATACAGGGCGATGCGCTCGTCGCTCACGCGCCTGGACAGCGGCACGACGAGGAATCCCACGACCAGACCGGCGAGCAGGAGATAGGCGAAGACGCGGAAGGCCACCACGGCGGCGGGCGTGAACCGGAAGTACTCCAGCCCGAACGCGGAGACCAGAAACGCGACGATCGCCGCGCCCAGCACGATCGCGCAGCCGCGGATCGCGACCTTGAGTCGCCAGCGGTTGCGGACTCCCCGGATGACGTGGAGCAGCTCGTCCCGGTCACCGGCAGAGGCGGTGCGCTCGCTCAGCATCAGGTGTCCTTTGCTCGTTCGGGTCTACCCCTCATTGTCGCTCACACCTCAGGTAAGCGAAAGCTCTTCCTCGCCGAGCCCGGCTACGCCCAGGTCAGCCGGTTCGAGATGAAGGTCTCCGCGGCCAGGAGCAGAAACGCCATGACCAGGAGATACCACCAGATGCCTTGTCGACGCTCCTGATCCTCGGGATCCAGCGCCGGCCCGGCGGCGGCCTCGGCCTCGCCGGCCGCCCGGCCGGTCACGGCGCTGGCCAGCTCCTGCGCATCGAGGGGGCTGAGGTCCGACTCGCTCAGATCGAGATTGACGGCGACCGTGGCGGGCCGATCCTGGTCCCCGTCGGGCATGCGGATCTCGTAGAAACCCTGCTCGCTCAGCTCCACGAGACCGGAGGCGTCACCGTCGAGCGGAACCCGCCGTCCCGAGGGAGCCAACGCGACCCAGTCCTCGTAGCCCTCCGACGAGTCCAGGCCCGCGAGGGCGGTCGCGCCCCGCCCCGCGACGTCCGTCCCGGACATGTCGAGCACCTGGCCCACCGTCGACCAAGGGGCGGGCTCGGAGTATCCTGCGAGATACTCCGCGACGCGGTGGAGAAACGGCAGGAACACCGGCTTGAGCGCGAGGTCGTTCCAGAAGCTGTCGAGGGTCGACGTCCAGACCAGCACCCGACCCGGTCCGACACGCTTCTCGGCCAGCGCGATGCCACCGTCGTCGAACCGCGCGAGCACCCCGTCCGACCCCTCCATCGAGAGCGACCGGTAGCGGTAGAAGCTCGCGGCCGAGAGATCCCCGCTCCGGGGCGCGCCGAAGAGCTCGAACACCGGATGGCTGTAATCGATGAACCCCAGCGTACCGCCACGACCACCGGTCCGCTCGATGGGCGCGGCGAAGGGGCCCGGCAACAAGCCCGCATGCTCGTCCGGCCAGACGCTGCGCTCTCCGAGCACCGCCAGCACCCCGCCCCCGCCCTCCACGAACGCGGAGAGTCGCCGGCCCGTGGACCCCGGCGGAAACGCGACGTCGTTGAGGATCACGACCGCGCGCCCGTCGAGATCGCCCGGCGTGACCTGGTCGACCGAACGGACCTCGATCTGAAACCCGGGGTCACGTCCTATCGACAGCGCGCGGCTGAGATACAGGCTCGAATCGCGCGACGCCTGCGGGCTCTCGATCACCAGCACCGAGACGGCCCGGCCCGGCGACAGCACGAAGTGGAACGCGTCGTCGACCGCCAGGGCGTCGCCCCCGGCGCGCACCGACCCCCGGGTCCAGGGTTGGGACAGCGTGAAGGGGGCGAAGCCGACCGTGGCGGAGCTGTTCGGCCCGAGCTGTGCTGGCTGCGCCTCCAGCTCGAGTCCGTCGACCTCGAGGGTGACGGTCACGGCGTCGACGGCGACGTCGCCCTGATTGGTTAGCCGCGCCGACATGGCGATCCGCTCGCGCCCGGAGAAATGGTCGCGCTCGAACGAGACCGACGACACGCTGACGTTGGAGGCACCCTGCCGCGCCACGGAGATCGGCGTGAGGACGGCCCCGGCGGGCAGTCTGACCGCATCGGCCTCGACCCCCTCCCAGCCCACGCGCTGGAAATCGCTGATTAGAACGACCTCCTGACGGGGAAGCTCGGACTGCTCGACCAGGCCCTGGGCGAGCTCGAGCGCCGGACCGTAGCGGGTGATGCCCACCCCAACCTCGGCCGCCTCGAGGGCCGCGCCGAGGCTGGCGCGATCGGTCGTCGACCGCGCCCCGGCCCACGCCCCACGCGCGAAAAGCACGACCGTCGCCCGATCCTCCGGGCCCAGCGCCGCGACCGTCTCTTGCGCGGCGGCGCGCGCGCGATCCCACCGGTCCCCGTAGCTCATGCTGTACGACTGGTCGAGCAGGATCACGACCTCGCGCGCGGCCGAGAGCGCGTCGGCCGTCAGGGCGGATCCCGTGAAGAAGGGCCGCGCGAACGCGAGCACGAGGAGCAACAGCGCGGCGCAGCGAATCAGGAGGAGCACCCAGTGTCGGATCTTCTGCCGGCGCATCGCGCGGTAGGGGATCCGGCGGAGGAACATCAGCGAGGGGAACTCGACGGCCTCCTTCCGCTCCCGCTGGATCAGGTGAATGACGACCGGCACCGCCAGCGCGAGCAGCCCGAGGAGCAGCGCCGGCGCCAGGAAGCCCATCAGCGCACCCGGCTCAGCTTCTCGCGACGCGAGAGATAGTGGAACAGCGCGTAGTCGAGCGGGGTCCCGGTGTTGAGCAACGCGTAGTCGATGCGGTTCTCGGTGAAGAGTCGGCCCAGCGTGGCGATGTGCTCGCGCACCAGGGCGCGATACTGATCGCGCAGCGCCTCCGGGACGACCGGAATCCGGTCACCGCTCTCCAGATCCTGGAAGGCGGAGGCCTCCTCGTACGGGAAGTCGATCTCGGCCGGATCCAGCACGTGGAACACGATCAGATCGTTGCCTTGATAACGCAACGGCTTGACCGCGTCGAGCACCGCCTGGGGATCGTCGTAGAGATCCGACACGAGCACCAGGATGCCGCGCCGGCGGAAGAACTCGACCATCCGGGAGAGCGGCGGTCCCAGGCTGCCCGGCCGACCCGGCCCGATCCGATCGAGCGTGTGCAGCACGACGTCGAGGTGTTTGGCCGACGACGGGACCCGCGTCACGACGGCGTCATCGAAGGTCACGAGCCCGACCCGATCCCGCTGCTTGTGCGAGAAGTAGGTGAGGCTGGCGGCCAGGTAGCGCGCATAGTCCAGCTTGGAGATGCCCTGGCTCGCGAAGCTCATCGACCGGGACACGTCGAGCAGGATCGAGAAGTTGGCGTTGGAATCGGCCTCGAACTGCTTCACGTAGTAGCGATCCGTCCGAGCGTAGAGGCGCCAGTCGATGCGGCGGATGTCGTCACCCGGCATGTAGCCACGATGCTCGGCGAAGTCCATCGACAGCCCCACGTAGGGCGCCCGGTGGAGCCCGTTGATGAACCCTTCGACCACGGTCCGGGCCAGCAGCTCCAGGTTGTCGATCCGGGCCAGCACCTTCGGGTCGATGAAGCCCGCGCCGGGGAGCCCGCCGGACGACGATGCATCTCCCAGCATGATCACAGACCGGAGCGCGGCACCGGCACCACCTCGAGCAACTGGTCGATGAGCTGATCCGAGGTCACGCCCTCGGACTCCGCGTGGAAGTTGGTGAGAATGCGGTGACGCAGCACGGGATGCGCCAGGGCCCGGATGTCCTCGAAGGTGACGTGGTAGCGTCCGTTCGCCAGCGCGCGGGCCTTGCCCCCCAGCACCAGGTATTGCGCGGCCCGCACGCTCGCGCCGAACGCCACCCACTTCTTGACGAACTCGGGGGCATCCTCACGATTGCGGCGTCTGCTCATCCGCGCGAGGCTCAGCGCATACCGCATCACCGGCTCTGACACCGGGACCTTGCGCACCAGCCGCTGAAAGGTCACCAGGTCCGCACCGGTGACGGTCGGCTCGAACTGGTGCTCTTGCAGCGCGGTCGTGGATCGGACGACCTCCAGCTCCTCGGACTCTGGCGGATGATCGATGATGATGTGGAACATGAAGCGGTCGAGCTGCGCCTCGGGCAGCGGATAGGTGCCCTCGAGCTCGATCGGGTTCTGCGTGGCGAACACGAAGAAGGGCTCCTCCAGGTCGTACGTCCGTCCCTGGATCGTCACCCGGTGCTCCTGCATGGCCTCGAGCAGCGCCGACTGGGTCTTGGGTGGCGTACGATTGATCTCGTCGGCGAGCAGGATGTTGGTGAACACGGGCCCCGGCGCGAACACCATCTTGCGCTGCCCCGTCGCCGGGTCGTCCTGAATGATGTCGGTGCCCGTGATGTCCGAGGGCATCAGATCCGGCGTGAACTGGATCCGCGAGAACTTGAGGTCGAGCACGTCGGCCATCGTCCGGACGATGAGGGTCTTGGCCAGACCGGGCACGCCCACGATCAGGCTGTTGCCGCCCACGAACAGCGTGAGCAAGACCTCCCCGACCACGTCGTCCTGGCCGATGATCGCCTTGCCCAGCTCGGCGGCGATGCGATCCCGGCCCGCCTTCAGGCGGTCCGCCAGGGCGACATCGTCCGGCTGGTCCAGATCCGTCGGTTCGGTCTCACCGAACGTCAGGGCAACCTCGTCATCCCTCGTCATGTCCATTCGCGTCCGTGACCCTTTCTGCCCGCGTGCGACATTCAGTGCGTCATGCCGTAGACGATGTAGTTGATACCCAACTTGTAGGCTTCGTTGGACAGATCGATGGGCACGAAGCCCGTGTCCGAGTACTCCCAGTACTCGCCGATGTCGTTGTTGTAGTTGGCGATCACGAACAACCGCTTGGACGGATCGTTGTCCTCGAACACGTCGAAGAAGACCGGCGCGGTCGTAGAACTGCACGAAATCCAGCGACTCGATCTCGAAGAACGAGTGAAAGATCGGATGGGACGCATCGAGCTGGATCAGCCGGTAGTCTGGCAGCACCCGTGCCAGCTGTGCCTCGAAGTTGATCCAGTGCCGACCGCGAAAGTCGTCGAAGATCAGGAAGCCGCCCTTCAGCAGATACGCCCGCAGCGCGGCGCTCTCGGCGTCGGTCAGCGTCCAGTATCCGGGCTCGGACATGTAGGCGACCGGGTACTTGTAGAGCTCCGGGTCGTCGAGTGAGAGGATGTTGCTGCCATCCAGATAGGGGTTCAGGAAGGTGATCTCGCTGAGGATGCGCACCAGGTTGCGCTCCGCGCGGGGATAGTCGTGCGCCCAGGGTGGGCCACGGCGGCCGCGACCGAAGAACGAGAACCCACCCTCCAGCGACGCCATCGGATAGCGCAGCCGCACGAAGGTGAACCGGCCGTCGTAGGCCACGTTCGCGGCGCCGTCCCCATGACCCGGCTGCGCCTCTCCCGCCGCGGCGGCGGGCGTCCCGGCGACCACCTCCGCGTGGCCGGCCGGCGACCAGTCGAGGCCCCCCGGCAGGCTGGCGCCGGAGACCGCGGCACCACACACGGCGACGGCCGCCGGGATGGCGCGCCGCACGCGCGCGCCGTCACGCTCCGGGCGGGCGCGAACCCCGCCCGTCACCGCTCGCCCTCGGAGCCGGACCACTGGCGGATCGCCCGTCCCTTCAGCGCCAGCTCGATGAGCAGCGTCTCGAGCTCCTGCTCGTAGGTCGCGGCCTCCATCCCGTCCTTGGCCGCGCGCAGCAGCTGGACCCGATCCTCCAGCGCGCGCTGCTCCTCGAGGAGGCGACGCAGCTCCGGGTCGGTGACGGCCGCCCCGCCATCCGCCACGACCGCACCGGCACCATCGGGCGCCAGGAAGAGCGCGCGGGCGACCGCGCCATCGGCCGACTCGGCGTCGGGCTCGCCACTGCCCTGCCCGTCGCCGTTGTCGTCGAGCAAGGCGTGCTCGGTCAGCAGCCGGCCGTCCTGCTCGTAGGTCCGGGCCACCTGCAGCCGCGCGTAGTTGAACGCCTCCAGGATGGAGATCCGATCGTCCTTGTCCACATCCGCGCCATCGCCCGCCAGCGCCTCCACGAAGAAGCCGCCGAACACCGTCTCGTTCCGCTCCCGGCCGGTCTTGGTCGCCGTCAGGATCGTCCGCCTGGGCCCCGAGAGCGCCTCGACCCACCCTCCGCTGGCGCTGGCGGTGTTGGCGACGACCAGCTGCTGCGACGGAAACCGCTCCAGGAGGCGACCGAAATCCTCTGCCGTCATGTCCGGCCCGGGCAGATTGAACCGTGCCTCCCCACGGGCGGCGCTGCCATGTCCGATGAGCACGACGAAGATCTTGTCGCCCGGCCGCGCCCGTGTCGCGAGCGCCTCCAACGCGGCCTCGACGTTCTCCTTGGTGGAACGGTCGTCGATCCGCCCGGGAGCGCGATCGGGCTTCTCGCCGAGATAGACGATGTTGGTCGGGGGCACGCGATACCGGTCGAGGGCAGCCTCGGCGAGCGTGACGGCCCAGTCGTGAAATTGATCGCTGTAGGCCGGGTCTCCACCCAGGCCTGTCACGATGACCAGGTGGCTGTCCTGGGCCACCGCCGTGCCGGGGAGCGCGGCCAGCCAGACACCCAACAGGGCGAGCGCTCCCCGTCTCACGCCAGCTCCCGGGCCCGTCGGTAGGTCCACTCGGCGGCGACCAGGCCCACGAGGAGGAGGAGGAGCACCGGCATGTCCCACAGATCCTTCTCCTCCACCACCGTGACGCCGCCGCCCACGTGGCTGATCTCATCGGGGAGCGATGCCACCGTGTCGGGCGTGTAGAAGCGGCCGCCGGTCTCCTCGGCGACCCGGCCGAGGAGGGGCGCGCGCATCCCCGCATCGAAATACTCGCTGTCGCTGGGCACCGCATGGAAGTAGGAGACATCCGTGCCGAGCGGCGTCGCCTCGTGCGTGGCGTGGACGCGAACCTCGTAGAGCCCCTCGTCCTCGGGGACGAAGGTGGCGTGATACTCGCCGTCCCGCTCGAGCGTCCATTCCATGGGGACCTCGACGGGCGTGCCGGAGGGTCCGGTGACCTCGGCGACCACCTCGCTGTCGTTCACCTCGAGATAGGCCGAGTCATCGACCTCGGCGATCAGGGTCACAGCCTCCTTCGGCTCCATGCGCTCTCGCGACACGCTGGCCTCGATTTGCTCGGGGACGTCGTCGACGAGCCAGCGCATGAGCCGGCGCCAGAAGGTCTCGTGGGTCATGTCCTCGAGCGGGACGTCGGCATGCATCTGCCACATCCACGAGTCCTGGACCGGAAACGCCAGCGCCTTGCCCCGGCCGTAACGCTGATAGGCGAGGACGACCCGCTCGCGGCCCGTGGCCTCGTCCCGCCCGGTCAGCAGGACCGTCGCGCCCGGCTTGACCCGACGGGTCACGTTGAGGCTGGAGACCGGCGGCAGCGACTTCCACCGCTCGGCCGACTCTTCCTCGGTGGCGGCGATCTGGGTCGTGGCGTGCGCAACGCCCGACCGCGTGGGACTCACCAGGAGCTCGACGAAGTCCGGCGGCTCGTCGTCGCCGACGGCGTCTCGCTGGTCGAGGACCACCGGCAGCACGTCGGCCACGGGCGTGCCGGCGTATCCACCCTCGGCGAACGAGTGCTGGCTCCCCAGCATCAGGAGGCCGCCCCCACGCGCGTTGACGAAGTCGGCGATCATGCGAAGCTGGTCCGGCGTGAAGTGGCTCGCCTCGACGCTACCCAGGACGAGCCCGCGGTAGGCGAACAGCTCCTCGCGCGTCTTGGGGAAGCCCCCCGCCAGCTCCTCGGCGTCGCCCACGTCCAGCCTGAGGAACTTGTTCTCGGCCGTCCGTTGCAGCACCACGACCTGGAGATTCTCGTCCTCCGCCACGGCCCGCCTGAGGAACTTGACCTCGAAACGCGGCTCGCCCTCGAAATAGAGGATCCGCTCGCGGCGATCCTCAACGACGATCAGGGCCTCCTGGACGTTGTTCTGCGTGACCATCTCGTCCGGCTGCGGCGGGATGCGGAACTGAAAGAGCCGCGGCCCCACGTCAGAGGCGGTGAAACGCATGCGCACCGTCGTGGGCTCGCCATCGGGCGGGAGCACGACATCCTGGGTGCCGACGATCTGCCCCTCGTCCTCGACCTGCAGCGTCACGCGCTGCCCGCGATATCCGCGCTGCGCCACGACCACGTCCACGACGAGCGACGCCCCTTCGAGCACCGTGCGCGGCGTCTCGAGCCGGCTGAGCTGGATGTCCCGATCGAACTCCTCGCGACCGAGCCCAACCGTGAAGACGGGCACCGCGCCGGCGCGGAGCGCCAGCAACGACTCGGTCAGCGCCGCCTGCGAGTTGTCGGCGCCGTCGCTGATCACGACCAGCCCCGACAGCGGAACGCCGGCGAGCTCCTCGGCGGTGCGCTCGAGCGCCTGGCCCAGGTGGGTCCGCGTGCCCGCGAACTCCAGGCCATCGACCTCGGTCAGTCGCTCGACCGAGGATGAGAATCGAAAGAACCGCAGCGCGAACCGCTCGGCCAGGGCGGCGCGGAGCGGGCTCTCGGGCAGCGCGAGCTGGTCCCGCACGAACGTGCTCCGCGGCTCGCCGTCCTGGTCGGCCACCTGCATGCTGCGTGAGTCGTCGATCAGGACGCCCACGAAGTTCTGCTGCGGCACCACCGTCGAGAGCACCATCACCGGCCGGAGCAGACAGAAGAGCAGCAGCGCCAGCGTCGCGAGCCGCAGACCGGCCAGGATCGCCCGATCGCGTGGCCGGGTCCGCCCGCGCGCGCGCGTGTAGGTGAGGATGGTCCAGACGCCTGCGGCGCCCGCGGCCAGGACGACCACCCACACCAGGCCCGGCGCGCTCAGCGTGAAATCGCCCTGCTCGAACACGACCCACCGGTGCTTGAACAGGAGCGCGAAGAGGGTGTCCAGCACGGTGGTCTCAGTGGCTCATGGCGTAGACGATGAAGTTGACGCCCAACTCGACGGCGAAGGTCGAGTACTTCAGCGGGTAGTAGGGGTGGTCCGCCCACTCCCAGGCGTCGCCCAGATCCGTGTTCCAGTTGATCACGACCATCAGACGGCCCTTGTCGTCGAAGATGCCCCGCGCCGCCGGCTCGTAGCCGTCGCGCTCCCAGGTCGGTCCCCCGTAGATCCCCCGCCCCACCTGGGGCACCTGCAGGATCTCGCTAATGTCATAGACCATGTTGAAGATCGGATGGTCGAGCGGAATGTCCAGGATCGGGTACTCGGGTAGGACCTGCCGGATCTCGGCCTCGAAGTTGGCCCAGTCCCAGCTCCCCCAGAAGTCGTCGATCACGAGGAAGCCCCCCGCCAGCAGATACTCGCGGAGCCCGAGGATCTCGGGCGGGCTCAGCGACATCCCGCCCACCTCGAGCGCGTAGAGAAAGGGGAAGCGACGCAGGTTGGGGTCCGTGAGCTCGACGGCATTCTCGAGCTCGTGCGCATCGATCCGGGTCAGTCGCCGGATCAACATCATGAACTGGCGGTCGGCCTTCGGGAAGTCGGTCGCCCACGCCTGCCGGCGGCGGCGGAACCCGCGTCCCCCGCTGCTGTAGACGGCCCGGGTGAAGTAGAACTCGCGCGGCCCCGCAGGGCGCTTGAGCGTCGGCGGGTCACCGCCCCGGACGGTGATCGTCGGGCCCTGGAGCCGAAGCGACTGGGAGGCCGCGAGCATGCCCGCCACGCCGGCGCCCAGCAACGCCAGGCAGAGGAGGACGGGACGCGGTCGAATGATGGTCGGCAACCCGGCACTCCGAGATGCGGGCGTGGTCCGCGCCCCAGCCAACGGAACCCGTTCGGCGATCCGCCCGGGCTCCTTCAACGTACCGCTGTTTGGACGCGACCGCAAGGCTTTGCGGTGCTAGTTTTGGGAGCCGAAGCGGACGTTCCCCTGCCACCAGGCGTCGTCCTCGGGTCCCCGGGGCCCCATCCGGCCCTCGACCGACTCGAGAAGCCGGGCGGCCTCGTGCACCTCCCAGGCTTTCATGACGAGCCGGACGTCGCGCGTGCGGCGAATGTCCTCGAGCGGGTTGCCGCGGACGACGAAGAGGTCGGCGAACTTGCCCGGCTCGATCGTGCCGAGCTTGCTGGCCACGTTGAGGGCGCGGGCGCCGTTGATGGTCCCGATCTTGAGGGCGGCGGCGGGCGGGATACCGGCGAGAACGAGCGCGTGGAGCTCGCGGTGCGACCCGAAGCCGGAAAAGAACTCGCCCCAGCTGGGGTGATCGGTCCCGAGCGTGATGAGGTCGGTCCCCCCGGCGTCGTAGAACGCCTTGATGGTCTGGCGCTTGACCCGGTAGATCTTCTCGAACTGCGCGTTGACCGGACGTGGCAGCCGGCGCGCGGCCACGCTCCGCGCGTGGGGAGTCAGGAAGGCCGGCTCATCGAGCCAGTACTCATACACGGCGGGCTCGCGCTCGCCGAAGTAGCCATACGCGGTCAGCGTGGCGTCGAAGGAGACGCGGTGGCGCACGAAGTCCTCGATGATGGCGGCCACCTCGGGGCGATTGACGTCCAGGTCCTCCAGCGATGCGTAGGCCGGCCGGTCGCCGGTGATGGCGTCGCCCCCGAGGAAGTGCTCGATCCGGTCGACACCCATCGCGATGGCGTCGCGTGGATTGACCGTCTCCCGAAACCCCGACCCCAGATGCCCCGTGACGGTCAGGCCGTGCCGGTGCGCCTGCTGGACGAGCGCCAGCATCTGCTCGGGCTGGATACCCTTGGCCTTGAACCCGCGCGCCCCCTTGGCGGCCCACTCGTCGACCTCGGCCCGGATCCGGTCCGGCGTCATCGCGTCGGCATCCCAGCCGGGCCGAGCGGTGCCGAAGTAGGGCCCCGAGTTGTAGAGCCGGGGTCCGACCTGTGCGCCCGCGTCGATCCGCTCCCGTGCGGCGCGCATGCCGTCGGGGTCGACCTCACCCGCAGGAAACGTCGACGTCACGCCGTTCGCCAGAAAGAGGACGGGGTTGACCGTGTACTCGTCGACCCGCCCCTGGCCGTAGAGATCGATCGCGTAGTGGGCGTGGAGATCGAAGAGCCCGGGCAGGACGCACTCGTCGGGCGCGAGCTCGATGACGTCCACACCCGAGAGGTCGCGCCCCTCCAGATCGGCGCCCACCTCGGCCAGCAGACCGCTGCGGACGATGATGCCCGTATTGGGGACGACATCGTCGCGGACGCCGTCGAAGAGCATACCGCCCCGGATGACGAAGTCTCCCGGCCGGAGCGCGGCCGGCTGCCCCAGGCTCACTTCTCCGACCGCCGAGAGGCCGGCGGCGACCGTGACGACGACCGCGAGGAGCCCGGCGCGGGCCGCACGGCGGTTCCACCGTCGATGTGTCATAACTGCACCTCCTCCTGGCCGGCTGCTGGCAGCCCATCGTGAGAATCCTGCGTCGCACTAAGGGCGGGGCTGCGCCCGTCTGGCAAGGCGCGAGGAGCGAGCATACCGGGAGTATGTGACCGACGAGGAACGCGGTCAGGCGGGATGCAGCGCCGGCCGACTGCAGCAGGACTCTTACCATGGGCTGCTAGCTCGACCCCTGACCCGGCCGCCGCCCCGGCACCCCCGCGCGCGAGCGCACTCAGCCGCCCCGCGGTCGCATAGGCCGCCAGGTACTGCGACAGCACCGTCTCCCACGAGAACGGTACCGGCGTCTGCCCGATTGTGTTGCGCGATTCTCGGGGGATCGCTGCGGCCTGGGGGCCTAACGGGTGAGGATGAGGCATGTCGCTCAGGACTCGGCGCCTCGGCTCACTTGATCGTGTCGTCCACCCCCGCTTCGCCCTCGACCATCTTGCAGATCGCGACTGAGACAGGACCTGCGCGACCTCGGCAGTCGGCACGAGTGTTCGGAATCGATCGTCAGTACCCGAGGGGATACGTCTCGCGCCGCACGTCACCCGCGGCGATCATCGTGCCCGTCTCGGGGTCGCGATACGTCACGGTTGGCGCGCCGGCGCGCCAGTTCCAGAGCCCCCACGACCGGACGTCGTGCCCCATCGCCCGCAGCGTCTCGGCGGTCTCGGCCGGGATGCGGTCTTCGAGATTCAGCACGCCCGGCGTCTCGGCGACATCGCTGCCGGTCGCGATGAAGTTGTTGCTGCCCAACCGCGGTTGGTCGAGCGCCTGCTCGGGCGACATCCCCCACACGACGACGTTGAGGAAGATCTGGAGCAACGCCTGGAGCTGCTGGTCGTTGCCCGGCGTCGAGAGCCCCATCAGCGGCTCGCCGTTCTTCATGATCAGGATCGGCGCGTTCGTGTTCCTGGGGCGCTTGCGAGGCCCGACGACGTTGGCCACGCTCGGGTCGAGATTGAACTGATACATGCGATTGCCGAGGCCGAAGCCCCAACCCGGGATCATCGGCGTCATCATCTGGCCATCGCTCTGGGTCATCGAGAACACGTTGCCCTCGGCATCCATGACGTTGAGCGACGTCGTATCGAAGAACGGCTCGGTCCCGGGCAGCGGCTCACGGTCACGGCGCGAGGCCACCGGGCCGACATCCTGGATGGGCTCAGCCGGAGCATCCTGCCGTGCGATCTGCGCGGGCGTATCGGTGGCCCGGTTGCGCATGTTCCCCGGGTCGCCCCAGGGCGGCATGTGGGGGAATGCGCGGGTCATGTCGATCAGCTCGACCCGCTTCTTCGCATACGCCTTGGAATAGAGCGTCTCCGGGATCTCGACCAGGTCGGGATCGCCCAAGTATTTGTGACTGTCGGCCATGCCGAGATTGATCACCTGCGAGAGCACGTGGATGTACTCCGGCGTGTTGTAGCCAAGTGCCTGTAGGTCGAAGTTCTCCAGCATGTTGAGGGACAGGATCAGGCGAGGCCCTTGCGACCACGCGTCGGTCACGTAGACGTCATGGCCCGCGTAGGTCGTCTGAAGCGGCGCCGTCCACTTGCCCTCGTAGCCGGCGAGGTCGTCGTAGGTCATCAACCCGTCCCGCTCGGCGTAGAAGTCGGCGGCCGCGCGCGCCGGTGAGCCTTTGTAGAACGCGTCGCGTGCCGCCCGGATCCCCTCGGCCCGGGAGCCGCCCGCGGAGAGGGCCTTGGCCTCCGCGTCCATCATGTAGCGGATGAGCGTGCCCAGGTCCTTGTTCACCATGAGGTCGCCGAGTCGTTGCTGACCGATGCCGTGCTGATACCAGAACGACACGTTGTAGGGGAACTTGCGGATGCCCGCCTCCTGGTCGTCGAGCAGCCACTTCTGCATCTTGTACAGGTGGTAGCCTTCCTCGGCGACTCTCAAGGCATCCCCGGCCGCGTCCGTGAAGCTGAACGTGCCATAGCGCTCGAGCGCCGCGAGCCAGACATCGACGTCGGCCGGGACGAGCGCCATGTTCATGGTCGTCTTGCCCTCGGCCTGGAAGTGCTCCAGGGTGGCCGCCGCGGGTGAGACCCCGGCGCCGACGCGGGTGATGACCTCCCCACCCTTGGCGTCGTAGAGCACCAGGGGAGCGACCCCGGTCCACCCGGCGAACCCCATCTTGGTGACCTTGAGCGCCATGGCGGCGGTGACGCCGGCGTCGAAGGCGTTGCCCCCGCGCTTGAAGGCGTCGATCGCGGCCAGGCTCGCCAGGTAGTGACCCGTGGCCGCGACACCGTGCGTGCCCATGATGCGGGGCCGCATCGATTCGAAGTTATCCGGACCGTAGACGTGGCCGTAGCTCTTGAACGGCCGGACCGTCTCCAGCGGCGGCCGGTCGTCGGCCGCCTGACCGCCGCGAACGGCAGTCACCGGCAAGACGAGCGCGGCCACCCCTACGACCAACAGGAGCGCGGCGAGGGCAAGGGCCGGTCGGGTCCAGCGCGTGACTCGGTGCATGGGGCTACTCCTTCGCGGCGAGTGTAGCAGACGATGTCCGTGAGGCACACCAGCGAGGCGGGCAGCGTCCGCGACTCGAGCGTCACCCGCGGCAAGATTCCAGCGGGCCCGGAGGCATACCGTTGCCTTGCGGTCTGGACGGCGCCGAGGAGACTCGAGCTAGCGCTCCGCCGGTGAGACGTACACCGCCCCACCCTTCATCACGAAACGGACGTCTTCGAGCAGTCGAATGTTCTCGAGCGGATCGCCCTCCACCGCGATCACGTCGGCCCACTTGCCCGCGGTCAGGGTCCCGACCTCGTCGTCGACGCCGATGAGCTCCGCGGCGTTGGCGGTCGCCATCGTGATGGCGTCGAGGGGCGGCACCCCCAGCTCGTCGACGAGGATGCCGAAGTCGCGCGCGTTGTGGCCGTGCGGGAAGACCGCGGCGTCGGTCCCGTAGGCGAACCTGACCCCCTCCTCGTAGGCGCGACGGAGACGGACCCGCTGCTGCTCCGCCATCGCCTCCGCCTTTTCGATGGCGTAGGAGGGAATCCCGTGCGCCTCGCCCTCCTCGATGATGAAGTCCAGCGTGTAGAGAGTGGGGACGAGGAAGGTCCCGCGCAACTTCATGAGCGCGATGCCCTCGTCGTCGATCAGGCTGCCGTGCTCGATCGAGGCGACGCCCGCGCGGACGGCGGCGTTCATGCCGGCGGGCGAGTGTGCGTGGGCCGCGACCTTGCGCCCCAGCATCCCGGCGGTCTCGACGATGGCCTGGAGCTCAGCGTCGCTGTACTGCTGGGCGCCCACCTCGTCCCCGGCGGAGAGTACGCCGCCCGTCGCCGTGACCTTGATCACGTCCGCGCCGTGCTTGATCTGGGTCCGGACGGCCCGCCGTACCGCGTCCACGCCGTCGGCGATCTCGGCGTAGCCGGGCAGATCCAGATCGGAGTTCCAGCCGTTGATGTCGGCGTGCCCGCCCGTGATCCCCAGCCCGCGCGTCGCGACGCGCATCCGGGGTCCGGGGACCAGACCCGCGTCGATGAAGTCGCGCAGGGCGGCATCGGCGTAGCTCCCCGACCCAATGTTGCGAATCGTCGTGAAGCCCGACTCGAGCGTGATCTTGGCATGCGCGACACCGAGAATCGCCCGGTGCGCGTCTGACTCGCGCAGTCGATCCGAGTCCCCGCCATCGCCCGGCCGGCCGGTGACGTGGACGTGGCAGTCCATCAGCCCCGGCAGGACGGTGTGGCCGGTCAGGTCGATCGTCCTGGCACCCGACGGAACGTCAACTTCAGCCGCTCGCCCCACCGCCACGATCCGGTCCTCGCGCACGACGATCACCGCGTCTTCGACCGCCGCCGCTCCAGTTCCGTCGATCAGCCGATCGGCCCGAATGACCGTGGTCTCTTGGGCCTCGACCCAGCTCCCCGGGCACCACAACATCACGAAGACCCACCCCACCATCCTCAGCCACCACCTCATATAACCCTCCCCATTCGATCCAGCGCGGCTGTTACACGCGTCAGCACCGCACCCCTCCCCCCCCATTCCCGTCGACCACGGAGTACCAGGGTACGCGATCGGGGTACCACGTTTCCGATTTCGCGGGTTGCGAGGCTGCCGTCCGCCAGGCAAACCGTGAAGGCGGCCAGCCTCTCAGCCGCGCCTGAACCCGGTGCGCCTGCCGCCGCACTCTTTTCGGTTTGCACGGCGGACGGCAAGCCTCGCGGCCCGCGAAATCGGCAAGCCAAGATGAGTATTGACCCGCACCCGGCCGAGGCGGGATGCTGTCGGGAAACCGTCAGGAGGCCCAGATGCCCGCAGCAGACGACTACCTCAGGCGCGCACGGTTGGCCACGCGCGGATTCCGGGCCACCCTCGCCCAGTTTCGCCGTAGGGTCGCTCGCCGCAAACCGAAGCCACCCAAGCTGCCCAAGTCGGCGCTCAACCGCCTGCGCAAGCTGCTCGATCAGACCGACGTGGCCGCCGCCGCCCTGGAGCAGTCCTTCGCGCTCCTCGGCGCCACGGGCATCGACCTCGTCGATCTCCAAAGCCGTCTGAAGCGCGAAACCGCGCGCCTCGCCTCGGTGCTTGGCGCACTTGGAGACACCGTGACCGGCCAGCACTTCATCCGCGACACCTTCGAGAGCGATCTCGTCCCGCTCGAGGAGCAGGCGCAGGCACTTGCCGGCGCGACCTTCCCCAGTGCGGCGCAGGGCCTCGAGAAGGCGAACGAGAAGATCTGGGACTTCACCCGGGTGCAGTGGACTCGCTATGAGCGCGTCCTGGCCGACATGGTCCTCCGCCGACGGCTCTCGAATCAGCAGGTGACGCAGATCGAGACGGCGGCGGCCCGAGTTCGCGCCGGCTTCGACGACGTGAACGAGCTGCTCAACGAGCTCGCGCGCGGCACGCTCGTCGATCGGGCGGCGGTACGCATGCGGGCGAAGCGGGCGCGACGGGCCCTGGCGAAATCGGTCGCGGAGGCCGGACGGCGACGCAAGACCGCCTTCAAAGCCTTTCGGCCGATGCTCAAGGCCAGCGCGAAGACCGGCGAGCAGCTCGACCGGCGGCTGTCCATGCTACGGATCCCGGTCTTCCCGGCCCACGCCGGTCTGGGCGAACTCCGAGAGATGATCGATGCGCGCGCCTATCACGAGCTCAGCGGCATCGAGCGGTTCGCACTGCTCAACATTGCCGCGCGGATGCGCACCGTCGAGGTGGAGGGAGAGTCGCTGCTCTCGCCCGACCTCCGGATCCGTATCTTCAAGGTGTTTCCGGATCGCATCTACTTCAGGGCGAATCGCCGGCTGCTCGATCTGATCGACGTCTTGCTCGACGGGGGCACGTTCGAGGCGGCCCCGGCCGCACTGCATAAATTCAAGGACGGCAGCGTCAAGCAAACGAGTTTCCGAAAGGGCAACCTGCAACTCAGCTATGCGCGCCGTCCGGGCGGCAAGGTCCACGTGGACGCCGACATCGACCTCTATCGAGACCCGCTGCACCACCTGTTCGGCGAGGTCCTCGTCAACCACCTCACCGGAAGCAAGACGAGCCAGTTCAACGTCAGGCGCATTCTCGAGCGTCAGGGAGTGGCACTGCCGGCAGGCTTCGACATCCTGGCAGCCTAACCCCAGAGGCGCAGGCCGACGTATCCTTTTGGCGGCTCCGGTCGACCCTCGCGCCGCCGAGCCGACGGCGCCGGGCCGGCAAGCCCGGAGCGGCTCGGAGCCCGACACTCGACGAACTGGAGGTGACGCATGCGCAATCTGGTGGCGGCACTGGTGACGGGCGTGCTGACGGCCGCGCCGGCCGCGGGTCAGCAGGGGCTCAAGATCTACATCTCGGCCGACATGGAGGGCCTGACGGCCGCCGTGACCAACCAACAGCTGGGCCCGGCGGGGTTCGAGTATCAGCGATTCCGCGAGATCATGACCGCCGAGGTGAACGTGGCCATCGAGGCCGCGCGCGCCGCCGGGGCGACCGAGATCGTGGTGAGCGATTCGCACGGCAACGGCCAGAATCTGCTCGTCGACCGGCTGCCGCAGGACATCCTGCTGATCCGCTCGTGGCCGAGGCCGCTCGGGATGATGGAGGGTCTCGACGATTCCTTCGACGGCGTCATCTTCATCGCGTACCACAGCAGCACCACGAATCCCTCGGGGGTCCGTGCGCACACGTTCTCGAGCGGGAATTACGCGGCGGTCCGACTCAACGGGATGCCCGTCCCGGAGGCCGGTTTCAACGCGGCGATCGCCGGACACTTCGGGGTCCCGGTTCTGGCCATCTCCGGGGATGATGCGATCGTGGCCGAGGCGCGCGAGATCCTGGGCGACGTGGAGGGCGCGGTCGTCAAGTGGAGCTACGGCTTCCACTCCGCCCGGACGCTGCTACCCGAGGCCGGGCAGCGCGTGATCGGTGAAACGGTGACCACCGCACTCGGGCGAATCGGCGACTTCCGACCCTACCGGCTCGAGGGCCCCGTGCGGCTGGAGGTGACATTCAAGAACTACCTGCCGGCCGAGCTGGCCAGCTACCTGCCGAACGTCGAGCGCGTCGATGCGCACACGATCGGGTTCACCGGGCAGGATATCGTCGAGGTATCGAGATTCGCCCAGTTCCTTGGGAGATACCGCGCGGACCTCACGCCGTGAGCGAAGGGAGGTCGCCCCGCCCAAGCAGCCGCCGACATGCCTGACGGAACTCGAGGGATCCCAGGCAGACGGAGACGTTCAGGCCGCCCCGTGTTCGGTGCCCCCACCGTTTCTGAACCGAGCGAGACGGAAGGGCTGCAGCATCTCGATCTGCGTGCCGTCGAGGACCTCGTGGCTGATCAGCCGCCCCATCAGCGGTGCCATCGTCACGCCGCTGTGCATCGCCGCCAGGTAGATGTCGGGGCTACCGTCGTCGAAGCCCACGATCGGGTGATCGTCCTCCGGCAAGACCCGCCAGCCGAGCGTGACCTTCTCGAGCTCGGCGCCCTTGGCCTGCGGGAGATACCGCGCGGCATTCTCGAGCAGCCGCTCGCCTTGCTCGCGGCTCGGCTTCATCTCCGGCGTGCCACTGAAGGTGGCCCCGGTCACGATGCGGCCGTCCGGGTTCTGTTTGAGGTGGCCACGTGGCGCGAGCGCGAGCCGCCCCAGGTGCCGGGGCTGCGGCGTGCTGTGCGCCAGGATGCCCGGCGAGTCCTTCAGCGGCACCTCGAGGCCGGCCATGGCCGCGAGCCGTGGGGTATCGACGCCGGCCGCGATGACCAGGACGTCGAGCTCGGCATCCACCGTGCTCGTCCGCACACCCCGTAGCCGCCCCCAGCGGATATCGAGACCGGTCACCTCGGACGGGGCCTCGACCTTCAAGCCGAGCGCCTGGGCCTTGGCCAGCAGCACGTCAACGACATGCACCGGGTCGACCGTGCCTTCCCCCGAGCCGTGCGCGGCCGCCAGGACCTCCCCGGGGGTCAGATTCGATGACAGGCGACCGAACTCGGCCTCGTCGACCAGATGGATCGGGTACCCCCATTCCTGGTGGGATCGGACCTGCGCCCGGAGCCGCTGCGCGCGGTCGGGATCGTCGTGCCACTGCAGGCTGCCTCCCCACTGGACCTGGAGGTCGCCGCCGAGGTCGTCCTGGAGGCGGCGGTAGGACTCGATTCCGAGGCGGTTCAGGTAGTAGTAGGCCCAGGGCCGCTTCGAGAAGCCGGCATTGATCCACGCGAACGAGTTGCCCGTCGCGCCGGCGGCGGGTTTCTCCTTCTCGAAGAGGGTCACGTCGGCGCCGCGCTTGACCAGATGGTAGGCAATCGACGCACCGATGATGCCGCCGCCGACGACACCGATGCGATGCGCCTGGCCCCAGAGACGCACGCCGGGCAGCCCCGCCAGCGTGAGCCCGCCGAACAGCTTGACGAAATGCCGTCTATCCATGTGGCTGTGCTCCTTGCCGCGTCAACCGTGCCGAGCTGCGATTCCTGCGGTCGTGCTCAGACAGGGCCCGTGTAGCCCATTCTAACTCCAGAGTTCACCTGGGTTGAGGAGTCTGGCTCGTCCCGGACGGCGAGCCACCTCCCTCCACCGAAGACGCACGGCGCCCGTCGAGCCGAAATACTCGGCCGGCGCCCGGTGTCAGAGCACGACAGAAGCAAGCTATTCTAGGGCGGGTTGAAGATCCAGGCTCTGCACCCCTGGCGTGTGTCCTACCGCGAGGCCATCGCGATCCAGGCGTCGCTCCGCGGACGCCTCCGACTACGGCCACTCCCACGCTCGGTGAGACTCGTCGCCGGCTCCGACGTCGCCTACTCTCGACTGACCCATCGGATGTACGCCGCGGTGGTCGTCCTCTCGCTGCCCGCGCTGGACGTCGTCGAGACGGCCAGGCGAGCTCCGCGGCCACCTTCCCTTACGTTCCGGGGCTGTTTACGTTTCGCGAGGTACCGCCGCTCCTCGAAGCATTTCGACGCCTGAAGACCGTACCCGACGTCGTCCTCTTCGACGGGCACGGCCTGGCGCACCCGCGCGGGTTCGGTCTGGCCTGCCACGGTGGGCTGCTGCTCGGCACGCCATCGGTGGGCTGCGCGAAGTCGCGCCTGGTGGGCACGCACAAGGCCGTGGCGCAGCGCCGCGGCGCCACGAGCAACCTGATCTTCGACGGCGGGATCGTCGGTGCCGTCCTGCGGACGCGTACCCGCGTCAAGCCCGTCTACGTCTCGCCCGGCCATCTCGCCGACCTGCCTACGTCGGTCGAGCTGATCCTGGCCTCGAGCCGCCGCTTCCGGCTCCCCGAGCCGATCCGCCTCGCGCACCGCGCGACCGATGCCCTGCGTCGCCGTCTGGATCCGCACGTCGAGCCACCAACCGAGCGCTCCTATCCCTCGTTCGTGAAGCAGGATCCGAGCTGAGCTGAAGGCGTTGGACCCGCGGTGTCGGGCGCCTCATCGCAGTCCCTGGCCCTTCGTATACCCTTTATGATATATTCTATTTTTAGGATGTGGCAGGTTCTCGAGCACCGTAGGGCCGCGAGGAGGCTCGACAGCCTCCCTGTTGAGGTGCTCAAAAAATACGAAAAATGGAAGGATATTGTCAGGTTGTCCGGTCCTCAAGGGTTGAGGGTCATCAAGGGCTTTCACGACGAGGCGTTGAGCGGCGATTGGCGAGGACATCGTTCGTCTCGGCTGAGCCACCAGTATCGGGTAATCTACCGAGTCGAAGCCGCTCGCGTCGAGGTCCTTGTCATAGAGATCACGCCTCATGACTATCGGAGGAGAGGATGAAACGGAGCGACTTCCGCAAGGCCAAGACGCGGGTAAAGGTGTCGGTAGGCGAGTCCGTGAGAATCATGCGAGAGCTGCAAGGCCTCAGCCAGAACGCCCTGTCGGAGATGACGGGCATTCCCCAGTCCACCATCTCATCGATTGAGAATGACCACCTGAATCTGGGCGTGGAGCGATCGAAGGTCTTGGCGCGCGCGCTGAAGTGCCACCCGGCCGTCCTCGTCTTTCCCGGGTGGGACGTCTACAAGGACTCTGCCGCCTAGGCCGGAACTGCTACGGACGGCACCGAGACTTCGGAAAGATCAGAGATGACGCCATCAGTCCCTGTCGAGTCAGCCATCGCCACGGCGCGTGGCCAGTTTCCGGGCGCCGAGAAGTGGATCTACCTCGACACCTCGGCGCGCGGCTTACTCTCGCTCGACGTCCGCCGGGCCGTCGACCGGTATCTGGACGAGCGCATGTACGAGGGGGGCGACAAGCCCGCGATGTTCGAGACCGTCGATCGGGTGCGGCGGGCGTTCTCGGCGCTCGTCAACGCCCACCCCGACGAGATCGCCTTTACCAAGAGCGTGGCCGAGGGCCTCAACGCCATCGCCGCCGCGTTTCCCTGGCGCGCCGGCGACAACGTGATCGTCTGTCCCGATCTCGAGCATCCGAGCAACGTGTACCCGTGGGGGGGGCTCCGGCTGCAGCGTACCCACGGCGTCGAGGCACGCAAGATTCCCGCCCGCAACGGCCACCTCCCGGTCGAGCGAATGCTCGAGGCGATCGACGACCGGACACGCATGATCACCGTCTCGACCGTCAGCTTCGCTCCTGGATTCCGCACGTCGATCGCGCCGCTCGCGGAGGTCTGTCGCCCGCGCGGGATCTTCCTACTGGCCGACGGCGCACAGTCCGTCGGTATGCTGCACACCGACGTCGAGGCCATGGGGCTGGACGGGCTGTCGGTCTCGACGCAAAAGGGGTTGCTCGGCTTCTACGGCATGGGATTACTCTATTGCCGGCGCGAGTGGGCCGAGCGCATGGAGCCGGTCTACGTGGCGCGCTTCAGCGTCGATCTGGGTGCGGCCCACGAGGCGTCCATCGGGGACAACGACCGCTATCGCCTCAGGTCCGGAGCGCGCCGGTTCGATCTCGGCAACTACAACTTCATCGGTGTGGCCGCGGCGGAACAGGGCCTGCGGCTGCTGCTCGACCTGGGCACCTCCGCCATCGAGACGCACGTGTGCAGCCTGTCGCGTCGGCTCGCCGCCGGTCTCCTGGCGCAGGGACACCCCGTGTGCGGCGGTGCGCCCGGGCCGCACCTGGCCAACATCGTCTCTGTCGGGAGGCTGAGCGGCGGGCACGACACCGCGGACGATCCGGAGATGAACGCGCTCTATCAGCGGCTGGCCGAGCATGGCGTGAAGCTCTCCATCCGGCGCGGCGCCCTCCGCTTCGGCCTGCACCTGTACAATAATGAGCGTGACGTGGACCGGGTGATCGAGCTGGCGTCCGGGCGGCATTGAAAGGACACATGCGCGACCCCTCTCGCGACCACCCGCGCGGTTCCTGGCGGCGCATCTCCTTGCTGACGCGAGCGCCCGCGCTGTGTCTGCTGGCGGCCGTTTGCGTCGCCGGACCAGTCCTGTTTGCGACCGGACAGGAGCCGGACCCGGCCGGTCAGGAATCGGCCTTTCTGTCTCAGGTGCGGAGGCTCACCTTCGAAGGGCGTCGCGCCGGCGAGGGCTACTTCTCACCCGACGGCGGTCGGATCGTGTTCCAGAGCGAACGCCACCCGGGCAACCCCTTCTATCAGATCTACGAGCTCGACCTGACGACCGGAGAGACCCGCCGCGTCTCTCCGGGGCACGGCAAGACCACCTGCGCGTTCTTCCGGCCCGGCACCGGTGAGATTCTCTTCTCATCGACTCACCACGACCCACGCTCGCAGGAGCTGCAGACCGAGGAGCTGGCGTTTCGCGAATCCGGGCAGGAGCGGCGCTATGCCTGGGACTACGATCCCCAGATGGAGATCTACGTCGCCGACGCGGCCGGCGAGGCGACGCGCCTCACCGACGTCGAGGGCTACGACGCGGAGGCGAGCTACTCGCCCGACGGCGACTGGATCGTGTTCTCCTCGACGCGCGACGCGTACGGCCGGGAGCTCTCGGACGACGAGCGCGGCCGGCTCGAGATCGACCCGTCCTACTTCGGCGAGATCTACCTCATGCGGGCCGACGGCTCGGAGCAGCGCCGCGTGACCCACGCCCCGGGCTACGACGGCGGTCCGTTCTTCTTTGCGGACGGCTCGCAGATTGTCTGGCGGCGGTTCGACGCCGATGGCCTCATCGCCGATCTGTGGACCATGAAGCCCGACGGTACGGACCAGCGCCGGCTCACCGACTTCGGGTCGATGAGCTGGGCGCCCTACCCACATCCATCGGGCGAGTACATCCTGTTCGCGTCGAACAAGCTGGGCTTCACCAACTTCGAAATCTTCATGGTCGATGCCGCGGGCGAAAAGGAGCCGGTGCGCGTCACGAGCACCGACGGGTTCGACGGCCTCCCGGTCCCCTCGCCCGATGGCCACACGCTCTCCTGGACCTCGAATCGCGATGGGGAGCATGGACAGATCTACCGGGCACTCTGGAACCACGAGCACGCCCTCGAAATCCTGGCGGCCGCGCCCGCTCGCGGGGCGTCCTCGGGGAGCCACCACCGATGATCGGCGCCACCTTCGCCCCTCTGCGTCACGGCGGCCGCCGGGTCGCCGCGACGGTCGTGAGCCTCTGCGTCGTCGTGAGCGCCGGCGCCCTCCTGTCCGGCCAGACGCGCATCACCGCCGAGGCGATCCCGGCCTCCACCCCGTCGGTCCAGCAGCACGTCGAGGCGCTCACGGCCGATCCGCTCGAGGGGCGACTCACCGGGACCCACGGCGCGCGGCTGGCCGCCGACTACATCATCGAGCAGCTCGCCGCGATGGGCGCTACGCCGCTCCCGGGGAACGACTCCTTCCGGGCGCCCTTCGAATTCACGGCGGGGGTCAACGACGATGGCTCGAGCCTCGAGGTCAACGACACCTCGAGCGGCGAGAGCCTCCGGTGGAACGGACCGGAGATGGTCCAGGCGCTGCCCTTCTCCGACTCGGCCAGCGTGGCAGGCGGAGTCGTGTTCGCCGGGTATGGTCTGACCGTGCCCGGCACCCAGGATCTCTCGTACGACAGCTACGCCACCCTCGACGTGGAGGACAAGGTCGTGCTGGTCCTGCGTTACTTTCCTGAAGACGTGGACCAGGACACACGGTCTGTTCTGGCGCGCTACTCGGGTCTCCGTTACAAGGCGCTCGCCGCGCGCGAGCGCGGGGCGCGCGCGTTGCTCGTCGTCTCGGGACCCCGGTCGCCCAACGCGGGAGAAACGATTCCCCTGACCTTCGACACCGCCGGATCGAGCTCGGGGATCGTCGCCGCCAGCATCGGCGGACACCTCGCCGAGGCGCTCTTCGACACGCGTCCCGAGGGTGCGCCGACGCTGGACGAGGTGCAGGCATCGCTCGACACCGGCAACCCCCACGTGGCGGGCTTCGAGATTCCCGACCTCGAGCTGACCCTCGACGTTCGGCTGGAACGGCAGCGGCGGACGGCCTACAACGTGGTGGGCTACCTGGCCGGCGATGCCGCGGAACGGGCGGCGACTCCGGCGAAGCCCTACGTCATGCTCGGCGCCCACTACGACCACCTGGGGCGGGGCGCGCACGGGAACTCCCTTGCGCGCCAGGCGGAGCCTGGCCGCATCCACCGTGGCGCCGACGACAACGCGTCGGGCGTGGCGGCGGTGCTGACCGCCGGTGCCCGGCTCGCCTCCGCTGATCGCCGCCGGAGCATCGTGCTCGCCTTCTGGTCGGGCGAGGAGCTGGGGCTGCTGGGCTCGACGGCTTTCGTCCGCGAGCCGCCCCTGGCGATCGAGGCGCTGGCGGCCTACGTCAACTTCGACATGGTCGGTCGGATGCGCGACAACCTCCTGACCCTGCAGGCCGTCGGAACGAGCCCCCAGTGGCCGCGGCTGATCGAGCAGGTGAACGTCCCGGTCGGGTTCGACATCCGCATCCAGCCGGATCCCTACCTGCCGACCGACGTGAGCAGCCTGAACCAGGCCGAGGTGCCCAGCCTGAACTTCTTCACGGGCAGCCACGAGGACTACCACCGACCGACGGACCTGGCCTCGACGATCAACTACCCGGACCTCGAACGGGTGGCGCAGTTCGGGGCGCTGATCGCGGGACGCCTGGCCAACCTCGACGAGGCACCGGCCTTCACCGAAGTGGAGCGCACGACCCAGCTCGGGCCGGGTCGGGACTCGGTCCGCGCCTATACGGGCACGATCCCCGACTACGGGACCGAGGTGGAGGGACTCCGGCTCGGCGGCGTCGTCGAGGGCGGCCCCGCCGAGGAGGCGGGCCTTCGCGAAGGCGACGTGATCGTGGAGCTGGCGGGGCAGCAGATCACCAACATCTACGACTACACCTACGCGCTGGATGCGGTGAAGATCGACGAGCCGACACAGGTGATCTACCTGCGCGACGGCGAGCGCCACGAGACCATCATCACGCCTCGCGCCCGGCGGTAGTGGACTGCCTGAGGCGTTTACTGTCGCCTGACCGGGAAGCGGTGTCCGGTTCATGTGACAGGCTGGTGTGAGTGGCTCCGGCCGGAGCGTGGCCTCCCGCCGGAGGCCCGAGCCACCGACTCCGTCACACCGAGGAAACACGACGGCGTTTCCGGACTTCGCGAGTGGGAGCGCTTCTTGCACTTACGCCGACGGCCCTGTCCTGAATCGCCCCTGTCGTGCCAGGAAGGCATGACGGAGAGACTGGAGGTCTCGCTCCGTGCGCTTGCTTCCTCCCGGCGTGATCCTGCTCGCCTTCGTCCTCGGTGCACTCCCCGCCCACGCGCAGGGCATCGGGTTCCAGGGCGGATTCAGCATCGACCCCGATCAGGTCTACGGCGGGAGCCACTTCGAGCACGAGCTGGCCAGTCAGTTCTTGATCAGGCCGAGCATCGAAGGCGGCACCGGCGACCACGTGACGCTCGCGACCATCAACATCGACTTCCTCTACAGATTCCCACTCGAGGGCGGGTCCTGGTCGATCTACCAGGGTGGCGGACCCGCCATCAACATCTTCCGGTTCGATGACGAGACCGACCTGCGTGGCGGGCTGAACGTCGCGTTCGGCTTCTCGCACGAGGGAGGGTTCTTCACCGAGTTCAAGGTAGGGACCGGAGACAGCCCGAACTTGAAGTTCGGCGTCGGCTTCACGATCCGCTGACCCGGGCTTCGGTCCGCTGTGGGGCGGAAGGGCGGCCGCCAGGCACACCGCGAAGGCGGCCAGCCTCCGCGACGGGTGATACACTCCACCCACGGCGCAATCTCGACCGACATCGTGCATCGTGGCCGCGCCGAGCAGATCACAATCGGGCTGCCGGGCCTGCGTGATCCGTTGACGGGCCTCGAGCACATGGACGACGACGCGTGAGAGCAGCGGTCATCGAGCGGCAGGGCGGACTCGAGAACCTGGTCTACCGTGACTGGCCGGACCCGACTGTCCGCCCCGACGACGTGTTGGTGCGGGTCGGGTGAAGATGTGCGGCCTGAACCATCTCGACATCTTCGTGCGCCGGGGCATGCCGGGATTCGCCGTGCCGGTGCCGTTTATCTCCGGGAGCGACGTCGCCGGTACGGTCGAGGCCGTGGGCGAGGGCGTCCGCGACTTCTCCGTGGGCGACCGCGTCGTTCTCAATCCCTCGTCGCCCGAGGGCATGATCGGCGAAGAGCTACCCGGTGGCATGGCCGAGCTGGTGCGAAGCCCCGCGTCTCACGCGATTCCGGTCCCCCGCGGCGTCTCCTTCGAGCAGGCGGCGTGTCTGCCGGTCGCCTACGGCACGGCGCATCAGATGTTGCACGCCCGCGCCGGGCTCACAGCGGGTGAGACGGTTCTCATTCTCGGCGCCAGCGGCGGTGTCGGGACCGCGGCCGTCCAGATTGCCCGCAACCTCGGCGCCCGCGTCATCGCGTGTGCCGGTAGCGCGGAGAAGTGCCGCCGGCTCCTAGAGCTGGGCGCCGATGAGGCCATCGACACCAGCACGAGCGATTTCAGTCGCGAGGCCTGTGTGCTGTCGGGCAAGAAAGGCGTGGACCTCGTCGTGAACTTCACCGGCGGCGACACCTGGGCGCCTTCGCTGAGAACGCTCCGCAAGGACGGCCGCCTGGTCACATGCGGCGCGACGGCTGGGTTCGACCCCAAGACGGACATCCGCTTCATCTGGGTCCGACAGCTGAGCATCCTCGGCTCGGACGGGTGGACGACCGAGGGGATCCGGTCGCTCCTCGAGGACGTGGCCGCCGACCGTATCACACCCATCATCAGCCAGATCCTTCCGCTGGCCGAGGCCAGGACCGCGGAACGGCTCATCGAGGAACGTGCCCAGTTCGGCAAGATCCTCCTGGAGCCCTGACCGATGCCGACGGCGCCCGTCACGCTGGCTCGTCTGCAGACTTGGATCGACACCCCGCCCTATCAGCAGTTCCTGGGAATCAGGGCCGTGGCGCTGGATCCCGACGCCGGGACGGTCACCCTGCGGCTGCCCTTCCGGCGTGACTTCCAGCGGTCACCCGATCGGCCCGAGATCCACGGCGGCGTGACCGCGGCGCTGATCGACATCGCCGGTGACTACGCGCTGGCCGTGAAGCTCGGCTGGGGCGTGCCCACCATCGATCTGCGGATCGACTACCTGCGGATGGCGGTCGAGACCGACCTGGTCGCGACGGCCCGTGCGGTCAAGACCGGGCGCACCATCGGGGTCGTGGACGTGGACGTCACCGATGGCGACGGACGCCTGATCGCGGTGGGTCGGGGGACCTACTCGACCAAGCGGGGTTGACGACTCCCGTGGGGTTCACTCCCCGTGTCGGTTCGACTCCCATCTCGAGCCCGCTACCGGTGCCAGGAGGATTGCGGGCGGCCGCGGGCCGAGGAACGCCGGGCGAGGCAAACGGAGGAAGGGCGAGAGCGGTGTCTCACCGCGCCTGGAGCCGGCAGAACGCGCGAAGGAATCTGGCCGCGCGGAGAGAATGTTGATGTATAAGGGTGTCGATCCGGCGGCCACACGGGAATCTCGGGTGCAGTGCAGCCGAAGCCTAGGCAGGGCCAGATGCGACGTGGACGTGTCTTGCTGATGACGCTCGCAACCCTCATGCTCCCGGCGTGCGGGAGCGATCCGCCGACCGCGCCGACGGTGGTCGCGCCGGCACCGATCGTCGTCTCGATCACGGCTGAGGTGGTCCCCAACGTGGCCCCGCTAAGTCGGCTAGATTTCGGAAGCGGGAAAAGTTCGGAGCGACGGAACCTGCATGCACGGGTTACGGTCGACGCGACCGGAGGCAGCGCTGAGGTCGACCTCGAGTTCGAGTTGTCTGGCCCGACACTGGTAGGCCCGAGCTTCTTAGGCCCCGTCCAGGTCGGGCCCGGTGGTTCCATCCATCGCGACCACAATATACCTTTCGATGTTGACCCCTCGGACCCCAGTGGGAGCACCGAGGGCACGCTCACCGTGTCGGCGAGTGGCACTGACGAGCGGGGCGGCCCGGTCGAGGCCTCGACGCAGGTCGCTTTTACCAACGCCCACACGCAGTTGCCAGCCTTCCTCTGTACGCCAAGCCCCACGATCATGTGTGTGTTCAACCGGTTCGAGTTTCTCGCGAACTATGAGGCCCCCAACGGGAGCTCGGGTCAAGCGATGGTGACGTCGGGGCAATTCGCGCCCGGGGAGGGCGGGTTCTTCATCCCTACCGAGGTAGGAGGCCCTCCGAGTCCCCTGGACTACCACCTCTTCGTTATCATCGTGAACGATTGTGCCAACAGCGGATTTTTCCAGGCCATCCTACGAGCGATCACGTCAGACGTCGGGTACACGGTGACGGTGACGGACACTCAGACGAACCACGTGCAGACGTATTTCAATCCGCTGGGAACCGCTGCTGAGGCGATCACCGATACCCAGGCCTTCGCCACCTGTCCCTAGCGTGGCAGGATGTCAAGGGGTACGAGTACGACTCTGTCAGTTCACTATGGGGCGGAACGGCGTCCGCCAGGCAAACCGTGAAGGCGGCCGCCTGTATTGGAACTCGCAGAACACCGAGCTGTCGAGCCTCGGAGAGCACCCCTGCGTCGATGCTGCGAGGGGCCGCAGGCGGTCCGATCGAGGCTCACCGCGGGTCCGGATCCGCCGTCTGCGGGACGAACTCCAGGACCGCGCCCCCCGCCCACTCGGGACCGACCCACACGCGCCCGCCCGCATCCTCGACGCCGATGCCGCGGTTCTGCAGATAGGCTCGGGTCGCGTCGAGGTCTGCGACGGTCAGCGTCGCCGCCGCCACGCACGGCACGGCAGGCACCGAGACCGACGCGAACCGCGAGGTTACGCGCTGCGGCGTCGCCACGGTCACGTGCCCCCGGTTCAGCGCGAAGGACATCTCGTCGCCCTGCCCCGTCGGGGTCACGGCGGTGAGCTGCTCGAGCCGACGGCAGGTCGACGCAGGATCGGCGCTGCAGATCAGCACGCCGGCCAGCCCCGTGACGCCGTTCGGATGGTCGAGCAAAGAGGGCTGCCAGAGCACGTCCGGCGTCGCGTGTTCGATGAAGAAGAGCTCGGCCTCCGGGAAGGCCGCGTCATCCAGGTGCACGATCCGAAACACGCCGGGCCTGGTCCCATCGTCGTAGGGCACATCTCGCCCGAGCTCGCTGATGCGTCGAACGCCCGCCGCCCGCGCGCTCACCTCTTGCTGCAACCCATCCGCGGCCTCGCATCCGAGGGCGATGAGCTGAAGACCGTGATAGCGCGCCAGACGGGCGGTCACGTGGGCGTGGTGTTTCGAGGGATCGGTCACGCCGAGGATCTCGAGGTAGCCATCCCGGAACATGGCGCAGTGGTTGCCCGACCCCCACGGCTCGACCGGACCGTCCGGCGTCAGCCGCCCCTTGTGAGAGCTGCGTCGGGTCAGCCGGAAGCCGAGCGAGGCGTAGTCGGCTCGCGCGATGTCGAGATCCGGCACGATCACGCCGACGTGGTCGACGGTCAGGCGCTGCGCCGTCACCGGGCCCCCACCCGCCCGAGCTCGTGACCGAAGGCTTGCCGGAGCAGGCTCTGGACCCGGCCGCGATCGGTCTTGCCCGTACCGTTGAGGGGCATCTCCTCGACCACCATCACCCGCCGCGGGTGTGCGTAGGCCGGCCCACGGTCGAGGCAGTGGCGCTCGAGCTCGCCCGCCTCGACAGTTGCTCTGGCGGACAGCATGACCATCGCCACCGGCACCTCTCCCTTGATCGGATGCGCCACGGGCACGACCGCCGCGTCGTGCACGGCGGGATGCGAAAGAATCAGATTCTCGACCTCCTTTGGGTAGATGTTCTCGCCACCACAGTTGAACATGTCGTCGGTCCGGCCTCTGAAGTAGAAGAAGCCGTCCCCGTCCAGGCTGAACAGATCGCCCGTCGCCAACCATCCGTCCTTGAGCCGTTGGGCATTGACCTCGGGGAGCCGGTGGTAGCCCGGCGTCACACCGGGATTCTTCACCCACAGCTCGCCGAACGTCGGATGCGCGCGGCCGCCGGCGTCGACGAGCTTCACCTCGCCCTCGGGCCAGGCGACGCCGCAGCTGCCGACGGGCACCTCCCGACCATCCACCGGCGTCCCAATCATGACGGGACCACCCTCGGTCAGACCGTAGCTCTCCCTGACCCTGACCCCGAAGACCCTCTCGACCTCGGCCAGGAGCTCCTCCTGGACGGGCGCCGATCCGATGCTCAGCGACTCCAGCGCGGAGAAGTCTAGCTTCGCGATCAGATCCCGGTGCTGCAACAGCAGCGCGAACACCGCCGGGACGGCCCCCGCCTGGGTGCAGCGATACTCCGCCAGGGTCGTCAGAAATCGGCGCGGCTCGAAATCGGGCAGGATCACGACCGACCCGCCCACGTGCAGCAGCGGCTTGATGGCCCCCGCCATCGCGTTCTTGTGAAAGAGCGGCACAGCCGCGAGCGCTCTACTGTGCGGCTTCTCGGGCCAGTACCGGCTCAGGGCGCGGATCCACCAGAGCTGACCGGCATGGGTGAGGATGACGCCCTTGGGCCTGCCCGTCGAACCCGACGTGTAGGGCTGGAACGCGGGGTGATCGATCGGCAGAAGCGGCGGCTCAAACCGATCCGAAGCGGCCAACAGCGCCGTCTCGTAGGGCGCCCAGCCGGGCACGGGCTTCGTATCCACGGCGAACCGGTGCCCCAGGCCGATGCGGTCGATGACCTCGACGGCCGCGGCGCCGCACCCCGGCTCGACGAAGGCCGCCACGCACCCGGCATCACGGATCACGTAGTCGAGCACGTCCGCGCCTAGCTTGTAGTTCAGAGGGACGGGCACGGCGCCGGCTCGCATCGCACCGTACATGATCTCGACGAACTCGAACCGGTTGCCGACCGCCATCGCCAGGCGGTCCCCGGGGCGAAGCCCGCGGTCCGTCAGGAGCGAGGCGACGCGGTCGAGACGACGATCCAGCTCCGCGTAGGTCACCTCGCGGGCGTCCGTCGCCGCCGGCGCTCCGGACCCCGCGTCGCGCGCCGCACCGGACGGGCCTCGCCCGGTGTCCGCCGACCCCGCCGAAGAGCGAGTGGAGAGATCGACGAGCGCCACCTTTTCGGGGCATTCGGCGACCGGCCTGGCGCACCAGTAACCCAGGTTGTCCCGCTGACGATCCGTCATCCGTCCATTCCGACCGCACCGGCGGCCGCCCGGCCGGCGATGCGACCACCGACGAAGCACTCGGCGAGGTTCCCGCCGGCCAGATAGAGGCGTCCGAAGACACTCCCCAGCTCTCCGGCCACGAACAGACGGGGAATCGGCGTGCCATACGCATCGATCACCCGTTGCCCCGCATCGTGTATCGGCCCTCCCTGCGTGTTGGACACCACCGGCCAGACCTGCGCGTAGTAGTAGGGCGCCGTGCGTACCGGCATCATGCTTGTGAAGGGACGCCCGAAATCCTCGTCCTCGCGTTGGTCGCAGGCTCGATTCCAGCGTTCGAGCGTCTGCGTCAGGCACGGCGGATCCACGCCCACCCCTGCCGCCAGCTCCGCGAGATCTGCCGCCCGACCGAGGATCCCCAGGTCGACCTCGCGCAGATTGTCCTCGCTCCAGTCGAACCGTACACCGCGTTCGTTGTAGGTGGGGCGGCCGAAGGGGTAGCGCGTGCGTCCGTCCTCGTCGGCGACCAGCCAGGCCGGCAGCGCCCGGAAGGCCTGGGTCTCCGGCTGGAACCGCTCCATGGGGCGGTGGCCCGTATCCTGGAGATACGGCTCGTACTCGTTCATGAAGCGGCGACCGGATCGGTCGAGCAAGATCCAGGGCATCTTGACGTCGGGCGATGGCCCACGGCCCGGCAGCCAGTCCGGCAGCCGCTTGGTCCGCACCGCGAACGGATAGGCCGGATCGGTGTGCCTGAATCCGTACGAGCCATGATAGTGCCACATGTGCCACAAGTCGGCCCCGAGGTCCTGGGCCATCCTGATCCCGTCGCCGGTATTGCCCCGGAACGCAGCCGAACGCACGGGTTGCCCCTGCCAGTATTGCCGCTGCATCCGTGGATTCCCCTCGAATCCACCGCAGGCGAGCACGACGCCGCGTCTGGCGGCAAGGGTGCGCCCGTCGCCGGCCAGGAGGCCTGCCACACGGCCGCGGTCATCCGGGATCAGGCGATGGGCCGGCGTGGCAAGCCGGACGTCGATTCGCCGCGCGCGGAGGTTGTCCTCGACGACGCGGAAGAGACGGGCGCCCCGGGGCGAGCCCTTGACCTGTGGATAGTCCACGCCGG
This sequence comes from Vicinamibacterales bacterium, assembly GCA_965197935.1. Taxonomy (GTDB): domain Bacteria; phylum Acidobacteriota; class Vicinamibacteria; order Vicinamibacterales; family CAZQMT01; genus CAZQMT01. Next base: position 1,476,239 of record CBDAOD010000002.1, on the reverse strand, counting down.
CATCGAAGCCCGGCACGTCGTCGATGGAGGCGAAACCGAATCGGTCGTGGCCGGGGAGCGGATAGTTCGCCGTCGCCCGCCGAACGTCCACCGTCGCGCCACTGACGGCCGCGAGCCGCTCGAGGTCGGCGACCAGCCGCGTCATGCCCTCCGCGAGGACGCGGAGCACGTCGTCCGGGGCCGTGTCGGCGTTGGTCGCCCGGAGGTAAGCCAGAGCGGGCTCGATCTCGTCCGCGATCCGGACACCGCCGGCCGAGCAGACCGAGATCCCACCCGGATCCGGCATCTTCTCGATCACGACGACGCGGGCACCGGCGTCGTGGGCCTCGATGGCGGCCATGCCGCCCGCATAGCCGCACCCGACGACCACGACGTCCCACTCCTCGTCCCACCGCTCCGGAACCGCGCCGCCGCCCATCGACCTCCCGCTCGCCCCCTGCCGCTCCGCTGCCCGGGCGCGCCCGGCGCTCGACGTTTACACCTCTGTTTTCACGCTGTAGGATACTGCAAGCCTCGAGCGGGCCCTATCGGAGTCCCTCCGAGCAGCTTGCGGACTCGAGCGACGCCATGACCACACCAGACACTCGCCCGGAGCGACGCCGCACGCCGCGCGTCGAGGCCAGCCAGCCCCTGACCGTGACCCTCACGACGGGGAGCAGCGTCAGCGTGGCGAAGCTCAAGGACATCTCGACGGTGGGACTCCGCTGTAACCTCGAGACGCCGATCGCGGAAATGACCCGGGTTCGGCTGGGCTTCCAGATCGACGACCGCCAGCAGGAGGTCGAGGGCACCGTCGTCCGCTGCGAGCAAGGCAGCCATGACGACCTGTCGAGCTGGGATATCGCCGTGTACTTCACCAGCATGAGCCAGCCGGTGAGAGACACGCTCGGGCATTACGTGACGGAGGAGACGGGGCGCTGAACTAGTGGACTGTCGCAGAGGAAGCTTTACCATCCTCCGGCCGGGCCGCTCCGCCTGACGGCGTTGCTCCTCGGTCGAATACCGCCTGTATGCTCCCTCGTCGCGCCTTATCAGCCGGGCGTCGCGGCTCGGACTATGGTAGAGCTTCCTCTGCGACAGTCCACTAGAAGCGCTACGAGGCCTGGTCGGGGTCGCGGTGGACGGTCGCGGGTGCGAAGGCGGGTTGGCAGACCGCGACGTACTCGGCCCCGCCGGCGTGCGGGCTGCTGTAGCGTACCCACTCGCCTGGCGACGCCACGACGGCCTGCCCCGCACGCACCTCCATCACGCCGCCCTCATGCTCGACGCGGAGGACGCCGGCGAGCACGACCGTGATCTCCTCGAACTCCGGCCGCTGGCCGGGCTCCTCCCAGCCCGCAGGAGATCTCATGCGGGCGACGCTCACGCTCGCGTGCCGGGAGTTGACGCGGCCGACGTACTCCTCGATGTGCTTCGGTTTGTTCCCCACCGCCTCCACGACCGTGGGACCTTCGATGAGTGTGGGCATGGCTCGATGTCTCACGAGAGGTCGCTCCCTCCCACCTCCCCGACACGATTCAGCGCCGCGCGGTCCGATCGGTGCCGGAGTCGTTCGCGCCACCCACGCGTGCGGTGGCCTCCCGTCCAGCCACGCGGACGATCGCGGCCACGCTCCGGTCGATGTCGGCCTCGGTGGTCGCCCAGGACGAGACGCTGATCCGCATGGCCGCACGTCCGTGCCAGACCGTGCCGCCACACCAGCACGTTCCCTCGTCCTGGACACCCGCCACGACCCGCTGGGTCGTGGCATCGTCCCCGAAGGACACGAGGACCTGATTCACGACCACCTCGTTGAGCACCTCGAATCCGGCCGCGCGCAGGCCCGCGGCGACGCGCGCGGCATGCCGACACGTACGCTCGATCAGATCGGCGAGGCCGGCGCGGCCAAGCGCTCGTAGGGCCGCCCACACCTCGATGCCGCGCGCGCGGCGGGACATCTCGGGCACGTACTGATTCGGCTCGCGGCCGGGACCCTGCTCGAGATACGCGGCCGTCATCGACATGGCGGCACGAAGGTGCGCCGGGTCGCGACAGAGCACAATCCCGCAATCGTACGGTACGTTGAGCCACTTGTGCGCGTCGGTCGCCCACGAGTCCGCCTGGTCGACACCGGCGGTGAGGTGGGCCCGGGTCGGGGCGGCGGCGGCCCACAGCCCGAAGGCGCCGTCGACGCGCACCCAGGCGCCAGCCGCCCTGGCCTGCGCACAGACCTCCGTGGCTGGATCGAAGGCACCCGTGTTGACGTTGCCCGCCTGGATGCACACGATGGTGGTCTCGGACAGCGGAGGCATCTCGCTGGCGCGCAGCCGGCCCTGGCCGTCGACCGGCACCCTGACGACGCGATCGCGGCCCAGACCGAGGAGACCGAGCGCCTTGAGGACGCTGACGTGCACCTCCGCGCCGACGACCACCGTCAGGGCCGGCGCCCCGAAGAGCCCCCGCCCCTCCACGTCCCATCCCTGGCGCCGCAGGAGCCGGTGCCGCGCCGCCGCCAGCGCCGTGAGATTCGCCATCGTGGCGCCCGTCACCAAACCGCCGCCCACGGCCGGCGGCAGCCGCAACGCCTCGACGAGCCAGCGCAGGGCGATGTGCTCGAGCGCGGCCGCCACCGGAGACGCGACCGCCAGACCCGCGTTCTGATCCCAGGCGGCGGCCAGCCAGCTCGCCGCGAGCGACACCGGGAGCGCGCCGCCGTTCACGAACCCGAAAAAACGGCCCCCCGCGTTGACGACCGTCGCCGGTGAGCCAACGTCGTCGAGCAGGGCGAGCACCGCCTCGGAATCCGTGGGTCGGTCGGGAAACGGCTCGTCGAGCCGTCGCAGCGCGTCGAGCGCCGCGCGCCGCGGCGCGACGGGACGCGCATCGAGCCCCTCGAGGTAGTCGATCGACCGCGCCGCTGCCGACCGGAGCAGCTCCCTCACGCGATCACGTCCATCCGCCTCGTGCCACACCTTCTGCATGCGAGTCGGGTGATCTTGCCCCGAACCGTGCCGGCCCGCAAGAGGCGTCGAGGAGACCTCGTTCAGGCCGGCGGGGCGATCGGCGTGGCGGCCGGTCTCAGCTTCTGGCGATCGCGTGCAGCGCGCGGTCCAGAATGCCGAGCAGCAGGACGGCATCCCGCTCACCGAACTGGAGCGGAGGCTTGATCTTGACGACGTTGTGATGCGGGCCCTCCGCGGCGAGGAGCACCCCGTCGGCCCTGGCTAGCTCGATCAGTCGGCCGGTCTCCTCGGTGGCCGGCGCCAGGGTCCCGCGATCGCGGACGAGCTCCACTCCGATGAACAGCCCGAGTCCGCGCACGTCGCCAATCAGCGTGTGGCGCCGGGCCAGCGCGCGCAGCCCATCCGTCAAGGAGGCCCCGAGCCTCGCCGCGTGCGGCCGGAGCCCCTCAGCTTCCACGACGTCGAGCACGGCCATCCCGACCGCACACGAGACCGGGTTACCGCCGAAGCTGCTGAAGAACTCCATGCCGTTCGCGAACGCGTTGGCGATCTCGGGCGTCGTGACCACGGCACCGATCGGATGCCCGTTGCCCATCGGCTTGCCCAGGGTAACGATGTCCGGCACGACACCCTGCGTCTGGAACGCCCACATGTGGGTGCCCACGCGTCCGAACCCGACCTGGATCTCGTCGACGACGCAGACTCCCCCGGCCGACCGGACGTGGCGAAAGGCCTCGCGGAGATAACCCTCGGGAAGCACGATCTGCCCGGCGCAGCCGAGGATCGATTCACAGAGGAACAGCCCCGGCGGTCGCCCGGCGTCGACCAACCGTTCGCAGGCCGCACGGACGTACTGCGCGTACTCGCGCCCGACGACCGCGCCCGCGCCTCGGTGCGGACCACGGTAGGGGTCGGGCTGTACGACCTCGTGCACCCAGTCGGGAAGCCCCTCACCGCCCGGTCCCTCGCACTTGTAGGGGCTGAGGTCCACGAGCGTGGCGGTGTTGCCGTGATAGGCCCCCTCCAGGACGATCGCATCGCGCCGTCCGGTGTGCGCGCGGGCCATCCGCACGGCCAGCTCGTTGGCCTCGCTTCCCGAGTTCACGAAGATGCAAACCTGCAGCGGATCCGGGAGCGTGTCGCACAGACGGGCCGCGTACTCGACGAGCGACTGGTGCAGGTAGCGGGTGTTCGTGTTCAGCATCGCGGCTTGTCGCGAGAGCGCCTCGACGACGGTCGGGTGGCAGTGACCGACGTGGCAGACGTTGTTGACACAGTCCAGGTACGCCCGCCCGCCGCGCTCGAAGAGGAACTGCCCGCGACCGCGCACCATCTCGAGCGGACGCTCGTAGGAGAGGCCGAGCGAGGGCGCCAGGCGTGTCTGCCGCTCCCGGAGCAGCGCCCCGAATGCCAGCGCCGAACGGCCTGCGTCGGCGTCCACCGACGGCGCCAGACCGCACGCATCGCGGAACCGCGTCTCGGCGTGGCGCCAGTCGATGTCGTCGAGGCGATCGATCGTCTCCCACGCGTGCCGGTCGCTGATCTGCGCGTGGGCGTTCTCAGGGTCCTCGTCCGCCGCGATCGCCGACATCGTGACGCTCACACACAGCCGCAGCCCGATCAGCGGAAACACCGCCCGGAGCTCGGCGTCCGAGAGCGGACGTGCCCGATGGTAGCCGGCCACAAGCGCCGAGGCGGCGGCGAGCGGATCGCCGGCGCCGAAGATCGCATAGGCGCCCGCGATCGCCAGCTCGTTCACCGTGTGGGACCAGAGCATGTCGCCGAAATCCAGCAAGCCGGCGAGGCGCCACCCGCCGTCGGGATTCGGCGTCAGCAGGACGTTCTCGTCATTCGCGTCGTTGTGAATGACGCTCACCGGCAGCTCGGGATCCAGCGGGGCTATCCGGGCGCGGTGTTGCAGCAGGAGGCGCTCCAGGATGCCGCGACGCCGAGCACCCGGAATCCGGTGCGTGTGAGCGACGATCCAGTCGCCCCGCCGAAGGTCCCATCGGAGCTCCCTCCGCATCGCCGCATGCCGAACGTCGGCGAGGCATCGATCCAGATCGCCGAGCGCATACCCGAGGCCATCGAGCAGCGGGCCGGATTTGGTGACGATGCTGGACAGCGGCCGGCCTTCGAGATAGGTGAGCACACGGAGGCGATACTCGTATCCGTCGGTGTGGTGAATGGTGCACACCCGGTCTCCGGCGGAGCTCTCGACCGGCCGGGGCGTCTGACCCTCGCTCCAGAGCCGCGACAGCCGGACCAGCACCGTATGCTGGAACTCCAGCACATCGACGGACTCCTGCCGGCTGGCAATCTTCACCACGAACGTGCCCGCCGGGCCGGCGTCGAGCCGGAGGTTCTGGTCCCGCTCCGACGGCAGGGGCTGCAGCGACCCGGCCAGCCCGTAGTGCCGCTCGACGAAGGCACTCACCGCCTCGTGGGAGAGCGCGGGTCGGGAGGCGGCGATCGTCACCCGGCCAGCTCGATGCCGAATTGATTCCGCAGGCACGCCAGGACCTCTGCTTCGCTCGTCAGCTCGACTTCCTGCCGTTGTGTTCCACGCGTCTGGGCGAGGCAGCGGCCCGCCAGCGTGGTTCGGCCCTCCTCGCGGGCGATGGTGACCAGCCGGCCACGGGTGAAGGGCGAGTCGGAGGAGGTCTGATGAAACTCGCACATCGACAGGAACTCCGCCCGCTGCCGCGGGACCCGGTCGAAGACGAACCGCGGAGCCCAATCGCCTCCGGTCTCGCGGAACTCGAGCGCGTGTCCGGGGCCGCGAGCAGCGAGCCGGTAGGCGATCTCCTCCGATTCCGATTCGTCGTCACGGCCGAGCGCGAGCGGCGCGCGGCACGACTGCCCATTCCCCACGTCGACGAGGTACTCCCGGTCCAGCCCGACCAGGAGCACCATGTGGTCGAACTCGAGGCCGGCCGACGTCCCGAGCGTCATCCGCGCGGACAACAGGTCGACGCGATAGCCGAGCGCGGTCAGCAGCTCGTGGAACAGGCCGTTGCACTCGTAGCAGAAGCCGCCTCGCCGCGCGATGACGATCTTGCGGTACACGTCTTCCGGGTTCAGCGAGATCGGACGACCCAGATGAACGTCGAGGTTCTCGAACGGGACGCTCAGGAGGAACGCCCGCTGCAACGCCTGGAGCGTCTCCAGGGTGGGCTCGGTCGAGCCGGTATAGGCGATCCGCTTCAGGGTGCGGTCCACATCCACGACGATGACCCCGGCGGTGTGCCGGCCGAAACGGTGTGCCCGAGGGGGGGACCACGCGCGCGGTCCGATCGCCCGCTGGCATCGACAGAGGCTCGGATCTGGAGCGCAACGGCGCGCTCCTCGATGGCCCGAACGGCGGCCGAGCCCGGCGCCTCGATCGGGGCGCGTCCCTCGAGATCGGCGTGCCGCAGCGCGTCATCGAACGGGACCCGAACCGCCTCAGCAGATCCGCGGCAGCTGCTCACCCGACAGCATGGTCACGACGCGCGTGCCACCGACCCGCGAGCGCAGGGTCACCATCCCGGGGTGGTCTGCCACGATCTGCCCGACCGTGGCCGCGTCCCGGCCGAGCGGATCGGCGTGCATCGCGTCGAGCACGCGGCGCTCTTCCTCGGCCGGCACCACGGCGACGAGCTTCCCCTCGTTCGCCACGTAGAGCGGATCGAGGCCCAGCATCTCGCACGCGCCGTTCACCTCGGGTCGGACGGGAATCGCCATCTCGTCGAGCTCGACCCCGACACCCGACGCGACCGCGAGCTCGTTGAGCACGCTCGACAGGCCGCCGCGCGTCGGGTCGCGCATGCACCGCAGCGCCGGACACGCACTCAGCATCGCCTCGACGAGGCCCGTGAGGGGGGCGGTGTCGCTCTCCAGCACCGTCTCGAACTCGATGCCCTCGCGGACCGACATGATAGCAATGCCGTGGTCTCCGATCGTGCCCGACACGAGGACGCGATCACCCGGACGCGCCGCCGCAATCGACAGCTCGCGGCCGGCCGGCACCAGACCGATGCCGGTCGTCGTGATGAAGATCTGGTCACCCTTGCCCCGATCGACGACTTTCGTGTCGCCGGTGACGAGGGTCACGCCGGCCTCCCCACACGCCTGGCGCATCGAGGCGACGATGCGGTGGAGGTCGATCATGGGGAGCCCCTCCTCGAGAATGAACGCCGCGCTGACGAAGCGCGGCGTGGCGCCCCCGACCGACAGATCGTTGACGGTCCCGTGGATGGCTAGCTGCCCGATGTCCCCTCCGGGGAAGAAAGGCGGTCGGACGACGAAGGCATCGGTCGTGAACGCCAGCCGGTGCGAGCTCGCCGCGTCGAGCCGCAGCGTGGCCTGGTCCTCCAGCGCCGAGAGCACGTCGTTGCCGAACGCCGGCAGGAAGACCTGCTGGATGAGATCGGCCGTCAGGCGGCCGCCGCTCCCGTGGCCGAGCAGAACGTTCTCGTAGCGTGAGATCGGCACCGGACACGTGCCCAGCAGGTCCGCTGTGTGTCCACCGCCCACGCTGGAGGCATCGGTCATCTGAATCCAGATCGCGCTTACGGATGCACCGGGTCCAGGTGCCGCCCGTAGGTGTAGTACGCCGCGCACGCCCCTTCCGCTGAGACCATGGTCGCGCCCAGCGGCACCTCGGGCGTACAGCTCTGGCCGAACGCGGGACAGTCGTGAGGTTTCTTGAGCCCCTTCAGAATCTCGCCGCTGATGCACACCGCGCTCTCCAGGGTGTCGATGTCCCCGACCTCGAAGATCCGCTCGGCATCGAAGGCGCCATACTCGGGGCGCAGCCGGAGACCGCTCGCGGGAATCGTCCCGACACCCCGCCATTTTCGGTCGCACACGTCGAAGACGTCCTCGACCAGCCGCCGCGCGGCCGAATTGCCGTCCCGCTGGACGGCGCGGCGGTACTGGTTCTCGACTCTCGCCTCCCCAGCCTCGAGCTGCCGGACGGTCATCAGCACGCCCTCGAGCATGTCGACCGGCTCGAAGCCGGTGATGACGATCGGCACGCCGTAGCGGCTGGCGATTGGCTCGTATTCCACGTAGCCCATCACGGTGCAGACGTGGCCGGGCCCCAGGAAGCCCTGCACTCGATTGTCGGGATCCCCGAGAACGGCGCACATGGCGGGCGGGACCAGCACGTGCGACACCAGCGCGCTGAAGTTGGTGAGCCCGCGCCGCCGGGCGAGCCAGACGGCCATCGCATTGGCAGGAGCGGTGGTCTCGAACCCGATGGCGAAGAACACCACACGCTTGTCGGGGTGGCGGGCGGCCAGGTTGACCGCGTCGAGAGGCGAGTACATGACCCTGACGTCGCTGCCCCGAGCCTTGAGTTGCAGCAAGTCGCCGCGCGAGCCTGGCACCCTGACCATGTCACCGAACGAGCAGAAGATCACGTCGGGCTGGGCGGCGATCGCGTGCGCCCGGTCGAGGGTCTCCAGCGCGGTGACGCAGACGGGACATCCTGGACCGTGCACCAGCTCGATGGACGCGGGCAACATCTCATCGATGCCGTACCGGACGATCGAGTGGGTCTGGCCGCCGCAGACCTCCATGATGATCCAGGGACGGCTGACCTCCCGGGCGATCGCGCTCACGAGCCCTCTCGCCGCCGTCGCATCTCGATACTCGTCGAGATACTTCACGCCGGCTCCTCCCGGGTCGCGTCGCGCGTCCGCGCATCGGGGTCCTGCGCGGGTGCGTTCAGCTCGTCGAGCTGATTCATCTCGTCCAGCAGCTCGAAGACCCGTCGCGCCTCCGACTCCTCGAGGCGCGACAGGGCGAAGCCCACATGGACGAGGACGTAGTCCCCTGGCTCCGCGTCGGGGACGTGCTCCAGACAGACACGCCGCGCGACCCCGCCGAAGCTGACCTTGCCCATGCGGATCTCGTGCTCGCGATAGGTCTCGACCACCTTCCCGGGAATCCCCAGACACATCGGATCACTCTCCCGGCTGGCCGGTGTCGTGCGTCAGCGCCGCCGCCACGGCCAGCTGCCCGAAGCTCAAGCCTCCGTCGTTCGGCGGAACGAGCCGATGACGACACACCCTGAAGCCGTCGGAACGCAGTCGGGCCATGACCTCGCGTACGAGCAGGGCGTTCTGGAACACGCCGCCGCTCAGCACCACGACGTCGATGCCCGATATCGCCCCCAGCTTACCGCAGACAGATGCGACGATCTCGGTCAAAGTCGAGTGAAATCGCCGCGAGATCCGCCCGGCCGACACGCCGCGCTCGACGTCCTGCCCGGCCGCGACCACCAGAGGCAGCGTGTCGATCACCAGGGTCGGATCGCCGGGCGCGATCGGCCCCGGCCGGACGGCCTGACGCTCGACGAGATCGAACGGATAGGTGCCATCGGGCTCGAGCGTCTCGGCCAGCCACTCGAGCTCCAGTGCGGCTTGCCCCTCGTAGCTCACGACGTAGCGGACGCCGGCCAGCGCCGCGACGGCGTCGAAGAGCCGTCCGGCACTCGACGTCTGGGGGGCATTCACGGCGCGCGCGAGCATCTGTCGCACGACCCGAACGGCCGAGCGGCCGACGCCGCGGCTCAGGCGGTCCAGCACGCTCGACGGAACCGAGCCGGTCGCATCGAGGTAGGCGACCGCCATTCGCCATGGTTCCCGGATCGCGCGCGCGCCGCCCGGCATGGGCACGGATCGGAGGTGCGCGGCGCGCCGAACCTCCCGGTAGCCCCCGATCAGGAACTCGCCGCCCCAGACCGTGCCGTCGGTCCCGAAACCCGTCCCGTCGAGGGTCACGCCGATTGCCGGTCCCGGGAGCCCATGCTCGGCCATGCAGCCGGCCATGTGGGCGTGGTGGTGCTGGACCGCCAGCCGCTCGAGACCCTCGCCACGGGCGAGGTCGATGGCGTGGTGGGTCGAGGCGTAGTCGGGATGCAGGTCGTGCACGATCAGCTCGGGTGACACGTCGAACAGCCGCCGGTACAACGCGATCTCGGCGACGTATGCGCGATAGGCGTCGTAGTGCTCCAGGTCGCCGATGTGATGGCTCGGAAACGCGTGGGCCCCACGGCCCAGCGCGAAGGTCGCCTTGAGCTGACCGCCCATCGCCAGAATCGGCCGGCGGCAGGCCACCGGCAGGTCGAGCGGCCCCGGTGCCTCCCCTCGAGAGCGGCGGATCGGCAATGCCGAGCCGCTCACGAGACGCACGACCGAGTCGTCACAGCGCACGGAAATTGGACGGTCGTGGGTCAGGAAGCGGTCGGCGATCCGACCCAGCCGGTCGAACGCCTCCGGCTCCCGATAGGCGATCGGCTCGTCGGATCGGTTGCCGCTCGTCATGACCAGCGGGATGCCATCGACCTCGCGCACGAGGAGCTCGTGCAGGGGGGTATAGGGCAACATGACGCCGAGCGACGGGCTCCCGGGCGCGACCTCGGAGGCCACGGCCCCCGGCGCCCGACGCGCGAGCAACACGATCGGCCGGCGTGACGACGACAGCAGCGCTCGCTCGCTGGACGAGACCTCGCACAGCGCCGCCACGGCGTCGAGATCGGGCAGCATGATGGCGAAGGGCTTCTCGTCCCGCTGTTTCCGTCGCCGGAGCTCCCGAACCGCCGCCTCGTTCCGGGCGTCGCAGACGAGGTGGTACCCGCCGAGACCCTTGACGGCGCCGACGCCACCGTCCCGGATCGTCGCGGCGAACGCCGCCAGCGGATCGCCCGTCGCGACGGGACGGCCTACCCGGTCCGCCACGCGCAGGTGAGGTCCGCATGCGGGGCACGCGGTCGGCTGCGCGTGAAACCGCCGGTTGGACGGGTCGTCGTATTCGGCGCGACACGCCGCGCACATGTCGAACCCGGCCATCGTGGTCCGGACGCGATCGTAGGGCGCACCCGTCACGACGGTCAGTCGGGGCCCGCAGTTGGTGCAGTTGAGAAACGGATAGCGGTAGCGCCGGTCCCGGGGATCGAGCAGCTCGGCGAGGCAAGCGGGGCACGTGGCCACATCGGCCGAGATGAAGACGCGGCCCGACGAGACGGACTCGCTCGGCTCGATGCGGAACCCGCGATCCCCCACCGGGGTCCGTGGCTCCCAGCGCAGCGTGTCGACCCGAGCGAGTGGCGGCGCCTCCAGCGGCAACACCGCGAGGAATCGGTTCAGCGCGTCGGTTCCACCCTCGACCTCGATCCAGACGCCACTCGCGTGGTTCCTGACGAATCCGCCCAGGCCCAGTCGGGCAGCCAAACCGTGAACGTAGGGACGAAACCCGACGCCCTGCACGAGCCCTTCGAGGGCAACGGCGCGGCGTCTCGTGAGAGCCAGTGGCATTGGCGACGGACGCTCCCATCATACGTCCGACTCGGCGCCCGTGCCGCCGGAGCCGGCGCGGGTCCGAGCCGACCAACTCCAGCCCGGGGTCGTCTAACCCCTATATGAACGACAGCGAACGACAGGAGGCATCATGGAGCAGCTCAAGATGGTCGGCGTCGGACTCGCGTTGATCGGCCTCGCCGGGGCCGGGATGGTCTACGGCTTCGGTGGCGAGGAGCAGGCCGATGACCACGGCCGGCATCAGATTCGCCGCGCCCAGTTCCAGGGACTCGCCGGCAGCCACATCGGCGTCTCGGTGAGCGACGTCGAGGAAGCGGACGCGCGACGTGGTGCGATCATCATGGACGTCCGCGAGGACACCCCGGCGGCGGAGGCCGGATTCCTTGACGGGGACGTGGTGATCGAGTTCGACGGGGAATCGGTTCGCAGCGCGCGGCAGTTCTCACGCCTCGTCGGTGAAACCCCGGCCGACCGAACCGTGTCGGCGGTCGTGCTACGGGACGGCGAGCGAGTCGAGCTCGAGGTCGCGCCAGCCGCCGGACCGCTCTCACAGCTGCGGGAGCGGCTGGGGCGCGAGATCGAGCGAGTACGCATCCCCGACATGATCCCCGAGTTCGATGTGGACATCCGGATGCGTCCCGGTCGACTGGGCGCCACCGTGACGACCCTGAACCCGCAGCTCGCGGACTACTTCGGCGTCCAGGAGGGGGTGCTGGTTTCGAGCGTCAGGGACGGATCGCCCGCCGCGGCAGCCGGGCTCCAGGCGGGCGACGTCATCACCGCGGTGGACGGCGAGGCGGTGAAGAGCAGCTCCCAGCTGCGGCGCGGGCTCGCCCGTACCGAGGACGGCAACCCGGTCGAGCTGGGCATCACGCGCGACCGCGAGGCGACGACCCTCGAGGTCACGCTGGAAGGACGGACGACTCGCTCGCGGGGCTCGCGGATCTAGCCCGCGCGGCTGTCAGGAAACACCACACCCATGCCACCCTCGCCGATCTTCTCGGCGACCTCGAGAAACCGCTCGACGTCGTCGGCGTTGTTGAACAGCGCGGGGCCTACACGGATCTGCGTCCCCTCCTCCCGCAAGCTGACCCGCACTCGTGCCGTCTCCAGCGCGGTCCGGACCCACTCCAGGTCCTGCCCGTGCTCGAAGGCGACGATCGCGGATCGATTGCCGGTCGGCGTGAGGAGGCGGTAGCCCTGCTCGGACAGCCCCGCGCGCAGGCGATGGGCCAGGGCGACCGTGTGCTGCTCGATGCGATCGACGCCCACGCGGAGCAGATAGTCGAGCGCCGCGCCGAGCTGGTACACGGCCCCGAACCCCAGCGTCGCGTAGCCGAACTTGCGTCCATCCTCGTGGAGCGCGTAGCGGTGATCGCCAAGATCCTTCGCGATGTGGAGCGATCCGAAACGGTCGGGGCGCACCTGGGCCAGCAGCTCCTCGCGGACGTAGAAGGGCGCCACTCCGAAGCCTCCCAGCAGCCACTTGTAGGTGCCGGCCGTGAAGAAATCGATCCCGACCTGCCGGGCATCCAGCGACAGCGCCCCGAGCCCCTGGATGGCGTCGGCGTAGAGAAACGCGCCGTGGGCGTGCGCGAGCTCCGCGAGGCCCGCCAGGTCGTGGCGGTAGCCGTTCTGATGCGAGATCCAGGCGACCGACACCAGCCGCGTGCGTGCGTCGACGTGGGGCGCGAACGCCTCCGGTGGCGCCGCGCCGCCCTCGCTCCTGACGATCCGGAGATCGATCCCCCGCGTCTCGACCAGGTGCTGGTAGAGCACGTAGGTGGTCTCATAGTGCAGGTCGTCGATCACGACGTTGTCGCCGGCCTTCAGATCCAGCGCCGCGGAGACGATGTTCTCGCCTTCGCTGGTCGCAAAGAGCATCCCGATCTCCGGCTCCGAGGCGCCGACGAGCCGCGCCACCTTCCGGCGGACGGCGTTGGTTTCGTCCAGCATCTCGCCGAGCGGTATCGGATTGCGGGCTTTCGCGTCGAGGAAAACCTTGGTAGCCTCGACGGCCTGGACGGGTGACGGTGTGATGTACGGCGAGTTGAGATAGACCCCCTCGTTCACGACCGGGAAGTCCCGACGTACGCCCAGCGGATCGGCCTCCGCCCCCTCCTGGGCGGTGCCGGCCGTACCCGACGGCGCGGCCGCCGCGGCGACGGTGCCTACGAACTCACGACGTGTATAGTCCACGATCCACCTCTCTTCTCTTCGCTTCCCCGGGCGGCCCCGCGTGCCCTCACGCCCTGACCGGGTCGAGCGCGCCATCGCCCACGGCGACCCTCGGGACTGCCGTGCCTGGTCACGCTGCCCCCCTTTGACTTCGAGACGCGCTCGATTATAAAACCCTTCGTGTCCGTCACCACGCCATGACCACGTTGTCGCCGCGCGACGTCAACCTACACCACTGGGGGCATCCATGAAACGCAGGGAATTCTTGGCCAACGCCGGGCTGGCCTCGGCCGCAGTGCCATTGAGCGGGATACCGACGCTCCAGGAGACCGCGGGACCGGGCAGCCGGCCGCCCCTCAAGATCACCGACATCAAGACCTTCCTGGTCGGCACCAGCGACCAAGAAGGGATCGCGGGGCGCAATTGGGTCTACGTCAAGGTCGAGACGGACCAAGGCATCACCGGGATCGGTGAGGCCTACTCGGTGGGGCCCGATGAGGCGACCGTTAAGGTGATCGAGGATTACAAGCTGTGGCTGGTCGGTCAGGACCCGCGCAACATCCAGTTTCTCTGGGAGCTGATCTACAACACGACCCGGTTCCCCGGCGGGTCGGTCGTCAACTCGGCGATCAGCGGTATCGAGCACGCGCTGTGGGACATCACCGGCAAGGCCGCCGGCTTGCCGGTCTGGGCGTTGCTCGGCGGGCGGACACGGAACAAGATCCGCCTCTACCAGAGCATCGGCGGGGCCAGCCCGCAAGAGGCGGCCGACAATGCGCAACGGCTCGTCGAGACCCACGGCTACACCGCCGTGAAGATGTCTCCGCACGACCCGGGCGACAACCAGATGCCGTACAACCGGGTGACGCGCGTGGCCGGCGAGCGAGTACGGGCGGTGAGGGAGGCGCTGGGACCGGACGTCGACATCGCGGTCGATATCCACGCCCGCTACTTCGAGGTGGTCCGCGCGATTCGCGTGGCGAAGGAGATCGAGCCCTACGACCCCTTCTGGCTGGAGGAGCCGATCCGGCCGGAGAATCCCGACGCGATGAGGAAGCTCGCAGAGCACGTCGATATCCCGCTGGCCAGTGGGGAGTGCAACTACACGAAATACGAGTTCCGCGACCTGATCAACATCCAGGCGCTGGACATCATCCAGCCCGATATCTGCGCCTGCGGCGGCGTCCTGGAGATGAAGAAGATCGCCGCCATGGCCGAGGCGCAGTACATGGTCGTGGCGCCGCACAATCCGATGAGCCCCTTGGCGACGGCGGTGAACGTGCACTTCGCCGCCTCGACGCCGAACTTCCTGATCCTGGAGTACCGGGCGCCAGACTCGGGAGCGCACGCCCGCGTGCTCAAGGAACCGCTCATGGTCGAGGACGGCTATCTGGAGATTCCCGACACGCCCGGGTGGGGTGTCGAGCTGAACGAGGAAGCCTTCCCGAGCATGCCCCCGCGCCCGTGGCGGCGCCAGACGGAGTACCGGGCCGACGGGTCGGTGGCATTCATCTAGCGCTACTTTGTCAGATTCGCCCGCTGTGGGGAGGAGCGCCGGCCGCCAGGCAGACCGTGAAGGCGGCCAGCCTCCGTGACATATCTGAACCACGTGCGTGAGCCGCCGCAATGTTTTCGGTGTGCTGGGTGGTCGCCGTTGTCGTCGTTGTCGCGGTCGTTGTCGTCTCACTCGGTTTCGTCCACGCCGCACCGGTGCGTCGTCCGCTCCGGGGAGTGTGCAACGCCTGGAGGTATCTTCTTAAGTCGTCGCGCCCCCAGCTGCGGGTGGCGCCCTCTTCGCGATCTCGGCCACCGTGTCGGGCGCCACGTTACCGCCGCTGACCAGTGCGACCACCGGGCCAGCCGACCCAGCCGCCCGATCCTCGGCTCCGAGGATGGCTCCGGTCCGGATCGCTGCCACGGTCGCCGCGCCGCTCGGCTCCACCACGAGCTTGGTTGCCTGGAAGAGCCACAGCACTGCCTCGGCAATCGCGGTGTCGTCGACCGTCACGACGGCGTCGACCAGCCCCTGCGTGTGGGCGAAGGTCAGATCGCCCGGCCGGACGCAGAGAAGCCCATCGGCGATACTGCGGACCCGCTCGAGGGTCACCGGGTGCCCGGCGGCGAGCGAGGCCGTCATCCGCGCGGCACCGGCGGGCTCGACCCCGATGAGACGCACCGACGGCCGCATCTGCTTGACCGCCGCCGCGACACCGGACAGCAGACCGCCGCCGCCGATCGGGACCACGATCGTCTCGACCGTGGGACACTGCTCGAGAATCTCCAACCCCGTCGTGCCCTGCCCCGCGATGATCAGCGGATCGTCGAAGGGCGGCACGATCGTCAGGCCTCGCCGGGCGGCCTCGGTCTCGGCCCGGATCTGTCGCTCGGCGGAGCTCGTCCCTTCGAAGACGACCTCCGCCCCGTATCGCCGTGCGGCGTCGATCTTGACGCGCGGCGCGGTCGTGGGCATCACGACGACGGCCGGGAACCCCAGCGCGCGCGCGGCCAACGCAACGGCCTGTGCGTGGTTGCCCGATGAGTAGGTGATCACGCCACGCGCACCGTCCGCGCCGTCCAGCCGGGTCATCAGGTTGTAGGCGCCGCGGATCTTGAAAGCCCCCCCCACCTGCAGGCTCTCGCACTTCAGCAGGAGCCGCCCGGGGCGTGACCCGCCGACCGCCACCAACGTGTCCGGCGCCTCCACGAGGGGCGTGCGTCGAACCAGCGATCCCGCCCGCTGGGTAGCGCTCCGGATCTCGGCGAGCGAGACCGGAGTAAAGCTCGTGTCGGTCGTCATCGTTTCGCTCTGCGCGTTCGTCACGACGATGCGGGCGGGACACCGAGCGCGCCGGGGAACAGCGCCCGCAGACCGTCGACCAGCTCACGTGAGGCCTCGGCCAGCAGGGCCTCGCCCTTCTCGGGCGTCGCCAGGGTGGGGTCCCCTCTGGTCCCAGTCATCGAGTAGTCCCGCCCTGCCGCGGGATCGCCATCGAAGACCGTCGGCTGATAGAAGACCGACGGCGCCGCCTCGAGCATCCGTCCGTAATCCGGCCGCGCCCGCGCCATGCGCACGCGCCCAGGCGCGATGGACAGGACCATCGAGGTCTCGGCCTCGTCGGCATGGCCGCCCAGTCGCTGGCCGAGCCCCGCGGCGCTCCGCTTACCCAGGAGCCGGAGATCGGCGACGCCGACCCGGACGCCCGTCGCCGCATAGAGGTCACGCACGACGATCCGGAGGGGGGCCTCAGTCGACACGCCGGTGTTGAGCACCGCCAGCCGCTCGACCCCGTCGTCGACGAACTTGCGCAGGATGTCGGTCATGAGCGCGATGAAGGTCTCCGACCGCAGATGCTGGCTCCCCGGATACCGGACAAACGCGGGGTAGTAGCCGAAGCCCACGACCGGCGCCACGACGACCGGCAGGGTCGCCATCACGCGTGCCGCCAGGTGCCTGGCGAGGAGCGCGTCGGTCTCGAGCGGGAGGTGATGCCCGTGCTCCTTGGACGCCGCGCCCACGGGCACCAGCACGACTGCACCCTCGTCGAAGCGGGCCTTGGCTTCGGGCCACGTGAGATCCTGCAACCATACTCCGGCTGGCATCGGTCTCTCCGTCACGGTAGCGGTGCCGCGCCGACCCTCAGAGATGTCGCTCGAGAAAACGGCGAACGTCGCTCCCCCAGATCTGCGAGCCGAAGCGCTCGAACAGATGTCCCTCGTCCTCACTGACGCCGAACGGCGGGAACACCTTCGCCGCGTGGGTCTTTCCGGCCCGCGTCAGGACTCCGGCCAGCTCGGTCGTGGGAGCCGTGCTGTAGTCGTTCGCGGCCTGAATCAAGAAGATCGCCGCCGTCAGCCCCTCGGCGGCCTCGATCATGACCCGGCGCAGCCGGGGCGTCCGCTCCCAGTTCATCGCGGCGCCCGCGAAGTCGACGGCGCAACGCAGCCGCGCGCACCGCGCCGCGGCGAGGACGGTGACGATCCCCCCGAACGAGCTCCCCATCACGCCGATGTGGTCCGGGGCGATCTCCGACACGCCCTCGAGGAAGTGGAGGGCGGCGACCACATCGTCGGCTTCGCGTCCGAGCCTGGCCGTGAGCAGGCGGTCGTACTCGGCGCTCCCGTGCTCGGCCGTCACCTCGTCGCGCCACGGTGTCCCCGGCGAGCCGCCGTATCCCCATCGGTGCGAGTAGAGGCACGCGATCCCCCAGCTCATCAACCTCGACGCGACCGAGGGCTTGCACAGCTCGGTGGAGCCCTGATGGAGGCCGCTGCCGTGATTCACGATCATGCAGGGGACGGGTCCGGCGGTCGGCGGCAGGAACAGGTAGCCGGCCAGATCGGTGCGGGAGGTCCCGATCGTGACGGGACGCGGCACGATCGGCACCCCCTCGAGCTCGAGGTCGGCAGCCCAGCCGGCAGCACCTTCCGCGACGTCGCGGCGAATCAGATGGCGCTCGAAGCGTTCGACGACCGATCGCATCTCGCCACGCACGGCCTCGAACTCCGGGCTGGCGGCCCGCGCGCGCATGTCGGCCTCGTGCGCGGCGGGCGAGCCGAAGCCGCACTCCCACTGCACGTCCGGGCCCGATTCGGCATCCGGCACCTTCAGCGTGATGGTCCCGGGTCGTAACCCGAGCCGGACGCGGATCTCCGAGGCCCGGCGGCGGATGTCGAGGACGTCCTTCACCCGGCCCGGCCGGGCGAAGTAGTTGGTGCGCTCAACGAGCATGGGTCGGCTCGAGCGTGGCCGTCTCCTCCGGAAAGTGGCAGCGCACCCAGCGTCCGGGTTCGTGCTCACGCAGCTCGGGCGCCTCCTCTCGACAGGCGTCTCGGGCCAGCGGGCACCGCGTGTGGAAGTAGCAGCCGCGCGGGGGATCGAGCGGGCTCGGGATCTCGCCCTGCAGCGGGACCACCTGACCCGACACGCCGCGACCGTCGGTGGCGAGCTCCGGCACGGCCTCGATCAAGGCGTGGGTGTAGGGATGCGCGGGCCGCGTGAACAGCTCGCCCTCGGACGCCAGCTCGACGATCTGCCCCAGATACATCACCGCGATACGGTGGCTGAGGTGCCGCACCACGCCGAGGTTGTGCGAGATGAACAGCAGCGTGAGATCGAGGTCCCGCTGGATCTCGCCCAGCAGGGTGAGAATCTGCGCCTGGATCGAGACGTCGAGCGCCGACACCGCCTCGTCGCACACGATCAGCTTGGGCTGGAGCGCCAGCGCGCGCGCGATCCCGATCCGTTGTCGCTGCCCGCCGCTGAAGGCGTGCGGATACCGGCTCGCCGTCTCGGGCGCCAGGCCCACGATCTGCATCACCTCGGAGATCCGCTCCCGAATCCGGTCCCGGCCGAACCGGTAGTTCCGCAAGGGCTCCGCAATGATGTCTCGGACCCGCATGCGTGGATCCAGCGACGAGTAAGGGTCCTGGAACACGACCTGGAGATAGCGGCGGACGGGTCGCATCTCGGATTCCGAGAAGCGCGTGATGTCCTGGCCTTCGAAGACGATCGTCCCGCTCGACGGGTCCAGGAGCCGCAGGATCAGACGGCCGAGCGTCGTCTTCCCGCACCCGCTCTCGCCGACCACGCCCAGGGTCTCGCCGCGCTCGATCCGCAGGCTGACGCCGTCGACGGCCCGTAGCGTCCTGACCGGACGGCCGAAGAACGAGCGCGCCAGCACGAAATCCTTCGACACACGGTCGACATCGAGCAGCGTCTGGGTCATGCGGGCTCCGCCGATCTCAGCCCCTCCTCGGACGCCCGCCAGCACCGTACGACGCGTCGATCCACGGCCTCGAGCGTCGGCGCCGACACGCGGCACTCGTCCGTGGCATCCGGACAGCGTGGGTGGAACCGGCAGCCCGACGGGAAGGCCGACGGCGACGGCGCCGACCCGGGGATGGCGGACAGCGTCGGACGCTTCTCGCGCACGCGCGGGATCGATTGGAGCAACAACCGGGTGTAGGGATGACGCGGGGCGCCGAAGACCCGCCCCATCTCGCCCGACTCGACGATCTGTCCCCCATACATCACCATCACCCGGTCGGCCATCGAGGCGACGACGCCCAGGTCGTGCGTGATGAGCAGAACGGCGGTGCCGAACCGCCGTTTCAGCTCGCGCATGAGGTTCAGGATCTGCGCCTGGATCGTGACGTCGAGCGCCGTCGTGGGCTCGTCCGCGATGAGCAGCCTGGGCTGACAGGCCATCGCCATGGCGATCATGACACGCTGGCGCATGCCCCCGGACAGCTGGTGCGGGAACTCGCGCACCCGCTGCTCGGCGGCAGGAATGCCCACCAGCGTCATCAGCTCGACCGCCCGGGCCAGCGCGGCGCGCCTCGGCTGCCCGAAGTGCTCCATCAGGACCTCGGCGATCTGGAACCCGACGGTGTAGACCGGGTTGAGGCTCGTCATCGGCTCCTGGAAGATCATCGCAATCTCCCGTCCGCGCACCGAGAGGATCTCGGTGTCCGATAGGGACAGCAGATCGCGATCGCCCAGCCGCACGCGTCCGCGCTCGACCCTGCCCTGCTCGCCCAGCAGCCGCATCAGGGACATCGCCGTCACCGACTTCCCCGACCCACTCTCCCCGACCAGACCTACGACCTCGCCCTCTCGAATCGTGAAGCCGACGTCGTCGATCACCCTGACGCGACCGCGCAGGGTCTCGAACGAGACCGTCAGATCGCGAACCTCGAGGAGCGGCGCCGCAGGCGTCGCCACCGCCGCGCCGGCGCGGTGATCGCTCATCGCCCCTCGGCCCTCGGGTCGAGCACGTCACGCAGGCCGTCGCCGAGCAGGTTGAACCCGATGATCGTGACCGCCAGCCCCAGGCTGGCGAAGAGCGCCAGGTGAGGATCCGTGCGCAGGGCTCCGAGACCATCGCGGATCATCCCGCCCCACGTCGGCTCCGGTTCCTGCACACCGATGCCGAGAAAGCTGAGTGTCGCCTCCGCCATGATGATGAAGCCCACACCGATCGACGCCCGGACGATGATTGGGGCGACGATATTGGGGAGAAAGTGTCGCAGCAGAATGCGATGGGACGGGGTGCCGCTGGCGACCGCGGCGTCCACGAAAATCTCGTTGCGCATCGACAGCACCAGCGATCGGGTCAGGCGCGCAATCCCGGGCCACCAGACCAGCGAGAGGGCGATCACGACCGTCAGCTTGCCCGGACCGAGAATCGCGGCGACCAGGATAGCGAAGATCAGATCCGGAAAGGCGAAGACGATGTCGGCCCCGCGCATGATGATCGTCTCGGTCCAGCCGCCGAAGTACCCCGCCGTCGCCCCCAGGAGCGTCCCACCGACCAGCGTGATGGCCAGAACCGTCACGGCGATCAGCAACGAGACGCGTGCCCCGATCACGAGACGGCTCAGGACGTCCCTTCCGAGACCGTCGGCCCCCAAGACGTGATCGCCGCCCGGCGGGTCCCATACCGCCAGCAGGTCCACGGCTTCGTGATCGTATGGCGCGATCCATGGCGCCGACACGGCGACCCCGACGACCGCCACGACCATGACGACGCCGATCATGGCGCTCCGGCTTCGACGGAACCGGAGCCAGAGGTCGGACGTCGTCCTCAGCTCTCACCTCCCGCAACCCGGATCCGCGGATCGATCAGGCCGTAGAGGAGATCCACCAGCAGGTTGATGGCGCTGTAGAACACCGTGTACAGCAGCACGATGGCCATCGTCACCGGGTAGTCTCGCGCGAAGATCGACTGGATCGCCAGACGACCCAGACCCGGAATGTTGAAGATCGTCTCGATGACGAAGGTGCCCGTCAACAGACCGCCAAAGATGATGCCCACCGACGTCAGCAGCGGGACGAGCAGGTTGCGAAGCGCATGTCGGTAGATCACGAGACGCTCGCGGAGTCCCTTGGCCCGCGCCGTACGGATGTAGTCCTGCTGCAGGACCTCGACCATGAAGGTCCGGCTCAGCCTGGCGATGTAGACCATGGCGGGCACGACGAGCAGCGCGATGGGCAGCACCGCCTGCCGGAGCGTACCCCAACCCGCCACCGGCAGCACCCCCAGCTTGACCGAGAAGAGATACACGACGAACGCCGCCATCGCGAAGTTCGGGATCGAGATACCCAGGACGAGGGCGATCACGACGAGCGTGTCCGTCGCCGAATTCCGCCGCCGGGCGGCAAAGGTGCCGAGGAGGATGCCCAGCGGCAGGGCGATCACCAGCGCCGACACCGCCATGATCGGGCTGATGGCGAGTCCGGTGGCAATCACGTCTATGACCGGGGTGCTCGCGAATCGGAAGGACAGGCCGAAGTCGCCGCGGACGACGCCGTCGAGGTAATCGACGAACTGCTGCCAGAGTGGGCGGTCGAGCCCGTACTCCGCGCGTAACCGTGCCTCCAGCGCGGCGTCACCCGACTGGTCGCCGAGCAGAACGAGGATCGGATCGCCCGGTACGAACTGCAGGGCGATGAAGGTGAGGACCACGGCGACGGCGAGGACCGGCACGAGGCCCAGGGCCCGCTTGACCGCGAACATCAGCATGGGTCAGCGGCCATCTCGTCGTGCATCAGCCAGATCGCGCGCGTCACTCGAGGCGCACGCTCGAGAACGGCAGGAAGCGAAGCGGCGATAGACGGACGCCCTGAACGTGGGGCTTGACGAGAGCGACGTGCATCGGCACGGTGAGGGGGCACGTCCCCCAGTCCTCGAGCAGCACCCGCTGGGCCTGATGATACAGCGCGTAACGGGCCTCGTCATCCGGAGTCTGCTGCGCGCGCTCGAGCAATCGGTCGAACTCGTCGTGCTGCCACCGACTGCGATTGTAGGGGCTGGGGCCGTACCAGACGTCGCCCAGAAAGTACATCGCGTCCGGGTAGCCCGCCGACCAGCCCCAGGGGAAGAACGCGACCTGGCCCGCATTCATTGCGGCGATGTGGATGCCACGTTCGACGACCTCCACCTCGACCGGCATCCCCAGGGCGGTATCGAGCTGGTTGGCAAGGTAGGCGAGGAGCATGCGGTTCGGCTCGGTCCCGGTCAGCTTCACGGGCGGCAAACCCCGGCCGCCGGGATGGCCCGCCGCGGCCATCAGCGCGCGGGCGCGGTCCGGGTCGTACGGGATGCGTGGCAGATCGGGATCGTACCCGGCAATCGTCGGCGTGATCTGACCGAACAGCGGCACGGCCGCGCCGTGATAGAGGCCCTCGACCATCGCCTCCCGGTCCAGCGCGAGGCAGACCGCCTCGCGGAGCCGAATGTCGGCGAACGGCGCGTACAGCTTGCGATTCATGCCGAGATAGGTGATCTGGCTCGACGGCACGAGTCGCAGCTCCGCCTCGAAGCCACTGGCCTTGACCCGCCGCGTGGCCGCCACGTCGATGTAGATGACGTCGAGCTCGTCGGCCTCGAACATGGAGATGGCCGTCTCGTCGCTCGGCACGATCATGAAGTCGACGCCGTCGACCCACGGTCCATCTCCCCAGTAATCCCCGTACGCCGCGAGCCGGACGACCTGGCCCCGTTGCCACTCGACGAAGGCGAACGGCCCGGTACCCGCCGAGACCGACGACGCCCAGTCCTCGCCGTGCTCGTCGACAATTCCGCGATCCATGAGAAACACGGGGTAGAGGGGAAACAGCACCTCGACCCGGTCGAACCGAATGTCGACCGTGTGGGTATCGACGATCGTGACGCCCGTGAGCTCGGTGGTCTCGCCCGCCATGACGGCGGCCGCGCCCTCGACGCGTGCGGCGTATTTGGCGTTGAGCCCACCACGGTTGCCGGGCCGCAGCAGCTGCTCCAGGGACCACTTGACGTCGAGGGCGGTAAACTCTCGCCCACTGTGAAACCGCACGCCCTCGCGTAGCAGGAGACGATGGCGCTCGATTTCGTGACGACCGCCCGCGCCAAGGGCGCCAGCGAGGAGCGCGTCGTCTACCTCCATGCGCTGCGCAACGCGATGCTGCCCGTCGTCACGGTGATCGGGCTCCACTTCGGGCACATGCTCGCGGGCTCCGTCCTGACCGAAACCGTGTTCGCCTGGCCCGGTCTGGGACGATTGATGTTCGAGGGTATCTCCGCGCGGGACTACCCCGTGCTGCTCGGGCTGTTCACGTGCATCTCGATCACCGTGATCCTCGCCAACGTCCTCACCGACATCGTCTACGCGTGCATCGATCCACGGGTGGCCTACCAGTGACGGTCAGGCCGATGGCGCACCCCGGCGCTCCGGACCCGCCCGCGCCCGGCGGGTGGCGTCTCTTCACTCACCACTGGATGTCGCCGGTCGGGCTCACGATCCTCGTCGCCATCCTCATGGTGACGGTCTTCGGCGAACGGCTCCTGCGGTTCGACCCGCACCGCGTCGGAAGCGGACCCAGCATGACGCCGCCCGGCTGGGTGCATCTTATGGGGACGGACGAGCTCGGTCGTGACGTGTTCAGCCGCGTCGTGTCTGGCACGCGGGTGTCGGTCCTGGTCGGCACGCTCGCCGCGCTGATCTCGACGCTGGTGGGCGTGATCGTGGGCGCGGTGTCGGGCTTCTTCGGACGCTGGGTCGACGAGCTGTTGATGCGGGTGACCGAGATCTTCCAGGTCATCCCCCGCTTCTTCCTGGCGATGATGCTGGTGGCGTTCTTCGGCCCGTCCATCGTGAACCTGGTCCTCGCGATCGCCCTGCTGAGCTGGCCGCAGCTGGCGCGCGTCGTGCGATCGGAGTGCCTCAGCCTGAGATCCCGCCAGTTCGTCGACGCCGCCCGCGTCGCCGGCGCGGGTCCCCTGGTGCTCATCACGAGCGAGATCCTGCCGAACACGCTCGGGCCGGTCATCGTCGGCGCGACGCTCCTGGTCGGCCAGGCGATTATCATCGAGGCAGGGCTCAGCTACATCGGCCTGGGCGATCCGAACCGGGTCAGCCTCGGACTGATGCTGCAGCAGGCGCAGCAGATCATGCGGACGGCCTGGTGGTCCACGGCCTTCCCCGGTCTGGTCATCTTCCTCGCGGTGCTCAGCGTCAATCTCGTGGGGGATGGTCTCAACGACGTCTTCGACCCGCGGAGCCGGGAGCGCCGGCGATGAGCGACCTGCTCGCCGTCGAGGACCTGACGACCCACATCGAGACCGACGCCGGCGTGGTCCGCGCGGTGGAGCGGGTGAGCCTCCGGGTGGCCAAGGGGGAGGCTGTGGCGCTGGTGGGTGAATCGGGATGCGGCAAGACGGTGACCGCGCTCTCGCTGATGCGGCTCGTGCGGCCCCCGGCGCAGATCCGCGACGGTCAGATACGGTTCAAGGGTCGGGATCTGCTCCGGATCTCCGATATGGCGATGCGCCGCGTGCGCGGGGGCGCCATCGGCATGATCTTCCAGGACCCGATGACCTTTCTCAATCCGTTCATGACGGTCGGCGCCCAGATCGCCGAGGTGGTCCTGCTTCACCGGGCGGTGACACGCGGCGAGGCCTGGGACCGCGCGCGCGAGGTGCTCGGTCTGCTGCAGATTCCCGCGCCGGAGTCGGTCGTCCGCCACTACCCTCACCAGTTGAGCGGCGGGATGCGGCAGCGCGTCGTCATCGCGATGGCGATTGCCTGCGATCCCGATCTCCTGATCGCGGACGAGCCGACGACGGCGCTGGATGTGACAGTCCAGGCCCAGATCATGCGGCTCCTCGCGCGTGTCCGCCGGACGCTCGGTAGCGCCATGATTCTGATCACGCACGACCTCGGGCTCGTGGCCGAGTACTGCGATCGCGTCTACGTGATGTACGCCGGAGAGCTCGTCGAGGAGGGAAGCGTCTTCGGCATCTTTGCCGAGCCCCGCCATCCCTACACGCGGGCGCTCGTCCGCTCGGTCTTGAACGCCGGCCGGCCCACCCGGCAGTTCGAGCCGGTCGCCGGTCAGCCCCCGGATCTGATCCGGCCACCCTCCGGATGCCGATTCCATCCGCGTTGCGCCGATGCCATGGCGCGGTGCGAGGACGAGCCTCCGCCCCGCTTTCCCGATGGTGACGGCCGGTGGACGCGATGCTGGCTGCACGAGACCGCGCGCGCGGCCGCGGACACATGAGCATCGTCTTGCGGGCCACCGACCTCGAGGTCGGCTACGACGTGAGGAGCGGCCCGTTCGGGTTCCGCCGGGGGGGCGTTCGCGCCGTCGACCGCGTGAGCCTCTTGCTCCAGCCCGGCGAGGTCCTGGGCCTGGTCGGCGAGAGCGGGTGCGGGAAGACCACGGTGGCCCGGACGCTCGTGGGCCTCATCGAGCCGCACGCGGGGCGAATCGAGATCGACGGCAAACCCATCTGGAACCTGCCGCCGTCGGCGAGCCTCCGATACCGCCATCTGATCCAGATGGTCTTCCAGGATCCGTTCGACTCGCTCAACCCGCGGAAGACCGTGCGCCAGACCCTTGCCCAACCACTTCGCATCCACCGCGTCGTCGACCGCGCCGGGATTGGCCGCGAGGTTGCGCGGCTCCTCGAGCTGGTCGGGCTACCCGCCTCGGCGGCCCGCCTGTATCCGCATCAGTTCAGCGGCGGCCAGCGCCAGCGCGTCTGTATTGCGCGTGCGCTCGCGCCGCGGCCCCGCATCATCATCGCGGACGAGGCCGTCTCGGCCCTCGACATCTCGATCCGTGCGCAGATCCTGGCGCTGCTCCATGACCTGCGCGAACGGCTGGGCCTCGCCTATCTGTTCATCACCCACGACCTGGCGGTCGTGCGTTCGGTGTGCGACCGCGTGGCCGTCATGTATCTCGGTCGGATCGTCGAGGAAGGGCCAACCGAGGCGCTCTTCTCGTTGCCACGCCATCCCTATACTCGCGCGCTCCTGGCCGCGAGCCCGATCCCGGATCCCGTGCGAGCGCGCAAACGGATCGCCCCACCGATCGATGGCGAGCCACCCTCGGCGCTGTCCCCGCCCGGGGGCTGCCACTTCCACACGCGATGCCAGGTCGCGCACGAGATCTGTCGGACCGAGGTCCCCGTACCGCTCGATTTCCATGCGGGCCACCGCTCGGCCTGCCACCTGGCGGCAGATGCGGAGAGCTGGGGACCGGTGCCGCTCTAGCAGGCTGTGCGTCCCGCGCGCGGCGCCCGACTGTCTCGGTCCTCGGCGGTGCCGCCCGGCTATAATCGCTGCGTGCCCGATCCGATTCGCTCGTGTATCCACCGAGACCGGCCGGCGCGGTGACGATGCTCGACCGTCCGTGTGGGTGGACGCCGGTGGTGATCGGCTGCGTGCTGATCGCCCTGGGCGGTCGGGGCACGGCCCAGACGGTCCAGGTCGAGCGGGTCGCGCGGTTACTCGACACGACGATCCAGCAGGAGATGCTCGAGGGGCAGATCCCTTCCTTGACCATCGCGCTGGTGGAGGGCGACCGGGTCGTGTGGAGCAGCGGCTATGGCCAGTCGAACCTATGGGCCCGCACACCCGCCACGGCCAGTACCGTCTACTTGATCGGCTCGACCTTCAAGACGCTGCAGACGGCGGCGCTCCTGCAGCTCATGGACCAGGGCAAGCTCGCGCTGGACGACCCGGTGAGCGACTACCTCGCCGATCTCACCGACCTGGTCATTCAGGGCGAGGACCCGACGCGACCGATTACCTTCCGGCACCTGTTGACTCACAGCTCGGGGATCCTCGGTCAGGCGGAGTCGGGCGCCTTCCCGGACGCCATCGACGAGATGACCAGACGCGTCATCCCCTACTGGGATCGCCCGTTCCAGGCCTACCCGATCTGGGCGTACGCGCTGCCGCCGCCCATCACCGACTACCTGCGTGCGAGCCTCCGGGTGACGCGGCCGCCACTGGAGCGCGTGGAGTACTCACCGGTCGCGTTCACGCTGATCGCGCATCTCACCGAAAAGCTGTCGGGGCTGCCGTTTCTCGAGTACATCCAGCGGCACATCTTCGATCCGCTGGAGATGACGAGCACGGCCTTCATCCCGACCGCGGACATGGACGAGCGGTTCGCCATTCCCTACGTCGTGGACCCGGAAACCAAGCACCACGTGGCCATCAGCCGGGTGCGGGTGGCCATCTGGCCGACCGGCCAGGTCTACGGCACCGCGCTCGACCTGGCCAACTGGCTGATCGCCAACCTCAACGACGGTCGCTTCGAGGACCGGCAGGTGATCGCGCCACGTACGCTCTCCGAGATCCACCGTCGGCAGTTCGAGCAGCTCGCGCGCGCGACGCCGGACGGCGGTGCGACCGGGTACGGGCTCGGATGGAACGTGACCACCCGGGGGGACGAACGCTACATCTCGCACAGCGGCAGCCTGCCGGGTGAAACCGCGTTCCTCATGGCGAGCCTGGACCGCAAGATCGGCGTCGCCCTGCTGTCGAATGGCAACCAGGCTCACGCGCGTCTCGAGCGGATCGCCAGGCGCGCCATCGCGTTGAGCTCGCGGACGGCCGACGAGGATCCCCGCCAGCAGTGAGTCAGGGGGCTGTCCACGGGCCATCAACTCCTCCGCCGATCGTCGGACTCCTGCCCGCGCCCCTCGGCGTCGCGCCAGTCGGTGTCGGGGCTGAGCGGGTTCGGCTGGGCGGGACCGAGATGCTCGGCGGACACCGCCGCGGCGTGAAAGTCCTCTGGCGGGATCGGGCTACCCGACAGCCTGCGGAGCATCGCCAGCTGCCCGGCATGCGTCAGCGCATCGGCCAGCGGTCCCTGGAGGAGGCGCGCCGGGCTCGTCCCGCCGAACGGTGTGCCCGCATCGAGATGCCGCGCGATCGACTCCAGGATGCCGTGGAACCGTTGGATCTCCTCATCGAACGTGTCGCAGGGCGCGATCGTCCGGTCGGGTCTCGTGAAGTGCCCGAGCGCGAACGCGAGGACACCGCTCATGTGATGCACGAGCTGGGCCGGGGTACGAACGCCCGGGGCGGCGCGGAAGGTGGCGAACTCCGCCGGGGCGTCACGCAGGGCCTTCTGCGTGCGGTAGGCGAGGGAGGCGAGCACGTGTCTGAGCAGACGGCGCTCGTCGGTCATGGTGTGGCGGCGCGCGTCCGGGCCGCCAGCCACCGGTTGGCCAGGAACAAGACGACGAGCGCGGCGCCGACCTGCGCGAGGACGGTCCCGACGTTCGCCTCGGCGAACGGGCTGAGCCATCCCTCCGGGTCCCAGCGCCGCGCCTGGCCGAGCCACCAGACGAACAACACCACGGCCTCGACGGGCACGATCACCCGGATGACCACGTCCCACCATGCCCCGATACGAATGTCGGAGGCGGCGTGGTTGAGCTGCCGCTCCCGGAACTCCCGAACCCCGTGCGTCGCGACCGCCACGGCGAAGAAGAGTCCCGAGAGCATCAGGGCCACCCCCCAGACCCAGTCCTGATTCCTCAGGATCGCCAACGACGTCGCGGACGGCAGACCCAGCACGAAGGCGCCGGCGCCGACGATCACGGCCGCGCGCGTCCGCGGCAGGTTCAGGTCGGTGAGCACGCGCGTGGCGAGCTCGACCATCGCCATCAGACTCGTGAACGCCGCAAAGGCCAGTGCCGCGAAGAACAGCACCATGAACAGGCGCCCCAGGGGAATGGTCGCGAAGAGCTGAGGCATCCAGATGAACGTGAGCCCTTCGTTGCCCGCGGCGAAGATCGTCTCCTGTAGGAGCGCGGGGGTCAGCTCGGCTCCCTGGCTCACACTCTCGGCCAGCGCCGGGTACGCCCCGAGCAGCTCGGGGTTGGCTGCCAGGCCCTCGATGAGCCGCGGGACGACGGAGAACACGGTGCACAGCACCATGACGCCGGCCATCAGCGAGATCGCGTTATTGGCCGCCGGCAGGATGAAGGCATTGAGCGCCGTGTCCTCTCGCTCGCGCAGGTAGGCCGCATAGCACAGGGCGAGCCCCCACCCGGCTCCGGTGTCCCAGGCGTTCTGGGTCAACGCCTCGATCCAGAGCTCGGCCCGCGCCAGCGCGCTCCAGTCGACGCCGAACAGATAGGCGAGCCCGTCCGCGGCGCCCGGAAGGGTCACCGCGCGGGCGGTCAGCAGGACCACCAGGACGATCAGCGCCGGCATGAGGACGCGCGCGACGCCTTCGATGCTGGCGATGCCGCGCGCGACCACGACCGTGGCCAACCCTATCGCGAGCCCGTGGGTCACGATCGGCGACCACGACCCAGTGAACGCCGTCCAGAAGGAGCCAGGCTGGGCTTCCGGGAGCTGTCCCATCAGCGCCGCGGCGGTGTAGCGCAGGGTCCAGCCGGCGACGACCGAGTAGTAGACCATGATGGCCGCCGCCACCACCGCCACGAAGGCGCCCATCCAGGCCCACCGGGGCCCCATCAGCTGGACGAACGCGCTGATCGGGCCGCTGCGGGTCTGTCGACCCATCCCGAACTCGACCAGCAGCAACGGGATCGACCACAGGAAGAGAAACACGATCCACGCTACGAGGAACTCGCCGCCTCCGTTGGACGCGGCGATGCGTGGGAAGCGCCAGATGTTCCCCGTCCCGACCGCCATCCCGAGCATGACGAGCATCATGCCGAGTCGCGAGCTGTAACGCTCCTGGCTCATGACTCACCCTCGCCGACGACGAGCACCGGGGCCCCGAGCACCTCGGGGCGTGGCGTGACCCCCAGCCCGGGCGCGTCGGGCGCCGCCAGCCGGCCGTTCTGCCGACGGGGCGCCCCGTCGGCGACCTGGACGGTCACGTAGCTATTGAAGTCCGTGGCGGTGAACAGCAGCGCCGGGGGCGTGCTGTGCGCGAGATGGGCGATCGCCGCCGTCACGATGTCGCCTCCCCAGCTGTCTTCGATGGTCATCGCAATGCCAAGCGAGACGCACAGGTCCCGCGCCAGCCGCGCCTTCGTCAGGCCGCCGAGCTTGCTGATCTTGAGATTGACCACGTCCATGGCCTGGTCGGCGACGCCGCGCAGCAGCGCGGACATCCCGTCGATCGACTCGTCCAGGACGAACGGATGGTCGGTGTGCCGTCGAACCGCCAGGCACTCCTCGTACCCGGCACACGGCTGCTCGACGTAGACGTCGACGTCGCGAACGCCGCGCACCACCCGCAACGCCTCGTGTTGGAGCCAGCCGGTGTTGGCATCGGCGACGAGCACGTCGCCCGGCTCGAGCACCGCCGCCACCGCCCGGATCCGCGCGACGTCGGTGTCGGGATCCGCCCCCACCTTGAGCTGGAACTTGCGGTAGCCCTCGTCCCGGTAGCCGCGGACACGCCCGGCCATGGCGGCGGGGGTCTCCTGCGAGATGGCGCGGTAGAGAGGAAAATCATCGCCGTAGCGTCCCCCGAGCAGCACGCACACCGGCTGGTGGGTCGCCTGTCCCAGGATGTCCCAGCAGGCCATGTCGATCGCCGACTTGACGTAGGAGTGTCCCTTGAGCCGCGCGTCCATCAGCCGATTCAGGGACATCAGCTGGATCGGATCCTCCCCGATGAGGCTCGGCGCGAGCTCGAGGATGCCGGTCCGTGCGCCTGCCGCGTAGGCCGGCAGGTAGGCGGGCCCCAGCGGGCACACCTCGCCGTGGCCCACGAGGCCGGTGTCGGTCTCGATACGCACGACGGTGCTGTCGAAGACGGCCACCGACTTGCCACCCGACCAGCGATACGCGCCCTCGTGGAGCGGCAGCTCGACGCGGTAGGCGGCGATGCGCCGGATCCTCATCGGTCGGCCCCGGCCGGCGGCGCCCAGTCGCTCCCCGCGCGTCCGTTGAGATCCCAGACCACCTCGCCCGCCCGCATCGTCACGTCGCACTCGAGCCTGCGATCGCCCGGCATCCGGCCGCCCTGCACGTCGAGGAAGCCGAACTCACCCTGGCGAAGGCCAAGGATGGTCAGATCCGCCTCGGCGCCGACATCGAGATGCCCGAGGTCGGCCCGTCGAATGAACCGTGCCGGGCTCCACGTCGCCTTCGCGATCACGTCGGCCAGGGGCATGCCCAGATTGAGAAACTTGGACATCACGTTGAGCATGTCCTTCATCCCGCCGTTCATGCTGCCACTGTGCAGGTCCGTGCTGATCGAATCGGGCCAGAAGCCCTGCCGCGTGGCGGGCACGGCCTGGCTGAACCGGAAGCTGCCCCCGCCGTGGCCCACGTCGAAGAGCACGCCGCGCGCGCGCGCCTCGAGAACGAACGGACGGACCCGACCGTCCTCGTCGACGATCGGGACACGGCCCGGCACGTGCGCGTACATGTGGGTCAAGAGGTCGCCGGGTCGCAGGCGCCTCAGGAGCAGCTCCTCCAGCGAGAGCGGTGGATCCTGTTGACCGAAGTCGACCGCCACCGGCACGTCGGCCCGCCGGCCCGCCTCCACCGCTCGGGCGACGTGGTCCCACTCCTGTCCCTCGTAGTGCGCGGTCTTGACGCCGACGATCAGATCCGGGAACTGCGCGACGCGCATCGCCGTCAGCGTCGCGTCCATGTCAGCGAGGTCCTGCTCGATGGGATTCCCCTTCATGCCCGAGCCGACGATGTTGAGGAACGCCAGCACCCGGGTGCGCGAGCGCTCGATCACCTGCGTCTTCAGCTGGGGGAAGTTGCGCCAGCCGGAGCTCCCGAGATCGACGACCGTCGTGACGCCGGCCCGGAAGGTGAAGCCGTCGGGCGGCAGCGCGTTGTAGCCATCGCTGTAGCTCGCGTCGGGGTCGGTGCCGAAGAAGACGTGCGTGTGGAGATCGACGAGGCCCGGCGTGACGAACAGGCCGGCGGCGTCCACGACCCGCTCGGCCTGGTCGGCCGGAATGCTCGGAGCGATCCGGGCAATCTTGCCGTCCGCGACGGCCACGTCCATGACCGCGTCCCTCGCGTTCTTCGGGTCGATGACGTGCCCGCCCACGATCAGGATATCGAACGGCTGGGCTCGGCTCGCCGCGGGCCACGCGACCACCCCCGCCGTCACGACCGCCGCGACGCGTGCCACCCGCCATACCAGCCACCTCCTCACGCATCCACCTCCTTGGTGACGAGACCCGGGGCTCCGGCTCGGCTCCGCGACGCCGCGGCGTCGGCCTGCGCGGTATAATACGACGTTCCGACTCGTGGGGTCCGTCGGTCCCCCAGCGCCCGGCCATCGCGCCACGCATGAGCTCCTTCGACCGCTTGCTTGCCGCGTCTCTTCCCTTCGTCCCGAAGCCGCTGGTTCGCATCGTCGCGCGGCCCTACATCGCCGGCGAAACGCTCGCCGACCTAGTCCGCGTCGTGCGCGAGCTCAACACGGATGGCTTCATGGCGGCCGCCGGCATCCTGGGCGAGTTCGTCGAGCGACGGGAGGAGGCCGAGGACGCCGTGGAGGACTATCTGCGACTCCTCACGGCGATCGCCGAGCACTCGCTCGATGCGAACGTTCCCCTGAAGCTGACCCACCTCGGCCTCAAGCTGGACAGGGAGCTGTGTTACCGGAACGTGCGCCGGATCGTGTCCGCCGCACGCGATCGAGGCGGCTTCATCCGCATCGACATGGAGGACTCGACCTGCACGGATGACACGCTCGAGATCCACGACCGCCTGCATCGCGAGTTCGACAACGTCGGAACGGTTCTGCAGGCCTGTCTCCGCCGCAGCGTGGCGGATGCTCGGCGCCTCGCCGCGGCGAAGGCAAACGTCCGGGTGTGCAAGGGCATCTACGTCGAGCCGCGCCGCATCGCCTACGGCGATCGCGAGGTGATCCGGTCCAACTTCATCTGGCTGCTCGAGGAGCTGATGGGAGCCGGGGCCTACGTCGGCATCGCGACGCACGACGAGCAGGTGGTCTGGAGCGCCTTTCGCACGATCGATCGGCTAGGGCTCGATCCCTCTCGCTACGAGTTCCAGATGCTGCTCGGTGTCGCGGCGCCACTCCGGCGCATCATTCGGGACGCCGGGCACCGGCTCAGGGTCTCGGTGCCGTATGGCCCCAGCTGGTATCCCTACTCCCTGAGACGGTTGCGCAAGAATCCCGCGATCGCCGGCCACGTCGTTCGCGCCCTGCTGCGGCGGGAATCGTGAGACGTCGGGCGCGCGATCCCCTGCAGGACGACCTTCACCCCGGACGACGAGGTATCGAATGACACAACGATTCCAGAACGAACCCGAGACCGACTTCAGCGTGAAGGCCAACGCCGACGCGTTCCGGGCGGCCCTCGCGCAGGTCCGATCCGAGCTGGGGCGGACATACCCGCTGATCGTCGACGGAGAGGAGGTCGCGGCTGGCGCCGGCGAGCCCGCCGACCTCGTGTCGGTGAGCCCGGTCGACCCGGATCTCGTGATCGGTCGGTTTCCCAGCGCCGGCGCCGACACGGCCGTCCGCGCGCTGGAAGCCGCCGAACGCGCCTTTCCGCCCTGGAGCCGGGTACCCGCACCGCAGCGCGCCGACTACCTGACCCGGGCCGCCGCCGAGATCCGACGCCAGCGGCACCGGCTCTCGGCCTGGATGGTGTACGAGGTCGGCAAGAGCTGGGCCGAGGCCGATGGCGAGGTCGCCGAGACCGTCGACCTCCTCGAGTACTACGCGCGGCAGATGGTCGAGCTCGATGGTGTGCACACCGAGAAGCTCGGCACGTTGCCGGACGAGAAGACGGAGTTCTTCTACATCCCGCTCGGCGCCGGGGTCGTCATCTCCCCGTGGAACTTCCCTCTCGCCCTCACGTTCGGAATGGCCTCCGCCGCGATCGTGGCGGGCAACACCGTGGTGGTGAAACCCGCCAGCAACACGCCGACATCCGTCTATCACTGCGCCCGGATCTTCCGGGAGCTGGGCCTCCCCCGGGGTGTCCTCAACGTCGTGACCGGCAGCGGCGACGTCGTGGGCACGCCGCTCGTGGAGCATCCCCGCACCCGCTTCGTCGCCTTCACCGGATCGATGGCCGTCGGCGTCGGGCTCCACGAGCGCGCCGCGAAGCTCCGGCCCGGGCAGATGTGGCTGAAGCGGACGGTCCTGGAGCTGGGAGGCAAGAACGCCGTGATCGTCGACTCGGAGGCGGACCTCGACGCGGCCGTCGAGGGCGTCGTGGCATCGGCCTTCGGCTTCCAGGGGCAGAAGTGCTCGGCTGGATCGCGCGCGGTGATCGACGCTGCCGTCTACGACGAATTCATGTCGCGGCTGGTGGCCCGGGCGCGTGAGCTCCGGGTCGGAGACCCGGTCGACCCGGACGTGTCCGTCGGGCCGGTGATCGACGCGCGCGCCTACCGCGACATCGGTAAGTATCTGGACATCGGTCGCGGCGAGGGCACCCTGCTGCTCGGCGGGGCGCCCCGGGAGAGCCCGGGCTACTTCATCCCGCCCACGATCTTCGGCGACGTCGATCCGCACGCGACCATCGCGCAGGAGGAGATCTTCGGACCGGTCCTCACCTGCATCAAGGCGAAGGACTTCGACGAGTCGCTCGCGATCGCGAACGACACGCGATACGGCCTGACCGGTGCCGTGTTCAGTCGGAACCGTGGCAAGCTCGAGCGGGCGAGACGCGAGTTCCACGTGGGGAACCTGTATTTCAATCGCAAGTCCACCGGCGCGTTGATGGGTGTCCATCCGTTTGGCGGCTTCAAGCTGTCCGGCACGGACTCGAAGGCGGGCGGTCCCGACTACCTGCTGCACTTCCTGCAGGCCAAGACGGTCGGGGAGCGAATCTAGTGCACCGCCGTCGAGATGCGGTGCACTAGCGGGACCCTCGCCGGTCGGAGTTCGACCGCAAGGCCCGGATAGATTGGGCGGACCCTTCCCTTCTATCGTGGTCCTCACGGGCGACCGAACGCCGCCCGGAGGAGGAGAAGACCATGGCAACGCTCGACGATCGCCGCTGGACCGCCGTCCGGGCCCGTGCCGCCGAGGCCGATGGCCGCTTCGTCTACGCCGTCTCATCGACCGGTGTCTACTGCCGGCCCTCGTGTCCCAGCCGACGCCCGCTGCGACGCAACGTCCGGTTCTTCAGCCGCCCTGAGACGGCAGAACGCGCCGGCTTCAGGGCGTGCCGACGATGCCGGCCCGATGCGCAGGACCCGCGCGTGAGCAAGATCCGGCAGGCCTGTGCGGTCATCGCGGCGCGACGCGGCGCCCGCATCAGCCTGACCGCACTCGCAGCTCACGTGGGCCTGAGCCCCTTCCATCTGCAGCGCACCTTGACGCGGGTGGTGGGCATCTCACCCCGGGAATACGCCGATGCGCTTCGCGCCGGATCCCTGAAGGCGCGGCTCCGGGCGGGTCGCCCGATCGCCGGAGCGATGTACGAGGCGGGCTACGGGTCGAGCAGTCGCCTGTACGAGCGCGCGCCGATGCTGCTGGGGATGACGCCGGGCGAGTATCGCGGCGGCGGGCGATCCGCGCGCATCCGCTACACGACCGTGGCGTCGCCGCTGGGCCGCATGCTCGTGGCGGCGACCGACCGCGGGCTGTGCGCCGTGCGGCTGGGCGCGACGGCGGCCACGTTGACGGCCGAGCTGAAGCGCGAGTTCCCGGCCGCCACGCTCGTCAGGGACGCGCGGGGGCTCGACCGCTGGGTTCGCCACCTGCTCGGCCGCACGACGGGTGTGCCGTCGGCCTCGGTTTTGCCGCTGGACGTGCAGGCCACGGCGTTTCAGTGGCGGGTCTGGCGCCAGCTGTGCACCATTCCCGCCGGTGAGACCAGGAGCTACGCGGAGATCGCGCGAGCGATCCGCCGCCCGGGTGCCGCCCGGGCCGTGGCCGGGGCGTGTGCCTCGAACCCGCTCGCCCCGGCCATCCCGTGCCATCGCGTCGTGCCGGCGAGCGGAGGCGTGGCGGATATCGGTGGGGCATTGAGTCTCCCTCGCCTGAAGGCGAGGGAATCAGTGCGCCGCGTCGGCTGAAGCCGACTATCACGGCGCACGTCCCAGAGCCCGAAGAGGTCCGGCCCTGCGGCCTCCTGAAGGCTTCGCCTAAAGGCGAGGGGTTTCACCCATCCCAGAGGGAGACTCTAAGCGCAAGCAAGCCCGGCTCGCGGCCGAGCGGGCGTAGCAGGGCGGGGCCACCCGCACGCGGTCCGCGCCAGACCGGCCGAGCGTCAAACGCCGGGAGCGCGCGACCGCGTTCAGGAGGACGTCATGAGGCTCGTACGCGGGCCCGGCTCGCTTATTAACCCCAGAATTCGCTTGGGTTGACGGCGCCTGGCGTGTTCTGGACGGCGAGGGCCGTGTTGCTCCTCAGTCGCTTGGGCCCGCCAAACTCCCTCGTCGCGCCTTGCCCTCGCCGCCCAGCCCGGCGCCATCCGCCGTCAACCCAAGTGAACTCTGGGGTTAGACCGGCGCGTCACCGAGGATCTGGGTGCGCTTCATGACGCGGCGCTGCCGGTCGTCGAACGGCTCGCGGCGATGCATCGTACAGCGGTTGTCCCAGATCACCAGATCCCCCGCGCGCCAGCGGTGAGTCCAGACGAAGCGCGGATCGGTCACGTGGGCCAGCAGCGCCGCGAGCAGGGTGTGGCCCTCGTCGGCCGGCACCCCCGCAATCGAGCGGGTGAACTGCGGGTTGACGTAGACCGCCCTGCGCCCGGTCTCGGGATGCGTCCGGATGATGGGGTGGGAGGCGGGAGTCACCGGGTTCTGGGCCGCCTCCGGATGCCGATGAATCGCCCTCAGCCCGGCGACCGTGTCGGCGAGCGCGGGATCGAGCGTCTCGTAGGCCGCGTAGCCGCTCGCCCACATCGTGTCGCCACCCGCCTCGGGAACCTCGACCGCGTAGAGGACGGAGAGCGAGCCGGGCTCGTGCAGATAGGACAGATCGGAGTGAAACGTGAGCTCACCGCTCCCCAGCGCGCCGATCGGCCGACCCTTCTCGACCACGTTGGAGATGACGAAGATCTCGTCTATGTCGCGCGCGGGTTGTTCCCGCACGTGGGGAACGGGCGCGCCGAAGCACCGCGTGAACCGCACCTGGTCGACCTCGTCGATCGCCTGATCGCCGAACACCAGGACGCAGTGCTCGAGCAACGCGGCGTGGAGCCGCGTCGCGAGATCGGGGCCGATCGTCCGCCGCAGATCCAGACCCACGACCCGGGCGCCGAGCGGTTCACCGGTCGGGATGATGTCGAACGTCCGATTGGAAGGCTGCCACGCCATACGCGTCGGGCCCGTCTCTGCCGGCGATCGGCGCTCCAGAATACGACGGCGTCAGTTTCGCTCTCGCTCCTCGCGCCTTGCTCGGGCCGGCCGCGGCATCCCTCAAGGCGGCCCTTGGTGCGACGCAGGACGTTCACCACGGGCTGCTATTGAACTGGCGCGACCCAGCCCGGACCGCGCACCACGCGCCCCGGGGTCGCGCCGGTGTGCTCACCGTCCTGGAGGACCCGCACCCCGTTGACCCACACGTGCCGCATGCCCGTGGCGTACTGGTGGGGGTCCGCGTAGGTGGCGTGATCCCGGATGGTGGCGGGATCGAACACGACGACGTCTGCGAAGTAGCCCGTCTGCAGGCGCCCGCGGTCGCGGATCTTCAGGTTCTCGGCCGGCAGCGCCGCCAGTCGTCGAATGGCCTCGCCGAGCGGGATCAGCGCCTCGTCACGGACGTAGGTGCCAAGGACCCGCGCGAAATTGCCGTAGGCGCGCGGGTGCGTGCTGGATCGGAGAAACACGCCCTCGGCGGCCATCGAGCCGGCGTCGGAGCAGAAGCTGACCCACGGCAAGCCGATCTGACGCCGCACGTTCTCCTCGGACATCAGGAAGTAGACCACCTGGACGCGGCTCCCATCCTCGATCACGAGGTCGATCGCGGTCTCGTCGGGCGAGGTTCCGCGGATCTCGGCCGCCTCGGCGAGAGTCTTGCCCGTGAGCGAGCGCAGGTCGGGATTCTTGAAGCCCACGAGCGAGGTCCCCTCCGCCCCCGCGGCCAGATACAAGTTCTCCCACTCGTCGGTCGGCGTGGACATCTCGCGCAGCACCCGCGCCCGCGTGGCCGGATCTCGCAACCGGTCGACCCACGCCTCGTACCCACCCTCCTGCGCCCAGGGCGGCATCGCGGCATCGAGCCCGGTCGACCCCGCGGTGTAGGTGTACATGTCCGCGGTGATTCGCAGCCCCTCCTCGCGCGCCGCCTCCACTCGTTGGATGACGTCATCCAGCTTCTTCCAGTTGGATTGCCCCCCGGCCTTGAGGTGATAGATCTCCGCCGGGAGGCCGGCGTCACGCGCAATCGTGATCAGCTCGTCGACCGCCTCGACCAGGCGGTTGCCCTCGCTACGGATGTGCGAGATGTACATGCCGTCGTACTCGGCGACGACCTCAGCCAGCGCGACGAGCTCGTCCGTTCGCGCGTAGAACGCCGGAGCGTAGATCAGCGAGGAGCCGAGCCCCATCGCCCCCTCCTCCATGGCGTGTCGCACGAGGTCCGCATCCGGTCGAGCTCCTCCGGCGTCGGGGGACGATCCGCCTCGCCGATCTCGTGAATCCGGACCGTCGTGGCTCCAACGAACGAGGCCACGTTCGGCGAGATACCCCGGCCCACCAGGTGCTCGAGGAACTCGCCGAGCGTCGTCCACGCCACGTCGTATCGGATATCCCCCTGTCGTGCGACGACCAGCGCCTTCATCTCCGGCGTGAGCGGCCCTTCGGACCAGCCCTCTCCAAACACCTCCAGCGTGACCCCCTGCCGGATGTCGCCCTGGGATCGGCCGTCCTCGAGCAGGCTTTCCGTGGCCCAGCTCAGCATGTTGATGAAGCCCGGCGCGACTGCCAGGTCCGTCGCGTCGACCTCGATTCGGCCCCGCGCGGGGCCCAGCTGACCGAGCGCGGCGATCCGGTCGCCCTGGATCGCCACGTCACCGACGTAGCCCGGCGATCCGGTGCCGTCATAGACCGTCCCGTGACGAATGACGAGGTCGTAGTCGGTCACCGAGGCCTCCTGTGCGCAGGCCACACTCACGGCGGCCCAGACGAGCAGGCCGACGTGGCCGATGCGAGCGACGACGCCGAGAGGGGAGCGACCGGCCAACGACAGGCAACGCATACTGGATCCTCCGACCTAAGGCCCACCAAACTCCCTCGTCGCGCCTTGCCATCCGGGCCCCGCGCCGCCCTTGGTGCGACGCAGGACTGTTGCCACGGGCTGCTAGTGGTGTGTCCCAAGAATAACTTTGCACTTCCCAACCTTCTCTAGAATCGTATCGACCGTCGCGGTCCAGACAAAGGGTTGGGGGTTGTCGTTGTAGCGCTGGAGGTAATCGTTGATGGCGGCGACGAGTTCGTCGACACTGCAAAACACCCCGCGGCGGATGCGTTTCTGCGTGAGCTGGCTGAACCAACTCTCGACGAGGTTGAGCCACGATGCGCCGGTAGGGGTGAAGTGGAGCGTGAAGCGCGGATGGGCCGCCAGCCAGGCCGCACGGTCGGATGTTTATGCGTGCCGTAGTTGTCCAGAATGAGGTGGAGGTCGAGGCGAGAGGGGAACGCGCGGTGGAGTTGGCGAAGAAACTTCAGGAACTCCTGATGCCGATGCCGGCCGTGGCACTCGCCGATGACCTGCCCGGTCAGCATGTTCAGCGCGGCGAACAAGGTCGTTGTCCCGTGGCGCTTGTAGTCATGCGTGAGTGTCCCACAGCGGCCCTTCTTCATCGGCAGCCCGGGCTGCGTCCGGTCCAGCGCCTGAATGTGACTCTTCTCGTCCACACACAGCACGACGGCCTTCTCGGGCGGATTCATGTACAGCCCCACGACGTCCGTCAGCTTCTCCACGAACGCGGGATCGGTCGACAGCTTGAACGTCTCCACTCGATGGGGCTGGAGGCCATGCGCGTCCCAGATCCGCTGCACGGTCGAGCGACTGACCCCCTGCGCCTTCGCCATCGTGCGACAACTCCAGGGGGTCGCCCCCGGTGGCGTGCGGTGCAACGTTGCGTGGACGATGGCTTTGACCCTGCGCGCACTGATCGTCGGTTTGCGCCCGCGCCCCTCACGCATCTCGAACACCGAATCAACGCCCTCCTCTCCAAACCGGTCGCGCCAAGCCAGCACGGTCGGCCGGCTGACGTCCACGGTCGCGGCAATGCGGCTGTTGGAAACCCCCGCGGTCGCCAGCAGCAACGCCTTCGCGCGGATGACTACCCGATGCGGTGCCGACGTACTACGGGCCCACTGTTCCAGGAGTCGCCGACCCTTCGCGGCCATGGACAGAGCGGCGGCGGCATCATTCATCCCGCCGATATTGCACGCAGGTCGTTGATATGTAAAGGTATTTCAGGGACACTTCACTAGGCTTGCTTCATGCTCCCGACGTTCTGTGCCCCGCTCATCAAGGGCCTCTCCCGGTTTCGTGGCTGCACGGAGAGGCGGTCGGCGACGGTCGGACTGGTGCGTCCCTCGACGACACACACCCAACGCCGCACGCCTGGACCATCGCGGCCCGAAGTGGGGCGAGCCGTATGCCACAAGCCGACACGATGGACAGAACGCCTCTGGCTAGAGCTGGCTGGCCGCCGTCTCGGGGAAGTTCATGCGGTGGCGGAGCCGACAGTTGCGGCGTAGAATGGTGACACAGTGCGTGCGTCTCATCGGACCAGGCGAGGTGGGGATGGGAGTGTTCAGTCGCAAACCATGTCTCGGCGCGGGGAACCTTGTGCGTCCCGGCGCGTGCTGCTCTTCCTGGTCGTCGCGAGCGTCCCGTTTCTCTGGAGCCTCGAAGCTGTTGCCCCGGACGGGCGCGTCTTCGGTCCCCCCGCTCGCCGCTCGCCGCAGTCACCCCCAGCGTCCGCGCGACCGCGGGTCCCTCACAGCGGGAGTACGTCCGCCAACGCCAGCACCGTCGCGCCCACGGCCTTCCTCGGTGTGGTGACCAACGCGGCTGACTCGGCCATACGAGGCGTACTGCCAGGGTCGCCCGCGGCCGAGGCTGGGTTGCGCACGGGCGACGTCATCCTCGAAGTCGCCGGCCGTCCCGTCCAGGCTGGCGCAGATCTGCAAGTCGGCCTCCGTGGCTATCGCGCGGGTGACGAGATCGCCGTCCGCCTTGTGCGCGAGAACCGTCCCCTCGACGTGCGGCTCATCCTTGGGGCAGGCGGACACCGGCGTTGAGGCTGTGAGGCACATCGCGAGCGCACATCGACGAGGCGGGACTGTCCCTGAACTGTCCCCATCAGGACCTCACTCCTCGTATTTCAGTTTCAGCGCACTCTTCGTAATTTCCGAGGAACGGTATCTGACTGAAAACGAGGAATTTCTAGGGAAAACGCCGATCGGCGATCGGCTCTCGAGAGAACTTGTAGACCTCGCCCATGCCGCCGGCGCCGAGCGCGGCGGTAATCGCGTGGTGGCCAAGCCTCATGCCAGTGGTCAGTGCCATGGCCTACTGCCCGGGCGGCACCCGCGCCGTCAGCGCGTCGAGCCAGGTCTCGATGACGACGATCTGGTCAGCTCGCGGCCTTCTGCGACGCCGAGCGGGCGAACGGCGATGGTCGCGCGCCCTTCGAGGGGTCGTCCCGATGAGAGGCCGGCGGAACTGAGGTTCCACCCCACGGTCGTCCATCATTTCTCTTTGAAGTCGGCCGGGATCGCGACG
Organism: Vicinamibacterales bacterium; assembly: GCA_965197935.1. Classification (GTDB taxonomy): domain Bacteria; phylum Acidobacteriota; class Vicinamibacteria; order Vicinamibacterales; family CAZQMT01; genus CAZQMT01. The sequence goes on along the minus strand of CBDAOD010000002.1, from coordinate 1,434,384 downwards.
CTCGCGTCCGGGTTCGGATCCACCTCGAGCAGTTCGTTCGTCGCGGTGAAGATCGTCGAGCGTGGATCGCCCGATGCCGGGTCGTTGCCTCCCCCGCCGAGGGCTCGTCCGATTTGCGACCCGAGACCGCCGAGTCCTCCGAATCCCCAGCGCCGGCGCGGTTCCTCCTCGGGCGGTGCCTGCGTCAGCTGCGACTGGCCTCTGACGTTCTCGAACGTCGTCTCGGTGAGGATCGCGGCGCCGGCCATCTCCACGCCCGCCTCCTGGAACGTCTTGATGGCCTCGCCGAGGCCTGGAAACATCCCCGTCGCCGAGGTCAGCTGCTCGGCGGATGCGTTGAGCCCGAGGACCTCGCCGAGCGCCTCGGCATAGCGGCGCTGGAAGTCGAGCACCTCCTTCGTGCCGATGTCCTCGTCGGCGACCCAGGTGCGCGCGGTCATCACGATGCCACCGGATTCCTCGAGCGTCCGGCCCTTCTCGTGCACGGTGATGGTCGTGACCGTCAGCGCCGTGTCGTGGCCGTTGATCGTGCGGACGTCGCCAGGTCTTTGCACGTCGACGTCCACCTCGACCTGCTTGGCCGGCTGGCCGTCGCCCGGGGGCTGGCCGCCTCGGGCGTCCGGCGGCGCCTGCTCTCGCGCTCGCTGACGCATCTCTTCCATCTGCTTCCGAAACTCCTCGAACGTCGTCACCTCGTACGTCTTATTCCGACGATCGAGATCGAAGATCTTCCGCTCGGCGAGATCGACGATCTGCGCGCTCCGGTCGCCCGTGCTCGTCATCATCCGGTCACCCGAAACGATGATGGTCGTGACGACGCCATTCTTGGCTGCGTCTCCGCCGAACATGCTCATCATCCCGCCGAGCATGCCCTCAAACTTCACAAGGTCATTGTGCTGCGTCTTTACGTCGGCCAGCGCGGCGCCGGGCGCCGCAAACAGTAAGGAGCAGGTCAGCGCGAGAGGGAGCAATGCATGTCTCATCGGTGTCTCCAAGGAATGAGTCACTGCGAGGGTTTGTTGAAATTCGGGTGGCAGCTCCGTATAGGGGTGGGGTTTCGTGCATCGAGCGCAGGTAGAGCTGGCGGTTGGCCACGGAGACGACAGGCGTACCATTCGAACCCGTGTTTTAGCCTTGAAAGGGCCGAACGGCGTCGGAAGCAAGCCGCGAGAAATCAGCAAAAAGACCGCGATCCCAACAAGTTGTAGGTAGTAGCTTCTCACCCCATCTCACTGGACATCATCCTCTGAACACATAGGCCGGGCACAAAAACGGGCACAGCAGCTCGGCCGAGGTGGCGGACCAAAGCCCCGACCACCGCGAATCAGGCATCGCGCAAGAACTTAAGTATTGGCAAAGGACAGGACGAGCGAGTAGCCGGGCGTAACGGGTGTCACTCCAGGAGCCGTAGTGTGGCCAGTCTGCTGAAGTGGCGGAAATCCCGATCGCGGCTGACCAGTGGCACGTGGTGGTCAAGGCAACTCTGTGCAATCAACGCGTCAGCGATTCGCGCCTTGTGTCGCTTGGCGAGGATGCGGGCTCGCAGCAAGCCAGCGCGCTGCCAATAGCCATCCAGGATGTCGAGCAGCGGGAGTTGCTCGAAGAGCGCTCGAGCGCGTGTCGGGAGACCTGGAGCACTCAGGAGCTCGCAGAGGACCACCGGCGGCAGCACCGCCTGATGCTGCTCGAGGGCGAGGTCAACAGCGAGCACGTCCTTGCCAGTGGAGCCATTGAGAAAGGCGACCATCGAACTCGTGTCTAGGGCGATCACGTTCGGTCCTCGCGCAAGCGGTCGAGTGTGATCGAGAGCTTCACCTTGCCGCGCAGCCGGCGCAGCCCTCGATACGCCTCGGCGGCTGCCACTAGGCGGAGGCCGTCGCGAACCGTTGCGGTGACGCCTTTGCCGCTGGCCCCCTGAGCTCGCTCAAGGAGCGTGTCGGCCACCTCCACAGTGATCTTACGGTTAGCCATACTAGATTATACCAGTCTTGATACCAGCAATCAATATGGTTCTGTCAGTTGGTAGGGGCGACGACGGCTGTAAGAGTTTACGGCTCTGTCAACTTGGTCACTGGAAGGCGGTCTTCACCCTGGTGGGATCAGCCTTCGGCCTCGGTCAGCAGGCACACGTCACCGTGTCCCATTCAGCGAATGCCCGCGTGCGGAGCAGGCGGTGATGCACAGCTCGCAGTTAGATGGCGCCCGATCCGGAACAGGTTCTGGACCACGCCGTGAATTGAGGCGAACCGTTGCAGGTGGGCCGGCGACTTGAAGCGCCGCATCTGGCGTTCCCGCTGCCGCGTTGGTTGATGGGACACCTCGGCGCGATTGTTCGCATACTGGGGTGTGACATGACGCACGGACGGCATCACGGTTCGCTGGGCCGAGGGGTAACTGGACAGCTTGTCGATCACGAGCTGTCGTGGCACGCCACCCTGGCGCTTCAACAACTTGCGGAAGAACCGGACAGCCGCTCGCCGATTGCGACGCGATTGCACCAGGATGTCGATCACGTCGCCGTCCTCGTCGACGGCCCGCCACAAGTACTGCTGCCGGCCCCGAATCCGTACGAACAGTTCATCGAGATACCACGTGTGCCCCTGGCGGCCCCGCCGGCGCCTCAGTCGTCGAGCGTACTCGAGCCCGAAGGTTGTGCACCACTGCCGGATCGTTTCGTACGTGACGTCGATGCCGCGCTCGGCGAGAAGGTCCTCGACGTCTCGAAAACTGAGGCTGAATCTGTCACCGACCTGGTGAGAGAGCACTTCGGCCTTGACGGCACGGGCGTCACCGTCGGCATCCTCTCCGACAGCTATGACTGTCTGGGCGGGGCGGCCGCCGACATCGCCTCGGGCGACCTCCCCGCGCCCGCCAACTTCTTCGTCCTCGATGACAGCTTCTGCCCTGGCACGGATGAGGCGCGGGCCATCGGGCAGATCATCCACGACATCGCACCGGGGGCCGTCCTTGGCTTTCACACTGCCGGTGGGGGCCAGGCCAACTTCGCGACGGGCATCACGGAGCTCGCGGCCGCCGGCGCGGACGTCATCGTCGACGACCATCCCCGCGTGGCGGGCGATCAGGAGGGCTCTGGCGTTAACGCCGACCGCGCGGCGAGGGGAAGAGATCGGTGGTGAGCCTGATGATGCCCTCGACCCGCGTGTCCGAGCCATCCGGCCCTCGCGGCACGACGTTGGCTCGGTAGCGGCCTTTTCGATGGAGGTCACCCCCGTGGGCCGGCTCGATCGACATGACAACGGGATTGCCTGAGAGCGTGTGTCGATACACAATCTCGGCGCTACGAACCGAGCCGCGCGTGGCATGGCCTTCCAATCTTAGAAAGCCATCGATCCGAACCTCAGCAGATTTGTCAGATAGGCGGTCGCATTCGACTTGTTTCTCTTCAGGTAGAACACTCGTCCCTGCCCACTTTCACTCACGTGATAGCACTCCCATCGCTCCCGTCCCATCTCGTTGAGCAGCTCATCGACCCTGGCTAGATCAGAGTGCGCGAGCTCACGTGATGTGTACTCAATTGCCCAGAGCTCCTGGAGCTCTTCTGTCGACAACTCTTTCAATTCGCCTGCTCTGCTCCGTGCGCCTTCAATGACCTCCTGCGCATCCCCTCTGAGGTCAGTCAGCGGGTCCTGTTGACATCCAACAGAAAGCGCGGTCACAAACACTGCGATCAGCATGGTTCTCATTTTTCGATGTCACTCTCTTCTGTTGGTGATCCCCTGCTGGGCACGGGGTTTGTGTTATCACCAGGGTCGGTGGTTAACGTTGCCGCGCGTCCGGGCGCGCGTGAGATCGGAAACCCACACGTCGGTGTGTTCCTGGTCAAAGATGCTTCGCGCGACCCGGTCGGCGACGAGTTCGAGGACGAGAGCACGAACGCCGTCGGCCTCTTCTAGGCCATGGATCCCGAGATGTTCGGATGGTTCAGCGACGCGAGCAGCTTGGCTTCGCGTTCGAATCGGGCCAACCGTTCGGGGTGGCTGGCGAACTCGGCGGGCAGAACCTTGATCGCCACGTCGCGGTCAAGGGAGGTGTCGCGTGCTCGATACACCTCACCCATACCACCCTTCCCGAGTTCGGCGGTGATCTCGTAGGGGCCGAGGCACGTGCCGGGCTCGAGGGACATAGTGGAGAGGTCAGGATCATAGCACTGCGCGGCGTCGAGAACGGTTCTCGGTGTGAAGAAAAGGCCTGATCTCGCTCGAACTTTTGATGGACCCGGTCGCGAGGGTCCCAAAAGACCGCTAGGTTAGGGTGTGTCTTCCGCGAGGTGTTCCCTCAGCCAGCCAGCCCATCGTCGGTCTATGTCGCGCCGGTGAACCGGGTCCGAGGGTGAGTGGCCGGCGACAGGGTAGGCGATGAACTTCGTTTTCACGCCGTTGTCCAGGAGGACGTGGTAGAGGATGAACGATTCCGTGATCGGCACACGCTGGTCGCCCGTGTCGCAGAGCACGAGGGTGGGTGCCGTTATGCGTGGCGCGTAGGTGATCGGAGCCTGTTCGTTGTAAGCCTGGAGACGCTTCGGGTCTGTGAATGGTGAGCCGCCGTAGTAGGTCGCGACAGGAGAGTGAATATCACTGAGGACGTACTGATCAATGTGATCGGTGACGGGCGCGCCCGCGACTCCGGCCCGCCAGCGGTCGGGGTAATTGCCGAGCAGCCATGTTGTCATGTAGCCCCCATAGGACCAGCCCGACGCCGCCATACGGGCGGGATCCGCAATGCCTCCCTGAACCAGCAGTTCGACTCCGGACATGATGTCGCGGCCGGGCCCTGCGCCCGCGTCGTTCCAGATGGCGGCCTGGAAGGCGTTCCCGAGGTTGTCGCGGCCGCGGTAGTTCGGCTGGAACACGACCCATCCATGCGAGGCAAGCCACTGGGGCGCGCCGAGAAGGCCATGGTAGACGTTCCGCGGGGGCCTCCGTGGATGAAGAGGACCAGAGGGTACGGCCGGCTCGGCTGATAGCCGGGCGGGAAAGTAAGAATGCCGTCCATGTCGAAATCATCCGCGCCGCGCCAGCGAAGAGGTTCCCGTTTCCCAAGGTCGAGCGCCGCTATTTCGGCATTGAAATCCGTCAGGCGCTCGAACTCACTCCCGGGTGCAGCCTGAAAATACAGTTCAGTGGGATGATCCGGTTCACTGGCGAGCAGGGCTATCTGGCCGGAACGTGCAACTGTCAGGCTTGATGCAGGAACGGCACTGCCTGTATCCAGCCGGCGTGCGGGGCCGTCGAGCGACTGGATCCAGAGACCCGCGCTGGTGCCGTCGTTGGCTCGGATGAGAAGCGAGCGGCTGTCCGGCATCCAGCGGGAGGTCGTGAAGTTCCGATCCAAGGCATGGGTGAGGCTGCGTCCGTCCCCTCCTCCCGCTGGGGTGACAAAAATCTCGTTGACGAAGCGGCTGTCACCGTCGCGAGGGGACGAGTAGGAAACAAACTCGCCGTCCGGCGAGAACGCTGCCCTGCCCATGCGCTGTTTCTGCGCGCTGAGCGGGCGGATCGCCCCGGTTGCTACCTCGAGAATGCGGATACTGACGTCGTTGATATACCTTGGCCCGGGCCCGGGCTGCTGTGCAAAGGCAATCGTCTTGCCGTCCGGAGACCACGACGGCGCCGCTGCACGGCCGGGTGTCAACCCGGCTGCGACCGACCAATCGCCTGAGGTGAGCCTCGTAGCTTCTCCGCCGCCGGCCGGGACGAGCCAGAGATGATGAGGGCGGGGCGTTTCCCCCAGCAGGTAGTTCACGTCCGCCTCGAAGGAGCGGTTGTGGCGTTCCTCGCCCTCTCGCTCTACAGGTTCTTCTTCTGAGAGGTAGGCGAACGCCCCGCCGTCTGGGTGCCACGAATAGGATCGTACGCCCATCGGCGCTTTCGTGATCCGCGTCGCTTCGCCGCCGTCGATGGGAAGAACGAAAATCTGGGCCTTCTCGTCCACCTCTGAAATGAACGCCAGACTTGAACCGCTAGGAGACCAGCGGGGTTGCGACACCCGTCGGCGCGTCAGCACTTTCTGGGCGCGTGTGGTCGCGTCGACGAGCACGAGCTCCACATCGTAGCGGTTCTCGTCGAAATTGGCGCGAGAGACAATCACGACAACAGAGCGGCCGTCGGGTGCAATCTGCGGATCGGAGAGTTGCACGATCCTGCCGATCTGATCGAGCTCGAATCGCTCGGCGGCGGCAGGGGTGGCAACAAGAAAAAGTGACAGTGAAACGAATCGAAGGAAGCGATACATTGGCAGACCCTCCAGCGGAATTGGCGACCTACGCTATTCTCGATGCCCGGTTCAGTCAAGTAGTCTCAGCATGCTCCCCCCGAGCCGTGGTTGAGCGACGCCAGGATGTGCGCTTCCCGCTGGAACCGGGCCAGCCGATCCGGATCACTGGCAAACGCCTCGGACAGCATCTTCAGCGCCACGTCACGGTGGAGCTGCGTGTCGTGCGCGCGCCAGACCTCGCCCATGCCGCCGGCGCCGAAGGGGGCGGTGATCGCGTAGTGGGCGAGTGTGGATCCGGGTGACAGGGCCATGTCCTACGGCTCGGTCGGCACGCGTGCCTCGAGCTCCTCAAAAAAGTTCTGCACGACGTGGATCTGCGTCAGGCCGGCGAACGGGTCGTCGGCGCTGGCAGGGCCACCTTCCTTGAGCATGAGAAACCGCTGTCCGTCGGGCGTGATGTCGTAGGTGCGGCCGGGAGAGCCCGTTGAGGCTCCCACATAACCAACCCAACAAGCGAGTTATCGCTGTCGCCGCCCGCCGCGACCTCGATCATCAGAAAGCGCTGGCCGTCAGCCGACACGTCGTAGTTTGCAACCCCCTGCACGATCACAGCGTATCGCCCCTCAAAGAGCACTTGAGGCTGGCCCCCGAGGGGAGTGTGAATCTCGTACGGCCCGAGGCGAGCGCCGGGCGCGAGGGGCATGATTTGTCTGAATCGAGCCCAAGTATACCGCTAGAGACGCACGTGCGCTGCGTGCCAAGACTTCTCGCGGGGGGACTCCGAGGCTGTGCAATTCGAGAGAGGGGCCGAGGATGGGTAAAGTACCCCTCCTCGCTACTCTGTGACGAGCTGAATCCTCAAAGGGATAGGATTGTGGAAGGCACCGGTCTCGGCGCGGATGATGAAGTATCGGGCGGCGACGAAGAAGATCCCCTTTCCGATGGGTTCGATGATCTCGTGGCCGCCGAGATTTCGTCCAGCTTCCAGGCTCATCTTCAGGAAGCCATCTTACCGGAAATGGAGACAGGAGCTACGAACGGCCGTCGCGACGTTCGAGCCAGTAGTCGACGGTCAGCTTGTCTTCCTCCGCAGGAAGTACGAGCGCGATCCACATCAAGATCCCGCGCAGAAGGATGTGGTCCTTGATGCTGTAAAGAGGCTCTTGGAGCGCGTGCCTGTAGGTCACGATGAGCAGGATAATGCCGATCGCCACGAGGGCATCGCGAGTGCGAAAGCCCACGACGAGAAGCGCTCCGGCGACGAGCTCTACGATGGGGATGGCGAGCCCGAGGCCCCAGAGCAGGAATCCCGGAACCCATGTCTCGGCGAATCCTTCGACGAACATTCCTCGGGCGTGCTGCATCGGGGTGAGCTCGAAGCACTTCCACCACCCCGCCATCAGGAAGATAATCCCAACCATCATCCGGGCGAACAGTCGCGCCCAACCTTGGTTGGTCATGCGTGGTTACCCCGTGTAGATGATGCGCCAGATTCGTCCGGTCACCGACTCGCTGACGTAGATGGAACTATCGGGCCAGTTCGGGACGACGACGATTTGCGCCGGAGCCGCCGACTGGGGCCTTGCTTCCGGAGGGTGAGCCCGAATCGTCAGGGTTTCTTCTTGTCGCTGCCGGCCATGCGCACCAATGCCCATGTCCCGCCGAGGTGGAGTGCGAACACCACGATGCCGGTGAGGATCAGTGAAAGCCAGGGACTCATCGCCTGTCTCCTTCTCGCGTTCAGGTGCGCCTCGCCGCCACGTCTGCGCGCGTGCGCGGTCCATCGATGCCCCTCGTCGATCGCGAGCTGGCCGTTGACCAGCGCGTATTTCACCCCCTCGCTGTACCGGCGAGCGGAATCGGTCCCTGCGCGATCCGGTCCGCGAGCGTCGATCCGTCGACGAACTCCAGGACGAGCGCCCGTGTCTCGCCGGACTGCTCCAGGCCGTAGATATGGCCAATGTTGGTGAGGTTCAGCGACGCGAGCACCTTGGCCTCGCGCACGAAGCGGGCCAGGCGATCGGCGTCCGCCGTCGGAGCCGAAGAAGACCGTGAACAACACCGCCTTGCCGTCGGGCATCACGTGCGGCCAATAGTGGGCGATCTCGCCGCGTTCCGAGTCCACGGTCGTTAACACCTCGGGCTCACCGCCCACGGCTGGAACCCGGAGTAGCCCTTTGCTCACTCCGGTCGCAAACACGATGCGGTCGTCCATTCCCAAGCTCGCACCGCGCAGGCGGTCCCCAACGCCGTGGATCGTCAGGGGTGGCCCACCGAAGAACCGACACCTTCATCAGCACGTTGGTGCTCGTGTCCTGAAACCCCAACCACTCCCCGTCGGGTGAGAAGAATGGATGCTGTCCAGGCTCGGCGCCTCGGACGATCGTGGCGACCAGTTGATCAAGCTGTTCGTCATCGCTCGTCACATCAAAGGGCAGTAGGACGTGCGCTTCACGCTGAAACCGCGCCAGGCGATCAGGATCACTGGCCAAGGCCTCGGGCAAGACCCTGAGGGCCACGTCAACGAACCTTGTAAGTGTCGATCATACCGGCGTCAATCCAGTAGACATCGCTCCGTCCCGCGCCGGGGCGCGTGCTGGCGAAGAACAAGTACTTGCCGTCTGGGGTGACCCATGGGCGGTTTTCCGACGCGTCTGTGTTGATCGGCGCTCCCATGTTGACCGGCGTTGACCATTCACCATCCGCCTGTCTGAACGTGATGTACAGGTCGTCCTCCCCATAACCGCCTTCCTTCGTGGAGCAGAAGATCATGTAGTGCTGATCAGGAGAGACGAACGGATCCCATTCGTGGGCCCCTGTGTTCAGTGCCGCGCCGAGGTTTTCGGCATCTTCGTAGCTGCCGTTCACCCAACGTGAAACATACAGATCCGATTGTCCGAAGCCGCCCGGTCTCCGGCTGAAGAAGTACAGGGTGCTGTCGGCAGCGGCGTGGGGAAAGCTGTCGTGCCACCTGGTGTTCACCGCGTCACCCAAGACCGTAGGTACCGTCCACCCGTCGGCGGTCCTCCTGGCCGTCCAGATATTGCCGCCCTCAGCGTCAGGACCGATTCCCTCGACCGGGATGTTGGATTGGAAGTAGAGCGTCCGCCCGTCCGGTGCGATTGTAAAATCGCCCACTCGATGCGACGTGGAGAACGGCAGTTCACTCGGCGCATCCCATCTATCGTTCCGCCTCACCATCTCGAATATCCGACCGACGCTGTTCTCGTAACGCTGAAAGACGAAGAGGTTGCCTGCCAAGCCGAAGCCGACACACCCATCAGCATGCTCGGTGTTGACTAGGCCTGGCGCGAATGGCACCGGGGTGTCGCCGGGAGCAGGCTGACCGAGATAATCTCCCACCAGAACACGTGGATTGGGACCAAAGACTTCGGCCGCCGTTCCCGGCGGTTCCTGTCCGAGGTACGGCCCATTGCGACCAGGAGAATCAGCCTGGTTGGCGCAACCAATGAGAATGCCGAACAGCAGGGGTGCATAATTGGTACTGCTCGATTCAAGCTTCATGAATCTTCTCCGCTAGGGGGCGGTGATCTCATCCGGGAGTCCGTGTCGGCTCTGTTGAGATCCGTCTCGTCCCCGAGGGCGGCGGCGTCGCCCCCCGACTCTTTACTCGCGCACCCGGTCCGCGTACGAGTCGCCGGTGATCATCCGAACAACCTCACCGTTTTCCTCGACGAAGCGGACGATTTCGCCCACCGCACCTCCACCGGTCGGCGCGACCATGCGGAAGAGTCCGTCATCCATGGCTTCTAGCTCGGTGGGGTCCTCAATGCTCGTCGCCCAGGGATTCATGACGACGAGACGGTCGTTCATCACGAGGACCTGTCTCTCGCCATTCCGACTCCGATAGCGGCCAGCGAATCGCTCCCAGGTCGGGTCCCAGGCTGCCGCCTGCGGCTCAGTGGCTGTCACCGTGGCGACGGCCTCGCCCACCGTGCTCATGAGCTGCTGCGCAATGTGGCGAGGGTTCGAGTCGTTCGTATTCGTCAGCACGATCACACCGACCTTGGAGTCGAGCTGAATCGATGTGTTGGTCGTGTAGCCCGGGTACCCACCTCCGTGCCCAATGAAGATCTTTCCGTCCACCCGCCGGACACCGAACCCGATGCCCTGACCGCTCGTCCACGTGTTCTCGAGCATGCGGACGCGCTGCATCTCACGAAGCGACGCCGTGCTGAGGAGGCGGTCATCACCTCGGGCACCGGTGCGGAACTGGGCCGAGACGAATCGGGCCATATCCTCGACAGTGGACGTGAGGCCGGTGGCCGCGGCCATCCCACGAGCATCGACGAAAGGCATCACGGCGCGCGACCCGTCCGGCATTCGGATGCCGTAGCCGGTCGCCATCTTGGCGTCTTCCGTGTCGACGCTGGACGAGCTCATGCCGAGCGGGCCGAAGATGTTCTGCTGCAGGTACTCCGCCCACGAGAGCCCGCTGACGTGCTCCACGACCATCCCCGCGATCGTGTACGCCAGGTTCGAGTACTTCCAGCGCACTTCGGGGGAGAACGCCGCCTGTCGATCGGACATGAGGGCGCGAACCTCGGCGGCGGTCGGGAAATCCAGGTCACTCCAGTGCGAGCCGGCTTCCCGCGGAAGGCCCGAGCTGTGGGTCAGGAGATGCTCGATCGTGAGTGGCGGGTCGCCCGGCGCGGCTCGCTGAAAGGTGAACCAGGGCAGATAGTCGGTGACCGGATCGTCCAGGCGGACCTTCCCCTGCTCGCGGAGCTGCATGATCGCCGTGGCTGTGAAGAGCTTACTGTGCGAAGCCATTCGGAAGCGCGTGTCGACATCCATTCGTCGATCGCCATCGAGATCGGCGTGTCCGAATCCTTCTGCCCACGCCAGGTCCTGGTCCGACACGACGCCAACGACGATGCCGGGCAGGCCGCGGTACTCGATCTGTCCTTCCAGCCAGGCGGAGAACAGACCGATCTGGGCCTGAACGTCGGGGTCCGCGACGGGGTCCTGCGCGGCGGTGGGCGCGACCGCGAAGCTGGTCAGGCCCAGAGCAAGCACAACACTGATCAGAGTAGGCTTCATCTCGAGTCGGAGCATCACGTCCATGGGGCACCTCGCGCGTGCTGCGCACTGTCCGAGTCCAAGAGCAGACTGGATTCTATCAATTCGGGTTGCGTGGACTCCCCTGCTGGCTGCCTGCCTCATCCACCATTGAGTCTCCCTCGCCTGAAGGCGAGGGAATCAGTGCGCCGCGTCGGCTGAAGCCGACTATCACGGCGCACGTCCCAGAGCCCGAAGAGGTCCGGCCCTGCGGCCTCCTGAAGGCTTCGCCTAAAGGCGAGGGGTTTCACCCATCCCAGAGGGAGACTCTAAGACAACGCCTTGGCTTCCGTGCCCACGACACGCAGAGCTTGGCCGAGATCAGCCGACGAGGCTCTCGGCCTTGGCCTGTCAACAACTTTCGGAAGAATTGCATGGCCGCCTGCCGATTGCGCCGCGACTGCACCAGGAGGTCGATCACGTCGCCGTCCTCGTCCACCGCTCGCCAGAGATACTGCTGCCGCCCCTGGATGTTAACGAACAGCTCGTCCAGATGCCAGGTGTCGCCCATCCGACCGCGCCGACGCCGGAGTAGCCGAGCATAGGCGGGACCGAACGTCCGGCACCATGCCGAATGGTCTCATAGGTGACGACGATGCCTCGTTGGGCCAGCAGATCCTCTGCGTCGCGGAAGCTGGGACAGAAACGGAGATAGAGCCAGACGGCGTGACTGATGATCTCGGGTGGGAACATGACCACCTCCGCCGCCCGGTCTTCAATGGAACTGGCAGTCGAATCGACGCCGCCATGCACACAGGCTGCTGTGAAATCGGTCTGAGCTCTCGAGATGCCGAACATCTCTCGACCCAGCGAGGCATTGCGGTGTCCTACGGGACGATCCATGCAGTTCTGGCGAAGGCAAGAGATACGAAATCGTCTGACGAGCCGCGACCGCCTGAGGGTCGGGCAATTGCTCTGCCGGACACCCCATCCGGGCAGCGCGAAGACTCGCATCCGCAAGCTCGTGGCGCTCCTCACAGAGTGGGAACTGCCTGTCAACGGTGCTTCACACCTCTGGACCCCGGGAGTGCTACCTGCCAATCTGTCTATCCACAGTCGCCAGGCCATATGGATCGTTACCCACTCCGGTCACCGTGCCCACCACGCTGCGTGATTGAAGATCGATCACGTACACGTGACCGATCTCCTGCGAGAACGGCTGCGCAGCGGGTCCCGCACTAATCACGGCGTATCTGCCATCAGACGTGACCGCCGAACCTTTGGGGCGAACGGGCCGTCCATCCGCCCGGACGAGCGGGATACGCGCAACTTCCGCACCGGGATCACCGGCAAGCGCCAGCTCGAGGTCCACGATGGACACGTTGCGGGCACGAACATTCGGGATGATCACTTCCCGGCCGTTAGGGGTCACGGACGGTATGAGAGGATGTGTCGGCTCCTCGGGATCATCCGTGCCTACCAGGATACGAGCGACTTCGGCGTCACCGGCACCAGCACTCGCCCGGTCGACGTCGATCATCGAGATCGTGTTGCCCACCGACTCGTCCTTCTGGCTCCCTCCGCTGGCCACGATGCTGTGGCGCCCGTCGGGGGTCGCCGCCATATCCCATGGGCCGACCTGGGCCAGAATACGCTGGATTTCCGCAAGCCGATCCCCTTCCAAAGCGCGCCCGAGGTCGATCACCGACACATCGTTCGTGCCACCATTTGCAGTAAACACGTACGCGTTACCGTTGCTGGCACGACCCAGAGCCAATCCGTTCGGGTCGGGGAAACATCCCCAGCTGGGATCCGGGGAGAGTACGACCAAATTCCTGGGTGGTCCATAAGGTGAGACGTAGGGCACCGGGTAGTCCGCGCAGTCGAACCCGGGCGAGCCCAGCGCCAGCTCCACGGTGCCGCGCAGGCTGCCGGTCCGACGGTCGACGAAGGTGATTCGATTGCCGCCGTCCTCGGTCAGGTTGTTCTCGGCGTTGGCGATGATGATCATGTCCGGCAGGAGCAGGACGCCGAGCGCTCCGAAACCGCCGGAGTCCACGTGCCGCCGGAGCGCATTGTGTGTCCCGTCGTTCTGGGGATCGAGGACCGCATCCACATCGAGTACTGCGATCTGTCCGCGGCCGCCGTGTTGCCTGAATTCCGCGTTGTCGATGCTGCCATGGTGATTCACCACATAGACCGTGTCGCCGTCCTCACTCACGATCAGGTTGGCAGGATCGCCGAGTGGGCGACCGTCCAATCGGTCCAACGCCACTTTGCTGCGGCTGACGATTGCGTTCGAAGTGTGGTTATTCGTCGGATCGACAGCATCATCTAACGAAATGGCGTACAGGTAAGGAAGTCGCCGCCCCGTCGCGAGGATATACGTACTCGGATCGAAAACCTCCTGCGCGCCGCACGGCGCTGCCAGAAAGATCGTGATTATGGGTATCACGCATTTGAACAACGAGGGCCGTGAAGCCATTGCATAACCTCCTACTGCAGTGATGAGCCACGCCCGAGCGAGTCCGAACCGGAAGTACAGCCAGATCGCGTGGCTGATGATCCCACCGGCGAAGCGGTGTCCGCGATGGCTGGACGTTTCGGCAGTCATTGGACCACTCTGCCACCAACGACCTCAACGTGACAATGCCGGCCTGGGCGCGCGCCTGGAAGGTTGACGCTTCCCTTGCCGATCGCCAGGACGGCCCAGGCACGCGCCTCGGGATCAGGGTAGATAGGCGCTGGCAGACCTATTACGATCTATCCAGCCTGATAAGCGTTACCTAGCCGCTGGGCTCGGTCTAGCCACATGGGGAGTTGCCCATGCCCCGCTACCTGCTCCTCGCCATCATCGCGTTCGTCGGTTTGCCGACGGCGGCCAGTCAAGGCCTCGAACCCGCTTCGATCGAAGCATCGACCGGGGAGCGGGCCGACCGCCCTGGGGGCGGTGTCCCTGGTCCAGGGAGCTCGCGCGAGGGGACGACCCAATCGCCGCGTGCGACGCCGTCCACCTACGACGCGGGCTATTTCGGTGCCCTCGAATGGCGCAGCGTCGGACCCAACCGCGGCGGCCGATCCATTGCCGTGAGCGGCGTGCCTGGTCGGCCGCTGGAAGCCTCCTTCGGCGCCGTGGGCGGGGCCTATGGAAGACCACGGACGGGGGCACGACGTGGAAGCCCATCACCGATGGTCAGATCAACAGCTCGTCGGTCGGCGCCGTCGCGGTTGCCGAATCGAATCCCAACGTCGGTGCGGAGTAGATGTCGGCCGACTCGGAGGAGATCCTGGACGACGCCGTGCACCGACGCAAAGCGCTGCAGGTGGGCGATTGACTTGAAGCGGCGCATCTGGCCTTCACGTTGACGGGTCGGTTGATGCGAGGCCTCCGCACAATTGTTCTCGTACTGCCGTGTGCTGTGTACCACGGACGGCATCGCCGTGCGGTGCGCGGCGGAGTAACTGCCGAGCTTGTCCGTGATCAGACGTCGCGGTTCACGGCCCTGTCCCTTCAACAGCTTCCGGAAGAACCGAGCGGCCGGGGGGCGTCAGGATGTGGCCGTCTGAGAATTCGCGCGGCGTTGCTTCCGCAACTACAGTGTATCCGTAGAATGACCTCGATTTGGCGACCAGCCCGTCGAGGAACCGGGGGTCGAAGGTTCTCAGGAGGTACGCATGTCCACGCGATGGTCGAACACGGGTGTCAGGGTCGTCCTCGGTGTGATGCTGGCGTGTCCGGCGATGGCGCAGCCGGTCCTGCCTCACGAGCCGGGTGAGGACGGCACGATTCCGCAGGTGTACGCCGCCCTGACCAACACGCACGTCGTCGATGTCCGGACGGGAAACGTGCTTCGAGACGCGGTGGTCGTCGTGAGGGACGGCACGATCGTCTCGGTCGGCACGGACGAGCCGCCGGCCGGTGCGACGGTGCTCGACCTGGAGGGCATCCACCTGCTGCCGGGCTTCATGGATGGGCATTGGCACGGGGAGACGCTGCGGGGCGCACGGCGCGCCCTCGAGTCTGGCGTCACCACGATGAAGAGCGCTGCGGTGGGCAGCTACGTGGATGTCCAGATGCGGGAGCTCTCGAAGCAGGGCTACATCGCGGGGCCGGACATCCGGGCCGCAGGCGTCTATGTGATGCCGACCCTCGGGATGGCGGCGCTGGCGGACCCGCGGCTCCACAAGTTCTTGAACCAGGAGGTGCACGGGGCCGAGGCGGTGGCCGAGGTGGCCCGCGTCGACGTCGAACGTGGCGTGGACTGGATCAAGACCAGGACGAGCGGCACGACCTCGAGCCCGAACGGACCGGACCCGAAGCTGGTGATCTACACCGCGGAGGAGATCAGCGCGATCGTGGAGGCGGTCCTGCCGCACGGGGTCAAGGTCGCGTGCCACTCACACGGGAAGCAAACCCTGCTGAACGCGGTCAACGGCGGCTGTCACGTCATCGAGCACGGCACCTACATGGACGAGGAGGTCCTGCGGCTGATGAAGGAGCAGGGGACGGCCTGGTCTCCGACCTTCACGTCGGTCGTCGGCTTCCTGCAGCCCCACGACGACTACAACAGCTCTGCCACGCACATTCGAGGCCCGCACATGCTCCACTTCATGCGCCGATCGATCAAGCAGGCGTCCGACATGGGGGTGCCGTTGATCACCTCGACCGACACGCAGTACGGGCCGCGGAGCAACAACCGGATCTATCGAGAGATCACGAACTTCGTCGACATCGGCCTCACGCCCCTGCAGGCATTACAGGCGGCCACCGTCGTCTCGGCCGAGGTGTACGGGATCGAGGACGAGACCGGGGCCATCGAGCCTGGCCTGGAGGCGGATCTGGTCGGCGTGGACGGCGACCCCCTGGAAGACATCTGGGCCGTGCACGAGCCGATGTTCGTGATGAGCAACGGACGCTTCGTCATGCACCGAAGCTGGGATCCGAAGAAACACGTCGGCCCAAAGGTGGAGATCAGCGGGTTTGGAGCAGGGGGGCCGCTACCCTAGTCTGGGGCTGCGGCTCGCGCCGGGCACAGCAATGGCCGGATGTAATCGCGAGGTTCGGGTGACCGAGGGTGTTGTCGAGACTGAAGAGCACATTCGAGAGATAGAGCCAGTACCACGCCTCACTCCAGTCAGCCATTGCGGCTCGCCCCATCGCATGAGGGTGTGATGAAAAAGGATGACGAGCAGGATCGCGAACCCGCGTAGGCCATCGAGCGATGGGATGTGCGCGCCGAGCCCGATCGACCGGGTCCGCGAAATCTGTTCTGGTGCTACAGCAAGACGCCCTTCGAGCATGGATCTTGCCTCAGATCCTCGCCCGCGTGGACCGAAGGCCGTCGGGAGACTCGTTCGTCATGGGCTGCCAGCTACGGCCTCAAGTTGACAATGCCACGCGATATGCACAATGTACATAAGGCGGGCGAGGTTTCCGGGAGGGACAACATGTGCTGCATCTGGCATCCCATCTCCTTCCCGGGCCTGGGATACCGTGGCGTGCGCCTCCTAGACGAGGCTCCGGCGCTCAGTGTCGACGAGTGAAACGTGCTGTTCTCCTCAAGTTGACGGTCCCCCACACAGGCGTCCCGTCTACCCATTTTCCTGGGACACGCTCGACCGTGCCCGCGCCTCGAACCCGTTGTTGGAGCAAATGACGACTGGACCAACCATGATGCAGCTCAGCCGATTCCTCCAAGTGCTCTCGATCTGCGGCACGGTACTCGCCCTCCCGGCGCACGCGGCCGCCCAGAACACCACGTGGCACCTCGCGGAGGGCGCGACGACCGCGTTCTTCGAGGAAGAGATCCTGATCGCGAATCCCAACGCCGCGGCCGCTACGGTCAACATGACCTTCTCGAGATTCAACGGAACGACGGTGCCATTCCAGATCGTCGTGGCGGCCACCAGTCGGGCCACCGTCCGGGTGAACGACGTCGTGCCCAACGACGCCGTCTCGGCCGTCATCACCTCGAACGTGGCGATCATCGTCGAACGCTCCATTTACTTCCCGGGTGCCGCCCGAAACGGGGGACACAACGCCGTTGGCGTGACGGCGCCCGCACTGATCTGGCGCCTCGCCGAGGGCTCGACCGACTTCTTCAACCCGTTCATCTTGATCGCCAACCCGAGTCTGACGACCGACGCCCAGGTGCGTGTCACGTACCTTCGGGCGGACGGTGGGACGCCAGTCGTCAAGACCCATACCGTCACGCAGAACAGCCGGTTCACGATCTGGGTCAACGCGATGGTCCCGAGCTCGGCGCGGCGCCCTTCTCGACCGTCGTCGAGTCGCTCAACAACGTCGGGATCATCGTCGAGCGGGCGATGTACTGGAACGGCTTGGACTCCGGCCACGCCACCGCCGCGGTGACCGCGCTCAGCACGACGTGGCGCTTCGCTGAAGGCTTCACGGGTGCGGGGTTCAATACGTTCTTCCTCGTCGGCAACCCGGATCCGGCCACCGCCGCCCAGATCCGCGCCACGTTCTTCCTCGAAGCCGGCGCCCCCATCGTCCAGCTCTACACCATTGCGCCCTCGAGCCGATTCGACCTCTGGGCCAACCAGGTGCCGGGCCTGCAGGACGCCGCCTTCTCGACCCTGATCGAGAGCCAGAACGGTATCCCGACGGTCGCCGAGCGCGCGATGTACTGGAACGGCTTCGCCGGGGGGCACGTCACCACCGGATTGCCGGCCGCAGCGACCAAATGGGGCTTCGCCGAAGGGCTGGAGCACGGCCTCTACGGAACATTCTTCAGGACGTTCTACCTATTGAACAACGCGACCGCGACCGCTGCCCAGATCCGCGCAACGTTCTACCGCGAGGATGGGGCGGGTATCGTTCGAACGTTCGCGATCGGCCCGAACGCCCGCTTCACGTTGCCGGCGGGTTTGTACCCGGAGCTGAGCAACCAGAGGTTCGCGGCGTTCTCCGAGTCGACGAACAGCGTCGCCATCACGGCCGAGCGGGCGGCTTACTGGGACGACAGCTTCCACGGCGGGCACGCCAGCCCTGGAACACCGTGGCCGACCGGCACGATCGCGCCACCCCCCGCGCCCCCCGCGGCGACCACCACCACGATCTCTCCGACATCGGGACCGGATACGGGTGGAACCAGCGTCACGATCACCGGCGCCAACTACTCGGCGGGCGCCACGGTGTCGATCGGCGGCACGGCGGCGACGAGCGTGGTCGTGCCGAACGCCACGACGATCACCGCGACGACCGGCGCAGGGCCGACCGGAGCGGCCGACGTCGTTGTGACGAGCAACGGAGCGAGCAGCACGCTCGCAGGGGGCTTCACGTACCTCACCTCGGCCCCGCCGCCCCCAACGCCACCGCCCCCGTCCGTGTCGGTGGCTCAGGCCATGGCGATCGCGCTCTCGACGAGCCCGGGACCCGACCCCTTCAACGCCGCGCCCTTCCGCGACCGTGTCCTGGCGAACATCGGTGATCCGCTCTGGGGCCAGCATATGCGACCGAACGGGCGCATCTCGGCCGATGTGGTCGCGTACAACGTCCCGGCCCAGGGTCAGCCGTATCAGATCTTCGACATGGTGACCGCCTCGACGGGCCCGAATCCGGCTCCCGGATGGCTAGATATCACCCATACGCTCGAGGCCGGCTCCACGTTCGTCCGGGTGAACTGAGGTCGGCGAGGCGGTGCCGGCGGTTGCGAATGCTCGGCGGTTGCCGTGTCCGCTGGGACCAACAAGGCAGAGGCAAGCGATGAGAGAACCCCATCCGGTACGGCTCGCCATCGCGCTCGCCTTGATGTGGAGCGGTTGGGGTACTGCCCTCGCACTGAGAGTACCTCTGTCCGCCGCGCCGTCGCAATCGGCCGGCCTTCAGCAAGTTGATCTGGCGGAGAGGTTGGTCGCCGGAAGGCTGAGGGCCGTGAATCGCGACGTCACCCCACTTCCGGGAAGCCGCCGGGGCGTTCATGTCACGGAGAGGGCGGGCCCCGGCGAGGTCTGGATCGAGGGCAGTGATTTTGCTCAGGGCACGATCGAGGTCGACGTCCGCGGTCGTGACGTATCGGGTCAGAGCTTCGTCGGCGTCGCCTTCCATAGAAAGGATGACAACACATACGACGCCGTCTACCTGCGCCCCTTCAATTTTCGGGCTGACGATCCTGCTCGACGCCGCCACGCTGTGCAGTACATGGCGGTCCCTGAGTACGACTGGTCGCGTCTCAGACAACAGTTCCCGGAGGAATTCGAGAACCCGGTCGATGCGTCCATCTCGCCTACCGATTGGGTGCCCCTCCGGGTGGTCGTCAAAGGCCGAACGATCCAGATCTATGTGGGATCCGTCACGTCCCCCACGCTCGAGGTCCGCAAGGTCGGAACGTCCGATCGAGGCCTGATCGGCCTGTGGACAGGTGACAACAGCGACGTGCCTTCGCGAACCTCCGCATCACGCCGGCGAGGTGATCGGCCATCGTGGCTGGAGGCAAGCGGCGCCCACCAAGCGAACCCCACAGCGCCGCGGCACGTATAGTCCAGTAGCAAATCTGGCTGAGGAGGCTGTGCTGATGCATGTGCGCCATGTCTTGGTCTCGGTCGTGACAAGTTTCTCCGTCCTCGCGGTGGCGCCGACCGGCGGAGCGCAATCGCTAACTGACGGCCACTGGCACGTCACGTTGGAGACGGGCCGCGCGGGGCCAATTGAGACAACGTTGATGTTCGAACGGCGCGACGGCACACTGTTCGCCCACAGCGTGTCGGGCGCGCTGGACCTCATCCGTGACCTCCCCGGCGCTCGCGACGAACGCGTCGAGGTTTCGGACGCGCTGTTTGGGTTCACACTCGAAGCCACAAGCGACGGCTATCTGGGCGCCATGACGGCACCGTGGCCCGGCCGCAGTGTGAAATTGACGCAAACAGAAGACGGCTTGTCAGGCGAGATTGACGACGGACTGTTCCGCGGGACATTTTCAGGCGTCCCAGCGAACCGCGCGGCGACCGCACCGTTGCGTGACTATCCGGCGATCCTTGCGACGCTGCATCAGGTGGTCGCCCAGAAGATCTTCGATCCGGCGGATCTCGAGACGGCCGGCTATCGAGCGTTCTCCGAGCGCATGCGGACCATCGCGCAGGTGGCGCGCGACGACCTCGACATGCTGTTGGGGTTTCGCTTTGCCTGGATCGACGATCCGTTCTCCCACTTCGAGCTGCGTCGCGCCGCCGTGTCGGCGGAAGCCCTGATTCGCGGGTTTGACCACATACGCGTGGGGTACGAGGCCGCTCGCGTCGAGTACGAAGGCGAGATCGCGATCCTGACGGTCGAGACGATGATGGGTGACGATACGATCGAGTACATCGAGCGGGCCTACGACGACATCGCGTCGAACGGGGCGAAGGCACTCGTCATTGACTTGCGTCGGAACAGCGGCGGCGCGTTCGCCGTCAAGCCGCTCGTGGAGCACGTGATCGACGAACCCCTGGACGCCGGCTACTTCATGTCACATGGATGGAACACGCAGCACGATCGCCTGCCGACGGCCGACGAGATCGAGACCCTCGCGCCGTGGGAGGGCTGGTCGATCATCGCCTTCTGGAATACCGTCCAGAGCGATGGGCTGATGAAGTTGCGCTTCGAGCCAAAGGAGCCCAACTTTGACGGCCCCGTCCTCGTCGTGGTCGACGAACGCTCGGCCAGCGCCACCGAGCTGGCGGCCGATGCCTTCCGCGCCTCCGGGCTGGCCACGCTGGTCGGTGAGCGAACGGTCGATCACATGCTGTCGCAGAGCTTCTTCGACGTCGCTGACGGCTTCTTGGTCAGCCTCCCGGTGGCGGACTACTTCTCGCTCGCGCATGGCCGGATCGAAGGCGTCGGCGTGCCGCCGGATATTGACGTCGCATCTGACGAAGCTTTGAATAGGGCCACAGACATGGCGCGCACGGCGATCAAATAGACGCCCCACACGCTCGAGTAGCGGCTCGAGTGGGTTGGCGGTGTATCCTCGACCCATGTCCGCGCCCCGCCCCATGACCTACGCGGAGCTCGATGCCCCCGAAGAGCTCCGGCCGGTCGTCGCGGTCGGCTGGCATTTTCGCGTGCACGCGGGCGCCGGCGAGATCGAGCACTTCATTCCGCCGGACGGGAGCCTGTCCTTCTTCGCAAACCGCCAGGTCCCCGAGCTCCTGACCATGGGACCGCGAACCTCGCCGCACCGGACCGTCGTGCGCGGCGGCGATGTCGTGTGGGGGCTCCGGCTTTGGCCGGGAACCATCCGCGCCGTGCTGCCAGGACCGGTCGAGCGGTGGCGCGGCTACGGCGGTCCAATCGACGATGAGCGCCGGCGGGCGTGGGGCCGGACGGTGGTGGAGCGCCTACGAGAAGCCGAGACGGCGGACGAGGCCATGC
Source organism: Vicinamibacterales bacterium (assembly GCA_965197935.1). Lineage (GTDB taxonomy): Bacteria > Acidobacteriota > Vicinamibacteria > Vicinamibacterales > CAZQMT01 > CAZQMT01. The sequence continues at coordinate 1,412,756 of CBDAOD010000002.1, read as the reverse complement.
GGGCCTGGGTCGACGCCTTCCGCAAGGACCCGCCGGACCGGGAAGCGCTCGATCCGCTGGTGACGGACGCGGTGTTCGAGATCATCGCCAGGCAAGGGGTCCTCTCCGTGGCCGAGCTTCCGGCACGGGCCGGCGTGTCGCCGCGTCAGTTCCGGCGCCGCTTTCGCGCCGGGGTCGGGCTTTCAGCCAAGGAGCTCGCGCGCGTGCGCCGCCTCCGTGCTTCGCTCGTGGGCGCACTGTTCTCTCGTGAGGAGACCTGGGCCGGGGTCGCTGCCGCACACGGCTACGCCGACCAGGCGCATCTCATCGGCGAGTATCGACGGGTCGTGGGGCTTCCGCCCGAGGCGCTCCGGGCACATCTCGACCGGATTCGGCACGAACGCGTGGTCGACCGGTGACCGTTTTCTCCAAGCCGCGACGCCTCGACTTCCGTACACTGGGAGCAGATTGAGACCCTTCCCGAGCCGGAGGATTACCATGCACCCGTTGCTTCGTCTCCTGCTAGCGCTGGCCGCCACTCCCCTGCTCCTGGGCGCCGGCGGCCAACGGAGCGGTCCTCCCGACCACTCCGCCGCCGCTCACACGCGGATGCGAGCGGTGGATTTCCTCGTCGGCACGTGGGAGGGCACGGGCTGGATGCGCATGGGACCCGGCGAGCCCGAGCGCTTCCGGAGCCACGAACGGGTGGAGCGACGTCTCGACGGGCTCGCGCTCATCATCGAGGGACGGCACGAGAGCCTCACCGACGGTCGCGAGGGTGAGGTCGTGCATCACGCGCTGGCCATGCTCACCTGGAATCCGAATGCCGACGCGTTCGACTTCCGCTCGATGACGAATCGAGGCCTCGGCGGGAACTATGCCGGAGAAGTCGAGGACGGCGCGTTCGTGTGGCGGATGGAGGCTCCCGACAACCGGCGGATCCGCTACACGATCCGGCTCGACGACGAGGGACGCTGGACCGAGACGGGCGAGAGGTCGCCGCCCGGAAGCGACGCGTGGCACGAATTCTTCGGCATGACGCTGCGCAGAGTGGAGTAGCGCCGCGGATCCCTCGGCCCCTCGTGTAGACTGGCTGACCTCCAGCAGTCAGTCGTCACCGGTGCCGCCCGAGTTGGCGCCACGGTCATCGCTTGCCCACCCGCCATCCATCGTTGGACGGACTGAGCACCTTGCCCGGCGTGGCATCGGTAAATTCGCCCGCATCCACGACCACGACGCCATTGACGAACACGTAGGGCACCCCGGCCGGGTACTGGTGGGGATCCAGAAACGTCGCCCGGTCCGCGATGGTTTCCAGGTCGAACACCACCAGATCGGCCCACGCGCCGACCCGGATCACGCCCCGGTCCTTTAGCCCCATGATCTGCGCCGGTAGCGACGTCATCGACCGAATGGCGAACGGAAGAGAGATCGTGCCGCGCTCGCGTACATAGCGGCGAATCTTCCGCGGAAACGTCCCGTAGAACCGCGCGTGAGGCAACCCCTCGCCCAGCGCGACCGTCCCGCCATCGGTGCTCGTCGCCGTGAATTCCTGCTGCATGAAGTGCTCGATGTCCGCCTCGGACAGCGAAAACCCTCTGAGTCGACAACCGCCAGGACGATCGAAGCCGTTCATCTGTAACCAGATGACCGCATCGACGGCGGTCACCTCGAGCTCGGCGGCAATCGACGCCAGCGTTCGCCCCTCGAATCGCGCCTCCGGAAACTCGAAGACGACGATTCCGGAGGCGCCGCCACGACGGCTGATCTCGTACTCGATGTCCGTGCGAACACGAGCGGCGACACCGGAATCCGTCAGCCGCGTCTGGAGGTTCTCCTTGAGGTCCCCGTAGACCTCGTTTCCCCCGTCCGACTCTCCCAACTGACCACCCACATGGGTGCCAGGCGGCGCCAGAGCCCAGCGTGGAATCAGGACAGCGCGGCCATCGCTGCCCGACGTATCGTAGGGATACTGATCGAGGTAGGCCTCGATGCCTCGACCCCGAGCCTCCCGGACGCGACGGGTCACGGCGTGGCTCGTCCCCCAGTAGCCGGTGCTCCGGGCCTTGATGTGCGTCGCGACCACCGGCACTCCGGTCTGGCGACCGATGGCGATCGTCTCTTCCACGGCTTCCAGAAGGTCCACCGATGGCGTCGGATCGGAGGCCGTCTTCCACGTGGGCAGCCGGGCGTCGCTTCGCTGGTGGGAGATGTAGAACCCACCGAATGGCTTCACTTCGCCGGCCAGCTCGATGACCTCTCGTGGCTCGCTGGAGCGCATCGGCAGGTAGGCCAGGCCCGTGCTGAGGCCGAACGCGCCGTCCACCATGCCCTCTCTGACCATCTGCCGCATCCCGCGGATGTCCGACTCGGTCGCCGGTTGGTGGTGGCGTTCTCGCATGACGCTGGTCCGAATCGTGCCGTGGCCGACCATCAGCGCAACGTTGTTGCCGACACCCTGTCTCTCGTAGAGCGCTTTCTGATCGCGAATGGGCCACAGCGGGGAGCGCCCATCCTGATTGACGACCGACAGCGTGATCCCCTGCGCGATCATGTTGTGATTGAATCGCAAGTTTGGATCGGCGAGACCATCTTCGCTGTGGGAGTGGATATCGATGAATCCCGGCGAGACGAACCGACCGGTCATGTCGATCGAACGACTCGCGCGGGCCCCGTCGAGCATTCCCAGAGCGGCAATGCGGCCGTCCGTGATGCCGATGTCACCGGGGAACCAGGGATTGCCGGTGCCGTCGATGATCTGTGCCCCGGTGATCAAGACGTCGAACCGTCGAGGCTCTTGCGCACCGAGTCCACTCCCGATGAGGATGGAGAACGCCCCGTAGAGGAGCACCCGGCGAGCGAAAGATTTAACCATCCGTTCTCCTCTCGTGCGGGCGCCGGACGCAAGAGTCATGGGAGGGGAGCGTTGAGCGGAATCGTTCGGATCATACGTCCAGTACCGAGTCCCCGCGGCCCGCTCAGTAGAGCTGCAACCTCGAGAGCGCGACTATCGGCGTCCCCGAAGGATTCAGAGAGACGACCGCCGCGTGAGGATCCACGACCTCGACCGCGGACCCCGGTGGCGCGCCCTTCACCCCGATCGCCGCGTGAGCCCATCCGAACCGATCGCGGAGATCCTCGCGGAGGCCCAGCTCGCGCAACGCCGCGACCGCGTCACCGGACAGACGTCGGGAGACGTCGAACTCGCTGGCGACCAGCACCGGCGATCCGGGCGGAATCGTCCTCACGAACTCGACCAGCGCCGCGGAGTCCGCATCGTGCCAGGAGGAGTTGAACTCCCGCCGCGCCTGGACGTCCCCCGACGCAGCATCCAGGACGACGAGCAGGTAGCCCTTGTCCACATCAAGGTCCCGACCGTTCACCCGCACGCTCGACTTGTCGGGGGGCGGAGCGTACCTCCACATCCGAGGGTGAGCGAAACTTAGTTGGAAATTGAAACGGCTCCCACACCCTGTGGTTTGATGACGTTAAGCAAAACGGCCATCAACCCACGAGAGAAAGGAGCCGAAATGAGCAGTGTCCTACGTCCTGTCAGGAAGCGCAAGAAGGGTCGCAAGCTGGGCCGGGTCGAGGTCATCCGGCGCGAGGACTACACCGCGCTGGAGCTGGACGCCAAGGTGGAGCTGATCCGCTCGCTGGTCCCGCTGGGCTTGATGCACGTGGAGGAGGTGCTCGACGAGGAGGTAACGGCGCTGGCTGGCGAGCGCTACGCCCGCAAGGCCGCGTCGATCGGGGGCCGCCGGCACGGTAGCAACCCTGGGACCGTCGGCCTGGCGGGGCAGCGGGTGCCGATTCGGGTGCCGCGGGTGCGCGGGGTCGCGGGGCGGGAGATTCCGTTGCGCGCCTACGAGGCGTTGCATGGCGACGGCGCGGTGAATGACCTCCTGCTGAAGCGCGGGCTCTATGGGATCTCGTGTCGCAACTACGAGGCGGCCGCCGAGGCGATTCCCGGCGCGATCGGGCTGTCGGGGTCGACGGTGTCCCGAGGCTTCATCGAGGCCAGCGCCGCGAAGCTTCACGAGCTCCAGGAGCGGGACCTGGCCGCTGAGGACGTCGTGGCCATCGTATTGGACGGCAAGACGTTCGCCGAGGCCACAATGGTCATCGCACTGGGCATCACCATTTCTGGGGCGAAACACTTCCTCGGCTTCGTGGAGACGGACACGGAGAATGAGCGGGTGCTGACGCTGTGCTTGCGGTCGTTGGTCGAGCGGGGGCTGGACCTCTCGCAGGGCCTGCTGGTGATCCTCGACGGCAGCAAGGGGCTGCGGGCAGCCGTCCGGAAGACCTTCCGCCACCGCGCCCTGGTCCAACGGTGCCAGTGGCACAAGCGGGAGAACGTGGTGAGTCACCTGGCCAAGAGCGAACTGGCGGCGTGGCGTCAGCGCCTCCAGCGCGCCTACAACCGGCCGGAGTACGACGAGGCCCTCACGGCGCTCAAGACGCTCCAGGGCGAGCTCGACGAACGGAACCAGTCGGCGGCTCGGAGCTTGACAGAAGGTCTGGACGAAACCTTAACGCTGCATCGCCTCGGGCTGTACGGGGTGCTGGGCCGGTCGCTGAAGACGACGAACTGTCTGGAGTCGGTCAATGCGCTCGTTGAGGAACGCTGTGCGAAGGTTGACCACTGGCAGAACTCGAGCCAACGCCACCGCTGGCTGGCGACCGCGCTCCTGGACATCGAGCCGCGCCTGCGGAAGCTGATGGGCTACCGCCACCTGCCCACGCTTCGTGCCGCGTTGAAGCAAGAACTGAAGATCGACACGACGACATCGAAGAAGGCCGCATGACGAATCCGGAGCCGTAGAGAGTTTCAATTGAGTCTCCCTCGCCTGAAGGCGAGGGATTCAGTGCGCCGCGTCGGCTGAAGCCGACTATCACGGCGCACGTCCCAGAGCCCGAAGAGGTCCGGCCCTGCGGCCTCCTGAAGGCTTCGCCTAAAGGCGAGGGGTTTCACCCATCCCAGAGGGAGACTCTAAGAATGGGCTTGACTCCCACATCCACTCCGAGGGAGGTGCCGGTGTCGCCGATTGCATGCGCCGTCGCCGGCGGGGCGAGGTATTCCGCCCTAATCTCGAGCAGATTGAGGCCCTCGATCAGCCGGTCGGGTGGGAGCGGCACGAAGTGCTGGGCGTTGTCTGAGGCATCGCGTCCCCTCAACTTCAGGATCGGCTCTCCGTTGAGCTCCACGACGATCCGGCCAACCGACCCGGCGGGCACGCCCGAGAGCGTCCCGGCCAGCTCGAAGCCCTGCCGGCCTTCGAGCGCCGCCCGCGGCCAGTACCGCCGGAGGACCCGGCCGCGGCCGCGGTCGACGAGCTCGTAGACGAAATCTCCGCCTCCGAACTCGGCGCGCAACCGGAGCGCATCAGACTGGGCCCGTACGTGGCGCATCACCTGGGTCTGCTCCGCCGACGAGTACAGGCCGGCACGGAGGACGACGAACCTCGGATGCAGATGCTCCCAGAGCACGTTCAGGTGGCGCGGTGAGAGGGCGTCCCGGTCGCTGAGCGTCATCGTGGGAGGCCAGACGTAGCTGATCCCGTTGACGACACGTCGGCCGTAGCCGAGGCTGGCGATCACCGCCCAGGGATTGCCCCGGGAGGGGTACTCCACGACGGCACCCGGCTCGGTGTTCTCAGCCAGCCAGCGATGGACCGCGCGTCGCCGCGGCGCCCACTCCATGTAGAACGGTGCCGCACGCAGATCCACGTTCAGCAGGATGAGGCACAGCGTCACGGCGGCTAGGCGTCGGGGCCCGCTCACGAGCGGCTCCAGACGCCGGACCCCGAGCCCGGCAAGCACCGCGAGACCCAGCCCGAGCCAGAGCGAGAAACGGGCCGGCGCCCGCATGACGCCGGTCGCAGGCACGTAGTCGTAGAAGTAGAGACCCGGCCCCAGGTCCAGGCCCCATCCGGAGACCCGAGGCCCCATCGCAAGAAACACACCCGCGACGGTCAGGGTCGCGTACACGCCGACTGCGATCGCACCCTCCCCCGCCCGCCGCATCGCGCGGACCACGGCGATCATGAGGACGACTCCTAGGATCGCCATCGGCGCCACGCTCCGCAGACGCGCCGCCTGACGCTCCCAGGGCTCACCCCCCGAACTGGCCGCCAAGGTCAGGAGGGCGAGCGCTGTCGCCCCGCAGAGCACCGCGAGAAACACCGGCGTCGATCGCACCGAGGCACGGCTCCGGGTTCTGAGCGACAGTAGCGCCGGCAGTGCGAGGATCAAAATGGCCACGCCGGGAAACACATCCGATTCCACGAAGGTTCGCGGCGCGAGAAGACCGGAATCGAGCGAGAATAGCGCACCGACGTCCGCGGAGTTACGCACGCGTTCCCGCGTTCGTTCGGCCGCCTCCAGCTGGGCGGGTTTCCAGTCCCTCGAGACGTCTCGATACACCAAGCCAATGGGCAGCAGGCACAGGCCCACTACCGAAGCGGCCAACGCGAGACCGGCCATCCGTTGCCACGGAGCGCGCCTCTGGCCGAGAAGATGTACCCCAGCGGCCACGGCTAGCGCTGGGGCCCCGAGAAGCGCCAGGTGCCAGGACGAGACCGCCACCAGCAGGCCGGCCAGGGTCACCCACAGGAGCCGGCGCGCACTCGGCTGTCGGAGGAACCGGTGAAGGGTGAGCAAGGCGAGCGGGAGCCACTGGGTGCTCAGGACGTGCAGGTGAACGAAATGCGTGAACCGGAAGGCGCCGAAGGCGAAGGCACACCCGGCGACGAGGCCGGCGGCGACGGACTGCGAGAGCTCGTACACCAGCAGGTAGGTGAAGAACCCGCTGAGGACGAAAGTGATCAGGACGACGATGTTGTAGACCAGGACGGGATCGTCCGTAACGGCGCGGATCGGGACGGCGAGCAAGGCGTCGGCGAACACGTGGGCGGCCGTGGCGAGTGACCGCGGATACGGGTGGAAGATGTTGCCGTCGAACGGACGTAGCGGGTTCCGGGTCATCTGGCGGGCCATGTCATTGAGCGACCAGACATTCACGAACACGTCGCCATGCTCGAGAATCCGCCGCGAAGGCGCTTGCGCGACCGGCCACGTATGCAGGACGCTCAGAACGACGAATAGCGCCAGGACCGCCAGGGATCGCCCGCGGGGGGGCACGACTCCGACTCCAGCCGGCATCTCACACGCCGGACTGACACATAGGGCCTCATCGTCCGGCCGCCGACCATCCCCAGGCGCAGCGCGAGGCGGGGGTCGTGGGCGGTGATCTTTGGTGGGCGCTTCTTCAAAACCATACGCGGCTAGTCCCGTAAGCTACCGATAAGCTACGGTCACGCCTGCCTAGCTGGCCACGAACCGTCGCGACCTGCAGATTCCTTAGAGTCTCCCTCTGGGATGGGTGAAACCCCTCGCCTTTAGGCGAAGCCTTCAGGAGGCCGCAGGGCCGGACCTCTTCGGGCTCTGGGACGTGCGCCGTGATAGTCGGCTTCAGCCGACGCGGCGCACTGATTCCCTCGCCTTCAGGCGAGGGAGACTCAAAAAAGTTGGAGGCGCCGCCCGGATTTGAACCGGGGATGGAGGTTTTGCAGACCTCTGCCTTACCACTTGGCGACGGCGCCGATACGAGGGGCGGTCACGGCAACGCCGTGGAGCGCAATCGGAAGGAAGAACTGGAGCGGGAAACGGGATTCGAACCCGCGACTTCGACCTTGGCAAGGTCGCACTCTACCACTGAGTTATTCCCGCTCTCACCAGCCAATCCAACCGTAGCATAGCGCTCCGGCGCCAAGCAAGCCAACGCCTGGCGCGTGCTCGGCGCTGCGGCGCCGGCGGATCGAGCCGCCGCGACGACCGGAACGGGTCGCGGAAACGCGTCGGGAGCGATCTCGGAGTCGGCGGCTCACGAGGCCCGGAAGGCGTCGATCACGACGCTGATCGTGGGCCTCGCGCTGTCCGCGAACTGGACGCTGACCACATCGAACCGGCAGGCGCACGCCCCGAGACGCTTTCGACCCAGATACGCGGCCGCCATCCGCGTGAGCTTCTCACGCTTTCGTGCTGTGATCGCCTCTCGAGCCGCGCCATAAAGCAGGGTCCGGCGGGCCTTGACCTCGACGAACACGATGGTGTGGCCGTCGCGGGCCACGATGTCCAGCTCGCCGAGCCTCGTGCGATAGCGGCGATCGAGGATCTCGTAGCCGCGGCGGCGGAGCTCGCGGCACGCGATCTCCTCGCCCCGCTTGCCGAGCGTGGCACGCGGGTCGGGCAACACACCGTTCGGTGAAGCAAGGGAGATGCCGGCGCGGGGCGGCGCCCCTCGCGAAGATCCGACTAACCTTCGTGCCGCGCGCGTTCCACCTCGGTTAGCGCCTCGTCGAGCACCTTCACGACGATGTCGGCCTGCGCCTCGGTGAGCACGAGCGGCGGCGAGACGCGAATCGTGTTCCGGCCGGCGCCGAGCATCAGGACGCCGCGCTGGAACGCGGCCTGGATCACGGCCTGCCGCTCGGTGTCGGCTCGCTCCTTTGTCTCGCGATCCCGGACGAGCTCGACCCCGATCATCAGACCCTGTCCTCTCACGTCGCCAATGAGTGGGTGCAGGGTCGCCAGATCGCGCAGGGCAGCGAGAAGGTGTTCCCCGACCGTCGCGGCGTTGGCCACGAGCCGCTCGCGGAGCAGCGCGATCGTGGCCAGCGCCGCGGCGCACGACACCGGATTCCCGCCGAAGGTGCTCGCGTGGGTACCGGGCGGCCACGTCATCACGTCGGCGCGCGCCGAGGCGACGCCCAGCGGCATCCCGGAGGCGATCCCCTTCGCCGTGGTGAGGACGTCGGGCTGCACGCCGGCATGCTCGCAGGCGAACATCTTGCCGGTGCGACCCATGCCCGACTGCACCTCGTCGACGATGAGGAGGATGCCGTGCCGGCGCGAGAGCTCGGAGAGTCGTTGCAGGAACTGCGGCGGCGGAGCCAGGTATCCGCCCTCTCCCTGGATCGGCTCCACGACGATGCCCGCGACCTCGTCGGGCGAGACGAGGTGCACGAGGATCTGATCTTCGATGAACCCGAGACACTCGGCGGCACAGGTCTCGGGCTTCAGATTCACGGGGCAGCGGTAGCAGTCGGCATACGGCGCGTGATAGACGCCCGACATCAAGGGCCCGAACCTCCCGCGCTGGAGGGCCTTGCTCGACGTGAGCGCGAGCGCGCCCAGCGACCGCCCGTGGAAGCCGCCGATGAAGGCGACCAGCCCCGGACGGCCGGTGCGGTAGCGCGCCAGCTTGATTGCCGCCTCGATCGCCTCGGTCCCCGAGTTGCCGAAGAAGGACCGTACTCCGCCATCGATCGGGGCAATGTCCGCCATCGTCTCGCCGAGCCGCACCTCCAGGTCGTAGTAGAAATCGGTGCCCGACATGTGGAGAAAGCGCCGAGCCTGCTCGACGATGGCCTGGACGACCTGTGGATGCGAGTGGCCGGTGGAGTTGACCGCGATGCCGGCGGCGCAGTCGATGAAGCGGTTGCCGTCGACGTCCTCGACGACGGCGCCCTCGCCGCGAGCCATCACGAACGGATAGGGGCGCGTGTACGAGGGAGAGACGGTTGCCGCGTCGCGGTCGATGATGGCCTTGGCGTTGGGGCCCGGCAGCGGGGTTCGAATGTCGGGGGCGTCCATCGCGGCGGCCCGTCTGAAGTCACGCGCGCCAGGGGCTCGAGCCCCGCGCTACGTACGGTCCCTACTTGCGTTTCCAGCGTGTGCCGTCCGCGCTGTCTTCTAGGAGGATACCGCGACCGTCGAGGTCCGCGCGGATGCGGTCTGCGGCGGCGAAGTCACGCCCCAGCCGCGCCGCCCGGCGCTCCTCGATGAGGCGGTCGATCTCCTCCACCGGCACGGGCGGCCGGGCCTCCTCGGCTTGCCGCAACGAGATAAAGCCCAGAATCCGATCGAAGTGATCGAAGGCGTCCCGGATGATGGCGACATCGGGGCTCCCCATCCGCCCGTCGTCGATCGCCGAGTTGAGCCTCCGCACGAGGTCGAAGACGACGCCGAGCGCGCCTGGCGCGTTCAGGTCCTGCGCCAGCATCTCGGCGAAGGCGGTCCGCGCCGTCGCCACGCGCGTGTCCACGTCGGGATGCGCCTCGGGGTCGGTGATGTCGTCGAGCCGCGCCGTGAAATCGACCAGGCGGCGCAGCGCCTCCTCCGCCTGCTCCAGGCTCGACCACGAGAACCGGAGCTGCTTTCGGTAATGCACCGACAGCAGGACGTAGCGGAGGGCCGACGCCCGGTGGCCGTGCTCCAGGATCTCGGGGATCGTGAACACGTTGCCCAGCGACTTCGACATCTTCTCGTCGTCCATCAACAGGTGCTCCACGTGCACCCAGAATCGCGAGAAGGGCTTGCCGGTGGAGCCCTCGCTCTGCGCGATCTCGTTCTCGTGGTGTGGGAAGATCAGATCGACGCCGCCGGCATGAATATCGATCGGCGGCGCGCCGAGCAGCCGCAGCGCCATGGCGGAACACTCGATGTGCCAGCCCGGCCGACCGGGCCCGACGCCGCAGTCCCAGGTCGGCTCGTCGGGGGCCGCGGCCTTCCACAGCACGAAGTCGCGAGCATCCTTCTTGTCGTAGCGGTCCGAGTCGATGCGCGCTCCTGGCTGGATGCCCTCGTGATCCAGCCGCGCGAGCTTGCCGTAGTCGGGCAGCGTCGAGATATTGAAGTAGATCGACCCGTCGCTGCGGTAGGTGTGCCCTCGCGATTCGAGCGCCGCGACCATGTCGGACATGCTCTGCAGGTTCGCCTCGTCCGTGGCGCGCGGCATCTCCTCCACCGGCTCGAGCCCCAGCGCCGCCGCGTCCTCGAGGAATTCGGCGATGAAGCGACCCGTGTACTCCCGCAGCGGGGCGCCGGCCGTGCGCGCCCCGACGATCGTGCGATCGTCGACGTCGGTGAAGTTCATCACCTGACGCATCTCGAAGCCTTCCTGGTGTTTCAGGACCCGCCGGAGCAAGTCGAGGCAGGTGAAGGTTCGAAAGTTCCCGATGTGGCCACGCGCGTAGACCGTCAGGCCGCACGTGTACATGCGGACCTGCCCGTCATGCACGGGCTCGAAGGGCTCGACCCGGCGGGTCAGCGTGTTGTAGAGGTGCATGTCAGTCCGCGAGCGAGCGGCAGCACAGCCGGCACGTTTCGACGTGATCCTCCTGGACGAACTCGACTCGCGCCATGGCCTCCCGCAGCCTGGCGAGGTCGACGCCCTCTGGCCGTGGCGCCGACAGACGCGCCTCGAGCCCCCGGCCGCGCCCGGGGGAACGTCACGCCGACGAACCACGACGGCGAGGGCCGAAGACTCGATCGACAGCGAGAGCTCCAGGTGCTCGGTCGGCTCGTCGAGCGCCCTTCGTTCGATCACGCACGCGAGGGCGCCCTCGATCATCTCACCGATCTTCACCGCCTCACCCGGCGGGTAGCCGACATACTCGGCGAATCGAGCCACCACCGCGTTCGTGAGGCCCACGAGCTTCGGGTCGCTGGAGATCGTGAGGTCGAGAAACTGGGCGGGAGCGGCCGATCCGTACGGAGACGAGCCCACCTTGTGATTCTACAGCGAAATGAGGTCGAAGAGCGCGCGAGCGCGCTGGCAATCCGCCTCGATCTGCGCGCGCAGCGCATCGACGGTCGGGAATGTCCGTTCGTCGCGGAGCCGCCGGATGAACCCCAGCCGGACGTTCGCGCCGTACAGATCGCGCTCGACGTCGAAGAGATGGGTCTCGATGGTCTCGTCCGCCGCGTCGGTGACCGAGGGACGCACACCCACGTTGGTGATCGCCGAATGGATGACGCCGTCGATCGACGCGGTCGTCGCATACACCCCGTGCGGCGGGATCAGCTCGTTCTCCGTACAGAGGTTCGCCGTCGGAAAGCCGATCTCCCGCCCCCGGCCATCACCCTGCGTGACCGTTCCCTCGATCGTGTAGTGGTGTCCGAGAAGCGCCCCGGCCTCGTCGACGCGGCCCTCACGGATGAGTCGGCGTATGCGAGTACTGCTGACCACGAATTCCTTGTATCGAACGGCGTCGATCTTCTCGGCCCGAAATCTCGACCGTACGCCCAGCGTCCGCAGGGCCGTGAAGTTGCCGGAGCGGTCGCGGCCGAACAGGAAGTTCGCCCCGACCCAGACCTCGGCAACCCGGAGCCAATCCACGAGCACCGTCCGCACGAAGGTCTCCGGGCCCCAGCGCGAGAGCTCCGGCGTGAAGCGCACCACGACCATGCCCTGGATGCCCGCCGCCAGCAGTGCCCGGATCTTCTGCGTCTTCGTCATCAACAGCGCCGGCGCGCGGTCCGGCCTGACGATCCGAGGCGGGTGGGGATCGAAGATCATCGCCACCGGCGTCGCGCCCTGGTCGGCCGCTCGGCGACACACGCGGTCGATGATCTTCATGTGACCGCGGTGAAGTCCGTCGAAGTTCCCGAGCGCCAGCACCGGCCGATGCCAGTGCGCAGGCCTCGGGTCGTCAGGGAAGTGAATCACGCCCATTCGGCCGCGGAGACCCGGGAGATCCAGATGAGGGTGGGCCGGCGAGCGTCTTGATCATACTGCAAACACTCTCCCTCCTTCGCGAGGCGGTCACGCTCAATCGGTGTCGACGACGAGTCCGTCATAGGCCAGCTCGATCGTGTCCGGCAGGCGGGCGCAGGTGTCCGCATGCGGCAGGTCGTGGCACATGTGCGTGAAATACGTCCGGCGCGGCCCGACGCGGCCGGCGGCCTCGATCGCCTCACTCACCGTGAAGTGAGTGGGATGCAGGCGGTCGCGCAGGGCGCCGACGACCAGCACCTCGACTCCCTCGAGGAGCGGCCACGATGAATCGGGCACGCGGCTACAGTCGGTCAGATACGCGAACGCCCCGACGCGGTAGCCCAGGATCGGCCGCTCGCCGTGGAAGACCGGGATGGGCACGACGGTCGCCCGCCCCAGGCAGAACGCGCCCAGCACCGCGAAGGTCTTCAGCTGCGGAATGCCGCCACCGACGGCCGTCGCCGTGTCGAAGACGTAGGCGAACATGCGAACGAGGTCCTTCAGCGTCGGGACGTCCGCGAAGCAGGAGATGGCTCCGCGCTGGAGGACGTTGAACCGGCGCACCTCGTCGAGTCCGAGGACGTGATCGGCGTGGCCGTGCGTGAAGAGAATCGCGTCCACACGAGTGACGCCGAACTTCAACGCCTGCGCTCGCAGGTCCGGCGACGTGTCCACCAGAACCGAGGTGCCGCCGGCCAGCTCGATCAAGATCGACGGACGCCAGCGCTGGTCGCGCGGGTCGTCGGACTGACACGTCGAGCACCGACAGCCGATCATCGGCACGCCGTGTGACGTACCCGTGCCGAGGAAGGTGATGCGCAACGTCTTGGGAAGGGTCCGATGGCGGCGGTCGGCCGTCGGGTCACCTGGCTCAGGGAACGATGATGCGCTTCTCGCCCTTCTTGACGTCGACGAAGCGCAGGCGGAGCTCGTAGAGCACCTGCTCGAGGAGCTGCGCCTCTGCCTCCGTCAGGTTGCCCTGTGTCTTCTCCTGGAGGAGGCCCAGGATGTCAATCATCTGCTGGGCCGCGACCAGGTTCGGCTCGTTCTTCGCCCCCGACACCGGATCCTCGACGTCGCCGAGGTGGACGGCCGCCGTCCTGACCAGCGACAGGATGAACGACGAGAACACGAGCGACGAGGGGTCGGAGGCCATGTGGAGAACCCGCGAACCTGCAAATGTTAGCATACGCGGGTCGCGGCGCCGGCGTGGCCCGCTCGACCGTCTGCGGAGGGAGCGTGGCGGAAACACCATTCGAGCGTCTCGTGGAGATCATGCGCGTCCTCCGGTCGCCCGATGGCTGTCCGTGGGACCGCGAGCAGACGCCGGAATCGCTTCGGCCGTTCGTCCTCGAGGAGGCCTACGAGGTCGTCGACGCGATCGACAGCGGGAACCGCGAACGACTGATGGCCGAGATCGGGGATCTCATTTTCGAGGGGGTGTTCCTGGCCCAGCTCTGCGCCGAGGACGGTGACTTCACGGTCGAAGATGCGCTCCACACGGTCAACGAGAAGCTCGTGCGGCGTCATCCCCACGTGTTCGGCCCCGGCGGGTCGGCGAGCGACCAGCCCGCCGCCGGGCGCACGTCGTCCGAACAGGTCGTCGAGCAGTGGGAGCGGATCAAGGCGCGGGAGCGGACGGAGTCCGGCGAACCGCCCCGCACCCTGGGTGACATCCCCCGGGCGCTGCCCGGCCTGCTGCGTGCCTTCCAGATGGGCAAGCGGGCGGCCTCGGCCGGCTTCGACTGGCCGACGGCGGCCGGCGTCGTCGACAAGATCGAGGAGGAGGTCGCGGAGGTCCGCCACGCGCTCGCACGTGCCGACGACCGCCACATCGAGGAGGAGGTCGGCGACCTGCTCTTTGCCATCGCCAACCTGTCCAGAAAGCTCGGCGTCGAGCCCGAGGGGGCCCTGCGGCGCGCCAACGACAAGTTCTCGACGCGGTTCGACCAGCTCGAGGCGCGCGCCCGCGCACGCGGTCGCTCGCTGAATCAGGAGGGCCTGGAGGAGCTCGAGCGAGAGTGGACCCGGATCAAGGAGTCGGGTGGCTAGCCGCCCGTCGTAGAAGCCCTGCTGCAGTCGGCCGGCGCGGCAGCGCCGTCGTCACCTCCAGCGTCCGACCCGTCATCGTGCGGACCCGCACGTGTCGGCCGTCGGTTTCCACCTGGATCGCGCCCTCCCGATCGGTGCTGAACACCGCGGCGCCGACCCGCGCGTAGCGATCGACCACCAGGGTGGCCGGGTGACCGTAGCGGTTGCCCCGCCCGGCGCTCGCGACGGCGATGGCCGGACGCAGGGCGTCCACGAACCCCGCCGAGCTGGAACCGGCACTGCCATGGTGAGGCATCTTCACCACCCAGAGCCGGCGCGGCCGGTCCCCCCGCATCTCCCGCATCTCCCGCATCTCCCGCTGCTCCCGCTGCCCGATGACGCCCGCCTCCACCGCGCTCCCCACATCGCCGGGGAGCAGGAACGAGACGCCCCCGAGTCGGATCTCCAGGATGAGCGAATCGTCGTTACGGACACGCGGCCGTTCCCAGTCGGGTGACGGGGGATGCCAGACGCGCACGCGAGTCGATCCGAAGCGCCGCTGGTCGCCGGCCCGCAGCCGGCGCCACCGTGCACCCAGCCGGCGCGCGTGGGCGGCGATGGCCTGCGTTGGCGTGTGGGTCGGCACCGGGATGCCCTCCCACACCTCGCGTGGCCGCAGATCGCGGAGCACGGCTGGCACGCCTCCCACGTGGTCGGGATCTCCATGGGAGAGCGCCAGGACGTCGAGGCGTCGCACGCCGAGCGCCCACACCGCCGGGACGACCACCCGGTCGCCCACGTCGAACCCACCGCCCGGCGTTCCGCCGGCATCGACGAGAAGCGTGCGCCGATCCGGGAAGGAGACGAGGGTGGCGTCGCCCTGACCCACGTCGAGAAAGGTCACGCGCAGCCAGCGACCCTTGTCGCCCACGGACCAGGCGTCTCCGACGCCTGCCAGACGGCCCGTGCTGGCGACGGTGGGCGCCGCCAGGACCCAGCCGCCGGTCACGAAGATGCACGCGAGGGCCACGCGCCGGACGACCCGCGCACGGCGACACGCCAGCCAGGCCACCCACGCCGCGTAGTACCCACCCAGGACGATCAGAGACGGCGGCGGCAGCCGCATGGTCACCCAGGGCACCAGATCGACGAACCGCGTGCTCTCGACGAGGCCGGTGGCCGAGAGGTGGGCGACGTAGCCGATGGCCTTCGCGGCGAGCGGCAGCCGTGCGCACGCCGTCACCAGAAGGCCTGCCACCTGCGCCATCGTCATCAAGGGGATCGCCAGGAAGTTGAGGACGATCCCAGCGAAGCTGATTCGCGAAGAACGGAGGGTGAGCGAAACTTAGTTGGAAATTGAAACGGCTCCCACACCCTGTGGTTTGATGACGTTAAGCAAAACGGCCATCAACCCACGAGAGAAAGGAGCCGAGATGAGCAGTGTCCTACGTCCTGTCAGGAAGCGCAAGAAGGGTCGCAAGCTGGGCCGGGTCGAGGTCATCCGGCGCGAGGACTACACCGCGCTGGAGCTGGACGCCAAGGTGGAGCTGATTCGCTCGCTGGTCCCGCTGGGCTTGATGCACGTGGAGGAGGTGCTCGACGAGGAGGTAACGGCGCTGGCTGGCGAGCGCTACGCCCGCAAGGCCGCGTCGATCGGGGGCCGCCGGCACGGTAGCAACCCTGGGACCGTCGGCCTGGCGGGGCAGCGGGTGCCGATTCGGGTGCCGCGGGTGCGCGGGGTCGCGGGGCGGGAGATTCCGTTGCGCGCCTACGAGGCGTTGCATGGCGACGGCGCGGTGAATGACCTCCTGCTGAAGCGCGGGCTCTATGGGATCTCGTGTCGCAACTACGAGGCGGCCGCCGAGGCGATTCCCGGCGCGATCGGGCTGTCGGGGTCGACGGTGTCCCGAGGCTTCATCGAGGCCAGCGCCGCGAAGCTTCACGAGCTCCAGGAGCGGGACCTGGCCGCTGAGGACGTCGTGGCCATCGTATTGGACGGCAAGACGTTCGCCGAGGCCACAATGGTCATCGCACTGGGCATCACCATTTCTGGGGCGAAACACTTCCTCGGCTTCGTGGAGACGGACACGGAGAATGAGCGGGTGCTGACGCTGTGCTTGCGGTCGTTGGTCGAGCGGGGGCTGGACCTCTCGCAGGGCCTGCTGGTGATCCTCGACGGCAGCAAGGGGCTGCGGGCAGCCGTCCGGAAGACCTTCCGCCACCGCGCCCTGGTCCAACGGTGCCAGTGGCACAAGCGGGAGAACGTGGTGAGTCACCTGGCCAAGAGCGAACTGGCGGCGTGGCGTCAGCGCCTCCAGCGCGCCTACAACCGGCCGGAGTACGACGAGGCCCTCACGGCGCTCAAGACGCTCCAGGGCGAGCTCGACGAACGGAACCAGTCGGCGGCTCGGAGCTTGACAGAAGGTCTGGACGAAACCTTAACGCTGCATCGCCTCGGGCTGTACGAGGTGCTGGGCCGGTCGCTGAAGACGACGAACTGTCTGGAGTCGGTCAATGCGCTCGTTGAGGAACGCTGTGCGAAGGTTGACCACTGGCAGAACTCGAGCCAACGCCACCGCTGGCTGGCGACCGCGCTCCTGGACATCGAGCCGCGCCTGCGGAAGCTGATGGGCTACCGCCACCTGCCCACGCTTCGTGCCGCGTTGAAGCAAGAACTGAAGATCGACACGACGACATCGAAGAAGGCCGCATGACGAATCCGGAGCCGTAGAGAGTTTCAATTGAGTCTCCCTCGCCTGAAGGCGAGGGAATCAGTGCGCCGCGTCGGCTGAAGCCGACTATCACGGCGCACGTCCCAGAGCCCGAAGAGGTCCGGCCCTGCGGCCTCCTGAAGGCTTCGCCTAAAGGCGAGGGGTTTCACCCATCCCAGAGGGAGACTCTAAGAATGGGCTTGACTCCGAGAACGCGTACGCGCCGATCGGAAACAGCGCCAGCTCGGCGCACACCGTCGCGGCGAGCAAGGTCACCGGCATGCGCAGCCACGCCTCGACCCGGGGTGGGACCCGGGCGAGCCCCAGGGCCCGAGAGAGCCATGCGGTGAGCCGGCCGCATCCGAGCAGGATCGCGAGGGTCGCGCCGAACGTCAGGGCAAACCCCACGTCGTGCAACGAGAGCGGTCTCGCGCACAGGCCGAGCGCACCGGCCACCGCCACGGCGTTGAGGGGAGGCGTCCGGTGGTCGCCCAGCCGCGCCGCCAGATAGATCAGCGCCACCAGCGTCGCGCGCACCACCGACGGCTCTCCGCCCACGAGGTAGGCGTAGCCCGTCAGTCCGAGCATCGCCAGCGTGGCCGCCGCCCTGGGCGGCATGCCAACGAGCCCGAGCACGCCGAGCAGGATGCCGGCGAGGATGGCCACGTTCCCGCCCGAGATGGCAATGACGTGGTAGGTCCCCGCCTCCCTGAGCCGCGCCGAGACCTCGAGGGGCAGCCCGGCGCGGTCACCGATCAGGATGGCGGTCACGATCCCGGCCGAGGTCGAGCTCCACACCCCGACGGAGGACTCAATCGACCGCCGAATCGCAGCGCGCAGCCACGCGGCCGTCTCGGCCGGTGGGCTGCCGCGCGCCACGACCTCGACCAGCGCGCCACTCTTCACCGACCCGAGTAACGACACGCCCCGCGAGGCCTGGGACGCCTCTCGGTCGCCGACGCCGGGCGAGAGATAGCGCGCGGGCACGCGCAGCGACGCGACCAGCCTGAGCGTTCGCCCCGCCCGCCATCGATGGACGCGCCCCTGGTGCAGACGGCCACCAACCGAGAGCCGGACGCCACCCGCCGCCGCATGAGTGCGCCGGTGGATGACGACCCGTTCGACATCGAGGATGAAGGCGGCGCCATAGGTCGTGGGCGCGGCATCCCGGCGGACTCGCCCCTCGAGCACCACCGGGTCCGGGCTGCGGCCCACGTCTCCGAACTGTTGATCGAAGAGGTGGCGTAGCGAGGGCCGGCGCGTCCGCGACACGGCTTCGGCACCCAGCAGGGCGCCCGCCGAGAGGAATCCCACCACCAGCGCGACCGTGACCGCATCGGCGTGCAGGTCGGAGCGAAGGCTACCGGCACGGTACGCGACGACCGCCCCGCTCCAACCCAGCGCGAGCAGCGGGAGAAGGGGCAGCACCGGCACCGAGGCGAGCGTCCCGAGGGCGACACCGGCGGCAATCGCCAGCGCCGGCAGCGCCGCCGCGTGCGACATGCAAGAAAGAGGCTGGAGCCCCGGGGATGCTCAGGAGGCGGCTACGGGGAAGGCGTGAGCCGGGCCGGGCACGATTCGCGATCGCTTACCGGTCGCCGGCTTTCAGTTCCTGCGACGTCCGAGCCTGGCCGCCGGTTTCGAGACCGATTCCCTTCGCCACGGCGTGATACTCCTGGAGGGATCGGACCTGCAGCGTCTCACTGGACATCGCCCGGATGGCGCTCACCATGGCGGCGGCGCCGGTCAGCGTCGTGATGCACGGCACCCCGTGCATCGTCGCCGCGCGCCGCACGGTGCGGTCGTCGAAGAACGACTCGCGACCCAGCGGCGTGTTGATCACGAGCGCGATCTCCCCGTTGAGGATCCGATCCCCGACGTGCGGCCGCCCCTCGTTGATCTTGAACACGACCTCGACCGGCAGGCCGTTGGCGCGGAGGCAAGCGGCGGTGCCGCGGGTCGCCACGAGCTCGAATCCCAGCTCGACGAGATCGCGCGCGATCGCGACGACGTTGGGCTTGTCGTCGTTGTTCACGCTGATGAAGGCCGTGCCCGACTTCGGCACGTCCTGTCCCGACGCCATCTGCGCCTTGGCGAACGCGGCGCCGAAGGTGGCGGCGCCGCCCATCACCTCGCCCGTCGATTTCATCTCGGGACCGAGGATCGTATCGACTCCGGGAAAACGGACGAAGGGGAATACCGGAGATTTGACGAAGACACCGGGCACCTCGAGGTCGCCCACGAGTCCGACCTCCGCGAGCGTCCGGCCGGTCATGAGCTGCGCGGCGACCTTGGCCATCGGCACCCCCGTGGCCTTCGAGAGGTAGGGCACGGTCCGGGAGGCCCGGGGGTTGACCTCGAGGACGTAGACCGTGTCGCCCTTGATCGCGAACTGGGCGTTCATCAGACCCACCACCCGCAGGGCCCGCGCGATCCGGCACGCGTAGTCCCGAATGACTCCCAGGTGCCGCTCGGCGACGAGATACGGCGGCACGACGCAGGAGCTATCGCCCGAGTGGATGCCGGCCTCCTCGATGTGCTCCATGATGCCGCCAATCACGACGGCGCCGGTCGCATCGGCGAGCGCATCGACATCGATCTCGACGGCATCCTCCAGGAACTTGTCGATCAGCACCGGGTGCTCCGGAGACGCCGCGACCGCGGTGTCCATGTAGCGGTCGAGCGACGACGTGTCGAAGACGATCGCCATCGCGCGCCCGCCCAGCACGTAGGACGGTCTGACGAGGATGGGGAAGCCGATCGAGTCGGCGACCTGTCGCGCCTCGGCCCGGGAGGTCGCCATGCCGCTGGGTGGTTGCTGGATACCCAGATCCCAGAGCAGCTTGGCGAACCGCTTGCGATCCTCCGCCAGATCGATCGAATCGGGCGACGTCCCGATGACGGACACGCCGGCCTCCTGGAGCGCGAGGGCGAGCTTGAGCGGCGTCTGGCCGCCGAACTGGACGACACACGACACTTCCGAGCCGTCGGTCTGCTCGCGCTCGATGACCGCGAACACGTCCTCGAAGGTCAGGGGCTCGAAATACAGACGGTCGACCGTGTCGTAGTCGGTCGACACGGTCTCGGGGTTGCAGTTCACCATGACGGTCTCGAACCCCTCCTCGCGGAGCGCGAACGCGGCGTGACAGCAGCAGTAGTCGAACTCGATGCCCTGCCCGATCCGGTTGGGCCCACTCCCCAGGATCACCACCTTGCGCCGGTCGGTGGGCGCGGCCTCGCACTCCTGCTCGTACGCGCCGTAGAGGTAGGGTGTGAAGGATTCGAACTCGGCCGCGCAGGTGTCGATCCGCTTGTAGGCGGCCCGGAGGCCGAGCTCGGCCCGCTTCTGCCGCACGGCCTCGGCGTCGGTGCCGAGCACGGCCCCGAGCTCGGCGTCGGCGAAGCCGGCCCGCTTCAGGCTCAACAGCAGATCGGACGACACCTCGCGCAGCCGCATCGTGCCGACCGCGCGTTGCAGGTCCGCGATCGCCGCAAACTGGGTCAGGAACCACGGGTCGATGCGGGTCAGCTCGTGTAGCTGCGTCACGGTCCAGCCCCGGTCGAGCGCGCCAAACAGGGCCCAGATGCGCCGGTCGTTCGGCACGAGCAGCCGGCGCTGCAGCTCGACGTCATCGATGGCGTTGCTCTCCGCCGCCCGGCCGCGCCCGAACAGCAGCCCGTCGCTCCCGAGCTCGAGCGATCGCACGCCCTTCAGGAAGGACTCCTTGAAGGTTCGCCCGATGGCCATGACCTCGCCAACGGATTTCATCTGGGTCGTCAGCGTTCGATCCGCCTGAGGAAACTTCTCGAAGGTCCAGCGCGGAATCTTGACGACCACGTAGTCGATGGACGGCTCGAACGAGGCGGGCGTGAGCCGCGTGATGTCGTTGGGAATCTCATCGAGGTGGTAGCCCAGCGCCAGCTTCGCCGCGATCTTGGCGATCGGGAACCCCGTGGCCTTCGAGGCCAGCGCCGAGGAACGAGAGACCCGCGGGTTCATCTCGATCGCGACCATCCGACCGTCCGCCGGGTTGACCGCGAACTGGATGTTCGATCCGCCGGTTTCCACACCCACCCGCCGGATGATCCGGCGCGCCGCATCGCGCATGCGCTGGTATTCCTTGTCGGTGAGCGTGAGCGCGGGCGCGACGGTGATGCTGTCGCCGGTGTGCACCCCCATCGGGTCGACGTTCTCGATCGAGCAGATCACAACGAAGTTATCCGCGACGTCACGCATGACCTCGAGCTCGAATTCCTTCCAGCCGATGACCGACTCCTCGAGCAGCACCTCGTGAACCGGGCTCAGGTCGATGCCACGGCCCGCGATTTCCCTGAGCTCTTCCACGTTGTAGGCGATGCCGCCGCCGACGCCGCCCAGGGTGAACGACGGGCGAATGATGACCGGGAACCCGAGCTGCTGGGCGAGCCCGAGCGCGTCGTCCACGGACCGGGCGTAGGCGCTGGCCGGAACCTCGACCCCGATCGACTGCATAGCGTCACGAAACTGCAGTCGGTCCTCCGCCACCTTGATGGCGTCGATCGACGCGCCGATGAGCTGGACGCCGTTGCCCGCCAGCGTGCCCCGCTCGTCGAGGGCCACGGCGAGATTCAACCCGGTCTGCCCTCCGACCGTCGGCAGCAGCGCATCCGGACGCTCCCGCTGAATGATGGCCTCGAGCACCTCGGGCGTGAGCGGCTCGACGTAGGTGCGATCGGCCAACTCGGGGTCGGTCATGATGGTGGCCGGATTACTGTTCACCAGGATGACCTCGAGCCCCTCGGCGCGCAGCGCCTTGCAGGCCTGGGTCCCCGAGTAGTCGAACTCGCAGGCCTGCCCGATCACGATCGGGCCGGAGCCAATCACGAGCACGCGTGTGACGTCGGTGCGACGTGGCATCTTTTCGTCGGTGAGCGCTCTCCGCGTCTACCCGGACGCGCCGGCGCGGCGGCCGCTCACGTGCGTCTCTCCATCTCGTCGAGGAAACGGGCGAACAGGTAGTCGGCGTCGTGAGGACCGGGCGATGCCTCTGGATGATACTGGACGCAGAACACCGGCCGGCTCGCGTGTCGGAGCCCCTCGACCGTCCCGTCATATAGATTGAGGTGCGTCACCGTCACGGTCGAGGGAAGCGAATCCGGATCGACGGCGAAGCCGTGATTCTGAGACGTGATCTCGACCTTGCCCGACTCGAGCTGCTTCACCGGATGGTTGGCGCCACGATGGCCGAATTTCAACTTGAACGTCCGCCCACCCATCGCCTGCGCCAGCACCTGATGACCGAGGCAGATACCGAACACCGGCACGTCCGCATCGATCAGCGCCGTCGCGTTGCGAATCGCATAGTCGAGCGGGGCGGGATCGCCGGGTCCATTGCTCAGAAAGATGCCGTCGGGCTCCGTGGCCAGGAGATCGCCGGCCGGCGCCGTGGCAGGAAAGACCCGCACGTCGCACCCGTAGGCGGTGAAGCGCCTGAGGATGTTCCACTTCATCCCGAAATCGTAGGCGGCCACTCGCAGGGGTCGACCCGCGCGGCGCGCGGGCTGGAGCCGCAGCTCCTCGGGAGTCGCCGCCGCCTGCTCTTCCGCCCAGTCGAACGCCGCGTGGCACGTCACGTCCCGCACGAGGTCGGCGCCTTCCATGGCGCGCACCTGCCGCGCCTTCTCCACCAGCGCGTCTGGATCGACCTTACCGGTCGCGATGACACCCCGCATCACGCCGGCGGAGCGGAGCACACGCGTCAGCGCACGTGTGTCGATGTCGCTGATCGCCACGATGTCGTTGGCCACCAGATACTCACGGAGTGACCCCTGCGCACGCCAGTTGCTGGCGACCGGTGACGATTCGCGGACGACGAATCCGGCCACCTGCGGCCCCCGCGACTCGACGTCCTCGGGTCCCACCCCGTAGTTGCCGATCTGGGGACACGTCATCGTGACGATCTGTCCGGCGTACGAGGGATCCGTCAGGACTTCCTGATAGCCGGTCATGGCGGTGTTGAAGACCACCTCCCCGCCGGCCTCGCCGTGCGCACCGGCGGCCGTTCCTCTGAACGACAACCCGCTTTCGAGTGCCAGGATCGCATCCATAGATCGTCGTCTTGCCTCGCGTCGCTCACCGCGCACGGCTCGACGCACCACGTCAAGCTCCCGTGCCGGCTCAGGGCGCCTCCCCGCT
Organism: Vicinamibacterales bacterium; assembly: GCA_965197935.1. Classification (GTDB taxonomy): domain Bacteria; phylum Acidobacteriota; class Vicinamibacteria; order Vicinamibacterales; family CAZQMT01; genus CAZQMT01. The sequence goes on along the minus strand of CBDAOD010000002.1, from coordinate 1,389,295 downwards.
CCGCCGGTACGGGCCGCGTGGTCGAAGTTACCCGGACTGAGGTTCGTGGTCCCCCGGGGATGCTACCGCTCGACCTCCAGCGACGCCAGGATCCGGCTTCGCGTGCCGGCCATGACGTCCACGGTCGAGGTCCAGACCCGATATCCTTCACGCTCGATCCGGATCTCCCGCGCGCCGGGCGCCACCTGTGAGACGAGCAGCGGGGTCATGCCGATCACCACTCCATCGACGCGCACCAGGGCCTCTCGCGGTTGGGACTCGAGATAGACCGACCCGGTGTCCGCCCCGGCAGCCTCCTCCACCGGGGCCGGTCCGCCCGGTGCGTCCTCCGCTGACCCCGCCTCGGCGTTCGGGCGCAGCTCGATGGTCACGGCGGCCGCCGGGTTCTCCGTCGACACCGTCAGCGTACGCAACTCCGGCCGGTATCCGGCTCTCGTCACCTCGATCTCATAGGTCCCGAACGTCAGGTCGCGTAGCACCAGCGGCGACACTCCGCGGACGATGCCGTTCACGGTGACATCGGTCCCGGCCGGCGACGTCCGCACGAGCACCCGACCCCGTGCCTCGGACGCCGCGGGGGCCGTCGTGGCGGTCGAGCCCGCCGGTGGGCTCGGTGGGCTCACTCGGGGCGACGCGGCACGCGGACGGCCGGGAGGCGTGGCCGCCTCGCGGCGCTCGCTCACCTCGTTCACCGGCGCCGGAAGCCCCAGCGCCGGCGTAGGAACCTCCGGAACGGTACTCCCACCAGAAGAGGTCCCGGTGATCGCCCCCTCGCTCCACTCTTGCTCCGAGAGGGGGTCGCGCCCGACCATCTCGGACGTGACCTCCTCGGTTTCCAGCCCCTGATCCGAACCGAGGTCGAGATCGGTCGCGAAGTCCGGGGCGTCCGAACCCAGGCTACTCCATCCCACACCGGCCAGGAACCCGATCAGCAGCCCGACGCCGGCCGCGGCGCCGAGCGACCGCCAGTTGTCGGGCACTCGATCCGCCCAACCGGCGGGAAGCGTCGGCAGATCCGACATCTGCGGCCATTGCCACCGCACGCGCGTCGCCCTCACCCAGCCGCGCAGTCGTATCCGATGGTCGTCTTCCCCCGGTGGCCCGAACGATCTCGGGTCGGCGTGTGTGGCCTCCGTGACCTCCCGCCCCGCTGGTGATCGACCCGAGCGCCCTCCTGGAACGCCGCCCCCCAGTAATCGGTCAGCCTCTCCACCGCCGGCGTGGGCGCTTCAACGTACTGGCCCCACGACGTCCCCGCATCGGCGCCAGCCGGTTCCACCCGCGCATCCGCGTCATACTCGGTGGCCGGAGCAGACTCGGCGTCCGGGGCAGGCTCGGCACGCCCGGCACTCTCGAAGATCTCGTCGAACTCGTCGTCGTCATCAAACAGCGAGGGCGTGCCCGACGCAGCCTCGACGGCCTCCGACGCAGCCTCGACGGCCTCCGGCGCAGCCTCGACGGCCTCCGGCGCATCGTCCACGGTCTCCGGCGCGCCCGATCGACGGCCCTCCTCCAGGCGAAGCCGCTCCTCAAGCTCCTCGGGATCCTTCTCCATCAGGCGGAGCGCGTCGGCGATGGTCAGCTCTTCGTCTCCAGCCCCGGTGGGGTCCGCACCCCGATGGGTCGGCGCCGGTGCGTCGGCCTCGCGTCTGTCCGGCTCGCCCTCCTCCACGCGGGGCGGAGCGTCGCCGACGATCGCAGGCAGCGCCTCGGGTGCGGGTGTGACGCCGGCGGTCCACAGCTCGACGTCGGCCCAGTTCTCGGCAACCGGGTCGGATTCGATCGCGTCGCTCGCGTCCTCGCTCCCCTCGCGCCCTTCGGGCTCGGCCCCGGCGGCGCCGCCGGCCCCCGGGTCGGCCACCGCGTCAGCCACCGCCGACTCGACGCGATCGGCCGGCGGGACCTCGCGGTCCGACGGCTCCCCGGCGCCCGACACCTCGTCACCGAGTAGCCGATCGGCTGGATCGCCGGCGGTCTCCGTATGCGGACGCGGCGGCGGAGGTGACGCTGCCCCCGGCGAGGTGGCCTCCTCAGCATCGCGCGGCAGCGTGCCCACCTCGCCCGCCAGCGCCCATTCGAGCGCGCTCGCGAACTCGAGCGCCGTCGGGTACCGGCGATCCGGCGCATCGGCCAGGGCCCGCGCGAGCACTTCGGCGAGCGGCGCCGCACGGCTCCCGCCAATCGCCTCGGCCATCACGGCCGCCAGCGACTCGTCCGTGACGGTCACACGGCGGCCCGTCAGCAGCTCGTGCACAATGGCCGCGAGAGCGTAGATGTCGGCCGGCGGGCCCCAGACGCCCCCGGCGATGAGCTCCGGCGCGGAGTAGGGACGACGCACCGAGGCCGTCCACCCGATCTGCTCAAGCGCGCGGACGATCCCGAACCCGGTGACGCGGGCCCGTTCGGGGGTCACGAACACGTCGCGCGGGTGGAGCGCGCCATGCGCCACGCCCGCCGCGTGTGCGAAATCGAGTGCATCCGCCAGCTGCGTCACGAACGCCAGCGCCGTCTCGAACGACGCGGGCGCGTAGTGCCGCATCGCGACGTCGAGCGACTCCGCCGCGACGTACTCCGTGGCCAGATACGGAATGCCGTCCTCGACGCCAGCGGCGAGCGGCTCGACGATGGACGGGTGCGCCAGCCCGCGCTGGGAGATCGCGGCCAGCTCTCGTGCAAGCTCTTCGGCCTGCTCGGGCGTGATGTCGAGTCGGAAGATCTTGACGGCGACGAGCCGATCGGCCTCCGGCTCGTAGGTCCGCAGCACGGGACCGAGCGCGCCTTCCCCGATCTGGTGCAACACTCGAAACGAACCGAACGAGGTGGGAATCGGGTGAGAGGCGGAGTCGCGATTCAGGGGCGGCACTCCTGGGGAAGCTCGAGGCTCAGGCTGGACTGGGATACTAACACGGAACCGGTTTCGGTTCAATGCTTTACGTTTGCATGCGTAGGTGTCGTCTGCACACCGCTTCTGCGACGCGCGGGAGCTCACCGGCCTTGACAGCTCGCCGGACCGTCTGAAACAGTACGCGATCGTGGGTTCGGAGACCGAAGCCCCCTCCCCGACTGCCGTCCGACTCCCAGTCGACATCCGCCGGCTCCCTTGGACCAGCCGCATTACGGCGGACTACGCCTACGAGTACGGGAACGTCGCGCCGTTCTTCATGGATGATCCCACGCGCGAGGTGGCGTGGCATGACGCGATGCGCCGAGTGCACGAGCGCGCGCGCCCTCGCGAGGCGGTCGCCGATGTCCTCATGCGGCAACAGCGGCGCCGAGATGCGCCGCCAGCCGCGCGCGCCGCCGCCGCGGGGCTGGTCGACGCGCGAGCGCTCGCCGTCGTCACCGGGCAGCAGGCGGGTCTCTTCGGGGGACCACTCTATACCTTGCTCAAGGCGCTGACGGCGCTGAAGCTCGCCGACCACACGTCGAGCCGGCTCGGTGTGCCGGTCGTCCCCATCTTCTGGATCGACGCCGAGGATCACGACTGGGCGGAGGTGCGCGCCTGCGGGGTGCTCGACGGAGACCTGCAGTCACGGCGCCTCGAGCTGCCGGGGAAGCTGGGAGCGGACGGCGGGCCCGTGTCGGCCATCGTGCTCGACGACTCGATCGAGGCGGCCCTCGAAGCGCTCGGCGCGACGCTGGCACCGGGGCCCTTCACCGCCACCCTGCTGTCGGAGCTGCGTGCCGCCTATCGGCCCGGCGTCGGCATGGCGGACGCGTTCGCCAGGTGGATGGAATTGCTGCTGGGCGCGAAGGGCCTGGTGGTCTTCGACAGCTCCGACCCGGACGCCAAACCACTGGTTGCGAGCGTGTTCACCCGCGAGCTGGAGACGGCGGGTCGCACCTCCGAACTGACGCGGGAGGCGGGCGATCGCCTCGCGAAGCTGGGCTACCAACCGCAGCTCACCCTTCAACCGGACAGCCCGGCCCTGTTCCACCTGGACGGAGCCCGCCGCTCGATCCGCGGATCGGGCGACGACCTGCGCGTGGGAGACACCCGCCGCACCCGGGCCGCGCTGATCGACGAGGCCGCCACGCACCCCACGCGGTTCAGCCCCAATGTCGCGCTGCGCCCGATCGTCCAGGACACCCTGTTTCCGACGGTCGCCTACGTGGCCGGCCCCAACGAGTTGAACTACCTGGCGCAGCTCCGAGGCGTCTACGAGCACTTCGGGGTACCGATGCCCCTCATGTTCCCGCGAGCGACCGCCTCGCTCGTCGACTCGGCAGCCACTCGCTTTCTGACACGATACGATGTGCCGCTCGAGACCCTGCACGCGCGTGACGAGGCCACGCTCAATCGGCTACTCGAATCGCAGCTTCCGCCCTCCGTCGACGCGGCAATCGAGCAGGCCCGGGGCGCGGCCCGGGAGAGTCTCGGCGCCGTGATCGCGGCCGTACCCGCCCTCGATCCCACCCTGGAGGGTGCGGCGCGGTCGACGCTGGAGCGGATGGAGCGGGATATCCAGACCTTGCACGGCAAAGTGATCCAGGCCGCCAAGCGGAAGAACGAGACGCTGCGCCGCCAGTTCGCCCGGACGCAGACCCAGATCTTCCCGGAGGGGCACCTCCAGGAGCGCGCGCTGGGCACGGTCTTTTTTCTCAATCGATACGGTCCGGCCCTCGTGGATCGCCTCTCCGAGGTGCTCGCGCTGGAGCTCGGGGTTCACTGGGTCGTGACGCTGTGACCGCGGCCCCGGGGCGCCAGGTCCCGACCGGCAGGTGATCCTCGCATCCTGGTGGCCCGTGGTCGATGACGGATATCGTTTCGCTCCACGGCTGGCACGCTGACGACGCAGGACGAGGCGTGCGACCGATAAGACGGCAGATCGGGCGGGGCCGGCCCCGCGCGCACGAGAACGGTCGACGTGGCCCCCAGGACCAAACGACGTAGATCGGGGAAGGCGCGCTGGACGCGCCGGGCCACGCGACTACGGCGGCGGGGGCTCGTGTATCTGACCCTGGCGACCGTCGTCCTGGCCCTGTGCGTCTCGGTCGCCCTGACCACCTTCTACATTTCCTACGCCCGTTTGATCGATCAGCGCGTGCACGGGGAGCAAGACCAGTCCGCCCCGCGCCTGATGGCCCGACCCGTCGAGATTCGACAGGGCCAGATCCTGTCCAGCCAGGAGCTGGTCGACCAGCTCCACGCGATGGGCTACACGCGCCGACCGCGGGTCGCCGTCCCGGGCGATTTCACCATCGGCCGTGACGCCGTCGCGCTGATGCCGCTGGGCGGTGACGTGCCGGGCGAGACCGTGCGGGTCGTCTTCGCGCGTGCCGCGCACGTCGGGCACCTCGAGGTCTTGGGGCGCGGCGCGCCGGCGCGCCTGACGCTCGAGGCGCCGCTCATCACCTCGCTGGCATCGGAGGACCGACAGAAGCAGCTCAAGGTCTCGCTCGACCAGGCGCCGGCCCACGTCTGGCAGGCCATCCTGGCGATCGAGGACCGCCGATTCTACGACCACCCGGGCGTCGACCCGATCGGCATCCTCGGCGCGCTGCGAACGAACGTGTGGGGCAACCGGCCGTATCTGGTGGGTGCGAGCACGCTCACCCAGCAGCTCGTCAAGAACTTCTTTCTGACACCCGAGAAGACGATTCGGCGCAAGCTGCTCGAGCAGCTCATGGCCGTGATCCTCGAGCGCCGGCTCTCGAAGGACGAGATCCTCGAGTTGTACATGAACGAGGTCTATCTGGGTCAGCGCGGATCGTTCGCCATCCATGGTGTCGGGCAGGCCGCGCGGCTGTTCTTCGGCAAGCACGTCGGCAATCTCACCCTGGGCGAGGCGGCAACGATCGCGGGTGTCATCCAGGCACCCCAGCCACACTCGCCGTTCAACTCCATCGAGCGCGCCCGCGAGCGCCGCGACGTCGTCCTCCTCGCGATGGCCGAGGTCGGCTACATCCCGGCCGAGGCCGCGCGGGCCGCCCGGTCCGAACCGATCACCGTGGCCACCGGGGCCCTGGAGACCCAAGCTCCGTACTTCGTCGACCTGGTCACGCTGCGGGTCAAGGCTCAGTACCCCGGTCTCCTCCGGGCGCCCGGGCGGCACGAGATCCACACGACGCTCGACCTCCATCTACAGCGCACGGCGCAACGGGCGGTGCGTGACGGCCTCAAGCGCATCGACCGGCTGCGCGCGCGCCATAGCCCCCATGCACCGGCGGAGGCGGCCTTGATCGCGGTCGACCCCAGAACCGGGGACATCCTGGCGATGGTCGGCGGGCGGTCCTACGACCGATCGCAGTTCAACCGCGCCACCGGCGCCAGTCGTCAGCCCGGTTCGGTGTTCAAGCCGTTCGTCTATCTGGCGGCCTTCGAGCAGGCCGTGACGAGCGGGAGGACCGATCTGACCCCGGCCTCCGTGATCGCCGACGAGCCGACGAGCTTCGCGTTCGGTGAGGAAACCTGGAGCCCACGCAACTACCTGAGTATCTACGACGGCGCCATCACACTCCGGCAGGCCCTGGCCCGTTCCCGTAACATTCCCGCGGTGAAGCTCGCGGAGACGGCCGGGTTCGATCGCGTCGCCGCGCTGTGGAGCCGGATCGGAGCCGGCACTCCCCCGCAGCCTTACCCGTCGATCGCTCTCGGCGTCTTCGAGGCGACTCCGCTGGACATCGCCACTGCGTACACGGTCTTCCCCACCTACGGCCTCGTACGGCCGTTACGAACCTTTACGCGGGTCACGGGGCCGGGCGACGAGCTGCGCCCCGCACGGCCCGAGCCAACCCGAGTCGCGCGACCGGACACCACGTTTCTCGTCACGAACATGATGCGGAGCGTGCTCGACGAGGGCACGGGCGCCGCGGCACGCCGGGCCGGCTTCGACGCGGACGCCGCCGGCAAGTCCGGAACGACCAACGACCTGCGGGATGCGTGGTTCGTCGGGTTCACGCCCGATCTCCTGGCCGTCGTCTGGGTCGGCGTCGACGACAACGATCCGCTGCACCTTAGCGGCACCGAGGCTGCCCTCCCCATCTGGACCACCTTCATCAAGCCCGCCCTCTCGGGACGGCCGGGCGCCGGGTTCGAACCGCCCGAGGGTGTGGGCTTCGTCGAGATCGATCCCGCGACGGGCAAGGTCGCGCTCGGCGGCTGTCCGCACACGATCCGGGAAGCCTTCCTCTACGGCACCGAGCCGCTGGAGCCGTGCCCCCTGCACGTCTCCTCGCAGTGAGGTGTCGTCGCCCCCTCCAGTAGCAGCCCGGCGAGCGGTATAATCGTGGGAGGTACGCGGCCCGCGACGGCGGCGATGCCGGCCGACTGCAGCAGGATTCTTACCACCGGCTGCCAGGCAAGACCCGATCGGGCGAGACCTCGAGAACGCGACAGACCGAGGCCGCCGATCCAGGACCGAAGGATTCGATCAATGAAACTCCGCGTGTGCACCGTTCTCTCCGTCGGTATCCTGTTGTCGGGTGGTCCGCTGGGGTGGGCCGCCACGCCGCCTGCGCCCACGCCGCAGACCCCGTCTGCCGCCGAGAGTGCGGCGTCGGAGGAGTCGCCGGCGCCGGACGCCAAACCTGTGCCGCTGGAGCTCCCCGCCGTGGTGGCGCGAGTCAACGACGAGGACGTGGGTCAGGAGGAGTTCGAGCGCGCGGTGAAGGACATCGAGGCACGGGGCGGTGGGCCCGTGCCCCCGGACATGCGGGACACCGTCTACCGGCAGGTGCTCGAGCGGCTGGTGAGCTATCGGTTGCTGGCGCAGGAATCCCAGGTCCGTCAGATTGCGGTGACCGACGCCGAGGTGCAACAGCGGTTGGCGCAGATTCGGCTCCAGTACCTGACGGAGGAAGCGTTCCAGCAGGCGCTGACCGAGCGCGCGACCACCTTCGAGGCGTTGCGCGACGAGACCCAGGTCGACCTGCGGATCGCCAAGATGGTCGACGCCGAGCTCGCCGGCCTGCTGGCGATCGGTGAGAAGAGCATCGAGGACTTCTACATCCAGAACCCCCAGGACTTCCGGGAGGCCGAGGCCGTTCGCGCGAGCCACATTCTGATCCGCGTCGCCCCCGAGGCCGACGAGCAGACACGACAGCAGCAGCGGACCGTCTGCGAGGTGCTGCTGCGACGATTGAAGGCCGGCGAAGATTTCGCGACGCTGGCGAGCCAGCACTCCCATGACGTCAGCGGCAAGAACGGCGGCGATCTGGGCTTCATCTCGAAGGGCGACCTCGTCCCGGCGGTCGAGGAGGCGGCCTTCGCGCTGGCGCCGGACGAGCTGAGTGACGTCGTCGAGTCGCCGTTCGGGTTCCACATCATCAAGGGCGGGGTGCGACGCGCCGCCCGCTCCGTGCCCTTCGACGAAGTTAGCGTAAAGATTCGCGGATTCCTCGAGGAGCAGGCGCGTCAACGCGAGACCGAGGCCTTCATCGAGCGGCTCAAGGCGAAGGCCAACATCGAGATCTTGATCTAGCGGACTGACTCATGAACCAGGAGGTCTTCACCGCGGTTGCCGACGCCCTGCGCCGGGGCGAACCCGCGGCGCTCGTGACGATCGTCAAGGCGCAGGGGTCCACGCCCCAGCGTGTGGGCGCCAAGATGCTCGTCTACGAGGACGGCCGCACGGTCGGCACGATCGGGGGCGGCTGCTACGAGGACGATGCCTTCTGGAAGGCGCGAGAGGCGATCGCCGCCGGCGGGACGCGGCTGGTGGACTACGAGCTGACGGACGACTTCGCCGAGGAATCGGGGCTGATCTGCGGAGGCCAGATGCAGGTCTACATCGAGCCAGTCGAGCCGGATCCGGCGCTGTATATCGTGGGCGCGGGCCACATCGCGTTCCATCTGGCCGGCGTGGCTCACGCCGTCGGCTTTCGGATCCACGTGATCGACGACCGTGAGAAGTTCGCCAACCGCGAGCGGTTCCCGGATGCGTGCGAGCTCGTGGTCGACTCGATCCCGGACTGGCTGAACCGCGCCGAGCTGCCTGCGCGCGCCTACGCCGTCGTCGTGACACGTGGACACCGGCACGACCTCGACGCCCTCCGCGCGCTCGCGCCCCGTGACCTGCGCTACGTCGGGCTGATCGGGAGCCGCGCCAAGATCGCGAAGATCTTCGACGCCCTGGAGGCCGAAGGCGTGCCCGCCGACCACCTCCAGCGAGTGCACGCGCCTATCGGGCTCGATATCGGGGCGGTCACGCCGCAAGAGATCGCCGTGAGCATCGCCTCGGAGCTCATTGCCGTCAAGCACGGCAAGCTGCTCGACGCGGCGCAGGGCAACGCCCCCCGCCCGTTGCGCTGGACGCCGAAACCGGTCCCGGCACGACGCTGAAACCCGGCGACACCGGACCGCGACCTCTAGTACTACTTTGTTAGATCCGCAATTGCACCGACTTTAGCGCCTCGATGCGCTTCAGGTAGAACGGCCGTGGAGCAAAGAGGTCCGCGGTGAAGATTTCCTGCACGATCGCGCGGGCCACTGGAAAGGTGAGCCCGGCGAGGTGCCGCCGCCGCTCGGCCTGCAGGAAGTTGTACGTCACGGCGGTGAGCACGACGTGATGGTGCCAGCCCGGGAACGTGCGGCCTTCGAAGTGATCCAACCCGAGGTGGGGCTTCAACTCTTGGTACTGCTGCTCGATGGCCCACCGCTGATGCGCGAGTCGGACGAGCTGCGGCCAGGAGGTGGTGGCCGGCAGGTTGACGAAGAAGTATTTGGTCCGCGGCGTCGCGCCCGTGTCGCGTTCGGCCAGCAGCCACACCTCGGGGGCGAGCCGGCGGTCGCGCCAGTCGTGGGCCGGGGTCACCCGCAGGGCCACACACTGGACCGTCCAGCGGCGCCCGCCGCGGCGGTTGCGCCAGCTGATGGGCCGCCACCGCGGCTGCGCCTTGGCGGCCTGGGCCACCGTGTACGCCCGCACGCCCGCCGCCAGGTCTGGCCGGGTGCGCGGGCGCCCCAGCCGGCCGCCCCGCCGGTGCCCGAGGCGCGGCCGCCCCAGGAACACGGTCTGCGACGAGGAAATCCCCACCGCATAGGGGAGCCGCAACCGATGCCACATGGCCCGAAACAGGCCGGTATCGCCAAACTCCGCATCGGCCAGCACGCCGGTGCCGGTGAGGCCGCTGGCGCGCACCTGCCGGAGCAGGGTGAGCGCTTGGCGCCACTTCGCCTGCAACCGGACACCCCGGGGAAGCCGCGCCCGATCGCGGGCGGCGTCGGTCAGCCACGCCTCGGGCACATAGAGCGCGGCCCCCAGCAAGTAGGCGCGCAGCCCGGTCCACAGCGCCGCGGTGACCGCCACTTGGCCATTGGCGACTTTCCCCACGGCCCCACAGTACTGGCGGGCCACCCCGACCGAGGACGTCCCTGGCTTGGGGAAACTCGTGCCAGCGAAGATCACCAGCCCTTCGCGTTCGGGCAGCACCGCCCGCAGGCAGCGCCAGACGCCGTCGGCACTCCACGGCGCATCGGTGATGAAGTGTTGGAACGCTTGATAGCCCCCGGGATCGGTCCCCCGCGCCAGCATCGCTTCCATCGACTTGCGCGGGCTGTCGCTGAGCAACCCCTGGACGTACCGGCGCAACGCCAGCTCCTGTGCGCGCTGGCCGAAGCACGCCTTGAAGGCCTCGAGCCATCTCATCAGGCGACGCAACTGCCCCACCGTGCGGCGGTCGTGCACTACCGCGCAGGGTACCGAATTCGCCGGAAAAGTACAATGTCCTCAAATTAGATCACTTGTCGGATCTCGCCCAAATTGTGCGATCTAACAAAGTAGTACTAGCCGCGTGTCGCGAAAACCGCCAACCCGGCTCCCCCAACCCGTACGCTATAATGACGTTATCGTGCGGTGGTGCGTGAGGTGTCACCGAGCGGGAGGGTTGGTGGGAGTTGTCGCCGGTGCCTGAGCTGTCTGACCGGGAACGCCGTATTCTCGCCCTCCTCGCGCGCGAGTACATCGAGACCGGCGCGGCGGTGTCGTCCCGGCGCCTGGCGAGCATGGGCTCGCTCGGGCTGTCCTCGGCGACGGTGCGCCACGTCCTCGCGACGCTCGAGGAGAGCGGATACGTGCATCAGCCCCACACCTCGGCGGGTCGGGTCCCGACCGACCTGGGGTACCGATGCTACGTGGATATGTTGCTGCAGGATCGACGGGGCATCCGGCCCGCCCGGGTCAAGGCGCGGCTGTTCGAGGGCACGATCGACGACGTCCTGTCGAACGTCTCCCACGAGCTGTCCCGTGTGTGCCACCACGTGGGGTTCGCGCTCGCGCCGGCGAGCGACACCGCGATCCTGCACCGGATCGAGTTCGTGCCCATGGGCGCGGCCCGGGTCCTGGTCGTCCTGGTGGATCGCAGCGGCCAGGTGTCGCACAAGATCATCGAGCCCGAGGAGCCGATCGGTCCATCCCAGCTGCAGCAGGCGGCCAACTATCTGAACACGGAATTCTCCGGGCTGCCGCTGCCGGACGTCCGCGCCGCCGTGCTGGAACGGCTCCAGGAGGAGCGGTCGCTCTACGATGCGCTACTGGCGCGGGCGTTGCGGCTGGCGAGCACCACGCTGGAGGATCTGCCGCTCCAGAACACGATCTTCATCCAGGGCGCGTCGTCACTGCTCGACGAGGCGGGTCAGGACCCGAGCCGGCTCTCGCTCTCGACCCTGCGGGCCCTGCTGAAGATGATCGAGGAGAAGCACCGCCTGGTTCGTTTGCTCAACCGCTACATCGACGCGCCGGGCCTGATGGTCGTGATCGGCGGGGAGCACGCCGCGCCCGACCTGCGCAGCTTCAGCCTCGTGGCCTCCACCTACTCGGAGGGCGATCGCGCCGGAACGGTCGGCGTCATCGGCCCGACGCGCATGCGGTACTCTCGGGCGATCTCCATGGTCGATGGCATCGCAGACTCGTTGAGCCGGACCTGGGTCCGTACGCCGGAGGGCGGAGCTTAACCGCCGATTCGTCCTCACGTGCCTGCCGCCGGACGTCCTCCGCGCAGGCCTGCCCACTCGACGCAGCAGGACTCTCGCCACGGCTGCTCGGTTCGGCCGCATCGCTGGAGCGTGAACCCCGCTGGCCAGGCGAACGTCACGAGGAATCGAGTCACATGACAGACGACGAACGACCGGACTCAATCGGCGACCTGGTCGAAGCCGAACCACCAACGCCAACGGGTGAATCGCCGCCTGGGGATGGGGAGGCCGAGGATCCGGCCGAGGTCCGCCGCCAGCGCGACGAGTACCAGGACAGGCTCCTCCGGAAGACGGCAGAGTTCGACAACTACCGGCGTCGGACGGATCGCGAGCGGGTAGAGCTCTCCCAGGCGGCCGCGGCGGACTTGATCGAGGATCTCCTGCCACTCGTCGACGACCTGGAGCGCGCTCTGGAGGCCGCGCCGGACTCGCAGGAGGCCGCGGCCTACCGGGATGGAGTCGAGCTGATTCATCGCCAGCTGCTCGAGCTGTTGCGCAAGCGAGGCGTGATGCCGATCGAGGCGGTGGGACGCCCGTTCGATCCGAATTTTCACCAGGCGGTCGTTCACGAGGTCAGCGTCGGGCACGCCGACGGAGAGGTCGTCGCCGAGCTCCGGCGTGGCTACCTGCTGGGTGAGCGACTGCTCCGGCCCGCCATGGTAAAGGTGGCCAAGGCGTGAGCAAGCGCGATTACTACGAGGTCCTCGGGGTCGACAAGGACGCATCCGACCAGGCCATCAAGAGCGCCTATCGCAAGCTGGCGCTCCAGTATCATCCCGACCGGAATCCCGGCGACACGGCGGCGGAGGAGAAGTTCAAGGAGGCCGCCGAGGCGTACGCCGTCCTCGCCGACGAGCAGAAGCGCGGTCTCTACGATCGCTTCGGCCATGCGGGGGTCGGCTCGGCCGCGGGCGGCGGGCCCGGATTCGACGCCAGCGTCTTCGCCGACTTCGGAGACATTCTCGGCGGGCTCGGTGACATCTTCGGATTCGGGGACCTGTTCGGCGGCGCGCGGCGTCGGGGTGGCCCGCAGCGCGGGACGGACCTGCGCTACGACCTGGAGATCTCCTTCGAAGAGTCGGCGCGCGGCACCGAGACGTCCATCCAGATCCCGCGCGAGGAAACCTGCGAGACCTGCGAGGGATCGGGCGCCGCCGAGGGAAGCAGCCCCGAGACCTGCATCCAGTGCCGCGGGCAGGGCCAGGTTCGCTTTCAGCAGGGCTTCTTCACCGTGGCTCGCACGTGTCCGCAGTGCCGGGGCGCCGGGCGCGTGATCTCCAAGCCCTGCCTGGCCTGCCGGGGCGCCGGCCGGATCGGTCGCGACCGCAAGCTCGGCGTCAAGCTGCCCGCCGGGATCGCCACCGGACAACGGATGCGGCTCTCCGGCGAGGGGGAGCACGGCGCGAGCGGCGGCCCGCCCGGCGATCTCTACGTGGTCGTCCACGTCCAGGAGCATCCGTTCTACCAGCGCGACGGCGACGATCTGCACTGCGAGGTGCCGATGACGTTTCCGATTCTCGCGCTCGGCGGCGAGACCGAGATCCCCACCCTCGATGGTCATCAGAGCCTGGACATCCCCGCCGGCACCCAGCCCGGCGCCCGGTTTCGGCTCAAGGGAGAGGGAATGCCCAACGTGGCGGGGCGCGGCAAGGGGGACCTCTACGTCACCGTGTCGGTCGCGGTCCCCCGCCAGCTGACCCGTGAGCAGCGCACGGCGGTCGAGGAGCTCGCCAAGGTGCTGCCCGCCGAGCCGATCGATCCCCTCGCCGCCAAGGAGGATCGCCCCTTCTTCGAGCGCGTCAGGGACATCTTTGGGTGACGCCGCTGCCCGGGTCGCGGCGGGCAAGGCCGGAGCCGTCCACCCGGCGATGGCCCGCGCTCGACGTGCGGCTGGGAAAACGCCTCGACACCGATCCCATCTACGACTGGCTGGCGATCCTGCTCGACGAGCTGCAACCGCTGGGCGTCGACGAGCAGGATGGCAGGGCCTGGCAGGTGTGCTTCCGGTCGACGCAGGATCGTGACCGTGCAGCCGCGCGGCTCCGCCAGGCGCTGGCGTCCACCGGCATCGCCGTCCACCCGCGCGAGCTCGGCGACCAGGACTGGGCCCGCCGAACCCAGCGTGACCTCGGCGCCGTCCGGGTCGGCCGACTGGTCGTCGCACCGCCCTGGCACATCCCCACCCACCTCGACTCACACGCCGGCGACCTGCGGATAGTCGTCGAGCCATCGATGGGGTTTGGCACGGGCCATCATGCCTCGACTCGCCTCTGCCTCCGGGGGCTGCAATCACTCGCGCTCGCCGGGCCTCCGTGCTCGATGTGGGGACGGGGTCAGGCGTCCTGGCCGTCGCGGCCAGCCTCCTGGGCGCCCGGACGGTGACCGCCATCGATGAGGATGCCGACGCCGTCGACGCGGCGCGCGACACGCTGCGGCGCAACGGGCTCGATGCGCGAATCGACGTGCACCAGGCGGATCTGGCCGGGTTCGACTCTCGAGGGTGCGACGTGGTCGTCGCCAATCTGACGAGTGCGCTCCTGATCCGCCTCGCGGCGGATCTGACACGCCGCGTGCTTCCCGGTGGCCAACTCGTGGTTGGGGGCTTCACCGAGGACCAGAGGGCGGACGTGCGCGCCGCCTTCAGCCAGTGGGGGGACATCGACGCGCGCGCCACCGAAGCCGGCTGGGTCGCGCTGACGCTGGTGGTCCGAGACGCTCGGTCCGACTGCAGCAGGACTCTTACAACGGACTGCTAGTGTCAGAGGAGGGAGGCACGGCATGCAACTGCTTGTCTGGGCGGCGGTCGGCGTCATGGCGGCCGCGGCGGCACAGCCCACCGGCGACACGATTGCGGCCGAGGACGGGGTCATCACGGTGACCCCGATCGTCCATGGCAGCGTGCAGGTGGAGTACGACGGCATGGTCATCCATGTCGACCCGTGGGGCGAGGGCGACTACACCACGGCGAAGAAGGCAGATCTCGTACTGGTGACCGACATCCACGGCGACCATCTCGACCCGGACGCGCTCGCGGCGATCCGAAAGCAGCACGCGCCCATTGTGGCGCCCGCCGCGGTCGCGAAACAGCTGGACGCCGCGGTCATCCTCGACAACGGGGACCGCACGGTCACGGCGGGAATTTCGATCGAGGCCGTCCCGATGTACAACCTGACCCGTGGCCCGGAGCCGGGACAGCTGTTTCATCCGAAGGGCCGCGGCAACGGCTACGTGATCACCCTCGGTGGCAGGCGGGTGTATTTCTCTGGCGACACCGAGTGTGTCCCCGAGATTCGCACCCTCCAGGACGTCGATGTCGCCTTCGTGACCATGAACCTCCCCTACACGATGACGCCCGCCGAGGCCGCCGAGTGCGTCAAGGCGTTCGACCCGTCCATCGTGTATCCCTACCACTACCGCGGGTCGAATCTGGAGGGGTTCACCGAGGCGCTACGGGACACGTCGATCGAGGTACGCATCCGAGACCGGTACGCGGGGATGCAGGCGGACGGGCGGTAACAGCCCGTGATATCGTGTTCCTGGCGCGGAAGGAGCGTCATCCCATGATGAGAATCGGTCTCCCGGAGCTGTTGGTTATCTTCTTCATCCTCCTGCTGATCTTCGGGACCAAACGGCTCTCGGGCCTCGGACGCGGCCTGGGTCAGGCGATCCGCGGCTTCAAGGACGAGGTCAAGAGCGACGGGGACGAGTCGGACTGAAGGCCGAAGCCCGCCCCCCGCTCCTCATCGCGCGGCGGACGGTCCGTACAGCACGCGACCGGGCCGCGCCGCCGCCATCTCCCCGTCCTCGAACACGATCTCGCCATTCACCACCACCAGCGAGAAGCCCTCGGCATACTGGTGCGGCGTTTCGAAGGTCGCCGTGTCCCGGACCCGCTCGGGGTCGAAGACGCCGAGGTCGGCCTTCATGCCAGGGCGCAGCACGCCACGGTCCAGCAGACCGAGGCGCTGCGCGGGCAGTGACGACATCTTGCGGACCGCGCTCTCGAGCGACACCACCCGCCGTTCTCGCACGTAGCGACCGAGCACCCGGGCGAACGTCCCATAGCTACGGGGATGGGGAAAGGCCCGACCGAATATCGGGACTTCGCCATCGGAGGCCACCATGCTGAACGGGCTGGCGAGGATCCGCTTGAGATCAGCTTCGTCCATCGCGTGGAAGATCGCCCGCGCGCCTCCCTGCTCGACCAGGTACAGGGTGGTGTCGGCGGCGTTCTCGATCGTGGGCTCCCGTCCCCGTTCGCGCGTGATCTCCGCCAGGCTCTTGCCGTTCAGCGCGGGATCCCACTCGCACAGCGCGATCGTCACGTTCACCGGATCGCCGCCGCCACGGTCGATCTCGATCCGCTCGGCGACGGCACGCCGAATTCGGACCCGCGTCTCCGGATCCGCCAACCGCTTCACGACCGTGTCGCGCCCGCCCTCGAGCGCCCAGGGTGGGAACAGCGCCTGGATACCGGTGCTCGACGCGGTGTAGGGGTACTGATCGATCGTCGCATCGACGCCGCGGGCGCGAGCCTCGGCGACCAGCCGGAGCGACTCGACGCTCTTCCCCCAGTTCGGCACGCCCACGATCTTGTGATGCGTGACCTGCGTCGGGAGGCCGCCCTCCTCTCCGATCGTGATCGTCTCCGTGACGCTGTCGAGAATTCCAGCAGCCTCGTCGCGCATGTGGGAGGTATGGATGCCACCCATCTCGCCCACCACGCGCGCCAGCTCGACGACCTCCTCGGTGGACGTGAACACGCCGGGAACGTAGAACAGTCCGGTGCTCAGGCCGAACGCCCCGTCACGCATCGCCTGCCGAACCAGCTCGCGCATCTCGCCGAGCTCTCCGGGGGTCGCCGCCCGATCGACCGAGCCCATGACCTGTTGGCGGATCGAGCCCTGGCCGACATAGGTGCCGAAGTTGACCGACGTTGGCGTCGCGCGCACGCGATCGAGGAACGCTTCGATGGGGAGCGGAGAGCCGCCGTCCGGTCCCTCCATGAGTGTGGTGACCCCTTGCCGGACGTAGTTCTCCGCCGTCGGCACGTCGAAGATGCCGCGACGCGCGTGCGTGTGGAGATCGATGAAGCCGGGCGCGACGACCAGCCCGGCGACGTCGATCTCCCGTTCCGCACCGGCTTCGATGCGCGGTGCGATCCGGGCGATCGTGTCGCCCGAGACCGCGAGATCGGCGCGATACCACGGGTTGCCGGTCCCATCGACGATCCGCCCGCTCCGCAGGATCAGGTCGTAGCGGGGTTCGGACGGCTGCGCGACGGCGACACTCGCCGCCGCACCGAGGCTCGCGACGCCGACGACGATGCACCACAGCCGGCGCGTCCGGGTGTGCGGTCTCACCGTCCGGACAGCTCCCGGTAGACGCCGGCGATGTTGAGGTCGAAGTGCTCGTCGTAGCGAACCCAGTCGGCATACCGGGGCAACTCCAGCGAGGCCTGGATCTGCTCCAGCGTCTGCCCCTGCCCGATGCGCTCCTGAACCGCGGCCTTGAGCGTCGTCATGTACTCGATGTACTCACGGACGTGCGCCTTCGTCCCGATCGGTCCGTGCCCCGGCGCCAGGGTCTCGAACTCCATCGCCTGGAGCCGTTCGAGGGCGGCGATCCACTGGTCTGGATTCGAACCCGCCATGTCGCGCCACGGCACCGTTCGGTTGGCGACCGCGTCCACCATGAAGGCCACCTGCCGCTCGGGCACATGGACGATGATGTTGCTGTCGGTCTCCGACGGTCCCGGATACACGAGGTGGACCCGCAGATCGCCGAGGTAGACCGAGGCCTCGTCGGTGAAGGTCGTATTCGGCGGGACGATCGCGCCGTCCCCTCCAGACAGATGCGGCAGGATGTTGGCGTGCGCCAGAATCGTTGCGACGTCCCCGAACTCGGCGCCTCCCGAGACGTGGTCACCGTGATGGTGGCTGTAGACGAGGTAGCGAATCGGAGCCGGGGTGATCTTGCGGATCTCCTCCACGTAGCGCTTCGCCGCGTCGGCGGACTGTGGATCCGTGGCCAGCACACCGTCGTCGGTGGCGACGAAGAGCGACCGATGCGCGTTGTAGGTGAAGAGTTAAACGTTGTCGGCCAGCTCGTCCACGCTGACCGTCGCCTCCTGCGCCGCTGATCCGCTGGCAGGGCCAGCAGGCCGAGCAGCAGCGGGAGCGTCCGCGCCGTCGTCATCGTCATGAACCCTCCTTAGGCACCCCAGAGTCTTGCTGCAGTCGGCCGGCAGCGACGACCCGCGAGGCCGCGCTCAGAACTCCCGGATCGACTGGACCTCCGCCGCCGACAGCGCCTGCACCATGGCCACGACGAGCTCGACGGTGTGGTCGTAGTCGGCACGATCGATCACGCCTGACTGGCTGTGACCGTAGCGGGTCGGTACCCCGATGTTCACGGCGGGGATCCCCTGCGCGGATTTCTGGAGCATCGCGGCGTCCTCGCCGTAGCCGGTCACCGACTCGAACTGATACGGGATGTCGTGCATCTCCGCGAGCTCGATGATCCAGTCGACGTACTTGTTGTTCGGGATCATGCTCCGGTCGAAGACGAAGATGCCGGGCCCCTTGCCCAGGGCCTCCTGCGACAGCTTGGGTGAGGTGAGTAGCGGAAAGTCACCCGCGATCCCGATCTCCAGATTGATCACGATGTCGGGATCGGTGCTCGTCTGAACCACCGCCGCGCCGCGCAGCCCGATCTCCTCTTGGACGGTGGCAGCGATCTGAACGGTGTTCGGATGGGGCAGGTCCCGCAGACGCTGGACGGCTTCGGTGATGACGGCCAACCCCACACGATCGTCCCACGCCCGGGCGAGGTAGCGCCCCGTGTCACCCAGGCGTTCGAACTCGGTCCGGTAGGTGATGGGCAGCCCGGGTCGGACCCCGAACGTGCCCATCGCCTCCTCTCGGCTGCGCGCGCCGATATCGATGAACATGTCCGGTTGCCGGATCATCCGGGACCGCTCCTCGGCCGGATGGATGTGGCCGGACTTGAACCCCGTATAGCCCACGACCGGACCACGGGGCGTCATGATGGTCATCCGCTGGGTCAAGACGCTCTGGTCGAAGTAGCCACCGACGGGGTTGAAGAAGACGAACCCGTCCTCGTCGATGTAGCGGACCAGAAAGCCGACCTCGTCCATGTGCGCCATCAGGAGCACGCGCGGTCGCTCGGCCTCCCCCGGCAGGGAGCCCAGCAGGTTTCCCAGCCCGTCGGTTCGCAGATCGTCGACCAGTCCGCTCCACTCCCGCTCGAGGATGTCACGGACCGGCCCCTCGAAAACCGGAGCACCCGGGGCGTTCGTGAGCTCGGCG
The DNA here is from genome assembly GCA_965197935.1 of Vicinamibacterales bacterium. Taxonomy (GTDB): domain Bacteria; phylum Acidobacteriota; class Vicinamibacteria; order Vicinamibacterales; family CAZQMT01; genus CAZQMT01. Next base: position 1,370,050 of record CBDAOD010000002.1, on the reverse strand, counting down.
AGCAGCCGCTCGGTCGCGTCCTGCTGCGCGCGCACCACCGGATCCACCGAGGGGACGCCCGACACGGCGACCACGGCGACGACCACGCCCAGTCGAGCGATCCATCGAGTCCTGCGTCTCGAGTTCTGCATGATCAGGGCTCCTTCCCCCCTCCCTCCCCGGCGGGGGCGCGTTCTGCGCGCAGAAACTTCCCGAACACGCCGTTCCAGGGGGGGATCACGACCGACACCGGCCCGAAGGCCTGTGCCTGGCACGCCAGCCGGATGAGCGGCTTCGGATCGGTCGAAGCGATATAACCGAACTCCCGGATCTTCCGTCCCTCGTCGCGCTCGACGACGCTCGCCAGGTTCTCGGCGCCACTCAGCACGCCGACCCAGCACGTGCCGCAGGAGGCCGCCCGGCACTGCACGGGAATCGGTCCCTCACCGTCTGTGCATCGCGGATCTAGAGACCGGTAGTCTCGCTTGTCGTTCGCGGCCGCGGTGGCCAGCTCCTGGCCGTTGATGAGGGTGAACGTCGACGTGGAATCGAACTCGTCGAACGCGATGACGAACTCCCTCGCGTGTCCCCGTAGCAGGTTCCAGAGGCTACCGCGCGATCGCCGGTGCCGGGCCGACACGACGGCCTCGGCCGACCGACGAGCCTCGGAGTCGGGAATCGGCTCCGCGCCTGCCGTGGCCGTGAAGGCCGGAAACCCCACCTGCTGGAGCGTCATCAGGGCAACGGCCGTGATGCCCACCAGCAGCGACGCCTCCACACCGAGGCGGGGCGCCACCTCGGTGGCGACGGCGCGGCCCAGCTCCGCCAGTGAGACACCCTGGGGCTCGGTGGAGGCGCGCTCGGTCACGGCCCGCTTGACGTCCGACCAGTAACGGTGGCCGTAGAGAAATCGATGGGAGGAATCGATCTGATCCGTCAGGTGGTATCGGCCCTGCAGCAGCAGTCGCTTCGCGAGCTGCTCGGGGTCGGCGGCACGCGCCAGGGCGCCCGCGAGCGGAAGCGGGAAGAACGCGAACCAGATCTGCACCGCCTCACGGTCCACCTCGTGGACCGACGGCACGAGCGCGATCAGCTGCTCGGCCCACCTGTTGTGATCGTGTTGGGAGAGAAACGCCTCGAGGGGACCGCCGTTGGACTCGTACATGTCGTCTCCACGACCGGCGACCGACCGCGTCGCGCGTCTCTCGGCGCCGCGACATATCTCGACCTCCAGCCGTTGGCAGGCGCGGAGGATCACCATGGTAACAGATGGCCTAGTACTACTTTAGTTAGATCCGCAATTGCACCGACTTTAGCGCCTCGATGCGCTTCAGGTAGAACGGCCGTGGAGCAAAGAGGTCCGCGGTGAAGATTTCCTGCACGATCGCGCGGGCCACTGGAAAGGTGAGCCCGGCGAGGTGCCGCCGCCGCTCGGCCTGCAGGAAGTTGTACGTCACGGCGGTGAGCACGACGTGATGGTGCCAGCCCGGGAACGTGCGGCCTTCGAAGTGATCCAACCCGAGGTGGGGCTTCAACTCTTGGTACTGCTGCTCGATGGCCCACCGCTGATGCGCGAGTCGGACAAGCTGCGGCCAGGAGGTGGTGGCCGGCAGGTTGACGAAGAAGTATTTGGTCCGCGGCGTCGCGCCCGTGTCGCGTTCGGCCAGCAGCCACACCTCGGGGGCGAGCCGGCGGTCGCGCCAGTCGTGGGCCGGGGTCACCCGCAGGGCCACACACTGGACCGTCCAGCGGCGCCCGCCGCGGCGGTTGCGCCAGCTGATGGGCCACCACCGCGGCTGCGCCTTGGCGGCCTGGGCCACCGTGTACGCCCGCACGCCCGCCGCCAGGTCTGGCCGGGTGCGCGGGCGCCCCAGCCGGCCGCCCCGCCGGTGCCCGAGGCGCGGCCGCCCCAGGAACACGGTCTGCGACGAGGAAATCCCCACCGCATAGGGGAGCCGCAACCGATGCCACATGGCCCGAAACAGGCCGGTATCGCCAAACTCCGCATCGGCCAGCACGCCGGTGCCGGTGAGGCCGCTGGCGCGCACCTGCCGGAGCAGGGTGAGCGCTTGGCGCCACTTCGCCTGCAACCGGACACCCCGGGGAAGCCGCGCCCGATCGCGGGCGGCGTCGGTCAGCCACGCCTCGGGCACATAGAGCGCGGCCCCCAGCAAGTAGGCGCGCAGCCCGGTCCACAGCGCCGCGGTGACCGCCACTTGGCCATTGGCGACTTTCCCCACGGCCCCACAGTACTGGCGGGCCACCCCGACCGAGGACGTCCCTGGCTTGGGGAAACTCGTGCCAGCGAAGATCACCAGCCCTTCGCGTTCGGGCAGCACCGCCCGCAGGCAGCGCCAGACGCCGTCGGCACTCCACGGCGCATCGGTGATGAAGTGTTGGAACGCTTGATAGCCCCCGGGATCGGTCCCCCGCGCCAGCATCGCTTCCATCGACTTGCGCGGGCTGTCGCTGAGCAACCCCTGGACGTACCGGCGCAACGCCAGCTCCTGTGCGCGATGGCCGAAGCACGCCTTGAAGGCCTCGAGCCATCTCATCAGGCGACGCAACTGCCCCACCGTGCGGCGGTCGTGCACTACCGCGCAGGGTCCCGAATTCGACGGAAAAATACAATGTCCTCAAATTAGATCACTTGTCGGATCTCGCCCAAATTGTGCGATCTAACAAAGTAGTACTAGCAGCCCGTGGTGAAAGTCCTGCGTCGCACCAAGGGCCACCTTGGGAGATCCCGCGCCCGGCCCGAGCAAGGCGCGACGAGGGATCGCCCACCGTTCGTCCCACCGTCACCCGCCGGACGCCGGGCCAAGGCCCCTCCGCGGGTCGGATGCTATACTCGCCAGCTTCGGGAGGGCGAAGACACACGGTGGCTAGTCTCGGGCACCTCGCCGTGGCGTGCGCTGCCGCGCGCCTCCATCATCCGCTCTCGGTGTCGGGACGAACGCTCTCGGGCTCGATGCTTCTCCTCTCGGGTCTATCGTTGCTCCCCGACGCGGACGTGATCGGCTTCGCGTTCGGCGTGGCCTACTCGGCGCCGTTCGGCCACCGCGGCGCCTCTCACTCGCTCGTCGTCGCGCTGGCGATCGGCGTGCTGGCGGGTCTCGCGACGGGGGTATCCACCGACGAGGCCGGCGCGTCGCGAGCACGGTATCCGGCCTGGCTACGCGTCGGCCTCCTCGTCGGAGTCGTCGTCGGTACCCATGGCCCACTGGACATGCTCACGGATGGTGGCCGGGGCATCGCCTTGCTCTGGCCCTTCTCCACGGCCCGCGTGTTCGCTCCGTGGCGCCCCCTGCCGGTCGCGCCGATCGGTCTCAATTTCCTCTCCGGGTACGGGTGCGCCGTGGCGATGACTGAAGCCGTGTACTTCCTCCCCCTCCTGGCCTACGCCTTCTGGCCCAGGGTCCGGAGTGAGCGTTGACACTCGGCCTCGGGGAGGCACGGACCGAAGGCGCGCGCCGGGTCGAGGGCGGGAGGGGAGTCCGGGGCTGGCTGGCGGTGCTGTGCGGCCTCTTGATCGTATGGGAGCCTCTCAATCTGGCGGGCGTCGCCGCCCGACTCGTCCCGAGCCTGACCCATCGTGAGCCAATCGTAGCGGGGCTGCTCGCCCTGCGCGTCGCCGCCACCGGGCTGGGGATGGTCGCGGGGGCGGCGTTGTGGAGCCGACGGCCCCACGCCGTGGCGATCACGAAGCTCTCGCTCGTCCTCTCCACGGTCGTCGCCATCGCGATCCTGACGACGCCGTTCTTTCCGACCAACCGTCTGCCAGGGACGACGCTGCCCCTGGTGTTGCTGATCCTCCTGTACAACGCCGGGTGGTTCGCGTATCTGGTGCGATCGCGTAAGGTCAAGACCACGTATTCCGAGTGATCGCGTCAGGACGAACCAGGCGGGAGACAGCATGCGAGTAGCAGTCATCGGGGCGGGGCTCATGGGGACCGGCATCGCGCAGGTCGCGTCCGAAACCGGATGCGACGTCCAGCTCGTGGCACGTCAGCAGGCCGCCCTCGATCGCGCGATGGCACGGATCGCCTCGAATCAACGGGTGATGGTCGAGGCCGGCCTCCTGACGGACGCGGCCGCCGGCTCGGCCAGATCGCGCATCGTCCCGACACTCGACCTGGCGGGCGCGGTTCGCGTCGCCGACGTCGTCTCGGAGAACCTGCCCGAGCAGCTACCGCTCAAGCAGCGCTGTTTCCGCGATCTCGACGCCCTGGCGCCCGCCGGCTCGATCCTGACCTCCAATACGTCGGGGCTGTCGATCACCGCGATCGCGTCGGAGACGACCGCGCGCGAGCGGATCGTCGGCCTGCACTGGCTCAACCCGCCGCACCTGATGCTACCGGTCGAGATCGTGCGCGGACGAGACACCAGCGAGGAGACGATGCGGCGGACCAGCGACTTCGCCCGGCGGCTCGGGCGCATCCCGATTCGAGTCGAGCGGGACGTCCCGGGATTCCTCTGGAACCGGTTACAGTCGGCCCTGATGCGCGAGGCGCTCCATATCGTCGAAGAGGGGATCGCGCGACCGGAAGATGTCGACCTCTCGGTCCAGTGGGGCCTGGGACTCCGCTGGACCGCCGTCGGACCGTTCCGGGTGATGGATCTCGCCGGGCTGGGCACGTTTCAGGCGGTCCTCGCGAACGTCTATCCGCACCTCTCGGCCGCCCAGGCCCCGGGGCCGCTCCTCGCGGACGCGATCGCGCGGGGCCACGGCGGGGCCGCGGACGGCCACGGCGTCTACACCTACACCGACGCCACCGGGGAAGCCCTGGTCCAGGGTCGCGATCGGCGGCTGATGGCGCTCCGGCGCGCGCTGGGTACTCCGCCCACCGGATGACGCCCTCGCCTGACCCCGGAGCTCACCTGGGTGGCCACCGTCGGGCGCAGCCCGTCGTCCCCGTGGTCTACGTCGTGCATCGGACCAAGGGCCGACTTGGGCGATGCGGCGGTCGGCCCGGGCACGGCGCGGACGCGGCTTGACTTTCTGCCAGCCTGGCGCATCATAGATCATGGATGGATCGCGGCCGACGGAATCGGACCCCCGGAACACGGCTCACGACGCAGCCGAAAGGGAAACTACATGGCATCGACACACGTACGCGCACTGCTCGGCGCGGCCGTCATTCTCGGCCTGGTCGGCTCGACGCCGGCGGCCGCCACGTCACCCGCGAGCTCGGGCACCGACCCCGCCCTGCAATCGGCAGGGCCCCTGGCCTTCGGGCCCGACGGGATCCTGTTTGCGGCCGACAACAAGGCCGCGGAAATCTACGCGCTCGAGCTGGGCGACCGGGTCTCGAGCGGCACACCGGGCACCAAGAGCGTCGACGGGCTCGATCGGAAGGTGGCCGCGCTGCTCGGCACCGATGTGCGAGAGATCCTCATCAGCGACCTGGCCGTCAGCCCGACATCGAAGAACGCGTTCATCTCGATCTCGCGCGGGCAGGGTGCCGGCGCCACGCCGGTGCTGCTCCGCGTCGACGGGGCAGGTGAGATCGAGGTCGTCACGCTGGACGACGTGCGTTACACCAAGATCGCGCTGCCGAATCCGCCGGAGGCGAATCCGAGCGAACGCCGCGACCCCCGGACGCAGACCGTCACAGACATGGCCTACGTCGACGGCCGGCTGTTCATCGCCGGTCTCTCGAACGAGGAGTTCGCCTCGAAGCTGCGCTTCGTGACCTATCCCTTCGCCGAGGCCGACGAGGGTACCAGCGTGGAGATCTGGCACGCTGCGCATGGGCGCTTCGAGACCCAGTCGCCCGTCTACACCTTCGTGCCGTACGAGCTGGAAGGCCAGTCGCAGCTGATCGCCGGCTACCTGTGCACCCCGCTGGTCCGGTTCCCGATCGCCGACCTCGAACCCGGGGCGAAGATCATGGGTACGACCATCGCCGAGCTCGGCAACCGCAATCGACCGATCGACATGATCGTCTACGAGCAGGGCGGCAAGGACTACCTTCTCATGTCGAATACCAGTCGCGGCGTCATGAAGATCCCCACGGAGGGCTTCGGCGACCAGCCGGGATTGACCGAGGCGGTCTCGGGCGGAGGCAAGGCGGGCATCGCCTACGAAACCGTGAGCCAGATGACCGGTGTCGAGCAGCTCGACCTGCTCGACGACACGCATGCGCTGGTGATCGCGCGGAACGACGCGGGCGTCGCGAACCTCGAAAAGGTGGCGCTGCCCTGACCGCTTGAGTACCCCGCTCCGTCACGCCGCCGTCGCCGGCGGCGCGCTCCTCGGCCTGCTGGCCGCAGGCGGGGCGCGCGCCGCGCCCACACCGCCTCAGATCGCGCGAGCGCCGGAGATCCGACTCGTCGTGCCGGACGACGACCCGGACGGCGCGCGGATCGAGGTGAGGGGGCTGCCTCGCGAAGATCTCACCGCCCTGCGCGAGGCGCCGCGCGCGAGGGCCGCCTGGACTCGCCTGCTCGCGGTTCGAGTCCACGCGCCACCGCCGGGTGACGGGGGGACGCCGCCGAACGACCGGACGGTGCCGGCGTCGACGCCGCCGGTCCTGGGCACCTACGCCGTGGACGACGCGGCGATCTCGTTCACGCCCATGTTCCCCCTGGATCCCGGACGCGAGTACTCGGCCGCCTTCGACCCTACCCGGCTGCCACGCGCGGGGTCGGCGACACCCGAACCCTGGCGGCGGCAACCGATCGTGACCGTGGTCGCTCGTCCGGCCGCGCCAGCGAGCCCACCGACGCGCGTGGCCCGGATCTACCCGAGCGCCAGCGTCCTGCCCGAGAACCAGCTCAAGCTGTACGTCCACTTCTCGGCGCCGATGAGCGCCTCGGACGGGCTGGCGTATCTCCGGCTGCTGACCGAGCAGGGCGACGAGGTCAACCTCCCGTTCCTGCCGCTCGGCGCGGAATTCTGGGACCGTGACCACCTGCGCTACACCGTCTTCTTCGACCCCGGCCGCATCAAACAGGGCGTGCTGCCCAACGAGCAGCTCGGCCGATCGATCTCGAACGGGCGGCGGTACACCGTGGTCGTCGATCCCGCCTGGCCAGACGCCCATGGCAACCCGCTCGCCGCCCCCCACCGCAAGGCGTTCAGCGTCGGGCCGCCCGACGAGGAGCCGATCGACCTGGCCGACTGGGAGCTCCGGGCGCCGACAGCCGGCACCCGCGACGAGCTGGCGGTGTCGTTTCCCGAGCCGCTCGACCATGGCTTACTGCAACGCACGCTCGGGATCCGCGGCGGCGACGGCCGGGTGGTCGAGGGCGACGTCACGGTGACCGATACCGAGACCCGCTGGGTCTTTAGCCCCCGGCATCCGTGGACAGCCGGCCGCTACGAGCTGGTCGCGTTGACGATCCTCGAGGATCTGGCCGGCAATCAGATCGGCAAGGCCTTCGAGATCGACGTCTTCGAGCGAGCCGAGCGACCAGACGAGCGGGAGGCGCTCGTCTCGATGCCGTTCCAGGTCCGCTAGTGCACCGCCGTCGAGATGCGGTCACGCCTCGAGCCCGCAGCACCCATCCGTGACCGCATCTCGACGGCGGTGCACTAGTTCCGGGCCCGGCTCTCCAACAGCGCCAGCGTCGCCCACCCCGACGTCGAGATGTACTGCGCGTAACTCTCCTGTCCGGGCGGCCGGGTGGTCTCGGTCCAGCTGCCATCACCCAGCTGCCGATCCAGCAGGAACGTGCGTCCCTGCCGGATTGCCGTCTCGACGTCGGCCGGGGTCAGACCGGACGGGAGCAGCTCCGGAGCCCGGGCGACCGAGAGGAGCGCTAGCGTCACCACGGCGGTGTCGAACGGCTCCGTCGGCGAGGTTAGATAAGCGCCCCAGCCACCCGCGGGGGCCTGTCCCTCGACGATGAGCGCCAGGCAACGCTCGCGCTGGTCGCGTGCCGCCCGGTCTGCCGCGCTGCCGAGCCCCAGCACCACGGCTGCGGCATCGAGCACCGTCTTCACCTCGACGTCGCGCAACCACCCGTCGCCCCGGGCGACGGCGTCCGCGAACCGACCGCGGTCCACCCCGCGGAGCACGCGCAGGGCCGAGGCGGTCGCGAGGTAGGTGCCATAGGTGGCCGGCGATCCGATGCTGTCGCTGGCGTCGAGCCGCCACGATCCGTCGGGACGCTGATCCCGCGCCAGCAGGTCTCCCGCCATGATGAGCGCACCCTGCGCGCCCGACGGCGCCGCGCCCGTCGCATCGAGCAGCGCGGAGGCGAACTGGACCCGGGCCAGCACCTTGTCGCTGAACCCCGGATCCCCTTGGTTGTCATCCCAGTCCGCCGGCCGCCGGAGCCAGTCGGTCGTGTCTCGCAGGGCATCCGCGTCGACACGGTAACCAAGGGTTTGGGCCACGTACAGCGCCCGGGCGGCATCGCCGTTATTGTGGCAGGAGTAGCAGCCGTTCTCGGCCGGCCAGCGGGGGACCTCGCGGGCCAGGAACGCGATGGCCTGATCTTCCGGGGTCTCGGCCCGGACGGCGGCGGCCTGCCCGACAGGTTCGAATTCGGCGCCACGCGCCGCAATCGATCGACGCTCCCCCGCGGTCGACGCAACGAGGACCACGGCCGCGAACGCGACACACATGTGCGGGCTCCATCCGTTCATGGTCCGTCCCCGGGAGCCTCTCCGATGCAATACAGATACGCGTCGGTACGAATGAAGAGTCGCCCGTGGGAGACGGCCAGCGAGGCCAGCGCCCGTTCCCCCAGGAGGTTGCGCGCCACGACCTGGGGCCGGCCGCCGCTCTTGAGCACGACCGTCTCCCCGCTCTCGGCGAGAAGGTAGACGTGACCGTCGGCGGCCACCGGCGAGGCCGTGAACACGCCCCCGAGCCGCGCGCGCCAGACGGTCGTCCCGTCCGACGGATCCATGACCGTGACGATGCCGCCCTCGGTGGCCATGTACAGGAAGCCGTCGTAGAAGAGAAGCGAGGAGATGTAGGGAGCCCGCGTCGGGAACCACCATCGCCGATGCGTGCGTGACACGTCGCCGGAGCCTCCCATCCGAATCGCCATGTAGGGACCGCTCGAGTAGCCCCGGCTCGCATAGAGCGTCCCCGCGTCGTGGACCGGCATCGGGATCGAGAGCGTCACGGGCTCCCCGGCGTGCCACAGGAGCTCGCCCGTCGAGGGATCGATCGCCTCGATGCGCCGCGTGGAATTGACGATGAGCCGGTCGCCACCGTCACCCTCGACGACGAACGGCGTGCTGTACGAGCGCAGCCCCTCCCCGCGATCGACCACCCACCTTTCCTTCCCCGTGCGCGCGTCCAGCGCGAGCAGGTAGCCACCCGGCGGATGATCGCACAGCAGGATCAACGATTCCGCGTGGAGCACCGGCGAGCTGCCGTGCCCCCAGAGGATGTCGAACGGCGCGTACTCCGTCCCCAGGTGGCGCGACCAGACCAAGTCTCCATCCAGCTCCAGGGCCAGGAGCTGGCCCGTACCGAACCAGGCATACACCCGCTGGCCGTCCGTCACGCAGCTCGGGCTCGCCAGATTGTGCTTCCGGTGGACCGCCGGAATCGGACCCTCGGCCTCGACCCGGTACTCCCATCGCAGCCGGCCGTCCGACCGATGGAACGCCAGCACGAGGAGCGTGATCGCCCGATCGTCGGTCGCATACTCCCGTGGCCGCGTGCTGCCCGGGAAACGGGCACCCCGTTCGTCGACGTCGCCGCGACCAACCTGCGACGTCACGAACACGTAGTCACCCCACACGACGGGGGTCGACGTGCCCAGCCCGGGCAGCGCCGCCTTCCAGGCCACGTGCTCGTCAGGACCCCACCGGGTGGGAATGCCCCGCTCCCGCGAGACCCCGTTCGCCTCCGGCCCCCTCCACTGCGGCCAGTCGCCGGCCGACCCGGAGGCCGCCCGCGACACGCCGCACACGATCAGCATCGCGAGTATGGACCGTGACCGGCGACCGGGCTGGAGCATGAGCGCGATCGTGGCCCAGCGGCTCGAGTGATTGCAAGCCTCGGTCTGGTATGCTTCCGGGTCACCGCCGGTCATGCCCCCCCGACTGCCCTCTCCACGCGCCCTCACGATCGGCCTCGTTCCCGGCGACGGGATCGGCCCCGAGGTGATTCGCGAGGGCGTGAAGGTGCTCCACGCGGTCGAGGCGGCCGTGGACGGCCTGGCGTTTCGGATGCGCGACTACCGGGTAGGGGCCGACGAGTATCGGCGCGGCGGCGATCCCCTCCCGACGGAGGCCTTCGAGGGTCTTCGGCAGTGCGACGCCATCCTGTTTGGTGCCGCGGGACTGCCCGACGTCCGGTGGCCGAGCGGCGTGGAGATGGCGCCCCAGATCGACCTCCGGGGGCGGCTCGACCTCTACTGCGGGCTCAGACCCATCTACCTCTACCACCCGCAGGACACGCCCCTGAAGAACCGGTCGGCCGGCCGGATCGACCTGCTCATCGTCCGCGAAAGCACCGAGGGGCTGTTCTTCTCACGGCACCAACGCCCGCCGCGCGACGCCGACACGGTCGATGACGTGCTGCGCGTGACCCGCGCGCGATCGGCGCGGGTGTTCCGGGCGGCATTCCGGGAAGCCACGCGGCGCCGCGGGCAACTCACGCTGGTGGACAAGGCGAACATTCTGCCCTCGATGGCCCTGTTTCGGCGCGTCTTCGACGAGGTGGGCGAGGAGTTCCCGTCTGTCAGGACCGAGCGGATCTATGTGGACGCGGCGGCACTGTTCATGGTCCAGCGCCCGGATCGCTTCGACGTCCTGGTGACCGAGAATATGTTCGGCGACATTCTGTCCGACCTGGCGGCGGGGCTGGTCGGCGGCATGGGCATGGCCCCCTCCGCCGACATCGGGGACCGGCACGCCGTCTTCCAGCCGTCGCATGGGTCGGCGCCCGACATCGCCGGCCGCAGCCTCGCGAATCCGGTTGCCACGATCGTCTCGGCCGCCATGATGCTGGAGTGGCTCTCGACGCCCGAATCAACCCGGGGCGCACGGATCATCCGGGACGCGGTCTCACGAACGCTGGCTCACCCGGATCTCCGCACGCCCGACCTGGGCGGCATCCTGACCACGGCCGAGATGGGTGACCGCGTCGCCGACGCGGTGCAACCCCAGGAACCTTCCGGCGGGTGACGCACGACCCTCGCCCCTCACGCCCTGCTCGGGCCGACCGCGTCACTCCCGAGGTGGCTCGGGTGCGACGCAGGACGTTCACCACTAGTACTACTTTGTTAGATCCGCAATTGCACCGACTTTAGCGCCTCGATGCGCTTCAGGTAGAACGGCCGTGGAGCAAAGAGGTCCGCGGTGAAGATTTCCTGCACGATCGCGCGGGCCACTGGAAAGGTGAGCCCGGCGAGGTGCCGCCGCCGCTCGGCCTGCAGGAAGTTGTACGTCACGGCGGTGAGCACGACGTGATGGTGCCAGCCCGGGAACGTGCGGCCTTCGAAGTGATCCAACCCGAGGTGGGTCTTCAACTCTTGGTCCTGCTGCTCGATGGCCCACCGCTGATGCGCGAGTCGGACAAGCTGCGGCCAGGAGGTGGTGGCCGGCAGGTTGACGAAGAAGTATTTGGTCCGCGGCGTCGCGCCCGTGTCGCGTTCGGCCAGCAGCCACACCTCGGGGGCGAGCCGGCGGTCGCGCCAGTCGTGGGCCGGGGTCACCCGCAGGGCCACACACTGGACCGTCCAGCGGCGCCCGCCGCGGCGGTTGCGCCAGCTGATGGGCCGCCACCGCGGCTGCGCCTTGGCGGCCTGGGCCACCGTGTACGCCCGCACGCCCGCCGCTAGGTCTGGCCGGGTGCGCGGGCGCCCCAGCCGGCCGCCCCGCCGGTGCCCGAGGCGCGGCCGCCCCAGGAACACGGTCTGCGACGAGGAAATCCCCACCGCATAGGGGAGCCGCAACCGATGCCACATGGCCCGAAACAGGCCGGTATCGCCAAACTCCGCATCGGCCAGCACGCCGGTGCCGGTGAGGCCGCTGGCGCGCACCTGCCGGAGCAGGGTGAGCGCTTGGCGCCACTTCGCCTGCAACCGGACACCCCGGGGAAGCCGCGCCCGATCGCGGGCGGCGTCGGTCAGCCACGCCTCGGGCACATAGAGCGCGGCCCCCAGCAAGTAGGCGCGCAGCCCGGTCCACAGCGCCGCGGTGACCGCCACTTGGCCATTGGCGACTTTCCCCACGGCCCCACAGTACTGGCGGGCCACCCCGACCGAGGACGTCCCTGGCTTGGGGAAACTCGTGCCAGCGAAGATCACCAGCCCTTCGCGTTCGGGCAGCACCGCCCGCAGGCAGCGCCAGACGCCGTCGGCACTCCACGGCGCATCGGTGATGAAGTGTTGGAACGCTTGATAGCCCCCGGGCTCGGTCCCCCGCGCCAGCATCGCTTCCATCGACTTGCGCGGGCTGTCGCTGAGCAACCCCTGGACGTACCGGCGCAACGCCAGCTCCTGTGCGCGATGGCCGAAGCACGCCTTGAAGGCCTCGAGCCATCTCATCAGGCGACGCAACTGACCCACCGTGCGGCGGTCGTGCACTACCGCGCAGGGTCCCGAATTCGCCGGAAAAGTACAATGTCCTCAAATTAGATCACTTGTCGGATCTCGCCCAAATTGTGCGATCTAACAAAGTAGTACTAGCAGCCCGTGGTGAAAGTCCCGCGTGGCATCAAGACCGGCGAGGCGCGTGGCTGGCGAGGCGCGACGAGCGAGAATGCCGGGAGTATTTGACCGAGGAGTAACGCTGCCAGCCGCGATGCAGCGCCGGTCGACTGCAGCGGGACTTCCACCACGGGCTGCTAGCTAGCCCAGAACGAGCCAGAGCCCCCAGCCGGTGAACGCCACACCGAGCGCGCGCCCGAAGAGCTCGCCGCGCGCCACGAGCTGCTCGACACAGGCGGCCAGCGTGAGGACGGCCATCCAGGCGAGGTTCATCAGACCGAGCGCGAACGCCGTCGTCATGAGGGCCCAGCAACACCCCAGGCAATACCACCCGTGCCCGACACCGAGGCGAAACGCGCCCACGGGACCGTTCCGCCAACGCGCCAGCAGGTAGCCCAGCGGGCTTCGGCAATGGGAGAGGCAGGCACGCTTGAGCGGCGTGAGCTGAAACAGACCCGCCGCGATCAGGACGCCGCCCGCCAACCGGCTGCCGGCCCCGTGCAGCCCGTCGAGCACGCCGGCCTCCTGCAGCGCCACCTGCGCCGCGGCGGCCAGACCACTGAAGGCGAGCCAGACGGTGAAATACCCACCCGCAAAGACCGCGGCGGGGCCGACGCGACCCGACTCGCGATGGCCGGGCCCCATCACCACACCCAGGACCATGGTCCAGCGGAGCAACGGCGGCGTCATCATGGCCACCATCATGATCTGCCACATGAGCACCAGGGACAGCACGGACCAGACGTCGATCGTCGGCAGGTGCGGGGTGGCGACCGCCGTCGCGAGCGCGTGTCGTCGAGCCACCCGGGCCAACCAGAGCCACGCGAGCACCGTCACGCCGGCTCCCGCCCCCGCCACGACCACGCGTTCGCGGCGGAACAGACCGGCGAGCCGGGCCGTCCCCGATCCCGCCGCCACGCTCATGACCCGTCCACGACCCATTCAAAGGAGGAGAAGAGCCCGTGGGTGTCCTCGTTGCTCACGACGATCGCGCCATCGTCGAAACGCGTCGAGCCGCGCGCCAGCACCTGCGACGGCGCGTGAATCTGGTTGAAGATGTTCTCGAACCTGACGGGCCGGCTCCGGTCGCGTCCCCGGATTTCGGTAATCACCGCGTCGAGAAGGCCGTCGATCGCCACGCGCTTGCTCGGGCCCTCCTCGACGATCGCGATCGGGCAGTACCGCGTGTCGAGCCAGCGGCCGACGAACCGCGCGAGCAACGCCCACGGCCCTCCGGCGCGGCCCGAGAGGATCGCCTCGATGGCATCGCGCTGCGCCGCCGAGGCCCGTTCATCGATGATGATTCCCTCGACCCAGTCGCCCGCGATCATGTGCTGGGGCGTGTCGTAGGCGACCACGGCCGTGAGGCCGGCGAGCGCGACCGCACCGAAGGCACCCTCGTCGATCCTGATCGCCCAGTAGCCCTTGCACCGCGCATGGGTGCACAGCTGGTCGAAGTGCATGTGTCCCGGACAGACCAGCTGGCAGCTACAGTTCTCGAACAGCAGCCCGCGGGCGTGCCACGGCGGAACTCCGGTACCTTCCTTCACGCGCTATCCCTTCGGCTCACTCGTGCACCGCCGTCGAGATGCGGTCACGGATCGGGTTCGCAGCGCGCCCAGGCGCAAGGCGCCGCGACGAGGAATATCGGCAGCATTTCGAGGAGCGGTCACGCCGCGGGTGGGTGTGCTGCGGGCTCGAGGCGTGGCCGGATCTCGACGGCGGTGCACTAGTGCCCCAGGACCGGGTGAGGCACATAGGCCTGCTCGAGAGCGGCGCACTCCTGATCGTCGAGCTCGATCGCGAGCGCCGCCACCGCCTGCTCCAGATGCTCCATCTTCGATGCGCCGACGATCGGAGCCGCGACCCCGGGTTGTCGCAAGAGCCAGGCCAGCGCGATCTGGGCCGGCGTGACCCCGCGCCGGGCGGCGACCCCGGCCACCCGCGCGACGATGTCGAAGTCCGCATCCGTGTGGTACAGGTCGTGGGCGATCGTGTCGGTTCTGGCGCGCCGGGTCTCTCCCTTCGTCTCACGCGAGCGGTTGCCCGCCAGGAAGCCGCGCGCCAGCGGGCTCCAGGGTATGACCCCGACGCCCTCGGCCCGACACAGCGGCAGCATCTCGCGCTCCTCCTCGCGATAGACCAAGTTGTAGTGGTTCTGCATTGCGATGAAGCGGACCCAGCCATGCCGATCCGCCAGATACAGCGCCCGCGCGAACTGCCAGGCGAACATGCTGGACGCCCCGATGTAGCGGGCTCGCCCCGACCGCACGATGTCGTCGAGCGCCCGCAGGGTTTCCTCTGGTGGTGTCGTCTCGTCCCAGCGGTGAACCTGGTACAGGTCGACGTAGTCGAGCCCCAGGCGTCGAAGCGACGCGTCGATGGCGTCGAAGAGGTGCTTGCGCGAGAGCCCACCGGCGTTCGGGCCATCGGTGAGCGGGTAAAACCCCTTGGTGGCGATCACGACCTCCTCGCGGCGCGCGAACTCCCTGACCGCCCGTCCGAGGATCTCTTCGCTCGCGCCGCGCGAGTACATATCGGCCGTATCGAAGTAATTCACCCCGAGCTCGAGCGCGCGGCTGATGAAGGGACGGCTCTGCTCCTCCGACAGCACCCAGTCACGCCAGGCGGGCGTGCCGTAGGTCATCGTCCCCAGACAGATGCGTGAAACCTTCAGGCCGCTGTTACCGAGGTTGACGTAGTCCATCGTGCTCCTCGTGCATCACGCGTCGGTCGGCTCGTCCCCGAAGCCAGACGCCACCGTGGCCAGACCGCCCCAGGTGTCGGGATCGTGCGCCAACAACGTCTGGAAGTACAGCCGAACATCCTGGGCGGGGTACGCGGCCGCGAGCGCCTTCGCCGCACGTTCCAGCTCGCCCTCGGCGGGTCCCGGCGCGTCGTCCGCCAGGATGCCGTCCTCGTGGGGCATGCCGAGGGCATCGAGAAAGGCCGCCATCATGGGGCGCTGTTGCTGCAGGTGATACGACACGAGCGCTTGCAGAACGAGGCCGGCCGACAGCTCCGGCGTCGACGCGAGGTAACGGGTCCTGATCTCCGGCGACAGCGCCCGTACCTTCTGCGGCCGAAAGTGCCGCCGTTGCGAGATCGCCTGGATCGCCTCCGCGTGACTCGTCGCCTCGGGATCGGCCCAGAACGCGCGCGCGATCGTCGTCCGACGATCCAGCGATAGCAGCCTCCAGAGGCGGGTCGGCCGAATCGGGCCGGTCGCGTCAGCCATCGAGCGCCCCCGTGGGCACCACCCCGCCTGGCAGTCGTCGACGCGGCGTCACGCCCCCACCGCCGCCTGACAGCCCCGGCGCCCGCGTCGACCGGCCACCGGACGCGCTCCGGTTGCCTGCGAACCACGCTCACCATACACTCGGGCGACCGGTCCTGCGCTCGACACGCCGACGCCGAGGGCCCGCCAGATGCCCGCATGACACTCCGCTCGCGCTTGCCGCTCGACTCCCTCGGCCCAGGAATCGTGATGGCCGGCGCCGCCATCGGGACGTCGCACCTCGTGCAGGCGACTCGCGCCGGAGCCGACTACGGCTACCAGTTGCTGATCATCGTGCTGCTGGTGAACCTGTTCAAGTACCCGTTCTTCGAGTTCGGCCATCGCTACCTCGCGGCGAGTCGGGAGAACCTGCTGGACGGCTACGCGCGGATGGGGCGCGTCTTCGTCCACGCCTTCATCGCGTTCGCCGTCGTGTCGTCCATCGTCGCGGTGGCCGGAGTCTCCTTCGTGACCGCCGCGATCGCGGGCTATCTCTTCGGCGCCGGACCGGGCCCGACCGGGTGGAGCGCCGTGATCATGGCCAGCTGCGCCGTCATCCTGACCGTCGGGCACTATCGATGGCTGGATCATGCCATGAAGGGCGTCATGGCGGTATTGTTCGTGGCGACCCTCGCGGCCTTCATCGCCGCGCTGCTCCACGGCCCGGTGGCGCCCACCGGCTACCAGGCACCGTCGGCATGGACCGCGGCGAGCCTCGGCTTCGTGATCGCACTGATGGGGTGGATGCCGGCGCCCATCGAGATCTCCGTGATGCAGTCGCTGTGGCTCCAGGCGAACGAGCAGACGACCGATCGACCGACGAGCGTCGACGACGCCACGGTCGACTTCAACGTCGGCTACGGCCTGACGGTCGCGCTGGCCGTGATGTTCCTCGCGCTCGGCGCGCTCGTCATGCACGGCTCGGGAATCGCGTTCGAGAGCTCGGGTGCCGCCTTCACGCGGCAGCTGGTGCAGATCTACCGCGACACCCTCGGCGAGTGGGCCGGACCCGTCGTCGGCGTCGCGGCGCTGACCACGATGTTCTCCACGACGCTCGCCGTCATCGACGGCTACCCGCGCTGTCTGAGCGCCGCCACCCGGCTCGCGGCACCGGGTATCACGCTGGCGCCGCGTCGCCTCTACGTGGTGTGGCTCCTGGGCGCCTGCCTGCCGGCCCTTCTGATCATCGATGCGTTCGTCAACCGACTGACCGACCTGGTCGATCTGGTGACGACCATGTCCTTTCTGACGGCCCCCTTCTTCGCCTTCCTGAACTACAGGCTGATCACCTCCACGCACACGCCAGAGGCGCTCCGGCCCGGCCCGCGCCTCCGGCTCCTCAGCTGGCTCGGCCTGGCGTACTTCATCGGGTTCGGGATCCTGTTCCTGGTGTTCCGGTTCGGCCCCTGATCACCGCGGCTTCTCGAGGTACTGCAGCAGCTCGCTCTCGACTCCGAGAATGAAGATGGTGCTGGGATCCATCGTCTTCTCGTAGGTCTCGAGCGACCGCGTGAACGCGTAGAAGTCCGCATCTCGGCCGTAGGCCTCGGCGTACACCGCCGTTGCCTCCGCGTCGGCCTCGCCGCGGAGCCCCTGCGCCGTCCGATAGGCCTCCGACTGGATGCGCTTCAGCTCGAGCTCCTGTTCACCACGGATCCGCGCGGACTCACCCTCCCCCTCCGAGCGGAAGAGCTCGGCGATGCGCTGGCGCTCGGCAATCATGCGCGCGAAGACGTCCTTCTGGACCTCCTCCACGTAGCTGATGCGCTTGAAACGGAGGTCGAGAATCTCGATGCCGAGGTCCTCGGTCCCTTGTTGCGCACTCTGCAGGATCTCGCTCGCGATCTTCTGGCGACCGCGCTGGATCGGCTCGAGGATGACCGTCTCCTCCTCCGCCTCGATGGGCACGTCCTCCGGGTCCCGGTTGGTGCTCCGCACGATCTCGATCAGGTCGTAACGGGCGACCGCGTTACGCGTCTCGCCGTCGAGAATGTCGTCGAGCCGTGACTGCGCGCCTCGCTCGTCTCGCAACCGCTGGAAGAACTTGAGCGGATCCGCGATGCGCCACCGCGCGTAGGTATCCACCCAGATGAACCGCTTGTCCTTCGTCGGCACCTGGTTGGGGTCGCCGTCCCACTCGAGAAAACGCTTCTCGAAGTAGTTCGTCAGCTGGATGAACGGCACCTTGAAGTGCAGTCCCGGTTCGTTCACCGGCTCACCGACCGGCTCGCCGAACTGCGTAATGATCACCTGGCGAGCCTCGTCGACCTGGTAGGCAGCACTACTGACGACGAAGAGAACCGCGAACGCCAGCGCGAGCTGGACCATGGTCTTGTTGTTCATTGCACACCTCCCGTACCCTGCGTGGTCGGCACGGCGTTCCTCAGGCTTTCCAGGTTCAAGAGCGGCAGCACGCCACTGGCGTCACGGTCCATGAAGACCTTGCCGCCCAGCGTGGGAAGAATCCGCTCCATCGTCTCCAGGTGCAACCGGCGACGTGTCACCTCCGGCGACACTCGGTAGGCCGCGTGGAGCGCCTTGAACCGCGTCGCGTCTCCCTGCGCCCGGTTGACGCGGTCGAGGGCGTAGCCTTCGGCCTGCAGGAGCGTCTGCTCCGCCTCGCCGCTGGCGCGCGGCACCACCTTGTTGTATTCGGCCCGTGCCTCGTTGATGAGGCGGTCGCGCTGCTGCTGGGCCTGATTCACCTCGTCCCACGACGGCTTGACGGGGTCGGGCGGGTTGACGTCCTGCAGAACCACCTGATCGACGGTGATGCCCAGCTCGTACTGGTCGACGAGGGGCTGCAACTCCGCCTCCACGCGAGACTCGATCTCCTGCCGGCCGATCGTCAACACCTCGGTGACCGTTCGATCGCCCACCACCTCACGCATCACGGCCTCGTTCATGTCGCGGAACGTCCCCTCGGGGTTCCGCACCTTGAACAGGAGCTGGTAGGGGTCCGAGACGCGGTACTGGACGATCCACTCGACGACGGCCACGTTGAGGTCGCCGGTCAGCATGATCGCCTCGTCGCCCGAGTCCTCGACCGTGAAGCGGCTACGCACGTCGGCCTCGACGGTGCGGAAGCCGAACTCCTGCTTGAGCTGGCGCTGGACCGGGACCTTGAACACCTCCTCCACGAGAGGCAGCTTGGCACGCAGCCCCGGCTCGGTCGTCCGAACGAAGCGCCCGAGGCGCAGGACCACGCCCACCTCCTCGGGTTGCACCTGGTACAGCGTGTTGAACGCTACCAGGATCGCCGCGATCCCCGCGATCCCCCAGGCAAGCGTCCGCCCGGGAAGCTGCGGCACGCGCAGGTTGCTGAAATCGATCTGGTCTTGGGCCATAAAAGTCTCCTTGGGTCCCAGGGTATCAGCTCTGATCCCCGAAATGGCACGCATTGCGACGCCCCGGCCCCGGTGATACGATTTTCCCGTTCGTTTCGTCCCCGAAGCGTCCGTCGACCTCGGTTGACGGGGGTCGACGCGGTTGACGGGGGTTTCGAGGGGCTGCACGGCCGGTCCGGTCCAGAACGGCGAGAGGAGCGATACATGCGACTCCGTAGACCACGCCCGCGCGTCCTCCTGTCTCTACTGGCGTTCGTCGCGACGGCGGCGATAGCCACCAGTGTCTCGATCCACGGGGCGAGCGAAGCCACGTACGGCGTGGCCGTCGTCAAGGACGTCATGGTGCCGATGCGCGACGGGGTCGAGCTCGCCACGGACGTCTATCTCCCCACCGACGAGAACGGCGCCATCGTGACCGAGAAGCTGCCGACCATCCTGCAACGCACGCCCTACAACAAGGAGGGTGGGACCGGCACCGCGCACTACTACGCGGCGCGTGGCTACGCCGTCGTGTATCAGGACAACCGCGGCCGCTACAAGTCCGAGGGCACCTGGGGCGGTTTCGTGAACGACGACATCGACGATGGCTACGACCTGTGCGCGTGGATCGGCCGGCAACCGTGGTCGAACGGCAAGGTCGGCATGATCGGCACGTCCTATACCGGCGGCACCCAGCACGCCCTGGCGATGTCGAAGGCACCCGAGCTCACGACGGTGATTCCGATCGATGCCGTCTCCAACATGGGATATCAGAGTGTCCGCAACGCCGGCGCGTTCGAGCTACGGTTCTTCAACTGGATCTTCCGGCGCGCCAGCCAGGGCAGCCCGCAGGCTCGCGACCCGAAGGTCAAGGCGATGCTCGACGAGATGTACGCCAACCGGCGCGACTATCTGGTGAACCTGCCGATTCTCAAGGGCACGACCCCGCTCAAGCACACGCCGGAGTACGAGGCGTGGCTGGTCGAGGGGATGGAGCACGGGGCGAACGGCGACTTCTGGAAGGCCACGAGCATCCTGGACTATCCGGAGCAGTACAAGGACATCCCGGTCTATCTCGTGGGTGGCTGGTACGACTCCTGGGCCGGGAACACGACCGCCAACTACCGCACGCTCAGCCAGACGATCGCGGGCCCCGTCTATCTCATCATGGGGCCGTGGATCCACGGCCGACACGGACAGTCGCAGCACGGCCAGGTGAGCTTCGGCGAGACCGCCGCCATCCCCGATCCGCTCGCGTGGCGGCTCGAGTGGTACGACCACTGGCTGAAGGGAATCGACAACTCGGTCGGAACGGCGGCCCCCTTCGCCACCCCGGTGCGCATCTTCGTCATGGGGACGGGTGACGGGCGACGGACGGCCGACGGCTTGCTGAACCACGGCGGGGTCTGGCGCGAGGAGCAGGAGTGGCCGCTCGCCCGCACTCGCTACACCAGCTTCTACTTCCACCAGGACGGCGGGCTGTCCACCGAGGCCCCGACCGAGGCCGAGGCCTCGACGAGCTACAGTTTCGACCCGCACGATCCGGTGCCGACCATCGGCGGCAACATCTCCTCGGGGGACGGCATCATGCTCCAGGGCGCCTGGGACCAGCGGGGCGGCGAGCACATCTGGAACGGGACGCGACCGATTCCGCTCTCTGCCCGCCGCGACATCCTCGTATTCCAGAGCGAGCCGCTCGAAGCCGATCTCGAGGTGACCGGCGAGATCGAGGTCAAGCTCTGGGCGTCCTCGACCGCGCTGGACACCGACTTCACCGCGAAGCTGATCGACGTCTATCCCCCGAACGCCGACTATCCGGGCGGATTCGACCTGAACCTCGAGGACGGCATCGTTCGAGCCCGCTTCCGGGACACCCTGATGGACGAGAAGCTGATGGAGCCGGGCGAGACCTACGAGTTCACGATCAAGCTGTATCCGACATCGAACGTCTTCAAGAAGGGGCACCGTATCCGTGTCGACATCTCCAGCAGCAACTTCCCGCGGTTCGACATCAACCCCAACAGCGGCGAGCCGCTGAACCGGCATCACCAGATGGTCGTGGCCGCCAACACTGTCTTCCACGACCAGAGCCGACCGTCGCACATCGTCCTGCCGGTCATTCCGGCCTCGACAGGGACCTCGGCGCGGCGCTAGTGGCCTGTTCAGCTGGTTCAGGAGCGCCCGCCGGGTGGGGCATCCCGCCTGGCGGCGTTCCTGGTCACTCACATATACCCAACATGCTCGCGTCTCGCGCCTGGCCAGTCGGACGCCGCGCTCCGGCGGCCACTCCTGAACCGGCTGATACAGACCGCCAGTGAGCCAATCCTCGAGGCACGTCCTCACGCTGCTCGGGCCCGGCATCCTGGTGGCCGCCACCGGCGTGGGCGCCGGCGACCTCGCCACGGCCACCTTCACGGGCAACGCGCTGGGCGTCACCGTCCTGTGGGCGGTCGTGCTGGGGGCCGGCATCAAGTACGTCCTCAACGAAGGACTCGCGCGCTGGCAGCTCGCGACCGGGCAGACGCTGCTCGAAGGGGCTGTGACCCATATCGGGCTGCCCTTCCAGGCCTTCTTCCTCGTCTACCTGGTGTTCTGGAGCTTCTTCGTCGGGTCGGCACTGATCAGCGCCTGCGGCGTGGCCGGTCATGCCTTGCTGCCCGTGTTCGGCACCGCCGAGACGGGCAAGGTCGTGTTCGGCGTCATCCACAGCGCCGCCGGCGTCATCCTCGCGTATTACGGTGGCTACAAGCTGTTCGAGAAGGTCATGGGCGCCTGCATCGCCCTCATGTTCGTGACCGTCGTGGTGACGGCGGTGCTGGTCGCGCCGCCCTGGAGCCAGATCCTCTCTGGCTTGCTGATCCCGCGCATTCCAGATGTCGGCGGGCAGGGGCTCGGCTGGACGATCGCCCTGATGGGCGGGGTTGGCGGCACGGTGACCGTCCTCAGCTACGGCTACTGGATCCGCGAGGAAGGACGACAGGGTCCGGAGCACATGCGCATCTCCCGGATCGATCTCGCGGTCGGCTACGGCATGACGGCGGTCTTCGGGATCGCCATGGTCATGATCGGCAGCACGATCGCGATCGAGGGCCAGGGGGCCGGCCTGATCGTGACGCTGTCCGAGCGGCTGGAGGGGCCGCTGGGGCCGGCCGGCAAGTGGACCTTTCTCATCGGCGCCTGGGGTGCGGTGTTCAGCAGCCTGCTCGGGGTCTGGCAGAGTGTGCCCTATCTGTTCGCCGACTTCTGGAGCATTCTCAAGAGCACGCCGCGCATCGCGCCGGCGAAGATGGCCCGCTCTGCGCCCTACCTCTGGTATCAGATCGCGCTCGCCTCGATCCCGCTGGCCGGCCTGGCGGGTGGATTCCAGCAGATGCAGAAGTTGTACGCCATCGTCGGCGCGGCGTTCATGCCGATCCTGGCGTTGGTGCTCCTGATCCTCAACGGCCCGGCGAAACGCGTCGGCGCGGACATGCGTAACCACCCGGCCGTGAACGCGATACTGGTCTTGACGTTGGCCTTCTTCGCCTGGGCGGGGTGGCCGTTTTGACGGCGGTCAGATCGCCCGCTGAGGGGCGGAGCGGCGGCCGCCAGGCACACCGTGAAGGCGGCCAGCCTCCGTGGCGTCATCCGACACGGTCGCACGAAAGAGCGAGGCACGCATGTCGGTAGACACCTCGAACGTCGTGAGCACCAACATCAGGCTGGTCGACCTGGAGCACCTGGGCACGTCGCAGGTCATTGCCGCCTGTCTGCTCGAGAGCTCGCTGGGTTCGACACTCATCGACCCCGGCCCCGCGTCCACGCTCGAGACGCTGCAGGCGAGGCTGACGGAGCACGGGGTCGAGATCTCCGACCTGACGTCGATCCTCTTGACCCACATCCACCTGGACCACGCGGGCGCCACGGGTAGCCTGGTGCGGCTGAATCCGCGGATCACGGTGCACGTCCACGAACGGGGCGCGCCGCACATGATCGATCCCGACCGCCTGATTCAGAGCGCGACCCGTCTCTACGGCGCCGACATGGACCGGCTCTGGGGCCCCTTCCTCCCCGTGCCGGCCGCCAACGTCCGCACGCTGTCGGGCGGCGAGACCCTGAGGATCTCCGGCCGCACGGTCGAGGTCGCCTACACCCCCGGCCATGCCTCCCACCACGTGAGCTATCTGGATGGCGAGAGCGGGGTGGCGTTCGTGGGGGACACCGGTGGGATTCGGATCGCCAACCTGCCGTACGTCCTCGCGCCCACGCCGCCCCCGGACATCGATCTCGAGCTCTGGAAGGAGAGCCTCGCCCGGATCTCGGACTGGCGACCGGTGCGGCTGTTCCTCACGCACTTCGGCCCGGCGGACGGCGTCGCCGACCAGTTGGCCCGGCTCTGGGACGCGCTGAGGGAGCGTACCGACGCCGTACGCCAGTCGCTGCAGGCGGAATCCACCGACGCCGAACGGTCCAAGGAGTACGAGCGGCAGGTGGCCGAGGACCTACGCCGCCACCTGTCCGAGGCGGAGGCTCACCGGTTCGAGGCCGGCTCGGGCACGCACATGGGGTGGGCGGGGTTGGCGCGCTATCTGCGCAAACGCAACCTGGCCTAGCAGTCCGTGGCAAAGGTCCTGCGTCGCACCAAGGGCCGCCTTGGGAGATGCCGCGGCCGGCCCGAGCGAGGCGCGAGGACGAGCCATTCCCCCTCACTCGTACGCCGCCGGGATGACCACGGCGCCGGCGTAGGCGGCGGTGACCAGTAGAAACGCCAGGATCGTCACCGTCAGCGGGCGCCGCACTCGACCCTTCCAGCCGTGCAGACCCTGAGCGCCGAGGAGGGCGAGCGCCGCGATCGAGGGGAACATCAGCCGACCCTGCGATCCGAAGAGCTGGCTGGTCCAGTAGACGACCGCGACGAGGTTGCTGCCGGCCAGAATCGCCAGGGGGACCACGGGAGAATCCCAGCCCGGCCGGACCCGCCGGATCCACACCGCCAGGGATCCCAGCAGCACGACGGTCAGGGCGAAGAACCCGAAGTAGATCCATTCGGGATACACGACGTTGAACGCGCCGAACACGCCCCAGTATGACTTCAAGAAGCCGTCCCACTCTCGAACCAGCGCGAGCAGGTCGATGGCGTATCGGTCGTTTCCCGCCATGGCGGCGTGCTCGCTGAGCGCCAGCAGCTCGCCGTACACGCGGAGATTGCGCCCGAACCACCAGCCCGCCGTGACGGCCAGCCCGATGACGAACACCGCCAGCCGGAGCCCACGGCCGCGCCACGGTCGCTTCCGGCTCATCAGATCGAACAGCATCACCGGCACCACGATGGCACCGGACAGCTTGGTCAGGACGACGACGCCCGCCGTCACCCCGAGGGCGACGGCGTGAATCTGGCGCCGGCATCTCAGGACCAGGAAGAGCGCAACCGTCACCAGGAGCGTCACGAGGTTGTCGTTGTTCACGGAATTCGAAATGAACAGGAACATCGGGTTGAACGCGATCAGCGCGCTGCCGACGAGGCCGACCGACGGCGCGCTCGGAGCGACGAGCCGCCCGACCCGGTAGGTGATCCACACCGTCAGCATCCCGAAACCGACGGACACGAGCCGGAGAATCGCGACGGCCAGCATGGTCCGCCGGTAGGGAAAGGTGCGATCCCCGCCTCCCTGGAACATGTGCTTGGGGCCCGGGATGTCGGCGCGTCCGATCGGGCTGTCTGGCCGTCGGGCGTAGAACTCCATGGCGTTGGACGTGTCGATCGACTGGATCAGAGCCGCACAGACCAGATAGTAGAGCGGCGCCTGCGTGGCTTCCTGGTCGGCCAACGTGCGCCGGCGCCGGTCCGCCACCGGCAGCGCGTGGCGATCTTTGACGTAGAGGGCGAAGCCGAGGTGGGCTGCCTCGTCGGACGCCTCGAGCGGCGGGGTCGAGGTAGTGTAGAGCCCCGACAGAAGCACGTACAGCCCGAGGATCCCCAGGAGGTACCCGCTGTGCCGAGTGAACCGTTGCCGGGCGAACAACCGCCTGATGCAGACCACCACGCTCGTGCGGTGTGTTGTCAGTGTCGTGGGGCTTCCGCCGAGCCTGAAGGCGGCGCCTGGTGCCGAGCGGAAGACCAGTTTTGAGTCTCCCTCGCCTGAAGGCGAGGGAATCAGTGCGCCGCGTCGGCTGAAGCCGACTATCACGGCGCACGTCCCAGAGCCCGAAGAGGTCCGGCCCTGCGGCCTCCTGAAGGCTTCGCCTAAAGGCGAGGGGTTTCACCCATCCCAGAGGGAGACTCTAAGATAGCCGCGCGACCCTGTCCACCGGCGAGGGCGCGGGGCATCCGCGGCCACGCCGGTGAGCCGTGTGACCCCAGCGTCGCCCTCCGCCACGATCGGCGGGCGTCACGACGATCATGATCATGATGATAGTGACAATGACAATGCAGACTATGCCGACGCCGAGGACAATACCCAGCGGGACCCACGCCCAGCGGACGCCGGGACACCAGAGGTCGACGGTCATGCGCGACTCTCCCGATGCGACGGGGGATCGTTGCGAGGAATGCACACGGCTCGAGACGCTCGGTCGAGACCGGCGCGAGCCGGGTGCAGCTCTATCCGCCGCCCGATCGCGCCGACACGGCGCGTTCGGCGTCCTGCTGCTCGCCGGGGCGCTGTGCCTCACCGGCGCCCTGGCCGACCCGGCGCTCGCCCAGACCCGCCCCACACCGCCGATCGCGAGCCAGGTGACGTTTCTGTACTTCGAGGATCTCGAGCGCGCCACCCGGTTCTACGGCACGACGCTGGGTCTACAGGCGACCCTCGATCTCGACTGGGTCAAGATTTTTCAGCTGTCACCGACCTCCGCAGTTGGGCTCGTGGATGCCGAGAACGGCGTGCATCGCCCCTCTGCGAGCAAGCCCGTCATGCTCAGCCTCGTGGTCGACGACGTCGATGCCTGGTACGCCTTCCTCCGGGAGCGCGGGGTCGAGATCCCAACGCCACCGCGCGACAGCGCCAAGGTACACGTCCGTTCGTTCGGCTTCCGCGACCCGGAAGGGTATACCCTGGAAGTCTTCAGTTGGCAGGAACGGTAGCGATCTTACAATCTTCGTCATCGACGGCCGTCGGGTGCTCGGCGCACCGACACCATCGGCCCTGCGCAACTGGCAGAGCCACAACGGCATAGCGCACGCCCGGTCCCGATCCGACTGGGTTGGTATGGGGGTTGCTCCTTCCCTCGCGGAGTCGAGCCACCATGGAAGTCCCCGGCCAACCTCGTCCCTCGTACCACTCAATCGATCTCAGTTGCCTGCAGGTCGGCTCAGATCTGAAATTCGGGATCTACCTCAAACGAGGGGCCGCCAGCCACATCCTCTTCCTGAAGCAGGGCGTCGAGTTCAACCAGGACCAGCGACAGCGCCTCGTCGACAACAAGATCCAGACGCTCTACATCAGCGGGGACGACGCGGCCGCCTACGCGCGCTACCTGGAGCAACACCTCGGACCGATCCTGAAGGATCCGTGGGTGCCAGCGGCCCGGAAGGCGCAGCTCCTCTACTCCGTCGAGAAGGCCCTTCTGGGTGACATCTTCGGCGACCCGACGTCGCCTGACACCGTGGAGCGAGTCGAGCAGGTCGCCGAACACACGGTCAGCTTCCTGCTGCAGGGACCCGACGTCCTACATCACCTGATCAGAATCATGTCCGACGACTACGACACGTTCACGCACTCGATCAACGTGTGCGTTCTGAGCGTCTCGCTCGCCGCACACGTGGGCATCACGTCCCGCAGCCAGCTCGATGATCTCGCCACCGGCTCGCTACTCCACGACATCGGCAAGAGCGAGGTCCCGAAGCCGCTGCTCAGGGGGACCGGCGCGCTCTCTCCCCAGGAGATGGAGATCGTGAAACAGCACGTGGAGTTTGGTGAACGCATCCTGCGAGACGACCCCCGAATGAACCCCGAAAGGATGCTGGCGGTGTCCCAGCACCACGAGCGGCTCGACGGCTGCGGTTACCCCCGCGGGCTGGAGCAGGCACAGATTCATCTGTACGGGCGCGTGACGGCGGTGGCGGACTCCTTTGATGCAATGACGACCGAGCGGACCTATCAGAGCGCCATGCGTGCCTTCGAGTCCATCAGCATTCTGCGCGGGCGACTGCGGGAACAGTTCGATCAGGAGATCGTCGACGCCCTCATTCAGATGCTCGCCAAGAGCCAGCGCGCGTTCCGCCGCGCGTCCTAAGGCGGCCAGCCTCCATGGCGTCTCTGAACCACGTGCGTGAGCCGCCCTGCAGTCACTCGCGGCTGGGCCACGCCTGCTTCTCCACGCGCTCGAGCGGCTGGGGCGTGACGGACGGCCTGTAGGGCTGCCGGGCGATCAGGTCGAACGTGTCCCCGGGGGCCAGCAGATAGAACATCCCGCCCGAGTCGAGGCGCCGCTGGTGATCGTAGATCGCCACGTAGCTCTGCCCGATGACCTCGAACTCGTCTCCCTGGACGACGATCGCCGTATTCTCGTCGAGCCCGATCCCCAGCAGATTGGGATGCGCCTCGATGATCTCGATCAGATCGAACTGCCGGTTTCGCTTCAGCAGATGCTGGTCGATCGCCACGTCTCGAAGGAACCCCAGCCCCTCCTCGTGATCGCCCATCATGACCGTATTCGTCTTGGTATCACCGCGCGCCAGATACGCGCCCTGAATGGTGGCTCCGGCGGACGAGCCTCCGATGACGCCGCCCCGCCGCAGCAGGGCCCAGAGCTCCTCGTGCACTCTCGTATCGAGGTAGGAATCCGCCAGACGCCACTGGCGCCCGCCGCCGAACCAGACGCCCCGCGCCTCACGAATCGGTTGGGCGAAGGTCTGCGTGTCGGCGACGGCGCGATCGCGCGTGTGCAGGACCGTGAGATTCGTGGCACCCGCTTCCCTGAACGCATCCAACCCCGACCAATACTGGTCGTAGTCATCCGCCTCGCCGGCCGTCGGGATGACGACGATCGGCACGTCGGCACCACCCGCGAGCTGGAGAAAGCGTTCGAGGATGCTCACGTCCTTCAGCGCGCCCCCGACCACGACGAGCGAGCCGTGCGCCGGCCCGATCTCCTGCGCGCCGAGCGTCGTCGACCACGCCAGCATCGCACCCACTGCCCACCACCAACCGCTTCGGTTTCGCCTCATGGCATCCTCCACTCCAATGGATCGGCCGATCGTACTACCCGAGGCCTCACGGCTCCACGAACCGACAGCCGAGCCGGAGGGTGACGTCGAGCAACCGCAAGTAGCGGCGTCGCGAGATCTCGCAGGCGCCGAAGATCGCCAGGTGCGGCGTGACCCACTGCACGTCGAGCAGGCCATAGCCGCGCTGGCGCAGACGGTCCACTAGGGCGTGGAACGCCACCTTCGACGCGTCGGTCACACGATGGAACATCGATTCGCCGAAGAAGGCGCCACCCAGGCTCACGCCGTAGAGCCCGCCCACGAGCCGATCGTCTCGCCAGACTTCGACCGAGTGCGCGAAACCCAGCCGGTGCAGCTCGCCGTAGCTCTCGACGATCTGCTCGCTGATCCATGTCTCCTCCAGGTCGGCGCACGCCCGGATCACCTGGTCGAAGGCGCAGTTCACCCGGACCTCGAACCGCTCCTGGCGAACCACGCGTGCCAGACGCCGGGGCACGTGGAAACGTTCGAGCGGCAGCACCCCGCGGGGATCGGGAGAGAACCAGCGAATCTCCCCATCCGGGAGCGCCATGGGGAAGAGTCCGCGGCGGTACGCCTCCAGCAGGAGCGGAACCGGAATGCCCATCGGCGGCCGCGCGTCAGCTCTCCCGCCGACCGTTACCGAGGATCGCGGCGGCCGTCATTCCACCGGTGACATTGGTCGCGGTTCGGAACATGTCGGGAATCGTATCCACGCCGAGCAGTACGCCGATGCCCTCGACCGGAAGATTCGCCGCCATGAGGATCGGGACCATGGCCACGATACTGCCCGCCGGCACGCCCGGGATGCTGAACGTCGTCACCACCACGGTGAGCACGATCGTCGTGAGCTGCCCCGGCTCGGGCGCGGCACCATACAGCTGGGCGGCGAAGAGCACGCCGACCGTCTGCCCGATGGCGCTGCCGACCCGGAACATGGAGGCCGCCAACGGGATGAGGAACCCGGTCGCGGCGGGCGACAGCCCCAGCGCCTTGGCGCCGTCGATCATCGCGGGGAGCGCCGCGAGCGACGACCGGGCGGAGAGCGCGACCGCCTGGGCCGGCGCGCAGGCCCTGGCGAACCCGCCGAGCGACACGCGCCCCCCGACGACCGCCGCCGGGTACAGGACGAGCCCCGCGAAGGCCAGCGTCAGCAGTCCGACCAACGCGATGTAGTAGGCGAGCGTGCCGGCGGCGGCCACGCCCATCCGGGCGGCGAGCGGCACCGCCAGGGCGAACACGCCGATCGGTGCGAACTCGAGCACCCAGTGCACGAGCGTGAGCATCGTCTTCAGCACGCCCTGCACGAGCGCGAGGACCCGCTCGCGGTGCTCGCGGTCGACGCGGGACAGCGCCAGCCCGAACGCCAGCGAGAAGACGATGAGCGGCAGCATCGCCCCCTCGGCGGCCGCGGCCACCGGGTTGGCGGGCACGACGCCCACCAGCCACTCGGCCAGACCAGGGACCTGTCGCGCCGTCTCCGCGGTGCTCTCGCTCGCACTCCGCGCGTCCTCGCGCAGCGCCGCCACGACGCCCGGGTCCAGCCGAAGCCGTGCCAGGAGGGGCGCCGCCACGACGGCGGTCAGGCTCGTCGCCGCCACGACGAGGACGACGAAGAGCACGAGCGCGCGCCCGCCGACCCGGCCGACGTCGCGCGTGTCGGCGCTCGAGGCGATCCCGACGATCAAGCTCGCCACCACGAGCGGGATGACCGTCATGCGGATGGCGTTGATGAAGATCGCCCCGATCGGCGCCGCCACGTCGGCCACCCGAGCCAGGACCGGCACCTCCGAGGCCGAGATGACCATCCCGACGCCCAGCCCGGCCAGCAAACCCACCAGCACCCGCGCGGTGAGCGACACGGATTCTATGCCCCGCTAGCGGCGCGCGCGCGGCGGACGTCGATAAAGGACTTGACGCACAGCCAGACGAACGCGGCCATCAGGGCGGCCATGATGGCCTGAGCCCAGACCGCGCCCGGGCGCGCGACCTGCCCGCCGGAGAGCATCGTCACGAGGCCGACCAGCCCCCGAGCCGAGCCCAAGAACCCGAAGATCCCCACGAGCGCGGCCGCGTGCATCGCGTGCATCCGCAGGTGCTCCTTCCGCGCCACCACGCCGGTGACGACGAGCAGGAGCCCGAACACGGCGGGGATGAGCGCCGTGACGCTCGCCCCACCTGACGCCGCGTAGCCCGCGACGCCGAGGACGATCAGGGCGACGCCGAAACCGATGCTGATTCGAGGCACGAGTGTTCTCCTTGACCTGGGGGGGTGAGATCCGGGCTACCCGTCCACGGCCTCGGGCGCCCCCGGTGTCCGATAAACGTTACCAAATAACGCGGGCGGAGTGCCGGGCAGCCCCGGAGTCGTTCGCGAGCCACGCCGGCCGGGCCGAGCGGCTCAGTTCGCCAGGTCGAAGAGGCGGCTGAACTTGATGATGAGACTCTGGCCGCCGATGGTGGGATCCGAGAGGCCGACCAGACCGCGCGTGTCGTTGTAGACGATGAACAGGCCCGTGTTCGCCTGCTGGAGCCAGCCGAAGCGCACGTTCGCGGACCAGATGTCGGCGCTGTCGTTGTATTGCAGCAACCCCTGCGTGAAGATCCGGGGGGTGAACGAGTAGGAGATGCGGCTCCGGACGAGATTCGTGACGAACGCCCCGCCCGGCAGGTCGATGTCGTTCCGGTCCAGGCCGACCTCGGTGTTGAAGTTGTCGCCAAGACGCAGCCGCACCGAGGGACCCAGCCGAAGGCGATCGCCGCCGAAGAACCCGCCGGCGTTGAAGTCGAACCTAACGGAAAACGGGGCTCCCTCGTTCGTGAAGAACACGACCTGGGCCTCCTGGTGGTCGTAGGTGCCCGGTGGCACAAAGATCCCCTCGGAGATCTCGAATGCCGTCACGACGCCCTCCTTCGTGAGGTTCGTGCCGGTGTGGATCTCGTGGCCGGCCTTGAACTCCCAGTGCTGGTCGATGTGGACGAACCCGCTCTCCTGGAATCCGCTGAAATCCCAGAAGGCATTCCAGCTCACGTGCGGACGCAGCTCCTGAATCCCCCAGAAGCTCTCGGGTCGGAAGCGTCGCATGACGCGGGAGCTGATGGCGCGATAGCCTTCGCGGCTCAGGAAGCCCACCTCGGGATTGAAATTGTCGCCGACCTCCGTATAGCCGAAGTTCAGATCCAGGGCTGGTGTGCTGCGATCGGCCCGCATCCGATAGGCGTAGTCGTCCCCCTCGAGGCCGGGCGTCACGGTCCGAGCCGCAAAGCCCGAGAGCAATCCGGTCTCGCCGATCCCCAGACGTCCGTCGAACCCGAACGTGCGGTTGTAGTCGTCGTTGCCCGCGAGATCCCCCGTCGCCTGCCGGTTCACGAAGATCCCACCGATGGAGGATCGGTTCGCCAGCTCCCGGCTCACGCGGGCCACGCTGAAGTTGTTCGCCGGCGAGACGCCGAGCCGCTCCTCGGTCTGCATGTTGAGGAAGCCGACGTTGTTGCCGCCCGCCTTCCCCGAGACCCGCGCTCCGGCAACGATCGGAATGGGCGCGCCATGGCTGTCGATGCCGATCCGCCGGCTGAAGAAGAGCTCGACCTGGCTCGGCGCCCCGACCGTGAAGAACCCGGCGTTCTCGAGGAAGAACGGCCGCTTCTCGGGGAAGAAGAGGTTGAACCGATCCAGGTTGATCTGCTGCTCGTCCACCTCGACCTGGGCGAAATCAGTGTTGTAGGTGGCGTCGAGCGTCAGGCTGGGCGTGAGGCTGTACTTCGCGTCGAGCCCGACATCGCCGTCGAGGTCGGTCTCGCGCGGTCGCTCACCCTCGGTGATCGCCTCGCCCAGCGCGTAGGGCGTGACCTTGAAATTGACCTGGCTCCCAATCTGCATGCCGGTCAAGGTGCCGGCGAGCGACAGCCGGTAGAGGTTGTACTGGCGCGGCAGCGGCGCCCAGTACGCGGTCTCGTTCCGGCGACGGATGTTGCGCTGGAAGTTCATCCCCCAGGTTTGCTGGGTGTCCCTGGCGGGGTAGCGGATCGTGCGGAACGGAATCGCGAACTCGGCCGTCCAGCCGATCTCGGAGATTCGGGTTCGGACCTCCCACGCGCCGTCCCAGTTCAGGTTGAACCCGCCTCCGGCGCCGCGCTGCTGGCCGCCCTGACCGGGTCGCCCGCCACCGCCGCCGCCGCCGAAGCGGCCGCTGCCCTGTCCCTCGTTCGCCACCTGGCCGTCGTACTCGATGCCGGCGGGGTTGGTGCCGAAGACGAATCCGTTCTGGGTGTCCAGGTAGGTATCGAGAATGATCTGGAAGCTGTCGGTCTCCTCGAGCGAGGCGTCCCGCCGGCTGTCGGACACGATGATCGATGCGGGGTCGCGGTCGTAGCAGACGACACCGAAGTAGAGTGTGTCCCGCGTGTAGATGACCCGCACCTCGGTCCGCTCGGTCGCGGGCTCACCCTCGTCGGGCGCGGTCTGCCAGAACCCGCTCACGACCTCCGCATCGTCCCAGATCGAGTCGTTCAGGACGTCGCCGTCGATGACCGGCGCCTCTTCCGTGACGGCAGCCACGGCCGACATCGCCCGGCGCGAGGCGCCGGTGGACTCGGTTGGCACGATCGGGCTGGCGTTGTCGGGCGCGCCTTCCGAGGTCTCGGGGGTGGCCTCCTGCGCCGCTGCCGGCGTCGGCGAGATCGGCTGTTGCGCCTGAGGATGTGCCTCCAGCCACGCCCGACCGGCCGCCAGCAGACCCGGCCCCTGGCCATCCTGTGACCGCGTCTGGGCCGTGGCCGGTGCGCCTTCAAGGAGGCTGATGCCGCCAAGCACGACCGCTATGACCCAGAAACGCCGGCAACCGACCCTCAATAAGCAGAACACCACGCTGACAGCTCCTCTGGACGTGAAGACCCGAGGTAAGGCCCCAAGGCTACTGGGATGAATACGGTGGAATGGCGCGGATCGCTTACCGGCGACCCAGCCGCGAACGAGCCGAAGACCCTATCCTCAACCAACTTAACATTTTAGACGGCATCGGCCCTGACTTCAACCTTCGGTCCTTCGCAGCCCCTCGGTGCCCGTGACCGTCGGTTCGTTGGTGCTTGCCCTGGCCTCCGACTGTATCTGGGACGCCGTCAAGCCCCCGGACGGTTCGTCACCCCCGGAGACACCGGCCGAGCAGGTCGAGCGTGCGACGCCACGCGTCGTTGGCGGCGTCCGCCCGGTAGGCCTCCGAGCGCTCGTTGTTGAAGAACGCGTGGCCCGCTCTAGGGTAGACGACCACCTCCGCCTCTCGGCCGCGTGCCTGCTGCCGCGCCGCGAACGCCTTGGCGTCTGGCACCGAGAAGAACCCCTCGTCCTCACCGAAGAAGATCACGCCGGGCGCCGCGATCTCGTCGACCGGGGCCGCCCCCTGCGGTGGGAAGCCGTAGAACGCCGCGTACGCGTCGACGCCTGGCTGGCACGCCGCGATGACCGTCAGCGCCCCCCCCATGCAGAACCCCACGACGCCGACCCGGGTGGCCCCCTCGGCCTCACGGAGGTAACGGACCGCTCCGGCGATCTCCTGCGCCGCCCGCGGCCAGTCGAGCCCCTGCATCAGATGCTGCGCCTCGGCCTCTTCCACCGTGCTCTTGCCGTGATAGAGATCCGGGGCCAGGGCGATGTAGCCCTGCCCGGCCAGGCGGCGCACCACGTCCTCGATATGCGGCACGAGCCCCCACCACTCCTGGAGCACGATGACGGCCGGCGCGCCGGCGCCGGGACGCGCCAGGTAGCCGCTGGCGCTGCCGGCCTCGGACGAAAAGCTCACGGTCCTGGTCTCGGACATCGGTCCTCCCCTTCGCATCCCGGGCGCGGCTGGCTCCACCGGCGACGATCCGACTGCGGCCGGCCGGCACCGCGAGACTTCCACCACGGGCACAAAGATGCTATCACTCGACAGTCGGGAACCGGCGCCCGGGTGCTCGCGTTCGGTCCCCCCCGTCCGTCACGCGCCACAAGGAGGAGCCAATGGCCAGCGACGTCGCACAGACCTACGAGAACCACACAAAGTTCGTCCCCGCCTATCACTACGTCGCGTTCCCGATCTTCGCCATCAACTTCTTGTGGTCGGCCTACCGGCTCGTCCGGTCGCCGTCGGCGGACACGGGGCTTGCGCTGCTGGTCGCGGCGGGCCTGATCCTGCTGTTCTTCTTTGCGCGGCTCTTCGCGCTCGCCGTGCAGGATCGCGTGATTCGGTTGGAGATGCGGCTCCGGATGCGCGAGCTCCTGCCAGACGACCTGCAGCCTCGGGTTGCGGAGTTCACGATCGCGCAGCTCGTCTCGCTCCGATTCGCGAGCGACGCCGAGCTTCCCACGCTCGCCCGCAAGGTGCTCGACGAGGGCCTGACCGAGCGCAAGGTCATCAAGCAGCTGATCAGAGACTGGCAGCCGGACCTGGCGCGCGCCTAGACGAGTGGACGCTCATCCCGGGTCTCCGGGCGGCCGGCCGGCCGGTTCGAGGACGATCTTCCCGATGTGCTCGCTGGACTCCATCCGGCGATGCGCCGCGGCGGCCTGCGCCAGCGGGTAGGTCGAGTCGAGGACCGGTCTGACCCGTCCCGCCTCGATCAGGGGCCAGACCCGTGCCCGGAGCGCGCGGGCGAGGGCCCCCTTCTCCGCCATCGAGCGCGGCCGGAGGCTCGAACCGGTGACGGTCAGGCGACGCCGGATGATCGGCGCGAAGCTGATCTCGGCCCTGGGACCCTCGAGAAACGCAATCTGCACCAGACGACCGTCGTCCGCGAGCGAGTCGAGGTTGCGGCGCACATAGCTGCCGCCGACGATGTCGAGCACCACGTCCACGCCGCGTCCACCGGTGGCGCGTTTGACCGCGTCGACGAAGTCCTCGGTCCGGTAGTTGATCGCCACGTCGGCACCGAGACGCCGACACGCGGCGCACTTGCGCTCGGACCCGGCCGTCGCGAGGACGCGCGCCTCGAAGGCGCGCGCCAGCTGGATGGCGGTCGTACCGATGCCGCTCGACCCGCCGTG
Organism: Vicinamibacterales bacterium; assembly: GCA_965197935.1. Taxonomy (GTDB): domain Bacteria; phylum Acidobacteriota; class Vicinamibacteria; order Vicinamibacterales; family CAZQMT01; genus CAZQMT01. The sequence goes on along the minus strand of CBDAOD010000002.1, from coordinate 1,334,654 downwards.
CACGAGGAGCGTCTCGCCGGCCGTCAAGCGTCCGCGCTCGAACAGATTCGTCCAGACGGTGAAGAACGTCTCGGGAAGAGACGCGCTCGCCGGCATATCGAGTCCCGCCGGGAGCGGAAGGCACTGCGGAGCCGGCGCCACGCAGAACTCCGCGTACCCGCCCCCCGCGACCAGCGCGCAGAGCGTCTGTCCCACCTGCCACTCCACCTCCCCCGGTCCCACCAGGACCACGGCACCCGCCACCTCGAGACCCGGGATGTCCGACACGCCGGGTGGTGGAGGGTAGCGGCCCTCACGCTGCATGACGTCGGGTCGGTTGACGCCCGCCGCGGCGACACGGATCAGCACCTCCCCTGACCCGGGCCGGGGCACCGGGCGTTCGACCGCCTCCAGCACCTCGGGCCCGCCCGGGCGGACGATCTCGACCGCCGTCATGACCTGCGGGATGATGCCTTCCGTCACGGCGTGAGCAGGACCTTGCCCGTCGTCCCTCGACCCGCCAGCGCACGATGCGCCGCGGCGGCCTCCCGGAGCGGAAACCGCGCGCCGACCCTGATGCGCAGCGAACGGCTGGCGATGGCGCCGAGCACCGCGCCGGCGCGCAGCTCCAGCTCGGCCCGGTCCCGGGTGTAGTGCGCCAGCGTGGGGCGGGTGACGAAGAGCGAGCCGAGCTCGCTCAGACGCAGCAGATCCAGGGGCGCCACGGGACCGCTGGACTGCCCGAACGCCACGAGCATGCCGCGGGGCCGCAGGCTCCGAAGGCTGCCGTCGAACGTGGCCTGTCCGACCGAGTCGTAGGCGACATCCACGCCGGCGCCATCGGTGACCCGCCGGACCTCCTCGGCGAAGTCGCCGGTCCCGTACAGAATCACGTGCTCCGCGCCCGCCTCCCGCACCAGGGTCGCCTTCTCCTCGGTCGAGCACGTACCGACCACCCGCGCCCCGGCGGCCGCAAGCATCTGGACGAGCAGGAGACCGACCCCCCCGGCGGCCGCATGGACCAGCGCCGTGTCACCCACGCGCGTCTCGCGCGTCGCGTGCGCCAGGTAGTGCGCCGTCATGCCCTGCAGCATGGCCGCGGCCGCCTCCTCGTCGGAGACGCCGGCAGGAATCCGAATCAGCTTGTCGGCGGGCGCGATCAGGACCTCGGCGTACGAGCCGGGAACACCTGCCCAGGCGACGTGCTCCCCCACCGCCAGGTCGGTGCCCGCCCCGCACGCGTCCACGGTACCGGCGCCCTCGAGGCCGGCCACCGCCGGCAGCGGGCGCGGATACAGGCCGGTGCGGATGTAGATGTCGATGAAGTTCACGCCCGACGCGGCGACCCTGACCCGCGCCGATCCCGGGCCCGGATCCCCCGGCTCGGTCGCCTCCAACCGCAGTACCTCGGGTCCACCGTGCTCGCGAACGAAGATCGCGTGTGACATGCCGTTGGTCTCCTTGCTGTCCCCGAATGCCGGGCCGCGACTGGCGGCCGCGACGAGCCCACTCCTTGCGAGTTCCGCGTGGGGCGGAACGACTTGACGCTAGCAGCCCGTGGTAAAAGTCCTGCTGCAGTCGGCCGGCGCTGCATCCCGCCTGGCTGTGTTGCTCGTCGGTCAAATACTCCCGGTATTTTCACTCCTCGCGCCTTACAAGCCGGGCGCAGCGCCGCCCTTGGTGCAACGCAGGACTTTCACCACGGGCTGCTAGTACTACTTTGTTAGATCCGCAATTGCACCGACTTTAGCGCCTCGATGCGCTTCAGGTAGAACGGCCGTGGAGCAAAGAGGTCCGCGGTGAAGATTTCCTGCACGATCGCGCGGGCCACTGGAAAGGTGAGCCCGGCGAGGTGCCGCCGCCGCTCGGCCTGCAGGAAGTTGTACGTCACGGCGGTGAGCACGACGTGATGGTGCCAGCCCGGGAACGTGCGGCCTTCGAAGTGATCCAACCCGAGGTGGGTCTTCAACTCTTGGTACTGCTGCTCGATGGCCCACCGCTGATGCGCGAGTCGGACGAGCTGCGGCCAGGAGGTGGTGGCCGGCAGGTTGACGAAGAAGTATTTGGTCCGCGGCGTCGCGCCCGTGTCGCGTTCGGCCAGCAGCCACACCTCGGGGGCGAGCCGGCGGTCGCGCCAGCTGATGGGCCGCCACCGCGGCTGCGCCTTGGCGGCCTGGGCCACCGTGTACGCCCGCACGCCCGCCGCCAGGTCTGGCCGGGTGCGCGGGCGCCCCAGCCGGCCGCCCCGCCGGTGCCCGAGGCGCGGCCGCCCCAGGAACACGGTCTGCGACGAGGAAATCCCCACCGCATAGGGGAGCCGCAACCGATGCCACATGGCCCGAAACAGGCCGGTATCGCCAAACTCCGCATCGGCCAGCACGCCGGTGCCGGTGAGGCCGCTGGCGCGCACCTGCCGGAGCAGGGTGAGCGCTTGGCGCCACTTCGCCTGCAACCGGACACCCCGGGGAAGCCGCGCCCGATCGCGGGCGGCGTCGGTCAGCCACGCCTCGGGCACATAGAGCGCGGCCCCCAGCAAGTAGGCGCGCAGCCCGGTCCACAGCGCCGCGGTGACCGCCACTTGGCCATTGGCGACTTTCCCCACGGCCCCACAGTACTGGCGGGCCACCCCGACCGAGGACGTCCCTGGCTTGGGGAAACTCGTGCCAGCGAAGATCACCAGCCCTTCGCGTTCGGGCAGCACCGCCCGCAGGCAGCGCCAGACGCCGTCGGCACTCCACGGCGCATCGGTGATGAAGTGTTGGAACGCTTGATAGCCCCCGGGATCGGTCCCCCGCGCCAGCATCGCTTCCATCGACTTGCGCGGGCTGTCGCTGAGCAACCCCTGGACGTACCGGCGCAACGCCAGCTCCTGTGCGCGATGGCCGAAGCACGCCTTGAAGGCCTCGAGCCATCTCATCAGGCGACGCAACTGCCCCACCGTGCGGCGGTCGTGCACTACCGCGCAGGGTCCCGAATTCGCCGGAAAAGTACAATGTCCTCAAATTAGATCACTTGTCGGATCTCGCCCAAATTGTGCGATCTAACAAAGTAGTACTAGCAGCCCACCCCGCGAACGCTGGTGCGGCCACGCCGCGATGGATCAGCCCTGCTCGACGGATGCGCCGGTCGTTAGCGGATGTTCCAGGATGACATGCTCTCTGGCCGGTCGGCCCGCGATCAGATGCTCCTGAATGATCCGTTCGAGGGCGGCGGGGTTGCACCGCGCGTACCAGACGCCCTCCGGATAGACGACGGCCACGGGACCGTCCTCGCAGATCCGCAAGCAGTTGGCCTTGGTCCGGCACACGCCGCCCTGCTCGGACAGGCCCAGCTCACGCAGGCGGTGCTTGAGGTAGTCCCACGCGACCAGGGACTCCTCTCGCTCACAGCACTTCGGCTTGGTCTGATCGCAGCACAGGAAGATGTGCCGGCGCGCCATCGGCACCCCGACCGACTCGGCCACGCGGCGCTGCCGTTCGGTTCTCGACATCCCACTCCCCGTTCTGACGCGCCGGCCCTGCGGCGCACCGTGGCGAGAGACCAGCCAGCGCCGCCCCGGCGGATCACGGTTTCGAGGGTCGCAGTATACCGTAGCAAGCCGCGACGAAAGCCGGCGCGCCGGGCGCGCCGCCGGCCGCAGCGGCTCGAGGGTTGGACAAAGCTCGCCCTATGTCCTACCCTTCAGGTCGGCTTCCAGGAGGTGTCCGTTGCGCACATTGCTCGCGTCCGTTCTGGCATCGACCCTGCTTCTCGCGCTGGCCGAGACATCGCCGGTCGCCGCTCGACTCCCGATCCCGCCACCGCTCCGCGTGGACGCTCCCGCCCGGCAGAGCCTGGCGCCCTTTGTGCCCACGCCCGAGGTCGTGGTGCAGCGGATGCTCGAGATCGCCAACGTCACCAGCGAGGATGTCGTCTACGACCTGGGGTGCGGGGATGGGCGGATCGTCATCGCCGCGGCCGCCACGTACGGGGCCCGCGGGGTGGGTGTCGACATCGATCCGCAGCGCATCGCCGAGTCCGAGGCGAACGCCAAGAAGGCAGGCGTGGAGCACCTCGTGGAATTCAGGCTCCAGGATGCCTTGGAGGTGGATCTCACCCCGGCGAGCGTCGTGACGTTGTACTTGCTCTCGTCCTCCAACATGAAGTTGCGCCCGCTGCTCACGGCGCAGCTCGCGGCCGGGAGCCGCATCGTCTCTCACGCCTTCGACATGGGCGACTGGAAGCCAGACAAGATCGACAAGTTCGACGACGGCCACGGATTCGGTCGTACGCTCTACCTCTGGACCGCCGACGGGACCGAGCGTCCCTAGCAGCTCACAGCGCATCCCAGCAGAACTGCAGCACCGAGAGCACGACGCTCGGCGCCGACTCGGCACGCAACGTCCGGCACCCCAGCGTGATCGGCGTGAACCCGTGCGCCGTCGCCTCGGCGACCTCCCCGTCGGTCCACCCGCCCTCGGGGCCGATCACGACCGTAGCCGCGGCAGGCGAGGCCGCCGCCTGCCGTAGCGCCTGGAGCGATCGACGGCCGTGCACCTCGACCGCCGGCTCGACGAGAATCAGCCGGCAGTCGGGACCCGGCTCGAGCACGAACGCCTCGAACGTCACCGGCGATGCGATCTCGGGGACCACCGCCCGGCCACACTGCTTGGCGGAGGAGACCGCCACCCGCGCCCAGCGTGTCGTGCTCCCGCGCCGCCGCAGCACCGCCTGCGACACGGTGGTCCGACCCGTCACGAGGGGCCGGATCGCGGCGGCACCGAGCATCACGGCGTCGCGAACGACCGCGTTCATCGTGTCCGCCTTGAGCACCGCCTGGGCCAGCGTCAGCTTGACGGCCGGCTCGGCGATCGCCTCCACGCGGGAGACGGGTCTGACCGACGCTCGTCCGTGCGCCACGGCCTCGACACGCGCGATGTACTCTCCGCCCTCCCCATCGAACACTCCGACGAGCGCGCCCGGCCCGAGGCGAAGCACCCGGGTCAGGTGTCGGCCCTCCTCGTCGGGAAGCCACTCGGCTTGACCCGCACGGGCGCGCGGCGCGAAGAATCGTGGGCGCATGGAGGCTCCAGGCCTCGACGGCGGTTTCGATCTATACTGCAGATCTCGCTGGGCCGTCGCACGTATGATCGATCATCTCGCGCTCGGGTGCCCGGCAGCTCCGATCATCCCCACATGCTGTTCCGCGGACAACACCTCGGCAAGTACAAGATCATGGCACCGCTCGGCAGCGGTGGCTTCGGGACCGTCTACCTGGCGCAGGATACCTGGATCAACAAGAAGGTCGCCATCAAGGTCCCGCACAAGCAGAGCGTCAAGTTCGCGGAGCTGCTCCGCGAGCCCCGACTGCTCGCGAGCCTGAACCATCTCAACATCGTCGCCATCACGACCGCGGAGAAGCAGAGCAACGTGTTCTTCATCGTGATGGAATACGTCGCCGGCCAGACGCTCGACCACATCATCGCGACCGAGGGCCAACTCGATCTGAACCGGGCGCTCGACTACGCCTGCCAGATCTGTAACGCGGTCGACCACGCTCACCGCCAGGGCGTCATCCACCGCGATCTCAGGCCGGCCAACGTGCTGGTGTCCGCGTCGAACCTGCTCAAGGTGACGGATTTCGGCACATCGCGGTTCCTCGAGATCGCGGCGCACGGCACGACCGTGATCGGCAGCCCCCCCTACATGGCGCCCGAGCAGTTCCAGGGCAAGGCGGTCTTCGCCTCGGACATCTATTCGCTGGGCGTGTCCATATACCAGATGCTCACCGGCACGCTGCCCTATCAGACGCCCACGCCCGCGGACCTGGAGAAGCTGTTTCGCGGCGAGCTCGTGTCTCCACCGCGGTCCGTAAACCGTAACGTCCCGCTGCCGGTGAGCAACATCGTCATGCGGGCGCTCGCGCCGGAGGTGACCGCGCGGTATCAGCGCGCGAGCGACCTGCTCGACGACCTGCTGGCCCTGAAACCCAGCCGCGCCGGTCGGGTTAGCCCCATGCCCGACGCCCCCCGACCGGGCGCGGACGCGGCGATGGGGGCGCCCCCGCCGGTCGCGGTGCGGGCGTTGCCGCCCGAGGACGCCAGGCGGATGCAGAGCCGACTGCGGGCGCGTGAGACCCCCCCGGCCGGGTTCTGCTGGCACTGTCACAAGCCGCTGCACGCTCGGTCATCTCGCTGCCCCTTCTGCGGCGAGAATCAGTGACACCCGACCTCTTCGTGGGCCGTCTCCGGCTCACGAAGAGCCGCCGTCGACCCGATATCTAGGAAGACGGCGTGGTCCGATCGACCCGACCCGGAGGGCGGGCCGGAACGGACGAACCCGATCGGAGGCCGACCCGGCCATGCAGTTGGACCAGCTATTGCGGATCGCGTTGGAGCGGGGTGCGTCCGACCTCCACCTGAAGGTCGGCGCGCGACCCATGATCCGGGTCCACGGCAGTCTGGTGGCGGCCAACGACATCCACCGGATCAGCAGCCAGGACACCGAATCCTACGCGGCCACCATCCTCACGCCCGCCCAGCGTGAGAAGCTCGGGCAGTGCGGCGAGATCGACCTGGCCTACAGCGTGAACGGCCTCGGCCGATTTCGGTGCAATGTGTTCATGCAGCGCGGAGCGATCGGGCTGGTGCTGCGCCTCCTGCCGGAGGCGACCCAGTCGCTGGAGGCGCTGGGCATGCCCCCGGTGATCGCTCGAATCTGCCAGGAGGAGCGCGGGTTGATCCTGCTGGCCGGGACGACCGGAAGCGGCAAGACCACGACGATGGCCGCCATGGTGGACCGGATCAACCGCGAGCGTCAGGCCCACGTCGTGACGATCGAGGAGCCGATCGAATACCTCCACCGCGATCACCGGTCGATCGTGAGCCAGCGGGAGGTCAGCATCGACACACAGTCCTTCGCCAGCGCGCTGCGCGGGGCCATGCGGCAGGACCCGGACGTCATTCTGGTGGGCGAGATGCGGGACCTCGAGACGATCGAGACGGCACTGCACGCGGCGGAGACCGGCCACCTGGTGATGTCGACGGTCCAGGGCCTCGACGCCACCGAGACCATCCATCGCACGCTCGCCGTGTTTCCTCCCCATCATCAGGCGCAGATCAGGGTCCAGCTCGCCGGCCTGCTCAAAGCCGTCATCTCGCAACGTTTGGTCCCGCGGGCGGACGGCACAGGGCGCTGCGTGGTGGCCGAGATCATGGTGTCGACCCCCTTCATCCGTGAGTGCATCATCGACAGGGAGAAGACCAATCTGATCGCGGGGGCCATCGCGTCGGGGACCTCGCAGTACGGGATGCAGACGTTCGACCAGTCGCTGTTCCAGGTCTACCGGGACGGGCTCGTGAGCTACGAGGAGGCGCTGCGGTGGGCCGCGAATGTCGACGAGTTCAAACTCAAGGTGCACGGCGTCACCAACGTCACCGAAATGGCGCGGGACCAGATGGCCGGCACCACCGTCGATGACTCGGTGGACATCGAACGCTTCAGCGCGTAGCCAAGCCGAAGCCGGGCGCCGCCCCACGGCGCCCTACACGGCGGGTCTTCGCATGCTGGCCCGGCGGGAGCTTTCGGTCGGCCAGGTGCGCGAACGGCTCCTCGGGCAGGGCCACGCGCCCGAGACCATCGAGACCGCCGTCACCCGGCTCGTCGCCGAGCGGGCGCTCGACGACCACCGCACGGCCCGCGCGGTCGCCCAAACGGCCGTGCAGGTCAGGCAGTGGCCCCGCGCCCGGATCATGGAGGAGCTCGCGCGCCGCCGCATCGAGGACGGTGTGGCTCGCGCCGCCGTCGACGAGGTCTTCGCGGACGTCGACGAACGGGCGCTGCTCGATGGCCTCCTCGACCGCCGACTCGCGTCTGGCGATCCCGACCCGCGCCAGGTGCGGCGCCTCCATCGGAGCCTCGTGCGCCGCGGGTTCTCCACCGAGGACGTCACGGCCGCGCTGGAGGCCAGGCTGCGCGGGCGCGGGCTGCTAGAATAGCCCCATGCTCTCATCCGAGCTGCGCGCCAGTTTTCTCGCCTATTTCGCACAGCGGGGGCACCGCGTCGTCGCCAGCTCCTCGCTCGTTCCGACCGATGATCCGACCTTGCTGTTCACCAACGCGGGAATGAACCAGTTCAAGGACGTCTTCCTCGGCCGGGAACGCCGCGGCTACGCGCGCGCGGCAAGCTCCCAGAAATGCATGCGGGTGAGCGGCAAGCACAACGATCTCGACAACGTCGGCCCGTCGCTCCGGCACCACACCTTCTTCGAGATGCTCGGAAATTTCTCCTTCGGTGACTACTTCAAGCCGGAGGCGATCGGGTTCGCCTGGGAGCTCTTGACCGAGGAGTGGAAGCTGCCCGGCGACCGGCTCGTCGCCACGGTCTTCGGCGGCGAGGCAGGCATTCCGCGCGACGACACGGCGTATCGGGAATGGCAGCGATACCTGCCGGTCGACCGTATCGGCGAGCTGGGCATCGCCGAGAACTTCTGGTCCATGGGGGACACCGGACCCTGCGGGCGCTGCTCCGAACTCCACTACCTGCGGGGCGAGCACCTGCCGTGCGTCCGATCCACCTGTCTCGGTGTGGCCTGCGATTGCGATCGGTATATCGAAATCTGGAACAACGTGTTCATGGAGTTCGATCGCGGACCGGATCACACGCTACGCCCGCTGCCGGCGCCCTCCATCGACACCGGCATGGGGCTCGAGCGGATCGCGGCCGTGATGCAGAACACGCCGGCGAACTACGACACCGATCTCTTCCGCCCGCTGCTCCACGCTATCGGCGAGATCGCCGGCAGCCCCTACGACGGCACACCGCAGGATCCCACCGGCCAGGCCCGAGACGTCTCCATGCGCGTCATCGCCGACCACATCCGCGCGACGACGTTTCTCATCGCCGATGGCGTCATGCCCTCGAACGAGTGGCGCGGCTACGTGCTGCGAAAGATCATGCGGCGGGCCATGCGCCACGGCAAGCGGCTGGGCACCACGGCGCCGTTCCTGGATCCGCTCGTCGACGTCGTGGTCGCGGAGATGGGCGACGCCTACCCGGAGCTCTCGCGGAATCGGGACGCCATCGTGCAGGTGGTGCGGAGCGAGGAGAAGCGGTTCGACGCCGTGTTGACCGGGGGGCTACCGCGGCTCGAGCGGGGCCTCGCGGCCGCGGCGGCGGAACGACGGCCCATTGGCGGCGAAGAAGCGTTCCGGCTGTACGACACCTACGGGTTGCCCCTGGACTACCTCGAGGACGTGGCCGGCGAGCATGCCCTGACGATCGACCACGCGGGGTTCGAGGCGGCGATGGAGGCGCAGCGCGCCCGGGCGCGGGCCGGGCAGACGTTCGAGTCCACCCGGGCGCAGGAGTTCCAACCTGCGTCTGAGGAGGCCCGGCGCGCCATCGACGCGGTCGGCGACGCGTTCGAAGGCTACACGGCCGTGCGCACGACCGGTGTGCCCATCGTGGCGCTCTTCGACGACCAGCGGCGGCAGCAGAACGAACTGAAGTCTGGGGACGCCGGCTACGTGGTGCTCGAGCGCACGCCCTTCTACGTGGAATCCGGCGGGCAGGTCTCGGACGAGGGCCGAATCTTCTCCGAGCCTGGCCCCGGCGCTGCGATGGTCACCGGCATGACGCGATTCGGCCCCGCGGGACCGCGTGCGCACGCCGCCACGGTGACCGGCGGCGTCCTGCGCGAGCAAGACCTCGTGACGGCCGAGGTCGACGCGGCGCGACGCGATGCCACCCGGCGCAACCACACGGCCACCCACCTACTACAGGCCGCCCTGCGGCAGGTCCTCGGCCCGCATGTGAAGCAGGCCGGCTCACTGGTGGCGCCGGACCGGCTCCGCTTCGATTTCGTGCATTTCGCACCGCTGACCGACGAGCAGATCGACGAGGTCGAGCGGATCGTCAACGAGCGCATCCGCCGGAACCCGCCGGTCCTGACCGAGGTGCGCGCGACGGAGGAGGCCATGGCCGCCGGGGCCACGGCGCTCTTCGGCGAAAAATACGGCGAGACCGTCCGGGTCGTCTCGGTCCCCGATTTCAGCATGGAGCTGTGCGGTGGCACCCACTGCCGCGCGACCGGGGACATCGGAGCCTTCGTGATCGTCCAGGAGGCCGGTGTCGCCGCCGGCGTCCGACGCATCGAGGCCCTGACCGGCGAGGCCGCGGTCTCGCACATCCAGCACCGGCGCGACGCGCTCCGGCAGATTCTCGACGCGCTCGACGCCCCGGAATCCCACGCACCCGAGGCCATCGTGCGCCTGCAGGCCGACGTCAAGCGGCTGTCTCGCGACGTGGACCGGCTCAAGGTCGAACTCGCCATGGGGGCCGGCGGACGGGACGCGGGGGAGACCGACACGGACATCGCCCGGATCGACGGGGTCAGCCTGGTGGCGCGCAAGATCAGCGGTCTCGGGAAATCGGCGCTGCGGGAGCTCTCCGATTCGCTGAAGGACCGGCTGAAGAGCGGCGTCGTCGTCCTCGCGTCGGCCACAGACGGGAAGGTCCTCCTGATCGTCTCGGTCACGAAGGACCTCGTGCCGCGGATCCAGGCGGGACGCGTGGTCAAGGCCTTGGCCCCGATCGTCGGCGGTGGCGGCGGCGGGCGAGCCGACTTTGCGGAGGCCGGGGGCCGGCAGCCCGAGAAGATCGACGACCTGCTCGCGGCCAGCCGAGGTGTGGTGGCGGAGCTCCTCGCATCCGACGCACCCGGGAAGGGCGTCTAGTGACCCGAGGAAACCCTTGATGGAGAGTCAGTTAGGCGGTACACTGGCGTTCGGACCATGAGCGGACTCGAACGCCCGTTCTGCAGAATCGTCCTGGGCACCGTGTGCGCGGTCGCCCTCTTGCTCGGGCCCCGCACGGCCGACGCACAGATCTACTCGTGGCGGGACGCCAATGGCGGGCTGGTGCTCTCGAACCTCCCGCGTACCGGGGACGGGCGCCCGTCTTCGGCCGTCGTCAGCGCGATGGCCCCGGTCGTGCGGACGGCCCGCGTCAGATCGGTGGACCCCAGCACCTACGACCAGCTCATCGAACGCCATGCGGCGGCCCAGGGCGTCCGCTCCGACCTCGTCCGGGCGATCATCACGGTCGAGTCCGGCTTCGATCCGCGCGCCCGGTCGCCGAAGGGCGCCATGGGGCTGATGCAGCTCATGCCGGCGACGGCCGCCGAGGTCGGCGTGGTCGACGCCTACGACCCGGCCGAGAACATCCGGGGGGCGTCACCTACCTGCGCCAGCTCATCACCAAATACGGGGGAGACGAAAGGCTGGCACTCGCCGCGTACAACGCCGGTCCCGGAGCCGTCGAACGCTATGGCAACCAGGTCCCACCCTACGGTGAGACCCGACGCTACCTCAGCCGCATCAGCCGCGCGACCACGGTCGAGCAGAGCCCCGTCATTTACAAGACCGTCGAGATCGTGGACGGACGTCCCGTACCGCGCTACTCCAACGTCAAGCCGGCCTCGGCGCGCTACGAGGTCGTGTCCTCCCGGCGGTGATCCCTGCGGCTCGACGTCTGGCTCGACGTCACGTGCCTCTTCCGCACGCGGTCGGCCGCACAAAAGGCCTGTAGGGGTGGCAAGGTCACGGTCAACGGCACCCGGAGCAAGTCTCATCGAGAGATCCGGGTCGGTGACGAGCTCGAGATCTCGAGGCCGCTCGGTCGGACCCAGCGCGTGCGCGTGGACGCGCTCAGCGAGCAGCATCTCCCCAAGCCGCTGGCGCGCGCGCTCTACCAGGACCTGACCCCGCCGCCCTCGCCGGAGGAGATCGAGGGACGCCAGCTCGCAAGGCTCGCCCGGATCGCGGAGGGCCCGCGCGCTCGGCCCGGAACCCCCACCACCAGCGATCGGCGGCGGCTCCGCCGGCTCAAGGGTCGAGGGTGACGGCGACCAGGGGTGCGGGAGGGTGTGCTATGATGGTCGATTCGCGCGCGGATACGCGCCGGGCGACGGTAGCCGCCGGGGCATCGCGCGCACGACTGGAGAGGATCGAGTCAAGTGGCGACCCATCGATCGGCAGAAAAGGCTCATCGGCAGAGCGTGAACCGCCGGATACACAACCGGGAGTTTCGTAGCCGGCTCAAGAGCGAGCTCAAGTCCATCCGCGGCGTTCTGGGCGGCGGCGACGTCGGTGCCGCCGAGGCGGCCCTGCCCCGCGCCGTGTCGTTCATCGACCGCATGGCCAGCAAGGGCATCATTCACTCCAACACGGCCAGTCGATACAAGGCGCGGCTGGCGAAGAGCCTGGCCAAGATCTCGGCCGGCTAGTGCACCGCCGTCGAGATCCGGTCACGCCTCGAGCCCGCAGCACACCCACCCGCGGCGTTGCCGCTCCTCGAAATACTCCCGGTATTCCTCGTCGTGGCGCCTTGCGCCTGGGCGCGCTGCAAACCCGATCCGTGACCGGATCTCGACGGCGGTGCACTAGCGAACGCGCCCTCCTCCAGGGCCCCCGCACAGCTCCACGACCAGACGCTCGAGCAGGATTCGCGGATCGCCTCCTGAGCTCTTCATCGCGAGGTCCGTACGGAACAGCGCCTCGACGGCCGCCGGCACGCGCGCGGGCTGCAGCCGGGTGCGCGCGAACCAGCCGAGCTGCCCGAGCACCATCTGCGGCACGGCGCCCGCATCGAGCGCCAGGGCCAGCTCCCGGAGAGCCGGGGCCACCGCGCCCCGCTCGATTGCCCGGGTAACGGCCCAGTCGTCCTGCGAGGTCGCGGGCCCCACGACGTCCAGCACATCCGCCTCCTCGACCCGGTCGCGTCCCACGGCGTAGAGCGCCACGCGGTCGACGTCAGCGCGGAGCCGCGCCGTGTCGTCGCCGGCCCGCTCGACGAGCAGACGCAGGGCCTTTGCGCTGGGCTTCAGCCCGGTTCCCGCGAGCCGATCGCGCACCCACCGCCCCGCCGCGGCGGTCCCAGCCACCCCGGCGCAGTCGACCACGACGGCGTGCTTCGTCAGCAACGTCGTGAGCTTGCGCCGGCGGTCGAGCGCACCCGCGACCAGGACCAACGAGGTCAGCGGCTCGGGCGACGTCAGGTAATCCGCGAGCAGGTCCAGCGCCCGGGTCGCGGCCTCACCAGTTCGCTTCGGCTCGATCAACTTCTCGGCCTGCAGCACGACGACGATGCGCCGCAGCGCGGCCATGGGCAGCGTCCGTGCGGCGTCGACGACGGCGCCCGGGCTGGCCTCCGCGCCATAGAACCGGTCGAGGTTGAAGGCGCGCAGATCCTCCTCGATCGTGTCGGCGATCTCGGCCGCCAGGCTGGCCTTCTCGGCCTCGTCGTCGCCCACGAGAAGGTAGAGAGGCAGGAGCGTGCCGTCCTGGATCTGCCGACGGAGCGCGGCCGGGGTGCGGGCACCAGGCATGGGAGCTGTGCCTAGGGTCCAGTCTCGCACCCAGTCGGGCCGGTCGCGGCGACGCCCTGGTGCGACACGGTGTCGTTCGGACAGGACACTAGAACGCCTCGAGGACCGAGGTGACGACGGACCGTGCGAAGTTGTCGGCCAGCCGCTGGAGCGCGTTGGCGTTCTGCCCGAAGAACGCTCCCGGGTCCTGTCCGGAGCCGACGTTGGTCACGTCGTATTCCTCGCTGAACACCAGCCCGGGATCCTCCCACAGGATCGCGTCGTCGGTCAGATCGCGGAACTCGATCTTCGACGTCACGGTAGCCGTGTAGCGTGACACCAGGCGGTCGGCCGTGAACCCGCTCGGCACCAGGTTGATGCTCAGGATCTCCCCCATCAGCACGGCGTCGACGCCGGTATCCTCCGGCACCACGCGATACCGGCCGCGGCCGATGAACTCCGTCCGGACGTGGTCCGTGAGCACCTCCTCCATCTCGAAGAAAGTGGTGTTGTTGACGAAGAGCGGGATGCCGATCGTCTCGATGTAGTCCGGCAAGAAGGTGCCGCGTCCCGCAAGCGAGTAGCCGCACCCGCTCCCGAGCAGGCTGCCGCCGAGCAGCAGGATCGCCAGCCATCCCACGCTCACGGGAATCCGTGCTCGAGGGTCCCGCCGTCTGGCCGCCGCCGTGGTCATCGGATCGTCGAACATGAGGTATGCGCTCTTCTCACCGGGCCACGATGTTGACGAGCTTGCCGGGGACCAGCACGACCTTGGTGATCGTCTTGCCGGCGGTGTGGCTCAGGACCTGTGGATCCCTGAGCGAGAGCTCCCGCAGCTCCGCCTCCGGGAGACCCACCGCGACCGTCAGGCGGGCCCGGAGCTTGCCGTTCACCTGCACGGGCACGACGATCTCCTCCGCCCTGGCCACTCCCGCATCGTGCGTCGGCCAGTGCGCTGCGGCGAGCCCCGCGTCGTGGCCCAGCCGCTGCCAGAGCTCCTCGCACAGATGGGGCGTGAACGGCGAGAGCATCACGACCAGCGCGCCAACGGCCTCCCTCAGGACGGCCCGAGCCTCGAGGCGCCCGATGCTCCCCGGCGCGACGCTGTCCGCGCGCCGCATGGGCGGCGCGCATCCGGCCCGTTCGCAGAAGCCGTACAGCTCGTTGACCAACTCCATCAACGCCGAGATGGCGGTGTTGAGATGGACGCGCGGGTCCAGGTCGCGCGAGACGCGGCGGATCGTGTCGTGCACCTTGCGCCGAAGGGCGCGCTCCGTCGCACTCAGCTTCAGCCCGTCCGGCTCCGGGAGGTCGTCGTCCCGGAGCGAATCGACGAGGTGATCGACCAGCCGCCATACCCGGTGCAGAAACCGAGAGCTGCCCTCGAGGCCGGCGTCCGTCCACTCGACCTCCTTCTCGGGGGGCGCCACGAAGAGGACGTAGAGCCTCAGCGCGTCGGCCCCGTAGGTGCGTACCATCTCGTCTGGGTCGACCACATTGCCCTTCGACTTGGACATGACGGCCCCGTCTCGCAGGACCATGCCCTGGGTCAGCAGTCGAGTGAACGGCTCGCTGTGATCCACCATCCCGAGATCGCGGAACACCCGGGCGAAGAACCGCGAGTAGATCAGATGCAGAATCGCGTGCTCGACGCCTCCGCTGTAGAAATCGACCGGCAGCCAGTAGGCCACCCTGGCTGGCTCGAAGGGCAGCTCCGCGTTCGTCGGGTCGCAGAAGCGGTAGAAATACCACGACGAGTCCACGAAGGTGTCCATCGTGTCCGTCTCGCGTCGCGCCGGCCCGGCGCAGGTCGGACACGTCGTGTCGACGAACTCCGCCACCTGGGCCAGCGGGGACGCACCCCGACCGCTGAACTTCGTGACCATCGGTAGCTCGACGGGGAGAGACTCGTAGGGCACCGGCACAGTCCCGCACGCGTCGCAGTAGACGACCGGGATCGGCGTACCCCAGTAGCGCTGTCTCGAGATGCCCCAATCCTTCAGCCGGAACTGCACGTCGCGGCGGCCACTCCCCCGCTCCTCGGCCGTCTGGCTCATCCGCTCGATCGCCGCCTCGCTCGCCAACCCCGAGTAGGGACCGGAGTCGACCAGCCGGCCCGGACCCGTGTAGGCCGCGGCCGGCGGATCCGCACCCGGGTCCGCCGCCTCGTCGCGGATCACCGTGCGGATGGGCAGGCCATACTGGGTCGCAAAGTCGAAGTCGCGCTGGTCGTGAGCCGGCACGGCCATGATCGCCCCGGTGCCGTATTCACCCAGCACGAAGTTGGCGACCCAGATTGGCACCGGCGCCCGGGTGAACGGGTTGAGGGCCTGACGGCCCGTGTCGAATCCCTCCTTCTCGATCTCGCCGGTCAGGCGGGCAGACCGATCCTGCGCTCGAAACCTGGTGACGCGGGCGGTGAACGCCGCAGGGTCGGTCGCCTCCTGCGCGAAGGCCTCGACCAGGGGGTGCTCGGGTGCCAGCAGCACGAAGGTCGCGCCGTAGATCGTGTCGACCCGGGTCGTGAAGACCTCGATGTCGCGCGCGCCGTCCGTCCCGGCGGCCTGCGCCGACTCGACCAGCGGGAACCGAACGGTCACGCCAGTCGACCGACCGATCCAGTTGCGCTGCATGGTCAAGACCTCGTCCGGCCATTGACCGAGCTGGTCGATCCCCTCGAGCAGCTCGTCACCGTAGTGCGTGATGCGGAGGAACCACTGCTCCAGGGCGCGCGGCGCGACCTCGGACGCGCAGCGCCAGCACCCGCCATCGACGACCTGCTCGTTGGCCAGCACCGTCTGACAGCCGGGACACCAGTTCACCGTCGACCGGCGACGGTACGCGAGGTCGCGCTCGAGCATCTTGAGGAAGAGCCATTGATTCCAGCGATAGTAATCGGCGCGGCAGGTGGCGATCTCGCGTTCCCAGGCGTAGCTGATGCCCAGCCGCTGGAGCTGCCCCTTCATGTGCGCGATGTTACCGAGCGTGGAAACCTCGGGGTGAATCCCGTCCTTGATCGCCGCGTTCTCGGCCGGCAACCCGAAGGCATCCCACCCGAACGGGTGTAGCACGTTGAAGCCCCGCAGGCGCTTCATCTGGGCGACCGCGTCGCCGATCATGTAGTTGCGGACGTGGCCCACGTGAGCGTGGCCCGACGGATAGGCGAACATCACCAGGGCGTAGAACTTGGGTCGCGCCGGGTCCTCGGACGACTCGAAGGCCCGCGTCCGAGCCCAGTGGTCCTGCCACTTCTTCTCGATGGCCTGCGGGTTGTAGTCAGACACGGTCGTTGAGTCGGTAGGCAGACGGCGGGCAGCGCCCGCGGGCCATTATAGCGTAGGCCAGTGTGCCCGCTGGACGGCCAGCGCGGTTGCCAACGCATCGCGACCGATCTCGCCGGCCGCCTCCGCTGCGGACTGTGACCCCGACATCGGCTCGTCGACCCCGGCCTCGAGCACCGCGATCGTCGTCTCGAGCGCTTCCTCCAGCGCCGAAAGATCGTAGCCCCCCTCGGTCACCAGCACCATCCGGCCCTCCGCCTGCTCCGCCGCAACCCGCTTCAGGTGGCGCGTCATCATCCCGAAGCCGTCGGTCGAGACGCGCATCCCGCCCAGCGGATCGCTGGCGTGAGCATCGAAGCCGGCGGAGACCAGCAACACGGCCGGGGCGAACGCGCGGAGGATGGGCGCCGCGACCCGGTCGAACAGCAGCGCGTAGTCACCGTCGGTGGCGCCGACGGCAACCGGGAGGTTGACGGTGAACCCGGTCCCCTTCCCCCGCCCCGCCTCCCGCGCCGAGCCCGTCCCCGGATAGAACGGATACTGGTGGACTGAGAGGTAGAGCACGCGGGGATCGTCGTAGAAGATCCACTGCGTCCCGTTGCCGTGGTGGACGTCGAAGTCGACGATCGCCACCCGATCCACCCCATCGGCGAGCGCGGCGGCCGCTGCGATGGCCACGTTGTTGAAGAGGCAGAAACCCATCGTGCGATCGCGCTCGGCATGGTGCCCCGGTGGGCGGACCAACGCGAGCGCGGCTTCACCGTGTGCCAGCGTGTGCTCGAGCGCCACCAGGCAGGCGCCGGCGGCGAGCCGCGCGACCTCGGAGGACTCCGGAGAGGCGTAGGTGTCCGGGTCCAGCGCCACGGATCGACCGGCGGTCGCCGCGATCGTGTCGACGTGCGCACGGGCGTGGACCCGAAGCAGCTCCGGCTGGCTCGCCCGGCGCGGGGCCTTCAGTCGCGCGCCGGCCCACCGGCGCGCGACCGTCGCCATGACCTCCGCCCGCTCGACTCGCTCCGGATGACCGGGCGGTGTGAGATGGTCGAGGAAGCGGGGCGAGGTGATCAGCGTCACGGCCATCGGCTGTCCCCCCGTGCCGGGTGCGATTCGTCGGCCATCGTGGTCGCCCGGCGCTCGAGGGCGTGGAGGGTGTGCTCGAGCTCGAGCCGCACCCGCTCGATGAGCGCGCTGCCCGCATCGTCGGGGACCTCGACCGGCGCACCGACGACCAGCGCCATCGTCGAGAACGGCCGCGGGACCTGCGTGCGATCCCAGCTCTTGACCGTCCAGTGGCGCGCCGCCTCGATGTGAAACGGCAGGATCGGGTTGCCGGTCACCTTCGCCAGCCAGACGGCACCCGGCTGCGCGCGACGCGCGGGCCCCCGCGGGCCATCCACCGCGAAGCCGGCTGGACGGCCGGCCGCCATGTGCTGACGCAGGGCGCGCAGGGCGCGACGGGCGCCCCGCGAGGTCGACCCTCTGGCCGTCAGGTAGCCGAATCGCTCGATGATTCGCGCGATCCACTCGCCGTCGAAGTTCTCGCTCGTGATGACGACGATGGACCGGCCGCGGAAGTAGTAGGTCGCCCCCAGGAGCCGCCCGTGCCAGAAGGCCATGACCGGCTGCCGGCCACCGGCGACGAGGCGCTCGAGATGCTCCAAACCCTCGACGCGCCACCGGAGCGTGCCGCCCAGGGCGGCGACCAGTGGGTACCCGGCCGCCGCGATGGTCGCCACCTCCAGCCGCTTGAGCCAAGAATCCCGCCAGTGCATCCCGGCTCGCTGACCCTCCCGTGTCACGATCCCGGCGGCGCGTCGGTGCCCGGTCGGCGGGCGGGCGGGCCCTCCCCGGCGGCCTGGTCCGCGACCGGCGCACCCAGCCGGTCGTGTACGAACGTCATGAGATCCACGAACCGCGTCTCGGCGCCGGCGGAGGACTGCGCGCCCTTCAGCATGATCGAACAGAAGGGACACGCCGTCACCACGGTGCCGATGCCCGTGCGTTGTAGCTGCTCGAGACGTTCCTGGCTGATGCGCTTGCCTTCCTCCTGCTCCTCGAACAGCAGGCCGCCGCCGGCACCGCAGCAGAAGGACCGCATCCCGCTCGGCTCCGGCTCGGTGACCCGGCCGCCGAGTCGCGCGATGAGCCGGCGGGGCTCGTCGACGTGTCCGGCGTATCGGCCGAGGTAGCACGGGTCGTGGAACGTCACGGCCTCGTTCCCATCCATCCGGACACCGCGGGTCAGCTCGTCGACCAGGATCGCCGCGTGTCCGACATCGGCGTCGAAGCCAAACTCGCGATAGTCGCTGCCGAGCGTCTTGAGACAGTGCGGACAGGCGGTCAGCACCCGGGCAGCTCCGGCGGCCCGCAGCTCGCGCACGTTATCGCTCGCCAGTTCCTGAAACACATACTCGTTGCCGGTCCGCTTGGCGGCGTCTCCGGTGCAACGCTCACGCGCCAACACGCCGAACGACCGACCGTAGTGCCTGAGAATCTCGAAGAGCGACCTCAGGGAGCGTTGATGGTCGGCCTCGAAGGCGCCCGCGCACCCGAGCCACACCAGATACTCGTGCCGACTCGGATCGAAGACCTCCAGACCGGCGGAGTCGACAAACCTCTGGCGCTGGTCGTAGGTGAGGCCCCAGATGTTCCCGCGACGCTCCAGGTGATTGTAGACGGCGCCCAGATACGGTGGGGCGTCACCGTTCGAGACAAGGCCGCGCCGCGCACCGATGATCAACGGGAGGTGCTCGATGCCGACCGGGCACTGATTCTCGCAGGCTCCGCACGTCGTGCACTGCCACAGGACTCCGGGATCGAAGACATCCACGAGCTTCGCGTGCCCCTCACCCGCCAGGAGCGCCGCCTCGCTCTGCAGCAGCAGCTGCTTCGGATTCAACAGCTTGCCCGTGGCCTGCGCGGGACACGCCATCTGGCACCGCCCGCACTCCACGCAGGTCAAGGCGTCGAGCACCTGCTTGCGCTCCAGGTCTCCGATGGTCTCGAACCCGACTTCCTCGCGATCGAAGTCCAGCTTCCGCACCGTGCCGAGCTCGGCAGATCTGAAGAACACGGCAAGCGGCGAAAGCAGCAGGTGCAGGTGCTTCGAGTCCGGAATCAGGATGAGGAAGACCAGGATCGCCAGCGCGTGCACCCACCAGTTCACCCGCGCCACGACCCCGTCGACGAGCCGCCCGTCCACCAGGAACGTGGCCATCAGCGTGACGATCAACACGCCGATCAGGACCGATTCACCCGAGACACCCGGGCCGAGCGCCGGTGGTCGAAGGACGACTCGGCGAACGAGGAGGAAGGCCATGCCAGCCAGGACCGCCACGGCGAACGGCACGAGCGCGAGACGATAGCGCTCGAACCAGGGCTGAGCGGTCAGATCGACGACGCCCAGGCCGTACAGGAACTCGACGGCCGTATAGACCGCGAAGCCGAGGAATCCCCAGAACACGAGCGCGTGGGCCAGGCCCACCGCCGGTTTTTCCCGAATCGTCCTGGATTGAAGTAACACCTCGACGAGCACCCGACGCACCCGGCGCCAGAGCTCTCCGAAGCCGAGCTCACCCGGGGCGCGGGCGACCAGGCGAAGCCGGGTCGCCATCTTGCTCGCAAAGATGGCGGTGAAGACGAGGAAGAGGAGGCGGAACGCCCAGATCTCGAACATGTCGCGCACTCGGCGCGCGGCTACCCTTCCAGCTCGCTCACGATCGCCGGCACGACCTCGAAGAGGTCTCCCGCAATGCCGTAGTCGGCCACCTCGAAGATTGGCGCGTCGGGGTCCTTGTTGATGGCGACGATCGTGCGGGTGCCCTTCATCCCCACGAGATGCTGGATGGCTCCGGAGATCCCGAGCGCCACGTACAGCTGGGGCGCAACGGTCTGCCCCGAGCTTCCGACCTGCCGGTCCATGGGCAACCACCCCGCGTCGCAGATCGGACGCGAGGCGGCGATCTCGGCGCCCACGGCCTGCGCGAGCTTCTGCGCGAGCGCAATGTGCTCCTCACCCTTGATCCCCCGCCCGACCGCGACGATGCGCTCGGCCTGCGAGAGGTCGACCGCCTGTCGGCTCTCCCGGAACGGGGGTTCCGGCCTCTGACGGATCGCGCCGGGATCGATCGTCACGTCGAGCTGCCGGATGGGCGCGGCGGCCGACCCGCGCGCCAGGGCGTCCGCCCGAAACGCCCCGACCTGGAACGTGATCAGGTGCGGCGCGTCCCCCACCGGCACGAGGTCGGCGTACAGCTTGCCCTGGAACATCGGCCGCACGAAGACGGGCGGGTCACCTGGCTTGACGCCGACGCAATCGGTCACAATCGGCCGATCCAGCCGCGCGGCCAACCGTGGCGCGAAATCTCGACTCTGGTAGGTGTGCGCCAGGAACACCCGATCCGGCGACTCCTGCGACAGCACCCCGGTCAGCGCGGCGAGGACCCCATCGGCGGTATAGGCCTCGAGCGCCGCATGGCGCACGACGAGGACCTCCGCCACGTCGGCCCCGGCGACCTCGCGAGCGAGCTCATCGACGTCCGCGCCGAGCACCGCCACCTTGACCGGGTGGCCGAGCGCCTGCGCTGCCGCGATGACCTCCCACGTCGTCCGATCGAGCGTTCGGTCCCGATGCTCGGCCACGACCAGCGTCACGCTCACAGCCCCCTCGCTGGGTCGTCCAACCGGCCGCATGTACGCGAAAGACGGTCAGAGGACACGGGCCTCCTCGCGAAGCAGCCGGACGAGCTCGCGCGCCGCCGCCGCCGGCGCGCCCTCGATCATCTGCGTCTGCCTGGTCTTCTCGGGCGGATAGAGCCCGGCGATGCGGTGCCGCGTCGCGGCGGCCGGCACGGCGATCGTCCGGACCTCCTTCTTCTTGGCCGCCATGATGCCCTTGAGGGTCGCGTAGCGCAACTGGTTGATCCCGCTCTGGATCGTCAGAAGCGCGGGCAGCGGCATCGAGACCCACTGAAACCATCCGCCCTCGAGCTCGCGCTTCACACGGACGGCGCCGTCGGACACCTCCACGTCCATGATGATGGTCGAGTGTGGGATGCCCAGCCGTTCGGCCAGCACCACGCCGGTCTGCGCGAAGCCCTGATCGTCCGACTGCAGCCCCGTCAGCACGAGGTCGGGCCGCTCGTCCCGCAACCCGCTCGCCAGGGCGTCGGCGACGGTGAAGCCGTCGGCGGTCGCGAGATTGTCACCCTCCAGATGAATGGCACGATCGGCGCCCCGCGCCAGCGCCTCGCGGATCACCTGTGACACCCGCGACGGCCCCGCCGAGCAGGCGATGACCTCGCCCCCGTGCGCTTCCTTGAGCCGCAGTCCGGCCTCCAGCGCGTAGGCATCCGGCTCGTTGAGCTCGTATTCGGCCTCTCCGTCGCGGATCCACGTGGCGTCGGCGTTCACACGCAGCGGCCACTCTCGAGAGACCACTTGCTTGATGCAGACGGCAATCTTCATCTGGCTCACCGGACTGGTCCAGCCCTACTGGGCCAGGTCGTTCACCGTGGGGCGCGGGACGATCACCAAGGGCCGCTACGCTGCGTATCGCCGGAACAGCAGGGCCGCGTTCGTCCCTCCAAAGCCGAAGGAATTCGACATCGCGTACTCGACCGACGCCGGCCGCTTGTGCCGCGGCACGTAGTCGAGGTCGCATCCCGGATCCGGGTGGTCGAGGTTGATGGTGGGAGGAATGAGCTGGTGGTGAAGCGCCAGCGCGGTGATGCCGGCCTCGAGGCCACCGGCCGCGCCGAGGAGGTGGCCGGTCATCGACTTGGTGGACGAGATGGCCAGCCGGCGCGCGTGCTCACCGAAACACTGCTTGATCGCCAACGTCTCTAGCCGGTCGTTGTGGGGCGTCGAGGTGCCGTGCGCGTTGATGTAGTCCACCCTCGACGGCTCGACTCGCGCGCTGTCGAGCGCCGCACCCATCGCGCGGATCGCTCCGTCACCGTCCTCCGACGGCGCCGTGATGTGATACGCGTCGGCCGACATGCCGTAGCCCACGACCTCGGCGTAGATCCGGGCGCCACGCCGGCGCGCCATCTCGAGCTCCTCGAGGATCAGAACGCCGGCGCCCTCGCCGATGATGAAGCCGTCGCGATCACGATCGAACGGCCGACAGGCCCGCTCGGGCTCGTCGTTCCGGGTCGACAACGCCCGCATGGCCGCAAAACCACCGACCCCCATCGGCGTGATCGCCGCCTCCGATCCGCCCGCGATCATCGCGTCAGCCGCATTCCGGCGAATGATCTCGTAGGCGTCGCCGATGGCGTGCGCCGACGCGGAACACGCCGTACACGTGGCCGAGTTCGGCCCCTTGGCCCCAAACCGGATGGACACCTGACCCGCCGCGAGATTGATGATGGCCGAGGGGATGAAGAACGGCGAGATGCGCCGAGGCCCGCCATCCAGCAATGCGCGGTGCTCCCGCTCGATCGTGCTGAAGCCGCCGATACCAGAGGCGATGAACACCCCCAGGCGCGTGGCGATGTCTGGCGTCACGCGGAGCTGGGCGTCGTCCATCGCAAACTGTGCGGCACCCAGCGCGAACTGGATGAAGACGTCGACCTTCTTCACGTCCTTCTTCGGGATGAAGTCGAGCGGTTCGAACCCCTTGACCTCGGCCGCGATCCGCGCGGAGTACTCGCTGGGATCGAACCGTGTGATTGGACCGACGCCACAGCGCCCGTCGCACAGCGCCTCCCAGTTGACCTCGGTTCCTACGCCCAGGGCTGACACCAGCCCCACGCCGGTGATTACGACCCGCCGGCTCACGCAGCCTCCGCTCGATCAATCCCGGGCGCTACCCCGCCCCGTGCCAGGGTGAGCCGCCCGTGATCCTCTCTCGATCTCACGCCTCGACCTATTTCTTGGCCTTGGCGTGGGATTCGATGTACTCGATCGCTTCCTTCACGCGGGTGATCTTCTCGGCGTCCTCATCGGGGATCTCGATGCTGAACTCCTCCTCGAACGCCATGACGAGCTCCACCGTGTCCAGCGAGTCTGCCCCGAGGTCATCGACGAACGATGCATCGGGTGTCACCTCTTCCTCGTCTACCCCGAGTTGTTCGACGATGATGCCCTTCACCTTCTCAGCAACGGCCATTCAGCCCTCCTACATGTAGATGCCACCGTTCACGCCCAGCACCTGTCCGGTAATATACGACGCCTCCTCGGACGCCAAGAAGCAGACGGCGGCGGCCACGTCATCGGGCGTGCCCAAGCGGCCCAACGGGACGCGAGATTCCCACTCGCCACGCGTGCCTTCCGTCATCGTGCGGGTCATGTCGGTCTCGATGAGACCGGGCGCCACGACGTTGGCCGTGACACCGCGGGAGGCGACCTCGCGCGCGAGCGACTTGGTGAAACCGATCAGCCCGGCCTTCGACGCAGCATAGTTGGCCTGGCCCGCGTTTCCCATCTGCCCCACGACCGAGCTGATGTTGATGATGCGCCCGAAACGCTGCTTGATCATCGAACGCAGCACCACGCGCGCGCAGGTGAACGCACCAGTGAGATTGGTGGAGATCACGGCCTCCCAGTCGTCGTGTTTCATGCGCAGCATCAACTGGTCCCGCGCAATGCCGGCGTTGTTGACCAGGATGTCGATGCGCGAGTGCCGGGCGACGATGTCACCCAGCGTCTGCTCGACCTGGAGCGAATCCGTCACGTCCAAAGACACGACCTCCGCGCGGCCTCCGGCCGCGGTGATCTCGTTGACCGTGTCTCGGGAGTGATCGTCCCTGGCCGCCGCCAGCACGGTGGCGCCGGCCAGCGCCAGACGCCGGGCGGTGCCCCGTCCGATCCCTCGCGACGCCCCCGTCACCACCGCGAGGCGCCCTGAGAGGTTCATCATATCCCAACGCCGGCCGGGAGCCGCGCGGGCACCGCTACCGCGACGCGGCGTGCCCGTGCGCCTGCCACCACGACTCGACGGCGGGCAGCCCCGCCGGGTCTTCCAGGTTGATCACTGCCGCGGTGCGGTCGATCTTCCGCACCAGGGCGCTCAGGACGGTCCCCGGCCCCACCTCAACATATGCACGGACGCCCTCCGATGCAAGGCGGCGGACCACTCCCTCCCATCGGACGGGTGCCGAGATCTGCTCGACCAACGCCGCAATCGACCCTGCGGCGCGGACCTTGGGCTCGGCGTCCACGTTCGCCATGACCGGCACCCGCGGGTCGGCGACCTCGAGGGCGCGCAACTCGGGCGCCAGCCGCTCCTGCGCCGGCCGCATGAGCACCGTGTGGAACGGGGCGCTGACCGGCAACGGCACGACCCGCCTCGCTCCCAGGGCGCGCGTGCGTTCGCCTGCCCGTGCCACCGCCTCCCGGGTTCCCGCGATCACGATCTGATTCGGTGCGTTCAGATTAGCCGGGCTGACGACCTCGCCGTCCGAGGCCTCCTCGCAGGCACGGGCGACCGCCGCGGCGTCCAGCCCGAGTACGGCAGCCATGGCGCCGGCGCCGGCCGGCACCGCTTCCTGCATGTAACGTCCTCGGCGTCTGACGACGGCGACGGCGTCCGCGAAGGAGAAGGTGCCAGCGGCGACGTGCGCGGAGTACTCGCCGAGGCTGTGGCCTGCCACGAAGTCGGGAACCAGTCCGCGTGACTCGAGCAGACGAAACGCCGCCACGCTGGTGGTCAGGACCGCCGGCTGCGTGTTCTCGGTCAAGATCAGGCGCTCCGCGGGTCCCTCGAAGCAGAGGCGACTGATCGGCTCCCCCAGCACGTCGTCGGCTTCCGCGAAGACCGCCCCGCATACCGGGTACGCCTCCGCCAGGGCCTGGCCCATGCCGACTTGCTGCGATCCCTGTCCAGGAAAGATGAACGCAATCATGACTTCACCGTGGCGGCACCCGCGATCTCCCGTTCGAGTCGCCCAATGAGGTCACCGGTAGCGAACCGGTAGGCCATGGCGACGGCGTTGCGCACCGCCTTGGCCGACGACTGCCCGTGGCCGATAATGCACAACCCCGCGGTGCCCAACAGCGGCGCGCCGCCGTACTCGGAATAGTCGACCCGCTTCTGGAACCGGCGAAACGCCCTGCGCGAGAGCAGATAGCCGACGCGGGTCGTGAACGCACACGACAGCTCCTCCCGCAGGAGCGCCTCGACCACGTCGACGAGCCCCTCGCTGACCTTGAGTGCCACGTTGCCGGTGAAGCCGTCGCAGACGATCACGTCGACATGACCGGCAAACAGCTCTCGCGCCTCGACGTTGCCGGCGAAATCGAGCGCGCTCTCCCCGATCAACCGATGCGCATCGCGTGTGAGCGGGTTGCCCTTGGTCTGCTCCTCGCCTATCGACAGCAGGCCGACCCGCGGACGCTCCACGTCGAGCGCGATCCGGGCGTAGAGCGCGCCCATCCTGGCGAACTGCAGCAGATGCTGCGGACGACACTCGACGTTGGCACCCGAGTCGAGCAGGACGGCGTCACGGCGTCGAGTGGGAATTCGCGTGGCCAACGCCGGACGGTCGATGCCCGGCAACATTCCAAAGGCGCCGTGGGCGGACATCACGGCCGCGCCGGTATTTCCGGCCGTCACGATCGCCGCCGCCTCACCGCGGGCCACGAGCTCGGTGGCGACCTTGACCGACGATCGGCGTTTGCGCCGGAGCGCCGCAACCGGCGACTCGGCCATTCCGATGACGTCCGGTGCGTCGACCACCTGCAGGTCGAGGCCGGCGGCGTCCGGATGTCGCTCGAGCTCTCGCTCCAGCACCGAGGCGGGGCCCACGAGCGCGAGCCCCATACCGAAGTGTCGGCCGGCTACGAGCGCTCCGTCCACGATGTTGGCAGGCGCAAAGTCGCCGCCCATCGCGTCTATGGCGATCCGCATCGTCGGCGTTTAGTCGAATCGGCCGTGGCCGGTCTCAGCCACGCCAGGAGTGTCTGCCGGTCCGCGGCTCCGCGCCGAACCGCGACCGAGTAGGCTGGAGAGCGGTGCGGCTACGCTTCCTCGACCTCACGAACCTGGCGACCCTTGTAGAAACCGCAGGTCGGGCACACCTGATGAGGCCGCTTGAACTCGTGGCACTGGGGGCACCGGCCGAGCGAGATCGCCGGGAGCGCATCGTGCGTGCGCCGCTTGGCGGTGCGAGATTTCGAGTGCCGGCGCTTGGGGTTTGGCATCAGCTGATCCTTTCGATGCGAGCTCGCTCGACGTGAGGGGCGGCGCCGGTCGCCCGCCTCCAGCGGTCGGTCGCGGTCAAGGCCACGGTGGCGAACGGAGCACGACGCCGAGATACGTCGATCACTCCTGGCGGCTGCCGTTCTCGCCCTTGCGCAACCCCTCCAGCGCAGCCCACCGGGGGTCGCGCCACCCGCGTTCGCATGTGCACCGACTCTGGGTCATGTTGGCCCCGCACTCCGGGCAGAGCCCCTTGCAGCTCTCGCTGCACAACGGCTTCATGGGCAACGCCAGATAGAACTGCTCGTTCATCAGCTGGCCGAGATCCAGCGTCTGACCGGTGTAGAACGCCATCGACAGATCCTGCCCCTCGACCTCGCGCTCCCCCGTTCCGGTGTTCCGACCGAACGGCACGTAGAGCAAATCGCATTCGAGGTCCACGGGCTGGCGATACCCGTCCAGGCACCGGCAGCACGGGATCTCGAGCACGGACCGCACGTGCCCCGTCAGCCGGTAGCGCTCCCCGTCCTTGTGCACGTCCAGCTCCAAGTGCACGGCATCGACGACGTTGAACTCCTCCGCGCGCCGGAAGGCCGACGTCGCGAACACCCGATCCACGCGATCGTGCGCGCCACGCAGGGTGCCAAGGTCGAGCAACACAGAGTCGGATCGCACGGCGTCGTGACTCGGGGACAAACCAATCACCAACTATACCACAGCGGTGTGACGCGACGCCGGAGCAGACAGGCCGTACTCGACCCGGGCGCAGCGCCGTCAGGCGAGACACCCCGCCCGGGAAGCGTCACGCTGCTAGGGTCCACGGTACTCCACCCACGGCTTGGGGATGAAGAGGCGCTCGAACAGCTCGACGGCGTAGCGGTCCGTCATGCCTGCGAGGAAATCCCGGGCGGCGGCGTCCAACCCTTCGGTGTCGACCGTGACCGTATCGAGGAACTCGCCCGGTCGCTCCCGGACCTTCTCCCACAACCCGGCCAGGATGCCGAAGGTCTTCTTGAACTCCGCCGTCGCGATGGTGTTCTCGTAGACGGCCTCGAACAGGAACGTCCGCAGGTCGAGTGTCGCCTGCAGCACCTCGTCCCCCATCCGCACCTCCGCGACGTCGCCCTCGATCGTTCTGAGCGCCACGTCGGTCACCATACGGCCGATGCGCCGGGAGGACGAGTCCCCCAGCACCCCGACCGCCGCCGCGGGCAGCTCGCCTCCGGTCAGGAGACCCGCCCGGACGGCGTCATCGATGTCGTGATTGACGTAGGCGATGATGTCCGCCACACGGGCCACCTGCCCCTCGAGCGTGCTCGCCCTGTGCTTCGGATCGGCGCCGACCGGGAGCCCCATCTTTCCCTTGGAGTGCTTGGCGATCCCATCTCGCACCTCCCAGCTGAGGTTCAGCCCACGCCGCTCGTTCTCGAGGACGTCGACGATGCGGAGACTCTGCTCGTAGTGATTGAAACCTCCCGGAATCAGGCTAGCCAGCACGCGCTCGCCCGCATGCCCGAACGGTGTGTGACCCAGATCGTGCCCGAGTGCGATGGCCTCGGTCAGCTCCTCGTGAAGTCTGAGCACCTTGGCGATCGTGCGCGCGATCTGCGACACCTCGAGCGTGTGCGTCAGCCGCGTGCGGTAGTGGTCACCCGTCGGCGCGAAGAAGACCTGCGTCTTGTGCTTGAGCCGACGGAACGCCTTGGAGTGAACGATACGATCCCGGTCTCGCTGGAACGGCGGCCGGATCGGATCCTTCGGCTCCTGGCGCGGTCTCCCCCGCGACTCGGCGCTCTTGCACGCCGTCGGCGCGAGCTGTTGATATTCCCGCGCCTCGAGCTGTTCACGAATACTGATCATCGTTCGGGGACCTCGGAGTGTCTTCGCGCCACGGCTCGGCCGAGATCCGGCAGAAAGCTACTGCCCGTGTCGAAGCGCTCGACGCCGAATACCTCGGCCACCGTCTGGCCGACATCCGCGAACGTCGAGCGAACGCCCAGATCGGTGCCGGCTCTCACGCCCGACCCGGCGGCCAGCAGCGGCACGTATTCTCGCGAGTGAGCCGTGCTCGGCGTGGTCGGATCGTTGCCGTGATCGGACGTGATCAGCAGGAGGTCGCCCGGACCGAGCCGCGGGAGCAGGGCCGCCAGACGGTCGTCGAACCGCTCCAGGTTCTCCACGTAGCCCTCGGGATCGTTTCGGTGGCCGTAGACGGAATCGAAATCCACCAGATTCGCGACGACCAACCCGCCGGTGTCACAGGCCGCGATCGCCTCGAGCGCGTCCATGCCCTCCGCGTCGCTCTTGGTGCGAATCGCTTCCGTGATGCCACGGCCCGCGAACAGGTCGTCGACCTTCCCGATCGCCACGACGGGCAGGCCGGCGGCGCTCAGCCGATCCAACAACGTGGGAACGGGCGCCGGACGGGCGAAGTCACGGCGATTGGCGGTGCGCGTGAAATGCCCTGGCGTCCCCGTGAACGGACGCGCGATGACCCGGCCGACACCCAGACCCTCACACAGCGTCGTGTACGCCGTTTCGCAGAACCGATACAGCTCGTCGACGGACACGATCGCCTCGTGCGCCGCGAGCTGAAAAACGCTGTCGGCGGACGTGTAGACGATCGGCGCCCTGGTACGCAGGTGCTCGGCGCCCAGGTCCTCGATGATCTGCGTCCCCGATGCGGGTCGGTTGCCGAGCGTCGTTCGGCCAATCCGATGCTCGAACTCCCGGATGACCTCGCGTGGAAAGCCGCGCGGGAACACGGGAAAGGGCCGATCCAGATGAACGCCCATCAGCTCCCAGTGCCCGGTCACCGAGTCCTTGCCGGGCGATACCTCCGCCATCCGACCGAAGGCCCCGGCGGGATCGGACACGGGTCTGGCGCCGCCGAGCGCAGCGACCCGATCGAGCCCGAGGCGGCGTAGCTCGGGCACGCGCACGCGCACGCGGAGAGCCAAGTTGCCCAGGGTGTCGCTCCCGGCGTCACCATAGGCCGCGGCATCCGGGAGCGCGCCCACCCCCACGCCGTCGAGCACGATCACGATCACGCGGGACCAGCGTTCGTGCACGAGAGCCAGTGTCCTGTCACAGCAATGCGTGGGCGTACGTCCCGCGCGCGGCGCCCCGCTGGCACGACGCGAGGAGCGCGTTCCTGCGGGCCACCGTGGCGCCACACCCGGTCTCGCCCCAACGGTCGCACGCTTGAGGACGGGCCGCGACTCACGCTGACCGCCGTGCGCGGGAGAACCGGACGCGGGTGGGTCGTGGCACGCGGCGCCCCGGACGCACAGCAGCCGACACAACGCTCACCGATCGGCACCCAGCCGCGGGCCAATCACGGCGCCAGCGGCCTCCATCGTCGCGCGCGCTTCACCGGGACCCTCGATCCACGTCAGGTTAGGCTCTTTCCTGAACCAGATCAACTGACGCTTGGCATAGCGTCGGTTCTCCCGAACGATCAGATCCCGGGTGTCGGCCTCGGTGCGTTCTCCGCGGATGTGCTCGAGTGCCTGTCGGTAGACGAGCCCGCCGAACGGTGGCGCCGACATCGGCACGCCGTCAGCGAGCAGCCCGCGAACCTCGTCCAGCAGTCCGGCCTCGAACTGCGCGTCCACCCGACGTGTCAGCCGCTGGACGAGGTCCGCCCGGGGAAGAGTCAGGGCGATGGCGATCACGTCCCATCCGCCAATCGGCGACCGGGTGTCCGCGAAGTGCGCCGTCAGGTTGCGGCCCGTCACGCGATGGACCTCGAGTGCCCGGACCAGCCGCCTCAGGTCGTTCGGCTGAATCCGCCGCGCCGAGACCGGGTCGACGCGCTCGACCATCCGATGCAGCGTCGCCACGCCACGGCGGGCGGCGACGCGGTTCAGCCGCGCGCGCAGGTGGGGTACCCGTGTGGGTCCCGGGAAGACCCCGCGCACGAGCGCGCGATAGTACAGCCCGGTCCCCCCGACGAGGATCGGCACGCGACCACGCTGTCGGATCTCGGAGAAGGTCCTGGCGGCCTCCGACGCGTATCGCGCCGCCGAGTACTGCTCGGTCGGATCGACCACGTCGATGAGATGGTGGGGAATCGCCTGCCTGAGCGCCGCCGGCACCTTGTCGGTTCCGATATCGAACCCGCGGTACACGGCGGTGGAATCGCAGCTGACGAGCTCGCCACGATAGTGGCGCGCCAGCGTCAACCCAAGGATGCTCTTGCCGGTTCCGGTTGGACCCAGCAGGGCGATCGCGACGGGACGTCGCGGGTTCATGCCAGCCTGTCCCGGAAGCGCGCTCGCGATTCTCGTGTCTCGCGCCCGGCCCGCAAGCCGCGAGGAGCGACCGGAGAGGGCGTGTGTGACCCGTCGTGAACAATCCCCAACGCAGCCCGCGGCGGGATGCAGCGCCGGCCGACTGCCGCAGGACTCTTACCACGGGCTGCTAGCGGCCGAGGATCCGGACCAGCACGACGAGCCCAAGGACGGTGAGCAGCACGATCAAGCCGAGCTGCTGGGTTCTGGTGGGTGCCGGCACTCACGGCCTCCCGCTCGACGCCGTCGACTTCGGTGTCGCCCCGAGCCGCGCCACGCACCGCATCCCCGCGCTCACGGCGACGGCGGTCGCTCGTTGTAATAGAACGTGACGGTGAAAAAGGCGCGATCATCCGGGTACTCCGGCGGGAGCACCTGCGTGGGATTCGAGGCGACCAGCGCGTTGAACGCCGACGTGTTGAACGGTTCGATCGAGGACGGCGCGACCACGGCCAGGTCGGTCAGGGCGCCGTCGCGGTGCACGTTGAAGGTGATCACGGTGTGACCGCTCATGACCATCGCGGCGTAGGGCACGAACCAGTTCCGCTTGATCTGGGCGATGAACCGCCTGATCCACGGGCCGAACTCGACACCCTTCGTGTCGAACTGGATGGACGGGCCGAACGCCCCCCCGCCGCCGCCGGTGTTGTCGAACGACTCTTCCTGGACGAAGCGATCCAGGTTGCGGAGCGAGTCGCCGAGCGTGCCACCGCCAACCCGAGGCCGCTGCTCGGCGCCGCGCGGCGGCGGGCTGGGAGCGGGACGCGGCAGCGCGGGTTCGCGGGCCGCGGCCACCACCTCCTCGAGCGGGCCAGGACTCTCCTCGGTGCCCTGGACCTCTCCGATACGCTGCTCCTCCGTCTCGCCGACGTCCGGTTCCGGCCCCGAACCGGCGGCTCGCGCCGGCGGCTCGTTCTCGGCCTCGACGCGCTCCGCCGAGTTGCCGCGTGAGAACGGAAGCGGGTTTTCGGGATCGGGCGCCCGCTCGCGAGCTCGCGCGACCCGATCCTGGTCTGAGAGCTCGGCGCGCGGCGGCGCCCTCAGCGCCGGCGTGTCGACCCGAGGCTGAACGAAGACGAAGCGCTGCTCCTCTCGCTGTCGCTCCAGCGCCGCGAGTCGCTGTCGCTCCGCCGCCGCCGCGGCGCGTTCGGAGGCGGCCTTCACGAACGGGAGTTCGGGGAACACCAGGAAGACGACCAGCCCGACCAGGTGCACGATGATCGACAGCAGGATGGCTTCCCGCCGTGACATGGCGCCGACCAGCGGCTCCGGGTGAGGTCGGTAGTCCTCGAAGTCGATATGCATCAATCAGTTAGCTGATTATACCATCCGCCGAAACAGCGTCGTGGCGGGATCGGGCGTCTGCGTCACGCCGCGCGCGGCTTGCGTGCCACGTACAGTAGGACGATGCCGAAGGACAGACGGACTCGATCGACGCTCGAGAACCCCACGCGCTCGAGGTCGGCGGCGAACGCGGCCGGCGCTGGAAAGCGCGTCACCGAGGCAGGCAGATAGGCGTAGGCGTCGGCGTGTCGCGACACGAGCCGCCCGATCCTGGGAAGGACGGTGCGGAAGTACCAGAGATAGGCGGTGCGGAGTCCGGGCATGTCGGGTATGCCGAACTCGAGAATGGCCAGGCGTCCACCGCACCGCAGGACGCGGTGCATCTCGGTACACGCAAGCGCCGGCTCCTTCACGTTGCGAATCCCGAAGGCGACCGTGACGGCGTCGACCGAATCGGACGGCAGCGGGAGACGGGTCGCATCACCCCGCACGAGGCCGACGGTCCCGGAGAGCGACGCCTTCCGGGCCTTGTCGTGACCCACTCGCAGCATCTGCTCGGAGAAGTCGACCCCGAGGACCCGGTGCGCCCGACCGCGCCGGCCGCACGCCGCGGCGATCGCCAGATCCGCTGTGCCCGTGCAGACATCGAGCACGGTCTCGCTGCCGGACAGCTCGAGAGCCTCCACCGCACGCGCCCGCCACCGGGCATCCAGACCGGCGCTCAGCAGATGGTTGAGCAGATCGTAGCGTCCGGCGATGGCGTCGAACATCGCCGCGATCCGTCCCGGGTCCTTGTCATCGTGCTCCCCGCGAGGGTTCACGAGCCGGACCATGGCCGAAACAGCGAGTGAGTGAGCCCGAGGACGCCGAGAATCTTGCCGGCCACGAAGTCCGCGAGATCGTCGAGCGTCCGTGGTCCCTGGTAGAAGGCCGGCATGGCCGGCAGCACGACGGCACCGGCCTCCGCGCACAGCACCATGTTCCGCAGCTGCGGCAGGCTCATCGGGGTTTCCCGCGGGACCACGACGAGCGTGCGCCGCTCCTTGAGCATCACGTCCGCCGCGCGCTCGAGGAGACTCCGCGAGAGCCCGTGCGCGACTCCCGCGAGGGTCTTCATCGAGCAGGGCACGATGACCATGGCGTCGCAGGAATGGCTCCCGCTCGCGATCGTCGCGCCCAGGTTCCGGTTGCTATGGAGCACGAGTGAGCCGGCGCCGACACTCTCGCCGTATCGGGCCCGCAGGTAGTCGGGCAGGCACTCGACCGCGGCCTCCTCGCCCAGCTCGTCCCTGAGGAGCCGCCGCCCGAAGTCGGAGGCCACGAGATCGACCGCGCAGCCCTCGGCCAGCAGAGCCGCCACCGTACGGACCGCGTACAACGCGCCGCTCGCGCCGGTGACCCCGATCACGATCCGACGTGGCGGTGAAGCCATGGCGGACATCACGCCAGGTAGACGGCCACCGCGGTCACGAGGAAATAGAGGATAGCCACGTAGCCGTTGAGATCGAACGCGCGCTTGATCTTCGACAGATCGTCCGCGCGGACGAGCGACTGCTCGTAGGCCAGAAGAACCCCGACGCCCCCGACCCCTGCGAGATACACCGGGCCGAGAGGACGCACCAGGGCCAGCAGCGCCAGACACACGACCGTCAAGGCGTGCATGGCGCGCGAGATCCGCAGCGCCATCGGAATGCCGAACCGCTCCGGTATCGACCGCAGCCCGTGGTCACGATCGAACGCGGCATCCTGGCAGGCATAGAGGATGTCGAAGCCACCGACCCAGGTTCCGATCGCCAGCCCCAGCAGCCATGGCTCCCACCCGGCCCGGCCGCCGGCCGCCAGCCATCCGCCCACGGGAGCCACCGCCATCGCCAGCCCCAGAAACAGCTGCGTATAGGACGTGTAGCGCTTGGCGAGCGAGTACCAGAAGACGATCGCCAGCGCGACGGGCGACAGGGCGAAGCACAGGGACCCGAGCTGGAAGGCCGCCACCACGAACGCGACCGATGCCACAATGACGAACAGGACCGCCTCTCGTTCGGTCATCGCGCCGCGCGGCAGCTCGCGCAAGGCCGTACGTGGGTTCAGTGCGTCGTGGCGGGCATCGACCAGCCGGTTGAAGCCCATCGCCGCACTACGTGCCGAGACCATGGCCGCGATGATCCAGAGCACCCGCTCCACGGTCAGCGGAGTCACGCGCGCCGCGAGGATAGCGCCCGTCAGCGCAAACGGGAGCGCGAACACCGAATGGCTCATTCGCACGAACGACGCGTAGATTCGCAGTCTCGCGAACATCTTCGGCGCTCACACCCACGGTGCGGACTCGAGCCATCGGATTCGGCTGGGCTCGATCCCACTCACCAGGTATTCTTCCACATCGTCGACACCCCCGGGGACGTCGACCGCGATCAGGCTCGCCAGCTTGCCCGGCTCGATCGATCCGAGCTCGGAGTCGAATCCCAGCGCCCGGGCGCCCTCGAGCGTGGCGCTCCGCAGCAGCCGCGCGGCCGGCACCTCGGGTGCCAGACCTCGCAGCGCCGCCAGCTCGGAGAACAGGTTCAGGTCGGGGCAGCTCGCCAGGCTGTCGGTACCCACCGCGATCCGGACGCCGGAGGCGTAGAAGCGGGACACCGGTGGCGGCCCGGCGCCGGTCCACGCGTTGCTCCGCGGACACGTGGCCAGCACGACGTCGCGCCGGGCGAGGTGCTCGAGCTCGTCGGTCGTCAGCGTGACACCGTGCGCCGCCAGCAGCCTGGGGCCGAGGAATCCCAGCTGCTCAAGGTAGCGCACCGGCCGGCGGCCTGGCGGCGCCCACGCGTTCGGCCAGCGACCGAGCCGTTCGAGGAGTCCGCGCCAGGGACCAGTGCCCCATTGGAGCAGCTCGACCTCGGCCGCCGATTCGGCCAGATGGATCCCGTACGGCAGCCCTGGCTCGCGCGCGTGCTGTGCGCGGAGCTCGGCGAGGACATCCGCGGAGACCGAGTACGGTGCATGGGCCGCGAGGCTGATGCGCACCCCCGGCCGCGCCGGCCGCCGCGTCTCGGCGATGGCCTCGCGGACGAGCGCGCGCGCGGCGCTCCCGCGGACGTCGAAGCCGATGAGCTCCTTGAAGATCACCCCGCCGAGGCGGCTTCGCGAGAGTGGACCGAGCGAGGCCCACGTGTTGCTGACGTCTCCGACGAGCGCGGTGCCGCAGCTCCATGCCTCGTCGACGGCCGTGCCGATCGGGGTCGGATCCGGCGATTCATCCATTCGGCGGGCGGCGATGACGCGCTCCGCCCAGAGGGGCATCGAGTCGCCCCGGGGTATCCGCCCCCGGAGACCCGCCAGCTCGAGATGGCTGTGCGCGTTGGTCAGACCGGGAAGGATGGCGACCCGACCCGCATCCACGCGGGTGACCCGAGTATCGGCGTGGTCATCGAGCGCTGCGGGAAGAACATCCGCATCGTGCGTGTCGCGAGCGATCCCGGAAGGCAGGGTGGCGGTGAGCCCTGCCGGGCGATCCACCGGCCCCACGTTCTGAATTCGGCCGTCCCCGCCGACCACGACGCCACCGGACCGTATCGGAGGTCCGCTGATCGGCAGCACCCACGCCGCACGGTACAGGACGGCGGCCGACCGCCGCCGGTCTTTCACCACGGGCTGCTAGTGTCCGGAGCGCTGGCGCTTCGCCTCACGGCTCCGTGCCGCATAGCGTACGAGCTCCTCCGGCACGTGCGCATCTCCGGCGGCGCGCGCGCTGGCCAGCGCCTCCATTCGGGGCACCTGGCGGTCGCGAAAGATTGGCCGCCCCACGATCTCGTAGTGCATGTTCCGCCGCATCGCGACGTAGCCAGCGTTCTCCACGTTGCGAACGATCTCGACCTCGTCCATGCAGAAGCTGGCGCCCGCGGCGCGCACCACGTTCTCCTCGATCATCACGCTGCCCATGTCGTTGGCGCCGTACGCGAGGCTGAGCTGCCCGACCCGCCCGCCCTGAGTCACCCAGGAGGCCTGGAGATTGTCGAAGTTGTCGAGCACGATCCTGGCCAGCGCCAGCGTACGCAGATACTCGACGGCGGTCGCCTCCGCTCCCCCGAGCTCGGTATGGCTCGGCTGATAGCTCCAGGTGATAAAGGCCGTGAAGCCGCCGGTCTCGTCCTGGAGCTCCCGCAGCCGGCAGAGGTGCTCGACCCGCTCCTCGGGAGTCTCCACGCTGCCGTACATCATCGTCGCGGTCGTGCGTAGCCCGCTCAGGTGCGCGTGTCGCATCACGTCAAGCCATTCGTCGGCTGTCGCCTTGCCATCGCAGTGGAGCAGCGCGCGTACCCGGTCGACCAGGATCTCGGCGCCACCTCCCGGCACGCTGTCGAGTCCCGCGGCGACCAACCGCTCGATCACCCCGGGCACCGTCTGACCGGACAACCGGGACAGATGGAGAATCTCGGGTGGGGAGAGCGCGTGCAGGCGGAAGCCCGGGGTGCGGCGCTTGATCGCACTGAACAGATCCTCGTACCACTCGAGCGGCAGATCGGGATTGTGTCCGCCCTGCAGGAGCAGCTGCTCGCCACCGACCGCGATGGTCTCGTCGATCTTCCGAAAGATCTCGTCGAACCCGAGCACGTAGCCGTCGGCCGCGCCCAC
The DNA here is from genome assembly GCA_965197935.1 of Vicinamibacterales bacterium. Classification (GTDB taxonomy): domain Bacteria; phylum Acidobacteriota; class Vicinamibacteria; order Vicinamibacterales; family CAZQMT01; genus CAZQMT01. The sequence goes on along the minus strand of CBDAOD010000002.1, from coordinate 1,297,702 downwards.
CGGGCGATAGAAGGCGCAGAAGTTACAGCGCGCCACGCACACGTTCGTATAGTTGACGTTGCGGTCGATGATGTAGGTGACCAGGTGACCGGGGTGCTTGCGTGCGCGCACCTCGTCGGCCAAGCGTCCCAGGAGGTGCACCGGCGCATTCCGGTAGAGCGCAACGGCATCGGCCCGGCCGATTCGCTCTCCGCTCCTGACCCGGGACACGACGGCGTGGAGGCTCATGACGGCGCGTCAGCCTTCGTAGAACCGCAGGCTCCCGCCGGTCTGGATGATTCGCCGATCGCTGGCCAGGTCGAAGAACTTGCGCAGCCCCGCAAGCTGCTCCTCACCCAGCCCGTACTCGATGTTGTCGCGTAGATAGGCCTGCCCGATCTCGACCTTGTCCTCGTCGTCGCCGCCGTACTCACGCGCGATCTCGTCCAGCGAGGCCGTTCCGGTGTCCCGAGCGAGCTGCAGCGCCGTGACCGCCTCGGGTGAGGCCACATCCGGTCGCCCCGCCCAGAACGCCCAGACGAACGGCTTGCCGGTCATGGCCGTCCACTCCTCTCCCAGGTCGACCTTGTCGAGCCCCGCGACGTCGGGATCGGTCCACAGCGCCAGATCTCCGATGAGCATGGCGGCGTCGCATCGCTTCAGCATGCTGGGCAGATCCGGCGGGACCGTCACGAACTTCGGCTCGATCTCGAACCACTGGGCGCACAGCAGCCGCAGCAGCGCGATCGACGTCCGTGAGCTGTTGTCGACGGCGATCGACCGCAGCGCCGCCACGGGCCGACTGGCGAACAGCGCAACCGAGGCGACTGGACCCTTGGAGCAGATGGAGAGACCGGGAACGATGCGGTAGTTGGGCCGCGCGAGATACTCGATTGACGGGATCAGCCCCAGGTCCACGGCGCCCTCGTGGAGAAGCGCCGCACACCGGGACGGGAGATCGAAGCGCACCGAGAACCGGTTCGGCTGTCGATCGAGACCGCTGACGAGCGGCCGCGCGTTCAAGTAGCTCACGGCACCTAGCCGAATCGGAGTCATCGCGTCTTGATCTCGAAACGACCGTTGCGTTCGACGGGCACGAGCGAGGCGGCACGCACGTTCCGCCTCAGCTCCTCGAGTGGCGCACGGCGCGGGCCGAGTTCCGGCCGGTCGCTTGCCGATACGCGGTCCACATCGTCGGCGCCAAACGTCAGGGCGACCTGAGCCAACTTGGGGCCGTCGAGCGCCCAGTCGACCTGAATGGACTCGATATTGTGGGCCAGGAGACGGGCGAGCGCAACCTGCTTGACGTCGTCATAGCCGGTCGATGGCGCGGGCGTCTGCCGGCGGCTCGGCAGCGGCGCGAAGGCGCGAACGGCACCGGTGGCCTGCTGCAACGCGACGACCCGACGCACCGCGGTCAGCGGATCACCCTGCGGGGCGTCGCGGACCGTCACCCGTGTCGCGCCGAACCCCGCGAGCCGCAGCTCCTCGAGACCGGCCTCCAGGGCGGCAACGCCGTCGATCGGCGCCTCGGCCAGCAGCTCGAGCCCCGCGCCGCGCAACTCGGCGAGCGCCACGCCGAGCGACACGCCCTCCCGGGCGGCCAGTGACTCGAGGTCCGAGAGCGAAAACCCGGAGACCGGGATCCCGTCGGCGACCGCCACCGCGTCGGCGACGCGGCCCCGCGCCTCCACCAGTCGGCCGGGCGCGCCGACGAGCCTGACCTCACCGGCGTGCTCGAGAGCCAGATCGGACAGCCGGCCCGGGTCAGCATCGGTCGCGAGCTCGACGACGCGGACGAACGTCACGCGATCGCCGTGCCACCGTCGCCTCGCCTCGTCGGCCAGCATGCCCAGCAGCGGCAGGTCGTGGGTGGCGACCAGCGCCGCCGCCTCATCGGCGTCCAGCGCCGTACCGGCCGCCACCTTGCCGGCGACCTCACCCAGCGCGTCCGGCACTGTCACCCGGTCGACCGCCGCGCCGCTCCCGGCATCGCGCCCATCCCAAGCGTCGCTCACGGCCCGACCTGCATCGCATCGGTCACCCGTTGCGCCAGCGCAACGGCGCGCAACCCGTCCTCGCCGGTGACCAGCGGACGCCGGCGCTCCCGAACCGCGCCCACGAAATCGGCGAGCTCTCGCTCGAGGGGCTCCGCCTGGGTCACCGGCAGCTGCCCACCCTGAATCGCAGGATCGCCGCCCGGCGGCCTGACCAGCTGCCACGCCTCGGCGCCCTGCGCCGCGAAGTCGACCGCGACGTAGCTATCCTTCTGGAAGAAGCGGACCTTGCGTACACGCTCGCGGCTGATTCGACTCGCCGTGAGGTTCGCGATGCAGCCTGACGCGAAGCGTAACCGGGCGTTGGCGATGTCGACTCGGTCGGTCAGCACCGGCACACCCACCGCCTCGATCGACGTCACGTCGGCCGACACCAGCGACAGCATCAGATCGAGGTCGTGGATCATCACGTCGAGGACCACGTCGATGTCCAGGCTGCGCTCCGGAAACGTTCCCAGGCGATGTCCCTCGATGAACCGCGGGTTCGACACGAGCGACCGCACCGCCGTCACGGCCGGATTATAGCGCTCCGTGTGACCTGCGGCGAACGTGGCACCCGAGCCCCGCGCCGCCGTGAGCATCCGCTCCGCCTCGGCCACCGACCGCGCCAGCGGCTTCTCGACCAGCACGCCGATCCCGCGCTCGAGCAACGGGACACCGACCTCCGCGTGAGCGGCGGTCGGGACGGCCACCGTCACGGCATCGACGCCCCCGACGAGGTCACGCAGGTCACGGACGGCCCGGCAGCCGGTCGCGGCGGCCACGGCTTCGGCCCGCGCCCGGTCGATGTCGACCACGGCCACCAGCTCGACACCGGCGAGTGCGGCCAGGATTCGCGCGTGCTCGCGCCCGAGATGACCGACGCCAACCACCGCGGCCCGCACGGCCGCCGGCGCCGTCATCGACCCGGCTCGCGCTCCCCGACGGCCCGACCCACGACGGCGATGCCAGCGGCGTCCGCGGCCTCGACTAGCGCTCGGCCGTCGATCATGAGGGTCATGCCCGCGTCCACCGACAACGTCGAAGCCCCTGCCGCCGACATCGCCGCGATGGTGGGCGCGCCCACGACCGGCACGTCGAATCGCATGTCCTGGTTGGGCTTCGCGACCTTGACCAACCGCACGCCGGGTCCAGCCAGCCGCCCGGCACGCTCGATGACCTCGTCGGTACCCTCCATGGCCTCGACGGCCACGACGGCCCGCGCCTTCACGGCGACCGTCTGCCCGACATCGAGCCGCGCGATCTCGTCGGCCACGTCGTAGCCGAACCGCAGATCGGCTTCCTCCTCCGCGGCCGGCGCGCGCCGGGTCAGGGTTCCACGCCCGGCCAGGAGCGGCTGGAGGAACACGGTCGAGTCGAGCAGGGTGATGCCGTGGTCCGACAGGACGTCGGCGACGGCCGAGATCAGCGCGTCGGTGCTACGGGACTTCAGACGCCTGAGCACCGACAGGAGCGTGAGGTCGGGCACGATGCCGGAGAACAGCTTGGCGTGCTTGACCTGGCCGGCCATCACGGCCTGGGTCACACCGGCCTTCTCGAGAATCGAGATGCACTTGCCAAGCTGCCCGACCGAAACCCAGTGGAACTCGGCGGTGGGTCCGAGGCCCGCGGCCGCCTCGAGACCCGGGTCGGCCTCCTCCCGAATCGCCACGATCGTGACGTCGTGGCCCAGCGCCCGGGCGGCATCGAGCACCAGGAACGGGAACCGGCCATGGCCGGCGATCAAGCCGATGCGCATCTGCTCCGGCTCTCCCTCACGAGTCGTCGACCATCATCTCGACGACCGGCCCGTGGCCCCGGCGCGGGCTCCGGCGCAGGGTCACGCCCCGCTGCGACGTGCGGATGAAGTCGACCAGATATCTCACTTCCGGGCACAGCAACGTCTCGTCCGACTCGATCTCGTGCAGGGCGCGCGTCGTGTTCAGCTTGGGGTTGAGCAGGTAGCGGTAGCTCCGCTTCAGCTGGGCGACCACCTCCGGCGAGAACCCACGGCGCGTCAGGCCCAGCGTATTGAGACCATAGATACGCGCCCGGTTACCCACGGTCTTCCCGTAGGGGAGGGCGTCCTTCGTCACGACCGAGTAGCCCCCGATGAAGCCGTGGCGGCCGACGCGGCAGAACTGATGGACCCCCGAGAAGGCCCCGATCGTCGCGTAGTCGTCGACAAGGACGTGACCGGCGAGCGTCGCACCATTCGCCAAGATCGTGCTCCGGCCGACCCGGCAGTCGTGCGACACGCAGACATTCGCCATGAACACGTTGCCGTCACCGATCTCCGTGACCTCACCGCCCCCTCGCGTCCCACGGTGAATCGTGACGAACTCGCGGAAGACGTTGCGGTGACCGATGATCAGCCGCGTGCGTTCGCCGCGAAACTTCAGGTCCTGGGGGATCAGGCCGATCGTCGCGAAGGGGAAGATCGTGTTGTCGTCCCCTATCGTCGTCCACCCGTCGAGGACCGCCGAGCTCCCGACGCAGCATCGCCGCCCGAGTCGCACGTGCTCGCCGACGATCGCGTATGGCTCCACCACCGTTCCCGCACCGAGCTCGGCGCCGGGGTGGACGATCGCGGTCGGATGGATCTCGGCGCGGTCACGCGCAATCCCCAGCAGGAGCCGGGCCTCGGCCACGAGATCGTCACCCGTGTGCGCCGTTCCCGTGACCCAGACCAGAGACTTTCGCTGGCGACCCAGCACGACCTCGAGGCGCAGCCGGTCACCGGGCACCACCTGCTTGCGGAACTTCGCGTGGTCGACGCCTCGGAGGAACGTGCGCGCGGCGGACGTCCGCCCGCCGTCCTCCAGGAGCAGCAGACTCGCGACCTGGACGAGCGCCTCGATCATCAGAACGCCCGGCATCAACGGCGTCCCCGGAAAATGCCCCTGGAAGAACTCCTCGTTGACCGAGACGTTCTTGACCGCGACGATCCGGCGACCGGGCTCAAGTTCGATGACCGCGTCGACTAGCAACGACGGGTAGCGATGGCAGACGCGATCGAGAATCTGGGGAATGTCGATGGGCACGGGGATTCAAATACTCCCGGTATTCTTGCTCCTCGCGCCTTGCTCGGGCCGTCCGCGACATCTCCCAAGGCGGCCCTTGGTGCGACGCGGGGCTTTCACAATGGGCTGCTAGCTAGTGGACTGTATCAGATCAGTGGCGCGAAACGACGTCCGCCCCGAAAGCCGACAGCCCGGCGAGGGGTGACGCGTGCGCCGCTCACGAGCCAGAGACGCCGGCCACCTACACGGTTTGCCTTGCACACGCCGGCGCACATTGCACGCAGCTGACGAAGTGGTGCTGATGCCCTCAAGACCCCGGCGGCGGATCGGCCGGCGAGGGGGCGCCGTCCGACCCGGTCTGCTCGGCGGTTGCCTTGTCGAACTCGGCGATGACCTCGGCGGTGATATCCAGGCCGGTGTCCGCCCAGACCAAACCAGAATCGAGCTGGCTGAACACCATGTGCAGCCCCATCGACGCGGACACCTGGGCGATGATCGGCATCAGCTTCTGCTGGAACTCCTCCTGCAGCTCCTGCTGCAGCGCCTGGACTTCGGCCTGCGCGTCCTCGGTAAAGCGCTGGAGATCCACCTGCATGCGCTCGATCTGCTTCTCCTGATCGACTCGAGCGGCCGCGCTGAGGACGGTGATCTCCTGCTGGAGCTTCTCCTGCGCCGCCTGGAACTCCTGGTTCTTCTGGTTCAGCTCCTGAACCTTCTGCTCGTTGAGCCCGCCCACCCGGGCGGTCGCCGCCTGGCCCTCGGCCGACTGGCTCGCAACCATCTGAATATTGATGTAGGCCAGCTTTGCACCTTCGGGGAACGGCCGTGGAGCCGGAGCGGCTGGCGGGGCCGCCGGCGCGGGCGGCGCCTGGGCCGGCTCGGCCGCGGGCGGGGTCTGGGCTGGCTCGGCCGCGGGCGTCTGCGCCCAACTCGGCTGGCCGGCCAGCACGACGCTGAAGCCGACGGCAAGCAACAACACTCTCATGGTTGGATCCCTCTCTATCATCGCTCGAAGCTCAGAAGGTGGTCCCGACGGCGAACCGGAACGTAAACGGGTCGGCTGGCTGGAAGTCGTTGTCCAGCACACCGGAGCGTTGTGGGTTACGCGAGAAAATCAGCCGAAACGGTACGTTCAGCACCGGCATGAAGAACCGGACCTCGGCGCCCGTCGACGTCTTGAACTCATCCATCCTGAACCCCTGACCGCGGGCCCGCACTTGCCCGGCATCGTAGAACATCACCAGGCGGACCGGTCCGCCCACGCTGATCAGGTATTCGCCGTTGAACAGGAGGCTCTTGTTGCCTCCGAGCACGAGTCCGGTGAGCGGGTCGCGCGGGCCGATCGACCGGATGTCGAAGCCGCGCACGCTGAACTCCCCGCCAAGGAAGAGCTTCTCGAAGATCGGCAGCTGCTTGGTCCCGCGGTACGGCGCGATGTACTCGTACTGCGTGCGGAAGCCGAACGACGTCTTGCTCGTGTGGTTGAAATACCAAACACCCTCCAGCCGCGGACTCCAGAACGCGGTGTTCCCTCCGAGACCGGCCAGCTGCAGTTGCAGGTTGTACTTGCGCCCGGTCGTGGGGAAGATCGGGTGATCCACGGTGTTGTGTATGAGGTTCGGCGAGATCCGGCTGATCGTTCGCTTCCCTGCCTGTCCGAGCAGCAGCGAATCGGCGAGAAACGGGTTGGTGGCCAGCGTCGCTTCGTTGAAGAACAGCTCGTTCAGATCGGAGACCTGGATCTCTTCGTAGCTGTAGTTCGTGAACACCTGGGTGAACGCGGCCACCCGGAACCCGAAGATCAGCGTGCCGCCGAGCGACCCCTGGGTGAACTGTCCCGGGTATCTGATTTCCCGCTTGAAGACGTCGACGCCGCCGGTGATCTGCCGGTCGAACAGGAACGGGTCCGTGAACGACGTCTGGTAGTTCTGCGATCGCGATCCCGCCTGTCCCGACAGCGTCAGGCTCTCACCCCGCCCGAGGAAATTTGATGTCTGGAAGGACATCTGGCCGAAGAACCCCTCGAACTGCGAGACGCCCGCCCCGAAGGTCAGCTGGTTTCGATTCTGCTCCTGGACGGTGAGCTTCACGTCGAGCTTGTTGTCCTCACCGGGCGTCGGCTGGATATCGACCGCGCCCTGCTCGATGGGCTGGAAGAAACCCAGCTGGTTGATACTCAGAATGCTGTTCTGGAGCGCCTCCGTGCTGAAGACGCCGTTCTCGAACAGCCGCATGTTGCGACGGATCACGTTGTCGCGAGTGACCGTGTTGCCCTCGAAGCTGATGCGGTTCACGAAATACTGCTCGCCTTCCTCGAACCGCATGGTCACGTCGACGACCGGGGCACTGGCCGGCGTTCGGGGAGGGCTCGACGCCTCCCCCGCCTCGTCATCGCCCGCCGCGGAATCGCGCGGCTGAAGGTCGGGGAAGCCGGTGAATCCGAAGTAGCCGCCGGCGCCGTACATCTCTTGCACCTGCTCGAGGCCCTCCCGAATCTCCTTCTCGTTGTAGAACTCGCCGGGCTTGACGTCGAACATCGGCGCCAGGAGATGGTCCGGTACCACCGTGTTCCCCTCGAACGAGAAGTTGCCGAGGCGGAAACGCTCCCCTTCCGTGACCGGAATCCGTAGCGTGACCTTCCGCGTTTCGCCGTCGCCGGAGGGGGTAGGCGAGACGAGCTCGGGCTGACCTACCTGCGCGGTGATGTAGCCATGCTCGCGGTAGTACTGGACCACCTTGTCCGCGTCCGCCTCGAACTTATCGGCCTGATACGTCCCGCGTCCGCTGATGTAGGAGAAGAGCCACTCCTCCTGGTTCTCCTCCATCTGGCCCTTCAGCTGACCATCGGAGAGCGCCTGATTGCCCACGAAGTCGATCTCGCGGATCTTGACCTTGGGTCCCTGGTCCAGCAGGAAGTTGATGTTGACGAGCTTGGGACCTCCCGCGACCTCCTGAATCTCGTGGGACACCTCGGAGTACTGATAGCCTTTCTCGCGCAGCATCTCGCGCAGGATCCCTTCGATGTGCTGGATGAGCGCGGGATCGATGAACGAGTCGAGCCGGATGAGGGCGCCGCGCTCGGCCAGCTTCGTTTCGATGTCGGACTGATCGAGCTCGTCCGACCCGACATACCCGACGATCTTGATGCGCTGGCGCTCCTCGAGATTGAAGGTCACGTGCTTGCCGACCACCCCGTTCTCATACGGCACGTCCTTCACGTCCACCCACAGGTCGTCGAGGAATTTCGTGTCCCACAGTCGACGGAAATCGGCGAGCACCGACTGCTCGTCATAGGGCACCCAGACCCCGACCGACGATCGGCTCGGCAACGTCTGGATGTAGAACTGGTACGTCTGCGGATCGATGACCGAGACGTTCCCCTGCGCCGGGAAGGCGATCTCGATGAAGCGCACCAGGGGTGGCGACCCCGGTGGCGGCAGCGGTAACGGCTGGGCTGCCGGCGCCTGCGCCAAGGCCCCCGGTGGCAGGAGCACGGCGACGGCGGCCGCGGCGGCGAGCAACCGACAAAACCTAGGCATACCCTGAAACTCCGACAGCGCAACGCCGGCCCTCGGGTCCCCCCGACGGCGGCAGAAGGCTTGCCCGGCCGGGCGAGATCCGACCTCGCCGGACGTGCAAGCTATTAGCTTACAGAATTTTAGACGTTCTAGGCTAGCGTGCGGCCGGTCAGCGGCTGCCCGGCGAGTCTGTAGGCCAACTCGGCACCATCCAGGTAGACCTCGATCTCGCCCCCCCGGAGCCGGCCCCGGATCAGCTCCTCGGAAAGCGGGTCCTCGACATAGCGCTGGATCGCCCGGCGCAGCGGCCGGGCGCCGTAGGAGCGGTCCTTGCAGGTCAGCTCGATGATCCAGTCGACGACCTCGGACGTCAGGCTGACCTGCAGCCGCCGGTCGACGAGGTTCTCGTTGAGCCTGTCGATGAGCAATTGCGTGATCTTGCGCAGATCGTCGTCGGTCAGGGCCTCGAACACGATGATCTCGTCGACCCGGTTGATGAACTCGGGGTTGAACGTGCGCTTGACCTCTCCCAGCACCATGTCCGCGACGCTCTTGTTGATGTCCCGCACGTCGGCCGACTGGAAGCCGAGGGACGCCTTCTTCTGGATGAAGCGCGCCCCGATGTTCGAGGTCATGATGATGATGGCGTTCTTGAAGTTGACCCGGTTCCCGAGCCCGTCGGTCAGGTGGCCATCCTCGAAGACCTGGAGCAGGATGTTGAACAGATCCGGGTGGGCCTTCTCGATCTCATCCAGCAGAATGACCGAGTACGGCGTACGCTTCACCTTCTCGGTGAGCTGCCCCCCTTCCTCGTGTCCCACGTAGCCCGGCGGAGAGCCGATGAGCTTCGAGACCGAGTGTTTCTCCATGTACTCCGACATGTCGAAGCGAACCAGGGCCGCGTCGCTGCCGAAGAGACAGTTCGCCAGCGCGCGTGCCAGCTCTGTCTTGCCCACGCCGGTTGGGCCCAGGAACACGAAACTCCCGACGGGCCGGTTGGCCGACTTGAGACCTGCACGCGAGCGTCGAATGGCCCGTGCCAGGGCCGTGATGGCCTTCTCCTGGCTGACCACGCGGCCGTGCAGCTCTTCCTCCATCCGTAGCAGCTTGTCGCCCTCGTCCTGATTGACCGAGGTGATCGGCACGCCCGTCCACTTGGACACCACCTCGTCGATCTCCTCCTTGTCGACCTGCACGCGCCGTCCGCCGGATCTCACGTCGAACTTCTCCCGGACGAACTGCAGATTCTCGCGGGCAATCACCTCCTGCTCACGATAGAACTGCGCCTTCTCGAAGTCCTTCTGCGAAACCGCGCTCTCCATCTGCTCGACGGCGACTCGGATGCTGCGGTTGATCTCACCGAACTCCTGGCTGTAGCCCGCATCACGTAGCTTGGCCCGCGCGCCCGCCTCGTCGACGAGATCGATGGCCTTGTCGGGAAGGAACCGGTCGGTGATGTATCGACTCGACTGGTAGACGGCGGCCTCGACGGCCTCGGTCGTGTACTCGACGTGGTGGAAGACCTCGTAGCGGTCCTTGATCCCCGTCAGGATCTCGATGGTCTCTCCCTCGCTTGGTGGATCGACCTTGATGGCCTGAAAACGCCGCTCGAGGGAGCGATCCTTCTCGATGTACTTGCGATACTCCGAGGGCGTTGTGGCACCGATGCACCGGATCTCGCCTCGCGACAGGGCCGGCTTGAGGATGTTGGCCGCGTCGAGGGAGCCCTCGGCCGATCCGGCACCGACCAGGGTGTGCAGCTCGTCGATGAACACGATGATATTCGGGTTCTCGATCAGCTCCTTCATGATCGCCTTGAGCCGTTCCTCGAACTGCCCACGGTACTTCGTCCCGGCGACGATGAGCGAGATGTCGAGCGCCAGCAGCCGCTTGTCGGCGAGGAAGTGCGGCACGTCGCCATGCACGATCTTCTGGGCGAGCCCCTCGACGATGGCCGTCTTGCCGACGCCGGGCTCCCCGATGAGCACGGCGTTGTTCTTGGTCCGACGGCAGAGGACCTGTTGCACACGCTCGAGCTCCGCGCCGCGTCCGACCAGCGGATCGAGCTCGTTCTTCATCGCCGACTCGGTGAGCTCACGGCTGAACTCGGCGAGCAGCGGGGTCTCCTTCACCCGCGTGAGCGTCGTCTTCTCGTTAAGGAGCTGAACGATGTCCTCCCGCACGGTGTTGAGCCGCATCCCCTTCTCGACGAGGATGGACGCCGCCACCGACCGTTCTTCCCGCAGGATCCCGAGCAACAGATGCTCGGTGCCGATGTAGTTGTGGAGCAGACGGTCCGCCTCTTCCGCGGCGTGCTGTAGCACACGCTTGGTCTCGGGGCTGAACGGGATCTCGACCGACGTCGACACCTTCTCGCGAAAGACGGTGCGACCCTCGATCTCCTTGCGGATGTTCTCTAGAGAGAGGTGGGAGCGCGCGAAGATTCGGCTCGTGAGTCCCTTGCCTTCGCGGATGAGCCCGAGCAACAGGTGCTCGGTCTCGATCGAGACGCTCCCGAGCTGGCTGGCCTCGTAGCGCGCGAAGAACAGAACCCGTCGTGCTCGTTCCGTGTAGCGTTCGAACACCCAGCCTACCCACGGGAACCCGATGCAAGATTCCCTACCGCCTATCCGGCCATTCGATTATAAGGCAAAGCGGTGCAGCGACCAACCGGACCCGTGGTGTGGCGACAGGCGACGGAGCGCGCACGTCGCGCTCACGCGCGAGAGGTTTTCCTAGTGCACCGCCGTCGAGATGCGGTCACGGATCGGGTTCGCAGCACACCCACCCGCGGCGTTGCCGCTCCTCGGAATACTCCCGGTATTCCTCGTCGCGGCGCCTTGCGCCTCGGCGCGCTGCGAACCCGATCCGTGACCGCATCTCGACGGCGGTGCACTAGACCCGGACCAGACGCCCTTCGGCCAGCCGCATGACGCGGTCGCACCCGGTGGCCAGACGCGTGTTGTGGGTGGCGATGATCGACGTGAGATTGTGCTCCCGGTGCATCTCCCGCAGCAGGTCGTGGAGCGTCTGTGCCGTCGCCTCGTCGAGATCGCCGGTCGGCTCGTCGGCCAGCAGCAGATCCGGCTGCATCACCAGCGCGCGCGCAATGGCCACCCGCTGCTGCTCGCCTCCCGACAGCATCCCGGGGCGATGGTGGAGACGGTCCCCGAGACCGACCCGCTCGAGCAACGCTCGCGCCTGGCGCTGCGCCGTCACCGTCGGGACGCGCGCGATCCGCAGCGGCATCTCCGCGTTCTCAGCGGCGTCGAACTCCGGCAGCAAATGGTGAAACTGAAACACGAAGCCGACGTGTCGGTTACGAAACGCGACGAGCTCGGCATCCGACAGGCGCACCAGGTCGAGATCGCCGATCCGGATCGAGCCTGCGTCGAAGCGATCCAGGCCGCCCAGGACGTGGAGGAGCGTGCTCTTCCCGACCCCCGACGCGCCCACCACGGCGACCATCTCGCCGGACTCGATCGACAGATCGAGCCTCCGCAACACGTCGACCGCTCCGCTCCCCACCGGATAGGACTTCTCGAGCGCCGTCACCTCGATGAAGGCCATTCATTGATTCCTCAGGGCCTGTGCGGGGTCGAGCCGCGACGCCTGCCGCGAGGGATAGATCGTCGCGATGAAGCAGATGAGAAGCGCGGAGAAGACGACGAGCACGAAATCGGGGAGCTCGATCGTGAACGGCACATGAGACACCTGATAGACGTCCATCGGGATCTGGATCAGCTGATAGCGGTCGAGGATCCGTGACAGGACGTACCCGCCGGTGGCGCCGAGGGCCGTCCCGACCAGCCCGATCGTCAGCCCCTGCAACATGAAGATCGCCGTGATGCTGCGACGCGAGGCGCCCATGGTCTTTAGAATCGCGATGTCACGGCTCTTCTCCATGACGAGCAGCACCAGCGACGCGATGATGTTCAGGGCCGCGACCATCACGATGAGCCCGATCGTGATCGAGATCGCCGTCTTCTCCAGCCACAGCGCCGCGAAGAGCGAGCGGTTCATGTCGGCCCAGTCCTGGGTGAGGTAGCCCGGGCCGAGCTCCGCCTTGACCGACTCGGCGATTTGCGGCGCCGCGTACATGTCGTCGACCCGCACCTGCGCGAAATCCACCTGGCGCTTGTCGAGCAGCCGCCCGGCGACCTCTATCGAGACGAGGCCGTAGGCGGAATCGAATTCGTAGAGGCCGAGGCTGAAGAGGCCGGTGACCTCGAGCCGACGGGACCGGGGCATCAGCCCCATCGGCGTGAGCGTACCCTTCGGCGTCAGCAAGGTCACGGTGTCGCCGACGAAGGCGCCGAGCTGCACCGCCAGGTCCTCGCCGATGACGATCCCGTCGATCTGCTCGTCTCCCCGATCCTCGAGCGCGCCCAGGCTACCCTCACGCATCGAGATCCCGATGTCGGTCACGGTGGGCTCGAGCGCCGGGTCGATTCCCTTGAGCGTAATGAACGCCTCGGCTCGATCCGAGCTGATGAGCGCCTTGCCCAGAATCGTCGGGGCCGTCCCCACGACCCGGGGGATCTGGAGAATGCGGTCGGCCTCCGCCGGAAAGTCGGACAGACCGCCCTCGCCGATCTTCCAGACGTAGACGTGGGCGGACGAGCCCACGATCCGGTCGCGCAGCTCGCCCTGCAGTCCCGTCATGAGCGCCAGGGCGATCACCAGCGCGGCGACGCCGACCGCGACTCCGAGGGTCGAGAGCAGGGAGATGAGGGAGATGAACGCCTGCTTGCGCGGCGCGAGCAGATACCGCAGGGCGACGAACGGCTCGAACGGCAGAGTCACTCCGGTGTCTGCTTCGGCTTCATGAGCGGGAACAAGATCACGTCCCGGATCGACTGGCTGTCGGTCAGGAGCATGACGAGGCGGTCGATCCCGAGGCCCTCGCCTGCCGTGGGCGGGAGACCGTACTCGAGCGCCCGGAGGTAGTCCTCGTCCATCCGTTGCGCCTCGAGATCCCCGCCCTGACGCGCGCGCAGCTGCTGATCGAATCGGCGGCGCTGCTCGACCGGATCATTCAGCTCGCTGAAGGCGTTCGCCACCTCCAGCCCGCCGATATACAGCTCGAACCGCTCCACGGTTTCCGGGTCGTCGGGTGTCTGCTTCGACAGCGGCGAGACGTCCGTCGGAAAATCGTGGATGAACGTGGGCTGGATCAGCGCGTCCTCGCATAGCGCCTCGAACAGCGCCATCGTGATCTCGCCGGCGGTCGCGGCCGGCCCGACCCCGACCCCGACCCGGCCGGCCAGGCCCCGGGCCGCCTCCGTGGTTCGCAGATCGGCGTCCGCGACCGTGGCGCCGAGTCGCCCCGCCACGGCGTCACGGACAGCGTCTCGGAGCAGCACCCGCGGGAACGGCGGGCGGAGCCTCAGTCGATGCGGCCCGAATGCCACCTCGTCCGTTCCGGCGGCGGCCAGCGCGACCGCGTGGATCAGCTCCTCGGTCATCGCCATGAGCTCGCGATAGTCGCTGTAGGCCTGATAGAACTCCAGCATCGTGAACTCGGGGTTGTGCTGAGTCGAGAGGCCTTCGTTCCGAAAATTTCGGTTGATCTCGTACGCACGTTCGACACCACCCACGACCAGCCGCTTCAGGTAGAGCTCTGGCGCCACCCGGAGGAACAGGTCCAGGTCCAGGGCATTGTGGTGGGTCACGAACGGTCGCGCGATCGCGCCACCCGCCAGCAACTGCATCATCGGCGTTTCGACCTCGAGGTAGTCACGGGCATCGAGATAGCGCCGTATGGCCGACAGCACGCGGCTCCTGACCTCGAAGACCCGACGCGCGGGCGGGTTGATGATGAGGTCCAGATAGCGCTGCCGATAGCGCACCTCGATATCGCTGAGACCGTGCCACTTCTCGGGGAGCGGCAGGAGGCACTTACCGAGAAACTCGAGCCGGGACGCCCAGATCGTGAGCTCGTCCGTCTTCGTCCGAAAGAGCCGGCCCTCGACGCCGACGAAGTCGCCGAAATCGAGCAGCCGGAAGACCGCGAAGTCGCGCTCGGACACCGAATCCTGTCGGACGTAGATCTGAATCCGCGCCTTGCCGTCCGACAGGACGAGGAAGTTGGCCTTGCCGAAGCTGCGAATCGCCAGGATCCGCCCGCTCGTGGTCGTGCGGGGCTGTGCGGCCTCGAGCGCGTCCTTGTTGGCCTGACCGTGGGCCTCGACCAGGGCGGCGATCGTGTCGGTCCGCCCGAAGCGGTGCGGATACGCCGTGACACCGAGCCGTTCGAGCTCGGCCAGGTTCTCGCGGCGCTGCTGGAGCTGATTGGAGGCGTTGGCCATGGCGTCAGCGAAGGAAGTGCCGGGTCAGGCGGTCGAGGCGGCGGCCTCCTCGACTCGCCGCTTGACACCGTCGAGAACGCCGTTGATGAATGCCACCGCCTCCTCGGTGCTGTAGGTTCGGGCGAGCTCGAGTGCCTCGTTGATGACGACCGACCGGGGCGTCTCCGGCCGATCCAGCATCTCGTGGACGGCGAGTCGCATGATGAGCCGATCGACGACCGCCATGCGCGACAGACGCCAGTGCTCGGCGGTCGCGGCAATCAGCGGGTCGACCCGATCCAGCGCGCCGACGGTCCCGCGCAGCAGCTCGACCGCGAAGCGTCGGCGCGGCTCCGATGTGCCGGCCTCGGGGAGTTCCCAGAAGGTACGCTCCACCTGCTCGGGATGCTCGCGCCCGACCTCCCACTGATAGAGCATCTGCAACGCCAGCTGTCGGCCCCGGCTGCGACCGTTGGGCGCCGTGAGCCCCGCGCCCGGCATCACACCCGGATCCCGTTCGTGTCGGGCCGCGCGAGATCCCTCAGCAACGTCGCCATCTCCACAGCGGCCATCGCCGCTTCCCACCCCTTGTTCGCCGGGCCCGACCCTGCTCGCTCGAGCGCCTCCTCGACCGAGTTGGTTGTGAGCACCCCGAAGGTCATCGGCACCCGCGTCGTGGCGGCCGCCTCGCTGATCCCCTGCGAGACGGCGGAGGCGATGTACTCGAAGTGCGCGGTGGCCCCGCGAATCAAACATCCGAGGCAGATGACGGCATCGAAGCGACTGGTCTCGGCCGCGCGTCTCGCGGCCAGCGGAATCTCGAACGACCCCGGCACCGCCACGACGGTGACCGAATCGGGCAAGGCTCCGACGGTGGTGAGCGCCTCGATGGCGCCGGCCTGAAGACGGTCGGTCACGAAGTCGTTGAACCGCGAGACGACCAGGGCGAACCGCAGGCCCCGCGCATCTCGTCCGCCCTGGATCGTCCGCATCCCGCTACTTCCCCTGAAACGACGGCGAGCGCTTGTCCAGGAACGCCCGCGTTCCCTCTCGCATGTCCTCACTCGCCATGGCGAGGCCGAAGAGCGCCGCCTCGTGCGCGCAGGCCTCCGCGAACGCCAGCGCGGGACCGCGCGTGACGGCCTCGATCGCGTAGCGCAGGGCCAGCGGCGCGCCGGCAGCGAGCTCGGTGCCCAGCGCGCGAGCCTCGGACATCAGCTCGGCGCGCGGCACCACTCGGTTGACCAGCCCGATCTCGCGGGCCTCCTCGGCGCCGACGTGTCGGCCTCGCAGGATCAGCTCCAGCGCGCGGCCCTGCCCGACGAGACGAGTCAGACGCTGGGTGCCGGCGTAACCCGGAAGGACGCCGAGCTTCACCTCGGGGAGACCCAGTACCGCCGAGTCGGCGGCCAGACGCAGCGTGCACGCCATCGCGAGCTCGCACCCCCCACCCAACGCAAACCCGTTGATGGCCGCGACGACCGGCTTGCCCATCTGCTCGATGCCCTGCAGCACGGCCTGCCCGCGGGCGGCGTAGATACGCCCTGCGGTGGGCGAGAGCTCGGCCAGCTCCGTGATGTCGGCGCCGGCGACGAACGCACGGTCTCCGGCACCGGTCACGATGACGGCGCGCACCGCGTCGTCACGCCCCAGCTCCCCGATCGTGCGACCCAGCGCCTCGAGAGTCCGCACGTCGAGCGCGTTGAGAACCTTGGGACGATTAATGGTCACGACCGCGAGGGCCGCCTCGCGCTCGACGAGCAGCTCCTCAGTCGTCTCGGGCATGGCCGATGGCCTGTCTCAGTCTCATGGCGACCTGCAGCGAGCGGGAAACGGCGGGCGGGACCAGCGGCATGCCGAGGGCCGCCGAGCGGGGACCGCGGGGCCGTACACCGAGCCCTCTCCGAGCCGGGTTCACTCCTGCAGCTGTCGCGCGCCGCCGCGAGGTGTCCTGATTATACTCCAGCCCCACGCGGCCAAAGCCGCCACCGTCGCGCCGAGCGCGTCCGCGACGACGTCCCATACCTCGGCCGACCGCGCCGGCACCAGGCGCTGGTGTAGCTCGTCGGAAACGCCGTACAACGTCGCGAGCGTCACGGCGAGTCCGACCGTGGCCCGCGTCACTCCGCGCCATCGGCCACCGGCGAACGCCCGCAACGCGAGCCCGGACAGGAGCCCGTAGACGATCGCATGGAGGTTCTTGTCGCCGACGCTGTCGGGCGCGGGCGGCTCAGACATGGACGACACGATGAAGATCGCCGCCATCAGGGCCGCGACCGGGCCCCACAACCGCAGCCAGTCGCGGGTCGGCCCGGTCGGCGTATGCCGGGATGCGAGGTCGGCCGGCGGCGGCGGGACTCTCACCACGGGTCGTAGTGTCCTGTCACAGTAATTCGTAGAGTAAGTCCCGTGCGCGGCGCCCGGCTGGCCAGGCGCGAGGAGTGAGCATACCGGGAGTATTCGAGCGACGAGCAACGCTGCCAGGCGGGATGGCGGGACTTACTCCACGAATTACTGTGACAGGACACTAGAGTGGAAGGGGAAACATCAGCCAGCCGAGGACGATCGCGCTGCCCGTCAGCCCCGCGAACATGAGCGCGCCGAATCGTAGCTGGTCACCCGGATCGTCGCGGGTGAGCACGGCGAAGATGAGCGAGACGAAGAACGAGAACAGCGCCAGCAGCAGGAAATGGCTCACCATGACCCGGCCTACTTTCGTCCCAGCGCGACGTCGAAGGCGTCCAGGATCACGAGCAGGTTGAGCAGCCCGGCCACGATGAGGAAGGTGTTGCCGTACTCGTAGGCGACCTCGGTCACGACCCCGGCGCCCGCTCCGGCCGCCCGCGCGATGAAGTAGGTCAGGCCGATGCCGAGGTTGGCGACCGCGGCCAGCGCCACGAGTGGCTGCGATGGCACGAAGGGGAACAACCGGCCGTCGAGCAGGAGCCCAATCGTGAACATGAAGGGGAGCGTCACGAGGAAGATCACGCCCTTCTGGCGACGCCGCAGCCAGAGATGTCCGGCGCCGGGCACGGCCCAGGCCGTCACACACATTAGGACCAGAGTTCCTCTTTCCATGGACCCGGGTTTCGGCTGGGCGGTGTCACCTGTGCCGCGCGAGGGTTCGCTCAGTCTACCTCAGGTGTCCGCGGATCGTGGCGGCAACGACCCAGCCCACCGCCGCGCTCAGCGGCACCGCCGCCGCGGCCCGTGTCACGTCGGTCGGCTGGCCCAGCCCGGACCACTCCGCGGCCACCGTGAGGGCCGTCGGGACGGCCGAGAAGAGCAGGAGCGCGGCGGGCAGCCGGGCGCCGAGCCGCCCTTGGTGCGATGCAGAATTGTCACCACGGGCTGCTAGGGGTCGTCGACGGAGGCGACGCCACGGCCAGCCGGCGCTCACTCCCCCCATCAGCAGGCCGAGGGGCACCGTTAGGTAGAGCCCAAAGCAACGGGCGCAAACCGGCAGCTGCACGCCCCACGCGTGAAACGATCGGTCGGGACGCTGATGACAGACGGCGCCCGCGAGGACATAGACCATCGCCGCCGCCCTCACGCCCAGGCCGGCGGCGTCAGGATGGGCGGCCAGATACGGGGCCGCGATGAGCGACGCCGTCCACAGGACGGTCGCGAGCAGCAGCGCCAGCCACGCGCCCGTTCTCGCCCCTCGCACCCTGCCATGCGCGGCGGCTCCCGCGGCAAGGCGTGGGGTGACGGAGAACGTCCGTGCCCGGCCGCTAGGCATGGTCTTCGAAGTGGGTCAGCCACTTGAACTCACGAAACCGGGACCGGACCTCCTGCGGAGTCAACCTGAGAAGGCGATCGAGGCTGAAGTCCTCCACCGCGAACGACGCCATCGTGCTGCCGTAAATGATCGCCTGCGTCAGGACCTCGTCGGAGATCTCACCGCGCGAGGCCAGGTAGCCCATGAAGCCGCCGGCGAACGTGTCGCCGGCCCCGGTCGGGTCGAAGACCGCTTCGAGCGGCATGGCGGGCGCGGCGAAGAATCCGTTCTCGCGTGTCATCAGGACGCCGTACTCTCCCCGTTTGATGACGAGCCGCCCGGGCCCCATGTCCTGGATGACTCGAGAGGCCTTGACCAGGTTCGGCTCCCCGCTGAGCTGCCTGGCCTCGGCGTCGTTGATGATCAGCACGTCCACCCGCGCAAGCACGTCGCGCAGCTCGTCGGGCGTCCGTTCGATCCAGTAGTTCATCGAGTCCGCAGCCACCAGCGTCGGGCTGGAGACCTGGTCGAGGACCTCGGCCTGGAGCACGGGGTGGATGTTGCCCAAAAAGACATAGGGCGTGGCACGGTACTCGGCCGGGATCGCCGGCCGGAACTTCTCGAATACGTTGAGGTGGGTGTAGATCGTCTCGCGAGCGTTGAGGTCGTAGCTGTACTCCCCTTTCCACCGGAACGTATGCCCCGGCACGGTCTGTAGCCCGGCCAGGTCGATCCGTCGGCCGCCGAACACGCGTCGCTGCTCGTCGCCGAAGTCCTCACCCACGACCGCCACCATCCGGACGTCGGTGAAGAAGGAGGCCGCCACGCTGAAATAGGTCGCCGCTCCACCCACCACCCGAGACGCCTCGCCGAAGGGCGTCTTGATCGAGTCGAACGCCACGGACCCCACCGCCAAGATCGGATGCATCAGCTCGTCCCCTGAAGTCGCGGACACGACGGCGGCCACCACCGCTCGCCCGTCACGTCACGTATTTGCCGACGATCGGCGCCAGCTCCCGTCGAACCTGCTCCGGAATCGCCTCCGGGCGCGTGATGATGGCCGAGGCGAGCGCCGAGGCGCACTCGCACGCGCGGTCGACGGGGAGCCGGGAGACCGCATCGGCGATCACCCGCTGGGCCGTCTCGGCGTTGTGCACCAGGTTGGCGATCACCATCTCGACGGTGACCTTGTCGTGCTCCTCGTGCCAGCAATCGAAGTCGGTGACCAACGCAAGGGTGACGTAGCAGATCTCGGCCTCGCGGGCCAGCTTGGCCTCCTGCAGGTTGGTCATGCCGATCACGTCCATGCCCCAGGCGCGATACAAGCGGGACTCGGCGAGCGTGGAGAACTGTGGCCCTTCCATGCACACGTAGGTCCCGCCGGGGTGCACGGTGGCGCCCACGGCTCGCGCCGACGCGAGCATCAGCCCGCTCAAGGTGGCGCAGATCGGATGCGCGAAGGCGACGTGGGCCGCCAGACCGCGCCCGAAGAACGTGCTGATTCGATCCTTCGTGCGGTCGAAAAATTGATCGGGGATCACGATGTCGAGCGGCGGGTACCGCTCCTGTAGGCTCCCGACGGCGCTGGCCGACAGAATCCACTCGACTCCCAGGGTCTTGAAGCCGAAGATGTTGGCCCGGAAATTCAGCTCCGAGGGCAGGAGCCGGTGACCGGGTCCGTGCCTGGCGAGAAACGCCACCCGACGACCGCGGAGGGTTCCCGTGACATAGGGCGCAGACGGCTCGCCGAAGGGCGTCTCCACGCTGACCTCCTCGAGGTCGGTCAGCCCGGCCATGTCGTAGAGGCCACTGCCCCCGATGACACCGATCCGAATCGTCATGTGCCACCCTCAGCTTCCTCGCGCGAGCGCGGCGCGCGGACCTGTGTGAGCTCCACCAGGACGCCGTGCGCGCTCGAGGGATGGACGAAGGCCACCAACGCGCCCTCGGCGCCACGTCGCGGCGTCTCGTCGATCAGGCGGGCGCCGCGGCGCTTCAGACCGGCGAGCGCCGCGGCGAGATCGTCCACCCGAAGCGTCAGATGATGGATTCCCGGTCCCCGCCGCTCGAGAAATCGCCCGATCGGGGAGTCGGGGGTCGTGGCCTCGAGCAGCTCGATGGCCGAGTGGCCCACACCGATGAAGTGGACCCGCACGCCCTGGGACGCGACCTCCTCGGACGGCCCGACCTCGAGACCCAGGGCATCGCGATAGAAGGCCAGCGCCGCATCCAGGTCTGCGACCGCGATGCCGACGTGGTCCAGGGTGGCCTTCATGATCCTCGTGCTATCCCGGTCGGCCGCTCGCGTCCGACTCATGATCTCGTCGGCGGCCGAATAGAGGTCCAGCGCCCGCGTCTCGATACGATCGAGGAACCCTTCCAGCTCTCCTGGTTCGAGCAGGTCGCGCTCGACGAACCCGACGAAGCGGCGCCCCAGTATCTCACGCAGCCGCGCCTCGTAGTGGAGGCGGCGCCGCGACGCTCCGGCCTCTGCGGCGCGGTCGCGAAACCCGGTGACGGTCGCCAACACCTCGCGGACGCCTTGCCCCGACGTCGCCACGGTCAGGAGCACCGGAGCGCGCCACGCGCCCTCGGCAATCGGCTGCAGGGAGAGCATGGCCTCGATCGACGTCCGGGTGCGGTCGGCGCCATCCAGATCGGCCTTGTTCACCACGAACACGTCCCCGATCTCCATGATGCCGGCCTTCAGCGCCTGCACGTCGTCGCCCGACTGCGGCGCGACCGTCACGATCGAGATGTCCGCGGTGCGCACGACATCGACCTCGTCCTGTCCGACACCGACCGTCTCGATGAGCACAACGTCGAAGCCGGCCGCGTCCATCACGAGCGCCACCTCGTCGGTGGTTCGCGACAGGCCGCCGAGATGCCCTCTGGTGGCCATGCTGCGGATGAAGACGCCGGGGTCGTCCGCGTGGAGCTGCATGCGGACGCGATCGCCCAGGACGGCGCCGCCGGTGAACGGGCTCGATGGATCGACGGCGATGATCCCCACGGTCTGGCCGCCCGCGCGCAGCTCGGTCGTCATCCGGTCGACCAACGTGCTCTTGCCTGCACCCGGTGGGCCTGTCACCCCGATCCGGTAGGCGCGGCCGGTGCGTGCGAAGAGCGCCCGCACGATCTCGGCGCCGGCCTCGTCCTCGACGATCGAGATCGCGCGCGCCAGCGCGCGCCGGTCCCCCGCCAGGACGCGGTCGACGAGCGGTCCGTGGTGTGAGCTCATGGTGACACGCGGGCCGCGCGCCGAGACATGGCGACACGCCTCATGCCGCGCGCAGTCGGCAGCGGCCTCTCACCCCAGGAGCTGCCGGGCGATCACGAGCCGCTGGATCTCGCTCGTGCCTTCGCCGATCGTCGTCAGCTTGACGTCACGGTAGAACTTCTCGGCGGGATAGTCCTTCACGAAGCCGTACCCGCCATGCACCTGCACACAGTCCTCCGCGGCGCGGACGGCGATCTCGCTCGAGAAGAGCTTGGCGATCGCCGATTCGCGGGTCGTCCGCTCTCCGCGATCCTTCAGATAGGCGGCGCGGTAGGTCAGCAACCGGGCGGCCTCGATCCGCGTGGCGTTGTCCGCCAGCTTCCACTGGATGGCCTGGAACGAGGCGATGGGCTGGTCGAACTGCTTCCGCTCGGTCGCGTAGTCGCGGGCCGCCTCGTAGGCTCCCTGCGCCAGCCCCACGGCCAGCGCCGCGATCCCGATCCGCCCCGCGTCGAGGACCTGCAAGGCGTTGACGAACCCCTCGCCCTCGGCGCCGAGGAGCTGATCGTCGCCCACCTCGCAACCGTCGAGGACGACCTCGCTGGTGTCGCTCGCCCGCATCCCCAGCTTGTTCTCCTTCCGGCCGGCCGAGAGACCCGGGGTGCCTCGCTCGACGATGAACGCCGAGATGCCGCGGTGCCCCTTCGCGCGATCGGTGACGGCCATGACGACCACGACGTCACCAATTCGACCGTGGGTGGTAAAGGTCTTCGCCCCGTCGAGGATCCACCGGGTCGTCTGCCGGATGGCCACGGTCCGCGTGGCGGCGGCGTCGCTGCCTGCCGTGGGCTCGGTCAAGCCCCATGCGCCGAGCTTGTCGCCCTGCGCCAGCGGCACGAGGTAGCGGCGTTTCTGCGCGTCGGTGCCGAACATGTGGATGTGCGCCGAGCACAGGCCGTTGTGCGCCGCGACCGAGAGCGCGATGGAGGGATCGACGCGTGCCAGCTCCTCGATGCAAATGCAGTAGTCGACGGCGGACATGCCCGACCCGCCGTACTCCTCGGGGAACTGAATCCCCATCAGACCCATCCCGGCCAGCCGGCGCACGAGGTCGCGTGGGAATGCCTGCGCCTCGTCCCACGCCATCACGTGCGGACGGATCTCCGCCTCGGCAAACTCGTGGACCGTACGCCGCAAGAGCGTTTGCTCTGCGGTCGATCTGAAGTCCATCTTGCAGGGTCGGACTCTATCACACCGGGTGTCCCCACTCGCGCGCAGAAAACCGATCGCCGACCTCGCTTCAGCCGTACCTCCTCGATAGGCGGCGCCGGATCCGGTGCACCCTGCGGTTAGGTTAGGATCGATAATAGAGAACATGAGACGTGCACTCTTGATCGCCGCCGCCCTCGTCCTCTTCGGCGGACTCGCGCGGCCGGCCCACGCCGATTTCACCGCGTTTCTCGGCGTCCAGGACGCCCCGACGCGGCGCACCGCGCGCGGCCTGGCGCTGGGCGTGGGCCTGGTCATCGTGGGGTTCGAGTTCGAGTACGCCGGCACGAGCGAGGACGAGGTGGCCGGCGCGCCGTCTCTACGGACGGGAATGGGGAACGTCTACGTCCAGACGCCGTTCCCTATATCGGGACTACAGTTCTACGGAACCGTTGGAGGCGGGCTCTACCGCGAGCGGCTCGGGTCGATCCAGGAGACCCACGTGGGCGGCAACCTGGGTGGCGGCGTCAAGGTGTCGCTGGCCGGTCCGCTCAGACTTCGCCTGGACTACCGCGTCTTCAATCTCAGGGGTAGCCCGATGCACTCACGCCCGCAGCGCTTCTACGCTGGGCTGAACGTGGCGTTCTAGTGCACCGCCGTCGAGATGCGGTCACGGATCGGGTTCGCAGCGCGCCCAGGCGCAAGGCGCCGCGACGAGGAATACCGGGAGTATTTCGAGGAGCGGCAACGCCGCTGGTGGGTGTGCAGCGGGCTCGAGGCGCGACCGCATCTCGACGGCGGTGCACTAGCACGATGTTGTCAGATCCGGCGCCCACACCTCGAGCCGTCGCGTCATGTGTGAGACACACCATCAGGGGGCGCTGAAGTTGCTGACGAGATCGAGGTTCAGCAGACTCTGCCCGCTCGCGTAGGCGTCGCTGAACTTCTGGTAGAGCTCCTGCACCTCCGTGGGGAAGGCCTCTGAGAGGATCTTCGACACGGCGTACTCGCCGCCCTGCACCGCAGGATCCATCACCATGACGTAGAGGACGCTGCCGCTGGGGCCAGGCTCCTGGGACCTGAAGACCTTCCAGCCAGCCGCCTGCTCCTGCCGCTTCGGGTCCTCGCTGCTGGCCAGGGCCTCCTTGAGCTTGCCCATGACCAGCTCGAAATCGGCGGTCGCCTCGAACTTGATCGGATTCAGAATGATCCCCGCGTCCGATGCGAAGGTCCTGACCGGGACAACCTCTCCCGAACCCTCGCCGGTCGACGGGGCGGGTTGCTGGAGCCCCTCCACCGTCAAGCCGAGCAGCATCACGGTCACCATCGCGACCGGCAGGCTCGCCCTCGCCGCTCCGGCTCGACGACTTCGCCACGCATTGCGTGCTGTCATGAATCCCCCGTTCGCGGATTGAAATGCTTGGATGGTGGCCACGTGGCCATGATGACGCCACGCGCCGGTCTGATTCACAGACGCGCTTGGACGTCCGGATGGGCGCCGCACGGCAGCCGTCGGACCGGACAACCTGGCCCCGTCCCGGCGCGACGGCCGGCTCGGGTGCGGGAGGGACGGCATCGGCGCGGCATCACGACTCCGTGGGGCCACGCCGACCCATGACCGGCAGTTACGGGGTGCTGAAGCTGCTGACGAGGTCGAGGTTCATCAAGCTCTGGCCGCCCGCGAAGGCGGCGCTGAACTTCTCGTAGAGACTCTGCGCCTCGTCAGGGAAGGACTCGGCGAGGAGCTGCCCGACGGCGTACTCACCGCCCTCGACCGCGGGATCCATCACCATGACGTAGAAGACGCTCCCGCCGGGGCCGGGCTCCTTGGACTTGAAGATCCTCCAGCCGGCCGCCTGCTCTTGCCGCATCGGGTCCTCGCTGTTGGCGAGGGCCTCCTTGACCTTGCCCATGACCTCCTCGAAATCGGCGGTCGCCTCGGGCTTGATCGGATTGAAAAGAACTCCCACCTCCGATGCAAAGGTCCGAACCGGGGCATCCTGCGCCTGAACACTGCCGGCGGTCACCGCAAGGCACACCCCAACGATCGCAAGGCCAAGCACCATGCGCCGGCGAGCATGCACCGGCAAAATCAGAATCGAACTCATCCTACTTCCCTCCTTGTCAAGGTCTGGCCGAGGTTCGCGTACTTTACCGTACTGAGGCGCTAGACGAAAACACCCATGACCTCGTTGGCCAGCAACATCCCGCGCCGCGTCAGCCTCAGCCGGTTTGCTTCCCGAATGACGAGCCCGGCGTCCGCGTGGCGCGACAGGGCCTCCCCGTAGCGCACCCAGGCATCCACGCCATACTCCCGACCGACCGACGACAGATCCACGCCCTCCGTGAGCCTCAGGCCCGTGAACAGTGCCTCCTCGACCCGCTGGTCCGGACTCAGGACCCGGTGGTCGATGCCCGGGTCGTCTCCAGATTCTACCAGGCTCACATACTCGGTGACACCCGCAATGTTGTGCCAGCGGATCCCGTCCCTGGTGGAGTGGGCCCCGCAGCCGAAACCGAGCCAGACGCCGTCGGTCCAATACTTGAGGTTGTGGCGCGACCGGCGCCCGGGGTGCGCCACGTTCGAGAGCTCATAGTGCTCGTAGCCGGCGGCGTCCAGCCGGTCGAGCGCACCCAGATACATGTCCACCGCGTCGTCTTCGGGCGCGAGGGACCACGCGCCGCGCGTCATGGCGTCCCGCAGCGGCGCGTTGGGGTACAGCTCCAGCAAATACAGTGACGCATGCTCGGGTCGCAGCGAGAGCAACGCCGAGACCGACTCGTGTGCCTGGGCCACCGTCTGCTGGGGGAGCCACAACATCAGGTCGAGGCTCACGTTGTCGAAGTCGGCCTCGCGCGCCAGCGCCACGGCCTCGCGCGCCCGGCCGGCCGAATGCGCGCGGTCCAGTCGCGCGAGCTCGGCGTCCAGGAAAGACTGCACGCCGAAGCTGAGGCGATTGACCCCCACCCGACGGTAGCCCTCCAGCAACGCCGGCACCGCGTTCTCGGGATTGATCTCGAGGGTCACTTCCGCCGCGTCACTCACCTGGAAGGATCGGCGGCACGCGTCGATCAACCCTCCGACCTCGGCCGGCTCCAACAGCGAGGGAGTGCCGCCACCGAAGTAGATCGTATCGGCGGGCTCGTCTGCCCCGCAGCGATCGATCTCCTCCACCAGCGCCGTCACATAGCGCGTCTTCAGCGGCTCGTCGTACAGCCCGCGGTTGAAATTGCAGTAACCGCAGATCGAGGCGCAGAAGGGAATGTGGAGATACAAGCCGAGCGGCGCGGCGGGTGGGGGCATCAATCTCGACCGGCTCGACCGCCTGGCCAGCGCAGCTCGGGTGCCTGCTCCCGCAGGCTGGCGCGGGCCTGGCGGGTGGACCGAGCCGGCAGCTTCTTCGGACGACGCTGGTTCTTCCACAGCGCGAGGAGATCCTCCGCACCGGCGTTGGGCTCCCGGTGCCGATAGTCCGCGCCGTCGAACTCCAGGAACTCGCACATCTCGTACAGCCGCGAGTGCATGCGATAACCGACGCGGACGAAGAGGGAGTCGGGATCCGTCGAATCCTCCTTCTCCTCGTAGTTGGACGTGAAGATCGTGGGACGCTTTTCACTGTAGCGGCTGTTCACGATCAGGTTCAGCGTCTCTTCGACCCACTCCGAGGTCTTCTCTGCCCCGAGATCGTCCAGCACCAGCAGGTCCGCTCCGATCACCGGCTGGAGGATGTCCATCTCGGCCGTTCTGGCGACCGGATCGTAGGTGCCACGGATGAGCCGCAGTAGCTCGCGCACGTCGTAGAAGACGCCTGTGGCGCCGCGTGTGCGTATCACCTGCTTGAGCACCGCGACCGCCAGGTGACTCTTACCGATTCCGGGCGGACCGACGAAAAACAGCCCACGCTCGACGACGGGGAACGCCTCGGCAAACCGGCGCGCGCGACCCACGGCGGTGAGCAGCCGCTCATTCGGATAGGTGGTGAAGTTCTCGAAATCGCAGTGCTCGTAGCGGCGACGGATGTTGGCCTCGCGCAGGAGCCTCTCGCTCAAGCTGCGACGCCAGCAGTCGCAGCGCGTCACTCGACGCTCACCGTCGGCGTCGATCGGCGTCCATCCGGTTCCGTCACACAGTGGGCAGGAAGGTTCTACGATCATCAGACGAGATCAATCGAGCGCGCCAACGTCCGGGTGCGGCCACCCGCCCGAATGATACTCCGTTGCATCGTCGCGCGCCATGCCTGGCACACGACCGAACGGTCTACTTCGTGCGGCGTGCACGAGACCGTGGGCGCTCGGGCTCGTCAATCGACTCGGTGTGAACCGTCGGAGGCGGGGCGGCCCGGACCAGATCGGCCGGGCTCGACTTGACGAGTGCGGTGCTCAGCCGTTGCTCCCAGTCGCCGATGCCACGGGTGAGCTCTTGTTTGACGTACTCCATGAACTCGTTGACCTCCCGCTGCATCTGCTCGATCTTCTCGCGCATGTTGAGGATGATCTCGACGCCGGCCAAGTTCACACCGAGATCGCGCGTCAGGGACAAGATGGTCTCGAGACGCGCAAGATCCTCGTCCGCGTACAGCCGCGTATTGCCCTCTGTGCGAGAGGGCTTGAGGAGACCCTCGCGCTCGTAGAGCCGCAGGGTTTGGGGGTGAATTCCGTACTTCTGCGCGACGGCGCTGATCATGTAATACGCGTCGCGGGATCGTTTCTTTGTCAACGGACCCTACCCGATTCCTCGCGTCACGGACCTCCGCATCACGTCGAGAGAGGCGCCCTGACGTTCTCGGTGTTGATGTCTCCGAACTCGCGTAGGAGATCCTTCGACCGCTCGTCGAGGAGCACCGGCAGCACCAGCCGCACCTCGACGACCAGATCTCCCCGGCCTCCGCCCTGCCTCGAGGGCGCCCCTCGCTCGCGCAACCGGAAGGACTGGCCGGACTGGGTCCCGGCAGGAATGCGAAGCCTCACCGGACCATCCAGCGTCGGCACCTCGATTCGCGCGCCGAGCCCGGCCTCGTGGATCGCCACCGGCACCTCGACCAGCAGATCGTCACCCTCGCGTCGAAACAGAGAGTCCGCCGTGACGTGCACCGTCACGTAGAGATCTCCCGGCTCGCCGCCGCCGCGACCGGCGTGCCCCTGCCCGGCGAGCCGCAACCGCGCCCCGTCGCCGATGCCCGCCGGCACCTGCACGTCCAGCTCGTCGCTCCGCGCGGTGACACCCTCCCCGCCGCACACGTCACACCGCCGGTGCCTGAGCCGACCGCTCCCGTGGCAGGGCGCACACGGCTTCTTGAACACCATGTGTCCGCGCGCCCCACCGACCGCCCCGGTCCCCTGGCACTGCGGACACCGCGCCCCGACGATGCGAGTCATGCCCAGTCCCAGACACGGCGCGCAGCTGACCCGCCGCATCACCGGCACCCGGAAGCGGACGCCGCGCATGGCATCCTCGAAGCTAACCGTCACGTCGTGGTGGAGATCCGCGCCGTGCTCCACCGGCGGCGGCCCCCCGGCGACCCGCCCGCCGGCGAACACCTCCGCAAAGAGATCACCGAACGTCGTGGCGCGCGGTCCCTCGACCGCAGCCGAGAAATCGAACCCCAGGAACTCGTACGACTGGGCGGGCGCCGGTCTCGGCGCCCCACCTCGGGCATCGTATCGGCGTCGGCGGTCCGGATCGTTCAGCGTCTCGTGCGCTTCCGCCACCCGATCGAAGATTGCGGCGGCCGTCCGATCGCCCGGGTTGATCTTCGGGTGAAACTTCCGCGCCAGGCGGCGGTAGGCGCGACGAATCTCGGCCAGCGTCGCCTCGGGCGTCACTCCCAGGATGCGGTAATAGTCCATCTCTCTCGAATCAGGGGGACGGGTCACGGCCTCGGGCTCCCGCCCCCCGGCCACTCGCCGCGGCTATCGCTTGTCCTCGTCGACGACCTCGGCGTCGATGACGTCGCCGGACGGGGCGCCCTCGGTATCACCGCCCGCCGTCGCGCCCGGTTCGGCGCCCGCGGCACCGTCCTGCGTCTGCTTGTAGAGGACCTCGGCCGCCTTGTGCTGAGCGGTATTGAGCTCCTCGACACCGCTCTTCATGGCCGCGGTGTCGTTGGCCTCGATCGCCTTCTTCAGCGTTTCGATCGCAGCCTCGACGGGCTCACGATGGCTCGGCTCGAG
Source organism: Vicinamibacterales bacterium (assembly GCA_965197935.1). Lineage (GTDB taxonomy): Bacteria > Acidobacteriota > Vicinamibacteria > Vicinamibacterales > CAZQMT01 > CAZQMT01. Next base: position 1,268,535 of record CBDAOD010000002.1, on the reverse strand, counting down.
CTTCTCACCGGTCTCCTTGAGCATCCGTTCGGCGGCGTAGACGACCTGGTCGGCGTTGTTACGCGTCTCGGTGTCTTCCTTCCGTTGCTTGTCCTCGTCGGCGTGCGACTCGGCTTCCTGCATCATCCGGTCGACCTCGTCCTTCGAGAGGCCGCTCGACGCCGTGATGGTGATCTTCTGCTCCCTGCCAGTGCCCATATCCTTGGCCGACACGTTGACGATACCGTTGGCGTCGATGTCGAACGTGACCTCGATTTGCGGCATCCCGCGGGGCGCGGGCGGAATCCCGACCAGGTGGAACCGACCCAGCGTGCGGTTGTCCCGCGCCATCGGGCGCTCACCCTGGAGCACGTGGACCTCGACGCTCGTCTGGCTGTCCGCGGCCGTGGAAAACGTCTCGCTCTTGCGCGTCGGGATCGTGGTGTTGCGCGGGATCAACGTGGTGTGAACACCACCCAGCGTCTCGATCCCCAACGACAACGGCGTCACGTCCAGGAGGAGGAGATCCTTGACTTCTCCACCCAGCACCCCCGCCTGCACGGCGGCGCCGACGGCAACGACCTCGTCGGGGTTCACACCCCGGTGCGGCTCCTTCCCGAACAGCTCCTTGACGATCGCCTGCACCCGGGGAATTCGGGTCGATCCGCCCACCAACACGACCTCATCGATCTTCTGCGCCTCGATGCCCGCGTCGACGATCGCCTGGCGCGCCGGCTCCACCGTCTTCTGGAGCAGGTCCTCGACGAGCGACTCGAACTTGGCGCGGGCCAGCTTCATCGTCAGGTGCTTCGGTCCGGTCTGATCCGCGGTGATGAAGGGAAGGCTGATGTCCGTCTCGATGACCGTCGACAGCTCCATCTTGGCTTTCTCCGCCGCCTCCTTCAGGCGTTGCAGCGCCATCCGATCCTTGCTCAGATCGATCCCGTCGCTCTTCTTGAAATCATCGACGATCCAGTCGATGATCCGCTGGTCCAGATTGTCACCACCGAGGTGCGTGTCGCCGTTGGTCGACTTCACCTCGACGACGCCCTCGCCCACCTCGAGGATCGAGATGTCGAACGTGCCCCCGCCGAAGTCGTACACGGCAATCGTCTCGTCCTTCTTCTTGTCGAGACCGTAGGCCAACGCCGCGGCCGTCGGCTCGTTGACGATGCGCATCACCTCCAGGCCCGCAATCTGGCCGGCGTCCTTGGTCGCCTGGCGCTGCGCGTCGTTGAAGTAGGCCGGGACCGTGATGACGGCCTTGGCGACGGACTGACCCAGGTAGTCCTCCGCCGCCTGCCGGAGCTTTTGCAGGATCATGGCGGAGATCTCCGGTGGGGAGTAGTCCTTGCCACCAGCCCTGACCCGTGCGTCGGCGTTGGCATTGCCCACGACCTTGAAGGGCACCATGCCCATCTCTTCGGCGACCTCGTCGTGCTTGCGCCCCATGAACCGCTTGATCGAATAGACCGTGTTCTCCGGATTCGTCACGGCCTGGCGCTTCGCCACCTGACCGACGAGCCGCTCGCCGCTCTTGGTAAAAGCCACGACCGACGGCGTCAGCCGACTACCCTCGGGATTCGTGATGACCACCGGCTCGCCGCCTTCCATGACCGCGACGACCGAGTTGGTGGTGCCAAGATCGATTCCGATGATTTTGCTCATAGCTGTATCCTCGCAGGTCGACGTACCCACTCAAGAGATTCCGACATGGTCTGGCGGTTGGGCCATCCAGTTCTTAACAACAACAACATTATAAAATCTTAGTATAATCTTGTCAAGATGAATGCAAATCTCCTCAGTTTCTTGGTCCATTCCCCCGCTGGGTTTCGGCGCGCCTATCGGATTCTGCGGGCTTCCCCGCAGCCGTTGTGAGCATCTCGGTGTGCCCGCAGCCCGTGGTAGAAATCTTGCTGCAGTCGGCCGGCGCTGCATCCCGCCTGACCGCGTTGTTCGTCGGTCAAATACTCCCGGTATTTTCGCTCCTCGCGCCTAGTACTACTTTATTAGATCGCACAATTTGGGCGAGATCCGACAAGTGATTTGAGTCTCCCTCGCCTGAAGGCGAGGGAATCAGTGCGCCGCGTCGGCTGAAGCCGACTATCACGGCGCACGTCCCAGAGCCCGAAGAGGTCCGGCCCTGCGGCCTCCTGAAGGCTTCGCCTAAAGGCGAGGGGTTTCACCCATCCCAGAGGGAGACTCTAGAGTCGGTGCAATTGCGGATCTAACAAAGTAGTACTAGCCAGGCGGGCGCAGCACCGCCCTTGGTGCAGCGCAGGACTTTCACCACGGGCTGCTAGCACCCGAGCGGGCGCGGCGCCCGGCGGGCAAGACGTCGCAACGGAGGTTCCCCTCCGTCGCCAAACCGTCTACCATGGGGTTGTCCCGCGTCGTCGCAGCCCGGAGCACCCGCCCGGGCGGGGCACGGGAGAAAGGGCAGCCGAGGTGGCTCAAGAGGTGATTCGGGTCGTCCGACAGGCCGGGATTGCGGCCCTGTTCATTGGTGCGTCGCTGGCCGGGATCCTGAGCGGTGTCGTGTTCGCGTACGCGGGGGACCTCCCACAGATCACCGCCCTTGACGATTACGCGCCCAGCATCATCACCCGGGTCCACGCGCGCGGCGGAGAGGTGATCGGCGAGTTCGCGACCGAGCGACGGTCGGTGATCGGCTTCGACGACATCGCGCCCCACCTCCGCAACGCCGTCCTCGCGGTCGAGGACGCGCAGTTCAACACCCATTTCGGTCTCAGCATGTCGCGCATCGTCATCGCGGCGGTCAAGGACATCGCGGAAGGGCGGCGCGCACAGGGGGCCAGCACCCTCACTCAGCAGCTCGCGCGCAACCTCGCCCAGCTCGGCCTGAACCCGCGTGAGAAGACGTTCGAACGAAAGATCCGGGAGGCCGTCCTCGCCCTTCAGATCGAGAAGCGCTACACCAAGCGAGAGATCTTCACGTTCTACTGCAACCAGATCTACCTCGGTCACGGCGCGCACGGTGTGGAGGCCGCCGCACGTCTGTACTTCGACAAGTCCGCCTCGGAGGTGACCCTCGAGGAGGCCGCCGTGATCGCCGCCCTGATTCAGGCGCCATCGCGGCTGAGCCCATTCGTCGACATGGCCCGAGCCCAGCGCCGGCGCGACTACGTGCTCGACCGTATGGCCGTCGAGAATCTCGTCACCCGCGACGAGGCCGACGAGGCGCAGCGACGCCCGATCGTCCTCCACGGACGCACGCCCGATGGGACCTCGATCGCACCCTATTTCGTCGAGGAGATTCGCAAGAGCCTCGAGGCCCGGTACGGCGCCAAGGCCCTGTACGAGAGCGGGCTGTCGGTCTCCAGCTCCCTCGACGTGGGGCTTCAGCGCGCGGCCAACGGCGCCGTCGACCACGGCCTCCGCCGCATTGACAAGCGCCGGGGCTTCCGCGACCCCGAGCGCAACGTCATCGCCGAGGGCCAGGAGCCCGACACGTTCGCCGACCCGCGTTGGGCGCAGCGGCTCGAACCCGGGAACATCGTGCCGGCCGTCGTGCTCGATGTCGACCGAGACCGGGCGCGGCTGAGAATCGGACCGTATCGGGCCGAGCTCGACCCCGAGGGCTTCGCCTGGACGCGCCGCGCCTCGGCGGCGGAGCTGTTCGAGGTCGGAGACCTGATCGAGACGCGGATCGAGGCCGTGGACGACCAGGCCGAAACCGCCGAGGTCACCCTGGAGCAGACGCCGCTGGTCGAGGGCGCGCTCATTGCGATCGAGCATCGCACGGGGCAGATCCTGGCCATGGTGGGCGGGTACAGCTTCCAACGCAGCAAGTTCAACCGCGCCACGCAGGCGCTGCGTCAGCTCGGGTCCACGTTCAAGGCGATTCTCTACTCGGCCGCCATCGATCGCGGCTATACCGCCGCCACGATCTTGATGGACGACCCCGCCACCTACGAGGTCGGGCCGGAGCAGCCGCTCTACCAACCCACGAACTACGACCAGAAATACGAAGGTCCGATCACGCTGCGGCGCGCGCTCGAGAAGTCGCGCAACGTTCCGGCGGTGGCCGTTATGGCCGAGCTCGACCCGGAGTCGGTGGCGACCTACGCGCAGCGGTTCGGCTTCTCCACCCCCTTGCCTCCGGTCCTCTCGCTCGCGCTTGGCGCCGGCGAGGCGACGCTGGAGGAGATCACCAGCGCATACTCGGTGTTCCCGAACCAGGGCGTTCGGATGCGGCCGTATCAGATGCTGAAGGTCACGGATCGTGAAGGGCGGGTGCTGGAAGAGAACCATCCCGAACCGAGCGACGCGATTCGTCCGGACACGGCGTTCGTCCTCACCAACCTGCTCCGGGGCGTCGTGCTGCGCGGGACGGCTGTCCGGGCGGCCCAGATCGACTGGCCGCTGGCCGGCAAGACCGGCACCGTGGACGACTTCACCGACGCGTCGTTCATCGGCTTCGACCCGGACATCACGGTGGGGGTCTGGGTCGGCCACGACGAGAAGAAGCCTCTCGGGCCAAGCGAAGAAGGGGCACGCGCGGCACTCCCCATCTGGATCGAGTTCATGGAGGCGTATCTCGCCACCCGCGAGGAGCGTCCCGAATTCTCCCCACCGGGTAACATCGTCTTCCTCACGGTCGATCGCTACACCGGCAGCGTGACCGATACCGCCTCCGCCTCCGCCATCACCGAGGCGTTCATCGCGGGCACCGAGCCGGGCGTGCTCTTCCCTCGCTAGCAGCCCGTGGTAAAAGCCCTGCTGCAGTCGGCCAGCGCTGCATCCCGCCTGACTGCGTTGCTCGTCGGTCAAATACTCCCGGTATTTTTCCTCCTCGCGCCCCGCCAGCCGGGCGCAGCGCCGCCCTTTGTGCGACGCAGGACTTTCACCACGGGCTGCTAGTGCACCGCCGTCGAGATGCGGTCATGGATCGGGTTCGCAGCGCGCCCAGGCGCAAGGCGCCGCGACGAGGAATACCGGGAGTATTTCGAGGAGCGGCAACGCCGCGGATGGGTGTGCTGCCGGGCTCGAGGCGTGACCGGATCTCGACGGCGGTGCACTAGCAACCGGCCGTCCCGCGTCGCACCAGGATCGGTGCAGCCCGCCTCAGGACTTCAGTTCTCGTGGGACCGGTCTGGCGGGGGTCGCCCAGCAAACCGTGAAGGCGGCCAGCTTCCGTGGCCCGGCTGAAACACGTGGCGTCAGCCGCCGCAATGTCTTCGGTTTGCTGGGCGGTCCCCGCCAGGCCGGTCCCACGAGAACTGACAACGTATTGCTAACTGGCCGGCTTGGATCCGCCGATCGCCTTCTGCATCAGATACAGCTTGATGAAGCCGTCGAGGTCGCCGTCGAGAATACGGCTGACGTCCCCCACCTCTTCCTTCGTGCGGTGGTCCTTCACAATCTGGTAGGGATGAAGGACGTAGCTGCGAATCTGGCTGCCAAAGGCGATCTCCTTCTTCTCGCCGCCAAGCTGCTCCAGCTTCGACTGCTGCTCCTTGAGCCGCAGATCGTAGAGCCGGCTCCGCAGCACCTTCATGGCGGCGTCCCGGTTCCGATGCTGCGAGCGCTCGTTCTGACAGGAGACGACGATGCCCGTCGGCAGGTGGGTGAGGCGGACGGCCGAATCGGTCACGTTGACATGCTGGCCGCCAGCTCCACTCGACCGGTAGGTATCGATGCGCAGATCCTGGTCCTCGATCTCGACGTCGACGTCGTCCGGCAGCTCCGGCCACACGAAGACCGATGCAAAGGAGGTATGCCGACGCGCCGCCTGGTCGTAGGGAGAGATCCGCACGAGGCGATGGACGCCGGCCTCGGCCAGGAGCAGGCCGTAGGCATAATCGCCGGACACGGTCAGGGTCGCGCTCTTGATACCCGCCTCGTCACCCGGCTGCTGATCGATCACCTCGGCCGTGAAGCCGCGGCGCTCGGCCCACCGGAGATACATCCGAAGGAGCATCTCCGCCCAGTCCTGTGACTCGGTGCCCCCCGCCCCCGGGTGGATCGCGACGATCGCGTTCTTGCGATCGTGCTCGCCGCCGAGCATCTTCTTGATCTCGGCGGTGTCGACCTCTTCGGCCAGCGCGTCGAGCGCGGGCGTGAGCTCGTCACCCACCTCCTCGCCCTGGGTCGCCCAGTCGATCAGGACGCCGAGGTCCTCGCTACGTCGCCGGAGCGATCCGATCAGCTGCAGATCCTGTTCGAGCCGGCGCCGCCGCTGCAGCACGCGCTGCGCCTCGGCCTGGTCCTTCCAGAATGCCGGATCGCTTGCCTGGCGCTCGATCGCCTCGATCTCGTGTGCGGGGCGCGCCGCCTCAAAGATAACCCCGGAGATCGGCTGCCCGCTTGACGAGATCCTGATACCTACGCACCTGTTCGTCGAGTGCCATCGCCACGTGGATCCTCCCCGTCTCTGAACGTCGTGTTCTCCGACCGAACGTCAGCGGCGCATCGCGCCTTGCGAGCCGGGCGCCGCGCCCGGCACGTCCGTCAAGCCACGTGTGAGACACACCGCCGGTACTACGTTGTCAGATCGGCCGCTGTGGGCCGAAACGGCGGCCACCCAGCAAACCGAAAAGATTGCGGCGGCTCACGTGTCGAGTCGCGATCCCATCGCGTGGGCCGCTGACAACGTAGTGCTAGCCGGCCTCGAACGGGCGACCCCGACGCACGAGCGTGGTCAGCACGGCCGCGAGCGTCACCGCCAGGCACAGATACGCGAACAGGTCGCCGATGATCCCGTACACGGTGAGCTCGTCAAGAAACCTGACGTCGCCGACCACCGTGGCGGGTTCGAAGATCCCCGTGCGCGCCTCCACCTGGCCGTACGGATCGACGATGCCGCTGATCCCCGTGTTGGCCGCCCGAACCAGATAGCGCCCCTGCTCGATGGCGCGCATCGACGCCTGTTCGAAGTGCTGATGCGGCGCCGATGAGGCGCCGTACCAGGCGTCGTTCGTGATGGTCGTCAGCAGCTCGCTACCAGCGAGGACGAACTGCCGCATCAGGCCCGGATAGACGACCTCATAGCAGATCGCCGTGCTGGCCAGATGCCCGCCGATCGGCAGGGTCACGGGCACACTGCCCGGCGAGAAGTCCGCGACACCCTCGACCAGCCGCTCCGCGAAGAAGAGCAGCCGCCGCATCGGCACGAACTCGCCGAACGGCACCAGATGGATCTTGTGATAGACGGCCTCCGTCTCGCCATCCGGGCCCAGCAGGAACGCCGCGTTATAGTACTTCACCTCCGCGGATCGCTCGAGGTGGTCGCTGCCGAGCAGGAGCGGAATGCCCATCTCGCGGACGACGCCGCGGACGGCATCGCCGCCCGCGCGATCCTCCGCGAAAGTGAAGGGCGTCGAGGATTCGGGCCAGATGACCAGCTGTGGATCACTCTCCGCCGCCGCGCGGGTCATGGTCAGGTAGGTATCCAGGATCGACTGTCGCATCGCCGGGTCCCACTTGTCGTCCTGCGCGATGTTGCCCTGGATCAGCGCAACCCGGATCGGATCGCCGCCGGTGACGAACGCGCCCACCGCCACGCGACGGGCTCCCCACGCCGCGACACCGGCCACACTCGCCACCGCCAGCGCCAGCGTCGCGGCCCGGCGCCAGCCCGTGCCGCAGATAGCGTAGGCAATCGCGGCATTCACGAGGGCCACGAGCGCGGAGAGGCCGTAGACGCCGAGCACGCTCGCAAGCTGCGCAACCGGCAGCACCGTCGTCTGGCTGTACCCGAGGAGGACCCAGGGGAACCCACCAAAAAGGTGGGTGCGCGCCAACTCGGTCGCGACCCAGGCGGCCGGCACCAGCGCCAGACCGGACAATCCGACCGCGCGCACAAGCCGACCGACGAGAATGGCGAACGCTGTCGGGAACAGCGCCAGATAGGCCACGAGCAGGGCATTGAGAATCACGCCGACCGGGCCACTGACTCCACCGAAGGAGACCATCACGTCGGTCAGCCAGTAGAGGGTGCCCCCGAAATACACGGCGCCCGTCGCCAGGCCGAGCCACCAGGCCCGATCGGGAGTCCCCGAGGTATGTCGCCAGCGGGACGCCCCGGCGGTCCGCGCGATGGCCACCAGCAGCGGCACCAGCGCGATCCACCCCACCATCGGGTGACCGAGCTTCGGAAAGCTGAGGGCGAGTAGAACGCCGGAGATGAGAGCCAGCAGGCCCTGGTGAAAGTCCAACTGCATTCGGCCGCCCCGAGAGCTGCCACGACCGGCCTGGACGGGGCACGGGACGGGTTGCGTCGCGGGCTGCCGCGTGGGCTGTCGAACCGGCTATCGGGTAATCCAGGGTTTGAGCTTTTCCTCGGTCTCGAGGCGGCGGACGATCTGCTGGGCCTCCCGTCGATCAGGATAGCTGCCGACGCGCACGCGATAGATCCGCGCCGGCGCTCCCGGGTCCGGCCCCAGCACGTAGGCCGGATACCCGCGCCCCGAGAGCCGGGCGACGATAGCTTCGGCCTGCGTGCGGTTGCGCAGGGCCGCCACCTGAACCGCGTAGCCATCGCTCGGCGCCGGAGACGAACCTGAAGCCGCCGCCGGTCCTGTGGCCCGCGGGGAGGCCGCAGAACTTCGCGCCGGAGCCGGTGGTGGAGCGGCCCGGGTGCCGGTCGGCGACGCCGCCGCCGCGGGCGGCCGCGCCGCGGGACGGTCGGCGACGGAGCTGGGTCGCGATTCCACGACACGTTCCGCCGCAGGCGGGGATGTCTCGAGCGTCTCGACCGGCGGGTCCTCGTCGGCCTCGAGACGATCGTGATAGGTGAGCTCCGCTTTCCCGTCCTGCCCCGCCGTCTCCTCGATCTCTTCGGCGTCGGCCGTCTCGATCTCCGCAGCCTCCACGGCTCCCATGCCGGCCAGGGCGCTACCGGGCGCGCCGCCGAGGCTGGTCGTATCGATCCGAGACCCGCCCGGGCGTTCGCTCGCCGGACTCACATCGCCCGCCGCCGCGAACCGGGGGGCGGACTGCATCCCGGCCCCCCGCCCCACCAACACGCCGCAGAGGAAGATCACGACCGAAACGACGGTCGTCGCCATGAACAGGAAGACGAGCTGTTTCCCACTGAGCTGAATCTCGTGGAATCCCTCATCGGACATCGGTCGCGCCATCTTGGTGCTCCCCTCCGTACTCCCGTGTCAGTGTCCTGTGGCGCGGCATGACGTCCGCCACGCAAACCGCGAAGGCGACCGGCTTCTCCTGTTGGCCTGACTCACGTTCGTCAGCCGCCGCAGGGGTGTCGGAACGTGACACGGCTGCATCAGGACCCGGCTGGCCTGCCGCCTTCCGGCCGACCCTTCGAGAGCAGATTCATCAGCTCCATCGGCAACGGGAAGACGATGGTCGAGCTATTCTCCGAGGCAATCTCGGTCAGGGTCTGTAGGTAGCGTAGCGTGATGGTGACCGGCTCCTCCGCGATGACCGTCGCGGCCTTCGAGAGCTTCTCGGAAGCCAGGAGCTCACCTTCCGCATGGATGATTTTAGCACGCTTCTCGCGCTCCGCCTCTGCCTGCCGGGCCATCGCCCGCTGCATGTCGGGAGGCAGATCGACATGCTTGACCTCGACCGCCGAGACCTTGACGCCCCAGGGATCGGTGTGTTGGTCCAGGATCTGCTGGAGCTGTTGGTTGAGGCGCTCCCGTTCGGAGAGCAGCCCATCGAGCTCGACCTGTCCGAGAACGCTTCGGAGGGTCGTCTGGGCCAGCTGCGACGTCGCGTAGTGGAAGTTCTCCACCTCGACGATGGCACGCCGCGGATCCATCACGCGGAAGTAAATGACGGCGTTCACCTTCACCGAAACGTTGTCGCGGGTAATGACGTCCTGGGGCGGGACGTCCATGACGATGGTCCGGAGGCTCACCCGCACGATCCGGTCGATCGGGGCGAACACCAGAATCACGCCCGGTCCCTTGGAATGATCGAGCAACTTGCCGAGCCGGAAGATCACGCCACGCTCGTACTCGGCCAGAATCTTCACCGAACTAATCAGGTAGACCAGGATGATGACACCGAACATCAGCGGCGCGCCTTCCATCATGATTCTCCCTGCCCGGCGGGCCCCGCATCCGATGCGAGGCTCGCCTGGCGCACCTTGAGCGTCAGGCCCTGCATTCCTACCACCAGGATCGAGTCTCCCACGTCTATCGGCTCGTCGGCCGCGGCCGTCCAGATCTCGCCGTGCGTGGAGACCCGCCCCATCCTGCCGGGCGCGATTCGGGCGAGCACTCGGCCGCCCTGGCCGATCATGCCCGCCGACCCGGTCACGGCGCGACGCCGATGGGCACGCAGCGCCAGCCGGGCGAGAAAGAAGAAGATCGACCCGAGGGCGAGCGTCACCGGCAAGACCAGCTGCATCCCGACCCGGAGCTCGGGGATCGGCGAGTCGAACAGCATCAGGGAGCCGAAGACCAGGCTCACGATCCCACCGGTGGCCAACAGGCCGAAGCCCGGCACCTGCAGCTCCATCACGAACAGCCCGAGGCCGAGCGCGATCAGCAGCAGCCCCACGTAGTTCACCGGCAGGATTTGAAAGGCGAAGAAGGCGAGGAGCAGGCACAGTCCGCCCACCACGCCTGGCACGATCCCGCCAGGATTCCACAACTCGATCGTCAGGCCCAGCGTGCCGAGACTGAAGAGCAGGTAGGCGATCTGCGGATGCGCGATGGCGCTCAGGATCCGCTGGCGCCAGTTCATCGTCACGGTCTCGATGGTGGCCCCACGGGTGCGGAGCACCACCGTCTCGCCGTCGAAGCGGCGGACCTCCCGGGCATGGAGCTTGTCCAGCAGGTCGTCGAGGTCGGTCGCAATCACGTCGATCAGCGGCGGATCCGCGCCGAGCGCCTCCTCCTCGGTGAAGGACCGACTCTCGGTCACCGCCTCCTCGGCTAGCGTCACGTTCCGGCCCCGCTTGCTCGCCAGCGACCGCGCGTAGGCCGCCACGTCCGAGGCGGCCTTCTGCGCCATGGTCTCGTCCATCTTCTGGCCGTCACCGGACACCGGGTGCGCCGCGCCGATGTGGGTGCCCGGCGCCATCGCCGCGACGTCCGCGGCGAGCGTCACGAGGAAGCCGGCCGAGGCGGCCCGCGCGCCGCTCGGTCCCACGTAGACGGCGACCGGGGTCCGGGCTGCGATCATCCGCGTATTGATCGAACGGGTGGAATCGACCAGGCCGCCCGGCGTCCGCAGCGTGAAGACCACCAGCTCGGCATCCGAGGCGTCGGCCCGCTCCAGCGTCTGCACCATGAACTCGGCCGAGACCGGATGGATGATCGACTCGACCTCCGCCGAGAACACGACCGGCGCCCCGGTGGAGGGGACCGCCGGCACGTCCTGCCAGGCCGAGACCGCCATGCTCAGGCAGCCGCCCGACACCGCCGCCAGACCGGCGGCCCGCCGCCACGCCCGCGTGACCTTGATCCCCATGCTCATCCTTGACGGTAGTCGAGCCCCAGCGCAGTGTCAACGCAACACGATTTACGCCGACTCCAAGGTATCCGCGGGACGCGCGACAGCCGGTATGACTGTGGCCACCACGAGACAGGCCGCGTCCCCCCTGGCGCGGCAGCCGCCCACCCGGGTGTCGGCGCCGACGTCGAACGAGTCCAGTAGACGACCGAGCGCAGCGGCATAGAAGACGCACAAGGGCTGGGTCGCCGGCTCGCGCACGGCACAGAAGGGCGAACGACGCACCTCCAGCGATTCGGCGCCGCGGCGCATGCGTGTCACGGCGCGGCTCTGGCTGTCGGCCCGCCGAACCAGACGACGCGCCAATCGCAGCGCGGCCCGGACGCGCAACGGCCGGGGTAGCGCCCGGGTCAGGGAGCGGGTGGCGCCGGAGAGCTCATCGACCAGATTGTCCGCCGCGTGCTCGCCCGCCCGGCTCGTGACCAGCCCGTACGCCGTCCCCTCCTCGCGAAGGAAGCTCAGGATGGCCAGCACCTGCGCCCGATCGTGCCCTCACGCAAGCCCGCGGGATGCAGCCAGTTCTCGTAGAACTCGAGACGCAGGGGCAGCAGGTCGGCGATGGCCTGATGGAGACTCGCCACGAGCAGCCGCCCGATTTTCGCTCTTCCCATTTTCTGATAAGGTTACGCACGCTCTGGCGGCGCGTGAGAGAGCCGATGCACACCGCCGCGATCCTGGCCGGGGGGCACGCCCGGCGCCTCGGAGGCGTGGAGAAGGCCGAGCTGCCCGTCGGCGGCCTCCCCATCATCGACCGGGCGATTCGCGTTCTCCACGCTGTCAGCGGCCCGCCGTTCATCGTCGCAGACGATCCCCGGCGCTACACGAGGACCGGTCTCGAGGTGCTCGCCGACCGCATCCCTGACGCTGGAGCGCTCGGGGGGCTGTACACGGCGATCCTCGAGGCGGCCCGCGACCGGGTCCTGGTGGTCGCCTGCGACATGCCGTTCCTCAGCGTAGCATTCCTGCGGCATCTCCTGGCCTCGGGACGCGATGCCGACGCGGTCGTGCCCAGAACCGGCGCGGGGTATCATCCGTTCTGCGCCGTGTACTCGCGCAGGTGCGCGCGCGCGATTCATCGGCGAATCGCCGCGGGCACCCTCATGGCCACGGCGCTGCTGTCTGAAATCGAGGTGTGCGAGGTCGGGCCTGACGAGATTGCCAGATACGATCCGCTGGGCGCGATCCTAATGAACGTGAACACGCCGCACGACTACGAGCGCGCCACATCGGTCGCTCGGCTACTCGATGAGAGCAGCGTAGAACAGCCCGATGGATGAGTCAAATCGATCCCGTTGCGCGACCCGGCCGATCGCAAGCCCGCGCGGGATGACCATGAGAGCATGATCCTCCCCCTGCACGCGCGCCTGCGTACGGCCATCGTTCGCGCCGTGGTGCACGCCCACGGGCTCGACGCCACGGATCTTCCCGCCATCGTGGTCGAGTGTCCCCCGAACCGCGCACTCGGCGATCTCGCCGTCCCGCTGGCGTTCGAGCTCGCTCGCCGCCTCAGGAAGCCTCCGCGTGTCATCGCCCAGGAGATCGCGGGTGCGCTGGAGCCGATCGAGGGAATCCAGCGGGTCGAGGCGGCCGCGAACGGCTACGTCAACTTCTACCTCGACCGCGGATCGTTCTTGCGCCTGGGACTGGCGACTGCCCCTGCGGCGGGAACCACGACTCCGACCCCGGCGAAGACGATTGTCGAGCACACGGCCATCAATCCCAACAAGGCCGCCCATATCGGACACCTTCGTAACGCGGCCCTCGGCGACACGCTCGTCCGTCTGCTGCGGTACCAGGGGAATCGGGTCGAGGTCCAGAACTACATCGACGACACGGGCGTGCAGGTGGCCGACGTAGTGCTCGGGTTTCTCGAGCTCGAAACGCGCGACCTGGCGGGGGTCCAGCGGGTCGCCGACACGACCCGCTTCGACTACTACTGCTGGGATCTCTATGCGCGCGTCACGGACTGGTACGAGCAGCAGCCGGATCGGCTCCAGCAACGTGCCAGCACGCTACACGAGCTCGAACGTGGCGACAACGCCGTCGCCGCGATGGCGCGCTTCATCGCCGATCGCGTCGTGAGATGCCACCTCCAGACGATGGCACGCATCAACGTGACCTACGACCTCGTCGCCTGGGAAGGCGACATCCTCCGTCTCGAATTCTGGGCGCAGGCCTTCGACCTCCTCAAGCGTTCCGGGGCCATCTTCAAGCAAGCCCGCGGCCCGCTGGCGGGCTGCTGGGTCATGCGTATCGACGAAACCGACGGGGACCGGGAGACCGCCGACGGGCGCGACGAGGCGACGCCGCCGGCCGAGGCGGGTGGTGATGCATCGGACGAGGCGCGAGAGAAGGTCATCGTCCGGTCTGACGGGACGGTCACCTACGTGGGCAAGGACATCGCCTACCAATTCTGGAAGTTAGGGTTGCTCGGCAAGGATTTCCATTATCGACCGCTGGACGCACCGCCCGGCGGCCCGCGGCTCTGGTCCACGTCGGCCGATCCGCCGGCCGCACCGACGGGCGACGCGCCGGCCGCCCCCCGCTTCGGGATGGCCTCTCGAACCTACAACGTGATCGATACCCGACAGGCCTACCTCCAGAAGCTCCTGCAGCAGGCCCTCGTGTCGATGGGGCACGTGGAGCAAGCGCGCCGCTCGATCCACTTCTCCTACGAGATGGTCGCCCTGTCGCACGCCACGGCGCGCGAGTTGGGTGTCGCATCCGCGGACCCGGCGCGACCGTTCGTCGAGGTCTCCGGTCGAAAGGGCGTTGGCGTCAAGGCGGACGACCTGCTCGATCGGCTCCTCGAGAAAGCGCGGCTGGAAGTCGAGACCCGCAACACGGATCTGTCCTCCGAGGAGTGCCGGCGGATCGCCGAGATGATCGCCACGGCCGCCGTGCGGTATTTCATGATCAAGTTTTCGCGGGGCCGGATCATCGCCTTCGACATCGACGAGGCCCTCGCCTTCGAGGGCGAAAGCGGTCCCTACCTGCAGTACGCAGTGGTTCGGGCCAACAACATCTTCCAGAAGCTGCGCCAGCGCGAAGGGCAGGAGGAAGCCGACATGGTGGGCCCGCTGGCCGAGCTTCCACCCTCGGCCCTGACCGCCGGGGCCGAGGGCGACGAGATCTGGAGTCTGGTGCTCGAAGCCGCCCGACTCGATGAGGTCGTCGACCAGGCCGTCCGCACGCTCGAGCTCTCCGTGCTCGCCAAATACGCCTTCGGCGTGGCGCAACGCTTCAATGGCTTCTACCACCGTTTTCCGATCCTCAACGAGCCGCGGCCGGAGATCAGGCTGTGGCGCGCGGCGACCGTCAGCTACTGCAAGGCCCAGCTGACACGGGCGGTCACGCTGATGGGCTTCGAGGTCCCCCCGAGAATGTGACGTCCCTCCCCACTGGTCCCGAACCGCAGGCGCACGAAATACCGTGCAGGCTGCTGCCGCTCGTGCCGATAACACGAACGGACCATCAACTGGAGGAGAGCCGTGACCTACCTATTGCTGGGCGTCACTTGCGGCAGCGCGGGACTCGCGCTCATCGGCTTCTGCTGGGCCCTGCTCAGGGCGAGCGCGGCGATGCAGGCTGCGGAGGTGGCGGTGGGACGACGATCGCCGCTACCCGGAGTCCGACCCGCGACGTGAACGTGACGTCACACGCGTGAGCGTGGCCACCACCTCGACGTGGGCCGTATTCGGGTACAGATCGAAGGCTTCGAGATCATCCAACCGGTAGGCGGCGTCGAGCAGTCCCCGGAGGTCACGGGCCAGCGTCGCCACGTCGCAGGACACATAGACGAGCCGGGCCGAGCCCTGCGCTCCGAGGCGATCCAGGACCTCGCGAGAGAGGCCGACACGCGGCGGATCCAGAATCATGCAGCTGCCCACGACGCCGGGTCGCGAGCGGAGAAACTGCTCGACGCTGCGGTGCTCCACCTCGGCCGCGCCTCCGAAGGGAGCGAGATTGGCCTCCAGATCGGCGCCACACCAGGCGTGCCGTTCGACGGCAATCACGCGCGCACCCGCGGTCGCCGCCACCGCCGCCGCGAACAACCCGACGCCGGCGTAGAGATCGATCACCTCGTCACCCGCGGCGCGACCGACGACGCCCGCCACGAGCCGCCCCGCGAGATGGCGGTTGCCCTGGAAGAACGAGCGTACGTGCCGGCGCACGCCCAACCCCCGCCAGACGGGATCGGCATCGACGGCCAGGACCTCGAGGGGATCCGTCACGTGGGGAACGCCGTCCCCGGACCGGCCGCGGCCCCGACTTCCCCACGTCAGCCCGGAAACCCCCACCGCCTCGCGCAAGCCCGCCAGCGCACGGGCGCGCGGCGGAGACCGGTGCTCCAGGTGCAGCACCCGCTCGTCGGGCAGCAGGTTCTCCGCAAGCTCGACGGCGATCACGTCCGGGAGCCGGCGCGAACGCAGTTCGGCGGCGAGCCGCTCGAGTACCTCCAGGGTTTCGGGCAAGAGCTGCCCCGTCGTCGTGAAGCCGCACAGCTCGTGGGTACCCTCCCTCAGGAATCCGATCCGGCCGGCGCGGACGTGTAGCCGCGCCCGCATGCGGTAGCCGACCTCCCGGGACGCCATCACCGGCACGGGTGCATCGAGCCGCAGCTTGCCGATCCGATACAGCGCGTCGGCGACGATCCGGCCCTTCAGCTCGAGCTGCCTCGGGTAGTCGATGTGGGCGTAGACGGCGCCGCCGCAGGCCGGGTCGCCCGCCACCGCGCGGCGCGCGGGGTCCGCGTCCAGCACCTCGAGCACACGGCCGTAGACCGCTCCCCTGGCGATGCGGTCGATCAGGGCGACCACGCGCTCGCCCGGAATCGCCCCCCGAACCAGAATCACCGGGCCACCGGCGTCGTCCGGACGCGCAATCATCCGTCCGCCGACGGCGGGTTTCTCGACCCGAAGGGTGACCCGAACGCCGGGCGCCAGCACCGTGCCGGTCACTCTCGTGCTTCGCTCCAGTCGTCCGCGTGGGTTTTCGGCGCCGCTGCCACCCCGTGCGCGTGCCTCGACGCGGTGCCGGTGCCCGTGTCACTCCGGCGACACCAGCGGCAGCGCGAACCGGTCCCGGAGCAGCCGGGCGCAGCAGGCGTCGAGCGAGCGCCGAAACGCCTCCTCCGGCATCCGCATGCGGAACGGCTCGAGCTCGAGCGCCGCCTCCGCACGGACGGCTGCACGCGTCTCCTCTCCGGCCGCGTCTCTAATGGCATGCAGCAGCTCGTCATCGAGAGCCGACAGATGCTCGACGAGCTGCCGTCGCTTCTCGCCACGCGCCCGTCGCGCGACCGCCCGCAGCCCGTCCAGCTCCTGAACCACTCGACCGATCCGCGCGTCGAGGTCGGGATGGGCGAGAGGACCCGGGCGCCGCATCGTCAGACGGGCAATCAGCCGATCGAGATGACCAGGCAGGCCGGCCGGCCGGCGAGGCGAGACGGGCGGAGCCGCGGTGCCGCCCCCCGCGGACTCGGCGTCGCTCGCCGAGACGCCCACCGCCCGACGCCAGGCGTCGAAGGCCTCCAGCACGTCCGCCTCACAGAACTCGATCCGGACGGGACGCCGCCGCGGGCCGCGGGCGTAGTAGCGCTCGAAGTACCGGTCGATGCCCCGGAACGCAATCTTGAGCGGCACCCCGCGCGCCGCCCAGCCGCACACCTGCTCGAACGCCGGACCCGCAATCCGTATCAGGTGGCCGTCGTTCTTCCGGCACAGGTGCGTTTCGAGCTCTCTGCAATAATGAGCCGGATCCATGTCACCGCGAGGCCCCGGGCAGATTGCGTTCCCAGACGATTCGCAGGCCGTGCAGCGTGAGGTCGACATCGACCTCCTCGAGCACCTTCGCCTCGGCGGCAATCAGCGTGGCCATGCCTCCCGTCGCGATACACGCCGCCGGGGGCGCCGGCGGGGAGGTTCCATCATCGCGCGCCAGCTCCCGTCGCATGCGCTGCACGAGGCCCTCGACCATCGCGACCTGACCGAAGTAGAGCCCGGACTGCATCGAGCTGACCGTCGTTCGACCGACGACCTCCGGGGGACGCCGAATATCGACTCGCGAGAGACGGGCAGCCCGCTGGAACAGCGCGTCCGCCGAGATCTGAATTCCGGGGCAGATCACGCCTCCTAGATAGTCACCTTTCCGCGAGATCGCGTCGAACGTGGTGGCGGTCCCGAAATCCACCACGATGACGGCAGCGTTGCGCGGCCGACCGTGCCGCTCGAACGCCGCCACGCCGTTGATCAACCGGTCGGTTCCCACCTCCGCGGGGTTCTCGTAGAGGATCGGCATTCCGATCTGGTCCCCTGACTCGATCAACAGCGCGTCCCGCCGAACGTAGCGTCGCGCCATCTCGATGACCGTGCCCGTCAGCGGGGGAACGACCGAACACACGATGATGCCGTCGACTTGACCGGTGTCGACGCCACGGTTCTCGAACATTTGAAGCACCAACACGCCGAGCTCGTCGGCCGTTCGCTCTTGGTGGGTCGCCAGCCGCCAGCTCTCGGTCAGCGTCTCTCCGGCGAAGACCCCGAGCACGATGTTGGTATTGCCGATGTCAACCGCAAGCAACATGGCTATCCGCCTCTCGTCTCGACGCGTCCGAACCGACGACACCGAGTCACTCGCCGCCCGTCAAGTCCACACGAGCTCGCCACCGACGATCCGCTCGATTCCGCCTCCGACACGGACCAGCAGGGCGCCATCGCCATCGAGTCCGTCGGTGATGCCCTCGCGGACGCCCTCGGCGTCCTGCCACCGCACCACCGCGCCCCGCACCGAGGGAGCCAGCGCACGCCACCGATCCAGGATCGGGGCGAGCTCGCCGGCCGTAAAGCGCGCGTGCCAGCTTGCCAGGGACGCCATGGCCTCGACCAGCAGGGTCACGCCGTCGACGGACCGCCCCAGCTCCGTCTCGACCGAGCTGGCCACATCGGCCAGCTCGGGCGGGAACGCCGCCGTGTGGAGGTTGAGGCCGAACCCCACGATGACATGATCGGGCGTCGGCCCTCCGGCCGACGCCTCGGTGAGGATACCTGCCAGCTTGCGGCTGCTGCCGGGCGGCGCGCGGGCGGCGCGATCCTGGATGACCAGGTCGTTTGGCCACTTGATCTCCACGGGGAGGCCCGAGACCAGCCGAACGGCTTCGGTGAGCGCAACGCCGACCATCAGCGTCAAGTTGGGCGCGAAGGCGGTCGACACCCCGCCATCGAGGGTCCCGTCGCGAGGCGCCGGGGTCTTGAAGACGATCGACACGTAGAGGCCGGCGCCGGGTGGCGAAAACCACGACCGACCGTGGCGGCCGCGGCCGGCGGTCTGGGTCTCCGCGATGACGGTCGTGCCGTGCTCGGCACCGCGCCGCGCCAGCTGCGCAGCGACATCGTTGGTCGACCCGAGCTCGGTGAAATAGTGGACCCGGCCGCCAAAGGGATCGAGCCGCCCGGCGGCCTCGGAGAGTGCGCGGCCGAGCTCCGGCGGTAACGACGCCGGCGTGACCAGCGGCTCCGGCATGCGGTTACTCGGCTCCCTCGATCTCGAAGCTGATATCCGAGGCGGGGGCAGAATGCGTCAGGGCGCCGACCGAGACGTAGTCAGCGCCGCTGGCCGCCAGCTCCGGTATTCGGTCCAGCGTCACGCCGCCGGAAATCTCGATCGTGGCGCGACCCCGGCTACGCCGAACCGCTTCACGGATCTCCTCCAGCGACATGTTGTCGACCATGATCCTCGGCGCGCCGCCCTCGAGCGCGAGATCCAGCTCCTTCAGCGTCCGCACCTCGATCTCGATCGGCACCCCGGGCTGGGCGGCGCCCAACCGTCGCAGTGCTTCGGCGACGCCCCCCGCAAGCTGGATGTGATTGTCCTTGAGCAGGACGATCTCGTCGAGGGTGGCGCGGTGGTTCGCCCCCCCCCCCGCCCGGACGGCGTATTTTTCCAGCACCCGCAGCGTCGGTGTCGTCTTGCGCGTGTCGAGCACGACGATGTCGCCCCCGGCCGCCTCCACGAACTCACGCGTCAACGTCGCGATCCCGGACATGCGCTGGAGGAAATTGAGGGCACAACGCTCGGCCGTCAGCAGCGCGCCCGCAAACCCGGCCACCTCGGCCACACGGTCTCCGGGTTGGCAGCGATCGCCGTCGGCGCGTCGGGACACGAACGCCACGCCGGGGTCCAGCTGCCGAAACGCCTCGGCGGCGACCGCAAGTCCCGCCAGCACGCACGGCGACTTGACCACGAGGCGCCCCTTCGCGCGGAGGTGGGCCGGAACCGTGGCGTCGGTCGTCACGTCCCCCCATCCCAGGTCCTCGGCCAGGGCGCGCCGAACGATCTCGCGGTAGAGGGCGGGATCGAGAGGCGCGGCCGGCGCCGCGGTCACAACCCGAGCTCCCCCAGAATGCGCTGGTAGCGTTCGTGCTCGAGGCCGAGGTTGTGGGCCTGCACCCGTGCCTCCGCCACGATCTCCGGGTCCGCCCGCTCGAGGAACTGTGGATTGGCCAATCGCCTGTCCGCACCCGCCCGCTGTTTCTCGATTCTCGCGAGCTCCTTGAGAATCCGCTGTCGCTCCGCCTGCCGATCGACGATCCCCGCCAGCGGGATGTGGATCTGCAGGTCGCGCACGAGGCGCCGCACGGTGTCCGGGCTACGCGGCACGTCCTGGGCAAACTCGAGGGCCTCCAGCCGGGCCAACCGCTGAATGTGGTCGGCATGGGCGGAGAGCAGCGCCCGATGCCATTCCCCGGCGCCTTCGACGATGGCGCGCAACCGCTTCGACGGCGGCACCCCGCGCTCGGCGCGCGCCGTGCGCACGGTCGTGATGACCTCCTGCAACACCGTCATCTCGTTCATCGCCCGATCGTCGAGCCAGTCGTCCCGGCGGGTCGGGAACGCCGCCAGCGTGATCGTGTTCCCGTCCTCCGGCCGGCGCGGCAGCCGCTGCCAGATCTCCTCGGTGATGAACGGCATAAAGGGGTGCAGCATCCGAAGCAGGCGGTCGTGGACCTCGAGCAGGACGGCCAGGGCCGCCTCCCGATCCGGCGCGTCCGGCTGCAGGTGGGGCTTGACCAGCTCCACGTACCAATCGGCATACTCGTGCCAGAAGAAGTGATACAGCCGATCCGCTGCCACGTCGAAACGGTACTCCGCGAGGGCCGCGTGCAGCTCGCCCGCCACCTGGGTCACCCGGTGCAGGATCCAGCGATGGACGATCCCGAGGCCACGTGGGTCCGGCACGGGGGGCCGCTCGCGCGTCTCACCCAGGTTCATGAGCACGAAGCGCGACGCGTTCCAGACTTTGTTGACGAACTGACGATACCCTGTCAGCCGCCCCTCTGAGAGCGAGATATCCATCCCCGGTGAGGCCAGCGCGGCCAGGGTGAAACGGAAGGCATCCGCTCCGATCTCGTCGATGACCTTAAGCGGGTCGAGGACGTTGCCCCGGGACTTGCTCATCTTCTGGCCGTGGGCGTCGCGCACAATGGAGGTGATGTAGATCTCGCGAAACGGGACGTCGCCCGCGAACTTCAGCCCGAGCATGATCATCCGCGCGACCCAGAAGAAGATGATGTCGAAAGCGGTGATCAACAGCGTCGTCGGGTAGTAGCGCGCCAGATCCGGGGTTCGCTCGGGCCAGCCCATCGTGGTGAACGGCCAGAGCCCCGAGCTGAACCACGTGTCGAGCACGTCGGTATCCTGCCGCAGTGGCCCGCCGCAGTCGCACGCCGCCGGCGCCTCCTCCGCCACGAGGGTCGCCGAGCAGGCCTCGCAGTACCAGGCCGGGATGCGGTGTCCCCACCATAGCTGGCGCGAGATGCACCAGTCGTGGATGTTCTCCATCCACTCGAAGTAGGTCCGCGCCCAGTTCTCCGGAACGAACCGGATCCGCCCGTCGCGAACGGCCGCGATGGCCGCCTCGGCCAGCGGCTTGATCTTGACGAACCACTGCGTCGACACGAGGGGCTCGACGGTCGTGCGACAACGCTGACATCGGCCGATGGCGTGCCGATGATCCTCGACCTTGATGAGCACGCCCTCGGCCTCCAGCTGCGCCACCAGGGCGCTGCGCGCCGCGGTGCGGTCCTGACCGGCGTAGGGCCCCGCTTCGGCGGTCATTCGACCGTCCTCGTCGATCACCGTCACCTGCGGCAGGTCGTGACGGAGCCCGAGCTGGAAGTCGTTCGGGTCGTGCGCCGGCGTGACCTTGACCGCGCCGGTACCGAAGGCCGGGTCGACGAAGTCGTCCGCGACAACCGGCAACTCCCGGCCGATCACCGGGAGCCGCACGCGCGCGCCCACGAGGTCGCGGTACCGCGCGTCATCTGGATGCACGGCCACCCCCGTATCCCCCAGCATCGTCTCAGGCCGGGTCGTGGCGACGGTCACACCCCCCTCCCCACCCACGCGCGCGTAGACGATGTGATAGAGCTTGCCCTGCGTCTCCTGATGGTCGACCTCGAGGTCGGACAGCGCGGTGCGGCAACGGGGGCACCAGTTGACGATGTACTTGTCCCGATAGATCAAGCCCTCGCGGTAAAGCGACACGAACACTCGCCGGACCGCGCGCGACAGGGCTTCATCGAGGGTGAATCGCTCCCGGGACCAATCCACCGACGAGCCCAGCTTCCGCATCTGCCCCGTGATGACGCCGTGGCTCTGCTTCACCCACTCCCAGACGCGGGCCTCGAACGCCTCTCGCCCGAGGTCGTGGCGGCTCTTCCCCTCCGCCGCGAGCTGCTTTTCGACGACGTTCTGTGTGGCGATGCCGGCGTGGTCCGTGCCCGGGAGCCACAGCACGTTTCGGCCCTGCATCCGCTGCCACCGGACGATGACATCGGGCAGGGTTTGGTTCAGGGCGTGTCCGATGTGCAGGGACCCGGTGACGTTCGGCGGCGGAATCACCATGCTGAACGGCTCGGCCGATGATCCGGCATCGGCGCGAAACGCACCGATCTCCTCCCAGAAGGCGTACCACTTCGGGTCCACCTGCGTGTGATCGAATCCTTTTGGCAATTCCGGCATGGAC
Source organism: Vicinamibacterales bacterium (assembly GCA_965197935.1). Lineage (GTDB taxonomy): Bacteria > Acidobacteriota > Vicinamibacteria > Vicinamibacterales > CAZQMT01 > CAZQMT01. The sequence continues at coordinate 1,246,073 of CBDAOD010000002.1, read as the reverse complement.
ATCATCGTCGGGTGTGGCAGACGCGGCTGCCCTCATTCCCCGGCCGACGCCTGTGCGCCGTGTTGGTCACCGACGGGTCGACTCGAAGCGGATGGGGTGCGCCACCGATCCGGCGGCGAGGCCTCGGGGCCGGGACGGCTACTGACCGCCGCTCTCGATCCGATCGATCTCCTCGCGAACCAGGCGATCCGCGACCTTGAGGACGACCTCGCTGACCACCTCGCGAACCACCCGGTCGCTCATTTGCTCGAGCACGATCTGCGACACGCGCTGGACCAACTCGTCGTCCACGGTGACCGCCGACGCCGCGGGCGGCGCCACCGGTGTCGGCGACAGGACGGGAGGGACCGTCGGCTCCGGCATGATTGGCGCGGCGGCCGGGCGAGGCGCGGTAACCGGGGACGACGGCCCGGGCGGCACTCCACCCGGTTCGGCCGGGGGTGCCGCCGCGACGTCCACCGCCGCACGTGTCTCCGGCATCCGGGCAGCCGGCTCGGACTCGGGGACCGGCGGAGCGGCTGCCGGGAGCTCCTCGGCAGGTGGGGCAGCCCTCTGGACCTCCCCGCCCGGCCGAGCGAACTCCGCGGGCTCCGCCCTGGGCACCGGCGAGGGGAAGGTCAACGGATCGCCGCCGGAGTCCGGCGGAGACTCGAGACCGGCGAACGCCGCATCGAGTCGATCGAAGTAGTCGTCGAGTGATTCGTTCGACGTCGGCCGGGTCGGCTCGGCCGGCACCGTCTCGCCCAGAGCCAGCTCGGCGGGCGTCCACGGTCGATCGATCCCCGCCACCGACTCGGACTCTGGCATCGGCATGACCGAGGCGTCACCTGACGACAACGGCGCTGGCGCGGCGAGGGCCGGCGCTGGCGGCACCGCGGTCGGGGCGGGCGCGGCATCCGACGGGCCGGCCGCCTGCGCGGCCGGAACGGCCGGGGTGACCGGTCTTGCCAACAAACCGAGCACCCGCTTGATCACGGTTCGAGGCTCGAACGGCTTCATCAGGACGCCGTCGCACCCCGCGACCCGGGCGCGCTCCTCGTCCACCGGCTCGAACGCCCCGGTGAGCAGCAGAACCGGCACATGCGCCAGATGCGACGTCTGCTTGACGTGCTCGGTCACCTGGTAGCCGTCGCGGCCCGGCATCGCGACGTCCGCCAGCACGATGTCCGGTCGTTCCACGTCGATGCGCTCGATGGCCTGGTCCCCGTCGCTCACGCAGATCACGCGGATGTCTTCGTCGGCGAACGTCAGCTCCATGACCCGCTGGATCGTGACGCTGTCGTCGGCCAGGAGCAGCTTTTTCGGCGCCATGTCTGCGCGGAGTGTACTGGACATCGACGGAGGAAGGCAAATGATGACAGGCACTTAAGGGGAGCTTGGCTGCGAGCTCCGGGTGCGGACGTGGGCCGTGATGTATTCGACGATGCGCTGCAGGGGGGTGCCCGGCTGGAAGACCTCGGACACCCCGAGCGCCTTCAGCCGGGGGATGTCAGCATCGGGGATGATGCCCCCGACGATGACCAGCACGTCGTCGAGGCCGTGCTGCTTCATCAGTTCGGTCAGCCGGGTGCAGACGTGGTCGTGGGCGCCAGAGAGGACGGAGAGTCCGATGACGTCGGCATCCTCCTGCAGCGCCGCGGTCACGATCTGCTCGGGCGTCTGTCTGAGGCCCGTGTAGATCACCTCCATCCCCGCGTCCCGGAGCGCGCGCGCAATGACCTTCGCTCCCCGGTCGTGCCCGTCCAGCCCGGGCTTGGCGATGACGACCCTGGTCTTCTGCATGTCGGCGAATCCCGTACTAGATGATGGGTGACTCCTCGTAGTCGCCCCACACGTCGCGGAGCGCGCCGCAGATCTCCCCGACCGTGCAATACGCCCTGACCGCATCGAGCAGCGGGTACATCAGGTTGGTCGAGCCCGCCGCCACCCTCCGCACCGCGTCGAGCGACCTCAGGACACGGTCATGGTCGCGCGTCCGCCGCAGCTCCTCGAGCCGGCGGCACTGCCGCTCGGCCGCCCGCTCGTCGACCTGCAGCGTGGGGATCGGTTGTTCGTCCTCGGTACGATGGGCGTTGACACCCACGGTGATCCGCTCCCCGCGCTCCACCTCCTGTTGAAAACGATAGGCGCTCTCGGCGATCTCGCGCTGCGGATATCCTCGCTCGATGGCGGCCACCATGCCGCCCATACCGTCGATCGTCTCGAAGCATGCCCTCGCCTCGCGCGCCAGGTCGAGCGTCAGACGCTCGACGAAGTACGACCCCCCGAAGGGATCCACGACCTCCGACAGCCCGCTCTCGGTGGCGATGATCTGTTGGGTCCGAAGCGCGAGGGTCGCCGCCGTTTCCGTCGGCAGCGCCAGCGCCTCGTCGAGCGAGTTCGTGTGCAGCGAGTTGGCACCGCCGAGCACCGCCGACAGCGCCTGGAGCGCCGTGCGCACGACGTTGTTGTAGGGCTGGGTCGCCGTCAACGACACGCCCGCCGTCTGCGCGTGGAAGCGCAGCTTCCGCGCGCGCTCGGTGCTGGCACCGAACCGGTCATGCATCACCTCGGCCCAGAGCCGGCGGGCGGCGCGGCACTTCGCGATCTCCTCGAAGAAATCGCTTTGAGCGTTGAAGAAGAAGGAGATGCGCGGCGCGAAGTCATCGACGTCCAGGCCGGCGTCCACGCCGTGCTGCACGTACTCGATACCGTCCGCCAGGGTGAAGGCCAGCTCCTGGAGCGCCGTGGCGCCCGCCTCCCTGATGTGGTAGCCGCTCACCGAGATGCTGTTCCATCGCGGGGTCTCCGTCGCACCGAAGGCGAGCGTGTCCACGACGAGCCGCATCGCGGGACGCGGGGGAAAGATGTACTCCTTCTGGGCGATGTACTCCTTGAGAATATCGTTCTGGAGGGTGCCGGACAGCCCGCGCCAGTCCGCTCCCTGACGTTCGGCCACGACGAGATACATGGCGTAGAGCACCGCGGCGGGCGAGTTGATCGTCATCGACGTGGAGACGTCAGCCAGCCGGATCCCCTCGAAGAGGCGTTCCATGTCGGCCAGCGAGGCCACACTGACGCCGCACTTGCCGACCTCACCACTCGAGAGCGGATCGTCGGGATCCCGCCCCATCAGGGTCGGGAGATCGAAGGCGACGCTCAACCCCGTGCCGCCGGCCGCCAGGAGCGCCGTGTAGCGCGCGTTCGTCTCCTCCGGCGTGCCAAACCCGGCGAACTGCCGCATCGTCCACAGCTTCCCCCGATACCCCGTGGCGTGAATCCCACGAGTGTAGGGAAACTCGCCCGGCGCACCCAGGTCGCGCCGATAGTCGAGATCCGCGACGTCTTCGGGGCCGTAGAGCCGCTCCACCGGACGACCCGATACCGTCGTGAAGGCCGTCCGTCGCTCGGGCGCCGTCGTCAGCGCCGGCGCCAGCGTCTCCCGCTCCCACCGCCCGCGTTCGGTCTGTCCGCGTCCATCCTCCGGCGGCACGCGGTCGCGCGGGGCGTCCGACGCCTTCTCGTTGCCCCGCCCTCCCCCGGCGGGCGCCGCCGTGCGCCGCGATCGGTCTGCGTCGCTCGTCATTCCGCGTCGCTGGCTCCTTCGTGGACGATCCGGCCCCCGACGATGGTGTAGAGCGCCTTGGCCCTCAGTAACGTGGCCGGGTCATCGTGTCCGGGACCCTCCCAGAGCCGATTGGCGAGGAGGGATCGGAACGCCACACAGCATACCTCCAGACGGCGCGCGCCGGCCGATCGGCGATGCGGGCGCTTGCTTGACTTGCCCTCGGCGTCGGGCTACCCTGTGGCATTTTCGTCCACGTCTGACGCGCGTCCGCGCCCACGCGGCCTCAGCCGATGCCGCGCCGGGCGCGAGTGCGCGTTCGCTCCAACTCAGGAGGATCATGGACACCCACGTCAGCATGGTGAGCGCGATGCTCCGCGAATTCGAGGGCGCGGCGAAGATCCTCGAGCTCGACCCCGGCATCTGGAAGATCCTGACACATCCCAAACGGCAGATCATCGTGTCGTGCCCGGTCAAGATGGACAGCGGCCAGATCGACGTCTTCACGGGATACCGTGTGCAGTACAACGTCAACCAGGGTCCCGCCAAGGGCGGCATCCGATACCATCCCGGGGTGACGCTCGACGAGGTGACCGCCCTGGCCGCCTGGATGACGTGGAAGTGCGCCGTGGCCAACGTGCCCTTCGGTGGCGCGAAGGGCGGCGTGGTGTGCGATCCCTCCGACATGTCCGAGCACGAGGTCGAGGCCCTCACGCGTCGCTACATCGCGGAGATCGGCGACGCCATCGGACCCGAGAAGGACATCCCGGCGCCCGACGTGAACACCAACGAGCAGATCATGGCGTGGGTGATGGACACCTACAGCATGCGCGCGGGCCGCACGACCAACGCCATCGTGACCGGCAAGCCCCTCGAGCTCGGCGGCTCGTTGGGTCGTCGCGAGGCGACCGGTCGTGGGGTCATGATCGTGACCCGCGAGGCCGCGAAGCACATCGGGCTCGAGATCGAGGGTGCCTCCGTCGCCATCCAGGGGTGTGGCAACGTAGGCTCGGTCTCGGCCACCTTACTCGCGGCGCTGGGCGCGAAGATCGTCGCCATCACCGACTGGCGCGGCGGTGTCTACAACGCCAAGGGGCTCGACGTGGCGCGCCTCCTCGACCACGTGGGGACGCACCGCTCGGTTCACGGCTTCTCCGGCGGCGAGCCGATCACGGGCGACGAGCTGTTCCGGCTGAAGGTCGACGTCCTGATTCCCGCCGCGCTGGAGAATCAGATCACCATGGAGAACGCGGCGGCGATCGATGCCAAGATCGTGACCGAAGCCGCCAATGGACCCACGACCCCGGATGCCCATCGACACCTGCACGCCCGGGGCGTCTTCGTGATCCCGGACATCCTGGCCAACGCCGGGGGCGTCACGGTCTCCTACTTCGAATGGGTCCAGAACCGCTACGGCTACTACTGGCAGGCTCACGAGGTCGACGAGCGCCTGGAGACGATGATGTGCCAGGCCTTCAGCGGCGTCCTCGACACAGCGACGCGGCACGGCGTCGACATGCGCACGGCCGCCTACATCGTGGCGATCCAGCGGGTGTCGGCGGTCACACGATTTCGCGGGATGTACGCGTAAGGACAGATCGCACGCAGGTGGTGGCGCGCGATCGCACATCGCAGCACCCGCGCCGGGGTTGAAACCCCTCCACGATCGTCAGCTAGGCTTCAAGATCACTCCGCGGCTGCGCTTTCCGTCCATCTGTACCACGATCGGCTGTGCAAAGCGTAGATGGCGAGCATAGCGGCCCTCGTTGACGGCGGGCTGCGCGGCGAGCCAGTCCCAGTCGATGCTACCCTCGCCGGCCTCCGGGTTCACGGTGAAGTAGCCGACCTGTCCCGATGTGAGGTTCTGGAAGAAGTGGCTGCCCTGGGAGGGCGTCACCTTGAAGTTCTGGAACCCCGCCTCGACGATGGCGCGCGCGCCGGCGATCTGGGCCCAGGTGACCGGAATCCCGAGGGACGGATCGCGCGAGCCCCAGCGGCCGACACCGATGAGCACGTAGGCGGTGCCCTGACCCGTCAGATCGGCATTGAATCGGCTCACCTCGCGCGCGACATCCTGGCTCTTGCCACGATCGAACCGGTGGGCGTCGACGACCACGAGATCGCGCACGTCCTCGATCGTGCCGTTCCCGAGGACGCTGCCACTCGCGCAGATCACCCGCGACGGGTCCACCTCTTCGAAGTCCAGCTCCGCCACGTCCCGCGAGAGGGACAGCGGTCGCAGCTGCAGGAACCCGAACTCCTTGGGCGCGCCGGTCGGCGTCGACAGGTTGACGGCGAACTCGAGCTCGACCGCCGCGCTCGTGCCCTCCTCTCCAATCTGGAGGAGCGTCTGAAGAATCTCAGCCAACGGGAACAGCCCATGTTTGAGAATGGACGCGAAGGTCACCAGCCGCGTGCCGGGCCGGGAGATGCCGTCGTAGATGGCGTCGTTCTCGCCCGAGTAGGTCGACCCGACTGTCCCGAGGGTACCGTCGCGCTCCGCGGTCTCGAGATCGTACTCCCGCAGGGCCGCCTCGGACGCCGCCTCCACCCCGTCGACGGGCAGGGCATGAAACGTGCGCTGTGAGTCCTGGACCATCTCCTTGACGCCACCGAGCTGGGTGCCGTGCCGAGGGAACCTGGGCGAGAAGCGCACGCAGGACTCTCCATCGACGACCGAGGCGCCCAGCCCGAGCGCCACGGCGGCCACCCCGTCCTCGGCCTTGCTGGGCGGCGCCGGATAGAAATTGTGCGATCGGGCCACCCCGGCGAAGTCGGGATAGAAGCGATCCCCGTGGGTCGCGCCGACCAGCCGCTGGAGAATGACCGCCATCTTCTCCTCCTCGAGCCGGTACGGGGTGGCCGCCAGATACGCCTTCGCGCGCGACTGGAACGTGGACGCAAACACGCGCTTGACCGCCGTCTCCAACTGCTCCAGCCGGACCTCCACGTCCGCATGGGTGTTCGGCAGCATGTAGGTTTCGTACACGCCGGCGAAGGGCTGGTACTGCGAGTCCTCCAGCAGACTCGAGGACCGCACCGCCAGCGGGTACGTGACGAGACGGAGAAACGCGAGGAGATCGAGCCGGGTCGTGGCGGGGAACTCGGCGCTCAGGAAGCGCTCCGTCAGCGCCGTCTCGTCGGTCGACTCGATCGCGAAGTCGCGCAGGTCGTTGTGCTCGAGGAACTGGTCGAACACATCCGTCCCCAGCACGACCGACGGGGGAACGGCCACGCGGACGCCCGTGAAGCGATCGCGCACGCCGCGCTCGCTGAGCAACATGTTCACGAACGCCAGTCCGCGCGCCTTCCCGCCGAGGGAGCCGCCACCGATCCGGTAGAAGCTGGCGCGGGCGTCGAACGAGTCGCGCTCGAAGTCGGTGACCATCCGCTGATTGCGCTCGTCCCGATACTCCTGGATCGACCGCACGAGGCTCCACCGAAGCTCGTCGGGCGAGGCGAAGTCGGAGGCCAGCCGAGGTCGGAGGTGGTGCGCGAGCACGAACTCGGTGCGGGCCTTGAGCCACTTGGAGAAATGATTCCGATCCGAGTGGTAGCCCACACTGTCCGCGGGTACGGTGCGCAACATCCGCTCGAGACCCTTGAGGTCCGAGGCGCGTCCGACGGCACGGCCGTCGGGCATGTGGAAGACGAAATCACCGAAGCCGAAGTGCTCAATCATGAACGTGCGCAACTGCTGCAACAGCAGCGGCGAGCCCTTCAGGAGAAAGAACCCCTCGACGGATCGGGCGAGCGTCTCGTTGGCAGGATTGCCCGACTGCAGGATGATCGGGACGTCAGGCTGCCGCTCGCGCACCTTGCGGGCGAACTCCACGCCGGCATCCCGCCGCAGCCGCCCCTCCCATGGGAACTCGATATCCGAGATCACCCCCAGCACGTTCGGCTCGTAGGTGGAGAAGTACTCCCACGCCTCCTCGAACGTGCTGCACAGCAGGATCTTGGGTCGGGCCTGCACCCGCAGGAGCTTCTGCAACAGGTTCACGCCCTCGGGCGCCAGGCGCTGCGAATGGTGCGCCAGCTCGGTGTAGATCGCCGGGAGGAACGAGGAGTAGAACCGAACGTTGTCCTCGATCAGGATGATCGCCTGCACGCCCATCTCGCCGGTGTCGTGCTCGACGTTGAGCCGGTCCTCCGCGTAGTTGACGATCGCGAGCAGCATGCGCACGTCGCCCTGCCAGAGGAAGAAGCGATCGATCTCCGAGACGTCGCGCCGGCGCACGAACTCCCCGAGCTCGCGGCTGTCGTACGCCAGCACGACCACCGGCGTGTGGAGCCCCGCCTCGCGAATCGCCCGGGCGAGCGCCAGCGCGTCCATGTCGCCCACGTGTAGCGACGCGATGATCAGGTCGTACTGACCGCGGTACTGGCCCTGGCCGCGCGCGAGCGCCAGGGCCTCCGCGCCGGTCGAGACCTGCGTCAGGCTGGGCGCGTGCGGGAGGTTGAGCTCGAGAAACTCGCTCAGGATCAGATCATTGAGCTGGCCGTCCGCGGTGAGGATGAAGGCGTCGTAGAGGCTCGAGACGAGCAGGACGTCCTGGACGCGGTGCCGCACCAGATCCTGGAACCCGCGCAGGCGATTTCCCGACGCCACCTGCTCCTTGACGTATCTGATGTCAGGCATGGCACCGGTTCAGTGTCCTGCAACAGTGATTCCCGGCGTCAGTCCCGCGCGCGGCGCCCGGCTGGCAAGGCGCGAGGAGCGAGGAGCGGCAACGCCGCGGATGGGTGTGCTGCGAACCCGATCCGTGACCGCATCTCGACGGCGGTGCACTAGACCAGTCCCTGATCCATCATCGAGTCGGCCACCTTGAGGAAGCCGGCAATGTTCGCGCCGTTGACGTAGTTGCCCGGCGTTCCGTGTTGCTTCGCCGTGTCCCAGCACGCGCGGTGAATGGCCTTCATGATGTGCTGCAGCCGTCGGTCCACCTCCTCGCGGGTCCAGGCCATGCGCGCGCTGTTCTGTGCCATCTCGAGCCCCGAGGTGGCGACGCCGCCGGCGTTGGCCGCCTTGCCGGGCGCATACAGGATGTTGGCATCGATGAACCGTTGCACCGCGTCGAGGGTCGTTGGCATGTTGGCGCCCTCGGAGACGAGGTAGACCCCGTTGTCGAGCATCGCATCAGCGTCCTTCGCGTTGAGCTCGTTCTGCGTGGCGCTCGGAAAGGCACACGACGCCGGATGCCCCCACAGCGGGTGATGGTCCAGAGTCTCGTCGGCATCGGTGTACGCGGCGGTGGTGAACCGTTCCGCGTACTCCTTGATTCGGCCTCTGCGCTGGTTCTTCAACTCGAGCACGAAGTCCAGCTTCTCTCGATCGATTCCGGCCTCGTCGTAGATGTAGCCGCTGGAGTCCGATAGCGTGACGGGTTTCGCGCCGAGCTCAATCAACTTCTCGACCGTGTATTGCGCCACGTTCCCACTGCCGGACACCAGGCAGACCTTGCCCGCGTGCGTCTCGTTTCGTGTCGCCAGCATTTCTGCGGCGAAGTAGACCGAGCCGTATCCCGTGGCCTCCGGCCGGATCAGCGAGCCGCCCCAGTTGAGGCCCTTGCCGGTCATCACGCCCGTGAACTCGTTGGCGATACGTTTGTACTGCCCGAAGAGGTAGCCGATCTCCCGTCCCCCCACGCCTATATCACCGGCCGGGACGTCGGTGTCCGGGCCGATGTGCCTGGCCAACTCGAGCATGAAGCTCTGACAGAAGCGCATTACCTCGTCGTCGCTGCGCCCCTTCGGGTCGAAGTCCGAGCCTCCCTTTCCGCCACCCATGGGCAGGGTGGTGAGCGAGTTCTTGAACACCTGCTCGAACGCCAGAAACTTGAGGATGCCCAGATTGACCGACGCGTGAAACCGGAGCCCCCCCTTATAGGGTCCCAGCGCGCTGTTCATCTCGATCCGAAACCCGCGATTGACCTGGACGCCGCCCTGGTCGTCCTGCCAGGGCACGCGGAACATGATCACTCGCTCGGGCTCGACGATCCGCTCGAGGATCTTGGCCGTGCGGTACTCGGGTCGACGATCCAAGATCGGCGCCAGCGACTCCACGACCTCCTGGACGGCCTGGTGAAATTCCGTCTCCGCCGGGTTCTTGGCTGTCACCTCGGCCATGAAGTCCTTGATGAAATCTGACATTCGGCTCCCCTCGCCTCCTCACGACACACGCCGGCGCGCCAAAACAAATGCAGGACGCGGAGCGCGAGTACTCGCGTCGCGCCCCTCGGCCTGCATCTGCGTCTCTGTCTCCCCACCGGTCGCTGAACGACTAGTGCACCGCCGTCGAGACGCGGTCACGCCTCGAGCCCGCAGCACACCCACCCGCGGCGTTGCCGCTCCTCGAAATACTCCCGGTATTCCTCGTCGCGGCGCCTTGCGCCTGGGCGCGCTGCGAACCCGATCCGTGACCGCATCTCGACGGCGGTGCACTAGCCGACGACCCGGAAGGCCACCAACTCCTTCGCATCGCCACCCTCGGCGGTGGCCTTGATCTCCACCAGATAGCCGCCTGGCGCGAGGCCGGCGAGCGGCACCTCGAGCTGGTGCACACCCTCGATGCCGGCCGAGGCACCGAGCGACAGCTCCATCATCGACTCACCCGCACGGTTGAGGAGCGCCGATGTGGGCGTCGGCGGCGTGGTGCCGGGGCCGTACACCTCGAAGCGGATGAGCACGCGCTCGCTTCGATGGAACTCCCGCCCCGGGGATGGCACCGCGTCCGGATCGGTCGACAGCGAGCGCAACTCGACGACGTTGCGGGCGCGGATGACGATAGGCGTGCTCAGGGCCACCGTGGGCGTCGTGAAGTCTGGGGCCAGTATTTCCTGGACGGCGTTGTCGAGCACCTGTCCCGCCGCGCCCTCCACCGAGATCCGCAGCTGCACTCGCCCCGGGTCCGCATCGAAGACCACCCGCGACGGTCCGGTGCGCGCCGCCGGCGCCGCACCGCCCGCCCCACCGGGCTCGGCCGAGGCGAGCGTCACGTCGGGCACGTGGCCGCGGAAGTAGGATTGACCGTCCTGCCCGGACGCCATCAACGACACGCGGACCGGCGCGTCGCCGCGCGCGCCCGGACCCGCCGGCAACGGCTCCCAGACGAAGGTGATCCGGGTCTTGCCGTTCGGACCCCGGCCCGTGGCGAGCCAGGTCCGCGCCGCGCGACCGCGCGTTGGCTGAGCGATCGCGCCGAGGGCCTCCGCGACGGCGGGGTCCGGCCCGGGGGCGGGGGGCGCCAGCGCCCGGGCCGTCTCCTCGGCGGTCAAGGCCCAATACCCCGTCCGGGCGCGCACCTGTACGCCGCGGCGCTTGACCTCGACCTGAATCGGATGGAACTTGCCATCCGTCGGCGCCTCGCTGGAGTTATAGCCAACCAGGTAATAGAAGCTCGTGTCCCTGACGACCTGCCTCAGCCCGCCCTCCAGGTCGGCCTGGTTGACGATGGCCCGGCCGTCCGTCTGATCGGCGAGGACCCGGAGCGTGTCCGCCGTACTACGCATGAACGTCTGGTCCGTGCGAAACCCGACACGTTCGTCGATACCGAACTCGAAGACCCCCAGCCCGCGCGGGTCCAGCGTGTAGAGCGACGTGTTGGAGCGATTCGCCGCGTCGTATACCCGGCGAAGCTCGAACTGGAGATCCGCATCGGCGAAGAAGCGCGCCGTGTCCTCGGCCGCGCTGTCCTCGAAGCCGCCGGCCGCCCCGGCGCCCGGCCCAGTCCCCCGGAATCCGGCCACCTCCTCGCGCAGCTGCGGCGGCAGCATGTTCGTGTACCCCTCGCTGACCACGATCACCGACTTTCGTCCCTCGCGCAGCGCGCCGAGGTGCGTGACCAGGGCCCGTAACCCGGAGAACGACACCTCGTTGCGGATCCGCTCCACGACCGTGGACGGGTACATGGCGTAGCGATCCTCGTATTGGTTCCGTGGCGTGTAGTCGAACTTGCGGCCGTCGAACTGCTGGATCATCCGGGTCAGCGCCCCATGATCCCGAGTGAACCGCACGTCCCCGACCGGCGTCAGCGGATACATCACCGCGACCATGTCCAGGGGCCCGAGGTCCTGGAGGAAGCTCATCAGCGGGCCACGGACGGCGAGGCTTGCCCCCCGCCGCACGTGATAATCGTCGAGGAAGATCACGAAGAGCCGGGTATCCTCGCGCGCGGCTTCACGCTCTTCGTCGTACACGCTGCGGATCGGCCGAGCCGGCTCCGCGTCGGGCTCGGGAACGCCCGAAATCCGCACCAGCTTGAAGGACTCGATGGTTTGAGGGTTGCCGTCCTCGAAGATCTCGAAGTCGTCCGGCCCGAGGTCCAGGACCGGATTCCCATCGCCATCAGTGACGATCACATCGACGCGGACGAAGTCGATGCCCGTCCGAAAGACCGGCTGGGGAGCCTGGGTCTCCGTGGGCTCGGCCTGCTCGGTCTGCTCGGTCGGCTGGGACTGTTGCGGTGGCTGATGGTCAGCCCGCACGGCCGCTGCCAACAGCAGCGCCAGCGTGCCCACCGTCATCGGTCGAAGACTGCCGAACACGATCCTTGGTTATCCCCGGCGCCGTCTCACGGGCCAACAGCACCCGAGCAGCACGACGCGCCCGGGCAACGCGAGACTTCGTGACGCGACCTTTTTCAATGATAACATCTTCCCCTCTTTAGGCGCCGGACGCCACGGAAGGGCTCCCGGTCGATGCCGCGTGGAAGGCCGGCGACATGCAGAGCGCTCACGTCCCACCCCTGACTCGCCTCCGCGAAGACGAAGCGCTCCTCCGCGATAGCGTCCGCGACTTTGCCGAGGCGCAGATTCGCCCCCTGGTCCGTGAGATGGATGCCACGGCCACGATCCCGCCGCAGCTGATCGCGCAGCTGTTCGAGCTCGGGCTCATGGGGGTCGAGATTCCCGATACCTGGGGTGGCGGAGGCGGGACGTTCTTCCACTCCATCGTCGCGGTCGAGGAGCTCTCGCGCGTCGACCCTGCGATCGGCGTCCTCGTCGACGTGCAGAACACCCTCGTGATCAACGCCCTGCTGCGTTGGGGTGACGACGAGCTCAAGGCACGATACCTGCCGGTGCTGGCGCGCACCGCGGTGGGCGCCTACGCGCTGTCCGAGTCGGGCTCGGGGAGCGACGCCTTCGCGCTGGCGACGCGAGCGGTCGAATCCGGCGACGACTTCGTCGTGACCGGCCGCAAGCTCTGGACGACGAACGCGCACGAGGCGGAGGTGTTTCTGGTCTTCGCCAACGCGCGGCCCGAGGCCGGGCATCGCGGGATCACGGCCTTCGTCGTCGACAGGGCGACGCACGGGCTGACCATCGGAAAGAAGGAGGACAAGCTCGGCATCCGGGCCAGCAGCACCTGTGAGGTCGTGCTCGACGCGTGCCGGATCCCACGACGCAACGTGCTGGGGGACGTCGGCAAGGGCTACCGCGTCGCCATCGAGACGCTCAACGAAGGCCGGATCGGCATCGGCGCGCAGATGGTGGGGCTGGCGCGGGGCGCCCTCGACCACGCTATCGCCTACACGCGAGAGCGACGGCAGTTCGGTCAGGCCATCGCCGACTTCCAGGGAGTGCAGTTCCAGCTCGCACGGGCCGCGACGGATCTCGAGGCGGCGCGACTCGCCGTCTACAATGCGGCGCGCCTCAGAGACGCGGGGCGACGATTCGTGACCGAGGCCGCGATGTGCAAGCTGCTGTCGTCCGAGATGGCCGAGCGGGTCACGTCGCTGGCCGTCCAGTTGTTCGGGGGCTACGGCTACGTCAAGGACTATCCGGTCGAGAAGCTCTACCGCGACGCGAAGATCGGACAGATCTACGAAGGCACCTCGAACCTCCAGCTACAGACGATCGCCAAGCAGATCCTGGGGAGCTAGTGTTCCGTCTCGGCTGCAACAACTGACCGGAGACACGCGCCATGCGGCTCGAGCTGACACGCGAGCAAATCGACTTCCAGGAGGCCGCCCGCCGCTTCGCCGACCACGAGGTGGCGCCGCTCGCCGCGGCGATCGACGCGAGCGGGACCTTTCCACGCGACATCGTCGCCCGTCTGGGCGAGCTGGGGTTGCTGGGGGTCACGGTCGCGCCCGAGTGGGGCGGCGGGGGCCGCGACTACCTGAGCTACGCCCTCGCGGTGGAGGCCATCGCGCAAGCCAGTGCAACGATCGCCGTGATCGTCGCCGTCAACAACTCTCTGGTGGCGGAGGTCCTCGCCCAGTTCGGTACCGAGGCCCAGAAGCAGCACTGGCTGCGGGCGCTGGCCTCGGGGCGGAGCGTGGGCGCCTTCGCGCTCTCCGAGGAGAACGCCGGCACCGACGCTGCCAACCAGCAGACGACCGCGGTCCCGAGCGGGGGCGGGTATCGGCTCGACGGTCTCAAGATCTGGGTGGCCAACGCCGAGGCAGCCAAGGTCGCCGTGGTGTTCGCGGCGACCCAGCCCGGCATCGGCGGGCGCGGAGTCAGCGCGTTTCTAGTCCCGCTCGACGCCCCTGGGCTCACGCGCCGCCCACGTGCCGATTCGCTGGGCGTGCGGGGGCTTGGCTGCCTGGACCTGGCGCTCGAGGGCGTCGAGGTCGGGGAGGACCAGATGCTCGGCGAGCCGGGACAGGGCTTCCGGATTGCGATGTGGGCGCTGGACGGGGGGCGCGTGGCGATCGCCGCGCAGGCGTTGGGCGTGGGCCGCGCCGCGCTGGAGGAGGCCCTCGCGCACGCGCAGCACCGCCACACGTTCGGAAAGCCGATCGCCAGCTACCAGGCGGTCCAGTGGATGCTCGCGGACATGGCGACCGAGCTCGATGCCGCACGCATGCTCATGCTCAAGGCCGCCGCCGCCAAGGACACGCAGCAGCGCGCGTCGCTCGAGGCCGCCATGGCCAAGCTATACGCGTCGGAGGCCGCGCACCGGGCCGCCGACAAGGCGATGCAGATCCTCGCCTCCGCCGGCTACAGCCGCGGCTCTCGCGTGGAGCGGTTGTTCCGCGACATCCGAGCAACCGAAATCTACCAGGGCACCTCGGAAGTCCATCGGATGGTGATCGCCGCGCATATCCTGGCCGCCACCGAGCGCAGCTAGCAGCCCGTGGCAAAAGTCCTGCTGCAGTCGGCCGGCGCTGCATCCCGCCCGGCTGTGTTGCTCGTCGGTCAAATACTCCCGGTATTTTCGCTTCTCGCGCCTTGCCAGCCGGGCGCAGCGCCCCCTTGGTGCGACGCAGGACTTTTACCACGGGCTGCTAGCTAGTGGACTGTACCAGTCATTTCTGTAGCGGTCGCCGGAGCGCAGCGCCCGGCGGACAAGGCGCGACGACCGAGCATACCGGGAGTATTCGAGGGAGGAGCAACGCCGTCCGCCGGGATGCTCCGCCCGGGGAGTGCTACGGAAATGACTGATACAGTCCACTAGCCAGAGGCCGCGAACGACCCCCAGAAGGGGCACACCGTGCGCGAGAGGGGCTGCTAGGAGGCCCGGAGACACTCGAAGACCGGGCGCAACCGCTCGGCGGCCTGCTCCAGGGTCTCCGGGAGGACGCGCACGGTGCCGACCACCGTCATGAAGTTCGTATCGCCGTTCCAGCGCGGCACGACGTGCATGTGGAGGTGGTCAGCCACGCCGCCCCCCGCCGGTCGACCGAGGTTCATCCCCAGGTTGAGACCCTGCGGGTGGTAGACCTCGTCCAGCGCCATCTCCGCCTGGCGGGTGAGCTCCATGAGCTCCTGCAGCTCGGCCGGCGCCGCGTCCGCCAGCGACCCCACGTGCCGATTCGGCACCACCATCAGATGGCCGTTGTTGTAGGGGTAGAGATTCAGGATCACGAAGGCATGCCGTCCCCGGCACACCACCAGCGGCGATTCGGACGCCGGGCGTTCGACGGCCTCGCAGAAGACGCACCCCTCGGTTGCCTGGCCGGCGCCGGTCACGTAGGCCGATCTCCAGGGGGACCACAGACGTTCCATCGTGATTGCGGTTGGAATGCGCGCTGGAGGCCGATCGCGGCGACAACGCAGGGCGTGCCCCGGCGTCAGTACTGTGCCGACGTGTCCGGGACCGACACCGGCACCGCGACCTGCGTCTCGGAGTCGCGGTTGATCAGCTCCTTCAGCTCCTTGCCCGGTTTGAAGTAGGGGACCTTCTTCGGCGGCACGTTCACCTTGTCGCCGGTCTTGGGGTTGCGACCCTTGCGTGGCTCCCGCTGGCGGAGCCGGAAGCTGCCGAACCCGCGGAGCTCGATCTTCTCGCCGCGGTGCAGCGCGGCAATGATGCTCTTGAAGACCGTGTCCACGATCGCCTCGGAGTGCTTCTTGGTCAACTCCGAGACCCGCGACACCTCCTCGACTAGCTCCGCCTTGGTCATGCCCCCCCTGCACCCCGCGGTGACTCCAGCCCCGCCCCGAGTTGCCGAACGACGCCGACCGGCACGGGGCCCGAGGCCTCTGGCTACTGGTTGTGCTTGAAGTGGTCCCCGAGCGTCACGTCCGGGCTGCCCGAGGACGTGTAGGCTTCCCAGTCGGATCGATGGTCCTCCTGCTTGAGGGCCCGGATGCTGAGGCCGATCTTGCGATCCGTCGGGCTCAGCTTGATGATCTTCATCTGATAGGCCTGATCGACCTGGAGCTCGATCTTCTCCACGCCCTGCGCCTCGTCGAACTCGGAGATGTGAATCAATCCCTCGATGCCCTCGGCCAGCTCCACGAATGCCCCGAAGTTCGTCAGCCGAACGATCTTTCCCTCGACGACGTCGCCGACTTTCTGGGTGCTGAAGTACTCGTCCCACATGTCCGTCGCGAGCTGCTTGAGCCCGAGCGAGAGCCGCTGGTTCTCGGCGTCGATGTTGAGCACCATCGCCTCGACCTTGTCGCCCTTCTTCAGCACCTCCGAGGGGTGCTTCAGCCGCTTGCTCCAGGACATGTCGGAGATGTGGATCAGGCCGTCGATCCCCTCCTCCACCTCGACGAAGGCGCCGAACTCGGTAAGGTTCCGCACCTTTCCCACGATGCGCGAGCCCAGCGGGTAGCGAGCGGCGAGCTCGTGCCACGGGTTCGCTTCCACCTGCTTGAGCCCCAACGAGATGCGTCGCGCGCTGGGATCGACGCCGAGCACCATCGCCTCGACGGCGTCCCCGACGCTGAGGATCTTGGACGGATGCTTGACGCGCTTGCTCCAGGACATCTCCGAGACGTGGATCAGACCCTCGATACCGGCCTCGAGCTCGATGAACGCGCCGTAGTCGGTCACGCTCACCACCTTGCCACCCACCCGAGTGCCAACCGGGTATCGCTCGTCCACGTTGGTCCACGGATCGGCCTTCAGCTGCTTGTGACCAAGCGAGACGCGTTCGGTGGTGGGGTCGTACTTCAGCACGACGATGTCGATCTCGTCGTTGACCTTGAACAATTCGGAGGGATGCGACACGCGTCCCCAGGACATGTCGGTGATGTGCAGCAGCCCGTCGATGCCCCCGAGATCCACGAAGGCGCCATAGTCGGTGATGTTCTTGACCACGCCCTTCATCTCGTTCCCCTCGGCCAGGGTGGCGAGCGTCTGCTTCTTCTTCTCGGCGTTCTCTTCTTCCAGGAGCGCCTTGCGCGACAGCACGATGTTGCCGCGCTTCTTGTTGACCTTGATGACCCGCATCCGCAGCTCTTGACCGCGGAGTGCGTCGAGGTTGCGCACCGGTCGAACGTCGATCTGGGAGCCGGGCAGGAAGGCACGCACGCCGATGTCGACCGCCAGCCCTCCCTTGATCCGTTCGATCACGCGGCCGATGACGACCTTGCGCTCCGCATAGGCCCGCTCGACCTCGTCCCAGACCTTCATCTTCTCGGCCTTCTCGCGCGAGAGGACGACGTGGCCTTCCCGGTCCTCGGTCCGCTCCAGCAGCACATCCACGATGTCGCCGGCCTGGACGGTCACCTGCCCGTTCTCGTCCAGGAACTCCTCGAGCGCGATCATCCCTTCGGACTTGTAGCCGACGTCGACGATCACCTCGGACGCCGTCACCTTCAGCACGGTGCCCTTCACGACCTCACCCTCGGCGATGTTGCGGAAGCTGCTGTCGTAGAGGCTCAGGAGCTGCGCGTACTCCTCCGTCGAAATCTGATCTTCGTCCGTCTCGACCGAGGAATCCTGCGTCAAGCCCGTCGTCGCCCCGCCTCCGCCTTGCGTGGGCTCAGGCTGGTTCACGTCGTCTACATTGGCCATGCGTTCCCGGTCCTCCTCCCACCATGATGGCCAGGGCGCGTGCCCCGGCGCGGTCCAGACCTCTCCGACACCTATTCCGATAAGCGACAGATTATACGATACTTAGGTCACCCGGTCAACCTACCGCGGCGAGCGGGACGGACCGGCCTCGCCCTCGACGGGAGCCGTGGCGTCGCCCATGATGTGGGCCATCACCCGCTCCACGACCTCGCCCACCGGCACGGCGGTCGTGTCGATGACCACGGCGCCGGGGGGCACCGTGAGGGGCGACACGGCGCGGCCCCGGTCGAGGCGGTCGCGCGCCGCCAGCGCCGTCGCGACCCCGGCGCTGTCATGGTGACCGCCGCCCTGGTCGGCCCGGTCCACCGCCCGGCGGCGCGCCCGCTCGTCGGGCGCCGCGTCCAGGTAGATCTTTGCGTCCGCGTGGGGGAAGACGATGGACCCGATGTCTCGCCCCTCCATGACCACCCCCCCGCCCGCGCCGAAGGCACGCTGTCGGGCGACCAGGATCTCTCGAACGGCAGGCATCCCAGCGACCGTCGCCGCCGCGGCGTCGATCTCCGGCGTGCGGATCGCGTGCGTAACATCGTGTCCGTCGATCTCGACGATCGATCCGATCTCGAGGACCGCTCGGTCCGCCAGCGCGGCCACGGCGACCTCATCCCCGAGCGACAGCCCGGCCTGCACCGCCCGCCAGGCCACCGCCCGGTACATCGCGCCGGTGTCGACGTGACGGTAGCCGAGCCGGCGTGCCACGGCCCGGGCGACCGTGCCCTTGCCGGCGCCGGACGGACCATCGATGGCGACGATCAGGGGCTTCATCGATCGGCGTCGCCTGTTGCGCGCGGCCGCCCCGCGGCGCGGCGTGACGGTGCGGCGGCAGTTGGCCGGCGTCGTGCCCCACGGCCCGGCTCCCGGCCTCCAGTCCCACGGGGCATCGCGGCCGCCGCTTCGAGCGCGGCGACCTCACGGGCGGTCAGCTCCCGGACCCGACCAGGGGGCAGCACCGTATCCCGGATCGGGCCGAATCTGACCCGCCGCAACCGGACGACCGGGTGCCCGACGGCATCGCACATCCGCCGCACCTGTCGGTTGCGGCCCTCCTGGATCGTGAAGGCGATCACCGCACGATTCCCGCTTGACGCCCGGATGACCCGCAGCCGTCGGACCGAACCGGGCCGGGTTCGACGCCCGTCGAGCGATACCCCGCGAGCCAGCCGCCCGAGCGCCTCGGGACTCGGCACGCCGCGCACCTCCGCCTCGTAGCGCCGCTCGATCCCGTGCCGTGGATGGGTCAACCTGGCAGCCAGCTCACCGTCGTTGGTCAGCAGAAGTAGGCCCTCCGAGTCGTAGTCGAGGCGCCCAACCGGATACAGATAACCGTAACGGCTCTTGACCAGGTCCAGAACGGTGGGGCGCCCCTGGGGGTCACGGCGCGTGGTGACGTAGCCCCGAGGCTTGTTGAGCAACAGGTAGTGGCGCGGTCGTCCGAGCTTCACGCGCCGACCGTCGACGCGGAGGGCGTCGCACTCGGGGTCGGCACGCGCCCCGAGCGTGGAGACCGTGATCCCGTTGACGGAGACGCGCCCCTCGCGAATCAGCGTCTCCGCGGCGCGTCTGGACGAAATCCCCGCACTCGACAACAGCTTCTGGAGTCGCACCTGCAAGGCAGACCTCAAGCCCGGCTCCTCTACGTCTGGGTGACCTCGTCAGTCCCGCTAATGCACCTACTCCGGTGGAGCCGCGTCTTCATCGTCCGGCGCGGGCTCACGCACCTCCTCGAAGGGCAAGGTCGCTGCACCCTCGGTCCCGGTCACGCCCTCCAGGACCTCCAGGCCCAGCACTTCCGCCATGTCCTCCACCTTGGGTAGATCGGACAGATCGTTGAGCCCGAACCACACCAGGAAGTCGCGCGTCGTCGCATACAGGAACGGTCGTCCCACGACCTGCTTGCGGCCCGCGATCTTGATCAGCCGCCGCTCGATCAACGTGCTCAGCACTCCGGCGGTGTTGACGCCCCGAATCTCGGAGATCTCCGGCGCCGTGACGGGCTGCTTATAGGCGATGACCGCGAGCGTCTCGAGCGCCTGCACCGAGAGTCGCTGGGCGCTCCTCTCCCTGAACAGCCGGCCTACCCACTCGTTCAGCTCGGTGCGCGTGACGATCTGATAGCCCCCCGCCACCTCCACGAGCTGGAGGCCGCCGGGCCGCTGGTACTCCTGCCGCAGCGCCGCCAGCGCCGCCTCGACGTCCTCTCGCGGCTCGCCGGACAGCAGCCGAAACAGCGCCTTCGGCGAGAGGGGATCGGGCGACGCGAAGATCAGAGCCTCGACGATCGCTTTGAGCTCATCGGACACGGGCATCTCTCCAGGCAGACCGGGGTCTCACTCGCTCCACGCGATGGTCACGTGGCCTGCACCTCTGGATCTCCGATCGGTCGAGGCGCGCCCTCGGGCCGCTCCCGCCGATACACGCGGATCTCGCCGAACGGCCCAGCCTGATGCACACGCACGAGCTTGAGCCGCATCATCTCGAGGAGCGCCAGGAACGTCACGACCATCCCTGCCCGGGTTTCGACGTCCCGGAACAGCTCGTCGAAGCCGCAGGCTTCCGTGTCGGACAGCCGGGCCAGCAGGACCTCGACCCGCTGATCGAGCGAGAGTCGCTCCGGCGGCAGGTCGACCGCCGGCCGCTCCCTGGCGCGTTCGAGAACGGCGCGGAAAGCGGTCAGGAGGCTGACGAGGTCCACCTCGAGCTCACGCTCGAAGTCCTGGCCCGCCAGATGCGCAATCCGCTCGTCGGGGCGCATTCGTTGGGCGCTCCGCAACGTTTCCCGCTCGTGCAGCAGCTCGGCCGCGGCCTTGTATCGCTGGTGCTCCAGGAGGCGCCGCACCAGCGCGTCGCGCGGGTCTTCCTCCTCCAGGGCGTCCTGGCTCGGGTCGGGCCGCGGCAGCAGCATCCGTGACTTGAGGTGGATCAAGGTGGCGGCCATGACGAGGAACTCGGCCATCAGGTCCACATCGAGCTCCTCCATCAGCTGGAGGTACTCGAGATACTGCTCGGTGATCAGGGCCATGGGAATATCGTAGATGTCGACCTCGTTCTTCTTGATGAGATGCAGCAGCAGGTCGAGGGGGCCCTCGAAATTCTCCAGCCGGACCGGGTAGGCCTCGAGCGGCGACTCGAAATCCGGCCGCATGCTCTCGTCAGTCATACGCGATCCGGACGGCGTCTCGTACCCGCTTCATGGTCTCGATCGCGATCGCGCGCGCCCGTGCCGAGCCGTCCATCAGGATCTCCGTGACCCGACGCGGTTGCGCGACGACCTCGGCCCGACGTGCCCGCAGCGGATCGAGCACGCCATTGAGCGCGCGCACCAGCTTCTCCTTCACCTCGACGTCGCCGACCGTTCCCGCCCGATACCGCGTCTTCAGATCCTCCACCTCGGCCGTGTCCGAATTGAACGCGTCGTGATAGGTGAACACTGGATTGCCCTCGACGTTGCCGGGGATGTCCGCCCGGATTCGCTTCGGATCCGTATACATCCGCATGACCTTCTTGCGGACGACATCCGGAGGATCCGACAGGTCGATGGCGTTGTTGTAGCTCTTGCTCATCTTCCGGTTGTCCAGACCGGGAAGCCGGGGGAAATGCGTGAGCAGCGCCTGCGGCTCGACGAACAGCCGACCGTAGAATCCGTTGAACCGCCTGACGACCTCGCGGGTGAGCTCGAGATGGGGCACCTGGTCCTCGCCCACGGGCACGGCGTTGGCCTGATACATGATGATGTCGGCGCCCTGCAGCAGCGGGTAGCCCAGGAACCCGAGTGTCGACAGATCCCGATCGCTCAACTGCTCGATCTGCTCCTTGTACGTGGGAACCCGTTCCAGCCAGGGCGTCGGGACGACCATCGAGAGCAGCAGATACAGCTCGGCGTGCTCGGGGACGAGCGACTGCACGAACAGCGTGGAGCGCTCGGGATCGAGGCCGGCCGCGACCCAGTCCGCCAGGTTGTCACGGGCGTGGCTCGTGAGCTCCGCCGTCTCCGCGTAGTCGCTCGTGAGCGCATGCCAGTCGGCAATGAAGTAGAAGCACTCGTAGCTCGATTGCAGCTCGACCCAGTTGCGGAGCGCCCCCACCAGATGCCCCAGATGCAGCTTCCCCGTGGGTCGCATGCCGGAGACGATGCGCTTCACCGTGCCAGCACCCCCGCCAGGAACCGATAGGGTGGACCGAGGAGGGTGCCGAGGGTGCCGGTCAGCAACAGGAGGTAGAGCAGAATGAATCCGTAGGGTCGGAGACGATCGAACCACCCGGCCAGCCCATCCGGAAGGAGCCCGCCCAACACGTTGCCCCCGTCGAGCGGCGGGATCGGGATCATGTTGAACACGGCGAGCAGGACATTCAGCGTGATCGCCCAGCCCAGCAGCTCCGCCAAGGGCGACCCGGCCCCCATCACGCCCACCCCCGTCCCCCCGGTCGGGACGAGTCGGAGCACGACCGACGCGGCGACGGCCAGCAGAATGTTGCTCGCCGGACCGGCCGCGGCGACCAAGACGTAGTCACGGCGATGACGCCGGAGTCGGGCGACGTTGACCAGGACGGGCTTCGCCCAGCCGATGATCGGCGCGCCGGAGGCGAACGCGATCAGGGGTAGGAGCACGGTGCCCACGGGATCGATGTGCACCATGGGGTTCAACGAGATTCGTCCAAGACGGCGCGACGTCGAGTCCCCCAGCCGGTCCGCCGCCCAGGCATGGGCCGATTCGTGGACACTCAAGGAAAAGAGAAGAACGAGGTAGACGATGAGGAGCGTAGCGTAGTCGAACTCTAGCAAGACGTTAAGAGTAGACCAGAAAAGCCGCAAAAAACAAAATGTGAGGGGTGGAGCCGGCGAAGTAGCCGAGGACGGCGTCGGCCGTGCGTGCACCCACAGCGCGGACCAGCTCCTCCCGCGTGGCCCGGCGCACGCCCGCCACGCTGCCGAAGGTCGTGAGCAGGGTGCGGCGCCGCCGAGGCCCGACCCCGGGAATCTGATCCAGCTCCGAGCGAAGGTCCCGCATCCGGCGCGCACGCCGGTGGAACGTCACGGCAAACCGGTGTGCCTCGTCCCGGACACGCTGCAGCAGCAGCAGGGCCGCGCTGGTCCGGGGTAACGCAATCGGGTCGGGGCGGTCGCGCGTGAAGACCAGCTCCTCTTTCTTGGCGAGGCCCACCGCCACGAGGTTGGCGAGACCCAGGTCGGCGAAGGCCCCGTACGCCGCCGAGAGCTGCCCCTTGCCACCGTCGATCACGACCAGGTCCGGAAACGGCCCACCTTCCTCGAGGAGCCGACGGAATCGCCGCAGGACGATCTCGCGCATCGCCGCGAAGTCGTCGGGGATCGGCGCCCCCTCGGGTGCGCCGGCGCCACCGGGACGCGTGCGCCCCGAGAGCTGGCGGATCCGAAACTTGCGGTACTCGTCCCGTCGCAGGCGGCCACGCTCGCAGACGACCATCGAGCCGACGGTCTCGCTCCCCTGGATGGTCGACACGTCGAAGCACTCGATACGCTGTGGCGGCGAGGGCAGCGCCAAGGCGGCGCCGAGCGCCTCCAGCGCATGCGCGTCCGCCACCGCGCTCTCCTCGAAGCGCGCGGTGTAGGCTACCGCCGCGTTGCGCGACGCCAGATGTAACAGGCCTCGCTTCTCGCCCCGCTGTGGCACAACCAGCCGGACCCGACGACCGCTCCGACCCGACAGCCACTGCTCGAGCGGCTCGGGCTCCGGGAGCTCGACCGGCACGTGCACTTCGGGCGGGGCGACGCGAGTCTCGTAGAATTGCTGCAGCGCGGCCTCGACGACATCGGCCTCGGTCCCCTCCACCACGCCCCGGTCTGCCTCTGTGACGAGCTCGACGCGCTCGATCACGCGTCCCCCTCGCATCTGGAACACCTGGATGACGGCGCCGCCGGGGCCTATCTTCACCCCGAATGCATCCCGGTCCCCGAGGCCGGCGGTTGCAATCTTCTGCTGACGGTGACGCAGCGTCTCGATCGTGCGAATGGCGTCACGTAGCTGTGCGGCCTCCTCGAAGCGCTCGGCGGCCGCCGCCGCGAGCATGCGTGACCGGAGGTCAGCCACCAGCTCGTCATTGCGGCCGTCGAGGAAGAGCCGGGTGTGCTCGGCGGCCAGCCGGTATCGCTCCGGCGAGCAGATCTCCTCGACACACGGCGCGATGCAGCGCTTGATGTCGTACTCGAGGCACGGCCGGTCGCGCCGGCCCGTTATGGTCTCGTTGCACGATCGCATACCGAACAGCCGGTGCGTCAACGACATCGTCTTGCGTGCGAACGACGCCGGGAGGAACGGTCCAGCGTAGAAGCTGCCGCCGGGCTCCACACGCCGGGCGACGAGCACCCGCGGGAACGCCTCGGTCGTGGTCAGCTCGAGATACGGGTAGTTCTTGTCGTCGCGGAGCAGGATGTTGTACTTGGGGGTGCGCTGCTTGATCAGGTGGTTCTCGAGCGCGAGAGCCTCGACGACCGAGTCCGTGACGATCACCTCGAGCCCGTGCGTTTCCCCCACCAGGGCGTTGGTCTTCGGGCTCGTCCCCGGCGACCCGAGGTAGCTCCGGACGCGGTCCCGCAGCACTCGCGCCTTGCCGACGTAAATCGTTTCTCCCCGCTCGTTGAGATACAGGTAGACGCCCGGCTGCTCGGGCAGCCGCGCAATCTGGGCCTTGAGATCGCCGATGGCCATGGGCTACTATGCGCCCGTCACGAGTCGCGACGCGTCGGCGCTCGCGGATCGCGACATCCCGTGGTCGTTCGCCGCCCCACCCAGCCTCGGAGTCTGCGGTCGCACGCGCGCGCGGCCGAAGCCGGGTACTCGCACGGATCCGAGTCCACGAACGCTGCACCCACCGTCATGACCTTCACCGGCGCCATCGGCGCGGCGTGCATGTTCCCGCTGAACGCCATCATTCGGCTCTGTGTCCGGCTCCGGGTCCATCCGAACCTGCTCACCCTCGTCGGGGTTCTCATCAACGTTGCGGCGGCGTACGCCCTGGCTATGGGACGGTTCATGACGGCCGGCTTCATCATGATCATCGCCAACATCTTCGACTTCGTCGATGGCAAGGTCGCGCGCGAGCTCGACATGGAAACAGCCTTCGGCGGGTTCTGGGACTCCGTCATGGATCGCTTCTCGGATATCTCGCTCTTCGTCGGGCTCATCTTCCTGTATGCGGAGCTGGGCCGCACTGACTACGTGATGATCGCGGCGCTCGCCATGATGTTCGCCGTCATGACGAGCTACACCCGCGCCAGGGCCGAATCCCTGATCGCGAAGTGCAAGGTCGGCTTCATGGAGCGGCCAGAGCGGATCGTCCTGTTCATGATCGGCGCCTTCACGAATCGGATGGCCGCAGTCCTGTGGATCATCGGGGTCCTGTCGCTGGTCACCGTGGCCGACCGCGTGTACTACACGTGGCGCGAGCTCGATCGCGGGCGAACCGAAGGGATTGCGTGAGCGTCCGACGCCTGGTGATCCTGCCGGCGCTGGTAATCTGGAACGCCCTGTTCTGGACGTACGAACGTGCCACCTGGCAATACGACCTCATGGTGATCGCGATCCTCGCGTTCGTCTGGCTCACCCCGCCCGACTGGCTCGGCGACCCCGTGGCCACCGGTCCCGGGCTCATCGGCTGGATCCTCGAGCAGCTCCGCTAGCGGCCCGTGGTAAAAGTCCTGCTGCCGTCGACCGGCGCCGCATCCCGCCGCGGGCTGCGTCGGGCATTGTTCACGACGGGTCAAATACTCCCGGTATTCTCGTTCCTCGCGCCTTGCCAGCCGGGCGCCGCACCGGTCTTGGTGCGACGCAGGACTTTTGTCACGGGCTAGCCCGGCGGTCGCCGGCGGACCGTCGGGTTCGCCGGACTTCTCAGACGACGTTGCGCTCGTCGTGGGCCCCCAGATCCAGACTCTTCCCCGTGAAGTGGATGTCGTGGGCCGCGATCTTGTCGCGGAGCACACGCCGCGCCTCCCCGTAGTGCCGGAGCGGCACGACCAGCCGGCGGGCGATGGGACGCTCGCGATACCCGATCACCAGGGCGATGTCCTTGTCCTCGCGCCAGGTCATCCCGCCGATCTTCTGGTATGGAATGAACTCCGCGTCCGACCAGATACCATCCTCATAGAAACCGCGGCCGATCCGCAAGCTAAGCGGCAAGACATAGGCGTAGTAGAGAAACATCATGCTTTCGCCGAACGCCTGACTCGGGGGGCGCCGCTGCAACGCCAGCTTGTAGAAGAGCAGAAGTCCGAGGATCACGCCGAGCGAGAGCAGCAGACCGTAGAGCGGCGGCGTCCGGCTGCGCCACGTCAGCAGGGCCGACGATCGGCGCTGCATGAACCGGAGATACTGGAACAGGAGCCGCAGGTTGGCGGCGAGGAAGCCAACACCAAGGACGAACAGGATACGCGGGAGCAGGACTTCGACCGACACGGAGCTACCTGGGATACGGCGGCTGTCGACCTCACCCACCGGCACGCACCGGCCCGGCCGCTCGGCCGGCCAGCGCGACGGTCGCTCGGCTATGCCCGGGACTGATACTCGCCGGTCTCGGTGTTCACGCGGATGACATCACCGTTGCCGATGAACGGTGGCACCTGCACCACCAAGCCGGTCTCGAGGCGGGCCGGCTTCACCTGCGCGCTGGCCGTGGCGCCCTTGATGCTGGGCGCCGTATCCTCGACCTTCAGGTCCACGATCTGCGGCAGCTCCACACCCACGGCCTCCCCTTCGTAGAACTCCACCTTGATGAGCGCCTCCGCGATCAGGTAGTTGACGGCGTCGCCGAGCGCCCCGTCGGAGAGATGGATCTGCTCGAAGGTGTCCGTGTCCATGAAGTGGAACGCGTCGCCGTCGCGATACATGTACTGCATTTCGCGCTCGTCCAGCACGGCACGCTCGACGCTGTCCTCCGATCGAAACTTGTGATCGGTCAGCGTGCCGGTCTTGAGGCGTCGCAGCTTCGACTGGACGAAGCCCCGCTTGTTTCCGGGCGTGAGGTGCTTCAGCTCGAGCACATGGCACAGCTCGTCTCCGAGCCTGATCAGCATGCCCTTGCGCAGCCGCGTTGCCTGTATCGTGTCCATCGATCTCGTGTCCCGCTTCGATCGTGATCCTAGCATACCCAGACCGACCAGCCGGGCCGGTGTCGGGCGCTCGGTCGCGTCCCGTTCAGCCCTTCGGCCCGGCGGCTCGTGGCGCCCTCCGATCGGCCGCGTGCTCGGACCACGGCATCGCCCGCGCCGGGTGCCGCGAGCGTCGGATCGTGCTAGCATTTTTGCGATGGCCTTCATCCGCTGGACCGAGCTGAGCACTCTCGTGTCCACCCAGCGGCCCGTCAGCCGCATGGCGGAGACCCTCTCGACGGGCTGGACGCCTCCCATGGATGTCTACGAGACCGGGGACCGCTTCGTGGTTCTGGCCGAGTTCCCGGGGTTGGCGCGCGAGGACATCGAGATCAGCGTGCGCGACGGCCGGCTGACCGTGCTCGGCCGGCGCCCGAAGCCCGCTTACCATGCGGAGCAGTATCACCAGATCGAAACGGGCTACGGCACGGTCTCGCGCACCTTCTCCTTTCCGCAGGCCGTCGAGACCGGCCGGATCCAGGCGGACATGCGCGAGGGTGTCCTCGCGATCACGATTCCCAAGGCGACCCGGTCCGGGGCGCGCCGGGTCGAGGTAACGTGAGACGACTGGCGCTCTTCGGACTGCTCCTGGCGAGCGGGTTCGTGGCTGGGATGGTCCTCACCGAGCGACGGAGCGAAACGGCCGTGTCACTCGACCGTCCCCTCCAGGAGAACCCGCTGCCCACGACTCCGGCCATGCGGGCCGCGGGCTCGCCGTCCAGCCCCGGCTGGGCCGTCGGCCAGCCGTCGCCGACGCTGCCGGATTTCTCGGCCGTCGCCAGCCGGACCGTCGATGCGGTCACCAACATCTCGTCGCTCCAGGTCGTCCGGAGTCGTCGCTCGCCGCTCATGAGCGACCCATTCTTCCGCTACTTCTTCGGCGACCGGCAGGACCTGTTCGGCGGTCGGAGCCGCCGTGAGGCCAGCCTCGGCTCGGGCGTGATCGTCTCGCCGGACGGCTACGTTCTCACCAACCAGCACGTGGTCGGTGAGAACGTGCGTGAGATCTCCGTCGCGCTCTCGGACAAGCAGGAGCTCCGCGGCCAGTTGATTGGCGTGGACCGCTGGACCGACCTCGCGCTGATCAAGATCGACGGTCAGGGTCTGCCCGTGATGCCGTGGGGAGATTCATCGACGCTCAAGACGGCCGAGTGGGTCCTGGCCATCGGAAACCCCTTCCAGCTGAGCCAGACCGTCACGCTGGGGATCATCAGCGCGGTGGGGCGCGCCAACGTGGGGATCGCGACCTACGAGGATTTCATCCAGACCGATGCCGCGATCAACCCCGGCAACTCGGGCGGCGCCCTCATCAACTCGCGTGGCGAGCTGGTGGGCATCAACACGGCAATCTACAGCGAGACCGGCGGCTATCAGGGCGTGGGGTTCGCCGTGCCGAGCAACCTCGCACGACGGGTGATGAACGACCTCATCGAGTACGGCTACGTGCGCCGCGGCTCGATCGGCTACCTCGAGCTCGCCGACCTGACCACCCAGCTCGCCGACCAGCTCGGCGTCCCGAGCGGCGAGGGCGCGCTGGTCTCGAGGATGCGCCGCGATTCGGCCGCCTATGCCGCCGGCATCCGGCCCGGCGACGTGATCGTCACCTTCGACGGCGAGCCGATCACCGACGCCTCACACTTCCTCAGGCTGCTGTCCGACGCGCAGATCGGCTCGACCGTGGTCCTCGAACTCGCGCGCGGCGCCGAGAGCGTCGGGACCGAGATTCAGATCACGCAGGCTCAGGGCCGGGAGCGTTAGCCGCCCGCGTAGGCATGCGCCCGACCGCTCGCCAGGACGGCCTGTAGAAATCGGCCGGTGTGGGAGGACTCGACGAGCGCCACCTGCTCGGGCGTGCCAGCCGTGACCACCCGGCCGCCTTCCTCGCCGCCCTCGGGGCCCAGATCGATGATCCAGTCGGCCGTCTTGATCACGTCGAGATTGTGCTCGATGACCACGAGGCTGTGACCAGCCTGCAGCAGCTTCTTGAACGCCGCAAGCAGCTTGGCGATGTCGTCGAAGTGTAGGCCGGTGGTCGGCTCGTCGAGGATGTAGAGAATGCGGTCCCCGCCACGAGACGCCAGGTGGGCCGCGATTTTGATGCGCTGGGCCTCCCCGCCCGACAGCGTGGTCGCCGGCTGACCCAGTCGCAGATAGCCGAGCCCGATCTCGTCG
Organism: Vicinamibacterales bacterium; assembly: GCA_965197935.1. Classification (GTDB taxonomy): domain Bacteria; phylum Acidobacteriota; class Vicinamibacteria; order Vicinamibacterales; family CAZQMT01; genus CAZQMT01. The sequence goes on along the minus strand of CBDAOD010000002.1, from coordinate 1,216,977 downwards.
AGCAGGTGCAAGCGGCGCAACACCTTGGGCGCGGTGCTGAAGAACGCCAGCGCCTCCCGTACCGTCATGTCGAGCACCTGGTCGATGCCGCGCCCCCGGAATCGGACCTCGAGCACCTGCGGCTTGAACCGCTTGCCGTCACAGTGCTCGCAGGGCACGAAGACGTCGGCCAGGAACTGCATCTCCACCTTGATCTGACCTTCGCCCTCGCACGCATCGCAGCGGCCGCCCGGCACGTTGAACGAGAAGTGGCTCGCCGTGAAACCGCGGGAGCGCGCATCCTTCGTCGACGCGAAGAGCGCGCGGACCGGGTCGAACGCCTTGAGATAGGTGATCGGATTCGAGCGCGGTGTCCGGCCGATCGGCGCCTGATCGACGAGCACGACGTCGCTCAGCAACTGCGTCCCCTCGATGGCTTCGTGGACGCCCACGCGCCGGTCCCACTGCCCCTTGATCCGCTTGATCGCCGCGTACAGCACGTCGTGGACCAGGGTTGACTTGCCCGACCCACTGACCCCGGTGATACAGGTCAGGGTATTCAGCGGAATGTCGACATCGATGTCCTTCAGGTTGTGCTCACGGGCGCCGAGCAGCTGTAGCGTCTGCCCCGAGCCGCGGCGGCGCTTGGCGGGCACCGGGATCGCCAGCTCGTCGCGCAGGTACTTCGCCGTGAGCGAACGCGGCTCGCGCAGGAGCCCCTCGGGCGGACCGGCGTACACGACCCGGCCACCCTGCTCCCCGGCTCCCAGACCCAGATCGACGAGGTAGTCCGCGACCCGGATCATGTCGGCATCGTGCTCCACCACCAGGACGGTATTGCCCTGGTCGCGCAGCTGGCGCAGGATCGCGATCAGCCGCTGGTTGTCCCGCGGATGCAATCCGACGGACGGCTCGTCGAGCACGTACAGCGTGCCAACCAAGGCGGCGCCGAGCGACGTCGCCAGGTTGATACGCTGCGATTCCCCACCGGACAGCGTCGAGGACAACCGGTCCAGCGTCAGGTAGTCGAGCCCCACGTCGGAGAGGAAGGACAGCCGGCGTCGCACCTCGTGCAGGATCTTCGCCGCGATGACCGTCTCGCTCTCCGTGAACGCGAGCTCCGAGAAGAACCGCGACGCCTCACGCACCGTCAGGCTACAGATCGCGTCGATGGTCCGCCCGCCCACCTGGACGTCGCGCGCCTCGCGACGGAGCCGAACGCCGCCGCACTCCGGGCAGGTCAGATAGCTCCGGTATCGGCTCAGAAACACCCGGACGTGCACCTTGTATTTCTTCCGCTCAAGCCACTCGAAGAACCCCTCGATGCCGCGGTAGTCCCCGCCGTCGCCCTCGACGACGAAGCGGCGCTCCTCCTCGGTCAGCTCGGCCCAGGGCACGTGCAGGCGAACTCCGTGTGGCTTCGCCGCCCGCTTGAGGGTCGCGAGATGCGCGCGATAGTGCGGCTTGCTCCACGGCTCGATGGCGTTGTGCTGAATCGACTTGGTGGAATCCGGCACGACGAGATCCATGTCCAGGCGGATCACGTTGCCGAAGCCGTGACAGGTCGCACACGCCCCAAAGGGGTTGTTGAACGAGAAGAGCCTGGGCTGCGGGATCTCGTACAGGATCCCGCACGGCCGGCATTCGAACCGCTCGCTGAAGCGATGCCGTGTCGGCGGCCGATTCCCGGCGTCCTCCGCAACCTCCAGGGCGAAAGCCGAGCCGCCGCCCTCGAGATACGCCGTCTCGATCGAGTCGGTGACGCGAGTACGCGTGTCGCTCCCGACCTTCACCCGGTCGACGACCACCTGGAGCACCGGGCGCTCTCCGAGCGCGCCCGGATCTACGTCGTCGAGCGAGACCGCGCGACTGGAGACCACCAGCCGCCCGAAGCCCTTCCGGCGCAGCGACTGTAGTGTGGCGGCCACCGCATCGAGCGCCGGCTCTGGCAGTGGGTCGGCCGCGCCCAGGGGCAGCGCCGCCGTGGACGTGTCGGGCGCGTTGGCCGCGCCGGCGTTCCCGTTCCCACCCGACCCGCTCTCCTCGGAGCCCTCGGACACGCCAGCCGCGGGCGTCTCGAGCACCGCCACGACCGGCATCTCGAAGCCGAGCAACAGCCGGGTGCCCGCCGGCAGCGCCCCCAAACGCTGGGCCACGACCTCCGCCGTCTCCCGAACGACCTCCTGGCCGCAGCCCCGACAGACCGTGCGACCGATGCGCGCGAAGAGGAGGCGGAGGTAGTCGTGAATCTCGGTCGTCGTCCCGACGGTCGATCGCGGATTGCGATGGCTGTTCTTCTGTCGAATCGCGATCGCCGGGCAGATGCCTTCGATGCGGTCGACGTCCGGTTTCGGCATCCGCTCGAGGAACTGCCGCGCATAGGCGGACAGCGACTCCACGTAGCGGCGCTGACCCTCGGCATAGATCGTGTCGAAGGCGAGCGACGACTTGCCCGAGCCGCTCACGCCGGTCACGACGATCAGCCGCCGCGCGGGCAGATCGAGATCAATGCGCTGGAGGTTGTGGGTCCTGGCGCCCCGGATCGAGATCGCGCGCGCGCCAGCGGGAGGGCGTTCGGCCATCACCTGCTACGACTGGGGAAATCGAGGCTTGCCCAAATACGCTATCGTAGTCCGGACAGCGCCGCATGTTCAATTTCGATGAGACTCTCCTCACCGCGTCACGAGCGACCGCCCCCGCCGGACCGCGGCCCTCCACCCGGCGGCCGCCGCGCAGATGATGCGCCGCATCCTGCTCCAGGCGCACCTGCTCATCGGCCTGGTGGCCGGCGCGATCCTCGTTGTGCTCGGCGTCACAGGCGCCGCGCTCGTCTTCGAGCAGGAGATCGACGCGGCACTGTATCCGCGCCTGCGGCGCGTGTTCCCCGAGGAAAGACGCGCGTCGCTGGACGACATCGCCCGGGTCGTCCGGCGGGACTATCCGGACGATCCGATCGTCCGGATCACGTTCGCCACGCGACCGGACGAGTCGTTCGAGGTCAGCCTGCGGAGCGGGCTGTCGGTGTTCGTCGATCCCTACACGCCGAGGGTGCTGGGCGACCGCGGCCACAACCACTTCGTCGAGCATCTCCTCGACCTGCACCTCCGACTGATGGCCGGCCCGCCCGGCAACCTCGTCGTGGCCAGCGCGACCCTCCTGACGCTGGTGTCGATCGGCACCGGCTTCTTTCTGTGGTGGCCGCGCCGGGTCATGCGCCTCCGGCGCCGGTCGTCCTGGCGAGGCGTCAACTTCGACCTGCACCAGGTGCTGGGGCTCTACTCGGGCGCGGTGTTGTTCCTGATTGCGCTTTCCGGGGTCGCGATGTACTGGAACCAGACCGCGGGCCGCGTGGTGCGGGCCGTGACCGCCAGCCCGACGCCACCGCCCGCCCCCGGCTCGACCCCGCCCGCCGAGGGCGCAGAGCCCATCGATCTGGAAGAAGCCTATCGCCGGGCCGTGGCGACCCTCCCAGGCGCGGACGCATCCTTCATCCTGGTGACGGACCCGCGACGGGCGCTCCGAATCCAGATGCGATTCCCCGAGGATCGCTCGGGCGCCGGGCGGAGCGTCGTGTATCTTGATCGATACAGCGGCGAGGCCGTGCAGGTCGTGAGTACGCGGGAACGCGACGTTGCGACCGCCATCCTCAACGAGCGGCGTGCGGTGCACACTGGGGAGATCTTGGGCATCCCGACCCGCGCGATCGCGTTCCTCGTCAGCCTCGCGTTGGCCGCCGAGGTCCTCAGCGGGCTGCTGATCTGGTGGAACCGACGCGGACGCCGGTGACGTCTCCCAGCGGTGGCTCAGATCCCCGCCAGTCGAGCCACCCCCGCCGCCGCGACCGCCACGGGCGCGCCGGCGGCGACATCGACGGTGAAGTGATAGCGTCCGAGCACCGCTCCCGTCATGACGCCCAGCGCCAGGACCAGGAAGCCCACCCCCGCGACGGGCACGGACTCGAACAGGGCCAGACCGGCGGCTAGCGCGGTCGCCGCGTGCCCGCTCGGCACGGTGTTCACCTGGATGCTCGCCCGTCCCAGGACCCAGAGGTTCAGCCGACGCACCGCGACCCGGCGTCGATCCACCACCCCGGGGCCCTCCAGCGCACGCGGCGGCCGTGTCTGGATCCAGGGCAGCATCGCATAGCACCCGAACCTGGCCATCAGCACGACGATCCAGTAGCAGTCCGCGCTCTCCCGGTGCCCCGCGAGGACGAGAAGGGCGAAGCCGGCCGGGATGAGTGGGACGCAGGCGAGGTAGGCCAGCTCGAAGAGCTCGAGCACCGGTCGCGGCACGCGCGCGAGGACGCCGGCCATCCCGAACCGAACCGCGAGTCCGTCGTCGACCGCGCCCAACCAGCGCTCGACCGAAGGCATCGGGGCCAGGAAGAAGCTCCCCGAGAGCCAGTAGCCGCACACCAGGTATCCCGCGGGCAGCCAGTCGCGCGCGGCGCGCGCGACTGGGCCGGCGGGGAGCTGCGCCAGCCCGAGCACCGTGCCGATGACGCCGGCCGCGACCAGCGCAATCTGCGAGTGGCTTCGTGCCGCCGGTCGGATCCAGGACAGGATCCCCAAGTATGCGAAGTACCCGATGACGACCCACTCGGACGCGCGCACGGCTCGGTTCTCGTTCGTCGCGACCACGATACCACCCCGGCATCGGCGTGCCAGCCGGCACCAACGCCCGGCAACCCGCGGTGAAAGCCCTGTGGAACCTTCGGGCGGCGAGCCGATACGGGGTCGGGGCACGGGACGGGGGGACAGGACGGTATGATACGATTCGTGCGAGCGGTCTATCATTTGCCCCACAGCCGGCGTAGCTCAGTTGGTAGAGCAGCTGATTCGTAATCCGTTCGGTTCCACTCCGTAAACCCAATGAATCCCGTATTCATTGAGAAAATTGAGTCTCCCTCGCCTGAAGGCGAGGGAATCAGTGCGCCGCGTCGGCTGAAGCCGACTATCACGGCGCACGTCCCAGAGCCCGAAGAGGTCCGGCCCTGCGGCCTCCTGAAGGCTTCGCCTAAAGGCGAGGGGTTTCACCCATCCCAGAGGGAGACTCTAAAAGCACAACGGGTCACAACAGGTCAGAAAGTGGCTGACAGAACCAGAAACGGCTGGCAGTCCGGCTGGCAGAAGACGCTACGGATGCGCCGACCCAACAGACGTCAAGAGTGTTGTAGATCGGCTCTTCGTAAGCTTCCCCGATTGAGCGACAGCCGAGGGTAGACTGCTCCGGTTCAAGGAGCGGTCATGCGCAAGTCGAAGTTCAGTGAGACCCAGATCGTCGGCATCCTGAAGGATGCCGAGGCGGGCGTGCCGGTCAACGACCTGCTGCGGAAGCATGGGGTCAGCCGGGCCACCTTCTTCAAGTGGCGCAGCAAGCACGGCGGGGCGAGTGTCTCCAACGTGAAGCGGCTGTACGCCGACCTGGCGCTCGAGAACGCGGCCATTCAGGATGTGCTGAGCCGAAAGTTATAGGGCCGTCCGCGAAGCGACAGGTCGCCGAGATGCTGGTCGGCGAGCACCAACTGCCGGTGCAGCGGGCCTGTCGCGTGGTGAGGCTGTCGCGGGCGGCGTTTTATCGGCCTCAGGCGACGTCCCCCCGTCTTCAGTAGCGGATCGATTTAGAGTCCGAGAGTGACTGTACTTCGTCCCGCCGACGTCCTCCCGCTTTCAGTAGCGGGTCGGTTTAGAGTCCGACGGTGACTGTACTGCCATTCGCCATCAGTTGCCTCGCGTAGTGAGCAGGCGCCAGCCCGCCCAATCCCTTTTTCGGTCGTTCTTCGTTGTACTCGCGGCGCCAGGCTTCGATAACGACCTGGGCGTGGGCGAGGCTCGTGAACCAGTATTCATTCAGGCACTCGTCCCGTAAGCGCCCGTTGAACGATTCGATGTACGCATTTTGATTCGGCTTGCCCGGCTCAATATGCCGGAGGGTTACGCCGCGCGCGTACGCCCACGTCAGCATGGCTCGGCCGCAGAACTCCAGCGCGTAGGGATCCGTGGAGCTCGCACGTGTACCAAGTCGAGGAACGTCGAGCCTTTCCCAGACGGCAGTACCACGCCAAAGGTCTTCAGGAGGCCCCGCACCTGGTTGTACAGCGTCGTCCGGATACCGACGAGGCGCTGGCGAGCCTGGAGCATGGTTCGCAGCTGGTGACTCTCCAGGCTCTTCATCTCGACCGCCCTGAACCAACCCGTCCGGACGATCTGGGCCAGGCCATGGACATCGTTCTCGTCAGTCTTGTTGACCTGCAGCGAGAGGGCTGCCTTCACATGCCTGGCATGTACACACACGACAGGCACCCCCAACCGCTTGAACTCGTGCCAGTGCCAGACGGCCAATGGCCCGGTCTCCAGGCCGACTCGTCTCGCCCTGGGCGCCGTGGCACGCACGAGCTTGGCAATAACGGCCGGGGGCGATCGGCACGTGTCTTCCCACAGCCTCGTGCCTCCTCCATCGATCACACAGACCGCCGTCTCTTGCTAGGATACATCCAGTCCAACGTACTGTTCCATCCCTACCTTCCTCTACCAACGGTGGGTACGGTAGCGATTACAGCATATGATTGACGCGCTCGCCCGCCTGTCGCAGCTTGAGGGAGATCATGCCCGCTCCGTACCGACGGTGCCGGTGCGCCAAGGCCACGATCCGAGCCCGGAGGGCTCCGTTCTGATCGGGAGCCGGGACGTAGCGCAGCGACGAGGCGCTCATCCCGATGACGGTCAAGGCGCGCCGTTCGCTGAGGTCGCGTTCGGTCATGCTTCGCACCAGGACGCGGCCGGCCGGTGCGGTCACCACGTTCGGCACAGCACCTCGCGGGTCACCTCGTTCTCGAGGAGCGACTCCGCCAGCCGCTGCTTGAGCCTGGTGTTCTCGGCTTCCAGTTCCCGTAGCCGCTTCACGTCGGAGACACTCGCCCCGCCGTACTTGCTCCGCCACAGGGAGTAGCTGGCTTCCGAGAACCCGTGGCGCCGGCAGAGCTGCTTGACCGGCAGGCCGGCCTCGGCCTCCTGCAGGAACCCGATGATCTGTGTCTCGCTGAACCGCTTCTTCACGGCCGATCTCCTTCCCTCTGAGATCGAACGCTAATCCCAGGCGCTACTCAATTCGGGGGGGGGACGATCGCCGGTGCTAGCGAGTCGACGGGATGCCCTCGTCAGCGCGGCTCTGACAGACGTGGTGGCGGGGTATCCCCGGTGGAGCTTCTGGAAGCTCTTTGATCGCATGCGACCGACTCCGTGAGATCAAAGACTTTCTCTTCGGCCTGGCAGAGAGACTGCCGAGTTGATAAATCCTCAGCTACGCTCGATCGTTGGGACGTGCAGGCATTCAACGGCGCACGCCAATAATCCAAAGCAAACCGTTACAAGTCGCGGTCGCTAGACTGAACATCCGAAGCCTCCTCGCCTGTTACAACGTTATACTGAACCATCCTTGTTCTTCCGCTCAGTGCCTGGATGTCGGAAGCGATGACCATCCATCTCAAAGGAGCATTCCTCGTGATCGTCTTCTCGGCCCCGAGTTTGCCCTTTTCGACAGTCATGGAATAGCCGGAGTCCCGCAGAGGCTCGAGTTGATACATCAAGCCATGCGGCGTATAGCGAAAGTCCAGCACCTTCACCTCCGCTGGCGCCTCGCCACTGAGGTACATTGCAGGTTGTTCACGATCGATAACGCGAATCCAGTCTCCTTCGGCGGCAACGGGTAAAGACGTTGAGACCCCCTGTGCCAATAATCGGTGAGACAACCTTCCGAGTGAGATTAGTGTAGGGGCGGGAGAGGTTGGAGAGATGACGCGCATGCCAGACGCGGTGGAGAGCGAGGTGGTCGCGGGGCCGGGGGTGGAGGGAGCCCGGAGGGCGACGGGAGGCCCCGGCCCCGCGACCACGACCCCGGCCCGCGCCCCGGACCCGGAAGTGCCGGCGACGGTCCAACGGCGGCGTTTCTCGGCCGCGTATCGGCTCCGCATCCTCAAGGCCGTCGACGCGTGCAAGAAACCCGGCGAGGTGGGCGCCCTGTTGCGTCGCGAGGGGTTGTATTCGTCGCTCCTGACGAACTGGCGGCGACAGCGCGAGGCGGGCGCCCTGCGGGAGATGCCCCGGCGCCGCCGGGGCCCGACGCCGCGCCCCGTCGACCCGCGGGTGACCCAGCTCGAGGCCGAGAACCGCCGGTTGCAGCGGAAGTTGCAGCGCGCGGAGACGATCATCACGCTCCAAAAAAAAATTGCCGAGATCCTGGGGATCCCCCTGACACCCCTCGACGACGACGAGACCGACTAATGCAGGCCATCGACGCCGTCACGACGCCAGGCGAGACGGCGGCGCTGTGTCAGAGCGTCGGGGTGTCCCGGGCGTCACTCTACCGTCGGCGGCGCCCCGCGCCGCCGGCCACACCTCCACGGCCCCGGGCGCGGTCGCCGCGCGCGCTGGGCGCGACCGAGCGCCAGGCGGTGCTCGACGTGTTGCACAGCGCGCGGTTCGTCGACCAGTCGCCCACCGAGGTCCATGCCACGTTGCTCGAGGAGCAGACGTACCTCTGCTCCCCGCGCACGATGTATCGCGTGCTCGCCGCGGCCCACGAAGTGCGCGAGCGGCGCGCCCAGGCCCGGCATCCGGCCTATGCCGCCCCCGAACTCGTCGCGACGAGCCCGAATCAGGTCTGGTCCTGGGACATCACCAAGCTGAAAGGCCCGGTCCCCTATCTCTACTACTCGCTCTACGTCATCCTCGACCTCTTCAGCCGCTACGTCGTGGGCTGGATGGTGGCGCGCCACGAGAATGCGCACTTGGCCGAGCGCTTGATCGAGCAGACCTGCGCAAAGCAGTGCATCCAGCCGCAGCAGCTCACGATTCACGCCGACCGCGGCGCGCCCATGCGCAGCAAGCTCGTCGCGCTGTTGTTCTCGGATCTGGGCATCACCGCCAGTCATGCGCGCCCCCGCGTGAGCAACGATAATCCGTTCTCCGAAGCGCAGTTCCGGACCGTGAAGTACCGGCCGGAGTTTCCGGGCCGGTTCGGCGCACTCGAACACGCGCGCGGCGTCAGCCGCGATCTGTTCGCGTGGTACAACGACGCGCACCATCACAGCGGCCTGAGCTATCTGACGCCCGCCGATGTCCACTACGGCCGCGCCGCCACGGTCCTGGCGGCCCGTCACCGCACGCGCCTGGCCGCCTACGCGGCCCATCCCGAGCGGTTCGTGCAAGGGCCACCACGTCCAGAGACCCTGCCCACGGCGGTCTGGATCAATCGGCCACCGACACACCCCAGCCATGCGGCCCCAAGCACGACGACCGTCACCCCGAACGACCTGCAGCCGGGCGTGATGGGCCCGCCACCACGCATCGACGATCGCACGGCCACGCTCGTTACCAGCGTGGAGTCGCTACACTAAATGCTGAATCAGGTTGTCTCAAAGTCGTTGACACGGCCCGAGACGGATGCAGCCGGCTCAAGTTCGTCGACCAGTTGGTGCAGGGCTTCTAGCTCACTTCGGACCGTTGAGCCTACGTCGGTGTGGCCGATGGCTGAGTCAATTATTCTTGCGAAGTCTCGAGCTAGCCGTTCCGTTAAGCGTAAACTCCCGTTTGTCGCATCGAAAATGACCGTGCCCTTGAGCGCGTCGGACGAAAAGGGGCCCTCATTGGAGTGAAAGAAAGCGGTGCCGAGATCACGTTCATGGATTCCGCAATTAAATGCGAAGGCCTTCATCAGGAGATCCGCGGCGGCTGGTGACCTATCCAACTTTGAAGGAAACGTCCAGCAAACACCCGTGGTCCGGAACAGCCGAGACAAGCTTTTTTGACTGTACGGTGATCCAGTTCCGTATTCGTGAACCGGCAGTGTGTTCGGGCCACGTCGCTCAACGAATCCCTTCACGCGTTCGTTCACTTGAAGTTCAACCTCGGCAACGAAACCATTGGAGGACTTCCATGCTTTGATGAGGCCGTTTCGGAAATCTGGAAAAGCCATCGTGTCTGTAACTGGCTTGGTAGTGAAGCGTTTTGACTTCGAGGCTCTGATTAGGCCTTTCTTGTACTCGAGCGACTGAATCCGAAAAGGGCGTGCCATGTAGTGATACACCGCACCGGGATACGCTTCTCGTAGCGCTTGACCATACGACAATGTTCCCAGTTTCAAACCGAACGGCCCTTCTACTTCGAAGTTGGGTTCGGCAGCAGAGCGAATTGGAAACTCATAGTGAGGATTGGCCTGTGCGCGCTGCTTTAGGCCATAGAGGTCATTCTCGACTGCGGCAGTTGGATTCAGCTCATTCTCCAATAAGCGTAGAAAGGTGTCAGGCAGGCCGCCGAAGTCGAGATTCTCAACTGAGACAAATCCAACCGTCTGAAGCTCTGCCGCAGCGCACAAGGCGTTTGCATACTGAATATACCGGTTGTCAAGATACAACCAGCTAGGTTCTGGGCTCCGGTCAACATACTGAGGCAAAGGAGCCATCACGCCTTGGTCGTCTATAAGGATGCAGACAGCATCTCGCCTGCGCCCTGCCCTTCCGATCCGTTGCCGGAACGACTTGACTGTCGGCGGTGTGTTCAGAAGAACGACAACGTCGAGGTCTCCAATATCCAGTCCTAGTTCCAGAGCACTGGTCGAGACAACACCAGCTAGTGAACCATTCGTCAATGCTTTCTGAATCGCCTCGCGGTCAGTCGTTTCGTAGCCAGAGCGATATGGGAGGACGTGCTCAAGCTTCGGCCACCCTCTGTACTCCTTCTCATTGGAAAGCTCATCGGTCTCATCCTCTTTGCCATCGGATTCGCTGACAGACTCACGAAGAATCGCGCCGACGATAAGTTCAACCATCTTTCGGGAATCACCAAAGGCCAGGAATCGTGCCCGGCCATACTTCGCCAGTCCGGACAGCAGCTGGACGATTCGGTCGAAGCCGCCCTTGGCGGAAGATTCCACTTGAAGCAGTGTCTTCTGAAAGAGGGCGCTGCCATCGTCGCCGTCATCGAGAACCAACATCTCACGGCCCGTGAGCTGCTGAATGAACCGCTTCGGAGCCCCGACCGTCGCGGTACTGCAAACTAATCTGTAGGGCGCTGAGGTGAGCGCAAGCCGCCTGAGAAGATAGGCCATGTTGGTTCCGAACGCACCATCGTAGACATGCGCCTCGTCGAGGACCACGAGACACAAGCTCTTGAGGAAGCTCGTCACCTCAGGAGTGCCGAGATGGCTCATGAGCCACGCATGTGCTACGTCCGGAGTCATTGCCACAACCCGCGACGAAGCTAGGATGTTCGGACGAGACGCGGTGGCAACGCTGCCGTCGACAAAACCGACAGACGTGCCCATCGGGTCGAGGAACTGTGTCCACTTCGCAAGCTGATCTTGAATCAGTGCCCTGGCTGGATAGAGCGCCAAGACCCGAGCCGACTGCTCTTTGAGTCTCCCTCGCCTGAAGGCGAGGGAATCAGTGCGCCGCGTCGGCTGAAGCCGACTATCACGGCGCACGTCCCAGAGCCCGAAGAGGTCCGGCCCTGCGGCCTCCTGAAGGCTTCGCCTAAAGGCGAGGGGTTTCACCCATCCCAGAGGGAGACTCTAAGAGTGAGTTCTGCGGCAGCAGCCATGAAGACCAGGCTCTTCCCAGAAGCCGTTGGCGTTGCCAGACATATGTCCCGGCCATCAAGAATCTGTTGGATTGCCGCAGCTTGATGCGAGTAGAGACCGCCTGGACAATCCCTCGAAAGCACTGCCTTGACACTCGTGTGCAGCCCTGGGGGCACGGGGCTGTTCCTGGAGTCTCGTCCTGGAATGACTATCGTTTCGGTGGGCGCGAGTCCCACCCCGCTGAGGATTTTCACGATGTCAGTGACGCTGACGCTGGACATGGAACGCAACTCTCTCCGATCTCGCCTCAACACGGACACGCAGATGATCTAATACCGAGCCGGACAAATCGTAATCTGAACCACCACGGGACCACACCCTAAACCTCGACCACGTTGAACATCCGCGACAGCACGTCCACCACACGGTTTGCCATATAGGGCGTCTCGCGGCTACGGAGTGGGCTTGCCCCGTTCTCGTGAACACCTAACCCTTATACGAGAAGGAGTCCACGATGGCGGGGGCCCGGCGATACGCGCCGCTTCGACCGCAGCGGGGACCGTCTCCATGATCGCAGATCACGTGGTCGGGCGAGGGTTGAAACAGCGGGCCAGGCTTCCCCCCGTCTCTCTCGGCGCGTTCGGCGACGCGACGATCGTCGTGGACTCGGACCGACCTGGGCCTACGACACCAGTGGACAGGCACCCTGACACTTCAGAGACCATGCGCGGTGTAGAAACTGGGCAGCACGGGCTACGCAGGCCGTTGATGCCGCGCGTCGCAGGCCTTTCTAGTGTCGTGGAAGCTTGATCACGACGCCAGGGCATATCTTTATCTCGGCAGGTATCTCGCGCCATTCTGCCTCGCGTGGATACTCGTCGCGCAGCCAGCGCGCTAGGTAGCCGCATCAAGAGGGCTCTGCGCTCAGCAACCCATTCCGCGTCTGGAGTGAAGCTCGTGTTGGTCACCAGAAGCCCAGCATTAAACCCGTGCAGCTGCACTGCACCCAGGAGCTCCCGAACGGGTGCAGGTCCAATCCTGTGTTCTGGACGTATGGTGTGCTTGGCTTGGACCGCCACAAGAAATGGAAACAATGACGCGCGGGGCCACGCGACAATGTCAATGTCACCATCTTTTTGATAAGTGCTCGAGCCAACTCGCTTGAACAACCCTCGCCTGAAGGCGAGGGATTCACGGGTCGACTGAAGTCGACTGAAGGGGCGTCGGCGCCCCAGCGAACTTACTCGCTGACTCGAAAGCGCTCGTCGTCCTGGGGTTCAGCACCTTGAAGCTTGATGTACTGCTCGATGACCTCATCCGTCACATTCCCGCTGCTGCACACGAAGTAGCCGCGAGCCCACAGGTGCCGCCCCCAGAACAACGACCGCAGCTTCCGGTGATCCTGCAACAGATGGTGCGACGTCTTGCCTTTGATCGCTTGCATCACCCGACTCGGCGCCAGGTGCGGGGGCACGCTCAACAGCAAGTGCACGTGGTCCGGTCGAATGTGCCCCTGCAGAATCTCGATGTCGTGGCTCCGGCAGATCTCCCGGATCAGGGTCCGCACCTCCGTGCCCACATCCCCACGCAGCACCGGCTTGCGATACTTCGTGATGAACACGAAATGGTAGTGCAGGGTATAGATCGTATGGGCAGCTCGACGATACTCGCGCATCATCGGACATCGTATCGCAAGCCTCCTGAAGGCTTCGCCTGAAGGCGAGGGGGTTCACCCATCCCAGAATGTGACCATAAGCCCGTAGCCCATACGGTCAAGGCGATCACAAATCAAGTTCTCGAACACTTCTAGGCCCGCCCGGCCCCGGAGGATTTCGAGGAGGCGCTCACTCACGTCGTCCATGAACCGGGACCTGAGCGCCTTGCGGTCTACCGCCTCAACTTCCGCGATGCGCACCGGCGAGCGGCGGGTCGGAAAGGTCCAGGCCAAAAACTGCAACGCGAACATCATGCATGGTTTCAATCTCGAGAGCTCGCGCTTCATTGTTTAGAAACTCCACCATCTCCAGAAACTTGAGGTGCTTTCTGGTATCAGGATGTACCCAATACGTCCTTCTTCCGTGATCGGTAAGTAATAGACAACCGGCCTTGCAATTCCTGTGTCGCAAATACTGACCTACTAGTTGGTTGCGGAGCGCACGTTGAAAATCTGTTAGCGTCCAGCGCTTATCCGCGATCTTCACTTCCACGACCGCCCTCTGACCGCCTTTGACCGACAACAGTCGGATGTCGGTACGCTTCCGGTCGGCGACCTCGTCTTCCCGTGTTACCAAATAGGCACCGTTCGCTTTGTCAGCAATACGCCACGCAAGCGTACGTTGCATCTCCGACTCATCCGAGATGCTCCTGACCGTCCGTCGATCTGTAAAATCGTGATGGGCTAAGTCACGGGCGAGATCGTCCAGCCGGTCCATTATGACCACGAACAAATCGTCCCGATCTTGTGCTGGAGCTTCAAGGCGGGCAGAGAGCGCATTCACCTCCTCGGGCTCAAACGGCGTTTCGAACTCCGCGTCGGCTGCCGTCCGCTGTTCAGCACGCAGTCGCAGATAATCTGAAACATTCGCAAAACTGGGATCAGCAGCAAGCTCCAGCACAACACCCCGGGCCACCGGCCCCGGGGTGTCGAGTAACCTGGAAAGCAGGAAGCTTCGAGCGGCTTCCGCATCATCACGCTTGCTCGGAGAATATACGCCTTCGTGGACTACGTCGTCCTCCGGGCGAATGAAGGTGTAGGCGCAACGGACCAGTTGCCCAAAAGCGTATGCACGTTGAACGGGATCCTTGATATCGAAAACGACGCCGTCACGACCAAAGACTTCCGCGAATATCTCAATTGCACGAGATCGGACGCCGGGGTCGTTAGCATCTGCGAGCCCTGCCATCAGCGCCCGCGTTCCCCGTACACCATCGCACCGCACCAAACCTCTGAGCCACACACACGCCAGCGCTCCGGCCGGATCGGACTCGTAGCGATTGGCACACTCCTGCGTTATCGCATTTCGGTCCGCCTCGTCATTCGCCTCGCCTAGAATGTCCAGTACCTGACCAAGCTGCCGCGCCCACCGCTGCGCTGTGTCGCTGGTCCACGCCTGCGGCCAAGACTCCAGTTCGGCAAGAAGGCGAGGGACAAAGAGCTGCTTGAGACTACCCGCCGCGTACGTCAAATCCTGAAGGGTTGGAAGATAATCATGGTCGCTGCCAACTGAAAGCTCGGCGCTCAGCTCGCTGCCTATAACCTCTTCCACTTCGGCAGGATGCGATTCCGCCACGTCTGTAATAAACGGTGCAAGTCCATTCAACTCTATGGTCGCGTAAGCCGCTGCGATGCGCGCCTCATCGGGCGACAAAGACCCTGCCCATCCCGGTGTCGCGGCTTCGGCCGAGACGCCCAGTAGCCCATAGATCCAAACGCGAGGCGTCCTATTCCTTTCCTCGACTGGACGCGCGGACCAGAGCACCGGTCGCGTAGTACGCCACAGCGTCTTAAACGCCTTCTCGACGCGGGCCGCGATGTCCGGACTGAACCCCCGTTCTAATGCGCCTTTGTCCCAAATATTGTAGCGATTCCGCTCTCCGCAATTTGCGGTAAGCCACGAATAAATGTCGGACAATGTCGCTGCTCGTTTTTCCTCCGAAAATGCGCTGGCGGGATCGGCAAGCAACTCGTCGCGCCATTTCCTCCATTTCTCCAAACGTTCCGCCTCTCGGCGCGCCTCCATGGTTTGCCGGCGCCGACGCTTACGCTCCATTCTCTCAAGACTTTCGGCCTGCTCCGGCGGCGCGGTACGTTCTGCCAAGATCTGCTCGAGGACCGAATCACCCTTCAGATTTGCTCGGATAGCGTTCAGTTCTCCAACAATTCGCCCTCGCCGATACCAGAGTTGAATCAAAGCATGAAGCGAGACGGCACGTCGTTCCGGCCGGCTCTCGTCTGCAAGGGCTGTTTCGAGCCAAGGCCGATCAGCCTCGGTTGGATGACTGACCAAACCGTATTCCGCCGTCTGGTAGAAACGATGCCAGTCGTCATTTACCGGAGCGACCTGGTCCATGAACGCCAGCTCGACCCAGAAGCTTTCATTTCGCAATGCTGCGTCCATCTCAAAATACTCCTTGAGTTTCGCAACCGTGTCATGCCTACTGGACTCATTCTCACCGAACCGAGAGGCGATCACGCAGGCATGGATCAAGTCGGCATCCAGTTGCTTGGCCGCCTCGGAAAGCTGCCGGTAGCACAGTATTGCAAGCGCTGGCGCGAGGTGATTGAACCTGCCGCAAATGTGGTACGACTTCTGCGTTAGCTCACGTCCGCGCCAGATGAGGCTCTTCATTTCGTCGCGCAAACCGACCGCCGCCTCCGACCACGGCTCAATGGTCTCGACAATCCTCCGCGTTACCCAACCAAAGCCGCCAACAGATTGCTTCGGCTCGCGGGTTCGCTCCATCAACGTGATCAGCTCTTCGGCCGTGATGATCTTGGGGAATAGATCTGCCGCGACACCGTGCACGACCCTATCTGGCCAGAACGCATGACTGGCCAAAATATCATCTGCAAGCTCTCGGACGCTGACCTTCTGGCCACAGGCAAGAAGCGCCCGGATGGCGATAATGCGCCCGTACGGGCACCACGTTGTGTCCCATGCCGCCGCAAGAGCCAAGTCGGCACAGCTATCGACTGGTCCCAGCCAAATCATCGTGACCAGCAGTTCCCGAACATCGTCGTTCACCGGTCCGTCTCCCCAACACTCGCGTATTACGGGTGCAAGCGCCGGGTCTGCAAGCCTGCGCACTTCGTCCTCTGGAATGTCCAGGCGCAGCCATCCTCCATGGCCGTAGGCCGCCACACACGCCCGGACGAGGTTGCCCCTGTCGGGAAGGTCGAGTGTCTCCGGATCGCCGAGCGTCAAAAGCGCCACGGGTTCGCGCTTGATCAACTCGCGGCGCACCGGGTCATTCCACAGCGCGAGCCACGCGGCGACCGCACGCATTGATGGACGCACGACTTCAACGCCATAGCGTTCCGCGAACAGTAGACGAAATAGCGCCTTCGTTGACATGCCCTGCTCGTGCAGCGTCAGCAATTGCTTGGCAGCGAGGTACTCCTGAACTGAACGATGATAAAAGCGAACGCGACCGTAGGTGGCAGGGTCGAATAGAGCGCGTCGAAGTAGCACTTGCCGTTGGGCGTCGGTCCAGTCGCGTAGGATGCTCGCCGCATCAAGGACCCCGTCCGTTCGGTCGATGTCCAATGCTTGTTCTGGGGATCGGATGTTACGTGTGCGGGTGACCGCGAGCCCGAGCGCGAGGCGCTCCGCACCCCGGCGAAGCTGAACGTCGGTGAGAACACCGTGGTCGGGTCGATCGGGATCGTCGCTCAACCTGGTCGTGACGTTCGTCTCGTGCTGCTCTGCCCGAGTCCCGAGACGCCCCGAGCTCGTCCAAGTTGCGATCAACTCCGTCAGGTCCAAGGGACGACGGGCAAATGTCCAGGCGTTTTGTCCGGCGATCTCAGCAAGAAACGCGGCCGCGTCATTCACGGTCGACTGCTCCGCGAAGAGTTTGATCTGTGTATCGTTCATCGGAAGCATTGCTACCGTTCGGAAGGCATTCTGATCGGCAACATCCCGTGCCTCTGGAGTAGCAGTGCTCGTGTCTTGGACGTCACGCCTAAGCGCCCCAATGAACACTTCGTCACCGTCGCTCAAGACATTATCGTCACCTCTCGCAGGCACAGGCAGCTTATTCCGCACCGTGGTCATGTCGAGACTTGGACGCCAGTCGCTGGGACGGCAAGAAATGATGACTCGCGCGCGGCCGAGGTGGCCGTTGATCGCCTTCGAAAAGAAATGAAGCGATCTATCGAGCTTGCCCTTCGTAAGCTTCAGCTCGTCCACCGCGTCAAGGAAAAACCAAGCTGGCGCGTCACCATCCCGTTTCCAGGCTTCGAAATTGCTTTCATCAGCCGCTGAGAATAGGTCGATAACCGGTGTGCGATCGAGGGATTCGAGTGGGAGAAAAAAGGCGAACTGAGCTTCTTCAACGAGGCGTTTCACCTGCACTTCCATCTCTTTGGTCTTTCCGGCCCCCGCCTCCGCGAGCAAAATGACCCGACCGTACTCTAACAATTCTGACCAGCCGATACTCGGGCGGAATTCATGTTCGCTCAATGAAAGGAGAAGCTCGATATCATCGAGTGTCGCGTCCGTCAGGTCGACGAATCGACGTTGGATGTCGATAAAGTCCGTCATGCGTGTCCCCGACTGAAGTCCCGATACCTATATCGATATCATCTGATCAAAGAGATCCTGCAGTTCGTATGGACGAAGCGTGACCCGCGTTGTCTTCGATACGAACCAGCGTGGGCGACAGTCAAGCTCGCGGAAAAGCGTAGTCACTGTGGGAGGCCATTGCCCGTCATGGCAACCGCAGCGCCGCTAGCGATCCGGGCAGGTCCGGGCCAGCCACCTGCACGACGATGTACTGTCGGCCCTCGTGCAGATAGCCCATCATGCCGTACTGGCCGGAGGCGGCAGCGCACCCATCGGAAAGCGAGGAGCCGAGATCTCTGAGAAACGTGAGCAGCAGGCGTTGGCGCGGGAGCGCTATGAAGCGGTGTACGGACCGTGATCAAGCATCGCATCAGCCTTCGAAACGGACTTCAGAGTTAGGCCTTCTTGCGCCTGTAGGACACCCGCATTCTGCCCCCTGTGCAGACGGAAGTGCTGTTACGCCGAAGTGGCGACCTCGGGACGTACTGCCACCGCACCAAGAATCCCGAACGACTTGTCGATGACTGTCGCCAAGCCGTCGCGTAACGGCGTCTCTCCGGCGCCAGCCGTCACCTCCTTCAGCAGAGCCGCGACCGGCAGACCAATACCGACGATTTCCGCTCCCGCTCCCCCGGACAGCCGACGAATCCGTAGCCGCGTGCTTCTAGACTCTTCAGCCGTCGCCGGATACAGCAGCAGGGATGTCGGCACCCCACCCGAGGCTGTCACACCGAGGGCGAACGCATAGAGGAACGTCTGGTAGATGTCGCTCTGATCGAACCCGCGCTCATCGTACAGCTTGTACTTGGCGTCAATCGCCACCCGGCCATCCGACTCTCCCCGCCGCTCGACGACGACATCCGGGATGATGCTCGTGTAAGGACGCTGGCTCGAGACATTCCACACAACGGACTTGAAAGGGCGCTGAAACGTCACGCGATACCGGGCCGCCGGCAGGACCTGCTCGACGACTCGGGTCACAAAGCGCTCGAACAACTGGTTCATGTTCAACAGAAACGAAAACGACTGGGCCGCACCGGGCGCGAACAGGTCATCGATGCCTAGAGCATCGAACAGCAGCCATGCCAACTGGTGGGCCGTCTCGTAGTGCGCGTTCAACCGGTTGTAGGTCATGGTCGTCCGCGCGCCCGCGAGGTTGAGCTGGTCGGTGTCGCATATGGGCTCGAGCACGCCCCGGAGCCGCGAGATGCGGCGTTGGAGTCCGACGGAGGTGACTCGCGGAGACGCTACCTGGAGGGCCGCAGTCAGCAACTGGTTCTCGACAACGTCGTGTTCCAACTCGTCGAAGCGGCAGATGATGCGGTCGAGCTGGCCGAAGCGTTCGAGTAGCTGGCGGTCGCCGAGAATTCGTCCGCGCACGATCGGCAGGTCGTCCTCGCGTTCAACATAGCCTGACAGCAGGCCCCGCCCTAGCACCCGCTCGCTGGCCTCCACGAAGAGCAGGACGATGAGCTCAAGCAGGCTGTCGCCGGAAGCCTCAAAAGTCGCACCGTCACGAAGGCGAATCAGCGCATCGAGCCCCGACGCGTACTCGAGGAGCCGCACCAGCCCGAGCAGGTCGCCGGTCACCTTCGGTACGACCCGAATTTCGACGGTCGGTAGGCGCACGACGCCCACCCACGATCGGGTCCGAACGCGCAGCCCCCGACGCAGCTCCTCGATCTGCAGCCGGTCATCGGCCGAGGCCGACCACTTCTCGACAACGGCGCGGTCCTCCGGTGTGAGCGCGACGCCGTGGTAGACCTCACTCGTCCACTCGGACAAGGGCCCAAGGCGTCGCACACCCTCCGGATCAGTCATGCCGAGGAGACCTCACCCTCACCGAACTCTCGCGCCAACGCCGCAACCAGTTGCTCGGCGTCGGCAACCTTCTCCGCGTCCAGTGTGCCGGCGGCGGCATCGACCAGCTCACTGCCTATGAACTTCGCCAGCGTCGCGTACTCGTCGTAGCAGTATTCCTGGAGCAGCGGCAGAATCTCCTCTCGGAACCGGGCCGCGAACTCCTCGACCTCGTCTACCGGCCGACCGTCGACCAGTAGATACGAATGACCCACTTGTTTCTCACGTCCCTCGACTCGGGCGATCCGCTGATTCAGCCCATCGAGGAAGTCGTCGAGCGCGAGGTCACCGACGGCGGCGCCGTGCAGCAGCTCGCTGTCGGGCATGCACTCGAGAAACGCGAAGCGCCGTCGCAGGGCGGCGTCGAGCAGCTTGATGCTGCGATCAGCGGTATTCATCGTGCCCAGCAGAAACATGTTGCACGGCACGCTGAAGGTCTCCTTGCTCTGCGGCAGGGTCAGGGTGAGGCCACGCTTGTCTCGCTCGAGCAGCGTCAGTAGCTCGCCCATGATCTTGGCGACGTTGCCACGATTGATCTCGTCTATCAGCAGGAGATACGGACGACCGGGATTCGCCTGAGCGGCGCGGCAGACCCTTTTGAAGACGCCGTCGTCGAGCGCCAGCGACAACCCGCCAGCTCCGCCCGCGACAGGACGAAACCCTTCGATGAAGTCCTCGTACGTGTAGGAGGGGTGAAACGTCACGCGGGTCAGCGAGCCCACGCTGGCCGTCGTGCCCGAATCACCGGCCTGCTCCAGGATGGCACGCTGTGGATGACGTTCCGCTAGCTGCACGAAGAGGTGCTCCGCTTCGGTCTCCGTCAGCGCGAAGAGCGTGCCCTGGTTGTTGAACCGCATCGGCTCACTCTTCGCCAGTACCGCGTCTTGCATCAGCTCGTCATAGCTCAGTCCGCGGTTGAGTTGCTCGACAGGCTCTAGCTCAATCGTTGGGGCGTTGTCGCCGACGCTCTGGAGTTCCCGACTCACCCGTGCAAGGGCCACAACGCGCTTGTCTGGCGTACTCTGGTACCCAATCACCAGATCGCCCCGTTGTACCAGCGGATAGTTCCGTTTGAGGCGACCGTATCGATAGTCGACCTTGCCGTCCAGAAAGAGCCGGTCCCAGCTCCACTGCTTCGGGTTGGCCACCACCCACCAGACCCGCGACGACACCTGGGAGGTCGAGAGCTCACGCTCCTCCTCGCGCAACCGATCAGAATCGCCAAGCACCGTGTCGGCCCCCTCACGGCCGATCTGTCTCAACAACCACCAGACCGCGAATCGCCTGGCCTGGTAGGTCTTTCCGGTGCCCGGTGGCCCATACAGAATCACCTGGCCTTTGCGCTCGAGGGCCGTGGCGATGCGCCCGTACACAGCATCGACCACCATCGGGCGCGCCTTCTTGCCCCTCACGATGGTCCTCAGCAGCGTGTCAGGCACCTTGGCGACCGTCACGGTTGCCCAGCTCTTCTGTGGTGCCACACGTTGCTCGTAGGTCGTGTTCCACTTCACCGCTACCGTGTGCTGGTACTCGGGACGCTCATCGGCCCATCGATATCCCGGTTGGACAACCTCTCCCAAGGCAAGCACTCGGCCGATACCTTGATTGGCGACGACGAGGTCGCCGGGCTCCAGCTCGGTAAGCGTCCACAGCTCGTTGCCCTTCCGTCTCGCCTGGGGAAGGTGCCCCTTGTAGGGGTAGGCCTCCTCGAACCGAGTACGGAATACCTCCTTCGATTCGAACTGCGAGAGATCGCCCACCTCGTCCCAGCCGACGCAGATGTAGCTCTCCCGCAAGCAATCGTCCCAGAACCGCGCATCCTCGCCTGGCGCAATTTTCAACACCCGCTTCGTCTCGCGCGGATCGCGCCAGTTGTAGAGCAGCCGCTGCAGCTCCTCAGTGTTCCAGCCCTCCACCGCAGGTTCGCGCCGCAGGGCCGCAAGCAAGAACCGATTCAGCGCCACCACCGACGACGCGTTGACCTCCTCCGAGGGGCGATCCAACGAACGCAGGTAATGTCGCAGGTGGGCGGTCGCGTAGACGGGCAGCACCTCGTCGGGGAAATACACGTGGAGCGACTTCAGCTTCACCGCCGGCCCGAGTCCCAGCGTCTCGAGCTCGTCGATGCGTTCCCACTCGCCACGCGCTGCTAGCTCGAATGCCTGCGAGAACTCGCTCCGTAACCGGTCCCACGCCTCCCGCTCATTTGAAAACGCCTTCGGAAAGTACCATTCCTCCCGATCCTTCCGTTTGTAGATGATCAGCTTCCTGGCGGATCCACCTCGCATGCTGCCCATCCACTGAGACTTGTACTCCAGCCAGCGGCAGTAAGTGTCTTCCACCACTGGCTGGCCCAGCGCGTAATCGTCCAGCCGCATTTCTGGCCACTTGTCGCGTGGAAAGCGCTTCAGGATCTCGGTACGCTGCGATCGATACCCTTCGGCGGCCGGATTTGTGGGCGATCGGACGAACTTCTCGATCGCCTGGCTGAGTGCGACGTGGCTCTTGATCATGGCAGGCCGATTATCGCCGACGACGGACCGACAGGGCGAACAAGGGCCGTCATGCGCCGCGACGGACTCATGTGTGTCGACTGGTCTTCCGTCACCTCTCACGAGCGCGATGCCGTCGTTCGGCATGTCGAGGGCAAGATCTAACGCGGTTTCGCCTCCGTTATTGCTAACGGAAAATGCCCACATACTCCGGTAGGGCTCATAGCGTTCTAGCAGGTTGCTGAAAAAGCAACCCTAAGGGGATCGACAGATCGATCCCGACGTACTACCATGCTCCCATTCATGAAGGGAGCCGCCTGATGCGTGGAGCCGACGAGCAACCGGGATCGATGTTCAGCTCCGTGTCGCTGGAGGAGCGCGTGCCGGCCGACCATCCATTGCGTGCCGTGCGGCGCATCACCGATCGCGCCTTGCAGCGTCTCTCGCCGCGCTTCGGCATGATGTACGTCCACGTCGGTCGGCCGTCGGTCCCGCCGGAGCAGTTGCTGCGGGCCCTCCTCCTCTAGGCGCTGTACGTTCTATAACCAGCGTCGTCGACACTCCACGCTCGGACAGATTAGCCCGGCGGAGTTCGAACAACGATCAACTCAGGCAGCATAACGAAACCGTCCACCGAATCGGATCAAGCCCACTACGGCCGCGATCAAGGCTAGCCAGGGCAGCAATCGCCTGGGTCCAAAACTAGACATCGCATCCTGACGTATCTGGTGCGCGATTTCTACCGCGGTCCAGTTGTGCTGCACAAATTTCACGGCAAGGTGGTTGCTCAGCGCGTGCGTGGGCCGGGCAGGACGGACGCGATGATGCGCAGAGTTATCCTAGCGATTTCGTTGTTGTCATAGGGGTAACCAAACATGTCGACAGCAAGCTGTGAAAATTTACGCAGGACATCCTCCTTGTTAAAGGGAAAGTCGTCGTGTCGCGCGATGACGAGGCCGCCCGGATAGGGTTTTCTATTGTTGTCATAGTCATTGAGATACTTACTCAAGGGAACTGTGGAACGCCTATTGTTTCGACGCTCTCCAGCACCATGACTCGATTGATCACGCTGAGCGGCATTACGAATCCAACGTGGCTCCACTGGCTTCCAGTTGCCATCTGAATGGCGCGGGAGAATGGGCTGGAACCAGAGCACAATAGTAGATCCCCGGGCTGGATTTCGTGTCGGAACTCGCTGTAATCCTTTACAGTGTCCCTCGGAAACTTCCGTATGGCCATCTCGTAGTCTTCCCTCCAAGCCAGGATTTCCATTTTGGCTGGCCGGATCAGACCCCTCATACTCGCCCAGAGCGAGGTACGGAACGCGTCGTCGCCGCCGTGACGAGATCACGTTTACGTGCTCCTCGCTACTGGTGTTCCCCGCCGACACTGCCTCCGGCGCGTCAGCTGCTGCCCAAGTCAGCAAGCCTCGGTTTCGTCCTCCACTGCGTAGACCGAGGCTCCGAAGTCCCTCCATGCTTGGGCGCGTGCCGTTCGGGCCTGCCCTCGGAGATCGGTGGCTCTAGCGCGGGCGTCGGTGAGGGCCTTGGCCATAGTTATTTGCTCGGGCTTCGGTGGGAGAGGAAGCCGAAGGGACATCAGCGCCGACTTCGTGATTTTCTGCATCATTGGAGCGGCCCCTGTCCGTCGCTCTTCAATCTGACTACGCAGGCGCGTTGTTGCAAGTGTTACTGCAAGGAAAGCGGGATCGATTTCGCTTGCTTTCTTGAAAAGCACCCGGAAAATTAGATCGCAGATCATTAGCTTACCCGGTGGCTCATCAGCGACAAAGGTCGTCGCTCCAACGAGCCGGGTCACGCCGCTACCGCGAGTAATCAGTACATTTCCACGTTTCACCTCAAGTTCCGGTCGTGGCTCCACCTCCGATGGTAGCGCTTTATTCTCAGACGGTTTCAGGTGACCAGATGTCATAGCACTCAGCTTTAATATTCCCCATTCGCTCTTGTCGGCAGGACGATTGAGGCATTTTGGGCTCCAGCCAACGACGAGGTTAGCGATCACGTCGCAGAGTTGGACAATCGGATAGGGTGATGTATGGGCCGTATGGGTTTCGGCGCTCTGACGAAGAATCCCTTCATGGCTCCAACGGTCGAGGTCCTTGAAGGAAGCGACGAAGACAGGGCGATCGGGCAAGGGCGTGGGCGGGCCGAAACCAAGCGCCTCCTCAAACGCCTCTGCCGCCCGCGCTTCAGTTTCGCCAGCTTCTCTATCCAGACCAGCCGCAAGGTTCAGCGCCGTGTGATAGGCAGCAGCGATGGTGCGCTGCTCGTCCAGCGGCGGCAACGGGATGCGGAGGTCGAGGAACGCTTCCGGCGTGATGCGCTTGCGTCCGCTTGTGCCACTGGCTTTGGCGCGGAGCGCGGAGAGAAAACCGCCGGTCCTCAGCACCAGCTTAACGAACTCGCTATGAAGGCGATCGGGAATCGGGATGAGGACGGGGAACTTCGATGTAACGACCGCCTTGGAAATCTCGGAAGGAAGGACGCCGATAGCACCATTACGGGCATCGATTTTGGAGAACACGATATCCCCGGAATAGGCGGCGAACATGCCGCCCTTATAGGGCGTCGTTCGACTGCGAGCTGATATCTCGCCCGTCAGATGCACGGTGATTGGCGTCCAGTTGCCGAACGAGTCAGTGACGGCAACTACCTCCCGCCTCTGCAAAACACCGTCGCGAAGCGATATGGGCGGAAAACGCGAATGCCAGCTCTCGACGGCTTCCGCAGTGATCCAGGGTTCGAGAGCCCTCCACTGCCGGATCAGGCAACGGAGGGCAGGTGGAAATCCGGCACGTTCTCCGGTATGGCTCCAGCCTCAACCCATGTTTCGAAGGCGTGATAGGCGTCCAGTAATTGCGGTAGTTCGTCCGGTACATTCTCGCCCGTCTCACCGGTAGAGGAGATGCCGACAGTCTTGGGCGCGGCAATGAAGACCGGATAGTCGAACGCCTCGCGTACCGTGGTCCACAGCGCGATGTTGTGCGCTTCGTCGATGCTTCGCAGACCTGCTCGCAGCTCGCGACAGAGCACGTCCGCCCGCCTTTTAGTGTCCTCGTCGCCATTGAAGACGGTCGCGTAGTCCAGTTTAGCTTGGGCGGCTCGCTTCCTCTCGCTCGCAGACCCGTTCCAGCGCGGGTTCGCCAACTTACTCGGGCCGATGCCGCGTGGATAGTCGGGCGGCTTCCCGGCACTCCATGCGGGCTCCGTGCGCTCAATCCCGAGCATGGCCAGTTCATCAACGATCTTCTCGACAGTCGCGTTCTCTCCCGTCACGATCCGCCGCCCGAGGTCGGCGCAGAGCGCATCGCGTTTGGCATTGAATGCGTCGTCGTGATCGGCGTGAGCCTCCGTCCACGAGGCTTCCCACATCGCCTCGTCGGTGGCCGTGAAGCGTCGGAGAAAGACCAGGGACGCCTTCACGGTCGCGTCGGCCGAACGAAATGTCTCCTCGGGCAGACTGACGACCGCCAGGATTCGCGCCTTGCCCTCGCACCAGCGGCGCAGCCATGCCAGCGACGGGTTATTGAGGTTGCCATCGGGCAGGACGATGCCCATGCGCCCACCGGGTTTGAGCAGGCTTAGGCAGCGTTCGACGAAGATGATCTCGCTGGCTCGATTCGCCTTGCCCTTGCCGATCTCGAACAGGTCGAGAATATTCGTTCCGGTCGCATCCAGCATGCGCTGGTAGCTCCGTCCCCACGCGTCGCCGTAACGTTCCAGACAGTCGTCGCGATAGGTAGCGTCCTCGTGTATGTGCGTCCCGTCGTTCCCGGTGACTTTCTGGTCGTTGCCCACGTTCGAGCCGAAAGGCGGATTAGTGACGACAATATCGAAACGCGTCGGGAAGATGCCGTTCACGTCGACAAGGCCGTCATGGTAGTGAATGCCGCCATGACCGTCACCGTGCATGATCATATTCATCTTGGCGGTGCGCGCGGCGCGGGGTTCGGCATCGCAACCGAAGACGCAGCGCCAAGCGAGCTTGCCGACACGGGTATTGACTGGCTGGTTCTGATCATTTGAGGACAAAAGCTCACGGTTGAGCGTGGCGAAGGCCGTATCAATCTGGGCCTCTTCCTCCTCTGGGTCGAGACCCTTCGCTTCGATCTCGGCCCGCTCCCTGTCCTTTTCAGCCTGAACGGCGGCGGCGATCTGACCGCGGACGTGCTCGAAGGCGCGGATTAGGAATCCGCCCGACCCCGCCGCGGGGTCGCAGATCAATTCGCCTTCCCGTGGATCGAGCAGGTTGACCATGAAGTCCACGATAGGGCGGGGCGTGAAGAACTGGCCGAGTTCACCCCGGAACGTGGTGCCAAGGAACTTCTCGAAGGCCAGTCCCTTGATGTCGTCGCCGGTCTTCGAGAGATCGAAACGCGCGAGTTCCTTCACGATCCGGCGGAAGGTCTCCTCGGTGATTTCAAGACGGTCGGTCGTGGCGAAAAGATCGTCGGCCTTGTAGTGGTCCTTCGTCTGCTCGAACAAGCCATCGTGAACAAGCAGATCGGTCGGCAGGCGCGTCGAAGCGCGGCGGTCGAGGAAGTCGACTGTGAACGTGCCGTGCATGCCCGTGCGTTCCACGTACATCTTCACGAACAGGACCTTCGAGATCGTATCGAATGCGCGTCCGGGGTCCATTTTGTGCACGTCGCGCAGGATCGAGTGGCACTTGAACAGGAGATCCTGGAACTCCTTTCGGTTGAAAACCCGGAGCTTGTTTTTGATTTCCTCGATCCGCTTGGCATCGCCCCAATCCGTCGCCTTCGCGATCTCGTTGATTTGTATGAACTCGCCCGGCAGGCCGGGAACCAGCCTGAAAACGGCGGTGTAGCGAGCATTGTGGGCGATGAAGAACTCGCAGCCGACAGCTCTGGTGTAGCTCTCGCCCTGGTAATAGTCCTTGATGTTGATATCGACGTTCTCGGCCTTGCACTCGATCACGAGAACCGGCGTTTTCTTCGCGGCCTTGGCCTCGCGTGTTTCCCAGATCACGATATCGGCGCGCGGGCTCTTGTGCCCATGCATGGTCCGCCGTTCCTGATCCATCTGGTCGAGCACGTAGCCGTAGTTGTCGCACAGGTGGCGAATGAAGTGTTGACGGACGATTTCCTCCGGCTTGTCAGCCACGTTTCGCCATTCATCTCGCAAGGGAATCCAGAGCCAGCCGTCATGCTCATGCAGCTTGTTAGAAGCCGCCGGAAACGGCGTCTTTGGCGCAGTCTTGGGTTTCCTTCCGTTCTTCTTCGCCATTTCACCTCCCAAGACCTGTGTCTTTCGCACAACGTACGCCTGCCTTAAGTCGTTCGCCTTCGACGCTTCTATCTGCGGGACTTTCAACTTCCGGAGCGTCTGCCTCTGAATTGACGTGCGTGGCTATGGAGCCACACTCAATGCTTCGATGGTTCCGACATCGATTGAGGCGCGGGCAAGATCAAGGTCATACAAATTTTGCAAGTTCAGCCAGAACTCCGGTGTGATTCCGAGAGCCTGCCCTAAACGCAGCGCCGTATCCGCCGTGATGGAGCGGCGTCCGTGGATGATTTCATTGATGCGGCGCGGAGGCGTGTCGATCACTTTCGCCAAGCGGTATTGGCTGATTCCGAGTTCGTCGAGAATCTCTGCCAAGTGTTCTCCAGGATGAATCGGGTCGATCTTGGTCATAGCTTTATCCTCAGTGGTAGTCTGTGATTTCGATTTCCATTGCGCCGTGCTCTGTCCAGTAAAAACACACGCGCCATTGGTCGTTGATGCGGATGCTGTTCTGGCCTTTTCGGTCGCCGCTCAACGCTTTGAGGCGATGTGACGGCGGGAGCCGCAGGTCGGATAAGGCGGTGGCCGCCACCACACGCTGGAGCCGCATGCGTGCCCGGCGTTGGATGTCAGCCGGCAGACGGAGAACGTGGCGTCCTTGGAAAAGATGTTCGGTGTCATTGTCTTTGAATCGCGACACGACCTATACATGAACGCGTGGAGATAATAACGACAAAAGTTAAGGACTTGAAGCCGCACCGACGATGAGGAATATCGACAGTGTGGACACGCTGTCCTTATTGTCCTTCTTCCTTCTCAGCACCGGACGGGTCATCCTTCAGATTCAGGCCCATTAGCTGTAGTCTCCCGACTCGTCACGAGCCAGCGCCTCCGCCAGCTCCGGATCCTGCCCCGTTCCCCGGCGAATCGTCCGCTCGACCACATCCACCTTGCGGCCCACCGCGCCCAATGACATCGACCGGGCCGCGACGTACACGCTGGCCCCGAGCGTCACCAGCGCCAGCCCGCCATGCGCCCCGACATACCACCCATAGTCCACCAGCAGGACTGCCCCATACGGCCGCAGGTACGCGAGTTCGAGCCACAGCGCCCACACCGCGAGCGCCCCGCCCGTCATCGTCAGCCCGACAGCCACCCGCCACGGCCTCACAGCTCGAACACCTCGTACTCTCGAGTCCCACCGCTGCGGCCGCGCTTGCGCCCGCCACTCGCGTCACCGCCCGCGAGCGCCCGCCGCACCACCGTAGCGGCGCGGCCTGAGGCCGCGTACATCTGGAACCCGGCCGCCGCCTTCGCGCGAATGGCCCCACCACCGTAATGCGCCGACGCGACCTCGACGTTACAGCGCCCGGCCAAGCCCGCCGTGGTGACGTACTCGATCTGTGCGTCCGGAAAGAGCACCGTGCCGTGCTCGACCGGCAGGTGCAGCTCCGCCGCGGCGCGGCGCCGCGCCGCCTCTGCCGCCGCGCGGCCCGTCACCTGCCGCGCACGCTCCGCCCTGGCGGCCACCTGCCCCTTGAGTTCGGCATCGATCCGGATCCGGGCGACGCGCCCGCCCGCCGCCTCGATCCGCGCCTGCGCCGTGCACGCGGCGCGATACACCGCGACCTCGTGCCCCACGTCCGCTGCCTTGACCGCCCCGCTGTGAACCTGCTGGTCCGCCCGGCCGGCGCTAGCAAACAGCACCGCCGCCCGTGCCGCGCCGGCCCGCGTCGCCACGAGGATCGTGTAGGGTCTCCCCTTCGGACCCTGCGCCTGCTGCCGCACGATCCAGCCCTGCTGCTCCGCCTGCGCGATCCCCTGCCGCGCGGCGAACGGGTGCCCGTCGAACTGCCGGTTGACGATATCCGCCAGCGCTACCACCCGGAACGTCCCGACATCGCGCACCACGCCCTCAACCCGATCCGAGAGCGATCGGCGCAGCTGTCTCGCGTCGAACTCTCGTCGATGGCCGCTCCGGCGCACGTCCCGATCGCGCCCAGGGTCCCGTTCCTGTTGTTGGTCCCGACCGTGCCCGTGGTCCCGTTCGGAAACCGCCGGTTCCGGGGAGTAGTCCACGTCGAGTTTCATGGCTTTCGACCGACCGGCGCGGCCATGATGGTCACTATACTCCGCCCCTCCGTGACACGCTCAAAATACCCGCTCTGGACCCACATCACGTGCGAAATACCTTCGGCCCCTATTTCGCACACTTCCAGCCTGGCTTTTCGCACCATCAGGCCACGTTCCGCCCGGTAGGTATTGCTGTTTTCGCATCCACTGGACCCAAATCAAAAAAGCTCTGGACCTGAGCGACCCCCCTCAAATCGGTCGATTTGTGGCCCCGGAGAGGTGTCCTATTTCGCAAACAGGACACCCCCCCGGTGGGGTCGCTCAGGTCCGATTATTCCTTCCAGGAAGGGGGGCGCACACCCCGGACACTGACGCTATGTCGCTCACACACCGAGCGACCATCATGGCCGTTCTGGATCGTGATGCCATGCTCCAGTCCGACGTCTTGACGACCCTCAGCCGACCGACGCCCGCGGCGGCCACTAGAGACTCGGCCCAAAATCCCGCTCCATGTCGGGAGCCGGCGTCGGCTGCTCCGGCGTCCGCGTCACCGGCGGCGGCGTGGGCGGCGGCGGCGGCAGCGCATCCTTGCGGCCGGCTTGGTCCATGGTCGGTTCCCGCTCCATGGTCCGCTCCCGCGTGACGAGCCAGTCGGCCGCCTTCTGTGCATCCACAGCCGCGAGCCGGATTTCACGCGGGTCGTTCTGTACGGCTTTGATCCACGACGCCACGTACGCCGTGCCGTGCCGCGGTTCGTGCCCGACGCCGAGCTGCTCGCCGGCCATCATGGCCGACATTTCCGCGCGCAGTTCCTCACGGGCGTACGTCTCCGATCCGAATCCCTCGTGTTTCATCAACGTCGGCCGATTCAACCGTGTCTCGTGTCCCGTGGCGTGCGCCAGCTCGTGCAGCGCCGTGTGCGCGTACCCGGCCTGCGTCGGGAACTGCGACGGCGACGGGAGCACGACCCGATCCTGCGCCTTGTGATAGAACGCCCGGTCGCCAGGCTCATGCGTGATCGTCACCTCACTCCCTCGCATCACCGCCTCGACGCGCTTGTGGCCCTCCCACGCCGGCGCCTCGCGCTTCCCGAGCTCGGGCAGCCTCAGCCCCTCCGTTTGCTCGACGTTGAACACGGTATGGATTCGCACCATCGGCCGGTCCCGTTGCTCGACGCGATACTGTTGATTTCCGTCGGCGTCCCGCTTCGGCTGGCCCTGGTCGTCTTTCTCCAGCGTCCGCGACTGGTACTCCACGTACATGATCGGCGTGCCCTTCTCACCCTTGCGGACATGCCCGCCGGCCTCCGAAATCTGCCGGTACCCGCCCCAGCGTGGATCTGTATAGCCCTTTTCTGCCGCGGCGACCGCCAGGTAGATCGCGTTGCCGCCGCGGTAGTCCCGCGACGAGCTGAAATTCTGCGGACTAATCTGCTCCCCTGGTGCCCACGGCTTTTGCCACGGAGCGGTGCCCGCTTCCAGCGCCGTGATCATCTTGTCGGCGAACTGTTCATGGTAGGCGTCCACGCGGGACGGCGTGTTGTCTGCGTTAGCCATCGTATTGATCCCCCTCGTCCAGCTCGTCGAGCGGCCCGACCCACGCCTCCAGATCCTCGCGCGACGGGACGCGAATCGGCCGACCCGTCCGGAGCATCGTGGCGACCGCCTGCGCAAACGCTTCCCGTGTTTCGACTGTGATCGGCGGCGGCTCGCCTGCCGCCAGCCGCGTGGGGATGTCCTCGCCCGTTGGATCGACGTGCCCTGTTCGTACTCGCATGGTCTCTCCCTTCGTCCCTCATTCCTGACACCGCTCCGATGCCGCGGCCGCGCCCGCCGCCGACGACGGCCACACGTCCTCGACGATCCACGTATTGCGCGTCGCGTCATAGTCCCGCACGCGCACCATCTGCATGACCTGGCGCACACCCTCCGGCGACCGCGCCTGTTGAATCACCGCCTCGATCCCATCGACCACCCCGCGACAGACGACCGACCAGGGCAGCGCATCGCTCGCTTGCATCGCGCAGCTCGCCAACCGCGAGAGCGCCGCCGTCGCATGATTCGCGTGGACCGTCGCCAGCGAGCCCCCCGTGTCCGGTGTTGAGCGCCTGGAGCAAGTCCGCCGCTTCCGCGCCGCGGACCTCGCCGACGACAATGTGATCCGGCCGGTGCCGCAGCGCGTGGCGCACCAAGTCCCGAATCGTCACCGCGCCCGTCAACCCCCGCGCCTCGAACCGGACACAGTTCGCGCGGCGGAGCTGGAGCTCGAGCGTGTCCTCGATCGACACGATGCGCCCGGCCTCGGGGAGCAGCGCCACGAGTGCATTGAGCAGCGTGGTTTTGCCGGAGCCCGTGCCCCCGGCAATCAAGATGTTGCCGCCATACTGCAGGACGTGCCGCGCCTCGTCGACGACCACCGGTGAGACGGCGCCGCTGGCCACCAGCTCCGCCATCGTGAACGCCCGCCCGCCGAACCGGCGGATCGTGATCGCCGCACACGGCGACGCCGGCGGACTGCAAATCGCGACGCGCGAGCCGTCCCCGAGCCGCGCATCGATGATCGGCTCCGTGTGTGGATCACGCCCCAACGGCCGCGCGATCTGGACCGCCGCCCGGAGCACCGCCGCCTCGTCGAGCTCCGGTACCCGCATGGCCGTCATGCGACCGCCACGCTCCACAAACACCGTCCCCGGCCCGTTCACCATCAGTTCCGACACCTCGTCGTCATCGAGCACGGATTCCAGCCCAGGAAGAAACGGCTTCAGATCGTTGAGCGAGAGTTCCACTACAGTTCCCCGGCCTCACGCGCCCGCCAGTACGGCCGATCCGACGGCAGAAAGTCCGGTTTGAGGTAGCAGCGCGTGGCATCGAGTGATCGGCTCCCGTCGTACGGTTGCACGATGGCTTGACAGTTGCCGAGGATGGTGAAGTCCCGCGGATGGAACAGCGGTTCCCGGCGTTCAGCAAACGCCTTGCTCGCGCCGACGCTGCCGGTCCCGCCACCGGCCGCCCCCGACAGCAGCGACGCGCTCGCGCGCGCCGTCTGCTCCGAGACGGTGTAGCTCGCTTTCATCTTGGCGACCTGCCCGCACAACCCGCTGGCGATCTGCGCCGACGCATCATCGGACAGCGACAGGAAGATCCGCGTCCGGAGCGTCTGGAGGAGCGCCCGCCACGCTTCCCCGCGCCCGAGCACGGCCCGGAGTGACGAGATGGATTGCGTCGCCACAATCGGAATCAGCCGGCACTGCCGCGTGAGCGCAAACGCCTTCTCGTCGCCACTCGGATCCTCTTCGCCGACGGTGGCGAAACTCTGATACTCGTCGCACAGGAACATGGCCGGTCGAAAGACCCGATTCGGCGCCCGTTGCATCTGCGCCGGCCGGCGCAGCAACGTCTGGAGCCAGGCTTGTTTGAGCATCACGCCGACCGCGCGCGCCAGCGCCGCATTCGTCCCCGCCGGCATATTCAGTGCCAGCACCTTCCCCGACTCAATCACCTCGTCGAGCGGTGGAAGCGGCCGCGTCACGCCGGCCCCGGCCTCTGGCAGGTCCGCCTCATCGCCGACCGCTGGCAGCTCCGCCTCATCGCCGGCCGTCGCCTTCGCCCGCGTGGCCCGCGGCGGCGGCGCGGGCGGACAGAACACCGACGCCACCTCCGGCAGATCGAACACCGACAGGAACACGGACAGCCCCTCGGAGACGGTCGAACCGATTTTCTTGTCGAGCTTGCCCCAATCGTGGGTGAACCACCGCCGCACCGCCTCGAGCCGTTCCCGCTGCGCCGGGTCGCCGCCGGCCGTCGGCCCGCCCTCGACCGTGAACGTGATGCCCAAGGCCTCGAGTGTGTGTCGGACCTCCGCCGAATCCCTCGTCTCGGCGAACCCCGGCACCTCCTCCGACCACACCCAGTCCTTGGTCAGGGCCTCGGCGTACTCGACCGCCACCGCGTTCTCGATCCGGACTGTTTGCGGCGGGTCCACCTCCGCCGCGACCTCGGCAATCAGCGTGGCAATCCGCTCCGGTTCCAGCGCGCAGCGGTACACGTCCCGGAGCGTCACCCAGCCGCCGGGGCGCATCCGGTGCAGTTCGATCAGCCAGCGGACCAGGTTCGTGTACGCCTGTTGCCAGAACGGTTCACTACCCTTGCCGAACAGTTGATTGATCAAGCTGGCGACGGTGTACGCCAGCGAGTAGCTGTCGAGCCAATGCGCGCTCAGCGGGTTCCACTGCCAACGCCCGCCGAGGCCGAGTTCAATGTAGTCCTCGCCGCGGCCCGCCGCGATCAAGATGTCCCGGACCTGATGACAAAAATCGCCCTTGACCTCGAGTACCAGGCCCGCCATGCGCCGCCGCGAATCGTCCGCCTGCCAGGCGAGCAGTTGCCGCGCGAACGGCCGCATGCACGCGGAGGTTTTCCCCGAGCCGATCGCGCCGACGACGAGGATGCCCGTATAGAGGCCCCGCTCCGGAATCGTGAGCCAGCGGGGCGCCGGCACTTCCCGGAGCGCCACCGGATGATGGACTTCCCCGACCACGATGGCCGGCGTCGCATCGCTGGCGGCGATCTGCCAGGCCGGCAGCCCGCGTGACGCGAACCACACGCGCCCGACCGCCCGCGCGACCAACCAACCGCCCACCAGCGCGACGCCCGGCGCGAGGTAATGCCAGGCCCGGATCGCCTCGTGCAGCCACGGCGACCGCGCCGCCAGCAGATCCACGACCGGATCCGCGCCCGGCCCAGGGAACGGGGCGATCCACCACCAGCTCGCGCCCACGACCAGCAGCACCAGCATCACGATCATGGGACCGCCACCCGCCGCGAGCGCCACGTCTCCCCGCTCGTGATGTGTGGCGCGATGCCCGTCGCACCGGCCTGCGTCTCGTCCCGCTGCTGTTGCAGTGCCGCGAGGCGCACCAGTGCCCCATTTAGTCCACCCTCGCGGCGCAGCACCTCCGGGTCCCCCGCGATCACGGCGGAGCGGAGCGCCGCCAGCTCAGCCGCCACATCCTTCCCCCCGGCCTGGGCCGCTGGCCCGGTCGCCGTCCAGCCGTTCACCACGTGCTGCGCCGCAGCCAGCCGCTCCGGATCCTGCCCCACGACGACGACCGTGACCACGCGACCCGCCGCCCGCAGCGCCGCCCACAGCGCCGCGTGCGACGCGCCCCACGAGCGCAACGCCTGCTGCGTGATGTCCCCAGGGGGCTGGACAAACACGAACGTCGCCCGGTCCGTATCGAGCGCGACCGGCAACTTGTGGACGAAGTACCGGGTTTGCCCCGTGCCCGGCTGGTGCCCCTCATACACACGCCGCGGCAGCACCGCCTCCGGCACCCCCGCCGCCGTCAACGCCGTGACCTTTTCCTCCTCCGTCACCAGCCACGGCCGCGCCGCATGGTCAAGGACGTAATCGAGCGACAGCAACCGCCGCACCACCAGCCCATGCGACGCCGCGCGCCGGTGCCGAATGTGCTCCGCCCCGAGCGCCCGGTACACCGGCCGCGCGACGATCCGACACATTGAGTCTCCCTCGCCTGAAGGCGAGGGAATCAGTGCGCCGCGTCGGCTGAAGCCGACTATCACGGCGCACGTCCCAGAGCCCGAAGAGGTCCGGCCCTGCGGCCTCCTGAAGGCTTCGCCTAAAGGCGAGGGGTTTCACCCATCCCAGAGGGAGACTCTAAGAGCCGGCCGCTCCCGTTCAACGTCTCCTCGACCGCCGCCGCCCCGCACCGTTCGACAAAGCGGGCGGCCGCAGACGGGGATGCTTCACCGGTGAACGTCAGATATTGCGCGCGCAGAAACACGCCACTATGCAGACAGACGAAGGCCAGCCACTCCGCATCCTGGCCCGTCCACCCGAGCGCGGCGAGCGCCACCGCCCGATCCGTGAGATGGGCGATCATCAGCAAGCTACCGACTGGACGTCACGATCCGGTCCCCTTGAAGAAAGCTGATCACAAGGCCCATCGGATTCCAGACGACCAGCTCCCCAGGGATCTCCGGCAGAAAGCGAAATTGCATCGACACCGACCACGACTCCCGTGCGATTTCCTGCCCGGCCCGCATCCGGACCAGATCGAACGTGGCCGCCGCGTTGTGCGGCTCCGCCGGCTGCGGCAGGATCCGCACCGAGACATCCTCAACGACGAGCTCCTCCGCCGCGAGGCCGGCTGCCACGAGCGCGACCCCTGGTCCTCGCCGAGTGCGAACAAGGCAATCCGCACGGCAGCCCGAAAAGCGAATCTTGAACCGTTCACGGTGTATCAGATTCGCCACTCGTTCGCGACATGGCTCCGGCACGCCGGGGCTGACCTCGCTGACATTCAGGACCTCTACGGCCACACTGACCCGACGACGACGCGGATCTACGCGGCCCCGACGCTCGCCAAGCAGCGCGACGCGATCCGGCGGCTACGTGTCGTGGCCAACCCGTGACGATGGAGCTCTCTCGAAGGTCGCACCCCCACCGAGAACGGACTACAATAGGGACCTCGTGACAACGAAGATCCGGAACCGGTCGGGCTCGCCCCGGTCACCCCAACGGCTTGTGCCAGCCGTTGCGCGCCCTTTTGGCTGACAAACACCGTTGCGCGAATCTGCAACGACCGGAATCCCAGCTTGGCCTGGCCCTCAACCTCCTCTCTTTGGTCCGCGGTCGCGCGACACGCGGCTCCCGAACCCGGCAAGAGGTCACGCTCGGCAAGCCGCACTAGAGGCTCCGAACCGATTGAGCGGGTAGTCCTGCCGGCGCAGCCCCGGCCACTGAGGTGGAACTTGATGTGAAGCCGATTAGAGAGTGCGCATACGTCCACAACGAGGACGTGGACCCCGACCACCACGTCAACGCCGAACAGCTAGAAGCCGCCATGCAAGCTGCCATGCACCGCGCCCTTCTGGCCCTGGACAACCATACTTCGACACACACGGACTTCCAGCGACGGATCATCCAGACCGTGTACCTGTCTATGCTTTCGACCCACCGACTAGTTCGAAAAGTTCTCGCTGCCGGTTGGCAGAACCCCGAATCCATTGATGCACTCGCACTTGCTCGCCTGCCGCTTGAGGGACTCTACACCCTTTGCCTCATGTTCGAGGACGCCTCGTGGGTAGACGCCTATCTCAAGGATGGATGGAAGAAGCAGTACACCCGGTTGCTCTTGGAATGCGAGGAAACAAAGAATCTACTGCGCTTTCGCGATTTCTGTACGCAGTCAGCCCCCGCCAATTTGAACGCCCTCCGCCAATTACATGGGATTACTGACGCCCAAGTGGCCACCATCGAACACGATGAACTTGGCATACCGCTGCCGGCGGGAACCGCGGCGGAATACATTTCACGGTTCCCGTCACCGTCACGTGCCCTCGACAGCCTTCGAGAAAACAGCGATAAGCGACGGATGCTCGACCGCTTGTATCGGGAGTATGTGTTTCTCTGCACATTCGCCCATGGGTTGCCGGATGCGCTGCTTCTCAAGCTAATGTTTAACGAGCATGGACCAATTCCCAACACGGTCCATGATGAGAAGCTGCAGGACACCTTTCACCGTCAAGTCCAACAACCCGCCTACACGACAAGCCTTATTAGCCTTATACAAGGCGCCGCCGAACTGATCACCCTCTATCCTGCGGACACCGAGCTCATCACGGCCGTCACAAAAGCCTGGGAAATCCCAACGAACGAGATTCTGCTTGCAAGGTCGATCTGGAACATTCGAACGAAGAAACTTCCTGGTATCCTGAATCCGGTCTAGCCCTGGCCTAGAGCCACCTGTACGGCGGCGTCAGGAAGCGTACTAATCTACTTGTCTGCAGTGCAGGTGGAAGGGGTCTCGTGGCCATTGTTGACAGAAGATGTAGTGTTGGGCCCACCGCCAAAGGCATCGAGCCCCAGCCCGAACGCAGCAAACGAGTTCCACAGCCGACAGACACCGTCGCCGCCATGGTTGTCAATCGCCGCCTGTATGATCGCATCACGCACATCGACGAACGTTGGACTACAGGCGGTATTCATGAGTCCTTCGGTAACGTAGAGCATTGCTCTTTGGTTTCCGGCGCTACCACTAGCGTTGAACAACTCGGGGTCGAAACCGTGGGCGTCCACTAGTGCCCAGTACATCTCCCAACCAGCTTGCGCCCACACCAACCCCACGCTGTGCGAATTCGTCTTTGCCCTTAGGCGCGCGGAAGAGTTGCCCGGGGGGTGTGGCCAGGGGGCGAGTTGCTGCGGAGGGCGAGGACCGGACGGCATGCGGCCATCCCAGATGGGGCGTCTGACCCGCGCCGACTTCCACCTTCAGGAGTCCATCCCGTACGTGTCCGTCCCGCGCGGGAAGCACGGCCGTCTGGCCACAATCCCGCTGGTGGACGACCCAGTCGCGGCGGCACGCGCGTTCATCGAGAGCGAGGCCTTCGGCCCCTGGTCCACGCCGAGTGCGAACAAGGCGATCCGCACGGTAGCCCGAAAAGCGAATTTGGAACCGTTCACCGTGTATCAGATTCGCCACACGTTCGCGACGTGGCTCCGGCACGCCGGGGCTGACCTCGCGGACATTCAGGACCTCTACGGCCACACTGACCCGACGACGACGCGGATCTACGCGGCCCCGACGCTCACCAAGCAGCGCGACGCGATCCGGCGGCTGCGTGTCGTGGCCAACCCGTGACGATGGAGCTCTCTCGAAGGTCGCACCCCACACCGGGAACGGACTACAATAGGGACCTCGTGACAGTGAGGATCAGGATCCTGTCGTGCCCGCCTCCTCCGCCGCTGGGGCTCTTCTGCCAGCCGCGCCACGTGTCGTTTGGCTGGCAGAAACGGCTGGCAGTAATTTCTATATCCTCGTAAGTCACTTATTCTAAAGGTATGCCGGCGTAGCTCAGTTGGTAGAGCAGCTGATTCGTAATCAGCAGGTCCGCGGTTCGAGTCCGCGCGCCGGCTCCAGTTTTTATTAGTAAAATAGACACATCTGTCCAACAAATTGCCAGGGCACCATGCCGCTGAGAGCCAATCTGAGAGCCACGGGGACGTCGTCGGCAACTTGGACAGGTCCGCAAGGATCGTGATCTCGAGCGCCGGCTCCCCCGCCACTGTGGCCTCGCGCCGCATCCTCCCGTCCAGCAACGCCATCATCTCCACCACTGTCGCCCACGCCCTGTGCCAGT
Organism: Vicinamibacterales bacterium; assembly: GCA_965197935.1. GTDB lineage: Bacteria > Acidobacteriota > Vicinamibacteria > Vicinamibacterales > CAZQMT01 > CAZQMT01. The sequence continues at coordinate 1,178,278 of CBDAOD010000002.1, read as the reverse complement.
GATAGATTGCTCCGCGCACACCGGCCGGCGCCCGTAGCTCAGCTGGATAGAGCATCGGCCTTCTAAGCCGAGGGTCGCAGGTTCGAATCCTGCCTGGCGCGCCATATCACTTCTGTAAGTGTTTAAATATAAATTATTTACAGGACTACATCCAGTAAACGTATACGTTTATGTCTATAATACACACTCGGAGCATCTGGGCCACGACGGGACGATCAGCACCCAGGCGCCGGGCGTCATGTCGAGAGCGTCCGCGACACGGAGGGGTGAGAGGACGCCGGTTTCCCAGGATCTCGCGCGGGACTGTGATCAGGGGATGAGGTCTCTCGACGCGATCCTGGGGGCCAATGTCGGTCCGCTCGAGCGACCGCTCATCGCGCTGAGCGCCCCCGTGCCCGTCGCGTCAGCCGCACCGCGTGATGGCCCCCGGCCGTCGCGTCGTGTGTTTGCGGATGGTGCTCGCGTGGCAGCCGGCCGCGACCGCCTGCGCGGCAATCTGCCGAGCGTACAACACGTCGGACATGTGCGGGCGCCGCTGCTTCAGCGCGCGGCAGGCCTTTTGCCAGCGCGCGTACCGTGCCTGCGTGTCGCGCGTGTGGGCCTCGCGCCGCGTCGTGCTCGGCGTGTAGTGCGGGTCGGCGGTCGTCGCCGCATCGACGAAGTGGCGAATGGCGGCGGTGTCCAGCATGTAGGCGCCGCGCTCGAAGTCGATCAGGTCCGCCAGGGCCACCCGCCGTGTCCGCGACGACCAGCGTCACGTCCCCGCGCGTGCGCAGGCCCAGCATCTGGTGCCGCGTGTCGCCAGCGGCGAGCCCGAGGGGCCGCGTCCCTGAATCGTCGATCCGGTGCCGGCTCCGGCGCAGGCCCAGCTGCTCGACGACAGACCGGGCGAGGGCCTCGGCATCACATTTCCATTGGTCCACGTGTGCCGTCGTGAGCGCCACCCGGTTGATGTCACTCCGTTTGTCACAGACGATGAGCGTGCCGCCGCGCGCGGCCCGGCGGGGATCGTCTGCACCAGCATGACGCAGTCGGCTTCGCAGCCGGGACACACCACGGTCCTGGCAGGCCGCGCCCCGACCAGGAGCCGGCGCTGGCCTCGTCGCTCAAGCTCAAAAAGATGCGGGTGCGGAGCGTCTGCAGGAGCGTCCGCCATGCCTCGGAACTGCCCAGCACGGACCGCAACGAACTGATGGATTGTGTGGCGACAATGGGGATCACCCGGCACTGCCGGGTGAGGGCAAAGGCTTTCTCGTCGCCGCTCGGATCGTCCTCGCCGACGCTGGCGAAGGCTTGGTATTCGTCACAGATAAACACGGCCGGCCGGACGTAGCGGCCGGGCGCGTTCTTCATCGCCGCCGGTCGGCGCAACAGCGATTGGAGCCACGCATTTTTCAGCATGACGCCGACGGCGCGGGCCAGCGCCGGGTTGGTGCCGGTGGGCATGTTGAGGGCCAGCACCTTCCCGCGCTCGATCAGTGCATCGAGGGGCGGAAGATCGACGCCTTTCATGGTGGTCGCCGCGAGCGGCGTGGTGTCGGTGCCGGGCGCGTCGTGCGCGTCGCCGGCCGGGTCGTGGAACCGCCGCGCCTCGGGCGCGGCCGGGCAAAACACGCGAGCCACGGACGGCACGTCGAACATCGACAGGAACACGGACACCCCTTCCACGATGCTCGAACGAATCTTGTTGTCGAGGGTGTTCCAGTCGTGGACGTACCAGCGATGCACGGCTTCGACGCGGAGCCGGATCTCCTGCGCGGTCGTACTCTCGAACCGCTCTCGGTCGTACGTGATCGTGTGGGTCTTGAGGTACTCGAACGCGGCCGGGTCCGCGCGCGTCTGGAAGCGGGTCAGGTCGGCCGGGTTCGGCTGAAAGCCGAGACGGCGCAGCGGGGTCAGGTGGTCACCTGTCAGCGCCGTCGCCGCGATGGTGATCCGCGTGTCGGACATATCGGCCGCGTAGGTCTGGGCCTGTTGAATCTTCTGGGCGAACAGCGCCTAGCGGACGAGGTTGGTGTAGGCCTGTTGCCAGAAGGGTTCCTTCCCCTTGCCGAACAGTTGATTCAAGAGGGACGCGACCGTGTACGCGAGCGAGTACGAATCGAGCCAGGTGGCACTCAGCGGATTCCACGTCAGCCGGCCGTCCAGGGACAGCTCGATGTAGTCCTCGCCCCGGTCCAGCTCGGTCAGCATCCGGCGGATGTCGTGACAAAAATCGCCCTTCACTTCCAGCACGAGCGCGGCGGCGCGCCGCTCGGGATTGTCCGCTTGCCAGCCGAAGAGTTGGCGCGCGAACGGGTGCATACACGCCGACGTCTTGCCGGATCCGACGGCGCCGAAAATCGCCACGCCGGTATAGAGGCCCCGCTCCGGGATCGTCAGCCATTCGGGAGCCGGGCTCTCGATGGCTCTGACCGGGTGATGGACCTCGCCGACGACGATCGCCGGCCCGTCCGCCGAAGGCGAAAGGGGCCAGCGCGGAAGGCGGGACCGGCGCCCCACACGGACGCCCATCCGGGCGAACCAGATCCGGGATGTGCTGATGAGGAATTGCCCGGCGAGGAACACCGCCACGCCGGGCGCGACGTAAGTACCACGCGACGACGGCGCGGTACACGTTCGGGGTGTGATAGCGGACGAGCACCGCCACGGGATCGGCCTCGGGAAACGCGCCGGGCCACGTCCAGGCGCACCCGACACTGACGCCGCCGACGACAAGGAACGCGCGGATGAGTCGGTCAAGCATGGGGCCGCTCGTCTCGGCTCGTCGTCCGGCCCGCACGCGGGCCGGGGAGCCTTCCCGCAGGGATACCTACAGACGGGAGCGACCTCCCCAACGGCGGGGGGGATGGGACACCCGGTGGGACACTGGGTGGGACACCCCCCCCTTTGCCGAACCGCGCTAGCGGTTAAAAAGGGGGGGTCGCTCCCGTCTCTCCCCTCTCCGCTGGCGCGGTTCGGGTCGGCCGGTCTAGGACGACAAACCCGAACAACGACAGCGAAAAATGGAAGAGGGGGATGGGACACCCCCCCCGGCTGTTCTTGGGACACCCCCCCCGCTGTCCGCGTCCCGTGTTCCCTGCCACGGAGCCCGCCACGGAGCCCGCCACGGAGCCTGCCACGGAACGGGGCACGGTTCGGGGGCACCATCAGATCGCCACCTCGGGGGTGGTCAGCCGGACGGTGGGCCAGATCGTGAAGCGGTCAATCGCCCCTCGTGCCGTCGCCGTGGTGGGCGTGCCGTCGGGGAGTTGTTGCAACAACTCAAGACGATCGGCCGCCGTGTCGAACCCGCCGGCCGCGCGCAAGAGGTCACGATTGCCGGCGGTAATGGCTTTCTCAAGCCGGGCGATTTCCTGGCGGATTCCCGGGTCGGCCTTGGTCGGCCCGGCCGGGTCCGCCGCGCCCTGGCCGTTGCCGTCCTGGGTCCAGCGTTTCAGGACGGGCGCGGCGCGTTCCGCGGCCGCTACGCCCGTGCCGACGGCGACAATGTGCACGGGGCGAAAGTCCGCGCCCGGAGCGCGGCCCAGAGGGGCGCGTGGGCCACGCCCCACGCGCCCAACTCGCTATCGGTGGACTGCCCCGGATCGACGTACACAAACGTCGCTGCGTGCTCGTCCGGCGCGATCGGAAGTTTCAGCGCAAAACATCGAGTTTGCGCCTTCCCGGCCGCGCCATATTTTCGGTACGGCAAGACGGCTCGGTCGATGCCCAGCGCCTCAAACTGCTGCACCTTGTCCGCCTCGGTCGGGAGCCACCCAAGCGTTGGCCGTCCGATGAGGTAATCGAGCGACAGCAGCCGCCGCATGAGGACCAGCGTGGTGGTGTCCTTCGCGCCTCGGCGGTGTTTCACGTTCTCGATGCCGAGCGCCCGGTAGATCGGTTGGTGCGTGATGTGAACGGCCAGCGCGCCGCCGGGAAAGATGGCCCGATCGTCTTCCGCCGCCACGCCACGATCCGGCAGGATTCGGACGAAGCGACACGCCCGCGAGCGATCCGCGTCGGTCTGAAGATAAAAGCCGTACTGTGACCGCGTAACAACGAGAACCGATGCCTGCCACCACAACGGGGTTAAGATGTGCCTCACGATGAAGAAACTGCCATTCGACGTTCTCCAGTTCTTCAAAGAGCAGGGTGCCAGAGGCGGGCGGATTGGCGGCAAGAGATCCTTGGAGACGATGACGGCCGCACAGCGAGCCGCAAGGGGAAAGAAGGCCAGCAAGGCGGCTGCGGAGGCGAGGAAGGTCAAGGCTGAGAAGACGAAAGGGACCGTCCGGAAACGTGTCGCGTCACGCAACGGTCCCGCTACGTGACGCCCTTTGAGGCGAGGGCTGCATGAAGATTGTCCGCAACGCGGGTACGGACCGCGTCGTCGATCTTCTTCGCCCGAGTCTCACGACAGGCGGCCAGCTCGACGTGGTGACTCCCTCCCTGTCCGTGTTCGCCTTCTCAGAACTGCAGAATGAAGTCGATTCGCTGACGCGTTGCCGCCTGCTACTGCCGCCGGCCAGTACAGACTTGGCGGTCTTGGGATCGGACGCCGACCGCGCCGCTCGCAACTGCTTGCAAACGCGCTGGCTTGCCGAACGGCTCTCCCAGTGGCTGGCTGACAGGGCCGAAGTCCGGCGAGCCCCAGGCGCGGTTCCCCAAGGCGCACTTGTTCTGCGAGACGGGGAAGGGCACCCCCTCCAGGCTCTTCTCGGGTCGCTCGCATTCAGTACCGATGGCCTCGGGTTGGCTCCCGGTAACCCTTTGAGCTTGATCCAGGCGTCAGAGACGCCCGAAGAAGCTCACCTGCTCAGTCAATGGTTCGATGTCCAGTGGTCCAGTCTTGTGGCCGACCCAGGTGCCAAGAACGTCTTAATCGGCGACCTGCAATCACTCGCAGCACACCGTGACCCGTTCCTCGTCTACACGCTCATCCTGCACCACCTCTTCCGCGACCGTGGCGAGGATCTCGACGAAGAGCGCGTGATCAAGACGGCAACCGGCATCCGCAACACGGTGGTCTGGAAGAAGCTCTACAGGTTCCAGCGTGATGGCGTGGTCGGTGCGATTGCCAAGCTCGAGCGCTACGGCGGCTGCATCATCGCTGACAGCGTCGGCCTCGGCAAGACGTTCGAGGCGCTGGCGATCATCAAATACCACGAACTCCGGAACGACCGTGTGCTCGTGCTGGTGCCAAAGCTCCTGCGCGACAACTGGACGCTGTACAAGGCCAACGACCGCCGGAACTTCCTTGCGCCAGATCGCTTCAATTACGACGTCCTGAATCACACCGACCTATCGCGAGACGGTGGCCAGTCGGGAGACATCGATCTTGCTCACGTCAACTGGGGTAACTACGACCTCGTCGTGATCGACGAGTCGCACAATTTCCGTAACAAGAAGACGCCACGAGTCGGCAACGAGACGCGCTATGACCGCCTGATGCGCAAGATCATCAAGGAAGGCGTCAAGACCCGCGTGCTCATGCTGTCTGCAACCCCGGTCAACAATCGCATGGCTGACCTGCGCAACCAGATCGCCTTCGCCACCGAGGGCGACGACACGGCATTGCTCGATCACGGCATCAGTAGCATCGACAGCACGACGCGCCTCGCGCAGAAGCAGTTCAACCGCTGGATGGACCTCGATAACGTCGAACGGACACCATCGCGGCTGGTTGAGATGCTCGGGTTCGACTACTTCACCTTGCTCGATCGCCTGACCATCGCCCGGTCGCGCAAGCATGTGGGAAAGTACTATGGCACCGCCGAGACCGGGCGCTTCCCTGACCGCCTGAAGCCGATCAACATCAAGGCTGACGTGGACGTTGCCGGCGAGTTCCAATCGATCCGGGAGATCAACAACGAGATCCGCCGTCTGAACCTCGCCTCGTACGCCCCTCTCCGGTACGTGCTGCCGCACAGACAGGCGGCGTACGACAAGAAATACAGCACGGAGATTCGCGGCGGTGAGGGCTTCTTCCGCCAGGCCGACCGGAGGGACTTCGAGCGGCCGGCCGGAAAGCGTTCCGCCACCGCGCCCTGGTGCAACGGTGTCAGTGGCACAAGCGCAAGAACGTCCGCGGCCACGCCTACTGCTCGGCACGCTGCCGTCTCCTGGCCCGCCGTCGCTCGGTGCAGGCCGCCAAGGCCCGCCATCAGCGCAGTCCGGAAGGGCGTCTCGATCACCGAGACCATCAACGCACCTATCGCACCCGGTGCCGCGTGAGGGATCACTCTTCCCCTGCCGTCCTCCGGTACGCCAGACTCCACGCCCTTGAGGTGCCACCGGCGCCCGCGCCCGAGCCGACCCGCTGTGTGGTCTGTGGCCGGGTGAGCCGGTGGCTGATCCCGGCGCGGTGGCCCCGCGTGGACCCCAGGGACGGGCCTGAAGGCCTTTCTACTACAGGCACGTGGGGAAACCGGGGTCAGGCGCGTCTGCGCTTGGCCTTGGTTATCTTCCGGGTGGTGGACGACTTCGCCGGCTTCTTCTTCGACTCGCTGACGCTGTCGAGGCTCTTGCGGAGCGCCGCCATCAGATCGACCACTTTGGCGGGTGCCTCGGCCTCGTGGACGACGAACTCCTCGCCGGCGATCTTGGCGTCAATCACCGACCGCAGCTCTGCTTGATACTATGGTTCCTCCCACTGAAAAGGGATCCGGGAAGCGACAGCTTGTTGCACAATGAACGGCACCTATGAGCACCTTCGTTGGATTCGTTCTGATCGGCCTGTTGATCTACGGGCTGCTCCGGGCCCGGTCGCAATCGAAACCGCCTTCGCGCGATCGGGTTCTCTCGCGCTCGCCGCGGGTGACGATCTCGATCGACATCGGGTCAGACGGGGGGCTTCAGTTCCCATCCACGACTCGCCAGCGCGTCGAACCGGCCAAGCTCGCGCGAGCCGGCGACCGCCTGTGGGTCTCGCCGGATTCCACAGCGAAAGTTCGGAATCGCGTAATCTCTGGCGGAATGGTCTACGTAGGCCCTTCACTCCTGCCGATCGGAGAGTGGCGGGACTGTGAGCCCGCTCTGATCATCCCCGCCCTGAAGGTCGGGCGGGGCCGAGGCGACTATTCCGGCGAAGGCATGGACTACTGGCCCTCGTATCGCCAGATCTCAGCCGAGTCTCGCGTCGCCTATCTTGATTGGCTTGCAGGCGGACGGTCAGAGGTGAACGCCTACATCGGGTATGTGTTCCTCTTTTTCTATGGCCTCGAGCGCCGGCTTCTCTTCGAACTTCAGTACCTTCCCGAGCGTCGAGGTGAGGCCCCTGCGCTCATTGCCGAAGTCGACCGCCTGCGCTCAATCTACGGCGGGAACCGCTCGTTCGACCGCTACAGCTCCTCGCTGGTACAGGTAGCCCACGCGCTGTGGTCGACAGGCAGTGCCTGGGAGCGCCCGCCGACCGTCGGCCAACGAAGCGGCGAGCTTCCCCTGGACGTTCGTCTGGCACTCGGTCAGCTCGTCGCGGCGGGCAAACCGATCCCAGCGGAGTGGGCACTTGCCTGGGTAGTGGGCCATCCTGAAACCCGTCTCCGAACACCCGCGCGGCGTTGCCCGGACGAGTTCCGGCAGCTCTTCGTTCGGCGCTACCAGGAGAAATTCGGAAGCGGGATGACTCTGAAGCCGAACAAGCGTCGGCTGAAGGTCTCTCACCAGCCTTCGAGCGCGTCGTTCGGGGGCCCGGTGGACGTTCCCTTCGACAACGTTCCGGACGTCGGCGCCCTCACGAGGCCAGTGCGGTTACTGCGGGAGATCGCCGAGAATGCTATGTCCGAGCTCGAGGGCTACAGCCGGCTGGTCGGCCGGTGCCCCGAGAAGGCACGCACCTTGGAAGGACGGGCGCTGCTGCCTCCGGAGCTCGCCGAATCCCGTAAGACCCCAGCCTCCGAACGCCTCCGAAGCTGGATCACTGCGAGCCTGGGTGATGGAGATGGCGCGGCCGCCGCCGGGTCCGACCTCATGACGCACTGGGACTGCGCGCGCGCAGACCGCATGGGCAAGGGAGAGCTTGGAGGGTTTTCTCGAGCCCTGGAGTCGCTCGGCTACGGCGTCGAGCCAGACCCCCGCTTCGGGGGTGGAGGCGTCCGGGCTGATCAGAAGGTCATCCTGTTCCCACTCGGCCCAGGGCGACTCGCCGCCGCCACGCCAGCGTACCGAGCCGCCACCTTGGTGCTACACCTCGCCGCACTCGTGGCAGCGAGTGACGGAGATGTAGGCGAGAGCGAAGAGCGCCATCTCGAAAAACACCTCGAGCAATCGATGCACCTCGATGATGAGGAAGCCCGGCGCCTGCGCGCTCATTCGAAGTGGCTGATCGCCGAGAAGCCGAGCGTCGCCGGAATCAAGAGCCGGCTGGCTGGCGTCGATGCCGGCCGGCGCCGGCTCCTTGCGGAATTCGCGATCGGGACGGCCGCCGTCGACGGCGTCATCGATCGAGAGGAGGTCCGGACGATTGAGAAGATCTACCGTCTGCTGGGTTTCGACCCGAAGCAGGCGTACGGGGACGTCCACTCGCTCCAGGCCGGCGATGCCTGGCGCCCTGCGGAACGCCCGATCACGGTGCGTCCGCCTGAGGCTACCAAAGCGGGACGCGCGATCCCCGCGCCTCCGTCGCAGCCATCGGTCCCGGAGACGGGTCGGATTGATCTCGACATGGACCGGGTGGAGCGCACGCTCGCCGAGACCGAGGCTATTTCCCGAGTGCTCGCCGAGGTTTTCACGGAGGAGCCCTCAGAACAGGACGATCCGGAAGTGGATCGCGTCGCACCGAACACGGTCGCGGGCCTCGACGCTAGACACACGGCCCTCCTGCGGGCTCTCGACGGCCGTGCCGAGCTGAGCGGCGAGGAGTTTGAGAAGATCGCCGAGCGCCTGGACCTGCTTGCCGACGGAGCCTACGAGACGCTCAACGAGGCGGCGTTCGAGGGAGTCGACAGCCCTCTGCTGGAGGGAGAGGACCCGGTGGAGGTGAACCTCGGTGTGTTACGGGAGCTGCAGGCATGACGTCCGATCGCAAGATTCGCCCCAGGGTTCGAGACGCCATCCTCCAGTCCCTCCGAGCCGGCGTGACGCCGCGAGTCGGACAAGCGCACATCCAGGTGGGGCGCGCGGACGAGGTGCAGGCCCTCATCTGTGACATCGATCGCATCGGCGACGGCGGCGCGAGCTTCCGCCTCGTAATCGGCGACTACGGCTCTGGGAAAACCTTCTTTTTGAACCTGGTCCGCTCGATCGCGCTGGAGAAAAAGCTCGTCTCCGCGCACGCCGATCTCAACCCGGACCGCCGGCTGCATGCCAGTGGAGGGCAGGCGCGCTCGCTCTACCGGGAGCTGATGCGCAGCCTGGCCACTCGATCAAAGCCCGACGGGGGAGCGCTCCAGAACGTGGTCGAGCGATTCGTGTCGAGCGCACGTTCCCGGGCTCGCGATGACGGCGTCGCCGCGGAGGCAATCATCCGCGAACGGCTCGCGGCCCTGACCGAGATGGTCGGGGGCTACGACTTCGCAGAGGTGGTCGCCGCCTACTGGCGGGGGCACGAGACGGGAGACGACGGGGTCAAGGCGAGTGCCGTCCGGTGGCTGCGCGGAGAATTCGCGACGAAGACCGACGCTCGCAAGGCCCTCGGCGTGCGCACGATCGTCGACGACTCGAACATCTATGACCACCTCAAGCTGATGGCGCGATTCGTGCGCCTGGCGGGCTACAGCGGCTTCCTAGTCTGTCTGGATGAGATGGTCAATCTCTACAAGCTGCCCAGCGGACGGGCACGCAGCGCAAACTACGAGCAGATTCTCCGGATCTTGAACGACAGCCTGCAGGGTGCGGCTGTGGGACTTGGCTTCGTGCTGGGCGGAACACCGGAGTTCCTGCTCGACACGCGGAAGGGCCTCTACAGCTACGAGGCGCTGCAATCGCGTCTCGCGAAGAACTCGTTCGCCCACGACGGGCTCGTCGACATGACCGGCCCCATCGTGCGACTGGCCAACCTCTCGCCCGAAGACCTCTACGTCTTGCTCGGGAAGATCCGACACGTCTACGCGGGGAGCCATTCCGCCGGCGATCTCGTCCCTGACGAAGCGCTCCACGCCTTCATGCAGCACTGCTCCCAGCGCGTCGGAGAGGCCTACTTCAGAACGCCCCGCAACACGATCAAGGAGTTTGTGAACCTGCTCGCCGTGTTGGAGCAAAATCCAGAGACGTCCTGGCAGCAGCTCGTGGGAACGGTCGAGATCCCCGACGAGGGCAATCCCGACCTCGCACCGGTTGAGGGGTCCGACGCAGATGACGATGGACTCGCCTCGTTCCAGCTCTGACCCGACGCCTTCCTTCGCGTTCGAGCGCTTCCACACCGGCGTGCAGCGGTGGATCTGGGAACAGGGGTGGACGGCGCTCAGGCTGGTTCAGGAGCATGCGGCACAGCAGATCCTGGACGGGGATGCCGACGTCATCATCTCTGCACCCACCGCCGGCGGAAAGACCGAGGCGGCCTTCCTCCCGATAGCCTCGAAGCTCGCAAAGAGCGAGGTTGATGGAATCGCCTGCCTGTGCGTGAGCCCGCTCAAGGCCCTGATCAACGACCAGGCCGCCCGCCTGACCCCGCTCTTCGAGCGGGTGGGCCTGCCGCTCACCCCCTGGCACGGCGACGTTCCCCAGAGCCGGAAACAGAAGCTGCTGAAAGAGAAGCAGGGCGTCTTGCTGATCACGCCGGAGTCGCTCGAGGCCTTCTTCGTCCTGCGCGGAAGCAAGATCCCGAGCCTCTTCTCCGGCCTGACCCACGTCGTCGTGGACGAGCTTCATAGCTTCATAGGGAGCGAGCGAGGTCGCCAGCTCCAGTCCCTGCTGAACCGCATGGAGCTCGCCATCCGCAGACGGGTCCCGCGCGTGGCCCTGTCGGCCACGCTCGGCGACATGCGACTGGCCGCGGAAGCCTTGCGACCCGGCGCGGGAGATGCGGTCGTGCTCATCGAGGGAACGGGCGACGGCCGCGAGCTGCGACTGCAACTGCGCGGGTACCGGTCGCGTCCACCGGCGCCCGGTGGCTCGCCCCAGGCCCCCGACGACAAGGGAGACGCCACGCGGCTGGTTGGTGACCTGTACGAGGCCTTGCGCGGCCAGGATAATCTCGTCTTTGCGAACAGCCGCAGCCGCGTCGAGGAACTGACCGACCACTTGCGCGACTTGTCCGAGCGGGCACACGTTCCCAACGAGTTCTTCGCGCATCACGGGAATCTCTCCCGCGAGATCCGGGAAGAAGCGGAAGCCCGGGTCAAGAACACCTCGAAGCCGACATCTGTCGTGTGCACCAGCACTCTTGAGCTGGGCATTGACATCGGAAGCGTCGCCAGCATCGCCCAGGTGGGATCTCCCCCATCGGTCACGGCGCTGCGGCAGCGCCTTGGGCGCTCGGGGCGCCGGGCCGACGAGCCGGCCGTGCTCCGGGGCTTCGTCGTCGAGGAAGAGCTGGGCAAGACCTCGACGCTGCACGACGAGCTCCGTGCGCAGCTCGTCCAGTCGATTGCCATGGTGCAACTGCTGCTGGCTCGGTGGTGCGAGCCACCGGCACCCCGGCAGCTACACCTGTCGACCCTCGTGCAGCAGGTCCTGTCCGTCATCGCCCAGCACGGGGGCGTCCTGGCAAAGGACCTCTACAGTGCGCTGTGCAGGTCGGGGCCCTTCCGTGGCGTCGATAGCGAGCTCTTCGGGCGGCTCCTCCACAGCCTCGGCGAGCAACACATCCTGACCCAGACGAGCGATGGAACGCTGACCCTGGGCGACCGAGGCGAGACACTCGTCGACCACTACTCGTTCTACGTCGCGTTCGTCACCCCAGAGGAGTACCGTCTGGTCGCAGGCAGCAAGACGCTCGGCACGATGCCGATCACCCAACCGCTCGCGCCCGGAAGCCATCTGATCTTCGCTGGCCGGCGGTGGCAGGTTCGTTCCATCGACGAGACAGCTCGCGTGATCGAGCTGACGCAGGCTCATGGCGGACGGGCGCCGCGGTTCGAGGGCGGAGGCTGCGACGTTCATGATCGCGTGCGGGCCGAGATGCACCGGATTTACGCCTCCCGGACGGTGCCGGTCTACCTCGACGCCACGGCCAAGGAGCTCCTCACCGAGGGTCGAGATACCTTCGATCGCTGGGATCTATCTCAGCATCGCATGGTCGAGAGGGAGGGCTCCGCTCTGCTGTTCCCCTGGCGCGGGGACCGCGTGCTACACACCCTGTGCCTGCAACTGAATGCACTGAAGCTTTCCGCCTGGATCGAGGGGATTGCGATCGGCGTACGCGAAGTGGAGCCCGAACGGGTCGTGGCGGCGCTGGCTCGAATCGTCCGCGGCGAGGTGCCCGGCGGGCCCGCACTCGCCACGCTGGCGGCGAACCAGATCGAGGAGAAGTACGATTGGGCGCTCTCACCAGAGCTTCGTCCGGTGGACTATGCGTCCCGCCACTTCGACGAGCCGGGCGCACGTGAAGCGGCGAAGGAGATCCTCGCCTCCCGCCAAGGAGCCAATCCGTAATGGCACTCGAGCTGAAGTACGCGTCTGACGCGACAGTGCTGCTCACGGACTTGGTGGACTCGCTGGGCAGGCCAAGCAGTCCCGCCGGTGTCGTGGTACCGGTGCTGATGCCATCGCTGCCGCTGGTGGACCGCACCAAGGCAGAGCTGGCCCGCCGTCACGGGGTCGCCATGGGGGTGGAGTTTCTCCTGCCCGGCTCCTTCATCGAACGCATGGCCCGGCTGGTCGGTCTGGACCCGGTGCATCCCTCTTGGCGGCCGCAGGGCCTGGCCTGGCGACTGGTGCCGCTCCTGGCGGCCATGGTCGAGGAAGGCCACACCCCGCGCCTGGAGTCGGCGTGCATGGATGCCCGGGCGCGGCAGGCGCTGGCCGCCGAGGTGGCCGACCGCTTCGACCAGTATCTGTATTTCAGACCGTCGATGATCGCCGCGTGGGACCGAGGGGAAGCCTGGGATGGCTTGCCCGAGCCGGCCCAAGGGGACGAGGCCTGGCAACGGGAGCTATGGCGGCGCTTGTCGGAGAGTCTGGCGGACCATCACAATCCAGCCGTCCGCCTGCAGGAGCTGGTCGCGCGTATCCAACAGGGCGATGGCGAGCTGCCGGCCTCGCTCGAAGTGCTCGCCACCGGGCCCTTGCCCCCCACTATCTTGCCCCTGCTACGTGCCCTGGCTACCAGAACCCGTGTCTGCCTGCGCGCCTTGCTGCCATCCACCGAATATCTTGGCGACATGCGAGCCGGACGCGCGCAGATGCGAGCGGGAAAGGAAGTGGACCCCGCCTGGGAAGGGCATCCCCTGCTGTCGCACCTGGGAAAGCAAGCCGTCGACAGCTTTCGCAGCTTCGAAGAGGCACTCGTCACCGAAGGTCAGGAGTACGACGTCATCGCGCTGCCCGAGTCCAGCTCCGACACGTTGCTGGCCCGCCTCCAGGCTGATATCCGCGCGGCGCGGCAGCCGGGTAACGCGGAAGCGGTGGACGGCGTCACGTCGATCGAGTCTGACCGCTCGGTGCGTGTGCATCGCTGCCACGGCGCGCGGCGCGAGGTGGAAGTGCTGCGCGATGAACTGCTGGACGCGTTTGGCAGCCTACCCGGTCTGACCGCGAGTGAGGTCTTGATTCTGGCCCCCGACCTGGACACCTACGGTCCGGTGGCCGAGGCGATCTTGCGGGAAGGCGACCCCTCGTTGCCATTGCGCCTCTCGGAGCGTCGTCTCGATCGCAGCGACCCGCTGGTGCGAGGCATGCAGACGGTGCTGCGCCTGGCTGCCGGCCGCGCGCCGCTGAGCGAAGGCCTGGCCCTGCTGGAACTACCCGCCGTTGCCGCCTGCGTCGAATCGCGCGGCACCGACCCGGAGATGCTCGCCGATCGCCTGCGTGCCTCCGGCATTACCTGGGGGCTCAACGCGGCCCATCGCCAGGCGATGGACGCCGGCAACCAGGATACGGGCACGTGGCGTGCTGGCCTGGACCGATTGCTGGCCGGATTGTGGCTTGGTGATGCGCAAGCCGCATCAGACGCTCAGCACCGCCCGGCCCTGCCGGTTTCAGGTGACCTGGGGGCGAACCCCGCGTCGATGAGCGCGTCACTCGACTGGCTGGACGGCCTCGTGAGCCTGCTCCAAGACTGGCAACTCGAGGCCAGCCCGGGCCGGTGGGCCAGCCGTCTCAACCAGGCGCTCGACCAGATCCTTGCTACAGAGGACGGAAGGTTCGACTCGACGGCGGCCGTGGACCTCATCGACCAGTTGCGTGCCGCCGAGACCGAACATGCGTGCGCCCTGCCGATGGACGCGGCCGCTGTGGTCGACTGGCTCGACAAGGCCGTCCAGGATGAGATTCGTGCCGTGTCGAGGGTGGGCGGGGCCATGGCCATGGGTGGGTTCAAGCCAATGCGCGCCATCCCCTGTCGGGTGCTCGCGGTGATGGGCCTGCAGGATGCCGCCTTTCCACGCAGGGCCACGGCGCCCGCCTGGGACCTGCTGGCGGCGGCGCCGCGCCCCGGCGACCGAGACCCGGTGCGCGAAGACCGGCAGCTCTTTCTCGACGCCCTTCTAGCGGCCGGCGACCGGATCATCTTGACAGCCACGGCCCGCAACATCCGCAGCAACAAGGAAGAGCCGCTCTCGGCCTGCGTCGATGAATTCTTGCGGGTGGCCGCCGCGACCGTGTCCGGCAGTGCCGACACCCGGGAAGAGGTCTACCGGGCCCTGATCGAAGACCACCCGTTGCAGCCGTTCAACCCCACCTGCTTCACCGGCCCGCGAGCCTCGTTCGACACCGCCCACCTCGAGATTGCCCGCGCTTGCCAGGAGCGACAGGACGTGGCCGCGCCGTTCCAGGCCGGCGTCTTCGCGCCGCCCGAAGAGGTCCAGTCGGGCGATCTCGAGCTGCACGAGATGATCCGGATGCTGAAAGATCCCTGGTCGGCCTGGCTGGGTTCCCTGGGGGTCGTACTGCCCCAGGCCGGGGACGATCCGTTCGCCATGGACAGGGAACCGGTGGCTGCCCCAACGGGCCTGAACCGGTGGCAGATTCAGACCGAGGTCATCGGCGCCGTGCTGGAAGGACGGACCACGTTCCTGGAAGAGCGCCTGGCGGCCGACCGCCTGATGCCCTATGGGAACCTCGGCACCGCTATGGGCAGACAGAGTGTGCAGGAGGCCGTGTCCCTGGCCCGACTCGCCGTGCGGCAGGCGGGTGGCCGCCTGCAGCCCCAGCGGCTGGTGTACCGGGAAGGGAGCCCGCAGGTCGCCGGCAACATCACCGTCAATGCCGAGGGCAGCCTGCAGGTGCTGGTCATGCCCACCGAGCTGAAGGGACGGCCCCATCATCGTCTGGATGCCTGGGTTCGCGCGACCTTTGCCGCCGCCTGCGGCATCCGCGGCGACACCCTCGTGGTCTCCAAGGATGGGGAGCGTGCCAGAGTCGACCGCATGCCGCCCATGGCCCAGCGGCAGGCACGAGCCGCGCTCGACAGCCTGCTGCAGCTTTGCCGGCAGGCGCGGATGCGCCCCTTACCGTTCGGGCCAAAGACCAGCTTTGCGATCTTGGACGCGGGCCGGCGCGGCGTCGATGAAACCGACAGGGCCCTGAAGGCATGGGAACAACAACCCAAGGGTCCACCCGGTGAGGGCGATAGCGCCTCGGCCCAACTGGCGTGGCGCGATCTGGACCCCTTCGCCGAGGGCAACTTCGACGAGTGGCGCCGCCTCGCCACCGAGGTCTTCGTCCCGGTGGAAGACTGGTTCGCGAACACCGCGCCCACGGCGAAAGCGGGGCCGGCGAGTGGCTAACTTCCACCTGCACGTGACCGAGGTGCCCAAGGGCCTGTCGGTCATCGAAGCCAGCGCGGGCACCGGGAAGACCTGGACGATCTCCCACCTGCTGCCGCGCCTGCTGGTGGACGGGGTCGTCAGCGACATCGGCGAGGTGCTGCTGGTCACCTTTACCGAGGACGCGGCCCGCGAGCTGGGCGAGCGGACCCGCCGCCATCTGGCGACCCTGGTGGCCCATGCCGACGCCGACACACGGCCTGGGGACGATGAGGAGGGCATTCGTGTTCTGCTGGACCGCCTCGGCGCACTCGCTGCCCCGGAACGGGACGCGGCCATGTTGAGTCTGCGCCTGGCGCTGGATGAGAGCGACCAGCTCGCGGTGTCGACCATCCATTCCTTCTGCAAGCAGGTGCTGGCGTCCGAGAGTTTTCTGTGCGGCATGCCCGCCGGATTCGAGGTGCTGCCGGACGCCAGCGAGCTGAAGTCGGATGCCGTCAAAGATACGTGGCGCACCGATCTCGCCGCCGATTCGTTGCTGGCCGCCGTGGCGGCTCTTGGCAAGTGGTCGGTCGAGGGCGATCTCAAGGCGTGGCGCTCGTTGACGCAGCGGCCGTCGACCTGCATGGAACCGAAGCCGGCCTCTCTTCGGGAGGCGCGAAACAGGGTAGCGCAGGCGCTCGAAGCCTTGAAGGATGCCCGCGCCGACATTCGTCGACTGCAGGAGATTGGCGGCCGGGACACGGTGAAGCTGAACAGCTCGACACAGAAGCCAGGCACCGATTCGGTGGCCCAGCTCGACGCCTGGCACACGCTGCTCGAGACCCTGGACCCGCAGCAGCCCCCGGTGGAGATCTTTCATATCGCAGGGCGGCTGGCGGGCGCGGGTTCCTGGTTTAGCCGGAAAGGCGCGGTGGGCAAGGCCGCTTCGGATGAGGCGGGCGCATTGGCGATGGTGGCCATAGCCGAAGCGGTGCAAGCCACTGTCGGCGCCACCGGCTGGGCCTGGCTCGCGCACCTGGACCAGGCGGCGGGGCAACGATTCGAGCGAAGCCTGCGACGCGACAACGCCGTCACCTTCGATGGCTTGATCGAGAAGCTACACCGAGCCCTGTGCTCGGGGCCGAACCGCGCCGCTCTCACCCAACGGCTGTCGGCTAAGTGGAAGGTGGGCCTGATCGACGAGAGCCAGGACACCGACCAGCAGCAGCTGGAAATCTTCAGGGCCATCTTCGACCGCGGGACGGGTCCCGGACGGCTCATCCTGGTGGGTGATCCCAAGCAGGCCATTTACAGCTTTCGCGGTGGAGACCTCGACGCGTATCTGTCTGCCCGGCCAACGGACGAGGCCCGCGTGAGCGACCTGGCCACCACCTATCGATCGGCCCATGGCCTGGTGGTGGCCCTGAACACCTTGTTCGGACGGCCCCGCGCCTTCGGCAACCCCGCCCTGGTGCATCCAGAGGCGACGGCTGCCCGCCAGGATGCAGACCTGCCCATGCCCGCGGACGGGCACGGGCGACTGGTGACGTGGGTGGTGCCCGAAGCAGACAGCGAGCAGTGGGTTCGTGCCCAGCCACGTCGAGAGCGCGCGGCAGCCTGCACCGCCGCGGCTATCGTGGACCTGCTGGGCCGGACGATGGGCGCCGACGCGGAAACGGTCACTCCGTCGCACGTCGCCGTGCTGACCCGTACCAATCTCGAAGCGCAGCTGGTCTACCAGGCGTTGCGCACGCGGGGCGTACCGACCGTGGTCCGCGACGACGGCGACGTCATGCGGAGCGAGACGGCGTCCGACCTCGCGTCCATTCTGAAGGCGGTGCTCTCGCCCACCCATCCCGGGTGGCGACGGGCCGCCATGGCGACCCGCCTGTTTGGCTACGACTCGGCCATGCTGGCCGACATCACCAGTGCGGATACGGAACAGCGGCTGGCCAGTTTCTCGGAGTGGAGCGAGCTGTGGCGTCGTCGGGGCATTGCCGCGCTCATGGCCGGACTGGAAGCTCATTCCGAGGCCACGCTTCGCCTGGCCCGTGCCCCCTCCGGCGAGCGGCACCTCACCGATTTGCGACATCTCGAAGACCTGCTGCAGGCGCGGGAAGCCGAGGGGCAGCGAACCCCCGAAAAGCTGCTGCAATGGTTCGAGGGCGAGCGGATGTCGGAGGACAGCGCGTCGGACGAACGCCTGCGCCGCCTGGATGAAGACGGCGACGCCGTGCAGGTCGTCACCGTGCACCGGGCGAAAGGGCTAGAATTCGACTTCGTGTTTTGCCCCTACCTCTGGTCGGTGATGCCGGACCCCGGTGCCAACCAGCGTCTGCTGGTGCGCGGCGACGACGGCTGGATGCTGGCCGACGGTACACAGCGAGACAACCAGGCAGAGCACCGCGCCGTGACCGCCGAGCGCCTGCTCGAAGACCTGCGTCTGGCCTACGTGGCCCTGACCCGCGCCCGCCGCCGCGTGACGCTGCTCGCCGGCCCCCTGGGGTACACCGCGAGGGCCACCCTGCCCCCGACCTCGCTCGATTGGCTGCTGCGGACCGACGACCAGGCAGACAGCCTGGAAGACTGGTACGCGGCCACCGCCGCTCAAAAGAAGAGTGCATCAGGATGCGAACACGGCGACACGCTGCGCCGCCTTCAAGAGGCGCAGCCAGACGTGATCACCGTGTCTGTCCCGCCCTCGCCCAGCGAGACGACCTGGACAGGCGGCGGCCATGCCGAAGCACCCATGCACGCGCGCGCCGCCCCCGCGCTCGATCTGCAGGCCTGGAACCTCACCAGCTTCTCGCGGCTGGCCCATGGCCGACACGAAGAACGGGAACGCCGTGATGCGGTGGCCGAAGCCATGACGGATCCGGAGGACGCCCCCGCCACCGAGGTGCCGCTCGCGGCCTTCGCTCGCGGCACCCACGCCGGCAACTGCCTGCACGAGCTGCTGGAGCACTGGGATTTCCAGGAAGACTCCACGGCACTGGTCGACCGAGCCTTGCAGCGCCACCGACTCCATTCCGAAGATGCGGTGGGGGCTGTGCGGCACACGCTCGACGATCTCAAGACCACCCGCCTCGACAGCCTGGACGCCAGCCTCGAGACGGCCGCCGCCGACAGGGGCCTGTCTGAATGGGAGTTCCTGCTGCCACTCGGTCGGGCCGGCATCACCGGCCAGGCACTGTCGAACATCTTCGCCCGTCATGCCCGGAACGACGACGAACGCGACTATGCTCTCGACCTTGCGGGTCTGCCGGGCCAGGCCCTGTCCGGCATGCTGACCGGGTATATCGACCGCCTGGTGCGGGCCGATCGCCGCTGGGGCGTCGTCGACTGGAAGAGCAACTATCTGGGACCCCGTTACGCTGACTACAGCCGGCAAGCAATGTGGCGGTGCGCGGCGGGGCAGCACTACGTGCTGCAGGTCCATCTGTACCTCGTCGCCCTGCGTCGCTACCTGGGGCTCTACGGCCCCGGGACGCAGGCCGTCTCCGGGAGCCTGCTGTTTCTGCGTGGCGTCCTCCCCGAAGCCAGCCACGGTGTCCTCGAGATCACTCCGCCCGAGGCGTTGCTGGACGACCTCGACGGGCTGTTCGTGAGCGCTGTCAGCCCTGGCAGCCCTGTCAGTGAGGTCCCTGCGTGAGCCTGGCAGCCATTCACATGTTGAAGCGCCGCTGGGGCCTTCCCGACGCAGCCGCCCCGGTGCTGGAACGCTTCTTCACTTCTTGGGCCGCCGGCCACACGTCGCTCGAGCTGACCCACGAAGAAGCCGGCCTTCTTGCCGGCAGCGCCGCCGTCACTACGGGCAGCGACGGCCGCAGTCCCGCGCCACTGGTCTTGCGAGGCACTCGGCTGCAGTCCTGGCGACTGGACCAGGCCGAGACTCGCGTGGCCGCCAGGTTGCGGGAACTGGCCAGTGAACATGTCCAGGTTCCCGCCGGCTACACTCCCAACGGCGCCGCTAGCCCGGAGGAGGGTTCCAACACACCTGGCCCTGGCGACGCTGACGATCTCGCGCAGCTCTTTCCCGATTCACAGTCGGCCCAACGGCGCGCGGCAGAGCTGGGCCTCCGGCGAGCCCTCGCTCTGGTGACCGGCGGTCCCGGAACCGGCAAGACCACCACAGCCGCGCGCCTGCTCGCCCTGCTCGCCAACCGCGAACTAGGCATCCGCGTCGCACTGGCCGCACCCACCGGCAAGGCTGCGGCCCGCCTCGGTGAAGCCATTGCCCAGGCCGCCAGTGAAATCGACGGACCGCTGGCCAGTGTTCGTCCCCGGCTCGAGCGAGCCGCGTTCCAGGCGCGAACGCTGCACCGCCTTCTGGGCTGGCATCCGCGCACCGACCGCTGCCGATTCCACGCCGCCAACCCCCTGCCTTATGACGTGGTGGTCGTCGACGAAGCCTCCATGCTCGACCTCGTCCTCTGGGACCGCCTGCTCTCCGCCCTCGGACGCGGCACCCGCCTCGTCGTGCTCGGCGACCACCGACAGCTCGAGAGCGTGCAACCCGGACGGGTGCTGGCCGAGATGATCGTCGCAGCCACTGGTGAAGCCAATGGCGGAGGACAAGGCGCCCTGACCGACTGCCACGTCGAGCTGGACCGCAACTACCGGTTCGAGTCGCACCCCGGCATCAGCCGCCTCGCCATCGCCATTCGCAACTACGACGGCGACACCACGGTGCAGACCTTGACCAACGAAGACTATCGGGAGGAACTGTTCCATTACTCCTCCGCACAGGTGAACGACGCCCTGGAACAGGTCTGGCCCCAGGTCATGGCCGTCGTCCGAGCGTCAACTCCGGACGAGGCCCTCGCCGCCCTGGCCCGCATTCGTATCCTGTGCGCCCTCCGGCGTGGCCCGTACGGCGTCGAAGGCGTCAACGCCCGCGTCGAGTCCAGACTGCGCCGCGAGGGCCTACCCGCCGGCGAATGGGCCCATGGCCGACCCGTGCTGGTCACCGGCAACGACCCCCACACGGGACTCTTCAACGGCGACGTCGGCGTGCTGCTGAACAGAGAGGATGGGCGCGGCATCACGGCCTGGTTCCCCGGCCTCCACGAACCGCGCAGCGTCCCGCTGGCCGCCCTACCCAGCCACGACACCGCCTGGGCCATGACCGTCCACCGCTCGCAAGGCAGCGAATTCGAATCGGTGCTACTGGTGCTCCCCCCCCAGCCGCACGAACTGGCCGGCCCAGAGCTGCTCTACACCGGCGTGACCCGGGCGCGATCACGGATCTTGCTCGCGGCCGACGAGGGGGCCTTGCGCGTCGCCTGTCAGCAGCGCCCGCCACGGCGGACTGGACTGCTCGAGAAGCTCGGGGCGCGGAATGAACATTCAGGAACGTGATGACCGGGCGGCCATGCGGATGTGCTCTACTGATCGGGCTCCGCAGTCTGTGACACTAATGCAGCGCCTCGTTCAACAGACCGTGCCCTGACGCATGAGCCCAATGGAGCCTTGAGTGTGTCTACTGCCACGATGTGTCCGGCCGTTCACGATTCAGCTTGGCTCATGCAGGACCGAGGTTGCTGGCTCTTCAGCACGGGCACTCCCCATCATCATTCCGTAATGAGCGAGATGGCCTGACCTTCCGAAGACGGCCCTGGACACCTTCAGGTAGGCCTCGACCATCGCGTCGTCAATCGCCAGATATAAATCATCATGGGCATAATGCGAACCATCGTGAACCCAGGAGAATAGCGACTTGCAAATCAACCTATCTTTGCCCTCAAACATCCCCCAAATCTCGGCGGGATCGACTCCACCCAAGATCTTGAAGTAGTGCTCAACAAACCGCCGCAGGGTGTTCTGAATCGTTAGTATCGAACGATCTGACCTCCGGACTTCGGCCCACAGCAACTCGTAAGAAGTCCTGATCGGATTCGTAGTGTGTCTTTCAACCTTTGATTGCACGCCGACTTTCCGAACGACCCAAAAGGTCTCTTCGTTCATCGCGCCATTCACGCGCCTCGGATTGAACGTTACCTCTTTGTGAAAATGGTTCCTCACACAAATGTATGCACGATTCTGGAATGATCTCGCCGATCACGCGTCGGCCTCAAGATGAGGAATAGGCCAGAAACCAGCCGGATTCAGGGGCTTCCGTAGCTGAATCGACCGCCGCCTGCGCGGGCCCCGCTTTTGGTGGGGGGCCTGCTCGGCGGCAGCCTGTTCCGACGTAAGATGCTGATACGAAGATGTTTACGCCGTGACGATCATGCAGCCAGGTGAAACTCGCGGCTGACTCGCCCCGATGGCCATCGCGCGCCCGGAGCTTCCCTCCACCGCCTCGAAAGCTGGCGGCCTGGTACCACGCGCCCTCAAGTGCAGCCGGCGGTCCAGGCCCCCGCATCCACATCTTAGATACCGGGTCATTGCTGACTCTCGCAAGTGGCTGATTCTACACAGTTTAAACGCGGAGAGGACTTACTCTCCTTGCATACATTCGTGAGAGGAACCGTGAAAATAGACGTTGTGGGTGAGGACAAAGACCTGCTTGATGTGTCCGGTACCCGCTCGGACCTCGTCACACAAACCTTTGATGAGACTGCTGACGACAAACAGAAGGCTCTCCTGACATCAAAGTGGGTCGAAGTCATGATTGAGGCTACCAAAGGCCATGCCGCCGTTTGGAGCGTATGTGCTTGATGGCGCTGGAGTTATGCTGGAGAGACGCACGGGAACATGTTGTACAGTTGGGTTACAACACACAACTATCCAACGGAGGTTCCCGTGAGCTTCAGATCTGTACTCAAAAAGCTGGTCGGTGTCACGCACCTGTACGTCCGTGGGCTCGTCATGGATCGGGACGATGTGCTGTCGATCGAGGTGACGCCGACGTGGCGCACGCCCCGTTGTGCCGGATGTGGCAAGCGAGCCCCGCAGTATGACCATCCTCGGTCAGTCGGGAGATGGCAGGATCTCAACTGGGGACCGGTCAGAATCTACCTGGTGTATCGGTGCCGGCGGGTCACGTGTGCCCGCTGCGGTGGGGAGCCGCGCACTGAACGGGTGCCCTGGGCCGCGGCGGGCACGCAGTTCACCCACCGCATGGAGGAACTGACCGCGTTCCTGGCCCGGCAGACGGACAGCACGTCGGTGACGCGGCTGCTCGGCATCGCGTGGCGCACCGTCGGTCGGATCGTGCGGCGAGTTGGGGAGGCGCGCCTTGATCCCGAACGCTATACGGGCCTCACGCGCATCGGCGTGGATGAATTCTCCTATCGCAAGCGGCATCACTACCTGACGGTCGTGCTGGATCACGACACGGGGAAGGTCGTCTGGGCGGCGAAGGGGAAGAACGCCGAGACCCTGTGCACCTTCTTCGACCTCATCGGCCCGGAGCAATGCGCGGGCATTCAGCTGGTCACCAGCGATATGTCCGCCGCGTACGAGAAGGCCATCACGGACCGCCTCCCCAACGCCACGATCATCTTCGACCGCTTCCACGTCCAGCAGCTCTCGACGAACGCCGTCGAGGAGGTGCGGCGCGATCAGCAGCGGAAGCGGCGAACCGCGGGCGACCCCGACGAGGCGAAGGTGACCAAGGGCACGCGATTCGCGCTGCTGAAGAACCCGTGGAATCTCACCCTGGAGCAGGGCCGGAAGCTAAGCGCTGTGCTGCGCAACAACGTCCACCTCTTCCGGGCGTACCTCTTGAACCAGACCCTCGCCGGCGCGCTGGACTACCGGCAGCCCCAGCGGGCGCGACGGGCCCTTGATGACTGGCTCTCGTGGGCGTGCCGTTCCAAGCTCGCGCCCTTTGTCAAGGTCTCGCGAACCATCAGGGCCAAGAAGGAGGGGGTGCTCGCCTATATTCGGGAGCGCCTGACCAATGGGATTGTCGAAGGGACCCACAATCGCCTGCGGATGATCGCTCGTCGCGCGTTCGGCTTCCACTCGCCCGAGGCGCTTATCGCGATGCTCTATTTGTGCTGCGGAGGAATTACGCTTCATCCGCCTCTTCCTCAACGCCATGTTGACTTCCGAAATGTATAGCTTCGGCCCACTTTGTGGAAATGTGGAAATCTTGCGGTCTTGGCGAGATTTCCAAGTCCCTGTGGGAACCGGTCTATGGTTTCCACGGGGACGGCATTTCCACAGTCCTCGTCACGTCTCAACGCGGCGCCGCGAGCGGCTCGACCTGAAGTGTGCAATCATCGTGCTTCACCCGGCGACGGCTGACCCGGCGCGCCGGGCCGTTCCCGCGGGAACGGCTTTGCCCCCGGACGGGAGTGTCATCGGTGCGATGACCTGACGTCGCCGACCTGAATCGGTTCCGTCCACACAGGCAAACGTGTTGGCGCTCACCAGCGGCCGTCCGCGTCACCTCCGAGCCCTGTACGGTCAGCACCCTGTAACTGAGGGGCAATCATCGCTGAGGTCGCTGAGTCTCAGGCGGCAGCGCCATTTATGTCGTTGATTCTTGTCTCACAAGGTGCGCGCAAGCACAGCGGCGCGATACACCGGGGAACCCTTCGGCAGGTCAGCAACATCCTCTTCATCGACTTCGATATCACCCTCGGGTGTGAACTCGATTGAAAGATTCTCTGGGTCTCTGAGCCACCTGAATGAGTCGACGTGATCTTGATCGGTGATCCACTCGAGTGAGACACCACCCTGAGATGTCGGGACCACGAGGGCTCGCGGAGTGTCTGCGGCGAGACGGGTCAGGTACTTCCGGACCGACTCGATGGAGCGAGGGGTGATCGGCAGTCCACCGTACGAGTCCCAATCCTCACGGAACCCCTTGAGCTCCTCGAGGCGTTTCTCGGCTTCATCAAACCAAGAAACGATCGGGCCGGTGAAGATGCCGCCGATCTTCTTCATGCCTGGTCTGAAATCCGCTGCAAGAGGTCTGGCGAGTTATTCCTTGGCGAGTTCACCGCCGTCGAGACCTCGTAAGCCGTGAGCCATTCCGGGGGGCATGGACATACCAGTGAAAGTACGTGCTCGGGCTCCTGCGCTTCGGGGTCGAGCCAGTGCTCGACGTCCTTTCCATCCAGGATCACCGGCATCCGGTCATGAATCTCGGCCATGAAGGTGTTGGCCCGCGTGGTCACGATAGAGAAGGAATGGATCGGCTCCGCATCGCCGTCTGGCTGCCAGCGTTCCCACACGCCAGCGACGGACATGATCAGATCGTCCCGCAGGTGAATCGCGAACGGGCGCTTGCTCTTGCCCTCTCTCTTCCATTCGTAGAACCCCGACAGCGGCACAACGCACCGTCGCCGCTGGAACGCCTTAGCGTAGCTCCGCTTTTCAGTGATCTCCTCACCGCGCGCGTTGATCAGCGAGTACTTCGCCGCCGCCTTGATGCTCTTCGCCCAA
Organism: Vicinamibacterales bacterium; assembly: GCA_965197935.1. Lineage (GTDB taxonomy): Bacteria > Acidobacteriota > Vicinamibacteria > Vicinamibacterales > CAZQMT01 > CAZQMT01. The sequence goes on along the minus strand of CBDAOD010000002.1, from coordinate 1,153,166 downwards.
GACGGCACCAGACCCCACCGGAACCGCTCGACCACGGGCTGGCCATTTCGCACAACGACGACTGGTGAATGCTGGGTTGGCGCCATGTTGAAATTCGGGCGCACCCAGTCGAGTTCGGGCGGGTGCCTGTTCAGATACTGAATGGTCAGCTCCTCGTCGGTGTAGGTCTCGTAGGCGCGTCCGCACATCGCCCGATTGTATCTGAGACGCGGCAGGCCTGAGGGCCCTTGCTACGACGCGGCACGCACGGCGGAAAGGTCGACGAGGGCGGCGTCAGGCGCGGCCTCTTTGAACAGGTCGATGATCCACTGGTGGCAGGTCAGGACGAGCACCTGGTTCGTGCGGGAGAGCTCGACGAAGGCAGCGGCGGCACGACGGGCGCGTTCGAGGTCGAAGTTTACGAGCACTTCGTCGACGACGACCGGCAGCCGTTCCGTCTCGTCGCCCATGCTCTGGATTAGGCCGAACCGGAGCGCGAGGTAGAGCTGCTCGTAGGTCCCGCGGCTGAGCTGCTCGGGCGTCTTACGCACACCGGTCTCGTCGACCACGGTGATCTCCTGCTCCCCCACCGTGACGTGCAGCTTCGGATATCTGCCACCGGTCAGGCCGTGAAAGAAGGTCTGCGCACGGCGCACGACGTCGGGCTGGCGTTCCTCTTCATAGCGGTTGCGGGCTCGGACGAGCAGGGATCGGGCCACGACCAGCTTTGACCACTCGGCCGCGAGGACCCGCAGCTCCTCGACGAACTCCTCTCGACGGCCGCGCTGGCGGGACGCGTCTTCGTCGCTGGAGAGCGATTGCATCCGCTGCTGCAGGCGCCCGCGCTCTTCGATCTGGTCGGTGGTACGTTGCATCAGCTCCTCCAGCATTGCCTCGGCATGCCGGAGCTCGTGGTCGGTCTCTTCCTTTGTCGTAGACGCGAACGTGCTTCGCACGGCGTCGAGGTCCTGCTGGCCGCTCCAGGTGGCGCGCAGGCTGGACAGATGCTGCTGGCGCGTCCGTTCGAGGTCCTCGCGTTCGAGCTGCTGCCGGGCCCGCCGGCGAAACTCTTCGGGGTCGTCCGTCTCTGCCCGTGAGAACAGCTCGCGGATGCGGTCGTCCTCGCCCGTCCGCCGGGTCGTCGCCTGGGTCAGGCTGGCTTCGCACTCTTCAGCGGCGCGCACGGCGGCCGAACGCGCTGCCAGCGCCTCACGAGCCTGATCGAATCGCTCGACGAGCCGGTCGGCGGCCTGAGCGACCGTCAGCGGGGCATCGCCGCCCGCCAGGTTCAGGTTGGCATCACGATGACCGTCGGCGACGCGCTTGACGTCGGCGCTGTAGGTGTCGACGTCCTTCTGAATGGCCGCGATGCGGTCGCGCTTTTCGCTGACGGCATGGACCACGACGCGCGCGGTCTCGACACGTGAGAAGAGCTCGGGGACCGTGTCTGGCGCGAGCGTCTCTGGAAGACGGTGCTTCCCGAGCCACGCGGACCAGTCAGCCTCCGCTTGCTCGACCGCTTGTTGCTGCTCGTCACGCCGGCGGCCGCCGGCGGCCACCCGGTCCCGCAGTCGCGCGGCGTCATGCTCCGCGTCACGCAGCGCGACCTCGAGCCGCGCGCGTTCCCGGTGTCGTTCGGCTTCCTGCGCGAGCGCCGAGTCGAGCGTGTTCAGCTGGTCGTGTCCCGGGAGCTGATCGGGCTCCAGATCGAGCGTGAGCGGTTCGAGCGCGGCTACGAGCGCCACCCGTTGCTCTTCTACACGACGGCGCACCTCGCTTGTCAGCCGGTCCAGGGCGCGACCATCGGGCTGGCCGGAAGAAGACGACCCAGGCGACAGAGACGACGGCAACAGGGCGTAGGCCACGGCCGCGGCGGCCACGAGTGCCCCGCCGGCCACCAGCGTCGACACGTCCCGGTCCGTTGCGAGCCCAAGCACCAGCAGCAACACGCCCAGCGCGGCCAGCACGCCCGGCAGAGCAAGACGTCGTCCGGAGGCGGTCGTCGTTTCGGCCCCACCAACCAACTGCGCTTCGAGGTCGCGGTGTCGCTGCGCCGCTGGTCGTATTCAACAAGACGGCTGCGCGCGGTCGGCAACGCCGAGCGCCGCGCCTGCAATGTGTCATGAGAAAGGTGGCTGGTCGCGCTCGTGTCATGACTTGCCGGCGTTGCCAGTTTCGCCAGGCGATCCCGAGCGTCGTGGAGCTTGCGACTGGCCTCGTCAAGCACCTGGCTCGCCTGGTCGGCTTCCCGGGCGCGGTCTCGCAGGTCATCGCGCACCGAGGAAAGGCGTGACTTCCACTGCGCGACTTCATCGCGGCGCGGAATGGAGGTATCGAACGCCGCGAGTCGCGCCTCGTCCCACCCGGGGCCCAGCTCGCCCAGGGCGCTCGTCAGCTTGGCCTCGCTGGCGCGCAGCTCCGCCTCACGCTTTGGCAAATCGCGCACCGACGCGTCGAAGCCGCCACGGCCCCGGCGAATCGCCTCGACCGCCGCGGCGTCGCCAAGCAGCGCCTCACCCTCGACCGGACGGTCCGCCAGTTCCCGGGCGTGCTTCAGCTTGTCGCGGGCCCCGGCCACCAGCTCGTCGGCCTCGCGGCGCCGCGCCTCCAGCTCGTCTAGCCTGACGATCGGGTCGTCGGGGAACCCGGTGCGGTCGGGAATCTCCGACAGCCGTGCCTCGACGTCGAGCAACGCCACCCACTCGTCCCATGTCCCCTGCCGCCGCCGCAGCTCTGCCACGCGGGCCCGTGCAGCAGCCACCTGCGTCTCGAGCACCGTGGCCTCTTCCACCAGGTCGGCGCTGCGAGACACCGCGTCGCCATATTCCTGCGATTGCGACTGGGCCTCGCGCAGCTTGCCCTCAACCTCCTGCAGCGCGGTCAGCACCTTGGCAACCGGCTGCTTCGAACCTCGCGGCGCATAGATGTCGTCCGCGCGCTCCTTGAGCTGCTTGAGCGCCCGCGGCAGCCGCGCCGCGCCGGTGCCGGCGCTGTAGATCCGGCTGTTGATGCCGTTCTCTTCCTCGGACTCCAGTTGCCGCAGGTCGTTGAGGTCGAAGGCGAACACCGACTTGAAGGTGGACGCCGGGGCGTGCCCCAGCAGACGGGACAACGCGGCGTCGGGGACGGGCGAGCCGTCCGCGCCCGTGACGATCACCGGGCCGCCCTTCTTCCCGCGGTGACGTTCCACGGTGAAACGCTCATCCGCGTCGGTTACCAGCTCGATGCGGCCGCCGTGATTACCGCCGGCACGCGGCGGAAAGTGGTCGGCGGCACCACGCAGCGGGAATCCGAACAGCACCATCCGGATGAAAGCCAGCAGGGTGCTCTTTCCTGCCTCGTTCGGACCGTAGATGATCGTGACGGGCGTCTCGAACGGGGGCAGCGACGACGCACTGTGGTCGCCGAACCCGTCGATGTGAACGCGATCGATCTTCATGGCGTGGGATCGGCGCCTAGCTGCCGGCCTCGTCGGCTTCGGCTACGACTTCGGCGTCGTCTACGAGCAGACCGAGCGCGACATCCTCGGCGGCCGCCACCAGGTCACGAATTTCGTCGGTCGCCAGCAGGCTGTTGCCGAGATATCTCCGGGCCCGCGTGTTGTCGTAGAGCGGTGCCAGCTCCTGCCGCAGCTCGGCGACCAGCGCCTCGTCCCGTGACGCCGCGTCTGTCAGCGCCAGGAAGTCGCCGATGAAGTCCTTGCTCTCGGCGAGCGCCGCCCGGTCGAGCCGGGACCTCGTCTCGTCGAGGATCCCGCCGCAGAACGCGACCGGCTGGCGGTTGCCCCACACCTGGTTGAGCTGGTCGACGAGCCCCTCGATGTTTCCCGGGCGCGCGAGGGACTCGTGGACCGGCCCTCGGCCTTCGAGACGCACCCGGTAGACCAGATGGCGATCGTCCGCCTGGGTTGCGAGGTCGTCAACGAGGGCCTCCAGACGACTGAACAGGGCGCCGTCGTCCTCGATGCCATCAATCTGGACGTCCAGCTGTTCCCACCGCACGGCATCGACGGCGACGAACTCCGGAGACATGGCCCCATGCTCATCCACATCGACGACGTAAACCCCACGTGGCCCCCGCTCGTTCGGATGCCGGCCCTGCGTGTTGCCTGGATACACCACCAGCGGCGCCTGATCGCGCACAATGGCGCGTGTGTGGACATGCCCGAGCGCCCAATAGTCGTAGCCGGTCGCGACCAGGTCCTCGAGAGAGCAGGGCGCGTAGGCTTCGTGCCCGGTGCTCACGCCCACGTTCGCGTGAAGCAGCCCGATGGTGAAGCGACCGGGCTCGGGAGCAGGGAACCCCGGCAGGAGGCTGCTCCGCATCTCTCGAGTCGGGTAGCTGATGCCACACACCACCGGACCGGAAGGGACTCGCGGATCGACCGGGACGGCCTCTGCGCTCTCGCCAAACTGATGCACGTTCGACGGCATCTTCAGACGCGCTCCCCAGCCGTCGAGCGGGTCGTGGTTGCCGTGGCAGATGAACGCCCGGATACCGGCGTCGTTCAGGCGTTCGAGACCCCGCACGAACCGGATCTGCGCGGCAAGGCTGCGATCGGCCCCGTCAAAGATGTCGCCCGCCACAAGGAGCGCATCGACACCGCGGTCGATACAGATCGTGATGACACGTTCGTAGGCATCGAATGTGGCGCGACGGAGGATGTCAGCAACGTTCGGCTCCGTCTCTCGGATGCCCGTGAAGGGGCTGTCCAGGTGGAAATCGGCTGCATGCACAAAGCGAAACGACACGTCTCGAGCATCCCCTCTCGTCCCGATCGGACGGCAGTCGTGCCGAGGGACGAATCACCCGACCCCCGGGGGTGGCGTTCCCGGTCGCCATGATAGTGTGAATCGAGCGTCATTCGCAGTGTCGCTCCACTGCCGTCGAGGGTCGAGACATGCCGCACTGGTTCGAGGACGCGCTCCTCGCATTGGATCTGGAAACGACCGGGCTGGACCCGATCGAGAACCGGATTGTTCAGGCGGCGGTCGTGCTGGTGGGCGCCGATGGCGCTGTGTCGGACAAGAGCTGGGACGGGATTGTCGACCCCGGCGTCCCGATCCCGGTGGGAGCCAGCAACATCCACGGGATCACGACCGAGCGCGCGCGGCAGGAGGGGATGCCTCCGGTCGAGGCGCTCCAGATCATCGCACGCCTGGTCGACAACGCGGCGGACCGTGGAATGCCGCTGGTCATCTTCAACGCGCCGTTCGACTGGCCTTTTGTCTTGGCCGAAGCGCAGCGGCACGGCGTGCAGATTGGCACGCCGGACATTGTCGACCCGCTCGTCATCGACCGGGCGGTGGACCGGTATCGAAAGGGCAGCCGACGGCTTAAAGCCGTGGCGGCGCACTACGGCCACGACCTAGATCAAGCGCATGACGCGCGCGCCGACGCCATAACCGCGGCAGGAATCGCACGAGCGGTCGGCGAACAGTGTTCGGACGTTGGAGATCTCACGGCACGGGCGCTCCAGCCGCTGCAAGCGAAGTGGCATGCGGAGCACGCAGAGAGCCTGTCCCGCTATCTGGGGAAGCCAATCGACCAGGGATGGCCGATTCCGAGAAGCGCCGAACACCTTGCGTGACCAGTTCCTCGCACCGAGCCCGTCGGTGATCGAGGGCTCGTTCGACATCAGCGAGGTCGACGGTCACCTGTGCCGAGGGTGCGCGATCGCCGCCCCAGAGTCCCTGGCGTCGTATAGCGCGAGCGGACGAGACCCGGGCACGGCGACCCGATGGGCGCACGAGCGGTGACGTGTCTGTGAGGCCGACGCATCCACGCTCTGGATCATCTTCTTCGTCGGCGAGTCGCTTGACTGGGGCGGCGCGGACGACAGGCCGGTGCCCATCCGGGCAGCGGGCCTCGGTCTCTCACGCACGGTGCGTGGTGGCTGGCGTCGGACCGATGTACCGGCGAGGCGCTCATCCAGGAGCGACGCTCCGGCGCCGTGGCCACGCTGGCCGCATCTCGCGGGACGTCGTGTTCCGTGGAGGTGGCCGAGTCCGTCGTCCGCCGCATCACTGGGCACCGGCTGCCAGCGGTCGAGCGTGTGCTGCGCACGATGCAGGAGATGCGCGCGGCGACGCTCGGCCTGATGCGGTGGTTGACGCCCCCGGATTTCGCACGGTTCGTGGATCTCGTGTTCGCCTCCAGTGGGTCGCGACGGGTCGGCACGCTCGGCCGGGCACAGAAGACCCTGAACGTCGATCTGGCGCTGCCGAGCACGGGTCACGAGCACGCGAGCCTCAATCAGGGCTCCAGTCTGATCGTCGATGTACACGCGAGCCCTCCCAGGGTCGGGTAGACCAGGGTCGTTGCTGACCCTGGCCCCCCACAGATCCGGACGTGCGGGTTCTGCCGCATCCGGCTCCTCGACAGACAGCTTCGCTACGCGCCGTCGCGTACCCGCTGGTCCAGGAAGCCAGGCGATGGCCACCGCCATCCCTACGGCTTGTCTGGCCAGTTCGGCTATCCGTTGTCGTGACGTGGAGACGGGACCCAACCTCGGTGTGTTGGCCGTCTTTCCCTCCAACGGTGCCACCTGCCGGTGCCCCCTTCCCTCCACGGGGTCTCGTGGGCTCAATTCCCCCGCTTCGGCGGGTGCTTGTGCCGGTCGCTGTTGATTCGCCGCGCCGTTACACTTGGGCGATGAATGCGATCGACGAGAGGGCGTGCGGCAAGCCTGGGTGCGACAACTTTGGAAAGCCCGGCCTCAACATCGTGGGCCACGGCTGGTTTGTGACGACGTCGGGCCGCCGGCGGTGGTACCGCTGCACAGTATGCGGGGGAACGCTCAGCACGAACACGGGGACCGCGTACCGCGGTCTTCGCTGCAGTCGACGGGAGTTCGACCAGGTCGCGAGCCTACGAGTCGAGGGCGTCAGCATGTCTGCGACCGCCCGAGTGACGGGCCATTCCCGCACCACCATCGCGCGATGGCTCGAGCGAGCCGCGACAGCTGCCGCGTGCTTCAATCACCGGCTGCTGCGCGATTTCGACGTCATTGAGCTGCAGGCGGATGAACTCTGCACGTTCATCGGCAGCAAGCGCCGCACCCTGTGGCTGTTTGCGACGATCGAGGTGTGTTCCCGCGTGTGGACCGGTAGTGTGCTCGGCCGCCGCTCCCATCGCAACACCAAAGCCGCGATCAACGACGTCATCCTCCGCGGACGCCTCGTTGGGTGCCCCCTGATCGCCACCGATGGCTTCGAGTACTACGTCGGGGTGATGGTGCGCCTCTTGGGTTCAGCGTGCGTCTATGGGCAAGTGCTCAAGACGCGGCGGAACAATCGTGTCGTTCGGGTCGAGCGGCGCGTGAAGATCGGCACGGCGAGCCGGCTGAACGCCGCGCTGTTGGCGTCGGAGGATTCCGAGACCCTGAACACGTCGTTCATCGAGCGCCTCAACCTCACGATTCGTCAAGGGTCGGCGTACTTGCGCCGGCGCTCGCCATGCCACGCTCGTGGCGTAGACCAGCTCCGCGGGCACGTCGAGCTCCTGCGGTGCTACTACAATTTCATTCGGCCGCACCGGGCGTTGAGGTTCGGGCGCGAGACCAGGACGCCGGCGATGCAGGCCGGTCTGGTGAGCCAGCGCTTGGCGTTACGTGACATCTTCACGGCGGGCGGTCTCACGCGACGTATCTTTGTGGCCGTCGTGCACGTGTCCGTGACCGTCCAGCCCACGGAATCTGACGAAGCCGAGCTGTCGACGCGCTGCTCGCCGTCGGCTCGGAGACAGGCTGCCTGATCAACAGCGAACGGTGCAAGCACCCTTCTTCGGGCGATGCTGATCGTCGCGCAGGATCTGATCGATGATCCCCATGAAACCGTCCAGTTTCGGACACCGGATCGGCTGCGTCCGGCGATACCCGGGCGGCAGGCGGTAGCGCAGCATCTTGCGCACCGTCTCTCGGGCCAGTCCGAAGCGTCGCGCCGCCGCACGCTGGCTCAACCCTTCCACATAGACGCAGCGCCGTACCTCAGCATAGAACTCCACTCGATACATCCCTCCTGTGTTCCACGAAACACCATCGGAATGCTCGGTGGACCACTTGAGCGGTCTGGTTTTCCGCCGCCCTCAGGCGACGCTGACCGCCGATCTGTGGTCTATTTTTGCTCCGCCGTTCTCACACCACGAGCCGGCAAGCGCTTCTAGCTACAACCACCGGCGCTACCACGAGAGCCTGAATAACCTCACGCCCGCCGATGTCTACTTCGGGCGCGGCCACACCATCCTGCTGGAAAGGGAAAGGATCAAACGAAAGACCATCGAGTACCGGCGCTTGCAACATCGCAACGCCGTTGCCTAAACGTATCGACTAGGTGAGCCAGAGCCTCCGTTGCCTTGGGCCCCACCCTGTCTCAAATCATCTGACGACGGACACTTACGCTTGCGCCGCCGCTGCGCCCTCTTCGACGTAGGCATCACCCATCATCATCTTGTAGTGCGCAGCGTTTCCCGTCCGCTGGAAGATCTCCCTAAATACCTCAAAATAGGCATCGACCATAGTGTCGTCTATCGCTAGGTACAGATCGTCGTACGCAAAATGTGACCCGGCGTTTACCCACGACAAGAGGGACTTGCATATGAGCTTCTCTCGGCCACTGAACAAGTCACACAGTGCAGTGTTGTCATACCCTCCAAGGATCTTGAAGTAGTTGTCCAAAATCCTCCTAAGGACATTTTGGATGGTCAGGTTCGAGCGATCTTGCCTCCGCACCTCTGCCCAGAGAAGCTCATACGATGTCTTGATCGGATTGGAGGCGTACTTCTCCAGCTTGGACAACGCGTTCGACTTGCGAACTATCCAGAAGGTTTCCTCTCGCGTGGCCTCGTCGTTGTTCCTCCTAGCATTAAAGGTGACCTCCTTGTGAAAGTACACGTTGTGCGTGAAGACGAACACTTGCTTGACGTGTCCTGTTCCCATTCGGACTTCATCAAACAAACCCTTAATTAGACTGCTCACTATGAACAATATTTCGCTGTCGAGGCTCGATACAGGATCGTCACACACAACGATTCGGTTGACCGTCATGCCACTGTCTGACTTGCTCCCCTTTAGTAGATGAAAGAAATAGAGAAAGGTGACAAAGGTCTTCTCGCCCTCGCTCAAGGTCGCTTTGGCATCGGAGCCATCTGGACGAACCAACCTATAGGACGTTCCATCCGATGCCTTGGCCAGCTTGAAGCTCTGAAACCCGAAAGACTCTAGCAGCGCGTTGATCCCGTCGATTGTTGGCTGAACGCTCGTGGTCTGCCTCTCCAAGCTTCGAATCTCAGCTGCTTTCCTCTCCTTCGTCGTCAGCGCCTCCGCAATTTGCTCTGTGAGGCTTGCAATGGCCTTGTTTAGTCCGTCCTTTGCCTTCCTGAAGTCGGCAAGTTCTCCATTGAGTTCCTCAAGCACAAGCTTCCACACTTGCGCTGTCAGCGTGGAGCGCTCAGCCGAGAGGTTGGCCACCATCTGGTTATGACTAGTAACTTGAGCGTTAGCCGACTCAACCAACGAGTTGATCTTACCGACGACCGCTTCGAGCGACTCTAGCTCCACCACCTGGCTGGCTTCCTTTCGCTTTTCCGCAAGTCGTTGGTTGTTGAGTGTGATGTTCGCGTCGAGTAGCTGCTTCTCGAGTGTCAGTTTTTCGAGATCCAGAAATCTGGACGGCATTGCAATGATCGCCGCGAGTTGCTGCTGGAGTCGCGCAGCGTCTGTTGAGTACTTCGTGGCAAGTTCATCGATCGCCTTTTTGTCGGCGATGAACGTCTCGTCGAAGTACTCACTTAAGCTTCTAGCGAAAGCTTCAGTCGTGACCTGCTGACAAAACGGACATACTTGATTGTTGAAGTCGTAGAACGCACGCCCCTCACCGACCCAATCGTTATTGCCGAGCTTCTTGATCATTGCTGCAATATCGACGTCCTCTCTGCCAATAACACGTTTCTTCAGTATTGGATGTGCCTCGTGCGCGAGAAGCCTCGTGGTCTCAACTGCTGCAACGGCGGGCTCAGCTGTGGGGTTGCTGCCGAATACACTCTCAGCTCTAGCCTCCAGTTCGGCCACCGTCAAGGCGGTAGCACTGTTCGAATCCATCTCCTTGACAACCTTGCCCTTGAACTTCTCCGCGCTACCTCTGTACCCCTCAAACCCGCCGCGGAGCTTCGCGTCGTGCTTTTGCTTTTGGGCCCAGCACTTGTTCCTCAACGTCAGTTCAAGTGCCGATAGCTCACCTTTCTTCCCGCCATCTCCATCCACACCCTGAAGAGTATTCGTGAGTGCGTCAATCTTTGAGGTCAATTCGTCGAGCTCCGCCTTCGCCGTCGCAATCTTGGTGAGCGTATCGACCTGATCCTCGCCCAGCGTGAAGACGCCCTTCAGCTCTGGAACCTGGTAAAAGTGGCGCTCGACAAAATCGTGGTTGTAGACCATCACCTCAAGTCTTGTGCCACCTGCCCAGGTGACCTTACAGGATGGAAAACTAGCCTCGTCTGCGAGCACGCGACTGATGACGGTCTTGCCGGTGCCGTTCGAGCCAAACAAGAAGTTGAACTGGGATAGTTCATCCAGCGCTTCGGCGGCGGCACCGAAAGTGGCAACATTCGTAATGCTTATTGACTTGATCATGTCTAGCCTTTCGTCCGCGCCCTCGGTACAAGCGAAGGCGGTATAGAGTTCCCAAGATTTTGTCGATACCTGCTCACCGCCTCTCTTTCAGTAGCGGGTTGGTTTAGACCGGGATTTCCATTTTGCCCGCCGGATCAGGGCCTTTATTACACCAACTCGCCTCTCTGCACGCCAGATTTCTTCATCGCACGTTGCGTCGCTCCCTGTTGAAGCCGCGCTCGACGTGGAACCGACTCGAGCCCCCGCTTTCAGGGCATCCCTCAGACACCGCTCCACACCGATGCTCTTTCTTCGCCAGGCGGACTTCGTTGCACTCAGGCCGGGCGTCAGCCGGCCGTCACCGGTAGCGCCCAGATCCTCCGCAGCATGTCGCCGAACAGCCGCCGGGTCAGATGCCCTTCTGCCAGCAGGAGCCAGTAGTACCGCGCATGCTTCACCAGGCGGCCTCCGGTTTTCACCAGCCGCTGCTGAAGACTCGTGAGCGACCAACGCTTGATCCGCGGCGGCAGCACCAGTCTGCGCCAGAGGTTGCCCAGATTGTAGGCCAGGACGCTCAGTTGCAGGCGCACCTCGTTCGCCCGGAAACGATGGCACGACAACCGCGTCCAGTGGGTCGCCTGCTTGCCTTCCTTGATCCATTGCTCCGCCGTGCCGCGCTTGTTGTAGAACCGCACGACTGAGCGACTCGGGAGGACCATGCTGGTCACGATGAAGCCGACGCGGGGGAACAGCTCACCGCGGTGGTGCTCGACCTTGGCAACGATCCGTCTGGGTGTAGTCCAGCTCTTCGCCTGATAGCGGAAACTCTTGTAGCGCACCAAGGGCTTATGGCTCGGCCGTCCCGGTAGACGAAACAGAATATCCTCGATCTCCAGCTCCAAGCTCTTGTTCGCCGGCATGCGGATGGCATAGTCCACGTCGCGTTGTTCGAGCGCGTCATAGATCTCCGGCTTCGCGAACGCCGCGTCCGCACGGAACGCCACGTGCTTCCCCTCCGCCTGCTGCCGGTCAATTTCCGGCAGGAGCAGGGTGTCCCAGTCATCGGCGCTATGCACGTTGCCTGGCCGTAGCGTGGCGCCGAGGCAGTCCCCGTGCTCAGTGAACAGAAACAGCGGGTGGTAACAGACGGACTCGAAGTGCCCGTTATAGGCGCTCCCTTCCTGCGCTCCATGCACCGGACTTTCGCTCGAGTCCATGTCGAGCACGACCCGGTCGGCGCGCGTCGCCATCTCGGCCTGTGCGAGCACCTCCCGGTTCACGGCCCTCAGCCCGACGAGATTTTCCTCTTGGGTCAGCAGCTCGATCTCGAACCAATGCAACGTCGATGTCAGCGCCGCACCGCGGTCCCAGAGCTTTGGCGACCCGATGAGGCGAAAGGTTGGGTCCGCCGAGACCCGGACCGCGTCGTTGAGGTCTTCGTAACCCGCGAGCCGGCTGTAGACCGACTGCCGCAGGAGATCCGCCAGGCTGAACTGGGTGTTCAAACCCTGTCGGGAGTCGTTCAGATGCTCAGAGATGAGTGTCCCGACCCCCAGGCGTTCATCCAACTCGCGCACCAGAATGAGACCGGCTCGGAGGTGACCCGCGATCCCTGGAACACGACCTTCAGAAAGCCGTTGAACGTGAACTGAAACGCCTCGTGCTGTAATTCACCCACCGGGTGTCATCCTCCGTAGTGTGGTGTCTTACGTCGGAGCCCCAGAAATCAGGGCGCGGCGACTGGTCCTGACGATACGGTACCACAGGCAAATCGGAAATCCGGGTCTAGACACCTCGACGGCACGAAATCTTGTAACCGTGCTTCGTTCACAAGTTGACTCGTTAGGAGATCTATTTAGAGCCAGAGCGAAGCCGCGGTGGAGGGAGAACAGGCTACGACGTGCAATTGAAGTGGAGCAGGCACGACTGCACACGCTTGGAGTGATGTCGTTCGGCCTTGCACATGAACTTCGCCAACCACTGCAGACAATTCGTGCTGAAGCGCACAACATTCAGACGAAACTCACGCAACTTGGCACCACAGATGAGGATATCAATGCAGCACAGGCAGCGATCGACCGTGGTGTTGACCGAATTGACCAGAACATCGCTCTTGTCTCTGCGATCTCAACGGGAAGTGTTACTGACAAGACGAAATGCGATCTAGCCGACCTCGTTCAGAACGAAGCTTCCTTGTTCCGTCCGAGGTGCCGTGCGCTTGGGATTCGCCTTGAGGTCGATTCTCCGGCCTCGCAGGAAGCAACCGTTAATCAGATTGCTGTGTACACGGTTCTCATTAACTATCTTCAGAACGCGCTTGATGCTGTAGAGGCTAGCGGTCGTCCCGAGAGGATTACCGTGACTCTGACCAAGACGGGCGGGCAGCACCACATCACCGTCGAGGATAATGGTGAGGGCGTATCCAAGGACATTCAGTCGACATTCCTTAATGCGTCATTTTTCTGAGCGAGCAATGGCGCTTTGGGATTGAAAAAGGCCTTCCAGTGTGGTTGAAAGGTGGTGCAACCCAACGCCTTCTTCCACACATGAAAGGCCACTGACCGTGAGACGAAGAAAATCCGATTTGCATGCCCGTGTCAATAGGAATCTGCCGCTGGAGTTCGATGACGTTCGCCTCACGTCGTACGCCGGGCTGGAACTCTTGGAGCGCTACCTGCGCACCCGTCGCTTCAATCAGCTGGTGCGCGAGGCGTTTGCCGACCTGCCGCGCGGGGGCGACTTCGGGGTGGTGGTGATGGTGCGGGTGTTCGTCGGGTTGGTGATCGTTGGCGGCCGGCGCCTGCGGCATCTGGCCTCCGTCGCCGACGACCCGATCTTCCAGCGGTTCGGCAACGTGCGCGTCGTGCCCACCGCGCGGACGTTGAGTCGGTGGCTGCGGCACTTCACGATGCGGACGGTCACCCGCTTCCAAGCCCTCAACGCGGCCGTCGTGCGCCAGCTGCTGCCCACGCTGGGGCTGCGCACCTGGACGGTCGATGTGGACGGCGTCGTCGTGTCGACGGGGTTGCAGGTCGAACGGGCGGCGCGGGGCTACAACCCGCACCAGCGGAAGGTGCCCAGCTACGACCCGATCATGGCGCACCTGGCCGAGACGACCCACATCCTGCGGGTCAAGAATCGGTCGGGCAACGTCCACGATGGGAAGGCGGGCCTGCCGTTCTTGCGGGCCCTGTGGCCGCAGCTGGTCGGGCTGCGCACGGGCGGGGCCCGGCTGCGGTTTCGCATGGATGGGGCGTTTTTCCGCCAGGATGTGCTGCGGTGGTTGCAGGGCCGCGGCGTGGGCTATGCCATCAAAGTCCCGTTCTATCGCTGGCTGGATCTGCAGCGCTACATCCGGGACAGTCCCACCTGGGTGCCGGTGGCGCCCGGCGTGACCGGCTTCGCCGTGCCGGGCGCGGAGACGCCCTGGCACATCCCCGTGACCGTGACCATCTATCGGAAGAAGGTCCACCACCGGGCCACCAAGAACTATCAGCTCGACCTGTTTGATCCTAACGATGGGCACTACGAATACTCGGCGGTCACGAGTAACCTCGCGCTGACGGTCCGCAACGTGTGGTACTTCGCCTGTGGGCGGGGCAACCACGAGAAGACCATCGCGCAGCTCAAGACCGGGCTGGCCTTCCACAGCGTCCCGACCCAGACCTACGCCGCCAACAGTGCGTGGCAGCAGCTCGTGGTGCTCGCTCACAACCTGTTGACGAACTTCCAACTCGAGACGGGCGCCCCGCCGCGGCGCCGCACCCGGAAGCACACCGTCGTGCCCCTGCTGCAGAGCGTGCAGACGCTCCGCTTCGAACTGTTTCATCGGGCCGCCCTGCTGGTCCGCCCCGGTGGCAAGACGCGGTTGCGGATGACCGACAATCTCCCGACGCGTCAGACGTTCACCCGCATTGCCAACGCCCTCGCGAGCGGCTGAGTTTTTGACGCACAACCCATTAAACAATCCGAAACTGCTGGACACGATTGAGGTTCTGTTAAGAGAGGACGATACACGTAGCTGGAAGGACGTTGCTAAGAAGAATGTATATGCGAAGAAGCACGAAGCGAATATCAAGGCAGCCGAGCAAGTATTAAAACGACTCAAGGCTGGCAAGAAGCGCTAGTGAGATGATCTATTTCTTTGATACGTCCGCATTGCAGTACCGTTACATTAATGACGCCAAGGCTCGCGGAATTCGCCGGATTATCTCCAGCAAGGGAAACCGCTGCTATATTGCCGACTTATCAATTCTCGAATTCTCGAGCACAGCCGCAAGACATTGTCGCAAGAACAAGTGGTCCCTTCAGAAATATCGTCGTCTGGATCAAGCGTTCTGGCGCGACGTAAAGGACGGCCGTCTTCATATTCGTGACACTAGAAAGCGGGAATACCTGAGAGCTCGTGATCTTCTTAGATATGCAGGTGTCGCAAAGCGCAGGAACATCAAGAGTGCGGACGCGCTAATTGCGGCATCATGCTTGGAGTTCGCGCTTGAGAGCGACGAACCTGTGACATTCTGCCTTGAAGACTCGCGTTTGTACGACGTGATACGAAGCGTCTCGGCATACAAGAAAGTATTGCGCTTCCACTTTATCGGTGTCGAGATATCCAGAGAATGATCTTGGACGAGCTGACAGATGGCGAGCTCCGCTTCAGGACTACGTGAGCCTCTTCGGGTTTCTGAAAGGCTCCATTGTTTGGGAGGATCCGATTCACTAACACCATTAGGTGATAGGTGTGCGGCGGGCGCGCCCTCATCGCCTACTGCGACGTACAGTCACCGGCGTCATCCCACCCGCTACCCGCGTGCCCCCCTGAGGTAGGCCCCCCAGTCGTCCATGAGGCGGCGCCGGCGCTCGAAGAGATCACTGCGCGCATAGGCCGCCTCCGTCGGGTTGCGTACCGTATGGGCGAGCGCGGCCTCGACTACTTCGCGGGGTGTGTTTGTCCGCTCCGCCGCCCAATCCCGGAAGCTTGACCGGAACCCATGCGGCACGGCGGCGATGCCGAGTTCCTTGATCAGTTTCGACAGCGTCATGTCGGAAAGCGGCTTCCCGCGTGGACTGCGGAACACCAGGCCCGTGCCGTCACTGCGTCTCCGTGCGTCGTGCAGGATCTCGAGCGCCCTCCCGGAGAGCGGCACGCGGTGATCCCGCTTCGCCTTCATACGCGCGGCAGGGATGGTCCACACGCGAGCGTCCAGGTCCATCTCATCCCACGTCGCCAGGCGCACCTCGCCGGACCGCGCCGCCGTCAACACCAAGAGCTCGAACGCATCCTTGGTGGTGACCAACGCCAGAGAGGTTCGCACGGTGGCGAGTGCGTCCGCTACTTCACCGTGCGGTAGCGCCCGCATATGTTGGACGACGGCCCGTTGCCGCCCGAGGGCCTGCCCGAGGGCGTCGCCCGCCGGGTTGTCCGGCCGGTAGCCCATCGCCACCGCCCACTTCATCACGGCGCCGATCCGTTGCCGTACTCGCCGCGCGGTCTCCGGCTTGTCGTGCCAGATCGGGGTCAGGATCGCCAGCACGTCGGCCGTCGTCACGTCGAACACAGGCATCGCCCCAATGCGCGGGAACGCATAGGCGCGCAAACTGCGCGGCCAGTCCTGCGCGTACCTCGCGTGCCGCCAGCCGGGGCGCTGCTGCTCCAGCACCACGGCGGCGGCCTCCTCGACCGTGGGCACGTGCTGGGCGAGGCGCTGCTCGGTCAGCGGATCCCTGCCCGCCCGGGCCTGCTTGCGGTGGGCGAACGCCACGTCGCGCGCCTCGGCCAGCGACACCAACGGGTAGCCGCCGAGCCCGAGCATACGGGGCCGGCCCCGAATGACCAGCCGTTGCACCCACCGCCGCGCCCCGGACGGGTCGACGCGCAAGTTCAGGCCGTGGCCGTCACAGTAGAAGCCGGGCGGGGCGGTGCGCACGAACACGGCACTCAAGCGATGCGTCAGACGGCGCGACGGTCGCGGTGGGGTGTCTGTCATCGACTAAACCACGTGATGTGCATCCACATATCTGTATACAGATGAAATTAGGATGCGAGCGGAAGCGCCGGAACTATTTGAGGCGTCATCGGACAATAACCTATTTTTGCTATAGAAAGTTACATGGAAACTCATCGGACGCCACGGGAAGCCGTCGGACACCGAACGATGGTGGATGCCGGGCGCGCCATTTTCCTAAAGAATGCGCCGATTGTGCCCTCTACCTGGGCACCGGGGGCGAAGGTGCAGGCGAACAAAGTGACCGGTCACCTTCCACGATTGGCTGACTGAAGTACGCCGAGCGCCACCCGCGCGCTTCCAAACGGCCTGCGCCGATGGCATGGTGTGACGTCGTGGACCCCCGTACGCTGCGTGAATGCCGGATCGCGCTGGGCCAGTCGCAGGCGGCGTTCGCGGTGACGCTCGGTGCGTCTTCCGAGTCGTACCGGACATGGGATGCCGGGCGGCGAGCAACGCCACCGAAGGTGCTCGCACATGCGCGTGCGCTGGCGACGCATCGCGACGACCACGAACTCCTTCCACTTCCCGTGCTCGCGCTGCTGATCGGCGTGCACGTCAAGACGCTGCGAGCGGCGGCGCTGGACGGGCGGCTGCCGGTGACCTATGACACCCGGACGACCTTCCGCCACCTCCGAGCCCGCGCGACTCCCGCCGCGGCCCGGGCGTTTCGGCGGTCGTACTATAGGCGGATGGTCCGCCCAGATGATCGTCGCACGCCATTGACCTGGGCCAGTGTGCCACGCGACTACGATACGCAGATTCGCGCGCTGCGTCGCGCGCGCGGCCTGAGCCAGGCGCAATTGGCCACGCTGGTGGGCGCGGCGCGGAAGGCCGTCGTCTATCAATGGGAGGCGTGGCAACGCACGCCGTCGCCCGTGTTCTGGCAACGCATCACCGCGCTCCACCAATGAGTGTGGCGCAGGCGACCAGTGGAGACGATCACCGACCACTCGGAGGCGGAACGAATGCGGGTCGTGAGCTGGAACGTCAACGGCATTCGCGCGTGTGTCCGGCACGGGTTCGTGGATTTTGTGGACCGGTCCGGCGCCGATATTGTCGGCGTCCAGGAGGTCCGCGCGCGGCCCGAGGACATCCCACCGGCCGCCCGTCGGCCGCCGGGCTGGCACACGGCGTTCACGGTCGCCGAGCGCCGGGGCTATAGCGGTGTCGGCCTCTACTCGAAGCTCCAGCCCGTTCGGGTGGACACCTCCCTGGGCGTACCGCGGTTCGACCGAGAGGGGCGGTTCATGGCTGGGCACTTCCAGACCGCCCGCGGGCGGTTCGTGGTGGTCAACGGCTACTTCCCCAAGGGAAGCGGCCCGGACCGGGACAACAGCCGGGTCGGCTACAAGCTCGACTTCTCTCGGACGGTCTTCGCCCGAGCGCAAGCGCTGCGGCGTCGGGGCCCGGTGCTCGTGATCGGCGACTACAACACGGCGCACCGCGTGATTGACCTGGCGCGCCCGCAGGCGAATGTCACGCACAGCGGGTTCCTCCCAGAGGAGCGGGCCGAACTCGACCGCTGGATCGACGCGGGCTGGGTAGATGTCTTTCGCACCCTGCATCCCGAGGAGCCTGGCCAGTACACGTGGTGGCGGCAATGGGGCGGTGCGCGCGAGCGGAACGTCGGATGGCGAATCGACTACGTCTTCGCATCGCCGGCTGCGATGAGGCGCATACACGAGGCCTTTCTCTGGCCCGACGAACGGGGCTCCGACCATTGCCCAGTCGGTGTCGATATCGACCTGTAGCGGCCTTGTTGTATGAATCGGACGTGGCCCGCAACTATCCAGACCCAGCTGTTGGTCACCGCCCGATCGCTTACGACGCAGGCCTGCCCAAGTCCCTCATCCGATTCAGCACGTGACACGCGAGGACCGCCTCAGCCCCCTGCCCTGCTGCACTCCGCGCGCGAAGGCCCTCTCCGATGATCGACGTGTACCGGAAGAAGACATTCTCCACGCGCGCCTGCCGATGGGAGCCCGCCTCCTTCTTCCATCGCCGCCGCCCGACCTCCTGCACCCGCTTGACGGGACGATCGCGAGCGACGGACCGCGGCCGTCGGCCGGGCCCAGGGCGTTCCCACGTTCGCCGACGCCGCCCGGCGCGTGCTCGAACAGAAGCGCGGCGGCTGGCGTGGCCGGTGGCACGCGCAGCCTTGGTGGCGGAGCCTCGAACGGTACGCGTTCCCGCGCATCGGCCGCCGGCCGGTCTCCGAGGTCAACACCGCCGACGTGCTGGAGATCCTCACCCCGATCTGGCACGTCAAGGCGGAAACCGCCCGCGCCGTGCGCCAGCGCATCCGTTCCGTGCTGGAGTGGGCAATCGCCATGGACCTGCGCAACGACAATCCGTGCGACCGCGTCCTGCCGGTGCTCGGTCCGCAGAACGACATCGTGACGCACCGGCTGGCGCTGCCCCACAAGGATGTGGCCGCGGCCGTCGAGACGGTGCGCGCGTCGGGCTCGGCGCAGCCCGCCGTCAAGCTGGCGTTCGAGTTTCTCGTGCTGACCGCCGCGCGGTCCAGAGAGGTCCGGCTCGCGACGTGGACTGAGATCGACACGACCGGTCGCGTGTGGACGATCTCTGCGGCGCGGATGAAGGCGAAGCGCTAGCACCGGGTCCCACTGTGCTGGCGGGCGCTGGATATTCTCGACGCGGCGCGGACGCTCGGCGACGGCCGCGATCCGCTCGTGTTCCCCATGCCGCGCGGGAAGCCGCTCAACGCCCAGCGGCTGATCCAGCTACTCCAGACGCACCAGATCGCGGCCGTGCCGCACGGCTTCCGGTCGTCGTTCCGGGACTGGGCGGCCGAGGAGACGGACCACCCGCGCGAAGTCATCAAGGCGGCGCTGGCTCACGTGGTGCAGAACAAGGTCGAAGCCGCCTACGCGCGCTCGGACCTGTTCGAGCGGCGGCGGCGGCTCATGGACGACTGGGCCGCCTATGTGACCAAGGAGCATGGCAGGTGACTCCGTTCCGTCGGTAGCGGAGTCCGTAAGGGTTACGATTGTCGGTGCCGCCTGAGTTTGGTGTGATAGGCTCTGTCACGGCGTTTTGCTTCGGCCACGACAGCGTCTAACTCGACCTTCAGGCCTTCGACATACCTCTCAAGTTCGGTTGCGCAGACGGCTTCGTGTCCAACGCAGAACCGTTTGCTACCTTCGGGTGTCTCTACGGTGTGGCCATGTTTAACCTCGACGTGCATCCGTAGGCCTGGAATAGCATCGAGAGGCGGTTCAAGAACGAGTGCAGCAAACCAGTACGTCTTCATGACGAATCTCCTGACTCATGCAGCGTACTACGCTTGCGCGTTGCGCCGGGGTCGGGGTCGGCGTCGCGACCGTACCGCACGGTTCCTGTAGACCCGGATTTTCGATTTCGCTGTGGTACCGTAACCCACCGGATCAGTTCTCGCGCCTTGATTGCGCGGGTTCCGACGCAAGAACCCCGCGACGAAGGGTGACACCCAGTGGGTGAATTACAAACCGAGCCCTTTCAGTTCACATTCAATGGTTTTCTGAAGGTCGCGTTCCAGAGGTCGCACATCACCTCCGATGCCGGTCTCATCCTGATACGCGAGTTGGATGAACGCTTGGGGCTGGAGACGCTCATCGCCGAGCACCTGAGCGACTCTCGACAGGGCTTGAACACGCAGTTCACCCTGGCCGATCTCCTGCGCCAGTCGGTCTACAGCCGGCTCGCGGGCTACGAAGACCTCAACGACGCGGTGCGCGTGTCGGCGGATCCGACGTTTCGTCTCATCGGGTCACCCAAGCTGTGGGACCGGGGTGCGGCGCTGACCTCGACCCTGCATTGGTTCGAGACCGACCTGCTGACCCAAGACAAGAATCTGGTTGGGCTGATGGCCGTGAACCGCGAGCTGCTCGCGCAGGCCGGGATGCCGACGCGCGCCGGCCGGATCGTGCTCGACATGGATTCGAGCGAGAGCCCGGTGCATGGGGCGCAGGAAGGGAGCGCGTATAACGGGCACTTTGAATCCGTCTGCTACCACCCGCTGTTTCTGTTCACTGAGCACGGCGGCTGCGTGGCCGCCACGCTGCGGCCCGGCAACGTGCATAGCGCTGACGACTGGGACGACCTGCTCGTGCCGGAGATTGAGCGGCAACAAGCGGCGGGCACGCGCATGGCGTTCCGCGCGGACGCGGCGTTCGCGAAGCCGGAGATCTAGGAGGCGCTTGAGCAACGCGACGTGGACTATGCCATTCGCATGCCGGCGAACAAGAGCCTGGAGTTGGACATCGAAGACATCCTGTTTCGTCCGCCGGGACGGCCGAGCTGCAAGCCCTTGGTGCGCTACAAGAGTTTCCGCTACCAAGCGAAGAGCTGGACCACGCCCAGACGGATCGTGGCCAAGGTGGAGCACCACCGCGGTGAGCTGTTCCCCCGCGTCGGCTTCATCGTGACCAACATGGCCCTCCCGAGCCGCTCGGTCGTGCGGTTTTACAACAAGCGCGGTACGGCGGAGCAATGGATCAAGGAAGGCAAGCAGGCCACCCACTGGACGCGGCTGTCGTGCCATCGTTTCCGGGCGAACGAAGTGCGCCTGCAACTGAGCGTACTGGCCTATAACCTGGGCAACCTCTGGCGCAGGCTGATCCTGCCGCCGGGGATCAAGCGCTGGTCGCTGACGAGTCTCCAGCAGCGGCTGGTGAAAACCGGAGGCCGGCTGGTGAAGCACGCCAGATACTACTGGTCCGAAACCCATTCCTGCGCCGATCACGCCCTTTCGGCGGTCGAATCTGGACCTTCACGAATAATGCAGGCTAGCTCGTCGCGAACCCACCATGCTGGGAATCAAAACCGGCCGTCAGCCTCAACTTGACAATACCTTTTCACCTGCTCAATCAGCCTCGAAGGGGATGCCGACTGCTTCGCAGGCTTGGACGAAAGCCATCTGAATCGCCTCGCTTGCCTCACCATGATCCTCGCTGACGACTCGAATGAAATCACCGTAACCCTCGAGACTGAGGCCCAATCCGTTGTGGAGCGCCAGCATTCCGGCAGGCAGCTGACTTTTCACGGCCTTCTTTCCCTCACCTTCGGCCAAGGTCACAACCACTGAATCCTTGAGCATTTCCGTCAAACCATCGTCAATGACTCTCTCATCTACGTGAAACGCCGCAACGTCCCTCTTCCTTCGGAAGAACTCGTTCCCCTCCCACCGCTCTTCGAGTTCACGAAGAGTGACCCACGGAGCGCTGCCCGAGTCTAGCAATCCCCGCTTCTTCAGTGCGCTCCGCAAGGCCTGCAGGGCCAGGGCCAGTTCGCGCAAGGTTCCGATCGTGAACCACACCATCGCAAGGAGATCCCGACCGAACGCGATAGAGTCCCTGCCGTGCAGCTGCTCACTTGAATACATGCAACTGATCGTGCTTGTCAGCCGATCGGAGTGCACAAAGCAACGGCAGAATGCATTCAGGACATCCCGCTCGAGCACTTCCTCGAACTTCTGAAAGTTCACAAGCTCGATCTTCCAGCGACCGCTCGCTTCTTCGATAAGACTGAACGAAGGTTTCACATCCCTGTCGGCCATCACGACTGCCCCTTCATGGGTTGCGCTGGCAGACTGACTGTAGCCCGAACACGCTCAGTCAACCGCCGCCTCAAGTCTTCCCGGTTTAGCTAGTCGGACGAGGTCGGCGAACGCTTGGGAATCCCTAATCGGGGTTGGGCGCACCATATCTCGAAGATACGGGAATGAGAGGCACTGTGAAAGCGCGCCGGCCGCGGCTCGAAGACCTTGAGCATGCACACTACAACGCGTAAGCTTCCCCGATCGACTGACACCTGAGGGTAGACTGCTCCGGCCAATGACGTTGGTCCCGTTACGAGGTCAATCGCCAGGCCCAGCTCCACCATGACGCCCTCATCCGGCGGACAGCCGTTGACCACCGCGAACAGTCCATCGGCCTCGCGCACGTTCCGCAGATCGGCCTGCCCGATCCGATGCGCCCAGCCCGCACTCGCCCGGTCGATCTAGTTGTTGCGGGCGAACGGCTCCCACACGTCGGCCCCCATCGACTCCAGCGCCCTCACAAGCTCGTGGAGCGGTCCGCCGCGCTGTTGCGTGGAGAAGCCATAGGGGTTCGCCAAATAGAGGGTTTTCTTCGCGGTCGTGTGCACGTGCGCGGTGGTCGGCAACGGCGCCATCATAGAGGCGCCAGCCACGGGTGTCGAGAGAGCCTGTGATCGCGTGTGTCGTCCCGCTTTTGCACGCGATGCCACTGGCGGTGCCCGGCACCCGAGACGAGGCCCGGCACGTGCGTGTATTCGGCCGCGTCGGCCCGCCCCGTCGCCACTGTCACCGGTCACCCAATAATCCCCCCCTGTGGTCACTGAAAACTCCTCACCTCGATAGCTGAGGGGAGGAGCAGGATGTCGACGAGAGCGACGATGATCGACCCCGAGCGTCAGATGCTCGGGGAGGTCGAGATGGTCGGACAGGACCGGTGGGAGGAGATCCATCGTCGGGCGGGTGCGGGCGCATCGATTCGGGCGATTGCTCGCGAGCTGGACGTGGACCGCAAGACGGTGCGGCGATGCCTGCGGCAAACGGAGTGGAAACCGTACCAGCGGGCGGCGCGGGCAGACACGCTACTGGCCACGCACGCGTCGTATCTGCGGCGGCGGGCGGCCGATGTCGGCTACTCGGCTCAGGTTCTGTTTCAGGAGCTGCGCGGTCGGCAGTACGAAGGCAGCTACGAAACGGTGAAGCGGTTCGTGCGGCCGTTGCGGGAGATGCAGTTGTACGCGGCGGTGACGCGTACGCGGTTCGAAACACCGCCAGGGCTGCAGAGCCAGATTGATTGGGGTCAAGCGCGGGTCTGGCTGGGTGCGCAGCGCCAGGTCCGGCACATCTTCGTACTGACGCTCGGCTACTCGCGGCGGAGCGTCTACGTACCGTGCCTGACGGAAGCGCTCGGCGATTTGCTCGATGCGCACGAGCAGGCGTTCACGCACTTCGGCGGCCACACCCAGGAGCATCTCTACGACCGGCCGCGGACGGTGTGCGTACCGCGCGGGGCGGACGGGGTGCGGTGGAACACGACGTTCAAGGCGTTCGCCGACTTCTGGGGCTTCGAGCCGCGGCTGTGCCGGGCGTATCGGGCCCAGACGAAGGGGAAGGTCGAGTCGGGCGTGAAGTACTTCAAGCGCAATTTCCTGGCGGGCCGGCGATTCCGTGACGACCTCGACTTCAACGAGCAGTTGGCGGAGTGGACGGCGACGGTCGCCGACGTGCGGGTGCACGGAACGACGCACGAGCGGCCGATTGACCGCTTCGCGCGGGAGCGTGACGGGCTGGTGCCCGCGGTGGCGGGCCGGGCGTTCCGGCTCGAGGCGCCGCTGACGCGGGTGGTGGCGACCGACTACCTGGTCACCGTCGACACGAATCGCTACTCGGTGCCGTTTACGCTGATCGGGCAGCCGGTCGAGGTGATGCGGCGCGACGGATTCCTGCAGATGCGGCACCGCGGCCAGGTGGTCGCCACGCATCCGGTGCTCGGGGGCCGGCATCAGCTCCGGATCCTGCCCGAGCACGGTCCGGGGCCGATCGCCCGCAACGCGCGCGTGCGCTACTCGACGGGCGGGTGCTCGACCGAGGCGGTTCCGCTCGACGTCGAAATCCGCGACCTCGCCTGCTACGAGGCGGCCTACGGCCTCGGGGGTGCGCGATGACGTCGCTGCAGATGGCCCGCCTCGACGAGCACCTGCAGCGGCTGCGCCTGAACACGGTGCGCGAGCGTGTCGAAGCCCTACTCCAGGAGGCGTCGGAGAAGGAGCTCTCCTATGCCGACTTCCTCGACGGACTGCTGAGCGAAGAGGTGTCAGCGAAGACCGCCAAGCACGTCACGATGCGGACGAACCTGGCCCGGTTCCCTTTCATCAAGGGGCTCGACTGCTTCGACTTCACCTACCAGCCGTCGGTCGACCGTAAGCAGATCCAGAAGCTGAGCCTCTGCCACTTCGTCGAGCATGGGGAGAACCTGGTGCTGCTCGGCCCGCCAGGGGTCGGGAAGACGCACTTGGCCGTGGGTCTCGGGCTCAAGGCGATCGAGCACGGCTACCGGGTGCTCTTCACGACGGCCGCGGCGATGCTGACCACGCTCACCAAGGCGCTCGGCGAGGGCCGCTTCGACGATAAGCTGAAGGTCTTCACGATCCCGCGGCTTCTCATCATCGACGAGATCGGGTATCTGCCGATCGACCGGCAGGCAGCGACGCTGTTTTTCCAACTCATCAGCCGGCGCGCTATGAGCGCGGGCCGATGATTCTGACCAGCAACCAGAGCTTCGGCAGCTGGGGCGACGTCTTCGGCGACCGGGTGATCGCCAGCGCGATCCTCGACCGGATCCTGCATCACGCGACGACGGTCAGCATCCGGGGCGATTCGTATCGGCTGAAGGACAAACTGAAGTCGGGGGTGGTCAAGCCGACCACAGCGGGAGCGTGAGCGATGGGAAGCCTGTGGACGCTGCCGGCGCCGTGGACGCGCAGACGCGCCCACCGCGCCTTGGACAGGCCGCAGACGGCCTGCCCACAGCGACCACAGGCACGCATCTCATCGTTTTATCAACCAGGGGGTGGGGGAATTTTCGATGACCGCAGGTGGGGGAAATTTGAATGACCGTTGACAGCACGTCTGCCACGATCGCGGACCGGCCCGGCCGTGTGTGGCCTGGGCGCGGGCCGCAGCGCACAGACGGGCGGTGTCCGGCCCCCGCCGCCTTCTCGGCCAGCGGCCGCGAGCCGGGCCGCGCGCCCTTACGCGGTGCCGAGTCGTACGAGGCGGAGAGGTGATGCGGTACGCGGGGCGGCGGGTCCGGCGGCGGCCTGCGTTCGGCGTGACGTGCTCGCGAAGCGGTCCTCTCGCGCCGTGCGATACTCGTCGAACAGGCGGGACAGAAGGAGCTCCGGCGCATCCGCGGGGAGGCCTTCGATAACCTCTCGTGCAACGACCCGCGTGGGGAACCCGCCCTAGACGTCGCGGATGTCCTCCTTGAGCCGCCGCACCATCACGTCTTCCAGCGCCTTCTTGCCCCGCACCTTGACGCCACGCGTGAAGCGATAGGGGTCGAGCAACTCGAGCAGTGTGGAGAAGCTGTTCGAGTGGCCGTTGTGCGGGGTCGCCGAGAGAAACAGCCGGTGCTCGAAGCGGCCGGTGAGGTCGCGCACGGCGCGCGTGAATTTTGTGTCGATGCCGTAGCGCCCGCTGCTCGACGGTGCCACATGGTGCGCCTCGTCCAGAATCAACAGGCTCCCGGGCAACAGCGGCCCGAGCCATTCCCGCATCGGGTCCGTGTAGGTCGGATCGATTAAGAGGTTGTGCGACACCAGGAATCGGCTGTGCGTGCGCCAGGGATTCACGCCGAAGCCGCGTTCGCGGCGCATCCTCGCCAGATAGGCGCGGTCGAGGATCGCGAACACGAGGCCGAAGCGCTCCTCGAACTCGGCCTTCCACTGCTCGAGGACCGAGGGCGGCGCCGACACGACAATGGTCTTGGCCTTCTTCCGCAGGAGCAGTTCGCGTGCGATGAGGCCCGCCTCGATCGTCTTGCCAAGGCCCGTGTCGTCAGCAATGAAGAGGCTCACGCGCGGTAACCGGAGCGCCTTCCGCAAGGGCTCCATCTGGTAAGCGTCGATCTTGATACCGGCACGGAATGGCGCCTGAAATAAGGTCGGATCGGTGGCCGTGATGCAGTTCCACCGCAGCGTGTGTAGGAACGCCGCGAACTGGCGCGGCGCGTCGAAACCCCTGGCCGCGAGATCCCGCCACCGCTCTTCCTCCAGGATCTGGCGGTCGAGTTCGTAGTCCCAGAACACGTCCAAGGACTGGCCCTGATTGTCGTCGTCCGCACAGGCCAGCCGGACCAGTGGCGACTGTCCAGTCGCGCTGGCGGGCACGACCTCCTCGACGAGCCAACGTCTCGCGCGCACCTGGACTAATTCGCCCTGCTCCGGCGCGCGGTCGGGCAGCGGTCCGTGACCTGTGAGAGTCGTCAACGGCATTGGCATGTTGCTCGCGAATGATCTAACGCGGATCCACGAGGCTGCCGCGAGAGCAGTGCTCGACCACAACAGAGTGAGGCTGAGACACGACGAGCCTGCTCACCTTGACTATATCCGTCTGCAAGTCTTCACGAGACAGTGCGATCCATACCAGTGAAGGCAGTCGTCACGCCGCGCTGCTGCCCTTCCTCGAGTTGCAGTTTCGGCAAAGTCACGCCGCGTTGTTCAGCGACGCCCGGCCGCCCTTGAAACGCAAGGCAGCCACCGCGCAATCATTGGCTTACCTTTCCATCGCTTCACGACAGGAGGCTCTCGGCCGCGTTGGTCGTGCCGCGTGGCTGCAGTCGCGTCGAGAGCGGCGGCGTGCGCGCGGTCAGAGTCTCATTGCGGTCAGAGTCTCATTAAGGAGACAAGAGGCCGTCGTCACATCGATTTCTGGCATGCTGCCGCCTCCATGGGCCACTGCGCCATCGTCATCGCCTATCGCCCAATACGAGCGACGATTCGAGGGCGCTCCCTGCCTTGCAACGTAACATCTCAAGCGGCCTCCAGTGCTGGCCATCCTGGTAGAACACTTCCTGAAACACGTTGGCGGTATGCGAGCGTCGATGGGGCTCGAAGGCTTCCGACACTAGACGATACGCGTGGTTCAAGCTTTCGGCCTTCTTCCGTGGCAACACCGGAATCTCGCACTTAGCAGGCTCGAGGCTTCCCAGTGTGGCACCTCGCCAACGAATCGACAACGGTTCCTTCAATACAACTCTGACGCACGACGTGCGGTCTCGTCCGTCTAGCGTCTCTTTTCGATACCGAGACGCGAGCCTCCGCGGAGTGCTCGTGTTGCTAATTCGCACCATCAACGACGTCGCTGCTTCGAGAAGAAGGACAGTTTGCTCAGCCAGCAGCCTTTCTCGAACCTCATCCACTGCAATATTGAAAGCCGGGAGGACAAGATCGCCAATAGCCCCATCTCGTAAGGTCGGGAGGCATCCGCCATAGAAGTACGTGAGTTTGCCACCAACGACTCTAAATGGCACTCGAACGCTCCGGGATTCATTCTTCGGCACTATGTTTAGTATAGTAGTAACTGGTTACCGGGTCTGACCCTCCATACCGAACATTTTTGACTTGTACACTTTTCCGGAATCTGGCATAACCTCGATGTGCCGGATCGATCCGACCCCGCCCGCGACCTTGAACGAGAAAACGAGCGGTTGCGTCGCGCCCTGGAGCGGGCAGAACGCGAGCGCGCTCAGTTGGAGCGAGAGCGAGACCGGTTGCGCCGTGAGAACGACCGGCTGCAGCGGGAACTCGACGTGGCGCGCCGGGCGGGCAAACGCCAGGCGGCCCCCTTCTCGAAAGGCCCGCCGACGCCGCAGCCGCGGCGGAGCGGGCGGCGCGCCGGGCCCCACCACGGCCGTCACGGCCACCGGCCGCCGCCCGAGCACGTCGACGAGATCATCGCAGTGCCGGTGCCGCCGGTGTGTCCGCACTGTAGCGGTGTCGTCGCCCCGACGCGGGTGGCGGTGCAGTTTCAGGAAGCGCTGCCCGTCGGCGCGCCGGTCGTGCGGTGCTTCGACGTCGGGATCGGCCACTGCACGGCGTGTGGACGGCGCGTGCAAGGTCGCCACCCGTTGCAAACCTCGGATGCCTTGGGGGCCGCCGCCGTGCAGCTCGGGCCGCGGACCATTGCCTTGATCGTGGTCCTCAACAAGCAACTAGGGCTGTCGCATGGCAAGGTGGCCCGGCTCCTGCGCGACCACTTCGGTCTGGCGGTGACTGTCAGCACGGTCACGCGCGCGTTGCATCGCGCCGCGCGCCAGGCCCAGCCGACCTATGCAGTCCTCTGCGAGGTCATTCGCGGTAGTCCCGTCGTCGCCCCTGACGAAACGAGCTGGAAAGTCAATGGGCAGCTGGAATGGTTGTGGGCCTTCGCGACGCCAGAGACGACGGTCTATCAGATTCAGCCCGGCCGGGGCTTCCCACAGGCGGCGGCCGTCCTGGGCGTGGACTACGACGGCGTGTTGGTGCGCGACGGCTGGGCCCCGTATCGTCAGTTCACCGCCGCGGCCCATCAAACCTGTGTGGCCCACCTGTTGCGGCGCTGTCGCGACCTGGCGCGCGATCATCCCCGCGCCGCGTTCCCCGCGCGCGTCAGAGGCCTCTTGCAGCAGGCCCTGGGTATCCGCGACCGGCGCGCGGCGGGCACCCTCTCGGCGCACGGGGCCGCCGTGGCCCGAGGCCACGTGCTGAACCAGCTGCTCACGGCACTTGACGCGGCTGGCACCCTCTCCGCCATGCAGCGGTTCGCCGCGCATCTCCAGACCGAGCTGCCGGCCCTCCTCAGCTTTCTCGTCGACCCCACCGTCGACGCCACCAACTGGCGCGCCGAGCACGCGCTGCGGCCGGCCGTCGTCAACCGTAAAGTCTGCGGGGGGAACCGCTCGACCCGCGGCGCCAACACCCAGCAGGTCCTCACCACCGTGCTGCGCACCGCTCAGCAACGCCAACTGGATGCGGCCGCTGTCCTCAGCGACCTGCTCTGTGCTCGACAGCCCACCGTCTCACAAGCCCTCGTTCCTTCAACCGACGGCTCACCCCGGTAACCAGTTACGTTTAGTATTGGGATCCTCTGTCTTCCGGCCGAACAGCGTGGCGCGGCTGTGCCGATCCGGCTTTGACGACGCGAGCCTCGATTGTCGCTGGAGGCGTGGGGTTCCAAATTGCGCTTGGGCCATCTTGATTCTGAGGAGTTTCAGTAAACGGCTGAGATAGTGTCACAAGCTATATTAGCGGTCGGCGTGATCAGGCGGCTTCCGGCCGCTCTCCTTCGGGGCCCCGATCCTTCTGCCCTCGTCGACGAAGACCACACCCGCCCGCACCCGCGGCAGGAGTTGTACACCATTCAGACGACGTCACCGACGTTTCGTCATGTCCAGCAGTTTATAGGCCGTCAGCAGCCGAGGTTCAAGCCGATGGAGACCGTTGGCGCCAGCGCCGAGCGCACCCAGAGCGGCGCGTAGCGCGGATATTCGAATTACCGAACGCCGAACCCCGGCTGCCGCCGGAGCGTTTTCTTGTCGCCTGTTTCTACCACGGTGTTTCGTCTCTTCTTCGTTATTTGCGACCGCGCGGTCTGATACACTCCTCGACTCCGCACACATCCGACGGGTCCAGCCAGAACGGGCGGGCCTTCGGCCGCCCACCCCCATCCCGCCCCGGTCAAGACCCCCACGGGGAGTCATCGTGAGCGGAAGGGCCGAGCCCTCGCGCACGTGAGGAACGGCCGCGGGCTTGACCGCTGCCAGACTCCACCACGCCCGACGACCCCATGGGGCCTGTTCACCACGAACGCCCAGACCACCAAGCCGAGATTCGGTGAGAATCCGACCTATTAATTGTGTATGTTATTGTATATATAGTCTGACACTAGCAAAAAAACTTAGTGTTTATGAGAATTACAGTGGAGGATACCTCCACCAAACAATACTCTCGTTTTTTATTCGCTACTCTTCAGTCCGCTTCCCACACTCGACGACCCCATGAGACTTCGCACCCTAGAACGTCCAGCCGACCGGCGCCGCTGGCAGATCCGCTCAACTATAGCGCGACGATCAGACGGAAAGCGGCTTGAATGCCAGGCGAAAGTGAAAAATGCCCGTAACCGATCGGCCGGCGCGAATTCAAATAAGAGTTTGCGCCTGCTCGGGGAGAAAAAATTGGGTGATTTCATGGGGGCGAAAGTGTGTGGTTTTTGGGGGAGTGTGACAGGGTGTGACGGGCTGCCAGGGTGCTCAGAGCGCACTTGATGCCATCTTCGTCGAACGCCTGACAGCTAAACGCGGACTGCATCGTTTTTCTCTAAATCCTCCCGCCCAGACCGACTACGCAAGTTCGGAAAAATAGGGGGCGAGAATTTTCTGGCAACCGCGGCTCACCAAGTCTCACCACGCTATTCCAAACATTTCTGTGGAAGCGTGGAGTGTTAGGGGGACATCTGAAAGCTTGGTGAGAGGGCGAAAGAGGCTCCCTCTCACGACGACGCTCGACCCTGAGACAGCCAGAAATGATTGATTTTAAATGACTTTTTCTCGTGTCTCATGCTGTCTCAGGTTTTTCTTATGTTTGGAATAAAAGGAAGCAGGGATAAAGAGGAGGATGTAGTCAGACAGGAACACCCAGTCGGAGTAGGGGAAAAAGTAACTATTGGAAAGCCTGAGACACCGTGAAACGTGAGACACCCCAACTGAGGGGGCGAACTTCAATGGCCCACCGGGGCAGACCCGCGCTGTGTCCCGCGCCGCACGCCCCTGGGTTAGCAACTATTGACTGCACCGCCACGGAGCGGCCACGAATGGCGCGCGCGGTTCGTGCGTGATCGGCTCGACAGGTTGTATGACGAACCGCGACCGGGGGCGCCGCGCCGCATCACCGACGACCAGATTGAGCAAGTGATCGTGCGGACGCTGGAAGGGACGCCCCGCCGGGGCAACCCATTGGAGCAGCCGAGACATGGCGAAGGCGAGCGGCATGGGCCGGACGACCGTCCAGTAGATTTGGCACGCCTTCGGCTTGCAGGCCCACCGCCGTGAGACATTCAAGCTCTCGCCCGGCCCGCGGCTGATCGACCAGGTGCGTGACAGCGTCGGCTTGTATATGAATCCGCCGACGCACGCCGCCGTCTTCTGTGTTGACGAGAAATCGCAAATTCAAGCCCTGGACCGTACCCAGCCGCCGTTGCCGATGCGGCCCGGCCAGACTGGACGGCGGACGCATGATTATCGGCGCCATGGCACGACGACCTTGTTGCCGCGCCCAATGTCAAAACCAGCACGGTGATCACCCAGTTCCATCGCCGGCATCGCGCGGTCGAATTCCGGCAGTTCCTCGACGCCGTGGACGCGGCAGTGCCGCCGGACCCGAACGTCCATCTCATCCCCGGGGATGTCCCTTGCGCTGTTGAAACTGAGCGGCGACTCGGTTCACGACTACGCAACCATTTCCGACGACTCGCCGAGCCCGAGCTGCGCGTCGCGCGCTCGGAGCGCCGCCACCAGCTGAGGCCTGTCCTTGCAGCCGTTCACGCGCCGAAAGCCCGTGGTGGCTTCCCGCACCCCGGCCGCGACCCAGCGTCGCACCATCGCGCCTCCCCGCCAGCGCTTCACGTTGCGCTTGACGTGCCGCGTTCGGCTGAGAAGGCTCTCGGCGGCGTTCGTGGTGGCCAGCAACCGCTGCAGGCGCTCGGAGAGGCCGAACCCGATGACCGTGCGCGTCTCGTCGAGCCCTTCCCGGACACTCGCGGCGGCACTCGGATGGTCTGCGTCCAGGCGGCGGGCGAGGTCGTGCAACAGCCGGCGGGCGGCCGTGACGTCGCGGTTCGTGTAGGCGCGGGTGAGGATCGCCTTCACCCATGGCCGTTGCGCCTGGGGCAGATGCTCCAGCACATTGCGCTGCGTGTGGATCTGACACCGTTGGCGCACGGCGGCGGAACCGAACGTCTGGGTCACGGCCGTGTGGAGGGCCTTCGCCCCATCGAGGATCACGAGTAGGCTGCGGTCGGTGCGGAGGCCGCGGCTCGGCAGATTGGTCAGCAACCCCTGACACACGGTCGTGTTCTCGGTGGCGCCTTCCCACACGCCGAGGGTGTGGTTTTGACCGGTGACATCGATGCCCAGCGCGACGACGATGCAGTGGGTCCCCACGTGCACGCCGTCGAGCAGCAGCACGGCGAGGTCGAGCTCGGCGAGCGGGGTGGCCCGCCAGGCGTCGAGTTGTGCCGGCGTCTGGGCGCGGGGCGTCCCCGGCGACCGCCCGGAACGTGGGCAACGCGACCTCTTGGCCGTCGTGCCGGACGCGCGGGCGGCGCAGCGCCACCTTGCGCCCGCCCAGGACGACCTCACGAGGCGCATGGCCCGCCCGCGAGGCACGCCGCTCGGATTGATGCGCATACCGGGGTCCACAGACCGCCACGCGGTCCTCCTCCAACATCGCCTCGAGGACTTTCAGGCCCGACGCGACGACCAACGCCTGCAGCTCGGGCGGCGTGTCGACCAGGATATCGACCAACGGCAGGTGCCGAAGCGCCGGCGACGATGATTGGCGACGACGGATGACTGTGCGAGACTTCTTCACGGCGGCTCCTTTCTGGGGGTCTGGGGGCTTCGGCCCCAGGTTTTTCCCACCGGCCGTATAGCACGACCAGCAGGGAGCCGCCGCTTCAAATTTCAACAGCTACCGGGGCATCCCCGCTCATCCTGAACAACTACAGACCGCACGAGACCGCGCTCATCCGCAAGTGGCTGGCGAAGCGGCCGCGCTTCCATGTCCATTTCACGCCGCCCTACGGATCGTGGCTTCATTTGTGGAGCGGTGGTTTGCGGAGCTCACCAACAAACAATTGCGCCGGGGCGCGCACCGCCGCGTCCAGCTACTTCACGCTGCGATCCGCGAATTCATTGCTGAGCATCACGCGAATCCTTACTCCTTTGTCTGGACCAACAGCGCCGATGAGATTCTCACCAGCATCGCGCGCTTCGCTCAACGGACGCACAACGTTCAGGTCGCGCCACTTATTGAGTCTCCCTCGCCTGAAGGCGAGGGAATCAGTGCGCCGCGTCGGCTGAAGCCGACTATCACGGCGCACGTCCCAGAGCCCGAAGAGGTCCGGCCCTGCGGCCTCCTGAAGGCTTCGCCTAAAGGCGAGGGGTTTCACCCATCCCAGAGGGAGACTCTAAGGGGCTGGCGGGGGGGACAGCGGGCGCGCCGGGGCGCGTGTGGCAGATGCCTTGCCTGCGTCGTCTCCATGCCCAGAGGCTGCGCCATCCACCCGAGCCTACGTGTTTTCTGGCGGGTACCAATACCGCTTCCGGGTGCCCTCTGAACGCGTCTGAGCCGTGGCAGGAGTGTAGCGTCGCTGCTTCAAGACCTTGATGATGCGGGAGGTGCTCCGCTGATCATATTCCCACCGAATCCCCGTGGCCACCTCCTGCAGCGTGACCCGGCCAGGGTGCTTGGCCAAGTAGCCATCGATGAGATCTTCAGCAATCTCGTCGGTGGCCCGGAACTGCTCGGTCAGCTCCCGCTGCACCTGCTTCAGAGCCTGCGGCAGATAGGCCGACTCACGGTTCTGGCGCACGAGGTGGACCGCCTCGGCCCACATCTGGTCGCGGTGTTCATCCAGGAACTCCCGGATCTTCTCGGTGGTCCCAGCAACAACCGGCACAGGCACGAACCGCCGGTTCCCGCTCGGGTCGTTCGGCAGACACCGGGGATCGTTCGACGTGCCGACAATCACGCACCGGCGCAGCAAGCGGCCGGGGTCGCGGCGGTAGGTTAACCGGACCGAGCCGTCATTGGTGCGCGAGAGGAACGCTTTGAGCGATTCGAGCTCGGCGCGCGTCGAACCGCTCATTTCGGCCGCTTCCACCAGGACCCGGCCCTGCATGGCCTCGACCTTGGCTTTCTCGTCGGCGTGGAAGTTGAGGCCGTCCGTGAACCAGTCGGCCCGATGCTGTTGTGGAAAGAGCCAGGCCCACGCGGTGGATTTCCCGATGTCCTGCGGCCCGACCAGCACGACCATCTCGTCGTGCTTCTCGCCTGGATGGTCGGTGCGGTAGACGGCGGCCATGAGCACCGAGCGACACGCCCACCGATAGAGATCCGCGTCCATCTTCCCGACGGTGAAGCAGCCTGAAAGCCATATGTGGATCCGGGATTCCCGATCCCACTCAGGGCGACTGTCGAGCCACTCCTTGAACGGATCGACGCGGCGGGTGTTCAAGATCGCGTTGAGTAGGTCGTCGAACTTGTTGATGCCGAGCGTGAACGGCATGAGCCCGGCCTTCGTCTTGACGCGGCATCGCTTCGCGAAGGTGTCGCGCAGCTCCGCGCGGATCATATCGTCAGTTTCTTCCCACCTGGAGGGGTCCGGACCGAACAACGACAGGAACTCGGCATGAGCCGAGCGCACGTTGTAGCGGGGCGTGATCCCCAAGAAGTCGAACGCCGCCAACATGCCGTCCGCGCACCTACCCGCCTTGACCAGAAAGTAGTGCGGACCCTCCTTCTCTGTTCCGTCTTCGGCCAGCGGTGGCAGTGGCGGGTCCGGCGCGGGTGACCAGGCTTTCAGGGCGCACCACAGCTCGTCGGTGGGATCGTCCGGCGGGGTCCAGTCGGCCGCGTCGGCGCCCTTCTCGGTCAGCCCGAACGTGGAGCCGTCGATGATCCAGAGCCCGCCGATGGACCCTTTGAGCCGTCGCAGGCCTTTGAGGACCGCATCCATATGCTCCCGGCCGCGGCGGTCGAGATCGGGCCATACGGCGACCTCGAAGCCGGCCAGGATCTTGAGCACGTCGTCTGACGGGCACACTGCCGCGCCGCAGACCGTGCCCACCGCCGGGATGTCAAGCGCTAGGAGGGCGTCGGCCGCCTTCTCACCCTCGGTGACGACGATGAGCGCACCCGCCTTGAGCGGCATCAGGCGTTCGGAACCGTAGAGCGGGAGATCGACCACCGCCACGCCTCCCAACCCGCTGCTGCCGTTTGACCGCTGCCAGAAGAACGTCTTGCGGCCGTCCGGCCGCTGACTCCGCACGTGACGGGCAACCAGGGTGCCGCCCCGGTCGCGAATCTCGTAGACGACACGAGCGGCGGTCGTCATGGTCGAGCGCCCCTTGTCCACACGCCGCGGGTCGTCGGGCTCACCAGTATCGGGCTGCCCCAGCTCAGCGCTCATCCCTCGTGCCTCTGGGCCCACGTCACGAGAGGCGTCCGGTCGGCAGCGTTGCGGCTCATTGGATCTCCTCTGCGCGCGCCGCGAGTTGGCGCTCGATCCACGTATGCAGCGCGGTCACCGGCACGCGAATAGCCCCCCCGACCCGAATCGACGGCAGGTCGCCAGACGCGAGCAACTCGTACACCTTGCTGCGGCCGATGCCGATCGCCTCGGCCGCTTCTTTGGGGCGGAGTAACAATCTGTCCATTCGACGTCCTTTCGTGCCGAACGGTACTGTGATACTCTTGTCTGAATCAAGATAAGACCATGCATAGGACACGACAACCACTTCAGCCACTCGTGGGTCAATGGTGGAAGTTCACTCGGTACGAGCTCAAGGACGGCTACATCCGCCCCGCACCCGATGCCACACTCTCTGCGTACGACCCGTGGAGTGAGCCCCCACCGGGAGCGGACACTGCCTACGCATCACTGGCCAACCTTGTGCCGCGGGGACGGGATGCGGGTGACAAGGGAACGGTATCCCCCGACACCGCAACTGCCGTGTTGGCGTGGTGCCAGCAGTACGGGCTCCTTGGCGTCCTGCTGCGACGGGTCGAGAAGGTCGTCCTACAAGCCTGGACCGAAAACGAGGGGGTCACCCCGCAAGACTGGAACGGAACGGAGGAGAAGTGGTATCCGGATCAGATTCAGGTGCAGTTCCGCCGGAATCCCCAGGGGTGGCAGAGGGAGACCAATAGAGATGCGATCGTTGAGGGGGAATCGCCTCCGCACGATCGAGCCGGGGTCATGCTGCATCCCATCGACGACTCGGTCGAGATGGTCCTCGAGCCGTTCGGGCAGACCTGGGCACGGTTCTTTCCGTCGGTCCCCTACGATCAATGGGAGTCCTATCGCTATCCGAAGCCGCTGACGCAGGAGTTCTGGGCGCTGTACCACGAACCGATTGAGGAGTTCATTAGAACGGCGGCGTTGCTTGAGGGACCCCTGACGACGCTGGCGAAGGACCGAGAGACGGTCCCTGGGCTCACGACACGTTCTGTGGACGACTACGCGCTGGCCATTCACGCACTCAACGAATATGTGGAGACCGTCCGGTGGCATCTCCAGCAAACGCCGGACGGCATGGTGCAACGGTGGGCGTCCCCGGCGTTATTCACGTCGCTCGTGCTGATGGCCTTACAGGACGTGGCGGGTGCGAAACGGCCCAGGATATGCCTGACTTGTCGCCGGCTCTTCGTCTCGCCTGCCTACCAGGCACGCTACTGTTCGGTCAGATGTCGCTACACGATGAACAAGCGCACGTACCGAAAACGTGCGGCCAGCAAAAGCCGGCGGCGGCGGAAGAGCCCGGCGACACGCGGCAGAAGGCGTAAGAGCGGATGAAGGCGCAGTGCGGGCACGACGCCCAAGCGCCCGATGACGACGCGACGTATCGCAGCACAACCGGACGACCGCACAGAGCGCAAACACCGGGCCATCGGGAACGCGCAGGACGCCCGGACGCCACAGACGATGAAGAGACCAGCCACTCACACGCGTCGCGCGAGATGCAGACCCGCACTCGCACGGCAACTTCGTCTGGATCGCAGCGCAGGAAGATCACATGACCAAACGTGCACGCAATGAGGGATCGATTTATCGGCAACAGACCGACGGCCGCTGGGTCGCCGCGATCTCGGTCGGCTACCGGAACGGCCGCCGCCGCCGAAAGAAGTTTTTCGGTGCCACCCGGGGCGCAGTCGCCGCCCAGCTGACCCAAGCACTCCACGATCATCAGCACGGCCTGCCCGTCGCCCCGGATCGACAGACGGTCGGTACGTTTCTCACGCGGTGGCTGGAGGACTCGGTTAAGCCGTCTGTCCGGCCCAAGACGTATCGCAGCTACCAGCAGTTGGTCGATCTCCATCTGAAGCCCGGCCTAGGCCGCTACCCGCTCGCTAAGCTGACCCCCCAACAGGTGCAGACCTTTCTCAATGACCAGCACCGAGGAGGACGGATCCTCAAGTCGTATCAGGACCAGGAGTCCCCGCGGACGCTGACACCGCGCACGGTCCAGTACATCCACGCTGTGCTCCGGCGAGCGCTTAATCAGGCGATGCGCTGGGGCATGGTCCCGCGCAATGTTGCGGCGCTGGTGACCCCACCGCGAGTCATCCGACAGGATGTCCAGCCGTTCACGCCGCAGCAGGCCCGCGACTTTCTCGGCATGATTGCCACCCATCGGCTGTGTCCGCTCATCGCGGTGGCGCTCAGTTGTGGCCTGCGCCAAGGCGAGGCATTAGGACTCCGGTGGGTGGATGGAGTCGACCTCGATCAGGGCGTGCTCCACGTACGACACGCGCTCCAGACGGTCGACGGGACCCGCCGGCTCGTCGAGCTC
This sequence comes from Vicinamibacterales bacterium, assembly GCA_965197935.1. Lineage (GTDB taxonomy): Bacteria > Acidobacteriota > Vicinamibacteria > Vicinamibacterales > CAZQMT01 > CAZQMT01. The sequence goes on along the minus strand of CBDAOD010000002.1, from coordinate 1,115,424 downwards.
AAGACTGCACGGAGCCGACGCACGATCACGCTCCCGGCAGAGCTCGCTACGCTGCTCCGCGCACATCGGACGCGTCAGCGTGAGTGGCGGCTGACGGCCGGTCCCCAGTGGCACGAAACAGGGTTCGTGTTCACCTCGCGGGACGGGCAGCCGCTCGACGGCGGTAACGTCACGCGAGATTTCAAAAAACTCCTAGCGACGGCTGGCCTGCCACCGCTCCGGTTTCACGACCTGCGGCACTCGTGCGCCAGCTTCCTGCTGGCGCAAGGCGTGAGCCCCCGAGTCGTGATGGAGATCCTCGGCCACTCGCAGATCAGCCTGACCATGAACACCTACGCGCACGTACTCCCCAGCCTCCAGACGGAGGCGGCGCACCGAATGAATGCTCTGCTGTGGACGGACGACCTTCCCACGGGCTGAGAGCCAATCTGAGAGCCACACGGGTGGATGGGGCTGGACGGCGGCGGACGATACCCCAGCATACTCGGCGGAATTCCCGAAGAAACGGCCTCCCCTGGACACAGCTGGACGCCGGTTGTGCGGATTCGTAATCAGCAGGTCCGCGGTTCGAGTCCGCGCGCCGGCTCCATTTTTTACAATGACTTAGCACCTTCCGCGTGCGGCCGTGGTTCGCGCTGGTTGCGCCTGGGTTGCGCGGTGGTTGCGCGTCCAGGCGATCAACCGCCGCCCGATTGGACCCGGGGATCAGGTGTCCGTAGACATCCACCGTGACCTGCACACTGGAGTGGCCGAGCTGCTGTTGGACATAGGCGAGCGACTCCCCCTGCTGGATGAGGAGACTCGCGTACGTGTGCCGGAGGTCGTGCAGGCGGATCTTGCGGAGCCCCGCCTGCTCCAGCAGTCGGTAGAACACCCGGCGACGTAGGTTGTCCCCGTCGATCGGATGCCCGGCAGGGGTCAGAAACACCCACGGCGGATCCGGTGTCCCGCCCGTCAGTGCCGCGCGTTTTCGCGCCGCCCGGAGGCGCGTCAGCGTCTGCGTCAGGAGCACGGACATGTCGAGTCGGCGCTGTTGCTTGTTCTTCGTGGTCGTTATCTTCCCCGCGACCCGGCTGCGCCGCACATGAATACAGCGACGATGAAATTCGATATCGCTCCACTGCAGCGCCACCAGCTCGCCGAGCCGCATCCCGGTGCGCACGGCACACAGGAAGAGCGGCGCATAGTCCGGGTACACACGGTCTGCCGTGTCGAGGAGCGCCTGGACGTCGTCCCGGGTCAACGGCTTAATCTCCGTGGGTAACTCGTCTCCTGCTCGGAGGTGTTTGCCCATGCGGAACGCCGGATTCGCTGGCAGGATGGCGTCTTCCACCGCCTGCGACAGCACTGCACTCACGCTACGGTTGACCCCGCGCAGGGAGGCCAACTTCAATCCCTTCGTGCGACACGCCGTTATCAGGTCACGACAGGTGGCCCGGGTGAGCGCCGAGACGGGCATGTCCCCCAGCACCGGGAACACATGGAGGTGGAGGTTGAAGGTGTAGAACCGCTGGGTCGAGGCTTTCCTTGCCGCCGCGCCATCGTCCAGCCACTTTGTGGCGTACGCACGCAGGGTAGGTCCCTGCGCCGATGCGAGCAACCCCAGGTCGCCTTCGGCAAGCCGTCGCTGGATCTGGCGGGCGATATCGAGCGCCGTCTGACGGTCCCCAATCCTCTTAGCCCGTCGGCGGCCACGATGGCTGATGAAGACCCACCACGCCTCTTTGTGAAACTTGACCCGTACGCCCATCGATCGTCTCTCCATTCTACAGTCCGGTCAGCACATCCGCGACGATCGCGTCGACTTGGATCATGTCATCGACGCGAAACCGGCTCATCCAGGTGTCAAACTCCGATCGGCGCACGAGGATCTTCCCGCCGACACGAAAATGTGGCAGCGGTCGCGTGGGATGCGACAGGTAGCCGCGAAGGGTGCGGACGCTCAAATCGGCGTAGGCGGAGAGTGCCCGCAAGGACAGGTAGGCCCCCTCCGTGGACGGTCGTGAGCGCGCCCGCTTCCTCATGACCGCGAGGCTTCCGTGCCCTCTGCCTTGTCGTGACGCCAGTAGGTGGGTGAACGCCCACACAACTGGCACTTGAGCTGTAATGGCCTGCCTTCGCAGCACTCGTGGTCCACGCGGCTCACCCCTTGTTCAACCTCCTCAGCATCGTCCCTCGAGGGAGAAGTTCCCGCCTGGTTGGACCCGTTGGACCCCTCGCCATTTTCTCGAGTGTTTTCGTTGATCTCATCAGGATCCCGAAATCGGACGCCGACGTAAAGGCGCGGCCGGACGGGCAGACCGGCGGGCGATCCTGACGAGCGCGAGATCCGCAGAGCATCACGGTCACGGGGGCGACGTTCAACCACGTGGTGACGGGTGGTCTCGGCATGGCTTCGGAACCGGGACCCAAAGAGCTCCTTTGACCACCTGGTGTGACCGTTGCTGTCCATCCACGCGTTGAACGCCGCATGCAGCTCGGCCGTGACCACGCCGGTCTCGGGTTCAGCGATCAATCGGTCGTCCCAGAACCCCAGGATCCGGTCGGCGTTGGTCCGCCACTCCCGCGTGTCGGACTCGACGCTCGGAGGTAACGATGGCATCCCGGTCGCGTACCAGCGACGCGCCCCCTCGACCGCCCAAGTGACCACCGCGTCATGCTGCCCCTCGACACCGGCGCGAAGCCGCGCCTTGAGCTGAGGATCGCCACGTCGGTCGGTCGGGGCCAAGCGGGGTTCGCCCGGCTTCCTGTAGGTATACGGGAAGACGACGAGCGCCAATCGCCGCCACGTCCCGTGATCCGTCTCGGAGACCACCGGCCTGTAGTTGGTGGTGATAAACAACGAATGCGACGCCTTAAACGTGACGTTGTCCTTGTACAGATGCCGCGCCTTGATCCGGCTGACGTCTTGGATCTGCTTGATCGCGGTGACGTTCAGCGCCCGGTCCTCGGTCAGCTCCTCCGCGATCAGAAACCGTTGCCCCCGAAGATCGGCGCGCTCGGTGGAGTGCCCGGTCGTGTTCACGGCCATGAGCTTTGGACTGGCTGGGGCGGCATAATCGCCAAACGCCGGGAGGATCCCATCAGTCAGGACGCAGCTCTTCCCGTTCTCGCCACTGCCCTGGGCGATTGGCAGCACGCCGTCCGGCGTCATGTGTCCCGTGATCGCTTGACCGATTCGCACTTGAAGCCAAGGCCGCACGTCTTCCGGCAGCGCTGAAAGCGCCTGTACCCAGTCGGGGTGGGTGTACTCAGGTCGATAGTTCCCGGTGGTGATCTTCGTGTAGAGCTGCTTGGCGTCGTGCGGAGCGATCTTGCCAGTTCGCAGGTCGACGACGCCGGCCGGAGTGTTCAGCACGTCAGGATCCGCGTCAAACTCCTCGGCCTGCCGCTCGACGATTCCCCTGGCAAAGGTCAGCACGGCCCGCTGGCGGCCCACTCCGAGCATCGAAAACCACCCCTTCATGTCGGTCGACGTAGCCTTCCCGAAGTGCTTGACAACATATTGTCGGACGGCCTCGCCGACCGTCTCCTCGGTGACCGCCGCCCAGCGCGTCTCGTCCCAGCCCATCCACCCGAGACCCTTCGACCAGCAGAACCGATCAGCCAACACGTCGTCAGCAATCACCTCAGCCATCGTCGAGTCCGAGAATGTCCCGTCGGCGATCGCGGTGTCCGGTTCCGTCGTGGTCGCCGTCGCGAGCAAGGTGTTGAGCCCTCCTCCGGCGGCAAGATAGTCGTCCGCGCCCTTGACGCGCGTGTCGCAGACCTCCGCGGGCACGATCAGATACCGCACGACCGTCGCGCCCTTCGATCGACACCATCGTCCAAGCCGTACCATCGCGCGCGCGACATTCATATTTGTCCGCGTATCCGCGTCGAAGCACAGGATGACCTCGCGGCCCTTGAGTGGCATGTCCTCCCAGTCGCCGAGAGTGCCGAGCGTCGAACGCCAGTTGTAGACACCGGTCAGTGCCGCCACGCAGCACCTTTGCGAGGTGAGGCTGTCGGCCTTCTTGATGCCTTCGGTGATCCAGAGCGGGACCAAGGGATCCCGGACACGATCACTGTTGCGCGGGTGCACATCGATCCGGTTGGTCTGGCCTCGGGGGGAGAGATACTTTACCGCCTTCCCCTTGATGGTGATCGGGTGCGCGGGCTTGAACTGCGCCGAGATCCGCTCGCCAGTCGCCCGGAACATCGGCAGCAGCAATCCAGGAAAACTGTCGGTCGATCGAAGGACGATCCCCTGCGTCGCCAACTCGTCGCGGTGCTCGGGCGGCAGGGTGCGATATCCCCGCTCGGCAATCACCGCCGGGGCGATGGCGGACGCCTTCTCCAGCTCTTGGCGGTGTGTCGAACTGAGTGCGTCTCGCGGCCGCCCGTCCGCACACGGCGGAGTATCAGCACGGGCCATGTCGCTCATACCCCCTGCCCCGTCCGGGTCGGAACCCTGGCCCGCGCGCGAGCAACGTCCTCGACCTCATCGCGCGCGACCACCCGTACACCGCGGTTGGTCCTGACCGCGCGTGGGCGACTGGGGCGTTCCAGGTCGCGGACGGGGTCGGGAACGACATCGAAAAATCGGGCGGCTTCACCCGTCAGCATGAGGAGTGTGGCGCGTATGCCCATGGCTCCCCCGAAGCTTAGAAAACGAGTGAGGCCGATGTCTGTAGCGTAGCGGGGTCGTATTGGGGTCGTATTGGGGTGGTAACGGGGTGGTTGGTGGCTCAGTCGTCCGTCGCGCCTCGTATCTCCGCGACCGACACGGGGCGACCAAGCTTTTCACTGAACACGTCGGCGTACAGCTTCAGGGTTTGCGGGCGAGGTATCGTTCGTCCGCTCGCGTTCGCCCAAACGGTCTTCCTCTCCACACCCATGCGGGAAGCCAGTTCTTCATAGCTGAACCCGTTTTCCAATCTCAGGCGGTCGATATTTAGAGGTGGACCCCATCCTTTGGACAGGTTTTCGTCACAGCTAAGGTGGAATCCGGTTCATGATTCAAGCGACCTTGGGCTGACGGGAACCGGGGCATAGCCCCGGGCTCCGGTCAGCCCCGTCGTCAGTATACGCCTCGGCCGGCGTCCGGTCGTTGAGCGCCGAGTGGGGCCGGCGTCGGTCGTAGAAGTCCATCCACCAGCCGATGCCGGTCCGGGCCTGGGCGCCGGTCGCGAACTCAGACAGGTAGACGCACTCGTACTTGAGCGATCGCCACAGCCGCTCGATGAACACGTTGTCCATCCAGCGGCCCTTGCCGTCCATTGAGATGCGAATGCCAGCCTCCGTGAGCACGTCGGTGAAGTCGACGCTGGTGAATTGGCTGCCCTGGTCGCTGTTGAAGATCTCCGGAGGGCCATAGTGCTCGAGCGCCTCGTGCAAGGCCTCGACGCAGAAGTGCGCATCGAGCGTGTTGGACAGACGCCAGGACAGCACCTTGCGGCTCGCCCAATCCATCACCGCGACGAGGTACAGAAAGCCTCGCTGCAACGGGATATAGGTAACATCCGTGCACCACACGTGGTTCGGCCGCGTGATCGGCAGATCGCGCAACAGGTAGGGATAGACCCTGTGCGCCGGGTGCGGCTGAGACGTCCTGGGCCGTTGGAAGATCGCCTCCAGGCCCAAGCGCCGCATCAGGCGCCGGACGCGCTTGCGGCTGACCCTGGCGCCTTGGCGCAGCAGCCAGCGCGTCATCTGCCGCGAGCCGTAGAAGGGCGTCTCCAGAAACTGCTCATCGATGCGCCGCATCAGCCGCAGATTCAGCGGGCTCTCGCCCTTGCCCTCGTAGTAGAACGACGAGCGGGCGATCGAGAGCAGGCCACACTGGCGTGTGATGCTGAGCGCGGCATGGTCGGGATCGACCATCGTTTCCCTCCGGCCGTGGCTCACCGACCGAAGGCCTTGGACAAAAAATCCCGCTCGATCACGAGCTCGCCCACCTTCGCTCGCAACTCCTTGATCTCGACCGCTCGACAGGCCTCCTGGTACTCGTGCTTGCCTGCGAAGCTCGCCAGCACGTGTTCGCGTGCCTTCTTCTTCCAGTTCGCGATCAGATTCGGGTGAACGTCGTACCGAGAGGCCAGCTCGGTCATCGTTGCCTCTTCGCGGAGAGCCTCCAGCGCGACTTTCGCCTTCAGCTCAGCCGGGTAGTTCTGTCTCTTTCGGGACATTCCAGACTCCTTCTCTGTGGTCTGGATCCCACCTTAGCAACCTGTCCGAATTTCGGGGTCCACCTCTTTTTGCCCCACACCAACGACTGACGGTGGCCTGTCGCCTTGCAGCTCTTGCTGTTTGCTCCCTTTGGCGATGTCAGTGCCACGAGCTATCTCTTCGGCGAGCGCCTCTGTTTCCAGCAGCGCACAGAGGTCCATCGATGCGCAACACACGCGGTCGATCACCCGCTCGTCCACCGTGTGCGTTTCCATCGAGAGGCGCCGTCCGCGCGTCTTCACGACACACGGCGCGCTCGTGTAGCACAGCTCCACGTACGCCGCGTAGATCGCCTGATCCTGGAGAGCCACGACGTACCGACGACGGGGGCCAGGAACGACCACCATGTGGAAACCATTGCGGGCCACTGCGGCGATCCGCTCAGAGGGGTCAAGCCCGGCCAAGCGTGTCTCGCCGCGTCTCTCCGCGCCCTGCTTCTTTGGGGGAGAATCAATGCGGGAGAGTGGAATCTCGCACGATGTGGGGCGGGTAGACAATACGTGCTGCTCGCTGAAGTACTCATCCTTCTTCAGCGGCTTGAGCCTCTCCCACAGCCCGATCAGCCATGTCTCGTACCCCGTATCACCCGTGCCCCCAACCGCCAGACCGGCGGCGGTCGCCACATCTCGGAATTGGTGCTGGATTATCGGTGTGCCGCCCAACAGCGTGGGTCCAGAGATGATGAGGTCTATGCCCCCCTCATCGATCAACACCTTAAATCGATGTCGGGTCTCTCGCCACCAACCGGCTGGCTTCATTGCGACATCATATCGGCACCTGTTCTGGAAGCAAACAGCCGGTGGCCACGCAGGGTTTCCGGTGGTCCAGCTGATACGGAGCGAGGGGACTTCGAGGTACATACAGCGCGTCGACAGGAGCTGTCCGGCGGGGACGATCCTCCGTGAGGCGAGAGTCCGACGCGGACGCGGGCCAGGGCGGTCACATGCGCGAGGCCCGGGTGCTGGCTCTCACGAGGACACTCCGTGTCCGAATCGGTGTTTGACTTCCGTTATTGGTTGGCGGTGCGTGTAGGTATGCGGATGGGTCAATGTAGGGTGCTCTATCGCCTCTGTAGGGTGCTGTATCGCTGTTTTTAGGTCGGCTGATGGTGAAAAGCGTAGGTAAGTAGAGGTGGACCCCATCCTTTGGACAGGTTTTCGTCACAGCTAAGGTGGAATCCGGTTCATGATTCAAGCGACCTTGGGCTGACGGGAACCGGGGCATAGCCCCGGGCTCCGGTCAGCCCCGTCGTCAGTATACGCCTCGGCCGGCGTCCGGTCGTTGAGCGCCGAGTGGGGCCGGCGTCGGTCGTAGAAGTCCATCCACCAGCCGATGCCGGTCCGGGCCTGGGCGCCGGTCGCGAACTCAGACAGGTAGACGCACTCGTACTTGAGCGATCGCCACAGCCGCTCGATGAACACGTTGTCCATCCAGCGGCCCTTGCCGTCCATTGAGATGCGAATGCCAGCCTCCGTGAGCACGTCGGTGAAGTCGACGCTGGTGAATTGGCTGCCCTGGTCGCTGTTGAAGATCTCCGGAGGGCCATAGTGCTCGAGCGCCTCGTGCAAGGCCTCGACGCAGAAGTGCGCATCGAGCGTGTTGGACAGACGCCAGGACAGCACCTTGCGGCTCGCCCAATCCATCACCGCGACGAGGTACAGAAAGCCTCGCTGCAACGGGATATAGGTAGCATCCGTGCACCACACGTGGTTCGGCCGCGTGATCGGCAGATCGCGCAACAGGTAGGGATAGACCCTGTGCGCCGGGTGCGGCTGAGACGTCCTGGGCCGTTGGAAGATCGCCTCCAGGCCCAAGCGCCGCATCAGGCGCCGGACGCGCTTGCGGCTGACCCTGGCGCCTTGGCGCAGCAGCCAGCGCGTCATCTGCCGCGAGCCGTAGAAGGGCGTCTCCAGAAACTGCTCATCGATGCGCCGCATCAGCCGCAGATTCAGCGGGCTCTCGCCCTTGCCCTCGTAGTAGAACGACGAGCGGGCGATCGAGAGCAGGCCACACTGGCGTGTGATGCTGAGCGCGGCATGGTCGGGATCGACCATCGTTTCCCTCCGGCCGTGGCTCACCGACCGAAGGCCTTGGACAAAAAATCCCGCTCGATCACGAGCTCGCCCACCTTCGCTCGCAACTCCTTGATCTCGACCGCTCGACAGGCCTCCTGGTACTCGTGCTTGCCTGCGAAGCTCGCCAGCACGTGTTCGCGTGCCTTCTTCTTCCAGTTCGCGATCAGATTCGGGTGAACGTCGTACCGAGAGGCCAGCTCGGTCATCGTTGCCTCTTCGCGGAGAGCCTCCAGCGCGACTTTCGCCTTCAGCTCAGCCGGGTAGTTCCGTCTCTTTCGGGACATTCCAGACTCCTTCTCTGTGGTCTGGATCCCACCTTAGCAACCTGTCCGAATTTCGGGGTCCACCTCTAAGTGGACGGCTAGCTGGTCTGGTGGTGTAGGTCGTTGGTAGGTCGGCGGTTCGGGGGTGAAAGCGGTCGAAATTGCGGCGGACTGGCGGTGCACCGACCGAGAAAAGCGAAAGTGTGAATGAAGGCTGATACCGGGTCAGAGTGTCATCTATTAAGGACGCAACAGAGCAAATTAATACGACGACGTGCCTGTTTTATCAAGCAATGGGAGCGTGTGTCGCCATCGCAGCACGCGTGGTCCAAGCGGTCCGACCCAGTTTTAACTTTTCTAGAGTTTGCACTTCGAGAGAGAAGTTCCTGGATGGTTGGACCAGTTGGACCAGCCGCCAGCGCTGGAGGAGTGTCATGTGGACCGTGGGAGTAACGACGGCTTGGGCAGGGACGGGGTTGACTGCTCCCTTTTCCCGCTGTCCCTAGCAGCCCGTGGTGAAAGGGGCTCTTCGTAAATCGAGGACCGTGTGCTCGTATTGACGTGTCGCCGGTCGCCCCCACGACGAATCCGGCGGATGTGAGGGCTCCGGGGCCCAGGATCGCGCCACACGCTCGCAGAGCCCGCCCAGAAGGCCGATCAGGGCACCCAGAAGGGCCGCCGCGCGGCCCTGGAGGCTCCGCGGCGTACCGACGCCCGTCAGCTGCCCCATGAGCAACCCGAGGTTGAAGCCACAGACGTGCACGAGCAGGCGTTTGAGGATATTGGGATGGCCGCGCAGATGCACCCGGCGCATGCCCCCGGTCTCGTAGAGATGCGCGTTGGGCCGTTCCAGTCGTTCGCCGCGCTGCCGCAGCAGGCGTTGTCCACGAGGGCCGCGAATCCGCCGCCGGTTGGCATAGACCGCCTTCTTGGCGGCCGCCTTGCCCTTCCACGTGCGCCGACCGCGATCAGGCTCCGACACATAGCTCCGGACGCCGAGATCCGCACACCCGACCAGCGTCGCGTTGCTGTGATACCCCTTGTCGCCCACGACCTCGGTGATCCCCGACGCGCCGTCCACCGCGGCGACGTGATCCGACGCTTCGATCAGCGTCTCGACCATCGTCGTGGTGTCGCCCGCGTCGGCGTCCTGCACGGTCACCCCCACGATGGCGCCCGTCTCCAGGTCCACCGCGTGCTCGGCGGTGTGTGCCAGATGTGTGCGGCCGTCCTTCATCTTCGTGATCTTCGCATCCGGATCGTGCGGATGCGTCCAGTCGTCGTTCGACCCTTTCTTCTTCCGTTTCCGATCGAACCGCGCCAACTCGGCCCGCGTCGGCGTGGCGATGCCCGATGCCTCCGCGAGCCGGGTCAGCCACGCCTCGTACGCCTCGCCCGTGTCCCGGCGCACGATGCTCCGCCTCGCCGCGGTGGCTTCGAGCGTCGTCGCGTCGATCCCCAGGGTGTGCCCGTCCACCAGGTGGGCATCCGCCAGCTGCTGCAAGACCCACGTGAACACCGCTTGGTGTGTCTCGACGGCGATCAGCCGGCGCGTGCGCGACAGGGTCGAATGGTCCGGCGGCGCCTCGTGCAGCGCGAAGTCCAGGAACTGCCGGATGCTCAGCGAATCAGCCGCGCGCCACGCGATCGCCCGCTCCGAGTCCAAGCCCTCAAAATAGCCGAGCAGCAGCAACCGGAAATCGCGCCCCGGCGCCAGACTCGGCCGCCCGATGCCGTCGGCATAGAACTGCGCACACTGCGCCTCGACGAAGGGGTCAAAGCCCGCGTCGTCGAGGACGCGATTCAACCGCGCATAGAGCATAGAACGGATGCCCGGCACTCTTCGGCAGATCCTCCGTGGCGACCCACATATTTGCTTGTCGGTCACGCGTCCGCTTCTTACCCATCGCCATGCACCAGAGTATAAGAACAGAGACGAATTCTGGCTAATGATCTAATAGGGCACTTGATCTAATAAGAACGACTTTTACCACGGGCTGCTAGAAATCCCGACTCCACGGAGGGGGCCTCCCCGATACGTGGTGTACGCACCCTTGACCGGTTTGCCGTACCGGCGCCGCATCCGACGGTGCCAATCGCGATGGTTGTTCTTCGCACGACAGCGGGCGCACGTCTTGTAGCTCGGCGTTGGGTCTCGGCCGCACGCGCAGAGCCCCGCGGCCCTGTTCTCCCGCCGCCAGACCGCCGTGCGCCGATGGAAGCACCGGCGGCAATAGACGCCGTCGTCATAGGCCACGATGTACCCGGCAGCAGAGCAGCCCGGGTCCTCGCAGCGTTGTGGGTGCGCCAGTTGCGGCGTGAGCGCACGACGAGGTCGAGACGTCGGTGGGAAGCCTGTTGCCCCCACGGCCACGTGTAGGCGTACGCTGTCCATAATTTCCCGTGCGCTTGCCACATTATATGCTGTGGTGACGGTACACCCCTACAGCCTGTGTGGTTAGACCCCATGCATCACTCACCGCATCGGCGAGAAAGCCGACCGAGATATGCGGTCCGGAGCCCACGGCGACTAGAGAGAACACGAAGGGTCATCAGCGGAAGAGCGATCCATCGGAATCGGCTCCGCACCCGAGGCCAAGGCCCACGGGGAGGTGTCGTGAGCCCACGACACGCCCTCCTGTGCGCGTGTGAGAGCTCGTGGCTAATTCCCGGTCACGTACGACCCCATGGGGGAAGGCTCTATATTTTCTGCGCGGGGCGTGAGTATTTTTTGCCGCAGGGCGTGAGTGAGGAGGCTCTTTTCTGCGGCGCCGCCTCGCGCGGGCCCAATGACCCTCGACCCCCTGAGCGCTGGCTCGACGACATGCACGATCACGCCGGTCAGCGCGACCTAACCGTGAGCGACCCACGGGCGAGCAGGCGGACATCGTGGTGGGCTCCTGGCGCACCAGCGCGCCGCGTCGCTGCCCGGCTGGCCCGAGCGCAGCAATGTCTCCACGCAGTGACGCCCATTCTGGTTGCTGGCGTGCACTTTAGCGAGATGAGAAAACTTGATATAATGATCCATAATTACATTTATGGTCGAATACAAACACGACGCTGACACATCCAAAGCTCTCACGGCTGCCGTCCCCACGGCTGTCGCTGCAGCCACTCCGACGACGCGCCACTTGGCCGACCACTCGCTGAGCCCGAACACCCGCGACGCCTACGCCCGCGCGCTGCGGCAATTCGATGCGTGGCGCGGCCCCGAAGTTGCCACTGACGCCACGTTGGCCGCCTACCTCGGGTGGCTGTTCGAGCAGGGCCGCGCGCCGGCCACGGCCGCGCTCGTGGTCGCCGCCGTCACCTTCCGCGCCACGCTGGCCGGGACCACGGTCCGCGGGCCCCAGACCGCGCGCGTGCTGGCCGGGTTCCGGCGCGACGGCGCCGACCGGGGCCGGGGCCAGGCCGCGCCGCTGACCGCCGATGGCCTCGCCGCCATCCTCGCCACCGCTGACCGTCCCCGCCGCACCGGCCGTGGCCTCGAAACCCCCGCTACCGCTGCCCGGCGCGGCGGCCTCGACAAGGCCCTCGCCGCTGTGCTCTTTCAGGGCGGACTCCGCCGCAGTGAAGCGGCCGTGCTCGAGTGGCGCGACGTGGTGTCCGTCACCACCGGGGGCGCGGTCTTGGTGACGGTGCGCCGCTCCAAGACTGACCAGGAGGGGACCGCCGCCGACGTGCGCTACCTCAAGAACGGCGCCGCCACCGCCGTCCTCACCCTCCGGCCCGCCGAAGTGGACTCCACCGCCCACGTCTTCGGCGGCCTGACGCCCCGGAGCCTCGGGCGCCGGTTCACGGCCGCGGCCAAGGCCGCTGGCATCACCGCTCGGTTGACCGCGCACAGCGGCCGCGTCGGCCTCGCCTCTGAACTCACCGCGCGCGGCGCCTCGACGACCGAGGTGATGCTGGCCGGAGCGTGGAAGACGACGCGTATGGTCGCCCACTACTCCGCCGGCGCACGCGCCGAACGTGGGGCCGTCGCCCGCTTTCTCTGACCGCGGGGGCTGCTGACGACCTTGCAGTGCGCTAGCAGCTGTGCTGGTCCTAGAACGGCGGCATCATCCCGACCGCCGCCTCCCGCGCTCAATGGCACACCCAAATCAGGCCGACGACCCGGCCGCGCAAAAAAAATGCCCGTAACCGATCGGCCGGCGTGAATTGTCTTCTGAGTTCTCGTGTGCTCGGCGACCGAACTTCGAGGAAGTCCGAACCAATGGTCGAAAATTAGGGGAAAATAATTTACATGGAAAAAAGGGAGATGAATTTACTAGGGCGGAAACTTAATCTCGCAGGGGGAAGAATCTCCAGGCACCGTTCAGCGTGTCGAAGCGATGCAGCCAGAAACACTGTTCCTTCACTGTCCGGATGAACCGCTTGATTCGGAAATCTTAGGGAACACGAGGGCGCCTCGGTGGACTTCACGGTGTCACTGTCGGTAGCGAGCGAGCAGACGGTGACGGTTCAGTACGCGACCTCGAGCGGCACGGCGACGAGCGGCACCGTGTACGCCCGCCACCGGCTGCACTTGCCGAACTGGCCTCGTACTTCCAGTCCGCTTGCTTCAGAAATACGACATCGACGCCCCAGACGATGACCGGCTTGCCCTGCTCGAATCGCCCCGTTGTACTGAGGCTCGCCGACGAACGGCTGGCTGTGCGTGCTGCTCCGATGCGCGGCTTTCACTCTCCCGCCAGCGGGGTGCCATCAGAGTTCCGGCAGAAGTCGAATGGGGACGACTCCAGATAGCCGGGGTTCCCTTTTAAGTCACCGGCGCCCCCCCGTGCCTCCACCTCATCGAGCAGGGCTCCCGGCAGCGTCGCAAGGGCGTTGTTCTGAAGATCTAAAGTCTTCAGCGCGGTGAGGCTGCGGAACACGTCTGCCGGTAGCGTCATTAGAACGTTGTACTGAAGACAGAGCTCCTGCAAGTTGGCGAGGTCGCGGAACAGGTCCGCTGGAAGCGTCGTCAGGGCATTGTCCTGAAGATAGAGCTCCTGCAGACTTGTAAGACCCACAAGATCGTGCGCTTCGAAAGCCGTCAGCCCCTTGCCCGATAAGTCAAGGGTGACGATCGCCTCCAAGTGCGCATCGGTCACCAGCCTGCAGTCGTCGCCAATGTCATCAATTCCAATCTCATCCGGCACGAGTGCACAGTTGTGAATGTCCATTAGTGCTTCCAGGATGGCGTCCTTCACCGCCGGCGTCCTGTCGCAGATCCCCTCTCCAGTCATCGCAATGCTGTCGTCGTTAATAAAGCCGGGGTTATCGATTAACTGGACCATGGCCACCTGTGCCTTCCAATACAGGAAGCGACACACGTCTGCTGGCACCGTCCTCAGGGCGTTTTCAGAAAGATCGAGTCCCTGCAGCCTGTAAAATCGCCCACTTGAAGGGTCGTCAGCCCCTTACCCGATAGGTTAAGGGTGGCGATTGCTTCCAGGTGCGCACCGCTCACGAGCGTGCAGTCGCTGACGCTAGAAATTGCGGACAGAATCCCATCCTGCACCTGCTGCGTGCGATCGCAAACCCCTGTGTCGGAGCCTTGCTGCATGGTGAAGAGGGTGGATTGCATGAGAGTGGGTCAAAACTCTATCACTACGCGTCGCGACTGTTAGCAGAGAACTACGAGGTGGAGCCCACCGCCCGCGTCTTCGGCGGCCTGACGCCCCGGAGCCTCGGGCGCCGGTTCACGGCCGCGGCCAAGGACGCTGGCATCACCGCCCGGGTGACCGCACACAGTGGGCGTGTCGGCCTCGCCTCCGAGCTCACCGCGCGCGGCGCCTCGACCACCGACGTGATGCTGGCCGGGGCGTGGAAGACGGCGCGCATGATCGACCACTACTCCGCCGGGGCCCGCGCCGAACGCGGGGCCGTCGCCCGCTTTCTCTGACCGCGGGGGCTGCTTACGATGCGGCCGTGGCCCTGCAGTGGCGCGATTGGCCGTGCTGGTCCTGGGACGGCGGGATCACCCAGACCGCCGCCGCCCGCGCTCGGTGGCACACCCAAATCAGGCCGACGACCCCGCCGACGTAAAAAATGCCCGCAACCGATCGGCCGGTGTGAATTGTCTTCTGAGTTCTCGTGTGCTCGGCGATCGAACTTTGAGGAAGTCCGAACCAATGGTCGAAATATAGGGGAAAATAATCTCCATGGAAAAAAGGGAGATTAACTTCCTAGGGCGGAAACTTAATCTCGCAGGGGGAAGAATCTCCAGGCACCGTTCAGCGTGTCGAAGCGATACAGCCAGAAACACTGTTCCTTCGCTGTCCGGTAGTGTCTCGCAGAGACTCGAATTGAGGCGTATACGGTCTCGCTCATCGACACGTTTGATCCTAGATTTCCGTTTTGCCTACCGCGGATGGCCCCGTTATACACCCGAGAGCCGTCGAGCCCACGAGATTGTGTTCGTCGCACCATCGTCCAGGTCAGAAGGCCGTCACTTCAGCCCGCGCTGACGTGTAGCGGGCTGGAGGTCCGTGCTTCCAGGGCATTCCTTCGACACCGCTCTTCACTTGTGTCCTCGCTTTGCCAAGCCGGCGTTCTTCCACGCGCCGCGCGTCAACCTGCCGGGACCGGGAGCACCCAGATCCGCTGGAGCATCGCCCCGAACAGGCTTCGAGTCAGGTGGCTCTCCGCCAACAGCAGCCCGTAGTAGCGGGCCTGCTTGACCAGCCGCCCACCCGTCTTGACGAGGCGCTGCCGGAGACTGGTCAACGACCACGTGTCGATCCGCTTCGGGAGCACCAGCCGCCGCCAGAGATTCCCGAGGTTGTACGCGAGCACGCGCATCTGCAGCCGGACCTCGTTCGCTCGGAACCGGTGACACGACAGGCGCGTCCAATGCGCCGCCTGCTTGCCTTCCTTGATTCATGGCTCGGCGGGTTGATAGGGAGTCCATGAAGGAAGTTCTTCTCCTTACGGAAGAGACCAGTTGAAAAATAAATGGCATGGGGTGATCGACACCGAACCCGTCCCGAACGGGATGAGCTGAACTAACGCAAAGCTTGCAACGAAGAAGTACATTGACCGGTGGCGCGATCTGCTGTCTAGGCGAGTCAAAGGCCCGGCTGAGCGCGCGAACGAGTAGAGTTCGTTTAAGGCGAATACCCACGGCCAAGGCGACCGATAAGTTCACCGTCCGTGACTTCCGCACGGACTGTCTCTGGGAGTTAAAAACAATCAAGGACGCCTAGCCGGACCTGCACCTACCAGACGGTCAAGGGAGCGCTAGTTGTTTTGCCCTCATCGCCGCGCATCGCGCCGTCGCAACTGCGCCTCGTGGAATAGCGCCCGTGTCGGGCTCGAGCAGCAGCGGGCCGACGCCGACCAATAGCCGAAGCCGATGAGGACGTGAAACGGAGCGCACCATCATGGAAACACCGAACGAGATTTCTCGAAGCGAGGATCTGAAGAGGGGGATGCGAGCGGCCCTTGAACAGACGATCAAAATCCGAATCGAGCGGTACTTGGAAGTAGCGCACCAAGGCGTCATCCCGAATCACCATTTCGCAGCAGCGTCGTCGGAGTGCATCAATTTGTATCGGAACGAGTATCTGCTTAGTGCAGTGATGGTGTCGCAATCTGTCACCGAAGGCGTATGGCGCTTCGTGCTGGAACGAAATCAGATTCAGCCTGACGTTGATCGCCCAGCCGTTGCGGCAGCGCTTGTCGAGCAGAAGATCATCTCGACTGAGTGCGCTGAAGCGTTTGGCAGAATATGGCACAGCTTTCGGAATGACGTGCACCACATGAACGTCAGTGTCAGCGCAGTGCCCTTTCGAGACCTTGCAAGGCGGAACACGGTCGATCTGGCCGCTATCGAAAGGGAGATCTTCGCGTTCACATTCAACAACGGAAAGCTCGTCCCAGTTCAACCGCGCTATTGGGATCTTCAAGCGGACGGTACGACGTCAGCGTTCCTTCGGAATCCATGGATCGGCGAGCGCGCTGCACCCTGACCGTCGCGGCGCATCCGTCGCGAGCCGGCGCTGTTCGGCGGCCGGCGTTGTAGCGCCGAGAGATTGCCCCGTGATGGGCGAACGCGGGGCGGTGACGTGGTGCGGGCGCTCGTGATGGTCGACCGGCGGCAGGCCGTGGTGTAGCTTGGGCGGCGTATTGATTGGGCAGTACATGACCTTCAAAACGTAAGGATACACCCCGACGTTATCGTTCTCCTCGGAGGTGACCGGCAGCCGCCCATCCCTCGCCGACGCCCGCAGCGTCTTGACGTGCACCCCGGGTCAGTTGGTCGAATCGCGGTAGACGGGTTCTGGACGTGCTCTGATCTGGAACCTGACAGTTGCACCGGGTCTCGCCACGCCAATTTGACCGGCGCTTTGTGAGCCGGCGTCGCGTGCTTCGACGCGGACGCCATCCCGCTTAGCATTTTCGATTGAGCGGGTCAGTTGGTTGCCCACCTGTCCAGCACGTACTTCGAAGGGGTGCGTGACGTTCCGAGGTAGAGGCGCTGCACCCGGGAGAGGTTCCGTGTCGCTGGCGTCGAACACGAACATCACCGGCCCCCGTGGCTGGAGGAGCACGATGGGCCGAGCGCCGGGCCTGATCCGGTACCCATAGTCTCGCGCCCAGCGATACGCGGGTGCCACGTAGCTAGCTCCAGGCTTCTGAGTGTGTGCGAGCATCGCATGAGGGTGAGCGAAACTTAGTTGGAAATTGAAACGGCTCCCACACCCTGTGGTTTGATGACGTTAAGCAAAACGGCCATCAACCCACGAGAGAAAGGAGCCGAGATGAGCAGTGTCCTACGTCCTGTCAGGAAGCGCAAAAAGGGTCGCAAGCTGGGCCGGGTCGAGGTTATCCGGCGCGAGGACTACACCGCGCTGGAGCTGGACGCCAAGGTGGAGCTGATCCGCTCGCTGGTCCCGCTGGGCTTGATGCACGTGGAGGAGGTGCTCGACGAGGAGGTAACGGCGCTGGCTGGCGAGCGCTACGCCCGCAAGGCCGCGTCGATCGGGGGCCGCCGGCACGGTAGCAACCCTGGGACCGTCGGCCTGGCGGGGCAGCGGGTGCCGATTCGGGTGCCGCGGGTGCGCGGGGTCGCGGGGCGGGAGATTCCGTTGCGCGCCTACGAGGCGTTGCATGGCGACGGCGCGGTGAATGACCTCCTGCTGAAGCGCGGGCTCTATGGGATCTCGTGTCGCAACTACGAGGCGGCCGCCGAGGCGATTCCCGGCGCGATCGGGCTGTCGGGGTCGACGGTGTCCCGAGGCTTCATCGAGGCCAGCGCCGCGAAGCTTCACGAGCTCCAGGAGCGGGACCTGGCCGCTGAGGACGTCGTGGCCATCGTATTGGACGGCAAGACGTTCGCCGAGGCCACAATGGTCATCGCACTGGGCATCACCATTTCTGGGGCGAAACACTTCCTCGGCTTCGTGGAGACGGACACGGAGAATGAGCGGGGGCTGACGCTGTTCTTGCGGTCGTTGGTCGAGCGGGGGCTGGACCTCTCGCAGGGCCTGCTGGTGATCCTCGACGGCAGCAAGGGGCTGCGGGCAGCCGTCCGGAAGACCTTCCGCCACCGCGCCCTGGTCCAACGGTGCCAGTGGCACAAGCGGGAGAACGTGGTGAGTCACCTGGCCAAGAGCGAACTGGCGGCGTGGCGTCAGCGCCTCCAGCGCGCCTACAACCGGCCGGAGTACGACGAGGCCCTCACGGCGCTCAAGACGCTCCAGGGCGAGCTCGACGAACGGAACCAGTCGGCGGCTCGGAGCTTGACAGAAGGTCTGGACGAAACCTTAACGCTGCATCGCCTCGGGCTGTACGGGGTGCTGGGCCGGTCGCTGAAGACGACGAACTGTCTGGAGTCGGTCAATGCGCTCGTTGAGGAACGCTGTGCGAAGGTTGACCACTGGCAGAACTCGAGCCAACGCCACCGCTGGCTGGCGACCGCGCCCTGGACATCGAGCCGCGCCTGCGGAAGCTGATGGGCTACCGCCACCTGCCCACGCTTCGTGCCGCGTTGAAGCAAGAACTGAAGATCGACACGACGACATCGAAGAAGGCCGCATGACGAATCCGGAGCCGTAGAGAGTTTCAATTTGAGTCTCCCTCGCCTGAAGGCGAGGGAATCAGTGCGCCGCGTCGGCTGAAGCCGACTATCACGGCGCACGTCCCAGAGCCCGAAGAGGTCCGGCCCTGCGGCCTCCTGAAGGCTTCGCCTAAAGGCGAGGGGTTTCACCCATCCCAGAGGGAGACTCTAAGAATGGGCTTGACTCCATCGCATTGAACGGTGAGTACAGTCGAAAACGCGCGATGAAGCGCATCAGGTCCTGGAACTCCTTGCAACTGTCGTACTGGAGAGCGAACTGGAACAACTCGTCCAGCGCACGTTGCGCGGCGGTACGATCCCACTCGGTGGCTGCCGTGTTCCCGGCGAGAGGCTCAGTGCGCATTGGGTCGGGGGTGTCGAAGTGTGTCATACGATGGGCTGAATCGTCCCAGGTTTCCCTGGAGGCTCCATTCTGTTCGAATGCGGCTGTGCGAGGTACAGCTTCCTTCCGAAGCAGCATGGCGACCCACAGTTCAAGGGACGATGTAGTAAATTCGTGTTGCGAGCCCACTTTGGTGATTGATCATGATCGCAAGTGCGCGTCGCCTTCCAGTCCAGCACCCTTCGATTCACGCAGCCACGAACATGCGTGAGGAAATGCTCGAGGCAGGCCGCGGCGAGGGAATGGAGAAGTTGATCGAGACCACAGGCGCGCTCCAGGACGAGGTGCCGGACAAGCCCCCGGGCTGACGGGAAAACGGCACGCGGAGTCGCGGTGATCGTTTCGCATAGACCGCATCGCGGGCCACGGCGTTCTTCGTCCAGTTGCGTCGGCCGCGATCTAGTTCCGCGATGTAGCCCCGCAGGTCGAGGGCCGCCAGATCCGTGAGCACCTGATTACTGTGGTACCCCTTGTCCGCGACGACCTCGTTAATCCCCCCCCCCCCGTGGTTCTGTCAACTTGAGTGCCGACGTGGCACAGTAGCCGTATGCCGAGCTACCGAGGATACCGATTCCCATCGGAAGTCATCAGTCACGCGGTGTGGTTGTACCACCGGTTCAGCCTCAGTGTTCGGGACGTCGAGGACCTCCTCGCCGAGCGCGGCATCAACGTCACGTACGAGACGATCCGCCAATGGTGCCTGACGTTCGGGCTGGAGTATGCGCGACGGCTGCGGCGGCGGTGCCGCGGCGACGGGCTGGACCTGCTGAAACCGTTTTTGCCGGGGTTCGAGTCGGCGCTCGAAGACCCGGACGTCAGCGAAATCATGATCAACGGGCCGGGCAACGTCTGGCTGGCCACGCACCGCACCTGTTCGCCGGCCTGGCCTCGCTTGCCGGTCACCGGCGACCCCCGGGAGCTGTCGCGCCTCCTCCGGGCGGAGCAGCCCCGGCTGGTGCTGCTCGACTTGATGCTGCCCGGGACCAACGGGATCCAACTGATGCAGACCGTGCCGGAACTCGCCGACCTCCCCGTCATCTTCATCTCGGGCTACGGGCGCGACGAGACCATCGCGCGGGCGCTTGAGGCCGGCGCCGACGACTACTTCGTCAAGCCCTTTTCGCCGACCGAGCTCACGGCGCGGATCCGGGCGGTCCTGCGCCGGCGGGCGGCGCCCGTCCCGTTCGCGCTCGGGGCCCTCGCCATCGACTACGACCAGCGGCGGGTCACCGTGGCCGGGCGCCCGGTGGAGCTGACGGCGACCGAGTACGAGCTCCTGCGCGTGCTGGCGCAGGACGCTGGCCGGGTCCTGACCCACGAGACCCTGCTGCGCCGGGTCTGGGCCGGGCGCCCCGACGTCGATCCCAAGATCGTGCGCGCCTACGTCAAGCGGCTGCGCGACAAGCTCGCCGACGAGGCCGACCGCCCGGCCCTGATCATCAACGAGCGCGGGGTCGGCTACCGCATGGCCCGGCCCGGCGACCCGTAGAAGCCGTCGTCGCTGAGTTCGATCGTGCTTGCCCATAACGAGCGAGCGTCCGGCCAGGAGTCCAGGAGAGGGCATCATGCAAAAGCGAAGTCGCAGAATCAACGAAAACAGCAAACAGGGGCGTATTTGGAAGAAGACCGATGGCTATTGCCACCTGTGTGGGACGAGGCTCTACGTCGGCGAGTGGCACATTGACCACATTGTGCCTCGCGTTCACCTAGGCGCTGATGATGAGCACAACCTTCTGCCCTGCTGCGTGTTCTGCAACGGGATGAAGAAAGCGGCGACGACATACAGGATGCGCCGGTTACTGATGTATGGCCGGTATTGCCTGGAAAAAGCGACGCGGCGTGACAAGAGTCCAATGGGTCAGGACATCTACGCGTTGGTGGGGCGTCGAGTGAAGGCGACCGCGAAGAGGTCTCGGTCGACGCCACCTCACGTCCAGCTCTGGAAGCAGACTCCGAAGAATTAAACCTGGACTCAGCGTTCACTACGCCGGTCATTGAACCGTGACCGCGCAGTTCCCCGCCGTTGTTGGGTACCATCTTTGAGTCATGGTTAAGGTGATCTCCTGGAACATCGCTCATCAAGAACAAACGTGGCGTGAGTTCTGTAACACCGATGCCGACATCGCGCTGGTTCAAGAAGCAACGGATCCCCCGGCTGACATGCCGCCGCCGTTTGAATACCGTCCAGCTACTTGGCGCACAGCGGGCGCTGGGCATCGGCCCTGGCGCGCGGCAGTCGTCAAGCTCTCGAGCCGTATCGACGTGGAATGGCTTGAGCCCACGCCAATCGAGAAGGCTCAGGATGGCGACCTCACGGTCAGCCGAGCCGGCACGCTGGACGCCGCCATCGTGACGCCTCCCACGGGGAAAGCCTTTGTCGTCGTTTCGATGTATGCCCTTTGGGAGAAGCCGGACCCCACAACTGGTAGCAGTTGGATCTACGCCGATGCGGCAGTCCACCGCCTCATCTCTGACATCTCAGTCTTCGTGGGGCAACAGTCGGGCCACCGGATTCTTGCGGCGGGTGACCTCAACATCCTGCACGGGTATGGGGAGAACGGCAGCGTCTACTGGGCCTCTCGCTATGCGACTGTCTTCGACAGAATGCGCGCGCTTGGGCTGTCCTTCGTGGGCCCGCAAGCGCCCGCGGGTCGCCGCGCGGACCCGTGGCCTGACGAGCTCCCGCCTACAAGCCACAATGTCCCCACGTACCGCACGAATCGCCACAGGCCAGCCACGGCCACCCGGCAGCTCGACTTCGTGTTTGCCTCCAATGGTCTCGCTGAACAGTGTCAGGTCAGCGCGCGGAACGAGCCGGATACCTGGGGGCCCAGTGATCATTGCCAAGTCCACATCGTCGTGGCCTCGGGTTGAACGAATCGGGCAGACCGATTCGTTCAGCCGGCCGACGGCGTGGAGGTGATCAAGAAGATGGGTGGTGTGAGGGGGTAGAAGGACTCCGCACCGGCCAAACTGGACCCGGACGAGGCCGAGCGGTACGTTGTGCCCGTCGACGAGGACGAGGCGAAGAAAGCCAGCTCGTAGTACCGCCGGCGGTACTCTGAACGCGGGTCTGTATCGTAAACGGTCGTTTAGGACATGAGGGCGATGGCACCGTCCGGCGAGCGCCGCCGTGTGTCGTATCCCGTGTCTGATTCTATATCTTGCATACGTCAAGCGCGTCTGTGAGATGCGTCATCGGCACGTATAAGATGGCGCGATGCACCTCAAACGCATGGTCGAGCAATCCGACACGCGGGCGGGGCGCTGGTTCGATGCGGTGGTCTTCACCCTCATCGTCGTCTCGCTCATCACGTTCTCGGCGGATCGCGAGTTCTGCCACGCGCACACGGGGATGGGTGCGTGGATGGGTCAGCGCCTCAGCGGGGTCCATGCGTGCCTGACGACCGCAGGTGTCGCACGTCGCGATGAACAACCACCCGCCTGTAGTCACCCAGCCGCATCCTACTGAGAATCCTCCAGGACGCCTTGAGGCGCTGGCTGGGCGCTGGGAGGCGCTGGTCAGGGCGGGTGGTGAAGACGGGTGGGCGGTTGGTGAAACACGCGTGGTACTACTGGCTGTTTCTGGCTGTTTCTGGCAGAGAGCCATCTGCCCCGCTGCCTGTTCGCGTCGATGCCAGCGGATCTGGGCGCTACCCGTACCAACGGGCTGACGACGTACGGCCGACGCTACGAAGAGCGAAGAGCGCGCGCAACACGGGAGAGGCGTCCGAAGAAGGTCGGGAGGCGTCGAGCCGCCGGTCACCGTTCGGGTCATCGGACGGGTGTTACCCCGGATTTCCGATTTGGCTGTGGTACCGCATCGGCCGGCCAGTCGCCGCGCCTTGATTTCCGGGGCTCCGACGCAAGGAACCCCGCCACGGAGGGTGACACCCTGTGGGTGAATTACAGCACGAGGCGTTTCAGTTCACGTTCAATGGCTTTCTGAAGGTCGCATTCCAGGGGTCGCGCATTACCTCCGACGCCGGTCTCCTTCTGGTGCGCGAGTTGGATGAACGCCTGGGGCTGGCGACACTCATCGCCGAGCACCTGAGCGACTCCCGACAGGGCTTGAACACCCAGTTCAGCCTGGCGGATCTCCTGCGACAGTCGGTCTACAGCCGGCTCGCGGGCTACGAAGACCTCAACGATGCGGTGCGCGTGTCGGCGGACCCGACGTTTCGGCTCATTGGGTCGCCACAGCTCTGGGACCGCGGTGCGGCGCTGACCTCGACGCTGCATTGGTTCGAGACTGAGCTGCTGACCCGAGGGGAGAATCTCGTCGGGCTGATGGCCGTGAACCGGGAGGTGCTTGCACAGGCTGAGATGCCAACGCGCGCCGGCCGGATCGTGCTCGACATGGATTCGAGTGAGAGCCCGGTGCATGGGGCCAGGAAGGGAGCGCGTACAACGGGCACTTTGAATCAGTCTGTTACCACCCGCTGTTTCTGTTCAACGAGCACGGCGACTACGTGGCCGCCACGCTGCGGCCCGGCAACGTGCATAGCGCCGACGATTGGGACGACCTGCTCGTGCCGGAAATTGACCGGCAGCAGGCGGAGGGTACGCGCGTGGCGTTCCGCGCGGACGCCACGTTTGCCAAGCCCGAGATCTACGACGCGCTCGAGACGCGCGACGTGGACTATGTCATCCGCATGCCGGCGAACAAGAGCGTGGAGCTGGAAATCGAAGACCTCCTCTTCGTCCGCCGGGACGGCCGAGGCCATTGGCAAAGGAATACGTGCCACCGGAAGCACTAGAGGGCTGTATCGACCATCTGAAGGATGCGCGAATATAACGTATGTTGCGTGGATATTTTCTGGATATGTATTTATGTCTGCGCGAAGTGACGCGCGTATGCCGCAAAGGCGCAAGGATCGCGTTCGTGGTCGGGAATGTGCGGTACGGTGGCAAGGCCATTCTCGCCGACGAGTTCACAGCGCAGCTCGGCGAAGGCGTGGGGCTCGTGTGTCAGGAGATTCGAGCGGTTCGGTGGCGAGGAAATAGTGCGCAGCAGATGGGAAAGTACGGGCGAATAGCGTCTCGAGAGAGCGTTGTTATGTTCGAAAAGCGATGACCGCCCGTGGTGGGCGGTTTCGGAGGGCGTTGCGCTGTCGGTCACGGCTTGGTTGGCTGGACGGCTCGCTACGCGCGATTTCTATCGTGGCCCGAAGGGCTAAGCGCTTCATGCGAAGGACCGAAGCAATCCGCCGACGTGACCGAAACGTTTGACATCCCCCAGCCGAGACCAGGGTTGACTAGATCCGCGTGGCCGGTTTGACGTACGAGATTCGCGTGAAGACGGAATTCGACGTCACAACCGATCCAGGCGATGTGAGTATTTCGCAGCGGATTGATCTGAGCGTCGTCAAGGGGGAGGCCGCGATTCCTTGCGACGACGTATTGACTGCGGGACGTCAGCCGTACTGGCCGAAGATAGGTAGTCCGCGAACGCTCGCTCGTAGCTACGGAACGGCTGGCGGAGGCATCACTTCCGCACTAGGTGGTAGTCGACAAGCCCGTCAAGCAGCTCTCCAACCCCGCTCCGCGAGTTTCGACTCCGAGTTCTGAGCGCCAGCATCAGGGCACCTAGCTCTTTGGGGTCCTCGACGGAGACTCGCTCCAGGACCTCACGTGCCCGCACCGGGAGTGCATCGTTCATAAGGTCAAGCAGATCCTTCTCAATTCGCTTTTCAATCAAGCGAACGATGGCTGCTTCTTCGGCGCTAGCGACTACCGCACGCCAGGAATCCAGGTGATGTTTTCGCAACGCCACCGGATCGACTCCGTCGAATCCGAGTCTGTTCGCTCCATCAACAACGTAAGCGTCAAAATGAAACGCATCCCAGTTGCGATCCAGGCGCCTATGTAATTCATCCAGCAAGGGAGGGCCGTCTTCAGGATCGACCAAGACCTCACACGCGGCCAGGGCGTTCGTCAGCGATCGGTTCATGTCCTCGCTCAGCCGAACGAAGCACGCCCGCCAATCGTCCTGCGTCTTTGGCGAGCTTGTACCGCAAGCCGCTCGGAACCAGCTCCATGCAAGTTGAAGCTTCTTTCGGTCAGAGTCCCTGTCGGACATCAGGTTGTGGGTGGCCCATGTCCGCAGATAGCCTACCTCGGGTAGCAACTCCCTATGGTGAATTGGCGGAAGCTCCTTTAGGAACCGGAGCGCAACCCGGCCAGCCTCGTTCTGGACGACGAAGCACCACACGACGAGTCGGAGAAACGAAAGCTCGTCGTCATCCTTCGTCGGGATCTTCACGTTGATCTCGCCGTAGGCCTTCTCTCCGGCGTGAACTCGCAGGCGTAGGCTCAGTTGCCTCTGCGTCTCGTGTAATGCGGCAAAGCTCACCGAACGCTCTCCTGACGGGACGGAGGATCAGCGATTGGCCCTAGGTAGTTGAACGCTACCCGGAAATCACGAACCTCCGCGCCGAGCCGGAACGTCAGGCTTCTGAAGTTACGCTCAAGTAAGTCAACTCGTCCTGATAGACCTTCGACTTCGACCGACCAATGGCCCTGTGTTCGACTCTCAACCAGACGACCTCGATGAAGAACAGGCTGTCCGAAGCCATCGCAGACCAGTAGACGCCTGATAACTCTTCGCCAGTCCTCGAACTCGGTATCTCTCGACAAGCCGCGCCAGATCTGGTTTGCCTCGCGAGCGTTGCCGAGGACCCACTGCAGAACGGCTTCCAGATACCGAATCGGCGCATCAACTGAGTCACCTGAGGCTTGGCGCACATCGCCAACGACGCTCAGGAGGGCGAGACGACTTGCCTTTTCAAAGGGAACCCGACGTCTCTCTTCCCTGAGCATACGCTCGCCAGTCTCCGCAACCCATCGTAGCCCCAGCAACAAGCGAAGACACCGCAGGTCCTCGGCAATTTGTCCTCTGCGTTCTTCCAGAAAAGCAACTGCGTTACGCGCCTTCTCTCGCAGCTCAGGACTAATCACCTTGCGGCCATCGAACACATCGGCTGCCATGTTTCTGGCCCTGAGGAAGATCGCCACTTGAAGGCTCTCGCTTTCAAGATCAGAAAACGCAGCGGCTTGCAGTCGCGAGTCGCTTAGCGTCCTAGCCACCTTCGCACGTCGAATGTTGAAACGCTCTCGCTGATCGGGCGAAAGGTCTTGAGGATCTACCTGGTCTAGTGTTGAGTAGATGTCCGCGACCAGTTCGGCCCTCTGTTCCACCGTGAGGTCGTCCGCTGCCTCTCGAAACACATCTGCTGGCGTCCACAGTCCAACGTCAAACGGGAAATAGTTGGGAGCGATACCCATCGCGCGTCTCACTGCGACACGGGCAGCCAGATAGTCCGACCAGACTACCGCTGGCTTCTCTTGAGCCCGAGCGTGGCCAACCGCGAGGAACCCATAGATCGAGGCGCGCTCGACGTAGAGATTCTCCCGAGTGCGACGCCCAGCACGCATTTGATTATTTTCAATACGTCCTATGGCGTATTCGACCGCCTCTCGCGCTTCATTGAGAACACGCTCCTTGTCTGCGAACACCAGACTTTCGTCATTGTATCGAGACCACAGCCATGCTCGACGGAAATTGGACTCCTGCAGTATCAGGCTGGCGTCCTCGACCGCGTGTAGCGTTCGAAGTGTCGTCAACGCCTCCCCAACTCTCAGGTAGCCCAAAGCATACGCGCCTGACCGCGGGCCATCACGGCCCAACCTTTGTAAGAGATCGAGCACAAATCGCAGCTCGCTGTCTCCCTCGACACTCCGCACTCTCACTGCCTCAATCAAGTCGATCAGGCATTCCATCTCATGATCGGCACCGGCCAAGCGTCTCCGACAAATCAGCTCGGCCTCAAGGCGCAGGCGCGGGGCCACGAGAAGCTCGGTCTTTTCTTGATCTCCGTAGTGCCATCTGAACAAGTCGAGCCCTTGAAACAGCTCGCTGATCATGAGGTAGTCTAGTTTGTGGATCCTGGCGCGCAGGGCGCGGAGCAGTAAGTTAAGGGGGACTGCAACGTCGACCCTTCCTGCAGCCATCACGTAGTCGATCAGTCGGCCTGGCGCGTCTCCTTCCTGTGCCGCGTAGTCGACTGCTTCAAACAGCTGCTCCTCTCCAGCTAGCACACCGGCGGCAATGAGTTTCTGGGCAAACTGCGTTCTCGGTCGAGTGCGCACTCTTTGAGCCCTGGCGCGAAGGAGCCCTTCTGTGAACCTAGTTTCGCCGCTCAGGCCGGACGCAATGCGAGGTCGTCCGGCCGAGATATACCTGTAGAGAAGCGCCAAGATGTGTTCGCCGTCAAACGCGATACGCTCTGACCCCTCTGCATGAGCAAATCGGCTAACCAGTACGCTTAGATCCTGCCTCTCCTTTGGTGAAGTGCTTTTCGGCGCCTCTATCAGGTCTGCCGTGTTTCCCTTTTTCACGTGCTCTTGACGGTAGCTGGTTCCTACTATGAGGTGGCGTCGCCCGCGGCTTCGCAGCGATCCTGACAGGGCAAAGTATCGGTCCGGAGAGGCATTGCAGTCGCAAAGCACCAAGGTCGGACCGAACCCATCCCTATCGATCGCGTCGCAGAACGGATCCACATCAGCGGCTTCGGGAACGCGGTCTAAGGAAACGACTACGGGCAGCTGAAGCTGAGTTCGCGCGAGCAGCGCGAGCCTAGCCATCGCGACACTCTTGCCCGTACCAGATTGGCCGTGAAGGACGAGCACGGCATCCCGAGCGGCCGGCCGCGTGGCGTTGTGGCTGACGCGGCTCCGCAATGACTCCTCGAAGCCTCGAAGAACGTAGAACCCCCTGGCAACGCCTTCCACTAGTGCCCGAGTGCTTGGCGGACCTCCGTGCAAAGCTCTGAATAAGTCTTCCTCAGACTCTCGGCTGAGTGGCGATGGAGGCTTGATCCAATCGTCGTCCACGATTGCCGCAGACGCTTCAACTCGAAGGCGGAGGGCTGGAGCTACCTCGATGAACGCGCCATCAGCAAGCGAGATAACGCCTGGCTCATAGAGCACTGGCAGCTGGCTGGGCGTAAATTCACCACTTGCTACGAGAGCCGCAACGAGATCCGCTAAGTTCCGGTCGTCCGTAACGAGAGCCCCGGAACTGCGGAGATCGGCGAACAGAGAGGACTCGAAAGTAGTGGCGTCGATTCCGAGCCAGAGGACCCTAACGCTCCCATCCGTCGGAATCGCCCCCAACAAGTACTCCAGAGGCAGCCAGTCGCTGGCGGCTTTGTACCCGTCAACGACCAGCAAGCCTGCGGTCGTGACTGTGTCGGCCATTCGCGAAAGGAGAACGGAGCTGTGTCGAGCAAGGCGCCTCGTCAATTCGTTCAGGGTCCGCGGTGGCCTGGATCCCTCAGTCGCGTCACCCGACCGTCCAAGCGTGTAGAAGACCGGAGGACGCGCCGTACTCCTAGAAGTACGGGGATAATGTTCGACGCTCGTTATTGCCTCCGGTTGCCTGCCACGACTCTCTAGGCGTCTCAAAAGGCCAGCGTCAATCGAGCTTGTGAATACGGCACTCCACGGAAGAGCAAGTACCTGAAGTTGCGCCTCCGACGGGACAGTGCGGGCGAACCTCTCCGTCAGCCATTCGATATCCTCGCCGGACAGACCGCCAGCAAGCGCCTCGCGCCACGTTCCGCTGTCAGGCTGCGACTTGCGGTCAAGTAGCCGTTGAAGGACGCTGCGCTCAGCAACGGTCGACTGCCCAGAGTCCTGGCCGAGGAAGAGGACACACGGACGACCAGACGATATCGCGTCTTGTAGAGAGTCTTCGGCAGTCATCAACATAGAATGGGGAGAATTGACGAACGGGAGCGCGTCGGGTCCGGCCACTAAAATACCCGGCACTCGTGGGCGCTCGGCGAGAAGAATGGCGTGCTGGGGAGCAGTTTACCAGAAGCCGGGCTTCTCCGGGTAGTGTTTCGTTCTGTGTGCAAAACCGCTTGAGGGAAACGAGCGGTCATGGCAAAAGGTTGATTGACGAAATCGACCTACTCACAAAGGAGCAGAGCCATGACCACCCGAACCAAGCGTCGCGCGAAGTCCTCTCGAATCGAAGCCCTGGTGGGCGACGACCGCGAGTTGTTGAAGGGCCTGCTGAAGGAGTCGTTGCAGGAGGTCCTGGAAGCGGAGATGACCGAGGCCGTGGGGGCGGGCCCCGGGGAGCGAACGACGGACCGGGTCGGGTACCGATCCGGGTATTCCAGCCGCGGCTTGGTGACGCGGATCGGGAAGTTGGAGCTCCGGGTGCCGCGGGATCGGGAGGGGCGGTTCTCGACCGAGCTCTTTGATCGGTTCCAACGGTCCGAGAAAGCCCTGGTGAGCGCGTGAGCTGAGATGTATGTCCAGGGGGTCTCGACCCGCAAGGTCAAGGCGGTCACCGAAGAGCTCTGCGGGCACACGTTTTCGGCGAGTACCGTCAGCCGGATCAAGAAGAGCCTGGATGGCCTGCTCCGGCGCTTTGCTCAGCGGCGGCTGGAGGAGGCCTATCCCTACGTGATCTTGGATGCGCGCGACGAGAAGGTCCGCCTCGACGGGGTCATCCAGTCGCAGGCGGTGTTCATTGCGCTCGGGATCAACGAGGAGGGCCGGCGCCCGGTGCTGGGGGTGGAGCTGTCGAACCGGGAGTCACGATCGAGTGGGACGACGTTTGTGACGGGTTTGAAGACGCGGGGCCTGCACGGCGTGGAGTTCGTCGTCTCCGACGATCACGCGGGAATCAACCGGGCCGTCCGGGAGCGGCTCCCAGAAGCGGTCTGGCAACGCTGCTACGTGCATTTCCTCCGCAATGCCCTCGACTATCTGCCGCGCAAGGCCGACGATGACTGCCGCCAGGAGCTGCGCTGGCCCTACGACCGGCGCAACCTCAAAGAGGCCCAGCAGGACCTCCACGCGTGGCTCACCCGCTGGGCGACGCGCTACCCCAAGCTCTCCGACTGGGTCGAAGCGCACATCGGCGAGACCCTGAACTTCTACAGCCTGCCACGCCAACACCACAAGCATCTCAAGAGCACGAACATGCTTGAGCGCCTCAACGAGGAGATCAAGCAGCGCACGCGGGTGGTCAGGATCTTTCCCAACGCCGCGAGCTGCCTCCGGTTGGTCCGAGGAGTCAAGCCCATTCTTAGAGTCTCCCTCTGGGATGGGTGAAACCCCTCGCCTTTAGGCGAAGCCTTCAGGAGGCCGCAGGGCCGGACCTCTTCGGGCTCTGGGACGTGCGCCGTGATAGTCGGCTTCAGCCGACGCGGCGCACTGATTCCCTCGCCTTCAGGCGAGGGAGACTCAATTGAAACTCTCTACGGCTCCGGATTCGTCATGCGGCCTTCTTCGATGTCGTCGTGTCGATCTTCAGTTCTTGCTTCAACGCGGCACGAAGCGTGGGCAGGTGGCGGTAGCCCATCAGCTTCCGCAGGCGCGGCTCGATGTCCAGGAGCGCGGTCGCCAGCCAGCGGTGGCGTTGGCTCGAGTTCTGCCAGTGGTCAACCTTCGCACAGCGTTCCTCAACGAGCGCATTGACCGACTCCAGACAGTTCGTCGTCTTCAGCGACCGGCCCAGCACCCCGTACAGCCCGAGGCGATGCAGCGTTAAGGTTTCGTCCAGACCTTCTGTCAAGCTCCGAGCCGCCGACTGGTTCCGTTCGTCGAGCTCGCCCTGGAGCGTCTTGAGCGCCGTGAGGGCCTCGTCGTACTCCGGCCGGTTGTAGGCGCGCTGGAGGCGCTGACGCCACGCCGCCAGTTCGCTCTTGGCCAGGTGACTCACCACGTTCTCCCGCTTGTGCCACTGGCACCGTTGGACCAGGGCGCGGTGGCGGAAGGTCTTCCGGACGGCTGCCCGCAGCCCCTTGCTGCCGTCGAGGATCACCAGCAGGCCCTGCGAGAGGTCCAGCCCCCGCTCGACCAACGACCGCAAGCACAGCGTCAGCACCCGCTCATTCTCCGTGTCCGTCTCCACGAAGCCGAGGAAGTGTTTCGCCCCAGAAATGGTGATGCCCAGTGCGATGACCATTGTGGCCTCGGCGAACGTCTTGCCGTCCAATACGATGGCCACGACGTCCTCAGCGGCCAGGTCCCGCTCCTGGAGCTCGTGAAGCTTCGCGGCGCTGGCCTCGATGAAGCCTCGGGACACCGTCGACCCCGACAGCCCGATCGCGCCGGGAATCGCCTCGGCGGCCGCCTCGTAGTTGCGACACGAGATCCCATAGAGCCCGCGCTTCAGCAGGAGGTCATTCACCGCGCCGTCGCCATGCAACGCCTCGTAGGCGCGCAACGGAATCTCCCGCCCCGCGACCCCGCGCACCCGCGGCACCCGAATCGGCACCCGCTGCCCCGCCAGGCCGACGGTCCCAGGGTTGCTACCGTGCCGGCGGCCCCCGATCGACGCGGCCTTGCGGGCGTAGCGCTCGCCAGCCAGCGCCGTTACCTCCTCGTCGAGCACCTCCTCCACGTGCATCAAGCCCAGCGGGACCAGCGAGCGGATCAGCTCCATCTTGGCGTCCAGCTCCAGCGCGGTGTAGTCCTCGCGCCGGATGACCTCGACCCGGCCCAGCTTGCGACCCTTCTTGCGCTTCCTGACAGGACGTAGGACACTCTCATCTCGGCTCCTTTCTCTCGTGGGTTGATGGCCGTTTTGCTTAACGTCATCAAACCACAGGGTGTGGGAGCCGTTTCAATTTCCAATTGAGTCTCCCTCGCCTGAAGGCGAGGGAATCAGTGCGCCGCGTCGGCTGAAGCCGACTATCACGGCGCACGTCCCAGAGCCCGAAGAGGTCCGGCCCTGCGGCCTCCTGAAGGCTTCGCCTAAAGGCGAGGGGTTTCACCCATCCCAGAGGGAGACTCTAAGAAAGCTCTTCCGTCGCCAGTGAGCGTGTTTGCCCGGCCCTAGCCAGCGTTCGCGTCGCGCGTCACCTCTTTTTCCAGCACCGCCTCGGCCAGCAGCTTCTTCAGCCGCGTATTCTCGGCAATCAACTCCTTCAGGCGTTTCGCGTCTGAGACGGTCTCCCGCCGAACTTATTCCGCCAGAGGTAGTAACTGGCCTCCGAGAACCCGTGCCGGCGGCACAGGTCCTTCACCGGCAGGCCCGCTTCGGACTCCCGCAGGAACCCGATGATCTGCGCCTCGCTGAATCGTTTCTTCACGTCCGATCTCCCTTCCGGTTGAGCTCGGACTCTAAACCCGGGTGCTACTCAATTCGGGGGGGACGTCGCTCCTCATGAGGTTCCTGCAAGCTCCTGGATGCTCATGGCGCGTGTGAGTGTCGCCTGCACTCCCTGCGCATCTGTCATCCGCTCCGACAACACCTTCCTGGCCAACGGACCGGGCAAGCACTCAGAGAATTTCAGCTCACTGACCGCTCGGTCCGATACGGGTGTCCGTAGCCACGTCCCGTCTAGCGCGCGCACTTCCTTGAGCGCGAGGTCCAGGTCTTCACACGGCGTGTCCGCGTCGAGGGCAATGACGAAATTGTCGACCTTCCCAACCTGCACGTTGCGACCTCGGATGGCCTCGGCGATGGCGCTGTTCGCGAAGAGGCCTGCAAACGTCCACCACAGCAGGCGATCGTTACTGGACCTCACGAGATGCGTCGATTCGGGGGTGAGCCACGGGAACTCCGACCGCGTCTGAGTCAGCTGCTCCTCGCCTCGCTTCGACAGAACTGCACCAGGCTCTTCACCTGCGAGGACGCGCTGGATTGCCTGACACAGGGAATAGCGGAGAGCCTGCCCCGACCCGAGCCACCGAGACTTGCCCTCCAGTTTCGTCGGCTCCACGAACGCCACACGGGCATCCCAGTCGATGCGCGTCACGACCCAGCTCAGGCCGGCGAGCAGGAGAACAGGTGGGTGATCTTCCTTCACGGCAAACGACGATTGGTGAACTCTTCCAATGTCCAGCTTGCCGTGCTTGATCGAGAACAGCGGCTCAGTCATGAACGACGAAAGCAGGTCCAGAAAATGGCGGCGACCAAACGTCTGTTCACCCTCTCGGCCGACCGACAGGATCCCGTGGTCATTCCACAGCAGCTCCCGCTCAGCCGTGTACGACAGCATCGCGTCGACGTCGGCCGGCGGAATCCGCCGGAAGCCGGGCATGCCTCCAACCCAGCCGTTCCAATCTGCCACGCCGATGCCACTCTCTTGCAGTGACAAGGCGAGAATCTGCTGCGCCAGCAAATGAAGCGGAGCCGGAGGCGGCATGACCGGCTCAACGAAATGATCCTTCCAAAGGCGCGTCAGTCCGGCTGCCCTAACGAAGCTGTCTGGCGCGGTCGCGAGAAACAAGCAGTTGGCTGTCGTGCCGTCACGTCGCCCCGTACGGCCAAGACGCTGCAGAAATGACGCAACGCTCGTCGGTGCATCGATCTGGATGACGCGGTTCAAGTCGCCCACGTCGATTCCCAGCTCCAGAGTGCTAGTGGCCACGATGACGCAGTCTGAGGCGGTGGCGAATGCCTCCTCCGCCCGACGTCGCTGATCGACGCTGAGAGAGCTGTGCGACACGAACGTGTTCACGTTCCTTCGCACGAGGCCCGCGGCTAGCTCCTCAACTCTGGCTCGACTGTCGCAGAAGACCAGTCGCTTTTCGCCTTGATGGAGCCGCGCAATGACGGTGGCCGCGTTCTCGGTGGATCCCACGTAGTCAAGCTGCACGTCGGCCTCGCGCGGTGCGGCCTGGGGCGCACTCACAACCTGTCGAGGTCCCTTGCTCGATCCAACCTGCCACTCGAGCAACTCGTCGGGATTGCCGACGGTCGCAGACAATCCCACGCGCTGGATGTCGCGGCCCGCGAGCCTCATGATGCGTTCCAGGACCGCGAGCAGGTGCCACCCGCGATCGTCTCCGGCGAACGCGTGCACTTCATCGATGACAACCGTCTGAATGCCGCTGAATAGCGTCTGGTGTTCGACACGAGGCGTCACGAGCATGACTTCGAGCGATTCTGGCGTCGTGAGAAGCACGTCCGGAGGATCTGCGAGAATGGCACGCCGCGCCGAATCGCCAACATCCCCGTGCCACATGGCGGCCCGACGCCCGCCGTAGGACGCGTAACGTTGTAGTCGGAACTCAAAATTGCTCAGCAGGGCCCGGAGCGGGCACACGTAGAGGAGCGATAACCCGTGCCAATGCTCGGTCAGCATCCGCGAGAGAAGCGGAAACACTGCGGCTTCAGTCTTCCCGCCCG
Source organism: Vicinamibacterales bacterium (assembly GCA_965197935.1). GTDB lineage: Bacteria > Acidobacteriota > Vicinamibacteria > Vicinamibacterales > CAZQMT01 > CAZQMT01. Next base: position 1,081,259 of record CBDAOD010000002.1, on the reverse strand, counting down.
AGGTGGGCCCTAACAGGAGAGCATGTTTGCCCTCAACCAGAGGCTCGATTGCCCTCTCCTGGAGTGACCTGAGCGAGCGCCAACCCAAGCTATTGACGATGTGATGCTGGAGCGCGGGGTGAAGCTGATCGAAGCTCACAGCGCCGTCACACTTCGAGGTCGATCTCGTCGACGTTACCTGCCGCCGCAGCGTTGCGCTCGACGGCTGTCAGCTCGCCGTCGGCGATTGTTAGTGCATAGTGCTTCCGCGGGTCGAATTCCTCGAATTGGTCGATGCGGTCGAGCACATCAACGACGAGCTTTTTCAGGAACACACGAGGAGCGATCCCCACCTTGCCGCCGAGACGGCCCGTGACCGCCAACGCCAGGAGATCAATGTACTCATCGCTGGCCTTGGCACGGAGCCGATCGGGGGCTGCGCTGTGCTCCGTGAAGATGTCTCGGACTTTCCTGCCAACTTCGCAGAGCTTCGCGTGGTCGAAGGACGCGAGACGAATCTGGACGGCGCGCGGGTTGTCGAAGCGCGCATCAGTCGCGAAATCAACATGCAGGCGCTGTGCAAGGGGCTGAAGCCGCTGTACGCCCTGGGACCGTCGAAGAAGGCTGGAGTTCCAGTGATCACCAAATACAGACCCGGGAAGCGACCGCTGTCGACCTCGTCTATCAGCTGCCTGATGGCGTTCAAGCCCTTCTCCCGAACGTCACCTCTTACGCGCTGCAGCGTCTCAACCTCGTCCAGCACGAGGATCAATCCGGCGTGGCCGGAATCGCGCAGCACCACGAGAAGCCCTTGCAAGAAGTTCAGCGCTCCGAAGTGATCAATGTCCCCCTTCACCCCAGCAGACCGCTTGACGCTTGCACTCACATTGGGCTGGCCGGCGAGCCACGCGAGTAAACCATCGGCGAGCGCCGTGTCGTTCGACGCCAGAGCCGATCGGTACGCGCGCAGAGTCGCGGCGAACGCCGGGGCCTGTTTGGTGATTTCGGCAAGCCGCTGCTCCATGAGCGCGTTGGTTCGCTCAAGGAGTTGTGGCTCCTGGCCCGCAGCAGTGGTTCCTTCCGCTAACACGTCCTGTTCGAGCGCGAAGAACCAGCCGTCGATGATCGACCGGAACGCGCCAGATGGTGAATCACCAGTGGCGAGTCGCTCCATAAGGCGCCGATAGACGGTTTCCAGGCGATGGAGCGGCGTTTCGGTTTCCGAGATTTGCACCTCCGCCGTTGCAAAGCCCAATCGCTTCGCGCGCTCCTGGAGCCAGCGCGCGAAGAATGTCTTGCCGCTCCCATACTCGCCGCGGACTGCTTTGAACTGGGCTCGACCCCGGCAAACACTCTCAAGTTCCTCGCCGGTCACGGCCTCAAAGGGCTGAAGACCGACAGCGAACGCGTCGAGACTCCGTTGCGGCACTGTGCCGCGCCGTAGCGCGTCGATCACTTCGTTCCGATGCTCGGGGCTTATCATCGCGTGGACCGGCTGGAAGCGGACTGCAGCTCGAACTGCGCAATCAGTAGCTCGCGGTTTAGCTCGATGGTGTCGGATGGTTCGTCGAACCTGACGACGGCATAGCCTTCGACGTTCAAGACACGACGGGCCGCGGCCGTGAAAGAGGCGATCCTGACCAATGGAAGCCCAAGGCGATGAGCAAGCGCCGTCCTGGTCAGCTTGCCGCCACGCTCATCCAGAGCGCTAAGCAGGCTCCTGAACTGTTCGTCCGGCGGTGCCACTCGGCCGGCGAGGCGCTTCTGTGAGGCAAAGATTTCTGAGCGGAACAGTAGGTCAATCCAGGAGGGAGCGGCTGGCGTCTGAGCAGCTGCCGGCTCAACCTCATCGAACAGGGGCGTCTTCCGGCCCTTGCGAGCAGAGACGAGCGGCTGGACCACCGGCGGTGCAACCGCAATAGGCGGCGCGCTGGCCGGTTCTTCCCACCAGCCCGGATAGACGGGAGCACGCTCTGTCCAACCAGACACTTGCACGCCGGCAGAGACGACCGCGATAGGCACGATCATCTCCTGGAGCGTGGCACCGCCGTGATAGCCGTTCTTGCGCATCCCGTATCGGGTCCGCTCACTCCATGGGACGATCACTCGTCCACCGTTCGCGCCCACTCTCGCACCCGCCAGCACAATCTCGCCCTCGCCCACCTTCTGATCGTCACTGCGCCAACGATCGCCGAAGTCATTCCGGCTGATGCGTGTCTCGTCATCGAGCAGGTGCCCGTGGTCACTCGCGAACACCACCACCCGACCGGCCATCCTCGCCTCATGCAGCAGGGCCGCAACAAGGGGCAGGTACTCGAGCGACCATCTGGGCCTCACTTGATCGGCTTTAGTAAGGTAATCGTCGACGGCGTTCACCACTGCCGCAACGACTCGACGGTCCGGAGAGGAAATCTCTGAGCGAACTGATTCAGCCAGCGCCAGACCGCCAAGCTGAGACAGCTCGCCTTTGTGCAAGAGCACCGGAGGAAATTGCGTCTTGCTCACTCGGACGAGCGCCGGATGAGCCTCGAACGCTCGTTTCTCGTCGGCAGCAGCCCCGGACGTGAGCCTCCCCGACAGCAGACTGGCACGGGAGTAATGCGTCACGCTCGGCACCGTGGCAATGCCAGGCGGAATCGACGCGTCGGCCGGCTCAAGAGACACCCAGTTTTGGCGGCCCAGATCCTCGAGAATCTCTCGCCACACCGATACACTCATTCCGTCAACAACGACGACAAGAATGGGCACTTCGCTCGCCAGAGGACCAACAATACGTTCCACTACTTGCTCAACGGGTAACAGCGCGCCTGACGTCGACCCGGTCTTAATCCAGTCGACGAGTAGGTCTCCGAAACGATGGTTCTCGTCCTCACGTCTATCAGCAACTTTGGACAGCAATAACGCGTACGCATCCGCCAGTGGCTGGACCACATCGCCGGCTCGCAGCGCGATTCTTGCCACGTCCACCATCGATGACGATTGCGTGTATGTGCTCGCAGCGCTACCCAGCGATTGACTCGGAGGTGCCTGTGGGGAAGAAAGCCACTTCACCAGGCGCACGGCCATCTCTGCACGACGCATCTGATCAACGTGGCCACTTGCCGCGTGATGACGGCTCAAAGCCTGCAGCTGAGGCCACAGATCATCGGGGGTGCCGCGGTCTACGGCGTCACGCAGGGTTCCGGCCAACCGGAGCAGTCGCTGCTGAAATCCCGTGGATGACCAATCGCTCAGAAACGCAAATCGTGCGACGCCCAGTTGTTCGAGAATGGTGTCAGCGCGTGTCACCGCATCTTGCCTGACGCGCGTATCGGTTGTTTCCCGCACGACAACGTCCGCGGCTGTTCTCCACTGCGCCGCCACGCCTGGCGCAACTGGCCCTCCATTGACCAAGCGCTCGACTCTGACAGCTCCCTGCTGCAGAGCAACCGTTCCTTCTTGACTGACGTCATCAGCGAACACGACGCCCAGGGCCAGCCCGATCGGAACCGCCAGTGAGCCGTTCGCGGCCTCGAGGCAATCGGCGACCGCGCCGCCGACCGCGCCGGCGGTCTCCCTCAACCGCTCTCGTACATGCTGACGTGCGGCATCGTCGAGTGACTCGAAACGAGACGCCTGCCTCGGATCCAGGGTCCACCGCAGCAGGGACACCACGTCTGGCCGGCCATCGGGTAGGCCGAGGCGATGAACGAGGAATGCGGTCCATGCGGTGTCACGGTCGAGCACGCCAGCGGGCACAGCTGGATACCCATTGGGCGGCGCGCTCTCGATCAGCGCGTTCGCCATCCACCCATCCCGCTGAAGACGCGGGTCGGCCTTAGACGCCTGAAACAGGCGCACTGCCCCTTCCCACGGATCGATCGGGGCGAGCCTCCGGCGGGCAAGACGCGCGGCGACGTCCTCGCCGAGATCGGATTCCGAGAGCGTGGTGATCAGAATCAGCCTGTGCCCATCGTCTTCCGACTGGGCCAGACGTTCCCGCATCTCCAACGTCGAGCGACAAGGCGCGACAATGAAGCTTTCGCCGTCGATGTCCAGTGTCGGCGCGCCAGACCAACCGCCTTCGGCTTTGAAGCCAAATACACGGGGATCCTCTCGGCGTGCCTTTTCCCGGATCGATTGGACCTGCGCCCGTATGAGCACCGCGCTCGGCCCAAGCGTCACGACGGGGGCTCCTCTTCGATGATCCAATCCACAGTCAGGCGCCGACGTGCGTTCTCGTCCAACTTCTTCTGCAGCGACGCGAACAAGTCCTTTGCTTTGCTGGGATCCAGGTCTTGCACCCTCGCCCCATCCACTCGTCGGCGTCCGGGCTTCGTCGGCGGTGGTGCCACTGTCGGCTGTGAAAGAAGCTTGACTGCTTCGAACTGCGCTGCGCGCAATTCTGGGGCGAACCGAACGACGTATTCGTCGGCCGCCAAGGCGTCAGCGACGTGACGACGAATCGCCTCCGCCGCGGTGTGACGTTCATCGGCCACGCGCGCCAGCGCGTCAAATAGATCCCAGTTGCCGGCCTGGAGCGTCTCGAATAGGCGACCGGCTTCAGAAATGCTGGCCGCCATCGCCGCCTCCGACGTCGCGATTGTCGCTCCTGCCAGAAGCGGGACAACGCGGTCGAGCGCGGCATCAGCCAACGTCTCAACCAGACCAGCCGAACTCGCGGCCGTGCGTCCCCGGTTCGTCAAGGTTCCGTCGAGGCCAAACGAGGCGGCAACATCACCGAGCTGACGCACGAGCGGGCGGCAGCCAGAACGCGCCTCCAGAGCCTTCCGCTTGACCTCTTCGGAGAGCCGGTTGACGTTCGACGCGTTCAGAAGCGGCGATCCGGTGTAACCGAAGACCGCCGAAGCGCGCCGCTGGGCCTGCTCCCACTCGCTCTGCTGGGGCAACGCCTGCTGGCGCAGCTCGACTTCGTTGGGAATCGATTCGACGGTTACCTCATACGGTCCACCGTGCAGAAAGAAGGTTCGGCCGGTCTGCCAGGCGAATGTCAACACGAGCAGGTTCTGGACTTCCTCAGGCAGCCCGCGGGCGTCTGGAAGATCAGTCCAGCGTCGCAGTTTGGCCACAGTCAGCGGGCCGCCTTCAGCCGCGCTCTGTTGCAGGAAGCGCTGTTTCCACGTGTCGCGCAGAACGAAGTGCGTCTCACCCATCTCCCCAAGAGTGAGCGGGTACCCGATCCCACGCACCAACGAGCGCGCCTGCCTGTCGACGGCAACTCGGTCCTCGGGGGTCTCTGCGGCCGCCTTGACGACATCCCACACCTTTCGAAGCGCGGACGCTTTGACCGGCACTTCGAAACGGGGATGCGCTGGGAACTGCTGCTCCAGCGCCTGGCCTACGAAGTGAACGAAAGCCTCGCCGAGCGTGGCGCCGACCGGTGGTTGTGGCTGCCACCCATCGAGCGACTGGAAATGCTCCGACAGCTCGTGAGACGGGTCGATCGAACCCGGAGCAGCGGGGGCAATACCGTATGCGCCTTCGAGCGTGATCTTGAGCTTCTGGCGAAGCTGACTCTGCTGATTCTCAAGAAGCGACCGCGCCTGGGCTCGGTCCACCGGCGACAAATGTACTGACACGCCGGCGAACCGCTCACCGGTCAAGATGTGGTCGAGAATCACGAGCGTCCCAAGGTCCTTCAAACTCTCCCGACTCAGGAACGCCGGGAGCCAGACCAGCGTCCGGCATTGCACACCAGTCGCGGTGAAGTCTTGCAAGCGAGCCAGATCGTCGTTCGGCGTCTTTCCATCAACGTCGAACGGATAGTCGATCGCTACACGCCACGTCTCTTCGTCGCGCGGCTTCAGCGAGTCGTCAGAGAGCTCGCGCACATTTGTGTACAGAATCTCGCAAGAGCGAGCCGTGCCACGCCACTCGAACTCATGTACTGGAAACAGCTCGTCCGAATCGGTGACGCCAAGCTCGTGAAAGAGGAGTTCTCGAACCTTGCGCTGCCGATTCCCAGCGTTGTCGATGTTTCTCGCCTGCTCAATGATGCTCTCGGTATCGACCCCAGTCAGCTGTAACGAGACCGTTGGATTCGCGTCGTCAGAGAGCTTGATCTCGCCGACCTGCGCCGCCCAACCTCGAAGTCGTCGGAGCACCTCCTGTCCTTCGCGTCCCGCGATGGGAGTGCGGATGCTTCCGTGATTGAGCGCTGCGAGGCGGGCCGGCGTGAGCGCGTTCAGCGCTTCGACTTCTGGCACGAGGGCGGCGAGCAACAACGTCTTGATCAGGCGATCATCCGCGCAAAACGCGACGGCGCGGACATCGTCTTGTGGCAGCGCCCGAAACTCATCGCGCGAAAGGGCGTGGGGCCTTTCGAGCATTGGGAGCAGCTTGCGATGGTACAACTGCTTCGCGTGGTCGAAGTTGACCCGCATGACTTCATTGAAGGCCTCGTCACCTTGAGCGATGGCGTCGAATAGATCGCCCACCGGCACGATGTCGCCGACTTTTAGCGTGTCACGTTGATCCACAAGTAGTTGCAACATCACTTTCAGCGCGGTTCGCTCGCGCTGAAGCACAGACGACACCGCCACCAGCGACTGCACGAGCGCTGGGCTGAACGGATAGACCTGCCGGAACATCTCACGGTTCGCCGTGCTCGCGAGCAGTGTGTTCATCACGTCTTCACGAACCGTCGCGGTCTCGCGAAAGGCCTCGTCGAGTTCTTGCCTGGTCGCGACAGATTTCGGCTTGAGGACCCTCCGCTCGGCAATCGCCGGCAGATTCCGGTCCTCGAGCGTGATGGTGTGAAAGCGGGCATCCCACCACTTGAGAACGTCGCCGAAGGCCAGCTGCTGCGCGCGCCAGTCACGTGGTCGCCCACCAGCTCGCGAAGGTCGCGCTGCCTGGCGACGAAGCTGATTAGGGGAATCGGCCGATCCGCGGTCTGGGCCTCCACGAGCTTCGCCAGCTTCTGCCCCTCTTCGTTTACGAACGCGAGGTCAGCAGCATGGCTTGCTAGCCAGAGAATCAGCTCGTCCAGAAACAGCACCACAGCGTCGTACCCGAGACTCCGCGCGTGCTTGCTGATGATCGACAGCCCATCATCCAGCGATACGTACGCCTCATCTGTCCCGCCGGCGACCTGACTATAAGCGGTGAAGAAGCGGTCCACGAGATCGCCTACGAGACGCGCACGCTCCTCAGATCGAGGGGGCGCGGCGACCGCCCGCTCGCAACGAGCAGCATCCCACGTCGCCGCAAGGGTTCCCCAACCGCCGCCCTCACTTCCGGCATTGAGCGTAGCGAAGAAGGCTTCGTCGCCGAGCCGCTCTCGCATTCGCCTCGCGTCGTCGAAGATTCGCTCGGCAAGGTATATGCCCGGCAACGGCGCCTCTGGATGGAGCGTTCGGATGTACTCGGCATAGTGACCGAGGATGGCGGACTCCATCGAGCGTGCGCCGATCATGTGATACGGCACGAGCAGGAACTTGCGTCCCTGGCTCCAGGCGTTATGGTTCGCCACGACGGATGCGAGCTCAGGGATCGCTCGAGCCCGCGGATCACCCTTCAGGAGCAAATGCAGCACCGCCATGAAGTGGCTCTTGCCGCTGCCGAAGCTGCCGTGCAGATAGGCGGCCTTGCTCGTCGGCGGTTGGAGCGCGCTCCGGATGAAACCGAGGGCGTTGTCGAACGCCTCAACGAGCTGGAGAGTGACGACGTAACTGTCCACCGTCTCGGCGGGGTGCTCGACGCCCTCCGTCAGGCGGAAAACGAAATCGCCCCGGTGGACCTGCTCCGGAAGCTCAATCAGATCGCGAATGTATCGAGGCATCAGACGTTGGCCCTTCTGCGGCGGCGCGAGTTTCTGAGTGGCGGTTGCCACGTTCGCACGTCATCGAGCGTGAAGCCCAGCACGCGAGCTTCTTCATCAACAAATCCGGCGAAATAGTCGCCCAAGCCGATGCCATACGCCGGATCGAGATCGTTATGCCACTGTTGCAGCCATGGGATCAGCTCAAGCAGCCCGGCGAGAATCGGCCTGAGCCGCTCGGGTGCCCAGCCTTCCTGCTCTTTCATTCGCACGTAGTACGCTGCCAGGGCCTTCGACTGCTCCAGGCGGTCCCAGCCGGCCCAGCCGATGACCTGGGTTTGGTCGGATTCCCGTTCGGCATGCGGGTAGCTGATGAAACGTTCCTTGGGCACATCCAGCTTCCCCCTCAGACGCCAAAACGTGGAGCTCAAGAAGTCCGAAGACGCATACTTCGGCGGCACCGGAATCTCGCCGACTTCCTCACCCGCGTCCTCGCGTCGCTGCAGGTTCCACGCGTGCTCCCACGCCGCACGCTTCCTGAGTCCGGTCGGTCTATAACGGAGACTAGGCAAGAACGGCACGGCGTCAGATTCGACAAGCTCAGCGACAAGGGGAGTAACATCGAAGTCGACCCGCCCTCGATATAGCTCCGCAACCTGCATGAACTCGGCATTACGGTGTACTCGGTCGGCTAGCTTGCTGACGCTGGTCAGGTCGACACCGGACCACATTTCCGGCGCTTCCAAGCGCGCGAGCAGCCATTCGCGTAATGCGCGTTCCTTCATCTCCTCCCACGGCCCGACGTTCCAACGCCGCTTGTACTCGGGCTGCTCGATGAGAGCGATATACGGATCTTCCTCGATCAACGCAACGCGTTTTTGAATCACTTCACAGTATTGGGCCGGCCATTCAGCTGGCAACTCAGTGATAGGCGTAGACCCGTGCCGCTCAAACCATCTAGTTTCGAGATCCCCAACCGACATCCGCCGGGCCATGACAACTTCGAACGCACGCTGACCAGCGACGACGCCAAGGTCGCCGGCGTTCGGCGACGACCACGTTAGCTTGTCAGTCGTTAGTCCAAATGCGTGGTAGGTGTGCCAGTCCAGCTCCTCCTGCAACATCATCATTCTCGCCATGATGCGTTGGTGTTCTAGACGGCCAGCCAGCATCGCCGCGGTCAGTTCCACCGCCGATCGTGACTGCGCCTTCTGCAAAATAGCGCCTGGAACATTGTCGCAGAGCAGCGTCGCCAGACGATCGAGTTCAGCGACCATCTGTGTCGGACGCTCCTCAGGAATCGGAAACCTGAGGAGCCCCGTACCAGTGAACTCGTAGAAATCTTCGAAGGGCATTGTCCGTTGGCGCGCGCCGCGCTCGTCGACTGTGCTGCCTTTGTTGTGGAAGGTCTGCTTCATCCAGAAGCATCCAGTCGAACTGTTGAGCAACCCGAGGAGCGAGAAATGATCCTCCTCGCTCGCGTCTGGACCCAGCTTGACAACTGGCGCGCTCCGATTGAACACCTTGCCACCGCGATCCAATACGAAGTGATTGTGGGTCGCCACAAACGCGAAGGCAATCGACTGCGGATTCCTGTGCCTGTGGACGATAAAGCGATTCCATTCCCACCATGTCTTTCCGAGCTGTCGGTGATCGCCTCCCAACTCCTTTCGGCGCCAGAGGAGTTCTTTGTACGGCCACAGGAACTGGTGAACTACCGGTGTCGCCTCATACGAGACAGGCTCAAGCCTCTCGTTGTAAGGGAACAATGCCCATAACGGTTCCTGGAGTTGCCAATCTCGAACACGCTCTCCTTCGACGCTTACGATTTGGTGCCGTGCGGGAATACGCTGCCGAACAAGGCAATCCCTCTCCATCAAATAGGCGTCGTCTTCACGCGTGATACAAATCGATGAGATAGTTTCGACAAGGTCAGCAAGCGTCGAGCTCGAATTCGTATCGAGCATCTCTTTCAATTCCGCCGCTCCAGCACCGCCGATACTCCAAGGATGAGAATGAAACGAGCGTCGCTCCATATCGGCCACGCTAACGAAAACGCTCAGCGAGCCCGGCTTGTCTACCAGGTCGCGAATCGCCGACCACACAAGCCCGGATTTCCGATTTGGCTGTGGTACCTTACGGCCAGGACAAGTCGGCGCGCCGTGATTTCCGGGGTTCCGACGCAAGGAACCCACCACGGAGGGTGACACCCTGTGGGTGAATTACAGCACGAGGCGTTTCAGTTCACGTTCAATGGCTTTTTGAAGGTCGCGTTCCAGGGATCACGCGTCACCTCTGACGCTGGCCTCATTCTGGTGCGCGAGTTGGATGAACGCCTGGGGCTGGAGACACTCATCTCCGAGCACCTGAGCGACTCCCGACAGGGGTTGAACACGCAGTTCAGCCTGGCGGATCTCCTGCGGCAGTCGGTCTACAGCCGGCTCGCGGGCTACGAAGACCTCAACGACGCGGTGCGCGTGTCGGCGGACCCGACGTTTCGTCTGATTGGGTCGCCGAAGCGCTGGGACCGGGGTGCGGCGCTGACATCGACGTTGCATTGGTTCGAGACCGAGCTGCTGACGCGAGAGGGGAATCTCATTGGGCTGATGGCCGTGAACCGGGAGGTGCTCGCACAGGCCGAGAGACCGACGCGCGCCGACCGGATCGTGCTCGACATGGATTCGAGCGAGAGCCCGGTGCATGGGGCGCAGGAAGGGAGCGCGTATAACGGGCACTTTGAATCCGTCTGCTACCACCCGCTGTTTCTGTTCAGTGAGCACGGCGACTGCCTCGTCGCAGCGCTGAGGCCGGGCAACGTGCATAGCGCCGACGACTGGGACGACCTGCTCCTGCCGGAAATTGACCGCCAGCAGGCGGCAGGCACGCGCGTGGCGTTCCGCGCAGACGCCGCGTTCGCGAAGCCCGAGATCTACGACGCGCTCGAGCAGCGCGGCGTGGACTATGCCATCCGAATGCCGGCGAACAAGAGCCTGGAGCTGAAGATCGAGAAGATTCTGTTTCGCCCGCCGGGACGGCCGAGCTGTAAGCCCTTGGTGCGCTACAAGAGTTTCCGCTATCAGGCGAAGAGCTGGACTACGCCCAGACGGATTGTCGCCAAGGTCGAGCACCACCGGGGTGAGCTGTTCCCCCGCGTCGGCTTCATCGTGACCAACATGACCCTCCAGAGTCGCTCTGTCGTCCGGTTCTACAACAAGCGCGGTACGGCGGAGCAATGGATCAAGGAAGGCAAGCAGGCAACGCACTGGACGCGGCTGTCGTGCCATCGGTTCCGGGCGAACGAAGTGCGCCTGCAACTGAGCGTCCTGGCCTACAACCTGGGCAACTTGTGGCGCAGACTGGTCCTGCCGCCGCGGATCAAGCGCTGGTCGCTCACGAGTCTGCAGCAGCGACTGGTGAAAACCGGGGGCCGGCTAGTGAAGCATGCGCGGTACTACTGGCTCCTGTTGGCAGAAGGGCATCTGACGCGGCGGCTGTTCGGCGACATGCTACGGAGGATCTGGGCGCTGCCAGTGCCGGGAGGCTGACGCGCGGCGAGTGCTACGAAGCCCGCCTGGCGAAGAAAGGCCACAAGTGTGGAGCGGTGTCTGAGAAATGCCCTGAAAGCAGGGGCTCCAGTCGGTCGCACGTCAGCGCGGGCTGAGGTGACGGCCTCTGGAGCTGGACGATGGTGCGACGAACAAAATTTCGTGCGCTCGGCGGCTCTCGGATGTATAACGAAGCCATCCGGGGCAGGCAAAACGGAAATCCCGGTTCAGACTTGCACCGCGACGGCGCGCTGGCTACCTGCTGCATAGGGGCGGGGCGTGGCTGTGGAAAGGAATCAGAGACTGATGATCAGGATTCTTGTTGGAAGCTGTGCCTTGATGACTGGGCTCGGCACCGCGGCCGTTAGTGCCACGCAGGATGTCGGGCCGGGTGCCCTGCGCGAGTCGACTCTGTCGCTGGCGTCGCGGGCCGCCCAGGTGGTGGCCGGCCAAGACGTGCGGCCAACCGGCTCATTGGCGAGCGAGATCTCGCTCAGCCTCACCGATGCTATCCAGCGCGGCTTGCGGCGCAGTATGGACGTGCTGGTCGATGAACAGCAGGTGCGCGCTGCGCAGGGCACCCGATGGATCGCGCTCAGCGAGCTGCTGCCGGACGTGGCGGCCTTCGTGGGAAAGAACCAGCAAAAGCTCAACCTGGAAGCCTTCGGCTTCGCGCAGCCAGGCATGCCTAGCATCATCGGGCCGTTCACAGTGTTCGACGCGCGTCTGTTCATGTCGCAGCCGCTCCTTGATGTCGAGGCCATCTACGAGGTGAGGTCCGAAGCGGCCACCGTCACCGCCGAGCAGCATTTCTACCGGAGCACCCGGGATCTGGTGGTGTTCACCGTCGCCGATCTGTACCTGCAGGCCGTGACGGGAGCAAGCCGCCTGCAGACCGCCCGCGCCAGGCTCGCCACGGCCGAGGCGCTCCTGACCGCTGCTCGCCGGATAGGTCAGGGCCCGGCAGACGCGCTCCGTGCCGAGATGCGAGTACAAAACGAGCGGCAGCGTCTCACGGTCACCGAGAGTGCCGTGCGCCGGCAGCATCTGGCGCTGGCGCGCGCCATTCATCTTCCACCGGGACACGCGCTGACGCTGGTGGATCCGCTCAGGTATGCGCCGCTGGCCACGATGACCCTCGAGGCTGCGCTCGAACGCGCTTACCAGGCCCGCCAGGACTATCAGGGACAGAGGGCGCGCGTGCAGGCCGCCGAGGCGGCTCGCAAGGCCGCCAGCAGCGCGAGGTTGCCATCGATTAATCTCGTCGCGAACTACGGCACGATCGGGTCGATCGCGCGGAACGCCCAACCCACGTTCCTGCTAGCGGCGACCGTGCAGGTCCCCCTCTTCGAGGGACGCGGTAAGGTCCTGGAGGCCGACGCCGAACTTCAGGAAGAGCGGGCCAGGCTCGAGGACTTACGCGTGGGCATCCACTACGAGCTGGAGATGACCCTGCTTGACCTGGGCGCCGCCACTCGACAGGTGCAAGCGACTGGCCGCATCGTACGGCTCGCCCAGGAGCAGCGCGCGCGCGCCAGAGCGCAGGAGGCCGTCGGGGCGGCGAGCCTAGTCGAGGTGCTGCAGGCGGAAGAAGCGGTTGCCGTGGCACAGGAGAATGATGTGTCGAGCCTCTATCTTCACGCCGCGGCGAAGCTCCGCCTGGCGCGAGCGCTCGGAGTGGCCGAGGAATCGTTTGCGGAGTTCCTGGCTTGAACGTCGAATCTTCTGGCGAGAACCGCTCCTTGAAGACGTCGTCGTCCGCGAGAAACCCCTGGTAGGGGATGGCGGGATCGCAGAGCGAATTGACCAGGGCCTTGAAGTCGCCCGTGCGCTCCGCCTCCTCGACGAACCGGACACCGACGTGTTGCTGCTTCACCTTCTCGTAGCCGCGACCGAAGTCCGGATGGCTCGTCGTGTAGAGGACGGACAGCCGAGTGGCCTCGCGCTCGGTGACGTGCGCGGCGATACTGCGCAGAAGCAGGTCCAGCTGGCAGGCTCGATCCCTGCTGAAGATGATGACGTTCAATGTGGTCACAGTCCGTCCGCTCGAATGTCCGCGTGATGCGTGCCCCGTGATTCTATCCCTTCGATCGTCTTGGCACCTCCTCCGCGGCGATGAGCGTCTTCCGGCTCTCTGTGCGACCAGCGGGGCACCGCGGACGTGCGAAGCCCTGCAGGAAGTCCACGCGAGTCTGGCATCTCCTCCGATCCTGCGGACACTCTACGGCTGCCTTCCGGATTCTGGGCGCTGACGTCGACCGCTCGATTGCGGACGCTCCAGCGGTCCGACGTCGATGGAGGCATCGTGAGGGGCCCGCATCGGGTCAGCCGACGGGGCAGAGTCGAGGGTGTGAGCTCTCGCGCGTGTCGTCTACCGCCGAACGATCCTCGCGCCCGCGAGCTGCGCGATCGCCGCCAAGGTCGTCTGGCCGGCATTGAGCCCGAGGCGAAAGTCGTCATCCGTGAACGTGGAATAGACGTCCGTTGGTTGATGCCAATGCGGATCCCAGTTAACAGGTCATGAGCTCGCAGAGGAATACGTTCGTACCTTGAGCGATTCTTCATCGAGTGAACTGAATCATGTATTCACGCTCCAGGGAATGATGGATTGTCATCTTGTGGCTGTGCGCCAAGGCATTGTTCGGATACGTGATCAAGATTGGAAATCTCTCCATTTAGGAACCGCCCCGCCAGATACGAATTACATGAACAGATATCAGCGCGTTGGACTTGGCACCTTTGCATCCGCACCTAATTTATCCATTCTTCTATGTGCCGGTTTGGCATCTAGAATAATGGAGTCGGACAGTTCACCGGGGCCGTCCCCATTGTTGTCGCTGCCTGAGAGTGTTCGTTCTGGCTTATCCAACATGCTCCTTCGTTCCCTGATTTTGACTTCCGAAGGAGTGGGAACAGTAGATTTCGTCAAGCTATTTAGGTCGGACAATCCCGACAAGCTGTCGTCAACGCAAATAGCAGAGCTTTCAAGAGACGGCAGTGTACCTCGCTCCCTTCAAGAATCTAACAACATATTGGCATTGGATCGTGTAGCTGTCGCTCTTCTTCATGAGCCTATTCGGATCCACAGAGAGTTGACACATTCTTCCGGAACGTGTGGTACGAAATTTATCTCTGGCCGCATCCCGCAGGGCAAAGCTCTTGCTGCGCTTAATTCATTCCGGAACGTTGTATTTCATGTGCATCCTGGAAAATGCAATCCGGACCTTGTTGAGGCTCGCTGGCTTGAATTCATTGATGACTATCCCTCAATCGATTTGGTAAGTGAGTTACTGAGCTTCTTCGGGTATTCGCACTTCTGTCCTCTTGATTCCATTTGGGGCTTCCCGTTGCGCTCACCAAAGGCCGCTCTGTGACATTGGCAAGGCAGTGTTCGTAAATCCCGGTTGTCAACGGTCATGACGCCAGGCCGGGGACGCCGACACGGTTGCAACGGCGTCGCTTGATGCGAGCGGATCGAATGCGACGCGGGTTCGAGACCCATGAACCTCCGCGTATGCCTGTCATTGGCCGCAAACGCAGGGTCGCCATCGCGGATCTGCACCACGCTGCGCCAACACCGCCGCCGAGTTGTTGATCCTTTGCGGCGATAACCCCACTCGCATTCACTCGGAAGCCGCCTTTGCGAAGCTCTGCGGCGCGTGTCCGATCCCGGCCTCCTCTGGGAGGACCACTGGCCGGCACCGCTTGTATCGGGGTGGCCACCGCCAGGCCAACGCCGCCCTCTATCGAGCCGCCATCGTCCGGATGCGGTTCCACCAGCCGACCGTCGACTACGTCGCACGCCGCTCCGCCGATGGCCGGACCAAGCGCGAGATCATTCGATGCCTCAAACGCTTCCTTGCTCGTGAACTCTACCAGCGCGTGATGATCGACTTCCGCATGCGCCAACACGGCACCGAGGCCGGCTGAACACGTGTCTTGACATATAGGGGCGTCAATGCCCTCGTGGAGTCAGTCAAAACTCAGAGCCATTGCAACATCTGCGACGGCTGCGCCCTGCCGGGCTAGTGAGGCCGCGGCCGACGCGACCGAGAGACGCGCCTCAACGCCGACAGATTCGGGTGGCCGAATATTCTGAACGGAAATGCGCCAACCGGCCTTCCTTAGTATGCTACTAGCGCGTTCGGTGGCGGGGGTCATCCACTTTCCTACTTGCTTGCGGTCTTGGTCGCCGCTGCTGTGCCAGCTGAGGTTAATGAGCAGGAGTCTCTCCGACTCGTTACCGGTGATGCGAATAATTGAGTCTCCCTCGCCTGAAGGCGAGGGAATCAGTGCGCCGCGTCGGCTGAAGCCGACTATCACGGCGCACGTCCCAGAGCCCGAAGAGGTCCGGCCCTGCGGCCTCCTGAAGGCTTCGCCTAAAGGCGAGGGGTTTCACCCATCCCAGAGGGAGACTCCAAGCCGGACGGGAGGTGCATTGTTGCGCTCACTTGGTCATCATCCCATACGTATTGCCTGTTGCTTCGGGCAGCAACTTCTTCGGCGAGGAGCTCGGCGGACACAACGGCGGACGGTTGCAGGAATGCGGAATGCAAACGCTGAAGTTCGTCGCGAATCTGGGAGAGGTCCCAGCGCTTGGCCTGATGTTCATCTGTCGCCTTCATTATCAGTCGGGTGTAACGGAACGGGAGTGACTGCCACCCCTGGCTGTCGAGACCCTGAGCAGGCGTCAGTACGGTGGTTTCCCAGTCGGGATGGCGGTGTTGGACAGGCAGCGGATCGCGGCCCGTGAGCATGAAGTACAGGGTCATGCCAACTCCGAAGGAGTCGACGGCGGCGTTTCGGGTCGATGCACCTGGTGTCTTCTGAATTTGCTCGGGTGCAAGGTAGCCCGTCGGTGTGTTGTGGATAACAGACTTTTCGAGGGCGCCCAAATGCCAAGACAGGTCGAAGTCTAGGACGACGACTTGCCACGCGTCCGGTTGGCTGTAGAAGCGGTCAAGCATGATGTTGGACGGACGAACATCGCGGTGCAGCACGCGCTCGGGAACGGCATGGGCCCGTCGTATAACGTCCGTCATTTCGAGAGCAATCCGGAGAATGGAGGTCCAGTCGCCCAGCTGATGGGCAGCATGAGCCTCGGCCAAGGTGGGGCCATCGACCCAGTCCATGACTACAAAGGCGGGGATCTCAGAGGCGTCGCGATAGGCGACCATTCCTTCAACGTTGCGGCTTCCGAGGAGCCGCATTGAGCGGACGCCGCGACGAAAGCTACCGAGAAAATCGGAATTGCGGCGAACTTCTTGATGCAGAACCTTGATCGCGACCGGGTTGCCGTCGTCAGCTTCGGCGCGGTACACGCGCCCGAACGCACCGCGAGCGACCTCCTCGGACAAAGTGAACCCGAGCAGGTGATTGGATGGGGGGTCGGCCGATGTGTACCAAGCGCGATAGATGGCTTCGTCGTACCGGGCGGCGAAGGCCTCGTATCGTGCGTAGGAATCGTTGGTTGGGGAGCTCATGAGTTGTTTGGCATGGGCATTTAGGACGCGGCGAATGTCTTCGGCCTCCAGTTTGGACAGCTTTTCGGGAGTCGGAAGTGCGTCGGTGGAGGTCGGCAGGCCCGAGAGTACGACCGGTGGGGAGGGCTTGTCGTCTTCGGGGACGAAACGCAGGATGTCCTCGAAGAACTCGGCAACTTCGGGATGCCCTGGCGTGTCGCGGTACCGGATGATCTGAATGCCGGCTTCCTCGGCCCAAATGTCGGTGTGCAAGTCGTCGCGACTGGTTAGCCAGTAGTGGTCGCCGACGTCGATGCCTCTTTGGGTGAGGGCTGCGAGATGACCGCCGGCGGCAATGTCATCGGCGGTGATGCCGACAAAGAACGTGGTGGTGGAGCCGAGGCACGCGTTTACGAATTCCCGGTAACCTTGAGAATTCAAAAGGGTGGATAGGTCAGATTTTGTGAAAATCCAGGTGGATTCATCGTCGATGATACCATGGAGATTTGCTACAAATGGATGCGGGTTGCCAAGGGCGTGGAAGAATCTGGCGGCGTCCCGCCCGCAGAATTCGGTGGCAAGGGGGCGCGGCGTGACCTCGCCGAGTGCTCGGGTCGCCAAACGGTCGAGATTGAGATTGAGAATGCCACTGGCTCCGAGCTTCCAAAGGTAGGAGTAGGCGGGTGGGCATGGAGTGGTGGAGGCCGTGCGAAGCGCTTCACGAATTGCTGAGCGGTAACTGGTGCGGCCTAGGTGGCGGCGGAGGATCTCGAAGGCGAGCCAACAGTTGCGCGATGCGTGGGCTTTGTCGGCGGCTGCAATGAGGGCGCTGGCGTCGGTGGCGGAGATGTCACGAGCCTTTTCCCGGAGTCGCTGAATGAGGCGGTTCTTGAGTTGTGGCCAAGTCGGGAGGTTGGCGTCTACGCTGAGGCCGGAGCCGACCCAGATTACGAGCTTTTGGGTCCGTTCAGCGACGATGGATCGAAGTGCGCGATGAGGGCTCTGATTCGGGTTGAAGGCCATGGCAATCGCTCGACAATCGGAAAGGGGGGCTCAGGACCCAGTCGTTGCGAGGTCCGGCGTCAGCAGCCACCGGGAATGTACCCTCTTGAGGGTGAGGGCACACGCGGGCGGTATCGAATCGCGAACATAGAGTATACCCCGAGGTTGTGGGAGGCCGACGTGGCGGTAGCCGATGCCACCCATTCTGGCGGGGTTCCTCGTGCGGAACCCGCGAAAATCAAGGCGTGACGACTGATCGGATGGGCAAAAGTACCACAGTCAAATCGGAAATCCGGGGTAGATCGTCTGGGCGCTGACGCCGTGCCGCTTGGCGACCTCCGGCACCGGCCGCTGGTCGGCCTCCCGCAGGATCGTGACCATTTGCTCGTTCGTGAACCGGGTCTTCTTCATGGCTCCTCCTATGCCCGGAGGACGCCATTCTCTCAAGCGTCAGCTGGTCCGAAAAACGGCAGGCATGTCACATCGTCGTCGGCGCCCCTCGCCAGCCCAATGTGGACACATTGGGTAGGCTGGCTCATGATCCCTCCTGGTCCCTAACGGGCCATGAGCCAGCTCCGACCGCAGATGCTTTTCCCGCCCTTCGACCCCGCCGGTTCCGTGGGCTGCCAGTCGAGCGGATCGCGGATCATCCCGGCTACGCGCGGCACGGTGAGACGGTGTGGGCCGCCATGGACCATCGTGCACGGACACGCACAGCACACCACGGCGTTGGAAGCGCATCCGTCCCCTCCACTCCCACCGATTCTGTGCACTACCCAGCGAAGAAGCGAGTAATCTTGAAAGATGGCTCTTATTCGATGCGTCGGTCACGGCTGTCCAGCTGGTGGTCGTTACGTCGAGGCACCCTACATGCCCTATGCAGGACTCGGCACCGTGATCTGCGGTCGGGGGCTATGCTTCGAGCCGGGCTTCGCTTGGTTGACCCGCGCCGAGGCCCACGAGCACGCGAATAGCAAGAGGCGGATGTTCCTGTTCCCGAGTTCGGCCGCGAAGATTGCTGTCAGCGAGCAGGTCACACTTAACAAGGCACGAGCTATGGCTGCAAAGTGGATCAGCTGCAAATCGGACAAGTACCAGGTGTTCCACGATGGACTGGCACCGATAGGTTCTCTACTGAAGACAGGGTAGCCATCCAGCTGTCGTTTTGTTTTTAGAATAACACTTGTCTGGATAGAGCCCTGCGCGCCCGATGGCGCTCGATAGCGACGGGTGCAAGGGAAGCAAGCACAGGCGTGGAGTGAACTGCCATGCTGAACGTTACTCGAATCACGATTACCAGCGCCTTGATCCTCCTCACCGGCTCCCTTACCACCTACGGGCAAGAGTCAAATCGAGGTGCGCCCCGCGTCTTCGCCTCGCTGGTCGATCCCGCAGACTATCCAGATTCCTCGCATGCTTGGCCTGTTGGCGAGCCGATCACTGTTGAATGCTGGGGGATCGGCTGCACACTCGCACATTCCTACGCGAGCAGCGGGCTCGGGACCGCGTGAGCGCCGCAGTTGACATGGCAAGGCTCGTTGCAGAACTCGCCGGTTCCCGCTACGTATCATTCATCGCACAGAATGCCACGCCGAGTGAACTGGCCGAGGTTAAAGCCGCACGGGATTCGGCCAACGCTGAACTCGAACGTCTACGCGGCGAGTGGGACGACGCCATGGAGCGAAGCACGAATAGGACTCTCCAAGATGGTCCTGCTCGCCTCGGCGTCATCACGATCCGAACCAACAACGGGATGCGTTACGGCTGGGTAACGCATACCAGCCCTCCCAACGTGCCCACGTTCTGCAACGTCGACGAGGTGTTTCCACGCAACAACGAGATTCCCCAAGGTTCGATAGACTTGATGGTGACGACCCAACAGGAGATCGAAGAGGCAGCCGCGCGGTTCGACGAGGCAGCCCCGCGGGGTGACGTCAACGAATTTCTCCGTGCGATGGACGCTCGCGATTCCGCTTCCGCACTGATCACAGATGCCCTCGACGCGCAGAAGAAGCGTAATGCCCTTAGTGACGCCATACGTCGGGATGCTCTCGAGACTTGCGCCCGTTGACAGGATCGAACCGGTCGAACCAGGCCAAGATCATTGTTCTGGTGAGTGGTGTACGGCACGCTAGACCGTCGGCACACTCACTGGCGTGGCGAGGACGTCCTTGAGTTTGGCTAGCGTGCGATCGGGTTGTGCCCTGATGAACCGTCAGGGTACTGGTTGCGGCCCTATTCCGAGTTAACGCAATCCGCATACTCCGGTTCGAGCGTGCCGCGTTCAATGTCCGTCACCATGCCGAACGCAGCGGAGCCGCGCCAGACTCGTTCCCGGTGATTGAGATCGAGGATGCCTGCCTGCGCATTTTCCGCCGCTGGCAGGATGCACAGGCCCTTGGGAGGCGAACTTCAGCCTCGCGAGCAATGGCCGGGACTATCAGGCGCCGTGTGCCGGATTCGTCCACGGCGGGCTTCTATGAGCCCGTAGGTTCCCGGTGAAGATTTGGGAACCATCGAGGGAACGATGGCCGGCCAATAGCAATCAAATCGCTTAATACGAATGACTTACGTGATCTACGTGGCGGCCTTGAATGTCAATCGGCGTGAGATTCTGACCCCGGATCGGCGTCGAATTTTGACCCCATACTCGCGGTGCTTGAAGCGCCAGGAGTCGTTCCCGGTCTCGATGATGTCGCAGTGATGGGTCAGGCGGTCGAGGAGCGCCGTCGTCATCTTGGGATCGGTAAAGACCTGCGGCCATTCGGCGAAGGCAAGATTCATCGTCACGATCAGATGAGGTGCGCTCGTAGAGCCGGCTGATGCAGGTGAAACAGGAGCTGCCCGCCCGACTGGGCGAACGGCAGATATCCGAGCTCGTCTAGGACGACGAGATCCACGCGGGCCAGTTGGTCGGCCAGCCAGCCGGGGCGGCCCGCCTTGCTCACGGCCTCGAGTTGGTTGACGAGGTCCACGACGTTGAAGAAGCGGACTTTGGAGCCGTGGCGGATGCAGGCCCGGGCGATGCCGATCGCCAGGTGGGTCTTGCCCGTGCCCGTGCCGCCGATGAGCACGACGTTCTCATGGGACCAATCGAACTGATAGGCTTCGCCAGGCTCGAACGTTAACGGCACGTAGGCCGCGTCTGCCTAGCCGTGGGCGCGCCGCCACCACCGCGCGTAGCGGCGGACGGCATCGTAGCCGCCCGTGTACCCGGCCTCGCGGAGCAGCTCGCACATCCGCATCAGGGTCAGCCGCTCGCGACGGGGCTGGCCCAGCCGGACCGTCAGGAACTCCTCGAGCTGCGCTTGGAACGCGCCCAGCTTCGGATAGACCGTGGGCGCTTGGCGGTCGTACCGAAACGCGGTCTCCTCGCTGCGGAGCACCTTCCGGACCGTGTTCCGCGACAGGCCCCGCGTCCGGGCAATCGCCTTGATGCTCTTCCCGTCCTTGAAGTGATCTCGCCGAATCTTCGCTATCGTCTCCACTGTCACCATCCCCCGTGTGTCGGCGGCTCCACGCCGCACGCGCGTACACTCGGAGGGGGTCAGTTTTCGACGCCGATTCTTGCCCGAGCCCGTACCCCACGCGATCAGGACGTTGCGCCCGCCACGGGAGCACATGGTTACATTGACAATAGTAGCTACTAGTTGCTACCTTGTGAAGCATGAGATCGGTTGGAATTAAGATGCTCAATAGTCGTCTCAGCGAGTACGTGCGGCTGGCGGCATCGGGCGAAACCGTTCTAGTGACAGACCATGACCGAGTCGTCGCGGAAATCGGGCCGCCGCGAGAAACCAGAAGCCCGATTCTTGCCGACGTGCGCCTGGCTGAGGCAGTGCGCAAGGGCTGGTTAACGCCCCCGGTGCTGCTCGCTGGGGAGCTTCCTCTACCGGCACCAGTGGCACCACTCCGAGATCTTCTCGCTGAATTAGAGGGTGATAGAAGCGAACGGTGATCTATCTCGATACCTCCGTTGTGCTTGCCCAGCTGCTGGCCGAGGACCACCGTCCGCCCACCTCGCTTTGGAGCGAGACCCTGGTGGCCAGCCGGTTGATGGAGTACGAAATCTGGACCCGGCTGCACGTGCACACGCTTGCCGATTCCCACGGCGAGTCGGCCCGCCGCCTCATCGGACGAATCGCGCTATTGGAGCTGTCTCCACCGGTACTTGAACGCGCGCTGGAGGCCTTTCCCCAGTCTGTTCCCGTGCGCACGCTCGATGCCCTACATCTGGCGTCCTGCGAATACCTGCGTCACCAAGGCCAGTCGATTGCACTGGCCAGCTACGACCACCGGATGACCGCCATCGCCCGTGCCATGAACATCCCCCTCTTTGACCTGGACCCATCCTGAACTAGTTGCGGGAGCGGCTGTGTATCCTGGAAAGCGAGGATGGTAATGGAACTCAAGCAAGCAACCCCAGCCCGGCTTCGGGATCTTGGCCTGGATGAACGGTGGTTGCAGAATCGGATCGCGGAAGACCCTGTCATCGGGCGACCGACTCGTAGAGGCGACGGGACCCCCACCCCGTCGCCGCCAGGCGGCGGAGCGGGAACAGGTTCCCGCCTCCTCCACTATTTCTCCATGAACCGGGTCGACTCCAGGGGACTCCAGTGGACCCCAGTAGACTCGACGGGTGCCAATAAACGGCTTGCATTCGAACGTGTTAGACCACAAACTACGCGTCGTCAGTCAGTTACCGAAACACGCGCGCACGGGTTCGACTCCAGCCGCCCCCACCAGTCTAGTTTCCACCACGCCACCGTGTTGACGATCGCCGGCGATAGCTACCGGCTCAAGGCCGCCACACGCAACCAGGCGTCCCGCACGCCACAGGAGGTGCCACGTCCCGATGACCACGACAACTCAACAAGGGGGGGTCCCTTTTCAGGTTGCCATTTCTATGTACAGAGAAGGCCGCGGCGGGGAGCGGTCCCGCCGCGGCGTTTCGTGCGTTAGGCGGCGCCGGCGTCGTCCTGCGGGTTGCGGAATTCGATTGCGTTCTGCAACTCGTAGATCCGCGTGTTGGCGAGGTCCGCGACCTTCGCGACGGTCAGAAGGTCATCGCGGCCGAATGCGGGAGTGCGATCTCAGGTGGAGCCGCGGCGGAACAGGCGGGTGATGTGGACGCTGTAGAACACGCCTTCGTCCGTGGGGGTGTTCTGCCAGATGGTGGCGGTGATCCTGCCGACTCGGATCTCCTCGACGGGCTTGCCGTTGGTGTTGTTTGCCAGCTGGACAATGCCCCCAAATCTTCCACAATTGTGCTGTCGACGGTTGCGTATAGGTTGCGTCCCGATGCCGCGATTTGCCGTATTCTGCAACCCTCACGATCAAAATCACTCGAAAATCTAGTAATTCTGAAGGTCGGTTGAGTCTCCCTCGCCTGAAGGCGAGGGAATCAGTGCGCCGCGTCGGCTGAAGCCGACTATCACGGCGCACGTCCCAGAGCCCGAAGAGGTCCGGCCCTGCGGCCTCCTGAAGGCTTCGCCTAAAGGCGAGGGGTTTCACCCATCCCAGAGGGAGACTCTAAGATTCGTAATCAGCAGGTCAGCGGTTCGAGTCCGCTCGCCGGCTCCATTTTTTCTACAAAAACCGCAATTACTACTCTTGAGAAGGCGCTAGAAAAATCATTAGGTAACGTATAGGTAATTTCTCAACGCGCGTGGGGCCCGAGACGGACCGAGAGCATCACCTGCGATGGGCGGCGAGGTCATCGATGACGTCGCGCAGTCATCGAGCGGGCTTCAGCCCCTTGAGGCGCTCACGCTCGTCGCCCCAGGCCTCCGTCCCTGGTCTTCTGGTAGGGACAGGCATGGCTAACCGGTCGCCCGTGTTCCACCACCCCCACGATCGCTGGCCCGCGGCTGTCGATCTCGACACGGTCTTGAGGCTCCCGTCAGCCTAAAACCCGACCCATTCTCCGTCCGACCCGTGGGAGGATTACCTTGAGCCTGGGGGCGAACTTCGGGGCGGCGGTCGAGCACCTTGGCCTCGCGCTCGAAGCGCCACTGGCCCCCGTCGTGAGGTGAGGAAGGAGTGAGATCTTGATGCGCCGCATACTGCTGCTCGTTGCGGGTCTCTCGTTCCTGACTCCGGCGGTCGGGTCACTGCCGTGGCTCCAGTCGGTGGCGGCCCAAGCCCCGGGCGCGTCGGAGCCGAGCGAGCGGCCTGACGTGCTGTTCATCATCGTGGACGATCTCAACGACTGGGTCGGTGCGCTCGATGGCCACCCTCAGACCCGCACACCCAACATCAACGAACTGGCCCAGCGAGGCATGCTGTTCACGAACGCCCACACACCGGGCGCCGCCTGCTTGCCCGCGCGCACGGCCATGCTCACCGGCCTGACCGCCTTCAGCAGCGGGATCTATACGCAGAGAGGAGATTGGCGCACGAATCCACGGCTGGACGGTCTGGCCACCCTGCCGCGCCACTTCCGCGACAGCGACTACCTCACGCAGGGCGCCGGCAAGCTCTTCCACGCCCATACCTACAGCGCCGATGGATTCGTCGGGCAGCAGGACGTGACCGCGTGGGACGCGTACTATCCGTCGCTGCAGCGGCAGCTGCCTGACGAGGTGCAGCCCCCGCGAGGCCAGACGGACGGCGACGCCGTCGGCAACGGCGTGCGCACTGGTGGCTTTGACTTCTATCCGACGGTGACCGAAGACTTCGCCATGGCCGACGGTCAGGTGGCCCGCTGGATCGGCCAGCAGCTCGAAGCCGCCACGGGCCCGCGCTACATCTCGGCCGGCATCTTTCGCCCTCACCTACCCTGGTACGTGCCGCAGAAGTACTTCGACATGCATCCGCTGGACGAGGTCGAGCTGCCGCCCTATCTGGAGACCGACCACGACGACATCCCCGACTCGGCCCTGCTCAGCCGCGCCGAAGCCACGAACACACCCGAGACCATCGGGTGGCTCAGTGACGCTGCGAGCGGTCACCTGAAGTGGCGTCAGGCCGTGCAAGGGTATCTTGCCAGCGTCAGCTTCGCCGACGCGAGGGTCGGTGAGATTCTCGGGGCGCTGGACCGCAGTGGCCGCGCCGACAACACCATCATCGTGTTCATGAGCGATCACGGCTGGCATCTGGGAGAGAAGGAACGCTGGGCGAAGATGACGCTGTGGGAAGAGACGACCCGAGTTCCTTTCATCATCGTCGGCCCAGGGGTTACGACGCCCGGTTCGAGCACGGACGAGGCCGTGTCCACGCAGAGCGTGTACGCCACGCTGACCGAGCTGGCGGGCCTGGAGACGCCCGCCCACGTCGAGGGCAGCAGCCTGGTTCCCTTGCTGCGCGATCCCGGCATGGCCTGGGACGACGTGGCCATCACCACCTTCGGCGATTACGGCAATTTCACGGTCAGAGACGACCGGTATCGCTACATCGTCTACGCGGACGGCCAGGAAGAGCTCTACGACCATGGGCGCGATCCCAACGAATGGCGGAACCTGGCGGACGATCCCCGCTACGCGACCATCAAGGCCGGTCTGATCGCACGGATTCCACCGGCAGACGAGCATGCCCCGCCGGTCGAGTAACGAGACGTCTTCGATCCGAGTAGAATCGGCGACGTCCGGGGGCTGGCCGTCGAGGCGGCCCCGGCGCTGAAACCTGGACGTGTAGATTTATAGACACAAACATCTTTCTGGGAGATACAGTTCGCCCGGAACCATCAGAACACCCCCCGCTCCCGATAGTCCGCCACGAACTCGTTGGCGGCCTGGCGGATCACGTCGGAGATCGTCAGGTGGGTGTCCCGCGCCACCGCCGCGAGACCAACCTGCCCGCCGGCGCGAGGACTTATCTCTTGGCGGTCGCGACGACGATGCTTTGCGGGATGGTCATGCCACCATCCTGGACGAGTCCTTGCGCCTGCTCCACGATGTCACGCTCTAGCGCTCCGAGGCGTTCGTCATCTAACTGCCCCACCGCCGCGACCAACGGGGTGGCGTAGAGGTACTGCCACAGAAACTCCGCCGGGACCGGAGCGCGCAGGGCCATGGTGGTGGCCTCGACGGTCACGTCTTGGAAGCTCGCATCCCGGATCAGGCCCCGCACCTCCTCGGGATCGTGCAACGAGAAGACCGTGCGCACGAAGCCCGAAGCCTTGGGGCCGATGTGCCGCCCGAGAGCGTCATCCATCGACGGGTGATGGCCCCCGGCGGCCGTCTGCTTCTCAACCTGCTGCTCGAGCGGGTGCCGGTCCCCTAGTCCGCCCGACCCACGTGCCCGAGCCGCAGGACGGAGCCGCCCCGGGCCGCAGCTCGCGAAATGTCATGCAAAACACCCATCCGTCGCCAAGATCGCAGCCGCCTGCTGGGAGCCAAGGGGCCGCCTCGGCGCACACGAATGCCTCGTAAACAACTACGGGTCAACAAAATACACGCACTCTCGGCCTAAATCCGAGCGTTTCTGGCCGCCGGGGATCCTCCAAAAACACGATTCCATTTTTCGCGGGTGCACGAGCAGTTCCCCCGGGGGGGTTAGAAACCCCACCTTCGTGAAGAATTCATCCCCCTACCTTGTTGTTATGCACTGCATTGTCACGCACTGCTCACGCGCGATCTTCTCTGTTGCAGTTCGCCGTTGACATCGCCTGGGCCGGAGGCGGATGATCCGCGCTGGAGCCTGGCCCATCCGCGCCGCGCGCGCCCCGCGCCGAGGGTCGAAGCCCGTGCCTCGCGCTCCACGGGATCGCCTGTTGGGGGTCGCTGATCGCCCCGCGCGTCGGCCGCGCGCGACGAGCCTTCGGGCCCGTTTCACATCCCGCGTCACGCGCTGAGGGACGGGAATCAGCATGGGACTGCCGAGCCGGTCTCGACCTCGGGAGGACACTCGATGACGCGCATCCTACTGCTTGGCGCCGGCCTACTCGCACTCCTGGGACTGACAGTCTCCTCGCCCCTGGGCACGTCAGCGGACCTGGCGGCGGGACACGCCGGCTATCTGGAGGACGGGGACGTCCCGCGTTTTGAGGTCGCCCCCTCGTGGCCCCAACTTCCACAGGAATGGAAGCTCGGCCCCGTGTCCAATGCGGCAGCGACGAAGACGACAACATCTGGATCATCCATCGTCCGGGGTCGCTGCCGGAGCGCGCGCGCGCGACGGCGGCGCCCTCGGTGCTGCAGTTCGACAATGCGGGCACGTTCATCCAGGCCTGGAGCGGCGAGGACGGCGCGGGCTACGAATGGACCGTATCGGAGCATGGGGTGCACATCGATCACCAGGGCTACGTCTGGGTCGTCGGGCTGGATCACGTGGTGCTCAAGTTCACGAAGGCCGGGAAGTTCGTCCTGCAGATAGGCCACCGCGGCCAGCCCGGCGACAACGACAGCACCGAGAATTTCGCCAGGCCGGCGGCCGTCTGGGTGCACCCCCCAACCAATGAGCTGTTCGTCGCCGATGGGTACGACAACCAGCGGGTGGTCGTCTTCGACGCTGACTCCGGCGAGTACAAGCGGCATTGGGGCGCGTACGGGAAGACGCCGCCTACGCGCAGGACGGCGCCTTCCGCTACGGCCACTCCCTCGGACCCGCGCCCGTGGAGGACGACATTCGCCGACAGTCTCCAGGGGTTCAGCGAGGTCCATGACGTGGCCGTGTCCAGCGACGGGTTGGTGTACGCCGCTGATCGAGGGAACAACCGCATCCAGGTGTTCACGATCGATGGTGGTTACGTCGCCCAGCAGTTCGTCGGGCTGGATGTCGTCGAGCCACGGCACGCCGCACTCCAGAGCCGCGGCGTGGCCTTCTCGGCGGACCCCGATCAGACGTTCCTCTATGTCGCGGGGAACCCGACGATCTCGATCCTGAACCGACGCACGCTGCAGATCCTGGGATCCTTCGTGACGGGTGACCCGCAGGATGATCACCCGTTCAACCACCACATCGCCACGGACGCGAAGGGCAACCTGTACACGGCCTCGACCAATCGCGGTCCGGAATGGGCCGATGCGGTCCTGATTCGAAAGTTCGTGTACCAGGGACTGTCGTCGGGGTCGCCGGGACCATGAAGGCGTTGTCGGGACGACGCCGAGATCGAAGGCGCCAGCGCCAATCCGCCAGTC
Source organism: Vicinamibacterales bacterium (assembly GCA_965197935.1). Lineage (GTDB taxonomy): Bacteria > Acidobacteriota > Vicinamibacteria > Vicinamibacterales > CAZQMT01 > CAZQMT01. The sequence goes on along the minus strand of CBDAOD010000002.1, from coordinate 1,053,430 downwards.
ATGGCTGCCGGCGCGTGCTCAGATGGGATCCGTCAGGTTGAGTCCGCAATCCAGCAAACGAGACATGGCTACACGCACGCGCGTCCGGCCGAACGAGCGCGTGCCGGTTGCGCTAACCCGACGTGAGCGTGACGTCGTGCTGACGCAGACCTTCATCGACGCGGAGCTTGAGACCCGGCTGCGCCTGGCGCTGGTCTCAGGCACCAAGGTCGTGGCGGCTCTGACGCTGGACGACATCGATGACCTCGCCGGTCACGTCGCGGCGCGAGCGAACCACTGCGAGGATGCAAAGGGTCGGCGTGTCCTCGATGCCGTGTACGATCGGCTCACCACGCTCGAAGCCACGTACACGGACATCGTACCCGGTGTAGGCGTGTCTCACGTGCGCGCGAACCGCGAGTTCGACGGCGTTCGCTTGCCGCGCTTTGGCTGCGGCTGAGCGCCCCACGCGTCCCGAGTACTCCTGGCAGGCGTGTTCGGCGATCGCCCGTTGCGTTTCGACGGGGCAGCCGGGAAACCGTGCGCCGACCCCACGCGGGAACGCGCTGACGTATTCCCGATCGAGCGTCTGACGCCGGTCGGCCGCGCGCGCTCGGGCTCGCGTGCGGGCGTCCGCATCGGACAAGCAGGCCTGCTCTGCTCGCGCGGGCGCCTCCTCCTCCACCAACACGCCTTGGCGCTCGTAGCGTTTCCGTGACCGGCTGAAGCAAACCACGACCGCCCGCTGCGTGAGGGCGGCATCCCCGCGCGGAAGGTAGACGAGGTGGTCGAGGTCGTTGTGGACGAGCCAAAAGACGACCACCTCGCTCGCCCGGGACGGCTGACGCTGATTCGCTACGCGCGCTGTGATGGGCACGGGACCGTCATCGCTGGGCGAAATGCCAGCCCACGTACCGGGGATTGTACGGTAGAGCCACGCGTCTGTACGAAGGATCACGCCGGTCAACGTCGAACTCGACACGGCCACTCGACAGGCATTTTGAGAACAACAGCTCTGCGTTGGAACCATGCTCGGGATCGCGCCAGGAGCCTGGCTCATCCGCCTCCTGTATCAGCTGTGGCCTCAACTTGACAATACCGTGGGCGTTACCAGCGGTCAGATTGAAGGGCAGATAGTCGTTCGCGTGGGATCGGCTTGCCGCCCAGGATGACGGTCTCGATCGAGTCATAGGCTGCCAGCGTCTCGAGCGGGTTCTCGCCAAGAATGAGCAGATCGGCCTGCTTGCCTTCGGCGACGGTTCCGACGTCGTCCAGCCCGAACGCCGAGGCGTTGCCGAGCGTTGCGGCTTCGAAAATGTCACGTAGTGGGATACCCGCACGCTCCCAGCCCTGCATTTCCCAGTAGCCGTTCAGTCCCGGAGGGTTGCCCCAGCCCAAACCGCCAACGACCGTATCGGAACCCAACAAGAGTGTTGCGCCGGCCTTGTGCATGCGGCCGATGAGTGCTTCGTAACGGCTGTTGAATGCTCCTTGGAGCTCAGACATGTCGTCCGTGCCGGCATCCTCTCGTATCAACGAGCCAAAGATGCCGAGAAAGAGGTCGCGTTGTTGTTGTGCCTCCGTTCGCAGGTAGTTGATGTAGCCGCCGGGCAGTACATGAGCCAGGTTGGGATCCTCCAGCAATCCGGGATCGAACATGGACGCCGTATTACGGAGCGTCCGCATCGTCGGTTGCAGGGCCATCCCGGATGCCGCCTCGCGATCGACAAGGTCGGCGATTGAGTCGGGCATCGCCTGTTCATCGAACGCGACACCGGGCCATTCCCACAGCCCATGGACGACGATGTCGACGCCGGTTGCCATGGCAAAGTCGTGTCCCCTCGGCGCCGTCGCGTGCAACATGACCGTCATATTGCGGTCATGTGCGGCTCTGACGACATCTCGAACGATTTCCTTGGTCGGCAGCGCAAATTGCGGTGGGCCACCGGGACTCCACAGCGCTTCTTCGTAATAGAGCTTGACGCAAATACCACCGTTCGCCGCTGTGGCTTCAACGACAGCGTCGGGCGAATGGTCTTGAGTGTGCGCGCCATCGGGCAGCGGACCGCCGCGATAGTGGTCGTACAGGAAGTTGGGAAACTCGTCAGCAATCCGGCCTTCGGGATAGTCGAGGGCCATGAACCCATCCGGCAGAACCAGACCTCTGCCACAATGAAGCAGGTGAGGGTGCAAAGGACTTGACTCAACCTGGTCATTGGTTTCGAAATCGGCATTGAGTTCGATCAGCGTGGTGTAGCCGTAGTACAGGTAACTCTTCGGCATTTGAATCATGTACGCGGAATACAGGTCGTCAAACCTTTCTGTGTAGCGACGTTTCAGGCCGGTCGCGTGATAGAGATGGACGTGCGAATCGATGAGTCCGGGTATCACGTAACGACCGTCGGCATCAAGCACTTCCACGCCGTCGGGCGCGGCGATGTGTTCAGCAATGTCGGCTATGCGGCCATTTCGAATCAGGATATCCATGTCTTCGAGCGGCGTGTCGCGGTCGGCAGAGACGACGGTCGCGTCGACAATGAACAAATCATCTGCCAACGACGGCATGGGCATCGCGGCTGTCAGGCACGCGATCAGGAAGCTGACCGTCACTGATTTCATCACTCATCTGCTCCGGGGAGGCAGTACAACGCCGATCTGTTCGATCCGTAGACCGGGATTCCCATTGTAGGCCGGTCGGATCAGCACCCTTATACACCGGCCAGTTCCCTCGTACGGCTAGATTGCGTCCGACCGCACGCCGAGGGACCCAGAACACGGAGGGTCACCCGCGGGGCCCCATGGAGCGAGCCGGGGTGCGCCCGTTGAGGAAGTCGTGGGGGCGCTCATCAGTTGTAGCGCCGGCAGAACGTGTGGAAGGTGGGCTGTTGTGCTGCGAGACTGGCGCGGGGCGGCCGACGCGCCTGCCACCGAGGCAGGGGGGGAATTCTTTACGCAGGTGGGGTTCGCCACCCCCCGGGGGGAACTGCTCGTGCACCCGCGAAAAAAAATGAAATTCGTTTTTTCGGAGAATCCCCGGTGGCCAGAAACGCCCGGATGTGAGGCCGATGGTGTCTATGTCTTTTGACCCGTAGTGGTTTACACGGTAGTCGTGAGCGCCGAGCCAACCCTTCCGCTCCGAGCAGGCGGCTGCGACTTTGGCGATGGATGGGTATTTTTCATGACATTTCGCGAGCTGGATCCCAGGGCGGCTCCGTCATGCCGCTCTGTCACGTGGGTCGACCGGGCTATGGGACAGGCACCCGTTCCAACAGCTCTTGGTGCCAATTCAGCACCACGTGGATCTGTGTCAACCCGGCGAACGGGTCGTCGGTGTCGGCAGGTCGTCCCTCCCTGATCATCAGGAACCGCTGCCCGTCAGGTGTGATGTCGTAGGTGCGGCCGACTTGATCTCCTGACGCTCCGTAATATCGCCCTTCAACGACGAGCGCCGGTGTGTTTGCCGAAAAGCCGGCACCGGTCTCGACCGTGACCCCCATGACGCCCGCCTCGGTCAGATAGAACAACTCCCGTCCCTCCGGCCCCCAAAGCGGCCGCCGGCCGCCCGTCGTGGAAATCTGCCACCGCCCCGCGTCCACGTCGGGGAACAGTCGCACGTAGATCTCTTCTTGCCCCGAGGCGTTCGACTCATACGCCAACAAGCGGCCGTCAGGCGAGATCTCGGCGTTCTGCTCGTTGAACTCGGTCACGATCAGCGGTTCGACCTTGCGATCACCGTCAAGCGTGAGGACGTTGAGATCCCGACCGGTGTCAGGCGCGTTTTCCGAAAGAACCAGACGCGTCCCGTCGGAGGAGACGGTCTGGGGGAATTGGGCGTTCGGACTCTCGGTGAGCCGCTCGACTGCCCCCGTCCCATCGGCCGCGCGCCAGTAGAGGTTCGGCCGGCCATCGCGCGCCGAGCCGAAGACCACCCGCTGCCCGTCCGGTGTCCAGACGGGATAGGTGTCAGGCTCCGCTGAGAGGGTGAGCCGCGTCAGGGTCTCCCGCGTGAGGTCCCAGACCCAGACATCGTTCTCATCGTCGCGGGCGTCGAGTGCGACTCGCGTCCCGTCAGGGGACAGACGCGGATAGACGTAAAGGCGGGGCGGGGCGGTCAGGACGTCCTCGGTGCCGTCCCGGTCCACCCACACCAGCGTGCGGACCGCTCGACCCGTCCCTTCATCCGGCAGAAAGACCAGCGCCGGTCAGCGCCATATCGACGTTCGCGGCGCCCGTCAGAGTGGCCCGACTGACGCCTTCAACCAGCGGCACCGGGCCACCCGCCACTTCGAGCCGATCCACATCGAACGGCACCGCCAGGAGCGTTCCGCCCAGCGCGTAGAGCAGATGCCCGGTTGGGAGATAGCGCGCATCGCTGCCCCCCTCGACCAGCACCGTCCGCTCACCCGTCGCCACCTGCTCGACCACGATCTGGGCCGTATCCCACTGGCCTAGACCGCCGGCGAGCGTGTAGAGCACCGCCTCCCCGCCCGGCAGGATCTGCGGTTGGTGGGCCACAGCTGGTGGCTCGACCGACACGAGTTGCTCGGGGGTGCCGCCCGCACCCGCAACTCGGAGGATGCCTCGCGCACGTTGCGCGAAGACGATCGTATCGTCCGCTCCCCAACTGGCCCCGAAGGGATTACCAACCTCGGTCAGCGTCACCGCTGCTCCACCCGAGAGGGCCACCTTGTTGAGCGCGGCATCCCGCACCGAATAGAACCCAATCCACTGGCCATCCGGTGAGAAGAAGGGGATCGTGGGAGCACTCCCTTCGGTGCCGGCGAGCGGCTGCGCCTGCAGCTCGTCCAGGGCGCGCAGATACAGCTGGGAGTTGGCCACGTAGACGACTTGTGCGCCAGTCGGCGAGATGCTCACCCCCCGACGCCCGGGGTTGGTCCGCACCTGCGTCTGCGGGAGGACGATCGACATGCGGGTGATCGGTGCCGGCAGAGTCGGTGGAGGGCGCGTCAGCCCCCAACCGGCGAGGCCGGATAGGGTGGCGACCACGAGAGCCGCAAGCAGCAACCGCATCGGGGGCCAAGCAGCCACCTGCCTGCCGGGGATGGCCTCGGCCACGCCCGGCTGAGACATCATCAGCGCGTCTTCGATCTCGACACGCGCATCGCCGACGTGCTGAAGCCGCCGACGCCGATCCTTCTCCAGGCCGCGGCGCAGCAGCGTTCTGACAGGAGCGGGGATCTCCGCCGGGAGGACGGCCCAGTCAGGCGCCGTCTTCAACACCGACGCCAGGACATGGGAGACGCTCTCCCCGGCGAACGGCCGCTGGCCGGTCAGCATCTCGTAGAGCACGACGCCGAACGCCCAGATGTCGCTGCGCTTGTCGGCGGCTCTGCCGCTGGCCTGCTCAGGGCTCATGTACGCAGCCGTGCCAAGGATGATCCCGGGCTGCGTCGCCTGCGCCGTCCGGGTCGGCGAGTTCGCCGCATCAGCCTCCGACTGCTCGGGCTCCAGCGCCTTCGCCAGCCCGAAGTCCAGGACCTTCACGGTCCCGTCGTCGCGCACCTTGATATTGGCCGGCTTCAGGTCCCGGTGAATGACGCCCGCCTCGTGCGCGGCCTCCAGCGCCTCGGCGATTTGCTTCGCGATCGGCAGCGCCTCGTCGAGCGGAATCGGCCCCTGGGCGATCCGGTCGGCGAGCGTCGGCCCCTCGACGAGCTCGAGCACGAGTGCGCGCGTGTCGCCTGACTGCTCCAGGCCGTGAATGGCACCGATGTTGGGGTGGTTCAGTGAGGCGAGCACCTTGGCCTCGCGCTCGAACCGGGCCAGGCGCTCCGCGTCAGCCGCGAAGGCCTCGGGCAAGACCTTGATCGCCACGTCGCGGTCGAGGGTCGTGTCGTGCGCGCGCCACACCTCGCCCATGCCGCCGGCGCCGAGGGGGGCGGTGATCTCGTAGTGGGCGAGCGTGGTGCCAGGCTGAAGGGACATTGGCGTTCAGTTGGTCGGCACGCGTGCCTTGAGCTCCTCGACCCAGTGCTGGACGACGGTGATCTGCGCCAGCGATCCCTCCTCGCCCTGGACCATCAAGAACCGCTGGCCGTCGGGCGCAGTAGCGTAGGTGCGGGGAGTACTGGCCAAACCGGTGCCATAGTATCGTCCCCCAAGAGACCGCTCCCTCGCAGAACATTCCGGATCCAGGTCGATCCGACCTCCTTGCCAGCCTGGCCCGGGCTCCCGGAGGCGGGCGGGATGAGCGAGAGGGGCCTCAGGTTCGGCTGCCTCGAGCGGATCACCAAGGCACGCGAGGAGGCTGCTAGAGATCCGTGACGGGTTGAGGCGTGGGTCGTCGGTGACCGAGGAGGGGAACCCCGGCTCCGGGCGCCGACCATCAGGGCTCAAGTCCGAAGGTGAAGATGGCGTTCCCCGCCGCGATCGACACGCGCTGCTCGCCGTCGGCGAGATAGCTGATCGGGCCGGCGTGCACCATCCCACCGACGTTCATGTGCCAGAGCTCGTCTCCGGTGTGCGCGTCGAGGGCGAAGACGTAGCCGTCGACGGTGCCGCCGAACACGAGATCGCCGGCCGTGGAGAGTAGCCCGGTCGAGCCCCGGGGTTGCACACGGTACTCCCACCTCCGTTCGCCGGTCTGCGGAACGATAGCGCGCACGGCGCTGACGTTCTTCTCGATCGGCTGGAGCCGCTGCGAGCCGCCGCCCGTGAACTGCCGACCCGGGACGTACTCGTCCTCACGAATGAAATACATCGCCTCGCCGTCGTTGGTCATCACGTACAGCAACCCGGTACTCGGGCTGTACGAGGGAGACCACCAGTTGGCCGCGTCCGTGACGGGTGGCGAGACGAGCGTGCCCTCGACACTGGGGAACATGTTCGGGACCCGAATCGGGCGTCCCGACTCGTCGAGCCCTTTCGCCCAGGTCTGTCGAGCGAAGGGCGTGCCACGCAGGAATTCCCCGGTCGCACGGTCCAGGACGTAGAAGAAGGCATTGCGGTTGGGCCAGAGCATCAGCTTGCGCGGCCGGCCATCGAACTCGGCGTCCGCCAGGACCGGAACCTGCGTGGCGTCCCAGTCGTGGACGTCATGCGGCGTGAACTGGAAGTGCCATTTCAGCTCTCCCGAGTCCGCGTCGAGCGCCACGACGGAGTCGGAGTAGAGATTGTCGCCCTCCCGGGCCTCCCCGTTCCAGTCGGGGCCCGGATTGCCGGTGCCCCAGTAGATCAGGTTCAGCTCCGGGTCGAACGACCCGGTCAACCATGTCGGGGCGCCGCCGGTCTTCCACGAATCGCCTTCCCACGAATCGTGCCCTGGTTCTCCGGGTCCGGGGATCGTGTAGAACCGCCAGATGCGGCTCCCGGTCTCGACGTCGTAGGCATCCAGGAACCCCCGGATCCCGAACTCGCCACCGGCGATTCCGGTGACGACCGTGTTCTTGACGACGAGCGGCGCCGACGTCTTGCTGTAGCCGTCGCGCGCCTCGGCGACCTTGGTCTCCCAGACCACGGTGCCGGTCTTCGCATCCAGGGCCACGAGGTGCGCGTCAAGTGTGCTCATGAACAGGCGGTCGCCGAGAATCGCCACGCCGCGGTTGTTCCGGCCGCAGCAAAAGCTCAGATCCTCCGGGAGCTCGTGCTCGTATCGCCAGAACTCCCGCCCGGTCGCGGCGTCGAGCGCGGTGACGGTGCTGGGTGACTCGGTCACGTACATGACGCCGTCGACGACCAGCGGCGTCGTCTCCGCGCGGTCGAGGGCCCGAAGCTGGTAGACCCATTTCACGCGCAGCCGATCCGCGTTCCGCCGGTGGACCTGGTCGAGGCCACTATGGCGCTGGCCGTTGTACTGGCCCGAGTACATCAACCAGTTGCCCGGCTCCCGGTCGGCGTTGAGCAGGCGGTCGTAGCCGACCGGGCGGAATACGGGTGTCTGGGGTGGCTGCGCGCCGGGCTCGGACTGATCCGGCGTCGGTGTCTGACCCGCCACGACCGGCAGGGTCGCCACGAACAGCGCCGGAAGCGCGTATCGGCTCCAGGTCATCTCGCCTCTCTTCGCAGGGAAAACAGATACGCGACCACGTTCTCGAGCTCTTCCGCGGTCAGCTTACCCTCGTAGCTCGGCATCGTGGAGGTCTCGATCCGCTCGGTCTCGCGCAGGTCTCGTTTCGAGACGGACCACAGGTTCTCGTCCGCGTCCAGGAGACGGATCGAGTAGGTATCCTCGTTCATCCGGATCCCCTCGACGGTCGTGCCATCCACCCGCGTCGCCCGGATCGACCACCAGCGCGGATCCACGGCCTCATCGGGCTCGAGGAGGTCGACCTCCAGCTCCGCCGGCCAGCGGCGGTCGCCGACCGCGGACAGGTCGGGTCCCAGGCGGCCGCCGGCGCCGCCGACCATGTGACACACGTCGCACCCGCCTTTGCCCCGAAACAGCCGCTCGCCAACGGTGGGATCGCCTGGGAGGAACACATTCTCTGGCCGTCGATTCAGCGACCGCAAATACGACACGAGCTGCCACACCGACCGGTCGGCGCGCGTCCGGAACATGGGAGGCATCTCGGTGTCCGCGATGCCCTCAGAGATCAGCTCGAACAGCCCGGCGTCGCTGCGTGCGTCGAGAAATCCCGACGTCAGGTCGGGCCCGAGCTCCCCGGTGGCGTCCCGGCCGTGGCAGCGGCCGCAGTGCGCACGGAACAGGCTCTGACCGGTCTCCACGTCTTCCAGGCTGGTGAACGTATTCGTCGCATCCTGCGCGGTGGCGCCGGCCGCCCAGCCGACGAGCAACAGCCCCGCGGCGATCAGGCGACGCGCCGGCATCAGGCACTTCATGCGGGGTCCTTTCGCGGAATCACGCGCGGTTCGCCGGTTCCGCTGGGACGAGGCTTAGACGAAGCTTAGTACTACTTTGTTAGATCCGCAATTGCACCGACTTTAGCGCCTCGATGCGCTTCAGGTAGAACGGCCGTGGAGCAAAGAGGTCCGCGGTGAAGATTTCCTGCACGATCGCGCGGGCCACTGGAAAGGTGAGCCCGGCGAGGTGCCGCCGCCGCTCGGCCTGCAGGAAGTTGTACGTCACGGCGGTGAGCACGACGTGATGGTGCCAGCCCGGGAACGTGCGGCCTTCGAAGTGATCCAACCCGAGGTGGGTCTTCAACTCTTGGTACTGCTGCTCGATGGCCCACCGCTGATGCGCGAGTCGGACGAGCTGCGGCCAGGAGGTGGTGGCCGGCAGGTTGACGAAGAAGTATTTGGTCCGCGGCGTCGCGCCCGTGTCGCGTTCGGCCAGCAGCCACACCTCGGGGGCGAGCCGGCGGTCGCGCCAGTCGTGGGCCGGGGTCACCCGCAGGGCCACACACTGGACCGTCCAGCGGCGCCCGCCGCGGCGGTTGCGCCAGCTGATGGGCCGCCACCGCGGCTGCGCCTTGGCGGCCTGGGCCACCGTGTACGCCCGCACGCCCGCCGCCAGGTCTGGCCGGGTGCGCGGGCGCCCCAGCCGGCCGCCCCGCCGGTGCCCGAGGCGCGGCCGCCCCAGGAACACGGTCTGCGACGAGGAAATCCCCACCGCATAGGGGAGCCGCAACCGATGCCACATGGCCCGAAACAGGCCGGTATCGCCAAACTCCGCATCGGCCAGCACGCCGGTGCCGGTGAGGCCGCTGGCGCGCACCTGCCGGAGCAGGGTGAGCGCTTGGCGCCACTTCGCCTGCAACCGGACACCCCGGGGAAGCCGCGCCCGATCGCGGGCGGCGTCGGTCAGCCACGCCTCGGGCACATAGAGCGCGGCCCCCAGCAAGTAGGCGCGCAGCCCGGTCCACAGCGCCGCGGTGACCGCCACTTGGCCATTGGCGACTTTCCCCACGGCCCCACAGTACTGGCGGGCCACCCCGACCGAGGACGTCCCTGGCTTGGGGAAACTCGTGCCAGCGAAGATCACCAGCCCTTCGCGTTCGGGCAGCACCGCCCGCAGGCAGCGCCAGACGCCGTCGGCACTCCACGGCGCATCGGTGATGAAGTGTTGGAACGCTTGATAGCCCCCGGGCTCGGTCCCCCGCGCCAGCATCGCTTCCATCGACTTGCGCGGGCTGTCGCTGAGCAACCCCTGGACGTACCGGCGCAACGCCAGCTCCTGTGCGCGATGGCCGAAGCACGCCTTGAAGGCCTCGAGCCATCTCATCAGGCGACGCAACTGCCCCACCGTGCGGCGGTCGTGCACTACCGCGCAGGGTCCCGAATTCGCCGGAAAAGTACAATGTCCTCAAATTAGATCACTTGTCGGATCTCGCCCAAATTGTGCGATCTAACAAAGTAGTATTAGCAGCCCGCGGTAAAAGTCCGGCTGCAGTCGGCCGGCGCTGCACCCGCCGCCCTTCGTGCGACGCCGGACTTTCACTACGGGCTGCTCGATTATACGGTACGCCTCTCGGCCGAAGGTTCTTGTTTGTCAGCAAACACCGACTACCAAATCGCTCCCTAATCAGGCGGGATCCGTCGATCCTTTGAAGGGTCACCTAGGAGCCGACGTTCGGCCTCTGCGCGGTGATCCGGACTCGGGGGAAGGCGCAGGGTCGCGATCGGTCGAGCTGGATCCCAGGGCGGCTCCGTCCTGCGGCGCGGTCACGCGGGTCGTGCGGACTAGCGGACCGGCACCCGCTCCAACAGCTCTTGGTACCAGTTCTGCCCGATGTGGATCTGCGTCAGGCCAGCGAACGGCTCGTCGGCGTTGGCCCTCGCACCTTCCTTGCTCATGGGATGGGCTGTTCACTGCTGGTGCCGTTGCGTCTCGCCTCGTCGGGCGCCGCCCACCGTGGCACCCCACGCGTCACGGCAAGCGGTCAGCGGCCTGTCGAGCCACGATGGTCATGGCCGCAGGCAGTCCCTCAACGTCAACCACGCCGAAGGGGGCTGTGGAGAGGCTCAAGACCCACTCGCCCTTGACCACCTGAAGATTGACCCCACCGAATGTGGGATCAACACCGATATATCCCTGGTCTCCCACCTCGAGCACCTCGGTTCCAGGAAGACCATCACCGCCGTAGAACTGACGGCCCTCGAACACCGACACGACCAGGAGCGCCTCCGATTCGGTGATCCATGCGCAAGAAGACGCCTCACCGAAGCCACCAGCGGGGGTGCTCTCCACGATCGCTGGCGACCCGAGCACGCGTGCCGCGTCGCTCGCATCGACCAGAACGCACGCGTCCACGTCCGGGAGCGTCGCAACGGTCGCTGTGGCATTTTGATCTCCTGCCTGCGTTGTGGCCGACGCGTCAGAGCCCGCTGGGGTCCCAGCCGAACGTTCCCCGGTGTCACTGCACGCTCCGACGATCACGGCCAGCACCCACGTACAACCACGACCAACGCATGTATCGACCTCCGCTTCGACAATCGCCGACGCCGTTATTAGTGCCCAGGGCCAACGGTGCGGTCCGCCTTCACCTTCACGTTGGCCGGTTTGAGATCTCGGTGAATGACGCCCGCCTCATGCGCGGCCTCCAGGCCGGACCGCACGGCGAGCTCCAGCAGCTCGGCCTCCGTGTCGACGAGCAGCTCGACGAGGGGCAGGTGACGCATCGTCGGAGATTCACCAGCAGCGGCAGGACGGACTGTGCGAGACTTCCGCGGTGTAGAGAAAGCGGGGCCCCGGATAGCCGATGCTCTTCCACCCGACGAAGTCGCGATTTCCCCCGTGGATCGGATCGGAGAAGAGACCCTGCCGCGTGGCAGTCAGGACCAAGTCGAAGAGCTCCGCAGCGGTCGGCGCAAGGAAGAACGAGCGCGTCTCGGACGCGTCCGCCTCGAGGGCCGTGAGGATCGCGTCCTGCCGGTCCTCGGAGAGGTAGGCGAAAACATCGTGGTATTTCTCCCGTGCATAGGCATTCACCGACTCGATGCCTCGCCGGTACGTGTCCTTGAGCGCACGATCGAAGCCGGACAGCGCCCGATCGATGAACTGCACCACCCCCTCGTCGATTGCACCGGGATCGTCGGATGTCGCCGGCCACATGCGCTCGCACATGGCCTCGATGGTCTTGGCCTGTGACAACGTAAAGAACGTAAACCCCTCCTGGGCTGGGGCGGCCGCGACGGGGCCGAGCGCCCGATCCGTGATCCAGACGGCTAAGGCTCCGAAGGCCGTGTCCTGAAGAAACCGGCGTCGACTCTGCATGATGGATGTGCGATTCTACCACCGAAACGTTCCGGCATGCTGAGGCCTCGTCAGCCCTTCTTCGGATCCACGTGCTCCCGGACGGCATCGCCCACAACGCCCAAGCTGAGGGTGACGAGCCCCATGTAGAGGCCGGGGAAAAGCGCTGGCCACCACTGACCGGTGTAGAGACTTCGCGCACCTGTCGCCACCATGTGCCCCCACTCTGGAGTCGGCGGGGGAACTCCGACACCGAGGAAACTCAGACCGGCAGCCAACAATATCGCGCTGCCCATGGCGACTGACACGCTTACGAGGGCGGGGGTCAGAGAGTTCGGCAGCAGATGCCTGCCTATGACTCTGAACTCACTGTTGCCCGCACACCGCGCGGCGTCGACGAAGGCTTGCTCCCTGACAGAAATCACGGCGCTTCTCGTGAGCCTGAGAAAGAACGGTATCTGGACGAATCCGACTACATAGATGATGTTGAGAATGTCCCGTCCGAGGACAGCCATGAGAGCCAGCCCGAGTACCAGCGGTGGGAACGCCTGAATCACGTCCGTTGTCCTCAACATCCAATCGCTAGCCGCGCCTCCCACGCCTGGTCGCTCCGCGAAGTAGCCTGCCCAACCTCCGACGATCGTTCCGAACAGCAGACCAATGCCCGTTCCTACCGCCGCAATGACCACATCGATACGAGCGCCCCACACGATGCGACTGAAGACATCCATTCCGTGTACGTCGGTGCCGAGCCAGTGCCGCAGGCTGGGTGGCTCCAGAATAGTCGCCGGATTCGCCCTCTCGGGGGAATACTGAGCGATGACATCTGGAAACAGGGCCATCACGGCGGTCAGCACGAGGATGCAGACTGCGGGAAGCACTCTTCGACCTCGACGAGCTCCCTTACTCAGACTAGTACTCCAGTCTCGGATCCATCGTGTACTGGATCAGATCGACAAAGAAATACACGATCAAATTGAAGATGGCCGTTATCAGCACGAATCCCTGGACAGGAAAGTAATCGGACCTGACTACGGATTCGACTGCGTACGAGCCCAGTCCATTCCAGGAGAACACGCTCTCGACGAGAACGGCGCCTCCCACCATCGCGCCGTATATGAGCCCAGAGAGCGCGAGCAAGGGAGGCACGCTGTTCTGCATCGCATATCGCAGCACCATCCTCTCTGGAAGACCGCAGGCACGCGCGTACAGGCAGTAATCGGACTGCAGATTCTCTTCAATGGAGGCCCGACTGAGCTTCAGGATCAAGCTCGTGTAAAACAACACGAGACTCGAAACCGGCAAGACCAGATGTGCCACCGCTGAACGAAAAGCGTTCCAATCTGCAGCGACCAGGCTGTCGATCGTATAGAACCCCGTGACGCGCGCCGGGGGAATCATCGAGGGATCGAGTCTACCCAACGGTGGAGGGGCCCAGCCGAGGCGAAAGAAGAACACGTACGACAGAACAAGAGCGAGCCAGAACAGTGGCACAGCGCCAGCGAGGTTGCCGTACATCCGGAGGAGCGCATCCACGTATCCCCGCGGTCGAAGCGCGGCCCACCCCGCGACCGTGAAACCCAGAACGACGGCGGCCATCAGCGAATAGGTGATGAGCTCCAGAGTCGCGGGACCACGCTCGAGAAACTCCTCCGACACATCCCGCGTGGTGAACCATGAATCTCCCAGGTCCCCTCGGGAGAGCCGCTGCAGATAGATCAGATACTGCTCCGTAAGAGGCCGATCGAGTCCGAGTGAGGTCTCAATACGCCTCACGCGTTCTTCGGTCGCGAACTGCCCAGCGATTACATAGGCTGGATTGCCAGGGAGGAGGCGCAACATGATGAAGGTCACCAACGTGATCCCAAGGACTTGCGGCGCAGCAAACGCCACCCTCTTGAGAGCGAGCCTGGCAGTCCTCATCTGCAGGTCGGACGGGCTTCGTTCCTCACCTACCCGGCGTTTCTCACGAGGTCGTCGACGCGGTGACACCTCGACCAATGATCCGGCCCCACCGCGACGGGGGCCGGCTCATGTTCCTCACAGATTTCCGCGGCCAGTGGGCACCGGTGTCGATACAGGCACCCCGGCGGCGGGTCCCGCAGATCTGGCGGCAGGCCCGTCACCCGTATGCCGCCATGAAGATCAGGCGACGTCATCAGGGCGTTCAGCAGGCCGGCGCTGTAAGGATGCTTGGGTTGGCCAAAGAACGCCCGCACACTAGCGATCTCGACGATCTGGCCAGCGTGCATGACCGCCACACGGTCGCAATATTGGGCAACGACTCCGAGATCATGCGTAATGAGAATCGCTGATGACCCAGACTCCTTCAATAGCCTCTGCATCAGGCTCAGAACCGTCACCTGAATCCGCGCGTCAAGGCCGGAGGTGGGTTCATCGGCAATGACGAGTTCGGGAGACGTCCCCAGGGCCATGGCCAGTACCACGCGCTGCGCCATACCGCCACTCAGCTGGTGTGGGTAGCTTGTCGAGATCAGGCTTGGATCGGCAAAGCCCACGTCCCTCAGCATCGTCGCCAGATGCTCTTCTAGCTCCTTGCGGGCCAGAGGGAGATGCGTGCCATAGACGTTGAGAAGCTGATCCCGAGCTGTCATCAGCGGATTCAGCGCCGACTTCGCATGCTGAGGCACGAAAGCGATCCGCCGCCCACGTAGGCGAGACAGCTCGGTCTCCGTCATGGATGTGAGTTCCTCGCCATCAAAGCGAATGCTGCCAGCTACGATCTTTCCCGGCGCTCGCACCAGTCCCATGATCGAGTCCGCCGTGAGCGACTTTCCTGAGCCGGTCTCGCCGACCAGGCCCAAGATCTCCTGTGATCGGACGTCGAAGCTGACTCCATTGAGAGCCTTGACGACGCCGTCACGAGTGTGGATATGGGTGAACAGCCCCTCGACGGACAACGGCCCTGGCGAGCTACCCACGCTCACTCGTCTCGTCGAGCTCACTGATCTCCAGTCCCGGCGGATGCATCGAGTGCCAACGAGTTGCACGCTCGTAGGCTCGGGCCACGCGCAGTACCACCGCATCCATGAAGGGGTGGCCCGCGATCTGCAGGCCGACCGGCAGCCGCTCCGACGTGAGGCCACAGGGCAGCACCAGCGCCGGCTGGCCGGTCAGGTTGAAAAGCGTCGTGTATCGCGTGCTCATGCTGAGAGGCTCTTCGTCGGAGCCCTCGACCTGGATTCTGTCGAGCCCGATGGCGTATGCCGCCGTCGGAGTAGCTGGCAGCAGTAGACAATCGATGCCACTCATGACCGCGCGGACGTCCTTGATGAATTTCTGACGTACCCGCTGAGCATGTACGTACTCGGTTGCCGGAATGAGCTCGGCCCGGCGCAGCAGTGAATAGGTGATTGGATGAAAGAGCTTGGGGTGCGCTCGTAGATGCGGTCTCAGGTGCTCTGCGGCTTCGGCTCCAGAGATGATCCACATGAGCGTCCGAGCTGCCGTGAAGTCGGGCATCTCGACTTCACTCAGGACCGCTCCTTGATCTTCAAGCACTCCGTAGGCCTGCACGACCACCGAGCGGACCTCCGGATGCATGACCTCCGAAACTTGACCTACCGCCACACCCAAACGTAGGCCTTTCACACCGTCCTCCAGCTTCGCGGTGTATGAGCCTTTGGGCAGAGACCGAGAGAGATCCACTGCACTCGACCCCTCAGAACCGGCCATCGTCTGCAACATGATCGCCGCATCACGGACGGTACGCGTCATGGGGCCTGTCACGCTCAGTGTCGGATGCAGAGGTGCAACACCCGCCATAGGGATCAGTCCGAAGGTTGGCTTGAGTCCGACGATGCCACAGAATGCGGCTGGCATGCGAATGGAGCCACCACCATCCGTACCGACCGACCCATAGCACAGCCCCGCGGCGACGGCTGACGCCGACCCGCTCGACGATCCCGCGCAGGAACGATCCAGCTTCCAGGGATTGTGAGTCGACCCGTACAGAGGATTCGGCGCACAGTAGGCGAAATCGTAGAGGTTGTTCTTGCCGACTACTATCGCTCCTGCGGCCGTCAATCTCTGCACGACCGTCGCGGATTTGCTCGGCACCGAGTCCGACAGGATAGCGGAGCCGACAGTCGTCCGAACACCCTCAGTTGGAATATTGTCCTTCACGGAGATAGGAATTCCGTGTAATGCTCCGAGATAGGTCCCTGCAGCAAGTAACTCCTCCATCGCTCGTGCCTGCCGCATGGCCGTGTCGGCGGTCACGGTAATGTAGCAGTTCAGTTTCGGAGCTAGACGATCGATTCGCTCAATCACCGCAGAGACGACCTCGACCGGCGAGAGCGCCCGCGTTCGGATGCGTGCAGCCACATCGGACAAGGAGTGCAGGCAGATGTCATCTCCCGAAGCGACATCCGATGACCCATCGCGCCTCATCCCTCAGTCGTCCCAGTCGGCGTCGAAGAAATAAGCCAGGCCGACATCTTCGACGTCGATCTGCCATAGCCTCTCGATCTCCTCGTTCATCTCGCGGAGACGCGTCTCCAGCGCTACCAGCTCCTCGGGTGTATGCTGGAAATTCATGAGTTCTGAGTAGCCTCGCAGGGACCTGCGCTCATCCGGTTTGGTCCGCATGTCCACTCCTTCCTGCCTGGGCTGCTCGCGTGTCCAGGCGATCGCTCAGTCGATTGGTGCAAAACGGAGCCCGGCGCCGGTCCTTCGCCGATCCCGAGACCACGTCAGGCGAAGTCGACGCCATCCCAGTCGAGATGGCCTGCGTCCCAGCGCACACCCGTCAGATTGTCGCGAGTGGCTACCTGATATCCCAGCTCTGCGATGAACAACCAGGGAGCATCCTCGACGATCGTCCTGATGACATGCTGATAGTGAGCGACTCGATCCTTGAACTCGAGAACATTGCGCCCCGCCGCGATGAGCCGATCAACTTCGAGGTTGCGGTAGCGTGTCCAGTTCGTCGGAGCATTCGAGTCGAACCAGACCTGGCTCACGTAGGCTGGATCCGGCTGGTCCGCGCCTAGAGCCCAGTAGATGAGCGGAGATCTTCCCTTGCTGAGCGCCTCCCCGTACGCGGCCGCCGGCAGCGCATTGAGATCGAGTGTGACGCCGACCTCCGCGAACCCAGTCTGAAGCTGGACCCCGACGAGCTCGGCCAGAGGGTCAGTCGCGTCGTACGCATACGAAGTCTCAAAACCGTCCGCAAGACCGGCGTCGGCCAGCAGCTGCCGAGCCTTTTCGAGATCAAGCCTGTAAGGAAACGCGTCAGGGTCGAAGCCGGCATCCTTCCGCGCCAACGGTCCGCCGGCAGGCCGGGCATACCCTTGAAGCACGTCGTTGACGATGGAGACGTACGGCACCGCGTACGAGAGCGCTTGCCTGACCCTCCTGTCATCGAGGGGCGAGAAGTCGGGGACCATGGCAACAGCCAGGCGCGCGTTGCCAGGGAAATTCCAGACGTGAACACCATCGGTGCCCTGGAGCGTTCTCAGCTCGGTCGGAGTGAAGCCGAGCGTAGCGTCGACCGCACCCTTGGCAAGCAACGCCAGTCTTGTCGCCGAGTCTGGCACGATCTGAAAGATGAGCCGTTCCACCTTCGGCGGAAAGGGGTGGCCCCTGTGGGCGGTCAGGACCATCCGGGTATCCGGCTCCAGGGACTCGAGCTTGTACGGACCGAATCCGACGTAGTTGCGCTTCAGCCACTCCGTCGCCCACGGATCATCGCGTGTGGCGTGCGCCCGAGCCTCCACCGAGTCTACCATCGTGATACGGGAGTGGTTGGCGAGCGTCATCAGGAAGCTGGGCGAAGGCACCTCGAGTGTGAAGCGAACGGTATGACGACCCAGCACCTCTACAGCGTCCGCACCGGGCAGACGACTGACGTCGGTGAAGAAGGTACCACTCACCCCTAACGCGAATGCGCGGTCGAATCTCCACTTGACGTCCTCCGCCGTGAATTCATTCCCTGCATGGCTGCGCCACCCCGCTCGCAGCTGGAAGGTATAGGTCTTGGCGTCCGGGGACACCTGATAGGATTCAGCCATACGCGGCGCCACCAGCTCGTCGAGATCCCGAGTACCCCAGTTCAAGTCCAGCGCACCCGGCCCGATATCCGGAGCCGAATGATCTCCATATTGCAGCAGCCCATCTTGCATGTTTACCATCGATCGGAACGAGGGCCCACTGCCGAACTCCTCATCGAGGGTTGGCGGCGGCGCCGCGACGGCCACCACGATCTCGCTTCTTCTTGCAGACGTTGGCTCCGCCCCGGTTTCACGGCGAGCACCTTGTCGCCGGCAAGCCGCGAGTCCACCACCGGTGCTGGAGCCACCTAGGCCTACCAGCGCCGCGGACCTGATGAATTCTCGCCGACTGCACCCGCCGCGCTGCAACGACTTCGTCAGCCGCCTCACCTTCCCATGCCGGTCCATCGTCGGCCCCCTTCGAGGCGTCGGTCATTGACGGGTCTCGACCTGCTACAGTATGATCGAAAATGCTGTTCGAGGCTTCCTCTCTTTTCGCGAAGTCGGTCGGTTCGCATCTTGAGTCGTCTCCCGGCCATCGGCCCCGAATCATGGAGACACCGCCAGGGGCGCTGGCTCACGCCACCAGATCTCTTTACTCGGGACGTCCGGTCCGGTCCGCTACAGCGCTGACCTGGTGAACGCCGGCGGCATTCCGGCGGCAGTCTCTCTACGGAGATCACGTCGACGTGTCCAAGCCTATACCCTCTCGCTCAACCCGCATCGACCCCATCAGATTCGAGGTCATACGAAACCGCCTGACGGCCATCGCCGATGAAATGGCGCTCGCCGTGAGGCGCACAGCCTATTCAACCAACGTCAAAACGCGCCTCGACTTCTCCTGTGCCATCTTCGACCAATCGCTCCGGATGATTGCACAGTCCTTTAGCGTCCCCATCCACCTCGGTTCGCTCACTCACTACGTGCCACGTCTCCTCACTCAGTACGGCATCGATCGACTGGAGCCTGGTGACGTGATCGTCACGAATGATGGGCACCTTGGAGGAGTGCACCTAAACGACATCGTCGTGGTGTCCCCGGTGTTTCACGGACGCGACCTCGTGGCATTCGTGAGTTCGCTAGCCCACCACGTAGACGTCGGTGGTAGTACCCCTGGGAGCATTGGGTCGTCGCGGGAGATATTCGAGGACGGCATCATCATTCCGCCGGTGCGTCTTTCGTCTGATGGTCGATTCGATCAGAGTGTCCTTCAGCTAATCCTACGCAACGTTCGCACGCCTAGAGAGGCGGGCGGCGATCTGAGGGCACAGGTCGCCGGAGTCCACACGGGAGCGCTGCGTCTCGCGCGCATGTTTGAGAAGTACGGCTTGCAGGTAGTGGTCGAGGCGATAGAGGAGTTGCTGAACTACACCGAGCGGCGCGTCAGGCGAGAGCTGGCCAAGCTACCCTCTGGCGTGTACTACGCGGAGGGGCACCTTGACGATGACGGCGTGAGTGACATCCCGGTCAAGATCGCCGTAAAGGTCGTCATTTCACCCGACAAGGTACTCTACGATCTCACCGGTTCGGATCCTCAAAGACGGTGCCCGATCAATGCCACATATGCGATGACTCTCTCTAATTGCGCCTACACCCTTCGGGCGCTGATGGATCGCGATCTCCCCACCAACGACGGTCTCTACAGGGTCCTCGATGTGCAGGCACCCGAGGGAACCGTCGTGAACGCACAGTTTCCGGCCTCCATCAGCGGCGGCTGGGAAACTGGCTTCCGCGTGTGCGAAACGGCGTTTCAGGCGCTCGCTCAGGCGGTGCCCGAGCGACTCACAGCCGGCTCCAAGGGTTGTCTGTGCAGTGTGATGTTCGGGGGAATCGACCCTCGCTCTGGGGACTACTTTACCTTCTTCGACTCCCTCGCCGGCGGCTACGGGGCACGCGCGACCAGAGATGGTATGGATGCCGTCCAGCCACATGTCCAGAACACCGAGAACTCTCCCGTGGAAGAAACCGAGTCGAACTACCCCGTGCAGATCGTACGTTACGAGCTGATACCCGACTCCGAAGGCGCGGGACGGTTCCGGGGCGGGCTCGGATTACGACGTGACTACACCTTCGAGGCTGGCGTCACCTTCTCCGTCATGGCCGATCGGGCAAAGTTTCCACCCTGGGGCCTGCGCGGCGGCCTCGCTGCTCGCCCGGCTCACTACATCCGGAACCCGGACGACGGTGGCGCTCAGTACGGCTCCAAGTTCTCGGTCGACCTTCAGCCAGCCGAGGGGTTCAGCGTGCAAATGGGTGGCGGTGGAGGGTACGGCCCGCCCTGGGAACGGGATCCCACCCACGTGCTCGCGGACGTGGCCGCTGGACGGATCTCCGTCCATCGCGCGTTTGCGGTCTACGGCGTGAGCATCGATGAGAAACGCTGGTGCCTCGCCCCTGAGGCCACACGGCTGAAACGGCAGCAGCTGTCCCAGCCGAGGCCGCCGATAGCTGATGACCCACGCTGACCGGCCGTACAAGCTAGGGGTCGACATTGGTGGCACGTTCACCGACGGAGTCCTGATCGACGAGACCTCGGGTGAAATCTTCATCGATAAGGTTCCGACGACGTCGGGAGACCCATCTGAAGGATTTATCCACGTCGTCGACCGACTCCTGAAGCGCAGGCGAGTTCGTCCGCAGGACGTTCGGCAGATCATTCACGCCACCACGATTGCCACCAATGCGGTCATAGAGCGGCGTGGTGCGCGTACCGGCTTTCTGACCACGACGGGCTTCCGAGACATCCTGGAGATCGCTCGACAGGTCCGATACGATCTCTACGATCTTCAGACACAGAAGCCCCCCGCCCTGGTTCCTCGTGAACGCTGCTTCGAAATTCCTGAGCGGGTCGACTATCGGGGTGAGATCCTCGTCCCACTCGACGAGGAAGCTGCGGAAAGAGAGGTCCGAACCCTCCTCTCACACGCTGTTGACTCCGTCGCGGTGTGTTTTCTTCACGCCTATCAGAACCCGGCACACGAGCTGCGTCTGGCCGAGATCATCCGCGACCTGGCTCCGGACGTCACAGTCTCGCTGTCCAGCGACGTCGCGCCCGAGATACGCGAGTACTGGCGAGCCAGCACGACCGTCATCAATGCCTATATTGCTCCGCTGGTCACACGCTATATTCGAGCCATCCAGGCGAAGCTGACACAGAGACAGATGCACAGCAAGCTGCACTTGATGCAGTCGAATGGCGGCGTTACGTACGCCGATGCCGCGAGATCGCGTCCGGTGCACCTCGTCGAGTCCGGTCCAGCGGCGGGTGTGGCGGTAGCAGCGTATTTCGCCGATTTGACGGGAACCAAGGATCTGATCTCGTTCGACATGGGCGGCACGACGGCGAAGATGGGTCTGATTCTGGATGGCCGCCCAGTCATCAGTTCGGAGTTTGAAGTCGGCGCAGGTGCGTGGTCAGGGTCAGCCCTCGTCAAGGGAAGTGGGTACCCCATCCTAGGGACCGTCGTGGACTTGGTCGAAGTCGGCGCGGGCGGGGGTAGCATCGCCTGGATTGACTCAGGCGGTGTCATGCGTGTGGGACCCCAGAGCGCTGGTGCCGATCCGGGACCAGCCTGCTACGGGCGAGGAGGGTCGCAGCCGACCATCGCGGATGCCAACCTGGTGTTGGGGCGACTCAACCCCGCTTACTTTCTAGGTGGTGAGATCGAGTTGGCCAGCGATCTGGCGTGGAAGGCCATCGAGACCCATTGTGCTCGGACCCTCGAGATAGAGACCGCGGCCACCGCAATGGGGATCGTGGACATCGCCGATGCCAACATGGTTCAGGGAATCAGCCTGGTGTCCGTCCAGCGGGGCTACGACCCGCGAGAGTTCACTCTGTTCGCATTCGGTGGCGCCGGTCCTCTACATGCCAACAGTCTGGCGGCGGAGCTCGAGATTCCTGTCCTCATCGTCCCTCCAAGTCCAGGAGTCGCTTCGGCCCTCGGTATGCTGGTGAGCGACCTGCGTCACGACTACCGCGTCACGCGCCGACAGCGCCTCACGGAGGCCGACTGCACTGATCTCGAGGCGATGTTCCGCCGTCTCGAGACAGAAGGGTCGCGGATCTTCGCGGCCCACGGGACCGTACCCGACGAGCTCGTCGGCGGCCGCTTTCTCGAACTGCGATACGTGGGCCAATCTTGGCAGCTACAGATTCCGATCGCGAGCGATCACCTGACACAGTCGGGCCTGGAACAGATCAGAGAATCGTTCGATCGGCATCACAAACAGTCCTACGGCTACAGTGTGCCGGAAGAAGCGGTCGAAATCGTCAACATCGGCGTCTCGTTGACCTGCGCGGTCGCGAAGCCGAGACCGCGAGAAGTCGGCACTGGAGGAAAGTCGCCAGGGCAGGCGAGAAAGGGATCCCGGGACGTCTACTTCAGGCACGCCGGGTTTGTCTCCTGCCCCATCTTCGACCGATACGCGCTCCGTCGTGGCAACGAGATCACTGGACCTGCCGTCATTGAAGAGCCGGACTCCACCACGGTGATACATCCTGAATACGTCGCGGAGGTCGAGCACTATGGCGCCGTCGTCATCCGCAGGAGCAGCTGACCGTGGACACACCTATTGACCTGCGGACGGACGCCATCGCCCAGCCGACCGCCGAGATGTGGGACGCCATGCGCTCCGCCGACATCGGATGGGCGATGGCCGGCGAGGATCCTTACGTCAATGAGCTCCAGGATCATGTCGCCGCGCGCACGGGCAAGGATGCCGCCCTGTTCGTGGCCACAGGATCAATGGCGAATCTGGTCGCGGTGATGAGCCATACGGAGCGGGGAGACCAGATCATCGCAGAGGCGTCATCACACATTCTCTGGTCTGAAGAATGGGGATTCGCCTACATCTGCGGACTCGTTCCGCGGCCGATTCCGGGCCGCCTGGGCTTCATCTGTCCAGATGAGCTCACCGCCGCCTTGACCGACCGACTGTTCGCTCACCATGCCAAGACGAGTCTGATATGCCTGGAGAATACGCATAACGCGGCGGGTGGCACGATAATCACCCCGGAACAGCTCACCGAACTCGCGCGTGTGGCGAGACGCCATGAGGTCCCCATCCATGTGGACGGCGCTCGGATCTGCAACGCGTGCGTCGCGTTGGGTGTCGACCTCCGGACGATGTCGAGAGACGTCGACACCCTCACCATCAACCTCAACAAGGGGCTAAGCGCACCGCAGGGCGCGTTGCTGTGTGGACCTGCCGAGTTCATCTCGCGAAGTCGGGTCAACCTCAAGCGACTTGGCGCCTGGAGCCTCAGCAAGGCTGGAATCGACGCGGCGGCGGGCCTCGTCGCGCTCACGACCATGCTGCCACAGCTGGCTGAAGACAATCGGCGCGCGGACCGGCTGGCCAGAGGTCTGAGTGGCGTCGATGGCCTGCAGGTGAATCTCCGAACGGTCCAAACAAACATCGTCATGGCCACCGCGGCCGGCTCCATCAGATCGAGCGCGCAGCTGCTGGCTCAGCTTGCCGACCGGGGCATCCTGGGCTACCGGTGTACCCACCAGACGGTCCGTTTCGTGACCCACCGGCACGTGACCGACGACGACGTCGATCGCGTCATCTCGGCGGCCCGTGAGATCAGCGGTAGCTCGCGGTAGCGCGGGAGGCGATGCGTGCGAAGCGTTCGATCCGTCGGGGCGTCCTTCGACAGGTCGGACGCCAGCGCTAGTGCAGTGTCCCTGAAATACATTTACATATCAACGACCTGCGTGCAATATAGGCGGGATGAATGATGCCGCCGCCGCTCTGTCCATGGCCGCGAAGGATCGGCGACTCCTGGAACAGTGGGCCCGTAGTACGTCGGCACCGCATCGGGTAGTCATCCGCGCGAAGGCGTTGCTGCTGGCGACCGAGGGGGTTTCCAACAGCCGCATTGCCGCGACCGTGGACGTCAGCCGGCCGACCGTGCTGGCTTGGCGCGACCGGTTTGGAGAGGAGGGCGTTGATTCGGTGTTCGAGATGCGTGAGGGGCGCGGGCGCAAACCGACGATCAGTGCGCGCAGGGTCAAAGCCATCGTCCACGCAACGTTGCACCGCACGCCACCGGGGGCGACCCACTGGAGTTGTCGCACGATGGCGAAGGCGCAGGGGGTCAGTCGTTCGACCGTGCAGCGGATCTGGGACGCGCATGGCCTCCAGCCCCATCGAGTGGAGACGTTCAAGCTGTCGACCGATCCCGCGTTCGTGGAGAAGCTGACGGACGTCGTGGGGCTGTACATGAATCCGCCCGAGAAGGCCGTCGTGCTGTGTGTGGACGAGAAGAGTCACATTCAGGCGCTGGACCGGACGCAGCCCGGGCTGCCGATGAAGAAGGGCCGCTGTGGGACACTCACGCATGACTACAAGCGCCACGGGACAACGACCTTGTTCGCCGCGCTGAACATGCTGACCGGGCAGGTCATCGGCGAGTGCCACGGCCGGCATCGGCATCAGGAGTTCCTGAAGTTTCTTCGCCAACTCCACCGCGCGTTCCCCTCTCGCCTCGACCTCTACCTCATTCTGGACAACTACGGCACGCATAAACATCCGACCGTGCGGGCCTGGCTGGCGGCCCATCCGCGCTTCACGCTCCACTTCACCCCTACCGGCGCATCGTGGCTCAACCTCGTCGAGAGTTGGTTCAGCCAGCTCACGCAGAAACGCATCCGCCGCGGGGTGTTTTGCAGTGTCGACGAACTCGTCGCCGCCATCAACGATTACCTCCAGCGCTACAACGACAACCCCCAACCCTTTGTCTGGACCGCGACGGTCGATACGATTCTAGAGAAGGTTGGGAAGTGCAAAGTTATTCTTGGGACACACCACTAGTACTACTTTGTTAGATCGCACAATTTGGGCGAGATCCGACAAGTGATCTAATTTGAGGACATTGTACTTTTCCGGCGAATTCGGGACCCTGCGCGGTAGTGCACGACCGCCGCACGGTGGGGCAGTTGCGTCGCCTGATGAGATGGCTCGAGGCCTTCAAGGCGTGCTTCGGCCATCGCGCACAGGAGCTGGCGTTGCGCCGGTACGTCCAGGGGTTGCTCAGCGACAGCCCGCGCAAGTCGATGGAAGCGATGCTGGCGCGGGGGACCGATCCCGGGGGCTATCAAGCGTTCCAACACTTCATCACCGATGCGCCGTGGAGTGCCGACGGCGTCTGGCGCTGCCTGCGGGCGGTGCTGCCCGAACGCGAAGGGCTGGTGATCTTCGCTGGCACGAGTTTCCCCAAGCCAGGGACGTCCTCGGTCGGGGTGGCCCGCCAGTACTGTGGGGCCGTGGGGAAAGTCGCCAATGGCCAAGTGGCGGTCACCGCGGCGCTGTGGACCGGGCTGCGCGCCTACTTGCTGGGGGCCGCTCTATGTGCCCGAGGCGTGGCTGACCGACGCCGCCCGCGATCGGGCGCGGCTTCCCCGGGGTGTCCGGTTGCAGGCGAAGTGGCGCCAAGCGCTCACCCTGCTCCGGCAGGTGCGCGCCAGCGGCCTCACCGTCACCGGCGTGCTGGCCGATGCGGAGTTTGGCGATACCGGCCTGTTTCGGGCCATGTGGCATCGGTTGCGGCTCCCCTATGCGGTGGGGATTTCCTCGTCGCAGACCGTGTTCCTGGGGCGGCCGCGCCTCGGGCACCGGCGGGGCGGCCGGCTGGGGCGCCCGCGCACCCGGCCAGACCTGGCGGCGGGCGTGCGGGCGTACACGGTGGCCCAGGCCGCCAAGGCGCAGCCGCGGTGGCGGCCCATCAGCTGGCGCAACCGCCGCGGCGGGCGCCGCTGGACGGTCCAGTGTGTGGCCCTGCGGGTGACCCCGGCCCACGACTGGCGCGACCGCCGGCTCGCCCCCGAGGTGTGGCTGCTGGCCGAACGCGACACGGGCGCGACGCCGCGGACCAAATACTTCTTCGTCAACCTGCCGGCCACCACCTCCTGGCCGCAGCTCGTCCGACTCGCGCATCAGCGGTGGGCCATCGAGCAGCAGTTCCAAGAGTTGAAGACCCACCTCGGGTTGGATCACTTCGAAGGCCGCACGTTCCCGGGCTGGCACCATCACGTCGTGCTCACCGCCGTGACGTACAACTTCCTGCAGGCCGAGCGGCGGCGGCACCTCGCCGGGCTCACCTTTCCAGTGGCCCGCGCGATCGTGCAGGAAATCTTCACCGCGTACCTCTTTGCTCCACGGCCGTTCTACCTGAAGCGCATCGAGGCGCTAAAGTCGGTGCAATTGCGGATCTAACAAAGTAGTACTAGCGAGGACACGCCTGCGAGGAATATCCCGCTCCTGGTCCTCGTGGGACCGATCCGCAAGCCGGTCCCCCCGGCCGCGCTCGGGCGCCCCTATCGCCGCGAAGAGGCGTAAGCTACACCTTGCGAGGGCGTCTAGCGGATGTTAGTACTACTTTGTCAGATCGCTCACCGTGAGGTGAAACGACGTCCGCCCAGCAAACCGAAGACATCGCGGCGGCTGACGCACGTGTCTCGGACGAGGCAAGGGGGCCGACCGCCGTCACGGTTTGCCTGGCCGGCGCCGTTCCGCCCCACGCAAGACTGACAACGTCAGTATTGGTGTCGCGTCTCAGAACGACCAATCCCGGGTTCTTGGCCGGGGAAGGAGGACAACCGTGCGAATCGACCGTCGCGAGTTCCTCACGGGCAGCGCTGCGCTCACCGCAACGCTCCATCCAGCATTCGCGGCGCTGGCCCGCCCGGCCGCGATGGGTACCGCCCCAACGCTGCCAGCGCCGAAAGCCGAGTTCCCTTGGGCCGCCACCGAGACGTTCATCAATTCGGCGGCCTATCACCCGCTCAGCGCGGCCTCGGCCCGGGCGATGGACGCCTACATCGCCTACCGGCTGAAGGGCCCTGGCGAGGGCCGCGCCAACTTCGGCGAGGACCAGCAGGCCGAGGTCAAGGCGCGCTTCGCACGGCTGATCAACGCCTCGTCTGCCGACGAGATCGCGTTCGTGCAGAGCACGTCCGACGGCGAGAACATCGTGATCGCGGGGCTCGACCTGCTCGGCTCGGGCGGCAACGTCGTGATCGACGAGCTGCACTACAACTCGTCCCTCTACATCTACGAGATGCTCGAGCGTCGCGGCCTCGAGGTGCGAATCGTCCCGCATCGCGACTGGACGATCGATCTGGCCGACGTGGAACGCGCGATCGACGACGAGACGACGCTGGTCTCGATGGCACTGGTGTCGAACGTGAACGGCTACCTTCACGATGCGAAGGGCATCAGCGATCTCGCGCACGCCCACGGGGCTGTCGTCTATGCGGACGTCATCCAGGCGGCCGGGGCCGTCCCGATCGACGTCGGAGCCATGGGCATCGACATGTGCGCCTGCTCGGCCTACAAGTGGCTGATGGGGGATCGTGGGTTCGGCTTCCTCTATATCCGGCAGGATCTGCAGGGGAAGGTGGTCAAGCCCACGCGCTTCGGTCACCGCCAGTACCGCATGTTCCAACGACCCGGCGCCGACCATCGAACGCCCGCCTGGGAGTCCCGAACCGGCGGCTATCTCTACGAGACCGGCAACGTGTCGAACATCGGCGCGGCGTGCGTGAACGAGTCGCTGCGCTACATCCTCGAGCTGGGTGTCTCGCAGATTCGAGCGCATGCCAAGCCGTTAACGGACCGCCTGCAGGGCGAGCTGCCGTCCCTCGGCTACCCGTCGATCACGCCCAAGGAGACGCCGACGCCGATCGTCACGTTCCTGCTCGACGACCCACAGGCCACGGCAACCCGGTTGAAGCGGGCCAACGTCGCCGTCACGATCGTGAATGGGAACCAGATGCGCGTGTCCCCGTCGGTGTTCAATACGGACGAGGACATCACACGGCTCCTCGCCGCCCTGGCGACGTGACCGGGCGCGAGGACGCCGTCGTCAGCCCCGCGGTCGGGCGGCTTCTGCTGGGGAGCCTGCTGCTCTCGGGGTGCGCCGCTCCGGAACCCGGTGACGTCCGGTTGGACCTGGCGAGCGCCGATGGCGCGACCGCCTTTCCTTCGCTGGCCGACGCACACTTCGCCCGGCTCGTCGGCGAGCGGACGACCGGCCGGATCACCATCACGACCCACTTCGGCGGCGCCCTCGGCTACGAGTCGCGCGATCACTTCGAGGCCGTGGAGACCGGAGCGCTCGAGCTCGCCAGCACTCAACTCGACAAGCTGGTCGGCTTCGCGCCGATCTTTCAGCTGCAGTCGCTGCCGTTCCTGGCGGCGGGACCGCGGGAAGCCGGCGCGCTGTTCGAGGTGGCCCGGCCGTACTACGAAGCCGCGTTCCGGGACGTCGGGCAGACCCTCCTCTACGCCAGCCCGTGGACCCCGATCGGCATCTGGGCGAAGCGGCGGCTCGACGACCCACCAGACCTGGCAGGCCTCAAGATCCGCACCTTCGACATCAACGGAACGCACACCCTGCGGGCCGCCGGCGCCGCGCCCATCCAGCTCCCATGGGGCGACGTCGTTCCGGCCCTGAGCACCAACATGATCGAGGCGGTCCTCACGTCGGACGAAAGCGGTGTCGCCGGGAGGTTCTGGGAGCACATGGACTACTTCCACGACCTCGGCTACAGCGTTGGCGTGAACGTCGTCCACGTGAACCGTCGCGTCCTCGACGGCCTCCCGGCCGATCTCCAGCCCATCGTGCGCGCCGCCGCGGCGGAGGTCGAGGCGGCCGCCTGGGCGCGCGCCACGGCACGCGGGGCGCAGAATCGTTCCGCCCTGGAGGCGCACGGCGTCTCCGTGCTGACCGACGTGCCGCGCCTCGCCGATCACCTCGTGCGAGCCGGGTCGCCGATGCTCGCGGACTGGAAAGCGACGATGGGCGAGGAGACCGCGGCGGCGATCCTCGCCGCCTACAGCGCCCGACTCGCGACCGAGGAAGGAGAATGACCGGCTACGGCGATCTCATCGCCGCCGCGGAACGTTCGCTCGAAGGCCGGCTCGAGGTCAGGCAGCGGAGTTGGGCCAACTTGCGACACGACCCCAACGCCCTCCCAGCACACGAGATTCTTCGTCCGGCCCTCGAGCCGCCGGCGAGACGCCCGACGCGGCGGAGCCCACCGGTCCGCACGGGCCGGTTCTTGTGTCGGCGGCGGTTTCCAGCGACACTGCAGCAGCAGGGTGAAGTCCTTCGTCCCCCAACAGCGAGCCCCATTGGAATGGCCGCGTTCCACTTCATGTCGGAGATCACCTGGATCGAGTACCAGCGTCGGCTCGCGCAGGAGGACGCTGTCGTCATCCTCCCGGTCGGCGCCGTCGAGCAGCACGGCCCACATCTGCGCTGGGCGTCGACCATCTCCTGACGACCGAGATCTCTCGCCGCGTCGCCGAGCAGGTCGGCGGGGTGGTGGCGCCACCCGTCAGCTACGGCTACAAGTCGCTGCCACGGTCCGGGGGCGAGTCACTTCTGCGGCACGACAACCGCCAGACGACGACCAGCACTACTTTGTCAGCTTCCGTGGTGCGGAACGATGTCCGCCGGGCAAACCGTGAAGGCGGCCTGCAGATGGCTGATCCGAGGCTCGTGCGTCAGCCGCCGCAATGGTTTCGGTTTGCTGGGCGGACGCCGTTCCGCCCCACGCGAAACTGACAGAGCGCTAGTTCTTGCCGCCGAACTCGTAGAGGGTCGTGGCGACCGACTTCGACGCGCCGGCCATGCCGTACACCTGGCCGCTGCCCTCGATCACGTAGTACTCGTTGTTCGCGTGGGCGCCACCCCCGTGCCCCGCCCCGCCAAAGATGACGGGGAGCTGCATGGGATCCCGGCCGAAGAGGTAGGCGGGCCAGTACCCCCCGAGAATCGACGGCTCGGCGGGCCGCTCACCGTACGGGATCTTGAAGATGTCGTAGGTACGACCCAGCGCGTTGGCCAGATCGTTGTCGTAGCCCATCTTGCACCAGGGGACGTCCCCGATGACGGTCATCTCGACGTCCTCGTAGCCGTTGCGATCGAGCTGCGCCCGGATCTTCTCCGTCAGGTCGATCCCATCCTGGTTCGGCACGTAGCGGATATTGTGCTTCGAGGTGATCTTGCTCGGGAGAATGGCTCCAGCGCCCCCGCCGTACATGTTCCCGCCCCAGATCCCATCCAGGTTCCACGAGATCCCGTAGAGGGACATCGTGAGGTACTCGACCGGATCGTCCGCGATGAACCGCGCCACGCCGAGGTTTCTCGCGGCCACCTCCAGATCGATGCCGGCGGCGTTCCGCTCGAGGACGGCGAGTTCGGACTCCGAGAGCGGCTCCACGTTGTCGTAGAACCCGTCGATCAACGCTCGGTTGCCGGTCGAGTCGACCAGCGACTCGAGCATCTGCATGTGCCGCCAGGCCGGGCTGTCCACGGCCCGCTTGCGCCCCCCGTGGATGTCGCCGTAGACCGGGCCGCGGCCCCACTTGGCACCGCTGGTCGTCAGCTCCACGTAGACGCAGCCTTCCGAGCTGCCGCCGAGCGTGCCCGCGCCGCTGAAGCCCTGCCCCGCGAAGGCGTACCACATTCCGTCGGCGCCTTCGAAGAGCTCGGGATGATCCTTGACGAACTTGCGGAACCCGATCGACATGCGCTCCTCGTCACCCTCGGCCACGAACAGGATCGTCAGCGGGAGCTCGCCCGCCACCGCCTTGATCGACATCAGGGCGTTCCAGGCCGCCATCTGGGGTCCCTTGCTGTTCTTGGCGCCGCGCGCGACCAGGACCTTCGGGAACGGCGGCTGCTCGACGAGCTCGCCCTCGAAGGGTGGGACGTTCCACAGATCCGGCTGCGTGATCGGCATCGTGTCGTACATCCAGTACATTACGAGCGTCCGCTCACCGCCGCCCGGGCAGCGCGCGTAGACGACCGGGTTCCCCTGCGCCCCCCATTCCGTCTCGCCGACCTCGTAGACCTGCGACTGCTCACACCCCAGCTCGTCGAAGAGGCCCTTCACCATCTGCGCCGATTCAGGGATCCCCTCGCCCGTATTCGAGATGCTGGGCTGGCGAATCTGTCGCTGAAGATTCAGGACGTGCTCGTCGAAATTCGTGTCGATGTGCTCGAAGATCTGCTGTAGCTCGTCCGAGACCTGTGACAGATCCGGCTGGATCTCGGTGTCACCCTGGGGCCGCAGCCCGAGGCTTACCGCATCCGTCGTCTCGCCCGCCGACGGCATCCCCTGGGTGCCATCGTCCTGTGCGCAGCCGACCGCCAAGGCGAGCGTGCAGACGAACGTGAGTGGGAGTCGCATGCGTGCCTTCCTTTCACAGAGACCGGGCAGCCTGTTCACTGAGCTTGTCGTGATTGCGCCATACTAGCCCAGATTGTCGGGCGGGGCAATCACCCTGCCAGACGTGTAGTGCCCGTGGTGAAGGTCTGACTGTGCATCGAGGGCCGGCCTGAGCGGGCCACCCCCGCACGGGAAGAACCAGAGGCAGGTCAGCGGCGCGCGATGCGCTCGGCGCGTGCGCGACCCTCCATCCGGTCTATCGCCGCCTCCTCGCCTTGACCCTCGACGAATTGCGGGGACTCGAGGAGCAGATCGACCAGCTGGACCGGGAAATGGCGCAGCTGCTGGGACCACATCAGCCAGCCGTGGAGCGGCTCGCGGAAGTGCCGGGTCTCGGCGTGAATTCAGCTCAGCAAGTGATCGCCGAAGTGGGGCCAAGTGCGGCAACCTTTCCGTCCGCCAAGGAACTTTCCTCCTGGGTCGGCGCGTGTCCGGGCAACGAAGAGAGCGCGGGCGTGAACTACAGCCATCGGACGCCGAACGGCAATCGGCAGATGCGCCGCATCTTGAATCAAGCGGCGAATGCCGCCGTCAAGACCCAGGGGAGTATCTTTCAGGTCGTGTATCGGCGCTTCGTCCCGCGCCTGGGCCACGCCCAAGCGATCGGCGTGATCGCTCACCGCCTCTGTCGGTTGATCTGGAAGATCCTCCACCAGGGCGTGCGGTACGAAGAACGTGGGCCCGAGGTCAGTCGCGTGCGCACACAACGGCGGGCCGCTCAGATGATCCGGGACCTCCGACGACTCGGCTATCGCGTCGAACCGGTACTCGCTCAACCGAGCAGTCCAGCATGAGTGAGAGTGTTTTTCGACCCTGGCTAGAGGAGCTGAAGGCGCGGGTGCCCACCGGGCAGTAGGCGATGGCCCTTTCTCCAGGATCAACGCTCGGCCAGGCCGCGGTCACCGCCAAGATCGGCGAAGGCGGCATGGGCGTGGGTTACACTCGGACGACCACATCACGGATCGCGATGCCTGTGCTCCTGGTCGGCGTCGCGTCCTGAGGCACGGATGTCCGAGGCTGCCGACGGCATGCCCGACGACCGACCGGCGACGCCCAGCGAGTGCCTTGCACGCTTGGATGCGCTCGGGATCAACTACGTCACGCACGAGCACTCGCCTGTCTTCACGGTGGAGGAGTCAAAGCGGTTCCGGGGCGAGTTGCCGGGCGCCCACTGCAAGAACCTCTTCCTTCGAGACATGAAAGGCCGGATGTGGCTTGTCGTGGCGCTCGAGAATCGAGCGGTCAACCTCAAGGTGCTGGGTTTGCGCCTTGGCGGTGTTCGGTTGTCGTTCGGGAGCGCCAAGCGGCTGATGCGGACGCTCGGTGTGACGCCTGGTGCCGTGACGCCCTTCGGGCTCATGAACGACCGTGAGCATCTGGTGACTGTCGTGCTCGACCGGGAAATGATGGAGTCGGACCTCCTCAACTACCATCCACTGTCGAATGCGGTGACGACGGCCATCACGCCGGCGGACTTGCTCACGTTCATTCGGGATTGCGGTCACGAGCCGCAAGTCCTCGACTTGTCCGGCAACTGAAGAACGACGGTCGCGTCACCGACGTAAACCGTTTGGCTATCGAACCGCTGGGCACGTTTCGTCTCTTAGTACTACTTTGTTAGATCGCACAATTTGGGCGAGATCCGACAAGTGATCTAATTTGAGGACATTGTACTTTTCCGGCGAATTCGGTACCCTGCGCGGTAGTGCACGACCGCCGCACGGTGGGGCAGTTGCGTCGCCTGATGAGATGGCTCGAGGCCTTCAAGGCGTGCTTCGGCCAGCGCGCACAGGAGCTGGCGTTGCGCCGGTACGTCCAGGGGTTGCTCAGCGACAGCCCGCGCAAGTCGATGGAAGCGATGCTGGCGCGGGGGACCGATCCCGGGGGCTATCAAGCGTTCCAACACTTCATCACCGATGCGCCGTGGAGTGCCGACGGCGTCTGGCGCTGCCTGCGGGCGGTGCTGCCCGAACGCGAAGGGCTGGTGATCTTCGCTGGCACGAGTTTCCCCAAGCCAGGGACGTCCTCGGTCGGGGTGGCCCGCCAGTACTGTGGGGCCGTGGGGAAAGTCGCCAATGGCCAAGTGGCGGTCACCGCGGCGCTGTGGACCGGGCTGCGCGCCTACTTGCTGGGGGCCGCGCTCTATGTGCCCGAGGCGTGGCTGACCGACGCCGCCCGCGATCGGGCGCGGCTTCCCCGGGGTGTCCGGTTGCAGGCGAAGTGGCGCCAAGCGCTCACCCTGCTCCGGCAGGTGCGCGCCAGCGGCCTCACCGGCACCGGCGTGCTGGCCGATGCGGAGTTTGGCGATACCGGCCTGTTTCGGGCCATGTGGCATCGGTTGCGGCTCCCCTATGCGGTGGGGATTTCCTCGTCGCAGACCGTGTTCCTGGGGCGGCCGCGCCTCGGGCACCGGCGGGGCGGCCGGCTGGGGCGCCCGCGCACCCGGCCAGACCTGGCGGCGGGCGGGCGTACACGGTGGCCCAGGCCGCCAAGGCGCAGCCGCGGTGGCGGCCCATCAGCTGGCGCAACCGCCGCGGCGGGCGCCGCTGGACGGTCCAGTGTGTGGCCCTGCGGGTGACCCCGGCCCACGACTGGCGCGACCGCCGGCTCGCCCCCGAGGTGTGGCTGCTGGCCGAACGCGACACGGGCGCGACGCCGCGGACCAAATACTTCTTCGTCAACCTGCCGGCCACCACCTCCTGGCCGCAGCTTGTCCGACTCGCGCATCAGCGGTGGGCCATCGAGCAGCAGTACCAAGAGTTGAAGACCCACCTCGGGTTGGATCACTTCGAAGGCCGCACGTTCCCGGGCTGGCACCATCACGTCGTGCTCACCGCCGTGACGTACAACTTCCTGCAGGCCGAGCGGCGGCGGCACCTCGCCGGGCTCACCTTTCCAGTGGCCCGCGCGATCGTGCAGGAAATCTTCACCGCGCACCTCTTTGCTCCACGGCCGTTCTACCTGAAGCGCATCGAGGCGCTAAAGTCGGTGCAATTGCGGATCTAACAAAGTAGTATTAAGCGAGGGCCCTGAAGATCCCCGCTTGGGTAGATACGGGTCGAGCAGTTGGCCATCGCTATCCGCTGACTTGAGCTTTCATGATGATAGTCGGGATTAAGGGGAGTGAGTTAACCGAATGGTCGTTCTCGGACTCACCGAAGGCGTCCGAGTTCACGCCGAGCGACCCCTGAAACAGTCCTCGCCGGGACCGATGTCGTCGACGTCCATGAACACGTTCCGTCGGCCGAATTGCTCCACCAGACGGTCGTAGAGCCGACCGGCCTCGGCGGCGCTGTCGGCCCGCCGATAGCTGATGAATATCCTCATGCTCCGTGAGTCTACCCCTCGAAGGCCAAGACGGCCAGAGTCACGGGTTGGATGAGTCGTGGATCACAACATCCACTGGCCATCGTAGTACAGGGCGAAAGGCCAGGTCGTCATCCGATCGGCGCCCATCTCGGTCAAGAGATACGTATCTTCGACGTGAAGCGGATGTGATCCTGTATCCCTGGGACGAAGATCCAGCTCGATCTGAAACGGTGTAGAGTGTCGGAACTTGAAGTGTGCTTCTTCCTCTTCATCGAAAATCCAGAAACCGTTTTCGAGATTACCCACTTGAAACATGGGTTGCTCGTGCACTGAGAGACCCACGCTGTGCACGAGGACAACCGGCCTGTATTCTTTCCAGCGTTCCAACCCCTTCACCAAGGCCGAATTGGCTTCCGGAATCGTCTGGTCGACCCTGATACACTCAGCGAGCGCCTTGCTGATCTCACCTGCCTCTCGATAGAGCTCAACATCAGCGTTCGAGGGCTTCGTCGCCGTACCGCACCTCGCGAGATCGGCCCAGTAGTGCCTGCGCCGGCCCTCGGTGTAACTCCAGGTGGTGATGAACGTGTCAAACGTGTAGACTTCGTCCTCTCCGAATCGTGTTCCCTTGTACAGCTCGTCGGTGCCCCCGTCCAGGTTGATCAGATGCGATCCCCAAAACAGTCCACCACCGCGTTCGACACTCGATCTGAGTGAGTGCCACAGATCCGAGATGAGAACGCCTGGCGCGATCAGGGAAAGCGCGTGCTGGATGGCCGCCTGATCGATCTCGATGGCTTCTTGTATCAAGCCCACTTCCTCATCCGTCTTGGAAATTCGTGTGGCGAGAAAGGCATTATCGGCAGCTTCGAAGGTAGCCGCAGGCAGTCGTCGCCTGAGAACCTCGTACACTGCCAGCGGCATCGAACTCCTATCTTTGCCGCCCATTTCGATGCCCAAAACACCTCGTGACAGGTTCTTCTTTCTCAAGAGATCTGCCAGGGATTCGACGATCCGTTTCGAGTCCAAGGCCCCCAAGTCCTCCCCTTTGCCGAGCGCATGCACTTCATCTATCCAGTCTGGTGGGTCAGGATAGGTGTCACCCCTGTCGTAATATCTCGACACACACACCAGAGCGGACGCGCCCTCGCGTGGCACGATCACATAGACGGGAGACCATTTCATGAACGCCCATGGTGTGGTCAAGGCGCCGTCCGTCAGGTAGGAGGTGTTGACATGACTGGAGGCTATGACGGCGTCCAGTCCCCGTGTGCGCATCTGTTCTTTGAGAAACTGCAGATTCATTGTGGGACCTCACGACGCCTCACACCGGCCGGTTGTACAACATGCCCGGCAACCACAAGGCGATCCACGGAAACAGGGTCAGCAACAGGCTGGCCACACACAGCAGGAGGAAGAACGGCAGGGCGGCCCTCGCGATGGTCCCGATGGGCTGTCCCGTCAAGCCCTGGAGGACGAAGAGGTTGAACCCCACCGGCGGCGTCACCTGGGCGAGCTCCACCATCACGACCAGAAACACTCCGAACCAGACCGGATCGAATCCCTGGTTGACGACCAGCGGCAACGTGATCGGCAAGCTCATGACCAGGATCGAGATCCCGTCGAGGAACAGCCCGAGCATCAAGTAGAAGACGCCCAGCAGCACGATGAGGCGATAGGGTCCGAGGTCCAGATCGCCGATGGCCACGGCGATGTCCTGCGGGAGGTGGAGGTACCCCATCGCAGAGGACATGAACGAGGCGGCGGTGACGATCGTGATGACCATGCAGCTCGTCTTGACGGTCGCCTCGAGCGACTCGACGGCGATCGCCCGCGTCAGGCGGCGCATGATCGCTGTCAGGACCAGGGTCGCAGCGACCCCAATCGCCGCGGATTCCGACGGCGTGACCAGGCCAGAGTAGATGCCGCCCAGGACCATGATGATCAGGGCCAGGACCGGCAGCATCTCGCCGATTCCCCTCATTCGGTCTCGATGGCTGAACCGCGTGTCGGACGGCGGCGCCAGGTTCGGGGTGATGGCACAGCGCACGGCGATGTAGCCGGAGTAGAGAGCGGCCACCATGAGTCCAGGGAGCACCCCGGCGGCGAAGAGTTGCGCGATGGACACCTCGGCAAGGATGCCGTACACGATCAAGACGATCGAGGGCGGGATCATGAGCCCGAGCGTGCCGGCGCCGGCGAGCGATCCGACGGTCATGTCGCGGTCGTAGCCACGGGCGGCCAGCGACTCCATCGTGATCTTGCCCATCGTGGCTGTGGTGGCGGCACTCGAGCCGCTGAGTGCCGCGAAGATCGTGCACCCACCGACGCTCGTGTGAAGGAGGCGTCCCGGAATGGCCTCGACCCAGGGCGCCAGGCCGCGAAACAGGCGATCGGCAATCGCCGTGCGGAAAACGATCTCTCCCATCCAGATGAAGAGCGGCACCGCCGCCAGCTCCGCCGTCGTGGCGCTCCGCCACATCGTGCCCTTCAGGATGTTCCCCACCCGGGCCAGCGGCATGTCCAGGATGAGGCTGAGCGCCGTGACGCTCACCAGCATGAGGCCGGCAAACACCCAAGTGCCGAGACCCAGATACAGGGCTAGCAGCAAGAAGACGACGGCTGCTGCCCCTACCGTTTCCATGCGGTGCTCTTCATGACCTGGAGCGAGTAGGCAATCAGCTGGAGTCCAAACACCACGAGGCCGAGCAGGAGCACGCCCTCCGGAATCCACATCGGCACGTCGGCGATCGTTCCGCTGGTGTAACCCCGCCCGTACTGCCGGATGACGCTCGCGCCGAAGAACCAGATCGCGATCCCGGTTACGACCATCGTCCCGGCTGCGGCGACGAGCTCGACGGCGCGACGCGCGGACGGCCGTCGGCCCAGGCGACTGAGCAGCAAGTTGACGCGGACGAGGCCTCCCTGCTCGAGGGTATGGCCGAGGGCGAGAAACGCCATGGCGGCGAGGCCGTAGCCAAGCAGTTCCTCGAGCACGAAGGTGGAGAGCCCGAACGGGCGGAGAGCGATCTCCAGGAGGGTGTGACCCAGCATCAGGACCAGCAGCAGGGCCGAGACGCCCGCGGCGAGACGGGAAAGGTGGGAAGCCGCGGTCTGAACGATCCTCATCGCGGGCGCCGCCCGTTACCTCTGGACCTGGGTCTGATAGGCGGCGAAGATCGCGGCGGCGACGTCCTCGCCCATCGCCGCCTTCCATTCTGCGACGAGAGGGGACCCGGCCCGCCTCAGGTGATCGACGACTCCTGGCACGTCGGCGATCACCGTGACACCGTGCTCCTCCATCACCGCGCGATTCCGCACGACGCGCGCCTCGGTGCGCGCCCAGGCACCCGCCTCGACCTCCGTGGCCGCCTCACGGACAATCGCCTGCAGGTCCGCCGGCATCCCGCCGAGCACCCGACGGTTCATGTGAGCGACGCTCACGCCCACGCCGTAGCTGAGGTCGTGAAAGTAGACCAGGTGCTCCCAGAGTTTCCCGACGATGCCGCCCTCATCCGAGGTCAGGACCGCCTCGATCATGTTGGTGTTCAAGGCCGGGACGACCTCGCTCCACGGGAGCTGGATGGGCGCCGCTCCAGCCGCCCTCAGCGTCTTGGCGCTGGTGGCGTCGAAGGTACGGATCTTGAGCCCCGCGAGCTCCGCCGGGCTCTCGAGTCGTCGCGCCGCCCAGATCCCGGTTGGAGGCCACGGGCTCCCGTAGAGCAGTGTCTGGCCGACGTCTCGAAAGGCGGCTTCATAGTGCGGCCGGGCGACCTCGTAGAGCGCCCGCGCCTCCCGCTGTCCCGGCGTCAGGAAGGGCAGCGACTGAATCTGGAAGATCGGCGTGAAGCCGATCAGCTTGTCGAGCGGATCGGTCGCGAGGTCGAGCGCCCCGGTCTCGACCGCCTCGAAGTGGTCGCGCGACTCGAACCCGAGGGCGCCGCCGAAGTGAGTCGTGATGGCGATCCGCCCGCCGCTCCGCTTACCGACGAGCTCGGCGAAGTGGGTGTCGGCCAGCGAGGGGAGGGCGGTCGCCGACTCCGCGCTCGCCATGTCCAGCCAGTGATGACCGGGCTTCGGCGAGACGCACCCCGTGAGCAGCACCGCCGCCACGAGCCACCGCCGGTCGCTTCGCTTCATGACCTGCGCACGATGAAGGCCGCCGCGATGTGTCGGTCTATGCCATCCGCAAGAACCAGAGCCCCGTGCCTACCGCGGGAGGCCACCTCTCCCGCGACCGGCTCCAGTCTCACGATCTCCGTCATCCGTTCCTCCTCTTCGTCCTCGAGGGCCAGGTACACGAGGCCGTCCGGGCCCTCGCGCACGTCCCGGATGCGGCCGAGCACACCGGCGAGCAGCGTTTCCTCGCTCACCGCCGTCTGTCCGACCAGCGTCACCCGCGCGAGCTGCTGTCCGATCAAGCCTCCGGTGAACGCGTTGCCGCGCCACCAGGGAAACCGGTCGCCGGAGTAGATCATCAACCCCGACGCGGCGATCGAGGGAATCCAGGCGAAGCGGGGCGCTTCCATGCCCTCCCGGTGGGTTTCGCTCGTGTAGAGCGAGCCATCGTAATGGACGCCGTAGGAGACGATGGGCCAGCCGTAGTTCCTCCCACGCACGATGAGGTTCAGCTCGTCGCCTCCCCGGGGACCGTGCTCGTTCGACCACACCTCTCCGGTGACCGGGTGGACCGCCAGGCCCTGCATGTTTCGGTGACCGTAGCTCCAGATCTCGGGACGGGCGCCCTCGCGATCGACGAAGGGGTTGTTCGCCGGCACCCGGCCGTCGTCATGCAGGCGGATGATGGTGCCCAGGTGGTTCGTCACGTCCTGCGCCGGATGGTCGGCCATCAGGTCCGCGGAGGCCAACCGGTCGCCTACCGCGAGAAAGAGGTAACCGTCCAGGTCGAACGCCATGCGCCCGGAGAAGTGATTGTTGCGTTCGCGCCACGTGTCCGCGACGAAGATCTCCTCCACGTCGACGACCCGGTCACCCTCCATCCGGCCGCGTACAACGGCGGTCGCTCCCTGGGAGCCGTCCTCGTTGGGTTTCCCGTAGCTCAGGTAGAGTAGCCGGTTGGCGGCGAAGTTCGGATGCGGCACCACATCCATGAACCCCCCTTGCCCCTCTTCTCGATAAACGCGAGGGAGGCCTGCCACGGGCGCTGGCTGGAGCACGCCGTCGCGGACGATCCTCAGACGCCCGGGTCGCTCGGTGACGAGCATCTCACCGCTCGGCAACCACGCGATGGACCACGGGTGGTCCAGTCCTGCCACCACGGTCACCACGCGGAAGTTGTGTCGGGCCGACTCGTGTACCTGGTGGCCACCGGTGGATCCTGGGGAGCCTCCAGAGGACTGGGCGCCGAGAGGGCAAACGACGGCCAGTGCGAGGATGCCTCCCGCCCGGATGCCGTGCGTGTGGATGCGTCGCAATCGCATGACCGCCCCAGGGGCCGGATCGCCGGTGGACCGATTCGAGCGTTTCGAGCGCCGACACCGGGTCGCTGCCGGCAGGCAGCATCTTGGCATCGATCTGCGCGGACGGGAAGGCCAAATGTCTTGTCGCGCGATCGGTGGCTCTTCGGCGCCCTCGAGTGCTAGTACCTACTTGCGTAAATTAGCGTACTTAGCTGAAGGGCGCTTCGCATAGACAACCTCGTCGTGTGCCCAAAACACGATCGCGGCGCCGCCCTCCGATTCTGGCGGGTTCGACCGCCGCAGCCCAGCATCGAGCCCGTAGAGCCACGTGCTGAGCAGCGGGCGGCTCTGCTACCCTGACCGCCATGTCGCCGCCACTGCAGTTCATCATCCTGCTCACTGCCGGCTGGGTCAACCGCCGCCAGCAGGACGTCATCGAGTATCTCAAGGAGGAGAACCGCGCCCTGCGCCAACAGCTTGGTGAGCGTCGGCTTCGCCTGAGCGACGATCAGCGCCGTCGGCTGGCGGTCAAGGGCAAGGTATTGGGGAGCACGCTCCTGAAAGAAGTCGCCGGCATCGTGACGCCGGACACCATCCTTCGCTGGTACCGGACCTTGGTCGCCCAGAAGTACGACGGCAGGCGCCGTCGTGGTCCCGCCCGGCCACGAACGGCCAGCGGGATCGTCGACGTGGTGGTGAGGATCGCCACGGAGAACCCGGGGTTCGGCTACACGCGCATCCGGGACGCGCTCAGCAACATCGGCCACGAGATCGGGCGGAACACCGTCAAGCGCATCCTGGCCGCGCACGGCATCGAGCCGGCTCCGGAGCACGGCACGCGCATGCCGTGGAAGACGTTCCTCAAGGCGCACTGGGAGGCCGTCGCCGCCGCTGACTTCTTCACGGTCGAAGTGCTGACCCTCCGTGGGCTGGTGCGGTACCACGTGTTCTTCGTGATGGCGCTGAAGACGCGCCGCGTGGAGATCGCGGGACTGGATGAGGCAGCTGGCCCGCAACCTGACCGATGCCGTCGACGGCTTCCTTCAAGGCACACGGCACTTGATCTTGGATCGCGACCCGCTCTACAGCCATGGGTTCCGGCGCCTGCTGAAGGGCAGCGGGGTGCAGGTGGTGAGGCTGCCGGCGAAGAGCCCGAACTTGAACGCCTACGCGGAGCGGTTCGTGCTCTCCGTCAAGTCCGAGTGCTTGAGTCGGCTGGTGCTGCTCGGCGAGCACCACCTGCGGACCGCGGTCGCCGAGTACATGCGACACTACCACGGAGAGCGGCATCACCAAGGTCTCGACCACGCACTGCTCATTCACGATGAGACGGTACGCAGGGGGGAGGGCCGAGTCTGCTGCCGAGAGCGCCTCGGTGGAATGCTTAGGTACTACTACCGTGAAGCCGCGTGACCGGGACGACGTTTCTCTGATTGGCACCCTGGCCTTGGGCCTTGAACCCGACCGGCGCGCTTGAGCTACGAGGCGGAAGAGGTTGTTGCAGGGGACCGGCGCAGCGACAACGAAGCGGACCGCTTCGTTGAAGGCGTGGGTCGACGACTCTACGACTCCGCCGGCTGTTCGTCGACGGTTTCGAGCACGTCCAAGTTTCGGCACAGGACGGGGTCCAAATGACCGAGGAGCAACACAGCCCTCGTCGTCCAGAACAAGCCAGAGGTGGCAACTCAAGTGAACTCTGGGGTTAAGTGCGCCTCGCGAGCAATCCCGAGGTAGCCCGGCGCACCCGCCTCGATCACGGCTCATCGAAGGGCGCCGGGGGGCTCGTAGATTCTGATGAGATGCGTCCGCATCTGCAGGTACCACGCGTCGCCTCTCGACGCTCTGATGCGAAGGTTGGTCGCCGTCAGATTAGGCATATGGCAGTCGATGCAATTCGATCTGAGGGCTTCGGGGCTGACCGGGAGGTCGCCGGCTGGATGAACCGCCTCGTGGCACTGCAGACACCGCCCAGAGAAGCCAGCCAGATCTCGGCGTTCAGATCGGTGGGGCTCGTGACAGGTGGAGCACGTCATCGATGGGCTTTGCTGGAAGCACGCGCTCGCCCGAAGATACGGGGCCTGTGTCCCATGTGGCGTCGGGCTGGTGAGGTCGAGAGACACAGGTCCCTGAAAATCGTCCAGATCGTCTCCAGGCTCGAACGTGAAGGGAGGACGCTTCACCTCGCCCGGGGGCGCGTGGCATCGGGCACACACGTCGACCTGCTGCATCCGAGACAGTGAGCCAAGTCTCGCGATGGGATCCGCTCCAGGGTCACCCGGGCCGTCTTGCTGATAGCGCACGTGCTCCTCTGCCGACCCATGGCAGCTCACACACGAGATGGGCAGGACGACCGTCTCCCGGTTGAACCTGTAGGTGTTTCCTCGTGACAGCTCCGCGAGGTCCTGCGGATCTCGCAAAAACGCAGGCGGGGGTTCGCCGGCCTCAGGGAGCTTCGCCTCGAAATAGCCAGAGTGACACTCCAGGCAGCGGGCATTGAGGGGGGTTTGACCCAGCATGTGAGGTCGGTGACCGAACATGCCGGGACCGAACGCCCAGCCGTCTTGTGCCGTGTAGTAGGAGAGCGGCAAGAGAAACAGCGCATCGCCGTGCCAGCGCAGATAGGCCCGGGCGTAGTGTCCAGAACCCATCTCGAGGTCCAGCGGCAGCCGGACATGTTCAACGATGTGCTGGCCGGGCCGTTCCAGCAGGATCTGATAGTACCGCCCGCCCGCGTCCAGTAGCTGGTAGTAGAGGCCGGCGGTTTCGCTCGATCCAGTGTACAGATACTCGGATTCCGGCGTGAACTGGGCTTGCAGCGATCCGGGCGACACTTCTCGCATCGTTCGTGCGTGCGAGGTCCGCACGTACTGCTGATACGTGTCCTCGTGACACGCTCGACACGATTCAGAGCTCCGCAGGGTGGGGGCTCCTTGGGACCCGCGGCCATGCGTGGTCGCGGGCCGATCGATGGCCATCGTGTGGTGGAGCCCGGACCCGACCAGGATGGATCCGACGGCGAGACACAGTCGCGAGGGTCCTCCGATCATCTTCG
The DNA here is from genome assembly GCA_965197935.1 of Vicinamibacterales bacterium. Lineage (GTDB taxonomy): Bacteria > Acidobacteriota > Vicinamibacteria > Vicinamibacterales > CAZQMT01 > CAZQMT01. Next base: position 1,010,291 of record CBDAOD010000002.1, on the reverse strand, counting down.
CCTTGGCCCTTTGCTAGCGCCGGGTCGCGCCCGGAGGTGAGGTCGCCGGTTTCCTGTCCGCTCGACGACGGGCCGGCGCCGCGTCGGCCGCGCGCCGCGTGAGCCGTGCAACCAGGGCTTCCTTGCCCTCGGCTCGCGCCAGCTCGATGGCGCGTGCCGTGGTCTGGACTGCCTTGTCGGTGTCGCCTGCACGGGCATAGGCGACGGCCAGCGCCTCGAGTACTTCGGGCGTTTTGCCCCCGCTCAGGCGGTTGGCCTCTTCGGCAAGACGCACCGCCTCGCGGGCATCCCGCAAGGCGGGATCATCGGCGGTTGCCAGGATCCAGGCCAGACCGTGCAGCGCGCGCGTCGCGTCAGCCTGCCGCGCCAGCACCAACCGATACTGCGTCGCCGCACCGCTGCTGCGTCCCAGCAGCTGGAGCGCGGCAGCCAGATTGACTCGCGCGGCCTGATTGTCGGGTGAGACCGCAAGACCGGTGCGGTAGGCCTCCACGGCCCCCTCGACGTCGCCTTGGGCGAGCAGGGCGTCCGCGAGGTTGAAGTGTGCGAGGGTATACAGTGGGTCGACCTGCGCGGCGGCGCGATAGGCCTCTATGGCCTCCGCGTGCCGACCCTGTTGCTGGAGGACGTACCCCAGATTGTTCCGCGCTTTCACGAGATCCGGATCGACGCGAACGGCCTGGGCGTAGGCACTCTCGGCTTCGGCGAGTTCGTGCTGTCGCTCCAGGACGGTCCCCAAGCCGAAGTGCGCCTCCGCCGACTCGGGGACGATCCGCAGGGCCTCTCGGTAGTGGGTATTGGCCTGATCGAGTCGGCCGTTCTGGGCGAGCAGGGCCCCAAGTTTCAGCCGGGCCAGCTCGTGGCTCGGGTTGAGGTCGAGCGCCCGCCGAAAGGCCTGGTCGGCCGCGTCGATCTGGCCCCGCTGCTCGAAGACCCGTCCGAGGTTTACGGACGCGAGTGCGGACCTGGGCCAGGACTCGACGACCCGGCGCATCTGAGCGAGCGCCGCATCGGACTGACCCTGTTCGAGCAGCGCGAAGCCGAGCTGGATGTCCCATGCGAGCACGCCCGGCACCCGCTCGCTCAAGTCTCGCCACAGCGCGGCCGCTTCCGCCCATGCGCCGCGCTCCTCGAGCAGGTAGGCCAGCTTCTCCGTCAAGAACAGGTCGCCCGGCGCGCGCAGCAAGGCGTCGCGGTGGATTCGTTCCACGCGCTCGAGACCCTGGCGCGAGAGAGCGTTCAGGGTCTGTGTCGCCTGGCGCCGCGCGCGCTGGCGCGCGTCGTGATCCAGCTGATTCGTGAACGGCGGACGCTTGGCTGTCTGATAGATGGCGAAGGCGGATTGGTGGCGATCCCAATCGGTGAGCGCCAGTAGCTCCGCGGATCGCCGCGGCGACGGGGGCGGAGCCACGGCCGGCGTGTCAGTCGACCCCTGCAGATGGTCGTGCACCTTGTCGAAGACGGCCCGGGCGAGGCGATAGCTGCCCGGAAAGCGCAGGTGCACGTGCTCATAGAAGAGCTCGCTTCCACCGACGTCCTCCGAGTGCGCGGTCGGCCGCGCCAGCGCTTGCTCGGCATCGACGAAGAGGACACCCGACGTGCCTGTCTCCTCGGCGACCTCGCGGATGATCTCGTTGATAGTGGTGTCCGCGCGGAACCTGAGCCCATCCAGGTCGCGGGCTCGAACGAAGTGTCGGCGGGCCTGGTCGGCCCTTCCGTCGGCCTGGTAGACGCGGGCCAACCGATAGTGCAGCTCGGCGACCTGGTCGTCGAGCCGCATGGCCTCCTGGAACGCCGCCACGGCGGCCGCGTGCCGGCCGGCCGCAGCTGATGCCGCTCCACCATCGACGTGTGCCCTCCAGGTCGCCCGTTCACTGTCTGTGAGGTCCCGGCGATGCCGCGAGGCAAATGGCGGATTTGTCTCGAGGTTCGTTGCGATCGTCGAGAGCAGGAGGCGGGCGCCGCTGCGACGCGCGACCTCCGCCAGGTCACGCAGGTTCCGACGCAAGTGCCGGTACACGGTCTCGAGCCTCGGATCATCGGCAGCCAACTGGCGGTCGAGAAACATCTCCAGCCCGCGCCACTGGTCGGGCCCCGCCTGCCGGGGGGTGATTGTCGCCGCCAGCGCTTGCCCGATCCGAAGGGTCCTGACCCACATGCCCAGCCGAACAAGCGAGAGGTTGGGTGAGAACCCGCCGAAGACCGTTCCCGGACCGTGAGGGCCGACCACTTCGTTGTTGCCCAGGTAGACCACGAAGAGGTCGGGCGCGTGCCGGGCGCAGGCCTTGGCGATGTCCAGCACAACGTGAGAATCGATCGCGGTCATGGCAGCGTTGACCACCTCGAATCTGCGATCGGGATAGCTCTCCCGGAGCATCACCTCGAGGATGCGAGCAAACCCGAACGCCGGATCGGGAGTGCCCATAGCCGCAGAGCCGCCGAGCACGAACACGCGGTAGGTATCGGATCCTTTCTCGGCGGTCAAGCGGGTGACGACAGGTGTCCGCGCCACGGCGCGGGGAAAGAAGCGCCAGCCGTAGCGCTGGTTGGTCGTGTAGGCGTCTCGAGCAATCGGGACGAAGAAGTCGGGCGGGTAGCCGTAGCGAGCCGCACGAAGCGCCAGCTCGACGCCGGTCAGCAGCAGCGCCGGCACGAAAACGGCGGCGGCCAGCGGGAAGACCCACCGCCGCCAGCCCGCCAAGCGCTGGCGACCCCGCTCGGTCGTCCCAGTCGATTGGTTCGAGATCGGCTGCGAGCCGGGAGATCCCACTCCCCCGTGGGAAGCCTGGGTTTGCTTGCGGGGCGACATCGGCGGCTCCTCCGCCGCCAGCTCGTGGACCCGTTCGACCGAGCGGATTGCCCGACTGCCGGGTCGGCGTCCGCCCAGCGTACGACGGGCGAGCGTGGCGGTCAAACACGGCGGCCACCCTCGGCGCTCATGGATGTGGTCGGACGGTGTCCCAGACACCGCGCTGAAACTATTGCCATATTTATCAAAAATCGTGCCGAAACTGAAATTATTTCAGAAATTTACTGCTAATCGGTTTCTTGTCGATCCGCATACGATATTATGTAAGACTCCAGTGCAGCTGTGGCTGGAGGCCGAAGTTTGGGGTACGTCCGGCCATCGCCTTAACACCCAATCACCTAAGGAGGCGGTATGAGAACGTTACGGGGCCTCACCCTTGTCCCCCTCGTGCTTGCGCTGGGGGTGGGGATGGCTATGGCCCAAGCCACGGCGTTGACCGGGTCGATCAACGGGACGGCGGCCGACGAAACCGGCGCCGTGCTCCCGGGCGTCACGGTCACGACCAGTAGCTCGGCTCTGATCGCGCCCCAGGTCGTCTTCACCGACGCCGAGGGCTCCTATCGGATTCCGGCGCTTCCCCCTGCGGACGACTATCGGGTGGTCTTCGCGCTGCCCGGCTTCACGACGTTTGTCCGTGAGGGGGTCGTGCTCACCGTCGGCTTCACGGCCGAGATCGACGCCGAGATGCGGGTGGCCACGCTCGAAGAGACGGTGACGGTCACCGGGGAGTCGCCGGTCGTCGACGTGGCGTCGACCAAGACGACGACCAACTTCGATGCGTCGAAGCTGGCGAACATGCCGGGGGCCCGGGACTACTGGTCGATTCTGGCCAACTCGCCGTCGGTGACGATGAGCCGGATCGACGTCGGCGGGAGCCGCGCCGGCACCCAGACCGGCCACGCGGCCTACGACACGAAGGTCTGGTCCCAGCACCGGCCCATGGTCGAGGGCATGGTGATGACCGAGGGTCGCGGGGGCGCGTGCTTCTACTACGACTTCGGCTCGTTCGACGAGGTCGCGATCAACACCGGGACGCACAGCGCCGAGAACGGCTGGCCTGGCATTAATTCGCAGTTCATCTCCAAGTCGGGCGGGAACGAGTATCACGGCACCGCGCGCGCCGACTACACCTGCGGCGACTGGCAGGCGACCAACATCGACGCCGAGCAGATCGCCCTGGGCGTCGTGGGCGGCGAGTCGGTCGCGGCCGAGGACGTGAACAAGTTCCACCGCTACTGGGACTACAACGCGGACGCGGGCGGCTACTTCAAGAAGGACAAGTTGTGGGTGTTCGGCTCGGGCCGCGAGTGGGACATCCGCGGGTTCCGGGCGAACTTCCCGGTCAAGCCGTTCCGGACGCACCTGAACAACCTGTCGGGGAAGATGACCTACTCGATCAACCAGGACAACAAGGCCATCTTCTACTCGATGTATGGGCGGAAGAACCAGGTGAACCGGACGAACTCGCATCGGCTGGGCTCGAACGCGGCGATTCACCGGAGCACGGACTCGACCTGGAACCAGCTCTACTGGGGGTCGGTGACCAAGGGCGAGTGGAACTCGGTCCTGAGCGACCGGGCGTTCTTCGAGATCCGCGGCGGCAAGATGGGCTACGACTGGACGAACTTCAGCTACGCCCCGCAGTCCTACACCTACGAGGACCTCGGGAATAACGAGGTCACGGGTGGCAACCGCAACTGGCAGGCCGACCGGCACCGCGCGCAGGTGCTGACCTCGCTGACCTACTTCCAGGATGGCTGGGGCGGTGACCACAACTTCAAGGTCGGGGCCGACTTCTTCCGGGAGATCGGGCGGGCGCACCGCGGCGGGATCACGCGCAACCCGGGCGGCCGGAACATGAATCCCGAGCAGTACCTCTTCAATGACCTGTTCCACATCCTGCAGAACGGGGAGCCGGCGGAGGTGTATCTATTCGAGGCGCCCTCGAGGAACGACGCGCGGCTGTGGACCTACTCGGCCTACGGGAGCGACTCGTGGGCGGTCAACCAGCACCTGACGTTGAACCTGGGCGCGCGCTACGACCGGTATCGCCACTATCTACCGGCGCAATCGCACAGCGTGGGCCGGATCCACTGCTTCAGCGCCGCGTGTCTGGCGGGCGGGATCGACTATCCGGCGCAGACGCTCCTGACCTGGAACACGTTTGCGCCGCGAATCGGGGTGACCTTCGACGTCGCGGGTGACGGCAGGACGGTCATCAAGGGCAACTACGCCGACTACTGGTGGAACCCCGCCACCGACCTGGCCAACAGCGTGAACCCCAACTCGGCCGAGTGGTTCGAACGGCGCAATTGGGCGGATCTGAACGGCAACGGCAACTGGGATGCGGGCGAGGAAGGTGCCCTCAACGCCTTCGGGGGGGGGGCGGCCGGGACCACGCTCGACCCGAACATCGACGACCAGCGGACGCGCGAGATCGCCTTCTGGGTGGAGCGCGAGCTCATCCCGAACTTCGGGCTTCGCTTCGGGTGGGTCCACCGCATTATCGACAATCTCTATCAAAACGGCGTCAGCACGCGGCCCTTCGAGGCCTTCAACGTGCCGATCCAGGTCCAGGATCCCGGTCCCGACGGCTCGCTCGGAACGGGCGACGACGGACCCTTCCTCACTGCGTACAATCTCGACCCCGACGTCCTGGCGCTCGGGATCGTCAACCAGACCCGCAACGTCCCGGGATCGTCGAGCTTCGATACGTTCGAGATGACCGGCACGAAGCGGATGGCCGACAACTGGTCGATGATCGCGGGGTTCTCCTACCGGATCGCTCGCGATCAGGAAGATGTCTACTTCGGGAACCGCTTCCGGGGCGGAAGCCCCGAGGGCGGCCTCGAGAATCCGAACGAATGCATCAACACCGACAACCCGGTGACCGGAGGACAGTCGGCATCCGATGATAATTGCCGGTTGAACTTCACCACCTGGAATATCAAGCTCAACGCCACCTGGCACGCGCCGGGCAACTGGATCTTCAGCCCGAACCTGCGTCACCAGGCCGGCCAGCCGTTCGGCCGGATCTTCCGCCCGCGGCTGAATTTCACGCGGCAGCGGATCCTCGCCGAGCCGATGGACTCGAACCGCCAGGACAACATCACCGTCCTCGATCTGCGGTCCGAAAGGGCGTTCAACGTCGGCCCGAATCGGGGCGGTCGGATCATTGGGTTCATCGACGTCTACAACATCCTCAACGCGAACCCCGCGGAGAACATCAACGCGAACTCGGGGAGCTCTTATCTGCGGCCGATCGAGATCCTCAATCCGCGGGTCCTACGACTCGGCATCAAGTTCGAGTGGTAGGCACTGCCACGGGCCGGGCCTGGGGACCAGACCCCTGGGCCTGAGGCCGGCAGCGCCGGCCGGTGAAGTGTTCCGAAGGGCGCGTGGCTGCGGGGCTGCGCGTCCTTCTTCTTGTACGGGTTGTACGGGCCAGCCGCGGTCAATCGTCGAACAGTGGGCGGCCAGGGTCGACCCATCTCGAGGGATCACCACTCCCGTAGAGAACCTGCCCCCTCTCCATGATCGAGGAAGCAAGGATGCCACCAATGCGACTCCCGCTCACACTCGTCTGCACACTCGCCCTGTTGGCCGGCTGCGCCCAGAAACGACGGCACCCGGGAGATGCCGGCGAAGGGGGAGACGGCCGCGTCGCCGGCGAACCTCGGGCTTCGGCCCCAGGGTGACACCGAGATCCAGCCGGACCTGTCGCAAGTCTCGCCCGATCTGAAGGCCGTCTACGACCACATCGACGCCAACTTCGACCAGCACGTGATGAACCTGCAGCGGTGGATCCAGCAGCCGAGCATCTCGAACACGGGCGAGGGGATTCCTGAATCGGCCCAGATGGTGAAGGGCCTGTTCGACGAGTTGGGGTGTGAGCAGACGCAGGTCTACGAAGTCGGCGAGACGGACGCGCACGTCGAGGTGTCGAGGCGCCTGGCCGATCCGCCCGCTCGTCAGCTCCACGTAGACGCAGCCTTCCGAGCTGCCGCCGAGCGCGGGGCGGGGCACGGGGGTGGCGCCCACGCGAACAAACCGCTGCCTCCACGACCTCGACTTTTCCGTTTTACCTCGTCGGTCAGCTCGCGCTCCTTGGACATGCCGGCCCACGTGCACGAGAAGATCCCCAGCAGGCAGATCGCCAGGCCGGCGAGTGCGAAGCCACCCGCCAGTTCGCCGAAGAGATCCAGTAATTCGCCCCTGAAGACGGTCGGCAACAAGGTACCGAAGAACGTGGTGTAGCCCAGCGACAGCCCCATGCCCAGCGACATGCCCAGGTAACGCAGCGCCAGACCAAAGGTGACGTGCCCGATGCCCCAGCCGATGCCACACAGGGGAGGTCAACGCGACGGTCGTCCACTCGGCCTGACCGAGCACACCGACCAAGCCCGGCACCGTCACCGATGCCGCGATCACGGGACAGATCAGCCAAATGCACAGCCCGCCGACCAGCCAATACGTTTCCCACGACCAGCCGCGGACCCGCCGGAACGGGATATAGAAACTGCCGGCTGCCAGTCCCCCCAGGCCATGCAGCAAGCAAGACTCCCAAGAAGGCATTAGGCGCCATGCGACATGTTCCACCCCTGCGCCTCACGGATCGCGGCCAGCACTCCATCCTCGGCGATGCTCATAGGATGAGCCAGCGCCAGCTCTCGAAGTCGTTCGAGGCGTTGGAAAGCGGCTGCGTGACCGTGCGTCCATTCCTTGACGAAGGCGCCTCCCTGGATGTCGTGGACCAGGTTGTGCCGGGCCTGGGTCTTCATGGCGTCGGGAATCAGCTTCTCCCCACGGGTGAGTGTCCCGTACTGGCTGGTCGTCGAAAGGCGCTTCATCTGTTTGAAGAAGCCTTCTCGGGCGCTGTCAACTTGTCCGGTCCAATCCGGTGCTCGACCTCGAGCCTGCGATGACGGACCTCGCTCAGCGGACGCAGGTCACCGCCTCGTGCATGACCGGCTCCTCTCGTCTGCGGCTCTGTCGCCGCAAGGCGGTAATCCGCGATCACGGTGGCACAGACCACCTTGTCGAGTGCGTTTGCACTACGACGGTACGATAGCGAGCCGATCATTCCATATTGTCTAGGCTGTAGGCTCTGGACAAGTTGCGCGTCCGTAGCGCCTGACCAGCGGGCAGCGGAGGCGCCCCCGGCGCGCGAGGCCCTCCGGACGGGCCGTTTCTCTCCTGCGAGCGGCGGCAACGTCCCTAGCGTGCTAGACTTAGGGGTAGACTTCCACGCCAGAGGGTCCGGTGTCCTTTACCCAAATCCACTCCGTCGTCATCGCGAGCCTCGTTGCCTTCTTAACCGGCGCCTGTGCGTCGGTGCCGAAGACCATCTACACGCAGGAAGAGATCGTCGAGCAGATGAATCGGCGTGTCTCCGCGGAGATGCGCGATCAGATCGTCATTCCGTTCGAGATTGACGACGAGATTCGTCAGCTCGCCCACGACATCACCCGCAACATGTCCGATGACCGCCTCAAGGTGCGGGCGATCGTCGAGTCGATCATCGGCTTGACCGACTTTTCCATCTCCTACGATTGGCTTTCGAACAAGACGGCCAAGGAGGTGTTCAGACAGGGCCGCGGCAACTGCCTCGCCTATAGCAACCTGTTCGTGGGTATGGCGCGGGAGGTCGGGCTGGAAGCCGTGTACGTGGACGTCAAGAGCGTCGAGCGGCACACCAGAGAGGCCGAGGTGATCATCAACAACGGCCACGTGACCGCAGGGATTGTCCAGGGGCCAGACGTCTTGGTCATCGACTTCACACGCACGCCAGAGAGGGAGTACCTCGGGTTCAAGGTCATCGACGACCTGGAAGCAATCGCCAACTACTACAACAATCAGGGATTCCTCTACGGCTACTTCACCGAGACTGAAGGGCAGGATCTCGGGTTCGACCCCCTGGAGAAAGAGCTGGAAATGTATCGGCTAGCTCTCCAGGTCATGCCGACCTTCGGGCGCGCCCGCAACAATCTAGGGGTTGGCCTCCGGCGTCGGGGTCAGGTCCAGGAGGCCATCGAGCAGTACCGGATGGCCATTGAGGCCGATCCCCAATTCCCCGACGCGCACGCAAACCTCGGAGTCGCCTACTACTCCCAAGGACGTATCAACGAGGCCGTCGAGGAATTGCAGATTGCCGCCGACGAATCGCGCTCGAACGGCTACTTCCATCATCACCTCGGTGTGGTGCGGTACCAGCTCAAGCAATACGAGGAAGCCATCAAGGAGTTCAGGCGAGCCCTGTCCAAGGAGCCCGGGCTGGCGGCGGCACGGTACTACCTTGGCGAGAGTTATCTGCGGCTGGGGGACACCGGCAAGGCCATCGAGGAGTACATGGCCGCCCTCGAGATCGACCCGAACCACGTGTCGGCGCGTGCCTCCCTCGACCGACTGACCGCTCAAGGCCAGGTCGAGAACCGAGACTAGCGGCCAGCGGCCTCACGGTTCTTGAGGAAGCTCGAAATCGACACCGATCTCGACGACGACGGCGACGGGTTCCCCGTCGCGCGTCGCCGGATCGAATCTCCATGTCCTGACCGTTTCGAGTGCGCTGCGATCGAGGCTCTCCTCCAAGCCCTTCGACACGTTCACGGCTCCAACTGAGCCGTCCTGCCGAACGAGGGCCATGAGCACCACCGTCCCCTCGGTTCCCTGTGTGAGCGCCTGGTCGGTATAGGGCGCACTGGCCCATTGAATGACGGTCGGCGGTGTGGTTTCGCCTGCCGAGATGACCGCCCGCACTGGCGAGCGTCGGTCCGGTCCCACCTGCGCCGAGCCATGGAGCAGATCGATGATTTCGGCGTGTCCGCCCCCGATAGCCCGGAAGAGCGGCGTTCGACCGTCGGCATCGCGCGCCGCGTAGTCGGCGCCGGCCGCCAACAAGAGCCGAGCCACCTCCGTCCCGCCGTGCTGCGCGGCCAGATGCAGCGCCGTTTCCTGAGCCTCGTTCGTCTGATGGACGCTCGCGCCAGCGTCCAACAGCAGCCGGACGACGGCCCCATGTCCGCCCCGGGCCGCGTGCATCAAGGCGGTCCCCCCGGCTTCGTCCGGAGCATCGACGACGAGCTCGTCACTCTCAAACAGCAGTTGCCGGAGCGCCTCGGTCTGTCCAGATGCCGCCCAATCTCGGAGACGGCTGTGCGACTCCTGATCGGCCGGTCTCGCGGAAACCACCAACACGAGGAGGAGCCCCGCAAGACCGGGCAGCATCGGATGACCCCAGGCACGTACGGACCTGGTTACGTACATGGGCTTCACCTACTCCGACGGAGGGACGAAACGTCACGCCGCGGCCGCCAACGCCGCCTGGTGACGCTCCCTTCAAGAGTGTACACCACGGGCCCGGACCGTGGGCTCCAGCCCACGAACTCGGACCGGTAAGAGGAGACGGGGGAGCTATGGACCCGGTGCTGGCGGGCGGTAGTAACCCAGGCGGGTTCGCACAATGAGGTTCTGGCGGCGGGTCATCTTGACTTCGATGCTGTGCCAGCCGTCCTCGGTCTCGACGTTCGGGGAAGAATAGGCCATGCGGTACTGACGGTGTAGCTCGTCTGAAATCCGGTCGAAGGCGTCGCGCATCTCATCCTCCTCGGTCGGGAAGAGGGCGCGCCCTCCCGTGTACTCCGCGACCTGTGATAGCAACCCCTCCTTGATCGCCATGCCGTCGGCCGAGCTCCACCCCAGGAGCCCCACCGCGTAGACCGACACGTGCGATTGCCGAGCAGCCTCGAAGGCGTCTGCCAAGGACGCCTGGCTCCCCTCGTCGTCGCCGTCGGTGAAGACCAACAGGGCCTTGCGCCCTTCAACCGTTGACAGCTCCTCAAGCGAGACCAGCAGCGCGTCGTACAGATGCGTGCTACGCTGTGGCCGCATCTGGTTGATCATGGCAACGTGCTCTTTCATGTCGTCAGTAAATCGAGGACCGAACACGACACGGTTATGAAAGAAGCCGATGCGAGCCACGTCTCCGCGGGGCAGCCCGTCGATGAACCGGTTTGCGGCGTTCTGCACTTCCCGCAAGTTCGAACGAATGCTGGCGGAACTATCCAGAAGTACCAAGACCGTGACGGGGGTGATCTCGGACGTGAAGAACTCCAGCTCCTGGGGCACACCGTCGTCCAGGATCAGAAAATCCTCCGCCGCCAACCCGCTGACGAAACGTCCCCTCGAGTCGGTCACGACGACGTCCAGCGCCACGGCGCTCACGTCCACCGAGAAGCTAGGACGAGCCTCCTCCCGAGAGGTTTGGCTCGATGCAGGCGACGCCCAAAGCAGCGCCACCACGCAAGGCAGCCCGATCAGCATCGTTGGAAGTTTCATGCTCCTGTCTCGCCAATAGCCGCGCCGGAGGCAGCGCCGTGAGCGTGGCGATTCGGCCCCGCTCGCGCCCGCTCCCAGCACCCTCTAGTACGAGTATCACACAGACGGTGCGCCATGACAGCCGTACTGTCCGAAAACTCAGCCGAGGCGAAACCTTTCTGCAGAGCCAAGAATCAGTCGAGTACACTCGACCTCATGGTCGAGACGTTCGCGCTTCGGTTTCTATTCGTAGCGCTCGCCGGCTGGGTGAACCACCGCCAGCAGGAGGTGCTCGAGTACCTGATCGAGGAGAACCGAGTCCTGAAGGAGCAGGGGCACGGGCGACGCCTGCGGCTGACCGATGATCAACGTCGCAGACTGGCGGCGCGAGGCAAGCGACTCGGGCGACAAGGGCTGGGCACTGTCAGGTTGAGAGTTTCGTGGCACACTGAACGGATGAGTCAGCAGCCGACCCGCTACCGCGGATACCGGTTTCCGCCCGAGATTATCAGCCACGCCGTCTGGCTGTATCACAGGTTCAGCCTCAGTTTTCGAGACGTCGAGGACCTTCTCGCCGAGCGCGGCATCGACGTCACGTACGAAACGATCCGGAGTCAAGCTCATTCTTAGTTGAAACTCTCTACGGCTCCGGATTCGTCATGCGGCCTTCTTCGATGTCGTCGTGTCGATCTTCAGTTCTTGCTTCAACGCGGCACGAAGCGTGGGCAGGTGGCGGTAGCCCATCAGCTTCCGCAGGCGCGGCTCGATGTCCAGGAGCGCGGTCGCCAGCCAGCGGTGGCGTTGGCTCGAGTTCTGCCAGTGGTCAACCTTCGCACAGCGTTCCTCAACGAGCGCATTGACCGACTCCAGACAGTTCGTCGTCTTCAGCGACCGGCCCAGCACCCCGTACAGCCCGAGGCGATGCAGCGTTAAGGTTTCGTCCAGACCTTCTGTCAAGCTCCGAGCCGCCGACTGGTTCCGTTCGTCGAGCTCGCCCTGGAGCGTCTTGAGCGCCGTGAGGGCCTCGTCGTACTCCGGCCGGTTGTAGGCGCGCTGGAGGCGCTGACGCCACGCCGCCAGTTCGCTCTTGGCCAGGTGACTCACCACGTTCTCCCGCTTGTGCCACTGGCACCGTTGGACCAGGGCGCGGTGGCGGAAGGTCTTCCGGACGGCTGCCCGCAGCCCCTTGCTGCCGTCGAGGATCACCAGCAGGCCCTGCGAGAGGTCCAGCCCCCGCTCGACCAACGACCGCAAGCACAGCGTCAGCACCCGCTCATTCTCCGTGTCCGTCTCCACGAAGCCGAGGAAGTGTTTCGCCCCAGAAATGGTGATGCCCAGTGCGATGACCATTGTGGCCTCGGCGAACGTCTTGCCGTCCAATACGATGGCCACGACGTCCTCAGCGGCCAGGTCCCGCTCCTGGAGCTCGTGAAGCTTCGCGGCGCTGGCCTCGATGAAGCCTCGGGACACCGTCGACCCCGACAGCCCGATCGCGCCGGGAATCGCCTCGGCGGCCGCCTCGTAGTTGCGACACGAGATCCCATAGAGCCCGCGCTTCAGCAGGAGGTCATTCACCGCGCCGTCGCCATGCAACGCCTCGTAGGCGCGCAACGGAATCTCCCGCCCCGCGACCCCGCGCACCCGCGGCACCCGAATCGGCACCCGCTGCCCCGCCAGGCCGACGGTCCCAGGGTTGCTACCGTGCCGGCGGCCCCCGATCGACGCGGCCTTGCGGGCGTAGCGCTCGCCAGCCAGCGCCGTTACCTCCTCGTCGAGCACCTCCTCCACGTGCATCAAGCCCAGCGGGACCAGCGAGCGGATCAGCTCCACCTTGGCGTCCAGCTCCAGCGCGGTGTAGTCCTCGCGCCGGATGACCTCGACCCGGCCCAGCTGGCGACCCTTCTTGCGCTTCCTGACAGGACGTAGGACACTGCTCATCTCGGCTCCTTTCTCTCGTGGGTTGATGGCCGTTTTGCTTAACGTCATCAAACCACAGGGTGTGGGAGCCGTTTCAATTTCCAATTGAGTCTCCCTCGCCTGAAGGCGAGGGAATCAGTGCGCCGCGTCGGCTGAAGCCGACTATCACGGCGCACGTCCCAGAGCCCGAAGAGGTCCGGCCCTGCGGCCTCCTGAAGGCTTCGCCTAAAGGCGAGGGGTTTCACCCATCCCAGAGGGAGACTCTAAGTTTCGCTCACCCTCGACGATCCGGCAGTGGTGCACAACCTTCGGGCTCGAGTACGCTCGACGACTGAGGCGCCGGCGGGGCCGCCAGGGGCACACGTGGTATCTCGATGAACTGTTCGTACGGATTCGGGGCCGGCAGCAGTACTTGTGGCGGGCCGTCGACGAGGACGGCGACGTGATCGACATCCTGGTGCAATCGCGTCGCAATCGGCGAGCGGCTGTCCGGTTCTTCCGCAAGTTGTTGAAGCGCCAGGGTGGCGTGCCACGACAGCTCGTGATCGACAAGCTGTCCAGTTACCCCTCGGCCCAGCGAACCGTGATGCCGTCCGTGCGTCATGTCACACCCCAGTATGCGAACAATCGCGCCGAGGTGTCCCATCAACCAACGCGGCAGCGGGAACGCCAGATGCGGCGCTTCAAGTCGCCGGCCCACCTGCAACGGTTCGCCTCAATTCACGGCGTGGTCCAGAACCTGTTCCGGGTCGGGCGCCATCTACTGCGAGCTGTGCATCACCGCCTACTCCGCAGGCGGGCATTCGCTGAATGGGACACGCTGACGTGTGCCTGCTGACCGAGGCCGAAGGCTGATCCCACCAGGGTGAAGACCGCCTTCCAGTGATCAAGTTGACAGAGCCGGCCGCAGGGCCGGACCTCTTCGGGCTCTGGGCCGTGCGCCGCGATAGTCGGCTTCAGCCGACGCGGCGCACTGAATCCCTCGCCTTCAGGCGAGGGAGACTCAATGGTCGCCGGACCCCAAAGCGCTTTGGTCGGAACCGTCTGATTGTAGCAAGGGTTCCCAGCCGGAGCGCCGGCGTTGTAGACTACGCGAAACTCGCGTCAGCGCCGTAAAAGCCTTGGGGGGGAACGTGAAGAGATCAATGAGCTTCTCGGGCATGCGTGTCAGGAGTTCGTGGTTCCTCGCGATGCTCGTTGTCGGCGTACCCTCGATAGGCGGTGGGGCAACCAGCGTGGTCGCGCAGGCTGGCGATGAAGCAGTCCGCAACCCCTATATCGGAGATCCCGATGCGATCGAACAGGGCAAGACGTTCTTTCGCCTCAGCTGCGCGCTGTGCCATGGGCTCGACGCGCGGGGGACCTTTCGCGGGCCGGACCTGACCGCAGGACGATGGATCCACGGCTCGAGCGACGCCGACATCTTTCGGACGGTTACCGACGGCATTGCCGGCACCGAGATGGCGGCGAGCCAGTTCAGTGACGTCGAGAACTGGATGACCATCGCCTACGTCCGTTCGCTCGGCGCCGCGAGCCGTCCGCCGCTCGCGGGCGATCCCCGTGTCGGGGAGCGAATCTTCTTCGAGCAGAGCGACTGCTTGCAATGTCACATGATCGACGGTCGAGGTGGCCGACTGGAACCCGATCTCTCTCGCATTGGGGCTTCGCGAAGCCCCGAACAGCTGAGGGAAGCGATCCGCCAACCGGACGCGAACATCAGCCGGCAATTCGAGCCCGTCAGCGTGACGACCGGTGACGGGCGCCGGATCGAAGGGGTGATCAGAAACGAAGACACCTTTTCGATCCAGATCATGGACTACGGCGAGAATCTGCACTTCTTCTTCAAGGATGAGGTCGCTCAGGTGACCTACGGGTCGAGTTCAGTGATGCCGACCTACAGCCCGCGCGATCTGGGTGACGAGGAGCTCCGGCAGCTCGTGGCCTATCTCGACGGCCTGCGCGGACGGTAAGGGGGAGCCATGAACGCACGAGTGCTCGGTGGAGAATCAGTCATGAAGAAGGGCGTGCTCGTTCTGCTCGCGATTGTTGGCCTGGGGTTCGTCAGCGACACCAGCCTCGCCCAGGTGACCCCGGAGAGACTCACGGCCCCACACGAGGAGCCCCACAACTGGCTGACATACTCGGGTGACTATGCCGGCCAGCGCCATAGCCGGCTCGATCAGATCGACACGGCTAACGTCGCACGACTCGCTCCAGCGTGGGTGTTCCAGTCAGGAGTGCTCGGCAAGTTCGAAGCCACGCCACTGGTGGTCGACGGTGTCATGTACGTGACCGGCGAGGACAACTATGCGTGGGCGCTCGATCCGCGCAACGGCCGACGCATCTGGACCTATCAGCGCGACCTCCCCGAGGACGTGCGCGCCTGCTGCGGCATGGTGAATCGGGAATTTGGCATCCATGGTGACAGGCTCTTGATGGGGACCCTCGACGCCCACGTCGTCGCCCTCGACACGAAGACCGGCAACGTGCTGTGGGATGTCGAGTCCGACAGCTACGAGCGCGGCCACTCCTTCACCCTCGCGCCCCTGGTCGTCGACAACAAGGTCATTCTCGGCGTGGCCGGTGGAGAGTACGGTATTCGGGGCTACATCGATGCCTTGGACGTCGAGACCGGCGAGCGAGCCTGGCGCTTCTATACGATCCCCGGTCCTGGTGAACCGGGTCACGACACGTGGGAAGGCGATTCCTGGGAGCATGGCGGGTCGCCCGCCTGGATCTCAGGCACGTACGATCCCGAGCTCGGTCTCACGTACTGGGGCACCGGCAATCCCGGTCCCGACGCGTACGGCGACGACCGGGAGGGGGACAATCTCTACTCCGACAGCCTGGTCGCTCTCGATGTCGAGACCGGCGAGGTGCGCTGGCACTTCCAGTACACCCCGCATGATGTGCACGACTGGGACGCGGTCCAGATCCCAGTCCTGGTCGACATGGAGTGGAACGGCGAGCCCCGCAAGCTGCTCCTGCACGCCAATCGCAACGGCTTCTTCTACGTGCTCGACCGCACCGACGGTGAGTTCCTGATGGCCAAGGCCTTCGCCGAGGTCACCTGGACCGAAGAGTTCACGCCCGAGGGCAGTCCGATCGTCCTTTCAGGTACGGCGCCGACTCCCGAAGGTAACTACGCGTGTCCAGGCGTGGCGGGCGCCACGAATTGGATGTCGCCCTCGTTCAGTCCGCAGACCGACTTGCTCTACATTGCGGCGCGCGAGCAATGCGATATCTACTTCAGCTCACCTCAGCCCTTCCGCGAAGGCCTGGTCTACTGGGGATCGAGCTTCCAGCCGCCCGCCGACGAGAAGGCGTGGGGCGCGGTGCGCGCCCTCGATCCGAAGACCGGCGACATCCGCTGGGAGTTCAAGCACCATTCCGCGCCGTGGGCCGGCACCCTGTCGACCGCTGGCGGGCTCGTGTTCACCGGTGACATGGAGGGCTATCTGATCGCGCTGGACGCCGCAACCGGCGAGGCGCTGTGGAATTTTCCCGCCGGCTGGGAGATCAAATCGAATCCGATGACCTACGAGGTGGACGGCCGCCAGTACGTGGTCATCGCCTCGGGCGCGTCGCTCACGGCCTTCGCCCTCCCCGAGGCCGGCGAATCAGCCGACCGGTCCGGACCGGCTGCGGACGACCCAGCGAGACGCTGACGGATTGTCGCCTCCCAAGCGTCGCGTAGGAGCCTTTGGGTCGTCCACCGGTGTCCGGCCTCTGGTTTTCAGCGGAGGATCCCAGGGGCCGACCCGGCAGGAGTCCACGGGAGCGCCGTCTCGAGTGTGCGATCGTGTGCGACGAATTCCGTTCGAAGCGTCCGCTTGAGTTCCGTTCACAGCATCGCGGGTTCTCGGACTCAGCTCCCGCAGGGCCGGCCCACGGCCGACCGATCGGCCCTCGGACAGGACACGTGGCGACCGCTCGGCCGTGGCCCGTCCGGGAGCCACGGAGCGCGTCGGTAGGAGACGGCCTCAGAAATGCTGGAGACCGACACCCCTATGCGCGAGCGACCAGGCTCAACCGGCATAGCCCGCCCCTGTCCCTACGGGTAGCAGGCCAGGGGGACCCGGGGGCCCGACCGCCGTCCTGCGCGGGATAACATTGCGGGAGCAACCCCAGCCGAGTTACCCTGGGCTCCGTCTCCGTCTCCGTCTCCGTCTTGGATTGGGAGGTCGCTATGGCGAACCGTCTGACCCCGATCAGAAAGAGCACCGGCACGCGAACGCTGAGCCGCCGCGACCTGTTCCGCAGTGGCGGAGCACTGGCCGCCGCCGGGCTCGCCTCGTCCGTCGCTCCACTGACGACGACTGCCCTGGGGCAGTTGCGCATCGGGCCGGATTTGTACGAATCGATCGGCGTCCGCCCTGTCATCAACGCCACGGGACCGATCACGATGTACAGCGGCTCGATCATTCTTCCCGAGGTGCGCCAGGCGATGTCACAGGCGTCGCGCCGCTACGTGCAGATCGACGAGCTGATGGACGCGGTGGGAACACGGCTGTCGGAGCTCACTTGTGCCGAGTTCGCGATCGTCACCTCGGGGTGCGCTGCCGCGTTGACTCACGCCACCTCCGCGTGCCTCGCCGGCGGCGACCCGGAGCGCATTCGGCGCCTACCAGCCCTGACCGGCATGAAGGACGAGGTGGTCGTGCCGCTCGAGTCGCGCAACGGTTACGACCATGCGATCCGCAACTTAGCCGTCCGCATGATTGACGTGGTGGACGAGGAGGAGTTGCGGGCGGCCCTAGGCCCGCGCACCGCCATGGTGATGGTGCTCGCCCGAACCGCGGACCGGAGCGAAACGCTTGGGCTCAGTCAGATCGCGAAGATTGCACACGACCAGGGCGTGCCGGTGTTGGTCGATGCCGCGGCTGAGGACCTCTCCGTCCCCAACGTGCATCTCGAGCGCGGCGCGGACCTGGTCGCCTATAGCGGGGGCAAGGCTCTCCACGGTCCACAGAGCACCGGCATGCTAATCGGTCGCAAGGATCTCGTCAAAGCCGCCTGGCTCAACAGCGCACCCCATGATTCCTTCGGACGCGCCATGAAGGTGGACAAGGAAGACATCATGGGGCTGCTGGCCGCGGTCGAGATGTGGTCGCAGCGCGACCACCCGGCCGAGCGCCGGACTTGGGCCGGCTGGGCGCAGGAGATCGCGAAGAGCGTCGGCAAGGTGCCGGGCGTGCGCCCACGTCTTAACCTCTTCGAGGGCATCACCGAGCGTGATCCAGTCATGGCGCTCAAGTGGGAAGCCAAGCCCCGACTCGACATTCTGTGGGATACCGCCCGAGTCGGCATCGGCGGCGAGGAGCTGTACCAGCACCTGTATCGTGAAGATCCCCGGATCATTCTCCGCTCGAGCCAGGGGACCCGCCGGCGTGGAGGCGAGAGTATGGCCCGGGTGATCCCCACGTTCATGCAGCCAGGCGACGCGACGGTCGTTGCAAACCGACTGTACCAGCTGCTTTCCGATCCGCCGCGCGCCGAGACGAGCGCATCGGTCATGCCCGCCGTCAACGTCAACGGCCGCTGGGACGTGAGGATCGACTTCGTCTCGGGCAGCGCCAATCACCAACTCACCTTCCAGCAAGACGGCGATGCGCTGAGCGGCGAGCACATCGGCGAGATGACCGCTGGCGACCTCACCGGTTGGGTGGACGGCGACCGTGTCTTCTTCCGCGATCTGCAGGACTACGAGGGCAGCAGCTTCCTGTACGAATTCGAAGGGACAGTGGCGAACGACACCGCGCAAGGGGAAGTCGCTCTCAGGGAGTACGGCTCCGCGCGGTGGACCGCCAGGCGCTACGTCCAGGAGTAACGAGGCGCGCCTCAAGCCGGGGAGGGCGTGCCCGTCCCGAGATCAGCCCTCGGTTCCCAGGGGGATCACGTGCCGTTCATTTCCATCGACGACTACGAACCGGTCCAGCTGGCACCGGGGGCGCGGGCTCGCACGCCGTACGGGCGGCATTTGATGCTTTCCTATCTCGAAATGGACGCCGGCAGTGTCGTGCCCACCCACTCGCACCCGCACGAGCAGGGGGGCATGCTGCTGGAGGGTCGGCTCGAGCTGACGATCGGCGACGAATCGAGAGTGTGCCGCGCGGGTGACATGTACATGATCCCTCCCAACACGCCACACGCGGCCCGTCCCCTGGATGGCCCAGCCGTAGTGCTCGATGTGTTCAGCCCGGTCCGCGAGGACTATGCGAAGCTGTTCAACAAATTCATTCCGCCTGTCGGATGATCGACTTGACGTCAGGCTGAACATGCGCGCACGTCCTGCCCATCGATCCAGCAAGACACGGCCGCGAAGCTGGGGACATTGCTACGCGGGTAACGACAAAGCCGTGCGACGGGAAGTCGGTGACGCGCGCTCACACGTGAATCGGGCGCAAATCGAGTGCGGTTTCGACTGCCTTGGGCTCCCACCTCACGCGCGCGGGACGGTGGCGCGCCCGCAGGGACGCGTCTGCCTTACGAGGAGGTGCAACGCGCGGCGAGTGACTCCGGCCGTCCGCTACCGCTATCAGGGCTATCTGCACCGACATTCGGCACTTTCGTGCGCGAGTTCTCGCCACACGCGACAAGGACAGCTCCTGGGCACCGACTCGGCTCCGGACCACGGTTCCGCCCTTGTACGCCGACGATCGCACGATCCGATCCGTCCGGCAGGCGAAGCGCACACCTCTCCCGGTCCCCGTGGCAGCCGGTCAGCACTCCGTTGTCAGGCGGCCGCTTCAGCGCCCGGACACACCTCGCAGGCCATAACCGACTGGGGGACAGGTCGAGGATCCCCAACAGCCCGCGCATCGGCATGCAGGCGCGGACGCGTTCAATGGCGCCCAGAATTCGTCGCTTGTCCCTGTCCATACCAGAAACTCGACCCGCGTGGGAAGCGCGTCCGATCCCGGGCGATCAACATCGCCAACACGCGGGTCCCAGCACCCTCATCCCTGGGTGCTGGGCCCATCGCTGACGATCGGCCGCGCGTGTAGCGACACCACGGCGGACGATGCGCGCGGCAGCACGGTGGCCGCGGAGCGCGAGATCAGGCAGCGCGCCGTTCGTAGTGATGGCGTAGACCGGCGACGTGCGGGACTTGGACGATCGTGCCGCACGTCGGCGGTTGCGTCGCACGCGGAACGGGCGAATCCTTGCCCAATGAGAGATGTGTGCGGAAGCGATGGTAGTAGGCAATGTACGATCGCAGCATACGCTGGAGCGATCGTTCGTTGAGCACGATCACGTGGTCGACGCACTCTCGGCGTATCGATCCGATCAGGCGCTCGACATACGGATTCTGCCACGGACTGTGGGGAGCGGTGAGAACCTCGTCGATCTCCATCGCTTCGAGACAGGCCCGAACGGCTGGCCCGTAGGTCCCGTCTCGATCCCGGAGCAGAGGTTTCCGGTAGGGACAGCCGTTACCCAAGCCTGGGCCGTCGTGGAGGTTGGATGATAACCGTAGAAGCGGCGATCGCCGCGTTGGCCGCCGACCGCGGGCGCGGCGCGACCGATCTCGCGCGAGAGGCGCTGGATATCCTCGCGTTGGCCACCGCGAGATCCCCCGAGGAAGGCCTGGGCGCCTACCTCGATAGCGTCGGCGTGCTAGTCACGCGGGCGAGGCCGACCATGGCGTCTGTGAAGAACGTCGTGGATCGCGCGATGGCAGAGGCTCCATTCCCGCATCCTGGTGAGGCGAGGCGAGCGTTCGGCCGGGTACGCGCGTGGCTCGACAGCGCGGCCAGGGCGACGATCGAGGAAACCGCCGCCATGATTCCGGACGGCGCCATAATCCTGACGTGCAGTTATAGCAGAACGATTCTCGAAGCGTGCTCCGGCGCTTCCGGCGCGGGCAAGCGACTCGAGGTGATCGCGCTCCGTTCGAAGCGTGGCGACCTGGCGTACGGCGAGCGCATGGTCGAGTCGCTGGTAGAACGCCGCATACAGGCCCAGGTGTGTCCGGACGACGTGAGCGTTCCCGACCTGGGAGCGTTGACCATGGCGTTGATCGGCGCTGACCGCGTCCGTCCGGACGGCTCGCTGGTGAATGGCGTGCCATCGTTGCTGCTGGCGGAGCACGTGCACGGCGCCGCGCCACTGTACGTCGCCGCCGAGACATTCAAGCTCGACGACGCCGAACAGATCGAAGACGGGTTCGAAGCCGTGCCGGCGAGCCTGGTCACCGGCTACGTGACCGATCGTGGCGTTGTTCAGCCGTCTCGGGTCTGGGGATTGCGCGACACGACCTGATCGCCGGCGCAGAGATGTTCCCCGTGGCGCGTCGAGGTCGTTGATCGCCGGGCGCATCTGAACGGGCGCCACCTGCTTGAAGAAGGGCATCCACGTGGGCCGCTGGCGTAGACGGAAGAACGCCCCCGTTTCAAGATCGTCCACCCACCCGACTGTGGTTCAGGCGCTGATAGCCAATGACTCGATCGGTTGTAACGGTTCACACTCTCGCGAATCAGATCTCGCCGTTCGAGGTCATGTCACCCACGAATCCGGCCATGCAGAAATTCCGCGTGGAGTTCAAGACGCTGGGCGGGGGCACGTTGCGAACGGACGATCGGCGGTGAGGAGCGTCTCGTGAGCCCATGCAAGGGAGCGGGAGATCGGTTTGCTCGCGCGATCTGTGGCCGAGGACATCGTCCGACGGAGAGATCCCCTTCGATGGTGTCTTGGAGCCGCCTAGGCAGAACGCGGTAGACCTCAACGGCTGGACTCGTGAGCCAATAGGCTAGCGTACCAGCGCGGCGCCGCGCGAGAGATCGGGCTCCGGGTCCCGCGAGTTGCCGATTGCACCCCAAGGGGTATAGAGTCCAGAAAAGTAGCCAGTCCGGAATCAGGAGGGGTGCGATGGTGACTAACTTGCGGCGTCCTTTGGCCCGGCGTGTGACTCGTTGGTGTGCCCTCAGCTGTGCCGTGTCGTTGCTGGCAGCCGTCAGCGCTGGCTGTTCGGGTGCGAAGGAAACCTCGGCGCCGGCCGAAGCCGAGGGCGCGCCGCGCCTCCAGGGGCAGGTGCCTTTGGCGGATCAGGAGAGTGGGCGCTCGCAGCAGCCGTACATGCACAACATGCGGCTGGTCGGGCAACAAGACATCGAGAACCGCGGAGAGAATGGCAATCTGGGCTGGATCGACGACTGTGCGTACGTGGCGGCGTACTACGGCGCGAAGGATCCCTTGGCCGGGATGACGGTGATCGACGCCTCGAATCCCAGCAACCCCGAGCTGGTGAAGATCTTCCCCGGTACGCCCGGGACCCGCGAGTCGCAGGTGGAGGCCAACACGAAGCGCAGGATGGTCGTGGTGATGCCGTTCAGCCATCGTGCGACGCCGTACGGCGACCCGCCGGGGCCAAGCCAGCTACAGATCTACGATGCCTCCAGGGACTGCCGTGATCCGGTGCGCGTGGGCACCTACGACTTCAACGATGGGGAGGTGCCTGGGGAGATCGTCACCCACGAGCACCGGATCAGCGCTGATGGCCAGACCATTTACGCCACAGTCGGCGGGACCGGGGATCGCGCCGGTGATTCGCTGATTGCCGTGGACGTGAGTGACATGGCGAACCCGAAGCTCATCACGACCTGGGACCTCAGCCACGAGCCCGGGATGGCGAAAAGTGGGATGCACGACCTGGATGTCAACGACGAGGGCACCCGAGCCTATACCAACGCCCGATGGATGGTGGGCAACGTCCGGCATCAGGGATTGACGGTCCTCGATATCTCCGAAGTGCAAGAGCGGAGAGCGAACCCGCAGATCCGGCGAGTCAGCTCCTTCAATTGGGGCCCCCCCGAGAATTTCGGCGGCACGCATTCCGCCCAGCTCGTGAAGATCAAGGGACGGCAGTATGTGATCACGATGGACGAGACGATGGGACAAGGGGCTCGTGCCCCGTGGGGCTGGGCGCGGATCATCGACGTAACCGATGAACAGTATCCGCTTCAGATCTCGACCATCAAGCTCGAGGTCACCGAGGAGCAGTACGCCGACCAAACCGATCAAGACAAAGCGATCTACGGGTCGCACTACCTCGGGGTGGATGATCCGCATGAGACGTCACTAGCGTTCTTCAGCTGGTATGCCTCAGGGCTGCGCGCCTGGGACATCCGTGACCCGTACCAGCCCAAGGAGATCGGCTACTACATCCCTGGAGCGAGAATCGACACGGTGCTGCCTATCGGCGGTGGGTATCCCAACCCCAAGGTGGACTACGTCTATTCGTTCGTGCGCTACCGCCCGGAGACAGGGCACATCTGGTTCAACAGCGTCTTCGGTGGCTTCCATATCGTGGAGCTGATCGACAATCCCGTCAGACGCTCCGTTGCCGAGTGACCTGTCCTTCGCCAGAACTCGTCTCGTCACGCTGCTCGGTGCTTGCGCCGGTCGCTGTTGATCGGTCAGCTTTCACCTCCGAGATCGTGGAGGGAACGCCGGGTCTCGCCCCCCGGTACACTTGAGCAATGAACGCGATCGACGGGATGGCGTGCGACACGCCCGGGTTCGACAACCGTGGAAAACCGGGCCTCAACATCGTGGGCCACGGCTGGTTTGCGACGAGGTCGGGCCGACGGCGGCGGTACCGGTGCACCGTCTGCGGGGGAACGCTCAGCACGAACACGCGGACCGCGTACAGAGGGCTTCGCTGCACGCGACGGGAGTTCGACCAAGTAGCAAGCCTGCGAGTCGGAGGCGTGAGCATTTCTGCGACCGCCCGAGTCACGGGCCACTCCCGCAACACGATCGCGCGATGGCTCGAGCGGGCCTCGACGGCCGCGAAGCGCTTCAACTACGTGAGGTTGCGCGATTTCGACCTCATTGAGCTGCAGGCTGATGAGCTCTCTACGTTCATCGGCAACAAGCGCAAGACCGTATGGCTGTTTGCGACCATCGAGGTATCCTCCCGCTTGTGGGCCGGCAGCGTCCTGGGCCGCCGCTCCGATCGAAACGCCAGGGCCGTCATTAACGACGTCATCCGCCGGGGGCGAGTCGTTGGATGTCCCCTGATCGCCACCGACGGCTTCGAGTACTACTTCGGGGCGGTTCCAGCTGAACGCGTCGGCGTGTCTCGCATCTCTGTGACACCGATCCGCCGGCGCGGAGGTCCTGATGCCCGTGGCCCCGCCGCGGCCGTGCCCGGTCCACGGGTGTCCGTGGCTGGTGTCGGACGGGCGCGCCTGTCCGACGCACCCGCGACCGGCGCGCCGACGTGACGCTCGGCCCAGCCCGGCGAAGCGCGGCTATGGCCAGCGACACCGGCGGCGGCGGCGGATGATCCTGGCGCGCCAGCCGACGTGTCGCGATCCGTTCGGGCACCACGGCGGCCGCGTCGTACCCGCCACCGTAGCGGACCATATCGTGCCGCTGAGCCGCGGCGGGGACTGGCGCCTCGCGAACGGGCAAGGCCTCTGTGCGGCGTGCCACGGCCGGAAGACGGCGCGCTTCGGCGGGGGCCAGTGCTGCGCTGGACCTTCCTTTCATGATCGATCCGATGACCATCCTTGTCGGTATCGGCTTCTCCGGCGGCGTCGGCGTCGTATTTGGCTACCTACCGGCTCGCAAGGCCGCACGCCTCAATCCCATCGACGCGTTGCGGCACGAGTGAGGCTAGCGGCTCACACCGGCACCTCGTCGGGGTCGGCGAGCCGGTAGCTCGTACTGCGCCCGCCGCCGGGGTTCTTCACGAGGATGCCGCGCTCGAGCAGTTCGCGGATGTCGCGAAGAGCCGTGTCGTTCGAGCACTTTGCGAGCTTGGCGTACTTCGACGTGGTGAGATGCCCCTTGAAGTCGTCGAGCATCCGGTTGATGACGTGTTGCTGTCGCTCGTTCACGGGTTGTGGGTTGATCCGCTGCCACAGCTCGGCTTTGCGGAGGACAGAACCGAGCGACGCGTCCGCGTCCTCGATCGTGCGGTCAAGACAGCTCAGGAACCACGCGAGCCACGCCGTGATGTCGAGGCTGCCGCGCTGTGCGGCTTCGAGCTGCTGGTAATACTCCTTTCGCTGGACTTCGATCCCGGACGACATGCTGTAGAAGCGGTCCTTCGTACCGTCTGCCTGCGAGAGCGCCATGTCGGCGATCGCGCGGCCGATGCGCCCGTTGCCGTCGTCGAATGGGTGAATCGTCACGAACCAGAAGTGCGCGACCCCCGCCTTGAGCACGGGGTCGAGGGCTCGCGACGACTCGAACCACTCCAAGAACTGCTTCATCTCGTCGTCGACGCGTACGGCATCGGGCGCCTGGAAGTGAACCCTCTCACTTCCGATGGGCCCCGAGACAACCTGCATCGGCCCGGCCTCGCCCGTTCGCCACCCTCCCACGGTGATCCGGGACATCCCGCTTCGCCCGGTAGGAAAGAGCGCCGCGTGCCACCCGAAGATCCGCTCCGCGGCAAGCGGCTCGTCGAAGTTGCGCGTCGCGTCGAGCATCATCGCGACGACGCCATCGACTTCCCTCCCCGGCTCGGGAAGGCCCGCGACGTCGAGTCCGAGCTTGCGCGCGATCGACGAGCGGACTTCTTCGGGGTCGAGGTGCTCTCCCTCGATGGCCGACGACTTGACGACCTCATCGGTCAGCGCCGAAAGGCTCGCCTCTGCTCGGAGGTCGAATCCGAGCGCCTGCATCCTGCCCAGGTGCTTGCCATGCTTGTGGCGCACGGCGGCCAGCGACCCAGCCAGGACCTCACTGTCCCATGTGAACTGTGGCCATCTGGGTAGCTCGTGTATGTGGGTCATATTCAACGCACCTCTTGCGGTGAATATACGGCCTATTCACCGCGAAGGCAAGTATTCGACGCACGCTCTGCGTCGAATATCCCAGCATTCACCGCAAATGGACCAATCATCGGGCCTCAGGCACCCCTCTGCTGTCATAGGACGGCCCGAAAGCGCTCCATCTCTCGGATCCGGAGGGGGGGCCGCCCGGCGGGGATTTGTCCTAATCGCCGCTGCGGCTGTCGACCCATGAGAATCGCCAGCCGGCCCCGCGATCGTGTTTTGGAACAAGACGGGAGCCCCGACGCCGCCCAGCCCGCCCACCGCCGCACAGACGCGTCAAGGGGAGGGGAGCCATCCGGCTCTCCTCGCCCCTGCTCGTAAAGCCAACGCGCCCTTACCAGAAAGCGACACACCGTCGGGCGGGCCACGGTCAGGCCCGCCCGGGTGAAGTGATACCCGAGTTCTGGCGCGCCACTGGTGTGGAAGTAGCCAGACGCTAGCTACTGGAAGTCCTGCCACATCTTGAGGGCGGACACCGTGGCGGTCTGAATCGCAACGACCGTGACTAACCACCCGCCGAGGCGCTCACCGGCGGCGGCAACCAGCTCGCGGGCGGCCAGCACCACAACGACCGGGGAGAAGAACAACCACAGGCGACCGGTTTCCGCCACCGTTCCGGCGCCGAAGGCGAGGCCGACAAGAACCGTCAGCGCGCTCAGCGCCAAGGCGTAGGTGACGCCGTCACGCGAACGGCGACGCCAACCCCCGATCACGCTCAAAGCCGCAAACGAGAACACCGGCAGGCCTGTCCAGACAGCGTACTCGGCAAGGTCGAGCAGGCCCACATAGGCGACCAGCCCAGCGCTCCATTCCTCGATCTTCCAAGCCTGGTGCGCGAACATGGCGAAACGGTAATTGGCGAGCGCGTCGTAACCCAAAAGAGCCCAAAAGCAGGCTTGCATCGCCAGCAGTCCGCCGCCGTAAGCGGCTAGTGACATAGCAACCTCCCGCCCCGAAGGGCGAGCTGCGGCGGACGAGCGAGCGTCGTCACCAGCGCGCCCGGGGGACCGCGAGCTCAGTACTAGAAACAGCGCCGCAAACACCGGCAAAACGAAGAGCGAAAACGAGAAGAAGCCCCCAATACTCGAAGCAAGCCCGCCAAGGAACAGTCTACGGCGATCACCTCGAGCGACGCCGGAAACGACGAGCGCGACCGCTGTCGCGAACAAGAACGGAAACAAGGCCTGGTCGAGATGCAGCGTCATCAGTGTGACGTTGGGCAAACACAGGTAGAGCACACAAGGCACCAGAGCCTCGCGCTCGCCCATGCTGCGGGAGGGTGAGCGAAACTTAGTTGGAAATTGAAACGGCTCCCACACCCTGTGGTTTGATGACGTTAAGCAAAACGGCCATCAACCCACGAGAGAAAGGAGCCGAGATGAGCAGTGTCCTACGTCCTGTCAGGAAGCGCAAGAAGGGTCGCCAGCTGGGCCGGGTCGAGGTCATCCGGCGCGAGGACTACACCGCGCTGGAGCTGGACGCCAAGGTGGAGCTGATCCGCTCGCTGGTCCCGCTGGGCTTGATGCACGTGGAGGAGGTGCTCGACGAGGAGGTAACGGCGCTGGCTGGCGAGCGCTACGCCCGCAAGGCCGCGTCGATCGGGGGCCGCCGGCACGGTAGCAACCCTGGGACCGTCGGCCTGGCGGGGCAGCGGGTGCCGATTCGGGTGCCGCGGGTGCGCGGGGTCGCGGGGCGGGAGATTCCGTTGCGCGCCTACGAGGCGTTGCATGGCGACGGCGCGGTGAATGACCTCCTGCTGAAGCGCGGGCTCTATGGGATCTCGTGTCGCAACTACGAGGCGGCCGCCGAGGCGATTCCCGGCGCGATCGGGCTGTCGGGGTCGACGGTGTCCCGAGGCTTCATCGAGGCCAGCGCCGCGAAGCTTCACGAGCTCCAGGAGCGGGACCTGGCCGCTGAGGACGTCGTGGCCATCGTATTGGACGGCAAGACGTTCGCCGAGGCCACAATGGTCATCGCACTGGGCATCACCATTTCTGGGGCGAAACACTTCCTCGGCTTCGTGGAGACGGACACGGAGAATGAGCGGGTGCTGACGCTGTTCTTGCGGTCGTTGGTCGAGCGGGGGCTGGACCTCTCGCAGGGCCTGCTGGTGATCCTCGACGGCAGCAAGGGGCTGCGGGCAGCCGTCCGGAAGACCTTCCGCCACCGCGCCCTGGTCCAACGGTGCCAGTGGCACAAGCGGGAGAACGTGGTGAGTCACCTGGCCAAGAGCGAACTGGCGGCGTGGCGTCAGCGCCTCCAGCGCGCCTACAACCGGCCGGAGTACGACGAGGCCCTCACGGCGCTCAAGACGCTCCAGGGCGAGCTCGACGAACGGAACCAGTCGGCGGCTCGGAGCTTGACAGAAGGTCTGGACGAAACCTTAACGCTGCATCGCCTCGGGCTGTACGGGGTGCTGGGCCGGTCGCTGAAGACGACGAACTGTCTGGAGTCGGTCAATGCGCTCGTTGAGGAACGCTGTGCGAAGGTTGACCACTGGCAGAACTCGAGCCAACGCCACCGCTGGCTGGCGACCGCGCTCCTGGACATCGAGCCGCGCCTGCGGAAGCTGATGGGCTACCGCCACCTGCCCACGCTTCGTGCCGCGTTGAAGCAAGAACTGAAGATCGACACGACGACATCGAAGAAGGCCGCATGACGAATCCGGAGCCGTAGAGAGTTTCAATTGAGTCTCCCTCGCCTGAAGGCGAGGGAATCAGTGCGCCGCGTCGGCTGAAGCCGACTATCACGGCGCACGTCCCAGAGCCCGAAGAGGTCCGGCCCTGCGGCCTCCTGAAGGCTTCGCCTAAAGGCGAGGGGTTTCACCCATCCCAGAGGGAGACTCTAAGAATGGGCTTGACTCTGCTGCGGCGGGCGATGGAGTAGACTGGAAGCAAGGGGAGATAGCAAAGTAGCGGCCAAACAAAGCAGGCCACCATCACGAGCTTTCCGAACGTCAGGTCGTTGATCGGGAACAGCTGTGCCAGGCGATCGGTGGCCATGTAGAAGATGAGCTGCCCCGGTGGTTTGGTGGCGTTCGGATAGGGGAGGATCCCGCCCTTGCGCAGCAGTTGCTGGTACGAGCTCGCCACCTCCAACATACTCCGCTGTCGTATTGCGTCCCGGACGAACCGAGAGTGGCCCGCGAGCACCATGCGGTCGCGGATTCCGTCCAGGCCGCGGCCTTCGGTGAGCGCGAAGCCGTGCTGCACCGCCACACCGACGAGAATCAGCAACAACAAGGTCGCCGCAGGCCGAAGGCGCAGGTGTTGAACGAACGCGACGGCGCCAAGCAACAGCGCGGAAAGAGGAATCGCGAGCCACCAATCCGGACGCGGCGCGCGCGTCGGTCGCCAGAACCAGTACGGCACGATCTCGAACAACGGCACGCCGTGATAGAGAATGACCCACAGCCCGGCTGAGGCGACGACGGCCGTCGCCAGAACGACGCGGGCCGGCGTCGCCGTCACGTGGTATTGCCTCGCAAAGGCATGGTCAAGTTGAGGTCGGGGTGACAGAGTACGCCGGTGAAGAGCCGACCCCCGAGCTATCACGGATACAGATTCCCACCCCGAGATCATTAGTCACGCCGTCTGGCTCTACCACCGTTCTTGTCTCAGCTTCCGCGACGCGGAGCACCTTCTGGCCCAGCGAGGCCGTTGTCACCTAATCTGTAAAGCTCGGCCAATTCGCCCAAGTCTGTAGTCCGTAGCTCCAGTACAGATTAGTATGGAGGTCTCTGATCGTGATCGTAATGCGCTCGATCGCCCGATCATCACTCGCCTGGCCAGAGAACGGGCCTGACGGGCCGGGGGCGCTGCTGCACAGCAGGTTCACATAGCCATCGGTACAGTGTTCAGGCAAGTGTTCCGCGACCTCGAGGCTGATAACCGCATCAAACCAGCCAGGATTCTCGGGCGGTCTGACGCTCAGATCAACGCCGTCGACACGCAGACCACGCGACCGACACATGTCCAGGGAGCGCCCCGACACCGGGGCCGCCACGGAGCGCCCGTGGGGCTCAGCGCAGCCCGGCGATCGCCGCCGGGGAGGTCGATTCCTCCCGCTCCACGATCGGCAGCTCGACGAACGACGCATGCTCGGGGTCGTGATAGACGCGGTTGTGCGCCGGCCTCATCCGCGTGTGGAAGAGCGGCCGCTCGCCGGTATTCGGGTTCGCGTCGAACTTCGGGAAATTGCTGCTCGACACGTCGAGGCGGACACGGTGGCCCTTCTTGAACACGTTGCTCGTGGCCCACATGTCGATCGTGAACCGCGTGACCTCGCCGGGAACGAGGAACTCCGGCTTCGATCGCGCGTTGCGGTAACGTGCCCGGATGACCCCGTCGTTGAGGATTAGGGCAAACCCGTCTGGGAACTCGGGGCTCGGGGGGTATTCGTCGATGAGCTTGGCCGTGAAGTCCGTGTCGATCGCATCGGACGCGGCCAGCAGGGTCGCGCTCAGGAAGCCCGTGACTTCCACATCGCGGTCGAGCATCGGCGTCCGAAACACGAGGACGTCGGGACGCGCCGCGAGCGGCAGGGTGTCCTGGCAGTACGGAATGTCGGCGCGGCACCGCTGATCGTAGGCGCCGTAGCGGTACATCGTCGGGACCGGATCGGCCGGATCGAACGTGTAGCCCGTCGGCGCCGACGCCGGCGGCATCGTCGTGGCGAGGGCGCCGCCGGGCTGCAAGTAGTAGCGCGTCGCTTTGGCGCGCGCGAGGGGCCACGCCGGCTCGTCGCGCCAATCGCCGCCGTGGAACAGCTTCCCTTCCGCCGTGCGATGTCCGTCGCCCGTTCCCATCACGAAGATCCGCACGGGCGCCTCTTCCAGCAGCGCCGTGTCTTCCTCCTTCAGCCAGTGGGCCATCCACCGCTCGCGCAGCGCGAGGAAGTCCACGGCCGCCTCCCGGCCGAACTCCACGTCCCCGTTCGATGAGCGGCCGATGTTCTGCGGTCCGTGAATCCACGGCCCGACGATCAGCTTCTTGGGGGTCGTGGTCGCGGCCTTCAAGCCCATGAACGCGCGCAGCGTGCCGCCAAGGAAGTAGTCGTACCAGCCGCCCAGGACGTAGACCGGAACGTCCGCATATCGACCGTAGTGCTCCTTCAGGTTCAGGCCGGGCTGCTTCCAGTAGTCGTCGTAGTCAGGATGAACCATCCAGTCGCGATACCAGGCGGCGGTTTCGGGAACGTCGTGGAAGAGCTCGAGGTGGCGCGGCGCGGGCAGCCGCATCCAGTGATCGACGCGTGCGCGCGTGCGGCGCATGCGCTCGACCACGTAGGAGTCGGACGGGAGGCGGTTGATGTCGGGAGTGCGGCTGAGCGCGTAGCTCAGGTTGTGATCCTGCAGGAACGCGCCGCCCTGATACGCGCCGCCTTCGTGGTAGTCCTCCGAGGCCTCGCGCACGAACTGCGCCCGCAGGTGTGGCGGCCGGTGCACGCCCGTCGCGTATTGCGTGTGACCGGAGTGCGACCCGCCATCGGTGGCCACAGCACCGTTCGACCAGGACTGGCTCGCGAGCCACTCGACAAGGTCGTAGCCGTCCTCGCCGTCGTTGGTGTAGAGATAGTACGTGCCCTCGGAGTCGCGCGATCCCCGGCAGTCGGCCATGACGAAGACGTAGCCGCGCCGCGCGTAGTAGGTGCCGTCCCGCTCCGCGCCCGAACGCCCGTACGGGTGTTTCAGCAGCACCGCGGGCAGCTTGCCCGGTTTGACGCGGCCGTCCTCGGCCGGAAAGTAGATGTCCACGGCGAGCCTCACGCCGTCGCGCATCGGAACCTTCACGGCGCGCGCCACGACCACGCCTTCCGCGAGCGTCTGTGGCGCTGGCGTCTGGGCGGCTGGCAGGACGGCGCCGCCCGCGGCGAGCACCGCGATCGCGGCAGCCGCGAGGGCGGCCCCCACCCCGGGAAAGAGTCGACCACGGGTCACAGGTGCCTCCTTGGTTCTGCCTCCCCTCACTGCTCACATCCAGACGCGTCAGGGTGTGCTCGCTCCTCGCGCCTTGCCAGACGAGCGCAGCGTCCCCTTAGGGCGACGCAGGACTTTCACCAGGGGCTGCTAGCGCGAAGGCCACCAGGGCGGCATCCTCGCCGCCGCCCGTGGCCAGCGCGATGAACTGGCGCCCCGAACGTGCACGATAGGTCATGGGCGTCCCGGTCGTCTCACGGGGTAATCGCAGGCTCCAGACGTCACCCCCGGTCGTCTTGTCCACGGCGTGGAGCGCGAGATCTCCACCGCCGATGAAGATCAATCCGCCGCCCGTGACGATCGCGCCGGGCGGGCCGGCCACGCCCAGCTTCTCCGGCACCGGCAGCCCCTTGCGCTCGAGAATCTGACGCAAACTTGGGTCGTCCCCGAACGGCACCCGCCAGGCGATCGCCCCCTCGTTGAGATCGATGGCCACGAGGTGGGCGTACGGCGGCTTGAACAACGGGACGTCGTCGACCGAGATCGAGCGTCCGCGACTGACGTACTCGGCGTCGACCTCGGCGGCCCGGCGCGGGGTCGCGGCCTCGCGATCGAACTTCTGGATCCGCGAGATGCGTACCGACGAGACGGTCTTGAGGTAGAGGTGCCCCGTCTCGGAATCGAACGCGGCCCCACCCCAGTTGGCTCCGCCCCAGACACCCGGCCGCACGACCGTGCCCTCCATGGACGGGGGCGTGTAGAGCCCCCCGAGCCGGTACTGCTGCAGCTCGTGCTGCACGGCGGCCTGCAATTCTGGCGACAGGTCGAACGCGTCGTCCAGGGTGACGCCCTGGTCGGCGAACGGCGGTGGACGGGACGGGAACGGCTGCGTCGCCGCGGTGCGCTCCCCCGGCACGTCGCTCTGCGGCACGGGCCGCTCCTCGATCGGCCAGACGGGGTCGCCGGTCACACGATCGAACACGAAGGTGAATCCCATCTTCGTGACCTGGGCGACCGCGTCGATCTGGCGGTCCCCGACGGTGATGGACACCAGGTTCGGGGCGGCTGGCAGGTCGTAATCCCACAGGCCATGGTGCACGAACTGGTAGTGCCACCGGCGCTCGCCGGTCGCGGCGTCAAGGCAGACGAGGGACTCCGCGAACAGGTTGTCGCCCTTCCGGCGGCCACCGTAGTAGTCGTTGCTGGGCGTGCCGACCGGCAGATAGAGGAGCCCTCGCTCCTCGTCCAGACTCATGGGCGCCCAGACATTGGTGTGCCCGGTGAACCGCCACGAGTCGTCCTCCCAGGTCTCGTTGCCGAACTCACCCTCCTGGGGGATGGTGTGGAAGCTCCAGACCTGCTCGCCGGTCCGCGCATCGAAGGCGCGCACGTCGCCCGGTGGATCGTTGCGGTACATGAGCCGGTCGCCAACGCCGTTCCCGAGAATCACCAGGTCTTCGTAGATGACCGGCGGCGACGTGCTCGCGTAGTGCGTCCGGTCGATCTCCCAGACGAGGCCCTCTCCTAGATCGACGGCCCCGTCTGTGCCGAACGACTGCACCGGTGCGCCGGTCGCGGCGTCCAGACAGATCAGCCGGTGGCGCGTATTGAGGAAGATGCGGAGTTGTTCGCCGTCCCGCCAAGCCGCCAAGCCACGATGGACGAAACCCTGGCCGCTCGCGGGCTGACCGTCGACGTACGCCTCGGGATCGTACGCCCACCGCTCCTCGCCCGTCTCGGCATCGAGCGCGACGACGCGGTTGTACGGCGTGCTGACGTACAGAATGTTGTCGATCATCAGCGGCGTGTTCTGGAACTTGCCTGGACGGGTCCCGTACTCGGCGTGAGGGACTTCGTTCGGCCGCCATTCCCACGCGATCTCGAGCCGCTGCACCGTGTCGCGATTGATCTCGTCCAGCGGCGAGTACTTCGTCGCCGCCTGGTCTCCGCCGTAGACGGGCCATTCGGCAATGGCGGGCTCTTCGGGCTCTTCGGCCGCGCAATCTGGCGCCGCCAGCGCCACCGCGAGCACACCCGCCCGGAGAGACCACCGCCGACGGCCGTCGGCGGCCGGGCATTTTTTGGTACCAACCATCTCGATCTCCTTCACCGGGACGACGCGCGCCCGATCTCGGTCGGACCACCCTTCACGACACGACCGCCCTTGACCACCGTTTCGACGTGGGACAGAGCCGTGATGTCGTAGTAGGGATTCCCGTTGACGACGATGATGTCCGCCAGCTTGCCGGGCTCGATGGTGCCGAGATCGGCCGCCTTGCCGAGAATCCCTGCGCCGACGCGCGTCAGCGCGGAAATCACGCGTGCGGGAGACATGCCCATGTCCACGTGGGCCTTGGCCTCGCGCCAGAGGGCCTCGGTGTGGAAGTTCATGGGCGTGCCTGAATCCGTCCCCATCCCCATCACGGTCCCCGACTCGATGAACTGCTTCAGACCTCGCTCGCGGAAGAAGACCTCGCGGTCCGTTCTCCTGAAGTACCGAATCGCGCGCCAGTTCTCGAGCGAGTCCTGTACCTCGGCGTACACATCGGCCGGGAAGTCGCGTTTGAGCTGCGGATCCTGGAGTCGCTCGGGGAACGCGGCGGTATCGGGATAGATCCAGCTACGATGCGCCGCCGTCACCACGACGGGGCGACCGGCGTTGACGATGTCGGTGATGAGCTCGGGACTGTAGGGCGGCGCCGTCCCGGCGGACCCGGCGTGGGTGAGAACATCGATGCCTGCCTCGAGCGCGTTCCTGACGTCACGCTCGGCATAGACGTGGGCATGCACCCGGACGTTGCCGCGATGAGCCGCATCGACGATCGCCCGGTAGTCTTCAGGCGTGAGGCCGGAATGGGCCTTGATGACGTCGACGCCCGCCGCGACGAGCTTCTCGGTCTCCGCGCCCGCCTCCACGGGGTTGGAGATCGAGATGCCCCCGAACAGGCCGGTCATCCCGACCCGGGATCGGGTAATCCACGGTCCGCTCATCGACATGCGCGGCCCCGGGATCTCGCCCCGATCGATCCGGTCGCGAACGTCGAGGCTCTCCGTCAGGGGGGAGCCTAGATCGACCGCGGACGTTACGCCCGCCATCAGGAGCTGCCGGGCCGAAATTTCCATCACCCGTGTCAGCATGCCATCGCCCTGCCGATCGACCCAGGGAAACCAGGTCCCGTAGTTCCCGTGTCCCAGGATGACGAGGTGGCCGTGCAACTCGACCATGCCAGGCATCATGGTGCGGCCGCTCGTATCGACGACCGTGTAGTCGCTGGGAATCTCGATCTGGGCTGCCGGAGCCACCTGCACGATCCGGTTGCCGTCGATGAGCACCGCCGCGTGGTGCAGCGGTGGCGCGTCATACCCGTCGAGGAGCATGCCGCCGACGAGCGCCAGCTTGCTCGGCTGCGTCGCCTGCTCCGCCCGCAGCGGCCCCGCAACCAACATGAAGACCACGGCCGCCCACCAGATCCCCAGCACTCCAATACTCATGTCATCCCTTTCGCCCCGCGACCTCGCCGAGATCGTCAACGACGCGGACACGCTCGCCCCACCGGCATCCGACTGTAATGCCTTCGCCAACCCAAAGTCCAACGCCTTCCACGGTGCCGTCCAGCCCGACCCTTACGCTGGCCGGCTTCAAGTCGAGGGACATCAATCAGTTGACTGGCACGGGAGCTGCGAGTTCGTCGGGGCGCTTGACTCGCGTACGGCCCGAGGCGGGCGCCGGAGGACAGAGGCATGATCGGCGGTGTTGACGGTTTCCGCGATTACGTGGAGGCTGGGCCGAACGGCGCACGGAGCCACACCGCCGGTTCGCGATCGGCGCCAGGGGACGGATCCCCTGGACAACGTAGGGGAACATTGTCGAGGATTAGAGTGGTGAAAAATTCAGGACGGCCCGGGCCGAGCCGGTACGCCACCTTCTCGAAGGAGACGACCACGTGATCCAACGCCATGTGCTACCCATTTTGATGGTCATTGACGTCATCGCCGGCATCATCGCCGCTCCCACACTCGCGGCGGCACAGGGGCTGACCGCCACCGAACGGACGATGACCGCCTGGGTCGAGGACCACAGCGCCGAGGCCGAGCGGCTCCTCGAGCGCGTGGCCGCGATGAACAGCGGGACGATGAACTTCGAGGGCGTCCGCGAGGTGGGACGCGTCTTCGAGGCGGAGCTGTCGGCCCTGGGCTTCGACACCCGGTGGGTGCCGGGCGCGGCGTTCGACCGGGCAGGACATCTGTTCGCGGACCGCGATGGCGACGGTCCCCGGCTGCTCCTCATCGGCCACCTCGACACGGTGTTCGGTCCCGACAGCGCCTTTCAGGACGTATCGCGGGTCGACGGGGCGCGGATGAAGGGCCCGGGCGTGGCCGACATGAAGGGCGGCCTCGTGGTGGTGCTCCATGCGCTCAAGGCCCTCGACGCGGCGGGCGTGCTCGACCGCATGAGCTTGACCGTCGCGCTGATGGGTGACGAGGAGCGGGCCGGCGCGCCCCGTGAGGTGTCGCGAGCCGAGCTGATCGCGGCGGCGAATCGGAGCGACTTCGCCCTGGGGTTCGAGGATGGAGACGGCCGACCGGAAACGGCGGCGGTGGCCCGGCGTGGCGGGGCCGGCTGGACGCTGCGCGTGACCGGAACGCGCGGACACTCGTCACAGGTCTTCGGAGAGGAGCTTGGGTACGGCGCGATCTTCGAGGCCGCACGGATCCTCGTCGGCTTCCGCACCGCCCTTGCGGGCGAGGAATACCTGACCTTCAATCCCGGCCTGGTCCTCGGCGGCAGCACGCTCGAGCACGAACCCACCCAGAGCCAGGGCCTCGCCTCGGGCGTCAGCAACGTCGTGGCGGAAACCGCCCTGGTCACGGGGGACGTCCGGGTCATCTCGGCCGAGCAGAGCGAAATGGTGCGTCGCCGGATGCGGGAGATCGTGGACCAGCACCTGCCCGGCACCGAGGCCGAGGTCACGTTCGGTCCGGTTCCGACGCCCATGCCGCCCGCCGAGGGCAACTATCGGGTCCTCGCCGTCTACGATCTGGCCAGCCGCGACGTCGGCACCGGTGGGGTCGAGGCCGCACACCCGGCCGCCCTCGGCGGCGCGGACATCTCCTACGTGGCGTCCAGAGTCCGGGGAGCGCTGGACGGTCTGGGCATGATGGGCACGGGTGGGCACTCCCTCGACGAGCACGCCGACCTCGCGGCGATGCCCGGCCAGACCAGCCGCGCCGCGGTGCTGCTCTTGCGGCTCTCGCAGGGCCCGTTCGACGCGGTGCCGTAGCGTCGGAGCATCGGGGGCGCCTTCGAGGCGCACCGGAGTCCCCGCGAGCGCCGGGAAGCTGCGCGTCTCTACTGCGCCATGACCCGTGACGCCACATAGACGAGCGTCGTCCCGCCGAGCAACAGCAACCCGGCGTAGGACACGGCGACACTATACCTGCCGGGCCGATGTTCCGCCGGGACATCGGCGGCGGTGATGGACCGGAGATTCAGATACCCGAGGATGGGCGCCGTCGCGAACGTGAAGATCGTGGCGAAATCGATCATGGGCGTCAGGCTGTCGTTGAACAGGCTCAGACCCAGGACGTTCAATACGCCAAACACGATCATCATCGGCCAGTAGCTCTTTCCCGGAGGAGACGTCGGCTCCGGCTCGGGACGACCCCCGAAGTTCTGTATGCACCGGTCCATGACGCGGGGGAACCCATCGATGACGATCAGCGTGGTGGAGAAGATCGTCGTGATGACGGCCACCAGGACCACGGGCCGCGTCCACGCACCCAGCGTGTTCGCATAGAGATCCACGAGTTGGGTGCTGAAGACGGGGCCGGCCCGGCTGAACTCCGTCGAGGCACCGAACATCAGGGCGGTTCCGAGCAGCAGAAAGGCGAAGGCAAGCACGCTGGTTCCCACGTACCCGATCTTGAAATCGAGCGTGACCGTGGCGACGTCCGCCCGCCGACCGGTGGCGCGACCCTTCGCCAGGGTCCACAGCGAGCTCATGACGGCCATCTCGATCGGCGCCGGCATGAATCACACGAGGGCGAGGAAGAACCCCAGGGGAACGGCGCCCGCCGCGGTTCGGGGCCAGAGGGCGAACGTGCCGAAGTCGGCATGCGGCACGGCGAGCCCCGCCGCGACGAGTGTCGACACGGCGAGCACGACGATCACGGCCTTGATTGCGTAGTCCAGGCCGCGAAACCGACCGGCCGCAATCAGCGCGGCGCATCCCGCATACACCGCCCCACCGACGACCCACACCGGCATGGAGAGGCCAAAGGCGCCGCGGATGAGGAAGCCGAGGAACAGGAGGATGGCGACCTGGTGGATGACGGCGGTCGCCACGTTCATGACGAAATACATCCACAGGGCCCAGCGCCCAATCCGCCGATACCCTTCCACCAGACTCCGGCCGGTCGCCGCGGCGTAACGGGGTCCATACTCGAAGAAGGGATACTTGAGAACGAGGGCGACCACGATGATCCCGGCGAAGCCGAAGCCGCTCATGCCTCCGGCTCTCGTCGCCTGCACCAGGTGTGAGACGCCGACTGCCGCGGCAGCCCACATCAACCCGGGCCCGAAGGCCTGCCAAAACCCTTCCGGGATTCTCATGATGGTCGTTCCGGGACGATACCCCCCTCGCCCCTCTTTTTCAATCAACAGAATGATCGGGCACGGCACCCGACGGGGCGGGGCGCGAGGAATGACGCTTCCCCGACATCCGATATATGATCCGAGTCGATTCTTGCCCAGGCGCCGGTCCCGTCGGCCTCTCTGAGAGGAACACTGGATGAGACCCCCGGCTTCGATCACGCTGTTTCGACCGCCCCGGGACCGGCCCGCCGTGCCGCGCCGGCTCTTCCTCTCGAGGCTGCTGGCAGGAACATCGGTCTTGACCCTCGGATTCACTGGAGCAGCCGGGCGGGAGGGCGTGTCAGCCGCCTCGGTCACCGATACCGGCGACGATATTTTCGCTCACATCGGTCGCACACGGGGCAGATTCGACCTGACGCTGTACCGACAACTACTGGGTGCCGCCAACGAGTTCAAGGAAGGAGACCAGGCCATCGGTCTGGCCGCACCCGATGCCGAATCCCGAGCGCATGCCCGCCTGCTGCTTGCACGTACCCGGATCCGCGATCTGCTCGGCCACCCGATCTTCGAGGACGCGGTATCGTCGTTCATCGACCGTCTTGTCGATCGGCACGTCGCTGCCAGGGTCGCCGACTGGACCCTGGGCGAGCTGAAAACCTTTCTGCTCGACGAGGATGAGGGCGCGATCAAGGCGGTCATGTCCGGTCTCCACAGCGACATCATCGCTTGCTCGGTCAAGCTGATGAGCAACGATGAGCTCATCGCCGTCGGCCGCAAGGTCTTCAACCCCCTCCCGGGCTCTCGCATCGGCGCCAGGGGTTACATGGGGGCCCGTATCCAGCCCAATTCGCCCACCGACAATGTCGACGACATCCGCTGGCAGGTCTTCGACGGTTGGTCGTATGCCGTCGGGGATGTCGTGCTGGGGACCAATCCGGTATCCAGCGACGTCGCATCGGTGGCCTCGATCGAGGCGGCTCTGGCCGACGTCCTCAGAACGTTCGCCCTGGAAGACACGATCCCGCACTGCGTGTTGTCCCACATCGACGTGCAGGCCCAGGTGGAGAGCCAGACGCCGGGCTCGACCGCCATCTGGTTCCAGAGTCTGGGCGGGGTTGACGACGCGAATACGACGTTCGATCTCTCGGTCGAGAAGATGACCGCGCACGCCAGGCGGCGCCGTGGCAAGTACGGCCTCTACTTCGAGACTGGCCAGGGCGCCGACGCCACCAACGGTCACGGCCAGGGTTTCGACATGGTCATCCACGAGGCGCGCAAGTGCGGCTTCGTCCGGGCTCTGCGGCAGACGGTCGCCGAGGCCCAGGCTGACGCCGGCCGCGTCCCGGCGCCCTGGGTGCACGTCAATGACGTGGCCGGTTTCATTGGTCCCGAGATCTTCCGAACCCGAGAACAGCTCGTCCGCTGCTGTCTGGAAGACATCGTCATGGGCAAGCTGCATGGGCCTGCCGATCGGGCTCGATATCTGCTCCACCCTTCACATGGACATCGACCTCGATGACCTCGATTGGTGCATCGACCAGATCATGCCTGCCAACCCGGCGTATCTGATGGCCCTGCCCACCAAGAACGACCCGATGCTGAGCTACCTCACGACGGGATTCCAGGATCACGTGCGCGTTCGCGGGACATTCGGCTACAAGGTCGACGATGCGATGTGGCGCTTCTTCCAGGAGCTCGGGGTCATCGACGAGGACGGCCAGCCGACGGAACGGTTCGGTCAGCCCGCCTGGGTGAATCTGCAGTATCCGCGCCGGAAGGGCGACCTCCGCCCCGACGACGAGATCCTCGCCGAGGGCAGCCGCCAGATCGAGGCAGTACGGGCGCGTGGGGTCTCGATCGCCGAGGGTCATGGACGGAACGTCTGGGATCTCGAGCCTCGCCTCGAGAAACGGGTTCGCCATCTCTACGAGGACTCGAAGGAGAGCATTCAGGCGCGACTGCCGGTCGACTTCGCGGCCAGTCTTCCCGCCGCCGTGGAAGTGGCCAGCCGGTCCCGGGACCGCAACGATTACATCTTGCACCCACCTTCGGGAGAAGATCTGCACCCGCCGTCGGCTGCGGTGATCCGGCGTCTGGCTGCCCGGAGCGGGAGCCAGTACGACATCCAGGTCGTCATTTCGGACGGCCTGAACGCATACGCCCTGACGGATGAGGACCACCTGGCCCCCTACCTGTCCGCCCTCCGCGTTGAGCTCGACGCCGCCGGATTCACCGCTGCCCCCGAACACATCGTCGTGACCAATGGGCGCGTCCGCGCCGGCTACCGCATCGGTGAGATGCTCTTCGGGACGCTTCGGGGAGAGCGGCGGAAACGGGCGATCCTGCACCTCATCGGGGAGAGACCCGGCTCCGGACACCACGCCTTCTCGGTCTATATCACGCATGCGCCCGGCACGACCTGGGCACGGGCTGGTGTCACCGACCACAACATCACCAGGGTCGTCTCCGGCATCGCGGACACCGCGCTCGATCCCGTCAAGGCCGCTGCCGACACCGTCAGAATCCTGTTGCGCGACGCGTAGGGCTCGGGGTGAGCGCGGGGGTGAGGGCGTGCATCGTCGACGCGAGGACGCTCGGGTGGATCACTCCGGCAGGGCGAACGTGAAGAGCGCGCTGCCGGCGGCGATGGCGATGAACTGTCGGCCCTCACTGAGATACGTGATCGGGTTCGCGTAGACTGCGCCGCCCGTCTGGTATCGCCAGAGCACGTCTCCGGTCCTCGCGTCCGCCGCGAAAAAGTCGCCCTCCATCGTTCCCGAGAACACCAGCCCGCCCGCGGTGGACATGAGCCCGGCCCAGGGCGGGGAGTGGACCTCGATCTCCCAGACCAGCTCACCCGTCAACGGGCGGAGGGCGTGCAGGAATCCCTTGGGGTCCTCTCCAGGCACGACGCGCCGGCTGGCGCCCATGTAGAGCTGTCCCGGCTCGTAGGTCGCGTCGGCGAGGTAGTAGATGCCGCCCTTCTCTCTGACGTTCTGGTAGATGAGGTTGGTCTGCGGGCTATAGGTGGGGCTAAACCAGTTCGCGGCGCCGTCATCGTCGGGATAGACCAGAGCCCCCTCCCGGCTGGGTATCGACTCCGGGTTCTCGATCGGCCGTCCGGTCTCGTCCAACCCCTTGGCCCAGGTCTGCCTGGCGAATGGCGTGCCGAGCAGAAACTCCCCGGTGACGCGGTCGAGGACGTAGTAGAAGGCATTCCGGTTCGGGAACAGGACGAGCTTTCTCGGTTCGCCGCCGATCTCGGCGTCGACGAGCACCGGGACCTGGGTCGAGTCGTAGCCGTGGATATCATGCGGGAGAAACTGGAAGTACCATTTCAGCTCTCCCGTATCAGGGTCGAGCGCAACGAGGCACTCGGAGTAGAGGTTGTCGCCGCGGCGTACCTCGCCGATGAAGTCGGGGCCTGGATTCCCCGTTCCCCAGTAGAGGAGGTTCAGCTCCGGGTCGTAGGCGCCCGTCACCCAGGTCGCCGCCGCACCACGTTCCCAGCTGTCCCCCGACCACGTCTCGTGCCCGGGCTCGCCCGGCCCGGGGACGGTCCAGAAACGCCACAGCCGCTCGCCGGTGTCCGGATGGTAGGCGTCGAGAAACCCACGAATGCCGTACTCGCCTCCGGCGATGCCCACGATGATCTTGTCCTTCAGCGCGAGCGGCGCGACGGTCACGGAGTACGCCATCGTGTGGTCTGCGACCTCGATATCCCACCGCACGCGGCCCGTCCTTGCGTCGAGTGCGACGAGGTGGGCATCGACCGTGCCGACGAAGACCTGATCGTCCAACAGCGCGACGCCGCGGTTCACCTGCCCGCAACACGTCACGACACCGTCGGGCAGGGTGCGGCGGTAGCTTCAGATGGGGCGTCCGGTGCGCAGATCGAGCGCGGTGACATCGCTCGCCGGCTCGGTGATGTACATGACGCCGTCGACGACGAGCGGCGAGACCTCGAATTTCTGACGCGACTGGATCTGATAGACCCACGCGGACTGGAGACGGCCGACGTTGTCACGGTTGATCTCATCCAGGGTGGAGTAGCGTTGTGCGCCATAGGTGCCGGAGTAGGTCAGCCAGTGTCCGGGCTCCGACGCCGCATCCAGGATGCGCTCGTAGGGGACTTGGGCCGCCACGGGCGCGGCCGTCGCGAGCACGAGCAAGAGCGTTTTCATGGCGTTCCCTGCAACGAAACCAGATAGGCCACCAGATCATCGAGCTGTTCGGACGTCAGCGTGGTGGCGTAGCTCACCATCGGCGAGCGCGCCCACTCCTTCTCGAGGGCACCAAGCTCGTCCTTCCAGAACGAGTGGAGCCGGCCCGACAGATCCCGGATCTGGATCGAGAAGCCGTCCTCGTTGACCCGGACACCCGTGAATGCGCGACCGTCCTGCGTCACGACCCGGAGCTGAAGAAAACCCGTGGGCACCGAGTCTTCGGGCGCCGTGAGCGCTTCCCGTAGATGATCCGCGCTGCGACGCGCCCCAATGTCGTCGAGGTCGGGGCCGACGGTGCCGCCGCGGCCGCCAACGGTGTGGCATTGCTCGCAGTCGAACGCGGCGTAGATCTCCTGACCGCGCCGGTCATCCCCTGGGACATCCACCTGCTCGACGCGGCCGAGCGTCTTCACGTAACCCGCGATACTCGAGATCTGTCTGGGCCCGAGCGCGGAGCCCGGCATCTCGGTGCCGGGGATGCCGCGACGGATGATCCGCAAGAGCGCGCGATCATCGGACGCGTGGCGCAACCGTGGTCTCGCGAGATTGGCGCCCTTGCCTCCGTTGCCCCGAGGGCCGTGGCAGCTCCCGCACTGGCTCTCATACAGCCGCTGACCCTGTTCGATCTGCGCGGGCCGAGCCGCAACCACGAGAGGGACCCACAGCATGACGAGACAGAGCTTCATCGGCATCCCTCCATAGCCTACTACGACGCCGAGACCCTGAGGAAGACGCCGGTGGGCCGCCGGAGCCTCGCCGTTCACTCTGGCGTCGGCTTGGTGTCCTTCGAGACCTGCCCATGGCCATCGGGGGCCTTGGCCCAGGTGTACTCGCGGTTCATGGCGTGCCTTTCGAACCACTCTAGCTGCACGTTCACCAGGAAGAGCCGGTGGCGGAGCTCCCGCCACCCGTGTGGCTCCCTGGGAGCCATATACAGGTGCGTGTCCACGCCGTTCGACTTGAGCGCCCGGTACAGCTCCACCGACTGGGGCGGGGGAACACGTACGTCGTTCTCACCCACCAGCACGAGAGTGGGCGTTTTCGCCTTGTAGATGTCCTTCAGCGGAGAGTGGTCCCAGTACCGGTCAATGGGCGCGTCCTCCTGCCAGGGTGTGCCGCCGAACCAGGGTGTCCGGTAGATGCGCACGTCGCTCTGCCCGTACATGGAGATCCAGTTCACCGCGCCGGCACCCGAGGCCGCGGCCTTGAAGCGATCGGTATGCGTGATGATCTTGTTGGTCATGTGGCCGCCGCCGCTCCAGCCCATCTTCACCATGCGGTCCCCATCGGCGACGCCCATCTCGATGACGTGATCGACGCCGGTCATGACGTCGAGATGAGCATTCCGGTAGTAGTGGCCCACCATGTCGCGGAGGAAGTCGTCGCCGTAGCCGGTGCTGCCCCGATAATTCGGCTTGAGCACCGCATAGCCCATCGAGGTGGCCACCTGTACGAAGCGACTCCAGGACCCGAACCCGAATTTGTCGGAAGCCGCCGGACCGCCGTGCGTCTGCACCACGAGCCCGTAACGCGTGCCTTCCTGGTAGTCGAGGGGATAGTAGAGAAGGCCCCCGACGGTCTCGCCGTCCTCGCCCTTCCACTGAATCGCTTCCTGCCGCGGTAGCTTGAAGTCCAGGTCGAGATAGTCGAAGACCCGGGTGATCCGACTCCGTCGGCCGCCGCTCGCTGGAAGCATCCACACGTCGCCGGCGTTGGTGCGCTCGTTGACGCTATAGACGTGGGCGTCCGTCCAGTGGTCGTAGGACCA
The DNA here is from genome assembly GCA_965197935.1 of Vicinamibacterales bacterium. Classification (GTDB taxonomy): domain Bacteria; phylum Acidobacteriota; class Vicinamibacteria; order Vicinamibacterales; family CAZQMT01; genus CAZQMT01. The sequence goes on along the minus strand of CBDAOD010000002.1, from coordinate 965,952 downwards.
TCCGGAGATCGCGTGATCGCCCTCGGTGAGCTGGGTCAGCTTCTCGGTTACCACGTCGACCTGGAAGAGCTCGCTCCGCACTCCGGTGTTGGCCAGAAAGTAGATCGCCTCCCCATCCCTGGACCAGGCTGCCGACTGGACCTCGTGGGGCATGTCCGCCAGAAGCATCCGATGGCTGCCTCCAGCGGCAGGGACGAGGAACAGGTTGTCGTTGTAGTACGTGTCGAAGCTCTCGCTGGCATCCGCGACGAACAACACCTGAGTCCCATCGGGCGAGAGTGCGGCTCCGCGTTCGGCGACCGTATTGGACGTGAGCTTGCGAGGATTGCCGGCGTCGGCGGCCATGACCCAGGCCTCGCCTTCGTCGGAGTCGTCGAGCAAGGGTGAGGGCCCGCGGTGAAATGTGATAGCCCCGCCATCGCGGGACACACGGTAGCGGAGTATTGAGTAGTCACCCTCGGTGAGGCGCTCGCTCGTTCTGTCGGACCAAGAGACCCTCCAGAGATGACGCTGCTTGAAGTCCTCATCGAAGGCGAACACGTCGTCCTTGACGTCGTCCCGCTCCTTCTCCGCTTCCGTCTTGGGATCGGGCGCCAGGAAATATATCCACTCGCCGTCGGGAGAGCAGGCGATGCTGGAGATCGCTGTTTCATGCTCGGTCAGACGCAGCGCCTCGCCGCCGGAGTTGCTCATCACGTAGATCTGTTGCTCTTCGGCATCGCCGCGGGAGGCGAGGAAGGCAACACGACTCCCGTCGGGAGACCACCGCGGGCTCTGCTCACCGTCACTCGCATTGGTGAGCTGAATCAGGCCGGTGCCGTCGGTGTTCACGCGCCAGATATGTGCGACCTGCCTGTTGGCTTCCCAGTCCGACTCGGCCAGAACATAGAGCAGCTGACGGCCATCCGGAGAAAGACGGGGATCGCTGAGCGCGGGCACGTTCAGCAGATCGACGACAGTCATGGGGCGCTTCTCCTGCGCGTGACCGGCGGTCGCGGTCAGCAGGACCAGCACGAGGCTTCGGGCGATGGAACTCTGTTGCATCCTTCTCTCCTCTTCAGCAGCCTGCAGGTTCTGCGACCGTGGAGTCCCCGGTCGCCTATCCAGGCTGCTACCGTTGTACATCTCACCGATCGAGTCGCCCGGCACGCCGTCGTCCTTGACGCACCATGCGCAGGTGACATCGAAGTTCTCGAGCGCCAAGCGCAACGGATCGATCACATCATGGCACAACTGGCACGCCGGGTTCGATCGCTGTGCCTGCATCCGTTCCCGCACCGCCGGCAGGCGCCCCCCACTCGAGGCATTCGTGGCCTCGAGAGCCCCCCTCGCTCCATTGCGGCGGGCTACCGGAGGACTTCCAGTTCGGCGTCCGGAGTGGCGTGCCAGCTGCTCGTTTGACGAACATGCACTCTTCAGTCAAGAGGGCGACGTCGGGAACAGGTCCAGTGTCTCCTCAAAGGGCCGAGGTGGCCCATGAGTACACCATGGAGGTTGCTGCGACGATCCCCGATTCAAGAAGCGCCGGCGGGCGAACACTGAGGGCGGGTCATCGGGCGTGAAGGATGGGATCGCACTGGTGCAGCACCGGCAAGCGGACACCGAAGCCCGCTTTGCGACTACCGGGGATCCTCGGGGCGTGCGCACATCGCTGACGATCTCGGTGCACTCTGATCGCCAGCGACCATGCGGCAGATGGCGTGTCGGTCAAAAAGCGATCACGATGCGGGAAGTGCTGGTGAGCGCAATCGGGCCTAGTCCCACCAACGGCACGATGGGGTTAAATGCGCGTTCGACCCGTACCTGCACGACTGAACCCGGGTCGTTGTCAGGGTGCCAGGTCGTCGTCACTGCCGCGACCGCCATACCGGACGCACGGTTTTGCACGTAGGCCTGGATATCGGCGGCACTGGCGGCATGCCCGCTCTCCGAGCCTCTGACGGCCGCCCACCGCGCACCTTCGCGCGCGACGTGCGCAACAGTGCCGTAGATCCAGACAGCTCGGCCGAACTCCATGATGCCGAACACCAACGAAAAGAAGAGAACCGACAGGAGCGCAAGCTCGATGAGCTCGTTGCCGCGCTCGCTCCGCCGCAGCGCGAGAACACGGATCCCGAGTGCCTCGCGTAGTACGCCCACCATGATCGTTACTCCACGAGGGTCAGACGCTTGAGTGGCGAGCCTCCTGCGAGGCTACTGTAGTCGGCCTTCACGTCCAAGAACGAGTTGCTGTCTCCGACCAGCACTCGGGTCACAATGATCGTGTAGGCAGCCGTGATGACGGTGCTACTCTCGACGCTCATGACATGCCTCGGGAAGTAGAGCGCGCCTTCCAGGGTATGCGTCGAGTTGCTCTCGAACCGGTGCATATCGTCCACTTGTCCCGCGCTGTCGTCTCCCCAGAAGAGAATCCCCGCATACGGACCGGTCGTCGGTGCGCTCAGGTCCACCACGGAGCTGCTCTGGAAGCTCAGCGGTTGGAAACCGTACCCCCCGCCCTCGGTAAGAAAAATCGTGACGCCATCGCCGTCCAAGATCGCGTTGCTCTCCGTGACCAGAGGGCCTCCGTTGATCACGTACAAGCCAGGCGACATGGTGGCGTGGGTGTCGTTCTTGAGTCTGAGTTCCCCGCAGTAGACGCCGGGCGAGAGGGCAGCGGTGGGCTGGTCGAGCGCCAGGTCCACGTAGCCACAGGGTCCGTATGTCGGCTCCACTAGGTAGCCCAGCGGGTCGGGCGCCCGTGGGTAGACGCCCGTATGGATGCCGTTTACCGTGTTCAGCACCGAGCTGCTTTCCTCCACGTAGCCGCCGGTGAGCGAGGCCGTCTCGACGGACACATTCGAGTTGCTGGTCAAGTGGGTGCCCCACGAATGACTGGAGTTGACTCTCAGACCGCAATCAGCGTCCAATCGGGCGCTGCTGTTGTACGAGAAGGCGTCGACGTCGGTGTCTTCTAGGACGTAGATGCAGTTTTTGTCGTTGGCGCCGGCCCACGCCACAGCCCGGGCGGCCACTCCTACCGACGTCCAGCCGAACAGCCGCATGAAATAGGCGGGGCTCGGTTGCCAGACCAGCACCTCGACAGCGGCGTTGTTTCCTACGTAGAAACCGCTGAGCAGCGGATGATTCACCGTCACAGTGACGCCGTTGGCACCGTCCGCATGGCCGTTTTCGGCAGTCGCGGAGAGCGTCGAGGACGCGATGAGAGGCGTCTGGCCTCTGTAGATCTCGGCGCCGCCACCGAGGGCGCCGGCGTCAGCCGACGTCTGTAGGATGCGCCGGTGGTGGTAAAGGCTGCCGCCATCGAGGCCCAAACCCATCATTCCCAGCAAGACGACCATCATCGCCGCCGTGATGACCATGACCGATCCTCTCTCACCGCTCGTGCGCCTGATGAGGCGTTCGCGAAGACTGGACATGTCAATCTCGTACGCTCGGGAACAGCTACTGGATTCGTACCTTGGCTGTGCGCTCCAACGGCGTGGCACTCGGAACTCCAGGGAACGGAACAAGAGTCGCGAATGTGTGCGTCGTCGTGACCTCGACAAAGGCTCGGGGCGCCCCGTAGCTGCCACAGCTCGGCGTCGTGCAGCTCACCGACGCGCCGCCGGTGCACTCGCACACACGCTGCGACGTGACGCCGATCGATCCGATATTCTGTGCTTCCTCCTCCGCCGCCTGACGGATCCCCGCGCCATCAGCGGCATGCCCGTTGCTCTGGGCGCCGTATGCGGCACCGGCCCGCGCCGCATGAGACAGCGTGATGGCGGTGTACAGCACGCGACCGAAATCACCCGCACCCAAGACCATCAGGAGCAACAAGGGTGTGATCATGGCCATTTCGACGATGGCCGCGCCAGAATCTGATCGCGGGTCGCTGCTGCTTGGTGCCGTCAAACGCTTCCAGAACGTGATCATCCTTGCGTCCAGATGGGCGAGGCTCGCGGCGCCGACCGCATGTCCCACGTGCAAGATCAGACGTGGGTTGCGACGTGCCTCCGAACGGTCTCAGGGTGTTAGCAGGCCCGTCGGCAGGGTTCGGTTGCAACGCTTGTGCCGGCCTGTCGAAGCTCGATCCGACGCCGTGATCCGGCGTGACTCTCTGCCGACTGGCGGGTCATGACATGCAGTTCTTGTATCGCACTGACGGAAATGATTCCGCTCCGCAACTCACGCGCGACGCGACAGGTGGGACGTCGAAACGCCCGAATGCAAAAAAAAGGGGCGGACCCAAGGTCCGCCCCTTGCCGAGTAAGGGTGTATGCTGCACCCACGGGTGCAGCCAACCGTTACGCCACTAACACGCCACGCACTTGCCTGGCGTGATGGTCGCGCCCAGATCCACCAGGAGCGCCACGGTGTCCAGGAACGGCGGCACCCGCTGGACCGGGCTGTTCGCCATGTCCGCCACGGTCATGCCGTCGCGGCTCAACGCCATCACGTTGGCACCCTTCGACATCAGATACTCGATCATCTCGTTGCTACCGCGCGTCGCCGCATGGTGCAGTGGCGTGTAGCCCTCGTGGTCCGGCTGGTTCACATCGACTCCGATCTCCTCGACGAGATACTTGAGTGCCGGCATCCAGCCCGCGGGCGAGTAGGCGTGCGAGTTCGCGGCGAACCCCTCGCCGTACCCGGCGCCCGTAGCGGCGTGAATCGGCGCCAAGGCCGGACCACCGACCGGAACGGGCGGCAACCCCGAGACGTCCTCGAGCTCCCGCGTACCACCACCGGTGGGCGGCCGCTCCTTGGGCTTCTTGGTCGCGATCGACGGATCGGCGCCGCGGCTCAGTAGCAGGCGCATCGCATCGACGTCGCTGGCGTACGCGGCACGCCAGAATGGTGTCGAGCCGCTCTCGTCCACGCCGGACAGGTCGAAGGCGAAGTTGGTGTACCAGATCTTCTTGTTCACTCGCGCGTTGACGTCCGCCCCGGCGTCGAGGATCGCGGTCATCAGCTCCAGATACGACGTCGACTGCTGGTGCTGAGCCTTGGGCTGAGGATACATCGACCGCGGGCCCCACTGGCAGTTCACGGCGGCGTAGAGCGGCGTGGCGTCGGCCTCGCTGGCGATGGTCACGTCCGCCCCCTGGTCGACGAGGTGCTTGGCCAGGTCGAAGTGACCGTTGATCGTCGCGATCAAAAGAGGCGTCGTGTTGTCACCGCTCGTCTGGTTGAGGTCCGCACCAGCCGTAAGCAGCTTCTCGACGACCTCGCGGTGGCCTTGTCTCGCGGCGAAGTGGAGAGGGGCCAGGCCGCCGTGGTGGCCGACCAGCTCACCGAACGCGCGTCGTCGCCGCCTCGCCTGGGGCGGCGGCTCGCTGCCGCCGACGCCCGGCAGCCATGAGAACAGCTTCACGAGAACGTTGGCGCCACCACCGTCCTTGTCGTTCTGCTCGTCTTCGTTCAGCTCGGCCCCGCGTTCCTGCGGCTTCTTCGCCTCCGCCCCGCCTCCGGTTTGGGCCGACGCGTCGCCCTCCGCCTTCGAGTCTGGCTTGGCGACCGGGCGCGGCTCACCTGGAATGCGGTCACCCCGCTGCCGACGCGCCTCGCGGGCCTCGCGATCCATCTCGGCCACGTCCCGAGACGTGGTCGTCATCGCCGGGTCCGCCCCTCGCGCCAGGAGGATGTCCAGCGCTTCGAGACGGTTGGAGGTTGCGGCGAACATCAGCGCCGTGTGCCCTCTGACCGCCTCGATCGCGTTGATGTCCGCGCCGTGGTCCAGCAGCAGCGTCACGGCACCGGCGTTGCCCGAGGCGGCCGCCAACATCAGCGGCGTCGTGCCCGTCGTGGCGGCGGCGTTCGCGTCGGCGCCACCTCCCAGCAACGTCTCGACGATCGGAGTGCTCCCGCGCTTGGCCGCCAGGAAGAGCGGGGTGTAGCCGCCAAGACGCGTTGCGGCTCTCATGTTGGCCCCAGCATAGAGCAGCATCTCTGCCAGCTCGGCGTCACCATTGAGCGCGGCCCAGTGGAGCGCCGTCATCCCGTCCCCCTGCGCCTCGTTCACGTCGACGCCCTGCTTCAGCAGAGACCGCACGGTGTCGATGTCGCTGGCCATGGCCGCGTCGGCCACGGCGAGAACGGCAGAGGGAGAGGGTCGGGCCGCGAGCGCTGTCGTGAAGCACACCGCACCGATTGCGACCGCGAGGAAACCGCCCCGCATACGCCTACTTGACCGTTCCGACATAGCTGTCTCCCTCCGATCAACTCCGAGCTACTCGCAAGTCCCAACGTGCCCATGTGTCGTCCGCCCTCCGCGCTGGCTCCGCGCCTCAGAGCTCCAGCTCCCCCGTGCTGTCGCCGAAACTGGCCAGGTCGTCCAGACCCAGCCGGTGCAGCACGGTCAGCATCGCGTTGGCCATCGGCGTGCCGGGAGCCGCCTTGACGTGGAGGTTGCCCGCAAACTGCCCGTTCCCGTGCCCGACCAGGAACAGCGGACATCGGCGGTGGTTGTGAATGTTCGAGTCGGCCATGGGCGATCCATAGAGGACCACCGACTTCTCCAGCAGGTTGGCCTCACCATCCATCGTGCTCTTCAGCTTCTCGAGGAGGTAGGGCACCATGCCCACGTGGTAGTCGTTGATCTTCTTGAACTCCAGGAGCATGTCCGGCTGCTCGCGATGGTGTGAGGCGACGTGGAAGCCGGTGTTTACGCCGCTGTCCCCGTAGACGCGCCCGGAGGCGTCGCGGCCCATCTTGAACGAGAACACGCGCGTGATGTCGGCCATGAACGCCGCCACCTGGAGGTCGAACATCAGCTTGACGTGCTCCTCGAACGAGTCGGGCACCCCGATGGGCGCATCGGGCAGCTCACGCGCCTCGCCGCTCTGATTGCGCTCCTCGATCTTCGCAATGCGTCGTTCGATCTCGCGCACGCTGTCCAGATACGCATTGAGCCGCGTCTGGTCACCTGGTCCCAGGCGCCGCTTCAGCCGCGCGACCTCGTCCGTGATCCAGTCGAGAATGCTGCGATCGGTCCGCCGCCGGGCGGCCCGCTCTTCCGGTGTGCTGCCGGCGCCGAACAGCTGGTCGAAGGCCACGCGCGGGTCCCGCAGCATGGGTAGCGGCTGCGTGGGCGACGCCCAGCTGATCGTGTCGGTGTAGACGCAGGAATATCGGTAGGCGCACCCACCGGCCTGGTCCACGTTCTCGATGCAGAGCTGCATCGACGGGATAGGCGTCTCCTGCCCGAACGCCTGCGCGTAGTGCTGATCGACCGAGGTCCCCGAGCGAACGTCGGAGCCCTCCGTCTGCTTCGGATGCGCCTGGGTCAGAAACACCGCGCTCGAACGGAAATGGTCGCCGCCGATCTCCGGCAAGTCGGCGGGCTCCGCGTTACGCACGTCGGTGTCGCTGACGATCGTGAGGAACTCCCGGAACGGATCCAGCACCTTCAGGGTGCTCGGGCTCAGATCGAACTCGTTGCCCACGGCCGCAGGAGCCCAGAGATTCTCGGTCTCCCCGTACTTCGTACACCCGGCAGCCCCGTGGACCATCTCGATGCACACCAAGCGAGCCGGGTCAGCCGGGGTGTTAGCCAACAGCCTCCGCGCCGGCACCATCGCCTCGAGGAGCGGCAGCGCCATCGTCACTCCCATCCCCTTGAGCATCGTGCGGCGCGGCAGCTGTTTGTTTGTGATGTACATCGAGTCTCCTCCTACCACTCACAGTCCTGAAACCGTGCCGTGAAACCGTCTCACTGGTCTACGGCGTTCGTGGGCGTTCCCGCGTCCTCCAGCCGGTTCATCCGAAACGCCGCGCTGTTGACGACCCCCAGGATGAACGACGAGAGGTGATTGTCGTGCGCCGCGGCGTCCTTGATGATGGCGCGGACCATCGGCATGTCGGTGTACTCGACCCGCCGACCCAGACCGTAGGTCAAGAGACTCTCGGTGAAGGTCAGCATGAAGGCGTCGGACCGATTCAACAGCGCGGCCCGAAGCCCGGCGGGCCCGTCCAGGATGCTGCCGTCGTACATCTCACCGGTCGAGTCGACCGGCACGCCGTTGTCCTTGACGCGCCACGCGCCGGTGACGTCGAAGTTCTCCAGCGCCAACCCCAGCGGGTCGATGACGTCGTGGCACGACTGGCACGCCGGGTTCGACCGATGCGCCTCCATCCGCTCCCGCACCGACAGCAGCCGTCCCCCGCTTGAGGCATTGGTGGCCTCGAGGGCCTCCACGTCCGGCGGCGGCGGCGGCGGCGGGCTGCCGAGCAGGACCTCGAGGATCCACTTGCCGCGCTGGACCGGCGAGGTTCGGTCGGCAATGGACGTCAGGGTCAGGATGCTCCCGTGGCCCAGCAGGCCCTGCCGATTCTCGTCCGTCAGCGCCACGCGCCGGAAGCTGGGGCCCGAGATGTTCGGAATCCCGTAGTGGCGCGCCAGTCGCTCGTTGACGAACGTGAAGTCCGCGGTCAAGAGCTCGAGCAGGCTCCGATCCTCGCGGACGAGGGTGTCGAAGAGCAGCTCGGTTTCGCGCTCCATCGCCTGCGCCAGCGTCCAGTCGTGCTCGGGGAACTTCAAGGCATCCGGGTGCAGCCGCTCCAGGTCGGGCAATCGCAGCCACTGATTCGCGAACCGCGTGGCCAGCGCCTCCGACCGCGGGTCCGCCAGCATACGCCGTGCCTGCCCCTCGAGCGCCGCCGGATCGCTCAGCCGGCCCTCGCTTGCGATTCGTATCAGCTCGGCGTCCGGGGCCCTGGCCCAGAGGAAGTAGGACAGACGGGACGCGAGATCCAGATCGTCGAGCTGGAAGACGTCGCCCGCGCCGACACCCTCAGGCGCCTCCTCAAGGCGGAACACGAACTCCGGGCTCGCCAGGACGGCCTGCAGCGCCATCCGGATCCCTGTCTCGAAGCCCCCCTCATCGGCGCCGGCCTGATAGAACGACATCAGCCCCTCGAGCGCCAGATCGCCCACCGGCTGGCGGTAGGCCTCGCTCGCCAGCCGTGTGATGATCTCCTCCGCGCACGGAGCCTCGTCGGTCGCCGAGGTCGGACGACAGCCGAAGACCTTCTGTCGGCTGGGGGTCTCGGAGACGCCGGTCGGGTTGTAGGGGCCGCTGATATTGAACAACCGCAGGTGCGGCACAGTAGTGATGCCAAACGCCTCGCCGATGTCGCTGTCGGCCAGCGTGTGCTCGATCGGCGCCATCAGGTCGTCAATCGGCCCCTGGAACCGCTCGATGAACGCCGCGGTCACACGCTGCGGTCCCGCCCTGACGAAGACGCGCTCGGACTCCAGGAACAACCCGTTGGGGGAGGACTCGGTCAACAGGTGATCGACATCGATCAACGCCACCCGCTCACCGTTGATCGAGACCTCGGCTTGCTCGTTTCTGGCCGTTCCACCGAAGAGGATGCCCGTCGGGCCACCGTGGAGCTGGATCCTGAAGAAGTACTCGCCGTCGGCCGGGAAATGGTGGACGACCGAGACGCCGCCGCGCGTGCCGAAGGGCGCGCCGTCCACACGCTCCCGCTGCGAGGCCGTCCGCGGGGCGCGATAGGTCGCCTCGCGCGCCGCGGCCTGCGGCTCGCCGACGGCCTCGCGGCTGATCTGGTCGGCGGCGCGCAGATAGCCTTCCATCAACGTCGCCGACATCGCCTGCACGTCGGCGATGTTATCGAAACTGTCGCTCACCGTGTCGGCCGGCAGGAACGCGGTGGCATCGATCCCGAGGTCGAGCAGATCACGGACAGAGCTGGCGTACTCGGCACGATTGAGCCGCTGGAAGCCGCGCGCGCCGGGATCCGGATTCTCGGCGGCCGCCGTGTCGATTTGCGTCTCGAGCGACGTCGCGAACAGGTCGAGCGTCTCCTCGTCCGGTCGCGCCATGTAAGACGGTGGCATCATCCCGGCCCGGAGCTTGCGGATCATCCGCTCGCTGCGCGCCAAGTGCTCGACGACGGTCGCGCCGTCGAACGTGTCGAGCGACATGTTGCCCGCCAGCCCCTCGTCGTTGTGACACACCGTACAGTACGTGTCGACGAGCTCGTTCTGCGCCTCGAGCGGCATCGTCGTGAGTGTGTGCGAGACGGCCATCGCCGGCTCCGCCACCGCCGGCGCCTCCTGCGCGGCGGCGCCGATCGTCACCAGCCCTGACCACACGACCAACCCGCCCACCGCACACGTCAGACTCTTCACGGTCTGTCCCCCGTTCGTCCTATCACGTCACGACTCGCTCGTCGCCCCCGTCAGCGCCCTCCGATCGACCCCGGGATACCCCGAGTCTCCGCGTACGTCAGCTTCTCCGTCCCCCGTAACAGATTGTAAACGTTGCAGATACTGCAGCCGACGCTTCTCGGTCCAGGAAAAAAGCCCTTACTCTCTCCCCTCAATTATCCCTGCATTGATGTTTGTGTCAATCCGATTCGTGAAACCGACCAAAGTTGGGGGTTCGCCTACCCTGCGCAGTCTCGCACACCGGCGCCGGCCCCCGGACACAGCGTGCGCTCAAAGCTCGACGGCACGCCAGACGAGGAGCACCGCGACCGCCAGGAGGACGAGCAACCACGCTTCACCGACCGGCACCTGCCTCGTCAGCCACGACCCGGCCTCGGTCGGGACGGCGAGCCACGACCGCCAGGACCACGTGCCGGCGACGACGGCCTCCAGGTGGCGCTCGACGAGCGCGCGCATCTCGGTGCTCGCCCACACGCCGGTGGCGACCAACGCACCCCACGCGATCAGCGATCCCGCGTGCTCAGCCGACGATCGTTTCATGGGCATTGGCGTTCCTTCGTTCGCTTGACGGCTCGAACCCAGCAGCCCGTGGTACAAGTCCTGCCGCCGTCGACCGGCGCCGCGCCCGTCTTGGCGCGACACAGGACCTACGCTCCCGACTACCAGGCGCAACTTCCGTACCGTGTCGGTTTCCCGGACACGGATCTGAGATTTGTCCGTGTCCAAAGCACCGTGAACGACGGGCGTTCCGACCGCCACGGTAGTCCTTCGTCGTTCGTCTTACAGATACGTCATCGCACGTCGAACGACGGGACACATTCCTCGACCAACGTCAGGCGCAGGCGAGCCCCGAGAGATGGAGCGCATGTCGCGACGCGGATCGCGATCGTGAGGCCGTCGCGCGGGATGGTACCCATGTTGCTCAAGCGAAAGACATCACGCGACGCTGGACAGCGCGACGTCCATCGCTCGACGCGCCGTCAGGTCGCCCGTCGCATCGCGGACACGATGCCACGTCAAGGAGGATGGGGTGGAAAGCTTCGCACGCTACCTCGTATCGCTCGTGCATAGGGACGAAGGTCAAGACCTGCTCGAGTACGCATTGCTCGTCGCCCTGATCGCCGTCGTCGCGGTCGGCGCGGTCACCGCGGCGGGTGGCTCGGTGAACTCGACCTTCACCAGCATCGCCGGCAGCATCTAGGCCGCCTACGCGGTCGGAAGGAATGGACGCCGCGGCCTCCCCCGGCGTCCATTCCCCCGGCCGCCGCCGCGCTCTCGATTCCAGAGGACCCGAGACCTCACATGACACCTCCGACGAACAATCTCGACAAGCTGACGATCCTCCGGCTCCGTCCGCGAGGAGATCTCGGTCAAGACCTCGTCGAGTACGGGCTGCTGGCGGGACTGATCGCCGTCGTAGCAGTCAGCGCTGTCTCGGTGCTGGGTCAGCAGATCAACCAGGTCTTCTGGCAGACCATCGCCGCGAGCTTCTGAGGACGACCTGCTGATGACGAACCAGGTTGATCTCCTGCCGCTCGTCACCGTGTGTCTGGTCGGCACATTGGCGACGATGGTAGATCTCCGCGTGCGGCGGATTCCCAACGCGCTGACCGGCACGGCCGCGGCGTCCGGGCTGATGCTGGCCGCCGTCGGCGTGAGCCAGATCTCGGTCGGAGCATCCCTGCTCGGCCTGGTACTCGGCGCGCTCCTGATGCTTCCCGGGCACCTGCTCGGTGCCACTGGGGGAGGCGACGTCAAGCTTCTGGCGGCGCTCGGAACCGTGCTCGGGCCCGAGTCAACGGCGCTCGCGTTTGTGTTCACGGCCATCGCCGGCGGCATCCTGGCGACCGCCTTCGCCCTCGGCCGCGGCCGCCTCAGGGTCACCCTCGGTCGAATCCTCGCGCGCCTGTCGCCGTCGTCGCCAAGCAACGAGCGCGCACAACCTCTGGCATCCGAGCTCTTCCCCTACGGACCCGCGATCGCGGTGGGCGCGACGCTTGCAATGATTGTGCAAGGGTGAGTCGATGGGCACCTACAAGAAACAGAGTGGAACGACAGCGGTCATTCAGGACGGATCACAGTGATGCATCGCCGAACGCAACGACCCAACACCCGACACCTGGAGCATGTCCACCGATGACCCGAACTCGCATTTTCAGCGTCTCCGCGCTTGCCATCATCGCCGGCGGGACACTGGCGTACGGCACCCACGACTTTCTCCAGAACGTACCTGTGCGGACCATCAGCGTTCGCACGCAGCCGGTGGTCACGGCGGCCAGCGCCCTGAGACTCGGGACCGAGGTCGCCTCGAGCGACCTGCGGGTCGTCGCGTGGCCGGCCGATTCGGTGCCACACGACACCTTCACCGACCCACAGGACATTGTCGGCCGCGGTCTCATGGCGTCCCTCGTCATGCACGAGCCCATCTTGGAGAGCAAGCTGGCGCCGAAGGGCGCCGGCGCCGGCTTGCCTCCCATCATCCCCGCCGGCCAGCGCGCCATCTCGGTGCGGGTGAACGAGGTGATCGGGGTGGCCGGTTACGTGCTCCCGGGCACACGCGTCGACGTGGTCGCGACGGCGATGCCCACGAGCGCGCGGGAGGACACGACCTCCAAGGTCGTGCTGACCAACGTCGAGGTCCTGACCGCCGGTACGCGGCTCGAAAAGACCCACCAAGATCCCGAGCCGCAGCAGCTCACCGTCGTCACCCTGCTCGTCACCCCCGAGCAAGCCGAACGGCTCGCGCTCGCCAGCACAGAAGGCAAGATCCAGCTGGCGTTGCGGAACCCGCTCGACGAGAGCGCACCCGAGACCCCCGGCGTTCGCGCCGTGTCGCTGCTGCGCGGAACGCCTGCGCCACCACGACCCGTTGCGCGGACGGCCCGCGTCGAGAGGCCCGCGCCACCACCCCCTGCGCCGCTCACCGTCGAGGTCATCCGAGGCGATCAGCGCGCAATCGAGATCGTGAAGTAGGAGATGCACATGCTACGCGTGCTAGCGGCCCTTGGCGTGCTGATGACCCTGTCGACGACCGGCGTGAGCGGACAGGGGATGCCGACTTCTGCTGGATCGGCGACCGCCGTCTCGGTCGACGAGGACACCCCCCTGGCCGCCGGCGCCGTTCGACTGCTGGTCGGGCGCTCGACGCTGCTGAACATGAGCACGCCCATCGCGCGAGTGTCGCTCACGACGCCAGAGGTCGCCGATGCACTCGTCACGTCTTCCCAGCAGCTCCTACTTCACGGCAAGGCGCCCGGGACGATCTCGCTGGTGGTCTGGGACGAGGCCGGACGAACGAGCAGCTACGAGGTCGCCGTGCAACGAGACCTCAGCGTCCTCCGAGATCAGTTCGAGCAGCTCTTTCCCGGTGAGCCCATCGGCGTCTCCAGCAGCGGCACGGACATCGTCCTGTCGGGCACCGTCTCGAGCAAGTACGTCGTCGACCATGCAGCCGACGTCGCCGCCGGACACGTCGAGACCGATGACAACATCGTCAACCTGCTTCAGCAGGCAGACGCGCTCGAATCCACCCAAGTCATGCTGCGCGTCCGCTTCGCCGAAGTGGGCCGAAGCGCGCTCAGCGAACTCGGCGCCTCGTTCTTCACAGGTCCCGGCGGGTACTAAGGATTACGTGGGTCGAAGTACGACGCAGCAGTTTCCGGCCCCGATCTTCGACGAGGGGAACGGCGACACGAAGCTCGTGTTCAGTGACTTCCTGAATCTCTTCCTGTTCAACACCCCGAACCAGCTGGGCGCGGTGATCAAGGCCCTGGAGTCCCGCGGGCTGTTCCAGAGCCTCGCGGAGCCGAACCTGATTGCTCAGAGCGGCAAGGAAGCGAGCTTCCTCGCGGGCGGTGAGTATCCGTACCCTGCCGTGCAAGGCGGCGCCAACAACCTCGCCATCACGGTGCAGTTCAAGGAGTTCGGCATTCGCCTGCAGTTCACACCAACGCTCCTGGGTAACGGTCGGATCCACCTCAAGGTGCGCCCCGAGGTGAGCTCGCTCGACTTCACGAACGCGGTGAGCGTGCAGGGGTTCCGCGTGCCGTCACTGACGACCCGGCGCGCGGAAACCGAGGTCGAGCTCCAAGACGGTCAGACGTTCGCCATCGCCGGGCTGATCAACAACACCCTGACGGAGACGATGCAGAAGATTCCCGGGATCGGCGACATCCCAATTCTTGGCCTGTTGTTCAAGAGCCGCGCGCTGCAGCGATCGAACTCGGAGCTGGTCGTGATGATCACGCCCGAAGTGGTGACCCGCGAGTCGTCCGGCGGCGTGCCGCCGCGACTGCCGACCCTTGAGAGACCGTTTCTCGATCGACCCGACTCGGCGCCGGGCCCCGCTGATCCCGTCGAACCCGGATCGCCCGCACCGTCCTCGGCGCCGACAACGACCGACCCGCCCCCCCCCGCGCCGCTCGAGGATCCCGCCGAGGCCGGCGATCGTCAGACTCGGGTCGACCCGTCAAGCGCCGATGAGCCGCGCCTGCATCGCCCGATGCTGACCGTCGCCCACTGGAGTGCCTCGCGCCGGCGAGCGAAGGGCGGCGCGCGTTGAGTGCCGTCCCCGCCGCCTCATCCCCCTGCCGCCGTCGGCCGTACTCTGATGCACCAGACCATCGCCGTCGTCCCGTCGGATGTCACGTTTCTCAACGACACGCAGGAGCCCCGAACACCCGCTCGACCGGCCGTGCGGTTGATGACGTCTTGAGGTAATGAGCAATGGCACAACTCGGAGCGGTGATCCTGACCAGGGACGACGGTTTTCGTGCGAGCGTGATCCGGACGCTTCACAGCGGCCGCGTCCCGGTCGGGATCCTCACACAGGACCCGGACCAGCACCCACGCGAGCCGGACTTCGCGGTGGTGGACGTTCGCGGTGACGCTGCGGCCGCCCTGACGGACCTCGAGGTCCTACGCGCGCGGCACGTGTCGACCGCCATCTTCGCCGTCGCGGAGTCGACCGACCCGGACGTGATTCTGCGGGCCATGCGGGCCGGCGCCAACGAGTTCCTCGTCTGGTCGGTCAGTGACACCGCGGCGCCCGACGCCACCTCGACCGACGAGGCCCTCCACGAGGCCATCGCCCGATGGCAGGCGCGTCGCGAGGCGCTGCTCTCCGCGGCGCGACAGCCCGGCGCCGTCCTGCTGTTCCTCGGCGCGAAGGGCGGGGCCGGCACGACCACGGTCTCGGTCAACTGCGCCGTCGAGCTGGCCAGACTCACCGAACGGAACACGGTCATCGTGGATCTCAAGGCCTGCCTGGGCAGGTCGCGCTGTTCCTCGGCGTGCGACCGCGTTTCACGGTCCTCGACGTGATCGACAACCTGCAACGGGCGGACGCGGACTTTCTCGGCGAGCTGGTCCTGCAGCACAAATCCGGCGTCCACGTCCTGGCGGGCAGCGAGCAGTTCGACCGGCCCAGCCTGCAGGACGCGGGTGCCATCGAGGAGCTCTTCAGGATTCTGGCGCGCACCTACGAGTACATCGTGGTGGACGCCGGCAACCTGATCAACTCATGCACGGCCGCCGCGCTGTACGCCGCGGATACGATCTATCTGGTGACCAACCCCGACGTGCCCTCCATCAGGAACGCCCAGCGGCTGATCGACCGCGTGCAGCAGCTCGGGGCCGGAAGCGAGCGCGTGCGCGTCGTGCTCAATCGATTCGCGGAACACCTGATGATCACGCCCGAGCAGATCGAGACGGCGCTCGGCCAGAGCATCCACCACGTCTTCCAGAGCGACTACAAGACCGTCTCCACCGCCCTCAACTGCGGCGTGCCGCTCGCGCTGAGCACGCATTCGGGTCTCGCCGCGCAGTTCGATCAGTTCACCAAGGCGATCTACGTGCCCGCGGCCCGGGAGTCGGGCACCGCCGACGAGCCGCCGCGGCGCCACGGTCTCTTTGCCTTCGCCGCCGGCCTGGGGCGCAGGCTCGCCGCCGGCGACACGAGGTAACTCAGATGGCCCTGCCACAGTCTGCCCTGTCGGAGCTCCAGCCCAGTCGCGTCACGCGGACCGACGCGCAGCGTCCCCAGTACATCGCGCTCAAGGCCAACGTTCATCGCAAGCTGCTCAACCGGCTCAACCTGGAGGCGCTGGCCCTCACCGATCGGTCGCGCGCCGAGGGGGAGATCCGTAGCCTCCTGTTCGAGCTGATCCGCGAGGAGAACACACCGATCTCCGTCAGCGAGCGCGACGCGATTCTGGCGGATGTGCTCGACGAGGTCTTTGGCCTTGGTCCACTGGAACGCATCCTGCGAGACCCGGCCGTCAGCGACGTGCTCGTCAACACCCACAAGCACGTCTTCGTGGAGCGCCAGGGCCTTCTGGAGCGAGTGCCGAGCACGTTTCAAGACGACCGTCATCTCGTTCGCATCATCGACCGGATCGTCAGCGCCGTCGGCCGGCGCATCGATGACAGCTCCCCCATGGTCGACGCGCGTTTGCCGGATGGATCGCGGGTCAACGCCGTCGTCGCGCCCCTCGCCGTGGACGGCCCGCTCCTCTCGATCCGGCGGTTCCCCACCGAGCGCCTGACCGGAGAAGATTTGGTGGATCTGCGCGCGCTGACGCGTCCGATGCTGGAGTTTCTCCAGCACTGCGTCCGGCTGCGACTGAACTGTCTCATCAGCGGCGGCACCGGAGCCGGCAAGACCACGTTGCTGAACATCCTGTCGGGCTTCATCTCGGAGCACGAGCGGATCGTCACCATCGAGGACGCGGCGGAGCTTCAGCTTCACCAGGAACACGTGGCGCGCCTGGAGACCCGGCCACCCAACGTCGAAGGCAAGGGCGCCGTCCGCCAGCGCCAGCTGGTCGTGAACGCCCTCCGCATGCGGCCCGACCGCATCGTGGTCGGCGAGGTCAGAGGCGAGGAAGCCCTCGACATGCTGCAGGCCATGAATACGGGCCACGACGGCTCGCTCACGACGGTCCACGCGAACACCCCCCGGGACGCCCTGGCCCGGATCGAGACGATGATCGCGATGGGCAGCACCCATCTGCCGCAGCGCGCCATGCGGCAGCAGATCGCGTCGGCCATCCAACTCGTGGTCCAGCAGACTCGCCTCAGCGACGGCTCTCGGCGGGTGACGAGCGTCTCCGAGATCACCGGCATGGAAGGCGACGTGATCACGATGCAGGAGATCTTCGTGTTCGAGAAGGTCGGCATCCTGCAGGACGGCAAGGTCGTTGGCCGATTCAAGGCGACTGGCGTCCGCCCCAAGTGTTGCGAGCGCTTGCAGGTCGCCGGCGTGCACCTCCCGCCCCACATGTTCGAGGGCACCATGGACGTGCGCTGATGGGAGAGTGGCTGCTTCCGGTCGTCGTCTTCGCCGTGGCCACGGGAGGCGTCCTGTGGCTTTCGCTGCGGGCGGTGGAGCCAACCGCGGTGAAGCACGAGCGGCAGGTCGGACGTCGTCTGAAGGAGCTCACCGACGCGACCGCACCGGCGGATTCTGGCTCGGGCGCACCCGCGCTGATCAAGGGCGACGCTCAGGGGCCGTTCTCGATCGTCGACCAGGTCGCATCCCGCACCCACCTCGGGTCGAGCCTTCGACAGTGGATTCAGCAGTCCGGTGTCACGCTCGGAATGGGGAGCGTCATCGCGATCTCGCTGGTTGCCGGAGGCTCTGCGCTGCTCGTCACGAGCTGGTTCACGCGTCTCCCCTGGGCGCTGATCGCGGCCACCGCCGCCGGCGCGACGCTGCCCTTCCTGGAGCTCCGCCGGCGGCGCACCCGCCGCTTCAAGAAGCTCGAAGAGCAGCTCCCCGAAGCGCTCGACCTCATGGCCCGCGCCATCCGCGCGGGACGCGGGTTCACCCACGGGCTGCAGATGGTGGCCGACGAGGGCACCGCACCCATCGGTCGGGAGTTCCGCAAGACGTTCGACGAGCAGAACTACGGTCTACCGATCCAGGACGCGCTGGGCAACCTGTCACAACGCGTGCCCTCGGTCGACGTGAAGATCTTCGTGACCGCCGTGATCATCCAGCGGGAAACGGGCGGCAATCTCGCCGAGATCCTCGCCGGGCTCGCCCACGTGGTGAGAGAGCGGTTCAAGATCCTGCGGCAAGTGCGTGTCCGCACGGCCCACGGTCGGCTGACCGGCTACGTCCTCCTCGGCCTCCCTGCCATGCTCGCTGTCGCCCTGATGGTCATCAATCCGGATCACATGGCCTTGTTGTTTCACGATCAGACCGGACACCAGCTGCTGCTCGCCACCGTCGTGCTCCAAACGATCGGCTATTTCTGGATCAAGAAGGTGATGAAGATCGAGGTGTAACGTGATCGTGCTTCTACCTGCGCTGGCCTTTGCGTTCGCGTCGCTCATCGTGGTCGTGGTCGCCCTCAGCGTGTCGTCCGAGCCCGCCACGGACATCGAGCGGCGCCTGGCGGAGCTCAAGGCCCCGCTGAACCCCGTCACGCCGCCAGCCGCACAGGCACCGCGGACCGAGGTGGTCGTCGGCATGCTCAAACAGGTGGGTGAGAAGCTCCCACGCTCGCCGAAGGAGATGGGCAAGCTGCGGATGCGCCTCCTCCACGCCGGCTTCCGCCGAAGCGAAGCCTTGGCGGTGTTCTTCGGCCTCCGGACCGCGCTGGCGGCCGCGGTCTTCGTGGCCCTCTCCACACCGATTCTCGTCCGGCCCAATCTCACCTACGCGGCCGTCGGGGCGATGCTGGCGTTCGTCCTGTCGAACGTCGTGCTCGCGAGGATGGCGAAGCGACGGCAGCATCGCATTCAGCTGGCGCTCGCCGATGCCATCGATCTGATCGTCGTGAGCGTGGAGGCGGGTCTCGGGCTGGATCAAGCTCTGGTGCGGGTGAGCGACGAGGTCGCACGTTCCTACCCCGATCTCGCGGACGAGCTGCATATCGTCAATCTCGAGCTCCGCGCCGGCAAGGGTCGTGGCGACGCGCTGCGCAACCTGGCCGATCGCACTGGCGTCGAGGACCTGCGGTCGCTGGCGGCCATGCTGATTCAGAGTGACAAGTTCGGCACGAGCATCGCGCACTCGCTGCGTGTCTACTCCGACACCCTGCGGACCAAGCGACGCCAGCGGGCCGAGGAAGCGGCCGCCAAGACGGGCGTCAAGATGGTGTTTCCACTCGTCCTCTGCATCTTCCCGGCGATCTGGGTCGTCACCATCGGGCCGGCGGCGATCCGATTCGTGCGGGTGATGCTGCCCGCGATCGAGTGAGCACAGGAGCCATGCATGCGGGGAGCCGACTCATGACTTCGATCACCGACGCCACCGCGACACCGGTCAGCCCGTCCACTCTGTCTGAGGTCGGTCTCTCGGCGGACTTCCTCTCGCAGCTGCTACTGAAGACGCTCTACGGCGGGGAGAGACGCGGCGCGGAGCTCGCGGAGCTCCTGCGGCTCCCCTACGCCCTCCTCGAGGACGCCGTCCACCACGCACGAGCCGAGCGGCTCGTCGAGGTCCGCGGCGCGTCAGGCGTGGGCGCCGCCGGCTATCGCTACGCGCTGACCGACCTCGGGCGCGAGCGCGCTCGCCACTACCTGGATCTGTGTCAGTACGTCGGTCCCGCACCGGTGCCGCTGGCTCAGTACGTGTCGTTCGTGCGGCAGGCGATGGCCCACCGCTCGCACGTCGGCCGGGAGCAGGTCGTCCGCGGGTTCTCCCATCTCGTGCTCTCGCCCGCGACCGTCGACCGGCTTGGTCCCGCCATCAACTCCGGGAAGGCGGTGTTCCTCTACGGCCCCCCCGGTAACGGCAAGACCATGATCGCCGAGGCCGTGGCCCGCACGCTGGGCGGAGACCTGTTCGTGCCGTACGCCATCGAGGTCGCCGGCCAGGTCATGACGATCTTCGACCCGGTCAGCCACCAGGCCGTCGACCCCGAGGCCGGGCACGGCGGCATCGTCGCGCTCCCGGCTCACGACGAGCGCTGGGTCCGCGTGCGCCGCCCCGCCGTGATCGTCGGGGGCGAGCTGACGTTGCCGATGCTCGACCTGGGCTTCGACCCGATCACGAAAGTCTACGATGCGCCGTTGCAGCTCAAGGCCAACGGCGGGGTTCTCGTGATCGACGACTTCGGACGACAGCAGGCCTCGCCGCGGGAGTTGCTCAATCGCTGGATCGTGCCACTCGAAAGCCGGCGGGACTATCTGACGCTACACACCGGCCGCAAGTTCGAGCTGCCCTTCGACGTGCTCGTCATCTTCGCGACGAACCTCCGCCCGGAGTCGCTTGCCGACGAGGCATTCTTGCGTCGCATTCCCTACAAGATCGCCATTCAGAATCCGACGGTCGAGGAGTTCACGCGGCTGTTCGAGCTGAGCTGCGGACACTACGGGATCGATTTCGACCCGACGGCCGTCGACTACCTGCGGTCCAACCACTACGAGCCCGGCGGGATCTCGATGCGTGGCTGCCATCCGCGCGATCTGCTCCAGCAGCTCGTCGACCTGTGTCGGTATCGCGGTCGGAGACCCGAGATCACCCCGGATCTCCTCGACGCGGCCTGCGCCAACTACTTCATCCAGGAGCGCGGCGGGCTCCAGTGGGAGCCCGCCTCCCTTCCCGAAACAACACGTTCCGAGGCCCCATGACGCAAGCGCCCCTGGCACCACGACGACCGGGTAGCCCACGGACCCTGGATCGCGCCGATCTGATGGCGCGGGTGATCCTGGGCAGCCTGTTTCTCGCGCTCGCGATCCGCATCGGCAACCACTTCGTCGCGACGCGAGAGGTCACGGGGCTCCTGCTCCTGGTCAGCGAGCTGCTGGTCGTCGTGTTCACGATCGTCAGGCGCCCGGCGGTGCGTGTCGAACGTAGCCTGGCCGTCAGGATCGTCGCCGCCATCTCCGTCCTCGGGCCGCCGCTGGTCAACCCGACGGCGATGACCGGACTGGCGCACCCGCTGTCGACGACGGCGCTGTCGATGATCGGGCTGCTCATCGTCATCGCCGGCAAGCTGTCGCTCGGACGCAGCTTCGGCCTCATGCCCGCGCATCGCGGTATCGTGTGCTCCGGACCTTACCGATGGGTGCGACACCCGATCTATCTGGGGTATATGCTGACGCACGTGGCCTTTCTGCTCGCCAATCCGAGTGCCTGGAACGCGGTCGCCCTGATCGGCGCCGACTGCGCGCTGCTGGTGCGGATGCACTTCGAGGAGCGCACCCTCGGCCACGCACCTGAATACGCCCGGTATCTCGCGAGGGTCAGGTGGCGGATTCTACCCGGCATCTGCTAGTGAGTGAGTGCGTGAGTGGTGTGTCTCCCGATACCAGCGCGGGAACCGTGGGAAGAGATCTGGGGCGACACCTCCGCGCGACGGTGACGAATTCCTTCGCCGCACCGATCCTGCTCGAGGGGGCCGGCCGACTCGAGCTACGCAACACCCGCACGGCCAGGCGCATCGCCACACGGATCGAAGGTGCCTTCCGTCCGGCCGACCGCCGGCGGGGACTGCTCGGTCGCGATCATCTCGACCCCGGCGCGGCGCTGATCCTCGCGCCGTGCGGCAGCATCCACATGTTCTTCATGCGGTTCCCGATCGACGTCCTCTTCGTCCGCCGGGACGGCCGCGTGACGCACGCCTACGCAACCGTGCGTCCGTGGCGCCTGCGAATCGGCTGGGGAGCCTTCGCCGCCGTCGAGCTCCCGGCGGGGGCGATCGCGCGGTCCGAGACGCGTGCCGGCGACACCCTCGAGATCACCCGCAGCGCCTAGCCAGCAGCCCGTGGTAAGAGTCCTGCTGCAGTGCTGCATCCCGCCTGAGTGCGTTGGCTCACGCACGTGTTTCGAAGACGCCAGGGAGGACGGCCGGGTATAATGCCGACCGTTTCGGCGATCTGTTCGGATGGCCCCACCACACCGCTATCGCGTCATCCTGAAGGTGCGCCCCCGGGAAGCGCTCAAGTGGGTGCTTCCGGCCGTGGCGGTCCTCGTCGCGAGCGCCGCCGCCGCGTCGACCTATGCGTCGTCTCAGTGGTGGCCCGGCCTCGTGGGGGCGACGATCATCGTGCTAATCGCCTGCGTCTACCCCGTCGGGCGGCGACCGGACCAGCTTTCGACCCTGTGGCATCAGCTGAAGGCCCGCGCCGCGGCGAGTGACACGCTTCGGGTCAGCAGGGCGCTGCCGTGGCGACAGGTGGGTATCGTCTGCCGGCAGTGCGGATACGAGGGGGACCCGCTGCGGCACGTCCGGGTCAACCTGTCGGCCGTGTGCAGCGCGTGTGGGGCCGCCGCGCCCGGAGACCCCTGTCGCGGGTGTGCAGCCGGTCAGGGACCCGCGACGAGAAGCGCTCCGAGGATCTGCCCAACCTCGATTGCCCCCGGTGTCGGGGCCATCACTTCACCTGGACCTGTCTGCGGTGCGGCCGGGGGAACGCCGCCGCGTCGAGCAGCTGGAGCATGATGTATCGCTGTGTCCGGTGCAGCGCCCCTTATTGCGTCACCTGCCGCGACATGGCGCCCGGCGCGCAGGCGCAGGAGGAGGGCTACTGTCCGGCCTGCGGCGTGATGTCCCAGGGAGACGCGAGCGAGCACGTCCACCTGGAGCACTACCTCCAGCTCAGGAAGGCTCAGGGTCGCCGGCGACGCGCCACGGCCGGCCCCGACCCGGGCTGAGCGACTCGACGAATCACGACCCGGCTCGCCGACGCCCGCGCGACCGGGCGGGCGCGGCACCAGGCGCAGGGGCGTCCCAGCGGCCGGCTGGCTCACTCCTGCGAGCTGGTCTCCACCTGCAGCCGCCTCAAGGTGTCGTCCAGCCCGCGGTAGAACAGGTCGGTATCCCAGCCCAGGTGCACCATCAGCGGGTCGCCCGCGCTCCGATCGACGCCCCAACGATCGAGGTCGGCCCCACCCACGAAGGCGACGACGTTCCGCGCACGGCACTTCTCCAGGATGGCCGTGGCGACCTCGGTGCTCGACGGGTGCGCGAGCCACAGCACGCTCAGGCCGGGGGTATCCAGAATCTCGTCGATGTTCTCCTCGCCCCTGTGCGATTCGATCATCGCACCGACGATGAACTCGCCCTCGGGCGAGAGCGGCCACGGATCGTTTCTGGAGATCCAGTCTTCGGCGGAGAACCGTGGCACGTAGTGACTCTCGGGTTTTCTGGCCGCGGCAACGGCCGCCGCCACCTCCGCCCCTGTCTCGGCGTATGGAACGAAGACACCCATGGCGCCCAGCTTGAGCGCGTGCCTGACCTCGAACTGGACGTGCTCACGGCCCAGGCGTCCGATCTTCACCAGCGGGACGGGAACCGGCGGCCCGGCCAGCGGCGGGCGCGGCGAGTTGCGACGCGGCTCCATCCCGGCCGCCTGCTCGAGGACCGGGCGCGAGAACGGCTGCTCGCGCAGGCCGAGCAGCACGTCCTCGACGGCGCTGAAGTCGTAGGCCTCGTGCTCCATGTCGATGATGATGAAGTCCAGGGCGGAGGTGCGGAGCATCCGTCCCGTCTCGACCGAGCGGTTGCGGATGATGACCCCGTAGGTGGTCTCGTTGTCCGCAAGGCTGGCGATCAGCTGATTCTGGCGCGCGCGCTCCTGCGCCACGGCGGGGGAGGTCGACCCGGCCACGAAGGCCAGTGTCAGAAACGAGGCGATGACGTCACGCATGGAGATCTCCTGGCCCAGCTGGGCATCACGGGTTGGCGGGCGTCGCGCGGGTCGCGTCGCGGCTGGATCGCCAGCCACCGCCCTCGCTACGCGGCGAATGGCGGCGAAGCACTACGCGTGAGGTGTAACAGTCCGCCACGCCGCCGACGGTGTCAACCTTCGCGCGGCCCGGATGCGATTGACATGAACCGATACTCATACCAATATGGACCCGGCGCCCCCAGGAAGCAACCCGATGGCCAAGCCCGATCCGATCGAATCCTGTGCCAGCCAGCTCAAGGTCCTGGCCGACCAGACTCGGCTGACCGTCGTGCGATCTCTGATGCGGGGTCCGATGCACGTGGGCGAGATCAACGCGGAGCTGGGCCTCGAGCAGAGCCTGCTCTCGCACCATCTGAAGGTGCTCAGGGAGGCCGGCCTCGTGGAGGCCGAGCGTGACGGCAAGGCCGTTCTCTATCGGCTCGCACCCACGGTCGAGGCCCGGCGTGCCGGAAAGGCGATCGACCTCGGGTGTTGCCGCCTGTCCTTCGGATGAACGGCTTCCGCCGCGGGACGGCAATGACCGCCATCTTTTCAGTACGGGCCATCTCCCGGGCAGCGCGATCGGGTTGGCTGCGAGTCGGGCCGTGCGCGGCCGTCCTGCTCGTCGCAGGCTGCGGAGCGAGCCTCGGTGAACACGCCACCGGCGGACTCCAGGGGAAGCTCGTCGTCACCGGGTCCAGCACGTGTGCGCCCTTGGTCGGGGAGATCGGCAAACGATTCGAAGCGCTGCACCCGGGCGTGCGCATCGACGTCCAGACGGGCGGGTCCTCCCGGGGCATCGCCGATGCCCGTCGGGGCACCGCAGAGATTGGCATGGTCTCACGCGGCTTGACGCCGGCGGAGGACGACCTCCGCGCTTTCGCGATCGCGCGCGACGGCGTGAGCCTCATCGTCCACCTGGACAACCCGGTCCGCGAGCTGACCGACGCGGACGTCGTCGCGATCTACACGGGCCAGGTCCGCAGCTGGCGGGCGGTCGGGGGGCGCGATGCGCCGATCACGGTCGTGACCAAGGCCGAGGGCCGAGCCACGCTGGAGGTGTTCCGCCGCTACTTCGGGCTGGAGAACCGGGCAATCCGCGCGGATGTCGTCATCGGCGACAACGAGCAGGGAGTCAAAACGGTCGCTGGGAACCCCGACGCCATCGGCTACGTGTCGATGGGCACCGCGGAATACGACAGCCAGCACGGCGTGCCGATCAAGCTCCTGCCGGGTGGCGGCGTGCCGGCATCCACGGCATCGCTCACCGACGGCACGTTTCCAATCTCGCGCCCGCTCAACCTCGTGACACGCGGGGACCCAACCGGGCTCACCCGAGCGTTCATCGAATTCTGCCAATCGAAGGGCGTGCATGACCTCATCGCGGCGCAATACCTCGTTCCCACGGCTCTCTGACCGGGTGCTGCTCTGGCTGCTGCGCGCGTCGGCCGCGATCGCCGGCGGCATCATCGTGCTGATCCTGGGCTTCCTGGTGGCCGAGTCCCTCCCGGCGCTCCGGGAAATCGGTCTGCCGCGGTTCCTCACTGACGACTCGTGGCATCCGGTCTCCGGCCGGTTCGACGTGCGGCCGATGGCCGCCGGCACGCTGCTGGTGACGGTCGGCGCCGCGCTGCTGGCCGTGCCGCTGGGTTTCGGCTCGGCGATCTTCTCGCAGTTCTGCGCGCCCCCGCGCGTCGCGTGGATCTACCGGCATCTGGTGGAGCTGCTCGCGGGCATCCCGTCGGTGGTCTACGGCTTCTGGGGTCTGGTGGTGCTCGTGCCGCTCATCGCCCACAGCCTCCTGGCGGGCATCCTGATTGGCAGCGAGACCAGCATGCAGACCTAGTCGGAATACTCGTCGCTGCGGTCGAGTGGCTCGACCAGAGGCGTCCGTATGGTCGCGCGCGGGAGCGGCTGCTGACGGCGTGCCGCGCCGTGACGCGCCAGATCGATCAGGAGCCCAGTAGGCTCGACGGCACCTGGACGACGCGTCGCGGTCTTCTGGGTACGCGACGCGTGCGGACGGCTCATCGAGCACGGCCCGGCGGATCGGATCTTCACATCGCCCCGGGACCCGGTGACGGCCTCCTATATCAGCGGCATGCGAGGCTAACGAGTGGTGGTGTCCCTGAAACTTCCTCACCGTACCAGCCGTCAATAAGATCGAGAGATGACGATCGACGACAGACGGTGTCCATCGCCGTGCCGGCTGTATCTTCTCGCGCTGGCGGGTCTGCTCGCGCTCGGGTCCGGCATGGCTCACGCGCAGCCGAGGGGCGGACCCCAGGCGCCGCCGCGGGACCGGGGGCAGGGCTTCCTCGAAGCGGAAGAGGAGGCCAGTGGCACCGCTCGCATCGCCGGCCGCGTCGTCGCGGCCGATTCGGGCAGCCCGCTGCGGCGGGCGCAGGTGCGCGTCACCTCCCGGGAGATGCGAATCGGGCGCATGGTCAGCACCGACCCCGAGGGTGGGTTCGTCGTCGACGAGCTCCCGGCGGGCCGTTACACGGTCACGGCCAGCAAGGCCGGGTTCGTGAGCCTCTCGCTCGGGCAGGCGCGTCCCTTCGAGCCCGGCCGGCCGATCGAGCTGAGCGAGAAGCAGCAGTTCGACCGCGCAGATTTCGCGCTGCCGCGTGGCAGCGTCATCACGGGTCGCGTCGTCGACGAGTTCGGGGAGGCCGTCGCCGACGCGACCGTCAGCGCCGTGCGCTTTCGCTACCAGGGCGGTGAACGCCAGCTCACTCCGGCCGGCCGCACCGACCGCACCGACGACATCGGGCAGTTCCGGGTGTTCGGCCTCTCGCCGGGCAACTACTACGTCACCGCAACGCTGCGGACCGGCGGCAGGTTCGGCCGATTCGCCGACGAGTCCGACGACCCATCGGGCTACGCGCCCACCTATTATCCGGGCACCCCCAATCTCGCCGAGGCGCAGCGGCTCACGGTCGGCCTGGGCGAAGAGCGCGTGGTCGGCGACTTCGGGCTGATGCCGACCCGCACGGCGCGCATCAGCGGGACGGCCGTCGACTCGCTCGGGAACTCGCTCTCCCGCGCGCAGGTGGTCCTCCAGCCGCGCAACGGCCTGAGGATGTTTGGCGGACGGGGCGGACACGTCGGCGCCGACGGCACCTTCACGATCTCGCGCGTCCCCCCCGGTGAATACACGCTCCTCGCGTTCACGCGCGGTCGCGACTCGGCCCCCGAGTTCGCCATGCTGCCGATCGTCGTGACGGGCGACGACGTGGCCGGCCTCTACCTAATGACGACCGCCGGAACGACCGCCACGGGCCGGATCACGTTCGACGCGGGTGTGACGCCAGACTTTCGGCCGTCGGCGCTCCGGCTGTCGGCGGTCCCAATCGAGCCCGTGTCCGGTCCGCTCAGGCGAGGCGGCGGGACCGAGATTGCCGACGACTGGAGCTTCCAGACCCGTGGGCTGGCGCTGCCCAGCCTGCTGCGGCTCTCGCGGCCGCCGAAGGGCTGGGCCCTCAAGACG
Source organism: Vicinamibacterales bacterium (assembly GCA_965197935.1). Lineage (GTDB taxonomy): Bacteria > Acidobacteriota > Vicinamibacteria > Vicinamibacterales > CAZQMT01 > CAZQMT01. The sequence goes on along the minus strand of CBDAOD010000002.1, from coordinate 938,650 downwards.
GTCTTCCTGAACGGCCGGAACATCACCGACCTCCCACTCGAGCCGCGCGGCGGGCGGCCGATCGAGGGGCTCGAGGTCGTCCTGACCACACAGATCAGCGAGGTCTCGGGGACGGTGGCCGATGGTCAGGGCCGGATCGCGACCGACTACACCGTCGTCCTCTTCGCGCGCGATCGCGATCGGTGGACGCCGCAATCGCGGTTCCTCGCCTCGGCACGGCCGGACCAGGAGGGGCGCTTCCAGGCCAGGACATTACCTCCGGGTGAGTTCCTGGCGGTCGCCCTCGATTTCGTCGAGCAGGGCGAGTGGCAGGACCCCGAGCTTCTCCAGCGGCTGGTACCACTCGCGACGCCGTTCGAGCTCGAGGAAGGCGAGACCAAGACCCTCGAGCTCCCCCTCTCCGCCCGCCCCTGACACCCGGCCGACACTCACCAGCGGCCGCCGGCCCACGGATCCTGGAAAAGCCGGGAAGCCGGCGGCTGGCCCGATGGCGGCGTTCGCAGTATCCTTGCGGGCATGGACCCCACCGAGACCATCCGACGCCGGACCCACGAGCTCACCGACGAGCTGGTGCAGATCCGGCGCACCATCCACCAGAACCCCGAGCTGGGGTTCGAGGAGCACGAAACGGCGGCGCTCGTGGCAGCCACGCTCGGCCGCCTCGGCATCCCGATCCGGGAGGGCGTCGGTGGAACCGGCGTCGTCGGCATCATCGAGGGCGGGGCGCCGGGCAAGACCGTGGCGGTGCGGGCCGAGCTGGACTGCCTGCCCATTCACGAGGAGACGAACCTGCCCTACGCCTCGCGCAACCCAGGGAAGATGCACGCGTGCGGCCACGACCTCCACACCGCGATCGCGCTCGGCGTCGCACACGTCGTGCACGAGCTGCGCGCGCAGCTCCGCGGCCGCGTCAAGCTGGTCTTCCAGCCGGCGGAGGAGAAGCTCGGCGGCGCACACCAGATGATCGCGGACGGGGTCCTCGAGGACCCGCCCGTGGACGCCATCGTGGGATTCCACAACTGGCCGGTGCTCGAGGCCGGCAAGGTCGGCTACACGCGGGGGATCGTGATGGCCTCGTCGGACATGTTCGAGATCACGCTGAAGGGCGTGTCGGGCCACGCCGCGCACCCCCACACGGCGGTCGATGCGGTGACCGGCGCCGCCTACTTCGTCACCCAGCTCCAGAGCATCGTCAGTCGTGAGATCGCGCCGATTAGCCCCGCCGTCGTCAGCGTGGGCCAGATCAACGGCGGCACCGCGCCGAACATCCTTCCCGATACCGTCCACCTCCGGGGCACCGTCCGGACGCTGGATCCGCACGCCAAGGAGCACGTCGGATCCGCCATGCGACGTCTGCTCGACGGCCTCAAGACGGGCATGCGCGTCGACTATGCGCTGGACTATCGGCCGCAGGTCCCGATCCTGCGGAACGACGATGCCCTCCTGGACCGGGTCGTCGACTCGGCCACCGCCACGCTCGGACGCGCGCACGTCGACCAGCTCGTCGGCGCCTCGATGGGGGCCGAGGATTTTGCCTGCTTCGCCGAGCGGGTGCCGGGTGCCTTCATCCGGGTCGGCTCCCTCATCGAGGGGCATCGGCGCATGCTCCACAACAGCGACTTCCAGCCCAACGAGCTGGCGATCCCGACGGGGGTCCAGGTCGTGAGCCGCGCCGTCGTGGACCTGCTGAGCTAGTGGTGTAGTGGTCGATTCGCCTCGCACCGATCTGGCCCGCCCGCTGCGGTTCGTCTGCGGCGTCCTCTTCGGGGCCATCGTCGTCCTGAGTATCCTTCAGGTCTTCTTTCGCTCCGTCCTCGACAGCCCCTTGACGTGGAGTGAGGAGCTGAGTCGGTTGCTCCTCGTCTGGATGACGTTCCTCGCGGCGGCCGTCGTCTCGTACGATGGCACCCACCTACGGGTGGACACGCTCTTCCTCAGGCTGTCCCATCGGGCGCGCCGCGGCGTCCGCGCGTTCAACGCCGGTGTCGTTCTCGTGTTTCTCGGCGTCGTGGCGGTCTACAGCCTTCCGATCCTCCGTCTGAGCGCGTTCGGCAGGACTGGCACGCTCGACGTGCCATTCGCCTACTTCAGGGCGCCGGCGACCGTCGGCGCGGCCCTCATGTTCGCGTTCGTCCTCGTGCGTCTCCTCCACCGTCCGCCGGCTGCCCGGCGCGCGGAAGCGACCGACGCCGCCGAAACCGTCGACACCATGTAGCCCGGGAGACCGCCGTGCTGATGTTCGGGATGCTCGGCGTGCTGCTGGTCCTCGTCCTCCTGGGGATGCCGCTCGTGTTCGCGCTGGGCGCCACGACCCTCGGGTATCTGCTCATGGTCGACGTGAGCCTCTCGCTGCTACCCCAGCGGATGACGTCGGCGATCGATTCCTTCGTCATCCTCGCGATCCCGCTCTTCTACCTGGCCGGCGAGCTGATGAACGCGTGCAAGGTCACGGACCGGATCGTCGACCTGGCGCGGGTCCTCATGGGGCACGTGCACGGGGCGCTCGCGCACGTCAACATCCTGGCCAGCATGCTGTTCGCCGGCGTCTCGGGTTCGGCCACGGCGGACACCGCGGCGCTGGGGACGGTCCTCATCCCGGCCATGAAGCGCGAGGGCTACGACGCCGATTTCAGCGCTGCCGTGACCGTGGCCTCCGCGATGGTCGGCCCGATCATCCCGCCCAGCATCGTCCTCGTGATCTACGGCGTACTCGCCGACCAGTCGATCGGGAAGCTCCTCGTGGCCGGCATCGTGCCGGGGTTCATCATCGGTGGGACACAGATCGCGTTCACCTACGTCCTGGCGCGCCGGCGCGGGTATCCGCGGTATCCGCGAGCGTCGCTCCCCGAGATGGGTGCCGCGGTCTATCGCGGTCTGCCGGCGATCCTGATGCCGGTCATCATCGTCGCCGGTATCCTCTCCGGGGCGTTCACCCCGACCGAGGCGGCCAGCATGGCCGTCCTCTACGGTTGGGGATCGTGGTGTACCGCAACGTGGACGCCAGTGCGCTCTGGGAGGCGTTCCTGCGCGTCTGTTGGGGGAGCGCGCGGGTGCTCATCATCCTGGCGGCCACCTCCGCGTTCAGCTGGATCGTGATCTTGGAGGAGGTCCCGCAGACGATCGTCCGTGCGATGCTGGGGTTGACTTCGGACCCGACAGTCGTCCTCGCCCTGATGATCGTCCTCCTGCTCATCGTGGGGGCCTTCATGGTGGCCTCCTCCGCGCTGGTGATCTTGACCCCGATCCTGGTCCCGGTCGTCGAGAGCTTCGGTATCGATCCGATTCACTTCGGCGTGCTGATGGTATTCGTCCTCATCGTCGGCGGCGGCACACCCCCGGTCGGCGTGCTGCTCTACATCACGCAGGACATCTCGGGTGTTCCATTCGGCCAGCTCGTCCGTGCCATGATCCCCTTCTACTTCCCCTTGGCGCTGGCGATCGTCATCATCGCGTTGTTCCCGCAGCTGACGCTGTACATTCCGTCCAAGATCCTCTGAGATCTGCGTCCGAAGCAGACTCCATCGAGCACGGGGTCCCAACATGACCCGCAAGCATCGACTCAGCGAGCTCACCTGGTACGAGGTCCGCGAGCGTCTTCGCGAGAAGCCCGTCATCCTCCTGCCCTTCGCGTCGCAGGAGGAGCAGGGCCCCCACGCGCCGATGGGCGACTTCATGATCACCGAGTGGATCGCCGGGGAGGTCGCCAGGCGGGCCGACGCACTCGCCGCACCCACGATCCCGTTCGGCTACTCGGACTACTTCCGTCCCTTCCCCGGCGCGATCTGTCTGCGGCCCGAGACCTTCTGCCTCCTCCTCGAGGACATCTGCCGGAGCTTCCTCGACCACGACGTCACCCATCTCGTGATCCTCAACGGGCACAGCGGCAACTATCCCCTCGTCGACCAGACCGTGCGCCGACTCAAGCAGGAACGCCGGATCCTGATCCCCTGCCTCAATCTCTGGCGCCTGCTGCCGGCCGACCTGGTCACGTCGCTCTACGGCGACAGGGCGGGCACCGCGCTGGGACACGGCGGGGATCCGTTGACCTCCGTCTACCTGCACCTGTTTCCCGAACTGATGCGGATGGATCTCGTCGAGACGCGCGATCGCAAGACGGCCCTGGGGTTACCGATCGCGTCGCTCAACGCCGTCAGATTCGAGGGGCAGGACGTCAACGTGCCGCTCGACGCGGACCAGATCAACGAGACCGGGATCGTGGGCGGTGACCCCGGAGTGGCCTCGGCCGAGCGGGGCGAGCGCCTGGTCGAGGCGATCGTCGCGCTCTCTGTCGGATTCGTGACCCACTTCCGCACGACCGACCCATCTGTCTGACACGACTCTTGTCAAATCGCCAGCCGGCGGGCGATCTGACAGAGTCGTACTGGCGATCGGTGGTCTGTATCAGAATGTCGGAGGATCCGGGAATGGGCGAGCTCGCAGTCCCGACGTCGCGGAGGTGCAGACGCCACGTGGTCGTCGGCTGTCTGCAGCTGGCTTGCCTGGGTGCCGGGTGGGGCTGCGGCAGCGATGGCCGCATCGCGGTGCGCTACGGACTCTGGGCGCGGCCAGGGGAGGCCCAGTTCGTGGCGGCGGAGAAGTTCAAGGAGGAGCTGGAGTCGCGTTCGTCGGGCCGCTTCGCGGTCTCGATCTACCCCGGGAACCAGCTCGGCACGCCACCCGAGGAGCTGGAACAGCTCGCCCTGAACGCCATCCAGGTGTTCGCCAGCGGGTGGGCCGGCATCGACGAGATCGAGTATCTGGCGCTCCCCTACCTCATGCGAAGCGTCGAGGGCTACGTCTCGGTGATCGAGGGTCCGATCGGACAGCAGTGGGACGACAAGCTGGTGGCGCAATCCGGCGTCCGGCTGCTGGGGTTCCTGGCGCGCAGCCCGCGACAGATCACCGCGAACCGAATCGTCGACTCGATGGACGATCTCGACGGGCTGAAGATACGGGTCGCGCAGCGAGACTACTACGTGCAGACCTTTCTCGCCTTTGGCGCACGTCCGACGCCCATGGCGTTCGGCGAGGTCTACACCTCGCTCCAGACCGGCGTCGTGGACGGTCAGGAGAATCCGATCGAGACGATCTACGCCCAGAAATACTTCGAGGTCCAGGAGTCGATCGCGATCGTCGACTACATCACCAAACCGGCCTATGTCATGGTCGGTGAACCGTTCTGGCGGGAGCTCAGCGACACCGAACGGGAATGGTTTCGCGCCGCGCAGCGCGCGTCGGAGTCCTACCTCGTCGAGGCGTTGCCCCGCCAGCAGGCCGAGCTGCTCGCCGAGATGAGGAAGGCCGGCATCACGATCACCCACCCGGACCAGCAGTCGTTCATCGACGCCACCCAGGAGGTCAGGGACCGGCTCGGGACACGGGTGTGGGGCGAGGCCCTCTACCGGGAGATCGCGAGGATCGGCCGCGAGGTCGGAAGCTAGTGCACCGCCGTCGAGATGCGGCCACGCCTCGAGCCCGCAGCACACCCATCCGCCGCTTTGTCGCTCCTCGAAATACTCCCGGTATTCCTCGTCGCGGCGCCTTGCGCCTGGGCGCGCTGCGAACCCGATCCGTGACCGCATCTCGACGGCGGTGCACTAGTCTCGCTCCTCGGGCCTTGCCTGCCGGCGGCGCGAGCGTCGTCCACGGCTGCTATACTCGGGCGACGCCGTCATAGCCGTCCACATACCCGGCCCACCGCTCGCGCAGGCGCCGCAAGCGACGCGGCCTCGAGGAGAATCTCGTGAGAAAACCCGCCATGGAGCAGCCAGTCGTCCTCACGGTCGCGGCGGTCCTGGCCGCCGTCGCCCTCTGCGCGTGGTATCCGGCACTCCGGGCTCAGCAGGCCGCGGACCTCACCGGCCCCGAGGTGGCGGCGGCCCTCGCGGCCATCCAGCCGGAGGCCATTGAGGCGCACATCAGGTTTCTGGCCGACGACCTCCTGGAGGGTCGCGCACCGGGCCAGCGCGGCTTCGAGATCGCGTCCCGCTACGTCGAGACGCAGTTCCGCACGCTCGGGTTGCAGCCGGCGGGCGTGGATGGCGGGTTCGCCCAACCGGTCCCACTGCAGGAGAGCCTCGTCGTCGAGGACCGGAGCAGCCTGATGCTGGTGCGAGACGGCGTCGAGAACGAGCTCACCCTCGCCGAGGATTTCCTGCTGAGCCCGAGCCCCGCGCACACGGAGGTGGAGGTCTCGGCACCGCTGGCGTTCGTCGGCTACGGCGTGGTCGCCCCGGAGCTCGGCCACGATGACTACGCCGGGATCGACGTCACGGGCAAGATCGTCGCCTACCTCAGCGGCGCACCGGAGGCATTCCCGAGCAATCAGCGGGCCTACTTCTCCTCACGCTCCGTGAAATACGAGGAAGCCGTGGCGCACGGCGCTGCGGCGGTCATCTCGTTCACCTCGCCGGATGATCCGAGGTTCCGCTGGCAGGTGAGCGTGAACCGTTCCAAGCGGGGCTCCTTCAGCTGGCTGGACGACGCCGGGCAACCGAACAACGCGACCGGCCTTCAGGCCGTCGTCTCATTGAACCACTCGGGCGCCCAGGCGGTGTTCGCGGGTTCCCCGGTTCCGGTCGAGGACGTCTTCGCCGCAGCGAAGGCCGGCGAGCTCACGTCGTTCGCCCTCCCGAGCGAGGCCACGATCCGAACGACCAGCCGGCACAGGGCCATTCAGAGCGCGAACCTGGTGGCGCGCCTGGAGGGCAGCGACCCTCGCCTCAAGAACGAGCATCTCGTCTACGTCGCCCACATCGACCACTTCGGGATCGGCGTGCCCGTCGACGGTGACGAGATCTACAACGGCGCCCACGACAACGCCTCCGGCGTATCGATCATGCTGGAGGTCGCCCGGGCGTACGCCGCGCTGCCGCAGCCGCCCAAGCGATCGGTCATCTTCCTGGGTGTGACGGCGGAGGAGTGGGGACTGCTCGGCTCGGACTACTTCGCGCATCATCCGACGGTGCCCCGAGACCAGCTCGTGGCCAACTTCTCGATGGACATGCCGTTCCTCTTCCACCCGCTGCTCGACATCGTGCCGTATGGCGCGGAGCACTCCAGCCTGTCCGAGTCCATCGGCATGGCCGCCGACCATCTCGGCATGAAGATCGGCCCGGATCCCATCCCGCAGCAGGTGCTCTTCATTCGCAGCGACCACTTCAGCTTCGTGCGTCAGGGGATCCCCGCGCTGTTCATCAAGAGCGGCTTCGAGACCGGAGACCCCGGCCGCGACGGTTCCGCGATCAACGCCGAGTGGCGCCGGCAGATGTACCACACGCCGCGGGACGAGCCCGACCAGGCGTTCGATTTCACGGCGGGCGCCGGGCACGCGCGTGTGAATTTCCTCACCGGCTACCTGGTCGCCAACGCGCCGAGTCGGCCAGCCTGGAACGAGGGCGACTTCTTCGGAGGTAAGTTCGGCGCGACTCCATGAGCCCAGACCACCGGGGGCGTCGCGCGACGGTCGTCGCCGGCTGCCGCACCCCGTTCTGCAAGGCGGGCACGACCTTCAACGACGTGTCGGCGGTCGACCTCGCCCGGCACGCCAGCCTCGAGCTGCTGCAACGTGCGGAGCTCGAGGGACATACGGTCGATCTCGTCGTCATGGGACAGGTGGTCCAGTGCCCCCTCGCTCCGAATCTGGCGCGCGAGGTCAGCCTGCTCCCGCAGCTGCCCAGGGACGTGCCCGCCTACACGGTCGGCGAGGCCTGCGCCTCCGCCGCCCAGGCCATCGCGAACGCCGTCGATCAGATCGTGCTCGGCCACGCCGACACCGTGATCGCCGGCGGTGCGGAGTCTCTGTCGAACGTCCCCATCCTCCACGGCAAGCGCATGAGCGACACGCTGGTTGCGATGAGCCGCGCCAAGACGCCGGGAGAGCGGCTGCGCCTGGGGGCGCGGCTCCGGCCGCGCGACCTCGTCCCGGTGAGCCCCGCGATCGCCGAGCCCTCCACCGGACGGACGATGGGCCAGTCGGCGGAGAAGATGGCCAAGGAGAACCAGATCCGGCGCGAGGACCAGGACGCCTGGGCGCTCCGCAGCCACCGGCTGGCACACGCCGGAACCGAGGACGGGCGGCTCCTGGCCGAGATCGCGCCGTTTCCGCTCGGCGATCGGATGATCCTCCGCGACAACGGCATTCGGCCCGACACGAGCCTCGAGCGGATGGCCGCGCTGCGGCCGGTTTTCGATCGACGCTACGGCACGGTCACGGCCGCGAACGCCTCACCGCTGACCGACGGAGCCTCGGCGGTGCTGCTCATTGAGGAGCGGACGGCCCGCGCCCGCGGGTACGACCCGCTGGCCACCGTGCGGTCCTACGCGCTCGCGGCGGTCGATCCAGGCTGGCAGCTGCTCATGGGGCCGGTCCTCGCCGTCCCCCTGGCGCTCGAGCGCGCGGGCATCGAATGGCGCCAGATCGGCCTGGTCGAGATGCACGAGGCCTTCTCCGCCCAGGTGCTCTCGAACGTCCAGGGCTTCGAGCAGCGACACGGCTGGACGGTCGACCGCGACATCCTGAACGTGATGGGGGGCTCGATCGCCATCGGGCACCCGTTCGGGGCGACCGGCGGACGTGTCGTGACCACGCTGGCGCACGAGATGCGGCGGCGCGACGTGCGGTTCGGGCTGGTCTCGGTGTGTGCCCAGGGCGGGCTCGGTTTCGCAATGGTGCTCGAGCGACCGTGATGGTGTCGAGCCCCTTCGCGCTGCACCGGGACGCCACCGGTCGGATCGCCGTGATCACCTTCGACGTGCCCGGGGCGCAAGTGAACACGCTGTCGACCAGCGTGGGCGAGGCGATCCGCGGGTTGCTCGACGCGCTGTCCACAGACTCAACCGTCGGCGCGATCGCCATGTTTTCGGGGAAGGAGGACACGTTCATCGCGGGCGCGGACATCGAGGAGTTCGTGCGGCTCGAGTCGCAGGAAACGGCCGAGCGGTTGGTGCGCGACGCGCAGGCGCTGATGGGCTTCATCGCCGCCTGCCCGAAGCCGATCGTCATGGGGATCCACGGTGCGTGTCTGGGCGGAGGCCTGGAGATGGCGATGGCGGCCCACTACCGCGTCGTGACCGACGATTCCCTGACGCGGCTGGGGCTGCCCGAGGTGCAGCTCGGGCTCATCCCGGCGGCCGGCGGTTGCCAGCGACTGCCCCGACTGATCGGCGTCCGTGCGGCCCTTGACATCATTCTCGCCGGCCGCACGATCCGATCGACCAAGGCGCGTCGCCTCGGCCTCGTCGACGAGCTCGTGCCCGCGTCCATCCTGCGGGCAACGACGATCGCGGCCGCCACACGCCTGGCCGACGGCTGGCGACCCGATCGCCGACTGCCGAGGGGGGCGTTCGCCCTGCTCCTGGATCGCAACCCGCTGGGCCGCTGGCTCGTCTACCGCCAGGCCCGCACGCACATCCGACGGCGCACGGGAGGCCACTACCCCGCCCCACGTGCCGCCCTCGACGCGGTCCGGCACGGGCTCGCCCGGGGAATGGACGCGGGCCTCCAGCGCGAGGCGTCGCGATTCGCCGAGCTGGCGGTTGGAGACGTCTCGAGGAAGCTCGTCCAGCTGTTCTTCGCGACGACGGCACTCAAGAAGACCCTCGGTGTCGACGTCGACGCGAGCACGTTCGACACCGTCGAGCGGATCGGGGTGGTCGGCGCCGGCTTCATGGGCTCGAGCATCGCGGGCGTGGCGGCCCTGCGCACCGGGGTCGACGTCAGGCTCCGGGACACCGAGCCGGCCCGCGTGGCCAAGGGCATCGTGAGCGCGCGTGGCGTGCTGGACCGCCGACGCGCCCGCCGCCGGATCGACCGCCACGAGCACGCACGGCGTTCGGCGCTGATCTCCGGGACCACCGACGGCTCGGGCTTCGGGTCGCGCCAGCTGGTCATCGAGGCAGTCTTCGAGGACGTCGACGTCAAGCGTCGCGTGATCCGCGATCTGGAGCAGGTCGTGAGCGAGACCTGCATCCTCGCCTCGAACACGTCGACGATCCCGATCGCGCGCCTACAGGAGGGAGCCCGGCACCCCGAGCGCATCCTGGGAATGCACTTCTTCTCGCCCGTCGAGAAGATGCCCCTGGTCGAGATCATCCAGGGCCCGGCGACGGCCGCCCGCATGACCGCGACCGTGGTCCGGTTCGCCCGCCGCCTCGGCAAGACGGCGATCGTCGTCAAGGATGCTCCAGGTTTCTGGGTCAATCGCATCCTGGCGCCGTATCTGAACGAGGCGGGCTGGCTGGCGCAGGAGGGGACCCCGATCGACGCCATCGACCGGACGATGACCGCGTTCGGGTTCCCGGTGGGGCCGATGGCGTTGCTCGACGAGGTCGGCCTCGACGTCGCCGAGAAGGCCGCCGCAGTCCTGGCGGAGGCATTCGGCGAGCGGCTGGCCCCCGCGCCGGGGCTGTCCCGCCTCGTCCAAGACGGGCGGCTGGGACGCAAGGCCGGGCAGGGGTTCTACCGCTACGCTGACGGCAAGAAGGCCGGGGTCGATCCGGCGGCGGTCGCGCTCCTTGGGGTGCGGCCCTCGGGCGGGCCCGGGACCGACGACATCGAGCGCCGCCTTGTGCTCAGCCTGCTCAACGAGGCCGCGCGCGCGCTCGCGGAGGACGTGGTGCGCGAGCCCCGCGACGCGGACCTGGGAGCCATCTTCGGATTCGGTTTTCCGCCGTTCCGCGGCGGTCCGTTCGGACACATCGACGACCGCGGCGCGGGTGCCGTCGTGCGCGACCTGGAGCGCCTCGCCTCGACTGTCGGCGATCGGTTCGCGCCCTGCGCGCGGCTCGTCGAGATGGCCAGCGCGGGCCGGAGATTCTACGAATAAGGGGTGCGGGATGGATGAGCGGGCCTGGCATCGGTTCTACGTGGACGGCGTGCCGCGGCACATCGAGTTCGAGGACTTGCCGGTGCCGCGCTTCCTCGACCGGGCGGCCGACCAGTACGGCAACGCCCCCGCCGTGATCTTCAAGAACTGTCGCTTGACCTACCGGGAGCTCAAGCGGGATGTCGACAGGATGGCGGCCGCCCTGGCCGCCCTCGGCGTGACACCGGACACGAAGGTCGCCCTGCAGCTGCCCAACCTGCCTCAGACCGTCGTGGCCTACTACGCGACCCTGTCGCTGGGTGCCCAGGTCGTGATGACCAATCCGCTCTACGTGGAGCGTGAAATCGAGCATCAGTGGCAGGACGCCGGATGCACCGTCGCGGTGGTCATGGACTTCCTCTACGAAGCACGATTGAAGGGCATCCGCGACCGCCTCCCGGTCGAGCACTACGTCATCGCCTCGATCCCCGACTACCTCCGTTTTCCGCTCAACCTCCTGGCCCCACTCAAGCTCAGGCGCGCGGACCCGCCGCTGATCGCCCGCGTCAGTCGCGGCGAGGGCATTCACTTCATGAAGGCGCTCATCGCCTCGACGCCGCCGACCGGCGCCCCGGGTGTGACGATCGACATGGACGATGTCGCGGTGTTGCAGTACACGGGCGGCACCACCGGCGTCGCCAAGGCCGCCATGCTCACCCACCGCAACCTCTCCTGCAACGTCCAGCAGGTGAGCGCCTGGTTCACCGACGTCGAGCACGGTCGCGAGGTGATGCTCGCCGCCCTGCCGTTCTTCCACGTCTTCGGCATGACCGTCGCCATGAACTTCAGCGTGCACGCGGCGGCGGCCATGGTGCTGATGCCCAACCCGCGGGATCTCCAGGAGATGATGCACAACATCGCGAAGCACCGGGTGACCCTCTTCCCGGGGGTGCCGGCCATGTTCAACGCGATCAACAACGGCCCGAACGTCGACCGTCTGGACCTGACGAGCGTCAAGTCCTGCTTCTCGGGCAGCGCGCCGCTCCCGACGGACGTGATGGAGCGGTTCGAGGGGCTGACCGGCAGCCGGATCGCCGAGGGGTTCGGCCTCACGGAGACCTCGCCCGTCACGCACTGCAATCCCCTCGGCGGCCAGCGCAAGGTCGGGAGCATCGGGATCCCGCTGCCAGACACCGACCAGAAGATCGTCGATCTCGAGGACGGCGCCTCGACCCTGCCGTCCAACACCGAAGGCGAGCTGCTGATCGCCGGCCCGCAAGTGATGCGGGGCTACTGGGGCCGACCCGACGACACGGCCGAGGTCCTCGAGAACGGGTGGCTTCGCACCGGTGACATCGCGCTCGTGGACGAGGACGGCTACGTCTTCATCGCGGGTCGCAAGAAAGACCTGATCATCGCGGGCGGCTACAACGTTTACCCGGACGAGGTCGACGGCGTCCTCGTGGCGCATCCCGACGTACAGGAATCGGCGACGATCGGGGTACCGGACGAGCGCCGCGGCGAGACGGTGAAATCGTTCGTCGTGCTCACCGAGGGCCGCACGATCACCGCCGAGCAGCTGATCGCGTACTCGCGCGAGCAGCTCGCCGCCTACAAGATTCCCAGGATGATCGAGTTCGTGGACGAGCTCCCCAAGAGCACCGTCCTCAAGGTCCTGCGCCGCGAGCTGCGCGAGCGCGAGCTCGCCAAGCGGCACCCGCCGACCGACGGAGACTGAGCAGCCGCGACACCGGCGACCGGAAGGTACAGATGACGATTCCCTCGATCCTCCTGATTGGCGCGCCGCTGACACTGAGCCTCGCGCTGCTGTACCACGGCAGGGCCTACTGGGCCTGGGTGCTCCCCGGCGGGCTCGTCCTCGCGGGGTGGGCGGTGACCGGGGCAGGCGCGGGTGGAGCCGCCATCCCGCCGGTCGGCGCGGGCCTCGGTCTGGTCACAGCCGCGTTCGCCGCCGCCGCCCTGGTCTTCGGCCTCAGGCCTCTGAGGCGGCTGCTCGTGAGCGGGTGGGCCCTCCGGGCGATCAGGCCGGTCCTCCCCCGCATCGGCCGCACGGAGCGAATCGCGCTCGATGCCGGCACCGTCTGGTGGGATCGCGATCTGTTCTCCGGCAATCCTGACTGGCGGAAGCTGCTGGCCTTCACGCCCCGCCCACTGTCTCCCCGGGAGCAGGCGTTCCTGGACGGCCCGGTCGAGGAGCTGTGCGGCATGGTCCACGAGTGGGAGGTGCGCCAGCGCGGGGACCTGCCACCCGAGGTGTGGGATTTCGTCAAGCGCCACGGATTCTTCGGCATGATCATCCCGGAGGAGTACGGCGGGCTTGGCTTCTCGGCCGCGGCGCACTCCGCGGTCGTGGTCAAGGTGGCCAGCCGGAGCGTAACGGCCGCCGTCACGATCATGGTGCCCAACTCGCTCGGCCCGGCCGAGCTACTCCTGCACTACGGAACCGACGACCAGAAGCAGCACTACCTGCCCCGGCTGGCGACGGGCGAAGAGCTGCCGTGCTTCGCGCTCACCGGCCCCGAAGCCGGCAGCGACGCCGCGGCCACGCAGAGCGAAGGCATCGTCTGCCGTGGCACCTACGCAGGTGAAGAGGTGCTCGGCATGCGGCTGAACTGGCGCAAGCGCTACATCACGCTCGGTCCGATCGCCACCGTGATCGGCCTGGCGTTTCGGCTTCGCGATCCTGACGGCATGCTCGGCGGCGACGAAGACCGCGGGATCACCTGTGCGCTCATCCCGGCCAACCTCCCGGGGATCGAGATCGGGGCGCGGCACGATCCGATGGGGGTGCCGTTCCAGAATGGCCCCAACTGGGGACGCGACGTCTTCGTGCCGCTCGACTTCATCATCGGGGGCCCGGAGATGGCGGGCGAGGGCTGGCGGATGCTCATGGAGAGCCTGGCCGCGGGTCGGTCCATTTCGCTGCCCGCCCTGTCGGTCGCGTCGGCGGAGCTGGCGACGCGAGTCGTGGGCGCCTACGCCACGGTGCGGGAGCAGTTCGACACACCGATCGGACGGTTCGAGGGCATCGAGGAGCCGCTGGCGCGCATCGGGAGCCTGACCTACGTGATGGGCGCCGCGCGCAAGCTGACCGCGGGCGCCGTCGATGCCGGCGAACGTCCGGTCGTGGCCTCCGCCATCGTGAAGGCCTACCTGACCGACGCGATGCGGCGCGTGATCAACGACGCCATGGACATCCGGGCCGGGGCGGCGATCTGCCTCGGGCCCCGCAATATCCTCGCTCACGCGTATCAGGCCGTGCCGGTCGGGATCACGGTCGAGGGCGCCAACATCCTGACGCGCTCGATGATCATCTACGGTCAGGGCGCGATCCGGTGTCATCCCTACGTGCAGGAGGAGATGCGGTCGGCGGAGGAAGGCGACGTCGCCAGGTTCGACCGCGCCTTCTTCGGCCACGTCGGCCACGTGGTCTGCAACGCGGCACGGAGCCTGCTGCTCGGGCTCACCAATGGACGGCTGGTCCGGGCGCCCGTCGACGGCCCTGTCGGGCTGCTCTTCGGGCGTCTCACGCGGATGAGCGCGGCCTTCGCGCTCCTGTCGGACGTGGCGATGGGGACGCTCGGCGCCAAGCTCAAGCGACGAGAGAAGATCACGGGCCGGCTCGCAGACGCGCTGGCCTGGATGTATCTCGCATCGGCAGCGCTCAAGCGCTTCGTCGACGACGGTCGGAACCCGCGCGATCTACCCTTCGTCCGGTTCTCGTGCGTGCACGCGCTACACGAGATCCAGACCGCGCTCGAGGGCGTCCTCGACAACCTGCCCAATCGGCCGGCCGCGTGGCTCCTGCGTCCGTTCGTCTTCCCGCTGGGCGCGCGTCACCGCCCACCCGGCGACGCGCTCGGCGCGGCGGTCGCGCGTGGACTACTCGAGGATCGGGCCGCCCGCCTCAGCCTCACGGCCGACATGTACGTGCCCCCGCCGGACGAGCCGGGCCTCGGCCACCTCGAGGCCGCCCTCGATCACGCGGTCGCCGCCCTGGCCGTCGAGACCAAGATCCGGGACGCCGTCAGGGCAGGGAGGCTCGACAAGGCGCCCGGAGATGAACAGCTCGAACGGGCAACCGTGGCCGGTGTCATCACGCCGGAGGAACGCCAGCGCGTGCTCGAGGCCGACGAGATCCGTGACGAGGCCATCCGGGTCGATGCGTTCGACCCCGAGACCTTCGGGGCCCGAGGAGGATGAGGATTGGATCTGTCTGGAACGACCTCCACCCGGGGAAGGGACCACACGCGCGACTACGGCGACGTTGTACGGCGGCTTTGCGGCTGCCCCTCGTTGCTGCCCCAGGGGATCCTCAATCCTCTGCTGCGACTTCCGCTGGAACCCGGAGAACGCCCCCCAGAACATCCAGACGAAGCCCGCTCCTAGCGCCGCGACGATTGCGACGATGATGCCGCACTTTAGGACAAATTCCCACATCGTCGGCCTCCCTGCTTTCTCTCTTCCGAGCGCCGTCGAGACGAGCAGACCAGGCGGCCCAAAAAAAACGCGGGGCGCACCGCAAGGTGCGCCCCGCGAAGTAGGACTTCGTCGCCCTAGTTCTTCCCGGAGTAGTTGTAGAGCACTGTGGCGAACATCTTCTCGGCGCCCGCCAGGCCATAGGTGGTACCCGAGCCCTCGATCACGTAGTACTCGTTGTTCGCATGCGCGCCGCCCCCGCCGCCGGCGCCCGCGCCGGAAATCGGAATATTGAGCGGATCCCGGCCGAACAGATACGCCGGCCAGTAGCCACCCAGCTCCTGCGGCTCACGCAGCTCCCGCGGCACCCGGTGCGGGATGTTCATGATCTCGAGCGCGCGCAGCTGCGCCGGCGGCAGGTCGCCCTCCAGGTCGGCTTCCGCCAGGGCACGTCGCCGATGATCTGCATCTCGACGTCCTCGTAGCCGTTCCTCACGATCTGCGCCTTGATCTTGTTCACGATGTCGATCCCGTCCTGCGCCGGCACGTAGCGGATGTTGTGCTTCGAGGTGATCTTGCTCGGCAGGATCGCGCCCGCCCCGCCGCCATACATGTTCCCACCCCAGATGCCGTCCAGGTTGAACGACATGCCGTGCCGCCTCATCCGCAGATACTCGTAGGGGTCGTCCGAGATGAACCGCGCCACCCCGGTCCGCCGCGCCGCGGCCTCGAGGTCGAGCCCCTCCGCCTGCTCCTTGAGATCCGCGATCATGTTCTCGGTGAGGGGTTCCATGTCATCGTAGAACCCTTCGACGCGCGCGATGTTCCCGTTCTCGTCGATGATCGACTCGAGCATCTGGATGTGCCGCCAGGCCGGGCTGTCCACCGCCCGCTTGCGGCCGCCATGGATGTCGCCATACACCGGTCCGCGCCCCCACTTGGCGCCGCTCGTCGTCAGCTCGATATACACGCACCCTTCCGAGCCGCCGCCGCTCACACCGCCACCGCCGCCGCCCCGGATCAGCGCATCGGCGCCCTCGAAGAGCTCGACGTTCTCCTTGACGAACTTTCGGAGGCCGATGTCCATCCGCTCCTCGTCCCCCTCGGCGATGACGATCACGTTTACGGGCAACGTGCCCGAGACCGCCTTGATCGACATCAGGGCGTTCCACATCGCCATCTGCCCGCCCTTGCTGTTCGTGGCGCCCCGGCCGATCACGACCTTCGGGTAGGGCGGCTGCTCGACCAGCTCGGCCGCGAACGGCGGGTAGTTCCACAGGTCGGGCTGCGTGATCGGCATCGTGTCGTACATCCACCAGACGATCAGGGTGCGCGGGGCCCCGACGTCACACCTGGCGTAGACGACCGGGTTGCCCTGGGCGCCCCACTCGGTCTCGCCCACCTCGTGCACCTGCGCCTCGCAGCCCAGCTCCTCCCAGAAGCCCCGGACCATCACGGCCGACTCGGGGATCCCCTCGCCGGTATTCGAGATGCTCGGCTGCTGGATCCACCGCTGCAGGTTCACCACGTGCTGGTCGAAGTTGGCGTCGATGTGGTCGAAGACCTCCTTCAGGTCGGGCGAGACCTTGATCAGGTCCGGCTGAATCTCGGTGTCGCCCTGCGGCCGGAGCCCGAGGGCAGGCTGCTCGGTGACCGATGCGGCCCCGTCCGGCGCTTCCTCGACCGCGTTCTCGCCGGCACAGCCGGCGACCAACGCGAGTGCCACGATACACGTGGACAGCATCCTCATGCAGATCCCCTCTCTGGTTCCGCGGACCCGTGAACACGGTCTCGCCGGGCCCCCAATACAGCTCTAGCAGCCCGTGGCAAAAGTCCTGCTGCAGTCGGCCGGCGCTGCATCCCGCCGCGGGCTGCGTTGGGCATTGTTCACGACGGGTCAAATACTCCCGGTATTTTCGCTTCTCGCGCCTTGCTCGGGCCGGCCGCGGCATCTCCCAAGGTGGCCCTTGGTGCGACGCAGGACTTTCACCACGGGCTGCTAGACAATGCGCCGATGATGACGTGAGCCCCCGAAGCTGTCAACTTTCGACCGACGCGATGTAGGGAGTACATGATCTGACCGCTCCCGAGAGCAAGTGATCTGTCCGCTTTTGCGGCGATCCAGGGTACGACAGAGCCGAGGGGGCTCGATGGGGTATCCGGACGCGGCGTGGGAGCGGGCGATGACGGTCCAAGAAGTCATCTTGCAGGCGGTGAGTGGCGAGCTGCACTGGTTTCGGGCGGCGGACATCCTGGGGTGGTCCCCGCGGACCTTGCGGCGCTGGCGGGAACGGTACGAGGCGGACGGGTATGCCGGCTTGGTGGACCGCCGTCGGCGGCGCCCGTCGCGCCGCCGGGTGCCGCCGGGCGAGGTCGAGCGGGTGTTGCTGCTGTATCGGGAGCGCTATCACGGGTTCAACGTGCGGCACTTTCATCAGCTGGCCCGGCGCGAGCACGGCGTCACGGTGTCGTATAGCTTTCTGAAACAGACACTGCAGGCGGCGGGCTTGGTGAAGAAAGGTCGGGCCCGAGGCCGGCATCGGCGGCGGCGGGAGCCCGCGCCTGCTTCGGGGAAATGCTGCATCTGGATGGCAGCGTGCATGAGTGGTTCACCGGGATGGACGTCCGTCCGTGTTTGCTGGCGGTGTCCGACGATGCGACCAAGCGCGTGCTGTCCGCGGCGCTGTATCCGAGTGAAAGCACCTGGGCGGTCATGACGAGTCTCGCGGCGGTCTTCCGCACCGAGGGGCTGCCCATGGCGCTGTACACCGACCGGGCCCACTGGGCGTTTCACACGCCGAAGGCGAAAGGGCCCGTCGACAAGACGCGCCTCACGCAGGTCGGCCGGGCGTTGGCGCACCTCGGCATCGAGCACATCCCGTCGTACTCCCCGCAAGCGCGGGGCCGAAGCGAGCGGTTGAATCGGACATTGCAGGACCGGCTGGTCAATGAGTTGCGGGTCGCCGGCATCACGACGCCCGCCGCCGCGAATCGCTACCTGGCCGAGCAGTTCGTGCCCCAGCACAATGCGACGTTCGCGTGCGCGCCGCGCGACCCAGCGAGTGCCTTCGTGCCGCTGGGTGCCGTCGACCTCGACCCGATTCTGTGTCGCACGGAGGGGCGGGTCGTCGCGCGGGACAATACCGTCACGATCGGGGGCCGGGTCCTCCAGATCGCCGCCCAGCCGGGGCGCCGGAGTTGCGTGGGGCTCCGCGTGACCGTGCGCGAGCATCTCGACGGGCGCCTCACGATCATGCAGGGCCCTCGCCTCTTCGGCACCTTCACCGCGGACGGCCGGCCTGTGGACGCCGCCGCGCCGGTGGACGCCCGCACAGACCAGCGGGCGCCCACACGTCGCTTGGACCGCCGGCCCAGAACGCCGGCGGCCCACAGGCGCCCACAGGCGTCACTTTAGCGAAAGCGGTCAGATCACTTGTCAAAC
Source organism: Vicinamibacterales bacterium (assembly GCA_965197935.1). Classification (GTDB taxonomy): domain Bacteria; phylum Acidobacteriota; class Vicinamibacteria; order Vicinamibacterales; family CAZQMT01; genus CAZQMT01. Next base: position 919,963 of record CBDAOD010000002.1, on the reverse strand, counting down.
ACAACCGGACAGATCACTTATCAACAACACTTTCGACCGACGCGAGCGCGGCCTCGGCCGTGTCGACCGCCCGCTCGGCGTGCTCGAGGGCACGGCCGGCCTCGTCGGCGGCGCGCTGTCGTGCTTCCAGCGCCTGACCGGCCTCCAGCGCACGATTCGCTGCCTCGTCGAGGCGCAGCCGCGCCTCCTTCTCGGTGGCTCGAGCCACCTCGGAGCGGCGCGCCGCCATGGTGGCCGCCGCTGACGCACGGGACGCCTCCCCGCGCCGCTGCTTCACCACGGCCTGGGCGGCGGCCACGGCCGCCCGTGCTTTCGCGATCCGCTGCCGTCGGGTCGCCGTCGCCCTGGCGCTCCTGGCCCGCGTGACGGACGCGGCCGGCTTGGGCGGCCCGGGCGGACTGGGCGACGTCGCGGTGCCGCGCGCGAGAGCGGGTCGCCTCCGGACGACCTCCTTCGGGCTCCGCCGAGGAGCCCGAGCGTCCGACGTCTCGGCCAACCCCGCCAGGCCCGCGAGCGCCGAGAGTCCCGCCGGATCGAGATCGCGGGTCAGTCGGCCGGCCCGCGGGACCCCCGGTGCGCGGCCGCGTGCCGCGATCGCGTCGAGGGTCGTCGCGATTCGCTGAAGAAGGGCGAGGCTCTCACCGTGGCCGTCCCGCGCCAGAACCTCGGCGGGCCCGCCGCCGCAGCACCGCCATCGCCTCGTCCCGGTCGGCCATGATCTCGCGTGGGTCGGCCGCCTTCCGGCCCGCGAGCATCGCGGCCTGCGCCGCCCGCAGTCGCTCGCCGGCCGCGACCAGGCGATCGAGCTCCCGACCGTACGTCCAGCCCAGCTGGTTGATGGCCCAGGCCGACACACTGGGCTTGGCGATGGACTTGACCCGCGCGGCACCCTCACGGTCGCCCTCGGCGCGCAGCCGCTTCACCAGATCCTGTCGAGCGCCGACGAATTCCAGCAGTGGAACCCGGAACAGGTGGTCGACGGCGCCCTCGATGTCGGTCGCTCGGGGAGGCATGGCCTTGCTCGGGCCGAGCGGCGGCTCTCCCGCGGCTGGCCTGGGTGCGACCGGCCGTTCACCGCGGGCTGCTCCGCTCTGCTCTCGTAGAATATCCGAGATGCCAATCGTGCGGGCCGAGCGGCTCACCAAGCACTATCGCATCGCCGTGAAGCAACCCGGGCTGATCGGCACGTGGCGTCACTTCGTGCGCCGCGAGTACCGCTCCGTCGAGGCGGTCAAGGGGATCAGCTTCGCGATCGAGCCCGGCGAGATCGTCGGCTTCCTGGGTCCGAACGGCGCCGGCAAGACGACCGTCCTGAAGATGATCTCGGGCCTGATCCACCCGACGTCCGGACAGGTCGAGGTCGCCGGACACATACCGTTCGACCGGCGCGCCGCGTTCCTCCGGCAGATCACGCTCGTCATGGGCCAGAAGCAGCAGCTGATCTGGGATTTGCCCACCCTCGACAGCGTGCGCATCAACGCCGCGGTCTACGGGATCCCGCCCGACGCGTTCCAGGCCCGACTCGCCCACCTCACCGGCATGCTGCAGATGGACGGCAACCTGACCACTCCGGTCCGCAAGCTCTCGCTCGGTGAACGCATGAAGGCGGAGCTGATCGCCGCGCTGCTGCACCACCCCCGGGTGCTGTTCCTCGACGAGCCGACCCTCGGATTGGATATCAACGCGCAAGCGACCGTGCGGCGGTTTCTGCGCGACTACTGCCGGGAGACCGGCGCAACCGTGCTGGTGACGAGCCACTACATGGCCGACATCACGGCGCTGTGCGAGCGGGTCATGCTGATCCACGAAGGCGCGCTGATGTACGACGGCCTGCTCTCGGGCATCGTCGATCGGTTCGCGCCGTACCGGGAGGTCAAGATCGAGCTCGGCCAGGAGCTCCCGCGCTCGACCTTCGTCAGCTACGGCGACGTCGAGGCGGTGGACGGGCACGTGGTTCGGCTGATCGTCAGACGCGAGGATCTGACGGACACCGTCGGTCGCATGATCGCCGACTTCGACGTCGTCGACCTGACCGTCCAGGATCCCCCGGTCGAGGAGATCATCGGCCGGCTGTTCGCCGAGGGACCGCGCCCGTGATCGCGCTGTGGCGGCGGACCCGTACCTTCCTCACGGTCTACTACAGCCTCATGGCCGAGTACCGGGCGGAGCTGTTCCTCTGGGCCATCGCGACGTCGTTGCCCCTGATCATGATGGGGGTGTGGATTGAGGCCGGCGCGAGCGGGCGATTCCCGCTCGACGAGGCGGCGCTGGCCAGATACTTCGTCGCGGTGTTCATCGTTCGACAGTTCTCGATCGCGTGGGTGATTTACGACTTCGAGTACCACGTCGTCACGGGCCGGCTGTCGCCGCTGCTCCTCCAACCGATCGACCCCATCTGGCGGTTCGTGGTGCCGCATCTGAGCGAGCAACTCGCGCGGTTGCCGTTCGTCGCCTGCCTCGTCGGGCTGGTGCTCTGGCTCTACCCACAGGCCCTGGCGGCGCCGGACGGCTCAGCCACGCCGTGGTGGCCGACGTGGGACCGGATCGTCTGGGCGGCCGTGCTGACCTACTTCGCCTTCACCTTGCGGTTCCTGATGCAGTACACGCTCGCGATGCTCGCCTTCTGGGTCGAACGCGTGGTGGCATTCGACCGACTGCTTCAGATCCCCTATCTCTTTCTCTCCGGGTTGATCGCGCCGCTCGAGGTCTTCCCCGACGCCGTCCGCAGCCTGGCGGTCTACACGCCGTTTCCCTACCTCGTCTGGTTTCCGGCGCGCCTGCTCGCCGGGGCGGACGTTGAGATCGCCCAGGGGCTCATCGTGATCGCGGTCTGGCTCCTGGTGTTCCAGCTCGTCAGCCGGACGATCTGGCGCCGCGGCCTTCGCCACTACTCCGCGATGGGAGCGTAGCCGCCCATGGAGACAGTCCTGTCGCAGTCGACCGGGGACCGCTGATGCGGCGCTACCTCCGCACCCTCGGCCTGTTCTGGGCGGCCGCGATCGGGGCCGAGATGGAGTATCGCGCGAACTTTCTGATGGCCGCCCTCACCAGCCTCGCCATGCTCGCCGGGTCGCTCTTCGGGCTCTCGCTCTTCTACCAGCACGGCTACGCGATGGGCGCGTGGACGTGGCCCGAGGTGCTCGTCGTGATGGGCATCTACACCGTCATGGACGGCGTGCAGGTGACGTTTCTCGCGCCCAACCGACAGCGCATCACCGAGTACGTGCGCGAGGGCACGCTCGACTTCGTCCTGCTCAAGCCGATGGACAGCCAGTTCGTCGTCTCGACCCGCGACGTCTCCCTGTGGGGGGTGCCCAACATCGTGCTCGGGCTCGCGCTCGTGGCTTATGCGGGCGGCGAGCTCCAGCTCGGCTGGGTGAGCTACCTCGGCGCCCTGGCGCCGCTGATCCTGGGTCTCGTCGTGCTCTACTGCCTCGGCTTCATCCTCGGCACCCTGACGATCTGGTTCGTCAAGCTCTGGAACGTCACGATCGCCATGCAATCGCTCCTCGAGGCCGGCCGCTATCCGGTTCACGCATACGCGCCGGGATTCCGAGCCTTCTTCACCTACGTCATCCCCGTCGTCTTCCTGACGACGGTCCCGGCCGAGGCCATGCTCGGCCGGATGACCGCCGGGTGGCTGCTCGCCGCGACCGTCCTGGCGGGCGCGCTTTTCGCGGTCGCGCGCGCCTTCTGGCGGATCGCGCTCCGCTCCTACACCAGCGCCTCGAGCTGAAGGGGTCCGCGCGAGCGGCTACAATGCGGAGAGCCGTGGTCCAGACCTCTCACGCCACGCTCGGGTTCGTCCTGGCCGGCACGCTCGGCTCGATCTCGGCGTGCGGGCCACCGGAATCCGGTCACGTCCGGCTGGACCTCGCGGACGCCGACGCCGCGACCGCCATCAGCGATCCTGGGCGCCTACCGGGCCCGGCTCGCGGACGAGGAAGCCAGATGACGCGTCAGCACGCGCGGCCGGACCGCGGTCAGACGCTGCACCAGCGCGCCGCGATCCGCTCGTAGGCCTCGACGGCCTGCTCAATGCGATCGACGTGGCAGAACTCGTCGGTCTGGTGGGCCAGCGCCGGCTCGCCCGGGCCGAGGACGAGCCCGGGCGCACCCGGATAGGCCTGCGCGAGCGCCGACCCATCGGTGAAGTAGGGTACCGCGCCCGGCTGCGGGCGCTCCCCGAGGATGGGCGCCAGAACCCCGAGGACCTCCTGCACCCACGGGTCGTCCGGCGCGGTCCAGATCCCTTCGACGTCGACCAGCGGCTGCAGCTCCACGTCCTCGCCCAGGTGCGTCGACAGCGCTGCGATCACGTGCGCGTGGTCCTGCGACGGAATCGTGCGGATGTCGACCCCGACCACGCATGCGTCAGGGACCGAATTGATGTTGAGGCCGCCTGCGATCCGGCCGACGTTGAGCGTGGGCGCGCCGAGCTGGGGATGGGGCGGGACGTCGAAGACGAAGGCCTGTAACGCCTCGATGGCCTGCGTCGCCTTGTAGATGGCGTTGACTCCCCGCTCGGGCATCGAGCCATGCGCGGTCACACCCCGCGTCCGCGCATCGAGCCACAGCGCCCCCTTGTGGCCAACGACGGGACGGTTGGCGGTCGGCTCGGCCACCACGAAGGCGCCGGCCCGTCCCAGAACACCATCGCGCCGAGCCAGGTCGTAGGCGCCCTCGCAGCCAGTCTCCTCTCCCGCGGTGATCGCGAGGATCAGTCCCGCCGCCGGCTGGGCCCGCCGTGCGAACCCGAGCGCCGCGACCACGAAGGCCGCGACGCCGCTCTTCATGTCGCTCGAGCCGCGGCCGTAGAGCTTGCCGTCATCGATGTCGCCGGCGAACGGGTCCATCTTCCACGGCGCCTGCCCGAGCGGCACGGTGTCGATGTGCCCGCTGAAGCAGAGCGGCGGCCGGTCGCCGCGGCCCTCGAGCCGCGCGACGAGGCTGGTCCGGTCGCGGTCGAATTCGTGGAAATCGACCGTGAAGTCCGACCCCTCGAGCAGCTTGCCCAGATACTCGGTGCAGGCGCGCTCCTGCCCCGGCGGGTTGATCGTGTCGAAGCGCAGCAGCTCCCGCGTCAGATCCGTGGCCGTCAGCCCGCCGGACATCCGTCCCCCTCCCGAAGCCCATGGCCTCGTTCCTTGCGCCTCACCAGCCGGGCGCCCCACCCGCCCTAACCCCAGAACTCACTTGAGTTGACCACGTGTGGCATGTTCTGGACACCGAGGGCGGTGTTGCTCCTCGGTCTTTTGGGCCCACCACACTCCCTCGTCGCGCCTTGCCCTCGATGCCCAGCCCACGCCACACGTGGTCAACTCAAGTGAGTTCTGGGGTTCGTGCGACGCGGGACTTTGACCACGCGCCGCTCGACACCAGGGGACAAACTGGTGCATTCTACCCGACTCATGAGCCACGAGCTGAGAGTGGGACTGATCGGGCTCGGAACCGCGGGCCTCCGGCACGCAGCGGCGATCGGCCGGGGCGAGACGGGCCGTGTCGTCGCGGTCGCCGATCCCGCACCAGAGGCCGGGCGCGTCGCTGCGGAGCACGGCTTTACCTGGTTCCCGGACCACGACGCGATGCTGGACCGGGTCGATCTGGATGCGGTGATCATCAGCGTCCCACACGCGCTGCTCCCCGCGGCCGCCCTCGCCGCGGCCCGCCGCGGCAAGCACGTGCTGCTCGAGAAGCCGATGGCCACCACGACGGCGGAGGCGAAACAGGTGGTACGCGCCTGTCGGGCCGCACGGGTACGTCTGATGGTCAACTTCGTCCATCGGTTTCGTCCGGAGTACCGCCGGGCGTGGGAGCTGCTGCGGTCCGGCGTGATCGGACGGCCAGTGGTCGCGATGGACGTGATGGCCACGGGGCGGAGGGAGATGCCCGCCTGGGTGTGGGACGAACCGATCGCCGGGGGCGGGATGATGATGTACGGTGGGGTCCATTCGATCGACCGCCTGGCCTGGCTCATGGCGAGCCCGGCGGCCAGCGTTGCGGCGGCGATGGGCACCTTCAGCTATCCGGTGGAGGTCGAGGACAACCTCGTCGGCACCGTCACCTTCGAGAGCGGCGGCCTCGGTGTCGTCGTCCACCACAGGTCGACCGCCACCCGCACGCTGGCCGGATGGCACACGCTCGTCTACGGGACGCGGGGCGCCATGAAGCTCGTGAGCGGCAGGGAGCTGATCGTCGAGTCGGAGACGGAGCAGATCAGGGTTCCAGGCGAGCCGGAAGATCGTTTCCTCGGCGCGTTCGAGGAGTTCAGCGCCGCCATTCGGGACGGCCGCGAGCCGGCGCCCTCGGGCGAGGACGGCCTTCGAGCGCTCGACACGACGCTCGCGCTGTACACCGCCGCGCGTACCCGGTCCCGTGTCGCCCTCGGTGGCGTCCCGCCACCGCAGGATCTCAACTCCCCACCCGACGGATGAGCCTCCACGACCGCATCCCGCTCGTCGACGTCGCGTGGCAACACCGGCAGATCCGGGCCGACGTCGATCGCGCTCTCGATCGACTCCTCACCGAGCGAACCTGCGACGGGATGGAGCTCGTGACGGCGCTGGAGGCCGACGTCGCGCGATCTCTCGGCGGCAACGTCCACGCGATCGCCGTACAGTCGGGTACCGCCGCGGAGTTTCTGACTCTGAAGGGTCTGGGCATCGGACCCGGGGACGAGGTGATCACCGTCCCCAACAGCGACATCGCCACGACCGCCGCGATCAGCCACACCGGCGCACGCTTCGTGCTGGTCGATGTCGAGCCCGCCACCCACAACCTCGACCCGGCCCGACTCGCGGCGGCCATCACGCCGCGCACGCGGGCAATCGTCCCCGTTCACATGTACGGTCTCCCGGCACGGATAGACGCGATCGGGGACATCGCACGCGCACACGGGATCCCGGTCGTCGAGGATGCCACCCACGCGCTGGGAGCCCGCTACAAGGGGACGCCGGCTGGCCGGCTCGGAGAGGCCGGCTTCTTCTCGTTCGCGCCCCGCAAGGTCATCGGGGGAACCGGGAATGGCGGCATGATCGCGACCCGGGACCCGGATCTCGCCTGGCGGTTGCGCCTGCTACGGGGCTACGGACACGATCCGGTCCGCGGCGAGGCCCCGGTCGCCCAGCGGCATGCCTACACGGATGCCGGCTACGTCGCCGAGGGCTACAACCTGAAGCTCGACGCCATCCACGCGGCGGTGATTGCGGCCAAGCTCGCGCGCCTCGCGGAGTGGGCAGACCTCCGGCAGGCGGTCGCCGATCGCTACACGGACACGCTGGCGCACCTCGACGGCGTCGACGTCCCCCGCGTCCCGCCGGAGTCGCGCCACGCCTGGCGCAACTACGTGATCACGCTGCCCCGGCGCGATCTCGTCCGGTCGCGCCTCCGGGAGCGCGGCATCACGAGCAGCCTGCTCTACGTCCCCCCGGTCCACCTGACGCCCGTGTACGCTCACCTCGGGTTAAGGCCCGGCAGCTACCCGGTGGCGGAGTCGCTGGCCGAGACGCTGCTCTGTCTACCGATGTATCCCGGGATGGACGAGGCGCAGGTCGACGCGGTCGTCGACGGGATCCGGGAGGGGTTGACCGGGCGCGACGCGTGAGTGCCGGGGAGAGCGGCGGCGGCGTCTCCCGAGGCGATCCCGGGTGCGGGGCGGGACGTTCACCACGGGAGCTGGACGGATGTCTCGGCGATCGTCAGTTCGGCCGGACGTCGGCCTCGACCTCCGCGAGCTCACCCGTCGCCATGTAGAAGCGCGCCCGCCTGATCTTCCCGTCCTGCAGCTGAAAGAAGGCCGCGCCAGGATAGTAGAAGCGCTGGCCGTCCATCTTCCTCGTGTAGGCCGCCACGTACTCGACAGCCACGGTCGGCCCACCCCAGGGCCCATCGGTGAGATGGAAGAGCTGGCGGGATTGCTCGCTCGCCGTGCTGCTCTCGATGCGGAAGATGATCTTCTCGTTGGCTGCGGCGAAGTCGGTCGCCATCTTACCGAGGGCCTCGTGACCGCGAAACGTCACGGTCCCCTCCTGATGGCGCGCCGGCGCCGTCAGGTGCAGCCCGTCTGGTAGATACAGCTCGACCAGCGCGGCCACGCTCTCGGGCGATCCGTCGAGCGCATTCCACCGCTCGAACCACGTCGTCGCGAGTGCGACCGCCTCCGACGGCGGCTCCTCGGCCTGCTCCTGGCCCGCCGGAACGCAGACCACGGCAAACGCCAGCAGCCCGTGGCACATTCGTGGTGGTCTGGCGCGAGTCACTCCGTCACTCGGCCCTCAACGTCCGCACGAAAAGGACGATCTTCCAGCGCTCGTCCTCCGAGAGCCGTTCACCCATGGCAGGCATCGGCTTCTTGCCCTCGGTGATCTTGTAGAAGATCTCGCCGTCGCTCATCCGATCCTGCGCCTCGGCCGTCGTAATGTCCTTCGGCGGCGGCTGGATAAAGGCGGTCGCCATGCCGTCACCCTTGCCGATGTCGCCATGGCACCGGCGGCAGTACCGGCGGTAGAGCCCGGAGCCCTCCTCCTCGGCTTCGGGGCTCACGGCGATCGGGTTCTCGACGGCGCGCGCCTCCTCGGGCGCCTCCCACACGGCGTCGGCCTCACCGGCGGGGGGCTGCTGCCCCGGCTCCGTCTGCGCCGGCCCGGTCGAGGGGGCGGCGAAGACGAGCGTGGTCGTCGTGATCAGCGCGAGCGCGGTCTTCCTCAGCGCTCGTGCCGGCGGTGTCGTGGAGACGATGCGGATCATGTCGACGTCGTTCCTTCCTCGATGGGCGAGCCCGGTCGCAGTTCGGCAAGAGTCTAGCTCCGACATCCCAAGCCGACAAGCGAAACTTCTGCGGACGCGACCGACGTGTGGCGTGGCATCACCGTGATAGGCCGGACGGCACACCGCTGCGCTCCGGCGACCGCTATAGAAATGACTGATACAGTCCACTAGTATAGCCTCGCGTTCCGGCTATCGTTCGCTCTGCCCGGCGGGATCCGGGACCGGGGCGATCGGAGGCATGTCCGATGCTGATGGAAACCGTCGCCGCCATCTCGCTGCTCGCCGCCCCCGGTGAGAGCCCCCCGGCAGTCGACCGGCACGTTCACCCCCGGCCGGCCACGTCCACCCAGACCGCCACCCCCGAGGACGCGCTGCTCGAGGCCGCCCGCCAGGGTGATCGCGCGCGAGTCGAAGCGCTCCTCGACGACGGCATCGACGTCGACTCCAGGAACCGCTACGACGCGACCCCGCTCTTCTTTGCGGCGGATCGCGGGTATCTCGCGCTGGTCGAGCTCCTCGTCGAGCGCGGCGCCACCCTCGACATCGAAGACTCGTTCTATCGCACGTCACCGCTGCGCCGCGCGCTCGGCGCCGGGCATCTCGCGGTCGTACGGTATCTGCTCGAGCGCGGAGCCGCCGGCGCGGACGCCGCGCTGCTGGCGGCCGTCCGCGAGCGGGAGCGCGCCCTGCTCGAGACCGCAATCGCCTCCGGTGGCTTCTACGCGGAGGACGTCGAGGCCGCGTGCGATCTGGCGCGTGAGATGGGGGCCACCGCCTTCGTCGATCGGCTTGGCGCCGTGGACGCGCCCGCCAAGCCGACGACCCGGGTCGATGCCGATGCGCTCCAACGCTATGTCGGCACGTACCAGAACGATGCGCTCGGACAGATCGTCGAGATCGCGCCGGTCGCGGACGGATTGGCCGCACGCCTCGGTGACGACGCCCCATTCGTGCTGCGGCCGACGGGCACCTCCAGCTTCGCGGCCAGTGAACGAGACGATCTCGAGCTCGCCTTCGGCGGCCGGGGCGGCATGGTGGAATACCTCGTGCTCACCCGCGACCGGGTCGCCACGCGCTTCAGACCGATCGACGAATCCGAGAGCCGAGAGGCGGCACCCGTTGGGCCCGGTGACACCCTGTCGGCGGCGCCGCTGAGGGCCGGCGAACGGCTGCCGGCGCAACCCTGGCCCTCGTTCCGGGGCCGAAACGCCTCTGGTGTCGCCGACGGCCAGGGCGCGCCCCTCGAGTGGGACGAAGCGACCGGCGCGAACATACAGTGGAAGACGCCGATCCCGGGCTTCGCGACCTCCGGGCCGATAATCTGGGGTGACCGGGTCTTCATCACAACCGCGGTGGGCCAAGCCGACGACGACACGTTTCGGACGGGCCTCTACGGCGACACCACCCCGGTCGACGATCTGTCCGAACACAGCTGGCGCGTCTACGCCCTCGACAAGCCCACGGGCGAGATTCTCTGGGAGCGCGTGGCCCACCTGGGTATCCCGGGGACGAAGCGCCACACCAAGTCCAGCCAGGCGAACTCGACGCCCGTGACCGACGGTCGTCGCCTCGTGGTCTTGTTCGGTTCGGTGGGCGTGCTCTACTGCTACGACCTCGACGGCACCCTGCTCTGGAAACGGGACCTGGGCGTTCTCAACAGTAGCTGGTTCCTGGATCCGGACTACCAGTGGGGCCACGCCTCGTCGCCAATTCTCTACGAGGACCTGGTCATCGTACAGGCCGACACGCAAACGTCGTCCTTCATCTCCGCCTACAGCCTCGAGACCGGCGAGGAGGTGTGGCGAACCGCGCGTGATGAGGAGGTCTCGACCTTCAGCACCCCGACGATCTATCGAGGCCCGACGGGCGACGAGCTCGTGACGAACGGCACGCAGATTCGCGGCTACGACCCGAGAACGGGCGAGATCCTCTGGTTCCTGGGTCCCAACTCGGAGATTCCGATCGCCACACCGGTGGTCACCGACGAGCTCATCTTCGTCACGGCCGGCTACCCACCCATACGGCCGATCTATGCCATCCGGCCGGGTCGGCGCGGCGACGTGTCACTCCCGGAGGGGGCAGACGCCAGCGCCGACATCGTGTGGAGCAAGGATCGGGGCGGGAGCTATATCCCCTCGCCGATCATCTACGAGGGCTACCTCTACCTGGCAGCGAACAACGGACGCCTGACGTGCTACGACGCCGAAACCGGGGAGCGGATCTATCGGGCCCGGATCGGCGGCGTGGGCGGATCCTATGCGGCGTCCCCTATCGCGGCCGACGGCAAGCTCTATTTCACCAGCGAGGAGGGGGAGAGCTTCGTGGTCAAGTCCGGTCCGACGTACGAGCTGCTGGCCAGGAATCAGGTCGATGGCATCGTGATGACGGACCCGGCGGTCTCCGACGGCCTGATGGTCATCCGCACGCTCAAGCACGTCTACGGCATCGGCCAGTAGCGCTACCTCGTCCAGATCGCCCGCTGTTGGGCGGAGCGGCGGCCGCCGTTTCGCCCAACAGCGGGCGATCTGGACAAAGTAGGGCTACTGGGAGGGGAGCGATGTCGCGCACCGAAACCCGAGAGTGGGAGCGCGCGTGTCCGGACCCACGAAGTTGCGGAAGTAGACGGTGGCCAGGCGGGTCTCCGGGTCACCCCATCCGCCGCCGCGGGTCACCTTGTAGTGCCCCTCGACCGGCCCCTGCGGATTGTGCTGCGCGCTGACGCTGTAGTAGTAGGTGTCGTACCAGTCGCTCACCCATTCCCAGACGTTCCCGGAGACGTCGTACAGCCCCAGGCCGTTGGGCTCGAAGGAGCCGACCTCGGTGGGGCCAAACCCGGAGCCGGTGTGCGCCATGCGAACCGGTTCGACGTCCGTGTCAGCAGCCGGTGACCCCGGCGCCACGGCCGGACGCGACATGAAGTCGTTGCCCCAGGGATAATCCAGCCTCTGCAATCCACCACGGGCAGCCTTCTCCCATTCGGCCTCGGTGGGGAGCCGCCTTCCGGCCCAGGCGCAATACGCCGAGGCCTCCTCCCACGTCACGTTGTAGACGGGGTGGTTGGTCCTGTCGGCGGGGGGGGATTGACCGCCCCAGTGGTAGGGCACCGCCACGTCGCCTACCGCGACGAAGCGCGCGTAGTCCGCGTTGGTCACCTCGCGGACGTCGATGGAGAAGGCGTCCAGATCGACCAGGTGGAGGGGGCGATCGTCGGTGCGATCCCGCGCCAGCCAGCCGATCTCCTCGCCCAGATACAGCCGGGCGCGACCCATCCAGAAGAGACCCGGGGGGACGGCCGTCATGCCCGTCAGCGCCGACGCGTCCCCGGCGGAGGACTGAGGGGGATCGGCCTGGCCGGAGACGGCCGCGGCCACCAACAGGACGCAGGTGGCTACCGACCAAACTCGTCGCGACATCACGGGCGCCGTGGGACGCCTTCGCCCGCGCCGCACCTTGCGTGCCGGGCGTACCGGCACCCTCGATAGGACATCAGACTTTCACCGCGGGCTGCTGGCAAATCGCGCTAGACGAAGAGCGCGCGGATGTCCTCGTTGACCATCATCGTGGAACCACCCAGCGCGACGGTGTCCACATAGACATACTCGCGTCCCGACGGCGTGTTCTTCACCGACTTCTTCCAGTCGATGCCGAGCGCCGAGTAGATCGTGGCGGCGGTGTTGTCCATGAAGGGCTGGCCGGCGTGGCCCCAGCCCGCATCGAGGACCTTCCCGCCGTCCTTGTCGGTCTTGCCGACGATGCGGCCGCCGATCACGCCACCGCCCACGTAGAGGCCGGTATAGGCCGAGTCGTAGTGATCGCGCCCCGCGACCGGGTTCATCTGGGGCGTGCGTCCGAACTCGCTCTGCGCGACGATCAGCGTCTCGTCGAGCAACGTCTTCCCCTCCGCGCTGCCGGGCATCGCGGACAGGTCCCGAATCAGGCTGACCAGGCCCTGATCGAGCCGGGTGCAGGTGCGATAGTGGTTCCACTCCTTGCTGCGGTCGAAGATGCCGCTGTGGTGATCCCACCGGTCGCCGTCGTAGATGTAGACGAAGCGTGTTCCGGCGTCCGCGGCGAGCAGGTTTCTGGCCAGGATGCACCCCAGCGCAAAATCGTCGCCGCCGTACTGATCCTTGTCCGCCTCGGTCGCGCTGAACACCGCGGGCCAGCGCGGATCGGTCAGGACACCGTAGGCCTCCTGATAGAACGTGCGGTACTCCGACGCCTTCCGCCCGAGCGAGGCGCGCTCGACCTCGGACACCTCGGCCAGCTTGGTGAGCAGCCGCCACCGCTCCTCCAGCACCTGGTTCGCGCCCCCCATGTCGCCGCCGAATGCCTCGAAGACCGTCATGGGGTCGAGGTCGAGACCGGTCGAGCGGGTCGGGAAGAAACCGCATCCGATCGACCCGGCGCGCGCTTTCGTGAGGTTGGTGCTCACGTAGGTCGGGAACGAATCGGAGTCGCGCCGGAGCGGCTCGAGCTCGTGCGCGATGACGCTTCCGAAGGCCGGAATCTCGCGGGCGATGGCCACGTTGAGGGCCCGGCTCGTCTGCGTGTGGTACTGGCCGTTGAAGTGGATCAGCTCCGGGGCGCGCATCGAGCGCACGAGCCCCACGCGATCCATCTCCTGGGACAGCTGCGGGAAGAGGGTCCGGGACATGTACAGATCGGGCCCGACCTGCGTGACGTCCAGGTCCTTCGGGGTGTACGCCGTCTCCTTGAAGTCCCAGCAGTCCATCGGGCTAATCGCGCCGCCCAGCTCGATGAAGATGCAGTTGCGAGCCTTCCCGAGCGGATTCGCCGTGCCCGCCGCGTGGATCTCCAGCGGCCAGACGGATTGGCTGACCCAGCTCCCGGCCAGCGCCAGGCCGCCCCACTTGAGCACCTCGCGCCGAGTCGGGACCACGTCCGAGAGGCGTCGCTCCATGCCGTTCTCCAGTCTGTCAGCGGATGACCGGCGTCAGTCGCTGCCTCGAAATCGTGAATCGTCCAGCGCCTCGCAGCCCTAATGGTTCACGAGGAATTCGGGACCGTTCAGCAACGCCCACTGGAGGTTTTCGGCGCCGCTGCGCCGATCGGCCTGGAGCGTCGACAACGCCAGCTCCCGCTCCTCCGCCATCGGCCACCGCGCGAGGGACGCGAGGAAGAGCTCCTCGACGACCTCCGCATCGCTCCGGTCCGACTCGACCAGCCGCTGCACCCGACTGCCGTTCTCGGCGAGCACCCGATCGTTCACGACCTGCGACTGCATCATGAGCATCGCCTGCAGCGCGGACGCCCGGTTGCCGACCGGAGCCGGCGTCATCCGGTTGCTCTGGAAGAAGCTCGTCATCAGCGCCACCGCGGCGGCCCCGCCGCTGGGGTCCGGGCCGCGACGTCGGCCGATGTCCTGCGGCCCCGACACCGTCTTCACACGCTCGGCGACCGACCCGGTGTAGGGGAAAGCACTCGGCACTCCCGTGGCCGTGCTGATCGTATCCACGAGCTCGGGGCCGGTCAGCACCCGCACGTACTTCCGCGCGTAGTAGCTGATGTAGTCGTCATCCCACTCGCCGGGGAACCGCGCGGATAGCTGGTAGGCACTCGATTTCATGATCGTCTTGATCAGGTGGTGAATGCTGAACCCGCTGTCCCGAAAGTCCTGAGCCAGCGCCTCCATGAGCTCGGGGTTCGTCGGCTGGATCGTCCACGGCGCCGGTGGGGGGTTCGCCGGATCGATGCGATACAGGTCGAACGCGTTGTAGGGCTCCACGAACGCGACCGTCATGAGCTTGCCCCAGACGAGGTTCACCGTGGCTCGCGCGAACTGCGGATGGCTCGTGATCATTCGCGCCAGCTCCGCTCGATGGTTGAACCCGGGTCGGGGTTCCTCACCCGTCAGCAGAAAAGCCGGCTCGTACGCGTCGCCTTCCAGCCGCGGGAAGCGGTTCTCGCTCATCGTCGCGAACGGAGCGTCGTCGGCGGTGTCGTAGCCCTTGCCGAAATCGTCGTAGTAGTAGTTGCGAACCGCGTTCTTGGCCTTGTCGTCCCAGTGCCCCAGGATGCGCGTCTGCCCCAGGAAGGCGGACTGGCGATAGAACTCCTCGCGCGTGCGGTCGGTCAGATAGAGGTTCACCTGCTCGAGGTGACCCGCGCCGTCGTGACAGGAGAAGCAGGAGGTGTTCAGCCCCAGAAAGACGCGGTTGATGTCGACGTTGACCTGGTCGAGCGCGTCGAGCCGATTGTGCATCGTGTAGTCGTCGGGACTCATGACGAGCCGGCTCTTGAGCTGATTCGACCGGGCGAGGAACGCCAGCGCGGGGACCGTGGCGTGAACCTTGGAGGACGGGGTGAGCAGATCGTACACGATCTGATCGTAGGGTCTATCGACTCGCAGCGCCTCCATGAACCAGTAGTGGAACGCGCGCCGCCCGGCGCCCGCCTCGCTCGCCAGCCTGAACAGGTCGCCCCAGAACCAGGCCCACTGCTCGGCGAACACCTCGGTGCCGATCAGCGACTCGATGAGCTCGTCGCGCTTCGCCGGATCGGGGTTCGCCACGAACGCGCGCACCTCGTCCGGTGAGGGGGGCAAGCCGGTCGCGTCGAGATAGGCTCGGCGGATGAACACCTGATCGGTCGCCAGGCCCGCGTGGGGAATCCCATCCCGCTCGATTCGGTCGAAGATGATGTCGTCGATGACGCCACGCCGTGGGATGGTGCCGGCCGTGCCGGCCGCACCGGGGACCTCGCTCATCACGTCCTCGGTGAGCCGCGCCGCCTCCTTGCCCTTGTCCTGGAGCGTCTCGATCATCTCCTGGTGGGCGATGTCGACCCGGTCCTGCGCCTCGCTGGTCTTCTGCCCTGCGGGGACCGACTGCGCCCGCAACGCGAGGGATCCGAAGAAGCCGGCGGTGACGACCACGAGGGCGACGCGGACGGGCGCGATAGTGATCCGACGAGTCATACATGACCTCTCAGGTCTGATGAACGAGCAGACATATCCTTCACTCACCCGCGCACAAGCCCTCCCGGTTGGTAGATTAGCTCCCCGGCCACAACCTGTCAAGAAATCGGGTAGTGTATCAGTTTGAAAAGCTCTGTCAAGACATTGCTTGACAGCTCTTGTTTAGCTCCGTACACTCTCGTTTGAAGACTGAGAACGGACAGGAGCATCTCCATGCCAAAGGGACCGCAGGGCCAGTGGCGCCCAGCTGGTGCTGGGGCACTCGCTACGCATGTGTGTCGGATTGCCACCGGCGAGATCGAAGAAACCTACGACCCACCTCGAACAAAATCCGGGAACACCGAAGCGAGCCTACGAGCGAGCAAGGCCGGGAAAGCCCGCGCACGGGCGCTCACTTCAGAGCGACGGCGTGAAATTGCCAAGGCAGCAGCAGCAGCACGCTGGGGCTGAGCGCTGGATTGAGAGTCCGTCTCAAAATACACATTGGGCAGGGGTGGCAGGATCAGTCTACCACTACACGTAGTGTTTATGTCCGTATGTCCATTTCTAGGCTTGAGGCGGTGGAGCATGGCACACATCATTCGAAATCGGGACAAACTAAAGGCGCTGGTTCACTACGTCATCAGCCGTTGCGAGGATCCCAACATCCTTGGGAGCATCAAGCTGAACTCCCAACATCCTTGGGAGCATCAAGCTGAACTAAGGTTCTCTGGGTGTCTGACCTGTGGGCCTACGTCAAGTGGGGACAGCCCATCACTGGCGAGCACTACGTCAAACAGCAGTTCGGGCCGGTGGCCAGCACCGTCGGCATCATGCAGGAACTTGAGAGCGAGAAAAAAGTCGTCGTGCGTCAGCGAGGCACGTTTGGCTACACCAAGATGGACTACATCGCCTTGATTTCACCCGAGAACATCTCCACTCAGTTCAGCGCCGACGAAATCTGTCTTGTTAACGAGGCCATCGAATTCGTGTGTATGAAGCACACAGCAATGGGGATCAGCAGCAAAACGCACGACATTATTGGGAAGCTGGCTGAAATAGGTGAGGAAATTCCCTACGAAGCCATGTGGGCTTCGCGCCTCGATGATGTCACCGCAGATGATGTGAGGTGGGCGCGAGAGATCAGCGCCAACCCCCCAGTGTAGAGCGTCAGTCATGGCTTTTGCACGAGAGATCGTTCTTAGCCTTGATGCCACACGCATCATCGATGATGAGATCAGTAAAAACCCAAAACTGGAAGACTTCTGAATCGGGTACACGTGGTTCTTGGCGAGAGGCCCAGAACACGGATACCCGATCCAGAATACGAACCCCAAGACTTACGTGATCCATTTCTACCATTGGCATGTAGGGGCTATCGTTATTACCTACCGCGTCGACGATAATCAGGTGGAAATCTTAAGCCTCAAAATTTTGCCACCTGATTAGATCTCGCGCCATATTCGCCTCACGCAGCGCGAGCTATTCGGACTAATCTCGATCAATACTGGTTATCTAACTATAAATATTGACATAAATTCTTTCAGCTTGTATCATATTGAATATGAACAAGCTGTCAGTCACGAAGCGCGCACAGATCCTCACGCTGCTGGTTGAGGGTATGTCGCTACGGGCGATCTCCCGCGCGACCGACGCGTCCATTAACACGATCTCCAATCTGCTCGTTGACGCGGGCGAAGCCTGCTCGATCTACCACGATAAGACCGTGCGCAGGGTGCTGGCGAAGCGCGTTCAGGTAGACGAGATTTGGAGCTTCACCTACGCCAAGCAGAAGAACGTCGCAATGGCAAAGGACGCTCCAGAGGGCGCGGGCGACACGTGGACGTGGACCGCGATTGATGCTGACTCCAAGCTGGTTGTGTCTTGGCTCGTCGGACCGCGCGATGCCGGGTCCGCCTTCACGTTCGTGAGCGATCTGGCCGACCGTTTAGCCACTCGTGTGCAGCTCACATCAGACGGGTTGAAGCTCTACCTGGATGCGGTTGAAGACACCTTCGGGGCGGACATCGACTTCGCCCAGTTGATCAAGCTCTACGGTTCCACGCAGGAAACAGAGACCCGCTACAGCCCGGCTCAGTGCCAAGGCACGATCTCCAAGTCGATCACCGGACACCCAGACCCTAAGCACATCAGCACGAGCTACGTGGAGCGCCAGAACCTCACGATGCGGATGAGCATGCGCCGGTTCACACGGCTGACGAACGCCTTCTCGAAAAAGCTCATGAACCACGTGCACCACGTCTCTCTCTACTTCGTACACTACAATTTCTGCCGAATGCACAAGACGTTGCGTATGTCGCCAGCGATGGCGGCCGGCGTGACAGACACGCTGCTGGACGCCGAGTGGATCGTCGGGCTGATCGACGAGCGGGCGAAGAAACCTGGACCTCGCGGGCCTTATAAGAAACGTCTGCTTTCAAACTGAGACACTACCAGAAATCGGCACCTCTCGCCGGTCACCCCACTGCCGCAGCGGTGCACTCGCCGTCACGTTCCTTCTTGTTCCCCGGGCGCCACCCCGTCCCAGCTCGACAGCACCGACATGGCCGCCCCGACACCGGTGCCCAGCGCGACCGGCCACCCGAGGTCGGCCAGGCTGCGTTCCAGGATCGCGAGCTGGGCCGCCAGATACGCGGGGTGGGCGACCATGCCCATGTGCCCGAGCCGGAACAGCTTGCCGGCCAGCTCGCCGTACCCGCCCGAGATCATGACGCCGTACCGCTTGCGCATGTGTCCGCGCAGCTGCGCGTCCGAGACGCCGTCGGGCACCACGACGCCCGTGACCGCGGATCCGGCGATCTCGGGACGCGCCGCCCACGGCGTCAGACCGAGCGCCGCCACGGCGGCGCGACAGGCGCGCGCGATCAGGGCGTGCCGCGCCGCGCACCGATCCATCCCCTCGTCGAGCGCCTGGGTCAGGACCGACTCCAGCGCGTAGATCGTGGCGACCGAGGGCGTGTAGGGAAACGTGCGCCGCTCGATCCACGTGTCCTTCCAATCCAGGATCGACAGAAAGCTCCCCCGAAGCGGGATCCGGCGCGCCTCCATCACGCGCCAGGCCTCGGGACTGACGGCCAGCAGCGACAGCCCGGGCGCCCCGCCCAGGCATTTCTGCGGTCCGGCCACCGCGACGTCGATCCCCCAGTCCTCCGGCCGGAGCGACTCGCCGCCCAGCCCGGACACCGTGTCGACAATCGTCACGACACCGTGCTGCTTGGCGATCGTGCAGATCGCCTCAATGGGATTGACCGTCGCCGACGGAGTCTCGGAATGCACGACCGAGAGGAACTTGATCCCGGGATGGGTATCGAGCGCGCGTCGCACGTCGTCGGGGTCCACCGCGTCGTTGTAGGGCACGGCCAGCTCGACGGTCTCGCCACCGTAGCGCTCGATGAACGACTCGTAGCCCTTGCCGAACACCCCCGACACGAGATTGAGGACCTTGTCACCCGGGGCGATCATGCTGGCGGCCGCAGCCTCCAGCCCCAGCAGCGCCTCGCCCTGCATGATCACGACATCATGCTCGGTCCGGAAGGCCTGCTGCAGCAGGTGGCAGGTCCGCTCGAACCGCGCGATGAAGGCCGGATCGTAGTGATACAGCACCGGGCGCCCCTGGTCGCGCAGGGTGCGCTCGGTCACCTGGACAGGCCCCCCGGCGAACGTCAGAATCGGCCCTGCAGTCATGTGCTTCTCTCCCCCGGGGACTCGGTCAGCTCCGGGCAAGGCGGGCCCGCAGCCGGACCAGCGCGAGGACCACGTCGAGTGTCGGTGTGGGAACGCCGACCAGCCGTCCCATCTCCGCCACCGAGCCGACCAGCGCGTCGATCTCCATGGGTCGACCCGTCTCCAGATCCTGCAGCATCGAGGTCTTGTGATCGCCGACGTCGGCTCCCCACCCGATGCGGGTCTCGACGTCGACCGCGAACCTGACGTCCAGCCTCTCGCCCACCGCCTGCGCTTCGAGCATCAGATCGCGGATGACCGCCCGGACCGCGGCGTCGTCCGTCATCTGTCGCAGGGTGGCACAGGTCAGCACGCTGACCGGATTGAACGACACGTTGCCCCACAGCTTCAACCAGATGTCGTCGCGAATTCGCCGACGCACCGGCGCCTTGAAGCCGACGGTGGTGAGGGCCTTCCCGAGCGCGACGACCCGCGGAGACTTCGACCCATCCGGCTCGCCCACCATGAAGCGGCTCCCGTGCTGGTGGCGCACGACCCCGGGTTCGGCGATCTCACACGACGGGTAGACGACGGCCCCGATCGCCCGCTCGGGGCCGATGGCCGCCCAGGTCCGACCACCCGGGTCGATCATTTCGAGCCGCGCGTTCGCCCACGCACCCTCGAGCCGGTAGAAGTACCACCAGGGAATGCCGTTCTGGAGGGTGACGACCGCCGTCTCGGGTCCCAGCATGGCCGCCATCCGGTCGACGATACCCGGGACCGAGTGGGCCTTGAGGGTGACGAGCACGTAGTCCTGTGGACCGACCTGGGACGGATCGTCCGTGCAGGCCACACGCGCGACCTTGCGCTGGCCCTCGATGAGCAGGGTCAGCCCGTTCTGCCGCATCGCCGCGAGGTGGGGGCCGCGGGCGATCACGGTCACGTCGATCCCGGAGAGGGCCAGCTCGACGGCGAGGTAGCCGCCGATCGCGCCCGCGCCGTACACGCAGATCTTCATGCCAGCCCCAGCTTCTGGGCCAGGCCGATCCGCTGGAGCTTGCCGGTCGGCCCCTTCGGGATCTCACTCACGAAGAGGACGCGCCGCGGGACCTTGAAGTCGGCCAGCCGGAGACTCGCGAACTGCCGAATCTCGGACTCCGTGGCCGAGGCCCCGGGCTCCAGGACGAGCGCGGCGCCGACCTCCTCCCCGAGCTTTGCGTGGGGTATCGCGAAGGTCACCGCCTGAAGAACCGCCGGGTGGTCGATCAGGATCTCGTCGACCTCGCGCGGCGAGATCTTCTCGCCGCCCCGATTGATGATCTCCTTCAGACGGCCGGTCAGGCGCAGGTAGCCGTCGCCGTCGATCACGCCCTGATCGCCCGTGCGGAACCACCCGTCGACGAAGGCGGCCGCGTTGGCGTCGGCATTGCCCAGATACCCCGGAGTCACGTTGGCGCCGCGGATCACGACCTCTCCCACCGAGCCGGCCGGCAGCACGCGACCGGCCCCGTCCATGACCGCCACGTCTGGTCCCGCCGCGACCCCGACGCTCCCCGGCTTCCGCGCGCGCGGCGGCAACGGGTTGCTGGCCATCTGGTGCGAGGCCTCCGTCATGCCGTAGGCCTCGATGACCGGCGCGTCGAACGCCTCCTCGAGCGCGGCCATCACCTGCGGGGGCAACGAAGCGGACGACGAGCGGACGAATCGCAGCCGTACGGCGGCGATCGCGTCGCGGTTGCGCCCGGCCCGGGCCAGGATCGCCTGGTGCATGGTCGGAACGGCCGTGTACCACGTCGGAGCCGTTTCCCTCATCCATCCGAAGAACCGCAGCGCGTCGAAGCCGGGCGTGCAGCACACGCTCGCCCCGGCTCGCAGCGAGCCGAGCACCGCTGCCATGAGGCCGTGTATGTGGAACAGCGGCATGACGTTGAGACACCGGTCGTCGGTTGACAGGGACAGGCTGTCTGCGATGTGCGCCGCCGACGCACTGACATTGCGCTGGCTCAGGGGCACCAGCTTGGGTCTGGATGTGGTGCCGGACGTGTGCAGCACGAGCGCGATGTCGTCCGTTTCGGCCTCCCCGTCATCCCTCGGCGATCCGGCCGACGAGTCCCCCGCCAGCTCGAAGAGGCCGGCGAGACCGTCGGCCGACCAGCGCAGCTCGGCCACGGGAATCCCCAACGTGCTCGCCACCGCGCGCGCCGCCGTCTCGTGCCCGTCGGCGACCACGAGCAGCTTCGCCTTCAGATCGGACAGATAGAACTCGAACTCGTCACCGCGATACGTGGGATTGAGCGGTGCCGTCGTGGCACCCGCCGCGATGGTGAGGAAGGCGACCGCCATCTCTGGACCGTTCGGAAGCACGATGGCCACCGGATCGCGGCGGCCGATCCCCAGCCGGTTCAGCGTCTTGATCGTGGCACCGACGTGCCGGCGCAGCGCCCCGTAGGTGAGCGGCGAACGCCCGGGCGCACCGATCGCGATCGCCTCCGGCCCTCCCGCCTGCAGCAGCTCGACGATCGTGTTGGGGTGTGGCATGGCAGTGGACTCGACGGGCGAGCCGCGACGTGGTCAGCGCGCTCGCCGTGGTGCGACACGACGTCCGTCAGGCAAACCGTCGCGGCGGCTCACGCACGAGCCCCGGGGGCACCTGGCAGGCCGGCCGGTGCGTCACGTCCCAAACAGCTCGATCCCGAAGACGCGAGCCGTGATCAACATCGCGCTGAGGCCCGTGAACACGACCAGGCTCAACCAGGCGAACCAGATCTCGGGCCGTGACGGGTAGAAGAGGCGGTCACGCTGCGGGATCACCGTGAGGCAATAGAACAGGTTCAGAAAGAAGACGACTGGGGCGATGAAGAAGGCCAGCGCCGAGGCGACGAGCACCAGCCAGACAGGTCGTGGCACGCCCGCAATCAGCACCACGGCCGCGACCAGCGAGTAGATCATCGTCATGCGGTAGATGTTGTACTCGGAGTACCACACCCGCCGGTGCTCCGGCGTCAGGTCCTCCGCGGCCATCCCGCGCAGTCGCGCCGTCGGGCGGAACAGGTTTCGGCAGCAGGCGCCGATGACGCGGGGCCAGCCGTCGAAGTAGTTGAGTGCCGTCGAGTACGTCGCGGCCAGGGAGCCCAGCACGAAGACGATCATCATGCCGGGTCCGAGACTCCGGGTGAAGATCTGCGCGATCTCCCCCATCACGGCGTTCCCCTGAACGTCGCTGGGGTAGATCCAGACCGCGGCCAGCAGCAGAAACGCGCACGCGACGAAGAACGAGATCACATGGCCCAGCCGGAAATCCCAGAGTCCGATCGCGAACCATCTCCGACAGTACTCGAGCGCATGCGGCGGTAGCTTGGAGGTGTCGACGGCCAGATCCGATCGGCTCGACCGGAACGGATCGAACCGGGGCGCGAGCCCACGCTCCTCGAGGCCCTCACGGAGCCGTCCCATGCCGACCCGCTTCGCCTTGCCCCATTCGGATGCCTGGAGGGAGACGTCGATGCCGGTGGGCAACAGCCCCAGGAACGCGGCGATGACCAGCCACGAGCCCGCGGGCGTCTCGAGCTGGACGAAATGCGCCAGCGCGGCGAGCGGCGCCGGCTTGACCAGGTAGACGACCAGGGTCGTGACGACCAGGATGCCCGCAGAGATCTTGGTCACCAGCTCCAGTGCGACGTACCGCCCACCGAGAATCAGGGCGACCGACGTCACGCCCAGCAGGAGGCCGTAGACGGGCAACCCGATCGGCAGCCCGAGATACTCGGAGAAGAGATAGTACATGACGGCCGAGGCCGCGATCAGGCGGCCTGCCTGACCCACCGCGCACTGGAGGAGCGTGGTGATCAGGACGTACCAGAGTGGCCACCGCTTCCAGGCGGTCCCGTAGGCATCCAGCATGCTCCGCCCGGTCGCATGCGTGAACCGGAAGGCCATCTCGAAGCCGTAGTACTTGAAGATGTAGGCGATCGGGATGCACCAGAGCAGGGCGTAGGCGAACCGACCTCCCGCGACCGGGGCCGTCACCAGATGGCTGGTGCCGATCCCGGTCATCATGAGGATCAGCCCGGGGCCGAACTCCCGAATCAGACCTCTGACGGTCAGGGCGGGAAGCTCGAGGGCGTTCAGCTCGTCGTCGTCGACGACGGGTGGTGGATCCTCGGACATGCCCGGATCGCTCGACCCGCCGGCCTCCTCAGGCCTTGGCCGCAGTGAGTGCCGCGTCTTCCGAATCGTAGGTCGAGAAGACGGTGAGGAGTTTGGTGATCGACAACAGATCCTCGATCCGTTTGGTCAGGTTCAGCAACACGAGCTTGCCGCCACGATTGGTCACCGTGGTGAACGCCCCCACGATCACGCCCAGGCTCGCGCTGTCGACGTAGGAGACCTCGCCCAGGTTGAGGACAATTCTCGTCCGATTCTGCTGCACCAGGCTATTGACCTTGTCCTTGAAGAGGACGTCGCCACCGCCCATCGTCATCTGCCCCTTCAAGTCGAGGATCGTCACGCCGTCCACCGTTCTCTCGTCCATCTCCATTACACATCCTCCATCAGTCAACCTGTAGCGGCCAACACGCCCCGTTCGGGAGCGCGGGCCAAACAGTAACGCGCCGGCGGGCAGGTCGTCAAACCGGCGCCGGCGCCGTCACCCGGGATTCGAGCGAAATCCGCTCGTCGAGGTAGACGGCCGTCACGGCGTCCCCCCGAATCTCGAGCGCCGAGGGTACGCCGCTGTAGACCCGGGCGAGCATCCCCGTGTCTATCAGGAAGAGCGTCCCAGAGAAGCGCGGCAGAATCCGCCTGGCGGGCGAGGGCGTATGCGCCACGACGAACCGGGCCGCGTCGTACCGGTGCAGGAGGACCACCATGTAGCCTGGGCCGTCCGCATCCGACCAGCGGGAGAAGCCGCGGAACCACAACGGGCCGTCCGGGCGCAGAAGCGACCACTGGCCGATCTCGAGCAGGTTCTCGAGGGCGGCCCGGTTGGCGAGTTCGGCCGGCTCCAGATCGCCGGCGCCACCCGCGCCCGCCGCCGCGGGGTCCGGGCGCGCTGCATCGGCGGTCTGACCCGCCGCGCCTTCCGCCGCAGGTGGCGTCAGCCTGCCGACCTCGGCCCGAGCCGCGCCAACCATCTCCTGCAGCGTGAAGAACGGCAGAATCAACCCGTCACGGACCATCCGCGCCCGGTGCTCGTCGAGATTCGAGAGCTCACTGTGCGCGCGGGCATTGATGTCGTCCAGCGCGGCCGGGGCGGTCGCGGGATCGATGCCGGCGTGCATGAAGATGCTGTCACCGACCCGGGCAACGACCGGCAGTGAGCGCAGCCACCGACCGTAGCGGCCGGCCGGCCCGAAGGCCTCGAAGTACTCGAGATAGCCCGGCGGATGCGCCGCCATCCAGGCCTCACTCGAGCCGGCCGGGTCGACCGGCGGCGCGTCCGGCCACCGCTCGCGCAGACGTCCTGCAAGCTCGATGTGGGCACGATAGGCGGCCTGCCTCCGCGAGTCGGATCTGGCGTCGGCGAAGCTGGCAAAGGCCTCGGGGGAGACGTCCCGCACTTCGCCCAACAGGTTCATGACCTCGTGATTCCCGAGCACGACGACCGCCCGACCGCCCGCGGCGACGGCCTCCGTCTGCAGCGTCATGAGGAGATCCATCACGGGTCGAACATCGGGCCCGCGGTCGGTGAAATCCCCGGTCTGCACGAGTATCGTTTCGCCGCCGATCCAGTGGTCGCCCTCGTCGATCAGCCCGGCGGTGCGCAGAATCGCCGTGACCGCCTCGAGGTCGCCGTGGATGTCCCCAACGGCCACGACGTGTGGGCCGGCCGATCCAGACTCGGCCGGCAGCGCCGTCAACGCGCACAGCGCGCACGCTAGCGCCGCCAGACCGGTCGGCGGGCGCCGGCCGCCCGTTCGACGGGTCCGTGACGCGACGCCGCGGGTCGTACCGTCGAGGGGGCGTCCGGTCACCGCTCCGGCCTCAGAAATACCCGCTCCGCACCCCTGGTCGCCACCGACGCTGCGATGGTCTCGTGCATCCGCGCCCGGCGCTCGACGATTCCGGCCACCCCCCGGCCCGACACCCACGGCTCCAGCGCGCCGAGGTCGGCCTCGGTCAAGGCCATCATCCGGTTCCACAGATCCTCGTCGATCCAGTCCATGGGGAAGGGCAGATCGGCGTCGGAGGTGAACGCCCGGGAGTGGTCGATCAGCACGAGGTTCCAGGCCGCATCGACGAGGAGGTTGCCGGCATTGCGATCGACGTTGCCAATGAGGTTGTCGAACATCTTCATGCGGATCGTTTGCCGGGCCCACACTTGCGGCTCCGGGGCCGTGGGGGTCCGGGCCCGGAGGTCCTCCCAGGACTCCACCGACTCCAGCCACATGATGGCGGCCCCGGGTTCCCCCCGAATCGTCCGCTCGACGGCTACCGGCACCATGTCGAGGTCCAGCAGCCGGTCCATCTCGTAGGCGGCGATCTCCGCCTTGTAGCTGTCCCAGAAGCCCCGGTGCCGGCCGGGCGGGATCGTCTTCCAGAGGATGCGATCCACCGGTCCGCCCGGCTCCAGGTCGCACCGCTGGGGCCGTGTCACCCCGACGCCCAGGTCCTCCATCTTCATGATGCGCGCCGATTTCAGGAACTCCTCGACCCGCTCGTGCTGGCCCAGCCAGGTCTTCGCGCTCGCCGTATCCGCCTGGAGCGACGGCGCCTGGCTACGCGCCTCGACCGCGAGCAGCGGTACCAGACCGAGCGCTAGCACAGCCCATCTCGAACCGACTCGCCGAGGTCTCGTGGCCCGCGTGGCTCGCATGGCAGCACCTCACTCGTGAGCGCGATGGAATGGGAGACACGGACATTATAAGCGGAAGCGTCGCCGCCGGGCAGATCTCGACCCGGATCGGTCGGATCCGTGGGAGGGACTAGACGTGCGCGAGCGCCGCTGCGTAGTTCGGCTCTTCCGTGATCTCGCCGACCTGCTCGGTGTGCACCACCAGGCCCCGCTCGTCGACCACCACCACGGCCCGTGACAGCAGACCGGCGAGAGGCCCGTCGGTGATCCGGACGCCGTAGGCGTCACCGATCCCCTTGCTCCTGAAGTCGGAGAGCGTGACGACGTTCGATAGCCCCTCCGCTCCGCAGAATCTCGACTGCGCGAACGGCAGGTCCGCCGAAATACAGAGCACCTTCGCGTTGGGGTGACTCCCGGCCTCGCTGTTGAACTTGCGGACCGAGGCCGCGCACACACCCGTGTCGATACTCGGGAAGATGTTCAGGACGACCTTCTTCCCGGAGAAGTCACCGAGCGATGCCTCCCCCAGCTCGGCGCCGGTGAGGGTGAAACCGGGCGCCGGCGCGCCCACGGCGGGAAGGGTTCCCGAAGTCTGGACCGGTGAGCCTTTGAACGTGACCTGAGCCATGTATGCGTGCCTCCCATGCAAGACTATGCTGTGATGCGGACAATGTGATGCAGACAACGAAAAAGCCCGGGGACCGGCCCGGGCCGAGGCGCCGGGCCCGCGACGTCCGGCGCCAGAGAAAGAATAGCACGGGCTGCTAGCTCTCCGACACCGGGTCCGGCGCCTCCCGGTTCAGGTCGTATCTCATGATCGTGGCGTGCCGGCCGTCCCGCACACGTTCGAGGGCAAAGGTGTCGCCCGCCGGACCGTCGCGACCGGCCAGCGCACCATCAATCGCCGCGGTGTCCTCCGAATCGAGTCGCACCCGCAGGGCATCCAGCGTCGCCGTGAGGTGCCCCGCGTGACGGACCCCCACGACGGCCGCGGCGACCCCGGCGCGATCGAGGACGTAGCGAATCGCGACGGCGCCGATCGACGCCGCATACCGGTCTGCGATGCGCTTCAAGATACCGAGCACACGCTGGAGGGCGGACCACGCCCCGTTGGCTCCGGCCAGCTCGTCAATAATCAACTTGTACTTGGTCAGCGAGCGGGTCTCGAACGGCGGCGTCGGTTCGGGCGCCGCGAGATACCGTTCGGACAGAAACCCGCCGAGAAGCGTGCCGTAGCACAACAACCGCACGCCGTGCTCGCGACACAGGGCGGTCATTCCGTGCTGCGGGCGGCGATCGACGACCGAGTACTGCACCTGGTGGGCCACGAGGGGCACGCCGGCCTCGAGGATCTGCCGCAGATGCGCGACATCGAAGTTGGTCGCACCGAGCAGGCGAATCTTGCCCTTCCGCTGCAACGCCTGCAGCGTGAGGGCGGCCTCCACGTGGCCGGGGACGGTGTAGTCCCACCAGGCGAGCTGGACCAGATCCAGGCAGTCCACACCGAGACGCCGTAGCGAGCGGTCGACGAGGCCCTCCACGTGCTCCGGTGTCAGCCGCGGGAGGGCGACACGGTCCGGGACGAGCTTGGTGAGAATCTGGATCTCGGCTCCCGCCCCCCGGCCGTGCCGCCGTCGGTAGCGCCCGAGGAATTCGCCGATGAGCGCCTCCACCCCGGTGTAGATGTCGGCACAGTCGAAGGTCGTGATGCCCGAGTCGACGTAGCGGAACATGTCGTCGATCGCGGCCTCGCGATCGACGGACCCGTGTCCACCCGCCAGCTGCCAGCCGCCCTTGACGATCCGCGAGATCGCGTACCCCGGGACGAGCTCGGTGCGCTGGGAGAGGGACCCCGTCATCGGCGCTGCGTACCCGGACGCCGGGCCGGGCGTCGGCGCAGCGGCGTCGCCGTCACCTCGCCGTGTCTGAAGACCCGGCGTCGAGTCCGGGAGACCCGGAACACGCCGCCGCAGTTCGGGTCCGGGCAGGCGATGTCGCTGTCGGTCGTCATCCAGTCGTTCGGGTCGGTGGGACGTTGTTTGGCGGGCAGCAGGGGCAGCAGCGCCGCGAGCGGGTACAGAGGGAACGTCTGGCCGGACGGGAACGAGAGGTTCTCGCCGGACAGCTCGAAGTAGTCCCCCGGACGGTGATGGCACACCATCCGATCCGGGTCGCCGATCACCTCGACCCGCAGATCGTAAAGGGTGAACGCGTCCTTGGCTCGGGTCATTGGCTCGTCCTCACGTAGTAGCATAGCCCCCCTTGCCCATCCCCTCGTCCCGGGCGGACGCCGGCGACTCACCGCGGTTGCGGTTCCACGGTGGGCTCGCCGGCGCGCTGGTCCCCTTCCTGGTCTTCCTGACCGGTGTGGCATGGCTCGCGCTGTCGGGCGCACCGGACGAGCGAGGCTTCTGGCCGATCCTCCTCGCCGCTCTCGCCGTGGGGCTGGGCCTGGCGCGCGATCGTCATCGCTACGCGGAGCTCTTGATCGCCGGCATGAGCCAGCCGATCGTCATGATGATGGTGCTGGCCTGGCTCCTGGCCGGCGTGCTCGGCACGCTGCTCGGGGATTCCGGCCTCGTCGAGTCCCTCGTGTGGCTGGCCGGCCGCGCCGGCCTGAGCGGAGGTGGGTACGTCGCAGCGGCCTTCGTGGTGTGCTGCGTGGTCTCGACCTCCACGGGGACGAACCTCGGCACGATCGTCGTCTGCGCGCCGCTGCTCTACCCTGCCGGCGGCGCCGTGGCCGCCGATCCCGGCTACCTGATGGGTGCGATCCTGGGTGGCGCCACCCTTGGGGACCACATCTCCCCGATCTCCGACACGACGATTGCCTCGGCCGGCACCCAGGGTGCGGATCTCGGCGGGGTCGTCAGGAGCCGGCTGAAGTACGTCGCCCCGGCGGGCGGCGCCGCCCTCGTCCTCTTCGGCCTCCTCGGCGGGTCGGCAGACTCCCCGACCGGCCACGCGGCTGTCATCGGGGGGGCCGGATCGGCGGCGCTCCCGATGCTCGCCGTTCCCGGCGTCGTCGTGGCACTGCTGCTCTCGAGGCGACATCTCCTGGAGGGGCTGCTCGTCGGGATCGTGCTGGCATGTCTGATCGGGCTCACGCTCGGGCTCATCGAGCCCGGCCGCCTCCTGCGGATCGAGGAGGCGACCTTCGGCGCGCGCGGGCTCATCGTCGAGGGGCTCGAGCGCGGGATCGGAGTCTCGGTCTTCACCCTCTTTCTCGTGGGGCTGGTGTCCGCGCTCGAGGCCACCGGAGCTCTCGATCGGCTCGTGGGCTTCGCGCAGGGACGCGCCGCCAGCGCGCGAGGCGCCGAGATCTGGATCTTCGGCACCGTCTCGGCGGCGGTCCTCCTGACGACCCACAGCGTGGTCGCGCTGCTCGGGGTCGGGAGGTTCGCCCGAGAGACCGGCGCTCGATTCGGCGTCGGCCCCTATCGCCGCGCCAATCTGCTGGACGCCACCGTGTGCACCTATCCATTCCTGCTGCCCTACTGCATCCCCACGATTCTGGCCGCGGGCACGACCGTCTCGGGCACGGACTTCGGAATGGCCCGGGTCGCGCCGCTCGCTGTCGGCCTGCACAACCTCTACGCGTGGTTCCTCCTGGGCGTGGTGATCGTCGCCATCCTGACGGGATACGGCCGCGGCGAGGGTGCCGGGTCGCGGGCCTAACGCCACACGGCCCTCGGCGTCCACAACGAGCCAGACGCCTCAACCCCACGTGAACTCTGGGGTCAAGCGCGCCCCGGACGCCACCCGGGTGTGAGAGGATCCGGAGAACGAAAGGAAAGGACGCCTCATGGACCTCAACGACGCTCGGGTGCTGGTAACAGGTGGGAGCTCGGGAATCGGGCTGGAGACGGCGAAGCAGCTTCAGAGCCGGGGCGCACGGGTCGCGATCTGCGGCCGCAACGCGGAACGGTTGAGCCGGGCCGGGCGGGACCTCGACTGCGTGACCGTCCAGGCGGATGTGAGCATCGAGTCGAACGTCGTGCGTCTCGTCGACACCGTGATCCGCGAGCTGGGCGGCTACAACGTCCTGGTCAACAACGCGGCCTACGGCTACATGGCGCCCATCACCGAGATCGATCTCGACGCCTTCACCCGAATGATGGCGGTCAACCTGACGGGCGCGATGCTGGTGGGGCGCGAATCGGCCCGGCACTTCGTCGCCCAGGGTGGTGGTCACATCGTCAACGTCGGCTCGAGCGCCAGCCTCCGCGGATACCCTTCGGGCACGGCCTACGTCGCCAGCAAGTTCGCGCTGAGGGGGATGACCGAGTGCTGGCGGGCCGAGCTCCGGCCCCACGACATCCGTGTGATGCAAGTCAATCCGAGCGAGGTACAGACGGGGTTCGCCGCGGCGGCCGGGCGCACGCAGGCCCTGAGCGACCGGAAGCTGCGCGCATCCGAGATCGCGCACGCCATCGTGAGCCTGCTCGAGATGGACGACCGCGGTTTCGCGACCGAGATCAGCATCTGGGCGACCAATCCTGGCTAGTGGTGTGTCCCAAGAATAACGTTGCACTTCCCAACCTTCTCTAGAATCGTATCGACCGTCGCGGTCCAGACAAAGGGTTGGGGGGTGTCGTTGTAGCGCTGGAGGTAATCGTTGATGGCGGCGACGAGTTCGTCGACACTGCAAAACACCCCGCGGCGGATGCGTTTCTGCGTGAGCTGGCTGAACCAACTCTCGACGAGGTTGAGCCACAATGCGCCGGTAGGGGTGAAGTGGAGCGTGAAGCGCGGATGGGCCGCCAGCCAGGCCCGCACGGTCGGATGTTTATGCGTGCCGTAGTTGTCCAGAATGAGGTGGAGGTCGAGGCGAGAGGGGAACGCGCGGTGGAGTTGGCGAAGAAACTTCAGGAACTCCTGATGCCGATGCCGGCCGTGGCACTCGCCGATGACCTGCCCGGTCAGCATGTTCAGCGCGGCGAACAAGGTCGTTGTCCCGTGGCGCTTGTAGTCATGCGTGAGTGTCCCACAGCGGCCCTTCTTCATCGGCAGCCCGGGCTGCGTCCGGTCCAGCGCCTGAATGTGACTCTTCTCGTCCACACACAGCACGACGGCCTTCTCGGGCGGATTCATGTACAGCCCCACGACGTCCGTCAGCTTCTCCACGAACGCGGGATCGGTCGACAGCTTGAACGTCTCCACTCGATGGGGCTGGAGGCCATGCGCGTCCCAGATCCGCTGCACGGTCGAGCGACTGACCCCCTGCGCCTTCGCCATCGTGCGACAACTCCAGGGGGTCGCCCCCGGTGGCGTGCGGTGCAACGTTGCGTGGACGATGGCTTTGACCCTGCGCGCACTGATCGTCGGTTTGCGCCCGCGCCCCTCACGCATCTCGAACACCGAATCAACGCCCTCCTCTCCAAACCGGTCGCGCCAAGCCAGCACGGTCGGCCGGCTGACGTCCACGGTCGCGGCAATGCGGCTGTTGGAACCCCCCTCGGTCGCCAGCAGCAACGCCTTCGCGCGGATGACTACCCGATGCGGGGCCGACGTACTACGGGCCCACTGTTCCAGGAGTCGCCGATCCTTCGCGGCCATGGACAGAGCGGCGGCGGCATCATTCATCCCGCCTATATTGCACGCAGGTCGTTGATATGTAAATGTATTTCAGGGACACTACACTAGTACGCCACCTCAGCGCAGCAGCCGTTGATGGGTCCTGAGCCAGACCCGCGCCTCGCGGTGCGCGGGACAGACCTGCTCGACGAGGCGCCAGAAGCGCCGCGAATGATTGGGCTCGCGTAGGTGCATCAGCTCGTGCAGAAGAACGTAGTCCGAAACCGACGGCGGCATCTGGAGCAGCCGCCAGTTGAGCGCGATCGTGCCCTTCGACGAGCACGACCCCCAGTGTGACCGCTGGTCGCGAATCTGGATGCGGGCCACACGGACACCGTGCGCGGCGGCGAGCTCGCGCAGCCGGGGCACGATCTCCGAGCTAGCCAGGGCGCGCAGGTGCCGCTCGATGAAGGGGCGCAGATCGGCGGTCTCATCGAGGATCGGCACGCTCCGGGGTACGGGGACGACGTCGACCCCGAGCCGCACCGTGACGTGATCGGGCCCTGGATCCAGCACGAGCGGGACCGCTCGGCCGCGCATCAGGATCCGCGTGCCGGCCCTCCAGACCCGCGGGCCCGAGGGCTCCCTGAGCTGCCGATACTGCTCGCGCCGAATCCAGTCGAGGTGCTGACGGGCGAACCGCTTCGCGCCGGCGCGTGAGCCCCAGCGCGGGATCGTGACCCGGACCGATCCCTCGGGCTCGACCCGTAGGATGTAGCGTCGCGCCCGCCCGTGGCTGACGAGCCGCAGCGGGAGGTTCCGCGAGCCCACCACCAGGGTGTCACGCTCGTCCGGTGGGCGATCCCGCCGCAACGGCAAGCCGAGCTGCACCGCACGACCTTACCAGCACCCGACCCGAACGCACCAGTGCGGCCTGCCGTGCGACCGTGATTCTACGAGTGTTCGCGCGGTGGAGAGCGACGCGAGTCAGCGCTGGACGAGGAACTCGGTGAAGAGGACGTCGAGGACGCGTGCGCGCTCGCCGAGGATCCGCCGACAGCGTCTGACAATGTCGTCCTTGAGGCGGGATTTCCCGTCGGGGGTCGTCAGCGCGTCCGCCGTCTGCTGGGAGAGCAGGTCGATGATCTCCGAGCGCAGTTGCGCGTCGAGCACGGGCTCCTGCTCGACCAGGTAGGCGATGTCCTCGCGATCCACCGCCAGCTGCATCATGACCCGGAGGTAGCCAGTGTTGCCGCGTCCGGCCAGGTTGACGACGAAGGGCGACAGCGTGACGACGCCCTTCGCCCCCTTGGTCGAGCGAATGGGTTTTCGGCGCGTCGGCGTTCGCCGCTCGCCCCGCTCGCCGCCGTCGCGTTCGTCATCGGGGCCACTCCCGGTGTCACGCTCGAACGCGCCAGCGTCGCCCCGGTCAACGCCCAATCCGCCGTCGCTCTCGTCCCAGTACTCGTCGTCCGCCTCGTCGAAGCCGCCACCCTTCGACCCCGCCGACGCGTCGACCCCAGACTCGCTGTCGCTGAACCACCAGTATGCGCCACCACCACCGCCGCCGAGCAAGACGAGCGCCGACACCGCCAGCACGACCACCCTCTTGCTCTTTCGGGCCGGCGCGACCGGGGTCTCGGTCTTGGGGGTCTCACTCGTTTGGTCGCTCATGATCTGCCGCCACCTCCTGATGTGTCCGTGGCGCGGGGTCGCCCGGCCCGACTGTCACGAGTGCCAGAGCCCGTGTCGAGCGGGCCTCGAGCACGCCGATCACCGAGCAACATCGATACCGGTCGCCTGTGGGGGCGAGCGCGGGAAACCCGCCTGAAAGGCCCGTCCGTGCCACGCGGACGGGTCGGATCGCTGGCAGGGGTGACGAACCACCGACACCCGACCCGGGCGGTCCCGACGGCGGCTACGGCGATGCCGGCCGCGGCGATCGACCCTGGCCGCGAGCCGAGAGATAGTGGTGCCACAGTAGCCGGGCCGCCACCGCGCGCCAGGGCCGCCAACGGCGACCGATCGTCTCGAGGTCGGCCGGTGCCGGTCTCACGCGCAGACGCTTGACCTCCTGCACCGCGACGGCGAGCGCGAGATCGCCCACCGGCCAGGCGTCGGGCCGTCGCAGGGCCCGTAGCAGATAGACGTCCGCCGTCCAGGCGCCGATGCCCTTGACGCGCGTCAGCTCGGACCGAATGACCGGATCCGTCATCCGCGACAGGCGACCCAGCTCCACGCGACCCGAGACGACGGCCTCGGCCAGGTGACGCGCATACGTCCGCTTCTGTCGACTGAATCCAACCCCGCGCAGCGTGACGTCGTCCACCTTGAGCAGCCGTGCCGCCGTCAGCGGTGACACCACGCCCCGCAACCGGTCGAAGGTGGCGTTCGCCGACGCGAGCGGGACTTGCTGCTCTAGGATGATCCTGAGCAGGCTGGCGAAACCCGGTCGGAGCGGCCACAGGGGCGGTGGTCCCAGGTCGCGAAGGATACCGGCCAGCGCCGCATCCCGGCGGGAGAGCGCACGAAGCGCGCGAGCGTAACTGATCCGCGTCAGCGGTGCGTCCAGGAGTGCCTCCGGTCGGCCGCCATCATACTCAAGGCGACGCATCGAGCGCGCACGGGGAGTAGAATGACCACAGCGATGATCGATGATCAATGACGCCCGTTGACGCCCAGCCCCCCGCCTCTCTCACCCGACGACGCGCCCGAGACCGCGATCAACTGGCAGGCCATCCGGGATCTCTTCCCCGCCGCCACGAAGTATGTCTACCTCAATACCGCGGGCGCGCCGCCGATCTCGACTCCCGCGGCCCGTGAGGGAATGCGCTACTACCAGGAGATGCTGGCGGATGGAGACGTGCCGTGGGGACGCTGGCTCCAGGACGTCGAACGGGTCCGCGCCATGCTGGCGGCATTCATCGCCGCCCAGGTCGACGAGGTCGCCTTCACCTACAGCGCGTCGCACGGCATGAACTTGATCGCCCAGCTCCTCCGGGGGCCCGGCGAGGTCCTGACGATGGCGGACGAGTTCCCCTCGTCCTCGTTGCCATGGATCCAGCAGGGCCACCGGGTGCGGTTCGTCGAGTCGCGGGACCGTGGCGTGATCCCGGTCGAGGACATCGCGCGCGCCGTCACGCCCGAGACCCGCGTCATCGTGACCAGCTACGTCCAGTACGCCACCGGCTTCCGGCAGGATCTCCAGCGGCTCGGACGGCTGTGCCGCGACCGGGCGCTGCTGTTCGTGGTGGATGCCTCGCAGGCGATGGGGGCGTTCCCGGTGGATGTCGGGCGGTGCGGCATCGACGCGCTGGTGTTCAGCGGCTACAAGTGGACGATGGCCGGATACGGGGTGGCCGGGCTGTTCGTGGCCAAGCGACTGCTGGACCCGGCGCGCCTGCCGGTGGCGGGATGGTTCGGAGCCCGCGAGCCGATGCGGCTGCTCAACGATCGCGTCGATCCCAAGCCCGGCGCGGCGGCGCTCGAGGTCGGGTGTCCCCACTTCGCCGGCATCCTGGCGCTCGGGGGCGCGCTCGAGCTGCTCGCGAGCATCGGACCGCGCGCCATCGAGTCGCGGCTCCACGCCCTGACCGACCACCTCCAGGCCGAGCTGGCGCGCCGGGGACTGCGCATCGTCTCGCCGGCCTCCCGGCGCCAGCGCGCCGCCATCACGCTCGTGGCGACGCCCCGTCCCCAGGCGATCGTCGAGGCGCTGTCCCGTCAGGGTATCCTGACGGCCGCACGCGGGAGCGGGATCCGGATCTCGGTGCACGTCTTCAACACGGTCGACGACATCGACCGCTGTGTAAACGCCCTCGCGACCCTCGCCGGTAATACGAACGGGGCTCTGATAGAGTGACACCGACCGATACGGTGAGGATGAGAGAAGGTCCGAAACGGAGAGTGCGGCCGTCGACGGCGCTGCTGGCCTGCGTCACGGTCGCGCTCACCGGCGGATCGCCCGGCGCGCAGCAGCCGTCACCGGCCCACTTCGACGTCCTGATCGAGGGCGGCCGCGTCATCGACGGAACCGGCAACCCCTGGTTCTATGCCGACGTCGGCGTCACCGATGGCACGGTGACTGCGGTCGGCGACCTCGGGGGGACCACCGCCGACCGCCGCATCGACGCGCGCGGGCGCTTCGTGGCGCCGGGCTTCATCGATCTCCACTCGCATGCGGATGGGCACCAGGCCAATGGCTTGCGGTCAGAGGATGCGCAGCGGCGGGCGGCGCCAAATTTGGTCGCGCAGGGCATCACGACCGTCGTCGTGAACCAGGACGGCCGATCACCGACCTCGATTGTCGAGCAGCGGGCACAGCTCGCGACGACGCCGTTCGGGCCGAACGCGGTCCTGCTCGTCGGCCACAACACGGTCAGGGCCCTGGCGATGGGCGGGGACCCGGAGGCGTTGTTCGCGCCGTCCGAGATCGCCACCATGCGGCGCGCCGCGACCCCGGACGAGATCGCCACGATGCGCCGGCTCGTGCAAGAAGGGATGGAAGCTGGCGCCTACGGCCTCTCTGCAGGCCTCGAGTACGTGCCCGGGCGCTGGAGCAACACCGACGAGCTGGTCGCGATCGTCGAGGAGATCGCCCCACGCCGCGGCGTCTACATCGTGCACGAGCGGAGCTCGGGGGCGGAGCCGATGTGGTACCTGCCCAGCCACGGCGATCCCGACCAGCCGACGTTTCTCGACTCGATCGCCGAGGCCATCGAGGTCGGGGAGCGCACGGGCGCGACGGTCGTGGCCACCCACGCCAAGGCGCGCGGCGCCAACTACTGGGGCTCGAGCCATGCGGCGATCCAGCTGATCGAGCGGGCGCGGGCGCGCGGCGTCGACGTCTGGGCGGATCACTACCCGTACAACACGACAGGCAGCGACGGCAACACCCGGCTCATTCCGGCCTGGATCGCCGGTGCCGAGTTCGAGAGCTTCGCCGGCGACGAGGCGGGCGCCAACTGGGCGTACGCGGTCCTGAAGGTGCTCGAGAACCCGTCGCGCGAGAAGCGGCTTCGGGCCGACATCGCCCACGAGATCGCTCGCCGCGGCGGAGCCGAGAACATCGTCGTCATGGCCTTCCCCGACGCGCGGCTGGTCGGCCAGACGCTGGCCGAGATCGCCAAGACCCGCGACCTCGACCCGGTCGAGCTCGCCATCCGCCTGCAGCTCGAGGGGGCCGAGGACCGTCGCGGCGGGGTCACCCTGCGCGGCTACTCGCTCTCCGAGATCGACGTCGACGCCTACGCGGCGCAGACCTGGATGGCCACCGCCTCGGACGCCGGGATCGCGCTGGCAGGCGATGGGCTGGTCCACGCGCGTTACTACGGGACCTTCCCGCGGAAGATTCGTCGCTACGCAAGAGAGCGTGGTGTGCTGTCGGTCGAGGATGCCATCCGCAGCATGACCTCCCTGCCGGCCCAGATCCTGGGCTTCCGCAACCGGGGGCAGATACGCGAGGGATTCCACGCCGACATCGTCGTAATGGATCTGGACACGCTTCGGGACCGGGCGACCTTCGCCGACCCGCATCAGCTCCCCGACGGCATCGAGCACGTCCTGGTCAACGGTGAGGCGGTCATCGATGGCGGCGAGCTGACCGGCGCGTTCGGCGGTCTCGTGATCACGCCGGAGGACGGCCGGCGGCCGCCGGCATCCGCGACGACACGGGACACGGTCGCCGCGGCCGACGACATCCCCAACACGCCCCCGAGCCGACCGTCCTCACCGGACGGCGGGAACGGCGGCCCGCCGCCGATGGCATCCGAAGTGATGTCTCGTGACGACCGCGGCCAGGTGACCATCCGCGCTACCCGCGTGCCGGAGCCCATCGTGCTGGACGGCCTGCTCGAGGAGGGCATCTATCGCACCGTGGCCTCGATCGAGAGCTTCGTCCAGCAGGTGCCCCGGGAGGGCGAGCCCGCCAGCGACCGGACCGAGGTTTGGGTCTTCTTCGACGACACCAACGTCTACTTTTCCGCGCGCTGCTGGGATGAGCAACCTGACCAGATCGTCGCGAACGAGCTGCGACGCGACAACATCGGGATCTACTTCAACGACAACTTCGCCGTCGCGCTCGACACGTTCCACGACCGGCGCAACGCGTATCTCTTCCAGACCAATGCGCTCGGCGGCATCGGGGACGGCTACATCACCGACGAGCGGGTGCACGATCGCGACTGGAACAGCGTCTGGCGCACACGGAGCCGACGGTTCAGCGACGGCTGGACGGTCGAGATGGCCATTCCGTTCAAGTCGCTGCGCTTTGGCCAAGGCCCGGCGCAGGTCTGGGGCGTCAACTTCCGCCGCATCAACCAGAAGAAGAACGAGCACGCCTTCGTGACCCGCATTCCCGCTTCGCTCGGCGGCCGGGGCATCTACAAGATGTCCTCGGCCGCAACCCTGGTCGGCGTCGAGACTCCGTCAGGGGCCAAGAATCTCGAGTTCAAGCCCTACGCGCTCTCCACGCTGACGACGGACCTGACCGCCGAACCGGCATTTTCGGACGACCTGAACGGGGACGTCGGATTCGACGTGAAATACGGTGTCACCCGGAGCCTGACCCTCGACCTCACCTACAACACCGACTTCGCCCAGGTCGAGGCGGACGAGCAGCAGGTCAACCTCACCCGCTTCTCGTTGTTCTTCCCGGAGAAACGCGAGTTCTTCCTCGAGGGCCAGGGCATCTTCGCCTTCGGTGACCCGGGTGGGCTACGCGGCGGGGGCGGGGGTTTCGGCTTTCGGCCGCCGAGCAACACCCCGGTGCTGTTCTTCAGCCGGCGTATCGGCCTGACCGATGGGCAGACCGTCCCGATCATCGCCGGCGGCCGGCTCTCGGGCCGAGCCGGCAAGTACTCGATCGGTGCGCTGGGCATCCGCACGGGCGAATCCGATCTCGTCGAGAGCCGAGACACCAACTTCACCGTCTTGCGAGTGAAGCGTGACATCCTGCGGCGGAGCAACATCGGCGTCCTCGCCACGCATCGATCCGTGGGCAAGGAGCTGTCGGGCACCAACCAGGCACTCGGCGTCGACGCCAACCTGTCGTTCTTTCAGGATCTCAGAATCGACGGCTACTACGCCTTCACCCGGACGACCGACCTGTCCGGTGACGACACGACCTACAGCGCCGGCCTCGACTACGCCGGGGACAAGTACGGCGTCCAGGTCAACCACCTCACCGTCGAGGAGAACTTCAACCCGGAGGTCGGGTTTCTTCGCCGAACCGACTTCCGACGGAACTTCGCGCAGGCGCGCTACAGCCCGCGCCCGCAGGCCATTCGGGCGATCCGCAAGATCGGCTTCGAACCCAGCTTCGAGCACATCGCCGACAACGCGGGTCGGCTGGAGACCCGGCAGGCAAACTTCAGTACCCGGATCGAATTCGACAGCGGCGACCGGTGGAACATTTCCTACCGGGACAACTTCGAGTACCTGGACGAAGACTTCGAGATCGCGGACGGCATCTTCATTCCGCCGGGTGAGTACAGCTTCCGCGACGCCACGACCACCTATCGACTGGGTGGCCAGCGCAAGGTCTCGGGAGCGTTCACCTTCCTGCGCGGGGACTTCTTCAGCGGCGAGCGCACCCAGGTGAGCTACCGGGGCCGGGTGGAGATCTCGACGAGGTTTTCGGTGGAGCCGAACCTCTCGCTGAATTTCGTGGATCTGCCTGAAGGGTCGTTCACGGCGCGGCTGTACAGCGCGCGCGCCACCTTCACGGCGACGGCGCGGATGTTTGTCGGCGCGCTCGTCCAGTACAACTCGAGCAACGACTCGCTCAACAGCAACGTCCGACTCCGCTGGGAGTACGAGCCCGGCAGCGACCTGTTCGTCGTCTACAGCGACGGTCGCCTCGTCGAGGATGGGGGCAGCAGCTTCTCGATGCTCGAGAACCGGAGCGTCGCGGTCAAGCTCACTCGCCTAGTCCGTTTCTAGCTCTACTTTTGTCAGATCACCCATCGGGGGAGCGAAACGGCGCCCACACAGCGCGGGGCTTCGGCGCCGCCTCGGTCGGTCAACCTCGCAGAAGCCCTCTGAGAACCTGAAGGCCGATGAGCAGCACCATCGGCGACAGATCCAGGCCTCCCATGGGCGGGAGGATCCTGCGGATCGGCGCGAGCACCGGCTCGGTCAGGCCGTAGACGAATCGGCCGACCGGGTTGTAGGGTGAGAGCTGCACCCACGATCCGATGACCGCCACCAACACCACGAGCGAGTAGAGATCGATGATCTGGGCCAGCAAAGTCGTGTCAGTTCGTGATCTGCGGTGAGATGCTGCCCTCGCGAACCGACAAGAAGTGCTCCGTCCACGCCACGTGGGACGGGTGGTCGATGTAGCGCTCGGCCGCGGCGGCATCCTCGAACTCGATGGCGAACGCGCTCTCGTAGCCCTCAGGCTGGACGCGGATCCCCTTGATCCAGACGTTCTTGATGCCCTGGATCTCGGCGGCCATCGTCTTCACACCATCCAGCGCCTTCTGCTTCTCGGCATCCGAGATGCCGTCCTTCCACTGGATGATCGAGATGTGGATGATCGATTCTGGGGTACCGAACGTATTGCTCTGCGCCAGCACCCAGCCCCCGGTGACGAGACTCCCCGCAAGCACGACTCCCACGGCAACACGCAGCTTCGACGTCATCTAGCTCTCCCTCCTCGTGGTGACGGTTCGGAACACGGCGCACGGCGGTCGGCTGGACCGAGTCCAATCGCGTGGATCGATGGTACGCGAGCCCGCGGATCCGTGCAACCGACGCGCACGCTCCCCGCACCACGACAATCCTACCTCCGATGCCTGGGGGTGCAGCTGGGAGGTGATCGGCGGGACGGCTGCCGACGATCGGCCTACGCTCCCGGCGCCGATTGCTGGAGATTGCCCGTCGCAACCAGCGCGCGGGCCACCAACGTAGCCCGCGCGTCTCAAGAGGGTGGGAACCTAGTGCACCGCCGTCGAGCTGCGGTCACGCCTCGAGCCCGCAGCTCACCCATCCGCGGCGTTGCCGCTCCTCGAAATACTCCCGGTGTTCCTCGTCGCGGCGCCTTGCGCCTGGGCGCGCTGCGAACTCGATCCGCGACCGCATCTCGACGGCGGTGCGCTAGTGGGCGGCTTGACGCTCGGCCGGGGCGATCGCCATCATGTCGGCGTGGGCCTCCACGTGGGCCTTGACGATATTCTCGGCCTCCTCCATCGTGTCGGGCTCCCCGAGCCGGTAGATGTCGTTGGCCTTGATGAGCATCGTCTGGCTCTCGGGCACCGTCTCGATGCTGTCGTAGATGGCCGTCACGGGACAGGCTGGTACGCATGCGCCACAGTCGATGCACTCATCGGGATGGATGTAGAGCATCGTGGCCGCTTCGAACTCCTCCTCGTCCTTCCGCGGATGGATACAATCGACCGGGCACACATCCACGCAGGCCGTGTCCTTGGTCCCAATGCAGGGGTCGGTGATGACGAACGGCATCAATCTCCTCCATCGTCTCGAAAAATGAATCCGTGTCAGGCGGTACCGGGCCTGGCAGCTGACGGCACACATCCTGCTGCTGTTGGCCAGCGGACTGATTCTACCTCACTCTTCGGGCCCGACGAAGGGGTGCGACGAGCGACCCGCCTGGTCTTGCCCCGAACGGTGGGGATTGTATCGCCCGTCACCCGACAGCGTCACTCCCGCACCCCCCGGCGAACGCCCTGGTGCAGTCGGTGGCGCACCTCCTCGACGGATCGCTCGGCCCGGGTATAATGCGGGCACTCGTCGCACACCGCACTGGAGCAGCACAGTTAGGCCGCGCACATGACCAAGGAGGCAGGCACATGCGCCGATTCTCGACCAGGTGGACGCGACGCCATTTCCTACGGGGAGCGAGCCTCGGCTCGGCGCTGGGTGGACTGGCGCTCACCCACGGCGGAGCCACGATGGTGGCCGCGGCCGGCCGTCGGCCCGGCGCGCAGGGCGCCGGGGTCTACGCCGAGCTGGGCGTCCGACCGCTGATCAACGCGGCCGGCACCTACACGGCCCTGAGTGCCTCGATCATGCCTCCAGCGGTCGTCGCCGCCATGGAGGACGCGGCGAGCCGACACGTGTCGATTGGCGAGCTCCAGCAGGCCGTGGGCGAGAGAATCGCGGGCCTGCTGGGGGCGGGGAGGCGGCACTCGTGACCTCCGGGTGCGCGGCGGCCCTGACCCTCGGGACCGCGGCGTGCGTCTGCGGCACCGACACGGAGCGGATCAAGCGCATGCCGGATACGACGGGGCTCAAGGACCAGGTCATCCTCCAGAAGACGCATCGATTCGGCTACGACCACGCGATCCGCAACGTCGGCGTCGAGCTCATCGAGGTTGAGACCGCGGACGAGCTCCGCGCCGCGATCGGCGACCGCACCGGCATGCTGTTCTTCCTCAACCTCGCGGAGCACAGGGGCGCGATCGGCCGCGAGGAGTTCGTGAGGATCGCCAGACGCGCCGGCGTTCCCGCCATGATCGACGCGGCGGCGGACGTGCCCCCCGCGAGCAACCTGCGCGTCTTCACCGAGATGGGCTACGACCTGGCGGCGTTCAGCGGAGGCAAGGGACTCCGTGGACCGCAGTGCTCCGGCCTGCTGCTCGGCCGCAGGGACCTCATCGAGGCGGCCTACCTCAATGGATCGCCGCACTCGGACAGCGTCGGACGTCTCGCCAAGGTCGGCAAGGAGGAGATCGTCGGGCTGTGGAAGGCCCTCGAGCTCTACCTCGCGCGGGATCACGAGGCCGAGTGGCAGGAGTGGGAGCGACGGGTGGACGTGGTCCGGCGCGCGGTCACGCAGGTCCGCACCGTGCAAGCCGAGCCGTTCGTGCCCGAGAGCTCGCTGGTCTTCAGCCGCGGGCGGCGGCCGAAGGTGACGATAATGTCGCAGAACTCGCACTGAAACGGACAGCCACGCGAGATTTGCATGCTGCCATACATGTAGTGCTGCGACTTGATCAGGTCCATCCGCGGCAGCGGCACGGTGGACATGTCCGTGGCTGCTGCCTGTTCGTAGCGGTCCTTGTGCTCGCCGCGCTCCCACTCGTCCAAGAACTGCGGCCAGGTCTCGTCGGCTTCGCCGAGGAACACGACGTCCGCCACGT
Source organism: Vicinamibacterales bacterium (assembly GCA_965197935.1). Classification (GTDB taxonomy): domain Bacteria; phylum Acidobacteriota; class Vicinamibacteria; order Vicinamibacterales; family CAZQMT01; genus CAZQMT01. The sequence goes on along the minus strand of CBDAOD010000002.1, from coordinate 877,179 downwards.
GGTCGAAGATGTGCTTTTCGACTGTGACGAACGACCCGCCGACGACGACAAACTTGTCGCGTGCACGCAACTCCTCCATGATCTGCTTCATCCGCGCGCGCTGCACGCACATTCCCGTCAGCGCCACGATGTCGGCCTTGGATACCCGAGCCCAATCAATCGCTTCGACGTTTTCGTCGATCAACGTGACGTTGTGATGCCGCGGCGCGAGGGCGGCCAGCAGCGGCAAGCATGCGACGGGTAGACTGGCCCGTTTTGCCAACAGCGGTACACTGTGTTCCAAACCCCAGAACGACGTCTCAAACTGCGGATTGATGATGACAATGTCGGCCATACGTTTGCTCGCAGTCGCCCAGCGTCGCTCGGACGTCTCCACCGGTTCCAGGACCGGCGATTCGGTTTAGCAGCCCGTGGTAAACGTCCTGCTGCAGTCGGCCGGCGCTGCATCCCGCCGCGGGCTACGTTGGGCATTGTTCACGACGGGTCAAATACTCCCGGTATTTTCGCTCCTCGCGCCTTGCTCGGGCCGGCCGCGGCATCTTCCAAGGTGGCCCTTGGTGCAGCGCAGGACTTTCACCACGGGCTGCTAGCCTACGCCACCTCATGCGGACTGTCTTCCTGGCCGTCAAGGTTGACGGGCACCGATCACGTCACCCGGTGGATCCCCTTGGTCAGCGCCAGCACATCCAGGGCGATCGGGTCAACGACAACACCGAGACCCGGCCGCCGAATGGGCTGCGCGAGCCCGCCCCGGCCGAACGAGACGTCCTCGTGGGTCAACCGTCTCCGCAGCAGATAGCGATCGAAGGATCCCTCGAGGAAGCGCACGTCGGCCACCGAGGACGCCCACTGTCGACCGGCCGCCGAGAGGATGCCAGACTCGCCAGGATGGCATCCCAGCTGGTAGCCCAACCCTGCCCCCCGAGCAAGCGCCGCGAGCCGGAGGCTGTTGAGAAATCCGCCGCACTTCGACAGTCGGATGTTGAAGAGATCACACGTCCGCTCGCGAATGGCTGTGGCTGCGTCCGTGAAGCTGGTCAGTGACTCGTCGAGCATGATCGGCACGGGCAACCGATGCCTGATATCGGAGAGGGCGCCGACCTCGGCGTGTGGAACGGGCTGTTCGAGGCAGCTGATTCTCGAACCGAGGAGCGGCTCGGTGCGATGGACGACATCATCGGCACTCCACGCACCGTTGACGTCGAGCCGCAGGTCAATCCCGGTGCCCAGCCATCGCCGAATCATCCGCACCTTTCGGACGTCGTCTTCCCCGTCGATTCCCAGCTTGACCTTGCAGTGACGGAAGCCGTACAGGCGCGTGCTCGCGGCCAGCAGTCGGCTCTTCCAGCGGCGACCACCGGCGATGGTCATCGAGTAGCGCACGGTGGCAGGTGCGACCGCGAGCGCCCGCGCTTCGTCAACTTGGGCGGTGATCGCGCTCAGCGGCTCTTCGAGCCGGCGTCCGAACGCGTCGAGAATACTGAGCTCGACCGCACACCGGAGGGCGTTGCCCCGACATCCCCGAGGGTCGGGGTCGAGCTCGGCTGGTCGAAAGCGGTCGCACAGCGCGATCACGTCGGCCCACGAGTGACACTCCGCGGCCAGCTGGTCCGACACCGGCGTGTGCGCCAGCTGATCGATCGCCCCTTCTGGCGTCTCGCCGGTCACGTACTCGCGGGGTACGCCTTCGCCCCAGCCCACGGTTCCGTCGCTCAGCTCACACCGGATGACGACGCTGCGACTCACGGCGCGCTCCGCCGAGGCGTGCCGAATCCTCCAGCGCAGCGGGAGTCGAACGATGTGACTCGTCAGAACGGCGACTTTCATGAACGGAGGATACCGACGGTCACGCCGACCCACCTGATCCTGCGGGCGCGTCGGTGCCACGGGTTGCCCAGCGTAAGGCTTCTGGCATGCCTTCGCTAAAATCGATTCTGGGTCGGTAGCCCAGGATGTCTTTGGCCTTCTGGATGGAGAAATCGAGATTGAGCGCCATGAACTTGATGGTGGCGCTCGTCAGCAGGGGAGCGGTCGACCGTCCACTCAGCTTCGCGAAGCCTTCGATCGGAGTCACGGCCGCCCGCGCCACCCACAACGGCACTCGGCCAGGCATCGGTCGCTTCAAGAACTCGGCGACGGTCTGGAGGTACTCCACTCTCGTCACCAGGCGTTCGTCGCGTATGTTGAAGGCGTGCCCGTTCACGCCGTCGGACGCGAGAGCGAGCAACACCGCGTCGGCGAGGTTGGACACGGCCGTGTTGTTGAGCGACTTCTTTCCGTCGCCGATCAACCGAACCGTCCCGTCGCGAAACCGCCGAATCAACCGCGGGATCACGTGGCGCTCGCCTGGGCCGTACGTGAATCCGGGTCGAAGGATAACGGCAGGCAATCCGCACTCGTCCACGTGCCGCCTGATCACGACCTCCGCCTCGGCCTTCGTCCGCGTGTAGCCGTCGAGGCCGTCGAGGTCCATCGGCTCTGATTCATCCGTTCCGAAGTGGTCGCGCGCGGCGTACACGCCAAGCGAGCTGATCTGGACCCATCTCTTCAGCACCCGTCGCTCCTCGGCGGCCGTGAGCAGCTGCTCGAGCGCGAACACGTTGACTGCGCGGTACGTCTCGACAGGCCCCAGTCGCCTATGTGAGCCGCCGCATGCACCACCGCCTCGACTTCGTCGAGCGCCCCCACGACGGCGCTCGGTGTCGCCAGGTCACCCTCGACGATCTCCAGGTCGAGTCCGTCGAGGAGCGCTCGATCCGAATCCCGTCGCACCAGCGCCCGCACGCGATAGCCCGCCGACAGCGCCTTACGGGCGACCGCGCTCCCGACCATTCCGGTCGCACCCGTCACGAGGAGTCGATTCGAGGTCATCTGGAAGGTCGGTTCACGCGGGTCGTCACATGTGGCTCGACGCCTCGGCTCAGCACACGACGCACGAACGAGAGGTCGCTCACGAGGCAAGGGTGCTTGTACTCTTCCTGGCTGCCTCCGCTCCGCAGCCGCTCCTCACGAACGATCGCCCGCGTCCCGTGCGGAATCTCCTGCACGGTCACGGGATCCAGGCGGCCGCTGGTACGCTTGTCCAGGTACTCGATGTTGAGACGTGACAGCTCGCGGTCTACGGCCGACGCGAGCATCTGGACATCCGTGGGCCGTGCGAGCGGTTCGACGAGCAGGACGTACCCGAGCCGGCGGTTCATCACGGGCGCAAGCGTAAAGGGCTCGAGCGGCGACCCGATGCTCTCGAAGACCGGCGCGACGGCCTCGATGACCTGCGATTCGGTGAGCTTCTCCCCTGTGATGCTCGACGCATGCGCTCCCCTCCCGCAGAACTCCAACATGGGCGCCTGACCCTCGAATCCCACACACCGCACCACGTCATGGATGTGGTATCGGTAGAGGCCACCTGAGGTCGTGAGCAGCACGTAGTACCGACTGCCAATCTCGAGCTCGTGGGCTTCGAGCGTCGTCCGAGCGTTGGCGTCGTACGCCTCCTCGGGCACGAACTCGAAGTAATGGTGCGTGAAGTCGAGCAGCCCGGCTGGCGTGCCGTCGCGGAGCGGAATCGTCATCCTGCCTTCGCTCGCCGACAGACCGTGATCGCGGAGAGCTGTAGCACCGTAGAACTGTCGGAGCATGGGCACGTACACGCTGGCCGCGCCACCCAACCAGACCGCCAACACGCTAAGGTCCGGCCAGACGTCGCGGGGGTACAGGTGGCCGGTCCGCGCCGTCACCCGCTCCAGCGCCCTCGCGCGCTCGACATCCGGATGACAGCAGTATCGGACGAGCGAGCGCCGGATGCCGGCAGGCACATCCACGTATGCGGCCAGCGTGCCATCGTGAATGTCCCGGATCAGGGACTCCTGGTCGGCGTCGGCGCGTCGGGCAAGCTCGACGAGCGTGCTCGGATTGGCGGTCACGAGGAGGCCAACTCGCCTCGATGCCATGGCGATTCGCAACGTCGCATACTGCTTCGCCGCCGAATCACGAATCGTGGCGATGTCTCGCGGGAGCACGTAGGCGAGTCGAGCCGCGGGAGGGAGCACCTCGGCGGCCAGGCCGCTGATGTTCCCGCAAGGCGTTCCGCCTGGCGTCCAGTCCTGTTGCCAGTCACTGCTGAGCTGAAGCACCTGCTTGCCCAGCAGGTCCAGATGGTCTCGAAGACACCCGATTCCCCACAGCTGCCAGCTTGCCCGATACTCCCGAAACGACTTCCGCGTCACCGGAATGAACTTGCTCGCCCCCGTCGTTCCCGACGTCCTCGCGAACATGACGAGCTCGGTTCGACGACCGAACAGCGCGCCCGCATCGCCCCGTTTCACGCGCTCGATGTATGGCACGTAGTCCTCGTAGCTCGTCACCGGCATCCGACGGCGAAACTCGTTCGCAGAGCGCACGCGATCGAGTCCATGACGACGGCCGAAGTCACTGTCGCGGCAGACCGTCAGCTTGTCCAGGAGCACCTGCCCTTGAATGTCACGAGCGCGTATCGGCCAGCAGACGCCGGACGTCCGGGCTTCGCAGCACCAGCCACGTCCGGTACAGGCCGTACTGCAAGGTCGACATCACGACGCGCCCCGCGCCTGCCCGACCACGGCGAACCGCTCGATGACTTCAGAGCGCGTGAACAGGCTGCCATCACCGCGGGTCTCGAGCTCCCGTACCAACTGCACGACCAGTGAATTGTAGGGTGCGCTTACCTGACAGCGCCCCGCGAGCCGAGCCACCTCGCCGTTGACGAAGTCGATCTCGGTGCGCTTGCGGCGCGCCAGATCCTGAGACACGGAGAAGAGCATGGGCCGACGATTGAATCGCTGACCGGCAATCCAGCCAATCGCCGATCCGAACGCGGGAACGTCCATGAGGGCCATCAGGCTGGCCAGGCCCCGCGGGCTCGGCTGGCCAGGCACTCGTTCCGTCTCCACTCCGGCACACCTGAACACGTCACGGCACTCGCGCAACAAGGGTGCTCCCACGCACCGGCGCCAGGGTCGGTCACCGAACGCCTCGGTGATCAGGTTCGAGCCGGAAAGACACGACGCGTAGCCTACCGCGTTCACGGCCAGCTTCGCATACCGCACGGCCTGGACGTTCGGATGCTCGCACACGGGCAGCTTCGTCGATCGCACGAGCGCGCCAGCTCGTCGCGCCGCTTCGGTGTTCGTTCGATCCGGTGTCGGGCCGAACACCCACACGCCATCAAGCCTGAGACTCACAGCTCCAGGCGCCACGACCGCCATGTTGGCCGCGGTCATTCCCATGACCAGGCGATCGGGAGGGACGTGGGCACCCAATGCCGCGTCGTTGAACCCATTCTGAACCGAGACCACGATCGCGCGGCCCATGTGCCCGGCCGCCGACCGCATCGCTACACGGGAATCCTGCGACTTGACCGTGACCAGGACGAAGTCCGACCCGGCGATTCGAGCCACGTCCGACGTGCAGTCGATCGGGACCACGTGCTCGCCCCATGGACCCTGAAGCGCCACGCGACCTCGCCGCTTGACCGCCTCCCCGTGCGGCCCGCGTGCCACCAGGAGCACCTCGAGGTCCGGTCGATGACGTCGCAGCAATCCACCCAGCGTGCTGCCCACCGCTCCGGCGCCCAGGACACTGACCTTCATTCGCTTCCCGCACGTCGCACTAACGAGCAGCGCACGAGTGCGATGCTACCCCTCGAGCGCCATGACCTCTTCCACCGCCCGTGCCGGCAACGCGTAGCTGTTCACCGTGCGCCGAACCAGTTCGTGCCCGAGACGCGGCGACACGAGCAGCATGCCGGCCACCGCCCAGTCTGGCACGGTGCTGAGCGGGTCTCCGGAACGCACCAGCTCGTCCTGGCTGTCGCGATACCGTCCCTCGCCAGCGATTCGTCGTCGCACCTCCCGAGCCAACTCGCGACGAGTCGCGCCATTCGCAGCCGCCGCGAGCAGCGCCACCACGCCTTGATGGGTCCGAACTCCCACCCGGCCAGGCGGCAGCGGTTCCACGCACTCCCCGAGGGCCACCCTGACGAGCTGTTCACACAGCTCGACCCCACTCAGCGACGCGTTGACCGTTTCGCCCAGTCTTGGGTTCGCCTCGATGTAGGTGGGCTGACCGGAATCGTCGATGAAGTATTCGAAGAACGCGGCGCCATGCCAGCCCAGGTGCTTGCCGAGCGCGCGCACGTGTTCGAGCACGACCGGATGGTGCGCACTCACACGCGTCGTCCACCAGGGGTCCGGACCGCTCCGGGATTCGGCGCAATGGGACCCGACCAGACGTCCTTCCTGAAAGATAACCTGGCAGACCGCCTGAGTGCCCTCGGCCACGGCCTGAACCAGCAGCTGGCGCGATCCACCGAGGGCCCCCGAACGCTCGAGCGCGCTTGCCAGCGATGTCAGCTCGTCCCGACGCTCGATCCTGGTCGTTCCGACACCGGCCGTGCCGTAGGCCAGCTTGACGTAAGATGGCACCATCGCTCGCTCGAGAAGCTCCGTCCGGGTCGCCGCAACGGCAGTCGACGGATGGGGCAAGCCCAGCTCCTCGAGCACGGCCACGAATCCCACCTTGCTCTGAAGCCGCCGGATCGACTCGAACGGTGGAAGGGCGGTGTGCGCGAGGCCGCGCAGCCGCCTCGCCACTCTGGCGAGGAGATACGTCTCCTCGTGGGTGGGGAGGAGCACGTCGTACGGCGTCAGTTGAAGGGTCTCGAGCAACTTCTCCAGATAGGCGCCGGCCCGTCGGGCAGGCGTCGGACTTCTGTGAAGACGTCCGACTCGACGGGAGAATCGAGCCTGACAGCAGCGCCCCGTCCCGAACACGTCGACCACGTGGCGACGACCAAGTGGGCGCACGGCTTGGCGCGCGGACGTGCTCGAACCTTCCGCCACGAGGATGCGCAACCGTCGGCCTTCCCAGCGGCTTGGAGACACCTTCTCAAGCGGGCAGCCTGGCGGAACTTCGGTCGAGCTCCCTTGCAAGCAGGCTCGCAACCCCGGGCGCATGCTCGGTCAGCATCGTGAAGTGGTCGCCCGGCACTTCGACCATCGTCAATCGCTCGGCGAGAATCGCCGCCCATCCAAGATCATGGGACAGCTGCTGGCCACTGGCCTTCGCAAGGGTGTCCGCCTCTCTCGGCCTCACGAGATGAACGGGGTGAGCGATGGCTTCCACGCGATACGACATGATGAATCGAACATGAGCCCGGGTCGCCTCGACCATGCGACGAATGTGGTCCTCCGAGGTGCCGTGAGGCACGGCACCGGCCCGTTTCGCCTCGGCCTGAGCCGTCCTGACCGCAGACTCCCTATCGAGCGCGCGTAGCGATTCGTACGACAGCGTGATCGAACTGCCCGTGAACGCGTTGTACACCCGGGCGAAGTCCACCAGAAATCTCGCGTCATCCTCCAGATCTACGTCCCGATAGATCGATGGCAGCGGAGTATCGAGTAGCGGAAGCACTCCAACTTCCCGTCCCACGCCCTGCAGACGGCGGCCCAGCTCGTAGGCGAAGATCCCTCCGGCCGACCATCCCGCCAGATTGACGGCACCCTCAGGCGTGGCCTCCTGGATCGCGTCGAGGTACTCGCCGAGCATCTCGTCGAGCGAGACGGCCGGATCGATCAGCCCGTCGTCTCCGCGGCCTCGAAGCGCCAAGAGGGGTCGGGCATCGATGTGACCGGCAACTGACTTGTAGCAACGAACATCGCCGCCCAGCGGATGCAAAAGCCAGAGCGGTGAGCCGTCATCGGCACAGCGCAGCCGAACCAGGGGCGACCAGCCAGTCTCGACATCCTCGCCCTCGTGAGCCAGCCGACGCGTTTCGCCGAGCATGGCGTCCAACGCGGCGACCGCCAGGGATCTGAGACTCATCGCGTCCAGGAAGCTGGCCATTGGGATGGTGACGTCCAGCCTGCTTTCCAGCGACGTCTTCATCTCCATCCCCATCAGCGAGTCCAGCCCCAACTCGGTCAACGGTTGCTCGGGATTCAGGATGGCTGCCTCGATTCCCATGATCCGCGCCACCTCCTCCCGGAAGTAGCCGGTCAGCATCGCCACCCGACGCTCGGGTTCGGCCTCGAGCAGGGCGGATCGAAACGCCTCGTCAACTTCGGGCTCGTGTCCGCCGGTCTCCGGACCTGCCTCAACCACGTCCCGGAGCAATCCCGGCGCCGAAGCGTCCACGGTCCTGAGCAGTTTCGACCATCGGGCGTTCACGACGACGACGTTCGAAGCAGGGCTGCCGATCAGGGAGTCGAGGAGGCGGATGGCCTCGGTCGGCTCCAGCGGCTCGACGCCGCTCGAGGTCAACCGATGCGGCGCGTCGCTGGCAGTCGCCATGCCTCCGCCCGCCCACGGCCCCCAGGCGATCGCCAAGCCCGGCAACCCGCGCGATCGGCGAAGGCTCGCCAGCGCATCCAGGAACGCATTGCCCGCCGCGTAACCGCCTTGCCCCGGCGATCCGATCACGCCGGCCACCGAGGAGAACATGACAAAGAAGTCGAGCTCGGTTCCCGTCGTCGCACGATGGAGGTTCCAGGCACCTCGCACCTTAGGCGCCAGGACCCTCGCGATTCTGTCGTCATCCTGGGTCAGCAGCAGTCCATCATCCAGGACGCCAGCAGCATGTATGACGCCGCATAGCGGCCGGCCACTGTCCCGAAGATGCGCAAGCTCCCGCTCGAGCGACCGCGCGTCACTGACGTCGCACGCAACCGTCCGAACGTCGACGCCACGCGCCCGGAGCGTCTCCAAGGCCTCGAGGCCACGATCGGAATCAGGCGTCCGTGACAAGAGAACGAGCTGGGTCGCGCCTCGGTCGGCGAGCCATTCCGCCACCCGCAGTCCCAGTGATCCGAGACCGCCCGTGATCAAGTACGTGCGTCCGGGGCGAACCCGATCGGCCTCCACGCGCTGCGCCGTCGGTTCGGTGACGGCCTGGCCGAGCGAAATCACGACCTTCCCGATGTTCCGACGTTGCACCATGTAACGAAAGGCATCAAGCGTCTCCGGCACCGAGAACTCCGTGCGTGGTAGCGGACGGTACTCGCCTGCTCGGAGCCGGTCGACGATGTCGCCGAACATCTCGCAGACCTCGTCCGGGCGCTCGCGGAGCAACCCGTCGAGGTCGATCGCAAAGTACGACAGATTGTTGCGAAACGGCCGAAGCGCGATGGAGCGATTTCGCCTTGCTGGAGCGAGCGGAGCCAGGCCATTCGTGGCGAGTCGACCACGCGACGCCCGAGCGCAAGCAGACTTGGAGTCGGGCCGACCTCCAGGACGGCGTCGATGTCCTGATCACCCAGCCGACGGATGCCTTCCGCGAATCGCACGGGCTCTCTCGCCTGTCGTCGCCAGTACGCCGCGTCGAGAGGCTGCCCGTCCACGAGATTGCCTGTCACGTTGGAGACGATCGGGACTTCCTGCGGGCGATACTCGAAATCGGATGCGATCGCCTCGAACGCATCGAGCATCGGCTCGACGAGCGCTGAATGGAACGCATGTGAGACGGGTAAGCGCCGGGACCTGACGCCCTCGACGCGAAGCTCGGCGAGCAAGGTCTCGAGCACCGTGGTGTCGCCCGACACGACCGTACTCTCCGGGCCGTTGATGGCCGCGATGGAGAGCGGAAGCCTCCCCGCCCCGAGTCGCGTCTCGACCCGCTCGGCATCGGCGAAGACGACCGCCATCCCTCCTCCCGGAGGCAACCCTTGCATCAGGCAGGCCCGCCGCGCCACGAGTGCCAAGGCCTCCTCGACATCCAGAACCCCAGCCACGCAGGCCGCCACGTACTCGCCGACGCTGTGACCCAGGACGAGCGACGGACGGACACCCCACGCGCGCCACAGCTCCGCGAGGGCGTACTCGAGGGCGAAGAGCGCGGGCTGCGTGAACCGGGTTTCGTTCAGTCTGGTGTCGGTCGAGCCGGTCGGATAGATCACCGAGATCAGCGAGCAGCTCAACTCGGGCCAGGCAATCTCGTCGCAGCGCTCGAGCGTCTGACGAAACACCGGGTGGGTGTCGAAGAGCTCCCGACCCATGCCTGTGTACTGGCTACCCTGTCCGGTGAACAGAAGGGCCACCCTCGGGGATCGCTGGTGGTGTACCTGACTCACATCGACGGCACGGGACCGGGGTTCGGCGACGGCAGTCAGCCTGGCACGGAGCTCCGACCGGGTCGCACCGATGGCCGTCGCCCGATGAGAAAAATGTGAGCGTCCCGCGTTGGCCGTCCGGCAGATGTCCCCAACCTCCACCTGCGGCTTAGCATCGAGAATAGACGCATAGTTGGCGCTGATCGCGCGCACGCCGGCTTCGCTCTTGGCGGAGACCGTCAGGAGATACCGCGGCCGCTGCGCTCGCGACGACTGCGGCTGCGCCGTGGCCTCCTCCACGACGAGATACGCGTTGGTCCCCCCAAAGCCAAACGAGCTCACGCTCGCCACCCGAGGCTCCCCCGAGCCTGCCACTCGACCGCCTCGCGCAGGATCACCAGACGGCTTCCTTCCAGGGAAATGCGCGGATTCAAGCGCTCGAAGTGCACCTGCGGGCCAATCTCGTGATGCCGAAGCATGAGCACCACCTTGATGAGCCCGGCGATGCCCGACGCCGTTTCCGTATGACCGATGTTGGCTTTCACCGAGGTGACGTGGCAGGGTCGAGCCGATTCGTGCTCCCGACGGAAGACGCGGGTCAGCGCTCTCATCTCGATCGGATCACCGAGAGGAGTGCCGGTGCCGTGAGCCTCGATGCAGCTGACGCGATCCGGTTCGACGCCCGCCTGGTAAAGTCCGGAACGGATGACCGATTCCTGCATCGCTGGACTGGGCGCCGAGATCCCGGTGGTGTGCCCGTCCTGGTTGACCGCGGAGGCTCGGATCACGGCCATGATCCGGTCCTCGTCCCGTACCGCCTCGGTCAACCGCTTGAGCAGCACCACCCCACAGCCCTCGCCCCGAACATACCCGTTCGCACCCGCATCGAACGGTCGGCATCGACCGTCGGGCGACAACATCTGAGCCTTGGAGAACGCGATGCTCGCCTCGGGTGAGAGGATCAGGTTGACCCCTGCCACCAGAGCCATCTCGCACTCCCGATTCCTGAGACTCTGAACCGCAAGATGCGCCGCCACCAGACCCGACGAGCAGGCGGTATCGACGGCCAGGCTCGGCCCGTGAAGATCGAAGACGTACGACAGACGGTTCGCCGCAATGCTGAGGGCGTTGCCGGTTCCGACGTGCGCGTCGATGTGGGCGTAGTAGTCGGGGAATCGTGACGGGATCTTCGAGTAATCCGAGCCCCCGATCCCGACGAACACTCCCGTCCGCGAGCCGCGGAGCCGGTCCGGGGCGAGGCAGGCTACCTCGAGCGACTCCCACGCGACCTCCAGCAGCAACCGTTGCTGAGGGTCCATCCGGGCTGCCTCGCGAGGCGATATGCCGAAGAACTGCGGATCGAACAGGTCGACGTCGCCCAGAAACGCGCCCCGCCGGGTCTACATCTTGCCCGGCTGTTCACCCGTCGGGTCGAAGAACTCGTCGACGTTCCAGCGTGAGTCGGGTATCTCACTCGACGCATCGATGCCCGCCTGGATCAGATGCCAGTACGACTCCAGATCGGGGGCACCGGCGAATCGGCATGCGACTCCAACGACGGCGATCGGCTCGCAAGCGCTTGGTCGCCGGCTGAGGCAATGCTGCAACAGGCGACGTTTGGCAGGCGATAGGTTGGTGAGGCGCTCGGAGAGCCCAGACATTTGAGTCTCCCTCGCCTGAAGGCGAGGGAATCAGTGCGCCGCGTCGGCTGAAGCCGACTATCACGGCGCACGTCCCAGAGCCCGAAGAGGTCCGGCCCTGCGGCCTCCTGAAGGCTTCGCCTAAAGGCGAGGGGTTTCACCCATCCCAGAGGGAGACTCTAAAGATCCCGCGTTCCGCATACACCCTCAGCCCTTCGCGCACCACCGTCGAAGGCTTGCCCATAGCGACCTCGCGTGCTGATCAGTAGTAGTAGGCGCCGACACCGGGTTCGACCTTTCCCAACTGTCCCGGGGGATACACCCGCCTATCCCAAAACTCCTTCTTTCCCTGGACGTTCACGACCGACGGTAGTCGCTGGTTGACGGCCACCTCGTAGCACCGCTCCAGCGCCGGCAGCACCTGATCCGCCTCGGTGACGTACTCGCCGTAGCCACCCAGAGCCTCCGCAACCTTGTCGTATCTGAGATTCTCCTGGAAGAGGTGCAGGTGCTCCTTCCGAAGCCTCTCGCCAGAGCCTGCGGGTGGATGGTGACTGGCCCACGTCCCCCAGGCGTTGTTGTTGTACACGACCACGATCGCGGGGATGCGGTATTTCGCCAGCGTTTCCATCTCCATCCCCGTGATGCCGAACCCGGCGTCGCCGGTGATCGTGAGTAGCGGGCTGCCCTTGTGGGCGGCCTGGGGACCGGCGCCCAGCTCCATGGCCACGCCGGCCCCGACCGTGTACGCGATATCGGGGCCGACGACGATCTCCCAGTAGGGGCCGTTGAGGATCTGTCCAGGCCGGTAGGCGCGGAGGTACTGTCTCGCGTAGCGGGCGATCCCAAACCCCCCGGAGACGACGGTGATCTCGTCCTTGGGGATCCGACCGTGGTACAAGAAATCGTTGACCCCCTTGGCGATGGCCGCGGGATGGACCTCGTTGGGCCCACAATACGGCAGGCATTTCGCGTAGATCGCGTCCCGCTCCTCATCGAACTGCTTCTCGGCCGCCCGAACCTCGGCGATCCAGCTCTCGTGTTTCATCGGGGGCGCTTCGTTGTACAGGGCCTCCAGGGCCGCCTTCTCGTCGCTCACGATCCCCACGTCGATCGGGGTATCACGGCCGATGTCCTCGGGAACCGGATGGATGCGGATGTACTTCGCATCGAGGGGGAACGCCCACTGGCCGATCGGCGGCATGTGGTAATGCCCCACCACCAACACCACGTCCACGCTCCGATAGCAGCTCGGAGAGGCGCTTGCCGTCAGCGGGTGATCGTCCGGGAAGGTCCCCTTCTGGGGCGCGGACTCGGTGACCGGAATCTGCGTCTTCTCCGCGAAGGCCCTCAGCACCTCCCAGGCTCTCTTGGCAAAAACGCCCTGCGCCGTGACGATCATCGGCCGCTCGGCGCGCCTGAGCAGATCGATGGCCGCCGTGATGGCCTTGGGCTCAGGGTGGGACTTGGTCTCTGTCCGGTAACGGGTCTTGTCGTTGTAGTAGCTGAGCTCCTCGGCCGACGCGACGCTGGCGCTCGGAATGTCGCTCGGGAACACGAGATGAACGGACTTGGGAATTCCGGTCTTCATCTGTCGGAACGCCTCCGAGGTATGCTCCCAGATCCGGTCGGCGCTCACGATCGTCTTGCCCCACTTGGTCACTCCCGTCGTGATCCACTGGTCACGCCAGGTCCCGGCGACCATCCCCTTCGCTCTCCCGGTATCCTCGGCGGCGACCCGCCCGCCACCGCTCAGGATCAAGATCGGTGAGCTGGCGCCATCCGCGATCACGAAGGGCGACGTCCCCATCGCGATACATCCGCCATATTGAGCGTTGATCGCCGCGATCTCGCCGCTGACCCGGTAGAATGCGTCGCAGGCATGGCCCATCGCTCCGTCGTGCCTGCCCGAGTACGACGGAATTCCCGCCTCGGCCAGCGCATTCTGGATCGTGTAGTTGCCGGGGCAATGAATGAAGGCCGCAAGCCCCTCGGCCTTGCAGCACATGGCAAACACATTGGCCGCCGAGAGCGGCCACTCGAAGTGTGGGAGCGGGGCGACCCGAGACGCCGCGAACTCCGGAGCGAGCGCGATCTCGGGATCGGGCAGCGCGGACGCCGCCTCACCCACCAGGGCGGACGCGCCGGCCGGAGCGACCGAGGCTGCCACACCCGCGCCCACGGCGGCTTGCTTCAAAAACCCCCTTCGCGACATGGCCGTCTTCTTCTTCTTCATGACGCCTCTCTCCTCGTTCACTTCGGGATGGCAACCACCGAACCACCGAGCGGCCGACGTGCGCGCACCCGATCCGGCTCAGCCCGGTTGGCTGGCCGAACCTGGATATGATAATAGGCCAGCAGCAGCCTGCACGCGCAAGGACCGCGGCGAGCACCCTCGGCTGGCCGCCAGCGGTGAAAGCCCGGCACGGCGCCAAGACCGGCATCAACACGCAGAAAGAGGGGAACCGCATCATGAGCACGCCTGCAGCCAGAATCTGCACGACGCTCGTCTTCGTGATCGGATTCGGCGTCGCGCACCTGCTCGCCCAGGAAGCCAAGACGGAAAGGGACTCCGCCGCCGAGATTCGGGCCGCGGTGCAGTCGGCCAAGACGGCGGCCGGGTTCGAGTTCCTCGGCACGCTGAACCGAATCTGTCTCTTGCCTGCGAGCCGCGGGCTCAACACGACCGACACCCTGCCGCGCTACGTCAGCAACCCCGCCGACGTGCCGGCCCGCGAGGTGTGGTACGCGGACGCCACGAGGGTCTTCGACAACCTCTACTTCGTGGGCGGAAAGGTCCACACGTCCTGGGCGCTGACGACGAGCGAGGGGATCATCATCATCGATACGATCTTCCCCTACAACTCCGAAGAGCTGATCATCGGCGGTCTGGAGCGGCTCGGCCTCGATCCGAACGACATCAAGTACGTCATCATCTCCCATGCTCACGGTGACCACATCGGCGGCGCTCAGATCCTCCAGGACCGCTACGGCGCGGAGGTCGTCATGGGCGGAGCCGATTGGGAGCTGGTCGAGACCTACCCCAACCGATACAAGACCATGGCACCGACCCCCGGCATCGTCGCTACCGACGGCATGGAGATCACGCTCGGCGACACGACCGTGACCATCTGGGAAACCCCGGGCCACACGCACGGCACGCTGTCCTACACCTTCACGGTCTTCGACGACGGCCGGCCGGTCAACGTGGCGTATTCAGGCGGCACCGCGTTCAACTTCGAGAACGACACGCCGGATCCGGGCATTCGGAACTTCCAGACCTACATCGAATCGCAGCAGCATATCGCCGCGCAGGCCGCCGCCACCGCCGCAACCGTCATCCTGT
This sequence comes from Vicinamibacterales bacterium, assembly GCA_965197935.1. Lineage (GTDB taxonomy): Bacteria > Acidobacteriota > Vicinamibacteria > Vicinamibacterales > CAZQMT01 > CAZQMT01. The sequence continues at coordinate 862,111 of CBDAOD010000002.1, read as the reverse complement.
CGAATCACACCGAGTTCGACAACGCCGTCAACAGGAACAGGATGCTGGCCGGGCGCGGTGACGGCCCGCATCCGTACGAGCTGGGCGCGGACTGGGTCCAGCGCTACTTCCAGGTCATGCAGGGCTGCGCCAGGGCGGCGCAGCTCCGGCTGGAGCGCCGACAGGCGGAAGCGGAGAGGCGGTAGACGGCAGAAGCGCCTGGAGCACGTCGAGTGACTCCGCCGAACGCACCCATGCCGGGCGCAGAGGCGGGCTCTGCGGGCGAGTGGCTTTCGTCACCCAGGCGACACTTCACTCCACGCGATTGACGTCGGAGGGACCGAACGACAACCACGTCCCCTGATACGGCCCGGCGAAGACACCCGGCTTCGACCAATCGCACACGCCATCGGAGAAGGCCTCCCGTAGCCGAGCCTGCTCCTCGGCATTGAAGGCCACCTCGTAGTCGTTCCAGTCGATCGGCTTCAGCTCGCACTTCACCACGTTGTTGACCAGCGGTGCGCCGGCCACGTGGCGCGGCGTGAGGAACGCCGGGTACAGCTCCTGACAGACCCCGGAGTTCTCGAACGCCTACGGTTGGGTGACCCTGACCGGCGGGTCGGCGCTGGTGTCCCAGCATGCATCCACCAGGTCGGCCGGCTTCGCCCGCACGACCTGGACCGACCGCGGGTCGTCCGACGTATCGGCCGCGATGCTCATTAGCCACCGGTCCATCTTGGCGAACAGCACCTTCAGGTCGGGCGCCTCGGCCGTGAACCCCCACCGCCCTCCGATCTCCATGACGTGATTGTCGGCGTGGCCGTTGGCCTCGACGATCCGGGCACGGGTCGCGTACTGATGCACGATCATGTGGATGTCGCCGTCGACCACGTCATCGGTATAGCGGCGGTAATCGATCACCGGAGTCGTGGCGAGCCCGCCGCCGCCGTTCAGGATACGGCCCGTCTGGCGGGCGGCACGCGCGGCGCGCGGGTTGGCCTCGTGTCGCTCCGCCACGTGATTGGCGTCGGCGTCGAAGCCGCCGACCCGCTCGTTCAGATCCAGGAATTGGGCCGTCGTGATCGTTCCCCCATTGAGCGCCGCCAACCCGTACTGCACGCCGACGTTGTCGAGCGGCCGACCCGCGAAGCCGGTCTCCGGATCGATGCCGTACACGCTCACCGTGTGGTCGTACACCGTCGCCCGGGCACCGGTGGGGTTCGTCACCGGGTCATACCGTTCGGAGACGGGGAGCGGACCGGGGTTCGCGCCGCCGACCTGGTCGGTTGCGTTGCGCGCGATGTACTCTCCTCCCTGGTCCTCGAGCTCGAGACCCTCCTCGTATACGGGATCGATCCGGCGCGCACCGACGCTCATGTTGGGGATGCTGCCCCACTCCCCGAAGCCGGAGACGGCGCGCTGCGCCTCGGTGGTGAAGGTCCCGGGCGCGACGTGCTCGAAGTACTGATGCAGGAGCCGAGAGTCGCTCAGCGTGAAGATGGTCGCCGAGGTGACGTCCGGAAAGCTGGCGGAGACGATGATCCCGTCGAACACGCCGGGGTAGTTGTCGGCCGTCTGGTGGCTCTGATAGGACCCACCCGAGCCGCCCGTGCCGATGGTGTAGACCGGCGGGCCGTAGCTCTCGATGAAGCGTTCCTTCACCATCATGTGAGTCTCCGAGGCCAGCAGGTCGCTGCAGTTGTCGCTGAAGCGGTTCAAGGACGCCGACGTGATGGCATAGCCCTGCTCCAGCAGCCCTTCCCGCACGTAGGCGCCCGACGGCGCGTCCTGCAGGACACCCCCGGTCGCGACGCCCTGGTGATACCACCCACCCCGACACCCGCCGCCGTGCGTGTAGACCAGCTTCCCGTTCCACCCCGGGCTCCGGGTCCAGGGATCCGGGTCCGGCTGGGTCGGATCGTGGAGGATCGCGCTCTCGTAGACCGCGCGGTTGGCGGTCCCCGTCTGCACGCGCACGACGAAGGGCACGGTTCGGCCGTCGGACGTGGTGGTCGAGACGACGTCCGCCGGCAGCGGCGCCGTCCGATCGACGAGGGGCTTGAACACGCCCTCGGTGGATCGGTACATGTAATCGACTCGCGTCTCCACCGAGCAGGCCGCGTCGATTGGCGGCCCGAGCTTCTCGCCGGTCACCAGCGTGAAGTCGTGCGTCTGGCACACGAACGGCTGCTCGTGGGCGCCGGAGATCATGGGACCGCTGGCCGGGTAGTTGGTCAGTGTCAGGCTCGAGACGGGATCGCCTGTCCCCTGGTCGTCTCCAACGCTCACGCTCACGCGGTTCTCTCCCTCACGCAGGCCGTCGACGAGGCCGAGCAGGGCGTGCCCGGCCGGGTCCGGTCTGAACGCTCCGGTGACATCCGCCTGGTCCAGATCGACGGCGACGTCCTGCAGCGGGATCGCCTCCGGCACGTCGACCCGCAGCAGCACGTCACCGCCGCTCACCAGGTGGGGCCGCGACGACAGGCTCTCGATCGTCACGCCATCGGCGGCCCGAGCGGACGGCGAGCACGCGGCCAGCCACCCGGCCGCCGCGACGGCCCCCAGTCCCGCGACGGCCGACAGAGTCCGCGTCACCCCGAGCTTCGTCGTGACTGTCATGTGTGTCTCCTGGCATCGGAGCCGCCCCGCCCGGCCACGCCGGCTCGCGCCCCCCCTGTGCCCATGCTGTCGATGTTCGGTCGAGTATACGCGCTCTCCCTGTCTGGCACCTCGCGCTGCGACTCTGGCTCTCCAGGCGGCGGCTAGCAGCCCGTGGTGAAAGTCCTGCTGCAGTCGGCCGGCGCTGCATCCCGCCTGGCTGTGTTGCTCGTCGGTCAAATACTCCCGGTATTTTCGCTCCTCGCGCCTTGCCAGCCGGGCGCAGCGCCGCCCTTGGTGCGACGCAGGACTTTCACCACGGGCTGCGGGCAGCCGGGGCGCCGCCGTGGGAGGCACATCTCCCCGGCCGCCGATGCCACTCTGGATCTGGAGGGGATCAGGCTTCCTACATGCCCAGCTCGATGTCGTCGATGTGAACGTCCAGCTGGTGAGCGACACGCAGCCCGACGATGCCATCGGCATCGACCGCAGACCGAGGGTGCGTCGACACTTCGGTCCCGTTCACCAGGAACCGCACCTGCGAGCTGCCGACCTCCACCGAGAGCGTATTCTTGGCCCGTCCGTCGGCGTCGAGTGTGTTGACCGCCGCGTGCTCGGTCCAGTCGACGACGATTGGGGTCTCGCTGCCCATCCGCTTCTTGATCAGGAACTGGCCATCCTCGCGCACCATGAAATACGAATACTGCTGATCGGGACCCGCGAGGTCGGCGCCGCCGAAGAAGAGACCCAGGGCGTTCGGGTGATTCGAGGGCTTCGTCTGCGTGAAGGACGCGCTGATCGTGTAGTCCCCCTTCGACATGCTGCTCGGCTGCCAAAAAATCGCCGCGCCGCGACCGGCCGTCCTCGCGTGGACGCCCGACCCCATCGAGGCGAAACTGAGCACGCTGGCCGCGTCCCCCTCGCGGTCGAGCCTCGCCTCCCAGCCGTCCGCCGTCACGCCTCCCTCCTGGCCTTGCACGGCGAACGAGGTGGCCACCGCCATGACACCGACCGCTACCAGTAGATTTCTCATCGGTCTCCTCCTTGACGTGAACCCTGTCTTGAACTCGTTCCTCGCAACAGCTCGAAAATACGTAGGTGCAAGATACCACTTTCCATGTCGGATGAGCGTGCCCTACCCTAGCAGCTCGAGCAGGGCCGACGACACCGCGTCCGGCCGTTGCGCCGGCAGATCGTGTCCCGCACCTTCGACGATGCGGCGCGCGACGAGAGAGGTGAACCTCGCTCGGTCCCCTGATGGATCCGCCGACGGCCGCCCAAACCCGTTCTGCGCCCCTCGCAAGACGATCGCGGGCACGCGAAGCGGTGGACGCTCCGCCAGCCGTCGTTCCACCGCAAGAAAACGCTCCTCTCCGGGGGCGTTCCCGTGGCGGTGCCGGTAGGAGTGGGTCACGACATCGACGAAGTCCGGGTTCTCGAACGAGACCGCCGAGCGGTCGAACGTCTCGTCGCTGAACTGCCAGCCGGGCGACCACGTTTCCCACAGGTATCTGCAGATCTCGCGTCGATTCGCCTCGAGCCCCGCCCGCCCGCGCTCGGTGTTGAAGTACCACTGATACCAGAGCCGCGCCTCGGCCGCGGGCGGTCCGGGGCGCGACGGCGTGACCGTGTTCTGCACCGAGTACCCGCCGATGGCCACCTGCGCGCGCACCCGTTCCGGGTGCAGGAGTCCCGTGATGCACGCCGCACGATTCCCCCAGTCGAACCCCGCAAGCGCGAACTGCTCCAGCCCGAGCGCGTCGGCGAAATCGATCACGTCCTGACCGATCGCGGCTTGCTCTGCCAGGCGCGGAGTGGAGGGGTCGCGAAATCGCGTGGGGCCGTAACCCCGAAGATACGGAGCCAGCACCCGGTAGCCGGCGTCGACCAGGGGCGGCACCACTCCGTCCCAGGCGCGAACATCGTAGGGAAAGCCGTGCAGGAGCACGATGGGGAACCCCGCGCTGTCCCCACTGACCTCGTATCCAATGGTGAGCACGCCGGTCTGGATCGTCCGCACGTCCGGACCGGCCTGCGTGCGAGCCCGAACGGACAGCACACCCGAGGAGCTGCCGGTCACGGCCGCGACACCAACCAAACCCGCCCGCCTTAGCAGTTCTCTTCGGCTCTGGACCATGGCAGCTCCTTTTGATGCTGATGAGGTCGTGAGGGGGCCACGGCGCCGCCGCACCGCGCCCGCCCCGAAGTCGGTCGAGCTCGATCGGCGCCGCGACCGGACCTACAACTTCACGACCGAGGCCGAGAACGCGGATCCGTTGTTCGTCTTCCACCAGAACGTCGAGAAGGCACGGACGAAGCTCGCCGCGGGGTCGACGGGCGGCGGAGGATCGGCGCAAGGCTCCCGGCGTTAGCGCTCCGCGATCTCCCAGGCTCCCAGCGCTTCCAGCGCCCGGAAGAAATCGGTCACCGTGCGGACCTCGACCGGTCCCAGCTCGGCGCTGATCGCGTCGCGGACCTCCAGGATCGACCGCGTGCCGTCCGCGAAGTTCCTAGCCTCCTCGTCGTAGAGCGCGTACTGCCGCTGGCCCGGGTGCATCGATGGCTGTCCGGGCATCCCAAAATCCACATAGGGATCATCCGCCGTCGGCCTGGGGTAGAGCGTCGCGGCGGCGGCCTCGTCCGACGTGAGCGCCGGCGTGAGCACGACCGGCTGGCCTCTGCGGCTCGCGACCGCACGGTAGACCGCCTGGAGCCGCGCCACGTCGAGGTCCTCGGTCGCGCCGACGCTCTCGGCGATCCGCTCGAGGCTCGCCAGTCCGTCGGCATCGCCGGACATCAGCCTCACATTCGAGCGCACGGCCGCGAACTCGCGGCGATGGGCCTGCCGCACCAGAACGAGCCCCTCCTTGTAGGCCATCTGAAGACCGTCCGGGTCGGCCGGCTCCTGCGCCGCGGCCGCTCGGAGGCCCTCCATCGCTCTGGTCAGGTCGTCACCGATGCGCTCGGCCGCGTGACCGGCGGTCAAGCCTGCCAGCAGTAACGCATCCTCGGGCGTAGCGTTCGCCATCACGAGCGACACGCACATGGTGATCATCGCGGCGCGCTTGAGCTGGGTCGGGTCGAGATACTTCGTCAGGTCCTCGCTCGTGTGATAGTGCACGTCCGGCCAGTTCATGTAGTGGACGCCCGGCACCCGTGGGTTGGACCGGAGGAACGGGAGGTGATCGCTACCCCCCGCGTGCTTCATGATCCGGATATGGAAGGGATCCTGGCTGCCCTGCGGGTCCACGATCGGGTACTGGAGATACCGCCCCGAGTTGTCCTCGGACCGCAGGTTGTGGAACTTGATCGTCTGAGTGTCCTCCATCCAGCGCATGAACTGGATGTAGAGCTCGTTGAGAAAGCTCGGAAGGCTGTAGGGCGTGAGCAGCACGCGCATCTCGTTCCGATTGATCGTTTGATCGGAGCCCACGATGTCCATGCTGGTCATGGCCACGGCATTCTTCGCAATATCCGGATGCTGCTTCCAGTACTCCCTCGCGTAGATGATCTCGGGGACCCACAGGAAATGGACGGCGCGTTTGGGCCGGGGGAGCACGCCTTCCTCGATGAGCTTGATCCAGGTGCGTCCGAGCTCGAGCGCGGCTCCGCAGCCCGAGATGTCGTCGTTCGCCCCTTGCTTGGCCAACCGCTCGAAGAGGTGCGCGACGATCACCACCTCGTCGTCGGTCGTGCCATCGCCGGGGATCCAGGCCTCGACCACCTCGTCGTCGGCCGGATGGCGGGTCGTCTTCGCCGTCACATGCACCGTCACGGAGTCCTGCGTCTGGACCAGCTCGAGCAGCTCCATGCCCTGGCGGTGAGAGAGCACTATGGCGAACGTGGTGCCCTCGTCCAGCGACTCGTCGAACGCGTTGGCCAACCGCACCTGGGGCAGCTGGTCGGGCCGGTCGATGCCGAACCCGTACTGGTTGACGAAGCTCACGACGCCGGCGGCCCCCAGCTCGCGGACGGCGAGCTCGTGGACCGGCCCTGGCGCGCCATCGGTGAGCACGACCTTGCCCCGCACGTCCCTTCCGGCGTAGTCGGCCTCGCGCAGGCCCCGCCCGACCCAGACCAGCTCGGCCTCCACCTCGCTCGTTCGGCTACCGTAGGCCAGCATCGCCGGGTGGTCCAGATAACGGGACACGCGTCGCCGGCCGGGGGCGGTGACCCAGAGCTCTGCGTCCTCTGCATCCCACTGGTCGAACGGCACCGGCAGCCGCGTGATCTGCACGTCGGAGAAGCCATACTCCCGCGCCAGCCGGTCGACCGCGAGGGACTCCCGGTAGGTCCCGGCGTACTCCTCGGCCTTGCGGTCGTATTCGTAGCCCGCGATCTCGACGACATTGTTGAAGGCACGCGCCCCCGACAGCTCGGTCGCGATCGCCTCCAGGACCGCGGGCGGTACCATGGTGTCGCGGTTGCGCTCGAGCTGGGCACGAGCGGGGACGGGGACAAGAACCTGGGCGAAGACGAGGACAGGGACGAGCAGGCTCACCGGCCCAAGGAGCCGTCGTGTCATGAGGACCTCCCGGTTAGAGTCGCGGTCGTGTTCTGCGCCTCATTCTCTGCGGTCCCGTCCCGGTCTTCAACCTCGTCGAAGGGGCTGTCTGCGATAATGACATCCTCCTCGAACCTGTGCCCGATCCACGCGTCGACGGGACGAAGGCCGTGATGATGGAGAGCGCACCGCATAGACGGGACCCCGTCGAGCCGACGTTCGGGTCCGGGCGCTCGGCCCGCCAGGTTACCGTGCATCTGGCCCTCATCGTGCTCGCCACGGCACTCGCCTTTGGCAACACGCTACACAGCGAGCTACACCTCGACGATGCCTACCGGGTCGCGAACAACCCGGAGCTCGATCGAGTCTGGCCGCCGTGGCGCCATTTCGTCGATCCGCGGACGAGCTCGACCATCCCGCAGATCGAGCAGTATCGCCCGCTGCTGCCGCTCTCCCTCTCGGTGAACAAGGCCACCAGCCGCCTGATCGGCCTCGACGTCCTCACGGGCTATCACCTGGGCAACATCGCGATCCACCTGCTCACCTGTCTTCTCCTGTACGGCCTGTTCTTCGAGCTGCTGCGTCACCCGGCGGGCCGGCCCGGAACCCGGGGTCGCGACGCGGCGTTCTGGGGCACCCTCCTGTTCGCCGTCCATCCGGTGTCGGGGGTCCCGGTCAACTACATCTCGGCGCGCGACCTCCTCCTCATGCTCTGTCTCCTCGTCGGGTCGCTGCTCGTCTACGTTCGGATGCGGCGCACGGGCGACTCGCCGGGCGGCTGGGCCTCTTCCTTGGGCCTCCTGGCACTCTCGCTCCTCGCCAAGCCGAACAGCGTGATGGCGCCCGCGCTCGTCCTGGGCTTCGAGCTGCTGCTGGCGCACAGCCCGCGGCGTGCCTGGTCCACGTGGGCGCGGCCGCTCGCCTTCCTGGGCGTCGTGGCTGGCTTCTTTGTCTGGACCGAGGTCGTCCTCGGCTTCTCCGACCTGGAGCAGGTCACAAGCGAGACGCGGTCCCCGTGGATCTACGCGTCCACACAGCTGCGCGCCCACCTCGACTACTACCTGCGCAACGCGGTCTGGCCGTTTCGTCTGCGGCCAATGCCGGCCATCGGGGAGGCACACGGTCCGCTCGACCCTGGCGTGATCGCGGGCGGGCTCGTCGTCGTTTCGAGTCTGCTGTGGGCAGTGGTACTCGCGCGCAGAGCGCCAGTTGCGAGCGTTGGCATCCTGGCCTACTGGATCCTCTTCATCCCAACGTCTTCCATCCGTCCGCTCTATGACCTCGTGACCGATTATCGCCAGTACCCCTCGCTGCCGTTTCTGACCCTCGTCGCGACGCTCGCGGCGTACCGGTTCGCGCGCCCGCGGGTGGCGGCCACGGCGCTGGGGGCCGTCGCGGTCTACCTTGTGATCTCCTCCGTCGTGATGAACGGCATCTGGCGCACCGACGAGACCTTCTCGGCCCAGAGCGTACGCTACGGCGCGGCACCGCTCGGCCACATGAACTACGCACGCGCCGTGCAGGACCGCGATCCCGCCCTGGCCGAGCGCCACTACCAGGAGACGCTGCGCGTGGCGCCCGAGCACACCTACACCCACATCAACCTCGGCATGCTCTACCTGTCGCTGGGGCGCACCGATGAGGGGCTGACCTCTGTGGAGAGGGCCGTCGAGCTCGCGCCGTCGTGGGGCATCACCCACTTCTGGCTGGCGTCGGCCTACCGCCAAGCGGGCCGGCTCGCGGAGGCCCAGGCCGCGAGTCGCCGCGCGGCAGACCTGGATCCGCGCAACGTCGAGTATCAGTATCAGGCGGCCTACGACCTCCAGCAGCGCGGGGACTACGCCGCATCCCTACCTTATTTGGAACGGGTCCGGCGGGTCAGCCCGGACCATGAGCTCACCCGGTTCCTCGAGGGCTTCGCGTTCCAGCGGCTCGGTCGCTGGCCCGAGGCCGAGGCGAGCTATCGGGCGTTTCTCGAGCAGCGGCCGCGCTACGCCCAGGCGTGGTTCAATCCGGCGCACGGGTTGATGACCGAGGGCCGCCACGCCGAGGCGATCCCCGCCTTCGAACAAGCGCTACGGTTCGCTCCGCGGAACTATTCCGCCCACCACTGGCTCGCCGAGTCGCATCGCGCGCTCGGGGACACCGAGGCCGCCGATCGCCACGCGGCGCTCTACTCGGCCGCCGCGCCGTGATCGCGGACGTGGCCGCCGCTCAGGGTACGACGGCGATCGCCTCGACCTCGACCTTGAAGGCCGGACGCGCCAGCTGCGAGATCTGCACCAGGGTGCTGGCAGGTCGATTGTCGCCGAAGTGTCGAGCCCTGACCTCGGCCACGTCCGGCGCGCGGAACTCCTCGATGCTGGTCACGAAGATCGTGATCTTGGCGACCTGGCCGAAGTCGATGCCCTGCGACCCGAGCGCGGTGGCGAGATTCGTCAACGCCTGGTCCAGCTGCGCCCTCATCCCGGGCCCGGCGATCTGGCCGTCGGCCGTGGCGCCGACCTGTCCCGCGATGAACAGCAGGTTGCCGGCCCGCACGACGTGCGTGTACGTCTGAGGAGTGCTGAGGCCATCGGGATTGACCCGTTGCAGCTCTTGCGCCGGTGCGGCGGCGCTACCCAGGGCCCACAGCGTGATCATCGTGCTCAGGAGGACTCTCATGTGCTGGTTCCTTTCGTTGGTGATATCGGGCTAGTGTAGTCTGCGCGAGGATAACCCGCGGGCAAGCCCCGTCGAGGGGAGACTGATGACGGCGCGAACGACGACCATGGATCCGAAAGAATCGACCATCCGGCTGATGACCCGTCTCGCGCTGCAGCACGACGCGGTGAACCTCTCACAGGGCTTCACCGACGAGGCACCTCCCTTCGAGCTGGTCTGGGGCGGAATCGCCGCGATCCTGGGCGGCACCGACGAGCACATCGATTACCTAGAACGCTCCACCGTGCGCCAGGTCGGCGAAGCGACCTCCAGCCCCCCGGACGACGTCCTGACCATGCGGATCAAGGATCTGCTGGCCCGGCTGCAGAACCCCCGTGATCGCTTCAATCAGTACTCCTTCCCCTTTGGCCTACCCGAGCTGCGCCAGGCGATCGCGGCCTACACGGAGCGGTTCCGCGGATTCCGGCCCGACCCGGAGACCGAGATCACCGTGGTGCTGGGCGCGACCGAAGGGCTCGCCGTGGCCCTGCGCGCCGTGTGCCAGCCGAATGATGGCGTCATCATCGCGCAGCCGTTCCACGAGATGTACCCGTCGCAGGCGCGGCTCTTCGGCCTGCGCCCGCTCTACGTCACGCTGCGGGAGGACCCGGCCGCCGGCCAGTGGCGGCTGGACGAGGCCGAGCTCGCGAAGGCTGCCGCGCGAGGGGCCCGGGTCCTCGTCCTCAACACGCCGCACAACCCGACGGGCAAGGTGTTCACCCGGGACGAGCTGAGCGCGATCGCGAGCATCTGCCAGGCGCACGACCTGCTCGTCGTCACGGACGAGATCTACGAGCACATCCTGTACGTGGATCGCCCGCATCACTGCCTGGCCGACTTCGAGGGGATGCGCGACCGCACGCTGGTCGTGAACTCGATCTCCAAGACCGGCAGTGCCACCGGATGGCGTGTGGGTTGGATCCTCTCGCCCCCGGCCTTCACCGCGGCGCTCCGCGGCATCCACGACACGCTCGCGATCCAGGCGCCGACGCCCCTGCAGAAGGGCGCCGGGCGACTGCTGGCGCTCGGCGACGAGTTCTATCGGGAGATGCGGACGGGCTACCGAGACAAGCGCGACGTCCTGATGGCGGGACTAGCGCAGGCCGGGTTTCATACGACACCTCCCGAGGGCGCCTACTACCTGTTCGCCGACTACCGGAGGGTGCCGGCGCTGGACGGTCTGTCACCCATGGAGGCCTCGATGTTCCTGATCGAGCGGGCGGGGGTGGCGCCGGTGCCCGGGGACAATTTCTACGCGGCCGCGCCGGCCGGCGCGGCCAGGGGCGACCGCGATCGCTACCTGCGGTTCGCGTTCTGCCGGTCGGTCGACACGCTGCGGGAGGCGGCGCGGCGGTTGGCGACGCTCGGGGCGGCGGCGCCGTCTTCGGCGGAACCGCGGGGCTGAAACCCGCGCGACGGACGGGCGAAGGGACCGTCCGGGACGGCTAGTGCACCGCCGACTGCGAACCCCTCTGGTGCGTCGGATGCCGGTCAGGGGTTCTTGCCGGCGTAGTTGTACAGGGTCGTCACGTAGGCTTTCATGGCGCCGGCATAGCCATAGATCTTCTCACCGTCACCCTCGATGACGTAGTACTCCGGGCCGTGGTGGGCCCCGGACCCGAAGCCGAGGCCACCGCGCGCGATCGGGAGCCGGAGCGGGCCCCGGGTGAAGAGGTAGGCGGGTCCATAGGCGGTCCACAGGCCCATGTAGTTGCCGGCCGGCGGCTCGGCATACGGGACATCGAACTGCTGGTACATGCGACGCACGGCGTGGGCAATCTCGGTGTCGGCGTTGGCCCACGACCAGGGGACGATGCCGATCACGTTGATCGTCACATCGTCGTACCCATGCCGATCGAGGTGCGCGCGGACCTTGCGCACGATGTCCTCGCCGTCGACGTCGGGCGGGTAACGGATATCGTGTTTGGAGGTGACGACCGACGGCGTGATGCGTCCTCCGTAGCCCGGCGCCATGTTCCCGCCCCAGATGCCCGTCATGTGCACCCAGACGCGCGTCCTGCGGTCCATCATCTCGTCGAAATCCCCCCCGGTGCGCTCCGCCTCGCCCCGCAAGAACGCGGTCTCCTCGGGTGAGGGCGGGATCACGTCGTCGGACAGGCCCTTGATCAGCACCTCGCTGCCGCCCGGGGAGTCGCCGTACATGGTGGAGAGCATCTCGACGTGCCGCCACATCGGCTGCTGGCCGAGCCCCAGTCCCGGTCGCATCCCGCGCGTCTGGAGCTCGAACACGGCGCTCCCGATCGACTGGCCAATGATGTCGCCACGCCCCTCGGCCGTCTGCGAGCCGCCGTAGCCGAAGACGGCGTCGGCATCCTCGAACAGATCGGCGTGTTCGAACATGAACTGGCGCAACCCGATCTCATTTCGCTCCTCGTCGTGATCGGCCACGTAGATCACGTTGACCGGGAGGGTGCCCTTCACCGCCTTGGCGGAGATGAGCGCACTGAGCTCCGCCATCTCCTTGCCCTTCTGGTTGCTGGCCGCGCGCCCGATCAGCACGCGCCGATACGGCGCCTTCTCGACGATCTGACCGCCGAAGGGTGGCGCCTCCCACAGATGATCGTTCTCGGGCCACGTCGGCATAGCGTCACTCTGGACGTAGTCGACGATCGTCCGCTCGGCACCGACGTCGCAGCGACCGTGGACGACGGGATTTCCGGGCGCCCCCCACTCGGTGATGCCTGGCGCGTAGATGCGGGCCGGACACCCCAGCTCGTCGCGAATGACGTCACGGATGAACCTCGCCGACTCCCAGACCCCGGGCTGCCCATCGACCGTGTTGGACACGCTCCGGATCCTCACCCACTTCTGGAGGCGAGCCACGTGCGCCTCGAAGTTGTCGTCGATGTGCCGGTAGATCCGTTTCAGCTCGTCGCTGACGTCGGTGGGATCGGGGGGATCCCCGTGCGCGGTCAGCGCGCGGCTCGCCTGCGACATCGCCAAGGTCTTCGCCGACCCGTCAGGCTCCGTCCCCGCGGGGTCCGCCGCCCCCCGCAACTGGCTTCCAACGGCGAGCAGCGCGGCCAGCATGATCGCTCGACGCATCGGGTACCTCCCCGGGAATGGGTCGCCAACGCCGGACGCGGGACTTTCACCACGGGCGGCTAGCGCTTTTCGATGAACCGTTCCAGCATCCGCCGCCAGTCGGGCTTCAGCTGTTTCATCTCCACCCGGAACGACGGCTTCGACCGCGCACCGGAGATCGTGATCGGGAGAACGGTGCCCGAGGTTGCCTCGCCGCGCTGGAAGAGCGGGTCGACCAGCTGGAGCCACTCCGCCACGCGACCGGGCACCCGATCCGACGGGACGAGCTCGGACACCGACCGATCGAGCTGGAGCTGACCGCCGAAGTCGAGGGCCTGGTCGCGGAGACCGTAGCTGCCCACGAGCCGCACCTGCATCCCGGGCACGGCGAACGCGAGACGGGAGAACAGCAGCGCGGCATCCGCGATCTCGAACGTGCCTCGCATGTTCGAGACGACACTCGACCCGCTCTCGCCCTGGGTCTCCCCCCGTCCGATCCGGCTGATGCGCGTCAGCGTCTTCTGCACGTCGAGATTGGTGAAGCGCGCCCGGCGGATGGTGAACTCCCCCGCTACCCGCATACGCTCGATCACCGGCCGATCGCCGGGCGGAATCTCGAGCGTGGTCTGGAGATCGATCTGACCGGTGAGCGGCGGCGTGTCGGACTTCAAACCGAAGCGGATCAGGTCCTCCACCCGCGCTTCCTCACCTGTCACGTCCACGAGGATCGAGCGACCGCTGGCGCCCTCGACCCGCACGACCTCGCCCACGGCCACCAGCTCGGAGTCCAGGAACCGCGTGTGGACCGGCCTCAGCTGGACGTCGCCGCCACGGTCGCCTACCTCGACGTCGAACGTGGTCTGCAGCGGCACGACCTGTCCAATCGTGACGTTGAAATCCGGGATGTCGGCTTCACCGCTGACCTGGATTCGCCCCAGCGAACCCCCGAAGGTCCCCGTGGACGCGAGGATCCCGCCGATGCCCTTGAACGTCGTGAGGTCGGCGTCCCTGAAGTCGTAACGGCCCGAGATGGGCGTGTCCCGCACCTCCTCCTTGTTCCAGGGGCCGAACTCGCCCGTCGTGGCGACCTGCCCGATCGGCTTCGGATTGGTGAGCTGGGCCTCAAACGAGATCGGGCGGTCCAGCGCGACCGAGCCGAGCACCAACGAGTGGATCTCGAAGACGCGCGGTGGCTTGTCTGACCGTGATGACGCGATCTCGATCCGGGCGCGTTCCGCGAGCACGCGGTCGACGACGATCGGAGTGCTCGGCGCCGTCTTCGCTGCGGTGGCGGAGACGGACGGCGGGGCGGCCTGCCGGAGGGCCGCCGCGATCGGCGCGCCCGGCTCCGGTTCCTCGCTCGTCTCCTCCGCCGGGTCGTCCCTCCTCCGACCGCGCGGCACGTGGACCTCGAGCTCGGCCAGTTGCACTGACCGAATGCGCCGCGGCGTCGCAAGCAGGTCGCCGAGGTCGGTGTCGAGCGTGAAGGCGCCGATCCCGATCAGGGGGCCGCTCCCGTCACCCGTCCCCCCGACCCTGATGCGCTCGCCGGTCAGGTGCAGGCGGGGCGTGAACGACCACCGCAGGGCGCCGACCTCGACGACGTGCCCCGTGCGTTCGGAGAGCAACGTGGCGATGTCACCGGCGACACGCGGCGGGAGGAAGAACAGGAACCCGACGACCGGCGTCGCCACGACGACGATCAAGACGACCAGCAGGATCAACACCTTCTTCATACGGGTTCCCCGGGAGTCCCCGAGATCCTAGCAGACCGGCGATTCGCCGGCGCGGCTCAAGTCGCGCCGGCGGGGCCGATACCCGGATCAGGGGACTCGCCATGCTGCACACCCGCGCCGTCATCGTGCTCCCCACCTTCAACGAACGCGGAAATCTGGAGCCGCTTGTGGAGCTCTGCGCCCGTCAGATGCCCTCCACGCACCTGCTCATCGTCGACGATGCCTCGCCGGACGGCACCGGACAGCTCGCCGATCGGCTCGCCTGGCGCCACGCGCACGTCGAGGTCCTGCACCGTCCGGCCAAGATGGGTCTGGCGTCGGCCTACGTCGACGGATTTCGTCACGCGCGCGCGCAGGACCACGACCCGATCTTCCAGATGGACGCCGACGGATCTCACGACCCGGTCGATCTCGCCCGGATGTGGGTCGCGCTCGAGTGCCACGACCTCGTCATCGGCTCCCGGTACGTCCCCGGCGGGTCGTCCGAGGGATGGGCCCGGTACCGACGGACGATCAGCCGTGCCGGCTCGTGGTACGCGCGGACGCTGCTCGGGCTGCCCGTGCGGGACACGACCTCTGGCTTCAAGGGCTGGCGCGCCGGCATGCTGCGGCGGGTCCTCGCGCGGCCGGTCGAGGTCGACGGGTTCGCGTTCCAGATCGTCCTGACCCATCGCGCAATGCGAGCGCAGGCACGCGTCACGGAGATCCCGATTCGTTTCGCCGAGCGCCAGCGCGGTCGCTCCAAGTTCGGGGCTCGCATCGTCGTCGAAGCGCTGGCGCGGGTCGCCACCCTCGCACTGCAGGGCTAACCGGCTCTTCCAGATGGGTAGGGCAGCCAGGAAACGCGCGCAGCGGACCGCGACGCCTCCCCGACCGTCGGCCGCTCCGGTCCCGCTGGACGGGCGGACGACCGTGGTGCTCGGCAGCGTCCTGGGCGCGCTCGCCGTGTCGGTCTACGTTGCCACGTTGTACCCGTCGGTCGCCGGCGGCGACAGCGGCGAGCTGACCGCGGTGGCGTACACCCTGGGCACGGCGCACCCGCCCGGCTATCCCCTGTACACCCTGCTGGGCCAGCTATTCACCTGGCTGCCACTCGGGTCGATCGCCTGGCGCGTCAACCTGCTGTCTGCCGTGCTGGACGCTGCCGCGGCCGTGCCCCTGTACCTCGCGGTGACCCGGTGGTCGCGACAGCCGTGGGCGGGCTTTCTCGCGGGTGGTCTGTTCGCGTTCGCCCCGCTGGTCTGGAGCTACGCCGTCGCTGCGGAGGTCTTCGCGCTCAACAACGTCATCGTCGCAGCTCTACTCTATCTGGGCGTTAGCTTTCGTGAGCGGCACGACCCGATCTTCGCCTACGGCGCGGCTCTCACGCTCGGGCTCGGCGTGGCCAACCACCACACGATCGTTCTGTTCGGGATACCCTACGCGCTCTGGTTCCTCCTGGAGGGACGCGCCACGTTGCTGCGGGGGCCGGTGCTGGCGCGACTCGTCGGGCTCGCCGTCCTGGGTCTCCTGCCACACCTCTACCTCCCGCTGGCCGGCGCGCGGCTCCCGGTGATGTCGTGGGGTGACTTCTCGGGCGTCAGCGGCTTCCTCGATCACTTTCTACGGCGCGACTACGGCACGCTGCAGCTCGGTGCGGGCGAGCACCACACCCAGCTCTGGAATGGGATCGTCTCGTTCCTCGCCGAGATACCGGTGCAGGTATTCGTCGTCGGCGCCGGCCTCGCCGGCTGGGGTGTGGCGGCCCGGCTGCGCCACGAGGGCCCGGTCGGTCCGACGGCCATGCTCGCCGTCGGCTTCGGCGGTTACCTCCTCGTGTTCCATTCCCTCGCCAACCTCCCCATCGAGCAGGCGCTGTTCTACGGCGTGGTCGCTCGGTTCTGGCAGCTTCCCACGCTCATCGTGTGCGCCTGGGCCGGGCTCGGCCTCGCGGCGCTCGCCGCGGCGCTGCCGGAGGGCCGGCCAGGTCGGCTCCTCGTCGCGGCCTCCGCCGTGGCGATCGTCTCCGGACAGGCGGCGGTGCACTACGAGACCCAGGACCAGCATGACAACTACACGATCCGCGACTACGGTCGCGCCATCCTCGAGGGGTTGCCCCCGGACACACTACTGGTCTCGCTCGGTGATCTGGAGACGAACTCGGTTCGGTATCTCCAGCTCTGCGAGGGTCTGCGAACCGACGTGCGAGTCCTCGATCGCGCCATGCTGGCGTATCCATGGACGCGCAAGGTCGTCCAGGCCAACCTTCCCGACGTCACGCTGCCGGCGGGACGCTTCTCCCGCCGGACGCCGCGGGACGGGCGGACCTCGAGCCTCGGCCGGCTCATCGCGCTCAACGCGGATCACTTCCCGATCTTCCTGTCTCGCTTGAACGCCGAGGAGGACACGACCTGGCAAACGGACTTCGCGGTCTGGCCGCATGGCGTGCTGGATCGCGTCGTGGCGGTGGACGAGTCGATCGATCTCCCGCACTATCTCGCGGTCAGCGACGCGGCACAGGTCGCCCTGCGGTCCTCGGCCCGGCAGGACTGGCCAGAGACCAGCTGGGAATCGTACGCGTGGGATAAATACCGGGACGCCGAGTTCCAGCGCGGGCTTCGGCTCCTGTACCACGCCATCGATCGGCAGGTCGACCGCGAGGCGCTCGAGGCGGCGCGGCACGTGTTCGAGCAGCTGGCGGCCGTCCATCCCGATCCCTCGGCCGCATTGCTCAAGAACCTGGGGCTGACCTATCGGTATCTGTCGGAGAGCGACCCCACGCTGACGACCCGGATGGCCGAGTGGTGGCGGCGGTATCTGCTTGTTGCCCCGGCCTCGGACGCCGAGGTGCCGGAGATCCGCAGACTGGTGGCCGAGGCGGACGCGCGGCCGCGCACCGAGGGCTAGCAGCCCGTGGCAAAAGTCCTGCTGCAGTCGGCCAGCGCTGCATCCCGCCTGACTGTGTTGCTCGTCGCTCGAATACTCCCGGTATGCTCACTCCTCGCGCCTGGCCAGCAGGGCGCGAGCATCTGCTACCTGCCGAAGCTCAGGCCGCTGTAGACCACATGCGAGTTGAGGCTGAAGTTCGGGCTCACGCGCCCGGCGTTGGAGACGTGGTGGAATCGGTAGCCCAGTAGCAGGTCGTGCCCGCTGGTGACGGGCACCCGAAACCCGAGCCCCGTCTGCGCGGTGTAGTTGAAACGTGTGTGCCCCTCGGGAACGGGCCGGTCCGTCCTGAGGAACCCGCCCGAGATCTCGATGAAGGGTCTGACGCGCGGTTCCGCGAAGTGCCACCGGAAGTAGAGGGGGCTGGCGCCATATCCGTAGGTGCGCTCCGACTGGGACAGCAGGAAGAGGGGCACAAACTCCACCAGCCACTCCAGCCGGCCGGCCAGCGGACCCGGCCCCCTGCGCCTCGTGACCAGATGCCCCAGGTTGAACGACAGGATGGCGAAACGGCTGTCGGAGGGCGACTTCGCGATGGTGAAGGCACTGCCGCCGCTCACCAGCACCTCCCACCCCAACACGCTCTCCGGCGCCCGGGGTCGCGGCGGCGGCTCGCCGGAGGGGCCCTGGGCGAAGGCCGGACGTGAGGCCCCAAGGGCGACCACCAGCACCATCACCGACACGACACTCAGACTCGCGCGCATCCGCTCTCTCCGACCAATCGGCTTCCGACGGCCCCCCTCACCCTTGGCCCCCTCTCCCTTGGAGCCGCTGCTCGGCGAGACACTCCAAACTTGCCGAGACGCCTTTTAGACTCGAGCACCCAGCCGATGGATCCCAACACCGGCGAGAACGACAAGAACGTGCATCTTCTCACACCGGCCACGGGTCGGGCTCGACCTCGAATCCCGCCTCCTACGACCCCAGCTCGCCGCGCACGCTGCTCGAGGAATGGGGCATCCCGTATCCGCCCACGGCGCCGAGCGGGTCGGGCCGCTAACGCGCCAGCCACGCGGTGAGCCGATCGCGCTGGGTCTCCTTGAGCCGCAGACAGCTGTCGATGCGCTCCAGGGCCTGTCGTAGGGTACGCTCGGCCGCCGGCACACGGTTCGCCTCGAAGAATGCGGCGACCCGGTCGCGGTCGCGCGCCTCGCAGAAGCTCCCCGTCGCGGAGACGATCGCCGGGATGCCCTGAAAGGTCCCGAGCCGGTTCTCGATCGCGGGCCAGTGCGACGTCACAAACGCCCACGCGGCGGCACGCGACGCGCCGTTGCGCAGCAGACCTCGGATCAGCAACGGGGCGTCCTGCGTGCGCACCTCCGACGAGAGCGCGAAGTCGAGGGTCCGGTCGACCAGAGCCGGGTCCAGGAACTCGTCGAGCACGTCGAAGTAGCGATAGTACTGCTGCTGCTGCGTCCACCATCTATCATGGTCCCACGTATTCCCATGGTGTCCAATCATGTTCATGTAAAATAAGTTATCAAAACGTGTTAATCACGTGCTGGCGTCTTGACGTGGTGCCACGATGTCCGGTATATTCCTAAATTAATATGTATAATTCACTGTATAGCGCAAAGCGCGAGAATCGATCGATGACGGCAACGCCGCCGCGCCGCCTCGCGCACCGCTTGAGCGCCGCCTTTGTGCGGACCGCCGAGCCAGGGTTCTATTGCGATGGCCACGGGCTGAACTTGCGCGTGGATCCGTCCGGGGCGCGGCAGTGGGTGCAACGGCTGGTCATTCGGGGCCGGCCCCGGATGCTCGGGCTCGGCGGCTACCCGCTGGTGTCACTGGCCGAGGCGCGCAACGCGGCGTTCGCCAACCGCCAGCGGGCGCGGGCGGGCGGGGACCCGCGGGCCGAGAAGCGCCACGGCCAGGGCGCGCCCACGGTCGAGGAGGCCGCCGCCGAGGTGTTGGAGCAGCAGCGCCCCGGCTGGCGAAATGCCAAGCACGCGCGGGACTGGCCGCGCAGTCTGCGCGCCTATGCGTTCCCGCGCATCGGGGCGATGCCCGTGTCCGAGGTGACCACGGCCGACGTGCTGGCCGTCCTCACCCCGATCTGGCACGACAAGCCCGAGACCGCACGGCGGGTGCGGCAGCGGATCGGTGCCGTGATGAAGTGGGCCGTCGCCATGGGCCACCGGCCGGACAACCCGGCGGGCGATGCCCTCGGGCAGGCGCTCGGGCGGCAGCAGGCCATCGTCCAGCACATGCGGGCGCTGCCCCACGGCGCGGTGGCGGACGCCCTCGCGACGGTGGGAGCCTCCCAGGCCTTGGTCACTACCAAGCGGGCGTTCGAGTTTCTGGTGCTTACGGCAGCGCGGTCCGGCGAAATGCGCCTGGCGCTGCAACATCCGGGCATTGGACGAACTCCCGGAATTGTACATCTCCGGCGGTTCGTCCTGGCTGAGCGTCCCTGTTACTTGCAAGGGTGAACAGGTCGGCTCCTTCGCGATCCTTCAACGATCCTGAATCCACGAATGCAAGCACTGTTCGCAAGCGCTGCTGCCCGTCCACGACGAGTCGCTGAGGTTCGTAGGTCTTGGGATCGGTCTTGTCCTGGATAAACAGGAGGGGTACTGGATAGCCCTTCACCAGACTGTCGATAAAGAAGGATTTTGCCTTGGCGCTCCAGACGCTGCCACGCTGGAATGGTGGCCTGAGCTCAAGGTTGCCGCGACGCTGCCAACTCAGGAAGTCGACGACGCGGTACGTGGTGCGTGTGATGTTTAGCGGTTTGGCCGTGTCCATTGATCTCATCTCAAACAGTTGAGAAGGCTACCGTGTTTCGTGACGTGCTCTCTCGCCTTCGGCACTGATTCTAGCTGGCACGCGATTGCGCCGCTGGCGTCTGCAGAGCGACAGACGACTTCACCGCTGGTTAGCTGGCACGAGCGCATCCGCACCCTCTTCCCACGGCGCGGCCGACCTGCTGGGGCTGAATCGTGCACACATTTGTGTGAGGAACCAGATAATTCATCAGTGCCCCTACACCAACTCGACGTTCACGCGGCGCCCGACCATTGCGGCGGCCCGTTGCAGGCTGCCGAGCGTGATGTCGTTTTTCGGATCGAGCAGCCGGTCCACCTGGGTGCGGCTCGTCTTCAGCAGCGTCGCCATCTTGTTCTTGGAGATGTTCTTCTGCTTCATGGCCTCCGCCAGCTGCCACGCGACGACCTCCTTGATCGCCTGCGCCTGCGTTTCCTCGAAGATGCCTTCCTCTTTGAGGAAGGCATCAATGCTCGATCCCATATGCGTCTTGCTCATCGTTCCAACTCCTTCTGACGTGTTCGCGCCGTTGCCAGATCCGAATCTGGCGTTGCCCGCGTTTTCTTGATGAACCCGTGCAGCACCACCAAATGCTTGCGGTAGAGGCACAGCAGCACGCGCGCCGTCCGTTTCGTCGGCAGGTCCGTCCGGATTTCCCAGAGGCCGTCGCCCATCGGGCGGCACAGCGGCATGCCTACCGGCCAGCGCCATTGCGCCCGTAGCAGATCCTTCCCTATCTCCTGACGCTCGGCCTCATCCAGCCGTTGCAGCCACTCCCTCACGGGTTCGCGACCCGCCCTCGTGCGGTAGAAGATCAGCAGGATCTTGTGTGGCGTCAGCTTGTCGGCCACCCTGCACCTTTAAATGTACAGTTAACCATGTCACGTGCATGTCTGCAAGCTGCCGTGGCTACTCACCGTGACGGTCGGATTTGCGTTCCCGCTCAAGTGACCCTCGTCGAGCGGGACGACGCGATGGACCACCTCAGATCGACTGGACGAACCGCTCCGCATCGGCGTTGAGATTCGAACGCCTCGGTGACCGTCGGGTCGGCCGGACACCGCCACTCTACGTATCCAAACTCTTTATCCTGACGCCGGAACCCGATCTTCAGCCCGTTCCTGGGTTCCGCTGAGAGGCGGCGGGCTCCCGGTCCCGCCGCTCGGCCGGCAACTGTGGTGTTCGAGTGAGCCACGCCACGGGGTGGCGTCAGCCCGGTGGACGGGGTGTTTCCGACGCGACACGTCTGACCGAGCGGCACGCAGAACGTGAAAAAAAGTTGCGCGGAAAATTTGCGCACAACTCACTCTCTCTATCTCTCTGATTTCAGATGGGTTACGCCTGCCATTAATTTGACGACGACCGAAATGCGCCGGGCGCCCGGCCGGCAGAGGCCCGTATTCATTGATCTTTTTTGGCACCGGGGGTGGCCGGTCCCCTCTGTTCGCGCACAACGCGCACAGCTACGGTGGTGGAAGTTCGTTTGCACGGTCCGCAGGGTGACGATGCCGCACACGATGTTGAGATTTCCGACCGTCAAGGCCCGCACGGGCCTGTCGCGCAGCACGATCTATCTCCGCATCTCCCGCGGCACGTTTCCCGCCTCCGTGTCGCTCGGGGGCCGTGCCGTGGGCTGGATCGAGGCCGAGGTGCAGGCGTGGCTCACCGCGCGGATCGCGCAACGCCGGCTGATCGCGCCGCGGCCGGAGCGGAGGCCGGCGGCGGCGGAGGACGGGTACCGGGCGCGGGGACGCACACCCCGCCCCGCAGAGAAAGGGTGGTCGACATGATCCGGAACATCACCGTGGATGGCGAGGAGGCGCTTGCCGTGGACACGGCCGAGGAACTCGGCCGGGCGCTCGTGACCGGCCGGTACGTCGTCGCGTCTGACGCGGTGCGCGCGGCGTACGGGCTCACGGACACCGAGAACTCCGACACGCAGGACATCGTGGACGAGTCGGACTGGCGCGATGACGCGTGGCGCGCAGAGGGGGGGCACTGATGGCGTGGGGCCGAACGCACACCGCGGCGCAGACACCCGCGTGGAAACAAGACGACTATCACAAAGAGTTTGCCGGCAAGCTCAAAGAGCAGATCGAGCATGGTGTCGCGCCGTGGCAGAAACCGTGGAAGCCCGGCGAGCGCCGCCTCCACCACTTTATACGTGTAAGTGACTGTAAATAAAACACTTATATATTCACACGGCTTCTGAGTATACACATTACTCTACAAGCTCTCAGGTGCGGTGTCCCCGCTCGGGACGGCCCGCCCGACCCGACCGAGCGGCGGCGGCGCGACCACGCCGCCTTCCCGTGGCCCCGTCGCATCAGCCGCCCCGCGTGACGGCCCCCGGCCGTCCCGTCATGTGTTTGCGGATGGTGCTCGCGTGGCAGCCGGCCGCAATCTCTTGCTTGGCAATCTGCCGGGCGTACCACACGTCGGACATCTGCGGGCGCCGCTGCTTCAACGCGCGGTAGGCCCGTTGCCAGCGCGCGTACCGTGCCTGCGTGTCGCGCGTCTGGGCCTCGCGCCGCGTCGTGCTCGGCGTGTAGTGCGGGTCGGCGGTCGTCGCCGCATCGACGAAGTGGCGAATGGCGGCGGTGTCCAGGACGTAGGCCCCGCGCTCGAAGTCGATCAGGTCCGCCAGGGCCACCGCCGTGTCCGCGACGACCAGCGTCACGTCCCCGTGCGTGCGCAGGCCCAGCATCTGGTGCCGCGTGTCCCCGGCGGCGAGCCCGAGGGGCTGCGTCCCTGACTCGTCGACCCGGTGCCGGCTCCGGCGCAGGCCCAGTTGCGCGACGACAAACCGGGCGAGCGCCTCCCCGTCGCACTTCCACTGGTCCACGTGAGCCGTGGTGAGCGCGACCCGGTTGATGTCGTTGCGTTTGTCACAGACGATGAAGCGGGCCGCCACGCGCGGCCCCGCGGGGATCGTCTGCACCGGCATGACGCAGTCGGCTTCGCAGCCGGGACACACCACGGTCCTGGCAGGCCGCGCCCGAACCAGGAGCCGGTGCGCCTTGAAGGCCGCGACGGCCTCGGCCGGCCACTGGCGTACGTCGGTCTCGCTCACTCGCACGGCCGCGCCGTCTCGCGCCCCGACCCGCGCCACGAGGTCGAGCAGGGCCGCCCGCGGCGTCATCCCGCCGGGGCCTCCGCGTCGGCGGGGGCCTTTGGCTCGATCCCGGAGGCGTGCAGCATGGCGCGCAGGGTGAGGCCGAGGTCGTCGTAGGGCAGGGAGCACGCGTTGGGACGGGTGAGGCGAATCGTCACCCGCTGTGGCGGCTGGCTGATGTCCGTGATCACCGACGCCGCCAGCTCGACCTGGGTGACGCGGTAGAGGTGGAAGCGTCCCGCCGGGTCCAGCCGGGCGATCAGGTCGTAGATCGCCGTGGGGTGGCCGATCGTATCGGCTTCAAGCGTGAGGCGGTCCCCCATCGTCACCCGCGACGCGAGGCGCAGCGCCGTCACCGCGACGTCCTGAATGCCGCTGCCACTGTCGTAGACAAACTCGAACCCGGGCTCTCGTAACGCATTCAGGTCGTAGACCCTCTCGTCGGTCGGATCGGGGGGCAGCGCGGGCTGCTTGAGGATGGTGGCCGCGAACAGGCCCTGCAATGGTTCGACGGCGGGGCGCGCGCCGCGGATGTTCACGTCGAGCGTGCCGTCCCGTTGCGAATAGACGTAGATGACCTCGAAGGCCGGGTGGTGTGGCCGCTGCCCGAACTGGCCGTCCACCCATTCGACCTGCTGCTGCGCGTAGTCCTCGGGGTAGGCGAAGAAATAGTCCAGCGTGCCCCGGCGGACCGGTTCCACGACGCAGTGCGTGCCCCGGCCCTCGGTGCGGCGGAAGTACGTGCTGAGGCCAGCGGCGAGCGCCTGGAGACTCGTCTCGTCCACCGCCGCGGGCACGTGCGGCAGATGGGTGCGCTTGCGCCAGGCGGGCAACGCCTCCGCATAAAAGAAGCGCGTGGCGCGCCGCCAGCAGGCGGGATGGTCGAGGAAGGTCGTCATCGCGCGCGCGCCATGATGCGCTAGTGAGGCGAGCTGCTCGACGAAGGCCGTGTGGGCCGCCGGGTCGGTGGCGAAGTGCCACGCCGCGTCGTCGAGGATGGCGCGGTAGCCTTTCTCGCCACTCAGCGCCGCGATGTCCTGGAACGCGGCATCCATCGCGGCACGCTGGGTGTCGTCCAGCGTGAGCCAGGCCGCCCACAACTCTTCGGGCTGAGGCTCCGGCAGCGCGGCAATGTCGAGATCGGCGAAGACGCCGCGGGCGTGGAAGTAGCGGGCCAGCAGAGGGTTCGGCATCTGCCGGAAGAAGTCGCGGGTGGCATAGTGGCGCGCCATGGACCCTCCGCTCGCCCGCCCCGGGCCTCCCGGCGCACCGCCGTGCGCCGCAGGCGGCCGTGATCGGGCGCGGGCGGCGTCGCGGGCGCACGCCGGGTACCATCGAGGTCGACGGGGCCTGGGCGTACGATCGCGTGCGCTCGACCGACGCGTCCCTCGCTCGCTCGTCAGCCGGTCAGTTCGCTCGGCGACGTGTCGATCACCGGCTCGCGCACGGCCGCGAAGTCGGATGGCGCGAAGGTTGTCCCGCTTCCAGTTGATAGATCCGGATCACCTGAAGGTCACTCGACTTTCTCTCCTCCTCCTCGCTTCGACCAGCGTAGTGCCAAGGATCCACATGATTCGAGTCGCAGCGCGCAGCAACCAAGTCCAGGTTGACCTGCACCTGCGGTTACGGCGTCGGTACCGTGACCCCGACCGACCCCGAGCAATTGTTCGTGGTGTCGGACTCACCGCTCACCGCGTCCACACACGCCCCGTAGTAGTAAGTTCCAGGGCTGGACGGCGGAGTCAGGTCCACTTGTTTGTTACTAGTTTCCCCAACGGCAAGCGCTGCGACTGCGGTCGTGCCCACCTCCGTGTCTGATGTTGTGATCGTCGTGTCCGTCGACTGGTAGTACCGTAGCGTCGTGGTTGCCGCGTCCCCGTCCCCATCGTTCCGCACGTCCGTCGTCAGGCCGAATGTCGCTATACCCCAGGGGCCAGGGCTAGTGAAGATGACAAGCCCGCCGATAGTCAGGTCTGGTGCGGTCTGCACCTGTGGGGAGGGTTCCAATACCGTGACCACAGCCGAGCCCGAGCAGTTGTTCGTGGTGCTGGACTCACCGCTCACCGCGTCCACACACGCCCCGTAGTAGTACCTCCCGGCCGTCGACGGCGCCGTCAGATCCACCGACCCGATGTAGCTCACCGAAGCAACGAGGCCCGCCACCGTCTGGTTGGCTTCCTCGGTATCGGCGGTCGATATGGTCGCGTCTGTCGACCGGTAGTAGCGCAGGGTCGTGGCTGGCGAGGCTCCCTCCCCATCGTTCTCCACCGTAGCCGACAGAGTGAACGTCGCGCCGACGGCCGGGCTGCTGTCGTCCACTGAGGGCGACCCCACCACCAGGTCCGGAGGGCTCGGCGGCGGCGGCCCCGTTACATTGACCTCAACGGATGCCGAGCAGTTGTTCGTGGTGCTGGACTCTCCGCTCACCGCATCCACGCACGCCCCGTAGTAGTACCTCCCGGCCGTCGACGGCGCCGTCAAATTGATCGACTCCGCGCTCGTTCCCGAAGCCGACAGCGCACCCACGGCGTCCGTGCCCACTTCCGTGTCGGATGCGGTGATCGTCGCATCCGACGAGCGGTAGTAGCGCAGCGTCGTGGCAGCCGCGTCCGCATCACCGCTATTGGTCACCGTAGCCGACAACGTGAACGTCGCCCCAACGGCAGGGCCGCTGTTGCTCACTGAAGCGGACGCCACCACCAGGTCCGGGTTGGCTTGCTCCTGTGGCTGAGGCTGCGGCACCGTGACCTGCACGGACCCCGAGCAGTTGTTCGTGGCGTCGGACTCACCGCTCACCGCGTCCACACACGCCCCGTAGTAGTACCTCCCGGCCGTCGACGGCGCCGTCAAATTGATCGACTCCGCGCTCGTTCCCGAAGCCGACAGCGCACCCACGGCGTCCGTGCCCACTTCCGTGTCGGATGCGGTGATCGTCGCATCCGACGAGCGGTAGTAGCGCAGCGTCGTGGCAGCCGCGTCCGCATCACCGCTATTGGTCACCGTAGCCGACAGAGTGAACGTCGCCCCAACGGCAGGGCCGCTGTTGCTCACTGAAGCGGACGCCACCACCAGGTCCGGGTTGGCTTGCTCCTGCGGCTGAGGCTGCGGCACCGTGACCTGCACGGACCCCGAGCAGTTGTTCGTGGCGTCGGACTCACCGCTCACCGCGTCCACACACGCCCCGTAGTAGTACCTCCCGGCCGTCGATGGCGCCGTCAAATTGATCGACTCCGCGCTCGTTCCCGAAGCCGACAGCGCACCCACGGCGTCCGTGCCCACTTCCGTGTCGGATGCGGTGATCGTCGCATCCGACGAGCGGTAGTAGCGCAGTGTCGTGGCAGCCGCGTCCGCATCACCGCTATTGGTCACCGTAGCCGACAGAGTGAACGTCGCCCCAACGGCAGGGCCGCTGTTGCTCACTGAAGCGGACGCCACCACCAGATCCGGGTTGGCTTGCTCCTGCGGCTGAGGCTGCGGCACCGTGACCTGCACGGAAGTCGAGCAGTTGTTCGTCGTGTCCGACTCGCCGGCCACCGCGTCCACGCACGCGCCGTAGGAGTACGTCCCGGCGGCCGGTGCGGTTAGATCCACCGACGCGCTGCCGCTCCCTGAAGCGCCTAGCACTGCCACTGCGTGCGTGCCCACCGATGTGTCGGAGATCGAGATCGTCGCGTCGGTCGAGCGGTAGTAGCGCAGCGTCGTCGCCTGGGACTCTCCGTCCCCGTCGTTGCGCACCGTCGCCGACAGCGTGAACGTCGCCCCAACGGCTGGAGCGCTGTTGCTCACTGACGCCGACGTCACTACCAGATCCGGGTTGGCTTGCTCCTGCGGTTGAGGCTGCGGCACCGTGACCTGCACGGAAGTCGAGCAGTTGTTCGTCGTGTCCGACTCGCCGGCCACCGCGTCCACGCACGCGCCGTAGGAGTACGTCCCGGCGGCCGGTGCGGTTAGATCCACCGACGCGCTGCCGCTCCCTGAAGCGCCTAGCACTGCCACTGCGTGCGTGCCCACCGATGTGTCGGAGATCGAGATCGTCGCGTCGGTCGAGCGGTAGTAGCGCAGCGTCGTCGCCTGGGACTCTCCGTCCCCGTCGTTGCGCACCGTCGCCGACAGCGTGAACGTCGCCCCAACGGCTGGAGCGCTGTTGCTCACTGACGCCGACGTCACTACCAGGTCCGGATTGGTCACCGGCGGGGGCCCCGGCACGTCGACTTGGCCGACCGTAACGGTGATGGGCTGTGTGGCGGTCAAGCCTCCGGGATCCGTGGCCGTGACCGTGGCGACCGCGGTCCCGAGGCTCACCGGAGTGAGCATGACGGTGCTACCCGAAATGCTGGCGGTCGTAACGGCGGCATCACTGGAAACGGCCGCATACGTAAGCGTGTCGCCATCCGGGTCGACGAAGTAGGGTGCCGCGTCCATCGTGGCCGCGACCCCGTCCACCGCCAGCGTCTGCGCGGGAATCGCTCCGGAAGCCGACGGAGCGTGGTTGCCAGCAACTTGTGTTAGCGGCAGCGCCGTCGGCGCCGTCGGCGCCGTGCTGTCCCCGCAGCCCGCCGCCTGGCACAGCACAAGGAACAAAAGGACGTAGCGGACGATGGGACGCATGTACGCCCCGAGAACGCCCGACGTCCTCCGCGAGCCCACCAGAGACCCGGCGCCCGCCGTCCCGCACGCCCGAGAGTTGGCCCACGTCGACCGGCGGCCACCCATCCGAAAGCCCCTCGCGAGTACATCCACAGCCTGCCTCCCACTTTTTGCTCGCGATAACTGGAATTATCGCGAGCAAAAATGCGCGGTCTTTTTCGACGGAAAGGGAGGCCGCCCGATGCTGATTGCAGAGATGCCATGCAATGGCGAGCGTGTGATAGGCGTGGCACACGCCGCAGAGGAAGAGGACCCCCTGGCGGCCTATTTCGACGCGGGCCGGGGGGCGTTCAGCCCCAACACGGAACGCGCGCTGCGGGCGGACGTGGAGATCTTTGCGGCTTGGTGCCGGCAACAGCTCCGGGTGGCGGTGCCTGCCAGCGCCGCCACCGTGGTCGCGTTCATCGACGATCGGGCGCGCGTCAAGGCCCCGGCGACGGTGCGCCGCTACGTCTCCAGCATTGCCACGCTGCACAAGGCGCTCCGGCACACGAATCCGCTGGAGCACGCCCGCGTCCGGTTCGCCCTGCAACGGATGCACCGGCGCCGGGGGCGCCGGCAGACGCAAGTCCACGGGCTGACCTGGCCGCTACGGAACCGGTTGCTGGAGGCGGCCGGAGACCGGCTGATCGACATCCGGAACCGCGCGCTCCTGGCGCTGGGCTACGACACGCTGCTGCGGCGCTCCGAGCTGATGTCGCTGGAAGTGTCTGATTTATTGGAAGAAATCGACGGCACGGCCACGCTGCTCGTGCGGTCGGGCAAGACCGACGCGGAGGGGCGAGGCGCGACGCTCTATCTGGCGCGCGACACCGTGCAGATCGTCAAGACATGGCTCGACCGGGGCGGCGTCGACGGCGGGCGGGTGTTCCGCTCCGTGCGCAAGGATGGTACGGTCGGCGAGCAACTCGACGCGAGCCAGGTGCCGCGCATCTACAAGCGGATGGCGCGACACGCCGGGCTTCCCGACGACATCGTCGACGCCCTGGCCGGGCACAGCACGCGCGTCGGGCCGGTGCAGGATATGATCGCCAGTGGCATCGAGTTGCCGGCCATCCTGCAGTCCGGGCGCTGGCAGACGACGCGCATGGTCCACCGCTACGGGGAGCGGTTGTTGGCGCGGCGTAGCGGCGCCGCCCAACTCGCCGAGCGGCAGCAGCGCTGAACAGGCCGCGCCGCCGAGGAAGACGGGCCGTCACGCCGACGCTGGCTGGAGGCCCGGACGTGGACGTGCGCCCAGATTCGAGGGCGTCGTTCAGGATGATCGGCGTGACGTTATCGCGAGCAAAAAGTCGACTTTTTTGTTGTCTTGCCCGCGTTGGGCGCGTCGCACGCCGCCGGCGTGACGTCGGCAGACGCACCCCTGTTCCAACACAACCGCAGTGATTGCAGTGGATTACGACCGACCGTGATCCCCAATTCGGATCACGACGTGATACACTCGCGCCGTACCGACGTGGCGCTAAACTGATTTTTGTGCGCGATAATTCCAGTTATCGCGAGTAAAATGCCTCGATTCGACCGCGTGCCCTGACACGGCAGGACACAATGTGTCAGCGCTACCCGGTGTTCCCCCTGTCCCCGCCGCCGCGTCGTTCACGCCGCCGTCGCCGCGCCCCCGCGGGTGGGCGGCATAGGCAATCCCTGCCGTTCATCACGTGGAGGCCATGCTACAGACGCGCCGGGAGGATGGGTAGACGAGAACATCGCGGGTGGTTATGAGGGGGACACCCCCATGTTGTGAGGCTGTCCGCTCGCCGGTCCTGTGCCCGGTCTCGGGAGCCCGCCGCGGCGCCGGCGCACCCGCTCAGCGGATCGACAGCAGGTACGCGCGCAGGGTCACGCGCCGCGCCACGCCGAGCTTGACGCGGATGTTGTGGCGGTGAAAGTCGATCGTGCTCGGCGCCCGCGACAGCGTGGCGGCGATGTCCTTCGTGGTCAGGCCGCGCATCACCAGATGCGCGACGTCGGCTTCGGTCGCGGTCAAGGCCTGGAACACGCGCGCCATCCTCGATGCCAGCGACGAGGTGAGGGTCTGGAGGTGGGTCTCGATCAGGCGCACGTACTCCACGGCCGCGCGGTCGCGCTCCACGAGCCGCGCGAGCTTCGCCACATGCGGCATCACCAGCGTATTGATCTGTTGCAGCAGCTGCTCGTTGCGCGCCTCGTTGGACGTCTCGACATTGCCGAGCAGCACGCGCAGCGCCGTGTTGGCGTCCTGCAGTTCGCGGGTGCGTTCGACCACCTGCCGTGCGGTCTGGTCGAGCGAGTGCTGCAGGGCGGTTTCGAGCCGCCGGCGTTCGGCGATCTCGACCAGCGACCGCAGGTTCGCCTCGACCACGCCGGCGAACGCCTGCAGCCCCTCGCGGAACAGCAGCGCGTGGTCGTTGCGCTCGCGGTCGAGCACGCAGATCGTGCCGAACACGTCGCCGCTGGGCCATTTCAGGGGATAGCCGATGTAGAAGCGCATCCCGTCGGCCAGATCCTCGTTCCCCGCCCAGACCGGGTCGCGGGTCGCGTCCTCGACCACCAGCTCGCCGTCGTTGTCGAACACGCCCTGGCAATAGAGCACGGCGTGCAGATCGTACTCGCGCCCGACATCGTAGGGGTTGCCCTCGGTGCGGCTACTCACCAGGACCGTGTGCGTCGGACGCTCGGTGCGCATGATCAGGCTTGCCGGTACCCGGGCGAGCCGTGCCGTCAGGTCGACCACGCGCTGCCACTCGGCCAGCGTCTCGGGCGGGATCTCGGGCAGCACGGTCGTCACGGCCGCCGTGCCGATGACCCACGCCGCCTGGCGGTGTGCGAAGGGGCCGGGGCCAGCCGCGCCCGCTCGGGCGGTCTCCCCCGGGGGCGGGGCCGCGTGGCCCGGCGCCTGCAGCACGCCGAGACCGATCGGGGACGGGGACTCCTCGTTAACGGCATACGAACTCGTGCCTCGGCCTGTACACAGGGGGATTCCATGCCGTCGCACGATCGAGGGGCATCTGGGAAGAATACCTGAATCGATATGGGGCACGGCCCCATGTTGTTCGGGACGTGGCGGCGCATGTCGCGGGGGCCGGGCACCGCGCGGCCCGGGCCCACGGGATCGACGCCCTGCTCAACGCGGACTTGAACGACCAGGCCGAGCGACTGGCTCAGATGATGATCGATCTCCTGGTATCCGGCACGGCCACATCGCCAGTCCTCGGGTTATGAGGATGGCCGGCTGCCTGCTTTTGGAAAGCATCCTCGCTCCTGCGGCCGTCAGACGACGTTCGAGAACGTGAATGTAAACGTGACGACCGTGCCGACACCGAAGATCCCGAGAGCGACGTATCCCAAGATGCTCGGCTGCCGTATCCATCGGTTTTCAGCGACCCGCCAGCCAAAGTCGCAACAGACTAATGGTGGGGCGCGGTCTACGAGAAGGGCAAGACTAACCAATCTGCCTTGTTGAACACGTCAAGCTCAACCGCATTGTAGGTCGCAATCTGTAAGACGTCCCGTAGTCTCTCGTCGGAATACACCTCAAGAACGTCCTCCTTCGCTGGCGTTACCTGCTGGCTTATGGCCGCAACGTGGCTGCAACCGCCTGCGCGCGCGATGGCACCATAAAAACGACGCTCGCCACGGCGCTGACGCAGGAAAGCTGCGTATTGCGCATCGTAATCATTGAAGATGTCGTTAGGCTCCACGCCAAGGCTTTCTACGTTCCCGAGCGCTGGGCCAGGGAGGGGCCGGGCGTTATCGAGTGTTAGTGTGCCTGGTGCAACTCGATTCCAGCGCGTGATCGACCTGATGAAATCGGGCCACGCGGGAACCTTCTCCATAAGGTCTTTCGCGCTTGGAGCGCGTAAGCCAGGCTTGCCCTTACTGCGATCTATCAGTGTGCCTTGGAAAGTAACAACCGGCTGCGTCATGTTCAATGTCCCCGTTGCCGAGACCGCTTCACCATTTCGTCTGTTACATCCTGAGGATAACAAAGCGGCGAGGCTCCACCGGGGCGGCTGTAGGCGCTTCGCTTGCCGCATCGGGATCGGGTGCAAGTCTCATATGGCAGTGATGAGGTGGAGCTTCGTTCATTGAGGCCAGGCAGCGATGGCCAAGGCAGGGCTGCGGTTGATGTTGTCGTTGGGGACGCGGCGTCGGCAGCGACGACGCTGCGCATTTACTCGTCGACGGACGCACCGATCTCGACCTCGGACACGGAGCTGGGCACCGGCGCCCGCCGCCGCTGCCTAGCGTGCCCAGCGGTGCCGGGTGCGATCGGCCAACGCGACCCCGCGCCGGCAGTCGCTCGCCTGTGTCGCCGCCTGGGTCGCCAGCGCGTCCCAGGCCTCGACAGCCGCACGGTTCTCGGTGACGGCTCTGCGCGCCGCGTCGACGACGTGTGCAGCCCGCGCCTGGTGCGCGGCGTCGGAACGCGCCGCGTCCGCGCGGGCGATCTGGGCGCGCATGGCGTCCAGGCTCTTGCTCGCCCGAGTACTGAGTGCTCGTGCCGCTTTGAGATCGATGTCGGTCATGGGTGTGCTCCTGGTTCGTTCATCCGTCGTCGCAGACCGTCCGCCGCGTCGTGGCGTACCCGTGACGGAGGCGGGTCGCGTTGACCGGCTCGCCGGCCCGACGGCCCGCCGCCCGACACGCCCTTAGACCGTCACGCGGTCGAGTCGGTGTATGTCCCATGTGTTGGTCCCGGCGTCGTAGCCGTTCACCACGGCGGCTTCTTCCACGAACCGCCGCCCCTCGCGGCGCGTCATGTGGATCACCATGGCGATCCCGTCCACCACGCCTCGACAGGTCACGTCCCACGGGAGATCGCCGCCGCCTTGCATCGCGCAGCTCGCCAGTCGTGAGAGGGCGCTCTCCGCGTTGTTGGCGTGGACCGTGGTGAGCGATCCGCCGTGGCCGGTGTTGAGGGCTTGCAAGAGGTCGGCGGCTTCGCCGCCGCGCACTTCGCCGACGACGATGTGATCGGGCCGGTACCGCAAGGCGTGACGCACCAGGTCGCGGATCGTGACCGCGCCGTGCTGCAGCCCGCGCGCCTCGAAGCGGACGCAGTTCGGGGAGTCGATGCGGAGTTCCAAGGTGTCCTCGATCGCGACGATCCGCTCGTCGTCGGGGATGAGTGCAATCAAGGCGTTGAGGAGCGTCGTCTTGCCGCTGCCGGTGCCGCCGCTCACCAGGATGTTGCGCCTGGTGTGCAACGTCGTTTCCGCCGCCGCGCGGATGTGCTCGGGCAGCGCGCCTTGGTCGACCAGTTGCGCCGCCGAGAAGGATCGTGTGCCGAACCGCCGCACGGTGATCGCCACGTGCGGGCTGGCCGGCGGCACGCAGATCGCCACGCGCGAGCCGTCGCCGAGGCGCGCATCGAGGACCGGCGTGGTGGCCGGGTCGAGGCCCAACGGCCGAGCGATATGGATCGCCGCCCGTTCCAGCGCCGCCGCGTCGAGCGCGGGCGCGGGAATCTGCCGGAGCCGGCCGTGGCCTTCGAGCCAGACGTTCCCCGGCCCGTTGATCATGATTTCGCTCACGTCGGGATCGTCGAGCGCGGCCTCAAGCCCCGGCAGAAACGGTTTCAGCAGGTCCAGCCCGTCGCCGCTCATAGCTGGCCGGTCCGTTTCGCGTGCCAGTACGGGAGATCCGCCGGCAGATAGTGGGGCTTGAGGTACACGCGCCGGGGCGGCAAGGACTGCACGCCGTCGTAGGGGAGACAAATCGCCTGACAGTTGCCGAGGAGCGCGAAGTCGCGCGGCTGAAACACCGCCTCGCGGTGGTCGGTGAAACTCTTGCTCGCCCCGACACTCCCGCGCCCGCCGCCGGCCTGGGCGGACAGAAAATTGATCCCGCTCTGCCGGGAGGTTTCGTTGATGGCGTAGGTGGCTTTGAGCTTGCGGACCTGCCCACAGAGCTTCGAGGCGATCTCGGCGCTGGCCTCGTCGCTCAGGCTCAAAAAGATGCGGGTGCGGAGCGTCTGCAGGAGCGTCCGCCACGCCTCGGAACTGCCCAGCACGGAGCGCAGCGAGCTGATGGACTGCGTGGCGACGATGGGGATGACCCGGCACTGCCGGGTGAGCGCAAAGGCTTTTTCGTCGCCGCTCGGATCGTCCTCGCCGACGCTGGCGAAGGCTTGGTATTCGTCACAGATAAAGACGGCCGGCCGGACGTAGCGGCCGGGCTCGGCTTGCATCATCGCCGGCCGGCGCAACAGCGATTGGAGCCACGCATTTTTTAGCATGACGCCGACGGCGCGGGCCAGCGCCGGGTTGGTGCCGGCGGGCATATTCAAGGCCAGCACCTTGCCGCTCTCGATGAGGTGATCGAGGGGCGGCAGATCGACGCCTTTCATGGCGGTCGCCGCGAGCGGCGTGGTGTCGGTGCCGGGCGCGTCGTCGGCCGGGACGTGGAACCGCCGCGCCTCGGGCGCGGCCGGGCAAAACACGCGCGCCACGGACGGCAAGTCGAACATCGACAGGAACACGGAGACGCCTTCCACGATGCTCGACCGGATCTTGTTGTCGAGGGTGTTCCAGTCGTGGACGTACCAGCGATGCACGGCTTCGACCCGGAGCCGGATCTCCTGCGCGCTGGTGCTTTCGATCCGCTCGCGGGCGTGCGTGATCGTGTGGGTGTTGAGGTACGTGAGCGCGGCCGGGGTTGCCTTGGTTTGGTGGCGCGACAGGTCGGCCGGGTCCGGCTTGAAGCCGAAGGCGCGGAGCGGGTCGAGGTGGTCGCCGGCTATCGCGTCAGCCGAGACGCTGATCCACTCGTCGGACATCTCCGCCGCGTAGGTCTGCGCCTGTTGAATCTTCTTGGCGAACAGCGCCTTGTCGATGGCGCAGTGGTACACGTCGCGCAGCGTCACCCATCCGCCGGGCAGCACGCGGTGCAGCTCGATGATCCAGCGGACCAGATTCGTGTAGGCCTGTTGCCAGAACGGTTCTTTGCCCTTGCCGAAGAGTTGATTGAGGAGGGACGCCACCGTGTAGGCGAGCGAGTACGAATCGAGCCAGGTGGCACTCAGCGGATTCCACGTCAGCCGGCCGTCAAGGGACAGCTCGATGTAGTCCTCGCCCCGGCCCAGCTCGGTCAGCATCCGGCGGATGTCGTGGCAAAAATCGCCCTTCACTTCAAGGACGAGCGCGGCGGCGCGCCGCTCGGGATTCTTCGCTTGCCAGCCCAAGAGTTGGCGCGCGAACGGGTGCATACACGCCGACGTCTTGCCGGACCCGACGGCGCCGAAAATCGCCACGCCGGTATAGAGGCCCCGCTCCGGGATCGTCAGCCATTCGGGAGCCGGGCTCTCGATGGCTCTGACCGGGTGATGCACTTCGCCGACGACGATCGCCGGCCCGTCCGCCGAAGGCGAAAGCGGCCAGCGCGGAAGGCGGGACCGGAGCCCCACACGGACGCCCATCCGGGCGAACCAGATCCGGGATGTGCTGATGAGCAATTGCCCGGCGAGGAACACGGCCACGCCGGGCGCGACGTAGTACCACGCGACGACGGCGCGGTACACGTTCGGGGTGTGGTAGCGGACCAGGACCGCCACGGGATCGGCCTCGGGAAACGCCCCGGGCCACGTCCAGGCGCACCCGACACTGACGCCGCCGACGACCAGGAACGCGCGGATGAGTCGGTCAAGCATGGGGCCGCTCGTCGCGGCTCGTCGTCCGGCCCGCGTGCGGGCCGGGGAGCCTTCCCGCAGGGATACATACAGACGGGAGCGACCCCCCCGAAGGCGGGGGGGGTGTCTGACACGGTGCCTGACACCGTGCCTGACACCCCCTCCTTCGCCGTGCCGCGCCAGCGGCACAAAAGGGGGGGTCGCTCCCGTCCTCTCCCTTACCGCTGGCGCGGTTCGGGTCGGCCGGTCTAGGACGACAAACCCGAACAACGACAGCGAACAATGGAAGGGGGGGGCCTGACACCCCCCCCCGCTGTTTTCCTGACACCCCCCCCGGTGTCCGTGTCAGATTGTGCTCGCCCCCGGCTTCGCCCTGCGCTTCGACCCCGGAACGGTCCAGAGGACGGGGCACCATCAGATCGCCACCTCGGGCGTGGTCAGCCGGACGGTGGGCCAGATCGAGCCGCGATCGATGGCCCCCCGCGCGGTCGCCTTGGTGGGCGTACCGTCGGGGAGTTTTCGCAAGAACGAGAGACGATCGGCCGCCGTCTCGAACCCGCCGGCCGCGCGCAAGCGTTCACGATTGCCGGTTCTGATCGCGTGCTCAAGCCGGGCGATTTCCTGGCGGATGTCCGGGTCGGCCTTGGTCGGCCCGGCCGGGTCCGCCGCGCCCTGGCCGTCGCCGTCCTGCGTCCAGCGCTTGAGCACGGGCGCGGCGCGTGCCGCGGCGTCAACACCCGTGCCGACGGCGACGACATGCACGGCGAAAGTCCGTGCCCGGAGCGCGGCCCACAACGGCGCGTGGGCCACGCCCCACGCGCGCAGCTCGCTATCGGTGGATTGCCCGGCGTCCACGTACACGAACGTCGCCGCCCGCTCGTCTACCGCGATCGGAAGTTTCAGGGCAAAGTAGCGCGGCTGGCCCTTCTCACCCTCGCCATATTTCCGGTACGGCAACACGGCCCGGTCGATGCCGAGCGCCTCGAACTGCCGAACTTTCTCGGCCTCAGTCGGGAGCCATCCGAGGGTCGGCCGCTCGATGAGGTAATCGAGCGAGAGCAACCGGCGCATGAGGATGTGCGTGGTCGCGTTCTTGCCCCGACGGTGCCGCACGTCAGGGATGCCAAGCGCCCGATAGAGGGCTTTCCCGGTGAGCAGGACGGCGCGCGCGCCGCCGGGGAAGATGGCCCGCTCGTCTTCGACGGCGAGCTGCTTGTCGATGAGGTGGTGCACGAACACGCGCGCCGCTTCGCGGTTCGCGCCGTCGAAAAAATGGCACCATTGCGACCGCGTAAAGACGCCGGTATGCAGCGCGACCAGCGCGATCCATTCGGCCTCTCGGCCGCTCCAGCCGAGGGCCGCGAGCTGGCCGGCGCGGTCCTCGAGCGTCGGGACCGTGACGGGGCTCGGCGTCGCCTGGGCGGGGCTCGTCGTCACCGGGTCACCAGCGCGCGATCGCCGCGCAAGTACGTGATGAGGAGGCCCATCGGATTCACGATCATCAGCTCGGGATCGACTGTCTCCAAGAACGTGAATTGCAGTGATAGCGTCCAGCGGTCGCGGCCCACTTCCGCGCCGTTGACCAGGCGCACCAGGTCGAAGTCCGCCGCCGCCCCGTGGGGGGGCTCGGGGTTCGCCTGGATGCGCAGCGTCACCCGTTCCACCTGCAGCTCGTCGCGGGCGGCGCCCGCCGCGAGCATGGCGACGTTCTCCCCTTCCAGCCGGAAGGCTTCGTTGGCCAGCGTGGTGGTCAAGAAGCGGAGCGAGCGCGGCCACGCGGTTTCGACCGTCGCCCCGCGCCGGCTGTAGTAGTCATCAATCCAGCGATTGAGGAAATACTTGGTGGTCGGGTCCAGCGGGTCGGCCTGGGCTTCGACCGCGTCATAGGCCAGCGCCTCGGCGCGGCCGACCTCGTCCACGCGCACCACAATCGGCTTCGGCAGCTCCACCGACGACAACCGGATGATGATCACGACCAGCAACAGCACCAGCCCGACGAGCCCCATCGACAGCACCCGCAAGTGCCGGTTGGAGTGCACCGCTTCGCCCCACATATCGGCGTACGTTTTCCCGCTGTCCTGTTCGCTCTGACTCATTTGGATACCCCTGCGGCGCTGGCCGCTTTGCCGGCAAGCATGGCCTTGCCGCCGGTCGCCGCCATCATCAACGCGCCGGTCATGCCCGCGCCGCCGCCGCCGCCGCCGCTCACCAGCATCCCGGCCAGCTCACCCACTTTGAGCGACGACAGCACGCCGGCCACCATCAAGGGCAAGAGGATGAGCACCCAGCTCACCATCTGCACGGGGCTTTGAATGTCGGAGACCTGTGAAAAGGTGGTGATGTACCCGAGGCACACGCTCATGAAGACGCGCATGATCGCGCCGGCCATCGCGCCGTAGAGCGCGAAGGTGATCATGCTGCGGAACCAGCCCCAAAACAGAAACGCCATCGGCTCGAACACGAGCCACGGAATCATCAGCGGCCCGACGAACGTGAGGATCAGCATCGCCAGTTGCGCCCAAATCACTTGGGCGTAGGTCACGGCGTAGATGACGACCAGACACAGAAAAATGAAGAGCATCATCGACGTGCCGATGATGAGCGTGCCGACGACATCCCCGAGGGCCGTATACAGCTCTAACCAGCTCGTCCCGGCCCACGCATCGGACACGGCGGTGGTCTGGGTGTGCACCAGATTGGACAGCTCGATCTGCATGGCCGGCACAATGTCGGCCAGAAAAAACGAGTGGAGCCAGTTGCCGCCGCCGGCGATCATCCCGGGGAACGTGAAGCCGACGCCGGGGATCGGCGTGGCGTAAAACTGCAACATGACCCACGGGATCCACAGGCCGATCACCAGCTCGATAATCGTCCACATGGAGAACGTGCCGGACATGGCGATCTTCACGCCGGTCCAGACGACGACGATCGCCGCGAGTCCGCGCCACAGGGTGTTGCCGGCGTTCAAGATGACCGGCCCGTTGGTGGCCATGATGTCGTCCATGACCTGATCCAAATACCCTTTGAAGTCGTTTTGATTTTCGGGGGGGATGTTGGTCGGGACGGAGGGATCGATCTGCTGCTGCGCCAGGGCGGGCGCGGCGC
This sequence comes from Vicinamibacterales bacterium, assembly GCA_965197935.1. Classification (GTDB taxonomy): domain Bacteria; phylum Acidobacteriota; class Vicinamibacteria; order Vicinamibacterales; family CAZQMT01; genus CAZQMT01. Next base: position 823,376 of record CBDAOD010000002.1, on the reverse strand, counting down.
ACAGGAGCAGCGCGGCCAGGGCCAGGCCCGCCGCGCGGATGAGCGGGCGCATAGCGCCGCTCCGTGAAGCCGGCGTGCGCCCGTGCAGGGCGCGTACCGCGTGGGCTGCATCGTCGCCCTCGGCGCGGCGTGCGCGTCGAGGGTGACGATGCTCCGGGCGTCCTCGGTGGTCGTTGGTCACGGGATGTACTCACGCCTTAGCGGATGGCAAACAAGAGGGCGTCGCCGCCGTCGCGGTGGGCGTCGATGCCGGCAAGCCGGCGGTCGTAGTCCGCGCGCGCCGCTTCCTGCGTGGCGAGCCGCGCGGCGTCACGTTCGCGCCGCCGCGCCTCGGCTTCGAGTGCCTGGGCCGTCTCCTGGGTCGCCTGGAAGGCGAGCAGTTGCGCGAGCGCGGCCGTCACTTCCCCGTTGGTGATGAGGCCGGCCACCTGGGCTTGCTGGAGCGCGGTGCCAGAGGCGTTCGTTTGTCCGCGCAGCGCGGCCAGTGAATCGAGTGCCGATTTCACCGTGGACGTGGCGAGGGCGGCGGCGTCGTTCACGCCATGACTCATGGCCGTCCGGCGTGCGCCGGCGGCGGCGTCTCGGCGGTAGTTCGCCGCCGCGCGGTCCGCCAGCCCCACGGGGAGCGTGCTGTACGCGGTCAGAACCTGTTGTTCGGTGACGGCGGGAGCCTCGCTCAAGCGACCGCGCCAGTACTCGGTCAGGGGCTGGCCGTCGTTGCTGAACAGGTCGAGCGCATCCACCAGCCCGGCCGCGTCGGTATTGGTAAAGTCGTCGCGCCAGGACAGCCCGGCGCCGACCAGTTGACCGGGCAGCGCCGCGATCTCGGTCAAGGGTGCGGTCAGCGCACCGATTTCCCCGAGGGCTTGCTCACGCAAGTGGTCGTACTGCTGTTTGAGCTTGTTGAACTGCTCCGTGGCGCGGCGCAAGCCGGTCACGGCATGGCCGATCTGGATGCCTTGATTGGCGATGATGGTGACGCGCTGCGCCAGCGCCGCCACGTCGGGGATGCCGAAAATCGCCTGCGCGGTGGTGGTCCACGCGAGGGGGCCGAGTAGTACGATCGTCCAGAGGATCATCTTCTTCATCGGTTCGCTCCTTCTCCTGAAAAGCCCGGATGCCTCCGCGTGCCGGGCGGGTCAACGGCTGCGCCGTCCTCTGCTCCGCGACGGCCCTTCGGGTGACACACCCGGCCCGCTGCGGCCGAACGGCAGGTCTCGGCCGGCGTCTGACGCCGGCCCGGTCTCACCGGGACGCGGCACCAGCACATCTGAGGTCAACCAGATCCGGAGCCGGTGACCGGCGCGGATCGTGATAGTCGGTAAACGGTTGAGGAAGCGGTCGAGGATGTTCGTCGCGCCTTGCGCGAGCCCTTGCCCGGCGCCCGCGCGAACGCCCTCCATGCCGCCGCCGTAAGGGTTCGACCCGCGCAAGGTCAAGCCGCTGATGATGCCGACAGCGCCCACGCTGGCGAACATCGAAGAGTAATGCCGGTTCACCTGGTCCTTGAGCGCGCCCTCGCCGATCTGATTCAGCCCGCGAAACTCCAGCGACACCCATCGACCATCGGAGAAGATGAGGCGGTGAAACCCGACGGCCAAGCGTGCTTGGTCCTGGCCGGCGACAGCCGACGCGGATCCGATCACGCGCGCGCCGCGCGGGATCACAATCCGCTGCCGGTCGGCCGAGTAAAACGGCACGGCGACGGACGCAAGGACGGGACCGGGAAAGTCGCCGTTGAGTTGGTTCACGAGCACCGCCTCGATGAACGAGCCTTCGTAGATCCGCTCCCATCCGGGCGGGGTGTTGGGTGCGCGCACGATGGCCGGATTCACGGGATCGCCCTGCGCGACGCGCGCGCTGTCCGGGGAGCCCAGGGGCGACACGGCCGGGGGCTGGATCTGTCGCCCCGACGGACGCGCACGCCCCGCGTCGAGCTCCGCCCCGGCGGTCTGTTGCGCATCAAGCGCCTGGAGGGCCTGGATCGTGTCCATCAAGCTCACGGGTTCGGTGATGAGAGGAGTACTCGCGCGGTCGTCAACGGGCGCGTCGGCCTGGGCCAGCGCGTCCGCGGTGGGCTCGGCCGCGGCGGTCGCCGCTGCCGTGCTTAGCCCGCGGGTCTCCGGGCGTCGGTAGGTGATCGCAACCGGCGCGGAGCGCAGCGACCGGGTGCGCCGTTCGATGGCTTCAAGCCGTAGGATTTCGCGGAGTTCGGCCTCGCCTTCGGTCTGTGGGACGGGTGGCCCCGGCAAGGCTTCGCCGGTCGTCTCATTGAAAGCCGGCGTGAGTTGTGCGCCGCCAAGCGCCGCGCCGCTTGAGGCAAGTTCCCGCTCGGCCGCTGCCGCGTCCAGTGCCGCGCGTTGCTCAAGGTCTTGCACGCGCGCGCCGAGTTGCGCCCCGGCACGAGCACCGGCGATCCCCTCGGGCTCGATGAGTGATTCGGGGTCGGTGGGGACGGTGGCAAAACACGATTGCACCAGCAGCGCCCCGCCGAGAATGACGGCGAAGACCAGCCCGCCGATGCGGGTGATCCACGTCGCCGAAAAGGCGCCGGCTGCCGGCGCGGTCATGCGGGTCCAGTTCGGCATGATGGTTACTCCAGGTCGTCCAGGTCCACGTTCCAGCCGGCGCGTTCGCGTCCGATCTGGAGCCAGCCTTGCCCGACAAGGCGACGCACGATGTACAACCCATCTTCCTGGAGGTCGTACGGGATGAGGGACGGTTGGCCGTCTGTGTTCTCGTAGAGCGCGGGCGTCTCCTGGGCCGTGGATCGGACGTACGTAAATTGCCCGTCGTGCCACATACCTACATCATCTCTAGTTGTTCATCTTCATCCACAATAGTACATAAATGACTTAATAATAATTAGTTACTGCATACTTCGCGACACCTGATCCGGTCAGGCCATCCCATAACATCCACTATATTCCCTGATATAATGAGGGAATGGATGCTGTGAACAAACTCGCTACCAGACCTCGTACCAAGGCCCGGGGCCGCCATCCCCACCACGCTCTCTCGGCCGCCTTCGTGCGCACCGCCGGGCCGGGGAGACACGCCGACGGCCAGGGGTTGTATCTCTATGTGCAGCCGACCGGCACCCGCAGTTGGATCCAGCGGCTCGTCATCTGCGGCCGACGGTGTGAACTCGGGCTCGGCAGTGTCGCCCTGGTCTCGCTCGCCGAGGCCCGCGCGCAGGCGCTCGCCAACCGCAAGCTGGCCCGCGCGGGCGGCGACCCGCTCGCCGACCGGCGCCGTGTGCAGGGCATGCCCACATTCGCCGATGCCGCTCACGCCGTGATCGCGCACAAGCAGGCCGGCTGGCGCAGTGCCAAGCAGGCGCAGGATTGGCGGCGCAGCCTCGAACGCTACGCCTTCCCGCGCATCGGCACCCGGCCGGTCTCCGAGATCACCAGCGCGGACGTGCTGGCGATCCTCACGCCCATCTGGCACGTGAAGCGGAAGACCGCCCGGGTCGTGCGTCACCGCATCCGCGCCGTGCTGGAGTGGGCCATTGCGATGGAGTTCCGCGCCGACAATCCGTGCGACCGGGTCGTCCCCGTCCTCGGCCCCCAGCAGGACCGCGTGCAGCACATGCGCGCCTTGCCGCACCGGGAGGTCACGGCGGCCATCGCGACGGTGCGGGCGTCGGCCGCGCGACCCGTCGTCTCGCTGGTGTTCGAGTTCCTCGTGCTGACGGCGGCGCGGTGGGGCGAGGTCCGCGGCGCGCAGTGGACCGAGATGGACCTCACAGAGCATGTGTGGACGATCCCGGCCACGCGCATGAAGATGCCCCGCGACCATCGCGTGCCTTTGTGCGGGCGCGCCCTCGAGATCCTGGCGGCGGCGCGGACGCTCGCCGACGGCGCCAGTCCCCTCGTGTTCCCCCGTGGCGACGGCACACCGCTCTCGCAGATGACCCTGTGGCGGCCACTCCGAGCGCACGGGATTGCGGCCGTGCCGCATGGCTTCCGCTCCTCGTTCCGGGACTGGGCGGCCGAGGAGACGGACCACCCGCGCGAGGTCATCGAGGCGGCACTCGCGCACGTGGTCCGGAATCAAGTCGAGGCGGCCTATGCGCGGTCGGACCTGTTTGAGCGGCGGCGCCAGCTGATGAACCAGTGGGCGGCCTATCTGAACGGGGCGGGCGCGTAGATCGTCCCGTGGCGGCGGCGAGACCGGGCGTGCCGCCCGCACGGACACCCCCGTGAACGGGGTGTCGCTACGCGGTCGGCCATCCGGAGCCGCCTCGGGGGCGACTGGCGATGAAGTCGAGCACCTCCTGCTCGACCCACCGCACGGCGCGCCGGCCGATGCGAATCGGCTGCGGAAACTGCGCGGTGTCCATCAGCACGTAGACGCCTGACCGGGATAACGCCGTCATCCGCATCACCTCCCGGAGCGTGAGTAGTTGCGTCATGCCTCCCCCTGTGTGTGGCGGCCGTCCCGGCCGGACGCCTCTTCTGTGGACGGCGCCTCGTGCACGGTGACGGCCGTGCGTCCCTGCCGCACGCCTGTGGTATCCGGTGATCGGCGTTGGCAAGGCACTCGCCGTGTTGCCATGCCCACCAAGACCGACCGGGCCGCGGCGTACACGCCGGCCCCGAGCGGGGCGCCAGCCCGCCGTGCGCCCCGAGATGCCACCCCTCGTCCGCCAGCCGCCTCTGCGACCTAGCGCGCCCACCGGTGCCGGGTGCGGTCGGCCAGCTCGGCCCCGCGGCGGCACTGGTCGGCGTGTGTGGCGGCCTGGGTCGCCAGCGCGTCCCAGGCCTCAGCCGCAGCGCGGTTGACGGTCGCGGCCTCGGTTGCGGCGGTCACGACCTGGGCGGCGCGCGCGTGGTGCGCGGCTGCGGTGCGCGCCTCGTCCGCTTGCACGGCGCGGGCGCGCATGCGGTCGAGGGTCTTGCGCGCCTTCGCGGTGGCGGCGGCGGCGTCGGTGATGTCGTTCGGCATCGGGGCGTCTCCTTTAGTGAAGGCGGGGCGTGGTGCTGCTGTTCTCAAGGGCTCGATACCACGGCGCCCGGTCGGGTTTCGTGCGGAGGGGCTGTGTGCCGACGGCACGGAGGAACTCCACGAGGCCGCGAAACGGCACACCTTCGCGCCGGAAGTGCCAGCGCACGAGGTCGGTATAGCTGTCACGGGAGCGGTGAACGAGCCCGGTGTCCGGGTGGATGGTGTTGAACATCAGGATCGTGCAGGGGCCGTCATCGTCCGCGCCGCGTACGATGGCGGCTTGCAGCTCGGCGGCACGGAGGACGTCGACCGCCTCGGCGATCACGGCCGGCTCGTCGGCCGGCGGGTGGGGCTCCCAATAGAACGTAAAGGTCAGCGTGTGCCACTTCGCGCGGCGGTGCCAGCCTTTGCGCCCGGCGCGCCGTTTCCGCTCGCACGCGGCGGCGGCGGTGGCTTCCATGAGGTCGGCGGCACGCGTGAGACTGATGCCGGGCGGCAAGTTGCGGAGGGTGAACGCCGGCCCGGTCGAGGTCGGGGGCGGCGCGATGCGCGCGGCGGCGATGAGAACCGCGCGGATGCTCGGGTTCCGCAGCATGTCGATGGTCGTCATCGGCTAGCGGCTCCAGCGCCCTGGGCACGCCTGGCGCGCCTGGGCGTCTAGCGGTAGACAGTCGCGTTGCCGGGAGTACGGGAAGGTCCGAATAGCTCTGGCGTCCCCCCCGCGGATGCGGGTCGCGTTCACGTGCTCGCCGCTGGCGAGCATCACGTACCAGAGGATGCGACCGTCGGCGCCCGTGCGTCGGGCGGTGGTGTCGTCGGCCGCTTCCGGGCCGTCGGGTTCCACGCCCCGCGTCGGGTGCGTCGTCTCGGGCGTGTGCACGCCGGTCACGCGCACGGTGTCGCGAGCCCCATCGAGCCGCACGCGGATGGTGTCGCCATCGATCACCCGGTCCACCTGCGCGATGCCGGTCTGCGCGAGGACTGGCGCGCTGGCCAGCCACGCGAGGACCGCGAGGGCGACGACGTACCGCCGAATGCGACACGCCCTCAGAGCGACGTGCGGTCGAGTTGTTCTATCTGCCATACGTTGCTCCCGGCGTCGTACCCGCGGACGTAGGCGGCTTCTTCGACGAAGCGCCGGCCGTCCGCGCGGGTCATGTGGATCACCATGGCGATGCCGTCCACGACGCCCCGACAGGTGACGTCCCACGGGAGATTGCCGTCGCCTTGCATCGCGCAGCTCGCCAGGCGCGAGAGGGCGCTCTCGGCGTTGTTGGCGTGGACGGTGGTGAGCGATCCGCCGTGGCCGGTGTTGAGGGCCTGCAAGAGGTCGGCGGCCTCGCCGCCGCGCACTTCCCCGACGACGATGTGATCGGGGCGGTGCCGCAACGCGTGCTTCACCAGATCGCGGATGGTGACGGCGCCCTGCTGCAGCCCGCGCGCCTCGAACCGGACGCAGTTCGGGGCGTCGATCCGCAGCTCCAACGTGTCTTCGATGGCGACGATTCGCTCGTCGTCCGGGATGAGTTCGATGAGGGCATTGAGGAGCGTCGTCTTGCCGCTCCCGGTGCCACCGCTCACGAGAATATTCCGGCGCGTGTGGAGGGTCCGCTCGGCCGCGTGCCGGATGTGTTCGGGCAACGCGCCTTGCTCGACGAGTTGCGCCGCCGAGAAGGATCGTGTGCCGAAGCGCCGCACGGTGATGGCGACGTGCGGGCTGGCCGGCGGCACACAGATCGCCACGCGCGACCCGTCCCCGAGGCGCGCATCGAGGACCGGCGTGGTGGCCGGGTCGAGCCCGAGGGGCCGGGCGATATGAATCGCGGCCCGTTCGAGCGCCGCCGCGTCCAGCGCGGGCGCGGGGATCTGCCTCAAGCGGCCGTGGCCTTCGAGCCAGACATTGCCCGGCCCGTTGATCATGATTTCGCTGATGTCGGGGTCCTCGAGCGCCGACTCCAGCCCCGGTAAAAACGGGATCAGCAGGTCCAGCCCGTCGCCATTGCTCATAGCTGACCTGTCTGCTTGGCGGTCCAGTACGGGAGGTCGGCCGGGAGGTAGTGCGGCTTCAAGTACACCCGGCGCGGCGGGAGCGATTGCACGCCGTCGTACGGCAAACAGATCGCCTGACAGTTGCCCAGCAAGGCGAAGTCGCGCGGCTGAAAGAGCGCCTCGCGCTGCTCCCGAAAACTCTTGCTCGCGCCGACGCTCCCGCGTCCGCCGCCGGCCTGGGCGGACAGGAGATTGACGCCGCTCGATCGCGCGCTTTCGTTGATGGTGTACGAGCTTTTGATCTTGGCCACCTGCCCGCATAGCTTCGAGGCGATCTCGGCGCTGGCCTCGTCGCTGAGGCTCAAGAAGATCCGGGTGCGGAGCGTTTGCAAGAGCGTCCGCCACGCCTCGCCGCTGCCGAGGACGGAGCGGAGCGAGCTGATCGATTGGGTGGCGACGATGGGAATGACCCGGCACTGCCGGGTGAGCGCAAAGGCCTTCTCGTCGCCGCTCGGATCGTCCTCGCCGACGCTGGCGAACGCCTGGTATTCGTCGCAGATAAAGACAGCCGGCCGGACGTAGCGGCCGGGCTCGCGCTGCATCGCCGCCGGCCGGCGGAGCAGCGATTGGAGCCACGCATTCTTGAGCATCACGCCGATGGCGCGGGCCATGGCCGGGTTGGTGCCGGCGGGCATGTTGAGGGCCAGCACTTTGCCGCGTTCGATGAGCTGGTCCAGGGGCGGAAGGTCGTCGGTCGTTTTCGTCACGGCCAGCGGGAGTCGGGCGGGGTCGAGCGCGTCATCGTCGGCCGGTCCTGGTCGCTGGCCGACGGTGGCCGCGGCCGGCGCGGGCGGGCAGAACACGCGCGCCACGCTCGGGAGGTCGAACATGCTGAGGAACACGGACACGCCTTCCACGATGCTCGACCGGATTTTGTTGTCGAGGGTGTTCCAGTCGTGGACGTACCAGCGGTTCACGGCTTCGACGCGGAGCCGGATCTCCATCGCGCTGGTACTCTCGAACCGCTCACGGTCGTACGTAATCGTGTGGTCTGTAAGGTACGTGATCGCGGCCGGCGTCGCCGGCCCGCGCATCCGTTCCTGGTCGGCGGGGTGTTGCGTGAAGCCGATGGCGCGCAGCTCGCGGTTGTGGTCGAGAAAGTGCGTCAGCGGAACGGTGATCCACTCGTCGCCCAGGTCCGCCGCCCAGGTCTGCGCCTGTTCGATTTTCTTGGCGAACAGCGCCTTGTCGATGGCGCAGTGGTACACGTCGCGCAGCGTCACCCATCCGGGCGTGTCGCTGCCGTCCTGGGGCGGGAGGACGCGGTACAGCTCGATGATCCAGCGGACCAGATTCGTGTACGCCTGTTGCCAGAACGGTTCTTTGCCCTTGCCGAACAGTTGGTTGAGCAACGACGCGACGGTGTAGGCGAGCGAGTACGAATCGAGCCACGTCGCGCTCAGCGGATTCCACGTCAGCCGGCCATCGAGACTCAACTCGATGTAGTCATCGCCCCGGCCCAGCTCGACCAACATCTGGCGGATGTCGTGGCAGAAATCGCCTTTGACTTCCAGCACGAGCGCGGCCGGTCGGCGCTCGGGATTCGTCGCCTGCCAGCCCAAGAGCTGGCGCGCGAACGGGTGCATGCAGGCGGAGGTCTTGCCGGACCCGACGGCCCCGAAAATCGCCACGCCGGTATAGAGGCCCCGCTCGGGAATGGTCAGCCATTCCGGCGTCGGGCTCTCCGCGATCCTGACCGGGTGATGCAGCTCGCCGACGACAATCGCCGGGCCGTCGTCCGTGGGCGAAAGTGGCCAGCGCGGAAGACGGGATCGGAGCCCCACACGGACGCCCATCCGGGCGAACCAAATCCGCGAGGTGCTGAGAAGAAATTGGCCGGCGAGCCACACGGCCACGCCGGGCGCGAGGTAGTACCACGCGACGACGGCGGCGTAGACATTCGGCGTGTGAAACCGGACGAGCACGGCGACGGGATCGGCCTCGGGGAACGCGCCCGGCCATGTCCAGGCGCACGCGGCGCTGACGCCGCCGATGACGAGCACCGCGCGGAGGAGTCGGTCAATCATCGCGCCGCTCGGTGGGTCTCGTCGTCCGGCCCGCGCGCGGGCCGGGGAGCCTTCCGGCAGGGATACATGAGGACGGGAGCGACCCCCACGACGGCGGGGGGGTGTGGTACACCCGGTGGTACACCGGGTGGTACACCCCACCCCTCGCCGAACCGCGCCAGCGGTGAAAACGGGGGGGTCGCTCCCGTCTCTCCCCTCTCCGCTGGCGCGGTTCGGGTCGTCCGGTCTAGGACGAACAACCCGAACAACGACGGCGAAAAAAGGACGGGGGGTGTGGTACACCCCCCCTGCTCTTTTTGGTACACCCCCCCCTGTTTGCGCGTACCATTCTCGCTGCCCTGCGCCCTGCCCTGCGCCCTGCCACGGAACGGTCCAGACACGGGGCGCCGCATCAGATCGCCACCTCGGGGGTCGTCAGTCGGACGGTGGGCCAGATGGTGAAGCGGTCGATGGCCCCGCGCGCCGTCGTCCTGGTGGGCGTGCCGGCGGGGAGTGCTTCCAAATACAGGATGCGATCGGCGGCCTTCTCGAAGGTGCCCCACTCGCGCAGCATCTGCCGGTTGCCGGTGGTCAGGGCGGTCTTGAGCCGAGCGATTTCCCGTCGGATGTCCGGGTCGGCGTGGGTCGGCCCCGTGGGGTCCGCTACGCCCTGGCCGTCGCCGTCCTGGGTCCAGCGTGTGAGCACGGGCGCGGCGCGGTCTGCGGCCTCGACGCCCGTGCCGACGGCGACGACGTGCACGGCGAACGTCCGCGCCCGCAGCGCGGCCCAGAGTGGCGCGTGGGCCACGCCCCACGCGCGCAGCTCGCTATCGGTGGACTGGCCCGCATCGACGTACACGAACGTCGCCGTGTGCTCGTCGACCGCGATCGGCAATTTGAAGGCGAAGTACCGCGGGATCTGCGGCTTCCCGGGCGGGCCGTACAGACGGTACGGGAAGGTGCCCCGATCGATGCCGAGGGCCTCGAACCGCTGCACTTTGTCGGCCTCGGTGGGGAGCCATCCGAGGCTCGGCCGCTCGATGAGGTAATCGAGCGAGAGGACACGGCGCATCAGCACCTGCGTCGTGGCGTCCTTCCCGCGACGGTGCCGCACGTCGGGGATGCCCAGCGCCCGATAGATGGGCTTGCCGGTAAGCAAGACGGCGCGCGCGCCGCCGGGGAAAATGGCCCGCTCGTCCTCGGTGGCGAGCTGCTTCTCGACGAGCGTGCGCACAAACCGCCCGGCGGGTTTGCGGTCGTCGCCGGCCTCGAAGTACGCCCCGCATTGCGCGCGCGTAAATACGCCGCTATGCAAGGCGACGAGCGCGAGCCATTCGGCCTCGCGGCCGGTCCATCCGAGGGGCGCGAGCGTGGCGGCGCGGTCCTCGAGCGTCGGGATCGTGGCCGTCGTCGTCACCCGGTCACCAGCGCGCGATCGCCGCGCAAGTAGGTGATGAGAATCCCCATCGGATTCACGATCATCAGGTCGGGATCGACCGTCTCCAGGAACGTGAATTGGAGGGAGAGCGTCCAGCGGTCGCGGCCCACTTCGGCGCCGTTGACCAAGCGCACCAGGTCGAAGTCCGCCGCCGCCGCGTGCGGCGGGTCCGGGCTCGCCTGGATGCGAAGGATCACCCGCTCGACCTGCAGCTCGTCGCGTGCCGCGCCGGCCGCGAGCATCGCCACGTTCTCGCCCTCACGTCGGAAGGCTTCATTGGCGAGCGTCGAGGTGAGAAAGCGCAGCGCGCGCGGCCAGGCTTGTTCGACCGTCGCGGCCCGCCGGCTGTAGTAGTCATCAATAAAGCGGTTGAGAAAATACTTGGTGGTCGGGTCGAGCGGATCGGCCTGGGCTTCGACCACGTCATAGGCCAGCGCCTCGGCGCGGCCCACCTCGTCGACCCGGACCACAATCGGCTTGGGGAGTTCCACCGACGAGAGGCGAATGATGATCACCACGAGCAACAGGACGAGCCCGGCGAGACCCATCGAGAGCACCCGCAAGTGCCGGTTGCTGTGCACGGCCTCGCCCCAGATGTCGGCGTAGGTTGTGCCGCTGTCGTGTTCTGTGGTCATGATTTCCCTACGGCCTTCCCGGCGAGCGCGGCCTTGCCGCCGGTCGCCGCCGTCATGAGCGCGCCGGTCATGCCCGCACCGCCGCCCCCGCCGCCGCTGACCAGCATCCCGGCCAGCTCGCCGACTTTGAGCGCCGCCATCACGCCGGCCACCATCAAGGGCAGCACGATGAGCAACCAGCCCATCATCTGCCCCGGACTGTCGAGGGTGGCGTTGGTGGAAAAGCTCGTCACGTAGCCCAAACTGATGCTCACAAAGACGCGCATGATCGCGCCGGCCACCGCGCCGTAGAGCGCGAAGGTGATCATCGAGCGGAACCAGCCCCAAAAGAGAAACGCCATCGGCTCAAAGACGAGCCAGGGGATCATCATCGGCCCGAGGAACGTCAGAATCAGCAGCGCCACCTGCGCCCAAATCACCTGGGCGTAGGTGACGGCGTAGACGATGATCAAACAGAGCATCACGAGCACCGTCATCACGCTGCCGACGGCGAGCGTGGCGAACGCACCCATCCCCGACACGACCACGTCGGTCCAGCCGACGCCAGCCCAGGCGTCACTCATGTTGGTCATGTGCTGATTGACCATGTTTTGCATTTCCGTTTGCATCGCGGTCACGATGTCGGCGAGGAAAAACTCCATCAGCCAGTTGCCGCCGGCCGCGATCATGCCGGGGAAGCTGAACCCCACGCCGGGGATCGGCGTGGCGTACAAGGCGAGCATCATCCACGGGATCATCAAGCCGATGACCAGCTCGATCAGGGTCCAGATGGCGAACGTGCCGGACATGGCGATCTTGATACCCGTCCAGACGACCACGATGGTGGCGAGCCCGCGCCAGAGGGTGTTGCCGGCGTTGAGGACCGTGGGGCCGTTGGTCGCGATGATGTCGTCCAGGACGGTGTCGAGAAACCCTTTGAAGTCGTCGCGGTCCTCGGGCGGGATGTTGACCGGGACGGACGGATCGATCTGCCGCTGTGCGGCGGCGGGGACGGCGCACAGGACGAGCGCAGCGACCAGGAGCCCGACACGGAGCGACAGCGGAGGCATGGCCCTTCTGGTACGCGATTACCGGACGCGGAGGCGCAAGCCGGCGCCGCCGTCGGCGCGGCTGGCAATGCCGGCCAGGCGCCGGTCATGGTCGGCGCGCGCCGCCTGGAGGGTGGCCAGGCGCGCCGCGTCGCGTTCGCGCCGCCGCGTCTCGGCCGCCAGTTCTTCGGCCGCGGCCTTCGTGACCTGATGCGCGTGGAGCTGGAGTTGGGCCGTCATGACTTCGCCGCTCGTGATGAGGCCGGTGACCTGGGCTTCTCGGAGCGCGGTGTCGGATTTGTTCGTTTGCTCTCGGAGGGTGTTGTAGGACGTGAGGGCCGACGCCACGGTGGCGGCGGCCGTGGCCGCGGCCGTGTTGACATCATGGTTGAGCGCCGTCCGCTGCTCGGCCTGGGCGCGGTGCCGGCGGTAGTTCGCTGCCGCCCGTTCGGCGAGCGACACGGGGAGCTGATCGTACTCGGCGAGGACCTCCTGTTCGGTCACGTCCGGGGCGTTGTTGATCTGGTCGCGCCAGTAGTCGGTCAGGGGCGTGCCGGTGCGGCTGAACTGCTCAAGCGCGTCGATGAGGTCGGCCGTGTCCGTGCCGGTGAAATCGCCCCGCCAGTCGAGGCCCTCGCTGACGAGCTGCCCGGGGATCGCCGACAGGTCGGTAAAGGGTTGGGTGAGCGCGCCGATTTCCCCAAGGGCTTGCTGCCGGAGGTGGTCGTACTGGTCTTTGAGCTGGTTGAACTGCTCGGTGATTTTCGAGATTTGCGTGACGGAGTGGGCGATCTGGATGCCTTGATTCGCAATGATGGTGACGCGCTGCGCGAGCGCCGCCACGTCGGGGATGCCGAAAATCGCGCGCACGCTGGTGGTCCAGAGGAGCGGCGCGAACAGTACGATCGTCCACAGGATCATCTTCCTCATGGGTCTGCTCCTTGTCTCTCGGGGTTAGGCCGGCCGGGGCACGAGCACATCGGACGTGAGCCAGATCCGGAGCCGGTGGCCGGCGCGGATCGTGATGGTCGGGAGTCGATTCAAAAAGCGGTCGAGCATGTTCGTCGCGCCTTGCGCGAGCCCTTGCCCCGCACCCGCGCGAAACCCGTCCATGCCGCCGCCGTACGGGTTCGAGCCGCGCAGCGTCAAGCCGCTGATGATGCCGACCGCGCCGACGCTGGCGAACATCGACAGGTAATGCCGGTTCACCTGGTCCTTGAGCGCGCCCTCGCCGATCTGATTCAGCCCGCGAAACTCCAGGGACACCCAGCGCCCATCGGGGAAGATGAGGCGGTGAAACCCGACGGCCAGCCGTGCTTGATCCTGGCCGACCACGGCCGACGCGGATCCGATCACGCGCGCGCCGCGCGGGATCACCATCCGCTGCCGGTCGGCCGAGTAGACCGGCACGGCGACCGCCGCGAGGACCGGGCCGGGAAAGTCGCCGTTGAGCTGGTTGACGAGTACGGCTTCGACAAACGAGCCCTCATAGAGGCGCTCCCATCCGGGCGGGTCGTCGGGCGTCTGCACGAGGGCGGGGTTGTTGGGGTCGCCCTGGGCGATGCTGACGGCGTTGTTCGTCGGCCCGAGTGGGGACACGGCCGGGGGTACGAGTTGCGCGCCGGCCGGGAGCGGCGCCCCCGTGGCGAGCTCCGATCCGGCGGTCTGTTGTGCATCGAGCGCTTGAAGGGCGCTGATCGTGTCGAGTAAACTCACGGGCTCGGTGGGGAGCGGCGTACTCGCACGGTCGTCGTTGCCGGGCTCGGCCGGCGTGTCCGCGCCTGGAACGGGCTCGGCCGCGGCAGTCGCCGCTGCCGGTGATAGCCCGCCGGTCTCCGGGCGGCGGTACGTGATGACGACCGGCGCGGAACGCAGCGACCGCGTGCGCCGCTCGATGGCTTCCAGGCGCAGCACTTCGCGGAGCTGCGCTTCGTCCTCTGTCAACGGGACGATGGGGTCGGCCGCAGTGTCAGGTAACGTCTCGCCGGTCGTGGGGTCAAAGGCGGGCGTCACCTGCCCGCCGGTCAGGTGCGCGCCCTCGGCGGCCAGTTGCCGTTCGGCGGCGGCCGCATCGAGCGCCGCGCGGCTCTCAATGTCTTGCACGCGCGCGCCAAGCTGCGCGCTGGCGCGATCGCCGGCGATCCCCTCGGCCTCGATGAGGGAGTCCGGGTCGGTGGGCACCGTCGAAAAGCAGGAGTTGATGAGGAACGCGCCGCCGAGCAGCAGGGCGAACAGCAGCCCGCCGATCCGCGTGATCCACGTTGCGGAGAATGCGCCGGCCGCAGGGGCGGTGAGTCGGGTCCAGTTCGGCATGTGTTAGTCCAGGTCGTCGAGGTCGACTTTCCATCCCGCGCGTTCGCGGCCGATTTGCAACCAGCCAGACCCGACGAGCCGCCGGACGATAAACAGGCCGTCTTCCTGGAGGTCGTACGGAATGAGGGACGGTTCGCCGTCACGGTTCTCGTAGAGGGCGGGCGTCTCTTGGGCGGTGGATCGGACGTACGTAAACTGCCCGTCATGCCACATGCCTTCGACGAGGAACGGCCAGCGCGCAGCCTTGTCGTCGAGCTGATAGGGAAACTGCAACCGCGTGGGATAGGTCGACCGAAAGTCGTTGACCTGCGCGGCGGCGTTTTGGCGCATCGCGGCGATCTGCGCCTCGGCGTCGCGCTGCGCGAGCTGCACGGCTTCGCGGCTCTGCTCGGCCATGCGCTGATACTCGGCCACGCGTGAACGCGCGACGAAGGCGGGGACCGCCGCGCCGGCCGGCGTCGCGGTGCCCGGATCGGCGCCGACGCGCACAATCAGATGGGGCGGGGCGTCGCGTTCGGTGACGAGGAACGCATAGATCCGCCCGCTCTCGCACACGAGCGCGACATTGGTGTTGACGCCTTCGCCGAGGGGTTTGAGGAACGCGAGATTGGCGGCGCCGGTCAGGTGCCAGTACTCCGAGTCGCCCACGACGAAGTCGAGGATGGTCTCACGCGCCGGGAGCTGGATCACGGTCGTGTGCCGGATGCGGGTGGTGACGTGGATGATCTGATCGGGCGCGTCAGTGACCTGCAGCACGGACGCGCCGGCCGGGACGTCGGGCGGCACCGCGTCGGGTTCCTGGGCGCTGGCGACGTGGCACAGCAGTCCCGCGACGATGACGAAGGCACCGACGTGGATGGTGCCGATCGTGGGGAGGAGCAGGGCGTGTCGTGTCATGGGTTCGTCTCCTGTTGTCAGCGCTGGCCGGCCAGGTGCGCAAGCGCCCCCTCGAGGCCGTACTGTTCGACGGCTGCGGCGCGGCGCGCACTGTCGCGTGCCGACGACGTGTACAGCCAGTACGATTCGGGATCCACTTCGAGCCGCACGGTCGCGGCCATGGTCGGGCGACGGAGATACAGCTCCTGTTTGCTGACGAGCCCCCGGATGGTCGCCACTTCCGAGGGGTTCAATCGGAAGATCTCAGCGGCCGTCTCGGGCAGCTCGGGATTCGCCAGGAAGAGCTTGGTCGGCATGGATTCCAGCAGCGCCTCCGCGCCGGCCGTGCCGGTCACGTCGACGGCGCTTTGGGTCGCCATGATGAGCGCGGCGTTTTTCTTCCGCCACGTCTTGGCGGCTTCCGCGAGGTAGGCGAGCACGGCGGGATCGCGCAGGTAGCGCCAGGCTTCATCGACCACCATCAGCTTGACGCGCGCCGTCTCGTCGGGGTGCTCCAGCGATAGTCGTAAGCGTTCCAGGAGGTAGAACAGTGCGGCCTCACACAAGTCCGCATGCTCAGCCGCGCCGGCCAGGTCGATCACCTGCCAGTCAGCCAGGTCGAGGTCGTCGCCGTCGGCCGGGTTGTCGAAGTACCGGCCCCAGGCGCCGGTGCCGTACCAGCGCCCCATCGCCGGCCACATCGGCGCCGGCAACGAGTGGACAAAGACGGTCATCGTTCGGCGGGCGGGTGGGAAGGCATAGAGGTCTTCGATGCGCGCGCGGATTTCGGACGGGTCCGACCCGCTTACGGTCCAGCCACCGATCCGGAGCAAGCGCATGATCCAGCCGGTGAGGAATTGGAGGCTCCGCTCAGTCCGAGGGAGCGCGAACGGTCGCAGGCGAAAGCCGCCCGCCCCGCTCTCATCGTCGGGGGACAGCTCCAGGTAGCCGCCGCCGAGAAACCGGGTGATCCAGCGGTACGAGCCCCCGAGATCGAGGATGAGGACGCGCGGGTGGTACTGCAGAGCCTGGACGAGCAGGAAATTGAGCGTGAAGCTTTTCCCCGCGCCGGTCGCCCCGAGGACCAGTGTGTGGCCGACGTCGCCGTGGAACAGGTCGTAGTGAAACGGCGTGCGCCACTGGGTTTCGAGGACGGCCAGCGCGGCGCGGTCGAGGTGTCGGCTGCGCGGCGCGCCGGTCGGCGGGCCGAAGATCGGCGCCAGGCAGGCCGCCGTGCCCGCCGAGACAAACACGGATCGGACCTGTCGTTTCCGCGGTTGCGCCGGCAGCCGGCAAAACCACGCGGGAAGCTGGCCGTACCCTTCGCGGATGGCCTTCGCGTCATGTGCCGCGAAGATGCGCAGCAGATCGCCGTCCAGTCGTTCGGTCTGCGCAAGGTCGCCGTGCAGCGCAATCGTCAGCGCGAGGTCGCCATAGGCCACGCCTTCGGTTTCGAGTTCGACGAGGGCATTCCCCAAGCGGCCGGATTCCACGTCGGCCGCGCTGTCCACCATCGCGCTGGCCGTGCCTTCGGTTTCCTGGACGTGGGCCATCATCGAGTACCGCTTCGAGAAGTAGTGGCGCTGGGCGCCGCGGATCGTGCGGCGCGCGGCGTCCAGATCCCACGGGCGCCATTCGAGCGTGACGGTCATCACGCTATCGAGCCGGTACAGGTCATTGAGGAGGTTGGCGGTCGCCCTGGCGGGCGGGGAGAGGAGCGAATAGAGAATCACGGGCTCGCCGTCCAGGCGCAGATGCCGGCGTTCGGCTTCCAGCTCGGAATAGGCGAGTCGCCAGTTCAAGCCGCTGCCGGTCGCCCCCTCCCACGGCGGACGGCCGGGCTTGTTCACGAGCTCCGCGAGGAAGCGGGAGCCGGCCTGTGCATTAAGGATGTCCAGCGGCGTCAGGTCGGCGACCAGCGTCCGGCTGGCCTCGACCTGTTGTCGAAAGCGGCTGGCGGCGTCCTCGATCTGTTCGCGGACGTAGATCGCCTCGTTGGGCGTCCGCCGCCGCTGCATCCACGTCTGCACGTAATGCTTCCACCACGGCGCGTTGTGCGTGCCGGCGGCGGCCGTCGAGAGTTTCGGGTCGTAGCACCACGCGACATAGGTGTCGATCTGTTGGAGGCGCGCGCTGAGAAAGGCGCGCCGCTTCCGCTGCCCGAGGTCGGCGACGGCCGACAAGCCGGTATCGGCGGCGGGGAAGGTCGCCGGCCGGCGCAAGAGAAAAAAGTACAGCCGGGTCCGGGCGTCGATGCCGCTGAGCATCCGTTGCCAGCGACTGAGCACGGCGTCGAGCTGTTCCGGGGTGTGGCCGTCCACGACGGTCGGCGTGAGGCGCGCGATCGTCACCAGCTCGCCGCGCCGGGTGAGACACGTCCGGTCGTCGGGGAGCCAGCCCCAGTACGGCAGCTCGTCGGCCAGCGCGCCGGCCGCGTGGTGGTCGGCGACGTCGCGATCGGTGGTGGTCATGAGGATCGGCGCGCCCCGCGCGCCGGGGTGATGCGGACGTACCAGGGCTGCGCGGCCCACTTGGCCGGGTCGTACCGGGTTTTGAACCGGACGGACTCACGCAGAATGGTGAGCATGTGCGGGTCCGTCCGCCAGGCCCACCAGCCCACGCCGTACAGGAGGCCAAACATCCCCGCGCCGATGAGGATCGAATTGATCGCGTTCCACATCGCCATCCCGAGGGTCGCGCTGAGCAGAAACCAGCGCCGTTCGACCCCCAGCAGGGTCAGGGGGGCCGACAACGCGGGGTACGCGGGCCAGGCGTGCGCCCCGTGGCCGATGGTCATGAAAAGAGCCACGTCAGGAAGTTCGCCGCGCCCATCGCCATGCCGAGGCCGAAGATGATGCCGGCGAGCGCCTTCTTGCTGCCGCCTTCGCCGAAGGCGAACATCAGTCCGCCGATCACAATCGCGATGAGCGACAGGCCGCGCGCCAGCGGGCCGGTAAAGGCTTGCTGCAGCACGTCCACGGCGTTGAGCCACGGGCTCACGCCCTGGGCGAACAGCGGGGCCTCGGCCAGCCCCACGGCGAACAGCACCGCGAGGGCGGTGATGATGGGTGAGCGGTGCGGGTGCATGGTGGTCTCCTTGTGGTGAGGGGTGGGCGCGGGCTCACAAACTTTTCTCGAGCCGCGTCCGGCGCTGTCCGCGTGCCCGGTCGTCATTCGTCAAACTCTCCCCGGTCCTGGTGCTGCATCTGCCCGGCTAGTTCTGGATCGCCGCCCGCGCCGCGCCGGATCGACCGTTCCACGAGATCCACTTTCCGGCCGAGGTCCGCGAGGCCGGCGGCGCGCGCGGTCGCGTAGATCGCGACGATGAGCGCCAGCACGGCCAGCGCGCCGTAGGCGGTGAGCGCCGGCCAGTACTGCGTCACCAGGACGCGAGTGTGCGGGGCGAGGTAGGCAAACTGCGGGCCGGCCAGGAGCACGGCGAGCGCGAGGATCGTGACGGTCAGCCCGAGGGCGACGGTGATCGGTTGCATCGTCTACAGCTCCACCGACCCGTCACGGCCGGGACCGCTGCCGCCACCCGGTCCGCTGTCCGTCTCGCGCGCGGCGGCGCGCCCCAGCGCGCGGCCGATCTTCTGCGTGGCGGATCGGCTGCTGCCGTGCAGGGCAAAGCCCGCGCCGGCCTTCGCGACAATCGCGGCGGCGTGGTAGTGGTCTGAGGCGATCTCGACGTTCACCCGTCCGCTCACGCCGTCCGCGTTCTCCATCTCGAGCTGCGCGTCGGGGTACAGCACGTGGTCGTCCTCGACGGGGAGCCCGAGCTCGTGCGCGGCGGTGCGCCTGGCCGCATCGGCCGCGGCGTCACCCTGCTCGGCGCGCGCCTTCTCCGTGGCGGTGGCGACGAGGGCTTTCAGTTCGGCGTCCAGGCGGACGCGGGTGACACGTCCGCCCGCGGCCTCGATGCGCTGCCGCTCGTCGAGCGCGGCGCGATACACGGCCGTGTCGTGCGACAGCTCGGCCGGCTTCACGAGGCCGGTCCACGTCTGCTGTTCGGAGACATGGCCGGCGTCGACCGCCGCGCGGTGCGCGGCGTCTCGCCCGCGTGCCGTGGCGGTCAGCACCGTAAACGTGTTGCCGCGGGGCCCCGTCGCCTCGTGCTCCTCGATCAGGCCGGCCTGCGTCATCTGCGTGACGAGCCGCCGGGTGGTGAACGGGTGGCCGTCAAAATGTCTGTCGGAGAGGTCTCGGTAGGACACGGCGCGGTACAGCCCCACGTCGGCGATCGCATCCCGCGTCCGTTCGGTACGGCTACGCCGCGGGCGGTCGCGCGCGTCGGGGTTGTGTTCCCGGCGATGGCCGGCCCGCGCATCGCGGGTTCGGTCCTTGGGCGCGGGATGGTGATGTTCGCCCCGATGACGGTCGCGACCCCCGTGACCCTTTCGCTGTTCGCGGCGCGCCTGGTCGTCGGGCGGTGTGTCCGCGCGCGCCGGCCTGGATGTCGGCGCCGGCGTCGGCGTGTCCTCGCGCCAGAGATCCCGCGGATCAAACATGGCGACCGCCTAGCGGCTGATGCCCGGCTCCCGCTCGGGCGGTTCCGCCTGGGGCGGCGGCGTCGGCGTGTGGCTGATCTGTGGACTGCGCGCGGCCGAGTACGTCTCGGCCAGCGTGCGGTGTTCCTGCTCGGTCTCCTGCTCCCGCTCCCGGATGGGCCGCAGGAGGTAATCGGAGATCTTCTGCGCGTCGGCGGCGGCCTTGTAGATCTCCTTCGGATCGTCGTCGATGGCCTTGAGCCAGCCCTTGACGTACGCCGCGCCGCGGCTGCCGTCGTGGCCGACGCCGACCCGTTCGCCCGTCATCATCGCCGACATTTCCGCGCGGAGTTCTTCGCGGGCGTACTCGGTGCTGCCGAAGTGCCCCGCGCCGGCCGTCAACGTGTCGCGGTCCATCCGCGCCGGGTGGCCGGTGGCGTGGCCGAGTTCGTGGAGGGCGGTCTGGTAATACCCGTTCGCCGAGGCAAACTGCTCGCGCTCCGGCAGGGTGACCTTGTCGGTCTGGAGGTTGTAAAAGGCCCGATCGCCGCGCACGTGGGCGACGTGAATCCCGCTCTCCTGGATCACCCGCTCGGCCGCCTGGTGGGCCTTCCACTCGGGCGCTGTGGGGCGGTCCTCGCCCGTGCGTTCCAGCGTCAGGCCGTCGGCCTGTTCGACGTTAAACACGGCGTAGCAGCGGACCATCGGCGGGCGCGCGCGGTCCCGCTCGGCCGTGCCCTCGGGCGCGCGGGCCGGCTGGTCGGGCGCGGAGGCCGGGGCCTTCTCCTTCTCGTCGTCAAACTTGTAAAAGAGCACGTGGGTGGCCTTCTCGCCCTTGCGCACCTGCCCGCCCATGTCCTTGATCTGCTTGTAGGTCGCCCAGCGGTGATCGCTGTAGCCCTTGGCGGTTTGGGTCACGCTGAGGTAGACCGAATTCCCGCCCCGGTACGGCTTGTCGGTCTGGATGTTCTTGGGGAGTCGGCGCTCGCCGGGCGTCCACGGTTTTTGCCACGGCGCGACGCCGGCCGCGATCTGCGCTTTGAGCGTGGCGGCAAACGCCTGGTGATAGTCGTCCTGGTTCCAGCGCGGCGTGTCCGCCGGCGGCTTTTTTGTACCCCATCCCATCGCGCAGCTCCTTCTCTCGCGCGGCTAGTCGCCGCCCTCGGCGATCCAGGCGTCGTCGCGCCAGTCGGCCCCGGCCACGATCTCCGCCGGATCGGCGTTCTCGGTGTCACCCCACCCGCATGCGGCGAGGACCTCGCGCGAGGCGCGCACGTACACGCCGGGGAGGAGCCGCTGCGTCAGTTCCTCGGCGGTGTCCACCTCACACGCCGGGAGCCCGTCGATGGTCGGCAGGTTACGAATGGTCATCGTTCGCCTTTCGAGGGTCGCCCCTCGCGGTGTCGCTGGTGCTCCCCGCCTGGCGCCGCGTCATCACGTCCCCCGGCGCCCAGACGCGCCCACACACGAGGCACACAGGCCGGATGGCCGGGTGCCGGGCGGGTGGTGTGATGGTGGTGGATCGCGGGGGCCGGGGGGAAGGTGGATACCTCACGCGCCGGAGGCGACACCGCGCGCGGTAGGCCCGTTGGTGGTCCCGGTGGTCGAGCCGGCCTTCCGGGCTGCGCTGATGCCGCGCATGCGCGCGCTGCCGCTGGCGCCGTCGCGCGGGGGCGCGGCAGGCCTCCCCACAGTAGGCCTGCCCCCGCCAGCAGGACCCGCAGATAGCGAACACCGTCCCGCACCCCGCGCCGCGGCAGCGCACCGTGCGCCACCGCTCGGCGCGGGCGCTCACGCCGGCCTGCCGCGAGACCGGGACCGGGGGAGGCGGCGACGGGGCGGGACGGAGGAGACCGACCGGCCGGCGGGAGCGGACGGCGGCGCGCGGCCCGGAGGGCTGCGATCACGCGTCGACGCCGCCAGCCGCCCGGGCGGGCGCGCGCGGGCGATCCCTGCGGGACCCTCGCGGGTCGTGGTGACCCGCGCGGCGCGGGCGGGCGTCGCGTCAGACCACGGCGCCCCCCCGGGCCGCGGGCGTGACCGCCAGCCCGCCGGGGGACCGCCGCCGCGCGCCGCTACGCCGTGGGTGGCACGCGCGGGCGCCGAGACAGCAGCCGCGCCCCGGCGCCCGTCAGCCCCAGCGCCAGGAGCAGGTGTCCGAGTAGCGGGAGCGCCGGCACCGGCGTCACGTCGTTGTCCTCAATGGTGAGGGTGAGGGGCGCGGCGGTCAGCGCCGGGCTCGTGCTCGCGGCATGCAGGACGATCGTCTCGCCGTCGTCGTCCTCGGCGTCGTCGATGACCGTGATCGTCACCGTGCCCGCCGTCGCGCCCGCGGCGAGGGTGATCGTGGTCGAGGAGAGCGTGTAGTCGGTGTCGAGCATCGCCGTGCCGCCCACC
The DNA here is from genome assembly GCA_965197935.1 of Vicinamibacterales bacterium. Classification (GTDB taxonomy): domain Bacteria; phylum Acidobacteriota; class Vicinamibacteria; order Vicinamibacterales; family CAZQMT01; genus CAZQMT01. Next base: position 801,194 of record CBDAOD010000002.1, on the reverse strand, counting down.
GTCATCGTCACCGTCGTGCCGTTCGACGGGGCCGGGTGGTCCAGCGTCGCGGTCACCGTGACCGTGCCCGCCCCCTCGGCGGGCGCGGCGTCGTGGCTCAAGGCCAGCGTGGTCGGCGGCGCGGGCACGTCCACGCGGACGTACGCCGACTGACCGGCCGTCGCGCCATCCTCCTCGCGGGTGGCATCCACACGGATCCACGCCACGTTGACCCCAGAGGGCGCCGTCCACACCACCGTCTGGGTGTCGGTCGGCTCGACCGATCCTCCCTCGCCATACGCCACCCGCCACGCATACACGAGCGCCTCTTCGGCGTCAGACTGCGCGGTCAGCTCATACGACGCCCCCGCCACGGCCACCTCGGGCACGCCCACGATGGCCACCTCGAACGGTGCGAGCTCGGGCTCGGGCGTGGCGCTGGCGGGCTCGGAGGGCGGGCTGGCGTGGCGGTTGTTCACCGCACGCACGTGGAACGTGTAGCTGACGCCGTTCGTCAGCCCGGTGACCCGATGGGTCGTGGGTGGCGGATCCTCCCGAATGATCTGCCATTCGCCCACAGGCCCGTCGCCTTCCTGCTGGCGGTATTCATAGCGCACGATCGGCGCGCCGCCGTTTTCCGCCGGCCGGCGCCACGAGAGCGCGACCGCCTGGTCCCCGGCCATCGCCGTCAGATTTCTCGGGGAAGACGGCGGGCCAACCGGCGGCGGCGGGGGGGTCGTCCTGATGCGCCCCGACGGCGACCAGGGACCGTTGCCATCACTATTGGTGGCCCGCACCTGCACCTGGTAGGCGGTGCGGGCGCCGGTCAGGCCCGCGATCGTGTCGCTGGTGCCGCTCACGCCCTAGGGGCCGTCGGTGAAGTCCCCGGTGGTGCCTTCCCGGTACTGCAGGTCGTAGGTGACGATGGCCGGCCGGCCGGTGTTCGAGGGCGCGCTCCAGCTCACCGTCAGGCTGTCGGTCGTGTTGGGGGTCGCCGTGACTCGGGGCGTCGCGGGCGCCAGCGGCGGCTCGTTGGTGTCGTTCGTGAGATCGATCGTCACCGTAACCGTGTCGGTGCCGCCGTTGTTGTCGTCGACCTTCACGATCACCGTGTAGCTCGGCGTGGTCTCGTAGTCGTAGGTCACGCCGGACCGCGTGCGGATCTGGCCGCTGGTCGAGACGATGGTGAACGAGGTCGCGTCGGCGCCCTCCAGGGTGTAGGTCAGCGTGTCGCCGCTGTCGGTATCGTCGGCGGTGACGGGGTTTCCGACATCGGTGCTGGCGGGGCTGTTCTCGGCCACGCTGCGCGTGGCGGTCGAGGAGGGGAACGTCGGCGCGCTGTTGCCGGCGGAGTTGGTCTGCCCCGACCCGGACGGCGACCAGGGACCGTCGCCATCACTACTGGTGGCCCGCACCTGCACCTGGTAGAGGGTGTTCGCGGTCAGGCCCGGGATCGTGGCGCTGGTGTCGGGCTGGTCCTGCGGGCCGTCGGTGAAGTTCCCGCTGGTGCCTTGCCGGTACTGCAGGTCGTAGGTGTCGATGGTGGGACCGGTGTTCGTCGGCGCCGTCCAGGTCACCGACAGGCTGGTGGTGCTGCCGGCGACCGAGGACACCGAGGGAGCCGCCGGTCGGCCCGGCGGGGTGGGGACGTAGGCGTTGGTCACGGTGGTCGCGGCGAGGGCGAGGTTGCCGTTTTCGGCGGTGTCTTCGACGGCGTCGGCGGCGAGCTCAACGGTGAGCGTCACGGTGGCGTCTATGAAGGTGCTGAGGGTGAGTTCGACCTTGGTTCCAGCCACGCTCGCCGCGCTCGTTGACGCGACGTTGCCTCCCCCGATCCCGATGGTGATCTTGGTCTGATCGACCGTGCTGATGGCCTCGCTGAACACCAGCAACACCGTCTCGCCGTCGGTTGACGTCGTCGGCGCATCGGTGCCGGTGGTGACGAGCGTCGGGCGGATGCCGTCGACCGTGTGCCCGGCGTCGATCGCCACGGCGCTGTGGTCGAGGTCGGCGGTGACGGTCGTGCTGCCGGTGGCGTAGATCGTGCCGCCGGTGAGCGTGTTCGCCGCGATCCTGACGCCGTTCGGGGCCGTGTCGCCCACCAACACCGTGTAGCTGCACGCCATCGTGGTCGTGTTCGTGCCGGTCGCGCAGACGGCCCCTTTCGCGGTGCCGTCAAAGTTCAGCTCCAGCTGCGGGGTGCCGGTGATGTCGACCGCCGCGTCGAAGGTCACCGTCGCCGCGACCGCGTCGCCGATCGCGTAGGTGTTGTCGGTGCCGGGGGCGGAGGTCAGCGCGACCGACGAGACTTCCGGGGGGACGACCGTCAGCGCCAGGCAGACCGCGTTGCCGTCGGCCCAGCTGGGGACGTTGCTGGTCCACTCGTAACTGTTGGTGCTTGACCCGTAGGTGGCATCGGACAGAGCGTATTGTTCGGTGCCGACGTGCAATACGAGGTCATCGGCGTCCGTGCCGAGCGTCTGTGTGATTGCCAAAGAGAACACCAGGTTGACACCCGGGAACACCGTAGCTACGTCGATGGTGTAGTCGTTACCGCTGAAGGTGAATGTTGTGTCGTCAAGCGAACCGTACGTCGGTGAGTAGCCCCGAAACGAGCCTGCCGCCTGTCCCACGGTCAGGTTTCCCGTCCAGATCCGGTTCGTCATCGACGCGGCACTGCATGTGGCGGGCACGGCGACGCGAAACACGTTGACGGTGTAGGTCTCTGTGGTCGTGGTGTCGGGCGCGGTCACCTTCACCTTGACGATGTTGCTGCCCACGCTGAGGTTGACCTGGAGGCCGGCGGTCATGGTGTCGGCGTCCGTCAGTGTGGCGTCGGAATCGTCGAGATACTCGATCGTCGCCGTCGGCTCGCTTGTCGTCTGGGTGATCGTGCCCTGGCTCACCGAATTCGCCACCACCGCGTGGTAGGTCGTCGTGGCCGCGGCGAACGCCGGGCTGAGCGTCGCGCCGCTCACCGACAGGGCGCTCAGCGTCGCGTCGGTGGCGTCCGCGACCGTGTTCGCATAGCCACGGACGATGATGCGGAGTGCCTCGTCGGACCCGGACTTCAGCATCCAGGTACTGCCGCTCTTCCAGTAGAACTTGTTTTTGATGCTCCAGTCCGAGAGGCCGAGCGACGTATCTTCTCCGCCGGAGGTGGTGGTGTTGAGCTCCACGCTCCCGGTGCCGATCTGCTTGATCACCACCACGTAGTTGGTGTTCGCCGAGAGGGCGAGGCCGGCGTGCGGGAAATGCAGATTCCCGGCCGCGAAGCTCGCCGGGGCCGTCAGGGCCGTGCAGTCGGCGGCGGTGGTGGAGGGAAACTCGTCCGAGGTGCCATCCTCCTCGCAGACCTCGACGTCGAAGTCGTCGCCCTCGTTGTCCTCGGAGTTGACGACCACCTGGGTGAGCGTGTAGCCGGCCGTGTTGGCACCCGTTTGGAACAGCTGCGCATGGTCGTTGCCACTGGTGTTGGCGCTGTCATCGGCCGTTTGCCCGGAGTTGCTCACGAGGATGCGCACCGTCTGCGCCTCCGCCGCGGCCGCCCCGAGGAGCAGCAGGCCCGCGACGAGGACGGTGGCGGCCGCGCGGCCTGGACGGGCGGGCCGACGGGACCGGGCTCGATCCCGCGCCCCATAGGGCGCGGCGGAGCGGGGCGCCGGCAGAACGGTCGTGTCGTGGACGGGGTCGCCCGGCGCGCGCCAGGGGGACGCCAGCGGCGCGAAGGCGCTCGGCGCCCGGGTGTGGGGGTCCCCACCACCCACTGGTGTGGCTACGTGTCGTCGACGGACGCTTCCGAACCTCATACCGTCCTCCCGCGTTGCGGCCTCGGCGCCCACCCGACCAATTGACTCGCGATAACTAGAGTTATCGCGAGTCAATCTCCGGGCCGTGTTTCCGGGACTCAGGGAGGTGGCAATGCGTGTGGAGAGCCTGAGCGGCCCGGTGCCGGCACGCGCCGGGCGCCCCGACCGCACCCCGCTCGACGCCGGCGCGGCGACCGCGCACGGGGCGCTGAGCGCCAACACCGAGCGGGCCGTCCGCTCGGACCTGGACATCTACGCCGCCTGGTGCGCGGCTTGCGGCGTGTCAGCGGTGCCGGCGACCGCGGCGACCATCGCCGCCTTCATTGACGCCATGGCCCGGGTCCGGGCCCCCTCGACGGTGCGCCGCTACGTCGCCAGCATCGCCGGGGCGCACCGGGCGCTCGGCCGCGCCAAGACGGCGCGCAGCGAACCCGTGCGCCGAGCGCTCCAGCGCATGCACCGGCGCCGGGGGCGGCGGCAGACGCAGGCCACGGGGCTCACCGGGGCGCTGCGCCAGCGCCTGCTCGCCGTCCCGGGCGACCGCCTCATCGACGTCCGCAATCGTGCGCTGCTGGCGGTCGCCTACGACACGCTGCTGCGGCGCTCCGAGCTGGTGTCGCTGGAGGTAGCTGATGTCCTGGAAGAAATCGATGGCACGGCAACCGTGCTGGTGCGCCGCTCCAAGGCCGACCCCGAAGGCCGCGGCGCGACGGTGTACCTGGCGCGCGACAGCGTGGAGCTGGTGCGGGCGTGGCGTCAGCGCAGCGGGGTGGGCGACGGCCGGCTGTTCCGCTCCCTGCGCCGGGGCGTGGTCGGCGCGGGGCTGGACGCCAGCCAGGTGCCGCGCATCTTCAAGGCGATGGCCGAGCGTGCCGGCCTCGCCGGCGCGGTTGTGCAGCACCTCTCCGGGCACAGCACCCGGGTTGGCGCGGCGCAGGACATGGTCGCCAGCGGCATCGGCATGGCGGCCATCCTGCACGCCGGGCGCTGGAAGACCACGACCATGGTCACCCGCTACGGGGAGCGGCTCCTCGCGCGGCGCAGCGGCGCCGCGCAACTCGCCCGGCTGCAGCAGCGCGAGTAGGGGCGCGATGGTGTACCATGGGGTGTCCCGACTGTGGCTCCGCCCTCGTATCGCCGCCGAGCGGCGCGCAAAAAGGCCGAGTTTCCGATGGAGTTATCGCGAGTCAATTCCGCCGATGGGTGATCGGCGGTGGGACACGCGCACGGCCCGCGCGGGACGCTGCGCACGGGCGCATCCGTCAGTGCATCAACAGGTTGCAGTCTCTCGCGGCATGACCTACAATCGCCAAGTCACGGCTGCGGACGAGGTCGCGGTCGGCGGTTGAACACGCTCATCTGGCCAATTGACTCGCGATAACTCTAGTTATCGCGAGTCAATTGCCTTGATATGAGCGCGTGACGCGACACGTCCAGCCCCTGCCTGTCAGCATCACCCGGTGCGCCCAGTGTCCCCGTTTCGGCCGGTGACTCGCCCCGCCCGTCAACCCTCGAAATCCCTGTGACGTCGCGCCCGGCATCTGCGCCGACCCGGCAGGTACGCCACGGCGTTGCGCGCTCGGCGAGCCATCGGCACGCGCCAGCAGGGTCACGCTCCGTCGCCGCGCCCCCCGCGGGTGGGCGGCATCTGCCATCCCTGCCGTGCATCACGTGGAGCCCATGCTACAAACGCGCCGGGAGGATGGGTAGACGAGAACATTGCGGGTGGTTATGAGGGGGAACACCCCATGTTGTTGGGCGGTCCGCTCGCCGGTCCTGTGCCCGGTCTCGGGAGCCCGCCGCGGCGCCGGCGCACCCGCTCAGCGGATCGACAGCAGGTACGCGCGCAGGGTCACGCGCCGCGCCACGCCGAGCTTGCCGCGGATGTTGTGGCGGTGAAAGTCGATCGTGCTCGGCGCCCGCGCCAGCGTGGCGGCGATGTCCTTCGTGGTCAGGCCGCGCATCACCAGATGCGCGACGTCGGCTTCGGTCGCGGTCAAGGCCTGGAACACGCGCGCCAGCCTCGAGGACAGCGACGAGGTGAGGGTCGTGAGGTGGGTCTCGATCAGGCGCACGTACTCCACGGCCGCGCGGTCGCGCTCCACGAGCCGCGCGAGCTTGGCCACATGCGGCAGCACCAGCGTAGTGATCTGTTGCAGTATCTGCTCGTTGCGCGCCTCGTTGGACTGCTGGACATTGCCGAGCAGCACGCGCAGCGCCGTGTTGGCGTCCTGCAGTTCGCGGGTGCGTTCGACCACACGCCGTGCGGTCTCGTCGAGCGAGTGCTGCAGGGCGGTTTCGAGCCGCCGGCGGTCGGCGAGCTCGACCAGCGACCGCAGGGTCGCCTCGACCACGCCGGCGAACGCCTGCAGCCCCTCGCGGAACAGCAGCGCGTGGGCGTTGCGCTCGCGGTCGAGCACGCAGATCGTGCCGAACACCTCGCCGCTGGGCCATTTCAGGGGATAGCCGATGTAGAAGCGCATCCCGTCGGCCAGATCCTCGTTCCCCGCCCAGACCGGGTCGCGGGTCGCGTCCTCGACCACCACCTCGCCGTCGTTGTCGAACACGCCCTGGCAATAGAGCAATGCGTTCAGGTCGTACTCGCGCCCGACCGCGTAGGGGTTGCCCTCGGTGTGGCTCGTCACCAGGACCGTGTGCTTCGGACGTTCGGTTTGCATGATCAGGCTTGCCGGCACCCGGGCGAGCCGGGCCGTCAGGTCGACCACGCGCTGCCACTCGGCCAGCGTCTCGGGCGGGATCTCGGGCAGCACGGTCGTCACGGCCGCCGTGCCGATGACCCACGCCGCCGAGCCGGGACCGATCGGGGACGAGGACTCCTCAATAGCGGCATACGAACTCGTGCCTCGGCCTGTACAAAGCGGGATTCCATGCCGTCGCACGATCGAGGGGCATCTGGGAAGAATACCTGAATCGATATGGGGCACGGCCCCATGTTGTTCGGGACGTGGCGGCAGCCTTTCGCGGGGGCCGGGCACCGCGAAAGGCCGGGGCCCACGGGTCGGGCAGTTGCCACAGGCGCGGCACACGTTCGTCGATGGGATGGTAGACCTCTGGTACTTTCGTTCCAGGTCTTCGCGACGTGCGCGTGGACCCGAATCTGCAGGGGTCGAACGCCACAATGGCCGTCTTTGACAACGGGAGTTCGATGGACCTGGATGGTCTTCGCGAGCTCTGGCACATCGCGTTTTCCCCGAAGGAAGGCCGCACAACGGAGCACGGCCGCCCGCTGATCGGTAAATTCGGTGCGCCAGACACGCACCGTTAGTGCCGTCCGGCGCTTATCTGGTCGGCGGCACTCTTGGAATTGCGAAGAGGGATTCCTCTGTTCCGCTCGCTTCTCCTCGAAGTAGCGGTCAAATGACCTTACGTCGCTGGTTCTGCCTAGCTCCGCGCCCTGCTTGATCCAGCGCACCAACATCCGAAACGGGTCGGGCGGTCTGGATCCGCCTGCGTGCGTCGCCGTCTCCGCGGACCACGAGTCCTGCCACGCCTCCGGGCCGTCCTTGTGCACCGTCACCCCGTAAGTTCCGGCGGCGGACTTGCGCACCTCCTTCCGCTCCCCCTTGGCCACTTGTCCCCACCTTACGGCATGCCCGTCCAGCGTCACGAGCAGGTTCGGCACCACGCTCGCATCCAGGCCCGCCGAGAGCTCGCTGAACATCCCCACCAGCGTTTCTCGACTCAGCCGAGACTCGCCCGCCAGCACGAACCCGAATATCTGTGCCCGCTCTTTCTGTTCCGGCCCCTCGTCCAGTCGGACGACCGAGTCGCGGTGCGGAGACAGGTAGTTCCGTTTCAACGGGATCGGTTCTCCGGTCGTGGGATGCGGCATCAGGTCAGTCACGTCGTACCGCCGAAGTTCCTTCGCCGACGCGACCTTCCGGAACGCGTCCTCGAGCGAATCCCCATCCAGCCGACTCTTGATCTCGCCCACGGCGATCACGCCTTCGCACGGGTAGTAGGTCGTTTGCGCCGTGCGATTCACCGAGAACACCGGGCAGATGTCCCGCTCGTATACAACAACGTCCTGCTGGCGGCTCGTCCCGTCGTAGTTGTCTATGACGAAGCCTTCCCCGACTCCCAAACCCCGTGGCAGGACCTGCTCAGTTGGTCCCTAACGGGTTGCTCCGCCGCCGATCCCACGGTCGACGGAGTAGTGCCGGCCTTTGCGTCCTTGAATTCGTCGACGAGCCGCTCGCCGATGCGCCGGATGAATGCGTCCGGATCGAAGGTCCTGCTCATGCTCTAACCCCTTTGGCTTCCTATGCCTCTCTGCCCTGCCGACTGTCGCGTCAATCGTGCGCGAACAGCTGCCCTGAATGTTCGCCGAACACTGGCGGGCCGTCGAGTACGACCGCGAACCGCTGACGAACTCCGCAATGAACTTCGTCTCGATGCGCTTTCCGTGTCACGCCCGACGGCGTGTACTTTGAGACCGGCGGGTTCACGTTCGCCGATGAACGCCACAACCGCCATCTCCTGCGGCTCGGCTACTCGGTGATCAAGCGCTCGCGCATTGCCGAGGGGATCGGGAAGATCGCCGCGGCGGTGCCCCACGCCGTCCCCGATCCGGGGCCTGACGCCCCCGCCGGGTGATCGACGCCCGCGCCGCGCGGCGCGCCGGGCGGGGCTCCCGAGCGTATGTACAGAACTTGATTTCTATAAGTACAGCGTGGCGTCGTGCGGCATGTCCAGCGAGGGGGAGCCGTCCGCCTTCGAGACGCGGGCGTCGCCGATCAGCATGTATCGCAAACGGTCGTTTGGGACATACGGGAGCCTGTGGGCCAGGTAGTTCATGGCGAGCGAGTGACGCGGAAAAGCTCTCGTTCTGGGCCAGGCGGCGCAAAGTGGAACGACTCACCCCAGCCCCATTCATAGAAATCCGTGACAAGATCGTAGTACTTGTTGGTGAGGCTCTCGTAGTCCGTTGTCCTCTGGACTAGGTTTTCCGGTTCCGCGCCGCTGTAGACGCGTTCGTGCGGTGCGAACGACAGGGAAGCCCTGCACGAAATCTCCCGATAAATCGTTAGGGAGACGTCGGTAACGTCGACCACGTCGGACCAGCGCAGGGCGCTCACCTCGCTACGGCGCATTCCGGCCATGAGCAGCCATCCCGCGATCACGGCATCGAGGGGCGTTGTTGCACGAATCGTCACTGGCCCGCACGATGCCAGCCGACAAGATCCTCACCTACCGATGCGATATGATGCTGGTCGGCCAAGCTCGGTCATCCGATTGAGGATCTTACAGCCGAGGACGACCTCACTCCCCTGCCCAGCTGGACTCCGGGCGCGAAGGCCATTTCCGATGATGGACTTGTAGCGGAAGCATCGCCGAGTAGCCGGGTGCTCTTTGCCTAGAAGTTGAGCCGGACGCCGAGGAACATGCGCCGTGGGGGCGTGAAGCGGATGCCGTCGCCGAAGTCGTTGCCGCCGGCGCCCGCGAGTAGGTCCTGGTTGCGGGTGGCGTCCTGGGTGTCGAACAGGTTGAAGATGTCGGCGAACAGCTCCAGCCGGTAACCGGCGAAGCGGGAGTTGTAGAGCAGCCGGATGTCGACGAGGCCGTACGCGGGGTTGCGGAGGGTGCCGACCGCCTCCGGCGAGAGCCAGCGCCGCGTGATGCCGGCGAAGTCGAATTCGTCGCCCGGGTCCACGCGCACCGGCAGGTTCCGGCCCGACGCCCGGAACGTACGGCTGGCGACCGTACCGGCGTTCCAGCGCCAGTTGCCGCCGATCTGGAAGCCCTGGTCCCAGGTGTACGACGAGCTGAGCTTGAACAGGTGCGCGATTGAGCCGGGCTGGACCCCGAGCTGGTGCGGCGCGCGCGGGTCGAGCCAGATCACGTCGCCCTGGAAGTCGGCGTTCGAATCGGAGTTGGTGTTTCCCGTGGCGTCCCCGTAGGTGTAGGCCGCCAGCGCCTGCCAGTTGTCCCGCAGCCGCTGCCGGAACGTGAATTCCAGGCCCTGGTAGTCCCGTTCGCCGCCAGCCAGCGTGGCGATGATGAAGTTCGACTCGGGGAAGGTGTCGTAGCCGAAGTAGTCGAGACCGAGGAACAGTGAGTCGGGGTGCTCGATCGGTCCGGGATAGGTCGTGGTCCCGTCGTCGCGGAGGGCGTAGAGCGCGAGGTCGTAGTCCTCGATGATGTCGCGCGTCCGGCGCCGCGTGTACAGCACCATGAAGCTGCGCCCCTGCCCGAGATCCGTCTCGTAGCTCAACTGGAAGTCGTCGGTCCACGGCGTCTTCGTGGTCGGCGCGAACAACGCGTCGGCCTGCTGCGAACCGCCCCGCACCCGGTACGTCACCCACTCCTCGTTGGCGTACACCTGCTCTTCGCGCGTCGAGCCGCTGAGGGTGCCGGCGAAGTTGGTCAGGTTGTTGCGGATCGGGTCGTAGTAGCGGCCGTAGTACGCGCTGATCCGCTGCTGGCCGTTGCCGGTGGGGTCGTACGACACGCTCAGGCGCGGCGCAAACGTCCAGTCGAAGGTGAACACGTCCGTGCCGTCGGTCGCGAAATGCTCGAACCGCTCCGTGCGCACGCCGATGTTGAACGACAGGTTGTCGGTGACGTTGAACGTGTCCTGCAGGAACAGGCTCAGGCCGTCGGAACGCGTCTCCTGCGACCCCAGCGCGGTCTGCACCAGCCGGTCGTAGTTGACCGCGCCGTGCGGATTGCCGGCCGTGCTGTCGAAAATGAGGCTGGCGCCCAGCTCGTCCTGGGTAATCGTGCCGTCGCGGTTCCCGTCGTGCAGTCCGTAGAACTCGGCCCGGTTCGGCAGCCCGTCGATGGCCCGGATGAAACCCGTGTAGTCGCTGCTGTTCGTCGGGTCGAACTGCGTGTTGGTGAAGCTGCCCGCGATCAGGCCGCCGGCCGTCAGCCCGGACAGCGCCGGCGACAGCGACACGTACAGCCCGCCGTCGTACACCGTGTCGCGGAAGTTCGCGTTCCGCATCAACTCGACGCCGCCGTGGACGCCGTGGCGCCCCACCTGCACCACCGCGCTCCCCTTGTAGCCCACGGTGTCGCGCTGGTCCAGGTCGTCGAGCCCGAACCCGCCGCGCTGCTCGTCTTCGAGCGTCCGCACGTCGGTGTCGCGGAAGACGATGTTGTTGCGCGCGCCGGGCACGACCGCGAAGTCGGACACCTCCCCGTTGTGCCTGCTGTACGACCCCTCCACCAGCACGCCGCCGAACAGGCGGTTGTACTTCAGGTGGTAGTTGTTGCCGCCCTGCACGCGGCTGCGGTTGCGCGCGTTCGTCACGTCGCGGTCGCGGCTGCCGCTGATGGCCGTCGGGTCGTTCAGGAACGTGACGCTCAGCGTGTCGGCGGTGGTCGGCGCCCACGTGCCGCGGCCGTAGAACTGATCCTGCGTGTTCTCGACGGTGCGGATGACGTCGACCCCGTCCAGGGCGACGACCGCGTCGTTGCGCTCCAGGCGGCGGTAGCTGCCGAAGAACCACGCCTGGTTCGCGACGATCGGCCCCCCGCCGGTAACCGCCGCGTCGAAGCGCGAGAACTCCAGGTCGGCGGCGTTGCGGTTCTCGGCGACGAGGCCGTCGTTCTGGAAGAAGTAGTTCACCGAGCCGCTGAACTGGTTGGTTCCTGACTTGGTGATGACGCTGGAAAGCAGGCCGGGGGCGCCGACGAATTCCGCGGGGATGCCGCCGGTCAGCACCTGCTGCTCCTGGATGATCTCGGTGTTCAGGTTCGCGCCGAAGGTGCCACTCACGCCGTCGGTGACGTTGATCCCGTCGATGTAGTAGAAGTTGTCGCGCGACACGCTCGTATTGCCGCCGATGTCGCTGTAGTTGAGTCCCGACTTCGACGCGGGGTTCCCGGGCGATTCCGGGTCGTCCGGAAACACTCCAGGCACCAGCTGCAGATAGCTCTGGTAGGTCCGGCCCGTCGGGACCGCCTCCGTCAGATCGAGGGTGATGTCCTCGGCCACCACCGCACTCGTCACGTCGACCACCGGAGACGCGGCGGTCACCACGACGGTATCAGTCACGTTGCCGACCATCAACGTGACTGCGGTGGACGCCGTCTGACCCGCGCGGACGAGGAAGTCCTCCTGGCGGATCGCCTGAAATCCCTGGAGCTCGACGGTGACAACGTAGCGGGCGGACGGATGCAGCGCGACCAGCTCCGCCAGCCCCCGGGTATCGGTAACCGCGACGCGCGTCGTCGCGGCATCCTCCGCTGCGGCGGTAACAGTTGCGCCAGGTACCGCCAGACCGTCCTGATCGGTCACGGCGACACGGATGTTCCCCGTCGTGGTGACCTGGGCGGGGGCACGCCCGGGAGTCAACGCCGCCAACAGTGCGAACAGGGTGAACACGCGGCGCACGGTCACGGTCATCTACCGGTATCTCTCGTCGAGCAGCGCCAGGGGATGTCCCAGTAGCTGTTGAAATTTGAAAGCGGCGCTCCTCACTGCTCGTGATACACGAGTGGTGACTCAACCCGAGGCCACGGCCTTCACAGAAGGAGCCGCCATGAAAACGCAGTCTTGCATAGCCTCACGCGGTCCCCAAGCCGGATCCCCTGTGCACCATCTGCCCCTCGTGGATCTGCTGGTCGATACGAAGGCGGAACTGTTGGAATTGGCCCTGCGGTCCGGGCTGCGGATCTTCACCACCATGCTCGAGGAGGATCGCACCTCCATCTGCGGACCGCGGGTATGCGCACGCACCGAGTCGTCTGACATCTCAAGGTCGGCGCGGAGCTGGACCGTCTGACCAACTTCGAGTTCGCGGTTGTCGAGAAAGTCCTCCGGGCCTGTGAGCACGAGTGTCGGGCCGGTCGGAGTCGGGCTGGTTGGAACATTGTGTCGTATACGGTCGTTTGCGACAGAAGGGTGATGGTGCCTTCCGGCGAGCACCGCCGTGTGCCGTATCCCGTGTCTGATTCTCTGTCTTGCAGACGTCGAGCGTTCGGCTGTGCGAGACTTCTTCATGGCGGCTGCTTTGCTGTGAGGTGTGCTGCCTCCGTTTGGTCACCACTCGTGCTATCACGAGCAGTGACGGAGCCGCCGCTTCAATGATCGCACGCCGCACGGAAGAATTACCCCATGCTCACAGATTCGTTGATAGGACACATCGACAAGGCCGTCGCACAGGCTGGGTTCGCCGACGTATACAAGAACCGTCTCAACGCGTCCCACGTGCGGCACCTCTACAAGAGCAAGCAACGATGTCCGCTTTCCTCGACGGACGCGATTACCGTGCCACGACCCGAGCTGGAAGCCCTAACCTGCGAGCTTGAGCCCTTGCTTGGCACCTACAGATCGTCGATTTCCGGTTTGGTCGGCAACGGCCTCTACGCGCTGACCGGTTCATCGGCGTCGCCGCAGCTGCCCTCCAGCCAAGCCTACGCCAAGATCCTCGTCCTTGCCGCCTCACGAATAGGCGCCAAACGAGTGGCGGAGTTGCTCAATGGCTGGATTCAAGGCAGCGGCGTCCGCATCTTCGCATGCGTGTTGCTCAAGGGCCTCAGGACCGAGGGGAAGCTGCGGCCGGTTGCAGGCATGCATCTCGACACACTATCCAATAACGGCGACCACTTGCCCAGATCGCTGCGCCTCGATCCACATGAGCATTGGCACGAACAGTTCCCAGGGCGGGCGATGTTATCCCTCGAATACGAAACCGTTCCCGCGTTTTACGACCCGGAAGTCGTGCGCGGCAATCCTCCTGTGCCTTCCGCCGCCGGCCCATTGAATCCGGAGTTGGCTACCGTTTCGTTCGATAGTTTTTGCCGGGCGGTTTCGCTGGAGACGAACAACCAGGTGGACTGGTTCATTCATTGGAATGACTACGGCGATGTGGAGGCTTTTTTCCTCAACCCGGGCTTCTCGAGTCAACGTAAGGATGCGAGCAACTCTCCCATCGTCTCGGTTTCAGAAGATCAAGTGCGCAGGTGCTTGCGCACACTCGCTTTACTGCAAGGGCACTGGGCGCTGGACCTGCCCATCGCGAGGTGGCGACAATCCAAGCGCTCACCATCGACGAACGAGCAACTGATCGAGCTTCGCATAGCGCTGGAGTCGGTTCTATTGAACGATGACACCGGGGCGAGCGAAAAGCGGCACCGCCTTGCCACTCGGGGGGCGTGGCTCTTGGGCGAGACCTTCGACCAACGTGAGATTTACTTTAAGACACTTAAGCATGTCTACGACTATGCATCCAGCGTGATACACGGCGGGACACCCAAGGTAAGAGAAGAGCGCAATCTTGAGCGCGACATCGCCAGTGCTCAAGATCTTTGTCGCGACGCCATCTTGCGATTGGCCGCAGCCAACGGGATGCCGAACAGCGACGACTGGTCCGCTCTGACCCTCGGTAGGGGAGAGCTCCAAAGATAGGAGTTGACCTGCTTCTACACCAACGGTTTCGTTACGGTACCAGCTTCCAAACGCCCGCTTTTCGGTTCGACGCCCCCATCGCCGAGAGAAACAGGGCGGTGAAGTCCAGAGAGACAACCGGATCGTGATCTTCGTCAAGCCCGGCGACGATTTCCTCCCGCTTGTTCAGCAATTCGTGAAGCTTGCTCAGACTTCCCCGTGGCGCCGAGAGAGTTCTCGCAGCAGGAGTGTCGAGATGAGGGCCTGCGCCGCACGCAGGAATTCGGCGGCGGCGGTGGCTTGGGTGGGTCCGAGAGAGAGGGATCGACGCTGCGCGAGGCCGCGAACCTGCGGCCGATGGCCGGGCGGGTCGCCGGCGCCTTGGCGGACAGCGGCATCGCGCGGGGGCTGCTGCTCGTCGACGACGACCCGCGCGACGGTAGCGAGGCGGTGGCAGCCGAGCCGGGCAAGCGTCTGCCGGTGCGCATGCCGGTGCGCCGTGGGGTGCGGGCCGACCTGTCGCACGCAGTACTCGACGCATCGCTCTTGGTCGGTACGATCGCATCGTGGTGATGGACGCCGACCTGTCGCATCCGCCCGAGCGCATCCCCAAAACCTAATGCCCAAATCCTGCGCGAAGTCGAATCACCATCCGAAGGTACTCTTGAGGGCATCGTAGATGCGGTTGCTTGCGACACCGAGGAGCACCGCCACCGCGCCTGTCCACATCCATCCACGCCATCGGCCGAATGATGCGTGAAGTGACCATTCTCGGACAGCCTCCAGTTTCTGGCCACGCCGGTGGGTTAACTGAATCCAGAGAGCAACCCACGCCACGGCCCCACCGATAGCAGAGTTCACTTCGGGCATCCCAATCGACGGTGCGATCAGATACGCGCCGGCTCCAAACACCACGACACCAAGAAGGAGGGTGCCCACGGCCATCGCCGCGAATCGAATCTGCGCCAGATGGCGCGCGGCGACCAGATCGCTCTCTTGGCTCTTCTCGAGCTTCGTCTCGAGAACGCCCACCTTCTCTCGAAGCCCGGAGGCCATGGCTTTTGAGACTTCTGTTAGCCGCTCCTGCTGCTCGCTCCTGGATTGAGCAGCCGTTAACTCTGTTGCCAGTGCGGCCCGCCGTGACCGTTCATCCTCAAGCGAGGCGTGAAGCCTCTCACTTTCGTTCCTGGCATCCTTGAGGGCCTGTCTGGCCCTCTCCGCCTCTTCAATGATCACGTCTCTGACCAACTGAGTTTGTCGTTCGATGGCCTTTTCGCCGCGCATCCGCTGTCGCAATGCTTGGTTCATCAAGATCTCAGCGAGCGTAGCCTCGCCGAGGCCGTCGGCATTCTCGTATCGAGAGAGTGACGCGAGTATCTTCACGGTGACTTCCTCTGCGTCCGCGTCAAATCTGTGAGGCAACATTGATCGCAAGCTGTTCAGCATTGCTCCATCGACGTTTGCGTCTCGCGGAAGCCACAACTGAAGAAGCTGAACCATTACTGTTGGATGAATGCAGACCGGGACGTACGATGCGCGGCCACGATGCTTGAACGAATCAAAGCCCAATAACTGAAAGTCCAACGTTACAAGCCAATACGTCGCGTTCAGCGGTCCCTGTGACCCCGCGCCGCGTCGGTCGTTAACGCAGTGCCACAGGACTACGTCGTGATGGATCGCTTCGTAGGGTTTTGGGTGGTCGCTCTTCAACTTCTCGTGTTCTTGTCGGGCCAAGATGTCGTCGACTACATCCTGTCGCGTCCCAAACCTCGATATATTCTCGTTATAGAGTTCGATGCCTTTGCTCCTCGAGATCGTCAGGAGATCTTCCAAGTACGGCTCGAAGTACGCGTCTGCGCTCAAGCGATGTCGACCCTGCCCGGCTGCCTGAAAGAATCTCTGCGTGATGCCGCTTAGCCAGTTCTCTGACCGAAGCGTTGCACGACCAAGTAACGGCGTGACGTCGATTCTCGAGAGCTTCTGCTTGTAGTACAGCAGTGTTCTCTTGGCTTCATCGAGTGTCAGCGGGAGGACCGCGAGCTGAATATTGACCTTTCCTTTCAGGAGAGACATCAGGGCTTGCAGATCGCGCGACGGATCATTGCCCGGGTTTTCGTGCAGGTCGAGCAACGAAAACAGAACGTTCGTGTCGATAACCAGTGTGAACCGCGTCGTTGATTTCAAGCCTGTTTGAAGCTCGGCGAGCGTCGCTTCGGGAAGTGAAGCCGCGCTCATCAGAAGGTGTGCGTGGAGATGCTGAAGAATGAAGCCACGCGCGCCGGCCGGCCCGGAACGAATGAACTCATCTACCGCAGATGCCAGATCCCCTCGCTGTTCCGCTGGATACTTCTCCACGTAGGAATCGACGTGCCTCTGTTGTTCGGCCGTTGGCGGCTCGCCGGAAAGAACGTGGTAGATCCGTGCCCCGACCTCCGTTATGAGGGGGTTGAGACAATGGTCATGAAAGGTGTCCCACGCGTCCGCGATCTCGATGCCGTGTTTTGTGAGGATTTGCTCGAAGGCCGCTTTTGCGGCCTTTGCGAGTTCGGCGGCCCCTGTCTTGTGACGTTCCAGTGCGTCTCGCTGCGCCTCGGACGCCTTGAACCTGCCGGGCTCTACTTCGAGGAGGATCTTCTTGCTGGCCAAGGTGCCGACCGCGCGGCGGACGTCCGCCTCCGTCGTGCGCACGCCATATTGTTTTTCGATACTGAACCGCAGGTCGGCGGCGGAAGCGGTCTGGCCTGACGAACACGCCGCCGCGGTCGCTAATTGTTCGGTGAGCCGAAGACTCCAACCCGCTTTGGCGAGTTCAATGTGATGAACAAGCGGGACAAGCTCTGGGGCCAGCGCTTTGAAGGGCATGTCGTCACCTCTATTCATGTAGTTCAGCCAGCTGCTACTGGCACTAGGGTCATGGTGTCGTTCCCGAAAATATCGATTACCTTCACGGCGATCGTGGAATCCCAACGCTCGTTTGGGACATGCGGGCGAGGACCGAGGCGGTGCAGGTGCCTAACAGCATGGCTAGGCGCTCAGCGGCGCCAACTCGGTCGCTCGGCTCACTCAGCAGCGCTTCAATCGCCGCCCATCCACCGGCGACAGCTGCACCGGAGAAAGCGAGCCCTCGCCCGCATGCCCCTTTGTACGGCCTCTCCCAGAGCATTTTCCGTCGGTTGGCCAGCACGGCCGATGCTGACTCGAGATTAACACGCCTAATTTCAACGATTTGCCCGGACATCGGCCAAACTGATCAACCTTCCGCCCTCACGTCGACGTTTAGTGAGAGGGGCACCCACGGCCAATCATGCCTCCGTAGTAGCTCATTGCGTCGTCAAGCATGGCGACGCCGCGATGCTCCCTGCGCTGGGGGAACTCGTTCGAGACCTCACGAAACGAGCCGTCCGGATCCAGAACTTGACAGCAAAACTGTTTGCAATCATTATTGATGGCAACAAAACCGTTGGGAGTGATGATGACAGGATTGAAGAAGGCGGGTTCGAACTGGGTCGATGGGGATCGCTTCTTCGACCGGGAAGCTGAACTCGACGTACTCACGGATCGAGTGCGGAACGGAACCCATACGTTGCTGACCGCGCAACGACGAATGGGCAAGACGAGCTTGGTTCGGGAACTGCTGCGCCGCCTGGCGGCCGAGGGGCGCTTCGAGACGGTCTTCGTCGATCTTGAGGGTGTCGGTACGGCGGCGGACGCCGTGGTCGAGATCGGGGTGGAGTCGCGGCACGTACAGGGTGCGTGGGACCGAATCAAGTCCGGATTCGCCAACGTCCTGCATGGGGTCGACGATAAAGTCGAGACGCTGGCCGTCGGCGAGTGGCGCGTGAAGCTGCGGGCTGGGATCGACCGCGGAA
Source organism: Vicinamibacterales bacterium (assembly GCA_965197935.1). Lineage (GTDB taxonomy): Bacteria > Acidobacteriota > Vicinamibacteria > Vicinamibacterales > CAZQMT01 > CAZQMT01. Next base: position 783,177 of record CBDAOD010000002.1, on the reverse strand, counting down.
GCTGGCAGCAGAAGGGCGACGCGGTCTGCGCGGCCCTGGCGAAGAATGAGCGGCCGGTGGTGCTCGCGATCGACGAGCTTCCGATCCTCGTCAACCGGATGCTCAAGGATCACGACTACCGCATCACGCCGGGGGGAAAACAGGATGTCGACGAATTCCTGAGTTGGCTGCGCAAGAACGGCCAAGACTACCGAGACCGGATATGCTTCATCCTCTCCGGCAGCGTAGGGCTGGAGCCGATCCTGCGACAGGCGGGACTCAGTGCTCATGCAAACATCTTCTCTCCCCTGGATCTGAAGCCCTGGACCGAGAAGACCGCGCTCGACTGCCTTGCCGCGCTCGCGGAGACCTGCCACCTCGACCTGCCCCTCGCCGCGCGTGAGGAGATGTGCCGCCGGCTGCGGTGTCTGGTTCCCCACCACGTGCAGCGGTTCTTCGACAGCCTGGATGAGGATCTGCGCCTGGCCGGTCGGCGCCGTGTCTCGCTCGAAGACGTCGAGCGCGTCTACACCAGCGAGATGCTCAGCGTTCGCGGGCAGGCGGATCTGGATCACTACGAGAGCCGGCTGAAGCTGGTCCTCGGACCCGATGGCTATCGGGCCGCGCTCTCGCTATTGACCGAAGCCGCGGTCAATGACGGCGTGCTGCAGCGCGGCGCCATCGACCGGTATGGCGAGTATTTCCGGGTCTGGGCGGTGGCCGATCATCCGGTGCCGATCGACGACGTGCTTCGAGTGCTCGAACACGACGGGTATCTGGAGCCACGGCGAGACGACTACCGTTTCGTCTCGGGCCTGCTCGAGGATTGGTGGCGCGCCAGGCATGGCCGGCATTTCGTCCCCGTTGCGCGGCGCTCGGGCTCGCAGGGGGCATGACGGGATGACCGCGCCCACTCGCAAGTACAACCCGGGATTTCTCAGCGACGCCGAACTCGTGGCGTCGTACTGCGTACGAACGACGGAGTTCGAGCTGCTCGTCGAGGTCCTGCGAGAGTGCATCGGACACTCGCACCCGCACCAGCTTGTGATCGGCCCGCGGGGCAGCGGGAAGACAAGTCTACTCCTGCGGGTCGCGGCCGAGGTGCGCAGGGATGTCGTGCTGGAGTCGCGCTGCTTCCCGGTCGTCTTCGCGGAGGAGAGCTACGAGGTCGCCACTGCCGGGGAATTTTGGCTGGAGTGTCTGACCAACCTGGCGATTCAAGCGCCGCGCCGGGAGGAGGCGCCCGACCTGCACCGCACCGTTGACGAACTGAGGGCCATCCGCGACGACCAAGCGCTGGCCGATCGTTGTCTCGGTGCGCTGTTGGACTTCGCAGACCGGGAGGACAAGCGGCTCGTCCTGATGGTCGAGAACCTAAACATGTTGTTCCGGGACATGGCCGATCCCGATGCCGTCGGCTGGCGCTTGCGAAAGATCCTCCAGACCGAGCCGCGGATCATTGTGTTCGCGAGCGGGACCAGCCGCTTCGACGAGATCGACAACCCTGACCGCGCCCTGTACGACCTCTTCCGGGTCCGCACGCTGCGCCCCCTCGACAGGAGCCAATGCGCCGTTCTGTGGGAGACCGTGTCCGGCCGTAGCCCCGCGCCCGAAACGATTCGTCCGCTGGAGATCCTGACCGGCGGAAGCCCTCGGTTGATCTCGATCGTGGCCCGCTTCGGCGCCGGGTTGTCCTTCCGCGAACTCATGACTGATCTGCTCGATCTGGTCGATGACCACACGGAGTACTTCAAGAGCCACCTCGAATCGCTCCCGGCGCAGGAACGGCGGGTCTATCTCGCGCTCGCCACGCTGTGGAAGCCGGCGACCACGCGGGAGATCGCGGACCACGCTCGGCTCGAAACCAGCACGTGCAGCGCCCAGCTCGCACGCCTCGTCGAGCGCGGGGTGGTACGAGTCGCTGGCGGCAGCGCCAGACGCAAGCAGTACTACCTGAGCGAGCGTTTGTACAACATCTACTACCTGCTGCGGCGCCGTCGCGGGCCGGACCGGCTGGTCGAAGCACTCATTCACTTCATGGCGTCGTACTACTCGCCGCCCGAGCTGAAGGACATCAGTGCCCGAATGGTCCATGACGCAGCCGGCCCAGGTGCGGAGATGCGGTCGTTACATCGGATCGCACTTGCGAGGTTGATGGAGTTGCCGAGCCTGGCCAAGTACCGCGGCGAGTTGCTGGCGATGATGCCCGCAGATTTCGTAGCGGTTTCCGGTCAGGGCTCGGCGCCTGCGGATGTGGCGCAAACCACTGCGGCCGGCATGCGGGCGGATGACGATCGGGCAGAGCGGTCTCAAGGGAGTCCCGGCGAATCGGCCGAGAGGGCGGCGAGGGAGCTTTTTGAGACAACAGCCGCGTTGAATGTTCTCAACCGCGCAGAAGATACCGTGGAAGCCTGCGACGAGATGATCCGGCGTTTCGGGAAGAGTGAGATTCCCGCCGTTCTGGTGTGGGTCGCAAAGGCTCTTGTGAACAAAGGGACCGTCCTCCGCGATCTGAAGCGGCCGCAGGACGCGCTGGAAGCCTATGACGAGGTGGTCCGTCGTTTCGGGAAGATCGAAACACCGGCCCTTCTTGAGCGGGTTGCGACCGCCCTCGTGAACAAAGGGGCCGTCCTCGGCGAGCTGAACCGGTCGCAAGACGCGCTGAAAGCCTACGACGAGGTGGTCCGTCGTTTCGAGAAGAGCGAGACCCCGGCCCTTCTTGAGCGGGTTGCGGGCGCCCTTGTGAACAGCGGAGCCGCCCTCGGCGCGCTGAACCGGCCGCAGGACGCGCTGGAAGCCTGCGACGAGGTGGTCCGTCGTTTCGAGAAGAGCGAGACCCCGGCCCTCCTTGAGGGAGTTGCGACCGCCCTTGGTAACAGAGGAGGCGCCCTCGTCGCGCTGAATCGGCCGCAGGACGCGCTGAAAGCCTACGACGAGGTGATCCGTCGTTTCGGGGAAAGCGAGACCCCGGCCCTCCTTGAGCGGGTTGCGAGCGCCCTCGTGAACAAAGGGGTCGTCCTCGGCGATCTGAACCGGCCGCAGGACGCGCTGGAGGCCTATGACGAGGTGGTCCGTCGGTTCGAGAAGAGCGGAACCCCAGCCCTTCTTGTTTCGGTTGCAACCGCCCTTAATAACAGCGGAGCCGTCCTCGGCGCGCTGAACCGGCCGCAGGACGCGCTAGAAGCCTGCGACGAGGTGGTCCGTCGTTTCGGGGAGAGCGAGACCCCGGCCCTGCTTGAGCGGGTTGCGAGCGCTCTTGGTAACAAAGGGGCCGTCCTCGGCGCGCTGAACCGGCCACAGGACGCGCTGGAAGCCTGCGACGAGGTGGTCCGTCGTTTCGGGAAGAGCGAAACCCCGACCCTCCTTGAGGGGGTTGCGACCGCCCTTGGTAACAGAGCAGCCGCCCTCGTCGCGCTGAACCGGCCGCAGGACGCGCTGGAAGCCTGCGACGAGGTGGTCCGTCGTTTCGGGGAGAGCGAGACCCCGGCCCTGCTTGAGCGGGTTGCGACCGCTTTCGTGAACAGAGGAGGCGCCCTCGTCGCGCTGAACCGGCCGCAGGACGCGCTGGAAGCCTGCGACGAGGTGGTCCGTCGTTTCGGGGAAAGCGAGACCCTGGCCCTCGTTGAGCGGGTTGCGACCGCTCTCGTGAACAGAGGGGCTGCTCTCGACGTGCTGAAGCGGCCGCAGGACGCGCTGGAAGCCTGCGACGAGATGATCCGTCGTTTCGGGGAAAGTGAGATTCCCGCCGTTCTGGTGTGGGTCGCAAAGGCTCTTGTGAACAAAGGGATCGTCCTCCGCGATCTGAAGCGGCCGCAGGACGCGCTGGAAGCCTACGACGAGGTGGTCCGTCGTTTCGAGAAGAGCGAGACCCCGTCCCTTCTTGAGCGGGTTGCGACCGCCCTCGTGAACAAAGGGGCCGTCCTCGGCGAGCTGAATCGGCCGCAGGACGAGCTGGAAGCCTACGACGAGGTAGTCCGTCGCTTCGGGGAAAGCGAGACCCCGGCCCTCCTTGATTCGGTTGTGACCGCCCTCGTGAACAGAGGAGGCGCCCTCGGTGCGTTGAACCGGCCGCAGGACGCGCTGGAGGCCTATGACGAAGTGGTCCGTCGTTTCGGGGAAAGCGAGACCCCGGCCCTGCTTGATTCGGTTGCGATCGCCCTTGGTAACAGAGGAGGTGCCCTCGGCGATCTGAACCGGCCGCAGGACGCACTGGAAGCCTATGACGAGGTGGTCCGTCGTTTCGGGAAGAGCGAGACCCCGGCCCTTCTTGAGCGGGTTGCGAGCGCCCTTGTGAACAAAGGGGCCGTCCTCAGCGATCTGAATCGGCCGCAGGACGCGCTGGAGGCCTGCAACGAGGTGGTCCGTCGTTTCGGGAAGAGCGAGACCCCGGCCCTTCTTGAGCGGGTTGCGAGCGCCCTTGTGAACAGAGGGGCCGTCCTCGTCGCGCTGAACCGGTCGCAGGACGCGCTGGAGGCCTGCAACGAGGTGGTCCGTCGTTTCGGGAAGAGCGAGACCCCGGCCCTTCTTGTTTCGGTTGCGAGCGCCCTTAATAACAGCGGAGCCGTCCTCGGCGCGCTGAACCGGCCGCAGGAAGCACTGAAAGCCTATGACGAGGTGGTCCGTCGTTTCGGGGAGAGCGATTCTTCTGTATTCAGTGTGGAGGTCAAGGAGGCACTGCTCAGGCGAGCGGACGTTGAGATCAAAACCCGCCAGTATGAGAAAGCCGTCGAGACGGCCGGCCGGGTAATTAATAGACGTCACAGGGGATCGTCGGAACAGCAATTGCGCGGCCACATAATTCGTGCCAAGGCGCTCCTCGCAGGCGCCGATCGGTCCGCAGGCGAACATGCCGTCGAGGCGGTTCTTACGCTTCTCCCGGAGTTGGGTTTTATCTCAAGGGATGGCCTTATGGCCCTGATGGACTTCAGCGTCGACCTCGGACCGCAACGCATGCGCGAACTGATCCAAACATCCCCGTCGGCGCCTCTTCTGTTGCCGCTGACGACGGCGCTGGAACGGGAGCTTGGACATGAGCCCAGAGTGGCGCGCGAGGTCGATGAAGTTGCTCAGGACATCCAGCGGACGCTGGCAGACCTGAAAGCGAAATGAATGCTGCGCAGCGGCCCTGTGAACCGTACCGGGTTCCCGCGCAGACTGCGGAACACGAGGCCGGTGCCCTCGCTCAGTCTCGGTACGTCGTGCAGGATCGCGAACGCCCGCCCCGAGAGCGGGACGCGGTGATCCCGCTTCGCCTTCATGCGCGCGGCGAGGATGGTCCAGACGCCCGCGTCCAGGTCCATTTCGTCCCACGTCGCCAGGCGCACGTCGCCGGACCGCGCTGCCGTCAGCACCAAGAACTCGAACGCCCGCTTGGTGGTGACCGAGGCCTGGGAGGCTCGCACGGTCGCGAGGGCGTCCGCCACCGCGCCGTGGGGCAGCGCCCGCATGTGCTGGACGACGGTCTGCTGCCGCCAGCTGCGGCTACCTTAACTTGTCCACGTTGTCCAGCAGTTTTGCTTACATCGGGCGGCTCGTTGCATATGAAGATCTTCTGTCTGCCGGTGACCGGGTACCGGCGCACGCGCCGGACATTATCCGGGACCCACGCGATGGCACCGCGTTCGAGCTTGACCTTCGCCGGGCGCTCGTCCGCCTGTACCATCGGCCGACACTGGATTAGCTCCACGAACGCGACCATGCACCACGAAGGAGAGGAACCGGCGGGCCGGAGGGACGAGCCGGTAGGGTCGCAATCGTTCGTCTATGTGATCGCTTCACGGTGGAGTTCATCGAGAAATCGTTCACGAAAACCCCCAACCTCGTCGCGGCCGCGCGAGTCCGCCCGCAGCACGCAGAGGAGTTCATCGCCGTTTCGATATGCCCCGAGTACGAGTACCCGCATGCTCTCGTGCCCGGAAAGATGAAGAACGTGGACAGCTCGCTCCATCGCAGCATCTCCGACCTGTCGGCCTTCATTGGGAAGCCGAAGCATCACCGTGTGATTGTCGCTGGCGACTTCACCGTGATGCGCGGCCCGAGCGAATACCGCGACGCCTACTGGAGCGCACGTGAACAAACCATCTTCGACAGGATGGGCGCCCTCGGCCTGCAGTGCGTCGGACCCGAGGCGCCACACGGTCGCCAAGCGAATCCCTGGCCTCGATGGTTGCCAAGAGAAAGCGAGAACGTGCCGACTTTCCGCAGGATCGGGACATCTTCGGCGGACGCGGAGGCCCAGCTCGACTACGTCTTCGCCTCGAAAAGCATGGTTGACGCCGTGCGTGTGCGTGCCCTCAACAAGGATCGGGACGAATGGGGGCCAAGCGACCACTGCCGCGTGGTCATCGAAGTCGGATGACGCCGTGCGTTGCCGCGATACGTCCGTCGCCGAGGAGCACAAGGCCGATGATTGTCTTCATGCTTCTCCATGCTCCAGACGGAGACACCGCGCTCGGATCGTTCCTCTTCAACGTCGACCAGTGGCTCCGAAGCCGGCTCGGCGACATGCGGGGTGGTCAGGTGGAGCTCCGCGTGCGATCCCGATCTGACGAGCCGCGGGTGGACGCACGGTTGCTTACGTTTGATCGTTGAAATGCCCATAGAGCGAAAGAGGTCCGGTTCTGTAGGGGGTGCTGCCGACGAAGCCGGTGGCCTCTACCGGCGGTCCGTTGCGACGTTGTTTGTGGCTTACGGACTGAACGGAACCCCGTTTCCGGGACTACCGATTCGTGAGGCGGATGCGATTGTCGACGAAGTTGCGCTTGAGACCGACTTCGCCGTCGACGATGTCCTGGTGCAGTTTCGAGTTGAAAGGCTTTTCGTCCAAGCCAAGCGCACTTTGGAATTCGGTCGCCCCATGCGGGAGGTGACAGTACAGTGGCTGCGTGCAGTCCGGGACCCGCGTTTCCGTCCGACCGAGGACCTCATTGCTGCCGCAGCCGTGAACTTGTCACATCCCGTCTCGGATGCGGCGGAGGCGCTTGACCGTCTTCGAGATGGCGCTACCGTGTTCTCTGGGCGACAGTCTCGGGCTCTCAGCCGACTCAGAAATCTGCTCCGGACACATGGGGCAATGGACAGCGAGGTCGAGTCGATTCTCTCGCGCGCCGTAATTCTGTCGCTGCCGACCGAGTCTGCCGACCAGGAGAGCGCCGAACGCGGCCGTCTGCTCCTGGACGGTCACGTCGTACCAAAAGGACACGGCGCACAGGCTTGGCGGGAACTTCTCACTATCTCAGGTGAGGCGGCTCGCGCTCGGATGAGCTACACCATCAGCGGATGGCTTGAGCGACTGCGACGACGACAAACTCCACTGACGGCCGATGCCACAGCATCCCGCGCCGCATACCTGCACGAGCGTTGTAGAGCGGTCGCAAGATACCGGGAGCAGCTTCAACGCCGTGGCGACAATGTTGACTTAACCTCGATAGGTCTGCGCCTGCCGCCAGTCAAATTGTCCGAGATGGATGCCACAATTGAGGTCCGAGAACCTCATGCGGATGAGCGAGATGACCATGATCTGTTCTGGAGTTTCCGACTCTGTGGGAGAGTCGTACTCACCGGACTTCCAGGGAGCGGCAAGAGCACGGCCGTCGCCAGGGTCGCATCGGAGTGGGCGCGTAGGCACCACTGGGCGCTGCCTGTACTCGTGTCCCTTCGACGAGTTGCAGAAAAGGAGCGCTTTCGCAAACTGCCTCTGCGTGACGACATTCTCAATCTAGCGGTGGAGATTGTCGACCCTGCGGACCGGCCAATGGTCCGCGAGACACTGGAGCATGCGCTGAGCATGGGGCAGGCAGCTTTGTTTCTGGATGGCCTAGACGAGGCCGCCGACCGAAGCCTCGAATTAGCCAGCGATATCGCCGCGTTGCTCGAAGAGATACATCCAGATACTGACGTCCTCCTAGCTACCCGTGACGTGGCATACGCGGATGCGCAGATTCTAGGATTTCGCGATCTGCGTCTCTGTCCGCCGCGCGATACTGACAGAACAGTAAGGACAGTGCTTCGAGCGATCGCATCGCACGAGAGATGCGCAGATGCAGACGAATGGGTCGCAATTCGTGTTGAATGGGTGAAGCGGCTAATGACCGTAGACTCAACACTCAAAGAAACACCGCTGATACCGGTTCTTCTCGCATCACTAGCAGCCAATCATCAAGTAGACCAACTGCCTAGCACGCGGTCCCGGATCCTCGAACAAGTTGTTCGCAATGTGGTGGTTAGCCGAGAAGTAAAGCGGGAGATCCGTATCTCTGGCATTCCTTCGGGTCATGAGAAAGATGTTGCACTTGCGGCGTTCCCGATAGTTGCCTCGGCGTTGGAGAAAAGTGGTGGATCCGCAACGCGTGCCGACTTGGTGGGGCCCGTTGCAGATTACCTGCGGCAAGACTGGGGGCTGGCGCCCGCTGTAGCTCGGGCGACCGCACTGCAAGTCCTGGTGTTTTGGGACGAATCCGGAATATTCGTCGCGAGTGGCCAGCAGAAGATTGTGTCACCGCGACTTCGATTGTTCCTTGAGATCGGCGCAGCGTTGCATTCCCTCTGCATGTCGGCCGACGATGCCAATTCTTGGGTTGAGGATATTTCTCGAAAGAGTAACAGGGGAGAAATGCTGATTTTGGCATCCGGCCTGTCTCAGATAGTTGCCGACGCGCTGATTGACCGGGCAGGCCGCGGGTCAGACCCACTAGCGGATCACCTCGCATTGGAGGCCGCACAGGCGCTCTCAGAAGGCGGGCAGGCGACGGCCGCAAGGGTATGCCAGTTGGTTGAGCGATTGATACCGGTGGTGCGGCGGGGGGACGTCGACGCTTGGAAGGCCGCACACGCGATTACGCGAATACCGGCACCGACGGGTGTCCAGGCGAATGTCCTAGATACTATCCGTGCAAACCTTCCGACGGAACACGCTGTGGTCGCAAGTGCTCAGGCGAGCATTGCTTGGAAGTGGCCAGCTGATCGTCGTGACGAGTTACTTGAGCAGGTCCTTAGAGTTAAGCGCCTTCCGGGCATCGGTAGTTCACCCTGGCTGATTAGTCGCACCCTCGCGCGTGTTCGGGTTGGGGCGGCGACCATGCTGTTGCCGAGCCGCCCGGATCTCGCTCCGGTGGTCGCGGAGGCGATAAGACACGCGGGCCGGAGAGAGGCAACGGAGCTACGAGGGATTCTGTTCCGAAATGGCCACAAGGAAATCGCGATGGAGGCTTTCAGGTCGACATACGATTCGGCTTTTTCGGAGAGGTTGGCCGAATCGTTCACACGGATGGACAAGGACGAGGACGATATTTTGGAAGTGCTTGTGCAGTTATCGCCGCCCGCGGACCTAAGCCTATCTCAGGAGCGGCGCTTGTCCGAACTCGCGTCGTTCGTAGAGACACTGAATCTCGACGACCTATCGGCATGGCTGTCCGGAAACAAGTGGCGAGCACGGCGCAGGGATTGGATACACCTTATCGCATTGCTCGGTGGGTTCGACGAGGGAGTCATCGCCATGCAAGCTGCGATCGTGAAGCGGGAAGCGGCCGTTGACCCAGGGCGTCGTAGCCCGTTCGTTAACCTGTTCGCCTTCGCGAAAGCGGCAGAATTGAGTCAATGGGGGCGAGTTGCGGATGCGAGTGAGGTGCGAGCGTTCCTACTACACATGCTGTGCAGTCGCAGAGGGTCTGCCATGGTCGCCGCGCGGGCGCTGGCCAAACACCCAGACGCAGAGGGCACGGCGAAGGCAATTTGCGGTGCGTGGGATGCGTTGCCACGCGAATCAGTCGTATTCGCCGTGTGGTCATATTTGGAGCTTGTACAGAACGAAGCAGAAGAGGTTCGGTCCTTAGGGAGCTCGCGAAATGAGAAGGTTAGAGAGGCGGTCGCAAACGTTTTTAATTTGTTGGAAGATGGTATTCCGACAGACATAGCCGTGCGTCTTGCGAAAGACCCCGTTCGTCAGGTTCGGCTGGCGGTTTTAGAACAACTAGAAAATGCGATAGGGAGCGCCCCGAGTGAGGGAATTCGCGGTATTCTGGAGATGATGAGGGCATCCGATGACATGCCGTTCACATGTTACCATTGCGGAACTGGTTGCGAGGCCCGTCAGGATTCCTGTCCCTCGTGTCGCGTCATTACGCGTAGGCCTAGTGTGGCGGCGGAGGAGTGTCTCAAGAGAATGCAGCGTTAAGCGGCGAATCGCAGCCGGCTCGCATGAGCCGAGAGACACTCCTCCGCCGCCATACTGCCGGCGCCGCAGCTCCTGGTACAGAACCTGCGCCGAGTAGCCGACCTCCGCCGCACGCCGCCGCAGATACGCCGCGTGCGAGGCCAGCAGCGTGTCCGCCAGCGCCGTGCGCTGGTACGGCTTCCACTGCTTCTGCCGCAACAACCGGCGCACTGTTTTCCGGTCGAGGTCCAGCTCGCGAGCAATCGCTCGAATCGACGCGCCCGCCCCCGCTCGACGACGGATCTCTTCCCAGCGGTCCCGTCCCACGATCTCGACCTCTCCGAGCAACTGATGCTCGGGGTCGATCGTCGTCGCTGTCGTCGACAGCTTGCTCCTCCCCTCAGTTATCGAGGTGAGGAGTTTTCAGTGACCACAGGTGGGGATTATTGGGTGACCGGTGAGGTGGCCCCGGAAAATCGGACAGGTCGTTAAGGTGTATTCCTCTGGCTGACGGAGGGATACGAGATGAGCAAGCGACGCAGGTTTTCAGGGGAGTTGAAGGCGAAGATTGCGCTGGAGGCGCTACGGGGCGACCGGACGCTGCAGGAGATCGCCTCGAAGCACCCGGTTCATCCGAATCAGGTGAGCGCGTGGAAGCGTCAGGCGATTGCTGGTCTGGGCGAGGTGTTCTCGAACGGGGGTGAGCGCCGGCGGCGGGACCATGAGAGCGAGGTCCGCGAGCTGCACGCGAAGATCGGCGAGTTGACGGTGGAGCGGGATTTTTTGTCGAGAGGGTCCGGTCGATGAGCCGGGCCGAGCGCCGGGCGCTGGTGAGACGCGCTCACCCAGAGCTGAGCGTGAGTCGTCAATGCCGTTTGCTGTCGGTCGGGCGCTCCTCGCTCTATGACACGACCCGGGGCGAGAGCGAGGAGACCCTGGCGCTGATGCGGCGCATTGATGCGCTGTTCCTGAAGCATCCGTTTTACGGCGCCCGGCAGATGGTCCGTCATCTGCGTCGTGAGGGTGTGCGCATCGGCCGCCGCCGGGGCTGGCCGTCTGATGCGCCTGCTGGGGCTTCAGGCGACCTACCGGGCGCCGCGCCTCAGCGCTCCGCACCCCGCGCACCGGGTCTACCCGTATCCTCAAGGGGTTAACGATCGAGCGGGCGAACCAGGTCTGGTGCGCCGACATTACCGACATCCCAGTGCGCTGCGGGTGCCTGTCCCTCGTAGCGATCATGGACTGGGCGAGCCGGCATGTGCTGGCCTGGCGGCTGTCGAACACCCTCGACGCGGGCTTCTGCGTCGAAGCCCTCGACGACGTGCTGGCCCGCCATGGCCCGCCGGAGATCTTCAACACCGACCAGGGCAGCCAGTTCACGAGCGGCGCCTTCACCGGGCGCTTGCAGGCCGCCGGCAGCCAGATCTCGATGGACGGCCAGGGCCGGTGCATGGACAACATCTTTATCGAGCGGCTGTGGCGGTCGCTCAAATACGAGGCCGTCTATCTGCATGAGCTCGCCGACGGCCTCAAGGCCCGGCGCGTCATCGGCGAGTGGATCGGCTTCTACACGACCGAGCGGCCACACTCGGCGCTCGGCGGGCGAACGCCAGCCGAGGCCTACCGCGGCGCCCGGCCTGTGGGGATGTGGACACGGCGCTCCGCGCCGTGCCCACATCCCCACAGGCAGCAGAACACCGGCACGGCAACCAGGGCCCAAGGAACCCAGGCGGCATGATCAACAACCGGAATACACCTTAACTCAGACGCCAACCTGTCCGATAAACCGGGGCCACCTCACTCTTGTGCCTCTGTCCGCCGGCCACGCGTACGCGTCGCTGGCCGACGCGCGATCGTCGTTCGGTGACAACGGCTGGGGTGACGATGGTGCCCCGCGGCGCTGATCAGCGCGTGGTCGTCTCGGCGGTCCACGATCTCAAGTCGTCCACAGAGGGTCTTCACCGCCCTCGGACATCTGATTGCGAACAAGGGATACGATGAGGGGAAGAGCTTACAGCTACAGCTGTAAGCTATTGCTATAGAATGAGTTACATTGTCTCCATGGCAGACCGTCGTGCCACATGCCTTGTACGAGGAACGGCCAGCGCGCGGCCTTGTCGTCCAGTTGATAGGGAAACTCCAAGCGCGTGGGATAGCTCGAACGAAACTCGTTGATCTGCGTGGTCGCGTGCTGGCGCATCGCGGCGATCTGCGTCTCGGCGTCGATCTGCGCCGCGTGGACAGCCGCGCGGCTTTCCTCGGCCATGAGCTGGTACTCGGCCACGCGCGACCGCGCGACGAACGCGGGGATCGGCGCGCCGGCCGGCGTCGTGGTGGTGGGGTCGGCTCCGACGCGGACAATCAAATGCGGCGGGGCGTCTCGTTCGACCACAAGGAACGCATAGATCCGGCCGCTCTCACAGACAAGGGCGACGTTGGTGTTGACGCCTTCGCCGATCGGTTTGAGAAAGGCGAGATTCGCGGCGCCGGACAGGTGCCAGTATTCCGAGTCGCCCACAATGAAATCGAGAATGTTCTCGCGTGGCGGCAGTTGGATCACGGTCGTGTGACGGATGCGGGTATTGACGTGGGTGATCTGATCGGGCGCGTCGTGTACCTGCAGGACGGACGCGCCGGGCGCGGCGGCGGGCGTGTCTTGCGCCAGGGCGAGCGCCGGGATCAGGCAGATCATCGAGACACGGGCGACGGTTCGGCGGATGGTCATGGGTTCCCTCTCCTGTGCTCAGCGCGCGGCGGCCAGGTGGGCGAGCGCCCCCTCGAGGCCGTGCTGTTTGACCGCCTCGGCGCGGCGGGCACTGTCGCGCGCCGATGATGTGTACAGCCAGTACGATTCGGGATCGACTTCCAGCCGCACGGTCGCGGCCATGTTCGGGCGTCGTACATAGAGTTCGTGTTTACTGACGAGCCCTCGGATGATCTCGACTTCGGCCGGGTTCAACCGGAAGGTGTCAGCGGCCTTCTCGGGCAGCTCGGGATTCGCGAGAAAAAGTTTGGTGGGCATGGATTCCAGGAGCGCCTCAGCGCCGGCCGTGCCGGTCACGTCCACGGCGCTTTGAGTCGCCATGATGAGCGCCGCGTTTTTCTTCCGCCACGTTTTCGCGGCTTCTGCGAGGTAGGCCAGTACGGCCGGGTCGCGCACGTAGCGCCACGCTTCATCGACCACCATCAATTTCACCCGCGCGGATTCCGCCGGGTTCTCCAGGGTGAGTCGGAGCCGTTCCAAGAGATAGAACAGCGCGGCCTCGCACAAGTCGGCGTGTTCGGCTGCGCCGGCAAGGTCGATGACGTGCCAATCGGCCAGGGTGAGGTCGTCACCGTCGGCGGGGTTGTCAAAATATCTGCCCCATACGCCGTTGCCGTACCAGCGGCCCATCGCCGGCCACATGGCGGACGGTAAGGATTTGACCAACACGGTCATCGTTCGTCGCGCCGGCGGGAACGCGTACAAGTCCTCGATGCGCGCCCGGATTTCGGTCGGGTCAGCCCCGGTCACGGTCCAGCCGCCGATTCTCAGTAGGCGCATGAGCCAGCCGGTGAGAAATTGCAAGGTTCGCTCGGTGTGTGGGAGCGCGAACGGACGCAAGCGAAACCCGCCGTGCCCGGTGTCGTCGTCGGGCGACAGCTCCAGGTACCCGCCGCCGAGGAACCGGGTGATCCAGCGGTACGAGCCGCCGAGGTCCAAGATGAGCACGCGCGGGTTGTACTGCAGGGCTTGCACGAGCAAAAAATTCAGGGTGAAACTCTTCCCCGCGCCGGTCGCGCCGAGGACCAGCGTGTGGCCGACGTCGCCGTGAAACAGGTCGTAGTAAAAGGGTGTCTGCCATTGGGTTTCGAGGATGGCGAGCGCCGCGCGGTCAAGGTGTGGGCTGCGCGCCTCGCCGGTCGGTGGGCCGTAGATCGGCGCCAGGCACGCCGCCGCGCCGGCCGACACGAATACGGATCGGACCTGTCGTTTTCGAGGTTGCGCCGGCAGTCGGCAAAACCACGCGGGGAGCTGGCCGTACCCTTCGCGGCTCGCCTTCGCGTCGTGCGCCGCGAAGATGCGGAGGATGTCTCCGTCTAGGCGTTCGATGGTCGCAAGGTCGCCGTGCAAGGCAATGGTGAGCGCCAGATCGCCGTACGCGATGCCTTGCGTTTCCAGCTCGACCAGGGCATCGCCCAAGCGGCCCGATTCCACGTCCGCCGCGCTGTCCACCATCGCCGACGCGGTGCCCTCGGTGTCCTGTACGTGGGCCATCATCGAGTACCGCTTTGAAAAGTAATGGCGCTGTGCGCCGCGAATTTTGCGGCGCGCCGCGTCCAGATCCCACGGTCGCCATTCGAGCGTGACGGTCATCACACTGTCGAGCCGGTACAGGTCGTGTAAGAGATTCGCCGTCGCCCTGGCCGGCGGGGACAACAGCGAGTACAGAATCACGGGCTCGCCGTCGAGTCGAAGGTGCCGGCGTTCGGCTTCGAGTTCACTGGTGGCGAGCCGCCAGTTCATCCCGCTGCCGGTCGCCCCATCCCACGGCGCGCGGCCGGGCTTGTTCACCAGCTCGGCGAGAACACGCGAGCCGGCATGGGCCGTGAGAATGTCGAGCGGCGTGAGGTCGGCGACGAGCGTACGGCTGGCGTCTACCTGTTGCCGAAAGCGCGTGGTCGCGTCCTCGATCTGCTCGCGGAAATAGATCGCCTCGTTGGGATTTCGCCGGGCCTTCATCCATGTGCGGATGTAGTGCTTCCACCACGGCGCGTGGTACTGGCCGGCTGCGGCCGTGGACAGTTTCGGGTCGTAGCACCATGCAACGTAGGTGTGGATCTGTTGGATGCGCCCCGCAAGGAACGCGCGGCGCTTCCGTTGCCCGAGGTCGGCGACCGCCGACAAGCCGGTGTCGGCGTCGGGGAACGTCGCCGGCCGGCGTAGCAGATAGAAGTACATCCGGGTGCGCGCGTCGATGCCGCTCAACATCCGTTGCCAGCGATTGAGCACGGCGTCAAGCTGCTCCGGGGTGTGGCCGTCGACGACGGTCGGCGACAGCCGGGCGAGCGTTACCAGCTCGCCGCTTCGGGTGAGACAGGTTCGGTCGTCGGGGAGCCAGCCCCAATACGGCAGCTCGTCGGCCAGCGCGCCGGCGGCGTGGTGGTCGGCGACCTCTCGATCGGTGGTGGTCATGCGGATCGATGCGCCCGCCGCGCCGGGGTGATCACGATGTACCACGGGGCCGCGGCCCATTTCGCCGGGTCGTACCGGGTCTTGAATCGGACGGATTCACGCAGGATGGTGAGCATGTGCGGGTCCGTCCGCCAGGCCCACCATCCGACGCCGTACAAGATGCAGAACGACACCGCGCCGATGACGGTGCTGTTGACGGCGTTCCACATCGCCATGCCAAGCGTGGCGGACAAGAGAAACCAGCGCCGTTCAACGCCCATCATGGTCAAGGGGGCCGACAGCGCCGGGTACGCGGCCCACGCGCGCGCGCCGTGGCCGATGGTCATGAAAACAACCACGTCAGGAAGTTCGCGGCGCCCATTGCCATTCCCAAGCCGAAGATAATCCCGGCGAGCGCCTTCTTAGATCCGCCTTCACCAAAGGCGAACATCAGTCCGCCGATGACGATGGCAATCAGCGACAGCCCGCGCGCAAGCGGGCCGGTGAAGGCTTGTTGTAGTACGTCAACGGCGTTCAGCCAGGGGCTTACGCCTTGGGCAAAGACGCGCGCCTCGGCGACGATCCCTACGGTGATCACGACCGCAAGAGCGGTACACCAGTATCGGGGCTGCGGACGCATAGGGCACTCTCCGTGTGATGGTTGCGGGTGCGTCATTCGTTGAAGTCTCCACGGTCCTGCTGTTGCATCTGTCCGGCCAGCTCGGGATCGCCGCCGTCGCCGCGCCGGATCGACCGTTCGACGAGATCGACCTTGCGGCCGAGATCCGCGAGCCCGGCCGCGCGCGCGGTGGCATAGAGCGCGACGACAAGCGACACAAGGGCCAGCGCGCCGTACGCGGTGAACGCCGGCCAGTACTGCGACAGCAACACGCGGGTGTGCGGGGCCAGGTACGCGAACGACGGGCCGGCGAGGAGCGCCGCGAGTGCGAGCGCCGTCATGGTCAGCCCGAGGGCCACGGTAATGGGTTGCATGGTTCACAGCTCCACGGAGCCATCGCGGCCCGCGCCTTGCCCGCCGCCCGGCCCGCTATCAGTCTCACGCGCAGCGGCGCGCCCTAGCGCGCGGCCGATATTCTGGTTGGCGGATCGGCTGCTGCCGTGCATCGAAAAACCCGCGCCGGCTTTCGCCACAATCGCCGCTGCGTGGTAGTGGTCGGATGCGATCTCCACGTTCACCCGCCCGCCCATGCCTTGACTGTCCTCGATGTCGAGCTGGGCGTCGGGGTACATCACATGGCCGTCTGGCATGGGGAGCCCGAGCTCCTGGGCGGCGGCGGCTTTGGCTGTCTCGGCGGCGCGGTCGCCACCCTCGGCGCGCGCCTTCTCGGTCGCGGTGGCGACAAGGCTTTTCAGTTCGGCATCAAGGCGGACGCGCACGACGCGCCCGCCGTCGGCCTCGATGCGCGCCCGCTCGTCGAGCGCGGCGCGGTACACGGCCGTGTCGTGCGACAGCTCGGCCGGCTTGACGAGTCCGGTCCATGTCTGCTGCTCGGGGACGTGGCCGGCGTCCAGGGCCGCCCGGTGCGCGGCGTCTCGGCCGCGTGCCGTGGCGGTCAGCACCGTAAAGGTGTTCCCCTGCGGGCCGGTCGCCTCGTGTTCCTCTAGCAAGCCGTCGCGGACCATGCGGTTCACCGCGCGGCGGGTGACGTAGGGGTGATTGTCGTAGTGCTGCTCGGATATGTCCGTGTACGAGACGGCGCGGTACATCCCCACGTCGGCGATGGCATCGCGGTCGCGGGTGGCGCGCGTGCGGCGGTCGCGGGGCTGCGCCTCGCGCGCGGTGTACTCGCGTCGATGGCCGTCCGTGCGGAGCTGCGGCTCGCGCGCCGGCCTGGCCCGGTCCTGGTCGGTCCATGCGTGGCCTTCGGTCCATGTGCGGCCGTCCTCGCGCGCCTGTCGGTCCTGGTGGTGGTCCTCGGGGACGGCGACGGGGCCGGGCGGCTCGCGGTCGGCTGTCAGCTCGGCCCGGCGGGCTTCCCACGCTGCTTGATCGTCGCGGGCGTGTTGCATGTGGATAGCTTTAACGTCGTCCGGGGGTGGGTCGGGTCCGCGTTCCTGGGCGGCGCGCCCGGCGCGTTCCTGCGCCCGGTCAAAGGCGGCTTGTCCGTCTTTCCCTAGTGGTAGGTCTAACCCTTCGGTCCATTCCTCGGGGTGGTCCTCGCGGATGGGTTGCCGCGCATCCTGCCGCTCCCTCTGGCGCAAGCGCCAGTCAGCCAGCGGGGTTCTTGGGTCGTGTGGTGGTGCGGCGATGGCGGTCTGCTTGTCGCCGGCTTCGTGTACGCGCCGCTCGGCGTAGGCACGTTCGCGGGCGTGTCGTTCGGTCGCCAGTTGTGAGCGCGGCGCGTCGTCGCGGTACTGGCGGGCGGTGTGTTGATTCTCGGCCGGCTCGCGCGGTGGGCCGTCAGTGTGGCGGTCGTCGGCCGCGTCGGTCGGCCGTTGACCTGGCGCGTCTGGTTGGTCGTTGACCTGGCGCACCTGGTCGGTGCCCCGTGCCGCCGTGTCGGTCGGCGCCGGCGTCGGTGCCTCTCGCCAGAGCACGTCGGTACGGTCGAACATGGCCTAGCGGCTGATGCCGGCCTCGCGGGCTTGCGTCTGGGGCTGCGGCGTGGGCGCGTGGCTGATCTGCGGGCTGTGCGCCGGGGAATACTTCTCGGCGATCGTGGCGTGTTCCTGCTCGGTCGTCTGTTCCCGTTCCTTGATCGGACGTATCAGGTAGTCGGAGATTTTCTGCGCGTCGGCGGCGGCCTTGTAAATCTCCTTCGGATCTTCTTTGAGGGCTTTGAGCCAGCCCTCGACGTACGCCGCGCCTCGGCTGCCGTCATGGCCGACGCCGACACGCTCGCCCGTCATCATCGCGGACATTTCCGCCCGGAGTTCTTCGCGGGCGTACTCGGTGCTGCCGAAATGGCCGACGCCGTGTTTCAGCGTGTCGCGGTCCATGCGCGACGGGTGGCCGGTGGCGTGGCCGAGTTCGTGGAGGGCGGTCTGGTAGTACCCGTCCGCTGTGGCGAATTGTTCCCGCTCAGGCAGCGTCACCTTGTCGGTTTGGATGTTGTAGCAGGCGCGGTCGCCGCGAATGTGCGCGACGTGTACGCCGCTCTCTTGGATCACCCGCTCGGCGGTTTGGTGCGCCTTCCACTCGGGCTCTTTGATTTCGTCGCCGGCCTTGCGGTCCAGCGTCAAGCCGTCGGCCTGTTCGACGTTGAACACGGCGTAGCAGCGCACCAGCGGCGGGCGCGTGTGTTCCTGCTCGGCCGTGCCCTGGGGCGCGCCGGCCGGCGCGCCGGGCTGCTCCTGGGCCTTCTGCTTCTCGTCGTCAAACTTGTAAAACAGGACCTTGGTGGATTTCTCGCCCTTGCGGACCTGCCCGCCCATGTCGCTGATCTGCTTATAGGTCGCCCACCGATGATCGCTGTACCCTTTCGCGGTTTGGGTGACGCTCAAGTAGAGGGAATTACCGCCCCGGTACGGCTTATCGGTTTGGACGTTCTTGGGTGCGCGGCGCTCGCCGGGCTTCCACGATTTCTGCCACGGCGCGCAGCCCTGCTTGATTTGGGTTTCGAGTGTGCCGGCAAACTCCTTGTGATAGTCGTCCTGGTTCCAGCGCGGCTTGTCCGCCGGCGGCTTCTTTGTGCCCCATCCCATCGCGCAGCTCCTTCTCTCGCGCGGCTAGTCGCCGCCCTCGGCGATCCAGGCGTCGTCGCGCCAGTCGGCCCCGGCCACGATCGCCGCCGTGTCGGCGTTCTCGGTGTCACCCCACCCGCCGGCGGCGAGGACGGCGCGCGGGGCGCGCACATACACGCCCGGCACGAGGCAGTGATTCAGTTCCTCGGCGGTCTCCACCTCACACGTCGGGATCCCGTCGGTGGTCGGGAGGTCACGAATGGTCATCGTTCGCCTTTCGAGGGTCGCCCCTCGCGGTGTCACGGGTGCTCCGCGCCTGGCGCCGCGTCATCACGTCCCCCGGCGCCCAGACGCGCCCACACACGAGGCACACAGGCCGGATGGCCGGGTGCCGGGCGGGTGGTGTGATGGTTGTGGATCGCGGGGGCCGGGGGGAAGGTGGATACCTCACGCGCCGGAGGCGACACCGCGCGCGGTAGGCCCGTTGGTGGTCGCGGTGATCGAGCCGGCCTTCCGGGCTGCGCTGATGCCGCGCGTGCGCGCGCTGCCGCTGGCGCCGTCGCGCGGGGGCGCGGCAGGCCTCCCCACAGTAGGCCTGCCCCCGCCAGCAGGACCCGCAGATGGCGAACACCGTCCGGCACCCCGCGCCGCGGCAGCGCACCATGCGCCACCGGGTGGCGCGCGCGCTCACGCTGGCCCGCCGCGAGACCTGGGTCGGGGGAGGCGGCGACGGGGCGGGACGAAGGAGACCGGCCGACCGGCGTGGGAGGACGGCGGCGCGCGGCCCGGTGGGCTGCGATCACGCGTCAACGACGCCAGACGCCCGGGCGGTCGCGCGCGGGCGATCCCTGCGGGACCCTCGCGTGTCGCGGTGACCCGCGCGGCGCGGGCGGGTGTCGCGTCAGACCACGGCACCCCCCCGGGCCGCGGGCGCGCCCGCCCGCCCGGCTGGGGACCGGCGCCGCGGGCCGCTAGGCCGCGGGCGGCACGCGCGGGCGCCGAGACAGCCGCCGCGCCCCGGCGCCCGTCAGCCCCAGCGCCAGGAGCAGCTGGCCGAGCAGCGGGAGCGCCGGCACCGGCGTCGCGTCGTTGTCCTCGATGGTGAGGGTGAGTTGATCGGCGGTCAGCGCCGGGGTCGTACTCGCGGCGTCGATGACGATGGTCTCGCCGTCGTCGTCCTCGGCGTCGTCGATGACCGTGAGCGTCGCCGTGCCCGCCGTCTCACCCGCGGCGAGCGTGATCGTGGTCGAGGAGAGCGTGTAGTCCGTGTCGCGCGTCGCCGTGCCGCCCGTCGTCAGCGTCACCGTCAGGCCATCCGCCGGGGCCGGCGCGTCAAGCGTCGCCGTCACCGTCACCGGCGCGCCGCCTTCGGCCGGGGGCGGGGCCGCGCGCAGCGTCAGGCGGGTCTGGTCTGGCCCCTCCACGCGGACGTACGCCGACTGCCCGGCCGTGGCGCCATCCTCCTCGCGGGTGACATCCACACGGATCCACGCCACGGTCACCCCAGAGGGTGCCGTCCACACCACCGTCTGGGTGTCGGTCGGCTCGACCGATCCGCCCTCGCCATACGCCACCCGCCAGGCATATCCGAGCGCCTCCTCGGCGTCAGACTGCGCGGTCAACGCATACGACGCCCCCGCCAGGGCCACCTCGGGCACGCCCACGATGGCCACCGCCAAGGCGGCGCGCGCGGGCTCGGGCGTGGCGCGGGCGGCCTCGGAGGGCGGGCTGGCCTCGCGGCGGTTCACCGCCCGCACCTCGAACGTGTAGCTGACGCCGTTGGTCAGCCCGGTCACCGTATAGGCCGTCGGGGGCGGATCCCCCGCCAGGATCTGCCACGTGCCCAGCGGCCCGTCGCCGGCCTGCTGGCGGTATTCATAGCGCACGATCGGCGTGCCGCCGTCGTTCGCTGGCTTGCTCCACTCGAGCTGGACCGTCTGGTCCCCGGCCGTCGCCGTCAGGTTCCTGGGCGCGTCCGGCGCGGTCTCGCGCTGGCTGCCGCCGCCGCCACCGCCGCCGGTGGTGCTGCCGACGGTGTTGGTCACGGTGGTCGCGGCCACGTCGCCGTTGCCGAAGCCGAATTGGAGGCCGTTCACGGCGCGGACCTCGAACGTGTACTCCGTCCCTTCGGTGAGCCCGGTCACCGTGTGGCTCGTCGTGGTCGGCCCGCTGCCGTCGATGTCCTCCCACATCGTCGACGCGGAAACGGACGGACCCGCCTCGTGGCGCACCTGGAATTTCGTGATTTCGTCGCCGTTGTGCCACGGGGTCTCCCACGTCAGGTCCATCGCGCCGACGCTGGCGCCGGGTCTGGCCGCGAGGCTCCCCGGCGCCTCCGGGGCGGTGGGGGTGATGTTGTTGTACACCTCGATGTCGGTGAACGACTCCACCTCGTTGTCCGACGCGTCCTTCAGCGGGTTCGACGCGGGTTTCGTGTAGGAGATGCTGAGGTGCTCGCCGGGGCGCAGAGACGGGTCCGTGCTGAACACGACGTACACCTCGGCGTCGGCGATCGTCACGCTGTCGACGGTGATGGTGAAGGTGCGCACTGTTTCTTCGACCTTGACCGTGAATTGCGACTTGTCCGGCACCGAGGTTTGGTCGAGGTCCTCGCTGAAGGTGAGTGCCACCGTACTGAAAATTAGGACCGTACCACCGTCCACGTCCAGCGTCGGGCGGATGCCGTCAACCGTGTGCCCGGCGTCGATCGCCACGGCGGCGTGGTCGAGGTCGGCGGCGGTCGTGCTGCCGGTGGCGTAGATCGTGCCGCCGGTGAGCGTGTTCGCCGCGATCGCGACGCCGTTCGGGGCCGAGTCGTTTTCAACCACCGTGTAGGAGCACACCATCGTGGTCGTGTTCGTGCCGGTCGCGCAGGCGGCCGCTTTCGCGGTGCCGTCAAAGTCCAGCTCCAGCTGCGGGGTGCCGGTGATGTCGACCGCCTCGCTGAAGGTCACCGTCGCCTCGACCGCGTCGCCGATGGCGTAGGTGTTGTCGGATCCGGGGGCGGAGGTCAGGGCGACGCCGCTGACCGTGGGGGCGGTGGTGCTGCCGACGGCGTTGGTCACGGTGGTCGCGGCCAGGGCGAGGTTGCCGTTTTCGGCGTTGTCCTCGACGGCGTCGGCGGCGAGCTCCACGGTGATGGTCGCGGTCGAGTCTGTCAGGGCCGTCGTCAGGGTGAGTTCGACCTTGGTGCCAGTCTTGCTCGCCGCGCTCGTCGCCGCGGTGACGCTGTTGGCCTGGATGGTGATGTCGCTATGACTGACCGTGCTGATGGCCTCGCTGAACACCAGCAGCACCGTCTCGCCGTCGGTCGACGTCGTCGGCGCATCGGGGCTGGTGGTGACGAGCGTCGGGCGGATGCCGTCGACCTTGTGGTCGGCGTCGATGGCGACCGCGACATGGTCGAGGTCGGCGGTGATGGTCGTGCTGCCGGTGGCCGTGATGGTGCCGCCGGTGAGTGTGTTCGCCTCGATCTCGACGCCGTTCGGGGCCGAGTCGCCCGTCAACACCGTGTAGCTGCACGCCATCGTGGTCGTGTTCGTGGCGGTCGCGCAGGCGGCCGCTTTCGCGGTGCCGTCAAAGTCCAGCTCCAACTGCGGGCTGCCGGTGATGTCGACCGCCGCGTCGAAGGTCACCGTCGCCGCGACCGCGTCGCCGATGGCGTAGGTGTTGTCGGATCCGGGGGCGGAGGTCAGCGCGACCGACGAGACGGCCGGGGGGACGACGACTTCCGTCAGCGCCAGGCAGACGGAGTCGCTCACGGTCCAGGTGGGGACGTTGCTGGTCCAAGCATAGGTGTGATTCGACATTTGGTAGATGGCCGCGGAGAGCGCGAACATGTCGTTGCCGACATGCAGCACTAGTTTGCTTGCGTCTGTACCGAGACCCGTGTCTAGCGATATTCCTAGTATCGAGCCATCGCTTTGTACGCCGTTGACGGTGTATGAAGTGCTGTTGAACGTGAACGTGGTGTCACTGAGGGTACCGTAGAGATCTTTGCGATAACCACGGGTCAACGTCGTGGTTCCCGTTGGAGCTCCTACTGTCAGGTTTCCCGTCCAGACCTGGTTCTGCATCGCGGCGACGCTGCATGTGGGGACGGCGACCGTGTTCGCATAGCCATTGACGATGATGCTGAGCGCCTCGTTGGCCCCGGACTTCAGCATCCAGGTACTGCCGCTCTGCCAGTAGAACTTGTTTTTGATGCTCCAGTCCGAGAGGCCGGACGCATCTTCTCCGCTGGAGGTGGTGGAGTCGAGCTCCACGCTCTCGGTGCCGATCTGCGTGATCACCACCACGTAGTTGGTGTTCGCCGAGAGGGCGAGGCCGGTGTGCGTGAACGCCACGTTCCCGCCGAAGGTCGCCGGCGCCGTCAAGGCCGTGCAGTCGTCAGCGGTGGTGGAGGGAAACTCGTCCGCGGTGCCATCCTCCTCGCAGATCTCGACGTCGAAGTCGTCGTTCTCGAGGTCGTCGGAGTTGACGATCACGCTGAGGAGCGTGTAGCCGAGCGTGTTGGCCCCCGTGTGGAACAGCTGCGCATGTTTGTTGCCACTGGTGTTGGCGCTGTCATCGCCCGTTTGGAGTGCGTTGCTCACGAGGACGCGCTGCGTCTGCGCCTCCGCCGCGGCCGCCCCGAGGAGCAGCAGGCCCGCGACGAGGACGGTGGTGGCCGCGCGGTCTGGACGGGCGGGCCGACGGGACCGGTCTCGATCCCGCGCCCCATAGGGCGCGGCGGAGCGGGGCGCCGGCAGAACGGTCGTGTCGTGGACGGGGTCGCCCGGCGCGCGCCAGGGGGACGCCAGCGGCGCGAAGGCGCTCGGCGCCCGGGTGTGGGGGTCCCCACCACCCACTGGTGTGGCTACGTGTCGTCGACGGACGCTTCCGAACCTCATACCGCCCTCCCGCGTTGCGGCCTCGGCGCCCACCCGACCAATTGACTCGCGATAACTAGAGTTATCGCGAGTCAATCTCCGGGCCGTGTTTCCGGGACTCAGGGAGGTGGCAATGCGTGTGGAGAGCCTGAGCGGCCCGGTGCCGGCACGCGCCGGGCGCCCCGACCGCACCCCGCTCGACGCCGGCGCGGCGACCGCGCGCGGGGCGCTGAGCGCCAACACCGAGCGGGCCGTCCGCTCGGACCTGGACATCTACGCCGCCTGGTGCGCGGCTTGCGGCGTGTCGGCCGTGCCGGCGAGCGCGGCGACCATCGCCGCTTTCGTCGACGCCATGGCCCTGGTCCGGGCCCCCTCGACGGTACGCCGCTACGTCGCCAGCATCGCCGCCGCGCACCGGGCGCTCGGCCGGGCCAAGACGGCGCGCAGCGAACCCGTGCGCCGGGCGCTCCAGCGCATGCACCGGCGCCGGGGGCGGCGGCAGGCGCAGGCCACGGGGCTCACCGGGGCGCTGCGCCTGCGCCTGCTCGCCGTCCCGGGCGACCGCCTCATCGACGTCCGCAATCGCGCGCTGCTGGCGGTCGCCTACGACACGCTGCTGCGGCGCTCCGAGCTGGTGTCGCTGGAGGTGGCTGATGTCCTGGAGGAAATCGATGGCACAGCGACCGTGCTGGTACGCCGCTCCAAGGCCGACCCCGAAGGCCGCGGCGCGACGGTGTACCTGGCGCGCGACAGCGTGGAGCTGGTGCGGGCGTGGAGTCAGCGCAGCGGGGTGGGCGACGGCCGGCTGTTCCGCTCCCTGCGCCGGGGCGTGGTCGGCGCGGGGCTGGACGCCAGCCAGGTGCCGCGCATCTTCAAGGCGATGGCCGAGCGTGCCGGCCTCGCCGGCGCGGTTGTGCAGCACCTCTCCGGGCACAGCACCCGGGTTGGCTCGGCGCAGGACATGGTCGCCAGCGGCATCGGCATGGCGGCCATCCTGCACGCCGGGCGCTGGAAGACCACGACCATGGTCACCCGCTACGGGGAGCGGCTCCTCGCGCGGCGCAGCGGCGCCGCGCAACTCGCCCGGCTGCAGCAGCGCGAGTAGGGGCGCGATGGTGTACCATTGGGTGTCCCGACTGTGGCTCCGCCCTCGTATCGCCGCCGAGCGGCGCGCAAAAAGGCCGAGTTTCCGATGGAGTTATCGCGAGTCAATTCCGCCGATGGGTGATCGGCGGTGGGACACGCGCACGGCCCGCGCGGGACGCTGCGCACGGGCGCATCCGTCAGTGCATCAACAGGTTGCAGTCTGTCGCGGCATGACCTACAATCGCCCGGTCACGGCCGCGGACGAGGTCGCGGTCGGCGATTGAACACGCTCATCTGGCCAATTGACTCGCGATAACTCTAGTTATCGCGAGTCAATTGCCTTGATATGAGCGCGTGACGCGACACGTCCAGCCCCTGCCTGTCAGCATCACTCGGTGCGCCCAGTGTCCCCGTTTCGGCCGGTGACTCGCCCCGCCCGTCAACCCTCGAAATCCCTGTGACGTCGCGCCCGGCATCTGCGCCGACCCGGCAGGTACGCCACGGCGTTGCGCGCTCGGCGAGCCATCGGCACGCGCCAGCAGGGTCACGCTCCGTCGCCGCGCCCCCCGCGGGTGGGCGGCATCTGCCATCCCTGCCGTGCATCACGTGGAGCCCATGCTACAAACGCGCCGGGAGGATGGGTAGACGAGAACATTGCGGGTGGTTATGAGGGGGAACCCCCCATGTTGTTGGGCGGTCCGCTCGCCGGTCCGGTGCCCGGTCTCGGGCGCCCGCCGCGGCGCCGGCGCCCCCGTTCAGCGGATCGACAGCAGGTAGGCGCGCAGGGTCACGCCCCGCGCCACGCCGAGCTTGACGCGGATGTTGTGGCGGTGAAAGTCGATCGTGCTCGGCGCCCGCGCCAACGTGGCGGCGATGTCCTTCGTGGTCAGGCCGCGCATCACCAGATGCGCAACCTCGGCTTCGGTCGCGGTCAAGGCCTGGAACACGCGTGTCATCTTCGATGCTAGCGACGAGGTGAGGGTCGTGAGGTGGGTCTCGATCAGGCGCACGTACTCCACGGCTGCGCTGTCGCGCTCCACGAGGCGCGCGAGCTTCGCCACATGGGGCAGCACCAGCGTACTGATCTGTTGCAGCAGCTGCTCGTTGCGCGTCTCATGGGACTGCTCGACATTGCCGAGCAGCACGCGTAGCGCCGTGTTGGCATCCTGCAATTCGCGAGTGCGTTCGGCCACCTGCCGGGCGGTCTGGTCGAGCGAGTGCTGCAGGGCGGTTTCGAGCCGCTGGCGTTCGGCGATCTCGACCAACGACCGCAGGGTCGCCTCGACCACGCCGGCGAACGCCTGCACCCCCTCGCGGAACAGCAGCGCGTGGGCGTTGCGCTCGCGGTCGAGCACGCAGATCGTGCCGAATACCTCGCCGCTGGGCCATTTCAGGGGATAGCCGATGTAGAAGCGCATCCCGTCGGCCAGATCCTCGTTCCCCGCCCAGACCGGGTCGCGGGTCGCGTCCTCGACCACCAGCTCGCCGTCGTTGTCGAACACGCCCTGGCAATAGAGCACGGCGTGCAGGTCGTACTCGCGCCCGACCGCGTAGGGGTTGCCCTCAGTGCGGCTACTCACGAGAACCGTGTGCGTCGGCCGTTCGGTGCGCATGATCAGGCTCGCCGGTACGCGGGCGAGTCGGGCCGTCAGGTCGACCACGCGCTGCCACTCGGCCAGCGTCTCGGGCGGGATCGCAGGCAGTTCGGTCGTCACGGCCGCCGTGCCGATGACCACCGCCGCCGGGCGGTGTGCGAAGGGGCCGGGGCCCGCCGCGCCCGCTCGGGCGGCCTCCCCCGGGGACGGGGACTCCTCGTGAACGGCATACGCACTCGTGCCTCGGCCTGGACAAAGGGGGGATTCCATGCCTTCGCACGATCGAGGGGCATAGGGGAAGAATACCTGAATCGATATGGGGCACGGCCCCCTATCGTTCGGGACGTGGCGGCGGCGTGTCGCGGGGGCCGGGCACCGCCCGGCCGGGACCCACGGGATCAACGCCCTGCTCGACACGGACCTGAACGACCAGGCCGAGCGCTGCCTAGCGTGCCCAGCGGTGCCGGGTGCGATCGGCCAACGCGGCCCCGCGCCGGCAGTCGCTCGCTTGGGTCGCCGCCTGGTGCGCGGCGTCGGAACGCGCCTCGTCCGCGCGGGCGATCTGGGCGCGCATGGCGTCCAGGCTCTTGCTCGCCCGAGTACTGAGTGCGTGTGCCGCTTTGAGATCGCTGTCGGTCATGGGTATCCCTCGATGCGGCGCACGAATCGGCTTGCGGACGCCAGCATCACGCCGTTGGTTGGGAGTCAAGGCGGTGCGTTTAACAATGCCCTCGCCGAGTCTGTGATCGGACTCTTGAAGACGAAGGTCATTCGACGCAAGGCCGTGGCGCACGCGTGAGGCCATGGACTTCGCGACGCTGGTCTCGGTGGATTGGTTTAACATGCGGCGGCTGTCGAGACCGATCGAGGACATCCCGCCAGCTGAATTCGAAGCGCAGTACTATGCCCAGGTGCTTCGGACGCTCGGTTTGCATGATCAGGCTCGCCGGCACCCGGGCGAGCCGGGCCGTCAGGTCGACCACGCGCTGCCACTCGGCCAGCGTCTCGGGCGTGATCTCGGGCAGCACGGTCGTCACGGCCGCCGTTCCGATGACCGCCGCCGCCGGGCCGGGCCCGATCGGGGACGGGGACTCCTCGTTAACGGCATACGCACTCGTGCCTCGGCCTGGACAACGGGGGATGCCATGCCGTCGCACGATCGAGGGCATCTGGGAAGAATACCTGAATCGATATGGGCACGGCCCCATGTTGTTCACGACCTGGCGACGGCCTTTCGCGGGAACCGGGCATCGCGCGGCCTGGGCCCACGGGTCGGGCACTTGCGGCAGGCGCGGCACACGTTCGTCGATAGGACGGTAGACCTCAAGGTACTTTCGTTCCAGGTTTTCGCGGCGCTGTCCCCGGCAGTAGAGCCCGACGAAGAGCACCCGGAGGTCGTCCTTCGGGCCTTCGCCGACCTGGAGCGCATTGCTCGTCAGGCCGCAGGCCTCGTCAATCAGGGCCGTGGTGGTCGGCCAGTGGACATCGTCGAGCATGGCGTCGTGCAACGAGGCCAGGATGCGCTCGAATGCGTCGTGGCCACTCATGACGATATCTTCCTTCAGGCATCAGAATGTCAACGGAACGCCGCAGCGTCGAGTCGACACCGACCTGGAGTCCAGAGAGGAGCGAGTTGCGGTGGAACGGATGGTGCACACGCGGGAGTAACCTGGTGCCCTTGTCGGCCCGGGCCCTGGAGATGCTGGTTGAGGGCAGACCACACTCGATCGGCTCGGCGTAGGGATGCCCATCTCCAAGCGGATCGGTCCTCTCGGGTCGTGATTGCGGCGACTTTCTTCGCGAACTGGCGTTCGAGGCCGAAGGCCACGTCGCCCAGATAGTGGTTTTGGTGCAGGCGGGTGATACCGGCGTAGCTCGCCAACAGGTACGCGGGGAACCCCGCCTTCCACCCCCACCGCTGCTGGATCGCGGTCGCGGTCGCAAACGATGATGACGTGTGCCCGGAGGGAAAGGAGCCATTATTCCAACTGAGCTTTTTCACGACCATCTGAAATAGACGGAAGTGCCAGTTGGGTTCACCCGTTGCGAGCCTTCATCTGGCGCGAATTGTCGATCAAGGCCCTCGATCTCAGCGCTGCTGCAGCGATCTCCTTTTGAATCGTCGCCGGATCCCCAACGACTTCAAGCCAATCCACCAGGCCTGCGTATCGAGTCATGAGGTTGTCGAAGAACCTGTCTGGCTTCAGGTAGTAACTCCCGGGAGGCTCTAGCGCGATACCGATCAAGCTATGGCCCGTATCCAAGGTGGCCTTGATCTCCCAATCCACATACTTCCTCGAGGCCGTTTCCTCGCCACATAACACCAGCGTACAAGAGGTCCCTGTTATGTAACCCTCGCGAATTCGACGCATTACGTATTCCGAGTTCGCGCTGTCCACTTCTTCGTCAAGTGATCGATCGGTCACCAATGCATACTGGTCATGAAGAAGGTTCGACAGAATGTCGTAATACCTCTGATCACCCGCGTGGTGGTAGCTAATGAACACTCGCGGACGCTTCGCGAGTTCAGCCAAGAGTCCTAGGAAACCTCCCACGTGTCCTACCACCTTACGTCCAAGCAGTTCACATCGTCATCGCAAGCAGGCCGACCACCAAAAGCAGCCAACTCCAGCACCAATCAGTGCTAGCGCGATCCAGAACGACGACGCGAACCACCTCCCACTCGTGTCGGGGATTTGGTGATCGCCAATCCGCGCACCAACCTTCCTCAAGACCGCACCGTTCTTGTCGATGCCTCCGCGTATCCTCTCCATCACAACTCCGCAGGTAAGCAGAAGGGCACCTACGGCACCCACAACCCACCACTGCGGACCTCGCGCGTCACCGCCGAACGCAAGCACGACAGAACCTATCCCGACCGCAATCTGCAGCATCTGCCATCGCAGTCGATCCAAGTGCCGAAACGTCTCATATCGCTGTCTGTAGACCTCGGCATAGTCTGGGGCGGACTGACCCATAGGCACGGTATCTGGCGCGGTGTCGCCACTCGCGTCAGTATTCCGCTGCGCGTCCTGGTTCATCATGCTCCTCTCGCAGTCTCCAATAGCGCTCCCTCCGAACCCATACCACCGAGTCTTCCGTCAGCTTTCGAAACGCCTCCATGGCAAAGTAGCACGGCGTCAGTTCCCAGACGATCCATAGCTGGCGGAAGCACTTTGTCAGTCTGGAACCGTCCGACGTCAAACGCGTGCGTCAGGTCCGGTCGCGTAGCGCCTCGAGCGCATTACGGTATTGGGTGGGCAACCGATGTACGGATCGACTGGATCGCCTGGATCGCGTGCTTGCCAAATTCTGAGTCGTCGATCAGGGTCTGGAGAAGACGAATACTGTTCTCATCACCGACCGTGCCCAAAACGTCGATCAGATACGAAATAACGTTGCGGTCGCGGCTCCCGCCATAGTTAAACACCGTCGGGAGTGACTCCCGTTCACGGAGGCAGTCCTCGACGACACGACGCATGTCGTCCGGGTAGAGCGCGACGAGGTCGGCTGGCTGGTGGGGTCCGGCGAGCTTCCAGCCGCAAAACACAATATTGTGAAGAACATCGGCCGCAGCCAGTCTCGTCGGTCCTCCCAATTGAGACCAGAGTGTCCGCCCGGCGTCGCTTCCGCGATACGTCCAGAAGAAGATCTGGCCGATCGTGGCCCATGCGCGATGTGAGGGCGTCTTGCCGCCAGTGTACGGGGGCGGCGTGTCCATGAAGCGTGCGCAACCCTCGATCCCACGCAGAAATGCCGCGGTCGAGTCCTGGGGGAAGGGCGAATCGCCTTCGATGGCGGCGGCGAATCTTTGGTAGATGGGAAGCACATCGCTGTCACCGTGTTCGAGGCACTCGCTCAGCAGCCATGCGGAATGAAGAGAAACGTCCGGGCACGCCAACGCGAGCGAAAGAATGGCGCATTTTTCTTCACGTGACAGCTCGTGATACGCCTCGGCGTACGCTCCTTGAAAGATGTCTTCGAAGATCCTGCTGAGGCACCCGCTCGCCCGACTCGCGAGGAACGCCTGTGGCTTGCTGCCGAGAGCGTGGGCTGCATCGACGACCGTGGAATCGGAAAGCGCATTCGGCGCGATCGTGGCTCGCATTTCTAACAGGGCGTCCTCGGACGTAACCGGTGCCTCCAAGCCGTCGTATGTGGTCAACGCGTCCAGGAGACTCGTGTTCTCGAAGATATTGTCGGTTTCGAAACTGTGCAGCATGTCGCAGATCCTCGCGATTGCAGCATCAGAAAAGCCTCGGCGCATCCACTGCAGGAATTCGAGCGCGTCGACCCTGAGGATGTAGATGCCTGATTCCCACCCGCGTCGGACTAGATCCAGGATCGTCTCAAGATCGTCCTTACAAAACCCCCGCCTATCCTGAAAGAGAGCGAGGAGCGCGAAGTCGCTCCCAGGCGTCGCGGTGGCTCGCTCGAGAAGAGACTGCCGGAGCGGCGATCCGTCTGGGTATTTCTGATCCATGAGCGCCATCCGCAGCTTCGCAAGAATGACACTGCACGGAAGTTCCATTCCCCTCGATCCGAGGATGCCGCCATACATCCGAACAGCTTCTTCCCAAACGCGACGCGTCTTTATTCGATCCGCCGCAGCGGCCTGGTCGGAGGCTCGTCGAAGAGCCCATTCCGTCAGGTCCAACAGCTCGACGAATCCTTTGGCGATCGCGGGGTCATCGAGATGATGGGCGGTCAATGCGCACAGTCGAACGCAATAGGTACTCCAACTGCGGCCGCCTTCCACCGACACGCCGCCCAATCGCCGCCGGCCGTCGTCAAGTTCGACGACGTGACACTTACAGGTGATGTTGGCGACGTCTTCAGCCGCGAGCTTTAGGAGCGCCGCGATATCTCTCAGCAACACGGCCCTGGCGCGTGCGCCGCACCAACCGGCGAGCACGCGCGAGAGAACCGCCTGATCTATGGCAGTGCTCAACACCGCACCGGTCTCTTCGTCATCGGCGAGACGTGGAAGTATCAGCTCGATCAACCGTTGGTTTCGCGGTTTCCGCAATTCGGCGACGAACTCGGCAGAGCCACCGTGCTGTCGATGCATTTCCATCGCGTTGAAGTAGTCGGCGAGGAGTTCGTGCTCAAAGGAAAAGAAATCCTCGGTCACGCGGATTAGGCGGCAGCGACGCAACCGATCGAGAATCGAGAGTGCTCCGCCCTTCTCCACCAGAAACCGCTCCGCGAAGCGTTCGTAATCTGCCCGTCCCCAGCTGCTCGAAACGGTCCTCGCCATTTCGACGGCAATCGCTCGCAACAGAGCCGTTCCAACGTGGTACTCCTCCGGAAGACAACTCTGCGCGTAGCGGTCGAACAACTCCACGGGTGAGGTTGCCGGCTTTCCAGACGCGTGACACCGGCCGGCGACAGCAAGCTCGTACGCGTTGGTGAACGCCTCGCAGAAATAGTCTACGTCTGGCGAGCGCTCAATGCCGGCGTAATAGCAGTAGATGTATCGCTTGTCCTCCCCCTGCGGCACTGTGAGCGGCGTAACGACGGACGTTAGATCTTCGGGGAGATCGCTCATCGCCTGAGACGTAAGGACGACGCGTGCATCGAAATGCAACGCGAAGGCCTGCACGCCGCGTAGAAGGTCCGCACGGTGCTCGGCCGGGCACTCATTGAGCGCGTCGACGAGCAAGAGCGGGCGGAGAGCACAGACTCGAACGGCATCCATCAGTTCCCGCGGATCGCCCCTAAACATCGGCGCAGTTCCGCGCCGTACAAGGCTCCAGAAGTCTCCGCCTCGGTACGTTTTCGGTTCTACAAGGACAGGTACTTCATCGCCTTTCCGAGCAGCGGAGATCGCGACGTGATGGAGGTGAAACGTCTTTGCCGACCCGCTCGGTCCGATGAGCAGATGATTCTCGCCGGCGAGAATCAAGTCGACCAGCGTTTGACCATTATTGCGATCGGCCGTAACGGGCAGAAGCGGTGGCAACTGAAATCCGACCACACACTCGACCCGCGACATGTACGAACGAATAACGTTGGCTGCAGCGCGAGCTTTGGGGTCTATTGCTTCATCCAGAATCGCCGGTGCTAATGACAGGTGTTTCGTCGCAAAGCGGGCCCAGTCGGCACGGCTCCAGGAGGCGGGTTTCGCACGGGAACGCAGAATCTCAAGCACCTCGGGATACGAGAGCACTGAAACCTTGTTGTCCGCGCGAATGACCTCGGATCGGGGGTGGATCCGCGGGTCGATACAGACGTAGGCCTCGAACTCCGTATAGAAACGTCGCGGCGGATGCCCGTCGTGCGCACGCCTGTCGTACTGCCGCATCTCGTCGCTCAACGCGTACTTTTGCTGGAGCGTTTGTCGCCACGGATTCGTTCCCGGGTACGGAACGCGCCTCCCGGATTGGTCCTCGACCATCCACTGGCCGTTCTGCCGGCCGAACACGGGCTGAGGGAGGTGCTTCAGCTCAAGGATCGCCGCCAGGGACTCCGTGATGACCACGAAATCGATCTGGCGCTGACCTGCGATAAAATTGGCTAGAACTAATGCGCCAACAGGCTCGAGATCTGCACACAACTTACGCAGAAACCGAGCCTCGTGGCCTGAAAGAGGGTCGCCGATGAGGAGCCGAGTGGTAGGTTTCATACTGTGCCGCGTCGCGGCGCTCCGTACTGTCGTTCTCGAAACCTACCACTTGGAACGTATCCGTAATCGGGCCTGAGTGTCAAGTTGCCACGCACCCGCTGGCCCCGCCGCAGCTCGAGGTAGATCATCCTCACCCCGTAGCGACGGTGTCAGTGCGCCA
This sequence comes from Vicinamibacterales bacterium, assembly GCA_965197935.1. Classification (GTDB taxonomy): domain Bacteria; phylum Acidobacteriota; class Vicinamibacteria; order Vicinamibacterales; family CAZQMT01; genus CAZQMT01. The sequence continues at coordinate 749,908 of CBDAOD010000002.1, read as the reverse complement.
GGGCCACGATGCGGGCTCGCAACGCGTCGAGGTCATGGCCTGCACCTGCACCCGTTGGGCTCGGACGGTTACCGCTTTTTTTCCCAACGCTTCGCGCGTCACCTCGTTTTCCAGCATGGATTCGGCCAGCAGCCGGCCACTTGCTCAGACCGAGGCCTGCGGACGAGGGGTTGCTCGTTTTGGTTTCCGTGGTAGCGGGTCTTCCCCAGACCCTGCTAACCCATCTCTCTCTTCAGGAGGGGAACCAGCAAGCAACAGAAGTTCTGCGCCGCGAGGCGATCGATGGATATGTAGGCTTGTACTACTACTGCGCCCAAACGAATGTCCATGGTCTGCCCCGCCGGTGGACGCCCCCGCACGGGACGCGGCGGTGATCGACGGACTGCAGCGGGTAGTCGAGGCCACTCCCCGGGGGGGATTCTGGAAGTGCCATGACCGCTTGCGGCTCGACGGCCACACCTGGAACCACAAGCGGGTCGACCGCGTGTATTGCGGTCTGGGTTTGCACCTGCCCCGACGGCCCCGGCGCCGCGTTCCGCCGCGTGTGCGTCGGGCTCTCGTCGCGCCGGACCGGCGTAACGCGATCTGGGCACTCGATTTCATGCATGACACCCTGTACGGCGGCCGACGGTTCCGCACGCTGAACGTGCTTGACGAAGGCAACCGCGAGGGTTTGGCCAGCGAGGTCGGCACGTCGATCCCGGCGCCTCGCGTCGTCCGGGTGCTCGACCAACTGGTGGCGCTCTCCGGATGTCCCCCGGCGCTCCGGCTCGACAACGGCCCGGAGCTGACGGCCCAGGTCTTTGTCGACTGGTGCGACCGGCACGGGATTGTTCGGCTCTACATCCAGCCGGGCAAGCCCGTGCAGAACGCCTTCATCGAACGGTTCAACCGGACCTACCGCGAGGAGGTCCTCGACGCCTATCTGTTCGCATCCACGCCGGAAGTGCGGACCGGGCCGAACCCGAATAGACGAATTGCACGACGGGCATTCGCGAATAGTCTTCGCACCACATTGGGAACAGTACGGACTAGTGAGTTCTGAGTATTGAAGACAGGTCCGTCGAATTCGACCGCGCCTGCTACGGCCTGCTCACCGAGAAGGGACGCCACAAGCCACTTGCGAAGGTGCCTCGCGTTCTTCGACCGGTCCGGATAACGTTTGCTTCCGCGCCGCGGCCAGGAAGACCGCGGCCGGGCGCGTAGGACCCCAGCGCCGCGCAGTGGAGGCGCACCGCAACAGGCAGGCGCATCGACCCCGCCACCGTCGACGCTTGCGGGGACACGCGTGCCACGGGTCGGCGGCCGCGCCGCCGCACACTGCCCCGACGACGACGCTTAGCGCGCCCAGCGGGGCCGGGTGCGGTCGGCCAGTGCGGCCCCGCGCCGGCAGTCGCTCGCCTGTGTCGCCGCGTGGGTTGCCAGCGCGTCTCACGCGGCGGCGGCCGCGAGATGGTCAGTGGCGGCGGTCTGCGCCGCGTCGACGACGTTGGTGGCCCGCACCTGGTGCGCGTCGTCGGACCGCGCGTCGTCCGCGCGGGTAATGGCGGCTCGCATCGCGGCAAGGCTCTTGGCCGCCCGTGTACTCAGTTTTCCCGCCGCTTTGGTCACCAAGTTGGTACTACCTGCGTTTACGTAAGCGATCTAGTTCACGCTGGACGATTTCGAGCGGAAGGCGCGTAAAGTTGAACCGCTCGTAAAGCGGTGTCAGAAGCGAGTGGATAACCTCGACCAGATTGGCACTCAGGGTGTCCACGGCAACACTCGTCGACAATAAAACGTCGTCGTCCTTGCTAATGCCGCTGGCCCAGAAACCCATCGGATTAGCCCACGCGGCCAGTTGCCTCTCATGAAGCCCGGTATACCGCGCAGCAAAGGAGACAACATTTCCGCCGAGGTGACCGGCAAAATACGTGGCGTGTAAGAGTCCTTCTCCGATTCTCCAAATAGGCGTCGTCGAGTCCAAACAGGTGCCTGGTTGTATGTTTGCCTGCGCTGCCTGGTCGCCGTCCTCCTGGTAGCCTCGTAGCAAGAAAGCGCGCCCATCCGGTGTTATGCGCCAGAAGTCAGCGTGGGCGGCGTCGCGAAACACTCGGTCTTCGCATATATCACCACCGATCCAGCACTCGATGACACCGTCACTGACGTATGGTGCAACTTCCGGCGGTGTGGGAACCAACCATGTGGGCCAGCCCGTGAGATGCGGCGCATTGCGCAGAACATCCAGCAGGTCAGCTAGTCCGAGTGGTGTTCCGCCGTCAACGTGGTAGGCGAACGTAAAGTACCCGTGCGGACAACGTGCCCGGTTATCGATCGGGAGTCCGGCGATTTTGTTTTCCCAGATACTTTGACAGTCCATAACCCAACGATCCAGTTGAGCCATTTCGGTTTGAGTTTCTTCTGATGAAGGTTTACCAGTTAGTAGGTCTCGGATGTGATCGAGCAGCTCATCACGCCGGCCATGCAAGCATTTTGCGAATAATTCATCCCACTCGCGGCCGGTAAGAGGTTGTTCACTTGTTGGCCCAGGCCGGCGGATGTAGATGGCATGCTGTTGAACGGTTTGATTGTTCGGACCGCTGCGCTTCGCGCGTATGGGAACTCGGTGATCTCCGGGAACGCCAATGATCGGATGGATGACGCCTGAGGTGGGATGTGGGACGTGATGCACCGAACAGTGAAACGCAGGTTCTGCGTAGTTGTGAACAATCCCGTTCACGATATCCTGCCAGTAGTCGTCGAGACTAACCGGTTGTCCTGAGGCAGTCGCAAAACCGGCATCGGTCTCCGTGAGTCCGATGATCACATATCCTCCGCCATGGTTCGCCAACGCAAGCAATGCCTTCGCGAGTGTCGCTTTGTGTTCCTGGTTACGAGCGAGATCCAGCCAACCTTTGATCTCAACATCGAGTGTTTCTTGCGGATCGCGTAGTAGATCCGCAAGCCGATTGTGGTCTGACGGTGGCACCGTCACGTTCATCGGGCCATCCTCGCACAGCAGCGATGCAAAGCTAGGACACTCATCTGTTTAGTCCGGGATTTCCATTTTGCCTGCTCCGGATGGCCCCTTTTATACACCCGAAGGCCGTAGCGCCCACGGGAATCTTCTTCATCGCACAATCGTCCAGGTTCTGAGGCCGTCACTCAGTCCGCGCTGACGTCTTGTGGGCTGAATCCCGGGCTTCCAGGGCATTCCTTCGACACCGATCCTCACCTGTGTCCTTGCTTTGCCAAGCCTGCGTCCTTGCACACCCCGCGCGTCAACCTGCCGGGACCGGTAGCGCCCAGATCCGCTGGAGCATCGCCCCGAACAGGCGTCGAGTCAGGTGACCCTCCGCCAGGAACAGCCAGTAGTAGCGCGCGTGTTTCACCAACCGCGCGCCAGTCTTGACGAGGCGCTGCTGCAGGCTGGTCAACGACCAGCGCTCGATGCGCTTTGGCAGTACCAGTCGCCGCCACAGATTTCCCAAGTTGTACGCGAGCACGCTCAACTGCAACCGGACCTCGTTCGCCCGGAATCGGTGACATGAGAGCCGCGTCCAGTGCGCCGCTTGCTTGCCTTCCTTGATCCATTGCTCGGCGGTCCCGCGCTTGTTGTAGAACCGCACGACGGCGCGATTGGAGAGCGGGAGATTCGTCACGATGAAGCCGACACGCGGAAACAGCTCGCCGGCGTGATGCTCGACTTTCGCCACGATCCGTCTGGGGGTGGCCCAGCTCTCCGCCTGGTAGTGGAAACTCTTGTAGCGGACGAGCGGCGTGCGGCTGGGCCGTCCCGGTGACCGGAACAGCACGTCCTCGATCGCCAGCTCCAGATTCTTGTTGGCCGGGATGCGGATGGCGTAGCCCACGCCGCGCGCCTCTAGCGTCTCGTAGATCGCCGGCCGCGCGAAGGCGGCGTCAGCCCGGAACGCCACCTGCGTACCCGCCGCCTGCTGGCGGTCGATCTCGGGCACGAGCAATGCCTCCCAGTCGTCCGCGCTGGGGACGTTGCCCGGTCGCAGCTTGGCCGCGAGGCAGTCCCCGTCGTCATTGAACAAAAACAGCGGGTGATAGCAGACCGTCTCGAAGTGCCCGTTGTAGGCACTGCCTTCCTGCTGCCCATGCACCGGGCTCTCGCTGGAATCCATGTCGAGCACGACGCGGGCGGCGTGGCCGCACGTCTCGGCCTGTCCGATCAGGTCGCGGTTCACGGCCCTCAACCCGACGCGGTTGTCTTCACGGGTCAACAGCTCGGTCTCGAACCCATGGAGCGTGGAGGTCAGGGCCGCACTCCGGTCCCACCGCGTCGGCGATCCGATCAGACGAAAGGTCGGATCGGTCGAGAGACGCCGCGCGTCGTTGAGGTCTTCATAGCCGGCCAAGCGGCTGTAGACCGATTGACGGAGGAGATCGGGCAGCCTGAACTGCGTGTTCAGCCCCCTGGCGGGAGTCACGCAGGTGCTCAGTGATGATGGCGTCCAGACCGAGGCGTTCATCCAACTCACGTACCAGAATCAAGCCGGCGTCGGAGGTGACGCGCGATCCCTGAAATGCGACCTTCAGAAAGCCGTTGAAGGTGCACTGAAATGGCGCGGTTTCTTTCTCACCCACAGGGTGCCACCCATTCTGGCGGGGTTCCTCATGCGGAACCCGCGAAAATCAAGGCGTGACGGCTGATCGGATGGGCAAAAGTACCACAGTCAAATCGGAAATCCGGGCCGAAAGGAAACCTTTCGCCCTAATTGCCTTCTGAGCCGTCGGGAAGCTCATAATCATCGGGCTCGTAATAATCGAAATCGTACTGATAGTCACCGTTCTGGATCGCGTAGTCCTGCGCCTCGGCCAACGCACGCACTTGGTTCTGGTACTCCTCGTGAGCGCCGATCACAGCGCCTTCAAGAGTCGGAAAGAGATCATCGAGGATAGAAGCGAACTTGAAGACATTGAATCGGAAGCCCTTTTCGAGAAGGGGTTTAGTGCCTTGCCGATCGACGGGGTACCGGAAGGAAGACGAGCGAGGGTCAATCTCATGAAATTCCCCGATTATCGTTCGCAGGTCCGAGACGGATCCGAAGTTGGAATTCCCGAGGTCCCATCCCCACCCGTACGCTTCGAAGACACACTCAACGTATTCACGAAGTTGGTCCAGATTGTGGTTGATAAAGAGCTCATGGCGCTCGATCTTTGGCTGGTCTTTCAGGGTCAGCATGTCTGAACCGACGAGAATGATTGCCTTCAGGTACAGCTCAAGGGCATGGCGGTAGAGGAAGACGATTGGATACGCGCGGAAGTCCTCTATTGGAAACTCATGAAGGCCGAGCCCCTTGTTCTTCTTCAGCCTGGATACCTCCTTCTGCGCTAGAACGCGGAACGCCTCGGCGATGTAGGTGAGTTCATTCTCAAGAGCATCGTGCCAGTTGTTGAGGATGACCGTGCCGTCCGGGCGACCATCATCAAAAAACAACTTGCGCAACTTGCGCTTCTTCTTGATTGCCATCGGCGGCAAGGATGACAGGGAGACGGGCCGAAAGGGAACCCTTCGGCCCTACGTGCTTGCTGAGCCGCCTCGGGCCAGGGGGGGCACCTGGAGGGCCGGCGCGGCGACCGGCGGCGCCGTGGTCGGAGGCGTCCAGGGCGAGGTCCACTCCCGTGCCTGGATTCGAACGAATCCTCTAAGCTATAGATTGTGCTGGAGTTATGCGGTGGCGAGCTGGGCGTTTCCCACGCTCGCTACCACAACTCACTCGGTTGACGACCTATTCACCTTCCCGTGTCTGGATACCCTCGGGAAGGGGCGCCCGGTGCTCCCCGCGATGCAACCTTCCAGTTGCGACAGGCATTCGCTCACCTGGCGCACATCCGCCGTCAGTGCGCCCATCTGTCGGCTCAGGCCGGTGACCAGCGCCGCGATCTGCCGCCACAGCAGACCGCCCAAAGTCACTATCACGCCAATCGTCGCCCAGTCCGCCACTTCCATCGATTTATCTTACCGCGCATGAGCGCGAACTCGAAAGTGAGGCCCGGCCGGTCGACTGGCGGTGACACACGGTCGCGGCCGGGCCCGCCGGGGTCGCCCTGTGCTGCACCGCGCCGCTTCTCAGTGTGTCACGCGGTGCCGATCTGCCCGTTCAGCGTCGCGACACGCAGACGAGGTCGCGGCGCGGTCCCGTGAGCGGCGCCGAGTCCGCGCTGTCCATCGTCACCGGCTGGCGAAGGGTCGGCTGTACCCGGGCGTGGTCGGGCATTGTGCTTCTCTAGACGTAGCCCGCGGCTGGCTGCTCGCGAGCGGTCTCGACGAACACCGTGCCCGCCGGATGGCCTGTCGTGGTCCCGATCGGCAAAATATCGGACGGGATCACCGTCTCGCCGTAGACGCCCCACGGCAGGGCCACGGCCAGCGCACACGCCACCTCTACCGCCGGCATGTCCGCAATGCCATCCTGGATTCTCGCTTCGATCGGCATGACGGCCTCGCCCCGGCGCAGCATCCACGCGCAAGACCGAAACGTCACCGGAGCCACTCGAAACGTCATGCTCGCGACCTCTCGCCCCGGTAGCGCGAGTCTCTAGATTCTCGTAACTCCTTAATATACGGTGACTTAAATCCTGCGCGCCAGCGCCGATCCCCTCGTTAATTACCACTTTCGACGCGGGAATCCACAGAACCACCCGGACCCTTCGCGAACCGTGCCGTATCGCGGCCACCCGCCGCCGTCAGTGCCAGCAGTCGAGCAGAACCTCGTCGTTGGAGATGTCTGCTGACCAACCGTACGCGCCGGTTGCGGGCGCGTCAGGAGCTTCATGGCATCGGCGAGCCACTGCGGGCGGGCGGCGTCGCTAGCGCCGATCTGGCATCAGGTTGTAGATTGTCTGAGGGAGGACGGAACGGAGTGGGTGCAGACGCGATTCGTACGTTCGCATGTCGACACTACATCGAACCGGCCCGCAGGGCGGGCGACACGCGCGTGGCGATCCGGATGGGTGATGTTCACAAGGCCATGGGCCTGAAGGACAGGCTGCCGGCGGTATGCAGCGCCATCCAGGCAGAGAAGTTCCGGACAAGTTGCCGCGTCGCCCTGATCGACCAGCAAGGCCCTCTTCAAGGGTCGAATCGGATACTGACGTTCGAAATACTACCCTGAAACTGGGTGATATCCCAGGTTCGTCAGCGTTCGCTTCATGAGCGTCTTCCTGGCGCTCTCGCCCCGTCGCCAAGCCGACTGGTGAAGCCGGATGCCGCGAAGGCGTCCGGTGAGTCAAACCGCTGTCGCGGTTCCTCCGCTACGCTTCGGCCGTTTCGGTGATTCGCCGGCCACCGTCGCGGACAGGGCCGCTTATCGACGGACGCAAGCGTCCGTCTCGTAAACGAGTCCGGCGTCGACTACTGGCCCGGTTCCGCGGTCATCGGTGCCGGAGACGCCTCGGCTCTGGTGGTGGCCTCCTCGAAATCGCCGGTCTTCGGCGGCTCCCTCTGAAACCACTTGTAGGCAAACACCTTCTCGCGATCCAGATTCACGTTCTCAAGCGTCGTCAGGCCCTCGCCCGGCAGGCCAGTCTCTCGGTTGACGACCAGAACCGTGAGGGGAGGGAGTTGCTGCTCCCGACAGTAGTGCATGACCGGGGCGAGGTAATGGCGCATCGCCCTGGCGCCGCCGGGTATCCCGAGCGCGTCCGCGAGCCCTCCATAGGTGTACGTTTTGCGGTCCCTGGCCGCGCAGACGAGCAGGGACCATACGTGCTGTACTCTCTGGTGTTTCGTCACTGATCGAGCCTGAACGCCCCGCAGCCTCGGGTCAATGGTCCGGGTACGGCGTCAGGGGCGTCGCCCTGGACCTTCATTCGATCATACCGCGACAGGCGCTCCACCCCGTTGAGCTGCGGGACGACTCGCCCGCGCTACAGGAGTCGACGGAAACCCCGGATCCCGGTTCGCCCGCGGTCGGTGTCCTGGTTCGCTGGAATCCGTTTTCCAGCCGGGAATCCGCCGGACCACCCAAGCCATTCCCGAACGGCACCGGACCGCGCTTCGTGTGGTGTGAGCAGCCGTTCGGTGTCCTGAATGCCCCGCGACGCGCTTTGGCGAGACCCTGCTTGTCTCATCAGAACGAGCGGGTTTAGCCATTTGAACGCTGACCTGACGCACGTCGAACCTGTGGTCCATGCGCCGCATCCCGAGCGCTGACCCATCCCCTCCGGTGCGAAACTCCAGATCGGCCGGCGAGTAGCGGACCTCCAGCCCGACCCGGTTCGCCAAGCTCCCCTACTCCACGCCCGCCCCGGCAACCCACGGCCGCAACGTGTGATTTGCCACGACCCGGATCGATTCCCCCGCCGATGTCGGAACCGCGCCGCACGGTCGCCCGCTCCCTCTGCACGCCGGTGACGAAATAGACCGCTCTACCTTCGCCCAGCAGCCCGCCCGGCGCATATCTCAGCCGGTCGTTCGCGGCCAAGCCGTGGTTCTTCTCCTCGGCTCCAGGGACCCGGTCAGCGGAATCCGTAGTTGCAGGCTCAGGGCTGGCCAATGCGCTGCCACTGCTCCTCGAACCCCTCCACGGCGTACTGCTTGAGCGGTAGCCAGTACGCCTGTTTTCCGCCGCGGTTGCGAACGGCCAAGGCCCGCACCTCGTGGGGCAGTAAGATGTACGCTCGCGGTTGATCCGTGCCAAGCGAGTTCACGATGACCCAGAAGTCCCCCATGATCTTCTCGAGGTCGGTGCCCAGCGGAACCGTATCCGCCTTCGTTAGGCTCTTGACCTGGATGGTGCGCACGGTCTTGCCATCGACACTGAAGCAGACGACGTCGATTCCACGGGTATTACGCGCCGTCGGGATGACGTTCCAGCCGAGCGCGGAAAGCCTGTAGCAGGCGTAGTACAGGCCGGTGTTCCCGACGATCCCTGTTGGCAGTTTCGTCATGTTCCCGGCAAGCGTCGGAGCATGCCCAGCGCACTACCCTCCGTTGGCGTCCGGCTGTTGGACTATGTCCATCAGGAATCGCTCGATCTGGTCCAGCAGCGTGTCAAGAGCCTCGCCACCTACGCACGCTCCGTCCAAATTGCCGAGAGCCTCGATGGCCTCCCGTTCGTCTACGTGCGGAAGAAACTCCGCGAACTGTTTCGGACCAACGTGGATACGCAACTCGCCGCCGCCGTCCCCGGAGTGTGGCTGCGCGTACATCAGGAACCGGGTGCGGTTGGTCGGCGGGGTCTCCCGTGGCATATTCTTGCCCGTGACACGCGGCGCAACTACCGCTGGTTTCAGCGGGAGGCCGCATCCTTCCCAAAGGAGGAGCACAAATGGAACTGACCACTCTAGGCATTGCGCTCACCGCCACCAAGACCTTGCGGGATCTGGTGATGGCCAGCAAGCCGGACATGGAGAGGGTACGGAAGACCGTGATCGATCTGCAGGTCGCGGTGCTCGATGCGCGGGAGCGAGAGTCGGCGCTGACCGAGGACACGCGACGGCTCGAAAAAGAGCTGTCGAGGCTCCGCAACTGGCAGAAGGATCTATCGGAGTACCAGCTTGAGAACATCGTCCCCGGCTCGGCGGTGTTAGTCCATCAGCCGACCAAAGACGACCCGGAGAGAGGACACTGGCTCTGTCAGCCTTGCGCCAACGCAGGGAAGAAGTCCGTCCTCCAGCGCGATAACGACAGGTACGACATTTCGTTCGTGTGTCCCAGCTGCGCAAGTCGTATCCAAATCGATGAGCGAGGACCTGGGGGGCAGAAGCTGAAGCGGCGGGCCATGAGCTTTTGAAGTTGTGACGACTATGCGGAGCTACGCTCTGAACGCAAAAGGCAAGTTGGATGGTCGGTGACTTCGGCGGCGTGGCCGTTCGGACCCGAACCCGTTGGCGGCGGTCCCGAGGGAACGGGAATGCAGTGGCGAATCATGATCGTGTCGTCGCTGACGAGAACCTCCTTGACGAGGAGTCCACGATCCGTTGCTGCTCCAGGATGTCGAGCGTCTCAGCCGACGCCCGCAAGCGCGTCAGAAACGCCGAGAGGGTTTTAGCCAAGCGCAGATGCGCGGCACGATCGTGGGTCTGTTCCACCAGCGCATTCAACTCGTGTCGCAGCGTCTGCTCGCGTTGACGCTGCAACGGCATCCGCTTGCGTAGCTGGTCGAGCGATATCAAGTCCTCCTGGCAGGCAGTGAGCAACCGCTCTATGGTCTTGCCGATGCGTGTGAGGTCCCGCTCCACTGCCTGCGCGCCCGTCGCCAGGCGGAGCGGGAACAGGTTCCTTCCTCCTCCACTATTTCTCCACGACCCGGGTCGACTCCAGGGGACTCCAGTAGACCCCAGTAGACTCGACGGGTGCCAACAAACGGCTTGCATTCCAACGTGTTAGACCACAAACTACGCGTCGTCAGTCAGTTACCGAAACACGCGCGCACGGGTTCGACTCCCTGCGCCTCCACCACTGCCACTGTATGAGGAGTGTTTCCGCTGTGCCAGTATCGTCCAAGCTCGCGTGCGGCTCAGCGTCGGCCGCCGAGCAGGCCCGCACGTCAGAGGAAGTACAGGTACGTCCTGCGCGGCGGTTCGGCTCTCTTGTGCCTCTGTCCGCCGGCCACGCGTACGCGTCGCTGGCCGACGCGCGATCGTCGTTCGGTGACAGCGGCTGGGGTGACGATGGTGCCCCGCGGCGCTGATCAGCGCGTGGTCGTCTCGGCGGTCCACGATCTCAAGTCGTCCACAGAGGGTCTTCACCGCCCTCGGACATCTGATTGCGAACGAGGGATACGATGAGGGGAAGAGATTACAGCTACAGCTATAAGCTATTGCTATAGAATGAGTTACATTGTCTCAATGGCAGGCCGTCGTCGAGCGTGGCCTGGTACAACGACGCCAGGATCCGCGCGAACGCGTCGTGGTCGCTCATGGCGTTTCTTCCTTCAGCCAAGCCAGGATGCGGCTTTGTTGCGCGGCGAATAGCCCGCAGCGTATTGCAAGCACTCCCGCGCCGCCTAGTCACTACCCGAATCGGGAGAATTCGGAAGGAAACAATACAGGAAGCGGCCGTGGCGGGCGAGCTTCCAGACGACGAGCACGTCGCTCGCTCGGCGCGCGCGCATGCAGCTGTCGAGTCCCGGGCGGTCGTCGCGGGCACCGGTCGCGACGTCGTGCTAGGCGTGGACGGCGTCGACGCCCGCGGCCTGCAGTGCGTCGCGTTGTAGGTCCAGCGACTGGGAGCCGTCCGCCTTCGAGACGCGAGCGTCGCCGATCCGCCTGTGTCGTAAACGCTCGTTTGCGACAGACGGGCGAGGGCGCCGTCCCGCGCGCGCCGCCGTGTGTCGTATCCCGTGTCTGATTCTATGTCTTGCAGACCAGGAACAGCATTCCGCCCCCGCCGCGCGGGTGTTTGTCGTCCGGCGGCGCCGGGCGGCGCGTCCGCTGCACGTCCGGAGGAACGAGAAGCGCGGCGCTCGGTAGGAGGTTCACCTGCCAGAGTATCGGGGTTTCGGCCCGCTTCAGCAGCGTTATTGGGGAACACCAGCAAAGTAGGATTCGGTATACGTCGCTGCGTCCTGTCCCGTCGGCGTTCTATCGCTCATGCTGCTGCTGGCGCCACTGCACGTGCGCAGTTGCTCCTCGAGGTCGAGGCGTGGAGCTACACGGCGCGGTGCGGTCGGCGATCTCGGGAGCTGCGACCTGCAACGTCCTGGAGACGGACACCGATTACGCGGAGAGACGGGCGAATGCTGGGCTTGACGGCCCCGTGCAGGCATTTCTTCTCGCGGAGGGCCGCCAGGGCGTCGGCCGGCCGGGCCATTACAGACACCGCCTGCGCGAGGGCGAGCGGCCCGTCCCGCAGACGATCCTCCAGCGTGGCGCCGGCCGGCGCTCACATGTACAGAGAACGCCGCGGCGGGGAGCGGTCCCGCCGCGGCGTTTCGTGCGTTAGGCGGCGCCGGCCTCGTCGGCGTCGTCCTGCGGGTTGCGGAATTCGATGGCGTTCTGCAACTCGTAGATCCGCGTGTTGGCGAGGTCCGCGACCTTCGCGACCGTCAGAAGGTCATCGCGGCCGAATGCGGGAGTGCGATCCCAGTTCAAGCCGCGGCGGAAAAGGCGGGTGATGTGGACGCTGTAGAACACGCCCTCGTCCGTGGGGGTGTTCTGCCAGATGGCGGCGATGATCCTGCCGACTCGGATCTCCGCGACGGGCTTGCCGTTGGTGTTGTTTGCCATTTCGTTTCTCCTGTCCGTTGTGGGTGTGATTGCCCTTCCGCTCACCAAGAGCTGGCGGAAGGGAATGAGCGACCCCGGCAGGAGGCCGCGGCCGAGCGGCGAAGGGAGGAACAGGAGCGCAGTGGCAACGGACGTGACAGGGACCGGAGGTCAGCGTAGCGTCCTGGCGCGGCAGGGTGCGCGCTACCCGACTGCCGCCGTGGAGCGGGGCTGATGGCAGACAACATGCGGCGAGATCGGCGGGGTCGTGTCGGTGGATAGGTGGCGCTAGATGCACAGTCATGACGGCTGTTGGGGGTGTGGGCCGTCCGGGCGTGGAGCGTGGTCGGGGGCGTTGGGACCTGGCTCCCGCGTTCGGCCGCGCAAAGGCGGGTGTCGGAAGGTGCGGATCGGTGTTGCGGTAGTCGCAGTGAGAGAGAGGCAGCGGGGAGCTGGTGTGGAGCCGTTGGCGACGGCTGGGTTCATCGCCAACGGATGCGATTCAGGCGCGTGAGCGTGTCGACCGATGAGAGAACGATGTGCTCTGGCTCGCCGGCCGCGTAGCGGTAGAAATCGATGACGTCAGGATCGGCGCCGTGGGCCGGGTTCCAATCGGCGCCGGTGGGGATGGGTCCGAACCACGGGCGGCTGGCGGCGGGGTTGTCGTCTTTGTTGTGCGCCATTGGTTGTCTCCTGTCCGTTGTGGGCGTGATTGCCCTTCCGTTCACGAAGAGCTGGCGGAAGGGGATGAGCGACCTCGGCAGGAGGCCGTGCGGGAGCGGTGGCGGGAGGACCAGGAGCGCAGTAGCAGCGAACGTGACAGGGACCGGAGGTCAGCGTAGCGACCTGGCGCGGCGCGGTGCGCGCTACCCGACTGCCGCCGCGGAGCAGGGCTGATGGCGTACAACAAGACGATGGGCATTCGGGCCGGCAGGCTGCTTGGACTCAGCTCCAGTGATGATCTGGGTGAGTGACGACAGCAAGGGGCCCGGTGGTGGCCGATACTCGCCTCCATGGGAGCAAGCGCTCAGCTGTGATCGAGCGCCGCGTCGCGATATTCCTTCGCCTTACCTCGGATGGCGACTGCGACGGGGCCGAGCTGGGCCGGTCCGGACAGCATCCGGTAATCCAACATCCTCTCCACGTCTGCCGCGTCCATGCTCACGAGGAACTTGAAGACCCTTGGAATCCCGCTCGCCCGGGACTTCCACCTCGGTTCCTCGATCCGGCGTACGCCTCGCAGAAGTTTCAGATGTCGTTCAGGGTGAACAGGAACACCCGTTGTTCGAACTCCTCGGCCGCGCGCCTCAGCACCGCGCCCCCCGATCCGCCGGCACTTCCAGCGACTGGGAGCCGTCTGCCTTCGAGACGCGGGCGGAGTCGATCGGCATGTGTCGCAAACGGTCGTTTGGGACATAAGGGAGGGGACGCCCCGCAGCGCAAGGGAGCTCGTGCAGACCAGCGCGCGTCTCTGCCGACTCCTGCGGGATGAAGTAACAGAGCAATTGGCGCTTGGCAGCGAAGCCTTCACAGCCCTGGCAACCGACTGGCGCAAGCTTCTCTTTCCTGACGCCACCAACGAGCGTTTCGCTGATGGTTTGAGGCCGCGCGAGGACATCAAGCCTCCGTCTGCGACCAACCGGTCCGCGGGAGCCCTGTTGTTTCGTGCATCTGCTGCGCCGTCATTCGACGGTACGTCTTTTCGCATGGACCGCTGCAGGTTCGCGTAATAGTGAAACTCGCCGGGGCATCGTCGAAGCCATCTGCGACAACCTTCACTTCGGCATCGCTCCCGCAAATCTCACACTTATCCGTCTTCCTGTTATGGATCATTGGGTCCTCCTGCGCGGATCGTCAACAACGCGCACGGGATTAACCGGCCCGTCCACGGCGATCTCTGCTCGGTGCCACTCATTGGTCATGCCGCAGACAGCCTTTTGACACTGAGCGTGTTCCGAGTTTGCTCGGCATGCCACAGGTCGTACTGCACCTGCTGGTTCATCCAGCTCTCGGCGGTCGTGCCAAACGCCAGCGACAGCCGTACGGCCATCTCGGGACTAATGCCGGCGCGGGCATTGAGGATGCGCGAGAGCGTCTTCCGACTCACGCCGAGCGCCGCGGCGGCCTGCGTCACCGTCAGCCCGAGCGGCTTCACGCACAGGTCTCGGAGTACTTCGCCAGGGTGGGGCGGGTTATACATCTTCATGGCTCGATCCTCAGTGGTAGTCTTCGTAATCGACGTGATCGGCTTCGTTGTCGGCAAAACCGAATGTGACCCGCCAGTTCCCGCTGACTTTCACGGCCCAGATTCCTTTCCGAGTGCCCTGTAACTCGTGCAAGTCCAAGCCTGGAAGGCTCAGGTCGCGTGGGTTGGCGGCGGCGTTCAATCGGCCTAGAATCAGCCGCAGTCGGTCGGCGTGTTTCGCCTGGATCCCGCGTCTGTTTCCGGTGACGAAGAAGCGTTCAAGCCCCTTGTGCCGAAAGCTCTTAATCGCCACGACAACCAGTGTAACCCATACGGTTACAGTCGGCAATCCGGCTCACAACACATTGAAGTCGCCGGGCGGGTTTGTCGTCCCACAGGCGTCGTTGTCCGCCTTCCCGGACAGCTAGGGCACGAAGGGCGGGCCGTCTCGCGCGGTGACCCGGCCGGCTACGCGGAGGCGGGTCGAGCCCTTCACGGGCCACGGGTGGCCTCCCACCGTCGCCGTTGGCCATTGGCGTCGCCAGCCCCTCGCTGGGCCGGCGCAGCTGGTCGTCACAATCCCAGACAACGGCCTCAACTGGGCGATCCGTTGAGCGCGGAGATCGCAAAAAGTTGCGCGGAAAATTTGCGCACAACTCACTCTCTCTATCCCTCTGATTTCAGAAGGGTTACGCCTGCCATCGATTTGCCGCCGACCGAAAGTCGCCGGGCGCCCTGCTCGCCGAGGCCCGTATTCATTGATCTTTTTTGGCACAGGGGGTCGCCGGTCTCCCCTTGTTCGCGCACAACGCGCACAGCTACGGTGGTGGACGTTCGGTTGCACGGTCCGCAGGGTGACGATGCCGCACACGATGTTAAGGTTTCCGACCGTCAAGGCCGGCACGGGTCTGTCGCGCAGCACGATCTATCTCCGCATCTCCCGCGGCACGTTTCCCGCCTCCGTGTCCCTCGGGGGCCGTGCCGTCGGCTGGATCGAGGCCGAGGTGAACGCGTGGCTCACTGCGCAGATCGCGCAACGCCGGCAGATCGCGCCGCGGCCGGAGCAGAGGCCGGCGGTGGCGAAGGACGGGTACCGGGCGCAGGGACGCACACCCCGTCGCGAAAGGAAAGGGTGGTCGACATGATCCGGAACATCACTGTGGATGGCGAGGAGGCGCTTGCGGTGGACACGGCTGAAGAACTAGGCCGGGCGCTCTTGACCGGCCGGTACGTCGTCGCGTCCGACGCGGTGCACGCGGAGTACGGGCTTACGGACACCGACAACTCCGACACGGCGGACATCGTGGACGAGTCGGACTGGCGCGACGATGCGTGGCGCGCGGAGGGGGGCACTGATGGCGTGGGGCCGAAAGACCACCGAGGCGCAGAAACCCGCGTGGAGCCAGGACGAGTACCACACGGCGTTTGCCTCGAAAATCAAAGAGCAGATCGAGCAGGACGTCGCGCCGTGGCAGAAACCATGGAAGCCCTCAGCGTGCCTTAACGCAGTTCTGCGCCAAGCACCAGGTCGCCCCAATCGTCTGGCGGCCCTTCCCGGAGAAGCTTGAGTATGCCCCGCCGGCACAAGTCCTGCGCCGTCGACAGGGTCGGTTTCATTGCCTTCGGCAACTCGCCCTCGTGCACAGCTTTCGACGCCGTGTCGTACGCATCGCGCAACGCCCTACGAATCGAACGCCGCTCTTCGAAATCCGCGCCCAGATGCCACGCGCCGAAGAGTGCCAGCCTGAATCGCATTTCCTGGCTGTGTTCGTTGATGAAGTCCTTGAGATAGATTGCCTCAAGCGCGATTCGGAGATCGATATATCGATCTTCCAGTTTGGCGTCCTCGGCCATCGACCGCCGCCAGCGATCAACCGCGATTTTGAGTTTCCTGTTCGCGCCTAGCAGTGCATCTATGGTTGAGTCGACCTCGCGGGGATCAACCGAGTCTGCCGTCGCATCGTCGTGCAGCTTGATCACGGTCTGTCCCGTGCCTGATGTCATCTCCTTCCACTCCCTCGGTTTCGGTCTGTCCGTCCCAATTGTCGACGTCGGACCCGATAGGCAAAAGCCCCATGCACTTGGGTATTCCAACCACATCCGGCTGAGAGCCACGCTTCGATTCGCCACCAGCGATAGCGCATCACGGAGTACTTCGAGATTGACTCCGCGGGCCGACCGGGATCGAACCGTTCCTACCTTCCCTTCGGCGTTGGGTCGAAAGACCGCCGGAGTTGCGCGCACCGCAAGCCTCACCAACGTGAGTCCAAGGTAGTCGCTCGCCTTGTCGCCCTGGAACATCGGCAATCGAGGAAGCTCCGTGGTCGACAGCCCTAGTGGCACCAGCTCGATATCACCTCGCGGCGCTACGGTTTCGCTCAGGTGCAAGCCACTCACAACCGTCGCCATCCGGATTTCCACGGGTTGTCCCTGACACCAACCCGCAATTGCGGCGGTCACCGACTGCTCACCCATGACCGCGGCCGCCTGAACCAGGGCGCGCGCGAAGTCCCGCAACCCGGAATGGTGCTCGAAGCAGACCAGACGGCCATCCGCGCGCGTGGTCTGTACGGCACTGCCTCCTTCAATCGGGAAAGTGTGCCCGATCCTTCCCGTTCCGGCGTCGATAAACGGCTCCAGTTCGCCCCGCAACACTTCCAAGAGTCCGGACATCAACTCCTCTGGTGCGTGTTGACGAATCGAAACCTGTACGTTCCGTCCTTCGACCTCCCTTCCGAACACTTCCCGCAATACGTTCGCTTTCGCGTCCCGGAGCCTACCCCGTCTCGATCTATCGGCAGGTGAATACCGAGCGTACTCGCGATACTCGAAGTCGAAGTGCGTCTCCTCCAAGATTGCGTTCAGTGCCTTGCCAACGTGTTCCATTCAACCCCTCGTCTACTGGGCTAAGGCGAGTCGTGCCGATTGCGGGCATGCGGCTTCCGTCCCACAATCACCGCCTTCTTTCCGCATCAATACGTCTGGTCAACCGCAACAGTTCATCCGACGCCTGAAGATAGATCGCTTTTCGCAAGGGCCTTCCGGCAACGCGCATCGCGAATCGGTACTCCTGCTGACCCGAAAACTCCGTTCGCTTTGTGAAGCATGCGCGCAGCGCTTCCATCGTCGGCATGTCACTCTCGGTCTCGATCACCAGCCGCCGGTCCTCGTAGTGCACGGGGCCGTGGCTGACCCAGAGGACCGTGTCGATCGGCGGCAAGGCGCCAAGGCCGCACTCGCGCCGTGCGTACTCCCGATCCAGCAGTCCCATCCCGTAGTCTTCCTTGGCGTCCTTGCCCACCTCCACACTCAGCGCGAGTTCGATCCCGAGCCGCCGCGCGAACTGGCGCGGGTTGTCAATGGCGGTTATCGCCGCATCGCTTCCTTTGGATTCCGCGAACTCTCTCTTGAGCGCGCCAAGCGATTCCACACCGTAGCTCCGAGTCGGCGCGATCGATGCGCAGTAGACCCAGGGTTCCGCGGCCGCGGCGAAAATCACCGAGGCCGAGATGTCGGTCGCGGCCACGTAGCCGAGTTTGCGAGACAGATTTCTCGCTAGGTACGGCGCCATGTCGGCTTGTTGCGCCGCGTCGAGATCGTCGATAATCCCCGGCTCGTAGCCGCTTTCCCGGAAGTCGGCGGGCGTTGCGAGACGGATGTTGCCCGTAACGTCCGGGCTCTCTCCCTTCGCGGAGAACTTCACAACTCCCTCGATCGCCTCGCGGTATCCCGTCCGGAAGTCCACGTACCGCACTACGACCAGGCGTCGCACATCAATGGCGGCGGCGACCACATGCAGCGCCGTCGGCCCTGCGTCAGCGGCTGCGTGCGGCGTCAACTGCCTCACGCGGTAGCGATGAGTCCTACGCCGAATCTCCGTTTCGTTGTCCCGTGCCAACGACTCCCTTCGCGTTTCCGGATTTGGCGCGATCCTTCACCGTGAAGCTCATTCTAGTTGCGTCGAGCCGATGGCGTTGCCTCCGGCCCGTCGAAGAGGCGGACAACGACGGTAACAGCTATGGACGGGCTGCTGAATCAGCGCGTGATGAGAGTTCACGTCGACAAGCCATTGGGCACTTCCGAGATGATTGGTGATGCGGTAGGCACGGCGACCCATGAAATCGACCCAGCACCGCCGCCGGGCAGGTGAATCGGGCGTTGTATGTTGACCGAGACCACTTGACCCGCGCGGCGACCGCATGCAAGTCTGCGAGCCGCCGCGAGGCCGTGCAACGGAATGCCGACAGACAAACACCTCCAGAACGATAGCCCCCGGAGCTTCAAGCGCACCGGCCTGGCGTCGTTACTGTTCGCCGTCGCGCGACCTCGGGACGCGAACGCAACTGTGCTCGAAGGGGCCGCGCTCACGCTCAGGATGCCGTTTGGCCCGCGCAAGATTCCGATGCGGGACATTGTTTCAGTGGTGTTGGAAGAGCACTGGGGCTGGGGCGGCATTCGCATCCGCACCTTCCGCGGCGACACGGTGGTGTCGGGACTTCGGCGCGGCGACGCGGTCGAGCTTGCAGCCGAGCTGGAGGACGCGCGAATCGCGTGGTGGCAGGAGTCCTTGGCGACGCACGCGCCGACGCTGCGCGCGACCGACGCCCGACTGGCTGAGCTCGCGACGCCGCGGTCCTACGTTCGCCACCGCGCCTTTTCTTCGCTGGTGGAGGACGTACAGCGGGCGATATCGTCGTTGCCGAAGTCGTGGCCGGATGCGCTCGCTGCGGATCCACTCGTCAAGTCGATCCGGCGCATCCGTGCGTTTCTCGCGGACCCAGAGGCAGTGCGCGCGCGGGCGAACCGGACTTTCCTCGAAGGCGAACTGGACCGCGCCCGGAGGTTTCTGGATCGCGTTGAAGCGCGGCCACTGACGGACGAGCAGTGCCGGGCCGTCGCCGTGGACGACGACCGCAACCTGGTCGTGGCGGCCGCTGGCAGCGGCAAGACGTCGGTCATGGTGGCCAAAGCCGGCTGGGTGGTCGAACGCGGTGACCGCCGTCCGGAGGAACTGCTGCTCCTCGCGTTCGAACGCGACGCCCGGAACGAACTGGCGGAGCGCGTCGAGAAACGCCTCGGCGGGCAGGCCGGCCGGGACATGCACGTGCAGACGTTCCATTCCCTGGGACTTTCGATCATCGGGGAGGCCGAAGGGCGACGCCCGTCGCTCGCGAAGACGGCGACCGACAACATGGCGCTGCTCGACCTGCTGAAAGGCATCATCGGAGAACTGCTTGGCCACCGCGAGCACGGTCGCGCGCTGATCCGGTGGCTTGCGTACAGCGCCGGGCCCTACCGCAGCGAGCACGAGTTCCAATCACGGGGCGAGTACTACGACTACATTCGCAACCAGGAGGTCCGCTCCCTGCAGGGGGAGCTGGTCAAGAGCTTCGAGGAATGCGCTATCGCGAACTTCCTCTACCTGAACGGCGTCCGCTACGAATACGAGCGCCGCTACGAGCACGACACCGCGACCGCCAAGAAGAGCCAGTACAGGCCGGACTTCTATCTGCCCGATGCCGGAATCTACATCGAGCACTTCGCGCTTTCGGGGAGCGGGGACACCCCCCCGTTCATCGACCGGGACGAGTACACGGCGTCGCGAACGTGGAAATTGGAACTCCACGCGGAACACGGCACGACCCTCATCGAGACGTTCAGCCACGAGCAGGCGGCGGGCCGGCTGACGGAGAATCTGGCCGAGAAGCTGCGCGCGCACGGCGTGAATTTCGCCCGGATTCCCCGAGAAGAGATTTTCGCGGTGTTCAATCAGCGGGGCCGCGTGGAGCCGCTGACCCAACTAGTGGCCACCCTCCTGCAGCACTTCAAGGGCGCGCGGCTGTCCATTGGGGAATTGGAACGGCGGGTCGCCGCAAGGCGCGACGGCGGCCGCTCGAAGGCGTTCCTGCGCGTGTTCCGTCCGATCTTCGAGCGTTACGAGGCGACGCTGGCCCAAGCCGGCGAGATCGACTTCCACGACATGATCAACTGCGCGACGGACCATGTGTCCGCGGGGCGCTACAGAAGCCCGTACGGCTATGTCCTCGTCGATGAGTTCCAGGACATCTCGCCCGGGCGGGCGGCCCTGCTGAAGGCGCTCGTGGACCAGTCGCCCACGGCGCAGCTCTTCGCGGTGGGCGACGACTGGCAGGCGATCTTCCGTTTCGCAGGATCGGACATCGCCGTCATGCGCGAGTTCGAGGAGCGCTTCGGCGCCGGCGCGCGCACCGATCTGGAGACGACATTCCGGTGTTCGGACGGCTTGTGCAAGCTGGCCACTCGGTTCGTGCTCGGCAACCCGGCGCAGATCGAGAAGAGGGTGCGCACCGTGCACGGGGTGAACGGCCCGGCCGTTTGGATAGACTTCGGCGGAGACGACGCGCCGCCCTCCCTGGGCGAGGCGCTGGACCGCATCGCGGCCGACGTCGCACCGACTGAAGGCCGACCGAGCGTCCTCCTGCTCGGGCGGTACAGGCACCTCAAGCCGGACATGCGGCGGCTCGCGCCAAAGCACCCCGCCCTGGACCTTTCCTACCGGACCGTGCATGCCGCGAAGGGACTCGAGGCCGACTACGTCGTGGTGCTTGGTGTCTGCGCAGGCCGGTACGGGTTCCCCACCGAGGTCATCGACGATCCGCTACTCGACTTGGTCCTTACGGCACCCGAAGAGCACCCGAACGCGGAGGAGCGCCGGCTCTTCTACGTCGCGCTTACGCGCGCCAAGCGCCGGGCGTGCCTGTTGGAGGAGGGAGGACCGCGGTCGCCGTTCGTGGAGGAACTCCTGCAGGCGGGAGGCGGGATCCAGACATTCGGCTCCCCGAATGCGACCGACGCAATCTGCCCCGAATGCAAAAAGGGGCACCTCGTGCAGCGGGCGAACGAGAGCGGCGGCCGGTTCTACGGCTGCTCCAACTACCCCTATTGCGAGCACACGCAGCCCGCGTGCCCGAAGTGCGGGCAGGGACTCCCGGTGCGCGAGGGAGGAACCGCAATATGCCGCGAGTGCGGAAACGGCGTTCAGGGGTGCCCGCGGTGCGACGGCTGGCTGCAGTCGAAAGCGGGGCAGTACGGGCCGTTCTTGGGCTGTTCGAACTGGCCCGCCTGCGTATTCACGCAAGCGAACCGGCGCCGCTGAGCGTCGAATTCACGCGCCGGTCAACCGTCAGACGACTGAAGCTCGATAAACGGTTGGGCAACGAGGAAAACGGAACCCGGACACGGAAGGCCGACCCCTCCGCCAAAACGAGACGGGACCGAAACAGTAACACCGCGATCTGAGGCGGTTTCGTGAGTTGGGTGGGGTGCGGGCGCCATTCCCGGCAGCTCCCGGTAGCAAACTGACAACACAGCCGTGAACAATCTGTGAACAATCTGGCGTCGAATACCGTGT
Source organism: Vicinamibacterales bacterium (assembly GCA_965197935.1). Taxonomy (GTDB): domain Bacteria; phylum Acidobacteriota; class Vicinamibacteria; order Vicinamibacterales; family CAZQMT01; genus CAZQMT01. The sequence continues at coordinate 728,171 of CBDAOD010000002.1, read as the reverse complement.
ACCAGCGTCGTTGTGCCCGAGCAAAGGCACTGAAGAACCAACAAGATACAACACCAGAGTTAAGCTGTTAACCGGAGCGTTGGTGGCTTACTGCGACTGGCCCTCCTCCTAGCGAGGAGCGTTGCCACAATGTTGCCACGACTGGGGTCGACTCGGGGGGACTCCAGGGGACTGGAGGGGACGACCGCATGGCTGGAACGTGAGAACCGACAAAGACTTAGCGCCAGAAGTCCTTTGCCATCATTAACTTAGCAAATCACGTGGTTCGGGTTCGACTCTCTCTTCTACCGTCTTGACCGGTTGCGGCTCTGTATCCAGCACTGCCAAGACGTCAACGTTTGTCCGTGCACGGTAGTAGGGCCGCCCCCGTCTTCGAATGTAATTCATGGCGAAGCGGATTCTGATCGTCGGAAACTCTGACGGCATCGGTGCGGCAACGACCGCCGCCCTCGTCGCACGTGGCGAGAGCGTGGTCGGTGTCTCGCGTAGCCCCAGCTCGCTCATGCCGCCAGCTCGCGGAGACGAGAGCCACCGGCACGAAGTGATGGACGTCACCGACCCGGCCTACCCAGCATTGCTGGGCCGGCTTGTCCAGGAGACCGGCCCCTTCGATGCCTGCATCTACTGCGTGGGAGTGGGGTCTGAACTCGAACTGTCAGACCTGTCACATGAGACCATGGTTTTCGAGGTAAACCTGACGGCGATGGTACGCACGCTTGAGATCCTGCTCCCACCCTGGCTCGAACGCAGGGCAGATCACTTCATCGGGCTCTCAAGCATGGCGGACACACTGCTCAACCCCGGCGCGCCTGCGTATTCGGCCTCCAAAGCAGGATTCAGCAACTACCTGCTCGGTATGGCGCTCCGGCTGCGGTCGCATGGGATCGCGGTCACCAATGTCCGCTTCGGATTCGTCGACACCAAAATGGCCAAAGCGGTCAGGAAGCCGTTGATCATGACCGTCGATCGGGCGGCGGGGCACCTCTTGGATTGCCTCGAGACACGCCCGATACAGCTCAGCCGTCCCAGCGTCGCCGCCGCCGGCGTCTTGTGCGCACGCTGGCTCCAGACCGTACGTGTTTGGTGGTCTTGACCGTGTCGGGCCGTTTTGACGGGCCGGAAGCGGGGCTTCCGACCTTCAGTGCTTTCTTGAGTCGCCGCGGGCCAGGCGGGTCTTTCCAAGTGGTGATGGGGGAGAGGGCCTCCCCTATCGCGGCAATCGAAAGCTTTGTCCTCACATCGTCGGTCGGTCTCCACAGCCCGCTGCCGACAAGAGACGTCCAACTGAACGATGCCGGTGAGCAGCAACGTGAGTCCGCCGTCCACGGACGCGCTGGTCGCGATCATACCTGTGGTCTGCCGGTCGCCGAAGAATTCGATTAAGAGCCTGGCGAACCCTCTCCTACTGTTGCCGTTACTGGGTCTGCTGGGCTGGATCGCGCTAGAGATCTGGGTTAAAGGAGAAGGCAAGTATGGGGTTGGGCGAAGGATGAGATGATGCGGCGCGAGGAACAGATTGAAGAGGCGACAGACATTGTCGTGAAAGCCGGAGCGCTCAGCCGGGGGGAAGACCACCCCGAAATCGTGTGGGACAACTTCGGAGATCACGAGGAAGCCTACAAGATCGGTAACGCACGGTTCACCGCTGGCGAACTCCAAACGCATTCTGAGTCGCGCCGCGAACTAACGGACGCGATTAAGGCGGCCATCGAGGAAGCCGGGATGGACGGATGCCCGATTTGCGCGAAGATGCTGAAGGACTTGAGCGACCGAAAACTCCAAACTGAGACACTACCGACGTACGGCTGCCCCAACCTGAGCACGCTGGTCGCCAAGTCTGGCGGGTGCGACGCGCACACTCGCACCCGCCTCGCCGGCGTACGGGTTAGGTGTCCACGAAAGCGGGTCAGGCCTACCTTGACGCCCTCGAAGCTGATGGCCAACCGCAAGGCGACGGAGCGGGATGCGGGGGCCGCATGAACTCGGAGGAATTCTCGGCCGGAGACTGGATCGACCAGTTGGCGCAGGAGCTTCAAGGTCTGGCCGAAGCACAGAAGCCGTACCTGCGGGAATATCGGGAGTACCGACCGCGCGTGCAAGGGGCGGTCGGCGAGTGGGAGAGCTATGTGCGGGCCTTCGCGCTGGGCGATTTCCGCAGCCTCTATGCCATGGCGCGCCACAACATCGACATGGGCGAAGAAGAACGCTACGCGCCTCTGCGGGCGGTGCTGGACCGTGCACGGTACATTCTGATCGCGCATCCGACGCTGGCACGGGTCATAGGCCCGATTGTCGGCAGAGACGACTTCTGGGTGCAGATCCTCAATACCGGCTCCTCAACCTCGCCGACGGACCTGCTTGCGGGACTGATGGCGCGTGCCTCGGAGCTGCCCGTCGGCGGCTACCGGGCGGCAGCAGCCGAGTTGCATGGGTTTCTCACACCCGCTGGGGAAGAAGGGTCGGACGGCGTTCCGGGCGAGCTGGATATCGGATACGACGCGGTGTTGTTCTACGGGCTCACCTTGACCGAAAGGGTCGATGTTGCGGACGGCATGACACTGCTGCCGTTCGAGGAGGTGCGGGCGTTCGTGGACGAGAGCCTGGTGGCGGAACTCGCCCCGGGGGGCGCCGGATTCTACGACTGGCGGTCGGTCGGCGCGGCGGTAAGGCCGTTCCGATGGAGGCCTTCGTTGCAACGGACGGGTCGCGAGGGGGGGGCTGTGGTGGAATCGCCCGAACCGTTCTTCGTGCAGGCGCGGACCTTCCTGGAACTGCTTGCCGTGGCGCATGGGGTTGCGGTGCTGCCAGTCGCAATGTTGAACCATGGCATCGATCGGTCCGCCGCGCAGCTGCTGAGCCAGGAGGAGCATCGCAGCAGTTTCTCCCGCGGTCGGTCAGCACACGGATTCGACGGGTTCGAAGAGTGTCCGGAGCTGGCGCGGGAGGCGCTGGTCGAAGCGATGGAACTCTTCGAGATCCGAATGGGCGAGCGGTACGCAAGGATGGCTCCGATTCTGGGGCGGCTTGCAGAGGCGCTTGGACGCGACGGACGGTTTGCGGTGGAGGACAGGATCCTAGACATCGCGATAACGCTGGAACGGATGTACCAACTGGATGGAGGCGAGATATCCCACAAAATGCGGACGCGGGTGGCATGGTTTCTCGGCGCGAACGCGGAAAGCAGGCTTCGGGAGATGAAGGCGGTCAAGGAGTTCTACGATGCGCGATCGGCAATCGTCCACAATCGGAAGAGAAAGGCGGTCACGCCGAGGCAGCACGACGCGTTCGCCAAGGGGTTCGACATCGCCCGCAGGTCGCTGTTCAAGCTCCTGCGCGAGGATCCGCCGGACGATTGGGACGCCTTGGTGGTTGGCGGCAGTTGACGCGCGGTCGCTGGGCCCGCGGCGGTATCGGTACGGGCGAATGGGGATCCGGCGGGCAGGCGGTCTGGCGGCATCTCCCCCGACACCGTGGTCATAGAGGGCACAGGTCAAATAGGACCTGTCCGTCTCGAATTCGTTGTCAGGCCGCCACTGGGAGCGAGACCAGATCCCGGCAGTGGGAGACTCAACGGACATTATTCAGTTCGACACGGGCCACCATGCGTCCGCTGGCGAAGGTCAACGGCGTGTGGCCCTTCTACGACGCGTGGCTGCGCACCTCGTTGTTGTAGGCCTGGAAGTCGGCAAGTGTCCGCTCAAGATCACGGGCATTCCAGAACAGCACATAGTCGAGACATTCTCGCCGTGTTGTCCCGATCAGGCGTTCCACGAATGAGTGTGACCGAGGCACATGAAGGCGCGGTCTTGCTTGCGCTAACGTGCCAGCTCCGGCAATTCCCTTCATGAGTTCTCATTCGACTTCATGAAACCCTGCCACCATGCCTGGAGCCAGTTTCTTGACAATCCTAACGAGTTCCTTCACTTCGCCATCATCGACAACGATCTTCCGTCCCACGACAGCACGGGTGTCGCCGGTCTTTGTGACGTAGTCCTGATCGACAACACCCAGTTTGTGTGCGATGACGTGGCGCTTCTGAAATGCCATGACAGCCGCCCGCCAATCTGCCGGCTCTACCGCCGTGGAAAAATCAACTCCGAACAGAGCGGGCCATAGGAGCCTGCACGGCGAGTTCACCTCGCTGGACCAGCGCTCGGTCGTGTGCCGATCAATTCCCGACGTGGTATTTTGTCTTGTACTTCGGGTGCGCTCTCGACTTCATGTCGAGATCATGCGCCTGCCGTCGCTACGATGGCCAGGATGTCGAGCGTGGCTCACCGAGGGCGCGGGCCGTGCACCAACGCCGCGGTCCACAGCGACTCTCGTGCCCTGACGTACGGGAATCTGAATAGGCTCGTCGCGGAATGCCGGAAGCTACTCGCCGATCTCACCAGCCGGAAGGTCGACGGCGAGAGCCTGGTGGTCTAGACCGTGGGGAAACGCCCGGACGCGGCCCAGAAGTGGCAATTTCATCCTCGCGTGACCGCCCACGAACGCTCACGATCTCGAAGCCGAAACTGCGTCCAGGGACTTGATGGCTGCCAGCGCATGTCGAGCGAAACGGTGGGCGCGGCTGAGTCCGCGCAGTCGATCTATATCGCTTCGATCGCCGTACCGCCTGATCGTCTCGAATGCGAACGAACGGCCTATTTCATGCATCGGCACCCGGTGGAAAAAGTGGGCATCGACTCCGTCCTCAACGAACCGTCGAGCAACCCTGAGACAGTGGGCGGGATAGATTTCGACTAAATCCAGCGGCTGATAGACCTGCTCGTCCTCACCCCAGTGTCGCTCAGTCAGTGCCTCGTGGACCTCGCTCAGACAGCCGATGACCAATTGCGCGGGCATGCCATGGAGCCTTTGCCAAGCCAGCCGCGCGGCTTCCGAGTCGGATTGCCTCTCTGATTCAGCGGTGTACATCAGCGTCCTGATCTCTGTGAGGCATTTATCGGCTGGCGTTTTCGTATCAACTCGCGGAAGTCGGGCGCGGTGCCGACCTAGGAAGCGCGTCGCCACCACGAATCCGCCCCACTCCTCTTGTGGGAAAGGATTTGAAGGATTCGGCAGGGTCGCGAGCGGATCAAATAAGGGCGCGTCCGAAGCGTCATCGAACAAAGCGACTTGCCTGCTGAGCCAGGCCAAGCTCGTGCAGCTCTTGACTTCGGGCGCGCCGAGAGCGCGCCGATACAACCGGCGGCGAAGATCTTCGTTAAGCTCGTAGATCTCTTCCGCATAGATAGAGTCGTACGGATGATCGAACATCCTCAAGCAGAGTGACACCGCCAAGTCCTTGTCGACCGTGCCCTCATCGTCACCGAGCACCGAGCGCAGCTCGCGCTTGACCTCTTTTCTGGTTTCGTTGCCGTGATCGTCGATCGCCCCGAGGATCTTCAGCGCATCGATGATGCTGGAATTGATTGCCCAGTTGGTGGGGCTCACATCGAGCGCATTGATCGCCTCAACTAGTCGCTCAAGCCTTTCCTCTGGAGCCCCGCGAGCGAAACTAACCGCATAAAGAACAGCAAGCTGGACGTGATACGGCTCCCAGCGGAACCGCTCGCGCAGCAAATAGATGAGCTCCTCCGTGAGACGGCCTCCGTCATCATGGTCGAAGAAGGTGCACCTGTTCTCAAGTAGGAAGTGCAACTGGCCCGAGCTCATTTCAGTCAGATTGAACTCTCGCTTTTCCGTTCCATGGCGCAATTCCCTCAAGCCCGGCCGGCCGGTGCGAGCGACGTAGTTGAAGCCAATTCGAGTGCAGGAGTAGCCATAGTAGGCGAGTGCGAAGCTCTGGCTTCGCAGCGGGAACCTTGCCTGGCGAGCCGCTTCGGCCAAGCGGCAACGTTCGCTGTCCAGAAGCTTGTCCATCTCGGCACAAAGGCGGAGATAGAGATCGAGATCGCCTCCAGATGCGGCGCGATCACCAATTGCACACAGTCGCGCTTGGTCGGCCGGCGTCCAGTCCCGTGGGGTGTCCTCTGCCCACTCGACGCGAACGGCGTCGTTCTCTTTGATTAGCACAAGTCGGGCGCCTCGGATTTCAGCCACGCACGCGTCGGCCGCTTCGTTCAACAGCGCACGCGCGATCGATGCCGCTATCGCACCGAAGTCACCTTCGGCGGCGGCAGAAAGGAGGGCTGCGCTGGTCGCCGCTTCAAGGACGGCACGACAGGTGCAGGCGTCCTCGATCGCCGAGACGACGTCGCCGGCGATTGTTTCAAGGATAGGCGTGGAGAGCCTGAACCCGAATGTCGCCGGGTCCGTCCCGGCTTGTCGCGCAAGGTTGAAGGCCGCGCAGCCGTTCTGGATCATCTCGTGCGAGAACGAGACGCGCCCCCCTCGTCTGACGAGATGGCCGGCGGCGAACAGTGCATCGCACGCCTCGAAGCGTACGTCCTGCGCCCTCATGAACTCGTCGAAATTGGCCTCAGATATGGAAAAAGCCACGTGCTCGTGGAGCCAACTCGCAAGCTGGCGCAGACCAAATGAACCGGCCCGCCCATATTCTCCGAGACGCATCCGGATGTATTGGTCGATCAAGACCACTCGGGTCGCGTCGGCCTTCAGCTGCGCGCCGATCTTGCCAACAAGCTCAGCTTCAATACCGCTGCCGACCGCTTTGAGAACATCAAGAGCGGTGGCGTTCAGACGGACGCCGCCTGACTGGGCGATACGGCGTTTGAGATCAAAGGTTGGTCGGCTCACCGTGACGGTGCGAAGGCCATCGAGTTCCGACGGTCTTTCACCCTGGGCTGTCAAAATGACCTTGGCTCCAAGACGCCTCGCCAAGCCGCCGATTCCCCGCAACGCGTTTTGCCCGTGCGGCCCAAGCTCGTTTATGCCGTCCACCATCAGGAAGACGGGCCTGTCGACTCGTGAGATGGCTCGGAGCAGAACCGAAGGGCTCTGATCACAGAGAAGCGCAACTTCCCGCCGTATGGATGCGGCCCACGAGCCCGTAAAATCCTTTGCGGCGAAGAAAAACGTCGAATTCCCGGATTTCGCGAGTTCGGCGGCGACCCATTTCGCCATCAGGGTCTTGCCGCAGCCGGAAGGTCCGGTGACGAAGCATCCCGCGCCAGTCGTCGCCGCGGCGAGAAAATCGGTCGATTGTTCCGAATTCTCTGGCAACCAGCGAGCAGCGTCCCTTCCATATTCGACCGCGAAGGCGGAGTTGTACTTTTTGAGCACCTCGACCAACTCCCGGTCTTCAGGCGACGCGATGGCTTCGGCCGCCGACACGGGCACTAGCGCCTGTCTGGCCGCGAAGTCTCGCCAGTCGTCGAGGGACCACGGCGCAGCACCTTGGACCTTGAAGTTCGTCAGGAACCGGTCGAGTGTGGTCACCGTCACCTTGAAATCACCGGAGGTGACCCGCGAGCCTTTGGCGAACCCGCTCGTGAAGAGAACGTGGCCATCGGGGTAGAATCTCCCGACCGGCTTTATCGCGTTCATCGCGTCTCGGACCACGTTCTTCGCAGCCAAAGCCTGTTGATAAGCATTGGTGTAGGGTCGCCAGTCCCCAGAGGCCTGAAACTGCGCCCACATTCCATTGAGGCCTCCGCGCACCGGTAGGTAGCTCGACTTGACCTCGACAACAGACACGCTGTGCGCCGTCGCCACGACGCAATCTATCTGCCGCCCCCTAAGGTGAAGGTTTGCCAAAACGACGAAGGGGATCTGGTGCTCCACAAGCCACTCGACGATAGACGCCAAGAACTTGCGTTCCGAATCGTGATCGATCGGTTCCCCGATATAAACCATGGTGGCGATATTTCTACTCATCAGCCGACGACAAAATAGGTACCAAGCCCTTACCTCTGAATGCCGAACACGTCCGGATGGTCCGCGAGCTCTGCGACAAGGTCCAGTCATTCCACACTAGGCTACTGGGACCTCTGCTGTCCTCCCTTCCGCCCACACTAGTAGCGTACGGAACCCAAACGGCACTCGGCTCGGCGGGAGCAGACCCGCCCACCCGCTCACTTACCGACACAACCATCCGAATCTCTCTGCCCCTATCTAGGAAACAAGGGTATCCACTCCCGTCCTTGATATTCAATCCCGCTCTTGTAAGACACGGTGAAAGTATTGTTCGGACAGGTGATCGTGGTGTTCTGCGGCCCTGGGCGGAAATGACGCCTCCCGCCAGGACGTGTTCCTGCTGATTTGCCGTCGTTCGTTTCCCCCATCCCGCCTGAGGTGACGCGATATCGCCTGGTGGAGATGTTGTCAAGTTTTTGTGCTTAAAAACTTGACATGGCACCCGGTCACCTCCAACAGTAGGAGACATGGCCAGAGGCACAAGACCTCCGCACAAAACACGACACGTCGCAAGCTGGGTTCGCCAGCAGATCGAACAGGGCGGCGAGCGCCTGTGGCGCTTCGAGGACTTCTCCGGCGCGCCTGTCTCGGCGGTGGCCCAGGCGCTGTCGCGCCTCGCCCGTGAGGGCCAACTCGAACGGCTGAGCAAGGGCGTGTACTACTGGCCCCGGCAAACCGGCTTGGGAAAGAGCCGGCCGAACCCGGCCGCAATCCGCAAGCTGGCCGCCGCGCGCGACACGTCAGTCTTCCCCGCCGGCATCGCGGCCGCCAATTTCCTGGGATTCACGACGCAGAGCGCCGGCCGTGGTGAGGTGGCAACAAGCGGCTTTCGGCTGCCACGCAAGCTCCTCGGCAGCGACACGGTCGTCCATACGCGTAGACCTGACGCCTGGAAGGATCTGTCCGAGGCGGACGCGGCGCTACTGGATGTTCTGCGCCGCGCGGGCAGAACCAGCGAACTCTCGCCCGAGGAGACGGTCAAGCGCGCGCTCGCGCTCTGCCGCGAACAGGGACGCTTTGATCGGCTGCTGAAGGTCGCGCCGAGCGAACCGCCGCGCGTGCGCGCCCTGCTCGGCGCCATCGGTGTGCAGATCGACAAGAAGCTGGAGACCCTCAAGGGCCTGCGGGATTCGCTCAATCCTGTCTCGCGGTTTGACTTTGGGATGCTGCAGGGCTTGGCCCATGCACGGGACTGGCAGGCGAAGGGACGGGGTGCGATGTCATGAGGTTGTTCGAGCATCCGGATTTCGAGCAGGCGATCCTCCAAGCTGCGGAGCACTTCCGCACGCGGGGCCTGCGGCCCGCCATCATCGAGAAGGACTATTACGTCACAGAAGCACTCCGCATCATCGCGGCCACTGTCGGCGAGAAGACAATCTTCAAGGGTGGCACTAGCCTGTCAAAGGGATGGAACCTGATCGGACGCTTTTCTGAGGATATCGATGTCTTTCTCGATCCTTTGGCGTTCGATCCGGCGATCGGGAAGCGGGCCATCGATCGTGAACTCAAAGCACTCCGAGACTCCCTCGACGCGCACCCCGCCTTGACGTTCCTCAAAGATGAAAGCCGTACGATCGGCGGGTTCGGTCGCTCGGATCGATTCTCGTATCGGCAGCGTTTCGGCGGGCCGGGAGAGGTTGCCGGGCATGTCCTCGTCGAAGTCGGAACCGCCAGCGGGCGGGAGCCGGCCGTGACGGTGGAGCTACGCTCGTATCTTGGCGCGTTCCTGCATGAACGTGGCCTATTGCTCGGCGCAGACGATGCGGGAGGCTTTCCGATGCGTCTGCTCCACTTCCGCCGCACCTTCGTCGAGAAGCTCTTCGCGATCCACAGTAAGGTGGAGTTGCTCAAGCGCGACGGCCGGCCGATCGGCAGCTACGCACGTCACTACTACGACCTCTTCCAGTTGGCCGCCCAGCCGGAGGTGGCGGCCATGCTGCGGTCGGATGAATTCGCGGCGATCAAGGCGGACTACGACGCGATCAGCCGCGCGTACTTTCCGCAAAGTTACTTCTGTCCCAGCGAGATGAGCTTTGCCGGCAGTGACGGGCTGTTTCCGCAAGGGGAACTGGCGCGCGCGATCGCGGGTGAATATGAGGTTCAGTGCCGACAGCTATGTTTCGGTCCGTACCCGCCTTGGGAGGCCGTGCAGGCCTGTTTTGAGAATCTGAGGGAGTTTCTCTGAAAACGTTCGCCCGGAGGAAGGGGCCATGAAGGATTGTCGTCGCCAGATCATTCTCGACTACGCGAAATGGACGGCCCTCTCGGCACTCAGGTCGGGAACTCCGGCGGGATTTAAGGCTCGCAAGGATGTGTATCCGCAGCTGGACAAGATCGCGTTTTCCGACGTGCTCTCGTCCCACCGCGCCATCTCGACGTCGGAATTCAACGCGTGGCATGAGCGCGAAACAGAGGCCCTGTGTGCCCGCGTCCCCATCAATCCGCGCTTGCAGACCGGCTGGAGTGTCAAGGTGATCAACATCTTCCTGAAGACGGCGGCCTACGTGGGGGACATCGGTCGACCCGGCCTGCGCGAGGCCCTGCACCCGCCCATTGACGGCGGTCTGTGGGAGGGCATCGAAGCGCGGTTCACGCGGCGTTCGGACATCCTCGACGCCGCGCTCCACGTACAGAGAATCAAGGACATCGCGACGTATCCGATCTACCGCACGATTATTGAGGGGTGTCGGGCCGCCGCCAAGGAGCTAAAGTGCGACCTGATCGAAGTCGAGCAACTCTGGCGCGGAGCAGCCACACCAGGCGACCATGACCTTAACTAGGAGATTTCGTCCCCTGATGACCTGAAAATAGGACGCCACAGCACCCGCCGCCGTGTCGACAAGGGCATCTACAGGGACGGCTCCGGCCTCGCCGCCGTTGTCCACGCTAAATATCTACCGGTGTGAGCACACTTTCCGGCACACACCCTGCTGCGAGACCAATTTGTGAGTAGTAGGATGCTTGACCCGAACGGCGCGAATACCTCATGGCCAAGGACACTGGGGACCCGAGGCCGATCACCAAAGGCCACCGGTTCGATTGTGATCGGGACGTCACTGAACAGGCAGCTCCCCCCTAGCGAGGAGCGTTGCCACAATGTTGCCACGACCGGGGTCGACTCGGGGGGACTCCAGGAGACTGGAGGGGACGACCGTAGGGCTGGAACGTGAGGACCGACAAAGACTTAGCGCCAGAAGTCATTTGCCATCATGAACTTAGCAAATCACGTGGTTCGGGTTCGACTCCCTGCGCCTCCACCACTGCCACTGTATGAGGAGTGTTTCCGCTGTGCCAGTATCGTCAAAGCTCGCGTGCGGCTCAGCGTCGGCCGCCGAGCAGGCCCGCACGTCAGAGGACGTACAGGTACGTCCTGCGCGGCGGTTCGGCTCTCTTGTGCCTCTGTCCGCCGGCCACGCGTACGCGGCGCTGGCCGACGCGCGATCGTCGTTCGGTGACAACGGCTGGGGTGACGATGGTGCCCCGCGGCGCTGATCAGCGCGTGGTCGTCTCGGCGGTCCACGATCTCAAGTCGTCCACAGAGGGTCTTCACCGCCCTCGGACATCTGATTGCGAACGAGGGATCCGATGAGGGGAAGAGATTGCAGCTACAGCTGTAAGCTGTTGCTATAGAATGAGTTACATTGTCTCAATGGCAGGCCGTCGTGCCACATGCCGTGCACCAGGAACGGCCAGCGCGCGGCCTTGTCGTCTAGCTCGTAGGGGAACTGCAACCGCGTGGGATAGGTCGCGCGAAAGGCATCGACCTGGGCGGTGGCGTCCTGGCGCATGGCGGTGATCCGCGCCTCGGCGTCTCGCTGCGCGGCGTGCACGGCCGCGCGGCTTTCCTCGGCCATCAGTTGATACTCGGCCACGCGCGAGCGCGCGACGAACGCGGGGACGTGGCCGGTGGCCGGGCCGGTGTTCGGATCGCCGCCGATGCGGACGATCAAGTGGGGCGGGCCGGATTGCTCGGTCACCAGGAACGAGTAGATCCGGCCGCTCTCACAGACGAGCGCGACGTTGGTGGTGACGCCTTCCCCGATGGGTTTCAGAAAGGCGAGATTTGCCGCGCCGGTCAGGTGCCAGTATTCGGAGTCCCCGACAATGAAATCGAGGATGGTCTCAGCAGCCGGCAGTTGAATCACGGTGGTGTGCCGGATGCGCGTGTTGACGCGGATGATCTGATCGGCCACGTCTTGCACCTGCAGCACGGACGCGCCGGCCGGCGTGTCGGGGGCGTCGTCCTGCGCCAGGGCGAGCGCCGGGACGATCCAGAGCAGCGAGAACAGGGCAACGGTCGGGCGTCGAAGGGTCATAGGTTCCTCTCTTGTGTTCGTGGGCCTCAGCGCCCGGCGGCCAGGTGCGCGAGCGCCGCCTCGAGGCCGTGCTGGGCCACCGCCTCGGCGCGGCGCGCACTGTCACGCGCCGATGACGTGTACAACCAGTACGATTCGGGATCGACTTCGAGCCGCACGGTGGCGGCCATGTTCGGGCGTCGGAGATACAGCTCTTGCTTACTGACGAGCCCCCGAATGGTCGCCACTTCCGAGGGGTTAAGGCGAAACAGATCCGCCGCCCTGTCGGGCAGCTCGGGATTGGCCAAAAAGAGTTTCGTCGGCATGGATTCGAGGAGCGCCTCCGCGCCGGCCGTGCCGGTCACGTCCACGGCGCTTTGCGTCGCCATGATGAGCGCCGCGTTTTTCTTCCGCCACGTCTTGGCCGCTTCGGCCAGATACGCGAGCACGGCCGGGTCGCGCAGGTAGCGCCACGCTTCATCGACCACCATCAATTTCACGCGCGCCGTTTCGTCGGGGTTCTCCAGCGACAGCCGCAACCGTTCCAGGAGGTAGAACAGGGCGGCCTCACACAAGTCCTCATGCTCGGCGGCGCCGGCCAGGTCGATCACGTGCCAGTCGGCCAGCTCAAGGTCGTCGCCGTCGGCCGCGTTGTCGAAGTACTTGCCCCAGGCGCCGTTGCCGTACCAGCGCCCTAGCGCCGGCCACATGGCCGCCGGAAGGGAGTGCACGAAGACGGTCATCGTCCGGCGGGCCGGCGGGAACGCATAGAGGTCTTCGATCCGCGCGCGGATTTCGGACGGGTCCGCACCGCTCACGGTCCAGCCGCCGATCCGGAGCAGCCGCATGATCCAGCCCGTCAAGAATTGGAGGCTCCGCTCGGTGCGGGGCAACGCAAAGGGCCGCAACCGAAAGCCACCGTGCCCGGTCGCGTCGTCGGGGGACAGCTCCAGGTAGCCGCCCCCGAGGAACCGGGTGATCCAGCGGTACGAGCCCCCGAGGTCGAGGATGAGCACGCGCGGGTTGTACTGCAGGGCTTGGACGAGCAAAAAATTGAGCGTGAAGCTCTTACCGGACCCGGTCGCCCCGAGGACCAGCGTATGGCCGACATCGCCGTGAAACAGGTCGTAGTGAAACGGCGTCTGCCATTGGGTTTCGAGGATGGCGAGCGCCGCGCGGTCCAGGTGTCGGCTGCGCGCCTCGCCGGTCGGCGGGCCGTAGATGGGCGCCAGGCACGCCGCCGCGCCCGCCGAGACAAACACGGATCGGACCTGTCGTTTCCGCGGTTGCGCCGGCAGTCGGCAAAACCACGCGGGGAGCTGGCCGTACCCTTCGCGGATGGCCTTCGCGTCGTGCGCCGCGAAGATGCGAAGCAGATCGCCGTCCAGTCGTTCGGTCTGCGCAAGATCACCGTGGAGCGCAATCGTCAGCGCGAGATCGCCATAGGCCACGCCTTCGGTTTCGAGTTCAACCAGGGCGTTCCCCAAACGGCCGGATTCCACGTCGGCCGCGCTGTCCACCATCGCGCTGGCGGTGCCTTCCGTCTCCTGCACGTGGGCCATCATCGAATAGCGTTTTGAGAAGTAGTGGCGCTGTGCGCCGCGGATCTTCCGCCGCGCCGCGGCGAGATCCCACGGGCGCCATTCGAGCGCCACGGTCATCACGCTGTCGAGCCGGTACAGGTCGTTCAGGAGGTTGGCGGTCGCCCCGGCCGGCGGGGACAAAAGCGAGTAGAGGATCACGGGCTCGCCGTCGAGCCGCAAGTGTCGCCGTTCGGCTTCCAGCTCGGAATAGGCAAGCCGCCAGTTCAAGCCGCTGCCGGTCGCCCCCTCCCACGGCGGACGGCCGGGCTTGTTGACCAGCTCGGCGAGGAGCCGGGAGCCGGCGTGTGCGTTGAGGATGTCGAGCGGGGTGAGATCCGCGACGAGCGTCCGGCTGGCATCGACCTGTTGCCGAAAGCGCGCCGCCGCGTCCTCGATCTGCTCGCGGAAGTAAACCGCTTCGTTGGGATTCCGCTTCCGTTGCGCCCACGTTGCCAAATAGTTCTTCCACCAGGGCTGATGGCCCTTGCCGTGCGCGGCCGTCGACAGTTTCGGGTCGTAGCACCACGCGAGGAACGTCTCAATCTGTTGGATGCGGGACGCGAGGAACGCGCGCCGCTTGCGTTGCCCGAGGTCGGCGACCGCCGACAGGCCGGTATCGGCGTCGGGGAAGGTCGCTGGCCGGCGGAGCAGGTAGAAATAGATCCGGGTCCGGGCGTCGATGCCTGAGAGCATTCGTTGCCAGCGGTTGAGCACGGCGTCCAGCTGCTCCGGGGTGTGGCCGTCCACGACGGTCGGCGTCAGCCGGGCGAGCGTCACCAGCTCGCCGCGCCGGGTGAGACACGTCCGGTCGTCGGGGAGCCAGCCCCAATACGGCAGCTCGTCGGCCAGGGAACCGGCCGCGTGGTGGTCGGCGACGTCGCGATCGGTGGTGGTCATGATCGGGTCAGCCGTCGAGCCGGGGTGATGACGAGATACCACGGCTGCGCGGCCCACTTCGCCGGGTCATAGCGCGTTTTGAAGCGGACGGATTCGCGCAGGATAGTGAGCATGTGCGGGTCCACGCGCCACGCCCACCAGCCCACGCCGTACAGCACGCAAAAGGTCGCCGCGCCGATGAGCGTCGAGTTGATCGCGTTCCACATCGCCATGCCGACGCTGGCGGACAACAGGAACCAGCGCCGTTCAACCCCCATCATGGTGAGGGGGGCGGACAGGGCCGGGTACGCGGCCCACGGGCGCGCGCCGTGGCCGATGATCATGAAAACAGCCACGTCAGGAAGTTCGCCGCGCCCATCGCCATCCCGAGGCCGAAGATGATGCCGGCGAGCGCCTTCTTGGAGCCCCCTTCCCCGAACGCGAACATGAGCCCGCCGATGACGATGGCAATCAGCGACAGGCCGCGCGCGAGGGGGCCGGTGAATGCCTGTTGCAGCACGTCAACGGCGTTCAGCCACGGGCTGACGCCCTGGGCGAATACGGGCGCCTCGATAAGCCCCACGGCGAACAGGGCCGCAAGGGCGGTGATCCAGTGTGAGCGGTGCGGGTGCATGGTCGTCTCCTTGTGGTGAGGTGCGGGCGCGGGCTCACGACCTGGTCTCGAGCCGCGCCCAGTGGGCCTGTGCGTCATTCGTCGAAGTCTCCCCGTTCCTGCTGCTGCATCTGTCCGGCCAGCTCCGGATCGCCGCCCGCGCCGCGCCGGATCGACCGTTCCACCAGATCGACTTTTCGCCCGAGGTCCGCGAGCCCGGCCGCGCGGGCCGTCGCATAGAGCGCGACGATCAACGTCAGCACGGCGAGCGTGGTGTACGCCGTGAGGCTCGGCCAGTACGCCGCGAGAACGACGCGAATGTGCGGGGCCAGATAGGCGAACTGCGGGCCGGCGAGTAGCGCCGTCAGTGCGAGGACGGTGACGGTCAGCCCGACGGCGACGGTGATCGGCTGCATCGTCTACAGCTCCACCGATCCATCGCGGCCGGCGTGTGCCTCGCCGCCGCCGCGTCCGGCGTCGGTTTCGCGGGCGAGCGCCCGGGCGATCTTCCGGGTGGCGGATCGGCTGCTGCCGTGCAGGGCAAAGCCGGCGCCGGCTTTCGCCGCGATCGCCGCCGCGTGATAATGGTCTGATGCGACCTCCACGTTCACCCGGCCGCTCACGCCGTCGGCGTCCTCGATGTCGAGTTGCGCGTCGGGATACAACACGTGGTCCTCGTTGACGACGGGGAGCCCAAGCTCCTGGGCGGCTGTGCGCTTCGCCTCGTCGGCCGCGCGGTCGCCGGCCTCGGCGCGCGCCTTCTCGGTCGCGGTGGCGACGGTCGCTTTCAGTTCGGCATCGAGCCGGACGCGGGTCACGCGCCCGCCGTTGGCCTCGATGCGCGCCCGCTCGCCGAGCGCGGCGCGGTACACGGCCGTGTCGTGGGACAGTTCGGCGGGTTTCACCAGTCCGGTCCACGTCTGCTGCTCGGGGACGTGGCCGGCGTCGACCGCCGCGCGCTGAGCCGCGTCTCGCCCGCGTTCGGTCGCGGTGAGTACCTTGAACGTGTTGCCTTCCGGCCCGATCGCCTCGTGTTCCTCGATCAGCCCGGCGCGGATCATGTGGTTGACGCTGCGCCGGGTGGCGTAGGGGTGGCCATCAAAATGTTGGTCGGACAGGTCTTTGTAGGACACGGCGCGATAGAGCCCCACGTCGGCCACCGCATCGCGCGTGCGTTCGGTCCTGCTGCGGCGCGGCCGGTGGCGCGCCTCGGGGTCTTGCGCGCGCGCGGCGTGTTCCCGCCGATGGCCGGTGGTGCGTGTCTGCGGGTCGGGCGTCGCGCGGGCGGCTTTATCTTGGCGATCACGCGCATCCTGGCGCGCCCACTCGGGCGCGCGTTCCTCGCGGATGCGGGCAAGCCGGGCTTGGTGCGCCTCGTGGTTGGCGCGCTGCTGCGGGGTCCACTCGGGATGCTCGCGCGGGCCGGCGGGTGCCTGCTCAAACCCCTTGAAGTCGTGGCCGGCGGGTTCCTGCGGGGCGCGTGGCGTGGCCTCGCGGGCCTCGTCGGCTTGCCGGGCGCGTTCCTGCGCCGGCTCGTCGGCCGTGGCGCGAGTGTGACAGGGCGCGCCTGATCGTGCTGTGACCTGGCGCGCCTGGTCATCCTTCGCGTGGTCGTCCCGCGCCGGCGTGGTGGCCGGCGTCGGGTCGTCGTCTCGCCAGAGCAGATCGGAACGGTCCAACATGGGGAGCGCCTAGCGGCTGATGCCGGCCTCCCGCTCGTGGCTCTGCGGCGGCTGCTGCGGTGCGGGCGTCTGGCTGATCTGCGGGCTGCGCGCCGCCGAGTATTTCTCGGCCAGCTCCCCATGGTCCTTGTCCGTCGTCTGCTCGCGTTCGCGGATGGGACGCATCAGGTAATCGGAGATTTTCTGTGCGTCGGCGGCCGCCTTGTACATCTCCTTCGGGTCTTGTTCCAGCGCCTTCAACCAGCCCTGGACATACGCCGCGCCTCGGCTGCCGTCGTGGCCGACGCCGCATTGTTCGCCGGTCATCATCGCGGACATTTCCGCGCGGAGTTCTTCGCGGGCGTACTCCACGCTGCCGAAGTGCCCCGCGCCGTGCGTCAAGGTCTCGCGGTCCATCCGCTCGGGGTGGCCGGTGGCGTGGCCGAGTTCGTGTAAGGCGGTCTGGTAATAGCCGTTCGCCGTGGCGAACTGCTCACGTTCCGGGAGCGTCACCGTGTCGGACTGGAGGTTGTAAAACGCGCGGTCGCCGCGCACATGGGCGACGTGGATCCCGCTCTCCTGGATCACCCGCTCGGCGGTCTGATGGGCCTTCCACTCGGGCTCGTGCTCCCGGTCGTCGCCCTTCCGTTCCAGCTGCAGGCCGTCCGCCTGTGCGACGTTGAACACGGCATAGCAGCGGACCATCGGCGGGCGCGTGTGTTCCCGCTCGGCCTTCCCCTCGGTGGTCGGGCGGTCGGGCTGGTCCTGCGCCTTCTGCTGCTCGTCGTCAAACTTGTAGAACAGCACGTGGGTGGCCTTCTCGCCCTTGCGGATCTGGCCGCCCATGTCCTTGATCTGCTTGTAGGTGGCCCAGCGGTTATCGCCGTAACCCTTCGCGGTTTGGGCCACGCTGAGGTAGACCGAATTGCCGCCCCGGTACGGCTTGCCGGACTGGATGTTTTTCGGGAGTCGTTCCTCGCCGGGCTTCCACGGTTTCTGCCACGGTGCGACGCCCTGCTCGATCTGCTCTTTGATTTTCGAGGCAAACGCGGTGTGGTAGTCGTCCTGGCTCCACGCGGGTGTCTGCGCCGCGGTGTGCTTTCGGCCCCACGCCATCAGTTCCCCCCCGCCGCACGCCACGCGTCGTCGCGCCAGTCCGACTCGTCCACGATGTCCTGCGTGTCGGAGTTGTCGGTGTCCGTGAGCCCGTACTCCGCACGCACCGCGTCGGACGCGACGACGTACCGGCCGGTCAAGAGCGCCCGGCCCAGTTCCTCGGCCGTGTCCACGGCAAGCGCCGCCTCGCCATCCACCGTGATGTTCCGGATCATGTCGACCACCCTTTCTCTGCGGGACGGGGTGTGCGTCTCCGCGCCCGGTAACCGTCCTCCTGAGACGGGTCATGGTTGGAGCTCCGCTCTGCGGGCGCGATCTGCCGGCGTTGCGCGATCCGCGCGGTGAGCCACGCGTTCACCTCGGCCTCGATCCAGCCCACGGCGCGGCCTCCAAGGGACACGGGGGCGGGAAACGTGCCGCGGGAGATGCGGAGATAGATCGTGCTGCGCGACAGGCCCGTGCGGGCCTTGACGGTCGGAAATCTCAACATCGTGTGCGGCATCGTCACCCTGCTGACCGTGCAACCGAACTTCCACCACCGTAGCTGTGCGCGTTGTGCGCGAACAGGGGGGACCGGCCACCCCCGGTGCCAAAAAAGATCAATGAATACGGGCCTCGGCCGGCCTGGCGCCCGGCGCATTTCGGTCGGCGTCAAATTAATGGCAGGCGTAACCACTCCGAAATCAGAGAGATAGAGAGAGTGAGTTGTGCGCAAAAATTCCGCGCAACTTTTTTTACGATCTCCGCGCTCGACGGATCGCCTGGCTCCAGCCGTTGTCTGGGAGCATGACGACCAGATGAGTGGGCCGGGGCACCGGCGAGATGGCCGTGCTGTGGGCGGCAGCCTGGCGGTCAAGAGCGTCGAGACATTGCGCGGCGACGAGCCGCCTCGCGTGCGGCTGATCGCCGCCAACCTAGCCTGCGAGCCCTATGCCTGCCATGCCGATGAGGGCCCACATCGTCGGCACCGTGCCGTGGACGGTCAGGGGGATGTGAGGCACTGTGGGGTGCCTGTCGAGGCGTTCTTGTCCGTACACTATCCGTATGACAGAATGTCGGTGGATCCAATCGGAGGAACATTTATGGCCATCGCCGAAAACAAGTCGGAGCGCATTGAGGTTCGGACGACCCCGAACATGAAGGCGTTGCTTCAGCGGGCTGCAGCCTCGTCGCACAAGAACGTCACGGAGTTTCTGCTCGAGGCAGGGATCAACGCCGCTGAGGACGCTCTGGTCGACCGGCGGATTTTCCGGCTCGACGATCGCCAGTGGCAGGCCTTCCAGGCTGTCCTCGACCGCCCGGTTGCCGCCGACAAGCCCCGCTTGACTCGATTGCTTGCGGAGAAGAGCGTGCTGGAGTGACGCCGGAACAGGAGGGGCTGTCTCCAGTCGAGAAGATCGACGCAACGCACGATGTCGATTCCTTCGCGTGCGGGAAAGAGCCCCTCGATCGCTTTCTGAAGCGTTTCGCGCTGGCGAACCAGAAGGCCGACAGCGCCCGGACCTATGTCGCCTGCCGAGGATTGACGGTGCTCGCCTACTACAGCCTTGCGGCGGGAGCAGTCGAACATGCCGACGCACCTCTCCGGGTCGGCAAGGGGCTGGCCCGGCACCCGGTCCCGGTGATGCTCCTTGCTCGTCTCGCGGTCGACCGGACCTGGCAAGGACGAGGTCTGGGCAAGGCGCTCGTCAAGGACGCACTGCTCAGAACCGCCGCAGCCGCCGACATCGCCGGTATTCGGGCGCTTCTCGTCCATGCCAAGGACGACGAGGCGCGGGGCTGGTACGAAGCCTTGGAGTTCGAGCCGAGCCCCACGGATCCCTATCACCTGTTCTTGCTCATGAAGGACCTGCGGGCAATGTTGAGCGAATAATCGAAGATCAGGTGATGATCTCCTATGCCACCGCGGATGTCAGCATCCGGCTCCCCTCTGGACTCAAGGTTAGACCGCTCCGGGACGGAGGCCCGGCCTCTGTGTAAGCTCGGAACGATGATGACATGACGGATTACCCACCGAGATCCCGGAGGGACCAGGGGTATAATCCCCTGCCATTCTAGAAAAAGAATGGCATCCAGCCACGCAAGTCTCCTCCGTTGTTGCCTCACGCGTCTTCGACGCACATCTATTTACAATTCTCCCGTGGCCAACTACAACTTCCATCAACTCTCGCCGCATGATCTGGAACTCCTGGCACGAGATCTCCTTCAAGCAGAATGGGGTATCACGCTTGAGAGCTTTAAGACAGGGAAGGACGGCGGGATCGACCTGCGCTACGCGACGGCACCGCAACAGATCATTGTCCAGTGCAAACATTACGTTCGAACCGGCCTGACCGGATTGCTACGCAACCTCAAAAAGGAAGCAGAGAAGGTCCGACTCCTTCAGCCGGACCGCTATGTCCTCGTCGCGTCCATTCCTCTGTCGTCGACCGACAAGACCGCTATTATCAACATCATCGGAGCCACTTTCTTGGCCCCAAGTGATGTGATCGGCTTGGAGGGGCTCAACAATCTTCTCGGCAAGCACGCCGAGATCGAAGGTAAGCATTTCAAGCTATGGCTCGCCAGCCGGTCGGTACTCGATCGCGTACTGCACAATGCGGCCGTTACCCAGAGCGAATTCAAGGTCAAGCAAGTCTTTCGAGAAGCGCGGCGATATGTACAGAGTAACGCCTATCCTCGTGCTCTAGCGATGCTCGATGAGCATCGCGTAGTCATTGTAGTTGGCCCCCCTGGTGTTGGGAAAACGACCCTCGCCAATCTCCTTCTGTACAAACATGTCGAGGACGGTTATAGGGCCGTCCTGGTTCAGCGAGATATCGAGGAGGGGCACAGCCTCTTTCAAGGAGGCACGCGTCAAGTATTCTACTTCGATGACTTCATGGGCGCCACCTTCTTGGGTGATCGAACACTGTCGGTTGCGGGCAACAATGACCGAGCTCTTCTGGAGTTCATCTCGATGGTACGGGCGACACCCACCGCACGCCTCATCCTGACTACCCGCGAGCACATTTATTCGCAAGCGATGGATAAATCGGAACGCCTGCGCAACTCAGATCTGGACGACACTCGGGTTTTCCTGCGGTTGGCTAGTTATTCGTTCGCTCAGAAGGCGCGGATCCTCTACAACCATCTCTATTTCAGCAAGTTTCCTTTTGAGTATCAGAACGAGATCCTTCGAGATGACTTCTATCTCAAGATCATCGCACATGAGAAGTTCAACCCACGCATTGTTGAATGGCTCTCAACATTTCGACGCGTCCGCATGGTGCCCGTCAGCCAATATCAGTCGTTCGTTGAGGGACTACTGAGGGACCCGTCCGAGATATGGCGACATGCCTACGAACAGGAAATCAGCAACGCGGGTCGATCGATACTTCTGACGCTGTTCTCGCTAGGCGGCAAGGCGGGTGTGCTTGTCTTGAATACAGGGTTCGCTACGCTGCACAGTGAGCGGGCTCGAAAATATGGCTTTACGACCAAACCAGAAGACTTCCGCTCCGCACTACGGGAAGTCGCAGGTTCCTTCATCAAACCCTGGGGCGCCGACGGCGTTGAAGTCATGGATCCCTCCGTGCTGGACTTATTGAACGCCGTTGTCCAAGAAGCACCTGATAATGCCGTTGACATCATAGCAGGCGCGGCCGGCTTCGATCAGATTGAACGGCTATGGGCGTTTTCCAGGTCAGAGAAAAGCAGGCCTGTCGCTTCGCACCTTGCTCATCATATTGATCGACTAATTGGCACCGTCGCGCAGCGCATGATGGACGGACGCCGTATCGATCTCGGTGAAGGAGCAGTTGGATATCGAGGTCCGTCGTTTGAGCGCCGGCTTGCTATCGTCATCGACATGGCAGACCGGATGCCCGGCAGCCAATTGTCACACTTGATCGAACCACTCTTCGATCGCTTGATAAAGGAGTGGCGGTTAGAACGCCTGGAGATTGACGATGCTGTTGATGTTCTCAGGGCGCTAGAGGGTACCTGTTCGATGACTGCAGACGAGGCCGTTAAGCGGAAGGAGGTCGTCCGTTCTGCTTTGCTCGTCGATATACAACGCGGATGCCGGTCCGATGAACTGCGCGAAGTCGCGTCGGTCTTAGGCTTGTCCGGTGAAGCGCAAGGTCCCTGGGTGAGCGCAGCCCGAATCGCATTCGACGAATATAGGCGGTCGAATTTCCACGAAGATCTTCGCGAATGTCAATCACGCGACCAGTTCGACGGTTTGATCGAGGACTTGGAACTATTCGCGTACAAAATCGGAGTAGACGTAGACCCGTTGCTTGAAGACATTAGGGAGGCAAAGGATAGGTTCATAGAAGATGAAGAGAATTTGGCCGACTATATGCAAGACGAATGGAAAGAGCAATGGCGCGAGGAGAGGGCCAGCGAAAAGAGTGTCTCAGATATGTTCAGCTCGCTGAGAGACGACCGAGACTAACCCCATCGATCATTTGAGTTGATGGCCCGCATAGGCAAACCAGTTCCGACAATGCCGGGTCCGCACGACCCGACAGGCCCGCTGGGCGGTACAGCGGAGGGCGGGCCCGGTGCGTGGCGTGACGGCGCGGATCCGCTCCTTCATCAAGGTCCAGGCGGCTTCGATCGGATTGAAGTCGTGGGAATATGGCGGCAAGAACCGTACGGTGGCGCCGGCCCGTTCGATCAGCTCACGGACCTGCCGCGCTTTGTGCGCGGCGAGATTGTCCATGACCACCACGTCCCCGGGCCGCAGGTGCCGCACGCGATGCCGGCGGACCCACGCGACGAAGCGCACGGTGTTCATGGCTCCTCACGACGTCGCGAGGGTCAACCAGCGGTCCACGCGGATGGCACCGACAAGCGTCACGTTGTCGCCCCAGTTCATCAGCCGGGGTTCAACCAGCACCGTCCCGCACGGTAACCAGGCATGCGACCGGCCCATCGCGAGATGGGCGCTGGATTCGTCGAGGAAGACCAGCCGCTGCGGGTCTATCCGCTCGATCCGCTGGCGGAACGCCGCGCGGGCAGCCGGGACGGTGGCACGATCTTCTTCGGGCTGGTCGATGATCAACGGAGAGCTAACCTGATTGAGCGACTGCGAGTAGGATCACTCTGACTCTAGATCGTTCCGCTACTCACAACGGGGGGTGACGCCGGACGGTCCCCGGCTCTGGGGTTCAGGGCGCTGGAGTGTCGGCGATCAGAAAAACCGCTTGCAACCGGCTCACGGGTGTAGCATCGGCCTGTTCGGGGAAGGCAAATCGGAAATCCCGGCTGAATAGGAAATGAACATGCCCACTTGGAAGGATGCCCTAGAGTTTGTCATAGAGGTATGGGAGAAGCGGAAAGAGCATCCTGGTAAGGCTTGCTTGCTCTCTCTGGTGATGGGCGGAGCGCTTACGTATTATGGGCTTCTGCCTTTGCTTCAGCCGGACTACGACGTGGCATTTGCACCCGACGGAGGCTGGACCGGTTTTTCTGCCGTTGGAGCACCTCAGGACGTGGAGGCGCATTTGCTTCGTGACGGGAAAGAGATCAGGACCGAGACGATTAAGGGTATGAATCTGAGTGAACTCGCGAACCGAAAGCTGACAATCGACAACCGTAATCACGCTACCCTTGCCGTTTTTCTCGGGTCCAATCAGCAAGGGTTCGTCACCCTGGACGGCAACACCCGTGATGAGCTGATCCAAGGCCACATACCCATACCCACACGGATTGCGCTTACTAACAGTGTTAGTAACATCGCGGCCACCGCACGTGCGCAAAGTCCTGCAGCACAGGTGACTAAGCCATTCGAGAACGTTAGCGTGCAGCTCCTCAATTGGTGTATGGACGGTGCGTGGGTGGAGGTAAGGACTGGCAGCGACACATCGCTTTCTAGGTGCCTTACTCGTGAAGAGGGATTACCTGTTATGGATGACGGTCGCCAAGTGATTGTAAAGCTTGCGAGCCTCGACCTCGAATCATCCAAGCGCGCATCGTTTCTCTTAATCAAGTACTAATGGCCTTTGCGCCACGACCGCCGCCGCCGGCCTGTAGAGGTTCCTTCTGTAGCGCGGCGACCGACGAGCCCAGACGCGTCACGATTCCGAGAATGTCGCATTATGCTGCAGAAACGGTGTGACCGTTATTGAGATACGTCTTGACGATCCATTGACCATCCCGAGCTTGCGGTTCAGGCTGCGGCGCTGGCTAATAAAATAAGGAATAAAGAATAGTGATGCTCTCTTATCAATGCGAGTCGGTTGGCACAATGGAAATCTAGCCAGGTCTAAACGATTCTAAGAATAGGTTCTACTCACCACCCTCTTCCTTCCAAGGAAATGAAAGACCGAGCGATGAGAGGTTAGCCTCTAGTTCAAGGCGCTCTCGACTGGATCGGAGCCGTCCATCAGGATCTCGTTGAAGAAGGCCCGCTTCGGCCGCAACAGCAACTGCAGCGGTAGTATTCCCCGACACCAGCGATCGAAGAATGTCACGCTCCACGCGAGACAATCGAAGCCCGTTCTGCCGGTAGTCGAGGAACGCGTCCCAAACGCACGGTACCCACACGGCGACTATCTGGTTGCCAATCACGTTTGCATAGGCTCGAATTTCACTCTGTGCGTGCGCATCCATTCTCAGGCCGAGAAAATTCAAGAGATTGTGCAAGTCGATCTTCCAATACGCCTCGGTGTACGTCGACAAAGGCAGTTCCTTGCGGGCCTGTTCGCGGGCAACCCCAGCGGCTAGGCGACTCTCGTACGCCTTACGAGCCCTCGTTTGCAGTTCGGCCTCCTCCTCCGACAGCTTGATTCCAAGCGACTCCGATAAACTGGCAGCGCTGCCTTGGCGATTTCGAGGCGATTGTAATCTCCATTCATCCGACGGTGTGCGCTGGGCAGCATCGATTGCCACTGAATAGCGTGTAGAGTACTCGTTCACGTTGGCGGTGCGGTGGCGAATCCACTGCCGCCAGACATCCATCGGAACACGGACGTGAAGCTTGATTTCGCACATCTCGAACGGAGTAGTATGAGCGTGCCGCATCAAGTAGCGAATCAGACCTCGATCCTTCTGGATATGCTTGGTACCAACGCCGTACGACACCCGCGCTGCTTGAACAACCGCTCCCTCGTCCCCTAGATAGTCGATCACCCTCACGAACCCACCGTCGAGAACACGTAGAGGCACGCCGAGTATTTCGTCGAGCGCAGGCACGTAGGGCCGCTTGAGGCTTTCTGCCTGCCGGTCGTCTGACAGTGATGTTTTCTCTGGCGGATCAATGCCCATCGAATCTCGCTCCAGTCACCTCTTAGAGCCAGCCGCCGAGAGCTCCAGGTACATCCGACGCTCTTCCGCCGCCAGGTTGGTCAGTAGTGTCTGGACACGGCCGAGGTTTAAACACCATTGCCGTGATATTCCTGAACTGTATTCTGGTTGAAACCCCTCAGGCGATGGATACTCCACGTGAATATCCGGGTGTAAGGATTTCGCAAGCCAACAACCGACAGCCTGCATCTTGCTGCCAGCAGGGGCCAGCAGGACGCGGTGGATGGACGACAGTTCCCAGTACAGATCGACTAGAAGCGCTACGCTATCTCGGTAGTCAAGAGTCGACACGGAGCGAATGGGAACCGGCACACCGTCGGAGTTCGCCGCTACGGGGTTATCCGCTTCCCATTCGCAACGCACCTGATCATGGATCCATGCCGTGGCTTCTTCTCGCCAAGAGTGAACGGGTGGTTTACCATTGATCAGCAATAATCGACTTGGATAGACGGTATTCAACAGAACCTGCGTTAATGCGTTATTGAAGGACATGAAGACGAGCGCGGCCGTCGGCTGGCCTTGCATAGCTACGCTGCCTAGCGACGTAACACGAACGACACCGTGGACGCCATCAAAGATCTGGAGAGTCGGGCGATGGATCTCATTCTTGTCTTTGGCGGATCGGAACTCCTCCAAGCTAGGGCCGTAGGTCTCCGCCTCTGTGTAGATCACCCGAACGTCTGCATCGAGTTCATTGCAGATACCGAGCGCCAAGAGTATAGCTAGCTTCGACATCGTCGAAATGTCCAGGATGATACGTGGGCGAGTGGACAAGGCAAGCCGATTCCGAAGGCGGAACTCGAAATCGGCCGGATCGAATCGATCGTAAGGCAGGATGTCCTCGTCCAGAGAGGTAGCGCCGTGACTTCTTAGTTGATCGCGAACTTCCAGCAAGCGGTTCCTCGGATTGAGTGGTCTATAGTCAAGAAGAACGCATCTCAATCCGCGGCCTTGCGGGAATGCATTTATGACTCCGAGTGTTCGATCCTCGAAGCCTGGAGAATGCACGAGCACATCGCCGTCCTGAACTTCGAGAGGACTCAGCGGAAGCAGCTGAGGTAGACGAGCACAGAGGGTGATCTGGGGCACCGTCATTCGTCTGTCTCGGTCGATTCCTCACTCGCTGCCTGATCCATGTCTGGAGTGAGACCTAGATCGTCGAGATCGTTGTAGGCGGGATCCGCCTCGGCGTAAGTGTCGAGCACAAAAGGCATCGATAACTGTGAGTCCTGGAGGCGGCGAGCTGCGAACGACTCGCGAAATCCATCTGGATCCAGCAGAAGCTGGGTGAAACGAGCACATGAGAGCGATACGCTGTCACGTTTCGAGAGCGCGAGAGTACAGTACGGTATCAGGAGCCTCCGCAAGTAGAGACGAGGCACGAAAGCGCCCCGAACGCTCTTTCCCCTGCTGTCGCGCATAAAGATGCCATATCGAATCAGGTCTCGGTATATCTCTTGTGCTAAGCCGTCCAGCCGAAATTCGTCGACGATCTCAATTCGAAACGCCATTCGAGGCACTTCACGTCGGCTACCACCTTCGGTGATCGTATACATAGGGCCAACCAGCAATCGCGTAGCCGCCGACACGAACGCTTCTACAATGATCTTCAAGTGTTCGCCGTACTGGCCGCACAGTGAGAACGTTGGTTGCGAAGCGGTGATCATCGCCAAGTCTGCTTTGACCTTAGCCGGATTCGTGGGTTCATTTCTGGCCTGTGAGTTGAGCCATTCGCCTCCACGATTTCGAAAGATGCGATCTTGAATCGCTGGTTCGATGGGAAAGGATGTGGAAATAGGCGCTGTCGACTGCGCGTGCGATTCGGTCGTTTGGTCGATTAGGTCGCCAACAAGTTGGATCATCGTTCGAGTGTCCCCGGACCAAAGCGAGGCAAACACATTCTCACCGTGGTAGCTGACGCGTCCTCGTGATCGGCCTCGTCGCTGAGAACGCGCTGTCACCGGGGGCTGCTCTTGCGGAAGCTGATCCTCGAGCGCCACGCGCAGTCTGCGGGCGAATTCCGTTTTGGATAAGTCCATCCGCCCAAGAAGGCCTCGAAGTGTCCGCCCCTCTGAAGGCACGCGCGGGTCCGCTTCAAGGCGGCGCGCGAACACTTTCGTGAGAAACGCGAGGCGCTCGCTATCAGGCAAGAAAAGCGATTCCTCGCCAATGTCAACGAGCTGGTAGTCGTCACCGTCCTCAAGCGTCTTCCCGCTCGAGTCCACTGACACGAATGTGGTCGTCGACTCCGTCGCAATCTTCGAAAGGAAATCGGCTGAGCGTTGCAAGAATAGTCGATTTAGAACTCGTTGCATCGATACCGAAACGCGTGGCGTCGAATAATCATCAACGAACAGCAGAAGCGTTCTGTCACCCAGCCACTGGCAACAGGCTCGCACCTGTTGGATGAAGCGGGGAAGCCAGCGGTGTTGGGAGAGTTCCTGATAACCGGGGAAGATGCCGGCTGTGTTGGAACGTGCGAACTTCCATTTAATCTGCTCAAGAACGGCTCGGTATCGCTCGAGTCGATCTTCGCCCACCAGGAGCGTTGAGTCTGATTCCGGCACGAGCCAATGACCCACCAACGCCAATAGAGCATCGTTGCTGGGCTCTCGCCGCCGACCAATACGAGCTGACTGAACGCTCAGCAGGTCGCCAAGCACGCAGAGATTGGCGTAGCAAATCAAGCGTCCCTCGTCATCGCTGCTTGGATCGTCCGGATATCGAGCGAAGGCATCGGCGAAATCGTTCGCGTTGACATACAGTGCGGCGATACGGCCATGACTCGAGAGCTCAACGACATCGCCACACTCGACGATGAGTCGCTCGCTCAGCCTGCGGAAGAGCATGGTTTTTCCACAGCCGCGCGGTCCAGTGACCACCGTTGGTATGTCCAGTGCCAGAATCTTCGACCGAGCCGGGATCGTGGGGACGAAGAGCCGCTGCCACCAGTCCCAGCGTTCGCCGATCATCTCACTGACCTGGAATTGGCCAACGCTGGAGGAATCCGTGGACGGCTGAGCGTAGTCTGTCTGGCCACTTACCTGGACGGGACGGCTACCGGCTTGGGCAGTTCGCCTCAAATCGATGAGGAGCCTCAGTAGTTCTAATGGTTCTCGCCGCTCGGCGCCTGTTTGTTCCAGCAAGAACTTGCCGAGATCACGTTGTATCGACTGTAAAATACGTCGATGTGTTGAAGTGGCGGTCGAGTAGTCAACTTGAGAAATAATCTTATTGATGATTCGCGACAGCCCTTCATAATCATCACTTGGGGGCATCACGCCGTCGCTCACGCCGTACCCGAAGTCGGACACGTAGATGGGTGCCCGTGGCTGCAACGAATCGTCAAGGCGAGATCCCGACCGGTCGCCGATTAGGATGTTGCCGACGTGGAGATCACCGTGCCTTGTGACACCCTCTGCCTGACAGGCATGTAGTACGTGCAGGATGCGCTCGACGACCGCGATCAAGAATCCGGCGTCAATCTTGTTCCTGCGTGCCAAGTATTGCTTTAGGTTCTCGCCAGGCGAGATATAGTCCCAGACTGTGAATTGGCAAAGTCGCGTCCTGTCATTGTGGGTGATCGTTTCGCTTCCAAGATCGTGAAAATGGACGATTCCTTCAACCAAGGAGAGACTTAGTACTTTGCGAAGTTCAACATCCCAGCCGAGGCGGAGGGTGTCAAAGGTGAGCTTGATTGCCCTGACTGCGGTGGGGATATCGCGTAGCTGGGCTTTGTAAACATAACCGATCTTGCCGGCGCCGATGAATTGAGTGAGTGTAAACTTCCCGACGCTCACTCCCTCGAGATTCTTGCACCACGCATCAGTGTTTGCAGTCATCAGTGCTTCTTGTACACGAGGGTCGTCTCTTGTTTTGTGCCACGACACTCGCGGCGGGAACGTCGAATATCAGGGATCGTATCTTCAATCGTTGCGTCGAGTGTGAACTCAGAAAGATCGGGATACATGGCAAACAGTTGCTGCGTCAGGGCAGCTGTATGCCCAGTTGGTCCCTTGCCACGTGTGACATCACCGACAACGAGTACGAAGTATCCGCCGCGGTTAACGCCGCCAGCGAGTCGAATGCAAACATCCCGCAGCAGTGAAACGTACGAAGCCTCTCGGTCTCGTGCCGGAAGTTCAAGACCGGCCGGAACTGCGCGATCGATGAACCAGATGCGAAGACGATTATCGCGAACGTAGTCGAGTTCGTTCATGTAGGGCGGGCTCGTGATTATCGCCTGGATGCCTCTGAGTTGTGGAAACGTTCGAGCGTCACCCTCAATGATTCTTCGTCGCTGAGAGTAAGGGTGAATTGGCCGTTTGAAAGTGCGCTGTAATTTGGCTTCGAGTCGTGGAAGAATCTCGCGTGGTTCGTATAGACGCGGGAAGTCTTTGCGAGGAAAGTTCTGTTCTCTGAGATACGGTACTAAGTGACTGCTCGGGAAAGATAGAAATCCCGGTCGCTGATGGTGCAAGATCCCCAAAAGACACGCGAGGAGGAAATGCTCTTCCCGTTCGATGCAAGCGTCCCGAAAGGCCAGCGCCGAGCGCAGTGTCTCTGGGTGAAAGAAACTTCTAACCCACTTGGGAGCTGATCTCAGGTCCTGGTCCTTCACCTTTGTGAGTGCGAGCTCCCACGTGTGTTTAAGCCGGCGCTCGGCTGCCTTCAAGCTGACGGGGGGAAACAATTTTGCGCGGGTGAGGAGAACCGCGTAGGAGTTCCAATCGCCGCAGACGACGCGGCGCCCCAAAACCGCCGCTTCCAATGCGAGGACCCCACAACCGCAGAACGGGTCAACGATGAGATCGCCCTTGCGAGAATACTCTTTCACAAGCGCCCCTGCCATCGACGTCTTCATTCGGCCGATGTATGGCGCTAATTGGTGGAGAGTGAAGTCGGTGACTGCGGTCGAACTTGTGGACCAAGTTGGCTTTATGAGCTGCATTTCTTATAAGGTCGCCGCGGCTACCACCGCTGCTATGGGTGCTTACTGGTCCGCCCAGGACGTGCCTCCCGCTGACGCTTGGGGCACGAAGTGGCGCGGGATGACCGATGACCGATGACCAAGGTGGCATTCCTCGAGCGGGTGCGGTACCGCCTCGCGCACCGCGGTTGCGTCACGGCGACATCGTGCTGCTCGACAATCTCCAGGCCAACGAGGCGCCCGAGGTCCGCTGCTTGATCGAGGCCCGCGGGGCGACCGATAAACGGCTGCCACCGTACTCGCATGACTTCAGTACCATCGAGCCCGTCTGGGGCTTGGTGAAGGCACGTCTCCGTGACCACGCGCCTCGCACGAGGCCTGCCTTGCGCCGCGTCGCCTGGGCCGCCAGGCACGTCGTCACGCCCTACCATTGTCGTCAGTACTTCGCCCATGCTGGGTACGGCCACGCAAGTGGGAACCGGGATTAAGAGCCTGAGCGAGCACATCAGGCGAAGGGCATCCCAAGGGACTCCACGCTTAACGCCAGCGCCGTAGTCTAGTCCAAATCCTCATCGACTAAACTGGAGAATAGATCCTGAGGGGCATACCGCCACAGATTGTTTGGACGGCCGGGGAGTGTAATCGGACCGCTGGTGTGAGCGCAAACTCACGGGTTTCCGGACGAGACCGTGACCGCGTTCACCCTGTCCCAGTGTGACGACGGGCGCGCACTCATCACCCACGGTGACGCCTGGTCATCGGCGTCATGTCACCCCTGGCCCGCGCGCCTCCCTGAGATAGGCGGCCCAGTCGTCCATCAGGCGGCGCCGGCGCTCGAAGAGATCACTGCGCGCGTAGGCCGCCTCGGTGGGGTTCTGTACCGCATGAGCGAGCGCGGCTTCGACTACTTCGCGGGGTGTGCTCGTCCGTTCCGCGGCCCAGTCCCGGAAGCTCGACCGGAACCCATGCGGCACGGCGGCGAGGCCGAGTTCCTTGATCAATTTCGATAGCGTCGTGTTGGAAAGTGGCTTCCCGCGCAGACTGCGGAATACGAGGCCCGTGCCGTCACTGCGTCTCCGTGCGTCGTGCAGGATCGCGAGCGCCCGCCCCGAGAGCGGGACGCGGTGATCCCGCTTCGCCTTCATGCGCGCGCCGGGGATGGTCCAGACGCCCGCGTCCAGGTCCATTTCGTCCCACGTCGCCAGGCGCATTTCGCCTGAGCGCGCCGCCGTCAGCACCAGGAACTCGAACGCATCCTTGGTGGTGACCGAGGCCTGGGAGGCTCGCACGGTCGCGAGGGCGTCCGCCACCGCGCCGTGGGGCAGCGCCCGCATGTGCTGGACGATGGCCTGCTGCCGCCCGAGGGCCTGTCCGAGGGCGTCGCCCGCCGGGTTGTCCGGTCGGTGGCCCATGGCGACCGCCCACTTCATCACGGCACCGATCCGCTGGCGCACCCGCCGAGCGGTCTCGGGCTTGTCGTGCCAGATCGGGGTGAGGATGGCCAGCACGTCGGCCGTGGTCACCTCGGACACGGGCATCGCCCCGATGCGCGGGAACGCATAGGCGCGCAGACTGCGCGGCCAGTCCCGCGCGGGACCCCATGCTGGGGGTCAGCCGGGGTCACGATCGTCGTTCCTGGGGCATCCTCGCCGGGCACTTTCGCCGGCGGATTGATCCACACGGCCGTGGGCAAGGTTTCGCCGCGCGGCGGCCCCTGCACGAAGCGCTCGGGATGGGCGGCGTAGGCCGCGAGGCGCGTGTGGTGACGGACCTCAAGGATCGTGGCCGCGCGCCCATAGTGGACGTCGGCGGGCGTGAGATAGCTCAGGCCACTGTGGTGATGCGCGTCGTTGTACCACGCGAAGAGATCGTGGCCGATCGCGCGCGCGTGTTCGATGGAAACCGAAGCGGTCCGGAAAGTCCGGGCGGTATTTGACCGTCCGGAATTGGGCTTCGGAAAAGGGATTGTCGTTGCTCACCCGAGGCCGCGAGTGGCTCGCCTCGATGCCGAGGTCGGAGAACAAGAGCGCGACGCGCTTGCTGCGCATCGGCGCGCCGCGGTCCGCGTGGATCGTGAGTTGCTGCGGACCGATGTGTTGCTTGCGGCACGTCGCCTCGATCAGGCGCTGGGCCAGGTGGGCGTTCTCGTGCGCGGCGACCATCCAGCCCACGACGTAGCGACTGAAGAGATCCAGGATCACATACAGCGAGTAAGACAGGTAGGAGATCGGCCCTTTCAGCTTAGTGATATCCCACGACCAGATCTGATTCGGGGCCGTCGCCACGAGCTCCGGTTTCGCGTACGCCGGATGCCGCGCCTGGGCGCGCCGCTCCCGGACTTCCTCCGCGGCGTCGAGAATGCGATACATCGTGCGCGTGGAGCAGAGATACGTCTGTTCCTTGAGCAGCGTGGCCTGCACTTCGGCGGGCGACTGATCGACGAACCGCTCGCTGTGCAACACGTCGAGCACCGCCTGGCGTTCGGCGGGCCCGAGCGCGCGCGACGAGGCCGCGCGTGGGGTCGGCGTCGACGACCGGGCGGGCTGTCGACGCCGATAGAGGGTCGCGCGCGCGAGGCCGACACTCTGACAGAGGGCCGCGGTGGCGCCCGGCGTGGTCACCGCCTCGATGGCGATCATCAGTCGGGCTCGTCGGTGTCGAGGGGTTTCAGGGGGATCCCCAGGATCTCGGCAACTTTTTTTTGGAGCGTGATGATCGTCTCGGCCCGCTGCAGCTTCCGCTGCAGCCGACGGTTCTCGGCTTCGAGCTGTTTCACGCGCGGGTCACCCGGCCTCGGCTTGGGTCCTCGCCGGCGTCCGCGCATGTCCTGCCAGGCGCCCTGCTCGCGCTGCCGACGCCAGTTGGTGAGCAAAGACGAGTACAACCCCTCGCGACGCAACAGGGCGCCCAGCTCGCCGGGCTTCTTGCAGGCGTCGGCTTGCGTGAGGATGCGGAGCCGATGCTCCGCGGGAAAGCGCCGACGCTGGGCCTTCGCCGGCACTTCAGGATCGGGATCGGTCGCGCGTGACGTGACCGAGGGGCCGAAGGCTGCGGTCGCCCTCCGCCTCCGCCCCCTCGGCTACGTCCATCTCTACGGCTGCTGGCATGCGAGTCATCCATCGAACCCTCCCCGCCCCTACACTCATCTCATCGGGGAGGTTGTCTCACGGATTATTGGCACAGGGGGGTGCGCAGCAGTCGCGATCGTAACCATAACGTTAAACCAGGCCACAGATGACCACGGCACTGGACGGATTGACCAGGCCAATACGGAATCTGACGCCACATCCACGTGACCGCCACGCCAGCGAGCAACCGTGGGGAGGACCGGCGTCTGCACCTGGGCAACGGTTATGCCCAAAATGATCGACGCAGAGATGCAGCTTCCTCAATGAACCACGTCTACCACGTCGTCTGTGTGTTTCGCGGCGGCCCATTCCCCGTCGCCCGCAATCGAGAGTCCCGTGCTATCCAGAATGAGATGCAGTTGCTTGCCCGTGGAGCCAATCAGTGGAAATGATTGTAATTCGGAACTTCACGGTGGATCACAAGATCCCACAGAGCAAGGGTGGATCAGACCACTTCGATAACCTGCAACTGCTCTGCGGAGCCTGCAACAGCGTAAAACGCGCTCGTCAAATTGCTTTCAGGAGTTGCTCGAACTCTTCTGTTTGGGGTCCGTAGGCACACTGATGTGCATGATTGGCGATCACTTTATTGAACATGAGAACCCCTTTACCGTTGGCAGTGTGATACGAAAGGCGGTCGATTGGCTGTTGTTCAGGGTTCATGCTGTCAGGGCGGACAGTCTCAATTAGGACGCTGGGCGTGAGGGCGAGAAGATGCTGACGCTCTGTGAAATTCGGGCCAAAGAGTCCTGTTCTAGGTGGAACCTGTTCCGCAACCGGAGTATCAGACGTGATGAAGTGGTACGGTCCCGCAGAGAGAATGATGCGCCACTTCTTTGCCAGCAGGAGGTTGGAGAACCCATTGACCTTGTCCTCGTCGATGAAGTTGAGGTGTGAGGCGTTGTTGGTTTCTCGAACATCGTACTCACCCGACTCGATGAGTCGGTTCACGGCCTCTTTCAATTCATGCTCATCAACCTTATGCGTATCGGCCGTTTCCTGGATGTCGTCTTGAAATCCTCGCAAACTGACTTGCTGCTTGAGGAACCACTTCATCATTTCCGACCGCATCTTATACAGCCCATCCCTGAAGGAGCGCGTCCGAAGCCACTGGACGCTCATGAAATACGCGAGCACATCCAAATCGTCGTTGGTTAGCTGCTGGGCGACAGCACGTTGGATGATTCCCGGCAGCTTACCCCCAATCAGAGTCTCGATTTGGCCGAACACATTTTCGAATGCTTGACTGATTTCATCCCGAACGCCGGTCTCGGAGGCGTAGAAGAACTTCTCGTAGCAAACCGACCCGTATGGGCGGGGCTTTCCGATTCGCTTAGTCTTCACATTGAGAACCTGGATCTGCCCTTCTCTTGCAAACCGCTTGAGATAGAACTTCGGGACGTAGTGTTGTTTCTCGGTGGTCTGTTTCATAGAAAGATGCGTTGACGCCCCAAGCCAGACCTGGCAGACACAGGAGCACAGAGAAAAATGGCAGCGATAGCGTCTAGCGGGTGCTCAGGGGAAATGTCTACCGGCACCGATCGGCCCTCAGCTTTAATTTTCAACAATCAATGGGACATCCCCGCGAGGAGCTGGATCTGTCCAGCGTCAACATTGAAACCGACGAGGGTCAGCTGGAAGTCTGGGACATGCTCGCGAAGCTGCAACCGGCGCACTGCGCGGCGAACAAATTGGCCGACGGCTGCTTCGACCCGGGATTTCCGTTTTGCCTGCCCCAGATGGACCCCTTAATACACCCGAAAGCCGCAGCGCCCACGAGAATCTTCTTCATCGCACAATCGTCCAGGTTCTGAGGCCGTCACTCAGCCCCCGCTGACGTGTAGCCGGCTGGAGGTCCGTGCTTCCAGGGCATTCCTTAGACACCGCTCCTCGCTTGTGTCCTCGCGTTGCCAAGCCGGCGTTCTTGCACTCGCCGCGTGTCAACCTGCCGGGACCGGTAGCGCCCAGATCCTCTGAAGCATCGCCCCGAACAGGTGTCGGGTCAAGTGACTCTCCGCCAGCAGCAGCCAGTAATAGCGCGCGTGTTTCACCAGCCGGCCACCCGTCTTGACAAGGCGCTGCTGGAGACTGGTCAGTGACCAGGTGTCGATCCGCTTCGGGAGCACCAGCCGCCGCCAGAGGTTCCCGAGGTTGTAGGCCAGTACGCTTAGTTGCAAGCGGACCTCGTTCGCCCGGAACCGATGACACGACAGGCGCGTCCAATGCGCGGCCTGCTTGCCTTCCTTGATCCATTGCTCCGCCGTCCCGCGCTTATTGTAAAACCGCACGACGGCACGATTCTGGAGCGCGAGATTCGTGACGATGAAGCCGACGCGCGGGAACAGCTCGCCGACGTGGTGCTCGACTTTTGCCACGACCCGTCGGGGCGTGGTCCAGCTGTCCGCCTGATAGCGGACACTCTTGTACCGGACCAATGGCGTGTGGCTTGGCCGTCCCGCCGGACGAAACAGGATGTCTTCGATCTCTCGCTCCAAGCTCTTGTTCGCGGGTATCCGGATCGCGTACTGGACGCCGCGTGCCTCCAGCGCCTCGTAGATCGCCGGCCGCGCGAAGGCGGCGTCGGCGCGGAAGGCCACGCGGTTGCCCTGCGCCTGCTGTCGTTCAATCTCCGGCACCAGCAGCTCGTCCCAGTCGTCCGCGCTGGAGACGTTGCCCGGTCGTAGCTTGGCCGCCAGGCAGTCCCCGTCGTCATTGAACAGAAACAGCGGGTGATAGCAGCCCGTCTCGAAGTGCCCGTTGTAGGCACTGCCTTCCCGCTGCCCATGCACCGGGCTCTCGCTGGAGTCCATGTCGAGCACGACACGATCGGCGTGGTCGAACGTCTCAGCCTGTCCGACCAGGTCGCGATTCACGGCCATCAACCCGACGAGGTTCTCTTCACGGGTCAGCAGCTCGGTCTCGAACCAATGGAGCGTGGAGGTTAGGGCCGCACTCCGGTCCCACCGCGTCGGCGATCCGATCAGACGAAACGTCGGATCGGTCGAGAGACGCTGCGCGTCGTTGAGGTCTTCGTAGCCCGCCAAGCGGCTGTACACCGACTGCCGCAGGAGATCGGGTAACCGGAACTGTGTGTTCAATCCGTGGCGGGAGTCGCGCAGGTGCGCGGCGATGAGCCCCGCAAGGCCAAGACGTTCATCCAACTCACGCACCAGAATCAAGCCGGCGTCGGAGGTGATGCGCGACCCCTGAAACGCGACCTTCAGAAATCCGTTGAACGTGAACTGAAAGGGCGCGGTTTGTAATTCACCCACTGGGTGTCACCCTCCGTGGCCTGGTTTCTCTCGAGAAACCCGCGAAAATCAAGGCATGACGACTGATCGAATGGGCAAAAGTACCACAGCCAAATCGGAAATCCGGGTCTACAGCTGGCGGAAGCACTTTGGCAGCCTGGAGCCGTCTGATGTCAAACGCTTGCGCGAGCTCGAGCAGGAAAGCGGCCGCCTGAAGAAGATGGTGGCGGACCGCGACCTGGAGATCGACGTCCTCAAGGAGATCACGCGAAAAAATGGTAGGCGCACGCGTGCGCCGGCAGCAGGTCGCGTATGCCCGATCACGCGGTCTGTCCGACCGCCGCGCGTGCGCCGTGCTCTCGGTCGCGCGATCGACGTTGGGCTACCAGTCGCGGCTGGTGGTGCGGGACGCCGCCGCCGTGGCCGCGATGCGCCGCCTGGCGGCCCAGTATCCCCGCTACGGGTATCGCCGGATTCGCATCTTCTTGAGACGGGGTGCTTCTGGTTGCGCCACGCGGGCCGCTTCTGTTCAAGCACCCGTGCGGCGGCGTTCTGGCGGGTGCCTTTCCGCGCCCCGTTCAACCCGACACCCGACGGGACACCCTAAGCCCCACGCGGTCGTCGTGCCCCCGAGTCAGTACTCCGAGAACTCCGAAACGCGTTAGACGTCGGGCCGGGGCACCTGCAAGTCCTTGCAGATCTTTAGGGCGAGATCCTCGTTGATGTCGTTGTGACGGGGAATCGTCGACACCCTCTTGGCCGTCCGGTTGACGTACACAGTGTGGTTACCGCCTTCGCGCAGGAAGGCGCACCCATGTTGTGCCAAGTGCCGCAGCAGATCTCGACGCTTCACTCCGTGACGGTGAGCGGCTCTCTGATGACCGCACCGCCGGCCGCATCCTCGCGGGCCAGCATCCGGTTGGCTTCGACCACCAAGGCGACGGCTTCGCGAAGGTTCGTTCGGGCTTCGTCGAGGGAGGCGCCTTGGGTGTTGGCGCCTGGGAATTCCTCAATGAAGGCGATATAGCCTTCCGGAACCTTCCGGAACACCGCCGTGCATTGCAGGTCCATATCTAACCTTAATGCGTCATTTTTCTGAGCGAGCAATGGCGCTTTGGGATTGAAAAAGGCCTTCCAGTGTGGTTGAAAGGTGGTGCAACCCAACGCCTTCTTCCACACATGAAAGGCCACTGACCGTGAGACGAAGAAAATCCGATTTGCATGCCCGTGTCAATAGGAATCTGCCGCTGGAGTTCGATGACGTTCGCCTCACGTCGTACGCCGGGCTGGAACTCTTGGAGCGCTACCTGCGCACCCGTCGCTTCAATCAGCTGGTGCGCGAGGCGTTTGCCGACCTGCCGCGCGGGGGCGACTTCGGGGTGGTGGTGATGGTGCGGGTGTTCGTCGGGTTGGTGATCGTTGGCGGCCGGCGCCTGCGGCATCTGGCCTCCGTCGCCGACGACCCGATCTTCCAGCGGTTCGGCAACGTGCGCGTCGTGCCCACCGCGCGGACGTTGAGTCGGTGGCTGCGGCACTTCACGATGCGGACGGTCACTCGCTTCCAAGCCCTCAACGCGGCCGTCGTGCGCCAGCTGCTGCCCACGCTGGGGCTGCGCACCTGGACGGTCGATGTGGACGGCGTCGTCGTGTCGACGGGGTTGCAGGTCGAACGGGCGGCGCGGGGCTACAACCCGCACCAGCGGAAGGTGCCCAGCTACTACCCGATCATGGCGCACCTGGCCGAGACGACCCACATCCTGCGGGTCAAGAATCGGTCGGGCAACGTCCACGATGGGAAGGCGGGCCTGCCGTTCTTGCGGGCCCTGTGGCCGCAGCTGGTCGGGCTGCGCACGGGCGGGGCCCGGCTGCGGTTTCGCATGGATGGGGCGTTTTTCCGCCAGGATGTGCTGCGGTGGTTGCAGGGCCGCGGCGTGGGCTATGCCATCAAAGTCCCGTTCTATCGCTGGCTGGATCTGCAGCGCTACATCCGGGACAGTCCCACCTGGGTGCCGGTGGCGCCCGGCGTGACCGGCTTCGCCGTGCCGGGCGCGGAGACGCCCTGGCACATCCCCGTGACCGTGACCATCTATCGGAAGAAGGTCCACCACCGGGCCACCAAGAACTATCAGCTCGACCTGTTTGATCCTAACGATGGGCACTACGAATACTCGGCGGTCACGAGTAACCTCGCGCTGACGGTCCGCAACGTGTGGTACTTCGCCTGTGGGCGGGGCAACCACGAGAAGACCATCGCGCAGCTCAAGACCGGGCTGGCCTTCCACAGCGTCCCGACCCAGACCTACGCCGCCAACAGTGCGTGGCAGCAGCTCGTGGTGCTCGCTCACAACCTGTTGACGAACTTCCAACTCGAGACGGGCGCCCCGCCGCGGCGCCGCACCCGGAAGCACACCGTCGTGCCCCTGCTGCAGAGCGTGCAGACGCTCCGCTTCGAACTGTTTCATCGGGCCGCCCTGCTGGTCCGCCCCGGTGGCAAGACGCGGTTGCGGATGACCGACAATCTCCCGACGCGTCAGACGTTCACCCGCATTGCCAACGCCCTCGCGAGCGGCTGAGTTTTTGACGCATTAGGGCTAACTCCTGACGACATGATACCCCTGTCCGCCACTCGTCGGCCGCGTCATCGTGTGCGGCGTTTCCTCCGGGTCAAAGCCGCAGTGCCGCTCCCCCGGTCAATGGCAACGGCAGCGGGGCACCTGGCGATGCTGTGCGGGCGCTACCGGCGTAGCTGAACGACCTGCCCGCGCTCCCCGGCAAGGTAGGTCGCCCACTCGTCCATGAGGCGGCGCCGACGCTCGAAGAGATCACTGCGCGCGTAGGCCGCCTCGGTGGGGTTCTGTACCGCATGAGCGAGCGCGGCTTCGACTACTTCGCGGGGTGTGCTCGTCCGTTCCGCGGCCCAGTCCCGGAAGCTCGACCGGAACCCATGCGGCACGGCGGCGAGGCCGAGTTCCTTGATCAATTTCGATAGCGTCGTGTTGGAAAGTGGCTTCCCGCGCAGACTGCGGAATACGAGGCCCGTGCCGTCACTGCGTCTCCGTGCGTCGTGCAGGATCGCGAGCGCCCGCCCCGAGAGCGGGACGCGGTGATCCCGCTTCGCCTTCATGCGCGCGCCGGGGATGGTCCAGACGCCCGCGTCCAGGTCCATTTCGTCCCACGTCGCCAGGCGCATTTCGCCTGAGCGCGCCGCCGTCAGCACCAGGAACTCGAACGCATCCTTGGTGGTGACCGAGGCCTGGGAGGCTCGCACGGTCGCGAGGGCGTCCGCCACCGCGCCGTGGGGCAGCGCCCGCATGTGCTGGACGATGGCCTGCTGCCGCCCGAGGGCCTGTCCGAGGGCGTCGCCCGCCGGGTTGTCCGGTCGGTGGCCCATGGCGACCGCCCACTTCATCACGGCACCGATCCGCTGGCGCACCCGCCGAGCGGTCTCGGGCTTGTCGTGCCAGATCGGGGTGAGGATGGCCAGCACGTCGGCCGTGGTCACCTCGGACACGGGCATCGCCCCGATGCGCGGGAACGCATAGGCGCGCAGACTGCGCGGCCAGTCCCGCGCGTGCTTGACATTTCGCCAGCCGGCGCGCTGCTGCTCCAGCACCACGGCGGCGGCCTCCTCGACCGTGGGCGCGCCTTGGCCGTGGCGCTTCTCGGCCCGCGGGTCTCCGCCCGCCCGGGCTCGCTGGCGGTTCGCGAACGCCGCGTTGCGCGCCTCGGCCAGTGGCACCAGCGGGTAGCCGCCGAGCCCGAGCATCCGGGGCCGGCCCCGAATGACCAGCCGTTGCACCCACTGCCGCGCCCCGGACGGATCCACGCGCAAGTTCAGCCCGTGGCCATCGCAATAGAACCCGGGCTCGGCGGTCCGCACAAAGGCGGCGCTCAAGCGGTGCGCGAGGCGGCGCGGCGGCGTGGCCGTCATCGATCGATTCTCGCGCCTTTCTTTATACAGTGAACTATACACATTAATTTAGGAATATACCGGACGTCGTGGCACCACGTCAAGACGCCATCACGTGATTAACCCGTTTTACTAACGTATTTTACATGAACATGGTTGGACACCATAGGAATACGTAGGACCATGATAGATGGTGGACGCCGCCTCCCCCAAAACATCCAGACCGACAAGCCGTACCGGGGCGGGAATTCGGTCTACCTCAGCGTCACCCAAACCGCGAAGGGCTACAGCGAGCACCGCTGGGCCACCTACAAACAGATCAGCGACATGGGCGGGCAGGTCCGCAAGGGCGAGAAGGCCACCCACGTGCTGTTTTACAAGTTTGACGACGAGACGCCGAAGGCGCAGGACCAGCCCGACCGCCCGACCACCGAGGGGAAGGCCAAGCGGGAACACACGCGCCCGCCGATGGTCCGCTGCTATGCCGTGTTCAACGTCGCACAGGCGGACGGCCTGAAGCTGGAACGGAAGGGCGACGACCGGGAGCACGAGCCCGAATGGAAAGCCCATCGGACTGCCGAGCGGGTGATCCAGGAGAGCGGGATCCACGTCGCCCATGTTCGCGGCGACCGCGCATTTTACAACCTCCAGTCCGACACGGTGACGCTCCCGGAACGTGAGCAGTTCGCCACGGCGAACGGCTACTACCAGACCGCCTTACACGAACTCGGCCACGCCACCGGCCACCCCGAGCGGATGGACCGCGACACCCTGAAGCACGGCGCGGGGCACTTCGGCAGCGTGGAGTACGCCCGCGAAGAACTCCGCGCGGAAATGTCCGCGATGATGACGGGTGAACGGGTCGGCGTCGGCCACGACGGCAGCCGAGGCGCGGCGTATGTCCAGGGCTGGTTGAAGGCGCTGGAACAAGACCCGAAGGAGATGTACAAGGCGGCAGCCGACGCACAGAAAATCTCCGATTACCTGATGCGTCCCATCCGCGAACGCGAGCAGACGACGGACAAGGAACATGGAGAGCTGGCCGAGAAATACTCGGCGGCGCGCAGCCCGCAGATCAGCCAGACGCCCCCACCGCAGCAGCCGCCGCAGAGCCACGAGCGGGAGGCCGGCATCAGCCGCTAGGCGCTCCCCATGCTGGACCGTTCCGATCTGCTCTGGCGAGACGACGACCCGACGCCGGCCACCACGCCGGCGCGGGACGACCACGCGAAGGATGCCCAGGCGCGCCAGGTCACAGCACGACCAGGCGCGCCCGGTCACACCCGCACCACGGCCGACGAGCCGGCGCGGGATGGTGAGGCCCAGCCGCAGGCACCCGCCGGCCACGACGGTCAGGGGTTTGAGCAGGCACCCGCCGGCCCGCGCGAGCATCCCGAGTGGACCCCGCAGCAGCGCGCCAACCACGAGGCGCACCACGCCCGGCTTGCCCGCATCCGCGAGGAACGCGCGCCCGAGTGGGCGCGCCAGGATGAGCGGGATCGCCAGGATGAAGCCGCCCGCGCGCACGACCGACGACCCACGCGCGCGGACCGGGCCCGCCAGGAGCGGGCCGGCCACCGCGCGACGCCCGACCCGCAGACACGCACCACCGGCCATCGGCGGGAACACGCCGCGCGCGCGCACGACCCCGAGGCGCGCCACCGGGCGCGCCGCAGCAGGACCGCACGCACGCGCGATGCGGTGGCCGACGTGGGGCTCTATCGCGCCGTGTCCTACACAGACCTGTCCGACCAACATTTTGACGGCCACCCCTACGCCACCCGGCGCAGCGTCAACCACTTGATCCGCGCCGGGCTGATCGAGGAACACGAGGCGACCGGGCCGCAAGGCCAGAGCTTCAACGTGCTCACCGCGACCGAACGCGGGCGAGACGCCGCCCAGCGCGCGGCGGTCGACGCCGGCCACGTCCCCGAGCAGCAGACGTGGACCGGACTGGTGAAACCCGCCGAGCTGTCCCATGACACGGCCGTGTATCGCGCCGCGCTGGACGAGCGGGCGCGCATCGAGGGCGCGGGCGGGCGCGTGACCCGCGTCCGGCTCGATGCCGAACTCAAACAGATGGTCGCCACCGCGACCGAGAAGGCGCGCGCCGAGGGCGGCGACCGCGCGGCGCACGAGGCGAAGCTCGCAGCCGCGCACGACCTCGGGTTGCACGTCGTCAATCACGACCACGTGTTGTATCCCGACGCCCAACTCGACATCGAGGACGCCGATGGTGTGAGCGGCCGGGTGAACGTGGAGATTGTGTCCGACCACTACCACGCGGCGGCGATCGCGGCGAAGGCCGGCGCCGGCTTTGCCCTGCACGGCAGCAGCCGATCCGCCACCCGGAAGATCGCCCGCGCGCTGGCGCGCGAAAGCGACAGGGGCGGCGCGGGCGGGGCCGCACAGCCCGGCCGCGATGGATCGGTGGAGCTGTAGATGCAACCCATCGCGGTCGCCGTCGGGCTGATCGTCACCGTCCTCGCACTGACGGCGCTACTCGCCGGCCCGCACGTCGCCTACCTGGCCCCACACACCCGCGTCCTACTCGCGGCGTACTGGCCGGCACTCACCGCCTACAGCACGCTGGCCGTGCTGACGTTGATCGTCGCGCTCTATGCGACGGCCCGCGCGGCCGGGCTCGCCCGCGATCGTCGCGCCGTTCTTCCTGGGCATGGTCGCCGATCGGTTCTTCGATTCCGAGAAGGTGCTGGGAGTCCTCTGCCTGGTCGCGGGTGCTGCCATGCTCGCGATACCCAGCTTCGCCGGGTCGTCGTTGTTTCTACCGTTGCTGCTCATCCATGCGCTGTACTACTTCCCGACGCTGGGACTGACGGCCTCGCTGGCCTTCCACCACATGACCGACCAGGAAAAGGAATTTCCAGTGGTTCGCGTCTTCGGGACGGTCGGCTGGGCGGTAGCCGGAATGTCCATCGGCAAGCTGCTACAGGCCGATGCCACGCCGACGCCGCTCCTCATCGGCGGTGGCGCCGCGATCGCGCTGGGACT
Source organism: Vicinamibacterales bacterium (assembly GCA_965197935.1). Classification (GTDB taxonomy): domain Bacteria; phylum Acidobacteriota; class Vicinamibacteria; order Vicinamibacterales; family CAZQMT01; genus CAZQMT01. The sequence continues at coordinate 684,676 of CBDAOD010000002.1, read as the reverse complement.
CTACAGCTTCACGCTGCCCCTGACGCCGCCACCGTCGGCCGGGCAGAAGACCTCGTGGCAACAGATTCTGGGTCTCGACGCCTTGCGACAGCTGCGGGCGCGGTCGTTCGTGGTGTTCCTGGTCGCTGCCATGCTCATCTTCATCGCGTTCGGCACCTATTTCCCCTATGCGCCCGTCTACTTCAAGACCCTCAACACCGAGCTGAGCACGTCGCATTTCGCCAATCCCAGCTTCGAGATGTCCTTCGGTCAGGTTTCGGAGATCGTGTTCATGCTCCTGATACCGTTCTTCTTCGCGCGGCTGGGCGTCAAGTGGATGCTCATACTCGGGATGCTGGCCTGGGTCGCGCGGTTTACCCTCTTCGCCGGCGCCGCCCTGAACGGGACGTTCTGGATCATCATCTGGGGATCTTGATTCACGGCATCTGCTACGACTTCTTCTTCGTCACCGGACAGATCTACATCGACAAGAGGACGTCGCTCGACATCCGGGGACAGGTGCAGGGTCTCCTGGTCCTGCTGACCCAGGGCGTCGGGTTCTTTCTCGGCACGCAGCTCTCCGGGTCGTTCGTCAACGCCCATGGCGTCGAGGGCACGTTGTCGCTGCCGGACTGGCGCCTGTTCTGGGGCATCTTCGCCGTCGCCACCCTGATCTTCACCCTGGCGTTCTTCCTCCTGTTCAATGAAGATGAGGGAGAGAGGTACGACTCGACGGTGAGAAGATCCTCTACGACGAGTCTCTGACGCGGGACACGAGTGTTCTCCCTCGCGAGGACGACGTGCAGATCATTCGACGTCCAGAGCCGTACGACCTCTGCATCGTGGGATCGGGCGCCGGCGGCGGCATGGCCGGCAAGGTGCTCACCGAGGCAGGCGCGCGTGTCGTCATGCTCGAGGCGGGACCGATGTGGGACACGGAGAAGGACTCCGCCATGTTCGCCTGGTCCTACGACTCACCCAGGCGCGGTGCCGCCACGCCGGATCGCCAGTTCGGTGAGTTCAACGCCGGCCTCGGTGGCTGGACGCTCGAGGGCGAACCCTACACGGTCGCGGAGGGCGACGAGTTCGACTGGTTTCGCACCCGCATGCTCGGCGGGCGCCCGAACCACTGGGGGCGGATCTCGCTGCGCTTCGGCCCCGACGATTTTCGCGCGCGCAGCCTCGATGGCCTCGGGGATGATTGGCCGATCGGCTACGCGGACATCGCCCCCTACTACGACAAGCTCGATCGGCTCGTCGGGATCCACGGAACCAACGAGGGGCTTCCCAACGAACCCGATGGGATCTTTCAGCCGCCGCCACGACCGCGCTGCTACGAGCTCCTGGTCAAGCAGGCGTGCGACCGGGCGGGGGTCGCCTGCATCCCGGCGCGCCGCTCGGTTCTGACCCGTCCGCTCAATGGCCGGCTCCCCTGCCACTACTGCGGTCAATGCGGGCGCGGCTGCCAGACGCATTCCAACTTCTCCTCACCCTCGGTGCTCCTGCCGCCTGCGCTCGCCACCGGACGATTGACGATCGTCCCGAACGCGATGGCACGCGAGGTGACGACGGACAGGCAAGGACTGGCGACCGGTGTCGCCTACGTCGACACGACGAGCGGAGAGGAGCACCACGTCCGCGCCCGCATCGTGGTGCTGGCGGCCAGCGCGTGCGAATCGGCGAGACTGCTGCTGAACTCCAGGTCGGCGCTCTTTCCGAATGGACTCGCCAACTCGAGCGGGCTGGTGGGCCGGTATTTGATGGACAGTACCGGAAACAGCGTGGCCGGGGTGATTCCAAAGTTGATGGACGGCGTCCCGCACAACGAAGACGGCGCGGGAGGCATGCATCTCTACATGCCGTGGTGGCTCGATAACCGCACGCTCGATTTCCCGCGTGGCTATCACATCGAGTTCGGCGCGGGACGAGGCATGCCGCGCTACGGCTTCCTGAACAACATTCACCGCTATCCGGCGGGCGGCGGATACGGCACGGCGCTCAAGGATGCCTACCGCCGCTATTACGGTGCGGTCCTGGGTTTCGCCGGTCGCGGCGAGATGGTTCCCAATCCAGACTCCTACTGCGAGATCGATTCCGGCGTGGTGGACCGCTGGGGCATCCCCGTGCTGCGCTTCCATTTCAAGTGGAGCGAGCACGAGCTGAAGCAGGTACGCCACATGCAGCAGACCTTCCGGGGACTCATCGAGGATCTGGGCGGGACGGTGCTGACTCCCGATCCCGGCGAGGGCAAGGGCTACGGCATCGAGACAGGTGGCCGGATCATTCACGAGGTGGGCGTGACGCGCATGGGCAACGCCCCCCAGTCTTCCGTGCTCAACGGCTACTGCCAGGCTCACGACACCAGGAACCTCTTCGTGGCGGACGGCGGCCCGCTCGTGTCACAGCCTCACAAGAATCCCACCTGGACCATCCTGGCGCTGTCGGTGCGGGCGAGTGAGTTCATCGCGGACCAGCGTCGCCAGGGGAATCTCTGACATGTCGCGCATGGCGCGCCGGCGGGTCCTGCGGCTCTTTGCCTCGGCGCCGCTGGCGGCGGGATTCGCCTGGTCGCAGGCCGAGGCGCTGGCGGCGCATCGACTCGCTCATCACGCCACCTCCGCCGCCCAGGGATTCACCCCGCAGTTCTTCACGCCTCGCGAGTACGAGACGGTACGCATGCTGGTCGACATCCTCATTCCCGCGGATGAGCGATCCGGGAGCGCCACCGAGGCCGGGGTGCCCGAGTTCATGGACTTCATCATGATGGACCCCACACCGGTGAGCGAAGAGGGCGTGGCGCGTCGAACCGCCATGCGCGGGGGGCTCGCCTGGCTCGACGTCGAATGCCTCGAGAGATTCGACAGGCGTTTCGTCGACTGCGCGAGCAGGAACGGCGCAGGTTGCTCGACGAGATCGCCTGGCCGGCAGACGCGCCCGACGAGCTCGCGCACGGCGTCGCCTTCTTCGCGAGCTTCCGAGATCTCACCGCCACCGGCTTCTGGACCAGCAAGATGGGGATGGAGGATCTGCAGTACAGGGGCAACGAGGTCGTGTCCGAATGGATCGGTTGTCCAGAAGAGGCGTTGAGCAAACTGGGTGTTCGTTACGAGGACGAGTAGGCCAGGTTGGAGCTCATCAAAAAAAGGATGATCGTGCGATGGGTGGCGCTGACGGCGGGCCTGACCGCCGCGGCGCTCCTGGTGCCTGCTGTCGTCGCGCGTGGTCAGTCGGGTGCGGTTCTCTACGATCCCGCGGCCTTCGCGGCGCTCCGCTGGCGCAACATCGGCCCGAACCGAGGCGGGCGGTCGATCGCCGCGACGGGTGTGCCCACGCGCCCGCACGAGTACTACTTCGGCGCGACCGGCGGCGGCCTGTGGAAGACGACCGATGGTGGCGTGACCTGGGGGCCGGTGACCGACGGGCAGATCCGCAGCTCGTCGGTCGGGGCGGTCGCCGTGTCGGTGTCGCATCCCGATGTCGTCTACATCGGGATGGGCGAGGTGCAGCTCCGCGGCAACGTCATGCAAGGCGACGGCGTCTACCGCTCCGACGACGCCGGGCGGACGTGGCGCCACGTCGGACTTGCGGACACCCAGGCCATCGCGCGCATCCGCGTCGATCCCGAGGATCCCGACCTGGTGTACGTGGCGGCGCTCGGGCATCCGACCGGTCCGAGCGAGGCGCGGGGCGTCTTCCGATCCCGCGATGGCGGTCGGACTTGGGAACGCGTGCTCTATCGCGGACCGCGGGCGGGCGCGGTCGATCTCGCGGTCGATCCGAGCGACCCTCGGGTGCTCTACGTGGCGCTGTGGGAGGTCTATCGCAACGCCTATAGGCTCTGGAGCGGGGGGGCGGGGTCTGGGCTGTTCAAGTCGACCGACGGTGGAGACACGTGGCAGGAGCTGACTCGCAATCCCGGTCTCCCGGCGGGACCGCTGGGAAAGATCGGTCTCGCGGTGTCTGGAGCCGACCCCGACCGTCTGTACGCGGTGGTCGAGGCGACCGACGGCGGACTCTACCGGTCGGACGACGGCGGAGCGACCTGGGCGCTCGTCAACCCGTCCAGGGATCTGTGGCAGCGCTCGTTCTACTTCAATCGGGTGACCGCGGACCCCAGAGACGCGGACACGGTGTACGTGCTCAACTTCTATCTCGAGCGGTCGACCGAAGGTGGCCGGCGGTTCGAGCGCGTCGCGACGCCGCACGAGGACCATCACGATCTGTGGATCGATCCGAATGACGCGCGCCGGCTGCTCGTGGCGACCGACGGCGGCGGATCCGTGTCGGTCAACCGCGGCCGGACGTGGACCCCGCAGCGCTATCCCACGGCCCAGCTCTACCACGTCGCGACCACGCGCGACTTCCCGTATCACGTCGTGGGCGCGCAGCAAGACAACTCCACCGCGGCGGTCCCCAGCGATGGCGGACCGTCGATGCGAAACCCTCGCCAGCGCGCGGGTGATTTCCTCTACGCGGTCGGCGGCGGCGAGAACGGCTACGTCGTGCCGCATCCGACCGACCCGGACGTGTTCTACGCGGGCGCCACGAATGCGCTCACCCGCTTCGACCGCCGGACGGCGGAGGTGCGGGACATTCAGCCGTATCCGCGGGTTTTCATGGGCGAGCCCGCGGCCGACATTCCCGAACGGTGGAACTGGGTCTATCCGATCGCGGTCTCCCCCGTCGATCCCGGCGCCCTCTACTGCGGCTCGCAGCACCTCTGGGTCACCCGGGACGATGGACGGAGCTGGAGGAGAATCAGCCCGGACCTGACGCGCGCCGACCCCGAGACGCTCGGCCCAACCGGTGGCCCCATCGTCAGGGATCAGGACGGTCCCGAGATCTACGCGACCCTCTCCACGATCGCCCCGTCGACGTTCGACGCGGAGACGGTCTGGGTGGGCTCCGACGACGGCCTGGTGCACCTCACGCGCGACGGCGGTGCCACCTGGGTGAACGTCACACCGCCCGACATGGCGGCGAACACTCGCGTCGGCACCATCGAGACATCGTCGCGCGAGCCGGGACGGGCCTACGTGACGGCCCGACGATCCCTGATGGGCGACCGGGCGCCCTACATCTGGAAGACGGGCGACTACGGCGCACGCTGGACGCGGATCGAGGGTGGCATCGACACCGACGACTTCGTGCACGTCGTGCGTGAGGACCCCACGCGCGACGGGCTGCTCTACGCCGGAGCCGAGCACGGCGTCCATGTCTCCTTCGACGACGGAGCCGCGTGGCAGTCGCTGTCGCTCGGGCTACCCGACGTGCAGGTGGCGGATCTGGTCGTGGAGGACCGCGATCTCGTCATCGCCACCCACGGCCGCTCGTTCTACGTCCTCGACGACATCACGCCGCTCAGGCAGCTGGCGTCGGTGGATACTCAGTCGGCGGCCGTGCTCTTCGCGCCGACCGATGCCGTGCGCCCGGTGTACCCGGCCCACGTCGACTACTTCCTCCCCCGCCGCGTCGACCGCGTGCGGGTGGAGATTCTGGACGGTGACGGTCGCGTGATCCGGGAGCTCGACGCGCCCGAGCCAACCGCGGTCGGGCTGACCCGCCTGAGCTGGGATCTGCGCTATCCAGGGGCGACCGTGTTCCCGGGCATGATCCTCGAGAGCCGGGACCCGAGTCGGGGACCGTGGGCGCGGCCCGGCGGCTACCAGGTCAGGCTCACAACCGACGGTCACGCGCAGACCCAGCCGCTCCAGGTGCGATTGGATCCGAGGCTGGACGTCGCGCAGGCCGACCTCGACGCGCAGTTCGAGCTGGCGGTGGCGGTCAGAGACGCGACCAGCCTGGCCAACGAGACGATCATCTCGATTCGGGTCCTGCGATCTGAGGTTCGCGCGCGGGTCCGGCGAACCGACACCGACGCGCTCGCGAAAGCCGCCGATTCGCTGATCGAGCGGATCGGGTCGGTCGAGGCCGAGCTCTACCAGATCCAGAACCAGAGCCCGAAGGACAAGATCGCGTTTCCGATCAAGCTGAACGATCGGCTTGCCGGGCTGCTGTCGCTCGTGGGTCGCGGTGCCGCGGGTCCCACCGCCGGACACCAGCGTGTGTTCCGCGAGCTGTCCGGCGAGCTCTCGCGTCTCCTGGAACGGCTCGACGGCTACCTGTCGACCGCGCTCCCCTGCCTCAACCGCCTGCTCGAGGAGCACGACCTGGCGCCCGTCGAGGTGCCCTAGCACCATCGTTCTTCGACTTGTTGATCCGGCTCGACCTGACTGCTACGATCTCAGATTCGCATGCCCGCCATCAGCAACAAGAGCGGAGGCGCCCTCACCGTTCCCTTGCCGGGCGGCAAGAAGTTGCGGCTCGGCCCGGGCAAGACCGGCCAGATTACCCCCAAGGCGCTGAAGTTTCCGCCTGTCCAGGCGCTCCTCGACGCTGGCGAAGTCGAGATCACAAGCACGGAACGAGAGCGCACCAGCCGGCCCGGTAGCGGCCCGACGAGCCGCGGACCCGGCCGCGATCCCTGGGCAACCGGCGGCGGTCGTCACACCGGCGACCGCTGACGGCGCCCCTGGTCTCACTTCGAGCGTCAGCTCGAACGGGCGTCCTGCCGCCCGCCTTGCCTTCCTGCAGGACCGCGCCTCCTTCACGGACTCTCGCCTTGGGGTGTGCGCCAGTGCGTCACGCCGGCTCGGACGGCGTGTACACCCGTCGTGATCGAGGCCGCTGGCGACAGCCGGGCCCAGGCCTTCTCGTAGATCTCGATCTGCGCCGCGTGGCGACCGAGCAGCTCCTCGCCATCGGTCGAGACGAGCTGGTCGGTCTTGTGATCGACGATCCGCCAGCCGTCGGCCGTCCGGTAGACGAGGTCGATCACGCCGTGCAGCACGCGCCGGCCAAGCTCGGGATCCTCGACCAGCGTAGCGAACGGGACCTCCACATGACACGCATCGGCCGCCAGGGCGTCGCGCCACATCTCCGAGCCCGAGACCCGTTCCACCGCGGCGAGGGCCTCCGGGACGACGCCCTCCAGATCCGCCCGTCCGAGGGTGAGCCAACGGGCGAGCCGCCCCAACGCCTCGCGGTCGACTCGCTTCGTCCGGATGGCGTGCTCGAGCAGCTTGTGGACGAGCTCGCCCCACTCCATCCCGGTGGCGGGACCGCGGAGCAACCTGGCCGGATCGTCTTCACGGACCGGGACCTCGTGCCGCAGGCTGCCCGTGACCGACTCGGCGGTCCAGGACGGGACCGTCGCCGCGGCGAGCCCCGCGGCACGGCGGGCCGCCGCGCGGGCCCGCGTCGCGCCGGTCACCTCCACCGACTCGTGGGTCGGCGAGAACGGCTGGCGCGGCACGTCGAGGTGGGTCGCCGACATGAGATAGAAATCGAACGGACCCCAGGGACGGTTCCTCCCCGAGCGCTCCCAGCGACTGACGACCAGGAGATCCCGCGCCCGCGTGGCGGCAACGTAACGGAGCCGATCCTCCTCCTTGTCGAGAAAGACCCGTTCGATCGCGGCATGCGCGTCCCAACCTCCGGGCTCGCCCAGGACCTCCCTCGCCTTGCCTCTCCGCCGCGTGAGCTGGAAGTAGCCGACGGCGCGCCCACCGTCGCGCACGATCCGGATGTCGGGCTCCTTCCTCCACCCGCCGGCGGGATCCGCCAGGAAGACGACCGGCGCCTCGAGCCCCTTCGCCCGGTGCAGATTCATGACCCGGACGACGTCACCTCGACCGGGCTCGAGAGGCAACGATTCGACCTCGGTCGACTCGACCTCGCGCGCGAGAGACGCGACCGTTTCGGCGAGCGTCCCGCCCCGCTCGGCGACCTGGCGAACCCGGTCGACGGCGTGAACCAGGTCGCCGGCATCCGGACCGCCTGGCGTGTCGGAGGCCGCGAGCGCGAGATACCCGGTCGCCTCGAGAATCCGCTCGACGGCGGCCGCGGCGGGGAGACGCCTGGTCCAGCGGAAGTAGGTCTGCAGCTCGCGGAGGGCGGAGGCGACGGCCCCCTCGAGCGCCGGTCGACGGGGCGCGCCGGGGTCGGGCTCCGGCTGAACGGCGGTCGGACGCGCGGGAGCGCGGTCACGGTCCTCGGAGACGGAGCCCGCGAGGACGTCCAGCAAGCTGAGCTGCCCTCTTTTCGGGGCCTCGTGGCCCGCGGCGTCCGGCGGCCGCGGGGGCGGCGCCTCCGCCGAGACGCCAGACGTCGCGGGACCCGGCGGCATGGTGAGGCGGAACCAGCCACCGGCCTGACGGTAGCGGAAGAGATCTTCGTCGCTGACGCCGAACAGCGGCCCGCGGAGCACGCCGACGAGCGCCAACCCGTCATCCGGATCGCTCAGGGCACGCAGCAGGTCGCCGAGGACCGCCACGTACTCCGAGTCACCGAAGGCACCGGCCCCACTCACCTCGAGCGGAACCTGCAACCGCTCCAGGGCTTCGGCGTAGGTGCCCAGCCTCCGTTTCACCCACGTCAGGATCAGAAAATCGCCGGGACTGCGGCGACCCGCATCGATCTCGCGACGGATGTAGCGCGCGATGTCGGCCGCCTCCGTGGCCGCCACGTCCGACCACTCGACCGATCCCGGAATCGTGAGCGTGCGGACCCCTCGCTCGCCGGACGCCGCGGGCCGCCCTCCGGGGGCCGGCTCGAGCTTGTGGAACGCCGGCTGCTGGGGGGTCGCCTCCGCGGGGAAGACGGTCTGGAAGACGTCGTTGGCCCACTCGCAGATCTCGGGGACGGACCGAAACGAGGTCGTGAGCTCGACCGGCAGACCGCGATCCCGCTTCACGATGTCGCACACCCGGTCGTAGATCTCGATGTCGGCACGGCGGAACCGGTAGATCGACTGTTTGGGGTCCCCGACGATGAAGAGGGCGCCGGGGCGTAGCGTCACCGCAGTCCAATCGGCCGGCCGCGCCCTTGCCGGGGGGGCGTCGGAGGCCCACGCCGCCGGACCCGGCACGGGGTCAGGGGGCGGCGTGGCTTCGTTGGAGGCCAGGAGGGTGATGACCTCCGCCTGAATCGGATCCGTGTCCTGAAATTCGTCGACGAAGAGCCAACGGTACTTGGCCTGCAGGGCGGACCGCACGTCGGGCTTCTCGCGCAGGAGCTTGGCGGCCCGCTGGAGCAAGTCGCCGTAGTTGAGGGTCAGCGCCTCGAACCGTGCGATGCGGGCGAACTCGCGCGCGTCGACGAGGATGTCGATCGCGAGGCGATAGACGTAGTGGCGCCAGCGTGCCAGATACGGATGGACGGTGTCCGCCTGAAACCCGGCGACCAGCCCGTCGACCTCGCGCTTGAGCGTGCGCACATCCGGGGTGGCCCCACTCCACCACCGCTGGGTGAGGTAGACCTCCCTCTCCCAGAGGGAGAGCAAGACGACGAGATCCGACGGCCGATCCCGCCGCGCGGCCCGCAGACGCCAGCGACACTCCCGGCCTCGCTGCTGCACCCGGCACTTCGTGTCCGACGCGATCGTCCGGGGGAGCCGTGGCCCGAGGGTGCTCCAGAATCGGTCGAGCGCCGTCCACGCCGGCGCGGGATCGGGCGGCGCCGCCTCACCCGGTGGGAACACCACCTCCTCGAACAGGCAGATCCTCTCGAATGCGGCATCGAGGTCGGCCGCCTGGATGCCGGCGTTCTGCAGCTCGCGCAAGCGTCGGGAGCCGCGGGCGCGCTCCCGGGCCAGGTAGTCTCGCCAGGCGCGCCGGCGGCTTTCGGCGTCGCTCACCTCGTCGAGCTCGACAAAGCCCGGCGCCACGTCCGCCTCGACCGGCCGCGCGCGCAGCAGGTGCGCACAGAACGCGTGAATGGTGCCGGCGAAGAACCGCTCGAGGTGGCGGAGGGCTTCGGCGATCCGAGCCTTCCGTGTCCCGTCCGACTCGGCGCGGAAGAGCGACTCGAGCGTCTGCTGGAAACGGCCACGCAGCTCGGCGGCCGCCTTGCGCGTGAAGGTCACCGCCGCCATGCCGTCGACGGTGTAGTGGCCCGACGCGACGCCGGCGGCCATGCGTCGGGCCAGGCTCTCGGTCTTGCCAGAGCCGGCGCTCGCCTCGACGACGAGGTTCTGGTCGAGGCAGGAGACGATCAGCTCGCGCGCCTCCTGATCCTGGAGCCGGACTGGATCGGACGACGGGTCTGGGACTGGCTCGTTCCGCATCGCGTTCGCCGTCACGCCAACGTGAGGAGCCGCCGGTAGGGCTCGAGCTGCGCGTTCGCCCGGTTCGCGAGCTTTCCGCGCGCGCGCCCCACGGGATTCCTCCCGCACGCCGCGGCGAACCCGCACCACCTGCAGTTGTTCTCGTCGACGGCGTGGATCATCGCCCCGGCCCCCACCGTATCCAACAGATCGCGCAGGACGGCGGCCACCTGCTGCCCGGACGGTTGCGGAATCCGCACGCGCTGTCCGCCCGCCCGCGCACTGGGAAAGTAATACACGCCGGACGTGACCGTGGCGCCACCCTCCCGCGCGCGTAGTAGCTCGGAGGCGGCCAGCCCGTACAACGCATGCTGGAGCAAACGGCCACCACGAAATCGGCCGTCGTAGTCGCTCCCGAAGAACCCTCCGGTCTTGTAGTCGACGATCTCGTAGCGTCCCTCGTCCGCTGGGTCCAGCCGATCGATCCGGTCGATCCGGCCACGCAGCCGAACCGTCTGCTCGCCGAGACGGATCTGGATCGGCTCGGCTCGCGCCAGCGACTCGGCCTGATCGTCCGTTGCCTCGGCGGGCCCACCGCCGGGAAGCCCAAAGGCGACCTCGAAGGCGATCGGTCTCCGATCCGTCTGATCCAGCTCGAAACGCAGGAACAGCTCGAGGTCGTAGAGCAGGTCGTGGTGCTCGCGGTCGAAGACCGCCTCGGACGGCGGTGGCATCTGGCCGCGCAGCTCCTCGAGCCGCGCGGTCGCGCGCCGTCGGAGCCAGTCCTGATGGCGGGCGAAGCTCCCACAGCGTTGCTCCTCGGTCCCGGTCGCCTGCGGATCCTCGCGCAACCGACGCATCACCGCCGCGTAGAGATCGTGCAGCTCCGAGCCCCGGGTCAGCGCGTCGAGCCAGCGGTCCTCCAGACGTTCGACTTCCTCGGCCTCCTCCAGTCCGAGCCCGCGCTCGAGAAAATACCTGAAGGGGCACGCGGCCAGCCCCTCGAGCCGGGTGGCCGACATGACCGTCCCCGACACGCGCGGATCGAGCACCGGACCGACGTCCCTGACGTAGCCGTCGTACACGGTGAACGCCGTCGACGCCCGCCGGGCTTCGGCCTCTCGACCCTGCGCCAGGCCAGGGAACGCCCAGAGCACGACGGGGCGCGCCGCCGGACCCGACCGCCTCAGGTGCGACAGCCACCACCCCGCGTCGCTGATCGCCTGCTCGGGCTCCAGCGGCACCACGGATCGCGGCTCGCCGAGCTCCTCCACGAGCTGCTCGAAGGTGACGTCGCCCGAGGCGTCGAGGCGCCGGACCTGAAGGAGGAGCCACGACGGAAACGTCTGGCGGTATTGGCGCAGGTCGCGGCAGGAGTAGCTCAGACACACGGCGGATCCGCGCGACGGCGATACGGCCGGCGCCAGCACCACCAGCCGGGAGACGACGGCATGCAGCGCCTCGGCGACCCGGTCGGTCGAGGTGGCGAGCGCGGGATGGATGGCGGAGCGCTCCGCATCGAGCAGCACCGCGTCCTCGACCGGAGTCGGCAGGACGCGACCTTCCTCGAGCCCGACGACGAAGACGCGGGGACGGCCGGCATGTCCCGCGCGTGCGAGCGTCGACACGTGAATGTGGCCAGGGCGTGGCCGATCGCTTCCGACCGTGAGGTCGTCGAGCATCGAGCGGAGCAACCTGAGGGCGTCGGGCACCGGGCGGGACACCGGGCCCAGCAACGCCAGATCGTTCATCGCGACCGTGATGGCGGCGACGGCGCCGGCGTCGAGGGGGCCGCTCCGCGCGGCGAAGCTGCTGATGAAGACACGGACGGCGTTGACGAGAGCATCCAGCGGGATGGTCTTGCCCTCCGACTGCTCGGGCAGCAGACGAAAGAGCTGCTCGATCCAGCGGCGCAGGCGATCGGCCTGGTCGGCGCGCTCCAGCCTACGCCGTGTCGTCTCCTCGTCGGCATCGGCCGGCGCTCGACCGGCCGCCCGCTCTCGCTCCGCCGTCGCCAGCCTGGCCAGCGACGTCGAGTAAGTGCTCCGGCCCCACGTCGCCTCCGCCCGCGCGAGCAGACGGGCGGCCTGACCGGCGCTGGGCCCCTCGTCCAGATTGAGCGTCACGTCGCCGGACTGGAGCAGCTGGCGGAGACGGCTCGCGGGATAGCCGGACTCGATCCAGTCGCCGAGACCGAGCAGGGCACGCGCCGGCCGCGTCATCAACGCGGGGATGCCCGAGCCGACGGTGACCGGCCAATCGTAGCGCTGCGCCTTCTGCCACACGAGGACCGCGTAGCCGATGGAGGCGCAGGCGATCTCGACCTGATCGAAGGGTGCACCGGCGGCGGCTATCCGACGCAGGACCTCCTCGACCTCGGCCTCCCGGCCACCCGCATGAAACATCTGGAGCGTGCCGTCGTGACGCAGCGGCGGGGCACGCCCGGGCGCCATGAGGAACCTCAGGGCGGATGCGTCAGGGAGATCGTCATCACTCGCGGGCCCTGGCCGGTCGGTGGCCGTGTCGGGCGCAGCCGCGGCGTCGATCGCGCCGCCCTCGGCTGACGCGGGCTCGGCTCCGGCTGCGTCCTGGCCCGGCGCACCCGTCGATCGTCGGAGTCGACGGGGGCCGACCAGGTTCGGAACGTCGGGCGCGGGCGGATCCATGGACACGCCCGGCAGCAGGTCGATGAACTGTCGCTGAAGCGGCAACCACACCACGCCTGGAGTCTCGAGCCGCGTATCCGCGGGCCGAATGGGGCAGGCCTCGACGTGGGCGAACGCCTCGCGATAGACGAGCGACGAGTCGGCGTGCCGATTCGACTCGAGATGCAGCTCGTACGCCGCCATCAGCGCCTGGAGCTCGGCATGCTTGTCGGAGTTGGCGAACGCCGCCGGCGGCAGCTCCGCTGCCGGGATTCCGGCCATGCGCAGCTCGTGGATGGCCGACCATAGCGCCGCGCCCACCTGCGGCTGTGCCGCCAGCCCGCGGAAGTGAATCGGGGTGTCGGGGGGAAGCTCCATCAGCAGCCGCGTCATCAGCGTGGGACCGAGCTCCTCTGGGACCGGGTCGACGTCACGCTCGACGAGAAACGGCGCCGCGGTCTCGAGCGCCAGGTCGAGTGGCGTGCGGAATCGAAGATTGACCCAGCTCGTGCCCTCGAGCGCGAGACGCTCACCGAGGGTGTGACCCAGCGCGTGGTTCGGCACGAGCACCCACTTCGCGCCGGTTGGGTCCGAGCGGCAGAGCGCCGCGATCTGCTGGAGGAAGGAATCCATGACGGGGTCAATCCAGCCGGTACCCTTCATTATCCGCCGGACCGGCGTCGCGCGTGACACGTCGCGTCGCTCGACCGGCGTCGCCGCCGCGCGGATGACGCCGCCGCCGCCGCGATCCGACCGAACTGGCGGACCGTCCAGAGACGGTTTACCCTACGATCCGACCGTCAGGCTTTGACATCGAGCCGGGCGTGCCGCGAAGATGGGCGAGCCACGCCGGCCTGTCGAGCGGTGGTCGGCTGACTGACGACATTCGGCCTTTCAGGAGGCGGAGCACGGCCGTGCTCCGGCCACGAGTGGAGGTTTCAATGAAGACGTGGACGATCGCGCTCGCCGTCTGTGGGCTGTTGCTCGCTCCGGCGAACCCCTCGGCGCTCGCGCAGCCCCTCCCGTCGATCGCCGACACGACGGCGGGCATGACAAACATGGAGGGCTTCTTCGACTTGTACTGGGACGAGTCCGCGGGCAAGCTCTACTGGGAGATCGACCAGCTCGACACCGGGTTCATCTACATGGTCTCGATGGCCTCGGGCCTAGGCAGCAACCCCGTGGGGATCGACCGGGGTCAGCTCGGCGGCCGGCACCTCTTCGAGGCGCGGCGCGTCGGTCCGCGTGTGTTGCTCGTCGAGCCCAACCATCGCTACACGGCGCGGACGGACGACCCGGCCGAAGCGCGGGCTGTCAGGGATGCGTTCGCCCCGTCCGTCCACTGGGGGTTCGATGTCGTCGCGGCGACCGGTGATCGCGTGCTCGTCGACGGTACGGACTTCTTCCTGCGGGATGCCCGGCGCATCGTGGATCAGCTGGCCCGGCGCGGGCAGGGCCGCTACCGGCTCGACGCAGCGCGCAGCGCGATCCATCTGCCCCGCACCCGCTCCTTCCCCGAGAACACCGAGGTCGAAGCGCTGCTCACCTTCACCAGCGAGGAGCCCGGAGCGCTGGTCCGCGGCGTGGCCGCAACCGGGCACGCGGTGACCCTCCGGCAGCACCACTCCTTCGTTGGGCTCCCCGACGACGCGTACCGGCCCCGGGTCCTGGACCCCAGGATCGGGGTGAACGGACCCACCATCTACGACTACGCCACGCCGATCGACGAAAGCCTGCAGGTGCGGTGGGTCGCCCGGCACCGACTGGAGAAGCGCGACCCGAGCGCGGCCCGGTCCGAACCGGTCGAGCCCATCGTCTACTACGTGGATCCAGGGATTCCCGAACCCATCCGTAGCGCCGTGGTGGAGGGCGCCGCCTGGTGGAACGACGCCTTCGAGGCGGCCGGCTACATCGACGCGTTCCGTGTCGAGGTGCTGACGCCGGACAAGGATCCACAGGACATCCGCTACAACATGATCCACTGGACCCATCGACGGACCCGCGGATATTCCTACGGATCCTCGGTGGCCGACCCGCGCACGGGCGAGATCATCAAGGGGAACGTCAACCTGGGCAGCTTGCGCCTGCGACAGGACTACCTGCACGGCCAGGGGGTGGTCCCTCCGTTCGCGCAGACGCAGGGCACGTATTACGAGCCATGCGGACTCGCGGACGGACCCGGCTTCGAATATCTGACCCAGGTGTCCAGCGGATCCGACGCCGTGGAGATGGCGCTCGCGCGCGTGCGGCAGCTCTCGGCGCACGAAGTCGGCCATACGCTCGGCTTCCCCCACAACTACATGGCGAGTGCCTACGGGCGAGAGAGCGTCATGGACTACCCTGCGCCGCTGGTCGAGATCACGCCCGACGGGACGATCGACCTGTCCAATGCCTACCTGCGCAGAATCGGCGAGTACGACAAGCTCGCCATCACGTGGCTGTATCAGGATTTTCCGGAGGGCACGAACGAAGTCGAGGCCCTCCGCGCCCTCACCGAGGACGGGATCGCACGCGGCCTGATCTACATGGGCCACACGAACAACAACTTCGTCGGGGCCGGCCACCAGTTCGCGTCGGTGTGGGACAACGGCGCCAATCTGGTGGATCATCTCAAGCACGAGATCGAGGTACGGCGCATCGGGCTCGATCGGTTCGGACTGAGTGTGATTCGCCCGGGTGAACCCCTCTCCTCGCTCGAACAGGTCCTGCTCCCCCTGTATCTCCACCACAGATTCCAGCTCAACTCCGCCGCGCAGAGCCTCGGCGGAGCCGACTATCGCTACGCGCTCCGGGGCGATGGGCAGACCGCGGTCACGATCGTGCCGGGCGACGAGCAGCGTGACGCGCTGGAGACGATCCTCTCGACGCTCACGGTGGAGTTTCTGGCGCTGCCCGAGCAGATCGTGCAAGTGATTCCTCCACCGGCCTACCGGTTCCGAGCAGGGGAGGTCTTCGAGGGGCACACCGAGCTGGTCTTCGATCCGCTGGGGGCGGCCGAGGGGGCCGCGAGCCTGTCGGTGCAACGACTGCTCCACCCCGAACGGATGGCGCGGCTGGTGGTCTTCGGCAGCCTCGGCGACTATCCGGATCTGGAGGACGTGACCGATCGACTCGTCGACGTCACGTGGGGTGCGGCCGTCCCCGGGAACGACTACGGCCTGCGGGTCCTCCACGTCATCCAGCGAGTCGTCGTCGACGAGATGATGCTGCAGGCGGGTCGAAAGCAGAACTCGGCCGAGGTGCGGGCCGTGCTCGCCGACCGTCTCCATCGGCTCGCGGATCGGCTGGAGGCGGAGACGGCACCCTCACCGCATCAGCGGCTGGTCGCCGCCGACATCCGCCGGTGGGAGAACCGCGCCGAGGACGTCGTGCCGGGCGCGCCGCTGGAACTCCCGGCGGGGGATCCCATCGGGGGCGGCAGCCGCCAGTAGAACCGCGTCAACACGTGTCCGGTCGCGAGACGCGCGGAGGTCAGCGATCGCACTCTACAAGACGTCGATCAGATTCAGGGACGGGCTGCTCGACCCCGACTTCTACTGTGAGGGTAACGAATCCGACGTGGTCGACTCGGCTCATATCCGGGGGACGTACATGCCGCACGCAGGACGGCTGTTGGCAGCAACGATGACGATCGCGATGACTGCGACCGCCACGGTCGCGGCGAGTGGGCCGTCGCAGGTAACTCCGCAAGCCCCCGCCCTGAGACCGGTCGCCACCTACTCGATCGTCGCCCGGGACGCCGCCACCGGCCAGATGGGCGTCGCCGTCCAGTCGCACTGGTTCTCCGTCGGACCGATCGTGCCCTGGGCCGAGGCCGGAGTCGGAGCGGTCGCCACGCAGGCCTTCGTCGACCCCGCCTACGGGCCCCTCGGACTGGAGCTGATGCGGCGGGGGCGGAGCGGCCCCGACGCACTCCGCGCCCTCGTGTCGACGGATGCCGACGCCGCCGTCCGGCAAGTTGCCATGGTCGATGCCCGCGGTGAGGTGGCGGCGCACACCGGGAGCCGGGCGATCTTCGCCGCCGGCCACCACGTGGGTGACGGGTACTCGGTCCAGGCGAACCTGATGGACAAGCCGACCGTGTGGGACGCGATGGCGCACGCGTACGAGAACGCCGAGGGTGACCCGGCCGACCGACTCCTGGCCGCGCTGGAGGCAGCCGAGGGCGAAGGCGGCGACATACGGGGTCGCCAATCCGCCGCGATCGTGATCGTCTCGGGCACGAGCACGGGTCGCGCCTGGGTCGACCGCCTCTTCGACCTTAGGAACGAGGACCACCCGGATCCCGTCGGCGAGCTCCGCCGCCTCGTTCGGCTGCAGCGCGCCTACCGGAAGCTCAACGAGGGCGACGAGTGGATGACGAAGAACGAGACGGAGCAGGCGATGCGCGCATACCGTCAGGCAACGGAGCTGCTGCCGGACGAGGCCACGAACGGCGAGGCCGCCTTCTGGGTCGGTATCACACTAGTCAGCGCGGACCGCGAGGAGGAGGCGCGTCCCTACCTGGCGCGCGCCTACGCGCAGGATCCGCACTGGGCCGAGCTCGTCTCTCGCCTGCCGCCCGCGGGCTTGCTTCCTGACGACGCGGCCCTCGTCCAGCGGGTGGTCGAACGCATGCAGACGAAATAGGAAAACGGGATCGCACATGACGAGCGAGGAAACCTTCATCGTCGACGCCCCACCCGACCGCGTGTGGGAGTTCCTCACCGACCCGTATCAGGTTGCGACCTGTCTCCCCGGCGCCGCCATCACAGAGCAGGTGGACGACCACACGTTTCTCGGAACGATCAAGGTCAAGGTCGGACCGATCACGGCAGGCTACAATGGGCAGGTCACCTTCGAACGGCTGGACCGGGAGCGCTGGGAAGCCGATCTGGTCGGCAAGGGGCGCGACGCCAAGGGTGGCGCGGAGATGCGGATGCGGAGCCGTCTGGTACCCAAGAACGGCGGGACCGAGGTCCACGTGACGACCGAGGTCAAGATCTCCGGCCTGCTGGCACAGATGGGCCGCGGGATGATCCCCACCGTGGCGAGCCAGATGTTCAAGCGATTCGCGGCCGCGGTGCAGGAGAAGCTGACCACCTCGGCGCCGTGAGATCTCCGTGGGCGGGCAGGACGGCCCCGGACCTCCTCACGTCCGCGGTCGAGCCTCGCGTATCTCTCGATCCACCGTTATCTATCTATAATGGGCGGGCGACGGCACCGCTGAGCCCCCGGCAGCGGGCTCGGGGTGGTCGCCGGACGCGTCAGAGAGGTGGTTCATGTCCTTCACGGCCGCGCGTAACCGAACCGTTTCGGCCGCCCTGCTTCTGGTCGTCGTCGCCTGTCGGGCGCCTGCGCCCTCGACCGAGACGGGGACCGATCTCCTGACACGGATGGCCAGGGAGTCGCTGTCGCAGCTCGAGGGCGAGATCGAGCTCACGGGACTCCAGGCGGAGGTAGAGGTGCTGCGAGATCGGTGGGGCGTCCCCCACATCTACGCACAAAACGTCGACGACCTGTTCTTCGCGCAGGGGTTCGTGGCCGCCCAGGACCGTCTGTGGCAGATGGACATGTGGCACCGCTACGCGTCGGGGCGCGCCGCCGAGCTCGAGGGCCCGGATCGGTTCCACACGGATCGGCTGTACCGCCTGCTGAGATTCCGTGACGTCGACAACGACGACGAGTGGACGAGCTACCATCCGGAAGGCAAGCGCATCCTGTCGGCGTTCGCGGCCGGCGTGAATGCGCTCATCGAGCGACGGGCGGACAACCTTCCGGTGGAGTTCAAGCTGACCGGAATTCGGCCGGAGCCCTGGACCGCCGAGACCCCCGCACTGCGACTGATCCAGCGCGCGATGCGATCGGGGCGCGCCGAGCTGACGCTCGCCCGGTCAGTGGCCGAGCTAGGTGCCGAGGAGGCCAACCGTCGCGCACACCCGGATCCGTGGATCGACCTGGAGATCCCCTCCGGCCTCGACGTGTCGGCCATCCCGGCGGAGGCGCTCGACGCGTTCGCCGGCACGTTCGATCAGATGCTGTACCCCGAAGTCCTGCCGGAGTACGCGGACGCGCTGCGCGCGCTCGAGGGCACAGAGGCCGACACCACGATGGCCTCTCGGGCCGCACTCGATCTCCGGCGCGGTTCCTCCTGAGCGATCCGTCGCTCCCGCGCGAGCTGCGCGAGGAGGTCGGCAGCAACAACTGGGTCGTCAGCGGTGCAATGACCACGACCGGCAAGCCCATCCTGGCCAACGATCCACACCGGCAGGTCACCAACCCGTCCCTCCGCTACGCCGTTCATCTGAACGCCCCGGGCTGGAACGTCATCGGATCCGGCGAGCCGGCTCTGCCCGGGGTCGCGATCGGCCACAACGCACGGGTCGCCTGGGGCCTCACGATCGTTG
The DNA here is from genome assembly GCA_965197935.1 of Vicinamibacterales bacterium. GTDB lineage: Bacteria > Acidobacteriota > Vicinamibacteria > Vicinamibacterales > CAZQMT01 > CAZQMT01. The sequence goes on along the minus strand of CBDAOD010000002.1, from coordinate 665,561 downwards.
GTACCGACTACAACGACGTCTACGTCGAGGAGCTCAACCCCGACAACCCCGACGAGGTGCGCTGGCAGGACGGGTGGGAGCCCCTGCGGATCGTCACCGAGGAGATCGCGGTGAAGGGCGAGTCGCCGCGGACGGTGCGGCTGAAGTTCAGTCGGCACGGCCCCGTCATCTACGAGGATCGGGAACGCCTGCGCGCCTATGCCCTTCGCACGACGACGCTCGAGCCGGGCACCGCACACTATCTCGGCTCCCTGCGGACGGACCAGGTGAACGACTGCCGGGAGTTTCTCGACGCGATGGACTACTGGAAGCAGCCCTCCGAAAACATGATCTGCGCCGACGTCGATGGCAACATCGCGTGGCAGGCGGCGGCCTTGACGCCGAGCCGGGCCGGCTGGGATGGCCGACTTCCCGTGCCGGGCACCGGGGACTACGAGTGGAACGGCTTCCGTGACGATCTGCCCGAGGAGCTCAATCCCGAGCGCGGCTACATCGCCACGGCCAACCACAACATCCAGCCTCCAGGATTCCGTCCGCCAATCATGTTCAAGAACGGCCCACCCTACCCCCGCTTCGAGCGGATCACGGAGGTGCTGGAGTCCGGCAGCCCGTTCTCGATCGACGATTTCCAGCGGCTACAGTTCGACGCGTACTCGGCGGCGGCCACCCGGGCACAGCCGCTGTTCCGCAGCTGGACCGGCGACGAGGAGGCCATCGAACGAGGACGCGCGCTCATCGACGAGTGGGACGGCGTGTTCGATCGCGCGAGCCCCGCCGCCGCCCTCTACTTCATCTGGCGCCAGCGCGTCGATGAGCGGGCGCTGGACGACGAGGAGGACGCGGCAGTGCGGGCATCGCTCACCCGGGACGCGCTGGCCGTGGCGATCGAGGCGATGCAAACAGAGCAAGGCCAGGACTGGAGCGCCTGGCGCTGGGGACGGAGCAACTCGCTCGCGTTCGACCATCCCCTCGTGCCGCTGTTTGACCTCCCCACCATGGAGAAGGGCGGCGGCGCGGGGACGGTGGCCTCGAACGGCGCCACATATCGCGAGATCTTCGATCTCTCGGACTGGGATCGCTCGGTGGGCACCAACACTCCGGGCCAATCGGGTCAGCCGGAGAGCCCCCACTACGGAGACCTGCTGGAGAACTGGGTGAACGGGGAGTACTTTCCGTTGGCATTCGGTCGAGACGCGGTCGGGGAGCACACGGCGCACCGACTGCTGCTCCGTCCCACTCCGTCACGCGCGGACACCGAACGATGAGCTGAATAGTGGCCGCGAGTTGGCGGGCAGCGGAGGCCGACGCTCGCCGTGTGAACCGAAAAGACCGCGGCACCTTCCGTGCGACGTCAGACTTCGACCACGTGCCGCTCGCCACTGGTCAGGTCGTCCACGGTGGGGCGGAACCGTCCGCCCCACCGTGGGCGACCTGACAACCTAGCGCTAGCGAGGAAGCTCACTCGTTCATGAGGCGATCCCGCAGACGATCGAACTCGGCCATGCGGTCGGGATCGACCGTCGGGTAGTCCACATCCAGGAGGGCGCAGGCTTCGTTGATGATGCGGGCCACCTGCCAGCGCATGTAGGGGCTTGTCATCCGCCGGGATCGCGTACCAGGGGGCCCAGGGGCGGGAGGTCGAGACGAGGCACTCCGCGTAGGCCCGCATATAGGCGTCCCAGTAGTTGCGCTCCTCGACGTCACCTTCGGCGAACTTCCATCGCTTGTCCGGGTCGTCCAGACGGGCCAGGAATCGCTGGCGCTGCTCCTCCTTGGAGACGTTGAGCCAGAACTTGAGGATCACCACGCCATTCGCCGCCAGGTGACGCTCGTGATCGCAGATCGAGCGAAAGCGCTGCGCCCAGAAATCAGGAGAACGATCGGCGACGGGGAGCCGCTGGTAATCGAGCAGCTCGGGGTGAACCCGCACCACCAGCACCTCCTCGTAGTAGCTGCGGTTGAACACGCCGATGCGGCCGCGCTCGGGGAGTCGCTGCGCGCTCCGCCACAGAAAATCGTGATCCAGCTCGAGCGACGATGGCCGCTTGAAGGAGAAAACCTGGCAACCCGCCGGGTTGACGCCGCTCATCACCCGGCGAATCGTCCCGTCCTTCCCCGCCGCGTCCAGCGCCTGGAAGATGAGCAGAACCGCATGGCGATCGTGGGCGTAGAGCCGGCGCTGGAAACGGGCGAGCTGCTCGGTCTCCTCCTCCAGCAACTCCTTCAGCTTCTTGCTCGACGGCGCGTCGTCGGGCGGGCCGGCGTCCAGATCCGCAAGGGTGAACCCTTCAGGGCGCACCCGTAGGGGGTGATCGACCGCCATGAACATGTCCGTGCCTCCCGGTCAGCGCACGCATCGAGCCAGGGGTCGGGCTCAGTGCTGCACAGCATGAATCGGATCGATCGTGAGGATCCGCCACATCCGCCGTGGTCCGGCCGTGGGGTCCGCATACCGGATCCCTGGATCGGTGCAGAGCCTGGCCGGACGCTCGTCGGCTCACGATCGATGCGCCATTCTATCCGAAGCTGACGGGGCGGAGGTGTCGGGCGGGGCGCGGGGGAACACGGCTGACGACATCACGACGACACCAGCCCCACGCTATAATCGGCAGGCTCGGCCGCATCGCCCAGAGGAGGGCTCGGATGGACAGACGTGCGTTCCTGTCGATGGCCGGGGGCTGCCTGGCCGCCATGAAGACGGATGCCGTGGCGCATGTGAAGGTGGCCACCGCGGGGGTCGCCGGGCAGGCGCCCGAGCGTGTCGCGATGGACGAGGACTTCTGGTTCCAGATCCGGCACGCCTTCACGATCGATCGGAATTCGATCAACCTCAACAGCGGCAGCGTCAGCCCGGCCCCCCGCAGCGTGCAGGAGACCATGCACGCCTACTGGGACATCATCAACATGAGTCCGTCGTACTACGTGGACGAGATGTTGATTCCACGCGTGGAGGTGGTAAGGCGCCGGCTCGCGGCGACGTTCGGGTGCGACCCCGAGGAGCTGGCCATCACGCGCAACACCAGCGAGGCCATGGAGATCGTCCAGCTCGGGCTCCGGCTCGAGCGCGGCGACGAGATCCTCACCACCACGCAGGACTATCCGCGGATGCTCACGACCTGGCGCCAGCGGGAGCGGCGGGACGGTATCGTCCTCAAGACCGTTCCCTTCGCCACTCCGCCGGCCAATCCGGAGGATCTGGTGGGGCTCATCGCGGAGCGCGTGACGCCCCGGACCAGGGTCATCCTCGTCTGCCACACGACCTATACGACCGGTCAGATCTTTCCGGTTCGGCAGATCTGCCAGATGGCACGCGAGCGAGGCATCGAGACGATTGTCGACGGGGCGCACGGGTTCGCGCACTTCCCGTTCACGCGTGACGAGCTCGACTGCGACTACTACGGCACCAGCCTCCACAAATGGATGCTCGCGCCGGTCGGCACCGGCTTCCTGTATGTCCGCAAGGCGAAGATCCCCTCCGTCTGGCCGCTGATGGCCGCGCCCGAGCGGATGGATGACGACATTCGCAAGTTCGAGCAGATCGGGACCTACCCGATCGCGATCCGGGGAGCCATCACCGAGGCGGTGACGTTCCACGACAGCATCGGGGTCGAGCGCAAGGCGGCGCGCCTCAGGTATCTGCGCCGCCGGTGGGCGGAGGGGGTCCAGGACCTGGCAGGCGTGACGGTCCTCAACGCGGACGATCCGGCGCAATCGTGCGGGCTCGGCGGCATGACCATCGACGGGATGGACATGGAGAGGCTGACGCTCTTTCTCGAACGCAAGTACCGGATCCACGTGCGGCCCAGATTCGTCGAGGGCGAGTTCTCGTGTATCCGCGTCGCACCCAACGTCTTCACCACCCTCCAAGAGGTCGATACGTTCGTGACCGCCATCGACGACGCGACGCGGCACGGGGTATGAGCGCGACGCGGTCGGCCCCGGGAACGGATGCCGGCGCCCGATCCCCGGCGTGCCGATGAAAGGACGAATCGATGGATGGATCCTCGACGGGCGATGGACTCACCCGGCGGTCGTTTCTCGGAGGAACGCTCTCGCTCGGCGTCCTGGGTTCCCCGCTCGGGAAGACGACGCCGCCCGCGGCGGACCCGGTGGCCGCCGTCGGGCAGACGCGCCGGTCGAGCGGCTTCACCCTGTGGTGTGCTTCGGGGGGGCTCATCGATCCCGAGGCTCCGTCGGATCGAACGGAGGTGGAAGCGTTCGCGGATCGGTGTGCGAGCACGGGCGTGACCCGACTGATCGCGAACGGCGCGTCTCGCATGCTCGTGGAGACGGCCCGGACCCGGAGCATCGAGACCCACTCCTACGTGGCGCTCAACTCTCATGGCGGCGTACGCATGCACTTCGCCTGGTCGTGTGAGTTCATCCGGCCGCCGATCGGCACGCCGGAGGCCAAGGTCATCCTCGACGCCCACCGCCCGATCTGGAGCGCGCCGACCGCGCAGCACCGGACGAGCGACTTTGCGCGCGCGCACCCCGAGCTGCGCGGCCAGAATCGCGGTCGTGTCGACGAGATGCAACCCTACGAGCGTCTCCAGCTCAGCCCGATCCTGCCCGAGATGCGCGAGCACGAGATCGGGCGCTACCTCGCGCTCCTGGACGAGTCCGGCGCCGCCGGCGTCCAGGCCGAGTTCGTGCTGGCCAACGAAGACGAAGACGGGGTCGACACGAACGGGTACGAGCCGGCCATGGTCGACGCCTACCGCGCGCGGACGGGACGGGATCCGTTCGACCTACCCAACGACGACCCGGATTGGGTGCAGTTTCGGGCGGACCAGGCCACGACGCTCGTGCGGGAGCTACGGCAGGCGCTCGCCGCTCGCCCCTCCCGCCCGACCTTCACCGTATCGCTGATCCACCGCGAGCGAGACGCCTATCTCAAGGTGCTGCAAGACTGGCCTCGCTGGGTGGACGAGGAGCTGATCGACGAGCTCCACTTGTGGTTCCGCACGACCTCCGATCTGCGAGCCGTCGAGCGCCACACGCAGGAGGCCGCCGGGATCGTCGGTGGCCGCTGCCCGCTGATCGTCGAGCTGTCCTGCTACCACCCGGGGAGCTTTCAAGATCCGAGGCTGATGCTCGAGGCCGCACGGCGGGCGCTGGCGAACGGCGCCGATTCGGTGGGCATCTACCGCGCCCACGCGGTCGACCAACTCGACTTCTGGCCGATCGTCGAGCAGATCGCGTCGATGTAACGACCCGCGTCCGAGGCGGCCAGTCACGACGCGTGGTGCCGAACCGCGTCCGCCCTCCCCGAACGTTTTCGTCCCCAAGATCCGATAACACGGTGCGCGACACGGGTTTCCCTTCGCGGGCCCACGCAGGCTCCCCGCGCCGGCAGCGTGCTGCGCGGAACGACCATGAACTGCATGCCACGGCACTTGCTCGTCCTCTGCGTCAGCGTCGCGCTGGTCTCGATCTCGACGAGCGCGACGGCCCAACACCGGCGATGGTATCTGGCCGAGGGCGCGACGACGTCCTTCTTCGAGGAAGAGATCCTCATCGCCAATCCCCATGCGTCCCCGGCCACCGTGGCCATCACGTTGTCGACGTTCGATGGTTCGACGGTACCGCATCAGCTCGTCGTGCCCGCCACGAGCCGGGCGACGCTGCGGGTGAACGACCTGGTCCCCAACAACGCCGTCTCCGCCGTGATCGACTCGGACCTCGACATCATCGTCGAACGCTCGATGTACTTCCCCGGTCAGGCACGGGAGGACGGCCACACCGTCGTCGGCGTGACGGCGCCCGCATTGACCTGGCGTCTCGCGGAAGGGTCGACGACATCCTTCAATCCATTCATCCTGATCGCCAACCCGGACACAACCGCCGCGCTCGTGCGCGTCACGTTCCTGCGGACCGATGGCGGCCCGCCCGTCAGGAAGATCTACACGGTCAAGGAGCAGAGCCGCTTCACGATCTGGGTCAACGCCATGGTGCCCCAGCTGGGGAGCGCTGCCTTCTCGACCATGGTCGAATCCTTGAACGGGGTGGGGATCATCGTCGAGCGCGCGATGTACTGGAATGGCCTCGACGGGGGACACGCGACGACGGGCGTAACGACGCTCGAGACATCATGGCGCTTCGCCGAGGGCTTCACCGGCGCCGGCTTCGAGACCTTCCTCCTGATCGGGAATCCGGATCGCTCCAACGCCGCGCAGGTCAAGGTCACGTTCTTCCTCGAAACCGGCCCACCGATCGGTCGCACCTACACCATCGCGCCCGAGAGCCGCTTCGATCTCTGGGTCGACCAGGTTCCGGGCCTGGAGGACGCCGCCTTCTCGATCCTCGTCGAGAGCCAGAACGGCGTCCCCACGGTGGCGGAGCGGTCGATGTACTGGAACGACTTCGTCGGGGGACACGTCACGACCGGGTTGCCCGCCGAAGCCCTCAGGTGGGGGTTCGCCGAGGGCCTGGAAGGCAACCACCACAGAACCTTCTTTCAGACCTTCTTTCTGCTGGCGAACGCGAGCGCCACCGCGGCCGAGATCAGAGCGACGTTTCATCGCGAAGATGGCACCGGCATCGTGCGGACCTTCCCGGTGCAGCCCAACGCGCGGTTCACCCTCCCCGCGAGCTGGTATGCCGAGCTCCACGACGAGAAGTTCGCGACCTTCTTCGAGTCGACGAACGGGGTCCCTTTCGTCGTCGAGCGAACCGTCTACTGGAACGAGACGTTTCACGGCGGACACGCGAGCCACGGAACGTCGTGGCCGAGCGGCGCCATCGCGTCGCCCCCCCTGCCCGGGACGGCGCCGACCCCACCTCCACCCGCGCCGCCGCCCGCGCCTCCGGTCCCACCGCCCACGACGAGGACCGGGGCCGTGACGCTCCAGGGGCACAGCTTCACCGACGACGACGGCGCCTGGAACGCGGTCGGCGCCACGCTGTTTCCGGTGTTCTGGGCCTGGCAGTACGACCGACAGTGGCTGGATGACAGCGCCCTCTGGCTGTCGAACCACGGCGTCGACTACGTGCGGGTGCTGGGGATGGTCGGAGCACAGCCGTTCTGGTCCGGTCGCGAAATCGACCCGTTCGCCACGAACTACTGGACCGTCGTGGACCAGGCGACCCGGCATCTCTACGCCACCTACGGTCTTCGCGTCGAGGTGACGCTCTTTGCGGATGCGCAGGTGATGATGCCGCGATCCACCGACCGGACGGCCTTCGTGGACGCCTGGGCCAACTTCGCCAACCAGCACCCGGACCGCATCCAGCACCTCGAGACCGCGAACGAGCACTGGCAGAACGGGCTCGACGTCGCCGAGCTCCGCCAGCTCGCCGCGCGCCTGGCGGCGCGCACCTCGGTACTCGTCTCGGCCTCGGCGACATTCGGCGGAGACTGTGCGGCATGGACCGAGGTGTACGGCGGGCTCGCCGTGGAGCTGGCGACCCTCCATCTCGACCGCAACTCGTCGACCGTGGAGGGGGCCTGGCGCCCGGTGCGGCAGGCCTGGCATCCGCACGGCTGCGGCGCCGTGCCGGCAGGCTGGACGAACAACGAGCCGATCGGCCCGGGCAGCTCGGTGGCCTCGGACGACGACCCGCTCCGCATCGTGATGGCCGCGGTGGTCACGTTCGTGAGCCAGGGCGCGGGCTACGTGTATCACGCGCGGGCCGGCATCCGCGCCGACGAACGGTTCGCCGACCAGCCGAACGCGCAGGCGATCGGCGACGGGTTGAGGGCGATTCGCTCGTATCTCCCCGAAGGTCTGCCAAACTGGGTGCGACAGAACCACTACTGGCCCGGGCATCCGTTCGCGCCCAGCCTCGACAATCAAATGTGGGTGGACGGCCACGCCACGGGCGCGGTTCGCGCCTTCGCGGCCACGAGCGGCAACCGCTTCGTCGTCGCGCCGATCGGGCTACGCGGGCACCTCGACCTGACCGCGAGTCGTGCGATGGAGTTCGACGTCATCCATCCATTGACCGGCGCGGTGATCGCCTCCAGCGTCACGCTGGCGGCGGGCGAGACGTACCGGTTGTCAGACAACCCGGGGGCCGCCGTGATCGTCGGCCTGTTCCGCTAGCCCGCATTATTCATGAAGGTTCGAGCTGAGGGCGTGGAGATGCCGTCAGGTGCGGTGTTGTCGAAGGTTCTCGGCCGCAGGCGCACTCGTGCAGTGCGTCGAGGGCGAGGTTCTTCGACAACACCGCACCTGCCGAGCAGATCTGCGTTCTCAGACGAAGCTTCATGAATAATGCGGGCTAGCAGTCCGTGGTAAGAATCCTGCTGCAGTCGGCGGACGCGGCGCCCGGCTGGCCAGGCGCGACGAGGGAGCATACAGTCTCGTCGACGACTCAGGGCTCGGTTGGATCGGGCACGAGCACGGTCAGGGGCGCCTCCAGCGTGGTCCGCACGGTCGATCCGGCCGCCATGCTCACCTCGTCGCCGGCCGTTGCCATCACCACGCCCGTACCCGCCCCGGCCCCAACCGCCGTGCCGACCCCGGCCCCTTTGCCGCCTCCGACGATCCCGCCGATGAGCGCGCCCGCTGCCGCACCAACCCCGATATTCCTGGCATCCCGTGCCTTGGTGCCGGCGGCTTCTCGTCGGACTGCCGCGGTCCGCACGTCGTGACGCCCCCCATCGGCCAGTTCGACCTCGTGGAACCGCACGCCCAAACGCGCCCGGCCCTCCACCTTACCGGACGCCTCGGCCTCGATGACCGAACCGACGAACGTCGCACCCTCGGGCAACACGATCACACCGTCGACGGTCACGGCCTCGGCCAGCCGTGCGCGGGCCGTGTCCTCGACGCTACTGGTCTTCGAGGAGAGGCCGCTCTCGAGCACGAGCGCCAGTGACGTGCCCTCCGGGACGGTGACCTCCCGGAAGGTCTCCTCCGGCTCCTCTTGCTCGGTCTCGGCTTCGCCGCCGTCCCCCGGTACGGACCCACCCTCGTCCATCTCGGCGACGCCACCGTAGGTGATCGAGCTGATCTCCGACTGGGCGATCGTCGTCCGTCCCTGCGCGCTCTCGATCACGATGGCGTCGCCGTCGCCCTCGACGACCTGGCCGATGATGACCGTGCCGTCTTCCTTTTCGACACGCGCCTGGGGACCTTCGCTCGCGCAGCCAGCCGCGAACACACCCAGGATCAAGACCATTGGGATGCGTGATGCGATCATGGATTTCCTCCCCACGCCATTCTACGATCCTCCCCGCCGGATCCGCGAAGCGCAGGACACCGTTCCCGGCGTCGGCCACGGCGACGGTTCCGGGCGGAGTGCCGGCGCGCTTGACTCCGCCTGCTCTTGGGTCTAGCGTTGGGTCCGGCGGAAACGGTCTCGACGGGCACTGACATTCCGAGGGGGATTGCGATGCACATCGACCGCGGAGTCTTCTTGGCCACACTGGGCGGCGCGGCAGCCATCGAGAGCATGACGCACGAAGCGCGCGCCGAGGCGCTGGAGCACTACATGACCGAGCGCCTCGACGGCGGAGAGCTCGGCCAGCCGGCCCCGTCAGACGAGGAGCGCGTCCCGCGTGGAACGGGCAACCTGTTCAAGCCCACCCGACAGGCGCTCGCTCCCATGCCGGAAAAGCCGACCCTTCACGACTTCTTCGAGCTGCGCTTCGCCCCGGCGCGGCACGTCCTGCAGAGCGCGGCGCACGCGATGAAGACCGACCAGCCGGAGCGCACCATCTTCGCGTGTCTGCTCCACGACGTCGTCCAGGGCCTGATGAAGGGTGACCACGGCTACTGGGGCGCGCAGCTCTTCGAGCCCTACGTGGACGAGCGGGTCAGCTGGGGGATCCGCTACCATCAGGCGCTCCGGTTCTTCCCGGACCCGTCGGTGGGCTATGAGTACCCCGAGATGTACAACCGGATCTTCGGCGTCGACTACGAGCCGGATCCCTACATCCGCGCGGCCCACGAGTACGCGCGCGCACACAAGTTCTACATGGAAGCCCGGTTGGTCACCGTCAACGATCAGTACGCCTTCGACCCCGAGGCCGAGGTCTCGATCGAGCCCTTCATCGACATTATGGGTCGTCAGTTCAAGCAACCGAAGGAAGGGCTCGGCTACGACAACAGCCCGGTCGCTCACATGTGGCGGTCGATCAGCAACCCGGAGCGACCGCTCTAGCACGGCGGTCGCCGCTTCGTCCCGTGGTGAACGATCCGGCGAGGGAGATCTAGTACACCGCCGTCGAGATGCGGTCACGCCTCGAGCCCGCATCTCGACGGCGGTGCACTAGCCGAGGTCCTTGGGTCGGACGAATCGATCCAGGTAGCCAGCGCCCGGGCCGAGGGCGTTCCAGCGGTCCGCGGCGAAGGTGATGACGGCCAGGGTGCCGGTGGGATATTTTCGTTCGAGCCGCGCCAGTCCCTGTGCGTCCCCGCCCCCGCACAGATGGTGCGCCAGCTCCTCCATCGTCGGGTTGTGCCCCACGACCATCGCGATCGCGACGCCGCCGGGCTGTGCGCGGATCCGATTGAGCACCAGCCCCGGGCTGGCGAGGTAGAGGTCAGGCTCGAACCGAACCTGCCCGCTCGCCCCCAGCAGGTCCGCCACGGGCTCCCACGTCTCCACCGCACGCCGCGCCGGCGAGCAGAGCACGACATCCGGCCGCGGCCCTGCCTTCAGTAGGTAGGCCGCCATGCGCGCGGCCGCGCGCCGCCCGCGGTCCGCCAGCGGGCGGTCGAAATCGTCGAGCGATGAGTCGCCCCAGCTCGATTTCGCATGCCTGAGGAGACACAGCGTCTTCATGCCCGGCCATGATATGGCATCCGCGCCCGCGGATGAACGCGACTACTCTGGCCCCTCCGCCGCGCCGACCGGGTAGCCCTTGCTCGAGAGCAGCGCCCGGAATTCCGACCGCGCCGCCGCCTTGGCGCAGGCCTGGTCCGGCTCGACGAGCCCCTTGACGACGAGAGCGAGAAGTGCATCGCTGAGCGTCGACATGCCCAGCTTCTTGCCCATCTGCATGACCGAGGGAATCTGGAATGTCTTGCCCTCTCGAATCAGATTGCTGATAGCGGCCGTCACGATCAAGATCTCGAGAGCCGCCACGCGGCCGCCGCCCTTCTTCTTGCACAGGGTCTGGGCGATGACGCCCTTGAGCGACTCCGACAGCATCGTGCGGACCTGGCCCTGCCGCTCGGACGGGAACTGGTCGATGATCCGATCCACGGTCGACGCCGCGGTGTTGGTGTGGAGCGTGCCGAACACCAGATGTCCCGTCTCGGCCGTCTCGATGGCGATCTCCACGGTTTCAAGGTCGCGCATCTCCCCGACCAGGACGATGTCAGGATCCTCTCTGAGCGCGGCTCGCAGCGCCGGCTTGAACCCCTGGGTATGGTCGCCGATCTCACGCTGGTTGATCAGGCACTTGCGGTTCGGATGCACGAACTCGATCGGGTCCTCGATCGTGATGATGTGATCCGATCGATTGCGATTGATGTAGTCGATCATCGCAGCTAGCGTGGTGGACTTGCCCGAACCCGTGGGGCCGGTCACGACGACGAGGCCCTTCGAGAGGTGACACAGATCGAGGATGTGCGAGGGGAGGCCGAGGGCCTGCGCGGTGAGGATCTCCGTCGGGATGGTGCGGAAGACTCCGCCCATCCCCATCCGGTCCATGAAGAGGTTGCAGCGGAACCGTCCCAGCCCGCTGATCTCGTAGGAGAAGTCGGTGTCGTGGAGCCGCTCGAACTCGTCGCGACGCTGGGGCGGTGTGATCGCGAACAGCATCTCGCGCGCGCGGTCCGGGCCGATCGGGGTCGCCTGAGAGAGCGTGACCATCTCGCCGTCCTTCCGGAAGAAGGGCGGGCTCCCCGAGCTGAGATGAAGGTCCGAGCAACCCGACCGCACCATCTCCGTGAAGAAGGCGTCCATCGGTGCCGTCTCGGACTGGGGATCGATCCGCACGGGTGGCGGCGGGGATGGCGCCGGCGCCTCCAACGCAGGCGCCGTCCGCATCGGCGCCTCGCCGGCCGTTCCGGGCGACACCGGAGCCGCGGCGCTCGATGCGACCTGCGCGACCGGACCGGGGTCCGGGGCGCCGGCGACCTCCGCGGCCTGGGGCGTCAAGGCCAGGCGCAGCGACGGACCCGCGCGTGCCACCGCGACCTGGACCGACCCGGAGGGTGCCATATACGTAAAGCAGTGCTCTCCCTCCTGGGCGGCGCGGTCGGCGATGTCGGCCGACACGATCTCCTGGAGGAGTCCTTCCACGGCTCTGGCCGGAGGAGCCGCCGTGGAGAGCATCTCGATGCCGTCGCCCGACGCGAGCGTGACTTGCTCCCCGGTCGCGAGCGTCACCCGGTCGGCTTTGCGCTCCAGCAGGGCGTCGACGTAGCGGTCGATACGGGCCAGTCGGGTGCCTCCCTTCTCCCCAGAATCGGCAGCCCCAACCGCTGACTTCAGACGCGTCGGTTCGACCTCACCACCAGATCGGCACGCCCTTGGCCTTCTCGGCCGTTTCCGGCGAGAGCTGCTGGGGTCCGGAGTGCCGAAACCCGGCGGCACCCGAGGCTTGTTCCTCGATTCGGTCGAGCGCTCCCTGGATCTGGCGCCGCTCCTCGACGGTCAATGGACGTGGGCCCGGCGGCGGGCCCGAGCCCCCACCCTGGCCGCTTCCGCCGCCGCCCCCGGACGCACCGCCACCACCCGCGCCGGAGCCCTGGCCCTCGCCTTCGGCCCCCGCGCCGGCACCCCCGCCTTCGCTCCCTCCGCCCTCGCCTTCACTCCCGCCGCCCCCGCCTTCGCTCTCTCCGCCCTCACCGCCGCCGCCTCCGCCACCACTCGGTGGAGGCGGAGGACACTGCTCCGCCAGGCGACTGAGCTCCTGCAGCCGCTCGACGACGGCCTCTGCATTCTCGGCCGCGCCGCTACCGAGGGCACTTCGGGCGCCGGCGAGATCTTCGGCCCGGCGGAACCGCTTCATCGCCTGCTCCCAGAGCCGGCGCGTGCGCTCGAGCTCGCACCCGGTCGGATCGATCTCGATCTCCCCCCACCGGTAGAGCGCGTGCCCGTCGTTGTGATACGCCTCGGCCAGGTCGGGCTGCAGGAGGATCGCCTCCTGGTAGAGGTCGTGCGCCGTCGCGATGTCGTCCCGCGCCAATTCGTTGTTGGCGAGGTTGACCAGCGGGAGGTGCTCCCGGACCTTGAAGCTGATGCTCCGCTCGAATCGGCGAGTCGCCGTCTCGTGGTCGCCGGACTCGTACAGTCCGATGCCGCGCTCGTTTTGCACGTGCGCCATCCACGTGCGGGAGCGACAGCCCGCGGCGCCGGCCATGCACAGCAGCAGGACCGCCACCAGCGCGCCTCGCCCCCTGGATGCCGACCGTCCCCGTGCCTCGGGGGCCGCCCGTGGATCCCGCAATCGCCGCTGACCGCCGCGTCGCGGCAGCGCGAGTGTCTCGATGAGGAAGCAGAGGCCGAACACCGCCACCAGATACCGGGACAGATCCGTTCGGCCCGCGTCCGCCACCGACACGACGTCCGGCTCGACCGCGCGGAGGCGCGCCAGCAGATCGTCGACCGATCCGCCAGCCTCGAGGATCAGCACGGCGCCACCGGTGTCCTCCGCGATCTGAACCAGCGTCGCGTCGACCCTGCGGGTGTGGTAGCGGCGCGCGACCTCCCGCTCCTCCACCCCCGCAATCACGTCCTCCAGGTCGTAGACCACCCGCGCCTGTCCATCGGTGGTACCCAGACCGATGGTGTGGACCGTGACGCCCAGCTCGTCGAGGACCTCGAGGTCCTCCTCGTAGGCGTCTGTCTGCGGCAGCTCGCCGTCACTGAACAGGACGACCTGGTATCTCCCGGGGGTGCGCTGCACCATGTGGATCACGGCGTCGAACACGCTCGAGAAGCGTGTGCCGCTCCGAGACAAATCCAGATGATAGGTGAGCGTGTCGAGCAGGCCGGTCAGCGCCCGACGGTCACGGGTAGGCGGCATATGCACGACGGTGATCCCGCTGAACGACATCAGCGCGAAGGTGGCCTCGGGCATCGCCACGACCAGGTCGCGCGCGAAGTCCCGGGCCCTGGCGAAGCGGCTGAGGGGCTCCGCGTCGGCCTCGGACTCCGCTCGCATGTCCGACGCCCCCCTGCTCAGGGACGCATCGATCGCCAGGATGATCGTTCGAGTCTCGATCTCTCGCTCACCTTCTCCTGAGGTCGTGAGTCCGGACGCGGCACCCACGAGCAGGGCCCCCATCACGAGGAGCAACACGAGGTGCCCGGCCAGCCCGCCCCGCGTGTAGCGCGTGAACACCCGCCGAAACCTGGGCGACACGTGCTCCTGGATCCAGCCGAGCGCGACCACCTGCCGCCAGGCAAGCACGAGCAGAAGGCCCACCCAGGGCAGGAGGGCGACCAGGCGGAGCGGCTCCGCCAGCCAGATCATCGCAGCGGCCTCCGCAACACGAAGCCGTCCACCACCAGCCACGTCGCCAGCAGAGCGAACAGGAAGGCCGCCAGGTCCGGTACCAGAGAGATCCGCGTCCGCACGGCGTCGACCTCGAGGGGCGTCGTCTCGAGGCGCGACAGCCCGGCCAGCAGCTCGGTTAACACATCGACGTTGCGCGCGCGCGCGTAGCGACCACCCGCGGCCTCCACGATCTCCACGAGCTGCGCGTCGTCCAGCCGCGTAGTGAGGACACCACCGCCCGGTGTAATGAAGGGCTTGCCGTACACCTCGACCTCCACGGGTTCGTCGCCGCCGATCCCGATCACGTGGAGACGAATATCGCTCTCGGCGACGAACCTCGACGCCAGAATCGGGTCGATTCCCCGGTCGCTCTGCCCATCGGTCAGCAACACGATGACCTGGTCGCGACCCTCGATCCGTCCCTCGAGCAGCCCGTTGGCGGCAGCCAGCAGGGCATCCCCCAGGGCGGTGCCTCCGCTCTCGCCGTGGTCGATCGATTCGTAGGAGAGGCCCTCGATCAGCTGGGTCAGGGTCGCGTGGTCGGTCGTCAGCGCGGTCTGTGTGAACGCATGCCCGGCGAACGCGTACACGGCTATCCGATCGCCCATGCTGCGGTCCACGAAATCCATCGCCAGCCGCTTCAACGATTCCAGACGATTCGGCGGGAAGTCCGCGGCCTGCATGCTGGCCGAGACGTCGAGCGTCAGCGCCACGTCGAGCCCCTCCTCGCCGATCAGCTCCACCTCGGACTCGCGGTGGGGCCAGGCGAGCGCGAGCACCACTCCCGCCAGGAGGAGCATCTCGAAGGGCACCTGCGCACGCAGAAGCCAGGCCCGCGCCTGCGACCCGTTGGAGTACTGGAGCGGCGCGTAGGGCAACACGGCGGTCCGCAGGAGCCGTCCGCGCAGCCACGCGTACGGAACGACGAGCAACAGGCCACCCAGGAGCCAGGGGTGAGACAGGGTCACGTCGTCGCGCCCTCCGGGCGACGCCCCCGCCTCGGCAGTGGGCGCAGCAGCTCGATCGCGCGTTCGCAAAGACGGATGAAATGGCTGCGCTTGGGTTCGCGTCGGCGGTACTGATGTGTCCGCAGCTCCTTCATGAACTCGCCGATTCGTGGATCCTCGATCGCCCCGGCGATCTCTGCGCTGGTCATCTCCTCGATCTCGAGACCCGTCTGCCGCTCGAGGAACGTCCTGACGAGGGTGGCCAGCGCATGGCACCCCTCCCGATACGCCTCCGTCCGGCCGAAGCGCTCCACCAGCTCCGCGATTCTGGTCTCGATCGTGCTCGGCACGACCGCAGCCTGCGCCTCCGCCGGTGGCGACGGCGACGCGCGACGCCGGCCCAGACGCCGCGCCAGCATCGCGAGCACCAACGCGAGGGCGGCCGCCAGCCACACCCACGGACCGAGCGGCGACAGAATATGCAGGGGATCGGTCAGCGGCACCGGAAGCGGCGTCATGAGCCTAGCCCAGCCCCCGGCGACGCCGGTGGAAATGCGCCGCCAGAAGCCCCCCGACGGGATCCCTCGCCGAGATGGACGACACGGCGATGCCGTACTGACGGCACGCCTGGCGCAGGAACCGTTGCATTGCGTCGAGGCTCCCCGTCTCTCCGGGTCGGACCGAGGTGACGATCGACCGACCCTCCGGCGCCAGCATCGGCAGCCGAACCGTGCTGCGCGGCGCGTACTCCACCGGATCGTAGATGTGAAGCAGCGACACGTCGTGCCGCATCTGAACGTAGCGCACGTCCTCTGGCACGTCGTGGTCGATGAAGTCGGAGATCACGAACACGACGAAGCGTCGACCACGCAGGGCCTGGATGGCGTGGAACGCAGATCGCGGGTCGGACTCGCCGCACGGCTCCGGGGTCTCCCGCACGACGCGCGCGAAACGTCGCAGGGCACGAAACAGCTGACGCTTGCCGGCAATCGGCCGCGACACGTCGTGCACCCGATCCGAGAACGTGAGAAAGCCGAGACGATCGCCCGCATCGAGGGCCGAGACGGCGATGGTCGCCGCCGTCTCGACGGCCAGATCGAGCTTGCTCCTGTCCTGCCAGCCCGTGTGCATCGACGGACTCGTGTCAAGCGCGATGAAGATCTCGCGTTGCCGCTCCTCCAGGTAGGTCCGCACGTAGGGCACACCCAGCCGCGCCGTCATCTTCCAGTCGATGTGGCGAACCGGGTCGCCGACCACGTAGCGACGCGCCTCGTGAAACTCCATCCCGCGACCCTGGATCGAGGTCACGTAGTTGCCCGAGAGCGTGGAGGTGACGTTGCGCCGCGCGACGAGCTCCAGCGCTCGGACCTGCGAGAGCAGGCTGCCCAGGGAGGCGACGGCCATCGCGTTCAGGGAACCTTGACGCTGCCGAGGATCTGATCGATCAGCTGACCCGACGTGACGCCCTCGGCGTCCGCATGGTAGGTCAGCAGGATGCGATGGCGGAGCACGTCGTGCGCGACGGTCTTGACATCCTCCGGCAGCACCTCTTCCCGCCCGTCCAGGACCGCCCGGGCACGCGACACCTGTACGAGCGCGATGGAGGCGCGCGGCGAGGCGCCGAGCTGAATCAGGTCGTCGAAGGGCAGGCCGTACCGCGCCGGCTCGCGCGTCGTCATGACCAGATCCGTCGCGTAGTCCAGGATGCGGTCCTCGACGTGCACGCCGTGCGTCGTGGCCTGGAGGGCCACCAGCGCCGGACCGTCGGTCGCCACGTCGACCGCGGGCAGCTCGGTCTCGCCCATCACCATGCGCACGATTTGCTTCTCCTCGTCCTGCGACGGATACGAGACGACCAGCTTCATCAGGAAGCGGTCTACTTGCGCCTCTGGCAGTGGGTAGGTGCCTTCTTGCTCGACGGGGTTCTGCGTCGCAAAGACGAAGAAGGGGCGCGGCCGGGGATGGCTCCGGTCGCCGATCGTCACCTGCCGCTCCTGCATTGCCTCGAGCAACGCGGACTGGACCTTCGGCGCCGCGCGATTGATCTCGTCGGCGAGCACGACGTTCGCAAAGAGCGGGCCGCGTTTCGTTTCGAACGTGCCCGTCGATGGCTTGTAGATCTCCGTGCCGGTGATGTCGGCCGGAAGGAGATCGGGCGTGAACTGAATCCGGTGGAAGACGCCACCGCAGGCTCGCGCGAGCAGGTTCACGCTCCGCGTCTTCGCCAGTCCCGGCACGCCCTCGATGAGGACGTGGCCGTTGGCCAGCACGGCGAGCAGAAGCCCATCGATCAGGTCGGCTTGCCCGACGATCCCCGCGGCCACCGATCGCCGCAGCCGGGCCGTCAGCTCCTGCGCCTCTTCGATCGTCAACGTCTGCACTCGCGCCTCCGCCTTTCGTCACGCTAGCAGCCCGCTCACGGTACCCCCGTTGTCGGCGCCGGCGCAAGCACGCACCGGCGGGGCTGGCAGCCCGCAGTGGCAGGCCTGCGGGGCGTTCGAGCCTCGGCCTGGCGGGAGGAGCGAGAATACCGGCGATACAGCGTTTGCCCGCCCGGTTGGGTGGGCGTAACATACGCTCAGTCGGAGCAGAGCGCGCCCGGCGGGCGTGGGGCATCCTACCGAGGAAGAAGAGCTACCGTGCCCTGGAGATCACCGACCGCGCCTGACTGAGACCCGGCTGACGCGCGGTCTCCACATCCACCCGGGCGCATGAGCGGAGCCGATTCCCTGTTCGCCACACTCTCGCGGTTCCTCCCCGTCCTGATCGTCGTGGCCCTCACCGGCCTGGGCCTGTGGCTCGCCAGCTGGCTGATGCTGGGCCGGGGGCGGGCGTACGGCGCGGACCAGCGGCTCCCACGTCAGCTCTCCATGCTGGCGCTGTCCGGCGTCGGCCTGGTGGTGGTCGTTCTCGCGTTGCCGGTCGGCGGGGAGACTCGCGGTCAGCTCCTCGGGTTGCTCGGCCTCGTCGTGACGTCGATCATCGCGCTGTCGTCGACCACCTTCGTGGCCAACGCCATGGCCGGCCTCATGCTGCGGGCGGTCGGGAGCTTCCGGCCGGGCGACTTCGTTCGGATCGCGGATGAATTCGGGCGCGTCACCGAGCGCGGGCTGTTTCACACCGAGATCCAAACCGAGGACAGCGAGCTCACGACCCTCCCCAACCTATATCTGCTCTCCCACCCGGTCACGGTCGTGCGGTCGTCGGGGACCATCGTGTCGGCGACGGTCTCCCTCGGCTACGACGTCGCCCACGAGCATGTCGAGGGGCTGCTGGAACAGGCCGCGCGTGATGCCGGGCTGGCAGAGCCGTTCGTGCAGGTGCGCGAGCTCGGCGACTTCTCCGTGACCTACCGCACAGCCGGGCTTCTCGCGAACGTGACGCAGTTCCTCACCGTCAGATCCACCTTACGGCGCAAGATGCTGGATACGCTGCATGACGCCGGGGTCGAGATCGTGTCGCCGGCATTCATGGCTCAGCGGCGGCTGTCCCCGGACGCCCCCGTCATCCCCCCGCCCGCGGCCCCGGCCGCCCCGATCACCGACGGGACCGGGCCCGGGCCGGAGGATCTCATTTTCGACAAGGCCAAGCAGGCCGGGCAACGGGAGCAGCTGCGGGTCGAGCGGGATCGTCTCGCAACAGAGTTGGAAGAGTTCGAGGCCCGCCGCGGCGAGGCCTCCGAGGATGAACGCCGGCGCCTCGAGCAGGAGATCGAGACCCGCCGCCATCAGCAGCGGCGGATCGAGGTCATGCTGGAGACCTCCACCGATGTCGAGGAATCCGAAGAGCCCCCGATCGCCTGAGCCTCGTCCGAGGCTGCCTCGGGTCGCCCACCACTCCGCCAGGCGCCCCCGGCTGCCGATGGCGGGCGCCTGCGTCGCAGGCCTCGTCCTGGGTGCGTCCGTGGCCGTGGCGCAGGACCGGGTGGCAGTCCGAGCGGCCCGGCTGATCACGGCGACGAGCGAGGCACCACTGGCGCGCGGCGTCGTCCTCATCCGCGGCGACCGAATCGAGGCCGTCGGGCGGGATCTTCCCATCCCCGCCGATGCGGCAGTGATCGATTTGGGCGAGGCGACCGTACTTCCAGGGCTCATCGATCTCCACGTCCATCTCACCGACCCCGAGGGCGTCCACTGGGAGGACGTCCTCTTGTCGACCACCCCGGGCCAGGCTGCGCTGCACGGCGCCCGCAACGCTCGCGTGACCCTGCAGGCCGGCTTCACGACGTGCCGCGACATGGGACCGACTTGGTCCTTCGTCGACGTCGATCTCAGGCGCGCCATCGACGCGGGCGTCGTCCCTGGCCCTCGTCTGCAGGTGGCCGGCAACTACGTCTCGGCCACGGGCGGCGCAGGAGATGCTCGGCAGTTCTCGCCCTACGTCGACGTGCCCCTCGTGCAGAATCTCGCGGACGGTGTCGACGACGTACGGCGGGTCGTCCGCACGAACCTGAAGCAAGGGGCGGACTTCGTGAAAATCCTCGCGACCGGAGCGATCCTCTCGCGTGGCATCCCCCCCGGTGCCCAGCAATACTCCGACGCCGAGCTCCAGGTGGCGGTCGAAGAGGCACGACGGTGGGGACGGTTCGTGGCGGCCCACGCGCACGGGACCGACGGCATCAAGGCGGCCATCCGCGCCGGGGTTCGGACGATCGACCACGGCACGATGCTCGACGCGGAGGCCGTTCGTCTCATGCAGACGCACGGCACCTACTACGCCCCCACGCTGTACGTCCACGAGGCCATCCTGAATCAGGGCGCGGCGCTCGGCATTCCCCCGGCGGAGGTCGAGCGGGCCCGGCGGGTGTCTGGCCAGGCGCACGCCTCGCACCGCCTCGCGCTCGCCGCGGGCCTCCCCATGCCGTTCGCAACCGACGCCGGCGTATTTGCCCACGGCGAGAACGCCAAGGAGTTCGCCGAGCGTGTCGAGCTGGGCGAGAGCCCCATGCACGCGATCCTCGCGGCCACGCGCGTGGCCGCCGAGGCGATCGGGTGGGAAGACCGGGTCGGGACCCTCGAGGCCGGCAAGTACGCCGACCTCATCGCCGTGGCGGGCGATCCGCTGGCCGATATTCGAGAGCTCGAGCGGGTTCGCTTCGTGATGAAGGGCGGTGTCGTCCACCGCGACGAGCTCACGGTTCGGTCAGAGGACGCACGCTCCGAGGTGGCCGAGTAGGACCGCCGCGACGCCCTTCCGTGCGAGGCCGAACTCCCACCACGCGCCGCACGATCGGTCGCGACGCGCATCAGCCCGGCCCCCACCCGTTGTCGGGCGACTCTCCGGCCACCGGGTGCGCACATTCGGCGGCGATCGTGGCGGCGCGATAGGCCCGACGCTCGAACCGGTTGTTCAGATACGGGCGTCTCCCGCGCGCCCAGGCCCAGAAACTGGCCGCCAGATAGGCCGGGATGAAGAACGGTCCCCACTGCTCGCATTGCCGGACGTGAACCCGCTCGTGGGCGCGTGTGCGGTGGAGGCAGCCCGGGGTTCGCCCCAGGACGACGTGGCCGAGCGTCAGCGCCAGAATGCCGCTGCGTAGCGGCGCCACGCGTTCGAGCAGCAGGCGAATCGGCCCGCCGTGCACCTCCAGCACGCCGTCGACGACCGAGATGCGCCCGCGGCCGAGGAGCGCCCCGACGGCCAGCAAGAGTCCGAGGCAGGTCGTGGGAGCCGACCAGAGATACTTGAGCGCCTGCCCGATCGTCGTCATGAAACCGTCGCTGGCCCTTCCCGCCAGACCGCCGCGCGTGTATTGTAGCGCCCGGCGCCCCGATGCAGCTTGCACCGATCGACTGGGCCGTGATCGTCGTCTATGGCGTGGTCGCGCTCGCCGTCGGCGTGGTCTTCGCCAGGCGGGCCGGGCGGGACATGCAGGAGTTCTTCCTCTCGGGGCGCCGGCTGCTCTGGTGGCTGCTCGGCACGTCGATGGTCGCCACGACCTTCTCCACCGACACACCCAACCTCGTCACGGACATGGTCCGCACGGGCGGCGTCAGCCAGAACTGGCTGTGGTGGGCCTTCCTGGTGACCGGCATGTGCACGGTCTTCTTCTATGCGAAGCTGTGGCGCCGGTCGGGCGCGCTGACCGACATGGGCTTCTACGAGCTCCGCTACTCCGGGAGACCCGCGACCGTCCTGCGCGGCTTCCGCGCCCTGTATCTCGGCGTCTTCTTCAACGTCATGATCATGGCTACCGTCACCCTGGCCGCGATCAAGATCGCCGGCGTGCTCCTCGGCCTCGGCAAGTACCCGACCGTCCTCATCTGCGGCACCGTCACGGTCATCTACTCGGCCACCGCGGGGCTCTGGGGCGTCGTCGTGACCGACCTCCTGCTGTTCGTGATCTCGCTGGCGGGATCGATAGCCGCGGCCTACTACGCGCTCCAGCTGCCCGAGGTCGGAGGCCTGGCGGGGTTAATCGTCCATCCCGCGGTTTCGGGCAAGCTGGCGCTCCTGCCCGACCTGTCCGACTGGACGGCGGTCTCGACGGTGCTGGTCGTGCCGCTTGCGGTCCAGTGGTGGAGCACGTGGTATCCCGGATCGGAGCCCGGAGGCGGCGGCTACGTCGCCCAGCGCATGCTCGCCGCGCGGACCGAGACCGACGCGATGCGCGCGACCCTCTGGTTCAACGTGGCGCACTACGCGCTCCGACCCTGGCCGTGGGTGATCGTCGCGCTGTGCTCGCTGATCGTGTATCCGGATCTCGACGCGATCGTCGCCCGCTTTCCGAACCTCGATCCCTCCCTGGTGCGGGACGACCTCGCGTACCCCGCGATGCTGGTGGTGGTGCCGCACGGCCTGCTGGGTCTGGTCGTCGCGTCGCTGGCCGCCGCCTACATGTCGACGATCAGCACGCACCTGAACTGGGGGGCCTCCTACATCGTCGACGACGTCTATCGCCGGTTCATGGCGCCCGATCGGAGTGACCGGCACTACGTGGCCGTCGCCCGGGCGTCGACGGTGCTACTGATCGTCCTGGCGGCCCTCGTGTCGCTGTGGCTCGAGAACGCGCTCCAGGCGTTTCAGATTCTGCTGCAGATCGGTGCCGGTACCGGGCTCATCTTCCTGCTGCGCTGGTTCTGGTGGCGGATCAGCGCGTGGAGCGAGATCGCAGCCATGATCGTGTCGTTTCTCGTCGCGGTGTACTTCCAGTTCGGGCAGGACGCCCTCGGGCTCGCGCCGCTTCATCCATCCTCCATGCTGCTCGTCGGGGTGGGCGTGACGACCGCGGGGTGGCTCGCCGTCACCCTCGTCACTCCCCCCACGGACCCGACGACGCTTCAACGCTTCTACGATCGGATCCGTCCGCTCGGGCCGGGATGGCGCGCCGCCGTCCGCACCCGGCCGGCCGATGGCCGCGAAAGCCTGTCGGCCGCCTTCCTCTGCTGGTTCCTCGGATGCGTCGTCGTCTACGCCGCCCTGTTCGCCACGGGCGCCTTCCTGTACGGGCAACTGCCGTCCGCCGTCGGCTGCCTCGGGATCGGGTCGGTTGCCGCGATGGGCCTGTTCAAGGCGTTCCCGCGGGTCGACTCTCGCCGGGCCGGCTAGCCGCCTTTGGCAAGAGTCCTGCGTCCCACCAAGGGCGGCGCGGGACTTTCACCACGGGCTGCTAGACTTCTGTCCCGGGCTCTGTATCATGGGTGAGATGGGAATGCGTCGTGACTCAGTGAGCGCCGACGCCGCGCCGCAGGTTCGGCGGTGGCGCCGGACGATGATGGGGATCCTGCTCGTGGCGGCCGCCAGCCTGGCACCGCTCGCGGCCGGCCAGCGAGCCACCCCGGCTCCGGCCCCCGGTACGGAGCCGCCCCGGACACCGCAGGCGGCGGAGACCGGGTTTCCCACCCCCGAGGTGGGCGTCCTCTACGACCGTCTGACCCGGATCCGTCGCGACTATCAGGCGGCGATCGAGCAGCTCCTGGACGGTGAATCACGGTGGGCGATCGAGGCCCTGTCGGCGGCATCGGACGCGCTCCGCGCCGCAGCCGACGACTGCGCACGCACCGGGGGATGCGACCTGGGCCGGTTCCTGGACACGTTCGACGACCTGGCGCGCGCCCAGACGGTCGCGCTGCAGCGAGAGCAGGGGCGTCTGGCGGCGGCGACGGCCCTCCCCGAAACGGAGGAGGCGCAACGCGCGCCATCGGGGCAGTCGCGCTTCGACTCCACCCTGCGGGAGATCGCCGAGACGGCGTCCCTCCTGCGCGGCACGGAGCTGAGCAGTCTCATCACGCTCAACGGGCCGGTCAAGGCGGCGCTCGACGACTGGCTGACGTGGATGCGCCCCGTGTTGATGGATTCGTACGAGAACTACCAGTTCCTCCGCAACCAGATGGCCCCGATCTACGAGGCGGCGGAACTGCCCGAGGCCCTGCTCTTCGCCATGATCGCGACCGAGTCCAGGGGTCGGGTGCACTCGTTCTCGCGCGCCGGCGCGGCGGGGCCCCTGCAGTTCATGCGGGCGACTGGGCGGGCCTATGGACTCCGCGAGGTCGACGGTTTCGACACGCGGCTCGACCCGACGGCCGCGACGCGGGCGAACGTCGCCTACCTGAACGCGCAGTTCAAGGTGCTCAACAACGACCTGGAAAAGGCACTGGCGGCGTACAACGGGGGCGAGGGTCGGGTGCGAGGACTGCATCGCCGGCACAAGGGCGCCAACCTGTGGGACAGCCGGTTCTACTACGCATTGCCCAGGGAGACGCGCGAATACGTCCCGCGTGTCCTCGCCGCCGCCTACCTGTTCCTGCACCCAGACGAGTACAACCTGCAGTGGCCCGCCTACCAGATCGAGACAACCGAGATCGCACTCGTGCGTGATGCCTCGCTCGGCGAGCTGGCCATCTGCTTGGGCCAGGAGCACAACCGGAACGGGTGGTTCCGCACGCTCCGGAACCTGAATCCCAGGGTCGAGGCCAACGCGCGGCTCGAGGCGGGCGAGCGCGTGCGGATCCCGGTGATCCTGGCCCGTCTCTACCGCGAGCAGTGCACATCGGGGCCGCTCCTGACCCGGGCCCAGGCGCTCTACGAGGCCAACTACCCGGATGGCTCCGACCTGGTCCCCTACGTCGTCCGCAGCGGCGACACGATCGGCAGGATCGCGTCCAGGCTGTCGTGCATCTCGACCGGCGAGCTTGCAGACATGAACGGCCTACGGCCGCCGCGTTTTCTCATCCGAATCGGTCAACGACTGCGAATCCCCAGCTGCTAGTGTCGTGCGGCGCGCCAGGCGCCGCCCTGGGAGATGCCGCGGACGGCTCGAGCCAGGCGCGAGGAGTGAGCGATGCAGCCGTGCCTGGTCGTCCTGGCCGCCGGCGTCTCGAGCCGCTACGGCCGCCTCAAGCAACTGGAACCCGTCGGGCCGGGCGGCGAGACCCTCCTCGACTATGCGATTCACGACGCACGGCAGAGCGGTTTCGGCCGGGTCCTGCTGGTGATTCGGCCCGAGATCGAAGCGGCCCTGCGGACGCGCGACGAGGCACGCCACCACCGTCCACCGGTCGACTACGTGCTACAGCGAGTGGACGCCCTGCCGCCGGGCACGCGTCCGCCTGCACGCCGGGGCAGGCCGTGGGGCACCGGTCAGGCGGTGCTCTCGATCGAGGGTCGGGTCGCGGCTCCCTTCGTCGTGATCAACGCCGACGATTTCTACGGCCGGTCCTCGTTCGCACAGCTCCACGACTACTTGACGGCCCAGACCGATCGCGCGTCCACGCGCTTTGCCCTGGTCGGCTTCAGACTCGAGGACACCCTGTCGCGCCACGGCGGCGTCTCGCGCGGTCTGTGTCGGTGCAACGCGGCGGGTGACCTGATCGGGCTGCGCGAGCTGACCGAGATCCGCCGGCACGACTCCGCGATCACGGGCCAGGCCGGCCGCGATACGGTAGTCCTGGGCGGAGACGCCCTCGTCTCGATGAACATCTGGGGGTTGACCCCCGCGGTGTTTCCGTTGCTTCGCACGCGGTTCGCCGACTTCCTGACGGCGCGCGGCGACGACCCGGTCGCCGAGTTCCTGCTGCCCGAGGCGATCGGCGACATGGTCGCAGGCCGCGCAGCGACGGTGCGCGTGCTGCGCGGCCGGGAGACCTGGTTCGGCATCACCCATCCAGACGACCGCGACCGGGCTCGCGCGCGACTACGCACCCTGGTCGCGACGGGGGCCTACCCCGAGCGCCTGTTCGACGCCTGAAGGCTGCGTCGTGCTCCACGGTCCCTACAGCGTGACGACCGACGCGCCATCCGACGGCGCGGCCACCAGCAACCGCGATGACGGCGCGCCGGGATCGCGGCGCGCGCCGTAGAACTCGCGCTCGATGGCCGTCAGCACGTCCGGTACCCGGTCGGCGCCGCACAACGCGACGACGCAGCCGCCGAACCCGGCGCCGGTCAGCCGCGCGCCGGCCGCACCCGCGGTCGTGGCGATCTCGACCAGCGCATCGAGTGGGTCGCAGCTGACCTCGAAGTCCTCGCGCAGGCTGCGATGCGACTCGAGCATGAGCCCACCGAACCGCCCGGGGTCGTCCGCCTGCATCGCGGACACCGCGGCCGTCACGCGTCCGGCCTCGGTGATCACGTGTCGGAACCGTCTCCCCAGGGGCTCGTCGAGCGCGGTCATCGCGAGCGAGACCAGCTGCGGCGCGGGTGCCAGCCCCAGCGCCTCGCGGTACGACCGAACAGGCCCGCCGCGTCCCAACCGGGGGGACAGGGCCTCCAGCGCGCGGCGGCATTCCCGCGTCCGCTGGTTGTAGTGGCCGCGGACCGCGCCCGACTTGGGCGCGTCCACCAGACTCGAGCCGATCACGAAACGCCAGGCGTCCGGCACGCGTGTCGGGCTCAGCCGCAGAGGGTCGAAATCGATCCTGAAGGCGGTGCCCGCCCGGCCCCCGAGGCAAATCGCCTGATCCATCCCCCCTCCCTGCACCCCGACGTACCGCTCACCCCGCGCGAGCAGGCTCATCAGGGTGGGCCGCTCGATCGGCCGGCGGTTACCGTGCAGCAACGCGAGCGCCGCAGCCACGACGAGCGCGGAGGACGAGCTGAGCCCGGATGCCACCGGCACGTCCGACGCCACGACGGCGTCGAAGCCCCGGAGCGTGACGGTTGACCCCATCAGCGCCTGTGCCGCCGCCTTGACGTAGTTCGCCCAGTCCCCGGCCGGATGGGGCGCGATCGGCGAGCGCAGCTCGAAGGTGCGGGGCGGAAACCGCGCGTCCACGTTCACGAGCCGCACCGTCGGTCCGGTCCGCGGCCTGAACAGAAGCCGTACCTCGCGCTGGATCGCCATCGGAAAGACGGGCAACCCGTTATAATCCGTGTGGTCTCCGACCAGGTTGACGCGGCCCGGGGCGCGCGCGAGACAGAGTCCGTCGACCGCATCGAAGTGGTCCTGGAACGTGCGGCGAAGCCGGGAGAACGACGACATGCGCAGCGGGATCCCTTCTGAACGCCGTTCACGATGCCGGGCGGGCCGCGGGCTCCTCGTGGCGCTTGTCGTCCTCGGCCCGGGCCTAGTACTACTTTGTTAGATCCGCAATTGCACCGACTTTAGCGCCTCGATGCGCTTCAGGTAGAACGGCCGTGGAGCAAAGAGGTCCGCGGTGAAGATTTCCTGCACGATCGCGCGGGCCACTGGAAAGGTGAGCCCGGCGAGGTGCCGCCGCCGCTCGGCCTGCAGGAAGTTGTACGTCACGGCGGTGAGCACGACGTGATGGTGCCAGCCCGGGAACGTGCGGCCTTCGAAGTGATCCAACCCGAGGTGGGTCTTCAACTCTTGGTACTGCTGCTCGATGGCCCACCGCTGATGCGCGAGTCGGACAAGCTGCGGCCAGGAGGTGGTGGCCGGCAGGTTGACGAAGAAGTATTTGGTCCGCGGCGTCGCGCCCGTGTCGCGTTCGGCCAGCAGCCACACCTCGGGGGCGAGCCGGCGGTCGCGCCAGTCGTGGGCCGGGGTCACCCGCAGGGCCACACACTGGACCGTCCAGCGGCGCCCGCCGCGGCGGTTGCGCCAGCTGATGGGCCGCCACCGCGGCTGCGCCTTGGCGGCCTGGGCCACCGTGTACGCCCGCACGCCCGCCGCCAGGTCTGGCCGGGTGCGCGGGCGCCCCAGCCGGCCGCCCCGCCGGTGCCCGAGGCGCGGCCGCCCCAGGAACACGGTCTGCGGCGAGGAAATCCCCACCGCATAGGGGAGCCGCAACCGATGCCACATGGCCCGAAACAGGCCGGTATCGCCAAACTCCGCATCGGCCAGCACGCCGGTGACGGTGAGGCCGCTGGCGCGCACCTGCCGGAGCAGGGTGAGCGCTTGGCGCCACTTCGCCTGCAACCGGACACCCCGGGGAAGCCGCGCCCGATCGCGGGCGGCGTCGGTCAGCCACGCCTCGGGCACATAGAGCGCGGCCCCCAGCAAGTAGGCGCGCAGCCCGGTCCACAGCGCCGCGGTGACCGCCACTTGGCCATTGGCGACTTTCCCCACGGCCCCACAGTACTGGCGGGCCACCCCGACCGAGGACGTCCCTGGCTTGGGGAAACTCGTGCCAGCGAAGATCACCAGCCCTTCGCGTTCGGGCAGCACCGCCCGCAGGCAGCGCCAGACGCCGTCGGCACTCCACGGCGCATCGGTGATGAAGTGTTGGAACGCTTGATAGCCACCGGGCTCGGTCCCCCGCGCCAGCATCGCTTCCATCGACTTGCGCGGGCTGTCGCTGAGCAACCCCTGGACGTACCGGCGCAACGCCAGCTCCTGTGCGCGATGGCCGAAGCACGCCTTGAAGGCCTCGAGCCATCTCATCAGGCGACGCAACTGCCCCACCGTGCGGCGGTCGTGCACTACCGCGCAGGGTACCGAATTCGCCGGAAAAGTACAATGTCCTCAAATTAGATCACTTGTCGGATCTCGCCCAAATTGTGCGATCTAACAAAGTAGTACTAGCAGCCCGTGGTAAAAGTCCTGCTGCAGTCAGCCAGCGCTGCATCCCGCCACGGGCCGCGCTGGGCATTGTTCACGACGGGTCACATACTCCCGGTATTCTTCCTCCTCGCGCCTTGCTCGGGCCGGCCGCGGCATCTCTCAAGGCGGCCCTTGGTGCGACGCAGGACTTTCACCAGGGGCCGCTAGAGTCGG
Source organism: Vicinamibacterales bacterium (assembly GCA_965197935.1). Lineage (GTDB taxonomy): Bacteria > Acidobacteriota > Vicinamibacteria > Vicinamibacterales > CAZQMT01 > CAZQMT01. The sequence goes on along the minus strand of CBDAOD010000002.1, from coordinate 637,090 downwards.
TCGCCGCCCAGGATCCGCCGGCGCCGGTGCGCGTGTGGGCGGGAGTGATGACGCTCCCCACCACCGAGGAAGGTTTGCCCGACCCCAACCCCCCGTTCGACTTCTTCTCCCCGCGAAGGCTCAACTACCCCTACACGCTCCGCACCGCCCTCGCCGATCGGCGGGCACCGGTCGAGTGGCGGACCCTGAACCTGGAGAACGAGTATCTCAGATGCGTCGTGCTGCCCGATCTGGGCGGGCACGTGTACGGCTGCACGGACAAGATCAACGACATCGAGATGTTCTACGCCAACCGCTCCATCAAGCTGGCCCAGATTGCCTATCGCGGCGCCTGGGCGGCGCTGGGCGTGGAGTTCAACTTCCCCGTGTCGCACAACTGGATGACGAGCTCCCCGGTGGATCACGCAATGGCCACCGCCCCGGACGGCAGCGGGTCGATCTGGGTCGGCAACATCGACCGCGCCTACGGGATGCACTGGCGGGTGCAGCTCACCCTCCGACCCGGGCGCGCGATCCTCGAGCAGCACACGACACTCTACAATCGGAGCGATCTGCGCCACCGTTTCTACTGGTGGACGAACGCCGGGGTCGAGATCTGGGACGACAGCCGTATCGTTCTCCCGACGGCGTTCACGGCGGCTCACGGGCACCTGGACGTCGACACCTGGCCCATCACGACGACTGGGGCCGACCTGAGCGTCGTCGCCAACCACACGTTCGGTTCGGTCTCACGATTCACCTACGGCAGCCGCGAGCCCTACATCGGCGTCTACTCGCCCCGCACCGACGCCGGCGTCGTCCACTACTCCGCGCCGACCGACCTCCCAGCCAAGAAGCTCTTCTCGTGGGGAGGGAACGCCCGGGGGCTGCGCTGGCGTCGAGCGCTCTCCGACGACGAGAGCGCCTACGTCGAGATCCAGGCCGGCCTCTTCCGGGATCAGGAGACCTACGGCTTCCTCGAGCCCCGGGAAACGGTTCGGTTCAGCGAGTACTGGATCCCCCTGCGCGGACTGGGCGGCGTCTCGCGGGCCAATCCCGATGGCGCGCTCCACGTCGCGCGCGAGGAGACGGCCGACGGCGTCGTTTCGCTGCAGGTCGCGCTCAACGTGACCGGGGATCACGCGCGCGCGCGCATCGAGGTGAAGGACGGGAGTCGCCGGGTCGCCGGCCACGACGTCGCCCTCACGCCGATCGAGACGGTGCGCCGCGAGTACCCGGGTCTGCCCGCCTCCCGGCGCTACACCGTGGAGGTGCGTAGCGCCGCCGGCTATCTCATCATGGCACACACCGAGGGCGAGTACGACCTCACGCCGTCCTCGGAGATCAGCGTCGGTCCGAGGCCCGCTCCGGCCGACCCGCCGGCGGCACAGCGCCGAGAGGGCGACTGGCTCGCGCTCGGCACCCGCGAGGAGCGGGAGGGCCGGCGGCTCGAGGCGCTCGCGCTCTACCGCGGCGGGCTCGACCGCTTCCCCGACAGCCTCGAGCTGCGGAAGGCGGCCGGACGGCTGGGCGTGGGGCTCAAGCAGCACGCCTCGGCCGTCCAGGACCTGCGCGCCGTGCTCGCGCGGGTCAGCAACGACCACGAGGCTGCCTACTACCTGGGACATGCCCTGCAGGCCGGCGGCGACCTCGCCGGGGCGCGACTCGCCTGGGAGGCATCACAACGCTACGGCCCCTGGCGTCCCGCCTCGCTATTCGCGCTGGCAGCCCTGGCGGGCCGAAACGGCGATCCAGCCGAGGCGCTCGCCGCGCTCCTGCGTCTCACGTCGGTATCACGCGACGCGGTCCGGGCCGGTGGCCTCGAGGTCGCGTTGCTGCGCACGCTCGGGTGGGCGGACCAGGCCCAGGAGCGCCTGGCCTACTGGCGGAACGTCGACCCCACGAGCTCGTTCCTGCGGTACGAAGGCACCCGCCTCGGACTCGAGGACGAGTCGCTCTGGGCGCACCTGGCCGGAGATCCCGAACGCATCCTCGAGATCGCCGTCGACTACCTGCGGTTCGGCCTTGCGGAGGAGGCGCTGCGCCTCCTCGCCCGCGACTACCCCGACGGGCCCACGGTCGTACGCGAGCCTGGCGCCGCGCACCCGTCGGCGTACCCGCTCGTCGCCTACTACCGCGGTCACGCCCGCGAGATGCTGGGCGAAGACGGCGGCGAGGACTTTGTCGCCGCCTCGCGGATGCCCACGACCTACGTCTTTCCGAACCGCCCGGAGACCCTGGCCATGCTCGAGGACGTCGTCGACAGTCGACCCGACGATGCCACCGCGCACGTGCTCCTCGGCTCGCTCTACCTGTCCGGCGGTCGGAGTCGCCACGCCCTGGCCGCCTGGGAACGAGCGGCGGCGCTCGACCCCGAGAGACCGGTGCTCCACCGCAACATGGGCTACACGGTGCTCCACGACGGCGGCCCCCCCGAGCGCGCGATCGAGCTGTTCACCGCAGGTGCGCGCGTGGACCCGTTCAACGCGGATCTGTATCTGGGTCTCGACGCCGCCATGGGTCGCGCCGGCCGGGCCGCGGACGCCAGGCCCGACGCGCTGCTGCAGTTCCCAGACCTGGCGCGATTTCCGACATCGCTCGTGTACCGTCTCGCGCGACGGCTCGCGCAGGCTGAACGCTACGACGAGGCCGAGCGCCTCTTCGCCGGACGCGTCTTCCCCAACGAGGAGGGTGGTATCGACGTACGCGAGGTCTACCTCGACGTGCGGCTGGCCCGGGCGGAAACCCTTGCGGGGCAGAACGCGTGCGCGGCGGCGCACCAGCTCGTCGGGGGGCTCGCACGGGAGGATCCCGACCTGTCCTTCACGCGTGGAGGCCTCGCCGATCTGGTCGCATCGGATCCGGCGCAACAGCGCATCGCCCGTCTGCAGGCGACGTGTCCCGCCCGATGAACGCGGCTCGAGATCACACCAGAGTCGGTAGCCGTCCGAAGGGACCAGGAGGTCGGGTGTGAGCACGCCACTGAAAGACGTCCCGGAGAGGCCGGGCCGCGCCACGCTGCACGCGGCGTACGCGGCGGCGCGGCCGGGGTCGAGAGCGCTCCACGCGCGAGCCTGCCGGAGCATGCCGAACGGGGTCGCGCACGATGGCCGGTTCTTCGAGCCGTTCCCGTTCTACGTCGAGCGGGCGGATGGCAGCCGCAAGTGGGACGTGGACGGGCACGCCTACCTCGACGCCTGGAGCGGCCACGGCGCGCTCATCCTGGGTCACAACCATCCGGCGGTCGTGGCCGCGGTGACCGAGCAGGCGCGCAAGGGTCTGCACTACAGCGCCTGTCACGAGCTCGAGGTGCGGTGGGCGGAGCTCATTCGCGAGTGCGTACCCGGCGCCGAGTGCGTGCGCTTCACGGTGACGGGCACCGAGACGACGGCCCTGGCCCTGCGGGTCGCTCGCGCGTTCACCGGCCGCTCGGCGATCATCAAGTTCCAGGGACACTTCCACGGAATCCAGGACACGACGGTCGCCGGCGTCAAGGACCCCTTCCACGTTCCCGTGAGCACGGGGGTCCCGGCCGAGACGCTGCGGCACGTGCGGCTGGCCCGCCACAACGACCTGGCCCACGTGCGTCGGCTCATGGAGACCGAGCCCGTCGCGGCGGTGATCCTGGAGCCGGCTGCCGCCCACTCCACCGTCGTCCCGGGCGACCCGGGCTTCCTGCGCGATCTACAGACCCTGACGCGAGACCACGGGGCGTTGCTCGTCTTCGACGAGGTGGTGACAGGGTTCCGGCTCGCGCCGGGTGGGGCGCAGGAGGTCTTCGGCGTGACGGCGGACCTGGTCTGCCTCGCCAAGGCCGTGGCGGGAGGGATGCCGGGCGCGGCGCTCGTGGGCCGCGCCGACGTGCTGGACACGATCGCCTTCAGCGGCGACGCGGCACGCGACCGGTCGCAACGCGTGGCCGACCGGGGCACCTACAGCGCGACCCCAATCGTCGCCGCGGCCGGCATCGCGTGCCTCAAGATTCTCAAGACCGGCGAAGTCCAGTCCCGTTTGAACGCGCTGGGAGACCGGCTCCGGGACGGCTTGAACGGGGTGCTGCGGACGCGCGGCCTCGCCGGCTGCGTGTACGGCAACGCGTCGATGTTCAGGATCCTGCTTGGAGAAACCTGCGCGTCGCTCGGCCTCGATGACGGGAACGTCGACCATGCCCGCCTCGACCGGGGGATGGGCCCCCGCGGGCACGACCTGCACCTGGCCATGCTGATCAACGGCGTCGACTACAACCGCGGCCTCGCCACCGGGTGGCTCAACGCGGCCATGACCGAGACGGACATCGACGAGATGACCGACGCGTTCGACCGAGCGCTGGAACGGCTACAGCGAGACGGACTTCTCTAGCCGCGCCGCCCTTGGTGCGACGCAGGACTTTCACCACGGGCTGCTAGTTCAAGCCCGCGAAGTTGTAGAGGATCGTCGCGATGATCTTCTCGGCTCCCGCCATGCCGTAGACCTGGCCGGCGCCCTCGATGACATAGAACTCGTTGTTGGCGTGCGACCCCGCGCCGTAGCCCGCGCCGGCCCCGGAGATCGGCATGACCACCGGGTCCTTCCCGAACAGATACGCCGGCCAGTAGCCGCCCGTCATCTCCTGCTCGGTCTCCCGCAGCGCCCGTGGCACATTGTGCGGGATGTTGAAGATCTCGAGCGCCCGGAGCTGCGCCGGTGGCAGGTCACCCTCGATCGTCGCTTTGCGCCAGGGCACGTCGCCGATGATCTGCATCTCGACGTCCTCGTAGCCGTTCCGGTCGATCTGTGCCTTGATCCCCTGGACGATCTCGATCCCGTCCTGCACCGGCTGATACCGGATGTTGTGCTTCGACGTGATCTTGCTCGGCAGGATCGCGCCCGCCCCGCCGCCATACATGTTGCCGCCCCAGATGCCGTCCAGGTTGAACGACAGCCCGTATTGCGCCATCCGCAGATACTCGTACGGGTCGTCCGAGATGAACCGCGCCACACCGAGATTACGCGCCGCCTCCTCGATGTCGATCTGGCCCGCCCGCTCCTTCAGGCTCTCGATCGTGCCCTCCGAGAGCGGCTCGACGTTGTCGTAGAAGCCGTCCACGCGGGCGATGTTGCCGGTGTCGTCGATGATCGACCGGAGCATCTGGATGTGCCGCCAGGCGGGGCTGTCCACCGCGCGCTTCCGCCCGCCGTGGATATCGCCGTAGACGGGCCCGCGGCCCCACTTCGCGCCCGAGGTGGTCAGCTCGATGTAGACGCAGCCCTCCGAGGCCCCACCGTTGACGCCGCCGCGACCGCTGAAGCTCTGGCTGCCCCGCCGGATCATCGCCTCGGCGTCGGAGAACAGCTCGGGATTGTTCTGGACGAAGGTGCGGAGCCCGATCGACATGCGCTCCTCGTCCCCCTCGGCCGCCACGATGATGTTGACGGGGAGGCTGCCATGGACCTGCTTGATGGCACGCAGCGCGTTGTATTGCGCCATCTGCCCGCCCTTCGAGTTGGTCGCGCCCCGACCGATCAGCACCTTCGGAAACGGCGGCTGCTCGACGAGCTCCGCGGCGAACGGCGGATAGTTCCAGAGGTCGGGCTGCGTGATCGGCATCGTGTCGTACATCCAATAGATCAGCAGCGTCCGGTCCGCACCCTCGTCGCACTTGGCGTAGACGACGGGGTTACCCTGCGCGCCCCACTCGGTCTCACCGACCTCGTGGACCTCGGCCTCGCACCCCAGCTCCTGCCAGAAGCCACGAACCATCTGGGCCGACTCGGGGATGCCCTCGCCCGTGTTCGAGATGCTCGGCTGCTGGACCCACCGCTGGAGCCGCACCACGTCATCGTCGAAGTTCTCGTCGATGTAGTCGAAGACCTGCTTCAGGTCGTCCGACACCTGGCCCAGATCCGGAGAGATCTCGGTGTCGCCCTGGGGGCGCAGCCCGAGGTTCGACGCGGCGGCGGTCTCCGCCGGCGCGGACGTCTCCGCCGTGCCGTTGCCGTTGTCCTGGGCGCAGCCCACGGTCAGGGCGAGCGCGCACATGAGCGTCAGTGGCAGTCGCATGGGTGCTTCCTTTCCTTTCAGCCTCTCCGGCCGCGTGGCCACCGCCCGGGGGTTGCCCGGACACCAGCTGATTCCGCCGATACTACGGCACTGGATCGGCCCGGTCAAGGCCCAGATGCAGGCCCGATGCCGGCGAGGTCCTGACGCCCGTGTCAGGCTCGCCGGGCCAGAAGGTACACTGCTGGACACGCGGGAGGGCAGGAAGTCACCCGACGCCCCCGGATGCCCCGGGACGCCCTGACCGACGGCGGGGCCGCATCTGTGACTTCTCCCGGCCCCGGAGGGTCTATCCCGGAGGACGGCCGTGATGGCGGATGAGTGGTCAGGCAGCGATGCGGAGCTGGTCGAACGGGCCAGGCGCGCCGCGCGCGACGATTCCGGCGCGTTCGAGGCCCTCGTGCGGCGACACCAGGGCAGCGTTCTGAGCAACTGCCGTTATCTCACCCGGAGCCCCGACGATGCGGAGGATCTCGCGCAGGAAGTGTTCGTCAAGGCCTTCTTCGGCCTGTCTCGCTTCGAAGGCCGGTCGGCGTTCAAGACGTGGCTGCAGAGCATCAAGATCAACCACTGCTTCAACTTCCTCAAGAAACGGCAGGGGAAGACCTTCGTGGACGTCACGGATCCAGCGGTCGAAGGCGCCGCGGAGGTGCGGGTGGCCCCGGCCGCCGACCGCCAGCTCCGCGCGCGGGGGGACCGACAGCGGATCGACGCCGTGCTCGACTCGCTGTCCGACACGGTCCGGGTCCCGCTGCTCCTGCGCGATCTCGACGGGCTGTCCTACCAGGAGATCGCCGACCTGCTCGCCATCAGCCTGTCCGCTGTAAAGATGCGGATCAAGCGTGGTCGCGAGGAGTTCCGCGCGCGCTACGGCGACGAGGGTGGGCCGACCATGGCGCGCGGCGACCGCGCCGCAGACCGCCCATCGGGCGGGGACGAGGCACCATGACCGACGAACGGATCCCTTCCGGGGGAACGGACAACGTGGATCCTGGCGAGCCGATTCTTCTCCTGCCCGGCTTCAGCTCGAGCCGACACGGCGGTTCATCGGCCGAGTGCGGAGCTCGATTCAGCGTCGGCTGCTCGTGGGCCAGATGGCCGATCTCGCCTGGTCGGGACCACTCCACCTGCTGATCGAATACGTCAAGATGATCCTGCAGATCTTCTACCAGCCGAACACCGAGGAGGGAGAGCCACGATGATGGAAACGGTCAGAGCACGGATGGTCGGCACCGTCGAGGAGTTGATCGCCTCGGTCATCACCTGGACGCCGAAGCTCCTGATCGGCCTCCTCCTGGTCGCCCTGGTTCTCATCGTGTCGAAGGTGATCGAGCGTGTCCTGCGCGCCATGCTCCGGCGGCTCAGGGTCGACGCGCTCCTCGAGAGAGTCGGGATCGATCAGGCGTTGAGGCGCGTCGGGCTCGTGCAGCCCGTCCACGAGCTACTCCCCCGAATCACGTACTATCTTCTGCTGTTCCTGTTCGTCCGCACCGGCGCCGACAGCCTCGGCCTGACCGCGATCTCCAGCGCCATCGGATCCTTCATGGCCTACCTTCCCAACCTGATCGCCGCCGTGCTGATCTTGCTCCTGGGCAGCGTCGCGGCACAGATCGCCGGACGCACCGTGACGCGTGCGGCCACCGAGTCGGGCATCGACTTCGCGGCATCGCTGGGCAGCCTGGTGTCGGCCGTGATCCTCTTCGTCCTGGGCATCATGGCCATCGGCCAGCTCAAGGTCGACACCGACGTGATCCGCCTCGTCACCGCCTGCTTCCTGGCCGGTCTCGGCCTGGCCTTCGGTCTGTCGTTCGGGCTCGGCACCCGCGACATCACCAGGAACATGATCGCCGGCTTCTATGCCCGAAAGGTCTTCCGCTCCGGCGAGGAGCTGGAGATCCGCGGCGAGCGCGGTATCCTGAAGTCCATCACTCCGACCCAGACCCTGCTCGAGCGGGACCAGCGGATCGTGGCCTTCTCCAACGCCGTGTTCCTGGACGAGATCATCAAACAATGACAAGATCATCAAGCTAATGACGCATGTGACTTTCCCGCCCCCCCCGGGGGCCCAGCTCATGTGGTCTCCGCTTCACGAGCTCCCGGCAGTCTCTCGCCTGGCCAGCCGGGCGCCGCGCCGCCCGTGATCCGACGCAGGACGTTCACGACGGGCTGCTAGCAGCCCCCATCCCGATACATCCCGGCGCCTCCGGGCGTCGCGCTCCGGTGCTCGCTGTCAAGGAGAGGACACGATGAACGAGACGCTACAGAACATGCTCCGCAACGTGACCGACCAGGTCTCCCAGCTGGTCGGCGGCTACCTTCCCAACCTGCTCGGCGCGCTGGGCATCCTGGTCATCGGCTGGCTCGTCGCCCTCGTCGTGGCGGCGGTCGTGCGTGGCGCGCTGAAGCGGACCACCGTCGACAACCGCATCGCCGCCTGGATGGGGGCGAGCCAGGATCTCGAGGTGGAACGCTACGCGGGAAAGACCGCCTACTGGCTCATCATGCTGTTCGTCCTGGTGGCCTTCTTCCAGGCCCTCAACCTGACGATCGTGACCGAGCCGCTCAATGCGCTGCTGAGCCAGATCACGGGCTTCGTGCCGCGGCTCCTCGGAGCCGGCGCGCTGCTCCTGGCAGCATGGCTGGTCGCGACCATCGTCAAGAAGCTGATCACGGGCGCGATGTCCGCGGCCCGGGTCGACGAACGTCTCAGCGGCGAGGCCGAGCTCGAAGACGGCAAGACGGTGCCGGTCAGCAGGGCGCTGGCCGATGGCGTCTACTGGCTGATCTTCCTGCTGTTCCTGCCCGCGATTCTCGGCGCTCTGGCGCTGGAGGGCCTGCTCGTCCCGGTGCAGCAACTGGTGGACGGCCTGCTCGGCTTCCTCCCCAACATCCTGGCGGCCGGGCTGATTCTGGCCGTTGGCTGGTTCGTGGCACACCTCGTCCGCCGGATCGTGACCAACCTGCTGGCCGCAGTGGGCGTCGACCGCCTCGGCGACCAGATGGGCGCCCGCCAGGTGCTCGGCGCCATGCGGCTCTCGAGTCTCCTCGGGTTGATCGTCTACGTGCTGATTCTGTTTCCAGTCCTGATCTCGTCGCTCAACGCCCTGCAGCTCGCCGCGATCACGGAGCCGGCCAGCGACATGCTGGGCACGATTCTCGACGTCATCCCGTCGCTGTTTGCCGCGGTGCTGCTCGTCAGCGTGGCCTACTTCGTCGGTCGCCTCGTGTCCGGGCTGATCAGCAGCGTCCTCGCCGGCGCCGGATTCGACACCATCCTGGCGCAGCTGGGTTTGGGCCGAGCCGCCGAGGGCGGCCGCACGCCGTCCTCCATGGTCGGCACCCTGATCCTCGTCGCCATCCTGCTCTTCGCCTCGGTCGAGGCGGCGTCGCTGCTGGGGTTCGTCAATCTGGCCGAGATGCTCTCCGGGTTCATCACCCTGGGTGGCCAGGTGATCCTGGGCCTGGTGGTGTTCGGCATCGGCCTCTATCTGGCCAACCTGGCAGCCACGACCGTCCGAGCCAGCGGCGGCGCGCAGGCGCCCCTCCTGGCCGGCGCGGCCCGCGTGGCGATCATCGTCCTGACCGGCGCCATGGCCCTGCGGCAGATGGGCCTGGCGAACGAGATCATCAATCTCGCCTTCGGCGGCTTGCTCGGCGCCATCGCCATCGCGGTTGCGCTGGCCTTTGGTCTCGGCGCGCGCGACGTCGCCGGCCGAGCGGTCGAGCGGTGGGCGAGCAAGGTCGAAGGCCGCCAGTAGACGGGCGAGCCGGGGCGACGGGTGGGTCGCCGGAACCCCGGCTCGGCCTCACGCCGGGTCGAGGTGGGCCGCATCCGAATCGCCCATCTCGCCCCCCTGCGGAAAGTACTCGCGCCAGCGTCGTGTGACGGTGGCGGCGGTCTCGGGGTCGCACGCCAGCTCCTTGGGGAACCCCGGTTTGAGACGGGCGTCGATGACGATGGGGGCGCCGTAGGACAGGTGGTGGCGCTCGACCCGGGTCGTCGCGGCGTGGATATCGGCCGCCGGCTCGAAGCGCGTGAAGGTCGTCCAGAGAAAGTTCATCGGGCTCGCGGCGGCGCGGCGCGGCTCGTCGGTCAAGACGACGAGGGGCCATTCCGCGAAGGCCGGGTGCGCCGCCAGTCGCGCCGCGGCGCCGGGCTCCGCGCCGTAGCCGGGTCCGCCGACGACGAGGCACCCGCCGCAGAAGACCCTCACCTCGGTGACCCCGGTCGGGAGCTCCGGTTGCGCGGTGAACTCGCGCGGGAGCTCCCTGACCGGATCGCCCAGGCCAAGCCACACGCCCTTGGATCCACGGTTCACGGCCGGTCCGGTGTAGTCGAGCGTGTCCATCGACAGATTCGAGAGCACGTAGAGGTCGGTCTCCGGGCGCGTCCGACGCAGCAGGTGCTCGAGGGTGGCCCGGAAGTCCCTGAGATTCGCCGGCTGGTCGGTCACCAGCAGGAACTTGGTCAGCGACAGCTGTCCTTCGCCCAGAATCCTGAATGCCGAGACCATCGCCTCCCGCGCATAGCGTTGCTTCACGACGGCCGCCGCCAGCGAGTGATAGCCGGTCTCGCCGTAGGACCAGAGGTCGACGACGCCCGGCATCGCGAGCGGGAACAGCGGCGAGAGCAGCTCCTGCAGCAGATCGCCGATGAAGAAGTCCTCCTGCCGCGGCTTGCCGACCACGGTGCTCGGATAGATCGCGTCCTTGCGGTGGGCCAGGCGCGCGACCTCGAACACCGGATAATCGTGCCGGAGCGAGTAGTACCCGTAGTGATCGCCGAACGGCCCCTCGGGTCTCCTGACCGCGGGCGCCACCCCCCCCATCAGGGCGAACTCGGCGTCGGCGACCAGCCGGTGCGGCCCCGGTCCCTCGGACATCGAGAGCCGCTGGCCCAGGATCAACGAGGCCAGCATCAGCTCTGGCACGTTCTCGGGCAACGGGGCCACCGCCGAGAGGATGAGCGCCGGTGGGCCCCCGAGGAACACCGTCACCGGAAGCGTTTGGTGCCGCGCCTCGGCGGCGGCGTAGTGATAGCCTCCACCCTTCCCGATCTGCCAGTGCATTCCGGTCGACCGGCGACCGTGGATCTGCAGGCGGTAGATACCCAGGTTGTGTCCATGTCCCTCGGGATGCTCGGTGTAGACCAGCGGGAGGGTGATGAACGGACCGCCGTCCTCCGGCCAGCACGTCATGGCGGGAAGCCGATCCAGGCGGACGTCGGACGTGACGACCTCGGTGACCGGTGCGCGCCGCGACCGGCGGACCCCGATGCGCAAGGCCTGTGCGGCCAGGTCCCGCGCGCCCCACAGCGTGGCCGGCGTCGGTGGCATGAGCTGCCCGACCAGCTCGACCAGGCGCTCGATCAGCCGCCGGGGCCGACGGCCGAACGCCATCTCGGCCCGTCGGGGCGTCCCGAACAGGTTCGTCACGATGGGAAAGTCCGAACCGACGACCCGTTCGAAGAGCACCGCGGGCCCGCCCGCCGCGACGACCCGCCGATGAATCTCCGCCGCCTCCAGATGCGGGTTCACGGGCGCGGCGACCACCGCCAGGTCGCCGTCCCGGCGGAGCCGGTCGATGAACGCCCTGAGGTCGGGGAACGTCTGGTCCACGGCGCCATCATCGCACGGCCGCCCGCCCACGACGAGGCCGCACCGGCGCGATCCCGGCCCGCCCGACCCCTCCCTCAGAACCGACGGGCCTCGAGACCGTCGGCGAGCTCGGCGAGCGTGGAGACCCGCGGGCAATCGCAGTCGGGATATAGATCGGCCTGATCCAGGAGGACGGCACGGAGGCCGGCCGCCCGCGCGCCGACGACGTCCACGTGATACAGATCCCCGACGTGCAACGTCGACTCGGGGCGCGCATGCGCCCGATGCACGGCGATGGCGAACAGGCGCGGATCGGGCTTCTCGATGCCCTCGTCGGCGGAGTCGAGCACGAGATCGAAGTAGGGCGTTAGCTCCAGGCGGTCGAAGTGGGACCGTAGCGTGCCGTTCGCGTTCGAGACCACGACGAGGCGCAGATCCAGGCTGCGGAGCCGCGCCAGCGCGGGTCGTACCTCGTCGGGCACGTCCTCCCACAGATTCCTGGCGGAGTGATAGTCCTCGAGCTCGGCGAGGGCCGTCTCGATCCCCGACGACCTCGGCACACCCGCCCGTTCCAGCACGCGGTCGAAGTACAGCCAGCCCCTCGCGCGATCGTCGGTTCGCCCCACAGTCGACCGATCGTCGAGGGTGCGCTTGGCATGCGGTTCCGCCTCGGCCAGGGCGCGCGCCTCGACCGCCACGCCGTGACGCCCCAGCGTCTCGCTCACGCGTCTCCAGTTCGGGAACACGAGCACACCCCCGGCATCGAGCAGCAGCGTGTCGATGGGGGGGAGCGCGGGGCGGACCGCCGGGGGCTGCGAAGACAACGGGTAATCTGCTCCCGGTCGAGTCGTTCAACGGGCGGGCAGGGCCCCGGGCACAAAGTCGACGATCAATCCGGCGTGCGGGTCCCAGAGAAGCAGGGCGTGACGCACGAGACGATACTCGAGCATCTCGGGCAATCTCGGGAGCGCACGCAGCAGAGACGGCGGCATCATGCCCGGCGGTATCGGACCCGGAAACTCTCCGTGGACTCGAGGCTGGAAGGCGGCAAACTCGGGGACCTCTTCGCGCTCCTCGTTGAGCTCGGCGACGAAGGCCACGACGTCTCGCCCGTGTAACGCGGCGCTCAACCGTGTGCGGATGACCGCCGCAGCCTCGGGCGTGAAGATGTCTCCCTGCCGGGCATCCGCACGCGCCTCCCGCACCGCGCGGCCGAGCGCGTCGCAGGCCGCACAGATTTCCTCGGGATCGGATGTCATCTCAAGCGGCGGGAGGACCGCCTCGAGGCGGCAGTGGAGCGTCGCGTAGCGCTCCACGTGGCCCATGAAATCCTCGAGATCTCGGTCGGCCTGCGCCGCGTCGGCCGACACCGCCGGCGCCGAGGCATGGACGGTGGTGGTGGCCGACGGCCCGAGCGCCCATGCCATCACCAGGATCAGGGTCGGGATCGGTGCCAGGACCAGTGCGCGTGACCTGCTCATGTCTCGGCACCATGATCGCCCGGCGCTCGGGGAATCGCAACCGCGCTCATCATGATCGTCTCTCGCTGACGAGCAGAGCACATCACGTGCCAACGTAGGCGAGCGAGTGCCCCCGGCCGCTCATCGGCCGCGGGATCGCCGTGGGTCCTCACGCGGGTTCTTCCCCAGCACGTGCGGAGAAATCCCCGTTCGGCGAGCCGATCTCCTCGGGGCGTCGCGTCTCGACGCGCCGCGCGGGCTGGCACCGGGTTTGCGAAGCGTACCCGCGGAGGATTCATGGAGCAACGGCCATGGCTCGAGGCGATGCTCGATTCGCGCGGCGAGGAACCGGCGACGGACGAGTTTCTCGATCCGACGTCGATCGACGAGCTGGAAGGAGGGGCGAGTCAGCCCCCGGAGGAAGACGCCCGGGAGCCATTCGAGCTGGACGCCTCGGCCGGATCGGGCCCGCGCTCCATGGATCCGACGTGGATCTACCTGCGTGAAGTCGGGAAGGCCAGGCTGCTGACACGCGAACGAGAAGTCGCCCTGGCGCGCCGGAAGGAGCGCGGCCAGCACCTGGTCCTCTCGGCCATCTCCCGCACCGCGCTGGTCGCCGAACAGGTCGTCCAGATCGGCCGGCAGCTCAGGCGTCGTGAGCTCACGCCGCGTGACGTGGACGGTGCCCCGTTCGCGGAGAATCAACCCCAACGGCGCCACGAGCCGTCGAGAGCTCCTCGCGGCGATCGACGCCGTGCGCGCCGCGCGAACGACGGTGAGGAACCTGCACGCCCGCTCCCGGGCCCGTGCCGGGCGAGCACGAAAGGCGGCATGCGTCGACCCACGCCGTGTGCGCCGCGCCCAAGTCGCACTCTCGCGGGCCATCCGACGGATCACGTTCACCGAGGCGACCACGAGCCGGCTCGTCGCCGCCGTCAAGGAGCTCACCGACGCCGGCCGGCCTACGCCGGGCCGGCAGTCCACCGTCGGACCGTCCAGCGCCGACCCGTGGCAGACGCCCCGGCTGCTCCAGCAGGTGCGGGGAAAGATGAGACGCGGCGAGGCCATGGCCGAGGCGGCCAAGAACGACTTCGTCGAGGCGAACCTCCGGCTGGTCGTGTCGATCGCGCGCCGCCACGCCAACCGGGGTCTGTCGCTGCTCGACCTCGTTCAGGAGGGCAACATCGGGCTGATGCGAGCCGTGGACAAGTTTGACCACCGGCGGGGCTTCAAGTTCTCGACGTACGCGACCTGGTGGATCCGACAGGCGCTCACGCGCGCGCTGGCGGACCAGGTCCGCACGATCAGGCTCCCGGTGCATCTCGGCGAGACCCTCAACCGGCTCATGCGCACGGGACGGACCCTCGTCCACGAGCTCGGACACGAGCCGAGCGTCGAGGAGCTGGCCCAGCACATGGGTCTGACGCACGACAAGGTGGTGCAGCTCCTGAAGCTGGCGAAGGAGCCGCTGTCGCTCGAATCACCCGCGGGTGGAGACGACAACAATCGCGTCCTCGACCTGATCGAGAACCACGACGCACCGTCGCCCTGGGACGCCGTCTCGTTCAGGAACCTCAAGCATCAGACCGGCGTGGCGCTCAAGACGCTCACGCCACGCGAGGAGATCGTGGTTCGGATGCGTTTCGGGATGGAGGGCGAGCGCGAGCGCACCCTCGAGGAAGTCGGTCGCCACCTCGCCGTCACCCGCGAGCGCATCCGGCAAATCGAGCTGAAGGCGCTTCGCAAGCTACGCCACCGATCGCACTGCACCGGGCTTCGCGCGTTCCTGAGCGAGGATCTCTGCCCGGGCTGGCTGTAGATCGCCGCACACCTTCCACCGTCGCCCTTAACCCCAGAGTTCACTTGGGTTGCCACGTCTGGCTTGTTCTGGACGACGAGGGCTGTGGCCCATGGCTCGACGCACGGCGGGCCTGCCGCGTCGTGTTCACTCGGTCCGACTCACCGGATGGGGCACGGACAGGGTCCGGGCACGACCCGGGGGGGAATCACTGAATGTGGCGACCGCCATCGACCCGGATCGTCTCGCCGGTGATGAAATCCGATTCGATCAAGCCGATCACGGCCTTGGCAATCTCCGCCTCGCCGCCCCACCGACCGAGCGGCGTGGCCCGGGCCACCTCGGCAGCCTCCTCGTCACTCATGTCCGGCGGCGCGACGATCGGTCCGGGGGCGATGGCATTCACCAGGATCCCGTCCTTCGCCAGCTCGAGCGCCAGCGATTCGGTGAGTGCCACGGTGCCGGCCTTGGCGACGTAGTACGAGGTGAAGCCCGGGTAGCGCGGGCGCCCGCTCCGCGCCAGCCAGTCCGAGAAGTTGATGATCCGACCACCGCCCGCCGACCGCATGTGCGGCACGGCGGCGGCCGAGCAGAGGTAGGCGGCCTTGAGGTTGGTGGCGAGATCCCGATCCCAGGCGGCCTCGGTCAGCTCGTCGAACGGAATGGAGCGGTAGGTCGAGGCCATGTTGACCAGGATGTCGAGCCGACCGAATTCGGCGACGACGTGGGCGATGAGCTTGCCGCAGTCGGCGGCGCGTGTCACGTCGGCCGCCACGGCCGAGCCCCGCCGTCCCCGCTCCGCGACGTCCTCGACCGTCAGCTCGGCGTCTCTCCGGGACGACCGATAGGACACGACGATATCGGCACCGCGGGCCGCGAGCTCGGCCGCCACGACCCGCCCGATCCGCTTGCCCCCGGTGATGACCGCGACACGATCCTTCAACTCCATCGAGGCTCCTTTCGACGAGGACTCGACCGCCGACCACGCGCGATTGCCATCATCGCGCGTAGGTGCGCGTCAGGTGAAACACGATTCGCTCGAGATCGTCCGGCGGAGCCTCGAGCCCGTTCTCGACCATACGGGCCACCAGGGCCCGCGCCTCCTCCGCCGAGCCGGGAGGCGCAGCCGCAACGTCGCTGATCTCGTGACACCCCGAACACGTGGCCTCGAACACCTGCTCCGCCTCCGCAGGATCCGGCGCCACCGCCACCTCGTCGGTCTCCGGCGCGGGTTCGATCGCGATCTCCCTGGCAGCGTCAGTCGCCAGCTGCTGCTCCCGCCGCTGCTTCGCTGACTCCTGGAGCTGGGGCGAGATGGCGATCAGATAGGCGGAGACGACCCACTGATCGCGCTCCGCGATCGGGTCGACCAGCAGCGAGCGATCCGCCATCCGGGACACGGTCTGGACCCAGCTGCTCGGCATGCGCGGCCGAACCAGGATCGTGCGCAGGTCGTGGCACTGCACGCACTGCGTGAGCAGCACTTCTCGCCCTCTCAAGAGCGACTCCGGGGTCGTGATCTCTTCGACGGTCGCCGGCTCGGGCAGACCCGCGCGCGGGAGGAGCTCGCGCAGCCGCTCGAGACTGTCGGGGCTCGTGACGCCACCTCCCGGTGTGCTCCGGTCGAGAGCCCGATCAGGAGCGTCGTGCAGATCAGCAGGGCGGTGCCGAGGAAGGGCACCAGGGTACCCTCCAGGTGCTTGAAGAAGCGCACGATCGCCACCTTGATCACGATGATGGCGCCGATCGTCATCCCCAGCATCAGGTGCGCGACGGTCCTGGCAGGCAGCTCGACCTGATACGACCACATCCGCGCACCATCTGCCACATCATGAAGAGATAGATCGCCAGGAAGACATAGCCCGTCAGCCGATGGAGCCGCATCAGGGATGGCGGCGCGGCGCTCTTGTGCGTCGTCTTGTTGAACGGGTAGCCCCACAGATTGAACATCAGGAGGGTATTCATCACCGCGAGGGCAAGGAACACGGTTCCCAGGATGGCATTGCCGAGCGTATTCATTTGTCTCCTCCACACTCCGCGTACCGGTCAGGCCGCGGTGCGTTGGGTATTCTACGCCCAGTGTCCGGTAACAGTACTCGTGGCGTACGTCCAGCGCGCGGCGCCCGGCCGGCAAGGCGCGAGGACCTTGACCCCCGAAACGACGCGCGGCTAGACTCGGAGACTCGGACGCGATCCCGCGTTCGCGATCGCCTTCATGCACATACCCGACGGCCTGCTCGACGTCCGTAGCGCGGTGGGCGCAGCGCTGATCTCGGGCGCCACCTTCGCCTACGGCCTGCGCCGCGTCAGACGGGACCTACCCGACCGGGCGGCGCCGCTGATGGGGGTGACAGCCGCGTGCCTGTTCGCCGCCCAGATGGTAAACGTCCCGCTGCTGATCGCGCCAACCTCCGGCCACCTGCTCGGGGGGGGCCTGGCCGCCATCCTGCTGGGCCCGTGGGGCGGTATGCTGGTGGTCGCCGCGGTCCTCGTCGTGCAGTGTCTGCTGTTCCAGGACGGCGGCCTGACCGCCTTCGGCGCCAACTTCCTTGTGCTCGGCGTGATCGGTTCCGGCGTGGGGTACGCCACGTTCGCACTCGTGCGCCGCTGGCTGCCGGGACCCCGCGGCATCGTCGCCGGCGCGGCCGTGGCCTCGTGGTTCTCCGTGCTGCTGGGCGCCGTCACTGCCTCGATCCTGATCGCGGTGGGTCCCAACTTCGCCCTGCGACAGATCCTCGGTGTCATGCTGGTGGCGCACAGCCTCATCGGCCTAGGCGAGGCCCTGATCACGGGGCTCGCCGTGTCGTTCGTCCTGCGGACTCGACCCGATCTCATCTACGCGGGCTCGCACGCACCGGGCATCGCCGGGCGGACGGTCGAGGTCCTGCTGGGTGGAGGGGCCATCGCCTTCGTCCTGGCAGTCATCGCCTCTCCCTTCGCGTCGGCCCTTCCCGATGGGCTGGAGCACAGCCTCGGCCTGCTGGGCCTCGAGGGGCGGACGACCGAGGCCACGATCAGCGCACCCTTCGCCGACTACGGCCTGCCCGGATTCGAGCACCTGGCCATGGCCAGCTCGGCGGTCGCGGCGCTGGGCGTGCTGGCCGTGTTCGTCCTGGCCTACGTCCTTGCACGTTCGGTGGGGTCGAAGCTGGTCCAGGGTCACACGTCGGATGCGAGCTGACATCGTCGAAGCGGCGCCCGTCCTGGACAGCCCTCTCGACCGGCTCGATGCGCGACTGAAGGTCGTCCTCACCCTGGTGTTCGTCATCGCCGTCGTCGTGACTCCCATCCGGCTGTGGGGCGTCTACGTGCTCGAAGCGACGCTGGTGCTCTTCGCCTACGGTCTCGGTCGCCGGCCCTGGCGAACCTTGCTGGCGCGGCTGGGCGTGGTGCTTCCCTTCCTCATCCTCATCGCCGGGTCCGTGGTCCTCGCCCGCGCCCTGCAGGGCGGCTGGGCGCTTGGTGGACAGGTCCTCATCCGGGCGCTCCTCGCCCTGACTGCGACGATCACGCTGGTCGTCACCACACCGTTCCCGCGAATCCTGGCGGCGCTCGATCGGCTCCATGCGCCGACGATGCTCCTCTCCATCCTCGCCTTCATGTACCGGTATCTCTTCGTGCTGGTCGAGGAGCTCTCGAAGATGCGTCGCGCGAAGCTGGCCCGCACGTTCCGGCGCGACCTGTCGACCGAGGTGCGGCTCCTCGCCAACTTCGTGGGCATTCTCTTCGTCCGGGCGTTCGAACGGGCCGAGCGCGTCCACGCGGCCATGCAGGCGCGCGGGTGGACCGGCTCCCTCCATCATCTGGACGAAGACGGATGAGGGAGCCTTCACAGCCGGTGCTCGACGTCAGGGATCTGATGTTTCACTACCCCGACGGGCGACTGGCGCTCCGCGGTCTCACGTTCGCCCTGGCGCCCGGTGAGTCGGTCGCGCTGGTCGGTCCGAACGGCGCCGGAAAGTCGACGCTGCTCCTGCACCTGAACGGGATTCTCCCCGGGCGACCCGAGTACGAGCACCACCACTCGCGCCGCCGGGGTCAGGCGCAGGCCCACGAGCACTCCGGCGCGCCGCGGCTGTGGGTCGAGGGGCTCCCGGTCAGAGAACCGCACCTGGCGGACGTTCGCCGCAGAGTCGGCCTGCTGTTCCAGGACCCGGACGACCAGCTTTTCTGCCCAACCGTTCTCGAAGACCTGACGTTCGGTCCGCGCAACCTCGGACGCAGCACGTCCGAAGCGGTCGATCTGGCGCGCCGGTCCCTGGCCGCGGTGGGGCTGGCGGGCTACGAGGATCGTCTCCCACACCATCTGAGCTTCGGTGAGCGCAAGCGCGTGTGTCTGGCCGGCGTGCTGGCGTGCGAGCCGACCCTCCTGGCGCTGGACGAGCCGAGCAGCAACCTCGACCCGCGGGCGCGTCGCCAGTTTATCGAGATCCTCCGCGCGCTGCCCGCCGCGAGGCTGATCGCCTCGCATGACCTGGAGATGGTGCTGGAGCTGTGCACGCGGGTGATCCTGCTCGACGAGGGCGTCATACAGGCGGACGGCCCCGCCCGGGAGATTCTGTCCGACGAGCCGCTGCTGGAGCGGCACGGCCTGGAGCTGCCCCTGAGCATCCGCCTGGCCTCGGCGGAGCAAGCCTTGCCGCGCCTGTCCTAGCAGCCCGTGGTGAAAGTCCTGCGTCGCACCAAGGGCGGCGCTGCGCCCGGCTGGCAAGGCGCGAGAAGCAGGGTCATTCCACTCGCGACAGGCGGACGCCGCGCAACGCCAGGCCCAGTGGTGCCGATTCGCCGATGCCCATGA
Source organism: Vicinamibacterales bacterium (assembly GCA_965197935.1). Taxonomy (GTDB): domain Bacteria; phylum Acidobacteriota; class Vicinamibacteria; order Vicinamibacterales; family CAZQMT01; genus CAZQMT01. The sequence continues at coordinate 617,421 of CBDAOD010000002.1, read as the reverse complement.
AACGCGCCCCCGTGACGCGGAACTCGATCGCGTTGAATGCATCGGGCCGGAGTCGAGCCCCGTGGAATTCCAGCACCCGCCGCTCCACACGCTCGGCGGGTCCCGACCACGCCAGGTCGCCGATCGCGACGCCGTTCACCCGCACCTCGACCCGCAGGTGACCGGCGGCGCCGGACACGACCTCCAGCACGTGGGTCAGCGACGCCGCGACCCTGCCCAGGGGCAGCAGCACCTGCGACGCCGGACACACCGACCAGCGAAACTCGTCGTCCGCCTGGGGCTCGGACCAGCCGACGAACACCGCCTGGGCATCGACCGCGGAGACGGCGCGTCCGGGCGCGTACACGCCCAGACGCTCGCGCGCACCGTATTCGGTGTAGGAGGCGAGAATCCGGTCGCGGTGTCGATCGCAGATTGACTGGGCCGTGGCGAGAAACTGAGGGTAGCGCCAGCTGAACAGGGAGGCGGGATCCTCGTCCACGGTGGGAGGCATGGCGCCGTTCCACCGAACGGTCTGCACGTTGTAGAGCCCCTGATAGCTGTTGATGAAGATGCCGCATGCGCCCAGCACGCCGAAGGCCAAGGCCCAGCCGCGCACCTCGACCGGGGTGCGCGCCGACGTCACGGCGCACCAGGTGGCGACCGTCGCCACGAGCAGGAGCGGCATCGCGTCGGTCAGAATCCGAGGCCCGAACGAGAATCCGCCCCACCACCGGGTCGCCGACGAGGCCACGAGGAGGTGGGCCGCGACGGCGGCCACGCTCGAGACGAACAGCAGGTCCCCGCTCAACCGGCGGACGACGCGTGTCGTCATGAGACCGACGACGACGAGGAACGGGCTGAAGACGAGCACGCCACGCGACGGGCTCACGAGATGGCCCCAGACGCCAGCCCAGAGCCCGAATTCACGTGCGGCCCCGAACCGCGACAGGCTGCCGTACTCGGGCGCCCACTGCCCCTGCTCCCAGCGCCACCAGAGCGTGAAGGCGGCCAACAGCACACCGGCCGTCGCCGCCGCGGGCCAGAACAGAACGCGACGGCGGACGAAGAGGTACACGAGGACCATGGCGACGAACGGCGCGGTCGAGACCCGTGACGCGAAGGCGGCGAACAGCAATGTCCCGACCAACCAGGGGGAGACGGCCCGGACCCTGCCGGCGTCGAGCCGCATGATCAGGACGAGCGTGACGAGCTCGAACAGCACGGCGAAGTTGAGGCTCCAGAGCGCGGTGCCGAGGGTGCTGATGAGGCTGCTCCCGAGCACGAACACGAGAGCGATCGCGAGGCTGGCCCCCGGAGACAACCGGCTCCTGCCGAGCAGATAGATCAAGACCAGAACGACGCCGCACGTCACGGCCGAGAGCAGGTGCTGGACCTCGCGGTTCTGCTCCCCCACCCGCATGTCGAGACCCAGGCGACGGGCGCCCCAGACCGCTGGCACGGAGAGCACGGCCGGGGCCACAGGGAAGTACCCGTAGTAGTGCCCGCCACGTTTCACGATGTGGTGGCCTACGAGGTGGTCGATCGGGTAGTCGGGATCGTCGACGTACGCATCAAGCCGGATCGTGCGATGCTCCAGGATCGCCTGCGACACGATCAGCGTGGCGGCGGGGTCCGAGTGCGCGTAGGAGACGCGCGCGGTGTACGCGAGGCCCGCCACCAGACCGGCCGACGCCAACACCCCCACGGCCCAGAGCCCGCCGCGCGGCGTCCGGCGACCCAGCGGCGGCGCACCCGCCGGCGTCACGACCGGCTCCATGTCCCATCCATCTCGAATTCGGCGACGAGGGGAAAATGATCCGACACGGCACCAAGCCCCGGTAGCTCGTCGACCACACGGCACGCGCGCAGCACGGCAGCAAGCGGAGGGGACGCCATGATGTAGTCGTAGCGGGTCGTCGGGTTGCCCGGCATGAACGTGAAGCCGGGGTCGTCCGGGTGCAGCGCCCGGAAGCAGTCCACGTAGCCCGCCCGGAGCAGCCTCGGAATGGCCAGACGAAACACGATCCAGAGCTGCAGCGCCATCACGCGACGCATGCGGGCGGGGTTGCGGCGGTGCAGGACCCGGTCCCCGGGGCCGACGGCGTTCAGGTCGCCGACGATCACATGCGGCGGGACGGGACCCTGGTCGCGGATCAGACCGAGCAGCTTGCCCACGGCTTGCCACCGGCGGATCTCGTACGGCAACAGCAGATACGGGAGGAAGTGCACACCGTAGACCGTGAGCGGTCCTGCCGGGCTCCCGAGACGCGTCTCGAGCGCGACCTGGGTCAGCGGAGGCGTGCGATAGACGCGTGTCTGGAGGATGGGGAAACGCGAGAGCGTGGCGATGTGGCGGTCGCCGCTGCCCCGCTCCCACGCGTATGACATCCCCAGGCGGGCGGCCAGCGTCGCGACGACGTCGGGATCGTTGGCCTCGGTCAGCGCCACGACGTCGGCGTCGACCGCATCCAGCACCTGGTGGATGCCGTCGAGTCGGTCCCGCGCGCCGGCATCGACGTTGTAGGTGAGCAGCCGCAGTCGAAGCGTGGACTCGTTTCCCATGCCCTCGTGAGTGTGACGTCGTCGGATCGGTCGACACTGGCGCGAGCCAGACGCGCCCCGCCTCCCAGGTCGGCTACCCTCGCAAGACCTGCGTATGCCAGAGCTGGGTCGTCAGCACACCCATCAGGAGGCGGCTGGCGTCCATCCGTTCGAGGCGGTGGGCCTCCCGCAACCGGCGCACCTCCGCCGGGTCGAAGTAATCCGCCTCGACAATCGCCGACGGGTGCAGCGCTTCCTCCGCCCAGCGGGGCAACGTCTCGACCCGCCACCAGGCCGCGTGTGGCGTCGCCAGCCCGCGTTTCGGCCGGCAGCGCACGGGCTCGGGCAGCCGCGCGGCCATGGCGCGCCGCAGCAGCCGTTTGTCCCCGCGCCAGCTCAGCTTGAAGGTCGGCGGCACTCCGGCCGCGAACTCCCACAGCCGATGGTCGAGAAACGGGGCGCGCGCCTCGACCGAGTGCGCCATGCTCATGCGGTCGACCTCGAGATTGATGTCGTCGACGAGCCGGGTTCGGGAATCGAGCAGCAGGAGCTGATCGAGGGGGTGGCGCCCCTGCAGGTCGTCGGCGAACGCTCGCCGCCACGCGTCGGACACCGCCGGGCGACGCTCACCCACCAGACGCGCGACCTGCGCCGGATCACCGACCTGCTGCCACAGCCGGTAGCGCTCGACGGGGTCGGCGGACCCGTGTCGCAAGACGCGCCGCGCAGCGTCTGACGCCCGGACCGGGAGTCGCGAGAGGACGCGGCGGACGGCGCGGGGCAGGCGCAGCAGCGCGCGGGCTCTCCGGTCACCATCGAACCAGTGGTAGCCGCCGAGCAGCTCGTCGGCGCCTTCCCCGGTCATGATCACCTTGAAGCCGGACTGATGGCAGCGCTGGTAGAGAAGGTAGACGGGAACGCTGGTGGCCGAACACCGCGGTTCCTCCAGATGACGAACGGCCGTGGGCAGGAGGTCGAAGTCGTTCGCGGAGAACCTGACCTCGTGATGGTGGCTTCCGAGGTGACGCGCCGTCAGACGGGCCGCCGTGGACTCGTCGTGAGAGGCCGCGTCGAAGCCGATGCTGAAGGTGTGGATCGGCCGCTGGGCGGCGTCGGACAGCAGAGCCGCGAGCGCGGCCGAGTCGATGCCCCCGCTCAGAAGCGCCCCGACCGGCACGTCGCTCAGCCGCCAGGCGTCGACGGCGTCCCGCAGCTGTGCCTCGAACGCCTCGCCCGCCTCGTCGAAGCTCAGCGTGCGGTGCATTCCCGCGCCCGGACATTGCGGGCGCCAGAACGGCCGGAGTCGCGTGCTTCCCGCCTGCCACGTCAGCAGGTGACCGGCCGGCACCTTGTGGACCCCCTCGAACATGGTCAAGGGGGACGGCACGAATCCCAGCTCGAACAGGCGCCAGAGCGCCTCCCGGTTCACCGTGCGCGACAGCGCGGGCAGCGCCGTCAGCAGCGTTCGGATCTCGGAGGAGAACCCGAGCCCTCCGGAGGACGCGGCGTAGTGCAACGGCTTGATCCCGAACCGGTCGCGCGCCAGCAGGAGCCGCTGGGCCTCGGCGTCCCAGACGGCGAACGCGAACATCCCCCTGAGCTGCTCCGCCACGCCATCGCCCCACTCCTCGTAGCCGTGCACGATGGTTTCGACGTCGGAGCGGGTGCGAAATCGGTGGCCTGCCGCCTCCAGACGCGTCCGCAGTGCCGGCGAGTTGTAGATCTCACCGTTGCACGCGACCCAGATGCGCCCGGTTTCGTTGCTCAGCGGCTGACGCCCACCTTCCAGATCGATGATGGCGAGTCGGCGGACCGCCACGCCGAAGGGTCCGTCGACGTGCGCGCCCACGTCGTCTGGACCGCGGTGCGCCAGGTCCTCGCTCAGCCGCTCCAGCCCTCGGACGGAGCCCGCGGACGGGGAGAGATCGGGCGAGACGATACCGACGATGCCGCACATGAGTAACATCTGGCCCCCGCTCCCCGACCGCTCCCGAGATCTCGCAGCCGCCTCGGATCGAGGCTAGCAGCCCGTCAGGCGCGAGTGGTCAGTGGGGGCGCCCGGATGCCGAGGCCGCGTCTCGATCTGGCCAGGCCAGCATGACGACGAAGCTGCGCCAGCTCGGGTCTGCCTCGAAGTAGGGCCGACCGTCGAGTGTCACCCAGGCGTGTCCGGCGAGGCTTCGCGCGCCTTGCCCTCCCTTGGGCCGCGCGCCAAAGCGCAGCTCCACCGGCAAGCCCGCCCGCCGAAGGAAGTGATATCGTGTCAACGATCGGCGCAGGCACAGGCCCAGCGGCGATCGGCGGTCCAGGAGCGCGACGAGATCCGCCACGCGCCGGATGTCGCGCTCGCCGACCTCCGCCGAGCGTGGCGAGGAAGGAGCGTCGCCCAGGGTCCCCAGCGCGTCGGGCAGCGGGCGCTTCAACAGTGCCGGGAGGCGGGTCTCGAATTCCCACATCTCACGGAAGAGGGACCGGCGGCCACCGTCCACCAGCAGACAGGCCCCCGTCATCAGCGCGCGCGAGAGCTGGCGGGCGCGCTCGACCACTGCGGTCAGGCTCGACCGGCTCATGCGGAGCCTTCGACCAGATCGACCAGGCGCTGACCCGCCATCTCCTCCGCCAGCTCGATGAGATCGCCCACGACCATCTGCTCGTCCACGGCGTATTTTCCAGCGAGACTCGGCGCGTGCTCCGCGATCGTCTTGCGGCCGTCCAGCGCTTCCCAGAACTCGGTTCCGATCTTGTTCAGCGAGAAGTAGGTCCCCGTATCGAGATGGATCAGAATCGCCTCCTCCGCCACGACCTGGGAGGTGGTGTGATCCGGGCGCCTGAGCACGCTGGTTGCATCCACGGGCTCACTCCTGCAGACAGATCCGCCGATCAGCCGGGTCCCACCAACCCCTGGCGGAGGTCCAGCCGGGCGCCGCGCCGGTGTCGGTGCGGCGCAGGACGTTCACCGCAGGCGGCGAGCCCACCACGTTGACGACCATACCCACGTCGATGCGTTGGAACCTTCACGGTGTGGTGATCGAGGGTGTCGCGACCAGCCAGGCGCTGCGCGATCGCTGGAGCGAGATCTTCGCCTCGTGTCCGACCGCCGTCGCGTCACCCGACATCAGGTTCACGCTCGGCGTCGGCGCCACGCCGCCGGTGGCGCCACCGGGCGAGCCTCACTTCCGACAGGGTGACCTCCTTCAGTATTTTCTCCGCGGCGGGGCGGTCATCGCCCACTTCCCCCGCCACGGCGAGCTACGGCTCGACCTCACCCGGGCGACGACGTCGGGGACGCTGGCCCCGGCCACCTGGGAGACATCGGGTGTCCTCGAAGACCTGGTGGCCGTGGGCCTGTCGGCCCATCTCCGCCGGCGGAACTTGTTCCTGGTCCACGCCTTTGCCGCCGTCCGGCACGGCCGCGCCGCGTTGCTGGTCGGCGGGATCGGGGCCGGCAAGACGACGACCGGCATCGCGTTGCTCGACGCCGGCTGGAAGCTGCTCTCCAACGACTCGCCCATCATCTCGGACTCGGGCGAAGTCCTGAGCTACCCCGGGTTGCTGGCGGCGTTCCCCCACACGTTCGCGCGCTTCGCACGCACCGCAGCGTGGATTCCCCGAAGCCCGGCGCCGCCGACGGGTCCGGCGAAGACCCTCCTGGCGGCCGAATCCGTTTGGGAGGACGTCTGGGGTACGCGAGCGCCGGCGGGAGCGATCCTCTTTCCCCGAATCGAGTCGGTGCGCGATCATGCGCTCACGCCGCTCGACCCCCCGGAGGCGCTTCGTCGAATCTTGCCCCACGCCGTCGAGCGGTGGGATCGCGCGATGATCCCCAGGCACCTCGAGATCCTGCGCACGCTCGTCGAATCCGCACCGGCCTTCCGCCTGGCCCTGTCCCCGAAGATCCGGACACTGCCCGCGATCGTCGCCGAGGCGCTGGACCAGATCTAGCAGCCCACGGCGCACGGCCCGCTAGCCACGACCTGGCTGCCCGAGGAGATCCGCCCCCTCGGACACGGACCCCTTGTGGGTATTCTGGTTGAAGGTCACCAGCCGGCCGGTGAACCACCGGAGCAGCGGCTGCAGCCGCGATCTCGCGAGTGCACGCTTCAACCTTCCCTCCCAGTACCACCGGAAATACCTGTGACGCCAGCGCCAGTGGAGCCACAGGTAGTAAGGCTTCAGCATCCAGTGGCCGTGCGAGCGGCCCACGAAGAGGATGTCGGCGATGTCGCACATCGCCCGCGCCTCCTCGTCATCCACCCACGGCGTGTTGCCCCGGTCGAGGTCGAAGGCGCACCAGCCGTCCTGTCGCTCGGGCGCCACGTAGCCCGCCTGCAGCGCCTGCGGCCATAGCGGCGTGCCGGGGTAGGGCATGTACACGCACACCGAGCTGCGAACGTTCGGACTCAGATCACAGAGCCGCTTCATGAGCTGCAGCGTGACCGCCTGCTCGTCTCTCGTTTCCGCCGGTAGACCGACGATGAACGACACGTTCGCCTCGATCTCGGGAGCCAGCTCGACGAGATTGCCGACCCCCCACTCGATCTGCCAGGCCTTCTGGTCCTTGTTCATGGTTCATGCGGTCGAGCACCGCCTGCGATCCAGATTCGGCCCCGATGTTGACCCACTGGCAACCCGTGTCACGCATCCACCGGACGAACTCGGGCCGGAGCGCCTGCACCCGTACCTGGCCGCTCCACGGCATGCCGACCTTCTCGACCAGGCGCTGCATCGGTCTGAGCCGGCCGAACAGGTAGTCGTCGGCGTAGTCGACCGCGTTGATTCCCAGTCGGTCCTTCAGCCACCCAACCTGCTCCGTCACGAACTCGTCCGAGTGCTGGCGCCAGGTGCGCTTCATGACGACCTCGTTGTAGCAGAAGCCGCAGCGGAAGGGGCACCCACGCGAGATGTAGACGGGCAGGGCCCGGTCGTACGGGCCGCTCTGGATGAGATAGATCTCGAGATCGGGCAACAGCTCCCAGCGAGGGCGGAACACGTCGAGGTCGGCGAGGAAGGGCCGCTCGGGTGTCATGACCGGCCGGCCATGACCACCCGTGTAGGCCAGACCCGAGACCGCGGACCACTCGGGGTCGAGATCTCCCGCGAGCCGCAGCGCCAGCTCCTGGCTGGTCACCTCTCCCTCGTTGACGACGACGAAGTCGACGTATGGCTCCTCGAGGACCTCGCGCGGCATGATCGTCGCGTGCACTCCGCCCCAGACGACCGGAACGCCGAGGGCATGGACACGACGGGACGCCTCGATACTCGGACGGAGCTGCGGACCGGTGATCGTGCTGAAACCGACGAACAGCGGACGCTCCCGCGCCACGGCCTCCAGGAGATCCTCGACCCCCTCCGCCGTCTCGTGGAAGAGTCTCACCCGGAACCCGACCTGCTCCAGGGCGTCGGCGACGTACATGATCCCGAAGGGCGGGTAGGTGTCGCGATGGTTGCGGAAGTTGACCAGAAAGACGACCTGGTCGGTCCGAGTTCTCGGCTGCCGCGTCGGTGCTGCGAACTGTTGACCGGCGGCGATCCCTCGACTCGTTGTCATTCGATTGGCCCGGTCTCTCGCCGTGTCGAGCGATTCATCCGCTCGCTCACGCACCCATCAAGCCACCATCCGTAGTCCGTGTCAAGCGCGCGACGGGTCGATTGCCACCCGAAAGCCGGTCCCCGGCGCCCGGTAGCGATCGCTCGGCGTCGTCACGCTGCAGGCGCTTCGCACGTTGCACGCGACGTGATGGACGCTGTAGCCCCACGAGCCACCCTTGACCACGTGGAACCCCGGCAGATCGGGGTTGTAGAGGCTCGATGTCCACTCCCACACGTTCCCCGCCATGTCGAGACAGCCATACGGGGACGCATTGCGGGGAGCCCACCCGATCGGTCGAGGGAAACCGTTGCGCCAGTACCAGCCGGCTCGCGCCCACTCCCGCCGCGGCCGCACGATCAGGCTGACCACATAGGTCTCCGGCCCGACCGGAAAACGCCGCTGCCACTGGATCTCGGGACGGGATGGCGTGTCACCCCAGGGAAACCGTCGACCATCGGTGCCGCGCGCCGCCTTCTCCCACTGGTGCTCGGTCGGGAGCATGCAGCGCCGGCCGAGACGCTCGGAGAGCCAGTCGCAGTAGGCGCCGGCATCCCGGTGGCTCACGTCGACGATCGGCAGGTCGTCATGCCCGTCCGGGAAGCGCTCGGTCGGGGCGAAGGCCCGTAGCCAGATGCCCCGCCATCCCCGGACGACCACGTGCCAGCGGCCGCTCCAGCGATACCCCGTCTGCTCGAGGAACTCCCGCCACTCGCGGTAGGACACCGGAGCCCGGGCCATCCAGAACTCCGCAAGGTCCATCTGCCGGCGAGGGCCGGGCTGGGGTGCCGCTCCCAGCCGCTCGTAGCACTCCTCGGGTCCGTAGATGAACGTGCCTGCCGGAACGTGGACGAACGGATCCCGGCTCAGACCCATCCGGGGCCATCGGAGGAAGGCGTGCCGATCTCCCGCCGCGGGGCACCCGAGCGAGGCGAACCGAGCCAGACGAGCAACCCCGCGAGGGCACCCACCGTGAAGCTCGGGAGGGCCTCCCGGGCCGTGACGGCGAGCGCGCGCTCGGGTCGCCGGAATCCAACGAGCCCGAGCATGTCGCCCAGCGTGCCCGCCACGATTGCCACAGTCGCCCAGCGCCGCGCGCCGCGCTCGGCCATGACCCCTCCGAGTGCGTGTGCCAGCGACCCGACTCCGGCCCATTTCCGCGCGGGGCGTGGCCCGAGCGCCATGCCGAGATCGCCCAGGGCGCGCTGGGCGGCGGACACGTGGTGCGTGTGGCCTTCGGGATGACCCATGTCGATCTGCGCCAGCGGATCGACCTGTCGCCGCTGTGCGACCATCCACCCGGCGACCAGCCCGCCCACGACGATCCCGCGCACACCGGACCTCGGCCCGGCGAGCATCCCGCTCGCGGCCAGCGGGAGGAGCCAATCCAGGCCGAAGCCTCGATACTCCTCGACCCGTAGATGGTACTCGCGGCCGCTCGTCACCGACGAGAGGACCGCAGCGGCCGACGCGCGAGTCAGCAGGCCCCCGCACCACCGCGCGGCTCCCCCAGCGCGCCGTCTCGTCGGCTCCTCGGCATCGGAGAAGGCGGCCCTGACACCGCCCGCCACGATCGGGGCGAGCGAGGCGGTCGCCAATGCCAGCAGCTTCGGGGCGTACGAGGTCGAGAATGTCGGGTGCGTATGCCCATGGTGGTGACCGCCGTCATCATGATGATGAGCATGATGATGATCGTGATGATCATGATCGTGATCGTGATCATGGTCATGATGGCCATGGTTGTCAGACCCGTGGGGATGCGCGTGGGAGTGGCCGTGCGTGTGCCCCTCCTCGTGCGACGGCTCGAGCGGATGGACGTGTGTGTGCCCCTCCCCGTGTGACGACTCGAGCGCATGGCCGTGCGTGTGCGCATGGTCGTGCGCATGCGTCTGCCGGTCGTCATGACCGTGGCCGTGACCGAGCGCCGCGTGCGCGTGGCCATGGACATGCCCCGATTCGTGGCTCCGCTGTTCGAGAAAGGGCAGCGCCGCCGCGCCGCCGGCCGCCGCGGCCACGAGTGGCAGGGCCAGGCGCTCCGGCAGATCCAACAGCTCGCTCGCGGCCGACGCCGCGAGTCCACCGGCGGTGAGCCCGGCGAGCGCCAGGTCGGCCGTCTCGGGGGTCGGGATGGGCTCGGGCGGGTTCACATCCGTCGTCACTACGAACCCGGCCCGGGTCAAGGCCCGCCGCAAATGGTCCAGATACTGCAAGCCCTCGAGCGGGTCCGTCGCATGCAGAACCCGGAAGAAGTTCACGTAGCACAGGCGGATTCCGCGCTCCTCCGCCAGATGCACCCAGTTGTGACAGGCGGCGTGGAAGTCCAGCGGGATCATCTCCTCCGGCGTGAACCCATGGGCCAGCACGACATGGGGGCCGCGTTTCTTGGCGATGAACCAGTCCCCCTTCTGATGGCGGGACTCCGCAAAGTAGACCAGCGCGAGTCCCTCGCGCTCCATTGCCGCCACGGTCTCGTCCAGGTGCATCTCGTGCCCGAGGATGATCCGTCCCGCGTAGGCCACCAGGGTCCCCAGCGCGGCTGCCTGCGACAACGTGCGTTCGAGCAATCGCTTCTCCGGCCAGGCGTAGCTGACCGGTCGCGGCACGATCGCGAGCCCGTGCCGACGGATCCGGTCGGCGACCGCAACGTCGAATCCGAGGCCGAGCTCGCTGATGATCGGGAGATCGCCCGAGATGGCGAGCGTGCCGCCTTCGATGACACGGGCCTCGAGGCTCGGCAGCCGGGCCGGCAGCTCGCCGGCGACATGGGTGAGCAGGTCCGGCTCGCCGCCCAGGTAGCTCCAGTGCCCGGTTCGTGGGGCCGGCAACCCGCCGGTCGGCGCGTGCGGCGCAAGCACCCCGGATGACAGCAGACGCTCGAGCGTGAGCTCGGGGAGCGACACGTGGGTGGCCCCGTGGGCCGCCAGGCGCGACAGCATCTCATCGAACGAGATCCCGGCGCGGATGGCCGCGGCGGTTGCGTCGTCATAGTCCACGCAGATGGCCATCCGCCGGTTGCGCGACTCCCACTCGTGGCGGCGAACCAGCACACGCGCAGCGGCTAGCCCCCCCGCAATGATCATCCCCATGGACAGCAGGCGAGATGCTTTCACTGGATCTCCTTCGTCGTCCGACGCCCGCGCCGGTAGCCGTCCGGCGCGCGCATCCACGCGACGCCGCCGCTCAGCCCAGTCGGCCCTCCGCGCGTCACGCCGGCGGCGTCGCGGTCCCGGCCGCCCCCCGGCCCAGCCAGTGACGGACGGTGTCGGTTCGCGTGACGCGCAGGGCAGTGTGCCAGACGCGCCACCGGTCGCGCCACCCACGGGCCCACCGCGCGGCTTCGGCGCGCTCGCCGAGACCGCGCCGAATCCGATCCGATTGACCGGCCAGGGGCCGTTGCTGGGACCGCCGCAGCAGATAGGCCAGGTCGAGCCCCTCGACGTAGCGCCGCAACCCCGGCCGCGTGGCGGCCGCCAACCTCGGCGGAACCCGGTCGGGCACGGGGGCCCGGAGGACGCGCGAGGCCAGCGACAGCGCCGCGAGGAGGTAGGGGGCGGCCCGACGCCGGAGCGCCAGGTCGACGACGCGATCCCAGTCGACCGAGCCCGCGCGCGTCACGGCGAGGAGGTCCGTGAGCTGAATCATGGATGGACAGATGCGCCAGCAGGTCCTCTGGGCCCAGGGCGTGACAGTCGCGATCGCCGAGCGGGATGCGCACGGCACGATCCTGCGCGCCCGGGGTGACGTCGACCTTGAGCCCGAACCAGGATTCCTCGAGAGAGGTGTGTGGCTCGACCGTCCGATCCGTTCCGGTGAAGAGAAACGGGTTCGGCGGGGGTGGGGCCGCCGTCGCCCGGCGGAACGTGCTGGTGTGCTTCGTGACACCCGGCCCGAACTCCGGGTCCGTGTAGCGCTCCCGGTACCCGAGCCCGTTCAGGATCGAGCGGACCTCCGGCATCTCCGCCGCGGTGAAGAGCAGGTCGATGTCGTTCATCGGCCGCAGGGACGAGTCCGCGTACCAGGCGGCCGCCATGTGAACGCCCTTGAGGGCGATGGGCCGCAGACCGCGCGCCCGGCACACGTCGACCAGCTCGCCGACCTGGTCGAAGATCTGGGCGTTGCGCGTGGCGTGAGCGGCGCGGACGGCGGCCAGCTTTGCTAGCAACGCCGGGGAGAAATCTGGCTGCGGTCCGGGGGGCAGCTCGCGGGACCACCGCTGGATCCGGTCGTGAAGCTGGGGTGCCAGACCCAAGACGATGGCGCGCACCGCGAGGTCATCCCAGTCTCCGTTCGACCGAATGACCGAGGCCGTCCAGGCCTCGGCCTCGGTTCCGGGATGCAGCGCGTCAAGAATGAGGCGGGTGGAAACGAGGCTGAAGCACACCATACGAGACTTCGCCAGAGGGAGGCATGCGTCTCTTCGCGGGATGTGTTCGGGAAGCGATACCGGACGTATCGCGACCGGTACTCAGTGGCTGCTGAACGCGATCTGGGAAAGATCCTCGTGCTTGGTGAGCTTCGGCTTCTCGTACATGAGGAACCTCCTAGTCGAGCTAGGTCGTGCGTGAGTGTGACGGCTGGCTCGCATGCCTCCCTCTGGCGAAGCCAAGGCAAGACGCACCCGGATTTCTGACGGGACACGCCCCGCATCGCTACGGCGAACCGCGATCACCGAAGCCTACCAGAAACGACGAGCCTTTGTAAAACCGGTGGGGCGAGGCACGCCGGCCCTGTTTCAGGGTAGACCACCGGCGCGCGAGCGCCGCGCCAGCCAGGCCTCCCGGCCGAAGCCGAGGGCCGTGGCCACCTGCGCGACGGACAGCAAGCCCGACAGCCGGGCCGCGCGCCACACGGGATGGCGACGCCATGGATCCCGCAGCAGGGCACCGTAGAACGCCATCGGCTCGAGCGCCAGCCCACGCCGGCGGCGGGTCGCCTGCGCGAGCCGGAAGCGATACGCACCCCGGCCATAGGCGAAGTGTTGGCGGAGAAAGCCGCCCAGGTCGAGGCACCGGTCGTGCGAGACGGTCGCCTCGGGCGCCCAGACGAACCGGTGGCCCAGGCCGCGCCACCGGTCGCAGAAATCCCGGTCCTCTCCCGCCGCGAGCGTGAACGCTGGATCGAATCCGCCGGCCTCCCGCCCCCCCCGGCCGGCACCGCAAGATTGTTCGTGGTCGCGAACCACGCGCGGCCCGCATCGGCATTCAGCCTGGCGGCCAGGAAGTCGATCAGGGCGGTGGTGGCCTCCGAGTACCGGCTCTCGGGACAGGCGTTCACGACGCGGCCGGCCACCGCCACGACCGCCCCGCTGGCGAACCGGCGCGCGAGCGCCTGGAGCCAGTCGACGGCCGCCACACAGTCGTCGTCGGTAAACGCAAGGACGTCCCGGGTCGCCAGACGGGCGCCCGCGTTGCGCGCCGCCGCGGGCCCGGCCGGCGGCTGCCGATGCAGTGTGATGTCCAGTCCTCCCGAGAACTCTTCCCGCACGCCCTCCAACCGGTCCCGCCCGCCATCATCCACGACGATCACCTCGAAGCGGTCTCCCGGGTAATCCAGGCCACTCAGTGCCGCCAGGCACGACCGCAGCGGCGCCGGACGTCCACGCGTCGGGACGACGATCGAGAAGCTTGGCTGTGCGCTGGACATCGATGCGCGCTCGGTGAGACGAACGCCCGGCCGGCGACGGTTCGTGCTAGTGTCCTGTCCCAGTCGCTCGTGGCCCACGCGAGCGTCCCGCCTTCAAGCCGATGCGACCGCCCCCGACCCCGACCGCGTCTCTCGACCCCGGCGATGCGTATCTCTGGGAATGTGCACGCCGGTGGCGCGACCCCGTCACGCTACCCGACACGGCCAACCTGGACTGGAGCCGCGTGGTGGCCGTGGCGCTGCGTAACCGGATGCAGGTCCTGCTCCACGGGGTGGTCCAGGCGACCCACGTCCTGGACCGTCTCCCTCCGGCCGCGCGCGATGCGCTGGAATCCGGCGTGCTGACCTACGAGGCCAACGCCCGGGAGATGACCCGCGTCCTGGGCCGCTACCTGCCGGATGCGGCGGCCCGCGACATCCCCAGCGTCGTCTTCAAGGGCCTGCATCTGTGCGAGAAGGTCTACGCCCACCCCACGATCCGTCCCGGGATGGACATCGATCTGATCGTGCGCCGACGTCAGGTCGCCCAGAGCGTGGCGGTCTTGGAGCAACACGGTCTCGGGCGTTACTGGCCTCCCCTGCTCGCCGACGTCTACTACGACCGTCATCACCTGCACCGGCAACGCTGCACGCCCGACCACGCGGTCTGGGTGGACGTGCACTGGGCGCTGGACCATCCCTTCACCCGCCTGACGATCGACTACGACGCCCTGATCGACCGTACCCGTCCGGGCACGCTCGCGGGATATCCGGTGCGTGAGCTGTCGCCGACCGACGAGCTCCTGTGCCTCGCCGTCCATCTCGTGAAACACGCCGTGTATCTGCCGAGCGTCAGAGGCCGGATCGATCTCGACCGCATCATACTGGCTGACGGCATGCTGATGTACTTCGTCGACATCGCCGAGGTCGTGAAGCGCCGGGGCTCGGAGATCGCCTGGTCGCCGACCGTGGGCCGTGCCCGGCAGTGGGGCGCAGCCGAGATGCTGGGCGCGGCCCTCGACGTGTGTCATCGCCATCTCTCCACCCCGGTCCCCGATGAGATCCTCGGCGCGCTGGGTACCGGGGCAGCCGGACGCGTGACCCGATGGTTCATGAACCGTCTCGCCGATGGGCAGGTCGGCCAGCATCTCGGGCGCAAGCCGCACCCGGTCTGGTCCTTTCTCATCGGGTACAACGATACGCTCGTGCTTCGACCGATCCGGGTGCTCGACTTCTCGTCGTACGTCCTCCCCGGTCGCGACTACCTGCGGCGCCGCTACGGGGGTGCCTCGTCGGCTCGCGCCGTCGCACACGCCGCGCGGGCCCTGGGCCAGGCGGCGCGTTTTTGTCTGGACACCATCTACTACACGCTGAAGCGGCGCATGAGACCCAATCCCGTCTCACCGCTCCCACGCTGAGCCCGCGTGATGCTGGTTGCCCTTGGCGCCTATCTGCGGGCCCTGTCGCGTCACTCGGCGCCGGCCGCGAAGCAGGGGCTGGTGCTCCTCGCGATCGACTCGGTCACCAACATCACCGACTACGGCTTCCACATCTACGTGGGTCGGGTGCTGTCGCCTGGCGACTTCGCTGCCGTCCAGACGATCAACGCGGCCCTGCTGGTCGTCGGCACGGCGTTCGCCGTCATGGAGCCGACGGTCGCCCGCTACACGACACGGGTTCTCTCGGAGCCACGCGTAGCGGGGCGCGATGCCGTGGCGTTCCGGTACTACTTCCTGCGCTCCGGATGGCTGGGCCTCGCGCTCGCCGCCGGCGTATGGTTCGCCCGGCACCCGGTGGCGGCGTGGCTCAACGTCCCGACGGGCACGGTGACGCTGGGCGCGGCCGCACTCCTGTTTGCCGTCACGCGCCCGGCGGTCTCCGGCGCACTCCAGGGGCAGCGCCGTTTCCTGGCGTTTGGACTGACGCGCAACGCCGCCTCGACCGGCCGGCTCGCGGCCGGCGGCGTACTCGTCGCGCTCGGCGGCGGGCTGTACTCGGTGGTGGCGGCGTTCTCGATCGGAAAGCTCCTGGCGCTCGTGACGGGGCTGGCGTGTCTGGGCCGGCGCGTGTGGCGCGCCGCCCCGCCGGTTGCGGCAGGTGACCTCGGAGCCGGCTGGTGGCTGTCGGCCCACGCCCTGATGGCCTACGGGGCCTACATGATCCTGCTGAGCAGCGATCTGATCTGGGTGAACCGCCACTTCCCGCCGAGCGTCGCGGGCGGCTATGCCGCCGCCGTGCTACTCCGTCGCGCCCTGACGGTGCTGCCCGGCGCGGTGCTCGTCCTGATGTTCCCCCGGGTGGTCGCGAAGGTCACGCGCCGGGAGCTCCCCGACGCGCTCCTCGCGAAGGCCGCCGCCGCGGTCGCCATCCCCAGCTCGGGCCTGACCGCCCTCTACTTCGTCGCCGGCGCCGATCTCGTTACCCTCACCTTCGGCCACGGCTACGATGTCGGGGCACTCCCCGGCTGGATGGGAGTCGCGGTGCTCGGGTTCAGCCTCGGGTCCGTCTGGCTCAACCTGTTCCTCGCCACCCGTCCGCTGGCGTTCGTCGCGCTGCTGGTCGGGCTGGTCATCGTGGAGCTGAGCCTGTTTGCGTCGTTCCACGACACGGTGTGGCAGATCGTCGCCGCGTTCACGCTGGTGGCCTGGGGGCTGTGTGCGGGCGGGGCGCTGCTCTACTGGGCATGGCTCCGACCTCGCCTGCAGCGGGAATGGGCGAGATCGCACGGGCTCGAGGCGTGACCGCATCTCGACGGCGGTGCACTAGCAGCCCGTGGCAAAAGTCCCCCTGCAGTCGACCGGCGTAGCATCCCGGCTGACCGCGTTGCTCCTCGGTCAAATACTCCCGGTATTCTCGCTCGTCGCGCCTTGTCAGCCGGGCGCCGCGCCGGTCTTTATGCGACGTGGGACTTTCACCACGGGCTGCTAGTACTACTTTGTTAGATCGCACAATTTGGGCGAGATCCGACAAGTGATCTAATTTGAGGACATTGTACTTTTCCGGCGAATTCGGGACCCTGCGCGGTAGTGCACGACCGCCGCACGGTGGGGCAGTTGCGTCGCCTGATGAGATGGCTCGAGGCCTTCAAGGCGTGCTTCGGCCATCGCGCACAGGAGCTGGCGTTGCGCCGGTACGTCCAGGGGTTGCTCAGCGACAGCCCGCGCAAGTCGATGGAAGCGATGCTGGCGCGGGGGACCGATCCCGGGGGCTATCAAGCGTTCCAACACTTCATCACCGATGCGCCGTGGAGTGCCGACGGCGTCTGGCGCTGCCTGCGGGCGGTGCTGCCCGAACGCGAAGGGCTGGTGATCTTCGCTGGCACGAGTTTCCCCAAGCCAGGGACGTCCTCGGTCGGGGTGGCCCGCCAGTACTGTGGGGCCGTGGGGAAAGTCGCCAATGGCCAAGTGGCGGTCACCGCGGCGCTGTGGACCGGGCTGCGCGCCTACTTGCTGGGGGCCGCGCTCTATGTGCCCGAGGCGTGGCTGACCGACGCCGCCCGCGATCGGGCGCGGCTTCCCCGGGGTGTCCGGTTGCAGGCGAAGTGGCGCCAAGCGCTCACCCTGCTCCGGCAGGTGCGCGCCAGCGGCCTCACCGTCACCGGCGTGCTGGCCGATGCGGAGTTTGGCGATACCGGCCTGTTTCGGGCCATGTGGCATCGGTTGCGGCTCCCCTATGCGGTGGGGATTTCCTCGTCGCAGACCGTGTTCCTGGGGCGGCCGCGCTTCGTGCACCGGCGGGGCGGCCGGCTGGGGCGCCCGCGCACCCGGCCAGACCTGGCGGCGGGCGTGCGGGCGTACACGGTGGCCCAGGCCGCCAAGGCGCAGCCGCGGTGGCGGCCCATCAGCTGGCGCAACCGCCGCGGCGGGCGCCGCTGGACGGTCCAGTGTGTGGCCCTGCGGGTGACCCCGGCCCACGACTGGCGCGACCGCCGGCTCGCCCCCGAGGTGTGGCTGCTGGCCGAACGCGACACGGGCGCGACGCCGCGGACCAAATACTTCTTCGTCAACCTGCCGGCCACCACCTCCTGGCCGCAGCTCGTCCGACTCGCGCATCAGCGGTGGGCCATCGAGCAGCAGTACCAAGATGTTGAAGACCCACCTCGGGTTGGATCACTTCGAAGGCCGCACGTTCCCGGGCTGGTACCATCACGTCGTGCTCACCGCCGTGACGTACAACTTCCTGCAGGCCGAGCGGCGGCGGCACCTCGCCGGGCTCACCTTTCCAGTGGCCCGCGCGATCGTGCAGGAAATCTTCACCGCGCACCTCTTTGCTCCACGGCCGTTCTACCTGAAGCGCATCGAGGCGCTAAAGTCGGTGCACTTGCGGATCTAACAAAGTAGTACTAGCCCAGGCGATTCACCGCCGCCACGATGCCGGCCGCGTCGGAGCCAATGACGAGGTGATGATGACGGGCCACGTCCATCAGTCGGACGATCGGCTCGAGGTTGCGCCGCCAGGCGTCGGCGTCGTCGTAGTGGATGCTGTTGCGCATGACGGCCTCCATGACGTCGTCGTGGGAGGCCGGCTCCAGCGTGGTCGCCGACCCGACACCGCGCCGTAGCAAGCACACGTCGGTAGACCCGACGTGCAGCACCCGCTCCTCGACGGCGTCGGGCAACGCCTGCCGCAAGTCCAGGACGAGCTTCGTGTCCCCGCGCACGCGTACGCGCCCCGTTAGAAAGGCGCGAAGCTCCGGAAACGCCGGTACCACGTCCTCCCGCAGGTGGAGTCGCCCCACCGGAAAGCCGAAGAGCTGGAGTTCCCCGCCGGCCGGCGAGACGTAGACTTGACTGTCCGACACGAACCGGTAGCCACGCAGCCCCAGCCGCAGCGCCGTCGTCGACTTACCCGCCCCGTGGGGCGCCATCAGGAGCAGCACCCGATCGCCCCGCACCAGCCCCGTCGCGTGCAACATGCCGAAGCCGCATCCGGTCAGGAGATTGTTCAGGATCGTGTTGAGCACACACCGGCTGACCAGATCCGGCCGAGCGGCGAGCTCGGGCGTCACGACGACGATCGCCTCCCCCGTCCCCATGCGGACGAAGACGTGTCCCCACCCGCCGATGTGCATCGCGAGCCAGTCTCGATCCCCCACGTACTGGATGGCGTCGAACAGGTCCTCGGAGGGGGGACCCGGGTCGTGCGCGGCTGGACGCACGGCGATCTGGATCGCGAGCGGCGCGACATCCGTCGGCTCTCCCTCGGAGTAGAGCGGGCCCGAGAGGTCCGCCGCCTCCAGCACCCCCGCGTGATTGCTGGACAGCGCCACCAGGCGGCCGAAGATGCGAAGACGCCGCTCGAACCGGGGAGCCGTGTCGCGGCGACCCCAGAAGTCCTCAGCGCGCCGGCGTGCGACGCGTACAGCCGGTCGACAGTCATCGAGGGGGAGGGGCCGTCGCGAGGTCCCACCAGAGGGTGCGGTTCAACAGCAGCCCCCATTCCTCGTCGTAGGGATGGACCTGCTCGACCTCCTCGCCCGCGCGATAGACCGGCCGGCCTTCGTTCGCCCATCGAAAGATCGACCCCTCCAGGTTGAACACCCGGGTGAAGCCCAGCGCCTCGATGTCCCGCGCCAGCGCCGAGGAACGATAGCCAACCGAGCAGTAGACGACGACCGGAGTCTCCAGATCCGCCTCACGCAGAATCTGGGCCGCCTCCGCCTCCGTGGACGCTCGCCGGGCGCCGTCCAGATGGCTCACGGCATATTCCTTGGGCTCCCGCGCGTCGATCAGGATCGGCGAATCGCCGCGCCGCAACCACGATGCGAGCTCCGCCGTGCTCACGTGCCGAACGGCCGGGAACTCGGCGCGGATAGCGGCGGTGACGGCTGCCCACTCCGGCGCCTCTTGTCCGCGGCACGCGAGGGCCCCGCCCACCGTCCCCGCCAGCGCGACGACCCCGATCAGGCCAGTCACCGCCGCGGCTCCAGTTGCCCGGGAGGCCGGCCGGCCGCTACGATGCCCCACGTGGTGACCTCCCGCGCATTGTTCCGGTGGGTGACGCTGGGCGCCGTCCTCCTGTCGCTCGCCTACGCGATCCTCGACACTCGGCCCGGCCCGGCGTCGGACACGCCCACCGCCGGAGGCGACGCCCACATCGTCGCGCTGTATCAGGCGGAGCGCTCGGGTCAGGTGGTCGAGGGCACGGGCGCGGTGTTGCGCGTCCTGCGTGACGACCGCGACGGTTCGCAACACCAGCGATTCATCCTCCGGCTGACATCCGGCCACACGCTCCTCGTGAGCCACAACATCGACCTGGCGCCCCGCGTCGTCGATCTCGAGGCCGGCGATCGCGTCGAGTTCAGGGGGCAGTACGAGTGGAACGACAGGGGCGGCGTTCTGCACTGGACCCACCACGATCCCGACGGTCGCCGCGCCGGGGGCTGGCTTCGCCACGGCGGCACGACGTACCGCTAGTGTAGTGTCCCTGAAATACATTTACATATCAACGACCTGCGTGCAATATAGGCGGGATGAATGATGCCGCCGCCGCTCTGTCCATGGCCGCGAAGGATCGGCGACTCCTGGAACAGTGGGCCCGTAGTACGTCGGCCCCGCATCGGGTAGTCATCCGCGCGAAGGCGTTGCTGCTGGCGACCGAGGGGGGTTCCAACAGCCGCATTGCCGCGACCGTGGACGTCAGCCGGCCGACCGTGCTGGCTTGGCGCGACCGGTTTGGAGAGGAGGGCGTTGATTCGGTGTTCGAGATGCGTGAGGGGCGCGGGCGCAAACCGACGATCAGTGCGCGCAGGGTCAAAGCCATCCTCCACGCAACGTTGCACCGCACGCCACCGGGGGCGACCCCCTGGAGTTGTCGCACGATGGCGAAGGCGCAGGGGGTCAGTCGCTCGACCGTGCAGCGGATCTGGGACGCGCATGGCCTCCAGCCCCATCGAGTGGAGACGTTCAAGCTGTCGACCGATCCCGCGTTCGTGGAGAAGCTGACGGACGTCGTGGGGCTGTACATGAATCCGCCCGAGAAGGCCGTCGTGCTGTGTGTGAACGAGAAGAGTCACATTCAGGCGCTGGACCGGACGCAGCCCGGGCTGCCGATGAAGAAGGGCCGCTGTGGGACACTCACGCATGACTACAAGCGCCACGGGACAACGACCTTGTTCGCCGCGCTGAACATGCTGACCGGGCAGGTCATCGGCGAGTGCCACGGCCGGCATCGGCATCAGGAGTTCCTGAAGTTTCTTCGCCAACTCCACCGCGCGTTCCCCTCTCGCCTCGACCTCCACCTCATTCTGGACAACTACGGCACGCATAAACATCCGACCGTGCGGGCCTGGCTGGCGGCCCATCCGCGCTTCACGCTCCACTTCACCCCTACCGGCGCATCGTGGCTCAACCTCGTCGAGAGTTGGTTCAGCCAGCTCACGCAGAAACGCATCCGCCGCGGGGTGTTTTGCAGTGTCGACGAACTCGTCGCCGCCATCAACGATTACCTCCAGCGCTACAACGACAACCCCCAACCCTTTGTCTGGACCGCGACGGTCGATACGATTCTAGAGAAGGTTGGGAAGTGCAAAGTTATTCTTGGGACACACCACTAGCAGCCCGTGGCAAAAGTCCTGCTGCAGTCGGCCAGCGCTGCATCCCGCCTGACTGCGTTGCTCGTCGGTCAAATACTCCCGGTATTCTTCCTCCTCGCGCCTTGCCAGCCGGGCGCAGCGCCGCCCTTGGTGCCACGCAGGACTTTTGCCACGGGCTGCTAGCGCACCGCCGTCGAGATCCGGCCACGCCTCGAGCCCGCCGCACACCCATCCGCGGCGTGGCCGCTCCTCGAAATGCCCCCGGTATTCCTCGTCGCGGCGCCTGGCGCCTGGGCGCGCTGCGAACCCGATCCGTGACCGCATCTCGACGGCGGTGCACTAGTGTCAGGGTTCGCACGGTGGAGAACCCCGAGTCGGATCGTTCAGCCCCAGGAGCTCCAGATCCAGCTCGTCGAGGCCTCGACGCGTGGACGGCGAGACGTGCTGCTGGCGGGCCGGGGGGCGGGGAATGTCGGCGCGCAGGAAGTGCCCCAGCAACGCCCGGCGGGGCGCCCGGTGCGATTCGGCGCCCCCCCGTGCCAGCAGTGCCCGTTGAAGACGAGGACGTCTCCCGGGCCGCCCTCGATCTTGATCTCGTCGGGATGCGGTGCGGCCACGTCCGCCACGGCCTCCCGTGGGACCCGACCCGAGCGATGGGTTCCCGGCACCAGGCGTGGCGCACCATTCTCACGACTGAACCGGTCGAGCATCCAGACCACCGTGCACGCGAAGTAGCCGCGCGCATCGGGAACGACACCGCCGTCGGTGTCACAGTGCAGCGGCTGCGCGCCGGCGTTCGCCAGGGGCACATCCCGCGCGTTGAGCATGCCGAGCCGAACCTCAGGGCCGATCACGGTCCGCACCGCCTCGAGGATCAACGGATCTCGATAGAGCGACCGGAACGCGCTCCCCTTGTCCGCAGATTCGCGAGGCGCCGCACTCCATCCTCGATGTAGTTCTCGGCGCCGGCTCGCGCTCCCTCGGACGACCAGAGACGCTCGAGCCGCGCGCGGAGCGTCGCAATCCGCCCGCGCGGGAGCCGGTTCGGCAGCAGGAGGAAGCCGTCGTCGTGCAGTTGCCGCGCCTGCAACGCCGTCAGTCCGGACCGGGCCACGACGGTCACCTCCCCGGGCTCGGCGCTACGGCGCCTCGGTCTCGCTCAAGAAGCGCCGGGCCTCGTCGCTGGCCGGCAACCGGCTGTCGCGGCCCCAGACCTCCAGGAGCTCCTCGTAGCGCCGGCGGGCGGTGTCGGCGACGCCCGCCCGCTCCGACGCCCGCGCCGACCCGAGGAGCGACTGCACCCGATTCGGCATGCGCCGTAGCACCTGCTCGAACTGCTCGGCCGCCTCATCCGGTCGGTCCAGTTCGAGGAGGATCTCCGCGTAGAGCTCGCGCGGTGGAAGCATCGGCTCGGGCGGTCCATAGGCCGGATGCATCTTCTCCTCGAGGGCGGTCGCCTCGCGCGCCAGCGCGAGTGCCTCGTCGTGCTGTCCTCTGGCCAGGCGGAGGAGCGCCCCGACCTCCTTGTGGAGCACCCCCGCCGAGCGCCGGTGATCCTCCAGCGTCACCTGTCCCTGCAGCCGCGACTTCAGCACGATCTGGTCGTCCTCGGCCTGCAGCCGGCCGAGCGCGTCCTCGACCCGCTCCGCCGTGCCCAGATCACCCGTGCGCGCGGCGCTGATCCCCGTGGCGAGCAGCAGGAAGGCGTCCCCGGCATACCGCTTCCCGTCGAACGCCACCGGTAGCTGACGCCACTGACGGGTCTCGAGGATGTAGCGCGCCTCCATGTTCGAGAGCGTGGCCTTCACGGCGAGCGGCGCATCCTCCTGCTCGGCCACCGGCCGGATCAGCTCGAGGCACTCGCGGGCCTCGGTGTACTTCCCCTGCTGGAGGTAGGCGTGCTGTAGCCAGGAGAGCGCGTGAAAATCACGTCGGGCGGGCGGGAACCCACGTCGCTCGGCCCAGGCGACCGACGCCTCGTAGGCCGCTTTGTTCGTTCCGGCCACCTCCTTCCACATCCCGCGCTGCACGAAGATGTGCGCCGGCATGTGGAGCGCGTGCTCGACATCCGGCGCGATCTTCGCGAAGGCCTGCGCCGCATGGAGCGCGAGCGGTGCGTGAACCGGGTCGTCGAACGCGTGGATGATGTAGTGTGCCGCGCCCGGATGATCGGGATTCTGCCGGAAGACGTTCTCGGCGATCGCCGCGGCCTCCATCTGCGTCGCGTAGCCCTCCCCGAACCGGCCCGCCGTGCCGAGCAGACCCAGCGCGTAGAACGCCGCCGCCTCGAGATCCTCCGGATACCGCTCGTGGAGCTGCCTCATCGCCTCGGCGTAGGCCTGATCGCGCTGCGGCTTGTCCCCACTGCCGTACTGGAGCTCGACCGCCGTCAGGTAGCCCTTCTCGCGGTCGTTGGGCGCCATGGCCAGCCGCTCGGCCCGCGTGGGCGCCAGCCGCGCGAGGGCCTCCCGGGCGGCCGAGATATTCTGGCGTGTCGGCGAAGAGAGGGGGTTGCCGTTGTGGGCCATGGCCTCACCCCAGTACGCCAAGGCGAAGCCCGGCTCCAGCTCCTGCGCGATGCGGAACTCGTCGATCGCGTCCTCGAAGCCGAAGCTGTGCAGGATGGCCACCCCCCTCACGAAGTGCTCCTGCGCCTCGGC
Organism: Vicinamibacterales bacterium; assembly: GCA_965197935.1. Classification (GTDB taxonomy): domain Bacteria; phylum Acidobacteriota; class Vicinamibacteria; order Vicinamibacterales; family CAZQMT01; genus CAZQMT01. Next base: position 593,495 of record CBDAOD010000002.1, on the reverse strand, counting down.
GCCCGCAGACACGGGGAACTCCACGGTGCCGACCTGAGCGCCAGCCAGCCACGGGAAACACGACGAGATCGTCACCGTCACTAGTGCGCGTCTCAACCAGCTCATCAGCACCCTCCAGATTTCGTCCGGCCGGGTCCGCCGCTCGCGCGTGGCGGACTCGCGCGATCGATTCCGTCGAGTCTGCCCCCAGCGGTCGGGACTGTCAAGAAACCGTGTCGGGACACCGCGGGTGGCTGCGGCGAATCCTCCTGCCGATAGTCCGGAGGAGCATGTCCGGTACCGAAGTGCTCCTCGACACCGCCCTCGCCCATCAGCACGCCGGTCGGCTGGCCGACGCGGCGTCGATCTACGAAGACCTCCTCGCGACGGACGCCGATCCCGCCGCCGTCGCCAACAATCTCGCCCTGGTCTACGGCCGTCAGGGTCGGCTCGACGCGGCCGCGCGGGCCGGCGAGCGCGCGCTGCGCGCCCGACCGGATTTCCCGGAGGCGCTCTTCAACCTCGCGAACGTGCGCGCGGCGCAGGAGCGGTTCGACGACGCCATCGAGCACTACGCGCGGGCCGTCCGGCTGCGGCCAGACTTCGCGGAAGCACGCGTGCTGCGGGGCACCGCCCTGGTCCGCGCCGGCCGCGTGGAGGACGCGGTGAGCTGGCTCGAGGACACGGTCGATCGCCACCCGGACCTCCCGATCGCGCATACCAACCTCGGCAGCGCGTATCACGAACTGGGACGACTGGAGGATGCCCTCGCCCAATTCGACCGCGCCCTGACGCTCGATCCCGGGTACGCCCTGGCGCGCTTCAACCGCGCGCTCGTTCGGCTCACCCTGGGGGACTACGCAGGCGCCTGGCCCGACTACGAGTGGCGATGGCGATGCCAGGAGTTCACGGGGAAGACGCTGCCACGTTCCGGGGATCGATGGGACGGCTCGGCCCTCGACGGCCGCACGATCCTGGTCTACTCCGAACAGGGGCACGGGGACGCGCTGCTGACGTCTCGCTATCTTCCGCTGGTGCGCCGCGCGGGCGGACGCGTGATCCTCCGCTGCGGGTCCGCGCTGACCAGGCTCTTCTCGCATGCCAGTCTGGCCGACGTGGTGACGGGGCCAAGCGGCGCGCTTCCGGACTTCGACCGGCACGTCCCACTCATGAGCCTTCCGGGCCTCTTCGGGACCACGCTGGCCACGATCCCCCCACCGGCACCGCACCTCCGACCGAGCCCGCGCCTGATCCGCGCGTGGGAGGCGCGGCTATCGACCGAGTCCGGCTTCAAGGTCGGCCTGTGCTGGACGGGCAGCTCGCGCAATTCCAGAAACAGGCAGCGCTCGATCGATCCCGCGCACCTCGCGCCGCTCGCCGCGCTCCCCCACGTGAGGCTCTACCGTCTGCAGAAAGATAACGGTGCCACCCGTCCGGCCGCCGCCATCCCGCCCCTGACCGATCTGGTTGGCCGGGCACTCGACTTCGCCGACACCGCGGCGGCGATCCTCCAGCTCGACCTGGTGATCTCGGTCGACACCGCGGTAGCCCATCTGGCCGGGTCGCTGGGAACGCCGGTGTGGATCCTGCTGCCCTTCTCCGCAGACTGGCGTTGGCTGCGCGGCCGCGACGACAGCCCGTGGTACCCGAGCGCCCGGCTGTTCCGACAGCCCGGGCGCGACGAGTGGGGCCCCGTGATCGCCCGGGTCACGACCGAGCTGCGCCGCCTCGCCACGGCGCGCTGAGACACACTCGGCCCCCCCAACCGCAATTTGAGCGCCTGATCCTCTGGTGCGCGTGAAGGGTGGCACGACGGGAGCGCATACGACGACGGACCACGCCGGGGGCGCTTTGACGGCGCCCCCCCTCGCTTGCTACCGTCAAAGAGACGCCTGCCACGTCGAGTGGTCCGTTCGCGTATCTAGATCGGGCCACGAGTCACGAACACCATGCCGACGAGCTCACGCCCACCGACACCGAGGCGGTCAACGAGCCGCGCACCGGCGGAGACGGCGTTGCGCGCTCTCGTGGCGGACTATGTGGCGCGGTTTCGTCCGCTCCTGATCGCCGCGAACCGCGCCTGGTGGCGCGCCAACGTCACGGGACTCGACGACGCCTTCGAAGCCAAGCGGGCCGCCGAGACCGCCATCGTCGAGCTGCATGCCGACCACACCGTGTTCGCAGAGCTCGAAACGCTCAGGAGCGCACGCGCGATCGATGACCCCGTGCTGCGGCGGCAGCTGGAGGTCATGTACCGCGCCTTCCTCCCGGGCCAGGCGGATCCGGCCCTCCAGAAGCGGCTCGTGGACCTCGAGAACGAAGTCGAGCAGACGTTCAACACCCACCGGAGCCACGTGGGGGGGAAGCGGCTGAGCGAGAACGACGTGCGTGCGATCCTCGCCGAGTCGGAAGACTCGGGCGTCGTCGAGGAGGCCTGGACGGCCTACATGGCCGTGGGCGCGAAGGTCGCGTCGACGCTCGACGAGATCGTGGCGCTGCGGAACGAGCAGGCACGTCAGCTGGGCTACGGCGACTTCTATCGCCTCCAGCTGTTCCTCCAGGAGGTCGACGAGGATGCCCTGTTCCGCGTGTTCGACGAACTGGACGAGCTGACCCGCGACCCCTTCGTCGGGCTCAAGCGCGAGATCGACGATGCACGCGCCACCCGCTTCGGCGTCCCACGCTCCGAGCTGCGCCCCTGGCACTTCGGAGACCTGTTCTTCCAGGACGCACCCGAATCCGCGGGCGTCGACCTGGAGGCTCTATTCCACGACCGCGATCTGCTGGCGCTGGCCCGAGACTACTACTCGAACCTGGGCATGGACGTGGGGCCCATCCTGGACCGGAGCGATCTCTACGAGAAGGCCGGCAAGAGCCCGCACGCGTTTTCGGTCGACATCGACCGCGCCGGCGATGTGCGCGTCCTGTGCAACCTGAAGCCCAGCCTGCGGTGGATGGACACGCTCCTGCACGAGCTGGGGCACGCGGTCTACGACGTCCACATCCGGGCCGGCACGCCGTTCGTCTTGCGCACGGCCTCGAACGCCATCACGACCGAAGGCTGCGCCATGCGCCATGATGATGGGCGCCATGGCCAAGACGGAAGAGTTCCTGGGCCGGGTGCTCGGACTCGAGGGCGACGACGCGACGGCCATCGCCACGGCGGCCAGGCGGAGCCTGCGAGCCGAGAAGCTGATCTTCAGCCGCTGGGCCCAGGTGGTCACGAGGTTCGAGCGGAGTCTGTATGCCGATCCGTCGCAGGATCTGGGCCGGCTGTGGTGGGATCTCAGGGCCCGCTACCAGCACCTGCAGCCGCCACCGGCGACCGGCCGCCCCGACTACGCGGCAAAGGTCCACATCGTCTGCTATCCGGCCTACTACCACAGCTACATGCTGGGCGATCTGTTCGCGGCGCAGGTGCAGGCCCACATCGCGCGGCAGGTTCTGGGCGACGACGCGGTTCCTGGTGCGACCTGCTTCTACGGCCGGCGTGAGGCGGGCACGTTCCTCCGAGAGCGCATCTTCACGCCCGGGAATCTTCATGCCTGGAGCGACCTCACGCGGCGGGCCACCGGGGCACCGCTCTCGGCGGTCGCGTTCGCGCACCAGCACGTGGTGACATGACCCCTGGCGACACCGCGCGCGGCTGGATCCTCTGGTGCGTGTCGATGAGCCTCTGGATCCCGCTCCCCCCGCTTCTATCCCACCAGGCGGGCCCGCGGGGTCCAGCCGTCTCCTGCCACGTCCTGGACGATGCCGATGAACGCGTGTACCGGCTGATCCAGATGGAGGTGGACGGTGACCCGGTCTGGCTCCTCTCGCTCGAGAGCGTGCGCACCGACTCGGGCGGGATCCGGCTGCCGCTGTACGGCGCGGCCCCGGTGATCGACGGACGAACGGCCGCGCTGTCCTATCAGACGGCCAATGGCGGCAAGATCGTCGATCTACGCGTGACCGAGGAATCAGCATCGCTCGACGTCTACGTGAGCTACGAGCTCGAGGTCAACGTGGAGGTGGATCTCGCCCCGGAAGTCGATCTCCTCAACACCGATGGACCGATCACGGACCTGCGCTGCGATGTCTCGTCGGAGACTGGCAGCCCGTGGTAAGAATCCTGCATCGCGTCAGGGGCGGCGCTGCGCCCGTCTGGCAGGGCGCCAGGCGCGAGAATGCCGGGCAGGAGGCCGGCCGTCTCGGCTCGTGTGAGACAGGGAGGTGACATGATCGACACGCTCGCTCAACCGTGGCCGTGGTATGTGGCCGGGCCGATCATCGGCTTGATGGTACCCGCGCTCCGGCTGGTCGGGGGCAAGCTGTTCGGCGTGTCCGCCAACCTGCGGCATGCCTGCGCGGCGTTGCTCCCCTCACGCAGCGAGTTCCTGAGATACGACTGGAAGCGAGCCGGCGGATGGAACCTCGCGTTCGCGCTGGGAATCGTGCTGGGGGGCGTGATCGCCGGCACCCTCCTGGCGACGCCGGGCCCGGTGGCCGTCTCGGCGGCGACGCGTGCGGACCTGGTGGCCCTCGGGCTGCGGGACCTGTCCGGCCTGGTTCCCGCCGACCTGTATACCTGGGCGAGCCTGCTCACCGCGCGCGGCCTCCTGGTTCTCGTGGGCGGCGGGTTCTTGATCGGGTTCGGGGCGCGCTACGCGGGCGGCTGCACGTCCGGGCACGCGATCGCCGGGTTGGCCACCTTCCAGATGCCATCGTTGATCGCGGTGATCGGCTTCTTCGCCGGCGGCCTCATCGCCACTCACCTGCTGCTGCCGCTCGTCTTCGCCTGGTAGGGACGGATCATGCACACGACAGACACTGCACGCCAGCGCGACGTCGTCGAGACCGAGGCCCTGCCACGCGCCGCGGTCGGACCCGCGGCCCTCACCGATCGGCCGAATACCCTCGTGAGCCTGGTACCCTACGTCCTCCTGGGCACCCTGTTCGGGGTCACGCTGATGAAGGCGGAAGCGGTCTCCTGGTATCGGATCCAGGAGATGTTTCGGTTCCAGAGCTTCCACATGTACGGCATCATCGCGTCGGCGGTGGTCGTCGCGGCGCTCTCGCTGGCCGTGATCGGTCGCCTTCGGCTCAACGACCTGCAGGGAGAGCCGATCGCGGTTCCCGCCAAGCGACTGGGCCGAGGCCACGGCTATGGCATCGGCGGCATGCTCTTCGGCCTCGGCTGGGGATTGACGGGCGCCTGCCCGGGCCCGCTCCTGGCCCTGTTGGGGAGCGGCGTCACCGTGACCGGCGTGGTCGTGCTGGCCGCCCTGGCCGGCACCTGGGTCTACGCGCACCTTCGACCGCATCTCCCGCACTGATGGAACCAAGGGAGTGGTGCCCGCGTGGCCGCCACGGAGCCGATTGACGAGAACGCGTTTCGGGAGGGGTCGACGACATGTTCTTCCGCCAGATCTGCGATTCGGAGCTCGCGCAGTACGCGTACCTGATTGGATGCCAGAAGACGACGGACGCGATCGTCATCGATCCCGAACGTGACATCGACCGCTACGTCGCGATCGCCAAGGCGGAGGGGCTGACGATCACGGCCGTTGCCGAGACCCACATCCATGCGGACTTCCTCTCCGGGTCCCGCGAGTTTGCGGACCGACACGGGGTCAAGGTGTACGTGTCGGACGAGGGCGACACGGACTGGAAATACGAATGGCTCCAGAAGGGTAACTACGACGTTCGCCTGCTGAAGCACGGCGACACGTTCCGCGTCGGCAACATCGAGCTCCAGGCGATCCATACCCCTGGGCACACACCCGAGCACCTCAGCTACCTCGTCGTCGACCGTGGCAGCGGCGTCGAGGAGCCGATGGGCATCGCATCGGGCGACTTCGTCTTCGTGGGCGACCTCGGCAGACCGGACCTGCTCGAGTCTGCCGCGGGTCTGGCGGGAGCCATGCGGCCGGCCGCACACACGCTCTATCATTCGGTGCACGACTTCCTGCACTTCCCCGACTACCTCCAGGTGTGGCCCGGTCACGGCGCCGGCAGCGCGTGCGGCAAGGCGCTCGGAGCGATTCCCGGCTCCACGGTCGGGTACGAGCGCCGCTTCAACCCCGCCATTCGGACCGCCCTGAAGGGTGAGGAGGCATTCGTCGACTCGATCCTCTCGGGCCAGCCGGAGCCACCCCTCTACTTCGCGCGCATGAAGCGGCTCAACAAGAGCGGTCCGGCCGTTCTCGGCGCGCTGCCCTCACCGGCGGGGCTCGACGCGAACGCGCTGGGTGCCCTCGCCGGCCGTGAAGACGTGGTCGTCGTCGACACGCGAGCCGACCGCGCCGAGTTCATGCGGGGACACCTCCCGCGATCGCTCTACGCGCCACTGGACAAGTCGTTTCCGACGGTCGTGGGCTCGTACGTCGAGCCCGGTACACCCATCTACCTCATCATCGAGCCGGCGCGGCTCGGCGACGCCGTGCGACAGCTCGTTCGGATCGGCCTCGACGAGATCGTCGCATCCTCCACGCCGGACATCCTGGGCGAGTACGCCGACGCGGGTGGCGACCTGGAGACGATCGAGACGATCGATTTCGCGCGACTCCAGGAGCGGGCCACGCGGCCGGACGTCCAGGTCCTGGACGTGCGCGGGCGCGTCGAGTACGAGGAAGGGCATCTGCCGGGCGCCCGTCACATCGCCCACACGCGTCTACTCGTCCGGCACGCCGAGATCGAGCCAGGCACGCCCGTCGCGGTGCACTGCGCGACCGGGCGACGTGCCGCCGTGTCCGCGTCGCTGCTCCAGCGCCTGGACCACGAGGTCGTCTACGTCGACGACGATTTCGCCGCCTGGCGGTCGCGGCAAACCGTGGGCGCGTGACGCGATGTCGAGCTACTGTGAGATCGCTCCCGGTCACCCGTTTCATGGGCCGTATCACGACAGGGAATACGGGTTCCCCGTGCGGGACGACGCGGTGCTGTTCGAGCGATTCACCCTCGAGATCAATCAGGCCGGGCTCTCGTGGCTGACGATTCTCAAGAAGCGACCGCACTTCGTCGACGCCTTCCATGGCTTCGACATCGATCGGATCGCACGCTATCGAGCACGCGATCGGGCACGGCTCCTCGCGAATGCGGGGATCATCCGCAATCGGCTCAAGATCGACGCGGTGATCGAGAACGCGGTACGGCTCCAGGAGATTCGGGGCAGCCACGGCTCCTTTCGCGCGTGGCTCGACGCCCATCATCCCCGTCCACTGGAGGACTGGGTCGCGCTGTTCAAGCGAACGTTTCGCTTCACCGGCAACGAGATCACCCGGGAGTTCCTCGTCAGCACGGGGTATCTCGAGGGCGCGCACGTTCCCGCCTGCCCGGTCTACGACAGGATCCTCAGGAAGCGACCGGCCTGGCACCGTGCCAGCCGCCGGCGCCCGCGCTGAGCGCCCCCGGGGCATGGCCGGTCCGGCGATCCTCCCCGCGGCGTACAATAGCGCCCCATGAAGCCAGTGCCGGGAGCGCCCGGGGTTCGCGGCGGCGACGTTACGGAGCCGGCTGATCGCCCCGCCGGTGGCGCCGGAGCGAGCGCGGTCGACGTGGACGCCATCATCAGCCTCCACGCGCGCTCGTTGCGGGCCGGCTGGGTCGAACCCCGCGAGGCGGACACCACCGAGGTGCTGCGCGCCGTTGGCGAAGAGCATCGGTGCAACGTGGAGCTCTGGCAGGCCGAGGACGACGCGCATCGGCGCGACGCGCCGGTCGAGATGGTCGCGGCGGCCAAGAGACGCATCGACCGGGCCAATCAACGGCGCAATGATCTGGTCGAGCGGATCGACGATCTGATCCTCGACCGGCTGGTCCGGAGCGGCGCGCGAATCGAGGACGGTTCGCCGCTCAACACCGAGAGCCCGGGCAGCGCGATCGACCGACTCTCGATCCTGGCCATCCGCATGTTTCATCTCGAACGGCTGGCCGGGGCGGACGCGTCGGGGGGCGGCGCCGGCCGGCGACTCGCCGCATGCCGCCGCCAGCACGCCGACCTGAGCGGCGCCGTGAAGCAGTTGATGGCCGACGTCGCCGCGGGCCGGCGCCGGTTCGCCGTGTATCGACACCTGAAGATGTACGCGGCGTCGAGGCCGGGCGACTCGACCTGACCTGCGGGGGGCACCTGCCGCGCTCACCCCGCGGCCGCGCGTCGGCGGAGGGGAGGGGTCAGGCGAGCATCCGGTCGCACGCACGGCACACGTCGCCGATCTCGATGGCGAGCATCGTGTCGTTGCTGTCGCTGCGGCGACGGAAGATGCTTCCCCGCTTGAACGCCTTTTCGACGACGATGTGCTTCGGGTCGTAGGGCCCGTTGCGAAACGCCGGGAGATCCCCGTAGAGACCGATGCTGGGCGTCCCGATCGCCGTCGCCAGATGCAAGGGCCCGGTGTCGTTGCTGACAAACATCCTGGCCCGCCGGATGAGGGCACCGAGCTCGGGAAGCGTAGTCGGCGGCGCCAGCCGGACGTCGCCCCGCACGCCGTCCACCACCCGGGTCGCCCATACGCGCTCGCGGTCGCCGGCCCACGGCACGACGACCGGCAGGCGGTGACGGTCCCAGAGGTGCTGGCTCACGGCCGCGAATCGGTCGGCCGGCCAGACGCGAGACAGCTTGGCTCCACCCGGGTTCACGATCGCGAACGGTCGGCCGCCGAGAGCCCTCCCGAGCCATCGCCCCATCGCCCCGACGGCGTCGGAGTCCGTCGGCACGTCGTAGCGGACCGTCGGCGACACCACACCCAGGGGTCGAAGCAGCTCAAGATAGGCGTCCACCACGTGACGCGACTCGACCTCCACGAGCTCGTTGTTGATCCAGCGGCTGGCCTCCCGGCCAACGATCAGGTGAAAGAGCTCGTTGTCGAACCACTGCCCGACGTCCTGCCACCAGCGTCCCCCCAGCCCGATGCGGCGCCTCGCACCCGAGAGCCACGCGGCGATGGCGCTGCGGGTCAGGCTCTGCGCGTCGATCGTTACATCGAACGGGCACGCCCGCAGCCGACGGGAAAGCCGCCGCCGCTCGGGGCCGTGCGCCAGCCAGTTGGAGGGGATGGTGATGATCTCGTCGATCGCCCGGTGCCCGGCCAGGACATCGTGAGCCGGCTGCTCGACGAGCCAGGCGATCGTCGCCTCGGGCAGGTGGTCGCGCAGCGCGCAGGCGACCGGTATCGTGTCGATCACGTCGCCAAGCGCGCTCAGCCGCACGATCAGGATGCGCATGACCGAGTGTCGCCGCTCGACCGACGCTCACGCCCGAGGGCGGGCCGCTTCCCCCGCACCGCGCGGGCTGCTAGCGGCCGCTCGAGGACGTGTGGAGGTAGTCGAGGAGGATCCGCGCCATCACCCGAATACCGACCGGGATCGACGCGTCGTCCGCCTGGAAGGTCGGCGTGTGATGCCCGCCGGACGTCGTACCCGGCTCGCGCATGCCGAGGCGAAAGAAGAAGCCGGGGACCTCGTTGGCGAACAGCGCGAAGTCCTCGCCGCCCATGGTGGGCTCGAGCTCAACGACATTGCCAGCGCCGATCACGGCGGCGGCCGACGGCACCATCTGTCGGGTCAGATCCCGGTCGTTGATCGTGGCCGGCGTGCCGCGGTCGTAGCGCAGCTCGAACGTGCCCCCGCCGGCGCGCGTGACCCCGTCCAAGATCTCGCGCATGCGCCGCTCGACGGTATTTCGCACCTCGGCGTCATAGGTCCGCACCGTACCCTCGAGGTGAAGGCTCGCCGGGATGATGTTGAAGCGCTCGCCGCCCCGAATGATGCCCACGGTCACGACGCTGGGCGCCAGGGGCGGCAGCGTGCGCGCCCGGATCGTCTGGAGCGCCGTCACCACCTGTGCCGCGATGACGACCGGATCGACCGACAGGTGGGGCGCGGCCCCGTGCGCCTGCTTCCCGTGGATGTCGACGAGAAAGTGATCGACCGCCGCGAAGGCCGGCCCCGGCGTGTAGCCGACCTTCCCGACGTCGAGGTCGAACAGCGTGTGGAGGCCGAAGATGACCTCGGGTCTGGGGGTCTCGAGGACGCCCTCGTCGACCATCAGGGCGGCGCCCCCCGCCTCACCCGGGGGCGGCCCCTCCTCGGCGGGTTGAAAGATGAACTTAACCGTGCCCGGAATCTCGTCGCGCATCGCCGCCAGGACCGAGGCGACGCCCAGCTGCACCGCGGTGTGGACGTCATGGCCGCAGGCGTGCGACACGCCCACCTCCTGCCCCAGGTAGGTCGTTCGAACCGTGGACTTGAAGGGGAACGGCGTGTCCTCGGTCACGGGCAGCGCGTCCATGTCCGCGCGGACGGCGATGACGGGCCCAGGCTTGCCGCCCCGAAGGATACCGACCACGCCGGTGTGCGCGACTCCGGTCGTCACGTCGAGACCGAGCGATTCCAGGTGCTCGGCGACCAGCGCCGCCGTCTCGAACTCGCGATTCCCGAGCTCGGGGTTCTGATGGATCCGGTGACGCGTCTCGATGATGGTCGCTCGAATCTCGTCGACGGTCGCGTCGATCCGCTCCTGCTGGGCCACGACCGGGTCGACCGCGGCCAGCAGCACCGCGACCGACAGCCCGAACCGGACCGTGCCTCGCATGCGTGAGGGCGTCATTGGACCTCCAGGACGTCGAAACTTCCGATTCACGGGTCGATCGGCGGCCCATCGTCGTATCACACCGCCCGGCGCAACGGCCCTCGTCACACCGCGCTCGGGGCGTCGATCCGCCGAGCACACCGCGCCCCTACCGCACGAGCAGGATCCGTTCGTTGACCGGGTAGAGCCACTCCACGCCGTTCTCGGTCACGATCGCGTCGTCCTCGAGCGGAATACGGACCTTCCTCCCGCCCCACTCCGGCGCCGGTGTGTAGGCGAAGAACTCTATCGAGAAGAACTGGTGCGGCTGCACGACGAACTGGCTGCGGAGCGGGTTCCAGGTCGCGATCGACGGCCCGATCCCGTGCCCGGTGTTCCCGGTCGAATGGCAACCGATGATCACCTCCGTCGCCGGGCTGTCGGTCGGGCTGTTGAACTCCGCCATGATCTCGAACCCCGCCGCGGCGACCTTCCGGTTCAGATCCTCCAGGAGCTCCCGCGCCTCGCGGCCGGGCGCGATGTTCCGCCGGATGACCTCTCGCACCTCGAGCGCGCGGTCGAACGCGTGCTGAATGCCCGCGGGCACCGCGGTCTCGCCGGGTCTCAGGACGTAGGCGATCCGCTTGAGGTCGTTGCCGAAGTTCATCAACTGCACGCCCCAGTCGATCATCAGCAGCATGCCGGGTTCGATCACGACGTCGGTGGAAGTCGCGACGATGCCGTCGGGTCCCGTGATGTAGATGGACGGCATGTCGAACTCGGACCCCAAACCCCGCTCGAGCAGGCGGTCCTGGAGCCACCAGGCCACGTCCTCGAGCGTCGTGAGGCCAGGGGTGATCACCTCGTTCGACAGCGCGCGCTCGGCCAGCTGCCGGGCGATCTCGCACACCTCGCCGAAGGCCACGATCTCCGAGGCGACCCGGTGCGACCGAAACTGCGACACCAGCCGCTCCGCCGACACGAGCCGCCCACCATAGGGCTCGCTCAGCGTCTCCACCAGGTGCCGATACAGCGTGTGCGACAGGCCGTCGGCCGGCCCGATGTGCTCGGAGATGTTGACGCCGATGCGCTGCGGGTCGCGCTCGCGCACGAACCCCGCCAGGTCCGTCGCCGGATTGACGATGTCGTAGGCGTCGGACTCCTCGACCAGGTAGCCGCCGATACCCAGTATCGCGCGCTCGATGCGTTCGCCACCCCGGTCCGTGAAGACGTAGTACCCGACATCCCCGATGTAGCCCCGTCCAAGATCCTCGTAGAGCGGGTCGAAGTGCCCCTCCCTGACGGCCACGATCCACATGTCGATGTCGTGATCGCGCATCGCGCGGGGCAGCACCCGCTCGAACTTCTCGAGCCGAATCTGCTTGAGCTTCTCCCACCGTCTGCGCGCCTCCTGTGCGTGGGCGTCGCTGGCCGGCGCCAGCAGAGCGACACAGAGACACCCGAGCGCCACGGTCCGTAGCTGCATATGGTCCATCCTCTCGCACCCAGTACGACGGAGCATCTTACCCCGCAATCGGCGGCGGTCGCCCGGTGGGCTTCTTGTGGAGCCAGCGTGCTGTCTGTTATACCTGTCAACCCGGCCGGCGCGGTACGCCTGGCGCTCGCGTGCGCTCGGACCAGGAATCGGCCCAACGATGATGGACAGCTTCGACCTCGTCGTCCGCGGCGGAACGGTCGTCACGGCAACCGAGCGGATGCGGTGCGACGTCGGGATCGCGTCGGGCCAGATCGTGGCCCTCGCGGCCCGTCTCGACCCGGGGCGCGCGGAGATCGACGCCACCGACCGGCTGGTGCTGCCGGGTGGGGTCGACAGCCACTGTCACATCGAGCAGATCTCGTCCTCGGGTCTGATGTCCGCGGACGACTTCTACACGGGTACCGTCTCGGCGGCGTTCGGCGGCACGACCACGATCGTCCCGTTCGCCGCCCAGCACCGCGGCCAGTCGCTGACCGCGGTCGTCCGCGACTACCGCGATCGTGGAGACCGTAAGGCGGTCATCGACTATGGTTGCCACCTGATCGTCTCTGACCCGACCCCGCAGGTCCTGTCGGAAGAGCTTCCCGGCCTGATCGAGGACGGCTACCCGTCCTTCAAGGTCTACATGATCTACGCGCGGCTGCGGCTCGACGACCGGCAGATTCTCGAGGTGCTCGAGGTGGCCCGCCGCGAGCGCGCGCTGACGATGGTCCACGCCGAGAACGACGACATGATCCAGTGGCTGACCGGCCGGCTGCTGGACGGGGGGCATCGAGCGCCGAAGTTCCACGCGGTCGGCCATGCCGCCATCGCGGAGAGCGAAGCGACCGCACGAGTCATCCGGCTCGCCGATCTGCTGGATGCGCCGTTGCTGGTCGTGCACGTCTCCACGGCGGAGGGGCTGGGCGCCATCCGGGACGCCCAGACACGCGGCCTCGCGGTCTATGGAGAGACCTGCCCGCAGTATCTGTTTCTGACCGCCGCCGACCTGGACCGGGAGGGCCTCCGCGGCGCCATGTGGTGCTGCAGCCCGCCGCCGCGCGCCGCGGCGGCGCAGGACGCCCTGTGGCGCGGCCTCGCGAACGGGACGCTCCAGGTCTTCTCGTCGGACCACGCCCCCTCCCGATTCGACGCCTCCGGCAAGCTCGCGGCGGGCCCGGATCCCGCCTTCACGGGGATCGCCAGCGGTGTGCCGGGAATCGAGATGCGGATGCCGCTCCTCTTCTCGGAGGGTGTGCGCGCCGACCGTCTCGATCTGCATCGGTTCGTCGAGCTGACCGCCACCCGGCCCGCGAAGCTGTACGGTCTGTTCCCGCGGAAGGGGACGATCGCGGTCGGGTCCGACGCCGACCTGGCGCTCTGGGACCCGGACCGGGAGACGACGATCGCCGCGGCGCGGCTGCACGACAACGTCGGCTACACGCCCTACGAGGGACGGACCGTGACGGGCTGGCCCGTGACGGTGCTGAGCCGGGGTCGCGTCGTCGTCGACGCCGGCGAGCTCAGAGTCGCGAAGGGCAGCGGCCAGTTCATCCCTCGCGCGCGTTTCGACGCGGCGAGACCGCCGCGCGCGCTGACCACCGCCCGGCTCGCCCGCGGGTTCGGTGCCGAAGGCATTCCGTAGGCTCGACGAACGTGCCGGGCGCGGCGCCCGGCTGGCCAGACGCGACGAGGGACGTCCATGGCGAGATACTTGAGAGTCGCGGCGGCGCAGCTGGGCCCCATCCAGCTGGCAGACCGGCGACAGGACGTCGTCGTGCGGCTGATCGCCCTGCTGCGCACGGCCCATGCGTCGGGCTGCCGGCTCGTCGTGTTCCCCGAGCTGGCGCTCACGACCTTCTTCCCCCGCTACCTCATCGAGGACCAGGACACGATCGACGGCTACTTCGAGCGAGAGATGCCCGGCCCGACGACGGCACCGCTGTTCGCCGAGGCCAGGCGTATGGGCGTCGGGTTCCATCTCGGCTACGCGGAGCTGGCGCGCGAGGGCGACCGGACCCGGCGCTTCAACACCGCAATCCTGGTCGACCCGGAGGGGACGATCATCGGAAAGTATCGAAAGATTCACCTTCCGGGACACGCCGAGCACCTCCCGCACGCCCCGTTCCAGCATCTCGAGAAGCGCTACTTCGAGGTCGGCGATCTCGGGTTCGGTGTCTGGCGCGCGTTCGGCGGGCTGATCGGGATGTGTATCTGCAACGACCGTCGCTGGCCGGAGACGTTCCGCGTGCTCGGGCTCAGGGGCGTCGAGATGGTCGTGCTCGGCTACAACACGCCGGACGCCAACATCCATCACGCGGAGCCCGTCCACCGGCGCATGTTCCATCACCTGCTGTCGTTGCAGGCGGGCGCGTACCAGAACGGCACCTGGGTCGTCGCCGCGGCGAAGGCGGGCAAGGAGGATGGCCACGGCCTCATCGGCGGGACCGCGATCGTCGCGCCGACGGGAGAGATCGTCGCGCTGGGGCTCACCGAGGACGACGAGGTCGTGACCTACGACTGCGACCTCGACGTCGGGCGAGACATCAAGACCCACATCTTCAACTTCGCCAAGCACCGCCGCATCGAGCACTACGGCCTGATCACGCAGCAGACCGGCGTCGTGCTGCCGCCCGAGGAGTAATGGGGTGACTAGCGACGGCGGCTGCCGGTGTCCCAACCCAGCCGCACGGCGCCGACCGCGAGCGTGACCGCCGCCTGGGTGGGCTCGACAACGGGGAGACCCACCGCGTCCTCGAGCGCGTCGCGGTAGCGCGCCAGCCCGGCGCACCCGACGATCAGGACGTCGGCACCGTGGCGATCCTTCAGCGTCCTGCCGACCGACACGAGCCGATCGACGACGCCGGTTCCCCCGGCGATCTCCTCGACGCCGAGGCCGATCGCAAGATCGCCCGCGAACCGCGATGCCAGACCCAGCGACCGAATGGCCCGGAGGTGGCGCGGGATCGACCCGGCCAGGATCGAGATGACGCCGAAGCGCTCCCCGCGCAGCAGCGCGGTCAGCATCGCGCACTCGCCGATCCCGAAGACCGGCCGGCCGGTGCGCTCGCGCGCCGCGTGGAGCCCCGGATCGCTGTAGCAGGCGATCACGAAGGCGCTCGTAGTCTCCTCACGCGACCCGATCAGATCGCACAGCGGGCCGACCACGGCATCCGCCTGCGCCTGAGTCTCGATGCCGGTGGGCCCGGCCTCGAGCGTGACGCACTCGATACCGGGTCCCCCCGCCATGCGCAGCGGCGCCACCGCCTCGGCGACCCCGTCGGTGACCGCGCGAGTCGAGTTGGGGTTGACGACGACGATCGGTCCAGGCATGAACGGTCCTCCCGCGCGGTCCCGGCTCGACCCGGCGTCGTCCGGCTCCCGCCTTCCTGGCGCGTCCGAGACTGGGGCGCCGCGTCCTACATCGCCGGCACCAGCAGCCGGCGCTCCATCCGGCCCAGCAACCGGACGACGGGCCAGAGTAGCAACAGATACATGCCGGCCGCGAGGATCAACGGCGTCGGGTTGAACGTGATGCCCTGGGCGACGCGCGCCATGCGCAGCAGCTCGGGCAGCGCGACGACGCTCGCAAGCGACGTCAGCTTGGCCACCTCGAGAGTGTTGCTCGCCAGATCCGGCAGAACGTTACGGACCGCCTGGGGCAGGATGACGTGCACCATCGTCTGGGCCCCGGTCAGCCCGGTCGAACGTGCGGCCTCCCACTGACCGCGGGGAAGGCTCTCGATCCCGGCGCGCAGGATCTCCCCGTAGTAGCTCGACGTGTTCAGCAGGAACGCGAGCACCACCGCCTGCATGGCGGAGAGCTCGAGGCCCATGAAGGGCAGGCCGTAGTAGACGAAGACGAGCAGAACGAGCGGCGGGAACGCGCGCAGTAGATCCACGCACACGATGAGGATGATGTTGAGCCAGCGCAGATGCAAGCGGTGAAGACAGGCGAGCAGGAGGCCGCCCGCCAGCCCCAGCGGGATGACGATCGCGCAGAGCTCCAGGGTGACGCCAAACCCGCGGACCAGGTAGGGCAAGATGGTCCGCATCACCTCCGGGTCGAAGAAGCTCGCGATCAGGTGTTCCATGTGGCCACGCGCCCTAGTATGACTTTGTCAGGTCGTTCCGCGGGGGGCGACACGACGTCCGCCCCGCAAACCGAAAACATTGCGGCGGCTCACGCACGTGTGTCGGACGATCATGGGGGCTGGCCGCCTTCACGGTTTGCCTGGCGGACGTCGTGTCACCCCCCGCGAAACGAGAAACGCAGTGCCAGCAGACTGTCAATGCCTCCAAGCGAAACGGGACTCCACCCAGCGACTCGCCGCGACCAGGGGCAGAAAGATCGCGAGATAGGCCAGGGCCGCGAGGGTCAAGGGCGAGGGGTTCGCAGCGTTGGCCTGGGCGCTCGACGCCTGGTTGAGGATCTCGGGAACCGCCAGCACCGACGCGAGCGCCGTGCTCTTGCCGATGGCGATCGCGCGGTTGGTCAACGGCGGGATGGTCAGCCGGAGCGCCTGCGGCAGGACGACGAACTGGAGCGGCGCGAGGAAGCCCAACCCGGTCGACCGCGCGGCCTCCCACTGACCGCGATCGACCGAGAGGATGTCCGCCCAGAAGATCTCCTCGGCGAAGGCGGCGAGGACCAGGCTCAGGCCGAGCCAGGCAGCGACGAAGCCCGACAACTCGATCCCGATGTAGGGGAAGGCGAAATAGATGACGACCAAGATCACGAGCGGCGGCAGGGCCCGGAACACGTCGGCGAACCCGACGATCAGCCAACCCAGCACGCGGAGGCCGCGAATCCGCAATGCGCGCAACGTGGCCAGCATCAAGCCGACGACCAGACCGCTCACGATCACCAGCACCGACAGGGCCAGGGTGATCCAGAGCCCGCCGACGATCGACGGCAGCGCCCGCGCCATGACGTCCAGATCGAAAAAGGTGCGAAGCATCGCTTCGGTCGGCTCTCGCGACCCGACTCGATCAGACCACGCGTTGCAGGAACTCGCGCGTGCGGGCGTGCTCGGGGGCCCCGAAGATCCGCGCCGGCGAGCCGCGCTCGAGAATCTCGCCGCCGTCGAGGAAGGCCACGTGATGGGCGGCCTCGCGCGCGAACTGCATCTCGTGGCTCACAACCAGCATGGTCATGCCCGATTCCGCCAGCTCGCGAATCACCCGCAGGACGCTCTCGATGAGCTCGGGATCCAGAGCACTCGTCGGCTCGTCCATCAGCAGGATTCGAGGCTCGAGCGCGAGCGCCCGCGCGATCGCCACACGCTGCTGCTGTCCGCCCGAGAGCTCACCCGGGTAGGCGCCCACCCGATCGGCCAGCCCGACGCGCGACAGCGCCGTGCGTCCACGCTCCTCCGCCTCGGCTCGCGTCTGACCGCACGCCCGACGCAGCGCGAGGGTCACGTTGCCCAGCGCCGTGAGGTGCGGATACAGGTTGAACGACTGGAACACCATGCCGATCCGGCGGCGCACGTGATTGAGGTCGACCCCCGGGGCCAGGATGTCGATGCCGTCGACCTCGACCGTGCCCGCCCCCGGCTCCTCCAGACGGTTGCAGCACCGGAGCAACGTGCTTTTCCCCGAGCCGGACGGCCCGATGAGGAACACCAACTCTCCCTCACCCACGGTGAGGTCGATGCCCTTGAGGACCTCCACCTCACCGAAGGACTTCGAGAGCCCCGCGACCGACAGCATGGCACGCGACATGGGTGAACCCCAGAGCTCATGGCGCCGGCGGCGGGTCGCACTGCACGGAATGCGGCGTGGGGTCGTAGCCGGCCATGCCGGGTTCGCCGTACCCCGGTCTGACCGTGATCGCGGCAGCGCCGGCGGCGGGTGGCGCCCCGAACCACCGCTCGTGAAGCCGCGCCATGGTCCCGTCCGTCTTCATGCACTCCAGGATCCCCTCGACCCGGTTGCGAAACTCGACGTCCTCGTTGCGGAAGGCCGCCGAGAAGGCCAACCCCGTTCGGATCGTGTAGCTCGTCTTGACGAGGGGTGACTGCACGGCCGCATAGCCGGCCACGGTGTGGCTCGCGAGATTGGCGAAGCACCGCCCGGTCACCACGGCCTGGATCGCATCGGCGTTCTTCCCGTAGCGCTGCACCTCGAACCCGTACTGCTCACTCTGCTCGGTGGCCCAGAGGTCGTAGGCCGAGCCGTTGTTGACCGCGATGGTCTCGCCACGCAGATCCTCGATCGACGTGATGTCCGGCGCATCGGCCTTGATGACGAACGTATAGTCGGTATCGAGATAGCCCTCCACGAAGAGGACCGACCGCGACCGCTCCTCCGTCATGGTCGTGGGCGCGACGATGAACTCGAACCGTCCGGCGTTCAGACCGGCGAACATCCCCGACCATTCCTGATCCACGATCCGATAGCCGGGCCGACCCAGGCGCTGCGCGATCGTGGCGGCCAGATCCACATTGAACCCCTCGGTTGTCCCGTCGGGTCGGGCCATGACGTGGGGCGCGAACCCGACGTCGGCCGCCACGAGGAGCGGACCCGCCGCGGCATCGGCGTCCGATGCGACACCCGCCGCGCGTCCCTCCGGCCGTGCCGTTGCGCCATCCGCCGGGGAGTCGTCCCCGCAGCCGCCCGCCCATAGGATCGCCAGCAGCAGGAGCGCGACGCTCGGTGGGAGACGGGCGCATCGTATCGGGGATGTCAGCCTCATGGCGGGTACCCGCTGGAGGGCGGGAGCGACGCAGTGTAGCATGGCCTCGCCCCTGCGCCGCCGGGGGCCGACCGGTCGGCGGAGGGCCACCCGAGGTGGGTCAGGGCCGTGCGAACCGCTCGGCGGCGCGAGCCCGGGCGCGGGTCGCCTCCACCTCTCGATCACGCGGGGCGGCGCTGGTCACCAGCGAATCGAGCAGCCGTCGCGCAACCCCCGACACGTCCTCGACGGCACGCGCAAAGGCCGCCTCGTTGACCTTCGATGGCTTCGTGAACCCGCTCAGCTTGCGGACGAACTGCAGCGAGGCGGCCCGGACCTCCTCGTCGCTGGCCGGGGGCACGAAGTTAAAGAGGGTGCGGATATTTCGACACATGGCAGACTCCTCGTGCGACCTCCACCGATCGCTCACGGTGTCGCGAGACGGCCTCTGGCTTCGAGCGGCACCCCGATCACGAGCACGGCCACCGCAAACGGGAGCCCGACGAGGATCGGATCGAGCTCCCAGGTCACGATCACCGACCCCACCTCCTGGATCGTTCCGAACAGCTGCCACAGGATGAGGATCCCGCCGCCGCTCAGCATCGCGGTCAGGATCGTGCGCGGCGCCCGTCGCGCCGCCGGGAACAGGACCAGGGCGACCAGCGCGGGCGCCACCGAGGCGCCCATGATGCGTCCCCCAATCCAGAACAGCTCGATGATGAGCGGCACGGCGTAGTAGATCGCGGCCGCCAGGAGACCCACGACGATCACGTTGGCCCGGTAGACCAGTAGCTGGTGCGCCACGCTCGCGCGCGGCCGGAGGAACCGGGTGTACAGATCGATCGTCAGGTTGGACGCCATCGTGTTGATCGTCGAGGACAGCGTCGACATGCTCGCGGCCAGCACGCTGATGACGATGAGGCTGCCGAACTTTGTGCCGCTGGCCCCGAAGGCCATGGCCACGAACGCGTCCTCCGAGGCAATCTCGGTGCCGTAGATCACCTCGCTGACGATGCCGAGGAGCGGCGGCACGATATACCAGAGCGAGGCGAGCACCCCGCCATAGAGGAAGCCCCGTCGCGCGACCGACGGGCTGGACGCGGCGAATCCGCGCTGGATGATGCCCTGGTACCCACACGTGACCGACACGCCGATGGCAATCCAGCCCGCCACCTGCGACACGTCGGCACGGCTGAACAGATCGAACACGATCGGGTCGGCGCCCGCCCGCAGCCCCCCGACTCCGCCGACCCGCGCGAACCCGGCGATCAGCAGCCCGACCGACCCGACCACGATCAGCAGGAACTGGATCGCATCGGTCACCAGGACGGCCCACATGCCACCCATGAACACGTAGATCAGCGTCACGCCGGCCATCAGGGCCAGCGACTCAACGAGGGACGTCTGGAGCAGCGCGCCGGTCACGATCGCGAAGGCGCCGATCGTCCCGGCGGTGACGCCCAGATCGCGCAGGATCACGAGGCAGAGCGCGGTGATGCGATGCGTCGGGCCGAAGAAACGTTCGAAGAGCTCGGGGATCGTGATGATCCGCGTGGCCCAGAGCCGCGGGACGAGGTAGGCGCCGATCCACAGCGTCGTGATGACGAACGACCCGCCGACCCAGTAGGACGAGAGCCCGACGTCCTTGCCGATGGCGGTGATCCCGATGAGCGTCGTGCCGTTGATCCAAGTGGCGGCGACCGAGAAGGCGATCAGCCAGGGTCCGGCGCGGCGACCGGCCACGGCCATGTCCTCGATGCTCCGGACCCGCCTCCGGCCCCAGGCCCCCACGCCCAGCATCAGCGCGAGGTAGCCGACGATGAGAGGCCAGGACGGCTGAAACTGCTCCTCCACCTACTGACCTGCCTCGCTTGGTGGCCGCGTCATCCTGAGTGCACGCGGGACGTTCACCACGCGCCGCTATCCGCGGAGGAGTCCGCCCCACAGCCAGAGGTAGGCGAACCCGGAGAGGATCAAGAGTCCCAGGGCCAGCCAGGGGTTGAGTCGTGGGACCGGGATCCGGTCCATGAGATCGACCTCGTGGTCCGCGTACCGGTGCTGCCGGTCGTCGGTCGTCATGTCTCGTTGGAAGCCCGCCCCGGGCGAGTCGGTGCCAGTCGTCGTTCCGACGCGCAGGGTTGGTTTGCAGACGCCATCCTGCATCCTCAGCCGCATTTGTCAAGGACTCGGATGCGACTCACGCGACTCGCGCGCCGGTCGCGCGCGGCTGCGGTAACATGGTGGACACCGAACGGACCACGCGAGCCGCCGGCCCATGCCACCCCTGACGTCCCCGCTCCATCCGCTCGTCGCCGCGTGGTTCGCGCGCCGATTCGCGCGCGCGACCTCGACGCAGGAGCGGGCGTGGGCCGAGATCCACGCGGGCCATGACGTGCTGGTCTCGGCGCCGACGGGGTCGGGCAAGACGCTCGCGGCGTTCCTGGTCTGCCTCGACCGCCTGGTCCGGCAGGGGCTCGACGCGACCCTCGAGAACCGGATCGAGATCGTCTACGTGTCGCCGCTCAAGGCGCTGAGCAACGACATCCACAGGAACCTCGAGACGCCGCTCGCCGAGATCGCCGCGCTCGCCACGGAGACCGGCGTCCGGCTGCCGGCGATCACCGCCGCGGTTCGGACCGGGGACACACCGGCCTGGCGGCGGCAGCAGATGGTGCGACGCCCGCCCCACATCCTGGTGACGACGCCGGAGTCGCTCTTCATCCTTCTCACGGCCGACCGCAGCCGGCGGGCGCTGCAAGGCGCCCGCACGGTCATCGTCGACGAGATCCACGCCGTCGCCGACGACAAACGTGGCGCACATCTCGCGCTCTCGCTCGCCCGACTCGACGACTTGGTCTCGAAGGCGGGCGGTGTCCCGCTGCAACGGATCGGGCTGTCCGCCACGGTCCACCCGATCGCGGACGTCGCAGAGTTCCTCGCCGCCGGGGGTGAACGTCCGGCGTCGCGCGAGGGCCGGCGGGACGCCCGGCCGGCAGGCCGCGTCCGCGTCATCGACGCGGGTCACCGGCGCGCCCTCGACGTGGCCGTCGAGGTTCCGACGGACGAGCTCGGGGCGGTCGCCACCCACGAGATGTGGGGAGAGATCTACGATCGACTGGCCGCGCTGATCGCGGCCCATCGCACGACACTGGTGTTCGTCAACACGCGCCGGCTCGCCGAGCGGGTGGCCCACCACCTGTCCGAGCGGCTGGGCGAGGACACCGTTCTCGCCCACCACGGCAGCCTATCCCAGGGGCTGAGGCTGAGGGCCGAGCAGCGGCTCAAGACCGGAACGCTGCGGGCCGTCGTCGCCACCGCCTCGCTGGAGCTGGGCATCGACATTGGCTTCGTCGATCTGGTGTGCCAGATCGGGTCGCCCCGGTCGATCGGCGTGGCGCTGCAACGCATCGGACGGTCGGGGCACCAGGTCGAGCAACCCGGCCACACGGTGACACCGAAGGGACGCCTGTTCGCCACGACTCGCGACGATCTGATCGAGTGCGCCGCGCTGGTGCGGGCGATCCGGACCGGGACGCTGGACCGACTCGCGATCCCGCCCTGGCCCGTCGACATCCTGGCCCAGCAGATTGTAGCCGCGGCGGCGTGCGAGAGCTGGTCCGAGGACGCGCTGTTCGACCTCGTCCGGCGCGCCTGCCCCTACCGCGGGCTTCCCCGACCCGCGTTCGACGCGGTGATCGCAATGCTCTCCGAGGGCATCACGACCCGGCGTGGGCGCAGCGCCGCCTTCCTCCACCGGGACCAGGTCAACGGCGCGGTCCGCGGGCGCCGCGGGGCCCGCCTGGCCGCCATCACCTCCGGCGGTGCGATTCCCGACAACGCCAGCTACCCGGTGGTGGCGGAGCCGGAGGGCACGACGGTGGGCAGCGTCGACGAGGACTTCGCGGTCGAGAGCCTGGCGGGCGACGTGTTCCTGCTCGGCACCACGTCGTGGCGCATACGCCGTGTCGAGTCGGGACGGGTTCGGGTCGAGGACGCGCACGGCGCCGCGCCGTCGATTCCGTTCTGGCGGGGAGAGGCGCCGGGCCGGACCGCCGAGCTGTCCCACACGGTCTCCGAGCTGCGCCGCGAGGTGGCCCGGCTGGCCGAACCGGCGGATGCAGGACAGCGGGAGGCGGCGGGCGAGCCGGCCGTCGAGTTTCTGATGCGGGAAGCCGGCCTCGACCGGGCCGGCGCCGAGCAGGCCGTGGACTACGTCACCGCCGGATCCCGCGCACTGGGCGCACTGCCGACCGACACGACCGTCGTCGCCGAACGCTTCTTCGACGAGAGCGGCGGGATGCAGCTCGTCCTGCACGCGCCGTTCGGGGCCCGGATCAACCGCGCCTGGGGCCTGTCGCTCCGCAAGCGGTTCTGCCGGACCTTCAACTTCGAGCTCCAGGCCGCGGCCACGGACAACGGGATCCTGATCTCGCTGAGCGACCAGCACAGCTTCCCGCTCGAGGTCATCTTCCGGTTCCTCGTCGCGGACACCGTCGAGGACGTCCTGACTCAGGCGCAGCTCGACTCGCCGATGTTCACCGCGCGTTGGCGATGGAACGCCTCGCGCGCGCTCGCCATCCTGCGCTTCGCCGGTGGCCGCAAGGTACCACCGCCGATTCAACGCATGCGGTCGGACGACCTGCTGGCGGCGGTATTTCCCGATCAGGTTGCGTGTGCGGAGAACCTGGTCGGCGAGATCCGCGTCCCCGACCACCCGATCGTCAACGAGACCGTTCGCGACTGCCTGCACGAGGCGATGGACGTGGAGGGCCTGCGGGCGATTCTTCGCGGCATCGACGCCGGCCCGATCCGCACGGTCGCGATCGACACCGCCGAGCCATCGCCCTTCTCGCACGAGATCCTGAACGCCAACCCCTACGCCTTCCTCGACGACGCGCCGCTCGAGGAGCGGCGCGCCCGCGCGGTCCAGATGCGACGGTCGCTGGGCACGGCCGACGAGGTCGGCGCGCTGGACCCGGCGGCCATCGCGGAGGTGGCGGCCGAGTCGTGGCCGGTCGTGCGCGACGCCGACGAGCTGCACGACGCGCTGCTGACGCTGCTCGTACTTCCGCCCGTCTCCGAGTGGCGCCCGCTCTTCGACCAGCTCCGCGCGAGCCGGCGTGCCACGACGCTGGTTGGCGGCACGCCGACGCTCTGGGTGGCGGCCGAGCGCCTCGCGCTCGTCCGCCGGATCTATCCGCAGGTCCGGCTCGACCCCGTGATCGAGAGCGTCGGGGAGGGCGGTCTCGACGGGCACGACCGCGAGTCGGCGACCACCGAGCTCGTCCGCGGGTGGCTCGAGTGCTCCCCTCCCCTGACGTCGACGGCACTGGCCGAGCGGCTGGGCTTGTCGTGCGACCTGGTCGACACGGCGCTCGCGCGGCTCGAGTCGGAGGGCCAGATCCTCCGCGGGCGGTTCACGGCCGGTGCGGCCTCGCGTCCCGACGTGGAATGGTGCAACCGGCGCGTGCTGGCCAGAATTCATCGACTCACGCTCGGCCGACTGCGCCGCGAGATCGAGCCGGTGAGCGCGGCGCAGCTCACGGCGTTCCTCTTCCGCTGGCAGCACGTGGCGCCCGGAACCCAGCTACACGGGGTCGACGGGCTCCGGGCGATCATCCAGCAGCTCCAGGGCTACGAGATTTCGTCGGCCGCCTGGGAGCCCGACGTGCTGCGGCGCCGCGTCGCGGGCTACGACCCCGGCCTCCTCGACCAGCTCTGTTTGTCGGGAGAGGTCATGTGGGGCCGACTCTCGCGTCACCCGGCCTTCGACGACGCTCAGGCGACCACGGCCGAGGCCCCGGCCCGGCGCGTTCGGGCACGCCGCGTCCGCCCGACCCGCGTGGCCCCGGTGGCGCTCCTCCTCCGGGAGGATGCAGGCTGGTTGACCCGCCCACCCACCGAGGCCGGACCGCTCCGGTCGGCGGAATCGCTGTCGCACCCCGCCGCGGCGGTGCTCGCGCATCAAACGCGCCGCGGCGCCTGCTTCCTCCCCGAGATCGTGCGCGCGACCGGACGGCTCACCAGCGAGGTCGAGGACGCGCTCTGGGAGCTCGTCGCCGCCGGGCTCGTGACGGCGGACGGGTTCGACAACCTCCGCGCCCTGGTCGACCCCAAGCGTCGCCGTGGCGAGGGGCGCGGCAAGGTCGGCCGCCCCCGGCACGCCGCCGGTCGCTGGGCCCTGTTGCGTGGGGACGGGGACGAGGGACCGCGGGCCGATACACCGCGCGATCCGGCTCCCCCGCTCCCGGCCCGCGACGGAGCCGGGGGCGCGCCGCGGGACCCGGTCGAGGCCTTCGCGCGCCAGCTCCTCGTTCGGTGGGGCGTCGTGTTCCGCGATCTGATCGCCCGCGAGACGCTGGCGCCGCCCTGGCGCGAGCTGCTCGGGTCCCTGCGGCGACTCGAGGCACGGGGCGAGATCCGTGGCGGCCGTTTCGTGGCGGGTCTGGTGGGCGAGCAGTTCGCGAGACCGGAGGCGATCGAGCTGCTGCGCGCCGTGCGGCGGCACGACGCTCCACCGATCCCGCTCGTGGCCGCGGCCGCCGACCCGCTGAACCTCGTCGGCGTCATCACGCCCGGGCCACGCGTCAGCGCTCTGGCCGGTGTCGTGCTCGACGTCCTCACTGGGGCGCCGCAGACGGCGGATGCGGTTCGCCCGGCGGACCAGGAGGGGCGGCTGCACGTTCGTGACCGGCGCCCCGGTCGTCCGCGATCGGCTGACCCGAACGTACTCGCAACCGCGCGCTGACGCTCGGCTGCGCGTCAACGAAGGACAGGAGACCCATGCACACCCCGATCATGCCCACGGCCCTCGCCGTCCTGGCCCTCGGCGCGGGACTGGTCGCGCAGACCTCGATCGCCGACGACTCCCGGGCCTTCGAGCTACGGACCTACACGGCGGCGCCAGGCAAGACCGCGGCCCTCCACGCTCGCTTCCGCGACCACACGGACGCCCTCTTCGACAAGCACGGGATGACCGTGGTCGGCTACTGGATCCCGGAGGACGATGCAGACGTCCTCGTGTATCTCCTCGCCCACAGGGACCGCCGCACCGCGACCGCGTCCTGGGACGCGTTTCGGGTCGACCCGGTGTGGATCTCCGCGAAAGATGCCTCCGAGGTCGACGGTCCGCTCACCGCGAAGGTCGAGTCGACCTTCCTCTCGGCGACCGACTACTCACCGATGAAGTAGCCGCCATCTTCTCCAACACCATGAGCGGCGCACGCATCGGGATCGACCTCGGCGGGACCAAGATCGAGGCGGCCGCCCTCGACGACACGGGCCGCATCGCGTACCGCGAACGGCGGCCGACCCCGCGTGACGACTACAACGGGACCCTGCGCGTCGTGCGCGATCTGGTGGGCGAGATCGAGAGGCGGCTGGGGCGCACCGCGCGGGTGGGAATCGGCATCCCGGGCACCCTGTCTCCTGCCACCGGCCTCGTCAAGAACGCCAACTCGGTGTGGCTGATCGGCCGCCCGCTGGATCAGGATCTCTCGCGGCTCCTCGACCGGCCGCTGCGTTTCGCCAACGACGCCAACTGTCTGGCGCTCTCCGAGGCCACCGATGGCGCAGCCGCCGGCGCCGACCCCGTGTTCGCGGTCATCGTCGGCACCGGCACCGGAGGCGGTCTCGTCGTCGACGGCCGGGTGGTCGTCGGCACCAACGCCATCGCGGGCGAGTGGGGGCACAACCCGCTCCCCTGGCCCCGCCCCGGGGAATGGCCCGGGCCGTCGTGCTACTGCGGGCGGACCGGATGCATCGAAACCTTCCTCTCCGGACCCGGTCTCGCGCGAGCCCATGCGGCGTCGACTGGCCAGACGCTCGACGCGTTCGAGATCGCCCGGCGGGCGGGCCGCGGCGATGCCGCGGCCGAGGTCAGCCTGCAGCAGTACGAGGAGCGTCTGGCCCGTGCGCTCGCCAGCGTCATCAACGTCCTCGATCCGGAGGTCATCGTACTCGGGGGCGGGCTGTCGAACGTCGAACGACTCCTGGCGAACGTCCCGCCTCTCTGGGCGCCATTCGTCTTCTCGGACCACGTCGCGACGCGGCTCGTGCGCGCGCAGCATGGCGACTCGAGCGGAGTGCGCGGGGCCGCCTGGCTCTGGGGATCGGCTAGCAGCCCGTGGTGAAAGTCCTGCGTCGCACCAAGGGCGGTGCTGCGCCCGTCTGGCAAGGCGCGAGGAGCGAGAATGCCGAGAGTATTTGACCGACGAGCAACGCAGCCAGTCGGGATGCAGCGCCGGCCAACTGCAGCAGGACTTTTACCACGGGCTGCTAGCCCGCATTATTCATGAAGGTTCGAGCTGAGGGCGTGGAGATGCCGTTAGGTGCGGCGTTTTCGAAGGTTCTCGGCCGCAGGCGCACTCGTGCAGTGCGTCGAGGGCGAGGTTCTTCGACAACGCCGCACCTGCCGAGCAGATCTGCGTTCTCAGACGAAGCTTCATGAATAATGCGGGCTAGTGCGTGAGGATGCCGAGTAGCCGGCGCCCAGGACCCCGTCGGACGGTGACGTCGCGCGCCTCGCCGGCCGCGCTGGCCCGGGTGCGCCGGCGGATCGTCGGCTGCGAGGCGTGCCCCCGCCTGCGGGAGTACTGCCGGCGCATCGCTCGCGAGAAGAAGGCCGCGCACCGCGCCGACACCTACTGGGGCAAGCCGGTGCCCGGGTTCGGCGACCCCGCCGCCCGTCTCCTGGTGATCGGTCTGGCACCCGCGGCGCACGGCGCCAACCGCACCGGCCGTGTGTTCACGGGCGACGGCTCGGGCGATTTTCTGATGCGGGCGATGCACGCCAACGGCTTTGCGAGCATCCCCACCGCGCGCCGCGCCGACGATGGCCTCCGTCTGAGCGATGCCTACATCACGGCGGCCGTCCGGTGCGCCCCCCCGGCCAACAAGCCGACGTCCGGCGAGATCGCGGCGTGTCGTGGGCACCTGGAGGCGGAGTTCCGGCTCCTGAGAACAGTACGTGTGATCGTCGCGCTCGGACGGATCGCCTTCGACGCCACGTGGACGCTGGTCGGCAGCGTGTGCGACATCCCCACGCACCCACGACCCGCCTTCGGACACGGCCTGGTCTATCGCCCGGAGGGCGCACCCGTCGTGATCGCCTCGTATCATCCCAGCCGTCAGAACACGAACACCCGTCGGCTCACACCCGTCATGCTCGAGCGCGTGTTCCGGCGGGCCGCCCGGGAGCTGGCGGACTGAGCCCGGTTCCGGCACCCGATCACCGCCGGGTGGCGACCCCGCCCGGGCTTTGAACAGATCGCGTCCCGCGGGGCATACTCCTGTGGACGACGACGAGAGGAGTCCGGTGTGCCGGAGAAACCTCCACACGCATCCCGCGCGCGGCCGACCAGGAGAGATGGGGGTCGATGACGGTCCTCGAGAACGAACCCGTCTGGCGCGCGGCGAGGGCGATCCTGGCCGGGTGCTGGGGGCTGACCCTGTTCGTCACGGTCGCTGGCGCCCAGGTGCCT
This sequence comes from Vicinamibacterales bacterium, assembly GCA_965197935.1. Taxonomy (GTDB): domain Bacteria; phylum Acidobacteriota; class Vicinamibacteria; order Vicinamibacterales; family CAZQMT01; genus CAZQMT01. The sequence continues at coordinate 565,329 of CBDAOD010000002.1, read as the reverse complement.
GTGCCGTCGCGAGCCTCCATCGACGGACCTACCCCGCCGACTCCACCCGCCACCGTCGCGCGCAGTGACGACGCACGGATCACGATTCGCGCGATACGTCTGGACGAGCCAATCGAGCTGGATGGCGCGCTCGAAGAGGACGTCTACGAGGCCAATCCCCCGGCCACGGGCTTCGTCCAGCAATACCCGAACAGCGGTGAGGCCGCCACCGAGGAAACGGAAGTCTGGATCCTCTTCGATGCACGGAACGTCTACGTGGCGTTTCGATGCACGGACAGCCGGCCGGACCTCATCGTCGCGAACGAGATGCGTCGCGACAACCGCAACATCTGGTTGAACGATAACGTCATCGCCGCGTTCGACACCTTCTACGACCGCCGAAGCGCCGTCTCGTTTCAAACCAATCCGCTGGGAGGCGTCCGCGATTCCCTCATCATCGACGAGAACACGGTGAACTTCGACTGGAACGCGGTGTGGGACGTCAAGAGCAAACGGGCCGGGCATGGGTGGACGGCCGAGATGGCGATCCCGTTTAAGTCGCTGCGCTACCCGCCGACGGCATCCCAGGTCTGGGGCTTCAACGCCATGCGGATGGTCCGGTCGAAGAACGAGCAGTCGTTGCTGTCGCCGGTGCCGCGCGACTACGGCGGCCAGGGATTGTGGAAGCTGTCATCGGCGGCCACGCTGGTCGGCATCGAGCCGCCCGCGAGCTCGCGCAACTTCGAGCTCAAGCCCTACGCGATCTCGGACCTGACCACCGACCGGCCGGCGGGCATCACCGACGACCTGGACGCCGATTTCGGATTCGACGCGCGCTACGCCCTGACCAGCAGCTTGACGGTCGATTTCACCTACAACACGGACTTTGCCCAGATCGAGATCGACGAACAACAGGTGAACCTGACGCGCTTCAGCCTGTTCTTCCCCGAGAAACGTGACTTCTTCCTGGAGGGCCAAGGGATCTTCGAGTTCGGCGGCTCCGGTGGACGGCTGCAGGGGGGGAGCGAGGCCGAGCGTCCCATCCTGTTCTTCAGCCGCCGCATCGGCCTCAACGCGGGCCGTCCGGTGCCCATCCAGGTCGGCGGGCGCCTCATCGGACGGGCAGGACGCACGTCGCTGGGGATCCTGAACCTGCAGACCGAGGACCTACCCGAGGCCGGGGCGCTGTCGACCAATTTCACTGTCATGCGGGTCAGACAGGACGTCCTGCGGCGCAGCAGCGTCGGCGTGATCGCGACCAACCGCACGCCGGCGCTGTCGGGTACGGGCTCGAACCGGGTGTTCGGAGTGGATGCGAACCTGGCGTTCTACGACAACGTCAGGATCAACGCGTACTACGCGGGATCGGCGACTGACGGGGTCTCGGGTGATGCCGAGAGCTACAGCTCACAGTTTCGCTACGCCGCCGATCGCTACGGCGTCGAGGCCTGGCACCTCAAGGTGGGCCCGGCGTTCAACCCCGAAGTCGGGTTTCTGCGGCGCCAGGACTTCCGCCGCAACTTCGTCCTGGGCCGGTTCAGCCCGCGACTGGACACGCGCCGGGGGATCCGTCAGCTCACATGGGAGGCGAGCCTCGACCGATTCACGAACAGCGCCGATCTGCTGGAAACACGACTCGAGCGCGCCAGCTTTCGCATCGATTTCCACAGCAGCGACATCCTCGGCATCAACGTCACACGCAACTACGAGTTCCTCGGCGAGCCGTTCGAAGTGTCCTCCGATGTCCGCGTGCCGGTCGGGGCCCATCGCTTCTCGGATGTCCAGCTCTCGTACGAGCTGGGACCGCAGCGTAGGGTGAGCGGCATGTTCAACCTCATCCGCGGCGGCTTCTTCACCGGCGATCGCACGGAGGTCGGCTATACCGGTCGCGTGGAGGTGAGCCCGCAGGTCGCCGTCGAACCCCGCGCCTCGGTCAACTGGGTCGACCTGCCCGAGGGGAGGTTCCGGCTGGATTTGTTGGGCGTGCGGCCGATCTTCACGATCTCTCCTCGCATGTTCTTCAGCACCCTGCTGCAGTACAACTCTGGCACCGCGACGCTCGAGACGAACGCTCGGTGGCGCTGGGAGTACGAGCCCGGCAGCGACGTGTATGTCGTCTACACCGACGGTCGCGACACGACCCAGCGCGGATACCCGGCTCTGCTGAATCGCGGGCTGGCCGTCAAGGTCACGCGGTTCCTCCGATTCTGAACGGAAGGCGGCAGGCGGCGCTTCAGCAGCGCACGCACGCGGGCGGCGACCGTCTCGTCGTAGGCCATGTGTCGGCTCCGGCGTTCCTTCCCTCCGCCCGATCACGGCCCACTGGGCGTGGCCGTGGCGCGCAGCGCTCAAGCCCAGACGGGCGTTGCCGATTGCTGGGACGATCCCGGCACCCCGCAGCCCGCGCGCGGGAGTGCCCGCGACGGCTCTTCGGAGGACCGAGGCATCGCTACCATGGCTGCACACCTTCGGATTCCCAGGACGGGTCCCGGACGCCGGCGGGCGTCCCGGGTCAGCGCATCATCCCGACGGCGACGCCCGGCCTCTGCTCGGCGAGGGCTCGCCGCCCAGATGCCGGTGTACCTCCTCGTGCGCAATCATCCGCTGGCGCCGTATCAGTTGCTGCAGATCGAGCCGAAGCGACACGACCGCTGACGCCGCGCTCGCCCGTCCACGCGCGCGCCTCTCCCGGTGGGTCCGAGCAGCCCGTAGTGAAAGTCCTGCGGTGCACCAAGGGCCGCCTTGAGAGATGCCGCGGCCGGCCCGAGCAAGGCGCGAGGAGCGAGAATACCGGGAGTATGTGACCCGTCGTGAACAATGCCCAACGCAGCCCGCGGCGGGATGCAGCGCCGGCCGACTGCAGCAGGACTTTTACCACGGGCTGCTAGCGCTGGAGCGGAACCGCTCCTCACGCCTGCGCGCCCACGCGCTGTTTTGGGCTGACGAGGAACGCCTCGAACGCGCCGGCCACGGTCCGCATGTCGTCGGCCGACACGTCCATGTGCGTAACCAGACGCAGCCGGGCCCCGCGGCGCACGATGATCCCGCGCCCGGCAAGGTGCTCCCGCAACGCGGGCGCGACGGCCTCGTCGACCGACACCATCACCATGTTGGTTTGGACCGTGCTGGGGTCGACGGCGACCCCATCCACCCGCGCGAGCGCGTCGGCGAGTAGCGCCGCGTTCCGATGGTCCTCCGCCAGGCGATCGACGTGGTGGTCCAGCGCGACCAGACCCGCCGCCGCCAGGATACCGACCTGACGCATCCCGCCGCCCACGATCTGCCGATAGCGTCGGGCCTTCCGCACGAGCTCCGCGCTGCCGCAGAGCATTGATCCCGCGGGGGCCCCAAGCCCCTTCGAGAGACAGAACGAGACACTGTCGAAGTGCCGCGCGACCTCACCGACCGGAACCTCGAGCTTGACCGCAGCGTTGAAGACTCGGGCACCGTCGAGGTGGAGACGCAGCTCCCGGCGTCGCGCCAGATCGGCCGCCGCCCGCAGATAGTCCAGCGGGAGCACCTTGCCCGCCTGCGTGTTCTCCAGGCAGAGCAACCGCGTCCTGACGTAGTGATCGTCGACCGGCTTGATGGCCGCCTCCACCTGCGCCAGGTCCAGCGTACCATCGGCCTCGAACCGGATCGGCTGCGACTGGATCCCACCCAGCATCGCGGCGCCACCGCCCTCGTGGGTGTAGGCGTGGGCCTGCTGCCCTACGATCAACTCGTCACCCCGGTCACAGTGACTCACGATCCCGAGCAGGTTGCCCTGTGTGCCGCTGCTGACGAAGACCGCCGCCTCCTTGCCGAGCAGCGTCGCGGCACGCGCCTCCAGGCGGTTGACGGTCGGATCCTCGCCGTAGACGTCGTCACCCACCTCGGCCTCGGCGATCGCGGCGCGCATGGCCGGGGTCGGCCTGGTGACCGTGTCGCTCCGCAGGTCGATGATCCGCATCACGCTCCCTCCATCACCAACGACGTCGGGCGGGCCCCTGAGGCCCGCCCGGATCCCGGCCGCCGGCATCCGGCGGTTCGGTCGCTCCCGTCGTGCGCGCGGAGATCCTCAGGGCTGGCTCGTCCCGCCCAGGTACCCGCGCGCCTCCTCGAGTCCCGGGACGTCCGAAGCACCGCCGGGAATCGCGGTCAGCGCCGTGTAGCGCTGGCGGGCCCCGGCGTCGTTGCCAAGCTTGACGGCCGCGCGCGCCGCGCCGAGCAGGGACCTCGGCCGGTTGGGCGTGCGGAACAGCGCCTCGGCGAAGACCGCCGCGGCCTCCTCCGCACGGTCCGCCTCGAGGAGCAGCTCGCCGCGCAGCTCGTGCGACGGCTTGAGTGCCCCGTCGGTCTTCGACTCGCCCGGAGGACCGGAGGGTGGGACCATCGTGTCTTCGAGCTCGGTTGCCTCCTGCATGATCGCGAGCGCCCCATCGAGATCCCGCTGCGCCACCTTGACCACGGCCGCCGCTTCCTTGTGCAGGATCGCGATCTGCTTGACGCCGGAGGTATCGCCCGATGCCGCTTCCAGGTCGTGGAGCTGCTGCAGGCCGCGCTCGGACTTCTGCGCGGTCGCCAGGTCGCCGGTGCGCGCCGCGCTCATCGCCGCCGCAAGCAGCACGGCACCGGCGGCGTAGCGGTCGATCCGGGGGTCGCTCTTCGCGATCTCCTGCACCAGATCGTCCAGCCCCGGCGTCGTTCGCCATCGCTCGGTTTCGATCGTGTAGCGGGCCTCCATGATCGCCAGGTTGTTCTTGATGCCGCGCCGGGCGTCGTCGCGTGCAGCCACCGGCGCGATCATGTCGATACATTCCTGCGCCTTGGCGTAGCGCCCCTGCTGCAGGTAGGCGTACTGGAGCCAGTAGAGCGCGTGGAACGACCGGCGCGTGGGCGGGAGCCCCTTGCGCTCGGCGCGGGCGACGGACGAGGCATACGACGCCTCGTTCGACGCCGCCAGGTGGTCCCACATCCCGTGCTGCACGAAGATGTGTGACGGCATGTGGAGTGCGTGGACCGCATCCGGCGCGATCTTCGCGTACTTGTGAGCCGCATACAGCCCGATCGGCGCGTGGATCGGGTCGTCGAACGCATGGATGATGTAGTGCGCGGCACCCGGGTGATCCTCGTTCTCACGGAACACCGTCTGCGCGATTGCCCCCGCCCTCTGGTCGTTCCGAAGGCTCTCCTCACCACGAACCACCGCCCGCATCAGCGCGATGGCGTGCAGGGTCTGGGCTTCGTGGTCGTCCGGATACTTTTCGGCCAGCCGGCCCATGGCCTCCGCGTAGGCGCCGAGGCGCGCCTTGGCATCGCCAGCACCGTAGAGGATCTCGACGGCCTCGAGGTACCCCCGCTCTCGTTCGGTGGGGGCCTCGGCCAGCCGCTCGGCGCGCGACGGGCCCAGCTTGCGCAGCGCCGCCCGTCCTCCCGAGATGTTCTGGTCCGGCGAGAAATGGTGCCCGCGCGTGTGGCTCACGGCCTCTCCCCAGTAGGCCATGACGAACTCCGGGTCGGCCTCCTGGGCTCGCTGGAACGCCTCGATCGCGTCCTCCCACTCGAAGCTGTGGACCAGGCCGACACCGACGAGGAAATGTTCCTGCGCCTCCGCCGAGCTGGTCGACGTCGGGAAGTCGAACGTCCCGAGCTTGGGGGTCTGCGCAAACGTCACGCCGGCCACCGCGAGGACGGCCAGGAGCGTGAGCGCGCCGCGGGTACAGATGCCGTGCATGTTTCGCGTTCTCCAGGTCATTTTCACCTTCCCTCAGGGTCCAGCGTCCGAGACCCTTACTCTACACCACCACGCGAGGGCGGGCGGCCCATGAACCGCGGCGGCGCGCCGCGGGAAACCCGCCGACCGTTACGGTGCCGCGCCGCGGTTGACCGGCAGGTCGAGCGTCGTACGGTCGATGATCACGCCGGCCTTGATCACCACGCCAATCCGCTTGAGGTGATCCACGTCCACCGTGGGGTCGGCCGACAGCAGCACGAGATCGGCGAGCTTGCCTGGCTCCACGGTGCCGAGCTCGCCGAGCTTGCCCAGGAAGCGTGCCGCGTTGCGGGTGGCGATCCGGATCGCGTCGGCGGGAGAGATCCCGCCGGCGACGAGCAGCTCGAGCTCGCGGTGGACCGCGGCGCCGGACGACCGATCGGTGCCGCACGCCACGATGTCGTCGCCCACCTCGTGCAGGCGTCGCAGATTCTCCTGGGCCACCGGCGTCATGACCTTCATCCACTGCGCCCAGCGGTTCTCCCGCTGCGTGGCCGACTCCTCTGTCTGGAGTCGCTGGATCTCCGCCGGCTCGAGGACGGCCCTGTAGAGGCTCTGGTCGAGGAACTCCGGCTGCTCCGCCAGGCGGCTGTAATTGTCGCCAATCGTCAGGGTCGACGCGGTGGGGATGCGTTTGACCGACATCATCCGCACATAGGCCTCGCTGATGGGCGCCTGGATGATCGGGTGCGCGAAGGTATCGACCCCGGCGTACGCGGCCTCCAGCGCAGTCCGCTCGTGGGACACGTGGATCGTGGTACGGATGCCCTGGGCGTGATAGTACCGAATGATCGACTCGAGCACGTCGGGGGAGAGCTCGTTGATCAGCGGACGCGTCCCCCACCCGTGGGCGTCCTGGCCAATCTTGAGGAGGTCGGCCCGGTGGCGATGTGGGCGTCCACCACCTCGCGGTCGCGCGGCCACGCCTCGACCAGATACGGTCCGCCGTGACCACCGGGGCTGGCGACCGTGCCACCCGAGGCGAAGATCCGTGGGCTGACGATACGGCCCTCGCGCTCCTGCGTCCGAAGCGCCAGGATGAAGTCGGGGCGGTTACCCGCGTCGTAGATCGTGGTCACGCCGGCATAGAGGTAGCCGTGCAGCGCACGCAACCCCTCGCGCTCCTGCTCCGGCCGGATCGGATCGGTCTCGGAGCGGCCGCCCCCGCCCCGCAGATGGACGTGAACGTCCATCAGGCCCGGGATGAGATACTTCCCGGTCCCGTCGATCACGCGGCTGCCGCGCGGTACCGGTGTGGAGACGTCGCCGACGGCGACGATCCGCTCGCCCTCGACCAGGACGGTCGCGTGCTCCAACGCCGGGCGGCTCGTGCCGTCGATCAGGGTGACGTCGCGGATGGCCAGCCGCGTCGGCGTCTGGGCGGCCGGCGCGCTTGCGACCACCACCAGCCAGACGACCGTCAGCGCGAGCCGGCGCATCCTCATGATGAACATGGCAATGTAAGGTCCGTTCGAGCGACCGGAACTGACGAGGCCGACCGCCATCCAGGTACCGGCGGATCGCGTGCCAGGGGAACAACGGCCGGTCTCGACCACCGGTCGGCGGTCGACCGAGCCGGGGCGCTCGCGTGTCGCCCGATCTCCAGCCGCGACCCCGGTCCGGAGATCACGGGAGGGCCAGCGCCACGCGCGATGAGCCCCGGGATTATACCGGCTCGGCGACCAATCAGGGCGATCCGCGGGCGGGTCTGGCCTCGTCAGACCGATCGAACGACGCGACGTCCGCCCGGCACATCGAAACCCCCGCGGCCGGCACCGGCCTATCGCCACGCGGAACTTTCTTGCGCGATCTGTCGTCTCATACGTATAATTGAAACAAACGTTTGAATCATGTCCCAGTCCACTCCCTCCGAGACCGCACCCGCCGACACCAAGACTCGGATCCTCGATGCGGCCGAGGCCCTGTTCGCCGAACGGGGCTTCGCGGCGACCTCCCTTCGAGACATCACGGCCGGGGCGAAGGTCAACCTGGCAGCGGTCAACTACCACTTCGGCTCGAAGGACGCGCTCCTCTCGGCCGTCTTCGACCGGCGCCTGGGCCCGGTCAACGCCGAGCGGTTGCGGTTACTCGGCGAGCTGGAGCAGGAAGCCACCGGGGCGCGGCTGGGTCTCGAAGACGTGCTGCAAGCCTTCTTGATCCCGCCCTTCCGCAAGATGCAGGAGTGGGGTGACAGCGGCATGAAGTTCATGCAGCTCGTGGGACGCACGCATTCGGAGGCCAGCGATCAGATGCGCGCGAGCTTCTTCCAGCACTTCGAGGAGGTCTTCGCGCGGTTTACCGATGCCTTCGGCGACGCCTTGCCGGATCTGTCCCCGCACGACGTGCGCCTGCGGATGCATTTCGTCATCGGCGCCATGGCCCACACGCTGGCGTGGAGTCAGCAGCTCGCGCGGGATGCGGGAGCACGGCCGGATCACGCCGAGTCGATGCTCGGGGCCCTCGTGCAATTCGCGGCCGCGGGGATGGCAGCGCCGCCGCGGGTGGGCATCACCGGAGACAGCCGATGAGACGTCACGGCCGCATCGCGCTCGCGCTCGTCGGCTCCGTCGGACTGACGGTCGCGGGGTGCGCAACGGCGCCGCCGGCCGATCCCCCGAGCCTGGCCATCGCGGTGCCGTCGGAGTGGGGCGGCAGCACGGCGTCGAGCGAGGGTGTCGTCGCCGAATGGTGGACGGCCTTCGGCGACCCGATGCTGACCACCATCGTCGAGGCCACGATCGCCCACAACCATGATCTGCAAGCGGCCGTGACCCGGCTCGATCAAGCCGCCGCGACGGCACGGATCGCGGGCGCCGATCTCCAGCCGTCCGTCACCGCAGGGTTCAACGCGGCCCGGCGCCGCCAGAACTTCATCGGCCTGCCGATCCCGGGACGGGAAGGCGGGGTGCTGTCGAGCCGGTCGACGACCCTGGGCGTGGCGGTCGACACGACCTGGGAAGCCGACCTCTGGGGTCGCCTGCGCGCCGGCACGCGCGCAGCGCTGGCGGACCTGCAATCCACCGCCGCGACGCTGCGCGGCGCCTACCTGTCGATCACGGGGCAGGCGGCGAAGACGTGGTTCGCCATCGCCGCGGCGCAGCAACAGGTTCGTCTGGCCGAGCAGACCGTCGAGAGCTTCCAGCGCTCCACCGATCAGGTGCGCGATCGCTTCGAACGGGGCATCCGGTCCTCGCTGGACCTCCGGCTGTCGCTGGCAAACCTGGCGTCGGCCCAGGCCGCCCTCCAGGCCCGGCTCCAGCAGCGCGATGCGGCCACGCGTCAGCTCGAGGTGCTGGTGGGCCGCTACCCGGATTCGAGCCTCACGACCCCGACCCGGCTCCCCGAACCGCCCGCCGCGGTGCCGGGCGGGCTGCCCGCCGATCTGGTCGGCCGACGCCCGGATCTGATTGCGGCCGAACGCCGAATCGCGGCCTCGAACGAGCGTCTCACCGTCTCTCGCCGCGATCTCTACCCGCGCCTGAGCCTCACGGCGAGCGGTGGCACGTCCACCCAGGATCTCCAGAATCTCCTCAACCAGGACTTCAGCGTCTGGAGCCTCGTCGGCGGCCTCGTTCAGCCGCTGTTCCAGGGCGGCCGCCTGCGCGCCGCCGTCGACCGGTCGACCGCCACGGTCGAGGAGGCCGTGGCAGCCTACGCGCAGACGGCGCTCACGGCCTACGCCGAGGTCGAGTCCGCGCTGGCAGCCGAGACCTTCCTCGCGGGCCGCGAGGAGTTCCTGAGAACGGCCGCGGAGCAGTCACGGGCGGCCGAGCGGCTCGCCGAGGATCGGTATCGATCGGGGCTGGAGGATTTCATCACGGTGCTCGAGGCGCAGCGACGCGCATTCACGGCCGACAGCGCACTGATCCAGGAGCGTCGACTGCGTCTGGAGAACCGGGTCGACCTGCACCTCGCCCTCGGCGGCGGGTTCGAGGCGCTCGAATCCCTCTCACAGGCGCCGCCGCTCGTGACAACGGCCGAACCCGGCATGACGCCGGGCATGAAGAAAGACGCGCAGCCATGAATCGCCACCTCCTCCTCGCGCTCCGCATCCTCCTCCCGCTCGTCGTGCTCGTCGCCGCGGGGGTCGTCGCGGTCGTGATGATCAACGCCAAGCCGGCCGTGGAGACCCAGCCGCCGGACGTTCAGCCTCCGCTCGTCCGGACCCAGCGGGTCGTGCTCGAAGACCACCCGCTGACCGTGACCAGCCAGGGCACGGTGAGCCCGCGCACCGAGAGCCAGCTCGTCCCCGAGGTCTCGGGCCGCGTGACGTGGGTCTCCCCCTCCTTCGCCACGGGCGGCTTCTTCGAGGCCGCCGCCACCTTGCTGAAGATCGATCCGTACGACTACGAGCAAGCGGTCATCAGGGCGGAGGCGGATCTCGCCCGGACCCGGCTGCGGCTGGCCGAGGAGGAGGCGGAGGCCGCGGTGGCGCGCAAGGAGTGGGACGAGCTGGGGAGAGGCGACGCCAACGCGTTGACGCTGCGAGAGCCGCAACTGGCCGACGCCAGGGCCGCGGTCGCGGCCTCGGAGGCGAGCCTCGAAACCGCCGGCCGCAACCTGGAGCGGACGGAGATCCGCGCGCCCTATTCCGGTCGGCTCAGACACAAGCAGGTGGACGTCGGCCAGTTCGTCACCACCGGCGCGCCCGTGGCCTCGATCTACGCGGTCGACTACGCAGAGATTCGCCTGCCGCTGCCCGGTGACGATCTCGCCTATGTCGACCTGCCGCTCGACTACCGGGGCAGCCGCGGGAGCCGGCAGGGCCCGCCGGTGACGCTGAGGGCGAGGTTCGCGGGCAAGGTCCACGAGTGGACTGGAAGCATCGTTCGCACCGAGGGTGAGATCGATCCGCAGAGCCGCATGATCCACGCGGTGGCGCAGGTGCGCAACCCCTACGCGCGCGGCGAGGATCCCGACCGCCCGCCGCTCGCCGTCGGAATGTACGTGGAGGCGGAGATCGCGGGCAAGACGGCCGAGCGAGTCGCGATCCTTCCGCGGGCGGCACTTCGGGGCGCAGATCAGGTCCTGATCGTCGACCCCGAGGACCGGCTGCGATTCCGCACGGTGGATCTGCTCCGCAAGACCGACACGACGATCATCGTGAGGGCGGGCGTGGCGGCGGACGAGCGGATCTGTCTCTCCCCACTGGAGGCCGTCAGCGATGGGATGAGGGTACGAACGATCGACGCGACGCCCGGGCCCGGGCCCGGGACCCAGGGTGACGGGACCGCGACGGCGGGAAGCGCCTCATGACCCGCGGCATCATCGACTGGTTCGCGCGCAACTCGGTCGCCGCTAATCTGCTCATGGTCCTCACGATGGTCGGTGGGCTGATGACCGTGTCCACCCTCAAGCAGGAGGTGTTCCCCGAGTTCTCGCTCGACCTGGTGAGCGTGCAGGTCTCCTATCTGGGCGCCGCCCCGGAGGAAGTCGAGGAGGGCGTCTGCGTACGGATCGAGGAGGCCATCCAGGGTCTCGATGGCATCAAGCGGATCACCTCGACCGCCAGCGAGGGCGTCGGGACGGTCATGGTCGAGCTCGAGCTCGGTACCGAGACGGGGCGCGTCCTCGACGACATCAAGGCGCGCATCGACGCCATCGACACGTTTCCGGAGGAGACGGAGAAGCCGGTGATCCGGGAGAGCACCAATCGTCAGCAGGTCATCAGCGTCGCCATCTGGGGCGACGCCGGCGAGCGCACGCTCCGCTATCTCGGCGATCAAGTCCGAGACGAGATCAACGCGATACCGGGCATCACCCAGGTCGAGCTCGCCAACGCGCGGCCCTACGAGATCGCGATCGAGATCTCGGAGGACGACCTGCGTCGGCACGGTCTGACGTTCGACTACGTGGCGGGCGCCGTGCGAAGGGCCTCACTCGATCTCCCGGGCGGATCGGTCAAGACCGAGGGCGGAGAGATCCTGCTCCGCACGAAAGGCCAGGCCTACCGCGGCACGGAGTACGAGGATCTCGTGCTCATGACACGCCCGGATGGCACCCGCCTCCAACTCGGCGAGGTCGCCCGAGTCGTGGACGGGTTCGCCGAGACGGACCAGTTCGGTCGCTTCGACGGTAAGCCCGCCGTGCTGGTGGATGTCTTCCGCACGGGTAACCAGAGCGCGCTCGAGATCGCGGAGCAGGTGAACGCCTACATCGCCGAGGCCCAGCCACGCCTGCCCGAGGGGATTACGCTCACGACCTGGCGCGATTCCGCCAAGATTCTCCAGGACCGCCTGAGCCTGCTGCTGCGCAATGGTCTGACCGGCTTCATCCTGGTGTTCGTCACGCTCGCGCTCTTCATCCAGCTGCGTCTGGCGTTCTGGGTGAGCCTGGGCATCCCGATCTCGTTTCTGGGCGCGCTGTGGCTCCTGCCGGGATTCGACGTGTCGGTCAGCATGATCTCGCTGTTCGCGTTCATCGTCGTTCTCGGGATCGTGGTCGACGACGCGATCATCGTCGGCGAGAACGTGCACACACATCAGCAGCGCCACCATGACGGCCTGCGGGGCGCGATCGAGGGCGCCCGCGAGATCGCCGTTCCGGTCATCTTCGCCGTGCTCACGTCGGTGGCCGCCTTCCTCCCGCTGTTGGCGGTGGAGGGGGTCATGGGCAAGGTGATGCGGGTCATTCCCCTCGTGGTCATCCCGTGTCTGCTGTTTTCGCTGATCGAGTCGCTCCTGATTCTGCCCGCGCATCTCTCGCACCTGCGCACGCACGTGCGCTCGCGGCGGCCAGGGCCGTGGGCGCGGGTCCAGAACGCCGTGCCCATGGCGCTGCGCTGGTTCATCGACCACGTATACCGGCCGTCGCTGGAGTTTGGCATTCGGTGGCGCTACCTGACGGTGGCGGTCGGCATCTCCACGCTGATCCTGACGATCGGGCTGGTCATCGGCGGCTGGGTCAGGTTCGAGTTCTTCCCCTCGGTGGAATCCGACTTCATCTCGGGGGCCCTCACGATGCCCCAGGGCACCGCGGCCGAGAAGACCTCGGAGGCGGTCCGCCAGATGGAGCTCGGTGCCGAGCGCGTCCGGCAAGAGATGGAGCAGGGCACGGGACAGCAGTTGTTCCGCCATCTGTATGCCGCCATCGGGGAGCAGCCGTTCGCCGCGGCGCAGCAGCAGAACGCCACTGGGCGGGCGGGCGGTGCCTCCGCCGGCCATCTGGGTGAGGTCACGATCGAGCTCAGCGGGGCCGAGACGCGAACCGTCAGCGCGGACGAGCTCCGCGACCGGTGGCGTGACGCGGTCGGGGCCATCCCGGACGCCGTGGAGGTGAACTTCAGCTCGTCGCTGTTCTCTCCGGGGGACGACGTCAACGTGCAGCTCACCGGCTCGGATCTGGATTCGCTCCAGGCGGCGGCCGACGAGATCAAGACCCGGCTGGGTGAGCTCGCCGGCGTCTACGAGGTGACCGACTCGTTCCGCCGCGGCAAGCGCGAGGTCAAGCTCGGGATCACACCTGCCGCGGAGGTGTGGGGACTCTCCCTCGCCGACCTGGCACGACAGGTGCGGCAGGCGTTCTACGGCGAGGAGGCGCAACGCATCCAGCGGGCGCGCGACGACATCCGGGTCATGGTGCGCTATCCGGAGGAGGAGCGCCGCTCGATTGGCGACCTGGAGAGCATGCGGGTCCGCACGCCGTCGGGAGGAGAGGTGCCGTTCAGCGACGTGGCGGTCGTCGAGCCGGGGCGCGGGTACGCCTCGATCACGCGTGTCGACCGGCGCAGAACCGTCAACGTCACGGCGGACGTGGACCCCGCGGTGGCCGCGGCCGGGGACATCGTCGCGGAGCTGGACGAGCGGATCCTTCCGGAGGTGCTGGGTCGCCATCCCGGCGTCCGGCATAGCTTCGAGGGCCAGCAGGCGGAGCAACGCGACACCCTGGGCGGACTGCAGCGCGGGTTCACTCTCGCCCTCATCATGATCTACGCCCTGCTCGCCGTGCCGCTGCGGTCCTACCTCCAGCCGTTGATCATCATGAGCGCGATCCCGTTCGGCCTGGTCGGCGCGCTGTGGGGGCACGTGATCATGGGGATGAACCTGACGATCCTCTCCATGTTCGGGATCGTGGCGCTGGCCGGGGTCGTGGTGAACGACAGCCTCGTGATGGTCGACTTCATCAACCGGCACCGGCTGGAGCACGACCGCCTCGAGACCGCCGTCAGGGAGGCCGGTGCCGTCCGGTTCCGGCCGATCCTGCTGACCTCGCTCACCACGTTCGCGGGCCTGTCGCCGCTGCTGCTGGAGAAGAGCATGCAGGCCCAGTTCCTGATCCCGATGGCGGTCTCGCTGGCGTTTGGCGTGATGTTCTCGACCTTCATCACGCTCATGCTGGTACCGTCGGGCTACATGATTCTCGAGGACATCAAGTGGGCGCTGTCGAGCATCTGGCGCGCGCTGGCGCGGCTCTACGGACGCCAGGAACCCTCGGGAGCCCTTGTGGACGTTCGGTCGCCCGACAGCGCGCCCGCCCCCGGGCTCGCCCCTGGCCGACACGCCCCGGACGCCGGTCTCGGTGGCCTGCTCCGGGGGAGCTCGGCATCTGCCCGGCGGCGATAGCCGCCCGGGGTGAAAGTCCCACGTCGCACCAAGGACGGCTCGGCGCCAGGCTGGCAAGCGCGAGAAGCGAGAATACCGGCTCGCGCGCTTCGCGAGTGGCACGCTGGGTGCCCCGGGGAGCCCGGCAAACTGTCGTATGATCACTTCATGATTGTAGAGAGGCTCGGGCGCCGTCACCCCCTGCGACATGCGTCGCTGCTGGCGACCGCCGTCTTGGTCGGGGGCACTCTCGATCTCGCCGCACAGCGGTCTGCGCGAGACGAGCTCCCCCCGAGTTCGAACAGATCCTGCCCCGCGGCAACATCGCCGCAATCGATGCCCCCAGATTCGTCGCCGCGACGGATGCGCAGATCTCGGACGACGCGTGGGTGCTGGGGCTGGTGATCGATGGCGAGGCACGGGCCTACAGCCTCAACTTGCTCAACCGCCACGAGGTCGTGAACGACTCCACCACGGACACGGCGTTCGCCGCGGTCTGGTGACCGCTCGCCAACACGGCCGCCGTGTACGGTCGCGAATACGACGGACGCGGGCTTCGGTTCGAGGCCTCGGGCGGACTGATGCACTCGGCGCTCGTCATGCAGGACAAGGAGACCGACTCGTACTGGTCGATCATGACCGGCGATTCGGTGGCCGGCACCTTCAGGAGCACTCGGCTGGTGGAGCTCCCTCTCGGCGTTAAGGCGCAATGGAAGGACTGGGTACGGGATCACCCCGATACGGCGGTGCTGTCGGTCGATGGACGCGAGCACATCGACACCAACCCGTACGACAACTACTTCGGCTCCGACGAGGGATTCCGCGGCAGCGAAGCACGTGACACGCGGCTACCCACCAAGCAGTCGATCTACGCGTTCCTGCTGGCCGAGCGCAAGTTCGCCGTGCCGTTCTCGGCATTCGAGGGCGGCGGGACGTTCGAGGCCGCAAGGCACGCGTCTTCCTGTACCGGCCCACGGGAGTCGCGATCTACGACTCGACCCTGGCCTGGCGCTCCTCCGGCCAGGGTTTCGAGAGTCGCGACGGCGTCTGGTACGACGTCGCCTCGGGCGCCCGCTTCGACCCAGCGCATCGGCGCTTCGAGGGTGGCCAGGGTGCCCTCCCGCAGCGCCTCTCGGGCTTCGATACCTTCTGGTACACCTGGAGCCTCACGCATCCTGGGACCGAGCTGCTGGGAACCAGCGGCTAGTACTACTTTGTTAGATCGCACAATTTGGGCGAGATCCGACAAGTGATCTAATTTGAGGACATTGTATTTTTCCGTCGAATTCGGGACCCTGCGCGGTAGTGCACGACCGCCGCACGGTGGGGCAGTTGCGTCGCCTGATGAGATGGCTCGAGGCCTTCAAGGCGTGCTTCGGCCATCGCGCACAGGAGCTGGCGTTGCGCCGGTACGTCCAGGGGTTGCTCAGCGACAGCCCGCGCAAGTCGATGGAAGCGATGCTGGCGCGGGGGACCGATCCCGGGGGCTATCAAGCGTTCCAACACTTCATCACCGATGCGCCGTGGAGTGCCGACGGCGTCTGGCGCTGCCTGCGGGCGGTGCTGCCCGAACGCGAAGGGCTGGTGATCTTCGCTGGCACGAGTTTCCCCAAGCCAGGGACGTCCTCGGTCGGGGTGGCCCGCCAGTACTGTGGGGCCGTGGGGAAAGTCGCCAATGGCCAAGTGGCGGTCACCGCGGCGCTGTGGACCGGGCTGCGCGCCTACTTGCTGGGGGCCGCGCTCTATGTGCCCGAGGCGTGGCTGACCGACGCCGCCCGCGATCGGGCGCGGCTTCCCCGGGGTGTCCGGTTGCAGGCGAAGTGGCGCCAAGCGCTCACCCTGCTCCCGCAGGTGCGCGCCAGCGGCCTCACCGGCACCGGCGTGCTGGCCGATGCGGAGTTTGGCGATACCGGCCTGTTTCGGGCCATGTGGCATCGGTTGCGGCTCCCCTATGCGGTGGGGATTTCCTCGTCGCAGACCGTGTTCCTGGGGCGGCCGCGCCTCGGGCACCGGCGGGGCGGCCGGCTGGGGCGCCCGCGCACCCGGCCAGACCTGGCGGCGGGCGTGCGGGCGTACACGGTGGCCCAGGCCGCCAAGGCGCAGCCGCGGTGGCGGCCCATCAGCTGGCGCAACCGCCGCGGCGGGCGCCGCTGGACGGTCCAGTGTGTGGCCCTGCGGGTGACCCCGGCCCACGACTGGCGCGACCGCCGGCTCGCCCCCGAGGTGTGGCTGCTGGCCGAACGCGACACGGGCGCGACGCCGCGGACCAAATACTTCTTCGTCAACCTGCCGGCCACCACCTCCTGGCCGCAGCTCGTCCGACTCGCGCATCAGCGGTGGGCCATCGAGCAGCAGTACCAAGAGTTGAAGCCCCACCTCGGGTTGGATCACTTCGAAGGCCGCACGTTCCCGGGCTGGCACCATCACGTCGTGCTCACCGCCGTGACGTACAACTTCCTGCAGGCCGAGCGGCGGCGGCACCTCGCCGGGCTCACCTTTCCAGTGGCCCGCGCGATCGTGCAGGAAATCTTCACCGCGGACCTCTTTGCTCCACGGCCGTTCTACCTGAAGCGCATCGAGGCGCTAAAGTCGGTGCAATTGCGGATCTAACAAAGTAGTACTAGCAGCCCGTGGTGAAAGTCCTGCGTTGTACCAAGGGCCGCCTTGAGAGATGCCACGGCCGGCTCGAGCAAGGCGCGAGAAGCGAAAGAGTCCTGGTCCAAGCCTTGAGACCCTGTGTCCTGCTCCTCGCGTTCGGCGCGGTCGCGGCGCCGACCCGGGCGCCCGCAGCCGTGCCGGCCCCCGAGCTGCCGAGAGTCCTGGTCGTGGCCACGGGCGGGACGATCGCCGGCCACCAGGACGAGCCCGGTACGCTGGGCCGCTACGAGATCACCAAGACGGCCGAAGACATCGTGGCGCTGGTACCTGCGCTCGCCCGCTACGCGATCGTCGAGACGGAGCAATTCTCGAACATCCGCAGTCCCAGCATCATGCCCGAGCACTGGCTCGCGCTCGCCAAGCGTCTCAACCAGCTGTTCGCGACCCGCCCGGGCCTGTCTGGCATCGTCGTCACGCACGGGACCGACCGGCTCGAGGAAACGGCCTTCTTCCTGCACCTGAGCGTCAGGTCCGAGAAGCCCGTGGTGATCGTGGGCGCCCAGCGGCCGCCGACGGGCATCAGCGCCGACGGCCCGCTCAATCTCTTGTCAGCGGTGCGGGTGGCCGCGGACCCGGAGGCCGTCGGCAAGGGCGTGATGGTGGTGATGGACGAGCGGATCCTCTCGGCGCGCAACGCCGCGAAGACGTATCCGCGGAGCGGAGGATTCAGCGGAATCGAGATGGGCATGCTCGGCGTGGTCGCCACCGGCGGCGTGGAGTTCTTCTACGCGCCGGTACGCGCACACACCGCCCGGAGCGAGTTCGACGTCTCGACGCTCTCCACGCTGCCGCGGGTCGGCATCAGCTACTCGTATGCAGGATCGCGCGGGCTGGCCGACCCACAGGCGCGCGGGCTGGTCGTGGCCGCCACGAGCCTGACCCCGGACGAGCGTCAGTTCTTCCAAGACCTGAGCGACGGGGGTGTCGTGGTCGCCGTGACCTACCCGACCGGAAGCCACGTCGCGTCCGCGCAGCCCGCGAGCCCGGACGCACCACGGCTGGTCGCCGTCAAGCACCTCAATCCCCTGAAAGCGCGAATTCTTCTCATCCTGGCGCTGACCGAGACCAAGGACCCGGCGGCGGTCCAGGCCATCTTCGACCGCTACTGATCGCGCCGGGCCGCCATCCGGTGCCGCCGGGCAACCCTCACCGACGGGCGCCGCGCTCCGGCGACCGCCCGTGAAGCGACTGGGACGGCCCACGAGGTCCGTGGCCCGTGGGAGAATCGAGCGAAGGAGGCTCTCGCAATGATCGCCGATGACGTGGTCCTCGCGGATGGCGTGGTCATCCACCAACCCGATCTCGTGAACCTCTACGGTTGCCAGCTGGGTGCCGGCACGAAGGTCGGCGCCTTCGTTGAGATCCAGCGCGACGTCGAGGTGGGGCGTCACTGCAAGATCTCGAGCCACACATTCATTTGCTCCGGCGTCAGGCTGGACGATGGCGTGTTCGTCGGTCACGGCGTCATGTTCATCAACGACAAGCATCCCCACGCCACGACGGCCGGCGGCCAGCTGCAGACCGAGGCCGACTGGGAGATGCTCGAGATTCGGGTCATGAGCGGGGCCTCGATCGGGAGCAACGCCACGATCATGGGTGGCATCACGATCGGCCCGGGCGCGCTCGTCGGTGCGGGTGCCGTCGTGACCCGGGACGTACCTGCCAACGCGGTCGTCGCGGGCGTGCCGGCCCGCATCGTCAAGCAGGTTGCGGGATCCGGCATCTGAGGCCGCCGGATTGACGACCCAGGGCGGCAACGCCCCGCAGCCGGCGTTGAGGCTGCGTGGCGTCAGGCTCGTGCGGGGCGCCGTGACGATCCTCGAGGGGATCGATTGGACGGTCGGTGCGAACGAGCGCTGGGTCGTCCTCGGACGGAACGGATCGGGTAAGACCTCCCTCCTCCAGATCGCCTCGCTCTACCTCCACCCGAGTGCCGGCACGGTCGACGTGCTCGGCGAGCGACTCGGCCGCACCGACGTGCGGGCGCACCGCACGCGAATCGGCCTGGTCAGCGCCGCGCTCGCAGAGATGCTGCGACCGGATCTCCGCGCCGCCGACGTCGTGATGACGGCCAAGCACGCGGCGCTCTCGCCCTGGTGGCACGTCTATTCGGCCGCCGACCGTGCCGAGGCATGCGCACTCCTCGACCGGCTGCAGTGCGGTGGTCTGGCCGACCGCACGTTCGGCACGCTGTCCTCGGGCGAGCGCCAGCGCGTTCAGCTCGCGCGCACGCTCATGACCGAACCAGGTCTCCTGCTGCTCGACGAGCCGACCGCGGCGCTTGATCTAGCCGGCCGCGAGGCGTTGGTGGCCTCCCTGTCGGGATTGGCCGCGGATCCGACGACGCCGGCTACCGTCCTCACGACGCACCACGTCGACGAGATCCCACCGGGCTTCACGCACGTGCTCATGCTGGCGAAAGGCCGGGTGCTCGCGGCGGGCGCGATCCCGCAGATCCTGACCGCCGAGGCACTCTCCACCTGCTTCGGGCTGCGCCTGCATCTCGAACGGCGTGGCAGCCGATGGACAGCCTGGGCGACCTAGTGCACCAAGGGCGGCGCCACGTCGGGCCGCGAGGCGCGAGAACACCGGGATTATTCGAGAACCGCCGAAACTCCGCCACGGGTGACGGCAGCCCGTCAGCGCCGAACCGGCGGCACCCCGGGCGCGGAGCGGCCCCACGACTCAAGAAACCCGCGGCGTTCGCCGATTCGCGTACCAGAGCGGTCGGGCATCCGGAATCGTCACAGTCGGCTTGGATGAGGCCCAGACGGCCCGGGAGAACCTCATGGCTACACTGATCGAAGCCTACAAGATCCGCTACTCCGCGACCCAGGAGGAGGAGGTGTCGCTCGAGGAGTACCTCGATCGGTGCCGGCGCGACCCGTCGACATACGCCAACGCGGCCGAGCGGATGCTGACCGCGATCGGCGAGCCGGAGATCGTGGACACCCGTCACGACCCGCGTCTCTCACGCCTGTTCTCCAACCGCGTCATTCGCCGATACCCGGCCTTCCGAGAATTCTACGGCATGGACGATGCCATCGAGCAGATCGTGTCGTTCTTTCTTCACGCGTCACAGGGACTCGAGGAACGCAAGCAGATCTTGTATCTGCTCGGACCCGTGGGCGGCGGCAAGTCGTCGCTCGCCGAGCGGCTCAAGCAGCTCATGGAGGACCAGCCGATCTACGCACTGAAGGGGTCACCCGTCAACGAGCTCCCGCTGGGGCTCTTTGCCGTCGACCAGTACGGGGAGATGCTCGAACAGGAGTACGGAATTCCCCGGCGTTACCTCTCCGGCATCATGTCGCCCTGGGCGGTGAAACGCCTCCACGAGTTCGGAGGAGACGTCTCCGGCTTCCGTGTGGTCCGGCTGCATCCGTCGGTGCTGCGGCAAGTGGCCATCGCCAAGACCGAGCCCGGTGACGAGAACAACCAGGACATCTCCTCGCTGGTCGGCAAGGTCGACATCCGAAAACTCGACGAGTACCCCCAGCACGATCCCGACGCCTACAGCTACTCGGGCGGGCTGTGCCTCGCCAACCAGGGCCTGCTCGAGTTCGTCGAGATGTTCAAGGCGCCCATCAAGATGTTGCACCCGCTACTTACCGCGACCCAGGAGGGTAACTTCAAGGGAACGGAAGGGTTCGGGGCCATCCCCTTCTCAGGCATGATCCTGGCGCACTCGAACGAGGCCGAGTGGCAGAGCTTCCGCACCAACAAGCGCAACGAGGCCTTCCTCGACCGCATCTCCGTCGTCAAGGTGCCGTACTGCCTACGGGTGGCCGAGGAGGTGAAGATCTACGAGAAGCTCCTCCGCGGCAGCTCGCTCTGCTCCGCCTCCTGCGGTCCGGGCACGCTGGAGATGATGGCGCAGTTCTCCGTACTGACGCGCCTGCAGGACCCCGAGAACTCGAGCATCCACTCGAAGATGCGGGTGTACGACGGCGAGAGCCTCAAGGACACCGACCCCAAGGCCAAGTCCTACCAGGAATATCGCGACTACGCCAGCCCCGACGAAGGCATGACCGGTCTGTCGACGCGATTCGCCTACAAGGTCCTGTCGTCGGTGTTCAACTACGACCGCACGGAGATCGCCGCCAACCCGGTGCATCTCCTGTACGTGCTGGAGCAGCGCATCGCCCAGCAGGACCTCCCTGAGGAGACGCAGCGTCGCTACCTGGAGTTCATCAAGGGCTGGCTTGCGCCACGGTACGCCGAGTTCATTGGCAAGGAGATCCAGACCGCCTACTTGGAGTCGTACGCGGAATACGGCCAGAACATCTTCGACCGCTACGTGATCTACGCCGACTGCTGGATCCAGGACGAAGAGTTTCGCGATCCCGACACCGGGGAAATATTCGACCGCCCTGCCATGAACGCCGAGCTGGAGAAGATCGAGAAGCCAGCAGGCATCGCCAATCCCAAGGATTTCCGCAACGAGATCGTGAACTTCGTCCTGCGGGCCCGGGCCGCGAGTGGCGGCAAGAACCCGGCCTGGACAAGCTACGAGAAGCTTCGGGAGGTGATCGAGAAGAAGATGTTCTCGAACACCGAAGACCTCCTGCCGGTGATCTCCTTCAACGCCAAGGCCTCCGAGGACGACCGCACCAAGCACGAGAACTTCGTCGCGCGCATGGTGGACAAGGGCTACACAGAGAAGCAGGTGCGTCTGCTGTGCGACTGGTATCTGCGGGTACGCAAGTCGTCCTAGCAGCCCGTGGTGACAGTCCTGCGTCGCACCACGGGCCGCCGTGGGTCCCGCGCTCGGCCCGAGCAAGCCGCGACGAGTGAAAATGAGGCCCCTCACATGGCTCACCTGATCGACCGCCGCGAGAACGGCCGAAACAAGAGCGCAGTCAACCGCGCACGGTTTCTGCGTCGCTACAAGGACCAGATCCGCGGGGCGGTGGACCGCATGATCGCCGAGCGCTCCATCGGAGACATGGAGAAGGGTGGAAAGGTCAGCGTTCCACGCAAGGACATCTCCGAGCCGAGCTTTCGCCACGGGCGGGGCGGCGATCGGGAGATCGTGCTCCCAGGCAACCGCGACTTCGTCACCGGTGACCGACTGCCCCGGCCGCCACAACGGGGTCGCGCCGCAAACGAGCCAGGCACCGGGGAGTCCGAGGACGATTTCGTCTTTGCCCTCTCGCGCGAGGAGTTCCTGCAGATGTTCTTCGAGGATCTCGAGCTGCCTAGGCTCGAGCGCACCATGCTGCTCGGCATCGAAGAGCAAAAACCGATCCGTGCAGGGTACACCACGACGGGATCTCCCAACAGCCTCGCAGTGCTGCGCACGATGCGGACCTCGCTGGCCCGACGGATCGCGCTGGGCTCACCCATCAGGCGGGATCTGGAGGCCGCCGACCGAGAGCTCAGCCGCGCGAGCGATGCGGGTCGCGAGCATGAGGTCCAGGTGCTCCTCGAGCGGATCGACGCCCTGCACAGTCGGCTGCGCAATGTCAGATTTCTGGACGATTTCGATCTGCGCTATCGCAACCGGGTCAACGTGCCGGAGCCCGTCGCGCGGGCGGTGATGTTCTGCCTCATGGACGTGTCGGCGTCCATGAGCGAGGCCAAGAAGGATCTCGCCAAGCGCTTCTTCACGCTGCTCTACCTGTTCCTCACCCGGAAGTACGAGCACGTGGAACTGGTCTTCGTCCGGCATACGGACGGGGCGGAGGAAGTCGACGAACAGACCTTCTTTCATGATCCGCGTAGCGGCGGCACGGTCGTGCTGTCGGCGCTGCAGCTGATGGTTGAGTCTCCCTCGCCTGAAGGCGAGGGAATCAGTGCGCCGCGTCGGCTGAAGCCGACTATCACGGCGCACGTCCCAGAGCCCGAAGAGGTCCGGCCCTGCGGCCTCCTGAAGGCTTCGCCTAAAGGCGAGGGGTTTCACCCATCCCAGAGGGAGACTCTAAGATCGTCCAGGAGCGGTTCGCCGACCGCGGCTGGAACATCTACGCCGCTCAAGCCTCCGATGGGGACGCCTTCGGCGCAGATGCGGGCAGAAGCACGCGCTTCCTCGCCGAGCACATCTTGCCCCTGGCGCGCTACTTCGCCTATCTGGAGACCCCGGATGAGGGCGACTCACGCATGAGCAGCCTGTGGGTCGGATACCAGGAAGTCAAGGCCGGACCGGGGACCTTCGCGATGCGCCGCCTGACGCGTCGGGAGGAAATCTATCCGGTGTTCCGCGAGCTGTTTCGAAAGAACGCGGGGACATCAGCGGCATGAGCGTCATCTCGACCGGAGCCGACTGGGACTTCGATCTGATCGCACGCTACGAACAGGCGATCGGCGAGAGCGCGGCCGCCTACGGGCTCGACACCTACCCGAATCAGATCGAGGTCATCAGCAGCGAACAGATGCTCGACGCCTACGCCGGCGCCGGTCTTCCAGTCGGCTACCCGCACTGGACCTTCGGTTAAGGAGTTCATCCGCAACCAGCAGGCCTACCGCAAGGGCTATCAGGCACTCGCCTACGAGATCGTCATTAACTCCAATCCCTGCGTCGCCTATCTCATGGAGGAGAACACCATGGCGATGCAGGCGCTGGTGATCGCGCACGCCTGTCTTGGACACAACTCGTTCTTCAAGGGCAACTATCTGTTCCGACAGTGGACCGACGCGGACGCGATCATCGACTATCTCGTATTCGCACGCAGCTACGTGATGGAGTGTGAGGAGCGGTACGGTCAGGCCGAAGTCGAGGCAGTGCTCGACTCCTGCCACGCGCTCGGGCCGCATGGCGTCGATCGCTTCAAGCGGACCCAGCCGCTGTCGGAGAAGCAGGAGCGGACGCGGGAGGAAGAACGCCGAGCCTACGAGCAACATCAGTTCAGCGACCTGTGGCGAACCGTGCCCGGTCGCGAGCCGACCCATTCCGCTGGCACGCCGCGCGACTTCCCGGCCGAGCCCGAGGAGAACATCCTCTATTTCGTCGAGAAGCACTCACCGAAGCTGGAGCCTTGGCAACGCGAGCTTGTGCGCATCGTGCGCAAGATCGCCCAGTACTTCTACCCACAGGTGCAGACCAAGGTCATGAACGAGGGCTGGGCGACCTTTTGGCACTACCACCTGCTCAACCGTCTCTACGACGAGCGTCGGGTCGACGAAGGCTTCATGCTCGAGTTCCTCGCGTCGCACACCGGCGTCTTGGCCCAGCGGAACTTCGACGAGCGTGGCTTCAGCGGTATCAACCCGTACGCACTGGGCCTCGCCGTGTTCCAGGATCTCAAGCGGATCTCCCTCGAGCCCACCGAGGAGGATCGGCGGTGGCTGCCCGAGAGGGCAGGCTCGGACTGGCAACGGACGCTGGACTTCGCCATGCGCAACTTCAAGGACGAGTCCTTCATCGGCCAGTTCCTGTCACCGAAGCTGATGCGCGAGTTCCATCTGTTCGCGATCGCCGATCACGAACACGAGATGGAGTTGGTCGTCGACTCGATCCACGACGAAACCGGCTACCGACGCCTGCGCAAGCTGCTCGCCGAGCAGTACGCGCGAGAGACGCACGTGCCCGACATTCAGATCGTGCGCTACGAGCGAGAGGGCGATCGTTCCCTCACCCTCCGGCACATCGAGCAGCGCAACCGGCCACTCGAGGCCGGGGAGGCCGACGAGGTCATGAAACATCTCGCCAGGCTCTGGGGCTTCGCGGTTCGGCTCGAGTCGATCGACGCCGAGGGCAGCGTGAAGCACGTCCTTGAGTGCGCGGGCTGAGCACTGCCGTTCGGCTGCCAGCAGACTCTCTCTCTCCAATTCGGTCCGCCGCCACGACCGTTCGAGGCGCCCGAAGGTCGAGCCAAGCCCCAGCCGTGGCCAGACCTCCGTCAGGGCGGGGTGGTGGCGCCCGCGCTTCCCAGGTCGGCAGCGAGCGGGATGGCCTCGGCGTCGTCGAACCGCACGCGCGCACGCGCGGTCGCGGCCGTCCGCGATGACGCGACGTAGTAACCGACGTGCCCCTTTTCGAGGGTGTCGTCCTGCAGCGTGATTAGCTCGACTCCGTTGGCGGAAACCGTCATCGTAGGGCCGACCGCGCGCACCGAGAGCCGATTCGCTCCGTCGGTCACGATCGCGCCAGAAGACGTCCACTCGTCGGCGAGGCCGCGGAGCTCGCGCCACCGGCCGTCCTCGAGGACCCAGAGGCTCCACTGCCCCAGACCGTTGACGGCGAACACGTAGTAGTTGCGGTCGTCGCGATGCCGAAAGACGAGGCCGTATCCGCTCTTCCGCTGCCCCTCGACCAGCGTGCCGACGCTCGAGAACTCGAGCGACGCGAACTCGCCGCCGGCACGCGCGTGGGACGACGTGGCTTGATTCGCCACCGTCACCGCGATCTCGTAGGTACCGTCCACGAGTGACCGCACGACGGGTCCTGAGCTCAGCTCCCAGTCGTGTCGATTGTCGTCGAAGCCATCCTGCCACCTGGTGGGTGGGGTCATGGAAGGCACGGCCGGTGCCTCGACCGGTACCATGGACGGTGTGGGCTCGGTCGTCATGGAAGGGATCGACATCCACCACCCGAGCGTGACGACCAGTAGCGCGGCGGCGGCGCCCGCGAACCGGCGCCGGACGGACGGGGGGTTGGCCGGGCTGTCCGGGGCGGCGGGTGGCCCCGGAGACCCCGTCCCCCCGTCGCGCAGGCTCCCAGAGGGAGAGGCGGGAGCCGGCTCGGGCACGGCCGCGCCCTCGAAGGCGGCGAGCACATCGTCGACGGACTGGAAGCGATCCTCGGGCTGCTTGGCCAGCATGCGCTCGATCGTGGCGGCCACGGGTGCAGGTAGGTCGGGGACCTTCGTCCGTAGGGGTGGCGGGGGTTCGTCGAGATGCTGTCGGAGTATGCCGGCCAGGGTTTCGGACCGAAACGGTCGCTCGCCCGCGAGGATCTGATACAGCAGGATCCCCAGCGCGTAGATGTCGCTGCGATGGTCACCGGCCTCGCCCCACGCCTGTTCGGGCGCCATGTAGGACGGGGTGCCCCAGGTGGCGCCGTCCACCGTAAAGCGCGTCTCGTCGAGGACGTCGGCGAGTCCGAAGTCGGTGAGGACCACGCGACCGCCGCTGGCCAGGAACACGTTGGACGGCTTGACATCTCGGTGTATCACGCCCTGCGCGTGGGCGTAGCTCAACGCCTGCCCCACCGCCTTCGCGATGCGCATGGCCTCGTCGACGGAAACCGCACGATGCCCTCGCTTGCGAGCTGCTTGCGTCGCTCCTCGAGCGTGTGCCCTTCGAGGAGCTCCATTGCGATGTAGCAGGTCCGGTCGTCGATGTCGACGTCGTAGATCTGGACGATGCCGGGGTGATCCAGGGAGGCGATCGCGCGAGCCTCGCGAAGGAACCGGTCACGAGCGCCCCCTCGTCGGAGAGGTGGCCATGGAGCACCTTGATCGCGACCTGACGCCCAAGGTGCACGTGACGCGCCCGGTACACGCGCGCCATCCCCCCTGCGCCGAGGGCCGCCGTGATCTCGTAGTTTCCGAGCCTTTCGCCAATCATCCGTGCAGCTACGCCGAGCGAGCCCCAACCCGGCGGCGGGGACGCACCGGCCGGGCGGGCGAAGGGTGTGGGCGGTTCAACACAGTGGTACGACTCGCTTGTTCGTCAGGACTCGTCGCGGGCGATCTCCGGATACAGACGTGCGAGGTGCTGTTCCAGCGCCGCGAGGTTCTCGCACGCCACGATCGAGCTCGAGCGGCGATGGTCCAGGACCTGCCCCCGCAGGCGATCCGCCCAGCCGCCGGATCCCTCGAGCACGAAGATGGGCCGACCGTGGATCCAGGCCAGACAGATCTCCGAGAGGGTGCCGGCCGCCCCGCCGAGTGCCACGACGAAATCGCCGGCCAGGGCGGTCACGGCGTTGCGCGCGTGGCCGAGCCCAGTGGGAATCACGACCCCACACCAGGGGTTGGCCTGGTCCATCTCGGCGGACGGAAGGATCCCGACGACCAGGCCGCCCGCGGTCGCGGCCCCCCGGGAGGCGGCCTCCATGACGCCGCCGTGGCCACCGGTCACGACCGTGATCCCCATCCGCGCCAGGAGCCGGCCCACGTCTTCGGCCGTCGCGCGCAGCGTCGGGGCGGCGTCCGAATCTCCGATGACCGTTCCCTGCAGCGCCCGCCTCGGCGATTCACCCATGACGCCGGCCCTCCCGCCCTATGTTCCGGCGCCCCCGGGGCCGGATGGCTACCCGCGATCGGCGCCGTGCGCCGCGTCGCGGTAGTCCTTGACTCGCCCCCTCGACCACCGTTTAATGAGCCCATGCTACACGCATCCTGTCCTGGCAACGCGCCGTGTCTCTCCCGCGATTCTCGCCCCGAGCGCCTCGCCAACCTGGCGCGACGCGCCGGGATCCACCCCCCGGCGCACTGGTACAGGGCACTGGCCAGATGCGGGCTCATCGTCGCCGGGCTCGTCGCCCTGGCCTGGCCGGCCTACGCCGAGGTCGTTCGAGTCGAGGTGCGGACCCGCGAGGACGTGCTGTCGGGTCGTGCCTTCGGGCTCGCCGGCGCGTACGAGCGGCTCGCCGGCCATGTCTACTTTGCCGTCGACCCGGCGGACCCGGCCAACCGCATCATCACCGACATCGACAAGGCGCCTCGCAACGCCGATGGCCGAGTCGAGTTCTGGTCCGAGTTCTTCATCCTCAAGCCGAAGGACATGGCTCGTGGAAACGGGGCGGTCCTGTACGAGGTCGGCAACCGCGAGCGCAAGGGCCTGCTGTCGACCTTCAATCTCGCGCAGGGCAGCCTCGACCCACGGTCGGAGGCCCACTTCGGGGACGGTCTCCTCCAGCAAGAGGGCTACACGCTCGTCTGGCTCGGCTGGCAATTCGATGTGCCGCGGGAGGAGGGCCGGATGCGGCTGCACCCCCCGGTCGCCACCGAGAATGGCGCACCGATTCGGGGCCTCGTCCGCTCCGATTTCGTTGTCGCGAGCCGCGTGACGGA
This sequence comes from Vicinamibacterales bacterium, assembly GCA_965197935.1. Lineage (GTDB taxonomy): Bacteria > Acidobacteriota > Vicinamibacteria > Vicinamibacterales > CAZQMT01 > CAZQMT01. Next base: position 537,439 of record CBDAOD010000002.1, on the reverse strand, counting down.
CCATCTCTTGTCGGACCGGGTACACGTCGCCTACGAGGTCGCCGACCCGGACGCCCAAGAGAACGTCATGACGGTCCGGGATGCGGTCGAGGCCGAGCGCCGGCCCGTGCCAAGAGACCGTTGGGGATTCGGGCGCCTGGAGGCCGGCGCGGTAGTGCCGGACCGATCGCGCGTGTATCTGGACGGCGGATTCGAGCCCGGGCAGATCTACGAGGTGGTGTACGTGTCGGAGAACCCACCGCTGGTGGGTCTCGGGCCGACGGCCACCCGCGACCTGATCTCCTATCTGAAGCACGGCCCGCCGGAACCGCTCTCGATTCCGCACGGTTCGATCGGTCGCGCCATCGGATTCGGCAGCTCGCAGAGCGGCCGCTTCCTGCGCACGTTCCTGTACCACGGCTTCAACGCGGACGAGGCCAACCGTCGGGTCTTCGACGGGGTGATCTCCCACGTCGCCGGCGGGGGGCGCGGCAGCATCAACCACCGCTTCGCTCAGGCCTCGCGCGACGCGCATCCCTACATGAACATATTCTACCCGACGGACATCTTCCCGTTCACGGACGTGTCCCAGACGGACCCGGAGACCGGCAAGACGGCCGGCCTGCTCGCGCACCTGGATACGCGGTTCCTGCCGAAGGTCTTCTACACCAACTCGTCCTACGAGTACTGGGGCCGCGCGGCCTCGCTCATCCATACGACGGTGGACGGCGCGCACGACGCGACGCTGCTGGACACCACGCGGATCTACGCCTTCGCTGGATCACAGCACGGCCCCGCTCGGTTCCCGCCGGAGACGTCCATCGGCCAGCAGCGGAACAATCCGATGAATTTCCGGCTCAACCTGCGCGCGCTGCTCGGGGCCATGAACCGCTGGACGCGGGACGACACGCCGCCACCGAACAGCCAGTATCCCCGGCTCGACGAGGCGACGCTGGTGTCGCCCGACCAACTGGGCTTTCCCGAGATTCCGGGTGTCAATGTCTCGACGCGGCCGCACAAGGCCTACCGTGCCGACTACGGTCCCCGGTTCGAGAGCGAAGGGATCGTCACGCAGCAGCCGCCCGCGATCGGCGCCGCCTTTCCGATGATGGTCACGGCCGTCGACGAGGACGGCAACGAAGCCGCCGGCATCCGACTGCCGGAGCAGTCGGTGCCGCTTGCGACCTACACCGGGTGGAACCTCTTCAACGCCGAGTCGGGCCCAGCGCACGAGTTATCGAGCATGCAAGGGTCCTACATCCCGTTCCCGCTGACGCGCGCCGCGCGGGAGTCGAGCGGCGATCCGCGCCGGTCGATCGAGGAACGTTACGGGAGCCGCGCGCAGTATCTCGGACTGGTATCCGGCGCCGCCCTCGAGCAGATCGCGCAAGGCTACCTGCTGCCCGAGGACATGGCAGGGGTGGTCGAGCAGGCCGGACGGCACTGGGACCATCTCGTCGGGCAGAATCCGCTCTCGTCGGCCTCCCGGTAGCGGGACGGCGCGAGTGTCCACGAGGCTCGAGACAACCGTGAACGCGTGCGCGCACGCGTCATGCGAAAGGGGCGAGGAATGCAAATGGTGAGCCGTTTGTGTCGGAGGGGTGCGATCGGTGTCGCCGTCCTGGTCGGTCTGCTGGCGCCGCCGGGTGTGGCGGCTCTGCACGCGCAGGGTGGCGCGACCGACGCGGCGAATTACGAGGTCGTCGTCGCCAAGAACGTCATGGTCCCGATGCGCGACGGCGTGCGGATGGCGACCGACATCTACCGCCCGGCGCGCGGCGGCGAAGCGGAATCGGGTCCGTTCCCGACGCTGCTCTCGCGCACGCCCTACGGCAAGAACGGGTCCGAGGACACGGCGCGGTTCCTGGCACGCCACGGCTACGTCGTGCTCATCCAGGACACGCGCGGCCGGTTCGAGTCGGAGGGCACGTTCTACATCTACGTGCACGAAGGCGAGGACGGCTACGACGCCGTCGAGTGGGCCGCCGCGCAGCCCTGGTCGACCGGCGATGTCGGTACGTTCGGCGGCTCCTACCTGGCCGCGACACAGATGTCGCTGGCGGTCGAGGCTCCCCCGCACCTGAAGGGGATGTTCGTCAGGGTGAGCACCTCGAACTACTGGGAGGACGGCGCCGGCTCGGGCGGCGCCTTCGCACTCCTCCACAACCTGACCTACGCCATGAACCTGGCGAGCAACAGCCAGGAGGCCATGGAGGCACTGCCGCGGGGACGCGCCCTCGCCTCGGGCGTCCAGCGCGACCAGCTCGCGCAGTGGATCCGGGCCTACCCGTTCTACCCCAATACGTCGCCACTCGAGTCGATCCCCACGTATCAGCGCTGGTTCCAGGACTGGGTCGATCACTCGGACTTCGACGACTACTGGAAGCAGAACGGCTACACCTTCGAGCTGTACTACGACCGGATTCCCGACATCCCGACGTATTTCATCGGCGGCTGGTATGACATCTTCCTGCGGGGCACGCTGAACAACTTCGCCGGCCTGGCGGCCAAGAACTCCAGCCCGACCCGGCTGATGGTGGGCCCCTGGGAGCACGGCGTGGGATCGGTGCGCCACGGGGACGTGGCCTTCGGACCGGAGGCCGAGGTCGACCTCGAGATCGAGCGGCTGCGGTGGTTCGACCACATCCTGAAGGGAGAGGACACCGGCGTGCTCGACGACCCGCCCGCCCGGCTCTTCATCATGGGCGGGGGAGACAACGACCGGACGGACACCGGCAAGCTCGACCAGGGTGGCGAGTGGGTCTCGGCCTCAGCCTGGCCCCCGCCGGAGTCCGCGGGACGGGAGTTCTACCTGCATGCCGACGGCCGTCTCGCGCCCGAGCCGCCCGCCGGCCCGGCCGAGCCGACCGCCTATACGTTCGACCCCGCCAACCCGGTGCCGACCATCGGAGGCAAGGTGAACTCGGGCGCCCAGCTGGTCCCTCCCGCCCCGTTCGATCAGCGGTGCATCGCGGGCGAGATCTTCGGGTGCGAGGACGACCTGCCGCTGTCGGCCCGCCGGGACGTGATCGTCTTCCAGACGCCGCCGCTCCAGGAGGACGTCGCGGTGCTGGGGCCGGTCACGGTCAAGCTGTGGGTCTCCTCGTCGGCCAGGGACACCGACTTCACGGCGAAGCTGATCGATGTCCACCCGCCGAGCGAGGACTATCCGTCGGGCTACGACATGCTGCTGTCCGATCGCATCGTCCGCGCGCGCTACCGGAACAGTCTCGAAACGCCCGAGCTGTTGGAGCCGGGTGAGGTCTACGAGATCACGATCGACCTGCTGGGCATTGGCAACCGCTTCGAGGCGGGCCATCGCATTCGCCTGGACATCTCGAGCAGCAACTTCCCGTTCTTCGACGTCAACCCCAACACCGGTGAGCGCCCGGGGCACCACACGCACATGGTCGAGGCCATCAACAGCATTTACCATGACGCCGGGCATCCATCGCACGTGATGCTGCCGATCGTCACGTCGGAGACCAGCACGAACGTGGGACAGGTAGGCGGCCGGTAGTGGTGTGTGTCACGCATACCGTGACCGGCGTGCCGGGCGCGACGACGGAGCCTACAGGTAGCATTCGACCGAGGCGCGACGCCGCCAGGCGGGATGCCCCGCCCGGCGGGCGTTCCTGACCCGACCGAGACGGGCCACCGGCAGCCCGTGGGGAGAGCGGTCGGCGGCCGGCCGCGGAGCTGGAGCGCCGCGCCACGGATCTGTTGGACCGAGGGGATTCGGAACGCCAATGAGGAGTGTCATGCAGATCGCAAGGACGCACCGTCACCCCCGCCACGCGGGGTGGCGCCTGCCGACAGCGCGGACCGTGATGGCGGTGCTGACCCTCACGACGGCCGTCAGCCTGCAGCCGCTCGGGCACGCGCAGGACCAGTCGCCTCGAGACGGGTACGAGGCCGTCGTGGCCAAGAACCTCATGGTCCCGATGCGGGACGGCGTGCGGCTGGCGACCGACGTCTACCGGCCCGCCCGCGACGGCGCGGCGGTGGCCGGCCGGTTCCCGACGCTGCTCTCCCGTACCCCCTACGGCAAGGATGCCGGAGAGGCGCAGGCGCGCGCGCGCCGAGCACGGCTACGCGGTGGTCATCCAGGACGTGCGCGGCCGCTACGGATCGGAGGGTCCCTTCTACATCTACGTCGACGAGGGGAGAGACGGCTACGACGCGGTCGAGTGGGCCGCGGCCCAGCCCTGGTCGAACGGCGACGTGGGCACCTACGGCGGCTCGTATTCGGCCGCCACGCAGATGGCGCTGGTCGTCGAGGCGCCGCCGCACCTGAAGGCCATGTACATGCAGGTGGGTACCGCGAACTACTGGGAGGACGGCGCCGGGTCGGGCGGCGCCTTCTACCTCCTGCACAACCTGGACTACGCGCTCTACCTGGCCAGCCGCGGCAAGGAAGCCGACGCCAACCCGGCGGTCCAGTGGGCCCTGGACTATCGCACCACAGACGGGCAGCCGCCCGGGCAGCTCGGTGACTGGCTGCGCCGGTTCCCGTTCGCGCCCAACGCCTCCCCGCTCGAGTCCGCGCCGAGCTATCGACGCTGGTTCCAGGACTGGGTCGACCATCCCGACTACGACGGCTACTGGAAACAGAACGGCTTGACCTTCGAGCGCTCCTACGATCGCATCCCGGACGTCCCGATCTATCTGCTGGGCGGGTGGTACGACATCTTCCTGAGGGGCACGCTCGCCAACTTCGCCGGGCTCTCCGCGCGGCACACGAGCCCGACCAAACTGATGGTCGGCCCGTGGCAGCACGGCATGGGCCCGCGCGCCACCGGTGACGCCGACTTCGGCGCGTCGGCGGCGCTGGACACCGCGCGCGAGCGGCTGCGCTGGTTCGATCAGGTCCTCGGGGGCGAGGACACCGGCATCCTGGACGAGCCCCCGGTCGAGCTGTTCGTCATGGGCGGCGGAGACGAGGACACCGATCCGCAGGGGCGGCACCGCCACGGTGGGACCTGGGCGACGACGTCGACGTGGCCACCCCCGCGGTCCACCAATCGGTCCCTTTACCTCCAGGCGGGGGGTGCGCTGGGCAGCCGGCCGCCGGGGACGACCGTCGATCCCACGATCTACACCTATGACCCGACGGATCCGGTGCCGACGATCGGCGGAAAGATCGCGGCGGGCCGGCGCCTCGTGCCGCCCGGACCGTTCGATCAGCGCTGCGCCGAAGGCGAGGTCTTCGGGTGCACCGACGACCTGCCGCTCTCCTCACGCCCCGACGTCAGGGTCTTCCAGACCGCTCCGCTGGACAAGGCGGTCGTCGTCATGGGACCGGTCTCGGTGAAGCTCTGGGTCTCCTCGTCGGCCCGGGACACCGACTTCACGGCGAAGCTCGTCGACGTCCATCCACCCAGCGAGGATTACCCGTTCGGCTACGACATGCTCCTGGCCGATCGCATCGTACGCGCCCGCTACCGGAACAGCCTCGAGCGGGCCGAGCCGCTGCACCCCGACCAGGTCTACGAGATCACGATCGACCTGCTCGGCACCGCGAACCGCTTCCAGCCCGGACATCGGATTCGGCTCGACATCTCGAGCAGCAACTTCCCCTTCTTCGACGTCAACCCCAACACGGGGGAACCCGCGAGTCGACAGACGACGATGGAAACCGCCGTCAACACCATCTTCCACGATGCGGCACGGCCGTCGCACCTCGTGCTGCCGATCGTGGAGGGTCCGGATACCACTAGCGAAGGGCAGGTCGCCCAGCTATAGGGGATCCCATGTCTCGAATCACACTCCTCGCCGCCACGTTGGTGGTCATCGGCATGAGCATCGCGGCGTTTCAGCGTTCGATACCCTCGGACATGCTCCACGCCGCGCGCGGGCTGATCTCGACCCTCGAGCCGACGCAGGTCGACCGCCTCACGATCGCATTCGACTCCGAGGAGCGCTTCAACTGGTTCTACACACCCCACGACCGCCAGGGGCTCCCGCTCAAGGACATGACGCCACCCCAGCAGCGCGCGGCGCTGGACCTGCTGCGGGCCGGGCTCAGCGAACAGGGCTATTCGAAGGCCGAGACCATCCGCCAGCTCGAGCGGGTCCCCTTCGCCCGGGAGGGCCGGGCCATCCGCGACACGGGGCTGTACTACTTCACGATCTTCGGCGAGCCGGCGGACGACGGCGTCTGGGGGTGGCGCTACGAGGGGCACCACCTCTCGCAGCACTGGACGATCGTGAACGGCACGGCGCTGGCAACCAGCCGCAGTTCTTCGGCGCCAACCCCGCCGACGTCGAAGATGGCCCGATGGCGGGCACGCGGTCCCTGGCCACCGAGGAGGACCTGGCGCGCACGCTCGTCGCCTCGCTGTCGGATGCGCAGCGCTCGCAGGCCGTCCTGAGCCCGACGGCGCCGACGGACGTTCTGACGACCAACGAGCGACAGGTCGCCATGCTGGAGAACCGCGGCATCGGCTACGGCGCCCTCGAGACCGACCAGCAAGAGATGCTCGTGTCGCTGCTCGAGGAGTATGCCGGCACGCATCCCGCTCCGGTCGCCCAGGAACGGCTCAGGAGGATTCGCGACGCGGGTCTGGACCGGATCGTGTTCGCCTGGATGGGCGGGCTCGAGAAGCGGCAAGGCCACTACTACCGCATCCAGGGCCGCACCTTTCTCGTCGAGTACGACAACACGCAGAACGACGCCAATCACATCCACGCCGTCTGGCGTGACTTCGATGGGGACTTCGGAAGAGACCTCCTGGCCGAGCACTACCGGTCGTCGGATCACCGCGACCCGTTCGACCACTAACCCCGGTATTCACTGGGGTGTCAGATTCGCCCAGTGGCCTGTAGCGGTCATTCGTGGCGTGAGTCCCGGGCGCGACGCCCGTGATCCGACGCAGGATCTTCACCACGGGCCGCTACTACTCGCCTGCCGCCAGATACGGGATCGTCTGCGGCCCCTCGGGCAGGACGCAGAGTCGGGCGCGAGGTCCGGCCTCGGCGAGCGCTTTTCGTACACTGTCGGTCACGTCGGTCGTGTGCTCGAAGTGCGCGGCCGCGAGTTGGTCCGGCGTCAGGTAGTCCGTCTTCACCAGGACCCGCGCCCGCATCTGGATCTGCGCCTGGATCTGGACCTGCCACTGGTCCGGCTCGGCGTAGCCCGGCTGGTGGATCAGGTCGAGGAGGCGCTCGGGTGACGACTCCGAGCGGAGGATGCTTCCGTAGGATCCGTGGTCCGGCAGTCCGTCGCGGCACTCGGCGGCGCAGATGATCACGCCGCCTTCCCGGACGACCTGCGCCGCCGCGCTCATGCCCTTGACCGCCTGATAGAGATTCTGATCGAGGGGGTAGCCCGCGTTCGACGTCACGACGACCTCGAAGGGTGCCGTCACCGGTCGCATGGCGTCACGCCGGGCCTGCGCGCACGCCGCGGCGTGCTCCGCGAGCAGGTCGCCGGCAAAGGCTGCGGTGATCTGCTGCGCGCGGTTGAGGATCACGTCGACGGCGAAGTGCACACCCGTGCGCTCCGCGATCTCTCGCACGTCGTCGTGGATCGGATTGCCGTCGGTGACGCCCCAGGTCGCCATCGGATGCCCGATCCGCTCGGCGTCGTGCAACCTCATCACCGTCTCGAGCCCCGCCAGGCCCGGCGCCACCATCTTGGGTCCCCCGCTGAACCCCGCAAAGAAATGCGGCTCGACGAACCCCGTCGTGATCCGCAGGTCCGCGTCGACCCACGCCCGATTGAGGTGGATCGGGACGCTCTTCGCCGTCCGGCCCAGCTCCACGAGCACCGTGGGGTCTCGGGCGTCGTGGTTGACCACGCGGTAGCGGTCGACGATCTCCTCGCCCAACATCGCCCGCAGCTCCGCGGGCGTGTTGGCCCGGTGCGTGCCGGTGGCGATCAGGATCGTCACGTCCTCCGGCTGCAGCTCGCGCATGACGGTCAGCAGCGCCTCCAGCATCGCCTGGCGCGGCTGCGGCCGCGTGATGTCGCAGACCGAGATGGCGCACCGCGTCCCGCGCGTGGCGAGCTCGCGGAGAGGCCGTGAGCCGACCGGCCGATCGCACGCGGCCGTCAACGCCGCCAGCGGGTCGGCAAGCGCCGGCCGAGGCTCGGGTTGCACGACCACCGTCCGGCCGTCCGGTACGTCGACCTCGAGGCCAACCGTGCCGTAGTCGAGTCGTAGTCTCACGGGCTCGCGTACGCCTCCTGCTCCGACGAGTGTCGCATGACCGAGGCCCCGCGCGCCGCGGCAGCCGTCACCGTCGTGCCGCCACCGCCGCCACGCGGCGAAACAACGCCCCCGAGTCGAGGCGGGTGCACAGGTCGAGGAACTCGACCCGGGGGCCCACCCAGCGGAGCTCGTCGACCGACTCGAAGACCGGCGCCGTGGCCCGCAGCGTCGCGAGGTCCCGGAACAGCAGCGCCTGCTCGCGCTGGCCGGCCAGCGTCGCCGCGAGCTTGGCCGCGCCGCGGACGGTCACGTCCCACGCCCCCGGGTCGTCTGGAATCGTCTCCAGATGGCCGTAGCGCCCCAGCACGGCGGCCGCCGACTTCGCGCCCCAGCCCGGAAGCCCCGGAAAGCCGTCCGCCGCGTCACCCACCAGCGCGAGATAGTCGGGGATCGACGCGGGTCGCACGCCGAACCTGGCCTCAACCCCATCCGCGTTGCGCAACGTCCCGGCCCGCCGGTCGAACTGGATGACCCGATTATCGACCACGCACTGCGCCAGGTCCTTGTCTGAGGTGCACACGAACACCTGCTCGACCCGAGGATCCGCCGCGGCGCGAGCGGCCGCCGACGCCAGCCCGTCGTCGGCCTCGAACTCGACCATCGGCCAGACCGCGACTCCCATCGCGCCGAGCGTTTCCTCCAGGGGCCCGAACTGTTCCAGTAGATCCGGATCGATGCCCCCGCCCATCTTGTAGCCCGGCCACAGCGCGTTGCGGAACGACTCGATCATGTGATCGGTCGCCACACCGAGGTGCGTCACGTCGTTCTCGAGCATCGAGACGACCGAGCCGAGCACTCCCCGCACGGCCCCGACCTCGCGCCCGTCCGCGTCGCGCGTCGAGGGCACGGCGAAGAAGTGACGGAACAGCTCGTAGGTCCCGTCGAGGAGAAAGACGTTCATGCAGGTGGGCGCGTGGCACCACCGGGGCGGCGGCCCGTCGCGCCAACGGAATTCACACAGATGCGGCCGACCCGGGAGCCGGGTCGGTGCGGGAACGGGCGACCCCGGACTCCGGTGCCGCGCGCGGCGCACCGCACCGGGGCCCGAGGCGCATGACGACGCCCCTCACTCGGTGAGCGAGGCGCGGAGCGGATTGTCGATCAGCTCGACGATGTGGAACCCGCCGAAGACGCTGTTGAACCAGATGTGCCCGCTCTCGGGTCGATACCGGACGAAGGAGTACACGTAGTCGACCTTCGGATTCGGATACCCTGGCCCCACGGCCAGCTTGGTGTCGATCTTCGCGCCCGGAATGTAGTAGCCGATCTCCTTGGGCTGATACGGATCGCGCACGTCCCACGCGCGCAGTCCCGAGGCGTACCAGCTAAAGAAGACGAGTGAGGTGTCGTTGCGATCGTCGACGCCCAGGTAGTGCGACCCGTAGATCGCGTTGTCCGGGTCGGTGAGCTCGGCGTACTGCTCCTCGGCCGCCTCCAACTTGATCGTCGACACCTGGAGAGGGTACTCCTCGTCGGTCACGTCGATGATCCGCGCCCACCCCCACGGCGCCCGCGCATCGGCGCCCATCGTCTCGTCCATGGTGATCGCGTAGCGCCGACCGGCGATCTTCACGAGCTCGGTCGAGTGGGTCCCGCCGAAGTTCTCGGGCGGGCCCCAGTTGAAGGAGCTGATGCGACGCATCTGCGGGTCGGGCTTCCGATCCTGGATCTCGGAGATGTCGAGAATCGTCAGACCCTGGTGCCGCACGTTGTCGACCACCCAGCTGAGGTTGGTGTAGGCGCGCGTACCTTCCTCGTTGACGTCGAGATCGTGCATCCCGCTCTTGGGCATCCCGGGCTCGTGGTTCAAGTCCCAGGTCGCGAGGAGCTCGGGGTTGGCCGGGTCACTGATATCCACGGCGATCAGCGCGTCGCCCACGTTGCGCCGGCCGACCGACGCGTAGACCGTCTGGCCGTCGGCCGTGATGCGGTGCTCGTGGGTGACGACATCCCCGGGCACTTCCCCGTCGTTGAAGTCGAAGGTCCCGACGCGCACAGGGTTCCGGCAGTCCTCCGTGGCGTCGTAGATCTGGAGCTGGCTGGGCCCGGGCGGGTCCCCGTAGGGCGACGTGACGCTGAAGGGCATCACGATGACCAGCTGCCGCGGGTCGTTGGCCTCGACCTGCGACTCGCGCGTCCCGGGCGTCCCGGGGTAGAGCTTGACCAGCTCCGGGTTGCTCGGATTCGCCGCGTCGATCACGGCCATCCCGGCCAGCCGATCCTTGCCCCCGTAGTAGGCCGCCACGTAGGCGCAGTCGCCGAGCCACCCCAGGTTGCCATTCTCGCCGCGGTTCTCGATGTCCTGTGTCCCGACCAGCCGCATATTGTTCATATAGGGGTGCTGGGACCGGCCGCTCTCCTGATCCGCCAGCGGCACCTGCCCCTGCAACCGCGGCGCACCCTCGGGAATCTCCGACGCGTCCCCTGTCTCTCCATCGCCGCCGGCCCCCGCGCACGCCGTCCCCAGCCCCGCCAGAACGACCACGCCGGCCAGCGCCCACCAGGACGCCCGGCGTTCGACGGATCGACGTCCGAGGCGTTGTCTCGCCTTCATGTCAGCCTCTCTTCCTCATGAAACCCTCGCCCGAGACCGCCTGCGGTCCGGCGAGATCCCCATCAGTTACCGCTCAGCGACATTCGCAGCGGGTTCTCGATCAGCTCGACGATGTGCAACCCCCCGAACACGCTGTTGAACCAGATGTGCCCGGTCTCCGGCCGGTACCGGATGAACGAGTAGACGTAGTCGACCTTGGGGTTCGGATACCCGGGTCCGACGGCCAACGTGGTGTCGAGTCGCGCGCCGGGGATGTAGTAGCCGATCTCCTTCGGCTGGTAAGGGTCACGCACGTCCCAGGCGCGCAGCCCCGCGGCGTACCAGCTGAAGAACGCGAGCGCGGTGTCGAACGGATCGTCGACGCCGATATAGTGCGAGCCGTAGATGGCGCCGTCCTGGTCGGTCTGGTCGGCGTACTGCTCCTCGGCCGCCGCCAGCCGGATCGTCGAGACCTGGAGCGGATACTCCTCTTCGGTCACGTCGATGATCCGGGCCCACCCCCACGGCGCCCGCGCGTCGGCGCCCATCGTCTCGTCCATGGCGATCACGTAGTCGCGTCCCTTGATCTTGACCAGCTGGGCAGAATGCGTGATCCCGAAATTCTCGGGCGGCCCCCAGTTGAAGGAGCTGATGCGGCGGATCTCCGGGTCCGGCCGTCGCTCCTGCACTTCGCTGAGGTCCAGAATACTCAGCCCCTGATGTCGCACGTTGTCCACAGTCCAGTAGGTGTTGGTGTAGCCACGCGTCCCGTCCGCGCTCAGGTCCAGATCGTGCATGCCCGAGTTCGGCATGCCCGGCTCCTGACTCAGATCCCAGGTCGTGATCAGGGTCGGGTTGGCCGGGTCGGTCACGTCGATCGCCATCAGGGCATCCACCGGATCGCTCCGGTCGGAGGCGAGCGCGGTCGCATAGATCGTCTTGCCGTCGGCGCTGATCCGATGCTCGTGCGTGACGATGTTGCCAGGCACCTCGCCGTCGTTGAAGTCGTAGGTGCCCACCAGGACCGGGTTCCGGCAATCCTCGGAGGCGTCGTAGATCTTCAGCAGGCTCGGTCCGGGCGGGTCCCCGTAGGGGGACGTGACGCTGAACGGCATCACCACGACCATGTTGCGCGCCTCGTTGGCCTCCACCTGCGACTCGCGGGTGCCCGGCGTCCCCTCGTAGAACTTGACGAGCTCCGGATTGGACGGGTTCGACGCGTCGACGACGGCCATCCCGGCCAGCCGATCCTTCCCCCCGTAGTAGGCCGCGACGTAGGCGCAATCGCCGAGCCAGCCCAGGTTGCCGTTCTCGCCGCGGTTCTCGATGTCCTGATTCCCGATCAGCCGCATGTTGTGCATGTAGGGCTGCTGCGAGCGCCCGCTCTCCTGGTCGACCAGCGGGATCTGGCCCTGCAGCCGCGACGTCTCCTCGGGCGACGCCGGCTCTGTCGCCTCCTCCGGCGCGCACGCGCCGCCCAGCATCGCCATCACGATCACGGCGAGCCACCGGTGGCCACCGAGAGACCGTACACATCGAGGGTTCCGCTCGTACATCGTCATCCTCCTTCGGACGCCGCCCCGAATGACCCGCGTCGGGGGCACCTCTCCGCGCGCTCGCGCCGTTACCCTAACGCCGCTGGGCGCCGCCCCCTGGCCTCGGATCGGTGGATCATCCGCCGGCCGGCAGGGGTTGTCAAGCCACCCCGGGCCGCCGGTCTCGTCAAGGACTGCCGGTGTCGGACGCGAGCCGCACGACGCCGATCCCGTCCAGATAGTCGATCTCGGTGCCGAAGGGCCGCGACACGCGTTGGAGGTCGCCGATGATCTTCTTCGACAGATCGGCGTCGGCCAGCATCGGGCGTCCCCGTACCTGGCGCGGCTGGCCGTACCCCAGCGAGATGGGATGGAGCTCGAGGCGAGCGAGCTTGCCCTCGCGCCAGAAGGGCATGGCGATCACGGCCTCCCAGATCTCGGGCGTCGCCGGGAATCCGCGCCGGTCTCCATCGTAGCGGGCGTCGTTGAAGTCGGCGACGTGCGCACCCGGGCCCAGACCGTAGCGCTCGTAGTTCTCCTGGGGCAGACGGACCAGGGTCTCGTTCTGAAAGATGAAATCGCCCAGGCTGTACAGGATCGGCTTGCCCTGATGGATCTCGATGCCCCGTAGCACGTGCGGACCATGACCGACGAAGACGTCGGCCCCCGCCTCGATCATCGCGCGGGCAAAGGTCACGAGGAACTTCGCGGGCACGAACAGATCCTTGTCACGCTCGTGGGCGTGGATCGTCACGATCGTGTAGTCCGCCAGGCGGCTGGCGTTGCTGACCACGGCCGCGATCTCCGTCACGTCCTCCGGGTTGGGCTCGGTCAGCACATCCGGCGTCTCGCCGACCACGAAGCGCTGGCCACCGAACAGGGTCAGCTCGTCGCCCGATTGCGGCGGGTCGAGGCCGAGGTCCTGCATCATTCCTCGCAGGCCCTCCAGACGGTCCCGGGTCACAACGTAGCGCGTGTCGTAGCGGAGGGGGTTGAGCCCCGGACGCGCCGGCACGTCATCGCGCGATTTCCCGGCGCGGGAATGATCCGGGAAGCTGGACGAGACCGAGATGAGCGCGACGCGCCCCTGCGGGGTCTCGAGGAACTTGGCTTCCCGCGCCGCGGCCAGGCTCTCTCCCACCCCGGCGGCCACGATGCCCGCCTCCCGGATGTAGCGCGCGGATCGCAGCATCGCCGGCGGCCCGTAGTCGCCCGAATGATTGTTCGCCAGCGACCCGAGATCGATTCCGGCCCACACGAGATCCTTCGCGAGAGCCGGGTCGGCGCGCATGTAGGTGCCCCCGCTCGAGCTCATCGGATAGGACTCGAAGTCGTGAAACAGCATCTCGATGTTCGTGAAGGCCACATCGGCGCCGCGGAGCAGCTCGATCATCTCGAGAAACCGTGGCTCGCCATAGACCGAGAGCTTGCGCGTGATGATCGAATCGCCCGTCAGGGCCATCGTGAACGCGGCGGCGCCCGGCGAGGTCCGAGGCTGGTCGGCCACCGGCGCCGCCACCAGCGCCCCGGCGATCATTGCGACGTAGGCGACCAAGATGCGTGGTCTCATGCGCTCGTCCCCTTCCTCAGGCCGACCGCCCCGGGCCCGCGGCCCATGGCAAGAGTCCTGCTACACACCACGGGCTGCTAGACCGGTGGGGCGGTGGATTCGGGCTGGACTTCGATCGAGCGCACGGGCGAGGTCACGATCCGGCGCCCTTCGTGATGGATCTCCATGGACATCTCGACCCCGATCCACGCCAGCTTCAGGAAGCTTCCCCCGAAGCTGCACCCGCACAGCTGTGCCGCCGTTCGCGCCACGAAGAACTGGCCACCCTGCACGAGGATCTCCGGTCTGGGTGGTCGGACCACGACGATACGGTAGAGGGTGTTTCTGGTCTGTACGCGCAAGCAGGCGAGGGGGGGAAGCGACGCCAGGCTGAGACCGCCCGGTCGGCCGGCGTCCTCGACGAACCCCTCGATGGTGCAACGGCGCGGAAGTCGGGTCCCGATCCGGCTCAGGGTCGTCGCGGTCTGGTCCCGACGCTCGACTCTCTCCTCCGGCCTATTCATCCCACGGCTCCACCTCGACCGTCGCGCGAGCGTGCCACGAACGAGCGCCTCTTCAGTCTACACCTAGTGTAGTGTCCCTGAAATACATTTACATATCAACGACCTGCGTGCAATATCGGCGGGATGAATGATGCCGCCGCCGCTCTGTCCATGGCCGCGAAGGATCGGCGACTCCTGGAACAGTGGGCCCGTAGTACGTCGGCCCCGCATCGGGTAGTCATCCGCGCGAAGGCGTTGCTGCTGGCGACCGAGGGGGGTTCCAACAGCCGCATTGCCGCGACCGTGGACGTCAGCCGGCCGACCGTGCTGGCTTGGCGCGACCGGTTTGGAGAGGAGGGCGTTGATTCGGTGTTCGAGATGCGTGAGGGGCGCGGGCGCAAACCGACGATCAGTGCGCGCAGGGTCAAAGCCATCGTCCACGCAACGTTGCACCGCACGCCACCGGGGGCGACCCCCTGGAGTTGTCGCACGATGGCGAAGGCGCAGGGGGTCAGTCGCTCGACCGTGCAGCGGATCTGGGACGCGCATGGCCTCCAGCCCCATCGAGTGGAGACGTTCAAGCTGTCGACCGATCCCGCGTTCGTGGAGAAGCTGACGGACGTCGTGGGGCTGTACATGAATCCGCCCGAGAAGGCCGTCGTGCTGTGTGTGGACGAGAAGAGTCACATTCAGGCGCTGGACCGGACGCAGCCCGGGCTGCCGATGAAGAAGGGCCGCTGTGGGACACTCACGCATGACTACAAGCGCCACGGGACAACGACCTTGTTCGCCGCGCTGAACATGCTGACCGGGCAGGTCATCGGCGAGTGCCACGGCCGGCATCGGCATCAGGAGTTCCTGAAGTTTCTTCGCCAACTCCACCGCGCGTTCCCCTCTCGCCTCGACCTCCACCTCATTCTGGACAACTACGGCACGCATAAACATCCGACCGTGCGGGCCTGGCTGGCGGCCCATCCGCGCTTCACGCTCCACCTTCACCCCTACCGGCGCATCGTGGCTCAACCTCGTCGAGAGTTGGTTCAGCCAGCTCACGCAGAAACGCATCCGCCGCGGGGTGTTTTGCAGTGTCGACGAACTCGTCGCCGCCATCAACGATTACCTCCAGCGCTACAACGACAACCCCCAACCCTTTGTCTGGACCGCGACGGTCGATACGATTCTAGAGAAGGTTGGGAAGTGCAAAGTTATTCTTGGGACACACCACTAGCAGCCCGTGGTGAAAGTCCTGCGTCGCACCAAGGGCGGCGCTGCGCCCGTCCCGCGCCACCCGCCGTCACTGCGCCATGAAGGCGTTCTCCAGGAAATAGTGCAACGCCGGAACGTCGACGTAGAGGAGCACCGCCACGAGGCCGACGAAACAGCCGATGTAGACCATGAAACCATGCTGCCGATACAGCCGCTCCGAATACTGGGCCGGTGAATCCGCCTGGACGCCGATGTGCAGATACCAGGCGAAGAGGATCGCGAGGAAGGGGAAGCTCAGCAACAGCTCGACACGGTGCTTGATGAGGAAGACGCCGAGGAACAGTGCCGACGACATGGCGTAGAACAACGCGGAGATCAGCAGCGTTTCCTCCGTGTACGACCTGAACGACCGGCGGTAGCGACCGGCGCGGTCGGAATCGCCTGCAGGGGCAGATCCTGCCGACCGACACGTTCGGCCACAACCCCGCGATCTCGGCGCGGGCCCACGACCCCGGCCGCGCCAGACGGTTGCTCGCCGAGGCGGGATTCCCGGATGGCTTCTCGACCTCGATCACGACGCGAGCCGGAAAGTATCTGTCCGACGTCGACATCGCGAACGCCGTCGCGGGAATGCTGTCCGACGTCGGCATCAGGACCACGATCGACATCGTGGAGGGCGGCGTCTTCTCCAAGATGGTCCTGGCCCACGACATGGGGCCGCTCCACATGGTCGGGTGGTACAGCCTCGGCGACGCCGACTTCGCGACGGTCTGGTTCACCCGGGCGAGCGGACGAGCGTACTGGACGCATCCGGAGTTCGAGCAGCGATTCGTGGCGGCGCGTTCGACCCTGGACGACGCGGCGCGTCTCTCCGCGTATCACCGGATGATGCAAATTCTCTACGCGGAGACGCCCTCCATCTGCCTGTTCGGACTCCCGAGCATCTACGCCCGGAGATCGCAGCTGTCGGGCTGGACACCTGCGTCGGACAAGATTCTTCGCCTGAGTCAGGCCTCGCTGGAGTGACATGAAGACCATCAACGACACGACGGGGAACGTGGAGGGGCTCAGGGACGCGCTCGAGCGCAGCGAGCTCGATGCGATCGTCGCCGTCTCGCCGGAAAACGTTCGCTACACCGGCGACGTCCACATCTCGACCCAGACGAGCATTCGCGACCGGCTCGCGCTGATCGTCTGGGCGAAGGGACGCGACCCGGTCTTCGTCCTGTGCGCCGTCGAGGAGGGCTACGTCCGACAGGAGTCCTGGATCCAGGACATACGCACCTACAAGGAGTTCGTCATCTCGCCGATCTCGCTCGTGGCGGACGTCCTCGACGAGGCCGGACTCGCGCAAGGGTCGGTCGGGCTCGAGACCGCGTATCTGGCGACCGAGTACTGGCAGGAGCTGGTCCGTCGGCTGCCCGGTCTACGCACGGCATCGTGCGAGGAGCTGTTCATCAAGACACGGATGCGGAAGACGGCCCGGGAGAAGGCGATCCTGACGGACGCCTTCCGCAGCACCGAGAAAGCGATGCTGGCCACCTACACGATGGTGCAGATCGGCGAAACCGAGAAGAGCCTGGCCAGCCGGCTCGCCGCCAACATCCTGCACTCGGGTGCCGATGCCGTGGCCTTCAACCACATCAACGCCGGCCCCAACACCGGGTTTCCGCACATGGCGCCGTCCGACTACCGGGTGCGACCCGGCGACATCGTCAAGGCGGCGCTGCGCCCGGCTGGCAAGGCGCGAGGAGCAAACATACGCCGTGCTCGCCTACATCGCACGCCGGCTGGCGTTCGTGCCGCTCTCGCTGCTACTGGTCGGCTTTGCGACATTCGTCATTCTGCGCGTGACCGGCGACCCGGTCCAGATCTACCTCGACATCGACAGTACCCCCGACCAGGCGCGGCTCCTCCGCGCGCAGCTCCATCTGGACGAGCCCCTCCCCGTGCAGTTCGCACTCTTTCTGGGCGCCGCGATTCAGGGAGACTTCGGCACCTCGCTGCAGTTCGCCAGCCCCGCGCTGCCCATCGTGCTCGAGCGACTCGGACCGACCCTGCAGCTGGCGGCGGCGGGGCTCTCGATCGCCGTCCTGGTGGGCATGCTGGTGGGTCTCGTCTGCGCCATCCGCAAGGACGGCTTCGCCGACTTCCTGCTCTCGAGCCTGGCCGTGGCCGGCCAGTCGATGCCCAGCTTCTGGCTCGGCATCCTCCTGATCCAGGTCTTCGCGCTCGAGCTGGGGTGGCTGCCGACGTCCGGGACGGGCTCGCTGCGGCACCTCGTGCTGCCCGCCGTGACCCTGTCGATGTTCGTGATGCCGAACTTCGCCCTCCTGACCCGGACGAGCGTGCTCGAGACCCTCGACGAGGCGTTCGTCGTGGCGGCCCGGGCACGGGGGCTGTCGATGTCCCGCGTCCTCCTCCGACACGTGCTCCCCAACGCGCTCAACCCGATCATCACCTTCCTCGGCCTGCAGGTCGGACGCCTCGTCGGTGGGTCGATCATCACCGAGACGATCTTCGCGTGGCCCGGCATCGGGCGCCTGATGATCGGCAGCATCTTTCAGCGGGACGTGCCGATGGTCATCGCCGCGGTCTTCGTCGTCAGCCTGGGCATCATCCTGGCGAACCTGCTCGTCGACATCCTGCAGTCGATCATCGACCCGAGGCTGCGGCTGGCATGAGGACACAGCACGGATGGTTCGGCAGGCGGGCCAAGTTGACCCTCGGCGGCGGGATCGTCGCGGTCGCGGTGCTGGTGGCCGTGCTGGCGCCGCTCGTCTCGCCCTTCGACCCGGACCAGCAGGACCTCACCGTCCGCCTCAGGCCCCCGGTGTGGTCCGAGGGCGCCTCACCGCCCCACTGGCTGGGGACCGACAACTTCGGTCGCGATCTCCTGTCGCGGCTCATCTTCGGCGCGCGGGTCTCGATGCTCGTCGGCTTCCTGGCAGTCGTGTTCGCCGGCGTGGTCGGCTCGGCGCTCGGGATGGTCGCCGGCTACAGGGGCGGTCGGATCGAGCAGCTCGTCATGCGGCTGGCGGACGCCCAGCTCGCCCTGCCGCACTTCCTGCTCGCCATCCTGATCGTGGCGTCGTTCGGCGGTAGCGCCCTCAATCTCATCCTGGTCCTGGGGATCTCGGGCTGGATGGTGTACGCGCGTGTCACGTTCGGTCTGACGCGCACGCTCCGGGAGATGTCCTACGTGAGCGTCGCCGTGGCGCAGGGCGCGGGTGATGCCCACATCATCACGCGCCACATCATGCCGCAGATCGTGCCGGTGCTCACGGTGGTCTCCGCCCTCCAGGTCGCCCAGATGATCCTGGTGGAGACCGCGCTCAGCTTCCTGGGGCTCGGCATCCCGCCGCCGGCCGCGTCCTGGGGCAACATGCTGGCCGAGGGCCGTGATCGGCTCGCCGTCGCCCCCTGGATCGCCAACCTGTCGGGGCTGGCGATCGTCATCGTCGTGTGGGGCGTCAACATGCTGGGCAACGGCCTGCGGGAGCACCTGGATCCAAAATCGACCGACCGGCACGCCTGAGAGCGCCGGGCCGTCGCGGACCCGCGAGGCACCGACCACCGCTGCGCTGCTATTCCTTCCGCGGCTTGGCACGACGACCGGACGATCCGCCGCTCGTGTAACCCTCGGAGGTCACTCTGCCGCCCGACCTACCCGCACCGGGCGAGCCGCGGCTGGATCCCCCGTCGGCGTCTCCCCACGACGATGCGCCGGTCCGCGGAGCGCCCTGGCCGCCACTCGAGCCCTGGCTGGGTCGCACGCGTGTATACCCGCGTCCCTTGACCACCCGACCGCCGATCTCGTCGGACGGGGCGACGGGCTGGATGATCTGCAGGGTCTGACGCGGGCTCCACCAGTAGGAGTACCCGAACGGAGCGACCGCGAACGGCGACAGATACAGATAGGGATACGAGAGGTCGTCGTACCAGCGCATGAACCCGCCGCCGGCGGCCAGCGGCCAGGACTGACCCGCCGCCGGACGCTCCACGATGAAGGCCTCCGGAAACGACAGCGCAACCATGAGATCGACGAGGCTGTCGGGGACTCCCGCCTCGTCCAGCGTGATGAGCGCCGCGCTGTCGAGCGCGAAGCTCGCCTCCGCCTCGAGCAGCGCGGCCTCGACGGCCTCGGGCGCGACGCGTTCGGCGGCCTCGATGACTTCCGGGACCGTGAGGGGGACGGCGATCCCCCGGCGTGCCGACGCGACCGCCGCCTCGGTGTCGGGGCCGGGCCAGTGGCCGCCGGCCGCGACCGTCCTGCGGCGACTCGCGGGACGGTACCGCCGCACGACCAGCTCCTTGCTTCCCCCGCTGTCGCTCACCCGCACGTCGACCCACGTCGATTGCGGCGTCATGAGGCTCAGGCCGGAGACCGAGCGCGTCGGAATCTCCTCGCAGGCCAACTCGGAACGCGTGAAGAGTCGGCGGCCATCCAGAGACCACTCGCTGAGCTCCCACCCCGCACAGCTCGACTCGTCCACGGCGTGGCGCAGCCCGTCGGCCACGACCGTCCGCTGGAGGAGCAGGACATCGCCTGCCACCGTCCGCATCTCCGTACCCGGTCGGTCCGTGGCGGGCGTCAGGCAGACGACGGGACGGCCGGCGGTCGGGGTGACCCGGGGGTCGGCGCGCCCCGCGACGCCGCCGGCTGGTGGCGCGAGGTGCCCAGGTTGGCCGGGACGGGACGAGCCGAGCTCCCCGACGTCCTGGACGAGCAGCTCCCAACATCCCAGCCACGGCAGCCATCGCGAGTCCAGCGCGCCTCGCGCCTGATCGACGCGACCCGCGCGCTGCGCTGCGGCCTGCGGCGTGGCGACAGCGCCGAACGCGACGAGATAGACCGCCACGGCGAATCCGGCCCTGGCGGACGGCCACACCGGTCGTGCGTCACTCCCGGTCGACGACCCGGGCGTCTGCGTCATCAGCATCGTCCCCTCCGTGTGTCCCGTCGCCTCGCGCCGCGGCTGCTCGACCTGTCATCACCGTACCACAGTCACGCCTACCGTGATCTCGAGTCCGGTCAGATCGAGGGGGTCGAAGCCGACGAAGTCTCGGCTCAGGCTCGCGTCGGCCCACTGGTAGCGCGCCTGCCCGGTGAGGAACAGACGCCGACCCAGCTTGACGTCGGCGCCACCGAAGACATGCGCGCTCGACGTCCATCCGTCCGACTCGAAGACGCCCGAGAAGATCGACAGGTCGGCGAAATCCACGAAGTCTCCCACCTGCTCGAATCGGTGCCAGAGAAGGCCCCCGCCGCCGCCGACGAACGGGGTCACGAGGCTCGGGATCCACGCGTACCGACCACCTCGCGGCCACGCGGCGTCACGTAGGACTTCACGCTGGCGCCGAGCCGCGCCGTGGTGAGTCGCGATTCCTGCGTGATCGGGAGATCGTCCAGGTCGACGAACTCGCGGTACTCCGATGCGACCGTGGCGCGAGTGAACCCGAAATCGCTGACGATGTCGAGTCGCGGGGTGAGGCTGTAGCCGACCTCGACGGCGACGACCGGCGCATCGAAGTCGCCCTTGTCGATCGTGAGCAGATCACGCGCGAAGTCGAAGAGCTCGCTGTCTTCGCTTGCCAGGATCCAGCCGGCGCGGATGCCCACCGACCATCTCGGCCGACCGAACAGGAAGTCGGGGTCCCGTCCCTGTGCCGGCCGCTGGAGACGAGGCTCGCCACCCTGCTCCGTCGGATCGGCCGCGGCCATCCCCGGGCTCGACAGCCCGAACGCCACCAGCGCGAGGAGCCTGACCGCCGGGGCGGCAACGACGAGACGCGGGCGCTGCAGGGGCATCGGGACGTCGTGTTCTTCGACCTCGAGATCTTCGCACGTGGGGCGGACGCCGCGCCAATCGGCGAGCGCCGCGATTCGTGGCCTGCTTCGCGAAAATGATACGCTCGGGACGTGGGTCCGTCTCTCGCCATCTCGTTCGCTCTGGCGTTGGTGGCGTGTCTCGCCGCGGAGGAAACGGCCCGCGCGCAGATCGCCGCGGGCGCGCGCGCCACGAGCGAGCGCCTCGTCATCATTCCGTTTCGCAACGCCAGCGGCACGGCCGACGATGTGTGGATCGGCGACGGAATCGCCGAGACGTTGACGACGGATTTCCAGGCCGCGGCCGGGTTCGACGTCGTCGGTCCGGAGCTCGTCTCCGACGCGATGCGCGCCATGGGGATCGCCGACGGCGTGCCAGGCGACGACACGATCGAGCTCGAGCTGGGGCGGCGCGTGGGCGCACGCTGGCTCGTCGCGGGCGGGTATCAGCGGATCGGAGATCAGGTTCGGCTCACGGGACGGTTGATGGAGGTGCCGACCTGGATGATCGTCCGCAGCGTGAAGATCGACGGCGCCATCGACGAGCTGTTCGATCTGCAGGACCGTCTCGCCGCCCAGCTCGTCGCCGGCACGGCCACCCGACGCCCCCCCGACCGAAATCCCGATGCGCCGCCGGGTTCGCCGCCACGCCCGGGAGCGCCGCTGCCTCGCGAGGCCGGCAGCAGAACCGAGGCGGCGGCTCCATCCGACCCGCCGGTCCGGCCGACGGCACCCGGGCCCGACCCGAGCGTCCCGACATCGCCTCCCCCCCTTGGCGGCGGTGGGAACGGCAACGGCGGGTCGGGCGAGGTCTCGGTGCCGTCCGTCACGACGGCGCGCGCCGCCGCCTTGCTCAACCTGATCGACGGCCCGCCGCCCCCGGTGCCGCCGGCCGTCATGACGCGGGACGCGCAGGGACGGACAACGATCCGCGCCATCACGCTGACAGAAAGCCTCCGCCTCGATGGCCGTCTCGACGAGCGGGTGTATCACACGGTTTCGCCGGTCACCGACTTCATCCAGCTCCTCCCCGAGCACGGCGCCCCCGCGACCGAAAGGACGGAAGCCTGGGTCATGCTCGACTCCCGCAACGTCTACGTCGCGGCCCGTGTCTGGGATTCCGCGCCGCCGAGCGCGTGGGTGGCGGACGAGATGCGTCGTGACACCGCCCAGCTCCGCCAGAACGACACGTTCAGCGTCGTATTCGACACCTTCTACGACCGGCGCAACGGCGTCTCCTTCTATACCAACCCGCTCGGCGCCATCGCCGACTTCGCCATCACCAACGAGGGCAACCCGAACAGCGACTGGAACCCGGTCTGGGACGTCCGCACCGGACGATTCGAGGGTGGCTGGACGCTCGAGATGGAGATCCCGTTCAAGTCGCTCCGGTACCGGCCGGGACCCGCACAGGTCTGGGGCGTCCAGATGCGACGGGGGGTGCGACGACGGAACGAGTGGTCATACCTCACACGGTTGCCGATCCTGGCCCGTGGGCAGGCGGGGATCCTCCGCGTGTCCGGCGCCGCGACGCTGGTCGGCATCGAGGCGCCGGGCGGGAGCAAGAACCTGGAGATCAAGCCCTACGGTGTCGGGGGGCTGACCACCGACCTGGCCGCCGACCCGCCGAAGACGGAAGACGCCGACGGCGACTACGGGTTCGACGTCAAGTACGGCATCACTCAGAATCTGACGGCCGACTTCACCTACAACACCGATTTCGCCCAGGTGGAGGTGGACGAGCAACAGGTCAACCTCACGCGATTCAGCCTCTTCTTTCCGGAGAAACGCGAGTTCTTCCTGGAGGGGCGGGGCATCTTCGAGTTCGCCCGGGGGGGCGGCGGCGGGACGCGTGGCGGCGCCCTGAGACAACAGGGCGGCGGCGGCTTCTTTGGCGGCGTGAATACGCCCACGCTCTTCTACACGCGTCGCATCGGTCTCGAGGAAGGAGCCATCGTCCCCATCATCGGCGGCGGACGCGTGACCGGGAAGATCGGGGCGTTCGACGTCGGGACGCTCAACATCCAGTCCGACGACGAGGCGGTGTCGGGCGCTCGCTCGACGAATTTCACCGTCGTGCGCGTCAAGCGTGACATCCTGCGGCGGAGCAGCATCGGCGGGATCTTCACGAATCGATCCGTGTCGCTGACCGGCGACGGATCCAACCAGGCCTACGGCGTGGATACGACCCTGTCGTTCTACGACAACGTCAATCTGCTCGCCTACCTCGCGAAGACGCAGACCCCCGGCCTCCGTGGACGGGACACCAGCTACCAGGGCCGCTTCGGCTACGCCGGAGACCGCTACGGGTTCGAGGCCGACCACCTCCTGGTGGAGGACAACTTCGTGCCGGAGATCGGGTTCGTCCGACGCGAGAACTTCCGCCGGAGCTACGTCTCTGGACGGTTCAGTCCGCGGCCGCGGTCGATCGACGCGATCCGCCAGTTCCGGCTCGAGGGGAGCGTCGACTACATCCTCGCCGCCGACACGGGGCAGCAGGAAACCCGGCAGTACCAGCTCGGGTTCCAGACCGAGTTCGAGAGCAGCGACCAGCTCGGCGTCTCGGTGGCAGACAACACCGAGTTCCTCGTCGAACCGTTCGAGCCGGCGTCCGGCGTGACCCTTCCCGTCGGCAGCTACGAGTTTCGCGACATCGAGGCGTCGTACACGCTCGGGGCGCAGCACCGCATCAACGGGACGTTCTTGGTCCGGGCCGGGGAGTACTTCAGCGGCGACATCAGGTCGATCGAGTTCAATCAGGGACGGGGCGGGTTGACCCCGCAGTTCTCGATCGAGCCGAGCGTCTCCTTCAACTGGGTCGACCTTCCCGAGGGCACCTTCACGAACGAGCTGATTCGGGCCCGCGTCAACTACACGTTCACCCCGCGCATGTTCTTCAGCGGGCTGATGCAGTACAACTCGAGCACCGACTCGATGAGCAACAACCTTCGGTTGCGGTGGGAGTACAGCCCGGGCAGCGAGCTGTTCGTGGTCTACACCGAGGAGCGGGACACCGAGCCCCTGCGACCGAATCGCTTCTCGGAGCTCAGCAACCGCGGGCTCGTCATCAAGATCAACCGTCTGTTTCGCTTCTGAGGTGATCGCGGCGCCTCTCCCGGCGTCGGTCGCCCGGCCTTCCGGGCGAGAGAAACCAGGCCCGGCGCCGCGAGTCGCAGACGCATCGGCCCGGCGGCAGCCCTGGCGCGCGCGCACGGGATGACCGACAATAGCGGCTGGAGGCGACGAGACGAGCATGAGCTTCTGTGAACACTGCGAAGGCCAGCGATTCGACCGGGCACAGGTCCTCCGCGCGCTCAGGCGGGCCAGGCAGGACCTCCGTCGGCAGGGCAACGATCGGGGAGCCGAGGCCGTCCTGGGGTTGGCGATCGGCGTCGTTCGCGAGCTGGACATTCCTCACCTCGAGCCGCCAGAGGCAGAGGTCGTCCACTGAACGGTTCCGGCACTGTGCCTCTTGCCTGCGCCGCCCGGGGGCGCTCGGGGTCGGGCGGACGAGGGAGACATTGACGACGCATCGGCCATCTGGGATCGTCACGCGCACGTAGCAGGAGGTCAGTGATGCAGCGTCCTCACGCTCTGATCCCGATCGGCGTCATGCCGGCGTTGGTCGACTGGCTCCTGGAGCAGAAGAGTCACTGAGTGCCTCTCCCCGTGCGGCCGCTCGTTCTCGGCGCGCTCGTCATCCTGGCGGGCGTGCAAGGCCTCGCCGCTAACGACGAGCAAGCGCTTCGGGAGCGGTTCGCCGGCGCGCCCGTCGTCGTCCTCGTCGACCTGCCGGCGACGACGAGCGGCCTCGACCTCTACCCCCGCAGGGACCCCCAGTTCGACGGCGGGGAGCACCAGCGTCGCCTTCTCGATTCCGGCATCGGCGCGTATCGGGGCGACGTCCTCCACGTGACGCAGATCAACGTCAAGGGCAAGCACATCGAGTTCCATCTCGGCGCCGGTGGATCCTCGCAGCGGCCGCGGAAGCAGAGCCACTACGCGGGGGCGAACCAGCTCACGCGCGAGCTCGAGCGGCAGCTCGACGCGGCGCAGACCGAGGCCGAGAAACGGCGGATCCGAGCGCGGCTGGCCGCCGAGCGCGATCGCCTGGGGCGAGAGCAGGACGTGATGAACGCCGTCTACGAGGAGCAGTATCAGCGAGCGCTGGCCGAGCGGACCGCCGAGGAGTGGGATCTGATGGCCGGGTCGCGCATCAACATCCGCTTCGATGACCGCGTCCCGGCGGATACGCTGACGCCGGAGGGCCTCATGCGCGACCTCGAGGGCTTCATCGAGTTCGACGTGGACCCGGCGGCGGTGTCGGCCGGGCCCGGGCAGCCGCCGGCCGGCGACGCCCTGGGCGCCGACTGGTTCGCGGTGCGGAAGGGTCTCACGATCGACGAGGTGGAGGCGCGGCTCGGGGCCTCGACCGAGTGCGAGGCTCAGTCGCAAGGCGCCCTCGAGGTCACCGTCTGCCGTTTCGACTCCGAGGAAGCGACCCTCGAGGCGAGCTTCGTCGGCGACGTCCTGGTCCGTTACGTGTTGACCTCGAACTGATCGCCGAAGCCCGCCGGCGTCCTCCATCCTTTTGCCCGTGATTCCGTGGCGCCGCCCGGCGGGGTCGGGTCGGCGGTGACTCGACCGAGGCTCGAGCCGCGGGCGACCCCGGACCTCGACATGGAAGGACGCGTCATGACCCTCCTCCGACAGACCCGGTTTCCCTCGCTCGCCGTCATCTGTCTGCTGTGCTGGGTCGCCGATACGGCGCACGGGCAGCCAGCGCCGTCACCGGCGCCGTTCGAGGTCGTCGAGGCCTCGATCTCCGAGCTACAGGACGCGATGACGACCGGTCGCGTCACCAGCGCCGAGCTCGTGGACGCCTACCTCTCCCGGATCGCAGCGTACGACCAGGGCGGGCCCCGACTCAACACGTTGATCCGACTCAACCCCGGGGCCAGGGCCACCGCCGAGGCGCTCGATCGCGAGCGGACCACACGCGGCTCTCGGGGCCCGCTGCACGGGATTCCGATCATCCTGAAGGACAACTACGACACGGTCGACATGCCGACGACCGCGGGTTCGGTGGCACTCGCCGGGCTGGTGCCTCCGGACGATGGCTTCCAGGTGCGCAGGCTGCGCGAGGCGGGCGCGGTCATCCTCGGCAAGTCCAACCTCCACGAGCTGGCATCGGGAATCACGTCGATCAGCTCGCTCGGCGGGCAGACCCGCAACCCGTACGATCCGTCGCGTAACCCGGGCGGGTCGAGCGGCGGCACCGGGGCAGCGATCGCGGGCAGCTTAGCCGCGGTCGGCATGGGCAGCGATACGTGCGGCTCGATCCGCATCCCCGCCTCCCACAACAACTTGGTCGGCCTGCGGCCGACCAAGGGCCTCTCCAGCATCGACGGGATCATCCCCCTGGCGCACACCCAGGATGTCGGTGGGCCGCTGGCGCGGACGATCGAGGATCTCGCCATCGTGCTCGACGCCACCGTGGGTCGGGACCCCGCGGACGAGGCGACCCGCATCCTCGACGGTCGCACCCTGGAGCGCTTCACCGACGCCCTCGACCCGCTCGCGCTGCAGGGCGCGCGCATCGGCGTCCTGACCAACCTGTTCGGGGACACGGCAGAAGACCAGGACGTCGGCCGGGTGATACGTGCCGCCATCGAGGAGATGGAGACGCTCGGGGCGAAGGTCGTCGGGATGACGATGCCCGGCCTCGACGAGCTGCTTCGGGATTCGGGTGTCATCGCATACGAGTTCAACGCCGACCTGATCGCCTATCTGGCGGTGACGCCGGGCGCACCGGTCTCGTCGCTGGAAGACATTCTCGAGCAGGGGCTCTATCACGCCGCCCTCGGCGAGAGATTCCGCAGACGGTTGAAGGAGGCCGCCGACGACGAGGCGTATCGAGAGGCCCTGGCAAAACGCCCGACGATCCGCGACAGCGTCGTCGCCCTGCTCGACGACCACCTGCTGGACGCACTCGCCTACCCCACGATGCGCACCCAGCCCTCCAAGATAGGCGAGCCGCAACGAGGCTCCAACTGCCAGCTGAGCGCGCACTCCGGCCTGCCGGCACTGAGCGTCGCCGCCGGATTCACGGCCAACGGCCTACCCGCGGGCCTCGAGCTGCTCGGGCGGCCCTTCGACGACGCGCGGCTAATCGCCATGGGGTATGCGTTCGAACGGGGCACCGACCATCGGCGCGCCCCCACGCTCACACCGCCGCTCGAGACCGGGCGGATCCCGGCGCTCGCGATCTTCACGGCCTCCGCCGAGAACCCGACTGGTGCCGCCCTGGAGGCGACCTTCCGCTTCGATCGGACGCGCAACACGCTGGGCTACGACCTCAGGGTGTCGGGTGTAGCTGCGGATGGCATCCACGCGGTGAACCTCCATCGTGGGACGATAGATGCCGACGGGCCGGTCGTGCACCGACTCGCCGGGCCCGGTCTGGCCACCACGTCCGGCACGGCCGACCTGTCACCCGGTGATCGGCACGCGCTCGGCGAGGGGCGGCTCTACATTCAGCTGTACACCCGCGACGACCCCACCGGAGCGCTGACGCTGCCGGGCGAACGCTAGCAGCCCGTGGTGGAAGTCCTGCGTCGCACCGAGGGCGGCGCTGCGCCCGGCTGACAAGGCGCGAGGAGCAAGAATACCGGGAGTATTTGACCGACGAGCAACGCAGTCAGGCGGGATGCAGCGCCGGCCGACTGCAGCAGGACTTTCACCACGGGCTGCTAGTGCACCGCCGCCGGTCTGCGCAACGCGTACGGAGCGAGATTCCCGGGAGTGTCTGCGGCTCAGCCGGTATAATCGGCTCCGCCGCCGGCCGGAGACAAGACAGGGACTCGAGGACACGACATGAAGGCTGAAACGCCAGGAGGAACGAGCCGGCTCGTCGCGAGCGCTGTCGCGGCCGCCGTCATCGCCGGCCTCTCCGCGTCCCCAGCGGGACAGTCGTCGGACGGAATGATGGGCTTCTCGGCCGAGTCGGCCGAGCGACAGCGCGGGTTCGAGCGGATCATGGCGGCGGTCCCCGACCCGGAGAGGATGGCGGAGCATCACCGAATCCTGACCCGCAAGCCGCACCACGCCGGCACCCAGGAGAACTACGAGTACGCCCTCTACTTCCGCGACCAGCTCGACGCGCTCGGCTACGAGACGGAGATGTTCAAGTACGACATCCTCGTGCCGTGGGCGGGCGAGAACCGGATCACGCTGACCGCGCCCGAGACTGCGGAGATCGCCGTAACCGAGCCGCCGATCCCCGAGGACCCCGATACCGCGATCGAGGGGCTCCCCCCTCCGATGGCCGCCTACGTGACGCCCGGGGACGTGAGCGGCGAGCTCGTCTACGTCAACTACGGCCGGCTCCAGGACTACCGCTGGCTCGAGGACCAGGGGATCTCGATCGAGGGCAAGATCGTCCTCACCCGCTATGGCGGCAGCCCGGCCCAGATGCGGGGCATGAAGGTCCGCGAGGCCGCCGAGCGCGGGGCGATCATCTACTCGGACCCCGAGGACGACGGCTACGTCCGCGGCGACGTCTATCCCCACGGCAGGTGGCGACCGTGGCAGGGCGTCCAGACCGGCAACTATCTCGATGTGCCCATCTACCCGGGCGACCCGGTCACGCCGTTCGAGCCGGCGATCCCGGGCGTCGAGCGGATCCCCATCGCCGAGGCCGAGAGCATCCAGAAGATCCCGGCCCACCCGATCTCGTATGGCGAAGCCCTCAAGCTTCTCCGTCATCTCGGGGGACCGGTGGTCCCAACCGAATGGCAGGGCGGGCTCCCGCTCGCCTACCACATCGGTCCCGGTCCGGCCGCCGTGTCGATGCACGTCGACCAGGATTACCAGACGCGCCCGGTCTGGAACGTCTTCGGTACGATCAAGGGCTCGGTCGAGCCCGATCGGGTGGTGTTGATCGCCGGCCACCGCGACTCCTGGATGCTGGGCGCGCAGGACCCGATGAGCGGCATCGGATCGCTGCTCGAGACGGCACGCGGGATCGCGGAGGCGGTCGATCGGGGCTTCACGCCCCGCCGGAGCATCCAGTTCGGCAGCTGGGGCGGCGAGGAGTACTTCCTGCTCGGCTCGACCGAGTACGGAGAGCAGTTCGCCGACGCGCTCCGCGAGAACCTCGTGGTCTACATCAACCGCGAAAGCTACACCGCGGGTACGTGGAACGCCGCCGGCACGCACTCGCTGGAGAGGTTCACGCTCGAGACCACGCGCGACGCACCGCATCCGTCGGGGACGAGTCTGTACGCGGCGTGGAAAGCGCAGCAGCCCGGTGCGCCCCTGCATCTGGATGCCCTCGGCTCGGGATCCGACTGGACGGTGTTCCTGGATCACCTCGGCGTGCCGTCGCTCAGCGTGGGCTACGAGGAGGCGCAGGGCATCTATCACTCGCTCTACGACACCTTGACCTGGTTCCAGAGGTTCGGTGACCCCGGCTACGAATACGGGGTGGCCCAGGCCGACGCGGCAGGACGGCTGGTCATGCGGCTGGCCAACGCCGAGAGCCTGCCGTTCGAATCGACCGGCACGGCCGATGCGATCGGCCGGTATCTGGGTGAGCTGGCTGCCCTCGACACCGCGGGTGAGACACGGGACGCGCTGGCGGACATCGCGGCCGCCAACACACGGATGCGGGCGGCGGCGGTTCGAACCAACGCCGCGGTCGACACCCTGCTCGAGTGCGGCCAGGCGGCGCTCGCGGCACGGACCCCGGCGCTCGACGAGCTCAACGGCTTGATCATGCGGGTCGACCGTGAGTTCCTCGACGAACGCGGCCTGCCCCGTCGCCCGTGGTATCGGAACCAGCTCTACGCGCCCGGCTACTACGAAGGCTACGCGGCCAAGACCCTGCCCGGCGTGCGCGAGGCCATCGAGCAACGAGAATGGCACATCGCCAGGGAGCAGGCGGTAGGTGTCGTGGAGGCGCTGACGCGGGCGGCCGCCACCCTCGAGCGAGGCGGCGACGTAGCGCGCGCGAACGGTTGCGGCGAGTCCGCCGAGGCGGAGCGGTGAGCGCGGGTGGCGTGGTGAAGCCGCTCAGAGCGCTTGTGCTCGTGCTCGGTGTCGGCGGCGTCGTGGGCCCACAGCTTGACGTGGGTGCGGCCGGACAGACGCCGGAGTACGCGCAGACGGCCGAGAGCCGAATGCGTCTGGCCAGCTCACCCCGACACATGGAGTACGTCGACATCGCGGCCGGATCGGACGATGCCGTCAACGCGTTCCTCGTCTATCCCGAACGCAACCGGGCGACTGACTCGGTCGTCGTGGTGCACACCGGTCTCGCCATGACGCCGTGGATACGCGCGGTCGCAGACGAGCTGGCCGAGCACGGCTACGTCGCCATCGTCCCGGACCTGCTCTCGGGTCACGGACTCGACGGGGGCAACAGCGGCGATTTCGCGAGCAACGTCGCGCACCAGGAGGGGCTCCCCGTCCGGTTCGACGAGGCCGATGACGTCCGGCGCGCGATGGGCACGCTCGGCCCGGACGAGATCACGACCCGCCTCCAGGCCACCATCGCGTACGCGCGGGCGCTCCCGTCCACGACCGATACGGTGAGCGTGGTCGGGTTCTGCTGGGGCGGCACCCAGGCCTTTCGGCTGGCCACGACGACGTCCGGGTTGAAGTCGACCTTCGTGTTCTACGGCGGCCCGCCGTCACCCGCCGACATGGCCACGATCTCCGCTCCGGTACACGGCTTCTACGGCGAGAATGATTTCCGGATCAACGCGACGATCGAGGACACGAAGGAAGCGATGGCGGCGGCCGGCAAGACCTACACGCCCGTGATCTACGAGGGCGTCGGACACGGGTTCGTGCAGGCGGGGATGGGCGACCGACGAATTCTGGACCCCGAGGGCGCGCGGGTCGCCCGCCGGCGAAGCCAGCAAGCGTGGGAGCGCTTGCTAAAATTGTTGAAGTAAGGACCCTGGCGAGAACAGGGCTGCCGTTGTCAAGGACGCGCCCGGATGCGTGTCCGACATCGAGTAACCATGGCATTCCTGAGAATCCAGCACATCGGCATCGTCGTCCGAGATCTCAGTGAGGCGTGTGACCGCTTCCACCGCGTGTTCGGTCTGAAGGCCCGGGATTTTCGGGACGACCAGGGCAAAGGGATGCAGCACGACGCCCGCATCCTGTTGGGTAACGAGTGCTGGCTCCATCTGGTCCAGAACTGGAATCCCGAGTCGCGCGTCACCCGGTTCTTGAGGGAGCGGGGTGAGGGGCTCGAGCACATCGCCCTCGAGACCGACGACATCGAGGCGGACGTGGCCCGCCTGCGCGCGATCGGGGTGCCGATCTTCGAGGACACCATCTTCGATGCGCAGGATGGCTACGAGGCGTTCGTGTTCCCCGATCGGCTGCCCGGGCTCACGATCGAGCTGATCCAGTCACACGACCGGAGCTGGGTGTACCCCGGTGACGCCGTCGGGCAGCCGATCAGCCCGGTCATGAAGCTGCTGCAATTGCAGCACCTCGGGCTGGTGGTGGCCGACCTGCAGTCGGCCGCCACCCGGTTCGAGAAGCTGCTCGGACTGCGGGCGGTGGACTTCCGGGACGACCAGGGACAGGGGATGCAGTACGACGCCCGCATCCTGTTTCCGAATCGGTGCTGGCTACACCTGGTCCAGAACTGGAACCCCGACTCTCGCGTGAACCGCTTTCTCCGGGAGCGGGGCGAGGGTCTCGACCATATCGCGCTGCAATCGTCGGACGTTCATGCGGACGTCGCATCCCTGCGCGAGCGTCAGGTGCCGATCTTCAACGACGAGATCAAGGACGCCCAGGACGGGTACGAGGCCTTCGTCTACCCCGACCAGCTCCCGGGCATGACCGTCGAGCTCATCCAGCCGCACGCGCACAGCTGGGGCTTCCCCAAAGCACCGTAGCCCAGCACGCAGCGTAGGGCCCTCGGCCCCTGCGACATCCGAGGCCCTGAAGGGCCGCGCGACGACGCGAACTCGCTAGTGCACCGCCGTCGAGATCCGGTCACGGCAGGCGCGTGCCGGTGGCATTCGTCCCGACGGCCCAGATCTGCGCGCCGTTGTCCCAGTAGAGCGCGCGTTCGACGGCGATCTCCACGCCGTTGGTGACCTCGACGAGCGCGCCGAAGGCCTCGTCAACCAACTCGGGAACCTGAACGTTCACCCACACGTTGAACCGGCTGGTGGGTCCGACCGTGTAGCTCTTGACGACGGTCGTACCGTTGGTGCGCAGGTAAGTGATCCGTACGGCTACCGCCGTGGGCGAGGGATTCGCTAGCAGGATGAAGGTCTGGTAGTTGAAACCGGTTCCGACCCGGCCTTCTGCCAGCCCCCACTTCGTGCCGGTGGCCGTCACACCGAAGGAGTTGTGCGCCTCGTACCAGGTCGTAAACCCACCGGTCCAGTACATGGCTCGCTCCGCAACCACCGGGATGTCGGAGGTCACCGTCGTCGACACGTTCGCGGTCGCGAGCTGCGGGTGCTGCGTCTCGACGTTGATCGTGATCCTCGCATTGGCCGGCACCTGATGGATCATCGGGATGGCGACGCCCGTGTCGAGCAGGAACGTGACCGTGAGATTGGCCGGGGCCCCGTTGGGATTGCTCACCAGGACGAAGTTGTCGAAGAACGGTCCGGTGGCACCCTCGGCGAGGAACCAACTCGTGGCCGGCGCCTCGACGCCCGCGGACTCGTGGCCCCCTTCCCAGAAACGGCCCGCGCTGAAGTACATGGCGCGCTCGGCGATGATCGGCTGCGTCGCCGTGACCTGGATCCCGAACGACCGGCCGACCAGGGCAGGGAGAACGCCCGCGAACAGGGTGACACGCGAGGTCGGCCCCACCGGAACGACCTGGACGACGGGGGCGGCGCCCTCGAGCAGGTAGGTGACAGTGGCCGTAGCCGGCGTCAGGTTGGCGTTGGCCAGCAAGAGGTAGGTATCGAAGAACCCCTGCGAGCCCTCGGCGAAGAACCACGCGGTGCGCGGACTGTCGACAGCCTTGGCCGTGTGGCCGCCGTAGTGCGTGGCGCCCGACGCGATCGCCGGGCCCACCGCTCCGCGCGGCGCCGGAACAGAGGCGTCCCACAGCATTGAGCGCTCGACCGCGATCGGCAGCGCGCTATCGGAGGACACCACGATGGAGACCGGCGACGTCGCCAGCCCCGGGACGTCGTTGACGCGAATCGACTGCTGCGAATTCGCCGCCAGGGTCACGGCCTGCACGATGGTCGTGCCGTCCTCCTTGAGGTAGGTGATCGTGACCGGGGCCGCCGTTCCATTCGAGTTGCTCAACAACAGGTCGAGATCGAAGAAGGGCCCCGTGGCACCCTCCGCCAAGTAGTACACGAGCCGACTGACGGTGACCGTGAGGGTCGCCGAATCGGTGCGCCCGCCGCCGGTCGTCCCCGTCACTGTGATTTGGTTCGTGCCCGGCTGAAGCGGGACCAGCGGCGCGCTCCGGTTCGTCGTGCCGGTCGCCGTCCCGCTGCCACCTCGATCGTTCGTCCACGTGACGGTCGTCACGGCGGACGACGCGTCGGCGCCGCGAGCCACGGTGTTGGCGAGGCAAGTTCCAACGAGCGCGAGGAAGGGGCTCTCGGCGGTAAAGGTGGCGGCGGCCGTTGGCCCAGTGATGATGCAGAGCGCGGGCGTCGCCGTCACCTCGCTGGCGGTATTGTTCGCGCCGTCCGGGTCGGCCCGGTTGGCGGCAACGGTTGCCTGATTGGTCACCGCCGCGGTGCCACCGACGTTCACGGTCGTCGTAATGGTGTACTGGGCTGACCCACCCACCGGGATCGTGCCGAGGCTGCAGCTCGGGACCCCGGCGGGATCCTCGGCACAGCCCGCCGTCGACACCAGCGTCAGCCCGCCCGGCAGCGTGTCGGTCACGACGACGTTGGGGGCCAGATGCGGGCCGGCGTTGTGAACGGTGACGGTGTAGGTCAGGGTCTCGCCCGTCAGTACGGGGTCCGGGTCATCGCTCTTGGTGATCGAGAGATCGGCTTGCCCGGCGACCTGGAGTCCGGCGGAGGCGGGGTTGGCGGCCTCGAGGCCACCGACGGAGAGGAGGCTCGTGGTGTTGACGTGGACGCCATCCAGGGCGCTCACGGGCACCTGCAGCGTCACGGCGACGCTACACGACCCGCCCGGACCCAGAGTGCCACCCTCGAATGTGAGGAACGATGTGCCGGTGATCGTCGATCCCGCGCCGCACACCGCGGTGGCGGGCAGCCCGGTCGCCACGAGGCCCGACAGCGCGGCGCTCAGATCGTCGGTGAACCGAAGGCCGGTCGCGCCGGCGGCCTGGTTCAGATTCGTGATCGTGAACGTGAGCGTCGACGTGGCCCCGGGCGGCTTGACCCCGTCGAACACCTTCGTGAACGTAAGCAGATTCACCACCAACGTATCCGTCGCCGCATCCCCCGTCACGCCCACGCCCCCAACCGTGCCGGTCACCGCGCTCGTCGTGTTCGTCGCGAGCGTCCCGAACGGCAGGCCCGCCGGCACCTGCAGCGTGACCTGGAACGTACAGGACGCACCCGCCCCGAGGCTGCCGCCAGTGAACGTCAGCAGGCTCGTCCCGGCGATCGACGAGCCGGCACCACAGACGTCGGCCGCCGGGAGGCCGGTCGCCACGAGCCCCGTCAACGCGGCACCCAGGTCGTCGGTGAACGCGAGGGCCGTCGCCGCCTGCAAGGCCGCGTTGGTGATCGTGAACGCCAGCGTCACCGTGCCACCCGGCACGACCGGGTCGTTCGTGAAGGCCTTGGTGATCGACAGCGGCTCGACGATCTGGAGCGCGTCGGTCGCCGGAGGCAGCGTGACGGCGCCGCCGAGCGTCGCCCCGCCGGGGGCCGTCGTGTTCGGGTAGGCGCCGGGCGTGATGCCCGCAGGCACGGTGAGCGTCGTGCCGAACGTGCAGGAGGTGCCGGGGGCGAGTGTGCCCCCCGAGAACGTCAGGACGGTATCGCCGCTGGCTCCGATGAGCGTGCCCGTCCCGTTGCACGCGTTGTTCAACGGCAAGCCGGTCGCCACGAGCCCCGTGAGCACGTCCGTCAGATCGTCGGTGAACGCGATGGCGGTTGCGCTCGTCGTGGGACTGGCGTTGGTCAGCGTGAACTGGAGCGTCACGGTCGGCCCGGCGACCACCGGGTCGTCGGTGAAGGCCTTGCTCAGAGTGAGCAGCGCCAGCTCGAGCCCGTCGGTCGCCGGGGGGCTCGTCACCGCGGACCCGGCTACCGTCGCCGTGACCGCGCTCGTCGCGTTTGCGTGGGTGCCCGTGGCCGCCCCGGCTGGCACCTGCAGCGTCACTGCAAACGTACAGGACGTGTTGGGCGCGAGCGTGCCACCCGTGAAGGTCAGCAGGCTCGTCCCGGCAATCTGCGAGCCGGCGCCGCAGACGTCGGTCGCCGGCAGCCCGGTCGCGACGAGGCCCGAGAGCGCCGCCTCCAGGCTCATCGGTGAAGCTGATCCCGGTCGCGTTCGTCTCGCTGTCGCCGCTGTGCGTGAGGGTGAACTCGAGCGTCACCGTGCCGCCGGGCGTGACCGGGTCACCGACGAACGCCTTCGACAAGGTGGGCGCCGCCCGCACCTGGAGGGTGT
Organism: Vicinamibacterales bacterium; assembly: GCA_965197935.1. Taxonomy (GTDB): domain Bacteria; phylum Acidobacteriota; class Vicinamibacteria; order Vicinamibacterales; family CAZQMT01; genus CAZQMT01. The sequence goes on along the minus strand of CBDAOD010000002.1, from coordinate 501,463 downwards.
CGGTGGCCGCCTTACCCGTCCGCGTCGCGCCGTCGACCGTGGCGGTGATCGGACTGGTCGTGTTGAGGTAGCCGCCAACTGCCGCCCCAGGGGCCACATTGAGCACCGCGTCGAAGCTGCAGGACGCGCCTGCGGCCAGCGTCGCGCCCGTGATCCCCCAGGCTGGCCGGAGTCGTCCCGCCGCCTCCGCCCGGAGGCATGAGGTTCACCAGCGGCGTGTAGGTCGCCGTTCCTGTCCCGTTGCAGAAGCCGGCGCCCGGCGTGGAGACCGCCGTCGGCAGCTCGGGAACGAAGTCGTCCTCGAACGTGATCGCGGTCGCGTCCGACGCGGGGCTGGTGTTGGTGATCGTGAATCGGAGCGTGACCGTGCCGCCCGGCACGGTCGGATCGTCGATGAAGCTCTTGGTCAGCAACGGGAAGGGGCTGACGACGACGCTGTCGCTGGCCGCCGGCAGCGGGCCGAGGCTCGTCGACACCGTGCTGGTCGTGTTGAGGTGCGTGCCCGCCGCCGTCGTCGTCGGCAGCTGGAGCGTGACGCTGAAGGTGCCCGACGCCTCCGGCCCGAGTGTGCCGCCCGTCAGCGTCACCACATCGGTCCCGGCCAGCACGGAGCCGGCCCCGCAGACGTCGTTCACGGGCAGGCCCGTGGCCACGACCCCCGCGAGCGCCGCGGCCGCGCCGTCGAGGTCGTCGGTGAAGGAGATGTTGGACGCCGGGTTCGTGCGATCCAGGTTCCTGACCGTGAACTCGAGCGTCACCGTGCCGCCCGGGGCGACCGGGTCGTCGGTGAAGATCTTCCGGAAGGCATCCTCGGTCACCTCGAGCGCGGCCGTGGCCTTGCCGCTCGAGGCGGGCACGCCGAGATGCGCCGGTATACTCGTCAGCTCGCCCGTCGTGTTGACGAACGTGCCCGCGGTGCTCGTCGTCACCCGGACCGTGACGGTGCAGCTCGACAGCTGAGCGACGAAGCCAGACGCGAGAGAGATGGTGCTCGTGCCGACGACCGCCGTCACGGTGCCGGAGCAGGTGGTCGAGGCGTTGGGCGGTGTGGCAATGACCATCCCCGCTGGCAGCACATCCAGGAAGCTCAGGGAGCTCGCGTTCCCGTTGTCGCCGGGTTTGTTGATCGTGAAGGTCAGGACGCTGACCTGGCCGAGCGTGATGGTGCTTGGCGCAAAGCTCTTGCTGAACCCCGGCCGATCGGCGTCGACGGTCAACGTGGCGGTGGCGGTCCCGCCGTTGCCCGCGCTCGACGTCAGCGCTCCCGACCTGTTCGTGCCCGTCACGGTCGCCGTCACGTTGACGGTGACCGTGCACGTCTCGCCGGCTCCGAGCCGGCCACCGGTCAAGCCGATCGTCGTGCCGCCGTCTGGCGCGCTCACGATGCCGTCGGTGCAGGTCGTCGCGGCACTCCCCGGCGTGGCGATCACCATGCCGGCGGGCAGGGTGTCGGTGAAGGCCAGAGTCGTCACTGGCGTCGCCCCGCCGCCCGTGTTGGCGATCGTGAACGTCAGCGTGCTCATGCTGCCCGCACCGATCGTCGCGGGCGCGAACGCCTTGGAGAAGCCGGGCGTCAAGGACTGGGCCGCGGCGAGGGACACGGGCGCCACGAGCGTCAGCGCCAAGGGTGCCAACGAAATCGTTCCGGTCATCCGAGCGCGGAACACTTGACGGCCTCTCTCGTGTCGGGTCGAAAAAAGGACGGCGACCAGGCGACGTAAATTCAAGTATCATGCCCGGCGACTCCCGGGATGTAAAGGGCCGATCCTCGCCCGTCACGACGACGGTGAGCCTCATTGGACGCTGACGCCGGCTTGGCCGGTATCGACTACGCGATCGTCCTGACCTACCTGGTCGGTGTCCTTGCGGTCGGGGTGTATTTCGGTCGCTCCGTCAAGACGACCCGCGACTTCTTCCTCGCGGGGCGCGCGCTGCCCTTCTGGGCCATCGGCATGTCCATCGTCGCGACGGACATCGGTGCCACCGACTTCATCGCCGTCGCCGGCGGGGCCTATCGCTACGGGCTGGCGCAAGCCAACTTCGACTGGATTGGCTCGATGCCCGCGCTCGTGGTGGCCGCCTTCCTGTTCGTCCCCTTCTACTGGCGCTCGGGCGTCCTCACGGTCCCGGAGTTCCTGGGGCGCCGCTACAACGCGGTCGTGCAGCTGTTCCTCGCCGTGTGCTGGGGGCTGATCACGGTTGGACTGGTGGCCATCACGCTGCACGCGACGTCGGTGCTCCTGCGCGGCGTGCTCGGATGGGACCATCTAGTCTCGATCTGGATGACCACGATCGTCGTCGGGATCTACACGATCATGGGTGGTCTGGCCGCCGTCGTGATGACCGACGTGCTCCAGCTCGTCATCATGTTCGTCGGGGGCACCGCGCTCGTCGTTCGCGCGCTGTCCGTGGTCGGCGGGTTCGCCTCGATGCAGGAGCAGGTCGTCGCGGCCGGGCCGCAGTATGCCGACCACTTCACGCTGTATCTGCCGCACGATACGGCGACCCCATTCCCATGGACGGGCATCCTGCTGGGCCTCGGCCTCGTGCTCTCGACGTCCTACTACACCGGGAATCAGACGATCGTCCAGCGCGCCCTCGGCGCCCGTTCCGAGTGGGACGCGAAGGCCGGCGTGCTCTTCGCAGGCGCGCTCAAGGTCTTCATTCCGCTCCTGGTGGCGATACCCGGGCTTGCGGCCATCGTGCTCGCCCCAAACCTCGAGCATGCCGACGAGGCGATTCCGGCATTGATCCGGCTGCTGCTGCCCCCGGGGCTCCGGGGACTCATGTTCGCGGGGTTCCTGGCCGCGCTCATGTCGAGCGTCGATTCCAGCCTGACGTCGGCGACCACGCTGTGGACCCAGGACGTCGTCGCCAAGATCAGGAGCTGGCAGGGACACCCGTTCACCGACCGCGAGAAGCTTCGGTTCAGCCGCTACCTGAGCGCCGGGCTCCTCGTGTCGGCGGCCCTGGTCGCGCCGGAGGTCGAGCGCCGGTTCACGAACATCTATACCGCGTTCCAGACGATGTTCGCTCTGGTGCAAGGACCGACGCTCGCCATTCTGCTACTTGGGGTACTGTGGCGACGAGCCAATCAGTGGGGCGGCCTCGCCGGCCTGATCTCGGGTGTCGGGCTCTGCGTGTTCCTGAGCACCGACACGATGGCCGGGAGCTTTCCCTCGGCAGAGCCGTTCCTCTTCATCTCGTGGTGGTCGTTCGTGTTCGCCCTGGCGGTGACCACGACGGTCAGCCTGATGACGGCGCCCGATCCGCCCGACAAGCTCCAAGGGTTGGTCGTGGCGAGAACCGCGCCGGGTGAGGACGGGCGGGGAGCAACCGGGGGGCGAGCGGTGAGAGAGCGATGATCGCGCCGATTCAGACGCTGTTCGCCTGGCTCGACGCCGCCCTCGCGGCGGTCCCCTTCGGGGCCGCCAGGGGCATCACGACGGCGTTTCTCGTCCTGGCCGCACTCGCGGCGCTCATGCTCGATCGCGAGACCGCGCTTCGCGGCGCGCCGGGGCGGCGCTGGTACTACGATGTGCGGCTGTGGGCCGCAGCCATCATGCTGCCCTATATCGTCATCTATCTCGTCTTCTGAGAAGAAGCAAGGGCTAACGGCTGCGTGCGCCCGGGTTGACCGTGACCTTCACGTGCGCGTTCGTCCAGCAGCACTGGAAGCCGCCGCGCTCGCCGGACGAATCGTTGGCCTGCAGGCGCAGCACGTACTCGCCGGGCGCACCGAACGTGGCGGTCGTCGTGGCTCGCCCGTCCACCTCGTCGACCACTGGTCGCTCCTCGGCGAACTCGACGGCAGCGGGCCCACGATACTTGCTCCAGACGAGACGCACGGGTGCGCCCTCGAGCGGCTTGCGGTTGGGATCGACCTGCCCGTCGTCGCTCGCCCACACGAGGAGCGTGACCGGATCGGGCCAGGTGGTGCTCAGCTCCGCGCTCACGCCGAGCGGGGGCCCCTGCTGCGGGGCCCCATCGGCCTCGAACCTCAGCACCGGCGGTGTGTTCCCCTGGGCGGGATCCACGAGCGGGGACACCTCCCACAGGGGGCTCAAGCTCATCGGAATCTCGGTCGTTTGGCCGTTGGCCACCAGCATCCAGGTCAGCTGCCGGTCGCCGAAATCCGCGGGGACGGTGATCACGAACACGCCCCACTGGCGTCGGGGGAGGAAGTGCGTCGGCTGGCCCCGATCCGGTCCGCCCGGCTCGATACGGTTGTCGGGCCCGATCGGGATGTCGAGGATCTGCTTGTGGTTCCGGTTGAAGTAGCCCACCAAGAGGCCGAAGGTCCCGTCCGGGTTCTCGAACCACCCCTCGTAGGCGGCCGTTACGCTCTGACCAGAATCGCGGGGCGGCGCCAGAGGCAGCTGCGTCGTCTGGCCGGACGGCACACCCACCCAGCTCGCCACGACGACCGCCGTGCCACAGCGCGCGATCGCCGACCGCCATTGCACACGGTGCGTCCTCGCTCGGGTGGACCTCACGAGACCACCGACGCCACGTTTCACACTCACGGCTGTAGCTGGGTCGTCGATTCGGTCGCCTCGCTCGCCTCCCGCCTCGCGACCTCGGCCTCGAAGTCGGCGTCGTCCATGTAGGTGATGTTCACCCAGGCGTGGGCCATCTCGTCCACCGTGCGGTCGCCCCACCCGACCCACTGGTTCGGATCCGGGTTGGCGCGGTTGGCCGCGGTGTTGTCGTGCCAGGACGTGAACCGCAGCACCGTCCCCCTGGGCAGCAGCGGCGCCGCGGTTTCGTCGTAGACGTAGTTGACGTGCCAGTCGAACTGGAAATCGTCCACGTGGCTCAGCATGCGTGTCGTGCCGTCCGGCAGGATCGCCTCCATCGACATCGCCTTGCCCCGTAGATGCATGTGCGGCTGGTAGTTCTCGATCCGACCCGCCTTCTTCATGACGTGGAAGCCCTGATGCACGGCGATGGTGTTCGGCGGGATGTCCAGGCCACGCGAGCCGCCGGCGATCCCATGGAACAGACCCAGCACCTGGCGGTGCTTGGGCTGCTCGTCCTCGGGATACAGGTAGATGCCCAGCTCGATCTGGTCGGTGACCTCCTCGCCCACCGCGTGATAGTGGATGTCGAACACGATCTGCGACCCGGGCAGCATCAGCTTGCCGCTGTTCGGGCGCATGAGCTCGCCCTGCTTGCCGACCGCCCACTCCATGAAGAGGCCCGGCCCAATATCGTCGTCGTCACCGGCGTTGCTCCGCAGCTCGTCCTCGGGCTCGTCCTGCCGCAACCGCGCCAGCGCGTGGTGCGTGATCCGGCGCCCCGCCACCGTGGCCGGACGGATCTCGATCGCTCGCACCCAGCGCTCCTGCGTCAACCCCGTGGGGACGACCGGCTTGTACCAGACGTCTTGACCCTCGGCAGGCATCGTGTAGGCGGGTGACGTGAGCACGAGATCCGGCTCACCGTAGAGCTCGGCGAAGTTCCACGCCTCCTCGTCGGGCCACGTCAGGGGAGGCGGCATGTCGGCCGCGTCTCCCATCGGCGCACCGGCGTCGACCCACTGGATGACGGTCTGGATCTGGTCGTCGGTCAGCGAGCGGTCGTTCGCGAATCGCTGGACCCCGACGGTCTTGTCGATGTGCCACGGCGGCATCTCGCGCGAGGCGACCGCCTCCCGGATGGCCTTCGCCCACGGGCGGGTTTCCCTGAAGGTGACGAGCGACATCGGCGCCATCGAGCCCGTGCGATGACAGGCTTCGCATTTCTGCCGGAGGATCGGGGCCACGTCCCTGGTGAACGTCACCGGCGTCTCGGCCGGCTGGGCCGGCTGGGCCGACACCGACGACGAGAGGAGGACCAGCGCAGCACCGAGTAAAAGGCCGCCTCGTGACGCTCTCCAGATGCGGAACTGTGTCTCGGCCATCACCCACTCCCTTCCAGAATCGGGCGCGCGCGGGCGTCGGATTCACACCCACCGCCACGCCATTCTGCCCCGTTTCGAGGATCCCGCGGCACCCCGTCACCGGAGTCGTCACACCCGGTCGATGCCCCGCCGGGCGTGGGACGGTGCACTATAATCGGCGCAATTCACGGGGCCCGCGCGTCACGCGCCGGTCCGTGCTCGAGCGAGGAGCCGAGTTACTGCAGCGACATCGGCCGGGTCTGGCGCAGGTGGCCGACGCGATCGGCACCGCCACGCGGGAGCCACAGCCCAGCGGCAAGGGCCGTCATGCGGGGAAACCCGGGCGGCGGGCCTGGCGGCCACTGGCCGGGAGCACCATCGTGCTCGGGTTCTGGGCGGTCGCGGGTGGCCCCGCCACGACTCAGGTCCCCGCGGGGCCGGCGGCGGGCGATTGGCCGCAGTTGCTGGGTCCGCAACGGAACGGCCAGGTCCAGCGGATGGCGCTCGCGCGAAGGTGGCCCGAGTCGGGTCCGCCGATCCGGTGGCGCAAGGCGGTCGGGCAAGGCTTCAGCGGACCCGTCGTCGTCGGCCAGCGGGTGATCCTCTTTCACCGGCGCGGCGACGAGGAGATCGTCGAAGCCATCGACGCCGACACGGGCGAGACGCGCTGGTCGACGTCCTCTCCTAGCAGCTATCGGGACGACTTCGGGTTCGACGAGGGTCCGCGGGCCACGCCGACCGTCTGGGACGATCGTGTGTTCACGTTCGGCGCGCAGGGCGTCCTGCAGGGGCTGGATCTGGCGACCGGGCGGCGGCACTGGAGCGTGGACACCCATCGGCGCTTCGACGTTCGCAAGGGCTTCTTCGGAGCGGCCGCCTCGCCGCTGGTGCACGAGGGCCGCGTCATGGTCAACGTCGGCGGGCGCGACGGCGCGGGGATCGTAGCCTTCGACGCGTCGACGGGAGACGTCCTGTGGACGGCGACGAACCACGAGGCGAGCTACTCGGCGCCGGTGGTCGCCACGTTCGACGGGCAACAACGCGCGTTGTTCTTCACTCGCAACGGCCTCGTGGACCTGGATCCTTCCAGCGGCCACGTGCGCGCCGAGTTTCCGTGGCAGTCGCGGTCACGCTCCTCGGTCAACGCCGCGACTCCCCTGGTCGTCGGCGAGCGAATCTTCCTCTCCGCCAGCTACGGCACGGGGGCCGTGCTCCTCGACGTCGGCCCGAACGGCCTCACGCCAGTGTGGTCGTCCGACGACGCCCTGACCAATCACTACGCGACGAGCGTCCGGCGCGGCGACTACCTCTACGGCTACCACGGTCGCCAGGAGTATCGACCGAGCCTCCGGGCCGTCGAGGTGGCCACCGGGAAGGTCGCCTGGAGCGAGGATCGGTTCGGCGGCGGCACGCTGCTCCTGAACGGCGACCGGCTGCTGGTCCTGCGGGAGAACGGCGAGCTGATGCTCGTCGATGCCAGCCCCCGGGCGTTCCGGCCCCGGGCTCGCGCCCACATCCTGGAGGGCACGGTGCGCGCCTATCCCGCCGTGGCGCAGGGCCTGCTCTTCGCCCGGAACGAGCACCAACTCGTCGCCGTCGACCTTCGACCGCGGTGACCGCGGCGGACGCCGTCTCCCCCCGCGAAACTGACGAATCCGCACGGTCATGGGGTACACTGGCCGGCGTCCGTCATCCATGAGACCGCAAGAGTAAGGAGAACCAAGATGATCACACGGCGATTCTTGTTCATCGCACTCGTGCTGGCCGTCCTGGGCGCCTACCCCGCGTCCTCGCAGAACGCCGGCATGAGCTTCTTCCTCGCGAGCGAAGGCCCGGGCACTGGTGCCGACCTGGGTGGCCTGGCGGGAGGCGACAAGCACTGCCAGATGCTCGCCGAAGCCGCGGGGTCCAGTGGGCGCACGTGGCACGCCTACCTGAGCTCGAGCGCGGCCGATGGGCAGGCCGCGGTCAACGCCCGCGACCGCATCGGCTCGGGCCCCTGGTCGAACGCCAAGGGAATCGAGGTGGCGAGCAGCGTCGCCAACCTCCACAGCGACAGCAACAATCTCACCAAGGAGACGGTCATCAACGAGAAGGGCGAAGTCGTCAACGGCCGCGGGGACACGCCCAACCGGCACGATATCCTCACCGGCTCGCAGGCGGACGGCACGGCTTTCTCGGGTGACGAGGACAAGACCTGCGGGAACTGGACGAAGAGCGGCGAGGGCAGCGCCCAGATCGGCCACCACGACCGGGAGGGCGGCGGCGACGACGGGTCGTCGTGGAACGCCGCGCACGGCACGCGAGGCTGTAGCCAGGAAGACCTGCAGGGCACGGGCGGCGACGGGTTGTTCTACTGCTTCGCCACCAACTGAGCCGCGCCTGCGCCGACCACCGTTATGAAGTCCGACCACGGCACCGCCGGCCCGTGGATGGGGGCGATCGTCTCGACCCCCAGCCCGAGCCGGCGGACGTGGTCCGCCCTCTCCCTCGCTCCGGTCCTGATCCTCGCCGTCGGCCTGTCGGTGGAGGCGGGTGACGCGACCTCGGAGTCGGCGCGCGGGCTCGACCCGACGCTCCTCGCGCAGGCCTTCGAGCGCGCGGCGCAGATGCCGCGGCTGCGCAGCCTGCTCGTGTCGCGCGACGGCGAGCTGATCGCCGAGCGCTACTTCAACGGCGCAGGACCCGCGCGCCCGGCCAACCTCAAATCGGCCTCGAAGAGCGTCCTCTCCGCGCTGGTGGGGATCGCGATCGAGGAGGGCTACCTCGCGAGCGTGCACCAGCGGCTCGCGAAGTTCTTCCCCGAATACCTCCGATCGCCCGACGATCCGCGAACGCGCGCGATCACGATCGAAGACCTTCTCACCATGCGGTCGGGGCTGCAGTCGACGAGCTTCCGTGGCTACGGCAGATGGGTCGCGAGTTCCGACTGGGTGCGGCACGTGCTTACGCGGCCCCAGGAGGACCCTCCCGGACGCGTGATGAGCTACAGCACGGGCAACACCCACTTGCTGTCCGCCATCTTGACCAGGGCGACGGGGATGAGCACGTGGCACTTCGCGCAGCGCTTCCTCGCGTCACCGCTCGATATCTCGCTGCCTCGCTGGTTGCGCGACCCGCAAGGCATCTACTTCGGCGGGAACGAGATGGAGCTGATCCCCCGTCAGATGCTCGCGTTCGGCCACCTCTATCTCAACGGGGGACGGGCGGGAGACACGCAGGTCGTCCCGGCCAGCTGGGTCAGACGCTCCGTGCTCGGGCGGACCCGGTCGCGCTGGAGCGGCCGGTCGTATGGCTACGGCTGGTGGATCAGAACCTTCGGCAGGCAGCGGGTCTTCTACGCCTGGGGCTACGGCGGCCAGTTCATCTTCGTCGCGCCGGAGCTGCGGCTGGTCGTCGTGACGACCTCCTCCGCGGACCCCCGGGGTCGGAACGGGAGCCACAACCGCGCGATCTACGGGCTACTGGAGCGCTATCTCCTGCCGGCGGCGACCGTGGGAACCAGTGAGTATAATCAAGCGTCCCGGGTGAGAGATGTGTGGCGATCGCGGGAGCCGAGGAACGTCCCAGCGGAATCGGCGAGTCGCGCGTGACTCCGCGAAAGGACCGCGCATGAGGTGCCTGAAGCCGGTGCGTCGCCTGGTCGGCGCGAGTCTGCTGCTCGTGGGCTGTACGGCTGGCGCCGCCGCGCAGGATGCAACGAATTCGTTCACGAGCCTGGAAGACGTGGCCACCGGCCAGAGGCTGTTTCGCGCGCATTGCGGCCGCTGCCACGGCCGGGACGCCACCGGGGAGCTCGGGCCCGACCTGACCTCGGGATTCATCGACACGCGCAGCGACGCGGGGCTCTTCGAGGTGATCGCCGAGGGCATCCCGGACACCGAGATGCCGGCCATGTTCCGGACGCGCGCCGACCGCTCGGTCTGGCAGCTCGTGTCGTATCTGCGTTCGTTGAATCGACGGCCCGAGAACGTCTCCCTCCCGGGCGATCCAGCCATCGGCGAGCGGCTGTATCGGGGCAAGGGCGGATGCCGCGCGTGCCACATGGTCGGTGGCGCCGGTGGCCGGCTCGGACCCGACCTGACTGCGGTCGGCGACCGTCGTTGGCCGGCGGAGCTGGAGGTCGATCTCCTCGCGCCCGATGAGGCCGTGGATCCGCGCTGGTGGTCGATCCGGGCGACGCGGCTGGATGGCACGAGCGTCGAGGGGATCCGGATGAACGAGGATACCTACTCGATTCGTCTTCTGGACACAAACGAGAACCTGTGGTCCGTCTCGAAGCGAGATCTGCGCGAGACCGAGCGGATCGAGACGTCCACGATGCCGAGCTACGCGGGCAAGCTGAGCCCTGACGAGCTCGACGACCTGGTCGCGTATCTGTTTTCCCTGCGAAGAGAGGCGAGATGACCTGGAGGCGGTTTGCGCTACCCGCGCTGTTGGTCGGGACCCTGCCGGTCGTGCTGGGACAGACCTCGACGCCGGGTCAGTCCGAGCCGGGCGCGCAAACGCCCGGGACACCCGTGTTCCGCCCGGTCGGCTACGACCGCCTGCTCGACGCCGCGCAGGAGCCGGAGAACTGGTTGATGTACTCGGGCCAGTACAACGGCCAACGCCACAGCGGCCTCGACCTGGTCCACCGGCGGAACGCGGAGCGGCTGCGCGTGAAGTGGGTCTACCAGCTTCGCGCCCTCGACCGCGCGGAAACGACGCCGCTGGTCGTCGACGGCGTCATGTACGTGACCGAATCGCCGAGCAACGTGATCGCCCTGGACGCCGCGACCGGACGCGAGTTCTGGCGCTACGACCACGATCTCCCCGAGGACATGAGCTTCTGCTGCGGGCGGAACAATCGCGGCGTGGCCATCCTCGGCGACCGCCTGTTCATGAGCACGCTGGACGCGCACCTGATCGCCCTCGATGCCAAGACCGGCAACGTCGTCTGGGAGACCAAGGTCGCCGAGACGCGCGACGGCTACAGCAAGACCTCGGCGCCGCTCATCGTCAAGAACACGGTCGTCACGGGAATCGCCGGTGGCGAGTTCGGGATCCGGGGGTTCCTGGATGCCTACGACGTCGAGACCGGGAGCCGCATCTGGCGGTTCTACACGATCCCCGGCCCCGGCGAGCCCGGTCACGAGTCGTGGGCCGGCGATTCGTGGCAGACCGGCGGCGCCCCGACGTGGCTGACGGGGTCGTTCGACCCAGAGCTGAATCTGGTCTACTGGGGCACCGGCAACCCCGGTCCCGACTGGAACGGGGAAGCCCGGGAGGGCGACAACCTGTACTCCGACTCCGTCGTGGCGCTCGACGCGGACTCCGGAGAGCTGAAGTGGCATTTCCAGTTCACTCCGCACGACGTCCACGACTGGGACTCCACGCAGGTCCCGGTCCTGGCGGACGCCGAGTTCGAGGGCCAGCCACGCAAGCTAATGCTGTGGCCCAACCGCAACGCCTTCTTCTACGTCCTCGACCGCGCGACCGGAGAGTTCCTGCACGGCACACCCTTTGCGCGGCAGACCTGGGCGAGGGGGCTCGACGAGACGGGGCGGCCGATTCGGGTCCCGAACATGTTCCCCAGCGTCGAGGGCACGCTCGTCTCGCCGCCCGTCGAGGACGCCGCCAACTGGTGGTCTCCCTCCTATAGCCCCAGGACCGGCCTGCTCTACGTGATGGCCAACGACGCCGAGGCGGTGTACTTCATTCGTGAGGACGAGTACGTGCCGGGTCGACGGTTCACGGGCGGCGGCTCGCAGAGGCCCCAGCCGATCGAGAAGAACGTCAGCGCCGTGCGCGCCATCGTCCCGCAGACCGGCGAACGGAAGTGGGAGTATCGAGTCCAGCCCCGGGGCTCCACGGGGCTCCTCTCGACGGCCGGCGATCTCGTGTTCGGCGGCACGGTCGATGGCTACTTCTTCGCGCTCGATGCGCACACCGGGGACGAGCTCTGGCACATGAACATCGGCGGCATGGTGCACGCCGGCCCGATCACCTATCTCGCCGGCGGCGAGCAGCGCGTGTCGATCGCGGCGGGGAACGCCATCTTCACCTTCGGACTCGAACCCTGATCATCGACACCGGGAGCCCCCTCGCACGCCTGCGTGATCCGCGCGCGACAGATCAGCCCAACTCACCCTGCAAGGTCGCTCGTGTCACCCTCCCTGCCACCCGAACTGCCCGCCGAGATGCTGGCTCGCGGTGCGTCGTTGCCCCTCAAGCCCGCGCCCGTCACGTTGCGTGGGAAGCACGTCGAGCTGATGCCGCTGGTCGCCGATCGCGACGCCTCGCCCCTGTTTGCGGTCTCGAACGGCGGCCCCGTCACGCTCGGCAGCCGGACGGCGCCCGCCTACGACGCCGAGTCGCGTATCTGGCGCTACATGTTCGATGGGCCGTTCGACACGGTCGAGGACCTCCGCCAGCGACTACAGGATCAGGTCGACGTCCCCAACGCTCTGTGCCTGTGCGCGGTCGACGTCGAGTCGGGTCGGCAGATCGGGGTGGCCAACTTCTTGAACAACAGCCCCGGTCACCTCAAGATCGAGCTTGGCGGCATCTGGTATAGCCCGGTCGTGCAGCGAACGGCCGCCAACACCGAGGCCACGTATCTGATGCTGCGTCACACCTTCGGTCTGGGGTATCGACGCGTCGAGTGGAAATGCCACTCCGAGAACGAGCGCTCGCGCCGCGCCGCCCTGCGGCTGGGCTTCACCTTCGAGGGCATCCAGATGGCCCACATGGTCGTGAAGAACAGGAACCGGGACACGGCCTGGTTCAGGATGCTCGACACGGAGTGGCCCCGGACCAGGGCGCGGCTGGAGGCCATGGTCTGACCCCGGCGTTCGCCTGGCGACCCACGTGAGCTCTGGGGTCGAAACCACCCCCCCCGTCTGGCTGTCGCTCGCTGCAGCCGGCGCATCGGCCCAGACGAACACCGGAGAGATCCGTGGCGTCGTGCGCGATGCCAGCGCGAAAGCCCTGCCCCCGTCGGGGATGCGCTATAATCCGACCGAGCTCACCCAACCTCGCGCACCGCTCCTTCGAGGGCAGGGAGGAGAGCCATGCGGCACGTCCCGCGCGTCATCGTCAGACTTGGGATCTCGGTCCCGCCGGGAATCTGGCTCGCGGTCGCAGTCGGGCTGCTGGTGCCGGCGGCGCCGCTCTGGGCGCAGGATCCGACGCGAGTCGACCCGCACCATTACTCGGTCGTCCTCGACCACGACGTAATCCGCGTCCTGCTCAGCGACTTCCCGCCAGGAGAGCGATCGGAGATGCACGAGCATCCCGCCAACGTGACCGTGGTGCTGAGCGACGCGCGCTTTCACCTGAGGTTCGCCGACGGTGAAGCGTCGACCTTCTCGCTCCAGGCCGGCCGGGTCGGGTGGGGGGCCGGCATCGTGCACGAGCCGAAGAACATCGGCGATCAGACGGCACGCGTCATGATCGTGGAGTTCAAGAACACCCAGCTGGCCGAGGGCGTGCGCGAACGAGAATCCCCGCCGGAGCCGATCGACCTCGGTCCGGGTATGACCGGCGTGGCCCTGATCGACAACGACCTCGTCGCGGTCCGGCGGGTCACGGTCGAACCGGGTGCCAGCCGGGAGCCGCACGCCAACGCGACCCGTGACCTGCTCGTGATGCCGAGCGTCGGGACGCTGGAGCTGGTGATCGGTGACGAGCGGATAGCGGTCGACCCGGGGCAGGCGCATCTCGTGCCGAGCGGAACGGAGCACGCCGAGACGAATTCCGGCACGGACTCCGTCGAGTGGATCGCCTTGCTGATCGAACGGGAGCCCCCGGAGCGGTAAAACGCCCGACACGCCTCGCGCATGTACGAGAAAAAGGTCGGCAAGGCCTACGCTCGCGGGTGCCTCCTCTCCTGCGGCATCATCGTCGTCGGGGGAATTCTTGGCACCGCGCTCGTGGTCACGATCCTGCTGATCATCCGCGGCGGCGACGTCAAGCCACGCAGCCCACGTCTGGCGCTGGCCCTGCTGATGCCGCTCCTCTTCATGGCCGGGCTGCTGGCGGTCGGCTGGCTCGTCGTCGTCCTCCGGGGCCGACGGCTGGACGTGGCCTTCGCGCCGTGGGGTCTCGAAGGCACGCAGGCGGGCGCGGCGATGCGGGGCTGGCATGGCGAGGTCGACCGCCGCGTGGTCGACGTCTGGGTGCACCGGGGACCGACGCTCGAGCTGTTCCTCGCGTGCCGGCCGGCCACCCGCGGGGTCATCCATCGGGGTGGCCCGCTGATCCGCACCATCGCCCGCACCTTCGAGTCCCGCGAGCCCATGGCGCCGCCGCCGCTGGCGATGGCAGGGGTGTCCGTCTACGCGCACGATCCGGCGTGGATGCGGGAGCTGCTGGGCCGCGCCGACGCACGGTCGGCGGTCGAGACGCTCATGACGGGGACCTCGCGAGCCGCGACCGCGGTCATGATCCTACCGAACGCGGTCCGGTATCTACGGAAGTTCGGACCGCTGGCCGAGATCAACCCGGACAACCTACGTGTCTGGTTCGCGGAGCTCGGCACGCTGGCGACGGCGGTGGATGCCGTGGGTCCCTCGCGCACCGGTCTCGACCCCACGCGCCTCGAGGAATGGGCGCGCACCGCGCGGGGCAAGTATCTCAATCGGGTCCTCATGGGCCTGGGCGCGTTCATGGCGATCACGCTGCTGGCCCTGTTCGTGTTCGCGTGGCTCTTCGTCGGGCGTCCCTAGTACTACTTTGTTAGATCGCACAATTTGGGCGAGATCCGACAAGTGATCTAATTTGAGGACATTGTACTTTTCCGGCGAATTCGGTACCCTGCGCGGTAGTGCACGACCGCCGCACGGTGGGTCAGTTGCATCGCCTGATGAGATGGCTCGAGGCCTTCAAGGCGTGCTTCGGCCATCGCGCACAGGAGCTGGCGTTGCGCCGGTACGTCCAGGGGTTGCTCAGCGACCACAGGGTCAGCACGACGTTGCGTTCCACGCCCTGCGGTCGCGGCGGCGACGGCGGAACCTCGCCCGCCTCGATGCGTTGCGACCAGTCCGCAAACATCTGCAGCGCGCGTTCGCGGCCGAACTGATTCATGCGGGTATCCATCGCGTTCCCGCGCTGTCCCGTTTGAACCCGATGATCCCAGGCGGCCGTGTGGGAGTCGAAGCGATCGAGATGATCGATCTCCCGCGTGACTCGACTGCCCACCTGATGGCAGAGCTGGCAGCCCTGCTTCATGATGTCGACCCACGCGGCCTGACTCTTCAGGTTCGGAGAGATCCCGTTCCCGGTCGGCCCCGTGCCCGGGAACTCGCTCTTGTCGGGTGGCTCGACCATCGAGTACCAGTAGTTGGCCGGGTAGACCTTGGCCGCCTCCTCCGGGGACGTCGACGACGCGGCGAGGGTCAACCTCGCCCCGGGGATCGCCTCGACCGGACTCGAGTCCTCGAGCCCGTACCCTCATCACCCAGACCCGGTAGGTCGCCTTGGGCAGGTCGGGCAGGAGGAAACGCCCCGCGTCATCGGTCACGACAATCTTCCGAAGCTCGGTCGGAAGATCGGTCGATTCCGCGATGACCCACACGCCGGCCTAACTGCCGCTCTCGCCTTCGACCACACCGCCCATATCGTCGGCGCCGATGCGGAGCTCGTCCGACGCCGCCTGTCTCGCGTCTAGCGGCGTAGCCAGCCACCCGAGGGACACCGCCAGGAGTAGCGCGGGGATGAGTGAACCGATGTTCCGACGCAGTATCAGCTTCATGGTGCATCTCCCCTGTTCGTCTGACGGCAACGGCGGCACGAGGTTTCGCGCCCAGGGTATAGCAGAGGCGGTCCTGCCGTTCAACGTGCGACGCTTCATGTGCGTGGCGCCCCGGCTCAGCCCGCGGCTTCCGCGCCCAGCACCGTGACGATCTTCATTCCGTCCTTCTCGGCCAGCGCCCCGGTGACCGAGAGGCGCTCACCGGCGTGCTCCTTGATGGTCTCGTAGGGCGCACGGTGTTCGGGATCCGCCTCCAACAGCACCAGCGTGCCGTCGTCGGTCAGCAGGCCCATGGCGTTTCCGTTCCTGGCGCACTTCTTGGCACATTCGGCGTGATCGGGCCCATGAAGACCGCGATCGACGTAGCAGGCGCGATCGACGACCTCACCGGTCAGGGTGACCGGCTCGGCAGCCGAAAGTCCGTGGAGCATCGACGTCAAGAGCAATCCGAGCCCAACCGTCACGAAGCGCATGGTCATGAGATTCTCCTCGGGTACCGTCCCGCCTACGGCTCCTCGTCCGTCTCGGTCTTGGTGAGGTCCTGGCTATCCACGGTGATGCGGATCTGCGGGCTGAACATCTCATCCCAGCTCTGCTCGGCCCAGTACACCTCGAGGTGCGGCGCGGGGTTATAGCGATTGTTGAGCGAGTTGTCGTAGTGCGCCGTGGCGGTCAGCTTGCTGCCGGCCGGGATCCGCAACGGCGTCTCGAGCTCGTAGTAGTGCTGCCACTCGAAGCTGTAATTGGGTACCCACAGGATCGTCTGGTCCCGCCCGTCAGGATAGGTCAGGACGTAGCGGATGTCCTTTCCGCGCAGGTGCATGTGGGGCGACATGCCGTACAGGGTCACGGGCTCGGGCACCGGCTGGATCTGCGTGATCGCCCAGCTCTCGACATAGGGCGGGATGTTCGGAATGGGTCCCCGTCGCTGCCGGCCGTCCTCGGCCTGGCGCAGCGGGATCTCCTTCCCCTCGACGATGTAGGTCTCCCGCCCGGTGCCGCTCCGGTTGAGGACCTCGTGCGTCACTGCCTTGGTGTTGAACCAGACACCGAGCTGCGTGCGATCGCTCATGGGCCGGCCGTTCGTCTGGTAGTGCATCTCCCATCGGATGTATTTGCCGGCCGGGATGCGTTTCCCGGTGCCAGGCCTGTGCCGCTCGAGGCCTCGGCCCGGGACGTAGGAGATCAGCTTCGACGTGCCCGCCACGGCGAACACCCGCTGCACGTCTCGACGCTCGCTTCGCTCGCTCGGATCCTCGGCCTCGATCAACCGGCCGTCCACGATCTGGGCACCGTCCGGCAGATCCACGATGAAGGCGCCAGCGTGATGCAGGACGCCCAGCGCGCTCGGACGGAACTCGAGCACCTCGACGAAACGGTCCTCCTCGAACGGGATCTTCGAGTACACGCTGAACTCGTCGATCTCGCCCTCGGCGGGGATCGCCACCTCGAACGGCAACTCGAAGATGTAGTCGGGCTCGCCATGGGTCCACCGGGCATCGTCGGCAAACGCGGGGACCGGAGGCAGGTCGGTGTCGTTCCCCTTGGGCGCGCCACCTCCCGCCCACGCCACGATCGTCGCGATCTCCGCCTGGGTCAGGCTCGAGTCCGTCTTGAAGGGCAAACTGTGTGCGGGGTCGGCCCGCCACGGCGGCATGTCCCGAGCCGCCACGGCTCGCGCGATCGCCTTGGCCCAGGGCCGAGCCTCCGTATAGGACAGGAGAGACATCGGGGCAATCTGCCCCGGACGATGGCACTCGGAGCACTTCTCGAAGAACACCGGGGCCACGTCCCTGGTGAAGGTCGGAACGGCGCGGACGCCGTCATCGGCGAGCGCTGCCACCGGAGCCAGCGAGAGGGCCAACGCCACGACCTGCACGCGCTTCAGCATTCCATCCTCCCCCCGGTCGCCCGAGCTCCTCGAGGAACGCGTGACACCGTGGTCACGATACACCCGGCTCCGGCGACCGTCGACTGTTTTCTGTCGCGCTCTCCGTCACGCGGGCTATGGCGACGCGGAGACGATCCTGGCGGGCCGCAACCGGTCGTCCTGTCGGTTCACCCAGCCTTCGAGGAGGTAGTACTGCTGCGAGGCCTCCACGAACACCAGCAGGTCGGTCCCCTGGACGGTCGATTCGATGTCCTCATTTTCTCGAAGCGGCTGCCCGTTCACGAAGAACCACCAGTCTCCGGACGGCTCGCGAGTCCAGATTCCACTGGTCTCCGAGAGCAGGGTGCTGGGGCGCACCTGGTCGTCCGTCCGGTTGACCCAGTTCTCGAGCAGGTAGTACTCGTCGGATTGCTTCACGAACACCAGTAGATCGTCCCGTAGGACCGTGGACTCGATCTCCACGGATTCGGTCAGCGGCTCGCCATCGTAGATGAACCACCAGTCACCGTTCGCTTGGCGTCTCCAGGACACCCTCGCCGAGGGCGTGCCACCGGGCGCATCCGCGACACCGCCCCCTCCCTCACCGGTGACGTCGGCCACGCCGGTCGACTGGTCTCTGGGCGGCGCGGCGCGCTCGGGGGCCGTGCCCTCCATGCACGTTCTCGTCGAGAGCACGAACAGGAGGAGCACGAGGGGCGCGGCCCAGAGCCACCGGGTGCGGCGGCCATCGGTCGTGGCCGGGCGCGGGCGGACCCGCGCCGGCCGCAAGCCGGTCTCCTGCGCCCCGTGTGACGACGGTGGCCGCTCCGCAAGGGGAGGACGCGGATCGGCCGGGGGCGCCGGGGGGGCGGTGCGCACGTCCGCCGCCACCGACGGCCGCCCGACCAAGGCGTCCATGTCGGCCACGAGCCGTCGAAAGGCGGGCGAGGCCGGCGTGCCGTCCCACCCGGTCAGATCCGCGGCCTGGATGCCGCGGAAGCCGATCGGCGGCGACACCGCATCGAGCAAGAGCGGAATCAGGATGCCGCGCCGCCGGCCCTCGTCGGCCTCCTCTCTCACCCACTCGGACCGGACCGAATGCTGGGACCACGCCACCAGGACGCAGCTCGACGAGGCCAGGGCTTCCTCGATGACGTCCGCGAACGTCCGCCCGGCCGGGATGACGCGGTCCCACCAGACCGACCACCCGAGCCCCTCCAGCTCCCGCGCGAGCGTCTCAATCCGCGTCCGATTTTCTCGAGCATAGCTGACGAAGACGGTGGGCATGTCGCGTCCAGGCTGTTGCGGGTCACGACGATTGTGGCATCAAGTTCCACTCCCGGGCAATCGGCAGCACCTGTGGCGCGCCGCCCAAGGCGCTATAATCACGGGCCTCAGGATGGCCGGTAGCCCCGACTCCCCGCCCGCCACCGACGACCCGCCGGCGTCGGCGATCGCCCTGCGCGATGTCGCGAAGCGGTACGCGCGACCCGGCGGCGGCATCTACACGGCCGTGGACTCCATCTCGCTCGACGTGCCAGCCGGCCGCTTCGTGTCGCTCGTCGGCCCGAGCGGCTGCGGCAAGTCCACCCTGCTCAACCTCGTGGCCGGCCTGACGCCGCCGTCCGATGGCGTGATCCGCGTCTTCGGCGCTCCCCTGTCCGGCCTCAATCGACGGGCCGGATATCTGTTTCAGCAGGACGCCCTGCTGCCCTGGAAAACCGCCCTCGACAACGTCGTGCTCGGCCTCCGCTTCCGTGGGCGCGACCACCGGGAGGCCGAGGCGGAAGGAGTACGGTGGCTCGAGCGTGTCGGCCTCGCGGGTTTCGCCGACCACTTTCCGTCTCAGCTGAGCGGTGGGATGCGCAAACGTGTCGCGCTCGCCCAGACCTGGATCGTCGAGCCCGACATCCTGCTGATGGACGAGCCCTTTGCCGCCCTCGACGTGCACACGCGTCAGCTCATGGAGCGCGACCTCCTCGATCTCTGGGAACGATCGCCCAGAACCGTCTGCTTCGTGACGCACGACCTCGAGGAAGCGTTGGCGCTGGCGGACGAGGTCGTCGTGCTCTCGGCCGGGCCGGCGGCGCGTATCCTCGGCCGGCACACGGTGGATCTCCAGCGGCCACGCGACCTGATCGACATCCGGACCGACCCTCGATTCGTGGCCCTCTACGCGACCGTGTGGTCCGAGCTCAAGGCGGAGGTGCTGAAGGTGCACGGTCGTGTTGGGCAGGCCCGCGCTCCCGGACCAGTCCCGTGGTGAGCGACACCTCCACCGCACGCCGAGACCGTCCGACCCGGACCCGGGTGCTCGCCTACCAGCTCTGCCTCGGCGTCGGCACGCTGGTCGGCTGGGAGGCGCTGACGGCCGCCGGCGTCCTGGATCCATTCTTCTTCAGCCGGCCGTCGGCCATCGCCCGCCGCGTGACCGACTGGATCGCGACCGGCTCCATCTGGCCGCACCTCGTCGTGACGCTGGAGGAGACGTTCCTTGCGCTGGTCATCGGCGCCGCTGCCGGCATCGCGGTCGGCTTCCTGCTGGCCCGGCTCCCGCTGGCCGGCGAGGTCTTCGGGCCCTACCTGCGCATCCTCAACGCGCTGCCGCGCGTCGTGCTGGCGCCGATCTTCCTGCTGTGGTTCGGCCTGGGTATCTGGTCCAAGGTCGCCCTCGGCGTCACGCTCGTGTTCTTCGTCGTCTTCTACAACACCTACCAGGGCATCCGCGCCGTCGACGCCGTCGTGTTGAACAACGCCCGCTTGCTCGGCGCGTCCGAGCGGCAGCTGATCCGCCACGTCCTCCTGCCGAGCGCCCTCGGCTGGATCTTCTCCAGCCTGCATGTCAGTATCGGCTTCGCTCTCGTGGGCGCGGTCGTGGGCGAGTATCTCGGGTCCGCTCGCGGCATCGGCTACGTCATCTCTCAGGCCGAGGGCGTGTTCGACACGACGGGTGTCTTTGCCGGCATGGCCGTCCTGAGCGCGATCGCCCTCTGCCTGGCCCTTAGCGTCGAGAGACTGGAGCGATGGCTGCTCAGGTGGAAGGACGCTGCCGAGTGAGGACGACCGCGGAGGATCGCCAACGACCGGACGGAGTCAATCGGTGCGCCGTTCGCTGATCGCGCTGCTGCTGGCTGCGGTGTCCGCGTGCGGCGCCGAACGCCCGCCTGACGCGCGCGCGCCGATCGACGTGCGGATCGCCGTGGGCGGGCAGGGGCTGCTCGTGTATCTCCCGACGACCCTGGCGGCGCAGCTCGGACACTACCGGGCGGAGGGACTGAACGTCACGATCCAGGACTTCCCCGGGGGCGCCAAGGCGCTGCAGGCGCTCGTCGGCGGCAGCGCCGATGTGGTCTCCGGCTACTACGACCACACGATCCAGATGGCCGCCGAGGGTCGCCGCCTGAAGGCTTTCGTCACGATGCTGCGCTACCCGGGCCTCGTCGCGGCCGTGTCTCCGGCGGCCCAGGGACGCATCACGTCGGTCGAGGACTTCGCGGGCGCAGTAGTGGGCGTCACCGCCCCCGGATCCTCGACACACTTCTTCGTCAACCATCTCCTGGCCACGCACGGACTGCCACCGGACGCGATCAGCGTGACGGGGATTGGGGGGACGGCGACCGCCGTCGCGGCCATGGAGCGCGGCATGGTCGACGTCGGGATCCTGCTCGACCCCGCGGTCACCCAGCTCCAGGCTCGCAATGCCGGTCTCGTGGTCGTCGCGGACACACGCACGGCGGCCGGGGTCGCCCGCGTGTTCGGGACCGAGGTGTATCCGGCAGCCGTGCTGTACTCGCGTGACGAGTGGATCGATCAGCACCGCGAAACCGCGACCCGGCTCGCCCGCGCGATGACGCGCACGCTGGCATGGATCCAGGGCCACTCGGTCGAGGAGATCGGGGACGCCATGCCGATCGCGATGCGTGGAGACGATCGCGGGCGGTACCTGACGGCGCTCGAACGCACGATCCCGATGTACTCACCCGATGGTCGAATGTCGGCAGACGGGGCCGAAGCCGTCAAGCGGGTGTTGTCGGGGTCCCTGTCCAGGGTGCGGGAGGCGGATGTGGCGCTCTCGGCCACCTACACCAACGAGTTCATCGACGCGTGCTAGGGTTCGGTCGCCCGCTTCTCGATCAGTCCGAACATGTGGCCGCCGGAGTCCTCGTGCTGCCACGTGCCCGCATACCGATCGCCGTAGAAGAACACGCGCGCCGTGAAGGTCCCGAGCGTCGGAATGCTGAAGTCGGTGATGGACACCATGGGCGTGTCACCGGCCCACAGCACGGGCACCCTGATCGGCAGGGTCACGTCGACCTTCGCGTACTGCAAACGTGTGTTGAACTGCCACTCGTCGTCCCCAACCTTCTCGACGCTCTCGATCTCGTAACGCTCCGGCCGCCCCGAGGGATCGTCCCGGCCGACGACCGTGAACTGGCCGACCAGGGCCACGCCGGTCATGGACTCGGTGAATCGCCGCTCGAGCTCGTCGAGTGGCGGCGAAATTGGTTCGGCGCCGCAGCCGATGACGACCGAGCCCAAGAGACAGCCGGCCACCAGCCATGCGGCTGGAACGGCTCGGCGACACCAGATTGCGATCATCTGCCACCTCCCGAGAGTGACGGGGCGACTCGAGGTCGTTGGCGAAGGTAGACTGGTCGCCATCGCGCGCCGCGGGGAGGCGACCCGCCTACAGCGCGGCAAAGCTCCGCGCGTCGCTTGGCCACGCCTCCGCGGTGTGGATGGCCTCGAGCACCTCGCCCGGCTGCGAGACGACGGTCCACATCCGCGCATGCCGCGCGTCCAGGAATCGCTCGTCGACGCACCGCTGGAGCAAGTCGACCCACGGGGAGAAGAACCCCTTGGTGTTCACCAGCACGATCGGGTTCAAGTAGATGCCCAGCCGCTTGAGCGTGATCGCCTCCATGAGCTCCTCCAGGGTGCCGCTGCCGCCGGGCAGGGCGACCACGGCGTCGCTCTCGGACAGCATCAGATGCTTGCGGTGCCGCATGTCCTCGACGAGGCGCAGCTCGGAGATCTGCGTGTGTCCCCATTCCAGCGTGGCCATGAACTGGGGCAGCACGCCGGTCACGTGACCGCCGCGGGACAGCGCCCCGTCGGCCAGCGCCCCCATGGAGCCGAATGCACCACCACCGTACACGATGGCGAACGACGCATCGGCCAGCAGCGCGCCGAGCTCGAACGCGGCCCGGTGGAAGATCGGATCGCACCCGCGGCTAGATGCGCAGTAGACACAGATGCGCTTGGTCGAGCGTTCGGGCGCCTGAATCCTGCGTGTCACCATGCCGTCGGCCACCCTGGGGGGGGCGTGAAAAGCTCGACTCCGTAATGCTGACTCCGGCGGTGATGATAGGCTGACCGTGTCCTCGGTTCAACGACGATCCAGCGGAGTCTCGACCTCGTGACGAGTCCGAGCGTCGATCGCGCGCGCCGTTGCCTCGGCCCCGCCCTCCGAGGCCATCTCCTGCGCTTCGGGCGGCGGAAACACCCCGCCTACTCCTCCGCCAGCGGGGTCCGGCTCCTCCTGATCTTCGTCACGCTCGAGCTCGTGCTCGGCCCACGGCTGTCTCTGTTGCCGCGTCTCGGCGCGCCGATGCCCGCGTCTTGGCTGAGCCTGCCGCTCCTCTTCCTCGGTGCGCTCGTCGCCGCGAGAACCTTCGCCGGGATGTCACCGGATGCGCTGGGTTTCCTGGGGTGGGCGCGATGGACGCGCACCGAGGGATTCTACGTCATCCAGGTGCTCGTGCTCGCCAACCTCGTGTTCGGCTTCGCGTTCCGCAACCAGCTCGGCGGACTCGGCGACCGCCCGGAACTCTGGCGCGCCGCCGCCTCGATCCTTCTCTTGCAGCTCACGTGGGGCTTCTACCAGGAGCTCATGTACCGGGGGATCCTCCAGACGGAACTTACCCGCCGGTTGGGCGAGGTCTGGGGACCGGTGACCGCCAATCTGCTCTTCACGTTCGGTCCCCTCCACGCGTATCACTTCGGTGCGGGTCTATCCCCGGTCGCGACCAGCGCCCTCTTCGGGGCGATCTTCGCGATCGGCCTCTTCTTCGCCGTCCTCTTCCACCGCACTCGCAATCTCTGGATCGTCGGGCTGTTTCACGGCGTGGGTAACGCGTACACGAACGGGGCGCCCGCACTCGCCGAGCTGATGGATTGACCCACCGCTCCATCCGGCGCGACTGTCTCCCGGATCCGTCCCACACCCGCCGTCACTCGCCGCAGGATCTTGCAGCATGCCCGGCGGACGCCGTCTTCCGCCGGCCCGACGATGTCGCGCTGACCCCAGTGAACTCTGGGGTTGCCACGTTTGGCGCCGGGCTGGGCGGCGAGGGCACCACACAGCTCTCGTCGTCCAGAACAAACTAGTGTCCTGCAACAGTGATTCGCGGAACGATTCCCGCGCGGGGCATCCCGCCTGGCAGTGTTGCTCGTCGCTCGAATACTCCCGGTATGCTCGCTCCTCGCACCTGGCCAGCCGGGCGCCGCGCACGGGACTTATTCCACGAATTACTGTTACAGGACACTAGATCTGGCAACCCGGGTGAACGTTGGGGTCAGTTGGACGACTCGCCGTCCCGGTGCACGACCCGCCAGAGACGTCCGCTCACGGAGTCCGATACGTAGAGCGAGCCGTCCGTACCCTGCGCCAGACCCGTCGGCCGATGCACGGCGTCGCTGCGATTCATGAGCGGCTTCCGGCCAGCGAAGCCGTCGGCGAAGACTTCGTAGGCTCCCGACGCGTCGGTGCCGCTGAAGGGCACGAACGTCACGTTGTAGCCACCCTGCGGCAGCGGAGCCCGGTTCCACGATCCGTGGAAGGCGATGAAGGCGCCGCCACGGTAGCGTTCGGGAAACTGGGCGCCGGTGTAGAAGATCAGATCGTTGGGCGCCCAGTGACCGGGGAATCCCATGACCGGCGGCGGGTAACGATCGCACGGCCCGACCTTCTCGCCATCGCCGCCGTACTCGGGCATCTGCAATCGTTTGTTCTGCTGCCAGTCGTGGTAGCAATAGGGCCAGCCGAAGTCGGACCCTTCCGCGACGCGCTGGAGCTCCTCGGAAGGTAGCTCGGCGTTCTGCTCGTCGGTGAACATCCCCGGCCATATCGTGTTCAGCTGATCACGGCCGTGCTGCACGAGGTAGAGGCCGCCCGTGGGATGCCACGTCAGCGCGAGCATCTGCCGCATCCCGGTGGCGTAGCGCGTGCCGCCGTCGTCCTGGGTCTGGCCGGACCGGTCGTCGTCGAAACGCCAGATCCCGCCGTGTCGCTCCAGCAGCGGACACGGATCCTGCCCGGGCACCCGCACCTCGCGGTCGGGTTCCTGGCACGCGTTGGAGGGCGCGCCGACGTTGACGTAGAGCGAACCCTCGCCGTCGAAGGCAAGCCCCTTCTCGGCATGCCCCCGCTGGGTGGGCAAGGTGATGAGGGTCTCGGCCGGTCCGGTCGGCACGAGCTCGCCTGCGCGCATCGGGAACCGCACGATGGACGACGTCCGCGCGAGATAGAGGTAGCCGTCGTGGAGCACCAGCCCGGTGCCGCCGCCGTCACCGAATCGCTCGCGAACGTCGGCCCGGCCGTCACCATCCGTATCGCGTAGCGCGACGATGGCGCCGGGTGAGTCCTCCCTGTCTCGAAGCGACACGTAGATATCCCCGTTCGGCGCCACCTCGACATGGCGCCCGCGACCCAGCTCGTCCGCGACCACGAGCGCGCAGAAGCCCTCGGGCAGCGTGATACCGCCGTTGTCCGGATCGCACGCGGGAAGCGCGGCGGCGTCGGCAGGGGTGGGCAGCGTGGTACCGGCAAGCGTGATACTGGTGACCATCAGCGACGCGAGCAGGGCTCGTCTCATGGGTGGTTCCTTTCCAATTCGGCCGGTCCTTCCACGGGTCCTTCCCGACGCGGGCCGCTCGCCTACTCCGGACCTTCGTCGACCGCGAACGGCGACGACGCCTCGAACTTCGGGTTGCCGCTCCCGGCCACCGGCTCGAGCTGATCGAGCCAGAACGCCTCATCATCGCGTTTGTAGATCATGAACCTGCCCCGGTTCGCCGGATTCTTGGCTCGATGGTAGCGCAGGTAGATGTGATTGTCGTCGACGGCGAGTATCTCGATCTTGCCGGTCTCGTGCGACATCGCGTAGCGCGCACGCCGCGCGAGCCCCGATCCCTTGCGGATAGCCTCCTGGAAGATCTGCCACCCGCGCACGATCGGCACCTCGTAGGGCTCGTTGCCCGCGGTGGGCCGACCCTGGAACAGATAGTACGGCGGACACCCGATCCAGGCCAGCTTCTGATACAGCTCGGTCAGCACCCGGGGATCGTCGTTGACCCCCTTGACCAGCGGACACTGATTGACGCAGATCACGCCGTTCCGAATGAACGTGGCAATCCCCTCGACCGCCACGTCGGTGAGCTCGCGCGGGTGATCGAAGTGCGCCATCAGGTAGATGCGCTGGTCCTGCGTCGAGTAGGTGCGAAACGCCTCGTGCAGCGTCTTGTCGGTGAGAACGCGCCACGGGTCGAAGGCCGGCATCTTCGAGCCGATCCGGATGATGCGGACGTGCGGAATGTCGCGCAGCTGCTCGAAGATCTCCACCAGCCGCCGCGTGCTCATCAGGAGCGGGTCCCCACCAGTCAGCAGCACGTTGGTCACTTCGGTGTGCGCGCGGATGTAGTCGATGCCCGCGGACACGTCGTTCGTGACCTCGTCGTTGTCGTCCATGAAGAGCCGCTTGCGGAAGCAGTAGCGGCAGTAGGCGCCACACACCTCGTTGCACAGCAGCAGGACCGTGTGGTCGTACTTGTGCTGCACACCGCGGGCGACGGTCACGGCCTGCTCGTTGCTGGCATCGAGCTTGCCCCAGTCGCTGAGCTCCCCCTCGCGCGGGATGATCAGCTGCTTGATCGGGTCGTTGGGATCCTCCCAGTCGATCAGCCCCAGGTAGTAATCGTTCGCGCGAAACACGTAGCGGTCGGCGACCTTCTGGATCCGCGCGCGCTCCTCCGCCGGGACGTTCTGTACCTTGTCGAGGTTGCGGACGTACTTGACCCGGCGCGCGGCGCCTTCCTTGCCCTCGAGTTGCGGGACCTTCGTGGTCGTCGTCGTCATCGTCACTCTCCCTCCCGATTCGCCTCGGGAAAAACCTGCAGGCCGAAGACGCCTGCCGCATCGGCCAGTCGGAGGTCGTAGGTTATCAGCGTCGCGGCCTCGCCACTCACCGCCAGCGCCAGGTGCAAGGCATCGGCCGCGCGCAACGACACGCGCTCGGCCGACAGCAGAAGGCGCTCCGCGGCGCGATGAACGGCGGGCAGCAGCTCGATCCGATGATACACGCCGACGTCTAGGTGTCCGAGCAGGGTGCGCTGCAACCGAACCACGGCCTCCTGGCTGACCTCGCCCACGCGGCGCCGGCGGGCCAGCGACGAGACGATCTCGGTCACGGCCAGGTCGGACACCAGCGCATCGCGACGTCCCGCCAGCGCCCGGTTGAGCGTCTCGCTCTCCGGTTCGGGCAGATAGAGCTTGGCCAGCCCGCTCGCGTCGAGATACTCGGGCTGCGCTCCTCCTCGCGCCTTGCTCGGGCCGGCCGCGGCGTCTCTCAAGGCGGCCCTTGGTGCGACTCAGGACGTTTGCCATCGGCTGCTAGTGGTGTGTCCCAAGAATAACTTTGCACTTCCCAACCTTCTCTAGAATCGTATCGACCGTCGCGGTCCAGACAAAGGGTTGGGGGTTGTCGTTGTAGCGCTGGAGGTAATCGTTGATGGCGGCGACGAGTTCGTCGACACTGCAAAACACCCCTCGGCGGATGCGTTTCTGCGTGAGCTGGCTGAACCAACTCTCGACGAGGTTGAGCCACGATGCGCCGGTAGGGGTGAAGTGGAGCGTGAAGCGCGGATGGGCCGCCAGCCAGGCCCGCACGGTCGGATGTTTATGCGTGCCGTAGTTGTCCAGAATGAGGTGGAGGTCGAGGCGAGAGGGGAACGCGCGGTGGAGTTGGCGAAGAAACTTCAGGAACTCCTGATGCCGATGCCGGCCGTGGCACTCGCCGATGACCTGCCCGGTCAGCATGTTCAGCGCGGCGAACAAGGTCGTTGTCCCGTGGCGCTTGTAGTCATGCGTGAGTGTCCCACAGCGGCCCTTCTTCATCGGCAGCCCGGGCTGCGTCCGGTCCAGCGCCTGAATGTGACTCTTCTCGTCCACACACAGCACGACGGCCTTCTCGGGCGGATTCATGTACAGCCCCACGACGTCCGTCAGCTTCTCCACGAACGCGGGATCGGTCGACAGCTTGAACGTCTCCACTCGATGGGGCTGGAGGCCATGCGCGTCCCAGATCCGCTGCACGGTCGAGCGACTGACCCCCTGCGCCTTCGCCATCGTGCGACAACTCCAGGGGGTCGCCCCCGGTGGCGTGCGGTGCAACGTTGCGTGGACGATGGCTTTGACCCTGCGCGCACTGATCGTCGGTTTGCGCCCGCGCCCCTCACGCATCTCGAACACCGAATCAACGCCCTCCTCTCCAAACCGGTCGCGCCAAGCCAGCACGGTCGGCCGGCTGACGTCCACGGTCGCGGCAATGCGGCTGTTGGAACCCCCCTCGGTCGCCAGCAGCAACGCCTTCGCGCGGATGACTACCCGATGCGGGGCCGACGTACTACGGGCCCACTGTTCCAGGAGTCGCCGATCCTTCGCGGCCATGGACAGAGCGGCGGCGGCATCATTCATCCCGCCTATATTGCACGCAGGTCGTTGATATGTAAATGTATTTCAGGGACACTACACTAGCTCGGCACCGCGGCGACGTACCAGACGCCGTCGACGCGCCGGATCTCGAACTCGTCCTCCCCCTCGTCGGCGTCCCCGTCCACGACAATCCGAAAGAAGGTCTTGATCCACATGGAGGCGTCGCTCGTCGCCTTCCGCGCCCGAAGCTGGAAGGCGTGAAGCGCCCACGCGTCCCACTCTTCGAGCTGTCGGTTCAAGCGGTCGCCGCGCACCCCGGCCGGCACCAGCGCCTGCTCCCAGAGGCGGTCCCCGCGTAGACGGCTCGCCAGGAACTTCATCACCGCGGCCTCGGGCGCCCCCAGCTCGGGGTCGAGATCCTCGACGGATACGGCGTCGACCATGGGAGGGTCGACGTAGGCTTCCCACCCGTCCGCGGCGGGCCGAGTCGCCAGCGCCCGATCGCTCGTCGTCTCGGCCTGCCGCCCGGCCACCGTCACCCCGGCGAACCACGCCACGGCGACGCAGCCCATCAGGCACACTCGTCTCGACTCGGTGTGCGTCACGATGACCTCCTCGCGGTCCGGGGTCGTCGGCGCCCGAAGCCGCTCGCGGCGGTCGTCACGCGAGCGCCCCGAGCAACCGGTCGACGTCCTGCTGGGTGTTGAACACAGAGGGCGAGACCCGCAGCTGGTTCCACAGCACCTTCGCCGCCACGTTCGCGTCGACCAGCTTCGCCTTGACCTCCTCCGGCCTCTGGACCAGGAAGGAGACGATCGGAGTCGGCGTCTCCGGCGGGGTGATCGTCGGATAGCCGAGCTTCGGGACCTCCTCGCGCACCCGATCCGTCAGGGGTTTCACGTGAGCCGCGATGTTCGCGACGCCAAGCTCCGCGATGTATCTGAGGGACTCGAGCTGGCACGCCGCGGCGATCGACGGCAGCGTGCCGACCTCGTAGCGCGCCGCGCCGGGTCTGGGATCCCACGTGCGATCAGCGGCGCCCGGGGGGCTGCCGGGAAAGTTGTGGTAGCGGAGGTTGGCGTAGTGGCGGCCGCCGAACTGGGACGTGGGCACGACCGTGTCCTGGAGATCCTCGCGCACGTAGAGAAATCCGAGGCCCTTCAGCCCCATCAGCCACTTGTAGGTGGCGGCCGCGCAGAAGTCGATCCCCATCGCCCGGACGTCGACGGGGAGGCAGCCCACGGCCTGGATGACGTCGGCGTAGACGTAGGTTCCCCGGGCGTGCGCGACGTCGCTCACCGCGCGGATGTCGTGGAGGAAGCCGTTGATGTTCGACACCAGCGTCACCGCCACCAGCCGCGTGTCACGATCGATGGCCGCGTCCATGTCGGCGACGTCGATCCGCCAGTCTCGTTGCTTGACGACGCGAACCTCCAACCCCGCCTGCTCGAGCGACTGGTAGAGATACAGCCCGCCATGGAAGTGGAGCTCGTCCGTCACGATGTTGCCACCGGTCCGGCCGAGACCCAGCCCGGCCGCGACGATGTTCTCACCCGCCGTCGTGCTCTGGACGAAGGCGATTTCGTTCGGGGTGGCGTTGATCAGGTTCGCGTAGAGCCGCTTCACCTCCTGCAGCTCGCGCTCGCCCACGGCCAGACGGTCAGAGCCCGGCCCCTGGACTCGATAGTCCAGACACCGCTCGACCACCCGAGCGGCGTGACTGCCGACCGGATGCAGAGCCGCCGAGTCGAGATAGGTCTGGCGGGTGGCCCACGGGAACTCGGCCCTGGCCTCGGAAAGGCTGCGCGTCGCAGCGGCTTCGGCGCCGCGGTCGACACCCGCGGCGGAGGTCGATCCGACGGTTGCCGCCAGCGCGGCCGTCTGCGCGATGAAGTCGCGCCGATTCACGTCCATGAAAGGCTCCTCTCACCACGCGACAGGGGCACCGATTCGCAGAGGCATCGGAGGCGCGCACCAGGATACCGCCCTGCGCGGTCCCCGTCCATCGCCCGAGTGCGCCGTCGCATCGGACTTCCATTTTTGGCTGGTCCGGGGTATTTTCAGATCCGTACTCGGGGCGACCCGACATGCCGGCCCCGGTCGGGGTCGGCGGTCAAACCCCTCCGGCATGGAGAACCGCCGGGTTCGCCCGCCGGCGTGAGAGGAGTTGGTCATGAAGCTCTCCCTGTTGCTCGCACTTCTCGCGGTCGTCGCTCCCCTGTCCGTCCTGGCGATCGAGCGCACCTCCGGTAAGTCGTTCGCGACCCGGTCCGAGGTGATCGCGCGCAACGGGATGGCCGCAACGAGCCAGCCGCTGGCGACCCAGGTCGCGATTGACATCCTGAAGCAGGGAGGGAACGCGGTCGATGACGCCATCGCGGCCAACGCGATGCTCGGGCTGGTGGAGCCGACCGGCAACGGGATCGGGGGCGACCTGTTCGCCATCGTCTGGGACGCAAAGAGCCAACGTCTCCATGGCCTGAACGCCAGCGGCCGGTCGCCTGCGTCGCTGACGCTGGCGCACTTCAAGGAGCTCGGTCTCGACAAGATCCCCAGCCACGGGCCGCTGCCGGTCTCGGTTCCAGGCGCGGTCGACGGTTGGTTCGAGCTCCACGGCAAGTTCGGGACGTTGCCGATGACCGCAATCCTCGCCCCGGCGATCCAGTACGCGCGCGAAGGCTTCCCCCTCACCGAGGTGATCGCGGCAGCGTGGCAGAGCAGTGCGCCCCGGCTGGAGAAGTGGGCCGGCTTCAGGGAAACGTTCATGCCCGACGGCAGGGCCCCCGCCAAGGGTGAGATCTTCAAGAACCCCCGGCTGGCGAACACCCTCGAGCAGATCGCGAACGAGGGACGCGACGTGTTCTACAAGGGCGAGATCGCCAGGAAGATCGACGCCTTCATGAAGTGAGGTCGGCGGTTTCCTGTCGTACGAGGATCTGGCGAACCATCGCTCCGACTGGGTGGAGCCGGTCTCGACGAACTATCGCGGCTACGACGTCTGGGAGCTGCCGCCCAACGGGCAGGGAATCGCGGCGCTGCAGATCCTCAACATCCTCGAGGGCTACGATCTCGCCCGCATGGGCTTCGGAAGCCCCGAGTACATCCACCGGTTCCTCGAGGCCAAGAAGCTCGCCTTCGAGGACCGGGCCAAGTTCTACGCCGACCCCGCCTTCAACGAGATCCCGGTCGAGCGACTGATCTCCAAGGGGTACGCGGACGAGCGGCGCATGCTGATCGACCCCGAACACGCGGCACGCCGCTACACGGCGGACAACCCCTCGCTGGAGGAGGGCGATACCATCTACATGACCGTCGCCGACAGGGCCGGCACGATGGTGTCGCTCATCCAGAGCAACTACCGAGGCATGGGCACCGGATTGTCGCCCGCTAACCTCGGGTTCATCTTCCAGGACCGCGGCGAGCTGTTCAATCTCGAGGAGGGGCACTTCAACAGCTACGCGCCCCGCAAGCGGCCGTTCCACACGATCATCCCGGCGTTCGTCACCAAGGACGGTGAGCCGTTCCTGAGCTTCGGCGTGATGGGCGGCGCGGTCCAGCCCCAGATGCACGCGCAGGTCTTGATCAACCTGATCGACTTCGGGATGAACCTTCAGGAGGCCGGGGACGCGATTGCGTTCCAGGGGTGAGGCTGGTATTGTCGTTGGCAACCACGCTCCCGTATTTCAGAGTCATGATCGAACCGGATAGGAACTTAAATGGCTTTTTCGCTTAAGGAACTTCGGTTGCGGCGATCGTTGCCGGCCGCCTCTGGGCGCGCGAGGTCACAGCCGTGAGCGCCCCGTTCGATACCGGCGCCACCGCCTGGATACTGACCTCCACGGCGCTCGTCCTGTTGATGACCTTGCCGGGCTTGGCCCTTTTCTATGCAGGCCTCGTGCAGTCAAAGAACGTGCTGTCGGTGATGATGCACTGCTTCTCGATCGCCTCGCTGGCGTCGATCCTCTGGCTGGTGGTCGCGTACAGCATCGCGTTCGGCGACAGTGGCGCCATGAATGCTTGGTTCGGCGGCTTCGGGAAAAGCTTTCTGACCGGCGTCGGCTTGGACACCGCGTCCGGTGACATCCCAGAAACGGTCTTCTTCATGTTTCAGATGACCTTCGCGATCATCACCCCGGCGCTGATCGTGGGCGCCTATGTGGAGAGGATCAAGTTCGCAGCGGTGCTTACATTCAGCGGGCTGTGGCTGCTTCTGGTCTATGCGCCGGTCGCTCATTGGATCTGGGGTGGCGGTTTCCTGGCAGCATGGGGCGTGCGGGATTTCGCCGGCGGACTGGTGGTGCATGCAACGGCCGGGGTATCCGCGTTGGTCATCGCCTTCGCGTTGGGGCCCCGCACCGGTTTTCCCGACGAACTGCGGCAGCCCCACAGCCCCGTCCTGACGATGATCGGCGCGTCGATGCTATGGGTCGGCTGGTTCGGTTTTAATGCAGGCAGCGCCCTGGCCGCCGACGGTAGCGCGGGCATGGCCATGACCGTCACCCATATCTCCGCGGCGAGCGCCTGTCTGGTCTGGGGCGTCATCGAATGGGCCCGGTTCGGCAAACCCAGCCTCGTCGGCGTTGCCACCGGCGCGGTCGCGGGTCTGGCAACGATCACCCCGGCTTCCGGATTCGTCGGACCGCTTGGCGGCCTGTGTGTCGGGTTGGTCGCAAGCCCTGTCTGTTTCTGGTTCGTCGGGCTCGTCAAGCAGCGTTTCAAGATCGACGATGCGCTTGATGTTTTCGCCGTGCACGGCGTCGGGGGGACGCTTGGAATCGTGCTGACAGCGGTCTTCGCCGCCCCGGCGCTTGGTGGCGTCGGCTACGCCGAAGGATCGGGCATGGGCAGCCAACTGGCGACGCAGCTCACCGGCGCCGGTGCCGTCATCATCTGGTCCGCCGCGATCACCTACCTGATTGTCAAGGTAACGTCGGCGCTTGTCGGGCTCCGCGTCGACGATGACGCCCTTGTGGAAGGGCTCGATCTGTCAGATCACGGCGAGAGCGGATACAGGATTATAGGCCTCTAATGTTGCCGGATCATATGGTCACCGTTGGCATAGTTGTGGAAGCATGTGTTTGAGATCAGGCGTCGGGGTCAATCTCTCTTCCGACAAGCGTGTGGTGTTTGGCAGCCCCGCCTGAGTTTCACGCGGCGGCGTCCGTCGGGTTGCCGCCACCGGGCTCCAGCCAGTGCTTCAACAGTGTCGCAAAGCGCAGTGGTCGGAACAAGAATGGCCTGCGTGCGTCGGCGTTTCTTCGCCATTCAGTCGTTCGATCCGGTTGGTCGTCCAATCCGCCGTGTGCAATACAGCCGTCGGCAACAGCTATTCGCATCCCCGCCGCGCGGACTAGAGTCGGCGCCATTGAGGAACGGTTTCTACGCACCATCCTCCATGGCTTATCGCCGAGCCCCAACGTGCGTAACATCCGACGTAACGTCACAATGCCCGAATAGTGGGATCTCGGACTCAACATTGGACACCAAGTGCGCGAGCTCGCCGACTTCGAATTGCCCGAGACCGACACCCAGAGTATCCCAGGAATGGAACCGAAATCGTCGTCGCGACGACGCGGTGGATACCGCCATTGACCCGATTATGGACGTGGTCCGCACCGGATGAAGGATTGTCGTGAAACCGATTGTCATCTGGACGAGCTGCTGAGCCTGTGTCACTCTCTTCGAAAGGTGAGGTAACGGATGGAAGCACAAGATGTGATGAAACTCATCAAGGACAAAGAAGTCCAGGCCATCGACCTACGGTTCGTTGACCTACCTGGGCTGTGGCAGCACTTCACGGTGTCGGCAAAGGAATTCTCGGTCGATGTTTTTGACGAGGGGATCGGCTTTGATGGCTCGAGCATCCGGGGCTTCCAACAGATCCAGGAGAGCGACATGCTGCTCTTTCCGGATTCGTCAACCGCGTTCGTCGATCCGTTTATGACCGCTCCGACGGTCGTCATCATCTGCAACGTCAAGGACCCGATTACCGGCGAGGCGTACTCGCGGGACCCACGTCACATCGCGCAGAAGGCTGAGGCGTATCTCCACTCCACCAGCATTGGTGATGTTGCCTACTTCGGCGTCGAGCCCGAGTTCTTCATCCTCGATGACGTTCGGTTCGGGCAGACTTATAACGAAGGCTTCTATCACCTCGACTCGTCAGAGGGCTTCTGGAACACGGGTCGCGTCGAGAACCCGGATAGCGCCGGGCACTCACACAACCTCGGCTACAAGCCGCGGTACAAGGAAGGTTACTACCCGGTACCACCGATGGACAGCCAGCAGGACATCCGGACCGAAATGATGCTCACGCTCGAATCGATCGGCGTCGACGTCGAGGTCCAGCACCACGAAGTCGGCACTGCCGGTCAAGCCGAGATCGACATACGGTTCGACTCGCTCGTCAGCACGAGTGACAAGCTGATGAAGTTCAAGTACGTCATCAAGAACATAGGGCGACGACACGGTAAGGCGGTCACGCTGATGCCCAAGCCGATCTTTCAGGACAACGGCTCCGGAATGCACGTGCACCAAAGCATCTGGAAGGAAAGGCGCAATCAGTTCTTTGAGGCTGGGACGACCTACGCCAACCTCAGTCAGACCGCGCTGTATTACATCGGTGGCATCTTGAAGCATGCCCCGGCCCTCCTCGCGCTTACCAATCCGACGACCAACTCGTATCGTCGACTGGTGCCGGGCTACGAGGCGCCGATCAACCTGATCTATTCGATGCGTAACCGGAGCGCCGCCGTCCGTATCCCGGCCTACTCGAACAGTGAGAAGGCAAAACGGATTGAGTGCCGGTTCCCGGATTCGACTTGTAACGGCTACCTCGCCTTGAGCGCGATGTTGATGGCCGGTCTCGACGGCATCCAGAACAAGTTGACGCCGCCAGGACCACTTGACAAGGACCTCTACGACCTGCCCCCGGAAGAGGTGGCCAAGATTGACAACACGCCGGGCGATTTGTCACGGGTCCTTGAGGCCCTCGAAGCTGACCACGAGTTTCTCCTCAAGGGTGACGTCTTCACGAAGGACGTCATCGAGGTCTGGATAGACTACAAGCGGAAGAACGAGGTCGATGCGCTCCGCTTGCGGCCGCATCCGTGGGAGTTCGCGCTCTATTTCGACCTTTAAAGAGCGAAAGACTTTGTCGAACACCGTACGGTTGCCGCCGCCTCCTCGAAACTACAGCCTGCACTGATGAGCCGACGCACCGCCAGCCGTTCCTGTCGGGTCAGCCGCACACCCCGAATCCGTGTGGTTGCCATCGCAATACCTCCATCGCTTCATACCAATGCATGTTCCAGTGTTGCGATGACCACATGAGAGCTCTGGAGTGTGAGCGAAACTTAGTTGGAAATTGAAGCGGCTCCACCCCCTGTGGTTTGATGACGTTGCGAGACGACCATCACGCCACGAGAGAAAGGAGCCGAGATGAGCAGTGTCCTCCGATCGGTCAGGAAGCGCAAAAAAGGGCGCACGTTGGGCGCGGTCGACGTCATCGACCGAGCGGAGTACGCCGAGCTGAAGGTCGATGCCAAGGTGGAGTTGATCCGGTCGTTGGTTCCGCTGGGCTTGATGCACATCGAGGAGTTGCTCGACGAGGAAGTGACAGCGCTGGCGGGTGAGCGCTACGCCCGCAAAGCCCCGGCAGTCGGCGGGCGCCGTCATGGCAGCAACCCCGGGACGGTCGGGTTGGCCGGCCAGCGCGTGCCGATTCGCGTGCCCCGGATTCGCCACGTCACGGAGAGCGAGATTCCACTGCAGTCGTACGAGGCGCTGCATGGCGATCGCGCAGTCAACGACCTGTTGCTGAGGCGCGTGCTGTATGGGATCTCGTGCCGCAACTACGCGGCGGCCGCCGAGGCGATTCCCGGGGCGATCGGCCTGTCGGGGTCGACGGTGTCCCGCGCGTTCATTCAGGCCAGCGCGACCAAACTCCGCGAGTCCAGGAGCGGGACCTCTCCGGGGAGGACGTCGTGGCCCTCGTGCTGGACGGCAAGACGTTCGCCGAGGCGACGATGGTCGTCGCGCTGGGCATCACGATGACGGGGGACAAACGGTTCCTGGGCTTCGTCGAGACGGACACGGAGAACGAGAAGGTGTTGACCCCGTTCCTCCGGTCCTTGGTCGAGCGGGGCCTCGATATCTCCCAGGGGCTGCTGGTGATCGTGGATGGCGGCCAGGGGCTCCGGGCGGCCGTGCGGAAAGCCTTCCGCCACCGCGCCCTGGTGCAACGGTGTCAGTGGCACACGCGCGAGAACGTGGTGAGTTACTTGGCGAAGAGTGAGCAGCCGGTGTGGCGGCAGCGTCTCCAGCGCGCCGACAACCGTCCGGAGTACGACGAGGCCCTCGCCGCCCTCCAGTCGCGCCAGCATGAGCTGGAGGATCGGAACCAATCCGCGGCCGGCAGTCTGGCGGAAGGCCTCGACGAGACCCTGACGTTGCATCGCCTCGGGGTGTACGGCGTGCTGGGCCGGTCGCTGAAGACGACGAACGGCCTCGAGTCCATCAACGCGCTCATTGAGGAGCGCTGTGCGAAGGTCGATCACTGGCAGAACTCGAGTCAACGCCATCGCTGGCTGGCAACTGCGCTCCTGGACATCGAGCCACGCCAGGGTCACGATATGCGGGTCGAGCCGCGACAGCTCGCTGACCAGCAGGCGATCGCAGGTCCGGAGCTGGATCCACAGGCTAAAACCTTCAGGCCGTAGCGACAGCGTCGCTGTGCACCCTGGGCGTGATGAAGGTCAAGTAGGAAGGGAATCGGACAAAGACATGAATTCAAAAGTCGTTATTGCCACCCTTGGTGCCGTGTTGGTGTTCGGATCGTCCGTCGGGACCGCGGCGGCACAGGAATACTCGTTTGGGGGCGACCTCGCC
Organism: Vicinamibacterales bacterium; assembly: GCA_965197935.1. Classification (GTDB taxonomy): domain Bacteria; phylum Acidobacteriota; class Vicinamibacteria; order Vicinamibacterales; family CAZQMT01; genus CAZQMT01. The sequence continues at coordinate 464,373 of CBDAOD010000002.1, read as the reverse complement.
GTCGTCAGTAAATACATCTGGCGTGGCCAGCGGCTGACCAACGATTCGAGCATACAGCCTTCCATGACGGTGGCGATTGACGGGTTTTCGTTCAACGCTTGGGGAACGATGGACCTGATGGCTGTGAACGAGGGAACGGGAAGACTGCTCATTAATGAAAACCCTGCCGTGACCGGCCTCGGCAATAACGGCCTTCAGGGGAGATTTTCTGAGATCGACTACACGTTTGCGTACGACCATTCGTTTGACGATGTCTCGGTCGGCGGCGGCGTGATCTTCTACACCTTCCCGGACCGTTTTAACACAACGACCGAACTCTATGGCACCGTGGGTTTCGACTCGGTTCCACTGGCCCCATCCGTGACGTTGTACGTGGACGTAGATGAGACCAGTGCGGGTAATGGCGACTCTGGCGTGTATGTGAACATCGCGGCCGGTCATTCACTTGGGTTCAATCACGATGTTTTTACAGGTCTGGATGTCAGTGGTTCGATCGCTTTTGCGAACGGTGGATTCGGGAATTTCTATTACGGCATTGCTGACGGCGGAGCGCACGACGCCAGTTTCACTGTCAGCCTTCCGATCGCTATCAACGACAACTGGTCTGCGGCCGGCTTCGTGACTTACAGCAGTCTCCTAAGTGAATTCCGCGCCGGGCAGTTTCCAGATCTGAGGGATGTCTACCGGGGAACCGCAGGGACCCCAGGTTCTTACGCCGACACGGTGGTGGGCGGGTTCAATCTGAGCTTGTCCTTCTAACGGGTTCAATGGGTTTCGCTGGCCGAATGAAGTCCAGTTGGACCCCGCGGCGATACGCCCAATCTTCGAGGGGGCATTGTCAAGTTGAGCTGCCGGTGGCAGAGTGGGCCGATGACGAGCCAGCCGCTCAGCTACCGCGGATACCGATTTCCCCCAGACATCATCAGCCACGCCGTCTGGCTCTACTACCGTTTTGGCCTGAGTTTTCGGGATGTTGAGGATCTTCTCGCCGAACGCGGTGTCACCGTGACATATGAGGCGATTCGGCAGTGGTGTTCGAGGTTCGGACTTGCCTATGCGCGGCGGTTGCGGCAGCGCCGGGGTCGCCAGGGCGACACCTGGCATCTGGACGAGCTGTTCGTGCGGATCCGGGGGCGGCAACAGTATTTGTGGCGGGCCGTGGATGAGGACGGCGACGTCCTCGACATCCTCGTGCAGTCGCGGCGCAACAAGCGAGCAGCCACACGGTTCTTCCGCAAGCTATTGAAACGACAAGGCCGCGAGCCTCGCCGACTGATCTCGGACAAACTGCGCAGCTACTCGGCGGCGCACCGGACCGTGATGCCGTCCGTGATCCACAGCACCCGGCAGTACGAGAACAACCGAGCGGAGGTCTCGCATCAACCGACCCGCCGGCGGGAGCGACAGATGCGCCGGTTCAAGTCGGCCCCCATCTGCAACGGTTTGCCTCGGTGCACGGCGTTGTCCAGAATCTGTTCAGCGTCGGCCGCCACCTGCTCCGAACTGTTCACCACCGGTTGCTCAGAACGCGCTCGTTCCAGGTCTGGGATGAGGTGACCTGTGCCTCCTGAACGGTGATTGAAACTGAACCAGAGAGTTACATAAGGGACCTACCTGCTTGACGATCCTAGACCAGTTCTGTATAATAGCTGTTGTTGAGATTGCGAGAAACAGCCATGACCCTACCTGAGTTTACACGAACCTTCGGAACCGTTCGAGCGTGTCTGTCCCACCTTGAGACTATCCGGTGGAAGGATGGCCCGTATTGCTCACGCTGCGGGAACCTGGGGAAGATCTACCATTACGCCGATGGGCAGCGCCACCGGTGCTCCGACTGCAAGCGCGTGTTTCGTCTCATTACTGGCACCATCTTTGGGGACAGCCCAATCAAGCTACTTCCTAAGTGGTTCCTAGCCATCTACCTGGAAACTACACACTCCAAGGGCATCGCTTCAACTCAGTTAGCCAAGCATCTAGGCGTGACACAACAGACTGCCTGGTTCATGCTCCAGCGCATTCGCAACGCCGTGGCGAAAGGCGGCACGAACGGGATGCTCGGCGGGCAGGTCGAGGTTGATGAGACCTACATCGGTGGAAAGGAACGAAACAAACAGGCCTGGAAGCGAACGACTGGAACGCAAGGACGGAGCACAAAGACCAAGACGGTTGCCTTCGGCATACGGGAGCGTGGCGGTGATACCCGCGCGTTTCAGGTCCGGTCCACCAAAGGGAAAGACATCACCCCCCTGATGATTCAGCACGTGGCGCTGGGGTCGCAGGTGCACGCCGATGACAACAGGGCGTACGGGGCACTAGTACTACTTTGTTAGATCCGCAATTGCACCGACTTTAGCGCCTCGATGCGCTTCAGGTAGAACGGCCGTGGAGCAAAGAGGTCCGCGGTGAAGATTTCCTGCACGATCGCGCGGGCCACTGGAAAGGTGAGCCCGGCGAGGTGCCGCCGCCGCTCGGCCTGCAGGAAGTTGTACGTCACGGCAGTGAGCACGACGTGATGGTGCCAGCCCGGGAACGTGCGGCCTTCGAAGTGATCCAACCCGAGGTGGGTCTTCAACTCTTGGAACTGCTGCTCGATGGCCCACCGCTGATGCGCGAGTCGGACAAGCTGCGGCCAGGAGGTGGTGGCCGGCAGGTTGACGAAGAAGTATTTGGTCCGCGGCGTCGCGCCCGTGTCGCGTTCGGCCAGCAGCCACACCTCGGGGGCGAGCCGGCGGTCGCGCCAGTCGTGGGCCGGGGTCACCCGCAGGGCCACACACTGGACCGTCCAGCGGCGCCCGCCGCGGCGGTTGCGCCAGCTGATGGGCCGCCACCGCGGCTGCGCCTTGGCGGCCTGGGCCACCGTGTACGCCCGCACGCCCGCCGCCAGGTCTGGCCGGGTGCGCGGGCGCCCCAGCCGGCCGCCCCGCCGGTGCCCGAGGCGCGGCCGCCCCAGGAACACGGTCTGCGACGAGGAAATCCCCACCGCATAGGGGAGCCGCAACCGATGCCACATGGCCCGAAACAGGCCGGTATCGCCAAACTCCGCATCGGCCAGCACGCCGGTGCCGGTGAGGCCGCTGGCGCGCACCTGCCGGAGCAGGGTGAGCGCTTGGCGCCACTTCGCCTGCAACCGGACACCCCGGGGAAGCCGCGCCCGATCGCGGGCGGCGTCGGTCAGCCACGCCTCGGGCACATAGAGCGCGGCCCCCAGCAAGTAGGCGCGCAGCCCGGTCCACAGCGCCGCGGTGACCGCCACTTGGCCATTGGCGACTTTCCCCACGGCCCCACAGTACTGGCGGGCCACCCCGACCGAGGACGTCCCTGGCTTGGGGAAACTCGTGCCAGCGAAGATCACCAGCCCTTCGCGTTCGGGCAGCACCGCCCGCAGGCAGCGCCAGACGCCGTCGGCACTCCACGGCGCATCGGTGATGAAGTGTTGGAACGCTTGATAGCCCCCGGGATCGGTCCCCCGCGCCAGCATCGCTTCCATCGACTTGCGCGGGCTGTCGCTGAGCAACCCCTGGACGTACCGGCGCAACGCCAGCTCCTGTGCGCGCTGGCCGAAGCACGCCTTGAAGGCCTCGAGCCATCTCATCAGGCGACGCAACTGCCCCACCGTGCGGCGGTCGTGCACTACCGCGCAGGGTACCGAATTCGCCGGAAAAGTACAATGTCCTCAAATTAGATCACTTGTCGGATCTCGCCCAAATTGTGCGATCTAACAAAGTAGTACTAGACGGGTTCTATGCGGTAGACCGCGTGAATCACTCGGCTGGTGAATATGTGAGAGGGAATACGCATACTAACAGTATCGAGAGCGTGTGGGCCATGACTAAACGGGTCTACGTTGGGACGCACCACTGGTGGAGTCGGAAGCACACCCAGCTCTACCTCAATGCCGTGTGCTACCGGCAAAACAGACGGTTGAACGGTAAGAAAGAAACCGTGAACGATGCGCTCGGTCGTGGCCTGACAAACGATGCACGGCTGAGCTATAAGGACCTCATCGCATGAAGGCAGCACCCAAGACTGACCCGCTTTCTGCCTTCAATAAGGTTCTTAAACACACGACTGTTGAGTATCTTGACCGGCCCAGGGCGTACCCGTTCGTGAAGTGGGCGGGAGGAAAGCGGTCCCTCATCCCTGAGATCATCAAGGTCCTGCCAGAGAAGTTCGGAGATTATTGGGAGCCGTTCCTTGGGGGCGGGGCGGTGTTCTTTGCGCTCGACAGCCGCATTCGCAAAGCGCATCTGTCAGACGTGAACCTTGAGCTGATCATCGCCTATCGGATGATTCACGCACGGACAGATGCAGTTATTGAGGCGTTGCAGGCGCACAAACGGAAACACAACCGTCGCCATTACCTATATGTCCGCAACAAGATGCACGATGAACAAGACCCAGTTCTGCTCGCCGCTCGGTTCATCTATCTCAACAAGACGTGCTTCAACGGGCTCTATCGAGTCAACAAGCACGGACGGTTCAACGTTCCGATTGGGCGACATACAAACCCGACGATTTGTGATATTGAGAACCTACGGGCGGTGTCAGACGTGCTGGCCAAGGCCACGTTCACGGCCAAGTCATTTGACCGCATCGAACCAAAGGCCGGCGACCTCGTGTACTGTGACCCACCCTATGCTGGGACATTCACCGGCTACACTGGGGAAGGCTTTGACGCCGACGATCAAAAGGCCCTTCGCGATTCCTGTCGACAGTGGCGCAAGGCTGGAGCACACGTCATCGTGTCTAATAGCGATACGGAGAGCATCAAGCGTCTTTATCGAGACTTCACCCGTCACACGGTCTCTGCTCCGCGTAGCATCAATAGCGATGGGAATGGGCGCGGCAAGAGACCCCAACTGTTGATTGTCGGGTAATGGCCACTGGCGCAAACCGATCTGGTCGACGGCTGGAAGACTTCGTGGCGGACGTGCTGAACGAACGTGAGTACCTGTTGGTGCCGCCCGTTCGGTTCTTTCCAGCTCGGGAGCTGGAACAGCCCATCTACACGCGCCAGTGCGAGATCGGAAAAGACATCTACGGCAAGAAACGGCGCGTGGATGCCATTCTCTACCACCCACGCCTCTACCCTGAGTGTTTGGTGATTCAGTGTAAGTGGCAGGCATCAGGTGGGAGCGTTGAAGAGAAGTACCCGTTCGAGGTTCTGTCTATCTCACAGAATCAGTTTGACACCATCATCATTCTTGACGGGGACGGCTACTCCGCTGGCGCAAAGCAGTGGCTGACCAACCAGGCTGGAAAGAACCGACTACTCCACGTGTTCACGCAAGGGGAGTTGGCTCGGTTTGTAAGTCACGGTCGGTTGTAAACAGTGAGCAACGCACCGTTCGATCCTTCATCGATATCTAAGGTGTTTGTGCCGACAGATCCTGAATTAACAGAACGCCTGTATAGAATGGTCGATGGATCATTGCCGATATCACGCGCGAGCCAACTCTCTATACGGAAGTCAGAACTGAGATTGCCGACGGATGGCGAAAGCATTACTGCAACTAGTACTACTTTGTTAGATCGCACAATTTGGGCGAGATCCGACAAGTGATCTAATTTGAGGACATTGTACTTTTCCGGCGAATTCGGTACCCTGCGCGGTAGTGCACGACCGCCGCACGGTGGGGCAGTTGCGTCGCCTGATGAGATGGCTCGAGGCCTTCAAGGCGTGCTTCAGCCATCGCGCACAGGAGCTGGCGTTGCGCCGGTACGTCCAGGGGTTGCTCAGCGACAGCCCGCGCAAGTCGATGGAAGCGATGCTGGCGCGGGGGACCGATCCCGGGGGCTATCAAGCGTTCCAACACTTCATCACCGATGCGCCGTGGAGTGCCGACGGCGTCTGGCGCTGCCTGCGGGCGGTGCTGCCCGAACGCGAAGGGCTGGTGATCTTCGCTGGCACGAGTTTCCCCAAGCCAGGGACGTCCTCGGTCGGGGTGGCCCGCCAGTACTGTGGGGCCGTGGGGAAAGTCGCCAATGGCCAAGTGGCGGTCACCGCGGCGCTGTGGACCGGGCTGCGCGCCTACTTGCTGGGGGCCGCGCTCTATGTGCCCGAGGCGTGGCTGACCGACGCCGCCCGCGATCGGGCGCGGCTTCCCCGGGGTGTCCGGTTGCAGGCGAAGTGGCGCCAAGCGCTCACCCTGCTCCGGCAGGTGCGCGCCAGCGGCCTCACCGGCACCGGCGTGCTGGCCGATGCGGAGTTTGGCGATACCGGCCTGTTTCGGGCCATGTGGCATCGGTTGCGGCTCCCCTATGCGGTGGGGATTTCCTCGTCGCAGACCGTGTTCCTGGGGCGGCCGCGCCTCGGGCACCGGCGGGGCGGCCGGCTGGGGCGCCCGCGCACCCGGCCAGACCTGGCGGCGGGCGTGCGGGCGTACACGGTGGCCCAGGCCGCCAAGGCGCAGCCGCGGTGGCGGCCCATCAGCTGGCGCAACCGCCGCGGCGGGCGCCGCTGGACGGTCCAGTGTGTGGCCCTGCGGGTGACCCCGGCCCACGACTGGCGCGACCGCCGGCTCGCCCCCGAGGTGTGGCTGCTGGCCGAACGCGACACGGGCGCGACGCCGCGGACCAAATACTTCTTCGTCAACCTGCCGGCCACCACCTCCTGGCCGCAGCTCGTCCGACTCGCGCATCAGCGGTGGGCCATCGAGCAGCAGTACCAAGAGTTGAAGCCCCACCTCGGGTTGGATCACTTCGAAGGCCGCACGTTCCCGGGCTGGCACCATCACGTCGTGCTCACCGCCGTGACGTACAACTTCCTGCAGGCCGAGCGGCGGCGGCACCTCGCCGGGCTCACCTTTCCAGTGGCCCGCGCGATCGTGCAGGAAATCTTCACCGCGTACCTCTTTGCTCCACGGCCGTTCTACCTGAAGCGCATCGAGGCGCTAAAGTCGGTGCACTTGCGGATCTAACAAAGTAGTACTAGGATCGTCAAGTAGGTAGGTCCCGCCTGGTATCCCTGACCAGACCCTCCGAGAACTCGTGCGCCTGGGACACCGGATCGAATACTCGGTCGGCGGCTACGGCGGCTATCAGGCGATCATGCGCGATTCGGCGAACGGCGTGTATTACGGGGCCTCGGAGTCGCGGAAGGACGGTCAGGCCAGCGGGTACTGAGTTACAGCTCTGTCAGATCGTTTCGCGGCGGGCGGACGCGTTCCGCCTACGGCGAACTACAGAGTCGTGCTAGCCGCCCGTGGCAAAATCCTGCGGCAGTCGGCGCGGCATCCCGGCTGGCTGGGTTGCTCCTCAGTCACATACTCCCGGTATCGTTCCTCGTCGCGCCTTGCCATCGGGGCCCCGCGCCGCCTTGGTGCGATGCAGGACTCTTGCCACGGACTGCTAGTGGTGTGTATCCTAAATAACTTTACATTTGAATGACCCGAATGCTATAACGGCTCTGTGAATAGGGCCGCGGTGGCTCTGCCGGTCGACGACGAGGATCGGTACCTGCTTGAACAGTGGGCGCGCAGCGCGTCGGCGCCGCATCGCGTGGTCATCCGGGCCCAGGGCCTCTTGATGGCGACGGCCGGGGTCGCCAATAGCCGCATTGCGACCGCCCTGGGCGTCAGCCGACCGACCGTGCTGGACTGGCGCCGGCGCTTTCTGGAGGACGGCCTCGACTCGGTCGTGGAGATCCGTGAGGGGCGGGGGTGCAAACCGGCGATCACGGCTCGCAAGGTCAAAGCCATCGTCCACGCCACGCTGCACCGCACGCCGCCGGGGGCCACGCACTGGAGCTGTCGCACGATGGCAACGGCGCAGGGGGTCAGTCACGCGACCGTGCAGCGGGTCTGGGACGCGCATGGGCTCCAACCCCACCGAGCGACGACGTTCAAGCTGTCGACTGACCCCGCCTTCGTGGAAAAGCTAACGGACATCGTCGGGCTGTACATGAATCCGCCCGATAAGGCCGTGGTGTTGTGCGTGGACGAGAAGAGTCAGATTCAAGCGCTGGACCGCACTCAGCCCGGGCTCCCGATGAAGACAGGCCGCTGCGGAACGCTCACGCATGACTACAAGCGACACGGCACGACGACCTTGTTCGCCGCCTTGAGTATGCTGGACGGCACGGTCATCGGCGAATGCCACGGTCGACACCGGCATCAGGAGTTCTTGAAATTCCTGCGCACACTGCACCGAACTTTCCCGCGCCGTCGGGACCTGCACCTCATCCTGGACAATTACGGCACCCATAAGCATCCGAAGGTGCGCGCGTGGCTGGCGGCCCACCCGCGCTTCCAACTCCATTTCACTCCCACTGGCGCGTCGTGGCTGAACCTCGTCGAAAGCTGGTTCAGCCAGCTGACGCAGAAACGCCTTCGCCGAGGAGTGTTTCGCAGTGTGCATGAGTTAGTCGCCGCTATCGAAGCGTATCTGCAGCACTACAACAAGAACCCCACGCCCTTCGTCTGGACTGCCACCGCCGACGCCATACTGCAGAAGGTCGGGAAGTGTAAAGTCATTCTTGAGACACACCACCAGTGTAGTGTCCCTGAAATACATTTACATATCAACGACCTGCGTGCAATATAGGCGGGATGAATGATGCCGCCGCCGCTCTGTCCATGGCCGCGAAGGATCGGCGACTCCTGGAACAGTGGGCCCGTAGTACGTCGGCACCGCATCGGGTAGTCATCCGCGCGAAGGCGTTGCTGCTGGCGACCGAGGGGGTTTCCAACAGCCGCATTGCCGCGACCGTGGACGTCAGCCGGCCGACCGTGCTGGCTTGGCGCGACCGGTTTGGAGAGGAGGGCGTTGATTCGGTGTTCGAGATGCGTGAGGGGCGCGGGCGCAAACCGACGATCAGTGCGCGCAGGGTCAAAGCCATCGTCCACGCAACGTTGCACCGCACGCCACCGGGGGCGACCCCCTGGAGTTGTCGCACGATGGCGAAGGCGCAGGGGGTCAGTCGCTCGACCGTGCAGCGGATCTGGGACGCGCATGGCCTCCAGCCCCATCGAGTGGAGACGTTCAAGCTGTCGACCGATCCCGCGTTCGTGGAGAAGCTGACGGACGTCGTGGGGCTGTACATGAATCCGCCCGAGAAGGCCGTCGTGCTGTGTGTGGACGAGAAGAGTCACATTCAGGCGCTGGACCGGACGCAGCCCGGGCTGCCGATGAAGAAGGGCCGCTGTGGGACACTCACGCATGACTACAAGCGCCACGGGACAACGACCTTGTTCGCCGCGCTGAACATGCTGACCGGGCAGGTCATCGGCGAGTGCCACGGCCGGCATCGGCATCAGGAGTTCCTGAAGTTTCTTCGCCAACTCCACCGCGCGTTCCCCTCTCGCCTCGACCTCCACCTCATTCTGGACAACTACGGCACGCATAAACATCCGACCGTGCGGGCCTGGCTGGCGGCCCATCCGCGCTTCACGCTCCACTTCACCCCTACCGGCGCATCGTGGCTCAACCTCGTCGAGAGTTGGTTCAGCCAGCTCACGCAGAAACGCATCCGCCGCGGGGTGTTTTGCAGTGTCGACGAACTCGTCGCCGCCATCAACGATTACCTCCAGCGCTACAACGACAACCCCCAACCCTTTGTCTGGACCGCGACGGTCGATACGATTCTAGAGAAGGTTGGGAAGTGCAAAGTTATTCTTGGGACACACCACTAGGAGATCTGGGGTGCGGGCCTCAACCGGTCCATCAGGATCTTCTCGAGCGGCACGGCGTAGAAATCGCGCCGGCAGCGCCAGCGGGCGAGGATCTGGAGTGGGCGCCGTCGCCAGGTCTCGGGACCGCCGGCGTGCCGGGTGTAGAACTTGATGCGCTCGATGTAGCGCTCCAGCTTGGGCGTGACCCACGGTCCGGACGATCCGATGAAATCGAACGCCGCCCAGTCGTCGAGGCTGTCCGGGAGCTCGTGGCCGCCAGCGACCACTTCGTCCGTGATAGGCGAACCCGGGTAGGGCTTGAAATAGAAGACGGGCGTCTCGAACCCGGGGCTCATCGCCCGCAGCCGCTTCACCATGTCGACCGTCGCACGCACGCTCTCCTCGGTCTCGTTCGGAAACCCAACGATGAACGGGAAGATCGCCGCCACGCCGTGGCGCACGCACCGCTCGGCGCACCGGAGGACCTGCTCGATCTTGATGTCCTTCTTCATCCAGTCCAGCATCTCCTGCGAGCCTGACTCGACACCGATCATGACCCGCCGCATGCCGGCACGGACGCACAGCGCGAACACGTCCTCCCCCAGCCGAACTCCCTGATCGGCCCGCATCGTCGCCGTCCAGGCGAACTCGAGCCCGCGACCGAGGAACTCCTCGGCGATCGCGGCCACCCGGCTCGCATGGGTGAAAAACGTCTCGTCCTGAAAATCCAGGTCCGTGAAACGGTAGCGCCGCCAGTGACGCTCGATCTCCGGCCCGACGCGCTCCGGGCTCACCGCCACCCAGCCACGGCCGAACACGAACGGATCGGCGCAGAAGGCGCACCGGAAGAGGCAACCGGTGGACGAGAGGTAATCGAACCGACGCTCCCCGCGGCTCTCGAAGTAGCGCTCCACCTGCACGAGCCCGTAGTCGCATGGCGCGAGCCGATTCATGTCCGCGAGCGGGCGAGCCGGGTTGCGCACGGGCTGGCCGCCGGTTCGCTGGCAGGTCCCGGCCAACCCGGCCACCGGCTCGTCCGCCGCCAGTCGCTCGACCAGCTCGCGGAACGTCTCCTCGCCCTGCCCCTGCACCGTCACGTCGATGCTCGGCTCGGCCAGCGTCTCGGTCGGAAACAGCGACGGGTGCCAGCCCCCCCAGATGACGGGTAGTCCGGGACACTGCGTCTTGGCCGTACGACTCGCCAGGAGCGCATCGCGAATCGGCGCGCCGGTCAGGACCGTGTCACCCAGGCAGAGCGCCCCGTCCAGGTGTTCCCGGAGCGCGCCGATCGGATCGTGCTCGAGCCGGGCATCCACGATCCGGACGTCGTAGCGGCGGGGGTCCAGGCTCGACCCGATCGCGGCCAGGGCGAGCGGCATGGTGTAGAAGACCGCCTGCGGGTTGTAGAGGACGACCTTGCGCCTCATCGTTCACCCGTCCCCATCGTCCACGCCCGCTGGGAGCCTCACCCGTCCTGCGGGGTGGGCCGCGCCACCTCCTCCTGGGCCATGTGGACCGGCAGACGGGTGAGCCCGGCGTGGGGAGTCTTCGCCAGCCGGTCCAGCCGGGCGCGCTCGAGCGGCAACGTCACCCAGTGGTAGGCGACGGCCGCGGCGCGCCGCAGGTGATGGCGCCGCCACGTGGCCGGACGTCGCACCGCGGCACCCAGCTCGCGCGTCACGCTGTCGAGCCTGAACTCCTTCTGGACCACACGGTAGAGCTGGCGGTAGAAGTCGGGCGCATACGGACCCGCGTACATCATGTCGAGGTCCGCCGAGTCGTACCAGTTCTGCTTGTCGCCGAGCTCTGCCTTCACTCGTTCGTGGAACGGCGTGCCCGGCAACGGATACGAGACGGACATGCCGATGTCGTCGGGACGACAGCTCCGCACCAGATCGCGGGTCAGCTCGATGTCCTCCCACGTCTCACCCGGATACCCGAACTGCAGGAAGAAGCCGACCCGGATACCCGCCGCCCGCAGACGGCGAGCGACCTCGCGGATCTGCCCGACCCGCGTCCCCTTCTCCATGGCATCGAGGATGCGCTGTGAGCCGGATTCGGCCCCCACCCATACGGTCTGGCACCCGGACCGCTGCAAGGCGTCGATCTCCCCGTCGCGCCGGAGGAGGTCGGCCCGGCTGAGGCACTTGTAGGGCACGCGGGCATCCTGCGCCTCGACGAGATCGGCGAACCGCTGCAGCCAGCCCGGCCTCAGTCCCATGATGTCGTCGGCGAACCAGATGTGGTCGGCGCCGTGGCGGTCGCGGTGCTGCTTCATCTCGGCGACCACGCTCTCGGGACTCTGCGTGTTGTAGATCTGCCCCCAGATCGGCTTCGCGCACCAGTTGCAGTGGAATGGACAGCCGCGCGTGGTCACCATATTGACCGAGAAGTAGCCGTGCCGCGCCTGCCACACCAGGCGATACCGCGCGAGATCGACCAGGTCCCAGGCCGGCGCGGGCAGGGCGTCGAGATCGCGGAGCACCGGCCGACGACCCGTGTCGATGGGCGCACCGTCCGGGGTGCGGAACCGGAGCCCGGCGACGGCGGCCGGCGCCGTGCCCGTTCGACCGTCCAGCCCGTCGATCAACTCGACCAGGGTCTCCTCACCCTCCCCGACGATCACGAAATCGGCCCCGCACTCGAGGTAGGCCTCTCCCCGGTCCGACGCGTCGGAGCCGCACACCACGACGGTGCACTCCCGGGCCTTGGCCATCCGGATCATGGTGAAGGCGGCCTCCCGCATGCGCAGCAGGCACATCTTCGACAGGTAGTTGAAGCTGTCCTCGTAGAGCACCGCATACCGCGGACGCTCGCGGTCGAGCGCCGACTGCCATTCCGCCTCGGACTCCGCCAGCATGGCATCGAACAGCGCAACGTCGTAGCCACGCTCGCGGAGGCAGGCTGCGGCGAAGAGCGTGCCCAGCGGCGGGTACGGCTGCATCGCCTCCCACAGCTTCCGATCGAAGCGGAGGTAGTACGACTGCCCCAGAAGCACGTCACTCACGCGGGCCCACCAGCGGGCGCTCGCCTGTCCGGCGTCGCATGTCGGCTACAATGGCTCCGGCTTCCGTCGAGAGGCGATCCAGCACCCATCCCACGCGTACCCCGTCGCGTGACGCGGCGGCATCCGATGGCCATGGTAGCCCGAAATGGCAGGAGCCAGGAGGGGACCATGAACAGGCGGGAGTTTCTCGGTGCGCTCGGCGCGGGCACCATTGTCGGCGCGACCGGCGCCCGACGAGCCGGTGCCCAGGAGCCCGATTCCCCCGAGGCCCTCTACCGGATGGCCTACGCCATCGACGCCCAGTGCTTCGGTGCCGCGCCGCCGCGCACCTACGTGCCCTACCTGACCGACGCGAAGGTCGCCGCGTTGCGGACCTCCGGGATCACGGCGCTCTCGATGTGCATGACGGTCGCCCAGGATCCCGAGATCGAGAGCGAGTTCCTGGCCGTGCAGGACGTGATCCGGCGCTGGGACGCCTTCGTGGCAGGGCACGACGACGTCTTCGTCAAGGTCACCACCGGCGCGGCGCTCGATGCCGCGAAGACGTCCGGCCGGGTTGGCTTCATCTACAACTTCCAGAACACCACGCCGTTCGGATGGGATCTCGACAAGCTCGAGACCTTCGTGACGATGGGCGTCCGCCAGATCCAGCTATCGCACGATCGCCGGAACTACGTGGCCGACTCGGGCCGCGAGCCGACGAACGCCGGCCTGAGCCGCTTCGGTCACGAGGTCGTCGAGGCGCTCAACCAGCACCGGGTGGTCATCGATCTCAGTCACGTGGGCGAGCGATCCGCCCTGGACGCGATGCTGGCCTCGCGGACGCCGCCGACGTACTCCCACTCGGGGTGCTACGCGCTGTGCCCACATCCGCGCAACGTCAGCGACCGGAACATCAAGCTCGTGGCGGACAACGGCGGTGTCTTCTGCGTCTACAACCAGAGCGCCTGGTTGACGCCCGACCCGACGATCTCGATGGACCACTACGTCGCCCACGTCGAGCACGTCATCAACGTCGGTGGCGAGGACCACGTCGGCATGGGCACCGATGGGGACGCGGTCGACATGACCGCGATGCGGCCCGACTAGGTCGAGCGGCATCAACGTTCGTTCGACCGGGACGTGAAGCAGTTTCCGCAGCTGACCTGGAAGGTCCGGCACATGCGGGTGCCGGAGCTGAGCCACCCCAAACGCCTCCTCCACCTGGCCGGGGCGCTCGCCGCCAAGGGCCACACGTCCCGGACGATCGAGAAGATTCTGGGCGGCAACTACGTCCGCGTCTTCAAGGACGTCGTGGGATGAGCCGCGGCGACGACGTCGGTGCGACCGGCTCGCTCGACGCGATCCTGGACGGCGGCTCCGGGGTTCTGTCTGACCTCCGGACCCACGCACCCGGCCCCGGTGGTCGGCTTCCCCTGACGGCGGACGGGCTCCGCCACTCGCCGAGCGGCGATCTCTTCGGTCTGTCGCAGAACGTCGGCATGGGCTGGTCGCCGACGGCGTTACAGGGCCCCAGGTGCTCGTGCTCAGTACCCAGGGAGGGGTTCGCGCTCCCGACGGATCCCCCGTCGCGCTCGGCTTCCACACCGGGCACTGGGAGATCGGGCTGCTCGTGCAGGAAGCCGCGCGTGCGATCACCGACGCCGGCGGCGTGCCGTTCGCCGCCTTCTGCTCGGACCCGTGCGACGGTCGCACCCAGGGTACGACGGGCATGTTCGACAGCCTGCCCTATCGCAACGACGCCGCCATGGTCTACCGCCGACTGATTCGCTCGCTGCCGACGCGGAGCGCGGCGCTGGGGATCGCCACCTGCGACAAGGGACTGCCGGCGATGATGATGGCACTGGCCGGCATGGGGGATCTCCCCTGCGTGCTCGTGCCCGGGGGCGTCACGCTGCCGCCGACGGACGGCGAGGATGCCGGCACGGTGCAGTCGCTGGGTGCGCGGTTCGCGCACGGCGAGGTCGGCCTCGAAGAGGCCGCCGAGCTGGGCTGCCGCGCCTGCGCGACGCCGGGCGGCGGCTGCCAGTTCCTCGGCACCGCGGCGACATCGCAGATCGTCGGGGAGGCTCTCGGTCTGTCGCTCCCGCACTCGGCGCTGGCGCCGAGCGGCCAGCGTGTCTGGCTCGACGTCGCGCGCCGCAGCGCCCACGCGTTGCTGGCCCTGCACACACGTGGGGTCGGCGTGGGCGCCATCCTCACCGGCGCCTCGGTGCGCAACGCGATGGCCGTGCACGCCGCCTTCGGGGGCTCGACGAACCTGCTGCTCCACGTGCCCGCGATCGCTCACGCGGCGGGGCTCCCTCGTCCGACGGCAGCGGACTGGGCCGAGGTCAACCGGACCGTGCCACGCCTGGTGGACGCCCTGCCGAACGGTCCGGTCGGGCATCCCACGGTCCGGGTCTTTCTGGCCGGCGGCGTACCCGAGGTCATGTTGCACCTGCGCGACCTCGGTCTGCTGGACACGACGGCCATGACGGCGGCCGGCCGGCCGCTCGCGGCGGTCCTCGACTGGTGGGAGCACTCCGCGCGTCGTCGGCGCGTCCGCGACGCGCTGGTGACCCTCGACAGCGTCGATCCGGACACCGTCATCATGCGCCCCGATGAGGCGCGCGCGCGCGGCCTGACCAGCACGGTCTGCTTCCCCACGGGCAACCTCGCGCCGGACGGATCCGTGATCAAGTGCACCGCAATCGAGCCGCGCGTCGTCGACCCGGACGGCGTCTACCGGAAGAGCGGGCCGGCGCGCGTCTTCACACGCGAGACCGCGGCCGTGGCGGCGATCAAGGGGCTGGACGACCGCCCGATACGGCCGGGCGACATCGTGATCCTGATGGGCCGCGGACCCGCCGGCACGGGCATGGAGGAGATCTACCAGGTGACCTCGGCCCTGCGCCACCTGTCGTGGGGCCACGACGTCGCGGTCGTGACCGACGCCCGCTTCTCGGGCGTGAGCACCGGCGCGTGCGTCGGCCACGTCAGCCCCGAGGCGCTGGCGGGGGGACCGATCGGCAGGGTGCGAGATGGCGACCGCGTCCGGATCGTGATCGACCGGCATCGTCTCGAGGGCCGTCTCGACCTGATCGGAGACGCCACCAGGGAGTTCGACCCGGAGGAGGGTACGCGGATTCTGGCCGACCGAGGGCCCACGGACGGTCTCGAGGCCGATCCGAAGCTGCCGGCGGACACACGGTTGTGGGCCGCGCTCCAGGATGTCGGGGGAGGCACCTGGGGAGGGTGTGTCTACGACGTCGACGGCATCGTCGCCGCGCTCGAACGAGGACGGCGTTGATCCTGTATCGCACCGGGCGGGGGCCCGCCGTGGAGGTCGATGGCCGACTCTACCGACTGGCCGCCACGGACTGGGACTCGCTGATCAATCGCGACGATCTGTCCGAGACGTTGACCCGGCGGGTCACCGACGGCCGACCCGGGCCCGAGACCACGCTCGCCGACATCGCCGACCTTCGAGCGCCGATCGGGTCCCAGGAAGTCTGGGCCGCCGGCGTCAGCTACGTGCGCAGGACGTTCACCACGAGATCGCGACCATGAGTGCATACCCGCGGACCCTCCGGATACGGCAGGCCTTCGACGGGACGCGCGTCGAGGACATTCCGGGCGAGGTCCATGCGCAGCTCGACCGGCTGGACCTGACGCGTACCGTCACGCCGGGCCAGAGCGTCGCCGTCACCGCGGGCAGCCGGGGCGTGGCGAACATCGCCACGATTCTCAAGGCCTGCGTCGACCACCTGAAGGGTCTCGGGGCACGGCCCTTCATCGTGCCGGCGATGGGGAGCCACGGGGGCGGCACTGCGGAGGGCCAGCAGCGCGTCATCGAGTCGTACGGGGTCACCGAGGCCTTCTGCGGTTGCCCGATCCGATCGAGCCTGGAAACGGTGGTCGTCTGCGAGGCCGCCGAGGGGTTCCCCGTGCACTTCGACCGTCACGCCTTCGAGGCCGATCACGTCCTGGTGTGCAACCGTGTGAAGCCGCACACGATGTTCGTGGGCGCCGTCGAGAGCGGCGTGATGAAGATGCTGCTCGTCGGTCTGGGCAAGCGCGAGGGCGCCACGATCTATCACCGGGCGATCGCGGATCACAGCTTCCCGCAGATCGTCGAGAGCGTGGCGGGTGAGGTGCTCGAGCGCTGCTCGATCCTCGGCGGCGTCGCGGTGCTCGAGAACGGCTACGAGGAGACCGCCCGGATCGACGCGCTCGCGCCGCCGGACATCGTCGAGCGCGAGGAGGCACTACTGATCCGGGCCCGGGAGCTACTCCCCGGTCTGCCCTTCCCGCTCGTCGACGTCCTGATCGTCGATGAGATGGGCAAGAACATCAGCGGGACCGGAATCGACACGAACGTGGTTGGCCGGCGCTTTAACGACCACAGGGCCGTGGACGACGAGTTCCCCAAGGTGAAGCGCATCGCGGTCCGAGACCTGACCGCCGCCAGCCATGGCAACGCGTTGGGCATCGGCATCGCCGACTTCTGCACATCCCGGCTCATGGCCGGGGCCGACATGGAGGCGACTCGGGTCAACGGCATCACCAGCCTCCACCTCTCGGCGGCCAGGCCGCCGCTGGTCTACGACACCGACGCCCAGATGCTCGCCGCGGCGCTCCCGACCATCGGTCTGGCCTCTCCCGCGGCCGCCAGGCTCGTCTGGATCCGCAACACGCTTGCGCTCGAGGAGGTGGAATGCTCCACCGCCTACCTGGACGCCTTGCGAGATCGTGACGACCTGGAAATCCTGACCGAGGCGCGCGACCTCCCCTTCGACGCTGTGGGCAACTTCGTGTCCAGCCTGTAGCGCTCCGGCGGGCCCCAGCCCCGCATTACATCCTTCGCGCCGCGCACAGAAAAACGTAACCGCCCGCGCCGACCGGCGATCGATCTGCCCTTCATGCCCCTTGTCGCGCCTGCACGTGGCTGCGCGTGCCGGCGACCTGATTCCGGTGCCTCGTTTCTTGGCAGGCTCCTTGAAGCTCCCGGAGCGCGAGATCCCCACGAGCGCCTGTCTCCCCGCGCGCGTGGCGACGGAGAAAGAGAGACATGAGACACCAGTCGCTGGCCAAGCGTATCGACTTCCCCTCGGCCGTACCGTCGGAGCCCGAGGTTTCCCCCATCTCGAGGCGACGTTCAGGAGCCTGGTCCAGTCGCCGCTCCGCGCCGGGCTCCTTCGGCATCTGCACGCATCACCGAGCGACGCCTTCGAGGTCGACGTCCTGATGCAGGCGTTCGGCCGCGTGCGAGTGGACATCGAGAACTGCCTCCGCGGGCTGGTCACGGGCGGCGTGACCCTGAAGCTCGCGGGCTCCCCGGCGCGCTACACGGCCAAGCAGCCGCCGGACGCCGGGCTGGCACGGCTCCTCAAGGTGTTTCTGGCGGGCGGCTCCGCGGCAAGCACCGAGGAGCAGTCGCCCCATTTCCAGCAGTTCCGGGAGATGATCGGCCGCGACGAGAAGATGCTCGTGGTCTTCGAGTCGATCCGCACCGTCTCCAAGACCGACATCTCGGTGCTTATCCTGGGACCGACCGGGTCGGGCAAGGAGGTCGTCGCGCGGATGATCCACGACCTGAGCGCCAGGCGGCAGGAGAAGTTCCAGGCCGTCAACTGCGCGGCCCTCCCGGACACGCTGTTCGAATCCGAGCTCTTCGGCTACGAGAAGGGCGCCTTCACCGGCGCGCACGACCGCAAGCCGGGCCGGATCGAGCTCGCCAACCACGGCACGCTGTTCCTCGACGAGATCGGGGACCTGTCGGTGGTCGCGCAGGCGAAGCTGCTGCGTGTCGTCGAGGAGCACCGCGTGGAGCGGCTCGGCGGCCGAAACTCGACCGCCGTGGACTTCCGGCTGCTCTGCGCGACGAACCGCCCGCTGGACCTCTACGTCAGCGAGAACCGCTTCAGGGAAGACCTGTACTACCGGATCAACGCCTTCGCGATCCGGCTGCCGGCCCTGCGTGAGCGTCCCATCGACATTCCCGTGCTCGCCGATCGCTTCCTGGCCGCCTATGCCCAGGCGCACGGGCTCCCGCTGGACGCCAAGGTCTTCTCGCCAAAGGCGCACGAGCTGCTGAAGGCCTACCCCTGGCCGGGCAACATTCGCGAGCTCGAGAGCACGGTCTCGCGTGCGGCGCTCTCGGCAAGCGGCCGGACCATCGAGCCGGCGGACATCCACTTCCTGCACGCCTATCACCCGACCGCGTCGCCCGGGGACACCAGCGTGCAAACGCTCCGAGAGGTGGAGGGCGCGCACATCAAGCGCGTGCTCGATCTGGCGGGCTGGAACAAGAAGAAGACCGCGCGCCTGCTGAAGATCGGCCGCGAAACCCTGTATCGCAAGATCGCGGAATTCCAGCTCCAGCCTCCATCGGCCTCCGGCGCCGCCGGACGCCGTTCGACGGCGACGATGTCGGCGAACGATCCCCGGCGTGAGGCCGGCGCCGCCGAGCACGGCGCCCGCTGACGGAGCCGCATGGGCCCACTACCAGCCCCGAAGCTCGGCGTGGCCGGCAAGCTCTACATCGGCGCGGTGTTCCTCGCGGGCACCGCGGCGGTGGCAGACTCCGTCTACACGCTGAGCGTGGCCCCGATCGGGTACCAGTGGCTGCTTCTCGCCGCCCTGACCTGGTCCAGCGGACCGTTCGCGGTCAAGGTGCCCGCGATTGCGGCCACGATCTCCGTCTCCGAGGCGTTCATCTTCACGATGATCCTGATGTTCGGCGGCGCACCCGCGACGCTGACGGTGGCGGCCGACGGTCTCGTGTCGTCGTGGTACCGCAAGAACCGGCAGGCCCGTCGGCTCCTCTTCAACTTCGCGGAACCGGCCATCACGACCTGGGTGGCCGCGAAGCTGTTCTTCTGGATGACGGGCGCGTCTCCCCTGGCCTTCGCGCCGAGCAGTCTGGGCGAGCTGTTCTTGCCCGTGGTCGTCCTCGCCTCGAGCTACTTCTTCCTGAACAGCTGGATGACGGCGCTCGCGGTGACCGCCGAGACCGGCACGCCACCGCACCGGGTCTGGCAGTCGCACGTGGTCTGGCTGTCACTCAACTACTTCGGTGGGGCGTCGATCGCGCTCCTGCTCGCCTTGAACATGCGACAGGTCACGCTCAGCAGCCTGGGCGCCGTGGTGCCCCTGCTGGTGATTCTCTACGTCACGTTCAAGAACTGGGCCGCACGCCTGGACGACACGACCACGCACCTGAAGCGCCTCAACGAGCTCTACATGGCGACGGTCGAGTCGCTGGCGATGGCGATCGACGCCAAGGATCAGGTCACGCACGGACACATCCGGCGCGTGCAGACCTATTCGGTAGGGCTCGCCGGGGCTCTGGGCCTCCGCGACGAGATCGAGATCAAGGCCATCGAGGCGGCGGCGCTCCTGCACGACATGGGCAAGCTGGCGATCCCGGACTACATCCTGAACAAGCCCGGCAAGCTGACGGCGTCCGAGTACGAGACGATGGAGCTGCACGCGCCGGCCGGAGCCGAGATCCTCTCGGCGGTCCACTTTCCCTATCCGATCGTCCCGATCGTCCGGCACCATCACGAGAACTGGGATGGGACCGGTTACCCGGATGGCATCTCGGGCGAGGCGATCCCGATCGGGGCGCGCATCCTCTCGGTCATCGACTGCTATGACGCGCTGACCTCCGACCGGCCCTACCGCCGCGCGCTGTCTCACGACGATGCCGTCACACTGATTCAGGAGCGGCGCGGGACCATGTACGACCCAGCCGTGGTCGACAGGTTCGTCGAGGTCCACGACAAGATTCGCCCGGAGGCCACGGCCGAACCCCCGCGACCCACGGCACTCTCCCAGCTCGCCCCGTCGATCAAGGACCTCGAAACACGGGCGGCGCAGCCTCCGCAGCGACCGCCGACGGCCGCGGCCGCCGAGCGCACCGGCCGAGTCGCCGACCCGGCGACCCTCGTAGGCGAGGTCCTGCGCCTGTGCAACCTCACCGACACGCTGGCCGGGCATGCCACCATCGACGACACCGGTGAGCTGGTCGCGCGGAGCCTCCGTCGCGTCGTTCCGGCGTCGCTCGTGGTCCTCTATCGCGCGGACCGGGCAGCCGAGCAGCTGACGGTCGCCCACGCATCCGGTCACGGCGGCGAGCGACTCTCCGACTTCACACTTCCGCTGGGAGAGGGCGTCAGTGGATGGGTCGCGACCAACCGCACGACGATGACCAACGCCGATCCTGCCCTGGACTTCGCTGATCGGCTCGGCGCGAACGCCCCCGCCATGCGCAGCACACTCAGCACACCGCTGATCGTGGACGATGCGCTGGTCGGCGTCCTGACGCTCTACGCCGAGGTGCCGGCGGCCTTCAGCGAGAACCACCGTCAGCTGGTCGAGATCGTCGCCCGCCAGGTCGCCCAGATGGTGCGCCGCGTCACCGATGTCGAGGACAGCAGGGCCACGGATCTCACCGACCCGCTGACCGGCCTGCCGAATGGCCGGTATCTCGAGCATCTGTTGGCGTCGCGCGGCTTCTCACACAGCCGGTTCCTCGAGTCCCTCGGGGTCCTGTCATTCGGCGTCGCCCGGGAGGGCGCACGGGACCGACTGCCTGCCACCCCGGACGAGATCCTTCGGGTCGCGACGGCGGTGTACGGGTCGATTCGGGCCGCCGATCTGCTGTTCCGCGACGGTGACGACGAGATCGTCGTGCTCATGCCGAGCTGCGACCCGGGCGCCGGCGAGCTCGTGAGCCAGCGGGTCGTGAGCCAGCTGTCGGCGGAGGCGACCACGAGCCCCGCCGTGGCGATTGGATTCGCCTGCGCGCCGTTCGATGGCGAGTCGCTCGGCGCGCTGGTCGAGTCGGCGAAATCGCGCATGCTCGGGAATCTCGACGAACGGCAAGCGGCCGGCGGACGCCCCGGCGCAACCAGACGGCGCGCGGCGGCGCCGCGCGCCAGGGTCACCGCGAGCGTGGGAGGCTCGGCATGAGCGCCGCCCTGCGCAAAGTCGTCACGTGGCTCGCGGGATCGGGCGCGAATGCCTCGCGCGAAGACTCTCTCGGCGCGGTCCGTGGACCGGCGCGATTCTACGTCCTGGCGATCATCACCGCGGGCGGCGCCGCGATGCTCCACAGCCTGACGCAGGTGCGCTTCGACCACCCCGGCTGGTTCGTGGCGTTCCTCGTCTTCGTGACCGCGACCTCCGCGATCAAGGTGTCGCTGCCGCTGACGCGCAGCGGCTCGAGCATGTCGCTCTCCTACGCCGGAACCTTCGCGGCGCTCCTGACGCTCGGCACACCGGCGACCGTGCTCCTGGGCCTCATGGGAGCCTGGTCGCAGTGCACCTTCAGGATGAAGGCGCGCAACCCCTTGCACCGCACGCTGTTCAGCATGGCGTGTTTGGCCGTGACGATTCAGGCCACCGGCGTCGTCTACGAATGGATGCGGGCCGGACACACCGACTACGTCCAGGGTCTCCTGCGGCCGCTCGTCCCCACGACGATCGCCTACTTCGCCGTCAACACCTCGCTCGTCGCGCTCGCGGTGGCGCTCACCTCGCGGGAGCGGCTCTGGAAGGTGTGGCACGAGAACTTCCTCTGGAGCGCGCCCAGCTACTTCATCGGCGCCGTGCTGGCGGCCGGGGTGGCGTTCGTCGCCGAGCAGCAAACCTACTGGTGGATCGCGCTGGTCAGCGTGCCACTCTACCTGACCTACCGCAGCTATCAGACGTTTCTGGCGCGCGTCGAGGAGGAGCAGGCACAGGTTCGGGCCGCGGCGCGGGTGCAGATGGCCACGGTGCAGGCGCTCGCCCTGGCAATCGAGGCCAAGGACCGGACGTCGCACGTCCACCTGCATCTGATCCAGGTCTACGCGGCTGCCCTGGGCCGATCGGCCGGAATGAACGAGAACGAGATTCAGGGTCTACAGACCGCCGCCCTGCTCCACGATATTGGCCACCTGGCGGTGCCCGAGCACGTGCTCGGGAAGCCGGGGCCGCTGAGCTACGAGGAGTTCCAGCGGGTCAAGATCCACTCCCGGGTCGGCGCGGACATCCTCAGCAGCGTGCCGTTCCCTTACACGGTCTCCCCGTTCATCCTGGCCCACCACGAGCACTGGGACGGCAGCGGCTATCCGTCCGGTCTGGTGGGTGACGCCATTCCCCTCGGCGCGCGTGTGCTTGCCGTGGCCGACTGCTTCACCGCCCTGCTGGCCGACCGGCCGCACCGCAAGGCGAAATCGCGGGCCGAGGCGGTCAGGATCCTCAGGCAGAGCGCCGGGCTCGTGCTGGATCCGACGCTCGTCGAACGGTTTCTTGAGATTCTGTCCTCGCTCGAATCCCATCCGTCGGAGAGCGCCGGGCATCAGGACACCCTCGAGCTGCCCGCCCACCCGGAGGATCCGAATCCGAGCGGGGCCTACGACGACATCGCCCTGGCGCACGGCGAGGCGCGCGCGCTTTACGAGATCGCCGAGGCGCTCGGCTCGAGCCTGGGCGTGCCCGACGTGATGGCGCTCATCTCCTCCAAGCTGGACTCGCTCATGCCGTTCTCCTGCTGCGCGCTGTTCCTCTGGCGGGAGGAGACCTCCAGCTTCGAATGCGCCTATGCGGTCGGGGTCAACGAGGACGGCGTCAGACGTCTCACGGCGCGCACCGTCGAGGCGCTGGCGGTGCCGATTCCGGCCGGCGGGGCCGAGGCGTCGACCCCCGACAGCGGGGCGAACCTGCCGCTCCGGTGGGCGGTGGCCACGCCGCTGCGTATCGACGAGCGCACGCTCGGCGCCCTCGCCGTCTACCAGGCCACGGGCGAGCCCTACTCGGACGATCACCGGCGGCTGCTCGAACGGGTGGCCGAGCAGGCGGCGCAGGTCATCGACAAGTCGATCGTGTTCGAGCAGACGCAGGTGGCGTCCCTCACCGATGCGCTCACCGAGCTGCCCAACCGGCGACAGCTGACGCTGCACCTCGAGAAGGACCTCGCGCGGGCCCAGCGGGAGCACACCGAGGTCGCGTTGCTGCTCATGGACCTGGATCGGTTCAAGGAGATCAATGACGGGTTCGGCCATCACACCGGCGACCGCGCGCTGCGTGAGGTGGCGAACGTGCTCCGGTCGGGACTTCGTCCCTATGACCTCTGTGCGCGGTATGCGGGCGACGAGTTCGTCGTCGTTCTCTCGCCCTGCGACCTCGAGCTCACCGAACGCATCCGTCGTGACCTGCAGGACGCCGTGGGCGCGACACCGTTCGCGGTGGCCCCGCACGAGTTCCTCGCGCTCTCCATCAGCGTGGGTGGGGCCATCTTCCCGCAGGATGGCTCGACGCTCGACGAGCTCCTGGCCGTGGCCGGCGCGCGGATGTACCGAGACAAGGCCGCCCGGAAGGAGCTGGCCGGCCTTCGAGAGACCGTGGCGGGTGGGATCCGATGATCGCGCGCTCGGCACGACCGTCCGGCGCTCGCCGTCGGGCGGCACGCCCCGTGCCTCGGATACGCCGAGGGAGCCCGAAGACGCCTGGCATCCACGCCCACGAGAAAGGTCGCGACCCAATGGCTAGCCCGTCCCCGGCCCTGCCGCCCGAATCCTGCGAGAGTCCTGCGAGGACCCCCGCCGGGTCGGCGGCGGATCCGTTCCGGCCCGGCGACTGGCGGGAGTGCCTGCCGGTCCTGGTCGCTCCGGGCGTGACGCTACGCGAGCCCCGCCTCGCGGATGCCGGATCGCTGTGTAGCCTCCTGACGAGCCTGCAGGTGACGCGTTTCATTTCGCGGCCGCCTAGCGACCCGGCAGCCTTCGCGCAGTTCGTCGCCTGGGCCCAGGCGTCGCGGCAATCCGGTCGGTGCATCGTGTATGCCATCGTGCCGGATGGCCTCGACCACGCCGTCGGCCTCATCCAGGCGCGGCAACTCGAGCCGGGGTTCGCCAGCGCCGAGTGGGGCTTCGCCCTGGGACGACATTACTGGGGCACGGGCATCTTCCTCACGTGCGCGCACCTGGCGGTCGATTTCGTCTTCCGTCACGCCGGCGTCTATCGTCTCGAGGCGCGTGCGGCCGTCCAGAACGGCCGGGGCAACGGCGTGCTCAGAAAGCTGGGGGCAGAACCGGAAGGCGTCCTCCGTAAATCGTTCGTCGGCGAAGATCGAGCGCTCGACCAGGTGCTCTGGTCGATGCGCGCCGAGGACTGGCTCGAGACTCACGAGCACCCACCGTATCGTTGTGAGCCGCCGCAGGACCGGGCGCCCGAGGTCCTCGAACAGCCATCACGGCTGGTCGGACCGACCGCAGCCCCGCCCGCCTGGCGCGCCCGGCTCCCCGAGCTGCGAGGCGCTGGCCTCACGCTCCGGGAGCTGCGGCGTTCGGATGCGCCCGGGCTGGTCGAGCTCTGTCGCACAAGGATGTCGCCCGTTTCATCCAGCCGCCTCCAGAGACCGTCATCAGCTTCGAGCGTTTCATGGAGTGGACCCACGCGGAACGGGCGGCCGGCCGGTACGTCTGCTTCGGTGTCGTGCCGGACGGCCAGGACAGCGCGGTCGGAATCTTCCAGCTCCACCGGCTCGACCCCGGGTTCGTGGCGGGCGAATGGGGGTTCATTCTCGGTCAGCCATACTGGGGCAGCGGTCTCTTCGCCGAGGGTGCACGCCTCCTCCTGGAGTTCGCATTCAAGACGGTCGGCGTGAAGAGGCTGGAGGCCCGAGCCGCACTCGCCAACGTCCGCGGAAACGGCGCGCTCCGCAAGATGGGCGCCGTGCGCGAAGGGTGTCTGCGCCGGTCGTTTCTCTTGGGTGGTGAGTACTTCGACGACGCGCTGTGGTCGATTCTCGAGGAGGACTGGCGACGCGATCGGGCCACGCGCGTATCCGGACGGCTACGCGCGGCCCCGGGACGCACCGAGGGGCCAACCGGCGACGCGGCGCTCCCGGCACACGCCAGGCCCAGGCTCACGGTGGTGTGAGACGAGGGCCGGGCGCAGCGCCGCCCTTGATGCGACGCAGGACTTTCACCACGGGCTGCTAGTACTACTTTGTTAGATCCGCAAGTGCACCGACTTTAGCGCCTCGATGCGCTTCAGGTAGAACGGCCGTGGAGCAAAGAGGTCCGCGGTGAAGATTTCCTGCACGATCGCGCGGGCCACTGGAAAGGTGAGCCCGGCGAGGTGCCGCCGCCGCTCGGCCTGCAGGAAGTTGTACGTCACGGCGGTGAGCACGACGTGATGGTGCCAGCCCGGGAACGTGCGGCCTTCGAAGTGATCCAACCCGAGGTGGGTCTTCAACTCTTGGTACTGCTGCTCGATGGCCCACCGCTGATGCGCGAGTCGGACGAGCTGCGGCCAGGAGGTGGTGGCCGGCAGGTTGACGAAGAAGTATTTGGTCCGCGGCGTCGCGCCCGTGTCGCGTTCGGCCAGCAGCCACACCTCGGGGGCGAGCCGGCGGTCGCGCCAGTCGTGGGCCGGGGTCACCCGCAGGGCCACACACTGGACCGTCCAGCGGCGCCCGCCGCGGCGGTTGCGCCAGCTGATGGGCCGCCACCGCGGCTGCGCCTTGGCGGCCTGGGCCACCGTGTACGCCCGCACGCCCGCCGCCAGGTCTGGCCGGGTGCGCGGGCGCCCCAGCCGGCCGCCCCGCCGGTGCCCGAGGCGCGGCCGCCCCAGGAACACGGTCTGCGACGAGGAAATCCCCACCGCATAGGGGAGCCGCAACCGATGCCACATGGCCCGAAACAGGCCGGTATCGCCAAACTCCGCATCGGCCAGCACGCCGGTGCCGGTGAGGCCGCTGGCGCGCACCTGCCGGAGCAGGGTGAGCGCTTGGCGCCACTTCGCCTGCAACCGGACACCCCGGGGAAGCCGCGCCCGATCGCGGGCGGCGTCGGTCAGCCACGCCTCGGGCACATAGAGCGCGGCCCCCAGCAAGTAGGCGCGCAGCCCGGTCCACAGCGCCGCGGTGACCGCCACTTGGCCATTGGCGACTTTCCCCACGGCCCCACAGTACTGGCGGGCCACCCCGACCGAGGACGTCCCTGGCTTGGGGAAACTCGTGCCAGCGAAGATCACCAGCCCTTCGCGTTCGGGCAGCACCGCCCGCAGGCAGCGCCAGACGCCGTCGGCACTCCACGGCGCATCGGTGATGAAGTGTTGGAACGCTTGATAGCCCCCGGGATCGGTCACCCGCGCCAGCATCGCTTCCATCGACTTGCGCGGGCTGTCGCTGAGCAACCCCTGGACGTACCGGCGCAACGCCAGCTCCTGTGCGCGCTGGCCGAAGCACGCCTTGAAGGCCTCGAGCCATCTCATCAGGCGACGCAACTGACCCACCGTGCGGCGGTCGTGCACTACCGCGCAGGGTCCCGAATTCGCCGGAAAAGTACAATGTCCTCAAATTAGATCACTTGTCGGATCTCGCCCAAATTGTGCGATCTAACAAAGTAGTACTAGCAGCCCGTGGTAAAAGTCCTGCTGCAGCCGGCCGGCGCTGCATCCCGCCTGGCTGTGTTGCTCGTCGGTCAAATACTCCCGGTATTTTCGCTTCTCGCGCCTTGCCAGCCGGGCGCAGCGCCGCCCTTGGTGCGACGCAGGACTTTCACCACGGGCTGCTCGGGCCGGCGCAAGACCTTCAGCTGTGTCGGATACGCCACGGAGGCTGGCCGCCTTCACGGTGTCGGGGCGGCCGCCACGCCGCCCCGCCAGCGAACGATTTGACAGGGCCCGGTATGCTCGCTCCTCGCGCCTTGCCAGCCGGACGCAGCGCCACCCTTGGTGCGACGCAGGATTTCACCACGGGCTGCTAGCCGAGGAACTGCTTGAGCGCCGGCACGCTGCCCAGGACGCGGTTGACGAGATCCGCGCCGGCCTTCTCACGCAGGAAGCCCGCGAGCAGGGGTACGAACGACGCGGCCTTTCCGGCATCGAGACCCGAGTTCTGCAGCATCCCGAGGAGCCCCGCGCCGGCGCCGAGATTGCCTCCGAGCGCGGATGACGCCATCCCCGCGAGCCCGCCGAGCAGCCCACCGCCCCCGTCGCTTCCACCGCTCGTGGCGGCCGCGCCCTGCTGCATGAGCTCCGCGGCGCCTGGCACCTTGCCGACCAGCTCCTGGAAATCGGCTCGACCCGCGTTCTTGCCCACGAAATCCAGGATGCCAGCCGTGGCCGAGCGCGCGGCGTCCTCGCTCAACCCCAGCGTCTTCGTCGCCATCGTGATGAACTCCTGCACTGACACCTCCCCCATCTGCAATAGTCTTGATCTCCGGGGATGAGCCCCAGAGCTCACCTGGGGCCAGCAGCCCGTGGTGAAAATCCTGCGGCAGTCGGCCGGCCCGGCATCCCGTCTGGCCGCGTTGCTCGTCGTTCAAATACTCCCGGTATGCTCGCTCCTCACGCCTTGCCAGCCGGGCGCCGAGCCGCCCTTGGTGCGAGCAGTACTTTCACCACGGGCTGCTAGTGATCGCCGAAGCCGCCGACCACCGCTGTCGGTTGAATAGACAGGCCGCCGCGGGACAAGTCACATGGCGCGCTCGGCGCCTTGCAACGCCGTGCTGGGGAGCGTACACACGAAGGGGGCGGCGGGTGCCGCCCCCTTCGGAAGTCGGTCGACGTCGCTCGGCTGAAGCTCGACGCTCCGCTCAGAAGCGGAACCCGAGGGACAGCCGGAAGGTCCGGCCACCCGTCTCGTCCGGCAGGGGGAACGGGTAGTGGGCGTTGGACGTGCCCTGGCCGAACGTGGATCCCTCGAGGTACCCGGTCGGCAGACCCAACGCATCCAGCGGGCTCTCGGGATCCGGAACCACGCTCGTGTTCCACGCCATCAGGGTGTCGTTGTTCAGCACGTTGAAGAACTCGGCCTTCAACCACGGTTCGACACGACCCTTGATCGGCATGGCGTAATCCAACGACAGGTCGAGCAAGCCATAGCCGTCGAAGCTCTGCGATCCGCGGTCGCCGAAGAAGAGGGTCTGTGAGCTCGGCAGGTTGGCATAGCCGAGCGACTGCCCGATCTCCTTCTGGACATCGGTCAGCCGCACGCGGGTGGCAGCGAGGCTGTAGGCCCGGGCGCTCTTGGAGCGCCACAACGCGCCCATCCCCAGATCGCCCCAGTGCCCCATGTCCATGTCGTAGATGCTCCAGAGCCGCACCTTGTGCCGCTGGAAGCCCGCGAGGCGTCCGGTGGGATAGTGCCGGGCCTCGCTGAAGACCTCGGGGTAGTTCCCGAAGGGTGACGAGATCCCCGGCTGGCTCCGCGCCTCACCCTCGAAGTTGCCGTCGTTCTCCAGCTGCACCGTCCAGTGTCCGTCCACGGTCCACCGGCTCGAGAGCCGCTGACGCGCCTGGAGCAGCAACGCCTGGTAGTCGCGGTGCGGGACGTCGGAGTTGCGGTAGACCTGGTTCTGGAACGTCCCGAACTCGACGCCGTTCTGGACGACCGTCGTCGTCCCGTCCTCCAGCGTGATGAAGTCCTCGATGAAGTTGGACATCGACCGCCGCACGTAGGTCGCCATGGCGTGGCCGTCCCGGCCGATCGCCATGCCGCCCGACAGCGTGAACTCCCTGGTGAGCGGAGACGAGAGACCGTCGGCGAAGAAGACATTGGCCGACGGGAACAGACCGTCGACCGTCAGGTAGTTGTTGACGTCGAAGCCGGGCGCGAAATCGCGGCCCTGCCCGGCGGGTCCGGTGTACACGCCGAAGAGCGCGTCGGGATTCCCCACGTTCGTGTTGTTGGCGAACTGGGCCTCGCTGTATCGGCCGGCGTAGTGACCGTAGGTGGAGCGCAGGATGTACTGACCGTCGCCCCGCACGTCGTAGGCCGCCGCCAGGCGGGGCACCACCGTGTTGGTGTCGAGACCAGAGATCGCGCCCGGCGCGGCGCTGCGCACGTTCTCGTAGCGCATGCCGAGGTCGAACGACCAGTGGTCGCCGGCAGCCCAGTGGTCCTGCATGTACAACGACGTGGTCTTGATGTCGAGTTTGGCCCCGCGCATCGGGATCCAGTTCTCGAGCAGCGTCCCGAACGGTGAGAACACCGGGATCAGCCGGCCACCGGTGTCAAGCAGCGGTGCGCCCGTCGGGTCCGTCGCATAGTCGGCATCGAACACGTAGCCGGTGGCCGACTGCGAGTTGCCGCCGCCCAGCGTGCTGACGAAGTACTCGCCGCCAGCCTTGACGTCGTGCGTCCCCATGTCGGGCGACGACGCGAAGTAGGACAGGCTGCCCGACACCTGCTGGTTGTCCCGATCCTCGGGGTCGGTCGTGTCGAAGTAGGGCGCGTTGTAGTGCGCGAAGGACTGGGTCAGCGTGAGGAAGGGCGAGTCGACGATGTCGGTGCTCGTCCCGCCCAGCCCCCGGACGCCGTACTCCTTGCGCGACACCTTGACAGAGGCGAACAACGAGGAGCTGAGAACGCCGTCCCAGCTCACGACATACAATCGGTTCGGGAGCGAGGGCGAGATGATCCCGGCCGGATCGATCGTGAACGGGAAGGTCGCTTGATGCAGGTCCGTGCCGTTGTCGAGGTAGCTCCCGCGCACCGTGTGGTTCTGGAGCGGTGTGCCCGTCAGCTTGACCTCGTAACGGTCGTTCTGGGTCTTCGAGGTGAACGGGATCCCGGTCTCCGGAAACGTGCCGCTCTCGGACGAGCGCTCGTTCCGAGTGGCGAAGAAGAACCAGAGGCGATTCTGCTTCACCGGCCCGCCGAGCGTCCCCTCGAAGTACTTCGACAGATCGCTCTCCCGGTCGATCCCGGCGTTCCGCTCGAACGGGGTCTCGCTGCTCCACGCGGGATTGGTGAAGGTCGTGCGGAAGCTGCCGGACAGATCGTTGCCGCCGCTCTTCGTGATGGCGTTGATCACCCCTCCGGAGAAACGCCCGTACTCCGCGGAGATGCCCGACGTCAGCACCTGGGTCTCCTCGATCGCGTCCTCGATGAAGAGGGCGTCGGGATCGGCCAGCAGGTTGTCGTTCACGTCGACGCCGTCCACCATGAACACGTTGTCGTAGGCGAAGGCCCCCGAGATGCTCACCTGTCGGCTGTTCGGCGTGTTGTTGGTGAGCCCCGGCGACCGCTCGGCGATCCGCTGGAGCGTCCGCCCCGTGGCCAGCGCATTGGTCTCGTCGGCCGTGGTATTGGTTCCGATCTGGGGAGTCGTCAGAACGGTCGGGGTCGCGGCCACGACCGTGACGGTCATCTCCACGCCGGCTGGCTCCAGGGTCGTGTCGAGCTCGGCCCGACCGCCGAGCGGCACCATCACCGTCTCCTCGCGCGACGACGCGCCGGCGAACTCGAACCGGACCGCGTAGGTGCCCGGGGGAAGCGCGCGCATGACGTAGACTCCCGCGAGGTCGGTCACCGCAAGGCGGCTTCCCTGCATGGCGGGCGACTCGACGGTCACCGTCGCGCCCGGAAGCGAGAGGCCGTCCGGCGAGACGACTCTTCCCGTCAGCTCACCGGTCTGCACCCCTTGTGCATGGACCGTGCGGCCGAAGGCCACTACGAGAATGAGACACACACCGATGAGACACTGATGTACACGCATGCCAGGCTCCTCCTTCAACGAGCACCCAATCGGCCGGATTCGCCACACCTTGAACCCAGCGGATCGGCACAAGACGCTCACGGGGCACGAAGCAAAGGCGATACCGCAGGCGAGTGTGCGGCCACGTGCCATGTCGCGCCGACACGTGCGGAAGAGCGTCGGCACCGAGACAGCCAGTGACGGCGACCCGACCAGGGAACCCGTGGTTCCTACGTTCGCCGGCTCACAGTCGCGTGGAGCGGCGTCCGCCGTGGAAGCGGCCAGACTCCGTTCCCGAGCCAGAGTCCGAAGGGAGGGGACGATGGTAACCTTGCGGGCGGGGAGACGACCGGAGATGAGACCCTGAGCTTTCTCGATCCGATCCTCGCCTTCGGCATCTGGCCTGCCCTCCCGCTGACCGGCCACCTCGCGCTCCGTGCCACCCTCGGGTCGAGCGATCGGCTCGAGTCCCTGCCGGCGACGGCGCGGCTGGCCCTCGCCGCCGCCTGCGCCGTCCCGCTGTGGTCGGTGCTCCTCGTGGGCACCGCCGCCACCGGGCACTTCGACGCGGGGGTGGTCGGCGCACTCGGCTGGAGCGCGCTCTGTGCAGTACTGATTCATCGACGCCGCGACCTGCTCTCGGGCGACTGGTCCCCTCGACGCTGGCACCTCGCAGGGGGTTCGGGCTACGTCCTCGTCGTCGGGCTGTACGTCTCGGGCTTCCTGTCACAGGGCTTCGCGACCGAAGCGATCGTCGGCGGGCTGGACGACGGCGTCTACGCCGGCCACGCGATGTTCATCGCCAGGGAGGGCCGGCTCTCCGTGCCCAACCCCCTCGGCATGGCCGACGAGCAACCGCTGCGCTCTCTCTACCGTCCGCCTCCGGGGCTCTTCGCGGGCCAACCGGACCTGACGGTCCAGTTCCCTCCGCTGTTCACCGTCTGGCTGGCGCAGGCCCATGCCACGTTCGGCGTCGGTGGTCTGTTCAGGATGAACGGCATCGTCGCCCTCTTGTCGATGGCGGTCTTCCACGGGGTGGCACGGTCACTGATGCCGGCGCTGCCGGCCGCGCTCGCCACACTCTGCCTGGTTCTCAATCCCGCCCAGATCTGGGTCTCGCGGATCACGCTGTCGGAGACCGCGGCCCAGCTGGCGCTCTGGGCGGGCCTCCTGCTCCTCGTGGCGAGCCCCACAGGCCGCCGGAGGGGTTCGGCCTGGGCGGGAACGCTGCTCGGCCTGGGCGCCGTCATCAGGCTGGAGCTGTTTGTCGTCTGCCCCTCCTGCTGCTGACGCACCTGCTGGCCCGACTCGTGCGCCGGACCGATGACGGCGACCTCGGCTGGCGCCAGTTGCATGTCGCGTCCGGAGGCGTATTCGTCGTCGCGCTGGGCTCGCACCTCGCGTTCAACCGGCCCTATGTCGAGACGCTCTCCGACGAGCTACTCCTGATCGCCCAGGCGACCGTGATCGCCGGTCTGCTCCTCGCCGGGACGTTCCTGCGACCGCTGCGCGGGCTGCGCCTGCCCACCGGCGCCGTCGCCCGGGCCGCCGTCGGTGGCCTGGTCGTCGCTGCCGCCGCCTATGCCTACTGGATTCGTCCCGACCCGGCGCTGGCGGCCACCCTGGGGCTGACGGCCATCTCGCTCCCGCCCGCGATCGACGCGTGGCTCGCCGGCCTCGAGGACAGCTCGATGGCCGAGACGAGGGTCTACGCCCTGGTCGATCTGGCCCGATACGTGTCGCCACTCATGATCTGGCTTGCCCTCCTGGGCTGGCTGGTGTCAGCCTGGGCGGCGATCCGCGAGCGAGCCGGCATCGGGCTGTGGGTCCCGCTCGGGCTCTGCTTCGGCTGGTGTGTTCTCTACGCCTGGAACCCCGCGGTCGACCCGATTCACCTGTGGGCGAGCCGCCGGGCGATTCCCGTCGTCATACCCGCCATCACCCTCTTCGGCTTCCTGGGCCTGCTGTGGATCGTGCGCCGCACGAGGCCGGTCGTCGCAACCGTGGCGGCCAGCGGTGTCTTCGCGTATCTGTGCATCTTCCTCG
The DNA here is from genome assembly GCA_965197935.1 of Vicinamibacterales bacterium. Classification (GTDB taxonomy): domain Bacteria; phylum Acidobacteriota; class Vicinamibacteria; order Vicinamibacterales; family CAZQMT01; genus CAZQMT01. Next base: position 431,245 of record CBDAOD010000002.1, on the reverse strand, counting down.
TCGACGCCAATGCGACGTTCGTGACCTGGAAGGAGAACGCGGGTGCCTTCGCGCAGCTGGCCGCGGTGGCCCGCGGGCTGCCGGAGGACGAGCTAATCCTGGCGACCGCTCCCCCACACTCGCCGCTCTGGACCCTGCCCCTGCAGCTGGCATTCGGGCGTCGGGTCGCCCCGCTCGACATGGGCGGCCCGGAGGCGGCCAGGGTCTTGAGACGATACCAAGCCGCCACGTTCGAACGCGGTGAACCCCTCCACGTGCTCACCCACGAGGAGTGGAGGTTCCCCGGCTTCACCGTGACGGACACTCAGGATTTCCGATTATCCTGGCCCCACAGCGAGCGGGTACGCCGACCGCTCCCGCGCCGCACCGTCGCCGAGCACGTCAGGCTCCGCGTCCACCGGCTGCTCCCTGGCGTGGCTCCCGACCTCCGCGGGACGGACCTGCTCTCGGTCTGGGACTGGCGCGTCAGCCGGACGGGCTTCTTCGAGCAGGAGTTCGACCCGCGCGGCGCGGCTCGATGGACCGGCCCGCGCGCCACCCTCGGGGTGAGGCTGGACGCGCGGCGGCCGGCTCGTGCTCTTCACGTGAGCCTGGCGGCGTTCCGCGCGCCCGACACGCGACTGCAGATCCGGGTCAACGATCAGCGCGTGATCGACACGACCCTGCCGCCCGGACCCTGGGATCGGACGATCGAGCTGGATGGCATCCCGGTCCGCCAAGATCTGACCGTCGAGCTACACAGCAGCACGTTCCAGCCGGCCGACCGCCTCGCCGGGTCGACGGACCCGCGCCGGCTCGGCGTGCGGGTCCGCGGCATCGTCCTGCTCGGCCACGACGCCGAACGATGACCCTCCTCGCACGACCTCGTCGGATCGCGCGCAGCGGCGTCGGGTGGGTCTGCGTCTGCTTGCTCGTGCACGGGGAAGAGAACTATTACCGCGTGGGCCGACGCGCGGCGTGGTCCGTCCTCGAGCACTCGCCCTTCGACGTCTTCGTCGCGGTGGGATCCACCCGGCGGTGGCGGCTCGCCGCGGAGGGACGCCTGCGCACCCTGAGACTGCCGCCTCCCCCCGCGCCGGCAGACCGGGCCGCGCGGTTCCTCCTGAAATTCCGGGCCCTCGAGGCCTGCCTGCGGACCACGCGCGCCGAGCATCTGATCCTGCTGGATGCCGACACGCTCGTCGTCCGGACGATCGACGACGACGACGTGGTGGCGGCGCTGGACGGGCGACGGCTGGGCATGGTCGAGCAAACCACGATCCGGCGATCTGGCATGACGCGGGCCGACTTCCACCGCCACTACCGCCGCCACGCCCTGGCCTGGCTCGCAGCCCGCGGTGAACGTTCTGCGTCAACCCACGACCCGATCGCGGACCTCGAGACCTTCCGTTTTTTCAACAGCGGCGTGGTGCTCGGACAACGAGCCGAGCTCGAGCGCATCGCAGCCTGGGCACTGGAGTCGGCGACGCGGCCGGCGTCGAGTCACCAGATCGGCGCACACATGATCGCCGACCAGGACTACCTTCAGATCTGGACCAACCATCTCCATCCTGGATCGTGCGCGACGCTGCCCTGGCAGTGGAACCACTGCGAGCACTGGGATCGAGGATTCCCTCGACCCCACGCGCGCATCCTCCATTTCAGCAACTTCTGCCGCGGCCCGACACTGGCACAGGTGACTCGCATGGAGCTGCAGCGGCGCCGCACCGGGCTCGGACGCGTGAGCGCGCGTGTCGTCGAGGGGCTCCACCGTACACTCAGGCGCTGGTGAGATGGACCTGACGATCATCATCGTCACCCATGACTCGGCGGCGGCGCTCGCCCCGTGTCTCGAGGCCATCGGACCCGCCCTGCGGGACCGCGTGCTCGTCGTCGACAACGGCTCGGCGGACGAGACGGTCTCCAGGGCGCGCGCGCACGGCGTCGCGGTCATCGCGCAGGCAGCCAACGTGGGCTTCGCGCGTGCGGCGAACCTGGCGGCCCGGACATCGAACGCGGCCACCCTGTGCTTCCTCAACCCGGACTGCGTGCCCTCACCCGAGCTCTTTGCCGCGGGTGCGGGTGCGGTCGAGGCCGGGGATCGACGCTGCGCCGTGCCCCGGTTCCTCGACGAGGGCGGCCACACGCTCGCGGGCCGGCAGCCAGGCTACACTCGCCTCAAGCTGCTCGCCGACATGATCGTGACGAACTACGGCGAAACCGCGCTCTGGCGACGGATACGACACGCGTCCGGCTACGACGACCCGGCCTGGTCGTGGCCACACGGCGCGTGCGTGTTCATCGGGCGACGGTGCTTCCTCGGTCTGGGGGGATTCGACGAGCGTTTCTTCCTCTACATGGAGGACGTGGACCTGGGCCGTCGCCTGACCTCCGCCGGAGGCAGCATCCACTCGTTGGATCATCGCCTGCCACACCACCGCGGTCAGGGCTCGACCATCCCCCGCCGCCGGCGAGTGGCGCTGCTGAACGCCGGCCGCGTGCGGTATGCCGCGCTACGCCATGGCCCGGTGTTCGCGGGGCTACTCGCAAGCATCGGCTGGCCCTCCACGGCGCTGCGCGCGGTGATTCCCGAACGGCATCGGGGGAGGCGACGGCGATGATCTACTACTTTCTTCCCGATACCGGGATCTTCGGTGGCGTCAAGGTCGCCGGGCGGTTCGTGGAAACGCTGGGCGAGCTCGGCGTGAGGGCCGTCCTCGTGACGCCGGATGGACGGGCGCCGCAGTGGTTCCGGTGCCGGGCGGCGGTCCTCGCGGAGCGGGAGGCCATCGCCCGACTGACCCCGGCGGACTGGAAGATGATCACCTGGCCACCCGACTACCGACGGCTCCGGTCACTCGCCGGACGGCTGATCTGCCACTGTCAGGGAACCGACGCGAGGATGGACGAGATCTTCGCCGACGAGACGGTACCCATCCTCACGTGCTGGACGCAGGCATCACGTTACGTGCGGGACCGACACTCACGGGAGCCGATCGAGGTCGGGATCTCGACGTCGCTGGACTTCTGGTTCGATGGAAGCCGCAAGTTCGACAACCTCGTGGGCTACATGCCGCGCCGCGGGGTCGGCATCGCGAGACGCGCCATCCGGTCCTGTCGCGATCTGGATTTCGTGCCCATCGACGGCCTGGACGAGCGGACCGTGAGCCGCATCATGAAGCGGTGCGGCATCTTCCTGGCGACCGCCGTCCGGGAGGAGTTCGGTCTGCCGGCGCTCGAGGCCATGGCGAGCGGGTGCCTGGTCGTGTCGGTCCCCGTGAAGGGAGGCAGGGAGTATCTGCGTGACGGCGACAACTGCATCGTCGCCGATCCCGAGACGGTCGTCGACCGGCTCGGCTCCATCACGCGGCCCGCCCACATTGAGAGACGCGCGCGGTTGCGGAGCCGCGGGGTCGCCACCGCCCTGCGATACCGGCCGGCCGTCCAGCGCGCGCGGCTGCGGCGCCTGCTCGACGCCGATCTGCGGGCACTGGCATCCTGACATCATGACGCGGCCTGGCATCACGACGATCGTCGTCTCTCGCGGTCTGGAGGCGCTCCTCGGATCCTGCCTGGAGCACCTCGGACGCGCCCTGCGACGGTGCGGCGACGGTGGCCGGAACCACGTCGTGGTCGTCGACAACGCCTCGGAGACACCCTACGCCGACGGGGCGTTCACCGACCCACCCATCGAACTCGTCAGACTCGACGCCGCCGCGTCGTTCGCGGCCGCGTGCAATCGCGGGGCCGCCAGCCGTCCCAACGACCTGTTCCTGCTCCTCAACAACGACGTCCTGCTGACCGAGCACGCGGTCGCGCGGCGCTCGACCTGCTGCACCGATCGCCCACCGCCGGGATCTGCGGAAGCCGGCTCGTGTTTCCCGACGGCACGATCCAGCACTGCGGCGTCGTGTTCGGTCGCGGCCGCCAGGGGCCCTACCACTGGAGCCGCGGCCGCCCGGGGCAACTGGTGTCCCGCTACCCTGGTGAGTGGCAAGCGGTGACCGGAGCCTGCATGCTCGTACGGCGCGCGGTGTGGCGGGAGCTCGAGGGACTCGACGAGCGCTACGGCTTCGGGCTGGAGGACATCGACTTCTGCCTCAGGGCCCGGCAGCGAGGCTGGCGCGTGTTGTGTTGCAATGACGTCGACTCGCTGCACTTCGAATCCACGACCCCGGGGCGCCAGGCGCTGGATGTTCCGTCGCGCAAGCGGTTCATGCGGCAATGGAAGGGCCGCTTCACGGTCGATGGCTAGCGGGATCTCGGCCATCGTCCACACCCGCAACTCCGCGGCGACGCTGGATCGCGCGCTCCGCTCGCTCGGGTGGGTGGACGAGCTGATCGTCGTCGACATGGAGAGCCGCGATGCCACCCCCGCGATCGCCCGCCGTCGTGGAGCGCGCGTGCTGCCGGCGCCGATGGCGCCCCGGGTGGACGGCATCCGCGACACGTACGTGGCGCTCGCGTCGCACGACTGGATCATCGTGCTGGACTCGGACGAGCACCTGGCCGACGAGGCCCACGATCGGATCCCAGCGATCCTCGCCCGTCACGGGCGGGAGTACGACGCGTTTGCGATCCCGCGCTTCAACTCCATCGCCGGACAGCTCATGCGTGGAAGCGGCTGGGCGCCGGATCATCAGATTCGGCTGTTTCGGAAGGGTACCGTCAGCTGGTCGGACACAACGCACCGGCTGCCCCGCGTGACGACGGGGCCCCATCGTCTGCGCGAGCTGGAACCGCTGGACGGCCTGTACATCCACCACCGCAGCTACGAGAACCTGCGCGATTTCATCAGGGGCCAGGTGGACTACGCGCTCGCGGATCGTTACGAGACGCAGCCCCGGGACTTCGATTTCTCCAACTATGTGGCCCAGGCCTACGAACGACTGGCACTCAGGCACGCGACCGATCAGGACGGCGATCTGTCGCACGCCCTCGCGCTCCTGCTGGCCTGGGATGCGATCCTCCGGGGCCTGGTGCACTGGGACTCCCTCGACCCACGTCCGCCGCTCGACATCGTCGCCGCGCTCCCGGTCGCCACGCAGAGGGTGCCGTGGTGGCAGATCACGCTCCGGCGCTGGCTGTGGCGCCACCACTCCGCATACTACGCGGCACGGCGCGCGATCGATCGCTTGGTCGGCTGGCTACCCTTCCTGGAGCGATTCAAGCCTCGTGCCTGATGGCTTGATGACGGCGCGCACGCGGAATACACTCAGGAGTTCCGCGAAGATGGCCCTGTCCCCACACACGTGTGATGCACCCTTGCCCGGAGGATCTCCCTCGGACCCTGCGCCGGCCGTCCTGGCCATCGTCCTGAACTGGAACGGCTGGCAACGGACGATCGAGTGCTTGCGCTCGCTGGAAACGCTTCGCTACCCGTGCGTCGAAACCCTCGTCGTGGATAACGGCTCCACCGACGAGTCGGTTGCGCGCCTGATGGAGCACGTCCCGCGGGTCTCCGTCCTTCCGATCGGGCGTAATCTTGGCTTCGCCGCTGGAAGCAACGCCGGGCTGCGGCGAGCGTGCGCGACGGGCGCCGACTACGCCTGGCTGCTCAACAACGACACGCGGGTGGCTCCCGACGCCCTCTCGACCCTCGTGGGTCGCGCGTCGCGCGACCCCGGGGTCGGCGCCGTCGGATCCACCCTCCTGGAGAAAGCGGCGGGCACGCAGGCCCTGCCCCATGCGGGGGGCAGCGTCAGCTTCTGGTCTGGATTGCCGAGACACCGCCACGGCGATGTTCACGAGGCGCGGCTGCACTACCTCCGCGCCACCAGCCTACTGCTGCGATGCGCCGCGCTCCGCCAGGTCGGTGTCCTCGACAGCGGCTTCTTTCTGTACTGGGAGGACACCGACCTGTGCTTTCGACTGCGCGACGCGGGCTGGCGGCTGGCGGTGGCGCCAGATTCGATGGTCGCCCACCGGGGCTACGGATCGATGCCGCTGCGGAGCCCCGGCTGGGACTATCACTTCACCGCCTCGTCGGTGCGCTTCTTCAGGCGCCACGCTCGGTTCCCCGCGGTGCCCATCGCCGTGGGCACTGGCGGCCGGCTCCTCAACCGTGCCCTGCACGGCCGGTGGACGAACGTCCACGCGGTGTGGCGGGGTCTGCGCGCCGCGGCGGCGCCGCCGGATCGCCATCGCAAGACCGACTCCGGCGTCGCGACGGTGGCACCGTCCGCGCGATGACGTCCCCCTCCGTCCTTCTGCTCGACCCCGGGAACTTTACCCCGTTCTACGACATGCAGCTCGGCGCGACCCTCATCGAGCAGGGATGGGACGTCGAGTGGGTGACGTCGCGGTATCAGTTCGAGGACCTGGTCCCACCCGCGGGCCTCCCGATGCGGGAGGCGTTCCGGTGTCCGCTCCGCGCGTCATCGCTTCCTCTCGACCGCAGCGCCACATTGCGGCGCGCGGCGAAGGCGGTCTGCTACCCCATCGATCTCAAGCGCTTCCACCGGGGGATGCGCCAGCGCCCTCCGGGGATCGTGCACGTCCAGTGGTCGCATCTGCCCTTTCTCGATGCGTCAGTGTGGGCCGACTGGCGATTGCGCCGCTGGAAGGTCGTGTACACGGTTCACGATGTCCGGCCGTTGCCCGGCACGACGCCCCGATTTCTCGGCCCGGTGTCCCGCGGCCTGCTGAAGCACGTCGACGCGCTGGTCGTGCACAGTCGCGAAGGCGCGGCGCAGCTGCTGAATGCGGGCATCGCGCCGGACCGCGTCCACCACGTGCCACCCGCCTCCCCGGTGGTGCCGAACGGCGGCGTCCCCGGACGCGGGGACGCCCGGCGGACGCTCGGCTTGCCACTCGATCGGCGCATCGTGCTGTTTCTGGGGTTCATCAAACCGTACAAGGGTCTGGACGTCTTGCTGGAAGCCTTCCCTGCGGTTCGAGCCGGCATCGAAGGTGCGCTGCTCGTCATCGCAGGCGAGAGCCTGGAGTCCCTCGGGCGGTATCACCGTTCGATTCTGCGTCTCGGGCTGACGGGCTCGGTGCACTGGAACTCGGGCTTCGTCCCGACGACACGGATCGCGACCTACTTCGCCGCCGCCGACGTCGTGGCACTGCCGTATCTGGACGCCACCTCCAGCGGTGTGCTCCTGGCCGCCTACAGTTTCCGCCGACCGGTCGTCGCCAGCGCCGTGGGCGGGTTGCCAGAGCTGGTCGAATCGGGCCGGAGCGGCATCCTGGTGCCGCCGAGCGACCCGCCGGCGCTCGCCGCGGCGCTCTGCAGCGTTCTTGGAGATCCCGCACGCGGCGACCGGATGGGCGTCCGGGGACGGTGGCTGACCGAGCAGCGGTATTCGTGGTCGACCGTCGCGGGAGAGCTCGGGACGTTGTATCGCGGGTTATGCGAGAGCTGAGGACACGCGTCCTGTTCGTGTGTCTGGGGAACATCTGCCGATCGCCCCTGGCCGAGGCGCTGCTCGCGGACCTCGCGCGTCGGGCCGACGTCGACGACCGGTTCGAGATCGATTCGGCGGGCACCGGCCGGTGGCACGTCGGCGAACCGGCCGACCCGCGCACGCGCGAGGTCGGACGGCGTCACGGCGTGCGCGTCGACAGTCGAGTCCGTCAGGTCGCCCAACAGGATTTCGAGGACTTCGATCTGATTCTGGCCATGGACGGCAGCAACCTCCTCGACCTGCAGTCCCAGTGCCCGCGTGCCCACCGCCACAAGCTCGGCCTGATGCGGGACTACGACGAGCCCCCGGATCGGGGGGCGGACGTCCCCGATCCGTACTGGGGTGGTGACGACGGCTTCGATCGGCTCTTCGAGATACTCTCGCGATGCTGCGGTCGCCTACTCGAGTCTCTGACGACCCCGTCCGACGAGCAACGATGAGTCCGGCCCGCGGGTCGACCGTGCCCAACCGCGAATCAGGCCTGACGCCCGAGATCGCTGCCGCCGTCCGCGCGGCGCTCGGCGACCCACGCGCCACGATCGTCGCGATCGAGCCGGTCAGCGGGGGCTGCATCAGCCATGCGAACCGTGTCACGACCAGCGCGGGAGAGATCTTTCTCAAGTGGAACGCCTCGTGCCCGCCGGATCTGTTCGAGCGCGAGGCCGACGGGCTCCGGGCGCTGGCCGGGGCCGGCGGGGAGGTCGTGATTCCCCGGGTGTTCGGTGCCCGTTCACCGCGCGATGGCTGTCCGGCCCTGATCGTGATGGAGTATCTGCGCTCGCCCGGGGGGGCGGCCGACGATGATCACCACGCCCGGCTCGGCCGCGGGCTGGCCGTCATCCATCGCACGACCGCTGCGGCGTTCGGCTTCGGATCGACGACCTACTGCGGGGCCACCGACCAGGACAACCGCTGGCACGAAGACTGGATCGAGTTCTTCGCGCAGCAGCGGATCGGCCGCCTCCTCGAGCACATCGCGCGGCGCCGGCGCCCCGGCACGTCCTGGCGACACGCCCTCGACCGGTTCGTCGACAGGCTGCCCACGCTCGTGTCGCACCGCCCACGACCCTCGCTGATCCACGGGGATCTGTGGTCCGGCAACGTGCTGCGGTCCGAGAAGGGACCGGCGCTGATCGATCCCGCGTGCGCCTACGCCGACCGCGAGATGGAGATGGGGATCGCCACGATGTTCGGTGGCTTTCCGGCGCGGTTCTGGGATGCGTATCAGGACACCTGGCCGCTGCCCGCGGGGTGGCGCGAGCGCAACCCGGTGTACCAGCTCTATCACATCCTCAACCACTACTATCTGTTTGGCGGCCACTACGGCGCCGATGCGCGACGCGTCGCCGACGCGTTCGCCTAGTGTAGTGCGTGGTGAAAGTCCTGCGTCGCACCAGGGGCCGCCTTGGGAGATGCCGCGGCCGGCCCGAGCAAGGCGCGAGGAAGAAGACGAGGGACGCCAAATGAACGAACCAGACCCAGCAGCGTTACAACCGGTCGTGGAGATCATTCCCGCCACGACCCACGGCCGCTACCTGGTCGAGCCGCCGGCCTCCGGCCAGGCGGCCCCCCTTCTGGTGGGCTTCCATGGCTACGCGGAGACCGCCGACTCCCATCTGGGCCATCTGCGGCTGATCCCCGGGTCGTCCGGCTGGCTGCTCACCGCCATCCAGGGCCTCCATCGGTTCTACCGGAGCAAGACCGGTGAGGTGGTGGCCTCGTGGATGACCCGCCAGGACCGTGAGCATGCGATCGCCGACAATCGCGCCTTCGTGCTCGACGTGGTGGACCGAGTCGCGGCTGGATATCCGGCGGAGGACTGCCTCGTCTACGCAGGCTTCTCGCAGGGAGCGGCCATGGCCTATCGCGCGGCCGCCCGCAGCCGCCGGCGCTGCGAGGGCCTCATCGTCCTCGGGGGCGACGTCCCACCGGAGATCGGGAGCGATCCCGCGACCCACCTGCCACCCATCCTGCTCGGTCGCGGCCGAGACGACCCCTGGTACACGGAGGACCAGCTCCGGCTCGACTTGTCCGTCCTGGCCGGCCTTGGGTCGGACGTGGAGGTGTGCCGCTTCGAGGGTGGCCACGAGTGGGGGGCCGAGTTCCTCGCGGCGGCAGGCCGGTTCCTCGACAGACGCCGAGCGACCGTGAGGCGCGGCAGGGTGGGTTCCTAGCCGCTATCGATCAAACGACTCGCGGCGCGCCGCGGCCGAGAGCCGGATCAGATACCGCGTCGGGTCGGCCGAGAAGAGCGTCTTCAGCTCCGAGAGGCTGCCGGCGCCGCCGTAGCTGATCGCCGAGCAGAGGTGCCGGATCATGTCGCGAATCACCGGTCGTGCGGACCCGCGCGCCGGCACGCTGATCTCGAGCCCTTCGGCCCCGAGCGCCCCCAGGTCGAGCACATCGGCATCCTCGACGTCGAGGCGATCCTTGATGGCGTCGATCGAGGCCATCCCACGCAACACCTTGAAGGGCACCTGGACCGTCTTCTGAGCCTCCGGGAGGAGGACCGTCTTCTGAACGACGTCGCCGGGTGTTTCGAGGGTGCCCGCGAAGGCGCCGCCCAGCATGACGCAGTCGCCGCCGAAGAGCAGCGCCTCGACCACGCTGCCGTCCCGCTTGATGCCGCCGTCCGCGATGATCGGGACCCGCCCGGCCAGCACATGGGCGCACTCGACGAGCGCCTGGAGCTGCGGCACTCCGAAGCCGGTCGTGATCCGCGTCGCGCACCCGCCGCCCGGCCCGATCCCCACCTTGATGCCGTTGACGCCCCGGTCCATCAGGAAGCGGGCGCCCTCGGCCGTCGCGACATTGCCGGCGATGAGCTCGAAGTCTCCGAAACGCCGGCGGAAGGCCGAGAGCGCCCGCTCCATGACGACCGAGTGTCCGTGGGCGATGTCGATCACGATGACGTCGACCCCGGCCCGGATGAGCTCCGCGGCCCGCTCGAGGTAATCGCCCTTGGCACCAATGGCGGCACCGACCCGGAGACGCCCGTGGTCGTCGCGGGTGGCGAACGGCAGCCGCTTCTGCTTCAGGATGTCCTTCGCCGTCACGAGCCCGACGAGCCGCCCCTCCGCGTCGACGAGGGGCAGCTTCTTGACCTTGCGCTCGACCATGACCCGTTCGGCCGCCTCGGGCGCGATCGGGCCAGTTTGGACGACCAGCCGCTCGAGCGGCGTCATTCGTGCGGCGATGCTCGTCGCGCCGCTCGCGCCATCCGGGTCGAGAAATCGCAGATCGCGCTCGGTCAGAATCCCCACGAGCTTGCCCTGCTCGTCGGTGACGACCAGCGTGCCGACCCGCGATCGTTCCATCGCGGCGACGGCCTCCGCCACACTGGCGCCGGCGGCGAGCGTGTAGGGGTCGGCGATCACGCCGTGCTGGGTGCGTTTGACGATGCGAACCTCACGGACCTGCGGCTCGATGTCCCCGCTGCGGAACCCACGGTCGATGACGCCGAGCCCCCCTCTTCGGCTTGCACGATCGCCATCGGCGCACGGGTGACGGTGTCCATGTTGGCCGAGACCAGCGGCCGTTTCAGCGTCAGATGCTGGGAGAACCGACACGTGAGATCGATCGCGGCGGGGTCGCGCCGATCGAGGACGCTGAACTGCGGGCGAAACAGGAAGTCGTCGAAGGTGCATCCGGCGACCGCATCGCGCAGATGCCGCGCCGGCGCCTCCATCTGATCGTCGCACCCCGTGACGGGGCGTGAGGCGTTCTTGGACATCCCCCACAGTCTAACCCCGGAGTTGGGCGAACTCCGGGGTGAGCAGCCCGTCGTGAACGTCTCTGCGGCGGATCGAGCCGGCGCGGCGACCGAGAGGCAAGGCGCGAGTGAACGGGACGACGCCGACGGCCCGGGCTTGTCGGCGGCGCCACGTCCCCATACACTCGGGCCTGTGCGCGACGCTGGAGGCATCGCCGGCCGATATCTCTGGCTGTGGCTGCTGGGGCTGGTCCTCGGCTGGTTCGAGGGTGCGGTCGTCGTCTACCTGCGGGAGCTGTACTACCCGGACGGCTTCGGGTTCCCGCTCGTCGTGCTGACGAATCGGGTCGCGGTCGTCGAGCTGGTGCGTGAGGCCGCCAGCATTCTCCTGCTCGCCGCGGCCGCGCGGCTCGCCGGCAGGTGGTTCCTGGAACGGTTCGCGGCCTTCATGATCCTGTTCGGCATCTGGGATCTCGTCTACTACCTCGTCCTGAAGCTGGTTCTGGACTGGCCCGAGAGCCTGGCGACCTGGGACATCCTGTTCTTGATTCCCCTGCCGTGGGTCGGTCCCGTCTGGGCCCCCTGCGTCATCTCGATCGCCCTGGTCACGGTGGGCAGCTATCTCTACTGGACGCCGGAGCGCCCCCGACGCCACGGCGTACGCGATTGGGCCGTCGTGACGACGGGCGGCGTGATCGTCATCCTCTCCTTCCTCGCCGGGTGGCGGGTCGTGATCGAGGAGCGCGTACCGGAGGACTTTCCGGCTTGGCTGTTCTGGCTCGGGTTCCTCCTTTCGCTGGGCTGGTTTCTCCACGTCGAGCGACGCACGCCGCTCCCGGTGCGACGGACTCTCGCCGTTCTGGTCTTCGCCTGCGTGCCCGCCCTGGCCGCCGGGGGTGAAGCTCCCGGGGCTCACGAAGGACGGTGTGGCCTGTCACCGTACCATCTCCTGAACGAGCCGCAAGATGGTATCGAGGACCGTCCGGTCGCGCGTGGGTGCGGGGCCGCCGGACGGTGGCCGGGACGTCGGCAGGCGCTTGGCGGACGGCGGCACGGCCCGCGGTGACCGTGCTCTGGGGGTCGCCGGGACGGCGCGGCGGGTGCCGCCCCCACGCGTGGACACGTGGTCGGCGATTCTGCCCAGCTCGTCGCGGTCGAGCCAGACACCGTGCGCCCGGCACTCGTCGATGAGCACGCCGCTCACCCGCCGGTAGTTCCAGCGGTGCATGTGCGTCTTGCAGACCGGGCACTTCAGATACACGACCGTGGTCTGGCTCGAGTCGAGCGTGGACCGTTGCCGCCCGTCGGCGACGGTGCGCCTTGCCGTGCCGGCCCGCGCCGCCCGCCGCTGGACGAGGTCCTCGAAGGTCGTGGCTCCGACCCACAGACCCGAGCAGCCGGGGCACTCGGCGGCCGCGAACGACCCGACGGGCCGGTGCACGAGAGTGGGCCCGACGCACCGTGGGCACGCCAACGCGGTAGACCGCGGGCCGAGCCTGGCCGGTGTGATCGCCGTGCCGCAGCTACAGCAGAACTTGCTGCCTCCCGGCGTACGGCGGAAGCAGACCGGACACACCAGCGTGAGGGAGGCCGCGTCCAGGGCGGGGACCGCGCCGCAGTAGGCACAGGCGGCCCCACCCGGTGGGCGTGACGCCCCGCACGCCTGGCAATGGTGCACGTCCGGCGCGAAGGACCGGAGGCGGGGAACCTCGATGACAGAGGCGCACTCGCACCGGAGTCTCTCGCCGACCCGATGACGGCTGACGTCCCACTGCCGCCCGCAGTGCGGACACGCGACGACCTTCATGGCGCCAGAAGCGCGCTCTCCCGCTCGACCTGCGGAACCAGGTCGATCAGCATCCTCAGGTGTGGCCGCCCCGCGGCGGCGCCGTCTCGCACCCTCACACGGTCGACGTCCGCAGAGGGAGGCTCGACGCCGCGCTCAAAGCTGGCCGTGACCGCGATCGCCGTGCCGGCCGGCACCGCAAGCGGGTCTTCGAGCCAGTACCGCCGCTGCCACTCGGGCGTGGGGCGGTCGAGATGCAGGATGGGCTCGGGGCTCTCGCCGGGCCTCGTCACGTCCACTCTGACGGCCACGGCCGGCCGATCCATCTCGGGCACCAGCGCGACGACCTCGGCGTCCCGGTCCAGCGTCACGCTCGACCCGAAGGACTCGAGCGACGCCTCGGCCTCTCCCGTGACGAGCGCGCTGGACAGGGCGTCCACCCAGCCGGTGGGGGAATCATCGAGCGCCTCGGCCGTCACGGACAGGGCTCGGATGGGTCGCGCATCGGACTCGGAGGAAAAGTACAGGCCGACCGTGCTGTGGTCGCGAACCGCGGTGCCCTCGTAGTTCCAGGTCTTGCGATAGTGCACCCGCAGCACGAGATCCGCACCGGCCGCCAGCAGAAAGCCGGCCCCGTTCTCGGCCGCGATCGCGCGCTGCCCGGGAAGCCACGCCGCGAGGATCCGGTCACGGTCGAGTCCCTCGCCCAGCATCGTCTCGAGTGCGGGAGACCCGGCGCTCAATCCCAACTCTCGCGCACGCCCAGTCGGATCCGCGAACACCGTCGCCGAGCGCACCATGGCGGGAGCGCCCGGACGCAGGTCGACGGCCCTGAGCCAGCGGTCTTCCTCCAGGCCGGTCTCGAGCAGGAACAGGCGCACCTCCTCCGTGGTATCACTGTCGACGATGTGCGGCGCCGCCATCGGGATGGCAAGATCCGGCTCGCCGAGGGTCCACCGGGGGTCCACCGCCGGACGGCGCCGCTCGATGCGATCGCCCTCGGGCGTGCCGCCGACGCTCCAGTCGACCAGCGTATCCATCTCCTCGGCTGTCAGCCGATGCGCCTCCTTGAAGGATCCGATCCCGTCCTGCGCCGCCCATGGCGGCATGCTCAGTCCCAGGACCTGGTCTCTGATCGACTCGGCCCAGGGGAACGCGTCGTCGTAGGTGAGAAGGGACATCGGCGCGACGCCACCCGCGGTGTGGCAGCGACCGCACCGCGACTCGAGAATCGGGAACACATCGGTGTGGTAGGTGTAGCGCGACCCGATCGCCTCGTGCGCCCTGAGGAGGTGCCCGGCGACCCAGACGACGCCGAGTACCGCGAGCGGAACGGCCAGGCGAACGGTCACCCGGTGTATGCGCATCACCGGATCTCGTAGGCGTCGAGGATCTCGGCGGTGGCCGAGCTGAAGAGCCGGTAGGTGCGGTCGACCCTGGGACGATTGCCCAGGTCGCCGTACTTGTCGAGCAACCAGGAGGTCCGCACGACCCGCCGGATGGCCAGCCGCATGGGCTGCCGGCGATCCTCGGGAAGCCGGGCGACGTGCTCCCCGAGCGCCAACGCCAGATCCTTGGCCTCCAGCGCGGGAACGTAGACCTCGGTGAATTCGCCCCGCCGGATCAGCCGCTGGATCCGAAGATCCCGCAGGCCGATCTCGATCGCGATGTCATCCGGCCGGTCGGGAATCGGCACGATCAACCGCCGGGCCAGATCGTCCGACGTCTGCGGCAGGTCATCCGGGAGCGAGGGGCGGACGCGCTGCATGTGGGCCGAACCCGCGTAGAGGAGGGCCGCCACGAGCCCGAGACCGACGCGACCGCTGAATCTCCGCATGTGTAGGTCCGGATTCCCCACGGTTGCCGGAGGATGGATCGGGCGGAGTATAGCACCCGTCCCGGACCGCTCATCGTGACCCGACACGACGGCCTCCCGTCAAGGTATGGGTCCGCACGATCCAGGTTCGCAGCAGGACCGCGCCGACGACGATTAACCCGATCGAGAGGCCGATCCAGATGCCGATCACGCCCCATCCCCACGTGAAGCACATGGTGTAGCCGAGCGGCAACCCCAGGCCCCAGTGCCAGGCGAGATTCCAGATCATCGGGGTGCGCGTGTCCCCCAGGCCGCGGAGGATGCCGGTGGCGACACCCTGCAGACCGTCGAAGAGCTGGAAGACGGCCGCCACTAAGAGGAGCGACGCCCCGATCGTGACCACCACCGGCTCGGGCGTGAACAGCCCAGCAGCGGCCACGGCAGCAGCAGGAACGCGAGCGCAGCGCACGCCATGAAGCCCAGCCCGATCACGATCGCCGTCCACCCCGCGCGGCTCGCGCCCTCGAAGTCCCGCCGCCCCACCGCGTGGCCCACACGGACGGCGCCCGCCGACGCCACCCCGAGCGGCACCATGAACGTGAGGCTGGCCAGGTTGAGCGCAATCTGGTGCGCGGCGAGCGAGACCGTGTCGAGCCGACCGGCGAGAACGGTCGCGAGCGCGAACACGCCCATCTCGAGCGTCAGCTGGACGCCCGCCGGCGCACCCAGAACCCCGAGGCGCCGGAGGCGCCCCAGGTCGAGGCGGCGCGGGATCAAGGACAGGGGGTGTCGTCGACCGGGTTCCCGGGTGGAGTACACGATCGCGCCCAGCAGGACGACCGCCATGTAGAGGCGAGAGACGCAGGTCGCCCACCCCGCCCCCGGGACGCCCAGCGCCGGCGCGCCGAGATTCCCGAAGATCAGCACCCAGTTCGTCATCAGGTTGACGATGTTCGCGCTGACGAGCGCGAACATGACCGGCGTCACGAGTCCCATCGCCTGCAGGTAGCGGCGGAACGTCGCGTAGAGGAGCAGGGGGAGCAAGCTCAGGGTCACCGGCCACAGGTAGGGCACCGTGAGGGTGAGGACCTCCGGCCGAAATCCCCACAGCGGCAACGTGCCGATGCCGACGACGGCCACACCCGTCACCGGAACGGTCAGGATCAAGCTGAGATACACGCCATCCAGCAGCCACCGATGACACTCGTCGATTCGTCCGGCACCGAACGCCTGAGACACGAGCGTGTCGAGGCCCAGCAGGAGCCCGAAGGCGAAGATGGCGAGCGCCAGGAAGAGCGAGCTCCCGATCCCTACGGCCCCGATGGCCTCGGGCCCCACCCGCCCGACCATGATCGTGTCGACGACGCCCATGGTCATCCGGCCCAGCTCGGCCAGGACGACGGGGCCCGCGAGCGACAGCATGGGTCTCAGCTCGTGCCTGACGCTCGTGAAAAATCTGTTCATCGCTCGGCTTTGCCGCGAGCTGCTAGGATACCCATCACACGCGGCGGCCGGCTGCGCCCGGCCGTGGAGGACATCAGTTGGTCGACTGGTTTCTGAGCAACGAGGTCGTGGCACGCCTGCTGTTCTTCGTCCCGGTGTTCGCCGGCATGGCGGCGTGGGAGCTGGTCGCCGCACGCCGTCGGCTCACGGTACCCAAGCGGGGACGATGGACGGCCAACCTCGGTCTCGTCGCATTCAACGCGCTCCTGCTGCGCCTCCTGTTCCCCACTGCAACGGTCGGAGTGGCGTGGTTCGCCGACGAGCGCGGCTGGGGCCTGTTCAATCACGTGCACCCACCCGCCTGGGTCGCCGTGGTCGCGGCGGTCGTCGTCCTCGACTTCGTCGTCTACGTCCAGCACGTCGTGTTCCATATCGTGCCGATCCTCTGGCGCCTGCACATGGTGCACCATGCGGATCTCGATCTCGACGTGACGAGCGGCGCCCGTTTTCACACGGTGGAGATGGCGCTCTCGATGGTGGTCAAGCTCGCGGTCGTCGTGGCGCTGGGCGCACCCCCCATCGCCGCGTTCACCTTCGAGGTACTCCTCAACGCCACGGCCATGTTCAACCACAGCAACGTCCGGCTCGCCGTACCGCTGGATCGCGTGCTCCGCTGGCTCGTCGTGACGCCCGACATGCACCGGGTGCATCACTCGGTGGCGCGTGCAGAGTGCAACAGCAACTTCGGGTTCAACCTGCCCTGGTGGGACCGGCTGCTGGGCACCTACCGCGCGCAGCCCGACGCCGGGCACGAGGCCATGGTGATCGGGCTTGAGCACCTGCAGCAGCCGAGGCGACAGACCCTCGCGTGGATGCTCGCTCTTCCGTTCGTCGGCTCGACCGGCGGCTACCCGCCCCGTCACGGCGCCGGGGCCGGCACATCGATGAGGCGCCAATCGCCGACGGCCAGCTCGCGCACCGCGAACTGATAGACGACGACGCGCTTGCCTTCGAGGCGGTCTCGGCCGGCGCCGATTCCGCGCCGCAGCAACGCGCGGGTCGCGAAGGCGCCGGCATCGTTCTGGACGATGCGATCGATGGGGCGATCGAGGGCGAAGCTCAGCTGCTCGGCAAGCCCAGCGGAGTCGCCCCAGCCCATCGAGCCCAGCGAGTAGATGTTGCTGAAGCTATCGCCGAGCAGCAGTACGTCGCCGGTTCGTGACGCACGCCACGGCGCGCCGGCGGCGTCGACGATGCGGCGTATGCGAACCCTCTCGTCCGGATACCGCGTCTGCCCGACCGGGAGATCCAGCATCGCCGCGATGTCGCCGCGACCGACGATGTCCGTGGGTTCGACGCGGTAGCCACCCCCGCTCCCAGGCGGCCGTCGTACCCGCTCGGCGATCACCCCGGCCAGTCGCTCGGCAACCGCCTCCACGACCTCCGGCCGCCAGTGCGTATCCGTCGCCAGGTAGGCGGAACGACGGCCCGTCCCCCGCGCCGCGGCGAGCTCGGTCGCGAGGTCGAGGACCAGGACCCCGGCGCGCTCCAGATCCTCGACGAATCCGGCGTAGGAGGGGTTCTGCAGCGGGACCTCCTCCACGCCGACCGTCGCGACCAGCCGCTCGGGATGGAGCATCGGCTTTACCGGCGTCGGCAGCACCAGAAGCGTAATCCCACGCGCGTCGAGCTGGCGGTGGAATCGGAGAATGGCCGCACGGGGGTCGGGCTGCGGCGGCTCCGTCCACGCGCTCGCGGCGCGCGCGCGGGCCGCCAAGCGTGACGGGGTCAGGAATCCCGGCCCGGTCAGGTAATCCACATCCGGGCGGAAGAACAGCCACCCACCGCGTCCAACGTAGGCCTGCTCGTTGCCGACCCCCAGCCATCCGGTCAACTCCTGCTGAACGAACGGTCGCAGGCGACGACTCAGCCGCGCCTCCTCCCCGACCGCGTCCTCGAAGGCGGCGAGCAGCCTGAGGGCCTCGCCGTTCGCCCCGACGACCGCCGCGAACCGGCCCGCGCCCGTTCGGCGCTCGGCGGCGAAGGTGGTCCGGACGGCGACGGGGAGCTGCGCCGGGTGCCACCACGCCATCACGGCGTCCGCCGGCGCCCGCGCGGCCCAGCCTCCCTCGACGAGCGGCCCCGCGGCGATCGCGATCACGAACGCCGCCACCAGCAACGCCACGGTGCCCCGGCGGACGTCCGTGTGACCGATCTCGATCTTGGCGATCTCCTCGCGGTACGGCTCTCGCGGCAACGACATCAGTCCTCAGAAGATGAAGTAGATGAACGGGTTGTACGCCTGGGTCCCAAGCACGACGACCGAGAGCGCGAACAGGGCGAGAACCGCCACCGCCTTCGCCGCCGTCAACCGCCGGGTCCAGTCCCACGTCTGGGGGCAGGTCCAGGTGACGATCGCCGCGAGGAGGAACGTGCCCACGTAGTACGGCCGGTACACCACACCACCCAGCAGGGCGGCGCCCGGCTGGGTCTCGCCCAGCCCGACCATGTCGCCGAGGTAGCCGAGGGCGCTCGGAAGATCCGCGGCCCGAAAGAATACCCATGTCACGAGCACGATGGCGAAGGTCGCGGCCACTCGCAGCGGCCTAGGCCAGGCGGCGTACGCCGGCCGCTTCCCGCGCATCCGCTCGAGCGCGAGCAGCCCGCCGTGGAGACCGCCCCAGACGACGAAGTTCCACGCGGCGCCGTGCCAGAGACCGCCGAGCAGCATGACGAGGGCCAGATTCGCGTAGGTGCGTCGTGGACTCCCACGGTTTCCGCCGAGCGGCACGTAGAGGTAGTCGCGCAGCCAGGTGGAGAGTGAGATGTGCCAGCGCTGCCAGAACTCGGTGATCGACTGGGAGATGTAGGGAGAATCGAAATTCTTGGCGAACACGAAGCCGAGCATCAGACCCAGGCCGATAGCCATGTCCGAGTAGCCGCTGAAGTCGAAGTAGATCTGAAAGGCGTAGGCCGTGACTCCATACCACGCGTCGGCCACGTGGCGCGACTCCGCGTCGAACGCCAGGTCGGCGATCTTGCCGCACGGGTTCGCGATGATCACCTTCTTGCCCAGCCCCACACAGAAGAAGGCGACGCCACGCGCGAACTTGGTCGCCGTGTGCGTCCGGTGTCGAAGCTGATCGGCGACCTCCGCGAACCGGATGATCGGGCCGGCCACGAGCTGCGGGAACATCGAGACGTAGCAGGCGAAATCGATGAAGCTGCCGATCGCAGAGGTGCGCCCCCGATACACGTCGATCGTGTAGCTCATCGACTGAAGGTGTAGAAGCTGATACCCAGCGGGAGCGTCACCCTGAAGACCAGGTCCAGCCGCAATTCCGGCACACCGAGCCAGGTCACCAGACCATCCAGGCTCTCCGACGCGAAGTTGAAGTACTTGAAGAAGCCGAGCAGGCCCAGGTTCGTGCAGATCGAAGCCAGGAGTGCCAGGCGCTGCGTCCGCGAGCGCGGCCCTCGAGGTTCGAGCGGCAGGCGCCGCTCGAGCTCGTCGCGTGGAGCATCCCGAGCCAGCACCAGCCCGACGACGTAGTCCACGACCGTCGAGGCCAGCAAGAGCGGTAGGAAGAGTGGGTTGGCCCAGCCGTAGAACACGTAGCTGGCAATCGTGAGCGTGAGATGCCTGGCGCGCCTCGGCGCGACGTAGTACACGAGTAGCGCGACCGGCAGAAAGTAGAAGAGGAATAGATACGAGCTAAAGACCATGAGGGCGCCCCCGAGCCCGCGCGCTCAGGAGCCGGTGTCGTAGTAGAGCGGCAGGGTCGCGTCGTCGGTGTCCATCACGAGCCGCTCTCCCTCTAGCTCCGGATGCGCGTCATAGGGCTCGAGCGTCAGCCGGAAGGCAGCACCCGGTGTTCGGCGCGCGGTGCTCAGGACGCGGCTCTCGCGGATGGCCCACTGGGCGACGAGCACCGTCGGCTCCGCATATTGCCCCTCGAGCACCCGCACGACCTCGTACGCGCTGACTACCAGGGCATGCCGATACGGCAGGATGGACTGCGGCGAAGGGATGATCCCCGCCGTCGTCAAACGGGCCTCGACGACGAGCCGGGCGCCATCTGCGGTATCGGGCGGCCGCACCGTCGGTGGATCGGCATCGCCGGTCGAGGGCACCTGGAGCCGATCGGACGGGAGGGTTCCGCGGTCGATCCAGACATCTGGATACGCGTCCCCGTGGTCGTTGCGCGTCACCCGGGCCCACTGGTCCACGCGGGTGAAATCCGAGCTGAACCTGCCCAGGTAGACCTCCACCTGCGGGCCACCGGTCCGCACCTGGTTCTCGCCACCCAGGTCGTACGGGCCCGTCATCGTCAGGAACCGCGGGTCGTTGGTCCACCGCGGGTGGTACACCTCGGCGCCGGTGAAACCCGGCACGCGGTTGATGTTGACGCGCCAGCGATCGTCGGCCTCGACGTCCACGATGGTCAGGTTGCGGTGCGCCCCGTCGAGATACCAGCACAGCGGACGGCCCATCTCGGTGAACGAGGTCCAGCAGCCGTCTCCCAGCTGCCGCCAGGACCCGTTGGGGAGCTCCGCGACCCCGGCCGCGGGCCAGGGGAAGAGACCGCTGGCGAGGCGCCCGTCCTGGGAGACCTGAAAGTTGTCCTCGCTGATCGGCGTCTTGTCCCACACCAGCTCGACCGTGTCCGGGTGGCCGATGGGGAACCGGACGACGCGCCCGTAGGTCGCCTCGTCCACCGGATCCAGCGCCGCGTACACCCACTCGTCATCCGTCGCCGGATCCCTCCAGAGGGTCAACGCAAGGGGATTATAACTAATACTTGACGCGAGTGGTAACCGCACAAGATTTCTAGTGCATACGACTTCTTGTAGATAACCGGACAAGGCACAACAAGATGTGGCGTCGTACAGAGAAAACGCCCCGTCTCAGGGCCGTGACATCAGCGCGTCTGTTCGAGACGACCTAACAAAAGCGTGCTAGTATCAAGGCCGAGTGTCGGAACAGTCATCACGACGGCACCTGTCAGCATGATGAAAGAGAGCATGTCGAAACAGATAGACGTCAGATTCAGCCTACAAGGGGCGATCCGCGAGGATCGGCAGACACAGTGCTTCGTGTCGTATTGTCCAGCCCTTGATCTCTACTCAGCGGGACGGACGCGCATGGACGCGAAAAAGGCACTGACAGCCGCCGTTGTCACGTATGTCCGCATCTGCTATGAGCGAGGCATGCTCGACAACTTCCTAAAGGGTAAAGGATTCTCGGCCGTTGCAGCCATCGATAATCCCACGGCCAAGGACGAACAGTTCATCGCGGTCGAAGAGCACGCGAGTGAGTACGATGACCTGTTCGACTTTGACATTCCGCTACATTTGGTAGCGCAAGCACAGTCGGAGCGTCAGCCGTGCCCGCAGTAGCGCCGCTCCCGCCAGAGGCGATTCGAGATCTGTTGGAATCGCATGGCTACGAAATAATCGGCGACGACGATTACAACTGGGCATTTGCGAAGGGCGACAGCGATGAGCCTGTCGTGGTTCCAAAGACGGTCGACCTAGTTCCCCTTGAGATCGCGTTCCACATTGCCCGTAAAGTCGGCTTCAACGACTATTTCGAAAAGCTCCACACACAACCAGGATCAGCAACAGGCGCAGACACATCGCTTCACTAGGAGACAAAAGAGAACCTAGGCGGTGGTGAGGGCACGATGAAGCCTATGCTCGACCCAAAACGCGACCTTAAGGGTGCCACGCCGGAGACGCTGGCCCGTGCGCTGTTTCGACGTGTGAAGCCGCTACGCCGACCGAGCCCCACTGGAGAGTCCGTTGTCGGCTACGAGCTCCCGGTACAGAAGGTTCCTACCGACAAGCCCAGCGGCCGTGTGCCGCATCTGCGCAAGCGTTCCTGAGTTCCGCATGTTGTGCTTGCCCGCGAACTCCTGGACGTAGCGGTCTAGGTGCTTCGGGCTCAGCTTGTGGAACGTGCCCATGTGCGCCCGCTTGAGCATCGACCAGAACGACTCCATGCCGTTGATGTGGATCTGGTCGCGGACCCACTCGCCGACGCCGTGCTTGACCGCGTGCCGGTTGGCAAGGGTCGTGTACGCCGTGGCCTCGTCGGTGTAGACGGTGGCCCCCGAGGCGGCGTGGCCCTCGACGAAGCCCGTTAGGGTCGGACCGTCGACGCGCTTGACCACCGCCGCCCGCACGCGACCCGTGGGGCGGTCCTTCACGCCAGCCACGGCCATCTTGTCCGCGCCGCCGCGGCCGGTGAGGTGCTTCCGCTGTGTCGCGTGCATGTTCTTGGCCCGGCCGCCCACAAACGTCTCATCGGCCTCCACGGGGCCATCGAACGCGCCGGGGCGTGGCGCCGCCCACGCTTCACGAATCCGATGCAACATGAACCACGCGGTTTTCTGCGACACGCCGAGGTCGCGGTGCAGCTTCATACTCGACACGCTCTTGAGGCTGGTGAGGCAGAGATAGATGGCGATGGCCCACTTGCGTAGCGGTACGTTGGAGCGGGCGATAGCCGTGCCGGTGCGCACGCTGAAGTAGCTCCGGCAGTCTGGGCACCAGTAGGGCATCGGCTTCGCATTGGGCACTTCCCGTGTGTTGACACTGCCGCACTTCCCGCAGCAGCGCTCGCCCGCCCACAGCACGTCCTCAAACCACGCGGTGGCCGCTTCTTCGGTGGGGAACATCTTCATCAGCTCGATCAGGCTCATGCCCTCTCGGTGTGCTTTCCCCGGTGCGTTGTAGCTTTTCTGCATGGGAGAAGCATACCGAAGTTGACACGACTTGTCAAGTATTAGTTATAATCCCCCAACGCAAACCCGTCGGCCAGGTGTCTCGGCTCGGATCCCTCCCAGTCGACGATGAAGATGTCCTGGGACTGCCGCCGCGTGAAGACGATGCGGTCTCCGCCGGGTGTGATGAGCGGCTTCGTATAGTTGCCCCGCTCGCCGAGAATCACGCGTTCGCCACGCCCATCCTCGGTATCGAATCCCATCAGGACGAGATCCTCTGAGCGGGTGATGGGGTCGGATCCCTCGGCCTGAGCCCACACGGCGCGGGTCGGGACGCCCGTGAGATCGCGGACGGTCAGCGTCCCCGCCTCGTCTCCGGACGGCGGCACGTCGGCCGGAGCCGAATCACCGCTCGAGCAGCCGACGGCTGCAACGAGCGCGAGCCGCAGGGCGAGACGGAGGCACGCGCGGCGCACCGCCGCCGCACTCCCTGGTCGGCACGTCACGTTGCTGGATGTCATCGGGCGCCGCCTGGCCAGGCTACCATTCACGTTCACGCGCTCGGCGTCACCCGACGAAGCCGTCCCGGTGGGCCGGGTCCTCCTGCGGGAGAAGGTTCGGCTGCGTCGCCAGGACGGGCGAGGTCACGAACCGCTTCTCCACCGAGTTGAGATACTGATCGATCGCGGCGTGGCGTTCGACCCACGCTCGCATCGGTGCCTCGTCGGGTGGGAGATCCGCGAGAATCGTGTCGTAGACCGTGTGGTGATACGCGACCGCCTGCGTACAGGTCATCGTACTGATGCGCTCGACGTGCTCGCAGCCCGGGGCCTTTTCGTAGGCGTTACCCCACTTGCAGCCACCCAGGTGGAACACGTCCCAGTCGAGCCGCTCGAGCTCGCCGAGGTTGTCCCGCAGGTGCTGCACCGTCGTCTCGAGAAAGATCGCGTCGTCCTCGATAACGAGGACGTTGCCCCACTGGTGCGTCTTCGCGTTCTCGATGACGGCCCGGTGCGACAACGCACACCCCACGTGGTGGTTGCCCGGCGTCGCGACGGCGCTGAACCGCTGAACGCGGTCGAGAATACCCAGCCTGGAGAACCGATCCCGCATCGCCTCCCAGCGCCCCGTCTCGGTGTCCAGGTTGATGCAGACGATTGCTTCGAAGAAGTCGAAGGGATTGGCGTCCTCGCGGTCGAGGGCGTGTCTCGCTTGCTCGACGGCCTCGGCCCCCAACCGATCGGCGAAATGCGCTTCCATCGCGGACGTATCGAGGCCGAGCTCGCGGAAGCCGATGAAGTAGTTCCGCACCCGCTCCTCCCACTTGATGGGATAGCGGGTGCCGAACGGGCGGTTGAACCGGTGCATCCAGCGCAGGAAGGGCAGACACAACGTGCGGTGCCCCGCGCGACGGAACTTCTCGTGGATGTAGCCCTCCTCGCCTCCGAAGCCGCTGAAGCGGGGGTTGAAGCCCAGCCAGGTATCCCGGCGGCACGCGAACAGGCCCAGGCCCTGCATGGGGATCTCGAACGGCGCCTGAGACGGATCGACTCCACGGGGGTCCGTCGCCCAGATGCCGTACATCCCGTCCCGCCACACGGGGTCGAAGTGAGTCGAGACGGTCGTGAGGTCGTCCATCACCAGCGGCCCCTGCAGCAGATCGCGGCAGTCGGGATCCGCCTCGAAGTAGTCGAGCAGGGCCTGGATCGCGCCAGGAGCCAGCAGCACGTGAGAGTCCACGCAGAGCACGTACTCCGAGCGGGCCTCCTCGAACACGATGTTGCGGACGGCCGTTCCCTCGATGTCGCGGTTCGGGACGTAGCGGCACCGTTCGACCCAGTGCTCCAGATTCTGCAGCGCCGACGAGCAGACGCCCTCCGGGTTGTTGTCGACGATCACGATCTCGGTGTCTGGCGTCACCGACGGGTGGTAGAGGCGAATGGCCCGGACCGTGAAGTACACCCCGTCGTAGTCATCGAAGGTCGCCATCCCGATCGTGAGCTTCGTCGGCGCGGCGGGCGAGCCGGCAACGTGCCCAGTGGCGTCGGCGGCCTCGGCCGGCTCGAACAGCGCCCGGCGGAGGCTGTGGCACGCGGGCAGCTCCAGATAGGCGTCGGACTCGGACGCGCGCGCGCCGGGCCAGTCGATCCGGACGCACCCGGCGGGCAGCCGCCGGTGTTGGCCGGCGTGCGCGGCGGCCACGCGCTGCGTCGTGAACGCAAAATCGCACTCCGAGAAATCTGGCGGACCGGCCTCATCCGTCACCAGGACCTTCTTGGTTCGCGATCGATCGACATCGCGTTGGTCGTATCCCGCCGGCGGGAACGTGGAGTAGAACACGATGTCCGGATTGCCCTCGGCGGGGTCGACCAGGAGCACGTCATAGAGGTGTGTGAGGAGCCACGAGAAGTAGGAGAGGGCGACCTCGTAGTCCGGCGGGAAGTTCGAGAACGCGACACGCAACAGTGGGCGCTCGGAGTCGCCGGGCCGATCCAGTCGGATCAAGTGCGAAGCGCGCAGGCCCTGCAGCGTGCGGTCGACATCGGCGTGGATCCGGGCGGCCGCCTCGGGAAAGACCGCCGCCAGCTTCTGGCCCATCTCCTGGGGGGTATGTCGCCCGTCGCAGAGGAGCCAGACGAGTGTCGCCGACGGGCTGAGGGCATGCCGTGTCGCGGGTCCTCTAGTGTGAACGACCAGGGCCTCTCCCACCCGGGTCATCAGACATCCTGGGGAGCGAACCGGGCGGGGCGCGTCGGTGAACGCGGCCGGCTTCGTACCGTTCGGATCTGGCGTTCCAGTGATGGAGGCCGCCAATCCGCCTCCTGCTATTCAGCAGGTCGCTCCGGCGGCGGCATCTGTCATCGGCGGCGACGTCGTTGGCGGCAACGTCGTTGGCGGCAACGTCGTCGGGGGCGGCGGGGGCGTGGTCGTCGGTTCCGTCGGCGGAGGCGTAGTGGTCGGGGCGCCGGTCGTCGTGGGCGCGCTCGTCGTGGTCGGCGCCACCGTGGTCGTCGTGATCGGTGTCGTCTGCGCGTGCGCCGGTAAGACGACCGACTCCACGATCGGCCGAGTCCACTCACCGGGAAGCTGTGAGCCGGCCAGGGCGCCGCCGGCGCCGAGCAGGCTCACCAGAGCGCGGCGTCGGCTCTCGAGCTCGGCCCGCTCATCAGCGCCCCGGGGGGCTCTGACTCCTCGGCCGGTTGCGGACCGGTCGCTTTGGAACCCTGCTCCTGTCGGCTGCCATCTGTATGTCTACCCCGCTTCGGCCCAATACTCTACACCGAAGTCGAATGTTCTGTAAACGGGCCATCGGTGGACGGGCGTCCTCGGCCGACCGCGGCATCTCTCATGGCGGATCGTGGTGCGACGCAGGACGTGCGCGACGGGCTGGTCGTGGCGCGTCTCACACATGGCTCGACGGACGTGCCGGGCGCGGCACGAGACCGGCAAGGCGCGAGGAGCGAGAATACCAGCCGGAGCAAGCCGCGACGAGAGAGCAGACAAGACGGGACCCGCAAGACGGGGTGCCACGCGCCGCGCACTTGCGAGCTCGCCGCCGACGGGATACAAAGGGCCTGTCTGGCCGGCGCCGACCCATGAGCCACCAACGCGTTCCCCGCCAAGCCACCGGCTTCCTCGTGGATCAGCTCGACGACGAGCTCCTCCTGTATCACCCTGCGCTGGAAACGGCCGTGTATCTCAACGACACGGCCTTTCTCGTCTGGCGTCTGTGCGATGGGCGGCGCTCGGAGGCCTCTATCATCGACCTCCTCGAGCACGCGTTCCCCGAGGCGGCGAGCAACATTCGCGCTGAGGTCGCGACGACGCTCCAGCGGCTCGCGGAGCAGGATGTGATCGAATTCCTCTGACGACCCGCGGACGCCAGCCCACGACCCAGAGCGCCGCGACACGACGCAGGCCATGAGCGCAGCACGGGATCCCCGCGAGTCGGACAGACACGGAGCGCCGTGGTCCCTGCTGACGCTGTGCGCGCAGCCTCGCGCCGCCCCGGGGATCGCCGCCGCAATCGCGCAGCGAGCCGGGCGGCTCGGCGACTGGACCCAGCTCTCCGACCTCGCGGAGCATCACGGCCTCGCACCCCTGCTCCATGCGCATCTCACGGCGGCGGGGGTCGAGCCGCCGCGACCGGCGCGCCGGTGCCTCCACGCCCTGGTCGCCCGTCACCGGCACGCCAACCTCGTGCGCCTGGGCGTCCTCCGCGACGTGCTCGACGCCTTCGAGCTGGCCGGCATCGCCGCGCTCGTCCTGAAAGGCGCCGCACTGGCCCATCTGATCTACCCAGATGTCGGCCTCCGCCCCATGTGCGATGTCGATCTCCTGGTCCCCGAAGGCCGGACGGCGTCCGCGCAACGCGTCCTGACCGAGCTCGGCTTCGACACCGGCGGGCCAGGGTCTCACGGCGACGAGGGGCATCATCATCTCCCCGCGGCCGTCCGCTGGGTCGACGGCGTGGCCGTCCAGGTCGAGATTCATCGGGATGCCTTCGCCCCCGATCGCAAGATCTCGCTGACGCTCGAGCGACCGCCGCCGAACGGGCTCGTCTTCACCGTCGCGGGTCGGACGGCGCAGACGCTGGGGGCCGCCGAGACGCTCTGGCACCTCTGTCATCACGTCTTGACGCCGACCCACGAGCTCCGCCTGATCAGCGTCGCCGACGTCGTCGGCATCGTCGATCGCTTCTCCGCGGAGATCGACTGGGCGCGCGTCGCGCGCGTCTACCCGATCGTCCCCCGCACGCTGGCCCTGCTGGATTGCCTGGTACCGCTTCCGGATGACGGATCCGCTCCGCCGCGCCCGAAGCCGCATCGCCCACCCAGGGGGGTCGGTCTGCGCTACACGGGTTGGCCGCTGTTCCCCGCGCGATCCTGGGATGGGGTGGCCGGCCGACTGCGGATGCTGCGGGACACGCTCGCTCCCCCCGAATGGTGGCTTCGCCCCACCTACGGCACGGGCGTGGGCAGGGCGGGCGGCTTGCTCGCACGGCTGCGACACGCGGAGTTCCTGCTCACCTCGGCCCTGGCTCGCGGCCGAGAGCTGGCCGGCTCCCAGCCCTCCCGGCTTCGGCTACGACCAGATCAAAATGCCGGCGCACGCGCCATCGCCCCGGCTTCGCCGTCGCCGGCCGCACGCCCGGTGGCGGCGGGACCGCCATCCCCGAGCCGGACCGTCTCCCGGCCGCTCGTCTACGCCGTCGAGATCAACAATCCAAGCCTGGGCTTCTTCGCCCACCTGGAGTGGTGTCTGGAGATCCTCTGCCACTGCGCACGAACGGGTCTGGTGCCCTTCCTCAAGCTCACAAGCGATCAGTACCGTTCCGCCGGTTGGGGTGACAACTGGCTGGAGTACTACTTCGTGCAGCGGAAGATCTCCCGATCAATCAAGGACCGACTGGTGGCCGGGGAGATCGAGACCCGACGTGTCGGGACCATCGGGCACCTGGGGCTGCCGGAGAACTACGACCGCCTCCTTACCTTCGAAGTGGCCCCATCGCTCTTTCGAGAGCACCTGCAGATCAGACCGCACGTCCTGGAGACGACCAGCGAGTTCTCGGAGCGTCATTTCCGTCACAAGCCGGTCATGGGTCTGCATTTCCGTGGCACGGACAAGGTGGAGGCGCAGCGCTTGAGCTACGAGGAGATCGCGACGAAGGTTCGTGGGTATCTGGACGAAGCCCCGGAGATCCGCTCGATCTTCGTGTCCAGCGACGAGGATGCCTTCCTCGAGTTCTTCAGGGATCGGTTCGAGGCCTACGAAATCCTGGTACGTGACGATCACCGTCGGTCGCCCGAGCCGCAGGCCTCGCCCCACGCGCGGACGTCCCCGACCGGCCGCCCGGTCTTCTTGCGCGGAGCCGCGGAGACTGACGGCTATGCGCTCGGCGAGGACGCGCTGGTCAACTCGCTCCTGCTGTCGCAATGCGACGTGCTGCTCAAGACCGCCTCGATCATGTCGGGCTGGTCGAAAATCTTCAACCCGCAGCTCCCCGTGGTCATGCTGACCGAGCCCTTCCCCCAGTTCCGCTGGTTCCCGGAGCGAGATCTGTGCGGACGCGAGGCCGGACACCGACCGGGTTGACGCTCCAAACTGCTGGACACGCGCTATAATGCTGGGCCAATCGAATCCCAATCGCAGCAGGAGGAAGACGCAATGAAGCCAGTCATCGCCCTGTGGCTCATGGCCCTGATGGTCCCGGCACCGGCGGCGGCACAGCTGCTGGCGGCCAAGGATGGTCCAGTCGCCATCGGCCACCACCACCTGAACGTCGGTGACCTCGAGGCCCACAAGTCGTTTTGGGCCGAGCTCGGCGGCACGGCGATCAAATTCGGTCAGACCGATGTCATGAAGTTCCCCAACCTGCTCGTCTTCCTCCGTGCGGAGGCCCCCAGTGGGGGGACCAAGGGAAGCGGCGTGAACCACATCGGGTTCGAGGTCCCCGCCCTCGAACCCGTGGTCGCCAAGCTGAAGGCGGCCGGCGTCGCCATCGTGACAACGACCGAGATCCCCGGAGCCACGAAAGACATCCACGAAATCGAAGGCCAGGGCACCCTGCTCACGATGATCATGGGGCCGGACGACATGAAGGTCGAGCTGATCGAGAACCGCGACGTGACGTTTCCGATCGTCAACCACCACATCCACTTCGCCACGCAGCACGTCGATGAGATGAAGGCGTGGTACGTGAAGACGTTCGGCGCGGCGCCCGGCAAGCGGGGGAGCTTCGAGGCGGCGGATCTGCCGGGGGTGAACCTCACCTACTCGCCCTCGGACACGCCGGTCGAGGGGACCCAGGGTCGAGTGCTGGACCACATCGGATTCGAGGTCGATGGCCTCGAGGCCTTCTGCGAGAAGCTGGAGGGCATGGGGATTACCTTCGACCGCCCGTACCGAGCGATCCCCGCGCGCAACCTCGCGATCGCATTCTTCACCGACCCGTGGGGAACCTACATCGAGCTGACCGAAGGCCTCGACGAGCTGTAGGAGGTCGACTCACCGTGAAGACCGACGTGCACCGACTCGGTTGGGCGGTTCTGCTCGTCCTCGTCGCCAGCGCCTCGCCCGACGCCCAGTCGCCTCTCGCCAACCTGACCGACGCGGATCTGGCGATGGGCAAACGGCTCTACGGGGGCATGTGCGCGCGGTGCCACGGTATGAACGGGATGGGCGGCGAAGGCCCCAGCCTCGCCCGGTCCGTCCTCCGTCGCGCGCCCGACGACGCGGCGCTGATGACCATCCTCCAGGAGGGGATTCCCGGCACCGGCATGCCCAGCGTGCGGACGCTGTCGACCGCCGAGCTGCGCCAGCTGGCGGGCTACGTGCGTGCGTTCGGCCGGGCCGAACGCGGGTCCCTTCCCGGTGATCCTGAACGCGGACGCGCATTCTACGAGACCTTCCCCGAGTGTAGCTACTGCCACATCGTGGCGGGCCGCGGGGTCAGCCTGGGACCCGAGCTGACCGACGTGGGCGCCCGTCGAGGTCCCGAGCGCCTTCGCGAGGCGCTGGTGAACCCGGGCGCCTCCCTCCCCCCGAGGTTAGGGCCACGTGACGCGGCGGGCACCACCGGATACGCCGGCTTCCTGGTGGTCCGCGCCGTGACGCGTGACGGACGCGAGGTGCGCGGCGTCCGGGTCAACGAGGACGGATTCACGATTCAGCTGCGCGAGGAGGACGGGACCTTCCACTCGCTGCGCAAGTCGATCCTGCGGACCCTCGAGAAAAGGTATGGCGAGAGCGTGATGCCGAGCTATGCGGATCGTCTGTCGGCCTCGGAGCTCGACGATCTGGTGGCCTACCTGGCCAGCCTGCGAGGTCCACGATGAGAGTCGCACTCGCGGCCACTCTGCTCTCGTGCGCGATACCGGCGCTCCTGGGCGCGCAGGTGCCCTACACGCGGCTCGTCCGCGCCGCGGAGGAGCCGGCGAACTGGTTGACCTACTCGGGCGACTACCGTTCGCAACGCTTCTCGGCGCTCGACCAGATCACGCCGGAGAACGCGGACCGGCTCCGGGCGATCTGGGTTTATCAGGTCGGGCAGCAGGGCCTGGTCGAGACGACACCGCTCGTCGTCGACGGCATCATGTATCTGACCGAGCCTCCCAGCACGGTCACGGCCCTCGATGCGCGAACCGGCCGTCAGATCTGGACCTGGTCGCCCACGATGCCGGCCGAGGTCAAGACGATCGGGTTCCCGGAGATCAACCGCGGCGTCGCGATCCTCGACGACACGATCGTCGTCGGCACGCTCGACGCACACCTGGTGGCACTCGATGCGCACTCGGGCGCCGTCCGGTGGGACGTCCACGTCGCGGACAACGCGCTCGGCTTCTCGATCACGGCCGCGCCCCTGGCCATCGACGGCGCGGTGGTGGTCGGCGTGGCCGGGGCCGAGGCCGGCATCCGGGGGTTCCTCGACGCCTACGACATCGCGACCGGCGAGCGCGTGTGGCGGTTCTGGACGGTCCCGGCCCCGGGGGAGCCGGGCAGCGAGACCTGGGGCGGAAACAGCTGGGAGACCGGGGGCGGGTCGACCTGGCTGACCGGCTCCTACGACCCGGATCTGGGCCTGCTCTACTGGGGCATCGGCAACCCGGCGCCGGACTGGAACGGCGACGTGCGCCCGGGCGACAACCTCTATACGTGCGCGCTGGTGGCGCTCGACGCCAACACGGGTGAGCTCGCGTGGTACTTCCAGTTCACCCCGCACGACGTCCATGACTGGGACGCCAACCAGATACCGGTGCTCGTGGACACCGAGGTCGACGGCGTGCCACGCAAGGTGGTCGCGATGGCCAACCGCAATGCCTTCTACTATCTGCTGGACCGCGAGACCGGCGAGTTCCTGCTGGGCACGCCCTACGCGAAGCAGACGTGGGCCGAGGGGCTCATGCCGGACGGGCGACCGATGGTGCTGCCCAACACGGAGCCCACCGCGGAAGGCACGCTCGTCTATCCGAGCCTGCAGGGGGCCACCAACTGGTTCAGCCCGTCCTACAGCCCCCGCACCGAGCTCTTCTACGTCTCGGTCCGGCAGATGGGCGCCTACTATTTCAAGGGGGAAGCCGAGTACGAGCCCGGGGAGCCGTTCCTCGGCGGCGGCGAGCAGGCGCTCACCGGCGACGAGGCGTCTGGGGTCATTCGCGCCCTGGAGGTCGGGACGGGTCGGAGACGCTGGGAGTTCGACCTGCACTCACCGCCGTGGGCCGGGGTGATGGCCACGGCCGGCGGCCTCGTGTTCGGCGGAACCAACGAGGGCAACGTGTTCGCGCTCGATGCGGCCTCGGGCGAGCTACGCTGGGAGTTCCAGACCGGCGGCGCCGTGCGAACCAACCCCATGGCGTACGCGATCGACGGGGAGCAGCGCGTCGCGGTCTCGGCAGGCAGCGCCGTGTTCGTCTTCGGGTTGCCCTAGCAGCCCGTGGCAAAAGTCCTGCTGCAGTCGGCCAGCGCTGCATCCCGCCGCGGGCTGCGTTGGGCATTGTTCACGATGGGTCAAATACTCCCGGTATTGTTCCTCCTCGCGCCTTGCCGGCCGGGCGCAGCGCCGCCCTTGGTGCCACGCAGGACTTTTGCCACGGGCGGCTAGTACTACTTTGTTAGATCCGCAAGTGCACCGACTTTAGCGCCTCGATGCGCTTCAGGTAGAACGGCCGTGGAGCAAAGAGGTCCGCGGTGAAGATTTCCTGCACGATCGCGCGGGCCACTGGAAAGGTGAGCCCGGCGAGGTGCCGCCGCCGCTCGGCCTGCAGGAAGTTGTACGTCACGGCGGTGAGCACGACGTGATGGTGCCAGCCCGGGAACGTGCGGCCTTCGAAGTGATCCAACCCGAGGTGGGGCTTCAACTCTTGGTCCTGCTGCTCGATGGCCCACCGCTGATGCGCGAGTCGGACGAGCTGCGGCCAGGAGGTGGTGGCCGGCAGGTTGACGAAGAA
This sequence comes from Vicinamibacterales bacterium, assembly GCA_965197935.1. Lineage (GTDB taxonomy): Bacteria > Acidobacteriota > Vicinamibacteria > Vicinamibacterales > CAZQMT01 > CAZQMT01. Next base: position 398,422 of record CBDAOD010000002.1, on the reverse strand, counting down.
GTATTTGGTCCGCGGCGTCGCGCCCGTGTCGCGTTCGGCCAGCAGCCACACCTCGGGGGCGAGCCGGCGGTCGCGCCAGTCGTGGGCCGGGGTCACCCGCAGGGCCACACACTGGACCGTCCAGCGGCGCCCGCCGCGGCGGTTGCGCCAGCTGATGGGCCGCCACCGCGGCTGCGCCTTGGCGGCCTGGGCCACCGTGTACGCCCGCACGCCCGCCGCCAGGTCTGGCCGGGTGCGCGGGCGCCCCAGCCGGCCGCCCCGCCGGTGCCCGAGGCGCGGCCGCCCCAGGAACACGGTCTGCGACGAGGAAATTCCCACCGCATAGGGGAGCCGCAACCGATGCCACATGGCCCGAAACAGGCCGGTATCGCCAAACTCCGCATCGGCCAGCACGCCGGTGCCGGTGAGGCCGCTGGCGCGCACCTGCCGGAGCAGGGTGAGCGCTTGGCGCCACTTCGCCTGCAACCGGCCACCCCGGGGAAGCCGCGCCCGATCGCGGGCGGCGTCGGTCAGCCACGCCTCGGGCACATAGAGCGCGGCCCCCAGCAAGTAGGCGCGCAGCCCGGTCCACAGCGCCGCGGTGACCGCCACTTGGCCATTGGCGACTTTCCCCACGGCCCCACAGTACTGGCGGGCCACCCCGACCGAGGACGTCCCTGGCTTGGGGAAACTCGTGCCAGCGAAGATCACCAGCCCTTCGCGTTCGGGCAGCACCGCCCGCAGGCAGCGCCAGACGCCGTCGGCACTCCACGGCGCATCGGTGATGAAGTGTTGGAACGCTTGATAGCCCCCGGGATCGGTCCCCCGCGCCAGCATCGCTTCCATCGACTTGCGCAGGCTGTCGCTGAGCAACCCCTGGACGTACCGGCGCAACGCCAGCTCCTGTGCGCGATGGCCGAAGCACGCCTTGAAGGCCTCGAGCCATCTCATCAGGCGACGCAACTGCCCCACCGTGCGGCGGTCGTGCACTACCGCGCAGGGTACCGAATTCGCCGGAAAAGTACAATGTCCTCAAATTAGATCACTTGCCGGATCTCGCCCAAATTGTGCGATCTAACAAAGTAGTACTAGAGTACTACTTTGTCAGATTCGCCAGAGAGGGGTCGACACTCAGTGGTGCGAGGCCACACGGTCGGCGACGTCGACCTGGACCGTCCGGTGCAGGGCGGCGGGCTCCGGTACGGGCGGGTGCCTGCTCGCTCGATACTCGCCCCACCAGGTCGCCGCGCGCTCGCCAGTCCAGGCCGACGGGAGCCAGACGCCGGCCAGGATCTGCCCCATCTCGCGCGCACTGCCGGGACGCTCGCCCGGGGCCTTGGCGAGGCACTGTAGCACGAGGGCCTCGAGCTCCGCCGGCACCGGCCGACCAAGCCGCGTGGAGGGAGGCACGGGCGTCGTGTGGAGGTGATGGCCGCACACCTCGACCAGGTTGGCCCCCTCGAAGACCGGTCGTCCGGTCAGCAGGAAGTAGCCGACGGCGCCCAGCGCGTAGAGGTCGCTGCGCGCGTCGAGATCTGCCTGCCCCGTGATCGCCTCGGGCGGCAGATACATTGGCGTCCCGGTGAGGGTCGTGGTCGAGGTCACCGCCATCGTGAGCTCCGTCCCGCCCGGGTCGAGGCTCTTGACCAGCCCGAAGTCCACGACCTTGGCCACGTCCGGCTCGCCCCCCCGCTCGCTCAGGATGATGTTGCCGGGCTTGATGTCTCGATGGATGAGGCCGAGTTGATGCGCCTCGGCCAGCGACCCGCAGACCTGCCGGAGGATGTGCACGACCCGCTCGACCGGCTGGGGACCGAAGTGCGCACCGAGCGTCTCGAGCGTGATGCCATCGAGATACTCCATCGCGTAGTAGAAGACGCCGTCGGGCGTCCGACCGTAGTCGTAGATCGCGACCGTATTCGGGTGGCTGAGCTGGGCCGTGAGCTGCACCTCGCGCTCGAACCGCCGGAGATTCTCCTCGCCGGCCTTCTCGGGCGGGAGCAGCTTGATGGCGGTCGGCCGCCGCAACATGGCGTGACTCGCCCGGTACACGACCCCCATCCCACCCTCGCCGACCTTCTCCTCGAGGGCGTACTGCCCCAGGCGCCGGACGTGGCTGGCCTCTCGCCGCAACCCGAAGATGATGCGCGAGCCCAGCCAGGCCACCGCGATGGCGACCACGCTCCAGGTCGCCACGTTCACCATCAGCACAACGGCGAAGAACACCGGGGTGCCGATCGAGAGATGGTGGTAGCCGGCGACGACGACGGTCGGGTCCAGCGCGCCGGCGCTGATCCACGCCGTCCGGCCCGGCGTGCTCGGGACGGCGATCGCCCGGGCGATGACCGTGTTCGTGCAGGCGAGCAACGCGCTGAACAAGCCGAGCCAGAGCTCGGCCTCGACCTGGGCTCCGCCAGATGCGTCGTCGCCCGGCGCACGGAGGGCGACATGCCCCTGACCGGCCTCGCGCATGATCGCCAGCCCCATGACCGCGAAGAGCAAGCCGACGACGACGAGACCTCCGGCGTCCAGCCACCTGAGGCCCGGGGTGGATAGCCGACCGTAGGTGGCAATCGCCCAGATGCCCCCCAGCGCGAGCGAGGCGGCGAGGTGCAGGGCACTCGGGAGACGCAGCAGGTGGCTCCACGCGTCGCCGCCGACGCCCGCCTCCGCGAAGCCCGTCACGGCGCCGACGCACCAGAAGCCGAAGGACAGGAAGAAGACCCAGCCGGCGAAGATGGCGAGCCGCTCCTGCAGGAGGCGACGGCCCTCCTCGGTGTTCGTCGAGACTGTGCCGAGGGCGATTGGCAGCTCGACCGGGTGTCCGACCGTCGATTCGGCCATCACGGCAGTATAGTGTGACGGGTGTCGCGGCTGGCCCTCGGGGCGTGACCGAGGTCGTGGAATGGACCACTCCGACTCATGCCCGCGCCGTCAGCGAGCGGTGAGCGCCGCCCAGAGTGCCTGCTCGTCGGCCGTCGGATCCTGACTGCGCGAGACCGTCGCGGTCATCTCCTCTTCGCCACCCTCGACGTCGAGCCGGAGGCCGGCGTGCCGCAGCACCTGCCCGACCGGGAGGAGCGCCGTGCCGTTCACGTGGCGGTCGAGGAGGCTGGCCACCTCGCTCCCGTAGAGCTCGGCGACGGCGCTCTCGAGCGCGGTCTCGGTCAGCGTCTCGGCAGGCTCACCGGCATTCTCTCCATCGGCTGATCGCGCGTAGAGATGTGCCATCAGCTCGTGGAGGGTTCGCGCGCTGCCGGTCCGGTGCCGGATGGTCAGGTCGAGCGAGAGGGCGACCATCATCCCACCGCTGTAGACCAGGTCGTAGTGCTCGAACTTGTCCGCACCCGCGGCACGAATCGACCCGCTCGTGCGCGCCGCCAGGTACTTCGTATAGCGGTCGCCGAGGGCGGCAAGGAAGTCGGCCTCCGTGATGTCGCCGGTGCGGAGCTCGTGGAGGTAGGCGAAGTACTCCGCGAAGCCTTCCTTGAACCACTCGAGGCCGCCCGGCGTCTCCTCGACCAGCCGCAACCGGGTCGTCCACAGGTGCAGCAACTCGTGGGCGAAGAGGTGTACCCAGAGCCCCTTGTTGGCGTCGCTCGGGGGCTCGCCGGCCACGACGCTGATCGTGCGTCGCAGGACGCCGCCGCTCCAGTAATCGTGATCCACCGCGATCACGAGGAGCCGGGTGCGGGGGACCGAGCCGAACAGGGCGCCGTAGCTCTCCAGATATCGGCGCACGAGTGAGGCCAGCGCGTCTCCGTAGGCGCCGACGCCGGAACCACCCAGCGCGAAGCGGGTTTCGAGACCGTCGATCGCGAACGTGGACGTCCGGTGGGTGCCCGCGAAGAAGGCTGCGTTCAGCAGCGCCTCGGTATCGGCCGCGCGAAACGCGGTCGCCTCACCCGGGACGACGGACCACGGCGTGGACACCTCCCACCCCTCGGGTAGCACGAACCGCACGTCGACGTTCTCGCGGTCCCGCCCGGCAAGGAAGAGCGCACGACCGGTCCACATCACGCCGTAGGGCTTGGCATACGCCGTCTCGTCATCGCCCGGGTCGGTCGGAAAGCGATCGTGCTGCAGGTTCATCCAGTAGCGAACCTCGATCGGCGCCTCGGTCGGCGGCGACACGGCCCAGCGCCCGGTCGGCATGTAGCTCAGGTCCAGTAAGTTTCCCGCGGCGTCGCGCGCCTCGAGGCTGACGAGAAACGTGCTCCACCCGTGCAGCAGCCCGGTGTCCTCGTTGTCGCGCAGCGCGATCGTCCCGTCATCGGGTGTGAGGCGGGCCTCGACCAGCGCGCGCCGCGGAAACCGTTCCCGGATGGTGACCGTGTAGTCGTCGGCGGCCGCGAACCGGGGCGCGGCCGCGCCGAGTGTGCCGAGGACGCCGAGGACGCCGAGGGCGTTGATCACAGGGCGGGTGAGCCGGCGCGCCGGCGCCGGACCCGCGCTCGTTCGCCAGCCGTCCTGCCCGATGCTCATACCTGCCATGGTCGCCTCTGGCCCCGCTGGCGGGAAGTCGTGGAGGGAGAGGGCTGTCGAACTGACGGCGTTCAGAACCGTACGGCCAGCCCCGCGGAGAGGCGCCAGAAGCTGAACGACCCGAGCTCCAGATCGAAGACATCCAACAAGCCCTGCTCGTCGTCGCCGGTATTCCGGAAGATCCGGGCGTCGCCGCGAATCCCGATGGAGTCACTGAACAACGCAATGATGCCACCCCCGGCGCTGACAGCCACGTCGTTGCGGCTCACGTCGAGCTGGTTCCCGACGCCGTCGACCTGGGTCCGCAGCACGCCCGCTCCCACGAGGCCGTAGGGGCGCACGCGTCCGAGGCTCGGATCGATCACCAGATTCCCCATGATCGTTATGAGGTTGTTCGAGCCGATCACGTCGGCGTCACCGAAGAAGTCCGGCGTGAGCCCGATGTCGACCTCGAATCCCGCGATCATGCCGAAGCTCCCGACGCCGACGCCAAAGGTTGGGGGCTTATATCGCTGAGTGCCAATGATCTTGGTTCATGGCCATCTAGGAAGTTGGTACTCCTTCACTTGACCGCTCCCATAGATTCCAGCCACAAATGGAGCAGCCGTCTTTGCCACGAAGCGTACAACCCGACGTCTTCCCTTTACCAACAACTCAGCGATGTCAGGTCCTGTCGCGTTCTTTAACCGGACCACGATGACCCGAGAGGTGGACCCCATCCTTTGGACAGGTTTTCGTCACAGCTAAGGTGGAATCCGGTTCATGATTCAAGCGACCTTGGGCTGACGGGAACCGGGGCATAGCCCCGGGCTCCGGTCAGCCCCGTCGTCAGTATACGCCTCGGCCGGCGTCCGGTCGTTGAGCGCCGAGTGGGGCCGGCGTCGGTCGTAGAAGTCCATCCACCAGCCGATGCCGGTCCGGGCCTGGGCGCCGGTCGCGAACTCAGACAGGTAGACGCACTCGTACTTGAGCGATCGCCACAGCCGCTCGATGAACACGTTGTCCATCCAGCGGCCCTTGCCGTCCATTGAGATGCGAATGCCAGCCTCCGTGAGCACGTCGGTGAAGTCGACGCTGGTGAATTGGCTGCCCTGGTCGCTGTTGAAGATCTCCGGAGGGCCATAGTGCTCGAGCGCCTCGTGCAAGGCCTCGACGCAGAAGTGCGCATCGAGCGTGTTGGACAGACGCCAGGACAGCACCTTGCGGCTCGCCCAATCCATCACCGCGACGAGGTACAGAAAGCCTCGCTGCAACGGGATATAGGTAACATCCGTGCACCACACGTGGTTCGGCCGCGTGATCGGCAGATCGCGCAACAGGTAGGGATAGACCCTGTGCGCCGGGTGCGGCTGAGACGTCCTGGGCCGTTGGAAGATCGCCTCCAGGCCCAAGCGCCGCATCAGGCGCCGGACGCGCTTGCGGCTGACCCTGGCGCCTTGGCGCAGCAGCCAGCGCGTCATCTGCCGCGAGCCGTAGAAGGGCGTCTCCAGAAACTGCTCATCGATGCGCCGCATCAGCCGCAGATTCAGCGGGCTCTCGCCCTTGCCCTCGTAGTAGAACGACGAGCGGGCGATCGAGAGCAGGCCACACTGGCGTGTGATGCTGAGCGCGGCATGGTCGGGATCGACCATCGTTTCCCTCCGGCCGTGGCTCACCGACCGAAGGCCCTGGACAAAAAATCCCGCTCGATCACGAGCTCGCCCACCTTCGCTCGCAACTCCTTGATCTCGACCGCTCGAGAGGCCTCCTGGTACTCGTGCTTGCCTGCGAAGCTCGCCAGCACGTGTTCGCGTGCCTTCTTCTTCCAGTTCGCGATCAGATTCGGGTGAACGTCGTACCGAGGGGCCAGCTCGGTCATCGTTGCCTCTTCGCGGAGAGCCTCCAGCGCGACTTTCGCCTTCAGCTCAGCCGGGTAGTTCCGTCTCTTTCGGGACATTCCAGACTCCTTCTCTGTGGTCTGGATCCCACCTTAGCAACCTGTCCGAATTTCGGGGTCCACCTCTCCGTGCCGAGTGTTTTCTAATAGAAGCGAGTTCGGCCGCTCGGTACCTGACGTTCTTGTCCTTCGTGACCGCTACCCAGCCATTACGCCCGACAAGCGCAATCCACTCTTCGTCATGCGCGGCCAACGGAAGGCGGTCGTCGTGCACCTCGACCACCAGACCCTCCGAGCGAAGCCTGTTAGCAATGATGTGCTTGCCGAGGTTGCGATCTAGGAAAAAGATCGGTTCGTCAGGCGGCAGACTTAAGCTCACACCTGATCGCTTCTTCGATTTCCTCAGTTCCACGCTCATAGTCTCGCGTCAAGTCACCGACTGATTCACCTGCCTTGTAGCGCTCGGCAATGATCTGAGTGGCGAGACCAGTACCGGCGATGACAGGCCGTCCAGCGGAGAGCGCTGGGTCGATAACGACCATCGCTGGCGCATTGTCTATGGCGGTTCGGGTAAACGGATAGAGTTTTATCGGTATGCCATCGAGATCGCGATGAATACGACTCATGGCCGCGCTGACGATCTCTCGCATCGATGTCTGGCCCGCTTGACTGATATTGATCAGTTGGCCGTATTGTTCGATGAACAGGTTGAGTCTCCCTCGCCTGAAGGCGAGGGAATCAGTGCGCCGCGTCGGCTGAAGCCGACTATCACGGCGCACGTCCCAGAGCCCGAAGAGGTCCGGCCCTGCGGCCTCCTGAAGGCTTCGCCTAAAGGCGAGGGGTTTCACCCATCCCAGAGGGAGACTCTAAGGCCATTGGTTTCCATCTCGCGACTGATCAGCGGATAGCGTGTGTCGGTCGATTGCTCAGCGTGCTCCACCAGATACTGTATCGCCGTTCTAAGGCTCTGCATTTTCACCTCGTGCTTGCGCCGGATGGCGGCGATAACGTGAAGTTCTGCGAGGTTCAGAAACGAGAGCAGCGTCGGGGAGTGCGCTGGCACCGAGATTAGCGGTTCATAGCTGTCCCGGCCCACTGACCAATAACGAATGGTTGCTGTCGGCACAGTGAGATAATGCGCCGCCTCTGAAATGGTGTAGGCGGGCAGCTCGCGGGGATTGTTCATCTGCGCTCTAGCCATGAATTTCAGTTGACATAAGTGACCAAGTGTGGCACTATTGTATACGTCAAAGGGGCACAGATGGGACGAAAAGCACCAGGCAAATACTACCGTAAAGGGCTCTCGCTTATCAAGGCGAGCGAGATGTTCTCCACGAACGAGAAGGCCGGACAGTCGCTGACGGCGGCACGCTGGCCCCATGGCATCTTCTGTCCCCACTGCGGATCGGACAACGTGCAGACAGGCTCCGCGCATCCGTCACAGCCGTATCGCTGCCGCGATTGCCGACCACGAAAGCGGTTCAGCGTCCGAACTGGGACCGTGATGGCTGAATCGAAGCTCCCCTACCGTGTGTGGGCGTTAGGGACCTACCTGCTTGCCACGAACCTTAAGGGCGTCTCCAGCATGAAGCTCCACCGCGATCTGGACGTCACACAGAAGACTGCGTGGTTCCTCGCCCATCGGCTGCGCCAGACGTGGGAACGACACGGCGGGCTGTTCAGTGGTCCCGTCGAAGCCGATGAGACGTTCGTGGGTGGCAGGGAGAAGAATAAACACTCGAAGAAGAAGCTGCGGGCGGGTCGCGGGGCCGTGGGGAAAGTAGCCGTTGCTGGCGTCAAGGATCGCGTGACTGGCCGCGTGAGCGCAGCCGTGGTTCTGAATACGGATGGCGCGACACTCCAGGGCTTCGTTGCGGACCGCGCCGCGCCAGACGCGATGGTTTACACTGACGAGCACACCGCCTATCGGGGTCTGCTCAATCACGCCACCGTGAAGCATAGCGTTGGAGAGTACGTCAACGCCCAGGCGCACACGAACGGCATCGAGAGCTTTTGGTCGATGTTCAAGCGCGGGTTCCATGGCACCTACCACAAGATGAGCCCCGCCCACCTGGATCGGTACGTGGACGAGTTCACCGGGCGTCACAATCAGCGGGACGACGACACCCTAGACCAGATGGCCGGGATGGTCAGGGGCCTGGACGGAAAGCGGCTCCAGTATCGAGACCTCGTGGCGTGACGCGCCGAACTGGAAGAACCGGACGATGTGGACGGGCGACAACCTGGCCGTCCTACGCGGGCTGAACAGCGCGAGTGTAGCCCTGATCTACCTCGACCCACGACCGACCACACGCCCACTTGATCGCCACGCTGCGGGCACGTGGCATCCTGTCAGACTAGGAGCACAATCATGACGACGACGAAGAAACCGCAAAAGCGCTTTGTGCCCACCGTGCGCCAGTATCAAGAAGACTTACCCGTGTTGCGGGACGCTGGCCCGAATGCGCTCCTGAAAGCCGTCCTGACGGGTGGCGCACCCCGTCGTCCGAAGCCGAAGAAATAGCGGGCCTTGATCGCTCGTTGGCACTCAGGTATATAAGCCCCAAAGGTTGGCTTGCTTCGACGGTCGGTCGCGGCGCCGAACGAGACCGAGGAGGTGCCGAACCAGGGTGTGATGATCCCCTCGGCCCGGAGGTCCCCGGGGCTGGCGAGCGGCGCGAGGCCGGCGAGGAGGATGAGCGAGAGCAGGCGGCGTGGTCGCATGGGCCAAGGCTCCTTCTAGAGGGGTGATCCGGTCGTCAGTCGACGCGGCGTCCTTCCGAATCCATGAGATGGATGGCGCCGAGGCCGAGCTCCCGGATGCCGGGTTCGATCGCCTGCACGTCTCCGACGATCACCCAGACCACCTTATCGGGCTCGAGCACCGTTCTCGCCAGGCGCGTGATCTCCGCCGCGTCGAGCGAATCTACCCGCGCCGCGAGCGTGGCGTAGTGATCGTCGGCGAAGCCGAATCGGACCAACGCCGCGATGTCCGAGCTCACGGCGCCGCGGGTCTCCCAGCGCCCCGGCAGGGTCAGAACCTGGAGGTCCTTCGCCCTGCTGAGCTCCTCGGCCGTCACCGGCCGGTCGTTCCGGATCGCCGCCAGCTCGCGCCTGATCTCGCTCAGCGATTCCTTCGTCTTGTCGGTCTGCACCGGCGCGCAGATGACGAACGGCCGCTGCCCGCGCGCCTCGAGCAGGTAGGTGCGCGCGCCATACGACCAGCGCTTGTCCTCGCGCAGGTTCTGATTCAGCCGGGAGCCGAACGACCCGCCCAGGACGGTATTCATGACCTCGATGCCGAGCTCGTCGGGACTCGCCTGCGGTGGGGCGAGGTGGCCCGCGAAGATGATCGACTGCTGCGCGCCCGGCCGGTCGACCAGGTAGACCTCGGACGCGGCCCGGTGCGGCACGTTGCCGATGTTCTTCGTCGGGACCGGCCCCGGAGTCCATGACGCGAACAGCCGCTCGAGCCGCGGCAGGATCTCGTTCAGACGGGTCGCGCCCACGACGATGAGGGTCGCGTTGTTCGGACGGATCCAGGTCGAATGGAACGCGAGCAGGTCGTCCCGCGTGATCCGGGAGACCGTTTCGGCCGTGCCGGTGCCGGTGAACGGATTGCCGTAGGCATGCCCCGGGCTGTAGAGGAGTCCGGGCATGATCCGGTGTGCCAGCGCCTCGGGGCTGGACTTCTCGCGCGCGATGCGGGCGAGCTGCTGCGACTTGGTGCGGTCGAAGTCCGCGTGTGGAAACGCGGGCGCCATGACCACGTCGGCGAAGATCTCGAGCGACGCGTCGAGGTGCTCGCTTAGCGCGGAGAGCGACACGTAGCTCGTATCGAGATCCGATCCCGCCCCCAGTCGTGCCCCCAGGCCCCGCAGGTCCTCGCTGATCTCCAGCGCGGTCCGCGTCGCGGTCCCCTCGTCGAGCATTGCCATCGCGAGCGTGGCGGTCCCCGGCAGCTCACCCTGGTCGGCGGCGAAGCCGGCATCGATCAGCAGGTCCACGTCGACCAGCGGCAGATCCGCTCGCTCGACCAGGATCACTTCGAGTCCACTGGACAGGGTCGCGCGCTGTGGGCTCGGGAACCGCACCCGTGGAGGCGGCCCGACGGCGGGCACACCCGTAGTGCGATCGATCTCGCTCGCGCTCGACGTGTAGTCCGGGAACGGATGCACCTCCAGGACGAAGGCGCCTTCCGAGAGCCAGCGTGCGGCCGTGTTCTGGAGATCGCGAACGCTCGCCTGCTCGACCCACTCCAGCTGCGTGCGGTAGTGATCGGGCCGCCCCCCGAAGACTGCGCCGCGCGCCAGCACGTCCGACTTGCCGCCAAAGCCGCCGACCCGCTCCAGCCGGCGCACGAAGCTTGCGCGGTAGGCCGTCCGGGCCCGATCCAGCTCGGCCTGGGTCGGTCCGTCAGCCAGGAGACGGCGCATCTCCTCATCGAGCGCGCGCTCGACGACTCCGAGCTCCTCGCCGGGCTTCACCGTCGCCATCACCCTGAACTGGCCGCCGATCTCGCGTAGCTGGACGAAGGCCGAGACGTTGGTGGCGACCTGGTCGTCGTAGACCAGGCGCTTGTGGAGCCGCGAGGTCTTGCCCGCAGCGAGAACGTCGCTGACGAGCCGGAGGTGGATCGCCTCCCGCGTGCCCCACCGGGGCACGTTCCACACCTGGTAGACGCGGGCCTGCGGCACCCGGTCCTGGACGACCCGGCGGCGTGAGTCGGTACGCGCCGCGATCCAACCGCTGTGGCGCGCGACGGGCGGTCCCGACGGGATATCGCCGAAGTAGCGCTCGACCTTCTCCAGCACGACCGGCGCGTCGACGTCGCCCGCGACCGCGATCACCGCATTGGCGGCACCGTAGTAGGTCTGGAACCACTCCCTGACGTCATCGAGCGTGGCGGCATCCAGATCCTCCATCGACCCGATCGTGGTCCAGGAGTAGGGATGCCCGGCCGGATAGGTGGACTCGGTGATCAGCTGACGCGTGACCGCGTAGGGCTGGTTCTCCCCCTGCCGCTTCTCGTTCTGGACGACCCCGCGCTGCTCGTCCAGCTTCTCCTGGGTAATGGCGCCGAGCAGGTGTCCCATCCGGTCGGACTCCATCCACAGCGCCATGTCGAGGGCGGGCGTCGGAACGGTCTGGAAGTAGTTTGTCCGGTCGGGATCCGTCGTGCCGTTCATGTCCGTGGCCCCGGCCCGCTCGAACGGCCCGAAGTACTCGTCGTCGTGGTGCTCGCTGCCATTGAACATGAGGTGCTCGAACAGATGGGCGAAGCCGGTCTTGCCGGGCTTCTCGTTCTTCGAGCCGACGTGATACCAGACGTTCACGGCCACGATCGCAGCCTTGTGATCCTCGTGCACGATCAGCGTGAGCCCGTTGTCGAGCACGTACGTGACGAAGGGAATGTCGACCTCGACATCGCCCACCGTCTGCGCGTGGGTCGGCATCGACCAGACGCAGGCACCGAGCAGGCCGAGCAGGGCGACACGTCCACGGAACCGGCGCAGGCGAGCGTATGGCGTCGTCATCGTCGTTCTCCGATCGTGCGCGGGTCACGCCGCGCGATTCCGGCCGGGCCAATCAGGCCTATCATTAGTTGACATCCTCCATCAGGCGGACGCCACCCACCCCACCTCGTCGCCCACCGCGATCTCGCCATCTTCGAGCACCTCCGCGAAGACACCACCGCCCCAGCCCGCCTGCATGACACGCCGGAGGCCCGGCCACGCCTGGTCCATCCGCTCGCACGGCCGGGTCTCTCCACCGACGCGCAGCCGGCAGCTCCCGACCCGCAGGATCCGGCCGCGCGTGTTCGCCAGGGCGACCCCCGAGACCAGCAGGTTGGCGCGGCGGGCTTCCGGACCGAGCGAGCCCCCGACCGCCGACACCAGCTCGGTCCAGCGCTCGCGCGCGACCAGGGTGACCTGGCGCATGCCACCCTGGTCCGCGCTGCCCTCGATGCCCTTCCCGGCACGCAGCGTGACCCGGTCCGCTCGGTCCATCGGTCCGCGGTGAAAGCGCTTGACCCAGATGCCGTCGAGGCGGCCGGTGGCTAGCGAGAGATCGTTTTTCGTCATGCGATGCGATCCGTCCGGGGCTCAAGGCGTCGTAGCCGAAGTGACCGTACGGGCCGAGGAGATCATTGTTGACTTTCGCCGCGCGAGCTTTCAACCTTCGAGCATCATGATCGAGATCAAGCGCATCCTGTGTCCCGTCGACTTCTCGGATTTCTCGCGTCACGCGCTCGACCATGCCATCGCGTTCGCGCGCTGGTATCGATCCGCGATCACCGTGCTCCACGTCTTCGCGCCCTTGCCACCGCCGGGGCCCGCATTTACCGAATATCCGTATCCGATGGCGCTGGAGCCGCCCGATCGCGAGAAGCTGCTGTCCGAGCTGAGCGTCTTCGCCGAGCCGGCGAAGGAGGCCGGGGTCGAGACGCGGATTCTGGTCGAGGAAGGGCACGGCGTGGCGCCGATCCTCGCGCTGGCCGACGCGATGCCGGCCGACCTCCTCGTCATGGGCACCCACGGGCGCGGTGGATTCGAGCGGCTGGTGCTCGGCTCGTTCGCCGAAAAAACGTTGCGCAAGGCCACGTGTCCCGTCCTCACGATCCCGCCGGCCGCGGAGGACCCCGCCGCGCCCGTCCCGGTGCTGCTCCAACGCATCCTCTGCCCGATCGACTTCTCGCCCTCCTCGAAGAAGGCCCTGACCTACGCGTTGTCACTGGCCCAGGAATCGGCGGCGAGCCTGACCCTGCTCCACGTCCTCGAGCCGGTCGAGATCTTCGACGTGCCCAGTGACTACATAGCCGAGACGCTGGCGGAGTACCGGCAGCGCCTGGAGAAAGACGCCACGGAGGAGCTGCGGAACAGCGTGCCGGCCGAGGCGCGCAACTGGTGCGCCATTCACGAGCTGGTCACGGTCGGCAAGGTCTACAAGGAGATTCAACGGGTCGCGCACGAGCAAGACGTGCACGTGATCGTCATGGGCACGCAGGGCCGCGACCCGGTCGACCTGATGCTGTTCGGATCCTCGACCAACCATGTGGTCCGCGAGTCCACGTGCCCGGTCCTCACGTTGCGGACGGGCTGAGGGGGACGGGCAGGCGCACGCGGCCCGGGGCCGGCAGCATGAGCGCGACGACGCAGCTGAAGACGGCCAGGCCGGCCAGCACCAGGAAGAGCTGGCTAAAGCCGCCCGTCGTGCCGTTGATGTAGGAGACGAGGCGAATCGCGAGCGGCGCCGCGCCGAAGGCGATCACGAACTTCACGCCGAAGGCGAGGCCGTGACGTCCGGCCGGCACCGTGTCCGCCAACAGCATGTTCTCCGCCGGCAGCGCGCCCGCGTTCAAGATGGCGGAGGCCGTCGCCGCCGCGACGAGCGCCGCACCGCCCAGCCCCGACATCAGCCACAGCAGCGGGACCTGGAGGATGAAGGCTCCCAGATAGACGACCTTGAGCGGATGCCGATCCGCCAGGTGGCCCGCGGCGATCTGCGAAACTCCGGCCGCGCCATACACGATTGCCACCATCACCCCGACGCCCAGCGCGCCCTCCCCGACGAGCTCCGCCAGACGAAGCTCGAAGACCTTGGGCAGCGACGTCTGCATCGCCTGGTAGATGATGGCCCCGCTGAACATCGTCAAGAGCAGGATGCCGATCGTCCACAAGCGGTCGCCGCGGCTCGCCGCCGTGGCCGCGGGCGCGGCGCCGGGCCGGTCCACCATCAACCCGACCCTCAGGCAGAAGGCCATGGCGAGTCCAGTGACAAACGACAGGACACCGGGCACGATGAACGCCACGCGCCAGCCGGAGACGTCGATCAGCGCCCCGGCCACCAGGCCCGCCAGCGCGACCCCGCTGCTGCCGAAGATGCCGTTGATCCCCAGCGCCTTGCCGCGCGTCTCGGCGTTGCGCACGAGCCATGGGATCCCCACCGGGTGATACACGGCCGCGAACGCGCCCAGCAGACACAGCCCGACCCAGAGCGCCGGGGGGGAGGCGGCCAGACCGCAGGCCAGCGCCGCCAGCCCCAGCCCCAGGAAGGCGATCACCATCATGCCGGAGGCGCTCCAGCGGTCCGCGAGCCAGCCGGCCGGGAGCGCCAGCAGCCCCACCAGGAGGGCGCCCACCGTCCAGAGGTTGATGAGCTCGTGATACGGCGTGCCCCAGTCGCGTTCCAGCGGGAGCACGATCAGAAAGAAATAGACCGCGAACAGGTGCATGTAGGCGTGCCCGAGGCACGAAAAGACGAGGATCAGCCGGGACGATCGCGACGACACGGCCCCATTTTGACACCCTCCCCACCATCCGACAAGTTTCGGGCCAGGACGTGACGCGGGCGCGACGGCGGTAGAATCAGAGCCGACCGCGTGGTCGGCGGCATGAGTCCGGCCGGCTCGCGAGGATCCGCCTCGACCACCATCGAGGCACGGCAACGAACGACGACGACAGGAGACTCCAGTGGCCGAAGAGGTATTCGCGCACGTCGATACGTCCGAGGGGCGCTTCACGCTTCGCTTGTTCGCCCAGGAGGCGCCACACACGGTGGCCAACTTCGTCGGCCTCGCCGAGGGTACGAAGGGGTGGTCGGATCCGCGTACGGGCCGACCGGGGAACGCGCCCTACTACGACGGGGTTCTGTTCCATCGTGTGATCGACGGCTTCATGATTCAAACGGGCGATCCCCTGGGCACCGGCACCGGCGGACCGGGGTATGAGTTCGACGACGAGTTCCACCCGAACCTTCGCCACGACAAGGCCGGGACCCTGTCGATGGCCAACCGCGGACCGAACACCAACGGCGGTCAGATCTTCATCACGCTGGGCCCCACGCCGCACCTCGACGACAAGCACGCGGTGTTCGGCGAGGTGAGCGACGGCATGGACGTGGTCCAGGCCATCGGACGGGTCAAGAAGGGGCCACGGGATCGCCCGGTCTCGGATGTGAAGATCAACACCGTCACGATCGAGCGGCGGGGCTAGCAGCCCGTGGTGAAAGTCCTGCGTCGCAGCAAGGCCGCCGTGGGAGATGCCAGCCACGGGCCGCCCAGGCGGCGGGAAGGAGTCGCGATATGGCACGCGTAGCCCTGATCACCGGCGGCGCGAAGGGAATCGGTCGCGCCATCGGTCTCCGGCTCGCCGAGGATGGCTGGTCGATCGCCTTCTGCTATCGGACCAGCGAGGATGCCGCCCACGAGACGAGAGATGCGCTGCGGCGCGCGGGAGCGGCGGTGCTGGCCGCGCGCTGCGACGTCTCCGATGCCAGCGCGTGCGAGGCCCTCGTGGCGCGAGTGCGCGAGGAGCTGGGAGGCATCGACGCGCTCATCAACTGCGCCGGGCCCTACCGGCGCGGCTCCCTGCTCACCGAGAGCCGTGAGGGCTGGCACGAGATGTTCGACAACAACCTCCATCCCGTGTTCTATCTGAGCCAGCTGGTCGCACCCGGCATGACCGAGCGGCAGTGGGGACGGATCGTCAACTTCAGCATGGCGAACGCGGACCAGATGGTGGCCCAGCCCCAGATCACGGCCCACTACATCGCCAAGGCCGGCATTCTGATCCTCACGCGCACGCTGGCCAAGGTGCTCGGCCGGCACCAGATCACGGTCAACGCCATCTCGCCCGGCTTCATCTCGTCGGGCAGCGCACCCGAGGCCGAGCTCCAGAAGATGGTCAAGCACATCCCTGCCGGCTACATCGGTGAGCTGACCGACGTCGTCTCCGCGACGCGGTTCCTGCTGTCGGACGACGCGCGCTACATCAACGGCGCCAACCTGCACCTCAGCGGCGGCTGGGGCGTCTGACGCGGCCACCTCTCGAGACGGGTACCCAGCTTAGCGCGACGTTGTCTGTGTCGCGGGGGGCAGGTCTCGTGCCTCCTAGCAGCCCGTGGCAAGAGTCCCCCTGCAGTCGACCGGCGCAGCATCCCGGCTGACCGCATTGCTCCTCGGTCCAATACTCCCGGTATTCTCGCTCGTCGCGCCTTGCTCGGGCCGGCCGCGGCATCTCCCCAAGGTGGCCCTTGGTGCGACGCGGGACTTTCACCACGGGCTGTTAGGGGTGTGATCCCGCGCGGAGTCGGGCGACGGCCCGCTTCCAGCCCGCGTAGCGGCGTTCGCGCTCGGCCGGGTCCATCGCGGGCTCGAATCGGCGGTCCCGTTTCATGACGTCCGCGAGGGCGTCCGGGCTCTCCCAAAGCCCGACACCGAGGCCCGCGAGCAACGCCGCGCCAACGGCCGTGGACTCCAGAACCGCCGGGCGATCCACCGGTACCCCGAGCAGGTCGGCCTGGAACTGCATCAGGAACCCGTTGGCGGCCGCGCCCCCATCGACCCGGAGCACCGAGAGCGGGACACCGGAATCGGCGTTCATCGCGTCGACGACGTCGCGCGTCTGGTAGGCGATGCTCTCGAGCGTGGCGCGCACGATCTCACGGCGGCCCGCCCCACGGGTCAACCCGAGAATCGCGCCGCGCACGTGCGGGTCCCAGTGCGGCGCACCCAGCCCCACGAACGCCGGCACGACATACACCCCTTGCGTGTCGGGTACGCTGGCCGCGATGTCCTCGGTCTCCGAAGCGCTCGAGACAAAGCCCAGCTCGTCGCGGAGCCACTGGACGGCGGCACCCGCCACGAAGATCGATCCCTCGAGGGCGTAGGCCGGCCGACCGTCCGCGTCACAGCAGATGGTCGTGAGGAGACCGTGCTGGCTGGTGGGCGCGTGCTCCCCCATGTTCATCACGAGAAAGCAGCCGGTGCCGTAGGTGTTCTTGGCCGTCCCGACGTCCCAGCAGCCCTGTTCGTAGAGCGCCGCCTGCTGATCGCCCGCCACGCCCGCCACGGCCACGCCGCCGGGCAACGCGCCGCACGGCCGCGACTGCCCGACGACACCACTGCTGGGTTTCACCGCCGGGAGCATGGCCTCGGGCACCTGGAAGACCTCGAGGAGCTCGGGGTGCCAGCGCCGCTCGTGAATGTCGTAGAGCAGGGTCCGGGAGGCGTTCGTCGGGTCGGTCGAATGGCTGTCGCCGCCGGTGAGCTTCCAGAGCAACCACGAATCGATGGTGCCAAACACCACACGACCGTCGCGGGCCATCGCCCGCGCCTCGGGGTACCGGTCGAGGATCCACGCGATCTTCGTTCCAGAGAAGTAGGCGTCGATCACCAGGCCGGTCCGGCGCCGCACCCGGTCGCCGTGCCCGTCGCGTTCGAGCCGCTCGCAGATCTCCGAGGACTGGCGGCTCTGCCAGACCACGGCGGGATGCACCGGCACGCCGGTCGTCCGATCCCACACGACCGTTGTTTCGCGCTGATTCACGATCCCGATCGCCGCCAGCTCGCCCGGGTCGAGATGCGCAGAGGCCAGGGCGGCCTCCATCACCTCGACGCTGACCCGCCAGATCTCCTCGGGATCGTGCTCGACCCAACCGGGCTGTGGGTAGGACTGGGTAAGCTCTGCGTAGGCGCGGCCGACGACACGACCGTCGGCCGAGAGCACCAGCGCAGTGCTGCCCGTCGTCCCCTGGTCGAGCGCCAACACCGCGCGAGCCATGGCGAGCGTGAAGACCGGCTCGCCTAGCGCGCGCGGCCTTCCAGAAGATCGTACGCGCGGAGTGCGGCATTGAGGGCCACACCCGGCTGCGTGATGTTGGGGTAGTGCTCGGCGTGGGGCCGCATGTCGATCTGCGCCGCGGCATCCATCGCGCTGACCCCGGCCGCGTGCTTGGCCTGAGCCTGCGACCAGAAGTCCCGCAGATACGCCTGGAAGTGGTCGATCTTCTCTTTCCCCTCGAAGGCGGGGCCGTGGCCGGGGAGTACCCGATCGAAGTCCAGGGTCTTGAGATGTTCGAGAGTGTCCACCCACTCGAGCGGGTGGCTGTCCCCGAGATACGCCGTGCCTGCCGTGAGCAGGTCACCGGTGATCACCATCCGCTCGCGGGGCAGGTGCACGACGACGTCGCCATCGGTATGCCCGCGACCGAGGAAGAGAAGACGGATCTCGCGGCCTCCGCGATGCAGCGTCAACTGCTCGCGCAGGGTGATGGTCGGGGGCGTGGGCACCACCGAATCCGTGGCCTGCTTGTGGTTCTCCTGGATCGCCAGCTCGGCCGCGCGCCGCGCCCGCTCGGTCGCGTCGCCGGCCGCATCGACCTGCGCCCGCAGCTCGGCGATCTGTGTCGGCAGCCCTCCCACGAACCCGTCGTAGGTCCGGCCGCGTTTCGACTCGCCGCTGGCCAGCATGGCACGCGTGAACTCGTGGCCGATGATCTCCACGTCGCCCCCGAATACCTGGTTGCCATGCGCATGGTCGAAGTGGAAGTGCGTGTTGACGACGTAACGCACCGGCTTGGTCGTGATGGTCTTCAGCTCCTCGGTGAGCGCCCACGCCGCCGCCGGCGAGATGTGGGAGTCGACGATCAGCACGTCGTCGCGGTTGATCACGATGGAGGCGTTGCACCCCACCGACAACTTGCCCGTCCCCACGGCGTGGTAGACGTCCTCCTGAATCCGGTGGAACTCGAAGGCCCGGCCATCATAGGCGCTTCCGGGCGGCCGCTGCGCCGACCGCGCGGCGGCCATCGCGCTCACGACCGCCACCGCGACCATGGCACCCAGCACCATCCTGGTCCGCCGTGTCATCTCCTGCTCCCTTCCCCGGTCATCGATCCGCCCCGAACCGCTCGGCGAGCGCAAACTTCTCCTCGACCCCGATCAGATCGTTGAACTCCTCGAACGCGATGAGCCGATCGATCCGGTCCAGCGTCGTACCCTCCGCGTGAAGCACCCCGTAGATCTCTCGCAGCGCCTGCGCCGCCGCATAGAGACCCGCCAGCGGGTAGAGGATCAACTGGAAGCCGAGCGCCGCGAGCTGCGCGCGGGGGAGTACGGGCGTTCTCCCCTTCTCGATCATGTTGGCGACATTGGGCGCAGGCGCCCGCCTTCCGATCTCTGCCAGCTCCTCGGCCGAGGCCGGCGCCTCGACGAAGCTGGCGTCCGCGCCGGCATCGCGCGCCGCCTGCATCCTGGTCACCGCCTCGTCGAGTCCCAGGACCGCCAGCGCGTCGGTCCGTGCCACGATGAAGAAGTCCCGGTCGCCCCGCGCCTCGACCGCCGCATGAATCTTCTGCACGTACTCGTGCCGCGCGATCACCTTCTTGCCGCGCATGTGGCCACACTTCTTGGGCCAGGCCTGGTCCTCGAGGAAGCACCCGGCCGCGCCGGCGGCGATCAGCTCGTCGACCGTCCGGATGACGTTCAGCGGGTTCCCGTAGCCCGTGTCGGCGTCGACGATGATCGGGATGCACACGCTGCCACAGATGCGCCGGGCCCGCTCGACGACCTCGGTTTGCGTCAGCAAGCCCATGTCGGGCTCGCCTAGGGCCGTGGCCGAGACCGCATAGCCCGAGACGAACGCCAGCCGGAACCCAACGCTTTCGGCGATCTTGGCCGACAGCGCGTCGTAGACCCCCGGGAACACCGTGGGCCCGATCTCGTCGAGGATCGCCCGGACGCGCGTGTGCGGCATGGCTGGTCGCCTTTCGCGGATGGTGACGCGGCGGGCGTCAGAATATCACGGTGGACCCGGAGCGTCGGCGGCACGGGTCGCGCCGCCTCGGATGTGTAATGGAATCTCGCGGTCTGGACACGGAGCGCTCAGTCGTGGACGGGGAGCGCGAGAGGACCCCCGTTTGCCCCGCGGCGTCCATCAACCGATAATGGTCGGGCGCCGTGCCGCCTGCGAAGATCGCGATGCCACCTGCTTCCCGACGTCGATTCCTGCGCGAGACCGCGATGGCCGCACCCGGGATCGTCGCGATCGGGCTGACCGACTTGTCGCCCGCCCTCGCCCGGACGGTCCGCGCGGCACCGGTCGCCCCCGGACCGAGGCCCGCCGACCGGACGCTGCTCGGCGCGGCGCGGTTCGTCGGCGAGCAACGTCAAGCCGTCGGCGAGCTCATCGACGCGGGCCTCGACGGACGGCTCGCCTTCGACCTGGAGACGCTCACCGCGGAGACGCTCGTCACGCCGAACGACGACTTCTTCATCCGCACGCGCTATCCCGCACCGCTCGAGACTCGAACCGGCCCCTGGACGATCACGATCGCGGGGCTCGTGGCGGCGCCGGTCCAGATCTCGATCGCCACGCTCGAGCCGGATGTCGAACCGCAGGGTGTCCACCTGCTCGAGTGTTCGGGGAACGGCAGACGTCGCAGCTTCGGCCTGCTCAGCGCGGCGCGGTGGGACGGCGTGCCGATCGGGACGGTCTTGGCGCGCGCGAACATCCGGCCGTGGGGCCGTGGGGAAAGTCGCCAATGGCCAAGTGGCGGTCACCGCGGCGCTGTGGACCGGGCTGCGCGCCTACTTGCTGGGGGCCGCGCTCTATGTGCCCGAGGCGTGGCTGACCGACGCCGCCCGCGATCGGGCGCGGCTTCCCCGGGGTGTCCGGTTGCAGGCGAAGTGGCGCCAAGCGCTCACCCTGCTCCGGCAGGTGCGCGCCAGCGGCCTCACCGGCACCGGCGTGCTGGCCGATGCGGAGTTTGGCGATACCGGCCTGTTTCGGGCCATGTGGCATCGGTTGCGGCTCCCCTATGCGGTGGGGATTTCCTCGTCGCAGACCGTGTTCCTGGGGCGGCCGCGCCTCGGGCACCGGCGGGGCGGCCGGCTGGGGCGCCCGCGCACCCGGCCAGACCTGGCGGCGGGCGTGCGGGCGTACACGGTGGCCCAGGCCGCCAAGGCGCAGCCGCGGTGGCGGCCCATCAGCTGGCGCAACCGCCGCGGCGGGCGCCGCTGGACGGTCCAGTGTGTGGCCCTGCGGGTGACCCCGGCTCACGACTGGCGCGACCGCCGGCTCGCCCCCGAGGTGTGGCTGCTGGCCGAACGCGACACGGGCGCGACGCCGCGGACCAAATACTTCTTCGTCAACCTGCCGGCCACCACCTCCTGGCCGCAGCTTGTCCGACTCGCGCATCAGCGGTGGGCCATCGAGCAGCAGTACCAAGAGTTGAAGACCCACCTCGGGTTGGATCACTTCGAAGGCCGCACGTTCCCGGGCTGGCACCATCACGTCGTGCTCACCGCCGTGACGTACAACTTCCTGCAGGCCGAGCGGCGGCGGCACCTCGCCGGGCTCACCTTTCCAGTGGCCCGCGCGATCGTGCAGGAAATCTTCACCGCGGACCTCTTTGCTCCACGGCCGTTCTACCTGAAGCGCATCGAGGCGCTAAAGTCGGTGCAATTGCGGATCTAACAAAGTAGTACTAGCGCTCGGCCTGGTCACCATCGCGTGCGGCGGGGGCGCGCCGGCGCCCGACGGAGAAACGGCGACGAAGGCGCGGCTGGTGGTCGATCTGGTCAACGACCCGGCGGCACTCGACCCGCACACCCAGTGGAACCCGGACAGCTACTACGTCTACCGCAACATCTTCGACAACCTGGTGACACGAACGCCCGACGGCGAGATCGCGCCCCAGATCGCCAGCTCCTGGCGCGCCGCGAGCGACACGGTCTGGGAGTTCAAGATTCGCGACGACGTGCGCTTCCACGATGGCAGCGCACTCTCGGCCGATGACGTCGTGTTCTCGGTTCAGCGCATCACCGACCCCCAGTTCGCGAGTCCGCAGCTGGGACAGTTCAACTCGATCGTCGAGGCCGAGGCCGTGGACGCGACAACCGTCCGGCTGACCACCGACGGTCCCTATCCGCTCCTCCTCGGCCAGCTGGTCAAGCTGAGCATCGTGCCCAGGGCGTACGTCGAATCCGTCGGCCCGGAGGACTTCAACGCCACGCCGATCGGGAGCGGACCGTATCGGCTCGTCGAATGGCAACGCGGGGTCAGGGTCAGCCTGGAGGCGAACCCGAACTACTGGCGCGGCCCGCCGCCGTTCCCCGAGGTGGAGTTCCGACCGGTGCCCGACGCGTCCACCCGGGTGGCCGACCTCCGCACCGGGCGCGCGGATCTAGTCGTCAGCCTCAACTCGGACCAGGCCGCCGAGCTCGAGACCACTCCCGACGGCAAGGTCCTGAGCGCGCTCACCGAGCGAGTGGCCTACCTGCGTCTCAACCCCCGACACGGCGTGGGCACGGACGTTCGGGTACGACGGGCCATCGCCCACGCCATCGATCGCACGCTGCTCGTCGACGGCTTGAAGGGCGGGTACGCGCGCCCGACGAGCGTGATGGCCAGCCCGGCGCACTTCGGCCACGTCGACACGCTCGAGGGATATCCCTTCGACCCCGACAAGGCGCGCGCCCTCCTCGCCGAGGCCGGCGTCGCGCCGGGCACCAAGCTCGTCTTCACCACGTCGCCGGTCTTCGACCAGCGGGTGATCGTGGCGCTTCAGCAGATGCTGATCGACGTCGGCCTTGAGGTCGAGATCTCCATGAGCGACATGGCTACCTATCTCAAGCGGTTCCAGGGTCCGGCGGAGGAATCCGGAGACGTCAGCTTCGGACGCTGGTCCTGCGGCTGCCAGGATCTCGACGGCGTCCTGTTCCCCTTGCTCCACCACACCAGCATCTGGTCGAAGTATGACGATCCGCAGATGGATACCCAGCTCGAGGCGGCGCGCTCGACCCTCGACCCCGCGGTCCGCATGAAGCACTACGAGGCCATCCACCGGATGGTAGAGGACCAGGCGCCACTGGTGCCCCTGTATCAGGTCGGGATCATCTACGGCGCGCGTCGCCAGCTGGAGTGGACCCCCACCGCCGGTGAGGCGATGTTCATCATGGACATGCGCTGGACGGAGGAGTAGGGCGCCCTTGTCAGCCTCGCGGGGTGCGGCACACGTCCGCCAGGCAAACCGTGAAGGCGGCCAGTACCCTGGTGCGTCTGGACCCGGTGGGTCAGCCGCCGCATGGTTTTCCGGTTTGCACGGCGGACGTGTGCCGCACCCCGCGAGGCTGACCACGTCGCACCAGGCCGCATGACGGGCTTCCTGCTGAAACGCCTCCTTCAATCGCTCTTCACCATCTGGGGCGTCACCACAATCGTCTTCGCGATCCTCCATCTGTCTGGCGACCCGACGCTGCTACTCGTGCCCCAGGGCGCGACCCGCGAGGACATCGCGAACCTGCGCCATCAGCTCGGGTTCGACCGGCCTCTCGCCGTCCAGTATCTGGAGTATCTCTGGCAGCTCGTCCGTCTCGATCTCGGGACGTCGCTCATCCAGCGGGCGCCGGTCTGGGACATCGTGATCGGCCGGCTTCCGTACACGCTCCACCTGGCCGCCGGCGCCCTGGCCGTCGCGCTCGGTGTGGGCCTCCCAGTCGGCGTCTTGACTGGCGTGTTCCAGGGGTCGATGGTCGAGCGGCTCCTGATGCCAATCGTGCTGGTCGGGCAGAGCATGCCGACCTTCTGGAGCGGCATCCTGCTCATCATGCTGTTCGCCGTCTCGCTCGACTGGCTCCCCTCCTCGGGCGCCGAGGGCGCCGGCGCGGTGATCCTGCCTGCAATCAGCCTGGGGGCGCTCTCGATGGCGACCTTCGCCCGCATCACGCGCACGAGCTTCGTCGAGGAGCTGGGTAAGGACTACGTGCGCGCCGCGCGCGCCAAGGGGGTCGCGCTTCGGCGGATCGTCCTGCGGCACGTCCTGCGCAATGCGGCGATCCCGATCGTGTCGATCTCGGCGCTGCAGCTGGCCAACCTGCTCGCCGGCGCCGTGATCGTCGAGAGCGTGTTCGCGTGGCCCGGTCTCGGGCTCCTGGCGGTGCAGTCGATCGAGAGTCGCGACTTCCTAGTGGTGCAGGCGCTCGTGCTGCTCGGGTCGATCACCTACGTCGCCCTGAACTTCGCCGCGGATGTCCTGTACACAGTCGTCGACCCCCGTATCACGCTGCACGGCGGGACCGCATGACCGACCCGGAGCGCGCGCGCCGCGCCGTCGCGAACACACCTGACCCCGGCGCCACACCGCCAACCGGGCCGAGGATCGCGACGCCCGCCACCGTCTGGCTCTTCGTCGGCATCATCGTGAGCTTCGTCGTGATCGCCGTGATCGCTCCCCTGGTGGCGCCGTTCGACCCGACGCAGCAGGACCTGCTGGCCCGTCTGCGCCCACCCGGCGCGGAGATCGACGGCAAACGCTACCTGCTCGGCACCGACGAGGTGGGACGCGATCTGCTCAGCCGCACCATCTTCGGCGCCCGGATCTCGCTCTCGGTGGCGGCGCTGTCGGTCTGCGTGTCGACCGCGCTCGGCACCTGGCTGGGAATGGTGTCGGGGTTCTACCGCGGAGGGATTGAGGCGGTCGTCATGCGGCTCGTCGACACGGTCCTGTCCATTCCGGCGCTGCTGCTCGCCATCCTCACCGTCGCCGTCCTCGGCCCGGGTCTCCAGAACCTGGTGCTGGTCCTCGGCTTCACACGCTGGCCGCGCTATGCCAGAGTGGCCTACGGCCAGACGCTCAGCGTGGCCAATGCGACGTACATTCACGCGTCGCGCTTCGTGGGCGCCCGGGATCGCCGCCTGCTCTGGCGTCACGTCGCGCCGAACATCCTGGCGCCGATCATCGTGGTCGCCACGCTGGAGTTCGGCCTGATGATCCTGTTCGAGGCGAGCCTGTCGTTCCTGGGTCTGGGGGTGCAGCCGCCGGCACCGTCCTGGGGCACCATTCTCAGCGCGGGCAGGAGCTACATGGGCTCCGCGTGGTGGATCGCGACGTTCCCCGGCCTGGCGCTGTTCCTGCTGGTGCTCTCGGTCAACCTGGTCGGCGACCACGTTCGCGACCGTTTCGACCCACGCTCGTACGGGAGGTGACCACCCCATGTCGTTTGCCGACACCAAGGTCGTGCTCACCGGCGCCTGCGGCATCTTCGGCCGCTGGATCGCCGCCGCCTTCGCGCGGGAGGGCGCACGGCTCTGTCTCTCGGACATGCGCGGCGACGCGCTGGAGGGCCTGCCGAGCACGCTCGGCCTCTCCGGGGGCGGCCACATCCTGCATACGACAGAGCTGCGCGACGCCGGGTCGATGCAGAGCTTGATCGACACGGTGCGAGACCGGTGGGGTGCGCCCGACATCCTGATCAACAACGCCGGCGTCTACCCGTCGGGCCTGCTCCTGGACATCGACGCGGCGGAGTGGGACCGCGTCATGCGCATCAACGTGCGCGCCCCGTTCTTTCTCTCGCGCGGCTTCGCCCGGCTGATGATCGACGCCGGCGTCAAGGGCAACATCATCAACGTCTCCTCCGGCGCCTCGAGAAAGATGCGCGCCAGCGTCGTGCCGTATTGCGTGTCGAAGTCGGCGCTCGATCGCCTGACCAAGGGGTTCGCTCTCGAGCTCGCGCGTCACGGCATCCGGGTGAACGCGGTCGAGCCCGGTTTTGCGGCGGGAAGCGAGGTCAGCCCGCTGAGTGAGACCCACGTCCGCACCACGCTCGCCGGTATCCCGCTCGGGCGGTCCTCCGGCGCCGACGATGCGCCGAACGCGATCATGTTCCTCTGCTCCGACCGCGCGTCATTGATCACGGGCGCGACGCTCAGCGTCGACGGCGGCAACTCCGCCGGCTCGACAGCGGTCTACCAGGACGGCACGGAGGACCAGCGCCGTGGGACCTAACCCCAGGGGAGCCAGATACCGGTGGCCCGCCGGGAAGTGCTGCGGCGTCGTCTTCACGGCGGACGTCGACGCGGAGAGCCCGTTTCTCTGGCGCCACCGCGGACAGTCCGTCGACGCGCTGGGTGAGCTGGAGATGCGGCGCTTCGGCCCACGGGTCGGCCTTGGGCGTATCCTCGACCTGCTCGACGCGTTCGGCCTGAAGGGCAGCTTCTACGTGCCCGGCGTCGTGGCATCCACTTACCCGGATGTGCTTCCGGCAATCGTCGGCGCGGGGCACGAGGCCGGGCTGCACGGCGACTACCACGAGCGGGCCGACCGGGTGGGCGCCGACGAGAACCGCGCCATCCTGCAGCGCTGTCTGGCGCGCTTCCAGGCGCAGGTCGGGCAGACTCCCTGCGGCTACCGCTCCCCCGCCTGGGAGATGCCCCCCGACCTCCACCACGCGTTGCGCGAGCACGGCCTCACCTACGATAGCTCGCTCATGGGGTACGACCACCCATACGGGATCGACGGCCTGACCGAGGTGCCGGTGCAGTGGCTTACCGACGACGCGGTGTATTTCCGCTACGTCGGCGGAGGCCGGGACGGCTGGCCGCCGGTCACTCCCCGCGCGGTCCTCGAGAGCTGGATCGAGGAATTCGAGGGCATTCGCGAGCACGGCGGGCTGCTCACGATCACGATCCATCCCTGGATCTCCGGGCGGGCCCAGCGGATTCGTCTCTTGCGCGATCTCTTTCGTCACATCACGCGATATCAGGACGTGTGGATCGCGACGGCGGCGGAGGTGGCCGCCTACCATGCGGGCTCGGAGAACGCCGCGGTGTTCGACGTCCCGCTGCAACTCGCCGACACGCAGTTCTAGAGAGAGCCGGTGGAAGAGTGGCAGATCCGTAAACCGTCGGTGACCTCGACCGGCGGACTCGTCTCGGCGCAACACGTCGTTGCCGCCCGGATCGGTGCCGGCGTGTTGGCGAGAGGCGGGAACGCGGTCGACGGCGCGGTCGCCGCGGCGTTCGCCCAGGGCGTCTGCGAGCCGTGGCTCAGCGGCATCGTTGGCGGCGGCTTCATGGTGATCCACGTCGCACGGGAGCGCCGCACCCATGTGGTCGACTTCAGCATGGTCACCCCGGTGGCCCTCGACCCCGCGCGCTACCGGATCGCGGGCGGCGTCGGCGCCGGGCTGTTCGCGTGGCCCGCGGTGGAGGGCGACCGCAACCTGAGGGGCTACGAGTCCATCTGCGTGCCTGGCGCGGTCGATGGCCTCGGTCTGGCACTCGAGCGGTTCGGGACGATCGGCTTCGCCGAGGCACTCGCGCCGTCCATTGCGCTCGCCGAGGAGGGTCTGCCGGTCGACTGGTACACCACCCTGTCGATCGCGCTCGAGGCGCCGCACCTCGCCGTCTTCCCGGATACCCGCGCGGTCTACCTCCCGGACGGGCTGCCACCCGCCACGCCGATCGGGGCCTCCACCCGGCGGCTCGCGCTGGGTCGGCTACCGGACACGCTGCGACGGCTCGCCGACCGGGGTCGACGCGAGCTCTACGAGGGGGATCTGGCGCAGTCGATCGTCCGTGACGTTCGGGCGGGCGGCGGTGCACTCGCCGAGGCGGACCTCGCCGGATACCGCGCGGCGGTCACCGCGCCCCTGCAGCTCGGCTACCGCGGCATCACGCTCAACGCCCCCCGGGGCTGAGCGGCGGTCCGACCTTCGTCGGCGCGATGCGCTCCCTCCAGCGCTCGTCGATGGCGCGAGGCGACGCTCCCGACGGCGACGACTTCCTCCGCTATGCGCACGCGATCCGCGACGCCTACACCGACCGGTTCGAGACGATGGGACACGACAGCCCCACGCCCGCGTGCACGTCGCATCTCGCGGTGGTGGATCGCGCGGGCAACATGGTCTCACTCACCAACACGCTGCTGGCGCGCTTCGGGTCGAAGGTCGTCCTCCCCGGGAGCTCCATGCTGATGAACAACGGGACGATGTGGTTCGACCCGCGCCCGGGCCGACCGAACTCGATCGCCGCGGGTCGGCGGCCACTCTCGAACATGTGCCCCGTTCTGGCCACGCGCGAGGGCACGGCATGGCTGGCGATCGGCGCCGCGGGCGGTCGGCGGATCGTGCCCGCGCTCGTCCAGCTCGTGTCCTTCCTGATCGATCTGGATCTGTCGCTCGAGGCCGCGTTCGACCAGCCCCGCATCGACCTCAGTGACGGCCGGACCGTGACCTGCGACGACCGGCTGCCCGGCACCGTCACCGCGCGGATCGCCGAGGCGTTTCCCACGACGCGTCAGCCACCGGGTGTCTACCCGCCGCTGTTCGCCGTGCCGAGCGCGGTCGTGAGGCACGGCGCCACCGGACGGCACTGCGGCGCGGCGCACCCACGCTCGCCGTGGGCCGGCGTCGCCGCCGAGCGCTGAGATGGCCACCCCGGCACCGTCCGTGCTCACAGTCGAGAATCTGAGCGTCGCGGTGGGAGACCTGACCGTCGTCGAGGGAGTCGGCTTCGAGCTGCGCGCTGGCCAGACGCTCGCGCTCGTGGGTGAGAGCGGCTGCGGCAAGAGCATGACGGCCCTCGCCCTCACGCGGCTGCACCCCGGGAACGTCGCGGTGGGCGGGAGGGTCGTGCTCCTCGGTACCGATCTGCTGCGGCTCACCGAATCGGAGATGCAGACGGTCCGCGGCAAGGCGATCTCGATGATCTTCCAGGAGCCGACGGCGGCGCTCGACCCGTTGATGCCGATCGGCAGGCAGATCGTCGAGGCGATTCAGGCCCACCCGTCGGGCGCGGGGCGCCTCCCGGCCGCCGACGCCCGGCGCCGCGCGGTCGAGATACTCAGGCTCGTCGGGATGGCGGATCCCGAGGCGCGCGTGCGGCAGCGTCCCTTCGAGCTCTCGGGCGGCATGTGCCAGCGCGTGATGATCGCCACGGCGCTCGCGTGCGAGCCGGCCGTGCTGATCGCCGACGAGCCCACGACGGCGCTCGACGTCACGGTCCAGGCGCAGATCCTGGCGTTGATCGACGACCGGCGACGCCGGGCGGGAACCGCGGTGCTCCTCATCACGCACGACATGGGCGTCGTGGCGGACGTGGCCGAGCGCGTGGCCGTCATGTACGCCGGCCGGATCGTCGAGGAGGGTCCGGTCGACGAGATCTTCTCGCGACCACGGCATCCCTACACCCACCTCCTGCTCAGGAGCGTCCCCCGGCTCGACGACCGGCGGAAGCAGCGCCTCCACGTCATCGAGGGTGTCGTCCCCGACCCGCAACACTGGCCCAGTGGATGCCGATTCCACCCACGGTGCCCGTACGCGACCGACCGCTGCGCGGCCGAGCAGCCGCCGCTCGAGGCCACGGGCGTCGAGCACGCCGTCCACCTGGCCGCCTGCTGGCACGGCGACGACCTCGACGACCTGGATTCGACCGATCGACATCGGGCGGCCGACCGGCAATCCCGGAGCACGACGTGACCGCCGCCGGCACCAGCGCGCCGCTGCTGTCCGTCACGGCGCTCGAGGTCCGCTACCCCATCCGCGGCGGTCCGCTGGGGCGTGTCGTGGGACACATCCGCGCCGTCGAGGACGTCAGCCTCACGATCCGACCGGGCGAGACCTTCGGCCTCGTGGGCGAGAGCGGGAGCGGCAAGACGACCGCGGGGCTGGCGATCCTGCAGTTGATCCGCCCGACCGCGGGCCGCGTGAGCTTCGATGGCGAGGAGCTGACGCAGCTTCGGGGAGAGCCCCTCCGCCAGACGCGCCGTCGGATGCAGATCATCTTTCAGGACCCCTTCTCGTCGCTCGACCCCAAGATGACCGTGGGCGAGAGCGTCGGCGAGTCCCTGCTGGTCCACGACGTCGCCAAGGGCGCGGCCCTCGCGACCCGCGTCGGAGAGCTCCTCGAGATCGTCGGCCTGCGCCGCGAGCACGCCACCCGCTATCCTCACGAGTTCTCCGGCGGCCAACGACAACGACTGGTCATCGCGCGGGCACTGGCCCTGCGGCCCGAGCTGATCGTGTGCGACGAGCCGGTTTCGGCGCTCGACGTGTCGGTCCAGTCGCAGATCCTCAACCTCCTGAACGACCTGCAGCGAGAGTTCGGCCTCGCCTATCTCTTCATCTCTCACGACCTCTCGGTCGTCAAGAACGTCTGCGACCGCGTCGCGGTCATGTATCTCGGCCGGATCGTCGAGACCGCCGACACCGACCAGATTGTTCGCGCGCCCGAGGCACCCCTATACCGAGGCGCTCATGAGCGCGATCCCCGTGCCCGACCCCGTCGCGCAGCGAGCTCGCCGGCGCGTGATCCTCGAGGGCGAGCCGCCGAGCCCGGCCGATCCGCCCGGCGGCTGCGCGTTCCACCCACGGTGTCCGCTCACCGAAGCCCTCTGCACGCAGACCCGCCCCGTGCTCGAGGAGCAGCCGCGGGACCACTGGTGCGCCTGCCACCTCCGCGGTGGCTAGCTGGCAGCCCGGAATCACGCTAGGATCAGGCAAGATGGCGGGTGTGGACTTGGGAGTCGCGGCGGCGGCGGCGGTGACGACGGCGGCGTTGCTTTGGTTGACCGGACGTCTGTCGGGCGGTGGCCGTCGGGCGATCGTGGCGAGCCTCGTCGTGGTCTGGGCCGCAGCTATCGTGGCCGCCGCGACGGGTGCACGCCCGGCACGACACGGCGTGCGCGCGGGCCAGGCGAGCCCGACGAACCAGGCCACGAACCGGCCGGTCGAGGTGCAGGGCGAAGGCTACGTGTCGTCGCGCGCGTGTCGCGAGTGCCATCAGCACAACTTCGACACCTGGTACAGCTCCTACCACCGCACCATGACGCAGGTCGCCACGCCGGAGGCGGTCATCGGCCTGTTCGATGACGTCGAGCTCCAGCTGTCGGGGCAAACCTATCGCCTCGAGCGTTCCGGTGACGAGTACCGGGTCGAGATTGACGATCCGAATCGTCGCAGCGCCGACGGCCAGCCCGCGCGCATCACCCGCCAGGTGGTCATGACCACCGGCTCCCATCACATGCAGGCCTACTGGCTCGAGACCGGTGACGGCCGGAAGCTGATGCAGCTCCCGTTCGTGTTCCTCGAGCCGGAGCAGCGGTGGATCCCGAGCGACGCCTCGTTCCTGCAACCCCCGCGCGCGTCGCAGCTGCCCGTGCCCGGCCTGTGGAACATGAACTGCGTGCGGTGCCACGTGACCGATGGGCGCCCGGGATACCGGCCCCCCGACGTGCTCGACACGCAGCTGTCGGAGTTCGGCATCGCCTGCGAGGCCTGCCACGGACCGGGCGAACGGCACGTGCAGCTGTTCCGCGAGACGACCGGGGCCCAGCTGGACGCGCGGCTGGCCGCCTCGGGCCCGGAGATCGCCCAACCGGCGCGGCTCCCGCACGACCGGTCCTCGATGGTGTGCGGGCAGTGCCACGGCGTGTCCCGGTTCTACAACGAGGACAGCACGCAAGACTGGATGGATCGCGGATTCCGATTTCGTCCGGGCGACGATCTGACGCTCACGCGGTTCATGGTACGCATGGACGAGACGTTGGAGCTGCCCGCCATGCGAGAGCTGCTCGAGGCCAACCCGACCTATCTCGAGGACCGGTTCTGGTCGGACGGGATGGCGCGGGTCTCGGGTCGCGAGTACAGCGGGCTGCTCGAATCCGCCTGCTACCAGAAGGGCGAGCTCGCGTGCGTCTCGTGCCATCGGCTCCATCAGGGCGAACGCGACCCCCGGCCGCGGCCCGAGTGGGCCAACGATCTGCTCAAGCTCAACATGGAGGGCAATTCCGCCTGTCTCCAGTGCCACGGCACCTTCGAAGCCACCCTCGAACAGCATACCCACCACTCCCGCGAGTCGACCGGCAGCCTGTGCGGCAACTGCCACATGCCCCACACCACCTACGGGCTGCAGAAGGCCATCCGCAGCCACCTGATCGACATCCCGACCGTACAGGCGAGCCTCGAGACGGGCCGACCCAACGCCTGCAACCTGTGCCACCTCGACGAGCCGCTCTCCTGGACGGCGGAGCATCTCTCCGAGTGGTACGGCACGCCGAGACCCGACCTGACCAACGACGAGGAGACGATCGCGGCGTCGCTGCTGTGGCTGCTCAAGGGTGACGCGGGACAGCGCGTCCTGATCGCGTGGAGCATGGGCTGGCAGCCCGCGCGCGAGGCGTCGGGAACCGCCTGGATGGCCCCGTTTCTCGGGCAGTTGCTGGCTGACCCCTACGACGCGGTGCGGTTCGTGGCCGCGCGATCGCTACGCCGGCTCCCCGGGTTCGCCGACTTCGAGTACGACTTCCTGGCGCCGCCCGGTGAGCGCGAGATGCGGCGGGGGCGCGCGGTGAGCCGGTGGACCCGTCGGTCAAGCGCCAGCGAGCGGCCCACGGGGGAGGCCATCCTGATCAACTCCCGCGGCACCCTGCAACGGGAGCTCCTGACCCGCCTCCTCGGCGAACGGGACGATCGACGCGTGTATCTGAACGAGTGAATGAATGGCCCGTCGCAGGCAGCGCCGGCCGACTGCCGCAGGACTCTCAACACGGGCTGGTAGTGGCCTGTATCAGCTGGTTCAGTAGCGCTCGCCGGGCGGGGCATCCCGCCTGGCGACGTTCCTCGTCACTTACATATGCCCAATATGCTCGCTTCTCGCGCCTGGCCAGTCGGGCGCCGCGCTCCGACGACCACTACTGAACCAGCTGATACAGGCCACTAGCCGCGCCCACCCGCCAGCTTCGCCGCGTCCGGCGGTCGCTGGAGCCGCCACATGGCCCAGCTGCCGAGCGCGGGCCCGATCGTCAGGGTGGCGAAAGCCCAGCGCCAACCGATCGATTCGACCGCCAGGGGCAGACACCTGATCGACACGAGCGTCAGCAGGAAACCAAGACAGGTCTGCGTCGTCAGGAGGGTGCCCAGGTACTCGCCGGCCCCCAGCTCGCTCACCGCCGTCGAGAACTGCGCCGAGTCGGCGACGATGGCAAACCCCCAGACGAGCGCCACCGCCGTCACGATGAGCGGAGTGGCGCCGTCGAGGAACAAACCGATGACCGCGGCGCACGTGCCGCTCACGACCATGCTCGCAATCGTCGTCTGGGTCCGACCCCACCGGTCGGCCAGCCAGCCGGCCAGGAGACTACCCAGGCCACCGGCAGCAATGACCCCGAACGCGGCGATGGCTGCGAGCCGCTCGGGGCCACCCTCCATCGCCCCCCCATCGACATCCCCCTGGACGCGTAGCCCCGATACGCCTCGGCCAAAAACAGCGGGAGCCAGGTCCACATGCTGTAGAGCTCCCACATGTGTCCCAGGTAACCCAGGTTGGCCAGCCTGAGCGACCGCTCCCGCAACGCCTCGCCCATGTAGCGCCAGCGAAATCGCGGTGCTTCGGCACGGTACGGACCGAGCTCGCCCCAGCGCCACACGATCAGGGCGCCGAGCACCGCGAAGCCAGACACGGTGAACAGCACCGGCTCCCACGCCCCGACCCCTCCCAGCCCCCGGACGAGATGAGGAGACGCGGAGCCGACCGTCAGGGCCCCGACCAGCAGACCCAGGCCCAGGCCGCGGTCCTCCCGGGTCCAGGTGGCCATGATCTTCATCCCGACCGGGTAGACGAGCGCCAGGCTGACGCCCGTGCCGAACCGCAGCGTCATCGCGGTGGCCACCCCGCCCTGCCCGCTCGGCAGCAGCAGGATCGCGGCGTTGAGGGCCGCACCGGTGACCGCCCCGATGGCGAACACCTTCCGGGGCGGCCACAGATCGGCGAGGTTGAAGAGCGCACTGATCAGCGCCCCACGACGAACCCGGCCTGCACCGTCATGGTCAGCGCGGCCACACCGCCGTCGGTCAGGCTCCATTCGTGTCTGAGGTTCGGTGTGACGGCGGACGCCGAGAACCAGAGGCTCATGGCGAGCAGCTCGGCCAGCGCCAGGCACCAGAGCGTCCGCCACTTGCGGCTCACCATGCGCCCTCGAACGAAACCAGACGATGGCAACCCACGGGGGTTCTGGGGTTTAGGACGTAGGAATGGGTGGTGGCTCGACGCCCCCGGCTCCTCCACCCGGGGGTGGCCCCATGGACGACCCCTCGGGCGCGGGAGCGGGCGGCAACGCGGGGGGCAACGACGGCGGTGCCGTCTCGGGTGCCGGGGGCTGGGGTGGCGGGGCCGCGGGCGCCTCGCGGGGACTGAGCGCCTGGAGCACCAGCGCCCCGATGCCGACGGTCCAGGCGGCGTACTCCACGACCAACCCGCTCGCCAGCAGCACCCACGCCACGAGACCGAAGATGCCGCCGACGACCCCGAGCATCCGACCGGCGATGACGAGGCTCGCGATGGTGACGAGGCCGAGCAACGCCGCGCGGTACACGCCGGTTCCCGACGCCCCAAGGCGGACCTCGACCCACCGACCGGTTTGCTGCGCAACGGCCGCGAACCCGACCACGGTCGCCAGGGCGGCCGCGACCAGCAACGGGGGTACCAGGAGCAGCAGTGGGATCCCGATGATCGAAATGGTCAGGACCAGGACCGTGAGGACCATGATCG
This sequence comes from Vicinamibacterales bacterium, assembly GCA_965197935.1. Lineage (GTDB taxonomy): Bacteria > Acidobacteriota > Vicinamibacteria > Vicinamibacterales > CAZQMT01 > CAZQMT01. The sequence goes on along the minus strand of CBDAOD010000002.1, from coordinate 363,970 downwards.
GGAGGAAGAACACCTGGACGACGAGCCCCATCAGCCCGGCCAGCCAGACGTTCGCCCCCGCCCGCCGTCCGACGCGCGTCACGGGACCCGGCGCGAGCGCCAGCGCGACGCAGACCACGAGCCCCAGCAGGGCCAGGCGCAGCAGGCTCCAGATGAAGCCCGGCACGCGCGCCCACGCGCGCCACGGGCGAAACGGATACGGCGCGAGCTGGAAGTCGAACTCGGGCAACGTGAGCACCACCTCGTTGAGCCCACGCGCGATCCGGGCGCCCGGCGCGCGCTCGAGCCGACCGCCGACGACCGTGGCCTCGCCGCCGATCCGGGATTCGGGCCCGAGCGTGAGCCGTCCCATCACGACGACGACGTCCCCTCTCACCTCGCCGCGAATGTTCGCGCGCCCGGCGATGACCACGACGTCACCGCCGACGACCTCGTTCTCCGCCACGGTGAACCGACCGCCCAGGCGAATGCGGTCACCTCGCTCCGAACGCCCGCCTCGCCCTCGCCCCTGCGCCGCGGCGTCGACCACCGAACGGTCGCCGCGTTCGGCGCCCGTCGTCGCCGCCGGCGCGATCGACGCGCCCACACCCAGGACGAACAGGCCGGCAACGAGCCTCCGTCTCACCGGTCTGCGTAACCGACGTGGTTGGGGTCGTCTCGACATGGTGGTGTCCTGTTCCGACTGTGTCCATCGCCCACCGTGGGCGATCGAACTCACTTGGGGATACGAGATCACGCCGGACCCGGTTCCCGTGTCAGGTCTGGACCTTCCATGCTGGACCTTTCACGATCAGACGCTCGCCGCGCGAGCCGGCCGGCCGCCCCGCGGCCGCGCACTCCTCGATCCGAACCCGGTGGGGACCCCCTCGAGCGCCAGCCGGACCCAGGCCGCCTCGAGCCTCTCCCAGAGCTGCTCCTCGGGCGCGTCGGAATGGCTCACGGGAAACTCCATGACCGCGTAGGGCCCCCCAAGGTGGTTGGCGATCGCATACACCGTCGGCGCGGGCACGACGTCGTCCACCATCCCGACCCCAACGAGCGTGGGACACCGCACGCGGCCGGCGAAGTTGATCGGATCGAAGTAGTAGAGGACGACCATCAGGTCGTCGACGTGATCGGGACGCCGAGTGAGGCACACAAGCGATGGCGAGAAGGCGTTTCATGGGTCGCGCAGGCATGATACCAGAGGCCAGACGGCCCTCACGCGGCGACAGATCCGGACAGCCTTGCGGCTCGTAGAGATCAGAGTGGACGGAGTCGGCGGAGCATGAGCCGTATCCCCCTGACGCCACGGCGAGCGAGGATCGCCGGCCTGGTGGCCGCGGGTGGCCTGCTTGCCGCGTGGCTGGCCCCAGCCCGCACACCGGTCACGCCTGCCCCCGGGCGTGCACCCGCCCCCAGCGACCAGGGCGAGCGCCTCGCGCCCGTTACCCCGGTGCTCGCCGACCTACACGCCGAAACGGCGCGGCTGGCCATCCGGATCCGGGCTCCGGCTCGAGCGCGCGAGCCGGAGCGTAACCCGTTTCGGTTCTCGGGTACCCGCCAGGCGCCGATGTCTGCCAGACGGATCCCGGCGGAGACGCCACGGCCGGGACCCGTCACGTCCACGTCAGTGTCGGTGCCGCCCCCCTTTCGGCTCATCGGCATTGCCGAGGCCGACACGCCAGCCGGGCCGGTCCGCGTGGGCATCCTCTCCGCACCGGACGCGCTCCACCTGGTGCGCGAGGGCGATCGCGTCGGCGAACGATTTCGGGTCGGACGGATCGCGATGGATGCCCTCGAGATCACCGACGTGCGGGGCGCCACCACGACCACGCTGGGCCTGAGGGAACGCAGGCGGCCGCCGATCGCACCGCCCGGGTCCCGCCTCGACCGGTCCACGGGCTACACTGGGGTGGGCCTCGGGCGGGATCCGGCCCGGGACCGGACGCGGGAGACCCGCGTCTAACTGTGAGCGACTTCACGAATTGCGGTCGAACCGTATCCCCCAACATCAGTCGAGGAGGAAACATGCGCGCGATCAACACGATGACCATTATGGGTTCCGTGCTCCTGTGTGGCAGCCTGGCGCTGGCCCAGGAGACCCGGCCCATGAGCCCGCGGGGCTGGGCCGCGACCCAGGTGAGCGGCGAATGGGTCACCGAGGGTGACCGGACGAGCTACACGGGAGGGAAGTGGCTCGAGGTGGAATACGGCCGCCCCATCAAGCGGGGGCGCGAGAACCTGTTCGGCTCTGGCGACGGCTATGGCGAGGGGTTGAACGCCGGCGCCCCCGTCTGGCGGGCGGGTGCCAACGTGTCGACGCGACTCCGCACCGAGGTGCCTCTGATGATCGGGGGCAAGCGCCTCGAGGCCGGTGAGTACAGCCTGTTCATCGACCTGAAGGAGAACAACTGGACCCTCATCGTGTCGAACCACGATTACCAGGAGAAGTTCGACCGAGAAGAGAAGGTCAAGCTCTGGGGCGCCTACGGCTACCAGGAGAGCATGGATGTCCTGCGTGCGCCCATGAAGCTGTCGAAGTCCGCGCAAGCGACCGATCAGCTCACCATCGGTTTCGTCGACGTGACGAAGGACTCCGGCACGCTGGCGCTGTGGTGGGACAAGGAAGTCGGCGTGGTCGAGTTCTCGGTCGCCATGTAGACGCGATCGGGCTCCCAGCTTTCTCGCGAACGAGGGGCGGCGCGACGCGAGGTGGCTCGGTCGCGCCGCCACCGGGAGGGTCGATGATGCAGGCGAGTACCGGGCTCGGAGGTCGCCGGGGCGCGATCGGACTGGGCGCGATCGCGCTGGTGACGGCGTGCCTCACCCTGGCGGCGCGCGGACCCGAGGCCCCGCAGTCCGCACAGTCGGCTGACGCCGACGCGAGATCCGAGGACGAGATTCGAGCGCGTTTTCAGGAGTTCAACGCGGCCTGGGAGCGACGGGATCCAACATTCATCGACGGCTACTTTGCCCGCGATCCCGATCTGCTGCTCTTCTTCGAACGCCGCCAGCTGTCGGGCTGGCCGCGGGTGGAGACCCTGTATCGCAACATGTTCGCCAACGCGTCGGGTGGCGCGGTCCGCTCGACGGCCTCCAACGTGCGGGTGGGCGCCCGGGGCGACATGGGCTGGCTGGCGGCCAACTTCCATCTCGAGGTCACGAATCCGGCGGGTGAGCGGGCCGTGGACCAGGGTCGTCAGAGCATCGTCTACGAGCGGCGTGGCGGACGCTGGGTCGTCGTCCATCGGCACACGTCGTTTCAGGCGCCACCCGGTCCCCATCGCCCGGTTCCCCTCCACACCGAGCCAGGCCCGCTGTGGGATCCCACGCTCGAGGGCGCGTGGCGACGCGAGGACGGCGACGGTCTCATGATCGCCACGGCCACGCACATCGCCTTCGCTGGAGTCGAGCCGCTTCCGGCCGGAGCGACCTACACGATTCGCGAGGGCCAGCTTCGGCTCGCGCCCGTCTCCGCGACGACGGACGTGGAAGAGACCGTCCTGACCCTGGAGCAGCTCGAGGTCACGACCGCCCGCGTCACCTTCACGATCATGGGACCGAACGGCGCCGAGCCGACGGCCTGGCGCCGGCTCGAGTAGGGCTCATCACTCACGCTTGACGCGCACGCTGAGCGCGCCAGGGTGCACGCGGGCCTCCAGGTCCGCTCCTCCGGCCACGGCCTCGCCATCGACGTGAAACGCGATCGGCGTCGCCGCGGACAGACGCAGGCTCTCGACCCAGCCGGTCGAGATCCCACGCGCGTGGTCGAGCGTGCCCCGGAGGAGTCGGCCCGCGCGCCACAGGTTGACCACGACGGGTCGGGCGTCGGCCATCATCACCAGGTCGAGCCTGCCGTCGTCGAGCCGCGCATCCGGCGCGACGCGGACCCCGTTGCCGTACTCGGGGGCGTTCGCCAGCACCAGCAGATCCAGCGAACGCCGCACGCGCTCCCCGTCGAACGCGACCGCGTACTCCTGGGGCGTGTGGTCGATCAGCGCGCGCAGCGAGATCGTCACGTAGGTCGCGAGCCCGCGCCGGCCGCCCGCACGCGCGTTGAACCGCCGCGCCACGAGCGCGTCCAGCCCGACGCCGGCCACGTTGAGGAACAACCGCCCCCCCAGCTCCCCCACGTCGATCCGGCGATCCTGTCCCTCCAGCGCCTCCGTGATCGCCGCGTCCGGACGAGGGCTGATCCCCAGCGCGCGCGCTAGGCCGTTGCCCGAGCCCGAGGGGATGATCCCCAGCGGCGTCTCGGCGAACGCCAGGGCCGCCCCGACCTCGTTGACCGTCCCGTCACCACCCCACGCGAACACGAGCGCCGCGCCGCGCGCCACGGCCTGGCGGGCAAGATCGCCGGCGTGCCCCGCGTGCGCGGTCTCGACGGCGTCGACCCGATGCCCGCGCGTCTCGAGGAGACGCGCCGCGAGCCGGGCGCGCGCGCCGCCGCGGTCCGGACGCGTCCCGCCGACGGGGTTGATGATGACGGTGATTCTCACGTGGCGGCTCCAGCACGGGAACGGCCGCACCGCAGTCTACTCCGCCCAACGAACCCGAACGAGCGAGGCAGGCAGGCCGCGGACCGCCCGGCGCGGAGCACCGGACGAGTCTTGGACACCGGGTGCGGATGGGGTATCTTTAACATGTCTGTTCAGCGAATGACGAGTGCTACTGATACGTCCGATCGCGCAACCGTCGTTCGGGCGCTCGCGGCGGTCCAGCGCCGGCTGCGGCTCGACCGGCTGGCGCGAGAGCTGCTGATCGGGTTCTCGATCTCGATGGCCCTTCCGCTGGCCGTCGCGCTCTCGCACCTGTTCACCCCCCTCGCGCCGGAGGTCTTGTGGATTGTGGCGGGGGTCTGGCTCCTCGGCTTCGGGATCTTCGCCGGCCGGCGGCTCTCGCAGAAGGGGTCGATCGCACGCGCGGCGGCCTCCGTCGATGCCCGCGCCGGCCTCGAGGACGAGCTCAAGTCCGCGGCCTGGTTCGTGTCCCAGCCGACGTCGTCCCCCTGGGTCGAGGCGCATCTCCACCGCGCGGCGCGCACGGCCGACGCGCTCGACATCGCAACGCTCTACCCACGACAGATCCCGCGCAACTCCTGGACGGCCACCGGTTTGCTCGTGCTGCTCGTGGCGTTGAACCTCGTGCCGACGTCATGGACCCGCGGTTGGCTCGCGGCCAAGACACCCGAGGGCTCCGTGACGAGGGTGAACGAGACGGAGAGAGCCGAGGAGATCGCCGAGCTGCTCGATCGTCTGGAGATGGACGAGGCGCTGACCATGGAGCAGCGCGCCGCACAGCTGCTCGAGGACCTGCTCGCGGAGGTATCGGGAACGGACTCGCTGGATCAGCTCGAAGAGGTGCAGGCGCGACTCGACTTGGGAGCGGGCGATCTCGAGGGCCTGGATCGATCGCTTGAGGCCATGACCGGCGCCATGGAGGGCGTCACGCCACTGGACGAGGTGCGCGAGGCCCTGGAAAACGAGGACCTCGAGGAAGCCGCCGACAAGCTGAGGGAATTGGCCGAGAACCTCGAGGACGCCACCTCCGATCCGGACAGCCGTGAGCAGCTCCAGGAGGGGTTGGAGCGGGCAGCCCAGCAAGCCGGACAGCAGCTCGAGGAGCTGGGCGAGGCTCTCGAACGGTCCGCGGAGCAGCTAGAGGAAGAGAACCTGGAAGCCGCCAAGGAGGCGCTGGAGGACGCGGCATCCGAGCTCGACGAGGCCGCGCAGCAGCAGGAACATCAGGAGCTCAAGGACGCCGCCCGGCGCCAGCTCCAGCAGCTCCAGGAAACCCTGGCGGCCAGGCGCGAGAACGCGTCGCAGCCACAGCAAGGCGGCGAGCAGTCGAGCGAGGAGCAGGCACAGGGCGGCTCGGGGCAGGGTCAGGGCACCGAGCAGACCACCGCGCGACAGGGCGGAGACGACGGCGAAGCCCGCCGCCCCGGCGAGGGTGAGCGGCAACAGGGCAACGAGGCGGCCCAGGGTGACCAGGGCGGAATGCCCTCCGACGCCCCGACCCAGCTCGGCGCGCCGACGGAGCTCGAGGTGACGTTGCGGCAGGAAGTGATCACCAGCCGGCAGGAACACGAAACCGAGCTCGAACGCGAGCGCCTGATCGAACAGCCGAGCCGCGCGGCCGACTCGGAGATCGAGTATCGGGAGATCGAGCCCGGCCCGAGCTACACCGAGCCGGAGGCCATGGAGCACGACGGCGTGCCCTGGCCCTATCGGGCTCTGGTCAAACGCTACTTCGAGGCCATGGGACCACGCGGAAAGCATGATTAGCGAAATCGATCAGCAAGTCGACCTGTTCCAGCGCCAGTTCGCGACGGTCACGACCGAGATCGGCAAGCGCATCGTCGGCAGCGAAGAGATCATCGAGGGCATCCTTATCGCCCTGCTCGCCGATGGGCACGCGCTCCTGGAAGGCATCCCGGGGCTGGGCAAGACCAAGCTGGTGCACACGCTGGCCGACGTGCTGCACCTCAAGTTCTCGCGCATCCAATTCACGCCCGATCTGATGCCGGCCGACATCATCGGCACGAACGTCGTGCAGGAGAATCAGCAGGGCGAGAAGTTCTTCGAGTTCCAGCCCGGGCCCATCTTCGGCAACATCATCCTGGCAGACGAGATCAACCGCGCCACACCGAAGACACAGTCCGCGTTACTCGAGGCGATGCAAGAGAAGAGCGTGTCGGTGGGTAAGCGCACCTACAAGCTCGACCTGCCCTTCTTCGTGCTCGCGACGCAGAACCCGCTCGAGATGGAGGGGACCTATCCCCTGCCGGAGGCCCAGCTCGACAGGTTCTTCTTCAAGCTCAAGGTGCACTACCCGAGCATCGAGGGGCTCCACGAAATCCTGGACCGCACGACCCAGCCGGAGGAGCCCACCGTCGAGCGGGTGCTGGATGGCAATCAGCTCCTCGAGATGCGCAAGACGGCCCGAGCGATCCCGATTGCGCGGCCGGTGCAGGAATACGCCATCCATCTGACGCTGGCGACCCATCCGGGAGCTCCGAAGGCGCGGCAGAGCGTGGAGCGCTTCGTGCGCTACGGTGCCAGCCCGCGTGGCGCGCAAGCCCTGGTACTGGGCGGGAAGATCCGCGCCCTCCTTCGCGACCGGGTGCACGTGTCCGGTGAGGACATCCGCGCCATGGTTCTGCCGGCACTCCGGCACCGGCTCCTGCTGAACTTCGAGGGCGAGGCCGAGCAGATCGATCCCGATACGATCCTCCAGGCGATCCTCGACGACACTCCAGAGCCCAGCTAGCCGCCGCCTTCAACGATCTCCGCACCATGGCGCCGGAACGTGATCTCTTCGACGGCGAGTTCCTCAAGAAGCTGGAGTACCTCCACATCGTCTCGAAGCGCGTCTTCGCCGGCCAGTTCAGGGCCGAGCGCCGCGCGCGCACGCGGGGAGCGGGCCTCGAGTTCGCGGACCATCGTGCGTACTCCCCCGGCGACGACTTCCGCCACGTGGACTGGAAGGCCTACCAGCGGCTGGACAAGCTCTTGCTGCGTCTGTTCGAGGAGGAGCAGGATCTTCCGATATTCATCTTTCTCGACTGTAGCCGCTCCATGTTCGAGGGAACGCCGCCGAAGTTCCGCTACGCGCAGCAGGTCGCCGCGGCGCTCTGCTACGTCGGTCTTGCGCATCTCGACCGTGTCTCGCTGTTCGCCTACTCGGATCACCTCTCGCACGAGCTGGCGCCGCAGCGTGGCAAGGGGCAGATCTTCAGGGTGTTCAAGTTCCTCGCCGCGCTCGAACCCGCGGGGCGGACGGACGCCAAGGCGGCGCTGACGAAGTTCTGCACGAGCCGACGCGCGCACGGTGTCGCCGTCGTGATCTCGGACTTCATGGATCCCGACGGATTCGCCGCCGGGCTCGACGTGCTGCGGCACTATCGGCACGAGACCTACGCGCTGCACGTGACCGGGGACACCGACACGACCCCCGAGCTGCGGGGCGAGCTCCAGCTTGTCGACTCCGAGACCGGAGGCGTTCGTAACCTGGAGGCGACCCCCTCGCTCATCAGCGCGTACCGCGCGGCGTTCGAGCGCCTGTGCGACGAGATCGCCGGCTACTGCACGAAGTATCGCATCGGCTACGTCCGGACCGACACGGCCATCCCGTTCGAGGAGGCCGTGCTGCAGGTGTTCCGGCAGGGTGGGTTCCTCGGGTGACGTTCCTCTCGCTGGCGACATGGCAGGCGCTGCTGCTGGCCGGTCTCACCGCGGCCGTCGTCACGTGGCTGTTCTTCCTCAAGCAACGTCATCCTCGCGTGGTCGTCGGCTCGTTGTTGCTCTGGGAGCGGGTGCTTGACGAGCGGCGAGCCGAATCCTGGCTCGAGTGGCTCCGCCGGCTCATCTCGCTGCTGATCGCCCTGACGATCGCGCTGCTGATTGCGCTGGCGCTGGGTCGGCCGATCTTCGACGCGCTGACCGGGGCGCCGCGTGCGATCACGATCGTGCTCGACACGTCGCCGACCCTGGCGACCCGAACCGCCGACGGCACGACGCGTTGGGAACACGCACGGCTGCAGGCTCGACATCTCATCGATGCGTCCAGGCCGGGCGATCGGTTCCTGGTCGCGGATACGAGCGGCGCGGTCGTGACGCCGATCACACTCGACCGCAAGACGGCCCTGGCGGCGGTCGATCGGATGGCCCCCGCCGCGACGGCTCCTCGTTTTCCGGATCTCGCATCGCGGGACGCGGAGCTGGTCTTCATCTCGGATGGCGTGGCCGTCCGGAACGTCCCGTCGGGTGCACGGCTCGTCTCGGTGTTCGAGCCAGCCGACAACGTGGGTGTCACCGCGTTCGAGGTCAGACCGGTGCCGGCCGACCCACTCACCTACGAGGCCTATCTCGAGATCGCGAACTACTCGCTGCGCGCCAAGACGGTGATGCTCGAGATCGGCGGCACGGATCAAGCACGGCTGCGTCGGTCGATCGAGCTCGGGGCGGGAGAGACCCTGCGGCAATCGCTCGAGCTCTCGGCCTTCGACGGCGGTGAGATTCGGGCGCGCGTCCAGACGGAGGGCGACAGTCTGGCCATCGACGACGCCGCCTTCGCCTACCTCCCATCGCGCCGCCGACAGCGCGTCGTCCTGGTGACCCGCGGCAACCCCTATCTCGAAACGCTGCTCGGCCTCGACCCGCGGGTCGACGGCGTCACGACGGACCCCGGTGGCTTCCGCGAGGACGCGGAGGCGGACGCCTACGTGTTCGACCGCTTCACCACAGCCGCGCCACCCGGGAAACCCGTCCTGGTCTTCCACCCCCCGCCGACCCCGTGGCTCGGCGCGACGCGCGGCGAGGTCGAGGTAGCCGGTGTCTCGAGCTGGGACGACCAGCACCCGATCATGCGGTTCGTGCCGGTGACGGATCTGACCATCGGCAAGGCGGTGCGGCTCGAGCCCACCGAGGCCACCCCCGTCGCGATGGCGGACGAGAGTCCGCTCGTCACGGTCGGGGAGCGCCCGGAGCGCTACGTCGTCGTGGCCTTCGATCTCGACGACTCGGATTTCGCGAACGCGCTCGGATTCCCCATCTTCATGCAAAACGTCCTGAACTGGTTCGCGGGCGAGGTACCCGCCCTCCGGCGACAGCCCGGCACCGTGGTGGTCCCGCTCGCCGGTGGGCGCATCACTCGATCGACGGGCGAGGCCGTGGCCTCACGCGAGCAGCTCGACGCGACGGTGTTCGATGCGGTCGCGCCGGGCATTTTCACGGCCGGCGACGGCAGCACCACCGTGCCAGTGGCCGTCAACGTGGCCAGCCCCGACCTGTCCAACGTCAACCGGTCGGCGTTCGCCGAGGCGACGCCCGCGGACGCGCCCGCGCGCGTCCCGATCCGGCGCGAGCCCTGGTTCTACATGTTGCTCGCGGCGATGCTCCTGATCGCCGCCGAGTGGTGGACGTATCACCGGCGGTTCACCGTCTGAGCCGATGCCTATCACGATCGAGCACTACTGGCCGCTCGTGCTCTTGCTACTCGTCCCCTATCTCTGGTGGGCGCGGCACCGCTCGCTGACCGGCCTTCAACCTCGACACCTCTCGCTCCTGACGGGGGTTCGGTCGGCAATCGTCATCTGTCTCGCCATTGCGCTGATGCGACCGACCCTCCACCCGACCGGCGCCTGGACCTCCCTGGTGTACGGCGTCGATCTGTCGCAGAGCGTGTCGCCTGCGGCGCAGGCCGCGGCCCTGCGCTGGATCGCCGAAGCGAATCGTGAGGGATCGCCCGCTCACTGGGGCGTGGTGGCGTTCGGAGCCCGACCCGTCGCACTCGAGGCCGGGGAGGCACTCGAGCGGCTCCTGGCGGAGGACCTCCAGTTGCTGGCTGCCGTCGAGCCGGGTGGGACCAACCTCGAGGCCGCGATGGATCAGGCGCTCCGCAGCTTCGCGGAGCATCACCTCAAGCGCCTCGTCCTGTTCACCGATGGGAACGCGACGACGGGAGAGCTCACCGGGGCCCTCTCGCGGCTCCACCGCGACGGCGTCCGTGTCTACACGGTGCCGGTGCCGAGCCGTGCTGTGGGGGACGCGTGGGTGGATGCCGTGCACGCGCCGACGGTGGTGACCGCCGGAGAGCCATTCGCGCTCGAGGTGCAGCTCTACAGCCAGGCCGCGCGCACGGGCGTGCTCGAGCTCACGGATGGAGAGGAGACGCTGGCGACTCAGCCGGTTCGGCTCGAGCCCGGCGTGAATCGCGTCCCGCTCGAGGCCGCCCTGGACGCCGCACGCACCGCGACTCTCCAGGTGCGCCTGCTGGTCGACGACGATCCGATCACGGCGAACAACAGCTTCCGAGAGCCGGTTCAGGTGCTCGATCGGCCCCAGGTGCTCTACGTCGAGGGGCGCCCGGCAAGCGCGCGCCACCTGAGGCGGGCGCTCGAGTCTGGCGGCCTGAGCGTCGAGGTCGCCTCACCGGCGGACCTCCCGCGCTCACCGGAGGCACTCGAAGCCTACGCCGCCGTGGTGTTGAGCGACGTCGCCCGGGACGAGCTGACACAGCCGCAGATGGCTGCGATTGCCGGCTACGTCACTGATCTGGGGGGAGGCTTCATCCTGGCCGGCGGCGAGGCGGTGTTCGGCGAGGACGGCTATGCGGATACCCCGGTCGAGGAGGTCCTGCCCGTCACGTTCACGACCAAGGAGAAGCCGCGCGAGGTCGCGCTGATCGTCGTCCTCGACAAGTCGTGGAGCATGGCCGGGACCAAGATCGAGCTCTCCAAGGAAGCGTCGAAGGCCGCGGTCGACGTCCTGGAGGATCGCCACAGCATCGGGGTCGTGTCGTTCAACAACGACCTCGACTGGCCGGTTCGCCTCCAGTCGGCGGCGAACCGCGAGTGGATCAAGCAGCGCATCAGCACCATCGTGCCCAGCGGCTACACCAACATCTATCCGGCGCTCGAGGCGGCCTTCCAGGAGTTGCTGGCCGTCGAGTCGCGTGTGAAGCACGTGATCCTCCTGTCCGACGGCCGCACCTACCCCGCCGAGTACGAGCGGCTGGTGACCGAGATGGTCGCCGAGAAGATGACCGTCTCGACGGTCGCCGTGGGTGCCGAGGCGGATCGCGTTCTGCTCGGCAACCTCGCGGAGTGGGGCGAGGGTCGCGCCTACGTGGTCGATGACGCCGCCGAGGTACCCCAGATCTTCACCGAGGAGACCGAACGCGCCACACGTCCCACCCTGATGGAGGAGGCGTTCAGCCCGGTGGTGCGTAAGCAGGTCGAGATGTTCGACGGCATCGACTTCGGCTCCGCTCCACCCCTGCGGGGTTACACCAGTACCCAGATCAAGGACACGGCCGAGGAGCTGCTGCTGGCCGACGAGGGCGACCCGATCCTCGCTCGCTGGCCCTACGGGCTGGGTCGCACGGTGGCATTCACGTCGGACGTCAAGGACCGGTGGGCGGCGGACTGGATCGCGTGGAGCGGCTACGGCAAGTTCTGGACCCAGCTGGTGCGCGAGACGATGCGGCGCCCCGAGGACGAGCGGGCGGACGCCTTTCGCGCGAGCCGCCAGGGCAACACCGTGCGTATCGCGATCGACAGCGTCAACCCGGACGGCACCTTCGAGAACATGCTGGCGCCCCGCGTCGCGGTCACGGGGCCCGACGGCCGTACCTCGGTCATCGAGGCGCGCCAGGTGGGACCCGGCGCGTACGAGACGACGGTGCCGGTCGCCGAACGCGGAGACTATCTCTTCCACGCGCTCGGCGGTGCCGCGGACAGCTCACGCGCGCTGGCCTACTCCTACCCCGCGGAGTATCAATTCCATCCGCCGCGGCTCGAGCTGCTGCGTGCGATCAGCCGCACCACCGGCGGGGTCTTCAACCCCAGCGTGGAGGACCTGTTCGCGACCGACGGCGAGTCGACCGTACTGCCCACGCCGCTCTGGCCCTACCTCGCCGCGCTGGCCCTCGCCCTGTATCTGGTCGATCTCCTGCTTCGCCGCGTCCGGCTGTTCGAACCCGTCTAACGGCGAGCGGGGCGCGGCGAGGGATAATACCGGCGTTGTTGCAGGACTCGACGGCGACGCGAAACAATCCAACCCACCGGCACCTCAGCGACCGATGCTGTATGACTCGGGGCGACCAAGCTCGGCCATCCGATTCAAGACGTTGCACGCAAGCCGTGCCTCCGTCTGCCGCCCTCCTGGCGTTCGGGCTCGCAGACCACCTCCGATAATCGATTTGTACCGAAAGACCGCATTCTCCACGCGCGCCTGCCGATGGTATCCCGACGCCTTCTTCCAGCGTCGACGGCCGAGTACCGTGACCCACTTGATCGTCCGATCTCGGACACCGGACCGGGGTCCACGTCGAGACAGCGACGCCGTTTTCGCCGGCGGCACCACGACGGTCGCGCCTCGCGCACCGGCCGCATCGTAGAACGCGAGGGTATCGTAGGCCGCATCCGCCGTCACGCTCAAAACGGCCCCGTCCACCTGCTCGACCAGACCAATGCCGGTTGTCGCGTCGTCGGCCGTCGGCTCCGTCAACGCCTGGGCAACGATCACCCCGGATCGGTCAACACCGAGATGGAGTTTCTTCCAGCCTCGCTTGCCGCGTCTTCCGTGTTTCGCGACGGCCCATTCGCCCTCGCCAAGGACCGACAGTCCCGTACTATCGACGATGAGATGAAGAGGACCCCGCGCCGGAATGCGACCGAGCGCGAGGTCGAGGTGCTGACTCCGCCGCGAGAGCGTGGTGTGATCTGGAGCGTCGAGATCGGCCCGCGTCAAGGCTAGGACCGACCGCAGGAAGCCCTCCGTCTGGCGCAACGCCAACTGAAAGACGAGCCGCAGTGTCAACGCTGTCTCGATCGCGTGATCGGAGAACTTCTTCGGCCCGCCCGGTCGACCAGTCGGCGCCGGTCTCCACGCATCCATCGCGTCGGCGGAGAGCCAGAGAGTCAGGTCGCCGCGGTGCACGAGGGCTCGCTCGTACTCCGGCCAGTTCCCGACGCGGTATTTCGTCTTGTACTTCGGATAGATCCTCGACTTCACGGTGAGATTGTGCGCCAGTCGCCTCGACAGAACCAGCGGATCCTCGATCACCTCCCAGGCCGAGACTGAGGAATCCTGCACCAACGCCGATCTCGGCAGAGATGGCGAGGGCCGCCGCCTCCAGGGTTGGCACGGGCACGAGCGGCCACCGGAACACGGGAGGGGAGGCTAGCCGGAGCCAGCTAGCCGAAGCAGTAGAGGACGCCGTCCTGCGCGCCGATCACGATGCGCCCGGCGGCGACCGCCGGGGACGCGGAGAGGGGCGCGCCCGCCTCGAACTCCCACAGCTTCTCGCCGGTCGCGAGGTCGAGCACGTAGAAGCGGCCGTCGTTCGAGCCGAGATATACGCGGTCGCCGGCGATGACGGGGGAGGACTCGACGCGGGCCCTGGTCGTGAACGTCCAGCGCGCCTCGCCCGTCCCGGTGTCGAGGGCGTGGACCATCTTGTCCCGGCCCCCCACGACCAGGTGATCGCCCCGGACCGCTGCGGACGAGTTGAACGGAAAGTGGCGCCGCGCGTGCTCGTAGCGCCAGGTCTGTAGACCCGAGTCCAGGTCTATTCTGATCACGTCGTTGTTGAACGTGCCGAAGTACGCGGCCTCGCCGGCGAGCGCGGGCGAGGCTCCGGTGTAGGCGCCGGTGGTCAGGCTCAGCACCTCGGCGCCGTCGTCGACGCGCACGCCCCGGAACGTTTCGTCGCACCCCCCGACGTAGGCGATGCCGTCGAGGACGGCGGGGGTGGCGTGCACGTAGCCCTCGAACCGAGTCTTCCAGGCGAGGGCGCCATCCTGCCGAGACAGGCCGTAGAGATACCCGTCGTACGAGCCGACCAGGACCGTCTCGTCCACGACGACCGGCGACGAGCGGATCTCCGCCTCGGTCTCGAACGTCCAGCGCGCCTTTCCCGTCAGGGTGTCCACCGCATGCAGGACCCCGGCGAGATCGCCGACGTAGGCCACGCCGTCGGCCACCGCGGGCGACGACTCGCCGATCCCGTCGCCTGCCTGATACCGCCACTGCTCCTCACCCGACTCGAGGTCGATCGCGATCAGGGCACCCGAGATCGAGCCGACGTAGACGGTGCCGTCCACGATGGCGGCGGACGACTCGATCGCGTCGTCGGCCTGGTAGGTCCAGCGGAGCTGGAGACGATCGGGCAGCTCCGAGCTGGCCTGGCCCGTGAGCTGGTGATTGCCGCGGAACTGGGGCCAGTCGTCCGCGGACTGGGCGCCCGCCCGCGGTCCGGCGGAGACCGCCAGCGCCGCGACGAGCCCTACGGATACTAGAACGCGCATGTGTAGATCTCCAGGGCGCCATCCGCGTCGAACGGACGTGGGTTGAACCCGCCAGTCCATTGGACGGCGGCGGCGTCGGCCAGGATCCTGAGATCCTCGCGGGGGACGCCGATCTCTTGCAGGGTCGGGGGCAGCCCGGCCGCCCGGGCCAGACGTGCCAGCCGGGCGGCCAGGAGGCCGCCGGGCGGGTCGTCCTCGGGCGGAGTGTTCCCGGTCGGGGCGTTCCCGGTGGGCCCGGCGACGGTCAGCATCTCGCGGTAGTCGGAGGCGACCGTGGCACCATTCCACCGCACCACGTGGGGCAGGAGCACCGCGATCGCGACGCCGTGGGTCGTGCCGTAGCGCGCGGTCAGCGGGTTGGCGCAGGCATGGGTGGCGCCCAGCATCGACTGCTCGATCGCCATGCCGGCGTAGTAGGCCCCGAGCTGCATGGCCGACCGAGCCTCGAGATCCCGCGGATGGGTCAGGACCCGCTCGTAGCTGCCGGCCAGGAGCCGCCAGGCTTCTCGCGAGAAGAGTTGCGAGACGCCGCAGCGCCGCGTCGTCACGAACGTCTCCACCGCATGCGCGATCGCGTCGTAGCCGGTCGTCGCCGTGACGTCGGGCGGCTGCGAGAGCGTGAGGGTCGGGTCGAGGATCGCGAGACGAAAGGCGGCCTTCGGCGCGCCGCACGCCATCTTGACGTGCGTGTCGGCGTCCGAGATCAGCGCGTAGCACTGCGCCTCGCTCCCGGTCCCTGCCGTGGTAGGGACGGCGATCATCGGGAGCAGTGGGTGCTCGGCCTTGCCGAAGCCCCAGTAGTCCCGCATGTCTCCACCGTTGGTGAGCACGAAGTTCACGCCCTTGGCGCAGTCCATCGAGCTGCCGCCTCCCAGGCCGACGATCGAATCGATCCCGGCGGCGGCGGCGGCGATGCGACCGACCTCGACCATGGCCGTGTCGGGGTTGGCGCCGAAGTCGTGGAACGGGGTGACCTGGACTCCGGCGGTCTGCAGCGACGCCGTGGCGCGCGCCGCCAGACCGCAGGCGCGCATGCCCGGATCGGCGACCAGGAGCGTGCGCAGGAACCCGAGCTCGCGCGCGAGCGCCCCGAGCCGGTCGAGGCTCCCCTCGCCGAAGACGACGCGGGTGCGTGGCTGGAAGTCGAACGGCTGCATGCGTGTCATGAAGCCGTCGGCGGGGTCAGCGGCCGCCGGCGCCGCTGGCGGCACCCTGCTCCCGGACCTTGTAGAGCGTGTTGCGGTTCGCGATGAACAGCGCGCCGTTGGCCGGGACCGGCGTCGAGTAGAGCGAGCTCCCGACGTTCACCTCGGCCAGGACCTCCAGCTCCCGGCCGACCCTGAGCACGGTGACGTCGCCATCCTCGTCGCCGATGTACACCTTGCCGTCGGCAACCAGGGTCGAGCCCCACACGGCGGCGAACAGATCGTGGACCCACTGGACCTCGCCCGTCTTGGCGTCCAGGCAATGGAGGAAGCCGCTGAAGTCGGGGAGGTAGATCAGGCCGTCGTGAATGGCGGCGGTCGAGATGGAGCGGCGGATGTCCTGGTAATGCCAGATCACGCCCGTCTCGGTGATGTCGCCCCGCTGCGTCGCATCGAGGGCATACAGGTGCCCGACCCCCTCGCCGTGCTCGGGGTCTTGCCCATTGGCGATGTAGACGATGTCGTCGTAGATGACGGCCGTGCTGATGAGCTCGTTGCGGTCCTTCGGCCAGACGGAGTCCTTCGGGTTGGTGTCGAACTCCCACAGCTTCTCGCCCGTATCGGCCACGTAGCCGCGGATCCAGCCGTCACCCTGTCCCATGACGACCTGGTCGACGCCGCCGACGGTGCCCACGGTCGCCGACGCCCACTGCCCGTGGAGGATGCGATCCGCGACCGAGTTGTCCTCCCAGACGAGCTCGCCGGTCAGCTTGTCGAGGGCGATGATCGCCGGGGCGCGCGGCGAGGTGATGTTCACGTGGCTCTCGTCCTGCCCGTTGGAGGTGCTCACGTAGATCAGGTTGCCGAACGACACCGGCGAGGCATTCGACATGTTGTGGGGGAACGCGCCCACCTCCTCCATCATGTCGAACTTCCAGATGACGTCGCCGCTGTGCTCGTCCGTGTACTCCTCGTCGGTGTAGGGACCGTCGTTCTCGCCGTCGCGGAAGCCCTGGATGTCCAGCGCGACGACCTCACCCCGATTGTTGACGTAGTAGAGCACCTCGCCCTCCACCAGCGGCGAGGAGCAGACCCCCTGGTACGGCCAGTCGTTCACGCGCCCGGCGATCAGCTTGGCCGACACGTGCTGCCAGAGGAACTCGCCGTCGCTCTCACGGAAGGCGATCAGGATGCCGCGGTCCCCGGCCTGGTTCGGGTCGCGCTCCATCTCGTTGTTCGTCCCGACGAAGACCATGCCGCCCGCGACCACCGGGTTGCCGTAGCTCTGCGACCCGAGATCCGCCTTCCAGTCGACGTTGTGCATGGTCTCGACGTCGAACTCGGTCGGCAGACCCGTCATGTCCGAGACCATGTTCCGGTCGGGCGTTCCACCCCACATGGGCCAGTCGGTCGAGGCCGATTCGTCTCCCTGGACGGCGATTCCGGATGCCGTCACCGGCAAAGAGCCCCCGTCCGTCGCGAAGACGCCCATCGCGAAGACGCCGGCAGCGCAGGCGACGATGGCGAAGGCGTGGGTGAGGGTGACGCCGCGGCGTGGGTGGTATCGCTGCATGATGGTGGTGTCCGTGGCTGCTCGCGGCCCGCCGTGAACGTCGGCGGGCGCTACTGGCTGCTCGTCTCCGGCGAGTTCGGGTAGACCTTCAGGTTGTCGAAGTAGACTTCGGCCACGGCGTCAGTGTAGATCGCTGGGCTGCCCTGCGTGTTCCCGCGCGGATCGGCGCGCTCGATCGTCCAGTCGGACGGCTCGGCGTTACCCACGGGCCAGACCTTGCCCCGCGCCCGGACCTCGCCGTCGGACAGGGTGTCGACCCGCAGCTTGATCCGATACCACGTGTCCGGATCCCACGTGAAGGGCACGCGCGCCGTGCGCGTCGTTTCCGGCTGCCACGATTCCAGATCCAGCCGCTGATGGTTTCCCATGAGCACCAGGACGTAGCGCTGGACCACGACGCCGATGCTGCCCATCTGGCGGCGCTGCTCGGCCGACCGGACGTCGGCCTCGAATGTGTAGTCCGAAGGATCGATGGGGCCCATGAAGCTGCGGGCTCGGCGCAGGAACGGATTGTCGGCGAGCTTCACCAGCACGCGATTGCCGCCCAGATCGCCGACGCGGTACTTCCCGGTCGCGTTGATCCAGTGCCGGGCCGGGGCGTCACCCTCCCAGGTCTCGAAGTCCTCGGTCCAGGGAAGCGGTGGCACGACGCGGACGCGCGCGATGCCCGAGAGCGGGCCCACCGTGGCCTTGACCTGGCCTCCCTCTCCGCGCGGCGCGGTGGCGGCCGCCTCGAACTCCCCTTCCGGTCCGATGGTGCCCCCGAGCTGCTCCAGCGACCAGACGGCCCGCTCGGTGCGCAGGAATCGCCCCCGGCCGTCGAAGAGCCGAGCCTCGAACGTGACCTTCTGGCCCGGCTGGAGGATCAGCTCGGCCGGCCGCACCTGGACGTGCGTGGCCGGCCCCTCTCCGGCCGGTGCGGTCGCGGTCGTCGGGGCGGGTGAGGATCGCAGCGGCCCCTCCCCGATGGCGTAGAGCGCGTCGGTCGTGACGACGAAGACCCGACCGCCGGAGACGGCAGGCGAGCCGGTGATGGGCTCGGGAGCCTCCGCGGTCCCGATCTGATCCTCGTCGAGGATCTCCACGCCGTCGGGACCGGGGCGCAGGATGAAGAACTTGCCGTCCTCCGACCCGACGTATAGCTTGCCGTCGGCGAGGACGGGTGATGACTTCTGGATCGTCGCCAGGTTGCGGAACCACAGCTCCCGGCCCGTGGCGATGTCGAAGGCCCGCAGGTTGGCGCTGTTGTCGACCTGGTAGATGCGGTCGCCGTCGATGACCGGCGAGGAGTAGCCGCCCAGCACGCCGGGGCTGCGCCACTCGATCTGCGCCTCGCCGATCGTGCCCTCGGAGGCCGCGGAGAAGGCGGTCATCAGGCCCATCTCGCTGGAGTCGAGGTTCTCCTCGCCATGGGTCGCGATGGCGGTCGTCCCACTCAGGACGACGCCGGTGTTGAGGCCGCGTTTGCTGAGGGGATAGTTCCAGACCGGCTCGCCAGTCTGCGGCTTCAGGGCGTGAACCGCGCCGTCGCTGCCCCCGGCGATCAGGAGGCGGGTCCCCTCGATCTCGGCCGCGATCGGCGGCGAGTAGGTCGTGTCGTACGGGCGGCTACCCGGCGTGCTGATCCACACCGTCTCCCCGGTCGCCTTGTCGAAGGCGATGAACCGGTGGCTGCCGCGGGCCAGCGTGCCCCAGTTCGACGTGAGCCCGCTCATGATCACCAGATCGCCCTCGATCACGGGCGACACGGTGCGGCCGCCGTGCGTGGTGATGAGGCCGAATTCCTCGGCGAGTGAGCGCCTCCACAGCAGCGTGCCGTCCCGGGAGAGACCGAGCAGCGTCCCACCGCCGCCGAGAACGAAGACGTTGCCGGTGCCGGGGTCGCCCACCGGCGACGCCCAGGCGATCCGGTGCGGCGGCACGTCGCTCAGGAACATGTCGATGCGATGCTCCCAGAGGACCTCGCCGCTGCCGGCGTCGAAGCACATCACGCGCTCCTGGAGCGACGCGTCCGCCCCGACGGCGTTCAGCAGGTAGAGCCGGTCGCCCAGGATGATGGGCGCGGAGCGGCCGCCGTAGGGCGCCTTCCAGGCCAGGTTTTCGCCAGCCGGGGACCAGCTCTCGGGAAGGTTGGTTTCGGTCGAGACGCCGTTGCGTGACGGTCCGCGCCAGTCGGGCCAGTCGTCGGCCCGGGCTGGCTCACCCAGCAGGAGCCCCGACAGGACGACTACAGCCGTCAGGCTCGGCACGGCACCGCGCCGAAACACTCTCGTCATGGATGCTCGCTCCTCGCACCTTGCTCGGGCCGGCCGCTGCATCTCCCAAGGCGGCCCTTGGTGCGACACAGGACTTTCACCCCGGGCTGCCAGGTCAAGTCTCGTGCGGAGGGTCTACACGTTTAGGAAGAACCAAGAGGGGATGAATCTGCTAACCCCTATGTCATGAACCATATACCGTGATGCGTCGGGAGTCAAGACACGGCGGCGGGACGCCATGCGGCTCAGAAGGTCAGGTTCGCCCCGAGCTGCAAACGCCGCGGGCTCCCCGCGGACAGGATCTGGCCGAAGGTCGGCGAGCCGAGGAAGTTGTCCGGCAGGTGAAAGTTGGCGCGGTCGAGCAGGTTGAAGGCCTCCACCCGTAGCTGCAGCTCGACGCCCTGGCCCACGCCGATGCCCTTTTGTAGCCCAAGATTGAGATTCTTGAAGCCCGGTCCCACCAGGATGTTGCGTCCCGCGTTCCCGAAGCTGCCCGGCGGCGCAAAGGCGAACGCCGAGGCATCGAACCACTGCGTCGGCGACGGGTCGGTCAGCTCGGGGTCGCCGACGAGGTCAGGCCGATCGTTGGCCCCGAATCCGAGCACGGATCGGCCCGTGTTGCTGTTGTCGATCTCGGGCAGCAGCGCGACGGTGAACGGTCTGCCGCCTTGCAGCGTCAGGATGCCGTGTAGCTCCCAGCTCCCCAGGACGCTGGCCGCCCAGCCGGGACCGGAGAGGTAGCGTTGCCCCTCGCCGAACGGCAGCTCGTAGCCGAACCCGACCGAGAACCGATGCCGGACGTCGAAGTTCGACCGCCCGCGCTCCGCCGCGAGATTGGAGCTGTCCTGCGGGAAGTTCGGATCGCCGGCGCTCGGAAAGAAGTTCGAGGCGTCGTCGGTCGACTCGGAGAGGGTGTAGGCGGCCAGGAACGAGAGGCCGCCGTGGGTCCGCTGCTGGAACTTGAGCTGCAGCGCATCGTAGGTCGAGGTCGCCCGCGACTCGACGGCGGTGATGTCGTCGAACTGCGGCACCGGCCGCGGGTTGAACGGCAGCGGGCTCGGATTCGGCTGGTTGATGTCACGGGCCGCCAGCAGGTTGCGTCCGCGGGATCCCACGTAGGCCGCCTCGACCACCCGACTCTGTCCCACCTGGCGCTGCACCCCGACGTTGAAGTGATGGAAGTAGGGCGTCCGCAGGTCTGCCTGATAGGTCAGGGCCGACTGCGGCGCCTCGAAGGGAAACGTGGCGGGGAACGGATCGCTGAGGGTCACGGGCAGACCCGGCAACGGCAGGAAGAGATTGAAGTCGAAGAATGGCGCGTTGAAATACAGCCCCTCTCCCGGCGCCAGGGACGACTGGTCGTAGTAGATGCCGTAGCCCGCCCGGACCACCGTGTCGGCGTCCCCGCGTGGCGCCCACGCCAGCCCCAGCCTCGGCGCCCAGTTGTTCCGGTCGGTCTCGTAGCCGCTGCGCGGCGTGCCGAACGTCCCGACCCGGACGAGCGACTGCGTGGCCGGGTCGTAGAGGTTGGCCCGGTCGTCCGCATCGACCGGCGGTGATGTCAGCTCGTAGCGTACGCCCCCGGAGAGCGTCAGGTCGTCGCTCACGCGCCAGCTGTCGTGTGCATAGACGTTGTAGCTCTCGGTGCGGAGACGCTGGGGGTTGTCCAGCACGGCCCCCCCGGTCACCAGCGGGAATCCCAGCAGCAGGTCGGCGAGGGCGTTGCCGGTGATGGGGACCTGGTCCGAGAAGGTCAGGAACCCACGGGACTGCACGTCGCGGAAGGCATCCTGCCGCACGCCGCGGATGTCGAAGCCCAGCTTCACGAGGTGGCGACCCTTGGCGTAGGTCGTGTTGTTCTGGAACTGGACGCCGTTCGTCGTGCTCTGCTGCGGGTTGTTGAACTCGTCGCCCAGCGGCGAGAAGCCCGACACGGTGATGAAGCTGAGCCCGAAGTCGCGCGGGTCGCTCGAGAGATCGGGCAGCCCGACCTGCGCGTTGAGGCTCGTGCCCTGGCCCTCATGGAAGGCGCCGGCCGCGACGCGGCTGTAGGCGAAGCGCGTCTCGTTCACGATCGTCGGCGACCAGATCTGCGTGAAGGTCGCGACGAAGTTCTGACCCCGCCGCGGCACGTCGGTGCCGAACCCCGGAACCGCCGCGAAGCCTGGCCCCGAGAACGGCTCGAAGAGATCGCGGTCGGAGAAGCTGTAGCGGACGGTGAGGTTGGTCGTGTCGCTCACGGCGTGGTCGAGCCGCGCGTCGAACTGGTCGGTGCGGTCGCGCGCCGTCGGGGACGAGACGTGGTTCTGGAACGGCGTGCCCCGGTTCGGCTCGGGGTAGAGCGCCGCGATCGCGGCGCCGACGGGGTGCAGACGCGACGCCGGGATGCGGCCGTCCGGAAAGGGTTGCTGGGTGAAGGGATCGTTCGGCGGACCGAAGAGGCTCCCGGAGAAGTCGCCGGCGCGCTCGGCCAGTGTGGGCACGTTGGTCACGCGGGTGAGACCTTCCCGGCGCCGCCGTCCTTCGTAGTCCACGAAGAAGAACGTCCGGTTCTGCCGCAGCGGGCCTCCGAGCGCCCCACCGAACTGGTTGCGCTCGAACACGGGCGCGGGCTCGTCCGGGGGCGCGAAGGCGTTGCGGCCATCCAGCGCGTCGTTGCGGAAGAACTCGTAGAGGCTGCCGTGCAGCCGGTTGGTGCCCGACTTGAGGATGACGTTGACCTGGCCGCCCGCATTGCGGCCGAACGAGGCGTCGTAGGCGTTGGTCTGGACCTCGAACTCCTGGATGGCCTCCACCGGGGGCATGACACCCACCGAGTTGAGCTTCGGGTCGAGGTTGTAGGCGCCGTCGAGGAGGAAGGCGTTGGAATCCTCACGCGCACCGTTGACGTTGAACGCGAACTCGCCCCGCACGGAGCCGGCCGAGCCCTCGGCGGCGGGCGCGGTGCCCGGCACGAGCAGGCTCAGCTCGAGAAATTCCCGGCCGTCGAGCGGTAGCCCGACGATCAGCTCGTTGTCGATGACCGTCCGCAGGGCCGGCGTGCCACGCTCGAGCGCGACGAGCGGGGCGGTGACGAAGACCTCCTCGGTCACGGTCCCGATCTCGAGCTGCGCATCCGCGCGGACGTCCTGGTTGACCTGGAGCTCGATCTCCTCCACGAGCCGCTTGTAGCCGGCCAGCTCCGTCTCGATCCGATATGCCCCGGGTGGCAGCAGAGAGAGGGAGAAGATGCCGTCGGGTCCGGTGGTGGCAGAGCGCAGCTCGTTCGTGGCCTGCTGGACGACGGTGACCGTGACGTTCCCGAGCGGCACGCCCGTCGGATCGCTCACGATCCCCCGGATCGCCCCACGGTGCGTCTGTGCGTCGGCCCCGACGCTGAGGAGCACCGCCAGCGAGACGGCGCCGCAGACCGAGCGGAGGGATCGCCCGCGCGGGCGCGAGGTGAACGGGGGCGAAGAGCAGCGAGTGGACAAGACACCATCTTACCAACGCCTCCGCCCGGTCGCCAAACAGCCGCGACGGTTGTAGAATTCGGGGCCGGCACCGGGGGGGACTCGCGTGGCGGGTGGGTGAGACAGGGGGACGAGATGCGCGCGCGACAGCCGTGGTTCGATCGGCGCTTCGAGCCGGGGGTGCCGATTACGCCTTCCCGGGGATCGTCGAGCGCCTCCGGGGAACGCCCGCGCGTCTCGAAGAGCGTGTCCGGCGCCTCTCGCCCCGGCTGCTGACCCGCCGCCCTGGCGAGCGTTGGTCGATTCAAGAGAACGTCGGACATCTGGGCGACCTCGAGCCGTTGTGGGCCGGGCGGCTCGACGATCTCCTGGCCGGGCGTGGGCAGCTGCGCCCGGCGGACCTCCAGAACCGGCGCACCCACGACGCCGCACACAACGACCGGGATCTGGAGGACCTGCTCGGGGCGTTCCGGGCCGCGCGGATGGCGACGGTCGGGCGTCTCGACGTGCTCGACTCGCAAGGGCTGCGCGCGAGCGCGCGGCATCCGAGGCTCGAGCAGCCGATGACGGCCGTGGATCTGTTCTTATTCGTGGCCGAGCACGACGATCATCACCTCGCGGGCATCACCGAGCTCGTCTCTCTCGTCGACGACGGCGCGTGAGCGTTGGCTGACAGACGAGGCTCGGACGAGCCGGGCGGCGGGCGTCCGGCTGACGCGCGGGTTCGAGCATCCTGATTTCATGGAGACACTGGCGACGCCGGATGCCCGGCGGCTGGCCTTGGCCCGCGCCGGTCTGCTCAAGCCCGACTGGACCGGGTTTCCCCGTCGCGCCGGACGGAGCGTCGCGTCGGCGCGTGAGGCCGCCCGACGGCTCATCGACCGCTTCGGCTATTTGCAGCTCGACACGGTGTCCATCGCCGGTGCCCGTAGCCACGCGATCGTGCTGGCGGCTCGCCGAGAATCTCCTGCGGCCCGGTGCGCCCCTGTTTGAATACTGGGGCCACGAGGTGAGCTGGATGCCGATCGAGCTCTACCCGGTCTTCGCCTTCCGCCGGAAGGCCTACCACCACCATCCGTGGTGGGGCGATGTGGCCGGCCGGCATCCCAAAGTGACAGCCGACCTGCGGCACCGCATCCGTCACGAGGGACCGCTGCGCTCGCTCGACATGGAGGGGCGCGGAAGCCGCGGGTGGTGGGATCTCGAGGTCGCCAAGCGCGTGGCGACGGCGCTGTGGTCAGCGGGCGAGCTTGCGATCCGAGAGCGGCGCAACTTCCAGCGCACCTACGATCTGACGGAGCGCGTCGTTCCGGCACGCTGGCGCCATCGCGACGTGCCCGAGCCGGAGGCGCTCGAGCGGCTCGTTGTCCGGGCGCTGGAGGGTCACGGGTGGGCCTCGATCGGCACGCTGGCCCAGACGTGGCGGGTGGCCGCGCGGTCGGCGGGCGTCGACGCCGCGCTGACGCGGCTGGTCGAGCGCCGCGAGGTCGTGCCGTGCGCGCTGGTGCGTGCCGACGGGAGGCGCAGCGCCGGGTGGATCCGGCCCGTGGATCTGGAGCTCGCGGCCCGTTTGCGGGGCGTGCGCCCTCGTCCGGACCGCGGCGTGCTCCTCTCGCCCTTCGACCCGGTGCTCTGGGATCGCGGGCGCGTGCGGCGCCTGTTCGACTTCGACCAGATCCTCGAGATCTTCAAACCCGAGCCGAGGCGACTCTACGGCTACTACTGCCTGCCGGTGCTGGCGGGCGATCGCCTGGTGGCCCGGCTCGACCTCAAGGCCGACAGGCAGAGCGGGACGCTCCGGGTGCTGTCGCGCCGGTTCGAACGCGTGTCGGGTCGGCGGGCGCCGCTCGTGGATCAAGAGGCCGCGCGGACCGCAATCGACCGCTACGCCCGCACTGTAGCTCTGAAGCCTGAAGGGTAGGAGGTTTTCGCTATTCGTCCGCGGTCGAGGGGGCGGGCGTCCTCACGAGTCCACGCATCCACCCAACGATGGTGGTACGCAGCTCCAGGGTGAGGCTGAACAGCGCGGGCACCAGGAAGAGCGTGAAGATCGTCGAGACGACGAGGCCGCCCACGACGACGCTGCCGAGCCCGCGGTAGAGCTCAGAACCGGCCCCGGGGAAGAGGATCAGCGGCAGCATCCCGAACACCGACGTGCTGACGCTCATGAAGATCGGCCGGACCCGGGTCCGCACCGATTCCCGGATCGCCGTCTGCGGGTCCATCCCCTCTTCGCGCATGTGGTTCAGGGACTGGTGCACGATCAGGATGGCGTTGTTCACGACCGTTCCGACCAGGATGATGAATCCCAGCATGGTCAGGACGTCGAGCGGCTGATAGGCGATCGCGGCGTTCACCGCGGCCAGGCCGAGGAACCCGCCGAGGGCCGCTAGCGGCACGCTGAACATGATGACGAACGGGTAGAGGAAGCTCTCGAACAGCGCCGCCATCAGCAGATACGTGATCACGAGCGCCAGCAGGAGGCTGCCGCGGATGGCACCAGCCGTCTGGGCCAGCTTGTCGGCCGTGCCCGCCAGGTTCGCCTGATAGAGCCCGCCCAGCCGCCCCCCGTCGCGCATCGGCTGCAGGATGGCGGTCTCGACGGTCTCCATCGCCGTCTCGAGCGGCATCGTGTCGGGCGGCGTGATCTGGATCGTGATCGTGCGCTGACGTTCGCGGTGCGCGATCTCCGTCGGGCCGTTGACCACGGAGATGTCCGCCACCGACCCCAGTGTCACGACGCGGCCGTCCGGCGTCGCAATGGGCACCTGCTGAATCAGATGCGTGCGCTGGCCGTAGGTGTCGTCCGCCATCACGCGCAGGTCGATCTCCTTGCCCTCGAGCTGGTAGTCGCTGGCCTTGGCGCCGTCGATCAGCGCGCTGACGGCAAACCCCAGATCGCGATTCGTGATGCCCTGCTCAGCCGCACGCCGCCGGTCCGTTTTGATCCGCACCTCGGGGTTGCCCAGATCCAGGCTCGGGATCGGGCGAGCCTGCGCGCCGGGCAGGTGCTGCATCACGCCCCCGAACACCTCGCCCCCGAGCGCGACGAGCCGGGTCAGCTCGGGGCCCGAGAGCTCGACGTCGACGTTGCGGCCCTCGCCTTCGCCGCTCTGGAAGATGCTGAACTGCGTCGCCACCGCGATGGCGCCGGGGATCTTGGCGGCCGCCCCTTGGAAGGGCGGAATGAGCTCCTTCACCCGCATCGGGTCACCGGCCCGCGCGCCCATGAACCCGAAGTTGGTGAGCGTTACGAAGAAGAGATCGCGGATCCCGCCCGCGGGCAGGGCCTGTGCGTCGGCCGACCCGATCTCGTGCTCCCAGAGCGGTGAGAGATCCTCCTGGAAGATGTTCTGTAGGTTCTCCATCTCGTCGAGGTTGTAGCCGGGGGGCGGTAGCATCAGCCCGAACACGAAGTTGTTGTTGCCCACCGGGAGATACTCGGTCTTCGGCACCAGCCACAGGCTCAGCCCGATCGACGCGGCCGTCAGGCCGACGACGACGGTGAGCCGCCGGATCGTCGAGCGATTGATCCAAGCCGACAGGGTCGTGAGCCCGTTCGTGAACCGACCCGCCAGGTTCACGCCGCCCCAGAGGTTGCGCAGGCCACCGGCCTCGGGCTCGTGGTCGGCCGCGTGGAGGATCTTGGCCGACATGCTCGGGATGACCGTGATGGCGATGATGAGGCTGAAGCCGACGGCGCAGCTGATCGCGATCGCGATGTCGCCGAAGAGCTGGCCGGCCTCTTCCTGGATGAAGACCACCGGCACGAAGACCGCGATGGTCGTCAGCGTGCTGGCCAGGACGGCCCCCCAGACCTCTGACGCGCCGTCGTAGGCGGCATCGAACCGCGACTTGCCCATCTGCCGATGGCGGTAAATGTTCTCCAGGACCACGATCGAGTTGTCCACGACCATGCCGACGGCGAACGCCAGACCCGCCAGGCTGATCACGTTGAGTGTCCGCCCCAGGAGCGCCATCATCAGGAACGTCCCGACGATGCTGATCGGGATCGCCACCGCGATGATCAGCGTGCTCGAGAAGCTGCGGAGGAAGAGCAGCAGCACCAGGATGGCGAGGATGCCGCCGATCGTCAGGCTCTGCTGGACGAGGTCGATGGCGCTCTCCACGTACTCGGTCTCGTCGTAGACGAGGCTCAGCCGCAGCCCGCGCTCGGCCAGAATGCCGGCGTTGAGCCGCACCATCGCGTCCTTCAGGCCGGACATCACATCCAGGACGTTGGACCCGGGCTCCTTGACCGCGTTGATGGCCAGGACCTGATCGCCCTTCCCGAACACGCGCGCGTCGGGCTTGCGGAAGCCCAGCTCGGCGCGCGCCACGTCGCGAAGGTAGATGGGCACCCCGCTGCGGACGGCGATGACGATGTTCTCGATGTCCGCCGTCGACTCGTACTCGCCGACCGTGCGCACGATGTAGCGTCGCTTGCCCTCGTCGAAGTCGCCGCCGCTGTAGTTGCGGTTCTCGCGGTCGAGCGCGCTGCCCAGCTCGTTCATGGTGACGCTGCGCGCCGCCAGCTTGGCCGGATCCACGATGACGTGCATCTCCCGCTCGCGCCCCCCGAAGATGAGCGAGGAGGCCACGCCCGCCACGCGTTCGAACTCGGGCTTGATGAAGTCGTCGGCGAAGTCGTACTGCTCGGCGATCTGCCCCTCGTACGGGTTCTCCTCGGCGCGTTCGAGCCCGAACCAGGCGGTAGCGTTGTCGGTCGGGTCGACGGTGCGGATCACCGGCTTGAGCACGTCGTCGGGGTAGCTGGGGACCTGCTCTAGGCGGTTCGAGACCTTGAGCACCGCCGCGTCGATGTCGGTGTCCAGCTGGAAGGTCATCTTCACGGTGCCGCTGCTGTCCGAGCTGGTGCTCTCCATCTCGACCAGCCCCTCGAGCGACTTGAGCTGCTCCTCCTGCTCGTCGACGATGTCGCGCTCGATCTCCTGCGGACTGGCACCCGGCCAGATGGTCTGCACCGTGACCTTCGGCTGCTCGACGTCGGGCGTCAGCTGGATCGGGATGCGCGCCAGCGAGATCGCGCCGAACAGCACGAGCAGAATGACCCCGACCGACGTGGTCACGGGGTAGCGGATGGCATCGTGGGTGATCTTCATGGCAGCTCGTACTCCAGCGGTTCGCCCTGGACGGTTTGCCCGGGCTGCAGACGCTCGTTGCCCCGCGTGACGACCCTCTGGCCGGGCTGAATCGGACCGCTGATGCCGGTCCACGCGCCAGCCTCCTCGCCGGGCTGGACCGGCGTGGGCGCGACGGTGTTGTCGTCGTTGAGCACGAAGACCAGCTTCTGCGGCCCCTGCTGGACCACCGCGTCCTTGGGCACGATGACCGTCTCGTAGGACTCACCCGCGAGGAACGCCACGTCGGCCAGCATCCCGACGCCGATCTGGCCGTCGCGATTCGGGATCCGCACCTTCAAGGGAAACGTGCGAGCCTGCGAGTCGGCGCGGGGGATGACCGCGCTCACCTCGCCCTCGACCTGCACGCCCGACAGCGACTGAAACGCGACGCGCGCGGCGGTCCCTCGCTTGAGGATCGAGAAGTAGCGCTCCGGCGCGTCGACGACGACCTCCAGGTCTCCCAGGGACATCAGCTCGACGACCGTGTCGCCGGCCCCCAGCCACTGGCCGACCTCGGTGTGCTCCTCCACGACGATGCCGGCGAAGGGCGCGCGAATGGTCGCGCGCTCCAGATCGTCCTCGAGCGTCGCCTTCTCCGCCTCGAACTGGTCCATCCGGCCCCGCCACGCGTTGAACTCGGAGAGGTCGTCGTCGTGCTGCTGCCGGCTGATCAGCTCGGATTCGAGCAGCTCCTTGGATCGCTCGAGGCCGCTCTCCGCGAGCGCCAGCCGGGCACTGGCCTCGCGAAGCTGGCCCGTCACGGACTCGAGCTGCAGCTCGACCGTCGTCCGCCGCAGCTGCGCGAGCGGACGGCCCTTCGAGACCCGTCGGCCCTCGCGGGCGGTGAACTCCTCCACGACCCCGGCGGTCTGCGCCGCGACCAGGCTCGTGATGCGCGGCTCGACCGTCCCCGGGAGCTGGATCGACCGCCGCAGGGTGTGCGCGCGGGCCTCGGTGTAGCGCACAGGCGCCGGCGGACGCTGGGGCTGTGCCGCCACGCCGGTTTCGGGGATCGACAGTCCCAGTGCGGCGCGCAGCGCTAGGAGCGTGAGGACGCTCAGGGCGGCGAGTCCCAGGAGGGCGAGGCGAAGGGTTCCACGTCGGTTGGGCATCAACCCAGCTTACTTGTGGTGGGCCGCCGCCCTCAACACGGACCGTCGATCGGAGATGGAGACACGGAAGGGCGAGACCGAATCCTGTGAGTTGGACGGGGATCGGCCCCGATTGGTTCCGCGGTGCTCGATCTGCCTGGTCGGTGGCGCGGCTATACTCTGGGCGTGAGCCAGTCATCGATCCCCAGGGGAGGAACCATCATGCTCGTTCGCTCGACGCTCGCAGTGCAGGCGGTGGTCGTGGCCCTGCTGGGCCCCATCCCCCCGCTCGCCGCGCAGGATCTGCCGGACTTCGCGAAGGCGCGGGACGAGGCGGTGCTGATCCTCCAGGATCTGATTCGGATCGACACGACCAGCCCGCCGGGCAACGAGACCAAGGCCACCGACTACATCGCGGGCATTCTCGACCGGGAGGGGATCGCCTCCGAGACCTTCGAGCTCGAAGCGGGTCGGGGCAGTCTGGTCGCGCGGCTCGAGGGCAACGGTTCGAAGCAGCCGCTCCTGCTCATGGGGCACACCGACGTCGTCGGCGTCGAGCGCGACAAGTGGACCGTGGATCCGTTCGAGGCGGTCATCCAGGATGGCCACCTCTACGGCCGCGGCGCCCAGGACGACAAGGACATGGTGGCGCTGGCGCTGGAGCTGTTCCTGCT
The DNA here is from genome assembly GCA_965197935.1 of Vicinamibacterales bacterium. Classification (GTDB taxonomy): domain Bacteria; phylum Acidobacteriota; class Vicinamibacteria; order Vicinamibacterales; family CAZQMT01; genus CAZQMT01. The sequence goes on along the minus strand of CBDAOD010000002.1, from coordinate 333,839 downwards.
GATCCATCGGGCGGGGCTGCCGCTCGATCGCGATGTGATCTATCTGGCCGAGGCCGGGGAGGAGGGGACGCCCCAGGTCGGGATCGAGTTCATGATTGCCCAGCACTGGGACCGGATCGCGTGCGAGTTCGCGCTGCTCGAGGGCGGGGGGATCGCCGCGCGCGACGGGGCCGCACGCTACGTCGGCGTGTCCACGACCGAGAAGGTGCCGCGCCGGATGCGGCTGATCGCGCGCGGAACCTCGGGGCACGGCTCGCGGCCGCGGCCCGACAACCCGATCGTCCATCTGGCGGCCGCGGTCGCCAAGGTCGCGACCTACCAGCCGCCCATGCGGCTGAACGAGACGACCCGGACGTTCTTCGAGCGGCTGGCGGCGATCAGCTCGCCGGAGGAGGCGTTTCTCTACGCCCACCTCGACGACCCGGTGCTGGGCGAGATGGTGCAGGAGACGCTGCGGCGGACGAACCTCTCGGCGAACTCCACATTGCGGACCTCGATCTCGCCGACCATCATCGAAGGCGGGTTCAGACGCAACGTGATTCCGGCCGAGGCGGAGGTGATGCTCGATATCCGGGCGCTGCCCGACGAGAACATCGACGAGTTCATGGCCGAGCTCCGCAGCCTCATCGACGACCCCGCCGTGGAGCTCCTGCCGCCGCCCGCCGGCGGTCGGCCCGTCGCGCCGCCCTCGACGCTCGAATCCGATCTGTTCAGGGCGCTCGAGGGCGCGCAGCGCGAGGTGTATCCGGAGGCCGTGACGCTGCCCACGATGCTCACCGGTGCGACCGATGCCGCGCAGCTTCGGGCGAAGGGCGTGCAGGCCTACGGCATCGGCCCCATGTTCGAGGAGTCCGAGGGATCCCGCGCGCACGGGAACGACGAGCGCCTCGCCATCGATGGGCTCGATCGGTTTCTGGAGTTCATGTGCCGCGCCGTCGTCGAGGTCGCGGCTACCCGCTGACCGACGATCCCCTCCCCGAGCCACGGCGAGCGCGCCGCCTACCGGGTCGGCGCCGCAACGGGCGGCCACGCCCCGGCGGAGCGCCGTGACGGCTCGGCACGGAGCGATCGGACCGCGTGGACGAGCGCTCCCACGGCGAGGATGCTCGCGAACACGTGGAGTGCGCGTCCGAGCGTCTGGGCGTGCGGGAGCAGCCCGGCTCGCGATAGGAGCCAGTGCCAGTCGTGAATGTGGCCTCCCACCAACGGGAGCCGCTGCGCGACGGCATCACCCAGATACAGCGCGGTGTACATCAGGCTCTCGGCGAGCCACACGGTACACACCGCCGCCTCGACGCGCTCCGCGCGGCGCGCGAAGTGGAAGGCGCACGCCAACGGGAACCCGAGCTGGCCGATCGTGCCGCCCAGGACGTGGAGCGTTTGGCCGAGCACGGCGCCGAGGACGTGTCCTCCCTCGTGCAGCGCGAGGTTGACGCCATCGATGAAGTGGTACTCGTAGGCGACGACCAGCCACGCGACGTAGGGTGTGAGGACCAGCAGGAGGAGCCGGCGGAACCGCATCGCCAAGAACATCGGCACGGGACGGACCGGACATGACGACCGAGCCCCGGAGGACGCAGAACCCTCGCCGCGAGCCATCCACCACGTCGTAGATGCGCTCGTCCACCATGACGCGCTGAACCCCGAGACAGTTCTGTCCTGCCTGCGCGAACGCCCCGGCCGCGATGGCCGGGACCGCGCGATCGAGCAGGGCATCGCGCAACACGATCACCGGCGAGTTCGACCCCAGCTCCAGCGAGAGCTTCTTGAGTCCGGCGCGCGCGGTGATCCGCTCGCCGGTTTGGAGGCCGCCAGTGAAGTTGAGCATCCTGATCCGGGGGTTGGTGACGATGGCGTTGCCGACCGTCGCGCCCCGCCCCGTCACGAGGTTCACCCGTCCCGCCGGTAGGCCGGCCGCCGCCAGATCGCGTGCGAGCCGGATCGCCGAGAAGGGCGTGGCCGACGCCGGTTTGAGGACCACCGCGTTGCCGGCCGCGAGCGCCGGCCCGATCTTGTGCGCGGCGACCGCGAGCGGGTCGTTGAACGGCGTGATCGCCCCGACGACCCCGACCGGGACGCGAAAGTAATAGCCCGCCCGATTCTCCGACCCCGGCCGCGCGTCGAAGGGCAGGGTCTCGCCCGCAATGCGACGGGCCTCCTCGGCGGACAGCCGGAGGATCGTGGCGGCCCGCGACGGCTCACGGCGCGCCTCGCGGATCGTCTTGCTGCCCTCGAGGGCGATCGTGCGGGCGTACTCGCCCTGCATGGCGTCGATCCGGTCCGCCGCGCGCATGAGGATCTCGTAGCGCGCATGGCTCGGGAGCTCCGAGTCGAGCGCGGCCACGGCCGCCGTCACGGCGCGGTCGACGTCCTCGGCCGTGCCCGCCGGGATCGTTCCGACCAGACGGCCGTCGAGCGGATTGTGGACCGCGATCGTCTCGGGACGGCTTTCCCAGTGAGCTCCGATCAGGAGCTTGGCGGCACCGACCGTGACGAAGACCGGCGTGCCGCCGCACAGCTGGATAACCGGCACGTACGAGTCGTAACACGGCTCGATGACGATCGCCTCGTCACCCGGTCCGACACACGCGGCGATGACGCAGAACAGCGCTTCGGTGGCGCCGGACGTCACCGTGATCTCCGTGTCGGGGTCGTAGACGGCGCCGTAGAGCCGCGTGATGCGGTGGGCGAGGGCCTCGCGGAGCGCCGTCACGCCCTGCATCGGCGCGTACTGGTTGTGTCCCGCGCGCAGGTGCCGTTCGACGGTCTCGATCAGCTCGGGGTCGCAGTCGAAATCCGGGAATCCCTGAGACAGGTTGATGGCGTCGTGCTCGGCCGCGAGCTTCGACATGACCGTGAAGATCGTGGTGCCGACGTCGGGGAGCTTGGACCGGAGTCGTCTCGCCTCTGTTGGCACGGCGTGTGGCTCCTCGAAGGGGCCCGATTCGGCGTAAATGAGCGAGCCTATCCTACCATTCGGCGTGGCCGTGGCCCGGCGCCGCCGTTCCCCCACCCCGTCAAGTGCCGGCCGTCGCGGGCTCGCGTCGCTCATGCTATCGTGGTGCGGCCTGCCCGGGGGAGGCGACGGTCGGGAGCGCCCGGTCCGGTGGTCGCGCGGATCGAGGAGGCGAGGAAGGTCGAGATGGCGGATCAACCCAGGCGCGAGGAAGAGAAGAGCCAGACGGACGCGACCGGACCGCATGCGGGCCGGCGTGCCCTGCTGACCGGGGCGGCAGGCGTGGTCGGAGCGGTGATCTTGCATCGCGCGGGTGCCGCCGCCCAGGTGCCGGGCCGCACCCGGGCGCACCCGCCGGCGGACACGACCAAGACCCTCGGCCCGGAGCCGAGCCCGCTGGGGCGACGCTCGCCCTTCGAGCGGCCGCGGCGCCGGGTGACCGACGTTCGGGCGTCGTCGGCGTCCCGCACGCCGCTCCAGGACCTCGACGGGATCGTGACGCCGGCGGATCTGCACTTCGAGCGCCATCACGCCGGCGTGCCGGCGGTCGACCCGGCCCACTACCGGCTGTTGATGCACGGCATGGTCGCGCGGCCGACCGTGTTCGATCTGGACGACCTGAAGCGCTTCCCGCGGACGAGCCGCCTGGCCTTCATCGAGTGCTCGGGAAACGGCGGGCAGGCCTACCGGTACCCGCAGGCCGACCGGACGCCGCAGCAGCTCGACGGCCTCACGAGCACGAGCGAGTGGGTCGGCGTGAGGCTGGCCACCCTGCTCTCGGAGGTCGGGGTGGATTCGCGAGCGTCGTGGTTGCTCGCCGAAGGGCAGGACGCGGCAGTCATGACCCGGAGCATTCCGATGGAGAAGGCCCTGGATGACGCCCTCGTGGTCTACGCGCAGAACGGCGAGGCCATCCGGCCGGAGCAGGGCTATCCGGCGCGTCTCCTGCTCCCCGGCTGGGAGGGCAATGCGCAGATCAAGTGGCTTCGGCGTCTCGAGGTGTCCGACCGTCCGTTCATGACGCGCGAGGAGACCTCCAAGTACACCGATCCCATGGCGAACGGGACCGCGCGTCAATTCAGCTTCGTCATGGACGCCAAGTCGGTCATCACCTTTCCCGCCTACCCGGTGACGCTCCCCGAGCCCGGGTGGTGGGAGATCACCGGGCTGGCGTGGACCGGCCGGGGCGCGATCGCCCGGGTCGACATCAGCACCGATGGCGGGGCCACCTGGTCCCGGGCCGATCTGCAGGAGCCGGTCCTGCCGAAGTGCCACACGCGCTTCCGGTATCTCTGGCAGTGGACCGGCGATGAGACCGTCCTGATGAGCCGTGCGACGGACGAGACCGGCTATCAGCAGCCCACGGTCGAGCGGCTCCGGGCGGCGCGCGGGCCGGGGACGATCTATCACATGAACAGCATCAGGGCCTGGCGGGTGCGGTCCGACGGCCGGGTGCTGTTCCACCGGGAGTCCGGTGTGTGACGACCCGACGGCGATTCCTCGCGGCGCGTGGTGAACGTCCTGTGTCGCACCGGGCGCCGGCCCGGGAGATTCCCCGGTCGGCCCGGGCGAGGCGCGAGGTGTGGTGCGCGCTGTGTCTGGGGCTCGCGGCCGCCGCCGGTGGAGACGTGGCGGATCGACGACACGACGCCGGACCCGTCGAATCCCCGATGGTTCTCGAGCGCGCGCCGCAGGCCGCGACGCCCGCGTCGGCGCACCCGCGGTTCGGCTTCGGTCGACCCGCGACGCCGGAGGAGATCGTGGCATGGGATATCGACGTGCGACCGGACGGCACCGGGCTCCCGCCGGGTCGTGGCACGGTGCGTGAGGGGGCGGCGCTCTACGCGTCGAGTTGCGTCGCGTGCCACGGCGAGGGCGGGCGAAACGGGCGCGATGACGCGCTGGTCAAGAGCCCGTTCGTCGCCGGGTTTCCGTTCGGCACCCACCCGGATCTCCTCCCCGAACGCACGATCGGCAACTACTGGCCCCACGCCACGACGCTCTACGACTACATTCACCGCGCGATGCCCCAGGGCGCGCCCGGCACGCTGTCGCCGGACCGGGTCTACAGCCTGACCGCCTACCTGCTCTTCCTGAACGGCATCATCGCCGAGGACGCGGTGATGGACGCCGAGACGCTTCCTGCCGTCGTCATGCCGAGCCGCGATCGGTTCGTGCCCGACGACCGACGTGGAGGCGCGGAGATCCGATAGCGTCGCCATCGCTCTTCGAAGATTCTGTCGCATGGTGCTTCCTGAAACGCCTCCCGGATAAAGGATTCGGAGTAACAAGCCCCGTTCCTGACGTGCCCGCGCTGGTCGCCTCTATCTGGGTGATTCGGGCGATATGGGCACTCGCCTAGTACTACTTTGTTAGATCGCACAATTTGGGCGAGATCCGACGAGTGATCTAATTTGAGGACATTGTACTCTTCCGGCGAATTCGGGACCCTGCGCGGTAGTGCACGACCGCCGCACGGTGGGGCAGTTGCGTCGCCTGATGAGATGGCTCGAGGCCTTCAAGGCGTGCTTCGGCCAGCGCGCACAGGAGCTGGCGTTGCGCCGGTACGTCCAGGGGTTGCTCAGCGACAGCCCGCGCAAGTCGATGGAAGCGATGCTGGCGCGGGGGACCGATCCCGGGGGCTATCAAGCGTTCCAACACTTCATCACCGATGCGCCGTGGAGTGCCGACGGCGTCTGGCGCTGCCTGCGGGCGGTGCTGCCCGAACGCGAAGGGCTGGTGATCTTCGCTGGCACGAGTTTCCCCAAGCCAGGGACGTCCTCGATCGGGGTGGCCCGCCAGTACTGTGGGGCCGTGGGGAAAGTCGCCAATGGCCAAGTGGCGGTCACCGCGGCGCTGTGGACCGGGCTGCGCGCCTACTTGCTGGGGGCCGCGCTCTATGTGCCCGAGGCGTGGCTGACCGACGCCGCCCGCGATCGGGCGCGGCTTCCCCGGGGTGTCCGGTTGCAGGCGAAGTGGCGCCAAGCGCTCACCCTGCTCCGGCAGGTGCGCGCCAGCGGCCTCACCGGCACCGGCGTGCTGGCCGATGCGGAGTTTGGCGATACCGGCCTGTTTCGGGCCATGTGGCATCGGTTGCGGCTCCCCTATGCGGTGGGGATTTCCTCGTCGCAGACCGTGTTCCTGGGGCGGCCGCGCCTCGGGCACCGGCGGGGCGGCCGGCTGGGGCGCCCGCGCACCCGGCCAGACCTGGCGGCGGGCGTGCGGGCGTGCGGGCGTACACGGTGGCCCAGGCCGCCAAGGCGCAGCCGCGGTGGCGGCCCATCAGCTGGCGCAACCGCCGCGGCGGGCGCCGCTGGACGGTCCAGTGTGTGGCCCTGCGGGTGACCCCGGCCCACGACTGGCGCGACCGCCGGCTCGCCCCCGAGGTGTGGCTGCTGGCCGAACGCGACACGGGCGCGACGCCGCGGACCAAATACTTCTTCGTCAACCTGCCGGCCACCACCTCCTGGCCGCAGCTTGTCCGACTCGCGCATCAGCGGTGGGCCATCGAGCAGCAGGACCAAGAGTTGAAGACCCACCTCGGGTTGGATCACTTCGAAGGCCGCACGTTCCCGGGCTGGCACCATCACGTCGTGCTCACCGCCGTGACGTACAACTTCCTGCAGGCCGAGCGGCGGCGGCACCTCGCCGGGCTCACCTTTCCAGTGGCCCGCGCGATCGTGCAGGAAATCTTCACCGCGGACCTCTTTGCTCCACGGCCGTTCTACCTGAAGCGCATCGAGGCGCTAAAGTCGGTGCACTTGCGGATCTAACAAAGTAGTACTAGCGTAGTGTCCCTGAAATACCATTACATATCAACGACCTGCGTGCAATATAGGCGGGATGAATGATGCCGCCGCCGCTCTGTCCATGGCCGCGAAGGATCGGCGACTCCTGGAACAGTGGGCCCGTAGTACGTCGGCCCCGCATCGGGTAGTCATCCGCGCGAAGGCGTTGCTGCTGGCGACCGAGGGGGGTTCCAACAGCCGCATTGCCGCGACCGTGGACGTCAGCCGGCCGACCGTGCTGGCTTGGCGCGACCGGTTTGGAGAGGAGGGCGTTGATTCGGTGTTCGAGATGCGTGAGGGGCGCGGGCGCAAACCGACGATCAGTGCGCGCAGGGTCAAAGCCATCGTCCACGCAACGTTGCACCGCACGCCACCGGGGGCGACCCCCTGGAGTTGTCGCACGATGGCGAAGGCGCAGGGGGTCAGTCGCTCGACCGTGCAGCGGATCTGGGACGCGCATGGCCTCCAGCCCCATCGAGTGGAGACGTTCAAGCTGTCGACCGATCCCGCGTTCGTGGAGAAGCTGACGGACGTCGTGGGGCTGTACATGAATCCGCCCGAGAAGGCCGTCGTGCTGTGTGTGGACGAGAAGAGTCACATTCAGGCGCTGGACCGGACGCAGCCCGGGCTGCCGATGAAGAAGGGCCGCTGTGGGACACTCACGCATGACTACAAGCGCCACGGGACAACGACCTTGTTCGCCGCGCTGAACATGCTGACCGGGCAGGTCATCGGCGAGTGCCACGGCCGGCATCGGCATCAGGAGTTCCTGAAGTTTCTTCGCCAACTCCACCGCGCGTTCCCCTCTCGCCTCGACCTCCACCTCATTCTGGACAACTACGGCACGCATAAACATCCGACCGTGCGGGCCTGGCTGGCGGCCCATCCGCGCTTCACGCTCCACTTCACCCCTACCGGCGCATCGTGGCTCAACCTCGTCGAGAGTTGGTTCAGCCAGCTCACGCAGAAACGCATCCGCCGCGGGGTGTTTTGCAGTGTCGACGAACTCGTCGCCGCCATCAACGATTACCTCCAGCGCTACAACGACAACCCCCAACCCTTTGTCTGGACCGCGACGGTCGATACGATTCTAGAGAAGGTTGGGAAGTGCAAAGTTATTCTTGGGACACACCACTAGCAGCCCGTGGTGAAAGTCCTGCGTTGCACCAAGGGCCGCCTTGGGAGATGCCGCGGCCGGCCCGAGCAAGGCGGGAGGAGCGAGAATACCGGGAGTATTTGACCCGTCGTGAACGATGCCCATCGCGGCCCACGGCGGGATGCAGCGTCGGCCGACTGCAGCAGGACTTTTACCACGGCCTGCTAGCCCCTGCAGGTTCGACCGATAGCGGACGATAACCCGCGTGAGCCGTGTGGACCCCCCGACCCATGGCGCGCCACGGTCCGTGACTCGCCACCAGTTGGCTCACCACGAAAGGGCGTGAACGATGCCGCACGATCAGACCTCGCCCACGCACCGCCGACTCGGCTCGCTCGGCCGGCTCGGCCTCTCGAGCCTCCTCGGCTTCCTCATGATGGGGGTAGCCACACCGATCTGGGCCCAGCGGGCCCGCGTCGTCGACGGGCCGGTGGACGCGCGGATCAGGCTCAGCACGGGTTCCCAGACCTGGAGGGTCGAGTCGGGCGCGATCGTCGACGTCCTGACACGGGATGGTGACTGGCAGTGGGTGGTGCTCCCGCGAGACCCCTACGGCACCAGTCGGTCCGTCTGGATCCCCACGACGCACCTGGAGGCGACCGAGGCGCCGCCGTCCACCCTGGCGCCCCTAACGTTCGTGCCGGGCACGACCGCCACCGTGACGACAACGGAGCCCGACCGCGTGCGGTCGTGGCTCACGACCGGGATCCAAACCCGGACCGCGGCGCCGGGCACGACCGTCGAGATCCTGCAGACGGAGGGCGCGTGGCACTGGGTGCTGCTGCAACCGGATGTCAACGGCACGCGACGTAGCGGGTGGCTGCGCCGGGAAGATCTCGCTTCCCCGTCGACGGCGGTGCACTAGTGGTGTGTCCCAAGAATAACGTTGCACTTCCCAACCTTCTCTAGAATCGTATCGACCGTCGCGGTCCAGACAAAGGGTTGGGGGTTGTCGTTGTAGCGCTGGAGGTAATCGTTGATGGCGGCGACGAGTTCGTCGACACTGCAAAACACCCCGCGGCGGATGCGTTTCTGCGTGAGCTGGCTGAACCAACTCTCGACGAGGTTGAGCCACGATGCGCCGGTAGGGGTGAAGGTGGAGCGTGAAGCGCGGATGGGCCGCCAGCCAGGCCCGCACGGTCGGATGTTTATGCGTGCCGTAGTTGTCCAGAATGAGGTGGAGGTCGAGGCGAGAGGGGAACGCGCGGTGGAGTTGGCGAAGAAACTTCAGGAACTCCTGATGCCGATGCCGGCCGTGGCACTCGCCGATGACCTGCCCGGTCAGCATGTTCAGCGCGGCGAACAAGGTCGTTGTCCCGTGGCGCTTGTAGTCATGCGTGAGTGTCCCACAGCGGCCCTTCTTCATCGGCAGCCCGGGCTGCGTCCGGTCCAGCGCCTGAATGTGACTCTTCTCGTCCACACACAGCACGACGGCCTTCTCGGGCGGATTCATGTACAGCCCCACGACGTCCGTCAGCTTCTCCACGAACGCGGGATCGGTCGACAGCTTGAACGTCTCCACTCGATGGGGCTGGAGGCCATGCGCGTCCCAGATCCGCTGCACGGTCGAGCGACTGACCCCCTGCGCCTTCGCCATCGTGCGACAACTCCAGGGGGTCGCCCCCGGTGGCGTGCGGTGCAACGTTGCGTGGACGATGGCTTTGACCCTGCGCGCACTGATCGTCGGTTTGCGCCCGCGCCCCTCACGCATCTCGAACACCGAATCAACGCCCTCCTCTCCAAACCGGTCGCGCCAAGCCAGCACGGTCGGCCGGCTGACGTCCACGGTCGCGGCAATGCGGCTGTTGGAACCCCCCTCGGTCGCCAGCAGCAACGCCTTCGCGCGGATGACTACCCGATGCGGGGCCGACGTACTACGGGCCCACTGTTCCAGGAGTCGCCGATCCTTCGCGGCCATGGACAGAGCGGCGGCGGCACCATTCATCCCGCCTATATTGCACGCAGGTCGTTGATATGTAAATGTATTTCAGGGACACTACGCTAGCCACTACTCACCTTCCGGTCCGCCGAGCGCCGCCTGGCTGCAGCGAAATCCGCAACCTTCGGGTTCAGCACGTGATTGAAGCGCCGGTAGTAGTCGAAGGCCGAGGCCAGCGCGATCGCCAGCACCACCCACAGCGCGATCTGTCCAAGGATGAAGAACTGTTGCAGGTGGTCCTTCCCCAGGATCAGGAGCAGGATCGCCACGACCTGCGACACCATCTTGACCTTGCCGAGCGGGGATGCCGGAATCGAGACGCCCCTGGTATAGGCGATGCTGCGGAGCCCCGTCACCGCAAGCTCGCGCCCGATGATGACCGCCACGATCCAGGCCGGGGCCAGATCCATCTGGACCAGCGAGATCAGAGCGGCCATGACGAGTAGCTTGTCGGCGACTGGGTCCATGAGCTGCCCGAGGGTCGTGACCTGCTGGCGACGCCGCGCCAGATAGCCATCGAGCCAGTCGGTCAGCGACGCGAGCCCAAAGATCGCCGCGCCGATCAACTCCTTGCGAATGCCAAAAATCAGACGCCCCTCGAACTTCGTCAGAAGGACGACCACGAGGAGTGGGACGAGGAAGATGCGCGCCGTCGTGAGGGCGTTAGGCAGGTTCATCTCGGGCTCGCAGGTTGCTCGGCGCCCCTGGTGAAAGTCCTGCTCAGACCGGCGCGGCGCCAAGCTGGCGAGACGCGCACAGGCTGCTCGACAGCCGCAAGGATGTCTCATTGTAGCGTGCAGCGGTGCGACACACAACCGCGCGCGTCCGTTCCGGGCGACGCGCCGAGACGCGTCGTCTCGCGACGACGTTGGCTCGTCCGCTCGCCATTCGTGCGCGCCGTGGCCGAGCAGGCAATCTGCTATGATCGCGGAACGTCATGAAGGCGATCCTCCTCGCGGGCGGCAAGGGAACGCGCCTCCGCCCGCTGACGCTCCACACTCCGAAGCCCATCGTCCCGATCTTCGATCGTCCATTCCTCCAGTACCAGATCGATCTCGTCCGTCAGGTGCCGGCGATCGACGAGATTATCCTGAGCGTGAACTATCAGCCCGATCGGATCGAGGAGGTCCTCGGAGACGGAAAGGACCTCGGAATCAGGGTGCGCTATCTCGTCGAACCGGTACCCCTGGGCACCGCCGGCGCGGTGAAATACGCGGAGCGGTTTCTCGACGATTCCGTGGTCGTGTTCAACGGGGACGTCCTGGCCCAGATCGATCTGGCCGCCGTCATCCGACAGCACCAGGCGAGGCGCGCGCGGGCGACCATCGTCCTGACCCGGGTCGAGAACCCCGTTGCCTACGGGCTGGTCGAGACCGATCCGGACGGTAACGTCCGCCGGTTCCTGGAGAAACCCGACCCCAACGAGATCACGTGCAACACGATCAATGCGGGCATCTACGTCCTGGAGCCAGATACGCTCGACCGCATTCCCAAGGAGACGACGTGGTCGATCGAGCGAAGCTACTTTCCGTCTCTGATCGAGCGTGGCGAGATCTTCTCGGCTTACGTCTACGACGGGTACTGGATCGACATCGGGACTCCGGCGAAATATCGCCAGGTCCACCGGGACATCATGGACGGCGGATTCGCGGCGCCCCCCTTCGCCGGGCGCACCGACGCGCTCGTCTGGTCGGCGCCCGGTGCCCGGATCGCGCCGGGCGCGGAGCTGGTAGGCCCCTGCTTCATCGACGACGATGCCATCATCGAGCGTGGCGCCCGGATTCTGCCCTACGCGGTGGTCGGTCCTCGCTGCCACATCGCCGAGGACGCGGTCGTCGAGGACGCGATTCTCTGGGCCGACTCCCGGGTGGGCCGGGCCGCGGTGATTCGCGACGCGATCGTGGGCCGGGGCTGCCGGATCGGCCCGAGCGCCACGGTCGGCTCGCAGGCCATGATCGGCAGTGAATCCGTTCTGAGCGACAACAGTCGCGTGTAGACGGCGGTGGACGGCCAGCGGCCGCAACGTGAGGTGGCATGCCTGCAGTGGATGTCGGAATCTTCAAGGCCTACGACGTACGCGGGATCTATCCGGGCGAGATCCACGAGGAGGTCGTGCGAGAGATCGGTCGCGCCTTCGTGGTCTACCTCGGTGCACGACGGATCGCCGTCGCCCGCGACATGCGCCTGTCGTCTCCGTCCCTGGCGGCCGCGTTCATCGAGGGCGCGCGTGCCCAGGGTGCGGACGTCGTCGATTACGGCCTCGTCGGAACCGACATGCTCTATTTCGCGGTCGCCGAGGACGGCCTCGACGGCGGCGCCGAGATCACGGCGTCGCACAATCCGAAGCACTATAACGGGATCAAGCTCGTCCGGCGCGAGGCGCTCCCGCTCAGCGGGGACGCCGGCCTGTCAGACATCCGGGACATGATCGTCGGGGAGACGACTCCCGCTCCAGCCGCCGCACCGGGAACGCTGTCGAAGGGAGACGTCTGGGATCGATATCTCAACCATGTGCTCTCGTTCATCGACCCCGCGGCGATTCGGCCATTTCGTGTCGTCCTCGACGCAGGTAGCGGCGTGGCCGGCCTGGTGGCTCCCCCGCTGTTCGACCGGCTCCCGTGCCGCACGACGCGCCTGTGTTTCGAGGTGGACGGCACGTTCCCGAACCACGAAGCCAACCCCCTCATCGAGGAGAACCGCCGCGACATCGTGGAACGGGTCGTCGCCGACGGTGCCGACGCGGGCATCGCCTGGGACGGCGATGCCGACCGCTGCTTCTTCATCGACGGCGCGGGCGAGTTCATTGCCGGAGACTTCATCACGGCGCTGCTGGCGGAGGCGTTCCTTCTGAAGCAACCCGGCGCCATCATCGTCTACGACGTGCGGGCGAGCCATGCGGTGAAGGACACCGTCGCCCGGCTCGGCGGAACGGCGTTGATGAATCGAGTCGGCCATGCGTTCTTCAAGACGCGGATGCGAGAGGCCGATGCGGTCTTCGGCGGCGAGGTGACCGGGCACTACTACTTCCGCGACAACTTCTTTGCCGACAACGGCTTCATTCCAGCGCTCCTCATCCTCGAGCTGATGTCGAAGAAGGGACAGACGCTGCGCGACCTCCTCGCACCGCTGCGTGAGCGCTACTTCATCTCCGGCGAGATCAACACGAAGGTCGCCGACATGGCGGAAGTCCAGCGCAAGCTCGACGTGCTCGAGCGTCATCATGCCGACGCCAACCCCTACCTGATGGACGGCGTGTCGGTGGAGTACGCAGACTGGCACTTCAACGTGCGCCCGTCGAACACCGAGTCCCTGATCCGGCTGAACCTCGAGGGCACCACGCAGGCGATCATGGAGCGCCGCCGCGACGAGGTACTCGCCCTCATTCGGGCTTGAGCGGGCCGCCCGGAGCCTCACGACCCGTGCCGCCGCCCAGCGTTCCGGTGTTTTCCCCCCGCACGCTCGGCTTTTGGTAGAATTCCTTTCGGTCCTGCCCTTCGGTGGAACACGACCAAAGCGTCGCTCGGTGTGCGGGAGTAACTCAGTGGTAGAGTCACGGCTTCCCAAGCCGTTGGTCGCGGGTTCGATCCCCGTCTCCCGCTCCACTTTTCTGAGGAGTGAAGATCCTCGTCGTCGGGGGGAGGACACATCATGCCAATCATGCCCAACACGACACGGACGACGATTTCGATGGCGAAGCGAGGGACGTGGATCGCGGGGCTCCTGGTCTGTCTGGCCGCAGGCCTTCCCCTGCCGGCCATGGCTCAGAACGAGGTCGTCGGCGCTCCATTCCACCTCTTTCCGGGCGGCCCCTGGGTCAGAGACTTGATCTTCGTGAACGGCGCCGGATACTTCGATATTCAGGCGCGGCAGGGCCGGTCGTACTGCGTCGAGACCCACGGTACCGACTTGGATGGAGTAGGCCTGTTCGCGTTGGATACCCGGGTGACGGTCTACAACGCGCTGACCGAGACCAATCCGATCGGCACCAACGACAACATCGGCACCGAGCCGGACGGGCAGTTCATGAGCCGGTTCTGCTGGATCGCGCCGGCCCCGCCACTACCGTTCTCGCCGACACTGATCAAGGTCGACAACCTGCTGGCGGGGAACTTCTACTACCACATCCGGGTCGTCGAGACCACGCTCTGGTCTTCCTGGTTCTTCCAGGGGGGGGACTACAACGCCTTCGTGCTGCTGCGCAACACGACCGACGGCTCCTGCACCTACAACATCACGTGGCGAGACGCCGCGGGTTCGAGCCTCGGGTCGACCGGGAACGTGGCCGTGCCGGGGAACGGTGGCGTGGGGACTAACTCGAGGTCGGTCGTACCCGCGACGAACATCAACGGCACGGCCGAGATCGCGCACGACTGCTCGCCGGATGCGCTCGTCGGACAGATAACCAGCCTGTCGGCGGCCGAGGGGCTAGGCTTCGATGCCCCGATGTTCCAGCGCAGGCCGTGGTGAGCGACGCCCGCCCACTTGGCGAGCTGCACCAGGGCGACGACGGCCGACTGGCTCGCGGATTGGAGTTTGCCGTTCAGCCGTTCGACATGCCACGCCGCGACGTCATCCAGACGAACTCGCTCTTCGACACGCCCACGTACCGGTGGCTGCCGGCGAAGTCGACGATCAGATCCGCGTTCTTGATGTTCTGGACCCGCGTACCCGAGGGCATGCAGGGGGTAGACGATGTGCGGTTAGTACGCGGAGGCCACATGCACAGGCGCCTTTGCAAAGGACCTGAAGGACATTGAGTCTCCCTCGCCTGAAGGCGAGGGATTCAGTGCGCCGCGTCGGCTGAAGCCGACTATCGCGGCGCACGGCCCAGAGCCCAAAGAGGTCCGGCCCTGCGGCCTCCTGAAGGCTTCGCCTAAAGGCGAGGGGTTTCACACATCCCAGAGGGAGACTCTAAGAACGTCGCGCGGAAGCAGGCTCGGGTGGAGCTCGCCGCCAAGTCCTCTCGGGTGGCGATCGGTCGGGACGACGCTGCAGACCGGGCCGCGGGCCCACGTTGTGGGGGCCGCATGCTACTCGTCGATACGGCGCTGCAAGACACGGGAGCCTCGCTCGCAACCAGCTACATCTTCAGCTGCCCGCAAGGGTGCGGCACCCTCCACTGGTATCCACGGGACGGGTTGGAGAAGGGTGGCCGGAGCCGGCCAACGGGCATGACGAAGAAGACCCGGCGATAGGGCGTCGAGCAGCTTCGGGATGGTCGCCTAGATCTACGGCTACCGGGAGGACGACGTGCGCCGGGCGCTGATGGGCTCCTTTGAAGAGCTGGCTCGCGTGAGCGGATCGACTCGACTATCCCTCGACGTCTCAGTTGAGTCTCCCTCGCCTGAAGGCGAGGGAATCAGTGCGCCGCGTCGGCTGAAGCCGACTATCACGGCGCACGTCCCAGAGCCCGAAGAGGTCCGGCCCTGCGGCCTCCTGAAGGCTTCGCCTAAAGGCGAGGGGTTTCACCCATCCCAGAGGGAGACTCTAAGAATGAGGGAGCTCGCCGATTCTACGAGCGCCGCGGGTGGAACGTCGAGTCGCAGTGGCTGAAGCGATTGGCTATACCGGGATTGAAGTTCTATCGAATAACAAAAGGGCTCTGAGCCTCGACGTCGCCCTCACCGGACACGAGTGCGGTCTCGAGCGCCCGCGTGCTGCCGGCGGCTGGACGCCCGCATGGCACGAGGCGAAGCAATCTAGCGAACTCGGATTGGAGTGTCTCATGATGAAGCAGTCGTTTTCGGTCGTCAGTTTGATGATTGGCATGTTGTTCTCTGTAGGGTGTGGGCTATGCGATGACGCGTTAGATGCTCATGACGAGGCTTCTGATGCTTTGGTAGCAGCAATCAATGCGTGGGAGCTTGTCGACCCCAACTCCCAAGAAGCGGCTGAACTTGCAGGTGAGGTTTCAAATGCAATGAGAGCGTATCGGAGTGTACATCAGGCATACCGTAACTGTGCGGAGCAGAACGGTTTAGAAAATGAAGCTGTGATGCCTACGATTCTGGACGAGAGTCAAGCCCATTCTTAGTTGAAACTCTCTACGGCTCCGGATTCGTCATGCGGCCTTCTTCGATGTCGTCGTGTCGATCTTCAGTTCTTGCTTCAACGCGGCACGAAGCGTGGGCAGGTGGCGGTAGCCCATCAGCTTCCGCAGGCGCGGCTCGATGTCCAGGAGCGCGGTCGCCAGCCAGCGGTGGCGTTGGCTCGAGTTCTGCCAGTGGTCAACCTTCGCACAGCGTTCCTCAACGAGCGCATTGACCGACTCCAGACAGTTCGTCGTCTTCAGCGACCGGCCCAGCACCCCGTACAGCCCGAGGCGATGCAGCGTTAAGGTTTCGTCCAGACCTTCTGTCAAGCTCCGAGCCGCCGACTGGTTCCGTTCGTCGAGCTCGCCCTGGAGCGTCTTGAGCGCCGTGAGGGCCTCGTCGTACTCCGGCCGGTTGTAGGCGCGCTGGAGGCGCTGACGCCACGCCGCCAGTTCGCTCTTGGCCAGGTGACTCACCACGTTCTCCCGCTTGTGCCACTGGCACCGTTGGACCAGGGCGCGGTGGCGGAAGGTCTTCCGGACGGCTGCCCGCAGCCCCTTGCTGCCGTCGAGGATCACCAGCAGGCCCTGCGAGAGGTCCAGCCCCCGCTCGACCAACGACCGCAAGCACAGCGTCAGCACCCGCTCATTCTCCGTGTCCGTCTCCACGAAGCCGAGGAAGTGTTTCGCCCCAGAAATGGTGATGCCCAGTGCGATGACCATTGTGGCCTCGGCGAACGTCTTGCCGTCCAATACGATGGCCACGACGTCCTCAGCGGCCAGGTCCCGCTCCTGGAGCTCGTGAAGCTTCGCGGCGCTGGCCTCGATGAAGCCTCGGGACACCGTCGACCCCGACAGCCCGATCGCGCCGGGAATCGCCTCGGCGGCCGCCTCGTAGTTGCGACACGAGATCCCATAGAGCCCGCGCTTCAGCAGGAGGTCATTCACCGCGCCGTCGCCATGCAACGCCTCGTAGGCGCGCAACGGAATCTCCCGCCCCGCGACCCCGCGCACCCGCGGCACCCGAATCGGCACCCGCTGCCCCGCCAGGCCGACGGTCCCAGGGTTGCTACCGTGCCGGCGGCCCCCGATCGACGCGGCCTTGCGGGCGTAGCGCTCGCCAGCCAGCGCCGTTACCTCCTCGTCGAGCACCTCCTCCACGTGCATCAAGCCCAGCGGGACCAGCGAGCGGATCAGCTCCACCTTGGCGTCCAGCTCCAGCGCGGTGTAGTCCTCGCGCCGGATGACCTCGACCCGGCCCAGCTGGCGACCCTTCTTGCGCTTCCTGACAGGACGTAGGACACTGCTCATCTCGGCTCCTTTCTCTCGTGGGTTGATGGCCGTTTTGCTTAACGTCATCAAACCACAGGGTGTGGGAGCCGTTTCAATTTCCAACTAAGTTTCGCTCACCCTCCCGGACGAACTTCAGCCCCAATAACCTTGAGTGACCGGCCGCTTTCGTTGGGGGACCCCTTTCTACCCAGGCACCAACACGGTCTGGGTGGGCGTGGTTATCGGCTACAGGCACAGCAACGCCAGAGTTCGTAGAACTCTGGAAGGACAAGGCCAAGGGCACGGTGTACTGGTCGCCCTACGGCGAAGAATACTAGCGGCCGGCCCGCGTGAACCCGTGGACGCCCGCCGCAGCCGTCGAGACTGCGATCCACCCGGCGAAGAACGAGAACGCGGTCTCCCGGGCGAGCGCCTGCTCGCTCCACCCCCAGAAGCCCACGCCATAGACAGGGACAAGAAGGGCACGTCATACTGGTCGGGGAGGATCTTGAAATGCATACCGGACGAGCGACGAACGGCTTGTTGCTCGCAGCACCCGCTGTCGTCATTGGCGGAGCGATCGTTGGGCTGTGTCTCCTGCCCGCCGAATCTCACGAGAACCTGTCTCGACTCACCGTAGGCATGAAGAGGCTGATCCTCAAGCATCTCCGACTTCCCGTCGGGATCAAGAAGAAGCTCCGAGCTGACCTAGACGCAGAGAACTTCTTCCCCTGAGATTCCCTCAGTCGTGTCGCTGGAACCTACCGGGCCTATGCCGGAAGGGACTGGGGCGGATCGCCGAGATCGAGGCGAAGGCCCAGCGGCGGGAGGCGTGAGAGGCGCTAGTAGGCGCGCTCTCACCCGGTGAACTGCAGAGCGGGTGCAAGGTCTAGGTCAGCGTACGCCCTATCGCAACCGGTAGCTCCATGAACCTCCACCAGCCCGTCAGCCTCAATCTCAACGTCCGTGGGATGGGTCAATCGGCGACGCTCGCCAGCCGGGCGCGCTGCAATGCGCTCCGGCGGGAGGGCCGTCAGGTCTTCGACTTCGGCCTGGGTCAGTCGCCATTCCCCGTTCCTCGGTCGGTGGTGGAGGCGCTGCGGCTCGCGGCACGCGAGAAGGACTATCTGCCGGCCGAGGGCCTGCGCGCGTTGCGCGATGCCGTCGCGGACTTTCATCGACGCAAGGACCGGCTCGACATGCGCCCCGACGGCGTCCTCGTCGGGCCTGGCTCGAAGGAGCTGATGTTCCTACTCCAGCTCGTCTACTACGGCGAGATCATCCTGCGAACGCCTTGCTGGGTGTCATACCTGCCGCAGGCCCACATCATTGGGCGACGTACGACGGTGATCCCGACCACGTTCGACTCATGCTGGAAGATCACGCCGGAGATGCTGCGGATGGCGATCGAGCACGCCGGCGATGATGCTCGACCGCGGCTGCTCATTCTGAACTACCCGAGCAACCCGACGGGGCATACGTATGCCGCGGACGAGCTCGAGGCGCTGGCCGCCGTCGCCCGGCGGTTCGAGATGATCGTCCTGTCGGACGAGATCTATGGGCAAACCCACTTCACGGGCGGGCACGTCTCCATCGCGCGTTACTACCCTGACCGCACGATCGTCAGCTCCGGCCTGTCGAAGTGGTGCGGGGCGGGTGGCTGGCGGCTCGGCACCTTCTGCTTCCCACCGGCGCTCAACTGGCTCAAGGATTCGATGGCTGCCGCGGCCAGCGAGACCTATACATCGGTCAGCGCCCCGATCCAGCACGCGGCCGTCCAGGCGTTTCGCCGGAACGCAGAGATTGAGCGCTACGTCTGGCACACGCGGCGCATCCTCGCTGTCCTGGCGGAGCGGTGCGTGGAGATCGTGGCGGCCGCCGGGATCCGATTACACATGCCAACGGCCTCCTTCTATCTATTTCTCGATTTCACGCCGTTCGAGGCTCGATTGCGCGCGAGAGGCATCGGCGACAGCGCGACCCTCTGCGACAGACTCCTCGATGAGACCGGGGTCGCGATCCTTCCAGGGCTAGCCTTCGGGCGCCCGGCAGCCGAGCTGACCGCGCGGCTGTCGTACGTGGACTTCGACGGAGCTGCGGCGCTGGCCGCGAAGGAGGCGCTCGGCCAGCAACACGACGCAGCCCAGCAGGTCGTCGGGCGCTATTGCGGCCATGTCATCGAGGGCGTCGAACGCCTCACCCAGTGGACGAGCGGACCTTCGCCCGGTTCGTGACGGCGGTGTTCGAGCGGCCGGGGCCGGGCGGGCCGCACTGAGACGAAAGCCCAGTGGGCGGAGGCGTGAGGTACGAGACTCTGAGGACCATGAACACCCCGTCCGATCTGTTCATCCCGCCACTCTCGCGTGTCGATCTTAGCCCCAATCCCCTCCGCGTAGCGCGTCGCCTCCCGCCAGGGGATCCGACACTGCCGCTGCCGCCCACGGCTGATCAGGTAGGCCATGTACGTGGTACTCTCTTTCGCATCTAGAGAGAAAGGCTCACGCTGACTTCTCGCCAAGCCGTGGCGTTCGTGCGAAAGCACGGCATCGTGCTTGAATCGGCCCACGGGCCTGTTCCGTCACTCGCCGAGGCCGTCACCGGCGGACCCATCCGCGGTAGCTGGTGGGCCCATCTCCGGAGCCGCGAGATCTTCGCGGCGACCCGCGCGGCCCGAAACTCCCCCGAACTCCTCGTCTGCCGGCTCGTAAACAACAGGGTGACGTTCGTGCATCAGGAACTGTGGCCCGCGCTCGTCCGAGCGTCCCATCGCCTCCCCCAAGCCCGGATGGCACAGATCCACGAACGCCACACGTCGACGGGGCGGCACATCGTTCACAAGGTTCCCTATCCGGACTGGGTCCCGCCTGGGGTCACGCGCGCCGCAAAGCGCCTCAGCGAAGGCGAAGCTCTCACTCGGCTGGGTTCATGGATTCGTTAGGCCGTGGCTACCACACACGTGGCTGTGGGAAGTGTCGAACTGCCGCTGCCGTCCGCGCCCGATCAGATACGCCTGCAGGTAGCCGCCCTTGATCTCGTCGCGGATGAACGCGACCCCGGCACCGCGCAGCTGGTCGCCGTCGCACCGAGCCAGCTTCAGACCAGCTTCTCGAATCTGCCGTGGTTGGTCGCGGTCTCTCAGCCTGAGGCCGCGCTGTTCGCACCGATCCGAACGCAAGCGACCAGCCTGCTTTTGCTGCTGGCCCTGACGGCGCTTCTGGTTCTCGCCCTCGACGCCTGGTTCTCGTTCCACTTGACCGCGCCCTTAGAGGAAGAGGAAGTCGCGATCCATCTCGTAGAACATCCCGAGACGCCACGCCTGGAGGAGGAAGAGGCGGAAGCATGATCTTGCATAGGGCAGTGGCCACGGGCTGGACGCGCCCATTTCGAACGTGGAACCGGACTCTAGACCCGAGAGGCGCGACCTCGCCAGCTCGCGACGAAGGGCCTAGCGACGGCTACAGGCACTGACCGGTCTAGTACTACTTTGTTAGATCGCACAATTTGGGCGAGATCCGACAAGTGATCTAATTTGAGGACATTGTACTCTTCCGGCGAATTCGGTACCCTGCGCGGTAGTGCACGACCGCCGCACGGTGGGGCAGTTGCGTCGCCTGATGAGATGGCTCGAGGCCTTCAAGGCGTGCTTCGGCCATCGCGCACAGGAGCTGGCGTTGCGCCGGTACGTCCAGGGGTTGCTCAGCGACAGCCCGCGCAAGTCGATGGAAGCGATGCTGGCGCGGGGGCCCGAGCCCGGGGGCTATCAAGCGTTCCAACACTTCATCACCGATGCGCCGTGGAGTGCCGACGGCGTCTGGCGCTGCCTGCGGGCGGTGCTGCCCGAACGCGAAGGGCTGGTGATCTTCGCTGGCACGAGTTTCCCCAAGCCAGGGACGTCCTCGGTCGGGGTGGCCCGCCAGTACTGTGGGGCCGTGGGGAAAGTCGCCAATGGCCAAGTGGCGGTCACCGCGGCGCTGTGGACCGGGCTGCGCGCCTACTTGCTGGGGGCCGCGCTCTATGTGCCCGAGGCGTGGCTGACCGACGCCGCCCGCGATCGGGCGCGGCTTCCCCGGGGTGTCCGGTTGCAGGCGAAGTGGCGCCAAGCGCTCACCCTGCTCCGGCAGGTGCGCGCCAGCGGCCTCACCGGCACCGGCGTGCTGGCCGATGCGGAGTTTGGCGATACCGGCCTGTTTCGGGCCATGTGGCATCGGTTGCGGCTCCCCTATGCGGTGGGGATTTCCTCGTCGCAGACCGTGTTCCTGGGGCGGCCGCGCCTCGGGCACCGGCGGGGCGGCCGGCTGGGGCGCCCGCGCACCCGGCCAGACCTGGCGGCGGGCGTGCGGGCGTACACGGTGGCCCAGGCCGCCAAGGCGCAGCCGCGGTGGCGGCCCATCAGCTGGCGCAACCGCCGCGGCGGGCGCCGCTGGACGGTCCAGTGTGTGGCCCTGCGGGTGACCCCGGCCCACGACTGGCGCGACCGCCGGCTCGCCCCCGAGGTGTGGCTGCTGGCCGAACGCGACACGGGCGCGACGCCGCGGACCAAATACTTCTTCGTCAACCTGCACCTGCCGGCCACCACCTCCTGGCCGCAGCTCGTCCGACTCGCGCATCAGCGGTGGGCCATCGAGCAGCAGTACCAAGAGTTGAAGACCCACCTCGGGTTGGATCACTTCGAAGGCCGCACGTTCCCGGGCTGGCACCATCACGTCGTGCTCACCGCCGTGACGTACAACTTCCTGCAGGCCGAGCGGCGGCGGCACCTCGCCGGGCCACCTTTCCAGTGGCCCGCGCGATCGTGCAGGAAATCTTCACCGCGTACCTCTTTGCTCAACGGCCGTTCTACCTGAAGCGCATCGAGGCGCTAAAGTCGGTGCAATTGCGGATCTAACAAAGTAGTACTAGCAGCCCGCGGTAAAAGTCCTGCCGCAGTTGGCCGGCGCTGCATCCCGACTGGCTGCGTTGCTCGTCGGTCAAATACTCCCGGCACTCTCGCTCCTCGCGCCTTGCCAGACGGGCGCAGCACCGCCCTTGGTGCGACGCAGGACTGTCACCACGGGCTGCCAGCAGGCTAGAAAAGGGAGGAAAAGGTAGCCTGAACCTGCCGATCAGGCTGCCCTCCAGGGGGTGCCTAACCAGTAATGTAGCGTGTGAGTTCTTCAATCGTGAACTGCTGCTCTGCGATAAGCGCTTTCACCAAATCGCTGAGAGAGATGACGCCGGCGAGCCGCCCTCGTCTATGACCGGAAGGTGCCGAACACTATGCTTGGTCATGAGGGCCATGCATTCCTGAATACCGTCGTCCGGGTGGACGTAGATTACACGTGTCGTCATGATCTGCTTCACGAATGTTTCTTTAGAGGATCTCTCTTTGAGAATGACTTTCCGCGCATAATCCCGTTCTGAAATGACGCCGATCAACCTTCCACGATCCGTGACCATCAAGGCACCGACTTCTTTCTCAGCCATTTGGGCGATGGCATCGAACACACGCGCGTCCGGACCGATGGACCAGACATCGTGTCCCTTCGCACCCAGAATCTGTTTGACCGACTTCATCGCTACCTCCTTCTACCGGGCCGAGATGTCTCGTTGTAACGCTCAGGATCCCCCGCCCAGGTGGAGGTACATTCGGCGCAACGCTGACGGTATCCTAGTGGTGTGTCCCAAGAATAACGTTGCACTTCCCAACCTTCTCTAGAATCGTATCGACCGTCGCGGTCCAGACAAAGGGTTGGGGGTTGTCGTTGTAGCGCTGGAGGTAATCGTTGATGGCGGCGACGAGTTCGTCGACACTGCAAAACACCCCGCGGCGGATGCGTTTCTGCGTGAGCTGGCTGAACCAACTCTCGACGAGGTTGAGCCACGATGCGCCGGTAGGGGTGAAGTGGAGCGTGAAGCGCGGATGGGCCGCCAGCCAGGCCCGCACGGTCGGATGTTTATGCGTGCCGTAGTTGTCCAGAATGAGGTGGAGGTCGAGGCGAGAGGGGAACGCGCGGTGGAGTTGGCGAAGAAACTTCAGGAACTCCTGATGCCGATGCCGGCCGTGGCACTCGCCGATGACCTGCCCGGTCAGCATGTTCAGCGCGGCGAACAAGGTCGTTGTCCCGTGGCGCTTGTAGTCATGCGTGAGTGTCCCACAGCGGCCCTTCTTCATCGGCAGCCCGGGCTGCGTCCGGTCCAGCGCCTGAATGTGACTCTTCTCGTCCACACACAGCACGACGGCCTTCTCGGGCGGATTCATGTACAGCCCCACGACGTCCGTCAGCTTCTCCACGAACGCGGGATCGGTCGACAGCTTGAACGTCTCCACTCGATGGGGCTGGAGGCCATGCGCGTCCCAGATCCGCTGCACGGTCGAGCGACTGACCCCCTGCGCCTTCGCCATCGTGCGACAACTCCAGGGGGTCGCCCCCGGTGGCGTGCGGTGCAACGTTGCGTGGACGATGGCTTTGACCCTGCGCGCACTGATCGTCGGTTTGCGCCCGCGCCCCTCACGCATCTCGAACACCGAATCAACGCCCTCCTCTCCAAACCGGTCGCGCCAAGCCAGCACGGTCGGCCGGCTGACGTCCACGGTCGCGGCAATGCGGCTGTTGGAACCCCCCTCGGTCGCCAGCAGCAACGCCTTCGCGCGGATGACTACCCGATGCGGGGCCGACGTACTACGGGCCCACTGTTCCAGGAGTCGCCGATCCTTCGCGGCCATGGACAGAGCGGCGGCGGCATCATTCATCCCGCCTATATTGCACGCAGGTCGTTGATATGTAAATGTATTTCAGGGACACTGCACTAGCAAGGACCGTCAGCGTGGGCACCTCCAACCTCACCAAACGCTTCTCTCCCGCTTCAATCTCCCTGAGGGTGAGCGAAACTTAGTTGGAAATTGAAACGGCTCCCACACCCTGTGGTTTGATGACGTTAAGCAAAACGGCCATCAACCCACGAGAGAAAGGAGCCGAGATGAGCAGTGTCCTACGTCCTGTCAGGAAGCGCAAGAAGGGTCGCCAGCTGGGCCGGGTCGAGGTCATCCGGCGCGAGGACTACACCGCGCTGGAGCTGGACGCCAAGGTGGAGCTGATCCGCTCGCTGGTCCCGCTGGGCTTGATGCACGTGGAGGAGGTGCTCGACGAGGAGGTAACGGCGCTGGCTGGCGAGCGCTACGCCCGCAAGGCCGCGTCGATCGGGGGCCGCCGGCACGGTAGCAACCCTGGGACCGTCGGCCTGGCGGGGCAGCGGGTGCCGATTCGGGTGCCGCGGGTGCGCGGGGTCGCGGGGCGGGAGATTCCGTTGCGCGCCTACGAGGCGTTGCATGGCGACGGCGCGGTGAATGACCTCCTGCTGAAGCGCGGGCTCTATGGGATCTCGTGTCGCAACTACGAGGCGGCCGCCGAGGCGATTCCCGGCGCGATCGGGCTGTCGGGGTCGACGGTGTCCCGAGGCTTCATCGAGGCCAGCGCCGCGAAGCTTCACGAGCTCCAGGAGCGGGACCTGGCCGCTGAGGACGTCGTGGCCATCGTATTGGACGGCAAGACGTTCGCCGAGGCCACAATGGTCATCGCACTGGGCATCACCATTTCTGGGGCGAAACACTTCCTCGGCTTCGTGGAGACGGACACGGAGAATGAGCGGGTGCTGACGCTGTGCTTGCGGTCGTTGGTCGAGCGGGGGCTGGACCTCTCGCAGGGCCTGCTGGTGATCCTCGACGGCAGCAAGGGGCTGCGGGCAGCCGTCCGGAAGACCTTCCGCCACCGCGCCCTGGTCCAACGGTGCCAGTGGCACAAGCGGGAGAACGTGGTGAGTCACCTGGCCAAGAGCGAACTGGCGGCGTGGCGTCAGCGCCTCCAGCGCGCCTACAACCGGCCGGAGTACGACGAGGCCCTCACGGCGCTCAAGACGCTCCAGGGCGAGCTCGACGAACGGAACCAGTCGGCGGCTCGGAGCTTGACAGAAGGTCTGGACGAAACCTTAACGCTGCATCGCCTCGGGCTGTACGGGGTGCTGGGCCGGTCGCTGAAGACGACGAACTGTCTGGAGTCGGTCAATGCGCTCGTTGAGGAACGCTGTGCGAAGGTTGACCACTGGCAGAACTCGAGCCAACGCCACCGCTGGCTGGCGACCGCGCTCTTGGACATCGAGCCGCGCCTGCGGAAGCTGATGGGCTACCGCCACCTGCCCACGCTTCGTGCCGCGTTGAGTCTCCCTCGCCTGAAGGCGAGGGAATCAGTGCGCCGCGTCGGCTGAAGCCGACTATCACGGCGCACGTCCCAGAGCCCGAAGAGGTCCGGCCCTGCGGCCTCCTGAAGGCTTCGCCTAAAGGCGAGGGGTTTCACCCATCCCAGAGGGAGACTCTAAGAATGGGCTTGACTCATCTCCCTAGTAGTGGAATCACACGCTGAGTCAAGGCGGGCTACCTGCAGGCCGCGAATCACTGTGACAGGACACTAGACTAGCGAGTCGCAGAGACGAAGACGGGCGGTTCTGGAGTCCCAGTTCGAAGGCCCACAGGGACAATGGGATCGTTCTCGAACTCGTCATCCCGCATGTCATCCAATGCAACCCAGACCTTGATTGGCCCGGCCGCAGACGTGCAGTCGAGGTACAGACGGGATCGGCCGAGCGCCCGAAGGGAAGGGGCGTCGGCTCGAGGTGCGGTCCACGTGGGGCGGCGTTCATGCCATCGTGCTGGACCCCGACACGGGCGCGCAGCACGTCGCCCGAGAGCCCAGGCAAGAGACCTCCGCCGACTCTGTTAGATCGTTCACGTGGGGACGAACCGACGTCCGCCCCGAAAACCGAGAACATTGCGGCGCCTGATGCTCGTGTCTTCGACGCGACAACGGTTTGCCCGGCGAACGCCGTTCCGCCCCACGCGAAACTGACAAAGCGTTAGTTCTTACCGCCGAACTCGTAGAGGGTCGTGGCGACCGACTTCGACGCGCCGGCCATGCCGTACACCTGGCCGCTGCCCTCGATCACGTAGTACTCGTTGTTCGCGTGGGCGCCACCCCCGTGCCCTGCCCCGCCAAAGATAACGGGGAGCTGCATGGGATCCCGGCCGAAGAGGTAGGCCGGCCAGTACCCCCCAAGAATCGACGGCTCGGCGGGCCGCTCACCGTACGGGATCTTGAAGATGTCGTAGGTGCGACCCAGCGCGTTGGCCAGATCGTTGTCGTAGCCCATCTTGCACCAGGGGACGTCGCCGATGACGGTCATCTCGACGTCCTCGTAGCCGTTGCGATCGAGCTGCGCCTGGATCTTCTCTGTCAGGTCGATCCCGTCCTGGTTCGGCACGTAGCGGATATTGTGCTTCGAGGTGATCTTGCTCGGGAGAATGGCTCCGGCGCCCCCGCCGTACATGTTCCCGCCCAGATCCCATCCAGATTCCACGAGATCCCATAGAGGGACATCGTGAGGAACTCGACAGGGTCATCCGCGATGAAGCGCGCGACGCCGAGGTTTCTCGCGGCCACTTCCAGATCGATGCCGGCGGCGTTCCGCTCGAGCACGGCGAGCTCGGAATCCGACAGCGGCTCGACGTTGTCGTAGAACCCGTCGATCAACGCACGGTTGCCGGTCGAGTCGACCAGCGACTCGAGCATCTGCATGTGCCGCCAGGCCGGGCTGTCCACGGCCCGCTTGCGCCCCCCATGGATGTCGCCGTAGACCGGGCCGCGGCCCCACCTGGCGCCGCTGGTCGTCAGCTCCACGTAGACGCAGCCTTCCGAGCTGCCGCCGAGCGTGCCCGGCCGCTGACGCCCTGCCCCGCAAAGGCGTACCACATCCCGTCGGCGCCTTCGAAGAGCTCCGGATGATCCTTGACGAACTTGCGGAACCCGATCGACATGCGCTCCTCGTCACCCTCGGCGACGAACAGGACCGTCAGCGGGAGCTCGCCCGCGACCGCCTTGACCGACATCATGGCGTTCCAGGCCGCCATCTGGGGTCCCTTGCTGTTCATGGCGCCGCGCGCGACCAGTACCTTCGGGAACGGCGGCTGCTCGACGAGCTCGCCCTCGAAGGGTGGGACGTTCCACAGGTCCGGCTGCGTGATCGGCATCGTGTCGTACATCCAGTACATCACCAGCGTTCGCTCGCCGCTGCCCGCGCACCGCGCGTAGACGACCGGGTTGCCCTGCGCCCCCCACTCCGTCTCGCCGACTTCGTAGATCTGCGACTGCTCACACCCCAGCTCATCGAAGAGGCCCTTCACCATTTGCGCGGACTCGGGGATGCCCTCGCCAGTATTCGAGATGCTCGGCTGCCGGATCCACCGCTGCAGATTCATGACGTGCTCGCCGAAATTCTCGTCGATGTGGTCGAAGACCTGCTGGAGCTCGTCGGAGATCTGGGAGACATCCGGCTGGATCTCGGTCTCGCCGTCAGGTCGGAGCCCGAGGTTCACCGGCGATGCGGCCGTTTCCCCCGTCGGCATCCTCTGGGTGCGGTCCTGGGCGCAGCCGAGGAACAGGGCGAGCGTCAAGACGAATGTTAGTAAGGCCCGCATGTCTGGTTTCCTTTGATGGAGACCGGGCAGATCGTGCATAGGACTTGTCGCGGTTGCTTCATGCTACCGTAGATGGTGGCGCCGTTCAATGAGAAATCCCATGACGCTGGCCGAGTCGATGCTGGCATTGCTGGAGCTACTTCCACTGGCCGCTCTGCTGGCGGCCACGATGACCATGGGGGTAGTGACGGGGGTCTTCCAACTCTACGCCTACGCCATCATGCCTGGGCTAGGCAGGACCGACGATCGCACGTTCGTCGACGCTTTCCAGCAGATTGACAGGGCGATCATCAACCCTTGATTCCTGGTCAGTTTCTTTGGTGCGCTGGGCTTCACCGCTTTGGCGGCGGCGCTCCGCCTTGGCGCGGACGGGCACCCGGCGTTGCCTTGGATCGGCGGCGCGTTTGTCCTGTACCTCGCGGTTTTCGGCATAACCCTCGGTATCAACGTACCGCTCAACGACGAGATCAAGGCGGCCGGGGAGCCAGACCGAATTGCCGACCTGGCCGCTGTGCGCGAGCGTTTCCACGAAGCGAGGTGGATCGGCTGGAACCTCTTCCGGGCGGTGGCCTCGACGGTCGCGTTCGGCTGCCTCGCATGGGCCCTGGGGTTGCACGGGGCCTCATAGCCGCGAGGATGCGGTGAGCAGTTCGAGGACTACCGTCATTGCGTTGAGGCGATGAAGGTGCAGCGAACGCCTGGGGTGTGGTGATTGCGATGAAGAAGTGCCCCTTCTGCGCGGAAGACATCCAGGACGCTGCGATCGTCTGCAAGCACTGCGGGCGAGACGTGAAGATCGACGCCACGCCGAGTGCTCAGCCGAAACAGCGACTCTGGAATCCTGGCGTCGCGGCGGTATTTAGCCTCGTGATTCACGGCGCGGGCCAGACGTCAGGGCTTGGAGGATCGGCCTACCAATGTCGAATGTTATTGAATGTCCTTGGCGAGGAGAGGTTCGGAGAAGATGCTGGTTATGCCGCGCCAGCCACTCGTGTGCGTCATCGCCGATACGAAACTTGATTCGGAGCCTCAGAACTCTATTTACTAGGACTCGCCCAATTGAAGGGCTTGGCTGATGCGCCAACACGCTCGAGGGCTGCGAGGCGCTCTCGTCCGCGCTCATCGAGAAACTCGTCGAGCTTACGCAGCACTCGCAGCCGGGCCTGCTCCTGTGCGGTCAAGAGCTCCTCGCGATCCACGCGACCGTCTGCGGGAGCTGCGGGTGCGCACGCAGTCGCCGCACGGGACGGCTTGGTCGCAGAACGGGAGAGCTTCGCCGCACTCGACGGCCTGGCTGTCTTCCGCGACGCGGGTCGTTGGCGGGCCGACTCGACGGACCGACCGGAAGGCATGTGTGCGCCTTGCCTTAGGCCGCCGAACGCTGAGCCTTCTGCGCGAGGTGGAATCGGAAGATGTAGGGCGAAGATGGTGCGCCGATCAGGATCACGCCGCCGTTCACCAGCTCGGTTCGACCACCGAGACAATCGCCACCGATGCGTCGATCGTCCATCTGCGTTCCGTGCCGGCTTCCCCGGTCGACGAGATACAGCTTGTCCCCGTGCGCCTGGATCAGGAAGTGCTCCCGAGAGATCTGACCGAAGGTCGGCCCTGGCTGCTCGACGAGGTAGATGTCGTTCAGGTGCGGTACCCTGGACAGACGCCGCTCGATCCCACGCCAGAGCGTCGCGGACACCTTCCGGCTCTCGCACCCGACCTTGAAGGGTAGCTCCAGGATCTGCACCTCACCACTCCGAAGAGCGGCCCGCGCCTGCTGCGTCAGGGGAAGCAGGCTCGCGATGAGGTCCGGGGCCACGGCGGGCGTGGGGTCGGCCAGGTGGATCGGCATACCCTCATGATCGGCGCGCAGGCGAGAAGACTTGAGCGGCTGGCGCACATCCGTCGCCCCGGCTGTTCCGGTCGCCGGCACGAACGTCAAGCGCAGGTGCCGAGGGCTGTCATGTCGAGTCCGGAGGCGGGTCATCCCGGCCGGCCGGCTTACCCTGCCCGGTCTCGATTGGCGATCGGGGGAATCGTTCACGGTTCCCGACATGGATGCACCTATTGACACGCATGCCGGACGACGGCCGCCCCCATGCGCGCCTCTCAGTCCGCAGCCTGACCGGGGGCGCGACCGCACCGTGACGGACCGCGAGGTCCAGCCTCCCAGTCTTGAGCTCCAGTCGATAACGCCGCCGGCAGTGGGGGCAGCGGAGGTAGAGCGAGGTGCCGGCAAAACTGCTCGACACCGCGTCGGATGGCTCCAGCGGCGTCGAACAACGCTGGCACCCTGCGAGACTCCGGCGTTCCTCACCGCTCATCTCTCGGTAGGGTGTATCGGACGGAACGGCGGAACCCGACAGGATGGAAATCGGTCCGGACCGAAGGGCGGGTACAGGCTACAACGCGGATCGTGCACAATGTACACTCGTGGGAGACGGCGTCCAGGGCCACGACGCCGGGGCTGCACGGATCGGCGTCTCGTGACACGCGCGGCGAGCCGTCCGGCGGTTCGGCACGATTTTCGCGAGCACCCTGAGACTGCCATGTGTTTCAGTCGATTGAAGAGATGACGTCCCGGAATCCAGCGATACACGTACGGCTGATCCCTGTCAGCGAGGCGGCACGCCGCTTGGTCGATGTCAGCGCGGTCGAGATCCAGCGCTTCCCCTTCAAGGTCGGACGCGAGAGCCGCACGGAGCCCTCCGGCGGTGTCCGGAGCGCCATCGAGCGCCGTCTCGGACGCGAGCCAAAGCTCAACGACCTCAACTTGCCGCAGCCGTGGACGGACGGCACGCTGGACGTGTCCCGAGAACACTTCCAGATCGAGACCGAGGGCGAGCGCTTCTACCTCACAGACCGCGGGAGCGCCTGCGGGACCATCGTCGCGGGCCGGAGGGTCGGGGGCGCCCGGGCCGGCGGACGGGTCGAGCTCCACGACCGCGATCGGATCTTCGTCGGCACGGCCTCCTCCGCCTACGTCTTCGAGTTCCGCACCGGGTAACGCCGCCCGCGCCGGGAGATCTCGAGCGTCGCCAGCCACGTCGACCTGAGATATCATCGGGCCAGGTGGTCGGCCCGACGGGGTCTCTCCGTTATCCATGCACACGACGAGGCAACGCCTCGCCCGGCTCGCCCGCACCGCACTGAGCGACCTCGAGATTGGCTGCACGGTCTCGAACGTTCATGAGGTGCAGCACGAGCCCACGGTCTACTCGATTCGTATCCTGGACGCGCACGCCGACCACGGGCCGCAGTATTTCTGGATCGATCTCGTCTGGACCGAGGACACGCCCGAAGCAATGCGCGCGCTCAGGCAGCAGCTCGTGACCCGGGTCATCCCCTTTCTCCGCCGGCCATTACCCCCATCGGACGGCTCCCCGGGCGAACGCTATCTCGCGGCGGTCAGAGCGGCCGCCGAGGCGACGAAGGCGCGGTCAGACCACGAAACGCTGCTGAGAGGGAGACAGGCGTGAGGGGGCCGAGGCGGGTCGTCTGGAGCCTGACCCTTCTGTGCTGGGTTGGCTGCGCGCCGCCGCCCGACGATCCGCCCGAGCCGCGGGAGAGCGCCGCGCCCCCCGCGGGCACACCGTCACCGGCTCCGGCCGGTGATGCCCCCGCAGGGCCCACGAGCACGGTGGCCTTGATCGTCACGGCGACCCTCGACGGCGACACCCTGGAGATCAGCGGAGACACGGATCTCCCCGATGGGGCGCTGGTCACGTACGAGGTGCATCACGAAACGTTCTTGCCGGTGGCGAACATCACGATGACGCGCGCCGGCACGGCCGTCGTACACGAGCGACGCTTCCTGGCGACCGCGGAGCTGACCGGCTGGTCTGCCGGCACCGTCGTCGTCTCCACGGCCTTCAGCCCGCGCCTGCCGGAGGGGCAACAACCAGACGCGGTCATCGCCCGATTCGGCGCAAGCGGCGAACGGCTGGGCGGGGAGAACGTCTCGGGGGGCGCGAGCCAGCGACGGGTGGTCGTTCGAACCGAGATCCCGCGGTAGTGGCCGGTGTCGGTCGATTCGATGGTGATCGCCGGACCGTGGGCGCCCGGGGGCCAGGCGTGCAGAGCGAGCCCGCGGTGTCGGCCCGCCCGCTACTGGGGTCGCTCGAAGGGAGATTCGGCGGCCTTGACGAGATCCTCGAACGGCACCACGGGGCCGTGGGCGGGAGCCACTCGCTCGACGTCGAGCTCCAGCTTCTGTACGTTCTCGAACAGATTGGGCGCGAACGGGAAATAGGGCTCGCGCCGGGACAGCGCGTCCTGTGGCGGCGAATACACGTCGGCCTCGTAGAGCAGCCGCTCTGCCGGTAGGTAGGCCATCAGCAGCGTGTCGGCATACCGACTCTCGGTGATCGCGTGGAGCTCCACCGTCCGCAAGTCGTCCTCGATCACATGCTTCCCGGAGACGATCTCGGCCTGCAACGGCTGGGGATTCCCGGCGAGGGCATCGGGAGCGATCGTGTGCTCGCGCTCCACCAGCTCCTCGAAGAACTCCCGGGTGCCCCGCAGGAAACGGGTGCGGGCACCACCGGCCGGGCTGCTGCCGACCCCGTCCCTGACCGGCTCGTGCACCAGCAGGGTCATGCCCTCGGCCACCGCCGCCCGGAGCCCGCCGGAGTGGTCGAAATGGTGATGGCTCACCACGACGTGCGTGAGCGGCTTGTCGGGAACCAGCTCCCCCGCCTTGGCGAACAAGCCCAGCGTGTAGGCCTCCGAGATGGGAATATCGATCAGCAGCAGATGGTCGCTGAACTCGATGAGGAGGCTGAAGTAGTCGGCCGCGCCGATGCGCCAGACGCCTTCCGAGAGGAGCTCGGCCTCTATCAGCGGCGGGGGCGGCTCGGGTGAGGACGTCGCCACCAGCCGGGGGGCGTCGAGCCGGCCGATCTCCCCGTTGACCTCGTTGATCGCGTCCCGCACCTCGCCGACCATCTCGCCATCCACTCGCCAGATGATGCGTGTCGGCAGCATCAGGCCGTCCAGATCCCGATAGCTGGCGAATTCCGTCTCGAGCTCGGTATCTCCCAGCATCGGATGCGCCCCGACGGACGTCACACGCGCCGGACGCTTCGACTGGCGGTCGACGAACAGCGTCACCTCGATGCCGTCGGCCGTGGTGATGTCGACGACTTCAAAGTTCTCATGCTGCCGGAGCCCGCTGACGGTCGCGCCCGGATCGAGCGCCGCCTGGAGAACGCCGACGGGATGATGCAGCAGCTCGCCGTGTCGAGTCCGAACCAGGTGGTCGGGTTGGCGGGTCGACTTGTCGAAGGGGTCGGTGTCGAAGGCCACGTCACCGTCGAGCGCGGTCACGACGCGCGCCGTCGCATCGTTCGGCGTGACGAACCTCGGGGTCCGCAGCTCCTCGAAGCGGAACCGCTGGTTGCCCCAGTCGAAGATGCGGCTGAAGGTGGCGAAGAAATTGGGGGGGTTCGCGTCCGGGCTGGGGTTCTCACCCAGCCAGTAGCTCTCTCCGTCCCCCGCCACCGTGAGCGTGCCGACACGCTCGATCGCGCCGACCCCGCCCAGCGCCGCCGCGGCGTCCTGGACGAGCTGTGCGTCCGGGCCGGCCGGGGCGCCACAGCCCACGAGCAGCACGGCCGAGAGACCGATCCAGCCGAACTGCCTCATCTCGCGCTCACTCGCTGATCGACTGCCTGAGCGGGTTGTCGATCAGCTCGACGATCTGGAAGCCGTTGAACAGGCTGTTGAACCAGACGTGTCCCGTCTCCGGCCGGTATCGCACGTAGGAATAGGTGTAGTCCACCAGGTTGTTCGGGTAGGAGTCGGAGACCGGGAGCACCGTATCGGGGCGCGCGCCGGGAATGTAGTAGCCCACCTCCTTCGGCTGATACGGATCCCGAACGTCCCAGACCCTGAGTCCCGACGAGTACCAGGTGAAGAACACCAGCGACGTGTCAAAGGGATCGTCGACACCCAGGTAGTGCGATCCGTAGATGGCCCCGTCCGGGTCCGTCTGCTCGGCGTACTGCTCCTCACACACCTCGAGCTTGATCGTCGAGATCTGCAGCGGGTACTCCTCGTCGTTGATATCGATGATCCTGGCCCAGCCCCACGGCGCGCCGACACCATGGTTGTCCGGTCCGCCACGATCGCCCATGGTCTCGTCCATGGCGATGACGTAATCGCGACCGGCGATCTTGACCAGATGGGAGGAGTGCGTATATCCGAAATTCTCCGGCGGGCCCCAGTTGAACGAGCTGATCCGGCGGATCTGCGCGTCCGTGCGGCGCTCGGCCACCTCGCTCGTGTCGAGCACGACCAACCCCTGCTGCACCTCGTTGTCCACCAGATAGTTGTAGTTGCCGTAGGCCCGGGTCCCGTCGGCGTTCACCTCGAGGTCGTGCATCCCGCTCTCGGGCATCCCCGGCTCGTGGCTGAGATCCCAGCTCGCGATCAGGGTGGGATTGGCCATATCGCTCATGTCGATCGCCATGAGCGCGTCGCCGGGCGTCTCGGGGCTCCCGACCGTGGCCCACACGGTGTTCCCGTCCTCGCTGATCCGATGCTCGTGCGTGACGATTTCGCCGGGGACCTCGCCCCCGTTGAAATCGTAGGTCGCCACGCGGATCGGGTCACGGCAGTCCTTCGATGCGTCATAGATCTGGAGCTGGCTGGGACCCGGGGGGGCGCCGTACGGGGTCGCCGGGTGGCTGAAGGGCATCACGATGACCATGCCGCGCCCCTCGTGGGCTTCCACCTGTGATTCACGGGTCCCTGGCGTGCCGGTGAAGATCTTCACGAGCTCCGGGTTGCTCGGGTTCGACGCATCGACCACCGCCATCCCGGCCAGTCGATCCTTGCCGCCGAAGTACGCCGCCACATAGGCGCAGTCACCGATCCAGCCCAGGTTGCCGTTCTCCCCACGATTCTCGACATCCTGCTGGCCGACGAGCCGCATGTTCCCCATGTAGGGCTGCAGCGAGCGTCCGTTCTCCTGGTCCGCGAGCGGCACCTGCCCTTGGAGACGATCGCTCTCGGCCGGCGGATCCGTCTCGGTGTTCGCCGGCGGCTGGCCGGCGCACCCGACGTACGCAAACACACATGCCGCCACGGCGGCTCCAAGGACGAGCCCTCGAGTCGGACGTCGACCCGACATCCGGGTCAGACACTTCCCCATCGTACCCTCCTCCTTCGGGAGTCGACGACTCGGTCTGCGAGTCGTTCGGCCTACGCGTTCGCGGGAGTGCACCGCCGTCGAGATGCGGCCACGCCTCGAGCCCGCAGCACACCCATCCGCGGCGCTGCCGCTCCTCGAAATACTCCCGGTATTCCTCGTCGCGGCGCCTTGCGCCTGGGCGCGCTGCGAACCCGATCCGTGACCGCATCTCGACGGCGGTGCACTAGCTGCCCTTCGCGCCCTTCGATTTCGCGGCCTGCCGGCGGTTGGCCCAGTACTTCTTCATTCGCTGCGAGACCGCCTTCCGTGCGGCGGCGGTCATCTCGCGCCGGCGTGCGGGCGCCTTGGCGGCGGGCGCGCGCGTCATCCGGCCCCGTCCCCTCGGTCGTCCACCGTCGGCGGGCGCGGCTTTCTCACCCGACGACCGGAGCCCCGGAAACGCCGACAGTAGCGCCGCCGTCTCTCGCCGTAGCTCGCGTAGCCTGGCCTCCGCTCCGAGCCGAGCCAGTCGTCTGATCTCTTCTGGTGTCATCCCTGCCAACACGTCCCCCCTCGACCGGCGACACTCGAGCGCCAGACTGCGCCCGGGGACCGATCGTTCAAATTAAGCACCCTATGCTATACAGCAGGCCCGCCGCTGTAAAGCCACTCGATCTACTCCTCATCGAGAATCGAGGCCCGCGCGGTCGGCCACCAGAACTGCACGATCTCCCCCACCTCTCCCGGCGTGGCGTCTCGTGCGGAGCCCCGCACGGTCAGGATCGTCCCGTCCTGAAGGGTGACCGACGTCTCCACGAGCTCGCCGAGGAAGACGCTCGGGCCGAGGCACCCCCGCCCCCGTGTGGCTTCGATGCTCGCCGACGGCGCACCCAGCCGGATCTCCTCGGGGCGTATGGCCAGCCACCGCTGCTCCGCGCCGGCCGGCCCGGTGACCGGCTCGCCATCCGGCAGGCGATACACCGCCCGCGACCCGCGGGTCTCGATCCGCGCGAGAGGGAGCCAGTTCATCTTGCCGACGAATTCCGCGACGAACCGGTTCGCCGGTCGACGGTAGAGCTCGACTGGCGACGCCACCTGCTGCAGGCGACCATCGCGGAGCACCGCCACCCGGTCCGAGACCGTGAGCGCCTCCTCCTGATCGTGCGTGACCAGCAGCGTCGTGATCCCGAGCTCGCGCTGGAGCCGTCGGATCTCCAGCCGCACCTCGCCGCGCAGATTGGCATCCAAATTCGACAGGGGCTCGTCGAGGAGCAGCACCGGTGGCCGGATGACGAGCGCCCGGGCAAGCGCGACACGCTGTTGCTGACCTCCCGAGAGCTCCCGGGGACGGCGCGCCGCCAGCCGGTCGAGCTGGACCAGCGTCAACGCCTCGGCCACCCGCCGTGCGACCTCACGCCGGGGCACGTGGCGTCGCTCCAGGCCGAACGCCACGTTCCCGAACACCGTGAGGTGCGGGAACAACGCGTAGCTCTGGAAGACCATGCCGATGTCGCGCTGCTCGGGCGGCAGGTCCTGGACCTGCCGTGCCCCAACGACAATCGTCCCGGCCGAGGGCGGAACGTGACCGGCGACCATGCGAAGCACCGTCGTCTTCCCGGATCCGCTGGGTCCGAGCAGGGTCATGAACTCGCGGTCCGTGACCGCCAGATCGAGGTGGTCGACCGCGAGCGTCGGCCCGTAGTGCTTCGTCAGGCCGATCAGCCGCAGATCAGCCACGTCCCACCCCCTCCAGCAGGTGTCGCACCCGCGTCGTTTCCGGCGCGTCCCAGGGGTCGAACGCCGGGACGCCACCGCCGAGGCGGCTGAACCGGAGAAAGCGCTCACGCAGCTCGCGGTCGCTGGCGCCGCGCGACGGACCCCACCGCGCATCGGCCTCCGCCTCGCGCGCGCCGCCACCGTCGAGCGTGGCGCGCACGCGCGCGCGCCGGACCCGCGGTCCCGCGGCGTCGAGCGCGGGATCGACCGCCACGGTCGTCCGCTCGGCCAGTCGGGCGACGCGGGGGTCGGCGAGACGCGCGGCGCCGTAGGCGCTCTCCGGCTCGAGCCCACCCCAGGTGAGGGCCAGGGCCACGGTCTTGCGTATGCTCAGCTGGGCGGCGATCGCGGACCACCCCTCGCTCCGCCGATCAAGCTCGACGGCGTAGGGATAGGTCCACACGTCGACCCGCTGGACCGCGGCCGCGTCGATCGGGCCGAGCTCGTCGAGGGCGGTCAGCACGGCATGACACGCGCGGTTGCACGGATACGGCTTGAAGGTCACGCGGGTGATCGCCCAGCCCTCCGGCTCGAAGCGCGGCGCCGGAACCGGGCCCGCCGCGTCGACGACGGCCTGGGCCACGCCGCGCCCCCCCTCGAGCACGGTCGAGGGTCCAACCATTCCCGCGTCGGCCCACAGCGCGGTCCACAGGCCCAGCATCTGGCTCCAGCCCCCGTAGAGCGTCTTGCCCGAGGCTCCTGATCGACAGCGCGCGGTACGGCGACTGGGGCGTCAGGGAGGCCGCGGACGCGACGGCTCCGACCAGGGTCGCTCGTGGAGAGTCCAGAAGCCACGCGGTCGCCGCCGACGCCGCCATCGAACCGATAATCACGGGTGGGTGAAGGCCATGCCGCTCGAGGCCGAGCATGAGCCAGCGCCGCAGGTACTCCTCGATCTCCGCCGCCACCGCGATCGCACGCAGGAGATCCCCCAGATCGGCATCGGCCACCTCGGCCGCCGCCACCGCCGCCTGCACGCACTCGGGGCCGGCCGCCAGCTCGAGCGCGTCGCCCACGGACCGATTGACGAGGACGGCAAACGGCGCGAAGGCGGATCCGGCCCCGGTCCAGAGCCCCGCCCGCGGCGTACCGGTCTGCTCGAGCGCCGTGCGGATGGTGGGGTGACGCCCGACCAGCCCGGCACCCGCGGCAGCAATCCCTGCCTGGTCGAGCAGGAGCCGTCGCGCGGCGTGGCGCGCCTCCGGCGATACCGCGTCGCCTGCACGCGGCACCTCGAGCGCCCACTCGGCCATCCGATCGAGCATCATGGTGCGGGCGCCTGGAGCGCCTCCGTCAGGTCCCTGACGCTGGACGCGGTGGCGAGCCGATCGACGGCGCGCTCGATGCGCCCGGCCGCGGCACCCGCTAGGCGCCGAAATTTCTGACGCAGCTCGTCCTCGCTGGCCGGGGCGTCCCCGGTCCAGCGCGCTGCCCGCGCTTCCCCGCGCCGGGTCACGCCCGTCGTCGAGACGACCGTCACGCGCGCGCCACGGACGAGCGGCTCGATCATGTCCGTGGCCACCGCGACCCGCACGCGCCCGGCGATGCCCGGCGCCGGGCATCGCCGAGCCGTGCCGCTCCGAACGCGCCGGGACCCACCTCGCCGTCGAGCACGGCACTCGCAATGCCATACGGATATCGAGGTCTTGGCGCCGATGGCGGTCGTGGGATCGCTGTCCCGGCTGAGGTCTACCGCGTAAGGGTAGGTCTCGACCACGATCGAGCGCACGGCATCGGAATCGAGCGGGAGTAGCGGCTCGAGCGCCGTCAGGGCGGGCTGGACCGACCGGCACGTGGCGTAGGGCTTGAACTGGACGTGGAGCAGCTCGTCCAGATCGGGGTCGGCGGCCGTGGCCGCCGGACCATGCAGCAGGAAGCTGCCGAGCCCATCGTGTGGCGCCTCCAGGACGTCGAGCGCCCCCCGAGCCCCTGCCCGGCGAAGGTGGCCGCCAGCACCCCGATTGCGGCGGGCCACCCCGCATAGAGATCCTTGACGGGCGCGCCCTGCGTGAACGCCTCGAACGGCCCCAACGGCGCCAGGGTGCCGGCGAGCGCCATCGCGCCGGCGGTGCCGTGGGCGTCGAGACCGAGCACCCGCGCGCTGGCCGCCGCCGCCCCGAAGCCCCCGACGATGCTCGGCGGGTGCAACCGATGCTCGACGATCCCGTCACGCAGCGGCCGACCGCAGGCGATCGCGGCCGTGTAGCCGGCCGCCACCGCCGCCAGCAGATCCTCGCCCCGGGCGTCGGCCCGCTCGGCGACGGCGAGCGCGGCCGGAATCACCGTGACCCCGCCGTGCAGGCTCGCGCCGGCGTGCCCGTCGTCCATGTCGACGTGGTGCGCCACGCAGCCGTTGATCAGCGCCGCCTGCGCAGCAGGCACCTGCCCGCGGCGGCCCCAGACCACGGCCTCCTCGGGCCCGCCCGCGCGGGTCTGCGCGTCCGCGAACCCGGCGTGCGCACCCAGGGCCCGTCCGGCGCACGCGCACCCGAACACGTCGAGCAGGAGCAGCGGGAGCCGCGCCCGCACCTCGGGACTCAACGCACGCCAGCTCAGACCGGCCACGAGGCGGCCCACTCTCGCCAGCAGCGGGTCGGCCGGAGGATTGGGCGGGGGAGCTTCGATGACGAACACAGCCAGGTCTCGACACGCGCGCGGGCGCAGTATACCGCCGGAGCACCCACGGTGCCCGGCCCGGCGATCGCGGTGTTGCAATCGCGTCTCCAGGTCTCATAATCTTTGATAAACGACCGGGCCGTCCGCGACGGCGCCGTGGCCGGCGGCGCGGGCCCGATCGTCGCGAGCGAAATCGGGGCCGTCTCGAGAATGACCCGAGTGCGGCCCTGGGAGAGGACGCGCAATGACTCGCAAGCCATCCCGGATTCGAGCGCTGACCGCGCACGCGGCGATCGTGGCGCTGGGCGGCGCGATGCTGGCGGCCGCCGACGCGAAGGTCGAGGTCGAGGGCTACGCCGAGTGGCGACGCGGGCGGGTGCTGGTCGTGGACGGCCAGCGCGTGACGCTGGCGCCCGGGGCGAAGTTCAAGGGCCGGGCCGACGCCCGGGACTTCGCAACGATCCCCCTGGGCTACGAGGTGAAGGCCAAGGGGATTCGGCTCGCCAGCGGTATGGTCCAGGCGCGTGAGCTGGAGGCGAAGCCGAACGGCTCCGCCATGTTCGAGGGCGATCTCGTCGCGGCCTTCAACGAGATGGAAGACGAGTATCGCCGCGAGGGCCGGATGTTCGAGCAGGCCGCCGGAGAGCGGCAGAGCTACGGAAAGCTCCTCCGCAGCGGGCCGCGGTTCGACCGGGTTCAGCGGATCGCCGCTGGCCTCACGCCGCCCTACCTCTCGCCCTCCGACTTCCGCGTGTACGTCGTCGAGAACGACGAGTGGAACGCGATGGCGGCACCCAACCGCTCGATCTACGTTTTCAGCGGCCTGCTCGACAACATGGACGACGACGAGGTGGCGGTCGTCGTGGGGCACGAGCTGGTGCACGCCACGCACGAGCACTCACGGCGTCAGTTTCGGACGAACATGTTCGTTCAGCTGGCGGCGCTGGGCGTCTCGGTCGCCGCCGAGACGATCGACAGCACGGCCAAGCGGACCGTCCTGCAGGTGGCGACGCTGCTGGGCACCTCCGCCTGGATCAGCGGATACGGCCGGGGGCACGAGGATCAGGCGGACCGGGTCGGGCTACGCTACGCGCACGAGGGCGGCTACGACGTGCACAAGGGGCCGGCGCTCTGGAACCGCTTCGCGCAGAAATACGGCAACCCCAACAAGGTGGTCAACTTCTTCTTCGGCGACCACTCCGTGGCCGAGGCGCGCGCCCGCAACCTCACCCACGAGCTGGCACTCAACTATCGCTAACATTACTTTTGTCCCGTGACTCGGCGGGCGTTCAGCTGCCGAGGATCTCCCGGTTGAAGCGATCGGTCCACGCACCGCGGCGGGCCCCGATCGCCTCGAAGTCGAAGTAGATGACCCGATCGACCGGCACCAGATCCGCCAGCTCGGGACGGACGACCGCCCCCACGTTGGTCACGACCAGTAGCAGCTCGTTCGCGAGCCGGGTCTGCGTCTCCTTGCTCAACGTGTAGTCGAGAAATTGGCGGGCCAGCGCCGGCTCGGGGCCTCGCTCGACGATCTGGAAGCCTTGCGGGAGGGCCAGGGCTCCCTCGGACGGGACGATCCAGTCGACGGGAGCCCCCTTGGCCTTCAGGTCGCGCGCCTGATTGGCCAACCCGAGCGTGAGCGCGGCCTCCCCTTGCGCCACCAGGTTGTTGTTCGCCGGCCCGCTCGTGCCGAATCCGTAGGCGTTGGGCTTCAGCGCGGCCAGTATGTCGAACCCCGGATCGATGTTGGTCTCGCTCCCGCCCCGCAGCCGCGCCGCCATGGCGAGCGTGAGCGGACCGAGATTGCTGCCGAAATCGAACAGCGCCAGCTGGTCCCGGAGCCGCGGCTCCCACAAGTCCGCCCAGGCGCGCGGCGGGGGGTCGAGCCGCTCGGTGTTGTAGAGGAAGCCGATCGCCGACGAGAACGCGGAGGGTGCGATCCCGATCCGGCTCCGCGCGCTGTCACGGATCTCGCCGATGTTCGGGATCTCCTGCGCGGTGACCCTCGCCAGCAGATTCTCGCCCGCCAGGACGAGCGCCTCGCCGATGTCGATCCACAGGACGTCCAGGGTCGGCCGGCTGCGCTCGATGCGCACCCGCGCCACCTGGTCGGCGGACCGCAAGCCGACGAGCGAGACCGTGGCACCGGTACGTCGCTCGAACTCCGCCCGGATCAGCCGATCGAAGTCGCCGATGCGCCCCGGCGCCAGGGCCACGGTCAGGGTCTTCCCGGCGAACGGTCCGGTCGATTCGCTCGCGGCCGGGACGGCGGCCGGCGACGCCTCATCCGGTGCCGGTGCCCCACACGCGGTCAAGAGGACCGCCACCAAGGCGAGCAGCCCTAGCAGCCCGTGGTAAGAGTCCTGCTGCAGTCGGCCGGCGCTGCATCCCGCTGCGGGCTGCGTTGGGCATTGTTCACGACGGGTCAAATACTCCCGGTATTCTCGCTTCTCGCGCCTTGCCAGCCGGGCGCAGCGCCACCCTTGGTGCGACGCAGGACTCTCACCACGGGCTGCTAGAGCTCCCCGGGCCGGCCGGCGACTGGCACTCATCGGTCTTGCCTCCCCCGCGTCGTCCGGATCGCCGTCGCCCGGCTCCGCCCGCCGATCCACTCGGCCAGCAGGACCACGACGGTCGTCGCCACGATCACCACGCTGCTGACTGCCGCGACGGTGGGATCCTGGAACTGGTCCACGTACTCGAAGATCGCCACCGGCAGCGTCACCACGTCTCCGCTCGAGAAGAAGAGCGATAGCGCAAAATTGCCGAACGACACGATGAACGCGAAGATGGCGCCCGCCACGACCCCTGGCCAGATCATCGGGAGCGTGACCAGGCGAAAGGTCTGGGCCGGGGTCGCTCCGAGCCCACGGGCGGCCTCCTCTGGCGCCGCGTCGACCGTCTCGAGGCTGGCCACGACCGTGCGGACGACCCAGGGAACGGTGACGACGAGGTGCGCCGCCAACAGCGGCGCCAGGCCACCCACCAGCGCCACATCCACGAGCGGCTGGACGAGGGTCGCCAGCAACATCAGGATACCGAGCGCCAGGATCAGTCCTGGCAGGTTGAGGGGTGCCAGCAGGAACGCCAGCAGAAAGGAGCGCCCGGGCAGGTCGCCCCGCACCAGCGCGTAGGCCGCCGGCAGCCCGAGCACGAGCGCCGCCAGGGTCGACCAGCTGGCAACGATCAGGCTGTTCCACACGCCGTCGACGAGGCGGGGCTGACCGAGAAAGCTCGCGTACCAGCTCAGGGTCAGCCCCTCGGGCGGGAACCGCAGCACGACCGTCTCGCTAAACGAGTAGTAGATGACGATGAGGGGCGCGGCGAGGAGGAAGCCGTAGATGAGCACGACGGCGAGCCGAAAAAGGACGCCTCGGGTCACAGCGCCTCCGCGACGCGACCGGAGCCGGCGAGCCGGCCCGCGAGCGTGATGATCAGGAGCGAGACGGCCAACAACGCGATGGCGAGGGCCGCACCGAGCGGCCAGTTGAAGATCGACGTCACCTGCGCGTAGATCTCGGTCACCATCACGCGCACCTGGCTCCCGCCGACCAGGGCGGGTGTCGCGTAGCTACCCATCGCGACCATGAAGACCAGCAGCGATCCCGCGAGCGCGCCCGGCATCGAG
Source organism: Vicinamibacterales bacterium (assembly GCA_965197935.1). Taxonomy (GTDB): domain Bacteria; phylum Acidobacteriota; class Vicinamibacteria; order Vicinamibacterales; family CAZQMT01; genus CAZQMT01. Next base: position 291,044 of record CBDAOD010000002.1, on the reverse strand, counting down.
AGCGGCAGGGTGACGCGCCAGAACGCGCCCAGCGCCGTGTCCCCGAGACCGCGGGCCGCCTCGGTGAACCCCGGATCCATCCGATCGAGAACCGCCGCGAGCGACAGGACCATGAAGGGCAACAGCGCCTCGACCAGCGCGACGACGACGGCGCCTTCCGTGTAGATCAGCCGTGTCGGTCGATCCTGCAGCCCGAGCGCCGTGAGGACGACGTTGATCACCCCGCGGTTCCCCAGCAACAGGACCCACCCGTACGCGCGCACCACCACCGAGACGAAGAGCGGCGAGATCACGAGCACGGTCTGCAGCGACCGCGAGACGCCGTGCGACCGGGTGATCGAGAGGGCCAGGGGATAGCCGAGCACGAGGCAGCAGACCGTCGTGAGACCGGCGATCCGGAGGGTACGCCACAGGATGCTCGCGTAGTAGGCGTCGCCGAGCGCCGCGTAGCTCGCCAGGCTGGTCGGACCAGTCAGCGGCGCGGCGGGCCCCGGCGCGAGCAGGCTCACCTTCACCAGAAACGCCACCGGCGCGACGAGCAGCACCAGGAACAGCACCGCCACGGGCGCGATCAACAGCGCGGCTTCCCGACGTCCGACCCGCGTGGACCCGCCCGCGCGGCGCCCGTCCGTCCCGACCGATCGCCCCGTCATCGAGGACGACATCAGGTGTCGAGGGTGGCCGTGGCCGGGGGCGGCAGCTCATCCGAGGGGTCGGGCAGATGGACCCGCGAGAGGTAGTTAAGCGCCAGCGCCACGCCCTGGCGGTGCGGCATCGTGCCGATCAAGGGAACGACCATCGCCAGAAAGAACGCGGTGCCGGTCACCCAGTCGGTGACCCGGAACCCGAGATAGATCACCGCGATTCCCACGGCGAGCGGGAACCGGTCTCCGATGATCCAGAACAGCCAGACGTCCACGGGATTTCGCAGGAAGACCAGCCCGCAATGCCCGCAGCGGTCGAACATCGTGATCCACCGCCGAAACAGCCGCCCTCGCCCGCAGTGCGGACACCGTCGCCTGAATCCCCGGCCGATCACGGTCCACACGGTCGGATGCCGGCCGATCATCGCGGAACCACGGTCGCGTCGCCGCGGGCGCTGTTCGAGCCCGCCGCCGCCGCGCCGGAACCCGAGACCACCGGCGCGATCAACGTCGGTGGGGGCGGCAACGGCATGTGGGCGCTCTCCCGCTCGCGGGCCGGCTCGAAGGAGGGCACCGGGGTGGTGGTGCGGACTTGCTCGAGCCACAGGACACCATCGAAGCGGCCGCTGTTGCCGCGAGTGGCGAGAAAGTCGATGTCGCCATCACCGTCCAGGTCGAGCGGGACGAACGCGTCGTACATGCCGCGCTTCCGTCGCGAGATATCGTGCCGAATCCAGGGTGCGTCGAGATCGCGTGGGTGCTCGAACCAGGCGAGGCGACCAACGCGGCTCGTCACGGTGACCTCGGCGCCGTCGTGGTCCCGCGGATTCTGGCTATAGCCTCCCGTCATGACATCGGGATACCCATCGTCGTTGATGTCGACCACGCCCAGCCCGGTGGAGGCGTCGGGCGCCAGCTCACCGATGGGGTGGAGCCGCCACGGGCGCGCGACGTCGGCCGGATGCTCCAGCCAGACGACCGACCACGGCGTCTCCTGCAGCACGACGTCCACGCGCCCATCCTGATTGATGTCCTGGAACGCCAGGTTCATCCCGGTCAACCGCATGACCCCCGCTTCTCGTGGCACCGTACGCCCGGCGACCCGGATGCGATGCTCCCAGAAGCGAGCTTGGCCGCCGGCCGAGACCCGGTGCCCCTCGAAGCGGAGATTCGCTCCTCCGGCGTTCTCGAACCAAAGCACGCGCGATTCCCCACGGCTGCCGCCCACGATGTCGAGGTCCCCATCCTCATCCAGGTCGACCGGCGCGGCGTTGATCGGGATGTCCACCCGGGCGAGCACCCGCTCGCGCCACCCCTCGCCATCCAGCGGGTCTCGCGGGAGCTCGAACAGCGAGATCGCGCTCCGCTCCGATCGTGCCGAGCGCTTGGCCTGGCCGCCCGCCGCGCCGCCCATGAACCGTCGGGCGGGATCCAGCCCGAGCAGCTCCGTGGCGTGATCTTCCGACCCCTTGTTGGCGGCCGCGACCTCCGGCCTGCCGTCGTGGTCGATGTCGGCAAAGGCCACCCTGATGAACGACCCGCGGTCGCGCGCGATGGCGGGAACGACCCTCGGCCAGTCGCCGTCGCGGATGCGCTCGCGTGGATTCTGGAAGTAGATCAGGTGGGCGGACTCGCAGGCCACCACGATGTCCGGGAAGCCATCGCCGTTGGCGTCCGCGATCGACACGTCCTCCGCGCCCTTCGCCTCGTCTCCGGCCGCCAGCGTCGCCAGGACCCACTCGTCCGGATCGCCCGTCCCGAAGGCCAGCCGGACATGATGGTTGTCCTCGTGCACCGAGACGATGTCGAGATGGCCGTCCCGATCCAGGTCGGCCACCGCCAGCCCATCCGCCCCACGGAGGACGACTCCACCGCTCAGCGTCTCGTCGTCGATCAGGTGCTCGCGCCAGGAGATGTACTCGCCGCGTAGGGTACGGGCGCTCGTCGGCGTGTCGGCGACCGGCACGATGCCGACATCCACGGTGGTCGCCCGGACCGGCACCTCCGGTTGCGCAACCGGCCGGGAGAGTGCGGCGGTGATGGTGGGGGCGAGGGCCGGGTCGACCCGCACGTACCCCGTGAACCTGCGCGCCGAACCGGGCAGAACGGCGACGCGGTGCAGCCGATCGTCCGCCACGACCGCGCCCGCTGCGTCCTGCAGGAGGATGTCCGCGTCGAACGTCAAAGGCTCCGGATGCGTGCTCGACGCCGTCAGGGTCCAGTCGATTCGCTCCCAGGATGCCGAGCCGACCCCCATGGTGGTCGTCAGGGTCAGCTCGAGGGCGCCGTCCTCGGACACGAACGGGACCGGCACGATCACCGTTGGCTCGAGCTCACCGCTGACCGTCGTACCCGCGGCAGTCGTTGCCGGCACGGCGAGGCCCGCACCTTCGCTCGGCACCGTCGCGCCGCTCGCCGAGACGGCCGCACCGGCGTCCCCATCGTCCGACGGCGTCATGGCCGTGTCGGCGGCCGTCGGCACGGCCAGCGGCAGTGGGCCCTCGACCCACGTCAGCGGTGCAACCTCGCTCGCGCGCGCCACCGCCGGCGTCTGACCGCCGGCGGGCGCACCAGGGCCCTTCACGACGCCGGCCATGGCCCCCACGTCCGGCCCCTCCGTCGTGGGCGAGAGCGCCGCGCCCGGCGCGGTCGCCACGGACAGCGCAGCCTCTGCGGCGGGCGCCCGGGCAGCCTCGATCGCTTCAACGATAGCCGCCACCGCGTCGGCCACCGGCACAGTGGGCAGCTCGGGCAACGCCACGCGTTCGGGGAGATAGCTCGCACGCGGCGGCGCACCACGCGGGAGACACACACGGCACGCCGTGTGACTGTCGGTCAGCTCCCAGCGATCCACCGCGACTCGCCGGTGGCCCTGCAGCGTGACACAACCCTCCCGGTGGAAGATCGTGCTGCCCTCGACCCTCCAGAGCGTCGCCTCGGCAAACAGATCGACGAGAAACACCGGGGCCGCGGGTGGTGGGGCCGAGACGAGCAGACCCGCGTCCGCGGGCTCGGCCACATTCGAAGACGCGTCCGCTTCTTCCGTTTCCAGAACGTCACGCTCGATCACCACCCGCGGTGGCCGCGCGTAGGTCATGGACGGTGGGCCGGCATCGGGCCGGCAGATCACGCACGCGATGTGGGCCTCGCTCAGGTCCTCCGGGTCAATCCCCCGCGACACATGACCCTGCAGGGTGGGACACGTCTGTCGGTGATAGATCGAGCCGTCTTCGATCATGCGGATCGTCGAGATCTGCGCGTGCCCCGGCGCAGGCCACGACGTGCACCACGCCACCAGCGCCAGGAGCCCCCACCGTCCGATCCGTCTCAACGTTGCCTCACCTCTCACACTTATACTCTGTCGCGCGCCGCCGTCAAACCCGGCGGATCGCGGCAGGACGTTCACCAGGGCCGCGAGCCGCGTCGCGCCGTCGCCCGGAGGAGCGGACGTCGCTCCACACCGCACCGGGGCGGCACCGAGGCGTCAGCGGGCGGGATCGGCGGATGGCTCTGACGCCGTCACTCGAAGAGACGAACGAGCAGGGGATAGAGCACGAACCCGACGGGCAGACCCACCATCCACGCCAGATCGAAGCTCCAGGTCGCCAGACCCGTGGCGATCACCAGGCTGAGGATTCCGGCCGGGCGAAAACCCCTGCTGAACCAGCAGGCGCCGCCTGGCGAGACGTCGTAGAGCCGCCGCGGATCGGTGGGACGCCAGCGATGCACGACCCAGTGGTCGGCCAGCATGACGCCGAGGATCGGCCCGAGCGCCAGCCCAATCCAGGCCAGAAACCGGAGGAAGTTGCCGCTCTCGAGAAGCAGCCACGGCATGCAGACCATCGACAACAGGCTCGTCAGCACGACGGCGGCGGCCCAGCCGATCTTGAACAGATCCTGGAAGAAATGTGCCGGCGGAAGAATGTTCAGCGTCAGGTTGGTCGTGAACTGCGCCGCGATGATGAACGCGAGCAGGACCCCGACGACCAACGGGGACGCGGCGAGGCCGATGAGCGCGGCGACCGGCTCACGCTCACCCGTCACGAGCCCGGCCAGGACGCCGGTGCCCAGCATGAAGGCCCAGGGCGGCACCAGCCCGAGCACGTGGCCCGCCCAGTTGTTCCTGTCCGAGCTCTTCAGATGCCGGGACAGATCGGCGATGTTGACCGCCCCGGTGATGAGGGCCGAGACCGAGGCGGCGAAGACCACGAGAAAGGGCCGACCCCAGGTACCCTCTGCGTTCCACGCGGCCGTGGCGCGAAGGTCCACGCCCACGAGCGCGGCGACCGCGATGTAGCCGAGAAAGCACACCACGAGGGCCGCGAGCGACACGTCGAACCACTTGATCGACTTGACCCCGGCAATCGCGAGCAGCGTCTGCACGCCGGTGAAGACCGCGAAGTACAGGGGCACGCCCCCGAACCCGAATAGGCTCCGGGTGATCTGATCGGCGGCCTGCGCTCCGATCCACGAGCCGATGCCATACCAGGCAAACGCCGGCACGATACGGACCCCGGCAACGATGGGCGCCCCTCGGATCCCGAAGATCTGGCGGAGCTGCACCACGAAGGGAATGCCATGACGCATCCCGGGATAGGCGTTCGAGGCGAACAGCACCGCGATGGTCAGGGACGAGGCCAGCGTCACGACGCCCGCCTGGATCAGATTCAGTGGGCCGATCGGTGCGACCATGAACAGGCCGACCAGAAACGCCTGCACGACGATCAGCGACGACCACCAGAAGGGGATGTAGCTGCCGAGGGAGAAGATTCGTTGGTACTCGGGAATCGGAGCCAGCGATTCCAGCCGCGGCGGCTCGCTCATAGCCCGTCCACCTGAGCCCATCCAACCACAACGCGGCACCACGGGCTGCTAGATCCTGCCGATCATAGCATCGGGGTGCTCCCCTCCGGCACTTGACTTCGGCCGCCTCCTGGCATCAGGCTTCAGCTAGACGATCGCCTGGATGCCGATGCCAAGAGTGGACCGCCGTCTCGTGCCACGCGACATCCGAAGACGCGCGCGCTCGTTTCTCGTCCTGGCGGTCCTCTCGTCGATTGTGCTGGGCGCCGCGACGGTCGCGGTGGCCCAGTTCGGGCGGGGCTGGGGATGGCGGCGGATGCCGCCGCGGTTCGCCGACGCGACGCGACGGGACCGGTCCTTCACCTTCTGTCGCGTGCTGTACGAGAGCGTGCGTCGAGAGCGCGGGGGCTACGGCTGGAGCACGGACTACCCGTGGTCCGACGCCAACTTCATGATGCGGTTCGCCGAGCTCACCACCGTGAGCATCAGCGCGGACGGTGAAGGCGACCCGTATCACGTCGTCGTGCGTCTGACGGACGACGAGCTCTTCGACTTCCGTTCATCTTCATGTCCGACGTCGGCACGGCCGCGTTCGGTGCCGACGAGGCCAAGCGCCTCCGCGCCTACCTCCTGCGCGGCGGGTTCTTGTGGGTCGATGACTTCTGGGGGCCGCGTGCCTGGGAGCAGTGGGCCGGCGAGATCGCCAACGTGCTGCCACCGTCGGAATTTCCGATTGTCGACGTTCCGCTGGACCACCCGATCTTCCGCGGTCTCTACGAGATCAAGCGGATCCCCCAGATCCCTTCGATCCAGTTCTGGCGTCGGAACGGCGGCGCCACGACATCCGAGCGCGGCTCGCGCAGCGCGGAGCCACACTTTCGCGGAATCGCCGACACGCATGGCCGGCTCATGGTGCTCATGTCGCACAACACAGACATCGCCGACGGCTGGGAGCGAGAGGGAGAGGACAACGAGTACTTTCACCGATTCTCGCTCGATGCATACGCGATCGGCATCAACGTCCTGCTCTATGCCATGACGCACTAGAGGGTTTCTTAAGAGTGTTGCGCGGGGCGGAACGGCGCGGCCGCCCGGCAAACCGAAAACATTGCGGCGGCTGACGCACGGCGTCTCAGATTTGCCACGGAGGCTGGCCGCCCTCACGGTTTGCCGGGCGGCCGCGCCATTCCGCCCCGCGCAACACTGACAACGTGGTACTAGAGCGGCCCGTAACATATCGAGCCGTTGGTGGTCGCTGGGTCGCGGCGCTCGTCTGGCACTCCGAACACCCTCGGCGGCTGACGCCCGCGCCTCGGAAGAGTCTGGGAGGCTGGCCACGATGCATCGAGATGCGAACCCGTTGCGGGCGAAACTCCAGCGGGGCGAGTTGGTCCACGGCGCGGTCGTGTACTCCTGGAGCCCGAGCGTCGTCGAGGTCGCGGGTCTTGCCGGGCTCGACTTCGTCCGACTCGACACCGAGCACGCGTGGCGACGCGACGACTCGGCCGAGCACCTCGTGCGTGCCGCCAGCCTGGCCGGTGTGACGACCGTCGTTCGGGTCGACAAGGACAGCCCCGTCCTCGTCCGCAAGGCCCTCGAGATCGGGGCCGGCGCGGTGATCGTTCCGGATATCCGGACACCGGCGGAAGCGGCGGCCGTCGTCGCCGCCGGAACCTTCCCGCCCCGCGGCACGCGTGGCTACAACGCCTCCTGCCTGGCCGGCGGCTGGGGAACGGGCGGGGGGCAGGCCTGGGTCGAGTGGAGCGACCGTGAGCCGATGATCGGCGTGATGATCGAAACGCCGGAAGCGGTCGAGCAGATCGAGGCGATCGTCGCGCTCGACGGGCTCGACTTCGTCCTCTTCGGTCCGGCCGACCTTTCGATGAATCTCGGGTTCCGCCAGCCGCAGGTCGATCACCTCGAGGTGCAGCGGGCGCTCGCGCGCACGACCGAGGTCGTGAGGGGCGCACGTAAGCACGTCATGTACGGCGCCGGCCGCGACCCCGAGCGGATCCGCCAGGCCATCGCCCTGGGCGTCGACATGCTCGAGCACGGCTCCGACGTGAGCCTCCTCAGCGACGGCTGGCGCGCGGTCGCGAACGCGGGGACGACAGGCTCGGCCGGCCGGTAGCGCCCGTGGTGTGAGTCCGGCGTCGGCGACGGCGCGCCGGCTCCGATCGCCCGGGTCGTTACAGCCCCCCGTCAGCGTGAGCCATACCTGAGACGTGCCAACCCGAGGGTCCGCCAACCCACCTGTCACCGGACCGGCCCCGGCCTGGGAACGGCACACCCGCCGGGTGGCGATCGTCGGGGCCCTGGTCATCTTCCTCCTCGTAGCCGTCGCGGTGAACGCCCTGCCATCCCCACCGGCGCGGTGGGTCACGCTGCTCGGGGCGGCACTGCTCGCCGCGGGCATCTACCGTCTGTGGACCCGGCGCATCAGGCTGCGCGAGAAGATCCGCGCCCAGCCGTTTCCCGACCCGTGGGAGGCGATTCTGGGTCGCGAGGTCGCGTTCTACCGGGTGCTCGATGCCGACGAGCGCGGGCGCTTCCGCCGCGAGATCCAGCTCTTCCTCGGCGAGAAGCGCGTCACGGGCATCGGCTTCGCGCTGGACGACACGACGCGCGTCCTCGCCGCGTCCAGCGCGGTCATTCCGGTGTTCGGCTTCCCCGACTGGGAGTGGCACCAGATCTCGGAGGTCCTGGTCTATCCCGACCGCTTCGGCCAGAACTTCGAGGTCGATGGCGCCCAGCACACGCTCGGCATGGTCGGAACCGGCGCCATGCACCGGATCATGATCCTCTCGCGCCCCGACCTGGTGCAGGGATTCCGCAATGCCGCGGACAAGCGCAACGTCGGTCTCCACGAGTTCGCCCATCTCGTCGACAAGTCGGACGGGGTGATCGACGGGACGCCCGCGGCCGGACTCGACAGCCTGGCCCTCGGCCCGTGGGTCGAGCTGGTCCGCCGCAAGATGGAGGAGATGCGCGCCGGCGACTCGGACATCGATGCCTACGGGCTGACGAACGAGGCCGAATTCTTCGCGGTCGCCACCGAGTACTTCTTCGAGCGCCCGCACTTGATGCGCAAGAAGCACCCGGAGCTGACCGCGATGCTCGAGCAGGTCTTCCGTCAGGATCTCGGTTCACGCGCTCGCGAGCTCTGGCGCACCGCGCGGCAGCGCCCGCAGAAGATCGGCCGCAACTCCCCCTGCCCATGCGGGAGCGGCCGCAAGTTCAAGAAATGCTGTCTGAATCGAACCTGATCGTCTCCGCTCCCCAACGATCAAGGAAGGGCTGTCGATGGGCTATCACGTCCTGACTCGAGACGAGCACTATCAGGCTCCCGCGCCGAAACGAATTCTGGCGCTCGACGGTGGCGGGCTTCGCGGCATCGTCACTCTCGGCTTTCTGGCTCGCATCGAGGACCTCCCCTCCGCGAGCGCCACGGCGGCGGGTCGGACTTCCGTCTGTGTCACTACTTCGACCTCATCGCGGGCACGTCCACCGGAGCCATCATCGCGGCGGCCCTCGCCACGGGGATGACCGTCGACCAGCTCGTCGAGCAGCATCTGTCACTGGGGCGGCGGGTGTTCAAGCGCGGTTGGTTCCGGCAGGGCATCGTCCGGGCGCGCTACGACGAGGACAAGCTGGTCGCGCAGCTCCAGACGGTGCTAGGGCCGGAGACCACGCTCGGGAGCGACTCGTTGCAAACGGGTCTTCTGATCGTGACCAAGCGACTGGACACCGGGAGCCCCTGGCCGATCGCCAACAACCCACGCGGGCACTACTTCCGCGCCGGCGCAGGTGACCGCTGGATCTCCAACGCCGACTACCCTCTCTGGCAAGTCGTCCGCGCCTCCACGGCCGCGCCGAGCTACTTCGACCCCGAGACCATCACCATCAGCGAGGCGCCCGATCGGACGCCCCTGGTGGGCAGCTTCGTCGACGGCGGCGTGAGCCCTTTCAATAACCCTTCCCTGCAGGCGTTCATGTACGCCACGCTCGACGGCTACCACGTGAGCTGGCCGACCGGCGCCGACAATCTGCTGCTCGTCTCGGTCGGCACCGGCTCGGCAGACCCGACGCGAACGCCCTCCAAGCTCGCAGCGGCCGGCGCGGTCAAGGCGCTCCTCGGGCTGATGGATGACTGCGGTACGCTCGTCCAGACACTGATGCAGTGGATGTCGTCCAGCAGAACGGCCCAGCCGATCGACCGCGAGATGGGCGACCTGGGTCGTGACCTGCTCGGCAGCCAGCCGCTGCTCACCTATCTTCGCTACGACCTGGCACTGACCGTCGACCGCATCACGCCCCTGAAGCCGGAGCTGCCAGCAGCCACGATCGCAACGCTCAGCGCCATGGACAACCCGGACAACCTGGAGACACTGAAGGAGCTGGGAACGCTCGCGGCAGCGACGCAGGTTCACGGCGCCGACTTCGCCCGCCGTTTCGACCTCGCATGACCCGACGGCCCGTGTCTACACGGTCCAGAGCGCCGTCGTATCGAGCATGTGGATGTGTCCCGCGTGCCGCTTCACCTCGTCGTGCATGTGCCGCGTGCCGCCCTCCCCGTCTCCGGCCTGGCCGTCCGACAGCGCAATGAAGTGCACCTTCTCCGGCCCCCAGCACAGCGACGAGTAGAGCTGCCACAGATTGTTGCGGACGAATGGATTCCGGGCCGGCGGCGCGGGCCCCAGCGCATCGGTCGCGAGGAAGAAGCGGTCACCCGCGTGCCGCTTGATGTCGTAGTAGCGATCTACCCAGGATCGGCCGTCGGGCGGCTCCGCCCGCTTCGGGAACGAGACGGACTCGTCCAGGAAGCGAGCCTCCTCGAACGGAATACGCACCTCGAGCCTCACTCCCCGTACGCGGCAGGCCTCGGCAAACAGGGTGTCCCCACCGCAGGCCGCGCTGACGAGGGCGAGATCCCCAGGCCCGGCGTCGAGCTCGCGTAGCTGCTCGGCGATCGCGCGTGCGGCGGTCGGCTCCTGGTCGGGAGGAAAGCGAGGCGTGGAGCGGTCACGGTGGTCGATCATGTGGCCGCTGAACAGGAACACGCGGTTGGGCGTCCAGGCCTGCCTCGGCTTGTCCAGCTTCGAGAGCGCCGCGCGCAGCACCTCGAGCCCCGCCGCGACGGCGTCACGACGGAACCCCACGCGCTCGAGCAGCTCGAGCTGCTGGCGGGACGAGTCGAGCGCGAACCAGTCGCGGTCGGCAACGGCGACGGCACGCTGGTAGGCCGCGCGGACGACTGACGGCTCGGCGACGAGCGTCTCGAGATCCGCGAGCGTGACACGGGCCCAGTAGTCCTTGCCGTTATCGTGGAGGGCGCAGACCAGGGCCCAGCGCACGCCTCCTTCCATCGCCTGCAACGCGTCGAGATCGCCATCGTCGCCGGACAGGTCACGCAGGAGATACCCCAGCGTCACCGCGTTGATCCCGGAGTAGTAATGTCCGGGCCGCAGCCGGAACGCCCTGGTGTAGGGCTCGATGCACTCTCGCAGCAGCGCATGCTCGTCGGCCGCCGCCTCGCGCCAGCCATCCGACGACGCTGCGCGCTCGCGCCCGGCCGCCACCCAAGCGTCCTTCTCGACCCGGCCCAGCAAGGCCAGACTCTCCGGGTCGTTCGGATGCTCCTCGACGACATGCTCGAGCCATTCCCTCGCGGCCGGGTGGTCTCCCAGCCGCCCGAGCAGGATGCCGATCTGGCGGCGGCTCTCCAGATCGGCCGGATCGATCTCGAGGGCCTTCTCGTACTGCGCCCTGGCCAGTCCGAACCGGCCGAGCGACCGGAGCGCCCCGCCCGCGCGTCGGCGCGCATCGAGCCGGAGCACGTTCGTCGGCGCCTCCTCTGCGAGCACGAGAATGTCCCCCGGCCGTTCACGCGTCCGGGCGATCTCGAGGCGTCGCTCCCACCCGCGGAACGCCTCCCAGAACTCGCGCGCGCCGGCCACCTCGAGCGTCCGCCAGTCGGGCTCCGCGAGGCCCTGCAGCAGGTGATACACCGGGCTGACCTTGCGGCCGTGCCACGCCGCCATCGTGCTGGCGACGAACTCCGCGAGCGCGCGTCTGTCCTCCTCGACCCGGTCGGGGTGGGGCACCGAGGGCCGATCGTCAGACAGGTGGTACGACAGCGTCCGGTCGGTATAGACGTCGAAGGGCAGATAGTCGCGCTTCGCGTTGATCTGAATCACGCCCCGGGACCGGAGGGCATGCCGCACGCCCAGCTCGTACCAGACGTTGGGGTTGTCGATCGAGACGTCGACGACCACCAGGTCGGACAGCAGGAGCTCCTGGAACATGTCGGTTCGGATCTCACCGGCGCGCATCTCCTCGTCGGCGCGGAAGACCTCGAACCCGGTCGACGCGAGGGCCGGCTCGATGTACCCGCGGTAGACGGCGTTGAAGTCGATGTCCTCCTGCGTACCGAACGGCATCGCAACGAACGCGTGCATCAGCCCCCTCCGGACGGCGTGGCCTCGGCGACTCGTGATGGGTGTGGTGCCGATCGTATGTGGAGGGACCGAGCTGCGTCAACGCGGTCCGGGCGGCGCGGCCGCGCGATCCGGAGGGGATGCCAACGACTCGGGGAAGCCGACTGTGGCATGCTACCATCCAGCGGCACGACGGACGCGTCACCGCGATGGACTATCCCTTCCGCTCGGACGGTTGCAGCGTCGTCCCGGACTACGACCACAGCGAATGCTGCGTGCGTCACGACTGGCGGTACTGGCAGGGTGGCACCGCCGCCGACCGCAGCGACGCCGACCGGGAGTTCTACCAGTGCGTCCGCAGGACGAACCACGGCTGGCTGGCCCAGATCAGGTGGCTCGGCGTTCGGCTGGGTGGCATCGGCATCCTGCCGTTTCGCCGATGCGCTGGGGTTACGGCTGGCGATGGCCCCGCTCCCAGCCGCTCCTCGACGAACGCTCCGCCGTCAGCCTGGACAGCCAGCTCGCCGAGTACAAGCGACGGCTCCAGGAGGCCATCGAGCACGACCGCCGGTAGCGCGTCCGGCGGACCCGTCCACCGCCCCGCACGACTGCGACTGTCCAGACGATCCCTTACTTCGCACAGCGTCCGCAGATCGTGGTGACGGCATCGATGACCGCCCGCCGCTCGGCCGGAGTCATGGATGGAAAGACGGGAAGGGAGACCAGCCGCTGCCATTCTCTCGTGGCGACCGGACAGTGCTCCGGTCCCCACCCGAACGTCTCCTGGTAGTAGGGATGAAGGTGCAGCGGCCGCCAATGGACCGAGCACCGAATGCCGAGCGCGGCCATCTCCTGGATGAACTGGTGACGGTCGATCTTCAGCCTCTCGAGCCGCAGCCGGATGGGATAGAGATGCCACGAATGGATTCTATCGAGCGCGTCCCCAGGAAGCTCGATCTCCTCGACCCTGCCGAGCCCCTCGACATAGCTCTCCGCAACGGCTTGTCGGGCGGCACGCATCTCATCGCTCCGTGCGAGCTGGTGAATTCCGATCGCCGCCGCGATGTCCGTCATGTTGTACTTGAACCCAGGCGCCACAATCTCGTAGTCCCAGCTTCCCGCGCTCGAACGTCGACGCCAGGCGTCGGACGACAGACCGTGCAACGACATCGTTCTCATCCGATCCGCCAGGCGGCTATCCTGGATCACGATCATCCCACCTTCGCCGGTGGTGATGGGCTTGTTCGGGTAGAACGAAAAACATGCGGCGGCCGAACCGTTGCCGCAGTGGCCCCTCCAGGCCTCGTCAGGGTGTGAACGCCACGCGGCCGAAAGGCTGTGTGCGGCGTCCTCGACGAGCCAGATGTCCAGATCGCGCGCCAGCGACGTCAGCCCCTCCGGATCGACGATGATCCCGCCGACATGCACTGGTATCAGCCCCACCACCGGGCCTCGCTGGGTTGGGCCGTCCGTGGAGGGCAGACTCCGACCGCTGGCCTTTCTGCCAGCGTCCGCCAGATCCACCAGAAGGTGTCGCGCCTCACAATCGACGAGCAACGGGACGGCCCCGAGATACCGCACCACTTCGGCCGTCGCCGCGAACGTCATGGTCGGCACCAGCACCCGATCTCCCGGCTTGACGCCCAGAGCCTCGAGCGCCAGATGCAGGGCCGCCGTGGCCGAGTTCACCGCGAGGGCGTGCGCACAATCGGTGGCGCGGGCGAACTCCTCTTCGAAACGCCTCACCATCGGGCCGGTCGTCAGCCAGCCTGACCGTAGCACCGCCGCGACCTCCTGAATCTCGCTCTCACCGAGATCCAGCCGGAAGAACGGCACCGACGTGACGGGGACGGGCTTCATCGATCGTGGCCCTCGTCTGACCCGGGTCGCACCGGGGATTCACGAGGGCACCGCTACGGTGTGGGCGCCAGCCTAACACGAGGCGCGGCATCCCCCTCATCTGGAGAGCTTGCGGAGCGGTCGGTGACGGGGCGGCCATCTCGACCGTCCTCGACCTCTACCAGCTCGGCGCGACGGCGGCGCCACGGGATGCGTCGGATGACCGTGCGCTCGTGTGGGTCTTGAAACGACACCTCTCAGCGTGATCGAGGGCTGAATCTAGAAGGGGGAGAATCTCGTCGGGGTGCCGGATTCGAACCGCCGGCCCCCTGCCCCCCAGTCACGTTGAGCCCACTTTTCAGGAGTTCGCAGCAGTTGTCACGCCGTTCGTAAAGAGCTGCAAAGATTGATGATGTGGGCGAGAAGGCGTGTCACCTCATTTGATGGGAGCCCACCGAGTTTCGCTGATATGTTACCACTGTGCTACCAGAGACAGGGGCTACCACCTGCGGCTGGAGTGGACTGCCGGCCCGGGTATCGTCGGTTGCGCGCAGCCAGCTTGAGCATTGGTCTTCGAAGCCGAGGATCGCAGGTTCGAGTCCTGCCGGTTGCCCGCTCGGGAGCCGCTTGAGGCCCCCTGCCGCTGGCACCACCTCCTGAAGACATCAGTCCTGGACAAGTCGAAGATTCCAGGTTGAGGAGGGGTGGGGATTCGGCAATGGGGGGATCGAGTTGTACGCTCCATGAACGACTCGGTTGTGCCGGCATCTTCGAAGACAGGTGCCTGTCCACGCCCAGCAGGATGACGCTACATTTGGCTCCGCGGCGCCGAGACGAGCGCCGTGAACAGGAGACGGAATCATCTCTGTGTCCGTTACTCCGAGATCTCCCACCATGGTGAAGCTACTCGGCACGTCGGCCGAGCGCCTGCTGCTTGCGACGGCCTGTGCCGTGGGGCTGGGCCTGAGGCTGCCGTGGCTGCTGGCCGAGGCGCCGGTGCTGCTGGCTCACCATGGTTCCGACGACCTTTTTTACTTCACGCAGGTGGCCCACAACCTCGCCACCGGAGGGGGGCTCAGCTTCGATGGACTAAATCCCACGAGCGGCGTACAGCCGCTCTTCATGCTAGTGCTCGTGCCCTTCGCTGGAGCCTTCGAGGGCAACCCGACGCTGGCGTGCAGGGTCGTTCTCTGGTTGGTCACCCTGCTGACGATGGCTACGGCCTGGCTTCTCCCGTCGGCAGTGCAGGCACTATGTGGAGGCATGCATAGGGGACGCCGGGCCGGGGCCGTCGCAGGATGTCTGTGGGTGCTGCATCCGCGCGTGCTCGACATGACGTTCGAAGGTACCGAGGCGGCGCTGGCAGTACTTTGTTGGGGATCTTCCCTGCGAGCCTGGGCTGGCGGTGCGTCTGCGCCACGGTTGGGTGCGACCCTGGCCGTTGGAGTACTGGCACGGGTGGACCATCTGGTGCTGGCGGTACAGATCTTGTGGCGCCGAGGCCTCGCCGTGCCCGTGATGCTCGCCCCGGTAGGAGTCTGGCTGGTGGTGGTGGCGCTCACGACCGGCTCGCCCCTGCAGGACTCAGGGGCTGCCAAGCGCCTGACGGGCGAGCGTATCTTCGCGCTCGAGCACGGACTGGAGGTGAAGGCATCCTCCCCCTTCGCCGCGCCAACCGCCCGCGTCGCCGAGTTCGCGCAGAGGATCGTGGCGGTGCCTATGCGCACGCCTGTCAGTACCGCGGCCATACTGCTCTGCGCCGTGGTCACCCTTGCCGTGCGACGCAAGGCGAGGGTGACCTGGGCGCTGCTGCGAGGTGGCTGGCCCCTGTTTGTCGGCGGACCCGCGATCGTGGTCGTCTACCTGCTCTACTTGCACAGCCTACGATTTTGGTATCTGGCGCCGCTGATGCTCGGCACGGTCATGCTTGGGTCGGCGCTGCTGATCGATCTGCTGGGCCAGCACCGCCGCTGGATCGGAGCCGTAGCGCTGGCTGTCTTGGGCGCAACGTGGATGCACCAGTGGGCGTATCCGCGCTACCACTGGGGCGACAGCTATATCGTCGCGGCCGAACGTCTCGCCGCGCTCACCCCGAGCGGCTCGCACATCGGCGCATTCAATGCGGGCATTCAGGGTGCATCGGCCACCGGGGGGCGTCGCGTCATCAATCTGGATGGCGTGGTTAATCACGGAGCGCTGCAAGCGCTCCGCGAGATGACGCTCGACGACTACGTACGAGCGCAAGGCATCGAGTGGATCGTGGACCACAACAACAGCGTCTCCTTCTACGAACGTGTAGGCGCAGGTGGCCTGAGTGCGCGGCTCGGGTTGATCGAACGCATCGAGATCCCCGGACGGCCGGAGTCTTGGCTTGGCATTTGGCGGGTGCGCGGACGACAAGACGCCCCGTAAGCATCTAACACGCGCACGGAAAAGCGGACTCAGTATTCTTGCAAGGGCCAGGGCATGAGTACGCGTCGTGCTCTGCGAACTCAACAGCCGCTGCACGGGCGCCTGCCCCGTGTGCCGTTCGAAAAGTTGGCGAAAATTCAACCAACCGACCCCCAAGATACTGAGATCGAGCCATGTCGTGAACGCGACACCGCGGGAACGGAATCAGGGGATTTGCCCGCAACTTGACAAAGCCCTGGGACAACAGAAAACGCCCGACGGGAACTGGGTCCCGCCGGGCGTTTGTCACGTGCGCACGACCTCGGGGCGCGCCGGCGCCCCAGTCAATGGTCGGTTGGTTGCTAGTACATCCCGCCCATTCCGCCGCCACCAGGCGGCATCGGCGATTCCTGCTTCTCCTCGGGGAGCTCCACGACCAGGGCCTCGGTGGTGAGGAGCAGCGAGGCGATCGACGCGGCGTTCTGTAGCGCGGTGCGCACCACCTTGGTCGGGTCGATGACACCAGCCTTGACCAGGTCCTCGTAGGTCTCGTTCTGCGCATTGAACCCGTTGGCGCCCTTGGCGTCCTTGACCTTCTGCACCACGATGGACCCTTCCTGGCCGGCGTTGGCCGCGATCCACCGGAGGGGCTCCTCGATGGCCCGGCGAATGAGCTTGACCCCGAGCTCCCGGTCGTGCTCGTGGTCCCCGTCGAACGTGATGGCGTCGAGGACCTTGCCCGCCCGCAGGAGCGCCACACCGCCGCCCGGGACAATGCCTTCCTCGACGGCGGCCTTCGTCGCGTGCATCGCGTCCTCAACCCGCGCCTTCTTCTCCTTCATCTCGGTCTCGGTCGCGGCGCCCACCTTGATGACGGCGACTCCACCAACGAGCTTGGCCAACCGCTCCTGCAGCTTCTCGCGGTCGTAGTCAGACGACGTCTCGTCGACCTGGGTACGGAGCTGCTTGACCCGACCCTCGATCGCCTTGTGGCTGCCGTCGCCCTCGACGATCGTGGTGTTGTCCTTGTCGATGGTGACCTTCTTGGCCTTGCCCAGGTCGTCGACCTTGATGTTCTCGAGCTTGACCCCCAGATCCTCGGTGATCGCGCGCCCGCCCGTAAGCACCGCGATGTCCTCGAGCATCGCCTTCCGGCGGTCACCGAAGCCCGGAGCCTTCACGGCCGCGCCCTGCAGCGTGCCGCGCAGCTTGTTGACCACGAGGGTCGCCAGCGCCTCGCCCTCGACGTCCTCGGCCACGATCAGAAGGGGACGGCTGAGTCGTGCCACCTGCTCGAGCAGCGGCAGGAGGTCCTTCATCGAGCTGATCTTCTTCTCGTGGATCAGGATGACCGGATTCTCCAAGACCGTTTCCATCCGCTCAGGATCGGTCACAAAGTAGGGGGACAGATACCCCCGGTCGAACTGCATCCCTTCGACGACGTCCAGCGAGGTCTCGAGGGTCTTCGCCTCCTCGACCGTGATGACGCCGTCCTTGCCGACCTTCTCCATCGCCTCGGCGATGATCGTGCCGATGGTCTGGTCGGTGTTCGCCGAGATCGTGCCCACCTGAGCGATCATGTCGCCCGTCACCGGCTTGGAGAGGGTCGCGAGCTCCTTGACGAGTCCAGCGACGGCCTGCTCGATCCCGCGTTTGATGTCCATAGGGTTGGCCCCCGCGACGACGTTCTTGGCGCCTTCCCGGTAGATCGCCTGTGCGAGCACGGTCGCCGTGGTGGTGCCGTCGCCCGCGATGTCCGAGGTCTTGCTCGCCACCTCGCGCACCATCTGGGCGCCCATGTTCTCGAGCGGCTCCTTCAGCTCGATCTCCTTGGCCACGGTGACGCCGTCCTTCGTGATCGTGGGCGATCCAAACTTGCGGTCGAGCACGACGTTGCGACCCTTCGGTCCCAGCGTGACCTTGACCGCGTCGGCGAGGTTGTTGATGCCACGAAGAAGCGCTTGCCGCGATTCTTCTCCGTAAACAATTTGCTTTGCCATGTTTTACTCCGTCTCTCTTTCCACGTGTAAGAGGCGAGGCTTCGGCGCCGGGGCCGCGCCCCAATGTCGACGCCATCAGAATCGCGAGCGCCCGGCCACGGCCCTCACTTGGTCTCGAGCACGCCCAGCACCTCATCCTCGCGCATGATGAGATACTCCTGCCCGTCGAGCTTGATCTCCTGCCCGGAGTACTTTCCGAACAGGATGGTGTCGCCCGACTTGACGTCGAGCGGCACGGTCTTGCCGTCGTCGTTCACCTTGCCTTTGCCAGCGGCGATGACTTTACCTTGCTGGGGCTTCTCCTTCGCCGAGTCGGGGATGATGATGCCCCCGACCTTCTGCTCGTCGTCTTCCTCGAGGCGTTGCACGATGATCCGGTCGTGTAGTGGTCGCACGTTCATAGCCTGTCCACTCCAGATTGAAAAATGAAAGGTGACCCGGGGGCCGACCGCCGAACGGCAGTCGCGCATTTCGACCGCCAGCAATTAGCAGTCGCTAGCTTCGAGTGCTAATTGTATGATCGGATCCCAAAGCTGTCAAGCAGGGCCGAACTTACCGCTCGAAGGGTGCAGGCACGCGCGACGTCCCACGTCGGCAATCCGCATGGCCGGGATGCTCGAGCAACCAGCACGAGGGCCGCCTCACGGCTCACGCCTCGTGGCGCGGCCACGGTGCAGCCGATCCGCGGGCGATTCCGACCGATCGTGCGGACTATCGTGACGCGGCGGTGAAGCTCTCTCTCGCTTCCGGAGCGTTCGCAGTCGGACGATCAGGATGAGCACCGCGATGATGATCGCGCCACCAATCACGACTGCCACGAGGTATCCCTCGGCCACCACTCCCCTCCTTGCCTCAGCGGCCCATCCGACGTCACGATCTGCCAGGGTCACGCAGGCCTACTCTCGCCAGCGTGCGTGACCGAACTGCCCCGGGATATCTGAACGCCTGACGGGAGGGCTGCCGAATGGACATTCCGTCGCGGCATCATCCGCCGTGGGCTCCGTGAGCGCCTGGGCGACCATGACGCCGGCTCCGTCGACGCCGAGGTGCAGCTTCTTCCAGCCGCGCTTGCGCCCTGTGCTCGCCGGCGGCCCATTCGCCCTCACCGAAGACCGACAAGCCCGTGCTGTCGACGATCAGATGGATGGGGCGTGGGCCGGACTGCGGTCGAGTGCGAGGTCGAGGTGCTGACTCCGCCTTCAGAGTGTCGTATGGTCCGGAGCCTCCAGATCCGACGGCCCGGGCTTCCAACCGCCCATCGCGGCGGCGGAGAACCAACGGGTGACGTCACCACGATGCACCAGAGCTTGTTCGTACTCCGCCCAGTTTCCCACGCGATACTTGGTTTTGCACTTGGGGCGTACCCTTGAGTTCACGGGCCATTGTGCTCCAGCAACTGCGCACGACGCCAGCGGGCACGGGATTCATTCGGCCGAGTCCGTGCAAACCTGCACCAACGCCCGGTCCCGCGTCCGGACCGGAGCTCAGCCGATTCTCGCGCCGTCCGCTTCGAGCGATTCGAGGAGCCGTTGCATTTCCGGATCCTCCCCGGATCCTCCATGTCGTCGATAGTGTTCGTTGGGAGGTGTAATGGGCCCAACGTGGTTCCACCGGGCCACGATGCGCTTCTCCCAGCTGCTCGGACGGCATACACTCCCCCTACACCCTCGCCGCCAGCCTGAGGCAACCGGAGGAGCGATATGGCGACCTCGAACGGTGACGTCATCGAGCGCTACGAGACGCAGTTCAGACACGAGGTCTTTCCGGAGGAGTTCGCCTACATCCGCAAGCGCTGGAAGACGGTGTACGCGAACGGGCCGGTGAATCCCACACGCCGGGGTCGTCTGGATGGCGGTCGAGACGACAGCTTGAACCGACGCGAGCAGACCGCGTCGAGCCAGGCGCCGTCGACACCCGAAGAGGCGGCGGCCACGCCCACGCCAGACGCACGGCGTGGCCTCATGGGGCTGGCGTTCTCGGGGGGCGGCATCCGCTCGGCCACCATCAATCTCGGCATTACCCAGGCGCTGCATCGCCACGGGGCCCTGGACCACGCCGACTACATGTCGACGGTATCGGGCGGGGGCTATCTGGGATCGAGCCTCAGCACGATCCAGCGCGATGGCGCGGAGTTCCCGTTCGATCACGTGGAGGGCACGAAGGAATCGCCCTATCTGACCTGGCTGCGGAACCACTCGAACTACCTCGCCGAGCGGGGCATGCTCGACTACGCTCGAATGTTCGCCGTGCTGCTGCGCGGCATCCTGGTCAACTTCCTCGTGCTCGTTCCGGAGTGACGTCCGCCAGCGCGACGTCGCCCACGGACTTCGCGAAGGCACGCAGTTGCACCTGCTCGCCGTGGAAGAGAACGCCCAAGGATCGGCGATGCCGCACGTACTCATCAATGCAGGCCGAGAGGGTCATCGCACACCTCCCAAGCTGACGGCGGCCACTTCGCGGAGGGCCGCGAGATCACCGATGTCGAAGAACGGCGTCGAGTTCGCCGCACAGCGCCGCTCATGCGCCACCAAGGCCTGCAGGTCGATGTCGGAGACCTGCCGAAGCGCCACGACGTCCACCTTGGCGTAGATCTCTGTGGCGCGGACCATCGTGTGACCGAGGTGATCGCCGATCTGCTTGAGCGTGAACCCTTCCGCCAACAGGTACGTCGCTCCGGCATGTCGGAGCCCGTGGGGACCGTAGCGGCGGAGCACCTGGCCCAACCGTCGTTGTCGGACGCTCACCATGGCGCCGAGCCCGCCGGCAGAGAGCGGGCGATACGGCTGCTTCAACGTCACGAAGAGGGTGCGGCAGACGCACGGCGGCCGAGCGTCCCTGAGATACCGCACAATGGCGTCGCCGACTTCGCGCACCAAGGGGTACTCCCCGACCCGACGCTGTTTCGGACGTCGGGGCGGATGATTTCGCGTTGCCAATCGAGATCGTCCAGGGTGAGCCCGCGCACCTCACCTGATCGAAACCCGTACACCGTATGCAAGAGCAGCATGGCGTGGTTGCGAATGGCCGCTGGCGTGTCACCGCGCGTGGAGTCCACGAGTTGTTGGACCTCGCTCCGGCGCGGTCCCTGAGGGAGCCGCTCATGGGTGTAAAGGCGCGGGGCGTCGATCATGTCGCCGATCCCCGGGACGCACCGGCGCCGTTGCGCGGCGTACCGAAAGAACGTGCGCAGCGATTGCACGTGAGACGCGATCGTCGTCCGGCTCCACCGCGCGCTCCGCGTCGCCAGGTAGGCGGACACATCGGTCAGCGTCGTGTCGGCCAGCGGCCGATCCTGACCGGCCAGCCATACGAGGAACGGCCTGAGGGCACGCTCATGATTGCTGACGGTCGCGGCGGCGAAACCGCGCTCGTCCCGCAGTGTGACCAGGAGATCGGCAAGGACATCGTTCCCTGGGACGATGGGTGCCGTAGACGCCGCGTACCAATCGAGATGCCGTAGCCAGGCGGTTGTCTGGAAGATCGCGGCCGTGCGCGCGACACGGCGTCGATGTGGTGCGCTGAAGGGAGGCGCAGAAGAGTCCAGCCACGCATCGACACCTCGCGCGATGTCGACGTCGGTCAACGGGCCTGTGGTCCGACCCTCGAATTGACGCGCCATTGCGAGCAGCACGGTCGCGATCTGCATCAGCGTATGGGTCGCGCGACCCGCGTGTGCCACGTGCTGCAAGTACCGCGTGCGCTCGTCGGCCCACGGGCCGTCTCGGTGCCGGGCCAGAACGGATTGACGTTGGTAGATTCGGTCGAACATGGTCGGACCTCCCTTGAAGGTGGGTTCGGTCCGGCCAGTATGGGGGGAAGGGTTATGTCCCCGGTGATCGTCGGTGGAGGTGGGCTTGTGCAGCGATCACGGATGCCGATGCAACATAACGACGCCCAGTACATAAGTGCGCGAATTCGTGCACGAGGGTCGTGAACTCCATGGCGGGCGAGAGACCGGTGAGGAGCCGAATCCGTCCGCCGCTTGATGTGCCCAGGGCCCCGCCAAGGTCATCGACCGATTCCAGGGCGACGCCCTGCGCGAGGATGGCAGCCTTGAGCGACGCCGTCCTGGTGCCTGGGTCACCTGAGGCTTCGCCGGGCTCTGGGAGTGGCGCACCGTCGGTCTGCGCAACATCGAACACATAGGCCACGCGGAAGCCCATGACGGTTCGCACGCTGTCGATCGCGGACTCGGCATCGCGTCGGCCGACGATCGGCGCCAGGATCGCAATGCCCTTCTCGCCCTTCCGAACCCAGCGCTTCATGGTGCGCCACGTCTGAAACCCCGCCACGCGCGTCGCTGTCGGACGCTGACTCGCGATGAGGGCGATGTTGTCTGCATGGTACAGCACATCTCCGTGCCGTCCCTCTTCGCGACCGCCCAGGGCAACCCGTACATGGTGGACAACGAACAGATGTTCGAGCTCTCCGGGGCGATTCGGAAGGACTACGTGGTGATCGAGGGGGCGACCCACGGCATGTCCAACCGTGACGCCTGCGATGGGGCGCCCTACCACAACGTCAGGGCGAACTTCTACGATTACTTGGCCGCGTGGATCAATTCCGGGTTCGAGCCGGTCGCGTCTTTACCCTAGAATCGGGCTCCGCCACGTGGGACCGGGCGCCCCACGCGCACACAGCGTAGACGGACGAACGTTCAGATCGGAGAGACTTGGGAACGGAGTACCGCGACGTCACCGGAACCCTGGCGCGCTGGAGCGCCGACCCAAGACTTCTCGACGCCGCCGACGCCATTCGCACGTTTCTTAAGGACAACGACGCGCGACTCAAGTCCAAAGGAACGGCCGAAGGAAGCAGGTAGACGCGAAAGGTACGACGGCAGCCATGGCACTCGCCGTCGGTGACCGCCTCGGCCACTATGACGTCACGGCCCTCGTCGGCGAAGGGGGCATGGGCCAAGTGTACCGTGCCACGAGGGTGAGCGAAACTTAGTTGGAAATTGAAACGGCTCCCACACCCTGTGGTTTGATGACGTTAAGCAAAACGGCCATCAACCCACGAGAGAAAGGAGCCGAGATGAGCAGTGTCCTACGTCCTGTCAGGAAGCGCAAAAAGGGTCGCAAGCTGGGCCGGGTCGAGGTCATCCGGCGCGAGGACTACACCGCGCTGGAGCTGGACGCCAAGGTGGAGCTGATCCGCTCGCTGGTCCCGCTGGGCTTGATGCACGTGGAGGAGGTGCTCGACGAGGAGGTAACGGCGCTGGCTGGCGAGCGCTACGCCCGCAAGGCCGCGTCGATCGGGGGCCGCCGGCACGGTAGCAACCCTGGGACCGTCGGCCTGGCGGGGCAGCGGGTGCCGATTCGGGTGCCGCGGGTGCGCGGGGTCGCGGGGCGGGAGATTCCGTTGCGCGCCTACGAGGCGTTGCATGGCGACGGCGCGGTGAATGACCTCCTGCTGAAGCGCGGGCTCTATGGGATCTCGTGTCGCAACTACGAGGCGGCCGCCGAGGCGATTCCCGGCGCGATCGGGCTGTCGGGGTCGACGGTGTCCCGAGGCTTCATCGAGGCCAGCGCCGCGAAGCTTCACGAGCTCCAGGAGCGGGACCTGGCCGCTGAGGATGTCGTGGCCATCGTATTGGACGGCAAGACGTTCGCCGAGGCCACAATGGTCATCGCACTGGGCATCACCATTTCTGGGGCGAAACACTTCCTCGGCTTCGTGGAGACGGACACGGAGAATGAGCGGGTGCTGACGCTGTTCTTGCGGTCGTTGGTCGAGCGGGGGCTGGACCTCTCGCAGGGCCTGCTGGTGATCCTCGACGGCAGCAAGGGGCTGCGGGCAGCCGTCCGGAAGACCTTCCGCCACCGCGCCCTGGTCCAACGGTGCCAGTGGCACAAGCGGGAGAACGTGGTGAGTCACCTGGCCAAGAGCGAACTGGCGGCGTGGCGTCAGCGCCTCCAGCGCGCCTACAACCGGCCGGAGTACGACGAGGCCCTCACGGCGCTCAAGACGCTCCAGGGCGAGCTCGACGAACGGAACCAGTCGGCGGCTCGGAGCTTGACAGAAGGTCTGGACGAAACCTTAACGCTGCATCGCCTCGGGCTGTACGGGGTGCTGGGCCGGTCGCTGAAGACGACGAACTGTCTGGAGTCGGTCAATGCGCTCGTTGAGGAACGCTGTGCGAAGGTTGACCACTGGCAGAACTCGAGCCAACGCCACCGCTGGCTGGCGACCGCGCTCCTGGACATCGAGCCGCGCCTGCGGAAGCTGATGGGCTACCGCCACCTGCCCACGCTTCGTGCCGCGTTGAAGCAAGAACTGAAGATCGACACGACGACATCGAAGAAGGCCGCATGACGAATCCGGAGCCGTAGAGAGTTTCAATTGAGTCTCCCTCGCCTGAAGGCGAGGGAATCAGTGCGCCGCGTCGGCTGAAGCCGACTATCACGGCGCACGTCCCAGAGCCCGAAGAGGTCCGGCCCTGCGGCCTCCTGAAGGCTTCGCCTAAAGGCGAGGGGTTTCACCCATCCCAGAGGGAGACTCTAAGAATGGGCTTGACTCCGTGCCACCGATACGAAGCTCGACCGCGACGTCGCCCTGAAGATCCTCCCGAGGCGTTCACCACCGACGCCGAGCGCCTGACCCGCTTCGGGCGGGAAGCCAAGGTGCTCGCGTCGCTCAATCACCCGAACATCGCCGCCATCTACGGGCTGGAGGACAGCCGAGAGACGCACGCGCTCGTCCTCGAACTCGTCGAAGGCCCGACCCTCGCCGACCGGATCGCCCAGGGGCCGATCCCGCTGGACGAGGCGCTGCCCATTGCGCGCCAGATCGCCGAGGCCCTCGAGGCCGCGCACGAGGCGGGCGTCATTCACCGGGACCTGAAGCCGGCGAACATCAAGGTGCGCGACGACGGGACCGTGAAGGTGCTGGACTTCGGGCTGGCCAAGGCGATCGAACCTGAGGTGTCCGAGGCGGACCAGGCCAACTCGCCGACGCTGACGGCGGCGGCGACGCGGGCGGGGATCATCATGGGGACGGCCGCCTATATGGCGCCCGAGCAGGCGCGGGGCAAGTCCGTAGACAAGCGCGCGGACATTTGGGCGTTTGGGGCGGTGCTCTACGAGATGCTCACCGGTAAGCCAGCCTTCGAGGGAGAGACGGTCTCTGACATCATCGCCGAGATCCTCGGCAAGGACCCTGACTGGGAAGGCCTCCCGCGTCAGACGCCTGGCGGGGTGCGGCGCTTGCTGGCTCGGTGCTTACGGAAGGATCCGCGCGTGCGCGTGCACGACATCGCGGATGCGCGGATCGAGATCGACGACGGCGAACGCCAAGAGATTGAGGAACAGAGGCTGGCCCAGGGAGGGACCGGGACGGGGTTCAGGCCGATACTCAGCCTTGTCGGGGCAGGCGCCGCACTGGTCGGCGGGATGGCCGTCTACAGCGTGATCACCTCGACCCCGGTCGAGGCGCCGTCTCCCACGCGCCTGACGATTCCACTCCCACCGGGTCGCCGTCTGGCCCTCGACCGGTACGTGCCCCTGACCCTCTCCCGTGACGGCACGCGCCTCGTGTACGGCGCCCGCGAGAGCGGCCGTCAGCAGCTGTACCTGCGCTCGCTGAATCGATTCGGCGCGGAACCCATCGCCGGCACCGAGGGCGCCACCGACGCGTTCTTCTCGCCCGACGGGGAGTGGCTCGGCTTCGTGGCGGGAGGGATGCTGCGCAAGGTGCCCTTGGCGGGCGGATCCCCGGTTCCGATCGGCGACATCCTGATGTCCCGTGAGAGCGCGGGCGCGGCCTGGCTGAGTGACCAGTCGATCATCTTCGCCAACGGCCCGCTGGGCCTGTTTCGAGTGTCGAGTGACGGAGGCGAACCCGAACGCCTGACGACCCCTGACGCGACTCGCGGCGAGGTGGCGCACAGCTTTCCCGACATCCTGCCGGACGGCGACGGCGTCCTCTTCACCATCGAGACGGCGGACGCACCAACGCTGGCCGTGCTGTCTCTGGAGACGGGCGACTGGCGAACGCTCGCGCACGAGGGCCTCGCCGCCCGCTACCTGCCGACGGGCCACTTGCTGTACGGCCTAGACGGCCAGCTGTTCGCGATGCCCTTCGACGTCGCCCGGCGCGAACTGAGCGGCACGCCCGCCTCGGTGCTCGACGATCTGCTCCTCCCTTCCGGCACCGGGGCGCCGTTTGTGGTCTCGCGCGCCGGCACGCTGGCCTACGTGCCCGCCTCGGCGGGCCGGGGTAGCCAGAATGCGCTCGTCTGGGTCGATCGGGACGGCCACGACACCCGGCTCGTGCAGAGCGAGGATCTGTACGTCAGCCCACGGCTGTCGCCCGACAACGAACGCATCGCCGTCGACATCGGCAAGGACATCGGGATCATCGACACCCGCCGTGGGACCAGCACCCGGCTGACGATCGAGGGGCGCGAGAATCGCATCCCCGTGTGGACCCCGGACGGGACGCGGATCGCGTTCGCGTCCGACCGCGCCGATACGCCGAACCTCGACATCTACTGGACCGGGTGGGATGGAAACGACGTCGCCGAGCCGCTGCTCGAGAGCGAACGCTTCCTCCTGCCCTGGTCCTGGTCGCCCGACGGTCAACGACTAGCCTTCTACGAACTCCATCCCGACACGGGGCGTGACATCTGGGTGCTCCCCCTCGAGGGCGGCCGTCACCGTTCGTCGCGACCCCGTTCGCCGAAACGGCCCCCATGTTCTCCCCGGACGGTCGCTGGATCGCGTATGTCTCGGATGAATCGGGTCAGCTTGAGGTCTACGTGCAGCGGTATCCGGATGGCGGGGGCAAGCAGCGGATCTCGACCACCGGAGGGAGCGAGCCAGTCTGGTCGCACGATGGATCGGAGCTGTTCTATCGCGCGGGGGCCGCCATGATGGTGGTGCCCGTGCAGATCGAGCCAGCCTTCACCGCGGGCACGGCCCGTGCCCTGTTCGAGGGGGACTACGCCCTCGATCCGGTCGGGAACCCCAACTATGACGTGTCGGCAGATGGTTCGCGCTTCCTGATGATCACGAGTGCGGGCGATGCAGGCGCCTCGGACACGCCGTCGCAGATCCACGTCGTCTTGAACTGGAGCGAGGCGCTGAAGGCCCGCGCGCCGACCGGGCAGTAGACCATGGCGCTCTCAACAGGTACCAAGCTCGGCCACTACGAGATCACCGCCCCGCTCGGCGCTGGCGGCGAGGTCTACCGGGCGACCGATACCAAGCTGAAACGGGACGTAGAGTTCGAAGTTCTCCCATCCGAACTCGCATCCGACTCTGAACGCCTGGCACACTTTCAACGTGAAGCCGAAGTGCTGGCCTCGGGCGTGATCAAGCTTATCCACAATGAAAATGCCAGTTGATACCGCTTCCCGAAGCGGACGGGCGACAGACACGTTTGTAAGGAGGCCGTATGCGTCTGATATGTGCATTGGTGCTGCTGAGCGCAGCGATGGTATCTGGTGCAACCGAACGAGGGGAACGAGTTCAGGCGGCGAGCGAAGCCGTGGAACCGTTCCGCGTCATAGGCAATATCTACTCTGTAGGCGGCCAATATGGCTCCTATCTCATCACTACGCCGGAGGGCCACATTCTCCACGACACGGGCAGCGCCGATATGCACGAGCTCATCGTATCGAACGTCGAGAAACTCGGGTTCAACGTCCGGGACATCCGGATCATGATCTCGAGCCATGCGCATTGGGACCACGTCGAGGGACACGCGGCTATGAAGCGGGTGACCGGTGCGCAGGTTGTTGCGCTCGGCGGCGACGCCGTGGCGCTCCAATCAGGCCAAAACAACTCGGCTATCGAAAGCCGAGGCTGGGAGCCTGTCACGGTGGAGCGCGTCGTCGAGGACGGTGACACAGTCACGCTGGGCGCGGTGACGTTGCGCGCCCTCTGGACGGGGGGCCACACGCAAGGAGCAACGATGTGGATGACAACCGTCCAGGAGGGTGGGGACACCTACTCTGTCGCCTTCCGGGGCGGCGAAATTCCGAACCCAGGGGCTCAGCTCTTCGACAATCCCAGGCACCCGACGGTTGTCGCCGACACGCAGAGGACGCTTCAACGGCTGAAGGAGCTCGAACCTCCCGACCTCTTCCTCCACAATCACCCGCAGGATCCGCCCCCCGAGTTGGACCCGGCTCTTCCCGTCGACTCGAGGTGTGTGACCTGCTTTGACGCGGAAGGGTGGAGGAGTTACGTGGCGGGTGTCGAAGCCAGATTCGAAGCGATGCTCCGGGAGGCGGAGGGGCGGTAGGGTCGGAGTCGCCGCTGGGGTGTGATCCAGTCGCGCCTGGGCAGCGGTTCTTGACGATCAAGGAAGGTACGCCCTCCAACGATCCGTTCGCCGGCCTGACCCGGATCCACGTGCTGTTGGAGCGGATGCCGGTCGCCTAGTCTGCACGACCCCCGTGACCGAGCCGCACGACGGAGCCGCCCTGGGCTCTGGATCGGAGAAATTCACGAAAAACACTCAGCCAGCGCCGGAATTGCAGCCCCTGCTTGGAGCGGGAGGGCCTGACGTAACCAACTACGAGTCAACAAGATAGAGACGCCCTTAGCCTCAAGGCCGACGTTTCTGGCCTCCGGGAATCTTCCAGAAACGAATTTCATTTTTCGCGGGTGCACGAGCAGTTCCCCCCGAGGGGTTAGAAACCCCACCCTCGTGAAGAGTTCACCCCCCTACCTCCACTGGTACGCGGTCCGCTCACGCGTGAGCCTTCGATTGAGGGGTAACCATCCTAAACTTACCCAACTGGCGAAACCTCCGACTCAATAGAAACTGATGGCTCTCGCCAAGTGTTCGAGATAGGCTGACCGAAAGCACCTTCGGCCGCCCCCGTCAGCCCCAGTCGTAAGCGCGCGTAAAGCCAGCATCGCCTGAACGTAAGGCTCGATTCGAGACAGCGGCCTCACTGATCGCTGTCGCTGCGGAGGCGGGGCCAGCTCATGCGGCTATCGTCAGGTGATGCCATGACGTTCTCCGGCATGCGTCGATGCGTTCTCGCCATGGTTGCTCTCTCACTCGCTCCATTGGCGTACGGCGCGGAACAAGAGGGGGCGCCGACCAATTGTCAAGCGCCCGCACAATAGACGGCGAGTACATCTCTTGGCGGGAGCACATCATCGACGACACGGCCGTCAGCGGTGTGGCCATCAGTGGTAGTGACGGTCTGACCGTCGGTGATCTGGATCGCGACGGACTCATGGACATCGTGTCCGTCCACGAATCCGACACGACGTACGACGGCGTCGCCGACGGCCACGTCCGCCTCGCATTCGGTCCGGAGGATCCCGATCGGTGGGAGCTGGTCACGCTGGCTGAAGGGTCGGAGGCCGGTGCGGCGGAAGATGCGGCCATCGGCGATGTCAACGGGGACGGCTAATCCCGATGTGGTCGTGGCCTGCGAGCTCGCTCATCTCATCTACTTTCAGAACCCTGGCGCGAGTGCACGTGTGGCGCCCTGGCCACGGGTCATCCCGACCGTGACGGCCGATCGCGGTTCGTATATTCGCGTGTTCTTGGCTGACGTCGATGGGGACGGCCGCCTCGAGGCCGTCGCGCCGAACAAGGGCGAGCAGAACCCCGGCGAAGGCGCCAATCCAGCCAAGCCGATATCGGTGTTCGAGATACCGGACGATCCCCGCGACGGCGACCGCTGGATCGAACACGTGCTGGGCCGAACACCCATCCCGCAGAACGCGCACACGATCGATCTCGACGGCGACGGTGATACGGACGTCGTGGGGGGCTCCCGCGGCAACAACCGAATCATGTGGTTCGAAAACACCGGCGCGTCGCACTTCCGCCTCACCGAGCACAGGATCGACATCGACGGAGAACCGACCGGCGGATTCAACCTCGCGTTCCACGATTTCAACGACGACGGCCGCCTGGATATCGTTGTCGCCGAGGGCCGGGCGTTGGGGCAGGCGCTTGCCTGGCTTGCGCAGCCGGACGCTCCATCGGGCCGATGGACGGGGCACCCGATCGGCACCTTTCTGCCCGATGTTGTCGCCGGGCTGACCGTCGCCGATATCAACGGCGACGGTTACACCGACGTCATCGCCGGGAGTTACAGTCAGGGGCCCCGCGACACCGATGGTGGCGTCGCCGTCACAGACGCACTCGGTCGGTTAGGCTGGTTCGAAAACCCCGGTGACCCGGCGGCGGACTGGATCCGCCACGACATCTCTCGCCGCAAACGGGGCATGTTCGACACGTTCGTGGCCCGCGACATGGACGGTGATGGCGACGTCGACTTCATCTCGACTCGGGGCAACAGCGTCCCCTACGACGGCGTGTTCTGGCTCGAACAGGTTCGCACGAAGACCCCGCGACCCGCGTTCGAACGGGCGCGCGCCGACGACAGCGCAGAAGTCCGGTTGCCGTAAGTGTGTTACGGCCGTTCGACGCGCGTGCCCTGCCTGAGGCCCAGCGTGAGTGAGCGGTTGTGACCGACGAGCCAGTCGTGGGTACTGCGCTTGGCATCGTGGTCGCGATGCTGGCACTCGTCGTGACGTGCCTGGTCGTGTACGTGGCACAGTGGCGAACCCGTCCGCGGCCAGGCCCTCGCCGAGGTCCGCATGATCGGTCGGAGTCGCCAGCCGACCGACTCCACCGCGCCCGTCGGCAACGCACGAAACCTGATGAGTAGGGTTCGGCTGCAGTGCTGGCTCGCCGGCCCTGACGATGACCGAGTCGCCAGCCACCTGACGCCACCCGAGGATTCGTTGACGTGCAGAGGTCAAGAGGGTGAGCCGAGCAGTACGAAGCGCCTGTATCGGGTTGCCAGGCCTGCTGACCATGCTCTTCGTTAGCCTGAAGCTCACCGGGTCTGTCGACTGGTCGTGGTGGTGGGTTCTGTCCCCCTTGGGGATCATGCTATTGGTCGTGGCGGTCTTCATGCTGTTCGCGGTTTTCGCTGCAGCCGTCATGGCGAAAGAGTAACCGTGACGACCGACGAGGGTACGATACACAGACACCTCGAGAGCGGATGTGCACTGGTGCACAGATGACCTGCTCACGGACCGGTCAAGTGACGTCCGGCCTCTGCGCTGAACCGCGGCGTCTCGAACCTGCCTACGTATCTGACGCGCCGGTCTCACACGCAGAGGCAGTTCGTAACCCACCGCGGCGCACGTATCCAAAGACGTCGGCCACGTCGTAGCAGACGGAGGTGATTATCGGGATGCGCCCTCAGCCCTCTGTGCACCGAAAGTGCGGTCGAAGTGAATGGGCGGTCGGTGACATGACTTCTGGATCGCGAAAGGCTGCCACGCAGCTGGGTACTGTCGCCCGGCGCGTGGTAGAGTGCCACGTTCCAAGGCAAGCGTCGCAGAACCGCATCGTGCGGACGCCCGCCGCCGGTCTCGTCAGGATGATGACGCGTAGGCTACAGAGGGGGGCGGAATCATGATTCCGAAGTCACGATGGTTCAGCCTGTTCGGCCTCGGTATCGGGCTGCTGCTGTCGGTGGCCTGCCGAGGCAGCAGTCGTGAGGTGCCAGCATCTTCCGAAACCAGCAGCGCGGAACCCGATTATCCAGGTATCACCTTTGCAGCTGATCTCCCTCCTGTCACGCTTGATCAATCAGAGGGGATACGCACCTTTACCATCGTGCCTGCCGAATCTCAGGCTTCGTATGTCGCGCGTGAAGAGCTGTTTCAGGGGGCCCTCGACAAGTACAATTTGCCTATCGGCGACAACACGGTGACAGGCGTGACCGATCAGATAGACGGCATGCTGCAACTCAATCTAGGCGCCTCGGAGCCCCTCGGTCCAAACCAGTTCGTCGTCCATCTCCCTTCGCTGACGACAGGCCAGGACGATCGGGACGGATGGATCCGCGAGAACGCGCTCGAGTCGGCGAAACATCCTCTGGCCGTGTTCCGGGGAAGTGGGATTCGCAACGCGCCGGCAGACTTTCTCGAAGGCGGCGAGGCCGTTTTCGACCTGGTTGGCGAGATGACGATTCGCGAGATCACCCACCCCATGGTCTTTACGGTCACGGTGACTCTCGATGGTGACACGATCCGTGGCATGGCCGAGGCCCACACATCCATGACCGACTGGGGTTTCGACCCGCCCATCTTTGCCAGGACACTGACGGTCGAGGACGATTTCACGCTTCGCATCTCGTTTACTGCCCGCGAACAGCAGTAGACCGCTTTCGCCAGAGTTGTCGTCAACTTCATTAGGCGGTGCGGAGTCGGTCGGTGTCGAGCGACCCGGACAAACGAATCGAAGGAGCCTTTCGGCGGCACGAGACCGAGTCCGATTGGATCGCGGACATGGACGGCTTTGGTCTACAAGCTACTCCCGCTTGGTTCAATTGGATTGGCTGGGTCTTTACTCTCGGTGCGCTTGGGCGCTATCTCCCCCCGGGGGCTGACCGTCGACCGATGTGGTCGAGCCCATGCCGCGGTACTCCTTGAAGCTGCGGGTCCGTGGGGACGCCCGGGGACCCGGGTCGAGCCTGCCCGCGAGCCGACGTCCGGCGTGGGATGGTGCCGCACCCACTGGATCGGCTGGCCGGATGATTTCGCAGCAGAATGGACCGCGAACGGTCTGGCGGAAGTGTTTTCAATTTGTTCTGCCGAATTCCGACGATCCCCTCTGGATGGACCGTGCGCCAGTGTGCGTGATCGCTACGACGTGCCTGATGAGCGCTGGCGGAAGCGGTATTCGTCAGCAACCGAGCCGTCACGATCGAACGCGGGGTAGCTACGGCCGTTGCTGTTCATCGGCCTACGCTGCTGTTCACTCCTCAGCGATAGTTAGGTGAGTTTCTTGCGCAACTCGTCGTAGCTTCCGCCCAGTGGGGCAGTGGTTTCGGCCGGCAGCCCCGCCATCGCCCAGCCCTCGTCTACCATTTGACCCGTCACCGGATCTTGCGCGCCGCCGAAGCCACCACGCACATTCGCGACGTTCTGATACCCTCGCGAGGCCATCAGCTGTACGGCCTGAGCGGACCGGGCTCCGACCTGGCAGCCGATGAGCAACTTGGCATCGTGGGAGTAGTTGGCTTCCACGACCGTGAGAAACTCTGGGTTGGGCGTCATTTGACCAATTCGCGTGTCGTAATGGAGCAGTGGCACGTTCTGAGCCCCCGTAGGGTGACCCTGCTCGTACTCTGGAATCGACCGGACATCGACATAGTCGTAGCCTTCTGCGGTCTGTAACCGGTGCGCCTCCCTAACATCCACGTCTTTGACGGCCATTGCTTTCTCCCTGGCGTCCGACTGCCTCGCCTACACCTCGACCTCAACGAAACCGTCGGTCACACGTACAGGGTACGTCGACACCCTTTGGGGCGCCGGTGGCGCAAGTACCTCCCCGCTTTCGAGGTTGAACTGCGCGCCATGCCACGGGCAGGTCACCACGCGGTTCACACATTGCCCCTCGGACAAGGGTCCCCCGCGATGCGTACAGGTGTCATCGATGGCCAGCAGATTCCCATCGACATTGAACACAGCGATCCGCCGATCCCCGGCCATCACCATCTTCGCCTGTCCCGGCTGAAGATCGGTGGTACTGGTCACTCGCATATAGGTTGCCATGGGGCTCCCCTCCCTCGGTCGCCGAATCCGGCGCTGTCTACGTCACGTGCATAACTGGGTGCCACGTCGATTCGACGTCCCGCGGTGAGGGTCGCCGGTCGCGGCATCCTCCGTCTACCCTCCCCTCCTGTCATCAGCTCCGGTGCTCGCCGCATCTGTGGCCGTGGGGCTCGTCTCTGGCGTGCGCAGCTTCTCCCCTCCGCAAACTCTTCTAGTACTACTTTGTTAGATCCGCAATTGCACCGACTTTAGCGCCTCGATGCGCTTCAGGTAGAACGGCCGTGGAGCAAAGAGGTACGTCGCCTCCTGCGGTGACGCGTGCCGCGGCTGGGCGGCTTGGACGAGGGCGCCCTCTCGGCACACCTCGGCATCCAGGTCGTGACGGATCACCCCATGGGTGACGCACGACGGACATCAGCCGGGAGACCGATGACTAGAGGCGAAGCACGAGGTGCCGGGCGGGTGGGGAGAACGCGAGCAAGGCCCCCGCGCGTGGGAAGAGCTCGTTGACGGTGCCGGAAGGCGCTCGCCAGACGACCGCGTGCGGGATCACTGACAGCGGCCCAATGAGCGAGTCGGGCAGCTGGGCCGCACGGGTCGCGGCCGTCAGCTGGCTCGTGATGTCATGGCTACATGGCCTGGAGGGCGCGGGTCCAGCGGGGTGCCCGTCCGGCGCGACAGTGTGACACGGCGGCGCAACCCGCACCAAGGCGCCGTGCGTGTTCGCATCATGGGCGCCCCCCGCGATCGCGAGACATCGCAGGTCGCAGCTTGAACAACCCTCGCCTGAAGGCGAGGGATTCACGGGTCGACTGAAGTCGACTGAAGGGGCGTCGGCGCCCCAGCGAACTTACTCGCTGACTCGAAAGTGCTCGTCGTCCTGGGGTTCAGCACCTTGAAGCTTGATGTACTGCTCGATGACCTCATCCGTCACATTCCCGCTGCTGCACACGAAGTAGCCGCGAGCCCACAGGTGCCGCCCCCAGAACAACGACCGCAGCTTCCGGTGATCCTGCAACAGATGGTGCGACGTCTTGCCTTTGATCGCTTGCATCACCCGACTCGGCGCCAGGTGCGGGGGCACGCTCAACAGCAAGTGCACGTGGTCCGGTCGAATGTGCCCCTGCAGAATCTCGATGTCGTGGCTCCGGCAGATCTCCCGGATCAGGGTCCGCACCTCCGTGCCCACATCCCCACGCAGCACCGGCTTGCGATACTTCGTGATGAACACGAAATGGTAGTGCAGGGTATAGATCGTATGGGCAGCTCGACGATACTCGCGCATCATCGGACATCGTATCGCAAGCCTCCTGAAGGCTTCGCCTGAAGGCGAGGGGGTTCACCCATCCCAAAATGTGACCCTAAGCAGAAGATGGGGATGACCATCAGCCACAGGGCAAACGACAGGGCGAACGGCCGCGGTCCCATAGCCCCGATGATACCATGGCCGCTGTTCTGGTCGTTCCGCCGGGATCTTCCAGTCCAGGTTCGAAAACCCGCCAGTGATGGCGGGTTTTTTTCGTAATTTGGTTAAGAATCTGGGTGCTATACTTGATGGCCATCCGCAACCGCAGATGCCGATGAGGAGGATCACGTGAAGAACCCCAGCTCGATTGTCTGGTTCATCCTGCTCGGCTGCCTGACGCTGGCTTCGGCAGGTCTCCTGGCCCACGAAACCAAAGAAGTGGCCGGCTTGGTCGTCGTGTTCGGCGCCGAACCCGAACCGGCCCTGACGAGCGAAGTCGAACACCTCCGCTGGCGCTTCCGGTCGAAGGACTCCGAGGAGCCGTTCGGAGATCTCGAGGCGCTCGAGGCCGTGGTGAAGCACGATGGGAAGGAGTTTGGACCGTTCGAAGTCAGGATGGTCCGACGGGAGCCCGGCCTCTTTCAGACGACCCATATATTCACAGGCCCGGGGCAGTATGAGGCGGCTCTCACCTTCCGGAAGAAAGGCGATCCGCAAGGCTACGCGGTCGACTTCACGTACCGGATTCGGGATCGCCGAGACCTGGAGATTCCCGAATGACGCGTGCGAGGCACGTGCGCTTGACAGAGGCCGTGTGACAAAGCTCGAGGAAGAAAGTACCTCGCGTTCCTCAGCAACGGGTGAGATGGCACTCGATCACCCGGCGATAGAAACGGGCGTAGATCCGCCGCGACCTCGGTACCTCCTTGTTCAGTGCCAGCACCAGGGCCGTTCGCAAGTCCCGGTCGCTGATCTCGGCGGTCTCCGTGAGAAACTGCCGCAGTGTCACTGTCGCTCCTCCCGCGGCTCGAGAATGAGCTGCCCGGCGGCTGCCAGGCGCTCAGACCAATCTAACGTTTTCCGCGCGGGGTCCTTTGGGTCCCTGGCCGCTGTCGAATGTCACGGACTGACCCTCCGAAAGGTCATCGAACTGCACGCCGTCGCAGGCGGACTGATGGAAGAAGTACTGGTTCCCGTCTCCCGCCTCTACGAAGCCGAAGCCCTTCTCACTCACGAGCCGTTTGATCGTTCCGTTCATCGCAGACATGTCGCCTCCCTCTCGATTGACGAGTTTCCAGATCCTCGACGGTCCGTCGAGGAGTGTCGTGGCGCTGATCGGGTGGTTGCGCCGTCCACTGTTGGCGGTGTGAACGTATCCTCTTGCAAGGAAGGCGTTTACGTCACATTTCGCACAATGTATAGGTCACAGGCGCTATTTCGACTGCAATTTGCTGTACCGTAACGTCACGTTACCAACAGTGGACGGCGCAAGCACCTGGGTACGTCTACCACACGTGGTTCCAGGACATCGATGTGAGTTGGGACGGGGAGGAATGGTTCCATGCGTTCGGGCTCTTCTGCGGCCACGGACTCCCGTCTTACGTTCCGTACGCGCGGCCGTCGGCGCTGACCAAGTAGCGTTTCATCGGGTTCTTTCTCAACTGAATAGGCCCACTGGGCCACACGCTACTGCCCGGTCAGCACCAACGCTCGGAGTTTCCAGCTGCGCGACGGATGTCGAAGCTTCCGCAGAGCCTTGGCCTCGATCTGCCGGATCCGCTCTCGCGTGACGGCGAACGTCTGACCGACTTCTGCGAGTGTCTGCTCGCGGCCATCGCCGACACCGAAGCGCATCTTGATCACGCGTTCTTCCCTCGGTGTCAGGCTCTTCAGCATGTTCTTCGTCTGCTCCTTGAGGTTCAAATTGATCACGGCATCGGACGGCGACACGCCCTGGCGATCCTCGATGAAGTCTCCCAGGTGGCTGTCTTCTGCCTTGCCCATCGGTGTCTCGAGGGAGAGGGTCTCCTGAGTGATTTTCAAGAGCGCGCGAACCTTCGAGACCGGGATGTCCATCCACTGGGCGATTTCCTCCGACGTGGGTTCTCGACCAAGTTCCTGCACGAGTGCGCGGGAGCTGCGGATCAGCTTACTGATCGTCTCGGTCATGTGGACGGGAAGGCGGATGGTTCGGCTTTGGTCGGCGATTGCGCGCTGGATGGCCTGGCGGATCCACCAGGTCGCGTAGGTCGAGAACTT
The DNA here is from genome assembly GCA_965197935.1 of Vicinamibacterales bacterium. Lineage (GTDB taxonomy): Bacteria > Acidobacteriota > Vicinamibacteria > Vicinamibacterales > CAZQMT01 > CAZQMT01. Next base: position 253,868 of record CBDAOD010000002.1, on the reverse strand, counting down.
GTGCCCGCGGCGATACTCGAACTTGTCCACCGCCATCATGAGGCCGATGTTGCCCTCCTGGATCAAATCCAGGAACTGCAGGCCGCGGTTGGTGTATTTCCTCGCGTTGGAGACCACGAGGCGCAGGTTAGCCTCCACGAGCTCCTTCTTGGCCTGATCGGCCTGCCTCTCGCCTCGCGTGATCGTGTACAGCGTCCGCTGCAGCTCCTCGGGCGTGCTTTCGAGCTCGGTCGTGATCTTGCGCAGCGCGGCCCGGATTTCGCGCTGACGCCGCGTGAGCGCCTTCCGGTCCTCTTCCTTGAGGCGGCTTAACCTTAGGCTGTCCAGCTCCCGCCGGATGCGCTGCACGGTTTCGACCGACTCCTTGACCTGTTCGATCATCCGCCGCTTGACGACCTCGGTGAATTCGATCCGCCGGATCAGCTTTGAGAGCTCGATGCGAGCCCGGAGCATCTTCCAGCGGGCACGCCGGTATTGCCGGCGGTCGCGTTTCGGAATCGCGCTCGCTTTCGCTTGGCGCTTCTGGACCTCGATACACGCCGTGTGCACGTTGTCCATCTGCTTGAGCACCTCGCGTGCGCGTGCCTCGATCCGCTCGTCGGTCAGCTCTTCCCCCCGGACCGTCACGAGCGCGCGGCCGGTCACGGTCTGGCTCCTGAGCTGCTCACCCATGGAGATGATGCCGTTGGCCACCGTCGGCGTTCGTGAGATGGACTTGATGACCGCCAGGCTACCTCGCTCGAAGCGCTTGGCGATCTCGACTTCGCCTTCGCGGGTGAGCAACGGCACCGTGCCGATCTCGCGTAGGTACATGCGGACCGGATCGTTGGTCTTGTCGAGGGCGCTTGGCGTCAGATCGAGCTCGGGCTCCTCGCTGGCCTCCGACGTCCGACCGTTCCTTTTCTCTTCGCGATACTTCGGCTCGGACTCGACCACCTCGATGCCGGCGTTGCGAAACGTGCCGAAGAGATCGTCGAGCTCTTCGGGCGAGGTAATGTCCGCGGGCAGGTCGTAGACCCGATAGCCTTGCTCAGCGCTCGTGATGTTGCCGGCTCCTGTGAGAAGGCCGTTCATCAGCGCCGGCGTTTCGTCGCCCGCTACCGCCTCGAGGGTCTTCTCGAGACCGTCCTTCCACACGTTCGAGTACGTGTTCGCGAGACCGACGAGGGGGTGGAGCACCTCGAGAAGCCCTTGGATGCGCCGCATGATGGCAGTGAGCTCGGCCCTCGAAAGCGGCGTCAAATCGTTGGGCACGATCCGGCCGAGCTCGTCGAAACAACGCGCGATCGCGGCCTTGAACTCTTGGTCGAGACCCCACATGCGCTTCATGAGACGAAGCCGCGCCTTGGTGCGGCGTTTGCCTTCCGGGCCACGTAGCGGGTGTTCGTCTCCGAGCGGAATCTCGGGCTGGTGGCCGCCCATGGACTTCACCGTCTCCGAAGGCAGGACGCCGAAGGCGTCGTAGAGACACCACTGGATGCCGCTGAAATCGAAATACGCGTGGCCGTCGAAGCGGCGCACCGTCTGGATGCCTGGAGGTGTCGGATAGTCGGCCGCGGTCTGCGTGGCGTAGAGCACGTCGTCGATCACCTGACGGATGAGACTCCAGGTGAAGAAGCCGACGACACCCGGGACCGCATCCTTGATGTTTGCGTTCGACCAATAGATCGGAAACGTGTTCGCGCCTTCGAAGGTGTGGAAGGGGAACTCGGTGACGGGCCGGGCTTGCAACAAGTAGAACGTATCGCCGTCATGTGCCCACTCGATGTCCTGAGGATCCTGTCCCTCGCCGAGCGCCCAATGTACGCGCATCACGTGATGGGCGAGCTCGATCTCTTGCTCCTTGGTCAACACGGGCTCTCTCTGCGCTCTTCGCGACTCGAGGGTGAAGCGGCCTTGCGCGAAGCGGATGTGGATCGCATCTGGGTTGACCGCGCCCCTCACGACTTGGTCCCCGAGACCGGACGCCGCTTCAATGACGACGAGATCGCGCCGTCCCGTGTGTGGGTCGCCGGAGAACGCGACGCCCGCGCACTTGGCGTCCACCATCTCGCAAAGCACGACCGCACAGGCGATGTCTGCGTCGGTGAATCCCATGCGCTCGCGATACGCGCGCGCGCGCGCCGTCCGGAGGGATTGATAGCAGTCGAGGATCGCACGAACCACGCCGTCCATCCCGCGCACGTTCAAATAGCTTTCGTGGATCCCGGCGAAGGAGGCGCGGGCGCCATCCTCGCAGACGGCGCTCGAGCGCACCGCGAGCGACGCGTCGGCTAATCCTTCGGCCGCGAGAAAGGCTTCGAGCTCCGCAATCGTCTCGGGGGACAAGGACTCACGGCCCTCGCGGTACACGTCGGCGCTCAACACGCCGCCTGTGGGAACGTTGAAGCCGTAGCACGCGAGCCGGTCCAGGTTGAATCCTTTGCCGCCACGCTGGTCGACCCCGGCGTCGCACGCTTTCTGCCATGTCATGACGTATTTCACGCCTCACCTCTCAAGGTCACGGCTCTCCCCGTTCAGGAGGAGTCGAGCAATGGAGATCGCGTTCCATCTCGGAGCTCGAAGAGACCTTCCGCCAGTTCGAGCCCTCCGGCATAGACTACGACTCGCCGTCATCCGGCGCGAGAAGAGATTCTTGAACCAGAAATTCGGCGAGACTTATCGAGGCGACATGCGTCGGGTCCGACGATGGCTGTGAAGGGCTGTTTCTGTGGACTGGTCGACCTCGAGTGCCGCGGCGTCTGTCACACAGGAGCGTTGATTGGGAAACTCTCGACGGCCTCCTGCTCGGAGCCGAAGATGTCGAACACGTTCACGAGTCCAGCGATGGCGAGTAGCTCCAGAATACGCCGCGGCACCTTCAGGAGCTTGAGCTTGCCGGCGTGCCGGCTCAGCGTGGTGTACGCGCTGATGATGTCCCCGAGACACATGCTGTCCATATAGGCCACCGCTTCGAGGTTGAGCACCAACTTTCGGTGACCCTGTTGCACGAAACGATTGAGTCGGTCCTTCAAGAACCCCGAGCAGGCGTCAGCTGTCCGGGCGGTCATCTCACCATGCAAGTCGAAAATCATCACGCCGCCGACGACTCGCTCCTCAATGCGCATTGCGGTACTCTCCTGGCCGCCGACAGTCCGATGCATCAGCTGCTCCCTTTCGGACTGCCTGCCCAAGCCAATTTCACAGAAACCTTGGGCTCGACTGCCCCGTTCCGATCTCGATTGCGTCAGGTGTGGTGATGAGGCGGTCGGGCCTTCTGCTCTCCCGACACCCGTGAAGTATCAGTGCCTGCCGCTGATGACGATCCGGCGGGCATCTTGATCTTGATAATTGATCGGTGTTGCCGCTCGTGCTTCGAGGACGGTCAGCCCTGGGCACCGACTCTGCTCCGGACCACGGTTCCGCCCTTGTACGCCGACGATCGCCACGATCCGATCCGTCCGGCAGGCGAAGCGCACACCGCTCCCGGTTCCCGTAGCAGCCGGTGCGCACTCCGTTGTCAGGCGGCCGCTTCAGCGCCCGGACACAACTCGCAGGTCATCGACCGGTTGGCCTCGACGCGGGCCTGCCGGGCTCCGGTCGCTCCGGCCCGTAAGTCCGCGGGCACGGCCTCGCCCGTGCCGAAGTACATCTCGTCCGGCGTTTGGCCCCGAAACGCGGAATGCGGCAACACGCGGTTGTGTTCCTCAACGTAGAACGCGACCAGGCGACGGACCGTGGCCACGTTGTCCAACGAGTGCAGGAAGAGCCACTGATGTTTCAGCGACCGCCACCAGGCTTCGATCATCGAGTTCGAGAACTGCAGCTCCGTCAAGGCCAGCAGCCGGCGGAGGACGCCCGAGGTGATGAGTGCGTCGACCTGCGCGTTCACGTTCTCGACGACCCCGTCCGCTAACACCACCGGGGTGGTCCCTGACCCCATCGTGCGCCGACTGGCCTCGAGCAGCACAGCCACGCTGGTGCCTGGCGCGAACGTGTCGGCGACGCGCCACGCCAGAATCCGGCGCGAGAAGTTGTCGATGACCGCGTGCACATAGGCGCGTGTGCCATCCAGCAGTCGGATGACGCTGGTGTCGATGTGCCACATCTCGTCCGCGCGCGTCGTGCGCAACCCCACCTTCGGCTTCGCCGGATGCACGCGAAGCCGGGGGCGCCGCCAGCCATACTTGCGCACGAGCTGATACCACGTCGACGGCGACGCCCATACCCGACCGCGCCGTTGCGCGAGGACGGCCAGCGTCCCGGTCGGCACGTGCCGGTACTCGGGCGACGTCACCATCTCCCCAATGACCTGGACTTCGGTCGGCGTCAGTCGATGCGGCGACGTCCGGGGACACGACGCCTGATCGTCCAGCGCACACCCGTCCTGCCGCCGCCAGGCATAGAACCGACTTGGGGACTGGTCGAGGTTCCTCAACAGCCCGCGCATCGGCATGCAGGCGCGGGCCCGTTCAATGGCGCCCAGGACTCGTCGCTTGTCCCGCCCATCGGGCAGCCGCTCGCACGACAGGGTGAACCCGGAGACTCGCAACACGGCCAGGACAAGCCGGAGCAACGCGGCGAGCTTCTGGACACGACGTCGGAGTTGCAGCACCTCGTGTTGAAGGTCCCGCTCGTTCAGCTGGGTGACGTCGAGGCTGACCACGGCCTGGGGCGCTGGGCGCAGCCACCCTCGGGCCGTCGAGCGTGGGACGCCGACATCCGTCGCGATCGTCACATCCCCGGTACGGTGGACCAGCTCGCGGAGCCGGTGGTCATAGTGCTGCTGCGGCCGAGCCGTCGTCGTCATCTGGCCATCATCGGCCGTTCGCTCGCACCGCTCAACTCCGACGAGAGTACGGGGGGGGGCCGCTGGCATGGCCCGAACCGACCGCACGACGAGAACTCGCGCCCAAAAGTCGAGAATGTCCATGTAGACAGCTCCGGTGATGCCGTCCGTGCGCCACGTCACAGCCCAGTATGCGAACAACCGGGCCGAAGCCTCCCATCAGCCGACCCGCCAGCGTGAGCGCCAGATGCGGCGCTTCAAGTCTGCCGGGCAGCTTCAACGCTTCGCGTCGGTCCACGGTGTCGTGCAGAATCTCTTCAGGACCGGCCGACACTTGCTGCGGGCCGTTCACCACCGGCTGCTCCGCACGCGGGCGTTCGCCGACTGGGATGCGGTGACGTGTCCGTGCTGAGCCGGCCGAGGCGCCGCGGCCCGGGCGAAGTTCGCGTCGTCTTCGTTAAGTTGACAATGCCGCTATCCAGCCTACTCGCTCGAGCCGAGATGGTAGTCCTCGCCCTCCTTGCCGTCGCGGTTTCCGCCCGCTTCGAAGTACCGGTCCCGGGCACCCCCGTCCCGCAGAGTGCCCAGACTCTGGCGGTGCTGCTCGTTGGTCTTGCACTCGGCGCCACGGACGGCCCGATCGCGTTGCTTGCCTATCTATTCTGCGGTGCGGTCGGTCTCCCCGTGTTCGCGGATGGGGCTTCGGGATGGTCTCACCTCGTGGGTCCGGCCGCGGGGTACCTAGTCGGCTTCGTGGTCGCTGCGGGCGGCATCGGATGGCTTGCGGATCGCCACAAGCTGGGTCGGGCAGGTCCGGCCCTGGCGTGGATGCTCGTGGCACACGCGTCTATTCTCATGCTCGGATGGATCCGACTAGGAGGATCGCTGGGACTCGCGGACGCTTACGAGCAGGGTGTCGCCCCGTTCTTGTGGGGCGGCGTCGCGAAGTCGCTCGTGGCCGCGGCCATTGCAGTCGCTTGGGCTCGGTACTCGGGAGGTGGAGACGAGCCAAAGCGAGGATAGAAAGACCGTAGCCACAGCCCCCACGTTTCGATCGCATTGCGAGAATCCAGACCAGAGTTGTGGTGAGCGCCACCCCGTTGAGCAGTAGCAGCCAACGGCTCCCGACACGAGCGTCCGGCGTCGAGAGATACACCGCCCCCAACCTCGTGGTACGGCCGGCGGCCGAAACTGTAGAACTGCGAACCTCCCTCACGGTCTGGATTAAGATACTTGCTGATGTTCGGCGGAAGAAGGGCGAGCCAGGAAGGTCTCGAACCTTCGACCAGCAGTTAAGGACCAGAACCGGTGGAAACGCTCGGCAGACATGTCCACCCGCTTCCACGGCGACCGAAGTCGCAGCTATCTGGGTGGAGGAGTTCCGCGAGGATCTCGGCTGATTCCACCACTCGCGGCCCGGGCCGGTTGAAGCACTGGTTTCCGTCGGTCACGCACACGCGCCCGTTCTTGACCGCCGAGAGCTCCCGCCACTCAGGCCGTGACGTTAGAGGCGGCATCTCGCAACATGAGCGCGCGATGTCGAACCCGCACGGCATGATCGCGATGACGTCCGGGTCAGCCGCCGCGAGCTCTTCCATGTCGACGTACCCAGAATGGGTCCCGGCTTCGCCGAAGAGGTTCGTCCCGCCGGCGACGTCGACAAGCTCTGGTACCCAGTTCCCGGCGCCCATCAAGGGGTCGATCCACTCGATGCAGGCGATTGACGGATGCGTCGACAACGACTGGGTCGTGGATCGAATCGCGTCCAGACGGGCGGTCAGTGTCGCCACGAGATGCCCACCGCGTCCCGGATCTCCGAGGGCCGTCGCGACTGCTCGAATGTCCTCCCAAATGTCACCGAGGGACATCGGCGCCAGTGAGACGATGGTGGGCCGCGAGGTGACCAGTTCACGCACCGCATGCTCGACGTCCCTGAGGCTAACGGCACAGACCTCGCATTGCGTCCGGGTCACGATGACCGACGGTGCCAGCTGGTTCAGCAGATCCGGGTCGACCCGGTACACTGACAGGCCGTCAGCCACAATCGACTTCACCTGATTGTCAATCACCCGACTCGGCGCGTCGACGTCAACCTTTGACGTCGAGCAGGCCGGCAACCGTTCGATCGACACTGGATAGTCGCACTCGTGCGAGCGGCCGACTAACTGGTCTTCAAACCCGAGGGCCGTGACAATCTCGGTCGCGCTGGCAATCAGCGAGACGATGCGCTGCTGAGCCATCGTGGATCACCCGTGTGCCTACCGGAAATCCGATCCGCGCGCGAAACATCGCGAAGAAACTGTCCCGGAACGGACATTTGCTCAGGAGTGCCCCTCCGAGTATCGGCACAGGACGGGATCGGCGCGGGAACGTTCGACCTCGGGCCCCGCTGCCGCGCGCCGGGCGTTGCACCGGGGCCCGAGTCGGATGACGGCGAATCTCACTCGGTGAGCGAGGCGCGGAGCGGATTGTCGATCAGCTCGACGATGTGGAACCCGCCGAAGACGCTGTTGAACCAGATGTGCCCGCTCTCGGGCCGATACCGGACGAACGAGTACACGTAGTCCACCTTGGGATTGGGGTAGCCCGGACCCACGGCCAGCTTGGTATCGATCTTCGCGCCCGGGATGTAGTAGCCGATCTCCTTCGGCTGATACGGATCACGCACGTCCCACGCGCGTAGCCCCGAGGCGTACCAGCTGAAGAAGACGAGCGCGGTGTCGTTGCGATCGTCGACGCCCAGGTAGTGCGACCCGTAGATCGCGTTGTCCGGATTGGTGAGCTCGGCGTACTGCTCCTCGGCGGCCTCCACCTTGATCGTCGACACCTGCAGCGGGTACTCCTCGTCGGTCACGTCGATGATGCGCGCCCACCCCCATGGCGCCACCGCGTCGGCGCCCATCGTCTCGTCCATGGTGATCGCGTAGCGCCGACCGGCGATCTTCACCAGCTCGGTCGAGTGGGTGCCGCCGAAGTTCTCGGGCGGGCCCCAGTTGAAGGAGCTGATCCGGCGCACCTCCGGGTTGGGCTTTCGTTCCTGGATCTCGGAGATGTCGAGAATCGTCAACCCCTGGTGCCGCACGTTGTCGACCTCCCAGCTGAGGTTGGTGTAGGCGCGCGTGCCCTCCTCGTTGACGTCGAGATCGTGCATGCCACTCTCGGGCATCCCGGGCTCGTGGCTCAGGTCCCAGGTCGTGATGAGCTCGGGGTTGGCCGGATCGCTGATGTCCACCGCGATGAGCGCGTCGCCCACGTTGCGCCGGCCGACCGAGGCGTAGACCGTCTGACCGTCCGCCGTGATCCGGTGCTCGTGGGTGACGATCTCCCCGGGCACCTCGCCCCCGTTGTAGTCGAAGGTCCCGACGCGCACGGGGTTCCGGCAGTCCTCCGTGGCGTCGTAGATCTGCAGCTGGCTCGGCCCGGGCGGGTCCCCGTAGGGCGTCGTCCTGCTGAAGGGCATCACGATGACCAGCTGCCGCGGCTCGTTCGCCTCGACCTGCGACTCGCGCGTCCCCGGCGTTCCCGGGTAGAGCTTGACGAGCTCTGGGTTGCTGGGGTTGGCCGCATCGATCACGGCCATCCCGGCCAGCCGATCCTTGCCTCCGTAGTAGGCCGCCACATAGGCGCAATCGCCGAGCCACCCGAGGTTGCCGTTCTCCCCGCGGTTCTCGATGTCCTGCTTCCCGACCAGCCGCATGTTGTGCATGTAGGGGTGCTGCGACCGGCCGCTCTCCTGGTCCGCCAGCGGCACCTGGCCCTGCAACCGCGGCGCGCCCTCGGGAATCTCGGACGCCTCCCCGGTCTCCCCGGTCCCCCCGCCACCGCCGGCACACGCCATCCCCAGCCCCGCCAGCACGGCGACACCAGCGAGCGCCCACCAGGACGCCCGTCGTTCGACCGATCGACGCTCGAGGCGTTGTCTCGCCTTCATGACACCCTCTCCTCTCCTCGGACGCTCGCTCGAGACCACCTGCGGTCGCGAGCCCTCGTCAGTTGCCGCCCAGCGACGTTCGCAACGGGTTCTCGATCAACTCGACGATGTGGAACCTGCCGAAGACGCTGTTGAACCAAGATGTGCCCGGTCTCCGGCCGATACCGAATGAACGAGTAGACGTAATCGACCTTGGAGTTCGGATACCCCGGTCCGACCGCCAGCGTGGTGTCGATCCGCGCACTGCACCAGGGATTCAACAACCAGCTCCTGCAACGGGCGCCACCTCCAGTCTGCCCGGACGCCGACGTGCAGCGGCGTGAGCGCCTCGGCGGACTTCTCAGTTTCTACCATCGAGAGGCTGCATGAGTGCTCGGCCCATAACCCGCAGCAACGAGGTGTCCGTGGCCGGAACGGATCGATGCTCGTGACGGTCACCGAGACGGAAGGATGCCTGGCTCACCCCCTGACACTAGCGGCGCGCGGAAGTCTCGGTCGAGGCCGGAATGACCGGCAGGACAATGTGTGACGATCGGCTCTGGTCGTGGAAGACCGTGTTGATGGCCACGACCATCTGGTGATGCCGGTTCAGCGGCTCGCCGCTGTTGGGGTTGACGTCGAACCGTGGGAAGTTGCTGCTCGAGATATCGACGCGGATACGATGCCCCTTCTTGAACACGTTCGACGTCGGGTACAGCTTGATCGTGAACTCGTAGGTCTCGCCCGGCTCCATCAGCGTCTCTTCCATCAGCGTGTCGCGCAGCCGCGCGCGCACGATGCCGTCCTCGAGGTTCAGGTCGAACCCACCCGGATAGTCGGGGTTCGGGGGGTACACGTCGATCAGCTTCGCGGTGAAGTCGGTGTCCAGCGCAGACGAGGACGCCCAGAGCTTGACCTCGATCTCGCCGGTCACCTCGAGATCCGCCTCGAGTGGTTCGCTTTGGAAGACGAGGATGTCGCGGCGGGCCGAGAGCGGAATCGGCCGCGTCCAGTTCCAGATGTGCTCGCCGCCCCGCTGGTCCCAGGCGCCCTGGAGCATGATGCCGGTCCCCGAGGAGATGTTGCCGCCGATGGTCGGGACCGGGTCGTGCGGGTCGAAGGAGAAGCCCGTCGAGGCCGTGGTGTCGGTCGGGGCCTCGGTCGACAGCCCACCGCCCTGGTGGAAGTAGAAGTTGGTGTAGCGGGTGCGGGCGAGCGGCCAGTCCTGCTCTTCCCGCCAGAACCCGCCGTGGTTCAGTAGGCCGTCGGCCGTCTTCCGCCCATCGCCCGTCCCCATGACGAAGATGCGGACCGGGGTGGCGAAGGGGGCCGCCTTCCCGACCGAGTTGTCCATCCCCTTCAGCCAATGGTCGTACCACTCGAGCCGCCACGCCAGCGGATCGGGAATGGCGGCGATCTCACCGAAGCTCACCTGGCCGTGCTGCGACTCTCCGTGTCGGCCGTGGATCCACGGCCCCATGATGAGATAGACGGGGCCCGTGATCGTCGGGCTGAGCGTGCGGTAGTTGGCGGTCGTGTTCCCAGCCCAGGAGTCGTACCAGCCACCCACGAGATAGACCGGGATGTCCTTGTACTGCTCCGGGTAGTCGAGGATGCTCGTGGCCTTCCAGAACTCGCCGTTCGCCCCGTGCTCCATCCCCTCGACCAGCCAGGCCTCGTACTCCGGGGCGTGCTTGAGCGGGGTCGTGCCCTTGAGAAGCGGCAGGTTCAGCAGATAGTGGCGCCGGTTCGCGTACATCTCGTCGAGCATCGCCTTGACCTTCGGGTCGCGGGCCTGTCGGCTGCCCTGGCTGGCGCGCCCGAAGATCCAGTTGAAGAACCGCAGCTCGAAGGCGCCGGCGTTGCGGACGCTTTGATAGCCCATGTTGGAGACGGCGTCGATCGGGATGACGGTCGTCAGTTCGGGCGCCTTCGACATCGCCAGGGCGTGCTGGGTGCCGCCGGTATAGGACGTGCCGATCATGCCGACCTTGCCGTTCGACCACGGCTGTTGGCCGATCCAGGCGCACAGATCGTAGCCATCGAGGATGTCGTCATTCACGAAGCCGCCCCAGACGCCCTCGGACTTGTAGCGTCCGCGGTTGTCCTGATACACGACCGCGTAGCCGCGCGCCGCGTAGTAGTGCGCGGCGGTGGTCCCACCCTCCTTGTTGTAGGGCGTGCGCTGCAGGACGGTCGGCAGCTGCGCGCTCACGATGGCGCCGTGTTCGTCGGTGGGGAGATAGACGTCGGTGGCGAGCTTGACGCCGTCGCGCATCGGCACCATGACGTCCTTGACGACGGCCACGCCGTAGGTGGCCTCGCTGGTCCCGTGGATCGGAACGCTGGTGGCCAGCGCCGTCAACGCGGCGACCGTCAGCAGAGACAAAAGGACGCTCGAGCGTCGTCTGCGCAGTGGCATGTGTCGCTCCTCTCCCCGTCCGAGACGGGAACGGCCGTGAAGCCCCGGGGAACCGATGTCAAAGGGACGAGACGCGAACGGCAAAATCGTAGCACCGGGGCCAGAGTACCGCAATGCAGCACCTGTCCCTACCAGAAACTCGATCCGCGTGGGAAGCGCGTCCGATCCCGGGCGATCAACGTCGCCAACACGGAGCTCCCAGAACCGTCATCACTCGGTGCTGGGCCCATCGCTGACGATCGGACGCGCGTGTAGCGACACCACGGCGGACGATGGCGCGTGGCAGCGCGCTGGCCGTAGGAGCGCGAGATCAGGCAGCGCGCCGTTCGTAGTGATGGTGCAAGCCGCCGACGTGCGGGATCTGGACAATCGTGCCGCCGGTCGGCGGGTGCGTCGCGCGCGGAACGGGCGGATCCTTGCCCAACGAGAGATGCGTGCGCCAGCGATGGTAGTAGTCCATGTACGATCGCAGTATGCGCTGGAGCGATCGCTCGTTGAGCACGATCACGTGGTCGACGCACTCTCGGCGTATCGATCCGATCACTCGTTCGACATACGGATTCTGCCAAGGACTGTGGGGAGCGGTGAGGACCTCGTCAATTTCCATCGCCTCAAGACAGGCCCGAACGGCCGGCCCGTAGGTCCCGTCTCGATCTCGGAGTAGGAACCGTGGCGCCGTGTCCCACGGAAACGCGTCGCGCAGCTGTTGGGCCGTCCACTCGGCGGTGGGGTGCCCCGTGACGTTGACATGGACGATCTGGCGTCGTTCATGGGCGAGCACGATGAAGACGAACAGCACCCGGAACGTGAACGTCGGGACGACGAAGAAGTCGACCGAGACGAGCTGGCTGACGTGATTCGTGAGGAAAGTGCGCCAGGTCTGTGACGGTGGGGGACGACGACGCACCAGGTAGTGCCCGACCGTGGTTTCGGCGATCTCGATGCCGAGTTTGAGGAGCTCGCCGTGGATGCGCGGGGCGCCCCAGGTCGGGTTGGCGTGGCACATCTGGCGGATGAGCGCCTGGACGGCCCGGAGTCAAGCCCATTCTTAGTTGAAACTCTCTACGGCTCCGGATTCGTCATGCGGCCTTCTTCGATGTCGTCGTGTCGATCTTCAGTTCTTGCTTCAACGCGGCACGAAGCGTGGGCAGGTGGCGGTAGCCCATCAGCTTCCGCAGGCGCGGCTCGATGTCCAGGAGCGCGGTCGCCAGCCAGCGGTGGCGTTGGCTCGAGTTCTGCCAGTGGTCAACCTTCGCACAGCGTTCCTCAACGAGCGCATTGACCGACTCCAGACAGTTCGTCGTCTTCAGCGACCGGCCCAGCACCCCGTACAGCCCGAGGCGATGCAGCGTTAAGGTTTCGTCCAGACCTTCTGTCAAGCTCCGAGCCGCCGACTGGTTCCGTTCGTCGAGCTCGCCCTGGAGCGTCTTGAGCGCCGTGAGGGCCTCGTCGTACTCCGGCCGGTTGTAGGCGCGCTGGAGGCGCTGACGCCACGCCGCCAGTTCGCTCTTGGCCAGGTGACTCACCACGTTCTCCCGCTTGTGCCACTGGCACCGTTGGACCAGGGCGCGGTGGCGGAAGGTCTTCCGGACGGCTGCCCGCAGCCCCTTGCTGCCGTCGAGGATCACCAGCAGGCCCTGCGAGAGGTCCAGCCCCCGCTCGACCAACGACCGCAAGAACAGCGTCAGCACCCGCTCATTCTCCGTGTCCGTCTCCACGAAGCCGAGGAAGTGTTTCGCCCCAGAAATGGTGATGCCCAGTGCGATGACCATTGTGGCCTCGGCGAACGTCTTGCCGTCCAATACGATGGCCACGACGTCCTCAGCGGCCAGGTCCCGCTCCTGGAGCTCGTGAAGCTTCGCGGCGCTGGCCTCGATGAAGCCTCGGGACACCGTCGACCCCGACAGCCCGATCGCGCCGGGAATCGCCTCGGCGGCCGCCTCGTAGTTGCGACACGAGATCCCATAGAGCCCGCGCTTCAGCAGGAGGTCATTCACCGCGCCGTCGCCATGCAACGCCTCGTAGGCGCGCAACGGAATCTCCCGCCCCGCGACCCCGCGCACCCGCGGCACCCGAATCGGCACCCGCTGCCCCGCCAGGCCACGGTCCCAGGGTTGCTACCGTGCCGGCGGCCCCCGATCGACGCGGCCTTGCGGGCGTAGCGCTCGCCAGCCAGCGCCGTTACCTCCTCGTCGAGCACCTCCTCCACGTGCATCAAGCCCAGCGGGACCAGCGAGCGGATCAGCTCCACCTTGGCGTCCAGCTCCAGCGCGGTGTAGTCCTCGCGCCGGATGACCTCGACCCGGCCCAGCTGGCGACCCTTCTTGCGCTTCCTGACAGGACGTAGGACACTGCTCATCTCGGCTCCTTTCTCTCGTGGGTTGATGGCCGTTTTGCTTAACGTCATCAAACCACAGGGTGTGGGAGCCGTTTCAATTTCCAACTAAGTTTCGCTCACCCTCACGGCCCGCGGGATCCGTGGTCGACCGGGTCCGCGCGGCCGACTCTTCCATCGCCAGTAGAGCCGAAACCCACGTCGATGCCACCGGAGAACCGTGTCGGGCGTGACGATGACGACCGCGTGCCGCCAGCCGGGCCAGAGGCGACAGAGCCACGTCCAGAACAGCCGGTCGACGGGCCGCCATCGCGGTCGCCCGCGCGCCTGTCTCTGCAAAACCGCCAATTGATGCCGCAGCGCGGCGTTCTCGATCTGGAGCGCCACCCGGCTCCGCAGGCCCGAACCCAACACGGCGAGGAGGACGAGACACAGGGTCCGCATGGCCCGTGAGGCTACCAAGACGACGCGATATCCTCAATAGTACCCAAGGCGGACGAGGTTTCCGGTAGGGACAGGGCTGCATATGTCCTATTATAGTTGGTCGGGATGGCCGGATTCGAACCGGCGGCCCCCTGACCCCCAGTCAGGTGCGCTACCAGACTGCGCCACATCCCGATATCCACCGCCGTTCGCTGGCCGGAGTCGCTGGCCGGCCGCCGGCACGCCTGTGCAACGCCCGGCCGTCAGGCGATGCCGCAGCGCGTCAGGCGCTTGCGCGCCGATGCGGTCTCCGTCGGGAAGGCCGCTCCGCCGCGATCGCGCGTGGCTCGGCGCCCTGCCGACGCTTCGTCGACGAGCGCGTGCGTGGCGGCTCCACGACATCGCCTCCAGCCTCGGCCTGCTCGAAGAGGGGCGTCGCGCTGACGCTCACCTCACGGCCGTCGAGCACCTCGAGAATCGCCCGCAACCCCTGCTGGATCTGCCCGAGACGCTGGCGGAGCTCCTGTCCGAGCAGCTCCTCGACGAGCGGCGCGGCGCGCTCCGGCTCGCGTCCCTCGTCTTCCAGACGCCGCCTGGCGCCGGCCAACGTCAGCCCCTCGGCGAACAGCAGATGCTTGATCTGCAGCACCTGCTCGAGATCCGCCCGGCTGTAGATGCGCTGAGCCCCCGACGGACCCGGCCTACCCAGCTCAGGAAATTCCGTTTCCCACGACCGCAAGATGAAGGGCTTGATCTGGGCGATCTCGCACACCTCGGTAGCCTTGAATGTTCCCCGGTCTGGGAGCGACACGGCGTCCGCGCACATCGTCGGGCAGTATAGCACGCGGACTTTCACCGTTTCTTCTGTCGCCGACGGACCTGCAACCGGATCGGCGTGCCGGCGAAGCCGAACGTCTCGCGCAGCCGGTTCACGAGGAAACGCTCATACGAGAAGTGGAACTTCGTGGCCACATTGGTGAACACCACGAAGGTCGGTGGCTCCGTTCGAGTCTGCGCGCCGTAGAGCACGCGGACCTCCCTCCGTCCCGGGCTCTTCGGCGGATGCGCCGCCGTGACGACCTCCAGGAACCGATTCAGCTCCGCGGTCGGCACCCGGTAGCGGCGCGCCTCGGCAACCCGGTCGATGGCCTCGAGCAGCTTTGCGACCCGCTCACCGGTGGCGGCCGACACGTGCAGAATCGGGGCGTGGCTCAGGAACTTCAGGTGCCGGCGTACGTCGGCGTCGAAGGTGGTGACGAACCCCCCGCCCCGAGGCTTCACGAGATCCCACTTGTTGGCGGCGATGATGACGCCACACCCCGCCGCCTCGGCCTCGCCCGCGATCGCCGCATCCTGGTCCGTCACGCCCTGGTCGGCATCGATCACCAGCACCGCGACGTCCGCGCGCTGAATGGCGCGGCGGGCGATCAGGACGCTCACCGCTTCCACCTGGGGTCCGCTGGCCACGCGGCCGGGACGCCGGATGCCCGCGGTGTCCACGATGCGAAAGTCGCGACGGTGCCATCGGAGGACGGCATCGATGGCGTCGCGGGTCGTCCCGGGCACCTCGCTGACCATGACCCGCTCCTCGCGGAGCAGGCGGTTCACGAGCGACGACTTGCCGACGTTGGGGCGGCCCACGATGGCCACGCCGGTCTCGGCGTCCGTGGATTCCGGCTCCGCCGGGTCCATCCCGTCCTCGTCCTGACCCTCGCGCTCGGGGCCAGGATCGGGGTCGCTCCCGCTCGCGGCCGCCGGGGCCGGGTCCCCCGCTTCACCGTGCGACCGCCGGCGCCGCGGCAGACGCTCGATGATCTCGTCGAGCAGATCGCCGATCCCCTGCCCGTGCTCGGCCGAGATCTCCACGACAGGCTCGAACCCGAACTGGTAGAACTCCAGCGCCCGGTCGCGCGCCCGCCGATCGTCCATCTTGTTGACCGCCAGAATGACCGTGACCCCGGCGCTCCGAACCGCGCCGGCCACCTCGTGATCCGACGGGACCAGCCCCTCTCGGCCGTCGACCAGGAAGACGACGACGTCCGCGACGCCCAGCGCCTCCCGGCCCCGGGCGACCACGAGCTCGTGGAGCGGATCGGCGCTCGCGCCAAACATCCCCCCGGTATCGACCAGGTCGAACACGGCCCCGCGCCACTCCGCCGGCTGCTCGAGCACGTCACGCGTGGTTCCGGGCACCGCCGTCACAATCGCCCGCCGCCTCCCGGCGATGCGATTGAACAGTGTCGACTTGCCCACATTGGGCCGACCCACCAGGACGACGCTGGGGCGATGGCGACGCGCGTGCGCAGACATGGCGGTGGAGTGATTCGCTAGTTCAGTTAGGCCCGACCTTGACAGTGTAAGTGCAACAATTTATAGTAGTTACACTTGTAGAGGAGCCCCTAAGCATGATCAAGGTCGACATCGTCACCGAGGTCGCAAAGGCGGCCGACATCACGAAGGTCAAGGCCGAGGTGGCGGTGGACGCGGTGTTCGACGCGATGCGACTGTCGATGCAGCGAGGCGAGCGAATCGAGTTGCGCGGCTTTGGCGTCTTTCAGGTCAAGCCGCGCAAGCGCGGGATCGGCCGCAACCCCCGGACCGGCAAGGAGGTGCGGATCCCGCCTGGCCGCACCATTCGGTTCAAGCCGGGAAAGGACCTCCAGAACATCGCGAGCGAGCGCCTCGGCTAGTGTGGCGTGCATCGGGTCGCAACACAACCCTGCGGTGACCGACACGCCGGGCACACGCGCCGGGACCGAGACGCTCATGCGGGGCAGATGGTGATGGACGAGCTCGTTCCCAGGAACTACCGTGTGACCGCCGACCGAGCCTACCCCAACTTCCAAGCTGACGCGAGCCTGCGCCCCCTGACCGACGACCACCCGGGCTACGCGCGGCAGAGCGGGTGGCAACCCGAGGGCCGGCGACGATTCCAGAATCGTCTCTGGGTTCATGTCGCGCTTCTCATCGCCACGGTCGCCACCACTACCGCCGTGGGCGCGCTGCACTATCTGGCGTTTCTCTCCGACTTCGAATCTGGCGGGGTGCCCCTGTTCTCCCTGGGCATGCTGATGAACGGGGCGTGGTACAGCCTGACGATTCTGGCGATCCTCGGGTGCCACGAGATGGGCCACTATCTCGCGTGCCGCTACTACCGGGTCGACGCGTCGCTTCCCTATTTCCTGCCAGCGCCGATCCTGCTGACCGGGACGCTGGGCGCGTTCATTCGCATTCGCGAGCCGATTCCGACGAAGCGCATGCTCTTCGATATCGGAGCCGCGGGTCCGATCGCCGGCTTCGCGATCGCGGTGCCCGCGCTGTTCCTCGGCCTGGGCCTCTCGCGAATGGTGGCGCTGCCACCCGATTTCGTTGGCCTCTCGCTGGGCGAGCCGCTGCTCTTTCAGGCCGCGAGCTGGGCGCTGTGGGGATCCGTCCCGGATGGCTACTCGCTGAACCTCCATCCGATGGCGTTCGCGGCATGGTTCGGTCTGCTGGCGACCGCGCTCAACCTGTTTCCCATCGGCCAGCTCGATGGCGGGCACATCGCCTACGCGGTCCTCGGCCGTGGATCCACTGTTCTGACGCTGCTGACCGTGGGGCTCGCGATCGTCCTCACCTTCTTCTCGCTCAGCTGGCTGGTCTGGACCGTCCTGATGGTCGTCATGCTCGTGACCGTCGGCGCGCGACACCCGCGGACGCTCGACGACCACGTCCCTCTCGACCGCCCCCGGCGCTGGGTGGCGTTCGGCACCCTCCTGATGTTCGTCGTCTGCTTCACGCCCACCCCGATCGAGCCGTTCGAGCTGCTCCAGGCCTCGTCGATCGACGTCGGCAACTAACCCCAGAGCCCACTTGGGTTAGCTACGACGCTCTCAGTGTCGCGGTGGGCGGAACGGCGTCCGCCAGGCATCCATGAGGGACGACCTGACAAAAGGAGGGCTCGTCAGAGCACGGTCAAGGGGTCGACGTCGATGATGACCCGGCGGCGCAGGTCGGCGTCCGACAGCGAGGCCTTCAGCGCCTCCCGCATCGCGTTCCGGTGGCGGCCCTTGAGAAACAGCTGCGCTCGGTGCTCGCCCCGCAGCCGGCTCAGCGGCGCGGGCGCGGGTCCCAGAACCCGAAAGCCCCGGGCACCGCGCCGGAGCCGCCGGACGATCTCGGACGCGTCGCTCATCGCGGCCGCCAGGCTTCGGCCGCGCACGACGGCATTGACCAGCGCCACGACCGGTGGGTACCGCATGGCGCGCCGGTACTCGATCTCCTCGGCGAAGAACGCCTGGAAATCCTGGCGGCACGCGTGCCGGATGCTGTAGTGGTCGGGATAGAGCGTTTGCACGAGGGCGGCGCCCGGCCGCTCGCCCCGACCGGCGCGACCCGCGACCTGCGTCAGCAGCTGGAACGTGCGCTCGGCGGCGCGGAAGTCCGCCAGCCCGAGCCCCACGTCGGCAGAGATGACCCCGACCAGGGTCACGTACGGGAAGTCGTGCCCCTTCGCGATCATCTGGGTCCCCACCAGCACGTCCAGCTCGCGGCGTGCGAACTTGCCGAGCAACGCGCCGATGGCCCCGCGGCGCCGTACGGTATCCCGATCGAGGCGCGCCAGGCGCGCCGCCGGAAACTGCGCGGCGATCTCGGCCTCGACCCGCTCGGTCCCGATGCCCAGGTGCTCGAGATACGGACCGGCGCAGTCCGGGCAGGCGCTCGGCACCGCGGTCGAGAAGTTACAGTAGTGACACCGGGCGCGCCCGGCGGCGCGGTGGACCGTGAGACACACGCTGCAGTTGGGACATTCGAGCGTGCCGGCACACTGCCGACAGAGGACCGACGAGGCAAAACCCCGACGGTTGAGCAGGATCAGGGCCTGCTCGTGGCGATCCAGACGGTCGGCCAGCGCGTCCCGCAGCGGCGCGCTGATCACGACGTCCGATCCCTGCGCCGCGATCTCCTCGCGCATGTCGACGATGCGGACGGCCGCCAGCGGCCGGTCGCCGACGCGCCGGTCCAGCGTCAGCCGCTGGTAGCGACCCGATAACGCGTTCTGGACGGACTCCAGCGACGGGGTCGCCGAGCCGAGCACCACGAGCGCGCCCGCCAACTTGCCGCGCATGACGGCCACGTCCCGGGCGTGATAGCGCGGACTCTCCTCCTGCTTGTACGAGCCGTCGTGCTCCTCGTCCACCACGATCAAGCCGATCGAGTCCAGCGGCGCGAAGACCGCGGACCGCGTCCCGACGACGACGCTGACCTCGCCCCGCCGGATCCGATGCCACTGGTCGTGACGCTCTCCATCCGACAGCCCGCTGTGCTGAATGGCCACGCGCTCACCAAACGCCGTTCTGAAGGCCTCGGCCACCGCCGGCGTCAGGGCGATCTCGGGTACCAGCACGATCACCCCGCGGCCGTCCCGGGTGACGGCCGTCGCGGTGCGCAGATAGACCTCGGTCTTGCCGCTCCCGGTAACGCCCTGGAGGAGCACGGTGTGGAAGCGGCGCTGCACCGCGAGGTCGGCCAGATGCTGCGCCGCGCGCTCTTGCTCGGGCGTCAGGGTCAGGGCGCCAGGCGCGCGAGCCGGCGCGAGCGCCACGCCGGCCAGACCCGCAGGGTGCCCGCGAAACGGATCGCGGTCCACACGCACGCGACGGAACGTCACGAGACCGCGCGCCGCCAGCCGTGCGAGGGTGTCGCGCGAGATGTGTCGCCGGACGAGCGCCGGCACCGCCGCCCCCTCCGGGGCCGCCGAGAGAACCGCGATCGTCTCCTTCTGTCTGGCGGTGAGCGCGGGCCGGGATCCGTCGTGGGCGCCGGTCCCGGCACTCCCGATCTCGTCGGTCTCCCGATCGGTCTCCTGCTCGCTGCCGAGGGCCGCGGCGCAGGCGTGCCCCTGCAGCGTCAAGGCGGCGAACTTGACCGTCTTGAAGCTCGAGGCCCTGCCGCGCAGCGGTTGGGTGAACACGACGAGCCCCTCGCGCGACAGCGCCCCGACGAGGCTCGAGATCTCCTGCCGGATCCGGCTGGAGGCCCCACGCCTTTTGGCCCCTGCGGGCACGGCCAGCGCCGGGAGCGCCCCGACCCGCATGGGCCGCTCCGTCGCCAGCGTCCGCAGGACCCGCCCCCGCGTTCCACTCAATCCGCCCGCCTGCACCCGGGCCAGGCCCGCTGCCGTGATCTGCACGTGGCGCTCGCTCTCGACGAACGCCAGTGGGGGCATCGCGGCGGCGAGGGTCACCCCGGGAGCGGCGGCGTAGTACTCCGCGACCCACAGGGCCAGGTCGACGACGTCGCCCGGCACGAAGGGCGATGGGTCGAGGAGATCGTGGATGTCCCTGACGGCGGGAGCGGGCCGGCCCACGGCGCGCCCGCTGCCCGCCTCGGTGACCGGGGTGGGGGGAACCTCCGCCGGTCCCGTGACGCACCCCGTCACGGTTCGCACCCCCAGCGGCACCAGCACGCGGCCCCCCCGGTCGGGGTGGTCGAGACCGTCCGGCACCCGATAGGTCAGCAGCTCGAGGCCGGGGACCGGGACGGCGACGGAGACGAGTCGAGACGACTCGGGTGAGCCGGTGACGGCCACGCTGGCGCGATCAGTCGTCCGCGTCACGCTCCTGCAGGAGCGCCCTGACCCGCTTCATGTCTTCCCAGACGTCGCGCTTGCGCTCGGGATTGCGGAGCAGGTAGGCCGGATGAAAGGTGGCGACCAGCTGCGCCCCCCGATAGTCGTAGACGCTCCCACGCAGACGGGAGATGGCCGTGTCGGAGCGCAGCAACGTGCGTGCGGCGAAGGCGCCGAGCGCCACGATCACTCGGGGATGAATCGCGTCGATCTGTGAGAACAGGAATGGCTCGCACGTCTCGACCTCGTCGGGCTCGGGGTTTCGGTTCTGGGGCGGCCGACACTTGATGACGTTCGCGATGTAGACCTGCTCGCGAGTGAGCCCGATCGACTCGACGATCTTCGTCAGCAGCTGGCCCGCCCGACCGACGAACGGGATCCCCTGCGCGTCCTCGTCACGACCGGGCGCCTCGCCCACGAACATCAGCTGGGCCCCGGGGTCACCCACGCCGAAGACGATCTGTCGTCGACCGAGCCCGTGCAGCTTGCAGCGGGTACACTCACCAAGATCGGCGCGTATCGATTCCAGCGATGGTCCCGGCGCCGTCCCCGCCCCCGCTCCCTGCGCGACGTCCTCTTCGTGGTCCCGGACAGGCGCGGCGTCGTCCCCGGGTGCGACGGCCCTCGCCCCGTCGGAGACGTCACCCTCGGGCGTCCTCTCCGCTGGCTCGACCCGCGTGGTCGGACCGGCCGACGTGCGCGCCCCGGCGGCCTTGCCGACGGGGCTCACGGGGCTCACGCCCGAGACACCGAGCTCGGTGAACAGCCTGAGATGCTCGACGAGCTGGCCGCGCAGATCCGCCGGATCCCGACCATCGCTCATCCCGATCGCTCCTCGACCGGCGCCGCCGTCCGGTCGCGGCCGAGCACGCGTTCCACGCGGTCGAGGATCACGCGCGCCAGCGCGACCTTGGACTGCAGGGGTACGACCTCGGCACCCTCCGGCGTCACCAGGGTCGCGGCGTTCGTGTCGACCTCGAACCCGGCGTCGGGTCTGGACACGTCGTTCGCCACGATCAGGTCCACCTGTTTGCCCACGAGCTTCTGGCGGGCCCGCTCGAGCACGCCTTCGGTCTCGGCCGCGAACCCAACCAACACGGGTCGCGCCGCGCCGGCCCGCCGGCGCCCCAGCTCGCCCAGGATGTCCGGGGTGCGGGGCAGGGTCAGGGTCAGCGTGTCACGGTCCTTCCGGATCTTGTGGGGCTCCGCGCCGGTGGGGCCGTAGTCGGCGACCGCGGCGGCCATCACCACGACGTCCGCGCCGCCGGCCTCCGCCATGACGGCGGCATGCATGTCCCGCGCGCCGCGGACCCGCACGAGCTCGCTGACGGCCGGCGGCTGGACGCGCGTCGGACCCGCCACGAGGATGGTGCGGGCACCACGGCGCATCGCCTCGCCGGCCAGGGCGAACCCCATGCGCCCGCTCGAGCGGTTCCCGAGGTAGCGCACCGGGTCCAGGTCCTCGTAGGTCGGGCCGGCGGTGACGATCACCGTGCGACCGCTCAGTGGGCCGGCCGGCGCGAGCACCGACCGTGCGGCGGCGACGATGGCGTCGGGTTCGGCCAGACGCCCCTTGCCGATCCACCCGCACGCCAGGAACCCTTCGCCGGGGTCGACGACCCGCACGCCGCGCGCGGTCAGCGTCTCCAGATTCCGCTGGACCGCGGGATGCTCCAGCATGTGGGTGTTCATGGCGGGTGCGATCAGCACCGGCGCTCGTGTGGCCAGATACAGCGACGAGAGGAAGTCATCCGCGATGCCGTTGGCGAGCTTCCCGATCATGCTCGCGGTGGCCGGGGCGACGAGGAGCAGCGCGATATCCGACGCGATGGCGATGTGCTCGACGCTCGCGTTCAGCCCGCGAGCGAACTGGTCCGTGACCACGGCACGACCCGTGATCGCCTCGAGCGTCACGGGCCCGACGAACTGCTGCGCCGAGCGGGTCATGATGGCCACGACCGCGTGACCCGCCTTCTGCAGACCTCGCGCGACCTCCACCGCCTTGTAGGCGCCGATGCCCCCCGTGATCCCGAGCGCGACGAGCGACATCAGGTCCCCGCTCCCCGCGCGCCATCGTGGACGGCCGGGCGATCCCCACCGGGGGAGGCGGCGGACCGCTCGAAGCTGCGGACGACCTCCCGGATGATCGGATTGCCGTCGCTGCCACCACGCTGGCGGGCCCGTTCGGCGATGACGATGCTCCGCATGCGGTCTACGCAGCGCTCGAGATCGTCGTTGACGACGACGTAGTCGTACTCGTGTGCAGCACCCACCTCGCGACGCGCTCTCTCCAGCCGGCGGCGGATGTCCGCGGCGCTGTCCTGGCTCCTCCCGCGCAGCCGCTGCTCGAGCGCGTCGTAGGAGGGCGGCAGCACGAAGACGAAGATCGCGGCGTGGCCACGACGGCCCCCGCGCCTGAGCTGGGCCGCACCCTGCACGTCGATCACCAGGACCAGGTCATCGCCCGCGTCCAGCGCCCGCTCGGTGTCCGACGCGCGGGTGCCGTAGAGGTTGCCGCAGATCTCGGCCCACTCCAGAAATTCGTCGCCCGCGACCATGGCCTCGAAGCGATCCCGGCTGACGAAGTGGTAGTCATGACCGTCGCGCTCGCCGGGTCTCGGAGGGCGTGACGTGTAGGAGCGAGACATGCGCAGGTCGGGGACGGTGTGCACGAGACGCTCGACGATGGTCGTCTTGCCTGTGCCGGACGGCGCCGAGACGACGAACAGATGTCCCCTAGCCACGTGTCTCCTCGTCACTCCACATTCTGCACCTGTTCGCGCATCTTCTCCAGCTCGGCCTTTGCCGTGACGATCAACCCCGTCATCCCCGGTCCCTCCGCCTTGGCACCGACGGTATTGACCTCGCGATTCATCTCCTGCAGCAGGAAGTCGAGCTTGCGCCCGCACGGCTCGGGCGCGTCCGCCAGAAGCCGCCAGTGCTCGAGGTGCCCCCGGAATCGCACCAGCTCCTCGCTGATGTCGCCCCGGGCGACGATCCGCACGATCTCCTGGCTGATCGCCGCGGGATCCGGTTGGATCTCGAGCTTCAGCTCGGCAACCCGGGCCTCCAGCCGCGCCTCGAAGGCCCCGCGTCCGGCCGCGGCCGCCGTCGCGATCTGGTCGATGAGCCCGGCCAGCCGGGCGCGCCGCTGCTCGAGGTCGGTCGCCAGATACTCGCCCTCCTGCCGACGCATGGCATCAAGATCCGCGAGCGCCGCCTCGGTCGCGGCCTCCGCCGCACGCGCCAGCGCGGACGCGTCGGCGTCGTCCGCCCCCACGGGCTGCTCTCGGATGGCCAATGCCTGTGGGAACCGCAGCAGGTCGCCCGCAGACAGGTCGCCGCCGATGAAGCCGCGCACCCGCGCGCGATCGAGCACCGAGGCCAGGGCCGACGCGAACTGCTCGTTGAACTCGATCTCGGTCGTCGGTGGACGCCGGACCTGGAGCACGATGGTGATCTCGACCCGGCCACGCGCGATCCGGCGCTGGACCTGAGCGCGCAGGGCCCCCTCCAGCCCGCTCAGCGGCTGCGGCAGCCGGAGCTGTACGTCCAGATACCGGTGGTTGACGCCGCGGATCGTCACGCCCAGCGTCGCCAGCTCGTCCTCGGAGGTCAGGGACGAGAACCCGGTCATCGACTTGATCATCCGAGCCTCGTCCTTCCGTGGCCCGTCGCCGGCGCCACCACGCTATCCGGCCGGGGATGCCGTGCGCGACTCGCGCGCGGGCGTGGGAGTCGCGTCGAAGAGCTGAATGGCATAGAGCTTCGCGTAGGTGCCCCGACGGGCCAGCAGCTCGTCGTGACGCCCCATCTCCACCACGCGGCCGTGCTCGAGCACGATGATGGCGTCCGCCCGGCGCACGGTGGAGAGGCGGTGGGCGATGACAAACGACGTCCGATCCCGTAACAGATTGGCGAGCGCCTGCTGCACGAGCAGCTCTGATTCGGCGTCGAGCGCCGAGGTCGCTTCGTCCAGGATCAGAATGGGCGGATCCTTGAGCAGGGCGCGCGCGATCGCGATCCGCTGTCGCTGGCCGCCGGACAGCCGCTGCCCGCGCTCGCCGATCCGTGTCTGGTAGCCGAGCGGGGTGTCCGCGATGAACTCGTGGGCGTGCGCCGCCCGCGCCGCCGCCTCGATCCGCGCCTGCGATGCGTCCGGCGCCGCGTAGGCGATGTTCGCCGCGATCGTGTCGTCGAAGAGCACCGTCTCCTGGGTCACGATCCCCACCTGCGCGCGCAACGAGGCCAGGCTGACGTCGCGGATGTCGAGCCCGTCGACCAGGATCGCGCCGCCGGTCACGTCGTAGAACCGTGGGATGAGATGCATCAGCGTCGTCTTGCCTCCCCCACTGAGACCGACCACGGCCATCAGCTGCCCGGCCTTAACCTCGAACGAGACGCCGCGCAGCACGCGGCGGCCGTCGCCGTCCTCGTAGCCGAAGCTCACGTCCTGGAACTCGATGCGCTCGGAGATCGGCCGCAGCGCCGGCGCGTTCGGCCGCTCGCGCACCTCGGTGTGCGTGTCGAGGATCTCGAAGATCCGCTCGGAGGCCGCGATCGACTGCTGGAGGTTGGCGTTGACGCGGCTAAGCTTCTTGGCCGGACCGTACATCAGAAAGACGGCCGCGATGAACGACGTGAACTCACCCGGGGTCAAGACCCCGCTCGAGATCTGCCGGCTCCCGTACCAGAGCGCCGCCGCCAGGCCGGCGCCGCCCAGCAGCTCCATCAGCGGCGGGAGCACGGACACCGTGCTCGTCACCTTCATGTTGATCCGGTAGAGCGTCTGGGCGACCTGGCGGAACCGCGCGCCCTCGTAGGCCTCGTTCCCGAAGGCCTTGACGATGCGGTGTCCGGCGAGCGCCTCGACCGCGCGGTGCGAGAGGTGCTCGATCTCCTCCTGGCTCCGCCGAGTGGTGCGTCGGACGCGCTGGCCGAGTCGCACGAGCGGATAGAGCACGAGCGGCGCGCTGGTCAGGCACACGAGCGCGAGCCGCGCGTCGTAGTAGAAGAGCAGCCCGACGTAGCCCACCAGGGCCAGCGACTCACGCAACAGATCGCCGACCGTCTCCGCCACGACGCGCTGGACCTGGCTCACGTCGTGGGTCAGCCGGGACATCAGCTGCCCGGTCGTCCGGCGCGCGAAGAATTCCGCGGACTGGCCGAGGAGGTGCTCGAACAGCTGGTTGCGGACGTCCCGGACGACGCGCTGCCCGACATCGGTCATCAGGAAGACGGAGAAATACGCCCCGAGTCCCTTCAGCAGATACACCCCAACCAGCAAGGCGGCCATCAGACCCACCTGGCTCTGATTGGGCAGCACCTCGTCGAAGATCGGCTTGATCAGGTAGGCGAGCCACGCCGACGCCCCGCCGTACACGAGCATCGCGAGCACCGCGCCCGACAGGCGCAGGCGATACGGAGCGGCGTAGCGCAGCAGGCGAAGGACTGGATTCACTCGGTGAATCGAAATCTGATCAGGACCCACAGCGCCACGACCCCGTCGCGCCAGGTGATCTTCTTGCCCTCGTCGTAGCCCCGACCATCGTAGGTGATCGGCACCTCGTACACGCGATACCGGCGCCTGAAGATCTTCGCCGTCAGCTCCGGCTCGATGCCGAAGCCGTTCGACCGCAGCGTCATGGAGCGCACGACGCTGGTGCGCATCACCTTGTAGCAGGTCTCCATGTCGCTCAACATGGTGTTGTAGAGCACGTTCGTGATCAACGTCAAAACCCGATTCCCGAGATAATGCGTGAACAGGAAGACACGGTGCCGTCCCAGGAACCGGCTCCCATAAACCACGTCGGCGCGCCCTTCGCAGATCAGCTCGATGAGGGCCGGGTA
Organism: Vicinamibacterales bacterium; assembly: GCA_965197935.1. Taxonomy (GTDB): domain Bacteria; phylum Acidobacteriota; class Vicinamibacteria; order Vicinamibacterales; family CAZQMT01; genus CAZQMT01. The sequence continues at coordinate 227,550 of CBDAOD010000002.1, read as the reverse complement.
CTCCTCCGGCGAGTATTCGAGGTCGGCGTCCTGGATCACCACCAGGTCCCCCGTGACCTCCTCGAACCCGCGCCGCAGCGCGGACCCCTTGCCGCGGTTCTCGGGCTGGAGCACCAGCTTGAACCCGTGCTGTCGTTGCAGCTCGCCGAGGAGCTCGCGGGTGCCGTCCGACGAGCCGTCGTCGACGACGATGAGCTCGACCCGGAGCGGCACCGCCAGCACCCGCGCGACGATCTCCTCGACCGTCCGCCGTTCGTTGAAGACCGGCATCACGACGGAGAGGAGGGGATCGACCAGCGTCTCGCCTAGTGGCGGCATTGAGCTGACTCGCGACCGGCGGCGAACCCCCGGGGATGCGCGACCCGCCAGCGCCAGGCCGTGTCGACGATGCGGTCGAGCTCCTCGTATCGCGGACGCCAGCCCAGCTCTCGCTTGATCTTCTCGCTCGCGGCCAGCAGCACCGCCGGGTCGCCGGGGCGCCGTTCCGCCATCTCCCAGGCCACCGGGCGTCCGGCGATCCGCTCCACGGTCTCGATGACCTGACGGACCGAGCTGGGTCGTCCGTTCCCGAGATTGTAGACGCTGGACGGCCCGTCGGCTTCGAGCGCCGCCAGCGCCAGGACGTGGGCGTCCGCCAGGTCGGTGACGTGGACGTAGTCGCGCAGACAGGTTCCGTCCGACGTCGGGTAGTCGTCGCCGAAGACCCGCAGCGCTTCGCCCCCCAGCGCGGCATCGATCGCGCGGGGGATCAAGTGGAGCTCCGGATGGTGATCCTCGCCCAGCTCGCCAGCCGGGTCGGCGCCGGCCGCGTTGAAGTAGCGCAGCGAGACGCTGCGCAGCCCGTAGGCGCGTTCGAAATGCGGCAAGGCGCGCTCGACCGCGAGCTTGGTTTCGCCGTAGGCGTTGACCGGTCGGGTGGGATGAGCCTCGGCGATCGGCGTCTCGATGGGATCGCCGTACACCGCGGCCGTCGACGAGAAGACCAGCCGCCGCACCGACTCGGCGGACATGGCTTCGAGTAGCGACAGCATGCCCGTCACGTTCTGGCGATAGTAGCCGACGGGGTCCCGAACCGACTCGGCCACCGCGAGCCGCGCCGCGAAGTGAAGTACCGCCGTCACGTCCCACTGGCGGATCGTGCGGCGGAGGGCGTCCGTCTCGAGGACGTCCGCGACGACGAGCGGGAGACCGCGTGTCGCCTCCCGATGGCCCGCCGACAGATCGTCATAGATGACGACCTGGTGGCCGGCATCCGCGAGCGCCTTGACGGCGTGGCTCCCCACGTAGCCGGCGCCGCCTGTCACGAGTACCGCGCCCAGGCTATCTCCCTATCGACAAGTAGGTGAACCCCAGCGCCCGCATCTGCTCGGGCGCATAGAGATTGCGGCCGTCAAAGATGGTCGGCGACCGCATCAGGCGCCGCATCCGGCCGAAGTCCGGCTCCCGGAACTCGTTCCACTCGGTCACGATGGCCAGGGCATCGGCGCCGGCGAGCGCCTCGTAGCTGCGACCCGCGAACGTCACCTTGCTCCGGAACAGCTTCTTCGCCACCGGCCCAGCTTCGGGGTCGTACGCCTGGACCCGCGCACCGTGGGAGAGCAGCCCGTCGATGATCTTGATCGACGGCGCCTCGCGCATGTCGTCTGTCTTCGGCTTGAAGGCCAGGCCCCAGATGGCGATGGTCTTCCCCTTCAAGGTATCGAAGTGAGCCTCCATCTTCGTGACCAGCAGCTCTTTCTGCGCCTCGTTCACCGCCTCGACCGCCTCCAGGATCTTCGGCCGATAGCCCTCGTCGGCCGCGAACCGCAGCAGGGCCTTGACGTCCTTCGGGAAGCAGCTCCCACCGTAGCCGACCCCTGGAAAAAGGAACGACGGCCCGATGCGGGAATCCGCGGCGATGGCCCGCCGAACCTGGTCCACGTCGGCCGTGAACAGCTCGCAGATGTTGGCGATCTCGTTCATGAACGAGATGCGCGTGGCCAGCATGGCGTTGGACGCGTACTTGGAGAGCTCGGCGCTGGCGCAGTCCATCACCATGACCGGGGCCCCGGTCCGGGTAAAGGGCGCGTAGAGCTCGGTCATCAGCTCGGCGCCGCGAGGGTCCTCCGCCCCGATCACCACGCGATCCGGCTTCATGAAGTCGTCGATCGCCGCGCCCTGCTTGAGGAACTCGGGGTTGCTCACGACGCTGAACGGATGCGTGGTCTCGGGCCGGATCACCTCCCGCACCCGCGCCGCGGTACCCACCGGGACGGTGCTCTTGGTGACGATGACCTTGTAGCCGTTCATCGCCCGGGCCAAGTCCCTGGCCACGCCCAGGAGGTGCCGGAGATCGGCCGAGCCGTCCTCGCCCGCCGGGGTCCCGACGGCAATGAAGATCACCTGCGCGGACCGGACGGCGCGCGCCAGGACGGTCGTGAAGCTGAGTCGCTTCTCCTGGCGATTCCGCCGGACGAGCTCCTCGAGGCCGGGCTCGTAGATCGGGATCTTGCTCCGCTGCAGCCCGCGGATCTTGGCCGCATCCTTGTCGACGCACACAACCTCATTGCCGTTCTCGGCAAGGCATGCCCCGACCACCAGGCCCACGTAGCCCGTTCCGATGACCGCAATCTTCATTCGCGAGGACTCCAGCGAGGCAGGGCCCGGAGGGTGCCACCTACAAGCCCCCCACCGTAACATGGCCACCAGGGGCTGTCAAGATACTGACATTCAAGGGTTTGCGGGATCGCGCCGGGTTCCGTGGGGGCCGGGAGACCACCGGATCCGCCGTGCTACCATGCATCCGGAGAAGGCCCACGCCCACTTCGGGCCTGTCGCCTCCCGAGTACGCTCGCTGGGCGCGCCGCTCGGGCCTAGCAGCCCGTGGTGAAAGTCCTGCGTCGCACCAAGGGCCACCTTGGGAGATGCCGCGGCCGGCCCGAGCAAGGCGCGAGGAGCGAAAATACCGGGAGTATTCGACCCCGTCGTGAACAATGCCCAACGCAGCCCGCGGCGGGATGCAGCGCCGGCCGACTTCAGCAGGGCTTTTACCACGGGCTGCTACGGGGCGGGATACCAGCGGTTGCGCATTCTGATCGACTACCGGCCGGCGCTACGGGAGCGGACCGGCGTGGGCGAGTATGTGTATCGGCTCGTGCGGGCGCTCGCGACCGAGGTGGGGACAGGCACGGGAGAGGAGGCCCCCGGCCCCCGGACCCCGAGCGCGACCGGACCCACCGCCCACGCCGTAACGCTCTTCTCCAGCTCCTGGAAGGACCGGCTCACACCCGGCGATGCCGCGGGCCTGGCGGTGATCGACCAGCGCGTGCCGGTCGGCCTCCTCAACCTGCTCTGGCATCGGCTCGAATGGCCTTCGGTCGAGCTCCTGACCCGAACGCGCTTCGATGTCGTCCACTCGGCACACCCCCTGATGCTGCCCGCCCGCGACGCCGCCCGCGTGGTCACGATCCACGATCTCGACTTCCTCGCACATCCCGAGCGCACGCGAGCCGAGATCCGTCGTGACTATCCGGCGCTCGTCCGCTCGCACGCCGGACGGGCCGACGCCATCCTGGTGCCGTCCGCCTACACGGCACAGCAGGTCGAGCGCCTCCTGGACGTGCCGCCGGCACGCATCGCGATCTGCCCTCACGGGGCTCCGCCCTGGCCGGCACGGGACCGCCGGCCCGACGACGGCCACATCCTGTTCCTGGGAACGCTGGAGCCGCGGAAGAACGTCGGCACGTTGCTCCGCGCCTACGCCTCGCTGCTCGAGAGACGCGCCGACACGCCGCGACTCGTGCTCGGCGGGAGCGCCACGCCCGCCGCAACGCCGTGGCTCGAGTCGCTCCGGCGCCCGCCGCTCCTGGATCGGGCCCGGCATCTCGGCTATGTCCCGCCGAACGAGCGCCACGCGCTGTATCTGAACGCTCGTCTGCTCGTGCTGCCCTCGCTCGACGAGGGCTTCGGACTACCCGTGCTCGAAGCCATGACGGTCGGGGTACCGGTCGTGGCCTCGAACCGCGGGGCGCTTCCCGACCTCCTGGGGGACGCCGGCCTCCTGGTCGATCCGGAGGACGGCGACGGGCTCGCCGACGCGATGGAGCGCATGCTCTTCGACGAGTCCCTGGCCCGGCAGGCGATCGCGCGCGGGCTCGAGCGCGCTCGCCGCCACACCTGGTCGGCGGCCGCCCGAGCCTCGCTCGAGGCGTACTCCCGGGCCGTCGAGACACACCGGGGCCGGCGCGCCCACCCTCACTCGGCCTCCCTCGACAAGAGCGCATAGGACCCGACAGGTGCGAATCGGGATAGACGGGCGAGAGCTCTTCGGCAATCCCACCGGCGTCGGCCGGTACTTGACCGAGCTGATCCGGCGCTGGGCCCGGCCGCCGACCTGCGACGCTCACGAGTTCATCGTCTACGCACCGCAGGTGGCCCCGCCGCCGCCCGGCCCCATCGCTCCGCTCCTCGCGTCGGGAGTGGGTCCGGTCGAGGTGCGCCGGATTCCGGGAGCGGCCGGGACCTGGTGGGAACAGGTTCGGCTCGCGCGCGTCGCCCGTGGCGACCGGCTCGACCGGTTCTTCGCTCCGGCCTACTCGGCTCCCCTCTTCCCACCGGCACCCACAGTGCTCACCATTCACGACCTCTCGTTCGCCGCCCATCCCGAGTGGTTCGGCGCGCGCGAGGGATTACGCCGACGCGTCACGGTGGGGCTGGCGGCGCGCGTCGCGGACACCATCCTCACCGACTCGGAGTTCTCGCGCGCCCAGATTCTCGAGCTCCTCGACGTGCCCGCCTCCCGCGTCGAGGTCATCCCGCTCGGGATCTCGCCCCCGGAGCGACCGTCCGGGGGCGCAACCCCGAGGCGGCCGCCCGGGCCACTCGTCCTCTTCGTGGGATCGATCTTCAACCGCCGACGCGTGCCCGATCTCATTCGCGCGTTCGCGCGGCTGACCTCGGCGCACCCCGACCTGCGGCTCGCCATCGTCGGGGAGAACCGCAGCCGCCCGCACCAGGACCTGGTAGGACTGACCGCCACCCTGGGCATCGCCGACCGGGTGACGGTCCAGGCCTACGTGGCGGAGGCGGCGCTCGCGGAGCTCTACGCCCGGGCGTCGGTGTTCGTCTTCCTGTCCGAGTACGAGGGCTTCGGGCTGACACCGCTCGAGGCGCTGGCGGCCGGCGTGCCGATCGTGGTGCTCGACACGCCGGTGGCGCGCGAGCGCTACGGCGATGCCGCGCTCTTCGTGGCCCCGGGCGATCTCGAGGGCACGGCGCGGGCCATTCGGGCACTGCTGGTCGAGCCGGAGACCCGCCACGACCGGCTCCGGTCAGCCGGGCCAGTGCTCGCGCGGTACTCATGGGATCGCACCGCGACGCAGACGCTGTCCGCCGTGGTGCACACGCGGCCGGAACCGCGGATGGCCAACCCGTGACGGACCTGTTGATCGTCATCGTCAGCTACAACGCACGGGCGGCCCTCGAAGAGTGTCTCGCGAGCCTGCACGCCGCGCCGCCCGCGACGGACCACGCCATCGTCGTGGTCGACAACGCCTCGGGCGACGGCAGCGCCGGTGCGGTGCGCGCCCGCTGGCCCGAGGTGGAGCTCCTCGCCCTCGGGTCGAACGTCGGCTTTGCCCGCGCGAACAACCTCGGGATTCGGACCCGCGACAGCGCGCTGATCCTGCTGCTCAACAGCGATACCGAGGTGCCCGCCGGGGCCGTCGATACCTTGGTGGAGGTCCTGCGGGCCCGGGACGACGTCGCCGTGGTGGGACCCCGACTCGTCGATGCGCAGGGCACCGTGGAGCTCTCCTCCGGCCGGATGATGCGGCCGCTGACCGAGGTTCGGCAGAAGCTTCTCGGCCGGCTGCACGCGCGCGGCGTGCCGCCGGTCCGGCACCACGTCGAGCGGGCGGCGCGGCGGGAGCGGTACCCGGACTGGGTCAGCGGCGCCTGCCTCCTGGTCCGCCGCCCGGATGCCGAGGCGGTCGGTCTCCTCGACGAGCGCTTCTTCATGTACGGCGAAGATGTCGACTTCTGCGCGGCCATCCGGAGCCGGGGGCGGCGCGTGCTCTTCACGCCGGCCGCCGAGTTCGTCCACCTCCGAGGACGCTCCCGCGCCTCGGCGCCCGAGGCGACCGCGCGGGCCTACCGCCGCAGCCACCTCGCGTTCTACGCCAAGCACCATCCTCGGTGGCTCCCCGTGCTCCGGGCCTACCTCCGGCTGACCGGGAGCCTGCCGGACTGATCGAGGGTCGTCCGACGCGCGGCGGGGCGCCACTCATGCGCGGAGCCGGGCGTCACTCTGACGCGCGGCGGGGGAACCCTCCGGTGCGCGGCGGGGTTCGAGGCCGCCGCCGTTGTACACTTCAGGGGTGCGGGTAGCGATCGACGCGCGAAAACTCCACGACTTCGGGATCGGGACCTACATCCGCAACCTGCTCCGGCATCTCGCCCGACTCGACCAGGACACCGAGTACGTCGTCCTGTGCCGCCGGGAGGACCGGGAGGTCGCGGCCGCCCTGGGCGAGAATTTCCGCCCGGTCGATGAATCGGCCCAGCCGTATTCGATCGCCGAGCAGCTGCGCATCCCGATGGTCCTGCGGCGCGAGCGCGTGAGCCTCTTCCACGCGCCGCACTACGTCCTGCCTCCCCTGACCCCCTGCCGCTCGATCGTGACGATCCACGACTGCATCCATCTGATGTTCCCGCAGTACCTGCCGAACCGACTGGCGTATGGCTACGCCCGCACGTTTCTCTACACCGCCTCACGGCGGTCGAGCCGCATCCTGACGGTCTCGGAGAGCTCGAAGCACGATATCGTCCGACTCATGAAGGTGCCCCCGGAACGGGTCACCGTCATCTACAACGCCATCGACGAGCGGTTCGGGCAGGAGCCTGACGAGGATGAGGTGTGGAAGGTTCGGGAGCGCTACCAGCTCCACGACCCGTTCATCCTGTATGCCGGCAACATCAAGCCGCACAAGAATCTGGAGCGGCTCATCGACGCCTTCTATCGGCTGCGGCGGGACGGGCTCGACATCCGTCTGCTGATCATCGGTGACGAGATCTCGAAGTACCCGAACCTGCGACGCGCGGTGCATCGCTACCAGCTCCACAAGTACGTCCGGTTCCTCGGCTACGTCCCCGACGACATGCTGGCCGTGCTGTACCGTCTGGCCGGTGTCTTCGCGTTCCCGTCGCTCTACGAGGGGTTCGGCCTCCCGCCGCTCGAGGCCATGGCCAGCGGGACGCCCGTCGTGACCTCGAACGTCTCGTCGCTGCCCGAGGTCGTCGGCGACGCGGCGGTGCTCATCGATCCCCACGACCCCGACGCGATCGCCGACGGGCTGCGTCGCGTGCTGACCGATCCGGCCCTGCGGGAGGATCTGCGGGCCAGGGGACTGGCGCGGGCCCGCGAGTACTCGTGGGATCGGTCGATACGGCGGGTCCGGGAGATCTACGGTGAGGTCGACGCCCAGGCATGACCTGGCCCACCCGGGCGCGCCGCCGGCGACGGAGACGCCGCCGGTGACCGCGCCGGTGCCCGACCCCGACCTCGCCGCCGTCCGCATCGCCCTGGTCCACGACTGGCTGACCGGGATGCGTGGCGGCGAGCGGGTGCTCGAGATCCTGTGTCGGCTGTATCCGCACGCCGAGCTGTTCACGCTGGTGCATCAGCCGAACAGCGTCTCGGCGACGATCGAACGGCACCGGCCCCGCGCCTCGGTGATCCAGCGGCTCCCCGGTGCGCCCCGCCTCTTTCGCCAGTACCTGCCCTTCTTTCCGCTGGCCATCGAGCAGTTCGACCTCGACCGATTCGACCTGATCGTGAGCACCAGCCACTGCGCGGCCAAGGCCGTCGTCAAGACCGGACGCGCCCGGCACCTGTGCTATTGCCACACGCCCATGCGGTATGCGTGGGACCAGTTCGAGGCCTATTTCGGAGCGGAGCGGGTGGGGCCCACGCGGAGCCGGCTGCTGCGGCCGATCCTGCGGTCCCTGGCCCGCTGGGACGCGGAGACCGCCAACCGGGTGGACCGGTTCGTCGCCAACTCGCAGCATGTTGCAGCCCGGATCCACCGATACTATAATCGGCGGGCTCCGGTCGTCCACCCGCCCGTCGACGTCGAGTTCTTCAGCCCGGACGACACGGCGCCGGGTGAGCACTTTCTCGTCGTCTCCGCCTTGGTACCTTACAAGCGCATCGACGTGGCCATCGAGGCATGCCGCTCGGTCGGAGCTCGACTGAAGATTCTGGGGCAAGGCCCCGAGCTGGACCGGCTGCGCCGGCTGGCAGGCAAGGAGGTCGAATTCCTCGGCACCTGCTCGGACGAGGCGCTGCGGCGGCACTACCGGGAGGCGGCCGCCGTCCTCTTGCCCGGCGAGGAGGACTTCGGGATCGCTCCAGTCGAGGCCCTGGCCTGCGGCCGGCCGGTCGTCGCGCTCGCCCGGGGCGGCGCCGTGGAGACGGTGACCGATGGGGTCACCGGCATCCTCGTCCGGGATCCCTCGCCGCGCGCGTTTACCGAGGGCCTCGCGCGTGTGGCCCGCGGGTCGTTCGACCCCAACGCGGTCCGCTCCCGGGCGCTCGCGTTCTCGGCAGATCGGTTCACCGGACGGATCCGCGAGTGCGTCAGGGCGACCGCGCACGCCGCCCCTGAGCATGTGCGATGGTAAAGCGCTACAACCGCCTGCTCGTCGCGTTCCACGTCCTCTCGGACACCGTGCTCGGCCTGGCGGCCTTTCTCGTCGCCTACGTGATCCGGTTCGAGACCGGGTTGATCCCGGTGACCAAGGGCTATCCACCGTTCGGGCAGTACGTCAACGTTCTGCCCTTCATCGCCGTCCTCGTGCCGCTCTCGTTCCACTTCCAGGGGATCTACCGCCTGCGGCGGGGGCGCTCACGCGTCGACGACTTCTTCGCGGTCTTCGTGGGGAGCATTCTCGCGGTCGTGCTGGGGATCGTCTTCACGCTGTACTTCCAGGCCTACTACGTCTCTCCCGAGCTCAAGAGCCGCGGAGCCTACGAGGTCTCCCAGGTGGTGTGGGGACTCTTCCTCATCATCAACGTCGGACTGGCCTACCTCTCGCGCGAGCTCGTGCGAGAGATCCTGGAGCGCCGGTGGCGCGCCGGTCTCGGCCTCAAGCGTCTGCTCATCGCCGGGGCCGGCGAGCTCGGCCGGCTCGTCTCCGACAAGGCGCTGGCGCACCGGGAGCTCGGGTATCGGGTGGTCGGCTTCATCGACGACCGGGCGGGCGGGGATCGGCTGGGACATCGTGGGCTGCCGCTCCTCGGCACGCTGGCCGAGGCGGGCGAGATCATGCAGCGGGAGACGATCGACCAGCTCTACGTGGCGCTGCCGCTCGAGGAGCACGTCAAAATGCTGGGGCTGATCGAGGCCGCCAGCCGCGAGTGTGTCGGCGTGAAGGTCGTTCCGGATCTGCTGCAGTTCATCGCCCTCGGAGCGCGCCTCGAGGACCTCGACGGCGTGCCGATCATCAACATCAACGACGTGCCGCTGCAGGGGCTCAACAGCGTCCTCAAGCGCACGATCGACATGGCCATCGCCGCAGCCGCCCTCCTCGTGCTGGCGATACCCTTCGGCCTCATCGCGGCAATCATCCGGCTGACCTCACCGGGTCCGATCTTCTATCGACAGGAGCGCATGGGGCTCGACGGCAAGCGGTTCCTCGTCTACAAGTTCCGATCGATGTTCCACGATGCCGAGCGGGAGACGGGTCCGGTCTGGGCCCGGAGGGACGACCCGAGGCGGACGCCGGTCGGCAAGCTGCTTCGCCGCTTCAGCCTCGACGAGTTCCCCCAGCTGTGGAACGTCCTGCGCGGCGAGATGTCTCTCGTCGGCCCCAGACCCGAGCGCCCCTTCTTCGTCGAGCAGTTCAAGCAGCGCTTCCCGCAGTACATGCTCCGCCACAAGGTGAAATCCGGCATGACGGGCTGGGCGCAGGTGAACGGCTGGCGCGGCAACACGTCGATCGAGAAGCGGATCGAGTACGATCTCTACTACATCGAGAACTGGTCGGTGGCGCTCGACTTCAAGATTCTCTGGCTCACGCTGGTCCGGGGCGTCTTCCACAAGCACGCCTACTAGTAGCAGGCCTCGTCACACACAACCCGCATGAAGCCACGAGTCGTGATCACGGGTGCGGCCGGCTTCATCGGGTCTCACCTGGCCGAGACCCTGCTCGACCGCGACTATGCCGTGGTCGGCATCGACAACCTGCTGACCGGCGACCCCGCGAACATCGCCCACCTCGTCAACCGGGATTTCGTCTTCCTCAAACACGATGTCACCAACTACATCTACATCGACGGACCGGTGGACTTCGTGCTGCACTGGGCGAGCCCGGCCAGCCCCATCGACTATCTGGAGCTCCCCATCCCCACCCTCAAGGTCGGCGCGCTGGGCACGCACAAGGCCCTCGGCCTCGCGAAGGCGAAAGGCGCACGGTTCGTGCTCGCCTCCACCTCCGAGGTGTACGGCGACCCACTGGAGCACCCGCAGCCCGAGACCTACTGGGGCAACGTGAACCCGATCGGTCCCCGCGGCGTCTACGACGAGGCCAAGCGCTTCGCCGAAGCCATGACGGTCGCGTACCACCGCTTTCACGGGCTGGACACCAAGATCGTGCGGATCTTCAACACCTACGGCCCGCGGATGCGGATCGACGACGGACGCGCCATCCCGACCTTCATCTCGCAGGCGCTCCGCGACGAGGACGCAACGATCTTCGGCAGCGGCCAGCAGACACGCAGCTTCTGCTACATCAGCGATCTCGTGGACGGAATCATCGGCCTGATGCTCTCGGGCACCAACGATCCCGTGAACATCGGCAACCCGACCGAGATGACCATCGAGCAGATCGCTCGACGGATCATCGAGATGGTCGGATCGTCGGCCAAGGTCGTCCATCGACCGCTGCCGACCGACGACCCGAAGATCCGACAACCGGATATCACCCGCGCGAGAACGCTACTCGGCTGGGAGCCCACGATCTCCCTGGAGCAGGGCCTCACGACGACGATCGACTATTTCCGTCTAAAGATGGGGTTGTAATCGCGCCTGGCCAGTCGGGCGCCGCGCTCCGACGACCACTACTGAACCAGCTGATACAGGCCACTAGGCGCTGAGCTCGCCTTCCTCGTCCGGCTCGGTCCGCATCCGCAACCGCTTGATCCCACGCTCGATCCGCTCGGCGAGCTCGCGTTCGGCCTGCAGCGCCCTGAGCGTCGCCTGCGCGCGCTGCATGATCTCGTCCAGCTGGCCGACCTTCGTTGTGACGTGATCGATGATCGCCTTCTGCTCGCTGACCATCTCGAGGTTGACCCGCACGTCCTCGAGGACGTTCACGATGGCATTGGACTTGAGCTGCACCGCTTCGATCAGCTTCTTCTGCGAGTCGATGACGGTGATGCGGTCGTCGATCTGGGTCACGGTGCCCAGCACCTCGTCGACCCGACTCTTGAGCGCGGCGATCTCGGCACGTCGATCCGTGATGCCCTGTAGCTCCCGCCCGGCTCCGTGCACCGATCTCGTGCACCGACTCGACCTCTCGCTTCACCGACTCGACGAAGGCCTGCCGCGAGGCGATCGCCTCGATCTTGCGCTCCATGTCGTCGGACATCGACTTGAGCTCGACCAGACGCCCGCCGAGCGTCTCGGCGCGCTTCTCGGCGAAGGCGAACTCCGAGCGCCGCTGGTCGAGGTGCTTCAGCACGCTCTCGAAGTGCTTCAGCTGCTCCTCGGCCTGCTCCGACTGCGTCGCCACGTCGCGTTGACGCGTCTGCGCGCCGGCCAGATCCTCGCTCAGCCCGTCCTTGAGCGCGACCGCCCGGCCCAGCTCCTCCGAGAGACCCTTCACCTGACCCAGCCGTTGGGTGATCTCGCGGTCGATCTTCCGGCCCTCGGTCACGAGCTCGGTGAACCGGCGCTCCTGCTCCAGGACGAGCGCCTCGTCCTTCTGCGCCCGGGAGAACTGCTCCTGCGCCTTCTCGATCTGGGCCTTCAGGCGGGACACCTGGCCGGCAAGCGGCGCCAGCCTGTCCTGCGCCGACAGGACGGCATCGAGCTTCTGCTGGACATCCATGACCTGGACGCCAACACCATCCGCCGCGCTCTTGAGCGAGTCGACCTCGGCCCGCCGCGCCAGATGCTCCTCGAACTTGCGGTCGACGTCCGACGAGAGCGCGTTGAGCGCGTTGATGCGTGACTCGATGCGCTCGACGAACTGCTGCTGGCCCGACATCCGGTTGAGCTGGCGGTCCAGATCGTCGGCGATCGCATCCAGGTTGCCCGCCTTGCTCGCACTCTCGTCGACCACGGACAGGCGCCCGGAGATGGTGTCCAGCTTGGCGTCCAGCTCCGGCAGCTTCACGCTGAAGCTGTCGACCCGCTCCATGAACGCCTCCAGGGCCACGCGATCGGCTCCCAGCTTGTCGCGGAGCTGAGCGGCGGCGGCGTGCGCGGTGTAGAACTCCTTGATCTCCTTGCGTAGCGTTTCGACGTCCTGCCGGCTCTCGTTGAGGCTTTCGAGCTGCCAGGTGGTCTTCTTGGCGAGGTTGTCCACCTGCCCGAGCTGCTCTTGCAGCGACTCGAGCGAGGCATGGCGCTTCTGGAGGTCCTCGGTCTGCGCCATCAGCGTCGGCAACTGTTGCCCCAGGTCCTCGGCCTTCTGATAGATCGACGCCAGATTCCGCTCCTTGGCGGCCAGGTCGTCCATCCCCTTCTCGATGGCGTCCCCGGAGCGCTGCAGGGCGCCCAGCCGCTCCTCGAACGGCCGAGCTCCCGCTTCTCGACCGCCAGGCGATCCGAGTACCCCTCCACCATCTGCGCCAGGCTCTTGCGGGTCGCATCCAGCTTGGCGACGTCGCGGGCGAACGCCTGCTGCGCCGCGGCCCCGGCGTCGAGACGGCCACTCGCATCCTTCGCGAGCTTCTCCACCTTGCCGACGGTCTCCTCGGCCTGCGCCGCCTGCCGCATCCCCTCGCCCAGCCTGGCGATCTGCTCGTCCATCCTCCAGACCATCTCGCTGAGCCGGTTCGACTCGACGACCGCGTGCTCGACCGTCGCCTTCTGCTGCTCCAGAGACTTCACCTTGACGTTGACGTGCTCCGCCATGGCGTTCAGCGACGAGAGGCGCTGGTCCGTGTCCTTCGTGAGATCGTGCAGCTGCGCCAGCGCGCTCATCTTGTCTCCGACGTCCTTGGCGGCCTCGGCGGCCTCGGTCGCATGCTCGCGAGACTCACGTGCCGTTTCCCAGATCGAGCCGTAGTCCGTGGTCAGCTTCGACGCGACGGCCCGCAGTTGCTCCAGCTCCTTGCGGAGATCCGCGGTTCCCTCCGTGGCGCGCTGGGTCTGGGCGTTGGCCGCTTGCAGCTCTGCTCGCAGCCCCTCGAACCCATGCTGCTCGTCCTTGAGCGCCTCGAGACTGGACTGGGTCTCCTGCGACTGGGCCGCCAGCGTCTGGATCGTCTCCCGATGCTTCTCGAGCGCCCCGTCACGCGCCACGAGGTACTGAACGCCGGCCTCGGCCTGCCCCACGGCCTCCAGCAGCATCTTGACCCGGATGTCGACTTCCTCGATGCCACGGATGCGCTCGTCGAACGTCGCTACGCGTGTGGCCAGGGCGTCGAGCCGGGTCTCCGCCGAGCTGGCCTCATCGGAGACCTGCTGGAGCGTGCTCCCGAGGCTGGATACTTTCGGGGCGTGTAGCTCGACCTGCGACAGCGCGGTGCTCAAGGCCGTCCGCTCCATCTGCGCAGACAGGATGAGCGACTTCAGGTCGTCCACCTGCTGCTTGACGGCCGAGGAGCTTCCCTTTTTCTTGAAGGACTCTAGTACTACTTTGTTAGATCCGCAAGTGCACCGACTTTAGCGCCTCGATGCGCTTCAGGTAGAACGGCCGTGGAGCAAAGAGGTCCGCGGTGAAGATTTCCTGCACGATCGCGCGGGCCACTGGAAAGGTGAGCCCGGCGAGGTGCCGCCGCCGCTCGGCCTGCAGGAAGTTGTACGTCACGGCGGTGAGCACGACGTGATGGTGCCAGCCCGGGAACGTGCGGCCTTCGAAGTGATCCAACCCGAGGTGGGGCTTCAACTCTTGGTACTGCTGCTCGATGGCCCACCGCTGATGCGCGAGTCGGACGAGCTGCGGCCAGGAGGTGGTGGCCGGCAGGTTGACGAAGAAGTATTTGGTCCGCGGCGTCGCGCCCGTGTCGCGTTCGGCCAGCAGCCACACCTCGGGGGCGAGCCGGCGGTCGCGCCAGTCGTGGGCCGGGGTCACCCGCAGGGCCACACACTGGACCGTCCAGCGGCGCCCGCCGCGGCGGTTGCGCCAGCTGATGGGCCGCCACCGCGGCTGCGCCTTGGCGGCCTGGGCCACCGTGTACGCCCGCACGCCCGCCGCCAGGTCTGGCCGGGTGCGCGGGCGCCCCAGCCGGCCGCCCCGCCGGTGCCCGAGGCGCGGCCGCCCCAGGAACACGGTCTGCGACGAGGAAATCCCCACCGCATAGGGGAGCCGCAACCGATGCCACATGGCCCGAAACAGGCCGGTATCGCCAAACTCCGCATCGGCCAGCACGCCGGTGCCGGTGAGGCCGCTGGCGCGCACCTGCCGGAGCAGGGTGAGCGCTTGGCGCCACTTCGCCTGCAACCGGACACCCCGGGGAAGCCGCGCCCGATCGCGGGCGGCGTCGGTCAGCCACGCCTCGGGCACATAGAGCGCGGCCCCCAGCAAGTAGGCGCGCAGCCCGGTCCACAGCGCCGCGGTGACCGCCACTTGGCCATTGGCGACTTTCCCCACGGCCCCACAGTACTGGCGGGCCACCCCGACCGAGGACGTCCCTGGCTTGGGGAAACTCGTGCCAGCGAAGATCACCAGCCCTTCGCGTTCGGGCAGCACCGCCCGCAGGCAGCGCCAGACGCCGTCGGCACTCCACGGCGCATCGGTGATGAAGTGTTGGAACGCTTGATAGCCCCCGGGATCGGTCCCCCGCGCCAGCATCGCTTCCATCGACTTGCGCAGGCTGTCGCTGAGCAACCCCTGGACGTACCGGCGCAACGCCAGCTCCTGTGCGCGATGGCCGAAGCACGCCTTGAAGGCCTCGAGCCATCTCATCAGGCGACGCAACTGCCCCACCGTGCGGCGGTCGTGCACTACCGCGCAGGGTACCGAATTCGCCGGAAAAGTACAATGTCCTCAAATTAGATCACTTGTCGGATCTCGCCCAAATTGTGCGATCTAACAAAGTAGTACTAGCATCGTGCTCTCCTGGTCTTCACGCGGCTCACGGCATCATCCAGAGGGCCGCGCCCCCGCTGACGATGGGAACCCACCCACAGCAGGATAGCGCGAGCCTGGCCCCGCAAACAACGACAAACCCGTTTGGGCGATTCGCGACGGCCTCCGCCCCCCTGGCGCGGTCCGCCCCAACCGTCGCCGTGCCCGCCGGACGGCCTAACAGCCCGTGGCAAAAGTCCTGCTGCAGTCGGCCGGCGCTGCATCCCGCCGCGGGCCGCGTTGGGCATCGTTCACGACGGGTCAAATACTCCCGGTATTCTTGCTCCTCGCGCCTTGCTCGGGCCGCCTGCGGCATCTCCCAAGGCGGCCCTTGGTGCGACGCAGGACTTTCACCACGGGCTGCTAGGGCTCGCCCACCAACCGCATGGTGTGCCAGATGTAGTGCACGCTCGAGACGAGCGTGATCGCCAGCGAGGCGTAGACGCACACCTCCACGAGAATCGACGGTCGTTCGAGGAAGTTGAACAGGACGGTGACGCCCCCGGTCACGACGTAAATGGCGGTTGCGGCCTTGCCGAAGACCGACGGCCGAAATGTCCGACGCCCGATCGCGAGATTGATGATCGCGACCGTCAGGACGATCACCACGTCGCGACTGATGACGAGGACGGTCAGCCAGATCGGCAGCCGGTTCGTCAAGCCGAGTCCCGGCACGGTCAGGACCACGAACGTCGAGACCAGCAACAGCTTGTCGGCCATCGGATCCAGCCAGGCGCCCAGGCTGGTCTTCTGCCCCGCCCGACGGGCGATCATCCCATCGAGCGCATCGGTGAGGCCGGCGACGATCAGCGTCACCAGGGCCCAGCCCAGATAGCCGTACACCACGAGCAGCACGAACGTCGGGATGAGAAGGATCCGCAGAAACGTCAGCTGGTTGGCGGCGGTCAGGGTGGACATGGAGCCATTCCCGCAACGGGGTCACCGACCCACTCCCTGCCGGACCGGGAGGCCGGCAACCCGGCTCGCCAGCGCCTTGAGGCGATCGATCGCCTCGATGACCTCCGTGCCCGCGACCGGTCGTGACCGCTCGAACCGTCCGCCCTCGAGCGCCGGCAGGATGCCCGCGGCCACAGCGCGTGAAGCCGCCGGGTAGCTCAGATGGCCCTGGCCGAGATCCGCGAACGTGGCGGGCGCCGCCTCCCATTGCCGCGCCAGCGCCGGAGCGCGCGCCGCAATCGACCCCAGCGTCCGACTCACGACCTCCGCCAGCTCCCCACGATTCACCCCGGCCTCGGGTTCGAAGGTGTGGTTCGGGTAGACCTCCATCAGGCCAGCCGACGCGACGACCATGATCCAGGGGGCGGCCCAGTGGCCTCGCGTATCGGTGATCAGCGCCGCGCCCGTGGGATTCGTGCTCTCGATCATCCGCCGTAGCCGGACACCGAGGAGGGCGGCGACATCCGCCCGCGTGACCGCCGACAGCGACGGGATGGTGCGGAACTCCTCGGGCAGCCGCGCGAGCTCCGCACGGCTCGCCACCCGTTCGATGCGGGCCGCCAGGTCGGCCCGCGGCTCGATCCCGTTCGCGCTGGCATAGGCCTCGATCGCCTCGTCGTACTCCCCACGGGCCTCGTGCAGCTCGCCCAGGGTGACGTGCGCCCCGGCATCGCGCGGGTCGAGCGCGATGGCGCGCCACACGTGCTCGAGCGCCTCGGTCACCCGGCCCTGACGCTGCTCCACCACCGCCAGCTCGCTGTACAGAAACGCGCTCTCCGACGACGCGGCGATCGCCCGCTCGTAGGACCGCACCGCCTCGGCATCCCGGCCGGCCGTCGCCGCGGTGCGCGCTTCCTCGACATTGCGCTGGAGCCCACGAACCCGTAGCACCCCCACGCGGCGCCGCACCGGGGCCAAGGACGGGTCGAGGGCCAGCGCCGCCTCGAAGCTGCCCAGGGCCTCGTCCTCACGTTCCGCCCCCATGAGCGCCTCACCCCGCCCAACCAGCGCAGGCACGTAGCTCGCCGCCTGGGCCAGCCCGCGATCGAACCAGGTCACCGCGGCGGCGAAGTCGCTCTCGGCCAGCTCGATGTAGCCGAGCCCCACCTCGGCGGGATAGAAGCCGGCCGATCGGCGCAGGGTGCCAATGAACTCCTGCTCGGCCGTCCGCAGATCGCCGGCTTGCAGGAACAACCACGCCCGCTCGATCTCGGCGGCCAGCGCGGTGCCGTGCCCCGGCGGCACCGCCGGAAAGATGAAGTCGGGATAGCGGGGGGTCGTCACGACCGGCGTCGGCACGACCCGGGCCGCACACCCCGACAGCAGCGCGAGGAGGCTCACCGTCGCGGCGATCCGCAGCGCGCCGTCGCGCGCCCCCGGCCGGCCGGCCATCGGCATCCACCGTCCACCCACGCACTTCGGGTCAGGCACCCGCCGCGATCCCACGTTCCAGCTCCTTCAGCATGCGCCGGGGGACATCGGCCTCGATCGACACCCGACCATCGAGCGTCTCGTGCCGGACGACGCGCGCGTGCCGGTAGAGCCGCGCGATTCGCCGCCGGTCGGACTCGCTGCGATCATCGAACTCGAGCACCACGTGACGCATCTCGAGCGCCAGGCGGGTCGTTACCGCCACCAGCAGCCGATCGACGCCCTCTCCGGTTGACGCAGAGACGCAGACCGCGGACGGATATCGGGCCACCAGGCTGGTCCGCTCCGCCGGCGTCAGCGTGTCGCACTTGTTGAACACCTCGAGCGTCTGCACATCCTGCGCCCCGACCTCCTCGAGCACGCGGTGGACGGCCTGGATGCGACGGGCGCGGTCGTCATCCGCGGCGTCGATCACGTGCAGCAGGAGATCGGCCGACGTCGCTTCCTCGAGCGTGGCTCGAAAGGCCGCCACCAGCGAGTGCGGCAACCGATCGATGAATCCGACCGTATCCGAGACTCGCAGCTCGCGCCGGTCTGGCAGGCTCACGTGCCGCACGAGCGGGTCGAGCGTCACGAACAGCGCATCCGAGACCTCGGCCTGCTGGGTCGCCAGCCGGTTGAACAGCGTCGTCTTGCCGGCGTTCGTGTAGCCGACGAGCGCCACGGTGGGAATCGAGGCCTTCTGCCGGCGGTCTCGAAGCTGGGCGCGACGACGGCGCACGGCGGCGATCTCCCGCCCGAGCACGCCGATGCGATGGCGGATCCGGCGACGGTCCGTCTCGAGCTTGGTCTCGCCCGGGCCGCGAGTCCCGATGCCACCGCCGAGCCGCGACAGCGCGGCCCCGGCGCCCAGGAGTCGGGGGAGCAGGTATCGCAGCTGCGCCAGCTCGACCTGCAGCTTGCCCTCGCGCGTCCGCGCCCGCCGCGCGAAGATGTCCAGGATGAGCTGGGTGCGGTCCACGACCCTGCAGTCCAGCTCGTGCTCGAGGTTCCTGAGCTGGGCCGGCGACAGCTCGTGGTCGACCACGACCAGATCGACTTCCGCCTCGTCGCAGCTCGCCGCCAGACCGGCCACCTTCCCTCGGCCCAGGAACGTCGCCGGATCCGGACGCGCCCTCTCCTGCAGCACCCGGAGCTCGACCCGGACCTCGGCCGCCTCAGCGAGCCCGGTCAGCTCTTCCAGCGAGCGCTCCGCCTCGGTCCGGGCGAGAGGCGCCGACAACCCGACCACCGCGGCACGCTCCTGCAGGCGCGGCACTGCCACGCTGGAGGGGCGCTTATTCATCACGTCCCAGAAATTCTAACACGCGGTCCCAGGGCACGGCGCCGGCTCGGACCAGCACCGGACCCGATCGGCCGACCCGCACGATGGTCGATGGCGCGCCGCCAGGCGTCGCCCCGGCGTCCAGGACAAGATCCAGTCTGGGGCCCAGGCTCGCCTGGACCTCGTCGGCCGACGTGGCGGGCGGCATCCCCGAGGGGTTGGCGCTGGTGGCCGTGAGGGGCCGGCCCGCGTGGCGGGCCAGCGTGCGGGCCACCGCATGTCCGGGAACGCGCACGGCGACGGTGTGGGTGCCGGCGTGCAGATCCCGGGCCAGGTCGTCGGGGGCCTCCAGCAGCAGCGCGAGCGGCCCGGGCCAGCCGCGGTCGACCAGTCGCCGCTCGTCTGGCGATAGCTGGGCAATCTGCGATTCGACCTGCTCGACATCGGCCGCGACCAGGGGAACGGCGCTGGCCGCGTCTCGTCCCTTGACCCGGAAGAGCGCGCGAACGGCGGCCGCATCGGCCGGGTTCACGGCCAACCCATAAAAGGTCTCGGTCGGGAACGCGACGATTCCGCCGGCCTCGATGACCCGCACGGCCTCGGCGAGCGTCGCCGGATCAGGACGCCGGGGGTCGATCGAACGTCGGGCGGACATGCGCGAGGCCACGTGGTCCACTACCTCTCGCGACGCCGCTTCTTGTGCTTGCGGCGCCGATCCGGTCGTTTGGTCTTGTCCTCGTGGGCGCCACCGCGCTGCCGCGGGAGCGGCACCCTCGGCCGGGCCGGACGCTTGGTGATCCGTCGCGACGGCACGGGATCCTCCTGACCCACCCGGCCCTCACACGCGTGCGTCGCCCTCGACGCGCACGCCGGGACCGTCGACCCGCGCCGGGCTCGCCGACGCGTCCCGCGAGGGGACATCGCCTTCCCGCAGCGCGCGTCTCACCACTTCGGCCAACACCAGTAGCGCCACGGCGTCGACCACGAAGACCCAGCGGATGCTCAGCGACGCGACCAGGCCGCTGAAGATGGGGCTCAGGGCTCCACCGGCCAGCAAGGCCGAGGTCAGAACCCCGAAGCCGGTGCCACGGGCGTGGGCCGGGAAGACCCCGCCGGCGGCCGCGTAGGTGGCCGTCATGGCCAGCCCCACGGCGAGACCGAAGACGGGGGCCGCAGCCAGCACCCACGCCGCGCCGTCGGCAATGGCGAGAACCAGCAGCGGCAGCACGGTCGCGACCAGGCTGCCCGCGACCACGACTCTCGTGGCGATCCGCGCCAACCACCGGGCGCACAGGCTTCCCACGGCGCCCGCCACCGCCACGATCGAGAAGATGATGCCCGACATCAGCGGCACGCGCGCCGCTGGCACCCCGAGCTGGCCGATGTAAAGGGGTAAGATCGGTCCCAGCGTCTTGTCGACGAACTGCACGCCGAAGATGACGAGCAGGATCAAGGCGAGATTCTCGACTTTCAACGTGCTGCGGACGGTGACCCGCACGGCGGTCCGCCCCGACGATGCCGCGTGGGTCGGCGGCTCCGTGTAGAGCAGCTGCACGAGCACCAACGCAAAGACGTAGAAGAGCGCCGCCACGAGGAAGGCGTGCCGCAGCCCCACGACCTGCGCCACCAGGCCGCCCACGACCGGACCGATGGCGGGACCCAGGCGCTGCGCGCTCTGCGTCGTCCCGATCGCCGACGCCATCCGGTCCCGGGGGGCCGAATCGGCGGCCATCGTGAGAATCAGCGCCCCGTAGCCGGCGAAGAAGCCCTGCACGGCCCGCAGCACGAGGATGTGCCACGGACTCGTCGCGTAGGCGGTCCCGACCATGACGAGGATGAAGCTCACGAGGGATCGCTGGACCATGATCTTGCGGCCGAACCGGTCCGCCAGACGGCCCCACACGGGCGAGAGGAGCGCCGTCATTGCCGGGGTGATGCCGAGACTCAGGCCGGACCACAGGGCGACCGCACCCACGTCCGTGACGCCGAGCTCGCGGAAGTACAGCGGAAGAAACGGCATCACGAGCGTGTAGCCCATGAAGCCACGAACCCGGCAACGGTGATGGCGATCTGATTCCGGCGCGAGGTACGCGGCGAGAGCGTCATGGTCTTGCGGACGAGTGGTCACGCACGCGCCGCGGACGCATGGGGAGGCCGGCCGCCTTCACGGCTTGCCTGGCGGACGCCGTTGCGCCACACGCGAGAGTGACGACGTCGTGCTGGCGGATCGAACGCGATCGATCGCGGCGGGTCCCGATCAGAAGCGGATCTTGACCTGCTGATCCGGCTCCACGTGAATGCTGTCCACGAACCGAAGCCGGTGCGGCTTGGTTTGCATGATGATCGAGCTGGTGCGCGTGCCGTCGCCGAAGAACCGGACGCCCTTCATCAGGGTGCCATCCGTGACCCCCGTCGCGGCGAAGATGATCGACTCGGCCGACGCCAGATCCGCCGCGGTGTAGACGCGATTGGGGTCGGTGATGCCCATGGCGCGGCAGCGCGCTTCATGCTCGGGCTTGTCGACCACCAGCCGTGCCAAGATCTCACCGTTGAGGCAGCGCATGGCGGCGGCCACCAGGACCCCTTCGGGCGCCCCGCCGATGCCCATCACCGCGTGAACGCCGCTGCCGACGACCGCGGCCGCGATGCCGGCCGAGAGATCGCCGTCAGAGATGAGCCGAATCCGTGCGCCGGTCGCGCGGATGTCGCGCACCAGCGACGCGTGGCGCGTGCGATCCAGGACGATCACGACGAGGTCCTCGACGCGCCGCTGGAGGCTCCGCGCGAGCGCGTTCAGGTTGTCGGCCACCGGCGCGTCCAGATCGACCGCGTCCTTCGATCTGGGGCCGACGACGAGCTTCTCCATGTAGATGTCGGGGGCATGCAGCAGCCCGCCCGCGTCGGCGGCGGCGAGTACCGCAATCGCATTCGCCGAGCCGGTGGCGCACAGATTCGTCCCCTCGAGCGGATCGACGGCGATGTCGACCGAGGGATAGTCGCCCACCGCCTCACCCGGGCGGCCGCCGCGCGCCCCGACCTTCTCGCCGATGTAGAGCATCGGGGCCTCGTCGCGCTCGCCCTCCCCGATCACGATCGTGCCGTCGATCGGGACGGTGTCCATCACCCGACGCATGGCCTCCACCGCCACCTGGTCGGACTTGTGCCGATCCCCCTGCCCCATGGTGTGCGCGCACGCAATCGCCGCCTGCTCCACGACGCGCAGGAAGTCCAGAGAGAGATCCGAATACATCGTTACTCCTCGTCGAGGTCAGAGGCGCCCCCGGGCATCACCCGGTGGCGCCATAGGGAGGGAGCTGGCACCGAACCTCCCGGTCGACTCGATAGCCCAGGGCGTAGTCCGCCTGCATCAGCTTGTGTACTTCCCGTGTGCCCTCGTAGATCACGGCTCCCTTGCAGTTGCGGTAGAAGCGTCCCACCGGGTACTCATCGGAGTAGCCGTTCGCGCCGTGTATCTGGACGGCGTCACCCGCGGCGCGCTCGGAGGCGCTCGTGGCGAACCACTTGGCGAGTCCGGTCTCACGCGTGTCGCGCCGGCCGAGGTTCTTGAGCCAGCCCGACCGGAGCCACAGCAGACGCGACGCCTGATAGTCCGACTCCATCTGGGCGATCATCTCCTTGACCAGCTGGTGTCGCCCGATCTCGGTGCCGAACGCGCGACGCTCCTGCGCATAGCGCACGCTCGCATCCCGGCACGCCCGAATCAGCCCGGTGGCGCCGGCCGCCACGGTGAAGCGGCCCTGGTCGAGGGCGGACATGGCGATCTTGAACCCCTCCCCGGGGCGGCCCAGCAGGTTCTCCTCCGGGACGGGCACCTCGTCCAGCTTGAAGAACCCCGTGTTCCCCGCCAGGATCCCCCACTTCTCCTTCAGCGTGCCGCTCGAGAACCCGGGGAACTCCCGCTCGACGATGAACGCGCTCAGCCCCGCGGGATCTCGTCGCTGCTTCTTGGCGGCGTCGGTCCAGGCGAACACGAGGAACGTGTCGGCGACGTCGGCGAGCGAGATCCACATTTTCTCGCCGGTCAGGCGGTAGCGGTTCCCGTCCCGAATCGCGACGCTCTGAATGCCGCGCACGTCGCTGCCGGCGCCGGGTTCGGTGAGCCCGTAGGAGGCGATCTGCTGCCCCCGCGCCTGCGGCACCAGATACCGCTGCTTCTGCGCCTCGGTGCCCCAGGTCAGCAGGGAGAGCGAATTCAGGCCGACGTGCACCGACAGGATGACGCGCAGCGAGGTATCGACGTACTCGAGCTCTTCGCTCGCCAGGCCGAGAGCGATGTAGTCCATCCCGGCGCCGCCGTACTCCTCGGGCACCGAGATGCCAAGCAGACCCAGCGCCGCCATCTGCGGCAGCAGGTCCGGGTCGAACCGATGCTCGCGGTCGAGATCGTGGATCCGCGGAGCCACCTCGCGCGCCGCCCACTCGCCGACGGTCCGCGCGAGCAGCCGATGCTCCTCGTCGAGGTCGAAGCCGATCATCACCCCGACTCGAGGCCGACGGCGCCGGGCCTCATTCGCGCGTCACCACCACCGGCGATCCGCGGTCGAGCCCCAGCAGATCACGGGCGCTCGCCGCCCGGGCCGCCACCTCCAGGTGGTCGGTGCTGCCGAACAGGGCGCACGCCTCCTCGCCCTCCATCTCGGCGTAGGTCGCCACGAGTCGGCCGATGCGATGCTCACCCGCCTCGATTTGAATCGACCCGGACTCGGCGAACCGCTCCACGATCGTGCGGGTGATGTTCGTCAGCAGATTCCCGAAGCGATCGACACGCAGCACGCACCCGGAGATTCGGTCGGCCTCGATCTCGGGCACTGGCAGGTCGACGGCCTCGCACTGGCCCGCGGAACGGCCGAGCGCCGACAGCTGGACGCCCTTGGCCAACCAGGCGGCCGCCGGGGCGAACCGGTCCCGCCCCTCGAACGTCCGGCTGACGGTCGGCCTGGCGTATCGGCGCTCGGTGATCTCGACCATGCGCTTGGCCGGGGTCTGGCGCAAGACCTCGGTCAGGACCCCGTTGTCTGGAGCGACGAACCGATAGTCGCCGGTGTCGACGGCCAGGCCACGACGGGCGGATCCGACCCCCGGGTCGACGACGACCAGGAACACGGTGCCGCTCGGAAAGTAGTGATAGCTGGCCGCCAGCTCGAGGGCGGCCTCCTGGATGTCGTGCGGCGGGATCTCGTGGGTGATGTCGACCAGCGTGACGTCAGGGCAGATGCCCAGGACGACGGCCTTCATCGTGCCAGCGTAGTGGTCCCGAGTGCCAAAATCGCTAAGCAGAGCTATGAGGGGACGTGCCATGCATCACATCTGTACGCGCCAGATCCCGGCTTCTCAGAGCGTCGACCGTGTCTCCCCCGCATAGGCGGGCTTCTGGAAGAGGATCTCGCGAGTGTTGACCTTCAACAAGAACGAATCCGACACGATCAGTCCACCGAACATCCTGATGATCTCGCGGTTCAGCAGCACGGGCTGGCGACAGCGGGTCGCCGGATAGGGTCGATGGCGTAAGCTAACGTCATCGACGACGAGATACTTCGTGTACTGAAGCGTCGGCGTGTCCAGCGTCGCGAAAAACCCGAGCGCGGCACCGCCGGGTCGTAGCATCCGAGAGACCTGCTCGCCGAGCACGCGGGCGGCGGGCCGTTCCAGGTAATCGAGCAAATCCCAGCACAGGATCCCGTCGACGCTGGCGTCGGCCTGCCCGAGCCGTGTTTCGAGAAACTTCGGGAACTCCGACAGCTTTCCCGCCTCCGAGAACCGCTCGAGGTCCGCGTAGAGATCCTCGACGAAGATCTTGCACCCGACCTTCTCTCCGAAGTAGCTTACGTTCGATCCGACAACGGGACCGAAGTCGATGAGCACCGGCGACTTGCGCCCCCCGAGACACGAAAGGAACTTGCGAAACGCCTTGGTGGGAAAGACGGGATCGTCCACAACCCCGGCGGCGACCAGATTCGCCGGCGGTTGCGTCTGGGCGCGTCGGGCGCCTCTGCGGAAGAAGAGATCGGTGATGGCCCTCGTTGTGCCGTCGCCGGGCAAGGCGTCTCCTCAGCTAGCGACAGGAATCGATCGACCGACGCGCACGTCAGGAGCGTGACGGCCGAGACGGCGGTGGTCGCTGCGCAGCGGCCACCGCGGGCTTGATATCGGGTTTCGACCCGCCGGCACGCGCCACCGCCTGTCCAGGCGCCGCGGCCGACGTGCGCTGCATGTCGATGCTGCCGCGGAAGTGCGCGCCTTCCGCAATCGCGACGCGCGGCGAGACGAGATCGCCGTCGACCGAGCCGGCGTCACGGATGTCCACCTTGTCGGTCGCCGTGATGTTGCCCGTCACCTCGCCCAGCACGACCACGGACTTCGCGAAGACCTGCGCCCTCACCTTCCCGTGCGATCCGATCGTCAGGATATGCTGCCGCAGCTCGATCTTGCCCTCGACCTGTCCGTCGATCGTCAGGTCCTCGCTGCCGTTCAGCTCGCCCTTGATCACGACCGACTTGCCGATGTTCACGGGACTTGAAGGATACCCTCCACGAGTCGCCAGCGCAGGCGGCTCGCCTCCCGACTTGGGATCGGACGATTGCCCTCCAGCCTGCGGGACCGACCGCACCGCTTCGTCACGCTTCCACATCGCATCTCCCTGTGCACCCCGAACAGTGCTGGCCTGAAATAGGGCCCCAGTATACGAGTACTGGTTGATCCGTGTCCAGACCCCCCCTGCACGGATCGGCGCCCTTTTTCCGCCCCTCGTGAGCCTTCGGGGCCCGGTCGACGCCCCGCCCGCCACGGTCACTCCGTTCCTCGCGCCGCGCTCGAGCCAACCGCGCGATCCCGCGGAACGGATCTGCCGGCCCGGGGTGAGAGTTCGCGCGCACGCCGCGACGCTTCCGGAGCGACAAGCGCTGTCGGCGCGGGCGGCTCATGCGAGGCAGCACGGTCACCGCGCGCGGCGCGCTCGGCGGAGGCCCGGTCGCGCCCCGACGGGCGCCCGTCCCGGCACGTCACGACACCGGACGGATGGTATTATCAGCACAGGGGCACAGGGGCACAGGGGCAC
Organism: Vicinamibacterales bacterium; assembly: GCA_965197935.1. Classification (GTDB taxonomy): domain Bacteria; phylum Acidobacteriota; class Vicinamibacteria; order Vicinamibacterales; family CAZQMT01; genus CAZQMT01. The sequence continues at coordinate 201,544 of CBDAOD010000002.1, read as the reverse complement.
TGGGGCACTGGGCTCAGGGGCACAGGAGACCGATGCGCATCTACCTCGACCACAACGCCACGACGCCGCCCGCGTCCGAAGTCATCGACACGATCGCCGCGGCGCAGCGCGATCTGTTTGGTAACGCGTCGAGCGTGCATCACCACGGCCAGCAGGCGAAGGCCGCGCTCGACCAGGCGCGGGCGGCCGTGGCGGACCTGATCGGCGCCCTGCCCGCGGAGGTGCTCTTCACCAGCGGTGGGACCGAATCCGACAACCTGGCGATTCGCGGCGTCGCCGAGGCCGCCGAGGCGTCGGGGAAGCGCCATCTGGCCGCCAGCGCCATCGAGCACGAGGCCGTGCTGTCGACCCTCAAGGCGCTCGCGCGCCGCGGCTGGCGAACGACCCTCGTGCCGGTCGATGCCTCGGGCATCGTCGATCCGGCGCGCCTGCGCGACATTCTCGCCGCCAACGCCGGCGACACGGCGCTCGTGTCGATCATGCACGCCAACAACGAGATCGGCACGATCCAGCCCATCGCCGCACTGGCCCCGATCGTCCACGAGCACGGCGCGCTCTTTCATACCGATGCGGTGCAGTCGGTCGGCAAGCTGCCGGTCGCAGTGAGCGAGCTGGACGTCGATCTGCTGTCGCTGTCGAGCCACAAGTTCTACGGGCCGAAGGGCACCGGCGCACTCTGGATCCGCCGCGGGGTGCGACTCCTCCAGCACATGACGGGCGGACGACAGGAGCGCAACCGCCGAGCCGGGACGGAGAACGTGCCGGCACTCGTCGGGCTGGGTGTCGCCGCCGCGCGTGCCGCCCGCTGGTTGGAAGAGGAATCGTCTCGTCTCGCCGGTCTGCGCGATCGCCTGGAGTCGGGCGTGATGTCGCGGGTGCACGGCACGCAGGTGAACGGGGCGTCCGGTGCGCGGGTCGCCAGTACCACGAACATCAGCTTCGATGGGGTCGAAGCCGAATCGCTCCTCATCGCACTGGACCTGGAGGGGGTCTCCGTCTCGACCGGCTCGGCCTGTTCCTCGGGGACCCTGGAGCCCTCGCACGTGCTCAGAGCCATGGGCCTACCCGCCCATCGCACCCAGAATTCGATCCGCTTCAGCCTGGGCGCGGGCAACACCGTGGAGCAGATCGACCGCGTGATCGAGCTCCTGCCCCGGACGGTCGCCAAGCTGCGCAGCCTGACCCGGACCCCGGTTCGCGCCTAGTGCACCGCCGTCGAGATGCGGTCACGGATCGGGTTCGCAGCGCGCCCAGGCGCAAGGCGCCGCGACGAGGAATACCGGGAGTACTTCGAGGAGCGGCAACGCCGCGGCTGGGTGTGCTGCGGGCTCGAGGCGTGACCGGATCTCGACGGCGGTGCACTAGCAGCCCGGCGTGAAGGGAGCGCCGCAACCACTATGCGTATCGTCGTCGCGATGTCGGGCGGTGTCGACTCCTCGGTCGCCGCCGCGCTCCTGCTGGAGGAGGGGCACGAGGTCATCGGGCTCTCGATGCAGCTCTACGATCAGCGGGAGGGAGAATCGGGCTTCGGGACGTGCTGCACGCTCGACGATCTCCACGACGCGCGTCGGGTTGCCCACGTCCTGGGTATCCCCCACTACCTGGTCAACTTCGAGCAGCAGTTCGATGCTCGGGTCGTGACCCCGTTCGTGACCGAGTACGCGCAGGGGCGCACACCGATTCCCTGCGTCCACTGCAACAGCGATCTGAAATTCGCGACCCTCCTGGAGCGCGCGCTGGGTCTCGGCGCCGTCGGGGTGGCCACCGGTCACCATGCCCGAGTCGCGCACGATGCGGCACGGGACCGCTACCTGCTGGAGCGGGGCGTCGACCAGGCCAAGGATCAGTCATATTTTCTGTTCCCACTGACGCAGGAGCAGCTGGCTCGCGCCGTGTTTCCGGTCGGCCACCTGTCGAAGCCAGAGGTCCGCGCGTATGCGTGCGAGCGCGGGCTGCCGGTGGCCGACAAGCCGGACAGCCACGAGCTGTGCTTCGTGCCCAGCGGGGAGCATGCCGCGTTCGTCGAGCGACGCGACGGTCGGGTCGAGCGCTCGGGGGCCATCGTCGACGTCGAGGGCCAGGTCCTGGGGCGCCACGCGGGCGTGCACCGGTTCACGGTCGGACAGCGGAAGGGGCTGGGGCTGTCGTCCCCGACCCCGCTGTACGTGCTGCGGCTCGACGCCGACGCCCGGACCGTCGTCGTCGGGCCGCGCGGCGCGCTCGAGCAGACCCGTCTGACGGCGTCTCGCGTCAACTGGATTGACGACCCACCGCGGGCGCCGGCCCGGGCGAACGTGCAGATTCGCTATCGCCACCCGGCCGCGCCGGCCACGGTCACTCCGCTCGCGGCCGAGCGCGTCGCGATCGCGTTCGACGACCCCCAGGCCGCCGTGGCGCCCGGTCAGGCCGCCGTCTTCTTCGAGGGAGATACGGTCCTGGGAGGTGGGTGGATCGACTCGCTGCTAGGCCGTGACCCGGGCCTGGCCGGCGGGTTCGGGTAGCCCCTCCAGATACTTCTCCGAGTCGATCGCCGCCATGCACCCGCTGCCCGCCGCGGTCACGGCCTGGCGGTACACGTGGTCCTGCACGTCCCCGCACGCGAACACCCCGGGGACGCTGGTGCGGGTCCCGTCGGTAACGATGTAGCCGTTCTCGTCCATGTCCAGCTGGCCGACGAAGAGCGGCGTGTTGGGGTTGTGGCCGATCGCGACGAACAACCCGTCCACCGGCAGCTCAGTCTGCTCCGCCGTCTCACGGTTCTTGACCACGACCGCCGACACCTCGCCCCTGGCGGTGTCCTTGACCTCGACGACCTCGCTATTCCAGAGAAACGAGATCTTCGGGTGGGCGAGGGCCTTGTCCTGCATGATCTTGGAGGCCCGCAGCTTGTCGCGACGATGGATGACCGTGACGTGCGTCGCGAACTTCGTCAGGAAGATCGCCTCCTCCATGGCGGAATCGCCGCCGCCCACGACGGCGATCGGCTTGCCGCGGAAGAAATAGCCGTCGCACGTCGCGCAGGTCGAGACCCCGTGGCCCATCAGCGTGCGCTCGCTCGGCAGGCCCAGGAGGCGGGCAGACGCCCCGGTCGAGATGATGAGCGCGCGTGCGTGGTACTCGGCCTCGGCCGTCGCGAGGGTGAACGGCTGCCGGCTCAGGTCCACCGAGGTGACCTGACCCGTCACGATCTCGGCGCCGAACCGCATGGCCTGCTCCCGCATCTCCGCCATCAGGTCAGGCCCCATGATCCCGTCCCGGTAACCCGGCCAGTTCTCGACCATGGTCGTGAGCATCAGCTGGCCACCCGCCTCCAGCCCCTCGATGACCAACGGCTCGAGGTTTGCCCGCGCGGCATAGAGCGCCGCGGTCAGACCCGCCGGGCCCGAGCCGATCACGACGACGTTGCTCGCTGTCTGCATCGTGGTCGTCTCAGAGGTGCTTCTCGATGAGTCCCTTGAGGTGCTCCTTGTCGGCCAGCCCGACGACCGACTCCACCAGCTCGCCGCTCTTGAACAGGAGCAGGGTCGGGATGCCACGAACGCTGAAGCGACCCGCCGTTCCCGGGTTCTCGTCTACGTTCAGCTTGCCCACGACGACGCGGCCGTCGAGGTCCGACGCCAGCGAATCGACGATCGGTGCCAAACGCCGGCACGGGCCGCACCACTCGGCCCAGAAGTCCACGAGAACCGGGGTCGGTGACTGGATCACGACCTCGTCGAAATTGCCATCCGTGAAGGTCTGCACGTGCTCTGATGCCATCGCGTCCTCTCGTCTAGCCAATATGTCTACCGGACGCCGACGGGGGTCGCCCCGGCGGCGTGATGACCCGTTCATATACTTTGACATACTCCCTGGCCGAAACGTCCCAAGAATGGTCCGCGCGCATGCCCCGCTGCTGCAGTCGACGCCACTCGTCCGGCCGCCCGTAGACCTCGAGCGCCCGCCGCAGCGTCGCGAGCAGCGCGCGCGCCGAGTACTCCCGGAACGTGAAGCCGTCGCCGGTGCCCGCCCGCGCGTCATGGTCCCTGACGGTGTCGTTGAGCCCGCCGGTCGCCCGCACGATCGGGATTGTTCCGTAGGCCAGGCTATACATCTGGTTGAGCCCGCAGGGCTCGAACTTCGACGGCATGAGGAACATATCGGCACCGGCCTCGATGAGGTGCGCAAGGGCCTCGTCGAACCCGATCCTGATGGCCACACGGTCCGGGTGACGCGCGGCGAGCCCCGTCCAGAACCGCTCGAACCGGTCCTCGCCGGTCCCGAGCAGCACGAACGTGGCCCCCAGCCGAGGTAGCTCGGCCTCGAGCTCGGCCAGCAGGTCGAAGCCCTTCTGCTCCACGAGCCGCGACACGAGACCCACGAGCGGACGCGGGAGCGCCGCCGGCCCGCCGGACAGCCCCACGCGTTCCAACAACGCGCGCTTCGCCACGCGCTTACCCTCCAGCCGGCCAGCGGAGAACGGCTCCGGAAGGAACGCATCGCGGCGAGGGTTCCAGAGATCGGTGTCGATGCCGTTGAGCACGCCGACCAGGGCCGCACGGCGCGCACGCAGAATGCCATCGAACCCGAACCCCAGCTCCGGCTCGAGGATCTCGCGAGCGTAGGTCGGGCTGACCGTCGTCACCATGTCGCTGAAGTGGATGCCAGCCTTCAGAAAGCTGAGCTGGCCCCAGTACTCGAGGGCGTCAGGACCCAGCACGTCCGGGGGGAGGTCGAGCGCGCTCGACCACTCGGTCGAGAACAACCCCTGATACGCGAGGTTGTGAATCGTGAAAACGCTCGGGAGACCGCCGAGGACTGGATGCCGGGCATATCGGGTCCGCAGATACACGGGGGTGAGGCCGGTTTGCCAGTCGTGCGCGTGCATGACGTCGAGACGCCGCCCCTCCCGCGCGACCCACTCGAGCGCGGCACGGGCGAGAAACGCAAAGCGCCGCGCGTTGTCCGGATAGTCCGCGTCGGCCGTGCCGTACAGCGCCGCCCGCTGGTAGAGATCGGGCTGGTCTACCAGGACCACCCGCACGCCCGGCGCCGGCCGGTGCTCGAAGAACGCGGTCTCGAGGGGCTGTCCGCCGATCTCGACTCGCCACCGACCACGGATCGATCCGGCCTCCACGCCCCGGTAGCGCGGCACCGCCACCGTCACCTGGTGGCCCGCGCGGCCGAGCGCCGGCGGGAGCGCCCCGATCACGTCGGCCAGCCCCCCCGTCTTCGCGTAGGGCACCGCCTCCGAGGCGATCATGAGGATCGACAGCGCCATGCGTCGCCGAGGACTATAGCAGCCCTCCGTACCCACCACACTCCCTCGGCGCGCCCGGCCGGCGCCGCCCAGCCCGGCGCCAGACGATGGCCACCCACCCTGCACTCTGGGGTCGGACGGAACGTGCCGGTGGCCTCGGACGTTGCGACCCGACCGCGGCACGGGGCACAATGCCTCGTTCGCTTCTCGCGCGAGGCAGGTGCGACGCCTCGGCGATCGATGATCCCGCGACCGAGACAGGCGTCCGATGACACCTCCGGCACGCGCGCCCCGCGGCGAGGGCCAGGGCCAGGCCACGGCGGCGTTACGACAACTCAAGGCTCGCCAACCCGAGCTCGCCGGGGCCGTCGACCTCCAGATCGCGCTCCTCGACGTCCAGCGCCGGGTGCAGGCTCGCGTGCAGCTTCCGGCGATCGACCTCGACAAGGCCCGGCTGGACCGCCAGCAGCAGGCGGGGCAGCCGCTGCTCCGGTTCGCCGACATCCCCCTCGACTGGACCGAGCTCGGCCTCATGCTCCGCAAGACCTCCGAGATCCTGCACCGGTTCGACGCGCTCGACGAGGCGGGATACGAGCGGATCGCGGGGCTGGCGCGGGAGCCGGTGGCCCTCCGCGCGCTCGTGCGCGACTGGTACGACGCGGCCGCCGTTCGCGAGCGGCCGGCGGTGCCGCCGACGGATCCGCCGGCGGCCAGGACGGAGATGCTCGACGAGGTGATCCTCCTCGCCATGCGCCCCTTCCTGACGCGGTGCATGCAGGCGCTGCTCGCGCAGATCGACCTGTCCGGGTGGAGCCACGGATACTGCCCGCTGTGCGGCGGAGAGCCCGAGTTCGGCCTGATCACGCCCGCCGCGGAGCGCGTGCTGATCTGCGTGCGCTGTACGGCGCGCTGGCGGTTCGCCGCGTTCGACTGCCCGTTCTGCGGGAACCACGACCCCGCCCGCATCCGATCGTTCACGAGCGGCGACGGCCGGCATCGCCTCTACGCCTGCGACGGCTGCCGGCGCTATCTCAAGGCACTCGACGCGCGGTTCGCGGACTCGCCGCTGATCGTGTCGGTGGACCAGGTCGCCACGATGGCGCTCGACGCCGCCGCGATGCAGAAGGGGTATCGGGCCGAAGGCGGCACGTGAGGCGCCGCCGGCGAAGGGCCGGAATCAGTGCGCGCTGGTGGCCACGCCATCCACCGAGTCGGATAGCCAGTTGAAGAGGCGCTGCGTCTCGCGGAACCGGGCGGCGTTGGACCGCGCCCCAAGCAGCACGACCGCAACCTGCTCGCCGCGCGGGAGCCGCAGCAGCGCGGCGAGGCAGAACCCCGCCCTCCGGATGTACCCGGTCTTTCCGCCTCGCACGTCCAGGTCTCGCTGCAGCAGCTTGTTGGTGTTGCGGACCCGGAGCCGCCGCCGGTTCGTTCGCAGCGTGTAGGACGACTTGCGCATGATCGTCCCGATGCGCTTGTCGCTCGCGGCGAACACGATCAGGCGCGACAGATCGTAGGCGGACGACAGGTTGTCCTCATCGAGCCCGGACGGATCCGCGAACCGTGTCGCGTCGAGCCCCAGCTCACGCGCCTTGTCGGTCATTCGCTGGATGAATCGGTCGGTCCCGAGCGGAGATTCCCTCGCCAGCACGCGCGCGGCCGCGTTGTCCGAGGCGATCAAGGCGAGGTGCAGGACGTTCATGAGCGTGACCCGCTCGCGAGCGCGAAGATACGTCACCGAGGCTCGCCGCACGTCCGACCGCTGTACCACGATCTCTCGCGTCAAGTCCGGGTCGCCCTCGAGGAACACCAGGGCCGTCATCACCTTGGTGATGCTCGCGATCGACCGCTGCGTGCGCGCGTTGTCCTCCCAGAGCACCTGACCGGTCTCCGGGCTGTAGATGATGACCGCTGCGGCGGGGATGTCGGGAACGAGCTCTCCGTCGGCGGTCCGCTTGAACTTGGGCAGCCGTGCGCTGCGTCGCTGCGCCAGACCGGTGGCGGCGGACGGATTCGCCGTCAGCGAAGCGCCGGCGGCCGCCGATCGGCGATCCTCACCCGCCTCGACCGGCCGGCTCGCGAGGGTCGAGCCATGGCCGACGCCGAGAACGACGAGCGCCAGCGTGGCGACCCGCGCCGTGGGTGTAATCACGGCTCTACGCCACATACCTCCCCAGCCCACCGTATCGGCATTCTAGCAAACCTCTTGAGAGTACGGGGCGTTAACTCCCTCCCGTCACGGCTGCGCGAGCGCGATGGCGAGGAGCGTGGCCCGCTGGGTGCCCTGCCACGAGTCCGTCGTCTCGAACCGCTCGCCGAGCGAATGCGCGCCGCTGCCCCGACCGCCGCCGTCGATCGTGATGGCCGGAATCCCGAGGCTCATGGGCACGTTGGCATCGGTCGAACCCGCATCGAGCGACACGGGCAGACCAAGCGCCCGGGTGACCGACACGGCCGCCTGCACGATCGGGGACTCTTCGGGCATGCCGCCCGCCGGCCGATCCCCGACCGGCTGCGTCTCGACCGTCAAGACGCCGCGGCCGCCCCAGCGCGCGTTCTCCTCCGTCAGGGCCTGCCCGACCGCTTCCTGGAATTCCGAATCGAGCGTCTGCAGCGCATCGGGATCCAGCGAGCGCATGTCGACTTCCATCCAGGCTTCGAAGGCGATCGAGTTCACCGAGGTGCCGCCGCCGATTCGCCCCACGCTGAAGGTCGTCTTCGGATCGCGCGGGACCTGGAAATCGGCAATCCGGTCCATGGCGCGTCCCAGCGCGTGGATCGGGTTGGCGAGACCGAACGCGCCGAAGCTGTGGCCACCAGGGCCCTTGAATGCCACCCGATAGCGGTGGCTTCCGACGGCCACATGCGTGATGCCCAGGCCGGTGCCGTCGACGGACACGAACCGGTCAATCCGGCCCGCGAGCTCCTCACCGAAGAGGTGCTTGACCCCTCGCAGATCGCCGAGCCCCTCCTCGCCCACCGTCCCCACGAAGGTGATGGTGCCCGGGGTCTGGACACCCGCCGAATCCAGCGCGCGGATGACCCCGAGCACGACGGCCAGCCCCCGGCAGTCGTCGCCGATCCCCGGACCTGCGAGCTCGGCGTCGGTTCGCGTCACCTCGACGGCGGTCCCCTCGGGGAACACCGTGTCGAGATGCGCGCTGAACACGAGGTGCGGCCGTGCCGCCCGACCGGGCCGTTCCCCGAGCACGTTGCCCACACCGTCGGTGCGCACATTGGTCAGCCCGAGGTCCTCGAACATCTGCCGGTAAAGCGTGGCCCGCGCCTCCTCCGCGAAGGGTGGGGCCGGCACCTCACACAGGCGGATCTGATCCGCAATCAGCGACGGCTCGGTCTCGCGGGCGGCCGCCACGGCGGCCTTCACCCTCGGATCGTCGAGCAGCTCGGTCCCCAGCGTGGCCGCGCCTTGCTGCGCGGCGACCCGGGTCACCCCGGCCAGTAACGCCGCCAACGACACGATCGCCAGCACGGCGAGGCGTCGTGTGTCAGATGTCCGCATGACCGAATCCTGTCAGGTTCTCCGTTGGCCGCTGCACACCGCCCTCACTTTCCGACCTCGACCCCGGGTCTGTCAACCCCGGTCCGCGGCGGCGTGCTCGCTCCAGTAATCTGTCGTACACTCGATCGGATGCCCACGCGGCGGATCTTTCTCGTCGTCTTTCTCGTGTCGGGCGCCGCCGGTCTGCTCTACCAGGTTACCTGGTCCCGCCTGCTCACGCTTCACATGGGCCACACCGTCGCCGCCGTCGGGACCGTCCTGGCGGCCGTCATGGGCGGGCTGGCGCTGGGTGCCGCCCTGGCCGGGCGGTATGCCTCCCGGCTCGATCGTCCGCGGGCGCTCATGGTCTACGCGTATCTGGAGATCGCGGTGGCGGCCAGCGCGGCGCTCGTGCCGATCGGTCTCGCGCTCTGTCGGCCGCTGCTGGCGGCGGCCTACGCGGACGGGGCGGGTGCGTCGTGGTTCGGGCTCGTTCGCCTCGCGTCGAGCCTGGTGCTCCTGATCGTTCCGGCAGCCGCCATGGGTGCCACCTTCCCGGTGGCGGTGCGATGGTTCGTCGGACGTCCAGAGGAGGCGGGCGCCCAGGCCGGGTGGCTATACGCGCTGAACACCGTCGGCGCGGCGGTGGGCGCCGGGGTGTCGGGGTTCGTCTTGCTGCCGGCGATCGGGCTGATGGGCACGACCTACGTGGGCGTGGGCCTCAACCTCGCGGCCGCGGGCGCCGCCTTCTGGCTTGCGGGGCGGGCCCCCGGCGAGGCAGCCGAGACGCCCCCCCTCCCCACACCCGCCGCATGGACACCGGGACCCGTTCGCCGCAAGCGGGCGGGCCGGCGCAGACCGGGCGCGGCTCGCCACGGCGCCGCGCCCGCCACGCCGACGGTCGGCCGACCCTGGCTCGCGGCCGCGGCGCTGGGCGTCTCGGGGTTCGTCGCGCTGACCTACGAGGTGGCCTGGACGCGCATCCTCGCGCTCATCATCGGACCGACGACCTACGCCTTCAGCGCGATGCTGACCGCGTTCATCGGCGGTCTGGCGCTCGGGGCGGCGCTGGGCGCGCACCTGGTCGATCGTGTGCGCCACCGGCTGGTGGCGCTCGGGCTCACACTCGTGCTCGCCGCCCTCGGGGCGCTGGCCGTTACCTGGTTCGTCGGCCAGCTCCCGGTGCAGATGGCGCGCGCGGTCGCCGCGCCGGACGCGCAGTTCGGTCGCGTCATCGTCTACCAGACCGCGCTCGTGGCGGCGCTCTTTCTGCCCATGACGATCGCGCTCGGCGCAGCGTTTCCGTTCGCGCTCGCCGTGGCGGCGCGACCGGGCGGCGCCACCACGGTCGACGTGGCGATCGTCTACGTGCTCAATACCCTTGGCGCCATCGCCGGCGCGCTGGCTTCGAGCTTCCTGTTCGTGCCGTGGCATGGCTTGCAGCACACGATCGTCGGCGCCAGCCTCGTGGCCGTCGGGATGGGCGTCATCCTCGTCCTGCTGAGCCGGAATGCCGCGCGCGGGCTGCGGGGCATGGTCTGGATGGCTGCCGCGGGGGCGATCGCGGTGGCCGCCGCGGTGCCCACGTGGAGCAGCGAGCTGCTCTCGAGCGGCGCCTACAAGTACGCGCCCTACATCCGCCAGACCGACCTCGAGGCGGGCCTGCGCGCGGGAGAGCTGCTCTACTACGCGGAGGGCGCGGCGGGCACAGTGTCGGTGCGGCGGGTTGCGGGCACGACGGCCCTGGCAATCGACGGCAAGGTCGATGCGACCAACGCCGGCGACATGCTCACGCAGAGCCTCCTCGCTCACCTCCCACTGCTGTTGCACCCCGCCCCCGAGAAGGTGGCGATCATCGGCCTGGGCAGCGGGGTGACGCTCGGCGCCAGCCTCACGCATCCGGTGTCGCGAGTCGACACGCTCGAGATCTCACCCCAGGTCGTCGAGGCGTCGGCCTTTTTCGAGGTGGAGAACCGCGGCGCGCTGTCGGACCCGCGGACCCACCTGATCGTCGGCGACGGTCGCTCCCATCTGCTGCTCTCGTCCCGGCGTTACGACGTGATCATCTCGGAGCCGTCCAACCCCTGGATGGCGGGTGTCGCGACGCTCTTCACGCAAGAGTTCTTCCTCGCGGCGCGCGATCGCTTGAACCCCGGCGGCATCCTGTGCCAGTGGGCGCACACCTACGACATCAGCGACGCCGACCTTCGGTCGATCACCGCGACCTTCCTCTCGGTGTTTCCCGACGGCTCGCTGTGGCTGGTCGGCGATGGCGACGTGCTGCTGATCGGATCCGAGGCGCCGCTCGATACCCTGCTCGACGGCGTGCCCGGCGCCTGGACACGGCCCGGCGTGGCCAGCGACCTCATGGGCGTCAACCTCCGGGATCCCTTCGCCCTGCTGTCACTTTTCGTCGCCGGTGGCGCAACGGTACAAGGCTACGTCGGCGACGCGCAGATCCAGACCGACGACCGCAACTCGCTCGAGTTCTCGGCACCGCGCGGCATCTACGGGCGAACCGAGTACACCAACGCCACGACGCTGCGTGCGCTGCGGAGCGGCGCGCCCGTGCCGGCCGCCATCGCCACGGCAGCGGCCGAGGCGACCGGGGAGCAGTGGCGAAACCGCGGGATGATGTATCTCAGGGCGGAGGCCTTCGGCGCGGCCTTCGACGACTTCGCTACCGCGGTGCGGCAGATCCCCACCGACCGCGCGGCGCTCGACGGGCTGTTTCAGGCGAGCGCGGCCGGGGAACGCCAGGACGAGGCCATCGCCCTCCTCGAACAGATTACCGGCGGCGACCCGGCCAACGTCCCCGCGCGCATCCAGCTCTCACGCCTGCTGGCCTCGGTCGGCCGAGTCGACGACGCCATCCGGGTGGCTACCTCGGCGGTGGATCTCGATCCGACCAGTCCCACCACGCATGGACAGCTCGCGTCGGTGTTCGCCGATCTGGGTGACGCGACCCGGCTGGAATCGGTTGTGGAGCGCCTGAGCCGTGGCGACCCCGACCACGACGAGACGCTGTACTACGCCGCCTCGCTGCGCTTCCTCCGGGAGGAGTACGCCGCCGCCGCCGATCTGGCCGGTCGGCTCGTGGCCCGCGACCCGGATCACGGGCGCGCCCAGAACCTGCTGGGGGCCGCGCTGGCCAGCCTCGGTCGCGTCGCAGAGGCTCGCCGCGCGTTCCAGGCCTCGGTGCGCGCCGACCCGACGAGCCCCGGCACCTACGTGAACCTCGGGGTCTTCGAGCTGCAGGCCGCCAACGCCGTGGCGGCAGCCGCGCACTTTGCCGAGGCCCTGACGCTCGACCCCGCCTCGCCCGCCGCGCTGAGCGGACTCGCCGACGCGCTCGAGCTCCAGGGGCACGCCGAACGCGCCGCCACGCTACGCCAGCGCCTCGCAGGGCTGGTGGGATGACCACCCCCCTACCCGAGCCCGACGCCACGCTCCACGCTGAGGGTACGACGCTTCGCTTCTTCCGCCACGACTCGGTCGATCTGCTGAAGCGCCTCGAGCCCGAAAGCGTCGACGTCATCGTCACGTCACCGCCCTACAACCTCGGCATCCGGTACCGCACCTACGACGATGCGCAGCCGCGCGAGGGATACCTGGCGTGGTCCGACGCATGGCTGGCGCTGGCAGCCCGTGTCCTGCGCCCGCACGGCTCGCTCTTCCTGAACGTCGGCGCCAAGCCATCCGACCCCTGGATCGCCATGGACGTCGCGCAGGCAGCGCGCCGGCACCTACACCTGCAGAACGTAATCCACTGGATCAAGTCGATCGCGATCGACCGTGCCGCCGCCGGCGCCGCCGCGGGGCTCGCGCGCGACCTGGCCGTGGGGCACTACAAGCCGATCAACAGCGACCGGTTCCTCAACGATTGCCACGAGTTCATCTTTCATCTCACGCCGTCGGGCCGGACGCCGCTCGACCGACGCGCCATCGGGGTGCCCTACCAGGATCGATCCAACGTCGGCCGATGGCAGGCGGCCGCGGGCGGGCTCCGCTGTCGAGGCAACACCTGGTTCATTCCCTACGAGACGATCCAGAGCCGTGACCGCGAGCGGCCCCACCCGGCGACCTTCCCGTCCAAGCTCCCCGAATACTGCCTCCGACTCCACGGGCTGTCGCGAGTGCGCCTGGCGCTCGATCCCTTCCTGGGGTTGGGCAGCACGGCCGTCGCGTGCGCCCGGCTCGGCGTCAGCTGCATCGGGATCGAGCTGGATTCCGAGTATCTGGATGAGGCGGTCGCACGCGTCAAGGCTGCGTTCCGCCTGCCCATCGCAGACTGAACGCGGCCAAAATCTCGCAGAGGGGGAAGGCGCCGGATCAGCGGCTGGGTCGCGGAGGGATCTCCGGAGCGGCGATCGGCGTGAGCGAGTACGCCTTGCGCGACCACACCTCCAGCCCCTCCCGGGTGACCGTGACGCCGAGCTTGCGATTCTTTTTGGTGGGGTCGGGATTCGACGTGTAGTACCCGAGCATGTAGTAGTCGCTGGTCTCGGCGTCGATGCGCCTGAGGGCCCGATCGAAGTTGTTCTGGTTGACGACGGCGATGCCGCCGGTCTCCTCGGCGATCATCCGCAGGCTGTCCTGGCTCTTACGCAGATAGTCGAGCCACTGCGTGGGCTCGATGTTCTCGGCGATGTCGCCAGGCCCGGCGAGACCGCGCGGGTCGATCGTGTAGAAGGTCGTATTCGCGCGGTTCGCCGCCCGCGTCAGGTCGACCATGATCCGCGCCAGATCGTTGTCGGCGAACTGAATCCCCTCGAACAGCTCCCGGTTGTCCTGGCTCCACTCGTAGTCCTCGAGCAGGGACGAGGCGAAGGGCCCCTTGCCGCTGCTGGTACCGGAGTTGGCACCCAGACGCGCCTCGAAGAAGGGATTGAAGTCGTACCCGTTGCTCAGGTAGATGAACGATTTGCGCCGGTCGGGAAGCGCCTCGAGCTTGCGCATGATCTCCATCGCCGTCGCGAACGCCACCCGGACCCGGTAGGAGATCTCCGGGGGACCGCTCGGCCCGTGCGGCATGTCGAGGATGTCGGAGGGTCGCAAGCCGTTGCCGGTCACCTTCTTGACCGCCTCGTCGAGACGCCGCTTGTCGTAGGTCAGGTCGATCGCGATGGCGGACGGTCCCGACGACACGATCCCGAACATGTCGCCCTCGTGGATCAGGGTCTCGCCGATCTTCCTGAAGATCGCTCGCGTCCGGCCGGTGTTGCCGAAGCCGAGGTGCAGATCGTCGACGAAGATCACGAAGATGCGACCGGCGACGTCGGTGGGCGGACGCCGCGGAGGCAGGATGATCCCCTCCTGCGCGGGCGGCGGAGGCGGCGCCTCCAGATTGAAGACGCGCCCGCCGTGCACCAGCACGAGCGACGCGACCTCCTGCTCCACCTCGTCTTCGAAGACACGGAAATCGTCCTTCGTGAGATCCGGGACGAACACCCCGTCGTCGTCGCGGACGATGACATCCGTTCTCACGAGGTTGATGGCCGCCCGGAATGTCGGCTGCTCTGCGGCCTGCTGCTCGGCCGCCGGCGGCGCGGTCTGTGCCATCACGATCGCCGAGGCCACGGCCACCGCGGCCAGCACTACGAATCTGAACCGGCCGTTCATCTCGGTCATGATCCCATTATACGCACTGGCCGAGCCAAGGCCAGCCCGTCCGTCATCTCGTTCCCCCACCATCGGTCCGCTGCTTGCCGGCTCGCCTGGGTCGGCGCCGACCCCGCGTGGATCCTTCCGTGCCGGCCTGGTCGCGCGGCGCCTCCCCGCCCTCTGCTACGGGATCTGACGCCACCGTTCGGTCGGCAGTCGGCCCGGCCTCGCCTTCTTTCGCGGGCGACACCCTGCGGCGACGCCGGGCGGGCGTCTCGCCCTTGGGCTCACGCCTCGGCGCCGGACGCGCCTGGAGGATCTTCGGCCAGTCGAAGGTCAGGTCGGCGTTGTTGGCCTCGATGAGTTGGATGGTGTTTGGATCGAACGGGAGCCGGCCGATCCGAACGCCCGGCGCGGTGCGATAGCAGTAGAGAATGCGGGACCGCGGCTTGCCGCGGCGACGACCCGTGTGAACCAGGTACGTGCTCTCGTAGCCGCGCTTGTCCCGGGTAAACCTGAGAAACGGCAAGGCGATCCTGACCCTGGCAGCCCCTGACGAACGTGGTGCTAGTGCACCGCCGTCGAGATCCGGCCACGCCTCGAGCCCGCGATCCCTGACCGCATCTCGACGGCGGTGCACTAGCGCCGCTTCGAACCCCGCTCCGAGTGCCGGGCGGCACTCCCGCCGCGCCGTGTCTTCACGCTCCGCGCCGGTGCGCGTCCCGCGGCCTTCCGGCCAGCTGCGGTCTTACGCCCCGCCGCGGTCTTGCGTCCCGCTGGGGTCTTGCGCCCCGCCGCGGTCTTGCGTCCCGCTGGGGTCTTGCGCCCCGTCGCGGTCTTGCGCCCCGTCGTCGTCTTGCGTCCCATCGCCGTCTTGCGTCCCGTCGCCGTCTTGCGTCCCGTCGCCGTCTTGCGTCCCGTCGCCGTCTTGCGTCCCGCCGCGGTCTTACGTCCCGCCGTCGTTTTACGTCCCGCCGCCGACTTGCGGGCAGTCGACTTGCCGCGCGCCTTCGCTCGAGGTGTGGGCCTGGGGCGGGGCGGGGAGAAGCGCTGCACGAGCGTGAAACGGAGCTGGTCGCCTACACCGTGATAGATCCAGAGCTCGGCAATCTTGACCTTGTGCTCTGCACACAGCCGTCGTGCTGCATCGCTGGCACCGACCGGAACGTAGAGCCAGAACGGTACCCGCACCTTCCCAATCGAGACCCACTGCGACATGGCCTCCAGGTGATTCACCGACTCGGCGGTCTCGACCTCGATCACACCGACCACCCGACGTCCGCCATCGGTCACGGTCAGCACGAGATCCGGGTAGGCCGTGATCGCCCCGTAGCGAACCGGCGTCATCACCTCGCCGCCGAGGTTCGTCTCGACGGTGTAGCGCCGACGCCACTTGGCCTGAAGCGCCCGAATCACCCGGTCATGCTCGAGCTGCTCGCGGACAGGTCGCACCAGGATTGGGCTCACGGCGCCTCCAGAAGAAGAAAGGCAGGACGTCTTAGGGTATGTGCCAAAGCGTGCGTAATCGAGGCCGCGCAGGATCGCCCGGTCAATAATCGCACACCCGAGGCTGGCTGGCTAGTGCACCGCGGCCTGTACCCTGCACGGCGTCGTCAACCTTCCGTGCGGTCGCGAACGGCGCCCGTCAGGCCCGTCGAACGGCGCGCGAGCGCGCATAGTACCATGAGACGGTGATTGATCGTTTCCTCCGCGCGTGCCGGCGAGAGCCCGTTGACACGACCCCGATCTGGTTCATGCGCCAGGCAGGCCGCTACATGGCGGAATACCGGACGCTCCGGGCCCGCCACTCGCTGCTGGAGATCTGCCGACGTCCGGACCTGGCCACGGAGGTCACCCTCCAGCCACTGGCCAAGATCGAGGTGGACGCCGCCATCCTCTTCTCGGACCTGCTGCTCCCGCTCGCGCCGATGGGCCTCCCCTTCGACTTCGTCAAGGGAGAAGGCCCCGCGCTGGAGACGCCGGTGCGGTCCGAGGCCGACATCGATCGCCTGCGGGTCTTCGAGCCGCGCGAGGCCCTGGCGCACGTCATCGAAACGGTCAGGCTCGTCCGTGCCGAGCTGGACGGCCGCGTGCCTCTCATTGGCTTCGCCGGCGCCCCATTCACCCTGGCTTCCTACGCCATCGAAGGGGGACCGTCGAGCAACTTCGCCCTCACCAAGGCGCTGATGTTCGGCAGCCCGGATGCCTGGCATCGGCTCTGTGACAAGCTGGCCACCGTCGTGACACGCCATCTCCGGGCGCAGATCGACGCGGGCGCGCAGGCCGTGCAGATCTTCGATTCATGGGTCGGCAGCCTGAGCGCCGCGGACTATCGTGAGTTCGCCTTACCCCACACCCGGCGGATCTTCGACGAGCTCGCCGACCTGGGCGTCCCGACGATTCACTTCGGCACCGGCACGGCGATGCTCCTGAGCGACATGCGCGAGGCGGGCGGTGACGTGATTGGGCTGGACTGGCGGATCCCGCTCGATGTCGGCTGGGAGCAGATTGGACATGACCGCGCCGTCCAGGGCAACCTCGACCCAACGCTGTTGCTCGGTTCGGTGGAACGCCTGCTCGCCGGCGCGCGTGATGTCCTCCGGCGGGCCGGCCGACGGCCCGGTCATATCTTCAATCTCGGACACGGCGTGCTTCCTTCGACTCCCGTCGAGCATGTGCAGCTCCTGGCTCGCTTCGTCCACAAGCAGCGATTGCCGTAGGACCCTACCGATGGTCTGGCAACCCGAGGCGGCCAAGCCGTGAGCGCCGATCTCGACCAAACGGTCGATCTCGCGATCGTCGGTGGGGGCATCGCCGGCCTGGCCGCCGCATTCGAGGCGTGCAAGCGCGGAGCGAGCTGCGTCGTGCTCGAGGCCGCAGCCCGGCCGGGCGGGGTGATCCTCACCGAGTCGCACGACGGCTTCACCATCGACGCGGGCCCCGATGCGCTCCTCGCTCAGAAGCCCGCGGCCATCCAGCTGTGTCAGGAGCTCGGACTCGGGGATCGACTCATGCCGACCACGCCGCCGCGCACGGCGTTCGTGATGCGCGGCGGACGCCTGCACCCGTTGCCCGATGCCTCGGTCCTCGGCATCCCGACCCGGCTGGCACCCTTCGCCACGTCGTCGCTGTTCTCGCCGATGGGCAAGCTCCGCATGGGCCTGGACCTCGTGATCCCGGCCAGCCGATCGACGGCGGACGAGTCGATCGCCTCGTTCATCGGCCGGCGATTCGGCCATGAGGCCGTGCGCTACCTCGCCGAGCCCCTGCTGGCCGGCATCCATGCCGGCGACGTCGATCGTCTCTCGATGGACGCCCTCTTCCCAAGCCTCCGCGCCGCGGAGCGTCGCCACGGCAGCCTGATTCGCGCCTTCCGGGCGGCGCGCAGAGGCGCGGGCGGCGATGGTCCGTTCCGCTCGCTACCCGGTGGGCTGGGCGAGCTCGTCGATGCGCTCGCCGGGGCGCTGCCCAGTGACATCCTCCGGTGCGGCGCCCGGGTGAAGGCGATCGAGCCCGGGACACCGTTCGTGGTGCGCGTCGAGTGCGCGCGTCCCGTGAGGACCCGCCAGATCATCTTCGCCACACCCGCGCACGTCACCGCCCGGTTGATCGCTCCCGTCGATCGCGATCTCACTCGACTCTGCGAGGAGATCCCGTATCAATCGACCGTGACCGTGTTCCTCGCGTACCCACGAGCAGCCGTCACGCACCCGCTGCTCGGCAACGGCTTCGTCGTGCCGCGCGCCGAGCCCGGCGCTGGCCTCATGGCCGCCACATGGGTGTCGTCGAAGTGGACGGATCGCGTTCCCAGGGGGCAGGTGCTCCTCAGAGGATTCATGGGAGGCGCCCGAGATCCGGACGTTGTCGATTGGGAGGACGATCACCTCATCGACGTCTGTCGCGACCAGCTCTCGAGGATCCTGGGAATCAGCGGAGCGCCCCGTCTGGTCAAGCTGTATCGGTGGGTGCGGGCGACCGCGCAGCACGAGGTCGGACACCTCGGCCGGCTGGCGGCCATCGGCGACCGCCTGCGGCGATCGCCTGGCCTCTACCTGACCGGCAGCGGATACCGCGGGACCGGGATCCCCGACTGCGTGGCGGATGGCCGCCGCGTCGCCGCCGAGGCCATCGCGGCCGCCTCGCGGCGTGCCCAGCCAGGCGATGGCTAGCAGCCCGAGGCTGCGGAAGGGACAACGACCGGAGGAGAGAACCGAAGGACGGCTACTTGGTGGCCGTCGGCGCCGGCGGCTTGACGGACTTGACGGTTTTAGCAGACTTGACGGTCTTGCGCCGCCGGCGCGTCTTGCCGGCCTTCGAAGCCGGCGCGGGCTCGCTGCTCGGTTCCAGCTTCGACAAGCTCGTCATGAACTTCTTGACCCCGTGCTCGTCGAACTCGATACGGGTGAACCCATCCTCGATCGCGATGACCGATCCCAACCCATAGGTAGGCTCGGTGACCCGCGATCCCACTTCGAACCGCTTCATGACTACTCCTTGAGGACAGTCGCCCGAGTGCGGAACTCTGGATGAACGCCAGGAAGGCGATCCACGTAAAGCATAGTATAACATAACTTTATCGTTCGGTCAACCGCGCCAAACGCTCCCATCACCCTCACGATTTCGTCCTGGAAGTCGAGTTCGGTTCGCGACGGGCGCAGCCGCCGAGACCGCGCACATCCAACACCCTCGGGACGACCGGCGACGGGAGAAATCGTACTGCACGAAAGGCAACAACCGCTGTGCTATCATCGGCTTGGCGCTGGTCTTGGCCGTTTTCGGTACCCGCTACGTCGTGCCACCCGGTGCCCGTGCCGGGACGCTGAAGGTCCTGGCCGCGTCGTCAGTTGGAGGCGAGCGGAATGCGATCGATCTTGTGTGTCAGTTGCTTAGCGGGTCTCGTGGGACTGCCGATGGCCTCGGCGGGTCAGACGACGACCGAGGTCCACCCCGGACGCGGCGGCAGCCCTCACGTCACCACCACCAGGACGATCGACGGCGCGACCCTCACCATTACCTACGGCCGACCATACGTGAAGGGACGGACCATCTTCGGCGACCTCCTGCCGTACGGGCAGGTGTGGCGCACCGGCGCAGACGAGGCGACCACCCTCGAGACGAGCGCCACCCTGGAGATGGGCGGCATCGAGATTCCCGAAGGAACCTACACCCTCTACACGCTCCCAGGCGAGACGAGCTGGATGCTGATCATCAACACGGAAACCGGTCAGTGGGGCACCGAGTACTTCGAGGAGGACGACCTCGCACGCATCGACATGGAGCGGGAGACCCTTTCCAGGCCGGTCGAGCAGCTCACGATTCGAGTGATTCCCGAGCGGGCGCCCAGGGCAAGGTTACCCCTGCCAACGACGGAATCGACAACGGCGGAGGCCACTGCCACTACACCCGCGGCCCTTGGTGGACTCCTGCAGGTCGAGTGGGAAGCCACGAGGGTCTCGGTACCATTCACGGTGAAGACGAAGGACTGAAGGTCTGCTCCTGTGGGGTCGATTATCTCAACCAGGGATGCGTGACCAACCGGCCTCCGGTGTGAGATAGGGCGAAGGTCTCGCTATGGCTACCTGCCCTCGTTGCTACGAGTATCTGGACGAACACCACGTCTGTCGTCGGGGGCAAACGTCCCGGAAGATCCGAGGCCTGCTCAAGGCTTTCGTGGCCCTGATCGTGGGTGCGTTGGCGGGCGGCTACGTCCTCGGCTTGATTGGAAGTGCGACCGGCTTCCCCCAGTTGACCATCTTCGGGGCGGTCACAGGCGCCGTCGTGGCCTACATCCTGGTCCACTCGCTCCGCAGCCGGCGGACTGTCTGATCGTCGCCATCCGGCGCTCCTCCCGGCGCGCCCGCATGCGGGCTGGTCGCCCTTCTTTCCCCATCAGCGCTTTCTGCCCATCAGCGCTTTCTGCTAGAATGCCGGATCCGACGGGCCGCTAGCTCAGTGGTAGAGCACGTGACTTTTAATCACGGTGTCCTGGGTTCGATCCCCAGGCGGCCCACCAATAAACCGGGCGTTTTTGGCGGGAGACCTTCGAGGTCTTCGGGCGTGGATGACCGGAGGATGACCGGAAGTCATTGGGGCACTGCTGAATCGAGCACTCTCACCGACTTCGCTAGAGATTCCAACGTGACGTTCAGGTATCGCTGGGTCGTCGTGATGGAGGCATGGCCGAGCAGATACTGAATCTCGTGAAGCGGCACCCCCCGCTCGGCCAGCCGGGAGCCGCACTCGTGGCGCAGGTCATGCCAGTGCAGGTCTCCGTCGATGCCCTTGCTCGGGTTCGTAATCTCCGCTAGCGCCAGCACCCGTTCCCAAGCCTTCCTGAACTCCCCGACGTAGCCCCCCGAGGCGTCACCGAAGACAAACGCGTCCGGCTCCAGGAAACGGCGGCGTTCTAGCACTTCCCTAAACCGCCGCGTCCCCACAGGAATGCGCCGTTCTCTGCCGCTCTTGGCGTTCTTCTGAGGAATCCGAATCTGCGGAGGCTCCTGAGACCAATTCACGTGCTTGTTCTGCATGAGGAGCATTTCGCCCTGGCGCACGCCTGTATCCAGAGCAACGACAACGCGGTCTCTCATTCGTGGTCCCTGGCACCGATGCCGAGGACTGTCCATTTAGGCCTGATCCGTTTCGGTGGACAGGTTGACTACGCTGTTTGCTGATCCCGCGTTTCTGCTTTCCACGAGCATGATGATGGCTGTGGTCGCTGTGGGAAACTACGATCTGTGCAGTTTTCCAAGTCCCTGGTGGACGCGGTCTTGGCGTCCACAGGGACGACCGCGTCCACAGCCGCGGCGGCGGCACGGCGCTCGAAGGCCACGGGGCTGATCTGCCCGAGCGTCGAGTGCCGGCGCCGGTGGTTATAGAACACCTCGATATAGTCAAATAACGCTCTCTTCGCGTCAGCGCGGCTCTCGAAGTGCTCGCCGAGCTCGCTCTTGACCGACGAAAAGAAGGCTTCCATGACGGCGTTGTCGTAGCAGTTTCCCCGCCGGCTCATCGAGCACGTAATCCCGTTCGCGTCGAGCCTCCGCTGGTAGTCCTCGCTCGCATACGTCCAGCCCTGGAAGGAGTGGTGCAACAGACCCGCGGCTGGACACCGGCGGAGTGGTGCAGCAGACCCGCGGCTGGACACCGGCGCTTCAGCGCCATACCGAGGGCCTTCAGCGTCAGGTGCCGGTCGTTGACGGCGCTCACGGCCCACCCGACCACGAAGCGCGAGTACAGATCGAGGATCGCCGCCAGATACAACTTCCCGCGCTCGCCGATCACAAACTCCGTGGTGTCACCGACCCAGCGCCGATTCGGCAGGTCGGCGGTGAACTCCTGGGCGAGCAGATTCGCCGCCACCGGCTGGTCGTGATCGCTCATCGTCGTGCATTTGAATCGTTTGCGAACTCTGGCTTTCAACCCGTCCGCTTGCATAAGCCGAACGATACGCTTGCGACTCACCCGGACCTGCTGCTCGCGCAGATCCTCGTGAATGCGCGGACTCCCATACCGCTGCTTGCTTGACTCGAAGGACGCGCGCACCAGGACGCGGAGCTGCCGATCCCGGTGGGCGTGAGCCGATGCCGGCCGTCGGCACCAGGCGTAGTAGCCGCTGGCTGACACCTCGAGCACCTGGCACATCGTCGCAATGGGGAACATCGCCTTCCTCGCGTGAATCAGCGCGAACGTGTCGCTGGCTCGGTCGCGAAGAAGGCGGCGTTTTTTAGGATCTCCCGCTCGAGCCGCAGCTGGCGATTCTCTTTGCGCAGCCGCGCGAGCTCCTCCCGCTCCGCCGTCGTGAGCCCGGTTTTCCCGTGTGTCCGATCCGCCCGGGCTTGCTCGACCCACGTCCGGAGCGCCGACTCCGTCAGATCGAGATCGCGGGCCGCGGCCGCCACGGTCTTGCCCTCTTCGAGGACCAACCGGACCGCCCCCGCCTTGAATTCATCCGTGAAGCTCCGTCGTGTTCGCTTGCCTTTCGTGTGAGCCATCGTGGACATCGTATCCCTCTCTTGGAAAGAGTCCACGAAACTGGATCAAGTCCAGTAGGGGCCGGAGAGCCTCCCCCGCTCAAGTGCCGAGGTCGCCCGGGTTCGCGCCTAGTTTCGCTCCAGGAGACCAATACGCCCGCCCAGCTGGGACCCCGAAAACACCGTCTTTCCCCTTCGTAGTCGAAGGCGTTCGCCCCGACGGCGTAGGCGAATGTCAGCTGGCGGCGAGTCGACTCGGCGTATGGGAAGACGCTGTATTCGATGGCCGGGGCCAGCCGCATAGTGCGGTCCTGGTTCACGAAGGTCGAGGTGATCACTGAGCCGCCCCCGCCGATGCCCCAGTGCTCGCCCAGGCTGCGCACGACGAGCATCGTGGTGTTCCAGTCGGTGGTGGTGTTGGTAAAGGACTCGCCGTCGCCAAAGTCGAACTCGTCGGTGCTGAAGTCGCCCCGCCCGTTCAACCTGATCTTCCAGGTCTCGGTCGTCCGCTCGGCCGAGAAGGCGCCAGACGCCGAGAAGAACCGTTGCGACTCTTCGGTGTCGAGGTTGGCGTTGGCGCTGAGGCGGAACCGCCAGAAGTTCCAGGGGTCCTCCTCGGGCTGGCTCGGCGACAAGCCCGCGTCAGCCTCGTGGAGAATCTCGACTTGGCCCGCTAGCGACGTGCCGGCCAGATAGGGCAACAGGCCGAGCTGCAGCGTCTGGGCAATTCCCTCGCGGCGCTCGTCCGATGTGTCGGTGTCGCTGGAGTAATAGCGCACCTCGTCATCGCGGCCGGCGAAACCTTCGCGGCCGATGAAGGCGAAGGTGTACTCGGCGCCGCCACCGGAAGGCTGGACGGTGACCAGCACGTGCACCTGCGCATCCTCGCGGTTGACCACGTAGTTCAACCAGGTGATCTGCTGACGCAGGTAGTCGTCGTCGCAGCGCACACAGTCCAGGAAGACGCGCAGTGCCTCGGTCTGCGCGCCCGCGGCGCCGTGGGCGGTCGCGGGGTGGCCGGAGAGCGCCAGTCCCACGAGAATGGTTGCGATGCGGACCTGTCTCACGGGACGCGCTCGTCGGGGGCGACAGCGCTCAGTTGCAGGACTCGACGCTGACGCGGAACAATCCACCCACCGTCCGAGTACGTTGACCCGCTTGATCCTTCGATCTCGGACACTGGACCGGGGTCCGCGTCGAGACACGGACGCCGTCTTGGCCGGCGGCACCACGACGGTCGCGCCTCGCGCGCCGGCCGCATCGTCGAACGCGATGGTGTCGTAGGCCGCATCCGCCGTCAACCTCAACACGTCCCCGTTCAACTGCTCGACCAGACCGATGCCCGTTGTCCCGTCGGCTCAGTCAAGGCCTGGGCAACGATCACGCCGGATCGGCGGACATCGAGATGGAGCTTCTTCCAGCCTCGCTTGCCCCATCTTCCGTGTTTCGCCACGGCCCACTCGCCCTCACCAACGACCGACAGTCCCGTGCTATCGACGATGAATGGAGATGCGGGGCTTCATAGACGCGGCGTGAGTAGCGTGCGCACACCGGAAACCGGGTTGAGCGAGCTGAGGGCGCGAGTGCCGACCGGGCAGCAGTGTCCTCGGCAAACCCACCCCTGTTCCGCTCCGCGCGTCGGGACGCGACGTGCATCGGCGCGGATCGAGAAGGGCTTCGACTTCCTTGGGTCTCACTTCACCCGGACGAGCCTGACCGTAACCCGCCCGACGGTGGATCGCTTTCTAGTCAGGGCGCGTCGGCTTTGCGAGCAGGGAGCCGGGTGGCGCTCCCCACCTTGACGCGTATCTGCGGCGGTGGGCGGGTTGGACTGCGTCGGGGCTCCGGCCCACCGCGAGCTGAGGGCGTGCGCGGCCGACTAGTTCACTGCTGGAAGCAGTAGAGGCGAGCCGACGTGCTGCACCCCGCGAGGGCTAGTCCGGTCCACTGTGGGTCCGTCTCCAGCGAGTAGTCGCCGAGTTGGCCGATGTTGATGAAATCCCCGCTCGTCCACGCAACACAATGTTCCGCTACGCCAGTGCCGTCCGGGTCGGTGCCCGTCCATGCGTCGTTAAATGGAAAAGGATCTGTAGGCGGGGGCTGTGCCCCGGCCTCATCCCGGTAAATCGGGGCCTGCAGGGTCCCATCGGTCAAGTCGGCCCAATTGTTCGCCACGATGACCCCATCCACGCGGACGTAGGGGAGCGCCGACTGGACGAACGTCGTCGAGGGGCTGTTCGCCGCGTCTGAGAGCCAGGCTTTGAAAGGAGTCAAGCCCATTCTTAGTTGAAACTCTCTACGGCTCCGGATTCGTCATGCGGCCTTCTTCGATGTCGTCGTGTCGATCTTCAGTTCTTGCTTCAACGCGGCACGAAGCGTGGGCAGGTGGCGGTAGCCCATCAGCTTCCGCAGGCGCGGCTCGATGTCCAGGAGCGCGGTCGCCAGCCAGCGGTGGCGTTGGCTCGAGTTCTGCCAGTGGTCAACCTTCGCACAGCGTTCCTCAACGAGCGCATTGACCGACTCCAGACAGTTCGTCGTCTTCAGCGACCGGCCCAGCACCCCGTACAGCCCGAGGCGATGCAGCGTTAAGGTTTCGTCCAGACCTTCTGTCAAGCTCCGAGCCGCCGACTGGTTCCGTTCGTCGAGCTCGCCCTGGAGCGTCTTGAGCGCCGTGAGGGCCTCGTCGTACTCCGGCCGGTTGTAGGCGCGCTGGAGGCGCTGACGCCACGCCGCCAGTTCGCTCTTGGCCAGGTGACTCACCACGTTCTCCCGCTTGTGCCACTGGCACCGTTGGACCAGGGCGCGGTGGCGGAAGGTCTTCCGGACGGCTGCCCGCAGCCCCTTGCTGCCGTCGAGGATCACCAGCAGGCCCTGCGAGAGGTCCAGCCCCCGCTCGACCAACGACCGCAAGAACAGCGTCAGCACCCGCTCATTCTCCGTGTCCGTCTCCACGAAGCCGAGGAAGTGTTTCGCCCCAGAAATGGTGATGCCCAGTGCGATGACCATTGTGGCCTCGGCGAACGTCTTGCCGTCCAATACGATGGCCACGACGTCCTCAGCGGCCAGGTCCCGCTCCTGGAGCTCGTGAAGCTTCGCGGCGCTGGCCTCGATGAAGCCTCGGGACACCGTCGACCCCGACAGCCCGATCGCGCCGGGAATCGCCTCGGCGGCCGCCTCGTAGTTGCGACACGAGATCCCATAGAGCCCGCGCTTCAGCAGGAGGTCATTCACCGCGCCGGCGCCATGCAACGCCTCGTAGGCGCGCAACGGAATCTCCCGCCCCGCGACCCCGCGCACCCGCGGCACCCGAATCGGCACCCGCTGCCCCGCCAGGCCGACGGTCCCAGGGTTGCTACCGTGCCGGCGGCCCCCGATCGACGCGGCCTTGCGGGCGTAGCGCTCGCCAGCCAGCGCCGTTACCTCCTCGTCGAGCACCTCCTCCACGTGCATCAAGCCCAGCGGGACCAGCGAGCGGATCAGCTCCACCTTGGCGTCCAGCTCCAGCGCGGTGTAGTCCTCGCGCCGGATGACCTCGACCCGGCCCAGCTGGCGACCCTTCTTGCGCTTCCTGACAGGACGTAGGACACTGCTCATCTCGGCTCCTTTCTCTCGTGGGTTGATGGCCGTTTTGCTTAACGTCATCAAACCACAGGGTGTGGGAGCCGTTTCAATTTCCAATTGAGTCTCCCTCGCCTGAAGGCGAGGGAATCAGTGCGCCGCGTCGGCTGAAGCCGACTATCACGGCGCACGTCCCAGAGCCCGAAGAGGTCCGGCCCTGCGGCCTCCTGAAGGCTTCGCCTAAAGGCGAGGGGTTTCACCCATCCCAGAGGGAGACTCTAAGTTTCGCTCACCCTCTTTGAAAGTCCCCGGCAGGCCAGCCGCCGTGGCCAGGGACTGGCACAAAGCGTCACCGGCGGCGAGCCCCGTGGCAGGAGGTCCCGGCAGTCCCGCAGCGGCGGTCACGAGGTCACCCGTATACGCCGCACTCGTCACGAACACGATCTTCGGCAGCCTTGCGAGGATAGAATCGAGCGTCGCCTGGTCGAGGAGGCCCGGCAGCCCCTGAATGCCCTGGGGGCCAGGCGGTCCGGGCAGCCCCACCCCACCAGGTGGCCCCTGAATGCCTTGAATGCCCTGGGCGCCAGGGGGGCCGACCGCTGTCACACACACCCACAGAGTGCTGTTCCACTGGGCCACCTGCCCCGGTCCGCAGGAGAGTTCCCCCAGCAGCGGCGGGAGCACCGAGATGACCCTGGTGGTCCACGGCCCGCCGCTCCCATCCACGTTGCTCGTTGGAATCACGGCGATGTCATAGACGCCGGGCGGGAGCTGGCCTGGAGCCACCGTCAGCACAAACCCCATGTTGTTGAAGTTGGTGGGCAGGCCTAGTACTACTTTGTTAGATCGCACAATTTGGGCGAGATCCGACAAGTGATCTAATTTGAGGACATTGTACTTTTCCGGCGAATTCGGTACCCTGCGCGGTAGTGCACGACCGCCGCACGGTGGGTCAGTTGCGTCGCCTGATGAGATGGCTCGAGGCCTTCAAGGCGTGCTTCGGCCAGCGCGCACAGGAGCTGGCGTTGCGCCGGTACGTCCAGGGGTTGCTCAGCGACAGCCCGCGCAAGTCGATGGAAGCGATGCTGGCGCGGGGGACCGATCCCGGGGGCTATCAAGCGTTCCAACACTTCATCACCGATGCGCCGTGGAGTGCCGACGGCGTCTGGCGCTGCCTGCGGGCGGTGCTGCCCGAACGCGAAGGGCTGGTGATCTTCGCTGGCACGAGTTTCCCCAAGCCAGGGACGTCCTCGGTCGGGGTGGCCCGCCAGTACTGTGGGGCCGTGGGGAAAGTCGCCAATGGCCAAGTGGCGGTCACCGCGGCGCTGTGGACCGGGCTGCGCGCCTACTTGCTGGGGGCCGCGCTCTATGTGCCCGAGGCGTGGCTGACCGACGCCGCCCGCGATCGGGCGCGGCTTCCCCGGGGTGTCCGGTTGCAGGCGAAGTGGCGCCAAGCGCTCACCCTGCTCCGGCAGGTGCGCGCCAGCGGCCTCACCGGCACCGGCGTGCTGGCCGATGCGGAGTTTGGCGATACCGGCCTGTTTCGGGCCATGTGGCATCGGTTGCGGCTCCCCTATGCGGTGGGGATTTCCTCGTCGCAGACCGTGTTCCTGGGGCGGCCGCGCCTCAGGCACCGGCGGGGCGGCCGGCTGGGGCGCCCGCGCACCCGGCCAGACCTGGCGGCGGGCGTGCGAGCGTACACGGTGGCCCAGGCCGCCAAGGCGCAGCCGCGGTGGCGGCCCATCAGCTGGCGCAACCGCCGCGGCGGGCGCCGCTGGACGGTCCAGTGTGTGGCCCTGCGGGTGACCCCGGCCCACGACTGGCGCGACCGCCGGCTCGCCCCCGAGGTGTGGCTGCTGGCCGAACGCGACACGGGCGCGACGCCGCGGACCAAATACTTCTTCGTCAACCTGCCGGCCACCACCTCCTGGCCGCAGCTCGTCCGACTCGCGCATCAGCGGTGGGCCATCGAGCAGCAGTACCAAGAGTTGAAGCCCCACCTCGGGTTGGATCACTTCGAAGGCCGCACGTTCCCGGGCTGGCACCATCACGTCGTGCTCACCGCCGTGACGTACAACTTCCTGCAGGCCGAGCGGCGGCGGCACCTCGCCGGGCTCACCTTTCCAGTGGCCCGCGCGATCGTGCAGGAAATCTTCACCGCGTACCTCTTTGCTCCACGGCCGTTCTACCTGAAGCGCATCGAGGCGCTAAAGTCGGTGCAATTGCGGATCTAACAAAGTAGTACTAGGAAGACCGCGAAGTCGGTCCGGTCGAAGCCCAGGGTGGCCGTCCCGAGAGTAATCGCCGGCGGCTTTGCATCCTTGAAGGCCAAAATCAGAAGGTTAGCAATCCCCGAATCCGCAGTGGCCCGAGGGTCGAAGGCATAGCCGGCGACCTCGACGGGGGCGGTCGCGGCAGCGGGGGGCGTCAGATGAACGCCCGTGACTGGGCAAAGGCCGAGGTGGCGATGGCGACGAAGACCGCGATGAGCAGGACATGGCGTGAGTAGAACACGACTGCCTCCTGCGACCATGACACTCGACCAGCGCCGAACGCCGCCCGTAGAGTCTTGAAGAGTGCCCAACCTACCATGCGCGAGCGGCGAGGCTCAAGTGCCTGGTGGAGCAAGGGTCTTCTCTGTGGGGGAAGCCACGACAATCTGATGGGAGCCGCGCGGGTCCGTCCCGGCGGCCAATTCACGTGGAGTTACAACTGAGCGCTCGTGAATCCCGGCCTGGCCGTCCCACCTGTCCCAGGTACTCATACTGTTCTCAACACTTAGTTAGATCTCATGCAGATAAGAATTAACAACAGTAGAAAACCCTGGGACAGCCGTCAGGCCAGAATTTCCATCCGTAGCCCACCGGTATCGAGTCAAGCCCATTCTTAGTTGAAACTCTCTACGGCTCCGGATTCGTCATGCGGCCTTCTTCGATGTCGTCGTGTCGATCTTCAGTTCTTGCTTCAACGCGGCACGAAGCGTGGGCAGGTGGCGGTAGCCCATCAGCTTCCGCAGGCGCGGCTCGATGTCCAGGAGCGCGGTCGCCAGCCAGCGGTGGCGTTGGCTCGAGTTCTGCCAGTGGTCAACCTTCGCACAGCGTTCCTCAACGAGCGCATTGACCGACTCCAGACAGTTCGTCGTCTTCAGCGACCGGCCCAGCACCCCGTACAGCCCGAGGCGATGCAGCGTTAAGGTTTCGTCCAGACCTTCTGTCAAGCTCCGAGCCGCCGACTGGTTCCGTTCGTCGAGCTCGCCCTGGAGCGTCTTGAGCGCCGTGAGGGTCTCGTCGTACTCCGGCCGGTTGTAGGCGCGCTGGAGGCGCTGACGCCACGCCGCCAGTTCGCTCTTGGCCAGGTGACTCACCACGTTCTCCCGCTTGTGCCACTGGCACCGTTGGACCAGGGCGCGGTGGCGGAAGGTCTTCCGGACGGCTGCCCGCAGCCCCTTGCTGCCGTCGAGGATCACCAGCAGGCCCTGCGAGAGGTCCAGCCCCCGCTCGACCAACGACCGCAAGAACAGCGTCAGCACCCGCTCATTCTCCGTGTCCGTCTCCACGAAGCCGAGGAAGTGTTTCGCCCCAGAAATGGTGATGCCCAGTGCGATGACCATTGTGGCCTCGGCGAACGTCTTGCCGTCCAATACGATGGCCACGACGTCCTCAGCGGCCAGGTCCCGCTCCTGGAGCTCGTGAAGCTTCGCGGCGCTGGCCTCGATGAAGCCTCGGGACACCGTCGACCCCGACAGCCCGATCGCGCCGGGAATCGCCTCGGCGGCCGCCTCGTAGTTGCGACACGAGATCCCATAGAGCCCGCGCTTCAGCAGGAGGTCATTCACCGCGCCGTCGCCATGCAACGCCTCGTAGGCGCGCAACGGAATCTCCCGCCCCGCGACCCCGCGCACCCGCGGCACCCGAATCGGCACCCGCTGCCCCGCCAGGCCACGGTCCCAGGGTTGCTACCGTGCCGGCGGCCCCCGATCGACGCGGCCTTGCGAGCGTAGCGCTCGCCAGCCAGCGCCGTTACCTCCTCGTCGAGCACCTCCTCCACGTGCATCAAGCCCAGCGGGACCAGCGAGCGGATCAGCTCCACCTTGGCGTCCAGCTCCAGCGCGGTGTAGTCCTCGCGCCGGATGACCTCGACCCGGCCCAGCTTGCGACCCTTCTTGCGCTTCCTGACAGGACGTAGGACACTGCTCATCTCGGCTCCTTTCTCTCGTGGGTTGATGGCCGTTTTGCTTAACGTCATCAAACCACAGGGTGTGGGAGCCGTTTCAATTTCCAACTAAGTTTCGCTCACCCTCCCGGTATCCTTCTCGACTCCGACTTCCGGGAGGACCCTCGCCCTGCCCTCGGCCACCCGCTGAGCCGTGACCAGGCAGGCCGCTGCATCTAGGAGATCATCCACAGCCACCCGACACCGCCCCAGCCAGTGGCCTCATCATCTCCCTGAGCCCCAGGGGAGGCCGAGTGGAGCGATCAGCCACGGGCTGAGATTCGGGAACCGGCTACCAATCTAGAGAGAGAGTCAGACTTATGCAAAACTGCAGATCTTTATCCCTCTGTCGGGGTTCCTTTGCAGATCTCTAACCCTGTCACGGGTGGTTGCACTTTACCTAGTTCGTCGGCACCCGCGCCTTCAGCTCCTCGAACCAGGTCGGGACGACGACGAGTTGCGCCGGAGCTGCCGAATGGCGCCTTGCTTCCGGAGGGTGAGCCTGAATCGTCAGGGTTTCTTCTTGTCGCTGCCGGCCATGCGCACCAATGCCCATGTCCCGCCGAGGTGGAGTGCGAACACCACGATGCCGGTAAGGATCAGTGAAAGCCAGGGACTCATCGCCTGTCTCCTTCTCGCGTTCAGGTGCGCCTCGCCGCCACGTCGGCGCGCGTGCGCGGTCCATCGATGCCCTTCGTCGATCGCGAGCTGGCCGTTGACCAGCGCATATTTCACGCCCTCGCTGTACCGGCGAGCGGAATCGGTCCCTGCGCGATCCGGTTGGCGAGCGTCGGCCCGTCGACCAACTCGAGCACGAGCGCGCGGATGCCGTCGGCCTCCTCCAGCCCATGGATTGCCGCAATGTTCGGGTGGTTCAGCGACGCGGAGAGCGTGGGCCTCGCGCTGGAACCGCGCCAGGCGATCGGGATCGGCCGCGAACTCGTCCGGCAGCACCTTGATCGCGACGTCGCGGTTCAGCTTCGTGTCGCGGGCGCGGTAGACCTCGCCCATGCCGCCGGCGCCGAGGGGGGCGGTGATCTGGAAGGGGCCGAGTGTGGTGCCGACGTCCAGGGCCAGTGACCTATCTCAGGGTTGTCTTGACGCTCCAGTCGTTCCCAGCTGCGAGCTTCTGGCACAGACGTCTACTGGTCCCGCGTAAGGAGCGCTCCCCAGTTCTGAATCAGGGTGAGTGGCTCGGGCGGCTCGAGTGCGTTCATAAGGAAGCGCTGGCCGTCGGGTGTCACGTCGAACGACCAACCGACTTCCCAAAAACCATCATGCAGCGCCATGGAAAACAGGGGAGCCGCCTCACCCACGTCCCCAGTTGCGTCTAAGTCCGAAACATCCACGGCCGTGATGGTGTCGTTGGGAGTCAGGTAGAAGAGTTCGTCGGTGTGACCTGCCCACACGGGGTGTGAGCCGCCCCCGATGACACTTGCACCGCCCCCCTCTGATCCTCGAACGTTCGCAAGAAGACCTCGGCTCGACCGGTTCGATCTGACGTGTAGGCCACCCAGCGGCCGTTCGGCGAGAAACGCCCGTGCAGCTCGTCGAATTCCGTATCGAGCCACGGCTCGACCTTGTTCTCGTCAAAGCGATAGAGCCAAAGATCCGCGCTCGGAGCTTCAGTGGAGGCAAACGCAGTGATGACTAGAAAACGCCCATCGGCCGACCAGTCCGTGACGGCGAGGCTGCGATCAGAAGGCGGCTGGATCTGCGTCGCTTCCCCTTCACCATCCGCCGACGTGAGCCACAGGCTCGAGCCGGCGCGACGAAACACCAGTCGATGCCCAGCGGGCGACCAGACGGCGCAGCAGTCATTCCCCGCCTTCGACGTGACGGGGATGTGCACACCCGACTCTGCCTCATAGATCCATATGTCATTATCAGGATTCACCACAGCGCGGGTCGCGTCGGGCGCGAGACGATGCCACCAGTACCGCCCCGGTCCGTCACCCAGCTCACCCAGCTCTCGGCCCTGTCGGTCCACCCAGCGAAGACGAACAAGTTGGACGCCAGGGTTCTCAGCCCCCGACACTGGACGGGATAGGACCACCAGGTGACGACGAGACGCGCTCAACGCCAGCCATCCACTCGGAGTCCCCACGCCGTCGGCGACAGCGACGGGTTGCCCGTCCATCCTCAACGACTCTTGGTCAAGCAGCTGTGCGTACAGCACGCCCTGGCGGTTGAAGAGCAGGTGACCCGA
This sequence comes from Vicinamibacterales bacterium, assembly GCA_965197935.1. Taxonomy (GTDB): domain Bacteria; phylum Acidobacteriota; class Vicinamibacteria; order Vicinamibacterales; family CAZQMT01; genus CAZQMT01. The sequence continues at coordinate 169,250 of CBDAOD010000002.1, read as the reverse complement.
AGGCGAGAGGTGCGCAAGACTGTCCCCCCCGCTCCCCAGGGTCAGCAGCTCGACAGCCTGAGGATCTCCATCGAGCGATCCGACAAAGACCGCTGAAGGGCCGACGTCCTTCATGGTGCTGTAGAGAAACAGGCGCCCGCCCGGCAGAAACTGCGGCCCGAAGTACCGGGTTCAGGGCGGCTCGCCACTGGCCCTCACCGGCACGGGCGTCCCACCGGTCGAGGGCACCTTGAAGATCCCCTCGCTTCGTCCATAGCCTCCACTCAAGAGCATGTCACCCGCATCGCCCCAGGACCCCTTCGGGAAGTTCTCCGGAAAATCGCAAATGACCTGGACCGGGCCGCCTCCAAGCGGGACTCGCTTCAGCTGGCCATCCGCGAAGAAGGCCACGTGACGTCCATCCGGGGACCAAAATGGGTACTGGGCACCCTCCGTATCCCGGATAGCCTCGGCCTCCGCCATGGCGAGGCGGCGCGTCCACAACCGGCGCTGGCCATCCTCAGTACGCGCGGTGAGCACCAGCGTTCGCCCGTCGGGCGACAATGCAAACCCTCGGGTGAAGGCCGAGACGACGCCCGACGGTGCCTCAATGCTTACCGTCGTCGGCTCGCGCAGGGCGGCAGGCACCGCCACTCGGTTCCACCCGCTGGCCGCGAGCCATCCGGCTGCTGCACTCACGGCCACGAGAGCCGACATCACGATCGCGCGCGGCAATGAATGGCCCTGCCCGCGGGGGAGCGCCGTCTCGACCGCGATGGCTCGCTCCTCAGACCGACTCAGCGCGTCCTCGATCTCGAGCCGAGCATCCGCGGCGTCTGAGAGTCGTCGGGTGCGATCCTTACTTAAACTCCGACGCAGGAGCCGCTGGATGGCCGGTGGTGTTGTGGCGGGCAGCGCCGCCCAGTCAGGTTCGCGCTCGATGACCTTGGCGAGCGACTCCGACACATCCTCGCCCGGGAACGCGCGCTGGCCGGTCAACATTTCATAGAGGACCGCGCCGAACGCCCAGATGTCGGACCGCCTATCGACCGGACGACCTTTGGCCTGCTCCGGTGACATGTAGGCCGCGGTCCCGAGGATGATCCCGACGCGCGTGGCGGGGTTGGTCAGCGTCGGCGAATTCTCAGCATCGGCCTCCGAGACCGGGCCTTCCAGGGCCTTGGCCAACCCGAAATCCAGCACCTTCACGGTGCCCTCCGGCGTGACCTCGATGTTCGCCGGCTTCAGGTCGCGGTGAATGACGCCTGCTTCATGCGCGGCCTCGAGCGCCTCGGCGATCTGTTTCGCAATGGGCAGCGCCTCGTCGAGGGGAATGGGCCCCTGGGCGATCCGGTCCGCCAGCGTCGGCCCGTCGACGAGCTCGAGCACCAGCGCCCGTGTGTCGCCTGACTGCTCCAGGCCGTAGATATGGCCAATGTTGGTGTGGTTGAGCGACGCGAGGACCTTGGCCTCGCGCTCGAAGCGGGCGAGGCGGTCCGCGTCCGTTGCGAAGGCTTCGGGCAAGACCTTGATGGCCACGTCCCGGTCGAGGGTCGTGTCGTGCGCGCGCCACACCTCGCCCATGCCGCCCGCGCCGAGCGGGGCGGCGATCTTGTACGGGCCGAGCGTCGTACCAACTTCCAGAGCCATGAAGGGGACTGAAGATGAGAGCGGAGAGACGGGCGGCAACGAGCCGTCTCATCGCTCAGCTCGCAGGCCGTGAACCTCCAATGCGCGCTCGAATCGTTGCTCTTTCTTCCGGAGTGATCGGCCGGTCTGGTTCCGAAGTCACACGAGTATGAATCGCCCGAAATTCCTCGACCAACTCTGGGCTGTCCATGAAAAACACGACCGCGAGGGGCTCGTCGCGGTCGAGGTTCTCGATGCGGTGAATGGCGCCCCGTGGCACAAAAATCACATCGCCAGGTTCAATCACTTCCGTGGTATCGCCCAACGTGGCCGTGCCACGTCCTGACACGATATAGAACAGCTCATCTCCCTGGTCATGAATGTGAAGATCCGTGGTCCCACCCCTCTGGAAAGTCTGTTCAACCAGAATCGAACCCTCGGTCCCAGTTTGTGACGACGCTTTAATGACAAGACCGTTCTGCACCGATTCACCCTCTCCCGCCTTGAGAATGAATCCCTCCGCCTTCCCCTCAGTCACCGTCGGTGAAGTTGACTCCTCCGCACCGGCAGCTTTCGGGGGACGCCCGTCGGCGCAAGCTGCACCTCCAATTGCAAGGATCGCAGACAGAGATATCGTCAAATGACACATCAACCGTCGCATGGCTCTCCCTTTTCCGGTGCGATCTCGGACAGTTCTACGTCACAGAGCATGCAGCTATGCGGGTTGGGCAGGCTGGAGATCGTCCTGGCTTCCCGCTCGCGGCGGTGCGGATCGGCGGCCAGCTCGGACGGTAGGATCTTGATGGCGACCGTACGGTCCGCGTGGGTGTCGGAGGCCTGGTAGACCTCCCCCATGCCCCCGGCCCCGAGGGGGCTCAGGATCTCGTACGGCCCGAGGCAGGTGCCAGGCTCCAGGGGCATGAGGGAACGGCACGATTATAGCGCCGCAAGGGCGTGCGCGTGGGCAGGTCGGGGCTAGATGACCTGACTCTTCCCGGGGTGTCGGAGGAGAGCCCGAAAAGTCCAAGTCGAGCGTGTTCCGGGGTTGGGGACGGGCGACTCAGTGAGGTTTGCGAGGCGGTTTGAGCTTCCTGAGGGTCTCCTCGCCTCCTTGGCGCACGATTTCGTCCACCAGGGCAGTTGGAGCACCCATCTGTTTCTTGATGTCGCGACCCAGTTGCGTCTCCGGCTCGGCGACCTCCTCAGCGCGGACCCGTGCTCGCTCCTCGACCAGAGCCTGTCGGACTGAGCTGCCCCCAGTTGTCGTGCCAGTTTTTGAGTCTCCCTCGCCTGAAGGCGAGGGAATCAGTGCGCCGCGTCGGCTGAAGCCGACTATCACGGCGCACGTCCCAGAGCCCGAAGAGGTCCGGCCCTGCGGCCTCCTGAAGGCTTCGCCTAAAGGCGAGGGGTTTCACCCATCCCAGAGGGAGACTCTAAGTTAGGGCCAAGGCCGCTGCGGCCCCTGAAGGGCCGGCAGTGGCCGGTGTTGGCACCACGGCCTCAGGCGCCGGCGGCCGATAGCCCAAGGCGCTGTGTGGTCGCACCGTGTTGTACTCCCGCCGCCATCGCTCAATCAAGATCTTCGCCTCCGTGAGCGTCTAGAAGATCTCGCGGTCGAGCAGTTCATCGCGCAGCTTACCGTTGAACGATTCCACATACCCGTGCTCCCACGGACTGCCGGGCTCGATGAACAGCGTCTCGACGGTCAGAGCCTCGAGCCAGAGCCGAACGAGCTCCGCCGTGAACTCGGGGCCGTTGTCCGAGCGGATGTGAGCGGGGACGCCATGCGTCACAAACAGCTCCGCCAACGTCTCGAGCACCTCGATCGACCGCAACCGCCGGGCCACGACGATCGCCAAACACTCCCGCGAATACTCATCGACGACCGTCCGGATCTTCAGCGGCCGGCCGTCATGCGTGCGCTCGGCCAGGAAGTCATAGGCCCAGACGTGATGGCGATACTCGGGACGGCGGCGAATGCAGGACCCATCGGCCAGCCATAACCGGCCCCGTTTCGGCTGCTTCTGCGGCACGTTCAGCCCTTCCCGGCGCCACAGGCGCTCCACCCGCTTGTGATTCACGTGCCACCCTTCCCCGCGCAGCACGCCCGTGATCCGCCGAGAGCCATAGCGGCCATACGGGGTCGCCAACTCGATCATCCGATCTACCACCCGCGGCTCGTCCGCCGGCACCGCCACCGGATGCCGGTGCGTCGACCGCCCCTGCCCCAGCACCCGACAGGCCCGCCGCTCCGATACCGCCAGCGCGCAGCGCACGTGCGCCACCGCCTGCCGGCGTCGGGACGGGCTCAGCAGTTTCCCGAGGCCACCTCTTTGAGAATCGCGTTGTCCAGCGCCTGATCCGCGACCAGCCGCTTCAGACGGCTATTCTCCCGCTCCAGTTCCTTGAGCCGTTTGGCTTGGTCCAGCCGGAGGCCGCCGTACTCCTTCCGCCAGCGATAGTACGTCTGCTCGCTGATCCCCAACTTCTTGCACATCTCCGGCGTCCGCAGGCCTCGGCCCAACTCGACTTCCGCCTGCCGCAGCTTCGTCACTATCTGCTCCGTCGTGTACCGCGTCCTTGGCATCCTGCCTCCTGCTCCCAATGCCCAGATTCTACCGTTCGGGCTGGTTCGGTCTCAGGGGGCTAGGTCAATAGCCGCAACGGTACGACCGACATCGTGATGTCGGGCGGTGCGGACTGCGGGATACTTCACCTAGTCAATAACGTTCCTTCGCTCGCAACACCGGAACTATGGTTGGCAATCTGCTCCGCTGGACCCGGGGGCCCTGCCGTTGTGAGCCCCTTGGTGATGGTGATTAAATGTATTGAGACCACCCCTTAGCGGCGCTTCGCACAACCCGCCGCGCGTCTCCCGCCCCTTCGCACGTTAGAGCCAGCCTGCGCGCCGCATGCCCTCGCGCCCGTATTGTCCAAATACTGGAAACGACCCGTCTAACCGGCTGATTCTGAAGCTGCGTTCGTCTGGACGCTGTTTGGGCTGAACGCGTGATGTGAGATTCACCATTGCTACCCTCGGCCGGTATGTATCCGTTTCCGCAGGCGCTACAGTTCCTCGTCGTCGCCGTGGCCGGCTGGATCAATCAACAGCAGCGCGACGTCATCGATTATCTCCAGGAGGAGAATCGTGCGCTGCGGGCCGCAGACCGGGCCGCCCGCGGGTCATGGAAGAGATCCGGCAGTTGATTGCACAGATGGCGACTGAAAACCGGGACTGGGGCTACTCCAGAATCCGCGGCGCCCTGGGCAATCTCGGGCACGACGACTCCCGCGGCACGATCGCCAGGGTCCTCAAAATTGAACTCGAGCGAATATCGAGCTTGAACAACCCTCGCCTGAAGGCGAGGGATTCACGGGTCGACTGAAGTCGACTGAAGGGGCGTCGGCGCCCCAGCGAACTTACTCGCTGACTCGAAAGCGCTCGTCGTCCTGGGGTTCAGCACCTTGAAGCTTGATGTACTGCTCGATGACCTCATCCGTCACATTCCCGCTGCTGCACACGAAGTAGCCGCGAGCCCACAGGTGCCGCCCCCAGAACAACGACCGCAGCTTCCGGTGATCCTGCAACAGATGGTGCGACGTCTTGCCTTTGATCGCTTGCATCACCCGACTCGGCGCCAGGTGCGGGGGCACGCTCAACAGCAAGTGCACGTGGTCCGGTCGAATGTGCCCCTGCAGAATCTCGATGTCGTGGCTCCGGCAGATCTCCCGGATCAGGGTCCGCACCTCCGTGCCCACATCCCCACGCAGCACCGGCTTGCGATACTTCGTGATGAACACGAAATGGTAGTGCAGGGTATAGATCGTATGGGCAGCTCGACGATACTCGCGCATCATCGGACATCGTATCGCAAGCCTCCTGAAGGCTTCGCCTGAAGGCGAGGGGGTTCACCCATCCCAGAATGTGACCCTAAGCATGTCCCCCGGACGGCATCAGCCTGGCGGCACCGCGACGCCGAGCGTTCTTGGTCGACCGGCGCCGGTCCTGTGGCTGAGGGCGTTCTCAGTCATCGCTGTGTCTCGCCAGGTAGAGATCCGCGCACTGGGCGCACAACCCGCGCTCCAGACTCCACCAGGGATGATCGTCGATCAGCTCACGTTGTGCCCCCTCCGTCAGCCGCTCGGGATGCGGGTCGAGCACGGCGGTCGGAAAGCGGCAGATCGGACACCGCCCGACGAAACGGTCTCCGGAAGGGGTGCCCGCGGACGTCGGATCCAGGACGAATGCCACCAACCGCTCATGCGTAGGATGGTCGTCGTCAAACCATGTCGCAAATGCCTCTCCGGCCTCGTCTCCCAACATCTGAAAGGTCGCTCCGAATTCTCGAGAACGAACCTGCCGCACCTCTGACCCCGCGAAGCCCCGGCGCGACAAGCGGCCGTCAATCGTCGCGTCCCACACGACGCGGTAGCGGTTCCGCAGAATGTTGTCGTACGACGGACCCGCGTCGGAGACCGGTAGTTGCTTCCGATACCCGAACGTGGGGTCGAGCATGTCCGCCAGGTGTTGAAACTCGTGCCGCAGGAAGTTCAAGAGCGTCTCGGGTTCCAGCAGCGACTCGGGACGTAGCCGCACCAGGATGACCGTCGAGCTGTCCTGGGGTCGTCCGTTCTGATCGAAGAGGTCGGCCAGCTCGTCCTTTCGTGACACCGCCCACACGACCCTGCACGCTCCCGCTCGCGTGCGGAGCGCTCCAGCCTCGGTCAGTGCTTGGTCCAGGGGCCGATGGAGGCCCAGACCGGCAAACCAGGAACGGTGTACGTGTGCGAACAGAGCTTCCCGCTCGTCCCGATCGGCAACCTCGTAAGCCGCCTCCCGCTGCCGATGGAACCGCCGTTGATCGCCCACCGGGAGTCCGCGCACCGCGCCGACGACCGCTTCCTCGATCACTCGGATTTCGTAGCGGACCGGGCACGGCGGCGACACCTCACGTCGCGCCGAGGTGGGGTTCAACGGAGGCGCCGTGGCGGGACGCGCGGCCGACGGGAGTGTGGTAGAGCCTCCGGGCATCGTGGGGCTCCTATGGCTTGCCTCGCTGAATCTGAATCAGCTGCTCCCCATCTCCACAACCCATGGGAGTCTCGTCCTCCGCGTCAGACCGCAGCTCCAGGGTCGGCGGCCCAACCGAGACTCCCAGCCGTTCGCAGTCGAAGTCGAGCAGCTGATCCAGCACCCGGGCGACGGAGGCGTAGAACCGGTGTGGGTCTTCCCTGACAACGGCGTTCGCGAAGGCCCGTCCAAACCGGCCGAGGTGATCGCGAAGGAAGAGGCGGCCGGCCTTCCGAGTTTCCTCGAGCGTCTCCTGATACGCGTCGGGTTGGGTCGCGCTCTCCTCACCCAACGCCTCGAGCGCGTACGCTTCCTTGAGGGCGAGGAACATCACGAACTCGCACTGGCAGCCGATGTGGTCCACCCGCTCGTCCGACTCGGAGCTTCGTCGCAATCCGAATGCCCGGTACGACCCGGCGATGTCCGCCAGGGTTTGCGGCTGGGCGAAGGCCACGGTCGGGCCATATTCGGTCTCATACGGGCAGATGAGGCCACGGGCGGTATGCCCGAAGAGTGCACTGTAATCGTTGAGCAGGTCACCCAGCTGCGTCTGACCGACGGCTGGGACGAGCGCCTCCACGACGGGCGACAAGCGCGGCGCCTGGGCGCACTCCGCGTCGAGCAGGCGCGCCGCGTCTCGAAACGTTCGCTGCCCCTCGTTCGACGTCAACCCCTCCATGGTCGCCGCGGTCGGGGGCTGGAAGGCGCGCGTCATCACGCCATACAGCACGCTGCGGGCAAGCGCAGCATCGATCGTCTGCGAACGATCCGTCGACAGCATGGCCCGTGGCACGTGGTCTCCTCCGGCCACTAGATCGAGTTCGCGTGCGTCGCCGGACGCACGTGAACCGGCTCCTCAATGTTCGTGCGAAACAGCTCCTGGCCCTCTCGGCCATACGCAATGACCGTGTCGTCGTACAACGTCACCGGTCTCCCGTGGAGTTCGCCTTCGTAGACGAGCGGCCCTTCCTGGAACTCGTATCGGTAGATGATCTTATGCGAGCGCCTGAACAGTTGCAGGACGGCGAGTAGCTCCCGATCCGGGCTGATGTATCGATCGATGGCTTCTTCCACACCCGGTCCGAACATCTGCTCGAGATACGGTCGGGGCACCCAGCGCGGCGGGATGTAATAGCCATTCGGCTGCGTGCCGAGCTGGGGGTAGAGCGGCAGCGCGACTTTGGCGACATGCACCAGGTAGTACAACGGGTTGTACCGGTCTTCGGCCCACGTGCCGTCGGGGTTGACGCTGACGAGCCCCTGCATCCGGATCTGACCGACGCACGACGCCATGCAGCGCGTCTCCATCGGATCGCCGTCACTCTCCGGGTCCGTCCCTTCCACGCGCGGGTAGCAGGCGATGCACTTCTCGCTGACACGGGTATTGCCCCGGTACATCGCCTTCTTGTAGGGGCACGCCTCCACGCACTTGCGATAGCCCCGGCACTGCTCCTGATCGATCAGCACGATCCCGTCCTCGGGCCGCTTGTAGATCGCCTTCCGCGGACAGGCCGCCAGACATGCCGGATAGGAGCAGTGGTTGCAGATCCGCGCCAGATAGAAGAACCAGGTGTTGTGCACGGGCAGCTGTTCGCCGGTCTGGTGCAGCTGGCCACGAACACCGGCCTTGCCTGCCGGGTTGTCCTCGTAGATGTTCGGAGAGTTCCACTCCTCGTCGGTCGGCAAGTAGCCGAGCACCCGTGCGCTATCAGGCGTCAGGGTGTGGGAAGCGGCTTCGAAGATGGTCTGACCGTCGAATTGCCCGTAGGGCTGGTCCGCGGCGGAGGAGCCGCCGGACCAGACCTGTCCTCGGGGATTGGCCTCCTCGAGCGCCTTCAGGATCTTCACATCCCAGGACTGGGGATAGCCGCCATAGGGTTTCGTCTCCACGTTCGCCCACCACATGTGCTCCTGGCCCTTGCTGAAGGTCCAGGTGGACTTGCACGCCATTGTGCAGGTCTGGCAGGCGATGCAGCGATTGATGTTGAAGACGAAGGCGAACTGACGGTCCGGGAAGCGCTCCTCGTAGGGGTAGCTCATCTCCCGACCAAGCTGCCAATTTCTCACGGTGGGCATGGCTGTACTCCGCTTGAAGATCCGCTACGAGAGAACCCTCAGGAATCCGCCGGGACGCACCAACGTGGGCTCAGCCTCCGCGCCCTCCCTCGTTCGGTAGTGCGCTGCGCGCTTTCACGCACAACGAACCGGTAGCGGCCCCAGACGGCGAGGCTCTCGTCGACGATCCGCTCGATCTCCGACGCACCCAGCTGTTGCCACGCGGCGTGGGCGGCCGCATAGGCCGGCGCCCGATACAGCGCGAGGAGGCGTTCGCGTCCGAGCCCCAGCCGGGCGAACTCGTCGGCGAACGTCTCGGCCATCCGACGGGTGGCTGCCTCGCTGCCCGGAAAGGAGACGCCCACCAGCATCTGGGGATCGCTGGGTTCAGGTTTGTCGTACGGCATCGGTCACCCTCGTTAGATCGCCCGTCAGATACCGCTGCATGATCTCGTTCTCGTTGTCTGGCGTGTAGCCGGTCGTGGCGGGAGCCCACACTCCTCTCCCGCCCATCCCGCCGTCCTCCGCCTTCGTGATCCGGACGAGTGTTTCCTTGGGCACGGTGTTGACGGCGTGGTTGTCCGCTTCACCACCAAAGAGGAATCCCATGTACACCTTCTGCTTATGGAACAGCGAGTCGGTCTGGTGCATCGGCATGTGCCAGTTCCTGGTGATCGACTGCTGAGACCCGTATCGCAGATTCGTCTGGTAGCCGGTGTTCTCCGACAGGGCCCGGCCATCGAGTCTCGTCTCGTGCGCCTTCACGCTCTTCTCGGTGGCGATGTAGGGCGCGTGCTTCATCATCACAATGTTGTACGGATACGCGTGGGTGTACTTGACGCGTAGCATGCACCGAGAGACCCGATAGAACGGATCGTCCGGTTTGGCGTCGATATACGGCCGATCCGCCGGGTTGGCATCCACATACACGTAGTCGCCATCGTTGATGCCCAGATCCCGCCCGGCTTGGGGATTGATGTTCAGCTGGTGTTCGCCGACGCACGGCGCCCGTTTGTCCAGCCGATACGGGTCGCCGAAGTTGGAGTCGTAGAGCATGTGCCAGTCCACGTTGGACCACCCACTGTGCACACGATGCCGCGTCTTGGGTGTCAAACAATAGAACTGGAACCCCCGCTCCCAGAGGAAGTTGTTCGTGTTCTTCACGTCCCGCCACGCCATCTTGACGTTCCGGATCGTCCGCTCGTCCCAGTGCTCGGCGTCGAGAGGAATGCCGTAATCGTCCGGTCGGACGTACGGGTTGGCGCTGACGATCACGTTGGGCAGGTACGGCGTGGCCTCAGGGCCCTCCCGGTGGACGATGAAGTTCTCGCCGTACTCGATCGCCTCGGGCAGATCCGAGTAGGCGTGCAGGCGGCCCGTGTCAGTATGGAACGGCTCGCTGTCATGCACCTGTTCGTAGAACGGGATGCGGGGGTAGGTGCGGAAGTTCAACAGCGCGCCGCCCGGCGGCCCGTGCCGGCCGGCCATCAGGTCTTCGACTGTGTATCCGGACGTCGTGGTGCACGAATCGAGTAGCCGCTGGAGATAGATCGAGCGCTTCCCCTCGTTCTCGAACTTGAACATCTCCGCGAACCGCTGATCGCCGGTCATCTCTCTCAGCGCGTTGGCGATGCCCGCAAGAATGGCGAGGTCGTCCTTGCTGTCGAACACCGGGGGGATCCCCCCCTTCCAGACCTGCAAGAAGGGATTCGAGCAGCTGGCGGTGACCTCGAGGCCCTCGAACTCCAGCCAGGAGTTGGCGGGCAGCGCCAGATCGGCATACTCGATGGATGCCGTCATCTGAATGTCCATCGAGACGATCATCTCGATCTTAGGGTTCACGTTCTTGATCATCTCGTAGGCCCACTTGGCGTTGTTGATCAAGTTCACGTTGTTGAAGATCATCGCCTTCGTCGGCGTGGGCATGTGGGTGTCGCCGGTGAAGTTCCGCCGACCGTATCTCGGCGTGTCGACGATGAGCGCCTTGTCGCCGTGATTCCAGTAGGCCGGCTCTTCGTCCTTGGCAAACGCTTGATAGCCGACATCCCGCCCCGGCGTCGCTTCGTCGAGGCTGGGGGCAAACGGGTTTTCGGCGATCCACCCCTTGAACCCGGGGCCGGTCCGGGGCGAGCCCTGGAACAGGGCCGCCTTGTAGTTGCCCGCCCAGGTATGGGCGCCCGCGCCAGGCTGGCCGATGTTCCCCGTCAGCATCAGCGGCAGATAGACGGCCCGATTCATCTCGGTCGCGTGGAACCAGTGATTGATTCCCTCACCCTGATGGATGCCCACAGGCTTGATCGTGGCGATGTCGTCGGTCAGCCGCTCTATCAGTTCCCTGGGCGCGCTGGTGATCTCCGTCACCGTGTCCAGGTCGTAGTCCCTCAGGTGCGTTTGATAGAGCGTCCAGAGCGTGGCGCACTGCACCGTGCGCCCGTCGGTCAACCGGACCGGGAACGTCCCCTCGAGCGCCGGTGAGAGCCCGCGTTGGGTCATCGTGTCGCCCACCTCGTCTCTGGTGATCGCGCGAGGCCCGTCCTCGTTCTCGTCCCAGACCGCATAATCGCCGAGCCGGGCATGTTGCTCCGCCGTCAGTCCTTGAATGCTCATTGAAGGGCCGTCGGCGGCGAGGGTGGTTTGGTATCCCTCGAAGACGTCGTGCGCACGTAGCCGCTGGAGGGTGTCGGTCCGCACCAGCAGCGGAAAGTCGGTGAATTTCCTCACGAACTCGGCGTCGTACTGCTGCCGGTCGATCATGAGACGCGTGATCCCGAGAAAGAGCCAGCGTCGGTCTGTGGGCGGATCGGAATCCAGTAGTCCGCCTTAGTCGACGGGGGCCATACTCCGGAGCGATCACGACGACCTTGCCGCCCCGCTCCATGCATTCGATGAACCAGTGTGAGTCGGGAATCTTGTTCTCGACCAGGTTCTTCCCATCCATGATGATGAGCTTCGAGAACCTGAGGTCGTTGAAATCACAGTCGGATGCCTGCGGCCCGTGGACCCAAGGATGGCCGGGCGCCTGATCCCCGTGCCAGGTGTAGTTCGAGAAGTTCCGACCGCCCTTCGCCTGCTCCGGGCCGACGCCGCGTATCTGCGCATCGAGCAGCGCCGTGGTGTTATTGAGCCGATACATGCCGTATTTGCCCAGGACGCCCAGCAGTCCCATTCCACCCCGCATCTTGAACGTGCGGGCGCCCGCGCCCTCCATCGCCTCGACCATCTCGGGCTGGTACCCCTGGGCCAGCAGCCGTTGCGCCCCCTCGTCGCCGGAGTATTGCCGCGCGATCGCGTCGAGGGCGCGCGCGATGGATCGGAAGGCGTCCTCCCAGGTGATCTGGACAAACTCGTCCTCGCCGCGGCGGTCGAAGAAATACTCCGTCCGCAGCTCGGGAGTCAGCTCGGGAAAACCGGCCTCGACCCAGGCTTTCCATCCTTTCCGCACGATCGGATGCCTGAGCCGGTACGGACCGTAGAGCACTCGATGGAAGGTGTAGCCTTTCGCGCACTGGCGGGGATTCCAGTTGGGCGTGGCCTGATTGCCGTACAGATCGCCGTAGTCCTGATAGTCGTAGGTAGAACCGCTTCGCACGACGATGCCGTTCCGGCCGTAGGCCCGGATTCGGCAGGCATGCGTGTCGTTCGGGGAACAGACCCAGTCGAACCAGGAATCGTAGCGATACTGGTCGTGATAAATGCGCTCCCAGTCGCGCGAGACGTGGCGCGCTAGCGGGTTGCCATCGTCCTCGTCGGTCGGCTCGAGAAACGTACAGGCCAGTTCGAGCCCCAGCAGCGAGGCGGTCGCTCCAACGCCCAACCACTGGAGGAACTCTCGCCTCGGCAGCTCGCCGCGCGTCGGCTCGCTAGTGGTGTGTCCCAAGAATAACTTTGCACTTCCCAACCTTCTCTAGAATCGTATCGACCGTCGCGGTCCAGACAAAGGGTTGGGGGTTGTCGTTGTAGCGCTGGAGGTAATCGTTGATGGCGGCGACGAGTTCGTCGACACTGCAAAACACCCCGCGGCGGATGCGTTTCTGCGTGAGCTGGCTGAACCAACTCTCGACGAGGTTGAGCCACGATGCGCCGGTAGGGGTGAAGGTGGAGCGTGAAGCGCGGATGGGCCGCCAGCCAGGCCCGCACGGTCGGATGTTTATGCGTGCCGTAGTTGTCCAGAATGAGGTGGAGGTCGAGGCGAGAGGGGAACGCGCGGTGGAGTTGGCGAAGAAACTTCAGGAACTCCTGATGCCGATGCCGGCCGTGGCACTCGCCGATGACCTGCCCGGTCAGCATGCTTCAGCGCGGCGAACAAGGTCGTTGTCCCGTGGCGCTTGTAGTCATGCGTGAGTGTCCCACAGCGGCCCTTCTTCATCGGCAGCCCGGGCTGCGTCCGGTCCAGCGCCTGAATGTGACTCTTCTCGTCCACACACAGCACGACGGCCTTCTCGGGCGGATTCATGTACAGCCCCACGACGTCCGTCAGCTTCTCCACGAACGCGGGATCGGTCGACAGCTTGAACGTCTCCACTCGATGGGGCTGGAGGCCATGCGCGTCCCAGATCCGCTGCACGGTCGAGCGACTGACCCCCTGCGCCTTCGCCATCGTGCGACAACTCCAGGGGGTCGCCCCCGGTGGCGTGCGGTGCAACGTTGCGTGGACGATGGCTTTGACCCTGCGCGCACTGATCGTCGGTTTGCGCCCGCGCCCCTCACGCATCTCGAACACCGAATCAACGCCCTCCTCTCCAAACCGGTCGCGCCAAGCCAGCACGGTCGGCCGGCTGACGTCCACGGTCGCGGCAATGCGGCTGTTGGAAACCCCCTCGGTCGCCAGCAGCAACGCCTTCGCGCGGATGACTACCCGATGCGGGGCCGACGTACTACGGGCCCACTGTTCCAGGAGTCGCCGATCCTTCGCGGCCATGGACAGAGCGGCGGCGGCATCATTCATCCCGCCTATATTGCACGCAGGTCGTTGATATGTAAATGTATTTCAGGGACACTACACTAGGCTCGCGATCGACAGCACCGAGGAGGTCATGCTGCTTGTCCCCTGTACTCACGGTGGCACTCCTTGCTTCTTGCGCACCGACCTGTGGCAATCGACCCTGGGCGGCGCGCGCGGTTGGTCACTCAGGGCGCGACGAGCAGCTCCTGCCAGATCGTGACCGACTTCTTGCCATCCCGGTCCCCGGCGCTTCCATTCCACACGGCGAACGAGACGGCGCTCCTCGACCCGAGGGTGAGCGCTGCGGCATCGTTCTTCCCCGTGCTCAGGGTGCGGACGAACTGCACCCGATACGAGCCCGTGTCGTACTCGCCAGTTGCGGTCACCGCCTGATCCATGGGCGGCCGCGCGCGGAGCGTACCGAACCCTGCGGCGGTGAGGTCCTCGGCGGCGCTCTTACGGGTCGGATCGGCGACGATGTTCCCGGCGCCCCAGGCGGTTACGAACCGGGGATCGGACTCCAGCGTCAGCGCATGACGCGTCGGCTGCTCGAGCGGTGAGCGAAGGAGATTCGGGTAGGAATCGATCCCAATGTTCGGGTACACCTTCTCCAGATCCTGATACGCGGGCTCGAGGTCGGCCTGACGCTCCGACTTCCACATCCAGATGTTGACCTGCTGACCGACCTCGCCCATGGCGAAGAACGGTGGGTCGTCCGTCAATGCGAACTGAACGGCCGCAGCGACACGAAAATCCTGCGGCCGGATCGCGGTTGCGTCGTTGGTCGAGTCGACCCAGTTGAGCAGCAGGGCGATTCGCTGGCCGTCGTGGACCGCCTGGACGGTCACCTCCTCGGGCCGCTCCGCGCGCCACCAGAGCGGCATCATGTGGAGATTCACCGCCTGCGCCGATCGCCACACGCCGGAGTCGGGATGGAGCGGCAGCGCGGGCACGCGAGCCGCGACGATCCGGAACCGCTTCATCTCCACTTTCTCACGCTGCTCATCGGTCGACATCGCGCGCACGAAGTGGGTCAGGTGCCACCCGTCGTTCCCCTTGAGGTACCCGCTCTGCGGCATCGGCGATCCGGGGAGCCCCCCGACGATCCGGCGGTAGACCTCGCCGGCCTCAGGGCTCCCCTTGTAGACGCCCAGCGTCAGGTCACGCGGGCGTGTCGGGAACCCTTTCGAGTCGACCTGCTCTTGTTGGCCATCCCCTTTGCCGGTTGATCCGTGGCACGGCGCGCAGCCCTGCACGTAGAGCTCACGGGCGCGCACCTCGGCTTCGGGGGTATATGCCGCCTCAGGCGGAACGGCGATTAGACCGGCGCCGCCGCTCCCGAACTCGTCCGGCTCCTTGGCAGGCTGGAGGCTGAAGTCCCGGTCGGAGAACCCCTTGACGTAATGGACGAGCCCCCACCGAGTCTCCTCGGGCAGGTGCGCCCACGAGGGCATGGCCGATCCGGGCATGCCGCGCGAGATCGCGCGAAACAGGTCCTCGTCGGTCGGTAGGCCATCCCAGGTGGAGATCAGCCGAAACTGGCCCCTGGTGAAGTCGCGGGGTCTCGGGTACAGCAGATAGGCCGCCTCGCCCTCGCCATCCCCGTTGGCTCCGTGTGGCCCAGGCTCGCGAGCTCGGGTGTGTTGGGCAGAGTCATGCTCGGCGTGACCGAACTCGCGATCACCCCTGGCTCGGTTCCCGCTCCCGTGCCCCCGTCGTCACGGGTTTGGCAAGACGCGACCAGGAAGACGGACGCAAGAGCTACCGAGAAAGCAACCGGTGTACGCTTCCCGTGCATCGTGCCCTCCCGCTTCGTGTCTCGATCAGCAATCCTCAACCCGCACATATTTACCGCGTGCTCGGGCCACCACCTATGATCCCCGTCATACGCCAGTGCTGGAAGATGGGAGGGTGTGCCTCGGTTGGGCGTTGGTGCACAACTGCTGACACCTCCGACGACGAACCCGATAGCTGGGCCGTTGTGACGGTCGGCGGTGCAAGCGGTGACGCCCCAGATCACGGCCTACGGAACACTGTTCCCCGACTTCCCCTGGCCAAGAGGGAACAGGGATGCACAGGAGATGGCTTCTCCGCTGCGGGCTCGTGGAACATCTGGGGCGTATAATCTAGCAGCTCGTGGGTAAGAGCCCTGCGTCGCACCAGGGGCCGCCTTGGGAGATGTTGCGGCCGACCCTGGACTGACCGGGACTATTCGTCGTCGCCGTGGGTCGTGAAGGAAGGCGGTCGCCGGGCGACCGCGGGAGGATGACAGCATGACGAGCAGAGTGCCGCCCAGAGGGCTCTTCGGAGTCGGCATCGCCGTTCTCGCCGTCGCGACGCTGGCCGGACCGAGCGCTCGTGAGCAAGCGGGCGATGCGGTCCGTATCGATGACGACGACATCGGCGGCGTGGTCACCGGGCCGAGCGGACCCGAAGCCGGGGTCTGGGTCATCGCGGAAACGACCGACCTGCCCACCAAATACAACAAGATCGTCGTCACCGACGATGACGGACGCTACGTCATTCCCGACCTGCCGAAGGCTAGCTACGAGGTCTGGGTACGCGGCTACGGGCTGGTCGATTCACCCCGGGTCCGCGCCACGCCGGGCACGCGTCAGAACCTGACGGCGGTTGAGGCGCCGAATCCGCGGGCGGCGGCGGACTACTACCCCGCCGGCTACTGGCTCTCGCTGATCCAGGTGCCCAGCCAGCACGAGTTCCCGGGCACCGGGCCCGAGGGCAACGGCATCTCGCCGAACATGAAGAGCCAGGCCGAGTGGATCAGGCAGTTGAAGTCGGGTGGCTGCACGGCGTGTCATCAACTGGGTAACAAGGCCACCCGCGAGATCCCAGCCGGGCTCGGTGAATTCGGCTCGCTGGTGGAGGCGTGGGATCGGCGCATCGAATCGGGCCAGGCGGGCGGGAGCATGAACGTCGGTCTCAACCGGATGGGTCGCCGGCGGGCGCTGGAGATGTTTGCGGACTGGACCGATCGGATCGTCGCCGGCGAGCTGCCGGAGCCACCGCCCAGGCCGCAGGGTGCCGAGCGCGCCGTGGTGATTACGCAGTGGGACTGGGCCGACCCGAAGGCCTACCTCCACGACCAGGTGTCCACCGACAAGCGGAATCCCACGCTCAACGCCAACGGCCGGACCTACGGCGCGCTCGAGGCCAGCGCCGACTACGTGCCCGTCCTAGATCCGGTGCATCACACGGCGAGCCGCGTGAAGGTGCCGGTGCGCGATCCCGACACCCCGGTTGCGGCCGGGCCGCCGCTCCAGCCGTCGCCGTACTGGGGGGACGAGGCCATCTGGACCAGCCGTGCCAACGTGCACAATCCGATGCTCGATCACAAGGGGCGGGTGTGGCTCACCTCGCGGGTCCGTCCGGCGGAGAATCCGGACTTCTGCCAGGAGGGGTCGGACCATCCCTCGGCGAAGCTATCTCCGGTCGAGAGCGCCCGCCGCCACCTCGCCGTCTACGATCCAAAGACCGAGGAGTTCACGCTCATCGGCACCTGTTTCAGCACCCACCACCTGATCTTCGCCGAGGACGACAACGACACCCTGTGGACGAGCGGCGGCGGCCAGGTCATCGGCTGGCTGGACACGAAGATGCTCGACGAGACCGGCGACGAGGAGAAGTCGCAGGGCTGGACCGCGCTCATCCTCGACACCAACGGCAACGGGAAACGGGATGCCCACACGGAACCCGACGCGCCGCTCGACCCCACCAGGGATCGGCGGATCAGCGCCGGCTACTACGGCGTCGCGGTGAACCCGTCCGACGGGTCGATCTGGGGATCGTCGTTGGGCTTCCCCGGGGCGATCCTGCGGCTGGACCCGGGAGCCGACCCGCCAGCGACCGCGCTGGCCGAGATCTACTACCTGCCGTGGGGCAACTCATCGGTGCGCGTGCAGGGCTACTCGCCGCGCGGCATGGACATCGATCGCCATGGCATCGTCTGGACGCCCCTGGCCAGCGGACACCTCGCGAGCTTCGACCGCCGCAAGTGCACCGGGCCGCTCAACGGGCCGACGGCAACCGGCGACCATTGCCCCGAGGGCTGGACCATCTACCGGGCGCCACTCCCGCAACTCGGCGGCGTGACGGACTCGGGCAGCGCGGAGGCGAGCTACTACACGTGGGTGGATCAGTTCGACACGCTGGGACTCGGCACCAACGTGCCGATCAGCACGGGCAACGCGTCCGAAGGGTTGCTGGCCCTGAAGGATGGCGAGTGGGTCGTCATGCGCGTACCGTATCCGCTCGGGTTCTACACCAAGTGGATGGACGGCCGCATCGACGATCCGGACGCCGGGTGGAAGGGCAAGGGGCTGTGGGCCACCTACAGCACGCGAACGCCGTTTCACCTCGAAGGCGGCAAGGGCACGACGAGCAAGATGGTGAAATTCCAGCTCCGGCCCGATCCGCTGGCGCGCTGACCGGACCGTGACATCGGTCGCCAGCCCACGCCGCCGACCGCGTCGACGAGACCCGCGAGGCTGCCTGGGATCAGCTCGGTTGTTCCGCCCGGGCACGCACGCCCCAGTCATCGCGGGCGCGCGTGACCTCACCCGGGCCGACCGCCGAACCGGATGAGGTCGGCCCGCGTGTCACCGCCGCCGCTTATCCGAGCGGTTCGAGGTCGTCGATCGTACCGTCGACCTCGTCGTATACCTCGATCAGGAACACCGGCGTGCAGTCGCACGCCCCGTGAGCGTTCCACCAGGCGCAGTGCGACTGATGGCGTAGGAACGTCAGCGTCCTGACTCCAGCCGGCACGACCTCGCGGATCCGCCGCAGTAATTCCTCGTTGGTCACGCCCTCCAGCATACTGTCGTCTGGCGCCATATTGAGGAACGTGGATGGGACTGGTAGGCTCACGCGGGCACAGGAGGCGACCGCAATGTGGACGAGCAGCCGAGGGGCGAGATGAGCCGTGGCGAGGATCTGGCGCGCGCGATCGAGGATCGCCGGGAGTGGGCGCTCGAGCTGCTACGGCGTCTGATTCGGATTCCCTCGCTCGAGGGCGCCGAGAAGCCGTGCCAGGAGGTCGTCGCCGCCACGCTGCGGGAGCTGGGCCTCGACGTGGACGTGTGGAGCCCCTCGATCGAGGAGCTCGCGGCGCATCCCGCCTACGTGCCTACCGAGATCGGCTACGCGAACCGTCCCAACGTGGTCGGGGCTCTCGCCGGCCTGGGCGACGGTCGATCGCTCATCCTGAGCGGCCACGTCGACGTGGTGCCGACCGGTCCTCCAGAGCTGTGGACCCATTCGCCGTGGAGCGGCCATGTCGCCGACGGCAGGGTCTACGGCCGGGGAGCCCGCGACATGAAAGGCGGTGTCGTGAGCAACATCCTCGCCGTCGCCGCGCTCCAGGCGCTCGGGCTGCGGCTCGCGGGCGACGTGCGGGTCGCGAGTGTCGTCGACGAAGAGGCCGGCGGGAATGGCACCCTGGCGTGCGTGCTGCGCGGCTACACCGGTGACGCCTGCATCTTCACCGAGCCCACCGGCCTCGATCGCATGGCCATCTCCGGGCGCGGCGCCCAGTTCTTTCGAATCACGGTCCCCGGGCAGGCCGGCGGCACCGAGTACAAGCACGCGCTCGTCAACCCGATCGACAAGGCGATCGGCGTCTATCAGGCCGTCGAGGCCTACGCGGTCATGCGCGAGTCGGCGGTGTCTCATCCGCTCTACGACGGGACCGGCGAGACGAAGGTGCCGACGGGGATCTGTAGGTTCCACGCCGGCGAATGGCCGTCGACGATCGCCGCGCGCGCGGTGCTCGAAGGCACCATCGAATGCCTTCCCGGCGAGGACATCCAGCAGGTCAAGCAGGCATTCAAGGCCTTCCTCCAGGAGTGGTCCTCCACCGACGCCTGGTTCGCCGGCCATCCCCTGGAGGTCGAGTGGTTCGGGCTCTGGTTCGAGGCGGCGGAGATCGCACCAGACCATCCGGTGGTCACCACGATCGCCGGCGTCGCGCGGAGGGTCACCGGATCCGCGCCCGCCATCCGCGGCGGCGGCGGGTCCGACCTGCGCGTGCCCATCCTGTACGGTGACACCCCAACCGTGTTGTTCGGCCCGGGCGGCGGGCTCATCCACAGCTCGGACGAGTGGGTCGACTTCGAGCAGGTGTTGACCTGCGCCCGGATCCTCGCCGAGACGGCCCTCGCCTGGTGCGGCGAGGCATCGAATTCGGAGGCAAGCGGCCGAGGTCGTGACAATCCGGAGCCATCCGACTAGAGTGGGAAGAGCGGGTGAGATCGGCCCGATACCCGGCTTTCACGAGACCGGGCGGGTCGCCACCCCGGGATGCCGCCAGCGCCTCGGGTCGGACCGACGGGTCAGGCCGACCGCCAAGAGAGAAGGGAACAGTGGATGACGTTCGCCGCCGTCTCACGTTTCGCCGGTGTCGTGGTCGTGTCGGGATTTCTCGCGGCCGCGTGCCGGGGCGACATCTCGATGGGCCCGACGGCCGTGGGCTCGATGACCGCCACCTTCACCGGCACCCTCGTCGAGGGGGGCAGCATGATCCACTTCTTCACCGTTCAGCAGCTCGGGACCACCGAGATCGAGGTGGTCAGCCTGAGACCGATTGCCTCGACGATCATCGGCATCGGTATCGGGAGCGCCGACCCGAGCGATCCCACGAACTGTATCATCGGCGCCGTCAACAACGGCCTTCCCGAGGGCGCGATCCTGTCACGGGTCACCAGCCCGGCTTCGACCTACATCAGCGTTTTCGATGTGGGACAGATCGCGCAGGGGCAGCCGATCGACTACGTGGTCGAGGTCAGGCACCCGTAACCGGGACCATCTACCTCCACACCGACCGACGCTGCGGCGGCTGACTTACGCGTCGCGCTACACCGACCGCCCCCGCGCCGCTATGGGCCAGACCGCCTCGACCCTGTCGTTCCGGATTCCGTACATCTGATCGTAGAGATTCACGACCGGGTCGCAGTGCGACACGATGAGCTCCAGCTTGTCGCCCACGTCGTAGACGCGGCTCGGGCTCTCGTAGCGAATCGTGCCGAACTCGTCGGACCCCGAGGTGTAGGACATCCCGGTCTCGCCCGCGACGATCGGCCAGGGCTGGTTGATCGTGCACGCCTTGGCGCCGGCGTCCGTCGTGGCGCGCCCCTCGTACTGCGCGTTGAGGACGGTCGTGAGGATCGTCAGCGATGGCTGGAAGTCGGAGTACACCTCGCTGTCGGTGGCGCCGCCGATCGCGAGATACTGGGCATCCATGAAGACGTAGCTGCCGACCTGCACGTCGGTGAGGCCGGCCGTCTCGTGGTCGATGTTGTAGGAGCCAGTCCCGCCGCCGCTGAAGATCTCGGTGCTCAGGCCGGCGCGCTCCATCATGCCGACCGTCTCGGCCGCCGCCTCCAGCCGACCCAGCGTCTGCGCGCGGCGCTTGTCGAACCCCTTCACGTGCTGCGAGCCCCCGTCGTAACACAGGATGCCGCGGAGCCGCAGGCTGGGCGACCGATCGACGAACTGCGCGAGCGCGAGGGCGGGCTCTCCCGGCGTGATCCCCGTCCGATGCCCTCCGGGATCGACATCGACGACGATGTCCGCCACGAGACCGGCCTCCTTGGCGGCCGCCGCCAGATCGCGGGCGTTCTGCTCGGCGTCGACGGCCTGGATGAAACCCGCGTGCGACTTGCGCAAGGCCATCGCGCGGCGAATCTTGGGGGTCGTCACGTTGCACGTCGTGAGCAAGACCTGCTCGATGCCATGTTCGAACATGACCTCGGCCTCGCTGAGCTTGGCCGAGCAGATCCCCACCGACCCGGTGGCGATCTGGCGCTGCGCGATCTCCGGGCACTTGTGGGTCTTGGCGTGCGGGCGGCTCGCGATACCGTTGCGGGCCACCACGGTCTGCATCGTCTGCAGGTTCCGTTCGAGCTTGTCGAGGTCGACGAGCAACGCCGGCGTATCCAGGTCGCTCTTCGACACGCCGACGTCGAGGCCGCCGCTGGCCGCCATCGTTCTCATCTCGTCACCGGTGTAGCCCTTGACCCCGCGCGGGATCCACACGGTCGCGGCCCCGACTCCCATCAGAAAACGCCGGCGAGACACGGATGTGCTGATCGTCATGATCCTCCCCCACTGGTGGCGAACGCCCCGCCAGCGCCGCGACGGGGCGCTGGCCACCCGAGTGTAACCATACGCCGAGACGCCTCCGAGCACCAGCGGAACCGCCAGCCAGGCCCCACGCTCGAGACCGCGGCCGAGGCCCTGCCGGGCCAGTTCAGTCGAAGAGCGACCGTGGCGCTCCCGGCCGGCGGAAGGCGGCGGTCGAGGGCGGGGGCACACCGCCCGAGAGCCCGGCGTGCTCGCGGGCCGCGCGAAACATCGTGTCGACGAGCTCGGCGAAGCGGCCCTCGCCGCGCATGCGGGATCCGTAGCGCGGGTCGCTGAGACGCCCCCCGCGCAGATCCCGGATCCGCCCGAGCACCTTCTGTGCCCGCTCGGGGAAATGCTGGCCGAGCCAGGCCTCGAACAGGGGCGCGACACCGTGCGGCAGCCTGAGCATGATGTAGCCGGCGAACCGGGCGCCCGCCTGTGCCGCGCGGTCGAGCACGCGCGGGATCTCGTGGTCCGTGAGACCGGGCACGATGGGCGCCATCATCACGCCGACCGGGATGCCCGCCTCGCTGAGGCGGGCCACGGCCTCGAGACGGGCGTCGGCGGTCGACGTGCGCGGCTCCATCACCCGCCGGAGATCCTCGTCGAGCGTGGTGATGGACACCGCGACCTGGCCTGCGCCGTGAGCCGCCAGCTCGGCGAGCGCGTCGATGTCGCGCACGACCATGGCGCTCTTGGTGATGACGCCGACCGGGTTGCGGAACTCGGCCAGGACCTGCAGACAGCGCCGCGTCACCTCGAGGCGCCGCTCGGCCGGCTGGTAGGGATCGGTCACACCGCTCAGCGCCAGGACCTGCGGGCGCCACGCGCGCGTCGACAGCGCCTCACGCAGCAGCTCCGGCGCCCGCGGCTTGACCAGAATCTTCGTCTCGAAATCGAGGCCGGCCGAGAACCCCAGATACTCGTGAGACGGCCTGGCGTAGCAATAGATGCACCCGTGCTCACAGCCGCGGTAGGGATTGAGGCTGGTCTCGAACGGGACATCCGGGCTGTCGTTGCGGCTGATGATCGTCCGGGTGGTGTCGTGGAAGTACTCGGTGGCGATCGGCCGTTCGTGGGCACACCCTCCCGCGCCCGCGGCACACTCCGCGGCGTCCTTCCCCGCATCGTGCCCTGGGTCCTCCCCCGGGGCGTCGAGGACCAGGTGCAGCCGCTCGAACCGGTTCGGCGGATTCTCGGCCGCGCCACGGCCATGGACGCGCGGAACGTCGGGGCCGTCCATCCGGAGCAGTATACTCCAATATTCGTCTTTTGTTCGCCTTTCTGCCTCACTCCTTCACGGCGCCGGAGCTGAGGCCGCTGACCAGCCGGCGCTGGATCAGGACGGTGAGCATGGCAATCGGCACGATGGCGAGCGAGCTGGCGGCCGCCATGGGTCCCCAGTCCAGGTTGCGCGCCGAGATGAACCCGCTGGTATAGACGGGGAGGGTCTTGGCGGTCTCCCCCGCCAGGAGCACGGGAATCAGGAACTCGTTCCACGCCAGCAGCGCCACGAAGATCATGGTGGCGGCCATCCCCGGCAGCGCCAGGGGGAAGACCACCGTGAGCAGCGTCTGCGCACGGGTCGCGCCATCGACGGCGGCGCACTCCTCCAGCTCGACGGGGATCTGCTCGATGAACGAGGTCATCAACCAGACCGCGAACGGCAAATTGACCGCCGCGTACATGACAATCAGGGCGGCGCGGTTGTCGTAGAGGCCCAGCACGCTGACGATCTGGAACAGCGGCACCATCAGGACGATGGTTGGGATCGCCCGGACCAGCAGGAGGCTCACCTCGAGGGGCACGCGCGACGGGAAGCGACGCGTGCGGGCCAGGGCGTACGCCGCGAGCGTGCCCACGGCCACGCTGATCACCGTCGAGGCCACCGTGACAAAGATCGTATTCAGATACACCTTTGCGAAGCCCGCGGAGGAGAACAGCTGGATGTAGTTCCTGAAGGTCGGCGTGAAGTCGAAGAACTCGGGCGGGATGGCGAAGGTCGAGACCCGCGTCTTGATCGACGTCGACAGGGTCCAGAACACCGGAAACAGCGCGACCAGGACCGCGGCGAGCAACGTCGCGTAGGCGCCCATCCGGCCGGCGAGCGCACGGCCCCGGTTCGCCCACGCGGTCATCGATTGGTCCCGGACGCCAGCCGCCAGAGGATGTAGACAGGCAGACTGATGACCACCAGCGACAGGCCCAGCGCTGCGGCTCGACTGATGGCCAGGAAGGTGAAGCCGGTGTTGTAGGTCAGCAGGCCGAGGGTCTGCGTCGCCGTCCCCGGCCCACCACGGTTGGTCATGATGAAGATGAGATCGAAGAGCTTGAAGGCATCGATCGCGCGGATCATCACGGTGACCAGCAGCACCGGCCGCAGCATCGGCAGCGTCACGTGCCAGAACGACTGCCACGCGCTCGCGCCGTCGATCTTGGCGGCTTCCAGCGGACCGGCGGGCAGCCCCGCCAGACCCGCCAGACACATCAGCATGACGAAGGGCGTGGATTGCCAGGAATCGACCATCGTCACCGCCCAGACCGCCGGCCAACGCGACCCGAGCCAGTTCGGCGTGCCTAGCCCCACCGAGCCGAGGAGCCAGTTGATGACGCCGAGATCGGTGTCGAACATGAAGCGCCACATGAGCCCGACGGCGACCGGCGTCAGCAGCATGGGGATCAGGAGGGCGGAGCGGAAGAACCGGCTGCCCCGTAGCTGCCGATGGAGCACCAGCGCGAGACCCAGCCCGATCGGCACTTGGACCGCCAGCCCGAGCGTCATGATCGTGAGGGTCGTGCGAAAGGCTTCCCAGAACGTCCCGCTGCCGAGCTCGGTCCTGAAGTTGTCGAGCCCGACGAAGGTGCTCGGGACGAACCCGCCGATCTGCTCGTTGCGGACCGAGAGGTAGACCGCCATGCCCAGCGGGATCGCGAAGACCAGCAGGAGCAGGCCCCAGGTGGGCAGGACGAACCCGGTCGCGAGCCGGCGGGTCTGCTGTGCGAGGGACCGCCCGCCACCGCCGGTCATCTCGGCGCGCGCTCCCGCGCCAGAATCGGCCCGAGGGTCTCCTGCAGCGCATCGAGGCCGGCGGCGACGCCGACCTCGCCCGTCAGGATCGGCCGGAGCGCGTCGGCGACCGCCTTCTCGAACTCCGGCCAGACCGTCAGCTGCGGGTAGCGCTCGATCCGGCTCGTGTCGGGGATGTTCAGATACCGCAGGTAGGGCTGCGCGGCGACGAGCGCGGGATCCTCGGTGATCGAGATCCGCCCGATGGCCGCGGCACCGCTCGCCAGATACGCCTTCGCGTTGGCCTTGCCGAGGACGAACTCCAGGAACCGCCACGCCGCGTCCTTGTCCCGCGAATCGGCGGGAATGCCGATGTTCCAGCCCGCCAGGTGGGTGATGTCGGCTACCCCCCTCGGCATGGGTGCCGTGCCCACCACCCCCATGTGCGGGTTGCTTGCCGCGTCCAGAGTCATCCCGTAGTACCCGGCGAACTGGATCATCGAGCCGATGTCCTGGGACAGGAACTTGAAGGTCACGGCGTCACCGTCGGCGCTCAGCCCGCCCTCGGGACCGTAGGCCAGCAGGTCCCTCAGGTAGGTCGTGGCCGCCACCGCCTCCGCCGTGCTCACAGTCGGCACGAGGTCGCGGTCGTAGAGCTGCGCGCCGAAGCTCCACATCATCCCGACCCACCACCAGGGCACGTTGGGGCCCCACCCCAGGATGACGCCGTCGGCCAGCCCGGATTCCGCCACGGTCCTGGCATTGGCGCGGTACTCCTCCCACGTCGTGGCCGGCGTCAGACCCAGCGTGTCGTAGATGTCCGTCCGGTACCACTGAATCATCGGTTCGGTCGACAGGGTGAGCCCGAGGGTCCGCCCGCCGTACTTCCCATAGTCCTGCTGTCCGCTGGAGAAATCCTCGATGGCGTACGCCGCCGAGTCCGCGAGATAGGCGTCGAGCGGCTCCATCACCCCGGCCGCGCCGAAGGTCGCCAGGAAGGTGTTGTCGAACTGCGCGACGTCGTAGGCGCCGCTCCCGAGCTCGAACGACAGCAGCAACTTCTGGTGAGCTTCCCCATACGGCGTCTCCGTCACCCGGACCGCCAGCCCGGTCTCCCGTTCGAAGGCCGGGATGAACGATTGAATCGCGGTCGACGACGGGCTGGGCACGAGAAAGACGTCGATCGCCTCGGCGTCCTCGCCGGGCGTGGTGCACGCCGCGCAGACGCATCCGAGCGCGAGCATGGCGGCCGTCACTCGACGACGATGCGGGGGCGCGGGTCTCATGCGGCCGATCGTCTCACAAGGCGGCGAATCCCAGCAGCCCCTGGCGAGCGCTCCGCGGCGCGCCGGTCAGAGGGCGCCGCCCGAGGCCAGATCGAAGAAGTGCAACCGGTCGACCTCGACCGTGAACGTTGCCGTCTGTCCGCGCCGCAGCGGCGTTCTCGGATTGCAACGGGCGATGAACGTGGTCGTCTCCGCCGCGCCCGCCGGCCCGGCTTCCCCGGCCTCGCCCCAGCGGTCCCCACCCGGACCGGCCGACACACCGGGGGCGTCGATGGCGATGTGCGCCAGGGTGTCGGATCCGAGATACTCGAGGAGCTGCACGGTCGACGTGATGACCGGTCGGTTTCGCTCACCCGGGGCGGTGTCGGCGATGTCCTCGGGCCGGATGCCGAGGGCCACGACCGACCCGGCGGCGGCGGCCAGCCCGGGGCGAGTCGCCAGGTGCGCGCGCGGCACCCGGATCTCGTGGCCGCCGAACCGGCACACGCCGTCGCCGTCCTGGATGTCGAAGGCGCTTCTGACCAGGTTCATGGGCGGCGCACCGATGAAGCCCGCGACGAAGAGGTTGCGGGGATGGGTGTAGAGCGCGTGGGGATCGGCCACCTGCTGCAGGGCGCCGCCGTGCATCACCGCGACCCGATCACCCAGCGTCATGGCCTCGACCTGGTCGTGGGTCACGTAGAGCGTGGTCACGGCGAGGCGTCGCTGGAGCTGCGCGATCTGCACTCGCATCTGCACCCTGAGATTGGCGTCGAGGTTCGACAGCGGCTCGTCCATGAGGAAGGCCTGAGGCTCGCGCACGATCGATCGTCCCATGGCCACGCGCTGCCGTTGCCCACCCGAGAGCTGTCTGGGCAATCGATCGAGCAGCGCCGCGAGGTCGAGTATGTGCGCGGCGCGATCGACCGTGCCCGCGATCGCCGGCGCCGGAGTCCCCCGCATCCTGAGTCCGAAGGCGATGTTCTCCCTGACGGTCATGTGCGGGTAAAGCGAGTAGTTCTGGAACACCATGGCGATGTCCCGATGCCTGGTCGGCACGTCGTTGACCACCCGCTCGCCGATCCTGATGAGTCCCTCGCTGACATCCTCCAGCCCGGCGAGCATGCGGAGCGACGTGGTCTTGCCGCAGCCCGACGGCCCGACCAGGACCAGCAGCTCGCCATCCTCGATGGTCAGGTCGAGCCGGTCGACGACGCGGACATCCTCGTCGAATACCTTGCTGACGCCCTCGAAGGTCACACGTGCCATCGGTGGCCAGTCTCGCGGCGAGCCCGGGGTGAAGAGCCAGGGGCGCCTTCTGGCTCGCCGACCGCACGGGCGTCGCGCGGGAAGCCGGGCCCCGTCGCTGCCGTCACTGGCGTTCGCGCGCGAGAATCGGGGTCAGCACGGCTTGCAGCGCGTCGAGCCCGTCTTCGACGCTCGTCGCTCCCGTCAGGATGCCTGAGACCGCATCGGCGACCGCCTTCTCGAACTCCGGCCAGACCCTGAGCTGCGGATACCGCTCGATCCGGCTGGTGTCGGGGATGCTCAGGAGCTCGAGGTAGGGCTGCTCGGCGAGCAGCGCCGGCTCCCGGGTAATGGAGATCCGTCCAATGGCGGCGGCGCCGCTGGCCATGAATGCCCTCGTGTTCGCCTTGCCGATCACGAATTCCAGGAACCGCCAGGCGACGTCCTTCCGTCTCGAATCCGCCGGGATCCCGATGTTCCACCCGGCCAGGTGGGTGATGTCGACCGCGCCCCTGGGCATCGGGGCCGTCCCCACGCGCCCGACGTACTTGTTGTCGGTCGCATTCCGGGTCATCTCGTAGTAGCCGGAGTACTGGATCATCGAGCCGATGTCCTGCGACAGGAACTTGTTCGTGACGTCGTCGCCGCCAGCAGTAAGCGCGCCCTCCGGACCATAGGCCAGCAGGTCCTTCAGGTAGGTCGTGGCGGCGACGGCCTCGGGCGTGTTCACCGTCGGCGCGAGACGGTCGTCGTAGAGCTGCCCGC
Source organism: Vicinamibacterales bacterium (assembly GCA_965197935.1). Taxonomy (GTDB): domain Bacteria; phylum Acidobacteriota; class Vicinamibacteria; order Vicinamibacterales; family CAZQMT01; genus CAZQMT01. The sequence continues at coordinate 141,147 of CBDAOD010000002.1, read as the reverse complement.
CGAAGCTCCACACCAGGGTCATCCACCACCAGGCCACACGCGGCCCCCAGCCCAGCAGGACCCCGTCCCCGAGACCCGAGGCGTGCACCGCCGCGGCGTTGGCCCGGTACTCCTCCCACGTGGTCGCCGGCCGGAGGCCCAGCGTGTCGTAGATGTCCGTGCGATACCACTGGATCATCGGCTCGGTCGACAGCGTCAGCCCCAGGGTCTCACCTGCGTACTTGCCGTAGTCCTGCTGCCCCGGCGTGAAGTCGTCGATGTCGTAGGCGGCCGAGCCGGCCAGATACCCGTCGAGCGGTGTCATCACGCCGGCCGCGCCGTAGGGCGCCAGGAAGTAGTTGTCGAACTGCGCCACGTCGTACTCGCCGGTGCCGTGCTGGTACGCCAGCAGGAGCTTCTGGTGCGCCTCGCCCCAGGGCGTCTCGGTCACGGTCACACGAACGCCGGTCTCTGCCTCGAACGCCGGGACGAACGATTGGATGGCTCGCGACGAGGGACTCGGGATCAGGAACAGGCTGAGCGTGTCCGCGTCGTCGCGCGGGGCGCAGCCGAGACCGGGAGTCGCGCCCAGGCACGCGACGATAGCGGCAACGACCGTTCCCCGCGCCACCCGCGAACCCAGCACCGTTCCACTAGTCTACTTCCGCCCCGGTGACCTATGATCATCCAAACTGACGACGCGCCGCATGCTGATCCCGCCCTTCGACACGGTGTACGGACGTCACCTGCTCGCCGAGGTGCCGCACTTCGCGCACGATCCGGCCCTGGTCGTGACGATGCCGGATCTCTGGCCGCGGTTTGCGCCGGCCTTGCCGGACGACCAGCCGGTCTACTTCGTGCGCTCGATGGACGAGCAGGCCCTCGAAGCGGACCTCGCCGGCCTGGCGCCGTTCGCCTGCGTGGTCGGTCTCGGCGGCGGCCAGGCGATCGACGCGGCCAAATACTTCGGCTGGCGTCGCCGGCGCCCGCTCTTCCAGTTCCCGACGTCGCTCAGCGTCGACGCCGTCTTCGGCCACCGCGCGGCCATCCGGCGCGCCGGTGTCGTCCACTACGTCGGCTGGGCCGTGCCCGAGAGCGTGTTCATCGACTACGACGTCATCCGCTCGGCCCCACCGCTCATCAACCGCGCCGGCATCGGCGACGTGTTGTGCTTCCACACCGGCGTCCTCGACTGGCGGTACGCCGACGCGCGCGGGCGGGTCGAGGCCAAGTGGCCCTACGATCCGTCGCTCGCCGACGCGTCGTTGGCCAAGGTCGAGACGCTGCTGGCGCATCAGGACGACGTGCGTGACCTGACCGACGAGGGCATCCGGGTCCTGCTCGACGGACATCGCTGGGGCGGCGCGTCGTTTCTCGGCGCCGGCTGGAATCCGCGGCACATCGAGGGGTTCGAGCACTTCTTCTTCTACGCGCTAGAGTATTCGACGGGCCGCGCCTTCCTGCACGGCCAGCCGGTCTGCCTGGGCACGTTCATCGGCGCGGCCCTCCACGACAGCCGGGCCGACGAGCTCCTGACCGCCATCCACCGCATCGGCGTCGACATCCGGCCGGAGGCCATGGGCCTGTCCTGGCTCGATGTTGCGACGACCCTCCGCGGGCTCGGCGACTACGTCCGCGCGCAGGGGCTCTGGTATGGGATCGCCCACGAGGCCGCGTTCGATGACGCGCGGCTCGCGAGCCTGCGCGATCGGGTGGAGGAGGTCTTTGGAGCCTTCGGATCGGAGCCGGAAACGCCCGCCACTCACGAGGCCGCCGGATGACCGACACGCGGCTGACCGGACGCGTGGCGACCGTGACGGGCGGCGCCCGCGGGATCGGGCTGGCGGCCGGTGAGGCCCTGGCGCGCGCCGGCGCCCGGCTGCTGCTGGCCGACATCGACGAACCGGAGGTCGACCGCGCGGCGGCCCGCCTCCGCTCGGCGGGCCTGGAGGTCACGCCCTGCGCCGTCGACATCGCCGACCCCGGGAGCGCCGCCGCCATGGTCGCGCGCGCGCTCGACGTCTACGGCGGCCTCGACATCCTGGTCAACAACGCCGCCGTACCGGACACCACGCCGTTCGCGACGCTCACCCCGGATCGGTGGCAGCGTGTGATCGACGTCAACCTGACCGGCGCCTATCACTGCACCCGGGCGGCGCTCCACGGCCTCGAGCGGAGCGCGGCGGCCGCCGTCATCCACGTGGCCTCGATTCAGGGCCTGCGCGGCCAGCCGGATGCCCTGGCTTACGCGACCGCCAAAGGCGGCGTCGTCAACATGACCCGGTGTATGGCGGTCGATTTCGGGCCCGCGGGGATCCGCGTCAACGCGGTGGCGCCCGGCTTCATCGACACGCGGATGGCGCGGCTGCCCGACGGCAGCCACGAGCACGACACGGACCGGTTCCAGGAGGTGTTCATCCGGCACGGCCGACTCCCCCTGCGGCGGGCGGGCACTCCCGAGGACGTGGCCGGCCCGATCGTGTTCCTCGCCAGCGACGAAAGCCGTTATGTCACCGGGCAGATTCTGGTCGTCGACGGGGGCGTCCTCTGCACCTTCTGAGCAAGAGCGGCCCATGGCGACACTCCTCCGTGACACGCAGGCCCTCGGTGAGAGATGCCGCGGTCGGCCCGCGTTCAGACGCGAGGCCCGAGCATCCTCTTGACGACAATTTGACTGTGCAGATTCATCGACATGCCGCGGTCGCAAACGCCCTGGGCGAGGGAGCGCTCTGGGATCCGCGTGCCGCCCGGCTGGTCTGGGTCGACATCACCGGCCGCACGATCCTCTGGATGGACGCGGGCGACGAACGGCCCCGACATCTCCGACTCGCCGACATGCCGGGATGCATCGCGCTCGCGCGCAAGGGCGGGTATCTCGTGGCGGCCGGCCGGGCACTCTACCACCTGGGCGACGACCTCCAGGGGCTGACCGAGGCGTGCCGGATCGGGACCCTGCGGGACGGCACGCGGCTCAACGATGGCAAGGCCGATCGGCTCGGCGGCTTCGTCTTCGGCGCCTGCCATCTCGACGAGACCGAACCCCTTGGCGGCGTCTTCCATCTCGGCGCGGCCGGCGTCAGCCCGGTCGCCGACGGGTTCACCGTGTTCAACGGACCCGCGTTCAGCCCAGCGGGCGACCGTATCTACTACGCCGACTCGCCGACTCGGCGGATCATGACGGCCACCTACCAGGCCGAGTCGGGCCGCATCGTCCACCCGGCCGAGGTCTTCGCCACCGTGCCCGTCGATGCCGGCTGTCCCGACGGCATGACGGTCGATGCCGACGGCTATCTGTGGAACGCCCACTGGGATGGCGCGCGTCTGACGCGATACCGGCCCGATGGGACCGTGGATCGACAGGTCGCGGTACCCGTGGCACGTCCCACGTCGCTCTGCTTTGGCGGTCCGGCGTTCGCGACGCTGTTCGTGACGAGCGCCGCCACGACTCGACCCGCGCGACGGGACCGCCCGGACGCCATCGTGGACGGCGACGTCCTGCGCCTCGACCCCGGCGTTCACGGCCTCGCCGAGGCAACGGTCGGCACCGCGCCAGACGGCGCGGCGTGGGCGTGATGTCCCGTGCGGTACGTCGGGCGCGGCTTCAGCCGCGCCGCATTTTCAGCCAGCGGAATACAACCCCCGACACGCGACGGAGACGCCAGGAGGAGGATATGGCCACACGACGAGCCGTCAGAGATCGATCGGCGCTCCCGATGACGGCGGCCGCGTTCGCCCTGGCCCTGACGACGCTCGCGGCGTCAGGCGGCCACCAGACGGCGGCGCCCGATGCCGAGGAGGCCGATGACTCCGGTCTGGTGCTCGAGGCCGCCGACACCGTGGCGTTCACGACCGACGAGGGCACCTGGATGTCGCTCGACGTGTCGCCGGACGGCCGGACGATCGTGTTCGACCTGCTCGGCGACCTCTATACGCTGCCGATCGACGGTGGCACGGCGACCCGGATCGTCGGCGAGATGTCGTTCGAGAGCCAGCCCCGCTTCTCGCCCGACGGCTCGACCATCGCCTTCCTGAGCGACCGGAGCGGCGTCGAGAACCTATGGATCGCCGACGCCGACGGATCCAACCCCCGCGCGGTGACGACGGACTCGCCGACGAAGGACCGCCCACAGATCATGAGCTCGCCCGCCTGGACGCCCGACGGCGAGTACATCCTGGCCTCGAAGCAACGGCCCCCCGAGCGCACGTTCGCCGTCTTCCTGTACCACCGCGACGGTGCGACCGGTGTCCGCATCGGCGAGAAGCCGCCGCCGCCGGATCCGGAGGCGTCCACACCGTATCGGCCACCCAACCGCCTGGGCGCGATGGCCTCGCCCGACGGTCGGTTCGTCTACTACACCGAGCGCAAGGGATCCTTCACCTACAACGCGCGTTTCCCGCTCTGGCAGGTGATCCGCTTCGACCGGCGCACCGGCGACACAGCCACGGTGACCAACGCCCAGGGTAGCGCGATGCGACCCGTGCTGTCGCCCGACGGCCGGTTCCTCGTCTACGCCACCCGCTTCGAGACCGAGACGGGGCTGCGCGTGCGCGACCTGGAGACTCGAGAGGAGCGGTGGCTCATCCACCCGGTCACGCGGGACGACCAGGAATCTCGGGCCTCACGCGACACCATGCCGGGCTACGCCTTCACGCCGGACGGCACGGGGCTCATCGTCCCGATCGCCGGCAAGATCGCGCGCGTGGAGTTCGAGACGGGCGCCACCCGGCCGGTCCCGTTCACGGCGCAGGTCCAGGCCGAGATCGCGCCGCGCGTCTACTTCGAGCACCGGGTCGAGGACTCGCCCACCCTGCGCGCGCGGCTGATTCGTTGGCCCGTGCTCTCGCCGGACGGGACGCAGCTCGCCTTCACGGCACTGCACAAGCTGTGGATCATGGATCTGCCGGACGGCGCGCCACGCCGCCTGACCGGTCTCACCGACGGGGAGTTCATGCCGGCCTGGTCGCCGGATGGTGCGCACGTCGCGTTCGTGACATGGTCCACCGAGGGCGGCCACGTCTACCGTGTCACGACCTCGCCCGGCGCGACGCCCGAGCGGCTGACGCAGCGAGCCGGCCACTATGCCGAGCCGGTCTACACGCCCGACGGCTCCCGGATCGTCGTGCTCGTGGGCGGTCGCGCCGATCAGCTCTTTGCGAATCTGCCCGCCGGGCGCGCCGGATCGCCGGACGTGTTCCCGGCGGGCGAGGCACCCGCGGAGATCGCCGGCATCGCACCGGCCGCCGACAAGGACCTCGTGTGGATCCCGTCCGACGGCGGCGCGTCCACGCTCATCGGATCGAGCCAGGGCGCGAGCGGACCCCACTTCGCCGACGATCCCGACCGCGTGTATCTCTCGTCGTCGGGCAAGGGTCTCGTCTCGATCAGGCTCGATGGCGTGGACCGCCGGAGCCACCTGCAGGTCAAGGGCACCGGCGCGGGTGAGCAGCGACCCTCCGCGACCACCATCAGGCTGGCGCCGGACGGACGCCAGGCCCTGGTCAGCCTGCAGAACGCGCTGTATCTGATCCAGGTCCCACGCGTGGGCGGCGAGTCGATCACGGTCGATGTCACCGGCGACGACGCGTCATCCGTGCCGGTGAGGTCGATCGCCGGGCAGGGCGCAGACTACGTCGCCTGGTCGATCGACGGGCAACAGATGACGTGGGCGCTGGGCGCCCGCTTCTATCGCCAGACAACCGATGCGCGCCAGGGGGCCGACGGGGGCCAGGCGGTCGACGGGGGCCAGATGGTCGATCGACAGGCGCAAACCGGCGACGTCCCCGAAGTCATGGACACCCCCGAGGTCGTAGACATCGTCGTCGAGGCGACGCGGTCGCGGCCGGAGGGCACCGTCGTCCTCCGGGGCGCGCGGATCGTCACGATGGCCGGCGACGAGATCGTCGAGGACGGCACGATCGTCGTGACCGACAACCGCGTCACCGCGGTCGGCCCCTCGCGGACCGTGAGCGTGCCAGCCGGCGCCCGGACGATCGACGTGGGCGGCACGACGATCATCCCCGGCTTCGTCGACGTCCACGCGCACATGTGGGTCCCCCGCGGCGTCCACCAGCCTCAGGTGTGGCAGTATCTCGCGAACCTCGCGCACGGCGTGACGACGACCCGCGATCCGCAGACGTCGACGAACGACGTCTTCGCCTACGGCGACCTGGTGGAGACGGGCGACATCCTCGGTCCCCGTATTCTCGCCACCGGTCCCGGGGTCTTCGCGAACTCCGGGCTCACCGACGAGGAGACCACGCGGCAGTTCATCGACCGGTATCGCGACGCCTACCGAACCGACACGATCAAGGCGTACGTCCCGGGCGACCGCCTGGTGCGCCAGTGGGTGATCGCGGCCGCGCGCGAGCGGGGGATCATGCCGACCACCGAGGGCGCGCTCGACATGAAGCTCGATCTCTCGCAGATGACCGACGGCTTCACCGGGCTCGAGCACAGCCTGCCCATCCAGCCCATCTATCGCGACGTCGCGGAGTTCGTCGCCCGAACGAAGACGTTCTACACGCCGACGATCCTCGTGGCCTACGGGGCGCCCTGGACCGAGAACCTCTATTTCGAGTCCGGTGACATCCACGCCAACGAGAAGGTGCGCCGGTTCATCCCGCACGAGCTCCTCGACACGATGGTCCGGCGCCGCGGGCAGTGGTTCCGACCCGACGAGTACGGGCATCGCGGCATCGCGCGCGGCGTGGCCGCCATCGTGCGGGCCGGCGGCAAGGTCGGGCTCGGTAGCCACGGGCAGTTCCAGGGCCTGGGCGCACACTGGGAGCTGTGGAGCCTGCAGTCGGGCGGGTTGAGTCCGCACGAGACCCTGCGGCTGGCGACGCTCGTGGGCGCCGAGGCCCTGGGACTCCAGCGGGATCTCGGATCGCTCGAGCCCGGGAAGCTCGCCGACCTGATCGTCCTCGAGGAGAACCCACTCGAGGACATTCACCACACGACCGCGATCCGTTACGTGATGAAGAACGGCGAGCTCTTCGAGGGCGACACGCTCGACCGGGTCTGGCCGTCGCCCAGGACCCTCGAGGGTATGTACTGGTGGCAGACCGACCCGCCCACCGGCGCAACGGGACCGCCGTGACCGGCGAGCTGACATACGGCTTCCCGACGGTAACGGGACGTGGACTGATCGAAGCGAGCCCGGAGTTCGTGCACCAGCCCTTCCTGGTCGTCACGATGGAGGATCTGTGGCCATGGATCCGCCCGTCGGTCGCGGGAGCGCGGCACGAGGTGCACCTCGTGCGGACCACGAAGCAGACGGCCCTCGATCGACTGGTAGCCGACCTGCCCACCCTCGACGCCGTCGTGGGCATCGGCGGCGGGCAGGCGCTGGACGTGGCGAAGTACGTCGCCTGGCGCCGGCGGCTCCCCCTGTTCCAGTTCCCGACCGCGCTGACCGCCAACGCGGTCTATGGACACCGCAGCGGCGTGCGGACGCCAGGCAAGGTGGTCTACCGCGGCTGGGCGGTGCCCGAGTGCGTCTTCGTGGATCTCGACGTCATCGCACAGGCTCCGCGCCAGCTGAACTACTCGGGCATCGGTGACGTGCTGTGCCTCCACACCGGTGTGCTGGACTGGCGGTATGCGTGGGAGCGCGGCCGGTGCGAGGCCCACTGGCCGTTCGATGCCGACCTGGCGGATCAGTCCCTGGCCCGGGTGCAGGCCGTCGTCGAGCATGCGACGGACCTCAGGGATCTGACGCCCACGGGTCTCGCCGTCCTCCTGGATGGTCTCCAGTGGGGCACGTCGTTTCACGGCGCCGGCTGGAATCCCCGCCACATCGAGGGCGTCGACCACTTCCTCCTCTACGTCCTCGAGCACCAGACCGGCCGGACATTCATTCACGGCCAGCCCGTGGGCCTCGGTGTCTACGTCGGGTCCCGACTCCATGACAGCCGTGCCGAGGAGATGCTCCGCACCATCCGCACGGTGGGGCTGGACATCCGACCCGCCGCCATGGGCCTGACCTGGGACGACGTTGCCGCGGCGCTGGGTGCGCTCAGAGCCTACGTGCGGGAGGCGGGGCTCTGGCACTCCATCGCGCACGATGCGGAGATCACGCCCGCCTTCGTCGCCTCGGTCCGCGAGGCCGTCGAGGAGGCCTATCGGGGGTTCGAGAGCTGACGAGCGATGAAACGTCTGCCCCTCGCCCGGCATCCTATAGAAGTATGGAGCTCCCGCGCGTCAACCCCGTGGGGATGGTCGAGCATCCTCGGCGCTACTCGGCGACGCCGCGTCGCTATCCGCGGCGTCGCCGCGTCGCTGCGGGTATCGTGCTGGCGGCCTTCCTCGCCGTGGGCGTCACCACCACCGTCTACAGCCTCGGCGCCGCCTGCCTGACGACAGATGCGGCCAGCCCGTTCGACCCGCTCGGGGTGAGCGCGCTCTCGCTGGCGGCGGTGAGCGCGCAACGTCCATCCGACGCAGCGACACCCGCGACGTCGCTCGCCAAGGCCACCTTCGCGGGAGGCTGCTTCTGGTGCATGGAGCCGCCCTTCGACGAGCTCGACGGCGTCGTGTCGACCACGTCGGGATACATCGGCGGCACCACGCCGAGTCCGACCTACCAGGAGGTGTCGGCCGGGCGCACCGGCCACACCGAGGCCGTCGAGGTCGTGTACGACCCCGCCCTGATCGGCTACGCCGAGCTCCTCGAGGTCTTCTGGCGCAACGTCGACCCGCTCACGGCGGACCGGCAGTTCTGTGACCGCGGATCGCAGTATCGCACCGGCATCTTCTACCATGACGCGGAGCGAGGGTGAGCGAAACTTAGTTGGAAATTGAAACGGCTCCCACACCCTGTGGTTTGATGACGTTAAGCAAAACGGCCATCAACCCACGAGAGAAAGGAGCCGAGATGAGCAGTGTCCTACGTCCTGTCAGGAAGCGCAAGAAGGGTCGCAAGCTGGGCCGGGTCGAGGTCATCCGGCGCGAGGACTACACCGCGCTGGAGCTGGACGCCAAGGTGGAGCTGATCCGCTCGCTGGTCCCGCTGGGCTTGATGCACGTGGAGGAGGTGCTCGACGAGGAGGTAACGGCGCTGGCTGGCGAGCGCTACGCCCGCAAGGCCGCGTCGATCGGGGGCCGCCGGCACGGTAGCAACCCTGGGACCGTCGGCCTGGCGGGGCAGCGGGTGCCGATTCGGGTGCCGCGGGTGCGCGGGGTCGCGGGGCGGGAGATTCCGTTGCGCGCCTACGAGGCGTTGCATGGCGACGGCGCGGTGAATGACCTCCTGCTGAAGCGCGGGCTCTATGGGATCTCGTGTCGCAACTACGAGGCGGCCGCCGAGGCGATTCCCGGCGCGATCGGGCTGTCGGGGTCGACGGTGTCCCGAGGCTTCATCGAGGCCAGCGCCGCGAAGCTTCACGAGCTCCAGGAGCGGGACCTGGCCGCTGAGGACGTCGTGGCCATCGTATTGGACGGCAAGACGTTCGCCGAGGCCACAATGGTCATCGCACTGGGCATCACCATTTCTGGGGCGAAACACTTCCTCGGCTTCGTGGAGACGGACACGGAGAATGAGCGGGTGCTGACGCTGTGCTTGCGGTCGTTGGTCGAGCGGGGGCTGGACCTCTCGCAGGGCCTGCTGGTGATCCTCGACGGCAGCAAGGGGCTGCGGGCAAGCCGTCCGGAAGACCTTCCGCCACCGCGCCCTGGTCCAACGGTGCCAGTGGCACAAGCGGGAGAACGTGGTGAGTCACCTGGCCAAGAGCGAACTGGCGGCGTGGCGTCAGCGCCTCCAGCGCGCCTACAACCGGCCGGAGTACGACGAGGCCCGCACGGCGCTCAAGACGCTCCAGGGCGAGCTCGACGAACGGAACCAGTCGGCGGCTCGGAGCTTGACAGAAGGTCTGGACGAAACCTTAACGCTGCATCGCCTCGGGCTGTACGGGGTGCTGGGCCGGTCGCTGAAGACGACGAACTGTCTGGAGTCGGTCAATGCGCTCGTTGAGGAACGCTGTGCGAAGGTTGACCACTGGCAGAACTCGAGCCAACGCCACCGCTGGCTGGCGACCGCGCTCCTGGACATCGAGCCGCGCCTGCGGAAGCTGATGGGCTACCGCCACCTGCCCACGCTTCGTGCCGCGTTGAAGCAAGAACTGAAGATCGACACGACGACATCGAAGAAGGCCGCATGACGAATCCGGAGCCGTAGAGAGTTTCAATTGAGTCTCCCTCGCCTGAAGGCGAGGGAATCAGTGCGCCGCGTCGGCTGAAGCCGACTATCACGGCGCACGTCCCAGAGCCCGAAGAGGTCCGGCCCTGCGGCCTCCTGAAGGCTTCGCCTAAAGGCGAGGGGTTTCACCCATCCCAGAGGGAGACTCTAAGAATGGGCTTGACTCCGCGGAGCAGGGACGCCTCGCGCGGGAGTCCAAGGCGCAATTGGGAGGGTCGGGCCGGTTCGACCAGCCCATCGTCACCGAGATCGTGGAGGCACCGACGTTCTACCCCGCCGAGGACTACCACCAGGATTACTATCTGAAGAACCCGCTCCGCTACAAGTTCTACCGCTACAGCTGCGGCCGCGACGGTCGCCTCAAGCAGCTCTGGGGCGATACTGACTGACTCTGGGATTCTAGGGCGATACCGACCGAGCCGAGCCGAGGGTGACGCTCGACACGCACACCACCGTCAACGCATACTTGCACCCAGAGCTCACCTGGCTTGCCACGTGAGCTCTGGGTGCAACAAATTGCCCAGTGGCGCGTGGGGGTGGAGTCGACGTCCGCGGGCACACCGTGAAGGCGGCCAGCCTCCCTCGCCGGTCCGAGCCTCGTGCATCAGCCGCCGCAATGTTTTCGGTTTGCTGGCGGACGTCGGCTCCGCCCCCACGCGCCACTGCTCAAGTTATCGCTCGTCAACGTCGGGGAGCTCCTCAGGCCCGAAGTCTCGAGGCGGGCCGCCTCAGGGGATGTCCCGTGCGCTGTTGAAACTCAGCGGCAGCTTGGTTCACGACTACGCAACCATCTCTGACGACTCCCCGAGTCCTAACCGCGCGTCGCGTGCCAGGAGGGCAGCGACCAGCGCGGGCATATCTTGACATCCTTGCACCCGACGGAACCCCTTCGCCGCTTCGAGCACCCCGGCGGCCACCCAGCGCAGCACCATCGTCCCGCCGCGCCAGCGTTTCACATGGCGCTGCACGTGGCGCGTTCGGCTGAGGAGACTCTCGATGGCGTTCGTGGTGGCGAGCGATCGTTGGAGACGCTCCGACAGACCCAAGCCGAGCACGGTCAGCGTCTCGTCGAGCCCTTCCCGCACGCTCGTGGCCGCACTCGGGTAGTCAGTGTCCAAGCGCCGCGCCAGGTCCTGCAGCAGACGCTTGGCCGTCTTGACGTGGCTGTTCGTGTAGGCACGCGTGAGGACCGCCTTCACCCACGGCCGCTGTGCCTCAGGGAGATGCTCCAAGATGTTCCGGCCCTTATGGACCTGACACCGCTGCACCAGCGCGGCGCGCCCGAATGTCTGGGTCACGGCCGTGTCGAGGGCCTTCGCGCCATCGACGATCACCAGCAGGCTCCGGTCGGTGCGCAGCCCGCGGCTGCCGAGATTGGTCAAGAGCCCCTGACAGACCGTCGCGTTCTCCGTGGCCCCTTCCCACAGGCCGAGCGGGTGTTTCGCGCCCATTTTATCGATGCCTAGGGCGACAACGATACAGTGTCCACCCTCGTGCACGCCATCAATCAGCAGCCCCACCAGGTCCAGCGCATCGAGCGGCGTCGCCCGCCACGCATCCAGCTGCGCCTGGGTCTGCGCGACAAAGCGTCGACTGACCGCACTCTTGCTCGTGCCCCCCGTGGTGACGTCGGCGCCGAGCGGTTCCAGACTCCGCGCATACTGGCGGGTCGCCACACCGATCAGCATCTGGTCGACCACGCGCCGGTTCAGCGGGTCCGCATTCGCGAATGCCCGGGCCGTTGGCAACGGAACCTCCTCGCCGGCGCGCCGCGCACGGGGCCGACGAATCGCCACCTTCCGCCCGCCCAGCACGACCTGACTCGGCGTATGCCCCGTTCGATACGCCTGGCGCGCAGGTTGATGCGCATACCGTGGCCCACAGACGGCGGCCCGATCCTCTTCCAGCATGGCTTCGAGTCCTTCAGGCCAGACGCGACGACCAGCTCCTGGAGCGCGGCCTGCGTATCAATGAGGATATCGACCAACGGAAGGTGCCGTGGCGTCGGGGATACCGATTGGCGACGGCGAGGGACTGTGCGAGACTGCTTCTTCATGGCGGCTCCTTACTGGGAGGCTTGCACCTCGGTTTCGTCACCGGTCGTATAGCACGACCAGTGAAGAGCCGCCGCTTCAAATTTCAACAGCTACTGGGACATCCCCCCGCCTCAGAAAGAATAGCCAACGTGAGAGCACTAGCCCTCCGTCCCATCCTCGCCGTGGCCATCGTCGCGCTCACCCTCACCGCCGTATCCGAACGCACGTTCTCCGACGCGGCCTGGGACGCCAATCAGGACATCTACGACGCGATCCTCCGCCACCCCTTCCTCGCCGAGATGCAGGACGGGAGCCTCGACCGGGAGACGTTCGGCGCCTACCTCGTCCAGGACGCGCACTACCTGCGCGCGTTCGCGCAGGCGCTCCGTGTCGCGGCCGCGAAGGCACCCAGGCCGGAGTGGGCCGCGCTGCTGCGCGCCGCCGCCGACGCGGCGCTGAAGGAGGAGATGCGCCTCCACGACAGCGTCCTGGGCGCCTACGGGATCACGCCCGAGGCGACCGCGCGGACCGAGCTGTCCGCCGATGCCTTCGCCTACGTGAACTATCTGCTGGCGACCGCCCACGACCGCCCGTTCGGCGAGGCGATCGCGGCGCTCCTGCCCTGCTACTGGATCTACCGGGAGGTCGGGAAGGCGCTCGCGCAGGACGGCTCGCCCGACGCCACCTACCAGCAGTGGATCGACACCTATGCGTCGGAATCCTACGGCGCCTCGGTGGAGGCGATCCTGGCGATCGCGAACGAGGTCGCCACACAGGCGAGCCCGGACGCACGCCGGGCGATGCATGCGCACTTCAGGCGCGCGAGCCGCTACGAGTGGATGTTCTGGGACGCGGCCTATCACCGGCGCGGCTGGCCCCGCATGACGCTGGCGCCGACGCAGACACCGACCAGCCCGCGGTGACGGCTCCAGCCGTCGTCAGGGACCCGCGCGCGGCGGCTGCTAGGCGGCCTCGAGCGCGGCCACCACGGTGTCCTTGGAGCCCTTCTCGACCAGCTTGCGCGCCGTGGCGAGCAGCTCCGGCAGTTTCGTCTTGAAGACTTCGTCCGGGATCTTGCCGTCGTCGTACTCCTTCAACACCCTGAACTGGGACAGCCGGTCGAGATTGCGGACGCCCGCCTTGCTCTGCAGCATCCGCCACCCCTTGCGGCGCTCGACACAGAACAGCACGAGTTGCCGGCTGATGCCGACCGGTATCAGCGCACCCTCGGGCCCCATGACCTTCGTCCACGCGCCTTCCTTCGGGATGAAGGCGCTATGCGAGGGATCCAGGAAGCGCCGCTGGACCACGTCGGTCATGGTGAGCCGTCCCAGCAGATCCTCGAGCGACGCCAGCCGCGCCATGTCCTCCTCGCTCACCTTGCGGAAGTGGCGGCGGAAGCGTGCCTCCGTGTAGGCCCAGTGGGCGGTGGTGTAGGAGTAGCGCTCCTTGGTCGCCTTGAGGGTCACCGTGTGCCAGTCCTTGTCCACGCTCGGGTTGCCCTTGAGCGACATGCACTCCTCGTAGGCTTCCCCGGCCCGCGGGTCGAAGACGAACTCGGGCATCCCGCGCCCATCCCGGATGAGCTGGGCCTGCAGCGTCGCCACGTCGTCGGCCACGCCGTGCTCCGGCTGGCAGGTGGTGAAGCTCTGGATGAAGCAGGTGCCCGATAGGCGAGCCCGTCGAGCATGGTGCGGAACAGGTTGGCGGCGTTCGCCATCGAGACCTGCGCCACGAGCGCGCTCCCGTGCCCGGCGAGGAAGGTCTCGGCCACGCCCTTCTTCTCGACCAGCTTGCCCTCGGTCGCCTTGCCGATCTGGTTCATGTCGAACCCGCCCAGCATCGGCGAGCTGTCCGAGTTCTGCCCGCCGGTGTTGGAGTACACCTGCGTGTCCAGCATCACGATCTTCAGGTTGGGGCGGTTCTGGAGCACCGCCTTGGACAGGTTCTGATACCCGATGTCGCCGTAGGCGCCGTCGCCGCCCACCGCCCAGACCTTGGGCATCTCGAGCACTTCCTGATCCGTCATCAGGTTGTCGGTGAAGTGGGTGTAGTCCCAGTAGTCGACCTCGGTCAGACCCGCGCCGTCGATCAGCGCGCGACCCAGCCGTTCGGGAATGACCGACTGGCGGCCGTGGTCGACGATGAAGCCCTCCGCCAGGAGCCAGCCCACGGTGGCGCCGTCCTGGAACAGCGAATTGATCCACGGGTAGGGGTGTGGGTTGCTCGGATGCGTCGACCCGTAGACCGTGTTGCAGCCGGTGCTCGCGGCCATGCCCATGGTGGACATGCCGTTCCAGAGACCACCCTCGATGGCCTGCATGTCGCGCAGCCGGTGCGCGTCGGTCCGCAGCGCCTGAACGAGCGTGTCGACGAGGAGGTCGTCGCCGCCGTGGAACCCGAGCTTGACCAGTTCGTCGGTGTCCCGGTCGTCCTCACCACCCAGCCCCATGAGCAGGTGCAGGATGCCCCGACGGAGGAACCGGTAACGCTCCTCGTCGGCATCGCGGAGCTGCTGGAACCGGCTGACCCCCTGCTCGCTGAGCTCGGTGGCCAGCACGTCGAGCCGCTCCGCCTTGCGATGGAAGAGTGGCCGCATCAGCGATTCGGTCGTCGTCGCGAGCGCGCGCAGGACCGACTTCTCGCCGCAGCCGGCGCACGCGCCGTCCCCCGACGCCAGCGCGTTGTAGTTCCGCTGGACCATCAGGTGGAAGTGGAGCGCGGCGGTCCGGCTCTCCAGCGCGTTGTCCGGATCGAACCCGGCGAGGAACTGTGGTGGTGTGTCCGGCAGGAGATTCAGGAACTGGACGCCGGTGAGGTGGTCGGCGTTGATCTGGTCGGTCTCCTCCGCCATGACCAGCGCATTGTGGTCGCCACACTCGTGGACGCACTCGCCGCAGCACTTGCACAGGTCGTTGACGAAGATCGAGAACAGGCCGCCGCTCCCCGGCGCCTTCTTCTCCCGGATGCCGAAGACCAGGTTGGTCTTGGCGAACGCGGCGGGCGCGTGCTCGATGATGGGCTGCAGCTCGCTCATCGTTTGCGCCACCGCCACCGGGTCCTCCTGGTAGGCGGCCTCCTGGCTCGTCAGCGTCTCGAGCTGGGCGAGCAGGAGGGTCGAGAATCCGGTCGTCTCGTCATGGCCCTTCTTGGCCGCCTCCACCCGCATGACCTCGCGCAGCGACGCCTCGATCTTGGGCACGTCCGCCAGGAGCCGCGACCGCATGGTCGACGACGACACGTAGTTGCCGAACATCGTCGCCAGGAAGGTATCGATCTCCTGGGCGGTGTTGGGCAGGGCGGTATCGGGACAGGCGTTGATGCACGCCATGCACTGCGTGCAATTCTCGGGAATGAAGATCGGGACCTCGCGGCGGGCCGCGTACTTGCTGATCGTCGCGCCGGTGGCGGCGGCCATCGCGCATCGGCGCCTCGCTGCCTCGAGTTCACAGCGTGAAGCGGCCGAGCTGGGGGCGAGCTACATGAACTCCGCTATGGCCTTCGCCCGCTGCTCTGAACTGAGCCCGAGCGCCTGGTGTACCAGGGGGCCGGATGCCAGCGACTTATCGAGCATGTCGATTGGCGGGTTGGGGTTCGGATTGCGGTAGACCAACCCGATCGGGATCCTCGAGCCCCACTCGAGGGCCTTCTCGTTGGCGGCGTGAAGATCCGTCGCGTCGTACGCCTCGTCTTCCACCTTGTACACGCGCTCTCGGAACCACGGATACGTCTGGACCTTGTTGAACGTGACACAGGGGCTGAAGACGTCGATCAGCGCGAAGCCTGGATGGAGGATGGCCTCCTTGTACAGCTGGAGCAGATGCTTGGGTTGACCACTGAATCCTCGGGCGACGAAGCCACAACCCGACGCCAACGCGAGCGCCAGGGGGTTCAACATCCCCTCGAGGTTGCCCTCGGGCGTGCTCTTGGTCTTCATGCCGGTCTCGCTGGTTGGCGAGGCCTGGCCGGTCGTGAGCCCATAGATCTCGTTGTTCATGACGATATAGGTGACGTTGATATTGCGGCGCATGGCCTGGATGAAGTGATTCAGGCCGATGCCATAGCCGTCCCCGTCCCCACCGGTTGCAATCACCGTCATGGCGTGATTCGCGAGCTTGGCGCCCGTGGCGAATGGCAGCGCGCGGCCGTGCAGGCTATGCACACCGTTGACGCGAATGAACCCCGGGAGGTTCGACGAACAGCCGATCCCGGAGACGACCAGTACGTTGTGCGGCTGGATCGCGAGTTCGGAGCAAACCTGGAACAGCGCGTTCAGGACGCCAAAATCGCCACAGCCTGGGCACCAGTCTGAGGGCACCTCCGGCTTGTACTCCTTCACGGCAATCGCTGCAGTGGCCATCGTCACTCCTCACGGTTTGTTGGACGCACCCAACCTGGCGCCTTCGCGCTCCGGTGCAGGCTTCAGGTGTCGTCCGGCCCAGTCCCCGGTCGTGCCGGTGGGGTGCTCGGTCTGCCAGCCAGGTTCGATCGACAGCACTTCGACCAGCGTCTGCCCGGCGAGAATCTCCTTCACCCCGGCTACGATGTGCTTTGGCTCGAACGGCTCACCATCGTACTTGCGAATGTGCGCGTGCGCCGCGATCCCGGTCTCGGCACGCAGGTGACGGGCGAACTGCCCGCTATGGTTGTTCTCGACGATGATGACGCGCTTGCTCCTGCCCAAGATGCTGCTGATCTCGTCGACGTGGAGTGGCACCAAGAACTTGATCTGCAGATGATTGCTCGAGATCCCCTCGTCGTTGAGCCTCTCGACGGCGGCCCGCAGCACACCCCACGTGGAGCCCCAGCCGACCACCGTCACCTCGGCCTCTGCGTGTCCCTCGAGCTGGGGCGCGGGCAGGTGATCGAGCACGGTGCTCATCTTGCGTGCACGCTTATCGACCATCTTCTTGCGTCGCAACGGGTCGGTATAGACGTCGCTGAGCAGGACACCGTCTTCGTCGTGCTCGTCACTGGCCGCGACGTACACGTGGCCCGACGTACCGGGTACGGCGCGTGGCGAGATGCCCGAGGGAGTGTCCTTGTAGCGTAGATAGGGCTCCCCGCTCGGTGGACCGTCCGCCTGCATGATGAGCTCGCCCCGATTGATTGGGAAATCCGCATCGAGGAACGCCGGGTCGACCGTTTCGTTCCCTTCGCTCAGGAGCAGGTCCGTGAGGATGAGGACGGGGCACTGATACCGGTCCGCCACGTCGAAGGCCAGGGCGGGGGTCGTGAAACAGTCAGGCATGCTGACCGGAGCGATGATGATCCGGGGGAAATCACCCTGGCTAGCCCCGAGCGCCTGGGTCAGATCGCCCTGCTCGGTCTTTGTGGGCACACCGGTGGACGGTCCCGCCCGCATGACGTTGATGATGACCACCGGCGTCTCGGTGATGCCGGCCAGTCCGATTGCTTCGGTCATCAAGGCGAACCCCCCGCCGGAGGTGGCGCACATCGAGCGCGCACCCATGTGGGCCGCCCCGATGGCCATATTGATGACCGAGATCTCGTCCTCGACCTGGCGCACGCAGATGCCAAGCTCGGTGGCATGGCCGGCCAGCCACTCCAAGACGTGGGTGGCGGGGCTCATCGGGTAAGCGCTGTAGAACTTGCACCCGGCGAAGGCCGCCCCCATGGCCAGCAACTCGTTGCCCGTGACCAGCGCCCACTTCTGCTGGGTGGTTTCGAGTTGGGTGGGTAGCGGCTCGAAATGCGCATCCGCATAGTCGTAGCCCGCCCTCGCCGCCTCGATATTCGACTGCACGACCTGCGGCTTCTTGGCGAAGGTCGATTCGAACACCGACCCCAACCGCGAGAAGTCACGCCCCATGAGGCGAGTCAAAGCGCCCACGGCCACCGTGTTCTGCATGACGGGCAGTCGCTGGGAGGCCGGCGCGAGTTCCAAAACCGGCAACGGCAAGATCCGGACACCCGGTGGCGGTTCGTAGCTCGGCTCGATCTTTCCGCCGTTGTACAGGGCCACGCCGCCGGGCGGGAGCTCCTGCAAGTGCCGGTCGAGCGTGTCCTGGTTCAGGGCGATGAGCGCATCGACGTGATCGCCGTGGTGAAGGGGCTTCTCGGCGGACACACGGATACGTAACCAGGAGTGGCCGCCTCGAATCACGGATTGGTAGCTGTTGTAGACGAAGGAGCCGAGCCCTTGCCGGGCCAGGGAAAGGACCAGGGTATTACCGGCCGACGCAACCCCATCGCCAGCCGCGCCCCCGATTCCAACGACCACGTCTGACTGAGCCATCATGGTCCCTTTCATCAAATCCGCCAGGTGCAGCGAATCTGCGATGAACAGGCGTCCTTTTGGGGGCTTGAGCCCCGCACAACGGACGAACCGCTATCATACACAAAATCCCGATGGAGCACAGCGGTGGCCATCGTCGGCCTCTGCCCCTCAACTCAGATCGCCGACCATGTACCCATAGTCACCCGGTTGCACGAGGGTGCGGGTCAGGTGGGTCAGAATCATAATGCCGTTCGCGACAGGGCTGCGAATCTCCTCGAGCTCCTGCTGCACCAGACCGTCGTAGACGAGGTTGACCACGCGGTATGCCGTCGTGTCCCGCATGAGACGCGGGTCGAGCGTGCGGGCATGCACGTCGACCCCGATCCGGACGACACCGGGGGCGGCCGGGCCACAGGCCAGCCCGAGCGACAGGACCACCGCGGCGAGAGACAGCGCCGGGGTCGTGGGAGACAGTGGGGCGCGGGACGCTGCTGGCACAGTACGAGGGCAGCAGGGGGTTCGGGGCGGGTCTCTCGGACCCGCCCGAGTGCGGCCGCGAGCCTCAGGGCTAGGTCGTCAGGACGAAACTCACCTTCATGTTCACTCGATACTCGGTGATCGCATCGTTCTTGACCACGATCGTCTGCTCCTGAATCCAGGCGCCCTGAATCTGTTTTAGCGTCTTCGAGGCGCGGGAGATTCCCTGCTTGACGGCGTCGTCGAACGAAACGGCCGACGAGGACGTGATCTCGGTGACTTTGGCAATCGACATGAGCGCTCTCCTTTACAAGGTGACGTGGGTGGTCGAGGCGATCGGTGAAGGTGACTGTGTTGGTGCCGCCTAGGGCTCGAAGTGGGCCGGCACGCCATCCGGCAGGATCTCCGCGATGGCGCCGGCGATCCGCTCCATCCGACGCTCGGGATTCGGATGGGTGCTGAAGAACTCGGCCTGACGCTGCCCGCCGCCCGCAGCCTGCAGCACCTCCATCACGCCGGTCAACGCCCGTGGGTCGTACTCGGACTCGGCCATGAACCGCACGCCGAGCCGGTCCGACTCGAGCTCGTCCTCACGGCCGAACTTCATGTTCACGAGCTGGCCCATCAGCATGGCCAGCGCCGCCGTGGCACCACCCGTCGGGTCGTTGGGATCGTAGGTCGCAAGGACCGCGGCCCAGGTCAATCCCTGCGTGAGCTGCGCCTTGGCCATGTGCTCGGCGCCGTGCCGGGCCACCACGTGCCCGATCTCGTGGCCCAGCACCCCCGCCACCTCGCCCGCCGACCGCAACCGTGTCAGCAGGGCCGCCGTGATGAAGACCTGCCCCCCGGGCAGCGCGAACGCGTTGACCGTCTGCTCGTCGGCGAGCACGTGGAAGTCGAACTGATAGGGCGTCTCCCCGGCCGCCGTTTGGCCCACCAACCGGGATCCCACCGCGTCGACCGCCTGCTGGAGATCGACGTTCGCGTGCAACCCGCCGTGCTGGGCGGCCATCTCCGGCGCCGCCTGCAGCCCGAGCGCGATCTCCTGCTCCGCGGTGACCTGGACGTGCTGCATCTCGTCGGTGACCGGGTTGTACTCGCGGGCGCGATAGTACGAGAAGAGCGACACTGCCACCATGATCAGGGCCAGGGCGAGCCGCCCCTTGGTGAAGCGGCCGCCCCCTGCGGACGTGCGCCGACGTCCACCGAAGCGCCGGTACCTCATGGATCCCCCGATCCCGTCGCGGCTATCGCTTGCGGAACAGGCCGCCCAGCAGCCCCGACCCGAGCTTCAGGACATCGTCCGCGACTTGCCCGTCCCCATCCATGTCGAGGAGGCTCGCCAGACCGCCGAGATTCGACGACTGCTCGACCCGCTGCTCCTCCCCCTGGAGCAGCTGCGCCAGCCCGCTCGGGTCCAGGTCTTGCGACCGCTGGGCGCGTCCCGCGGCACCCATAACGATTGGCGCAAGCATGGTCAGGACCTTTCCGACGCTGGCGGCGTCGAGCCCGCTGGCCGCGCCCAGCTGCGTCTCGGCGGCGCCGCGCTACGCGCCAAGCAGGTGCCCCAGGATCCCGTTGCCGGCGCGCTCGTCCGGCGCGTTGAGGAAGCCGGCCAGGTTGTCCAGGACGCCGCCGTCATGGTCACGCGAGAGCGCGCCCGCCAGGGCGGCCGCCCCCGACTGGCTGGAGGCGTTGGACGACATCGCCTTGAGCAGAATCGGAATCGCGCCCGTGACGGCGCGGCTCGTGGCCTTCCGGTCGCCGCCCACCTGGCGGCTAATCTGATCTACCGCGGCCGAGCCGAGCTGCTGCACCAACAGATCCATCATTCCAGCCATCGCCGTGCCTCCTTGAGTCAGGTGACCGCCACCGAGTTCGCCCGAGGCCCCACCCGGATCACGCGAGGCCCGTCCTCGCAAGAGCGCAGCCAGCCCGCACGTCGCCAAACGACGCACGCCCGCTCAACCAGCAGGGGAGCCCGAACATGCTACTTCCCTATCTGCCGATGGTCAAAGGCCGATCCTATTCGGCCGCAGCGCCATCCCGGCGCGGCGGTGCGCTCATCGCTCGACCGCCGCGGGCACGACGGCCAGCACCCGGGCCGGACCACCGGTGCCGCCCTCGATCTTCATCGGCAACGCCACGACCAGGAACCCGGCCGCCGGCAACTCGTCCACGCGCGTGAGGTTCTCCAGGTTGAAGACGTTGCCCGCCGCCAGCACGCGATGCGCCTCGAAGCGCGTACTCGGCCCGGCGTCGATGCTGGCGGTGTCGATCCCGACGCCCGCCACGGCCCGATCGACCAGGGCCGTGGCCGCCGCCGCCGACACGCCGGGAAAATGAAACGTCGTGACGTCTTTCGGCGTCGCGCTGCCGTAGTACCGCTCCCAGTCCGGCCACCTCGACCCCCATCCCGTGCGCACGATCACGATGGCCCGGTCGGGCAACGGCCCGTGCGCGATCTCCCAGGCCGCGATGTCATCGGGCACCAGGACCGCATCGGGGTCGGTCCCGGAACGCGCCGAGATATCGATCACCGCGCCCGGCGCCAGGAACCGCTCGGCGGGAATCTCCGCGCTCGTCCAGCCACTCTCGGCGAAGTGGATCGGCGCGTCGAGGTGCGTGCCGAGGTGCTCCGGCGAGCTGAATGCGGCCGCCGAGTACCAGTCGCCTGCCGCATCCCTCCCCCACGCCAGACGCTCGTGCTCGAACGACGAGCCAGTGGGCCAGTACAGGGTCTCCTGGCTGAGCGGATGCGTGAGGTCGACGGTCCTGACGCCGGCGCCACGCGCCAGGCGTTGCAACGCGATGGGATCCTCGGACGATCGCCTCGCGGACTCCGTGTCCGGCTCGGCACCCTCGCGCCCGCCACTCGGCCCGCACGCCGCCAGCGCGACGACCGCAGCGAACAGCCCGGGCCGCCAACCCTTCCATCTCTCTCTGACACGCATGGGGCGCATGAGTCACCTCCTACCTCGCGCGCTGCGACACCTTCGATGCGACCTCGGTCGGACCGTCGCTCGCTGCTCGCGTCGCGCCATCTCCCAGGCCCTTCGCGCGACGCTGGACTTTCACCACCGGCGGCTAGTGCACCGCCGTCGAGATCCGGCCACGCCTCGAGCCCGCAGCACACCCATCCGCGGCGTTGCCGCTCCTCGAAATACTCCCGGTATTCCTCGTCGCGGCGCCTTTCGCCTGGGCGCGCTGCGAACCCGATCCGTGACCGCATCTCGACGGCGGTGCACTAGCGAACGGGCTGCGCATCGAGCTGGCGCGCCACCTCCGCCGGGACGGTCGTGGGTAGCTTGCAGATGTAGTCTTCGCAGATGTAAGCCTGCGCGCGACCCTCGCGCGGCGCCATGCTCTCGATGAACGGAAGCCCCTGCGCCAGACGGGCCTGCCCCGGCCCGCCATCGGCGAGCAACAGAATCTTGTGCGGCAGGAACCGCGCGTGCACGACCCGCAGCAACGCCTGGGTGTCGCGCGCGTCCGCCTGGCCCGCGATGACGATCTGCTTGGGTTTCGACAGGCTGAAGTCCAGCGCGGCCGCCAGCTGGGGCGCGGCGGTCGGCTCCTGCGCGAACCGTGGGGCGAACGCGCCGAACGTCTCGTCTGCACGTGCCCTCCACTCCTCCCGCCCGGTCATCTGCCAGAGACGCAGTAGGTTCATCGCCGCGACCGAGTTGGCCGACGGCTCGGCGCCGTCGTAGTAGGTGCGCATGCGGACCAGCACCGAGGGATCGGCGTCCCCGCTCGAGAAATACCCGCCCTGCCGCGCGTCCCAGAACAGCGCGTCCTGCCTCTCCTGGAGCCGGTCGGCCCACGACAGCCACGCCACGTCGAAGCTGGCCTCGTAGAGGTCGAGCAGGCCCTGGATCAGGAAGGCGTAGTCGTCGAGAAACCCGTCGATGGCCGCGTCCCCATCGCGATACCGCCGTGCGAGCGTGCGTGTCGGCGCGTCGTAGAGCTCGGCGCGCACGAACTCGGCGGCCGCGGAGGCGGCCGCGAGATACTCCGGCGCGTCGAGGACCTGGGCGGCGCGGGCGAAGGCCGAGACCATCAGGCCGTTCCAGGCCGTCAGGACCTTGTCGTCCAGCGGCGGCCGCGGGCGACGCGCGCGTGCGTCGAGCAGACGACGGCGCGCCTCGGCCACGCGCGCCGCCACCTCGGTGACCGGCCGCTCGAGCTCCGCGGCGGTCTCCTCGACCGTGTGGCGCACGGCCAGCACGTTCTTGCCGCGGAGCTCCCCCTGAATGTCCTGCCGGGCCGGCACGTTGCCGTCGGCCTCCACGCCGTAGTGGAAACCGACCATTCTGGCGGTCTCGTCATCCAGCACCCCGGCGATCTCCGCCGCGGTCCAGACGTAGAATGCGCCTTCCGCGCGCTCCGGCCGCCCCGCCGCCACCAGACTGTCCGCATCTTCGGCCGAGTAGAGCTCCCCCGCCGGCCCGCGCAGGTCGCGCAGCACGTAGTCGAGCACCGCCCGCGCGGTCCGGGCGAACACCGGCTCGCGGGTCAGCTGGTAGGCCTCGAGATAGGCGATCGCCAGCTGGGCCTGGTCGTAGAGCATCTTCTCGAAGTGCGGCACGTGCCAGGTGCGATCGGTCGAGTAGCGGTGGAAGCCGCCCCCGAGCTGGTCGTGCATTCCGCCACGCGCCATCGCCCGCAGGGTCTCGAGGGTCATCTTGAGGGCGTCCGGTTGCCCCGTCCGCCGGTGATACCGGAGCAAGAAGCTGAAGACGACCGGCCGCGGGAACTTGGGAGCCGTGCCGAAGCCCCAGTGGGTCGCGTCGAAGTTGCTTCGGAGCTGCTCGTAGGTTCGATCGAGCGCGCCGCCCGTCAAGGTCTCGACCCCACCGGCGGCCGTCTCGACCGCCGCGCGCAGGGCCTTGGTGGCCAGCCCGGCGGCCTCCAGCACCCGCTCCCGATCCTGCGCCCAGGCCTCCGCGAGGCGTTCCAGCACGGTCGCGAACCCCGGTCGACCGCCGCGATCCTCCGGCGGGAAGTAGGTGCCGCCGAAGAACGGCTCGAGATCCGGGGTCAGGAACACCGACATCGGCCAGCCACCGCGGCCGGTCGCCGCCTGGACGTAGGCCATGTAGACACTGTCGAGGTCCGGACGCTCCTCCCGGTCGACCTTGATCGACACGAAGTGTCGGTTCAGCAGCGCGGCGATGGTTGGATTCGAGAACGACTCGTGCTCCATCACGTGGCACCAGTGGCAGGTCGAGTAGCCAATCGACAAGAAGATCGGCTTGCCCTCCCGACGCGCGCGCTCGAAGGCCTCCTCGCCCCACGGATACCAGTCCACCGGGTTACGCGCGTGTAGGAGCAGATACGGGCTCTTCTCGTGGATCAGGCGGTTCGTCCGCTCCTGGACGCCGAGCCCGGGAGGCGCGAACCAGGCGGCGACCACGGCGGCCGCCACGACCGCCGCCACCCCGACGATTCGCCGCGTCCTTCTACCGGTCATCTGTGTCACGGGTGTCTGCAGGCTTCTTGCTCCTCGCGCCTCGTCAGCCGGGCGCAGCGCCGCCCTTCATGCGACGCAGGACTTCACCACGGGCCGCTAGGCAGGGTACCACGAGGCCCCGGTCGCGACCCCGCCGCGGACCGGCGCCGGTTCCAGAGGTAATAGGCGGGCGCGCCGGTCGCGATGACGACCAGACCGACGACCGACTCGATCGGCTGCTCGAGGAACGTCACCGACAGGAACCACGCATACACCGCGAGGAAGACCAGGGGGACGACGGGATAGCCCCAGGTTCGGTACGGGCGCGGGAGATCCGGGGCCCGGCGGCGCAAGATGATGACACCCGCGACGGTCAGGACGTAGAAGATCCCCGTCCCGAACACGACCAGGTTGGTCAACAGATCGAACACGTGACGGTTCGACCGGTTGTAGAGCGCCTCGAGCGCGACTCGGTAGCTCGGCGCGTCGCTCAGGGCCTCGAGCTCCACGCGCTCGCGCCAGCGCATCGGCACTCCGCGAAAGGTGAGCGCGCCACCGACCGCCGCCACGTCCTCGCCGCCGGCCGCGCCCCGCGGCGCGGCCGGTGGCGAACGAAACGACACCCGGTCCGCGTAGCCGGCCGGCACCGCCACCGCGAGCGTCGCCGAGGACACCGGTTCCTGGATCTGCCGGACCGGCACGAACCCCGCGATGACGATCAGGCTGGCCGCCAGCGCCGCCTGGGCGGCGATGGCATGGCTCGGCGTCCGCCGCGTCGCGTGCACCTGCCCCAGCCTGGCGAAGAAGAGCTTGTCGCGACTCATGGCGAAGAAGACGCGCGGGCCATGCAGCAGGTTCGTGTTGATCGCGCCGAACACGGAGCACATCACCAACCCGACCATGAGCGCGCCGCCGACCGATCCGATGGTGCGATCCATGAGACCGGCCGCCACGTTGCGCTCGCTCGCGACCTCGCTCATCGACAGGACGCTGTGGTAGGCCAGGTTGGCGCTGACATAGAGGAGCATCAGGATCCCCACTCCCGCAAACAACGCCCACGGCAGGTTGCGCTGCGGGTCGCGGATCTCCTCGGCGAGCGGGGTCACCTCGTGCCAGCCGTCGTAGGCCCAGAGCACGGCGAGCAGCGCCACGCCCAGACCGACGAGCAGCGAGCCCTCGCGCGGCCGGTCGAGACCCGACGCGAAGTTGCCGGGGTCGACGTAGCCCAGGAGCAGCGGGAGTACCGCGATGCCCGCCAGGAACCCGGCCTTGATCAGCGTCGTGACGTTCTGCGTCTGCCCGCCCCAGATGACTCCCCGGATGTTGACCCATGCCAGGGGGCGATGAGCCCGAGCGAGAGACCCAGCCGCGCCAGCTCGCCCAGCGGCAGCGCCAGGCTGAAGGCGGTCGCCAGCGCGCCGATCGCCGCGGGGCGCACGATCCAGAAGAGCGTCCAGCCGTAGAGGAAGGCGGGGAGCTTGCCGTAGGCCGCGGACTGGTAGACGTAGAGCCCGCCGGCGTGTGGCAGCATCGCCGCGAGCTCGGCGATGCACAGCGCCCCGAGCAGGCAGAGCAGCCCCGCCGCCACCCAAATCGCGATGATCAGCCAGAAGTCGCCGAGCACCGCGGCGATCTGCAGGGGCTTGAAGAAGATGCCGGAGCCGATGACGCCGCCCACCACCACGGCGACGGCCTCGGTTCGGCCCAGACCGCGCAGCAGCCCAGGCTGGTCCGTCGGCATCGCGGGCATGGGTGGCGCGGCGCCCGCCGATCTACTGCGCCACCCGGGTCTGATGCAGCGCCACCATCTTCCAGCCGCCATCCCGATTCACGAACACGTAGGTGCTGCGCGTGGCGGCGATGGTCGTGCCGGGCCAGTGGTCGCGGAGCGTGACGACGGCAGCGCCGCCGTAGATCCGAATGCGCACGTCGTCGTGGAAGCTGGGAGCCTTGGGCAGGTTCGTGTCCGCCTGCATGGCCGCCAGGTGCTGGTCCTTCGATGTGATCGCGCCGTCCTGGCCGATCCGGTAGAACTTGTCCGCGGCGACCTGCGCGAACCCCGCGACATCCTTGCCCCAGTAGGCAAAGTGCTGCGCCTGTAGGGCCTTGCGGACCGCCTGCTCGGCCTCCTCCGTCTGCGCTCCCGTCGCGGCGCGCGGTCCCGGCCGATCCGCGGCCCCGAGTCGGTCAGCCTCCGAACCGAACACCGTCAGGGCCAGCCCGAGGGCCAGGGTCGCCATCCACTGCTTCATCGCCAGAGCTCCTTTCGACAGACCGCCCGTCGCGGCGGCGCACCGTGGTTAAGGATTCTGCTTCCGAATACCGCCGAAGGCAAGGCCGCGACCGGCAGGCCCGGCGATTTGACACGTGTCGATCCCGCGTTATGAACGTATGATCGATATATCGCGGGGATCGAGATCGGTGGCGCACTCGCGACTCCGTCGGCGACCGGCCGCCGCCGCGTACGAGCACCCACGATGCCCAACCCCGTCACGCCGCAGAGCAGGAGCTCGCGAGGCTCCGCGGACACGTCGCGCGCCTGCGACGGGAGCACGTGGAACGCCGGGCCCCCCAGGCGAGGTATCGGAGGCTGGTCGAGCACCTCCCGGTCATCACCTACATCGCCGATCTCGAACTGACGGGCACGGCGCGCTACCTGAGCACCCAGGCGGCGGAGCAGCTCGGCCACGAGATCGACGACTGGAAGACCGACCCCGAGCTCTGGTTGAAGCTCCTGCATCCGCACGACCGCGAGCACGTGCTCTCCGAGCTCACGCGCTCGTGGGGATCCGGCGAGACCTTCCGTGCCGTCTACCGGATGCTGCATCGTGATGGCCGCATCGTGTGGTTCGAGGATACGGCGGTGGTCGTCGAGGACGAGGATGGAACACCCTTCTGCCTCCAGGGAACCATGGTCGACATCACCCTGCGCCGCGCGGCCGAGGAGGGATTTCGGCGGGAGCGTGAGCAGCTCGAGGCCAAGTTCGAGTCGAGGCGCGCACGGCCGAGCTCCGCAAGAGTCAGGCCTCCGCGAGGGCGTGATCTCCTCGGCCATGGACGCGATCGTGACCCTGGACGAGAACCAGCGAATCGTCGTCTTCAACCCCGCCGCCGAGCGGATGTTCGGCTACTCGTCCGCCGACGTCCTCGGCCACTCGATCGACCGCCTGCTGCCCCAACGCCACCGCAAAGCCCATCGCGGGCACATCGGCGACTTCGGCCGGTCGGGCGTCACCAACCGCAAGATGGCCGGGCGACCGGTGACCGGGCTCCGCGCGAGCGGTGAGGAGTTCCCGGCCGAGGCCACGATCTCGCAGACGCGCAGTCAGGAGCGGCTCTACACGGTCATCCTCCGGGACATTACCGAGCGACAGCAGGCCGAGGCGCTAATCCGGGAGCAGCAAACCCTGGCCTCGCTCGGACAGATGGCCGCCGTCGTGGCGCACGAGGTGCGGAATCCGCTGGCGGCGATCAAGGGCGTGGTCCAGGTACTCGGGGCCCGGAAGCTGGAGCGTTCGAAGGAGAAGGAGGTCCTCGCCGAGGTCGTGGAGCGGCTCGACACGCTCAACGCCCTGATCGACGACCTGCTGGTCTTTGCCAGACCCACGCAACCGAGGTTCGCCCCGCTGGCCCTGCTCCCCGTGCTCGAGGGCAGCGCGCAGCTACTCGAGCTGGAGCCGGCGCTGTCCGGGATCTCGATCGAGGTCACGGGTCCGGAGTCCATCGTCAACGGCGACGCCACGCTGCTCCAGCGGCTCTTCCACAATCTGCTGCTCAACGCCGCGCACGCGATGGACGGACGCGGGATCATACGCGTCGAGGTCGCGCCCGGGGACAACACCTGCGAGCTTAGGATCCGCGACACGGGGCCGGGCATCCCGCCCGACGTTCGCGACAGGGTGTTCGAGCCGTCCTTCACGACCAAGTCCCGGGGCACCGGGCTCGGGTTGTCGATCGCCAAACGCGGCATCGAGCACCATCAGGGCACGATCTCGCTCGACTGTCCGGCCGAGGGTGGGACGGTCGTGACGATCGTGCTTCCGCTCGAGCATGCCCACACACCCGCATGAGACGCCCTGAGCCATCGGTGGCCGCGGAGACGCCGGGCGATCCGCGGCCACCCTCCGGTAGGCACGCGTCCCGGGGAGACACATGCCGCGCGACTCGCCCGTAGCCGAGCCGGCCGCTCAGGCGTCCCGGCCCCGAACGCACCACGCCGGGGACCGGGTCCTCCTCGAGGGGCCGCATTCGCGGAGCACCGAATTCTGGCTCGTGATCCGGGTCCTGTGGGACTTCCTCCGGGGGTTCCGCGTCCTGCACTTCGTGGGTCCCTGCGTCACGGTCTTCGGATCGGCGCGTTTTCCGGAAGACCACCCGCACTATTCGCTGGGGCGCGAAACCGGGCGGGCCCTCGCCGGCCTCGGGTTCACCGTCATGACCGGGGGGGGGGACCCGGTGTCATGGAGGCCGCCAATCGCGGCGCCCGGGACGCCGGTGGGCGCTCGGTCGGCTGCAACATCGAGCTCCCGTTCGAGCAAGAGCCCAACCGCTACCTGGACCGGTGGGTGACGCTTCGGTACTTCTTCACCCGGAAGGTGATGCTCTTCAAGCACTCGTACGCCTTCATCGCGCTGCCCGGAGGACTGGGCACCATGGACGAGCTGTTCGAGGCGCTCACGCTGGTCCAGACCGGCAAGATCCTCGATTTTCCGGTCGTCCTCATGGGCCGCGCGTACTGGCGGCCACTCATCGATCAGCTGCACGCCATGGCCGGGGCCGGAGCGATCGATGAACGCGATCTGGAGCTGCTCTACATCACGGACAACGTGACGGAGGCCATGACCCACATCCAGACGCACGCGGTCGAGGCCTTCGGTCTCACGCGACGGCGCGTCCCGCGACCCTCGCGCATCCTGCGGGAATGACGCGGCGCCGCGAGGCCGGTGCGTCCCTGCGACGGGCTGGACTGGAAGGAGAACCTCAGATGACGAACGCGCGCCCCCTCCCGTGGCGACCGCTCGGATGGCTCGCCGGCGTGGCCGGCCTGATCGCGACGACCGCAGGCTTCCAGGATGTCCAGGGTCGAGCCCCGGCGGTGCCGGCGGCCCGGGCGGCCGCGCCGCTGATCGACGCGGAGTACCTCACCGCGCCCCTCTGGAACGACGGCGACGCGGAGATCGTGTTCTACGACGTCCGGCGCAGCCAGGATCAGCGCGGACAGCCCGTCGACCAGACCTTCCGCGTCGGCACGTTCCTGGTCAAGCACGAGTTCGATCGCAAGACCCAGTCGAAGGCCCGGCGCGGCGCCGCGAACACGGTCAGCGCCTTCAAGTGGGCCATGTTCTACGAGCTGGAGAGCACCAACGGCTACCAGTACAAGCGCTCCTACGTGCTGAACGCCGCGCAGGCCGACCTGCACCCGCTCAAGCAATCCTTCGCCAGCTTCGACTGGTGCTCGAACCAGTACCGTGAGCTTGCGTTCCTGCCCGACGGTCAGGTGCGCCATCTCCGGCGAAGCGACGACTACGGCAACAGCGAGGGCGCGTTCCCCTATCCGGTCGGCGCATACCCGGTCGCGCTGGTCCCGCTGCTCGTCCGCGCGCTGGACTTCTCCGGCGCCGCGCCGCAGCGGTTCGCCGTGTTGCTCGAGGACGGCGGCACGGTGCCCGCGACGGCGCGCCGGACGGGCACGACCCGCGTGGACACGCCGGACGGAGCACGGGACGCCGAGGCAATCGAGGTGAGCTATGATGGCGAGGCACCCTCGCTCGTCGGCGAGCGGGCCGACGCCAAGGAGACCTACTGGCGCGGCCTCGACGCCGACCGGACGCTGCTCGAGGTGGCGGCGGACAGCGGACGCTACCGGATGAGTTTCGTCGAGCAGGTGCGCGTGCCGTACTGGCAGGAGAACGTCTACGACGTCCTGCAGCGGGTGACCGAGCGACCGTAGTGTTCGAGATCGGTGCTCTCGAGCGTGAACGTCTGCGCGCGGCGCCCAGCCGGCGAGGCGCGAGGAACGGGCACCAGTGGGAAGCCGATCGATGGACCCGGAAGGAGATCAGCCCATGCGCGCACCGACACGACGCGTCGTTCGATCTTCGGTAGCCGTGATCCCCGTATTGGTGGGAATCTGGCTCCTGGGAACCGCCATGGGCGCCGCGCAGCGCCCCCCCGTCATGGGTCGCAACGGCGGCGTCTCGGCCGGACATCCGCTGACGACGTCCGCGGCCTTCGAGATCCTGCTGCGCGGCGGGAACGCGTTCGACGCCGGTGTCGCCGCCCTCCTCGTCGGCGGCGTCGTCGAGCAGGATCTCTACGGCCTGGGCGGCGAGGCGCTGGTGCTCGTCTACCCCCGGAGCGAGGGCGCGGTCACCTCGATCACCGGTCAGGGCTGGGCCCCCCGGCGCGGCACGATCGACTGGCACGTCGAGCGGAATCAGGATCTCATGGGCGCCGGCCTCAATCCTGCCGTCGTGCCGGGTGCGCTGCACGCGGCCCTCACCGTGCTGGAGCGCTGGGGCACGTTGAGCTTCGAGGAGGTCTCGGCCCGCGCCATCGAGTACGCCGAGCACGGCTTCCCGCTACGGTCCCGCACCGCCCGCGCGATCGAGCGGGAGATCGAGTTCATCCGGCAATGGCCCGACAACCGGCGGTACTGGCTCCGGCCGGATGGCTCCTTCTACGAGGCCGGCGACACGATCGCGCTCCCCTCTCTCGCGAACACGCTGAAGCGGATGGTCGAGGCCGAGCCGCCGGCGCCGCGGAGGGTCGGGAGGCCGGCATCTCGGCCGCGCGGGACCGATTCTACAAGGGTGACATCGCGCGCGAGATGGTGGCCTTCCTGCAGGAGCACGACGCGCCCTTCGACGAGGCCGACTTCGCCGAGTTCTACGCGCGGGTCGAGGAACCCGCGCACACGACCTACCGCGGGTACACGGTCTACAAGCAGCCGTTCAACAGCCAGGGTCCCACCCTGCTCCAGGCGCTGAACATCCTCGAGACGTTCGATCTCCGCCGGATGGGACACAACAGCGCCGACTACCTGCACACGGTCATCGAGTCGCTCAAGCTCGCCTATGCCGACCGCGACACCTACTACGCCGACCAGGACTTCGTGACGGTGCCCGCCGAGGGGCTCCTCTCGAAGGCCTACGCGAAGGAGCGCGCCGCGCGGATCGATTTGTCGCGGGCCTCGCGGGCGTTCACCGCGGGTGATCCCCTGCGCTTCGATTCGCAGGTGAAGGAGTGGACGTACTGGACGGCCGACATCGCCGAGGGCGCCGAGGGCCAGACCCAGAACGACGTGGGGCTGGCCGGCGCCGACGACCCCGGCTCGCTCAAGGACACGACCCACATCGCCATCATCGACGCCGACGGCAACATCTTCGACAGCACACCCAGTGGGGGCTGGATCGGTGGCGCGGTCATCCTGGGCGACACCGGCATCGGCATGAGCGTGCGGGGCGAGCAGTTCTGGCTCGACAAGACCCGGGCCGCGCAGCTGCGTCCGCGTTCGCGCCCGCGGTACACGCTCACCCCGAGCATCGTCCTCAAGGACGGCGAGCCGTTCCTGGCGATCGGCACGCCCGGCGGCGACAACCAGGAGCAGACGATCCTGCAGACGTTTCTGAACATCGTCGAGTTCCGGTCCGAGTGGTACCCGAACCTGCACGAGGCGATCGAGTGGCCGCGCGTGCAGACCCTGCACTTCCACCAGTCGTTCTGGCCTCACGACACCGGGTTCAACCGCATCAACGTCGAGGCGACGCTGCCCGCGCAGGTCATTCGGGCGCTCGAGGGCCGTGGCCACGAGGTCACCACGGTTCGCCCGTTCGGCATCTCGGGCTGCGCCACCGCCGTCATGTTGGATCCGGACACGGGGAACCGCATCGCGGGCGCCGACCCGCGACGCGACTGCTACGCCGTCGCCTACTGAGCGCGGCCGGGGGCGCGCGCCCCGTGAAGAGCATGCTCAGATCCCTTCGGGCCATCGGCGTGTTGGCGGGCGCCAGCCTCCTGATCCTCGGCGTCTCGACCGCCGTCAGGGCGGCCGACTACCCCGAGCGCCTGATCACCTTCGTCGTGCCCATGCAGGTGGGGGGGGGCGGCGACGCGACGTCCCGCCTGCTCGTGCCCTTCCTCGAGCGTCACCTCGGCGACGCCAACATCGTCGTCATCAACAAGCCCGGTGGCAACGGCCTCGTCGCCTACAACGATCTCGCGCACGTCGAACCCGACGGCTACACCATCGGTCTCGCCATCCTGCCGGCCCTGGTCACAGGCCCGATCGAACGCAACACCCGGTACACCCTGGACAGCTTCTCGTTGCTCGGGAGCGTCAGCACCGACCCGACCAGCATCAGCGTTCTCGAGAGCAGCCGATACCGGACGCTCCAGGATCTGATCGAGATGGCCCGCCAGCGCCCGGGCGAGGTGACGCTCGCCGTGCCCGGGCTCGCGAGCCCGCACGGGATCGCCGCTCGGCTGTTCGTGCGGAAGGTCCAGGTCAACCTCAACCTGGTCCCGCTCGGCGATGGCGGGCCGACCCGGACGGCCCTGCTCGGAGGCCACGTCCCGGCCGCCGCCATCAGCCTGGGCGCGGTCGCGCGTCATCGCGATCGGTTGCGCATCCTGGGACAGATGGCCGACGTGCGGAGCCCGCATGGCTCCTGGGTCCCGACCTTCAAGGAACAGGGGATCGATCTCACCTACGGCGTGCACCGCGCCATCATCGCTCCCGCCGGCCTCCCGGTCGCGGTCGCGACTGTCCTCCGCGAGGCCGTGCGACGCGCCGCGACGGATCCCGCGTTCCTGGAGGCGGCGCGCGCGCAGCGGCTTCCCATCCAGTACGTGTCGGGGCCCGACCTGGAGCGCCTCGTGGTCGAGCAGGACCGCACGTTCCGGGCGCTGTGGCAGTCCGACCCGTGGACCAGGTAGCCTGATGCTCTCGGCTCGCCCGTTCTTCATCGTCAGCGCGCCGCGATCGGGGTCGACGCTGCTGCGACTCGTCCTCGACGCCCATCCCCGGCTCGCGGTGCCGCCGCCGGCCTGGCTCTACGAGCTGGTCTATCCCTACCAGTACAGCTACGGCGACCTGTCGGCGGCGGCGAACCTGCACGCCCTGGCGGAGGACATGCTCGAGACCCCGACCATCAAGGGTTGGCCGCTCGATCTGACACCCGAGGCCATCATCGCGGAGGCCACAGAGCCCACGTTCGTGGGCCTCTACGACGTGCTCCACCGCCGCTACGCGGCCGAGAGCGACAAGCCACGATGGGGCGAGAAGAGCCCGCGCAATTGTTTCTGGATGGACGAGATCCGCGAGGGGTTTCCCGACGCCCAGTTCATCCACATCATCCGCGATGGGCGCGACATGGCCGTCGACATCGCCGACACGCCCGGCATGATGCCGCAGACCCCCTATGCGGGGATCCACATGTGGCGTGTGCTCGCCAGTCCGAAGACACTGGACCGTCCAGCGGCGCCCGCCGCGGCGGTTGCGCCAGCTGATGGGCCGCCACCGCGGCTGCGCCTTGGCGGCCTGGGCCACCGTGTACGCCCGCACGCCCGCCGCCAGGTCTGGCCGGGTGCGCGGGCGCCCCAGCCGGCCGCCCCGCCGGTGCCCGAGGCGCGGCCGCCCCAGGAACACGGTCTGCGACGAGGAAATCCCCACCGCACAGGGGAGCCGCAACCGATGCCACATGGCCCGAAACAGGCCGGTATCGCCAAACTCCGCATCGGCCAGCACGCCGGTGACGGTGAGGCCGCTGGCGCGCACCTGCCGGAGCAGGGTGAGCGCTTGGCGCCACTTCGCCTGCAACCGGACACCCCGGGGAAGCCGCGCCCGATCGCGGGCGGCGTCGGTCAGCCACGCCTCGGGCACATAGAGCGCGGCCCCCAGCAAGTAGGCGCGCAGCCCGGTCCACAGCGCCGCGGTGACCGCCACTTGGCCATTGGCGACTTTCCCCACGGCCTGAACCGTACCGGGAACGTCGGAGAGCGAATGACGTGAGTTAGGCCACCGTAGCCTGCTCATAGTAACGCTCTTCATACTCCGCCGGCGGGATGTAGCCGATCGGTTGCAGTAACCGCCGGGTGTTGAACCAGTCGACCCACGCGAGCGTGGCGAATTCGACCGCGTCGATGTGACGCCACGGGCCGCGTCGTCGAATCACCTCCGTCTTGAACAGACCGATGATTGTTTCGGCGAGGGCGTTGTCGTACGCGTCGCCGCGACTGCCGACCGACAGCGCGATGCCGGCGTCGGCCAGCCGCTCGGTGTAGCGCATCGACAAGTACTGCGTGCCGCGGAAGCTCTCATAAATGTCAAGGGGCGCTCGTCGAGCCTCCAACATCGGCGGTGTTGGCCTTCACAAGGGGATAGACCTCACGAGCGATGTATCGCTTGATGCAGCGGATGGCCTCGAGTTTGGACTTACCGCTGGCGACCTTGCGTTGAGCAAACGCTTGCGTGCGCTCGTCGGTGCGGAGCCGGCTAATCGTGATCATGTGGAGGGCCCGGTTGGCTTGACGGTCGCCGCCACGGTTGAGGCGGTGGCGATCAGTCTTGCCGGAGGAGGCGGGCAGCGGCGCCACCCCGCAGAGCATCGCCCAGGCGGCTTCGGACCGGATGCGCCCGGGGTTGTCGCCGGCGGTGACGAGCAGCTGCCCAGCGGTCTCAATGCCGATGCACGGGCGCTCGATGAGTCGCGCGCCGAGGTCGGTGACGAGGGGCTCGATGAGGTCGTCGAGGTCGGCCACTTCGTTGTTGAGCTCCAGGATACGCCGGGCCAACGACCGCATCGCGATCCGGGTGGCGGTGGCGGGATGGTCGAAGTCGTCATAGTCGGGCCGCCAGGCCGCGACGGTCCGCAGCAGCTGCATCCGGGTCAGGGAACGGACCTCGTCGCGGACCTCGTCCGGGGCAGACACGGCATGACTGCGCAGAAGCTGGAGTGCCTTGGTTCGGGAACGCACGGCCCCGGCCCGCGTCAACCGCAGCACGCGGAGCGCTTCGACGCGGCCATTCTTGTTCTTCGGCGTGGATAGGCGGCGCCCCGAGATGACGGCCCGGGCGGCCATCTCGGCATC
Source organism: Vicinamibacterales bacterium (assembly GCA_965197935.1). Lineage (GTDB taxonomy): Bacteria > Acidobacteriota > Vicinamibacteria > Vicinamibacterales > CAZQMT01 > CAZQMT01. Next base: position 105,672 of record CBDAOD010000002.1, on the reverse strand, counting down.
GACGGCATCCGATTTCCCGCGGCGACGTCGGTCGCTCCGATCAGGGCGGTCGACTTCATGTGTCGTCACACCCGCCGCGTTCAAGAAACGCATGATCCCGGCGCCATAGCTGCCGGTGCCTTCGATCCCGACCGACTCGAGCGCGCCGTGCTGACGCATCCAACGGAGTAACGCCCGATACCCTGCGCGTGTCGTCGAGAAGTCCTTGGTCTCCAGCAGACGGCCGTCGTCGCGGTCGACGATGGCGGCCATGTGCAGATCCTTGTGGGTGTCAATGCCGCCGACCACGCGGATGGTCGGTACCGATGTCACGTGCGTCATGTCGCCTCCTTGGCTCGGTCATAGGGAACGGCGCCGGCGCACCGAGGCGGGTGGACAAGACAGTGACGGGGCCACTGGCCAGGCTCTACATGAAGTCACACCGTCGGTGAGGCAGGCGCCTCACTGGCCCGCTCCCGGGCAACCGACAGTTCCGAGGAAAGACACAGGGTCAATCGGAAATGTGGGTCAGAGAAGCCCAGGAGCGTTCCAGTACCCACATCCTGACGGGTCAATCGCTGGTGCGGGTCAAGCCGCCCGGAAGCAGGCCCCCATATACTCACTGTCGCTGTGATGCACCAGGTCGCCCGCGCCGTCACCGCGACGATCGTAGATGGCCTGCTCAAGCGCATCGAGGACAAAGTCCGTGCGGAGCGAATTCGACACGCGCCAGCCGACAATGCGTCGCGCGAACACGTCGATGACGAAGGCGACGTAGACGAAGCCCCGCCACGTCGCGACGTAGGTGAAGTCCGAGACCCATAATTGATTGGGCCGGGTCGCCACGAAGTGACGGTCGACGAGGTCAACCGGACGATCCGCACCGCTGTCCGCCTGCGTGGTGGTCACCCACGCACGGCCTCGGACAGCCCCACGGAGGCCCATCGCTCGCATCAGGCGGCCCACCGTACAGCGCGCCACGCGGTGGCCGTCGCGTCGCAGTTGCCGCCAGACCTTGCGCGGGCCATATACCTGCTGGTTGTCGTCCCAGACGCGCTGAATCTCCCGGCGCCACCCGTCGTCGCGGTGGACCCGTGCGCTCCGTCGCGTGGGATCTGCGTGGCGGGCCTTGTGCCAGAAGTACGTCGACGGGGCAATCGGCACGACGGTGCAGATCGACTCGACCCCGTAGGCGTCGCGATGGTCATCGATGAACTGAACCATCACCGCGGTCGGCGGTCGAGCTCCGCCTGCGCAAAATACGCCGACGCCTTGCGCAAGATCTCATTTATGCGCTTCAGCTCACGCACCTCGCGCTCCAACTCCTTCGCGCGCTGGCGTTCCGCGGTCGTCAGGCCACCGCGGAGCCCGTTATCGCGCTCGGCCTGCCGGACCCACTTCCGGAGCGTTTCGGCCGTGCACCCCAGCTTGCCCGCAATCGACTCGATCGCGGCCACTCGGACGGGTGCTCAGCCCCGTGCTCGCGGACCAGCCGCACCGCTCGCTCTCGTACTTCGGGGGAATACCGACTCAGTCGTGACATGGCTCCATCCTCTCAAGGAAAAAGCCCTCCGACAAACCCGGTACGGTTCAGCCCCACAGTACTGGCGGGCCACCCCGACCGAGGACGTCCCTTGCTTGGGGAAATTCGTGCCATCGAAGATCACCAGCCCTTCGCGTTCGGGCAGCACCGCCCGCAGGCAGCGCCAGACGCCGTCGGCACTCCACGGCGCATCGGTGATGAAGTATTGGAACGCTTGATAGCACCCGGGATCGGTCACCCGCGCCAGCATCGCTTCCATCGACTTGCGCGGGCTGTCGCTGAGCAACCCCTGGACGTACCGGCGCAACGCCAGCTCCTGTGCGCGATGGCCGAAGCGCGCCTTGAAGGCCTCGAGCCATCTCATCAGGCGACGCAACTGACCCACCGTGCGGCGGTCGTGCACTACCGCGCAGGGTACCGAATTCGCCGGAAAAGTACAATGTCCTCAAATTAGATCACTTGTCGGATCTCGCCCAAATTGTGCGATCTAACAAAGTAGTACTAGAACGACGTTGGCGCGCCAGCCGCCGCACTGTTCTCGGTGTGCCGGGCGGACGTCGTGTCGCTCCCGGTCGCCCCACACGAGCCCGCCGACGCCCATGGTATCCTGCGGCCTCGATGCCATTGTTCGTCAGCCGCGCGTGCATCGCCCTCCACGGGGTCCTCTTCGTGGCCGTGCAGGGCGCCCTGCTGGGAATCGGGTGCGCCGCCGGTCCGGCCGATTCGACGGGCGCCGGGCCCACCTCGGCGGGGGGCGCGGACGATTACCCCAGCGCGCCGGTCCACTACCTCATCCCGTTCGCGCCGGGAGGCGAGTCGGACATCGCCGCGCGGCTGCAGCAGGCGGCCTTCAAGGCCAAGTTCGGTCAGGATCTCGTCGTGTCCTACAAGGCGGGTGGCGGTGGCGCGGTGGGCTGGTCGCAGCTCAACGCGCTGGCAGCCGACGGCTACACGATCATGGGCGTCAACCTGCCCCACATCGTCATCCAGCCGCTGCAGGGCAATGTCGGCTACGCGACCGACGACATCGTGCCGGTCCACTTCTTCCACTACACGCCGGACGCGCTCGTCGTCCGTCAGGAGAGCGAGATCCGATCCGTGGAGGACTTCGTCGCGCACGCCAGGTCCCGGCCGGGCGCCGCCACGCTCTCGGGCTCGGGCAAGGGATCGGCCAACCATATCGCGCAGATCCGCTTCGACGGTCTCGCCGGCATCGAGACGGCCTACGTCGCCTTCCGCGGAACGGGCGCGGCGATCACCGCGCTCCTGGGAGGTCAGGTGACGGCCCAGTGGGGCTACTCGTCGGCCGGAGCCGCCTACGGCGAGCAGGTCCGGCTCCTGGCCGTCGCCATGGAGACCCGGCACGCCCGCTTCCCCGACGTCCCGACCTTCCGCGAGCTCGGCTACGACCTGGTGTCGGGTGCCTACCGTGGCATCGCGGTGCCGAGCTCGACCAGCGAGGCGACGCGGCAGCGCCTCTCCGATCTGATCGGCGAGATCAACCGCGACGCGGAGTTCGTCGAGAAGATGGAGGACGGCGGCTTCGCCCTGATCGACGTGCCCTACGATCGGATGGGCAACTTCGTGGCCCAGAAGCGCACGGAGTACGAGGCCGCCGCCAAGACCGCGGGGCTCGCACCATAGCAGCCCCCCCGTGCCTGCTCTCGACTACCTGCTCCAGGCGCTGACGCCCCCGCACCTAGCGCTGGCCCTGGTCGGCGTCATCGGCGGCACTGTCGTGGGCTCGCTGCCCGGCCTAACGGCCACCATGGCGATTGCCATCCTGGTGCCGTTGACCTTCTCGATGGCGCCCGTCTCGGCCCTCATCCTGATGGGCGCGCTCTATACCGGCGCGATCTACGGCGGCGCCTACGCCGCCATCCTACTGAACACGCCCGGCACACCGTCGGCAATCGCCACGACCTTCGACGGCTACCCGATGGCCAAGCGCGGCGACGGCGATCTGGCCATCACGCTCGCCTGCCTCGCCAGCGTGTGCGGCGGGCTCGTGGGCGCCGGGTTCCTGCTCGTCCTCGCTCCCCCGCTGGCCAGGGTCGCCCTGTCGGTGGGTCCGGTCGAGTACTTCTGGCTGGCCGTCCTGGGACTCACGCTGATCGCGACGCTCTCTCACGGCAACCTGCTCAAGGGGCTGCTGGGCGGCACGCTCGGGCTGCTGCTCTCGTGCGTCGGCGTAGCCGAGATCAGCACCGACGTCCGGTTCACTTTCGGGAGCCAGACCCTCCTCGGCGGCATCGAGCTCGTCTCGGCACTGATCGGCCTCTACTGCGTGCCGGTCCTCCTCGATCTGGTCGCCACGGCCGAACGGCATCTGCGAGTCGAGGGCCGCTCGGGCGGACTCCGGCTCCACGAGGCGCTGGCCATGTCGTGGGGAGCGCGGTGGAATCTGGTGCGCAGCTCGATCATCGGGACGCTGGTCGGCATCCTGCCCGGCGCGGGTGGCTCGATCGGCGGGCTCGTCGCCTACGCGCAGGCCAGACGAGCCTCGCCACGCGGCGAGCACTTCGGAACGGGCGAGCCCGAGGGCGTCCAGGCCACCGAGGCCGCGAACAACGCGACCGTCGGCGGGGGCTTCATTCCAACGCTGGTCCTGGGAATCCCGGGCACGCCACCCGACGCCGTGATCCTGGGCGCCCTGCTGGTGCAGGGCGTGCGGGTGGGACCGAGCCTGTTCACGACCGAAGCGTCGATCGTCTACACGTTCATCTTCGGGTTGTTGATCGCGACCGTGATCATGCTGCCGGTCGGCCTTCTCCTCGGCCGCTACGCCTACCGGTTGATCGTGGCGGTCCCGAAGGCGCTCCTCGTGCCGAGCGTCGCGTTCATGACCTTGATCGGCGCGTTCGCGATCCGCAACAGCGTCGCCGACATCGCCATCATGATCGTCCTGGGGACGCTGGGGTGGATCCTGAGCCGGTTCGGATACGAGCCGTCCCCGATCGTGCTCGGGCTGATCCTGGGGCGGATCGCCGAGCAGGGCTTCGTGCAGGGGTGGACGATCGGGGCGGCCACAGGGAGCGTGCCGGCGATGTTCTTCCTGCGGCCGCTGTCGCTTGGCATCCTCGCCTGCATCGCGCTAACGCTCTTCTACCCCGTCGTGGCCGCGCGGATCGGCCTCGGGCGATGGACGACATGACACGGGAGCGGACGCCCTCGGCCGGGATCGTGGTACCCGCCATCCTGATCCTCGTCGCCGCGGCGGCGCTCTACGACACGACCGGCATGGTCGACCCCGACTCGTACATATTCCCGCGCATGGTCGCGATCGCGCTGATCGTGCTCGCCGGCGTCCAGATCGCGGCGACGCTAATTGGAGACACGACGTCGCCGCGCGTCCCGATCCGAGGCTCCAGCCCGAGGCGCATCGGGTTCGTGGTGGCCATGCTGGCCGCGGTGGCGCTAATCCCGATCCTCGGGTTCCTCGTGGCGGCGCTGCTGGCCTACGGCGCGACCATGGCGATCGCGATGCACGAATCCTGGAGCGGACGCGCGCGAATCGTCTACCCAATCACCGGGCTCACGGTCGTCCTGGTGCTCTACTGGGTCTTTCGCCTCGTCCTCCAGGTCCCGCTTCCGCGCGGACAGGTGTTCTGAAACGGTCGGCACCTTCGCAGCCCATCCGGTCGACGTCACCAGGACTCGCACCATGCGTTTGGGCCCACGCAACGCTGACACGGTCCCGCTAGCAGCCCGTGGTGAAAGTCCTGCTGCAGTCGGGCGGCGCTGCATCCCGCCTGGCTGTGTTGCTCGTCGGTCAAATACTCCCGGTATTTTCGCTCCTCGCGCCTTGCCAGCCGGGCGCAGCACCGCCCTTGGTGCGACGCAGGACTTTCACCACGGGCTGCTAGTACTACTTTGTTAGATCGCACAATTTGGGCGAGATCCGACAAGTGATCTAATTTGAGGACATTGTACTTTTCCGGCGAATTCGGTACCCTGCGCGGTAGTGCACGACCGCCGCACGGTGGGGCAGTTGCGTCGCCTGATGAGATGGCTCGAGGCCTTCAAGGCGTGCTTCGGCCATCGCGCACAGGAGCTGGCGTTGCGCCGGTACGTCCAGGGGTTGCTCAGCGACAGCCCGCGCAAGTCGATGGAAGCGATGCTGGCGCGGGGGACCGATCCCGGGGGCTATCAAGCGTTCCAACACTTCATCACCGATGCGCCGTGGAGTGCCGACGGCGTCTGGCGCTGCCTGCGGGCGGTGCTGCCCGAACGCGAAGGGCTGGTGATCTTCGCTGGCACGAGTTTCCCCAAGCCAGGGACGTCCTCGGTCGGGGTGGCCCGCCAGTACTGTGGGGCCGTGGGGAAAGTCGCCAATGGCCAAGTGGCGGTCACCGCGGCGCTGTGGACCGGGCTGCGCGCCTACTTGCTGGGGGCCGCGCTCTATGTGCCCGAGGCGTGGCTGACCGACGCCGCCCGCGATCGGGCGCGGCTTCCCCGGGGTGTCCGGTTGCAGGCGAAGTGGCGCCAAGCGCTCACCCTGCTCCGGCAGGTGCGCGCCAGCGGCCTCACCGTCACCGGCGTGCTGGCCGATGCGGAGTTTGGCGATACCGGCCTGTTTCGGGCCATGTGGCATCGGTTGCGGCTCCCCTGTGCGGTGGGGATTTCCTCGTCGCAGACCGTGTTCCTGGGGCGGCCGCGCCTCGGGCACCGGCGGGGCGGCCGGCTGGGGCGCCCGCGCACCCGGCCAGACCTGGCGGCGGGCGTGCGGGCGTACACGGTGGCCCAGGCCGCCAAGGCGCAGCCGCGGTGGCGGCCCATCAGCTGGCGCAACCGCCGCGGCGGGCGCCGCTGGACGGTCCAGTGTGTGGCCCTGCGGGTGACCCCGGCCCACGACTGGCGCGACCGCCGGCTCGCCCCCGAGGTGTGGCTGCTGGCCGAACGCGACACGGGCGCGACGCCGCGGACCAAATACTTCTTCGTCAACCTGCCGGCCACCACCTCCTGGCCGCAGCTTGTCCGACTCGCGCATCAGCGGTGGGCCATCGAGCAGCAGTTCCAAGAGTTGAAGACCCACCTCGGGTTGGATCACTTCGAAGGCCGCACGTTCCCGGGCTGGCACCATCACGTCGTGCTCACCGCCGTGACGTACAACTTCCTGCAGGCCGAGCGGCGGCGGCACCTCGCCGGGCTCACCTTTCCAGTGGCCCGCGCGATCGTGCAGGAAATCTTCACCGCGGACCTCTTTGCTCCACGGCCGTTCTACCTGAAGCGCATCGAGGCGCTAAAGTCGGTGCAATTGCGGATCTAACAAAGTAGTACTAGCAGCCCGTGTCGACCGGGGGGAAGCTTTGTGTCCTGAAGGTGCGGCGGCTCACAATCCCCACCGTCAAGTTGATCTTGGCGTTGCGCCGGGTGCCGACCCAGGTCTCACCCACGAGTCGCGCCACGCGCGAGCCCATGGCCCCCAGATGGACCCGGTACTCGAGGACGTCACCGGGAAACACCGGTGAGAAGATACGCGCGCGCGCGACCTGCAGCGCGACGAGGTCCTGATCCTCGGGCGAATCCAGCCGGTAGCGGATCAGGATCGAGCCCGCCTGTCCGAACCCTTCGGTGATCAGCGATGCGGGCAGGACCGGGAAGCCCACGAAGTGGGCCTGCAGGAGCGGAGAATCGGAGGGCACCGCATAGGTCGCCTCGAGATCGGTCTCGGTCAGCGTCGAGACGCGATCCAGGAAGAGAAAGGCGTCACCGTAAGGCAGGATCGCTCGAATGGCCGCCCGCGCCAGGCCGCCACCGTCCTCACGCAACCCGTCGATCAGGCGCCGTCCGTCAGGCATCGTACCGCCGGAGGACCAGGGCGGCGTTGGTGCCCCAAAGCCGAGATTCGTCGACACGACCGTCGTGAGGTCTCGACGCGTGGCGCGGGTGACGATGGGGAGACCCTCGAGCGCCGGATCCAGGCGCTCGATGTTGATCGAAGGGGCCATGAAGCCGCGCTCGATCATGCCGGTACAGAAGATGGCCTCGAGCGCGCCGGCCGCCCCCATGGCATGTCCCGTCATGGACTTGGTGGAGGAAAACGGCGGGAGCGAGTCCCCAAACACCTCCTGGAGCGCGCGGACCTCGGCGATATCACCGGCGATCGTCGAGGTGGCATGGGTGTTCACGTAGTCCACCACCGACGGCGCGAGCTCGGCGTCGGCGAGCGCCGACCGAATGCAGGCCGCCACTTGGTGTCCCTCCGGCTCCGGGAGCACCAGGTCGAAGCCGTCGGAGTTCGCCCCGTGGCCCACCAGCTCGGCTCTGATGCGGGCACCACGCGCCTGCGCCTGCTCGAGCGCCTCCAGGATGACGATCCCGCTACCGCCGCTCAAGACGAAGTCGTCGCGACCGACGTCGTAGGGCCTGGAGGCCAGGGTAGGCGCCTCGTTGTAGTGCGTGGAGAGCGCCAGTCGCAGGGCCTGAAAGGAGCCGGCGATTATCTGGCTCATGTCCTCGCCGCCGCCGGCCACCGCGCGGTCCAGCGCACCCCAGCGAATGAGCTCGTAGGCATGGCCGATGTTGTGGGCCGAGGTGGCGCACGCCGAGCTCAGCGAGTAGCTGCGGCCGCGGGTCCCGAGCAGGTTGGCGACGGCGGCACTGGCGCTGGAGGACATCGAGCGGAGCACGGAATACGGATCCATGCGCCGGGCCTGACCGCCGTAAAACCGCGACGCCGTTTCCCAGACCGTGTCGACACTCCCCACGCCGCTGCCCACGACGCACCCGGTGCCGGGGTGCTGGAGCTGGGCGACCGCGAGCCCGGCGTCGGCCACCGCGTCCTGGGCTGCCAGAGCGCAGAAGAGCGCCGCGTCGGACATGGCCGCCACCAGCCGCTTCGGCAACCGGGCCGCCTCCGGCTTGGCGTCCAGGTCGTCGATCGGGCCGGCGACCAGGCTCTTCAGCCCGAGCCCGTCCCATTCCGGCATCGCGCGGAGTCCGCTCTCCCCGTGTTCGAGGCGCGCGAGCACCGACCGATAGCCGTGGCCGAGGCAGGACACCAGGCCCAACCCGGTCACCACGACACGTCTGCTCATCAGGGCTTGTGGGAGTCAGGCGCCGGCGTCGACCTTCGTGCGGACGAGGCGGAACACGTCGCCGACCGTCTGCAGATCCTTGAGCTCATCGTCTTCCACGACAATGCCGAACTCGTCCTCCAGGTCGAGCATGAGGCTCACGGCCTGCAGCGAGTTTAGGGCCATGTATTCGCGTAGCGAGCTGTCCGGGGTGATCTCCTCGGGCGCGGGCGAGCCGTCGGCTGCCGCCAGGAGATGCTTGACCACCCGTTCCTCGAGCGAATCCCCGCCCGCCACGTCTTAGGATGCTCCTCTGTCGCTCCCGGTCAGGCCCCGATCATATCGCACGCCGAACACAGCAGAGGATAATAGCGAGGATGACGATGCCCGATTCGACCACGGCCGAGCGGACCGGGGCCGCCGATCTCGAGGGGGCGTGGCGCATCCACTCCTACGTCGTGGCCGGACGGTCGACGCCGGTGCACGGCGTGCTGCTGCTGGCCGCCGGACACTGGTCGACGCTCTACTTCACGACCGGGGAGGCGGGCGAGTGGGCCAGCGCAGAGGCCGGTCGCTACGAGGCCGACCACCGGCACCTCTCGTTCCATCACCGGCTCATGTTCCAGGGAGGCGGCGGGCGGGACCTGCGTATGACGCAGACGGCGTCGCACGTCGAGACGTGTCCGTACCAGCTCGACCAGGGGCGGCTCGTGATCCATTTCCCGAGCGGGAACCAGCTCCATCTCGAGCGGCAGGGCCACGGGTCCCCCCCTCTCGGATGACTGGCCCCTCCCCGGACGACACGCGACCTCATCTGGCGCGCGAGATGGGCTTGATCGGCCTCATCGCGACGGCGCTGTGCGCGATGGTGGGCGTGGGAATCAACATCATCCCGTTCATGGTCCAGCGCTCGGCGCCCGGCGTCGGGGCGGCCATTCCCTGGGTCTACGTGGTCGCGGCCGTACCGGCCACCCTGGCGGCCCTCTGCTACGCCATCCTCTCGTCCGCCATGCCCCGCGCAGGCGGAAGCTACATCTACGCGACCCGCGCGCTCAATCCGTTCGTCGGGTTCCTGGGGAGCTTCGCCCAGTGGTTCGGTCTGTCGATGGGGATGGGCGTGGTCGCCTACCTGATGGTGCCCTACGCCCCGGCCGTGATGGCGCCGCTCGTGGTGGCCCCCGAGCGCGCGTTCGCCGGGAAGCAGCTACGCAACGGCGTGTTCTACCTGGGCTGGCTGGCCGAGACGCCGGAGAGCGACGACCTGGCGTTCACCGAGCGGACGCTCCGCGCGGGCACGAGCCTGCTCCCGGCGCTGGCCGACCTCCCGGTTCGACGCGTGCTCGGCGGGTGGTACGACACGACGCCGGACCGACGGCCGATCCTTGGCCGGGTCCTCGGCCCGCGTGGCGGCGCGGGCCTCTTCGTCGCCGCCGGCTTCAGCGGCCACGGCTTCATGATCGCGCCGGCGGTGGGCGAACTGCTGGCGGCGGCCGTGACCGATCAGCCCTGTGGCCTCCCCGCCGGGTCGTTCGCGCTCGACCGGTTCGCGGAGTCGGGGTCCCCCGAGGGACTCGTCATCTGACGCGCCGGCGTGGCCCGGCCGGGCTGCGTGATCTCGAACCCCTCACGATCCTTGGCCTCGCGCACCAGACGTCGCACGTCGGCCAGGAGCTGGCGCGCGTCGTAGACGATGCCGTCCTTGATCGTGTAGCGCACCCCGCCGATCCGCCGGGCGCGGTCCTGCTCGTCGATCCGGATCGCGCCCGTGGCGTAGAGCGTCTTCAGATTCGCCAGCGGGTTCTCGTCGAGCAGGATCAGATCCGCCAGCTTGCCGACCTCGACGGTGCCGACCTCGTCGTCGACCCCGAGCAGCTCGGCACCGTACATGGTGGCCGATCGGATGACCTCGAGCGGATGGAAGCCCGCCTCCCGCAGCAGCTCCATCTCGCGGATCGTGCCGAAGCCGAACAGGTTGTAGAGATACCCGGAATCCGACCCGACCGTGACGCGCCCACCCCGGTTCTTGTACTCGTTGACGAACGTCATCCAGGGCCGGTAGTTGTCACGCCAGGCCAGCTCGAGCTCGGTGGACCACTCGAACCAGAAGGCCCCGTGATTCACGCGGCTGGGCTCGTAGAAGCGCCACTGCGCCGGGAGGGTGTACTCCTCGTGCCACTCCAGACGCCTGGCCCGATGCAGATCCCGCGTCGCCTCGTAGGCCACGAACGTCGGCGACAGCGTGAAGTCCAGCGCCAACAGCTCGTCCATGACGGCGTTCCAGCGCTCCGAGTGCGGCGGGGCGGCCTGCCGCCAGAGGCGCCCGGCCTCGCCGAACCGGTGCTGCTCGTTCGCGTAGTTGAACTCGGCCGGGAAGTCCTGGACGGTGCGGTCGGTGAGGAGCGCCTCCGGCAACCCGTACCAGTGCTGCATGCTCGTGAGCCCGAGGCGCGCGGTGTCGAGCGCGTGAAGCCGGGCCACGCCCATCTGGGTGTGATGCTGCGTCGTCCGCATGCCGCGCGAGGTGGCCTCTTCGAGAACGGCCGCCTCGACCCTGGGGGCCAGCTGGAAGATCTTCAGCCCCGTCGCGCCGCGCGCCTGGAAATCGGCGACCTTCGAGCGGCCTGCCTCGGGCGTGTTCGCGGCCATCGCGGCATAGACGTGGAGTCGCGGCGCGGTGATCTCGTTCGCGGCGGCGCGGGTCGCGGCGCGGAGCACCTGGTCGAGACCCGAGGGAGCGCCGGGGTCGACCGCCGACGTGATGCCGTGCCCCATCCAGAGCTTGAAGACGTACTCCTGGAACGACCCCTGCGATTCGCCCGCGCCCACGTGGCCGTGCGTGTCGACGAAGCCGGGCAGGACGTACATGCCGTCAGCCGTGATCAGCCTGCCCGTTGGCCCGACATCGGGAGGCGGCTCCAGCGGAAGCCCCGGCGTGCCCGCGCTGCGGATGTCGACGACGCGGTTGTGCTCGATCACGATCGTGACGGGCCCGATCGGCGGCGCGCCGGTGCCGTCGATCAGCGTCGCGCCGTGGACGACCAGCCGCGGGAAGGGGCCCTCCCCCTCGGCGCGATCCGGGGCGTCGGGCAGATCCTGCGTGGCGACCGGCACGCTCAACATCGACGCGGCCAGCAGGATGCCGGCGCGCTTCATGAATCTCCGCATCGGGTGATCTCCCTCCCTGCTCTCTCCTCGCGCCTTACCAGCCGGGCGCCGCGCTCCGGCGCTCACTACTGAAATGATTGAGTCTCCCTCGCCTGAAGGCGAGGGAATCAGTGCGCCGCGTCGGCTGAAGCCGACTATCACGGCGCACGTCCCAGAGCCCGAAGAGGTCCGGCCCTGCGGCCTCCTGAAGGCTTCGCCTAAAGGCGAGGGGTTTCACCCATCCCAGAGGGAGACTCTAAGACAGGCCACTAGCTTGCGCGAGTCAGACGGCCGGCGCAAGTGTCGGATCGGAAAAGAGAACGCCCTGGAAGCTCTCATAAATGTCAAGGGGCGCTCGTCGAGCCTCCAACATCGGCGGTGTTGGCCTTCACAAGGGGATAGACCTCACGAGCGATGTATCGCTTAATGCAGCGGATGGCCTCGAGTTTGGACTTACCGCTGGCGACCTTGCGTTGAGCAAACGCTTGCGTGCGCTCGTCGGTGCGGAGCCGGCTAATCGTGATCATGTGGAGGGCCCGGTTAGCTTGACGGTCGCCGCCACGGTTGAGGCGGTGGCGATCAGTCTTGCCGGAGGAGGCGGGCAGCGGCGCCACCCCGCAGAGCATCGCCCAGGCGGCTTCGGACCGGATGCGCCCGGGGTTGTCGCCGGCGGTGACGAGCAGCTGCCCAGCGGTCTCAATGCCGATGCACGGGCGCTCGATGAGTCGCGCGCCGAGGTCGGTGACGAGGGGCTCGATGAGGTCGTCGAGGTCGGCCACTTCGTTGTTGAGCTCCAGGATACGCCGGGCCAACGACCGCATCGCGATCCGGGTGGCGGTGGCGGGATGGTCGAAGTCGTCATAGTCGGGCCCCCCGGCCGCGACGGTCCGCAGCAGCTGCATCCGGGTCAGGGAACGGACCTCGTCGCGGACCTCGTCCGGGGCAGACACGGCATGACTGCGCAGAAGCTGGAGTGCCTTGGTTCGGGAACGCACGGCCCCGGACCGCGTCAACCGCAGCACGCGGAGCGCTTCGACGCGGCCATTCTTGTTCTTCGGCGTGGATAGGCGGCGCTCCGAGATGACGGCCCGGGCGGCCATCTCGGCATCGACGGCATCCGATTTCCCGCGGCGACGTCGGTCGCTCCGATCAGGGCGGTCGACTTCATGTGTCGTCACACCCGCCGCGTTCAAGAAACGCATGATCCCGGCGCCATAGCTGCCGGTGCCTTCGATCCCGACCGACTCGAGCGCGCCGTGCTGACGCATCCAACGGAGTAACGCCCGATACCCTGCGCGTGTCGTCGAGAAGTCCTTGGTCTCCAGCAGACGGCCGTCGTCGCGGTCGACGACGGCGGCCATGTGCAGATCCTTGTGGGTGTCAATGCCGCCGACCACGCGGATGGTCGGTACCGATGTCACGTGCGTCATGTCGCCTCCTTGGCTCGGTCATAGGGAACGGCGCCGGCGCACCGAGGCGGGTGGACAAGACAGTGACGGGGCCACTGGCCAGGCTCTACATGAAGTCACACCGTCGGTGAGGCAGGCGCCTCACTGGCCCGCTCCCGGGCAACCGACAGTTCCGAGGAAAGACACAGGGTCAATCGGAAATGTGGGTCAGAGAAGCCCAGGAGCGTTCCAGCACCCACATCCTGACGGGTCAATCGCTGGTGCGGGTCAAGCCGCCCGGAAGCAGGCCCCCATATACTCACTGTCGGCGTGATGACCGGGGCGCAGGCGTGAGGGGAGAGGCGAATCGGTGGCGCGCCGCGACGGCGCGGCCGCTACTTGGCCTCGATGCTGATGCTGCCGTTGGCCGTTCGCAGCTCGACGTCGGGACCACCCCCATTGAGCTGGCCCTCGATCCGGCGCCGGCTGCTCGACTGGTCGTCGGAGGCGATCGTCAAGCCGGACGTCGAGACGCGACCGTTCCCCACCCGGGCGGACACGTTGGCCTGAGCGGTGTCGGGAAGGCTCAGCTTGATGCGGCCGTTCGTGGTCTCCAGGCGGATGCCGTCCTGGGCTACGGCATCCATCTCGATCGTGATCCGGCCGTTGGTGGCGCTGGCTTCGACGGGTCCGCTCAGCGCCTCACCCGCGATGCGGCCGTTGGTGGTCTCCGCCTCGAGACTGCCCTGGATGCCGGTCACGTTGATCCGGCCGTTGGTCGACACGAGGGTCACGGCGGCGGTGGCGGGCACCTTGAGGTAATAGCGGACGTTGCCACTGCTGTGCATGCCCATCAGGCCCTCCGAGGCCACCCGGGTCTCGAGCCGGATGTGCTCGGGGGGCACGTCCTCGACGATCTCGAGACGCTCGAGGGCCTCCTGGGCGGCCTCCTGGCTGATCCCCTTGCCGGTGCGCTCGGCCCGCACCTCGACCTGGCCACTGCCGGACGGCTCGACGTTGATCCGGCCGTTGACGTTGAGGACCTCGACCTGACCACCCTCGGCGAGCGTGTAGGAGCGCGTCCACTCGTCCTGCGCCTCGACTCCGAAGCTACCCCCGATGACATGCTCGCAGCCCGCCAACCCCATGGCGAGCGCCAGGATACCGACCGCGCGGGCGCCCTTCGTCTCGAATATCTTCATGACCAATTTCCCCCCCTCACCCTTGCCTATACGCACGGATCCCGCCTGGAGTTCACTCTCAGCCGAGATTTTGGGCCCCGAGCGGAGCCCGGGCGCTACGGCTGGAGGGCGACGGGCTGCCGTTCCTCCGCCGACCGGAGGAGGGCCAGGATGGCGGCCACGTTGTGGCGGCTGTCGGCGAGCGAGATGCGCGGCGGGCGCCCGAGCAGGACCGCGTCGGCGATGTCCTCGATCTCGCCCAGATAGAGCGGCTCCTCCGGGGTGGCGATCGTCTCGACCTCCTCGCCGCGGGTCAGCCGGATCTCCCCCCGCGGCGGCGGTTTGAAGGGCCGGGCGACCACGATCGTCCCCTCCGACCCCACCATCTCGATGTGCGTCCGGAACGGCGCCCGCAGGCCCGAGTCGAACTGCGCCAGGATGTCCCCCGGGAACCGCAGCTGCCCGGCAAACGTCTCGTCGACCCCGGAGGGCCCCACGACCGCCGCGCCGAAGACCTCGATCGGCTCGGCTCCGATCATCACGCGGGCCCAGCTCACCGGGTAGCAGCCCACGTCCCAGAGACTGCCCCCACCGAGGGCGCGGTCCAGCCGGACGTTGGTGTCCTCCCGGACCGCGAAGCTGAACGAGCCGCGGACCAGGCTCAGCCGCCCGATCGCACCCTGGTCGACCAGCTCCTTGATCGTCACGGTCTGCGGGTGATGCCGGTACATGAAGGCCTCGGTCACCACCTCGCCGGTCGCCGACGCGGCCGCCGCCACCGCATCGACCTCCTCGACCGACAGCGTGAGCGGCTTCTCGCAGAGCACGTGCTTGCCCGCATGCAGTGCCCGGATGGTCCACTCCGCGTGCAGGCTATTGGGCAACGGGTTGTACACGACGTCGATCCCGGGATCCGCGAGCATCGCGGCGTAGCTCCCGAACGATCGCGGGATCCCCCACTCGGCGGCGTAGGCTGCCGCCCGGTCCGGCTCTCGGCTCGCGATGGCGACGAGCTCGTTGCGCGACGACCGTCGCAGGGGCGGAATCACGGCGCGATTGATGCGCGCCGTGCCAATCAGACCCCACCTCAGGGGAGGTGTCGGCATGTCACAGCGATCATAGCCCTACTCCTGGTGGGCGGCAGCGAGACGGGCGGCCCGGTCGAGCAACGCCGGCCGCGCGTGGGAGGTCCCGCCGAGCATCACCTGCTCGAGATCGCGAATCGCCCCGATGTCGGCGGAGATGTCGCCGTCGACAATCAGGAGGTCGGCCACCTTCCCGGGCGCAATCGTTCCACGGTCGGGCGCCCGGAGCGCCTCGGCGGCGCGTCCGGTCGAGGCCCGGATCGCCTCCACCGGCGTCATCCCGGCCTCGACGAAGAGCTCCAGCTCGCGGTGCAGGCTCTCCCCCGGCACCACCCAGATCACCGGGCTGTCGGTGCCGGTCAGGATCCTGATGTCCCGGGCATGTGCCATGCCGACGAAGGTGACCATCCCGTCGACCTTGCGCGTCCCCAGCGTCCTGGCATCCTCCTCCTGTCCGCCGTACCGGTTCAGATTCCGGCGCCACGAGGCCCGCATCGCCGGGCTGATCCGATCCAGGTTGGGGACCTGCTCGCGCAGCGTGCCGGCCTCCACCAGCGAGAGCGTCGGGTCGACGAAGACGTCACGGCGCGCCCAGCCGTCCAGCGTCCGGTTGACCGCCGTCCCCCGGGGGTCGAGGTGGGCCCAGAACAGCGTGCGCCGGCCGACCACGATGTCGATCGGATAGCGCGCCACCAGCTCCGGGTCGTCGAGCACCTCGGCCGGGCGCATGCGCAGGTGCTCGAGGATGTCGATGCCGCCGTCGATCGCGGCGAGGCTCGTCATGCTCAGCGGCACATGACCCGTCAGATAGAGGTCGTGCTCCCGCGCGAACGCCGAGATCTGCGCGAGCGCATCCGACGAGATGAAGTTGTGAATCTTGATGAAGTCGACCCCGAAGGCCAGGTTGTCGTCGAGCAGCGTCTGCGTCGAGTCCCCCGCGCGGCGGAACTGCAACCCGACGCGGTCGCCGTTGAGCGTCACCCCGCTGACAGCCAGATGCGGCACCGCGGGCTGCTCCGCCACCCAGCCCCGGATCTCGCGCAGATGATCCAGCTGGTTACCCGCGTCCTTCACGTTGGTGACCCCGTAGGCGAGCAGCAGCGCCAGCATCCAGCGCGCCTGCGCGGGCTCGCCCAGATGCACGTGCATGTCGGCTAGGCCGGGCAAGAGGCTCTTGCCGCGCAGATCGTCCACGCGGCCGCCGGCGGCGTCCGGCGGCGCGCCGCGGCCCACGGCGGTGATGCGATCACCCTCGACCCGCACCCACCCCTCGAACGCGTCGGCGCCCGTCCCGTCGACGATCCGGGCGTTCGCCAGGACCCGTGCCCCAGCCGCGCCGGGCTGGGGTGACCGGGTGGGCCACGGGCTGCCGGCGATCGGGATCAGGAGACAGGCGGTCAGCCCGGCCGCGCACGCCGCGGCGCGCCCGGCGGCGCCGCCCTGCGCCCTCACCCTCCGACCCGAGAGAACGAGGTGATGGTGTCGGTACCGAGATGCCTGCCGTCGTCGTTCATGTACCAGCTGCGGATCCGTGGAATCCGGACGCCGTCCACGACGGCCTCCTCACCGAGGACGATGTACTCCCCGTCGTTCTTGGACTCGTCGTGGTAGAAGCGGTAGCCGACCATCGCAAAGGTCCGGCGATCGAAGTAGAAGTACCAGGTGTCGCCGGCCCCCTCGTCATAGACGACCTTGAGCGCGTACACCTGGCGTCCCTGGAAGCTGTCGATGCGGACCTCCGGGTCCAGATCCACCCCGGAGTCCCGGAGCTTCATGGGCAACCCATAGAGATAGATGTAGTAGTTGCGAGTCCGCCGCGCGCCGTCGGGTGTGAGGCCGTGCGTCTCGGCCGCCTCGGGCGAGATCTCGGACGATCCGTCGAGCGTGGCCTCGACCTCGTCGCCCTCGACCGAGAACTCGAGCAGGGCACCGTCGCGGCGCGATTCCAGATGAAACCCGCCCTTGCGGTTGTCGATCACGATGGTCGACGTCCGCGACCGCCCGTCGGGCCGCCGCTCGTCCAGGACCAGACGGTAGGCATCGGTCATCCAGCGCCCGTCCGAATCGTGATAGGCGATGGCGCGCGCGAGCAGGGCCTCGGCCGTGTCCGGGACCTCCTGGGCAGTCGCCGGTGCGAGGGCGACGGCGAGCACCGCCACCCCGATGCCGACCCGGAGCGGGTGCGGCCACCTCATCGGCGCGCCACGTCGCCACCACCCTGTGTGGCCATTGGCAGCGCCGGGAGCGGCGTGTCGGCCTGTTGCCACTGGTGGCGCAGCTCGTCGTAGGCCTTCTCCGCCGTCCGCGCATCGCCCGCGCGGCTGGCCGCCATCGCCAGCCCCAGCAACGACGCGGCGCGTTTCGGCGCGCGGGTCAGGGCCGCCGCGAACTCCGCCTGGGCCTCGGCGTGCCGTCCGAGGCGAGCCAGGATCTCGCCGTACAGCTCGTGCGACGGCTTGACCGGCACCGGCGGCCCGAACTCGAGGCTCATGCCATCCTCCAGGTCGGTGGCCGCCTCAATGTGACGCACCGCCTCGGCCTCCCTCCCCTCGGCCAGGCTGATGAGCGCCTGCAGCTCGTGCTCCATGATCTCCGCCGGGGTCGTGGGGGGCAGGCCCGCCGGATCGCTCGCATGCTCGGCGACCGTGGTCTCCCGCGCGGCGCGCATCTTCGCGAGCGCCGCGGTGGCGCCGGCCACGTCGCCGGTCTCGACCGCCGCCACGCCGTTCGCGAACAGGTCGCTGGCCATCGCCGACAGGGCGAGGTCCGACGTCTTCGGGCTCGCCGGCATCCCGTCCCACGCTCGCGTCTCGACGAGATACGCCGCGCGCATGTAGGCCACGTGCCCACGGGTCCGGGTCGAGCCGCTCTGCGCCGCGTCCTGCTCCATGATGGCCAGCTGCTCGCGCGCCTCGCGATGCCGGCCCTGCTGCAGCAGCCCGTACTCAAGCCACCACAGGGCATGGTAGTTGCGATCCTCGATCGAGAGCCCCTTCGCCGCCATGCGCGCGTCGGCAGCCTCCCAGGCCGCGACGTTCGACGCGTTGTTCAGGTCCCACATGCCCATGGCCACGAAGATGTGCGACGGCATGTGCTGCGCGTGCGTGGCCGCGGGCGCGATCTTCGCGTAGACGCGGGCGGCACGGAGCCCCAGCGGCGCGTGCACCGGGTCGTCGTAGGAGTGGATCAGGTAGTGCGCCGCGCCCGGGTGACCCGGATTCTTGTCGAACACCTCCTCGACGATCGACGCGGCCCGCATGTAGGTCGGAATGTCACGCTCGTACTGGCAGGTGCCCAGGACGGCCAGCGCCCAGAAGCTCGCGGCCTCGAGATCCTCCGGGTAGCGCTCCGCCAGCAGCTGCATCGCGTCGGCGTAGGCAAAGTCGCGCGCGATCTTGTCACCCTCGCCGTAGAGGACCTCCACGGTGCGCAGGTAGTCCTTCTCGCGCTCCGTGGGCGCCTTGGCGAGCCTGGCCTCGGCGGTCGGACCAAGCCGCGCCAGCGCCGCGCGCGCGGCGTCGCGGTCCTGCTGCACCCAGATGGGATGGGTGTAGGTCATGGCCTCGCCCCAGTACGCCATGGCGAACTCCGGGGCGACCTCCTGCGCCTCGCGAAACGCCTCGAGAGCGTCGTCGTACATGAAGCTGTGGAGCTGGAGGACCCCCTTCAGGAAGTGCTCCTGCGCCGCGGGCGGCCCCGAGGTCGGAAAGTCGATCTGCCCGAGGGGCTGGGCCTGCGCGCCGCCAGCCGTGACGACAAGCGTCAGCGCGGCGAGCGTGGCGCCCGTCACGGTCCTGAATCTGTTCACGCGATGCATCGAGATCTATCCTTTCAATTCGCGCGCCCACTGGCGCGGCCGGTGCTCCGGCACGGCTCGTGCGTTCGCTCGAACCGGGCCGCCATCTTCGGACATCTTGGTAGACTAGCAGGAGCCATCGGCTCGGCCAAGCCAGCGCGACCCCGCGAGGGAGCCGATCTCGGAGGGAGCGTCGCGCCCGGGCACACGCCTCGAGCACCCATAATGACCCGACACGGCAGGCTCCTGACCCTCGGCGTCGCACTCGCGGGGTGCCTCACCGCCGCGACCCTCCCCGCACAGACCGGTCCGCGCGCGCGCGACCTCGGCGTCCCGTTCGACGGCACGCCGGGCCCCCTGAACGCGATCACGGACGTCGCCGGCGTCGAGGTCGGCCACACGACGCTGATCGCCGGGGACGGCGCGCTCGAGGTCGGCGTCGGGCCGATCCGCACCGGCGTGACCGCGATTCTGCCGCGCGGCCAGGAGTCGTCGGCCCCGGTCTTCGCGGGCTGGTTCACCCTCAACGGAAATGGCGAGATGACCGGCACCACCTGGGTCGAGGAGTCGGGCTTTCTCGAGGGTCCCGTCGCGATCACCAACACCCACAGCGTCGGCGTGGTTCGCGACGCCATCATCGATTGGCAGGCTCGGCGCGGCACCATGCTCCAGCCCTGGTCGCTGCCCGTGGTGGCCGAGACCTACGACGGCGGCCTCAACGACATCAACGGGTTCCACGTGACCGCCGCGCACGTGTTTCGCGCGCTCGATACGAGCGCCGGCGGGCCGGTCGCCGAGGGGAACGTCGGCGGCGGCACCGGGATGGTCTGCTACCGGTTCAAGGGAGGCATCGGCACCGCGTCGAGGCGTCTCGCACCGGCCAGCGGCGGCTACACCGTCGGCGTCCTCGTCCAGGCCAACTTCGGGAGCCGCGAGCAGCTCCGGATCGCGGGCGTGCCGGTTGGTCAGGAGATCCCGCTGACGCCCATCGGGCGGGCGGCGCAGGGCCTCGCCGAGGCAAACGCGGCCACCGAGGACGTCGGCTCGATCATCATCGTCGTCGCCACCGACGCTCCGTTGCTCCCGCATCAGCTCGAGCGCCTGGCACGCCGTGCCAGCATGGGTATCGCGCGCACCGGAGGCACCTCGAGCAATTTCTCGGGCGACATTTTCATCGCCTTCTCGACCGCCAACGCCGAGGCCGCGACCGCATCGGACACCGCCCCGGTGAGCATGGTGCCCAACGGCAACCTCAACCCGATCTTCGGCGCCACGGTCGAGGCGACCGAGGAGGCGATCGTCAACGCCCTGGTCGCCGCGGAGACCATGACAGGCATCGACGGCCGCACGGTCGAGGCGCTCCGCACGACCGCCTCCGCGACCTCCTGCAGCGATACAATCGGCTCGCCGACCAACGCTGACCCGCGTCGCCCCGTCATTCCCGCGGTTTGAAATCTCGCACCGCCTTGTGGATGGCCTTCCACTTGCGGCGCTCGACGAGCTGCGAAAGCCGGCTCTGTCTCAGCGCCAGATGCTCCAGCTCCCGGTGCAGCTTGTGGTAGCTGTCGAGCCGGGCTTCTGCCAGCTCGCCCCCGGCCATCGCCTCACGGACCGCGCAGCCCGGTTCCGTCAGGTGGCGACAATCGTTGAACCGGCAGCCGCCGGCGAGCGCCTCGATGTCGCCGAACGTCTCCTCGAGGGAGGTGCCGCCCTCCCAGAGCTGGAGCTCGCGGAGACCGGGCGTGTCGATGAGCAGCGCGCCATTCGGCAGCGCAATCAGCTCTCGGCTGGTCGTCGTGTGGCGGCCGCGCCCGTCGCGCGCCCGGACCTCGGCCGTCCGTTGCCGCTCGGCGCCGACCAGGCGGTTGATCAGCGTCGACTTGCCCACGCCCGAGGAGCCAAGCAGCACCGCCGTGTGCCTCGGCCGCAGATGCGCCTCGAGCGCATCGACGCCGGCCCCGGTGCGCGCGATCGTCGTGTGCACCGGCACCCCGAGGACGATCGCCTCGATCTCGGATCGCCGCGCCTCCGGGTCGGCGCACCGGTCTGCCTTGTTGAGGACGACGACGGGTTTCGCGCCGCTCTCCCAGATCATCGCGAGCGCGCGCTCGATCCGTCTCGGGTTGAAGTCGTCGTCGAGTCCGACCACGAGAAGGACGACGTCCACGTTGGCGACCAGCACCTGCTGCTCCGTCGGGGCCCCCGGCACCTTCCGCGCGACGCGCGTGCGTCTCTGCAAGGTCGCGTGAATCGTCCCCCGGTCGGACGCTGCCGGGGGCCGCACGGCGACCCAGTCCCCCACCACCGGAAGCTCGTGACGCCCGGCCGCCTCGTGCCGCAGACGCCCGGCGATCTCGGCGTCGATCTCGCCCGCCTCGGTGAAAAGGCGAAAGCCTCCCCGATAACCCAGCGCGACCCGACCGGGTACGAGATCGCGCCCGGCGAACGGTTCGAACCGCTCGGCGAAGAAGCCGTCCCAGCCCAGATCTGCGAGATCCATCGTGTCGTCGAAGGGATGCCAACGTGGACAGTCGATCTATTATCGATCGCGCGGTCGGCCAGTCACCCTCCCCCGGTCAGGGATCGTGGCCTCTCGTGACCCTCGCGCGTCGGGCGGGTCTGCGAACCCGCCGACACCCGGGCGTGTCTCGGAAAGGAAAGCTGTGACGCAACTCCTCGCGATTCTCGTGTTTACGCTCGGCTCGACGCCCTGGCCGCCGCCAGCGGGCCAGGCCATCGCGCCGCGCGCGATCACGTTCCCGACCGCCGACGGGGCGACCATCTCCGCCGACGTCTATGGAGAAGGACAGGCGAGCGTGGTCCTCGCCCACGGCGCCGGCTTCGACAAGGCGAGCTGGAGCGACCTCGCCTCGACGCTGGCCGGATCCGGGCTCCGGGTCCTGGCGCTGGATTTCCGTGGCTACGGTCGATCCACCGGTGGAAGCCGGCAGGATCTCCACGAGGACGTCCTCGGCGCCGTTCGGTATCTGCAGGGTAAAGGCGCAAACCGTATCTCGGTTCTCGGCGGCAGCATGGGCGGGGGCGCGGCCGCGCGGGCCGCCACGCAGGCCGCCCCGGGCGACATCGACCGGCTGATCCTGCTCTCCGCGTCTCCGATCCCGGAGCCGGAGCGGCTCCAGGCCGGATCAACCTTATTTATAGGCAGCCGCGACGAGGGCATGGTCTCGACCATCAAGGAGCAGTTCGAGCGCGCGCCCGAGCCCAAACGTCTCGAGCTCCTCGACGGCAGCGCCCACGCCCAGCACATCTTCAAGACCCCGCAGGCCGCCGCTCTCACCAGCCTGATCCAGCAGTTTCTCGTGGCCAACTGACCGCGACCCCCCGCCCCAGCCAGGCTCCTTCACCCGATCCGCCGCTCCCCTCCGTGCCTCCTTCTCGAGAGTAGCCACACCACGCCGCTCCCAGCAACCACGCTCGCGGCCAACATGCCGTACTCCGCCATCAGGTTCGGCTCACCCCGCAGGATGTCGTGCAACGCGGCCCAGTCGAGTGCCCCCAGCCCACACAGTGCGAGAAGCGCCATGGCGGCTCTCATCTGAAAACGCTCATATCCTTGCCACCCGGGCTCGACTCGCGGTCCGGTCTCGGCCGCCTACCCGCGCCGCCGGCATTGTGAGAGTATGGAAAAGAAGGGCTCAGCGACAAGACCACGCTCGTTCGCGCCAGACCCCGCCCCGGAGGAACAAGGATGTCCATCGCAGAGCTGCTCGCCGACCTTCGGGAGGCGGCACGACACGTGGCCCACCAGCCATCGTCCGATCAGGGTCTGCTACAGCGGATCGCCGAGGAGTCGGTGCATGCAGCCTTCCCTGACTGGTCGTTCAAAAAAGCCGTGAACCACTTCGTCGAACTGGTACATCGAATCGACGAAGCCACGGCGCTGGCCATGCAGTCGCCAGATCTCGACGCCTTCAAGGCCGAGGTCGAAAGGGTCATCGGAAGCATCGAACGGCACATCGAGGAGCACGGCTCCCGCCCCGATAGCACCGAGGTCCACCTGGCCGAGGTCGTGTACCGGCTTCGCACCGCCATGGAGTCAGTCGCCGACGGCTACTCGGCCGACCCCAACCTGATGCGACCGCCCGGCAGCAATCGGTAACGAAGGCCCTCACGGCCCGACCGCGGCGAGTCCGCCCGCGGTGCCGCCCATCAGCGGCCGTGTGCTAACATTGGCGGTTGTCTGCTCCCTGTGCGGTGCGACGCACCGACCGCCTCACTGCAGGCCACTCCCCGGTCAGCTCCCCGACGAGCAGCCACACGCGATCGCCGCATCCCCCGCGTCCCCATCGTCCAGAGGCCTAGGACGTAGCCCTTTCAAGGCTAAAACACGGGTTCGAATCCCGTTGGGGACGCCATTTTATCTGCTTTCCTTTCAATGATTTACGAGTGTCGCCGTGTTTCGATGAGGCCGCTTGGGAGGGTGCTGTGCCCGCTTTTGTGCCCGGTGCTGTGCGGGTTGCCATGAATTCGACCGCCCGGCGCTTCTCTGCATCGCTCGGGTGCGCGTATCGCTCCAGCATGCGCAACGACGTCCACCCGCCAATTTCCTGACCCCCCCTGTGCCAATAATCTGTGAGACAACCTCCCTCGTGAGATTAGTGTAGGGGCGAGGAGGGTTCGATGGATGATTCGTATGCCACCAGCCGTAGAGATGGACGTGGTCGTGGGGCCGGAGGCGGAGGAAGCCCGGAGGGCGACCGGAGCCGTCGGCCCCACGACCACGTCACGCGTGACCGACCCCGATCCTGAAGTGCCGGCGAAGGCCCCGCGGCGGCGCTTCCCCGCGGAGTATCGGCTCCGCATCCTCAAGCAAGCGGACGCTTGCAAGAAGCCCGGCGAGCTGGGCGCCCTGTTGCGCCGCGAGGGCTTGTACTCGTCGCTGCTGACGAACTGGCGGCGGCAGCGAGAGCAAGGCGCCCGGCGAGAGATGCGCGGGCGCCGCCGGGGACCGACGCCGCGCCCGGTCGACCCGCGCGTCACGCGGCTCGAGGCGGAGAACCGCCGGCTTCAGCGGCAGCTGCAGCGCGCGGAGACGATCATCACGCTCCCAAAAAAAGTTGCCGAGATCCTGGGGATCCCCCTGAAACCCCTCGACAACGACGAGACCGACTGATGATCGCGATCGAGGCCGTCACGGCGACGGGCGAGACGTCGGCGCTGTGTCAGAGCGTCGGCCTGTCCCGCGCGTCCCTCTATCGGCGTCGGCGGCCCACGCCGCCGGCGACGCCGCGGCGGCCCCGCGCGCCATCGCCGCGGGCGCTGGTCTCCACCGAACGCCAAGCCGTGCTCGACGCGTTGCACAGCGAGCGGTGCGTCGACCAGTCGCCCGCCGAAGTCCATGCCACGTTACTGGAGGAGCAGACCTACCTCTGCTCCCCGCGTACGATGTATCGCGTGCTCGCCGCGGCCGACGAAGTACGGGAGCGGCGCGACCAGGCCCGGCATCCGGCGTACACCAAACCCGAGCTCGTGGCGACGCGCCCGAATCAGGTCTGGTCGTGGGACATCACCAAGCTGAAGGGTCCGATCCCGTACCTCTACTACTCGCTGTACGTGATCCTCGACGTCTTCAGTCGGTATGGGGTGGGGTGGATGGTCGCAATGAATGAGAGCGCGCATCTGGCCGAGCGCTTGATCGAGCAGACGTGCGTCAAGCAGGGCATCGGGCCGCACCAGCTGACCCTGCACGCCGACCGCGGGGCGCCGATGCGCAGCAAGCTCGTCGCGCTGTTGTTCTCGGATCTCGGCATCACGGCGAGTCACTCGCGGCCGCGCGTGAGCAATGACAATCCGTTCTCGGAGGCGCAGTTTCGGACGTTCAAGTATCGGCCGGAGTTTCGCGATCGGTTCGGCTCCCTCGAAGACGCCCGCGCGATCAGCCATGATCTCTTCGCGTGGTACAACGATACGCATCATCACAGCGGCCTGAGCTATCTCACGCCGGCCGATGTCCACTACGGTCGTGCCGCCACCATCCTCGAGGTCCGACACCGCACCCGCCTGGCCGCCTATCTCGCCCATCCGGAGCGATTCGTGAAGGGGCCTCCACGTCCCGAGACCCCGCCGACGGCGGTTTGGATCAATCGCCCGCCGATAACGACCCGCCAGGACGCTCCAGGACCGACGATCGTCACCCCGGACGACCCACAGCCTGGGGTCATTTCCCGGCCGGGACCGCCGCTCGACGCCCAGGCCGATCACTTCATCGACGGTGTGGAGTCGCTACAGTAAATGCTGGATCAGGTTGTCTCAAAGGCGTTGACACGGCCCGAACGGCGCGGAGCGAGACCCCTGACTCCAGCATCGCAGTTGCCGCGGTGTGGCGGAGGGTGTGGTGGCTCACGCCCGATAACCCCAACCGCTTGGCGAGGCGACGAAACTGAACACTCACAATCTCCCCACGACGGGGCACCCCTTCCGGATCTCGACCGAAGACGAAGCCACTCGAATGCGCGCGCGCCAGCAAGGCCTGCTTGAGGGATTGGGTGATCGGAACTTTACGGATCCGGTTGTTCTTCGTGTAGACGAGGGTGATGTGGTCGTTCTTGATGTCCTCGACTCGCAGGTTGAGTATCTCTGATAGACGGAAGAGCCCCTCAAGCGTGGCTCTGGCCAGCAACGCAAGATCACCAGGCTCGTCCCTCAGCAGCCGCTCCGTCTCGTCTGTGGACAGGACCCTGGTCCGGACGTTATCGACGCGATAGGGCTTCACGTTTGCTGCCGGGGAGCCGGGACACCACCCCCACTCGGCGGCTCGGCTGAAGCACCCCCGCACGATGTTCAGCTCCCGGTTGACGGTGGCTCGACTGACTTCCTGGACTCGGGCCGTCTTCCAGCGCTCGACATCGAAGGGCGCGATTCGGTCCAACGGCTTGTTACCGACTATGCGTAAGAGCCGCGACAGTACGCCAGGGTCTTTGTAGCTCGTGCGGTTCTGGGCTGCGGTCCAGGCTGTGTACTCCTGCACGTGCTCGGAGAGCTTCACGGCTTTTCGAGGACGTGGCGCACGTTCTCTGCCTTCAAGGATCTCGACCTGCCGCTTCGCGGCGATCCGTTGCGCGAGGGTCCGGTTGTCCGTATGGGTTGAGCCTCGATACTCCCGCCCGAGAAACCGAAAACGATACCAGAGCGAATGGACGCAAGCCCCCTTGCAGCTGCAGCGCCTAAACAGATTCATGCCGCTGGGCCTCCACCGTGTTCTGCGCAATGAACTCGTTCAAGGCAACCTGGGACAGCTCCGTGAGCCGCCCCACCTTAACGTACGGAAGTCGTCGGGCACTCAACCAATTTCGCAGAGTGCCGGGTCGCACGCCCAAGAGCTCGGACGCCTGTTCGACGGAGAGCAACGGACCCTCGGCCGAGACGGCACTGCTTCTCTCTTTCCGCGACTGCATTGGATCACCACCGTCAGGGTCGCGCCAGGTCCAGCGAATGACTGCCCCAAGAGGGCCGTCGTCGGGGTGAGCTGTCGGATGCGCGCCACTGCCGCCAAGCACTTCTCCGCCAGCTCACCGTGATCATCATGGCCCTCTCACGCGCTGCGCGACTTCGCCGACGCCTTTGCGAACCTTCGTGAGCTCTGAATCGATCCCGCGTGCAATCACCTCGGAGAGCGTCCACGTCACGCCGTCGGCACGACACTGGTCTTTCGCGCCCTCCTTCAACTCGAGGAATCACCCAGTCCAACGTGAGCGCGAAACGCTTCGGTGGCAGTCGAGTCGTACGGGATCCCGACAGTAGGGGAGTAGCGGGCCCACGTCGATGCCGACGACGACCTGAGTTCTTGGACACGATGCGAGTAGTCCACATTCGCCTGAACCCGTACGGCGCGTTGCGGTCTCATCCGGTCACCCGCTCTCGCGCCGTGCCCATCGCAAGGACGATCTCCTCGAGACAGTCGGCGTAGGTGTCGCAGGGCGGATCGTGAAAACAGTGCCCGTGGGCCTTCCGGACCTTCTCCGCCTCTCTACGGGTACCGGGCGACGGGCTGCTTGCGCCCCGCTGTCGTGCCGGATGCGGCAGGTCGGCATCGCGACGAAAGCGCGCTCGTAGCCACGGGATCGTGTCGATCGACTCCCCGGAACGCTGAAGTTCCTCGTCAAGACGGTGATACCACCCCGACAACTCGAAATCCGGCCCCCTGTGACCAAGCTCCCGCGTAAACTCCTCGTGGAGGAACGTCGGCACCTGGAGCCGGGACCCGGCGAACGCGAGCCCGCGGTGCGCGCGCCGTGTCTCTCTCTGGGATTCATCTGTGGTGTGGTGTATAGGGGGCGTTGCCAACGCGTTGGACCGGGCGTTGGCAGCGCCGTTGTCTCGCTGGTGCTGCTGCCAGCGTTGGTAACGGGTTTTCGCCGCCGCGCGTTTCCTCTGGATGTCCTCCCGGCCATCATTCCAGTCGAGGTAGTCGTGGACGGCGATCCCCTGATCAGTCCGCTCCCACAGTTGCGCGCTGACCAGCTCAACGACCGCGCGTCGCCTGGCGCCGATCAGCGGCAGGGCCTGCTGGGGGATCTGCCCATCAGTAAGGTTCATCTGGCAGTAGCTCAAGCCGTGCACCCAGAGTCGAAAGGCCGCATCGGACAGGCGGATGATCTTTAGATGGGTCATGGCCCCGTCGTGGATCCGTACCCAGGCCATCTACGCGCCGCGCCCCTTGCTCGGGGCGACGATCGCCCTGGGCCGCCACCCGCCACGCCTCTCCGGACACTCCACGCGTCTCACCTAGGCGAGTCTTCTCGACTGGATCCACCGGGTCACTTCGTCCTCAAGCCAGGCCACGGCGTTGGCTGAGATGCGCCGGTGCCGCGGAAACCCCCCTTGGCGTTCCAGCCGCCAAATCGTCGACCGCGATAACCCCGTGCGCTCGCGCACCGTCGGAAATCGCAGCAGCTCGTCGGTGTCCCGTCCAACGGCTCGAGCTGGCCCTGGGGCTCGTGACGCGTGGTGTCCGGCTCCGTCCGGCAGGCCGGCGCGTCCGCGCGTGCCCGAGTTAGCGGGGCTCGCACTGACCTGTTGATCTTGGCTGGCAGCCGACTCATCGTTCCCCCTCCTTCTCACCCGGATCCGACGACGGCATAGCCGCCATCGTCGTGTGACCCTGCTCCCGCACGCGCGGACCGCCCGGCGCCCTGACGACACGAGCCGCCCTCCCTCGCCGGCCCTCACCCGTTCGCGCGATCAGCGCCCCCTCGTAGCGATCCGACGGCGCGTCAAAGCGCGTGACGCGGAGCAGCTCCGTGGCCATCCGGTGGCCGTCTCGGCGGTCCAACTGGAGCACCAGATCGATCGCGTCCGCGATCTGGTGCCGAATCGCCTGATACGGCAGCTCCACGCCGCCTTGCAGCACGCAGGACGTGAACCGACTCAGCGCCTGCTCGGCGCCATTGGCGTGGATCGTCGACAGCGTGCCGGCGTGTCCGGTGTTGAGCGCCTGCAACAGGTCGAAGGCTTCGCCGCCGCGTACCTCACCCACGATGATGCGATCGGGCGATGCCGGAGGGTCGCCCTCAGCAGGTCGCGCACCGTCACCGCGGGCAGCCCCGGCTGCGCGCGCCGCGCCTCGAATCGGACGAGATGCTGGGCCTCGAGCTGCAGCTCCGCCGTGTCTTCGATGAGAATGATCCGGTCGCCGGCCGGCAGAAACGCCGCCAGGGCGTTGAGGAGCGTCGTCTTTCCCGTACTGGTGCCCCCGCTGATCAGGACGTTGTCATTCGCCTGTACCGCGCTGACGAGCGTGGCGAGGATCTCGTGGGTGAGGGTGCCGCTTTTCACGAGAGCCTCCGCGCTGAAGAACCGCGTCTGGAACTTACGAATCGTGAGCGTCGTGCCGCCGAGGCTGCAGGGCGGCACCACCGCGGCCACGCGCGAGCCGTCTGGCAGCCGCGCGTCGAGGATCGGCTGTGCCTCGGACACGTCGTTCCCGAGGGTCCGGGCGATGTTCTTGACCGCGACCGTCAGGTTGCGCTCGTCGACGCGGACGCCGTCGACCTCGCTGAGCCGGCCGTGGCGCTCAATAAACACCCGTTGCGACCCATTCACCATGATCTCCGTGATCTCGGCGTCCTGAATCAGGTGGGCGATGGGGCGCAAGAACGGGAGGATGACCTCGAAGCTCATCTCAGAGTGCTCCGGCCGCGATGTGGTCGAAGTAACTGGTCTGCACGTCCAGGTAGGACGGCTTGAGGAAGCAGTACGTCGGGGGGTGCGGGTTCAGCCCGTCGTACAGCAGCACGATGGCCTGCGCGTTCTGGAGTTCGGCGAACACCTTGGGCTGGAACACCTCCTCAAGCCGCAGGCTGTACGTCCGCGCGGCGCTGACGGTCGTCCGATGCGCGGTCGGTCGTCCCGTCAGGACACTCACCCGGGCATCCTGCCAGGATTCGGTAATCGTGTAGCCAGGCCGCAAGCGCTCGGCCTTCCCGCACAGATCGGCCGCCATCCGCAGGCTGACGTCGTCGGAGAGGGCGAGGAAGATCTTCGTGCGGAGGCCTTGCAGCAGCGTGCGCCAGGACTCGCCCGAGAGCACCGAGCGCAGCGAGCTCACGCTTTGCGTCGCGATGATCGGAATACACCGCGCTTGGCGCGCCAAGGAGAAGAACTTCTCATCGCCGGATGGCTCCTGCTCGCCGGTGGTCGCGAATGCCTGATATTCATCGCAGAGGAACACGACGGGCCGCCAGGGCCGCGATCGATCCGCACTCATCTTCGGGATGCGCGTGAGGACGGCGCGCTGAAAGTCCTGCTTCAACAGCGTGCCCAGGGCCCGGGCCAGACCCGGGTTCATCGCGACCGGGAAGTTGAGCGCAACGACTTTCCCCTGCTCGATCAACTCGGCGAAGGGCGGCAACGGCAGGCCGTGGCGTCCGTCCGCGTTGCGCTCTGGATCGTCCTCCCGCAGACGCAGGCACGAACTAACATGGGGCGTCGCTGCGTGGCTATTTCTCCGGCTGGCACCCACGTCGTCTATGTGGCGAACGCCCAGCTCTATCTGCGCGCCCTGGACGAGCTCGAGGCAAGGCCGCTCGCCGGCACCGAAGGGAGTGAACCCACGACCCCCTTCTTCTCGCCCGACGGTCAGTGGATTGGGTTCTACTCGGACCGAGATCGCGCCCTGAAGAAGGTGCCCCCTCCGGCGCAGCGGCCGTGTTGCTGGTCGAGGCTGCCAACCCCTTTGGTGCCAGTTGGGGCGCGGACGACACGATCGTCTTCGGACAAGGTCCGCAGGGCATCCTCCGGGTCGCGGGTGCGGGCGGTACCGCCGATGTGTTGGTGGCGGTCGATCCACCAGCCGTTGCCCGCCACCCGCAGATGCTGCCGGGCGGGAAGGCCGTGCTCTACACGCTCGCCGGCGGTGCGGGCCAATCCGATGATGCATCACAGATCGTGGTCGAGCAGGTGGCGACGGGTGAGCGCACGGTGGTGGTCGAGGGGGGCAGCGATGCCCGCTATCTGCCGACCGGCCATCTGATCTACGCGCTGGGCGGGACGCTCCTGGCGGTACCATTTGATGTCGAGCGGCGGGCGGTCACGGGCGGCTCGGTGACGCTGGTCGAGGGGGTCAGCCGTGCAACGGTCACAGGCGCTGCAAACGCCGACGTGGCACCGACTGGCACCTTGGTCTACCTGCCGAGTGGCAGAGGGGGTGGCGTGCGCACCTTGGCCTGGGTGCATCGGGACGGAACTGAGGAAGCCCTGGCGGCCCCGCCTCGCTCCTACGTTCTTGCACGCATCTCTCCTGACGGCACACGAGTCGCTCTCGACACCGTCGACCAGAACGATATCTGGGCCTGGGATCTCAGCCGGGAGGCGCTGACGCGGTTAACCTTCGCGCCCGAATCCGATTTTTATCCAGCGTGGACGCCGGGCGGACAGCAGATCGTATTCGCCTCGGCTCGCGATGACATCGCCAGGAACCTCTACTGGCGCGCCGCTGACGGGACGGGGGAGGTCGAACGGCTCACCGAAAGCCCGAACTTCCAAGTTCCGTACACCATTTCTCCCGACGGGACGCGCCTGGTCTTTTGGGAAGGTTCGCCTGACACCGGCGATGACCTTCACGTCCTTACGCTCGACGCCGACCGCCGGGTCGCACCGCTCATCGTCACCGAGTTCAACGAGCTGAACGCCGAGATCTCGCCCGACGGCCGCTGGGTGGCGTATGACTCGAACTCGTCGGGGCAAGCCGAGATTTACGTGCAGCCGTTTCCCGACGTGGACACGGGACAGTGGCAGATTTCCACAACGGGCGGCACTCAGCCGCTCTGGGGGCCGAATGGTCGGGAACTGTTCTATCTGACCGAAGCAGGCGTGATGGGGGTCACGGTCGAAACTGATGGCGGCTTAGAGGCAGGCACACCGGTGCTCGTCGTCGCAGGGCGATACTACGTGACAGCCCCCGACCGCACCTACGACATCGCGCCCGACGGGCAGCGGTTTCTGATGCTCAAGGAAGCTGGGCCTGCCAACACCGACGACCCGTTCGCCGGCCTGACGCAGATCCACGTGGTACTGAATTGGTTCGAGGAGCTGAAGGCGCGCGTGCCAACAGGGCAGTAGATCATGGCTCTTTCACCCGGATCCACGCTCGGCCCCTACCAGATCACCGCCCCCCTCGGCGCGGGCGGCATGGGCGAGGTGTGGCGCGCCCGCGACACGACCATCGACCGCGACGTGGCGATCAAGGTCCTCCCCGAGGCCTTCGCCGCGGACGCCGACCGCCTGGCCCGCTTCGAGCGCGAGGCCAAGGTGCTCGCGTCGCTGAACCACCCCAACATTGGCCACATCTACGGGCTGGAGCAGTCCGGCGACACGCGGGCGCTGGTCCTCGAACTGGTCGACGGGCCGACGTTGGCCGATCGGATCGCGGACGGGCCGATCTCGCTGGACGAGGCGCTGCCGATCGCCACGCAGATCGCCGAGGCGCCCGAGGCCGCGCATGAGGCGGGTGTCATCCACCGAGATCTCAAGCCCGCCAACATCAAGGTGCGCGACGACGGGACCGTGAAGGTGCTGGACTTCGGGCTGGCCAAGGCGCTGGAAAAAGAAGGCGCGGAAGCCGACGCATCTAAGTCCCCGAGGCTCACCGCTGCCGCGACCCGGGTGGGCGTGATCATGGGGACGGCCGCCTACATGTCGCCCGAGCGAGCCCGTGGCAAGACCGCTGACCGCCGCGCGGACATTTGGGCGGAGGCCAATGACCCTCGACGACAGCATACAAGGGTTTCGGGTTGCGCCGGCGCGGCCTCAATCGGCGGCTGGCCCGCTTGGCGGTGCTCGTCCTGTACGAGATGCTGGCCGGGCGCCGGGTGTTCGAGGGCGAGAACCGGCGCAGAAAGTGGGCTTGGCGCGCGACCAAGCGGTCCGTTAGGTCGTCGAGATTGGCGATGTGTCTGCTGTGTCCCTGGCGTCGCAATCGCTATGCCGGCAATAATGATGCAGGTGAGTCAATGGGAGCCTCCAGTATGGCCACATTCGATGAGCGCGCGTCGACGTTTTTCACAGATCCAGTCACTGCCCCTGACGCACTGAAGCAGCCCTTGAGCGTTTTGTATCTGCTTCGACGTGAGATCCAGGACTGTTTGATCGGAACGGTGGTACCGGAGAGCCGCGTCTTGCACAGAAAGATGCGGCGGCGCCTGTTTGCATCCGTGATGCTGATGTTTTCGGGAATCGACCTCCTGGCGAAGTTTGCCGCTGGCGAGGACAGTAACCGTAAGGCCGGGCGCAGGTTCTCGGACTTCCTGAAGCAGCACACGACCGTGTTCGAGCCTGGGAAGGGGACGCGACGTCCTCCGTCCATTGCCGAAGCCAGTGCCATCTACCGATTCCGAAACTCGCTGATGCACTCTTTCGGGCTGTACTCAGAAATCGATCGGGCGCCTGTCAAGGGCGGACCAAAGTTAGACCACGGTGGCGGAGGAAAATTAGACCACCCGGCCCGGTGGACGGCGTGCCTGAGAGTGGCTGTGCGGCCGGGCTGGAGCGGAGGCTGGGCGCGCCTGTGGGCGGGCCCAGACGGAGCGGAAGCCCGGCTGCACCGCCAGCAGCTTGCGAAGGGAGGCGTCAGGACGCCGGAGCGGCAGCGTCGTGGCGGGCGTGCGTGCTGTGTGCGAGGCGATAGCTGTCGCCGTTCAGCTCCAGCATGTGGACGTGATGGGTCAACCGGTCGAGCAGCGCGCCGGTCAGCCGTTGAGAGCCGAAGATCTCGGTCCATTCGTTGAAGGGCAGATTCGAGGTCACCAGCGTCGATGCTTGCTCGTAGCGCTGGGAGAAGATCGCGAACAGCAGCTCGGCGCCGGTCTTGGACAACGGCACGGAGCCGAGTTCGTCCACGATCAACAGATCCTGTTTGGCAAGCTGCTTCTGGAGGCGCAGCAGGCGCTTCTCATCCCGGGCCTCGAGCAGTTCGTTCACCAGCGCGGCGGCGGTGAGGAAGCGCACCCGATAGCCCTTCTGACAGGCCGCCAGCCCCAACGCCAGTGCCAGATGCGTCCTGCCCGTGCCGGAGTTGCCTAACGCCAACACGTTCTCTCGGCGGTCGAGATACGCCGAGCGCGCCAGCTCCAGCACCAGGCGCTTATTCAACGACGGGATTGCGCGGAACGCGAAGGTCTCGAGACTCTTCAAGACCGGGAACTTGGCGGCTTTGATGCGGCGCTCGGGGGCGCGCTGCTCGCGATCAAGCCACTCCAGCTCGCAGAGGCGGAGCAGATAGCGCGGACAGTCCAGCCCTTCCTGGGCGCACTGCCGCGCCACTTTGTCGTACTCGCGCAGAAAGGTCGGCAGGCGCAGGGCCTTGAGCTGCGCGTCGAGCCGCAGGGTCGGTTTTGCCATCACGCGGCGCCTGCCCCCAGCAGCGCCAGGTAGTCCGCTGCCGCGGTCGTCGCGCCGCGCGCGGCCGGGAGATGCGGATACTGCGCCAGGTCGAGGCGGGGCGGCCGGTGTTCGATGCGACACAGCCCCAGATGCTTGACGGCGTCGAACCCGATCACGCCCAGGGCGAGGGCGTCCCGGACAGCGCCGCTGACGTGGGCGAACCGAAAGTCTGCGAGCAGCCGCAGCACCTGCACGTACTCGCGCGTCCCCGCCGTGCCCAGCCGGGCCTCCCACAGACGCCGTCGCCGACCAAACGCTTCCGGCAGCTCCCAGCCGGCTAGCGGCGCCGCTTGATCGAGCGCCCCGGTCTTGCGCTCCAGCAAGGCCAAGTAGTGCAGCGGCTCGAAGATCAACGCGTCCCGCTCGTAGCTGCGAGGATGGCGGGCGATTACGGTACTGCCGCACACGACCACGACGGTGTCCACGTAGCCCTTCACCACCACCTCGCGGTGGCCGTAGGCGGTCGGCACCGAGTAGGCGTTGCGGCGGTCGCGCACCAGCGACAACGACGTGACCCGCGTCGGGCGCGTGTCGCAGGCTTCATACGGGACCGGCGGCAACGGCAACAACGCGGCGCGGTCGCGCGCGAAGCGCTCCCCGATCGTCTCGGTGTGCCGCCGCAACCGCTGCCCGCGCCGCGCGCGGCACTGGCGCTCCAAGTCGGCGTTCAACGCGTCCCAACTGGCCACGCGCGGGACCGGCACGAAGAAGTTGCGGCGGGCGTAGCCGACCCGCCCTTCCACCTTGCCTTTGTCGTTGCCCTTCCCCGGTCGTCCGAAGCGATCGTCGAACAGGTAGTGCGACTGGAGTTCGCTGAAGACTTGGGTCCGCTGGCGCGTGCCGTCACCGAGAATCCGCGCCACCGCCAGCTTGGTGTTGTCGTAGACGATGCCACGCGGTGAGTCAAGCCCATTCTTAGTTGAAACTCTCTACGGCTCCGGATTCGTCATGCGGCCTTCTTCGATGTCGTCGTGTCGATCTTCAGTTCTTGCTTCAACGCGGCACGAAGCGTGGGCAGGTGGCGGTAGCCCATCAGCTTCCGCAGGCGCGGCTCGATGTCCAGGAGCGCGGTCGCCAGCCAGCGGTGGCGTTGGCTCGAGTTCTGCCAGTGGTCAACCTTCGCACAGCGTTCCTCAACGAGCGCATTGACCGACTCCAGACAGTTCGTCGTCTTCAGCGACCGGCCCAGCACCCCGTACAGCCCGAGGCGATGCAGCGTTAAGGTTTCGTCCAGACCTTCTGTCAAGCTCCGAGCCGCCGACTGGTTCCGTTCGTCGAGCTCGCCCTGGAGCGTCTTGAGCGCCGTGAGGGCCTCGTCGTACTCCGGCCGGTTGTAGGCGCGCTGGAGGCGCTGACGCCACGCCGCCAGTTCGCTCTTGGCCAGGTGACTCACCACGTTCTCCCGCTTGTGCCACTGGCACCGTTGGACCAGGGCGCGGTGGCGGAAGGTCTTCCGGACGGCTGCCCGCAGCCCCTTGCTGCCGTCGAGGATCACCAGCAGGCCCTGCGAGAGGTCCAGCCCCCGCTCGACCAACGACCGCAAGCACAGCGTCAGCACCCGCTCATTCTCCGTGTCCGTCTCCACGAAGCCGAGGAAGTGTTTCGCCCCAGAAATGGTGATGCCCAGTGCGATGACCATTGTGGCCTCGGCGAACGTCTTGCCGTCCAATACGATGGCCACGACGTCCTCAGCGGCCAGGTCCCGCTCCTGGAGCTCGTGAAGCTTCGCGGCGCTGGCCTCGATGAAGCCTCGGGACACCGTCGACCCCGACAGCCCGATCGCGCCGGGAATCGCCTCGGCGGCCGCCTCGTAGTTGCGACACGAGATCCCATAGAGCCCGCGCTTCAGCAGGAGGTCATTCACCGCGCCGTCGCCATGCAACGCCTCGTAGGCGCGCAACGGAATCTCCCGCCCCGCGACCCCGCGCACCCGCGGCACCCGAATCGGCACCCGCTGCCCCGCCAGGCCGACGGTCCCAGGGTTGCTACCGTGCCGGCGGCCCCCGATCGACGCGGCCTTGCGGGCGTAGCGCTCGCCAGCCAGCGCCGTTACCTCCTCGTCGAGCACCTCCTCCACGTGCATCAAGCCCAGCGGGACCAGCGAGCGGATCAGCTCCACCTTGGCGTCCAGCTCCAGCGCGGTGTAGTCCTCGCGCCGGATGACCTCGACCCGGCCCAGCTTGCGACCCTTCTTGCGCTTCCTGACAGGACGTAGGACACTGCTCATCTCGGCTCCTTTCTCTCGTGGGTTGATGGCCGTTTTGCTTAACGTCATCAAACCACAGGGTGTGGGAGCCGTTTCAATTTCCAATTGAGTCTCCCTCGCCTGAAGGCGAGGGAATCAGTGCGCCGCGTCGGCTGAAGCCGACTATCACGGCGCACGTCCCAGAGCCCGAAGAGGTCCGGCCCTGCGGCCTCCTGAAGGCTTCGCCTAAAGGCGAGGGGTTTCACCCATCCCAGAGGGAGACTCTAAGTTTCGCTCACCCTCCACGCGGTACGCCGCCGAAATAGTGAAACGCCGCGTTGTGCCCGTCACAGAACGCCTCCGTCGTCTCGGCCGGAAACGCCTGCACGAACGCGTCGGCGCTGTGCGGCAGATCCACGACCAGGTAGTGCGCCTTGCATTCGACGCCGGCGACGACCACCAGCGCTTCACCGAAGTCGGCCTGGGCGTCGCCCGGCGGGTGCACGAGCGGCACGAACATCTCTTGCCCGCCCAGCTTCCGCCGGCGCCCGTAGTCTTTGACGATGGTGTAGCCGCCCGTGAAAGCGTGCTCCGCGCGCAAGCGCTCCCAGATGCGCTTCGCCGTGTGCCGTTGCTTCTTCGGACGCGGCTGATCGTCGGTGAGGATCTGATCGATGCCCCTGGTGAAGGCGTCCAGTTTCGGACACCGGATCGGTTTCGCCCGGCGATACCCGGGCGGCAGTCGGTCGCGCAGCATCTTGCGGAGATATTGTCAAAAGTTGTGGATGGGGTTAGCTCAGGCGGCTTCCTTTCTGATGCCATCGACGAAGGGCACGCCATTGATGACCTCGACGATCAACTGAGCCCCGTTCAATGTTCTCCATTGTTTCTGCGCGGCCAGAGCCAGCTTGAAGACCATCGTTAAGCAGGCCAGCCGACTGCCCGCGCCCTTCGTCTTCTTCGTGCGTAACCGCACGGTGGCGAACGTCGACTCGATCGGATTCGTGGTGCGGATGTGCATCCAGTGCTCGGCCGGAAACGTGTAGAAGGTGAGCAGGACGCCTCGGTCCTTGGCGAGACAGGTGGTCGCGGCCGGGAACTTCGCAGTAAACGTCGTCACGAAGAGGTCGAATGCCTGCTCGGCCGACTTCTGCGTCTCCGCCATCCAGATGTCGTGGAGCATGGCTTTCGCCTTGGCCTGCACGCCCTTGGGGAGTTTGTTCAGGACGTTGGCCGTCTTGTGGACCCAACACCGCTGTTCGCGGGTCTTCGGGAACACCTTCCGCACCGCGCCCCAGAAGCCGAGACCGCCGTCGCCGATGGCTAGATCGGGATCGATCGTGAGCCCGCGGTCCCGGACATCCAGTAGCAGCTCGCGCCACGACTGCTCGCTCTCGCGATAGCCGTCCGTGATCGCGATCAACTCCTTCGTCCCCTCCCGGGCTGCGCCGATCAGCACCAAAATACATTGCCGTTTGTTGTCCGTGTCCTCGAGCCGGACGTTGAAGTAGACGCCGTCGGCCCAGACGTAGACATAGCGCCGCCCCGCCAAGGCGCGCTTGGACCACCCGTGATATTCCTGCTCCCAGACGGTCTTCAGCCGCGTAATCGTGGTCGCAGACAGACCCTGCGCGTCGACGCCTAGCAGCGCCTGCAACGCCTCACCGAAGTCCCCGGTGCTGAGGCCCTTGAGATAGAGCCACGGATACAGCGCCTCCAAGCTGGGTGTCTTCCGCAGGGACGGCGGCAAGATCGCCGACCGGAACGTCTCCCGTTCGTCGTCCGGCCGGCGGTCCCGAACCCGCGGCTGCTGCACGGTGACGTCCCCGAGCGGGGTTTGCAGCGCCCGTTTGGGCAGGTGGCCGTTGCGGACCACACCGCGCCGACCGGCCGCGTCAACCGTCTTCGCCCGAACCGCAACATACTCGTCGACCTCGGCCTCGATCGCCGTGGCCAACAGCTGCCGCGCCCCGGTCCGCAGCACCTCGGTAAGGACGTCTCGGGCCGATTGTCGTGGGAACTCGACCAGCGTTTCGGTAGGCTTCGTCATGGTGGCGTACCTCCTTGCCCTCGGGTGAGTGGGTGCTGCAGCAACACCCAGGGTACGCCGCCTGTTTAAACCCTCATACACAACTTCCGGTTATATCTCCATCTTGCGCACCGTCTCCCGGGCCAGCCCGAAGCAGCGCGCCGCCGCCCGCTCGCTCAACCCCTCCACATAGACGCTGCGCCGCACCTCCGCATAGAGCTCCACTCGATACATCCCTCCTGTGTCCCACAAAACACTCTCGGAATGCTCGGTGGACCACTCGAGCGGTCTGGTTTTCTGCCGCCCTCAAGCGCTTCCAACCGCCGCGCTGTGGTCTATTCTTGCTCCGCCGTTCTCAGGCGCTAAAGTCGGTGCAATTGCGGATCTAACAAAGTAGTACTAACGTCTTGGTATGTATTGCAGAGAAGCTGTTTCAGATGCACTGCAACCTAATTGAGGCCATGGGCAAGGGTAGCTCGTATCGCATCGCTGAGGCGTGTTGCCGACGCTTCGGCAAGCTGGTCGTGTTCGCGGTGAATCGTGCCCCGGAACTAGTGTTCGTGGACAGCCGAGAGGTGAGAACAGATTTTGATGGGCGGCTCGCTGGTACCGGGGTGGTGTGTCCCGCTCAGGTGTACGATGTGATGCATAATTTCTCAGAGAAAGTGAGAGATCTCGACAAGGCCGGCATAGTTTATCCATCGGCGCGGCACTCAAGGGACGTAGCTTTGGCTTTGTTTGGGGACAAGACAGGTCTAGTAAAGGATGAGCCCTATCTCAGTGTCGACGTTGACTTGAGATTGATTCCTGAAGAGTGTGAGCTGAATGGCATCCTAACGAGCGTGGATCCGTTCGAGGCAAAGGTGCATCCGACACTTGGCTATTTCGAGTTTCAGGATGCGCCGAACTTTGAGAAGATGAAGATCGATGGTTTGTTGGTTCCAGAAGATGTGCCGAGGCGCGGGATAACAGACTTCGTGCGGAGGCAATATGCGGAATACCCGAGGGACGCGGTGGCAACAAGAATATCTGTCTGATTGGTCGGCTACTATAGTCGATGGAGGCTGAGCGATAGCGGCCTATTCCAGCGGGTGAAAGCCGGTACCCCGCGGTAGCGGGGCGGCTGCTGACTCAACCGCTCAGTCTGCCACAAGGCTCTCAACATGACAGTGCGCGAATCAGGGCCCAGGTCCCGGCCTGGGCCTGTTCCAGCTTTCTGGCAGGTCAGTGGACTGGTCCAGTCTTGCAGCGCGGAATGGGGCAGCGGGGGCCTTTATGGCAGCTTTTCGGCAGCTGGATCGTGACGTCAAGTCGGAATCCAAGGTCGTGGTTTCCTAGCAGAACCGCGGAGTCGGTCGCCGGAGCACGAACCCCCGAACGCGAGGAGGTGACGTGGCGGGTGCCGATCGGAGCGGCCCGCGGAAAGCCACGTTTTAGGTGCGTATTTCGCTGATTGTGATCGCTCGTTCCGGGATGGTGATCACGGATTCCGGTGATGCTGATCAGCCGTCGGAGCGAAGCGACGGTTGATCTCTCAGTCTCCTTCCATCTTGGTGTTCACGCTCGTCGATTATCTTACTTGCGTTACCGGAAGTTGAACGAGAGTAGGAAGCCTGTGGAGCCTGTGGGCCTCGCAGCGCCGCTGAGCACGTGGTCGGCAGGCCGCGCAGCAGAACCGCTGGGAAAGCCGCCGGGGCAGGAACCGTCGGCCACAGCCTTCGCAGGGAATGGCCCCAGCTGGCGTACGTACGCTTTCTCCCGCAACTTCATCTGCTGGAACGACCTGTGCGCCCTCCCGCCTCATCCCGCCTTCCTCCGCGAGCCTGGCCCGGGCTGGCAGGAGGGCAGATCGACCTGGATCTGGAATGTTCTGTTACCGATCGATCGAGGGGGCGACCAGCACCGGCAAGTCCTCCGGATCAGACCGACTTCCCCGTCCCCATCTCTGGGGCGACCAGCACCGGACAACGCAGCCTCAAGAGGCTACGTTGTCGAGCGAGGACGCTCGCCGCCCACGAATCTCACGGGGTTGATGGTGCGTGACTTCGGCGCGCACCGGAGCTACCCCACCCCGTCGACCGTCAGTCTGCCTCTGGCCGGCCGGGGGGCACACCGTCTCTGTCCGACAACCGGTCCAGCCGCCACGAGGGCCTTCCTCGATCCGACGGTCGTCCGGCCAGCACGTGTGCAACGTTTGTGCAACGCTTTCCGGGACACGGCACCACGCGCGACCACGATCAGCCACGATGAAGAACAGCCGACCCCGTTTTACCGAGGTCGGCTGCGATCGGCTTCCTTTCTGTCATGCCTCAGGAGCTTGTGGGCTTCGGCTCGTGGGGGTTCAAATCCCCCCTTCCGCACCACGAATTCACGCCCGGAACGACGGGGTCAAGTGAGAGTTTTCGCTGGAGCTTGCCTGGTGCCTGGAGGCCCCAGATCAGGCCGAGTGTGCGACGAATGTGCGACAACGGCGGAAAATGAGTTCGGGGAGTCCGCTCGCCCAAAACGGGCGAAGGATCACCTGTCTTGCCCTCGGGCGATGGCCGGGCTACGATGGGAACCTCGACAGGATAGCAAGGATCATGAACACACGTCACCTCGCCGCCTCTGTCCTGGTGCTCGCGGCGCTAGCCGGGCTGCCCGGAGCCCTCGTCGCACAGCCCCATGCGGGTTACGCCGAGATGCAGCGCCGCCACGGCGACTCGAGCGCCTACATCGCCGCCCTCGAGAATTCCGAGCGCGACGCCTATCAGAAGCCGGACGAGGTTATCGAGGCGCTGAGGCTGCGGCCGGGCGAGCACATTGCCGACATCGGCGCCGGATCGGGCTACTTCGCCTTCCGCTTCGCCCGGGCCGTCGGGAGCACCGGACAGATCTGGGCGGTCGACGTCAACCCAGACATGATCCTGCACATGAACCGGCGCCTGCGAGAGTTCGGGGTGACCAACCTCCGCACGGTGCTGGCGCCGCCCGATGACCCGCTCCTGCCCGACGCCTCGATCGACCGCTTCTTCATCTGCAACGTGTGGCACCACGTCGAGGAGCAGGACGGCTATCTGGCCTTGTTGAAGCGAATGCTCCGTCCGGGCGGGCAGGTCGTGATGCTCGATTTCCAGAAGCGCGAGCTGCCCGTCGGGCCGAACCTGGCGATGAAGATCGCGAAGCCGGATCTGCTGGCGCAGATGGAGGCGAACGGCTTCCAGCTCGCCGCCGAGCACGACTTCCTCCCCTACCAGTACTTCCTCGTGTTCGACGTGGTTCCCTAATCTGACACAACCGGGCTACCGCGGCGCTCAGACGTCCAGCTCCTCGGCCTCCTCCGCCCGGTCCATGATGAACCGGAAGCGCGCCGAGGCATCCTTCCCCATCAGCTCGTTGATGACGCGGTCGGTCACGATCTGATCGGCGATCTCCACCCGGAGCAGTCGCCGGGTCCGCGGGTTGAGGGTGGTCTCCCAGAGCACCTTGGGCATCATCTCGCCCAGGCCCTTGAAGCGCCTCACGTCCGGCGTGGCCTTCCCGTTCCCACCCTGCGCGTGCCGGGCGATGATCGCGTTGCGGTCGGCATCGTCCAAGGCCCAGTAGGTCTCCTTGCCGATGTCGATCCGGTACAGCGGAGGCTGAGCGAGACACACCTTGCCTGCCGTGATGCGCTGAGGCAGGTGCCGATAGATGAAGGTCAGCAGGAGCGTGGCGATGTGGTGACCGTCCGAGTCGGCGTCGGCCAGGATAATCACCTTGCCGTAGCGCAGCCGCCGAAGGTCGAAGCTCTTGCCGAGGCCGCACCCCATCGCGGTCACCAGGTCGGACAGCTCCCGGTTCTCGAGCACCTTGGCCAGCGAGGCGCCTTCGGATTCAGCACCTTCCCGCGCAGCGGCAGGATCGCCTGCCGCACGCGGTCGCGCCCCTGCTTGGCCGATCCGCCGGCCGAATCCCCGAGATGATGCGCGCAATCCACGGACACCCGAACCGAGGATTGCGTGATTTGAGTTCGACGATGGCCCGCATGAGCGCCTCGTTCGGCCCCTTCGGGCCTGGCGTCCGTGGGCGATGGCTCGAGGAGAACAAGCGGCGGTACTTGCGCCGCACCAATGCCCGATGGAAGGTCAGGAGCGTCGCGGGGCGTACCCCGATGGCGATCTTCCGGATGCGCCCTTGACTGAGAAGCAGCGACCCGAATCCGCACAGCAGACGGTCTCGCACCATCAGGTTCGGTGCCCGCTGGCGCGGACGGCGCAGGACGATCAGTTGCTGCTTGAGCAGGAGATTCTCAGCGATCACGGCGCGCACGCCACCGGGTCTACAGAGCTTCGCGGCCGTGACCGCCAGGTCGAGCAGGGTCAACAGGACATCTTTCAAAGGCGGGCCAGCGTAGGCCAGACAGCAGGCGTACGCAAGGCTGCTCAAGCGCCCGATTCGGAAGGAAAATTAGGAATTCGAGACCACTGGTGCGAGAATCGGGCCAATGGCTGACGCTGACCTTCAGATGCGCTGCCAACGCTGTGGAGCGCTGATGGACCTCACAGATCCTGGTCCTGGGGAAGCCTGGAAACCCGATCAATTTTGGGTCTGCCTGCACTGCGGCCGCCACTTCTGGACCACATATCCCCCTCCGAAAACGGCCTATGCCATTCTACGGCCCAACGGGATGAGGCACACCTACCCCCGCGGCGGCACTTGAACAACCCTCGCCTGAAGGCGAGGGATTCACGGGTCGACTGAAGTCGACTGAAGGGGCGTCGGCGCCCCAGCGAACTTACTCGCTGACTCGAAAGCGCTCGTCGTCCTGGGGTTCAGCACCTTGAAGCTTGATGTACTGCTCGATGACCTCATCCGTCACATTCCCGCTGCTGCACACGAAGTAGCCGCGAGCCCACAGGTGCCGCCCCCAGAACAACGACCGCAGCTTCCGGTGATCCTGCAACAGATGGTGCGACGTCTTGCCTTTGATCGCTTGCATCACCCGACTCGGCGCCAGGTGCGGGGGCACGCTCAACAGCAAGTGCACGTGGTCCGGTCGAATGTGCCCCTGCAGAATCTCGATGTCGTGGCTCCGGCAGATCTCCCGGATCAGGGTCCGCACCTCCGTGCCCACATCCCCACGCAGCACCGGCTTGCGATACTTCGTGATGAACACGAAATGGTAGTGCAGGGTATAGATCGTATGGGCAGCTCGACGA
Source organism: Vicinamibacterales bacterium (assembly GCA_965197935.1). Classification (GTDB taxonomy): domain Bacteria; phylum Acidobacteriota; class Vicinamibacteria; order Vicinamibacterales; family CAZQMT01; genus CAZQMT01. The sequence goes on along the minus strand of CBDAOD010000002.1, from coordinate 62,245 downwards.
TACTCGCGCATCATCGGACATCGTATCGCAAGCCTCCTGAAGGCTTCGCCTGAAGGCGAGGGGGTTCACCCATCCCAGAATGTGACCTTGAGTCTCCCTCGCCTGAAGGCGAGGGAATCAGTGCGCCGCGTCGGCTGAAGCCGACTATCACGGCGCACGTCCCAGAGCCCGAAGAGGTCCGGCCCTGCGGCCTCCTGAAGGCTTCGCCTAAAGGCGAGGGGTTTCACCCATCCCAGAGGGAGACTCTAAGAACTCATGACTCCGAGTGCCCCAGGTCCTTGCCTGGAGCGACGCGATCCCGGACGAGCTGCTTCAGCTCCTTCACCTCAGGAAAACGTCCCCGCTCTTTGCGCGACCAGATAGTTTCGCCATCGACTCGCACCTCGAACACACCGCCGGTACCCGGAACGAGCGCAGCGTGACCGAGCTCCGCCTCGAACGTGACCAAGAGTTCTTGCACCATCCAAGCAGCCCGCAAGAGCCAGCGGCACTGCGTGCAATACTGGATCTCTATTTGAGGTCGATGTTTCACGTCACGTCTCCGAGCGCTCCTTCACGGTGCTCCCACCGCGAGTCACCGATCTACACAGACGGTGGCTTGAATTCCCGTGAAGGCTTGCCTGTTCGGCTCGTTGCCGATCGACGGTAACAGTCATCGCCAATCTGCAGAGACGACTCCGCCGGGAGGCACTGAGCCGCCGTGCAGGTGTAGGGGCATGGCCCCTCCGTCTTCCCGAGACCGCTCCGGCCGCAGTTTGCCGTATCCGTTTTTCTAGGGCATCCGTTCCTCGGGCGCGCGATGTTGGCACCAGAGGAGCTGTGTGGAGAAGCCTCACGCTCTTGCCAAGCGTCATGACAAAAATTGCGCTCTTTCCCTGCGCGTGCGGCGCAAAGAACTCCACTACCTCATCGTCGTAAAACGTCAGACCGCTTGCCCCCAGACGCTGCGCGTATGCGGCGAGGTAGAGCTTGCCACCCAGAATCCCCGCCTCCAGTTGCGCGGCGCGGTATCCACGATTGCCGAACCGCCCGAGGATCGCGTGCAGATCTGCCAGGAAAAACACGACCGCGCTGGCGTCGGCGGGCAGGGCCTGCTCCAACCCGAGGTAGCCCGCCTCGTTTCGGAAATTCCCTGCTTTGAGCAGCTCGAGCTCCCACGGATTCCGATGCAGAACGTAGGCTCCCGGCTGAAGCCCATCCACGGTATGGACGATCACATAGAGCTGATTGAGGAGCCGGCGCGGAGGATCTCCACGTTGTCGCCCAGGCTCATCCGTTTGACTCAAGAAATCGGCAGGAATGCCTTGGGTTGCGCAGGAAAGCGCAGTCGAAAGCTGTTCGAAGCTCCAAGAGGTGCCCCGTTTGAACCGGCGTGTCGAGCCGCGCCGCAGGATCACCTCCTCGGTAGAATCCTGAGCCCTCGCTTCGCGGGTGTGGGGGCTGAGCGCCACGGTCAGGCCGCTCGGCGCCGACCCGCTTGGCACCGGTGCGGTGCCGCGCCACGCGGCCACTTCCTCGGTGGTCACGAGCGAGGAGGCCCCGTGCACTTCACGCATGATCGGGTAGTCCACCTCGGAGGGTGAGACGGGAACTGTCTCAAGCACCAGTGGTTCGATCGCGGGCCAATCCGGTGCCAGACCCGCTGCACGGCCGACGGGGACCAGCGCAAAGGCGACCTCACGATCGGTGTCAAGCGCCAACAGCTCGTTGACCGGTGCATCCGTAAATCCGCACACGATGCAGGCGGGCAGCTGAAATGCGACGGCAGCCGCAAGCGTGTTCGCGAGGATCGTGCCAGTGTCCCATCCGAAGTGACGGTAGGTGCGTGCCTGATACTTCCAGGCATTTCGCCAGTAGGTAGCCGTGCACACGATCGTGAGGGGCGCAGAGACGACGCTGGACTCGTTAGCCGTGGCTTGCGCGAGCAGGCCCCGATAGTCGCCGGTGCGCAACTGTCGCAGCGCGAAGTCACCGGGGTTGAAGTGATACACACCCGCCGCCAGCCCCGGCAGCGCCTGCGACACGATGTAGAGCTCGATCTCGTAAAGGGCCCCGGTGCAAGACGCAGCGCGAAACAGCTGCTGTCCGCTCGGGTACGTCTTACGCTTCGTGATCCCGCCGGAGAAGAACAGCAACTGCGCCACGCGCTGCAGATCGGGCACGCTCTCGCCGTCCGATGCCGCGCCGGCCTGCGCAATCGCGTCGAGCGCTGGGACGCCTGATGGTCGCTGCTCGCGCGGCAGCGGGAAGGGAGTCAGACTGGAGTAACTTTTGAACGGGAGCGGCTGCGTTGCCCAATCCAGATAGTGCCTGCTCGTGTGCACGCTGCTGTAGGAGTGCTTCGTCGCGTCGTGATAGCGCCAGGCAATCTCAGGCTCACGATTCGACATAGGCGTGCATGAGTCAGAGGCGACCCTCTGGATTCTGGCTCCCTAGCTCAGCATCCGGCCAGTACCGCTGCATTCAAGGACCGCGCTGAAACCATCGCATCATTCTATAATACGCATCGAGCTGCTAATAGGTATCGAGCTGCGGGGCAATCACGAACATGTTGCGAGAACTCCGCGTTATTGGCCTTCAGGGGTTCCCGGAGGTCACGGCAGGCGACGATCTGGTCGCGCTGATCGTAGACGCGGTGCGGCGTGCCCAGCTCTCCATCCATCCCGGCGATATCTTCGTCGTCACGCAGAAGATTGTCTCGAAGGCCGAGGGGCGCCTGGTGCGGCTCGAGGACGTGGAAGCGTCATCCCTCGCGCGACGCTGGGCGAGGAAGCTTGGCAAGGACGCGCGGCTGATCGAAGTCGTGCTCCACGAAGCGACCCGCATCGTACGAATGGATCGCGACATCCTGATCACCGAGACAGCTCACGGATTCGTCTGCGCGAACTCAGGGGTCGATGGCTCAAATGTGGCCGAGGGGACGGCCGTGTTGCTCCCGGACGACCCGGACGCGTCTGCGCGCCGGCTCGGCGCCGGCCTGCATCAGGCGTTCAACACGCCAGTCGCGGTGATCATCTCGGACACGTTCGGCCGCCCCTGGCGCGAAGGCGTGGTGAATGTGGCGGTCGGCGTCGCCGGGCTTCGCCCGCTGGTCGACTACCGGGGACAGGACGATTCCCACGGGCAACCACTCCGGGTGACCGTCGTCGCCGTGGCTGACGAGCTCGCCTCGGCTGGCGAGTTGGTGATGGGAAAGACGGCCGGCATTCCGGTAGCGCTGATCAAGGGCGCCACATCGCAGCCTGGCGAAGGGTCAGGGCGGGACCTCGTCCGTGCTGCCGACTTGGATCTCTTTCGGTAAAGCGGCTGGGAGACTCACGGATGCCGACCGCCGACGCATCGCTTCGTCGCCGATTGGCGGCCGCGCGCCTGTGGCGGCCCACCTTTCGGGGTCGGGTCCTCCCGCTTCTGATCACGGTGGCGATCTTCGTCGTCATCTTCCAACGCATCCCTTTTGACCAGCTGATCATCGCGCTCCGGGGCGCTGAGTACGTGCCCTTCCTGGCGCTGATGTTTCCGAACACGGTCTTCTACTTTTGCTGGGATACGCTCGTCCTGACCATCGTCGTCCGCTGGTTCCACGGCTCAGTCCGATACCGTGACCTCCTCCCCGTCCGCGCCGCCTCCTATGTCGTCGCGTTTTTCAATACGAACGTTGGTCGCGGGGCGTTGGCAGCCTATCTCAGTCGCACCTTGCAGGCACCGTTTCTGCAGATTGGCAGCACGGTGATCTTCCTGCTGCTGACCGAATACACGCACCTGGTGGTCTGGGCGACCGTCGGCATCGTGAGCCTGCGCTCAGAGGTGACGCAGGAACTCTTGTGGGTGCCGCCGGCCGTCGCACTGTTCTGGGTGGTCTTCTTGCTCTATGCCAGGGGGAGCCGCGTGCAGGCGGTACAACGGTCAGAACACGCCGTGAGGGTGTCGCCCATGCTCAAGTGGCTCACGGCGCCCCGCTCGTGGTCGCTCTTCCGCACGTTTCGGGTGGCGCCGGTCCGACGCTACGTCCAGATCGTCTTGTTGCGCATGCCGATGTTCTTCGTCTCGCTCTGCCTGCACTACGTCGCGGCCAGAACATTCGGCATTGAGATCCCGTTTGGCCGAATGTTGGCGTTCTTGCCGGTGATCTTCATGTTGGCGGCGTTGCCAATCACCGTTGCACACCTCGGGACGACCCAGGCCGCATGGATATTCTTTTTCCGCAGCGACGCGCCCGCGCCACAGCTACTGGCGTTCAGTCTGGCTGCACATCTCACGTTCATGTCCACCCGGGTACTGCTCGGTCTGGCCCTCCTGCCTCGTGCCTATCACGATCTCGTGGGGGCACGTTCTCGGTACGGGCTGTCGTAATCCCCAAGCGACGCTCCCCTGGTTCGTTCACGCATGCTCCCCGCTGCCGTCCCACCCGGCATAGGAGAGGCTGCTGTCCGAGGCCAGTGCATGGGGGCAAATACCTCCGTTGGCATCGGGCGTTATGGCTTCGAGGTTAAGGTACATCCAGCCTTCGTGGACGGTCATGGCCTCGTCGGGGGTCATGCGTCCTCCTGGGGTGGGCGCAGGGTGGGATGACGTAGGATGTGGGTCAGGGCTGCCGCGACGTCTCCGTTGGTCAGCGTGAGTGTTTGGGCTTGGGGCTGTTGACAGCGGTTGCGGAAGGCTTCGACGCGGTCGAGGGCGCTGACGACCGTCTTGATGGCTTCGAGAAACCGGGGCTCACCGGAGGCGTCGCGCAGAGTGTTCTTGGCATCGTCGAGGGTCATGCGCCCTCCGTGGGTAGGCCGTGCGTGGCGGCTTTCTCCTGCCGGTCGAGGCGATCAAGTTCAGCGACGAGGAGCGCGGCTTGAGGAACAGGTCGTTGGGATCGACGTGGCGTTGACGAGCGGTGCGAACGACACTGGCGAGTACCTGTGGGTCTGCGCACCGCGCGGCGTGCGATTGCGCCACAGATCTTGCGGGTGACGACGGCGGGGCGAATGGCGTGTTCGGCCCGCCAGTTGGTCGCGTCGATACTGAGCAATGGGTCCGTCACACACGCGGGACTCCGAGGGCGTCGATCGCGGAGCAGCATCGGATGTTGGGGTGGAAGCTGCGCGGGCATTGTGCCTACTTTGGGATTCGGGGGAACGCCTCGAGCCTGACGACGTTCGGCTTCCACGTCGTCCACATCTGGCAGCAGTGGCTCAACCGTCGCTCACAGAAACGGGCGATGCCGTGGAAACGGTTTCTCCGTCTCCTGGCGCGCTACCCGCTTCCGCGGATGACGGTGAGGCCTTCGGCCATGCGAGCGTAGCGACGCCATCTGTCGAGGAGCCGGATGCGGCAGAACCCGCACGTCCGGATCCGTGGGGGGCCAGGGTCAGCAACGGCCCTGGTCTACCCGACCCCACGGCGACCCGGCTGCCGTAGCGCTTATACGACCTCGTCAGCGTCCTACGCTAGTTCTGCCCGCCGAAGTTGTACAGCGTGGTGGCGACCGCCTTCTCCGCACCCGCCAGGCCGTAGACCCGCCCGGCGCCCTCGATGACGTAGTACTCGTTGTTCGCGTGGGCGCCCCCGCCGTGCCCCGCGCCGCCCCCGACGATCGGCATCTGCATGGGATCGCGTCCGAACAAATAGGCCGGCCAGTAGCCACCGAGGATCTGCGGTACCTCGGGCGGCTCGTTGTAGCTGATGCCGAAGATGTCGTAGGTCTTCTTGAGGGCGCCGGCCACATCGGAGTCGTAGCTCATCTTGCACCACGGGACGTCGCCGATCACCCGCAACTCCACGTCCTCGTAGCCGTTCCGGTCGAGCTGCGCGCGGATCTTCTCCGTCAGCACGATGCCGTCCTGGACCGGGACGTAGCGGATGTTGTGCTTCGAGGTGATCTGGCTCGGGAGGATCGCGCCGGCTCCGCCCCCGTACATGTTGCCGCCCCAGATCCCGTCGAGGTTGAACGACATGCCGTAGTACTGCATCCGCAGATACTCCACCGGATCGTCGGTCATGAAGCGTGCGACGCCGACGTTGCGCGCTACCAGCTCGAGGTCGAGCTCCTCACCGTTGCGCTGCAGGGTCTCCTCGATCTCGGGCGCCAGCGGCTCGATGGCGTCGTAGAAGCCGTCGACCAGCGCGCGGTTGCCGTCCTCGGAGAAGATCGACGACAGCATGGTGACGTGCCGGATGGCGGGGCTGTCGGATGAGCGCTTCCACCAGCCGTGGATATCCCCGTAGGTGGGACCCCGCCCCCACTTGGCGCCGGACGTCGTGAGCTCGATGTAGACGCAGCCCTCGGAGCCGCCGCTGATCGAGGCGCCGCCGCTGTAGCCCTGCCAGCCGAAGCGGTACATGGCCTCGGCGTCCGCGAACAGCTCGACATTGTCCTGGACGAACTTGCGGAACCCGATCGACATCCGCTCCTCGTCACCTTCGGCCACGATGATCAGGTTGACCGGCAGCGTGCCGCTCACCGCCTTGATCGCCAAGAGCGCGTTAAGCTGTGCCATCTGAGGCCCCTTCGAGTTGACCGCGCCCCGCGCGATCACGACCTTCGGGAACGGCGGCTGCTCGACGAGCTCGGCGTCGAACGGTGGGTAGTTCCACAGGTCGGGCTGGGTGATCGGCATCGTGTCGTACATCCAATACAGCAGCAGCCACCGTTCCGCCCCGACGTCGCACTTGGCGTAGACGACCGGATTTCCCTGCGAGCCCCACTCGGTCTCGCCGACCTCGTGCACGGTCGACTCCTGGCACCCCAGCTCCTCGAAGTAGCCCCTCACGCGCTGCGCGGTTTCGGGAATGCCCTCGCCGGTATTGGAAATGCTCGGCTGCTGCAGCTCCCGCTGCAGCCGGACGACATCTTCGTCGATGTGCTCGTCGATGTAGGCGAAGACCTCCTGGAGCTCCTCGGACACCTGCGTCAGATCCGGCTGGATCTCGGTGTCGCCGTTGGGTCGGATCCCCAGCGAGGGCGCTGCCTCGGCCGGCGCGCTTTCGGGCGGCGCTCCGTTCTGACCGGAGCAACCGACCGTGAGTGCGAAGAGGCACAGCAACAGGACAGGTGCGCGCATGGACAGTCTCCTTCTCAGCTCGACTCTCGTTGAACAGTCCCGGCACGTCCCGGCCGGAAACGGCTCCACGTGTTCTCCGACGGTGGGAGCATGATCGGCCTCGCGTGGTGGCTTGTCAAGGTCAGGAACAGGTCAGGAACAGGTCGGGAAGAGGTCAGAGTGCTTGCGCCGTCCACTGTTGGTAACGTGACGTTAAGACGTTACGGTACAGCAAATTGCAGTCGTAATAGCGCCTGTGACCTATACATTGTGCGAAATGTGACGTAAACGCCTTCCTTGCAAGAGGATACGTTCACACCGCCAACAGTGGACGGCGCAACCACCCGCAACCGGCCGGTCCCGCCTCCCGTCTGCGCGTATAATCACAGTGCTATCGACGGCCTGATGAGTGTCCCTGACCCCACGCATCCGACGCCGGCCGTTCGGGATCCCGTCCCGGATCGGGGTCACGGCCGGCTCTCACCGAGCGGTCCCAGTTTTCCCTTGTCACGAGTTCACGTGGATACTGGTTCTCGCGAGGAGAGGAGCATGGCATGCAACTGAAGGCTGGGAGGTGTCGTCGGCGCTTGCGGCAGGTGATCGGCGTGGCTCTCGTCGGGTCTGGCCTGACGGGTTCATCATCGGGGGAGCGGAACCGGCGCAGGCGCAGGCGGCGGTGGGCCGACTGAACACGATCATCGAAGACGCCGAGCAGGGGAAGCTCAGCTTCAACGGCGAGTCGTGGCAGATGATGCCCGACAACGAGCACAACATCTTCGGAGTCATCGAGCTTCAGGCCGCGATGGCCGAGAACCGCCCGGAGAACGCCGAGCGCTTCCTGCTGCCGCCAGTCGTCCGCATCAACATGGAGGCCAACCATCTGGGGGACCTCGACAGAAATCACTCTGGACATGCTGGAGCCGGCGATGAACGCCGTGTATGCACTGCCTATCGAAGATTGAGCGCGGATACGCATGACGATGTGGCTTTGGGCCGTGGTCGGAGCAGCGACCGGGTACCTCGTGTCGCATCGGCGTGGCGTCTCGACGGCGAAATACGTCGCCGGTGGACTCCTGCTGGGGCCTCTCGCGTTCGTCTTGTTCCTTGTTCCCGCCGATTCTGGCGTCCCACAACAGGTCAGCTGTCCGTACTGCGCCAACTGGATCATGGCCAGAGCGCGTATCTGTCAGCACTGCCGCGCCATCCTGGTCAATGGATAGGGGACCGTGGAACACGCTCGTCGCGAACGACGGCGATGCCGGCCGTGGCATCGCCGAGATGATCGGTAATTCGTACACACGGATGGGGCTCAACGAGACCCCATCGATTCGACAGGAGACGACATGGCTACCATGAGCGGGACAATCAAGCGGCTGGTGAGTGACAAGGGGTTCGGATTCGTGTCGGTGGGAGAAGGCAGCGAGTACTTCTTCCATCAGTCCGCCTGCAACAGCGTGCAGTTCGACGACTTGCGGGAATGTCAGGCCGTGACGTTCGAAGAAGGCCAGGGACCGAAGGGCCCACGCGCAGAGAACGTCCGACTGGTCTGAGGACGTCGCCCGATGATCGATCAGGTCAAACAGCTCATCGCGGTCGCGTCGGGCAAGGGCGGCGTGGGCAAGTCGACCGTGGCGTCGAATCTCGCGTTGGTCCTGGCTGAATCCGGGGCGAGAGTCGGACTGCTGGACGGAGACATCTATGGTCCCAGCGTGCCGACCATGTTTGCCGTCACGGCTGCCAAGCCCGTCATGGGAACCACCCAGCAGTCGTTCTTGCCGATCGAGGCGCTGGGACTAAGGCTGATGTCCATGGGTTTCCTGATGCCACAGGATACCGCCGCCATCGTGCGCGGGCCGATCGTGCACAGCTACTTGAAGACCATGTTGGACCAGTGCGAGTGGGGTGAGCTGGACTACCTGGTCATCGATCTGCCACCCGGCACCGGCGATGCCCAGTTGACACTGTGTCAGCAGACGCCACTGACTGGCGGTGTGGTGGTCACCACACCGCAAGATGTCAGCCTGATCGACGCCCGCAAGGGGTTGCAGATGTTTCGCGATCTGAACGTCCCGATTCTCGGCCTGGTCGAGAACATGAGCTTCTTCGAATGCCCCAATTGCCAGCATCGCACGGAGGTGTTCCGTCACGGCGGCGGCAAGAACATCGCCGAGCAGCTGAATGTGCCGTTCCTCGGCCACGTCCCGCTGGACCCGGCCGTCGTGCTGGGCGGCGACGAGGGCCTGCCGGTGATCAAGCGCGACCCTGCATCACCGGCCGCGAAAGCCCTGGCGGACGTAGCCCGGCACGTGCGCGAGCAGGCTGCCAGCCGTGACTCCCCGGAGATCCCGGGGATGACGTTTTGACGGATGCGCTGAAGCCCCTCAGACTGGAAAACTGGGCCGGCCAGGGCGTTAAGATCCACTGGAACGACGATCACGTCAGCCAGTACCGCGCCGGTTGGCTCCGTTCCCGCTGCCCCTGCGCTGTCTGTCGAGAGAAGGAGAGCCAGGCCGCCGCTCAACCGACCGACCCCAGGATCCTTCCGATCTTCAACCCCTCCAGCGAGCAGCTCGCCAGGCTGGACCCAATCGGTCGCTACGCCTACAAGATCGCCTTCAAGGACGGCCACGACACAGGCATCTACTCGTTCGAGTACTTGCGGAAGATTTGCGAGTGTGATGCGTGCCGACCAACGGGGACGCCGGGGTCTCCCGGGTGAGTCCGCGGCGCTCGAAGCTGGGACACCCCTGAAGCCCTGACGCTCGTGAGACCGAGGGCCGGCGCTGATGTGTGGCCCGACGCATCTGAGGGTCTCGAGGCTGCGTGCTCGCAGCCCGCCCTCGTCGACGGAGCCTTGCAGCCCCTACTCCCATAAGGATTCGATCCCCCCTGCCCGATTGGTCCTCGACTTCAGGTCCCGCTCGTTCGGGGGCCGGCCGCACCCCCTGAACTAGTACCGCGTCTCGGAAATCATGTTAATGCTTTCGCCGGGCGATCTTCCTGATGAGTTCCGCCGGCTCCTTGGTCCAAACAAACGGCGTGGGATGGTCGTTCCAGGTCTCGATGTAGCGGCCAATGTGCGTGACCAGCGCCTTGACGGTGTCGAACGAGCCGCGCCGCACCGACTTGCGCGTCAGAATGCTGAACCCGACTTCCACGAGATTCAGCCAGGAGGCTCCCGTCGGGGTGAAGTGAAACTGCACCCGGGGGTGCGCGGCGAGCCACGTCAGGACCGCGGGTGTCGAGTGCGTCGAGGAATTGTCCAAGATCACGTGCAGGTCTTGGCGCGGATAGCGACGGACCAGCACGCGCAAGAAGGCGAGGAATTCCACGGCCGTGTGGCGGTCATGGCACGCGCCGACCACGTCGCCCGAGGCCGTTTACAGCATCGCGCGTTCTCGGACTCGCGTAGTGTCCAGTTTCTCGATCGGCGCGCGGACGGTCGTCGGTTTTCAGGGCGCAGCCCCCGAACCGACGCGCCGGATGGTGTCGCGGACGGCGACGAGCGACACGGCGAGCATATTCAGTTCGGTCAGGTCAGGCTGAGGTCAGACGTTTGCTGGTTAGGCGGCCGGCCGGTGGTAGTACTTCAGCATCCCTCCGAGTCGTTGACGACAGTGGATGGGGCCGTGCGGTCGTCCTGGGGTCGCGGGCGGCAGAATTAGCTGGTTCCCCAGCCCTTGATGATTCCGCTCATGGTGGTGTGGGCGACGAATTCGCCGACCGCGCGGCGCAGTGAGCGTTCACCGATCAAGACGAAGCGCTCCACGCAGGATTCCTTGATCGTCCGGACGAAGCGTTCCGCAAAGGCGTTCAGATTGGGCGAGCGCGCGGGGAGCCGGACCGGCGTCACGCCCGCGGTCGCGAGCGTGTCACGCACGGCGTCGCTGAAGAGCGGATCGCGGTCGTGGATCAGGAATCGCCGACCGCGCAGAAAGCCGTCCTCGGCATCGGTGGCGTTGCGCGCCAGCTGGGTGACCCACGGCCCATCCGGGTCGGCCGTGATGCCGGCGATCTCAACCCGGCGCGTCGCCAGCTCGATCAGCACGAGGACCGTGAACCGGGTCAGGCCCCGCGGCAGCCACACCTCCACGGTGAAGAAGTCGGCGGCGGCCATCACGTCCCAGTGCGCGGCGAGAAACTCGCGCCAGGTCGTGCGCTTCGTGCGTTCGGGCGCGGGCTCCAGGCCGTGGTCTTTGAGGACCTTGGCGATGGTGCCGCGGGAGACGTCGTGCCCGAGATTGCCCAGGGCGCCACGGATTCTGGAGTAGCCCCAGTCCCGGTTTTCAGTCGCCATCTGCGCAATCAGCTGCCGGATCTCGTCCATGACCCGCGGGCGGCCCGGCCCGCGGCGGTGGCTGCCGTCGTACTTCCGCGCGATGAGGCGACGATGCCAAGCCAGCAGGGTCTCGGGGGTGACCAGCGTCTCAAACTCACCGAGAGCGCGGCGACCGACGACCTTGGCCTTGGCCGCCAAGCGCTGCCGCTGCGCGTCCGTGAAACGGAGACGGCGGGGCGCGAGGTGTTCCCGCAGCACACGATTCTCTTCCTGGAGATAGTCGATGACGTCGCGCTGCTGTTGGTTGATCCAGCCGGCCACGGCGACGACGAGGAACTGCAGCGCCTGCGGAAACGGACACATACCGGCTGAGGGTAGCAGAGGTGAGCTCACATCACGCGTTTCAGCCCAAACAGCGTCCAGACGGACACAGCTTTAGAATCAGCCGATTAGACTGGTCGTTCCAGTTTTTGGACAGTACGGCGTCGCGAATCCAGCATTGACACATTCCATTGATTCGTGTATTTTGTAAACGTGATCCAAAGTTGGAGCCGTCAAGGCACGGTTGATATTTGGTACGGCACCAACTCCAAAGCCGCGCGTGAAATTCCGAAGGAACTCTGGGAGAACGCCAGCCGCAAACTGGATGCCCTGGACGCGGCGACCGAACTCAAGGATCTTCGGTTCCCGCCGGGGAATCGGCTGCACGCGCTGACGGGAGATCAAAAGGGGCGGCACGCGATCCGTGTCAACAAGCAATACCGAATTTCGTTTACCTGGAAGGACGGACACGCCTGGGAGGTCCGCTGTGAAGACTACCATTGAACGCACGCACCGACTGCCACGACGCCGACCGACGCACCCCGGCCAGATGCTGCTATTGGAGTTTCTGGAGCCAGCAGGGCTGAGCCAGGCGGAGCTGAGCCGACAACTCGGGATTCCCACGAACCGCATCAACGAGCTGATCAAGGGAAAGCGGGGCATGACGCCTGATACGGCCCTGAAACTGGCGGAGCGCTTCGATACCACTCCGCAGTTCTGGATGAACCTGCAAACGAATTTGGAGCTCTGGCTGGCGGCGCAGCGACAACCGGTCTCCGCATAGCTGATGCGACACTGCTCGTCGTCCTGATGGTCTACGGGGGCGTTTGGGTGGGGCGTTGGTGCAGGATTCCTCAGTCTCGGCCTGGGAGGTGATCGAGGATCCGCTGGTTCTGTCGAGGCGACTGGCGCACAATCTCACCGTGAAGTCGAGGATCTATCCGAAGTACAAGACGAAATACCGCGTCGGGAACTGGCCGGAGTACGAGCGAGCCCTCGTGCACCGCGGCGATCTGACTCTCTGGCTCTCCGCCGACGCGATGGATGCGTGGAGACCGGCGCCGACTGGTCGACCGGGCGGGCCGAAGAAGTTCTCCGATCACGCGATCGAGACAGCGTTGACACTGCGGCTCGTCTTTCAGTTGCCGTTGCGCCAGACGGAGGGAGAGGTGGACCCCATCCTTTGGACAGGTTTTCGTCACAGCTAAGGTGGAATCCGGTTCATGATTCAAGCGACCTTGGGCTGACGGGAACCGGGGCATAGCCCCGGGCTCCGGTCAGCCCCGTCGTCAGTATACGCCTCGGCCGGCGTCCGGTCGTTGAGCGCCGAGTGGGGCCGGCGTCGGTCGTAGAAGTCCATCCACCAGCCGATGCCGGTCCGGGCCTGGGCGCCGGTCGCGAACTCAGACAGGTAGACGCACTCGTACTTGAGCGATCGCCACAGCCGCTCGATGAACACGTTGTCCATCCAGCGGCCCTTGCCGTCCATTGAGATGCGAATGCCAGCCTCCGTGAGCACGTCGGTGAAGTCGACGCTGGTGAATTGGCTGCCCTGGTCGCTGTTGAAGATCTCCGGAGGGCCATAGTGCTCGAGCGCCTCGTGCAAGGCCTCGACGCAGAAGTGCGCATCGAGCGTGTTGGACAGACGCCAGGACAGCACCTTGCGGCTCGCCCAATCCATCACCGCGACGAGGTACAGAAAGCCTCGCTGCAACGGGATATAGGTAACATCCGTGCACCACACGTGGTTCGGCCGCGTGATCGGCAGATCGCGCAACAGGTAGGGATAGACCCTGTGCGCCGGGTGCGGCTGAGACGTCCTGGGCCGTTGGAAGATCGCCTCCAGGCCCAAGCGCCGCATCAGGCGCCGGACGCGCTTGCGGCTGACCCTGGCGCCTTGGCGCAGCAGCCAGCGCGTCATCTGCCGCGAGCCGTAGAAGGGCGTCTCCAGAAACTGCTCATCGATGCGCCGCATCAGCCGCAGATTCAGCGGGCTCTCGCCCTTGCTCTCGTAGTAGAACGACGAGCGGGCGATCGAGAGCAGGCCACACTGGCGTGTGATGCTGAGCGCGGCATGGTCGGGATCGACCATCGTTTCCCTCCGGCCGTGGCTCACCGACCGAAGGCCTTGGACAAAAAATCCCGCTCGATCACGAGCTCGCCCACCTTCGCTCGCAACTCCTTGATCTCGACCGCTCGACAGGCCTCCTGGTACTCGTGCTTGCCTGCGAAGCTCGCCAGCACGTGTTCGCGTGCCTTCTTCTTCCAGTTCGCGATCAGATTCGGGTGAACGTCGTACCGAGAGGCCAGCTCGGTCATCGTTGCCTCTTCGCGGAGAGCCTCCAGCGCGACTTTCGCCTTCAGCTCAGCCGGGTAGTTCCGTCTCTTTCGGGACATTCCAGACTCCTTCTCTGTGGTCTGGATCCCACCTTAGCAACCTGTCCGAATTTCGGGGTCCACCTCTGGGCTTCCTGCGGTCGGTCCTAGCCTTGACGCGGGCCGATCTCGACGCTCCAGATCACACCACGCTCTCGCGGCGGAGTCAGCACCTCGACCTCGCGCTCGGTCGCATTCCGGCGCGGGGTCCTCTTCATCTCATCGTCGATAGTACGGGACTGTCGGTCCTTGGCGAGGGCGAATGGGCCGTCGCGAAACACGGAAGACGCGGCAAGCGAGGCTGGAAGAAACTCCATCTCGGTGTTGACCGATCCGGGGTGATCGTTGCCCAGGCGTTGACGGAGCCGACGGCCGACGACGCGACAACCGGCATTGGTCTGGTCGAGCAGGTGGACGGGGCCGTTTTGAGCGTGACGGCGGATGCGGCCTACGATACCCTCGCGTTCTACGATGCGGCCGGTGCGCGAGGCGCGACCGTCGTGGTGCCGCCGGCGAAAACGGCGTCGCTGTCTCGACGTGGACCCCGGTCCGGTGTCCGAGATCGGACGATCAAGTGGGTCACGGTACTCGGCCGTCGACGCTGGAAGAAGGCGTCGGGATACCATCGGCAGGCGCGCGTGGAGAATGCGGTCTTTCGGTACAAATCGATTATCGGAGGTGGTCTGCGAGCCCGAACGCCAGGAGGGCGGCAGACGGAGGCACGGCTTGCGTGCAACGTCTTGAATCGGATGGCCGAGCTTGGTCGCCCCGAGTCATACAGCATCGGTCGCTGAGGTGCCGGTGGGTTGGATTGTTTCGCGTCGCCGTCGAGTCCTGCAACAACGCCGCGCCCCAGGCTCACCTGCACGAGCCTACCTCCCCACCGCCTTCTCGATCAGCGCGCGATCGGCTTCTCCATGTCTTCCGGATGATCATCTGCAGCTTAGCCTCGTCATGCCGGGTGGCGAAGTCGGAAAATTGCTAAACAAATTATCATACGCGAACGAGATATAACCGAGTGTTGTCGATCGACTGAAATGACGCAGGCGGCGTATCCTTCGTGTGAATTCGTTCAACACATACATCCCGTTTGGCGCAACGGAAACCGCGCAACTAGCTAGTGGAACTGAATCGTGGATCGCCGTGGCGCCTGGAACCGAGTGCCTCGGGTTAAGCGCGCGGTTCGCCCGGTGTCGCGGCGCCGAAGTAGCGCTGGAGCGCCAACGCAGTGGGCTTCGGCGTGACCGAGGAGACAACCACCAGGAGGAGGGCCGAGCCGAGGGTCATGGGGACGACCGGCAGGAAGCCTAGGACTGCCGTGCCTCCCGGCGTGCGCGCGACGACGTCGAGACCGCCGACCGACCAGGCGACGGCCTGACCGGCGGCGGGTGGCGGCACGGTGGACTGGAAGACGGCGACCGCCAGCACGGCCGATGCCGTCCACAGCGTGGCGGCGAGCGCACCCCACTTCGTGCTGCCCTTCCAGAAGAGCGCCGCGACCAGCAACGGCGCTAGCGCGGCGTAGCCCGCGAAGGCGTACTGGCTCGCGATCGCGAAGATCGAGGCCGGCGCCTGCATCGCGATCGCGTAGGCAACCGCCGTCAGGATCACGACGAAGATGCGACCCGTTTGTACCTGCACCGCCTCTCCGAAGCGCTCCTTCCCACCGTAGTAGGCAAAGATGTCCTCGGTGAAGAGCGTCGAGAGAGCGAGGATCTGCGAGTCGCTGGCCATGACCGCGGCCATGATCGCCGCGCCGAGGAGTCCGGCCAGCCACAGCGGCGCGTAGTGCTCGAGCAGCAGGATGACGACGTCGTCACCGCCGGCCTCTGCCCGCAACGCGGTGCGCGCCTCGGAGGAGAGCGACGCATCCTCGTCGACAAGCGTCTGCCGCGCCTCGATCTTCGCCCGGATCCCCGGCACGTCGGTCGCCTGGTTCGCCATCACGCCCAGGAAGACGCTGGGCAGCCAGATGGCCAGGATACAGAGTGGATAGAGGATGACCGTGCGCTTGAACTGAACCATCCGTCTCGCCGTGAGGCAGAAGATCGTAATGTGCGGGAACGCGATCGTCGACAGCGGGATGAAGGTGTAGCTGAAGAAGGCCGCTGCCGAGAAACGCTCGCGGGTCAGGAGCGCCGCCGTGCCGACCGAGTCCACCATCGATTCCGCGGCGCTCTGGAACCCGCCCATGCCGGCCCCGATTACGCCGACGGCCACCACGCCGAAGGTCAAGAAGAGCGTCGTCTGTAGCGAATTCACCCACGCCGTGCCCCGCATCCCGCCGAAGAACACGTAGCTCATCACGACCAGCGCCACCACCGCGCCACCGAGCCAGTACGGCACGAGCCCGCCGCTGATCGCGCGGAGCGTCGCGCCCCCGCCCATCACGCCGATGATGATGTAGGGAATCAGGAGCGCCGCCTGGAGCACCGCGATGGCGGTGCCGATGTGCCCGCACTCCCAGCGGTCGCGAAACAGCTGCACCGGCGTCATGAACCCGTGTCGCTTGCCGAGCGCCCAGACCCGCGGCCCGATGAGGAAGATCGTGAGCGGGATGATCAGGGCCGAGGAGGACGCCATCAGCCCGAAGGTCACGATGCCGTTGGTGAAGGAGAACCCGGAGGCGCCGAGGATCGAGAACGCCGTCATGTTCGTGCCGAACAGCGACAGGAGAAACACGGCGGGTCCCAGCGACCGGCTGGCGAGGAAGTAGTCCTCGGCACCCGGGCGACCCCGCCGAAAGGCGAAGATGCCGATATAGAGCACGACCGCCAGGTAGGCGAAGACCAGGATCGCGGGGATCAATGGGGCTCGTCCCGCTCGCGGGCGCGACGGTCGACGTCGACCTCCAGATGCGCCGGCCAGGCGTGGCGGACGAGCGCCCACATCAGGAGCGACGCCGCGATCGTGTAGCAGACGTGGTAGAAGAGACCGACGGGTAGGAACCCGAACACGAGCGGACGCGCCTGGGCTCGGAACCAGAAGTCCTGGTGGAGCAGGTAGAAGGCGCCGACGGCGAGCGCAAGCAGACCGGGTCTCATCGAGGGGTTGGGCGCGCGGCGCCGTTCGAACGGACTATTATAGCGTTACTAGGAAGGCCACGAGATGCCCCGCGTCACTCGCACCCTGACACCGCTTCTCGTCCTGCTGATCTCGAGCCTGCCGCTCGCGCTCCACGCCGATCCGGGCACGCGTGAGGACCGCGCCGCCCTGTTCGACTATCTCCTCGAAAAGACCCTCGAGCGCGAGTCCCTGTCACCGATCAAGCACGAGACGCTGGGCCTGGACGTCGAGAAGGAGATGCGGCGCTACCGAGACGAGCTGCTCGACGCCGATACCGACGAGAAGCTCTACTACGCGCTCGTCAAGATCAGCAACGCCCGGAAGGACCGGCACTTGACGGTCGGCCTCGTCGAGGGGGGCTGACCCTCCCCGATTCGACGGGCGTCGAGCAGGCCAACTACCCCGACGCCGAGACGCCCATCCCGCGCGCCCCGCTCGCGCTCGCGGTCGATTACGGCACGCCGGGGAGCTACTTCCTCTTCGTCGCCGACCACGATGAGCACATCGATCGGCACGCGCCGGAAGCGCGTCCGGAGATCGGCGACAAGCTGATCGCCGTGAACGGTCAACCCGTGCTGGACTACGTGGAGGCGATCGAGCCGTATCACCGCTACTCGACGATCAACGGGCTGTGGTGGCAGCTCGCCACCTGGCTTCCCCAACGCAGCTACCAGTTCCCGCCGCGCTTCTATCGCGAGGACCTCACGCTCCGGCTCGAGCGACGTAGCGGCGCGCGCTACGATCTGACTCTCCCCTACCTGCGACCCGATCGGATCACGTGGACGGGCGCGGGCGCGCGGCGGTACCCGGGCTTCAGACACGAGTTCTCGACGCAGACCTTTGACTTCTATCGATCGGAGGACGGGATCCCCGTCGTGATCCTCGCGTGGCACGGCTTCCGCGAGCATCTCGTCGCCGATGTCGATCGGCTGATCGAGTTTGCCGGGGAGCAGGATCTCCTGGACCACGCCGTGCTCTGGGACGGCACCCGGAGCCGCGGCGGATCCAAGGGCGCCTACGCCCTGCAGCGCCTCTCGCCGATGCCCTTCAAGACGACGTTCGGCAACCTGAAGATCAGCGACATCACGTCCGACTTCATCGCGCGCAAACGCGCCGAGTTCGAGCAGGGGCGGACGCTGGACAGCGGTGTGGGCGAGACGGTTGACGACGGCACGTGGCTGATGGCGTGGCTAGAGGACGATGTAACCAAGGCCGTGGCCGAGGGACAAGCCTACTCGAACGACGTGCCGTTCAAGCTCGCGCATCTGCCGAAGTTCTCCGACGGCGTGCTCCAGCCGGCGGCGCGCCACTTCACGGGGCCCTTCGTCGGCCTGCTCGGCCCCTACGGCGGGTCTCACCTGGATCAATTCGCCGCCATGGTGATCGACAATCGGCTCGGACACATGATCGGGATGCCGGCCGGCGGCTACAGCAACACCTGGGAGTGGGAAGAGGACCTCAGGTTCCCGATCAGTGGGGAACCGATCGTGCGCTACATGTGGTCGATCGACCACACGATCCGACCCAACGGTGAGATCGTGGAAGGAAACCCGGCTGCGGTCGACGAGTCCGTGCCGCTGACCCGGGACAACTTCGAGACCTACTACCCGGATCTCGTGGCCCGGGCGCTACGCGCCATCGAGGCCGCGCGAGGCGGGCACTGAGCAGGGGAGGCTGACTGGAGTGACGGTGTCAGCGGCGCGCGGGGCGAAACGGTGGCCGCCCGGCAAACCGAAAACAGTGCGGTGGCTGACGCACGAGGAGGGTGAGCGAAACTTAGTTGGAAATTGAAACGGCTCCCACACCCTGTGGTTTGATGACGTTAAGCAAAACGGCCATCAACCCACGAGAGAAAGGAGCCGAGATGAGCAGTGTCCTACGTCCTGTCAGGAAGCGCAAGAAGGGTCGCCAGCTGGGCCGGGTCGAGGTCATCCGGCGCGAGGACTACACCGCGCTGGAGCTGGACGCCAAGGTGGAGCTGATCCGCTCGCTGGTCCCGCTGGGCTTGATGCACGTGGAGGAGGTGCTCGACGAGGAGGTAACGGCGCTGGCTGGCGAGCGCTACGCCCGCAAGGCCGCGTCGATCGGGGGCCGCCGGCACGGTAGCAACCCTGGGACCGTCGGCCTGGCGGGGCAGCGGGTGCCGATTCGGGTGCCGCGGGTGCGCGGGGTCGCGGGGCGGGAGATTCCGTTGCGCGCCTACGAGGCGTTGCATGGCGACGGCGCGGTGAATGACCTCCTGCTGAAGCGCGGGCTCTATGGGATCTCGTGTCGCAACTACGAGGCGGCCGCCGAGGCGATTCCCGGCGCGATCGGGCTGTCGGGGTCGACGGTGTCCCGAGGCTTCATCGAGGCCAGCGCCGCGAAGCTTCACGAGCTCCAGGAGCGGGACCTGGCCGCTGAGGACGTCGTGGCCATCGTATTGGACGGCAAGACGTTCGCCGAGGCCACAATGGTCATCGCACTGGGCATCACCATTTCTGGGGCGAAACACTTCCTCGGCTTCGTGGAGACGGACACGGAGAATGAGCGGGTGCTGACGCTGTGCTTGCGGTCGTTGGTCGAGCGGGGGCTGGACCTCTCGCAGGGCCTGCTGGTGATCCTCGACGGCAGCAAGGGGCTGCGGGCAGCCGTCCGGAAGACCTTCCGCCACCGCGCCCTGGTCCAACGGTGCCAGTGGCACAAGCGGGAGAACGTGGTGAGTCACCTGGCCAAGAGCGAACTGGCGGCGTGGCGTCAGCGCCTCCAGCGCGCCTACAACCGGCCGGAGTACGACGAGGCCCTCACGGCGCTCAAGACGCTCCAGGGCGAGCTCGACGAACGGAACCAGTCGGCGGCTCGGAGCTTGACAGAAGGTCTGGACGAAACCTTAACGCTGCATCGCCTCGGGCTGTACGGGGTGCTGGGCCGGTCGCTGAAGACGACGAACTGTCTGGAGTCGGTCAATGCGCTCGTTGAGGAACGCTGTGCGAAGGTTGACCACTGGCAGAACTCGAGCCAACGCCACCGCTGGCTGGCGACCGCGCTCCTGGACATCGAGCCGCGCCTGCGGAAGCTGATGGGCTACCGCCACCTGCCCACGCTTCGTGCCGCGTTGAAGCAAGAACTGAAGATCGACACGACGACATCGAAGAAGGCCGCATGACGAATCCGGAGCCGTAGAGAGTTTCAATTGAGTCTCCCTCGCCTGAAGGCGAGGGAATCAGTGCACCGCGTCGGCTGAAGCCGACTATCACGGCGCACGTCCCAGAGCCCGAAGAGGTCCGGCCCTGCGGCCTCCTGAAGGCTTCGCCTAAAGGCGAGGGGTTTCACCCATCCCAGAGGGAGACTCTAAGAATGGGCTTGACTCCGCACGAGATTACGGGCGCGTCACCTCGGCCGGCCGCCTTCACGGTTTGCTGGGCGGCCACCCCCCCACGCACCACTGACACCGTCAATCTAGTAATGCCTTGTCGGAGCGCTCGGTGTGGGGCGACACGGCGCGCGTGCCGACGCAGTAGAGAAACCCGGCCGTCCGCAGAAAGATCTGTCCGTCCGAGATCGCCGGCGAGCTCAGCGTGTAGTCGTCCAGATCGTTCTCCGCCAGGATCTCGAACTGCGGACCGGCCTTGACGACCGTCGTCAAGCCGTCTTCGTTCGAGATGTAGAGCTTGCCGTCGGCCAGGACCGGCGACGAGCTGTAGATGGCCGGCGGCAGCCGCTCGGGTCCCCAGATCGGCTCGCCCGTCTTGGCGTCGAGATTCCACATGATGCCCTTGTCGTTGACGAGGTAGAAATACGTGCCGTCGGTGACCGGCGTGGGCACATCGGGCCCCTTGTCGAACTCCCACAGACGGTGCGACTCCGTGATGTCCCCTCGTCCGCCCGCCTTGATGGCGAGCAGCGGCCTGACCCGCGTCGGCGCGTAGACGACGCCGTCCTGCACGACCGGTGACGCCACGATCCGGTAGGCGCCATTGTTCCTCGGATTCAGGCCGTTCGACCGCCACAACTCCTTGCCCGTCACCAGATCGTGCCCCGTCACGCAGTCGCCGCCCGTGATGACGATCTCCGTCCAGACGCCGTAGCGCAGGAGCGCCGGCGTGGTGTAGGAATCGGGCGACTCGCGTCTCGCGTCGGTCGGTCGCTCCACGTGCCACCGCGTCTCACCCGTCCGCTTGTCGATGCGCAGGACGTAGGACGGATCGTCGGTCTTCATGCCGTGCAGCACCTGGACGTAGAGCGAGTCCTCGTAGAGCAGCGGTGACGAGGCGTAGCCCCAGTTCAGACCGAACCGGCCGTAGTCCGCCTGGATGTCGCGCCGCCATTGCTCGTGCCCCGCGAAGTCGAAGGCCGTCAGGATGCCGGTGCCGGTCATGACGTAGACGGAGGTCCCATCGGTGACCGGCGACGGGGACGACATGTTCTGCTTGCGCTGCTTGTTGTTGCCGCCGCCCAGCGGCCGCGTCCACAGCACCTCGCCGTTCGCCCGGTCGACGGACCACAGCGACAGCGTGTCCCCGTCCGCCTCCGCGACGTTGAGGAAGACGCGATCGTCCCAGACGATCGGCGTCGCCCCGCTCCAGTTCGGCAACGCCAGCTTCCAGGTGACGTTCTCCTCCGGGGACCAGCGGACGGGCACGTTGGTTTCGTCGCTGACGCCGTTCAGCGCCGGGCCGCGCCACTGCGGCCAGTTCGACGCCTGGACCGCCGCCGTGGCCGCCACCGCGACCGCGCAGATCGTCAACAATCGATGGAACAAGGCTCCTCTCCCCGTCGGGTTCTCGTCGGCCTAATCCGAGTCCAGACTCCAGAGCGCGAGGGTACTCTCGGCCTTGACGAGCACCTGTACTCCCTCCCGCGCATCGAGCACGACCGGCATCGCCCATGTCGGAGTGTCCGCCACCTGATAGTGGCCGACCGGCTCGAACCGCTGGCGACCCGCCCGCGCGACGATCAGCTCCCCTCCAGTCGTCAGGAGGAAGAGGACGTCTCCGCCGGCCAGCAGCGCGGCGTTGTCACCCTGTCGTCCCTCGCTCGTCCAGAGAGTCTCTCCGCTACGGGCGTCGAGACAGAAGAACTGTCCCTTGTTCTTGTGTGACAGTCCGAACAGCAGATCGCCGCGCACGACGGGCGAGCTCATGTACATCGAGACGTCGGTGTTCTTCCAGACCGTCTCGGTCGACCACTCGCCACCGCGCTCGAACACCTGCATCCCGAAGATACCGTTGTCGAGTCCCGAGAAGACCAGGGTGTCTTCGTGGAGAACGGGCGTCACGATGTTCTGGTCGTAGTCGGTCGTGAAGGGGATCTGCCACAGCAGCGAACCCGTCGCCGCGTCCAGACCGACGATCGACCGATGGCTCTGTGTGACCACCTGCCGGGTGCCACCAAGGTCCACCACGATCGGAGACGCGTATCCCGCGCCGTCACCCTCCCAGCCCCATCGGGTCTCACCCGTCTCGACATCGAACGCCATGAGGGCGCCCGCGTCATCGCCGCCGACGCTGGCGATCACGACCTCGCCCTCCACCACGGGAGACATCGCGGCGCCGTAGGTGGGCGACGTCGCAGGAAACTGGTCCGCGAAGGACCGGGTCCACCGCAGGTGCCCGGTGCTCGCGTCGAAGCGCGAGAGGATGCCGCCGATGCCCAGGACATACACGCCACCGTCGTGGACCACGGGCGTCGACTTGGGGCCGGGACCGTGCCCTCGCGCCGCCGGGTTCATCGTGTAGGGCGCCGGGTAGCCTTCGCTCCACAGCAGGTCGCCGGTCTCCAGACTCAGCGCCGACAGCACCTCGCGTTCGCCCTCACGCGCAAAGAGGAACACGCGGTCGCCGACGACGACGGGTGACGCGTGTCCCAGCCCCACCGTGGCCTGCCAGTCGCGCGACGCCCGGTCGGGCCACGACGCCGGCGCCGAGACGCCCGCGACCGTGCCGTCGCGACCGGGTCCCCGCCACTGCGGCCAGTCCTGCGCCGTCGATGTCCGCACACCGAGCGCCACCGCGCCGGCCACCAGCAGAACCCAGGCAACAGACTTCATCATGGACATGATCCAGATCATGGACACGCTCCAGCCGATCTCCGCAGATCAACCCCAGAGTTCACCTGGGTTGAGGCGTCTGGCGTGTTCTGGACGCCAGACGCCTCAACCCAAGAGCGCTCCGGGGGCAGGAGGAATGGCGACGAGCGCTCGTTCGATATTACCAGACCCTATTCGGCGCGGAGCGCGCGAAGCAGCGGGGATCGGAGCGCGGCGGCCGTGGCCACGATCGACGCGGCCAGCCCGGTCGCCAGCACGACCGGGAGGAGCAAGGCCAAGGAGGCCGTGGGCGGCTGTCCGCCCCGCGAGGCCAGCACCGGCGCGATGGCCAACAGGGCGCTCGCCGTGCCGGCCACCAGACCCCAGAACAGGAGCCACAGGTTCTCGGCCACGACCATGACCGCCAGGTGGCGGGCATCGTAGCCGACCGCCCGCATCAGGGCCAGCTCTCGCCGCCGCTCGAGGACGTTGCGCAGGAGCACCGTCGCCAGCCCCACGGTCCCCAGGATCAGCCCCAGGGCGCCCAGCGCCTGGAACGTCGACAGATACGTGTTCTCGACCCGATGGAAGCTCGCGATCCGCTCCCGGGTGGAGACCACGTCGAACCCGTAGTCCGACAGCGCCGCCTCGAGCGCGGTCGCCGCCTCCGACGTGGCGTCGGCCGGCACGTCCAGCAGGAAGAAGCGGTGTCCATCCCGTGCCGGGAACAGCCGTACGAAGTTCTCCTCCGACATCAGGAGCTCACCCTGGAACAGGCTGTCCGCGAGCGTTCCCATCAGCCTCAGCCGCACGGGCTCGCCGCCCACGTCGATGACCATCTCCTCTCCAAGCCCGAGGTGCAGGACGTAGGTCATCGAGTTCGCATCGCCAATGACCGGAATCGCTCCGTCGGCCGTGTCGCGTTCGAGCACGCGCCACGGGTTCTGGGCCTCCGCGTCGCCCTCGGTGAGCACCGACTGGAAGGCGAAGCGACCGCTCGCCATGAACGCCGGAGTCGGCGCCAGGATCCGCGGGTTGTTGGGGCGATACAGATTCAGACAGCTTGCATCGTCGCCCGGTCGTACCCGGAAGCGCGCGAACCTGACGGCATCGAGCACGCCGCCGTCGTCGACGGGCAGGCCGAGGGCCTCCCGTCCCTCCGGGAGGTTCGGATCGTGATGGAGCGGCACGAGCGACTCGGCAAGCAGGGGGAATCCCCCGCTGCCCGACCGATAGTCCAGCCGTGCGTCCTCGTCGGTCCGACGGAACGCGTCGACCGCAACGATGATGAACGTGGCCGATGCGATGAGCGCCACGCAGAGGACGCTCCGCCCCACGCGATAGGTGACGTTGCGGAAGCCGAGACGCGAGATCGACCACCAGCCGGCACCGCCGATGACGCGCCGTCGATCCCGGCGCAGCCAGACCGCCACGTAGGCGAGGGCGGCGATCAGCAGCGACGCCCCGCCGCCGAAGAACCCGCCGGCCTGGTCGATCCAGCCGGCCGCCGCCGCCACCAGCAACGCCAGGCCCAGTGCCCCGAAAAGACCCGTCCAGCGCAGCGCGGCGGCGCCCGGCCGGCGCACCGGCGCCATCAGGGTCTCCGCCGTGCCCGTCAAGAGGGTGCGCGGCGACGATTGCGCGACCGAACGCAAGGTCAGCACGGTGCAGACGACGGCCGCCGCCACACCTCCCAGGGCGCCCAGCGCCAGCCAGTGAGGCGACACGTGCAGCGTGAGCAGCGTGGTCCCGACGGCATCGACCCACCAGGTGCGTAGCCCCAGCATCACCAGGGCGCCATAGCCCACGGCGCCCGCGATGCCGACGAGGCCCCCCACGGTGGACAGGACGATCCCCTCGGCGACGAAGAACCACCGAACCCGGGTCGCCGTGAACCCGACGGCACGCAGCACTCCCACCTCGCGGAGCCGCTGCTCGACCCCCAGCTTGAAGAAGAGGGCCACGAGCAGGAGCGCCGAGACGACCAGGAAGAAGCTGAAGTAGACGAAATACTGGCCGAAGTCGGTCGCGCCGCGTGAGGCCCGCAGACCCTCGGCGCGCGCGGGTCGAACGGCAAACCCCATCTGCGCGGGTGCGAGCGCGGACTGCAGCTCCTGCGCGTAGGACGCCATGGCCGCGGCGAGGGCGTCGGGCCCGGCGTCCGCGCCGGAGACGTGATGGAAGCGAAGCGAGGTCAGGCTGCCGTAGCGGGAGCCCCACAGCTCCCGACCTCGGTCCAGCGGGATGAAGGCCTTCGGGGTCGTCCGGTACCGGTCCCAGTACTCCTCATCCCGCGGACGGACCCGGGACAGATCGATCGCAAACGGCGGGTCCCACGCCGACAGGTTGTCGGTCTCCGTGATACCGGGATAGGCGGGCGCGAGATCGCGGTCGTCGGCGACACCCTCGAGCGGCACGACGGCGGCCAACCGGAAGTCGGCCTGCCGCGTCTCCAGCCGGCCTTCCTCGAGCCAGACGTGGTACGCGAGGGTGACCGTGTCCCCCGGCTCGGCCTCGAGATCGTCGGCGGCCCAGGCGTTGAGGACGATCGGCGGCCGACCGCCGGAGGCGCGAGGCTCACTCGCCTCCTCTCCGGGAGCCCCGTCGAAGAAGGCGTCCAGCTCGAGCGCCGTCACCAGCGAGTAGGGAATCTCGCGGCCGTCGATCCCGATGCTATTGGCCAGGTAGGTGAGAACCGGCTGGGCAGCCAGGTTGGTCCGTGCGGCGGCCGCCGTGGCGGTCTCGGCCAGCGCGTCCCCGATCAGCACGCCATCGCCCTCGAGCGCGAACCCGCGCCGTGCGTCCAGGACGCGAAGCTCGATGCCCAGATCGGTCAGCGACAGCACACGCCCCAGCGCCTGCTCCAGGCGCGCCGCGGCCGCGGTGGCCTGCCCGGGCTCGCTGGCGCTTTCCCCCTCGGCGATCAACAGCGTGTTGACCCTGGCCGGCCGCTCGAGATCTCGCTGCAGCCGGAGCAGCGGTACGAAGACCGCCCGCACCTCCCCCTGGTGCGCGACCAGGGAGAACTCGCCAAGGCGGTCCGCCGGGAGGACCTCGCGCATCGCGACGCGAACCGTACGGCCCGTCTCGTCACGCCGGCCGTGCAGCGTCTCCTCGGGCACCGCCGACGGTTGCTCCACGCGGAGGAGCAACGTGTCCCCGGCCTCGCTGCCGAGCTCCCTGGCGAGGCTCGGGCTCACCAGTACCTCGCGATCCGCTGGCGCCCGGTCGGGCTGGCCGTGGAACTCCCAGAACCGCTGGTCGACCCCGTAGACCCTGACGCGCCCGGCACGACGTCCGCTGGTCTCGTGCGTCACGACGCCGTCCAGCGCGATCAGCGGCGATGCGGCATCGAAGCCCGTGGCAAACTCCGCATCGGTCTCGAGACCGGTCGCCACAGCCTCGTTGAAGAAGCTCGAGGCCGAGACGACGAGGGCCGTGCGGCCCAGCCTCGTCAGCACGAGATCGCGGAGGCTCGCGCGCACCGACTCGCCCACGAGCAACGCACCCGCGAGGACGGCCACCGCCGTCGCGACCCCCAGCACGACCGCCAGGTTGGTGCGCCAATAGTGGGTGAGATTCCGCCGGAGCAGCGTCGAGGTTCGCATCTGAACGTGTTCTCGCCTTGCCCCTCGTTGCATTGTAAACGACGCCTTGCGTATCGGGGTTCACGCGCGCGGGCGCCTGTCGCACGGGCCGACGGGCCCGGTCCGGGGAGGGCTCGACGAATCGCCGGACGGGCCCCGAGCGCCAGTAGTGCTACCCTGTCGAGTCGGATTGACGATCTTCTCTGGGGATCCGTCGCGCATCGAGGGCCGTCTCGGTCCCCGGTCTCGGCGGCGCTCCCCTGCCCGGGAGGCTACATGTTCCCTGTTCGGTGCGTTCCGGCACTCGTGACGATCAGCGTCGTTATCGGCACCTTCATCGGCCTGCCGGCCACGGTTTCGAGCCAGGTGGAGAGCCTGCGCGGGTTCACGGACGACCGGGTCGCGCCCCAGCGCAGTCGTGAGGCGACGTTCCAGGCCGTCCCGCAGCCGGAGAACCTCCGCAAGTACATGCGCACCATCAGCGCGGAACCCCACCACGCGGGCGCGCCCGGCAGCAAGAAGGTGGCCGACTTCATCCTCTCGAAGTTCGAGGAGTGGGGGCTGAACGCGTGGATCGAGGAGCAGGAAGCGCTCATGCCGTTTCCGGTCGAGCGGCGTCTCGAGCTGCTGGGGGCCGAGCCGTATCGGGCCAGCTTGCGGGAGCCCACCATCCCCGAGGATGCGGACTCGGGCGACGAAGGCGGTCTGCCACCCTACAACGCCTACTCGGCGGACGGCGACGTCACGGCCAATCTGGTGTTCGTGAACTACGGGATCCCGGAAGACTACGACACGCTGGAGGAGCTGGGGATCGACGTCGCCGGGAAGATCGTGCTCGCCAAGTACGGCCGAAGCTGGCGGGGGATCAAGCCCAAGGTCGCGGCGGAGCACGGCGCGGTCGGGTGCATCATCTACTCCGACCCGAAGGACGACGGGTACTTTCAGGGCGACGTGTATCCGGAGGGTTCCTGGCGGCCGTGGGAGGGCGCGCAGCGCGGCAGCGTGATGGACATGCCCACCCATCCCGGCGACCCCCTGACCCCGGGGTGGGGCGCCGAGGCGGGTGGCAAGCGGCTCGACCGGGCGGACGCCAAGACGCTCATGAGCATCCCCGTCCTGCCGATCTCCTACCAGGACGCCCAGCCGTTCCTGCGAAGCCTCCGCGGACCGGTCGCCCCCGAGGAGTGGCGCGGGGCGCTTCCGCTCACGTATCACGTCGGCCCGAGTGAGGCGACTGTGCGGCTCACGCTGTCCTTCGACTGGCAGGTCCGTCCGCTCTACAACGTCCTGGCGCGGATCGACGGCGCCACGTTCCCCGACGAATGGATCGTGCACGGCAATCACCACGACGCCTGGGTCAACGGCGCGGAGGACCCGACCAGCGGGAACGTGGCCTTGATGGAGACCGCGCGGGGATTCTCGGAGCTGGTCGCGCAGGGCTGGCAGCCTGACCGCACGATCATCCTCGCGTCGTGGGACGGCGAGGAGTGGGGTCTGCTCGGCTCGACCGAGTGGGCCGAGCGACACGCCGACGAGCTGCGAGACAAGGCGGTCGTGTACATCAACACCGACACCACCGGCAAGGGTTGGCTGACGGTGGCCGGCTCGCATTCGCTCCAGGCCCTGGTGACCGAGGTCGCCGGCGATCTCGACGGTCCTCGTGGCGACGGCACCGTCCTCGACGAGGCGCGCGCGCATCTGATCGACGAGGCGGAGACGGACGAGGACAAGGAACGGCTGACCACACGGAGCGACCTGCCGATCGCGCCCCTGGGCTCGGGGTCGGACTACACGACGTTCCTCGATCACCTGACGATCGCGGCCCTCGACCTCCGCTTCGGCGGCGAGAGCGATGGCGGCATCTACCACTCCGTCTACGACTCGTTCGAGTGGTACACGCGGTTCGGCGACCCGGACTTCACGTTCGGACGGACGCTCTCGCGGGTCGTCGGCACGATCATCCTCAGGCTGGCCGACGCCAGCGTGCTCCCGTTCCAGTTCGGCGACTACGCCGAAACCATCGGGACCTACGTCGACGAGATCGAGGAGGAGGCGACGGAGGCCGACGGCGCGCCGCCGCTCGATCTCGGCCCGGTGCGGGCGGCGCTGGCACGGCTCGACGCGGCGGCGGCGGCGCACGAGTCGGCGCTGGAGGCTCTCCCGGGCGCCGACGCGTCCGTGCTGGCGACCCGGGCGGACGCGCTGGGCGACATCAACCGGCTGCTCTACCGCTCGGAGCGCGCGCTCGGACACGCGCCGGGCCTTCCGAAGCGCGAGTGGTTCAGGCACCTGGTCTATGCGCCCGGGTTCTACACCGGCTACGGCGTCAAGACCCTCCCGGGAATTCGCGAGGGCCTCGAGCAGGAAGCCTGGGACGAGGCGGCGGCGTTCGTTCCGATCGTCGCCGCCGCGCTGGAGGAGCTCGCCGGGCAGGTTGATGCGGCGGCGACGGCCCTGTCGAGTCTGCTGCAGTGAGGAGGAGCACCGTGATGCCACTGAGGCTCGGAGTCGGAACGCTCGTCGCGACCAGCCTGCTCCTCGGGGGGACGGCAGATGCGACCGCGCAGGAGCGGCCCCAGGCGCTCGTCGGAGGGCGGATCGAGCCGATCGTGGGTGACCCGATTCCCGACGGCGTGCTGGTCGTCCACGAGGGCACGATCGTCGCGGTGGGCCCGCGCGGGGCCACCCGCATCCCCGACGACGCGGAACGGCACGATCTGTCGGGCAAGGTCCTGCTGCCGGGTCTGGTCGACACGCACAGCCACGTCGGCAGCGTCGAGGGCGGCGACCGGAGCGCGCCGATTCAACCCGACGTGCGCGCGCTCGATTCCATCAACGTGCGGGACGCGCGGATCCAGAAGGCGCAGGCCGGCGGCATCACGACCGTCAACGTCATGCCGGGCTCCGGCCACCTGATGAGCGGGCAGACGGTCTACCTCAAGCTGCGGGACGGCAGCATCATCGACGACCTGCTGATCCGGGACGAGGAGAGCCGGATCGCCGGTGGCATGAAGATGGCCAACGGCACCAACTCCCGCCGCGACCCGCCGTTTCCCGGCACGCGCGCCAAATCCGCCGCGCTCGTGCGGGAGCAGTTCGTCAAGGCGCAGGGCTACCGCGAACGGATCCTCCAGGCGAACGGCGACGCCACGAAGATGCCCGAGCGGGATCTGGCCATGGAGGCGCTCGTCGAGATCCTCGAGGGCACGCGCCCGGTCCATCACCACACCCATCGCCACGACGACGTGCTGACGGTGCTACGGCTCTCGAACGAGTTCGGGTTCCGCGTGATCCTGCAGCACGTGAGCGACGCGCACAAGATCGCCGACCAGATCGCCGAGGCCGGCGCCGCCTGCTCGATCATCCAGATCGACAGCCCGGGCGGAAAGATCGAGGCCAAGGACGGGCAGTTCACCAACGGCAATGGCGCCATCCTGGAGCGCGCCGGCGTGCTCGTGGGATTCCACACCGACGACGGCATCACCGATTCGCGTCTGTTTCTGCGATCCGCCGGGCTGGCGGTCCGGGCCGGAATGACACCGACGGGGGCGCTGTACGGCCTCACGATGGCCGGCGCCCGCATGCTCGATCTCGATCACCGCGTCGGGTCCCTCGAGGTCGGCAAGGATGCCGACTTCATCGTGCTGTCGGGCGATCCGCTGAGCGTGTACACCAAGGTTCTGGAAACGTGGGTGGAGGGCGTTACCGTCTTCGACCGGAGCAACGCCCGGGACAGGCTCTACGCGGTGGGCGGCCACGGCGCGAGCCATGATCAGGCCACCACCCTGTCCGAGCTGATTGCGGAGGGACGGTGATGAGGAAACCGCTGCTGTCGCTCATCCTCGCCTTCGCGTCGGCGGGGCCGCTGTGGGCGCAGGTGGCCGTGCGCGGCGGCACCGTGTACACGATGACCGGCCCGCCCATCCAGGACGGCGTCGTCCTGATCCGCGACGGCACGATCGCCGCCGTCGGCCCTGCCGCGGAGGTCACCGTACCGGCCGGCGTGCGGACCCTCTCGGCCGCGATCGTCACGCCCGGCCTCATCGACGCCCACTCGGTCGTCGGGCTGTCTGGCTACCTGAACCAAACCGAGGACCAGGAGCAGCTCGATCGGTCGGCGCCCATCCAGCCGCATCTGCGGGCCGTGGATGCCTACGACGCGCGCGAGCTCCTCGTCGACTGGGTGCGGAGCTTCGGGGTGACGACGATGCACACCGGGCACGCGCCGGGCGCGCTGGTGTCGGGGCAAACCATGATCGTCAAGACACGCGGCGACACCGTCGACGAGGCGCTGGTGTCACCCGCGGCGATGATGGCCGCGACGCTGGGCAACGCCGCGCGCGGCGAGGACGGCGCGTCGCCGGGTACGCGCGCCAAGATGGTGGCCATGCTGCGCGCGAAGCTCGTCGAGGCCCGCGCGTATCGCGAGAAGCTGGCTACTGCCGACGAGGACGCACCGCCTGCGCGCAGCCTCGAGCTCGAAGCGTTTGGACGGGTACTGGCGGGAGAGATGTCCTTGCTGGTCACGGTGCACCGGTCGCACGACATCATGACGGCGATCCGGTTGGCCCAGGAGTTCGAGATCCCGCTCGTGCTGGACGGCGTGGCGGAAGCCTACCTGGTGAAGGATCGGATTCTCGAGGCCGGCTACCCGGTCATCGTCCACGCCACGATGCAACGCTCGACCGGCGAGGCAGAGAATCTGAGCATGGAAACCGCCGCGACGCTGCGGGAGGCGGGTATCCTGGTCGCCCTCCAGACCGGCTTCGAGCCGTACGTGCCGAAGACCCGGGTGCTGCTATTCGAGGCGGGAGTCGCCGCCGCGAACGGGCTGGGGTTGGAGGGGGCGCTCGCGACGGTCACCATCGATGCCGCGCGTCTCCTGGGGATTGAGGGCCGCGTGGGCTCGCTGGCGGTCGGCAAGGATGGCGACGTCGCGCTGTTCGACGGGGATCCGTTCGAGTACACGTCGCACTGCATTGGCACCATCGTCGAAGGAGTCCTTGTGAGCGACGGTCGCTAGCCCGTTGTGAGCGTCCCACTAGTACGACCGCGCCAGTGTCGCGCGGTGGCGGGGACCGATGTCCGCCCATCAAACCGAAAACATTGCGGCGGCTGACGCACGAACTCCGGACGAGCAGGGAGGGCGGCCGCATTCACGGTTCGCCTGGCGGACATCGGTCCCCGCCACCACGCGACACTGGCAGGTGAGTGGGCCACGCTCAGAACGACCACAGGCGACCCTCGCTCATCTCTAGGCGCCGCGGAAACCGCGCGCCCAGCTCGGCGCTGTGGGTAACGACCACCAGAATCGTCTCGAGCTGCCCGTGCAGATCGAGGAGCAGCGACCCCACGGCCTCTGCCGACTGCCGGTCAAGATTACCGGTGGGCTCGTCGCAGAGCAGCAGCACCGGCCGGCGGATCAGTGCGCGGGCCACCGCCACACGCTGCTTCTCTCCCCCCGACAGCTCGGCGGGCAGGTGCTCGACCCGCTCCGCCAGCCCGACCGCGTCGAGAAGCCGTCGAGCTTCCCGCAGGTCGGCCCGGCTGCCGTCGGCACGCTTGGCCACCAGCGTCGGCGTCAGGACGTTCTCGAGCACGGAGCATTGCGGCAGCAGGCAGTGGTCCTGGAAGACGAACCCGACCTGCCGATTCCGGAAGGCCGCGAGCGCCCGGTCGCCCAGCGAGAACGGATCTTGACCGTCGAGCGTGACCGAGCCCGACGTCGGCGGCTCGAGGGCCCCGAGGATATAGAGCAGGGTGCTCTTCCCGCTGCCCGAGGGTCCCATGATCGAGACGGCGTCGCCCCGGGTGAGCGACACCGAGATACCGTCGAGAACCGGGAGCGGTCCCCGCGGCGTCTCGTACCGCTTGGTCACCTCGCGGACGTCAAGCACGGCAGGCCTCGGGCCGCGGCGCGTGGGGTCGAGCTCCATCGGCGGTCGCGCGCACCTGCTCGAAGACGGCGAGCGCACGGTCGGCCATGCGGCCGACATGGTAGTGTTCGCGAACGCCGCTCTGACCCCGAGCGCCGAGCTGCGCCGCCAGGCCCACATCCCGATACACCTTGAGGATCCCCTCCGCGAGGCTGATGCTGTCGTCGGGCTCGACCAGGAGACCGCCGGACGTCGTGTTCAGGATCTCGGGAAAGCCGCCGCGACGGGGCTGCACGACCGGCACCCCGCTGGCCATCGCCTCGAGGACGAACATGCCCTTCGGTTCGTCGTACATGGCCGGGACCGACAGGACGTCCAGGCTGCGGAGAAACTCGATCTTGCCTGCCCGGTCGAGCGCGCCCCGGTAGGCGAACTCGTCACCCAACCCCCACTCCTGCATGCGGCGCTCGATCCCGTCCAGATAGGGCCGGTAGTCGGCCCCGAGATACCCCGCCGCCGTAAGACGCGACCGCGGGAGATCACCCCGCTGACGCAGATACCGATACGCGTCGCAGAGGTGATGCAGACCCTTCTCTGGCGTCACCCGCGCGAAGTATCCGACGGTGAACGGGTCCGCGCGCGCAGGGGGGCCGGCGTCGTAGCCGTCCAGACTGATCCCGAGCGGCACGACGTGCATCTTCGCGTCCGGGATTCGCAGGTAGCGGGCCATGGTCGCCGCATGGAAGTGGCTGACCGCCACGAACGCGTCGACGTGCTCGACGTTGGCGCGAATCAGCTCCTCCACCTCGTGCCGGTGGTCGTCGGGCAGACCCGAGACGAACAGGTCCTCGCCCTGGAGGGTGCAACAGATCGGCCGCCCGAGCGCGCGCTTCAGCGGTGCCGCCAACCCGATCAGCAGCGAGTTGGGGAGGCTGACCACGTCCGGCGGCGGCTCGCGCCGCAGCCAGTGGATCAGCTTGTGGATCTCCTTGCGCTGGAAGCCGTCCTCGCCCTTGAGGACGGACAGGGTCAGCTCGCCCAGGACCCGCGGGTCGGTCGAGATCCCCCGCCGGGACGCGAGCGTCAGCGCGAGCGTCGAGTCCCAGAGCCGGTCCAGGATCCACGGGGTCTTGCGGAAGAGCGGCACGTATTGCTCGAGATAGACGCTGATCCCGCCCAGGAACACGTCCGACTGGCTGACGTTGGTCTCGTCGGTCCGGGTGGGCGTGTAGACGGGCACCAGCAGCACGTCGTGCCCGCGGGCGAGCAGCTCGGCGGCCAGCGCGTTGTCGCGCAGACAGCTGCCGCAGTACATGTCCGCGGCGCCCGCCGTGATGCAGAGCAGCCTCATCCCGCCATCTGGAACGCGCGCTCGCGGAAGAGGAAGGCGACCAGATTGCCTTCGTGGGGCTGGAGCCAGTTGAGCCGGATCGTGGGGATCGGCCCCAGATTGAGCCGGTCGATGTTGGTCGCGTCCACGAGTGCCGCCTGGAAGGCCGCGTCCTCGGTCAGGGCCGTCGCCACGAGCGTGGATCCGATGGGCTTCAGCATGCCCTGCATGCCCTCGGAGGCCTGCACGACGCTCACGAACGGGAACATGTACTCGGTGTTCGCGAGCGTGCGGTCGGGCGAATCGCAGAGCACGACCGTCGGCCGCAGGTAGGAGCAGCGCTCCTGCGTGATCAGCCGGTCGCCATCCCGGTAGTCGGCGGTCACGTCTTCCACGCCGGGCTCCGCCAGGCCCTGCTCGATGGCCGCGTTGATAGCCTCGGCCTGCCCCGGCACCGTGAAGGCGGCCAGCGCCGCCTCCGGGTCGTCCGGCGGGCGAGGGGCAATCGGACCCAGCCGCTCCGCCAGCGCCTCGGCGATCTCGCGCGCGTGACGCGTGACCCAGATGCCGGAGCAGCTGATGCAGCTGCGACCGCTGTTGACCAGGACGCTGTCGACCATCAAATCCAGGTGCTCCCGCCAGCCGTCCACCTGGTCGTCCCCGAAGAGGACCTTGCTGAAGCCGGGGCCGTGGACCTGCACGCGCGGATCACCCTCGTAGCGTTCGATCGTCGCCGTCCCACCGAAGATCAGGGTGCGCGGGCAGCCCTGCAGGACGGCGGCGCCCACGTCCGCCTGTCCCGGGTAGAGCGACACCGCCTCGCGGGGCACTCCCGCCTCGAAGAACGCCGCGCTCATGCGATAGGGCGTCCACGGCTCCTGCGGACCCGGTTTGAGCACCAGGCCGATCTGCAACGGAATGACCGGCAACCACAGACCGTGCACGCCGGGCGAGTTCGAGGGCAGGACCATGCCGAGCACGGGCGTCGTCGCCTGATAGCTGCGCATCACGCCGCTCTCGGCGCCGTAGCCCTTGCTGAGAATGTCCAGGTCGAGGCCACGCGTGAGCGCCGCGAGGATCTGGTCCAGATGCGTCAGCACGTGACGGAGCTTCTGCATGTTGGCGCGGCACATGTGCTCCGGGAGACCCGTCGTCGCCGACTGATACGTGACGAACTCGTCGGCCGTCTGGGTGCCGTCGCCCACCGGCAGCTCGGCCGTCATGAAGAGCTCCGCCGCCCGCTTGACGCGCTCGAGCAACTCTCGGCTCGGGATCTCGCGTAGCACGTCACGCGCCCGCTGCGCCTTGCGCATGTCGCGCTGGATCAGGCCGGCGTTGGCCTGGCTGACCTCGGCGAGCGGCTCTCCGGTCGCGAAGTGGACGACCTGGTCCACCTCCAGACTGGTATAGGGCGCTCCCCACCGCAGGATCGGAAAGTGAATCACGACGTTACTCCTTCAGGGTCGACACGCACCCGTCGGTCGAATGCTCCCGGTAGTGTCGCTCGTCGCGCCTTGCTCGGGCCGGCCGCGACATCCCCCAAGGCAGCTCGTGGTTCAACGCCGGACTTTCACCACGAGCTGCTAGTACACGCCAACGGTCGTCGCGGCAGCAAGAGCGCTGTACGGCCTGACGCCGCTGACACCGTCCCAGGGATAGGGATCGCAGGGCGGCTCACGCTCTCCCTCGTCGCGCTCCAGGAAGCGCGGCATGAAGAACTCCTTCGTCAGCGTCGTGAGCATGACGCGCCCGGTGTGCCCGTACTCCACCACGCGTTGCGTGTCGTCCGCGTCGACCACCTGGAGGACCGCCCGCGGCTGGGGAGCGTGATACGTGATCTTGTAGCTGTCGGCCGGGTCGAACGGCTTCGACGCCGCGAGCCCCATCAGCGTGTTGCCGTAGGTCGGCGTCATGTACACGCCATCGAGCAGCTCCTCGGCGGCGAAGCGATACCACTGCGGCGTGAACTCGGTGCCCCCGGAGAAGATGCCGGTGATCCCGGCCTCCTTGATGCTCGAACCATCGGCCTCCAGACGGTTCGCCAGGGCCTCGAGCAGCTTGGGAGTCGTGAACAGGCACTGGACGTCGTGCCCGGCCCCGAGGATCGTCACCGCCTGGTCGATGACGTGCGCCTGATAGGCCTTCAGGTGATCCATCCACCCCTTCTTGATGAGTTTGATCACCCATCGCGGATCCAGGTCGACGCAGAAGCAGATGCCGCCTCGATACTGCGCCAGGTGCTCGACCGCAAGCCGCAGCCGACGGGGCCCCGACGGTCCGAGCATGAGCCAGTTCGCGCCGCGCGGGAACCGTTCGTCGGGCAGCGTCTCGGAGAACATCTCGTAGTCGATCCGAAAATCGTCGATGCTGATCCGCGACTTGGGCACGCCCGTCGTGCCACCCGTCTCGAAGACGAACACCGGCCGATCGGCATACGCCTTCGGCACCCACCGGCGCACGGGTCCGCCCCGGAGCAGGTCGTCCTCGAAGTGGCCGAATCTCACGAGATCGTCGAATCCCTGCACCTCGCGCCGGGGATCCCAGCCCGCCTGCTCGGCCCATCCCAGCCAGTACGGGCATCCCGTCTCGGGGTCGAAGTGCCATTGCACGATCGCGCGCACGTGCGCGTCGAGCTGCGCACGAGCGGCCTTCGCCCGGGTTGCCAGATCGTGGTCGCTCGCCGACGCGGTGGTCATGGTTGGCTCCGAAGGGTGGGCTGCGCGGGCCGGGGCCTCGCAGCCCGTGGGAGGAGTCCCGCTACTGACACAGTCCACTAGTATAGGCGAGTTGACGCGGCGGGTCGGCGCTCTCCCAGCACTACTTTCTTATTCCGCGGGGGCGGAACGGCGTCCGCCAGGCAAGCCGTGAAGGCGGCCAGCCTCCGTGTTCGTCTGACACTCGCGCGTCAGCCGCCGCAATGTGTTCGGTTTGCTGGGCGGACGTCGTTTCGTCCCACGCGGAATGATCTGACAAAGTCCTACTAGGCCGGTCGACGGAGGTATGATGCCGGCACGTGACCCACCCGCTCGAGCGGATCCCGACCGACCGACGCACCGCCGTCTTTCTCGCGTTGCTCGCCGCCACGCTGGCCGTCTGGGCGACGCTGGCCACAATCGGCGCGGGGCTGGCGACCGGCGCGGCGCCGCGGGGCATCGTCTCGTTCGAGCTCGCCCGGACGGCCGCGGACGTGCGGCGCATCCTCGCGTGGTGGACCCCGACCCAGACATCGCTCGCCCGGGTCAGCCTCACGGTCGATCTCCTGTTCATCCCGCTCTACACCACGACGCTCGCGATGGCGTGCCTGTGGTCCCGCGGCCCCATCGCCTCCGGGGGACGGCTGGCCGCCCTGGCCATTCTGGCCGTCCCGCTGGCGTGGGGGCAATGGGTCGCGGGGGCTCTCGATCTCGTCGAAAACGCGGCGTTGCTCCGTTTCCTGACGGGCTCGATTCGAGATCCCCTGCCGCTCGTGGCGTCTGGCTGCGCCTCCCTCAAGTTCCTGCTCGTCACCGCCGGGTCGCTCTACGCCCTCTACGGCGCGTGGGCGGCACGACGATCAGCCTCGCTCGACTCCAGCCGCCTCGCCTGATGCCGCACGGTGGCCGCCAGGCAAACCGTGAAGGCGACCGGCCTCCCTGACTCGCCCGAGGCTCGTGCGTAAGCCGACGCAGGGTTTGCCGGTTTGCCGGGCGGACACAGCGCGGCATCGCCGCGAGACCGATCCGAATCAGCCTGGCTCAGCTCGTGAGCTCGTCGTACGCCACGCCGAGAACGGTCGTGAGCGTGAGCCGGGGCGGACTCCCCACGTGGTCGGCGAAGCCCGACAGGGTCTCCAGCTTCGTGATCTCGTCCTTCGAATTTCCCGCCGCGATGCCCTTCGAGACGTGGTCCAGGACCGCGGCGAAGTAGTCGCGCTGGACCATCAGATCCGCCTTGCCCCCCGTGACCGGCAGTCCCGCCTTCGCGTGCCCGAAGATGTAGAGCGTGTCGTCCGGCGACTCCTCGACCGTGCGCTCGAGCGCGATGATCCAGCCTTTGATCGAGGCGCCCGAGGGCCGATCGACGAACGGATGTCGGCGGTTGAACATCAGATCGCCCATGTGGGCGACGTTCGCGTTCTCGAACCGCACGACGATGTCGCCCCCGGTGTGCCCCGGACCGTGGTGCTTCGCCGACACCGTCTCGCCTCCGAGATCCATCTTCCAGGTGTCGTCGAAGGTCGTGTCCGCGTACGCCTGATCGTCCGCCGTCTCCGCCCGCTCGGCCGCGCGCTGCTGCAGGCGGGGAACGTTCGCATGTGCGACGATCTGCTTGGCGGCCGAACGGAAGGTGACGTTGCCGGCGGTGTGGTCACCGTGGTGGTGAGTGTTGATCAGGGCGTCGATCTGTCGTTGCGACCGCTGCTGCAGACCGCGAAGGCACGCCTCGGCCGTGTCGGGAAACTGACTATCGACGATCACCAGCGCATCGGACGCCACGAGCCACCCGATCGTTCCCCCGCGACCGGTAAAGACCCCGACGTTGCCGCGCAGAGACTCGAAGGTCGTCTCCGCCGGTTCCTGCCCGAACACCGAAGCGGACCGCATGCCTCCGCTCGCGAGCGCCAGAGACGAGGTAATCACGAAATGCCGCCGGGTCCAGGTGACCATGTGCCCTCCTTCGCGTGAATGAGAATCGGCAGCCGATCGTAGCACGCGGGTCGGCCGGGCCGCCCGGCGCGCTGGCCGCCGTACCAAGGTCCTGCGTCGCACCAAGGGCGGCGGGACTTTCACCACGGGCTGCTAGCCCCAGGACACGATGGCGATACGCTACAATGGGCGGTCGAATACGGAGCGACAGGGAGTCGGTGTGGCGTATCAGCCTATCGAGAACTACGGAATCATCGGGGACATGCACACGATCGCCCTCGTGGGCATGAACGGGTCGATCGACTGGCTCTGCTTTCCGCACTTCGACTCTCCCAGTGTGTTCGCGGCCATCCTCGACGAGAGCAAGGGCGGCCGGTTCTCGATCGCCGCGCACTGCGACGACCTCACCTACAAGCAGTTCTACTGGCCCGAGTCGAACGTGCTCATCACCCGATTCCTCTCGCCCGACGGTGTCGCGCAGGTGACCGACTACATGCCGGTCGGCATCCCGGCCGGCGGACGCGGGCGGCACCAGCTCGTGCGCATCGCGCACGTCGTCCGGGGCACCATGCCCTTCCGCATGGTCTGCCTCCCGGCGTTCAACTACGCCCGGGACGAGCACGTCATCGAGCGCAACGCGTCGGGCGCCTGTTTTCACTCACCCGCCCTCAGCCTGGGACTGGTCACGGCACAGCCGCTCCGCGAGGAGGGCACCGGCGTGACGGCCGAGTTCACCCTCTCCGAGGGAGAGACGACGACGTTCGTCCTCGGCGCGGTCGAACGCGGCGAGAATTGCCACACGCTCTTGAACCCGCAGGAGGCAGAGGAGTACGCCACGAAGACGGTGGAGTACTGGCGACGCTGGCTGTCGCAGTGCACCTACCGCGGTCGCTGGCGCGAGATGGTCCACCGGTCCGCCCTCGCGCTCAAGCTGCTGACGTTCCAGCCGACCGGCGCGATCGTGGCGGCCCCGACCTGCAGCCTCCCGGAAGAGCTCGGTGGGGAGCGCAACTGGGACTATCGCTACACCTGGATCCGGGATGCGGCGTTCACGATCTACGGACTCCTCCGCATCGGCTTCACCGAGGAGGCCGCGCACTTCATGGAGTGGCTGGAAGCCCGGTGCCACGAGCTGAAGTCGGATGGCTCCCTGCAGATCATGTACGGGATCGACGGGCGGCATGCGCTCACCGAGGAGACGCTGGACAACCTTGAGGGCTACAAACGCTCGCGGCCCGTGCGGATCGGCAACGGCGCCTACGACCAGCTACAGCTCGACATCTACGGCGAGCTGATGGACTCCGTCTATCTCTTCAACAAGTACGGCTCCCCGATCTCCTACGATCTCTGGAGCCACCTGCGCCGCCTCGTCAACTGGGTCTGCGACAACTGGCAGCGCGCCGACGAGGGTATCTGGGAGGTCCGGGGCGGCCGGCAGCACTTTGTTTACTCCAAGCTGATGTCGTGGGTCGCCGTCGACCGAGGTCTTCGGCTCGCGGACAAACGCTCGTTTCCGGCCGACTGGGAACGGTGGATGAAGTGCCGCGACACGATCTACGAGGAGATCATGGACAAGGGCTGGAACCACGAGCGCCAGGCCTTCGTCCAGAGCTACGGGAGCGACTCGCTCGACGCGTCGAACCTGATGATGGCGCTCGTCTTCTTCTTGTCACCGACCGACCCGCGACACCTGGCGACCCTCGACGCCACCCTGAGGCCGCCGGACGAGGGCGGGCTGGTCTCGAACAGCCTGGTCTATCGTTACAACGTCGAGCACACCTCGGACGGGCTCAAGGGCGAGGAGGGCACCTTCAACATCTGTACGTTCTGGCTGGTGGAGGCGCTCACGCGCGCCGGTCGGCACGACCGCCCGCGCCTGGAGCGCGCACGGTTGATCTTCGAGGAGATGCTCGGCTACGCCAACCATCTCGGCCTCTACGCCGAGGAGACCGGCCCGAGCGGAGAGGCTCTCGGCAATTTCCCCCAGGCCTTCACGCACCTCGCGGTGATCAGCGCGGCCTTCAACCTGGACCGTGCGCTCGGGACTCGGGACTAGGCGAAGGCCAGTGCTCGCACTCGTCGCGAGTGTCCCGTCCTCGCGCGGCGATTGCGATCGGCTCTGACGCGGCCCGGCGCCGCACCGCACCGCCCGAGAGATGCTGAAGCGGCTCATCGGTGACGAACAGGAGCGGCTGCTCGCGGAAGAGCGCCAGTGGCTGAGCCGCCTGCGCACAGCGCTGGATCGATGTCGCCTCGACGAAGCCGATCTGAAGACGCTCGACCGGTCGATTCAGCAGCTCGATCAGCTCTTCATCCTCGTCGTCGTCGGCGAGTTCAACGCGGGCAAGAGCGCGTTCATCAACGCCCTGATCGGCTCGCCCGTCCTCGAGGAGGGCGTGACACCGACCACGAGCGCCATCCAGCTGCTCGTCCGGGTCCGCACGGGCAGCGCGGTCGAGATCTGCGCCACGGTCATGTACGACGTGCGCCGGTTCAGCGAATCAACGGTGGTCGACGACGAGACCCTGGTCGTGTTCAAGGCGCTGTGACGGCAGTGGTCCGCAGTCCGGATGAAAGACCCTCTCCGGCAGCGCCGCCCTTGGTGCGACGCAGGACGTTCACGTGGAAGGAGGTAGGATGGCCCACGTCGGGTTCTGGTGGGAGTTTGTGGGTAAGGTTGGCGTGCCAATGTTCACCGCCACGTTGGTCGGGTGCCTGCTGTCGCGAGAGTTCGATCCGCTGCACGGCGTCCTACTCGTGACCGCGCTGGTCATGATGTGGCTCGGCCACCGGCACGCCTACCACAATGGGCGTTGGACGCGTGACTGAGCCACGCCGACGGCGGAAGACCCTTTCTTCTTCCCTTGTTCGTCGGGCGTTGCACCATGCCCCTTGAGCCGGGCACCACGCTCGGCCCTTACCAGATCACCGCCCCCATCGGCGCGGGCGGCATGGGCGAGATCTACAAAGCCACCGACACCCGCCTGGACCGCACCGTCGCCATCAAGGTGCTGCCCGAGCAGGTCGCGGCTGATCCCAAGCGCCGCCGCCGCTTCGAGCGCGAGGCGAAGACGATCTCCAGCCTCAACCATCCGCATATTTGCACGCTCTACGACATCGGCGAACAGGACGGCATCGGCTTCCTGGTCATGGAGTATCTGGAAGGCGAAGCCTTGGTCGACCGTTTGGCCCGTGAAGGCCCACTCACCACCGACGACGCCGTGCGCTATGCGAGCGAGATCGCCAGCGCGTTGGACAAAGCCCACGAGTGGAAGATCATTCACCGCGACCTGAACCCGCGGAACGTGATGCTGACTGAGTCCGGGGCGAAGGTGTTGGACTTCGGCATCGCAACGCGTGTGGTTGATCCGGAGGCGGTGACGCGGTCGGCAACATCGCTGACCGACATGGGTGGGATCGCAGGGACGGTTCCGTACATGGCGCCGGAGGCGCTGCGCGGGGCACCGGCGGACGCGCGGTCGGACGTGTGGGCGCTGGGCGTCCTGCTGTACGAGATGCTCGGAGGTCGGCGTCCGTTCACCGGGTCCACTGGCGTGGAACTCACGTCGTCGATCATGCGCGACCCGCCGCCGCCGTTGCCGGAAACGGTGCCGAGCGGGCTGGCGACGATCATTCAGCGGTGTCTGGCGAAGGGTCCGGTCCAGCGGTATCAGCGGGCCGGGGAGGTGCGCGCGGCGCTGCAAGCGGCGGCGACGCGGCCCACAGTGTCGCCGGCCTGGACCGGACCACGCCTGTCTCGGCGGAGCGTGATGGCGCTAGCCGGCTCGGCGGCCGTCGTCGCGTCGCTCGTGGGGTGGAATCTGCTTGGCACAGGCGACGCGCCGGCACCCGCCGCCGGCCCGGCATCTGTGACATCGCTCGCGGTCCTGCCGTTCGACAACCTCTCGGGTGATGCCGAGCAGGACTACATGTCCGAGGGCATGACGGACGCGCTGATCACGGAGCTGTCGAAGATTCGGGCGCTGAATGTCGCCTCGCGCACGTCGGTGAGGCGCTTTCGGGACATAGGCGAGTCAGTACCCGCGATTGCACGGGCACTCGGTGTGGAGGCGCTCGTCGGCGGGTCGATCGTGGTGGCGGGCGACCGCGTCCGGGTGACGGCCCAGCTCATCGACGGCGCTACGGAGCTGAATCTCTGGGCGGAGAGCTTCGATCGGGATTTCACGGACATCCTGGCATTGCAGGGCGAGAGCGCGCGGGCGTGGCGGCCGAGGTCCGCGTCTCGGTCACCCCCGAGGAGGAAGCGTCGCTGGCGGCGACTCGGCGCGCGTACGAGGCCTATCTCACGGGCACGTACTACGCTCGTCGCTACCCCGCCGGGCTGCCACGCTCCGTGGAGGCGTTCGAACAGGCGATCGCCGTTGACCCCGGCTATGCCCCGGCCTATGCGGGCTTGTCGGGTAGCTATACCCTGACGGCGTACTATGCGTCCTCCGTATCCCTGCCGTACCCGCAGCGCCTCCCTCGGGCAAAAGACCTGGCCGAAAGGGCGTTGGCGCTCGACGACTCGCTCGCCGAAGCCCACCTGGCCAGCGCGTTCGTGAAAATGGCCTACGAGTGGGACTGGGCCGGGGCAAAGGCGGCGCTCGAGCGCGCGTTGGCGCTGGACCCGGATGACGTGATGGTGCGGACGGTGAACGCCTGGTATATGTGCTGGGTGGAGGGCCGGACGGAGGACGCGGTGGTCTATGCCCGTCGGACGCTGGAGCAGGACCCGTTGTCCCTCGACCTGAATACGCGCCTCGGCATGTTTCTCTACCATGCCCGCGAGTACGATGAGGCGATCGCCGTCCTGCGGCGAGTGCTCGAACGCGATCCGACCTACTCCGATGCCGTCGTGTGGCTCGGCTTTGCCTTGGGTGCGGCTGGGCTGGTCGACGAGATTGAAGCCCTTCCCAGCCCGCAGCCAGTGGGTCTCTTGATGGGGCTCATACGTGCCGGGAGGCCTGAGCAGGCTCGACGGATGATGCAGGAGTGGATGCCTTCGCCTCAGTCGCCAGCTGTTGCCAGCTCGTGGCCCTGGCCCCTCAGAGGGTTTTACGGAGGGTTCACGTATTCCATATTGGGGACAAGGATCGCGCGTTCGCCGCGCTGAATGACCTCGAGAATCGTAATGCGTGGATGTCCCTCGTCAGGGTCGATCCGCGACTCGACCTGCTGCGTGACGACCCGCGCTTCGACGCGCTGCTGGCGCGCATGAACTTTCCCGGAGTGAGAAGCGCACCCCGAAACTGAACCGGGTATCGATTCGGCAGTCCTGACGCGGACGCCCCTTCGATATCGACTCGACTGGCCAGCGGTTGTTGATGATTCCAGAGGGACCGGTCCTGACCTTGAAGGACGCGCTGGAGACGGTCCGCAGGTATCACCAGGTCACCAAGCATCATGTCCATCGCTTCGCGCACGGTCCGGGTTACCTGGACTGGGACACCCAACCAGATCCATTTCGCCGCTACGCTGGTGCGTCCCTGATCGGGCTGGACGAGGTTCCACCGACGGAGGAGCCACGTTACGACGACGCGTTTGTCGAGGGCCGGAATCCCCCGGTCCCGTTGAGCCGGCACAGCATCTCGCAGCTGTTCTTCGACAGCCTGGCCATCTCGGCCTGGAAGAGCGCAGGCGGGACCCGATGGGCGCTCCGGGTCAATCCGTCGAGCGGGAACCTGCACCCGACCGAGGGCTATCTGCTGTGCGGTCCGGTGGATGGTCTCTGTGCGGAGCCGATGGTGTGCCACTACGCGCCAAAGGAACATGCACTGGAGGTCAGGGCGCAGGTGGGTGCGGCGCTGTGGGAGGCGCTGTGCGAGCGGTGCCCGCCGGAGACGGTCTTCGTCGGGTTGACCTCGGTTCACTGGCGGGAAGCGTGGAAATACGGGCAGCGCGCCTATCGCTATTGTCAGCATGACCTCGGTCACGCCATCGGCGCGGTCGCCATCGCCGCCGCAGCGATGGGGTGGCAAACGCGATTGATGGACGATCTGGGCAC
The DNA here is from genome assembly GCA_965197935.1 of Vicinamibacterales bacterium. Lineage (GTDB taxonomy): Bacteria > Acidobacteriota > Vicinamibacteria > Vicinamibacterales > CAZQMT01 > CAZQMT01. The sequence continues at coordinate 17,743 of CBDAOD010000002.1, read as the reverse complement.
GGCTGAGCTGGCGCGCCTCCTGGGCACGGACCGGGAGCACGCCGCGGAACCGGAGGAGCCGGATGTGCTGGTCGCCGTCGGCCCGCGCGCGCGTGAGATCACCGAGCGGACCCTGGCCAAGGACCCGGTGCAGCGATTCGCGGGGCTGGAGTGGCGAGGCACGCCCAATGCTCTCAGCCCGGACCACCTGGACTGGGGGACGGACGCGCCGGCGACCGCGGCGCGGAGACCTCCTGGGCCAGGTCTCAGCGTGCGGTCGCCGGAGTCGCGGACCCCCGGGTCATTGCCGGCTCGCCCGGTCCCGCTTCGGCCCGTCATCCGTCAGCGGCGGAGCGCGGTGGCAATGGATGGGCAGACCCGGATCGACCGAGACCTGTTCTATCGCATGCTCCACAAAACGGTCGCGAGCCCGGATCAGATCCCCTTCAGCACCCTGCCCTGGACACCTCACATCCACCTGGCGATCTTCGTGCACCGTGTGGATGGTCTGGTCCCCGGGCTGTACATGCTGGTACGCGACCGAACCCAGCGGTCGGGGCTGGAGGCGGCCTGTACGTCCGTCGCGTCGTGGGTGCGCCCCCCCGGCTGCCCTGAAGACCTCGATCTGTGGTGTCTCAATCAGGGCGACACGAAGCGCACCGCACAGGCGATCTCCTGCACCCAGGACATCGCGAGTGACGGGTGCTTCAGTCTGGGGATGGTGGCGGAGTTCGAGCGTCCGCTGGGGCGCCACGGCGCCTGGTTCTACCCCCGTCTGTTCTGGGAGGCGGGCGCGATCGGTCAGGTGCTCTATCTGGAAGCGGAGGCGGCCGCGATTCGGAGCACCGGCATCGGCTGCTATTTCGACGATGCGATGCATGACGTCCTCGGTCTCGAGGACGCCACCTACCAGGACTTGTATCACTTCACGGTCGGTGGTGCGGTCGAGGATACTCGGCTCACGACGCTCCCGGCGTATCCGGATGTGCGGTAGTTCCGCCCGCCAGGAAGCAAACAGGACCCGTCGATTCACGCCATGCCCGCTTGTGGCGCACCGCCCCCCGGTGGCGTCAACTGGCAGTCGCGGCAGGCCGTGAACGCGTGAGCAACGGCGGGCGAGCCGCCAACGGCGCGCTCGGGCGGCCTGTGTCTCACCCCGCCGCACGGGTGCTCTAACGCGGGGCATCCTCGCGGCCGCGTGCCTCACACTGACAATTCCGCAAGCGCTGCCTCAGAATCGTCCGATCCTGCAAGTAGAAGGCGACTCCCCTCCCACGCCTAACTCGTTGACCAGCCGGTCGTTGCGACCCACGAACCCAGGTGGTCTGCCTTTTGCATCACCAGAGTTGACGTTCCGGCTGCCGCCAGTCGATCGACACCGGGGGTGTCAAGGGCGGACCAAAGTTAGACCACGGTGGCGGAGGAAAATTAGGGGGCTTATATATTAAAGTGCCGAAAACGCCAGATCAGGTGTCGTGGCTTTCGATGATGTTGCCGGGTGTGACGGCGGCAACGGCGAGCTGCTTCGCCGTGGTTCCGGTCGGGATCCGGATAGGTTCCTCCAACTCGGCCTTGCTCGGCTGGTAGCTGTGCGGCTGCACGCGGACGGTTGGGCGGTTGTCTGGCTGTGGCTTAGTCACTTGTGAAGCCTCCTAGGGAACGGGCGGTGTTTCCACGTCGGCTGTCGCCCTCAGTCTGTCAGACAAGTGGCGCTTTGCATCCTGGATCCACGAACGGTGCTCATTTAGGTCCTCATCAGACAGGAGCCTTGATTGGAAGCTGTTCTTGTTAGGTTCGAGCACCGCTATTCGAGCCGGACCGTTCACGCCTCCAGGATTTACCGCAATCGCGTGATCGAGCGTCCACGTGACGGCAAGAGTCGCCTCCTGTACAGTCGGCTGGCCTGTTGGCCAGAAAATCTCGCGCATCAGCGCAAGGAACGGGTCCGTTATCGGTTGCGTGCTGCCCATCGAGCAGAACCACATCTGGTCAGTGTAGAGAGTAGGTTGGAAGCCGTTGGAAAACTCACAGAGAACTTGTTCTCGTCCCACTGGTACCGCTAGGAGCGCTGAGTAGGTTTCGGGTGGCGTGAAAGTCTGACGAAAATCGGTAATCGTTGCGCTACTGATGTTCCGGCATATATCAACGGGCTTTTGTCTCACTCCTTCGCGTTCCCCTACGAATTGCTTGTTATGCAGCGCGTTCTCGACAACGTTCCTGAATCGTTGACCGTGCCCAACACTGCCAGTTCCGGCGATGATGGCTCTGTTGTCGACCACGTCTAGTTTTTCCGCCGGCTGCTCGATGGTCCTGAACGTGCCGGCGGCCATCGTCATTGAACTATCAGTACCAATGACGACTCCGTCCGAGCAGAGAATGCCGACGACCGCTGTCATGCCGAGCGAAGGATACTGTTCTTCTGCATGTCCGGATAAGCCTTATAGATGGCCGATACGAGTTGCAAGAAGTTCAACTTCAGGACGAAGGCTGACACACGCCGGATGTAATCCTTGGTCGAGTCCGACAGTTCGCCCAGGAGACGATCACCCTCGTTTTGCCCTGTGGGCGTGAGCGCATACGTACGCTGCCAGCCGCCAGAACGGATGGTGACCAGCTCGTCCTCGTCGAGCTCGTCGAGTACTTGATACACTGCCTTATCGAATGGTCCGTAGTTGTACGGTTCGAAATTGAAGTGCGGGCCGTCGACGAGGTGGGAGGCTTCACGGTCAAGCAGGAACAGGAGCTTTTGTACCTGTACTGGTGAATACTGCTTGCCTTGGGCCGGTGCCAGCGCAGCAAGAACGACTTCACTCTTTGTCATGATCCAACCCCATTTTCCGATAGTGTGAAAACCCCGCGCCCATCATATCGCGGTGGCTTGACCACCGTGTTCGTGGTTGATCAGGTCGGCGTAGCGGAGCTTCTTACCCTCTGAGCCGAGCACCATGCCAGCCATCTGTGTGATCGTGTCGCGTCGACGGGTGTTGTGTCTCCACTCGAACTCGCCCACGTAGCGGTCCAGGTGCTGCGGACTCATCTTGTGGTAGGTGCCCACGTAGCCGCGCTTGAGCATGCTCCAGAACGACTCCATGCCGTTGATGTGGGCTTGCCCGTTGACGTATTCGCCGACGCCGTGCTGGACCACCGCGCGATTAGCGAGACCCGTATAGGCTGTAGCGTCGTCGGTGTACACCGTGGCGTCATGGCTGGCGTGGTCACCCACAAACCCGCGCAACGTCGGTCCGTCTACACGCTCGACCACCGACGCCCGCACGCGGCCAGTGGCCCGGTCCTTGACACCAGCCACGGCCATCTTGCCAGCCCCGCCGCGGCCGGTCAGCTGCTCGCGTTGCCGCTTGTGCATGTTTTTGGCCTTGCCGCCGACGAAGGTTTCATCGGCCTCGACCGGACCAGCCATCGGCGCAGCGTGCGTGGCGCGGAGCATATCACGGAGCCGATGCGCCGGATGCCATGCTGATTTCTGCGTAATCTCCAACTCGCGGTGGAGTTTCATACTGCTGATGCCCTTGAGGTTCGTGGTCATCAGGTAGACGGCAATCGCCCAGGTCTGGTAGCCGAGCTTGCTGCTCTGCATGACCGTCCCTGTCCGCACACTGAACCGCTTCGCGCATTCCTTCTCGCGGCAGCGGTAGGGCATGGTCTTGTGCTGGCAGCCGACCTGCACGTTGGTGGAACCGCAGTAGTGGCAGGCGATCACGTCGCGCCAGCGTGTTTTCACGAACCATGCCTCGGCAGTAGCGTCGTCTGGAAACTTGCGGAACAGAGCCTTAAGACTCATGCCCTCGCGGTAGTATTTGCCCGGTGCTCGCTGACTCATAAATACAGTATAGTGCCGAAACCAGCGGCGAGCCAAGAACTATTGTCGGCACTTTAATATATAAGCCCCCAACGAATGCTAGGTGTTCCGGGAAACGGGCCAACGCGGCCGACATCATGACGCCGCCCCACGAGTGGGCGACCACCTGAACCGACGTCACACGGCGCTCCTTTTTGAGCCAGGTCAGGCAGTCCGGGATATCCCCCGTGACCACCTCCGTTTGGCCGTGCGGGGTACCGCGCCGGATGGGCGGTTCGCTCTTGCCGCGTCCCCGGTAGTCAGGCACGTACACGTCGAAGCCGCTGCGGGCAATGAGCGGTGCCAGGCCCTTCAGGCTGCTCGAATAGAAGATGCGCCCGTTCTCCAGGGTTCCGTGCAGCATCAGCACGGCCGGCGCGTCCTCGCGGCCGGTCTGGTGGATCCGCTGGACGTGCAGACTACCCGAGCCGTCCCGCAGCGGGAGGGACAGGGCCTCCGTCTGCAAGTCCTCCGGTAGCCGCTTGCCCGTCTTGGACACGGCATTTCGCGCCATACGATCGACCACACCGGGAAAGAGCTTGAGCACGGGGCTGAGTCGTCCGCGCAGGGAGAACGCGGTCTCGCGACGGCGTCGGGCGCCGGCAGCGAGAATGTGGGACGCGCATTCGTCGGGTGTCATCATCTTGCTGTTCAGCCGCGTCTTCTTGCGCATCGGCTTTCCATCTGGACCGAGCATGTTGTGGCGCAGGTTCGTGGCCACGAAATCCGGAAACACCATCGAGACGGTAACGCCGGTGTCCATCAGCTCGATGCGCAGGGAGTCAAAGAACCCAGAGAGGGCGTGTTTGCTCGCAGCATACGCACTGCTGCCCGGCATGCCGACCTTCCCGGCAAGGCTCGACACGACCACGATGCGACCGCGGCTCTTTTTCAGATGTGGGAGCGCGTGGTAGGTGCAATTCACGCTGCCGGAAAAATTGACCTGCATCAGCCGCTCGACAATGCCGACGCCTTCCATGTCCTCCACCATGGAGAACATGGCGATGCCGGCGTTGTTGACGAGCGTGTCGATGCCGCCGTACTCGTCCACGGTGCGCTCTACTAGCGCGCGGCACGCGTCTTCAGTGGTGACGTCCGTCGGTACCGTCAACGCAGGGCCGCCGGACGCCCGGCACGCTTCGGCCACGGACTCGAGGCCCGCGGCGTCGAGACCGGCCAAGGCGAGTTTCGCACCTTGCGCGGCCGCCTCATGTGCAAGCGCAGCGCCTATGCCGGAGGCGGCGCCAGTGATGATGACTATGTTGTCTCTGTACGCCTCGCGCGTCATCGTGCGATGACTGATCGTTTGCGCGTATTGTACTGCTGCATCACCGTTCCCGGTGGCAACGGGCCGTCGTCGGTGAGGTAGGTGAACACCTGCTCCACGTCGTCTTCTCCCATGGGTGCGCGCAGGATGTCGTTGTCGATCTCGAACGCACGCACCAAGTCCAGCAGCCGCGGCGCCATCTCGTCCATTGCGCGCGCGTGGCGGCTCGCCAACCTGCGGGCGCGCCAGCTCGACACCACGCCATGGCTGACGTACCACCCGACGTCCGCGTGGATCAGATCGAGGCAGTGGACCTCGAACAGGCCCTCGAGCGCTGCTCGCGCGTCTGTGTTCGGCCGGGCACGCTGCACGGCCTCGTAGAATGCCTCCGCCATTACCCGCCGGGCATGCACTCTGGCCACGTCGATGACCGCATCAGTGCTGCGCTTCCAGACTGTGGCGAGTGGGGTGGTGCGTTGTTTGACGAAGGCGTCGAAGCGCAGCGTCCGCACGAGCTTGCTTTCACGCGTGCGCAGCAACTTGAGCCAGTCCTGCGGTCCGGTCTTGCCCAACGAAAGAGTCCAGGACGACGACCCGGGACTCTCGTAGTTGACCTTCATGAGCAATTCCCGTCCGAGCTTCAGCAACAGGATGTCGCTCTCGCCTTCAGCGGAGAACAGCCCGTGGGCCGCGATCAGCTGCTCGACGATCCGGTTACACGCGAACATCCCGTGCGAGCCCGTGCGCTTGCGGCACAGCGAAAGGATGTCGATGGCATCCTCGGTAGCCATGGCCTTGAGAAGCGACGCGTTGCGACCGAGCTGTTCGGTCCTGGTCGCACCGAGATCCCGATCGAATTCATCGACGCAAGTGTTGTAGTAGCACTGGCTGGCGTAGACGCGGCCTATCGCCGAGAGAATCGGTCTGTAGAAGTTGCTGTATTCGCTGAGCGGGATGTCTTCGGATTTGGGCGCGAACACACAACGCTGACTCGCCAGATTCACGGCGAGCAGCAGCCCGATCTGGGAGCCGGCGGTGGCGGCTCTGCCGGCACTGGCGCGCGCCACGGACAGCGCCTCGATGGCGTTCAGGAGCCGCTTGCGGCGACTCGGCTCCGTGGCGCTGAACCTGCCATCGGCGCCGAAGTTGGTGTGTTCATCGAGGAGTAGGAAGTCGTGCGGGATCCTGACGTTGCGCAGGCGCGTCACGGCATTGTCCAGCATGAGCCCGGGCTCCTCGCCCATCAGACGGACCTCGACGCCGTCGGAGTTCAGCGGAACGAGAAATGGCAGCACGCCGTGGTCCTCGCCGTCCATTAGCAAGCGGCAGAACATGATTGCCTTCTTCTTAGCTTGCCGTTGCGCGGTGTTGGGCATCCACTTGAGCCATGGGAGATTCGGCGTGTTGAGGACGAACTCGTGGCTGGCCGGGTCGTAGGTGGCCTCGGTTTCCACCGAGATGGCGTTGCTGCCGTGGTTGTATTCGCTGAGCACGAAGCAGCCGATCGCGTCGCTGTGCACGAGTTCGTCGATCACTGCCTGCAGAGCCGGCGTCTGATTTCTTCGCGCCCATGAGCGACTGGAGGGCCAGCAGGAAGTGGATGTCCATGGCCGCCCACGTGGCGGTGTCGCCGATGCCGGCCAATCCCGTTAGGGCGATGAGCTTGCGTGGGTCCTTGACGACCGTTTCATGGTCCAACGTGATGCGCTGGCGAACCTTGTCGCGCAGGAAGCTAAAGCGTTCGTAGGCCAACGCCTGGCGTTCGGCCGTGCTGAGGGTCTCGTCGCGGTCGAACACAGGATCGCACAGGAGTCCCTTGAACCACGTTTCCAGTTCGGCCAGTTCGGGTTGCGCCTCCTTGTGCTGGAGTATCCAGGCGATCTGCGCATGCAGCGGCGCGTGGTCGCCGGCCGGTTTGCTTCCAGCGGTGTCGGTCGTCGTTGATGCGGACATGGCCGATGCCTAGGCGCGCGTGCGTTCGCGCAGCCTGTTCGCCATGACCGACATGACTTGGAGCGCGAACTCAGGCGTATTCTGAACGTGGTGAACGAAGGTGTGGAAGTCAACGGGCGCGACAGTGCATTCGGTGCGAGCCCGGGCCGTCGCGCTGCGTGGACTGTTATCGACCAATGCCATTTCGCCGAAGATGTCGCCGGTCAAGAGCTGTTCGACGACCGAGCTCCCGATGAGGATGTCCACGTCACCCTCGATGATGACGTACATCGTCTCGCCTTCCTCACCCTCTTCGAAGATCGTCTGGGCGGCTGGGAACGTCAACTTATCGGCGGAGTCCTTGAACAGCGCATGGGCCACCGTCATCACCGCATCTTCAAGTACGACTTCCATCTCTGCTCCTCACCCAAGTTTCGACACTATTCTAACGAAGTATAGCAGCAGTGTTCTCCGCCGGGATCGGCACACTGAACTTGGGGTCTGCCCGCTCCCACAACGCCTTCCATGGGCTATCCGGAGAGAACCGAACGAGTCGCTCCTGTGCGCTCGCTTACGCAGTTGCAGCGATGCCGCAAAGGATTCACCTGCTCGGATCAGCACTTCATCGGGCTCAGGTCCCAGGAAAGGGGGCGGGCAACGGTGACTGGCTGGGACACCTGGCCAGCTTCGCGACACGTCGCTGCGACATCGCGGGGGTCTATCTCAACGAGGACATGCTCACCGCCTGGCGGCTATTCATCGGTGCCGAGGCGTGGGGGTGGTTCGATACCCGCAATCTCGATCGGCGGCTCTACAAGGCTGGATGGCCGCGGGGCGTCAGGGTCTACAACCTACGGCATTCCGTCGGACTCGCGCTCAGTGAGCAAGGTGAGGATCTCGCCGATATTCAAGCTCACATGGGGCATCGGAGTGCCAGCCGTTTTCTGGACGCCCGCGCACAAACCCGCACAAGCAGAGACTTTTCTTGAAGGCCCCTACAGGGCCCCGTACGAACGAAAACCGGCCCCAAAAGGCCGGTTTCCCCCCGGTTGTATTGGCTCCTCAGGTTGGACTCGAACCAACAACCCTCCGGTTAACAGCTTAACTCTGGTGTTGTATCTTGTTGGTTCTTCAGTGCCCTGGCTCGGGCCGAACGACGCTGGTACACGGTATTCGACGCCAGATTGTTCACAGATTGTTCACGGCTGCGTTGTCAGTTTGCTGGCGCCCTCGCGCGGAGGCATCGCGAGCGCCGCAATCATGCGGCGAGAGTCAGCGGAAGTTCAACCCACCGACGCCAGTCTTCCCGTTGAACGATTCGTTGAAGCCGGCGAGCGACTGTGATGCAGCCGAGGGCGTAGCTTCACCCGAAGGGCCACGGCGCACGGCTTCACCGAGCGCAGCATGTTGCAACGACAGCCGATGGACCTGATCGCGACGCGGCGATTGATCACAGCTGAGCGCTTGCTCCCATAGAGGCGAGTATCGGCCGCCGCCGGGCCCCTTGCTGTCATCACTCACCAAGATCATCACTGGATCTCCGTCCAAGCAGCCTGCCGGCCCGAATGCCCATCCTCTTGTTGTGCGCCTTTAGCCCTGCGCCGCGGCGGCAGTCGGGTAGCGCGCACCGCGCCGCGCCAGATCGCTACGCTGATCTCCGGTCCCTGTCACGTTCGCTGCTACTGCGCTCTTAGTCCTCCCGCCACCGCTCCCGCACGGCCTCCTGTCCAGGTCGCTCATCCCCTTCCGCCAGCTCTACATGAGCGGAAGGGCAATCACGCCCACAACGGACAGGAGACAACCAATGGCGCACAACAAAGACGACAACCCCACCGCTAACCGCCCGTGGTTCGGACCCATTCCCACCGGTGCCGATTGGAACCCGGCCCACGGCGCCGATCCTGACGTTATCGACTTCCACCGCTACGCGGTCGGCGAGCCAGAGCACATCGTTCTCTCACCGGTCGACACTCTCACGCGCCTGAATCGCATCCGTTGGCGATGAACCTAACCGTCGCCAACGGCTCCACACCAGCGCCTCGCTGCCCATCTCTCACTTCGACTGCGGCCACACCTATCCGCACCTTTCGACTCCCGCCGCTACGCGGCCGAACGCGGGAGCGCGATCCCAACGCCCCCGACGACGCTCCACACCCGGACGGCCTACACCCCCAACCGCCGCCATGACTCTGCATCTAGCGCCACCTATCCACCGACACGACCCCGCCAATCTCGCCTCATGTTGTCTGCCATCAGCCCCGCTCCGCGGCGGCAGTCGGGTAGCGCGCACCGCACCGCGCCAGGACGCTACGCTGACCTCCGGTCCCTGTCACGTCCGTTGCCACCGCGCTCCTGTGCCTCCTGCCACCGCTCCCGCACGGCCTCCTGTCCAGGTCGCTCATCCCCTTCCGCCAGCTCTACATGAGCGGAAGGGCAATCACGCCCACAACGGACAGGAGAAACGAAATGGCAAACAACACCAACGGCAAGCCCGTCGCGGAGATCCGAGTCGGCAGGATCACCGCCACCATCTGGCAGAACACCGCCACGGACGCAGGCGTGTTCTACAGCGTCCACATCACCCGCCTGTTCCGCCGCGGCTCCACCTGGGATCGCACTCCCGCATTCGGCCGCGATGACCTGCTGACGGTCGCGAAGGTCGCGGACCTCGCCAACACGCGGATCTACGAGTTGCAGAACGCAATCGAATTCCGCAACCCGCAGGACGACGCCGGCGCCGCCTAACGCACGAACCGCCGCGGCGGGACCGCTCCCCGCCGCGGCCTTCTCTGTACAGGCGAGCGCCGGCCGGCGGCACGCTGGAGGATCGTCTGCGGGACGGGCCGCTCGCCCCCGCGCAGGCGGTGTCTGTCGGGGCCCGGCTGGCCGACGCCCTGGCCGGCCCTGCACGAGAAGAAATGCCTGCACGGGGCCGTCAAGCCCAGCATTCGCCCGTCTCTCCGCGTAATCGGTGTCCGTCTCCAGGACGTTGCAGGTCGCGGCTCCCGAGATCGCCAACCGCACCGCGCCGTGCAGCTCCACGCCGTCGACCTCGAGGAGCAACTGCGCACGTGCAGTGGCGTCAGCGTCGGCGCCAGCAGCAGCATGAGCGATAGAACGCCGACGGGACAGGACGGAACGACGTATACCGAATTCTACGTTGCTGGTGTTCCCCAATAACGCTGCTGAAGCGGGCTGAAACCCCGATACTCTGGCAGGTGAACCTCCTACCGAGCGCCGCGCTTCTCGTTCCTCCGGCCGTGCAGCAGACGCACCGCCCGGCGGCGGCAGCCGAGGAATGACGAGCACCCGGGGGCAGGGATTCGAACCCGAACCACGTGATTTTTTAAGTTGATGATGGCAAAGGACCTCTGGCGCTAACCCTTTGTCGGTCCTCACGTTCCAGCCGTGTGGTTGTGCCCTCCCGTCTCCGGGAGTCCTCTCGAATCGACCCCGGTCTTGGCAACATTGTGGCAACGCTCCTCACGAGGGGAACCTGCCGTTGCACCGGCCGAGCCTCAAAAGTGCATTAGGCTACTGCAGCATCAGGAATGATCCGTCGTCCTCCGACCATCTTGCCTTCTCAATCACGGACAGTCACGAACGGCTTGTATCCTACGAAGTGTTGGTGCTATGGCGAAGCGAGGAAGTGTCCGTGCAGCGCTCGACCAACCGTTCAGCGTGCTCCGGCGGCGGGAATTACGAAGTACGTGCGTGAGGTTCCGCGCCGCTAGAGGAGCTGGCGTTGCCATCACTTTTCATGTATTTTAGACAACATGGGATCCACCTATGGCCGGCTGACCGAGCTGCCAGGACAGAGCTTCTTTCTGTTCGGCATGCGCGGCGTGGGTAAGAGCACGTGGGCGCGCGCGATGTTTCCGGATGCCGTGTACGTCGACCTGCTCGACGAACGGCTGTACCAGGATCTGCTCGCGGATCCGTCGCTCTTCGGGCAATCCATTGGACATCTCGCGCCGCGCGACTGGGTGGTCATCGATGAGGTGCAGCGGCTGCCAGCGTTACTCAACGAGGTCCATCGGTTCATCGAAACACGTCGTCTGCGGTTCGCGCTGCTGGGATCGAGCGCACGCAAGCTCAAAACCGCCGGCGTCAATCTGCTGGCCGGGCGCGCCCTGAAGAAGACCATGTTTCCGCTCACCGCCGCCGAGCTTGGCGCGGCCTTCGACCTCAAGCGGGTGCTCCGATATGGATCGGTCCCGTTGGTCTGGGCAAACGACGCACCCCGTGCGGTTCTCGACGCCTATGTGCAGCTCTATCTGCGCGAGGAAATCCGTGCCGAGGCCCTGGTCCGCAGCCTGCCCGGCTTCGTCCGCTTTCTGCCGGTGGCGGCGCTGTTCAACGCCCAGGTCATCAACGTCGCCGGCATCGCGCGCGATGCCGGCGTCGCCCGCACGACGGTGCAGGGCTATCTCGACATTCTGGAGGACACGCTGCTCGTGTACCGTCTGCCCGCGTACGAGGCACGCATCCGTGTGCGGGAGCGTCGGCTGCCAAAACTGTACTGGGTCGATCCGGGGATCGTCCGCGCCGTCAAGCGCCAACTTGGCGACGTGACATCCGAAGAGCGCGGACCGCTACTCGAAAGCTGGGTTGTCACGACGCTCCGCGCCCATGCCGAGGTGCAGGATCTCTACGATGAGATGTCGTACTGGGCGCCGCACCAGTCGAAGGCGGAGGTTGATGTGATCCTGCAACGGGGGCATGAGTTGTTGGCTATCGAGGTGAAGTCGACTGAGCGGTACCACACCGGCCTGCTGAAGGGCTTGCGCGCGCTGGACGTGTTGCCGCAACTCGTGCGCCGGGTGCTGATCTACACCGGCCGTCGGTCGTTCGTGGCAGGCGACGGCATCGAGGTGTGGCCCGCGCGCCGCTTCGCCGCCGCCGTGGCCGAGGGACGGCTCTGGCCCTGATTCAACGGAACCGTGTCGGCAGTATGATTCCCGTCATGGTCGGCAAGGAGGCCGCGTGACGTCTCGAGCGTCACACCATGCCGTTTGAGCTCCTCAGCTAGCGCGTAGCGCGCCGACTTGTGAGGATACCCTGGGCGTCGCCATTGAGGACAAAAAGGGCGCGATTTCCCCGCAAGAGAACAGGGCAAGGTCAAGTGCCTCCGCCAAGAAGGCGGCCCGCTGTGTGAATTCCTGGCCCCTGGAGGAGATCGGCGGAGTTGCGTACCCGGTGCGAGGAAGGGCTAGCTAGCCTAATCGGCCTTCTCACCGGAAGCCCAAGAAATAACAAATTTTGTGTAACAATAAACAATGTTACGCTCAACATAATGCGGAAGGTCCTCGTAACCTGGATAGGCAAGACCGACTTACGGGCAATCACCGAGTCAAACACCCTGGGACTTGGTCCAATCGCGCAGGCACTCACCACGCGGTCTTTTGAGGAAGCCTACCTCGCCACGGATTACCCCGAAGACGAGGTGCGGCCGTTTCTGCGTTGGCTGAAACAGAAGACCGCCACTGCGCTGCACGTCCTAAATGAGCCCCTGTCTGGACCGACCAACTTCGGCGAGATCTACGAGGCTGCGCGCCGGGCGTGCTTAAAGGCGCTCGAAGGCGTCGGCGATGGCACCGACCTCACATTCCATCTCAGCCCAGGCACCCCAGCAATGGCAGCCGTTTGGGTGATCTTGGCGAAGACTCGCTTCCCGGCGGAACTGATTGAATCCTCGCGCGAGCAGGGCGTGCGAACCGCCTCGGTTCCGTTCGACATTTCCGCAGACTTCATTCCCGACTTGTTGCGCGAGCAGGACGAGAAACTGCGCCGACTAGGCGGTGGCGAGACACCCGAAGCACCGGAGTTTGCGGAGATCTTGCACCGGAGTCGGGTCATGGACCGCCTGATCCAGCGGGCGAGAAAGGTCGCGGTTCGCAAGATTCCGGTCTTGCTGGAAGGCGAATCGGGCACCGGCAAGGAGATGTTGGGGCGCGCTATTCACCATGCCAATCCGTGGCGTGACGGCCCATTTATTGCTGTCAACTGTGGGGCGATACCGGCTGAGTTGGTCGAATCCGAGCTCTTTGGTCACGAGAAGGGCGCCTTCACGGGTGCGCTGCTGGCTCGCGAGGGATATTTCGAGGCTGCAAGTGGCGGGACGCTGTTCCTGGACGAGATTGGAGAGCTGCCATCTGCCGCGCAGGTCAAACTCCTTCGAGTGTTACAAGAGAGCGAGGTCGTTCGTTTGGGCTCGACGAAGCCGCTCAAGGTCGACGTCCGAATCGTCGGAGCGACGAACCGCACACTGACCAAGGAGATCGCCGAGGGTCGATTTCGTGAAGACCTCTTCTATCGCCTCGCGGTCGTGCTGCTTCGAGTTCCGGCGCTGCGAGAGCGTCCGGCGGACGTGGGGATACTGGTCGACCACTTCATGGAGTACATCAATGGTGAAGCGTCGTCCGAGCCTGGGTTCAAGCCCAAGAAGATCTCAGCTGGCGGGAGAGACGTCCTCCTGTCACATTCTTGGCCCGGCAACGTCCGTGAGCTTATGAACACGCTTCAGCGCGCAGTGGTCTGGGCTGAGAGTGCCACAGTCACGGCTGAAGACATCAGGGAGGCACTGATACCCGTGGCGGCGCGCAGAACCGAGATCCTCGGACGGCCCTTGGGCGGTGGGTTCAGCCTACCCACTCTGATCGAAGAAGTCGCCCGGCATTACTTGGGACGTGCGCTGGACGAGAGTCACGGGAACAAGACCGAGGCGGCGGCGCTGGTGGGGCTCTCCAGCTACCAGACTCTCACCAACTGGATACAGAAATACCAGGTAAGCTATGGCGGGAAGAGCGCTTAAGGGGCATCGCCCAAAAGACGACCGATGACATCCCCAACCAACGAAGCCGACGCGCGCATCGTCATCGACGATCTGCTTCGGGCTGCGGGATGGGACCCGACAGACAAGTCTCTGGTGAAAACTGAAGTTCTCGTGAGACCGGGTGTGCGAGCGTCTTTGGTCCGCGACACGTCGCTTCCTTACGGCTCTGAACCGACCGAAGCCACGGCGGACTCCACCGGGCGAGCCGACTACGTCCTGTACTCAAGTAGTGGGCGCCCGCTTGCCCTGATCGAGGCGAAGAAAAGCGGGACGTCGCCTTACTCCGCTAAACAGCAAGCTCTCCCATATGCGAAGCAGCTGGGTGCGCCGTTCATCTTCCTGACGAACGGCGATCTGATCTATTTCTGGGACTACCAAAACGACGATGCGCGCATTGTCAACTCGTTCTTCTCTCAGAGGGACCTGGAGCGGCTCGTCGAGATGCGCAGCACACGAAAGCCGCTGGCGACGATCGAGATCCCCGAACACTACCTGCGGCAGGGGGAGACGCGGACCGTCAGACCGTACCAGCAGGAAGCGATGCGTGCGCTCGACCACGCGGTTGAACTCGGCAAACGCCGATTTCTGATCGAGCTTCCGACCGGAACAGGGAAGACGGATCTGATCGCACTCTATCTGAGTCGCTTGATCAGAGCGGGCAGGGCCGAGCGGGTTCTCTTTCTGGTGGACCGCGACCAGCTTGCCAGGCAGGCTCTGGGGGCCCTGCAGGACATCCTTAGCGGCCACCCCAGCTACTGGCTGAAGGCCGGGGGCCAACGGCAGGAGCAGCAAATTACGGTCTGCCTGCTGCAAACGATGATTGGCCGCTATCAGGATTACACGAGCGGCTACTTCGACGTGGTTGTGGCTGACGAGTGCCATCGGTCGATCTACGGCGCTTGGCAGGTGGCACTTACCCATTTCGACGCGTTTCACGTCGGCCTTACCGCTACGCCGGCAGCCTATATCGAGCGGAACACGTTCGACTTCTATCACTGCAAGGACGGGCAGCCTGACCTCGCCTACCCGATTCAGGAAGCCTTCAGGGAGGGACACCTCGTTCCCTACCGGTTCGCTACCGGTACCACCGAACTCATCGCTCAGGGGGCCGATGTTGCCGATGAGCACTACGATCCCGCCGAGTTCGAGCGCAGGTGGACGAACGAGAACACCAACTGGTTGATGATGGACGAGTTCGACCGCTTAGCCCACGCCCACTACAAGGAGCTCGCACCCAGGCAGCTCGTGGCTCCGGGCAAAGCGATCGTCTTTGCGATCACCAAACATCACGCCGCCAGACTCGCCCAGTACTTGAATGAACTCCATCCCGAACACAAGGGTCGCTACGCCGACGTGATCACGAGCGACATTGCTGACGCAGACAATGTGGTTCGACGCTTCAAGCAGGAGCCGTATCCCCAGATCGCCGTTAGCGTCGGCATGCTCGACACCGGTTTCGATTGCCGCGAGGTGCTCCACCTGGTGCTGGCACGTCGGGTCCGTAGCCCGATCCTGTACCAGCAGATGCGCGGCCGCGGGACTAGGACCGCTCCTCACATCGGCAAGGAGAAGTTCATCATCTACGACTTCTTCAGGAACCATGAGTATTTCAACGACAGCGACGCCGACATCTTCACTGGGATTGGCCGTGGTCACGCGCCTAGTGGTGAGACACTGAGTCCCTCACCGTCGCGGAGCCTCATTGAACTCGGCCTTGAAGACGAATGGCTGGAGGCAGTTGCCTACGTAGAAATTGGCCCAGATGGAGAGCGCGTCGACAAGCGCGACTACATTGCGCATTGGCAGGACGTGATCCGCAAGCAGACTGATGCCGACGGCACTCTCAAAAAGGTTCGCCTCGACCAGCGGCTCTCACCCTCGGAAGAAGATGATCTCGCCAAGCGCCTGAATCAGCCGAAGTATTACTTTAACGAAGAGAATCTGCGCCGCGCCTACCGGAATCCTGGGGGTACACTCATTGACTTCGTCCGCGCCGCGCTCGGCATGGTGCAGGTGAAGAGCCGCGAGGAACGGCTGGAAGAGAACTTCCGGGCTTGGCTCGTCACTAGGTCGCTGCTGCCCGAGCAGGCACAGTACCTCGCGTTGCTCAAGAACCGTGGCATCGCGCGCGGCACGCTTGAGATTAGCGACTTGTTCCAGCCCCCGCTCTCAATCCTCAACGCAGCGGGCGTCGGCGTGGAGCTCTTCGGCGAAGACGGCCTGCGAAACGTCGTCAAGGACATGAACGAAGGCGTTTTCATTCCGCTACGCAGGAGCGGCGGAAGCACAGGGACTTGAAGCGCACATGAACTCGGATATTCGCCGCAGGCTCGACCGCATCACCGACGTCCTCTGGGCAGGTGGGGTGACTAACCCTATCACGTACATCGAACAGCTCTCGTACCTCATCTTCTTGAAACTTCTCGACGAGGAGGAATCGGACCGGGAGCTCCGCGCTCGCCTCATGGGAAGCGATGGCGAGGACAAGGCCAACGGGAACGGCGCGTTGCTGTTCCCCAAGCAGGCAGCGCGCTACCGCTGGTCGAAGTGGAAGTTCAAGAGCGGAAACGACCTGCGCGACTTCGTTCGTGACGAAGTGTTCTCATATATGGCATCGCTCGTCAAAGACGAGCCACGCGTGGCCGAGTACTTCCGCGATGCGGTTCTTGAGATCGTGGACCCGGCGGTCTTCAAGCAGGTGATCGACGAACTCGACAACATCGTGTTCAAGAAGCTCGGTCCCGACGTGAAGGGCGACACCTTCGAGCATCTGCTCGCGCACCTCGGCCAGTCTGCGCTCAATGGCCAGTTCCGTACGCCCCGGCAGATTCGGGCTGTCATGGTCGAAATGGCGGACCCCGACTGCGGCGATACCGTCTTCGACCCCGCCTGCGGCACAGGCGGGTTCCTGATCGACGTTGTCGACTACGTGCTGGCCAAGTACAGCGCCGAGCCTGAGGAAGTTCCGATTTACGGCGAGGGCTGGCTGGAGAAGTGGGGACAGACCGTCGCCGAAGCGAAGGAGGCGATCCCGATGCTTCAGACCTACCGCAAAGGTGCGGGCGAGCGGCTGCCCGACTGGGCCACACTCGAGGCGTCGATCTACGGTGTTGACGTGTCCCGATCGCTCATGCGCATCGCAATGATGAACCTCGTCCTGCACGGGATCCGCCACGCGAATCTCAAACGTGCGAACTCGCTTTCTGAGCTCGGCGGCCTCACCGAAGACGATCTAAACCGCCGCTACAAGGTCATCCTCTCCAATCCACCATTCGCCGGGCAGCTCCCGAAAGAGTCGATTCGCCAGGACCTCCCGACGGATTCGAAGAAGAGCGAGTTGCTCTTTCTGGGCCTGATGATGAAACACCTCGCGCCCGGTGGCCGCTGCGCCGTCGTGCTTCCCGAGGGCGTGCTTTTCGGCTCAACTAAGGCCCACGTCGCGTTACGGCGAAAGCTCGTGGAAGATTTCGATCTGCGCGCAGTAGTCTCGCTGCCGGCTGGCGTGTTCAAGCCGTACGCTGGCGTGAAGACTGCCGTCGTCCTTTTCCAGCGGCCGGCGGAGGGCAGGAAGCGAATCGCCGACAAAGTCTGGTTCTATGAGGTGAGGAACGACGGTTACGACCCGGACAAGATCCAGGGCGGCGGCCGTCCCGAGACGCCTGAGAAGAACGACATCCCCGCGCTGCTTGCTGAGTGGAAAGCTTACAAGGCTTCAGGCTTCAAGAAAATGCCCGCCGTCGAAACGGGGACGGTGCTTGATGCTGGCAGCGCGGCTCCGTCGTCGTGGTGGGCGTCGATCAACGTACTTGCGGCGAATGAGCACAGCCTTGCGGCCGCCCGCTACAAGCCGCGAGTCGCGGAAGCCGTCGTCGAA
>CBDAOD010000001.1:0-532189 GCA_965197935.1 Vicinamibacterales bacterium | reverse complement strand
AAACACCGGGATCATGAACAGTTTCATGGTCCCCCTACCGCCGGGCCAGCTACTCAAGGCATTCAAGCATGCGGAAGCGGCTTGGATGATGGCTGAGGCAAGAAAGCTCATTGGCCGAGAAAAGATAAACAAGCTATTCGCGACGATGCAAACGTGGGCATACTCCGGCAACCTTACGGCGAGATGGCGGGAAGCCCACCTGAAGGAGTTGTTCCAGGAGATGGAGCAGCAGGCCCAGTACCTGGCGGCCTCGGCAACGGAGGCGACAGCATGATGCGCTCGCTTCGACTAGGCAACTTCAAGGCTTTCGCGGAGCTCCAGCACGTTCCGGTTCGACCGCTCACCTTAATCTACGGTGCGAACAGCGCGGGCAAGTCGAGCATCATCCAGAGCCCTTGCGCTCGCCCATCACGCGATTCTCTCGGGTGATCTTGACGCGTACAGCACCGAGATTGGGGGCGACTCGATTGACCTTGGGGGGTTCCGCCAGTACGTGCATCGTCGCGATATAGGCAAGCGCGTCGAGTGGGCCATCGAGCTTGATACGGTAGGGCTCGCGGGGCGTCTTGGCGAGCTGCTCGCACCTGCACGCACCGTTCAGTTCTCGGTCACTATCGGGATGGGCGAGGTGGACGAAGCGCAGCCGACCATCTTCGGCGATCTCACAAGGATCCGGGGACCGCGCGTCGGCGTAGAGAGCTGCGTGATTGCGGCGGACGATGTTCCGCTCCTGACGATGAGCGCACGCCGAGGAGGTCTCCTACGCATCGACCGGCTCGATCAGCAGCAGCCCGTGCTTCGTGAGGTCCTCAAAGCGATCGTGCTTACCACCACCACGACTCAGGACGTGAGGGAAGAGGACTTCGCCGGCATTGATGAAGCGGTGGACGCGATGGTCCCCGAACTCACCGTGCGGCTCGGCCGGTTTCTGCCCCGGATGGACGCACGCATGTCCGCCGAACAAGAGACGGCGCAGCAGCTCCTGTTTCCGGTCGGCAAGGGCAACCGTCCAGATAGCCTTGCGAAGGCCGTTCGCATGTTCTTGCCTCGTTCAATCCGTGACCTCATTAACGGCGTCTCGGGGGCGGTCGAGGCGGCGGTCGGCCGACTCCGGTACCTCGGTCCCCTCCGGTCGTATCCGCCCAGGCATCTCGCATTCTCTGCGCATCATGATCCGAACTGGCACGCCGGCGGGGGCTCCGCCTGGGACATCCTTCGGCGTGACGCAACAGTACGGGCAGCCGTGAACGAGTGGCTAAGTTCCTCCGAACGCCTCAGCACGTCCTACGAGGTCGTCGTTCGAGACCTTCTAGCGTTTGATCAGCTAGACGAACCCTTACTAGCTGCGATGGCGAAGCTCGGGGATGACGGTCTGGACGTTGAGTACGACGAAGAGTCCGAGCACACGATTGGGGGAGCCTATTCGGTTATCAAGGATGTCGACGAGCAGGTCCGGAACTTCAAGACGATCCTGCGCGACTCTGACGTCGACCGCCTTACGGAGCTGGTCCTGATGGACAGACGTAGGAGTACCGTAGTGACGCACCGAGACGTAGGCATCGGCGTCAGCCAGGCACTTCCGATTGTGGTCAATGCCTTCGGTTTCCGCGAACAGCTCTTGGCGATCGAGCAGCCCGAGATCCACCTGCATCCTGGGCTACAGGCCGAGCTCGGCGATGTGTTCATCGAGTCCGCCCTCGGAGAGCGCCGCAACACGTTTATACTCGAGACGCACAGCGAGCACCTGTTGCTCCGCGTCATGCGTCGAATGCGCGAGACCGCCGAAGGGCGCCCTTCCGAAGGCCGCCAAGCCGTCCGCCCCGACGACGTTATGGTGCTCTTCGTTGAGCCAGATGGCTCGCGAAGCATCGTCCGTGAGATGCCTCTGAACGGCCGCGGAGAGCTCGTAAAGGCGTGGCCAGGTGGGTTCTTCGAGGAAGGCCTCAGGGAGGTCTTCTGATGGCACTGCTCGCCGAGTACGCCGTGACGCCAGACGTCTTCGACGTGACCTCGTACAACAGCGAAGAGGTCTGCGGGCTTCATCTCCAGACACTCAAGGAGGTGCTTCTTAATGAAGGGCTCGTGCGTGACCTGCGGAACGGTGATTGGGCCCGGCTCTTCGCCGGCAGCGATCGCCCCTGGCATCTTCGCGCGAAGGAACTGCTCAAGAAGCTCATGAAACAGAACCGTCTCGTGACCTTTCCAGCGGTCAGCGCAGTAGCGCCGACCAGTGACGCGGAATGGTGCGATGAAGCGCTTACGAGCCACGAGGGTTGTGCGCTCTCTGGCGTCATCGTCTCGGATGCTCTCGGCGAAGGTTACGGAGCAAACCCAGTGGTGTCCACTGTGGGGCGTCTTCCCTGTGCAGCTTGGTGGGCAAGCCGGAGCCCATCTTTGCGACTTCAGCGAAATCTCGGCGCGTACGGGGCAGGGCTCGAGTTGGTTCTTCGCCACGCTAACTCCATCATGCTCATCGATCCCCACTTCGATCTGTTGGAGAACAGATACCGAGATGCGGTGACTCTGCTCACTGGTGCAGGAGGACGCACGCCTGCGCCATTTATCGAGATTCACAGAGTCGCCTGGTATGGCGACAGCCGAGATAAGCGCCCTCAGTCGGCGAACGTTGAAGGAGCTCTCCGCCCGGCACTCACAACCGCAGCAGCACCGTCCGGGCTAACTTTCAAGGTCTACCTCTGGGACGATTTCCACGATCGCTACCTCATCAGCGATCTCGTCGGCATCAGCCTGCCCCACGGCTTCGACACGACGACGGAAGCGAACGCCATGACGATTTGGAACCGCCTTGGGCGTACCGCCCGCGACGACGTGCAGCGCGAGTTCGACCCCGCGTCGAGTCGGCACACGCTGCAACACGTCTTCACGGTGCCGTGAATTCTTCCAGCCCATGTGGCTCATCGCTAAGGGCGGCTCGAAATGTGTGTGTTGAAGTGTTCGAGGAAAGGGGTTTGCGAGAGGCTGTAGGGGTTCATCAGGGCAGGGTGAATGGAGTGCTTCGGCATCAAACAGATATGCCCCCGACCACAAGAGTGAACTAGTTATACCGAAGGATTGTTTGTGAGCGACGAACCATTATTAGAGCATATCTGCGCGGGCGCGTTCCCACTCGTTGATGTCATTTTCGTCCATGGTTTGACAGGAGACCCGCGTAAGACCTGGAGCAATGAGGTCGGCGACGATTTCTGGCTGCACTGGCTTCAATCCGATCTCGACAAGGTCGCGGTTTACACGCTCGGATATCCGGCCAGCCTGTTCGAAAAATGGGCGAAAAAGGAAATGGATATGTTCGAGCGCGCTGGGAACGTGCTCGAACGGTTCGCCGGCAACGGCATCGGTGAAAAACCGATCGCCTTCGTCGCCCATAGCCTCGGAGGCATCCTTACAAAAATGATCCTGCGTAAATCCTGGGAAGCTGAGGACGAAGATTGGAAGCGAGTTTCAGAGGCAACCAAACTCGTGACTTTTCTCTCAACGCCCCATACGGGCGCAGCGATAGCGAACATACTTAATGTTCTTCCGCTTACGTCACAACACATCAAGCTCCTCGCCAACGAAGTCGGCTTCTTGGAGGATTTGAACGATCAGTATCGTGCCTTGGCGAACAGTCGAGAAGATCTCGCCACCGTTGTCTATTATGAGAAGCATGCCACAAATAATTCCGTAGTCGTCGTCTCAAGAGAGTCGGCCGACCCAGGCGTCGGCAAGGCAAGACCGGTTCCCGTTGACAAAGATCATATCAACATCTGCAAACCGCCTCACAAGGAGGATATCGTTTATCTTGGGGTCAAACGGCACATCTACAAAATCGTGAAATCGACGGAACAATCCGCTTCGGAGGCCGACAGTCTGATAGTGGCTGAAGACTACGAGGAAAGAAGCGCTGGAGACCGCCGCGATCTCCTCCAGAAACTGATCGATGCCGGGCGCGAGCACGAGTACAGTTATGCGAACGACTCCCAGAACCGCTTCGCTCGCCAATACACCAAAACGGGGCTCTTCACCGCGGCGCGCGAGGATCATGACAACCTCCTTTCCGAAATCGAAACGCGGTTCGTAACCCATGTTTATCATCCACTGATCTGCCAATCGATGTCAGACGATGACATCCGCACTTCGCTCCAGGAAAAGGTCATCGATCCGCTCGCAAACAAGGCGATCGGCGGCACGCGTTTCACGGCCAAATCGATTTTGAGTGGACTCTATTTTCTTACAGAACAATGCTACATTCGGTGGGATTTGCCGAAATGAGCGGTCGACTTTGGTACCCCCAACTGGATGTTTACGACTGCGTCCGCCGGATCGGCGCCCTTCTCCTCGCGTTCGTTGCGCCCCCCGGTGTCGAACGGCTTTCCATCATTGATTTCTACCTCGCGAATCCGCCTCTTCTTCACCGGAGCAAGATGACACAGGACACGCGGCGCCTCTTCGCAGCGTTGAAAATACCGCGCCCGGAGAAAACCTTTCTGACGTACCCGGCACCGCCGCTGCTGTTCAACAAAATGGAACCAATTCAGAAAGAGGCGCTACGCGCGATGGCGGGCAAGAGTCTACTCTCCATCAACGAGTTGCAACGCGGCGTCGCTAAATTGACCAAGCGCGGTCAGGCCACCTTCAGAACCGCGCCCATAGCCAGGCTCGCAGCTGGTGAGATGGATCTCATCCGCTTCCTCACGGAAGATTTCGCTGCGACCGCGGAGGCCGGCACCCTTGAGCTTCGGAAGAGTACGGGTCTTAGGAGGGTCAGATGACGACCGGTCCAGTATTCCTCCGCCTCAACCGCCTACGCATCGTCCAACGCGGACATGTCGCCTACGACCACTCATTTCATGAGGGCGTCAACATCATCCGGGGCCAGAATGGGTCCGGCAAGTCGACCATCGCCGACTTTATTTTCTTCATTCTGGGCGGTGAGTTCGACGATTGGAAAGGCGCCGCCAGCCAATGCGACGAAGCTCAAGCGGAAATCGAAACGCCGCGCGGGAAGCTGACGCTCAAACGGCAGATCACAAAATCGCAAGAACCGATGCTCGTGTATTTCGGCCCCATGGCGGACGCGTCGGAGAGCTCGCTTGAAGGTTGGGAACGATTTCCGATCCGCCGCCAAGGCGGTCGCGAAAGCTTCTCGCAGTTGATGTTTCGATCTCTCCTCATCCCCGAGGCGCAAAGTGACGGGGCAGCTAACATCACGATGCACCAATTGCTGCGTCTATGCTATTCAGATCAGCGCACGCCGTCGACACGCCTCTTCCGCTTTGAACCATTCGACACACAGAATATTCGCGAAGCCGTCGGCGATCTCGTTTGTGGTATTAACGGTTATGAGGTTTACGAGATTGGCCTCGAACTCAGGGAATGCCAGAAAAAACTTGACGATATCGAGACGCGGCTGCGAGGACTGCAAGGTGCACTCTCAAGCGATCAGGCGCTCAACACGCCCCAACTCATACACACAGCAATCAGTAATCTCAAAATCGAGCGGACCGAACTTCAGCAGCAGGTGGACAATGTTGACGAGCTCGTCGAAGCAGGAGACGTTAAGGATTACCTTGCCAAACGGCGTATGGAACAGACGTTATTGATCAAGCAGAGAAGCAGGCTCAAGACCTTCGAGTCGACGGAACAGAATCTGGAATTCGAGTTGCGTGAGATTGGCGAGTTCGTGGCCTTTCTCGGCGAACTCATGGAAAAGCTGGTCTTCGCTGAGGCGACCTTCGATGTAATCGGCTCGATTGAATTTACGCACTGCCCGGCGTGTGGCGAGGAACTTGATCCGGATACTCCGAAAAACCATTGCGTCGTCTGCAAGTCACCACTCGACCCCAAAAAAGAAAAGGCGCGCTACAACCAAATCCGCTTCGATCTAGAGATCCAGACGCGGGAATCCGGTCAGCTCATTCACCAGAAGGAAAGCGAACTCAGCACGATCCGCCAAGACTTGCGCCGGCTAAGGCGTGAGACCGAAAGGGATCTGTCGGCGTTCGACCTCAAGTACGCCGGTGGGAATGGTCCGCGAGAAGCGTTTCTCGCCACTAGGATCAACCGACTCGGCCACATCGACGCCGAAATCGGCTTCTTCTTCAATAGCCTCGGCATCGCCGAAGAAATATCAAAGCTTACATCTGAGAAAGCCACGCTTGTTGGACAAATTGATGCCCTCAAAGCGCGAAACGAAGTCCTCCACCGAGAGGCTAACAAACGGCGTCCCCTGGCGCTTTCTTGCGTTTCGGATTTCGGAGCAGCGATACTTCGTTCAGATTTGCCGCGCCAGCAGGAATTCATTGCCGCCCGCAATGTTAGCATCAACTTCCAGAATGATTCGATCTCCGTTGGCACGCTGGTGAACTTCGCCGAAAGCAGCAACGTCGTTCTGAAAAACGCAGCCGTCCTCGGGCTGCTTCTAGCTGCCGGTACTGATCACCAATTCTACCATCCTCGATTTCTCTTGATCGACAATATCGAAGACAAAGGAATGGAAGAACGTCGCAGCCACTTGTTCCAGCATACGCTCGTTGAGCGGGCGACCGAGTTGGAAATGCCGTATCAAGTCATTTTCACGACATCGATGATGAACCCAGAATTGGAATCGGACAATTATACGATTGGTCCTTCGTACACGAGCGAAACCCGGTCTTTAGACCTGTGTTAATAGTGTCCTGTAACTGTGATTCGCATCGTAAAGTCAGTGGGCATGCGCGGTGGCGCTGCGGTGCGCGAACCGAGCGACGCTCGCGAAGATCTCATCAGCCGATTTGGTCCAGACCACGGGTTTTGGGTCTTCGTTGTGTACGTCGAGAAACTCGCGAATCGCGCCCTTCAGGGCAGCCACGGTGCGATGCGCACCGCAGCGGAGCTGTTTGGTTGTGAATTCCGCGAACCAGCGTTAAGACCAGGTTGAACCACGCCGCTTCACAGATCCTGACGAAAGGCACGAAGTCGCTTGCCGAGCAGACGCTAAGCCGCGTGAAGGAAGACTTTCGAGAATTCATAGACGCAGATCAAGTGGAGGTCTTCGATATTCTCGCCGTTCCTGAACTGACACCGTACGAACTGGCGCGCAAGCTGATCTTCGTAGTGAAAAAGGAGGACGATAATCTGCGCAGACTGTTGAAGCTTTTCAAGACACAGTATCCTGACCTCCAAAACAAATCGGTCCTGGTCATAGACGATGAGGCGGACCTTGCCTCTGTAAGCTTTCGGAAGATGGATGGAATTAGCACGGCGGGCGTGATTTCACAGCAGATCGACGCATTGCGAGAGACGGTCACAAACTGCGCATTTTTGCAGGTGACAGCAACACCATATGCCCTTTATCTTCAACCCGAAGAAGACATCACCGTAAACGGTGATTCGTTCTTCAAGCCAAAGCGACCTGCGTTCACGGTACTCCTTCCAACACACTCGAAGTATGTAGGGGGCGACGAATACTTTGAGAAGAGCGATGACATGGACTCGCTTGGCTTCTACTTCTATCGGGAAGTACCGGGACCTGAACGCGACGCTCTCAAGAAAGAAGATCGACGCCGGCTCCAGATCTCGCGTGTACTGACGGAAACGAACAGTGCGGTGTTGCGGGAGGCCGTCGTTACGTTCCTGGTCGGCGGCGCAATCCGGAGATTGCAGCAACGGGCTGACGGCCAATGGTCTCAAAAGTACAGCTTCCTGTTTCATACTGAACGAGCGAAACACTCACACGCGTGGCAACAGGAGGTAGCAAGGGCGATCAGAGATTCGTTGATGGATCAGGCCGCCGCCGACAGTCCCTTATTCAATGAACTTGTTCGAAGAGCTTACTTTGACTTGCGGCGGTCGATAAAGCTGGTTGGTAGTAGTCTGCCGGAGCCTGAAGAGGTAAGGTCAGCTGTTGTTGATGCACTCAAAACGGGGCAATTGGTAATCATAAAGGTGAATTCGGACAATGACATCAAGCCCTTACTGGGAGATAACGGGCAACTAAAACTTAGAACGCCCTACAACATGTTTATTGGTGGGCAGATTCTCGATCGAGGGATCACGATCAGTAATCTGATTGGCTTTTACTACGGAAGGACTCCGAATCGCTTTCAACAAGATACGGTGCTCCAGCATTCGCGGATGTATGGTGCCCGCTTGGCCGCAGACCTGGCAGTCACCAGACTGTATGCTCCACAGCACGTCTATCAGATCATGCGGCGCATCAATGAGTTCGATGTTGCCCTTCGAGAAGCCTTCGAGTCCGGGGCACACGACAGTGGTGTCTACTTTATTCAGAAAGACGCTTCAAACCGGTTAATCCCGTGCTCTCCAAATAAGCTCTTATTCTCCGATGTAGTAAGTATTCGACCGGGGCGCCGGCTTGTGCTGTCTGGATTCCAGACCATGTCGAAATCCCGTGGGCGGAAGAACCTTCATGCGCTAGATGGGAGAATTGATGAGCTACCTGACTCTGAGAGTGAGCCTGTAGCGATTGACGTGAAGGACGGCGTCAGTCTACTGAGACTTGCGTACGAGAATTTGGAGTTCGCGGACGACGACGATGACGATCGTGATGCCCATATAGCCGCCTTGGAGCATCTCTCGCTTACTTGCAAGAAGGAAAGCATGAGGGGAAAGGTCTGGGTGATGACGGCCCGCGATCGGAATGTTGCGCGATATCGTGAGGAAGGCAGGTTTTCGAATGCGCCAGACACAAAGCAGCAGAAGGAGCTCGCGCAGACGAAAGCATTCGACGTGCCGGTGCTCATGCTGCTGCGGCAAAATGGCGACGAGGCAAAGGGCTGGCGAGGGCTTCCGTTCTGGTGGCCAGTGGTTGTCACGCCACGTTTAGGCGCGACCGCGATCTTTGCTAGCGCGGAAGCTGCGCCTCCGACCGCAACGCTGGCTAGGGCCGGGCAGACACGCTCACTGGCGACGGAAGAGCTTTCTTAGTTGCTCTACGCTCGACGTATGCAAGACATAGAATCAGACACGGGATACGACACACGGCGGGGCTCGCCGGAAGGCGCCATCACCCTCCTGTCCCAAACGAGCGTTTACGACACAGGCGGATCGGCGACGCTCGCGTCTCGAAGGCGGACGGCTCCCAGTCGCTGGACCTACAACGCGACGCACTGCAGGCCGCGGGCGTCGACGCCGTCCACGCCTAGCACGACGTCGCGACCGGTGCCCGCGACGACCGCCCGGGACTCGACAGCTGCATGCGCGCGCGCCGAGCGAGCGACGTGCTCGTCGTCTGGAAGCTCGCCCGCCTCGGCCGCTTCCTGTATTGTTTCCTTCCGAATTCTCCCGATTCGGGTAGTGACTAGGCGGCGCGGGAGTGCTGGCAATACGCTGCCGGCTATTCGCCGCGCAACAAAGCCGCATCCTGGCTTGGCTGAAGGAAGAAACGCCATGAGCGACCACGACGCGTTCGCGCGGATCCTGGCGTCGTTGTACCAGGCCACGCTCGACGATCGTCACTGGCCGGTGACTTCCGCCCTGATTGACGAGGCCTGCGGCATCACGGGTAATTGCCTCTTGATCGGGGAAGGCCCGCCCGACGACATCCGGGCCATGTTCGTCGGAGTGTACGCGCGGGGGGAGCGCCAGGCAGACCTGGAACGCGAGTACCTCCAGGTCTACCATCCCATCGACGAAGCGGTGCCGCGCCTGCGGCAACTCCCCGACAGTCAGGTGGTGCCCATCCCTGACATGTACACGGCCGAGGAGTTGAAAACCTCACCGAGCTACAACGACCTCTTGCGTCGGGGCCACTATCAGCAGGGCCTGAACGTGCGCCTGGACGGGCCGGATCGCTCC
Source organism: Vicinamibacterales bacterium (assembly GCA_965197935.1). Classification (GTDB taxonomy): domain Bacteria; phylum Acidobacteriota; class Vicinamibacteria; order Vicinamibacterales; family CAZQMT01; genus CAZQMT01. The sequence continues at coordinate 522,394 of CBDAOD010000001.1, read as the reverse complement.
CACATAACCTGGGGTCTCGGCGATCCGGTGGCCGCGGAGGGCTGGGGGTCGGCGACAATCGCGCTGCTGCAGCGGCTGCTGCCCCAGATCCGGCACTTTGTGTGTGTCCGGCAGGCGCTGGTCCGGGCCGGGGCGCGGGCCACGTCCGCGGCCGCCCTGCTTGAGAATCCCCGGATTGGGGTCATCCACCTGGACCGGCGCGGGCAGATCCTGGAGGTCAATGACCGCGCCCGTCGCCTCCTGCGACGCGGCCCGGGGTTGTCGGACCGGGAGGGGGTGCTGCGGGCGCGGCAGCCGGCCGATCAGCGCCGTCTTGAACGGCTCGTGGCCGGCGCGCTGCCGACCGCCGGGGCCGTCCCGGTCAGCGGGTCGATGCTGCTGGCGCGCGCGGCCGATGCCTCGCCGTTCGTGGTGCATGTCAAACCCGTCGCCGTGCCCCACCCGGACTACGGCGCGCGCTACGTGGCCGCGTTGGTCCTGATTGTCGAGCCGAGGAGCCAGCATCGGATCGACCCAGACCTGGTGGCCAGGACCCTGGGGCTGAAACCGATGGAGAGTCGGATTGCGGTCGGGCTGGCCGAAGGCAAGAGCGTGCGCGAGATGGCCGCGGCCATGGGGCGCACCCCAGGCGCCATCACCTGGCACCTGAAGCAGATCTACCGGAGACAGTCGATCGCCGGGCAGGTGGATCTGGTGCGGCTGGTGCTGTCACTCGCCGAGTTCGAGTAACCCGCCACGCGGTGGCGTCCTCTGGGCGGCCCGGGTCTCGGCCGCTCTCCGCCTGTTTCCTTCTGTTTCCTTCCGAATTCTCCCGATCGGGTAGTGACAGGGCGGCGCGGACGTGCATGGAATACGCTGTCGGTCTTTCACGACTGCCGGGACGGTCTGGCGCAGTTGGCGGTCGCGCGCTGCGCGCAACGGGCGTGACGTCACGATGGCTCTTGCGGCGTGGCGGAGGAGCGAATCGTGACACCTCGTGCCCCATCCACAAGCATCGCAACCTCTTGGGCCGCGTCGCGCCGCGCCGGGGCGCGGGATCGAGACCGGTCCCGGCAGCATGGAAACGGGCACAACCCAAGCACGCGGGGCACGCCGCGGGGGATGCTCGGCCGACCAGAGGCCCGCTCGAACGTCGAGCGGAGATCGACGATGACACGGCGAGCAGGCTGGAAGGCGAGGCTGGTCACGACAATCGCCGTGATCGTTGCACTGTTCGGCGGAGCCGGGCCGGTCGCAGCCGACACGTTGGTGACGAACCTTTCGACTTCTGCTTCTGGTCGGGAGGGCTTGGCTGGTTCCGAGTATATCCAGTCCTTCACCACGGGTCCGAACGTCAGCGGGTACCTTCTCGAATCGATCTCCATCGACTTCGTCAAGGGTTCGGTTGGCGCGAGGGACCCCGTGTACGTGTACCTCTATGAGGACAACGGAAGCGGTCGGCCTAGAAGCCGTGCCATCGCTACTTTGACGAAGAACGGGGTCAACTTCGCACCTCCCGTCACCGGGGTGAACAAGTACAAGGTGTGGAAGGCCAGGTGCTATCCACAGCCGCCGCACGGGGGCGGCTGTCTTCAGGACCCGTCCTCAGTCCACCTTGCCCCCAACACCACGTACTGGGTCTACGTCTGGGCCGGTCGTTCCACGACGGGCGCCGAGTTGCAGTCAGATACCGCCACCACGGAGAGTGGGGCCACGGGATGGACGCTTGGCGATAGTGCATTTTCCAAGCCTAGTTGGGGCAGCTCGGACGGCGTCTACACGTACACCTCGATCTCTGCACCTCTGCTGATCAAGGTCGAGGGCACGACCAACCCCGAGGTCCTGGTCTCGGTCAACGACGTGACGGTCACCGAGGGCACCCACAAGACGGCCAATTTCGTCGTGAGCCTGAGCCGGAAGACCAGCGGGCCGGTGCAAGTCAGCTACGGAGCGGTACAGCTGAGCGGCAGTTCAGCAGCCGATGACGGCTCCGATTACGAGGCGACGAGCGGAACCTTGACCTTCCGCCCCGGTCAAACCCGCAAAACGGTTTCGGTTCCGATCCTCGACGACGCCCGCAACGAGGGCGACGAGACGTTCGGGCTGGCGCTGACCAACCTCCAGGGAGCCACCTTCGCCGTCAACAGCGGCACCGGCACCATCGTCAACGCCGAGCCCCTGGCGCTCTCAATCAGCGACGCCACGGCGACCGAGGGCGTCGACCAGACGATCGATTTCACCGTCAGCCTCAACCGGGCCACCACCCGGAGGATCACCGTCAACGTCCTCTTCTCGTCCGGCACGGCTGATTTCAGCGATATCGAGCTGATCGACGGGTCCATGAGCGTCACATTCGAGCCCGGCCAACGGAGAAGAACCTACTCGGTCCGGATCGTCGACGATAGCGTCAACGAACCGAGCGAGACCTTCAGCATGGTCCTGCAGTCCCCGGAGCTCACGACGGATTACCTCATCCTCGCCGACTCCATCGGAGAGGGCACGATCCTCAACACCGAGACCCTGACGGCCAGCTTCGAGAACGTCCCGCAGGACCACGACGGCAGCAACACGTTCACGTTCAACGTCGCCTTCACGAACGACGTCTCGATCACTCCCGCCGCGATGCGCGACCACGCATTCACGGTCACCAACGGCGACGTGACCGCCGCCTCGCAGGTCAACGGCAACAGTGATCGCTGGCTGATCACCGTCGACCCGGACGGCGACGATGCGGTGACGATCACGCTGCCCGGCAACCGGGCCTGCGGGACTCAGGGAGCCATCTGCTCGAAGGAGGACAACCCGGTCCAGCTGAGCAACAGCCCCTCGGCCACGGTCGCGGCGCCGCCGGAAGGGGATCCGCTGACGGCGAGCTTCTCGAACGTGCCCGACAGCCACGACGGCGGGGACTTCAAGGTCGACCTGACCTTCAGCGAGGGTCCCGACGTCGGCTATAGGGACGTCCAGAAGGCCGTCAAAGTCAGCGGCGGGAGCATCAACCGCGCGAACCGCAAGACCAAGGGCAGCAACGTGGGCTGGAAGCTCAAGGTCCGGCCAACGGGCACCGATTCGCTGACGATCACGCTGCCGGCGACGAAGAACTGCAGCGCCCGAGGCGCGATCTGCACGGAGGACAGTCGGAGGCTGAGCAACAGCCCGTCGGCGACCGTCGCCGGGCCGGCGGCGGTCGTTGAGACCACGCCGACCGTCAGCATCGCCGGGGGGAGCGGGACGGAGGGCGACGACGACTCCATCGCCTTCACCGTGACGCTCGACGAGGCCGCGAGCGAGACGGTCACCGTGGACTACGCGACGGCGGACGGCAGCGCTGAGGCGGGCGACGACTACACCGCCGCCAGCGGGACGCTGAGCTTCGCCGCCGGGGAGACCAGCCAGGCGATCTCCGTCGCGATCGACGACGACATCGACAACGAGAACGACGAGACGTTCACCGTCACGCTGTCGAACGCCTCGGGCGCCGACCTGGGAACGAAGACGGCCACCGGCACGATCCGGAACCGAACGGTAGCACTGCTCACGGCGAGCTTCAGCGGCGTGCCGGCCGAGCACACGGGCGAGGCGTTCACGTTCGCGCTGACGTTCAGCGAGGACGTGGCGGGGCTGAGCTACCTGACGGTGCGGGACGTGGCGCTCAGCGCCACCGGCGGCACGGTGCAAAGGGCCAGGCGCCAACAGCAGGGCAGCAACCAGGGCTGGACGATCCACGTCGAGCCGGACTCGCACACGGCTGTGACGGTGAGGCTGCCGGCCGGGTCGGTGGAGAGCTCGGACGGGCGGGCGCTGGCGCATTCGCTGTCGGCGAGGGTGGCCGGTCCGGTGGGGATATCCGTCAGCGATGCGCGGGTGGAAGAGGCCGCCGGCGCGGTGCTGGCCTTCAGCGTCGCGCTCACGCGCGCGGCGAGTAGCCAACTGACGGTCGATTACGCGACGTCGGACGGCACCGCGACCGCGGGCGCCGACTACACCGCGACGAGCGGGACGCTCACGATCGACGCGGGACGCTCGTCGGGGAGCATTCAGGTGCCTGTGCTCGACGACGAGCACAACGAGGGTAGCGAGACGTTCACGGTCACGCTGTCGAACGCCTCGAGCGGCGACCTGACCGACGCGAGCGCCACCGGGACCATCACGAACCACGACGCGCTGCCGAAGGCGCTCGTCGCCCGGTTCGGCCGCACCGCGGCAGTGCACATCGTCGACCAGGTCGAGGAGCGCGTGAACGCGCCCCGCGCACCAGGATTCGACGGGCGGGTCGCCGGCCGCCAGATCACCCGCACCATGGGGCAGGACTTCGCGCTGGAGTTCCTGCAGCAACTTGGCGGCGGGGCCGCGTACGGCCAGCACCACGGACAACCCGACGGGCGGAGGAACGCGACCGGAGGGACCGACCCGCGGTTCGGCCCCGGGGGCATGACGTCGAGCCTCGGCCCGCCACCCGGAATCCGGGCGGCGATGAACCCGAACGGGATGCACGGGCTACACCCGGGTGGCGCCGACGAGGGCGGAATGAGCCTGGGCCTCGGGGGCGAGCCACTGCTCGGCGGCTCGAGCTTCGCGCTCAACCGCGCGACGTCGAGCGGCGGCGTGCTCTCCTTCTGGAGCCGCAGCGCGCAGTCGCAGTTCTCCGGGCAGGACGGCGCGCTGGCGCTCAACGGCGATGTCCGCAGCACGATGGTCGGCGCCGACTACGCCAAGGGCCGCATGGTCACCGGCGTGTCGCTCGCGCACACCCGCGGGCTGGGCAGCTACGCGGGCGTCGACACCGGGCGGATGACGTCCGCGGTCACCGGGCTCTATCCGTGGATCGGCTACAAGGCGTCCGAGCGGGTGACCGTCTGGACGGTCGCCGGCTACGGCGCGGGCGGCCTGCTGCTCAATCCCGGGGCCGGCGCGCCGATCGAGACGGGGCTGTCGATGGCGATGGCGGCCGGCGGCGGCCGCGGCCAGATCCTCGGTGGCGGCGACGGCGTCGGCCTCGCGTTCAAGGCCGACGCGCTGTGGGTCGGCACGCGGACGACGGCCGCAACCGGACCGGGCGGGAACCTCGCCTCGACCCGGGCGGCGGTGAGCCGGCTGCGCACCGCGATCGAAGGGTCGCAGCGCATGCGCATCGCCAGCCGGATGGCGCTGACGCCAAGCATCGAGATCGGAATCCGCCAGGACGGCGGTGACGCCGACACCGGGCGCGGCATCGACCTCGGCGCCGGCCTCGTGCTGGCGGACCGCGTGACGGGCCTGGCGGTGGACATCCGCGTGCGCAGGCTGCTGGTACACGAAGCCGAAGGATTCGCCGAAAGCGGCATGTCGATCTCGGTCAGCTACAACCCGACACCGTCCACGCCGCTGGGCTTCACCGCACGCGTGTCCCCCGCCTGGGGCGGCGAGTCGATGAGCGGCGCCGAGGCCCTGTGGGGCCGCGAGAGCATGGGCGGCATGGGCCAGAACGCGCTCAGGGGAGCCGGGGGCAACCGCCTCGACACCGAGGTCGGCTACGGGCTGGCGATCGGGAGCCGGTTCGTGGGGACGCCCACGCTCGGCGTCGGGACGTCCGCCGACGGGCGGGACTACCGGCTGGGCTACCGCCTCGGCGCGCTCGGCGGCGCGGCCACGGCGGTCGAGCTCGGCGTCGACGCCCAGCGCCGGGAACGCCCCCTGCAGGGCGGCACGGATCACGGCGCGCTCGCGCGGGCCACGCTGCGCTGGTAGCGGCGGCGCCACGGCACGCCTGCGGCGCGCCGTGGGCGAGCCAGAGGAGGTCGCGGAGACGAGCCGGCTCGCGGCGCACCAGGGTATGAGGAACCGTGCCGCGCCGCCCAACGACACGGGACGCACGGGCGTGATTATCGCGCTCGGGCTCGTGTTCGCCCTGTGACGGGCGAACACGGGTCGGCTGCACAGTCTGATCGGGAGATTTGGAGCAAATGTCGAAAAAAGCCTTGACATTCAACGCCTGTGCTGACTCGGCTCTCATGAGCCGAGCCGAGCCGAGCCGAGCCGAGCCGAGCCGAGCCGAGCCGAGCCGAGCCGAGCCGAGCCGAGCCGAGCCGAGCCGAGCCGAGCCGAGCCGAGCCGAGCCGAGCCGAGCCGAGCCGAGCCGAGCCGAGCCGAGCCGAGCGCCGGCTATTGCCTAAGCTCCACCTCTCCGCCTCTCCGCCTGAGTGCTCTGCCGCGCCCGCCGGGGCGCGGGATCGAGCCCGGTCCCGTCGGCCCGCCCGTCCAGGCCGCGCGGTCGCCACTGTCCTCGTCGCGGGCCTGCTGCTCTTCGGGGCGGCCGCGGCGGAGGCGCAGACGGTCGACACCACCGACGCGACGCTGAGCGCCCTGTCGGTGAGCGGCGCGACGCTCAGCCCGGCGTTCGACGCGGCCACGACGACCTACCGGGCGGTGGTGGTGAATGCGGTGAGCCAGGGCACGATCACCGTGACGACAAGCGAGTCGACGGCGACGCTCGAGTATCTGGACGGGTCGGACAACACCCTGACGGATGCCGACACCATGACCGCCAGCTTCCAGCGCAACCTCAGCGTGGGCACCAACATCGTCAAGGTGAAAGTGACCGCGCCCGACACCGCGACCACGCAGACCTACACCGTCAACATTCTTCGCGTCGCCGTGCCCGTCGCGTGCAGCCCCGCGTCGATGACGAACCGGATCTGGACGGGAAACCTGACCGTGGGTCTTGGGGGCGACTACATCCTGGACGGGGAAACGATCGGGCAAACGGTTGGGTTCAGCGGGTCCCACGGCGCGCTCGACAACATAAATTTCAGTTACAAAGGCACCGCGTACACCATCAGCTCTGTCACCGTAGTCGCCGCCAATTGGGTGTATTTGACGCTGGAGAGTACCACGACACTCGGCACTGACGCCAACGATCTCATGTTCCACATGGGCACCGTGCAGTTAGCTTTGGCGGACGCCAGCTACAACTCCAGTAGGAACGCATATGTCTGGAGGGCCGGCAGCTACGCCCCCGCCTGGGCCAACGGCGACGCCGCGTGCCTGGCGCTGACGGAAGTCGTCGCCCCCACAGTGACCGGCGTCGCGCTCACCTCCGCCCCTGGATCCGACAGCACCTACGCCATCGACGACGCGGTCACGGCGACGATGACCTTCGACGCGGCGGTGGACATCGGCGGCACCCCGCAGCTGGAGCTGGACTTTAACGGCACCGCGAAAGCGGCAGCCTGCGCGACCGGCACGAACACGACCACGATGGCGTGCAGCTACACGGTGGCGGTGGGCGACTCGGCGCCGAACGGCATCGCGATCGCGGCGAACAAGCTCACCGGCGGCACCATCACGACCACCTCACTATATTTTAGCCACACGACCATCAACGCCGACCTCGACCACGTCGCGGTGGTGATCGACGCCGGGCACACGGTCGACGGCATCCGCCCGACGCTCGTCACCACCGGCAGCGAGGCGCCGACGACGTCGACCGACGGCACGACGGTGATCCTGACGTTCAGCGAGGACATCAGCGCGGCCGATCGGACCAAGATCACCATCCAGGCCAACGGCGCCACCGCGGCGACGAGCGCGGCGAGCAAGACTGGAACCACGGTCGAACTCACCCTGACGACGGCCCTGACCGCCACGGACACGACCCTCACCGTGGCGCTCGCCGCCGACGCCGTCGCCGACGCCGCCGCCAACGGCATCCTCGCCGTGGCGGCGACCGCCGTGACCAACGCCGTCGGCACCACCACCGCCCCCACGGTCAGCGGCGTCGCCCTGACCTCCACCCCCGGCGCCGACAACACCTACGCCATCGGCGACGCGGTCGCGGCGACGGTGACCTTCAGCGCGGCGGTCGACATCACCGGCAGCCCGCAGCTGGAGCTGGACTTTGCCGGCACCGCGAAAGCGGCCGCCTGCGCGACCGCCACGAACACGACCACGATGGCGTGCAGCTACACGGTGGTTGAAAACGACACGGCGCCGAACGGCGTCAGGATCGCGGCGAACAAACTCACCGGCGGCACCATCTACGCCACCGGCGGCACGACCGTCAGCGCCGTCCTGACCCACAGCGCCGTGGCGATCGACGCGGGGCACACGGTCGACGGCATCCGCCCGACGCTCGTCACCGCCGCCCCCGATGCGCCGACGACGTCAGCCGACGGCGAGACGGTGTTGCTGGTGTTCAGCGAGGCCATCGGAGCGGTCAGTCATAGCGACATCACCATCCAGGCCAACAGCGTCACCGTGTCGACGACGATGGCGAGCGTGGCTGGAACCAAGGTCGAACTCACCCTGACGACGGCCCTGACCGCCGCGGCCACGAACATCACCGTGGAGCTCAGCGCCGACGCCGTCGCCGACGCCGTTGGCAACGGCAACCTCGTCGTGGCCGCGACCCCCGTGACCAACGCGGTCGGCACCACCGGCAGCAACACCGACCCGGAATTCTCCTCCACGACCGCCACGCGCAGCGTCCCCGAGAACAGCGGCGGCGGCACCAATGTCGGAAACCCCGTCACCGCCACCGACACCGGCGACACGCTGACCTACACCCTGGAGGGCGACGACGCGGACTCGTTCACCATCGTCTCGACCTCCGGCCAGATCCGGACCCGGTCCGACGTGACCTACACCCGGTCGACCTACGAGGTGATCGTGAGGGCCACGGACAGCCTCGGCAACAGCGACACCATCGCGGTGACGATCACGCTCACCGCCTCTCCGCCCACCGGCGGCGGTGGCTCTGGCGGCGGCGGCGGCGGCGGCAGCCAGCGCGAGACCGCGCCGGACGCGCCCAGGAACCTGACGGCGACGGCCGGGGACCAGGCGGTCCAGCTCGCGTGGAGCAAGCCGGTGAACGACGGCGGCACGCCGATCGTGCGCTATGAATACCGCCAGCAGGCCGGCGACGGGCTGATGGGCGCGTGGCAGATCCTGGCGGGGGATCCGCCACCGACGGACTATACGGTGACCGGGCTGACCAACGGCGTCAGCTACACGTTCGAGGTGCGGGCGGTGAACCGCCGCGAGGCCAGCCCGCCCTCCGAGGCCGCCCGCGCCACGCCCGAGCCCGAGCGCGCCGCCTTGGTGGTGGCCATCGTGGGCGTGCCCGAGGTGGCCCTGGCGGGGGCGTCGTATGAGCTGACCGCGCAGTCTGACGCCGAGGCGGCGCTCGGCTATGCCTGGCGGGTGGCGTATGGCGAGGGCGGATCGGTCGAGCCGACCGACACCCAGACGGTGGTGTGGACGGCGCCCTCTGGGGTGACCGTGGCGTGGATCCGTGTGGATGTCACCCGCGAGGAGGATGGCGCCACGGCCGGGCAGTCGGCGTACGTCCGCGTGGAGGTGCCAGACCAGACCCGCCTGACGCTGCGCGCGGCCCCGGCCCCGGCCGAAGGCGGCGCGCCGGTGACGGTGACGGCGACGCTTGACGCGCCGGCCCCGGCGGATGGCACGACGGTGACGCTGACGACGGGCGGCACGGCGACGCGCGACACCGACTACACGCTCTCCTCGACCACGATCACGCTCGCCGCGGGTGAGACGGCGGGCACGGTGACGCTCACGGTCATCGACGACGCCGAGGCCGACGCCGGTGAAACCATCGTCCTGAACGCCGCGAGCACGAGCCCGGCGCTGACCGCCGCGCCCCTCACCCTCACCATCGAGGACAACGACGTGACGCCGGTGCCGGCGCTCCCGCTGCTCGGCCAGCTGCTGCTGGCGCTGGGGCTGATGGGCGCCGGGGCGCGGCGGCTGTCTCGGCGCCCGCGCGTGCCGCCCGCGGCCTAGCGGCCCGCGGCGCCGGTCCCCCGGCGGGCTGGCGGGCGCGCCCGATACCCGGGGGGGTGCCGTGGTCTGACGCGACGCCCGCCCGCGCCGCGCGGGTCACCACGACACGCGAGGGTCCCGAGGGGATCGCCCGCGCGCGCCCGCCCGGGCGGCTGGCGGCGTCGACGCGTGATCGCAGCCCACCGGGACGCGCGCCGCCGTCCGCCCCCGCCGGTCGGTCGGTCTCCTTCGTCCCGCCCCGTCGCCGTCTCCCTCTGTCCCGGTCTCGCGGCGGGCCGGCGTGAGCGCCCGCGCCACGCGGTGGCGCACGGTGCGCTGCCGCGGCGCGGGGTGCGGAACGGTGTTCGCCATCTGTGGGTCCTGCTGGCGGGGGCAGGCCTACTGTGGGGAGGCCTGCCGCGCCCCCGCGCGACGGCGCCAGCGGCAGCGCGCGCACGCGCGGCATCAGCGCAGCCCGGAAGGCCGGCTCGATCACCGAGACCACCAACGGGCCTACCGCGCGCGGTGTCGCCTCCGGCGCGTGAGGTATCCACCTTCCCCCCGGCCCCCGCGATCCACAACCATCACACCACCCGCCCGGCACCCGGCCATCCGGCCTGTGTGCCTCGTGTGTGGGCGCGTCTGGGCGCCGGGGGACGTGATGACGCGGCGCCAAGCGGGGAGCACCAGCGACACCGCGAGGGGCGACCCTCGAAAGGCGAACGATGACCATTCGTAACCTGCCGACCATCGACGGGCTCCCGGCGTGTGAGGTGGACACCGCCGAGGAACTGACGCAGCGGCTCCTCCCCGGCGTGTACGTGCGCGCCTCGCGCGAGGTCCTCGCCGCATGCGGGTGGGGTGACACCGAGAACGCCGATCCCCCGGAGATCGTGGCCGGGGCCGACTGGCGCGACGACGCGTGGATCGCCGAGGGCGGCGACTAGCCGCGCGAGAGAAGGAGCTGCGCGATGGGATGGGGTAAAAAAAAGCCGCCGGCGGACACGCCGCGCTGGAACCAGGACGACTATCACACAGACTTTGCCGCCACGCTCAAAGCGCAGATCGCGGCCGGCGTCGCGCCGTGGCAAAAACCGTGGACGCCCGGCGAGCGGCGGTTGCCGGAAAACGTCGCCAGCAAGAAGCCGTACCGGGGCGGCAATTCGGTCTACCTCAGCGTGACCCAAACCGCCAAGGGCTACAGCGATCACCGCTGGGCGACCTACAAACAGATCAAGGACATGGGCGGGCAGGTGCGCAAGGGCGAGAAGGCCACCCACGTGCTCTTTTACAAGTTTGACGACGAGAAGGAGCAGCCCCAGGCCGGCGCGCCCGACCAGCCGGCCAGCGCGCCCGAGGGCACGGCCGAGCGGGACCGCTCGCGCCCGCCGATGGTCCGCTGCTACGCCGTCTTTAACGTCGAACAAGCCGACGGCCTGCAGCTGGAACGCACGGGCGAGGACCGCCCCACCGAGCCCGAGTGGAAGGCGCACCAGACCGCCGAGCGGGTGATCCAGGAGAGCGGGATTCACGTCGCCCACGTGCGCGGCGATCGGGCCTTTTACAACCTGCAGACCGACAAGATCACCCTGCCGGAGCGCGAGCAGTTCGCCTCGGCGAACGGCTACTACCAAACCGCGTTGCACGAGCTCGGCCACGCCACCGGCCACCCCGCGCGGATGGACCGCGACACCTTGACACACGGCGCGGGGCACTTCGGCAGCACCGAGTACGCCCGCGAAGAACTCCGCGCGGAAATGTCGGCGATGATGACGGGCGAACGGGTCGGCGTCGGCCACGACGGGAGCCGTGGCGCGGCGTACGTCGAGGGCTGGCTCAAGGCCATCGACGACGATCCGAAGGAGATCTACAAGGCCGCCGCCGACGCGCAGAAGATCTCCGATTACCTGCTGCGGCCGATCCGGGAGCGGGAGCAGGAGACCGAGCAGGAACACCGCACGCTGGCCGAGACGTATTCGGCCGCGCGCAGTCCACAGATCAGCCACACGCCGACGCCGCCGCCCCAGGCGGAACCGCCCGAGCGGGAGCCGGGCATCAGCCGCTAGGCGGTCGCCATGTTTGATCCGCGGGATCTCTGGCGCGAGGACACGCCGACGTCGAGGCCGGCGCGCGCGGACACACCGCCCGATGACCAGGCGCGGCCAGGTGCCTCGCGCCAGGACCACCCCGCCCGCGAGGACCGGGCCCGCGAGCGGGCCGGCCATCGCCGGGAACACAACCCCGACGCGCGCGACCGCCCGCGGCGTAGCCGTACCGAACGGACGCGGGATGCGATCGCCGACGTGGGGCTGTACCGCGCCGTGTCCTACCGAGACCTCTCCGACAGACATTTTGACGGCCACCCGTTCACGACCCGGCGACTGGTGACGCAGATGAAGCAGGCCGGCCTGATCGAGGAGCACGAGGCGACTGGGCCCCGCGGCAACACGTTTACGGTGCTGACCGCCACGGCACGCGGGCGAGACGCCGCGCACCGCGCGGCGGTCGACGCCGGCCATGTCCCCGAACAGCAGACGTGGACCGGCCTCGTGAAGCCGGCCGAGCTGTCGCACGACACGGCCGTGTATCGCGCCGCGCTCGACGAGCGGGCGCGCATTGAGGCCGACGGCGGGCGCGTGACCCGCGTCCGGCTCGACGCCGAACTCAAGAGCCGCGTCGCCACGGCGACCGAGCAGGCGCGCGCCGAGCAGGGCGACGCCGCGGCCGACGCGGCGAGGCGCGCCGCCGCGCACGAGCTCGGGCTCCCCGTCGAGGACGACCACGTGCTGTACCCCGACGCGCAGCTTGAGATGGAGGACGCCGACGGCAGGAGCGGCCGGGTGCACGTCGAGATTGCGTCAGACCACTACCACGCGGCGGCGATCGCGGCGAAGGCCGCGGCCGGCTTTGCGATGCACGGCAGCAGCCGATCCGCCACCCGGAAGATCGGCCGCGCCCTCGGGCGCGCCGCCGCGCGGGAAACCGACAGCGGGCCTGGCGGCGGCAGCGGTCCCGGCCGTGACGGGTCCGTGGAGCTGTAGACGATGCAACCGATCACCGTGGCCCTCGGGTTGACCGTGACGGTCCTGGCGCTGACGGCGCTGCTGGCCGGCCCCTCGTTCGCCTACCTGGCCCCGCACACCCGCGTGCTCCTCGCGCAGTACTGGCCGGCGCTGACCGCCTACGGCGCCCTGGCCGTGCTGTCGGTGATCGTGGCGATCTATGCGACCGCCCGCGCGGCCGGGCTCGCGGATCTCGGTCGCAAGGTGGATCTCGTGGAACGGTCGATCCGGCGCGGCGCGGGCGGCGATCCGGAGCTGGCCGACCAGATGCAGCACCAGGACCGGGGAGAGTTTGACGAATGACGTCGACCGGACACACCACCACGACCGGACGCGGCTCGAGAAGGGGTCTTGAGCCCGCGCCCGCCCCCAACCACAAGGAGAGCCCTATGCGCCCGCACCGCCACCACTGGTTCACCGCCCTCGCGACTGTGTTCGCCGTGGGGCTCGTGGCCGAGGCCCGCCTGTTCGCCCAGGGCGTGAGCCCGTGGCTCAACGCCGTGGACGTGCTGCAGCAAGCCTTCACCGGCCCGCTGGCGCGTGGCCTCTCGCTGATTGCGATTGTCATCGGCGGGCTGATGTTCGCCTTCGGGGAAGGCGGCAGCAAGAAGGCGCTGGCCGGCATCATCTTCGGCCTCGGGATGGCAATGGGCGCGGCCAACTTCCTGACGTGGCTCTTTTCATGACCATCGGCCACGGGGGGCACGCCTGGCCCGCGTACCCCGCGTTGTCGGCCCCCCTGACCATGCTGGGGGTCGAACGGCGCTGGTTCCTGCTCAGCGCGACCCTCGGGATGGCGATGTGGAACGCGATCAATTCGATCCTCATCGGCGCGGTCACCTTCTGCCTCCTGTACGGCGTGGGCTGGTGGGCCTGGCGGACGGACCCGCACATGCTCACCATTCTGCGTGAGTCCGTCCGGTTCAAAACCCGGTACGACCCGGCGAAGTGGGCCGCGTCGCCGTGGTACATCCGCATCACCCCGGCGCGAGGACGCGGCCGATCATGACGACCACCGATCGCGACGTGGCCGACCACCACGCGGCCGGCGCACTCGCCGACGAGCTGCCGTATTGGGGCTGGCTCCCCGACGAGCGGACGTGTCTCACCCGGCGCGGCGAGCTGGTGACGCTCGCCCGGCTGACGCCGACCGTCGTCGACGGTCACACCCCTGAGCAGCTGGACGCCGTGCTCAATCGCTGGCAACGGATGCTCTCAGGCATCGACGCCCGGACCCGGCTGTACTTCTACCTGCTCCGCCGGCCGGCGACCTTCCCCGACGCCGATACCGGCTTGTCGGCGGTCGCCGCCCTCGGGCAGCGGAAGCGGCGCGTCTTCCTCGGGTCGCGCATCCAACAGATCGAGACCTATCTCGCGTGGTGCTACGACCCGCGCCTCTCGACGGCCGCCGCCGGCAAGCACAATGCCCCGTGGTGGAAGCACTACATACAGACGTGGTTGACGCGGCGGCGGAATCCGAACGAGGCGATCTACGTCCGCGAGCAGATCGAGGACGCGGCGGCGCGGTTTCGGCAACAGGTTGACGCCAGCCGTACGCTCGTCGCCGACCTCACCCCCCTCGACATCCTCAACGCACACGACGGCTCGCGGTTGCTCGCCGAGCTGGTGAATAGGCCCGGCCGTCCGCCGTGGGACGGCGCGACCGGGAGCGGCATGAACTGGCGGCTGGCCACCAGCGAACTCGAAGCCGAACGTCGGCATCTGCGACTCGACGGCGAGCCCGTGATTCTCTACTCGCTGTTGTCCCCGCCGGCTAGGGCGACGGCGAATCTCCTCAACGACCTGTACCGGCTCGACAGCGTGATGACCGTCTCGGTCGAATGGCGCCCGTGGGATCTGGACGCGGCGCGCCGCAAGATCCGCGGCGCCCAGCGCCACTACTTCAGTAAGCGGTACTCGATGATGGCCCACGTCCAGGAAACCGACGGCACCGCGTCGGCGATGGTCGACAGCGCAGCCGACGTGGAATCCGGCCGCCTGGGGAATGCCCTGGTGGAGCTGGAAACCGAAGGCGTGGCCTATGGCGATCTCGCGCTGACGATTGCGCTGCACGGCGACCTGGCGCAGACCGAACGGTTGGACGGCGACATTCTTCGCATCTTCGCGGCGCACGACGCGAAGGCCATCCGCGAAGGGTACGGCCAGCTCCCGGCGTGGTTCTGCCGCCTGCCGGCGCAGCCGCGCAAGCGGCAGGTCCGATCCGTGTTCGTCTCCGCGGGCGCGGCGGCGTGCCTGACGCCGATCTTCGGCCCGCCGACCGGCGCGCCGCGCAGCCGGCACCTCGACCGGGCCGCGCTGGCCATCCTCGAAACCCAATGGCAGACGCCGTTTCACTACGACCTGTTTCACGGCGACGTCGGCCACACGCTGGTCCTCGGGGCGACCGGGGCGGGGAAGAGCTTCACGCTCAATTTTTTGCTCGTCCAGGCCCTGCAGTACCACCCGCGCGTCCTCATCCTCGACCTCGGGGGCTCCTACCGCTGGATCACCCGGTTCCTCGGGGGCGGCTACCTGGAGCTGTCCCCCGACGACGCGAGCGGGCAGGGCGGCTTTCGCCTGCGGCCCTTTTCGCTGCCGCGCACCGAACGGAGCCTGCAATTTCTCACCGGCTGGATCCTGCGGCTGCTCCGGATCGGCGGCTGGACCGTGAGCGGGTCGGACCCGTCCGAGATTCGCTCACGCATCGAGGACCTCTACGCCTTTCCGCCCGAGCGGCGGACGATGACCGTCCTGATCCACTCCCTTCCGGCCGCCATGTGGCCGGCGATGGGGCGCTGGTACGGCACCGGCGCGTGGGGCCGGTACTTCGACAACCCGGCCGACGGCGACGACCTCGACCTGGCCGACTGGCAGGTGATCGACCTCGCGGGCGCGGCCGAGCATGCGGACTTGTGTGAGGCCGCGCTGTTCTACTTGCTGGAACGTCTACGCCTCACCCTGGAGAATCCCGACGAGACCGCACGGGTGAAATTGATGGTGGTCGATGAAGCGTGGCGCTATCTGCGCGACCCGGCCGTCCTCGCCTATCTCGCGGAAGCCGCGAAGACCTGGCGGAAGAAAAACGCGGCGCTCATCATGGCGACCCAAAGCACCGTCGACGTGACCGGCACCGCCGGCGCGGAGGCGTTGCTGGAATCCATGCCGACCAAGCTCTTCCTTGCGAATCCCGAGCTGCCCGAGAAGGCCGCTGAGATCTTCCGACTCAACCCGTCGGAGGTGGCGACCATCCGGGGGCTCGTCAGTAAACAGGAGCTCTACCTCCGGCGCCCGAACATGGCCGCGACGGTGCGGCTTGAAGTGGACCCTGAAAGTTACTGGCTGTACACGTCCTCGGCGCGCGACAGTGCGCGCCGCGCTGAAGCGGTCCAGCAGCACGGCCTCGAGGCGGCGCTCGCCCACCTGGCCGCCGGCCGCTGAGGCCCACACAAAGGAGAGAAACCTATGACCCGACGATGCTCGACCGTGGCCCTTGTCTCGATGCTCTGCCTGATCCCGGCGCTCGCCCAAGCGCAAGACGAGCCGGCCGGCGCGTCCGTGCTGCAGGTGCAAGACACCCCGGATCAGATCATCACCGTCACCACGCGCATCCGGCACACCACCGTGATTCAGCTCCCGCCACACGAGAACATCCTCGATTTCATCGTCGGCGACTCGGAGTACTGGCACCTGACCGGCGCCGCCAATCTCGCGTTCCTCAAACCCATCGGGGAAGGCGTCACCACCAACGTCGCGCTCGTGTGCGAGAGCGGGCGGATCTATGCGTTTCTCGTCACCGAGCGAGACGCGCCCCCGGACCTGATTGTCCGCGTCGGGGCCGACGCGGATCCCACGCCGGCTGGCGCGCCGGTCCCGGCGTTCGTCGCGCGCTCGCGCGTGGCCGAGTTTCAGCTCATGGCCGAGCAGGCGACGGCGACCGTCCAGGCGGCCCAGGCCGACGCCGCGGCGCAGATCGACGCCATGCGCCAGGACGCGACCGCCCAGGTCACCGCGTTTCAGGCGACCTATCCCACGCGATTGCAGTTTCCCTACGACCTTGAGGACAAGGCCGCACGCTGGCCCTTTCTCGTGCAGGGGATGTGGCATGACGGGCAGTTTACGTATGTCCGATCCACCGCCCAGGAAACGCCCGCGCTCTACGAAAACCGCGATGGCGAGCCGTCCCTCATCCCGTACGACCTGCAGCACGACGGCCTCTTGATCGTGCGGCGGCTGGTCGGCCCCGGCTGGCTGCAGATCGGCCGCGAACGCGCCGGCTGGCGCGTGGACGTGGACGACCTGGAGTAACGCCCATGCCCACCTGGACCCGCCTCAGCCCGCCCGCGGCCGGCGCCTTGTCCGCGACCTGGATCACGCGGATCGGCGGCGTGCTCATGGCCGTCCTCCTGGGCGGCGCGTTGCTCGTGCAATCGTGTTTCTCGACCACCAGCCCCGACCCGGACTCCGTCATCCCGGACGACACCGCCGTGGCCGGCGAGCGCGCCGCCGCGCAACTGGGCGTGCGCGTGCAGGACATCGAACAGCGGGCCGCGCTCGCCGCCGCCGCCGCCGCGCGCCAACTCGCCACGCAGGGCGCGCCACTGACCGGCGGCACCGTCACGCCCGCCTTTGATCCGACGACCGGCGAGACGCTTTTGAGCGACACCGCGCCCGCCATCGTCCCGTTGACCGACGACGAGGCGCAGCTCCGCGAGGTCTTACGCCTCGAAGCCATCGAGCGGCGCACGCGGTCGCTCAGGTCCGCGCCCGTGGTGATCACCTACCGGCGACCGCCCGACGCCGGAGTGTCGACGCCGGCAGCGGCGACCGCCGCGGCGCCCACCGCGGACCCGCCGGCCGAGGCCGGCGACCAGAGTCGCGCGAGTACGCCGGTCCCCCCCGAGCCCGTGAGCTTGATGGACACGATTCAGGCCCTGCAAGCGCTGGACGCGCAACAGACCGCCGGGACGGCGCTCGACGCGGGGGGGGCGCGGCCGCCGGGGCTGCCGCTCCAGCCCCCGGCCGTGTCCCCCCTGGGGCCGACGAACACCGCCCTCAGCGTGCCCCAGGCCGACCCGTTGACTCCCGCCCTCGTGCGCACGCCCGACGACCCGCCCGGATGGGAGCGCATCTATGAAGGGTCCTTTGTTGAGGCCGTGCTGGTGAACCAACTCAACGGCGACTTTCCCGGCCCGGTCCTCGCGGCCGTCGCCGTGCCGGTCTACTCGGCCGACCGGCAGCGGATCGTGATCCCGCGCGGCGCGCGCGTCGTTGGATCCGCGTCAGCCACCCTCGGCCGCGACCAAGCACGGCTCGCCGTCGGGTTTCACCGCCTCATCTTCCCCGATGGGCGCTGGGTGAGCTTGGAGTTTCGCGGGCTGAATCAGATCGGCGAGAGCGCGCTCAAGGACCAGGTGAACCGGCATTACCTGTCGATGTTCGCCAGCGTCGGCGCGGTCGGCATCATCAGCGGCTTAACGCTACGCGGCTCGAACCCATATGCCGGCGGCATGGATGGGTTCCGCGCGGGGGCGGGGCAAGGCCTCGCGCAAGGCGCGACCACCATCCTTGACCGCTTTTTGAATCGACTCCCGACCATCACGATCCGCGCCGGCCACCGGCTACGGATTTGGCTCACGTCCGATGTGCTCGTGCCCCGGCCGGCCTAACCCCGAGAGACAAGGAGCAGACCCATGCAGAAGATGACCCTGTGGACGATCGTGCTGTTCACCCCGTTGCTGTGGACGACCACCGCACACGCGATTTTCGGGATTCCCGACGTGGCGGCGCTCGCGCAGCGCGTCACCATCATTGCCAATCAAGGCATTCAGATCGCCCACTCCGTCACGCAAATCTCGAAAATCACCGAGCAGTTCAACCAGCTCAAAGACCAGTACGACCACCTCCGGCAGCAAGCCCTTGGAGAAATCGGCGCGCTCACCCAACCCTTTACCGACCTGTCGGCGATCCCCGGCCAGCTCGTCAGCGAGGGCCTCGACTGGCGGGGCGATTTCACCGGCACGGACACCGCCGACCTCATCGACGCGCTTGAGCAGTTCAGCCGCACCGGTACGCCCCTCACCGACTACTGGCGCGACCGGATCAACAACGCCCCGGACGTGACCGAACAAGACGTCCTCGCCGAGTACGATCGGCTCCCGGTCTCGCTCGCCGACCAGGCGGCGGCGAACTACCGTCGGCACCGCGCCGAGGCCGAGCAACGGACGGCGCTCAACCATGATGTCAACACGGCCGCGGCCACGGCCGCCGCCACCGTGGCGTCGGCCCTCACGTCCTACAACACCCTCCGCGCGCAAACGAACAAATCCGACACCGCGCTCCGAGAAGCCCAGGTCACCGGCCTCATCACGAGCGGTGAAGTCATGACCGCGCAGCTCCAGCTCCACGCGCATCAGGTCACGAAGGCCGCGGCCGAAGAACTGGCGGCCGAGACGCGGCGGCGCGAACGCGAAGCGGCGCGCCTGGCCACCCTCCAGGCGGCGCGCGCCGAACATGACCGGCGCGTGGCCGGCATCGCGGCGCGCGCCGATGGCGGCGACGACTTGCGCCTCCGCGTTTGGTAATCCCGCGCCACACAGGACGTGCCTACCATGACGATCCGCGTCGGGCTCCTGGTCGCTGCGCTCGTCCTGTGCGCGGTCCCCGCCGCCGCCCAGCTGCAGATCGATCCGTCCGTCCCAGTCAACATCCCGCCCGAGGACCGCGACGACTTCAAAGGGTTTCTCGATACCGTCCTGGACGACATCGTCACCACCAATGGGCCGACGGTGCTCAACGCCGGCACCACGCTCTGGCGCGGGCTGGCGACCATCGTCGTCGTCTGGACGGGCCTCAAGATCGCCATGTCCGGCACGTTCGCCATGTGGACCCTTATCGAGCTGGTGATCGGCTTGATGATCCCGTGGATGATGCTCGCCCTCTACGCCACGCCGATCCCCGGCGTGGGGTTCAGCTTCCCCGGCATGATCGCGGCCGGCGGCAACTGGCTGATGGAGTTTTTCCTCGCCGACATCGTGACCGCGATGCAAACGGAAATGTCCAACATGGTGGACCAGCACATGACGAACATGGCCGACGCCTGGGCCAGCGTCGGCTGGACCGACGTGGTCGTGTCGGGGATGGGCGCGTTCGCCACGCTACTCGTCGGCAGCGTGATGACGGTGCTCGTGATGCTCTGTTTGATCATCGTCTACGCCGTCACCTACGCGCAGGTCATTTGGGCGCAGGTCGCCATTCTGATTCTGACGTTCCTCGGGCCGATGATGATCCCGTGGCTGGTGTTCGAGCCGATGGCGTTTCTCTTTTGGGGCTGGTTCCGCTCGATGATCACCTTTGCGCTCTACGGGGCGGTGGCCGGCGCGATCATGCGCGTCTTTGTGAGCATCAGTTTGGGCTACGTGACGAGCTTTTCCACCAACGCCACCCTCGACAGTCCGGGGCAGATGATGGGCTGGTTGCTCATCGTGCTGCCGTTGATGGTGGCCGGCGTGATGGCGGCGCTCAAAGTCGGCGAGCTGGCCGGGATGCTGGTCAGCGGCGGCGGGGGCGGCGGCGCGGGCATGACCGGCGCGCTCATGACGGCGGCGACCGGCGGCAAGGCCGCGCTCGCCGGGAAGGCCGTAGGGAAATCATGACCACAGAACACGACAGCGGCAAGACCTACGCCGACATCTGGGGCGAGGCGGTGCACACCAACCGGCACTTGCGCGTGCTCTCGATGGGCCTCGCCGGGCTCGTCCTGTTGCTCGTGGTGATCATCATTCGCCTCTCGTCGGTGGAACTTCCCAAGCCGATTGTGGTCCGGGTCGACGAGGTGGGCCGCGCCGAGGCGCTGGCCTATGACGTGGTCGAAGCCCAGGCCGATCCGCTCGACCCGACCACCAAGTATTTTCTCAACCGCTTCATTGATGACTACTACAGCCGGCGGGCCGCGACGGTCGAACAAGCCTGGCCGCGCGCGCTGCGCTTTCTCACCTCGACGCTCGCCAATGAAGCGTTCCGACATGAGGGCGAGAACGTGGCGATGCTCGCGGCCGGCGCGGCACGCGACGAGCTGCAGGTTGAGCGAGTGATCCTTCGCATCCAAGCGAGCCCGGACCCGCCGCACGCGGCGGCGGCGGACTTCGACCTGGTGCGCCTGGTCAACGGCGCCGAAGTGGGCCGCGATCGCTGGACCCTCTCACTGCAATTCACGTTCTTGGAGACGGTCGATCCCGACCTGATGATCGTGAATCCGATGGGGATTCTCATCACCTACTTGCGCGGCGATCGCGCGCTGGTGACCGGATGACACCGCGCGCGGCCGAGGCAGCCCCGACCCCCGACCTGGTTCCGACGCTCGAGGACCGCGCCGCCACGCTCGCACCCCTCGGCTGGACCGGGCGCGAGGCCGAATGGCTGGCGCTCGTCGCCCTGCACAGCGGCGTCTTTACGCGCTCGCAATGCGGGGCGTACTTCGAGGCCGGCGACGACCGCAAACCCGCCGGGCGGTTCGTTCGCACGCTCGTCGAGAAGCAGCTCGCCAGCGAAGACGAGCGGGCCATCTTCCCCGGCGGCGCGCGGGCCGTGTTGCTCACCGGCAAGCCCATCTATCGGGCGCTGGGCATCCCGGATGTGCGCCACCGTCGCGGGAAGGACGCCACGACCCAGGTGCTGATGCGCCGCCTGCTCTCACTCGATTACCTCATCGAGCGGCCGAGCCTCGGCTGGCTCCCCACCGAGGCCGACAAAGTGCAGCGGTTCGAGGCGCTCGGCATCGACCGAGGCACCTTTCCGTACCGCCTGTACGGCCCGCACGGGACGCCGCAGATCCCGCGCTACTTCGCCTTCAAATTGCCGATCGCGGTCGACGAGCACACGGCGACGTTTGTGTACGTCGATGCCGGGCAGACCACCGACAGCGAGCTGCGCGCCTGGGGCGTCGCCCACGCGCCATTGTGGGCCGCGCTTCGCGCGCGGACGTTCGCCGTGCACGTCGTCGCCGCCGGCGTGGGCGTCGAGGCCGCAAACCGCGCCGCGCCCGTGCTGACACGCTGGACCCAGGACGGCGACGGCCAGGGCGCGGCGGACCCCGCCGGGCCGACCCAAGCCGACCCGGACATCCGCCAGGAAATCGCTCGGCTCAAGACCGCCCTGACCACCGGCAACCGGCAGATGTTGCGCGAGTGGGGCACCTTCGAGAAGGCCGCCGATCGCATTCTGTATTTGGAAGCACTCCCCGCTGGCACGCCCACCAGGACGACGGCGCGCGGGGCCATCGACCGCTTCACCATCTGGCCCACCGTCCGACTGACGACCCCCGAGGTGGCGATCTGATGGTGTCCCCCGTTTCTGGACCGTTCCGTGGCAGGGCGCAGGGCAGGGCGCAGGGCAGCGACAATGGTACGCGCAAACAGGGGGGGGTGTACCAACAAGAGCAGGGGGGGTGTACCACACCCCCATCCATGTTTCCGCCGGCTTTGTTCGGGTTGTTCGTCCTAGACCGGACGACCCGAACCGCGCCAGCGGAGAGGGGAGAGACGGGAGCGACCCCCCCTTTTCGACCGCTGGCGCGGTTCGGCGAGGGGGGGGTGTCCCACCCGGTGTACCACCGGGTGTACCACACCCCCCCGCCGTCGTGGGGGTCGCTCCCGTCCTCATGTATCCCTGCCGGAAGGCTCCCCGGCCCGCGCGCGGGCCGGACGACGAGACCCACCGAGCGGCGCGATGATTGACCGACTCCTCCGCGCGGTGCTCGTCATCGGCGGCGTCAGCGCCGCGTGCGCCTGGACGTGGCCGGGCGCGTTCCCCGAGGCCGATCCCGTCGCCGTGCTCGTCCGCTATCACACGCCGAATGTCTACGCCGCCGTCGTCGCGTGGTACTACCTCGCGCCCGGCCTGGCTCTGTGGCTGGCCGGGCAATTTCTTCTCAGCACATCACGGATCTGGTTCGCCCGGATGGGCGTCCGTGTGGGACTCCGGTCCCGCCTTCCACGCTGGCCGCTTTCGCCCACGGACGACGGCCCGGCGATTGTCGTCGGCGAGCTGCATCACCCGGTCAGGATCGCGGAGAGCCCGACGCCGGAATGGCTGACCATTCCCGAGCGGGGCCTCTATACCGGCGTGGCGATTTTCGGGGCCGTCGGGTCCGGCAAGACCTCCGCCTGCATGCACCCGTTCGCGCGCCAGCTCTTGAGCTGGCACGCCGACGATCCCGACCGGCGCGTGGCCGCGCTTGTGCTCGAAGTCAAAGGCGATTTCTGCCACGACATCCGCCAGATGTTGGTCGAGCTGGGCCGGGGCGATGACTACATCGAGTTGAGTCTCGATGGCCGGCTGACGTGGAATCCGCTGAGCGCGACGTGGCTCGATTCGTACTCGCTCGCCTACACCGTCGCGTCGTTGCTCAACCAACTGTTCGGCAAGGGCAAAGAACCCTTTTGGCAACAGGCCTACACGAATCTGGTCCGCTGGATCATCGAGCTGTACCGCGTCCTCCCGCCCCAGGACGGCAGCGACACGCCCGGATGGGTGACGCTGCGCGACGTGTACCACTGCGCCATCGACAAGGCGCTGTTCGCCAAGAAAATCGAACAGGCGCAGACCTGGGCGGCGGACATGGGCGACGAGTGGATCACCGTTCCGCTGACGCACTTTCTCGACCACAACCGCGAGCTGCGCGCCATCGGCTTCACGCAACACCCCGCCGACCAGGAACGGATGCGCGGGCCGGCGACGCCGGCCGCGATCACGTACCTTACAGACCACACGATCACGCACGACCGCGAGCGGGCCGAGAGCACCAGCGCCCAAGAGATCCGGCTCCGCGTGGAAGCCGTGCACCGCTGGTATGTCCACGACTGGAACACCCTCGACAACAAGATCCGGTCGAGCATCGTGGAAGGCGTCTCCGTGTTCCTCAGCATGTTCGACTTGCCGAGTGTCGCGCGGGTGTTTTGCCCGCCCGCGCCCGAGGCGCGGCAGCGCCGACGACCGGCCGGCCAGGAGCCGACCGACACGCACGGCACGGACACCACGCCCCTCGCGGCGATCGCCTTGAGCGGCGACCTGCCGCCCCTCGATCAACTCATCGAGCGCGGCAAAGTGCTGGCCCTCAACATGCCCGCCGGCACCAACCCGGCGCTGGCCCGCGCCATCGGCGTGATGCTCAAAAATGCGTGGCTGCAATCGCTGTTACGCCGGCCGGCCCAGATGCAGAGGGCGCCCGACCGCTACATGCGGCCGGCCGTGTTCATCTGCGACGAATACCAAGCGTTCGCCAGCGTCGGCGAGGACGATCCGAGCGGCGACGAGAAGGCGTTTGCCCTCACCCGGCAGTGCCGCGTGATCCCCATCGTCGCCACGCAATCCATCAGCTCGCTCCGTTCCGTGCTCGGCAGCTCCGAGGCGTGGCGGACGCTCTTGCAAACGCTCCGCACGCGGATTTTTTTGAGCCTCAGCGACGAGGCCAGCGCCGAGATCGCCTCGAAGCTGTGTGGGCAGGTGGCGAAGATCAAGAGCTCGTACACCATCAACGAAAGCGCGAAATCGAGCGGCATCAATCTGCTGTCCGCCCAGGCCGGCGGCGGACGCGGCAGCGTCGGCGCGAGCAAGAGTTTTCGGGAGCAGCGCGAGGCGCTCTTTCAGCCGCGCGACTTCGCCTTGCTGGGCAACTGTCAGGCGATCTGTCTCCCCTACGACGGCGTGCAGTCCTTGCCGCCCCGGCGCGTGTACCTCAAGCCCCACTACCTCCCCCGCGACCGTCCGTACTGGGCCGCCAAAGAGGCCGGCGAGCTATGAGCAATGGCGACGGGCTGGACCTGTTGAAACCGTTTTTGCCGGGGCTCGAGTCGGCGCTCGACGATCCCGACGTAAGCGAAATCATGATCAACGGCCCGGGCAACGTGTGGCTGGAAGGCCACGGCCGATTGAGCCAAATCGATGCGCCCGCGCTGGACGCGGCGGCGCTGGAACGGGCGGCGATCCATATCGCCCGGCCGTTGGGTTTGGACCCGGCGACGACGCCGATCCTCGATGCGCGCCTGGGGGACGGCTCGCGCGTGGCGATCTGTGTGCCGCCGGCCAGCCCGTCCGTCGCGATCACCGTGCGGCGATTCGGGAACCGCGCGTTCTCGGCGGCGCAGCTCGTGGAGCAAGGCGCGTTGCCCGAACACATCCGGCACGCGGCCGAGCGGACCTTGCACACCCGGCGGAATATTCTCGTGAGCGGTGGCACCGGGAGCGGCAAGACGACGCTCCTCAATGCCCTCATCGAACTCATCCCGGACGACGAGCGAATCGTCGCCATCGAAGACACGTTGGAGCTGCGGATCGACGCCCCGAACTGCGTCCGGTTCGAGGCGCGCGGGCTGCAGCAGGGCGCCGTCACGATCCGCGACCTCGTGAAGCACGCCCTCCGCCACCGCCCCGATCACATCGTCGTCGGCGAAGTGCGCGGCGGCGAGGCCGCCGACCTCTTGCAAGCTCTCAACACCGGCCACGGCGGCTCGCTCACCACCGTCCACGCCAACAACGCCGAGAGCGCCCTGTCGCGCCTGGCGAGCTGCGCGATGCAAGGCGACGGCAATCTCCCGTGGGACGTCACCTGTCGGGGCGTCGTGGACGGGATCGCCATGGTGATCCACATGACCCGCGCGGACGGCCGGCGCGTCGTGGAAGAAGCCGCCTACGTCCGCGGGTACGACGCCGGGAGCAACGTATGGCAGATAGAACAACTCGACCGCACATCCCTCTAGCGGCGTGTCGCATTCGGCGGTACGTCGTCGCCCTCGCGGTCCTCGCGCGGCTGGCCGGCGCGCCAGTCCTCGCACAGACCGGAGCCGCGCAGGTGGACCGGGGAATCGACGGCGACACCATCAGCGTCCAGCTCGATGGGGTGCGCGACACCGTGCGCCTCACCGGCGTCGATACACCCGAGACGACACATCCGACGCGCGGCGTGGACCTCGACGGCCCCCGGGCCGCCGCGTACATCACCGCCCGCCTCACGGGCGCCACCGTCCGGCTCGTCCGCGACCCGGCCGACGATCAGCAGGACGCCGACGGTCGCATCCGTCGGCACGTCATCCTCGCCAGCGGCGTGAACGGCAATGCCACCCTGAGACGTGAAGGGTACGGCACCGTGATTCGGACGTTCCCGTACTCCCGGCACCGTGAACGTCTACAGCTGGACACCCAGATCAGGTGCGCCCGACAAGGGCGATGGGCCGACCCCGAAAGGCATCGCCGATGACGCAGACACTCTCGGATCGGTTGAAGGACGTCCAGCGCCAATACGTCGAGATGGAGCAGCACCTCGCGTCGATCCAGACCGCGACCGAGGCGCGACGCGCGACGTGCGACGTGCTGACGAAGGCGCGCCCCGTGTTTGAGCGCGCCATTGCCGCTGCGGCCCGGATGGACCAACGCGAGCAGACGATGATCGCCATCGAGGATCGGTTACGCCGGAGCATGGTCGGGCTGATTGACCGTATCGGCGACCCCGACGGCATCCCCGACGAGCCCTCGAGCAGAAAGGAAACCACCGGATGACGAAAGAGATCGCCGACGCCGGCACACTCACCACCAAGGCAGACAAGGCCCTCGACCGCATGCGCGCCCGCGCCGTGAAAGCGGACGAGGCGCGCACCGCGGCCGCGCACCACGCGCGCGCCGCCCAAGTCGTGACCGCCGCAACCGAGGCCGCGACCGTCAACCGCGCTGCGGCTGAGGCCTGGGACGCGCTGGCGACCCAGGCCGCCACACACGCCGACCAGTGCCGCCGCGGGGCCGAGCTGGCCGACCGCACCCGGCACCGGTGGGCGCGCTAGGTCGCAGAGGCGGCTGGCGGACGAGGGGTGGCATCTCGGGGCGCCCGGCGGGCTGGCGCCCCGCTCGGGGCCGGCGTGTACGCCGCGGCCCGGTCGGTCTTGGTGGGCATGGCAACACGGCGAGTGCCTTGCCAACGCCGATCACCGGATACCACAGGCGTGCGGCAGGGACGCACGGCCGTCACCGTGCACGAGGCGCCGTCCACAGAAGAGGCGTCCGGCCGGGACGGCCGCCACACAGAGGGGGAGGCATGACGCAACTACTCACGCTCCGGGAGGTGATGCGGATGACGGCGTTATCCCGGTCAGCCGTCTACGTGCTGATGGACACCGCGCAGTTTCCGCAGCCGATTCGCATCGGCCGGCGCGCCGTGCGGTGGGTCGAGCAGGAGGTGCTCGACTTCATCGCCAGCCGCCCCCGGGGCGGCACCACATGGCCGACCGCGTAGCGACGCCACGCGCACGGGGGTGTCCATGCGGGCGGCACGCCCGGTCTCACCGCCGCCACGGGACGATCTACGCGCCCGCCCCGTTCAGATAGGCCGCCCACTGGTTCATCAGCTGGCGCCGCCGCTCAAACAGATCCGACCGCGCATAGGCCGCCTCGACTTGATTCCGGACCACGTGCGCGAGTGCCGCTTCGATCACCTCGCGTGGGTGGTCCGTTTCCTCGGCCGCCCAGTCCCGGAACGAGGAGCGGAAGCCGTGCGGCACGGCCGCAATCCTGTGCGTTCGGAGTGGCCGCCACAGGGTCATCTGCGAGAGCGGCGTGCCGTCGCCACGAGGGAACACGAGGGGACTGGCACCGTCGGCGAGCGTCCGCGCCGCCGCCAGGATCTCGAGGGCGCGGCCGCACAAAGGCACGCGATGGTCGCGGGGCATCTTCATGCGCGTGGCCGGGATCGTCCACACAGGCTCTGTGAGGTCCATCTCGGTCCACTGCGCGCCGCGGACCTCGCCCCACCGCGCCGCCGTCAACACGAGGAACTCGAACACCAATGAGACGACGGGCCGCGCGGCCGACGCCCGCACCGTCGCGATGGCCGCCGCGACCTCCCGGTGCGGCAAGGCGCGCATGTGCTGCACGCGGTCCTGCTGGGGGCCGAGGACGGGGACGACCCGGTCGCACGGATTGTCGGCGCGGAACTCCATCGCAATGGCCCACTCCAACACGGCGCGGATGCGGTGACGCACGACCCGGGCGGTCTTCCGCTTCACGTGCCAGATGGGCGTGAGGATCGCCAGCACGTCAGCGCTGGTGATCTCGGAGACCGGCCGGGTGCCGATGCGCGGGAAGGCGTAGCGTTCGAGGCTGCGTCGCCAATCCTGCGCCTGCTTGGCACTGCGCCAGCCGGCCTGCTTGTGCGCGATCACGGCGTGGGCGGCGTCGGCGAAGGTGGGCATGCCCTGCACACGGCGCCGGTCGGCGAGCGGGTCGCCGCCCGCGCGGGCCAGCTTGCGGTTGGCGAGCGCCTGCGCGCGGGCCTCGGCGAGCGAGACCAGGGTGACACTGCCGAGCCCGAGTTCACACCGTCGGCCGCAGATGACGAGCCGCTGGATCCAGCTGCGGGTGCCGGTCGGCTGCATATAGAGATACAACCCCTGGCCGTCGGCGTGTCGCCCCGGCCCGGCGGTGCGCACGAAGGCGGCCGAGAGGGCGTGGTGGGGATGGCGGCCCCGGGCCTTGGTACGAGGTCTGGTAGCGAAAGTATTCACAGCATCCATTCCATCATTATATCAGGGAATATAGTGGATGTCATGGGATGGCCTGACCGGATCAGGTTTCGCGACGTATGCAGTAACTAATTATTATTAAGTCATTTATGTACTATTGTGGATGAAGATGAACAACTAGAGATGATGTAGGTATGTGGCACGACGGTCAGTTTACGTACGTCCGCTCGACCGCCCAGGAGACGCCCGCACTCTATGAGAACCGCGACGGCGATCCGTCGCTCGTCCCCTACGACCTCCAGCAAGACGGGCTGTTTATCGTGCGCCGGCTTATCGGGTCCGGCTGGCTGCAAATCGGCCGCAACCGCGCCGGATGGAAGATTGACCTGGACGACTTGGAATAACCCTATGCCCAACTGGACCCGACTGAGCGCCCCGGCTGCGGGCGCATTTTCAGCCTCGTGGATCACCCGGATCGGGGCGCTTCTCTTGGCCGTGGTTCTCGGCGGCGCGTTCCTGATGCAATCGTGTTTTTCGTCGGTCCCCACCGACCCCGACTCACTCATCGAGGCCGAGGGAATCGCCGGCGATCGCGCCGAGCTGGAACTCGGCCAGCGCGTACAGGACATCGAGACGCGCGCGGCGCTGGACGCCGCCGCCGCCGCCCGGACCCTTGCCGCCGAAGGCACGCAACTCACCGGCGGGCACGTGACGCCCGCCTTTGACCCGACGACCGGCGAGACGTTGCCCGACGGCACCGCCCCCGCCATCGTCCCGCGAACCGAGGACGAGGCGCAGCTCCGCGAACTCCTACGCCTTGAAGCCATCGAACGGCGTACCCGGTCGCTTCGCTCCCCGCCCGTGGTCATCACCTACCGACTCCCGGGCGGGCTCCCACCGGCAGCGGCGGCGACCGCCGCGGCCGAGCCCGCCGCGCCGGCCCAGGCCGGCGAGCTGACCGACACCCCCGCGAGTACCGCCGACGTGGCGCAGCCCGTGAGCTTGGCTGAAACCGTCGCCGCCCTGGCCGCGCTCGATGTAGAGCAGACCGCCGGCGTGGACCCGACTGCAATGCTCCCGATCGGGCGACAACAGATCCCGCCGTCCGAGCCTGACCCGTCCGGCTTGGGCGCACTCCCCGGCGCGGCCGTCGCGCAGGGCGACCCATCGAACCCCGCTATCGTGCTGACTCCCAACGACCCGCCCGGATGGGATCGACTCTACGAGGGCTCGTTTATCGAGGGCGTACTCGTGACCCAGCTCAACGGCGACTTTCCCAGCCCGGTCCTTGCGGCTGTGTCCGTCCCGTACTACTCGACCGACCGCCAGCGGATTGTGATCCCGCGCGGCGCGCGCGTGGTCGGATCCGCGTCGGCCACCGTCGGCCAGGATCAAGAACGGCTCGCCGTCGGGTTTCACCGGCTCATCTTCCCCGATGGTCGATGGGTGTCGCTTGAGTTTCGCGGGCTGAATCAGGTCGGAGAGGGCGCACTCAAAGACCGCGTGAACCGCCATTACTTGTCGATGTTCGCGGCCGTCGGCGCGGTCGGCATCATCAGCGGCTTGACGTTGCGCGGATCGGACCCGTACGCGGGCGGGCGACAGGGGTTCCAGGCGGGCGCAGGGCAAGGGCTCGCCCAGGGCGCGACGAACATCCTCGACCGTTTCCTCAACCGACTGCCGACCATCACGATCCGCGCCGGCCACCGGCTCCGGATCTGGCTCACGTCCGATGTGCTTGTGCCGCGTTCGATCTAAGCCGGACCGGGCCGGCGGGACCCGCCGGCCCATCACGGCCGCCGTGCCGCAGCGGGCCGGGTGTGTCACCCGAAGGGCCGCAGCAGAGCGGAGGACGGCGCAGCCGTTGACACGCCCGGAACGCGAAGGCTATCCGGGCCTTTTCACGCGGCTCGAGAATGTGTCTTGAGCCCGCGCCCACGGAGAGAAGGAGACACCCGATGAAGAACACGATCCTTTGGTCGCTCGTACTACTCGCGCCCCTCCTGTGGACGACCACCGCACACGCGCTGTTCGGCGTCCCCGACTTCGCGGCGCTCGCGCAGCGCGTGACCATCATCGCGAATCAGGGCGTCCAAATCGCGCACAGCGTCACGCAAATCTCGAAAATCACCGAGCAGATGACCGAGATCAAGAACCAGTACGCACACCTGAAAAACGAAGCGCTCGGGCACGTCGGCGCGCTCACCGATCCCTTTGTGACGCTGGCCGCACTGCCCGGTAGGTATGTCTCTGACGGGCTTGCGTGGCGCACCGATTACACCGGCACCAACACCGCCGGCCTGATCGATGCGTTCGAGCTGTTCAGCGCCAGCGGTACGCCGATGACCGATTACTGGCAGACTCGGCTGGACGCTGCGCCCGACACGACCGAGGAGGATGTACTCGCCGAATACAACACGTTTCCCTTGTCGCTCGCCGACCGTGCGGCAGCGAACTACCGCCGGCAGCGCGACCACGGCCAACAACAAACCGCACAGAGTCAGATCGTCAACACGGCCGCGTTCGACGCGACCGCGACTGTCCGCTCCGCGCGTGACTCGTTCGCCCTGCTACGCGGGCAGACCAACCAATCAGGCACGGCGCTTCAACAGGCTCAGATCACAGGCACCATTACCGCCGGCGAAGTGTCCGCCGCCTTTTTACAGCTTCACGCGCACGAGGCGGCACGCCGCGCCGCCGAAGAACTAGCGGCCGAGGAACGACGCCGCGAACGCGAGGCGGCACGGCTGGACCGCAACCGTGTTGCGCGGGCTACACACGCTCGCCACCGGGCCGGCATCGAGGCCAGCCGCGACGGTGGCGACTCCCTGCTTTTCAGCCTTGTGCAGCAGTAGCGTAGAGATTTCCCGTGTGCGCGACGAACCCACCGACCGGACGGCCGCGCGCCTGGCGTACCGCGAGGCGCGCGGCCTCGTGCGCGCTCGCCGCGCTCATCCTGTGCGCCGCGCCCGCCCTGGCGCAGCCGCCCCCACGCCAGCAGATCGATCCGCTCGTCCCCACCAACATCCCCGAGGGCGAGCAGTACAACTTCAAAGGCTATCTTGATCAGGTCATGGAGGAGATTCAGCGGTCGAACGGGCCGACCATTCTCGCCGCCGGCAACACGCTCTGGCGAGGACTCGCCGCGATCGTCGTCGTCTGGACCGGCGTGAAAATCGCTATGTCCGGCACGTTCTCAATGTGGGCCGTCATCGAGCTCATTATCGGGCTCTGGATACCGTGGGTCATGCTCTTGTTTTACGCGACGAACATCCCCGGTATGACGTTCACCTTCCCCGGCATGATCGCCGCCGGCGGCAACTGGCTCCACTCGTTTTTTATCTCCGACATTGTGCCCGCCGTACAGATCGAACTCGGGAATCTCGTCACCACGCAGACCACCGCCCTATCCGATGCGTGGGCCGGTACGAGCTGGCTTGAGCTGTACAGCGCCTTCGGCGACGCCATGAGTACGCTCCTCATCGGCACGGTCATGAGCGGGTTTATTTTTCTGTGTTTGGTGATCATCTACGCCGTCACGTACGCCCAAGTGATTTGGGCGCAGATGGCGATCATGATCCTGGTGTTCGTCGGCCCGATGATGATCCCCTGGCTCGTCTTTGAGCCGATGGCGTTTCTCTTTTGGGGCTGGTTCCGGTCGATGATCACCTTCGCGCTCTACGGCGCGATCGCGGGCGCGGTGATGCGCGTCTTTATGAGTGTGTCCCTCGGATTTTTGACCACCTTCCTTGACCAAGCCAACGTCGAGAATCCGGTACAGATGGTCACATGGTTGCTCATCTTGCTCCCGTTGATGGTGGCCGGCGTCATGGCCTCACTCAAAGTCGGAGAGCTGGCCGGGATGCTGGTGAGCGGCGCCGGCGGCGGCGGCGCGGGGATGACCGGCGCGCTCATGATGGCCGCGACCGGCGGCAAGGCGGCGCTCGCCGGCAAGGCCGTCGGAGCGGCAGGAGCGAAATAATGCCACAGACCGAGCAGGACAGCGGGAAGACGTACGCCGATATTTGGGGCGAAGCCGTGCATAGCAACCGACACTTGCGGGTACTCTCGATGGCCCTTGCCGGGCTGGTGCTGTTGCTCGTGGTGATCATCGTTCGGCTCTCGTCGGTCGAGCTGCCGAAGCCGATTGTCGTACGTGTTGATGACGTGGGCCGCGCCGAGGCGCTGGCCTATGACACGGTTGAAGCCCAGGCCGATCCACTGGACCCGACGACCAAGTATTTCCTTAACAGATTCATTGACGACTACTACAGCCGGCGCGGCGCGACGGTCGAACAGGCATGGCCCCGCGCGCTCCGGTTTCTGACCACCACCCTTGCCAATGAAGCGTTCCGGCTTGAAGGTGAAAACGTCGCCATGCTTGCGGCCGGCGCAGCCCGCGACGAGCTGCAAGTGGAGCGGGTGACGCTGCGGATTCAGGCGAGCCCGGAACCCCCGCACGCGGCGGCGGCGGACTTCGATCTTGTGCGCCTTGTCGGCGGCGCAGAGGTAGGCCGCGACCGCTGGACGCTCTCACTCCAATTCACGTTTATCGACGTGGTTCAGCCCGAGTTGATGATCGTGAATCCAATGGGGATCATCATCACCTATCTACGCGGCGACCGCGCGCTAGTGACAGGATGACCACGACCCAGGCCGAGGCCGCGACGAGCCCCGCCACGGTCCCGACGTTGCAGGACCACGCCGCCAAGCTCGCGCCCCTCGGATGGACCGGGCGCGAGGCGGAATGGCTCGCGCTCGTCGCCTTACACAGTGGCGTCTTTACGCGCTCACAGTGGCGGCACTACTTCGACGACCCGCGCCGCGAAATGGTGAGCCGTTTCGTGCGCGCGCTTGTCGAGAAGAAACTCGCGTTCGAGGACGAGCGGCCCATCTTCCCCGGCAGCGCGCGCGCCGTTTTACTGACGGGCAAGCCCCTCTATCACGCGCTTGGAATCCCCGACGTACGACACCGCCGGTCGAAGGACGCGACCACCGTTGTCCTCACCCGCCGGCTCCTCTCGCTCGATTACATTATCGAGCGGCCGACGTTCGGCTGGCTCCCCACCGAGGCCGACAAGGTGCGTCGGTTCGAGGCGCTAGGACTGGACCGGCGCACCTTCCCGTACCGGCTGTACGGCCCGGAGGGCACACCGCAGACCCCGCGCTATTTTGCGTTCAAGCTGCCGATTGCCGTAGACGATCAAGCGGCGACCTTCGTGTACGTGGACGCTCACCAAACGACCGATAGCGAACTCCGCGCCTGGGGCACCGCTCACATGCCTCTCTGGTCCGCGCTTCGTGCCCGGACGTTCGCCGTCCACGTCGTCGCCGTCGGCTTGGGCGCGGACGCGGCCGACCGCGCCGCGCCCTTGCTCAAACACTGGACCCAGGACGGCGACGGCACCGGCACCGACAACCCCACCGGGCAGACCCAGGCCGACCCGGAAATCCGTCAGGAAATCGCGCGCTTGAAAGCTGGCATTACCGTCGGGGATCGTGCTGACCTTGCCGCGCTCGGTGGATTCAGCACAGCGGCGAAACGGCTCAAAACACTGCGGCAACTTCCCGAAGGCACACCCACCAAAACGACCACGCACGGCACGATTGACCGTTTCCAAATCTGGTCGAGTCTCCGGCTCACCACTCCCGAGCTGTCGACCTAATGCGGACCTCATGTTTCGGCCCGTTTGCAGGGCAGGGCGCAGGGCAGGGCGCAGGGCAGGGTTTTGTAGACGCGGACGTGGGGGGGGGGTCTACAAATCGAGGGGGAGGGTGTCTACAGACACCACTCCCCTACCCGCTGGTTTTACTCGGGCTTTTGGAGCTAGACCGGACAGCCCGAGCCGCGCCAGCGGGGAGGGATTGGACGGGAGCGACCCCCCCTTTTTGACCGCTGGCGCGGTCAGTCGAGGGGGGGGTGTCTACACTCGTGTCTACACTCGTGTCTACAATCCCCCCCTCTCCGTGGGGGTCGCTCCCGTCGTATGTATCCTTGCA
The DNA here is from genome assembly GCA_965197935.1 of Vicinamibacterales bacterium. Taxonomy (GTDB): domain Bacteria; phylum Acidobacteriota; class Vicinamibacteria; order Vicinamibacterales; family CAZQMT01; genus CAZQMT01. Next base: position 488,091 of record CBDAOD010000001.1, on the reverse strand, counting down.
GGAAGGCTCAGAAGCCGACATGCAGGAAGGCTCAGAAGCCGACATGCGAGACGGCCGATCAGCCCCGCCGAGGCGCACGATGCGTGACGCACTTATCCGCGCCTTTCTTGTCGTCGGCGGCATCAGTGCCGTGGCCGCGTGGACGTGGCCCGGCATGTTTCCCCAGGCCGATCCCGTGGCCGTGCTCGTCCGCTACCACACCCCGAACGTGTACACCGCCGTCGTCGCCTGGTACTACGTCGCGCCGGGCGTGGCCGTGTACCTCATCGGCCAATTCCTCATCAGCACGTCGCGGATCTGGTTCGCCCGGATGGGCGTCAGTCTCGGGCTCCGGTCGCGCCTTCCCGCGTGGCCGCTTTCGCCGACGGCGGACGGCCCGGCGATCGTCGTCGGGGAGGTACATCACCCGGTCAAAGCCATCGAGACCCAGAGCCCCGAATGGCTGACGATCCCCGAGCGGGGACTCTATACCGGCGTGGCGATTTTCGGGGCCGTCGGGTCCGGCAAGACCTCGGCCTGTATGCACCCGTTCGCGCGCCAACTGTTGAGCTGGCAAGCCCACGATCCCGAGCGGCGACCGGCGGCGCTCATCCTGGAAGTCAAGGGCGATTTCTGTCACGACATCCGCACGATCCTCAAAGACGCCGGGCGCGAAGCCGACTACATCGAGCTGTCCCTCGATGGTCAGATTACATGGAATCCCCTGAGCGCGACGTGGCTGGATTCGTACTCGCTCGCCTACACCGTGGCGTCACTTCTTAATCAGCTGTTCGGCAAGGGGAAAGAACCATTCTGGCAACAGGCGTACACGAATCTCGTCCGCTGGATCATCGAACTGTACCGCGTGCTGCCCCACCCCCGCGACGGCAGCGACACGCCCGGATGGGTGACGCTGCGAGACGTGTACCACTGTGCGATCGATAAGGATCTATTCGCCAAGAAAATCAACGAGGCGCAGACGTTCGCCCGCGACAGGTCCGACGAATGGATCACCATCGACAGGGCGACGATGAACGACGAGACAAAGATTTTCGCGCTCGACAGCATCGGGTTTCAACCGCATCCGACACGCCCCGGCCGACTCCGGGCGCACGCCGATCCGGCCCGAGTGAAGCACCTCAAAGCGAACACGATCAAGTACGACCTAGAGCGGTTCGAGAGTGCCAGCACGACGGAGATCCGGCTCCGGGTCGAAGCCGTCAACCGCTGGTACGTCCACGACTGGAACACCCTCGACAACAAGATCCGATCGAGCATCGTGGAAGGGATCTCCGTGTTCCTCAGCATGTTCGACTTGCCGAGCGTGGCCCGCGTGTTCTGTCCGCCAGCGCCCCTCGCGGTCCCGGTCCTACCGGACCAGACCAACCCGTACGAAACTCAAGGCGGTAGCAGCCTCACGCCGGGCAGGAGGACGGACCACCTCCCGCCCCTCGACCAGCTCATCGACAGCGGGCGTGTCCTGGCGCTCAACATGCCCGCCGGCACCAGCCCGGCGCTTGCCCGCGCCGTCGGCGTCATGCTCAAAAATGCGTGGCTGCAATCCCTGTTACGACGGCCGGCGGCGGCGAAGCGCGACCCCGGCCGCTACGTCCGCCCGGCCGTCTTTCTCTGTGACGAGTATCAGGCGTTCGCCAGCGTCGGCGAGGACGATCCGAGCGGCGACGAAAAAGCGTTTGCCCTGACCCGGCAGTGTCGGGTGATCCCCATCGTCGCCACGCAATCCATCAGCTCACTCCGCTCCGTGCTCGGGAGCGGCGAGGCGTGGCGGACGTTGCTCCAAACACTCCGCACCCGGATATTTTTGAGTCTCAGCGACGAGGCCAGCGCCGAGATGGCCTCGAAGCTGTGCGGGCAAGTAGCGAAAATCAAAAGCTCGTACACGATCAACGAAAGCGCGAAATCGAGCGGGATCAACCTCATGTCCGCCCAGGCCGGCGGCGGGCGCGGCAGCGTCGGCGCGAGCAAGAGTTTTCACGAACGACGCGAGGCGCTCTTTCAGCCGCGCGACTTCGCCCTCCTCGGAAACTGTCAGGCGATCTGTCTCCCGTACGACGGTGTGCAATCGCTCCCTCCCCGGCGCGTCTACTTGAAGCCCTCTTACCTCCCCGCCGACCTCCCATACTGGACCGCCAAACAGACAGGCCGGCTATGAGCCAACAAGACGCGCTGGACCTCCTGAAACCCTTTTTGCCGGGTTTAGAGGCGGCGCTCGCAGACCCGGACGTGAGCGAGATCATGATCAACGGGCCGGGGAACGTGTGGCTGGAAGGCCACGGCCGCTTGACGCAGCTCGACGCGCCGGCGCTGGACGCGGCGGCGCTGGACCGCGCCGCGATCCACATCGCCCGCCCGCTTGGGCTGGACCCGGCCACCACGCCGATTCTCGATGCCCGGCTGGACGACGGGTCGCGCGTGGCGATCTGCGTCCCGCCGGCGAGCCCGCATGTGGCGATCACCGTCCGGCGCTTCGGCACGCGTTCCTATTCAGCGACACAGCTTGTCGAGCAAGGCGCGCTCCCCGAACACATCCGCCTTGCGGCCGAGCGGACCTTGCACACGCGCCGCAATATCCTGGTGAGCGGCGGCACCGGGAGCGGCAAGACGACGCTCCTCAATGCCCTCATTGCCCTCATCCCCGACGACGAGCGGATCGTCGCCATCGAGGACACCCTGGAGCTCCGCATCGACGCCCCGAACTGCGTCCGCTTCGAGGCGCGCGGGCTGCAGCAGGGCGCCGTCACGATCCGCGACCTCGTGCGGCACGCGCTGCGGCACCGCCCCGACCACATCGTCGTCGGCGAAGTGCGCGGCGGCGAAGCCGCCGACCTGTTGCAAGCCCTCAACACCGGCCACGGCGGCTCGCTCACCACCGTCCACGCCAACAACGCGGAGAGTGCTCTCTCGCGGCTGGCGAGCTGCGCGATGCAGGGCGGCGGCGATCTCCCGTGGGAGGTCACGTGCCGGGGCGTCGTGGACGGCATCGCGATGGTGATCCACATGACCCGGGCTGACGGCCGGCGCTTCGTTGAAGAAGCCGCCTACGTCCGCGGTTACGACGCAGGGAGCAACGTATGGCAGATAGAACGACTCGACCGCACGCCCCTCTAGCGGCGTGTCGCATCCGGCGGTACGTCGTCGCCCTCGCGGTCCTCGCGTGGCTGGCCGGCGGGCCAGCCGCCGCGCAGACCGGACCCGCTCAGGTGGACCGTGTGATCGACGGCGACACCATCCGCGTCCGGCTCGATGTGACTCGCTATACCGTGCGTTTCACCGGCGTGGACACGTCCGAGACGACACACCCGACGCGGTATTGTCAACTTGAGCAAAGCTGTAGTGTCCAACCCCCAAGCTGTTGTAGTCGAGAGCTGCTCTCGCGGAAGCATATTGGGCTCCGAGTTAAGGCATTCGCCAGCAACTTGACAGTGCGGTCGTGAAGAGATCCGATCCAGATCCGCGCGCTCTGTCGGTCGCGCCGCACCCGGGCGTCCAGTCTGGCATGGACGACTTCGACGAACTTCTCACCGTTGAGGAGGTAGCAGCGTTGCTCAAGGTCTCCAAAAGCTGGGTCTACGGACGCACGCGGGCGCGGGGTCCCGAGCGCATCCCGTTCATCAAGCTTGGGAAGTATCTGCGGTTCCAAGCTAGCGCCGTTCGCGCCTTTGTGACGCGACAACGCCAGGGAACGTGATTTCTATGCCCGCTTCCGCTAGAATCTCCGTTCCCGAGCAAGGGCCTGAAGAGCCAGCGAGAGGAAAGGTATCTCGCATGGCTCAACGCAAACGACAGTACGGAAGCGGCTGCCTGCTGCGGCGGAAAGGAGGATGGGTACTCCGATGGCGTGAAACCGAGACCAGTCCCGATGGGACGCGGAAGCGCGTGCTCCGCTACGAGCGACTCGGAGAGATGTCGCGCAAGCACGCCGCCGACATCCTCATGCAGCGCGTAGCGGCTGCGAACACCAAGCCCGTCGTCGCTCCCTCGACCTGGACGTTCAGGGAGCTGGCGGCACAGTGGCAAGCAACAGTGCTGCCGATGTACAAGCCGTCCACACAGAAGAACCACCGCCACATCTTGGCCAAGCACCTGCTCCCCCGCTTCGGGGATGGCCAGCTGACGGAGTTGGGACGACAGGACGTGCAAGCGTATGTTGCCTCGCTCTGTCAGGACGGCTACGCGCCTAAGACGGTCGACCACATTCACGACGTCTTGAGCGCGATCTTGCGAACGGCCGTCAAGTGGGATCATCTGGTGGACAACCCAGCTCGAGGTGTGGATCTGCCGCGGCTGGTCACCGTCCGCCCGAAGTGGGCGTTAACCGTGCCGCAGGCGGCGAACCTGCTCGAGGCACTTCCCGCTCTTCCCAAGACGCTGGTAGGACTCGCACTCCTCACCGGCGTGCGGCGGGGCGAGCTGTTTGCCCTTCGATGGCGGGACCTCGACATCTCAAGGCCGTGCCTCATCATCCGGGAAGCGGTCTATGAAGGCACGTTCAGCACGCCGAAGACGACGGCGGGGCTCCGCACGATTCCGTTGTCGTCTCTGGCGACGAAGCTGGCGCAGACCTGGCGGCGGCAAGCTCGCCGGACGGGGGCCAACGACTTGATGTTTGGGACTCGAACCGGCAAGCCCATCTCACCGAATAACGTGTTGCGGCGGTGGATTCACCCAGCATCCGAAGCGTTGGATTTCCCGCCAGTCAGTTGGTTGACGTTCCGTCGGACCTTCTCCTCCTGGTCACACCAGCAGGGCGTGCCCAGCAAGGTGACGGCCGAACTCATGGGTCACCGTCGCGTGGACCTGACCCTGAACACGTACACGCAAGTGATGCCGAACGCGTCCCAGGAGGCGGTTCGCGTCATCGCCGACGAATTGTTCGCAATTGTTCACACCCCGGAGCGGGGCGTGGCGCTAACTCATTGAAAAGGTTGGCTCCTCAGGTAGGACTCGAACCTACAACCCTCCGGTTAACAGCCGGATGCTCTACCATTGAGCTACTGAGGAATAGTTGGAAGGCCTCGTGCGCGTTCCGTCGGCTCCGGGCTCGTGATCGAGACCGGCCAGCGCGCATGAACATGGTATCCAAAGCCGTTTTGACGGTCAAACCCGGAGAGTAGGCGCCGGGACGAACGGGTCATCGCCGGCGGGGGCGCGCCGTCCGGAACTGGGCCAGCGTCCCGACCGCGCCGAGGACCACCCAGGCCACCGTGACCCACTGGGGGGCCGACCCGGCGTTGATCGAGAACGCCTCCCACAGACGACGGCCGGCGGCGTCCACGTGGGGAACGGCGCCCAGGAGCGACGCGCCCACGAGCGCGGTCCAGGCGCCGCCGAACGCCGTACCCAGGATCACGACGATTCGCTGCAGCCCAAATCCCACGAAGGCCCCGGCGATCGCGGCCGCCACGACGATCCAGAGCTGCGGCTCGCGCTCCAGTTGTCTGAACGTGACGTCCGCGACGACCGCGCCGAGGCCGGCGCCGACCAGAGCCACGGCGAAGAGGTAGGCGAACCAGAAGACGAGGGCGCCGACGCCGCCGCCGGCGACGCCCGCGCCGACGACCCAGATCGTCTCGGTCATCCCGAAGATCGAGTTCGCCAGATACGCGCCCAGGATGAAGCCGTAGACACCGATGACGATCCTGAACAGCCGATAGCCGAAGAAGCACGCCAGCAGCCCGCTCCCGAGAACGACGACGGCGGCCGGCACCTCGTAGACGCTGGACAGCATGTGCGGGCGATTATGACGACCTCGGGGAGCAGCCGCAAGGCGAGCCCGGAGGCCCACCGGACTGCGAAAGGCCGGGCAATCCGCTAAGCTGAACCAGCCGGCGTGCGTCGACGATTGTTTCGGGGAGATCGCTGCCACGCCCGGACACGTTCCGCGAACGAGCCGTACCGCGATGACGCCACGATCCAACCCCTCGCCCGCGCGCGGCGCTGCCGTCGGTCTCCTCACCGCGGCGGTCGGGCTGGCGATCTTCGTCTACACCGTCCGTCGGGCCGGAATCGGAGAGATCCTCGAAGGGCTCGGTCGCGTCGGTGCCGGCTCCCTGCTGATCCTCGCCCTGTCCGGGGTGCGCGAGCTCGTCCGCACGCTGGCCTGGATCCGATCGATCGACCCGCCGCATCGACTCCCCTTCGGCGACGCGCTCGCCGCCCGCATCACTGGCGAGGCGCTCGGCAACGTGACCCCGTTCGGACTCTTGCTGAGCGAGCCGTCCAAGGCAACGCTCGTGGGAAACCGCGTCCCGCCGCTGGTCGCGTTCGCGGCGCTCGCGGGCGAACAGATCCTCTACAGCCTGTCGGTGACCGTCGTGATCGCGAGCGGTCTGATGGCGTTCCTCCTGACCTACCCCCTGCCGCAGGGCCTCCGTGTCGCCACCATGGCGGCGCTGGTGGGCGTCGTGGGCCTGCTGGCGCTGGCGGGCGTGTGGCTGATTCGCGCCGAGCCGAAGATCGTGACCGGGCTGATCGCCCGGCTGTCCCGGCTCGGGCTGGCGGGCTCGTTCCTCGAACGATGGGTCGACGACGTGCGCGCCACCGAGGATCGCATCTTCGGGCTGTACGGCGGGAACACCCGCCGTCTGCTGGGACTGTCGCTCCTGGAGGCGGTGTTTCACGCCGCGGCCATGGCCGAGGTCTACGTGACGCTCGCGCTCGTGGGCGGGACGGCCGCTCCCACGCTGCTGACAGTGTTCATCCTCGAATCCGTCAACCGGGCGATCAACGTCGTCTTCAAGTTCGTGCCGTTGCGGCTCGGGGTCGACGAGGCGGGGACCGGACTCGTCGCGCAGGTCCTGGGCTACGGAACGGCGGTCGGCGTGACGCTCGCGATCGTCCGGAAGGCGCGGGTGCTCTGCTGGTCCGGTCTCGGGATCGCGCTGCTCATCGGACGCGGGCTGTCCGTGCGGACGGTCCTCGACGAGGCGGCGTCCAGCGAGACCGTGCTAGTCGGTGAGGCGCCGGCCGAGCAGCCGGGACAGGACCCTGGCAGTCTCGGGTGAATCGGCCGCCCGCGACTGGTCGGCCAGGTCTCGGGCGAGTCGATCGAGGCCCGGTCCGTCGTCCACGTCGTACCACGACGGGATCGGTCGGACCGCCACGCCCGCCGCGGCCGCGGCGGCCACGGTGTCCGCCATCGCGAACGGCGTGCTCCAGCGGATCCCCCGGAACAGCGAGATCGGCGCTCGGTGGTTCGGGCGGGCGTTGAGCCCCATCAGATAGTACCCGCCATCCTCGGAGGCCCCGAGCACGACGCACGCTACCCGACTCGCCGGCACCGCCGGCGTGGTCAGCTCGGCGAAGGCCTCGACGAGGTGGCTCGCCGGCAGCGTCGGGAGGTCCGATCCGACGAGCACGACGTGCGCGAACCCGGCGGCGAAGAGATCGTCGAAGACGTGCCGCTCGCGCTCGCCGAGGTCGCCGCCGCGCTGCGGTAGGAGCTCGTCGGCGTGGAGGCCGAGGTCTGCGAATCCGGCCGTCCCGCCCTCCAGGGTGAAGGCCACGCGCAGACGCGCCCCCGGAAGGCCCCGGCACCGCGCGACCAGATCGGTGAGGAACGCGGTGTAGAGCGCGGCTCTATCCCCGGACGCGGGGAGCACCGGAATCAGGCGGGTCTTGAGGGCGGCGAGGTCGGCGCGCGGCGACCTCGCCATGATCGCGACGGCGCGGTCGGCAGTCACAGGGCGTCATACCTCCCGCCGTCCCTCGATCGCCTTGTGCATCGTGATCTCGTCGGTGTACTCCAGGTCGCTGCCCACGGGCACGCCCATGGCGATCCGCGTGACGCGGACGCCGAGCGGCTTGAGCAGCTTGGCCAGATAGATCGCGGTCGCCTCACCCTCCACGTTGGGGTTGGTCGCCAGGATCACTTCGTCGACGCTGCCGTTCTCGACGCGCGTCAGCAGGCTCTTGATGTTGAGATCCTCTGGACCTACGCCGTGGAGCGGCGACAGCGCGCCCAATAGCACGTGGTAGAGCCCCTTGAAGTCGCGGGTCTTCTCGATCGCGCTGACGTTCTCCGGCTCCTCGACGACGCAGAGCACGCGCCGGTCGCGGTCGGGATGGCTGCAGTAGTGGCAGGGATCGACGTCGGTGATGCTGCTGCAGACCGAGCAGTAGGTGACGCGATCCTTGACCTCGCGGATCGCGTCACAGAGCCGATCCACGTCCGCCCGCGGGGTCCTGAGGACGTGATAGGCGAGCCGCTGCGCGCTCTTCGCACCAATTCCCGGCAGCCGCTGGAGTTGCTCGATCACGTGAGCCAGCGCATCGAGCCGGCTCATCAAGGCATTCCCGGGAGCTTCAGGCCACCCATCATCCCGCCCATCTGCTCGGCCATGGCCTCGTCGACCTTGCGATGGGCGTCGTTGACCGCCGCGAGGATGAGATCTTGAAGCATCTCGACGTCATCCTTGGAGACCACCTCCGGATCGATCGCGAGGCTCTGGATCTGCTTGGCTCCGTTCATCACGACCGTCACCATTCCACCACCCGCCGTGGCCTCGACGCGCGTCTCGGCCATCTGCTGCTGCAGACGCGCCTGCATCTGCTGCGCCTGCTTCATCATCTGCTGGATGTTCATGGTCACCCTGTCTGGGTCAGATCTCCTCGACCTCGCGAATGTCGGCGGCGAACACGTCCAGCATCGCCTGCACCCCGGCATCCTCCATCGCCTCGCTCTTGAGCGCCGCCTTGGGATCGGTGGGCTCGGCAGCGTCGGGCTGCGTCTGTGCCTCGACGGGCCCGGCCGCGGCGGCCGCGGACTCGACCGCCTCGACCTTGATCTTCCGGCCGGCCAACTTCTCAGCCACGCCCGCGATCCACGCCCGGTTGCGATCGAGCTGCATCCTCAACGTCCGGTGGGTCGACGCGAAGGTGAACGTCACCCGGTCGGACGTGACGGCGATCTTCTCCGCCTGCGCGATGACCGTACCGTAGAGCAACTTCTTGGAGCTCTTAATCTCGTTCAGGAGGGCGTCCTTCAACGCGGCCGTGCCATCGCCATCGGGATCCCCGGACGGTGCTGCCCCGCGTCTGTCGGGCGGCGGCTCCGCTGGCGCCGGGGCCGCCGGCGCCTCCCGCCGCGCCCGCGCGGGCGGGGTGGGGCTCTGTGTCGCAGACGCAGCCGGCTGCGCGGCCGTGGCCGCCCGCGGCGGCGCCTCGGCCGACCGGACCGGGCGCGCGGCGGCGCGTGCCTCCGGACGCGAGTCGTGCCGCGCGGCGGGCGGCGACGGGCGGCGTGAGTCGGAGCGTGCCTCGGGCTCCCCGGCGGGCCGTGACGGTGGGCGCGCGGCGGGGCGTGACCCCGGCCGCGGCGGCGCGGGCGCCAACGATCGCGCCACGCCGGGCGTCCCGATCGGCCCACCGCTCTGAAGCCGGTCGATGAGCTCGACCAATGGCACTAGCTTGCGGAGGTGCATCCAGCGGATCAGCGCCATCTCCAGGTGGTAGCGCGGCTGCGACGCCGTCCTGATCTCGGCCTCCGCGTGGGCGAGCACGTCGAACGCGCGCATCAGATCCTCGCGAGAGAAACGTTGGGCCAGCGCCCGCACGCGCTCGCGGTCGCCTTCTCCGGCGATCTCGGGGTCGTCGATGCGGGCGGGATCCAGGGAAACGAGCAGGAGATCGCGGTTCAACCGCGACAGCTCGCGACACACCATCCGCAGGTCGTACCCGGCCTCGACCGCCCGCGCGGCCAGCTCGAATAGCGCCGGGCCCTGCTCGGCGGCCACCGCCTCCAGGACGTCGAGCAGGAGGTCGCGCCCGACGATTCCCAGCACCGTCGAGACGTCGTCGGCGGTGATCGTCTCCCCCGCGAAGGCGATCACCTGGTCGAAGGCGCTCTGCGCGTCGCGCATGCTCCCCTCGGCCGAGCGCGCCAGCAGCGCGACCGCGGTGTCGTCGATCGCGATGCCTTCCTTCGTCGCGATCGCGTGAAGCTGGTCGGCGATCGCGCGCGTCGCGATCGTCTTGAACTCGAACACCTGCGAGCGCGACCGGATCGTCTCGGGGATCTTGCCCAGCTCGGTGGTCGCCATCATGAAGACGACGTGCGGCGGCGGCTCCTCGATGGACTTGAGGAGGGCGTTGAACGAGTGGCTGGACAGCTGATGGACCTCGTCGATGAGGAAGATCTTGTAGCGGTCCCGCACCGGCGCCATCGCGAGCCCGGCGATGATCACCTCACGGACGTTCTCGACCTGCGTGTGGGTGGCGGCGTCGATCTCCAGGACGTCGATGTCGCGGCCGCCCGCAATCTCCGTGCACGCGTCGCAGACGCCACAGGGGTCGGGCGTCGGACCCTGGACGCAGTTGAGCGCGCGGGCCAGGATGCGGGCGGTCGTGGTCTTGCCCACTCCGCGGGGCCCCGCGAACACGAACGCGTGCGCCAGGCGGTCGCCCGTGATGGCGTTGCGCAGCGTCTGGGTGACACCCAGCTGCCCCACTACCTCATCGAAGCGCTGGGGCCGCCACTTGCGGGCGAGAACCTGGTAGGACACTGAAGATTACGACGGATGACAGACGAAGATCGCGAGCCGGGCGCCGCGTCCCACCGCGGCCCGGAACACCCTGCGGCACATGTCAGTGACTACTTAGCGCTGCTGCCTTCCGGCCCTGACGCGGTTCATAGGCTGAGATTGCACAGGATCCGAGCCGCGGTGCGACCCAGCGCGGCGCCTCGCCGGTGGATCGAGACGTTGGGACGAGTGTATCGTGCGCCCGGCATCCGATCAAGCGAACCGAACCGCGCCCGCTGCAACTCCTGCGGCCTGCTGCCGATAGGCAATAAGAGAAGGCAGCACGGCGAGCCGGGCGGTGTCGTCCGGCCGCGGGTGCCCAGAACATGAGCGAGCGCGTCCGGTGAACCTCTGGAGCAGGCAGCGATGGATCCGCCCCCTGCCGCGGGCGATCACGGAGCCCGTGTCCCTGGTCATCCTCCTGGCCTGGGTCGCGACCATGGCCGTCCTGGTGAGCCGATCCCACGGCCACGCCTCCGGCAATCTCGCCGCCGACCTCTCCCGCTACGGGTCCGAGGCCCAGTGGCGCGGCGTCTACTATCGCGGCGAGAAGATCGGGTTCACCGTTCGCCAGGTCTTGCCGACCGGCGATGGGTTCGAGCTCCAGGAGGACGGACAGCTCGAGATGACCCTGCTCGGCGCGACCGCACCGGCGAAGCTGCGCACCACGGCGCAGGTGGACGAGGCGTTCACCCTGCGGTCGTTCGAGTTCTCGCTCGATCCGGGCACCGGCCCGATCGAGGTTCGGGGACGAGTGGAGGGCCTGAAGCTGACGATCGACGTGATCTCCGCCGGAGAGACGCGGACCGAGGCGCTCGAGGTGACGGAGCCGCCCATGCTGACCCTGAATCTGGGCCGGCGCCTCGTGGCGGAAGGCCTGACCCCCGGCGCCCGACACGAGTGGATGGTGTTCGACCCGGCCACCCTCACCAACGCGCCCGTCGTCCTCGAGGTGGGGTCACGTGAGCTCGTCCGCGTCGGCAGCGCGCCAACGCCTGCCTTTCGAGTCGACGTCGGCTTCGCCGGCCTCCAAACGACCTCCTGGGTGACCGACACCGGGGAGGTGGTGCGAGAGCAGAGTCCGCTAGGACTCCTGACCCTGCGGGAGCCTGCGGATCGGGCCACCATCATGGCCGTGCCGGGCCTGGTCCAGACGGATCTGCTTGAGGCCTCGGCGGTGGTGCCGGTGTCGGATCGACGCATCGACGACGCACGCAACGTCTCGAGGCTCCGCGTGCGTCTCGAGGGTGCCGACTTGTCGGACCCGGATCTGCAGGGTGTGGGGCAGACGGTCGAGGGCGACGAGATCGAGACGAGGGACGCCAAGACGCTCCAGCCCGGCCCGGCCGATCCCGACGTCGAGCGGTATCTGATGCCGGAGCCGCTCATCGAGAGCGACGCCCCCGAGATCCTCGCCGAGGCGGCACGCGCGGCCGGGGCCTCCGAGGGCGACCGCGCCAGAGCCGAGGCGCTCGTTCGCTACGTCAACGGTCTGCTGGACAAGAAGCCGACGGTGAGCCTGCCGTCGGCGCGCGAGGTGCTCCGCACGAAGGTCGGCGACTGCAACGAGCACACGGCCCTCTTCGTCGCCATGGCGCGCGCACTGGACATCCCCGCGCGGATCGCCGTGGGGCTGGTGCACATGCGAGGCGCGTTCTACTACCACGCCTGGCCGGAGGTGTACCTGCGGGACGTCGAAGGCGGCGGGATGTGGCTGCCGGTCGACCCGACCCTCAACCAGTTTCCGGCCGACGCCACGCATCTGCGGCTGGCGCGGGGCGGCCTCTCCAAACAGGCAGCCATCCTGCCCCTGATCGGCCGGCTGAAGATGACCGTGCTCGACCTGGAACTGGTGCCGGGGTCGACGCCGATCCTCGTCGGGGAAACCCCACCGGCACCGGTCGCGATCCCACGGCGCCGGGCCCGCGGGGGCTGGTGCGGCTGGATGCGACTCTGCGCAGGATGAACCATGATAGCGATTCACGATCTGGTCAAGAACTACGGCGCCTTCACCGCGGTCGATTGCATCAGCCTCGAGGCGGCGGGGGGAGAGATCCATGGGTTCCTCGGCCCGAACGGGGCCGGAAAGACCACGACGATCCGGATGGTCGCGGGCTTGCTCAAGCCAACCGCCGGCCGGATCCTCGTCAATGGGCACGACCTGGCGACGGCGCCGGAGGCGGCCAAGGCGTCACTGGGCTTCATTCCCGACCGGCCGTTCATCTACGAGAAGCTCACCGCGGGAGAGTCCTCCACTTCCACGCCGGGCTGTACGGCATGGACGGCCACGGCACCGACCGTCGCGTGGGCGAGATGCTCGAGCTCTTCGAGCTGACCCAGTGGGAGCACGAGCTGGTCGAGAGCTTCTCCCACGGGATGAAGCAGCGTCTGGTCATGAGCGCGGCGTTTCTGCATCGCCCGCAAGCGGTGCTCGTCGACGAACCCATGGTGGGTCTGGACCCGCGTGGCGCGCGGTTGATCAAGGCCGTGTTCCGCCGCATGGCCGACCGGGGCGTGGCGATCCTGATGAGCACTCACACGCTGGAGGTCGCCCAGGAGATGTGCGATCGGATCAGCATCATCGTCAGGGGGAACATCATCGCCCGGGGCACGGTCGACGAGCTGCGGGCGTTGGCCGGGGGGCAGGACGAGCACCTGACGCCCGTGTTCCTGAAGCTCACGGGCGGTAGCGGTCTGCAGGAGATCGACGCGGCCGCGTAGCGCGACGCCGCCAGCCGTGGCGCGACGAGACGCACCAACCATGGTCCCGTTCCCCTACTTGCTATGGCCGTCGTTCCTGTCGTCGCGCAACCGCGCGAGATGCCGCGAGCGGGGCGACCTCCTCCGCTCCGCGGTCTTCGGAGCGATCGGGCTGGCCGTGTGCGTGGCGCTCTTCGCCGGCGCCTTCTGGTTGACGCTGCAGCTCGACCGCTACGGCGAGCTGGGCGACTTCCTGCTTCGCCTCGGTCTGTCGTGGCTCTTTCTCACGTTTCTGTCGTTCCTGGCCTTCAGCGGTATCGTCACGGCGCTCTCGACGTTCTTCCTGTCGGAGGACCTCCGGCTGCTCCTCGCGGCGCCGATCGACCGCCGGCGCCTCTTTCACGCCCGCTTCGCCCGGACGGTCGCCCAGGCGTCGTGGATGGTCGTCGTCTTTCTGGTCCCGGTGCTCGCGGGCGTCGGCCTCGCGCGCTGCGCGCCCGCCGGCTTCTATCTCGGCGCGGCGACGACCATCGTGCCGTTCTCGATCATCCCGGTCGCGCTCGGATGTGGCCTCACGCTGCTGCTGGTCAACGTCTTTCCGGCCCGGCGCGCCCGCGACATCTTGATGCTCATGGGGATCCTCTTCGCGGGCAGCGTCGTGCTGCTGCTTCGCTACGTGCGACCCGAGCGGCTGATGCGCGCCGAGACGCTGCCAGACCTCATGGGCTTCTTCACGACGCTGCAGACACCCGTCACGCCGCTGCTGCCGTCATTCTGGGCCGGGGAGACACTGTTCGCCGGCCTGCAAGGGCGGTTCGACCTGCTGCACGCGGGGGCGCTGTGGATCACGGCGCTGGCGCTGACCGTGATGCTCCGCGCGGCGCACGAGCGGTGGCATTTCACCGGGTTCAGCAAGGCGCAGGAGGCGCGCAAGACGCGATTCAACGGGCTCCGCGTCGTGGACCGGCTGGTCGGCCGGCTTCCGCTGTCCACGGTGCGGCGGCAGTTGCTCGTCAAGGACGTCAAGGTGTTCCTGCGCGACGTCACGCAGTGGTCCCAGCTCCTGCTGCTGGGCGCGCTGGTCCTCGTGTACATCTACAACTTCCGCGTGCTCGATCTCGATCGCATCCCCTACATGAGCGGCACGGTCAAGAACGCCTACGCGTTCGTCAACCTCGGCATGGCGGGTCTGGTGATGGCGACCATCGCCGTCCGTTTCGTGTTCCCGGCGGTGTCCGCGGAAGGCCCGGCGTTCTGGATCATTCGAACCGCACCGGCCGCGCTGCGTGAATTTCTCTGGTCGAAGTTCTGGATCGGGCTCGTGCCCGTGCTCGTGCTGACCGAGGGGCTGACGATCGTGGGCAATGCGCTGCTCGGCATCGACCCGTTCCTCGAGATCGTCTGCGCCGTGGCCGTCGTCTTCCTGAGTCTTGCGCTCGTCGGGCTCGCCACCGGGCTGGGCGCGCGCTACCCGCGGTTCGGCGGGGACAACGCGGCGCAGGTCGCGGGGTCCTACGGTGGGGTCATGTTCATGATCTGCGCCGTGCTCTTCGTCCTCGTCACCATCGCCCTCCTGGGATGGCCGTCCTCGCTCTACCTCTGGCACCGTGTCCGCGCCGTGTCACTCACGAGCCTCCAGCAGAGCCTCATGGCCGCCTGCTTCCTCGCTGCAGCGGGTCTCAGTCTCACGACCTGGTGGCTGTCGATGCGCTCGGGCGTCCGCGCGCTTGAGGCCATGGGGCGGATGCCCACCTGACGCCCGGGGGTGAGGAACGAAGGATGCCGCGTCGTCCTGTTGCGCCACCGTTGTCGGTCGAGACCGTGGCAACGCGACGAACGGGTCGTCACCTTCGCCGTACGCGCGAAAACCGGACCAGAACGAGGCGGTTTCCCCTTCGTCTTATTGGTTGCGCAGGCTCGCAACCATCTGTATTTGGAGTTCAGCTGGGCTGCGGCGTGAGGCGGTCTATGGTTCGAATCCCACTCTCTCAGGTAATCTTAAGGTCTTGCGAAGTTGGTGAAAATGCAATCGCCCGACCCCCAAGTTATTGAGTCGAGCCATGTTTGAACACGACATCGTGGGTACAGAGTTGAGGGATTTGCCCGCAACTTGACACTGCCCCTACGAGAGTTGCGATGCGAACACGACGCTACCTGGTCGACCCAACCCTGCCGGAAGGAGAAGCTGCCGCGTGGCGGCCGCCCCTGGAGGCGGCGGGCTGGGAACAGACCGGCGGGGACAACTGGGAGCTGTTTCTGGCGGGGAGCCGCCCGCCGGCAAATTTTTACGCCACACTGCGGCCCAACCAATGGGTGAACCGGTTTCCCGAGCTGAGCGGACTGGCCGTCAAGGGGGATCTGTACGAGAACGTGCGGGCGGCTCGGCGCTGGGCCCGCGACGGAGGTCTCGCCCGGCTCCACCCGCGCAGCTTCCTGATGCCCGACGACCACGACACCTGGACGGCCGCAGCCGCGGCGGAACCCGAGGCGGTCTGGCTGCCCAAGCCCCAGGCCTCTGCCTGCGGCCGAGGGATCGCGCTGGTCACGGACCCGGCCGAGGTGCCGCAGGATGGCGACTGGATGGTGCAGGAGTACATCGCCCGGCCCCACCTGCTGGATGGGTACAAATACGGCCTGCGGTTCTACCTCCTCATCACCTCGCTCGACCCGCTCGTCTGCTACCTCCATCGGGTTGGAACGTGCCGCTTCGCCACCCGCCCGTACACGCTCGAGCCGGCATCACGCCACGACCCGTTCGTCCACATCACCAACACCGCGGTGCAGGAACGCAACACCGAAGTCACCTGGTGGAGGCGGAACACCGATCTCGCACCGTATCTCCGGCGGTTGCGGGCGGAGGGGCTCGACGCTGACCGGCTCGTCGCCGACATCCACGACGCGGTGACCCGCCTGGTCATCGCCTGCCGCGAGCACGTCCTGATCGGGAGCCGCACGGCGGCGTTTCGTCTCGAGGGCTGCTTCGAGCTACTGAGCCTCGACGTGCTCGTCGACGATCGGATGCAGCCTTGGATCCTCGAATGCAACGCCGGGCCGCCGATGAATCGCTCGGCCTGGAAGGGGACACCGTCGTCGCCGACGGACCCGGGCTACGACGCGGCGGCTGCGGCCGAGTCCGACGCCATCAAGGGCGCGCTGCTCAGCGATCTCATCTCGCTGCTGGGCCGCGCGCGAGCCCACCGAGTCCCGTGGCCCGACGACGACAGGGGCTATTGGCTCGAGCGATCGGCGTCCGAGCTCGCCGGCGCGAAGGGCTGGCAGCGGCTGTGGCCGCGGCCGGACGCCGATCGCTTCGTGGACGGCTTCCCCCTGCTGCGGCCGCGCGACCGCCTCATCGCGAGTTGGGCCTGCCCGAAGGTGTCGCGTGTCACGCCGCCGATCCGGGTCTCGCCCGGGGTCGACACTCACCGCCTCGGCGATGGGCTGGCACTCTACGACCCGGATCGGCGATGCCTCTACGCCGTGAACGGCACCGCCGCCATCGTGTGGCTCGGGTTACAGAACGAGATGACGGTCGAGGACCTGGTCGACGAGCTGGCCGAGGTGTTCGGCGAGACGCCCCGCGCCCGGATCGACGCGGACGTGTGGGACCTGTTGGTGGCTTGGGCGCAGAAGGGACTCATCGCGGGGTTCGAGCGGCGCGTGCACCCCGAGTCTCCCCGCGGTCTCGACGGCCCGCTAGCGCTGTCGGCCGTCCGCAAGGGCCATACGCTGCTGATCCCGATCGGGTCGGTCGACCTGGGCTATCTCGGCGCGCTCGAGCCCACGGCACTGCCGACGCCAGCAATCCGCCGGCTGGTGCTCGTCTTCCCCGGCGACGGCCCACGGCCGCAGCTCACGCGGCCTTCACCATCATCGGTGCTAGACACCCTGGCGCTCGAGGCCGGGTCCGCCCTGGCGCCGGATGCGGCCCACGCCCGCGCTCTGATCCGCTGGCTCGACGGGCTGCAGGCCGTCGAGGTGTCTCCGGCCGTCCTCCCGGTGCCGCCGGCCCCGGCGCCCGCACTGCCGTCGGTGCCCGCACCGGCGCCCGACCGAGGCGTGACCATCGCGGCCGTGGGCGACATCATGCTCGCCCGCAACCTCACGGGCCACATGGAGCGGCACGGCGGACGCTACCCGTACGCGCGCATCGCGGATCTCCTGCGGCGAGCGGACGTCACCGTCGCCAATCTGGAGGTCGCGCTGACCGAACGCGGCGAGGCCCGGGACAGGCAAGACGTGTTTCGCACGTCGCCCCGATTCGCCGCCGGCCTGTCGGAGGCCGGGATCGATGTGGTGTCGCTCGCGAACGATCACGTCGAGGACTACGGGCGGGACGGCCTGCGCGACACGCTGGCGACCCTCGACGGGCTCGGCGTGCGCCACGCCGGCGCGGGCCTCGACGAGACCGACGCCCGTCGCCCCGCGATCGTCTCGGCCGGCGGTCTGCGCCTGGCGTGTCTCTCGTACACCGACATTTCCGAACACCGGCGCGACGGGCCGACCCCGTGCGGCGTAGCCATGGCCTCCGCGGAGACGATCGCCAGTGACGTGCAGGCAGCGTGCCGGAAGGCCGAGGTGGTGATCGTCTCGCTCCACGCGGGAGCCGAGCACACCGCGGTGCCGGGCGCCCGCCAGCGCCGCCTCGCACGCGCCGCGGTCGAGGCCGGTGCGCTACTCGTGCTGGGACATCACCCGCACGTCCTGCAGGGCTGGGAGCGTCACGGGCGTGGCCTGATCGCCTACAGCCTCGGCAACTTCGTCTCCGACCTCGAGCACAACCCCCTCAACCTGACCGAACGTGCCTTCGAATCGGTCGTCCTGTTCGTCACGCTCGCCGCCGGCGGGGTGCGAGGCGTGCGAGCGGAGCCCGTCGTCATCGACCTGACGGAGGATCGCCCTCGGCCCGCCACCGTCGCGGAGGCGTCGGCGATCCGGGGACGACTCGACGTCCTGAGCGCCCTGGCCCGCGCCGGGTAAGCGGCACCGGCTGACGGCCTAGTGGTGTGTCCCAAGAATAACTTTGCACTTCCCAACCTTCTCTAGAATCGTATCGACCGTCGCGGTCCAGACAAAGGGTTGGGGGTTGTCGTTGTAGCGCTGGAGGTAATCGTTGATGGCGGCGACGAGTTCGTCGACACTGCAAAACACCCCGCGGCGGATGCGTTTCTGCGTGAGCTGGCTGAACCAACTCTCGACGAGGTTGAGCCACGATGCGCCGGTAGGGGTGAAGTGGAGCGTGAAGCGCGGATGGGCCGCCAGCCAGGCCCGCACGGTCGGATGTTTATGCGTGCCGTAGTTGTCCAGAATGAGGTGGAGGTCGAGGCGAGAGGGGAACGCGCGGTGGAGTTGGCGAAGAAACTTCAGGAACTCCTGATGCCGATGCCGGCCGTGGCACTCGCCGATGACCTGTCCGGTCAGCATGTTCAGCGCGGCGAACAAGGTCGTTGTCCCGTGGCGCTTGTAGTCATGCGTGAGTGTCCCACAGCGGCCCTTCTTCATCGGCAGCCCGGGCTGCGTCCGGTCCAGCGCCTGAATGTGACTCTTCTCGTCCACACACAGCACGACGGCCTTCTCGGGCGGATTCATGTACAGCCCCACGACGTCCGTCAGCTTCTCCACGAACGCGGGATCGGTCGACAGCTTGAACGTCTCCACTCGATGGGGCTGGAGGCCATGCGCGTCCCAGATCCGCTGCACGGTCGAGCGACTGACCCCCTGCGCCTTCGCCATCGTGCGACAACTCCAGGGGGTCGCCCCCGGTGGCGTGCGGTGCAACGTTGCGTGGACGATGGCTTTGACCCTGCGCGCACTGATCGTCGGTTTGCGCCCGCGCCCCTCACGCATCTCGAACACCGAATCAACGCCCTCCTCTCCAAACCGGTCGCGCCAAGCCAGCACGGTCGGCCGGCTGACGTCCACGGTCGCGGCAATGCGGCTGTTGGAAACCCCCTCGGTCGCCAGCAGCAACGCCTTCGCGCGGATGACTACCCGATGCGGTGCCGACGTACTACGGGCCCACTGTTCCAGGAGTCGCCGACCCTTCGCGGCCATGGACAGAGCGGCGGCGGCCTCATTCATCCCGCCGATATTGCACGCAGGTCGTTGATATGTAAATGTATTTCAGGGACACTACACTAGGAGCCTCCCGACCGAGGCTGTACGCGCTGTTGCCCCGACGCATGGCGCTGTGGTAGCTTCCTGGCATGTCGTCAGAATCTCGAGATCGCCGCGAGTTCCTCAAGCAACTGGCCGGCGCCGCCTACGCCGCGCCGCTGTTCATCTCCGTGGGGGCCAGGGGGGAGGAACGGTCGCAGTTCGAACGAGCCAAGGAGTTCCTCAACAACGCCCGCGCCATGGTGGCGCGCGCCCGTCAGGCGTCGGACCGCGAGGCGCGCCGCAAGCTGGCCGAAGAGAGCGCCGAAGAGCTGACCCTGGCACGAGGCGCGGCCCGCAGCGCGAAGGCGGAGGAGCGCGAACGGCTGGCGGAGGAATTCCGCGCCCTCGCCGAGGAGATCGCGGCGGTGCGCGGCGATCGCTGAGCTCGTCGGTGACCTTGCTCGCGCGGCGTCGGTGCGCCACACCGCGCTCGCACCGCCGGCGCCGGGCCTTCCGTGGGGCCCGTCGTGATGCGATCGCGCCGAGGTGAGCGCCGGCTCCCACCGCACGCCCTCAGAGCACGTTCTCGGGACCAGTCCTCAGATCCTCGAAGACGGCCACCGCATCCGTGACGGTGGCCTGCAGCTTTTCCGGGAAGGCCCGCACCGGGATGGGTCGCTCCGTGGGCTGCTCGAACCCCGAGCTGCGCGAGACGCGCTCGAACCACGCGGACTGCTCCGGCAACACGCCGTGGTCCGGGAACGTCTCCCGTCTCCACCTGATCATCGGCTCCTCGTACTGAAGCTTCCAGCACCTGGCAAGGATCGGAACGGTGGTCTCAGGCGAGGCACGCAGCCGCTCCGTGTCGACGAGGAGGAAGGGGATCTTCTCACGACGGCAGAAGTCTACGTGCGCCTCGAGCGCATCCAGCCCCATCTGATCGCGAGACAGGAACGTGTCGCTCACCAGGTCGTCGACCGCTGCGTATTCGGCCGTCTCGAGCGCCTTGGTGATCCGGTCCTGGTCCGCGGTGCGCGGCTCAGACGCTCGCAGCATGTCGCTCAGCACGCGGCGCAACCGAGACTCGATGGTCAGCACCGGATCTCGTAGCGGGAACAAGGGTGGCCGCCCGGCATGTCGTAAGAGGATCTGCGCGACCTCGCCGGTGCCCAGCTGAAACGACATGCACTTCATGAGGGTACGACGCGGGATCGCGTCGCGGGATCTGATCTGCTCAACGATCGAGGCGACCCGGGCGGATCGGTGGTAGTACGACCCGCACGGTTCGTGCACATACGACAGGATGCGACTGTGGTTCCAGAACGCCCGTGCGATCGCGGTTGAGGCGCTCCGGGGCGGCGAGACGATGACGTAAGGCCTGAGCTCGCGCACCAGCGCGTCCAGATCGGACAACGTCATGCTGCTCAGCTCTCACGCACGCCGGTGGTCGAGCGCGCGATCACCGCGACGGTCCCTCTGGGGCCGATGAGCGGCGTCGGTGCAGATCTGCGCAGATTCGGCCGGAGGAATCGCGGGTCTGCTGGTACCATCAACAGTAGCTGGCCATCCCGGTGGGTTCGCTTGCGCACGGTAAGAGCAGGCGTAGAGGCATTGTCAAGTTGCGGGCAACCCCTCAGCTCGGTACCCACGATGCCGGGTTCACGGCCTGGCTCGATCTCAATATCCTGGGGTATCTCGGGAGTCGGTCGGGTGAACTTTCGCCAAGTTGACAACACCCGCGCGCGTCCGCGTCGAGGCAGAAGAACGTGCTCGGCTCATCAAGTTGACAGTGCCTTTGACGGTACTGTGCGGCCCGCTTGATTCCCCGTCCGTTCGTTGCCGGTCACTCGGCGACGGAGCGTCTGACGGGATTGTCGATCAGCTCCACGATATGGCAGCCACCGATTTCGGGCTCGCCGAAGCCGACTCTTGCTCATGGCCTAGCGAAGCTGCCTCCTGCGGTCTCCAACAGATACAGCAGTGTCAACGGAACGCCAAGAAACTATCCGATTGCGTGTATCATGAACAACAACCGCCAGGCGACTACGCGGCGTATGGATGTGGGGATAAAAGTGGGATGAATACGAAGTTTGAATCTATAAATATCTATAATTGAGTCTCCCTCGCCTGAAGGCGAGGGAATCAGTGCGCCGCGTCGGCTGAAGCCGACTATCACGGCGCACGTCCCAGAGCCCGAAGAGGTCCGGCCCTGCGGCCTCCTGAAGGCTTCGCCTAAAGGCGAGGGGTTTCACCCATCCCAGAGGGAGACTCTAAACGATCTCATCAACATAAATTGGCGGAGAGAGTGGGAGTCTCGCAAGCCGCCTTTCGGATTCTATCCAGCCTTGGCCACCGGCCGCTAAATCTTCGTTCGTTGCCATTTAGCTACAGACAGCATCTTCGCCGGCCTACCGCCTTTCCCCACGATTTGGCAATCTTGCCGCAGCGATGTCACTCGAAATGTCACTCGGCGTGACCTGCGTCCGGTTCGGCCACATCCGGCGGCGGATTGTCCGACACCCTTCTCGTCTGCTGCCACCGATTCGCCAGCGTGTTCGTCGCTGGGAGACCTGTTCACCGGCCTCAAGCCCCACCAGACAAACGCCCCGCTGAGACTCACCTGGCTGTTCAGCTGACGTCAGACACAGCCGGTCACGCCGAGCCATCACCCGCAGCTGCGTCATGCTCGATCGTCCCACCCTCCAGGCTATAATCAACAGCCTCCCCAGAGGCTTGGTCCCCGGGAGGTCAGACGTTCGCTCTTAGAGGAAACCGCTCGGGATGTTCGATCGAGTCGACGCTCAAGTCGACGTCGATGTCGGGCCAGTACAAATGGTGGACGTGAGGCCGCTCGACGTTCAGAATGGCACCAATGGAAGCCCCTCTGAACCAGGGGAATTCGGCAAACGGCAAGAAGAGCTCTTTGTCTCCCAGAAAGATCCAGAAGCCATGACGCGAGATGTTGGTGACCTCAGCCTCCAAAATGATGCTGCCAGGCATTCCTAATCTCCACCTCGTGGTTGTGGATCAACTCCGCGACACGCCGGAGATCTGAGTCGCTGAGGCCGTAATTCCGAGCCAGCTCGATCTTCGGCTCGATCCAGAACTTCGCCTCTCCATCAGCAGACACCACGTGGATGCGCACTCGCGGTTCCTCGCGGGAGAAGAAGTAGAAGCGAAACGGACCTGCCCGGAAGACGGTCGGAGTCAATTCATGAATTCTAACAAGCTGAGAGGTCCACGAACCACCTAGACGCGTTGTCGATTTGCCAATCCTCGCAGGATCGCGTCGAGTACGGTGTCGAGATCCTTGGACAGATCCTCAACGAGAAAGCGAAGCACCAGGTAGCCGTTCTCCTGCAGCAGCTGGTCTTTGCGGCGATCCCCGACGGTACGCTGCGGCGCTCTCCATGTGATGGGCGCCGTCAAGCTCTACGACGAGGCGCGCATCGTTACAGAGCAAGTCGACCTCCATTTGACTCACCCCGTCAAACGGAATTGGGAGTGCGTGGTTCACCTCGAACCGTCCCTTGGTCTCGGGCAAGGTCTCGAGACGACGATACAGGAATGCCTCGGATGCGCTGCGCGCTCGGCTGGAGCCCTCGGCGTCCGAAGGAATCGGCCGGGCTGCCTCGGCGAACAGCCCCGCCAACGGCGGGGTGAGGCCATCGCGAGTCAACCTGCGCACGCTGGCTGCGTAGTCGCCCTTCCACCGCGGGTCCGCCGGAAGTGGGACGCCGGACGGCCACCCCGGGACCGCGCTGGCCGGAAGGTCGACGGTATAGCCGACGGCGTCGTAGCCGCGACAACGCCGGTCGAACATCCAGGCAAGCATCGGAACGTTCAGGTCGGCGTAGTCGTACACGCGTACGTCCCGCTTGCCGTCGTAGAGACGGTGTAATCTGCCAACGTACTGGGCGATGGTCCCTCGCCACGACACCGGCAGGGTCAGAAACAGCGTGTCCAGCCTCGCGTCGTCGAAGCCCTCCCCCAGATACCGGCCGGTGGCCAACAGCACGCGCTCTTCGGTGTCCGGAATGGCAGCCAGCTGATCGGCAACCGCTTGCTGCTGTCTCCGTCCCGTCCCACCGCGCAGGACGACCAAGTGACGCACCCGTTCGGCCAAGTGACCTGCGATCCGTTCGAGATGGTCACGCCGCTCCGTGAGTACGAGCGGCGACCGCCCGTCACGCACAACCTCGACCACATCGTCGAGAATTCGCCGATTCCGAGCGTCGTCGTTGATCAGCGCGGCGTAAAGAGACTGGAACTCGACACGCGCGTCCGAACCGGTCGACATGACCGGCTCGAAGACGGTGGGTCGAACGATAACGTTGTGGGAAAAGGGCTGCTTCGCCGCCTGCGCCTTCGCGCTGACTCGAAAGCGCACGGGGCCGCACTGCATGAACACGATGGGATGATGGCGGTCCTTGCGGGTGACAGTGGCCGACAAGCCCACGACGAATCGTGCCTTGGCCCGGCGCGCCACCTGTTCGAAGCTGTGGGCAGGCAGATGGTGACACTCGTCGACCACGAGCTGACCGTAATCGCCAACCTGATCGAGCACGACGCCCTTGCGGACGAGACTCTGAATGAGGGCGACATCGATTACGCCGGTGGGCTTGCGCCGACCGCCGCCGATGCGCCCAATCCTTGCGGCGGGTAGATCCAGAAACGCCGACAGCCGATCGACCCATTGCTCGAGCAGCTGGCGACCATGGACCAGAACGAGCGTGTTGACGCCGCGCTGGGCGATGAGCCAGGCGGCGATGACCGTCTTCCCAAAGGCGGTCGTCGCGGAGAGGACCCCAGTGTCGTGCGCCAGCAGCGCGTCCGCCGCCACTTGCTGCTCCGGCAGGAGCGTGCCCCGAAAGGCGACATCCACCGGCTCGCCAGCGCACCGCTCGTCCCTGACGACCGGCGCAATGTTGAGATCGGAAAGCAGCTGCTGCACCTCGTCGAAACAGCCGCGCGGCAGGGCCAGATGATGGGGATGCGCTTCGGCGCAGCCGATTATCCGCGGCTTGTCATAGGTGGGCAGGCGCATCGCCTGCGCCTTGTAGAAGTCCGGGTTCTGGAACGCCGCCAGCCGCGCCAGCCGATTTCGGAGCGGCGGGACCAGATCACCGGTGGCGATGTAGATCTCGTTCCCGACCACCAACTCCAACGTGCGAGGCAGCACACCAGTGATCGGTGGCGCCTTCCGACGGCGCGATGGCGGGAGTGACCACGGCTCGTCCTCCCCGTCCTCATCCCGAGGAAGGCGAACCCCCAGCACCCGGCCCCGTCGTTCCGCCTCGCGAACGAGGTCTTCCAGCCTGCCGCGTCCGATCTTCGGCACCGTCGACAGGAACGCCCACTGGTCAGGGTACGGAGTCAGCTGGTCATCAAGGAAGACACTGTTGCCCCGCTCTCGCGGCTGCTTCTGTAACGGCAAGGCGATCAAGTTGCCGAATCCGCCGTGCGGCAACGTGTCCTGACTCGGGAAGAACCGGTCGTAGGAATCCAAGCCGAGATCCGGATGGTGCTCCATGGTCTCGGTCAAGATGTGCGAGCCTAGCTTCCGCGCGAGCGCCGCGGGCACGGCCTCGTCGAAGAACAGCCACACATGTGCTCCCCGTCCGGAGCGCGATCGCTCGAGTGCAGCCGTCAGACCCATCTGGCGACAGGTTTCGCGAAACGCTGCGGCATCGTCGCGCCACCCCTGCTTGTCGAAGTCGACCGCCAGGAAAAACGCGGTCTCGTCTTGCAGCGTGGCGTAGACGCCGGCGACGAACGGTTGGCTGTCTGCGTCCGCTCCCGAGAGGTGCCAGCGAATCACGTCGTCGGTGACGGGCAGGAAGCGTCGGTGGGCACACTCCGCGCACTTGATGCGTGGCTTCTCACAGATGCCGCGCACCCATTCGTTGGCGCAGGCGGGCGCGTAGCCGGACTTCCCGGTACGGCGGCTCTCGAATCGACGAGGATAGACGTCCTCGCGCCCACGGAAGAGTGAGCGAAACAACGCGATCTTGGCGGCGGGCGCTGACTGCTGACCGACCATGATCGACGTCTCTGGCTACTTCGCCAAAACGAGAGATCGCACCCGTTCGGACCGCCACCCGTGGCTCAAGCGCGCCTCACGGGCGGGGGAGACACTCCCCGGCTCGCGCAAACGCACCGGCGTCACCATTGCAGTTCACGGTACTCGCCAGGCTGCATCGACCGGGCACGTCGTCCAGTCCAACATGACACCAGCTTAGGTGGAATGCCACCATGCCGACAAGGCCCTGGCGACCCCGATGACCTGACCAGCCGAGCAAGTGCGGCTTTGTTCGCGATGAAGGTCGTTCCCGCGGCATGACGTTGAGCGACCGTTGCCCCGCCGAAGCACGGCGGTCTTGAGACTGCGATAGGCCGCAGCCAGCGTCAAGTCTGCAATAAAACTGGAATAGGGAACCAGGATAAGTGCCAGTTTAATGCCGAGAGGTGAGGCCGTTACGATCACAAAAAGAGGGTGGAATTAGGCCTAAATCAAACGCGCGTAAGTTGTTGACACTACACGATTTATCGGCGAAGATGGTGCGAGTCTCACAAGCCGCTTTTCGAATTCTATCCACTCTTGGCTAGTGCCAGCTAAATCATTCGCCCGTCGCCACTTAGCCATGAACGGCGATTTCTTTGCCTTTCAGCTTTTCCCCATGATTTGCCGGTTTTGCCAACGCGATGTCACTCGAAATGTCACTCGCCGCGAACGTCCCCCGGGCCGTGTCAACGCCTTTGAGACAACCTGATCCAGCATTTACTGTAGCGACTCCACACCGTCGATGAAGTGATCGGCCTGGGCGTCGAGCGGCGGTCCCGGCCGGGAAATGACCCCAGGCTGTGGGTCGTCCGGGGTGACGATCGTCGGTCCTGGAGCGTCCTGGCGGGTCGTTATCGGCGGGCGATTGATCCAAACCGCCGTCGGCGGGGTCTCGGGACGTGGAGGCCCCTTCACGAATCGCTCCGGATGGGCGAGATAGGCGGCCAGGCGGGTGCGGTGTCGGACCTCGAGGATGGTGGCGGCACGACCGTAGTGGACATCGGCCGGCGTGAGATAGCTCAGGCCGCTGTGATGATGCGTATCGTTGTACCACGCGAAGAGATCATGGCTGATCGCGCGGGCGTCTTCGAGGGGGCCGAACCGATCGCGAAACTCCGGCCGATACTTGAACGTCCGAAACTGCGCCTCCGAGAACGGATTGTCATTGCTCACGCGCGGCCGCGAGTGACTCGCCGTGATGCCGAGAGCCGAGAACAACAGCGCGACGAGCTTGCTGCGCATCGGCGCCCCGCGGTCGGCGTGCAGGGTCAGCTGGTGCGGCCCGATGCCCTGCTTGACGCACGTCTGCTCGATCAAGCGCTCGGCCAGATGCGCGCTCTCATTCATTGCGACCATCCACCCCACCCCATACCGACTGAAGACGTCGAGGATCACGTACAGCGAGTAGTAGAGGTACGGGATCGGACCCTTCAGCTTGGTGATGTCCCACGACCAGACCTGATTCGGGCGCGTCGCCACGAGCTCGGGTTTGGTGTACGCCGGATGCCGGGCCTGGTCGCGCCGCTCCCGTACTTCGTCGGCCGCGGCGAGCACGCGATACATCGTACGCGGGGAGCAGAGGTAGGTCTGCTCCTCCAGTAACATGGCATGGACTTCGGCGGGCGACTGGTCGACGCACCGCTCGCTGTGCAACGCGTCGAGCACGGCTTGGCGTTCGGTGGAGACCAGCGCCCGCGGCGATGGCGCGCGGGGCCGCCGCGGCGTCGCCGGCGGCGTGGGCCGCCGACGCCGATAGAGGGACGCGCGGGACAGGCCGACGCTCTGACACAGCGCCGACGTCTCGCCCGTCGCCGTGACGGCCTCGATCGCGATCATCAGTCGGTCTCGTCGTTGTCGAGGGGTTTCAGGGGGATCCCCAGGATCTCGGCAACTTTTTTTGGGAGCGTGATGATCGTCTCCGCGCGCTGCAGCTGCCGCTGAAGCCGGCGGTTCTCCGCCTCGAGCCGCGTGACGCGCGGGTCGACCGGGCGCGGCGTCGGTCCCCGGCGGCGCCCGCGCATCTCTCGCCGGGCGCCTTGCTCTCGCTGCCGCCGCCAGTTCGTCAGCAGCGACGAGTACAAGCCCTCGCGGCGCAATAGGGCGCCCAGCTCGCCGGGCTTCTTGCAAGCGTCCGCTTGCTTGAGGATGCGGAGCCGATACTCCGCGGGGAAGCGCCGCCGCGGGGCCTTCGCCGGCACTTCAGGATCGGGGTCGGTCACGCGTGACGTGGTCGTGGGGCCGACGGCTCCGGTCGCCCTCCGGGCTTCCTCCGCCTCCGGCCCCACGACCACGTCCATCTCTACGGCTGGTGGCATACGAATCATCCATCGAACCCTCCTCGCCCCTACACTAATCTCACGAGGGAGGTTGTCTCACAGATTATTGGCACAGGGGGCCCTGAGGTCTTCTCGTCGGAACACTTGTGTGTAGATCCCCTCGCCCTCGACAAAACACTACGCCGCGTTACTCGGGATTCAATGGGAACCTCGGAAATACCTTGTTTCAGAGATCTATCGGTCGATCCGGATCTGAGGAACACCCACTCTAGACAACGACGAGGTGGTCCGAAGCCTGCCTCGTGATAACGAAGGCAACCAGCCGACCTCCCCATCAGTCCAATCTCGCATGCAGGCCGCATTCGGTGAGCTCGTCCTTCGGGCCCTCGGTGCCCATCTCGCGGTGCTGGTCCGTCCCGACGGCAGCCGCGTGACCGAACGGCCTACCCCCCGATCCGATGCCATCGCCCATGCCTGGGCGCTCCTCACGCCGACCGGCCGGCTCCTCGAGGCGTCGCCCTTCGGCGGTTACCTGGAGATCGTCCGCCCCACCGAGCCGTAGGAGACACGGACTCGAGGTTGGGGGACGCGCATCTCGACCCTGTCGACATCCACGCCCTAATTGGCCTACCCTTCCGGCATGGTCGCCGGCGCGTCGGGTCGGGCGATGTACTTGATCTGGCTCTCTCGGCACCTCTGATCGCGTGGGTGCAGTCGCGGTGACGACGGCCGGCCGTGACGAGCCGTATGCTCTACCTCATCATCGAGGACTACCACGACGGTGATCCTGTGCCGGCGTATCGCCGCTTCCGCGACACGGGCCGCCAACTGCCTGACGGCGTCAGGCACATCGGGAACTGGGTCACGCGAGATCTCGCACGCTGCTATCAAGTCATAGAATGCGACGACCGCGGGCTCCTGGATCAGTGGATGTCACGCTGGGTCGACCTCATGCGGTTCGAGGTAATTCCGGTCGGCACCTCGGCCGAGGCGGCGGCAATCGTGGCTGATCGCTTGTGAGAGCCAGGCCATGAATGACCGGCCCGACACGATCGCGATCCGGCCGCTCAGCGAGGTGTCGAGCACTCTGCCGGCTGTTGGCGCGGCGGTTCGTCGAGGAATATGGACCCTACTACAGACCCGAAGGCCCCGGCGACGCCGAGGCCGACCTGAAGGCCGCCAGGGACCGCGACCAGCTGCCACGCTGCCTGGTCGCCCTCGATGCTGTGGGACGCGTGCTCGGTACCATCGGGCTGAGAGCGGAATCGGTGCCTTCCCATCGCCACCTCACTCCGTGGCTTGCCGCACTGCTTGTCGCACCGGCGCACCGGGGGCGGGGTGTTGGCGCGAGGCTCATCGCCGCGATTGAGGAAGAGGCCCGGCGACTGGGGTACCAGCGACTCTACGTCGCGACCGACGTGTTGACGGGCCACATCGCACGTCGCGGTTGGCGCGCTTTCGATCACGCGCCGACGCTCAGAGGTGTGGCGACGGTGTTTGCCCTTCACCTGTCATCGTCGAAGGGCGAGGCGTGACGGTGATCCGCGCGGTCGTCTTCGATGCCGACGGCGTGCTGCTTCGGCCGTGGCGCTTCCGCACACTCCTGGCGCATCAGTACGGCATCTCCCCTGAGATCACCGCTGAGTTCTTCAGGGGGCCCTTCCGGCACTGCTGTCTCGGGAAGCTGGACGTGCGGACAGCCCTTCCTCCCTACCTGAACGCCTGGGGATGGCCAGGATCTCTGGAGTCCTTCCTCGACACCTGGTTTCGCGCTGACGGACTCGTAAACGCTGGCGTGATCGAGGCACTTCGACGGGGCCACCGGCATGGACTCCCCTGTTTCGTGGCGTCGACTCAGGAGCGAGTCCGGGCTCGACACCTGGCGGAGGTCCTCGGCTTCGCCCGCGTGTTCGAGGGGCTGTTCTTCTCGTGCGACATGGGCGTGATGAAACCTGCCCTGGACTTCTTCCAGTAGGTGACCGGACGCATCGGCGTACAGCCCAGCGAGATTCTGTTCTTCGACGACGCGCTCGACAATGTCGAGGCGGCACGAACGTGTGCGTGGCAGGCTGCACATGTCGACCACGAGGACAGCCTCAGGGATCAGCTGCGACGCTACTTGGAGCAACGATCGGCATCATGAAAGCAGCGCCCCGATCCATCGATCTCACAGATCCCGCCGCGGCCGTCCTATGGGCAGCCCAAGCCAACCGCCAACGCCCGTATCGGACAGAGGTGTTTCAGCGGATCGCTGCCGAGGCACGGCGGCTTCCGGGCTCCAGTCACGCCGTGCTCGAGCTCGGCTCGGGCCCGGGGTTTCTGGCCGAAGCTATTCTCGAATCCGTGCCAGTTCACACCTACACGCTGGTCGACTCGTCGGCGGCGATGCACCGCCTGGCGCGTGAGCGCCTCGCCGGCTTCTCAGGCTGTGCCTTTGTCACCGTTGATTTCTCCACGGCGGATTGGTCATTCGGCCTAGGACCGTTTGACGCCGTCGTCACGATGCAAGCGGTGCACGAGCTCCGCCACAAGCGGCGCGCGTCAAGGCTACACGCCAGCTTGCGCCGCCTCCTCCGGGCCGGAGGTCTCTACCTCGTGTGCGACCACGTCGCCGGACCGGGTGGGATGCAAGACACGGAGCTCTACGCCACGATCGACGAGCAAGCGCTCGCGTTGTCCGCCGCTGAATTCGAGCGTGTCCGTCTCCTGGACCGGGTCGGCTCGCTGGCCCTCCACCTCGCTGTGAGGACGGCCAGGGACACCTGATGGTGCTTCACACGGACCAGCTCACACTCCGGCCGTTCGAGCCGGACGACTGGATCGCGGTACACGAGTATGCGGTCGACCCGCGAGTCGTCGAACATCACCCCTGGGGCCCCAATACTGAGGCGGAGACCAGAGCGTTCGTTCGCCGGGCCATGAAGGGACTCGAGGAGCGCCCACAGACGGAGTACGAGTTTGCGGTGACCCGTACCACCACGGCGGTCCTCATCGGAGGAGCGGGAATTCGCGTCACCGCGCCAGCGAATCAGGAGGGTGTAATCGGACACACGCTGCGCCGGGATGACTAGGGCCAGGGTCTTGGCACGGAGGTGGCCCGGCGCCTGGTCGACTTCGGATTCACCGAGCTCGGGCTCCATCGCATCATCGCCCTCTGTGCGCCGACGAATGTGCGGTCGCGCCGAGTCCTCAAGAAGATTGGCATGGCGCAAGAGCGGCTTCTCAGGCACCACGTCCTAGTGCGAGGCGCCTGGCAA
Organism: Vicinamibacterales bacterium; assembly: GCA_965197935.1. Classification (GTDB taxonomy): domain Bacteria; phylum Acidobacteriota; class Vicinamibacteria; order Vicinamibacterales; family CAZQMT01; genus CAZQMT01. The sequence goes on along the minus strand of CBDAOD010000001.1, from coordinate 457,175 downwards.
GACCGGCTGCTCTTTGCTGTTCAAGAGACCCAGGGGGCATGAACAGTGAATCGGACGTCGAAGGCGGTCTCACGATGGACGGGAGGCCGCTGGCCGCAGAGGCGTCACTCTCAGATGGTCGAGCTACACCTCGTCCATCGCGCAGAACGGTCCGGGCTGCACGGCCTCATGGCGAGTACCTCGCAGAGCTCGATGCTCACCGCGACCGGCCGATCGGGCCCAGGGACGCGGCGAACTACCTGCATCTCCCTCTCCACTGGCACGAGCCGGGTCGCCACCCACTGTTCATTGTGGCTCATGGAACGCGCGTCGGTTTCGCCCTGATCCGGAAGATCGAAGAGGAAGCCGAGATCGAGATGGCCGAGCTCTATATCCGCCCGAAATTCCGCCGCACCGGTTTGGGGCGCGCCGCCCTGACAGAAGTGTCGCACCGGTTCCCGGGATCGTGGCGACTTCCCGTGCACGTCTTGAACGAAGCGGGACCCGCGTTCTGGTCTCGGTGCATCGAGGAGTTCGCCTCCGGCAGCGTCGAGACCAAGGAAGTCGAGGAGCCGGACGGTCGCCGCATTCAGTACTGGTTTGAGATTGCCGTTTCCTGACACGTCGCACCTGCCGAATTCGCGTGACGGTGTTGGGGCTGCAGGGGCCGTGTGGGGCCGCACGAACCGGAGGCCTCCCGCAGCAGCCCCGAGTGCTACACTCGGGAACATCGGTTCGTCATCATCGCCTCACCAGCCGTCTCGGAGGAACGTATGACCGCTGTTTGGCGCGGTGGACTCGTGGCGGCCCGGGTCGCCAGTGTCGTGGGGTCGCTTCAGCGCGGCCGAGTCCGGCGCAGACGCGGGCGGAGCGGCTGGCGGTGGCGTGTCCGGTCACCGCAGCCGCCGACCTTCAGCTGCCGGTCATCGGTCGACTCGTGGGCTCTCCGCCAGTTTGGCTCCCTGGCGGCGGCACGGAACCGTGGGGCGGCGCCGATCAGCTCCACAACCTGTATTGGGTTATTGATCGACCGCCGAAGGCGACCTCCACGTCACCGGCTCCGAACGAGCCGGAGCCGGACGAGCCCGCCGAGGCTATACAGCCTGCTCCAGCGAGGACAGTTAGATGGTCAGGCACGTCGACTATGACGACATTGTGGACACGTACCTCAGCCGTTACGAGGAGAACGAGTATCCCGGTGTGCGCGAGGCACTGCTGGCGTTCACAGCACCACAGCCAGTGCCAGTTGCGCGGGTCTCGGAAGTGGGGTGCGGCACGGGCCATTGGCTCGAGGCCCTGAGCGGTTCCCAGGTCACCGTGATGGAAACCGACCCTTCTGAGCAGATGTGGCGGCGCGCCCGCGTTCAGGTTCGGGCGGCCCTTCTCGCCCGCGGGCGGGCTGAAGCTCTTCCGTGGCAATCAAGCAGCTTCGACCGCGTGTTCTGCGTCAACGCCCTGCATCACTTCACCGTGGTGACGGCCTTCTTCACAGAGGCTCGTCGAGTCCTCCGAGCCGGGTGGGCTTGACCGGGAGGCTGACCCCGAAGAGGATGCCACCAACTGCCCATCGGAACATAGAGGCCAGGCCGACCCTCTTGGCGAGAAAGGGAAGGGCCGCGAGCCCAGTGGTCGGCATGCGCTCAAGGGGGGCGGGGATTAATCTATCGCGGTGCAGGTGCGGGTCCGCCCCCCGAACCTGATCCACTAGTGGTGTGTCCCAAGAATAACTTTGCACTTCCCAACCTTCTCTAGAATCGTATCGACCGTCGCGGTCCAGACAAAGGGTTGGGGGTTGTCGTTGTAGCGCTGGAGGTAATCGTTGATGGCGGCGACGAGTTCGTCGACACTGCAAAACACCCCGCGGCGGATGCGTTTCTGCGTGAGCTGGCTGAACCAACTCTCGACGAGGTTGAGCCACGATGCTCTTTGCTCCACGGCCGTTCTACCTGAAGCGCATCGAGGCGCTAAAGTCGGTGCAATTGCGGATCTAACAAAGTAGTACTAGATGAGCCAAACCAGATTCGCCGACCGCATGCGACATGTAGGATTCTCATCGTCGCAGGCCATCATCAACAAAGTGCGCGAGCTCCGCGAGCAAGGCATCGACGTCATCAATTTCGGATCCAAACCAGAGACTCCGCAGCACGTGAAGGACGCGGCGATCAAGATGCTGGAGACACCCGCGGCCGCGTCATACACCGATGCCAGGGGTCTGCCAGAGCTACGCGAGGCGATTGCCGCGAAGCTCGCCCACAGGAACGGTGTCCGGGTCGATCCCGACACCGAGATCGTGACCACCATCGGCGGCAAGCAGGGCATCTTCGTTGCGCTCCTCGGACTGGTGGATCGGGGGGACGAGGTGCTACTCGACGATCCGGGGTGGTTGAGCTTCGAACCCATGGTCAGGCTCGTCGGCGCCACGCCCGTTCCACTCCCCTTGATCGAGGCGGACGGGTTTCGCTTCCGCCTCGACAGCCTGCGGGAACGGATCACACCCGCGACCAAGCTGATTGTCTTGTGCAATCCGCACAACCCAACCGGCCGCGTGCTCGAGCGCGCCGACCTCGAGGCCATCGCGGACGTGGCGCTGGAGCACGACCTGCTGGTGCTCATGGACGAGGCCTACGAGGACTTCACCTACGACGGTCTCGAGCATGTGAGCATGGCCGCTCTCGACGACATGCGAAGCCGCACGATCACCGTCCAGACGGTGAGCAAGATCTACAACATGTTCGGCTGGAGGGTGGGCTGGCTGACCGCCGACGCGGAGGTCGTGTCACCGATACTGGCCGCACACTCCCACACCGTGACGTGTCCAACCTCGTTCGCGCAGGCGGGTGCCGCGGCCGCTCTCACCGATGCTCTCGGCCAGGGCGGACTTCGCATCCCGGAGATCGTGCAGCGCTACGCGGAGCAGCGCACGGTGCTGGTCGAGGGTCTGCGGCGGATCTCGGGTGTGACCTGCCAGATGCCCAAGGGCGCCTATTTCGCCTTCCCCAACATCGAGCGTTTCGGGATGTCGTCCGCGGAGCTGTGCCATCACCTTCTCGACCGTGGGCGGGTGGCGACGACACCCGGTTCGGCCTTCGGTGCGCAGGGTGAGGGCCATCTCCGAGTCGTCTTTAACTCCCCGGTCGAAGAGATCGAACGTGGCGTTCGACGAATCGCCGACGTCCTTTCCCAGCTACAGCCTGCCGCCGCCGACTGACGACCCGCGGGGGCCGGATTTCCGGAGGCCCCGATCCAAGCCGGGCGCCTGGCGATCGGCGCTCGACGCCGGTGAGAACCAGAGTGGAAGGAGAACATGTCCAGCGAGATCAGCGCCTACGCGGCCTATGAAATGATCGACCGGCTGACCAGGATTCACCCTCTTCCGTACACGCGAAACGTCAGCGCCGACGGTTTCGAGCGACTCTATCGAGCGAGCCGCACCGATCGACCCATCTCGTTCGAGATCGCCGACACGTTCTGCAGTCTGAGTCCCTCTCGGATTGCCATCATCACGGGCGCGTTCAACCCTTCGTTCCCGAACGGGGAGAACGACGGGCCGATCGGTGCAGCCGTGCTGGCGCGTGCCCTGGCGAGCCTGGGGCACCGAATCGTCTTTCCGATCGAGAACCCCGCCATCCCGGCCATGACTCACCTCGCCCGTCATCTGAGCGTGGAGGCGGAGATCGTCCCGCTGGCGATCGAGTCCAATCCTGATGCCGAGCTCGCCGCGGCCCTGGATGCCGCGATCGCGATCGAGCGCACCGGCGTGAATCCCGCCGGCATCCTGCACTCCGGTCTCAAGGGCACTGACATCACGGGCTCCCGCGCCAACGTCGACGGGATCTTCGAAGCGCTGGAGCACGCGGGGAAGCCCACCGCCGGCATCGGTGACGGCGGGAACGAGATTGGGTTCGGAAAGATCCTGTCCGCTGCCCAGGACGTGTTTCCCCATGGAAGAGTGTGCAGCTGTCCGTGCGGTCAGGGCAATATCGCGCGGACGGGCACGGCCCATTTCCTGCCCGCGACCGTCTCCAACTGGGGCGCCTACGCCGTCGCCGCCGCGCTGGCGATTCGGGCCGGGGACGCGTCCCTGGCACACACACCCGAGCTGGAAGGCGATCTTCTGCAGATCTGCATGCAGGAGGACGTGCGCGACGGCGTCTCCGGGACCACGAGGTTCGGCGTCGATGGCATCAGTGGCGCGTGCTCGGTGGGCATGGTGGAGATCTGGAGGACGATCGCGGAGGGCGCGTTGCGATGAAGTACGACTTCGACTGGGGGATCCTGTGGCAAGAGCCGTTCGGGCAATGGATCCTCGACGCGCTCTGGACGACGGCCCACCTGGCGCTGCTGTCCTGGGCCATCGCCCTGGTCGTCGGCATACCCATCGGCGCCATTCGCGTGGCGAAGCGCCCGGCGCTGCGGGCGCTCGGGACCTGCTACGTGGAGGTGTTCCGCAACATCCCCCTGCTGGTTCAGCTCTTCATGTGGTTCTACGTGTTCCCGCTGCTGCTGCCGGACGACTGGAGGCTGTGGTGGAACCGGCTGCCACACGTGGCCTACTGGACCGGGGTCCTGGGATTGTCCCTCTTCACGGCCGCGCGCGTCGCCGAGCAGGTCAGATCGGGCATGTTGGCGATTCCGCCGGGACAGTACCAGGCCGCCATGTCGACCGGACTCACCCCCGTTCAAGGCCTTCGCCACGTGATCCTCCCCCATGCGACTCGTCTCGTGATTCCAGGCCTGTCGTCCGAGTTCCTGACGATCTTCAAGAACACCGCACTGGCCATGACGATCGGCGTCGCGGAAATCACCTATACGGCGAGGGGCATCGAGACCTGGTCGTTTCATGGCATTGAAGCCTATACGTTCGCCTCGTTGACGTATCTCGCGACGACCTTGGCGGTCGTCCTGTTCATGGGACGCCTCGAGCGGCGCCTGGCCATTCCCGGGCAGCTCGCGAGGGCGGCCGGATAGGCACGTGGACTGGTCGGTCGTCCCGGCGAACCTCCCGTTCCTGCTCGGAGGCCTGGCGATCAGCGCGCAGCTGGCCGGCATCACCATCGTCTGCAGCCTGCCGCTCGGGTGTCTGGTCGCGATCGGGCGGATGAGTCATCGGAAGTGGATCAACCGGCCATCGACCGCCTTCGTACACCTCCTGCGAAGCAATCCCCTCGTGCTAATCCTGTTCTGGTTCTACTTTCTGGCGCCGGTGGTCATCGCCCGCCCCATCGGCGATTTCGGATCCGCGGTGATCGGATTCATCGCGTTCTTCACCGCCTACTTCACCGAGATCGTGCGCGCCGGCATCCAGTCGGTCGGTGTCACGCAGATGCAGGCCGGCCTGGCGACGGGATTGTCGTATCCGCAGACGATGCGGTTCGTCATCCTTCCGCAGGCCATTCGGCACATGCTCCCGGCGCTCGTCACCCAGTGCATCGTCGTCTTTCACGGCACGACGGTGGCCTCGGTCATCGGTCTCAGCGAGTTGCTGCACCGAACGTCACTGGTCGCCGAGCGCACGCTGCGTCCGGTCGAGCTCTACACGTTCGTCGCGGCGGTGTATCTCGTCGTGGGTGTCGCCGGCTCGCGCGTGGCCAGTTATCTCAAATGACGCGGTGAGAGTCGGATGCCTGACCCCATCATCCAGATCGAGAACCTGAGCCTGTGGTACGGAGGGTATCAGGCGCTCGATGACGTGACCGAGGAGATCCGGCCTGGAGCGTGTGTGGTCATCTGCGGCCCGAGTGGTTCGGGCAAGAGCTCCTTGCTGCGATGCATCAACGGTCTCGAGCAGTTTCAGCGCGGCGACGTCGTCGTGGGCGGCACGAGTGTGCGACGCTGCAGGGACCTTCCGCGGCTGCGGTCGAACGTCGGCATGGTGTTTCAACACTTCGAGCTGTATCCGCACATGACGGTGCTGGACAACGTCACGCTGGCCCCGAGGAAGGTCAAGAATCTTTCGAAGGCCCAGGCGGACGACCGCGCCAGGCGGCTGCTGGAACAGGTCGGCATGGGTGATCAGGCCCACAAGCACCCCGCCACCCTGTCGGGCGGCCAGCAGCAGCGCGCCGCCATCGCCCGTGCGCTGGCGCTCGAGCCGAAGGTCATGCTCTTCGACGAGCCAACCTCGGCGCTCGACCCGGAGATGATTGCCGAGGTGCTGCGCGCGATGCGGGATCTGGCGAGAGAGGGCATGACCATGCTCGTCGTCACCCACGAAATGACCTTCGCGCGGGAGGTCGCAGATGAGATCATGTTCATGAATGACGGGCGGGTCGTGGAGCGCGGAGAGACCGCCGCCTTCTTTGCGAACCCGCGGTTCGAGCGGACCAAGGAATTCCTCGACAAGCTCCTGCTGAAGGCCTAGTACTACTTTGTTAGATCGCACAATTTGGGCGAGATCCGACAAGTGATCTAATTTGAGGACATTGTACTTTTCCGGCGAATTCGGGACCCTGCGCGGTAGTGCACGACCGCCGCACGGTGGGGCAGTTGCGTCGCCTGATGAGATGGCTCGAGGCCTTCAAGGCGTGCTTCGGCCAGCGCGCACAGGAGCTGGCGTTGCGCCGGTACGTCCAGGGGTTGCTCAGCGACAGCCCGCGCAAGTCGATGGAAGCGATGCTGGCGCGGGGGACCGATCCCGGGGGCTATCAAGCGTTCCAACACTTCATCACCGATGCGCCGTGGAGTGCCGACGGCGTCTGGCGCTGCCTGCGGGCGGTGCTGCCCGAACGCGAAGGGCTGGTGATCTTCGCTGGCACGAGTTTCCCCAAGCCAGGGACGTCCTCGGTCGGGGTGGCCCGCCAGTACTGTGGGGCCGTGGGGAAAGTCGCCAATGGCCAAGTGGCGGTCACCGCGGCGCTGTGGACCGGGCTGCGCGCCTACTTGCTGGGGGCCGCGCTCTATGTGCCCGAGGCGTGGCTGACCGACGCCGCCCGCGATCGGGCGCGGCTTCCCCGGGGTGTCCGGTTGCAGGCGAAGTGGCGCCAAGCGCTCACCCTGCTCCGGCAGGTGCGCGCCAGCGGCCTCACCGGCACCGGCGTGCTGGCCGATGCGGAGTTTGGCGATACCGGCCTGTTTCGGGCCATGTGGCATCGGTTGCGGCTCCCCTATGCGGTGGGGATTTCCTCGTCGCAGACCGTGTTCCTGGGGCGGCCGCGCCTCGGGCACCGGCGGGGCGGCCGGCTGGGGCGCCCGCGCACCCGGCCAGACCTGGCGGCGGGCGTGCGGGCGTACACGGTGGCCCAGGCCGCCAAGGCGCAGCCGCGGTGGCGGCCCATCAGCTGGCGCAACCGCCGCGGCGGGCGCCGCTGGACGGTCCAGTGTGTGGCCCTGCGGGTGACCCCGGCCCACGACTGGCGCGACCGCCGGCTCGCCCCCGAGGTGTGGCTGCTGGCCGAACGCGACACGGGCGCGACGCCGCGGACCAAATACTTCTTCGTCAACCTGCCGGCCACCACCTCCTGGCCGCAGCTTGTCCGACTCGCGCATCAGCGGTGGGCCATCGAGCAGCAGTTCCAAGAGTTGAAGACCCACCTCGGGTTGGATCACTTCGAAGGCCGCACGTTCCCGGGCTGGCACCATCACGTCGTGCTCACCGCCGTGACGTACAACTTCCTGCAGGCCGAGCGGCGGCGGCACCTCGCCGGGCTCACCTTTCCAGTGGCCCGCGCGATCGTGCAGGAAATCTTCACCGCGGACCTCTTTGCTCCACGGCCGTTCTACCTGAAGCGCATCGAGGCGCTAAAGTCGGTGCAATTGCGGATCTAACAAAGTAGTACTAGGCAGGTGCTCGTTGCCTTTGCGATCACGTTTGTCGTTCTCCTCGTCATCGGCGTCCCCGTGGCGTTCGTTCTTGGTATGAGCGGCCTTGCTTCCCTACTGGTTTGGCAGGAGGTCTCCCCCTCGTCCATCATCCCGCAACGAGTCTTCAGCGGGATGAATAGTTTTCCACTCATGGCCATTCCCTTCTTCATCCTCGCTGGTGAGTTGATGAGCACATCGATCATGGCCAAGCTGATGCAGCTCGCCAACGCGGCGATCGGGCACCTGAAAGGCGGTCTGGCCCACGTTAATATCGTGGCAAGCATGTTTTTCGGAGGCATTACCGGTGCCGGCGTTGCCGATACGGCTGCCATCGGATCGATACTGATCCCTGCCATGGAGAAAGAAGGCTACGCCAAGGACTTCAGCGCGGCGGTCACGGCCGCCTCTTCCACTCTCGGCCCTATCATTCCTCCCAGCATCCCCATGGTCCTATACGCGCTTACGGTCGGAAACATTTCCATTGGCGCCTTATTCATCGCAGGAGTGGTTCCGGGATTTCTCATCGGCCTTGGACTGCTAGACGAGATTGTGCGACGGCTGACGGAGCGGGACAAGAGCCCGCCCTCGCCTCTACCCGAAATCGCCCGGCGGGCGGCCCCGCGTGCACCCCGGTTCCTCAAGCGTGCCCTGCGACGCTTCGTCAAGCCGATCGTCGATTCAAAGATTCGCGAAGACCGAAGCCGGAGAGCCTGTTTCGCGGTCCCAGCCAACTCCGCCAATGGCTGCGTGCGGGTCAACTTGGTGGGTCGCGAAGCACATGGAAAGGTTCGACCAGGGGCCGAATACGAGGCACTTGTCGATCAACTCATTTCGGATCTCAAGGAAATAGAGAACGTGGATTCCGGCGAAAAGATCGTGTCGGGAATCTGGCGATCTCGAGAGATCTTCACCGGTCCCCGAGTGGAAGAGCTGCCCGACATCATTATGGAGTGGCGAGGCAACAATCCCGTCACGCGGGTGCGCTCGAGCAAAATCGGCGAGATTCACCGGGGAGTCGACGGGTGGTTAAAGTGGGGCGACCACACGCCGCACGGATTCATGATGTTCAGAGCTCCAGGCGTGAGGGTCGGTGAAGTGGAAGAACCGGCATCGGTTCTCGACATCGCTCCGACCATCTCGGCTCGATGCAGTGTGAAGCTGGAGAACGTTGAAGGAGAGGTTTGGCCCCTGTAATGATCACGCCTGGCGTGGTCACCGCGTCGCACAGTTCTCCTCGACCGAGAGGTCCAGCGACGCACACTTCTCCTGAGTCTGTGAACCCACGAGCAACTTCACACGTGCGTCGTCGACCGCTTGTCAGCATCGTCATCAAGAATCGCAACTACGACGCCTTTCTCGATGACGCCATTCGAAGTGTTCTCCACCAGACCTATCCTGGGATAGAACTCGTCATCGTAGACGACGGCTCGTCCGCTCGGTCGCGGGAGATCATGGCACGCTTCGACAGAGATGCGCGAGTGCTGTTTCAAGAGCACCGAGGGCAAGCTGCCGTCATCAACCAAGGATACTTCCACACAAACGGTGAGATCGTTTTGTTCCTCGATTCCGACGATGTTCTGGCACCCGATGCTATTGATAACGTAGTGACAGCGTGGCGCCCCGGACTATCGCTCCTATGTTTCAGGCTTCAAGCGGTGGACGCGGCACGTGCTCCATTAGGATTTGACTTCGTTCCGTCCATCGCTGGGGCACGATTGGTCGACAGATTATTTCGGGAAAGAGGCGTCTTTTGCATCTCCCCAACTAGTACTACTTTGTTAGATCCGCAAGTGCACCGACTTTAGCGCCTCGATGCGCTTCAGGTAGAACGGCCGTGGAGCAAAGAGGTCCGCGGTGAAGATTTCCTGCACGATCGCGCGGGCCACTGGAAAGGTGAGCCTGGCGAGGTGCCGCCGCCGCTCGGCCTGCAGGAAGTTGTACGTCACGGCGGTGAGCACGACGTGATGGTGCCAGCCCGGGAACGTGCGGCCTTCGAAGTGATCCAACCCGAGGTGGGTCTTCAACTCTTGGAACTGCTGCTCGATGGCCCACCGCTGATGCGCGAGTCGGACGAGCTGCGGCCAGGAGGTGGTGGCCGGCAGGTTGACGAAGAAGTATTTGGTCCGCGGCGTCGCGCCCGTGTCGCGTTCGGCCAGCAGCCACACCTCGGGGGCGAGCCGGCGGTCGCGCCAGTCGTGGGCCGGGGTCACCCGCAGGGCCACACACTGGACCGTCCAGCGGCGCCCGCCGCGGCGGTTGCGCCAGCTGATGGGCCGCCACCGCGGCTGCGCCTTGGCGGTCTGGGCCACCGTGTACGCCCGCACGCCCGCCGCCAGGTCTGGCCGGGTGCGCGGGCGCCCCAGCCGGCCGCCCCGCCGGTGCCCGAGGCGCGGCCGCCCCAGGAACACGGTCTGCGACGAGGAAATCCCCACCGCATAGGGGAGCCGCAACCGATGCCACATGGCCCGAAACAGGCCGGTATCGCCAAACTCCGCATCGGCCAGCACGCCGGTGACGGTGAGGCCGCTGGCGCGCACCTGCCGGAGCAGGGTGAGCGCTTGGCGCCACTTCGCCTGAAACCGGACACCCCGGGGAAGCCGCGCCCGATCGCGGGCGGCGTCGGTCAGCCACGCCTCGGGCACATAGAGCGCGGCCCCCAGCAAGTAGGCGCGCAGCCCGGTCCACAGCGCCGCGGTGACCGCCACTTGGCCATTGGCGACTTTCCCCACGGCCCCACAGTACTGGCGGGCCACCCCGACCGAGGACGTCCCTGGCTTGGGGAAACTCGTGCCAGCGAAGATCACCAGCCCTTCGCGTTCGGGCAGCACCGCCCGCAGGCAGCGCCAGACGCCGTCGGCACTCCACGGCGCATCGGTGATGAAGTGTTGGAACGCTTGATAGCCCCCGGGATCGGGCCCCCGCGCCAGCATCGCTTCCATCGACTTGCGCGGGCTGTCGCTGAGCAACCCCTGGACGTACCGGCGCAACGCCAGCTCCTGTGCGCGATGGCCGAAGCACGCCTTGAAGGCCTCGAGCCATCTCATCAGGCGACGCAACTGACCCACCGTGCGGCGGTCGTGCACTACCGCGCAGGGTACCGAATTCGCCGGAAAAGTACAATGTCCTCAAATTAGATCACTTGTCGGATCTCGCCCAAATTGTGCGATCTAATAAAGTAGTACTAGTGGTGGTATCCTAAATAACTTTACATTTGAATGACCCGAATGCTATAACGGCTCTGTGAATAGGGCCGCGGTGGCTCTGCCGGTCGACGACGAGGATCGGTACCTGCTTGAACAGTGGGCGCGCAGCGCGTCGGCGCCGCATCGCGTGGTCATCCGGGCCCAGGGCCTCTTGATGGCGACGGCCGGGGGCGCCAATAGCCGCATTGCGACCGCCCTGGGCGTCAGCCGACCGACCGTGCTGGACTGGCGCCGGCGCTTTCTGGAGGACGGCCTCGACTCGGTCGTGGAGATCCGTGAGGGGCGGGGGTGCAAACCGGCGATCACGGCTCGCAAGGTCAAAGCCATCGTCCACGCCACGCTGCACCGCACGCCGCCGGGGGCCACGCACTGGAGCTGTCGCACGATGGCAACGGCGCAGGGGGTCAGTCACGCGACCGTGCAGCGGGTCTGGGACGCGCATGGGCTCCAACCCCACCGAGCGACGACGTTCAAGCTGTCGACTGACCCCGCCTTCGTGGAAAAGCTGACGGACATCGTCGGGCTGTACATGAATCCGCCCGATAAGGCCGTGGTGTTGTGCGTGGACGAGAAGAGTCAGATTCAAGCGCTGGACCGCACTCAGCCCGGGCTCCCGATGAAGACAGGCCGCTGCGGAACGCTCACGCATGACTACAAGCGACACGGCACGACGACCTTGTTCGCCGCCTTGAGTATGCTGGACGGCACGGTCATCGGCGAATGCCACGGTCGACACCGGCATCAGGAGTTCTTGAAATTCCTGCGCACACTGCACCGAACTTTCCCGCGCCGTCGGGACCTGCACCTCATCCTGGACAATTACGGCACCCATAAGCATCCGAAGGTGCGTGCGTGGCTGGCGGCCCACCCGCGCTTCCAACTCCATTTCACTCCCACTGGCGCGTCGTGGCTGAACCTCGTCGAAAGCTGGTTCAGCCAGCTGACGCAGAAACGCCTTCGCCGAGGAGTGTTTCGCAGTGTGCATGAGTTAGTCGCCGCTATCGAAGCGTATCTGCAGCACTACAACAAGAACCCCACGCCCTTCGTCTGGACCGCCACCGCCGACGCCATACTGCAGAAGGTCGGGAAGTGTAAAGTCATTCTTGAGACACACCACTAGCAGCCAGGCCTACGCGAAGAACACGCTCGCACGGTTCCTGCCGATGGACGAAGCTCGTTGGCGTTTCGGAGCTCACACATACATGAACGGATTGGCCTTGCTCCTGGGCGAAGTAGTCACACTCGACTCGACGCTTGGGCAGCGACGACTGCACGGAGCCAACCAATCCAGGCTGCTCTACGCCCGGGTGAAACGTCTTCAACGGGTCGTGGCAGTTCAGGCAGACCTGCCAGAGGCCGTCGCTCAACACGCGAGGTTTTGCGGGGTGCGCTTGAACGCCAGCGACATCTATCAGCCGCCCGGGCAACTCATGTTGCGCCTGCTCTCCCTTCGACTGGAACGGCTGAATCATCCCATCCCAGCCGACACCAGGCCGCGGGTGCTCCTGGCGGGCAGCGGCGCCATTTGGTCATGTCCGAGGTATGGGTTGACGAAGCGCGCGTCGAGGACGTTGGCCTTGCTAGTGTAGTGTCCCTGAAATACATTTACACATCAACGACCTGCGTGCAATATAGGCGGGATGAATGATGCCGCCGCCGCTCTGTCCATGGCCGCGAAGGATCGGCGACTCCTGGAACAGTGGGCCCGTAGTACGTCGGCACCGCATCGGGTAGTCATCCGCGCGAAGGCGTTGCTGCTGGCGACCGAGGGGGTTTCCAACAGCCGCATTGCCGCGACCGTGGACGTCAGCCGGCCGACCGTGCTGGCTTGGCGCGACCGGTTTGGAGAGGAGGGCGTTGATTCGGTGTTCGAGATGCGTGAGGGGCGCGGGCGCAAACCGACGATCAGTGCGCGCAGGGTCAAAGCCATCGTCCACGCAACGTTGCACCGCACGCCACCGGGGGCGACCCTCTGGAGTTGTCGCACGATGGCGAAGGCGCAGGGGGTCAGTCGCTCGACCGTGCAGCGGATCTGGGACGCGCATGGCCTCCAGCCCCATCGAGTGGAGACGTTCAAGCTGTCGACCGATCCCGCGTTCGTGGAGAAGCTGACGGACGTCGTGGGGCTGTACATGAATCCGCCCGAGAAGGCCGTCGTGCTGTGTGTGGACGAGAAGAGTCACATTCAGGCGCTGGACCGGACGCAGCCCGGGCTGCCGATGAAGAAGGGCCGCTGTGGGACACTCACGCATGACTACAAGCGCCACGGGACAACGACCTTGTTCGCCGCGCTGAACATGCTGACCGGGCAGGTCATCGGCGAGTGCCACGGCCGGCATCGGCATCAGGAGTTCCTGAAGTTTCTTCGCCAACTCCACCGCGCGTTCCCCTCTCGCCTCGACCTCCACCTCATTCTGGACAACTACGGCACGCATAAACATCCGACCGTGCGGGCCTGGCTGGCGGCCCATCCGCGCTTCACGCTCCACTTCACCCCTACCGGCGCATCGTGGCTCAACCTCGTCGAGAGTTGGTTCAGCCAGCTCACGCAGAAACGCATCCGCCGCGGGGTGTTTTGCAGTGTCGACGAACTCGTCGCCGCCATCAACGATTACCTCCAGCGCTACAACGACAACCCCCAACCCTTTGTCTGGACCGCGACGGTCGATACGATTCTAGAGAAGGTTGGGAAGTGCAAAGTTATTCTTGGGCACACCACTAGTGTTCGCATACGCGCCCAGAGCGTGGCTTCACAACGGCTTTGGACACATCATGAAGTGGCGCGCCATCACACCACATCCCTTGCCCTGGTGGCAGGTGGCATCGCCCGTTTGCCAGGCGATGATCCAGAAGACAAAGTCATTGGCCTCGCTGATCGGGTGGCACTCTGCCCATTAGGACTAACTTTTGGCGCCGGGCACGAGAGCGCGGGGATTACGGCGGCGCTGGACAGCTGGTCGGTCGCCGAGGGAGCCACGGGGAGCTTCTTTGGCCTGCTCATTCTGCTCTCGAATCCGAATCCCGACGACGCGGTGGTGCACGCAGATGTCTGCTGCCGCATGGGACGGTTGTGACCCGGGTGACAGGCGATTATGCAGTGGCGCTCTCACTCGGCGATTCCGCCTGAGGGCACGACGGCGGATCCGAAGGCCCCGCCGCGGACCGGTCAGTCCATCGACTGGTGGGTCCGCGGCGTTCCCGTCCTGGGGCTGCTGCACGCGCTCTTGATGATCGTCCTCGCCGCCCGGCCGGGCCGGATCGCGATCCTGCTGTGGTACGCGGGGCCGGCGTCGCTCGTCTTGCTGGCCATCGGCCTGCTCATCGCCAGCCTCTCCTCCGTCATCCGGCGCACACGCCTCTGGACCTGGTGGCACGTCGGCGGCTACGTGGGCCTCGCCTTCCTGGTCACGACGCTGCCCGTCTACCAGGTGTACCCGTCGTCGCATGACGACGCGCCAAGCGGCGTGCGCTTCCGGTTGCCACTCGCGGGTCCGGTGACGGTCGCCTGGGGCGGCGGCCCTCGCAGCGCCAACTACCACGTGAGCTTACCTGACCAACGGTGGGCCTACGATCTTCTCGTGACGCGCCAGGGGCAGAGCTTCAGTGGTGGCGGGAATCGGCTGGAGGACTACTACTGCTACGACGCGCCCGTCCTGGCTCCGGCTGGCGGACGCGTCCACGCCATTCTGGATGACGAGCCGGATGGGCCACTGGGCGACCGCTGGATCGGGCGGACGGTGCTCGGCAACCACGTGATCCTTGAAGTGGCCCCGAACGAGTACCTCTTCATCGCCCACCTGCGATCCGGCTCGGTCACGGTGGCGCCGGGCGACTCGGTGGACGTCGGACAAGTCCTAGGACGGGTCGGCAATTCCGGGCGCAGCAGCGAGCCCCACGTGCACCTCCACCTGCAGGACACCCCTCGCCTCCATCTCGGTGAGGCCATTCCGCTGCGCTTCTACAACTACAGCGTCGGTGGACATCGGGTCGACCGCGGCGTACCGCTGGGCGGCGTGCGGGACGGTGCCCACGTAGGCCAGATCGTCACGCAGGCCCCCGACTAGTGACCGGGCATTGTCAAATTCGACTCACCGTCGAGCGGGCCACGTGAGGCCCGTCCGGGTGACATCGACCCGAATACGCGTCCTCAACCGCCTCGATGAGATAACGGCACGGGTGCCGACCCAGCCACCCTCAGCGCCGGGCCCGACGCGGCCGCTCTCGGCGCGCGTCCTCCTCGCGGTCGCACGCTAACGTCTATAATCGGACATCTCGATCATGACACTCGCGCCCGGCACTCGCCTTGGGCCGTACGAAGTGCTCTCCCCCGCCGGGGCTGCGGGGGATGGGCACGGCACGGACTTTCGGTGATTGCTCAAGTTTCGACGTTGCTCGGAGCCTTCGACGATGCGTGGCACCACGAATCGGAGTCGATCCAGTCCGTCCTACGTGGTGTTACCTCGGAAGAGGCGAAGTGGCAGCACCCGGCGTACGCTCGGGAGCCGCCCATGCCTGGTCTTCCACCCCCAGGCACAATTCTTTGGCACCTGGCTCATCTGGAGCACTGTTCGAGGCACTACGCGGCGATTCTCTGGCGGAGGCCTCTGACGGAAGAGCCGGCCACCGCACCGCCCGCGGAACATACATACGCGCGATTGCTCATCAATCTCGAGCGTGCGCGCGCGGCCTTGCGAGAACAGATCGAGCAACTCACCGAGGTGGACTTGACTGACCCATGCGCCCGAGGGATGCAAGTGGGCGAGTTCTTGCGAATGCTGATTCGGCACGAGACATGGCACGCCGGGCAGATCGCCCTCATTCGGCGACTCTACCTCGGCTCCGGCGTCTAATAATTCGACTCGGAGACGGAGGCTGTGGAGAGCTTCAGAGTCTATCGCACGTCTCGTTGGGGCCCGAGCCAGGATGGCGCGAACGGCCGCACGACGCTCAAGAGGATCGAACGGCCGTGGTCCCAAACAGCAGGTCCAGGAAGCGTGGCCAGGGCGTCATCGCAAGGCTCGGGTTCTGAGACGCATCGCTGAACCTGCTGCCGTCGGCCCGTGTGTCTTCTTCCTGCGCGGTCAACCTTGAATCAGTCCCACAGACCGTCCATAATCGGCGCGCAGGGTCTGTAGGCCCTGTCCGAGGGCCGATCGGTCGGCCGCGACCCGGCCCTGCGGGAGCCCGAGTCCGAGAACGCGCGATGCTGTGAAGGGGACGACACGCCGCTAATACTGCCTATCGACCGCCAACGCCGAGAGGTGACGTGGCCCGAGGTGGTTGACATCCTTCTCTTCGGGGAATACTTTCAGCCACGATGTTTGCTGGACGTTTGGGTAATGGACCTCGACGACGAAAGGGGCGTTGTAGACGTTGTGACGGTTCGAACGCCCGAGGACTTGATGGCGTGCTAGGTTCACGCACGCACGTGTCATTCGATATCGATCCGAATCCACCGAGTGCATCGTTGTAGCGAAGGGGGCTGCCATGTCATCGTTGCGAGCCGTTAAGTCCGTGTTGTTTGCCTGCACAGTGTTCCTGCTGGCCGGCTGCGGCGCCGAATCCGGAGTTCCGCGAGCCATGCCGGAAGCTATGGTGGAGACGTCGGGGATGCCTACTGGCAACCCGATCAGTGGCGAGGGGATGCCCAACCCAGCCCCGACCGTGACGCCGAACTGGGCCACGCTGCCAGAGGGGCGGGAGTGGGGCTCGACGGCCGGTATCGACATCGATCCCAACGACGGGCATATCTGGGCGTATGAGCGCTGCGGCGCAGGCACGTTCGGAAGCGGGGCGCCCGTCAACTGCGACTCCAACCCGGTGGACCCGATCTTCAAGTTCGACCGGAACACCGGCGAGATACTCGCCAACTTCGGGGGCGGCGTCATGGTCACCCCGCACGGCATCCACGTCGACGCCGAAGGCAATGTCTGGGTGACGGACTTCGCTGGGAACGCCGAGGGGACGAAGGGGCATCAGGCGCACAAGTTCAGCCCGGACGGCGAGCACCTGATGAGCCTCGGCACAGCGGGGCAGCCCGGCAGCGGCCCCAACCAGCTCAACCAGCCCAACGACGTGATCACGGCGCCGGACGGAAGCATCTTCGTCGCAGACGGCCACAGCGGTCAGGGCATGACGACTAATCAGGCGATGCAGGAGGGCCTCGAGGCGGGGAACACCGCCCGCATCCTCAAGTTCTCGCCCGAAGGGACCTTCATCACGGAGTGGGGACAGATCGGCGTCCGACACGGTGAGTTCCGGACTCCGCATGCGCTGGCTTTCGATTCGCAGGAGCGCCTCTGGGTCGCGGACCGGGGTAATCACCGCCTCGAGATCTACGACCAGGAGGGGAACTACCTCGAGTCGCGCTACGCGTACGGGCGAATCAGCGGCATCTACATCAAAGACGACATGGTGTACGCGATCGACTCCGAGTCGAGCCCGACCAACCACCCGAACTGGCGGAACGGAGTCCGCATCGGACCTGTGGACGAGGATTACATCACCGCCTTCATTCCGCCGTTCGAGCGGGAGAGCAGGGTCTATCAGGGCACGGCGGGCGAGGGCGTCGCGGTCGACGCGGACGGCAACGTGTACGCGGCTGAAGGACCGAACTCGCTGAGCTTCGCCGGCGGCGCGTTTACCAAGTACACGGCAACCGGGCAGTAGCCGCAGAGCCGCGCACTCCCCGGAGGCTGGTGCCACGGCCTTGTCACGTTGAGGCCGCGCCTATGTAGCGATGGCACTTGTCCGCATCTACTTCGTCAACGCCCAACAGCAGGCCAGCTGGCACCGATCATCGGCCTACTGCGAAGGTTGTAGATCTGGATGTGATCCTCCAAGACTTCGCCTTGTAACACCGCGCTGAAGGTGACGCAGTAAACTGGGCGCCCTATCCTTGCGCTATTCGGCGCTTGCGGTTTCGAGGCTTGGGGTTCCGGACTTGTGGCGCCGCATCGGAACAAGACGACTGTGAATCAGCTCATGCGTTTCCCAAGTTCGGTCAAGCGAGATCCTGCCATCGAGGCTTGGATGAATGAGCATTCGGGTGCACTGGGGGCAATCGCAGAGTACTGGTTTGAGGTCATGCGCGACTGCGGAGGGGATGTTCGAGAGCTATTGCATGACGGCCATCCGACCGCCTGCGTAGGTGACGCGGCATTCGCCTACGTCAACGCGTTCAAGGCTCACGTCAACGTCGGTTTCTTTCGTGGCGCCGATCTTGCTGATCCGAACTGCTTGTTGGAAGGCACTGGCAAGTTCATGCGCCATGTGAAGCTCAGGCCCAAAGGCGAGGGCGACGCTACGGCTCTTAGTACTACTTTGTTAGATCGCACAATTTGGGCGAGATCCGACAAGTGATCTAATTTGAGGACATTGTACTTTTCCGGCGAATTCGGGACCCTGCGCGGTAGTGCACGACCGCCGCACGGTGGGGCAGTTGCGTCGCCTGATGAGATGGCTCGAGGCCTTCAAGGCGTGCTTCGGCCATCGCGCACAGGAGCTGGCGTTGCGCCGGTACGTCCAGGGGTTGCTCAGCGACAGCCCGCGCAAGTCGATGGAAGCGATGCTGGCGCGGGGGACCGATCCCGGGGGCTATCAAGCGTTCCAACACTTCATCACCGATGCGCCGTGGAGTGCCGACGGCGTCTGGCGCTGCCTGCGGGCGGTGCTGCCCGAACGCGAAGGGCTGGTGATCTTCGCTGGCACGAGTTTCCCCAAGCCAGGGACGTCCTCGGTCGGGGTGGCCCGCCAGTACTGTGGGGCCGTGGGGAAAGTCGCCAATGGCCAAGTGGCGGTCACCGCGGCGCTGTGGACCGGGCTGCGCGCCTACTTGCTGGGGGGCGCGCTCTATGTGCCCGAGGCGTGGCTGACCGACGCCGCCCGCGATCGGGCGCGGATTCCCCGGGGTGTCCGGTTGCAGGCGAAGTGGCGCCAAGCGCTCACCCTGCTCCGGCAGGTGCGCGCCAGCGGCCTCACCGGCACCGGCGTGCTGGCCGATGCGGAGTTTGGCGATACCGGCCTGTTTCGGGCCATGTGGCATCGGTTGCGGCTCCCCTATGCGGTGGGGATTTCCTCGTCGCAGACCGTGTTCCTGGGGCGGCCGCGCCTCGTGCACCGGCGGGGCGGCCGGCTGGGGCGCCCGCGCACCCGGCCAGACCTGGCGGCGGGCGTGCGGGCGTACACGGTGGCCCAGGCCGCCAAGGCGCAGCCGCGGTGGCGGCCCATCAGCTGGCGCAACCGCCGCGGCGGGCGCCGCTGGACGGTCCAGTGTGTGGCCCTGCGGGTGACCCCGGCCCACGACTGGCGCGACCGCCGGCTCGCCCCCGAGGTGTGGCTGCTGGCCGAACGCGACACGGGCGCGACGCCGCGGACCAAATACTTCTTCGTCAACCTGCCGGCCACCACCTCCTGGCCGCAGCTCGTCCGACTCGCGCATCAGCGGTGGGCCATCGAGCAGCAGTACCAAGAGTTGAAGACCCACCTCGGGTTGGATCACTTCGAAGGCCTCACGTTCCCGGGCTGGCACCATCACGTCGTGCTCACCGCCGTGACGTACAACTTCCTGCAGGCCGAGCGGCGGCGGCACCTCGCCGGGCTCACCTTTCCAGTGGCCCGCGCGATCGTGCAGGAAATCTTCACCGCGCACCTCTTTGCTCCACGGCCGTTCTACCTGAAGCGCATCGAGGCGCTAAAGTCGGTGCAATTGCGGATCTAACAAAGTAGTATTAGGAAGCTAGTCAACACTGCATACACTGATATGAAGAGGCGTCTCAAGACGGAGTAGTTCGTGTTGCAATGGGAGATCCTCCTTGACGCGGCATATTGCGTATGAGATCAGGGGGTTTGCCCCCAACTTGACAGAGAGGTGGACCCCATCCTTTGGACAGGTTTTCGTCACAGCTAAGGTGGAATCCGGTTCATGATTCAAGCGACCTTGGGCTGACGGGAACCGGGGCATAGCCCCGGGCTCCGGTCAGCCCCGTCGTCAGTATACGCCTCGGCCGGCGTCCGGTCGTTGAGCGCCGAGTGGGGCCGGCGTCGGTCGTAGAAGTCCATCCACCAGCCGATGCCGGTCCGGGCCTGGGCGCCGGTCGCGAACTCAGACAGGTAGACGCACTCGTACTTGAGCGATCGCCACAGCCGCTCGATGAACACGTTGTCCATCCAGCGGCCCTTGCCGTCCATTGAGATGCGAATGCCAGCCTCCGTGAGCACGTCGGTGAAGTCGACGCTGGTGAATTGGCTGCCCTGGTCGCTGTTGAAGATCTCCGGAGGGCCATAGTGCTCGAGCGCCTCGTGCAAGGCCTCGACGCAGAAGTGCGCATCGAGCGTGTTGGACAGACGCCAGGACAGCACCTTGCGGCTCGCCCAATCCATCACCGCGACGAGGTACAGAAAGCCTCGCTGCAACGGGATATAGGTAGCATCCGTGCACCACACGTGGTTCGGCCGCGTGATCGGCAGATCGCGCAACAGGTAGGGATAGACCCTGTGCGCCGGGTGCGGCTGAGACGTCCTGGGCCGTTGGAAGATCGCCTCCAGGCCCAAGCGCCGCATCAGGCGCCGGACGCGCTTGCGGCTGACCCTGGCGCCTTGGCGCAGCAGCCAGCGCGTCATCTGCCGCGAGCCGTAGAAGGGCGTCTCCAGAAACTGCTCATCGATGCGCCGCATCAGCCGCAGATTCAGCGGGCTCTCGCCCTTGCCCTCGTAGTAGAACGACGAGCGGGCGATCGAGAGCAGGCCACACTGGCGTGTGATGCTGAGCGCGGCATGGTCGGGATCGACCATCGTTTCCCTCCGGCCGTGGCTCACCGACCGAAGGCCTTGGACAAAAAATCCCGCTCGATCACGAGCTCGCCCACCTTCGCTCGCAACTCCTTGATCTCGACCGCTCGAGAGGCCTCCTGGTACTCGTGCTTGCCTGCGAAGCTCGCCAGCACGTGTTCGCGTGCCTTCTTCTTCCAGTTCGCGATCAGATTCGGGTGAACGTCGTACCGAGAGGCCAGCTCGGTCATCGTTGCCTCTTCGCGGAGAGCCTCCAGCGCGACTTTCGCCTTCAGCTCAGCCGGGTAGTTCCGTCTCTTTCGGGACATTCCAGACTCCTTCTCTGTGGTCTGGATCCCACCTTAGCAACCTGTCCGAATTTCGGGGTCCACCTCTCAGTGCCCTCTCCAATGTTGCCTCTCGACTCCTCTGAGCCAACGACCCCGACGGTTCGTATTTGATACCTTTGTCCTCGCCGCTCCTGCTCGAGCCGGTCGAAGAGGAAGGGATAGCGCAGCGATGGTTCCCGCGTGCCGACGGGACCCCCTGGCCTCCCCGGGGGAGCTCCCAGGGGGCAAGGGGGGCACGGTGAAGGCGAAACTGCTCATGCGAGGCATAGTGCCGCACGCCAAGACCCTCGCACGATGCTGGGATGCCGAGGTCGGGCCACGGACCTCTTATGCGCACGCCTACGCCGGAACCAGCAAGAAACACCTCAAGCCATCTGATTATCTACGCCATTCAGGATCGCCGCGTCACCTGGGCCCACCACGCATGATCGGCAGACCGACAGCCAACAAATCCATTGCTGCTCTAGCAGAATGGGAGGAGAAAAGTGGGCCGGAGATGATCAGGGCGAGGGCAGGAATTCTGAGTCTCATTCTGCCGTGTCCTTACTGTCTGTTGCGAACGTGGTGTAACGGTCATGCCTTTGGAGAATGCCCGCCTCTTCGCCCGAAGCATCGGTGACCGCCTGCCGCCTCTGTAACCTCGGAGCCGTCCCCCTGTAGTAGTTGTTGATGGTTGGGAAGGTCGGTGCTTCAAGATTCAGCACCGGGTCGATCTTCCCTCAACCGGCGGCTCGCACCGCCAGCGTTTGGTAACGAAGGAACGGCACAACAAACAAGGACAGCCCTGATGTCCCAATCGCGAACGAGACGGTGGAGGATGTGTCTGGCGTCGCTGTGTGCACTCCTGCTCACGCCGGTGGCTGGCTGGGCGGCAAACGACGATGACTCCGACGGTAGGGGCAGGTTCGTCGGCACCTGGTTCTGCGATACGGTCGTCGTTGCCCCCGGCGCACCGCTCGCTGGAACGCAATTGCTGCTGACGGCCGAGGCCAGGGGCACGGTCACATCGACGGGCACGGACGACCTAACCGGCCTTATCCCCGGTGGGCCCTTCGTCGTACAGACCGCCGCCGCCGGTGGCTGGAAGAGAAGCGGTCGTGGCTCCTTCGCCGTGAACTACCTGCAGTTCGGATTCACAGGCACTGGGCCAGGGGCTGGATTGCTGGCCTTTCTCACACGATTCCGCTGTGCGCTGAGGGTGGCTGGCCGCCAGGCTGAGGGCGCCTGCGACGTCGATTTGTACTTCGGCAGCGACACGAATGGCGATGCTTTGCCGGATTCGCCCAATCCCGCGGTCGCCGCGCCGGATGTTGTCATCCCGGACATCAACACAATCAGTTGCACTCGCATCCCCGTCGTGGAGAAAGCGGCAAGCTGAGAACCCCGCTGCGCCGCTCGCGCGGCCTCGAGCAGGCACCGCGTGGGCGGCGCACGATCGTCCGAGCCACGGACGGCAGATCGCTGGGAATCAAGGTAGACTTCTAACCTTCCTCGGCCAAGGAGCTACCGCATGGACTCTAGTGGTGTGTCCCAAGAATAACTTTGCACTTCCCAACCTTCTCTAGAATCGTATCGACCGTCGCGGTCCAGACAAAGGGTTGGGGGTTGTCGTTGTAGCGCTGGAGGTAATCGTTGATGGCGGCGACGAGTTCGTCGACACTGCAAAACACCCCGCGGCGGATGCGTTTCTGCGTGAGCTGGCTGAACCAACTCTCGACGAGGTTGAGCCACGATGCGCCGGTAGGGGTGAAGTGGAGCGTGAAGCGCGGATGGGCCGCCAGCCAGGCCCGCACGGTCGGATGTTTATGCGTGCCGTAGTTGTCCAGAATGAGGTGGAGGTCGAGGCGAGAGGGGAACGCGCGGTGGAGTTGGCGAAGAAACTTCAGGAACTCCTGATGCCGATGCCGGCCGTGGCACTCGCCGATGACCTGCCCGGTCAGCATGTTCAGCGCGGCGAACAAGGTCGTTGTCCCGTGGCGCTTGTAGTCATGCGTGAGTGTCCCACAGCGGCCCTTCTTCATCGGCAGCCCGGGCTGCGTCCGGTCCAGCGCCTGAATGTGACTCTTCTCGTCCACACACAGCACGACGGCCTTCTCGGGCGGATTCATGTACAGCCCCACGACGTCCGTCAGCTTCTCCACGAACGCGGGATCGGTCGACAGCTTGAACGTCTCCACTCGATGGGGCTGGAGGCCATGCGCGTCCCAGATCCGCTGCACGGTCGAGCGACTGACCCCCTGCGCCTTCGCCATCGTGCGACAACTCCAGGGGGTCGCCCCCGGTGGCGTGCGGTGCAACGTTGCGTGGACGATGGCTTTGACCCTGCGCGCACTGATCGTCGGTTTGCGCCCGCGCCCCTCACGCATCTCGAACACCGAATCAACGCCCTCCTCTCCAAACCGGTCGCGCCAAGCCAGCACGGTCGGCCGGCTGACGTCCACGGTCGCGGCAATGCGGCTGTTGGAACCCCCCTCGGTCGCCAGCAGCAACGCCTTCGCGCGGATGACTACCCGATGCGGGGCCGACGTACTACGGGCCCACTGTTCCAGGAGTCGCCGATCCTTCGCGGCCATGGACAGAGCGGCGGCGGCATCATTCATCCCGCCTATATTGCACGCAGGTCGTTGATATGTAAATGTATTTCAGGGACACTACACTAGCCAGTGCCCGCGCTGCGGGGCCGCGCTGCCGCCCGACGGCCTGCCTGAGGGATTCTGCCCGGCCTGTGCGCTGCACGTCGCGCTCCTCCCCGAATCGGAGCCTCCCGGCGCCGGGCAAGCAAGTGGCCGCGCTACCCGGACAGCCTCCGCCCCTGTGCCGCAATCCGGGTCACAGCCTTCTTCACCGAACGGAGACGATCAGCTCGCCCCTGGGAGTCGCATCGCGCAGTACGAGATCGTGGCACTCGTGGCGACGGGCGGTATGGGCGAGGTCTACCGCGTGTCCGACGCTCGTCTCCACCGCACCGTTGCGCTGAAGATCCCGTCATTGGCGGTTTCTCGTGATCCGGCCCTCCTGGCGCGCTTCCAGCGCGAGGCGCGCGCCGCCGCGGCCCTCAGCCATCCCAACATCTGCACGATTCACGAGGTCGGCGAGGCGGCCGGAGTGCCCTTCATCGCCATGGAGTACATCGAGGGAACCAGCCTCACGGACCGGCTGGGCGGTCCGCCCTTGACGATCGGCGAGGTCGTCGACATCGGCCGCCAGATCGCCGATGCGTTCGACGAGGCGTACCGGAAGCAAATCGTCCACCGCGACCTGAAGAGCGCGAACGTCCTCCTGACGCCTCGGGGGCAGGTCAAGGTGCTGGATTTCGGCCTGGCCAAGCAGCTCGCGCCCCGGGATCCGGAGCCGGCCCCCACGGCGACCGGGCTGACCGAGGCCGGGACCGTCCTCGGCACAGTCGCCTACATGTCACCGGAGCAGGCCCTTGGCCAGGATGTCGACCACCAGAGCGATCTCTTCTCATTCGGTGTCGTGCTCTACGAGCTCCTGACCGGGCGCTTGCCGTTCGTTGGCCGCTCGAGCCGCGACATTCTCGACGCGATCGTCAACCGGGATCCGCCGGCCATCCCCCGCTACAACGACCGTGCTCCCGACACGCTGGTGCGCGTCGTGCGCACGCTGCTCGAGAAGGACCGCGGGCGGCGGTACCACACGGCCGAGGCGGTCCGGGAGGATCTGGAGCGGATCGCCGGGGAGGCAACCGGGAAGCCCGAGCGGCCAACACCGGTGCAATCTCGGGTGCGCGCCAGGCTCGCCGCGGGCGCTGTGCTCGTGGCCGGGCTCGTCGGCCTCTCCCTCTGGGGCTTCTTCGCAGGCGTCTCCCGCTGGCCCTTCTCCTTGGGTGCGCCGATCCCGCAGGGGCTGCAGACGGCCAGCGTCGTCGCGCTGCCGGCCCAGGTCTTCGGCCCGCCCGAGTTCGCCTACCTCACCGACGCGGTCCCCGCGACGCTCTCGACGCGTTTGGCCCGTGTCGAGGGCCTCGAGACGAAGCTCCCGCCGACCAGCCTGCAAGTGGAGCGGGTGGGTGGCGACCTCGAGCGGCTCGCCGAGGTCTACGAGGTCGGCATCCTGCTGACCTCCTCGGTCACGGCCGCAGCGGATCGCCTGGTGGTGAGCGCACAGCTGGTGGAGCCCGGCAGCCGAAACGTCGTCTGGAGCGCCGAGTTCGAGGGCGAGCCGACGACCTATCTGGACCTGGTCCGGCGCACGGCCGAGGGCGTCCGGCTGGCGCTGCGGCCAGAGTCTCTGTCACCCGACGCCGCAGGCCAGCCGACGGACCGATCGGAGGCCGAGCTCTCCTACCAGCGAGGGCGCTACTACGCGAACCGCTACAACAATCTCGGCCAGATGGGCGACTTCGAGTCGGCGTTCGCGGCCTTTCAACGCGCCCTGGCGCTCGACCCTCAGCTCGCGGGCGCCGCCGCCGAGATCGGCTGGCTCTACCTCTACCGTGGCGAGAAGGATCTCCCTCTGCCAGAGGCCATGCAGGAGGTGGAAACCTGGGCCGACAGGGCACTGGTGATCGACCCCAGCTCGAGCCGCGCGACGCTCGCGCTCGTCGCTCACAGAGGGTACCTCGGGAACCCCTTGCGACCACGATTGGAGGCCGTGCTCAAGACGCTCAGTGTCGATCAGGACAGCATGATGGCTCACTTCGTCCTCGGCCGCATCCTGTTCTCCTACGATCTCGGAATCCTGGCTGTGGACGAAGCCCGTCGGAGAGACCCACTGTATCTGTACCCGGCGTTGAATCAGGCCCACATGCTCCTGTGCCTCGACCGACCCGCCGAGGCTCTCACAATCATGGACCGCCTCCTGGAAGCCGATCCGGACTTCGCCTATGGTCTGAACGAGAAAGCCATGGCGCTGTCCGAGCTGGGCCGACTCGACGAGGCGGCGTCGATCCTCGAGCGTGTCGAACGCGCAACGCTGGAAGGCCGCTTCAGAGAACAGGGGTTGGTCTTGCTTCAGACCGTTCTCGCGCTCGAGCGTGGCGACGCGTCCCTCGACGTGCTGCTTCAACGGGTACGCGAGCTCATGAGCGACCGGCAGGTCACGGCCGACGGCGCCAGCAATGCCGAACACCTCCTACCCGTCCTTGCGCGTCACGGACAGACTGACCTGGCGCTGGAGGTGATGACACACCTGGTCGAGGCCGGTTCACTCGAGTACGATGTCCTCCGCCTCAACCCGCATCTTGAACCTCTTCGCGACGACCCTCGCTTCATGGAGGCGCTGGCGCAAGCCGGAACCGTGTTCCAGGAGGTGCTCGACGTCCTCGAGACGGCCAGGCATAACGGCCAACTCCCCGGATATCTCGAGCAGCCGCTCGCAGATCTCGTCGCACGGCTCGAACTCGATCCCGCTCGGTAATCGATCTCGCCGCTGGATCGTTCCGGATACTTGTGTGCCGTTCAGAAGTGCACGTGGGCCGCGACGCCCATGCGTTCTGGCCCGAGCAGTGGACCGACCGTGCCCCGAGGACCCAACGCTTTGGCGTTCCTCGGCAAGCAGGGTCGCAGGCGCGGAATCGCGCGCGGGACCGTCGAGGATCTCCCGAAGGGGACGACCGCCGAGCGTGAGGACTCGACCCGCCCACTCCATGGTCCGGTCGCTCACGACTTGCACATCGGATTGCGTGTGCGGAAGACCACTGCCGCAGAGCTGGGCGCTAGTGGCGGGGCCACCGTCACCGCCGAAACCGAAGGTGCCCGTGCCCGCCACCGTCGTGATCACGCCGGCGGTTTCGACCTTCCGAACACGCGAGTTGAGTGCGTCCGCGATGTATGCATTTTCCGACGCCATCGACAGCAACGTCAAAGTGTCCCTACCGTGTCGACGAGTCCCGACCAAGACGTGGCGGCGGAGCAACCGTCGTGAGACCGGACGTGCACTACAATACGCTCATCCATGGAAGTGGAAGAAGGCCCCTCGCAACCCGAGGGCGCGCTCGTCGGGTGCACGCTCGGTCCGTACGACGTGCAACGGCTGCTGGGGCGTGGCGGCATGGGGGAGGTCTATCTCGCCGAGGACCGCCGGCTCGGACGCCAGATCGCCCTCAAGATCCTGCCCCCTGCGCTCGCGGCCGACCCGGGCCGTCGCGCCCGCTTCGAACGGGAGGGTCAGGCCGGCGCCGTCCTGAACCACCCCAACATCTGCAACACTCACGAAGTGGGCGAGGCCGACGGGCATCCCTTCATCGCCATGGAGTACGTAGAGGGGATGAGCCTCAAGGAGCGACTCGCCGGGCCACCGTTGACGGTAGACGAGGTCCTCGACATCGGGCTCCAGGTGACCGACGCCCTGAACGAGGCTCGTCAGAAGCAGATCGTCCACCGCGACCTGAAGAGTGCAAACATCATCCTGACCCCGCGCCATCAGGTAAAGGTGCTCGACTTCGGTCTAGCGAAGCAGCTCGCCGAGCACCCGGAGGGAGCCCCCACAGCGACCGGGCTGACCGACGCCGGCGTCGTCCTGGGGACGGCCGACTACATGTCGCCCGAACAGGCGCTCAGCCAGCCGGTGGATCACCGGAGCGACATCTTCTCGTTCGGGGTCGTGCTCTACGAGCTCCTGACCGGACGACTCCCCTTCACGGGGGACTCCTCACCCGCGCTGCTCAATACGATCGTCAACCAGGATCCCCCGCCTATTCCCCGCTACAACGATGCGGTACCGGATCCGCTGGTACGCGTCGTTCGGAAGATGCTCGAGAAGGATCGGGAGCGGCGATATCAGTCGGTCCACGAGGTCTGGAGCGATCTACGGCGATTGCGCGAAGAGAGTGCAAGCCAGGAGATCGCGCCGGAACCGGCGCGGCGACCTGCCTGGGGCGTGTGGGCGGCCGGCCTTCTGATCACCCTCACCGCAGGCGGGCTCGGCGTCGCGCTGTGGCCATCGTCCACCAGCGTGACTGACGACGTCCGCGCGAACAGCGTGGTGGCCCTGCCGGCTCAGGTCTTCGGCGCTCCCGGGTTCGCGTATCTCACCGACGCGGTGCCCACCGCGCTCTCGACGCAGCTGGCCGGTGTCGAGGGGCTCGAGACAAAACTCCCACCCACGAGCTTCCAGGTGGCCGCCGCCGACGGTGACGTCAATCGGATCGCCGACGCCTTCGGCGTCGAGGCCCTGATCACCTCGACTCTGACGGCGCAGACAGACGAGCTCGTGCTGAACGTCCAGCTGGTGGAGCCCACGACTCTCCGGGTCCTCTGGAGCAGGGAATACGACGGCGACCCGACGACCTACCTCGATCTCATCCGGGAGGCAGCCGGCGAGCTGCGTCTTGCGCTGCGCCCGGATGCGACGACGGTCGCCCCCGCGGCCTCGCTCGCGAGCCGCCCGGATGCCGAGCTGGCGTTTCAGCGTGGCCGCTACTACGCCAACCGCTACAACGACCTTCACGAGCCAGCCGACTTCGCGACCGCGCTCGCCGCCCTCGAACAAGCGCTCGCGGTCGACCCGGACTTCGCCGCGGCTGCCGCGGAGATCGCATGGCTGTACATGTATCGGACCGAGGCCGGCCTTCCGGTCGAAGAGGCGACTGCGGACATCGCCGCTTGGGCGAACCGGGCGCTCGCGATCGACCAAGAGTCGAGCCGCGCGCTGCTCGCACTCGCCGCCCTGGAGGAATTGCACGGCTCGATGAGCTGGCGCAAGGGGCTGGGGTACGTGCTCCGAGCGGAAGCACTCGATCCGCGAGACGCGTCCGCCGCATTCGGGCTTGGACGCTTGATGCTTTCCTGCAAGGCCGGGGTCGCAGCCTACGCCGAGGCCCGGCGACGCGATCCCTTATATCTCCCGGCTGCGCACTATCAGGCGGGCAGCTTGAGCTGTCTCGATCGTCCCCAAGAGGCGTTGGCACTTCTCGACCGGGTCCTGACGTCCCAGCCCGAGTTCACGTACGGCCTTTTGGGAAGATTCTTTCTACTAGTCGGCCTCGGACGGCTGGAGGAAGCGACGCAGGCGCTCGACGCCGTGAAAGAGGGGCGGCTACCCGAGGACATCTTGCTGATGGGCGAGGTCTCCCTTGCCGTCGCGCGTGGCGACGCGACAGCTCAAGACCTGGCTAGCCGGCTCGCCACGGTCGTGGCCGACCCGACGACGCCTGCCACCTACCTCCAGGGCGCCATCTGGCTCGTGCCCATCCTCGCAAGTCACGGCAAGGCCGATCTGGCACTCCAGACCATCGAACGGAGCGTCGCGGCCGGCGTCCTCCCCTACGACTTCCTCCGTCTGAACCGCCACCTCGGCAGCCTGCGGTCGGAACCCGGCTTCAAGGACGCGCTCGATCGAGCCGAGGACCAGTCTCTGGAAATCCTGCGCATTCTCGAGGATGCCCCACGCGCGACGAGTTCCCCGCGTTCCTGGAACAGCCACTCACAGAACTTCGTGCCGACCTGGAACTCGAACCCGCGCCGTAGTCGCGGTGCAGTCGAAACCCAGCACCCGACTGATGCGGGCGGCCGCGTCGGGCCCAGCCCCAGGTGGAACCGGCCCGATCCGGTTCCTCAGACGTGACGTGTGGAACGGGCCGACGGACTCGGCACTCCGCGAGCTCCGGCCTTCGCGTTTTCGGATCCGGACCCATTCGGTCTTCTACGGCTGAACGACGTTGGAAGTATATGAGATACCGCATCTGCGATCGGTGAGCGTGATGTACACAGCGGGGGATGGTTCGACGTCGCTCGCGAACCAAATAGCGGACGTGTTCAAGCCGCACGGAGGGAGATCGGGCGCGGCTTCGAACAGGATGTCAGGGAAAGCGTTCCAATTCGTAACGGGTATGCGGTACCTCGTACTCCCGGACCCCGGAATCGCCTCCGTCTGACCAACCGCCAGTCTCGGGGAAGGTAGGTCCGGGAAACAGCCCTGGGTCTGCAGCTTCGTCGCAGGGGCGCTAGTCCCTGCCGCCCAGAATCCACCGAGTGCATCTGAATACATCGCCCGTTCGACAACGATCTCCTCCGTTCCATTCGGGATCACCTGGCTCGTGATCACCGCTCCGAACCGTCGTCCCATCGCGCCCGGAAACTCCGCCCCGACGTCCACGTTGAATCGGCTGTGCGCGGCGAGCGCGAAGGTCCGCGACTGGGTGGTCCCGTCCTCGAACAGGAGCTTCACCGTCGCCGAGCCGGCGAACGCCGACGTGTTGGCGATCAGGATGAAGGTCGCGTAGCCGCGCACGCCCCCGACTTCGCCCTCGGCCAGCGCCCACCGCGTCCCGGTCACCGTGGAGCCCGCCGAGGCGTGCGCCTCGAACCAGCTCGCGACTCCCGAGACGGCGTTCCACCACATCGCCCGCTCCGCGACGATCGCCACGCCGTTGGTCACCGTGATCGCGGTCGAGACGGCCGTGTCGGCTAGCTGCCCGTCCTCCAGGTCCACCCAGATGGTGAGCCGGCTGTTCGCCGCCACCGTGTAAGTCTTCGTGACGAGCGCTCCGCCCGGCAGTAGGTAATCCGCGCGCACCTGGGCGGCAATGTCGCTCGGATTCATCAGCAAGAGGAACAGGTCGAAGAAGCTCCCGGTCGCACCCTCAGCGAAGAACCAGCCGAGCGCGGCGGTCGTCACTCCCGCCGCCTCGTGCCCCGCTCCGAAGGGCTGTCCCGGCAGGTCCAGATACATCGCCCGCTCGACGATGATCGACACGCCGTTCGTCGAGGCGAGGACCGCCGAAACGTCGGTCGCGGAGAGCTCCGGATCGACCGTGTTGACCCAGAGGTTGAACCGGCTGTGAGCCGCCACGGTGAAGGTCCGAACCAGTGGCGCCACCCCACCCGGGCGAAGGAACCTCACCGAGATGCTCGCGGCCATCCCGTTCGGGTTCTGCACCAGGTAGAAGAGATTGAAGCCGTTGGTCGAGCCTTCCGCCAGGTGCCACGTGAGGGCGGGAGCCGGAATCGCGGTCTCCGCATGGCTGCCGTACCCGTCGGCATCCCACTCCATCGTGCGGTCGGAGACGACCGGCGCGGCCGACTCGCAAATGATCGAAAACTCGGCATCAGCCAGCCCGGCGAGGCTCCCCACGTCGAGGGGGTGGCGCGTCATCATGGCTAGATCGATGAAATGGGATACCGTCGTCCCGTCCGTCTTCTGGAAGCGATAGAGCACCTTCGCGGCCGTCGTGCCGGGGTTGGCCGTCGCGATCCGGGTCCTGAACGCGAGGTTGCCGGCCGTGGCGCCCTCGGCGAAGTACCGGGTGAAGAGCCCGCGAGGGTGCGTCCCGGCGTCCTGCTCCTCGGCGTTCGTCTTGCCGTCGCCGTCAGGATCTCCAGCGGCCCCATTGCTCCCGGTCGCATCGCCGGGGTCGAGACCGAACTGGGTCTCGAACGCGTCGGCCAGGGTGTCGCTGTCAGAGTCGGTCTGGATGATCGAGAAGCTGCCGAAGGCGACATTGTCCTGAGCCAGATCGAAATCAAAACCGAGTTCTGGGCTGCACGGCGCAGCCGCAATGGGCAGATCGAGCACGCTCGATCGAAACGATGACAAGCCCTCGGGATTGCCCAACGGCGGGGTCGCCGGCGCGACGCGATCGCCGGCGTTCCAGGACGTCAGCCGCGGGTTGACGCCGGTCAGCGTCAGGGTCGTCATCGGGGCCGCCAGGTCGAAGTCGTTCAAGTTATCCGCGAAGAAGGATGGATTCTGCGCCGTCGTTCCCGTGTCTGGGTTGAAGAGGTTGACGTTCACCCTGAACGCGCCCAGGAAGGGGCTCGCGGGACCGGCCCTCAGGGTGATCGTGTAGGCACCAGAAGCCTTGTCGAACGCCAGGCGCATCGTCGTAACGTCTATGCGCCCGCAGTGATCGCCAACCGGATCCGTGAACGCCAGCACGAGCCCTTGGGCCTTGGCACTCTCGGAGCCGAACAGCCCGATGATTCCGAGAAGGGCCGCCGCGCGCAGTATCCGACGCGCCAGCGGCACCCCACCCGACTGACTCGCCGCGGGTCCGCCCGGACACGTGATTGTGGGATCCATAATCCCCTCCCTGCTACGCGTACATACCTGGAGAGGTGCGGAAGGTTACGGGAGGGAGAGCGGGACGGAGGCTACGACCCGAGTGCGCGCATCAGGTACTGGATCTCGTCCTCGATGGCGTCCGGACCATCGACGGTCTCAGCCACCTCGGCGTACAGGACTTCCCGGAACCGTCGTCTCATGCGATGGAGCGCCACCTTGACGGCGCCCTCGGACATCCCGACATCGACACCGAGCTGGCGGTAGGGTGTCTGCGGCTGTTGGCCCATTAGCGAGGTCTTCAGGCGGTCAAAGAGCTCCTGTTTTCCCCGGGCGGCGTACTCGGCTTCCAACTGGCACGGTAAATGATGTCTGTTCCATCGGGCGTCCAATGAAACTCCCACACATGCACATCGCTGTGTGTGACGAGATGTCTTGTGCCAGCAGATAGGTCCTCCACGTAAACTCGCGCAATTGTTGACCACGTATCCTCGATCTTCTGATCGAACCCCAGTGTCCTTGCCGCCCGCACATCTTCAGGCTCTTCATCCAACATGGAATAGGCCAGATGTTCCCCATCCGGCGAGAGCGCATAGCTGGATATGCTGCGAGGCGCATGGCTGAGTTGTTTCGCCTCACCGCCGTCTAACGAAATCGCATATACCTGTCTGTAATGGCTCACGCTTTCTCGAAGGCTCATGAACGTGATGGCCCTACCGTCAGGCGTCCCGGGCCGTGTCAACGCCTTTGAGACAACCTGATCCAGCATTTACTGTAGCGACTCCACACCGTCGATGAAGTGATCGGCCTGGGCGTCGAGCGGCGGTCCCGGCCGGGAAATGACCCCAGGCTGTGGGTCGTCCGGGGTGACGATCGTCGGTCCTGGAGCGTCCTGGCGGGTCGTTATCGGCGGGCGATTGATCCAAACCGCCGTCGGCGGGGTCTCGGGACGTGGAGGCCCCTTCACGAATCGCTCCGGATGGGCGAGATAGGCGGCCAGGCGGGTGCGGTGTCGGACCTCGAGGATGGTGGCGGCACGACCGTAGTGCACATCGGCCGGCGTGAGATAGCTCAGGCCGCTGTGATGATGCGTATCGTTGTACCACGCGAAGAGATCATGGCTGATCGCGCGGGCGTCTTCGAGGGAGCCGAACCGATCGCGAAACTCCGGCCGATACTTGAACGTCCGAAACTGCGCCTCCGAGAACGGATTGTCATTGCTCACGCGCGGCCGCGAGTGACTCGCCGTGATGCCGAGATCCGAGAACAACAGCGCGACGAGCTTGCTGCGCATCGGCGCCCCGCGGTCGGCGTGCAGGGTCAGCTGGTGCGGCCCGATGCCCTGCTTGACGCACGTCTGCTCGATCAAGCGCTCGGCCAGATGCGCGCTCTCATTCATTGCGACCATCCACCCCACCCCATACCGACTGAAGACGTCGAGGATCACGTACAGCGAGTAGTAGAGGTACGGGATCGGACCCTTCAGCTTGGTGATGTCCCACGACCAGACCTGATTCGGGCGCGTCGCCACGAGCTCGGGTTTGGTGTACGCCGGATGCCGGGCCTGGTCGCGCCGCTCCCGTACTTCGTCGGCCGCGGCGAGCACGCGATACATCGTACGCGGGGAGCAGAGGTAGGTCTGCTCCTCCAGTAACGTGGCATGGACTTCGGCGGGCGACTGGTCGACGCACCGCTCGCTGTGCAACGCGTCGAGCACGGCTTGGCGTTCGGTGGAGACCAGCGCCCGCGGCGATGGCGCGCGGGGCCGCCGCCGCCGATAGAGGGACGCGCGGGACAGGCCGACGCTCTGACACAGCGCCGACGTCTCGCCCGTCGCCGTGACGGCCTCGATCGCGATCATCAGTCGGTCTCGTCGTTGTCGAGGGGTTTCAGGGGGATCCCCAGGATCTCGGCAACTTTTTTTGGGAGCGTGATGATCGTCTCCGCGCGCTGCAGCTGCCGCTGAAGCCGGCGGTTCTCCGCCTCGAGCCGCGTGACGCGCGGGTCGACCGGGCGCGGCGTCGGTCCCCGGCGGCGCCCGCGCATCTCTCGCCGGGCGCCTTGCTCTCGCTGCCGCCGCCAGTTCGTCAGCAGCGACGAGTACAAGCCCTCGCGGCGCAACAGGGCGCCCAGCTCGCCGGGCTTCTTGCAAGCGTCCGCTTGCTTGAGGATGCGGAGCCGATACTCCGCGGGGAAGCGCCGCCGCGGGGCCTTCGCCGGCACTTCAGGATCGGGGTCGGTCACGCGTGACGTGGTCGTGGGGCCGACGGCTCCGGTCGCCCTCCGGGCTTCCTCCGCCTCCGGCCCCACGACCACGTCCATCTCTACGGCTGGTGGCATACGAATCATCCATCGAACCCTCCTCGCCCCTACACTAATCTCACGAGGGAGGTTGTCTCACAGATTATTGGCACAGGGGGTCCAGTCGATGGAGCTGACGGAATGAGGTATACCGACATACTCCCGGGCCTGTCCTCCGTTCGACGAGACAACCCACAACTCGCTGCTCGCTACGCTCGGGTTGTCACCGGCACCACGGGCCCGCTGCATACGAAGCGTATAGGCCACGTGCTCCCCCTGCGGCTGAATAGAAACACTGGTGACCGTTTTCAGGTCGACAACCATCTCCGGCGTGAGAATCTGGGCGTTGACCTCAGAATAAAACAGAATGGTGAGGACACCTAAGAAGATAAATGACTTGGGCATGAAGCAGCTCCCACTCCTAGCATTCGATTTCTACATCGGAGGACATGCAAGAAATACTAGAGAGCACCAACGCCCCTCCAACAGCTCGTCTACTCCTACAAGGTCAACCCGCAGACCGTGCCCGTTGCGGGCTCCCCAAACGACCACGAGCGCCCTCCTCACTTGCGGAGGCGGTAGTTCGATCCGTCCAGCAGTCGCGTGGCGCGCCCCGTCTCGTCAACGTCAAAGACGAGCAATTCACCATCGTACGATCCGCCGTCCATGCGAAACGCGTGCGGGGACTGGACTGGATCCAGCGTCACACGCGTTTCCCACGGATTCTCGGCGTCGGGTACGATCATGGACAGGCGGCCATTCAGCACCAGGATGTGCACATCTGAGTGCTGGCGTGTGTAGCTGCCCACGTAGTTGGCCCACGCTGGATCCGGGTCCGGATGGGTCGAGGGTTCGTGCGTGGCATGGGACACGGCTGGTCCGACGATCGAGAACGCCTGGTTGACGTAGCGTCCAGGCTCTCCGTCGTTGGCGTTCGTCAAGACGATGACGGCGAATTTCTCCGCCGGGGCGATCATGACCTGCGTCCGAAAGCCAGCGGTGCTACCCCCGTGGCCGACCCGTACCTGGTCTCCGATCCGGTAGATAGCAAAGCCCAGGCCACGACCGCTCTGCCAATCCGGCC
The DNA here is from genome assembly GCA_965197935.1 of Vicinamibacterales bacterium. Taxonomy (GTDB): domain Bacteria; phylum Acidobacteriota; class Vicinamibacteria; order Vicinamibacterales; family CAZQMT01; genus CAZQMT01. Next base: position 421,728 of record CBDAOD010000001.1, on the reverse strand, counting down.
TCAGCCACTGAACCCGATGCATCTCGCGGACAGTCGACGGCTTGAGGACTTGCGCGCCGCCGGGCACCCCCTCTTCTCGCAGCTGAAGGGCGGCGAACTTCGCCAGATCCTCCACGGTCGATGCAAGGTTCGCCGCGGGCGTCAGGCCCCGCCAATCCGCGAAGGCCTCCACGTCGCGCTCGGCCCCGGGAACGCGGACGCCGTATCCCTGCGCAAGGCCAGGCATGTTCGGCCGGGGCCGTACGTGCGTCGACAACATACCAAGCGGCTCGAGGATCTGCTGCGTGACGTACTCGTGGTACGGCTGACCTGAGACCGCCGCCACTACCTCACCCGCGATCGCAAACGCAAGGTTGGAGTACTTGAACTTCGTTTCTGCGGGGAAGATGGTCTCTTGATCGGCCAGCAGCCTGATCATCTTCTCCCGGGGCGGGTAACGTTCATCGCCATAGGCAGCCGACATCCTCGGCATACCGGACGTATGAGTGATGAGGTGCCGAATCGTGATCGTCGGTCCGTCAGGATGCGCGTTCTTGAGGTCGAACCAGTCCAGATGGCTGGCAACAGGATCGTCGAGTCCAAGTTTTCCCGAGTCGCGTAGCTGCAGGATGGCGGTTGCAGTGAACAGCTTCGAGTTAGAAGCGATGCGATAAGCTGTCCGGGGAGTGGTTGGAATCTCGTTCTCCAGGTCTGAAAAGCCGTAGCCCTTGGCCCAGACGAGATCTTGATCAACGACGATCCCGATGGAGAGACCGGGCTGCTCGCGCTCGGCAACCGTGGCGGAGATCCATGCGTCCAGCACTGTCAGGGCGGCTGCCACCTCGGGATCCTGCTCCAGCGGATGGGCACTCGCCCCAACGGTCACACCCAGCACGAGCACGAGGACGCCAACTGCGAGCTGGCGCCTGGAGAGCCTGAGACGCGCCATCATTCACCTCCTTGATCGCCTAGATTCGGACGCAGTGTATCCGGATGCGCGCTGAGGCTCAAGGTCACGGCGTTGGTGCAGCTCTTGCGGGGCTGTTCAGGGTCAGGCCTACCTCGTCGCCACTACCACCATGAGCGGGATCAGCAAGGGGTGGGGAATCGGCCAGTTCTGCCAGCATTTGGAAGATGTTTGACTAGATGCAAGGTCATGTTGCCGACGAGGGATCACATTCGGCGCGCGATGTTCAGGCGGCGGGGCGCGACTAGCAGGGGCAGCGTTTCGCACCCCGCACACCCGCGGACCTCAAGAGGGTGAAACAGCTTCCCGGCCTGCCTAGTTCAGTGTGGCATCCGCGAAAGCCCCCGCGCCCAGCGTGTACGTAACCCGACGTGCCGCCGTAACGATATTCGTCTGATTTGCGCCCCCGTTCGCACTCTCGCAGGTGTTGTTCTCCGTCCGTCCCCCGCCTGTCGTGAACATGACTGTCACCGATCCGGTGCACCGCGTGGTCAAACGGGTCGCATTGGATGGCAGTGGGTAATCGCCACTCGTCGTGATCCGTACGGTCCTACCTAGTGTAGTGTCCCTGAAATACATTTACATATCAACGACCTGCGTGCAATATAGGCGGGATGAATGATGCCGCCGCCGCTCTGTCCATGGCCGCGAAGGATCGGCGACTCCTGGAACAGTGGGCCCGTAGTACGTCGGCCCCACATCGGGTAGTCATCCGCGCGAAGGCGTTGCTGCTGGCGACCGAGGGGGGTTCCAACAGCCGCATTGCCGCGACCGTGGACGTCAGCCGGCCGACCGTGCTGGCTTGGCGCGACCGGTTTGGAGAGGAGGGCGTTGATTCGGTGTTCGAGATGCGTGAGGGGCGCGGGCGCAAACCGACGATCAGTGCGCGCAGGGTCAAAGCCATCGTCCACGCAACGTTGCACCGCACGCCACCGGGGGCGACCCCCTGGAGTTGTCGCACGATGGCGAAGGCGCAGGGGGTCAGTCGCTCGACCGTGCAGCGGATCTGGGACGCGCATGGCCTCCAGCCCCATCGAGTGGAGACGTTCAAGCTGTCGACCGATCCCGCGTTCGTGGAGAAGCTGACGGACGTCGTGGGGCTGTACATGAATCCGCCCGAGAAGGCCGTCGTGCTGTGTGTGGACGAGAAGAGTCACATTCAGGCGCTGGACCGGACGCAGCCCGGGCTGCCGATGAAGAAGGGCCGCTGTGGGACACTCACGCATGACTACAAGCGCCACGGGACAACGACCTTGTTCGCCGCGCTGAAGCATGCTGACCGGGCAGGTCATCGGCGAGTGCCACGGCCGGCATCGGCATCAGGAGTTCCTGAAGTTTCTTCGCCAACTCCACCGCGCGTTCCCCTCTCGCCTCGACCTCCACCTCATTCTGGACAACTACGGCACGCATAAACATCCGACCGTGCGGGCCTGGCTGGCGGCCCATCCGCGCTTCACGCTCCACTTCACCCCTACCGGCGCATCGTGGCTCAACCTCGTCGAGAGTTGGTTCAGCCAGCTCACGCAGAAACGCATCCGCCGCGGGGTGTTTTGCAGTGTCGACGAACTCGTCGCCGCCATCAACGATTACCTCCAGCGCTACAACGACAACCCCCAACCCTTTGTCTGGACCGCGACGGTCGATACGATTCTAGAGAAGGTTGGGAAGTGCAAAGTTATTCTTGGGACACACCACTAGAGGGATGGTCTGACCTGCCTGCAGCGTGGCTGTAGAGGTCGTGGGACTGATGGGGTTACCCGACGTACCGCCGCAGGCGCCGATCAGACCCGAGGCGATGAGGAGACCGAGGATTCGGCTCGCCCGAATGAAACCTCCGTGCCGTGGTAATCGGAATGATCGTGACATCTTGTACCTCCTTTTCTGGGTCCCTTCTGACCGCTCTACTTGTTCACGCGCAGAAAACGTCGAATGCCCCTCACGTGCCGGAACATCGCCCAAGAAGTGCGGGGCTCAACGGTGAACCAGTCGTCCTGCACTCGGGAGAAGGAGGCATAGGTGCCGCGATGAGGCCGCGTCACGGTAGAATGGATTCTTCTTCCGTGCAGCAATGGCTTTGACTCCCGGTTGCCGCCTTGGCCCATACGAGATCGTCTCCCGCCTTGGCACCGGCGGCATGGGTGAGGTGTACAAGGCCCAGGACACTCGGCTCCACCGAGCGGTCGCCCTCAAGGTGCTTCCAGAGGACGTGGCCGGTGACCCCGACCGAAGGCAGCGACTCGAACGAGAGGCCAGAGCCGTCGCCTCGCTCAACCATCCACGTATCTGTTCGCTTCATGACGTCGGTAGCCAAGACGGCGTTGACTTCCTGGTCATGGAGTATCTGGAGGGTGAGACGCTCGAGACGCGGCTGACCAGAGGAGCGCTGCCCCTGGACGAGGCCCTCTCCCGCGCGGTCGAGATCGCCGACGCGCTCGACAGGGCTCACGAAGCTGGAATCGTGCACCGAGATCTCAAACCCGGCAACGTGATGTTGACGCCGTCAGGCGCGAAACTCCTTGACTTCGGGATCGCAAAGCGCCGGAGCGACCTCGGCGGAGAGTCAAGGCCTAACGAGAGCCTGACGATCGACGGCACGATCTTGGGCACTCCGCAGTACATGGCGCCAGAGCAGTTGAAGGGCGAACGGGTAGACCGCCGGACGGATATCTTCGCGCTCGGTGTGCTGCTCTACGAAATGCTCACCGGGCACAAGGCCTTTGCGGGTGAGAGTCCCGCGAGCGTGATCGCCAGCGTCCTCGACAGTGAACCGATCGCGTTACACGTGGTGCTGCCGGACTGTCCGCAGTCTCTCGAGCACGTCGTGCAAACGTGCCTCGCCAAGAATCCCGCCGACCGATGGCAGAGTGCTCGTGACCTGAGACGCCAGCTGCAGTGGATGCAAAGCGGCGACACACCCTTGGCAGCGGTCCGAGCACGCCGGGGCCACTGGAGTGAACGTGTCAGCTTGAAGGCGGCAGCCATCTGGCCGTCGGCACGGCGATTGGGGCCTCGGCCGTCACACACTTCGTCTCGCTGCCTCTACCGGACCATGGCGCCACCTGGGTACGCGTCGGGGTGGAACCGGCCGAGCGTCTGACCGGCGGGCCGCAAGCCTCCGTCGCCTTATCGCAAGATGGACGACGTCTGGTTTTTGCGGGTGCTGCAGGGCGCGCGGGTGGACTGCTTGTGCGGGACCTGGGCCAGCAGGAAGCCAGGTGGCTCGAAGGCACAGAGAACGCGGCCAGCCCCTTCCTGTCCCCAGACGGTCAGTGGGTTGGCTTCTGGGCGGAGTCAAGCCCATTCTTAGAGTCTTCCTCTGGGATGTGTGAAACCCCTCGCCTTTAGGCGAAGCCTTCAGGAGGCCGCAGGGCCGGACCTCTTTGGGCTCTGGGCCGTGCGCCGCGATAGTCGGCTTCAGCCGACGCGGCGCACTGAATCCCTCGCCTTCAGGCGAGGGAGACTCAATTGAAACTCTCTACGGCTCCGGATTCGTCATGCGGCCTTCTTCGATGTCGTCGTGTCGATCTTCAGTTCTTGCTTCAACGCGGCACGAAGCGTGGGCAGGTGGCGGTAGCCCATCAGCTTCCGCAGGCGCGGCTCGATGTCCAGGAGCGCGGTCGCCAGCCAGCGGTGGCGTTGGCTCGAGTTCTGCCAGTGGTCAACCTTCGCACAGCGTTCCTCAACGAGCGCATTGACCGACTCCAGACAGTTCGTCGTCTTCAGCGACCGGCCCAGCACCCCGTACAGCCCGAGGCGATGCAGCGTTAAGGTTTCGTCCAGACCTTCTGTCAAGCTCCGAGCCGCCGACTGGTTCCGTTCGTCGAGCTCGCCCTGGAGCGTCTTGAGCGCCGTGAGGGCCTCGTCGTACTCCGGCCGGTTGTAGGCGCGCTGGAGGCGCTGACGCCACGCCGCCAGTTCGCTCTTGGCCAGGTGACTCACCACGTTCTCCCGCTTGTGCCACTGGCACCGTTGGACCAGGGCGCGGTGGCGGAAGGTCTTCCGGACGGCTGCCCGCAGCCCCTTGCTGCCGTCGAGGATCACCAGCAGGCCCTGCGAGAGGTCCAGCCCCCGCTCGACCAACGACCGCAAGAACAGCGTCAGCACCCGCTCATTCTCCGTGTCCGTCTCCACGAAGCCGAGGAAGTGTTTCGCCCCAGAAATGGTGATGCCCAGTGCGATGACCATTGTGGCCTCGGCGAACGTCTTGCCGTCCAATACGATGGCCACGACGTCCTCAGCGGCCAGGTCCCGCTCCTGGAGCTCGTGAAGCTTCGCGGCGCTGGCCTCGATGAAGCCTCGGGACACCGTCGACCCCGACAGCCCGATCGCGCCGGGAATCGCCTCGGCGGCCGCCTCGTAGTTGCGACACGAGATCCCATAGAGCCCGCGCTTCAGCAGGAGGTCATTCACCGCGCCGTCGCCATGCAACGCCTCGTAGGCGCGCAACGGAATCTCCCGCCCCGCGCACCCGCGGCACCCGAATCGGCACCCGCTGCCCCGCCAGGCCGACGGTCCCAGGGTTGCTACCGTGCCGGCGGCCCCCGATCGACGCGGCCTTGCGGGCGTAGCGCTCGCCAGCCAGCGCCGTTACCTCCTCGTCGAGCACCTCCTCCACGTGCATCAAGCCCAGCGGGACCAGCGAGCGGATCAGCTCCACCTTGGCGTCCAGCTCCAGCGCGGTGTAGTCCTCGCGCCGGATGACCTCGACCCGGCCCAGCTTGCGACCCTTTTTGCGCTTCCTGACAGGACGTAGGACACTGCTCATCTCGGCTCCTTTCTCTCGTGGGTTGATGGCCGTTTTGCTTAACGTCATCAAACCACAGGGTGTGGGAGCCGTTTCAATCTCCAATTGAGTCTCCCTCGCCTGAAGGCGAGGGAATCAGTGCGCCGCGTCGGCTGAAGCCGACTATCACGGCGCACGTCCCAGAGCCCGAAGAGGTCCGGCCCTGCGGCCTCCTGAAGGCTTCGCCTAAAGGCGAGGGGTTTCACCCATCCCAGAGGGAGACTCTAAGGTGGGATCCAGACCACAGAGAAGGAGTCTGGAATGTCCCGAAAGAGACAGAACTACCCGGCTGAGCTGAAGGCGAAAGTCGCGCTGGAGGCTCTCCGCGAAGAGGCAACGATGACCGAGCTGGCCTCTCGGTACGACGTTCACCCGAATCTGATCGCGAACTGGAAGAAGAAGGCACGCGAACACGTGCTGGCGAGCTTCGCAGGCAAGCACGAGTACCAGGAGGCCTGTCGAGCGGTCGAGATCAAGGAGTTGCGAGCGAAGGTGGGCGAGCTCGTGATCGAGCGGGATTTTTTGTCCAAGGCCTTCGGTCGGTGAGCCACGGCCGGAGGGAAACGATGGTCGATCCCGACCATGCCGCGCTCAGCATCACACGCCAGTGTGGCCTGCTCTCGATCGCCCGCTCGTCGTTCTACTACGAGGGCAAGGGCGAGAGCCCGCTGAATCTGCGGCTGATGCGGCGCATCGATGAGCAGTTTCTGGAGACGCCCTTCTACGGCTCGCGGCAGATGACGCGCTGGCTGCTGCGCCAAGGCGCCAGGGTCAGCCGCAAGCGCGTCCGGCGCCTGATGCGGCGCTTGGGCCTGGAGGCGATCTTCCAACGGCCCAGGACGTCTCAGCCGCACCCGGCGCACAGGGTCTATCCCTACCTGTTGCGCGATCTGCCGATCACGCGGCCGAACCACGTGTGGTGCACGGATGTTACCTATATCCCGTTGCAGCGAGGCTTTCTGTACCTCGTCGCGGTGATGGATTGGGCGAGCCGCAAGGTGCTGTCCTGGCGTCTGTCCAACACGCTCGATGCGCACTTCTGCGTCGAGGCCTTGCACGAGGCGCTCGAGCACTATGGCCCTCCGGAGATCTTCAACAGCGACCAGGGCAGCCAATTCACCAGCGTCGACTTCACCGACGTGCTCACGGAGGCTGGCATTCGCATCTCAATGGACGGCAAGGGCCGCTGGATGGACAACGTGTTCATCGAGCGGCTGTGGCGATCGCTCAAGTACGAGTGCGTCTACCTGTCTGAGTTCGCGACCGGCGCCCAAGCCCGGACCGGCATCGGCTGGTGGATGGACTTCTACGACCGACGCCGGCCCCACTCGGCGCTCAACGACCGGACGCCGGCCGAGGCGTATACTGACGACGGGGCTGACCGGAGCCCGGGGCTATGCCCCGGTTCCCGTCAGCCCAAGGTCGCTTGAATCATGAACCGGATTCCACCTTAGCTGTGACGAAAACCTGTCCAAAGGATGGGGTCCACCTCTGATTACGTGTGAACAGTCTCCACAGAGAGTGTGGACTTACCACCACGCCACCCGATGTGCGTGATCGGCTCTTCAAGTTCCCCCCCCACGTGGTACTTGAGGGTGATCTGAGCGTCGCTTGGGAACCTGCCCTGCAGTCGATCTCGACCGCAAAGTTCAAACGGCGTCAATCGACAGCGATAGCTCAGGTTGTCGAACGTCCTGGAGATAGTCCAAGGACAATTTGCCGCGCCTTGCTCAAGAACGTGAGCATGTACAGCAGTGGGGGCACAGGTGAGCAGCTCGGTCAGCGCGGTGCCTCCATACTCGAGAAGTATCGCGTGGCTTGTGCCCAGTGCGTAAAAAGTGGCCCGATGATCGAGCCATTTTACTCGCCGAAATTCGAAGATACGCAAAGGCTCCACTCGCGCACGTCCGCTCAACAAGAGGTAACGAAGGGTCGAAGTACTGTGGATCACTGTGTTCCCTCGGACGGTCCGCTGTGGTATTTTTTCGATGAACGTCATCTTATAGGAGCGCAAGTCGGGCGTCAAAACCAACCCGGAAGGCACCGTTCATGGATGAACAGAAAACCGCTTCGAACGACGACCGTCGAGGCAAGACCCAGGCCCTCCTCTTCTCGGTTTTCGCCATTGCCACCTGTGGACTGATCTACGAGCTCCTGGCCGGGACGATCGCCAGCTACCTGCTCGGCGACAGTGTCACCCAGTTCTCCACCACCATCGGCGTCTACCTGTTCTCGATGGGGTTAGGATCCTACCTGTCCCGCTACTTCCGCAAGGATCTGATCGCAGGCTTTATCCAAATTGAGATCCTGGTTGGCCTCATCGGCGGGGTCTCCTCCTTGGTCCTCTTTCTGGCTTTTTCCGAGCTCGACGCGTTCCTGGTGGTGCTCTACTCGTGGGTCGCAGTGATCGGGATCCTGGTAGGGTTGGAGATCCCTTTTCTGCTGCGCATCCTCGAGGACCAGTTCCCGTTCCGCGACCTGATCTCGAAGGTCCTGTCGCTCGACTACCTTGGTGCGCTGGCCGCGTCGCTGCTGTTTCCCCTGTGGCTCGTCCCCCAGGTTGGGTTGATGCGGTCGTCGTTTGTCTTTGGCGTCCTGAACGTGCTCGTAGCGATCTGGACATGCCACCTCTTTCGTGAGCAGCATCGACGACCCATGCTCACCGTCCAGGCCTACGCCGCCCTCGTGCTGCTCCTGGCGGGCGTGGCCTTCTCCGATGTTTTGTTGGAGTTCTCCGAGCGAGGCTTGTATCGGGACCCGGTGATCTTCGCCCGCTCCTCTCGATATCAGCGCATCGTGGTGACCAACGCACAAGGCGAGATGCGGCTGTTCCTGAACGGCGCGTTCCAGCTTTCCTCCCTCGACGAGTACCGGTACCACGAGGCGCTGGTCCATCCGGGGCTGGCGGCGGTGGCCTCACCGCGGCAGGTTCTCGTGCTTGGCGGCGGGGACGGTATGGCGGTTCGAGAGATCCTCAAGGACCAGCGGGTCCAGCGCGTCACGCTGGTCGACCTCGATCCGACGATGACGGAGATCTTCACGGATCACGACGCCTTCGCGGCCCTCAACAACTACGCGCTGCGGTCGCCCCGGGTGGAGGTCTTCAACGCCGACGCGTTCGTCTGGCTCGAGGACAACACGAGCCGGTACGACTTCATCGTCGTCGATTTTCCCGACCCCTTGAACTACTCCCTGGGCAGGCTCTACACGACAACGTTCTATATACGCCTCGCCGCTCATCTGGCCCCAGACGGCGTCGCCGCGATCCAGAGCTCGTCTCCACTCATGGCCCGTCGTGCCTTCTGGTGTATAGTCGAGACGGTGCGCACGGCGGGTCTCGAAGCGACACCCTATCACGTCGCGGTTCCTTCCTTTGGTGAATGGGGCTACATCATCGCGTCCCACGAACCCTTTCAGATGCCCGACCGCTTCCCGGAGAACCTTCGCTTTCTGAACCCGTTAATCATGCCCTCCCTCTTCCAGTTTCCCGTAGACATGGAGGAGGTCCCTGTCGAGGCCAACCACCTGAACAACCAGATCCTGGTTCGATATCAGCAGGAGGTTTGGGGCCGTTACGCGCCGTGAGAGCAGCTCGCAAGAGGTCTCGCGTCCTCCGTGACGGGCAGGCAAGGCCCATCGTGAAGCCGGAAAGGCTCACAACCCGCGGCCTGACCCGGCGCGATCTCCTACGCCTGGGCCCGAGCGTTGCCTCAGTCCTTGCGGTTGGCTGTCGGTCACGAACGGGACCCTTCCTGGGCCGCGAGATCGACAGCGGCCGGATCGCTGGCTCTATCGTCGGCGCCTCGCACAAGGTCGGGCACCGGCTACGTGCCGGCGATCTCCCCGAGCCCCAAGAGACCCGAGCAGTGCCAGTGGTCATCGTCGGCGCCGGCATCGCGGGCCTGTCGGCGGGCTGGAAGCTCGCCAAGAGCGGCTTTCGCGACTTTGCGATACTGGAGCTTGAGCCCGAAGCGGGCGGCAACTCACGCTGGGGCGAGAACGCCGTGTCCGCCTACCCCTGGGGCGCCCACTATCTGCCGGTCCCGAGCTCGGAATCAACGGCGGTGCGCGAGCTGCTGGAAGAGATGGGCATGGTCCACGACGTTGGCCCGGACGGTGAGCCGATCTACGACCCGCGCCACCTGTGTCATGTTCCCCAAGAGCGGCTGTTCATCGACGGCCGCTGGCAGGAGGGGATCTCGGCGCCGGAGCTCCTAAGCTCCTCCCCCGCGACGGGGGACCGAGCCGTGCTGGCAGAATTCGAACAGCAGATGAGGCGCTATCGGGATTATCGAGATGCCCGCGGCCGCCGCGCATTCGCGCTGCCGAGGGCCCTGAGCAGCGACGAGCCAGATCTCGTCGCGCTCGACCGTCTCTCGATGCGCGAGTACTTCGACCGCGCCGGATGGACATCCGAACGTCTGCGGTGGTACGTCGACTATTGCTGCCGCGACGACTACGGATGCACACTGGAGACCACCTCGGCCTGGGCCGGCTGGCATTATTTCTGTTCCCGCGGCGAAGAGGTGGAATACCTCACCTGGCCAGAAGGAAACGGGCGCATCGTCCGCCACATGGTGGAGCGTCTCGAGAGGCATCTGCAATCGGGCATGCTGGTCTATCGCATCCGGGTGACTGCCGACCCTTCGGCTCACGAAGCCTCGGCCGAAGGCGTCGACGTGGACGTGCTCGATACACGCACCAATTCCGGCGTGCGGTTTCGGGCCCGACAGGTCATCTACGCCCTGCCCCGCTTTACGGCCCGATATGTCCTCGGCCACGAGCTTCCGGGAATCGACACGTTTACATATGCCCCGTGGATGGTCGCCAACCTCACCGTGGACCGCCTGCCTGAGGGAGCGGCGTGGGACAATGTCATCTACGACAGCTTGTCTGTGGGTTACGTGGTGGCCACCCACCAGAACCTGCGTGTCGCGCCGGGGCCGAGCGTTCTGACCTACTACATGCCGCTCGCGGTGCCGAATCCTGACGTCGCTCGTCGCTGGATGCTAGAACGCAGCTGGAACGATTGGGTGTCGATCATTCTTGGCGATCTCGCGCCAGCCCACGTGGACCTCGAATCGCTCGTCACTCAGATCGACATCATGCTCTGGGGCCACGCGATGATCCGTCCGGTCCCCGGCTTTCTCTGGGGGGAGGCCCGCCGACGCGCCGCCGACGCCTATGGCCCCGTATGCTTCGCGCACTCGGACATGAGCGGGCTCTCGCTGTTCGAGGAAGCCCAATATCGGGGCGTGCGAGCCGCCGAGAACCTCATGCGGGACATAGGCCATGAGTACCGAAGCTCGTTGGGGCCAGCGGAGGGAGTGTAATATGAGTTCGTACAGCACGAACGGTGCAGCGTGGATCGTGTCGCGCCGGTTCGACGTGGGGTTGATCCTCGGCCCTCCCCTGCTGGCGGTCCTCATCGTGCTGTCGGTTCCGACTCTGCGAGCCCCCGATGTGCCACTCTGGGGCTGGCTCGTCTTCGTCGTTTGTATTGATGTGGCGCACGTCTACGCGTCGCTCTATCGCACGTACTGGGACCCTGAGGAGTTCGCCCGCCGGCGCACCCATTACACGCTCACGCCGCTCGTCTGCCTGGCCGTCGGCGTGGTGCTCCACAGCCTCGGGGCGCTGGTCTTCTGGCGCGTGCTCGCCTACATCGCGGTCTTCCACTTCGTGCGCCAGCAATTCGGCTTCGTGATGCTCTATCGTCACCGCTACGGCGAGCCTTCGCTCGCCGATCGGCGCCTCGACAAGATGGCGATTTACTCCACCATGCTCTACCCTCTCGCCTTCTGGCACGCGACGCCGGATCGCCACTTCGAATGGTTCGTCGAGGGTGACTTCCTGTCGCTCCCGACGTGGATCTCGCCGGTAGCGCTCTGGCTCTATTCGGCAATCCTGCTGGTCTTCCTCGCGCGGCAGGTCCAGATCTACCGGGAACGGGGTACGGTCAACTGGGGCAAGGTAGGAATCGTGGTCTCGACCGCGTGCGTGTGGTACACGGGGATCGTCCTGCTCAACTCCGACTTCGCCTTCACGCTCACCAACGTGGTGGCACACGGAGTTCCCTACGTGGCCCTGGTATGGATCTACGGCCGCCGCAAGTGGACCGACGAGCGCTCATGGAGGCACCAGATCCACCGCCCGGCTGCTGCCGGCATCTTCGTCGGGCTGCTCCTCGTGCTGGCCTACCTCGAAGAGGGCCTTTGGGATCTCCTTGTCTGGCAGGAACATGCGGCCGCCTTCGGCCGGATAGCCCTTCCCTTCGCGGATCCCGAGGCACTGAGCCACCTCGTCGTACCCCTGCTCACCGTGCCGCAGGCCACCCACTACGTGCTGGATGCCTGGATCTGGAGGTTCGACAACTCCAACCCGAGGCTCGGGACCTTTCTCTTCGGTGAGGCGCGACCGGCGCACGGCGTGGGGTGAGCGGCCCGTCTCAGGCCTGCATTCCCATCTTCTTCTTCAACTCGGCCAACGAGTCGGAAGCGGCCGCGCTCGACGGCAGCGCCAGCGCCTTGTCGATGTCCTCGTCGATCGTGCCGCCGACGTCAGAGAGTTGGCCGTAGGCCTCCGCCAGAGACTCTTCCTCCTGAACCTTGGTCTTCATCTTCTCGAGAATCGCGACGGTGCCCGAGGCGTCGGCGCCGGCGAGCTGCTGGTTGATCTTGCGCATAGACGAGGCGGTCCGGGCCCGGGCGCGAAGGGTGATGACCTCGTTCTCGTACTTGCCGATCTGGCGTTTGAGCTCTTCGACCTTGTTCTGGAGCTGGTCGGCCATCCGCTGCTGAGCCTGCTGCTCACCCGAGACCGTGATGGTTCGTTGGAGGGCTTCGTCCTTTTTCGACAGGGCTGCCGTGGCCAGCCGTTCGGCTTCTGCCTCCTCCATTTCCCCCCCCTGCATCCGCTTGAGCATCAGCATAGCCTTACGCTCGTAGTCGGCGGCCATCTTCTTATGGTCGTCAGCCTCTTTCTGGAGGCGGATCGCCAGCGATTTGACCTGCGCCAGGCTGACCATCGACGCTTGCAGGCTTTTCTTGAGATCACGAATTCCCTGTTCGCTCAGCTTGATCGGATCTTCAAACTTGTCCATGGTGGAGTGCGCCTCGGACTGGGCGACCTTGAATATCCGCTGAAAAATACCGGCCATGACTGGTTCTCCTGTGGACGCGGTCTACTTGCTGAGGTGCGTGAGGAGCTCAGCGCCGTACTCGGCGAGCGCCAACGAGAGGGCTCGGATCGAGCCTTCGAGCTCGTTGAGATCGAGGTTGGCGAGCTGCAGGGTGTCGCGGAAGAAGATCCGCCCGCCGGTCTCGTCGAGCACGAACGCGCCGTGGACGAGCGTGTTGTTCATCTGCAGTAGGCGTTTGAAGAGGTCTCCCGGCTCGGCCGGCACCTCGCCGATCAGCTGCTCGAGAACCACAACGGGCGGCTCGCAGTCGATGACCAGCTGCTTGATGCCGCTGTCCTCGTCATCGACCACAACCAGCTCTTCAGCCTCGTTCTCCGAGACGATCTTGAGGTCGAGGTCGAGCAAGTAGTCCTTGACCCGATCTACGTTCTCAGACATCGAATCGCGCCTCCTTGCGTGATCTCGTGTTCCAAACCGGTCCCTAACCTATTTACGTTCCAAGTGTCTGGCAAGTTCTTCATATGCGCGATTCAGACCTTGAACGAGCTCCGTGGCCGTGCGCTTTTTCTGTTCATCCACCGAATGAAGATCGGGGTGGTACTTCTTGACCAACCGCCTCCAGGTTCGGTGCACCGTGTCGAGGCCGGCGCCGTAGGGAAGCTCAAGGTTAGCATAATAGCGGGCAAGGACCGGCTCCGGGGCCGGGCCGGCACCCTTGTTCGAGCGCCGCGCCCGCGACTGGCGCTCTGCGCTCGACTCCTGCTCCGCGGACGCCGAGCCGGACTGGCGATGGCCGGTCGAGGGATCCCGCGGCCAACTGTCGGGTCCGAACATGGCATTGAGCTCGCCCCGAAGCCAGTAGATGACGCGAGAAGGGATCGACATGGAGCTACGTCCTCACGCCCTGGGGGTGGCCTTCACGCTGGCGCTCTTGGCGCGACGAGATGACGACCAGTCGGTCGTCGGCGCGGACGAGAGCATCGGTGCCAGGGTTGGTCACGACCTCGTTGCTTCCGTGCCGCTGGATGGCGAGGGCGATCATCCCGTAGTCGCGCTTCATCTCGGAGAACAACTCCAGAAACGGATGGCCCGCGAGCGAAGTGGGCACCGGGACGGTGATGAGGTCGTTGCCGTAATGGGCGCTCAGGATCTCGGAGATGACCTTGGTGATCCCATGATCCAGCGTTGCACTCGAGATGAGACGGCTGCTGAATTCGGCGCCGACGATGGTCTCGTTGGCATGCGCACGCTCACAGTGCCGGACGTTGTCCTCGTTGGCCAGCTCGACGATCGAGTACACATCGGGGTTGAGCGTTTCCACCGTCAGAGTGGAGAGAACCGCTTTGGCGTCCCGTGCGGTGTAGTCCAGCCGTCGGTCTCCCACGATGACCACGGTGGCCGCCTTCTCGATGCAGGCGCGCGTCAAGTTCTCCTCGCTCACCTCGCCTCGCACGAAGTAGAGGTGCTCGTCTTTGATTGGTTTCATCTCGACATCGGCCAGCAGCACGATGGGCGAGCGAGATGAGCGAGAGTCCGCGCGCAGGTCGCGGAGAATCTCACGGGTCCGGTCGTTCCACTCACACAGGATGATGTGACCCTCGAGATCGTAAGAATCCATGCCCCGATCCTTCCTGAGTCGCTTCTCGACGAACACTCCGGCGATCGTGGCGGTGAACATGCCGAGTGCGCCGATGCCGAAGAACATCAGGACGACGCCGGTCGCCCGCCCCCCGAGCGACGTGGGAAAAATGTCCCCAAAACCCACGGTGGTCAGCGTGACGGTGGCCCACCACAGAGCATCGGGAAAGCTTCGATCGTGCTCAAAGTATGTGAGACCGATGGCGCCGACGACGATCAACACCACAACGACGCCCAGCAGGCGGAGCAAGTTCTCGCGGCACAAGAACTCCCAGAATGCCAGGAGGCGGTCCGTTGTCTTAGCTTTGAGCTTGGGCATATCGGTGTCGACGGTCTGACGCCCCAACGCGTCACGTCTCACGCGATCCCGGTCACCCCAGGGGCCACTGAAAGACCTCGTCCCCGAGTAGACAGCTGGCCGGGGTCGCCACCACGTAGTCGACGACGGTGCCGGCCAGGCCCGTGGCGAAGATCACAGGCTTCGAGGACCAGTTCGTGAGCGAGAGCCTGGCGGGATGTTACAGGCGTCCTCATGGAGTGGGCCCAGGCCTGACGAGGCGGGTCGCGGCGGTTTCGAAGGGCGGTCTGCCCCACGGCTGCGCTCAGAGGGTCAACCCGATCAGTATCGACGCGGCGACGTACATGGCCGCCTCAACGACCCCAGCACCGACGTTGGGCACGTCCTGGACCAGCTCGTCGGTCAGTCGGGCGCCTGGCAGCAGCACCTTGTCAGCGAAGATCCGGATCAACGGCAAGAGGATGAGACCCGCGATGGCATAGTACCCGAACTCGCTTAGGCTCTGCGTCCAGGAGACAAAGTCGCCTTCACCCGCGAGGCGGATGATGTTCCCGAAGCCGATGAGGACACCGGCAAAGGCCACACCGACTGCGGCGTTGTCATTCTCGATCTGCTCGTGCAGATCGAACGAGGTCATCTTGTTGTACACCAGGCTGGCCACGATGAGGCCGGCTTGGCCCAGGATCCAGAAGACCGCGGCACTGAGCAGGCCGCCTTCACCAGAGAGCGCGCCGGCCGTGATCAGACCGACGGCGACATGATTTCCGCCTTCGATAGCCCCCATTCCCGTGTTGCGGTCCTGAACGATCTCCTTCTCGTTGTCGAACTTCGAGAAGATGATCTTGTCGTTAATCCAGCCGGACAGATTGAGCAAGACGATGGCCACCAATCCGAAGACCACGAGATCGATGGCATCCTCGGTGAGCATGCCGGACCCAGGTCCGGACACCACTCCACCGAGCACGATCGCCAGGCCGAGGTAGTAACCGGCGATAGTGAGGGCCATGGCGAAGTTGTCCTTCTCGACGAGCTCTGTCCGCAGGACGAAGCCGCGGTGCAGCGCGTCGTACACCAACTTGCCGATGACGACAAGGACGAGAACGACGGCCAGGTAAGAGAAGCCTGTCAGGATTTGACCCCAGGACATGATGCCCTCCCGTAACGCTACTTGCCGAGGCCCCGCGCACTGCCGCCCGTCATGCGACCGCGCACTCGATCGGCAAATCCCTGGGTCCGGACGCGCTGCCGTGCTTCCTGGCGCCGGAAGAAATTGGGGTTGCTCTGTCTCGTGACCGCACCGTTCGTGCCATATGCGCCGGAGCCGAAGTGGGGTTGGCCACGGCCCCGATAGTCGCGATACGTGTTCCAGTCGTTACGGTAGATGGGCCGCCCAAAACCGCCGATCAGGTGGCTAATCATGGCGTACCGGCCGTAGAACTCCCAAAACGATCCGCCTCGCTCATCGTCGCGCCACTGGCCGTAGCGGTCGTTGCCGACGTACTGGTAGCCCGGTGGATGCTGGTTGTGATCGACGTTTCCGTCCGGGCCCTTCGAGAGAATCACCATGCCGAGGTAGGGCTGGTATCTGGCGTATGTGCCGCGGTCGACCCGCTCCCAGTCTCGGATGTTCTCGGCGTAAACCAGATCGTCAGAGCCTTCCTCCCTTTGGCCTGTGGTCACCCGGTGTTGGTGCCAGTAGTCGGTCGAGAAAGTCCCCTCTTCCCGCATGTCCGCCAGGATAACCGAGTACTCCGGGTAGCGGTCGAGCTCGCGCTGCAACCGCTCGAGGGGATTACCGGCGGCACAGCCCGCGACAAGGAGAGGGAGGCCGATCCACGCGATCCAACGCAGGCTTCTCTTCATGCTCACCTCCCGCCCGTACCCCCCCCGAGATGGAGATTCGTACCACTTCAGTGTAGTGCAAGGGTTCAACCCTGCCGGGCAAGAAATCACTCCGTGCCCCCCCCGGGGAGGATGTTGGTGAACTCGTAGTCTTCGACGAAGAAACCAGCCGCGGCCCCGAGCTCGGTCTCGCTCCACCGTTCGATGCCCAGGAAGTTCTCCTCCTCTTCGTCCAGGAACTCCCAGCGGATCACCTCTTCGCCGTCACCTTCGCCGTTGGGGAACATATACCCCGCACAGGAATTATCGAGGAAGTACTGCTTCCCCTTGTAAACGATCCGGCTCGGCAGGTCCTCCTCGCGAAGGATGTGACGACGGATATCGCCTTCGATGGCGCCAATGACGATCTTCTGGGCGAGGGACCAGCGCTCGTCCGCCAGCTCCAAGTAGCGCTTCTCGCGTCCTCCCGCCGTGATCTCCCACTCCTCCACGATGTTTCCATCGAATTCGTACCGGCAGTAGCCCGTCACTTCCCAGGTCTTCAGATCGTAGTCCGCCAGATAGCCGACCTTGAGCTTGCCGAGGACCAGATCGGCAATGGGGTCCGGCTCCATATCCTTCTCTTTCCTACCGAAGAGATCTCTGAGGCCCATGGACCCTGTCCTTGCGTTTCCGGATACGCGTCGCGGTGGCTCGGCGGAAACAGCCCACACACCTTACCGTGACGACCGGGAAACACACCTGGTGACAAACCGCAACTAGTACTACTTTGTTAGATCGCACAATTTGGGCGAGATCCGACAAGTGATCTAATTTGAGGACATTGTACTTTTCCGGCGAATTCGGGACCCTGCGCGGTAGTGCACGACCGCCGCACGGTGGGGCAGTTGCGTCGCCTGATGAGATGGCTCGAGGCCTTCAAGGCGTGCTTCGGCCATCGCGCACAGGAGCTGGCGTTGCGCCGGTACGTCCAGGGGTTGCTCAGCGACAGCCCGCGCAAGTCGATGGAAGCGATGCTGGCGCGGGGGACCGATCCCGGGGGCTATCAAGCGTTCCAACACTTCATCACCGATGCGCCGTGGAGTGCCGACGGCGTCTGGCGCTGCCTGCGGGCGGTGCTGCCCGAACGCGAAGGGCTGGTGATCTTCGCTGGCACGAGTTTCCCCAAGCCAGGGACGTCCTCGGTCGGGGTGGTCCGCCAGTACTGTGGGGCCGTGGGGAAAGTCGCCAATGGCCAAGTGGCGGTCACCGCGGCGCTGTGGACCGGGCTGCGCGCCTACTTGCTGGGGGCCGCGCTCTATGTGCCCGAGGCGTGGCTGACCGACGCCGCCCGCGATCGGGCGCGGCTTCCCCGGGGTGTCCGGTTGCAGGCGAAGTGGCGCCAAGCGCTCACCCTGCTCCGGCAGGTGCGCGCCAGCGGCCTCACCGGCACCGGCGTGCTGGCCGATGCGGAGTTTGGCGATACCGGCCTGTTTCGGGCCATGTGGCATCGGTTGCGGCTCCCCTATGCGGTGGGGATTTCCTCGTCGCAGACCGTGTTCCTGGGGCGGCCGCGCCTCGGGCACCGGCGGGGCGGCCGGCTGGGGCGCCCGCGCACCCGGCCAGACCTGGCGGCGGGCGGGCGGGCGTACACGGTGGCCCAGGCCGCCAAGGCGCAGCCGCGGTGGCGGCCCATCAGCTGGCGCAACCGCCGCGGCGGGCGCCGCTGGACGGTCCAGTGTGTGGCCCTGCGGGTGACCCCGGCCCACGACTGGCGCGACCGCCGGCTCGCCCCCGAGGTGTGGCTGCTGGCCGAACGCGACACGGGCGCGACGCCGCGGACCAAATACTTCTTCGTCAACCTGCCGGCCACCACCTCCTGGCCGCAGCTCGTCCGACTCGCGCATCAGCGGTGGGCCATCGAGCAGCAGTTCCAAGAGTTGAAGACCCACCTCGGGTTGGATCACTTCGAAGGCCGCACGTTCCCGGGCTGGCACCATCACGTCGTGCTCACCGCCGTGACGTACAACTTCCTGCAGGCCGAGCGGCGGCGGCACCTCGCCGGGCTCACCTTTCCAGTGGCCCGCGCGATCGTGCAGGAAATCTTCACCGCGTACCTCTTTGCTCCACGGCCGTTCTACCTGAAGCGCATCGAGGCGCTAAAGTCGGTGCAATTGCGGATCTAACAAAGTAGTACTAGGTACCTAGCAGGAATTTGGCCGCGTAGCAACTCGTCTGCGCGAAATGGGGCTGGGCAATATTGCGGTTGCTAAGCACCCCTGCCGTGTGCCTACCGCCTGCAACGGCTGACTCCGCGCACCAGGGTTTGCTGTCTCGCTGAACGAGGGCTGTGTCACGGGCGATCAGTGGGCCTGTAGCCAGAAATTTCCGTTCTGCCTGCCCCGGATGGCACCCTATATGCGCTCGAGGGCCGCCGAGCCCCACGAATCTTCCTCCGTCGCGCAATCGTCCAGCTCCGGAGGCCGTCGCATCAGCCCGCGCTGACGTGCGACCGACTGGAGCCCCTGCTTTCAGGGCATTCGTCAGACAGCGCTCCACACTTTCGCTATTTCTTCGTCAGCGGCCCACGCGGTGGGATCGCGACTCGACACACAAAAAACTGTCCTCGACCGAGTACAGTTCTTTAGGAGGCGGGTTTCCGTGTACCCGCCGCGCGTCGGCACTGTCAAGTTCACCATGCCTGACGGCACCACGACGGATGAAACGCGGTAAGGTATGAGCGGCGTGGGTACAGAGGTCGGTTCTCAACTTTGGTGCTGTCAGGAGAGCGTAGAATGAACCCTCCTCAAGTGGTCTACTTTCCGAGCGGCCGGCTGGTCTAATTCTCCACCAATGCAAAACATTCGGACGCGGCTCTGAGTCCTGCGACTCGGCCCCAACCTCGGGGCCGGTGTGGTCCGAAGTCTCGGTGCTCACCGTTATGGTCCCTAGGCTAGTACTACTTTGTTAGATCCGCAAGTGCACCGACTTTAGCGCCTCGATGCGCTTCAGGTAGAACGGCCGTGGAGCAAAGAGGTCCGCGGTGAAGATTTCCTGCACGATCGCGCGGGCCACTGGAAAGGTGAGCCCGGCGAGGTGCCGCCGCCGCTCGGCCTGCAGGAAGTTGTACGTCACGGCGGTGAGCACGACGTGATGGTGCCAGCCCGGGAACGTGCGGCCTTCGAAGTGATCCAACCCGAGGTGGGGCTTCAACTCTTGGTACTGCTGCTCGATGGCCCACCGCTGATGCGCGAGTCGGACGAGCTGCGGCCAGGAGGTGGTGGCCAGCAGGTTGACGAAGAAGTATTTGGTCCGCGGCGTCGCGCCCGTGTCGCGTTCGGCCAGCAGCCACACCTCGGGGGCGAGCCGGCGGTCGCGCCAGTCGTGGGCCGGGGTCACCCGCAGGGCCACACACTGGACCGTCCAGCGGCGCCCGCCGCGGCGGTTGCGCCAGCTGATGGGCCGCCACCGCGGCTGCGCCTTGGCGGCCTGGGCCACCGTGTACGCCCGCACGCCCGCCGCCAGGTCTGGCCGGGTGCGCGGGCGCCCCAGCCGGCCGCCCCGCCGGTGCCCGAGGCGCGGCCGCCCCAGGAACACGGTCTGCGACGAGGAAATCCCCACCGCATAGGGGAGCCGCAACCGATGCCACATGGCCCGAAACAGGCCGGTATCGCCAAACTCCGCATCGGCCAGCACGCCGGTGCCGGTGAGGCCGCTGGCGCGCACCTGCCGGAGCAGGGTGAGCGCTTGGCGCCACTTCGCCTGCAACCGGACACCCCGGGGAAGCCGCGCCCGATCGCGGGCGGCGTCGGTCAGCCACGCCTCGGGCACATAGAGCGCGGCCCCCAGCAAGTAGGCGCGCAGCCCGGTCCACAGCGCCGCGGTGACCGCCACTTGGCCATTGGCGACTTTCCCCACGGCCCCACAGTACTGGCGGACCACCCCGACAGTGAGTATATGGGGGCCTGCTTCCGGGCGGCTTGACCCGCACCAGCGATTGACCCGTCAGGATGTGGGTGCTGGAACGCTCCTGGGCTTCTCTGACCCACATTTCCGATTGACCCTGTGTCTTTCCTCGGAACTGTCGGTTGCCCGGGAGCGGGCCAGTGAGGCGCCTGCCTCACCGACGGTGTGACTTCATGTAGAGCCTGGCCAGTGGCCCCGTCACTGTCTTGTCCACCCGCCTCGGTGCGCCGGCGCCGTTCCCTATGACCGAGCCAAGGAGGCGACATGACGCACGTGACATCGGTACCGACCATCCGCGTGGTCGGCGGCATTGACACCCACAAGGATCTGCACATGGCCGCCGTCGTCGACCGCGACGACGGCCGTCTGCTGGAGACCAAGGACTTCTCGACGACACGCGCAGGGTATCGGGCGTTACTCCGTTGGATGCGTCAGCACGGCGCGCTCGAGTCGGTCGGGATCGAAGGCACCGGCAGCTATGGCGCCGGGATCATGCGTTTCTTGAACGCGGCGGGTGTGACGACACATGAAGTCGACCGCCCTGATCGGAGCGACCGACGTCGCCGCGGGAAATCGGATGCCGTCGATGCCGAGATGGCCGCCCGGGCCGTCATCTCGGGGCGCCGCCTATCCACGCCGAAGAACAAGAATGGCCGCGTCGAAGCGCTCCGCGTGCTGCGGTTGACGCGGGCCGGGGCCGTGCGTTCCCGAACCAAGGCACTCCAGCTTCTGCGCAGTCATGCCGTGTCTGCCCCGGACGAGGTCCGCGACGAGGTCCGTTCCCTGACCCGGATGCAGCTGCTGCGGACCGTCGCGGCCTGGCGGCCCGACTATGACGACTTCGACCATCCCGCCACCGCCACCCGGATCGCGATGCGGTCGTTGGCCCGGCGTATCCTGGAGCTCAACAACGAAGTGGCCGACCTCGACGACCTCATCGAGCCCCTCGTCACCGACCTCGGCGCGCGACTCATCGAGCGCCCGTGCATCGGCATTGAGACCGCTGGGCAGCTGCTCGTCACCGCCGGCGACAACCCCGGGCGCATCCGGTCCGAAGCCGCCTGGGCGATGCTCTGCGGGGTGGCGCCGCTGCCCGCCTCCTCCGGCAAGACTGATCGCCACCGCCTCAACCGTGGCGGCGACCGTCAAGCCAACCGGGCCCTCCACATGATCACGATTAGCCGGCTCCGCACCGACGAGCGCACGCAAGCGTTTGCTCAACGCAAGGTCGCCAGCGGTAAGTCCAAACTCGAGGCCATCCGCTGCATCAAGCGATACATCGCTCGTGAGGTCTATCCCCTTGTGAAGGCCAACACCGCCGATGTTGGAGGCTCGACGAGCGCCCCTTGACATTTATGAGAGCTTCCGAGGACGTCCCTGGCTTGGGGAAACTCGTGCCAGCGAAGATCACCAGCCCTTCGCGTTCGGGCAGCACCGCCCGCAGGCAGCGCCAGACGCCGTCGGCACTCCACGGCGCATCGGTGATGAAGTGTTGGAACGCTTGATAGCCCCCGGGATCGGTCCCCCGCGCCAGCATCGCTTCCATCGACTTGCGCGGGCTGTCGCTGAGCAACCCCTGGACGTACCGGCGCAACGCCAGCTCCTGTGCGCGCTGGCCGAAGCACGCCTTGAAGGCCTCGAGCCATCTCATCAGGCGACGCAACTGCCCCACCGTGCGGCGGTCGTGCACTACCGCGCAGGGTACCGAATTCGCCGGAAAAGTACAATGTCCTCAAATTAGATCACTTGTCGGATCTCGCCCAAATTGTGCGATCTAACAAAGTAGTACTAGCCGCCGTCGCCGGAAGTAACGTGCAGCAGCGCATCGGAGGACGGTCGCAGGAGCGGACGAGGCCGTAGGTACCAGGCCCCGCTGTACGACATGAGCATGAGCGACCGATTTGCGCGCGCCAGCGCCTGACGCGGAGCCACCGGAGCCGCCGCCGGGTCGGCACGGCCAACGAGTGACAATCACGATCGCTGCACTGCTGGTCGGGCTTTCCGTGCTCGTGTCGCCGCGGGTCGGTGACGCCCAACCCACGATCGCCAGCGATCGGCCCGGGCTGAGCAACGGCGCCTTGGTGCTCGACGGCGGGACGATCCAGCTCGAGGCTGGCGCCGAGCTGGCAACCGAGGAAAACGTCCGACGCGTCAGCACCGGCCAGATCGTCGTTCGGTGGGGCTGCCGTACGTGGAACTACAGACGCTCGTCAACTCGTTCGTCGTCAGCCGCTCGCCGGGCGAATCGTCGGAAGGGTTCGAGGACCTTAGCTTTGGCATCAAGGTTCCGGTCTTTGCGCCTGAGGATGGCCACCTCAGGATCTCGACGCTCGCAACTCTGAGCCTGCCGACCGGCTCGAGGTTTCTCACGAGCGACGAGGCAATTCCGGCGGCGACCCTCCTCCTGGATCGCACCTTGTTCGAGCGCTGGAGTCTCTCCGCCAACCTCGGATACACAGCCGGACCGGGTGCGCAACGAGACATCCTGTCGGTCACGCTGACGCCGAGCGTCTCGCTCCCCGGTGGCGCCAACCTCGGAACCTACGCCGGGTACGCCGGATTCTTCGCCTCGGGTCGGGACCGCCACGTCGTCGAGGCGGGCCTTACAGTTGGCGCGACGGCAGACCTCCAGCTCGATGTCAACGGGGGCCTCGACATGGAATCCGGGAACTACTTCGTCGGCATCGGGTTCGCCAGGCGCTGGGGATGGCCCTAAGGACTCTGACGTAAATACTCTTCGGGATGATGGGCCTCGACCTGACCGCACCGGATCACACGACACTCTCATGACGCGGTAAGCGCCTCGAACTCAGACCTCAGCGAGTTCCCGAGAGCGGACGCATCCACCTGGTGGTCGATAGCAGCGGTCTGTCAATCGTGGGCGAAGAGGAGTGGGCGTGTGGTCAAGAAACTCATGCGGCCGTCCGATGGTAGAACTTCAGCAGGCCCCCGAAGTGCTCGCGGCACTGCACTCCGGTCTGGCCGACCTCCTCGTGCGGAAAGAGGAGGAGGACGAACAAGACGTAGGAGGTCACGAGGCCACTCAGCGTCCACACCTCGGCAGTGAAGAAATCCGTCGCGGCGAGCACGTCCCGGTGGGCGCGGATAAACTCCTTCCACGCGGTGGTCTTCTTGCGCTCCGGCGCCGTGGGGATGCCCTGGCGTTTCAGGATGTTGCCGACCGTTTGGTCGCTCACCTCATGGCCGAGGTTGGCGAGAGCCCCGGCGATGCGGTCGTACCCCCAGTCGCGGTTCTCCGTGGCCAGCCGGACAATGAGGTGCTCCAGCGCTCGATCAACCGGGGGCCGACCAGGATAGTTCCGCTTCTTCGACCCATCGAACTTTCTTGCGACCAGCCGCCGGTGCCACGCCAGGATCGTGTCGGGCCGCACGATGTTCGCCACCTCCGCGAGAGCCTTGCGCCCGAGCTGCTTGCCGATGTGAGCCAGCGTCCGGCGTTCGCCGTCGGTCAGCTTCAATCGGCCAGGAATCTGTGCCCGGAGGATGCGATTCTCGGCGACGAGATACTCGTTGCACTGGAGAAGCTCTTCGTCGACCGAGCCTGTGACGTACGCCAGCATCGTCTTCCAGTCCATCGCCGCTCCAGAATGCTGTGCGTGGTCAGAGAACGCCCGTCAGTATCCAACGGCCTCGACTGGCCAACGCCAGCCCGGCCGGTGACCCGGATGATGCTCTGCGAGAACACCTTCGCATTATTTGACCGTACGCCTAGCGGGGATGCGCCGCCGTCGTGGGCAGGTCAGCGGTCGTGATTCACATCGTCGCTTGCCGCGCCCGGCGCTTTCGTTTGCCCATAGCCATGGGCCGTCGTGTCGCTCAACAGGTTCGACCACGATGTCGCTGTGAGACGCAGCGCGCTCCATCCTCGCTGGTGGGTTTTCATCGCTGCTCAATGACGGTCCACCCGTCAGCCTCATGCTTGGCTCGTCGCGATCGAGCTTCCTCAAGAAGTGCCGTGCGGTCGGCGAAGAGCCAGGCGTTCAGAATGTTGAGTAGTTATCGTTCGCCACGCGGCGTTCGAGGAGCATCGCCGCGACGCTTCATCGCACCGTGACCTCGACCGTCGGGGGATCGATCCCGGTCACACCCACCTCCTGGGGGAGTGCAGTTCGCACCGGCAGATCGTATCGACCCGGCTCGAGGCCCGTGAGATCGATGTAGGCATCGATAGAGTGCGTCTTCAGCGCGAGCGTGACGTCGCGGGGCGCGCCGATGCGGATGCTCACCACGCTCGGGTCCAGCTGCGCGGACAGTGACACCGAGAGGTTACGTATCCTGACGGACACATCGGTCAGAATGCGTGCGACCGGCGCGGGGGTCACGCTGGCCGTCACGACAGCGCTCGTCGGCCGTGCGAGTCGGAGCACCGAATCGACGACCCCGATCGCCACCTCGTCGCGGACCGTCTCGGTAGCGTCGGTCACCGACACTGGCTCGGTGGTCGCCTCGGTGAGGCGTTTCAACCGACTCTCCGGCCCGATCACCTCGACCGTCCCGGGATCCGACGACACGTTGCCGACGATGTAGCCGTGGCGGGCTCTCCGTCGACCGCGGGGAGCACCGACACGACCTTTGAGCCCGTCCGTTCGAGCTCGATCGCCACGGTCGCCGGAGAGACCTGTTCGATCTCTACGCCGAACGGCGCATCGACATTACCAGCGTCCAGGTGGAACAACCGAAGGCCTGGCGTGGCGGCGCGCAGATCCACGATCGCGGTGACATCGCCCGGCTGTAGGCGACTCACGATGCCGGCGGCGCCACGCGCCCGGACATCGACCGCCCCGAGCGGCTCGCCGAGGATCTCGATCAGCTCCGGCACGTTCTGGAAGTGCAGGGCTACCCGGAGGATCCGCTCGACGACGGGGTCCCGAGCGACTGCGAACCAGAGCAGCACGGCCAGCCCGAAGGCCACGAGTTTCAGCCCGAGGTGTTCGAACGGCTGAGATGCCATCAGAGCTCGTAGGCTGGGCCAGCGGATCGCCGGCCGGATGCCCTCCGACGCTGGACCATCAACCCCCGCAGCCTGGAGCGGAGCTGGGCCGCGTCAAGGTTCCGTTCGATGCGCCCCTCGATCGCGAGTGAGATCCTACCGGTCTCCTCGGAAACGACCACCGCAACGGCATCGCTTTCCTCGGTGAGACCAATCGCCGCGCGGTGACGCGTGCCGAGGTCCTTGCTGAGCCTAGGGTTCACGGTTAAAGGAAGCAGACCGCAGCGGCGACACGGTCGTCCTGCAGGATGGCGGCGCCATCGTGCGGGGGAGTGCTCGGCGGGAAGATGGTGACCAGCAAGTCGTAGGTCACGCTGGCGTCAAGCGGGATCCCGCTCTCGATGTAGTTTCGCAGCCCGATCTTCCGCTCGACCATGTCGCGGATCACCCAGTTCACCGTCTCCAGCGAGGCCAGTGAGAGACGAAGAACAACGCCACGATCAACACGAAGCCGAGCGTCATCTGCGCCGCCCGCGTGCCCCGAATCAGCCTCAGAAACTCGTAGATCGCCCCCGACACGGTGGCGACGTCGAGCACATCGGACCACCCGATGCGTGACTGACTGGCGAGTTCCGAGAGGTAGTCCATCGAGCTCCTCGGGCCAGGCCTGTGACGAGATCGACGCCCGCCGCGACCTCACGAGCTGGACTCAGGACGCCGGCCCACCGAAGCGATCTCGGTGGCGCCGGATGTCGTCCGCCACACGCACGACGTCCACGATCGGGTGGACCGATTGCACCCGGACGATGTGCGCGCCGGACAGCACCGCCGCGGTCACGGCTGCGGCCGTCCCCCAGTCGCGCCGCTCGGGCGGTCGCTGACCGAGCGAGGAGACGAGGAGCGACTTGCGTGAGGGGCCAGACGCTCGATCACCGGCAGGACCCGCGCGCGCGCCTCGTCGGCCGACACCGGCTCGGCTCCGGGCCGGGTCGATTCACCGCCCACGTCGAGGATCTCGGCCCCGTCCGCCGCCATCTCGAGGCCGGCCTCGAGCGCCCGCGCCGGGTCGGTGCTTCGGCCCTCGTTGGCGAACGAGTCATGCGTCACGTTGATGACCCCCATGACGACGGTGTGCCCACCCAGCTGAAGAGAGCGACCGCCGGAGATCGGGACGACGTCGGGTTTGCGGGAGAACAACGCTCAGACGCCTCGGACCGCGGCGCCTCTCGGAGGGCACGCCGCGGCACCGCGTGCGCACGACGACATGACAGCCCGTGGTGAACGTCCGACTGCAGTCGGACGGGCGCCCCGCCGCCCTTCGTGCAACGCAGGACGTTCACTCCGGGCGGCTATTCCTGCGGCAAAGGCTTGTTGAGCGGCGGCACGATCGGCGCCCGTTCCGGCGGGTCCCGGTCTGGCAGCGAGTCCTCCGCCGCCGCTGAGGGTGCCGGCTCAGCCTCCGCCGGGCGCGGCGCTGTGAGGGGGAGGCCTGCGACGATCCGGCGCACCTGCTCGGCATCGAGCACCTCGCGGATCAGCAACTCCTCGGCAATGCGATCGAGCTCCGCCCGCTTGTCCTGCAGGATGACGCGCGCTCGGTCGTAATTGTCCGTCACGATTCGCTCGATTTCCTGATCGATTCGGACCGCCGTGTCTTCGCTGTAGTCCTGATGCTGCGCGATCTCGCGACCCAAGAAGATCTGCTCTTCCTGCTTGCCGAAGGTGAGGGGGCCCATCGCGTCGCTCATGCCCCACTCACACACCATTCGACGGGCCAGCTCGGTCACCCGCTCGAGGTCGTTGCCAGCGCC
Source organism: Vicinamibacterales bacterium (assembly GCA_965197935.1). Classification (GTDB taxonomy): domain Bacteria; phylum Acidobacteriota; class Vicinamibacteria; order Vicinamibacterales; family CAZQMT01; genus CAZQMT01. Next base: position 394,373 of record CBDAOD010000001.1, on the reverse strand, counting down.
GGTGGTCACCCGGTCGTTGGTGATCTCCTCGGCAATCCGGCCGCCCAGAAGAATCGCGATCTGGTCGTCGAGGTAGTCGCGTGAGTAGTTGTGCTTGTCATCCAAGGGCAGCTGTTGGGTGAGTCCCAGCGCCATGCCTCTCGGGATGATGGTCACCTTGTGGATCGGGTCCGCATGGGGCAAGACGACCGTGAGCAGCGCGTGACCGGCCTCGTGAACGGCGGTCACCTTCTTCTCCTCGTCGCTGATGATCATCGACCGGCGCTCGGATCCCATCAGCACCTTGTCCTTGGCGAACTCGAAGTCCGCCATGCGCACGATCTTCTGGTTGAAGCGCGCCGCGTTCAGCGCGGCTTCATTCACGAGATTCGCCAGGTCCGCACCCGTTAATCCGACCGTGCCGCGTGCCAACACTGGCACGTCCACGTCGTCGGAGAGCGGGATCTTCTGCGTGTGCACGCCCAGGATCCCTTCACGGCCCTTGACATCCGGGCGATTCACCATGATCCGCCGGTCGAAACGCCCGGGGCGGAGCAGCGCCGGATCGAGCACATCCGGACGGTTGGTCGCGGCCACCAGGATCACTCCCTCGTTGGAGTCGAACCCGTCCATCTCCACGAGCAGCTGGTTCAGCGTCTGCTCCCGCTCGTCGTGTCCGCCGCCCAGCCCCGCGCCGCGATGGCGACCCACGGCATCGATCTCGTCGATGAAGATGATGCAGGGCGCATTCTTCTTGCCCTGCTCGAAGAGATCCCTCACCCGGGAGGCACCGACACCGACGAACATCTCCACGAAGTCGGAACCACTGATCGAAGAAAACGGTACGCTCGCCTCTCCGGCAACGGCCCGCGCTAACAGCGTCTTTCCCGTCCCGGGGGATCCCATCAGCAGCACCCCGGTTGGGATGCGTCCGCCGAGCTTCTGGAATTTCTGGGGCTCCTTCAAAAACTCGATGATCTCCTGCAGCTCGTCCTTGGCCTCGTCGACCCCCGCAACGTCCTTGAAGGTGACCTTCTTCTGAGAGCTCGAGGAGAGCTTCGCGCGGCTCTTGCCGAACGACAGCGCCTTGTTTCCGCCACTCTGCATCTGGCGCATGAAGAAGATCCAGAATCCGAGCAGCAACAGAATGGGCGCCCACGAGAACAGTAACGTCGCCCACGGGCTGGAAGCCGGTGCCGCGGCGGTGATGGCGACGTTGCGTTCGACCAGGCGGTTGCCGAGCCCCTCGTATTGCAGGGGAGCGTAGGTCTGGAACTTCTCGCCGGCCTTCGAGGTTCCGAGGATCTCGTTGCCGGTGATCACCACTCGCTCGACCTGGCCGGCATCGACCCACGAGAGGAACTCGCTGAAGGTGACCGACCGGTCCCGGGTTTGGAAGTTCGTGGAGAAGTTCCAGATGAGGACCCCGACCACAACCAGCACGATCCAGAACAGCAGGTTCCTGCGGCTCGAGTTCAACCTACTTCTCCTAACAGATTTGCTGTAAAGAGTATCACGCCTCGTGTCCGATCCGTGACCTTGATGAACTCCCGCAGCATGATCAAGTTGACGGCAAGCTCTTTGAGCGAATCTACGCGCCGCTGACGGCCGGCTTGCTCCGCCGTGGCCGCTGACGCACGTCTCGCCGACCAGAAGCGCCACCCACTCGACCGACTCTATCAACGGATCGCCACCGACCTCGATATGCTCCTGCGGGCCGTTGGGGCTCAAGGCCGCTGGATGACAGTCGCCCCACAACGAGTACACAATTCTCGTGAGAGCTCGCATCCTGGTCTAACGTCCCCGGCTCTGCCGTGGGATACTTACTTGATCTCGTCCTTCGAGAAACAAGATGCTGGCGAGGGACAGGACGCAGCCCCGCGATCACCAAGACCGAGACGGCACGAGAAACCGCCCGGCAGGAGCCGCGTCCCGCCGGGCGGTTGTCACGTGTGCACGACACCGGGGCGCGCGGGCGCCCCGGTCGATGGCCGGGTGGCGCTAGTGGTGTGTCTCAAGAATGACTTTACACTTCCCGACCTTCTGCAGTATGGCGTCGGCGGTGGCGGTCCAGACGAAGGGCGTGGGGTTCTTGTTGTAGTGCTGCAGATACGCTTCGATAGCGGCGACTAACTCATGCACACTGCGAAACACTCCTCGGCGAAGGCGTTTCTGCGTCAGCTGGCTGAACCAGCTTTCGACGAGGTTCAGCCACGACGCGCCAGTGGGAGTGAAATGGAGTTGGAAGCGCGGGTGGGCCGCCAGCCACGCGCGCACCTTCGGATGCTTATGGGTGCCGTAATTGTCCAGGATGAGGTGCAGGTCCCGACGGCGCGGGAAAGTTCGGTGCAGTGTGCGCAGGAATTTCAAGAACTCCTGATGCCGGTGTCGACCGTGGCATTCGCCGATGACCGTGCCGTCCAGCATACTCAAGGCGGCGAACAAGGTCGTCGTGCCGTGTCGCTTGTAGTCATGCGTGAGCGTTCCGCAGCGGCCTGTCTTCATCGGGAGCCCGGGCTGAGTGCGGTCCAGCGCTTGAATCTGACTCTTCTCGTCCACGCACAACACCACGGCCTTATCGGGCGGATTCATGTACAGCCCGACGATGTCCGTCAGCTTTTCCACGAAGGCGGGGTCAGTCGACAGCTTGAACGTCGTCGCTCGGTGGGGTTGGAGCCCATGCGCGTCCCAGACCCGCTGCACGGTCGCGTGACTGACCCCCTGCGCCGTTGCCATCGTGCGACAGCTCCAGTGCGTGGCCCCCGGCGGCGTGCGGTGCAGCGTGGCGTGGACGATGGCTTTGACCTTGCGAGCCGTGATCGCCGGTTTGCACCCCCGCCCCTCACGGATCTCCACGACCGAGTCGAGGCCGTCCTCCAGAAAGCGCCGGCGCCAGTCCAGCACGGTCGGTCGGCTGACGCCCAGGGCGGTCGCAATGCGGCTATTGGCGCCCCCGGCCGTCGCCATCAAGAGGCCCTGGGCCCGGATGACCACGCGATGCGGCGCCGACGCGCTGCGCGCCCACTGTTCAAGCAGGTACCGATCCTCGTCGTCGACCGGCAGAGCCACCGCGGCCCTATTCACAGAGCCGTTATAGCATTCGGGTCATTCAAATGTAAAGGTATTTAGGATACACACCACTAGTACATCCCACCCATGCCGCCGCCGCCGGGCGGCATCGGCGGCTCCTTCGTGTCCTCGGGGATCTCCACGACCAGGGCCTCGGTGGTGAGGAGCAGCGAGGCGATCGACGCGGCGTTCTGCAACGCGATGCGCACGACCTTGGTCGGATCGATCACGCCGGCCTTGACCAGGTCCTCGTAGGTCTCGGTCTGCGCGTTGAACCCGCTGGCGTCCGTCGCGTCCTTGACCTTCTGCACCACGATGGACCCTTCCTGACCGGCGTTGGCCGCGATCCACCGCAGGGGCTCCTCGATCGCCCGCTTGACGAGGTTGACCCCGAGCTGCTGGTCGTGGTCCCCGTCGAGCGTGAAAGCGTCGAGGACCGTGCTCGCCCGCAGGAGCGCCACGCCGCCGCCCGGCACGATCCCTTCCTCCACCGCGGCCTTGGTCGCGTGCATGGCATCCTCGACCCGGGCCTTCTTCTCCTTCATCTCGGTCTCGGTGGCCGCACCGACCTTGATCACCGCCACACCGCCGACGAGCTTCGCCAGCCGCTCCTGCAGCTTCTCGCGGTCGTAGTCGGAGCTGGTCTCCTCGACCTGGGTGCGGAGCTGCTTGACCCGGCCTTCGATCGCCTTGTGGCTCCCGTCGCCCTCGACGATCGTGGTGTTGTCCTTGTCGATCGTGACCTTCTTGGCCTTGCCCAGGTCGTCGACCTTGATGTTCTCGAGCTTGATCCCCAGATCCTCGGTGATCGCGCGCCCGCCCGTGAGCACCGCGATGTCCTCGAGCATCGCCTTCCGGCGGTCCCCGAAGCCCGGCGCCTTCACGGCAGCGCCCTGCAGCGTGCCGCGCAGCTTGTTGACCACGAGAGTCGCCAGGGCCTCGCCCTCGACGTCCTCGGCCACGATCAGGATCGGACGGCCGAGCTGCGCCACCTGCTCGAGCAGCGGCAGGAGGTCCTTCATCGAGCTGATCTTCTTCTCGTGGATCAGGATGACGGGATTCTCCAGCACCGTTTCCATCCGCTCGGGATCGGTCACGAAGTAAGGGGACAGATACCCCCGGTCGAACTGCATCCCTTCGACGACGTCGAGTGAGGTCTCGAGGGTCTTCGCCTCCTCGACCGTGATGACGCCGTCCTTGCCGACCTTCTCCATCGCCTGGGCGATAATCGTGCCGATGGTCGCGTCGGTGTTCGCCGAGATCGTGCCCACCTGGGCGATCATGTCGCCCGTCACCTCCTTAGACAGGTTCTTGAGCTCCGTGACCATGCGCTCGACGGCTTGTTCGATCCCGCGCTTGATGTCCATGGGGTTGGCCCCCGCGACGACGTTCTTGCTGCCTTCCCGGAAGATGGCCTGCGCGAGCACGGTCGCGGTGGTGGTGCCGTCGCCCGCGATGTCCGAGGTCTTGCTCGCGACCTCACGCACCATCTGCGCGCCCACGTTCTCGAGCGGCTCCTTCAGCTCGATCTCCTTGGCCACGGTCACGCCGTCCTTCGTGATCGTGGGCGACCCGAACTTGCGGTCGAGCACGACGTTGCGCCCCTTGGGCCCCAGCGTCACCTTGACCGCGTCGGCGAGGTTGTTGATGCCGCGAAGAAGCGCTTGCCGCGACTCTTGTCCGTACACAATCTGCTTTGCCATGTTCTACTCCGTCTCCCTGTTCATGCGTGACGCGTGAGGCTGTCCGCACCGGGGCCGGGCCCCGCTATCGAAGGACTCAGGACCGCGAGCCACGGGGTGTAGCCCGGCGGCTCACGTGGTTTCCAGCACTCCCAGCACGTCATCCTCACGCATGATGAGATACTCCTGGCCGTCGAGCTTGATCTCCTGTCCGGAGTACTTGCCGAACAGGATGGTGTCGCCCGACTTGACGTCGAGCGGCACGGTCGTGCCGTCGTCCTTCACCTTGCCCTTGCCGGCGGCGATGACCTTGCCCTGTTGGGGCTTCTCTTTCGCCGAGTCGGGGATGATGATCCCTCCGACCTTCTGCTCGTCTTCCTCGATACGCTGCACGATGAGGCGGTCGTATAGTGGTCGCACGTTCATAGACTGTCCACTCCAGATGAAAGGATGAAGTTGGGAACCGACCGTCGAGATTGGCAGTCAGGCGTTCGGACCGCCAATGGTTAGCAGTCGGCAACTTCGAGTGCTAATGATAGATCACGCCCCGACGTTGTCAAGACGGCCGAGTGCGCTGCGACATTACTTAGGCGTGCTTGGCGCGCGCAGAGCGCCGTCCCTGCCGCCGCGAGCTTGACCGACGGCTCTGGGCGACCTGGACGGACGCCCTCATCATCGTGCGGAACGAGGGCACCTTCGGCACGTATGGCGGAAATACTTGACCGACTCTCACCGGACCCGAACACACTGAGCCGTTCGAAAGACGTCCCTGAGCCAAAGCCGATCCACCCGCCGGCCCAGTGAGCCGATCGCGGCACCCCCCGAGGTTGGTGGCCTTCATCACCGCTACGAGCGCTGCGCCGCTTGACGGGGGGGTACTGGGCACGGTCGCGCCAGATCGCGATCGCCACGCGTGGGTTGCCAACTGCCCCAGCGCCGAACCGTTTCGCGAATTCTGCGGATCGGGGACCTCCAAGACGGTGCGGACCCGAACGGGCATTGCACGTCTGGAGATTTGAGCTCGTCCTTCCAGAAACCAGAGTTTGGCGAGGGACCAGCCCAACCCAGCCCTACCGCGGTTTCTCGAGGAACTGCAGCAGCTCGCTCTCGACTCCGAGGATGAAACTGGTGCTGGTAGCTCTCGCGCCGGACGACACCCACCCTACCCTGAGTGTTCCTTACCAATCAGCCCCTGAGGGCCTGCGGTCCTGGGTTTGCCGTATGTGCAATCCTGACCCTGCGGTGGTCACCTCATCCAGGGGCGGAATCGGCTGGAGCGCATGCCACCTGCGCGGCGCTGGGACGGTCACACGCGGCCACGCTCGGCGTTCGGCCACCACGAGCATATGGTCATTGTCCCACGTGATATTCGTGACGTCCGTGAACGTCCGTTCCAGACGACGCTGGAAAATGTCAACGGCCGCGCGGAAGGCGTCAGGGGGGTAGAGCCTGAAGGTCGAGTAGTGATAACTGGTGACCTGCTCCAGCAGCCGAGCCAGAGACGTCGTCACCCTCCAAGAGATCGTCTGTGCGTGAACCGTCGCAAACGCGTGCGTGGCCCGCACGGCGGTTCGAAGGTCGTCAACCGAAGACAGTCTGGTTTCCCGCGTGGCAAACTTCGGAAAATAGCGGCCCCAGATCGTTCGCCGGTTCTGCCCAGGCGTTCGCGTGTAGAGCACGAGGTGCCCGTGCGAGGTGAGCACTCGCGCCGCCTCGTCCATGAATCTGATCAGGTTGAAGTGATGGATCGCATTGAAGCAGGTGACCGCGTCACACGCAGAACCCGTGAACGGGAGGTGCTCGGCCACGCCGACCATCCGAGTCGTCCGAACACCACCAGCGGCCGCTGGTGGCGGAGGCCTTCCACCCTGTGCCACCATGGCCGGACTCACATCGAGGCCAATGGCGTCGACGCGCCGGCCCAGCTTCGTGGACACGTGCGCAGCGACAGCGTCCCGGTACCGTCCGGAGCCAGTGCCAATGTCCAAGAGGCGCACAGCTCGAGCCCGGCTCGTCGAGCGGGCCAACACATCGCCGATGAGCCGAACGGCACCGAGATCCAGGTCTCGAAGGTGCCGATACGTGCATGCCACGTCGGCAAAGTGGTGGCCCAGCTGGGTCATCTCGTCGCGCATCGAGTCTGTCCTCTGCCCCTCGCGCTGTTGCATGGTGTTCGGCACACTCCTTTCTCCACGGTTCCACCCGATCGTCAGTGCCTCCACCAGGAACCCACGAACGCCGGTGGCGTCCCACGTGACCGCCGTCTTACGTCAACGCGTGGCGCGACGTGAGGAACGCGACATTCGATTCGGTCTGCCCCATGTTGTCGAGGGGCCGCTCCATGGCTTCACCCGGCGAGCGCGGGGTGAGGACCTTGCGGAACACCCACACGCGGGTCAGGTCGGCCCCGTCGAGCAGCCGCTCTCCCTTCCGCGTGCCAACTCTTTTGCATCTCGATCGCGGGACACACGCGCTTGTCCATGAGCGGGCGATCGAGGTGGGTCTCCATGGTGCCGGTGCCCTTGAACTCTTCACAATCACGTCATCCATCCGCAAGCCGGTTTCGACGAGCGCGGTGGCAACGATGGTCGGCAACCCTCCGGCTTCGAGAGTGCGGGCAACGCTGACGAGACGCGTCGGCTTCTGACGCGCTTGGGGTCGAGCCCGCCCGACAAGACCTGGCCCGACGCCGGAATGACACTGTTGCACGCGCGCCGCGTGATCGAGTCGAGCAGGATGACCACGTCGGTCTTGTACTTGGCCACCCGCTTGACCTTCTCGATGACCGTCTCGGCCATCTGCACATGCCGCTGGGCCGGCTCGTCAAAGGTCGACGAGATGACCTCACCCTCCACCAACCGTCGCATGTCGGTCACCGCTTCGGGACAGTGTATGCGTGTGGTCCGTCGTCATCGCAGTCATTGGCGTGGAGCGTGAAGACGTGGGGCGCGGGGGCGAGGTCGATCCTCGACGCCGTCCCCGGAGCTAATGTTATCATCCTCTCGTGTCGGCAATTCGGCCGGACCCGACCGCCGACACGGCTCTCGAGACGTCTGAAGGTGTATCGGTGTCGAGCGACGAACCGGATCGCGCACGCCAGCCGTCGATCGAGCGGGCGTGGGCGTCTCTGCGCTCCGCGGAGGGCGACGCCGTGATCGCCGCCGATGCGCAGGATGACGGTGTGGACACGCGACGCTGTGCCGACAGCGAGGTCGTCGATCCGGAGACGTCGGGCGACGACCGGCGAAGCGACCGGCCAGACGCGGGGGAGGACGACCGCGATCGGCCGCCTGGGCGGCTCCAGCCCCTCCCGGATCCGGTGCGGCTGTGCCTGCGTGAGGTGGCGGCCCATCCCCTGTTGACCCGCACGCAGGAAGTCACCCTGGCGAAGCGGGTCGAACGCGGCAGACGGATGGTCACCCTGGCGCTCTCGCGAGCCCCCAGCGTCGCGCGGCAGATCCTCCAGATGGGCACGGACCTGAAGGAGGCGCGCAGATCGGAGCGCCCGATCCGGTGCGAGCTCGTCATCACCGGGACGCCTGCGGAGAGGAACGACGCGCAGGTGGCGACTCGAGCGCGGGAGGTCGTGACGGGCATTGAGGCGGTCCGGAGGGCGTGGGTGGACGCCATGCGGCGTCAGGCCGCCCTGGACCGGGTGTCCCCGCGGCATCGGTGCGCGTACCGTCGGGCCCGCTGGCAGGCGCGCCGGGCGGCCGTCCGGGTGTCACGCGCGATTCGCCGCCTTGAACTGACCGACCCGGTCAGACAACGACTCCTCGACGACGTCAAGGCCTCGGGTGCCGCCGTGGAGCAGGCAAAGCGGGCGATCGACGCGATGTCCCACCAGCGTCGGTCAAGGCCCCCACGCGAGCCACCCCGGCACGTGAGCCGGACCTACGCGCGGATCCTGCGCGGCGAGGCGCAGACCGCGCAGGCGAAGGCGGATCTCGTCGAGGCGAACCTACGCCTCGTGGTCTCGATGGCGAAACGCTACCGGGGCCGGGGGGTGCCGTTCCTTGATCTCATCCAGGAGGGCAATCTCGGGTTGATGCGGGCGGTGGACACGTTCGACTACCGCCGCGGGTATAAGTTTGCCACGTACGCCACCTGGTGGATCCGACAGGGCCTCACGCGGGCCGTCGCCAACCACGCGCGGACCATCCGCATTCCCGTCTGCATGTTCGACACGCTCACGACGCTCCTCCGGGCCTCCGAAGCCTTGATACACGAGCTCGGACACGCACCGACGGCGGCGGACCTGGCCACGCGTATGGGCCTGCCGATCTGGAACGTCCGACAGGCGCAGCAGAGCCTGCACTAGACGATTTCGCTCGAGACCCCGGTCGGAGACGAGGGGGATCGGTCGTTCGGAGATTTCGTGACCGAACACCAGGCGCCCTCGCCAGTCGAGACCGTGATCGCCCGAGACGTCCAGGCGCAGACCGAAGCCGTACTGCAGACCCTCACACCGCGAGAGGCGCAGGTCATCAAGCGGCGGTTTGGCGTCGGCACCGGCACAGAGGAGACCCTCGAGGAGATCGGGCAGCGCTTTGCCGTGTCGCGCGAGCGCATCCGGCAGCTCGAGGTGCAGGCGTTGCGCAAGCTGCGGCACCCATCACGAAGCCGGAGGCTTCGCCCCTTGCTCGACGGATCACCCGACTCGGAGCCAGGGCGGCGACCGGAGGGCCGGGCGCGACACGCGCACGTCTGATGCCTGGCGGCCCAAGGCGATCAGCCGTGCCGTCCCTGATCGCGCGACACCGACTCGCACGCACGACGGGGGTCGCCAGGGCGCTGGCCGAGGACGACCACCGCGAGCTGGGTGAGCGGATCCAGGGCTCGAACGACCGGGACGCGCCTGGGCGCGTCACGGTCCACCTCGCGAGAGCCTTCGGCGGTCGGCTCCGGCGTGGATCGAACGATCGAGGGCGCATCCCAGCACTCTTGCCTGAGGGCGCAGCGGGACCCGGCGGTGGGGGGCCATGGCCATCGCTGACCAGGTGAAGCGCATCATTGCCCACCATCTTGGCGTAGATGTATGCGACGTGACCGAGGACGTCGTATTCCGCGACGACCTTGGAGCGGACTCTCTGGATGCCTTCGAGCTGCTGATGGCGTTTGAAGAGGCGTTCGGGATCGAGATACCAGACGACGTGGCGGGCCAGCTGCGGTGTGTCCAGGACGCCATCGCCTACATCGAGGCACGCACGACCGAGAACGGAGGGGCCAGTCCCCGGGCACCAGCCTTCACCAAGTCGAGCCAGGTGTCGCGGTCACACCACGAGCGGTGACGACGGGAGGCGGCCGGTGACCACAGAGCAAAAAACGCGGGTGCTGCGGACGATTCTCGACTGTTCGCCGGCGAGTCAGGTGATGACCGCCTTCGAGAGCGCCACCAGGACTGGTGAGCTCGCGTCACTCTGGGCGGCGTATCAGGCGGCGCTGCGCCGGTCGAAACACGCTCGGAAACCGCGGGCGCCATCGACAGACATCACCCTGGACATGTTGGAGCCTGCGGTGAACGCCGTGTATGAACTGCCCATCGCCGATTGAGGGTGGGCCGCCGGTTTCACTCGGGTCTTCGGAGTTGCAGCGGCCGTCAGGAGCCCGGCATGACAGGACGATTGGGCCAGCCCACCCCATGCCGCAATTGACTCGTAGGTGACCGAGATGCCGCGCTGAGCGAGTAGATCTTCGGTGTCCCGGAAGCTGAGGCCGAACCGAAAATAGAGCCAGACCGCGTGACTGATGATTTCAGCTGGAAACCGGTGGCCGCGGTAGCTGAGCGAATAGGTCGTCATGGGACCACTCTGACACCGACGGCTCAACGTGACAATGCCTGAATCGGAGGTCTGCGCTCTGTCTTCATCGGCGGACCATGCCCGTTGAACGTCAACTTGACGGCAACCCACGCGCCCTTTGGTCGCGACACATCGCCAAGAAGACTATCCTGGAACGGTACCGTTCCAGGACGTTTTCTCAGGAGTGCCCGTGAGCATGCCTCCCGCTGATTCCAACGGTCAGGCCGTCGCGGCGACGGCAATCGTCGGCCGACGCTGAACTTCTGCCCCCTCGACGCCCCCCTCCAACGTTTTGCTTCCGGGTTTCGTCCAAGAGTGCATGGGCGACCGACGAGATGGCGAGCCTGACTGAGACGCCGATGCAGGATGTCCGTTTCGCACTCAGGACGCTCGCGAGCCACCCCTCCTTCACGCTCGTCGTGGTGGTGACGCTGACTCTCGGGATCGGCGCCAACACGACCATCTTCAGTCTTCTGCATCAGGTGTTGCTCCGGCCGCTGCCGTATGCGGATGCCGCCCGCCTGGTCTTCGTCTGGAACACCTATCCGCTGATGGGCCTCCCGCAGGCGAGCGTCTCGATCCCCGACTATCTCGACCGCAAGAACGAGGCGCCGGCCGTCGAGGACGCGACGCTGTTCACCAGTCGGAGCCTGAGCCTGGCCGAGGGCGGACGCCCCGAGCAGCTCCGCGCACTGGCCGTGACCCCGTCTTTTTTCCCGACGCTCGGCCGCCAGCCGTCGCTGGGCCGCGGCTTCGAGGATACGGACGCCACACCCGGCGCCGATCGATTCGCGATCCTCACGCACGGCCTCTGGACCAGCCGGTTCGCCGCCGATCCCACCCTGGTCGGACGCTCGATCCGGCTCGACGGAGAGGCCTACGACGTTGTGGGCGTGCTGCCCGCCGACTTCGAACTGCCCGCGCGTGACGTCTCGGTACTGGTGCCGTTCTCGTTCACGCCGGAGCAGATGTCGGACGCCGAACGCGGCCGGGAGTTCAGCTCGATGATCGCGCGGCTCCGCCTGGGCGCCACGGTGGAGGAATTCGAGGCGCAGATGGCGACGATCGTCGCCCGTGTTCTCGACCGGCTCCCGGCGCGTCGGGCGTTTGCCCAGACCAGCGGGTTCGGCGGCTACGCGGTGCCGTTGCGGGAGCAGCTGGTCGGGGACGCCCGCACACCCCTCCTGGTTCTGCAGGGCAGCGTCATCTTCGTTCTGCTCATTGCCTGCGCGAACGTCGCGAACCTGCTGCTCATGCGCGCCACCGCTCGCGGACGGGAGCTGGCGATCCGCTCGGCACTGGGCGCCGGAGAGTGGCGGCTCACCAGACAACTGCTGACCGAGGGGTTGGTGCTGTCGATGCTGGGCGCCACCGGCGGTCTCGTCGTCGGTCTGGTCGGGGTTCGGGTTCTCGGAACAGCAACCGCGGCGCCGATTCCCGGTCTGGTCGACCCGTCGCTGAACACCGCCGGGCTGGCGTTCACGTTGCTGATCGCGGTGGTGACGGGGCTCGTCTTCGGTCTGGTCCCGTCGCTGGCCGTGATCCGCGGGGGCACCGGCACCCTGCTGAAGGACGACAGCGCCCGGAGCACCGCGGTCCGGGGCACGGGCAGAACCCGAAGGCTGCTGGTCGTGACCGAAACGGCGCTGGCCCTCATCCTCCTCGTGGGCGCGGGTCTGCTCATAAAGAGCCTGACGCGGCTGCAGGACGTCGACCCCGGGTTCTCGACCGACAGCGTGCTCACCGCGACCGTCGCCCTCCCGGCGACCCGCTACCCCGACGCGACTGCCCGCACCGGGTTCTGGGAGCGCGTGAGCACCCACCTTGCCGCGCTGCCTGGGGTGACCGCGGTCGGCCTGACGTCGAACGTGCCGTTCAGCGGTCGTGTTAGCTCCGGCTCGTACTCGATCGTCGGCTACACGCCCGGACCGTCCGAAGCGCAGCCGCACGGCCGCCAGGAGGTGGTGGGCGGCGACTACTTTGGCGCCATGCACATCCCGCTCGTCGCGGGCCGGGTCTTCGCCGACACCGACACCGCAAACAACCTGCCGGTCGTCGTGATCGATGAATACTTGGTCGACCGATACTTCGCCGACCGCGACCCGATCGGCCAGCAGATCCGGCGCGGTGGGCCCGACAGTCCCGCCTTCACCATCGTCGGTGTCGTCGGCACCGTTAACAGCATCGACCTGGGCCAGCCGGTGACGAAGGAACGTCTCTACTATCCGGTCACCCAGCAGGCGCGGAGCGCCATGACGCTGATGGTGAAGACCACCCAGGACCCCGAGAGCCTGGTGCCGCAGCTGCGGGCGACGGTCCAGGCGATCGACCCCGAACGGCCGATCACCGACGTGCGGACGATGAACGAATGGGTGGCCCAATCGCTGGACGGGCGCCGGGCACCGGCGGCCCTCCTGGCGGTGTTTGGCGCGGTCGCGGTGGTGCTCTCGGCAATCGGCATCTACGGAGTGCTTGCCTTTGGCGTGGCGCAACGGGTCCGCGAGCTCGGCATCCGGCAGGCACTCGGCGCCGACCGCCGTAACATCTTCTCACTGGTCATGACGCAAGGCGTGCGCACGGTCAGCGTCGGTCTTGGTCTCGGCCTGGTCGGTGCTCTCGCGCTGACGCGCTACTTGCAAAGTCTGCTGTTCGGGGTGGGACGCTACGACGTCAGCGTCTTTGCCGGTGTCACGATACTGCTGCTGGCCGTAGGGCTGGCCGCCTGCTACCTCCCAGCGCGACGGGCGACGAGGATCGACCCGATGGTGGCGCTGCGAGAAGCGTAGTCGGAGGTCTGGGGAGTCCAGCATGTTGACCGATCTCCGGCACGCGGTTCGCGCCCTCCGGCGCAGCCCCTCGTTCACGATCGCGGTGGTCCTGACGCTGGCCCTGGGGATCGGCGCGAACACCGCGATCTTCAGCGTCATCGACGCGGTGCTGCTGCGGTCGGTGCCGTTCGACGCGGTGGATCGCCTGCTCGTGATCTGGGAGACCGACCGGAACAGCGGTACGACACGCGAGCCAGCGTCGTTCCCGGACTTCGTCGACTTTCAGGCGCGCAGCCGGGAGATCGAGGTCGCCGGCGCGCTGAGGGGCACCCAGGTGACGGTTGTCACCGAGGACGGGGCGCCGACACGGATGGCCGCGCTGGCGGTGACGCACGAGCTGCTGCCGATGCTCGGCGTGCGCGTGATTCGGGGACGCACCTTTCTGCCGGATGAGGATCGCCCGGGTGGTCCCAACGTCGCGATCGTCAATGAACGGCTCCTGACGCGGGTCTTCGCCGATGGCCAGGATGTGCTGGGTCGGGGGCTGCAGCTCGATGAGGTGCCCCACACCATCATCGGCGTGGTTCGAGAGGACGCCGACCTCGGGGTACTCCAGATCCTGTCGGCTGCCGCCTACGCCCGGGCGTTCGCCGACCAGGGCGGCCGGGCCGATGTCGATGTCTGGGTGCCACTGCAGGGGTCGGAGGAGACCCTGCCGCGCTCGACCCATCCGATCTTCGTGATCGGTCGGCTCGCCCCGGACGCGACCGTGGCCTCGGCGCGCGACGAGATGACCGCTATCGCCGCCGATCTCGAGCGGACCTACTCGTCGAACGACGGACGCGGCGTGTTCATCGAGCCCCTCTCGACCGTCGTGTTCGGGCCGGTGCGTCCGGCGCTACTGATTCTGGTCGCTGCGGTCGGGCTGGTGTTGCTGGTGGCCTGCGCCAATGCGGCCAACCTGCTGCTCGCGCGCGCGACGACCCGCCGGCGCGAAGTCGCGGTGCGCCTGGCACTGGGCGCCGACGTGCGTCGCCTCGCACTACAGTTTTTGTTCGAGGGGCTCGTGTTGACATCGCTCGCGCTCGTGGCCGGTCTGGCGCTGGCCGGCGCCGGGCTGGAGACCCTGATCGCCCTGGCGCCTCGAGACATCCCGCGGCTCGACGAGGTCCGACTCAACGGGCGCGTTCTCGGGGTGGCGGTCACGCTGTCGCTGGCCGTCGGTCTGGTCTTCGGGCTGGTGCCGCTGGCGCAGGCCAGACTCGTCGATGTGCAGGCGGCGCTCAAGGGCGGTGTGCCCGTGAGTCGCCGCCGTCACCGGCCACGGGCGCTCCTCGTGGTCACGCAGGTGACGCTGGCGATGTTGCTGATCGTCAGCGCGGGTCTGCTCGTCCGCAGCTTTTGGAGCCTACTGCAGGTCGAGCCGGGGTTCACCACCGGCGGGGTCCTCAAGGCGGAGTATCAGCTTCCGCGCAGCCGGTACCCGACCAACATGGCGCAATGGCCGAACTTCAGCGAGATACACGCCTTCAACGACGAGCTGCTGCGACGGGTCTCGGCGCTCGACGTGACCGAATCGGCTGCCCTGGCCGGTAACCACCCGCTGGACGCCGGCTTCACGAACTCGTTCGTCGTCGTGGGACGCGAGGCCGAGGCGGGCGGCTGGCCGGAGCTCTCGATCCGGCGCGCGACCCCGGATTACTTCCGCACCGTCGGGGTGTCGCTCGTCCGCGGCCGTCTCCTCGAGTCACGCGACGACGTGCGCGCGGCGCCGGTGGCGCTGATCAACGACGCGGCCGCCCGCCGCTTCTTCCCCGACGGCGACCCGCTGGGCCAGCAGATCGGCTTCTGGGGCACCAATCGCACCATTGTGGGGGTCGTGGCCAACGAACGGTTCCAGGGGCTCGAGCAGTCGCCCCCGATGGCGGCGTATCTGCCACTGTCGCAGTCGCCCTCACGCAACGGCGTGTACGCGTTGATGCTTCGCACCAAGCAAGACCCCTCGGCCGTCGCACCCACCATCGGGCGCATCGTCCGCGACCTCGACCCCGGCCTCGCCGTGTTCGGGGTCGAGCCGCTCGACGTCACCATGTCCCGCTCGGTGGCGCAGCGACGGTTCGTGATGACGCTGCTCGGTCTGTTCGCGCTGCTGGCGCTCGTGCTCGCCGCGATCGGGATCCACGGTGTGCTCGGCTACGACGTGGCGCAGCGCACCCGGGAGATCGGCATCCGTATGTCGCTCGGCGCCCGCGGGGTGGATGTGGTCGGTTTGGTGGTACGGCAGGGGCTGATGCTGGTCGGGGCCGGGGTCGTGGTCGGGCTGGCGGCAGCGCTCGCACTGACGCGCACCATGACGAGCCTGCTCTATGGCGTGAGCCCGGCTGACGGCCTCACTCTGTCCTCCGCCGCGGTCGTGGTGGTCGTGTTCGGCCTGCTCGCCTGTCTGCTTCCGGCGCGCCGCGCTGCGGCAGTCGAGCCCTCGGTGGCGCTCCGGGTGGACTAACGCCAGAGTGCTGCGGGCTGCCACGTCTGGCACCGGGCTGCGCCGCGAAGGCAGGGCGCGACGAGGGAGTTTGGCGACGTTGACCACCCACGCGACCTTTAGAGGTAGGGTAGACGAAGCCCAGACGGGGGAAGCTGGGGGACATCGTCGGGATCTGGCGAACTTCCGCGGTCGCACTACCGTCTCATCGGTATGGCCGTCCGCTGGGAAAGACCTCGGACGACCGGGATCGGGTCCCGTGTGGCATGAGGCCGACAGCGCAAGGGAATGATTCATGGTCGACTTCGCCCGTCCCGACATCGCACGAACCAAGAAGATCCGTCGCATCTCGTATGGCACCGGGTTCGCGGTCGTGGCTATCCTGATCACCGTGGGTGTGTCGCGTCTGAAACCGGCCGCGCCACGGGTGGATCGCGACACGGTGTACATGGACACGGTGCAACGCGGCTCGATGCTGAGGCAGGTCCGCGGCACCGGCACCCTGGTGCCGGAACAGATCCGCTGGATTCCGGCGATCACCAACGGCACGGTGGAACGAATCGTGATCCGACCGGGTGCCGACGTCACACCGGACACGGTTCTCGTCGAGCTCAGCAACCCCGAGCTCGAACAGAGTGCCCTCGAGGCGCGGTTGCAGCTCACCGCGACGCAGGCGCGGTACGAGAGCCGTCAGGTTGAGCTGGAAAGCCAGGTGCTCACCCAGCAGGCAGGGCTCGCGACGGTCGAGTCGGAGCTCAGCCAAGCGCGGCTTCGAGAGGAAGCGGATGAGGAGCTCGCTGCCAACGGGCTCGTGTCGCAGATCCAATTGCGTCAGTCGCAGTCCCGGGTGGCCGAGCTGGCAACGCGCTACGGGATCGAACAGCGGCGCCTGCTGATCCAGAACGACTCGGTCCGTGCGCAGCTCGCGGCCGAGCAGGCGGAGGCGGACCGGCTACGGACGATCTATCAGCTCCGCCGGGACCAGGTGGGCGACCTGCGGGTCACCGCCGGCATCGCCGGCGTACTGCAGCAGGTGCCGCTCGAGGAGGGCCAGAGCGTCACACCGGGCACCAATCTCGCGCGGGGCGGCGACCCGTCACGGCTGAAGGCGGAGCTGCGGATCGCCGAGACGCAGGCCAAGGACATCCAGATCGGCCAGGCGGCCTCGGTGGACACCCGAAACGGCGTGATCCCCGGTCATGTGATCCGGATCGACCCGGCGGTGCAGAACGGCACCGTCACGATGGAACACGGTCTATAGTTCGTCCACTAGTGTCCATTGCCATGTATAGAAGACCAATAACTGACTGATTAATAATAACTTATTGCTCACATCTGCAGTCTACACCGGCTCAGGATATCTTACGGAATCCCTCATCATCCCGTATATAATGCAGGGATGATTACAGAGACTACTCCGGCCCAGTCGCCCCGCAGAACCAAGCGCCGAGGCCGCCATCCCCACCACGCCCTCGCCCCCGCCTTCGTCCGCACCGCCCCGCCGGGGCACCACATCGACGGCCAGCCGACCGGCGCGAGTCAAGCCCATTCTTAGAGTCTCCCTCTGGGATGGGTGAAACCCCTCGCCTTTAGGCGAAGCCTTCAGGAGGCCGCAGGGCCGGACCTCTTCGGGCTCTGGGACGTGCGCCGTGATAGTCGGCTTCAGCCGACGCGGCGCACTGATTCCCTCGCCTTCAGGCGAGGGAGACTCAATTGAAACTCTCTACGGCTCCGGATTCGTCATGCGGCCTTCTTCGATGTCGTCGTGTCGATCTTCAGTTCTTGCTTCAACGCGGCACGAAGCGTGGGCAGGTGGCGGTAGCCCATCAGCTTCCGCAGGCGCGGCTCGATGTCCAGGAGCGCGGTCGCCAGCCAGCGGTGGCGTTGGCTCGAGTTCTGCCAGTGGTCAACCTTCGCACAGCGTTCCTCAACGAGCGCATTGACCGACTCCAGACAGTTCGTCGTCTTCAGCGACCGGCCCAGCACCCCGTACAGCCCGAGGCGATGCAGCGTTAAGGTTTCGTCCAGACCTTCTGTCAAGCTCCGAGCCGCCGACTGGTTCCGTTCGTCGAGCTCGCCCTGGAGCGTCTTGAGCGCCGTGAGGGCCTCGTCGTACTCCGGCCGGTTGTAGGCGCGCTGGAGGCGCTGACGCCACGCCGCCAGTTCGCTCTTGGCCAGGTGACTCACCACGTTCTCCCGCTTGTGCCACTGGCACCGTTGGACCAGGGCGCGGTGGCGGAAGGTCTTCCGGACGGCTGCCCGCAGCCCCTTGCTGCCGTCGAGGATCACCAGCAGGCCCTGCGAGAGGTCCAGCCCCCGCTCGACCAACGACCGCAAGCACAGCGTCAGCACCCGCTCATTCTCCGTGTCCGTCTCCACGAAGCCGAGGAAGTGTTTCGCCCCAGAAATGGTGATGCCCAGTGCGATGACCATTGTGGCCTCGGCGAACGTCTTGCCGTCCAATACGATGGCCACGACGTCCTCAGCGGCCAGGTCCCGCTCCTGGAGCTCGTGAAGCTTCGCGGCGCTGGCCTCGATGAAGCCTCGGGACACCGTCGACCCCGACAGCCCGATCGCGCCGGGAATCGCCTCGGCGGCCGCCTCGTAGTTGCGACACGAGATCCCATAGAGCCCGCGCTTCAGCAGGAGGTCATTCACCGCGCCGTCGCCATGCAACGCCTCGTAGGCGCGCAACGGAATCTCCCGCCCCGCGACCCCGCGCACCCGCGGCACCCGAATCGGCACCCGCTGCCCCGCCAGGCCGACGGTCCCAGGGTTGCTACCGTGCCGGCGGCCCCCGATCGACGCGGCCTTGCGGGCGTAGCGCTCGCCAGCCAGCGCCGTTACCTCCTCGTCGAGCACCTCCTCCACGTGCATCAAGCCCAGCGGGACCAGCGAGCGGATCAGCTCCACCTTGGCGTCCAGCTCCAGCGCGGTGTAGTCCTCGCGCCGGATGACCTCGACCCGGCCCAGCTGGCGACCCTTCTTGCGCTTCCTGACAGGACGTAGGACACTGCTCATCTCGGCTCCTTTCTCTCGTGGGTTGATGGCCGTTTTGCTTAACGTCATCAAACCACAGGGTGTGGGAGCCGTTTCAATTTCCAATTGAGTCTCCCTCGCCTGAAGGCGAGGGAATCAGTGCGCCGCGTCGGCTGAAGCCGACTATCACGGCGCACGTCCCAGAGCCCGAAGAGGTCCGGCCCTGCGGCCTCCTGAAGGCTTCGCCTAAAGGCGAGGGGTTTCACCCATCCCAGAGGGAGACTCTAAGTTTCGCTCACCCTCACCGGCGCCCGCAGCTGGATCCAGCGCCTCGTCATCCGCGGCCGGCGCTGCGAACTTGGCCTCGGCGCCGTCGCCCTCGTCTCGCTGGCTGAGGCCCGCGATCAGGCCGTGGCCAACCGGAAGCTCGCCCGCGCGGGCGGCGACCCACTCGCCGACAGGCGCCGCGTCCAGGGGACGCCCACCTTCGCCGAGGCCGCGACCACGGTGATCGACCAGAAGCGGGCCGGGTGGAAGACCCCCGCGCAGGTGCAGGCGTGGCGAGGCAGCCTGGAACGCTACGCGTTCCCGCGCATCGGCCGGCGGCCGATCTCGGAGGTGGCCAGCGCCGACGTGCTCGCGATCCTCACCCCCATCTGGCACACCAAGCCGGTCATGGCCAAGACCGTCAAGCAGCGGATCCACACCGTGCTGGAGTGGGCCATCGCCATGAACCTGCGCACCGACAACCCGTCGGACCGGGTCGGACCGGTGCTCGGTCCCCAGCGCAACATCGTGCAGCACATGCGGGCGTTGCCGCACCGGGAGGTCGCCGCGGCGCTCGCGACGGTGCGGACGTCAGGCGCGCCGCCAGCCGTCACGCTGGCGTTCGAGTTTTTGGTGCTGACGGCCGCGCGGTCGGGCGAGGTCCGGCTCGCCGCGTGGGACGAGATGGATACGGCGGACCACGTGTGGACCATCCCGGCCACGCGGATGAAGATGAAGCGCGACCACCGGGTCCCGCTGTGCGGGCGGGCGCGGGCGATCCTCGCCGCCGCGCGGACGCTCGGCGACGGCCCGCTCGTGTTCCCCAGCCGGATCGGCCGGCGGCTGGCTGTCCCGCAACTGCGCCTGCTGCTCGCACGCTGCGGCATCGCCTGCGTGCCGCATGGATTCCGGTCCAGCTTCCGGGACTGGGCAGCCGAAGAGACGGACCATCCGCGCGAGGTCGTCGAGGCGGCGCTGGCGCACAGAGTCCAGAATCCGGTCGAGGCGGCCTACGCCCGCTCGGACCTGTTCGAGCGGCGGCGGCGGCTCATGGACGATTGGGCGTCTGCCATAGAGACGAGGCAACTCATTCTATAGCAATATTTTACAGCTGCATCTGTAATCGCTTCCACTCATCGTATCCCTCGTTCGCAATCAGATGTCCGAGGGCGTTGAAGACCCTATGTGGACGGCTTGAGATCGTGGACCGCAGAGACGACCACGCGCTGATCAGGCGCTGCGGGGCACCATCGCCACCCCCGCCGTTGTCACCGAACGACGATCGCGCGTCGGCCAGCGACGCGTACGCGTGGCCGGCCGACAGAGGCACAAGAGAGCCGAACCGCCGCACAGGACGTTCCTGTACTTCCTCTGACGTGCGGGCCTGCTCGGCGGCCGGCGCTGAGCCGCACACTACCTTGGACGATGCGGGCACAGCGGAAACACTCCTCATACAGTGGCAGTGGTGGAGGCGCAGGGACTTGAACCCGAACCACGCGATTTTCTAAGTGGATGATGGCAAAGGACTTCTGGCAACAAGTCTTTGTCGCGCATCACGTTCCCGCCGTTCGGTTGTGCCCTCCAGTCCCCGGGAGTCCCCCAGAGTCGACCCCAGTCTTGGCAACATTGTGGCAACGCTTCTCACGAGGAGAACCTGCCTTCTCATTGATGTCCTGATCGCAATCGAACCGAGGTCCTCTCGCGATCGGCCTCGGGTCTCCGATGTCCTCGACCATGAGGTATTCGTGCTGTGCGGGCCAATCATCCTACCACCCCCACATTGGCTTCGTAGCCGAGTGTGTGCCGGAAAAGTGGAGCTCGCACCGCACCGGTAGACGTTGGCGTTGACAACGGCGGCGAGGCCGGAGCCGTCCCCGTAGCTGCTCGTGGTGCCACGGCGGCAGGCGCCGTGGCACCCTATTTCAGGATGTCACCTGAGTGTCATCAAGGCGTCACTCGTCGTCCCAAGGGCCCCGGCAATGCGTGACAGAGCGGCTGCAGAGCCGGCCCGCGTTCGATCTCGGACAGGTAGCCCGTGGCGATTCCCGTCCGCGCGGCCAGATCACACACGGTGAGGCCGAGATGGGTTCGAAGCGCGACGATAGGGCGCTCGCCCTGCATGTTGGCCAGCGCAACCTCGGCCAAGCGTTCTTCCAAGCGCTGAACAATAGGTTGTTGAGATCATATGTTCTTAATGCCATACTAGAGCCGTGCGTTGGGTTGTTGAGATTGGCGACGAGTTTGAGTCGGAGTTCGATGCACTCCATGAGGGCGTGCGGACGGAGATTCTGGCGTTGTCGCGTCTTCTGCAGCAGTTCGGGCCGCAATTGGGGCGGCCTCGGGTTGACACGCTGAACAACTCACGCCACGCGAATATGAAGGAACTCCGGTTCAGTGCGGCGGATGGCGAATGGCGAGTGCCTTTGCCTTCGACACGAAGCGCAAGGCTGTCTTGCTTGTTGCGGGGGAGAAATCGGGGGGCAGCGAACGACGCTTCTACCGTGGGTTGATCCGAAAGGCCGATGCGCGTTTCGATGCGCACCTGGCCCGTGTGAAGAGGGAGGGAACGTCATCATGGCTGTGAACGTAGACGACAAAATCAGGAAACTGCCTGTCACTCAGCGCAAGAAGGTCGAGACCCGGGCGGCAGAGCTGATTGCCGAGGAAATGACCCTGCGCGAGCTTCGCAGGGCCCGGAAGCTCACGCAGGTACGTGTGGCGAAGGAGCTTGGGATCACGCAGGACAGCGTTTCGCGGCTTGAGAAGCGCAGCGACCTGCTGCTGTCCACACTGAGGAAGACGGTCGAGGCGATGGGGGGGAACTTGTCGCTGGTCGCGGAGTTCCCCGACCGTGCGCCAGTCGTGCTGTCCGGCATTGCCGCGGATGACCCGCGCGCCTGATGTGGAGCTGCGCACGAGGGAGGTCAGTTCATAGTCTGGAGCCATCCGACCGATCGGGAATGGGTCACGAGGTCGGCGAAACGATCCTTGTAGAAGGCTGTCAACCTATGGATCGAAAGCGGATCTGCTCGTAGGTTGTTTAAGACCGACTTCACCTATCTGCGAGTGGTCGGCTGGGGCTAGCCAGCATTGGCTGCCCTTCTTCCCCCCCCCTGTGCCAATAATCGGTGAGACAACCTTCCGAGTGAGATTAGTGTAGGGGCGGGAGAGGTTGGAGAGATGACGCGCATGCCAGACGCGGTGGAGAGCGAGGTGGTCGCGGGGCCGGGGGTGGAGGGAGCCCGGAGGGCGACGGGAGGCCCCGGCCCCGCGACCACGACCCCGGCCCGCGCCCCGGACCCGGAAGTGCCGGCGACGGTCCAACGGCGGCGTTTCTCGGCCGCGTATCGGCTCCGCATCCTCAAGGCCGTCGACGCGTGCAAGAAACCCGGCGAGGTGGGCGCCCTGTTGCGTCGCGAGGGGTTGTATTCGTCGCTCCTGACGAACTGGCGGCGACAGCGCGAGGCGGGCGCCCTGCGGGAGATGCCCCGGCGCCGCCGGGGCCCGACGCCGCGCCCCGTCGACCCGCGGGTGACCCAGCTCGAGGCCGAGAACCGCCGGTTGCAGCGGAAGTTGCAGCGCGCGGAGACGATCATCACGCTCCAAAAAAAAATTGCCGAGATCCTGGGGATCCCCCTGACACCCCTCGACGACGACGAGACCGACTAATGCAGGCCATCGACGCCGTCACGACGCCAGGCGAGACGGCGGCGCTGTGTCAGAGCGTCGGGGTGTCCCGGGCGTCACTCTACCGTCGGCGGCGCCCCGCGCCGCCGGCCACACCTCCACGGCCCCGGGCGCGGTCGCCGCGCGCGCTGGGCGCGACCGAGCGCCAGGCGGTGCTCGACGTGTTGCACAGCGCGCGGTTCGTCGACCAGTCGCCCACCGAGGTCCATGCCACGTTGCTCGAGGAGCAGACGTACCTCTGCTCCCCGCGCACGATGTATCGCGTGCTCGCCGCGGCCCACGAAGTGCGCGAGCGGCGCGCCCAGGCCCGGCATCCGGCCTATGCCGCCCCCGAACTCGTCGCGACGAGCCCGAATCAGGTCTGGTCCTGGGACATCACCAAGCTGAAAGGCCCGGTCCCCTATCTCTACTACTCGCTCTACGTCATCCTCGACCTCTTCAGCCGCTACGTCGTGGGCTGGATGGTGGCGCGCCACGAGAATGCGCACTTGGCCGAGCGCTTGATCGAGCAGACCTGCGCAAAGCAGTGCATCCAGCCGCAGCAGCTCACGATTCACGCCGACCGCGGCGCGCCCATGCGCAGCAAGCTCGTCGCGCTGTTGTTCTCGGATCTGGGCATCACCGCCAGTCATGCGCGCCCCCGCGTGAGCAACGATAATCCGTTCTCCGAAGCGCAGTTCCGGACCGTGAAGTACCGGCCGGAGTTTCCGGGCCGGTTCGGCGCACTCGAACACGCGCGCGGCGTCAGCCGCGATCTGTTCGCGTGGTACAACGACGCGCACCATCACAGCGGCCTGAGCTATCTGACGCCCGCCGATGTCCACTACGGCCGCGCCGCCACGGTCCTGGCGGCCCGTCACCGCACGCGCCTGGCCGCCTACGCGGCCCATCCCGAGCGGTTCGTGCAAGGGCCACCACGTCCAGAGACCCTGCCCACGGCGGTCTGGATCAATCGGCCACCGACACACCCCAGCCATGCGGCCCCAAGCACGACGACCGTCACCCCGAACGACCTGCAGCCGGGCGTGATGGGCCCGCCACCACGCATCGACGATCGCACGGCCACGCTCGTTACCAGCGTGGAGTCGCTACACTAAATGCTGAATCAGGTTGTCTCAAAGTCGTTGACACGGCCCGCCCGGCTTCTGATGAACGTGTCCCATCGCAGTGCGGCAGTGTAACTGGATTGAGCCCGGACCGCCTTAGACTGACAAGGTACTCAGCATGGGCGCAGATGGTGCCTGCGTTGGAGACAGGGTTGAGAACGGCGGAGCAAGAATAGACCACAGCGCGTAGACCGGCCGACCCGAACCGCGCCAGCGGTGCAGGGAAGGACGGGAGCGACCCCGCCTTTTTCGCCGCTCGCGCGGCACGGCGATGGGGGGGGGCAACACCCGGCGCTACATCCCACCCCTGCCGTCGGGGGGGTCGCTCCCGTCCCAATGTATCCCTGCAGGAAGGCTCCCCGGCCCGCGCGCGGGCCGGACGATCAGCCGAGACGAGCGGCCCCATGCTTGACCGACTCATCCGCGCGTTCCTGGTCGTCGGCGGCGTGAGTGTCGCGGGCGCCTGGACGTGGCCCGGCCCCTTTCCCGAGGCCGATCCCGTGGCCGTGCTCGTCCGCTTCCACACGCCGACCACGTACCGCGCCGTCGTCGCGTGGTACTACGTGGCCCCCGGCGTGGCCGTGTTCCTGGCCGGGCAATTCCTCATCAGCACATCCCGGATCTGGTTCGCCCGGATGGGCGTCCGTGTGGGGCGCCGGTCCCGCCTTCCGGCGTGGCCACTTTCGCCCACGGCCGACGGCCCGGCCATCGTCATCGGCGAGGTCCACCATCCGGTGAGAGCCATCGAGAGCCCGGCTCCAGACTGGCTGACGATCCCGGAGCGTGGCCTCTATACCGGCGTGGCGATTTTAGGCGCGGTCGGGTCCGGCAAGACCTCCGCGTGTATGCACCCGTTCGCCCGCCAACTCTTGAGCTGGCACGCCACGAATCCCGAGCGGCGGGTGGCGGCGCTGGTCCTTGAAGTGAAGGGCGATTTTTGCCACGACATCCGCCGGATGCTGACCGAGCTGGACCGAGGTGAGGATTACGTTGAGCTGTCCCTCGACGGCCGGCTGACGTGGAATCCCTTGAGTGCCACCTGGCTTGATGCGTACTCGCTCGCCTACACGGTGGCGTCCCTCTTGAATCAACTGTTCGGGAAGGGGAAAGAACCGTTTTGGCAACAGGCCTACACGAATCTCGTCCGCTGGATTATCGAGCTGTATCGCGTGCTGCCACCCCAGGACGGCAGTGACACGCCTGGATGGGTGACGCTCCGCGACGTGTACTACTGCGCCATCGACAAGGCGCTGTTCGCCCAGAAGATCCGCCAAGCCCAAACCTATGCGGCCGACATGGGCGGCGACACGTGGATCACGATTCCCCGGTCGCACTTCCTCGACCACAACCGTGACCTCCGCGCCCTCGACTTCCGACCAGTCCGGGGCGACAAGGAACGGATGCGCGGGCCGGCCACCGTGCCGCTCGCGTGTTCCACGCGGCCGATCTCGCTCGGGATCTTGTGGGCGTTCAGGAACTGCCGCACATCGGCCTCCCCGGTGAGGCCGATCCCCCTTGACCGACCGATTTGGTCGGGTATATAATCCATAAATTAATAATGAGACTCAGTCTCAATAATGTCACGTTGCCGCAGAGATGCCGTGCACACCTCCCTGCAGAGACGTCGCCTGTCACACACGGTGGAAAGACTGATGTAGTGATTGAGGCCTGAGGCAAGAAGACGCTCGCCGGATGTGGTCGCACCCGGCGAGCTTGAACGAACGCACGGTCCACAGACCTGTCACACGCAACACGCGCGACGACGCTCGTCTTCTACATTGTACCAGCGAGTGGGTGTGGCGCGCAAACCAAGAGGAGCGCCATGACTCACATCGCTCGGCTTCTGCTGTGCTCGACCTTCCTGCTCTCACCCGTCGGATCGACGCTCGTGGCGGCGGCTGATGAGCCACTCGGCGTATTGGTCGTGGCCCACGGCTCGACGGCGGCGTGGAACGCCACAGTCGAGGCCGCCGTGACGATCATGCAACCACACACGCCATCCCAAGCGGCGTACCTGATGGGGGCAAAGAACCGCACCCCGCAGGAGGCGTACGACGACTTGCTCGCGGCTGGCGTCCAGCGAGTGGTGATCGTGCCGCTCCTGGTGTCTTCCTATAGCTCCCACTACGAGCAGGTCCGCTTCATTGGGCGCCTGCGCGACGATTACCCGGGCTCCGACTGGATGAACCTCACGCCGCTGCACGGGCCGGCTGACGTGGTCGGCGTCACGCCAGCGCTGGATGCCCATCCGATCCTCGCGGACATCCTGTCCGACCGGGCGCGGGCGCTCAGTCGCGATCCATCCACGGAAAGCCTCGTCATCGTGGCACACGGGCCGAACGGTGACGCGGACGCAGACCGGTGGATGGGCGTGATCCGAGACCTTGGCGTCCAGATCCGGTCCCGTGTGCCGTTTCGGGAGATCGACGTCCGCCTCTTGCGGGACGATGCGCCAACACCGGTCAAAGACCAGGCGCTCGCGGCGCTCAGAGACTCGGTGGCCAGCCGTGCCGCGTCAGGACGCGTCGTCGTCGTGCCGCTCCTGCTCGGGCCGGGCCGCGTCGTCGACCAGATCCCCAACGTACTCACGGGATTGGAGTACCTCTGGGACGGTCGCCCCGTGCTCCCGGACAGCCGGATCGCTGACTGGGTCATGTCTCAGGTCGAGCGTGTCTCGGCGCAGCAGGCGGCGGCCAGCCAGCAGTCGTCCGAACAGCGGGGGGGCATCCCTCCGGACGCCGCCCTCGTACCCGATACCGCGCAGCCGACTGACGATCCGCTGACATTTCTCGAGTCCGTGACCGTCACGGCGACGCTCCGGCCGACACCGGTGCGGGATACCCCAGGCACGGTGACGGTCATCGACAGCGACGTCATACAGCGGAGGCAGTTCGAGATCTTCGCCGACCTCGTCAAGTACGAACCGGGGGTGTACGTCGAGAACCACGTGACCCGTCTGGGCCTCAACGGCTTCAATATCCGCGGCATCGGCGGGAATCGTGTCATGACGCAGGTGGACGGCGTGCAGACGTCGGAGCAGTTCGACTTCGGCCCGTTCAACGCCCATCAAGTCGGACTCGATCTCGACGCGTTGCAATCCGTCGAGATCGTGCGGAGCGCGAACTCGGCGCTCTACGGGAGTGATGCCCTCGGCGGCGTCGTGTCGCTGTTCACGAAGAATCCCACTGACTACCTCCGCGGTCAGCGGTTCCACATCGGCGCCAAGACGACGTGGGATGGTCGCGCGGGCGATATCAGTGGGAACCTCACGCTGGCCGGGGGCACCGAGCGACTCCAAGCGTCGCTCTTTGCCAGCGTCAACCGCGGGAACGAAATCCGCAACAAAGGAACCGTCAAGACCACGGATGCCACCCGGACCGCGGCGAATCCACAAGACGTCCACAGCCAGCAACTCCTGGGCAACGTCGTCTTGACAGCCACGCCCGGCAATATATGGCGCGTGGCCGCAGAGGTCTATGACACTCGCGTCGACACGGAATGGTTCTCCGACATGGGCGTGACGCGCCTCGGCCCGTTTACCTATGACACGTTGGATTCGAGGGCGGTCGACACGCAGGCCCGCCTGCGTCTGTCGCTCGATCACACGCTGGTCGACCGGGCCGGCCTCGATCAGCTGTCGTGGCGTGTCTACGGGCAGCGTAACGACACGTCACAGGTCGTCGACCGGGAGCGCATGACGTTCGCCTTCGGCCCGCCGACGCACTCGACGCGCCACGAGACGGTCGACTACGCGCAGTCTGGCTACGGCGGCTCGGCCCAGGGTCAGACGTGGTTGGGCGATCCGAACAACGGCGTGCTGGTCACGTTCGGTGCGAGCTACAAGACCGACAGATTTGACATCCTGCGCGACCGGAGCGAGGTCAACCTGCAAACCGGGGCGCCTGTGCCAACGAGCTTGATCTTCCCGACCAAGTACTTTCCCGAGAGCGACGCGGCCGAAGCCGGCTCGTACGTCCAGGCGGAGATCCGGGTCGGCCGTGTCACGCTCGTGCCCGGGGTGCGGTATGACCACTTCACGCTCGACGCCAACCAGCGTGATCCGGTCTTCATCGCAAACCTCAACCCGGAGCCAGTCGACTTCTCCGACGGCGCCGTCTCACCGAAGGTGGGCCTGGCGGCGCGGGTGACGGACGTGGTGACCATCCATGCCCAGTACGCGGGCGGATTTCGGGCGCCGGCCTACAGCGCCATCAACACCGGCTTCACCAATCCGCGCGGCGGCTACACGACGCTGCCGAATGCGCATCTCAGGGCCGAGACCAGCGACAACATCGAAGTCGGCGTGCGCACCGCGTTCAACCGCGCAAGCATCGGCGTGACCGCCTTCTCGAATCGGTACGATGACTTCATCGAGTCGACCCGCATCGGAGTCAATCCGCGTACCCGGCTGCTTGAATTCCAGAGCCAGAACCTCCAAGAAGCAGAGATCAAGGGCGTTGAGCTGCGCGGTGAAGCGTACCTGACCGACAGCGTGATGATTCGCGGGAGCTACGCGCGCATCGCCGGCGTCGAGATCTTGAAGGACGCCACCGTCCCGCCCTTCGCCGCCGAGACCCCGCTTGCGTCTATCGCCCCGAATGAAGGCGTGCTTGGCATCCGGTACGCTCACCCCTCCGGCCGCTGGGGCAGCGAGCTGTCGCTCCGGTTGGTCGAGTCGTACCAGGGTGCCCCTGATGAAGACCAGTTCGCGCCGACCGCCTACCAGGTCGTCGACCTCGTGAGCCACGTCTCGCTCACGGAGGCACTCACATGGCGTCTTGGCCTGCTCAACCTGACGGACGCGACGTACTTCGAGTGGTGGAACGTGCGGGGACGTCAGGCGAACGACCCAGCGATCAACCGGTACTCAAGCCCCGGGATCGGCCTCGTCACCTCCCTGGGGTGCGACTGGTAGTGGCGGCCAACGCACCGGGTCGAAACGTGGGACGCAGGTATTGCAAGCATCGCGAATTGGAGACGTTGGCCAACGGTGCGGAGCTGGCCGTCTGTCAGTGCGGGCACGGCCTTCTCCATCTGCGCGTGCATCGCGTCACGCTCACCCTCACGCCGGACGAGTTCCGCCAACTTGCGGTGTCGGTCACTGAAGCCTATATCCGGCTAGGTACACGGGAGGCAGTCCGTGATGCGTGGCTCGCGACGTGACGACCACGAGCGAGCTGTCGCTCCAGGTGGTCGAGTCGTACCAGGGTCCCCCTGATGAAAACCAGCTTGCGCCAACCGCTGACCAGATTGTCGATCGAGTGAGGCACGTCTCGCTCGCGGAGGCGCGCACGGCACGTCTTGCCTCTAAGACTCCATGCAACTGAGGTAACGTCACGATGACAGTACGCAAGATCGTGTTCTGGATGCACCTTACCGCTGGCGTATTCGCCGGGACGGTTGTTCTTATCATGTCGGTCACTGGTGTGGCATTGACCTATCAGAAGCAAATGACCGCATGGGCCGACCGCGCCTTCTGGCCACCGGCGGCTCCGCATGACGTCGAGCCATTACCCCTGGACATCCTGATCTCGCGAGTCGTCCAGGCACGCCCCGAGGCACGCCCCGCCGAGGTCATCATCGCGGCTGACCGGTCCGCTCCGGTCTTGG
The DNA here is from genome assembly GCA_965197935.1 of Vicinamibacterales bacterium. GTDB lineage: Bacteria > Acidobacteriota > Vicinamibacteria > Vicinamibacterales > CAZQMT01 > CAZQMT01. The sequence continues at coordinate 364,943 of CBDAOD010000001.1, read as the reverse complement.
TGACCGCCGCGTCCGGACCGAACCTGTTCGTCAATCGGTACACGGGTGAAATTCGCGAACTGGGAACGTCACCGACACGGGAGTTCTTCCGCCACATGACGACGTGGCATCGCTACATCGGCGGGACCGGAGACAACCGAACGATCGGCAAGGCCATTACCGGGGCGTCGAACTTGGCGTTTCTGTTTATCGTGGTCACTGGGTGCTACCTGTGGTGGCCGAGAACTTGGACTCTGAGGTCGGTCCGCGCGGTCACCTGGTTCAAGGGAGGGCTCTCGGGTCGGCCCAGGGACTTCAATTGGCACAACGTGTTCGGGTTCTGGACGGCGATTCCGCTGTTCATCGTCGTCTTGTCGGCGACAGTGATTTCATATCCCTGGGCGAGCAATCTAGCCTATCGGATTGCCGGCGACGACCCTCCCGTACGTGCCGGCCGCGCTACACGCACAGGACAAACCGGGGCGGAAGAAGGCGAGACCCGCGCACTCGATCTGAACCAGTTGAAGCAGCTGCCTTCCCGTGCCACCGAGCAGGACCCGGAATGGCAGACCATCAACGTACGCCTTCCCACGACCCAGGACCAGCAGGTGACGGTCACGGTCGACGGCGGCTACCGAGGACAGCCTCAACTGCGATCCACGCTGGTGTTCGACAAAGCAACGGCAGAAGTTCAGACCCTGACCACCTTTTCGGATCAGAGCGCGGGCCAACGCCTGCGGTCCTGGCTCCGCTTCGTGCACACGGGTGAATTCTACGGTGTTGGCGGTCAGACGGTAGCCGGGGTCGCCTCCTTGTCGGCAGTCATGCTCGTCTTCACCGGTCTTTCGCTCAGCATTCGGCGCTTCCTGGCCTGGATCGGCCGGAGGTAGTGAAGCATCTGATAGAGAGGGACGGCAAGCATGGCCGCGGCCGGCCATCCCGGTTCCTACGCGGTTCGCCGAGTCAGCTCGTAACGCTGCGGAAGAGTGCCCGTAAGAAGTTTGTCGTATTCCGAACATACCACCGCTTTGGCCTGAGCTTCAAGGGCGTGCGCCCCCGCACCGTGTGGTAGCTCCCGGAGACACGGAGCGGCGAGGAGACACTTCCGGTTCGGTGAGTCCACGGACGGTGTCCTTGGTCCAAAATCGTCCGATTCAGAACGAGGGATGAAACGAGGGGAACAAGTGCCGAGTGACATTGCAAACTGCTTATTTTCAATAGCTTAAAGCATGCTCGCATCGGAAACCGTGGAAGCCCGGCGAGGAACGACTCCCGAAAAACATCCAGACGGGGAGGCCGTACCGGGGCGGCAATTCAGTCTACCTCAGCGTGACCCAAACCGCGAAGGGCTACAGCGATAACCGCTGGGCGACCTACAAGCAGATCAAGGACATGGGCGGGCAGGTCCGCAAGGGCGAGAAGGCCACCCACGTGCTGTTTTACAAGTTTGACGACGAGACGCCGAAGGCGCAGGACCAACCCGACCGCCCGACCACCGAGGGGAAGGCCGAGCGGGAACACACGCGCCCGCCGATGGTCCGCTGCTATGCCGTGTTCAACGTCGCACAGGCGGACGGCCTGAAGCTGGAACGAAAGGGCGACGACCGGGAGCACGAGCCCGAATGGAAAGCCCATCAGACCGCCGAGCGGGTGATCCAGGAGAGCGGGATCCACGTCTCCCATGTGCGCGGCGACCGCGCGTTTTACAACCTCCAGTCCGACACGGTGACGCTCCCGGAACGTGAGCAGTTCGCCACGGCGAACGGCTACTACCAGACCGCCTTACACGAACTCGGCCACGCCACCGGCCACCCCGAGCGGATGGACCGCGACACCTTGAAGCACGTCGCGGGGCACTTCGGCAGCGTGGAGTACGCCCGCGAAGAACTCCGCGCCGAAATGTCCGCGATGATGACGGGTGAACGGGTCGGCGTCGGCCACGACGGCAGCCGAGGCGCGGCGTATGTCCAGGGCTGGTTGAAGGCGCTGGAACAAGACCCGAAGGAGATGTACAAGGCGGGAACCTGTTCCCGATCCGCCGCCTGGCGGCGACGGGTGCGGGTCCCGCTTCCCCTACGAGATGGAACGGCTGCGTGAGCTTCCCCGATCGCCTGACACCCAAAAGTAGACTGCTCCGGTTCATGACGGTGGTCCCCTTATGAGACAGGTTGTAACTGGAGCGGGGGGTATGGAGGCTCAGACAAAGACGGCGAAGACTCGTGCTGCGGTCCGACGGGATTTCAAATTGACATGTGTACCGGAACGCTGTACGCTCCCTCATGATCCGAAGGTTTCGTCATCGCGGCCTGAAGCGCATGTACGAGCGCAGCGATCCGAGCCGAGTGGGTCCCGACTTGGCGGATCGTGTCGCGCTCGCCTTGGCGGACATTGATGATGCCCGCAAGCCCTCGGACCTCGACCTGCCCGGCTACCGGCTTCACCGGCTAAAGGGCGGACTGAAGGGGTACTGGAGCATTTCAATTTCCAGCAACTGGCGGGTGATCTTCCGCTTCGAAGATGGCGATGCCTACGACGTCGACCTGATCGACTACCACTAGCAGGAGGCAGCAACATGGCGATGAGCAATCCCCCGCATCCCGGACGCAGTATCCGCGAGAACTGCCTGGACCCGCTCGGTTTGAACGTGACCGAAGCGGCGAAGGTGCTGGGTGTCGCCCGTCACACCCTCTCGCGGGTTCTGAACGGCCACGCGGCCATCTCCTCGGAGATGGCCATTCGGCTTGAGAAGGCGGGCTGGTCCAATGCCGAGTTCTGGCTGCGCCGACAGACCACTTGGGATCTCGTCCAAGCGCGCAAGGACGAAGACCGGATCAACGTCGAGCGATACCAGCCGCAGCCGTCGGTGTGAAGTGATGCAGATCTCATGCTGCAGCGGCCACGTGTTCGCTGACCTAGGACTCGCGAATCGATGGCGTGAACGACGGACCCGCCGCCGCATCTGGATGTGCCTTCTCGTTGCCGGGATGATTGTAGGGGGAGCAGGGGCGTCGGGTACCGGACCGGGCAGTTTTCGAGCTACCTTGGGAGCGACACCCATGATTACGACGAACGTATTATCCAGAGTCTTTCACATCGCGTGGGGAGATTCTACCGGCACTGCTTTTGCCATCGATCATGCCTCCAAGCAATACCTGGTCACAGCTCGCCATGTTGTGAAGGGGATTGATTCTGGAGATAGCATCCGTGTGTTTCACGAAGAGCAATGGAAAAACTTGGCTGTAGATGTTGTGGGAATCGGCGACGGTGACGCAGACGTCGCGGTACTTTCGTGTCCGATCCGTGTATCGCCATCTCTTGATTTGGCTGCATCACAAGCAAGCCTGATCTACGGACAGCATGAGGCTATGCAAGACTGCGTTTTCATGGCGGCTCCTTCTGTGAGGCCGTGGCCTCGGGTTTAGTCACCACTCGTGTATCACGAGCAGTGAGGAGCGCCGCTGTCACATTTCAACAGCTACTGGGACATCCCCTGGCGCTGCTCGACGAGAGATACCGGTAGATGACCGTGGCCGTGCGCCGCGTATTCACCCTGGTTGCCCTGTTGGCGGCGTTGACTCCCGGGCGCGCCCCCGCCCAGGTCACCACGACGGGGAACATCCGTGTTGCCGTGACCGATCAGGACGGTCTGGCGGTACCTGGCGCAACGGTTACCGCGGCGGCGGAGGATGCCGCGACGACGCGCGTCGCGGTGACTGATACCCGGGGACTGGCGGAACTGGCCGCGCTGCATCCGTCCGCCCGCTACGTCGTCACCGTCGAGCTCCAGGGGTTTCAGGCGATCCGGCAGGAGGACTTTCTCGTCCGCGCGGGTCAGACGGCGTCCACCGCAGTCACGTTGACGGTTGGCAACGTGACCGATACCGTCGTGGTGACCGTCGCGTCTCCGGTGGTCGACGTGACGAGTGCGGTGGTGGCCGAGGACATCCTCTCGCCCTGACGGAGGCGGTCCCGACGGGTCGGACCTACCAGAGCTATCTGCAGCTGGTGCCTGGCGTGTTTCCGGACGACCCGGAATCGCCCGGGAACCCCGCGTCGAAGTCGGGACTCAACTACAGCGACATCGGCGGCAATACGAGCTTGTCGCGCGACAACTTCTACTACATCGACGGGATCAACGTCACCGATGGCGTGAGCGGCACCTTTGGCGCCAACCTGAACACCGAGATCATCCAGGAGCAGCAGGTGCTGACCGGCGGCATCCCCGTCGAGTTCGTCGGCGCCCCTGGCCTGCTGTCCAGCGTCATCACGAAGTCCGGGACCAACCAGTTCAGTGGCTCGGTGAACTACTTCTTCCAGAACGACGGCCTCGTCGCCGAGAACCGCACCGCCACCGACCTGGCGTTCTCGCGCTTCGACGCGGCCGTTACGGGCGGGGGGCCGATGGTCGTCAACGAGGCGTGGTTCTTCGGCAGCTACCGCCGCCTGGAGCGCAGTGACACTGTCGTCGCCCTGGACGGCGTGGACGTCATCCGCGCCGTCGACAACACGCAGGATCAGTTCTACGGCCGCGGCACCTGGGCGCCGACCACCACCGACACGCTGAGCGTCACGTTCCTGAACGATCCGACCGCCATCAGCGGCAGCCGCGACCGTGACGTGACGAACGCGCGCAACCGGAGCCGCGTGCAGGGCGGCAACAACTACCACTTGAAGTACAACCGCCTGTTCAGCAGCGTACTCGTCGAGGGTTCGTACAGCCGGCACAACGGGGAGGTGTCGGACTTTGCGGTCGTGCCCGGTCCGCGCAACACTATCGTTTTCCGCGACACCGACGGGCGGACGCTCGAAGACGAGCAGCGCGGCGGGTTCGGGATCGACGACCTGGACCAGCGTGACACCGCGGGATACAAGGGGAGCGCGGTGGTGCAGGTCGGGCGGCACGCCATCCACGGCGGCGTCGAGTTCATGCGCAACACGAACTACCGCGACACGGTGTACGACGGCGGGTTGTACGTATCGCTGTCGCCTGCGCTGTCAGGGTTGACGGCCGAGAGCCTGCTTGCCGGCCGCTTCACCAACACGCAGTTCGACCCGACGAACAGCAGCGACTACAGCGGCTTTATCCGGGCCATCGACGGGTTGCCGAACCGAACTGAGTTTCACGGCCTGTACGACGGGAACCGCGACGGCACGATCACCCAGGACGAGCTTGCGGCGAGCCTCTCATTCGACAGCGCGGCCGGCAATCCGCACGGCGCGATTAACTACGACCGGCGGGTGCAAACCGCGCTGGGGTCGCAGGAGACGCGCTCCGACGTTCTCAGCTTGTTCGTGCAGGACACGTTCACCGTGACGGACAACCTGTCGTTCAACCTCGGCGTGCGCACCGAGCGGTTCGCGCACTTCGCGACCGACGGCACGAACGTGTTCACCTTCGATTGGACGTTGGCGCCGCGCCTCAGCGTGTCGTACGACCCGTCGGGCAGCGGCCAGCAGCGCATCAGCGCGTTCTACGGCCGCTACTACGACCCGATCCGCAACAACCTGACCAATTTTGCCGGAACCCTCAGCGGGTCGACACGCGAAGAGCAGGTGTATGCCAATGACCAGTGGGTGACGTACCGCGTGCGGGGCGGGCCGCAGCAGGCCGACGCGCTGTTTGCGCCGACCACCAAGACGCCGTGGACCGACGACTTCCAGTTGAGCTACGAGACCGACCTCGGCCAGGAGCGCAGCGTCATGGCGCTATACACGCGGCGCCGGACGCGCGACATCATCGAGGACTACGATCTGGCGCTCTACGCCTTCCGTGACGACGGTACCACGACCTATCCGGGGCCGGTCGAGCATCCCGACTCGCTGTTCCTCGGCCTCGACTACTTCGGCTACGACGCCTTTCCCGAATCGAACTTCATCATTGCGACGCTTGCCGGCGGTCGGCGGGACTATCAGGGTGTGGAATTCACGTTCAGGCAGCGGCTGCGGGAGAAGTGGCAGGCGCTGGCGGCTACACTTTCGGCGACGCCACGGGGAACACCAACTCGGATTCGAACGCCGACTTCCAGGGTGACGTGATCTGGCTGGACCCGCGCGCGCCGCACCAGGTGGGGGTCCAGCCCGGCTCAATCGCGCATCTATTCAAGCTCAGCTCGTCGTACACCTGGGACCAGGGCTTCCAGATCGGCGGCAACTGGCGCTGGAACGCCGGCACGGTCGCCAGTCGTACGTTCCGGGCGTCGGGCCGGAACCTGCCGGTGCGCGTGGACCCGGGCGAGGAGTTCGACTTCGCCGGCATCACGCGGCGCTGGCTCTCGCCGGAGGCGGTCGGCACCCTCCGCAACCCCGCGTACGGCCTCGTCGACATCCGGCTGCTCTACAACTCCCGCTTCGCCGGTTACCGGCTGGAGCTGTTCGCCGACATCTTCAACCTGTTCGACACCCAGGCCGCCACCCGCAACCAGGACCTGCTCGCGGGCGCCGGCGGCAACGACTTTGGCAACGGCATCCGCTTCACCCCCCCGCGGCGCATGTTCCTCGGCGTCCGGCTCAACTTCTAGGCAAAGAGCGCCCGGCTAGCCGCCCCACTCGCACGACGGGCGGGAGATGTAACAATTGAGGGATGGCCCGGCTGTGCGAGACCCGATGACGACGTTGCCCAGCATGCCCCTCTTGCCGGGCCATACACCGCGCCGCACCGGGAAGGCGCTCGCGCAATGACTGACTCCCCGACACGGGTCGCAGAACAGCGGTGGCACCACGGGGTTCCGGGCGCGGTAGGGGCGTTGATGGCGGCGGCGGCGACGCTGCTCCCCGGACTGGCCGCCGCGCAAGACGTCTACCTACGCGCCGGGATCGGCCTGACCCGCCCGGCCGAGACCCACTTCACCGATGCGGACTGTGCGAGCCTGGTCCCGGCCGCGCTGTACGGCTGCGGCGTGGGCGGTGACGGCGCGCCGCTCCGGTCGGTGGGGGACAGCGGCACGGTCGCAGGCGTTGAGCTTGGGCTCGGGTATGCCGTGGCGCCCGCCGTGCGGCTGGAGGCCCTCCTGACCTACCGGCCGCGATTCACGTTCGATGGCCACGCCAACTTCCTAGACCCCGACCGTCAGCAATCCGTGTCCGTGGATCTGTCCTCGCTGTCCGGGATCCTGGCCGCGTATGTGGATCTCCCCGGCGTGGGGGTGCGCCCGCTCGGCCCATTCAGTCCCTTCGTCGGTGGCGGCCTCGGGGCCGCCCGCGTGGCCAGCGGTGAGACGCGCATGACGTTCCCGAAGACGAGGACCCTCGTGCCGGGCACCCGCCGGACGGGGTTGACCTGGAGCCTGACGGCCGGCCTGGGAATGTCGTGGGGCGAGCGGGCGACGCTCGATCTCGCCTGGCGGTACACGGATGCCGGCGTCATCGAGACCGGCGCTGGGCCGGGCCGGGTCGAATGGCTCGACGGCAGCAGGGACCCCGTGGGGCTCGATCTGGCGCCGACACAAGCTCCGTTGCGGAGCCACGGGCTGCACCTGTCTCTGCGGTATGAGCTCTGATCGGGCCCATCGACTCTGGACGTCACGCAGGGCTGCAGGTGCCCCGTCGGCGTCCGCGGGCCGCGCGGTCCGCACGTCACACGCGCCCGGCCCTGGCCCTGCCCACGTCGAGCGTTCAACGTCGAGCTGAGCATCGAGCTGAGCGCGTGAGCTTGAGCCGAGGTCCGCACGTCACACACGCCCGGCCCTGGCCCATGCGCACGTGCAGTGGCGTCAGCGTCGGCGCCAGCAGCAGCATGAGCGATAGAACGCCGACGGGACAGGACGGAACGACGTATACCGAATTCTACGTTGCTGGTGTTCCCCAATAACGCTGCTGAAGCGGACCGAAACCCCGATACTCTGGCAGGTGAACGTCCTGCCGACCGCCGCGCTTGTCGTTCTTCCGGATGTGCAGCGGACGCACCGCCCGACGGCGGCAGCCGAGGAATGACGAAGACCCGTGGGGCAGGGATTCGAACCCGAACCACGTGATTTCCTAAGTTGATGATGGCAAAGGACTTCTGGCAACAAGTCTATATCAGTCATCACGTTCCAGCCATGCGGTCGTCCCCTCCAGTCTCCTGGAGTCCCCCCGAGTCGACCCCAGTCGTGGCAACATTGTGGCAACGCTCCTCGCTAGGAGGACCGCCTGTTCAGTGACGTCCCGATCGCAATCGAACCGAGGGCCTCTGGCGATCGGCCTCGGGTTCCAGGTGTCAGTCCTCGAACATGACCTATTCGCACGGTTCGGACCGACGCTAGGCTCGGGCCGAGCACCCCACCACCCAAAGACGTTGGCGCATCTGTGTGTGCGGGATCTCCTTCTCTGTACAGCCGGGCTAGAGCGTGGGGATCGTTGGGCCGTAGTCGTCATCGACGTTGCGCCAGATGTCGCACATCTCGACGACGAGATCGCAGACGTGTGCTGATCCGGCGACAACGACGCCAACGCGAGGCCGTCGAGTGGTGCCGAGCACCCGCCGGCACCATGGTTCCCCGACGCGGGAGGTTTCATTCTTCAGTCAAACCGCTCTTCTCGGCGTACACGCGTAGCGCCTCGTTCGCTCGCTTCTGCCAGCCGGAGCCCGTCGCGCGATAGGCCTCCACGACGTCGCGGTCGACGCGCAGGCTGACCAGTTCCTTCGTAGGGCGCTTCTGCGGACCGCGCTGCCCTCGATACCGGCGAACGGCTTCCGCTGTTTCCTTGGGCAACACGTCCATCAACGGCCGTGCTCGGCGAATCTCTTCTGCGGTCCATTCCGGATTCTCTACGTCAGGGCGACTGGCGTTCTTTCGCATACGCTCGTTCCTCTCTCGTGTTCGCTCGCCGCAAGCTGATCACGCGCACGGCGTCGCCCCGCGCGGTGATCACTGCCGCATGAAGCTGGCCCTCAATGTGACCCAGCACCCGTAAACGCCGTTCGCCATAATCCTTCCGCGCGTCCTCGACCCTGATGGCGGTTTCGAGGTCCATGTCATCGAAGCGCTCAAATCCGATCCCGCGTTCGCGACGGTTCTTGGCACTCTTCAGCTGGGTCAAATTCGGGTGCTTGCGCCGTTCGCTGTTGGTGATGTGGACGTATCCCCTTGCAAGAAAGGGCGCTTACGCCTCAGCTTCGGTCACAGGCGCCATTTTGAACTGTAATCTATTGCACCGTAAGGTCTTAATGTCGCACTACCAACAGCGAATGGCGCAAGCACCCCAGAGCCGGCGGTTACGACCATTCGGACGGCTTCTGCTTTTTCAACAGCGCTCTCCTTGCGGCCCAGAACTTACGCATCCGCTCGGATATCGCTCGTCGCTTCGCGGGTGTCAGACGCGGCTTCCCGCCGCGGCGCTTGGACGTGGGCTCTCTCTTCGTCGATCTTGTCTGCCTGGAGGATACGTCCGAGTTCGCCGCAGTCGATGGCTTCGCCGCGGCCGCGCTGGCGAGGGCGCGCTTCAGCACTGTCGCCGGCGCCATCTCGATGCCGAACATCTCCGAAAGATCGTCGCTCGCGAGCACCTTCGCGCCGGCGGATCCCTTACGTTGTTTCGACAGATCGGATCCGGCCTTCGCGATCAAGTCCTGCTGATCGACCTGGCGGAGCGTGAAGAGTAACTCCGGCTGCTGATCCAGTCGCGCGCCGATGCCGTACAGCACCGCCGCCACATGCTTGCACATCGACGCCCAGTCCGGACAACTGCACGTGAAGCGGATGTCTTTCGGTGACGGGAACAGCCCCGTCTTCTCCCGGCAGAGACGCGTGATGACGCCCTTCGAGAAGCGTCCCTGCAGGAGCTCGATGAGGGAGTCGATGGCGCCCGAGCAATCCTTGCAGAGGGCGCGCCACCGGGCTCGCGGCACCGGTCCGACCGTCACCGTCACGTCGTACATCGTCGAACCGCTGACGAGCGCCGTGACGCGGCCAGGCCCGACCTGCAGATCAACCACGGATCCATTGCGCACGTAGGTCCGTCCGCGCGGCAGCCGATTCGCGTAGTCGCCGTAGCGTTCGAGATTGTCGCACCACGCGTCGCCCCAGAACGTCCGGGCAATCGTGCGGCCTTCAATCACAACCGGCGATATCGTGCGGCCCTTCTTCCTGAGCTTCGCCAGTGCGCGCGCAGCCTGAGCCCGTCGAGCGCCGACCGAGACGTAGGGCCTGAAGCCGTCGTAGTCGCCGTAATTCATCCTCACTCCTCGGAGGCGGCGTGGAGATCCAGCGCGACGAGCTTCAACAGCTCGTCGTCTCCCATCTCGGTCAACAGCACCTCACCACCGCCCTCAAGCAGATCCTGAGAGAGCTGGCGCTTGGCGTCAATGAGTCGATCGATCTGTTCTTCCACCGTCCCACGGCAGACGAACTTGTGTACGAGCACGTTCTTCGTCTGGCCGATGCGAAACGCACGGTCGGTGGCTTGATTCTCGACGGCTGGATTCCACCAGCGATCGAAATGCACGACGTGCGAGGCTGCTGTGAGATTGAGTCCGGCGCCGCCGGCCTTCAGCGAGAGGACGAAGAACGGCACGCGTTCGTCCTCCTGGAACTGCCGCACGAGCGGCTGTCGCTTGCCGACCGTCGTCTCGCCGTGCAGGACGAGGCCCGGGCGGCCGAAGACGGCCCCGAGGAACGCAGCCAGCGGTGTGGTCATTTCGCGGAACTGCGTGAAGACGAGCATTTTGTCCTGTCTCGCCGCAATGACCTCCGCGATCTCTCGCAATCTGGTGAGCTTGCCGCTGTCGGCCTCGCGCCACGATCCATCGCCCAGCCAGTGCGAGGGGTGATTGCAGATCTGCTTGAGGCGCATCAGCGACGCGAGCACGACGCCGCGACGTTTCATCCCCTCGGCTCGCTCGAGCTCGGCCGCCAGCTCGGCCACCGACTGCTGGTAGAGCGCCGCTTGTTTGCGCGTCAGGTGGCAGAAGGCCCGCACCTCGGTCTTGTCCGGTAGGTCGGCGATGACGGACGTGTCGGTCTTCAGGCGCCGCAGGATGTACGGACGCACGAGGGCGCGCAGCGGTGCGTACGGGGTGTGCGGCTGTGACGACAGGCGTTTGGTGAACGTCGAGAACGCCTTCCCGGATCCCAGCAGGCCGGGGTTGAGAAAGTCGAAGATCGACCAGAGGTCGCCGAGGCGATTTTCCACCGGTGTGCCGCTGAGCGCGATGCGCGCCCGCGCATCGATCTGCTTGGCGGCCCGCGTCTGTTGGGTGCCCGGTGTCTTGATCGCTTGCGCTTCGTCCAAGATGGCCAGGCGCCACGGCATGGCGAGCAGTGCGGGCGCGCGGAGCAGTGACCCGTAGCTGGTGATAACGAGGTCGACGCCGGCAATCCGGTCACGATCGAGCGTCTTCAGCTCCGCGCGGGTCATCGCCGACGGATGCGCGATGAGCGCGGTGAGCGTTGGCGCAAAGCGTTCGATCTCCGCAGCCCAGTTGGCCAAGAGAGACGCCGGAGCGACCAGAAGGCTGGTGCGCCGCGTCTCGTCAGCTTGTGGTCGTCGGGCCCCGTTGCCGATTGTCGCCGCTTCGCCCGCGGGGCCCCGACGCCCCATGTCTTTCGCGGCGGGCGTCTCTCTCAGGATCAGCAGCAGCGCCAGCACCTGCATCGTCTTGCCGAGGCCCATGTCATCGGCAAGGCACGCGCCCAGGCCAAGGCTGGAGAGCAGATGCAGCCATCGCACGCCGGTCTGCTGATAGGGGCGCAACGTCGCCTTCAGCGCGGCGCCAGGATCCAGTCGGGCCAGCAGGGCCGGATCGCGAAGGTCGGCGAGCGTCTTGGCCAGCCACGGCCCGGCGACAACGCGTGACCAGTCGGGCGCGGCGGCCGCCACGATGTCGCCTGACACGGGCGCGCCGGCCAGGAGGCGCATCGCTTCGCCGAAGGACAGGCTGTCCGTCGCGGCGGCCGTCTCCACGGCTCGGAACTCGTCGAGCATCCGGCCCAGTCTGTCGCGATCGACTTCGACCCAGCGTCCGCGCATCAGGTGTAGGCCGTTCGACCCGGAGAGCAGCTGCTCAATCTCCGCGTTGGTCAACGGTTCGCCGTCGAGGCTGACGCCCATCTTGAAGTCGAGCAGCGCGTCCGTCCCGAGACCAGACGGCGGCTTGCTCCCGACGGTGGCCGTTACCTGTGGACGGGGTGGACGATTGGCCCGCCATGCGGTCGGTACCCGCACGACGACGCCGGCGGCCTCGAGGCGGGGGACGTCCGTCAGCAGTTGAAACGCTTCGGCGGGCGTCCACCGCAGCGGGTGATAAATTTCGCCCGCCTCAATCATCGTGTTCAGCCACGGACACTCGGCGGCGGCGCGCTGGACCGGCAGAAGCAGCGAGAGCAGGCGCGGCTTGTTGGCGGCGCCTGCGTATTCGCTCAGCGCGCGGCCGAGCGGCAGATGCTGCGCCTTAGCCGCTGTCGACAATTGGGTCGTGTAGGTCGCCAGAAATGCGAACGGCGCTTCGTCATCGCGACGGTTCTCGGCGAGGTTGAAGTGGACGCGGCCGACCAGATGCCACGCGGGGCTCTTCCGCTGAAGAAACGTCTGGGCCGACGCCTTCGATTCGGCGAGCTCGGATCGAAACGCCGCCGCAGTCGCGGTCCAGAGCGCGTCGAGGACCGAGGCGGTGACGTACTCGGTGCCAGTCATCGGCGGCGCGGCCGCGGCGAGTGCGTCGATCTCGGTCGGCGCGGGCGCAGGTATTGGCGCCTGGTGCGTATCGAGATCGGGATGCGTGCAGATGGCCGTGACCACCCGCGCGGCGAAGTCGCGCCAGTAGCCGAGGTCTGGTGGAAGGGCAGTCCCGACCTCGGCGGCGCCGAGCTCGAGCAATCCGTGACCCGAGCCACGACCGAAGGCGTCCTCGAGCCTGCGCGAGAACGCGGCCGGCGGGTGGAGCGCGTCGTCCGCGACGGTGAACAGGAGGTGGCCGCGCGGCGTCAGCGCAAGCGACGGCATGAGGATGGGTGATCGTTATGCTGTGACACGTCGCGATCGGGAGATCGCACGATCTCGACCGCCCGACTGGATCGATGATTACGCGAGGGCATTGTCAACTTGAAGCGGTCGGTGGCAGTGTAGCGCGGCGGGTGCTTGTGCCGCTCGCTGTTGATCAGGCAGCCGTTCGTTGTTCGTACGGCCACGAGAACGTCGGCAGCTCGGCTGTGCCAGGTTCTCTGCGCTGGACGATCACGGGAATGCGCACGACCGCCACAAAGAAACGTCGAGAGAGACCGCGCGCCGTGAAGATGTCGCTCCAGTTCAGTCGCGTGCTGACCACCCCGGCCTGCATCGCTGGCGTCCTGGTCTCGCGCCCGAACTTCAACGCCCTGTGCGGCCGTCCGAAGTTGTAATGACACCGCAAGAGCTCCACGTGCCCGCGGAGCCGCTCTTCGCATCGGGCATGGCACGGCGATCGACGGCGCAAGTACGCTGAGCCTTGCCGAATCGTGAGGTTGAGGCGCTCAACGAACGAGGTGTTCAGGGTCTCTGAATCCTCCGACGCCCACAGCGCGGCCTTCAGTCGAGTCGCCGTGCCGATCTTCACGCGACGCTCGACCCGGACGACACGGTTGTTCCGCCGTGTCTTGAGCACTTGACCATAGACGCACGCTGACCCAAAGAGGCCCCGAATCGCCCCGACGTAGTACTCGAAGCCATCGGTGGCGATCAGGGGCGATCCGACGACTCGCCCTCGGCGGATGACGTCGCTGATGACGGCTCTGGCGTTGCGATCGGAGCGGCGGCCCAGGACGCTCCCGGCCCACAACCGGGAGGATACCTCGATGGTCGCAAACAGCCAGACCGTCGTGTTCTTGTTGCCAACGAACGTGCAGAGCTCATCAGCCTGCAGCTCAATGAGGTCAAAATCGCGCACCATCCGGTCGTTGAAGTGCCTTGCGGCCGTCGAGGCCCGCTCGAGCCAGCGCGCGACGGTGTTGCGGGAATGGCCCGTGACCCGGGCCGTCGCAGAAATGCTCACGCCTTCGACGCGTAAGCTGGCTACGTGGTCGAACTCCCGTCGGGTGCAGCGAAGCCCGCTGTACGCGGTCCCCGTGTTCGTACTCAGCGTGCCCCTGCAGACGGTGCATCGGTACCGCTGCCGTCGACCGGACTTCGTGGCGAACGAGCCGTAGCCCACGAGGTTGAGGCCCGGCTTTCCACGGTTGTCTCACCCGGGCGTGCCGCACGCCACCCCGTCGATCTCGTTCATTGCTCAAGTGTACGGGGGCGCGAGACCTGTCGTTTCCGTCACGACCGCAGAGCTGAAGGCTACCGATCAACAGTGACCGGCGCAAGCACCCTCATGGGACGTCACGGGAAGCCGTCGGAAACCGAACAATGGTGGATGCGGAGGGTCACGAGAAGTACGGGCCAAACCGCCCCACCCGTCGCGGGTCTTCATGCAACAACGCCTCGATCTACACAGAATCCCTATCTGAGTGTCGCCTTGGACACCAGCCATTCATCGAGCTTCGACCAGCGCCGCCGGCCGGAGACATTTTTCACCGCGATGGCGGCGGCCTTCTTCTGGCCGACCAGCACGACGAGCTGTTTGCCCCGCGTGATGCCGGTGTAGAGCAGATTGCGCTGCAGCATGGCGTAGTGCTGTGTCAGCACCGGGATGACCACGGCGGGGTATTCCGAGCCCTGGCTCTTGTGGATCGTCGCCGCATAGGCGAGCACCAACATGTCCAGTTCGCCGAAGCCGTACGCGATGCGGCCGCCGTCGAACTGGGCGATTAGCTCTCCCTCCTCGACATTGACGCCTTCCACGGTGCCGATGTCGCCGTTGTAGACGTCCTTGTCGTAATCGTTCTCGATCTGCATGACCTTGTCGCCGGGCGAGAAGGTCATGCCGAAGCGCTCGACCTTCTCCTCGTCGGCTGGGTTCAGCGCCGCCTGCAACTCGACATTGAGGGACCGCGCGCCGACACCGCCCCGGTTCATCGGGCACAGCACCTGGATGTCGCGCACCGGATCGAGGCCAAACCGGCGGGGAATGCGCTCGCGGACCAGGGTCAGGATGCGTTCCACCGCTTGTTCGGGATTCTCCGCCGGCACAAAGTAGAAGTCGCTGTCGCCCTCCCCCGCATCGAACTCCGGCATCTGGCCCGCGTTGATCCGATGCGCATTGATGACGATCCGGCTCTTGGCCGCCTGCCGGAACACGTCGGTCAGGCGCACGACCGGAATCGCACCGGAGCCGATGATGTCCGCGAGCACCTGGCCGGGTCCGACCGAGGGCAACTGGTCAATGTCGCCGACGAGCAGCAGGGCGGCATGATCGGGCACGGCTTGCAGCAGCGCTTGCATCAGCAGGACATCGACCATCGAGCTTTCGTCCACCACGAGCAGATCGCACTTGAGCGGGTTGTCCTCATTGCGGCGGAAGCCGAAGGTTTTGGGATCGACCTCCAGCAGCCGGTGAATGGTCTTGGCCTCCATGCCGGTGGCCTCCGACATGCGCTTGGCGGCCCGGCCCGTGGGCGCGCACAGCAGGAGTGTCACGGCCTTGGCCTGCAGGATCCGCAGAATGGTCTTAACGATGGTGGTCTTGCCCACACCAGGACCGCCGGTGATCACCGTCGTCTTCGAGCGCAGCGCGAGGCGCACGGCTTCGGCCTGACTGTCGGCCAGGGTCAGGCCGGTGCGGGCCTCGGCCCAGGGCAGCGCCTTGGCCGCATCGATTTCCGGCCAGGGCACGGGGCCGCCGGTTACACGGCGCAGGTGTCCAGCGACCGACTGTTCGGCACGATAGAGCCCGCTCAGGAACACGCAGGGGGTGCCGGCCACGCTGTCGGCGGTCACGGTCTGCTCCGCCAGTTCCTGCTCGAGCGCCGAGGCGATGAGGTCCTCTGGCACCTCGAGCAGCTTCACCGCAAGCGTGGTCAGCTCCGAGGTGGGCAATCCGCAATGGCCATCGCCCATGGCCTCGGTCAGCGCGAACGCGATCCCGGCGCGTACCCGGATCATCGCGGTCTTCTCGATGCCGAGTCTTGCCGCGATCAGATCGGCGGTGCGGAAACCGATGCCCCGGATGTCGCGGGCCAGCCGGTAGGGGTTCTCGCTCATGACCTGCACGGCATCGGCGCCGTAGGTCTTGAAGATGCGCACCGCGCGGGCCGTGCCGACGCCGTGCTGGTGCAGAAACACCATGACCTCGCGGATCAGCTTCTGGTCCGCCCAGGCCGCGGTAATCCTGTTGGCCCGCTTCGGACCGATCCCCTCGACCTCGCGCAGACGCGCCGGACTGGCCTCGATGATGTCGAAGACGTCCGTGCCGAACAGGCGGACCATCCGCGTGGCATAGACCGGACCGATGCCTCGGATCATGCCGGAGCCGAGATATTTTTCGATGCCTTCGACCGACGAGGGGGCGGAGGCCTTCAGGAAGCGTGCACGGAATTGCAGCCCATGGGTCCTGTCGTTTATCCATTCCCCCGTGGCGGTGATCCATTCGCCGGCCGAAATCGTCGCGGCATGGCCCACCGCGGTGACGAGATCGCGGTGGCCGCGGGCCTTGATACGGAGCACGCAGAAGCCGGTCTCGGGGTTGTGGAAGGTGACCCGCTCGACGAGGCCGGCCAGCACCTCGCGGCCAGGTGCGCCGTCTCGTCGGCCGGCTTGGTCGGCGGGGGTCCGGTCGCGGTGGTCAGCGGACGGGTTCGGGCCGGGGGTCATGGGCGTGAACTGTCATCGGAGCCTGTGACGTGATGACCTGCTTCAATGCCGTGCACCACTTCGACCTCGCCCGGTTTGCTGGCGAGGCGGCGCGGGTGCTCACCCCCGCCGGCCAGCTCGCCGTCTACACGCGCACCCCAGAGCAGAACCGCCGCACGATCTGGGGCCACCACTTTCTGAATCGTACCGGGAACATCGGAGACCGAATTTGTTGAATCAGGCCACTGCGGCCTGGGCATAGTACTGCGCCTCGAACTCTGCTGGCGGAATGTCCACGTGAGGCCCCAACAGGCGTCGCGTGTTGAACCAGTCCACCCACGTCACAGTGGCGAACTCCACGGCCTCGAGGGTGCGCCACGGGCCCTTCCGTCGAATCATCTCCGTCTTGTACACGCCGATCACCGACTCGGCGAGGGCACGGTCATCGGCATCACCTTGGCTGCCGACCCCCGGCGCGTACTCGAGATGCATCTCTTCGACCACACTCTTCATTCCACCGTAAGCCTGGTTGAATTCTTTCAGCGCCGCGTAGTCATCCTCTGGAGTTAGGAGCTTTCGTCCTTCAATGCCAAGCGTCTTAGAAATGAGTAGCGTCTTTTGTGTCACTCGGGTATAGAGAGTCAGGATGTGATTTAGCTCGTCAGGAGGAAGGAAGTTCCAGAAACTCACGCGTCCTCGAGAGGACTCGAGGCTTGGATGATCCTCGACCAGCCTTCGCTCAATCTCCTGGTTCAGGCGGCGGTCCACACGGCCGATTCGCTGCATGAGCCTAACTGGATTCCAGTGAATGTCGTAGTTGATGATGTGACAGGCATCTTGCAGGTTGAGACCTTCGGATAGGACATCTGTAGAAATCAACACTCGAATTTCAGCCCCTCCCAACTCGCGAGAACTACTACCGTTGTAGTAAGGAGAAAAGCACCGAATCACGGTAGCCCGGTTCACTCTAGTACCACCATCGACTTCTGCGACTCCGTCTATTCCGGCGTCGGTAAGCTGCTGGTGCAGATAACGGGCAGTGTCGGCGAACTCGGTAAAGATAAGCACCTTCTGCTTTACCAAGTCCTTAGATCGGAGTAGCCTGAGCAGCTTCTTGAGTTTGTCATCGTGTTTGGGTTCGAACCGACGTGTTTCGTCTAGAAACTTGACCAAGTAGTCAGCGTCGAGATATGTCTGCTGCATCATCTCAACCACGTCGTAATCGTCTCTGCTCAGAACGTCGATCTGGCTAAGAAGCTCCGGCAACACTATGTCTTCATCAGGCCATTCATCGAACTCCAACTGACGCTGTGCAACGTAGCCAATGATCTCAGAATTCTGATCCTTCCAGCGCACCAGATGCTTCTTCTCAGAATCGGTCTCGACGTGAACCTCGATGAAAGCTAGGAGTTTCTTCAGTAGACGGTCACATGAGATTTCGAAAGCCCGCACAGAACTCTCAAAACGCTTTAGGAACTGGGTTCTAATCAATCCGACGACTTGCTTCTGGCGGTTCTCCTCGAAGGCTCTCGCTTGTTTGTCCTTCTCCTCAACAGGCTTGTTCTTCTGCCAATACAGCGGATAGTAGATAGCCAGTGTAAAAAGAGGAGTCTGACGCTGGAACGCCTTTTCGAAGCGCTCGAGAAGTCTCCCATACGTCTTCCGGATCGAATACGCAGCGACCTGGGGATCTCTGCGCATCGGAAACACCGCCGTAGCGCCGCCTTCTCGCTCCTGACTCTCCCTTGCATATGCACGACTGCGCTGGACAACGAGCTCACTGAACGTCCGATCGGACGCCAGCACATCCTGTGCTTCCGTTAGGTGCTCGGTGACATCGGTCGTTTCCTGACGAAGGCGCTCTTGGAGGGATTTCTCAAGATTGTTGAAGTATGAGCGGAAATTGTGAATGCCTAACGTTCGGCTGAAGTAGGCCTCGTCGCGTCGGGTAAACAACTCCGCCATATGTCTAAAATCTGCCAGCCGGTTGTTGATCGGCGTCGCTGTCAGCATGAAGACTGTTTTGGGCCTATAGGTCGGAGCCAATAGATCGTAGAGATGGTGATACCTTGAGCGACCGGTGCCCGTTGTCTCATCTCCCGGCGAGCCTGGATTTCGAAAGTGATGGGCCTCGTCGATCACGACGGCATCCGCGAGTCGGGCAATTTGCTCGAAGCGTTCCGGGTACTCTCCGGTCCGCCCCAGATCTGTGTGGCTGAACAGCGCCAAGTTGCTGAAGTCGGCGCCGCCACTCACGCCGCCGATGTGTGGGAGCCACTGACGCAGATGTGGCTCCCAAACGGACTCTCTGGCTGCCTTTGGTGCGAACAGGACAACTCGCTTACCTTCATGAAGCACCAGTCGCTCAATCAGCTGGAGGCCAACGAAGGTCTTGCCGAGGCCCACACCGTCGCAGAGAAACGCGCCTCCGTGTTGGTGGGCGATCTTCATCAACGCCCAATAGGCGTCCTTCTGGTACTGGTCAAGGTGCGGGAAGATTCGTGATTGAGAGGCTTCCCACTCACCTGCCGTCATCTCATGTCCACGGAAGAACTCGTAGAGCGCCCGAGCGTAGACCTCGAACGGAGTGTATTCGGCGATGTGTCGTTCGATGGTCCTGAGAATCTCCGGCGTTACATCCTCAGCATCGGTCCAGTGCTGTTCGTACCACTCCTGCAATGAGTGAACCGGCGGTCCCACGACTTGAACGTTCAGTTCGATATTCTCAGTGAGTCCCGGGCCACTCAGGTTTGAAGATCCGACCAAGGCAAAGGCACCAACGACTTCGGCTCTCGCATGGGTGATGAATGCCTTCGCGTGGAAACGGCGCTTCCGGTACACCCGACAACGGATCTTGCTTCGTCGGATGCCCTCGACAATGGCAGGAACGCCGGACAAAAAGTTGTTAGCGAGCTTTTCTGTCTCAAGGCTTTCGTCGAGGGCTATGGTTAATCCGTGAAGCGCATGTTCGAATGCCTGCCTGGTTCGAAGTGAAGTGAGATCGCCCATGAGAATGCGGATCTCATCGACCTTCTGCCATTTGTCTCCAAGCGCCAACAACCCGCCGATCTCGAAGTTTCCGGTTGCTATGTCGATGCGCTTGGAGACGTCGCACCATTCCTGAAGGTAGGTGGACACCTTCCAACGCTCGTTGCTGTTGTCAACGACCAGCAGATCGGTACCACCTGATTGCTCCGCCATGCGTTCTCCCAAAAACCCGATCTAGGGTCATGTAACCGTGATTCGCATCATAAGTCAGTGGGCATGAACCGGCGGACGACCGTCGGAACGAGCGTCAAGCCTGCCCAATTACAGTTACGTTGATTCTGCCGGCCTGCACACACAGTTTGTCGATTCCACTGAACGAAAGGACTTCGTGTTCTACTTCGTTGGGGCTCAGCACTCTGGCATATCGAAACTGGTGCAGGGGTGGCATCTTTACGCATGAGAGGTCGATGAACGTCGAGATTCGATGGTGATCGTGAACAATTGAGGTTTCGCCAAGAGGAAATCGCTCGATGATTGCTTCGCGGTTCGCTTGAGGTTCGATCGGAGATCCATAACTGCTGACCGTCGGTGCGTGGAATTCTTGCAAGACCAACCTGGCCTTGCCTTCAATCTGAACGTCAAGAACTGACTCGCCACAAAGACGAAAATCGTCCAACACGAGTCGGCCACCAAAAGTCGCCGTCAACCCCTGATGTTCTACCGCTGGGATCAATCGCTCGCCGACGAGTTCCGCCGCCGCGTCGAAGACGCGACCGAGGGCAGGATGCTTTGCCAATTCTGCCTTGAGTCCGTCCATTTGAAGCCGCTGGAGGCCGGCAGCGTGAAACGCTATCGTCAGATGGATGTCTGAATACGCGAGAAAGTAGAGCGTCAAGGCAATGGAGCGTCCCCAATTTTGCACCTCGTCATCTGTCAGCTCACAAAGGTCGCGAGTTGTGATGCCGTAGCTACTCGCTTTGGCGACAGCGCCTGACGTGAATCCAGATGACGAAACAGCGATCACCTCATTCGCTTTGAGCGACTGACGGCGTCCGATTAGTTCCTCAATCCATTGCACGTCCTGGCGGGATCGGTGAAGACGGCACTCGATGCACGTCAGATGATCGCCACGCCTGATCGTAATGTCGATCTGACGTCGACGAGTTTGTTGATCTGGATCAATGATGTGGTCATTCCATGTGACTTCCGCTTCGAACCGTTCCAATAATTCGTGGATTTGGTGAATCTGTTGCTCGAATGCTTCCGATGGCTTCAGCGAACGCCGTGCTGTTCGCTTCCTGTCAGGCCGAGTGCGCGGGCAGATCATAGTTCTAGCCGATTTCGAGTTGCCCCACGATTCAAGGCAGCCTCCTGGCGTTGCTCGATCGCAGGCCTGTGAGGGTCAGTATCCCACTCTTGGACGCGGCTGTCGCTTACGGGTATCGGTCTCGTCGCGGTCACATTTGGCGGCGGACGCATCTGCGCGGGCACCCCAACATCCTCAAACGACTGCTCGTCCACACGGGCGCCTTCAACTTGGGCCTGCTCATGCGAACGCTGATCGGCGTGGGCACGCCGCGTGGCCTCCAGGGGCGCAGGGCGGCGGTCTGGGCGCTCGTCGTCGCCGTGTGGACATGCGTGGTCGACCTCTGGCGCCACGATCACACCCCATCCTGTCAACACCGCTGAAGAGTTGATCCGCTCCAACGCGTAAGAACTGATCCACTCAGTGCCCACGAGATCGCGCTCTCGAACCGAGATTTGGCGTCCAACGCCGGGGTCTTTCGGCTGGATCCGGCGGCGGGACGCTACGTCAGGCCCGCTTGGGCGCCGGGGTCAGCTGCTTGCGAGTCCGGTATGAGCGGCCCTTCGTTGTCAGGATGTGGGCGCGCTGGCCAAGCCTGTCGAGCAAGGCGAGCGTCATCTTCTCGTCGCCGAAGACCTTCACCCACTCGCTGAACGCCAAGTTCGTCGTGATCAGCGTCGATCGCCTTTCGTAACGGTCGGCGAAGACGTTGAAGAGGAGTGCACCGCCGACGCGGTCGAACGGGACGAAGCCGAGTTCGTCAATCACCAGCAGCTCGACACGTTGCAGCCGCTGCTGCATCAGACGTAGCGTCCTTTCGTCACGAGCTTCCCGCAGATCGCGCACGAGGTCAGCGGCGCGTGTGAACAGCACTCGATGTCGTCTCTGGATGGCTTCCACGCCGAGGGCGATCGCGAGGTGCGTCTTACCGGTGCCGATCGGTCCGGCGATGACGACATCCTCGCCGGGCTCGAGGTATCCGCACGATGCCAACTCGAGCACCTTGGGCCGTGAGACACCCTGCAGCGCGGCCCAGTCGAGCTGATCGAGAGTCTTGACGTCTGGGAAACGGGCTTCACGAAGGCGCCTTGCCGCCGTGTGCTCCCGTCGCGAGCGGACCTCGATGTCGAGGAGTTCTCTGAGGAACTCTTCGTAGGGCCACCCGGCGTCACGAGCCTGACGAGTGAGCTCAGGATACTCGCGGAAGATCGAGGGAGTCTTCAGCTCTCGACAGAACTCTTGCAGAACTGCTCTCAACGCAGCCTCACTCATGCGTCCTCCAACAACAAGTCGAAATCGGCCGCCGAAAACGTCTCGATCTCGTAGCCGGCCAGTTCCGGCGGTACGGCGACGGACAGGTACTCGGGCTCGGCCTTGGCGCTGACGAGATCGAGGAGATCCGTACGGTTAGCAGCCAACGCGGTGCTCAGGGCCTGGCGCACCGGTTCCTCACCGTGTTCCACGATGGCGGCGATAATGCGCGAGAGCGTTCGGGCGGCTTCGCCGTCACCGTGCGAGGCGACGAGTTGCTCCCACAACTGACGGAAGGGTCCATCGAGCTCGGCGACGAGTTCCGGAGCGACCTGTCGCACGGCTTGCGGCTTGCGACCCAGTTCAGGGAGGTAGTCTCGATAGCGGATATCCTTCCCGCCGAACGATTGACGATCGCGCTCGACGGACTCGCCACGACACCGCAACTCGACCTTGGACACGCCGACACGGGCGATGACGTCCAAGCCGGCCCAGGTTGATGGGACCGAGTACCACGCACCTTCGACTCGCACACGTGGTGTTTGGCCAGCGCTCACCGGGAGGACCTTGCGCGAATCGAACTCCACTTCCGGAATTGCGCGAAGGGCGGATTGCTCTTCGGCGAACCGCTCCATCACGGTTCGCTTGTCATCGCGGCCCCGGCGCGTCGCCGACTGCTCCTCGATGCGCCGGTGGAGCAGCTCACCGCACGCCTCGAGCGAGCGGGCCCGGGGAATCGGCACCAAGTGCTGGAGCCGAATGCCCTTGCCTCGGCTCTCGATGCCGCCCTTGTCATGGCCTTCTCCTGGCCGAGCGAAGCACGGTTCGAACAGGTAGTGGCTCGATAGAGCTGTGAACCGAGCGGTGAGCTGACGACGCGGAAAGACGACCTTCCGCACGGCAGCTGAGAGGTTGTCGTAAACACAGCGCCGAGGCACGCCCCCGACGTGAGCGAACGCCCGGACGTGGGCGTCGAGGAACGACAGCTGGTCGCAGCGCTCATAGAGCCAGACGTAGTCGCGCCCCGAGTACATCAGGCGCATCGCGAACATCAACGCCTTCCGGCGTTCACCGTTCACCTCAACCGTGACCTCGAAGAAGTCGACCTGGGCCGAGTCTCCGGGTCGGTGAACCAGCGGGACGAAAGTCTCCTGGCGCTGTCGCCGCCACTCCCGGAAGTACTGCCTTACCAACGTGATCCCGACATCGAAGCCCTCCATGCGCAGCTGACCATGGAGGCGGGAGCCGGTGATCCTCTGCTTGGCGGTCGTCCTCGCAGACCACTCGGCGAGAAGCTCGTCGAGTCGTGCCTTCACCCGCTCGAGCACCGGCTGACGCCGGCCAACCGGTGCGCTGAATCTCGGCTCAGACTCCTCAAGATACTTCCGTACGGTGTTGCGGCTGACGCCGAGCTCCAGCGCGACAGACCGACGGCTACGACCCTGCTTCAGAACGGCGTGGCGGATAACATGAACTTGGTCCATCCTCAGCACCTCGGCCAACCCTCCTCTTGTCTCGCAACCGAAAGGATGCCGGACAAAGAGGCCGGGGGTGGATCACTTCTTCAGCGTTGGATGGATTAGTTTCTCAGCGTTGCGTCTACCCATCCGGCGATCACGTGCCCGCAGGCACACCGCAGCATCGTTTCGAACTATTTCCAGTCCGCGCGGCAGAATGGGCCGTTTAACCACGGGCTGCTAGGTCAAGCTCGGAATCCAGGCAGTCGATATATGGGCGAGCGCGGCCTCGACCACCTCACGCGGCGTATTCGTTTGCTCCGCCGCCCAGTCCCGGAAGCTCGACCGGAACCTATGCGGCACGGCGGCGATGCCGAGTCCTCTGATCAAGTTCGACAGCGTCATGTCGGACAGCGGCTTCCCGCGTTCATTGGATCGAACGGTGCAATGACACGATGCGGGAGCATGGGCACGTGCCGTGCGCCGAAGTCGCTCTGCGGATTGACTTAAGAGAGACAAAAAGTCCGATGCTACAGAAGATCATCGACCGCGTCACGATGGGCTGCCGATGCTGACACTACCCTTGTCGAGGATCGCCGCTGAATGGCGGTATACTGAGACGAACCAATGGAGGAACCATGCTCGACAGCATCAAGATCGACTTTTCAGACTCAAGTCTCGGGCATCGTTTGCGCAACGCCTACTGGTTGCGGCGGGCGGGTGGCGGTCGCAGACCGCAACATCATCATGTCGATGCGGGTCCGGCTAGCTGGAAGTTCACGACGAGCGAGGCCCAGGTCACGCACATCAGACGCTCGGATCGGTTCCGCCAATGGATGACCGAACTATTCGAGGCTGGCCGGTTGGACCAGTACCGACTGCGGAGGTGAGCCACAGGGCACTCAATCGGCTATTTGGGGAGGTTTGACGATGGTGGATGATTCGTTCGAGGTTGAGCACCCATCTACCTGCGAACAATGCAAGACGACCATGACATTGTGGTTGTCACGCTCATTGGGATTCGCCTACATGACCGAGTCCGCTTTCAAGTGCCCGAGCTGTGGTGCCATCATCCGCCAGCTCTTGCCAGGGTCCCTGCGCTCGATTAGCTCATAGGAGTTATCTGGTCGTCCCAAACAGGAGCAGCTCCAGCGCCTTCTTGAGCACCTGCCACAGATCGAACGATTCACCACCACGCCACAGCTTGCAGTCCCCCGTGTCGTCAGGGCGCACGGTGTAGGTCACGTCGTTCCCACCACCATGGACACGAATGTCGTTCGACTCCATCCGCAGTGTGAACCACGTACACGTGTCTCGATTGGACGGGCCCCGGCCGACCGCCACGCCTCGGAACTGCCCAGCACGGACCGGAGCGAGCTGATCGATTGGGTGGCGACGATGGGGATCACGCGGCACTGCCGGGTGAGGGCAAAGGCCTTCTCGTCGCCGCTCGGGTCGTCCTCACCGACGCTGGCGAAGGCTTGGTATTCGTCGCAGAAAAAGACGGCCGGCCGGACGTAGCGATCGGGCTCGGCCTTCATCGTCGCCGGCCGGCGGAGCAGCGATTGGAGCCACGCATTTTTCAGCATGACGCCGACGGCGCGGGCCAGCGCCGGGTTGGTGCCGGCGGGCATGTTGAGGGCCAGCACCTTCCCGCGCTCGATCAGGGCATCGAGGGGCGGCAGATCGCCGCCTTTCATGGCGGTCGCCGCAAGCGGTGTGGTGTCGGTGCCGGGCGCGTCGTGCGCGTTGCCGACCGGGTCGTGGAACCGCCGCGTCTCGGGCGCGGCCGGGCAAAACACGCGCGCCACGGACGGCACGTCGAACATCGACAGGAACACAGAGACGCCTTCCACGATGCTCGACCGAATCTTGTTGTCGAGGGTGTTCCAGTCGTGGACGTACCAGCGATGCACGGCTTCGACCAGGAGCCGGATCTCCTGCGCGCTGGTGCTTTCGATCCGCTCGCGGGCGTGCGTGATCGTGTGGGTGTTGAGGTACGTGAGCGCGGCCGGGGTTGCCTTGGTTTGGTGGCGCGACAGGTCGGCCGGGTCCGGCTTGAAGCCGAAGGCGCGGAGCGGGTCGAGGTGGTCGCCGGCTATCGCGTCAGCCGAGACGCTGATCCACTCGTCGGACATCTCCGCCGCGTAGGTCTGCGCTTGTGTGATTTTCTTGGCGAACAGCGCCTTGTCGATGGCGCAGTGGTACACGTCGCGTAGCGTCACCCATCCGCCGGGCAGCACGCGGTGCAGCTCGATGATCCAACGGACGAGATTCGTGTAGGCCTGTTGCCAGAACGGTTCTTTGCCCTTGCCGAAGAGTTGATTGAGGAGGGACGCCACCGTGTAGGCGAGCGAGTACGCATCGAGCCAGGTGGCACTCAGCGGATTCCACGTCAGCCGGCCGTCAAGGGACAGTTCGATGTAGTCATCGCCGCGGCCCAGCTCGATCAGCATCCGGCGGATGTCGTGGCAAAAATCGCCCTTCACTTCAAGGACGAGCGCGGCGGCGCGCCGCTCGGGATTGTCCGCTTGCCAGCCGAAGAGTTGGCGCGCGAACGGGTGCATACACGCCGACGTTTTACCGGACCCGACGGCGCCGACAATCGCCACGCCGGTATAGAGGCCCCGCTCCGGGATCGTCAGCCAGTCGGGAGCCGGACTCTCGATGGCTCGGACCGGGTGATGGACCTCGCCGACGACGATCGCCGGCCCGTCGGCCGAAGGCGAAAGCGGCCAGCGTGGAAGGCGGGACCGGCGCCCCACACGGACGCCCATCCGGGCGAACCAGATCCGCGACGTGCTGATGAGCAATTGGCCGGCCAGGAACACGGCCACGCCGGGCGCCACGTAGTACCACGCGACGACGGCGCGATACACGTTCGGGGTGTGGTAGCGGACCAGGACCGCCACGGGATCGCCCTCGGGAAACGCGCCGGGCCACGTCCAGGCGCACGCGACACTGACGCCGCCGACGACCAGGAACGCGCGGATGAGTCGGTCAAGCATCGCGCCGCTCGTCTCGGCTCGTCGTCCGGCCCGCGTGCGGGCCGGGGAGCCTTCCCGAAGGGATACATACAGACGGGAGCGACCCCCCAACGACGGCGGGGGGATGGGACACCCGGTGGGACACTGGGTGGGACACCCCCCTCCTTGTCGAACCGCGCCAGCGGTGAAAAAGGGGGGGTCGCTCCCGTCTCTCCCCGCTCCGCTGGCGCGGTTCGGGTCGGCCGGTCTAGGACGAACAACCCGAACAACGACAGCGAACAATGGAAGGGGGGGATGGGACACCCCCCCGGCTGTTTTTGGGACACCCCCCCTCTGTGCGCGTCCCGTGTTCCCTGCCACGGAGCCTGCCACGGAGCCTGCCACGGAACGGGGCACGGTGCGGGGGCACCATTAGATCGCCACCTCGGGGGTGGTCAGCCGGACGGTGGGCCAGATCGTGAAGCGGTCAATCGCCCCTCGCGCGGTCGCCTTGGTGGGCGTGCCGTCGGGGAGTTGTTGCAAGAAGACGAGACGATCGGCCGCCTTCTCCCATCCGCCGGCCGCGCGCAAGAGTTCACGATTGCCGGCGGTAATCGCTGTCTCAAGCCGGGCGATTTCCTGGCGGATGTCCCGGTCGGCCTTGGTCGGCCCGACCGGGTCCGCCGCGCCCTGGCCGTCGCCGTCCTGGGTCCAGCGTTTCAGGACGGGCGCGGCGCGTTCCGCGGCGTCAACACCCGTGCCGACGGCGACGACGTGCACGGCGAAAGTCCGCGCCCGGAGCGCGGCCCACAGGGGCGCGTGGGCCACGCCCCACGCGCGCAGTTCGCTATCGGTGGACAGCCCGGCGTCCACATACACGAACGTCGCCGCCCGCGCGTCTATGGCGATCGGAAGTTTCAGAGCAAAGTAGCGCGGCTGGCCCTTCTCACCCTCACCATATTTCCGGTACGGCAACACGGCCCGGTCGATGCCGAGCGCCTCGAACCGCCGAACTTTATCGGCCTCAGTCGGGAGCCATCCGAGGGTCGGCCGCTCGATGAGGTAATCGAGCGAGAGCAACCGGCGCATGAGGATGTGCGTGGTCGCGTTCTTGCCCCGACGGTGCCGCACGTCGGGGATGCCCAGCGCCAGATAGAGGGCTTTCCCGGTGAGCAGGACGGCGCGCGCCGCCGGGGAAGATGGCCCGCTCGTCCTCGATGGCGAGCTGCTTGTCGATGAGGTGGTGCACGAACACGCGCGCCGCTTCGCGGTTCGCGCCGTCGAAAAAATGGCACCATTGCGACCGCGTAAAGACGCCAGTATGCAGCGCGACGAGCGCGATCCATTCGGCCTTTCGGCCGCTCCGTCCGAGGGGTTCAAGACAGCGCGCGCGGTCCTGCAACGTCGGGACCGTGACGGGGCGCGGTGTCTCCGGGGCGCGGCTCGTCGTCATCCGGTCACCAGTGCGCGATCGCCGCGCACGCACATGATGAGGAGGCCCATTGGATTCACGATCATCAGCTCGGGATCGACCGTCTCCCAGAACGTGAATTGGAGTGAGCGCGTCCAGCGGTCGCGGCTCACTTCCGCGCCGCCACCGGTGCGGGCTTTGACGGTCGGCAGTCCCAATATCGTGTGCGGCATCGTCACCCTCCTCGCCGTGCAACGGAACTCCCACCACCGTAGCTGTGCGCGTTGTACGCGAACAGGGGGGACCGGCCACCCCTTGTGTCAAAGACGATCAATGAATACGGGCCTCGGTCAGCCGGGCGCGCGGCGACTCTTGGTCGGCGGCCGATCGAGGGCAGGCGTAACCCCTCTGACATCAGAGGAATAGCGAGGACGAGTTGTGTGCAAACTCTCCGCCCAACTTTTTTCACGTTCTGCGTGCCGCTCGGTCAGACGTGTCGCGTCTGAAACACCCAGGGACACCGTACAGCACGGAGCAGATCATCAGGACGTTGCGGCAGGCAGCGATCGAACGCGGCTGCGGTCTGCGGACGCCACAGGTGTGAATGCGGATCGTCAGGATCGACTACCGCCTGGTCGAGACGACGACGCCTCTAGACTTTGCTCTGCTGTCGTATCTCGCGACGCGGGCGAGGAGGTATTAGCCAGTAGTTGTGTTTTGCACGACAGTTGTCAGCGAGTGGAGCAGGCTCCGCGACGCGAGTACGCGGCGGCAAGCCTTGCGCCGCGTGACTATGGGCGCCACCGTGGCTGTGGCAGTCTCTGCCGGACTAATAGTCGATCACTGGAACCAAACCGCGGCTGTCGCAACCGCCCAGAAGGATGCCGCGGAAGCGCAGGCGGCGCGGCAGAGTATCCAAGAGTCGCTAGATGAACAGGATGCGGACCTCTCGGCCGCCCGGGGGGAACTGGCGGAAACGCATCAGTCACTCAGTCGCCTCGAAGGCTGGGCGGAAGAAGCCGTGGCCCTCATGCGGGAGCGGGATCCGAGCCTTACACAACAAAAAGCGTTGGCTCGCATCGTCGAAGAACTCCGCGAGCTGCGGGAGCGATCCGCCGATCATGAGGCCCAGCTCACCGGTCTAAACACTTATCGAGCGGATGCAACCATTCCACTCCGCTACTCCAAGAGACGCGCTTCTGAACGTTATCAGAATCCTTGACAACGCCGACAAGCACATGCTGATCCCGGTCGTTGCGGCAGCCCCTAGGAGTTTCAGAATCGACGTTGTCGCCGACTCCTCGGACATCGTTCCTCAGCCGACATTCATTAGGCCAATCATCCATCGAACCCTCCCCGCCCTCTACAGTAATCTCCCGAGGAAGGTTGTCTCACAGATTATTGGCGCGGGGGGGCAACGGCCTACGACGTGACGCACGATCTCGGCGAGCCGACGACGTACCCCCCGAATTGAGTAGCACGCGCGTTTCGGCTGTAAGATCCCAGCCGTCCGCAGCTGGCCCTTAAAGGGCGCGGTGCGTCACCTTCCGTGGCGCGGTTCCCCGCGTCAGAGCCCAGAAAAGCAAGGCTCGACGCCTGTTCTGCGGGGCAGGGTACCACGGCCAAATCGGAAATCCGGACCAATAGGGCTAACGGCCTGGGGCGTGCCCACGCACGGACCGTGATGCCGCAAGATCGACCGCTTCACGCCCTTGCTATGTATCAGAATTCCTTCTTTGAAGTCTCCGCTCCACAGCAAGCCGGAGACGCTCAGGTTCGGTGTACAAACGTTCGAGCAAGACAGTGGTAAAATCGAGAAGATCTTCGGCATCTTTCGTCGTGAGGGTTCCAGCGTGTGCCCCGTCGTTACCATCTTCCTTTACGCACGTCGACAACTGACGCAGACCTTCTGGTAAACTGCCGTTGTCGAAAAGCCAGGGAAGCCGCAGTCCGAGATTTCGCCTCGTGGCACGGTTTAGCCCCCCCCGTTTCCTCCTCTGGCAACAGCGTCCTAGTAACGAGATCGATACAGAGTCGAAACATCGTGCCCGCAGCGTTGTTACAGCCAACAGCAAGGCACATCGCGCCTTCCCGAAACACGGCATCGATACGCTCCGGCACATGCGGAGGAGGCTCCACCATTGCGGTATCTTTCCGTGTGATTGTTCCCTCAATCGTGACGTAACGATTGACTGCGCCGTTGATCTTGACGAGGCCAGTTCTGTGGACGTGCTTGTAGTCGCCGTGAACGCTTTCAGACAGAACGAAGATGGTTGATCTAAGGCACTGCCGACAGACGCAGAATGCTTCGTACCAAAACTGCCAGTCATAGCATTGTTTAGAACCTATCTCAAAATTGAGATCAGGGTCGAATTAAGTTAATCTTATTGTGATGGTGAAGTTGACCGACGAGCAATGGGAACGGATTCGGGAGCACTTTCCTGAGGAGCGTCGTGTTCCGGGGCGAGCGGGTCGCAAACCCATTCCGACCCGTCGGGTGCTGGAGGCGGTCTTGTGGATTCTGAACACGGGCGCACAATGGCATATGTTGCCGCAGTGTTATCCGAACTACAAGACCGTGCATCGCCGCTTCCAGACGTGGTGCGCCACGGGGTGCTCCGGGATATCCTGGTGGATGTGGCCAATACGCTCCGCGAGCGGGGCGGCCTGGACGAATCGGAGAGTTTCATTGACGCGATGTTCTCGTCGGCGAAGGGGGGTGGCGCGGAGGTCGGCCCGACGAAGCGCGGAAAAGGCGTGAAAATCATGGGGATCGTGGACCGGGAGGGGCTGCCGCTCTCGGTCAGCACTCACGCGGCGAACCATCATGAAGTCACGTTGGTGCAGTTGAGCTTCGAGTTCTACATGATTGAGGCGACGCCGGAGCACCTGATTGGCGACAAAGCGTACGACAGTGACCCCTTGGACGCTGAACTGAAGGTCGAGGGTGTCGAGATGATCGCGCCGCATCGCAAGAATCTGAAGCGGCGCAAGACACAGGACGGTCGGCCCTTACGTCGCTACGCGCGGCGGTGGAAGGTCGAGCGCTTTTTTGCCTGGCTCCAATGGCAGCGCCGTATTGTCACGCGCTGGGAGTACTATCCGAACAACTTCCTGGACTTTGTGCAGCTCGCATCCCTGCTGATATTGTTTAAACGATTTTGAGATAGGTTCTAGTCTTGATAGCGCTCTGGAGGTCGAACGTGATCTTGTTTGCACCGCACCGAGGGCAGTTTCCAACGAGTTCAGACATACTGTTGTGGCTTGACGTCGACTTCCAAGTCGAGATGTATTTCGCGAAATCCAGCCAAGTCTACATGGCGATCATCGAAATTCAGCGTCGGATCGGTTTCCATGACTTGAAGGCGTTCATAAACCGCTTTCAATTTCGTTGCAATGTCGATTGGTCGACCTGGTATCCATTCTCCATGACCGAGGACCCGAGGCCTCTCACTCAAGACCCTCCGTTCTAGAGGGCAGGTTCTAATGAGGAACTGGGGTCTGAGCATCGCCCGTACGGCGTACTCGAAGGTACCAGAGATGGGCGGGACGGTCGTGCTAGTCAGCGGTGCTCGCTTAGGCATCAGACCTTCTGGTCTGACAAGAGGTCGGCGTGGAGCTTAACCATCGCGTCGTAGATGGTTCGCGACCTAGCATCCTTCTCTTGCTCAGGCGTCAGCGCTGAAGGCTCAGTCGGTAATAACCCCAACGGGACCATGATTTTACCTTCAAACGCCTCGTAGACCGCTATATTCTGCGAGAGCAGGTACCGCAGAATCTTGGCTTCCGCCCACGTTACAGTGATGGCCGTGTGCTGTAAATTTGGCCCGTTCTTTTCCGTTGTTCCGAACACGATGCGGATGTCGGAGGCGTTCAGATCGAACGTGATCTGATTTGCGTAGCGATGGATAAAGTCCGGAGCGCGCACGGCTGTATTGGTAGCCGTCGTCGCCGCATCATTAGACATACGCTAACTCCTTCTGCCCTTCCTGTGAACGTTCGGGTAGTTCTGCCTTGAGCATCTCCGCCGGCACCGCGTCCAATGCGTACCGCCATTCTTCGTCATCACCACGCGGTTGTTCAGACGTTGCGAAGGGCTCAGGTATTTTCTGATTTGCCATGGACTCTTCAAACAAACTGATGACTGCCTTCCATTGCTCAGTAACGTCAGCCCCGATAGTGGTTGACGCTTGATGTCTTGCGTCTTCTTCTTCAAAGGTTGATATTGACGCGCTCTCATCGTGTAGATGGGTCAGCCATCTATCAAGTTCGCTGAATGGCACGAACTGGCCGATAAATGCAACGTCAAATCCGGCCGCAATCCTAACCAGAGTGTTCAGGGAGAGGTTTCCGTACTTCGGATTGGCTGCTCTCGAAATAGCGCCTTGAGTCAATCCGGCGCGTTCTGCAAGTTCCGCCTGTGAGATACCGCGGTCCTTCATGAGGGCTCGAATCTGATACGGGATGGCCTGCTTCACCTGCGCGGCGACAAAGTGATCCCGATACCGCTTACTGCGAAGCCGTGCCCACACGTTACTAGTGGTGCTCATGAATAGCCCCCTTCCCTTCCTTAAGGGCCTGTTGAAGTGTCAGTGCGCGGTCGAACGTCAGTGGCGGGATCGTGTTCATGCCTCGCTTCTCGCAGACTGCGATCAGAACAAATGTCCTCGTGTCCCGTGACAGCACACCGAGCGCTCTGAAACGATGCCGGGTTGCCCTTGCTGCCCCCGCCTCTCTTTCATCCACGTAGAACCGAATCTCATTGAGACCGGCATGTCTGCCTGTCAGCACCTTGAACTGCTCGATTGGCGGCTCCGTCCAGTCGTCGGTCTGCGAGAGGATCGAAAGCGTCACATCGAACTCTGCCTTCACCTCATCCGCCTGGGCTTCGTACCACCTTGCGGTCAGATTCTCGTTGGTCTCTGAAACGTAGTCATCGAAGGCCCACGGCTTCATCCTAGGCTGTGTGGGGCCGAAATGCAATATTGCATTTCTGGATTGATCCTTAGGATGCAATATTGCATACTGTGGCTCAGGGAGGATAAAAGGCGAAACTGCCCGCGGTCTTCTGACCACCTGGCCGTTTCTGTGTGGAGCTGGCTGGTGCGCCGGGCGGACTTTGGACCCTGCCGGGCGAGAGTTCGATTCTCTCCAGCTCCACTCTTCAAGCGCAATCCTAGCATGGAGCTAGCAGCCCATGGTTAAACGGCCTCTTCTGATGCATTGACGGGAAGGGAAGGAGCTCAAACCGATGATGCGGCGTGGACGGGGACGAGTCATCGGCCGCATGCGCACCGAGGTCGGGCCAGAGGCCGAGGACGCGCGCCCACACCGCAACAACGAGGACCGAGACCGTCGTCAAGTGTCCCTGCAGGCTGCGGGGCGTGCCGACCGACCGTCACACAGGGTGCGCATGAAGGGGCCCAAGTTGAACCCGCCGACGTGGATGCACAACCGTTTCAGGATATTCGCGTGCCCCCGCAGATGCGTGCGGCGCATCCCACCGGTGTCGTAGAGTTGCGCGTTCGGGCGTTCCAGTCGCTCACTCCGACGCCGTTGCAGGGCACGCCCAAGCGCGCCTCGAATCCGTCGGCGATTGGTGTACACCGCGTCGCGCGCCGCCGCCTTCGTCGTCCAGCGGCGCCGGCTGGCCATGACACGTTCGTCCGATCGCTGGAGGGCATAAACGCCCTGCAACAGGCTCAGCTCACCGGCATGACCACGCAGGTCTGGGCTTGATCCGGAGTCAAGCCCATTCTTAGAGTCTCCCTCTGGGATGGGTGAAACCCCTCGCCTTTAGGCGAAGCCTTCAGGAGGCCGCAGGGCCGGACCTCTTCGGGCTCTGGGACGTGCGCCGTGATAGTCGGCTTCAGCCGACGCGGCGCACTGATTCCCTCGCCTTCAGGCGAGGGAGACTCAATTGAAACTCTCTACGGCTCCGGATTCGTCATGCGGCCTTCTTCGATGTCGTCGTGTCGATCTTCAGTTCTTGCTTCAACGCGGCACGAAGCGTGGGCAGGTGGCGGTAGCCCATCAGCTTCCGCAGGCGCGGCTCGATGTCCAGGAGCGCGGTCGCCAGCCAGCGGTGGCGTTGGCTCGAGTTCTGCCAGTGGTCAACCTTCGCACAGCGTTCCTCAACGAGCGCATTGACCGACTCCAGACAGTTCGTCGTCTTCAGCGACCGGCCCAGCACCCCGTACAGCCCGAGGCGATGCAGCGTTAAGGTTTCGTCCAGACCTTCTGTCAAGCTCCGAGCCGCCGACTGGTTCCGTTCGTCGAGCTCGCCCTGGAGCGTCTTGAGCGCCGTGAGGGCCTCGTCGTACTCCGGCCGGTTGTAGGCGCGCTGGAGGCGCTGACGCCACGCCGCCAGTTCGCTCTTGGCCAGGTGACTCACCACGTTCTCCCGCTTGTGCCACTGGCACCGTTGGACCAGGGCGCGGTGGCGGAAGGTCTTCCGGACGGCTGCCCGCAGCCCCTTGCTGCCGTCGAGGATCACCAGCAGGCCCTGCGAGAGGTCCAGCCCCCGCTCGACCAACGACCGCAAGCACAGCGTCAGCACCCGCTCATTCTCCGTGTCCGTCTCCACGAAGCCGAGGAAGTGTTTCGCCCCAGAAATGGTGATGCCCAGTGCGATGACCATTGTGGCCTCGGCGAACGTCTTGCCGTCCAATACGATGGCCACGACGTCCTCAGCGGCCAGGTCCCGCTCCTGGAGCTCGTGAAGCTTCGCGGCGCTGGCCTCGATGAAGCCTCGGGACACCGTCGACCCCGACAGCCCGATCGCGCCGGGAATCGCCTCGGCGGCCGCCTCGTAGTTGCGACACGAGATCCCATAGAGCCCGCGCTTCAGCAGGAGGTCATTCACCGCGCCGTCGCCATGCAACGCCTCGTAGGCGCGCAACGGAATCTCCCGCCCCGCGCACCCGCGGCACCCGAATCGGCACCCGCTGCCCCGCCAGGCCGACGGTCCCAGGGTTGCTACCGTGCCGGCGGCCCCCGATCGACGCGGCCTTGCGGGCGTAGCGCTCGCCAGCCAGCGCCGTTACCTCCTCGTCGAGCACCTCCTCCACGTGCATCAAGCCCAGCGGGACCAGCGAGCGGATCAGCTCCACCTTGGCGTCCAGCTCCAGCGCGGTGTAGTCCTCGCGCCGGATGACCTCGACCCGGCCCAGCTGGCGACCCTTCTTGCGCTTCCTGACAGGACGTAGGACACTGCTCATCTCGGCTCCTTTCTCTCGTGGGTTGATGGCCGTTTTGCTTAACGTCATCAAACCACAGGGTGTGGGAGCCGTTTCAATTTCCAACTAAGTTTCGCTCACCCTCCCGAGTCTCTTTCCGCAGCCGGGCGAGCTCCTCACGCTCCGCCGTCGTCAGGCCCGTGCGGCCCTGCGTCCGATCCGCGCGGGCCCGCTCGACCCAGACCCGGAGGGCCGATTCCGTCAGATCGAGGTCGCGGGCGACGCGCCCCACGGTCCGGCCCTCGTCGAGGACCAGCCGCACGGCGCCGGCCTTGAACTCGTCATCGTACTGCCGGCGCTCTCGCCGGGCCTTCGTCGTCTTGGTCATCGTAGCCGCCTTTCGGAATGTGTCCGCGAAACCGGATCAAGCCCACACACGGACGGGCCCAGTGGAAGCTGACGGCACCATGGACGCACAGACCGCGTCCACCGCGCCGTGGAAAACGCTGCGCGCTTTCCACGAGCTTCTACAGGGCAGTTCCCCATCAAAATCACCCACGCAAGACCCGGCAGAGTCCTAAAAATAAATGGATACCAAATCGGGCAAGCAGGCACTGACACGATCGACGCTGGCGGGGAAACCCATGTGAAAAACAGGATCCATTCCTGATTCTACGCGCGCGGCTCGGACGGCGTCTTTGACCGCATAGTAGGCGGAGAGTCCCAACTGGGTATTGGATTCCCCAATCCCTTTTGAGTTGTGGATGCCGGAAAGGGTGGGCCGATAGCCCAGGAACTCAATATCCCAGTCCAGAGGAACATCACCACTCGATGGTATTTTGTAGCCACTTACGTTATCAGTGATAAGCCGTCCCTTCTCTGAATAGATCAGCTCCTCCATGAGGTAATAGCCAATTCAAAAGATAAATCCGCCCTCAGCCTGCCCGATATCCAGGTGGGGATTGATGCTCTTTCCGCAATCCTGGACGATAATGGATTTCAGAATGCGAAAACTTCCTGAAATTAAGTCCACGTCTATCAAACTCAATGCCGCTCCCCACACAAAAAAGTAGGAGATCTCACCCTGCTGTTTTTCATAATCATAAGACAGTCTCGGAGCGGTATAGATCCCTGTGTCCGATAACGTCTCGCCCTTGACGTAGGCCTGTTCCACGCGCTCTTTGAAGGCGCCGGAGAATCCTGATAGGGTCTTCTTGAGTTTGTCGCAGGCATTTACAATGGCCTGACCGATCAGATCGGTGGCGACCATCGTGGTAGGGGGAGTATTGGGAATCAACGCGCTTTGCGTATCCGTGACGATGACTTCATGCAGAGGCGTTCCCAGTGCAGCGGCCGTGATCTGTGCCATGCGGGTATTGATCCCTTGGCCCATTTCGATTCCGCTGTGATTCACTGAGATCGTTCCATCTCGCAGGATATGCACCAGAGCCAATCCGCGGTTGATGTCGTCCGATTCAATAAACCCCATGTTCCATTTGCTCACCGTCGCAGCAATTCCTCTTTTCACCCACCTGTTTCGGCGATTAAATTCCTCCACCTCTTGCTGCAGTTTCTTGTAGTCGACCTTCTCCATCAATCGCCTCCAGCAACTGCCGATGACGTCATCCTTGATCTCCGTTTTGGTGATGGTCCGGTCTCCGCTCTTGTAAAGGTTGATTTCCCTCAATTTGGTTGCATCCATTCCCAAAGCACTGGCTCCATGGTCCAAGACACTCTCCACGATGGCCGAAGCCTGCGGCTTGCCAAATCCACGAGTGGCAGTCGCGGAACCGTAATTCGTCCTTAGAGTCTCCCTCTGGGATGGGTGAAACCCCTCGCCTTTAGGCGAAGCCTTCAGGAGGCCGCAGGGCCGGACCTCTTCGGGCTCTGGGACGTGCGCCGTGATAGTCGGCTTCAGCCGACGCGGCGCACTGATTCCCTCGCCTTCAGGCGAGGGAAACTCAAAGTCTCCCTCGGGGATGGGATTCGATTCGAATCGCGTTCTCGGGGTCGTGCATGTTCGTGACGGTGCCGCTGCACACCGCCGAGGTCGTGGGGGTGCTCTTCGCGACGAGCAAGGACCAGAATGCCCTCGTTCACCGCGAGATGGTGCTCTTTGTCTTCCACGTCCACATACGTCAGGATGCCGGGCTGTAGCGCGGTCACGACGTCGATGTGCCGCGGCAGAAGGGTGAAGGCACCCTGAAGACCCTCAGCCGAGACCTTCAGGACCCCGCGGTCGAGGACGCGCTGGCCGGGGGTCGAGACGCTGAGCCTCATCGTCAGGGCGCTCGCTCGCGGCGGTCTCGCGCTTCCGCCACGGTCCCGATCATGAAGAGCGATTGCTCGGGGTAGTCTGCGAACTCGTCGTTGAGGATCCGCTCACAGCCATCGAGCCCCTCTCCCAGACTGACCGTACGACCAGGCATGCCGGTGAACTGTTCGGTCGTGTGGAACGGCTGGGTGAGGAATCGCTCCAATCGACGCGCGCGGAAGACGGTACGCCGGTCCTCTCGGGACAGCTCCTCGAGTCCCAGCATGGCGATGATGTCCTTCAGGTCCTCGTAGTCCGCAAGGTTTCGCCGCACCTCCCGGGCGATCCGATAGTGTCGGTCGCTCACGGAATCAGGCGACAGCAGCTTGGAGCTCGACTGCAGCGGATCGATGGCGGAATAGAGTCCTTCGCTGGCCCGCTGGCGCGATAGCACGATCGAGGCCGAAAGATGAGAGAAGGCGTGCACCGCGGCGGGGTCCGTGAAGTCGTCGGCCGGTACGTACACCGCCTGGACCGAGGTGACCGAGCCGGCGGCCGTGCTGCAGATCCGCTCCTCCAGCTCGGCGAGCTCGGTGCCCATTGTGGGTTGGTAGCCGAGCCGCGAGGGGAGATTGCCCATGAGGCCGGAGATCTCCATACCCGCCTGGATGAAGCGAAAGATGTTGTCGATGAGGAGCAGCACGTTCTGTCCTTCACGGTCCCGGAAGTACTCGGCGACCGTCAGGGCGGAGTGGCCCACGCGAAAGCGCACGCCGGGCGGTGCGTTCATCTGACCGAACATCATTACGGTCTTCGGCAGCACGCCGGACTCGCGCATGGCGGTGTACAACTCCTCCCCTCGCGACACCGCTCGCCAATACCGCAGAAGACGGACACGCCCTCGTGCTCTCCCACCACGTTGTGGATCAGTTCCGTGATCAGGACCGTCTTGCCAACCCCCGCGCCGCCGAACAGCCCAGCCTTGTGGCCGACACGCTCGGACATTACCGGGTGCTCGAGCACATCGGCACGGGTGGCCTGGGTGAGGTCTATCGCGCACGCGATACCAGTCTCGGTCGTACCGTGGCGGTCAAGGTGCTCTCGTCCGACTTCCCGACCGGCGAGGCCGCGCGAGGGG
The DNA here is from genome assembly GCA_965197935.1 of Vicinamibacterales bacterium. Taxonomy (GTDB): domain Bacteria; phylum Acidobacteriota; class Vicinamibacteria; order Vicinamibacterales; family CAZQMT01; genus CAZQMT01. The sequence continues at coordinate 326,392 of CBDAOD010000001.1, read as the reverse complement.
AGCTGCGGCGGGATGCTGCGGCGGCCGGCACGCTGTCGCATCCAGGAATCGCCACCCTGTTCGAGGTCGGTGAAGACCGGGGCCGGACGTTCCTGGTGTTCGAGTATGTCCCCGGGCAGACGCTGCGGTCACTGCTCGCAAGCGGTCCGCTCAATCCCCGCCTGGCCGTCGACCTTGCGATTCAGGTGGCAGACGCTCTGGCCGGAGCCGACGCCCATGGCGTGCCGCACGGCGACCTCAAGCCGGACAACGTCATGGTCACGCCGAGGGGACGGGCCAAGCTGCTCGATGTTGGGATGGCGCGCTGGACCAGAGGCGGCGCGGCGCGACGCGGCGCCGCGCGCCTCTCCCCGGACGTCTCCGAGGCGACTCTCGACACGGTCGCGTACATGTCACCCGAGCAGCTACGCGGCGCACGCGTGGATCGCCGCGCCGACGTCTTCAGTCTCGGCGCGATCCTCTTCGAGACGCTCACGGGTCGGTCGCCGTTCCGTGGTGCCACCGGCGGGGCGACCAGAGATCAGGTACTGGAATCGACGCCCCCGGCTCCAAGCCTGCTGAACCCCGCGGTGTCGCGCACGCTGGACCTGATCGTCGGCCGGGCGCTCTCCAAGAACGCCAACGGACGGCACGAGAGCGCGGCGGCGCTCTCCCTCGCGTTGCGCGCGGCGGCCTCGAGGCTGGAGGCGCAGAACGCGCGCCGCGATCCGGTCGAGTCGGCGTCGCCGCGCCGGTCGGGCAATCGCCCGGTCGTACCGTGGCTCCTGGCGCTCGCCGGGGCGCTGGTCGGTCTGGTGCTCGCCGCGCTGTGGCTCGCGGGCGCGTTATGATGGGCCGTGATTCTCGAGAGCCGCGCCGTTGCCCCGTTTTACAAGAACGGGTTCGTGCTGGGCTGTGAGGCCACCCACGAGGGCGTGATCATCGATCCCGGTGACGAAGTCGGCGATCTACTGTCGATCGTCGAGCAGCGGCGGATCGAGATCAAGTACATCCTCCTGACCCATGCCCATCTGGACCACGTCAGTGGCGTCGGTCGCGCCCGGGCCGCGCTGAACGCACCCATCGGCCTGCATCCCGACGACCTCTTCCTGTACGACTCGGCGGTAGAGCAGGGGCGCGCGTTTGGCGTCGAGCTCGCCACGCCGCCGCCCGTCGACTTCTTCTACCAGGGTGTCGGTCCGTGGGCGTTCGGCCGCTACGAGGTCAGGGTCCACCACACACCGGGGCACTGTCCGGGGGGAGTCTGCCTTCAGGTCGGTCCGGCCGGGCACGAGGGCGCACAGCTGTTCGTGGGCGATACGCTCTTTGCGGGATCGATCGGCCGCACCGACCTACCGGGCGGCGACCTCGATACGCTGATGCGGTCGATCTGGCAGGTGTTGCTGGCCTTCTCCGACGATGCCGAGGTGTTCCCGGGACATGGACCCCAGACCACGATTGGCCGCGAGCGCGCGACGAACCCGTTCCTGGCAGCCCGTGGCGAAGGTCCTGCGTCGCACTGACCCCGAAGAAGCTCACCTGGCGACCCCAGGTGACCGCCGGGGGCAAGGGCCGCCCCGGGAGTGCCGCGGCCGCCCGGCAATCAGTCCCGCGCGACGGTGAGTTCCAGCCTGCCGATCCTGAGACGATCGCCATCCCTGAGGTCTTGCCTGGACACACGCTTGTCGTTGACGAAGGTCCCGTTCGTGCTATCCAGGTCCATGACCTCCAGACGCCGTGGGCCGATGGCGGACAGCCGGCAATGCAGCCGGGAGACGAGGTAGGCGTCCACGACGAAGTCGGCCTCCGGGCCCCGGCCGATCGTCTTCGTGCTGTCGGGCGTGAGTCGAAACGTGCGGGTGCGGTCGTCTTCCGTGGAGGCCAGCAGGATCCACATCGAAGACCCTCCCTGGGAGACGGCTGGGCTCAGCGGCCCGTCTCCTTGATGGCGGCGATCAGATCGAGCACCGCCCGCTTGCCGTCGGCGAACAGCATCAGGGTCTTGTCCAGCGTGAAGAGAGGATTCGGTATTCCGGCGAAGCCCGGGCTCAGGCTCCGCTTGATCACCACCACGGTTCTCGCCCTGTCGACGTCGAGGATGGGCATGCCCGCGATCGGACTGCCGGGATCGGTGCGCGCCAGGGGGTTCACGACGTCGTTCGCACCGATCACGATCGCGACGTCGGTCTGTGACAACGTCGGATTCACCTCGTCCATTTCCTTGAGCTTGTCGTAGGGGACGTCGGCCTCGGCCAGCAGGACGTTCATGTGGCCCGGCATCCGACCGGCGACCGGATGGATGGCGAACTCGACCTCGATGACCCGCGCCTCGAGCAGGTCGGCGAGGTCACGAACCGCGTGCTGCGCCTGCGAGACGGCGAGCCCGTACCCGGGCACGATCACGACTCGGCGCGCCGCATCGAACAGCATTGCGACCTCGTCAGCGGACGTCGACTTCACCTTGCCGGCATACAGCTCGTCCGACTTCGATGTCTCACCCCCGGGACCGATCGCGCCGGTCAAGACGTTGACCAGCGATCGATTCATCGCCCGGCACATGATCTGCGACAGGATGATGCCGGAGGCGCCGACGAGCGAGCCGGCAATCACCAGGCCGTTGTTCTCGAGCGCGAAGCCCGTGGCGGCACCGGCGAGTCCCGAGTAGGAGTTGAGCAGCGCGATCGCGACCGGCATGTCGGCGCCCCCAATCGGGATCGTCAGGAGCACCCCCAGCACCGACGCGACGCCGACCAGCGCCCAGTAGGGCCACGTGACCGAGGGCTCGAGCACGATGGCCGTGGCGAACCCGAGGGCGACCAGCCCGAGGGCGAGATTGAGCAGCTGCTGACCGGGGAAATGGACGGGTTTGCCCGGGAGCAGCCACTCCTGCAGCTTGTCGAACGCCACCAGGCTTCCCCAGAACGTGATGCCTCCGATCACGCCGGAGAGCGCCGTCGCCACGGTGAGCTGTAGCCCCCGCTCGGGTGAATCGATGAACGCCGCACCCGCGACCAGCACCGAGGCACCGCCGCCGAAACCGTTCAGCAGCGCCACCATCTGGGGCATCGCGGTCATCCTGACCTTCAACGCGAGCGCGCCGCCAAGCACCGCCCCGAGGGCGACACCGCCGACCAGCACGGGCCAGGCTTGACTCCACGACGCGATGATCGTCGGGTGGCGGAGGGTGAAGAGCGCGGCCAGTGCCATGCCTGTCGCACCGAGCAGGTTGCCGCGCACCGCCGTGCGTGGGTGGGAGAGCTGGACGAAGCAGAGGATGAAGAGAACCGCCGCGCCAAGATAGGCGAGGTCGACGAGCGCGCTGTCCAAGGGGTCAGTCCCTCTTCTTGAACATCCCGAGCATGCGATGCGTGACGGTGAATCCGCCGACGACGTTGATGGTGGCCAGCACGATGCCGACGAATCCCAGGACCGTGCTCAGCCCGTCCGGGGTGGCGACCGCGATCATCGCGCCGATGATCGTGATGCCGGAGACTGCATTCGACCCGGACATCAGCGGCGTGTGCAGCAGGGGAGGGACCTTCGTGATGACCATCCAGCCGACGAACATGGCCAGGACGAAGACGGTGGACACCGCGACGAATGGTTCCATCAGGCGCTCTCGGTGGTGACGGCCATCGGGCCGAGGGTATCCCTGACACGCGCGTGGACGATCTCGCCGTCCCGGGTGACCAGGGTCTCGCGGGTGACCTCGTCCTCGAGGTCGATGTCGAGCCGGCCGTCGTTGGTCAGATGCAGCAGGAAGGTCGTGATGTTCTTGGCGTACATCTGGCTCGCGTGATACGGGACGGTCGCCGGAAGATTGGAGGGGCCGAGAATCGTGACGCCGTGCCGCACGACCGTCTCATCGGGGCACGTGAGCTCGCAGTTGCCACCCCGCTCGGCCGCCAGATCCACGACGACCGACCCGGGCGCCATGGCCTGGACCATCTCGTCGGTGACGAGAAGCGGCGCCTTGCGGCCCGGCACCGCCGCCGTCGTGATGACCACGTCACTCGCCTCGACGATCCGCCCCATCATGTCCCGCTGACGGCGGTAGAACGCCTCGTCCTTGGCCTTCGCGTATCCGCCCTTGTCCTCCGAGTCGCCCGTCTCGAGCGGCAGCTCGACGAACTTCGCACCGAGGCTCTCCACTTGCTCCCTGACGGCGGGGCGGAGGTCATAGGCAGACACGACGGCACCCAGCCGGCGCGCGGTCGCGATCGCCTGGAGACCCGCCACGCCCGCTCCGACGACGAGCACGCGAGCCGGGGCGATCGTTCCGGCCGCCGTCATGAGCATCGGAAACATGCGTGGCAATGTGTTGGCCGCGAGCAAGACGGCCTTGTACCCGGCGAGCGTGGCCATCGACGACAGCGCGTCCATGCTCTGCGCTCGTGTGATACGGGGCATCAGCTCCATGGCGAAGCTCGTGACGCCCCGCGCTGCGAGCGCCTGGGTCATCTCCGGGGAGGAGAACGGCTCGGCAAGGCCGATCACGACGCGGCCGGGACCGAGGCGATCGAGGTCCGACCGCCCCGCGTCGGGATTCGCGCCCGGCGCCCTGACATACAGGATGGCGTCTGCGGTGCCGAGGACCTCCTCGCGCGAGGCGCCCAGCCGGGCGCCCTTCTCGGCGTAGCCCTGGTCCGTGAAGCCGGCGGAGGCGCCCGCGCCGGCCTCGATGGTGATCTCGAGGCCGGCCGCGATTAGGCCGGGCAGGGACGATGGCACCAGCGCCACGCGCCGCTCGCCGGGAAAGGACTCCCTCACAACGCCGATTCTCATGATGATGCCCGCGCGCGTGCTCGGTGCGTGTACTCCATCATCCTCACATTCTATCGCCAGCCGGCGCGTCGTGCATGCCGTCCGAGTCTCCTCGCGAGGCCAGACGCCGTTTCGCGCCGCCGTGCGCGAGCTCAAAAGGGGGTATCAGCGAACCGAATCGACCCGAGCTTCGTCCAATTGCACGGGCGCTCGTGTCGCGGCCCGATTCCCGGGGGATCTGCACATGTCGAGACCGAGAAGACGCTGGGCCTACTGGGGCGTGAGCATACTCGTCGTCGCGGCCGCGCTCTACGGGTTTGCCAGCCTCGGGCGCGCGAACGGCGGCTTCGATTCCGCCCGTCTGGCGACCGTCGAGCGGGGAACCATGACGCGGTCCGTGTCGCGACGGGGAAGATCGAGCCGATTGCGAAGGTCGAGATCAAATCAAAGGCCAACGGCATCATCGAGGCGCTGCACGCGGATGTCGGGGACGAGGTGCAGCCGGGCGGCGTTCTCGCCGAGCTGGACAAGGAAAACCTGCGCGCCCGGCTGCGTGAAGCGCGGGCCAACCTGCAGGCCACCGAGGCGGGCCAGGAGGCGGCCGAGGCCGAGCTCGCGAAGAACACCATCGAGGCCGAGGGACCCGACGTCGAGTTCGCCCGGCGAGGCTACGAGCGCGCGCTCAGGTTGTTCGGCCAGCAGCTGATCGCGCAGTCCGGACTCGACGATGCGAAGAGTGCCCTGGAGATAGCGGAGAATCGGCAACGGGCCGCGGTGTCGAACCTGTCGGTTGCACGCGCGAAGGTCTCGCAGGCGGCCGCCAACGTCGCCCAGGCCGGGGCCAGCGTCGAGCGCGCGGCGGAGGAGCTGGCGAACGCCACGATCCGGGCGCCGATCAAGGCGACTGTGCTGAGCCGGGACGTGGAGGTCGGCAGTCCGGTGTCGTCGATCCTGAATCTCGGCGCCGCGGCGACCCTGGTCATGACGCTGGGCGACATCGACCAGGTCTTCGTGCGCGGCGAGGTCGACGAGGCCGACATCGGCGACGTCCGCCTGGGGCAGCCCGCGCGGATCACCGTCGAGACGTTCAGGGAGAGGACGTTCGAGGGGACCGTCACGCAGATCTCACCGATCGGAGTCGAGGAGGACAACGTGACGACCTTCGAGGTCGAGGTCTCGATCGAGAACCACGGCAACGAGCTGAGGGCCAACATGACGGCCAACGCCGAGGTGATCCTCGAGGAGTTCCCCGACTCGCTCATCATTCCCGAGGCGGCGGTCGTCTATGGTACCGATCGTCACACCTTCGTCGAAGTGCCGGTGCCCTCCGAGCCGGGCGCCCTCGAGCGGGTCCCGGTGAAGCTCGGGGTCGGGAACGGCTTCACGAGGCAGGTGCTCGAGGGTCTGGAGGAAGGGGCTCAGGTCATCCTGCCAAGCTAGTACTACTTTGTTAGATCCGCAATTGCACCGACTTTAGCGCCTCGATGCGCTTCAGGTAGAACGGCCGTGGAGCAAAGAGGTCCGCGGTGAAGATTTCCTGCACGATCGCGCGGGCCACTGGAAAGGTGAGCCCGGCGAGGTGCCGCCGCCGCTCGGCCTGCAGGAAGTTGTACGTCACGGCGGTGAGCACGACGTGATGGTGCCAGCCCGGGAACGTGCGGCCTTCGAAGTGATCCAACCCGAGGTGGGGCTTCAACTCTTGGTACTGCTGCTCGATGGCCCACCGCTGATGCGCGAGTCGGACAAGCTGCGGCCAGGAGGTGGTGGCCGGCAGGTTGACGAAGAAGTATTTGGTCCGCGGCGTCGCGCCCGTGTCGCGTTCGGCCAGCAGCCACACCTCGGGGGCGAGCCGGCGGTCGCGCCAGTCGTGGGCCGGGGTCACCCGCAGGGCCACACACTGGACCGTCCAGCGGCGCCCGCCGCGGCGGTTGCGCCAGCTGATGGGCCGCCACCGCGGCTGCGCCTTGGCGGCCTGGGCCACCGTGTACGCCCGCACGCCCGCCGCCAGGTCTGGCCGGGTGCGCGGGCGCCCCAGCCGGCCGCCCCGCCGGTGCCCGAGGCGCGGCCGCCCCAGGAACACGGTCTGCGACGAGGAAATCCCCACCGCATAGGGGAGCCGCAACCGATGCCACATGGCCCGAAACAGGCCGGTATCGCCAAACTCCGCATCGGCCAGCACGCCGGTGCCGGTGAGGCCGCTGGCGCGCACCTGCCGGAGCAGGGTGAGCGCTTGGCGCCACTTCGCCTGCAACCGGACACCCCGGGGAAGCCGCGCCCGATCGCGGGCGGCGTCGGTCAGCCACGCCTCGGGCACATAGAGCGCGGCCCCCAGCAAGTAGGCGCGCAGCCCGGTCCACAGCGCCGCGGTGACCGCCACTTGGCCATTGGCGACTTTCCCCACGGCCCCACAGTACTGGCGGGCCACCCCGACCGAGGACGTCCCTGGCTTGGGGAAACTCGTGCCAGCGAAGATCACCAGCCCTTCGCGTTCGGGCAGCACCGCCCGCAGGCAGCGCCAGACGCCGTCGGCACTCCACGGCGCATCGGTGATGAAGTGTTGGAACGCTTGATAGCCCCCGGGATCGGTCCCCCGCGCCAGCATCGCTTCCATCGACTTGCGCGGGCTGTCGCTGAGCAACCCCTGGACGTACCGGCGCAACGCCAGCTCCTGTGCGCGATGGCCGAAGCACGCCTTGAAGGCCTCGAGCCATCTCATCAGGCGACGCAACTGCCCCACCGTGCGGCGGTCGTGCACTACCGCGCAGGGTCCCGAATTCGCCGGAAAAGTACAATGTCCTCAAATTAGATCACTTGTCGGATCTCGCCCAAATTGTGCGATCTAACAAAGTAGTACTAGCAGCCCGTGGTGAAAGTCCTGCGTCGCACCAAGGGCGGCGCGGCGCCCGGCTGGCAAGGCGCGAGGAGGAAGAATACCGGGAGTATTTGACCGACGAGCAACACAGCCAGGCGGGATGCAGCGCCGGCCGGCTGCAGCAGGACTTTTACCACGGGCTGCTAGACCATGCGTGACATCATCCGCGAGTCCGTCCAGAGCCTCAGGGCGAACAAGCTCCGTGCGTTCTGACGATGTTCGGCATCCTCTGGGGCATCGTGTCCATCGTCATCCTCTCGGCCACCGGCGAGGGCTTCCGTCTCGGCAACGAGAAGGTCCTCCAGGAGTTCGGGATGAACATGGCCATCGTCTGGGGCCGTCGCACCAGCCTGCAGACCGGCGGGGAACGTGCCGGACGCGAGATCCGCCTCACCCGGGAGGACGCCCGAGCGATCGAGCGGGAGTCGCGGCTGGTCGAGACCCTCAGCCCCGAGATTAACTGGCAGGTGCGGGCTAAGAGCCAGTACAACGCCGCGACCGTTAATGTCCACGGGATCGAGCCGCCGTATCAGGCGATCCGCACGATCCAGCTCGACTCGGGCCGTCTCTTCAACTGGCAGGACGAGCGGAACGTCAACCGGGTGGCGATCGTCGGGTCGGTGATGAGCGAGCAGCTCTTCGGTGATCGTCGCATCGTGGGCGAGCCGCTCATTCTGAACGGGTTGCCGTATCGGGTCGTCGGCAAGATACGCAAGAAGGAGCAGGACAGCAGCTACGCCGGGCGGGACGACAACGCGATCTTCGTGCCCTTCTCGGCGATGCTCCGTGATCTGCCGCGTGTGGATGCGGCGCCGGGCACCCTCTCGCAGATCATCGTCAAGCCCTACGACTGGGTCGTGGCGGAGATGCCGGCGCAGCTCGCGGCCAGTAGCGGGCGGCTGCGCGACATCACGTGGCCGCTGGAGAAGGACGTTCGCGCGATTCTGGCCAGACGCCACGGCTTCGACCCCGACGACAAGGAGGCCGTCACCATCTGGGACACCGGCGTGGAGTCGCTGCTCTTCGATCGCATCATCCTCTACATGCGGCAATTCTTCAGCACCGTCGGGCTGGTGACGCTCGGTCTGGGCGGCATTGGCATGATGAACATCATGCTGATCGCCGTTCGGGAGCGCACCCGGGAGATCGGCATCCGCAAGGCGCTGGGCGCCACGTCGGCCGCGATCCGACGTCAGTTCTTTCTCGAGGGCTTCTTTCTGACCCTGGTGAGCGGGACGCTGGGATTGCTGCTCGCCTTTGGGCTGTGTGCGCTCGTCAACCTGTTTCCGTGCCGGAGCGATTCGTCGGTATGGTGATCACGTGGCGCGCGGGAGTCTTCGCCGTCGCCGTCCTGGTGGCCATCGGAGTGGCCAGCTCGACTTATCCCGCGCGCCGGGCGTCAGCGTTGCCGCCCGTGGATGCGCTCCGCTACGACCTGTGAGGGGTTCCGGGTTCGGTCGAGATGCCCGGGAGATCGACGCATGAACGAGACCTCCACCTCGGTGGCGATCGACGCGACCGTCGCGCTTCCCACCGCTCCGGGGCGTGCCGGGAGTCGTGGGTGGGGCCGCGGTCACGTGCTCGGCGAGATCGTCCGCGAGGCCTTTCGCGGGCTCTATCAGTACAAGCTCCGCGCCGTGCTCTCGATGCTCGGGATCTCGTGGGGAATCGTCTCGGTCGTGGTCCTGCTGGCCTACGGGGACGGTTTCCACGGCGCCATCGACCACGGCATGCGGGGGGCCTGGGGGATGGGTACGGTGGTCGTGCGGCCGGGCCAGACCAGCCTCCAGGCGGGCGGCGAGCGCGCCGGGCGGCGAGTACGGTTGACGGCGGCGGACGTCGATGCGTTGCGCGCGTTACCCCTCATCCGGTACGCCAGCCCCGAGAGCATCGAGCGCCTGCCGGTGAGCTACGGCACCAGGCAGGCGAATCAGGCGGTCCGCGGTGTCATTCCGGAGTACGGAGGCATGCGCAACGAGCGCGCCGCCCCGGGGGAGGGACGCTTCATCAACGCCGAGGACGTCCAGCAACGGCGCCGCGTGGCGTTCCTGGGGCGCGACGTCTATCGCAAGCTGTTCGGAACCCGGCCCGCGGTGGGGGAGTCGATCCGGATCGCGGGTCTGCGCTTCGAGGTCGTGGGGGTGCTCGAGGACAAGGTTCAGATGTCCAGCTACTTCCAGCCGGACCGCAACTCCATCTTCATCCCCTATACGACGATGGGACAGATCGCGGACACGCGGTATCTCTACGCCATCGTCTACGAGACCGTCGACACCTTCCTCCAGGCCCGCGCCATCACGCAGGCCAGAGAGCTACTCGCCTCACGTCACCGCTACAATCCCGCCGACCGGCGCGCGGTGAACATGCGGGACTCGGTCGAGCAGATGCGCATGATCAGCGGCATCAGCGGGGGGCTCAAGATCGTCCTGGGCTTCATTGGGGTCCTGACGCTGATGATCGGCGGCGTCGGCGTCATGAATATCATGCTCGTGTCGGTCACCGAGCGTACCCGCGAGATCGGCGTTCGGCGGGCCCTCGGCGCCCGCCGGAGGGACATCCTGATCCAGTTCCTCCTCGAGGGTCTGGTGACCACCTTCGCCGGCGGCATCGTGGGGGTCCTGGTGTCCTTCGTGATCGTCTGGCTGGTCAGCCCGCGACCGTTCCTGGCCCAGCTCATGGCAGATCCAACCGGTGGCACGGACATCCACCTCAGCCTGACGTTCGGTCTGATCGGGATCTGCGCTGGAATCCTGATGCTGGTCGGGCTGGTCAGCGGCCTGCTGCCCGCCCTGCGTGCGGCGAGGATGGATCCGATCGAATCGCTCCGCTACGAGTAGCCCCGGCCATGCGGGCCCACCACCCTCGCTCGTCGCGCCTTGCCCTCGAGGCCCAGCCCACCGCCAGACGTCGCCTAGCACTACTTTGTCAGATTCGCCCGCTGTGGGGCGGAGCGACGGCCGCCAGGCAAACCGTGAAGGCGGCCAGCCTCCGGGGCATATCTGAACCACGTGCGTGAGCCGCCGCAATGTTTTCGGTTTGCTGGGTGGTCGCCGCTTCGGCTCGCAGCGGGCGAATCTGACAAAGCAGTACTAGCAGCCCGTGGTGAAAGTCCTGCGTCGCACCAAGGGCGGCGCTGCGCCCGGCTGGCAAGGCGCGAGAAGCGAAAATACCGGGAGTATTTGATCGACGAGCAACACAGCCAGGCGGGATGCAGCGCCGGCCGGCTGCAGCAGGACTTTCACCACGGGCTGCTAGTACTACTTTGTTAGATCGCACAATTTGGGCGAGATCCGACAAGTGATCTAATTTGAGGACATTGTACTTTTCCGGCGAATTCGTGACCCTGCGCGGTAGTGCACGACCGCCGCACGGTGGGGCAGTTGCGTCGCCTGATGAGATGGCTCGAGGCCTTCAAGGCGTGCTTCGGCCATCGCGCACAGGAGCTGGCGTTGCGCCGGTACGTCCAGGGGTTGCTCAGCGACAGCCCGCGCAAGTCGATGGAAGCGATGCTGGCGCGGGGGACCGATCCCGGGGGCTATCAAGCGTTCCAACACTTCATCACCGATGCGCCGTGGAGTGCCGACGGCGTCTGGCGCTGCCTGCGGGCGGTGCTGCCCGAACGCGAAGGGCTGGTGATCTTCGCTGGCACGAGTTTCCCCAAGCCAGGGACGTCCTCGGTCGGGGTGGCCCGCCAGTACTGTGGGGCCGTGGGGAAAGTCGCCAATGGCCAAGTGGCGGTCACCGCGGCGCTGTGGACCGGGCTGCGCGCCTACTTGCTGGGGGCCGCGCTCTATGTGCCCGAGGCGTGGCTGACCGACGCCGCCCGCGATCGGGCGCGGCTTCCCCGGGGTGTCCGGTTGCAGGCGAAGTGGCGCCAAGCGCTCACCCTGCTCCGGCAGGTGCGCGCCAGCGGCCTCACCGGCACCGGCGTGCTGGCCGATGCGGAGTTTGGCGATACCGGCCTGTTTCGGGCCATGTGGCATCGGTTGCGGCTCCCCTATGCGGTGGGGATTTCCTCGTCGCAGACCGTGTTCCTGGGGCGGCCGCGCCTCGGGCACCGGCGGGGCGGCCGGCTGGGGCGCCCGCGCACCCGGCCAGACCTGGCGGCGGGCGGGCGGGCGTACACGGTGGCCCAGGCCGCCAAGGCGCAGCCGCGGTGGCGGCCCATCAGCTGGCGCAACCGCCGCGGCGGGCGCCGCTGGACGGTCCAGTGTGTGGCCCTGCGGGTGACCCCGGCCCACGACTGGCGCGACCGCCGGCTCGCCCCCGAGGTGTGGCTGCTGGCCGAACGCGACACGGGCGCGACGCCGCGGACCAAATACTTCTTCGTCAACCTGCCGGCCACCACCTCCTGGCCGCAGCTCGTCCGACTCGCGCATCAGCGGTGGGCCATCGAGCAGCAGTTCCAAGAGTTGAAGCCCCACCTCGGGTTGGATCACTTCGAAGGCCGCACGTTCCCGGGCTGGCACCATCACGTCGTGCTCACCGCCGTGACGTACAACTTCCTGCAGGCCGAGCGGCGGCGGCACCTCGCCGGGCTCACCTTTCCAGTGGCCCGCGCGATCGTGCAGGAAATCTTCACCGCGGACCTCTTTGCTCCACGGCCGTTCTACCTGAAGCGCATCGAGGCGCTAAAGTCGGTGCACTTGCGGATCTAACAAAGTAGTACTAGCGTCCTGGGCGTGTCCACTGGTCGAACAGCCAGTCGGCGATGGCCGATGTCGCCCCGGGATCGATGCCGCCGTCCTCGAGGCGGGCGTACTCGTCCGTCTCGCCGGTCTGGGCTGGCACCAGCAGATGGTTCACGCCGGGGATTCGCACGACATCGGCCGCGACGCGTCGGTCGCGGGCGCGCGCGAGCTCGGCCAGCCGATCGGCGTGATGGGACCGGACCTCCGTGTCGAGCGTGCCGTGCAGGACGAGGATGGGCTGTCGCACGCGCTCGATCACGTCGGCGGGGTCGAAACCCAGGAGGCTCCGGAACCAGGGCGTCTCGGCCTGCTCCCGCAGCTCGGGGTCGATGCCCTCCCAGCCGGTTCCCGACATGACGGCCTCGTTGATCTTGGCCTGTAGGTCGATCCTCGCCTGCCTCTCCTCCTCGGTCAGAGACAGCCGGCCCAGCGCCGCGCGCTGCTGCTCGAGGACCAGGGTGGCGCCGGTCGTGCCCGGTGAACCGGCCAGGACCACCGCGGCGATCGTCCCCTCCCGGGAGGCCGCCTGCAGCGCGATCCATCCCCCCTCGCCGTGTCCGAGCACCGCGATCCGATCGTCGTCGACGTCCTCGCGATCCTCCAGGTAGCTCACGACCGCACGGACGTCCGTGGCGTAGTCGCCCAGGCTGGCGCCTTCGGGCCGGCCGCCACTCTGGCCAAGCCCCCGCTTGTCGTAACGCAGCACCAGGACGCCGGCGTCGGCCAGGGCGTCTGCGAGCTGGCCGAAGATCGGGATGCCACCGATCGTCTCGTCGCGGTCGAGTGGCGCCACCCCGCCGACGAGCACGACGGCCGGTAGACGCTCCTCGGCCGGCGCCCGCGGCTTCGACAGGGTGCCTGCCAGGCTGAAGCCGAGCGCGGGAATTCTGACGCCCTCGTCGCCGGCCCGGGTGATCCGCTGCTGACGCGCGGCGACCGAGGCGACGTCCGACCGGACGATCTCGATCGAGGGCAGCCTCACCCTGACCAGGCGGCCGGTCTCGTCCGACCAGACCTCGGCATCCAGGAACCCGAGCGGGTTGCGGAAGGTCACGGCGTGGCGCCGCGCCGTGATCGTGCGGTCGGCGACCTGGATCCGCTCCTCGGCGATCTCGCCGATGCTCATCAGGATCTGGCCCTGGGGCGGGATGAAGATCGGCAGCTGGGCGCCGGTGGTGGCGCCGGCCAGCCGAACTGCCAGCGCCTCGTACGCCGCGTAGAAGTTGTTCGGCAGGATGACGGCATCGGGCGCGATCGTGTCGGTCTTCTCCTCGGTCTCCCGGGCCTGGATGATCCGGGTCGTCGCCGAGGTGCCGTCGATGGTTGCCTCCAGGCCCAGGTGCTGGCCGCGAAACATCGCATCGATCGTCAGGCCCAGAGGCCGCCATGCGGGATCGTAGCGCGCCTCGAACTTGCGAGTCGAGAGCGACAGCGACCCGCCCAGGTCGCCCGTCGAGGCGATCGTCCAGCCCTGGTTCGTGCGCGTCAGGACCACCTGTTGCCGACCGACCTGTCGCCCCCCCACGAAGACCGTGAAGGTGGCCTCTCCGGGCTCCGGCGCGAGCGACGCCTGATTCCCGCCGGCGCGTGCGGGAGAGACCGTCGCCAGCGACAGCAGCAGCACGAAGCTACAATGGAATGCGGTACGCATCATCATCCCGGACGATATCACTTCGGGCCGTCAGTCGAGGAGACACCATGCTCGCGGTCGACGAATATCAGGTGATCCGCACGGATGCCGGCATCGTGGACCGGTCGGCCCGCGGTCGCATCGAGCTCCGGGGCAAGGACCGGCTGTCGCATCTGCACGGGCTGCTGACCAACGACATCCTCGCGCTCGAGCCCGGTCGCGGGTGCTACGCCGCCTACCTGACGCCGCAGGGTCGCATGATCGCCGACATGCTCGTCCTGGAGCTTGGCGAGATGACCCTGCTCGACGTCCCCGCCGCTGTCAAGGATCGGCTCGTGCGTGCCTTTGACGACCTGGTGTTCACCGAGGACGTTCAGATCGCCGATCTCACGCCCGGGTGGGCCGCGATCGGTGTGCACGGTCCGGCCTCGGCGCGCATGCTCGCGGCCGTCCTCGAGGGTGGGGGCGCCGCCGCCCTGGAGCGGCGCCTGCTCGCGTTCCGGGAGCACGACAACGCCAGCCTGGCGTTCGAGGCGGCGAGGGTCGTGGTGGCCCGCACGGGCGAGACCGGCGGGGTGGGGTTCCACGTCTTCTCCGATCGGGATCTGTCCGCGCGGCTCGTCGATGCGCTGCGGGCCCAGGGCGCCAGGTCGATCTCCGCGTACGTCATGCAGGTGCTCCGCATCGAGGCGGGACGGCCCGAGTTTGGCGTGGACATGGACGAGACGACGATACCGCTGGAGGCGGACATCCAGGACCGCGCAATCAGCATGACGAAGGGCTGCTACGTCGGGCAGGAGGTGATCGTTCGCGTCCTGCACCGTGGTCACGGACGCGTCGTGCGCAAGCTGGTGGGGCTGGTGCTCGACGACGAGGTGCCCGTTCCGGGCGCGGCGATCCAGGACGGCGCGCAGGCCATCGGAGAGGTGACGAGCGCGGTCTTCTCGCCGACCCTGGGCAAGCCGATCGCGCTCGGCTACGTCCACCGAGACTTCGTCGAGCCGGGCACGCGCATCGCGGTGGTGTGGGCCGACCGCAGTCGACCGGCGACGGTAGCTCGGCTGCCCTTCGTCAACGGCCCGACGCGGTGAGCCTGCGGATGAGCTCTCCGTCCGCCGGCGGGAACCGTAGCGCCGGCAGCTCGAGCCGCGGGACCCACCTCATCTGCTGCCCGAGCATCGGCCGGGGCGGTCCCGCCAGCGCGCACCGGTAGAAACGGAGCTCCACGATCCGATCCGGGTACGCGTGGGTCGTTCGCAGGATCTCCTCGCCGACCCCGACATCCGTCGCCAGCTCCTCGCGCATCTCCCGTCTGAGGCCCTGCGCGTCGGTCTCGCTCCGCTCGCGCTTGCCGCCGGGAAACTCCCAGTAGCCCGCCAGGTGCGCGCCCCGCGGCCGGCGCGTGACCAGAAAGGCGCCGTCCTCCTCGACGACGGCCGCCACGACGACCGTCCGATCAGGTGCCCGATCC
Organism: Vicinamibacterales bacterium; assembly: GCA_965197935.1. Lineage (GTDB taxonomy): Bacteria > Acidobacteriota > Vicinamibacteria > Vicinamibacterales > CAZQMT01 > CAZQMT01. Next base: position 310,985 of record CBDAOD010000001.1, on the reverse strand, counting down.
ACGCTCGTTCTCCGGGTCGTGGGGAAAGGCCGCGCAGATCCTGTTCATCGGGCAGACCGGGCACCGAGGCTTCCGGGCGACGCACACCATCGCGCCGAGGTCCATCAGAGCCTGGTTGAAGTCGAAGACCCGCTTCACCGGCAGCAGGACCCGAGCGACGGTCCACAGGCGCCTGCGCATCGCGTGGCTCCGTGGATTGCCTCGACCCACGAACACCCGACACAGCACGCGGGCCACGTTGGTGTCGAGGATCGGCTCGCGCTTCCCGAAGGCGAAGCTGAGGACCGCGCCCGCCGTGTAGTCGCCGATCCCCTTGAACGACCGGAGCACCTCTCGGTCCGCAGGGATCCGGCCGCCGTGGCTCGCGACCGACTCCCTGGCGATGCTGTGGAGGCGGCGCGGGCGGACGTTGTAGCCGAGCGGATACCAGGTCCGCACCGCGTCCTCCTGCCGGGCGCGGGCGAGCGCGGACACCGTCGGGAACTTCGTGATCCACTCGTCGTATTTGGGGAGCACGCGGTCGACCTGCGTCTGCTGTAGCATCACCTCTGACACCAGGATGTGGTAGGGATCGTCGGTCTGACGCCAGGGCAGATCGCGTCCGTGCGTCGAATACCAGGCGAGGAGGCGCCGTCGGAACGTTCGCCGCCGGGAGGGTGTCGGCGTCGCTCCGCTCTTCGCCTTCGCTCGTCCCGTCGTCCTCGGCATTTGCCTCGCGAGAAGATTCAGATGGTCGCCGGGCCCGCGCCAGGTCGAGATCCGGTCAACCATGATGACATGACACGGGCACGGTGTTCGCGGCGCCCGAGGCCGGTCGCGTTTCGCGCCGACCAGCATGCCGGGGCCGCCGGACGCGAGTTCACGTTCACGGTGAAGAGGAGGGGTCCATGCGCGCATGCAAGCGGATGATCGGTGTCCTGGGCTGCCTGACGCTGACGGTGTCGGGCGTCGTACGAGCACAGACCGGCGAGACGCATCGCTTCGAGGCCGACCAGTACTACAACACCTTCTCGTTCGCGCACCCGCCCGGGCTGCGCATCAAGCCGGGCGACCGCGTCATCACGAAGACCATCGACGCGCGCGGGTTCGACGCCCAGGGCGCGCAAGTTGGAGAGCGCCCGAACCCCCAGACGGGCCCCTTCTTCGTGGAGGGTGCGGAGCCCGGTGACGTGCTGGTGGTCCACCTCGACCGCATCGAGCCCAACCGGGGCACCGCCTGGTCGAGCAGCGTCCTCGCGCCTTACGCCGCCGACCCCGCGTTCCTGCGGTTCGAGGGGGAACGGGAGCAGACGACCGAGACGTGGGACATCGACATCGCCGGGAGGGTAGCGCGTGTGGCGTCGACGTCCATTCGGCCACGCGGGATCGAGGTTCCCCTGCGCCCGATGCTGGGGTGCGTCGCGGTGGCTCCGCCTCGCAAGCAGGCCGTGCCCACGAGCACGCCCGACACCTTCGGGGGCAACATGGACTACAACGGCATGGTCGCCGGTGTGAAGTTGCTGCTGCCGGTTTTCGAGCCCGGCGCGCTGCTCTTCCTCGGAGACGGCCATGCCCGGCAGGGTGATGGCGAAGTCGTGGGGAACGCGCTCGAAATCTCGATGGACGTCGAGTTTCGGGTGGAATTGATCAAGCAGAAGCGAATCGGCTGGCCGCGCCTGGAAACGGACGACGACATCATGACGCTGGGAAGCGCGCGGCCACTCCTTCAGGCCCTCCAGCACGCCACCACCGAGATGCAGCGATGGTTGATGGAGGACTACGGTTTCGATGAGCGCGGGTCGGCGCTGCTCATGGGCCACGCGCTGGAGTACGACATCGCCAACGTCGTCGACCCGCACTTCACCGTCGTCGCAAAGCTGCGCAAGTCCTACCTGGACTAGTGCACCGCCGTCGAGATGCGGTCACGTCGCGTCAGGACCGGCGAGGTCATGTGCTCACGTCCTGGTCTATGATCGGGGCCGTGAAGATCTACACGAGGACCGGCGACCGGGGAGAGACCGGCCTCCTCGGCGACGTCAGAGTGTCGAAGGCCGATGCGCGGGTAGACGCCTACGGGGAGGTCGACGAGCTGAACGCCGTGCTCGGTGTCGTCGGCGCGGCGGGGGTCGACCCGGAGATCGCCGAGATCCTCAGCGGGCTGCAGCGCGACCTGATGGCCCTCGGCACCAGGTTGGCCGATCCGGCCGGCCGGGTGGCGAGCCGGTTGCCCAAGGTGGTGCTCGGCCAGTCCGAGGTCGAGCGGCTCGAACGGTGGATCGATCGGCTCGAGGGCGAGCTGCCCGCACTCGATAGCTTCATCCTGCCGGGCGGCACTGCGGCCGGTGCGGCGCTCCACCTCGCCAGGACGGTGTGCCGGCGGGCCGAGCGCCGCATGGTCGCGCTCGGGTCGACGGAGATGGAGCCGCCGCTGCTAGTGTACGTCAACCGTCTGTCGGACCTGCTGTTCGTACTCGCGCGAGCGGTCAACGCGCGAGCCGGCGTGGCCGAGATCGAGTGGTAGGGTCCCGTCCCGGTCGCCGCGCGGACAGGGTCGAGCGGCGGTCAGCCCGGGGCTTCGAGGCTCCAGCCTCCGGTTTCCCTGTCCCGCGCCTCGAGGGCCTCCTTCACCGCGTCGAAGATCTTCCGCCCGAACTCCTGGGAGATCCGCTCCCGGATCGCACCACACTCCACCAGCACCGTCCCGTCCGTCGCCTCGATGGCGACATCCCAGCGATCCCGCGCGATGCCCTCCGGCCGATCCTCGAACGACGTGGGCTGGGCGTGCGCCGCCGACGGGAAGCGAGGGGACACGTAGGCCGCGATCGGTGAGCCGTTGATCAGGACACGCACGGCCTGGATCGACCGTTTGTCGATCCGCTGCTCGCCATAGTGGAAGTGATCGCGCCCCTCGGTGAACAAGACGATCTCGGGACCCACCGGTAGTTCCGCGACGACTCGACGGCCGCGCGAGACCTCGTGGCTGACGACCTCCTCGCGCCGGATGCGATAGCGCCGGAGCGCCGCCACCAGCACGAGCGCGACGAAGAGCAGGAAGATGGCGGCGAGTCCGGCGATGAGTTCACGCATGTGAGGTCCCGGAAAACTGAAAACAACGCGGCGGGTGACCGCAGTCGGACTTCCAGCACGGGCTGCTAGAATACCGGGAGGTGCTCTCGGTCACAGCCAAAGCTCGTCGGGCGTCGTGGCGCGTGCCCGAGGTGCCGCCCCAGCTTGCCGATGCCTACGACGCGTGCGCGCGGCTCGCCCGACAACACTACGAGAACTTTCCGGTCGCGTCCCGACTGCTACCGGGCCGGATGCGGCCTCACATCGCCACCGTGTACGCCTTCGCTCGTGTGGCCGACGACATGGCGGATGAGGGGGACCGACCCGCCGAGCAGCGACACCAGCTCCTCGACGCGTGGCAGGCCAGGCTCGACGCGTGTGCGGGTGGAACCACGGCGACCGCAGCGGCGGCGACGCGTCTGGCGGATGCCGTGACGTCAGAGATGGCGGATCACATCTTTCGCGCGCTGGGCCATACCATCCGTACCCGTCGCCTCCCGGTCTCGCTCTTCGAGGATCTGCTTAGCGCGTTCCGGCAGGATATCACGACGGATCGCTACGCAACCTGGACCCAGTTGCTGGACTACTGTCGTCGATCGGCGAACCCGGTGGGGCGGCTCGTGCTCCGGATTGCGGGGATTCGGGATCCGGTGCTGGACCGGGCGTCAGATGGGCTGTGCACGGCGCTCCAGCTGACGAACTTCTGGCAAGATCTCGAACGCGACTGGCTGCGCGGACGGCTGTACGTCCCGGCCGAGGACCGCGCGGCATGCGATGCCACGACCGATGATCTCGATGCCCGCCGGCTCGGGCCGGCGTGGCACTGCGTCCTCCAGCGGGTCGCCACCCGAACCCGTGAGCTCTTCGCCGTGGGTCGACCGGTGTGCGACGGCGTTCACGGGCGGCTCCGTCTCGAGCTCCGACTGACCTGGCTCGGGGGCCTGACGATTCTCGACCGCCTCGAGCGCGGCGCCTTCGATGTGTTCGAGGCGCGGCCGCGTCTTCGAAAGCACGACCTCTGGCCGCTGCTCTGGCGCGCCGCACGTTGGCGCTGAGCTCGTTCGAGATCCACCGTCCCCGGCGCCGAGGCGGCCGGGCCGGCCGGTATCCTGCGCGCCGAGGATCCGGGTGGCGCGCCGTCCGGCGAAGGCCACGCGATGAGCCGCGACACCAACTTCTACTACTCGTTTCTGGTGCTGCCCGCGGTGAAGCGCAAGGCCATCATCGCGGTGTGGGACTTCTGCCGGGCGGTGGACGACGCCGTGGATGTTCCGGGCGCCCCGGCCGGCTGGGAGGACGGGCCCGGGCCGCCGCCGACGCCCGAGCAGACGCTGGACTGGTGGCGGCACGAGCTCGCGGTCTGCTTCGACGGGGGAGCGCCGGGGACCCCGCAGGGGCGCCGGCTGCAGCCGTTCATCCGACGTTTCGATCTGCCGCGTCGAGCGTTCGAGCGGCTGATCGAGGGCGTGGAGATGGATCTCCACGATCGGCGCTACGCCACCTTCGACGACCTCCACCAGTACTGCTTGCGTGTCGCGTCCGCCGTCGGGCTGATCTGCGTCGAGATCTTCGGCTACCGTGACCCACGGACCCGCGAGTACGCGACGGAGCTGGGTGTGGCGCTGCAGCTCACCAACATCGTGCGGGACGTGCCCAGCGATCTCACGCAGAACCGGCTCTATCTCCCGACCGAGGACCTCGAGAAATTCGGGTGTACCGAGCACGATCTCCGGGCGGGGGTCCTGACCGAGAACGTCGTCGCGCTCCTGGAGCACCAGTGCAACCGCGCCCGGTCCTACTACGAGAGCGCCAGATCGGCTCTCCCGGCCGAGGATGCGCGCCGGCTGGTGGCCGCGCAGATCATGGGCGCGATCTACTTCGCGATCCTGCGACGGATCGAGCGCTCCGGCTACGACGTCTTCTCCCGAGTTATCCGGGTCCCGCGGCCCCGTCGCGCAGTCATTGCGGCGGCGACGTGGCTCAGGACCATGCTCGGAGCTCGACCGCCGCACGCGCTCTCGTAGGGCCGGGCCGAGTGGACGGCGTCGCAGGTCGTTGTTGCCGACCGGAAGGCCCATATCCGCGCCGGTGCCTCGCCGCTCCCAGGGTGAGCACCTGCGGGTGGGGCTAGCAGCCCGTGGTGAAAGTCCTGCTGCAGTCGGCCGGCGCTGCATCCCGCCGCGGGCCGCGTTGGGCATCGTTCACGACGGGTCAAATACTCCCGGTATTCTTGCTCCTCGCGCCTTGTCAGCCGGGCGCAGCGCCGCCCTTGGTGCGACGCAGGACTTCCAGCACGGGCTGCTAGGGACTCGGGACCCGGCGGGGCGCCCGACCCGGGGAGGCTCGCCGCGTCTCGACCAGCGACGGATTCCTGCGACATAATCCACAGGGCATTGGCGGTCGTCCGGATGGGGCGCAGCCCTGGTGCCCGGGTTGGACGCGGCGGTCGAACGGGATGGAGCGGCTCTGGTGATGAACGATCGGCACGAAGCCATCGTCGTTGGTGCGGGGTTTGCCGGGCTCAGCGCGGCGGTCGAGCTCGCGAGGTCCGGCGCGCGTGTCCTGGTCCTCGAGGCGCGGCAGCGGCTCGGCGGGCGGGCCACGTCGTTCACCGACGGCGCGACCGACGAGCGGGTGGACAACGGTCAGCACGTGTTGTTCGGGTGCTACCGCGAGACCTTCCGGTTCCTTCGCGAGATCGGCGCGGAGCACAACGTCCGGCTGCAGCCCAGCCTCGAGGTCACGCTGGTGCCCGCGACCGGGGGGCAGACGACGCTACGGTTTCCCGCGCTGCCGGCGCCACTGCATCTGCTCGCGGGCGTCCTCGACTGGGAGGCGCTGCCGTTTACGGATCGGGTCACGGCGTTGAGGCTGGTCGGACCGCTACGGATCGCGCGGCGACACGCGCGCGGCGAGACGACGGCGATACCGGCCTCCCCCGGGGAGACGATCGCCGACTGGCTGACGGTGAACGGTCAGAGCCGAAGGTTGCGCGAGCTGCTGTGGGAGCCGCTGGCGCTCGCCGCGCTCAATCAGTCACCGAAGACGGCGGCGGCCGGGCCCTTCGTGCGGGCCCTGGCCGAGATGTTCGCCGGTGGGACCCAGGATGCCGTGGTCGGTATCCCCACGGTTCCGCTCGACCAGATGTACGCCGAACCCGCCAGAGCCTATCTCGAGCGGCGTGGCAGCGAGGTGAGAACCGGGGCGCCGGCGCGTCTCGTCCTGCGCGACCGAGCCCCGGACGGCGTCCGTGTCGAGGCCGTCGAAGCGGGTGGGCAGACCCTGGGCGCCCAGGTGTTCGTCGTCGCCGTTCCCTGGTTCGCGCTGGCCGATCTGTTCCGTGAGCCCATCGACGCGAGCACGCCGCTGGGGCGTCTCGTGACCGCCGCGTCCCGCATGCGCTCGTCTCCCATCGTGACGGTCAATCTCTGGCTCGATTGTCCGGTCCTCGATGTGCCGTTCGTCGGACTCCCCGGCAGACGGATGCAGTGGGTGTTCGACAAGCGCTTCGCATTCGGAGGGTCGGCCTCGCATCTCTCGCTGGTCTCGAGTGGCGCCGACGAGATCGTCGAGCTCCCGAACGACGAGCTGATCGATCTCGCGACCGCCGAGCTGTTCGAGGCGCTGCCCGGGGCGCGACGGGCGCAGGTCCGTCGCGCGACGGTCGTCAGGGAGCCACACGCGACGGCGTCTCTGGCGCCCGGCGGACCGGCGCGGCCGGGGACCGAGACGCCGCTTCCCAATCTGCTGCTCGCGGGAGACTGGATCGACACCGGCTTGCCCGGCACGATCGAGAGCGCCGTCCTCAGCGGCTATCGAGCGGCCCGTGCGGCAGCCGCGATCCTGGGACCCCGCGGTGAGAGTCGCCGCCCGGGAGACATCCCGCGAACCGACCGGGTGGGACCCGCAGACCGATGAACTCGATCATCGTTCACTACCAGGAGATCGCGCTCAAGGGCAACAACCGCCCGTGGTTCATCGCGCGGCTTGTCCGCAACCTGCGCGCGGCGACGGCCGACCTCGACGTCGTTCAGGTTCGGGCGCTGATGGGCCGGATCGAGATCGTCATGGGCGAGACGGCGCCCTGGTCGGAGGTCGCGGACCGGGTGCGGCGGATGCTCGGGGTGGCCAACTTCTCGCTGTCCAGCCGCGGCCCGCTGGATCTCGATGCGCTGGCGCGTGCCATTCTGCGGGACCTGGGTGATCGGCGGGTGTCGAGCTTTCGCGTATCGGTGCGCCGGGCCGACAAGCGGCTGCCCCTGACGTCACCAGAGATGGAGCGCGAGGTGGGTGGCCGCATCAAGGAGGCGCGGGGATGGCGGGTCGACCTGTCGAATCCCGAGCTCACGATTCACGTGGAAGCGCTGACGGCGGAGGTCTTTTACTACTTCGGCAAGGAGCGCGGGCCGGGCGGGCTGCCCACCGGGGTGAGTGGCCGCGTGGCCTGCCTGCTGTCGGGCGGCATCGATTCGCCGGTGGCCGCGTATCGCATGATGAAACGGGGGTGTCGGGTCCAGTTCGTGCACTTCCACAGCTATCCCATCCTGTCCAGTGTCTCTCAGGAGAAGGTCCGCGACATTGGCCGGCTCCTCACCCGGCATCAGCTCGACTCGAGGCTGCACCTCGTGGCCTTCGGCGAGCTGCAGCGTCAGGTCGTCGTCAGCGTGCCGCCGCCGGTGCGGGTCGTCATCTACCGCCGGCTGATGATGCGGATCACCGAGCGCCTGGCCCTCGCCTGGAGGGCGCAGGCGCTCGTGACGGGCGAGGCCGTGGGACAGGTGGCCTCGCAGACCCTCGAGAACGTGGCAGTCATCGACGCCGTGACCTCGATCCCGGTGCTTCGGCCGCTCATCGGGATGGACAAGGACGAGATCACCGCCGAGGCCCAGCGGCTGGGCACATTTCCCATCTCGATCGTTCCCGACCAGGATTGCTGTCAGCTCTTCACGCCCAAGCATCCGGCCACCAAGGCCCGGAAGCGAGATATCGAGGCCGCGGAGCGCGCCCTCCCGATCGAGGAGATGGTCGCCGCCTGTGTCGCGGGTGCGATCGTCGAGGAGTTTCACTTTCCGGCGCTGAAGACGCCGGTCGCCTCGTGAGGGGTCGCCAGGTGATGACCCTCGGCGCGCCTCGAGGATTCGTTCGGCAGCACACACGAAGGAGAGAACCGTGAAGATGACACCTGGGAAGCTCGCGGGCATGCGGGCGGTGGCGAACGGCCGTGGCGTGATCGCCGCGGCGGCGATGGATCAGCGGGGCTCGCTCAAGAAGGCGCTCGGGAAGGAGAAGGGCGGCGACGTGACGGACGGGATGATGGGCGAATTCAAGTCGGCCGTGACGGAGGTGCTGACCGCGCACGCCAGCGCAATCTTGCTGGATCCCGAATGGGGTCTCGACGCCTCGAAGAAAAGAGCCGCGGGCGCCGGTCTGCTGCTCGCCTACGAGCAGAGCGGCTACGACAACACCCGGCCCGGGCGCCGTTCGGACCTGCTGAGCGCCTGGTCCGTTCGCCGCCTGAAGGAAGCGGGTGCCGACTGCCTCAAGCTGCTCCTCTACTACACCCCGTTCGAACAGGCGGACATCAACACGGAGAAGCACGCGTTCGTCGAGCGGATCGGCGACGAGTGTCGGAGCAACGACCTCCCCTTCTTTCTGGAGTTCGTCGGCTACGACCCGGCAGGCGGAGACGAGAAGGGACCCGAGTTCGCGAAGAAGAAGCCCGCGGTGGTCGGGGGCAGCATGGCGGAGTTCACCAAGGACCGGTACGGCGTCGACGTCATGAAAGTGGAGGTCCCCGTCAACATGAAGTGTGTGGAGGGTGCCACGGCCTTCTCCGGGAACGCGGCCTACTCGCGGGCCGAGGCGAAGGAGCACTTCCTGGCCGCCGCCAGCGTCGCGACCAAGCCGTTCATCTACCTGTCGGCCGGTGTCAGCAACGCAGAGTTCACCGAATCGCTCGAGCTCGCCGCCGAGTCGGGGGTGAAGTTCGCGGGCGTGCTCTGCGGGCGGGCCACCTGGAAGGACGGGATCCCGGTATACGCGAAGGAGGGGGTCGGTGCGTTCACGCGGTGGCTCGAGACCCGGGGAGCCGCCAACATCGAGAACGTGAATCGGTGTTTGAAGGCCGCGACCCCCTGGTTCACGGCCTATGGCGTGGAGTCGGCCGAGGCCCTGGCTAGCAGCCCGTGGTGAAGGTCCTGCGCTGCACCAAGGGCGGTGCCGCGCCCGGCTGGCAAGGCGCGAGGAGCGAAAATACCGGGAGTATTTGACCCGTCGTGAACGATGCCCAACGCGGCCCGCGGCGGGATGCAGCGCCGGCCGACTGCAGCAGGACCTTTACCACGGGCTGCTAGCTGACGCGCTGCAGCAGCTCGTTCCCGCTGACCGGACCCACGCAGGTCGACCCGAAGTAGTCCAGGACGACGTCGTTGCCCGTCTGCACGGCGGTGTCGCTCAGCAGAAACTCGCAGGTGACGCTGTCCGGGCCGGTTGCGATGCCCGAGGCGTCCCAGGTGAGGACCGTCCCGGTCGAGTCGAGGGCGCCGGTCCCGGACCCGTCGAGCACGAAGCCGTTTCCGCAGGTCGCGGTGAACTGGGCCGTGACGTTGGCGGGATTGGACTGGTCGATGTCCCAGACGAAGTTGGCGCACGAGCCCGGGGGCGGAATCGCGCTCTGCTGTGCCGACGAGGTCCACCTACCGCTGAAGCCGGATCCGGGCGTCGGGCTGGGGCCGTTGGGGGTCGTGCTACTTCGCCGGAAATCACACCCCACGCCGCCCACGGCGATGGCCAGCAGCCAGATGAGACAGAAACGGAGTCGGGCCGGTCGTATCATGATGATTCTCGTTGCGTCAGGGGTCGCCTCGCCCAAGGCCACCCGGCGTTGCCGGGCTACACACGCGCCGGTGCCGAGCCCGCCTCGTTGCTATCGTACCGATTATCGAACGTTTAGGGTCTGGCTTTAACCCCAGAGTTCACTTGGGTTGCCACGTCTGGCTTGTTCTGGACGACGAGGGCTGTGTTGCTCCTCGGTCATTTGGGCCCACCAAACTCCCTCGTCGCGCCTCGCCCTCGGCGCCCAGCCCGGCGCCAGACGTGGCAACCCAAGTGAACTCTGGGGTTAGGCTGGGCCTGCACCGGGTCCGCCGGCTCCGGCCGCGGACACCGGATGGAGGACGCCCGAGAGGTAGTCACGCAGCGCATCCCGCGTGCTCGGGAAGGCGAGCGAGTCCCACGGCACCGTCGAGGCGTCGAACAGCGCCGCTTCCGAGCTCTCCTCGTCGATGGACAGCGCACCGCCGACCGCGGTCGTCGCGTAGACGATGATAATCGGCGTGCGACCGGCGTAGGAGTAGATGTTCACGAGCCCGTCGATCGTGACGTCGAGCCCCGATTCCTCCTTCGCCTCGCGGACCGCCGCCACGTGAACGTGCTCCCCCCGGTCGACGTAGCCGCCGGGGAAGACCCACCGACCGTAGCCCGGCTCGATGGCGCGACGCACGAGGACGATCCGGCGATCGGGCATCCGCACGATCGTCCCGACCGCGACCTTCGGGTCGAGGTAGAAGATGAACTCGCACGCGGTACATACCAGACGCACCGGGTCGCCGGACTTCATCAGCCGCGACTCGAGGCTACCCCCGCATGCCGGACAGAATCGATAGACGGGCTCGTGAGGGTGCTGCATGCCGAGATCAGGGTGTCACGACGGGCCTTCATTCAGGCGGCCGGGATCGGCGAGCATCCGCACGGCCGGCGCCGATCCACCTGGCGTTGCCTTCTGGATTGACCAGGCGACAGTATAATCGACCGCAGTGTCCATCCTGAAAGTGGCCCGGCTGGGTCACCCGGTGTTGCGTGCCCGTGCGCGCGTGATCGAGCCAGGGGCGATCGAGAGCGGGACGATCCAGAAGCTCATCGACGACATGATCGAGACGATGCGCGAGTACAAGGGCGTCGGGCTGGCCGCGCCTCAAGTGCACGAGGGCGTCCGGCTCTTCGTCGCGGGTATCGAGGACGCCCCCGACGACCGGCAACCTGCCGCGACCGTCCTCATCAATCCGGAGGTCGTGCCAGCGGGGGGTGGCGAGGTCGAGGACTGGGAGGGGTGTTTGAGCATTCCTGACCTGCGCGGGCGTGTGCCACGTCCCGCTGACGTCCTCGTCCGCGCGCTTGACCGCCGCGGCACGCCGGTCGAGCTGACGCTACGCGACTATCCCGCGCGTGTCGTCCAGCACGAGCTCGACCATCTCGACGGCGTCCTCTTCCTCGACCGCATGACGTCGTTCGAGACGCTTACGTTCCTGGACGAATTCGACCGATTCTGGGGAAGCGCGGAGAGCGGCTAGGGCTCCCGCCCGGCTCGCCGTCTGCGTTGCTCGCCGGCGCGCTCGGCGCCGAGGCGCTCGAGCTCGACGTCCGAGTGGTCCACGAAGGCCATGGCCGCGGCGATGGCGCGGTGACCGGCCTGCTCTGCAATCAGGCGATGCATCGCCTGGCAGACGCGGCGGTAGGCGGCGTGTCCCTGCGGGGTGGACCGCAGCTCGATGACGTGCATCGCCTCGCGGGCGTCGAGATCCAGGTAGAAGCGGACGCGATGGGCGAGGGTGACGGCGTAGCTGGCCACGCCGGGGAGACCCGCCTCCGCGATCGCCCCGTAGAGGTCGGCCGAATCCTCCATGACGCGGCGCCACTCGGCGAGCGCGCCGACATCGGCGATCGCGCCCGGCTGCACGTATCCATGCCGTGGCGTCAGCGCCTGCCACTCGATGGTCAGCAGCCGGTGCCGTTGCAGGTCTCTGAAGGCGCCGTAGTCGGTGAGGATGTCGAAACGATAGCGTGTCCGCTCGAACGCGCGGCCTGGCTTGTGCCGGCGGTTCGTCCGTCGCCCCACATAGGTGCTCAGTACGTCCTCCCGTTGGGCGGAGGTCATCTGCCGGGCCAGGGCGAGGAGCCGGTCGTCGGCCAGGTGCGAGACGCCGTAGAGCGCGGCCGCCACGACCTTGACCTCGCCCTCCGGGTCGTGGTCTGTCAGGGTGACCTCCGCGCGCGCGTCCTCGCCGTTCTCGACCACCAGCCCCTCCGCCAGCGCCTCGACGCTGCGCCGGGTCTCCGCCAGGTAGCGGCTCCAGCGCTGTCCGCGTTCTGGGAGGTCGACCCGGGTCAGGAACGCGGGAATGACCTTACGGAGCTCGGAGAGCATCGCGGTAGCGTAGGCTCGAGCCTCCGCGAGCGGGTGCGCCAGCATGCGCAGGAGCAGAGCCTCGTAGGCCTGCCCCGAGCCGTAGATGCCGACGTTTGACTGCGTCGCGGCGGGCAGCAGTCCCCTGAGCGTGTCGAGGGCCTTGGCGCGGATCGCGGCGCGGTAGACGCCTTCGCTGTCCTCCGGCTGTCGGGGATGCGTCGCGCGGAAATGCTCCTGCAGCGGCTCCAGCCAGCGCGCATACGTCTGGAAGGCGCGGTCGAGCACCTCGACGTAGCGCCCGCAAAGCGGGTGGCCGTCGAGCTCGCCGGGCACGAGATACCGCCAGCGTCCCCCTCTTTGCTCGAGGTAGGGCACGTATCGAGTGGACTGCTCGAGGTAGGACATCAGCCGGCCATGCTCGAGGATCTTGGTCAGGATGTTCGAGGCGCCCTCGCACGCGAGGTGTGCGCCACCGAGCTGCGCGACCGAATCGTCGCCGTACTCGTTCAGCACCCGTGCGTACAGTCGCTCCGCCCGTCCGATGCCGACCCCGGACGGAGGGACCCGTGCGCCACCCAGGTCACCGAGGAACTCGTCGAGGAACAACCGCCGCAGCGACTTCGCCGAACGCGAGTAGCGGGCGAACAGGGCGCCCTTGACCGTCTCGGGGAGGTTCGTCAGGGCGAAGACCGGGCCCTCGAGGTTCGTGACGTAGGGTGCCAGCGCGTCACGCTCTTCCGGGGTAAACTGCTCTGGGCCGCCGCCGAGTGAGCTCACCCGCGTATAGATCTCACGCAGCGGCCGCGCCGTCAACTCGATGCTCGACGCCGCCCGGCGGGATGAGGTCGCCGGCCGGCTGCAGCAGGACTCCTGCCAGGGGGCTAAACCAGAGGCGCGTTCGAGATGCAGCACGTCTTCGCGCACCGGATCGAGGTCAGGTTTCGGGACTGTGACTCGCTGGGTCACGTCAACAACGCCGTCTACTTTACGTATTTCGAGCAGGCGCGCTACGCCTGGCTGCACGAAAGGATGAACGGCTGGAGCGCGGGCGAGGCGAGCATGATTCTGGCCAGGGCCGAGTGCGACTTCAGGGCGCAGGTGTCGCACGGTGAGGTGGTGGAGGTCCGGTTGCGGGTGGACCGAATCGGGCGGTCGAGCTTCGACGTCGACTACGCGGTCGTCAGGGTGCCGGGTGGGCAGGTGGTGGCCACCGCGCGGTCGGTGCAGGTCATGTACGATTACGTCGCCGGGAAGTCGATCCCCATACCCCGGGAGCTCAGAAGCTGGCTCGAGTCTCTCGAACCCACGGAGGACGCTCGATGATCTACGTCTTCGGCAAGGAAACCTGACCGCATACCCGAGCCGCCCGTGAGGATTACGAGAGGCGGCACGTCGCATACGCGTTCATCGACGTCAAGCAGCGTCCGTCCGAGATCGAGCGCATGCTCGTCCACAGTGGCGGCCAGCGGGTCGTTCCCGTCATCGTCGAAGACGGCAAGGTGACGATCGGGTTCGGAGGCACCTGAGCGATATAGGGTCGACGGCCGGTCGGCCGCCGGAGGGTGTGGCCGGGGGGGGCGGTTGACAGGTTGTGAAAGATTTCACATAATTACACTCGGGTCTGGACCGTCGGTAGTCCCTACCGTCCGACGCGACGCAGAGTCGGGTCGGGCAAGCTTCTCCGTGATTCTTGTGGTCTGCCTCTCGGGTATCTTCCTTCACATCCTGAATTCGAATACGTCCAGACCCAGCTTTTCCCCTCGCTGCACCGCCCGGCAGCGGACGATCTGACCGGGTCGTGCTCACCGGGCGCCCCGTTGCGGCGTCTCTCCCCGCCGCGTGAACATCATCCGGATCGCGGTGCGCAACCCCAGCGCGCACACCGGTGCCGGCAACAACACCTATCTGGTCGTCGGCCGTGAGCCCGCACTGGTGGACGCGGGTACCGGCGACCCGGCGCACCTGGCCCAGGTCGAGCTGGCCCTCTCGTCCCCTGGAGCCGATCACCGGGCCCCGCCGACCCTCCGGCGGGTCCTCGTCACGCACGGCCACCCGGACCATGCCTCCGGCGCCGCGGCGCTGGCCGGGCGCTGGCCGGACGCCGTCTTCGCGAAGATGCCGTGGCCGGAGCAAGACCCGACCCATCTCGATCGATGGGAGGCGATCCGCGATGGCGACGTGATTCCCGCGGGTGATGGCGCGCTGCGAGCCGTCCATACCCCGGGGCATGCTCCCGATCACCTGTGCTTCCTCGACGAGACGACCGGCACGATCTTCGTGGGCGATCTGGTGCGGGAGGGCGGGACGGTGATGATCCCGGCGTCACGCGGTGGCAGCCTGGCCCAGTATCTCGCCTCGCTCGAGCGCATCCTGGCGCTGCGTCCTACCCGACTGCTCCCCGGGCATGGTCCCGAGATCGGGGAGCCCGACCGCCTCCTGCGCGGCTATCTCAGGCATCGTCGCCGGAGAGAGACCCAGATCCTCGAGGCGCTGGCGGCCGGGTGCTCCACGCTGGATGCGATCGTCGCCCGTATCTACACGGGGCTCTCGCCGAAGCTCACCCGTGCCGCCGGGGAGAGCGTTCTCGCCCACCTGGTCAAGCTCGAGGACCAGAACGCGGTGCGCCGGGATGCAGCCGGGTGGCGACTCGTGTGAGGCTGCTGCCCGCGGGCGTGCGAGTTCTCTGTGCGGTCGGGAGTGTGAAAGAATCGAGAGCTGCTCCATGGAAGCCGTCCGTCCGAACCTCCATCTGCTCGTGCCGCCCGCGGAGCTGGCGGACCGCCTGGCGTCGGGGACGACCGAGTCGCCGCTCGTGCTCGACCTCCGGCCGGCGGAGGCGTTCGCCGCCGGGCACCTGCCGGGCGCGGTACATCTGGACATCTGGGGGGTGACGCTGATCGATACGAGCCCGGCGCCCCTGCGCGCGTTCTCGTGGATGGTGGCATGGTTGTTCGGCGCACGCGGCGTCCGCGACGATGGTGAGGTGGTCGTCTACGACGCGACCTCGGGGCTGCGCGCCGCGCGAGCGTTCTGGTTCCTGGAGTATCTGGGGCTCGAGACGGTTCGTCTTCTGGATGGGGGCTTCGACGCGTGGCGGCGCGCCGGCCTGCCGGTGACGGCGGTGGCGGTCGCGCCGCGGCCAGAGCCGGGCCGATGGAGCGGGTCGACGCGCGTGCATCGTGGCCGCCTCGCGACATGGAGCGACGTCCGCGATCGAATCGGCGACCCGCAGACCACCCTCCTCGATACGCGCTCCGCCGACGAGTTTCGTGGGGTCGAGGCCCGCGCCGCGCGCGGTGGTGCGATTCCTGGAGCGGTGCACGTCGAGTGGTCCCGCGCACTCGACGCCCAGGGTGCGTACCGATCTCCGAGCGAGCTGGCCGCCCTGTACCGATCGGCCGGCGTGAGCCCCGAGCGCGAGACCATCGTCTACTGCCAGGGTGGCTACCGGTCGGCCCACACCTACGTGGCGCTCAGGCTGGTGGGCCACCAGCGACTGCGGAACTACCTCGGATCCTGGAAGGAGTGGGGTAACCGCGTCGATCTACCAATCGAAGAGCCTGCCGAGGAGCGGTGATGAACAACGTCGTCGATTTCATCAACACGAACCGCGATCGTTACGTGGAGGAGCTGAAGGCGTATCTGGCCATCCCGAGCATCAGCGCGCTGCCGGAGCACGCCGCCGACCTGCGTCGTTGCGCCGAATGGACCGCCGACGAGATGCGGCGGGTGGGTCTGAAGGCGATACGCCTGATCGAGACCCCGGGTCATCCCGTGGTCTATGGCGAGTGGCTGGAGTCGCCCGGCGCACCGACGATCCTGTTCTACGGGCACTACGACGTCCAGCCGGTCGATCCGATCGAGCTCTGGGAGTCGCCTCCGTTCGAGGCGACCGTGAGGGAAGGCGAGATCTACGCGCGGGGTGCCGCCGACGACAAGGGTCAGGTCTTCATGCACCTCAAGGCCGTCGAGGCGCATCTGCGACAGCGGGGCCGGCTGCCGTTGAACATCAAGTTCATCCTCGAGGGCGAAGAGGAGGTGGGCAGCACGCATCTGAACGCCTTCGTCCGCGAGCACACCGACGACCTGGCCGCCGATGTGGTGGTGATCTCCGACTCTCCCATGTTCGACCGGGGCGTGCCGTCGATCGGCTACGGACTCCGGGGGTTGGCCTACTTCCAGATCGATCTCCGCGGCACGAAGACCGACCTGCACTCCGGGTCGTTCGGCGGTGCTGTTGCGAATCCGGCGCAGGTCCTCGCGCAGGTCCTGGCGCAGATGAAGGACCGGGGCGGTCGCGTCAAGATACCCGGCTTCTACGAGGACGTCCGATCCCTCACGGAGGCCGAGCGCGCCGAGATCAAGAAGCTCCCACACAACGACACGCGCTACCGACAGGAGCTCGGCGCGCCGCGGCTCTTCGGCGAGCGCGGCTACGGGACGCTGGAGCGGGTCTGGGCGCGGCCGACCTTCGAGGTCAACGGGCTCCTCTCGGGCTTCACGGGTGCCGGGTCCAAGACGGTGATTCCGGCGGTCGCGATGGCGAAGGTCAGCATGCGGCTGGTCCCGGACCAAGACCCGGATAAGATCGCCAGCCTCTTCGAGACCTACGTGCGGAAGGTGACCCCGAAGACCGTGGAGCTACGGGTGACTCGCATGCACGGTGGGAAGCCATGGATGACCGAGATCGACAACCCGTTCGTTCAGGCGGCGGGTCGCGCGATCGAGAAGGGCTTCGGGCGGCATCCGGTGTTCACCCGCGAAGGCGGATCGATTCCCGTCGTCTCGACCTTTCAGGATTCGCTCGGTCTTCCCTCGGTCCTGTTCGGCGTGGGGCTGCCGGACGAGAACGCGCACGCGCCGAACGAACGACTGGATCTGGGCAACTTCCACAACGGCATCGTCGCGTCCGCCTGTCTCTACGAAGAGTTCGCCGGGATCGGCGCCGGGACCCCCGAGACAGAGCGCGGGTGAACCGGCGACACGCCGCGGCGATCGCGTTCGGGGTGCTTGAAACCCGCAAGTGATGTTGGAACAATAGCTTCAGGTGCCGATTTACGAGTACAGATGCCGTCAGTGCCGCCACAAGACCACGGCGCTGGTGCTTTCGCGCACGCGCGCGGACACGGTTCGTTGCAAGGCGTGCGACAGCCCCTCGAGCGGCTCGTCTCACGGTTTGCGACCCCGAAGTCGGAGGAGGCGCGTCTGGACTCCCTGGCCGATCCGGCGTCACTGTCCGGCCTCGACGAGAACGACCCAGCCAGCATGACGCGCTGGATGAAGCGGATGGGGAAAGAGATGGGCGAGGACTTCGGCGACGAGCTCGATCAGGCGGTCGAACAGGAGATGGAGAATGACGGCGCGGCGGCGCCGGCATTGGACTCCGATGATGGCGACCTGTGAGATCCCCGCCGGCGGGCGTTCCTGATGTCACTGCGGATCGCTTTCGACCTCGATGGGGTGCTGGCGGATTTCGAGTCGGAGTACCGGGCCGTGGAGGAGCGGCTCTTCGGTGCATCCGACCCCGACGATCCGGTGCAGGCGCCGGACTCTCAGACCGTGGCGGAACCGGCGGACCGGGATGCCGTCGACCCGGGGGCCTCGTCCGGTGCACCGGGGGACCCGAGCCAGCGGACCGGCGGGTGGAGGACGCGCCGGCGGCGGACGTGCCCGAGTCGGCCGGTGATGGGGACGCGGCAACCCCGGGCGACGCGCCCGGGCCGCAGCGAGTCCGGAGCCGCCGGCAGTCAGCCGCGTCTTCCGGACGGGGTACGGACGTGTGGCACGAGATCGAATCGACGCCGGATTTCTGGGACATGCTCGACCCGATCGATCCGTCCGTCATCCCGCGCATCCAGGAGCTCGCGATTCGCCATCGGTGGGAGATCTTCTTCATCACCCAGCGGCCGGCGACCGCCGGCGATACGGTCCAGCGACAGACGCAACGCTGGCTCGCCCGGCACGGGTTCGAGATGCCGAGCGTCATGGTGCTGAACCGGTCGCGCGGGCGGCTGGCCGAAGCGCTGAACCTCGACTACCTCGTCGATGACAGCGCGAAGAACTGCGTGGACGTCATCTCGGAGTCCCAGACCAAGGCGCTGCTCGTGCTGGGCCACGACGATCTCGAGGCGTCCAAACCCACGAAGGCGAAAAGCCTCGGCATCGGCGTCATGCCCTCCGCGGCGGCGTGTCTCGACCTGTTCGAGGAGATCCAGACCATTCGTGCCAACACGGGGCTGCTCGAAAAGCTCGCCCGCATGGTGGGCTGGTCGCGCGGCTAGTACGGCTCTGTCAGTGTCGCGTGGGGTGGAACGGCGTCCACCAGGCAAACCGTGAAGGCGGCCAGCCTTTTCGCGCATGTGAGACACGTGCGTGAGCCGCCGCAACGTTTTCGGTTTGCTGGGCGGACGCCGTTTCGCCCCACGCGAGACTGACTCGACCGCCGACCTCAATTGAAGCTGGCGACCCGCCGGCGCAGCGTCTTCACGTGCGTCCAGATCTGCTCGTGCTCCTGGCGGCTCTCGTCGTCGACCTCCCCGTGCGCGCTCAACCGCAGGTAGGCTTCGAGATCGCGTAGCGCCGCGGCGAAGTCGTTGAGGTGATAGGCGAGCAGGCCCCGATCCCGAAGCTCCACCAGACCCGAGGGGTCCAGCGCGAGCAGCAGCTCGGTCACCCATCGAGCCTGACCGAAGGATCGCAGCTGTACGTATACCCGTTTGAGGTTGGCGAGCATGCGTGTCAGGATCTGCGGTCTCGTGGTGGGTGCCAGGAAGCGCCGATCGAACCGGATGGCGTCGTCCGTGTGCCGGCGCAGCAGCTCCTGGCAGTCCTCCACCGAGAGCCGTGTGCCCCGGTCGAACGGGTCGAGGATCAGCCCCCCGTCGGACCCGTCGTCGCACCGCATCAGGAAGTGTCCGGGAAAGTTGATCCCCGCGATCCCGATGCCGGCTCGCCTGGCGACCTCGATGTAGACGACGGCCAGCGTGATGGGAATGCCGACCCGGCGGTCCATCACGTCGTTCAGAAAGCTGTTCCGGGGGTCGTCGTAGGCCGTCGTGTTGCCGCGGAACCGCTGCTCGTCGAACAGGTAGGCGTTGAGAGCCGCCACCCGCGACGCGGGTGCGTCGGGGGAGCCGGAGGAGGCGAGTCTCTCCCGGACGGTCTCGCCCATGATGTCGAGCCGCGCCAGGTAGGGCGCCGGTTCGAGATCCGGGCTCTCCAGCCTGGCCAGCACCAGCGCGGCCTCCGCCAGGTCGACGTCGGGATCGTGTGCGACGCGCATCAGCTCTGCGGCGAGGGGGGGCTTGGACACGGGTGGGTTCTCTCGCTCAGGGCAAGCGGGGCTCGCCCACCGGCAGCTTCTCGCCGGCGCGGATCGCGAGCTGCAGACGATTCTCAGCCGGAGGATACGGACAGTCGAATCGGGAATCGTAGTAGCAATAGGGGTGATAGGCCAGGTTGAAATTCAGTTCGTACAACCCCGTTGGCTGCCAGTCGAGGTCGATGTATCTGCCAGCCACGTAGGTCTCGCCGCCGGTCGTCAGATCGGTGAAGGGCACGAAGAGCAGCTGTCCCTCCCGCGATCCGACCTCCAGGAAACAGGTGAGCCCCAGCGGCTGGCCCTTCACGGCGAACTCCAGACGGCCCGCGAGCTGCATCGGCCGGATCTTCCCCGTTGACGTCGGCATGTCGACGGGTGGCTGCATCGTCTCCGGAGCCCGCAGGACCGCCGGCACGAGATACTCGGCGTCCGGCTCGAAATAGGAGAGGGGGAGGAACTCGTCGCGGCGGTTCGGGGGGACCGGAGAGTCGGAGGCCTCGAGAAACGCGAGGTCCTTGGCTACCCGCGTCTCAAGAACGTCATCGGGGAAGGCCGCTTCGGGCGGCGCCTGTCCGCAGCTCGTCGCGAGCGCGGCGACCAGCGCCAGCAGCCCGTGGCGAAGGCCCGGCGTCGCGCGAAGACCCGCCGTCAGCGATGCTGCGTTCGGTCCGGACATATCGGCGCGCTCACGCCCCCTGGAACAGATAGCCCCCCCGCCCGACGGCGGCATCCGCGATTCGGCGCCGCGGCTCGATCGTGTTGACCGGAGCAGGCCTGAGCAGGCGCCGCAGCGCGGCCAGCATGACCCGCTGCGTGTCGCCTTCGCCCATCGCCGACAGGACGCGCCTCGCCGCGAGCTCGACACGGCCCGCGGCGTCGTTCACCAGGACGCAGACCGCCGCTCGCTGGAGCTCCGCCGTGGCGCGCCCGTCGGCCAGTGACTGGAGGCCACGGAGCAGGGCGCTCTCCGATGCGAAGGTCTCGATGATGATGTCGGCAGCATCCGCCATGACCTCCTGCTCGTCGTTCAGCTTCTCGCCGTAGGTCTGCATGGCCGAGCCGAGCACCATGAGCGCCACGCGCTTCATGGACTCGACCGTGTGGCGCTGCGCGGCGAGCGGCGAGTCGTCGTCCGTCTCGCGCGCCGCCGGGCTCAGGATCTCGTCCTGCAGCTTTCTGGCGGCGGAGATGAGCCCGAGCGAGCCCTTGACCGCGCGGCGAATCAAGATCCCCGGGATCAGCAATCGGTTGATCTCGTTCGTGCCCTCGAAGATCCGATTCACCCGCGCGTCCCGGTAGTGGCGCTCGGCGGGATAGTCCTTCACGAACCCGTTGCCGCCATGGATCTGGATGTTCTCGTCGAGGACGTAATCGAGCATCTCGCTTCCCGCCACCTTGGCGATCGATGATTCGACGGCGAACTCCTCGAGGGCCGCGAGCGTGGCATCCCCATCGTTCGCGTCACGGTGCGCGAGCGTGGCATCGATCAGCCCGGCCGTACGGTAGAGCATACTCTCGACGCCGAAGGCCCGGACGGTCATCTCGGCCAGCTTGTAGCGAATGGCGCCGAAGGTTGCGATTGGCCGGCCGAACTGCCTGCGCTGGGCCGCGTATTGCGCGGCCTCGGCGATGGCGAGCTTCGCGGCGCCGACGCACATCGCGCCGAGCTTGAACCGACCGTAGTTCAGGACGTTGAAGGCGACCTTGTGGCCCTTGCCGATCTCCCCCAGTAGATTTCGCTCGGGGACCAGAACGTCCTGGAGAATCAGCGGCGTCGTCGAGGACCCGTGCAGCCCCATCTTGTGCTCCTCCTTCCCGGTGCTCACGCCGGGGGAGGAGCGTTCGACGATGAAGGCCGTGAAGTGCTCGCCATCGAGCTTGGCGAAGACGATGTAGACGTCGGCGAATCCGCCGTTGGTGATCCACATCTTCTCGCCGTTCAGCGTGAAGCCGCCGTCCGGATGCCGGGTCGCGCGTGCGCGGGCGCCCAGCGCGTCGGACCCGGAGCCGGACTCGCTCAGGGCGTAGGCGCCGACCCAGCGGCCACTCGCCAGATCGGGCAGATACCGTTGCTTCTGCTCCTCGGTGCCGAAGCAGAGGAGAGGCATGATCGTGAGGCCGGTCTGCGCCCCGAAGCCGGTCGCGAACGACGACGAGAGAGCCATCTGCTCGGCCACGATGACCGAGGATGCCTTGTCGAGGGCGACGCCGCCATACGCCTCCGGCACGTCCGTCGCGAGCAGCCCCAGCTCCCCACACTGCTGGAACAGCGCGCGCGCGAGCGTCCAATCCTTCTGCTCCAGGCGATCGAGGGCGGGCACGACCTCGTTCGTCATGAACTCCTCCGCCGTCCTGCCGACGAGGCGGTGCTCGTCGCTCAGCCCGGCCGGGGTCAGGATCGAATCGGGTGCGGCGTCCTCGAGCAGCCAGATCCCGCCCCTGGTTGCTCCTTCCGCTGGACTCGCGCTCATCTCGCTTCTCGTGCCGCGGTTCGTGTCGGGTGCGAACGCTCACGCGATCACATGCGCTCGAAGATTCCGGCGGCCCCCATCCCACCGCCGACGCACATCGTGACCATCCCGTAGCGTGCCTGTCGGCGTCGCATCTCGTAGGCCAGGCTCGTCGTGAGCTTGGCGCCCGTGCAACCCAGTGGGTGGCCAAGCGCGATCGCGCCGCCGTTGACGTTCAGCCGGTCCGGGTCGATGTCGATCTGCCGCAGGCATGCCAGAACCTGAGCAGCGAACGCCTCGTTCAGCTCGATGAGACCGATGTCGTCCAACCGGAGACCCGCCCGGTCGAGCACCTTGCGGATCGCGGGCACGGGCCCGAGACCGAAGCGCTCGGGCTCGATGCCGGCCGTCGCGTAGGCCACGAACCGGAGCAACGGGGCGAGGCCCAGCTCGCGCGCACGCCGGTCGGACGTCACCACGACCGCGGCCGCCCCGTCGCTGGTCTGCGAGGAGTTGCCCGCGGTGACCGAGCCCGCGACGTGAAACGCCGGCCGCAGCCTGGCCAGCGCGTCGAGCGACGTGTCCTGGCGGGGCCCCTCGTCGACCTCGAACCTGACGCGGCGCGGGCTCGGGGGGACGCCGTTCGGCGAGGCGTCGAGCACGGTGACCTCCAGCGGCACGATCTCGTCACTGAACCGACCCGCCTGGATCGCGGCCACGGCGCGCTCGTGGCTGCGTAGCGCGAAGGCATCCTGCTCCTCCCGAGAGACCGACGCCTCGCGGGCGTGGTTCTCGGCGACGAGACCGGTGCTGAGGTAGACGTCGGGATAGGTGTCGACTAGGTGCGGGTTCGGCGCGAGCTTGTGCCCTCCCATCGGGATGAGGCTCATGGACTCGGCTCCACCCGAGACGATCGTGCCGGCGAACCCGCACATGATGCGCTCGGCGGCGAAGGCGATCGACTGGAGGCCCGACGAGCAGAACCGGTTGATCGTCACCGCCGACGCCTCGATCGGAATCCCCGCGCGGAGGCTCGCGATTCTGGCGACGTTCATGCCCTGCTCGGCTTCTGGCATGGCGCACCCCAGGATCACGTCCTCGACCTCCCCGGGGTCGATGCCGGGCGCGCGCCGTAACGCCTCGCCGATGACGACGGCAGCCATCTCGTCGGGTCGGGTCGTCCGAAGGGTTCCCCGTGGCGCCTTCCCCACCGCCGTCCGGACCGCCGATACGAGCACCGCGTCCTGCATCGCCCGTCTCCTTTACGCCCTAGAATGAGCCGGAAAATCCCGCAGGAGATCCTCGACCGCGTCGCCGACCTCACCGACCCGACCATCGAACAGGTGATCGGCGCCGTCGATCACCACCAGCTCCTTGGGTTCGGAGGCGTGCGCATAGAAGCGACGCATCGCCCCCAGCGGGCAGACCTCGTCCCGCTCGCCCTGGATGAAGAACTTGGGCTTGGTGCTCTGCCGCAGTGTACCGAAATCGTAGCGCTCGATCGGTGGCGCGATGCCGATCAACACCCGGACGCGGTCGTCGACCGTGCCCGCGGTGAGGGCGACCCACGCGCCGAACGAGAACCCCGCCGCCCAGAGGTCGAGTCGGGGATGACGGGCGCGGGCGAAGTCGAGGCCCGCGACGAAGTCCGCCCGCTCGCCGTCTTCCCCGTCGAAGGCCCCCTGGCTGGCGCCGGTGCCGCGGAAGTTGAACCGCAAGACCTCACAGCCGATGCGCTGCAAGGCCTTGGCGACCCGGAAGACCACCTTGGTGTGCATCGTCCCACCGTACTGCGGATGCGGGTGGGCCAGGACCACCACCGCCCGCGGGGGTGTGGCGGGTTCGTCCAGGATCGCCTCGAGACGACCGGCGGGTCCCGGGATCTCGAGCTTCATGACGCCGTCCTCGCCGGCGTGCTGCCGGCGGCCTCGGCCTCGCCGGCGAAGCCGGCCACGATCTCGGCAAAGCGGCCCGGCCGCGTGATGAGCCCGATGTGTCCGGTCCGGTCCAGGGTCACCCCGCGGGCGTGGCCGATCCCGTCCAGATACCATCGGGTGCTCGTGACAGGCACGACGCGGTCGAGGTGAGGCTCGCCCGTGACGACCAGCGTGGGACACCGAACCGCCCGGCAGTCGCATGCCAGGTCGATCGTTCCGAGGAGTCGCACGCGTTCGGCCATCCGCACGGGTGAGAACGGCGCCGCGACGACGCGCGCGGTGTGTCGGACGGCGAAGACGAAACGACTCCGCGGGTCCGGAAATGCGACGCGGACCTCGGGTGCGAGGCGCCCCGGTGAACGCGCGACGAAGAGCGGGGCTAGCAAGCGCGGCACCCGCAGATACCATTCGACCTGGCAGTCCGGCTTCCACGTTGGTGCCGGTGTGGACGCCAGCACCAGCCCTTCGACCCGGTGGGGGCGCTGCGCCGCATAGCGCGCGGCAATGAGCCCGCCGTAGGACACGCCGCAAATCGTCGCGCGCTCGAGCCGCGCCCGATCCAGCACCGCGTCCAGCTGATCGACGAAGCGGTCGAAGCCCGGCCTGGACCCGACGGGGAAGTCCGCCCCCGGCTCTCCCGACAGCGAGTACGAGATCGCCCGACATCGGCGCCCGACCGCGTGAACGGCCGGGCGCATCCACTCCCACCGCCCCTGGATGCCGGGAACGAGGATGACGGCTGGGCCCTCGCCGATGTCGATCATGGCTCCGCTCAGTTCCTCAACGGCTTGCCGGTCTTGAGCGTATGCCGAATGCGCTCCTGCGTCCTGGGTTCGCCGCAGAGGCTCAGGAACGCCTCGCGTTCGAGGTCGAGCAGATACTGCTCGCTCACCCGCGCCGGATGGGGTATTGCCCCACCCGCGACGACCGCGGCCAGTTTCCGGCCGATGAGGGCGTCGTGATCGCTGATTCGCCCGGCGCGCCACGCCAGGTGGACCCCGAGCTTCAACGCCGCCAGCACGCTCTCGCCGCCGACCGGGATGGCCGTCCTCGGGGGCGGTGGTCTGTACCCCTCGCGTCGGCGGAACAGCGCGCGGGCCTTGGCATCGGCCACCAGGCGCTCGCGGTTCATCGTGATGCCGTCGGTCTCGCGCAAGTAACCGACGCGGCGGGCATCCGGACCGCTCGACGAGGTCGTCGCCAGGGCGATCGTCTCGAAGGCGCGTCGCGCGCCGTCGAGCTGTGCGGCCGGGTCGCTCGTCGAGGCGGTCTCGGCGCTCCGGGCCACCATCTCCTTGGTGCCGCCACCGGCCGGAATCAGACCGACACCGACCTCCACCAACCCCATGTAGGTCTCGGCGGCCGCCTGGACGCGATCTCCGTGCAGGACCAGCTCGCATCCACCGCCCAGGGTGCGACCGGCGGGCGCGACCACGACGGGAACGTCGGCATACCGCAGCCCCATCGTCACCGACTGGAAGGTGCGCACCATGGCCTCGACCTCGTCCCAGTTCTCTTCCTGCGCCTCGAGCAGCAGCATCATCAGGTTCGCGCCCACCGAGAAGTCCGCGGCGTCGTTGCCCACGACCAGGGCCTGGAAGTTACGCGCGGCCTCCACCGGCGCGTGGGCGAGCATCTCCATCGTGTCGCCCCCGATCGTGTTCAGCTTGGAGTGGAACTCGACGGCCAGGACGCCGTCCCCCAGATCCACCAGGCTCGCGGCAGCGTTCTGCTTGACGATCGGGTTTCGATCCCGCGCTGCGCGGAGAATCTGGAGGTCGGGCGCGGCCGGGGGTAGCGTGCGATCCCGAAAGCGGTTCTCACCCTGGGCCAGCCGGCCCTGGACCAGCGATGGAACGTCGTCCGTGGGACAGGCCTCGAGCACCTCGCGCAGGCCGATCGCGTCCCAGATCTCGAACGGCCCCAGCTCCCAGCCGAACCCCCACCGCATGGCGCGGTCGACGTCGTCGATCGAATGTGCGATTCGGGGCGCGACGCGCGCCGAGTAGAGCAGGGTAGCGCCGAGCACGGCCCGAACGAACGCCCCGGAGCGGTCCTCGTTCGAAAACAGCGATCGGATTCGGTCGGCCGGATCCGGATTCGACCGGATGGCGTCCAGCGCCGGGAGCTGGACCGGACGCCGCGGACGGTAGTCGAGGGTCTGCGGATCCAGGGCCCAGATCTCTGAACCGCCGCCGTCGGGTGCCGGCTGTCTCCGGTACAGCCCCTGGCCCGCCTTCTCGCCGATCCAGCCGCGTTCGACCAGCTTCTCCAGGAGGGGCGGGATCGCGAACGCGGTGCGCTCCGCCGGGTCCTCCAGCCTCTCGGTGAGATCCTGCGCGACGTGGGTCAGGATGTCGAGCCCGGCGATGTCCATCGTCCGAAAGGTCGCGCTCCTGGGGCGCCCCAGCGCGGGTCCCGACAGGGCGTCGATCTCCTCCACGGTGTAGCCCCCGGCCAGCGACTCGAATGCCCGCATCACGCCGTACAGACCGATGCGGTTGCCGATGAAGCCCGGGCTGTCACGCGCGACCACGACACCCTTGCCGAGCCGGTGGTCAGCGAACTCGGAGATTGCCCGTACGACCGCTGGGTCGGTGTCGAGAATCGGAATCACCTCGAGCAATCGTAGATAGCGAGGCGGGTTGAAGAAATGGGTGCCCAGCCAGTGGCGGCGGAACTCGTCCGAACGGCCGGTCGCGATGTCGGCGAGCGGGATCCCCGACGTGTTGGAGCTGACGATCGCGCCGGGCCGCCGGTGCGTCTCGACCTTCGCCAGCAATCCGCGCTTGGCATCGAACCGTTCCACGATCGCTTCGATGATCCAGTCGCAGTCGGCGATGCGCGCCAGATCGTCGTCGAATCCGCCCGTGGACACCGGCGGGTGGACGTCGGCCGAGAAGAAGGGATTCGGCTTCGCCCGGCGCGCGCGCGCGAATCCGTCGCGCGCGGCCTGACCGGTGAGATCGAGCAACAGCGTGGGCACGCCGGCGTTCGCGAGATGCGCGGCAATCTGGGCGCCCATCGTGCCCGCGCCGAGCACCGCCGCCGATCGGATCATGATCCAGCTCCATTCGAGTCCGGTAGCAGCACGGGGTCAGGATGACTTTTGCGGTTGGCGAACGTCAAGTCACTTCCATCGCATCAGAATCGTCTCGCGCGCGAACACCTTCACGCCGACGGCCAGCAGGCCCAGCCATGCCAGCAGGAGGCCCACCGAGGCGAGAACGATCTGCGAGCCGCTCAGCCACAGGAGACCGGTGAACTGGGCGACCAGGAGGCCCAGCACCGGCACGATGACGAGCACGCCGACCTGCTGGGCGCCGCGCGGGTCGTTCACCCGAGACGAGATCGTGACCGAGAGCTGCAACGCGATCAGCGCCGCGAGTGGGCCGAAGAGCAATACCGCGAGCAGGGCGCGCCCCGAGCCGAGCACCCCCACCACACCTGGGGCCGCGAGCCACCAGGCTCCGAGGAAGTAGAGCACGAGCGCGCCGGCCTCCAGCGTCAGGGCGGGCACCAGGGCGGCCACGACCTTGCCCAACAGCAGGTCGAGGGTCGTGATCGGCGTCGCCAGGAGCGGCTCGAGCGTGCGGCTTTGCTTCTCACCGATCACGCTGTGGGCCGCCACGGACATGGCGCTCGTGACCGGAACCAGCACGAGGAGCAGCAGGAACTGCTGCAGCAGGAATCCCTGGGCGGCCGCCTCCGTCGGCAACGCGCGCATGCCTGGCAGCCGTTCCGCGGCGCCTTCGACGATACGTCGCAGATCGGCGTCGTCGGTAAGCTGGTGGCCCGTCAGACCGGGGATGCCAACCGCGACGAAGAACGGCAAGGCCACCGATATGACCGTCATGATGACGGCGGGCAACAGGATCGCCGGACTGTGTCGCAACTCCAGCAGCTCCTTTCGGGCCAAGATCAGGATCCGAGACGGCTTCATGTCCGTTGTGTCCTCGGTGGCGGATTCCGCTCGATCTCGCGTCGATTCACCGGGTGAGCCTCCTCCAGGAGCTTGAGGTAGATGTCCTCGAGCGACGGGCGGTCGTCGGCGACCTCGCGGACCCCGGCGCCCGAGGACACCAGCGCGCGGACGATTGCCGGAATCTGGATATCGGGCTCGCTGACGTCCATGACGCAGCCGAATCCTTCGGTGCGGATGTCGGTCGCCCCTGCCTGCGCCAGCTGCGCGACCAGCGCGGTCGGGTCGCGGTCGAGGCGAATCCGGACCCGATGGCCGAAGAGCCGCCGGCGCAGCGCGTGCGGGGCGTCCAGCGCCACCAGCCGGGTTCGCAGGACGCCCACCCGGTCGGCCAGGCGCTCCGCCTCATCCAGGTTGTGGGTGGAGACGAGCACGGCGCGACGTCTGGCTCGCAGGTTGAGGATCAGCTCGCGGACCGTGCGCGCCGTCCGGGGATCCAGTCCGGCCGTCGGCTCGTCCAGCAGGACGACCTGCGGGTCGTGAACCAGCGCTCGCGCCAGAGCGAGCTTCTGCTTCATGCCCTTCGAGAGCAGGCCCGCCTGGTCGTCCCTGCGCTCCCAGAGCTCCACCAGACGCAGGTGCCTCTCCACCGTGGCTTGGACCTCCGGCACCTCGAACAGCTCCGCGTAGATCGTGAGGTTCTGGCGGACCGTGAGGCGCTCCCAGAGCCCCGGGGCCTCCGTGAGGATCCCCACCCTGGCCCGAATGACCTGGGCCGTGCGAGCGGTCAGCTCCGTGCCGCCCACCGTGATCGAGCCCGACGTGGGCGAAATCAGCCCGGCGAGCAGACGAATCGCGGTGGTCTTTCCGGCTCCGTTCGGACCCAGGAGGGCGAAGATCTCGCCCGCGCGCAGGTCGAAGCTCAGGCCGTCGACGGCGAGGCGATCGCCGAATCGCCGGCAAAGTCCGTGTGCCGTGACCATGGCTGGCGGGGTCACCCGAGCGGGAGGGGGGTCATCGCGCAAGATCCCGGGCGGCAGGGTAGCCCGGGATACCCTCGGCGGTCCTGACGGCCCGGACGATGGCGTCGGCAACGACCTCGGCTGCCAGGGCACCGATCTGGAGGACGGACGGCTCCGCCGTGTGATGCCCCGTCGCGACGGCGAACAGGGTGTCGCCGTCGGCCGGCGTGTGCGCCGGGACGATCGCGCGAGCCAGGCCGTCGTGCGCGACCTGCGCGACCTTGGTCGCCTGGGGTTTCGTCAGTGCGGCGTTTGTCGCGACCACGCCGATCGTCGTGTGTTGGCCGGGGTTCGGACGCGGCACGGCGCCCGAGCGTAGCAGCCCGCGCACG
Organism: Vicinamibacterales bacterium; assembly: GCA_965197935.1. GTDB lineage: Bacteria > Acidobacteriota > Vicinamibacteria > Vicinamibacterales > CAZQMT01 > CAZQMT01. The sequence continues at coordinate 281,772 of CBDAOD010000001.1, read as the reverse complement.
TCCGCCAGATCGCGACCGTCCGGAGTCCGCATGCCCGCCACGATCCGCCCGGTTCGTGGGTCGACGACGTCGCCAACGGCGTTGACCGCGACGAGGGCGGCGACCGTCAGGCCGGTGGGTAGCGTGATGGCCGCGGTGCCGATCCCGGCTTTCATGGCGCGGGCGGCGCCGCCGAGCTTGCCCACCGTGGCGCCGGCACCCGCGCCGACGTTGCCCTCGTCCACCTGCCCGACGTCAGCGATGTCGGCGGCCTGGTAGCCGCAGTCCGGCCCCGGGCGAACGGCCGGGTCGTCCCCAACGCCGAGGTCGAACAGGATGGCTGCCGGCACGATCGGCACGCGCGCGACCCCGGCGGGATAGCCGATGCCGCGCTCCTCCAGGTAGCGCATCACACCCGAGGCGGAGTCGAGTCCGAAGGCGCTCCCGCCCGAGAGGACGATCGCATGCACTTGCTGTACGGTGTTGACCGGGTCCAGCAGCGCCGTCTCACGCGTGCCCGGCGCCGATCCGCGAACGTCCACGCCGGCCACGGCGCCGGCTTCGACGAGGATGACGGTGCAGCCGGTCGGGCGCTCGGAGAGCGTGTGGTGACCGACCTTGACCCCCTGGACGGCGGTGAGGCCCGCCGGCGAGCGCGGTGCCCGTGCCGGCGGCGCCTGCCCCCCGGCCTGCCCGGGTGCGGTCACGAACAGGACGAAGCCCAGCGGGAGCCAGCGATGACGGCGCATGGTCAGAGGTCGTGGTGTTCGGGACCGGAGTCCAGGGTAGCATAGCGCCCGGCGTCATCCGACCGCAGGACGACCCCGACTCCTGCACCCCGCCGTCTTGAAGAACCGCGCCCGCCTGCGCTACACTTAATAGACGTAGCGGTCTGTCCAGAATCCCCGTTCGAGTCGTGCCACGTGGGTCGGTCGTCCAGGGTCCTGGGGGGCCGCCCGCGAGATCTTCGGTTGGGAAACCTCAAGAGAAAGCGAGAGTTCATCGTGAATACGCTCTTCAAACGAATCATGCCCATCGCGCTGGTGGTCGGCCTGTTCGTGCCGGTCCAGGCGCAGGAGCAGGAGGCTCACCCCGAGTGGGAGGGTACCGCGCAGATCGCCGGCAAGGTGCTGGACGAGGAGGGGAAGGGGATCGGCGACGCGAACGTCAAGCTCCGCTTCGCGGAGGCCGGCGCGCCCCCGCCGCCAGTCGCAGAGGAAAGCAGCCAGCCGAATCGAGCCGCCGCCGCCGCCGCGGCGGCCAGCGCGGCATCCGGGTCCGCGCCTCCACCCACGCCCACCACGAGCACGGCGGGATGGTGGGTCAGGAAGACCGACGGGGACGGTGCGTTCATGATGGGCGGCCTGCGCACGGGTCGGTGGATCGTGCAGGTGGAGGCGGAGGAACGCACGGTGCGGCGGGCGATCCTGCAGCTCGAGGATGGTGCCACCACCCCCTACGAGGTGAGCCTGGGCAAGCCGCTCTCGAACAGGGAGCTGGAGGACATGCAGGAGCAGCTGGAGGCCGGCGAAGATCTGTTCCAGGACGGCGATTTTGCTGGCGCCCGGGCGGCGTACGAGAAGGTGCTTGCGGCGAACCCGACCTTCATGCCGGTGCACCGCTCGATCGCCATGACCTATGGCAAGGAGGGCGATCACGCCAACGCGCTCAAACACCTGGAGCTGGCGCTCATGGAGGACGCCGGAAACATCCAGCTGCTGGCGTTGACGCTCCAGAGCGCCATGGAAATGGGCGACGCCGAGAAGACCGAGGAGTACGTCGACGCGTTGTTCGACGTCCCGCATGAGAACTCCGACATGCTCACGCAGTTCGCCCTCAGGCTCCTCCAGGAGAAGAAGGCGGCCGAGGCCGACGCATTGCTCACGCGCCTGATCGGGGCGTTCCCGGGCGACGCCAACCCTTACTACTTCCAAGGGATGGCGCAGCTGACGCTGCAGAACGTACCCGGAGCCAAGACCAGCTTCGCGAAGTTCGTCGAGCTCGCGCCGAGCGATCACCCGCAGGTCAACCAGGCGAAGGACATCCTGAGCAAGCTGCCGTAGCCGCCCGCACGACCGACGCGACCATTCTGGCAACCGACATCTTCGGATCGGCGGAGGTTCCGTGTGGGCAGATGTCCGTACACACGAAGAGCGCCGGCCGCATCGACCGGCGCTCCACGCGTCACCGCTCACTCGCCTGGTTGCTGGCGGTCCGGCTAGCGGTTGGCGATCTGCTCGAGAACGGCCGTGGCCTGCTGGGCCTCCGACGACGCCGGGTCCACCTCCTGCAGCTTCTGCAGGTACTGCGTGGCGCCGTCGTAGTCCTCCTTGTTGAGCGCTACCAGCGCGAGCTTGAAGAGCGGCTTGCCCCACTTGGGGTCGCTATCCACCGCCTTCTGATACCACTCGGCGGCGACGTCGGATTCGCCCTTGACGAACTTCACCTCGCCGAGGTTGTAGAACACCTCGGCGCTGGCGCCGGCCGTCTCGGCCGCCGCCGCCAAGGTGGTCTCCGCCGCGGCGAAGTCACCCTTCTCGAGGTTCGTCATCCCGATGCCGATTAGGGCCTTCTCGTTCGTCGGATCGTCGGCCAGCACCCTGTCGTAGGCGCCGATGGCGCTGTCGTACTCCTGCTTCGCGCGGTAGCAGTTGGCGATCGACAGGTTGACGATGGTGAGCTCCGGCACCTTCTCCAGGACCGACTGATACGATGCCAGCGCGGCGTCGTACTGACCCGCGTTGAACAGCAGGTCACCCGCCTGCAGATCGGCCTGGATCTCGGTCGTGTCGACGCCGGTCAAGGCTCCCAGCGGACCCTCGATCCCCTTCTCTAGCCTGAAGGTCATGGGCGGGGTGGGGCGCAGGGTGGTCACACGCGCCTGGCCCTGCGTGGGTACGTAGCCCCGGGCGGAAGCGGTCAGCAGCCACTGGCCGCCCCGCAGCCCGGTGATCGACCAGCGCCCTTCATCGTCGGTTGTAGACTCGAACCTCTGGGATGACCCGGCGGTTTCGGCGACGACCGACGCCCCCACGATGGCGTTGCCGTCGTCATCAGTGACCTGTCCGCGGAGGTTGCCCATCTGCTGCGCGTCACCCGGGCTCGCAGGCCCGAGCAGCAGCGTCAGCGCGGCCAGCCCAAGGAAATACGCACGAAAACTTCGAAGCATGACCTTCTCCCTTTCTCCTCTCACGCGAGGCCCGGTGCTCCAGTGACACACCAAGACCTGTCTGGCACCCCAATCAACGAAAAGCTCCAGTAAAACTACCCAATTATAATTCAAGGATCCGAATCGCTCAAGTCTCCACCGGGCGGAGCGCGGGCACGACACGATAAACCCACGATAGTATGCTGCGTGTGACCATCCTGCGCCGCGCGCTGGCCCTGGGCGTGCTGCTCCTCTCTACGGGCTCTCCCCCTACCCTCGCCCTGAGCCACGCCCCCGGTCCTCTTTCTCGTCGCGCCTCGCACGGGCCGACCGTGGCATCTCCCAGGACGCAGCGGGCCGATGCGCAGGGTCCCCGCGGGACGGACCGCATCGGCCGGCTGGTGGAGACGGCGATCCGCGACGGGGAGCTGTCCGGTGCCGTCGTCGTGGCCGGGAATCGCGACCGGGTGTTCTATGCGCGGGCGTTCGGGGACCGTGCCGTCGTGCCGCGGGTCGAGGCCATGACGATGGAGACGGTCTTCGACCTCGCGTCGCTGACCAAGGTCGTTGCCACGACGACCAGTGTCATGATCCTACTCGAGGAAGGCCGACTTCGGCTGCGGGATCGGGTCTCCAGCTTCATCCCCGATTTCGGTCGATACGGCAAGTCGGAGATCACGATCGGCCAGCTCCTGGCGCACATGTCGGGCTTGCGTCCCGACGTCGACCTGGCCGATCCCTGGACCGGAACCGACACGGCGATCGAGCTCGCGACCCTGGAGGTGCCCGCGGCACCCCCCGGGGCACGCTTCATCTACAGCGACATCAATTTCTTCCTGCTCGGCGAGATCGTATCCAGGATCAGCGGCCTGCCCCTGGACCGGTTCGCTCGTGAGCGGATCTTCGACCCGCTCGGGATGCTGGACACGCGCTTCTTGCCGCCCGGGTCGATGACGTCGCGCATTGCGCCCACCGAGCCGTGTCGCGAGTCGGACCGACCGTGCGGCGGACCCGACGGTGAGATGCTGCGGGGGATCGTCCACGACCCGACGGCAAGACGCATGGGCGGTGTGGCGGGCCACGCCGGTCTGTTCAGCACCGCGGCCGACCTGGCCGTCTTCTGCCAGATGTTGCTCGGCGGAGGCACCCGCGACGGAGCCCGGGTCCTGTCCCCCCTGTCGGTCGCCAGGATGAGCTCCCCCGCGACACCATCGCACGAGCCCAACGTGCGTGGGCTCGGCTGGGATATCGGCTCGGTTTTCTCGTCGAACCGGGGCGAGCTCTTCCCGCCCGGGTCGTTCGGCCACACCGGCTTCACGGGCACCTCGCTCTGGATCGACCCGGCGACGGATACCTTCCTCGTCTTCCTGTCGAGTCGTTTGCACCCCGATGGCACGGGGGATGTCACGGCGCTCCGCGCGCGGGTGGCCACCGCCGTGGCCGCGTCGTTGCCCGGGGCACCCGCCACCGGCACCTGGCGCGGCGGCCCGTTTCGGCCGGACCTCGGCCCCGCCGGTCGGCCGCGGCGTCCCGCCGGAGAGAGCACCCTCAGCGGGATCGACGTGATGCGGGCGACCGGCTTCGATCGACTCCGCGGGAAGCGCGTCGGTCTGCTGACCAACCAGAGTGGGCGGGCCCGCGACGCAGTCTCGACGATCGATCTGCTGTGGGAGGCGGAGGACGTGGGGCTCGTCGCGCTGTTCAGCCCCGAGCACGGTATCCGGGGCGCGCTCGACGAGGCGGTACCGTCGTCGAGGGATCCGGACACCGGGCTGGCGATTCACTCGCTCTACGGGGAGACGCGACGCCCGACGGCGGAGATGCTCGACGGTATCGACACCATGGTCGTCGACCTCCAGGACGTCGGCGCCCGGTTCTACACCTACGCCAGCAGCGTGGCCTACGTCCTCGAGGCGGCGGCGGCGCGTGGTATCGCCGTCGTGGTGCTGGATCGCCCGAATCCGATCAACGGGTTCTCGATCGAGGGTCCGATGCTCGACGGCTCGGCCCTCGGCTTCACCGGCTACCTGTCCATGCCGATCCGCCACGGCCTGACGCTCGGCGAGCTGTCACGGCTGATTAACGCGGAGACCGGTATCGGCGCGGACCTCACGGTCGTCCCGATGCAACGGTGGCGCCGAGATCTCTGGTTCGACCAGACGGGGCTGTCCTGGGTGAACCCCTCGCCGAACATCAGGAACCTGATCCAGGCGTCGCTCTATCCCGGCATCGGGGCGCTCGAGGGCAGCAACGTGTCAGTCGGCCGTGGAACCGACACGCCCTTCGAGCATATCGGCGCGCCCTGGGTCGACGCGGTCGCGCTGGCCGAGGCGCTCAACGCCCGCGCGCTGCCGGGAATCAGCTTCTACCCGGTGAGCTTCACGCCCGAGTCGAGCAAGTACGCCGGGGAGCGTTGCCACGGGGTGTTCATGCTCGTGACGGATCGGAGTCGGCTCGAGCCGGTTCGGGTCGGCGTCGAGATCGCCTCGGCATTGCACCGGCTGCACGGCGACACCTACGATCTCGAGGCGACCGCGCGGCTCCTCGGATCGCGGGAGACGATCTCGCGGATTCGCGCCGGCGAAGATACGGAGCGGATCGTGGCCGGCTGGCGCGCGGGTGAGGCGACGTGGCGTCAGCTCCGGGCGCGCTACCTCCTCTACCGCTAGCAGCCCGTGGTGAGAGTCCCGCGTCGCACGGCTGCCCGCCGTGAGGGGGCCACATTTCCTGAGACTGGGCCAGGTTGCTACAATGAGCTGAACCATTGCCCTGCCAACGCGTGAGGAGCCGACCGATGAAGCTTCGGTATCACCTGGTCCCCGCACTGCTCATCCTGACCGCCTGCGGCTCGCCGTCTGCGGAACCACCGGGCGCCGAGACCCGCGCACCCGGGCCGGCGGCCGCGGTCTCGATGGACAAGGCCGACTATCCCGTGTTCCCGGACGCCGATGCTGGAGCCGATCCCGACGTGCCGGCCGAGGAGGGCGGTCGAGGGTTCACGGGCGAGGGGTGGGAGACGAACGAGGACCATGACTTCGTCGGCGATCCCCGGGCGGTCAAGGGAGGCACCCTGCGGGAGTACATCCTGGACTTCCCCGGCACCTTGCGGACCGAGGGGCCGGAGTCGAACACCGCGCTCAACGCCCTGATTCAGAGCATGGTCTACGAGGGCCTCTTGACGATGCACCCGACCACCCTCGAGTACATGCCCGCCCTCGCGACGCACTGGCAGATCTCCGAGGACAGGTTGACCTACCGCTTTCGGATCAACCCCAACGCGCGGTGGTCCGATGGAGCGCCGGTCGTTGCCGCCGACGTCGTCGCCACGTGGAGACTCATGATGGACAAGGGGCTGCAGGCACCGATGAGCACCCTGGTCTGGAGCAAGTTCGAGGAACCGGTGGCCGAGAGCAAGTACATCGTTCGCGCCACGAGCACGAGGCTGAACTGGCGTAACTTCCTTTATTTTTCGCAGGCGCTCCCGATCTTTCCGGGGCACGTCCTGAAGGATCTGGACGGGGAGACCTATCTGCGCGAGTACAACTTCAAGCTCCTGCCGGGCACGGGACCCTACATCGTCGAGGAGTCCGATATCGAGAAGGGCCAGTCCGTGACGATTCGCCGCCGCACCGACTACTGGGCCGAGAACCAGCGGCGCAGCGTCGGCGTGAACAACTTCGACGAGGTGCGGGAGATCGTCGTGCGCGATCAGAACCTCGCGTTCGAGATGTTCAAGCGGGGCGATCTGGACTACTTCTTCGTCAGCCGAGCCCGCGTGTGGGTCGAGGAGTTCGACTTCGACAACGTGGAGCGCGGTCTGGTTCAGAAGCGCAAGGTCTTCAACCAGAATCCCAACGGCATCGCCGGTCTGGCCTTCAATACCCGCAAGGCGCCGTTCGACGACGTCCGGCTCAGGGAGGCGCTCGCCCTGGCGATGAACCGAGAGCAGATGATCGAGAAACTGTTCTACAACGAATATCTGCCGCAGAATTCGTACTACGCCGGAGGCATCTACGAGAACCACGACAACCCGGCGAACCCGTACGACCCGCGCGCATCGATCGAGCTACTGGCCGAGGCCGGGTGGCGGGAGCGCAATGACAGGGGCCAGCTCGTCAAGGACGGCGCTCCGTTGAGCGTCGAGATCCTGTACTCCAACAAGGCGTCCGAGCCGTTCCTGACGGTGTACCAGGAGGATCTGCGCAAGCTGGGCATCGGCCTCAACCTGCGGCTCGTCACACCCGAGACGCTCTTCCAGCTCGTCATGGAGCGCAAGTTCGATCTGGTCTCGATGGCGTGGAGTGGCCTGTTGTTCCCCAATCCCGAGACCTCCTTTCACTCGACGCTGGCGGATGTCGACAACACGAACAACATCACCGGCGTGAAGAGCGCACGGATCGACGAAATCTGTGACGCCTATGACGAGATGTTCGACGTCGACTTGCGGATCGACGGGATCCGCGAGATCGACGGGATCCTTGCCAACGAATACCACTATCTCCTCCAGTGGTACGCGCCCAACCAGCGCCTGGCCTACTGGAACCGTTTTGGTCAACCAGAGGGCCACTTGAGCCGCTTCGGTGACTACCGGGATCTGGTGACGCTGTGGTGGTTCGATCCCCAACGGTCCGCCGACGTCGACACGGCCCTGGGTGATTCCACCGTCCAACTCGAGGCGGGCCCCGTCGAGGATCGCTACTGGTTGGAGTACGCGGAGCGCGAAACCGACTCCCCGACGACCTCTCAGTAGCGTCGAGCGCCACGGCGCGGCCCCTCGATGACCAGCTACTTCATCCGCCGGCTCCTGCTCGTCATTCCTACCTTCCTGGGCATCACGCTCGCCGTCTTCGTGATCATGCACTTCGTCCCGGGTGGCCCGGTCGAGCGACAGCTCATGCAGTTCAGGATGGCGGCGATGGCGGAGGGTGGGGCGACCGCCGCCACCCGCATCGACGAGAGCATTCCCGCCGAGGCGCTCGAGGAGATGCGCCGGTACTACGGCTTCGATCGGCCGGTGCACATTCGGTACGGCCGCTGGCTCTGGAACGTCCTCCATCTGGATCTGGGGAACTCCTACGTCTATCAGGACCCCGTCTGGGACGTCATCAAGCAGCGGTTCCCCGTGTCGATCTTCCTTGGGCTCGTCGGATTCGTCCTTACCTACCTGGTCTGTGTTCCGCTCGGCGTCGTGAAGGGCGTGCGGCACGGGTCGCGCTTCGACGTGGTCAGTAGCGTGATCGTCTTCCTCGGCTACTCGACGCCGGGCTGGGCGCTCGGCACCGCGCTGCTGGTCCTCTTCGGCGGTGGCAGCTTCTGGGACGTCTTCCCGCTCGGAGGCTTCCGTCCCGACAACTGGGAGTATCTCGGTCTCTGGCAGAAGATCGTGACCCAGCTCCACCACATGTTCCTGCCCGTGCTGTGCTACATGGTCGGGTCATTCGCCACCCTGACGATCCTGACGAAGAACTCGTTGATGGAGAATCTGGGACAGGACTACGTGCGGACGGCTTTCGCCAAGGGGCTGGCGGAGCGCCGCGTCATCTTCGTCCACGCGCTGCGGAACTCGCTGATCCCCATCGTGACCGGTCTCGGGCATGTCTTCAGCCTGATTCTGGCGGGGTCCTTTCTGATCGAGCGCGTCTTCAACATCGACGGCATGGGCTACCTCGGCTACACCTCGATCCTGCAGCGCGACTACCCGGTCGCGCTGGGCATCCTGGTGATCTCGAGCGTGCTGATGCTCGTCGGCAACATCATCTCGGACGTGATCTACGCCGTCGTGGACCCGCGTATTCGCTTCAGATGACCCCCAGCGACCCGAAGACGAGCGTCGCGGCGTCGCAGACCGACCGAACCGGCCAGCAGCCTGCCGGTCCGCCGGAGGCGGCGCGGCGGGCGGCGCCGGCGCCACAGTCGATCCTCCGACGGCGGCTGCGCAAGTTTCGCAGCCTCAAGCGCGGCTACTACTCCTTCCTACTGCTGCTCGGGCTCTACGCCATCTCGTTCGCGTTGCCGCTCCTGGCCACCGGGCAGGCCCTGCTCGTGCGCTATCAGGGACGCCTCTACTTCCCGCCGCTCCACTACCACGAGGCCACCGAGTTCGGCCTGGACGCGATCGGAGAGCCCGACTATCGCGAGCTCGAGCGTCGCCTGGCGGGAGAGGCGGAGGGCTGGGTCCTGATGCCACCTTACCCGTATGGTCCCAACGAGGCGCTCCTGGAGCTCGAGGGTGTGCCACCGCACCCGCCGTCGGCCGCCCACCCGTTCGGAACGGACGACCGGGCGAGGGACGTCCTGGTGCGCTTGGCCTACGGCTTCAACGTGTCGATCACGTTCGCGCTCCTCGTGACGTTCTTTGCCTACGTGGTCGGCATCGCCGTGGGAGCGATGCTCGGCTACTTTGGCGCCAAGGTCGACATCCTCGGGCAGCGCCTGATCGAGGTCTGGTCGTCTCTACCGTTCCTCTACACGATCATCATCGTCGGGTCGATCGTCGTGCCGGTCTACGTCACGGGCCGCAACCTGGTGCTCCAGCCGTCGTTCTGGCTGCTGGTCGTCATTCTGTCGGCCTTCGGCTGGATGGGAATCACCTACTACGTCCGGGGCGAGTTCTACCGGGAGAAGGCCAAGGACTACGTGGGCGCCGCGATCGTCCTGGGCGCCTCGGAGGCCTCGATCATGTTCCGGCACATCCTGCCCAACGCGATCACGCCGGTCGTGTCCTTTGCGCCGTTCTCGATCGTGGCGAACATCTCCACCCTGGTCGCGTTGGACTTCCTGGGCTTCGGTCTCCCTGCGCCGACACCGAGCTGGGGCGAGCTGATCGGACAGGGGATGAATAACCTGACGAAGTCGTGGCTGGTCTTCTTCCCGCTCGGGGCCGTGTTCGTCACGCTCATCCTGGTCGTGTTCGTCGGCGAGGCGATTCGGGAGGCGTTCGACCCGAGGGAGTTCTCGAGGCTGCACTAGTGGAACGCGATGTCTGACACCGCCCGGCCGGACGGGAGCACCGTTGACGGGCGCGCGCCCGAACCCGCGGCGGCGTCCGCCGCGGAGCCCTTGCTCGCCGTCCGCGGGCTCGCCGTGCACTTCCACACGGAGTCCGGCATCGCGCGAGCCGTCGACGAAGTGGACTTTGACATTCTGCCGGGCGAGGTGCTCGGCCTCGTCGGTGAGTCGGGCTCGGGCAAGAGCGTCACCGCCCTCAGTATTCTCCGCCTGATCCCCGATCCGCCCGGGAAGATCGTCTCCGGTTCGGTCCGATACGGCGGCGAGGATCTGCTGCAGCTCTCGTGGGACGAGATCCGTCGCATCCGCGGGAACGAGATCAGCATGATCTTCCAGGAGCCGATGACCTCGCTCAACCCTGTGTTCACGATTGGGTCTCAGGTCATGGAGGCGATTCTCGAGCACCAGCTCTGCTCCCGGCAGGAGGCGTTCGATCGTGCGGTCGAGGCGCTGAGCCTGGTAGGCATCCCCGAGCCCCGCGAGCGGATGGGCGACTATCCACACCTGTTTTCTGGCGGGATGCGCCAACGCGTCATGATCGCGATGGCGTTGGCGTGCAGGCCCTCGCTGCTGATTGCAGACGAGCCGACGACGGCGCTCGACGTCACGATCCAGGCCCAGATCCTCGAGCTCATGCTGGAGGTGAAGGCGCGGAGCGCTGACGCAGCCATCCTCCTGATCACCCACAACCTGGCGGTCGTCGCCGAGACCTGCGACCGGGTGATGGTGATGTACGGCGGCAAGCTCCAGGAGGTGGCGCCGGTCCGAAAGATCTTTCGGAGTCCGTCGCACCCGTATACCCGCGGCCTACTCGATTCCCTGCCGCGGACGGCGGGCAAGACGGACCGCTTGCGAACGATTCCGGGCACGGTGCCGGGTATTCACGACCTGCCGGTCGGGTGCAAGTTCTGCACGCGGTGCGAGGAGAAGCTCGAGATCTGCGAGACGGTCGAGCCCGAGCTCGTGACCGTCTCGCCCGGCCACTCGGTCCGCTGTCACCTCGTGAGCGATGGGTGATCTCCTCGGATGGAGACCGGGCGCGCACGTGGCGCGCGGGATCGCCGTGGCGGCGGCCGTACTCACCCTGGTCGTCGGTCTTCGGTGGGGCACGTTCACCGCGGGGGGATCTGATTCCTACGGCTACGTGAGCCAGGCCGAGATGTGGGCGAGCGGCCGGCGCCAGGTCATTCAGCCGGTCGCCATCCAGGTTCTCTGGCCGTCGGCGGAGCGAAGCTTCACGCCGCTCGGATACGCCCTGTCACGCCGAACGCCGGGGGGGCTGGTTCCCACCTACCCGCCCGGGCTGCCGCTAACGATGGCGGTGCCGCTGAGGGTCTTCGGGGCGGTCGGCCCGTATCTCGTCGTCCCATTCCTCGGAGCGCTGGCCGTGTGGCTCACCTACGTGCTGGGTCGTCGGGTCGACGGCCAGGCGACCGGCGTGGTGTCCGCGTTGCTCCTGGCAAGCAGCCCGATCTTTCTGATGCAGCTCTTCCAGCCGATGAGCGACGTCCCCGCCGCGGCCTGGTGGCTGGCCGCGATCGTCCTGCTGGCCCGCCGAACGCTCGCGGCAAGCGCGGGCGCCGGGGTCGTGGCCTCGCTCGCGGTCCTGACCCGCCCCAGTCTGGCGCCGCTCGCCGCCCTGCTGGCGCTCTTCGTCGCGTCGAACGGTCATCCTGTCGGGACCGGGTCGCGGGGGCGGGTACGGGCGCTCGTGGCCTTTGGGCTGGGCCTGGCACCAGGGTGTGCCGGTCTGGCGTGGGTCAATACCGTCATGTACGGCGCGTGGTCGCAATTCGGCTACGGAGATCTGGAGACGATCTTCGCCGTCACGAACATCGTTCCCAACCTGCAGCGGTACCCGCGCTGGCTCATCGAATCCCACACGCCGTTTCTCCTGCTGAGCGTGATCGCACCGATTGTGTCCTTCGAGGCTGGCACCGGCGTCGGCCGGCGGATCGCGCGCGGGCTGCGGTGGCTGTGTCTGGTCTTCGCCCTCGGCGTGCTGGCCAGCTACTTGCCGTACATGGTGTTCGAGGCGTGGTGGTACACGAGATTTCTACTGCCCGCACTGCCCCTCGCCATCGTGCTGAGCACGTCCGTGGCGATGGCCGGCGCGCGACGCCTGCCGCGATCCCTACGCTCGCCGGTCGTCGTCCTGGGCTGCGGGGCGCTGGTGCTCTGCTATGTCGACACGGCGAACCGGCGAGGAGCGTTCGCGGTGCAGGCCAGCGAGCAGGAGTACGTCGCGACCGGTCTCTACGTCGCGTCCGCCCTGCCCAAGCGGGCGGTAGTGCTCACCATGCAGCACAGTGGCAGCGTGCGGCACTACTCGGGACGCCCGACGGTGCGCTGGGATGGTCTCGATCCGGCCGCGCTGGACACGGTGCTCCTGCGTTCCGCCACAGGGGGTACACGCCGTACTTCGTCCTGAAGTCCTGGGAGGAGCCGCGATTTCAGGGCCGGTTCGGTGAGCGCAGTGAGGTCGGCGCCCTGGACTGGCCGCCACGGGCACAGATCGGGAACGAGGTCCGTATCTTCGACCCGGCCGATCGGCTACGGTCGGAGGCTGGAGAGCGTGTTTCCACGACGCAGGTGCCCGTCCATCCATCGCCGTGGGCGCGTGGGCTGCTGAAGTCCGTGCCCCCCCGCCGCCAGGGAACCGCGGGCGCCAACTGAGTGCGCGTCTCTTCGCGCGCCGCGAGTCACGCTAGAGCGGGTAGCGGGCGCTCGAACCCGACGATTCTCCAGTACACTCGTTTCGGTGTCGGATCTCCTCGCCAACCTGCCAAGACGTTGGGAACCATGGCTGGTGGCTGCGGGCTTTCTCGCGCTCACGCTGGGCTGGACGTATCCGCTCGTTCACTACCTGGGCCGGTCGCTCCCGGAGCTGGGCGATTCGCTGCTCAACGCCTGGATCCTGGCGTGGGATGCCGACCGCCTGGGGCACGGGCTGCGTGGTCTGTGGGACGCCCCGATCTTCTTTCCCTACGCGCGGACCCTGGCATACTCCGAGCACCTGCTTGGTATCGCACTGCTCTTTGCGCCGGTCCAGTGGATCGCCGACAACCCGCTACTCCTCTACAATACGGCGTTCCTCTTCTCCTACGTCCTGGCGGGCACGGGCATGTACGTCTTGGCTCGGTCGCTGTGCGGCCGGCGCGACGCCGCTCTCCTGGCCGGGCTCGCCTTTGCGTTCTGCCCGTACCGCACCGCACAACTGCCCCACCTCCAGGTCCTGATGTCCGGCTGGATGCCCATCAGCCTGTGGGCGCTCCATGGCTATTTCGCAAGCGGCTCTCGCCGGATGCTGGCCGGCTTCGTGGTGGCCTACCTGCTCCAGGCCCTCTCGAATGGCTACTTCCTCTACTTCCTCGCCGTGCCGGTCGCGTTGGTCTCGGCCCAGGCGCTGGCTCACGGACGGCCGAGCCGGCGCACGTTCACGGACCTCGTCTCGGCCGGCGTCATCATGCTGGTCTGCCTCGCCCCAGTGGCGAGCGTGTACTACGCGGTTCAGCAAGAGCAGGGGTTTCGGCGGCAGACGGCCGAGATCGCTTCCTACAGCGCCGACGTGGGCTCCTATCTGCACGTCGACCAGGTCGTGTCGGCCTGGCGCTGGGAGTCAAGCCCATTCTTAGAGTCTCCCTCTGGGATGGGTGAAACCCCTCGCCTTTAGGCGAAGCCTTCAGGAGGCCGCAGGGCCGGACCTCTTCGGGCTCTGGGACGTGCGCCGTGATAGTCGGCTTCAGCCGACGCGGCGCACTGATTCCCTCGCCTTCAGGCGAGGGAGACTCAATTGAAACTCTCTACGGCTCCGGATTCGTCATGCGGCCTTCTTCGATGTCGTCGTGTCGATCTTCAGTTCTTGCTTCAACGCGGCACGAAGCGTGGGCAGGTGGCGGTAGCCCATCAGCTTCCGCAGGCGCGGCTCGATGTCCAGGAGCGCGGTCGCCAGCCAGCGGTGGCGTTGGCTCGAGTTCTGCCAGTGGTCAACCTTCGCACAGCGTTCCTCAACGAGCGCATTGACCGACTCCAGACAGTTCGTCGTCTTCAGCGACCGGCCCAGCACCCCGTACAGCCCGAGGCGATGCAGCGTTAAGGTTTCGTCCAGACCTTCTGTCAAGCTCCGAGCCGCCGACTGGTTCCGTTCGTCGAGCTCGCCCTGGAGCGTCTTGAGCGCCGTGAGGGCCTCGTCGTACTCCGGCCGGTTGTAGGCGCGCTGGAGGCGCTGACGCCACGCCGCCAGTTCGCTCTTGGCCAGGTGACTCACCACGTTCTCCCGCTTGTGCCACTGGCACCGTTGGACCAGGGCGCGGTGGCGGAAGGTCTTCCGGACGGCTGCCCGCAGCCCCTTGCTGCCGTCGAGGATCACCAGCAGGCCCTGCGAGAGGTCCAGCCCCCGCTCGACCAACGACCGCAAGCACAGCGTCAGCACCCGCTCATTCTCCGTGTCCGTCTCCACGAAGCCGAGGAAGTGTTTCGCCCCAGAAATGGTGATGCCCAGTGCGATGACCATTGTGGCCTCGGCGAACGTCTTGCCGTCCAATACGATGGCCACGACGTCCTCAGCGGCCAGGTCCCGCTCCTGGAGCTCGTGAAGCTTCGCGGCGCTGGCCTCGATGAAGCCTCGGGACACCGTCGACCCCGACAGCCCGATCGCGCCGGGAATCGCCTCGGCGGCCGCCTCGTAGTTGCGACACGAGATCCCATAGAGCCCGCGCTTCAGCAGGAGGTCATTCACCGCGCCGTCGCCATGCAACGCCTCGTAGGCGCGCAACGGAATCTCCCGCCCCGCGACCCCGCGCACCCGCGGCACCCGAATCGGCACCCGCTGCCCCGCCAGGCCGACGGTCCCAGGGTTGCTACCGTGCCGGCGGCCCCCGATCGACGCGGCCTTGCGGGCGTAGCGCTCGCCAGCCAGCGCCGTTACCTCCTCGTCGAGCACCTCCTCCACGTGCATCAAGCCCAGCGGGACCAGCGAGCGGATCAGCTCCACCTTGGCGTCCAGCTCCAGCGCGGTGTAGTCCTCGCGCCGGATGACCTCGACCCGGCCCAGCTTGCGACCCTTTTTGCGCTTCCTGACAGGACGTAGGACACTGCTCATCTCGGCTCCTTTCTCTCGTGGGTTGATGGCCGTTTTGCTTAACGTCATCAAACCACAGGGTGTGGGGGCCGTTTCAATTTCCAACTAAGTTTCGCTCACCCTCGGCGCTGGCTGCCGGGCTTCAGAAAGTCCGAGGGCGAGCTGTTCCCGGGCCTGACCGTGCTCGTGCTCGCCGGTGTGGCCCTGTACCCGGTGCGCAGGCGTCATCGAGGCGGCGCCGACGGCGCCACCGTCGGCGGTCTGCGGCGTGTCTGGCAGAGCGGGATACCGGCGCTGGCGAGCCTCGCCGCGCTGCTGCTCCTTCTGCTGGGCCAGGCGGGCACCTGGCTCCTTGCGAGCGTCGTGGCGGTCTTGCTGCTATCGCAGCCTCTGGCCCTTGCCCGCGAGCCGACCGGGCGTCTATGGAACGGTGGCGGCGTGGGCGTTCATCCTGTCGCTGGGACCCTATCCGACGTTCTGGGGTCGTCCGCTCCTGCCGGTCGGGCCGTACGCCTGGCTGGCGGAGGTCGTGCCAGGCCTCGACGGGCTGCGCGTGCCCGCCCGTCTCGGCATGATCGTCTTCCTGGCCCTGTCCGTCCTGGCGGCCGTGGGCGCCGCGCGCCTCTTGACTCGCCTGCCGGGGTGGGGACAGGTCTTGCTCGCTGTGGGTTTGACGTGCGGGATTCTGGTCGACGGGTATGGCGGCTTCGTGGACGTCCAGCGGTTTCCGGCCCGAGGGCGGCCAGCGGAGCGCGCGGTCTCCGACTGGGTGCGCGAACGGCCGCCAGGGGCGGTTCTGCATCTGCCGTTCGGCGGTCGCGACTTCACGCGGCAGACGCTCGAGCGGCAGTACCAGACGCTGTTTCACCGGCAGCCCGTGGTCAATGGCTTCAGCGGCTACGCCCCGGCGCTTCAACGCCTCCTGGCCACCGACGACGCCCTCGATGGCGACACCGACCTCGTGGGCGACGTCGTCTTGGCTCTCCGCACTCTCGGCGTGCGCTACGTCGCCGTCCACGAGCGAGACTATGCGTCCGGGGAGGCCCTCCGCATCGCCGAGGTCATCCAGCGTGCCGCCGGTCCGGTGCTCGAGGACACGAGGTTCGGTCAGACCCGCGTCCTCTGGCTGCCGGAGCCGGCGGTCGTGCCTGCCGTCCCCGGGAGAGACGGGCTCGTCTCGATCGCGTCCGACAGCTTCCGCGCGGCGGCGTCCAGCGGCAACGACCGGCTGGAGTACGCATTCGATCAAGAGCCGTGGACGCGATGGGGAAGCGGCGCTGCGCAGACCGGAGGCGAATGGCTCGAGATCCGCTTCAGCCGCCCGACCGATGTGGCGCTTCTGCGCATGGAGACGGCACCGCTCGCCGAATCCGACTTTCCGCGGCGCCTCCTGATCGAGTCGTCAACCGATCTCGAGACCTTCGACACGCTCTACGACGGCAGGGTGATCCAGCCGCTGTTCCTCGGCTTGGTACGCGAGCCTCGCCGTGGACCGTTCGAGGTCGCGCTCCCCCGGAACCACTCATTGCTGCTGCGGATCCGCCAGACCGGGACCAGCTGGTTCCAGTGGTCCATCACCGAGCTACGGCTCTGGCGGCGCTGACATCGGCGGGCGCTGGCTGTGTGGCCCGTCGGTCCAAGATGTCCGGCATTCTTTCCCGGGGGCCGACATACGGGGCTCTTCCCGGGACGATCCGACCGAGACCGCCGAGGCTTCCATGGTATGGTGCAGCCCGTCGTGACCGAAGCCACCGTGCCGGGGCGCGGCGGTGCGCCGACCGCGTGAATCGATGACAGCCGATCACGGCTCGACCCCCGCAGCGATCATCGAACGTATCGAAGCCGACGGATTCGAGGTCGCCGCCGACTGGATCCGCGCGCGGCTCCTCACGGGAAGCGCCGCGACGGTGCCGTCGGTGACGACACGTGCGCCGTTTCCCTACCACTGGATTCCGGGGACGGTGCGCATGCGGGTCATGAACCGGCTGCTCCTCGGCGCGTTCCGGCGTGCGCGTCGCGACGTCCGGTTCCCCGATCTGTACGCCGAGAACGGGTTGGACCTCGTCGCCAGCCGGCGGGGCGATCGACCGGCGAACGGCTGGCGCTGGCCCGAGGGTCGCGGATGTGCGTTCGTGCTCTCCCACGACACCGATACGTGTCGAGAATCGAGCGAAATCCGTCGTCTCGCCGACCTCTCGCGAGCGCTCGATCTTCGAAGCACCTTCATGTTCGTCGGGAGGTGCATCGAGCGCTACGGCGAGCTGATGCGCGAGCTCACACGAGACGGGTTCGAGGTTGGCCTCCACGACGTCGTGCACGATAATCGTGTCGCGTTCCTGCCGGAAGAGCGCATCCGGGAACGCCTCGGCGGCTGGTGTCGGACCTGGGGCCGGGAGCTCGGTGTGTCCGGCTATCGGTCTCCCAGCTGGTACGTGTCGCCGGCGCTGTGGAGGGCCCTGGACGACCTGGGCTTCTCGTACGATTGCTCGGTTCAGGACACTCACTTTCTCCACGATTCGTGGTGCAACCTCGGCGCCGCCACCTACTATCCCTTCGTCGTGGGCAACCTCGTCGTGATGCCGAACACGATTCCGTTCGACATGCCATGGGCCCTCGGGGTCGACAAAGCGGAGACCACGCGGTTCTGGAGGCCCAAGATCGATCACATCGCCGCGCGCGGCGGGCTGATCATGATCAACGCCCATCCCGCCCGGTGGTTCTGCGGCAACGATGATGGCGTTGCCGCGCTCGAGGAGTGCGCGAGATACGTACTCGAGCGGCACCGGCCCTGGTGCGCGACGGCGGCTCAGATCGCCGAGCACGTTCGCGGTGAAGTCGGCGGGGGGGGGATGTGCCGCCTGACGGGCGATCCACCGATCACGATTCCGGCGCACACCCGGGCCATCGCGCTCGAAGGGCCCGAGGAGAATCCGCTGAAGGCATGGATGAAGTCTGCGTGGTGAAAGCCGCCGAATCTCGCGATCCCGCTCTGCCCTCGGCCTCATCCTTCTCCATCGTCATGCCGGCCTACAACGAGGAGGCCACGCTCGGCCTGGCGGCGCAGCGCTGTCTCCAGGTCCTGGCGAGCTGCACGGACGACTACGAGCTCGTGATCGTCGACGACGCCAGCCAGGACGGAACGGCCCGGGTGGTCGGCGACCTGGTCGGACGTCATCCCGACCGCGTGCGCGCGATTCGACACGAGAGGAACCAGCGGATCGCGGCCACCTACGAGGAGCTCTACCGCACCGCCGTCAAGGACTACGTCATGCTGATTCCGGCAGATGACCAGTATCCGCCGGAGGCGCTCCACGAGATCATTCCGCTGCTCGAGGGGCACGACATCGTCGTCTGCAAACGGACGCACAAGGCGTATACCCCCTGGCGACACCTCGTCTCGGCCTCGTATGTCTGGCTTCCCGGTCTGCTGTTCGGCGTGCGGCTCTACGACCCGGGCAGCACGAAGTGCATCCGGCGCGAGGTGTTCGCGGAGATTCCGGTGACGTCGAAGGGCGTGTTCGTGGAAGCCGAGCGATTGATCCGGGCCGCTCGACGCGGCTATCGGATCGGTGCGGTCGACGTGGTCCAGCGTGTCCGGCAAGGCGGGTTGGCGCGTGGCGCGCAGTTCGGTTCCGTCGCCGGCGCGGTGCGGGATCTGGTGTCCCTGTGGGTCTCACTCGTGATCCTGCGCCGCGCGGGTTGAGAGCAAGACAGGTTGCTCAGGGCGGGCAGACGAAGTAGACCTCGGCGACCTGGGTGCCGCCGGGGCACGGGACGCGGCTGATCGTCACGGCGTGATCGCGTCGGGCGTCGATCAATCGTTTGTACTCCTGGATCCGAGACACGTCGGTGGAGGCCAGCAGGACCTTCTCCTGTGCCAGAAAGACGACGCTGTAGGCGTCCCAGAAGGTGGCGTAGCCAAACCCGATGTCGTTCGAGACCAGATAGTCGGCGAGGGCGCGCCGGCTGTTCGGCGGTGTCCGCCGAAGATACTCGTCGACCAGCAGGGCATGTCCACCAAGGCTGACGACTGTCCACAGCGAGAGCACGACCAAGACCAGCGCCTTGAGCGTCCGTGACGTCTCGAGCTTCAGGTAACACGCGATCAGACCGCTTGCCCCGAGCAAGGTTAGCAGGACGTAGCGCATGGTGAATATGCTGATGGCACCGCACCGGCCGACGGCGTAGACGATCGCGGCTTGCAGACCGATGAGGAAGAGGTAGGTCGCGAATGGCAGCTCCGCTCGCCAGGGTCGACCGCCGTCCTGGAAGACGCGCCAGGCGATCCGCAACAGGGCAAAGAGCATCGCTGCCGCCAGCAGGAACCACAGCCCATCGACACCCTGGAGTCAAGCCCATTCTTAGAGTCTCCCTCTGGGATGGGTGAAACCCCTCGCCTTTAGGCGAAGCCTTCAGGAGGCCGCAGGGCCGGACCTCTTCGGGCTCTGGGACGTGCGCCGTGATAGTCGGCTTCAGCCGACGCGGCGCACTGATTCCCTCGCCTTCAGGCGAGGGAGACTCAATTGAAACTCTCTACGGCTCCGGATTCGTCATGCGGCCTTCTTCGATGTCGTCGTGTCGATCTTCAGTTCTTGCTTCAACGCGGCACGAAGCGTGGGCAGGTGGCGGTAGCCCATCAGCTTCCGCAGGCGCGGCTCGATGTCCAGGAGCGCGGTCGCCAGCCAGCGGTGGCGTTGGCTCGAGTTCTGCCAGTGGTCAACCTTCGCACAGCGTTCCTCAACGAGCGCATTGACCGACTCCAGACAGTTCGTCGTCTTCAGCGACCGGCCCAGCACCCCGTACAGCCCGAGGCGATGCAGCGTTAAGGTTTCGTCCAGACCTTCTGTCAAGCTCCGAGCCGCCGACTGGTTCCGTTCGTCGAGCTCGCCCTGGAGCGTCTTGAGCGCCGTGAGGGCCTCGTCGTACTCCGGCCGGTTGTAGGCGCGCTGGAGGCGCTGACGCCACGCCGCCAGTTCGCTCTTGGCCAGGTGACTCACCACGTTCTCCCGCTTGTGCCACTGGCACCGTTGGACCAGGGCGCGGTGGCGGAAGGTCTTCCGGACGGCTGCCCGCAGCCCCTTGCTGCCGTCGAGGATCACCAGCAGGCCCTGCGAGAGGTCCAGCCCCCGCTCGACCAACGACCGCAAGCACAGCGTCAGCACCCGCTCATTCTCCGTGTCCGTCTCCACGAAGCCGAGGAAGTGTTTCGCCCCAGAAATGGTGATGCCCAGTGCGATGACCATTGTGGCCTCGGCGAACGTCTTGCCGTCCAATACGATGGCCACGACGTCCTCAGCGGCCAGGTCCCGCTCCTGGAGCTCGTGAAGCTTCGCGGCGCTGGCCTCGATGAAGCCTCGGGACACCGTCGACCCCGACAGCCCGATCGCGCCGGGAATCGCCTCGGCGGCCGCCTCGTAGTTGCGACACGAGATCCCATAGAGCCCGCGCTTCAGCAGGAGGTCATTCACCGCGCCGTCGCCATGCAACGCCTCGTAGGCGCGCAACGGAATCTCCCGCCCCGCGCACCCGCGGCACCCGAATCGGCACCCGCTGCCCCGCCAGGCCGACGGTCCCAGGGTTGCTACCGTGCCGGCGGCCCCCGATCGACGCGGCCTTGCGGGCGTAGCGCTCGCCAGCCAGCGCCGTTACCTCCTCGTCGAGCACCTCCTCCACGTGCATCAAGCCCAGCGGGACCAGCGAGCGGATCAGCTCCACCTTGGCGTCCAGCTCCAGCGCGGTGTAGTCCTCGCGCCGGATGACCTCGACCCGGCCCAGCTTGCGACCCTTCTTGCGCTTCCTGACAGGACGTAGGACACTGCTCATCTCGGCCCCTTTCTCTCGTGGGTTGATGGCCGTTTTGCTTAACGTCATCAAACCACAGGGTGTGGGAGCCGTTTCAATTTCCAATTGAGTCTCCCTCGCCTGAAGGCGAGGGAGACTCAAAAGGCCCACGACTTGCCAGACTGCGGTGAACGAGACGAGGGCCAGGAGTGCATCCTGCATTCGCCGTCGCGTGAAGAGCGAGCCGTCGATGGCCTTGAGCAGCAGGAGCGCCGCCAGACCGTAGGCGGTGAACTCGCGATTCAGGAACCCGATGGCGAAGAGACCTCCGAACGCCACCGGCCGGTGGCGTGTGACCCAGAGCAGCAGGACCCAGAGCAAGGGCTCGACGTTGGCTCCACCGGCCTCGAGCAGCAGCGTGGTCGTCCCCGGCGGCGGCAGCATGACGAAGACGGCGGCCACCGCACCCCAGGCGGGTCGAAGTCCGGTCTCCTTCTGGAACGACGTGATCAGCAGCGTCACGACGGCGATGTTCATGAGGAGGAGCGGCATCTTCAGCATCGTGACGGTGGGGCCGCCGATCAGGAAGAACGGCACCGCCGCCCAGGCTTCGACGCCCAGCATGTAGTGCTGCCCGTAGGGGAAGACGGGAAACGCGCGTAGCTCGCTCAGATGCTTCGCCATCAAGCCGAAGATGGCCTGGTCGGAATTGAAGTGCGTGCCCTCATAGAGGACGAAAATCGCGCTTCGCAGCAGCACGATGCCAGCCGCGATCGCCAGCACGATTCGGCGTTCTCGTCCGGGGACCCGCAAGAGCTCAAGCATGTGCTCGCGCACGTTCGCGCCCGCCGTCGCCACACGGCGTGTCATCGAGGGCCGCACCGCACGCGTCGTCGAGCGCCGAGGGGCACGTCGGGTCGCGGCGCGCCGAGGAGGCTCTGGTATGTTAGTGTCGCCAGCCTGAGGACCGCCGACATTTTCGGACGGGGGCCGTTCGAGACCCATCGCCAAGACCGCGAAGCACCACGGGCTGCTAGCCAGGCTAGGCTAATGCTAATCGTGCGAATCCTGCCAGTCGCCACATACCCCAACCCTCGCGTCCAGGTCGAGGTCCCGACGCCCGCCCTCTGATCCATGGAGCCCCTTCTCGAGGTCGGCGACCTGCGCGTCTCGTTCCCCGTTCTCGGCGGCGTCCTGCTGCGCAAGGTCGCGGACGTGACGGCGGTCGACGGCGTCTCCTTCGATCTGGCGCGCGGAGAGACGCTGGGTCTCGTCGGCGAATCGGGCTGTGGCAAGAGCACCGTGGGTCGGGCGATCGTGAACATCCTCCGCGCCATGAGCTACGGGGTCGAGATCTCGGGTCGGGTCCTGTATCGGCACGCCGACGAGACCGTCGACCTGGCCCATCTGAATCGGTCCGCGATGCGACCGTTTCGGTCCCAGCTCCAGATGATCTTCCAGGATCCGTTCTCGTCTCTGAATCCGCGGATGTCGATCGAGCGCATCATCGAGGAGCCGCTGGAGATTCACACGGCGGCACCCCAGGCCGAGCGCCGGGAACGCGTGCGCTGGCTGCTGCACAAGGTCGGCCTGACGCGCGAGCAGGCCGGCCGGTACCCCCACGAGTTCTCGGGCGGTCAACGGCAGCGAATCGGGATCGCCCGGGCGCTGGCCACGAACCCCAAGATCGTGATCGCGGACGAGCCGGTCAGTGCCCTCGATGTGTCGATCCAGGCGCAGGTCATCAATCTGATGCAGGACCTGCAGGCGGAATTCGACTTGTCCTACCTGTTCATTGCGCACGATCTGTCGGTCGTTCGCCACATCTCCGACCGGATCGCTGTGATGTATCTGGGTAACCTGGTCGAGATTGGGCCCGCCGAATCGGTCTACCGGGAGCCGTTGCACCCGTATTCCCGGGCGCTGCTGTCGGCGGTGCCCCGTCCGGACCCCGAGGCACCGCGCGCGGGACGGATTCGGCTCACCGGTGATATCCCCACCCCGCTGCACAAGCCGTCCGGCTGCGGGTTCCGCACGCGGTGTCCGATCGCGCGTCCGTCGTGCGCGGACGAGGATCCGCCGCTGGAGGCGCGTGGCGATCGGCTGGTCGCGTGCCCGTGGGTCTCGTGATGAGCGTGCCGTCTCCCCGACAGCTCCTGGATCTCACCGACAGGGTCGTCGTCGTGACGGGCGCCGGCCGGGGCATCGGAGCGGGAATCGCGCTCAGGTTCGCCGAGGCCGGGGCGTCCGTCGTGGCGAACTATCGAGAGAGTCGGTCCGCCGCGGAGGAGGTCGTCGCCCGAATTCGGTCGATGGGGCGAGATGCGGCGGCGCTGCAGGCCGACGTCACCAAGCGGCCCGAGGTCGAACGCTTGCTCGAGCAGGTCGTGGAGACGTTCGATCGCATCGACATCCTGATCAACAACGCGGGCGTGTATCCCATGGCCTCGCTGCTCGACATGCCGGAGGAGTCGTGGGATCTGGTCGTCGATGCCAACCTGCGCGGCACTCACCTGTGCACCCAGGCCGCGGCGCGGCGCATGGTCGCCGCCGGCGCCGGCGGCGCCATCGTCAACATCGCCTCGATCGAGGCCGAGAACCCGGCGCCGATGCACAGTCACTACAACGCCGCCAAGGCCGGGGTCGTGATGTACACGCGCGCGGCGGCTCAGGAGCTCGGGCCATCCGGCATCCGGGTCAACGCCGTGTCGCCGGGGCTGATCTGGCGCGACGGGCTGGAGGGCGAGTGGCCGGACGGCGTCTCACGTTACCGGAGCACCGCGCCGCTCGGGCGGCTGGGACTCGCCGATGACGTGGCGGATGCGTGCCTGTTCCTTTCGTCGCCCGCGGCGCGCTGGATCACGGGAGTCAACCTGGTCGTCGACGGTGGAGTCATGACCCACACGGTGTATTAGCACGGCCGTGTGCGTTCTGTGTGGGGCGGAACGGCGGCCGTTCGGCGCCACGCGGGACGTTCACGACGGACTGCGGGAGGGGCTTGCCATGCTGACCGCGCAACGCGTGATCGAGGAGCTCGATCTTCGGCCGTTGCCCGTCGAAGGGGGATTCTATCGAGAGACCTTCCGATCCCGCGAGGCGATCCCGGCGTTGGCGCTCCCCGCGCGATACGGCGGGGAGCGGGCGATCGGCTCCGCGATCTACTACTTGCTGACGTCCGATGCCGACTCGTTCTCCGCGCTGCACCGACTACCCACCGACGAGGTCTACCACTACTATCTCGGTGACCCGGTCGAGATGACCCTGCTCCATCCCGATGGCCGCGGTACGACGATCATCCTCGGCAGCGATCTGCTAGCCGGCCAGTGCGTGCAGCTCGTTGTCCCGCGAGACGTCTGGCAGGGCGCAAAGCTGCGGGCTGGAGGACGCTTCGCGCTGCTCGGCACCACCATGGCGCCCGGGTTCGACTCGACCGACTACACCGGGGGCGACCGCGACGAGCTGATCCGCCGCTACCCGGAAGAGGCCGAGCGCATTCGGGCGCTCACGCGCGCCGACCCCGCTCCCGGAAAGGCAGTCCAATCAACATGAGTGCAGCCCTGGCCACGCTCGCGTGCTTCGGCACCTACCTGCTCGGGTATCACCTGTATGCGAAGCACCTCGCCCGCCACGTGTTCCGGCTCGACGCGAGCGCGGTGACTCCGGCCCACGCCATGAAGGACGGCTACGACTACGTTCCCGCTAAGAAGTACGTCCTGTTCGGGCACCACTATGCCTCGATCGCGGGGCTGTCCCCGATGCTGGGGCCCGCGATCGCGGTGATGTGGGGCTGGGTGCCTGCGATGCTGTGGGTGGTGCTCGGCACTCTGCTCATCGGCGCCGTGCACGACTTCTCCGCGCTCGTCGTCAGCATGCGCGCCCGCGGCGAATCGATCGGCAAGGTCGCCGAATCGATCATCGGTCGGCGGGCGAAGAGCCTGTTTCACGCGATCATCTTCTTCCTCATCGCGCTGGCCATGGGCGTGTTCGTCCAGATCGTGGCGCAGCTGTTCTCGTCCGAGTTCTATCCCGAGGCGGTCTTCCCGACCTTCGCGCTCATGGCGCTGGCGGTCGTCATGGGGGTTCTGTTCTACCGGGTGGGCGTGCCGCTGGGTCGGCTGACGGCGGTGGCGTTTCCCCTGACCCTTGGCGCCGTGGTGCTCGGCCTGGCGCTGCCGAAGCCGGTCCTGGCTCCGGACGCGTGGAGCGTTGTCCTGCTGGTCTACGCGCTTCTCGCCGCGGTGCTACCCGTCTGGCTGCTCCTGCAGCCTCGAGATTTTCTGAACTCGCTTCTCCTGTATCTGGGGCTGGCGGCGATCTTCGGCGGATTCCTGATCATGCGGCCGGATTTCGTGGCTCCGGCGCTCGATACCCACCCGGAGGGCGCTCCACCGATGTTCCCGTTCGTCTTCATCGTCATCGCGTGCGGCGCCGTCTCCGGCTTCCACGCGCTGGTCTCGTCGGGGACGACGGCCAAGCAGATCGACAGCGAGGCGGACGCGCCCTTCATCGGCTACGGCGCAATGGTCGGGGAGAGCCTGCTGGGCCTCACCGCTATCCTGGCGTGCACGGCCGGCTTCGCCAGCGCCGACGCCTGGCGCGAGCACTATGCGAGCTGGGACGTCGCGCAGGGCCTCGGCCAGAGCATGTCCGCCTTCATCACCGGCGCCGGGCTGTTCGTGTCGCAGGTGGGGATCCCGGTCGACACGGCGCGCGCGTTCGTGGCGCTGGTGGCGGTCTCGTTCGCCATGACGACGCTCGATTCGGGCACGCGGCTGCTGCGCTACAACATCGAGGAGGTCTCGGACACGATCGGGCTGGGCGCCCTCCGCCACCGCTACCTCTCCTCGGCGTTGGCGGTCGTGGCCATTGCCTTCTTCGCGTTCTTCAAGATCGACGGTCGCCCCGCCGGACTGGTGCTGTGGGCGCTCTTCGGGACGACGAATCAGCTCATGGGCGGGTTGACCTTGTTGACCGTGACCCTGTATCTCATGCACCACAGGCGCAACTACCTGTACACGCTGGTGCCGATGGTCTTTCTGCTGGTCACGACGGTCATCGCGATGATCCTGAACGTCAGGGATTTCTTCCAGGCCGGGCAGGGTCTGCTCCTCGCGATCGGCTTGATCCTGCTGCTCCTCGCCCTCGGCCTGATCGTCGAGGCGGTTCGCCGGTTCCTCGAGATCCGGCGGGGGTCGAACGGGGGCGGCTCGGATCCGGCGCGTGACCCGTTGACGGCGTGAAGCGACGAGATGATGGCGGCGGTCAGAGCGCGCGCATCAGCGTCTCGACCGCCTGGTTGATCTGGTCGTCCGCCTCGCGGTCATCATCGGTGACCGAGTAGAGAACGATGATGTGGTGCCCGCTGTCGAGGCCGATCTTCAACGCGGCGCGGCTGGACGCCAGGGCGCCCGTGTGCCCCACCCAGGTTGGCCGATCGTTTCCCGGGCCCGCAGTCAGAACCCACCCCATGCCGTAGAGTCGCCGCGGTCCTTCCGGCTGCTGCCGCCGTGTCATCTCCAGCCAGCCGTCTCGTGTAAGCAGCGCGCGAGGACCGGAGCGTCCCTGCCCCGCGATCATCCGGGAGAACCGGGCCAGGTCGCCGGCCGTCGAGTAGATCCCGCCGCCGACGAGGGGAAATCTGAGCTTCGCCGCGAGCAGGTGCGGCGTTGCGGCATGCGTCTGGCGTCCCTGGGTTCCCGGCATCGCGCCGGCTGCGACGTTGGGGTCCCCGGGCGGTGGGAAGTAGGTCGTGCGCTCGAGCCCGAGCGGTCGGCCGATTCGCTCCAGGAGCAGCTCATCGAAGGGGCGGCCGGTCACGATCTCGGCGATTCGGCCGATGACGCAGTAGCCGGCACCACTGTAGGCGTACTCCTCGCCTGGCTGCGCGATCAGATCCTGCGCGGCGATCCCGTCGACCGCCGCCTCGAGCGTCGAGCTGAAATCGCGGATCAGGTCTCGTTGCTCCGCCGACAGGCCCCTGCGCTGGCTGAAGATCCCGCCACGATGAATGAGCAGCTCGCGGAGCGTCGGCGCGCGCTCGGCGGCGTCGCCGCCGGTGACGGCGAGTCCCCCGAATCGAGGAAGCCACGCGTCGATGGGCCGGTCGAGGTCCAGCCTGCCTTCGTCGACCAAGCTCGTGATGACCGTGGAGGTGAAGGGTTTCGAGGCCGAGCCGATGCAGAATCTCGTCTCGGCGTCCACGCGAGCCGGGCGGTCCGGCGCCACCACGCCGATGAATCGCTCCGCGAGGACCTCGTCCCCGCGCCCGACCAACACCTGAGCACCAACGATCTCGCCGCTCTGCTCGAGGCGTTCGACGAGGTCGACCAGCGCGTCGAGCGGGTCGGCGACGCCGGGCGTGCCGGCATGGTTCGCCTGAGCCGCCAGTGACCCGGCCACGCACAGCACCGCCACCGCCGCCAGGCCGCGTCCCGCGGCGCGCCTCCGTGTCCACTTCCATTTCGGCATCGCACGACTACCCTTTCTGGACGCGGTTCAGTAGCCGGCCGCCTTGCCGCCCCGTCGTGGATCCGCTCCCCCGAGCTTCAGGCCGGACTCCGGGTCGACGACGATCGCGTGCGCGTCGCCCATCGCGGCGCGCTCCGACAGCGCGTGTCCCTTGGCCTCGAGCGCCGCGACCACGTCGAGCACGAGCGCGCGCTTCTCGAAGTCGATCTTGTCGGGCAGCCACTGGTGGTGAATGCGCGGCGCATCGACCGCCTCCTGAACCGTGAAGCCATGGTCGAGGACGTTCAGGATCACTTGCAGGACCGTGTTGATGATCGTGGGGCCACCGGGGCTGCCGGCGACGAGGAGGACGCGGCCATCTTCGAGGATCATCGAGGGTGTCATCGACGACAGCGGGCGCTTGCTCGCTGCGATCAGGTTGGCATCACCCTGGATGAGACCGTAGGCGTTCGGCACGCCCTTCTTCGAGGCGAAGTTGTCCATGATGTTGTTCAGCAGAAATCCGGCGCCGCGCACGGTGATCCCAGATCCGTATCCGAAGTTGAGCGTGTAGGTGTTGGAGACCGCGTTCCCCGTTCCGTCCACGACCGAGAAATGGGTGGTTTCCTCGGATTCGAACGCCGTGGGATTGCCGGCGCCGAGCCGGTCGGCCGGCGTGGCGCGTTCGGAGTCGAAGTCCGCCAGTCGCTGCTCCGCGTAGCTCTTCGAGGTGAGGCCGTGAACCGGGACCCGCGAGAAGTCCGGATCCCCCATGAATTCCGCCCGGTCGGCGAAGGCTCGCTTCATCACCTCGACGAGCCGATGCACGTAGGCCGAGGACTGATGGCCCAGCGCAGCGACGTCGACCGGCTCCAGCATGTTGAGCATCTCGACGAGCACGGTGCCACCCGAGCTCGGAGGGGGCATCGACACCACCGTACGGCCGCGATACTCGCCCTGGATCGGCGCGCGCTCGACCGCCTCGTAGCCCTCCAGGTCCTCGGCGGTGATGAGGCCTCCCCCCTGCCGCATCTCCTGTACGATTCGCCGACCCGTCTCGCCCGCGTAGAAGCCCGCCGCGCCATGCTCGGCGATGAGACGAAGCGTGACCGCCAGCTCCGGCTGCACGAAGAGGTCACCTTCCTCGAAGAACATGCCGTTGCGCAGGAGGATCCGCCGGGTTTCTGGATGGTGGGCCAGACGCTCCTCGGCTCGCCTGAGCGATTCGGCGAGGTGGAAGCCCACGCGGAATCCCTGCGTGGCGAGCTGGATAGCGGGCGCGAGGACCGTCTGCCGGTCCAGCGTGCCATAGCGTTCGAGCGCCAGCAGGAGACCCGCTGGCGTGCCCGGCACCGCGACCGCGAGGTGCCCGTCGGTCGACAGCCCCGGCCTGACGTTCCCCTGCTCGTCCAGATACATGTCGGGGCTGGCCCCGCCGGGAGCCTTCTCGCGGTAATCGATGGTCGTGCTCTTCCGGTTCTTCGCGTCGTGAATGACCATGAAGCCGCCGCCACCGAGGTTGCCCGCCGTCGGATAGGTGACGGCGAGGGCGAAACCGACCGCGACCGCGGCGTCGATGGCATTCCCGCCTTGCTGCAGAATCCTGACCCCGACGTCGGTGGCCAGCGGACTCGCCGACACGACCATCCCCTGCCGCCCCCGAGCCGGTGTCCGCGACGCGGCCACGGCGGCCCAGGTGCCAGTCAGGTGGAAGGCGAGCGCCACGACGAGGCCGGCTCGAACGATTCTTCTCATCGCTGTCTTCCTCCACGTGCACGATGCTCTGCTTCTCGGCAGCCAGTCAAGGCCAAACCCCGCAACGTCCGTATTTGCTAAGATTGACGCCCGAGTGTCCCGACCGACGCAATCGAGACCGAGCGCCCCCGCCGCCAAGGGCCAGATCGGTCGCCGACGGTTCCTCAAGGTAGCGGGCACCACCACGGCGGCCGCCATGGCGGGTCCAATTCCCGCCGCTCCCCTTCTGGCGTCGGCCCAGGCGGCCGACCGACAGGAGGCGGGCCGGGGGGCGGCCCGCGCGAACCCCGCGGACCAGATCGGGCGGATTCATGCGCACATCGACGGGCAGTTCGACGGCTACCTGTCCGAGCTGCGACGCTATCTGCGCCAACCCGGCATCTCCCAGACCGGTGAGGGCATTCGCGAGAGTGCCCGGCTGACCCTCGATTACGTCCGGGGGCTTCGAGACACCGAGGCCCGTTTCGACCTGTTCAATCGGGCGCCGCTGCAACTGCCGATCATCGTGTTCGGCGCCGCGCACGGCGCGCGCTGGCACGAGGCGAACGAGTACATCACGGTCGAGGGCTTTCGGGAGTTCATGAAGTTCACGGTCAGCTGGCTCCATGCCTGGGCGGAGGAATCCGACTGAGCGCCTCGCACCGGCGGGGAAGGACCCGCGCGTTCGTGCTCTTCTTCGCGGCGATCTTTGTCGCGATGGTGTGGCCGGTCTATCCGGTCTTCAACCGGATCTCTCCCTTCGTCCTGGGTATGCCGTTCTCGCTCTTCTACCAGATGCTGCTGGTGGCGGCGGCGTTCGTCGGGCTGCTGGTCTTCTATCGTCTGGATGCCGGCGAGGATGAGCCCGACTGATGGACTACTGGGTCATCGTCTTCGCCGTGACGGTTGGCTACCTGGTCCTGTCGCTCTCGATCGGTCTGCTCTCCGGCCGGCGGGCGTCGGCGAGCTCCGAGGGCTACGTGGCCGGGGATCGCACGCTCGGGCTCGTCGTCCTGTACTTCATCATGGGCGCGTCGATCTTCAGCGCGTTCGCGTTTCTCGGCGGTCCCGGCTGGGCCTACTCGCGCGGTGCGGCCTCCTTCTACATCATCTCCTACACGATCATCGGCCTGGTACCGTGGTATCTCTTCGGGCCGCGGGTCGCGAGGCTGGGCCGCCGGTTCGGCTATGTCACACAGGCCCAGCTGTTCGCGCACCGGTACCGCAGCCGGTACATGTCGGCGCTCCTCGCGCTGATCAGCCTGGTCGCCTTCATCCCCTATCTGACGCTGCAGATGCAGGGTGCCGGCTATGTCTTCTCGGTGGTGACCGAGGGGCGGATGCCGGTGTGGGCGGGGGCGGCGCTCGCCTACGGCGTGGTCCTGATCTACGTGTTCCGCAGCGGCGTGATGGGCGTGGCCTGGACCAACACGTTCCAGGGCATCCTCATGATGGCGCTGGCGTGGTGCCTGGGGCTCTATCTGCCCTACCGGCTGCACGGCGGCGTCGGACCGATGTTCGAGCGGCTGGCCGCCACCGTGCCCGAGATGCTGCGCGCGCCCGGGCTCGATGCCGCTGGCGACGTCTGGACGTGGGGCGGGTACTCGAGTGCCATCGCGATCTCGGCCCTGGGCTTCAGCGTCTGGCCGCACTACTTCATGAAGATCTACACGGCGCGCGACATCCGGACGCTCAAGCGAACCGTCGTCCTCTATCCGACGTTTCAGATCTTCCTGCTGCCGATCCTCTTCATCGGGTTCGCCGGCGTCCTCGCGTTCCCGGACGTGCGGCCCGCCGATACGATCCTTCCGACGATCGTCACGTCGATGGAGCTGCCCGCCGTCGTGGTGGGGCTGTTCTGCGCCGGGGCCCTGGCGGCCTCGATGTCCAGCGGCGACGCGATCGTGCACGCCGCCGCCTCGGTGCTCGTGAAGGATTTCTGCAAGGTGCTCGTCTGGCGCGACCTCGACGACCATGCCGAGACCAGGCTGATCAAGCTCCTGGTCATCGCGATCGGCGCGGTCGCCTACTACTTCGCCATCTACTCGGAGCTCTCGCTCGTCTATCTGCTGCTGCTCTCCTACGGCGCGATCGCCCAGATCTTTCCCGCCGTCATCGCCGCGCTGTACTGGCGGCGGTCCACACCGACCGGCGTCTTGGGTGGCCTCATCGCCGGCTGCCTCGTCACGCTCGTCTGGAACGTCGTCCCGAGCCTGCAATGGCAGGGGATTCATCCGGGGATCTGGGGCATCGCGGCCAACGTGACGGTGATGGTCGGCGGGTCATTGGCCACCCGGCCCATGGACGACGCGCACGTCCGGACGTTCGTGGAGGCCTGACACGACTCCGTGCGTGTCGCGGGACGCGCGACGCTAGTGGACTGTATTAGTCATTTCTGGAGCACTCCCCGGGCGGAGCATCCCGGCGGACGGCGTTGCTCCTCCCTCGAATACTCCCGGTATGCTCGGTCGTCGCGCCTTGCCCGCCGGGCGCTGCGCTCCGGCGACCGCTACAGAAATGACTGATACAGTCCACTAGCGGTGACCGTACCGGTTGGATCTCGCGAGACGGTCGAAGTAGTCGTAGGCGATGACGGCGATCTCCGCAATCGTGTCGCGCGCCGTCTCGGCGCTGCCGATCCAGTTCGTCATCGCGGCGATGACGAATGGGCGGTTCTCCAGGTAGACGATTCCCGCGTCCACGATCACGCCGCCGACCCCACCGGTCTTGTGGGCGACGCGCACGCCCTGCGGTAGCCGCGTCCGGATGCTGCTGCCCTTGGGGATACTCAGGATTCTGAGCATCTCGTCGCAGCTCTCGCGGTCCAGCACGTCGGCCCCGTGAACCATCTCCAGCAGCCTGGCGACCTCGTGCGGCGTGGAGAGGTTCTCCCGGTCCTCCCTCCACGCCTGCGTGTCCATCATCTTGCGCTGCAGCTTCGTCTCGGTGAACCCGAGCCCTTGTATCGTGCGGTTGACGCTCTCCATGCCAACCAGGTCGATCATCATGTTGGTGGCCGTGTTGTCGCTCACGATGACCATCAGCGTTGCGACGTCCCGGATCGTCATGGTGACCTTGCCGGGCGTCAGGCGCTGGAGGACGCCGCTGCCGGGTGTCACGTCGGATTCGGAGACGGTCATGGGGTCGTCCAGCGAGAAGCGGCCTTCGCGCGCTTGCGCGAGCAGCTCGAGCAGAATCTGCAGCTTGATGGTGCTGGCCTGCGTGAAGACCATGTCACCGTTGATCGAGAACGACTCGCCGGTGGTCAGGTCCTTGAGCGCGAGTCCGATCACGCCATCGAAATCTGCGGCGACGGCGCGCACCCTCTCCTCGAACGCCGCGCGCAGGACTCCCTGCGGCGTGGTCTGCGCCATGGCGGCCTTCCCTGCGAGGAGGAGCAGGCAGAGAGCGATCGACGACGCGCGAGATGCGGTGT
This sequence comes from Vicinamibacterales bacterium, assembly GCA_965197935.1. Lineage (GTDB taxonomy): Bacteria > Acidobacteriota > Vicinamibacteria > Vicinamibacterales > CAZQMT01 > CAZQMT01. Next base: position 249,159 of record CBDAOD010000001.1, on the reverse strand, counting down.
GCATGGTAGGAGCCCCATCTTCATCATCTTCCTGGGAGAGCCGGGACCTGCCGATATCGTGAGGCGCAGAATAGCATGGCCACCGGCAGCGTGGCCGTCGACGACCGGCTGACGACGGTCGATCCACTGAGCGCTGCGGGACCGCTGGTCGGCCCCGGTTGGCGCGCGCGGCCGTCCCGGCGTGGTGACGGCCGCCTCGTCGGTCTATCATGAGACCGTCATGCCCGATCGGAACGCGTCGAGGATGTGCGGTGCGGCGTCGGTGCGCGCGCAGTTTCGGTGGTTCGTCCTCGCCGGTGTGGTCACCTGCGGCGCCGGGCTGCCGGCGACTCTCGGCGGCGCGGGACAAGTGGCCGAGCGGGCCGCCGCCCGTCCCGACTATCGGGCCGTCATCGAGCGCCTGACCGAGTTCATCGAGCACGAGATGCGCGACAAGGCGCTCCCCGCGCTGTCGATCGCGCTGGTCGACGGCCAGCAGCTGGTGTGGGCCACTGGTTTCGGCTACGCCGACCCGGACACGCGAGAGCCCGCGTCCGAGGCGACCGTGTACCGCGTCGGGTCCGTCTCCAAGCTCTTCACCGATATCGCGGTCATGCAGCTGGTCGAGAAGGGGGAGCTCGACCTCGATGCGCCGGTGGCGCGTTTCGTGCCGGAGTTTCGCCCCGAGAACCCGTTCGGCGTGGCGATCACCCTCCGGCAGCTGATGAGCCACCGGTCCGGGCTCATCCGCGAGCCGCCCGTCGGCAACTACTTCGATCCCTCGGAGCCCTCGCTGGCGGCGACGGTCGGGAGCCTCGAAGGTGTGGAGCTCGTGTACCAGCCCGGGCAGCGGACCAAGTACTCCAATGCCGGGATCGGCGTCGTCGGCTACGCCCTGGAGCGGACTCAGGGTCGGCCCTTCGCCGACTATCTGCAAGCGGCGGTGCTTCGCCCCATCGGCATGTCGAGTAGTGCCTTCGAGCCGACCCCCCAGATCCGCCAGCGGCTGGCCAAGGCCTACATGTGGACATACGACGGCCGGACGTTCGAGGCGCCACGTTTCCAGCTCGGGGTGGCGCCCGCCGGCAGCATGTACTCGACGGTGACCGATCTGGGCCGGTTCATGAGCGCGCTGTTCGCCGGCGGGCGGGGCGCGGCCGGGCGCATTCTGGACGAGACCACGCTCGAACGGATGTACACGCCGCAGTTCGCCGAACCGGATGCGACCACAGGGTTCGGGATCGGCTTCGCGATCGCCGAGCTCGATGGGCAGCGGCTCGTCCGGCACGGCGGCGCGATCTACGGATTCGCCACCGAGCTGGCGTTCCTTCCCGACGAGCGACTGGGCGTCGTGGCCGTCACGACGCTTGACGGTGCCAATACCGTCGTGAGCCGTCTGTCACGCTACGCGCTCCGGCTGCTGCAATCGGCCAGGCGGGGCGAACCGCTGGCGGAGCCTACCCTTGAGCCAGCCCGTGAACGCCGAGGCGGCGCGGCGGCTCCGGGGCCGTTATGTGGCCCCCGCCGTCAATACCGGCGATACCGCCAATCGCGCCAACGCAGCCGGGGGCGACACCATCGAGCTCCTCGAGCGCGGCGGTCGTCTGTTGATGACCATGGCGGGTTCGCGCGTCGAGCTCAAGGCCTCGGAGAACGACCTGATCGTCGACGGCCGGCTCGGCCACGGACGGACCGTGAGGGCGGTGCCGGACGGGATCGAGGTCGACGGACGGCCCTACGCTCGAGTTCCGGTGCCCACGCCCGACGTCGTTCCCGAACGGTGGAGAGGGCTCATCGGGGAGTACGGATGGGATCACAACGTGCTCTACATCTTCGAGCAGGCAGGCCGGCTCCATGCGCTCATCGAGTGGTTCTGGCTCGATCCGCTCGAGGAGGTCGCGGAGGACGTGTTCGCGTTCCCGGACGGGGGCTTGTATCCTGGTGAGAAGCTCGTGTTTCGAAGGGATGCGCGCGGGGTGGCGAGCGAGGTCGTCGCCGCGAGCGTGGTCTTCGAGCGACGTCCTGTGGGAACCGAGACGGGCGAGACGTTTCGAATCACCCCGCTCAGGCCGGTCGACGAGCTACGGGTCAGTGCGCTCGCCGCCGATCCCCCTCGTGAAGACGGGCGGTTTCGACCTCCGGACCTGGTGGAGCTCAGCAGCCTGAGTCCGAGCATCAAGCTGGACATCCGCTACGCTACGACCAACAACTTCATGGGCGCGGTCTTCTACCGGCAACCCCGGGCCTTCATGCAGCGCCCCGCGGCCGAGGCGCTCCTCCGGGTCCACCGGTCTCTGGAGAGCCAGGGGTACGGGTTGCTGATTCACGATGCCTACCGTCCATGGTACGTCACGAAGATGTTCTTCGACGCGACGCCGGAGGAGGACAAGATCTTCGTGGCGGATCCCGCCGATGGTTCCCGGCACAACCGCGGCTGTGCGGTCGACCTGACGCTGTACGCCCTGGACACCGGGCGTGTCGTACCGATGGTCGGAGGCTACGACGAGTTCTCTCCGCGTTCCTACCCCGACTACCAGGGTGGCACGTCGCGCCAGCGCTGGCACCGCGAGCTCCTGCGCGACGCGATGGAAGCGGAGGACTTCGAGGTCAACGAGGTCGAGTGGTGGCATTTCGACTACGCGGACTGGAGAGCCTACCCGATCCAGAACCTCACCTTCGAGGAGCTCGACCCCACGATGCTTGGCGCACCCGTGCGCGAGCCGGTGCACTAGCACAGGCGGGTGCGTGCTGTAGTAGCATCGGCGCATGCCGCAGGCCAGGACTGCCCTGCTGGTCGCCCTGGGGCTACTGGGCATCATCTACGCCTGCCTCCTGTTCGCCCGCGTCCGGGCGGCCACGCGCGCCAGACGGGCGAATGGGCCCGTGCCCCATCCCGCCGAGCTGGCCGGCGCGCCTTCACCCTCGCACCTTGCCGTCGGCCTCCTCACCAACTTCTTCGATAGCCTCGGGATCGGATCGTTCGCCCCGACGACCTCCGTCTTCAAGCTCTTCAGGATGGTGCCGGACGAGCTGATCCCCGGGACGCTCAACGTCGGTCACACGCTGCCGGCCGTGGTGCAGGCCTTCGTCTTCATCACGATCGTCCAGGTGGACGTCGGCACCCTGGGTCCCATGATCTTCGCCGCCGTCCTGGGGGCGTGGCTCGGCGCGGACGTGGTGGCGGGCTGGCCCCGGCAGAAGGTGCGGGTGGGGATGGGCGTCGCCTTGCTGGCGGCCGCGATCCTGATGCTGATGACGAATCTGGATCTCTTCCCGGCGGGCGGCAACGCGATCGGTCTCGAGGGTGCCCGGCTCGGGATCGGCATCGCGAGCAACTTCGTCCTGGGCGCACTGATGACGCTCGGCATTGGGCTCTACGCGCCCTGCATGATCGTGGTCAGCCTGCTCGGGATGAACCCCATCACGGCCTTTCCCATCATGATGGGCTCGTGCGCCTTTCTGATGCCCGTCGGCAGCATCCGCTTCATGCGCCGGCGACGGTTCAGCCTGCGCCCCGCCCTCGGTCTGCTGATCGGCGGCATTCCCGGCGTGTTGGTCGGTGCCCTGGTCGTCAAGTCGCTGCCCCTGACGGCCATCCGGTGGCTCGTGGTCGCGGTCGTCGTCTACACCGCCGCCGCCATGCTCAGGGCCGCAGCCCACGATCGCGCCCCGTCGGGAAGTGAGGCCGCCCACACGACGCCCGAGCGAGCCCTGACCGGGACGGACTGACGACGCCCTCGACCGGCGCTAGTCGGGTTCGATGCTGGCGGCGTATTCCTGGCGGAGGGCGGGGTCCTGATCCTCCTTGCGGAGGAAGCAATCCCCGATCGCGAGCACCTCGATCTCCGTGCCCATGAAGCACCGGAACGCGTCCTCGGGCGTGCACACGATCGGCTCCCCGCGGACGTTGAAGCTGGTGTTGACGAGCACTGGACACCCGGTCCGATCCTTGAAGGACTGCAGGAGATCGTGGAACCGCGGGTTGGTGTCCCGGTGGACCGTCTGGATCCGGGCCGAGTAGTCGACATGGGTCACGGCCGGAATCTCGGACCTCGGCACGTTGAGCTTCTCGATGCCGAATAGCTGCTCTTCCTCCGCGGACATGGCCCTGCGTCGCTCGTCCTTGACGCCGTCGACGAGCAGCATGTAAGGGCTATCGGCGTCCAGATCGAACCAGGCCGCGACGTCCTCGCGCAGCACGGCGGGGGCGAAGGGGCGGAACGACTCGCGATACTTGACCTTGAGGTTGAGGACGGATTGCATCGTGGCCGACCGCGGGTCACCCAGGATGGAGCGGGCCCCGAGCGCGCGCGGACCAAACTCCATCCGTCCCTGGAACCAGCCGAGCGCCTTGCCCTCCGTCAGCCCGGCCACGCACTGGGCGATCAGGTCGGCGCCGCCGCGCACCTCGAATCGAGCCCCGACGGCGCGCAGGCGATCCTCGATGGTCTCCTGCGCGTAGGACGGGCCCAGATACGAGCCGTGCATGCCATCCATGGCGCCGACCCCGGAGCCGTTCGCGTCGCGCGCGTGGCCGGTGTACAGGTAGTGGGCGGCGAGCGCGGCTCCCAGGGCCCCACCGGCGTCCCCCGCCGCGGGCTGAATCCAGACTCGATCGAATCGGCCGTCACGCTGGATCTTCCCGTTGGTGACGCAGTTCAGCGCGACCCCACCGGCCAGACAGAGGTTTCTGGATCCGGTCTCCGCGGCCAGGCTGCGGGTCATGCGCAGGACGACCTCGTCGAGGACGGCCTGGATCGAGGCCGCGACATCCATGTGGTGCTGCGTGAGCAAGTCCTCGGGCTTGCGCGCGGGCGCGCCGAACAGCGCGTCGAAACTGCCGTTGGTCATCGTCAGGCCCGTGCAGTAGTCGAAGTAGGGCATGGCGAGGTGAAACGACCCGTCCTCCTGCAGATCCACGAGGTTGTCGAGGATCGTCTTGACGAAACGGGGACGACCGTAGGGGGCGAGACCCATCAGCTTGTATTCGCCCGAGTTGACCTTGAAGCCCGTGTAGTAGGTGAAGGCCGAGTAGAGCAGCCCCAGCGAGTGCGGAAAACGAATTTCCTTGAAGATCTCGAGCCGGTTGCCGCCGCCGCGCGCCACGGTCGTGGTGGCCCACTCGCCCACGCCGTCCATCGTCAGGACGACGGCCTCGTCGAACGGTGACGGGAAGAAGGCGCTGGCCGCGTGGCTCAGATGGTGCTCGGTGAACAGCAGCCGCTCCTGCTCGTCGAACGTGTCGCTGACCTTGCGGAGCTCATCTCCGAGCAGACGCTTCTGAAACAGCTTCTCGCGCAGCCAGAGCGGCACCGCCATCTGAAACGATCGAAAGCCGCGCGGCGCGAACCCGACATAGGTCTCGAGCAGCCGTTCGAACTTGACGAACGGCTTGTCGTAGAACACGACGTGGTCGACGTCGTCGAGCGCCAGCTCTCCAGCGGAGAGGCAATAGCGGAGCGCGTGGTGAGGAAAGCGTGCGTCGTGCTTACGGCGGGTGAATCGCTCCTCCTGCGCCGCCGCGACGACGTGCCCGTCCCGCACCAGACAGGCCGCGCTGTCGTGGTAGAAAGCGGAGATTCCCAGAAAGGTCACAGGCTGGCGTTCGCGTTAGAAGAGGGTGTAGATGAACGGTGCGACCGCCGAGCCTTGCGCGAGGACGAGCAGGCCGCCCACCAAGGCCATGACCAGCAGGATCGGGAGAAGCCAGTATTTCTTGTTGGTGCGGAGAAAGTCGATGAACTCGAGGAGGAACGACATACCACGCTCCCTAGAACTGTTTCTTCATGGACGCCGGGTCCGGGCCTGGAGGGTCTCGCTCCACCCAGTAGGATGCGGCTGCGGGATCGGCGCGAATTCGCAACGGGTCCTTCCCCGCCAGCCGCATGAGCCAGGCGGTGGGAGTGACCACGAGAAAGAATAACAGACCGAGCACGATCGGGTTCACGACCCGGCCGATCAGGAGGCCGACTCCCGCCCAGAGACGGTTGAGCGGCTGCAGGGTCGTTGGGCGCAGCAGCGAGATGACGAGGAACACGCCGGCCAGGCCGAGCGCCCACCACCGGGGCGGGGCGCCATGCCGAAGGGGGTACACCGCGACGATGGTGAACACACCGGCAAACACCAGCCCGAACGCCCGATCCGAACCGCGGACGATCTCGTGCTCCCGACCGAAATCCTCGTGCGTACTCATGGCCTAGTATGACCCTGCCAGATCGTTTCGCGGGGGGTGAAACGATGTCCGCCCAGCAAACCGAACACATTGCGGCGGCTGACGCACCGGTGTCGGACGAATACCGGGGCTGGCCGCCTTCACGGTTTGCCTGGCGGACATCGTTCCGCCCCCCGCGAAACGGACAAAGTCATACTAGTGGTGTGTCCCAAGAATAACTTTTCACTTCCCAACCTTCTCTAGAATCGTATCGACCGTCGCGGTCCAGACAAAGGGTTGGGGGTTGTCGTTGTAGCGCTGGAGGTAATCGTTGATGGCGGCGACGAGTTCGTCGACACTGCAAAACACCCCGCGGCGGATGCGTTTCTGCGTGAGCTGGCTGAACCAACTCTCGACGAGGTTGAGCCACGATGCGCCGGTAGGGGTGAAGTGGAGCGTGAAGCGCGGATGGGCCGCCAGCCAGGCCCGCACGGTCGGATGTTTATGCGTGCCGTAGTTGTCCAGAATGAGGTGGAGGTCGAGGCGAGAGGGGAACGCGCGGTGGAGTTGGCGAAGAAACTTCAGGAACTCCTGATGCCGATGCCGGCCGTGGCACTCGCCGATGACCTGCCCGGTCAGCATGTTCAGCGCGGCGAACAAGGTCGTTGTCCCGTGGCGCTTGTAGTCATGCGTGAGTGTCCCACAGCGGCCCTTCTTCATCGGCAGCCCGGGCTGCGTCCGGTCCAGCGCCTGAATGTGACTCTTCTCGTCCACACACAGCACGACGGCCTTCTCGGGCGGATTCATGTACAGCCCCACGACGTCCGTCAGCTTCTCCACGAACGCGGGATCGGTCGACAGCTTGAACGTCTCCACTCGATGGGGCTGGAGGCCATGCGCGTCCCAGATCCGCTGCACGGTCGAGCGACTGACCCCCTGCGCCTTCGCCATCGTGCGACAACTCCAGGGGGTCGCCCCCGGTGGCGTGCGGTGCAACGTTGCGTGGACGATGGCTTTGACCCTGCGCGCACTGATCGTCGGTTTGCGCCCGCGCCCCTCACGCATCTCGAACACCGAATCAACGCCCTCCTCTCCAAACCGGTCGCGCCAAGCCAGCACGGTCGGCCGGCTGACGTCCACGGTCGCGGCAATGCGGCTGTTGGAACCCCCCTCGGTCGCCAGCAGCAACGCCTTCGCGCGGATGACTACCCGATGCGGGGCCGACGTACTACGGGCCCACTGTTCCAGGAGTCGCCGATCCTTCGCGGCCATGGACAGAGCGGCGGCGGCATCATTCATCCCGCCGATATTGCACGCAGGTCGTTGATATGTAAATGTATTTCAGGGACACTACACTAGCAGCCCGTGCGTCACTCCAGATGTGTCCGAAAACGTCCGACGTGAGGACGTTGGTGGATCGTAGAGGAGGGACCGTCCGGGATCAACCGCCCCGGGGTCGGTCGCCGGCTCGCCGGGACAGGGAGGAACGCCGCGGCCACGGGTCTCACGGGAGACTGGCGGCCTTCTGCCGGTAGTACTTGATGAGGTCGGTCGAGACCGGCTCGGCCCCGAGCTGGCGCAGCATCGTGACCACCTGTCCCCGGTGGTAGGTCGAGTGGTTGATTCGGTGCTGCATCTGCTGGAAGAGGAGCTGGCGGTGCGCCTGTCCGGCGTAGTCGGTGTATGGCATCGGCAGCGTCAGCTGCGCCTCGGTCAGCGCGGCCAGGAAGCGCTCGGTGTCGAGCCGCAACGCTGCCCACCGCTCCTCGAGCTGGTCGAGCGTCTCGAGGTCGTCAACCGGCCACGGGGCGGAGGGGCCGTCGCCTTGCCAGCGTGCGAGCCAGACCCGGTCCGCACCGTACACGTGGAGCAGCGTGCCCCGTACGCCGCCGAAGCTCGACCCGAGATCTCGGGCGTACTGGTCAGCGGTCAGGGCGCGGGCGGCGCGGAGGAGCTCCCCATCGGCCCAGGCGTCGTAGTCGAAGAGCGTCCGAACCTCGTCGAGCGTCATTGATGGCCTCCTGATCATAGCGGCAAACCGCTCGGTCGGGGCTCGCCGCGTCGAGGGTGACCCCACCGGAGCAAACGTGGTGTAATCGGCAGGAGCCGGCGATGGCTCGAGGAGGATCCGTCATGCAGAAGGCCACGTTCGGAGCCGGGTGTTTCTGGGGTGTCGAAGACACCCTTCGTCAGATCGGAGGGGTGCTGTCCACGGCGGTCGGCTATTCGGGCGGAACGCTCGAGAATCCCACCTACCGGGACGTGTGCACCGGGACGACGGGGCACGCCGAGGTCGTCCAGCTCGAGTACGACCCGTCGCAGGTCTCCTACGACGCCCTGTTGCAGGCGTTCTGGGACAGCCACGATCCGACGGCCCTGAATCGGCAAGGCCCGGACGTTGGATCGCAGTACCGGTCGGCCATCTTCTTCCATTCGCCCGAGCAGGAAAGCGCGGCCAAGGTCTCCAAGGCGCGGCTCGAGCAGGCGGGCCGTTTCAAGCGACCGATCGTGACGGAGATCACGGCCGCGACGACGTTCTACCTCGCGGAGGACTACCACCAGAAGTACCTCGCCAAGCGCGGCATGAGCCATTGCCCGATCTAACGGTTTAGTGGCCTCGAGGAGGCTGGCTGTCTTCACGGTTGGCCTCGCGCCCGCCGTTCCGCCCCACGCGAAAACTGACAAAGTCGCCCGCGGTGGAAGTCCTACGTCGCACAAGGGGTAGCGCGGCCCGACTGTCGTACTCGACTCTGCAGGGGAAAGGTAAGGACGACGATGAGCTTACGGCCAAGACCCGCGGTGTTCGCCTCGACGCTCGCCGCCGTGGTTGGCGCGGTGGGTGCGCAGGCGCAGTCACCCTCGTCGGGCGCGGAACGGTCGGGATGGCACGGTCTGGATCCGGACACGCGGCAGGCAGTCGAACGTCACGCCGACGGCTACAAGTCCTTCATGCGGGTGGCGAAGAGCGAGCTCAGCTTCGTCAGGGAGGCGGTGAAGCTGGCGCGTGACGCCGGGTTCCAGGAGCTGACGGAGGCGGCGACGCTGACGCCGGGCGCCCGGTTCTACGACGTCAACCGAGACCGCGCCCTCGCGCTGATCATCGTGGGACAGCGGGAGCTCCAGGACGGGTTCCAGGTCGTCGGCGCCCACATCGACTCGCCCCGGATCGAGCTGAAGGCGCGCCCGCTCTACGAGAAGGAAGGCTACGCCCTGTTCCAGACCAACTACCACGGGGGGATCAAAACCTACCAGTGGACCAACATCCCGCTGGCGCTGATGGGGCGCGTGGACCGGAAGGACGGCACCACGGTCTGGATCTCGATGGGGAACGAGCCGGGCGAGCCGGTGCTGTTGATTCCCGACCTGTCGCCGCACGTCGACCGAGATCTCCGCGAACGCCGGAGCCGCGAGGTCATCCAGCTCGAGGAGCTCGATCCGGTGGTCGGCCATGTCCCGGCGGACGACACGGGCAGCGTGAAGGACGCGGTCGTCGACTACCTCAGGTCGACCTACGAGATCGGCCTGGACGATCTCGTGTCGGCCGAGCTGGCCCTGGTGCCCGCGTTCGCGCCGCGCGACGTCGGCTTCGACCGCGGGCTGATGGCGATCTACGGTCAGGACGACCGGCTGTCGGGCTACGCGGCGGTCCGGGCGCTCCTGGACACCGAGACACCGGAGCACACGGGGATCGCCTACCTCGTGGACAACGAGGAAGTCGGGAACGTCAACAACACCGGGGCCGCCTCGACCTATCTGGTGGACCTCATGGGCCGCCTGATCTACACGCGGATGGGTGACGCCTACCGCGAGCACTTCCTGCGACGCGCCCTGCGAGCGACGCGCGTGATCTCCTCCGACGTCAATCCCGGAATCCATCCGACCTGGCCCTCGGCCTGGGAGGCCGGCAACGCCCCCCGGCTGGGCTTCGGCGTGAACTTCAAGCTCTACGGCCGGGGCTTCAGCGCCAACTCCGAGTACACCGCGTGGATCCGCAGGCTGCTGGACGATGCCGCGATCCCCTGGCAGATCGCAACCTACAAGGTGGGCCCCGCCGGGGGTGGCACCATCGGTCGGACCCTCTCCGACGACAACATGGAGGTGATCGACGTCGGCGTGCCGATCCTGTCGGCGCACACGACCTACTCGGTCAGCTCCAAGCTGGACGTCTATCACCTCTACCGCGCCATGCACGCCTTCTTCCAACGGTGATGAGCTGGGCTGGCACGGGCCGCAGCCCTGTCGGCCGTCGAGGAGCGCCCTCATCCGGTGAATCATCTTCGCGAGCGAGCGCTCCCCGAGCCAGCGGGTTGTCCGCTGGTCGACGCCGACGGTCTCCTCATGCGACGGGGTCGTAGCGTGCTGGCGAGGACGGACTACGACGCGTCCGGTGTCAGCGCCGTGCAGACCAGGCCGTTGAACTTTCGAAACCCCCGGTCGAAGGTCACGAGGGTGTGGTCACCCGCTCGGGCGTAGGCCGCGAGGTAGGCATCGGCCCAGAGCCGCGGTGAAAAGGTGCGGCCCTGCGACCGTCCATCACGATGACCTCTAGCCGGTCGAACTGGTAGCTCTACGCCTCCAGGTTCGGCCGCTGGAGGTGATGGTCCGTCCGTCCCTGGAACGCGTGCGCCAGGAGCGTGATCTCCGCCTCACCGAAGAGCTTCCCCGTGAACCGCAGGTTGGTTGGTGTCCCGTCGGATCGGAAGCCATGCGGCACGCAGATCTCGGGATGGCCGGTCAGATTGGTCAGGGCGAGGTCGCTCCCGATGAACAGGTCGATGTCGGCGAACACCTCGTCGAGCGCTGCGATCAGAAGGGTCCGGGCGCGATTGGCCTGGATGTACTCGACGGCCGGCACGAAGCGGTGGAGCCGGAAGCTGTCGGGCCACCGGCTAGTCTCGGGCTCGCCCATCATCAGGTCGTCGCGGTCGCTGCGGGTGAGGTCGTCGAAGGCCGCGGCGGCCTCGGCGGTGAGGACGAACCCGAGCTGCCGGCTCGGCAGGTCGGGGAGCGCAATCGGCTTCGGATCGACCCCGAGCGCGCGGATGACCCGCAGAGCCACCTCGTCCCGCGTGCGCTCCTCGCGTGCGCGTTGCCGTGCGGCCTCGTCAGCCCCGTCGGCGACCGTGGTCTCGCCCTCGAAGGCCGATTGCACGTAGCCAACGCGCAGGCGGCGCACGTCCGCGGTGCCGTCCCAGTTAAACGGGACGTCGATCAGGCTGTTGTCCTTGCCGTCCGGGCCGTTGATGGCTCGCAGGACGATCGCGCAGTCCTCGGCCGAGCGGCACATCGGCCCGATCTTGTCCATGGTCCAGCTCAGCGCCATGGCGCCGTACCGGCTGACGCGCCCGAACGTCGGGCGGAGGCCGGTGATGCCGCACCGGCTCGATGGCGAGATGATCGACCCGCGGGTCTCGGTCCCGATCGAGAAGCCGACGAGGCCCGCGGCCGTCGCCGAGCCCGGCCCGGCCGAGGAGCCGCTCGAGCCCTGGTCCAGCTTCCACGGATTGCGCGTCCGGCCGCCGAACCAGCGATCGCCCTGGGCCAGGGCGCCCATCGTCAGCTTGGCCACCAGGACCGCACCGGCGCTGGTGAGGCGTTCGTACACCGTGGCATCGAGATCGATCACCTGGTCCCGGTAGGGTGAGGCGCCCCACGTCGTCGGGTAGCCCTTGACGGCGAGCAGGTCCTTGGCCCCCCACGGGATCCCGTGGAGTGGACCGCGGTAGCGGCCGGCCGCGATATCGTCGTCGGCCTGCTTGGCCTGTCGGAGCGCCAGCTCCTCGGTGAGCGTCACCACGCAGTGGAGCTTGGAGTCGTGCTGCTTCAGGCGGGCGAGGTAGAGCTTCGTCAGGTCGGTCGAGCTGATCGCGCGGGTCTCGATCAGCCTCGCCAGCCGGGTGACCGGCAGGAACGCGAGCTCTTCGTCGGAGCCGGGCCGAGACGCCGGGACGTCGCTCAGCCGAAGCGGCCGACGCTTGGTGGGGAGCTCCATGCCGGCCGGGACGGGATTGAAGACGAACGCCGGGGGCACGCTGTTGGGTAACGCCAGGTCGCGAATCGTCGCATAGCTGTCGAGGAAGCTTTCGTCGCCGTTGAGCCGTTCAGCCACCGCCGCGAGATCCTCGGGCGTCAGCGTGAGACCGGCGACGCGCGCCGCCGCCTCGAGCATGTCGAGCGAGATCGTGTCGGCCTCCTGGGCCATGGCCGTCAGGGTGCCGGGCAGCAACGTCGACCCGAGGCCCGCCGCCGACAGGCAACCGATGAACCGGCGGCGATTGAGCGCGAGACGGCTCGGGTCGTGCCGGTGGCGTTCGTCGTCCATCGTCATCTCCTGCGCAATCTCTCGTCCCCCCGCTGATCGCGGAGGCCCGACCGGCCCGGTCATGCCACCACCAGCGGTCGTCGGTCGTCGGCGTCCGGGCTTCCCGTACCGTGTGCGTGTTGCCGAGGGGACAGGATACCAGAGAGCCGGACACGGACGCGCATCCACGCGGCGGGCGCGCGCTACCCAGCCTCCGGGTTGAACACGAAGTAGTCGTGGACGGCCCGCGCGATGTGCGCGATGACCCGCTCCCGCTCCGGGACGGGCAGGGTGGACTGCTTGACGAATACCACGGTGATGACGTGGCCCGCGTCCTCGGGCAGCGTCACGATACCCACGTCGTTCGTCGTCCGGCCGATCGTCCCGGTCTTGTGGAACACCTCGGTGTCCGGCGTCAGGAAGCCCCGGATGCGCCCCGCGCCCGTCAGACAGCGCCGCATGATATCCAGGAGCAAGTCCGAGCCTTCCGCGCTGAGGATCTCCTTCTTCCAGATCGCAGTCAGGAGTTGGGCCATGCCCCTGGGGGTCGCACTGTCGCGCCCGTCCTCGTCGAAGGCGGCCGCGGCGCGCTCGCGCTCGGCCTCGCTGACGCGGCGCCGCAGGTCCGCGAAGGCTGCAGGCGTGACGTCTCCGCCGGCGGGCAGACCCTCGACGCCGATCCAGTCGGCGATCAGCTCGACCGTGGGTCGGTCGACGGTGATGCCGTCGATGCCGATCTCCCGCATCCGCGCCGTGACGGCTTGTCCGCCACCCGCGGCGTCGAGCGAGAGATCGGTGGCGGAGTTGTCGCTGATCAACAGCATCAGCTCGAGGAGGTTGCGGCGCGAGAGCGCGACCCCCGGGTCGTCGAACAGCCGTGAGAGCGTTCCGCTGCCGGGATGGAGGTCCACGGCCTCCAGCTCGACCATCTCGTCGAGCCGCACCTCGCCGCGGTCGACGCGGTGCAGGAGCTGCGCCGCGATCGGCACCTTGTAGGTACTCGCCATCGGGAACCACTCGTCGGCATTCAGATAGGTCGCGCGCCCGGTCTCCAGGTGCACGGCGGCGACCCCGACCCGGCCGCCGGAGAGCGTCGCGAGCCTGGCGATCTCGCGCTCGAGTCGCGGCAACGTGACATCGGTGTCCGCGAGGTTCTGTGCAACGGTGCCAACCGGGGAGAGCCACAAGCCAAGGCAGAGGGCGGCGAGACTTCCCGCTCCGGCCGGCGGGTGCAGCCTCCAGGGTGACGGTGGTCGATGGGGCTGCGGCGTCAGTGGGCGGCGGTGTCTGCTACGTATGTTTAGATCCTCCCCATGATGGACGTCTCCCGGGGCAGACCTTCAAGCCTGCGGCGCCGGGCATTGCTCGAAACGGATCAGATGTTCATGGTATTTCCGGATATTTCACCCTATTTCCTACTTGCCGTGGGTCGCCGCCGCGAAGCAGCGTCGAACCCAGTGTTCAGTATGTCGCTCCTCGCGTCTGTCCGCAGCGGTGCCCCGCTCCGGCGACCATCCGGACCCGACTGCGATCGACGACCAGGCGACCCGGCCGAGCGGAAACCTGCCTGAGCGCAGGCACCTCCGAATCGCGTTATCATGACCGATGGTGAGCCGTGCGGGGCCGGGTTCAGCCTGGGTCCCCGAGCCGGCGACCCGATGAAGAGCGCGACCACGGTCGCGCGCGACCATCAAATTCTTGATCCGGGGTGATCGATGCGACACGAACGAATGCGCACACTACTCACAGCGGGCGCCAGGGTGCTCGTCGGCGCGACGCTGGCCGTCGGCGGGTTGCTCGCTGGCGCGGTTCCGGCCTCTGCTGCTCAGGCGGTCACGTTCGAGGACGCCAAGCGTCAGGCTCAGGAGTTCATGGAGTACCACGACTCCATCACGCTCTCGGCCGAGCAAGAGGCGGTGAAGAAGGAGGCGCTCACCGCGTTGCCGGCACCCTGCTGCAGCGACAATACCGCCTACACGTGCTGCTGTCCGTGCAACATGGCACGGACCATCTGGGGCCTCTCGCATTATCTGCTCGCCGAGCACGGCTACGGTGCCGAGCAGCTCCGCGAGAAGGTGGCCGAGTGGATCCAGTTCATCAACCCGGCGGGGTTCTCCGGCAACGTGTGCTACACCGGGGGCTGCGGCCGGCCGTTCAGCCAGAACGGCTGCGGCGGCATGAACAAGGCACAGCTCGTGTTCTAGCCGCCCGGGTGAGCGTCCTGGTGGAGGCCGGCGCCGTCCCACCCTTCCCGTGCGACCAAGAGAAATCCCGGGGAGTCTTGACCCGGCCTGGGTGATGGAAATGCGCGGTACTGCGCGTGCTGGCACCCTGCGCCAGCAGGCCGCGGCGGGACCGTCACCGCGAGTGGCCGCCTCTTCGTCCGGCGGTGACGCGCGGTGTGCGCCACCATCGTACAAACGTTGCACGTGGAACTATGCACACCACGACCGAGTCGCGCACGTAGCTGCGACCGAGTGCCCAGGGTCACCCATCCCTCACTCCGGGCGGGCCCGTGCCGGCCGCGGCTGGCGCGATCGTGTCGCGAGCGTGTCCGAGATTCAGAGAATTCGAGGAGGTCGACCTTCCGGCGGGTGACGCTCCCCCCGAATGTTGTCGGGCGTTGGCCACTCCGACTTTAACCTGCCGGCACCTGCCCCCGGAAGGCGCTCGCAGTCGGATCGCGGCTCGAAGACCGGTTCTCGCACCGAAGGCTGCCTCGGAAGATGCTACGGTCGCCCCGAGCGGGGCGCGAGGAGCAGCCGTCTCCACGGGCTACCACCAGTACAGCATCACATAGACGATCACCCCGGTCACCGACACGTAGAGCCAGATGGGGAGCGTCCACCGCGCGATCGCGGCGTGCGCGTCGAAACGCCCACGCAGCGCGCGGCGCAGGGTCACGAGCGCCAGCGGCACGATTGCGGTGGCCAGGATGATGTGGCTGATCAGGATGACGAAGTACACGGCACGCATCGGACCCTGGCCCGTGAAGGGTCGCGAGCCGGTCGTGGCGTGATAGACGACGTAGGAGACCAGGAAGAGCACCGAGGTCGAGAAGGCGGCCAGCATGCACGCGCGGTGGCGTGCCACCTGGCGCCGGCGGATGAAGACGTAGCCGGCCGCTAGGAGGACGGCCGCGACCGCGTTCAGCGTCGCATTGACGGTCGGCAGGTCGCCAATCTGGATCATCGCCCGCGTCCGGGTCGGCGGACGAGCGCGGTGCCGGCGAGCAGGACGGCGAATCCGAAGACGAGGATGACGGTCACGGAGAACGCCAGCGACGGCCCGGCATCCGTTATGGGGGCCGCGCCGGGGATCACGGCGCGCAGGGCGGAGACCCCGTAGGTCATGGGGTTGACCAGCATGATGGCTCGGATCCACCCCGCGGCGCCCGCCGCGGGGAACACGGCCCCGGAGAGGATCCACATCGGGATCAGCAGCAGGTTCATGATGGCGTGGAACCCCTGCGTCGAGTCGAGGGCCCAGGCGATCAGGAATCCCAGCCCGGTCAAGGCGAACGCGAGGATCGTGAGGACGAATCCCAGGGCGGGTAGGCCCGAGAGTGTGAGCTGGACCTTGGCGAGCGGCGCCAGCAGCAGGAACACCCCGGCCTGGAGCACTGCCAGCGTGGTGCCCCCGAGAATCTTCCCCAGCACGATGGCACTCCGGGGCACCGGCGCCACCAGCGCACCCTGAAGGAACCCGGCCTGCCGATCCTCGATCACCGAGATCGTCGAGAAGATCGCGGTGAACAGGATGATGAGCGCCAGCGTGCCGGGATAGAAGTATTCGAGATACCCCCCCGCCAGGGGCACGCCGCCCGGGCCCGTTCGAAACGATGCACCGAGGCCGGAGCCCAGCAATAGCCAGAAGACGATGGGCGAGCCCAGCGCCCCAACGACCCGGCTACGCTGGCGGTAGAACCGGACGATGTCGCGGATCCACAAGGTCCAAGTCGCGAGGAACACGCAGGTTACTCCAGCCGCTCACCGGTGTGATGAAGGAACACGTCCTCGAGCGTCGGTCGGCCGAACGTGACCGCGTCGATCTCGCCAGGAAACGCCTCGACGAGATCGGTGACGAACTCGTGGCCCCGGGGACGTTCGATGCGGAGCCGGTCGTCGCTAATCTCGACATCGATCGCGAACCGCTCCCGCACTCGTGGGCCGAGACCCTCGGGATCTTGGGTGACGATCAGGATGACATCGCCCCCGATCTCGGCTGTCAACGCGTCGGGCGCGCCGAGCGCCACGAGCCGGCCCTCGTGAAGAATCGCCACACGGTCGCAGCGCGCCGCCTCGTCCATCAGGTGGGTCGTCAGCAGAACCGTCGTCCCCTCGCGTTGGCGCTGAGCCTCGAGGTGGGCCCAGACGTCCCGCCGGGCGCTGGGATCGAGTCCCGTGCTCGGCTCGTCGAGCAGGAGGAGCGGGGGGGCGTGCAGCAACGCCTTCGCCAGCTCCGCCCGGCGCTGGAGCCCGCCGGAGAGGACGCTCACCAGATCATTCGCCCGGGTGGCCAGCTGGACCGCCTCCAGCGCGCTCTGGATGCGTGCCGTCAGCGCAGAACCGTGTATCCCGTAGAGGTGGCCCTGGTGTCTCAGGTTCTCTCGAACGGTGAGTCGGATGTCCAGCGCCGGCGACTGGAAGACGACGCCGAGCCGACGTCGCACCCGCTCGGGGTTCGACACGACGTCGTCACCGAACACGCGAACCCCGCCGTCTAGAGGACGGAGCAGGGTGGAGACGACCTTGAACAGGGTGGTCTTCCCGCCCCCGTTCGGTCCCAGGACACCGAAGATCTCACCGGGGCCCACCTCGAAATCGATGCCGCGGAGCGCCTCCCGGTCGCCGTAGAGATGTCTCAGCCCGGAGACCGCGAGGGCGGGAGGCGGCGCAGACGGGGCCATCAGCCCCCGAGCCCGAGCGCTCGATCGGCGACGAGCAAGCCCCAGAGCAGCGGGAGATACGAGATGGAGCCCAGAAACAGCGAACGCGCGCTCGCCACCGTACGTGCGCGCGCGAATCTTACCGCCAGCAGAGCGAGAATCGCTCCGAGGAGCACCGCCCCCCCGAGATAGAGCACGCCCGCCAGGCCGACGAAACCCGGGAGCAGGCTGGCCACGAGCAGGGCGCCGGCGTAGCCGACGACCTGGCGCGCCGTGCGCCGGCCGTCCGGTTCGACGACCGGCAGCAACGGGATGCCCGCGCGCTCGTACTCGTCTCGATAGATCCAGGCGATCGACAGGAAATGCGGCATCTGCCACAGGAAGACGATCGCGAAGAGCGTCCAGGCCGCGGGCTCCAGTGAGCCTCGTGCGGCGGCCCAGCCGATCAGTGGGGGCAAGGCGCCGGGGACCGCCCCCGCCGCAGTGGACAGGGGAGTCAGGCGCTTGAGCGGGGTATAGATGAGGATATAGGTGCCGAGGGTGGCGAATGCCACGCCTGCTGCCAGGACCCCAGCCCCCACGACGAGCTGTAGGAGACCGCCGCCGGCCAGCACGATACCGAACCACTGGGCCTCGAACGGTTGGACCCGTCCCTCGGGGAGGGGCCGTGAGGCCGTGCGCGCCATCAGGCCGTCCAGATCACGCTCGGAGAGTTGGTTGAGCGCGGAGGCCCCCCCGGCGACCAACGCGGTACCGATCAGCGTGTGCAGGAGAACCAGGTAGTCGACTCGCCCGTTCGATCCCAGGTAGTACCCGACCGCCGTCGTGAGGACGACGAGCAAGTTGAGCCGGGGTTTGGCCAGGGCGACGAAGTCGAGGACGCGCGTCCGGCCGCCCGTGGCAAGCGCCAGGGTTTCGGCCTTCATGCCGAGGCCTCGACCGACGAGCGGCCTTCGACCGGGGCGGGATCTTCTTCGCGGGTTGCCAGGGCGTCCCCGTCCCGTTGGTCCGCGGCAACAACCGTGTCGCCGAAGAGACACCGGTGCGCGCGCAGCGTGAGGACGAGGGAGGTGGCGAGAACCAGCGCGCCCACTGCGACGTGAGCCGAGTTGACCGCTACGGCCTTGCCGGTCCAGACGATCAGTCCACCCAGGACGATCTGGAGGATCACCAAGGTGCCCAGCAGAACGGCGGGGCGCACGAGCTCGGCACGCTGCCGGTGGTGATACCAGACGTGGCCCATCGTCGCGAGGATCCCGATGCCGACCAGCCCCGCGCCCGCGCGGTGAGCGAAGTGGATGGCGATGCCCGTGTCCCACACGGGCGGGAGGAGACCACCGAAGACCAGTGGGAAGTCAGGAATCGCGAGCCCCGCCCCGGTATGCCGCATGGTGGCGCCGACCAAGATCTGGAGATAGACCCCGGCGGTCGTGACGATCGCGAGGCGACGGAGCAGGCGGTCGTCCACGGCCTGGCGCGTCGAACCGTCGGCTGGATAGCCTTGCTGCCAGCCGGCTGAAGTAAACAGCGCGAGGCTCACGGTCAAGCAGAAAAACACCTGCGCCAGGCCGGCGTGCCCGATCGAGATTGGAGCGGGTAGGAAGTAGAGCACCGTGATGCCACCGAGGATACCCTGCAGCACCACTGCCACGAGCGCGAGCATCCCGAGGCGCCTCACCCACGGACGCGGCTCCTTCCACCAGAGCGACACCGCGAGGACGATCGTCAGGAGGCCCACGATGCTGGCGATCAGTCGGTGCCCATGCTCGTAGAAGATGCCCCCGACCATCCAGGAGAGGGGGAACGAGAACATGAAATAGCCGTAGGACGTTGGCCAGTCCGGCACCGCGAGACCAGAGCCGGTGCTCGTGACCATTCCGCCCGCCAGGATGAGGAGGAGCGTCGCGGCCGCCACGAGCCTCGCAAACCGATGGAGCCAGGACATGTAGGGGGACGACATCGGACACGAGCATGAGGTGCGGCGGCACGCCGCCGCACCTCACAAGCCGGGTCGGAGGGGCGCGCTAGCTGATGGAGAACGTGAAGGAGATCTCCGGCGTCTCGCCGTCGCCGACCGTCACGTTCTGGGTCTGGGTCCCCAGCTTCTCGTGCCACGCCTCGACCACGTAGCTACCGGCGGGCAGATTGTCGATGCTGAAGCTCCCGCCCTGGCCGCTAACCGAGAAGAACGGGTGCTCCAGGACCCCGGCGTAGGCGTTCATCCAGCCGTGCACGTCGCACTTGAAGGGGACCATGACCTCCGCGGCCGTGAAGGTGCGGTCCAGCTTCATGCCCTGGACCGGCTGCCCCGTGTTGAACTCGTCGTTGTTCGCCGGGAGCGCGTGGACGTTGTGCAGCGTCGGATCGCTGTTGACGATCGAGAGCGTCTGGCCGACCTGCACGCCGAAGACGTGTGGGATGTAGCGGCAGCCCTTCTGGTCCATCGTGATCGTGGACGAGGGCGGGTCGAACGAGCCACTGACACCCTCCTTCACGTAGACGAACACATTGGCCAGGGCGCCGTCGTCGCCGACGACGAAGAAGTGGGTCGTTTGCTCGCCCGGGGCCTCGCGGAGACACACCGGGTCGGCATTCATCCGCAGCATCTCCGCCTCGGGTGCGTCGCCCTCGAGCATGACCCTTCCGGTGATGCCGCCCGAGCCCGCGGCTGCCGCCGGCGCCGCCTCCCCGGCCGGTGCCGCCGACTCCGCCGGTGCGTCCGTTCCGCCGCCACCGCATCCGATCGCAAACACCAAGGTCAGCGACGCAACGGAGGCCCACATTTTTCTCAAATCCATGCGCGATTCTCCTGACGAGCTGTGTGTGTGAATGAGGTGCTGAAGGGACCGAACTGCCGGCTCAGCACACCTCGGGGATCATATGACACGCTCGTGTCCCTGTAAACAAGCGGACGGCGGCTCAGGTTCTGCGGTCGGCGCACGCCCGATTCGAGGTGGCTGGGCGCCTGGCCATATTGTCTGGCGTTTGACCTAGCCACCTCGTCGAACTTGCGCTGCACGCGATCCTGGATCCAGTGAGGGTCCCACCACTCAATGGGGCTAATCGGTCGCCCTTGCAGCAGCATCGTGAAGTGGAGATGGTCTCCACCCGCCAGGCCGGTCATCCCGCTGCGGCCGATCACGTCCCCCTGCTCGACCAGGTCGCCCGGCGTCACGTCGATCGAGGAGAGATGCGCGTAGAGCGACTGCAGTCCCATGCCGTGGTCGAGGATCACGCAGTTGCCGTAGATCCCCAGATAGTCGGCATGTAGCACCCTCCCGCGGTTGGCCGCGCCTATAGGAACGGCCGCCGTGACCGCCAGGTCGAAGCCGAGGTGCACCTGCTGGTCGATCTCGCGGCCCTCGTAGTAGTAGGTCCTGTGATCGGCGAAGCCAGATTCGACCTGAGAGTTGCCGAGCTGCCGGAACGCGCCACGCCAGAGCGCCTCGGAGGCAGTCTCGTCCGCCAGCCGCTGGATGGTGGCGGCGTTCATCTCGCGGAGGTCGCCGTTGACCTGCTGAAACGCGGCGAGCCGTGCTTCCTCCTCCATCCCCCAGACGGCATCCAGCTCCGGTGAGCGATCCAGGATCGGCGGCACCACGCGGTCGATGAATCCGTCGGTCACCTCGATTCGGCTGCGACGGAAATCCCTGGGAAAGACCCGATGGTCGATCGCCGCCCGGCCACGATTCGCGGCCTCGTCCTCCGCGAACAGCTCGAGCGGCGTTCGCAAATCCTGGTCGTAGAGAACGGCAAACATCGCGACCTTGAGCGCCGGGTCCGCGCCCTCGACGCCCGCCCCTGCCGCGGGGTAGCCGGGATAGCTCACGTCACCGACCTGAACGCCCGATACAACATCAGGTGGATCCACGCGGTAGACGACCATCTCGGCGCCGCCGTGATTGATGAAGTGGTGCGTCGAGACGACCGACAGCCGTGGAGGATCGAAGCGGAGCTCGAGGTCTCGCGCAAGGGTCGTTTCGGCGGTACGCCAGCCCAGCAAGACTGGCCGCGTGGCGGTGACCAGCAGCCGGGCCGCGCCGGGCTGCAGCCCCGGGTTCGAGCGCCGCCCGATCGTGCGCCGCAGACGCATGCGGTCGGGGGTCTCCTGTCTGATCTCGGCGTCTTGCGGCGCCTCGAGCGAGAACAGGGCAAGCTGCTGCCCGTCCTGCTCGAGCACCACCTCGACGGTGCGCAGGACGCCACCGGGCGTCTCGATGACGACGTCGAGCGGGCTCGCCGTCCCCACCAGCCGCCCAGGCTGCAGGACCTCGATGCGCGGGCCCTCCGCCCGCCCGGCCAGTACGTACGCGCCGGTCACCGCGAGGGCGGCGCCGAGCGCGATCGCGATCACGATACGCATCACCATCTCATCATACCTGCTCTGGCTTCCGCGCCGGCGCGGTTGACGCTCTCGCGGGCGATTGCTAGAGTAAATGTTGCGGTGTGGCGGTATCGTCTAGGGGTTAGGACACGTGGTTCTCAGCCACGGAACCGGGGTTCGAATCCCCGTACCGCTACCAATTCCCACTAGTGGTGACGTGTGGCCGAGATCATTCCTGGAACCACGCGCCTGAGGACCGTGAGAGGGCCCGCGCTGTAACGCGGGGCGGTGAGGGCGGTTCAGCCACGCCTCACGATCGTGACTCTAGTAGGACGGTGACGGTGGCTGCGGCCTCTTCGGCCTCCCCGTATACGAGGCTGAATGCCGGCACCTGCCTCGCGAGCCGTGCGACCTGCGCGAACCCATGTCCGGGCAGGTTGCGAGCGTTGACCACGCACGACATTAGGGCGAGATCGGCCTCGGCCTTCGAGAGCGCTTCCAGGCAAAGCTGCGCACCCCTCTGAAATCGCGGGAAGACCGTGACGGCGAGCGTCGGGTGGTGCGCGTACACCCCGCCCAACAGCGTGGGAGACACGAGAGTGGCGTGAGCGGCCGACAGGACGCCGTCCTCGGGGGGCGAGCGACCGAGGAGCCGCTCCCGATCGCGCTGCCCGGTCGCCTTGATGGTGAGTGGGCGGTAAAACGGCCGCACCTGATTTGGCTGGCGTCCGTCGAGTCGGCCCGGCACCAAAACCAGCTCGTCGGTGAGATAGTCGAGCCCCTTCGCCGTCGACCACGCGGCCAGCGTCGTCTTGCCGCTGCCCGTTCGACCCGGCAGGATGACGGCCACACCCCGACGGGCCACGGCTGCAGCGTGGAGCAGCACGCCGTCTCGCCCCCGATCGGCCAGGTGGTGGGTCACCTCGGCCAGGAGTAGGCTAGCCAGGTCGCCTTCGGATTCGCCCTGATACAGGATCGCCCCGTCCCGTCGAAGGACCATCCGTCCGCCGGAATCCGATCCGATGCCGAAGGTCACGTGCGGCGACGCCTCGGCCCGGGACGGCAGACCATCGAACAGGAAGTCCACGATCCGGGCGCCTGGCGAGCCTGCCACGCTGTCGTGTTCGATAGCGACGCAGCTCCCGGCGAAGCAGACGATCCGATGCCGAGGTCGGTCCATGCGGTTCGTGAACGACTGACGAGGGAGCGCTAGTCAGGAATGCGGTGGCCGGACTTCCGTAGCGCCTTCCCCTCCTTCTCGCAGAGCGGGTCGTCGGCCTCCCGGCAGAGACGAATGGCGCGTTCGTACTCCGTTCTCGCGCGACGTCGATCGCCGCTCAGGTCGGAAAGCTTGCCCAGCTCCGCGTGCACGCGTCCCCGGATCCACGCGGGGGTCTCGATCCGCAGCGCGGCGCGTAGATCCTGCTCGGCCTCTGGGGCGCGCCCCACCGCGACTCGCGCGGCGCCACGCTTGTACCGCCAGAGAGCCTCCTCGCCGGGGACGCGTGGCCGCGGATCGCGGGCCAGCATGCGAAGGCCCTGCGTCAGGGTGGCATCCGCCTGTTGCGCCAGATCCGCTCGCAGCTCGGTCGAGCCCGCCTCGAGCCAGATCAGCCGGTTGCGAGGATACCGCCGCTGGAGGCTGCGGACGACATCCACGGCGTCCGCGTGACGCTGCTCGCGGCTGTAGAGCAAGATGAGCGCGAAGTGCGCGTCGGTCTGAGCGTCGCTCTCGTCCGCGCTCGCCGTCTCGACCATCTCGAGACCTCGCTCGCGTCCGCCGCCGAACCCCGCCATGTAGGCGATCCAGCGCAGCGCGAACGGCAGGCTCGCGACGATGTAGCGGTAGGTGCCGACGACCAGCTTGGCGTCCGTTCGGCTCGGGTCCAGCTCCAGAACCCTCTCGTGGGCGTCGAACGCGCGCCGCGCTGCCTTGAAGCCGGCGAGCTTCTTCCCCTCGATGGTTGCGAGGTACGACGCGCGGAGCGCGACCGACGCGCCCAGCTCGTAGTGGGCGTCGGGATCGGTGGGAGAGGCGTCGACCTGCCGCGCGGCCAGCTCGATGGCGTGGTCGACGTTCGCGTAGAAGCGCTCGGCCAGCTCGGGCGGCGTCTCCTCCCCGGCGTCCCGCAGCTTGGTGAGCTTGCCCATGTAGTGGTCGACCGTGACGGCGCCCCGCCTGAACAAGATGTTCAGCCAGGTGACCGCCGCGACGCTGCGGTGTGTGGCCGGGTCCGCCGGATCGATCTCGACGGCCCGACGGAGCAGCGCCATGGCCGCCTCGTGGTCGAGGTTGTAGGCAAGGTCGAAGCCGCGGGCGCGAAGCGCGTCCGACTCGGGGTCGGCCCGCACCGTCGACGATGACAGATCGCACCAGAGGACCGTCAGGAGGGCCATCGCCATGACGTGCGACCGGCGGGCGCGCGGCTGCGCGTGCGGCTGCATCGCTCCCATGATACCTGTCCCCAGACCGAGCCTCTGGGAGGGGGCGGGGGCCGCGGGGCCCGGGTCAGATCTCGACGGTGGTCCCCAACCCGGCGGCCTCCGCGCGCGCGTAGGCCAGCGCGCCGGCGGCCACGTCCTCCACGGCCATCCCGAGCGACTTGAAGATGGTGACCTCCGACGCGCGGGTCCGCCCCTCCGCCCGCCCGGCGACCACCTCGCCGATCTCCGCGACGATGTGGTCCGGGCCGAAGCGGCCCTCCGCGATCGAGAGCACGACGTCGCCCGCCTCGGCCAGGGCCGCCTCGCGGGAGTCGACGAACAGACGCGCCCGCGTCACGAGGGAAGGCTCAAGCTCTCGCTGCCCCGGGCGGCAGGCGCCGACACCGATGACGTGGGCCCCGTCCGACACCCACGCATTCATGAGCACCGGTTCGTCGGCTGACGTCGCCAGGACGAGCAGGTCGGCGTCTCTCGCGGCTGCCTCGGCGCTCGCTGCGGCCCGGACGGGCGCGCCGCCCCGTTCGGACGCCTCCTGTGCGAAACGCTCGCGATGCGCCCGGGTCGGGCTCCACACGCGAACGTCCACCAGTCGGCGGACGCACGCGAGCGCCTCGAGGTGGCTGCGCGCCTGCACACCCGAGCCGAGGATGCACAACGTGACCGCGTCGGACGCGCGGGCCAGATAACGGGTCGCCACCGCGGAGACCGCAGCGGTCCTGGCCTCGGTGATGTAGCGGCCGTCCATCAGGGAGAGGAGCGCGCCGGTGTCCGGATCGAAGAGGGCGATCGTCGCCAGGTGGCTCGGCAGGCCGCGTTCGACGTTGCGGCCGAACACGCCGACTACCTTCGTCCCCAGTGCGGGCGGCGCCGGGATGTAGGCCGGCATGACGCCGAAGAACGCCTTGTCGGGGCCCACCTCCAGGACGTTGCGCAGCGGCTGCACGACATCGCCCGCCGAGTAGTGGGCCAGGGCCGACTCCATGACTGGAAGGAGATCGGCCACGGGCAGGACGCGGTGAACGTCGGCTTCCGTGAGGAGCAGGGGCATTGCGTCGGATCCGTCCCGAAGAGCTGCCGGGCGGGCGCGGAGGGTCGGCGCCCGTCCCCAGCTTATAATCTGGTCGGCGCCGTCCTCAAGACTCCATGATCAGACGCATTCGCACGATCGACGCCCACGCGGCGGGCGAACCCCTCAGGCTGATCGTCGAAGGCTTTCCGTCCGTGGCCGGCGGTTCCATGCTCGAGAGGCGCGAGTGGCTCCGCACGCACCATGACGATCTCCGTCGAGCCTTGATGTTCGAGCCGCGCGGTCATGCGGACATGTACGGCGCGCTCCTGACCGACACCGACACACCCGGTGCGGACGCCGGCGTGCTCTTCATGCACAACGAGGGGTACAGCACGATGTGTGGTCACGGCATCATCGCGGTGACCAAGATCGCGTTGGAGCGCGGCCTGGTCATGCCGCGGAACGGGCCGGGCGGGATCGTGCTGGACTCGCCGGCAGGCCCGATCAGGGCCACCGCGACGCTCGACGCGGCCGGGCGGATCGTGACCGGCGTCGCGTTCCTGAACGTGCCGTCCTTCGTGCTGCATGCCGGGTTGCAGGTGCGGCTCGGCACTCGCACCGTCCGCGCCGATGTCGCCTTCGGCGGAGCCTGGTATGCGATCGTCGACAGCGAGGCCGCGGGCATCCCGATCGATCGTGGGCGCCTGACCGAGCTCCGGCGGGCGGGGATGGAGATCAAGGACTCGGTCGACCGGACGCACACGGTCACCCACCCGCTCGAGCCCGGCCTGACGGGCCTCTACGGCACGATCTTCACGGGTCCCGCCACCCATCCCGATGCCCACCTCCGTAACGTGACGATCTTCGCGGACGCGCAGGTCGATCGTTCCCCGTGCGGCACTGGAACCGCGGCGGTCATGGCGGTGCTCCACGCGATGGGGTTGCTGGTCGAGGATCACCCGTTCGTGCCCGAGAGCATCGTCGGGACGATGTTCTCGGGGCGGATCGCGGAACGTGTCCAGGTCGGTGACTATGCGGGCATCGTGCCGGAGATCACCGGGTCGGCCTGGATCACCGGCGAGCACACCTTCCTGATCGACGACGAGGATCCGCTCGGACCCGGGTTCCGACTCGGCTAGTTCTACTTTCTCAGATTCGCCCGCTGCGAGCCGAAGCGGCGACCACCCAGCAAACGAAAACATTGCGGCGGCTCACGCACGTGGTTCAGATATGCCACGGAGGCTGGCCGCCTTCACGGTGTGCCTGGCGGCCGCCGCTCCGCGCCACAGCGGGCGAATCTGACAAGGTACTGCAAGCAGCCCGTGGTGAAAGTCCTGCGTCGCACCAAGGGCGGCGCTGCGCCCGGCTGGCAAGGCGCGAGGAGCGAAAATACCGGGAGTATTTGACCGACGAGCCACACAGCCAGGCGGGATGCAGCGCCGGCCGACTGCAGCAGGACTCTTACCACGGGCTGCTAGTGGCCGATGGCCAGCCCATCCTTGCGCGGGTCAGAGCCGCCCATCAGCACGCCGTGCTCCTGGTCGATCAGGATTCCCTGAAACCCGCCGAAGGCGCCGATGCTCGTGACGAGGCGATGGCCGCGGCGATCGAGCCCGAACCGTGCCTCCGGACCGATCGCCGACTCCAGGGCGACCCCGGACGCGGAATGTCGAAAGCGTGCGGCTTCGCCCGCCTCCTGGATGTTCATCCCGAAGTCCACGAGATTCAGCAGTACTTGCACGTGACCCTGCGGCTGCATGCCGCCGCCCATCACGCCGAAGGAGAGCCAGGGCCGACCGTCCTCGAGCACCATCGCGGGGATCAGCGTGTGGAGAGGTCGCTTGTGGGGCTCCAGCGCGTTCGGGTGGTCGGGTCGCAGCGTGAAGAGGCTGCCGCGATTGTGGAGCGTGATGCCCGTATCTCCAGCGACGAGGCCGGACCCGAAGTTGCTGAAGATCGACTGGATCAGAGAGATCACGTTGCCGTCGCCATCGGCGGCGGTGAGATAGATGGTGTCGCCCAGGTCGCGCCCATCCACGAGTGGGCGCCCGCCCGGCGACGTGGGGCGGGCGTTGCCGATGGTCGCAGGCGCATAGGCCGGGGCCGTCGCGTCGGGATCGATCTCGCGGCGGCGGGTGTCCGCGTAGCTCTTGGACAGCAAGGTCTCGACGACTGCCGGTGGCACCGACTCGGGATCCGCGACGTAGGCGTCCCGATCGGCGAACGCGATGCGCTTGGCTTCGATGAGCAGGTGGAGGTAGGCCGCCGAGTTGTGTCCCAGCGCGTGCAGGTCGAAGCCTTCGAGCACGTTGAGCATCTCGAGCGCCGCGATTCCCTGGGTGTTCGGCGGCATCTCGAAGACCTCGTACCCGCGGTAGGTCGTGCTGATGGGCGCCGTCCAGTCCGACCGATGCTCGGCGAAATCGCGGGCCGTGAGGAGCCCCTCGCGGCGCTCGACGTCCGCGACGATCGCCTTCGCGATCGCGCCGCGATAGAACGCGTCGCGCCCGTCCCGCGCGATCGCCTCGAGCGAGGCCGCCAACCGCGGATTGCTGAAGACGGCACCCGGCGTCGGCGGGCGTCCCCCCGGGAGGAAGGTGTCGGCTGCCTTGGTATCGCGCGCCAACACCGGCGCGGCGTCCCGCCACTGCTCGGCAATGATCTCCGAGACGGGGAAACCCTCTCGGGCGTACCGAATGGCCGGCGCCAGTACCTGTCCGAGGGGCAGGGTGCCGTGGCGCGACAGCAGCTCGGCCCACCCGTCGACCACCCCGGGAACCGAGACGGACAGGATGCCACGGCCCGGGATCTGGTCGAGGCCACGCTGCGCGAACGCGTCCCGCGTGGCCGTGTGGGCCGACCGTCCGCTGGCGTTGAGCGCATCGAGCGTGCCGGTGTCGGGGTCGAACACCAGGGCGAACAGGTCGCCGCCGATGCCGTTCATCGTTGGCTCGACGACCGCGAGGACGCCCGCCGCGGCGACGGCCGCGTCGATGGCGTTCCCGCCCTCCTGGAGCACCCGCAACCCGGCCGCCGAGGCCAGGGGCTGGCTCGTGGCGATCATGCCGTGACGTCCCATCACGACCGAGCGCGTGGAGCGCGGGTTGGGCGCCGGCCGATCGCCAGGCGACTGGGCACTACCGTGGGGCGTCGTCATGATCGTCATGGCTGTCATCGCGATTATGGTCGTCAGCGCGGCGAGGGGTCGCTGGTGGCGCGGCGTGATGGGCATGGAACCTGCCGGCGGAGTCCCCGGACGAGAGACCCGCATGAGAGAACCGGCCGTATCGGACCTGCGACGTGGTGCCAGGATTGTAGCAGAGCGCGTCCCGAGGGTCACCACGGGCCACCGGGCCGCAGACTTCCACCACACGCAGCTGGGCTGTGCTACCGTTCACGCCATGGCGATCAGGGACCGCGTCGCGCGGCTCGTCGCCGAGCTGCCCACTTCGGCGCAGTACCCGACCCAGGGCGCGACCGTGTTCGTCGATCTTGCGCGCGGCCAGGTGCAGCGCGCCTACACCCCCCTGCGCATCGTCGAGGCGTTGCTGGCGGGCAGGGGCGCCAACATGTTCTATCTCTACCGGCTGCTCGACGAGACCCTGGAACCGCTGCATCCCGATATCCCGCTGATCTTCGGATCCGGCGTCCTCACCGGGATGGTGCCCAGCGCGGCCCGGGGCAATGCGACATCCTGGTCCCCCGAGTCCGGTGTGATCCTCGACTGCAACGCCGGTGACTACTTTCCGTCGTTCCTGAAAATGAACGGCGTCGGTCATCTGATCGTGTACGGGCGCGGCCCGGCCTGGCAGCTCGTCGTGATTCGCGACGGACAGGTCGGCGTCGCGGACGCGACACCCTACGTCGGTCTGAACAATCTCGACCTCCGCGAGCGGATCGCCGCGGACTTCCGCGGGGTCTGGACTCGCGATCTGGCGATGGCGAGCATCACCCGCGCCGGGGAGAACGCGGTCTTGACCAGCGCCATCATGGCCGGCCCCAAGTCCTGCTACGCGCGGGGAGGCCCGGGCGCCAAGATGGGTTCGCTGCGCGTGAAGGCCATCGTCGTGCAGGGCCAGACCCACGACTTCGAGACGGCGCAGCCCTACAAGGACTACAACCGGACGATCGCGCAGCGGCTTCTGGCGACGTCGGTCGTGAAGCATGCGCTCTGAGAAGAGTCAAGCCCATTCTTAGAGTCTCCCTCTGGGATGGGTGAAACCCCTCGCCTTTAGGCGAAGCCTTCAGGAGGCCGCAGGGCCGGACCTCTTCGGGCTCTGGGACGTGCGCCGTGATAGTCGGCTTCAGCCGACGCGGCGCACTGATTCCCTCGCCTTCAGGCGAGGGAGACTCAATTGAAACTCTCTACGGCTCCGGATTCGTCATGCGGCCTTCTTCGATGTCGTCGTGTCGATCTTCAGTTCTTGCTTCAACGCGGCACGAAGCGTGGGCAGGTGGCGGTAGCCCATCAGCTTCCGCAGGCGCGGCTCGATGTCCAGGAGCGCGGTCGCCAGCCAGCGGTGGCGTTGGCTCGAGTTCTGCCAGTGGTCAACCTTCGCACAGCGTTCCTCAACGAGCGCATTGACCGACTCCAGACAGTTCGTCGTCTTCAGCGACCGGCCCAGCACCCCGTACAGCCCGAGGCGATGCAGCGTTAAGGTTTCGTCCAGACCTTCTGTCAAGCTCCGAGCCGCCGACTGGTTCCGTTCGTCGAGCTCGCCCTGGAGCGTCTTGAGCGCCGTGAGGGCCTCGTCGTACTCCGGCCGGTTGTAGGCGCGCTGGAGGCGCTGACGCCACGCCGCCAGTTCGCTCTTGGCCAGGTGACTCACCACGTTCTCCCGCTTGTGCCACTGGCACCGTTGGACCAGGGCGCGGTGGCGGAAGGTCTTCCGGACGGCTGCCCGCAGCCCCTTGCTGCCGTCGAGGATCACCAGCAGGCCCTGCGAGAGGTCCAGCCCCCGCTCGACCAACGACCGCAAGAACAGCGTCAGCACCCGCTCATTCTCCGTGTCCGTCTCCACGAAGCCGAGGAAGTGTTTCGCCCCAGAAATGGTGATGCCCAGTGCGATGACCATTGTGGCCTCGGCGAACGTCTTGCCGTCCAATACGATGGCCACGACGTCCTCAGCGGCCAGGTCCCGCTCCTGGAGCTCGTGAAGCTTCGCGGCGCTGGCCTCGATGAAGCCTCGGGACACCGTCGACCCCGACAGCCCGATCGCGCCGGGAATCGCCTCGGCGGCCGCCTCGTAGTTGCGACACGAGATCCCATAGAGCCCGCGCTTCAGCAGGAGGTCATTCACCGCGCCGTCGCCATGCAACGCCTCGTAGGCGCGCAACGGAATCTCCCGCCCCGCGACCCCGCGCACCCGCGGCACCCGAATCGGCACCCGCTGCCCCGCCAGGCCGACGGTCCCAGGGTTGCTACCGTGCCGGCGGCCCCCGATCGACGCGGCCTTGCGGGCGTAGCGCTCGCCAGCCAGCGCCGTTACCTCCTCGTCGAGCACCTCCTCCACGTGCATCAAGCCCAGCGGGACCAGCGAGCGGATCAGCTCCACCTTGGCGTCCAGCTCCAGCGCGGTGTAGTCCTCGCGCCGGATGACCTCGACCCGGCCCAGCTGGCGACCCTTCTTGCGCTTCCTGACAGGACGTAGGACACTGCTCATCTCGGCTCCTTTCTCTCGTGGGTTGATGGCCGTTTTGCTTAACGTCATCAAACCACAGGGTGTGGGAGCCGTTTCAATTTCCAATTGAGTCTCCCTCGCCTGAAGGCGAGGGAATCAGTGCGCCGCGTCGGCTGAAGCCGACTATCACGGCGCACGTCCCAGAGCCCGAAGAGGTCCGGCCCTGCGGCCTCCTGAAGGCTTCGCCTAAAGGCGAGGGGTTTCACCCATCCCAGAGGGAGA
Organism: Vicinamibacterales bacterium; assembly: GCA_965197935.1. Classification (GTDB taxonomy): domain Bacteria; phylum Acidobacteriota; class Vicinamibacteria; order Vicinamibacterales; family CAZQMT01; genus CAZQMT01. The sequence continues at coordinate 218,159 of CBDAOD010000001.1, read as the reverse complement.
CTCTAAGTTTCGCTCACCCTCTGGCGCCGCAGTATGAGTTGACATCCCCGGCTGTTCACGCTCTGCTGGACGATGAACGTTGAAGTGGGAACATTCTTCTTTTTGCCCCACTCGACGGGATGACCGGCACCAGCGATTCTGATCTGCCTAGCTCTTGCAAGTGAAGGAATCGAAGAGGCCCACGCGCCGGAAGTGGCGAATTCGACGACAGCCTTCGGCGCCCCAACTCCCCTGAATAACTGAAAAGCCGCGTCCTGCTGAATGACCAGCCCGTTCAAAACGCCGAAGATTCGGATGTACGCGTGCGGTTTGTCCTCATTCAGATCATCTACTTCGCCGGCGTAAGTCTCCAAAGCCCAAGCGGTGTCCTGCACCATATCCAGGCCTGACGTGACGACGTGCCAATCGCGCGTAGGACCACGCCACAGCCTCTCGTGGCGTCTGACGCGATTTACGAGGTCGCGCAACCGCTTTGCGAGGTCGTAGAGCGTCTGCCCGCTGTCAGGATGCGGTGTCTTCATGTGACGTTCTGAATCGTACCGGGATCTTCGCAGGCTGGATTCGTGGAATCAGGCCACCTCGGCCTGTTCATAGACCATCCGCCAGATCACCACGTTGCCCAGCGTCTTACCGTGCCGATTCGGAAGCCACGCGATCCCCGGACACTCAGCGCCCCGGCCGAATCGTCAGCGCCGGATTCTGGACGAAAAAGTTGTGCGGCATGATGTGAATGGTCTTCCAGTCGGTCGACATCACCGGCCAGTTCTCGGCCCGCGGGAGGTGGTGGAACCCGGCGGTGAACCACGTCACCACATCGGTGCCCTGTAGCGGCCGGTCGGTCTTGACCCACTCGGCCAGCGTGTCCGAGCCGTCGCTCTGCATTGGGAACTCGCCGCCCGCATAGCGCTGAGCCCGATCGTAGACGGTATTCCAGATCGAGTGCTCGATATAGGCGTTGCGTCTCATCGGCGGATCCGTCGCGTAGTCGAACGGACCGTAGGCGACGCTGCCCTGGTTGATCATGTAGGCGGGGTGATGGCCCAGCCGCGTGCGCTCTGCCTCGTTCGCGACCAGGAAGTACTTCGGCGCCATCGCACTCAAGGTGTAGCGCGCCTCCAGCTCGGAGGCCGGGGTCGAGCGTTTGACGGTCCAGAACAAACGGCAGGGCTGTCCGTCGGCGGCTCGCCGGCCACCACCTCCAGGACAGCGGGATGGTTGACCGGGCCGTCGACGTCGAAGTCGAGGAGGAAATTGAAGTAGTGGTCGTGGAACGGCGCGACGAGATTGGGCGCCACCAACGTGCCGTAGGCGGTGTCGGCGGCGGCGGTCGCGTCCTCCATCGAGGTGGCGGCGACGCCCTTGACCGCATCCAGGCCGGTCGCGCCGATCTTGATGGCGATCTCGCCGTTCTGCCGGAAGCGGTAATCGATCAGGTAGTCGTAGTTGCCGACGACCGAGGCGGTTCGCACCACCAGCTCGGTATCCGGCCGGCCCTCGGCCGGCACGAAGGTGGTGTCGCCCTGGGCGAAGACCTCGAAATGGCGCCACGCGGGATCACCGATGTAACGCTCGAACACGCAGATGGCGTCCGGAATCTCCAGCGGCCGACCCTCGTCGTCGTTGACGAGCGCCGGCAGGAAGGTGGCATGGCCGGGGCAATCGATCCCGGCCCTCAGCGGGCTGAGAAACAAGCCGAAGCCGTACTCGCCGCTGTCCATGTAGGTGCGGAAGTACCAGCCCGCGGACGGGTCCATATAGGGCACGAAGACCTCGGAGAGGTGGGCCTGGTAGAGCACCGACCGCCAGCGCTCGCCGTCGCGTACGTCGATGTTCGAGAGCACGATGCCGGGCCGCTTGTCGACGCGCAGGCGGAACCGCCAGATGTCCCATTCGATGCGCGAGCCCGTGATGGCATATCCGGGGCCGCCCGCCTGGGTCAGATCGACCGGGTTGGACGCCGGGCGCAACGGGCGGCGCACGGCGACTTCCTCCCGCGTGTAGCCCCAGTCGTCCTCCGGCACCGGCACGACGCCGTCGTCCACCACGGCGGTCGCCTCGCCCCGCATCAGATCGACGACCGCGAACAGGCCTTCGATCGGCTTGGCGTAGTAGTTCGAGCCGGTCGGATTCAGATAGCAGGGCACCTTCATCAGACGCGTACCCTCGTACTCCGGGGTCAGGTAATTACCGGCGGTCATCGGCAGGCAGAACACGTCGGCGGGAGTCAGGCCGCGCCTCGCCAACCCGGCGACCATCTCGGGATGCTTGAGGGCGGCGTTCATGGCGCCGGTGAACTCTTCGAACAGCACCATCGGCTGGCCCGTGGCGAGACCGGCGGCTTCGACCGTCCCGCCCGTGATATCGACGACCGCGGCGCGAAAGCCAGTCTGGTTGAGGAGGTGCACCCGGGCGCGGCGCCGGTCGGGATCTCCCTCGGACCACGCGAGCACGTCGGCCTTCGGCGGCTCGATCGGTTCTATCAGCGGGTACCGCGTCTCGTCGTTCGCCTCGCGCGCCGCACGCAGGATCTCCGTGACGCGCAGCATTTCCGCCCCGGTCAACCCGTCGAGCGGGTGGGAGATCGCCAGCGTGGGCGCGAGCGCGAAGGCAGCAAGTGCCGTTGCAAACCGGCGTAGGGTCATGAAAGCCTCCGAATCAAGATTCGCCCTGTACCGTCGTCGTTCCACCATAGAGGCCTGCCGCATCGTTCCGCAACCGGCGCAGCACGACCTCGGGCAGGGCCGTGCGCCAGTGTCCCCGTGAATCCTTGGACTTGTGGAGGAAGACCGACGGAATCGGGCAGCCGCCGCAGACCGACTCGATCAGCTTCCAGCGGTCTCGAACCTTCCACACCGACTTCCACTGGAATCCTGGCATTGAAGGTTCAGCTGGCCATGGGCCAGTAGAGATGCACGAATTCCTGAATTGTCAACGGTCATCGGCCTCAAGTTGATACCCTACAGGGCCATGGCCGCCGCAGCCGAACGCCAACGGGCTAACAACTCACGCTGACACGCGGGGCTGAACCCCCGCGCCGTCGTGTTATGCCGAGGCGGTTGCCAGAATGGCGGCCGCCTCCTCCGCCAGATCCGTCACGCACGCCTCCATGTGACGGGCGCGGGTCCGGAAGCTCAGGACACAGACCCGCACCAGGAATCTCCCCTCCACGACGGCACCAGACAGCATCACGCGGTTCCGAAGGTTCACACGCTCCACCAAGAGCTGGGTAGCGGTGTTCTCCTTTGCCAGGCTGGAGCCGGGCCAGCGAAGGTGGAACGCAAAGAGCGACACCTGCGGCGGGGCCACCATCACGATCCCGGGGACCGTGGCCACGCGCGCTGCCGCCTCCAGGGCGAGGGAACGCTTCTCTTCCAGGGCGGCCCGGAACCGACCTGCGCCGTACAGCTTTACGCAGAGCCAGACACGAAGGCCCGGGAACCCACGCGAGAGCTCCGGCCCGTACTGATGCGGGTCGTAAAAATCGTTGCCCTCTGGCGGATCTGGCAGATAGCTCGCGGTCGCCTCGTGCGCCCGGCGCAACGCCGCACCGTCGCGCACGAGCAGGGCTCCGGTGCCGTATGGCAGGAACAGGCCCTTGTGCGGATCGAGCGTGAGGGAATCGGCCCGCGAAAGCCCGGGCATGAGATCCCGAAGCGCCGGACACATGTAGAAGAACGCCCCGTAGGCACCGTCCACGTGGTGCCAGATCCCTTCGCGGGCGCACAGGTCGGCGATCGCATTCAACGGATCGACCGCACCCGTATTCGTGGTGCCGGCCGACGACATGACGCAGAATGGTCGGAGACCGACCCGGCGATCCGCAACAATCGCGTCGGCCAGGGCCCCCACATCCATCCGGAACTGCTTATCGACCTGGACCGCCCGGATCCGGTCCGGCATGATGCCGGCCAGCCGGGCCGACTTGATCATCGAGTGATGCATCTGCGTCGAGCCGTACAGTACGCCCGGGCGGATCTCCGAGCCGAGATGCTGCTCGCGCGCACACAGCACGGCGTTGAAATGCGCCATCGACCCGCCGGTCGTGAACAGCCCGCGAGTCTGGGCCGGAAACTCCATCCAGTCGCGCAGCCAGTCGAGCGTGTTGGATTCGAGCTGAACGAGCGCGGGTGCCGCCAGCCACACCCCGGTGTAGCGATTGACCACGTCGGCAATCAGATCCGCCAGCCCCACGGGATACAGCCCGCCGCCTGGAATGTAGGCCAGATAGCCGGGCCCAGGTGCCGTAAAGGACCGCGGCACCCACTCGGCGAGCAACTGGTCGAGTAGCGGCTCGTACGCGACACCCTGTTCGGGTGCCGGTTCGCGGAGGCGGCGGCAGAGATCCGCCGCGGCCACGTCGCCTCGGGCCGGCTGCGTCTCGAGACTCAGAATGTGGTCGACGAGCCGCTCGATGGTGACGTACCCCATGCGCCGCATCTCGTCGGCCGTGAATTCCAGGTTGGCGAGGTCCGTGGACATGGGTAGCCACTCTACAACGAGGCACGCGCGCATCGTGCACTCGATCGTCTCTCGCTAGTGCAGTGATCGCGAATCTACTTGTACGTGGGCGGGACTGGACCGCGCTTGCTGAGCGGATCTTGGAGAAAGTGATGAAGTGCCGAGCTATTTCCGAATCACTGCACTAGTACTACTTTGTTAGATCCGCAAGTGCACCGACTTTAGCGCCTCGATGCGCTTCAGGTAGAACGGCCGTGGAGCAAAGAGGTCCGCGGTGAAGATTTCCTGCACGATCGCGCGGGCCACTGGAAAGGTGAGCCCGGCGAGGTGCCGCCGCCGCTCGGCCTGCAGGAAGTTGTACGTCACGGCGGTGAGCACGACGTGATGGTGCCAGCCCGGGAACGTGCGGCCTTCGAAGTGATCCAACCCGAGGTGGGTCTTCAACTCTTGGAACTGCTGCTCGATGGCCCACCGCTGATGCGCGAGTCGGACGAGCTGCGGCCAGGAGGTGGTGGCCGGCAGGTTGACGAAGAAGTATTTGTCCGCGGCGTCGCGCCCGTGTCGCGTTCGGCCAGCAGCCACACCTCGGGGGCGAGCCGGCGGTCGCGCCAGTCGTGGGCCGGGGTCACCCGCAGGGCCACACACTGGACCGTCCAGCGGCGCCCGCCGCGGCGGTTGCGCCAGCTGATGGGCCGCCACCGCGGCTGCGCCTTGGCGGCCTGGGCCACCGTGTACGCCCGCACGCCCGCCGCCAGGTCTGGCCGGGTGCGCGGGCGCCCCAGCCGGCCGCCCCGCCGGTGCCCGAGGCGCGGCCGCCCCAGGAACACGGTCTGCGACGAGGAAATTCCCACCGCATAGGGGAGCCGCAACCGATGCCACATGGCCCGAAACAGGCCGGTATCGCCAAACTCCGCATCGGCCAGCACGCCGGTGCCGGTGAGGCCGCTGGCGCGCACCTGCCGGAGCAGGGTGAGCGCTTGGCGCCACTTCGCCTGCAACCGGACACCCCGGGGAAGCCGCGCCCGATCGCGGGCGGCGTCGGTCAGCCACGCCTCGGGCACATAGAGCGCGGCCCCCAGCAAGTAGGCGCGCAGCCCGGTCCACAGCGCCGCGGTGACCGCCACTTGGCCATTGGCGACTTTCCCCACGGCCCCACAGTACTGGCGGGCCACCCCGACCGAGGACGTCCCTGGCTTGGGGAAACTCGTGCCAGCGAAGATCACCAGCCCTTCGCGTTCGGGCAGCACCGCCCGCAGGCAGCGCCAGACGCCGTCGGCACTCCACGGCGCATCGGTGATGAAGTGTTGGAACGCTTGATAGCCCCCGGGATCGGTCCCCCGCGCCAGCATCGCTTCCATCGACTTGCGCGGGCTGTCGCTGAGCAACCCCTGGACGTACCGGCGCAACGCCAGCTCCTGTGCGCGATGGCCGAAGCACGCCTTGAAGGCCTCGAGCCATCTCATCAGGCGACGCAACTGCCCCACCGGAGTCAAGCCCATTCTTAGAGTCTCCCTCTGGGATGGGTGAAACCCCTCGCCTTTAGGCGAAGCCTTCAGGAGGCCGCAGGGCCGGACCTCTTCGGGCTCTGGGACGTGCGCCGTGATAGTCGGCTTCAGCCGACGCGGCGCACTGATTCCCTCGCCTTCAGGCGAGGGAGACTCAATTGAAACTCTCTACGGCTCCGGATTCGTCATGCGGCCTTCTTCGATGTCGTCGTGTCGATCTTCAGTTCTTGCTTCAACGCGGCACGAAGCGTGGGCAGGTGGCGGTAGCCCATCAGCTTCCGCAGGCGCGGCTCGATGTCCAGGAGCGCGGTCGCCAGCCAGCGGTGGCGTTGGCTCGAGTTCTGCCAGTGGTCAACCTTCGCACAGCGTTCCTCAACGAGCGCATTGACCGACTCCAGACAGTTCGTCGTCTTCAGCGACCGGCCCAGCACCCCGTACAGCCCGAGGCGATGCAGCGTTAAGGTTTCGTCCAGACCTTCTGTCAAGCTCCGAGCCGCCGACTGGTTCCGTTCGTCGAGCTCGCCCTGGAGCGTCTTGAGCGCCGTGAGGGCCTCGTCGTACTCCGGCCGGTTGTAGGCGCGCTGGAGGCGCTGACGCCACGCCGCCAGTTCGCTCTTGGCCAGGTGACTCACCACGTTCTCCCGCTTGTGCCACTGGCACCGTTGGACCAGGGCGCGGTGGCGGAAGGTCTTCCGGACGGCTGCCCGCAGCCCCTTGCTGCCGTCGAGGATCACCAGCAGGCCCTGCGAGAGGTCCAGCCCCCGCTCGACCAACGACCGCAAGAACAGCGTCAGCACCCGCTCATTCTCCGTGTCCGTCTCCACGAAGCCGAGGAAGTGTTTCGCCCCAGAAATGGTGATGCCCAGTGCGATGACCATTGTGGCCTCGGCGAACGTCTTGCCGTCCAATACGATGGCCACAACGTCCTCAGCGGCCAGGTCCCGCTCCTGGAGCTCGTGAAGCTTCGCGGCGCTGGCCTCGATGAAGCCTCGGGACACCGTCGACCCCGACAGCCCGATCGCGCCGGGAATCGCCTCGGCGGCCGCCTCGTAGTTGCGACACGAGATCCCATAGAGCCCGCGCTTCAGCAGGAGGTCATTCACCGCGCCGTCGCCATGCAACGCCTCGTAGGCGCGCAACGGAATCTCCCGCCCCGCGCACCCGCGGCACCCGAATCGGCACCCGCTGCCCCGCCAGGCCGACGGTCCCAGGGTTGCTACCGTGCCGGCGGCCCCCGATCGACGCGGCCTTGCGGGCGTAGCGCTCGCCAGCCAGCGCCGTTACCTCCTCGTCGAGCACCTCCTCCACGTGCATCAAGCCCAGCGGGACCAGCGAGCGGATCAGCTCCACCTTGGCGTCCAGCTCCAGCGCGGTGTAGTCCTCGCGCCGGATGACCTCGACCCGGCCCAGCTGGCGACCCTTCTTGCGCTTCCTGACAGGACGTAGGACACTGCTCATCTCGGCTCCTTTCTCTCGTGGGTTGATGGCCGTTTTGCTTAACGTCATCAAACCACAGGGTGTGGGAGCCGTTTCAATTTCCAATTGAGTCTCCCTCGCCTGAAGGCGAGGGAATCAGTGCGCCGCGTCGGCTGAAGCCGACTATCACGGCGCACGTCCCAGAGCCCGAAGAGGTCCGGCCCTGCGGCCTCCTGAAGGCTTCGCCTAAAGGCGAGGGGTTTCACCCATCCCAGAGGGAGACTCTAAGTTTCGCTCACCCTCCCCCACCGTGCGGCGGTCGTGCACTACCGCGCAGGGTACCGAATTCGCCGGAAAAGTACAATGTCCTCAAATTAGATCACTTGTCGGATCTCGCCCAAATTGTGCGATCTAACAAAGTAGTACTAGGTCGTATACATCACAGTCATACTTCGGAGGAATCCGCGACTTCATGCCGCGACAAACGCCGTTCCGAGTGGGCGTGTGCTACCGGGACCTGGCTGCCAGCTCTGGCTCCGGGTTTCGGGCGTCGTCATCTCGTCAGAAGGATGAGGGCACTCGCCGCAGCGGGTCTTCAGGCAACAACGCCTCATGGTCCTGTGGAGGAGACGGAACCGCACCCGTCGTCAGGTGGATCGGGAACATGTTCCCGCCTCCTCCACTATTTCTCCACGAACCGGGTCGACTCCAGGGGACTCAGGTGGATTCCAGTAGACTCGGCGGCTGCCGACAAACGCTTGACGTCGAACGTGTTAGACCACAAACTACGCGTCGTCAGTCAGTTACCGAAACACCTCGCACGGGTTCAAGTCCCTGCACCGGCACCATTTATCTTGTTCTACTAGTTGATGTCAGCTGACTCGGTCGATCCTGATGCCAACATGTTGCCAAACGCCGTGCGGGTGCTCGGCGCATCGAGGAGCCGAATGGCCGCCGGGCTGAGGTGCATGTACCGCTGCGTCGTCGCCAGATCCTGATGCCCGGCAAGTTCCTGAATCGCCCTCGCCGGGGCACACCGCATCGCCAGAAGAGAACAAAACGTGTGTCGCAGGATGTGTACGCCGACGTGTGACAGGCCTGCGCGATGTGCCACACGAGCGATCCCACGCTGCACCATCTGCCGCGTGAATGGGTTCCCGCCCGGCTGGCACCGCACGCGCGGGCTGCTCAGATGCCGATGTTCACGCAGCGCCGCCTCGCACGACGTCCGATCAGTGTTTCTGCGCAACGATTCTCCAGTTCAAATCTGCGATCTTGGCCTTCTCGGCATCCGTCCAGGCCCGGCCACCTTTCTGAAGTAGATCGAGCAACTCTTCGACCCATGGAGGCAATACGCGAATCGCCTCGAGGCCACGGACGTCTTTCCGTCCCATGCCGATCAAGTCGCGTTTCTGCTCGCATATCGGCCAGGCCTCGCTCTTCGAAGGCGCCGAAACAAGAATATCGAACCCGGCTCTTTCCAGAGCAGCACAGATGTCTGCCGGATACATCGGAGGATACGTTCGCGCTTAGAGTCTCCCTCTGGGATGGGTGAAACCCCTCGCCTTTAGGCGAAGCCTTCAGGAGGCCGCAGGGCCGGACCTCTTCGGGCTCTGGGACGTGCGCCGTGATAGTCGGCTTCAGCCGACGCGGCGCACTGATTCCCTCGCCTTCAGGCGAGGGAGACTCAAATCGAGACCACCCATAGGACATTCCGGATCATAGTCGGCATTAGAGCACCCCGATCTCTCCTCACCACCCGCCTGGAGCTCAAGACAATCGTGGCGAACCGAAAGACCTGGATGAGGTGGATTCTTCATGGCCATGCCCCGATCCCTTCCAGAGAATAACCATAGCCCCAACGAGGATGGCGGGAATCGAGGCGTAGAGCACCCCGTTCCAGCCAAGCAGCTGCATGACTACCCCCGCACTCAAGGAGGCAAGGGCCGAGCTACCGATAGTACTGAAATCGTTCAGCGCCTGGGCACGGAAGCGTTCGGCTGGACGATAGGCTCGGGCCAGTAGCGTCGTTCCTCCAACATAGAGGAAATTCCAGCCGACGCCGAGCGCCACCATGGCCATGCCGCCGGCATATGGGTTCGACCCGCGTAGCGTTAAGCCGCTGATGATGCCGACCGCGCCGACGCTGGCGAACATCGACAGGTAATGCCGGTTCACCTGGTCCTTGAGCGCGCTCTCGCCGATCTGATTCAGCCCGCGAAACTCCAAGCTCACCCAGCGCCCATCGGGGAAGATGAGGCGGTGAAACCCGACGGCGAGCCGTGCTTGGTCGCGGCCGAGGGTGGCTGACGCGGATCCAACGACGCGCGCGCTGCGCGGGATCACGATCCGCTGCCGGTCGGCCGAGTAGACCGGCACGGCGACGGCCGCGAGGACCGGGCCGGGAAAGTCGCCGTTGAGTTGGTTCACCAGCACGGCCTCGACAAAGGACCCTTCATAGATGCGCTCCCATCCGGGCGGGTCGTCGGGCGTGCGCACGAGGGCGGGAGTCAACGGGTCGGCCTGGGGCACGCTGAGGGCGGTGTTCGTCGGCCCCAGGGGGGACACGGCCGGGGGCTGGAGCGGCAGCCCCGGCGGCCGCGCCCCCCCCGCGTCGAGCGCCGTCCCGGCGGTCTGTTGCGCGTCCAGCGCTTGCAGGGCCTGAATCGTGTCCATCAAGCTCACGGGCTCGGGGGGGACCGGCGTACTCGCGCGACTCTGGTCGCCGGCCTCGGCCGGCGGGTCCGCGGTGGGCGCCGCCGTGAAACAGGTCGTAGTGAAACGGCGTCTGCCATTGGGTTTCGAGGATGGCCAGCGCGGCCCGGTCGAGGTGCCGGCTGCGCGGCGCGCCGGTCGGCGGGCCGAAGATCGGCGCCAGGCACGCCGCCGCGCCCGCGGAGACGAACACGGATCGGACCTGCCGCTTGCGCGGCTGCGCCGGCAGGCGGCAGAACCACGCGGGGAGCTGGCCGTACCCTTCGCGGATGGCCTTCGCGTCGTGCGCCGCGAAGATGCGAAGAATGTCGCCGTCCAACCGTTCGGTCTGCGCCAGGTCGCCGTGCAGCGCAATCGTCAGCGCGAGATCGCCATAGGCCACGCCTTCGGTTTCCAGCTCCACCAGGGCATTCCCCAGGCGGCCGGATTCCACGTCGGCTGCGCTGTCGACCATCGCCGACGCGGTGCCGTCGGTTTCCTGGACGTGGGCCATCATCGAGTACCGCTTACTGAAGTAGTGGCGCTGGGCGCCGCGGATCTTGCGGCGCGCCGCGTCCAGATCCCACGGGCGCCATTCGACCGAGACGGTCATCACGCTGTCGAGCCGGTACAGGTCGTTGAGGAGATTCGCCGTCGCCCTGGCCGGCGGGGACAACAGCGAGTAGAGAATCACGGGCTCGCCGTCGAGTCGCAGATGCCGACGTTCGGCTTCGAGTTCGCTGGTGGCCAGCCGCCAGTTCATGCCGCTCCCGGTCGCGCCGTCCCACGGCGGACGGCCGGGCCTATTCACCAGCTCGGCGAGCAACCGCGAGCCGTCGTGTGCGTTGAGGATGTCGAGGGGGGTGAGGTCGGCGACGAGCGTACGGCTGGCGTCAACCTGTTGCCGAAACCGCGCCGCCGCGTCCTCGATCTGCTCGCGGAAGTAGATCGCCTCGTTCGGATTCCGCCGCCGCGTCAACCACGTCTGTATGTAGTGCTTCCACCACGGGGCATTGTTCTTGCCGGCTGCGGCCGTCGAGAGGCGCGGGTCGTAGCACCACGCGAGATAGGTCTCGATCTGTTGGATGCGCGACCCGAGGAAGACGCGCCGCTTCCGCTGCCCGAGGGCGGCGACCGCCGACAAGCCGGTATCGGCGTCGGGGAAGGTCGCCGGCCGGCGGAGCAGGTAGAAGTACAGCCGGGTCCGGGCGTCGATGCCTGAGAGCATCCGTTGCCAGCGATTGAGCACGGCGTCAAGCTGCTCAGGGGTGTGACCGTCGACGACGGTCGGCGTCAGCCGGGCGAGCGTCACCAGCTCGCCGCGCCGGGTGAGACACGTCCGCTCGTCGGGGAGCCAGCCCCAATACGGTAGCTCGTCGGCGAGTGCGCCGGCCGCGTGGTGGTCGGCCACGTCGCGATCGGTGGTCGTCATGATCGGCCGCGTCCTCGCGCCGGGGTGATGCGGATGTACCACGGCGACGCGGCCCACTTCGCCGGGTCGTACCGGGTTTTGAACCGGACGGACTCACGCAGAATGGTGAGCATGTGCGGGTCCGTCCGCCAGGCCCACCAGCCCACGCCGTACAGGAGGCAGAAGGTGACCGCGCCGATGAGGATCGAATTGATCGCGTTCCACATCGCCATCCCGAGGGTCGCGCTGAGCAGGAACCAGCGCCGTTCGACCCCCAGCATGGTCAGGGGGGCCGACAACGCGGGGTACGCGGGCCAGGCGTGCGCCCCGTGGCCGATGGTCATGAAAACAGCCACGTGAGGAAGTTGGCCGCGCCCATCGCCATCCCCAGCCCGAAGATGATCCCGGCGAGCGCCTTCTTGCTGCCGCCTTCCCCGAAGGCGAACATCGCCCGCCGATGACAATCGCAATCAGCGAGAGGCCCCGCGCCAGCGGGCCGGTAAAGGCTTGCTGCAGCACGTCCACGGCGTTGAGCCACGGGCTCACGCCCTGCGCGAACACGGGGGCCTCGGCCACCCCCACGGTGAACAGGACCGCGAGGGCGGTGATGATGTGTGAGCGGTGCGGGTGCATGGTGGTCTCCTTGTGGTGAGGGATGGACGCGGGCGCACGACCGTGTCTCGAGCCGCGTCCGGCGGTGTCCGCGTGCCCTGTCGTCATTCGTCAAACTCTCCCCGGTCCTGGTGCTGCATCTGGTCGGCCAGCTCCGGATCGCCGCCCGCGCCGCGCCGGATCGACCGTTCCACCAGGTCCACCTTCCGGCCGAGGTCCGCGAGTCCGGCTACGCGGGCGGTCGCGTAAATCGCCACGATGAGCGTCAGCACGGCGAACGCACCGTAGGCGGTGAGCGCCGGCCAGTACGCCACGACCAAGACGCGGGTGTGCGGGGCCAGGTAGGCGAACGAGGGGCCGGCCAGGAGCGCCGTCAGCGCCAGGACCGTCACGGTCAACCCGAGGGCCACGGTGATCGGTTGCATCGTCTACAGCTCCACGGACCCGTCACGGCCGGGACCGCTGCCGCCGCCAGGCCCGCTGTCGGTTTCCCGCGCGGCGGCGCGCCCGAGGGCGCGGCCGATCTTCCGGGTGGCGGATCGGCTGCTGCCGTGCATCGCAAAGCCGGCCGCGGCCTTCGCCGCGATCGCCGCCGCGTGGTAGTGGTCTGACGCAATCTCGACGTGCACCCGGCCGCTCCTGCCGTCGGCGTCCTCCATCTCAAGCTGCGCGTCGGGGTACAGCACGTGGTCGCCCTCGACGGGGAGCCCGAGCTCGTGCGCGGCGGCGCGCCTCGCCGCGTCGGCCGCGGCGGCGCCCTGCTCGGCGCGCGCCTGCTCGGTCGCCGTGGCGACGCGGCTCTTGAGTTCGGCGTCGAGGCGGACGCGGGTCACGCGCCCGCCGTCGGCCTCGATGCGCGCCCGCTCGTCCAGCGCGGCGCGGTACACGGCCGTGTCGTGCGACAGCTCGGCCGGCTTCACGAGGCCGGTCCACGTCTGCTGTTCGGGGACATGGCCGGCGTCGACCGCCGCGCGGTGCGCGGCGTCTCGCCCGCGTGCGGTGGCGGTCAGCACCGTAAACGTGTTGCCGCGGGGCCCAGTCGCCTCGTGCTCCTCGATCAGGCCGGCCTGCGTCATCTGCGTCACCAGTCGCCGGGTCGTGAACGGGTGGCCGTCAAAATGTCTGTCGGAGAGGTCTCGGTAGGACACGGCGCGGTACAGCCCCACGTCGGCGATGGCATCGCGGGTGCGTTCGGTGCGGGTGCGGCGCGGCCGGTGGCGCGCCTCGGGTGCCTGCGCGCGGGCGTCGTGTTCCCGGCGATGGCCGGCCCGCTCGCGGGCCCGGTCCTCGCGGGCGGGGTGGTCCTGGCGCGAGGCACCTGGCCGCGCCTGGTCATCGGGCGGTGTGTCCGCGCGCGCCGGCCTGGACGTCGGCGTCGGCGTGTCCTCGCGCCAGAGATCCCGCGGATCAAACATGGCGACCGCCTAGCGGCTGATGCCCGGCTCCCGCTCGGGCGGTTCCGCCTGGGGCGGCGGCGTCGGCGTGTGGCTGATCTGTGGACTGCGCGCGGCCGAATACTTCTCGGCCAGCGTGCGGTGTTCCTGCTCGGTCTCCTGCTCCCGCTCCCGGATGGGCCGCAGCAGGTAATCGGAGATCTTCTGCGCGTCGGCGGCAGCCTTGTAGATCTCCTTCGGATCGTCGTCGATGGCCTTGAGCCAGCCCTTGACGTACGCCGCGCCGCGGCTGCCGTCGTGGCCGACGCCGACCCGCTCGCCCGTCATCATCGCCGACATTTCCGCGCGGAGTTCTTCGCGGGCGTACTCGGTGCTGCCGAAGTGCCCCGCGCCGGCCGTCAACGTGTCGCGGTCCATCCGCGCCGGGTGGCCGGTGGCGTGGCCGAGCTCGTGGAGGGCGGTCTGGTAATACCCGTTCGCCGACGCGAACTGCTCGCGCTCGGGCAGGGTGACCTTGTCGGTCTGGAGGTTGTAAAAGGGCGGTCGCCGCGCACGTGGGCGACGTGAATCCCGCTCTCCTGGATCACCCGCTCGGCCGTCTGGTGCGCCTTCCACTCGGGCTCGTTGGTGCGGTCCTCGCCCGTGCGGTCCAGCGTCAGGCCGTCGGCCTGTTCGACGTTAAAGACGGCGTAGCAGCGGACCATCGGCGGGCGCGAGTTGTCCCGCTCGGCCGTGCCCTCGGGCGCGCTGGCCGGCCGGTCGGGCGCGCCGGCCTGGGGCTGCTCCTTCTCGTCGTCAAACTTGTAAAAGAGCACGTGGGTGGCCTTTTCGCCCTTGCGGACCTGCCCGCCCATGTCCTTGATCTGTTTGTAGGTGGCCCAGCGGTGATCGCTGTACCCCTTCGCCGTTTGGGTGACGCTGAGTCCACCATCTATCATGGTCCTGAGTATTCCCATGTCGTCCAACAATGTTCATGTAAAATACTTTAGGAAAAAGTGTTTATTGCCTGATCGCCTCTTGACCTGGTGTCACTACATCCCGTATATTCCTAAAATATTATGTATAGTTAAATGTATAGTTAAAAGCGCGAAAATCGATCGACGACGGCCACGCCCCCGCGTCGCCTCACGCAGCGCCTGAGCGCCGCGTTCGTGCGGACCGCCGCACCCGGGTTCTATTGCGACGGCCACGGGCTGAACTTGCGCGTGGATCCGTCCGGGGCGCGCCAGTGGGTACAACGACTGGTCATTCGGGGCCGGCCCCGGATGCTCGGGCTCGGCGGCTACCCGCTGGTGTCCCTGGCCGAGGCGCGCAACGTGGCGTTCGCCAACCGCCAGCGAGCCCGGGCGGGCGGGGACCCGCTGGCCGAGAAGCGCCACGGCCAGGGCGTGCCCACGGTCGAGGAGGCCGCCGCCGCCGTGTTGGCGCAGCAGCGCCCCGGCTGGCGCAATGCCAAGCACGTGCGGGACTGGCCGCGCAGTCTGCGCGCCTATGCGTTCCCGCGCATCGGAGCGATGCCCGTATCCGACGTGACGACGGCCGACGTGCTGGCGATCCTGACCCCGATCTGGCACGACAAGGCTGAGACAGCGCGGCGGGTCCGGCAGCGAATCGGTGCCGTGATGAAGTGGGCGGTCGCGATGGGCTACCGGCCGGACAACCCGGCGGGCGACGCCCTCGGGCAGGCCCTCGGGCGGCAGCAGACCGTCGTCCAGCACATGCGGGCGCTGCCCCACGGCGCGGTGGCGGACGCCCTCGCGACGGTGCGAACCTCCCGGGCCTCGGTCACTACCAAGCAGGCGTTCGAGTTCCTGGTGTTGACGGCGGCGCGGTCCGGCGAAGTGCGCCTGGCGACGTGGGACGAAATGGACCTGGACGCGGGCGTCTGGGCCATCCCCGCCGCCCGCATGAAGGCGAAGCGGGAGCATCGCGTCCCGCTCTCGGGGCGGGCGCTCGCGATTCTGCACGATGTGCAGAGACTGAGCGATGGCACCGGCCTGGTGTTCCGCAGTCGGCGCGGGAAGCCACTCTCCACCGTGACGCTCTCGAAATTGATCAAGGAACTCGGCATCGCCGCCGTGCCGCATGGGTTCCGGTCGAGCTTCCGGGACTGGGCCGCGGAACGGACCAACACACCCCGCGAAGTGGTCGAGGCCGCGCTCGCCCATACGGTACAGAACCCCACCGAGGCGGCCTACGCCCGCAGTGACCTCTTCGAGCGTCGGCGCCGCCTGATGGACGACTGGGCCGTCTATCTCGAGGAGGAGCGCGGGCAGGTGGTCCCGCTACGCCGGTAACGCCCGCAACGTCAAGGTGCCCGAGCGTCTACTTACAAAGCGTCTACTTGACGGGGAATCTTACGGCCGCAGTATGCGGTAGACGGTGGCGTCCGAGACGCGCACGGCCTGGTAGCGCGCCAAGTACCAAACAATCCGCTGCGGGCCGAGGTGAGGGGTCCGCCGTAAGTGCAGCACCTGCTCCACAACCTCCGAGTGTTGGCTACTTTTTGCTCGTTTGACTGTGTCGACCTGAACCCGAGAGTAAGCGGTTCGCGGTTATCCGCCTGCATCGCGGTCTACGTACAGCGAACGGTAGCCGTCACGACGGCACGGAAGCACCAGGCATGATTCAATCGAGACGAAGTCTACTTCGCAAAGTTGCACCCGAACCGAAGGAGGTCGATAACCACCTTCTCGGACAAGAGTCCCGAGGACACGACTATTTCGTTGCCACCGGTCTTGAGGATGAATAGTTGTCCGTCGTTGGGAAAGCAGACCTGTGCGTGGTCTAACGTCGACACTGACCGCATGTAGCGGTCGTCGCCCACCTTGCAGAATACTTTCAAGACGGAGTGGCGGGTTCGATCCCCCTTGGCGGAGGGTACAATGGCCAACGCCATGTTGTCCTCAGATTCGGGATAGTCCAACACACTACCAACATAGCCGTAGCTGTCGGCCAGTCCTTCGCCAATGTACAGCTTCCAATCGTGAATTAGCTGCTCTACTTGGTTCGGTGGGACCCTCTCGTGCAAAACGACCCTGTGGTACTCGATACCCCTGCGCCGTGCCTGCGCATGACGTGGCGGTGCGGCTGTAGGAGGACCTAGTGCCGCAGTGACCTGATTCTCCGGTTGGGGCGCGTTTGTCTGATTGATGACTGCCGTCTTCTGCAGAATGGCGTGGCAACCAACGGACATTGCGAGGAAAGCGACCGGCTGATGGTCATCCTCGGAAAAAGGCTTGAACCGGTTAGTTGCCGACAAATAGTGTAACAGCCGCCCCCTCTCGTCGTACAAGAACTCCATGATTCCATCCCTTGTCCACTTGCGCCCAGCACCGTTCATCACCTGCACAATTTCGCGACCCGTGGTTTGAGATGGCATATGCGTGAGGATATCGTCGATAATCCTCGCAAGATCTGGCGACTGTTTGAACGTCTTGATGACTTCGCGCTTTCCCGTCTTGCCGCCGGCATAGAAGGATTCGACGATAAAGATAAAATGGACGAAGGCGCAGAAGTACGCATGGTTCCGATAGAAGACCAGCCCACGACGGAATAGTTCCTTCGCCGCGGTGAGTGATTCGTATCGGGGTAGATTTTGAATGACTCGTCGGAAAGCGTTGCCGTCTAGTTGCGCTGCTTCAGCAATGTGCTTTCGCTCCAGGCGATACGAGGCGATGTTGCCTATGTCTTCGTCGCCATCAGCAATTGGTGAATGGTCGATGTTATGGAAATCCATAACAAACGCGGCGCCCTGCCCGTAGGAGAAGGACAGTTGAGCATACAGCGCCTTAAGCTCCTCAATCATGCGGTCGCTTACCGCCTTTACGGTACTTTGGGCCGAAACGGAACACGTGGCAGTGGCGCGCACGATGCGGTTGTGGTCATCGGGAATAAGAGTGAAGTGAATCCCGTCGCGGCTCGCGGTTAGAGTTTGGTCCCCATGCGGGTCGAGAAAGAGATCGCCCTCAATAGGTACGCTTATCTGGTGTCGCATGTTATGGGCCTGGATCCCGTTATGTAGAAGTCAAAGGAACAAATATTGAGTCTCCCTCGCCTGAAGGCGAGGGAATCAGTGCGCCGCGTCGGCTGAAGCCGACTATCACGGCGCACGTCCCAGAGCCCGAAGAGGTCCGGCCCTGCGGCCTCCTGAAGGCTTCGCCTAAAGGCGAGGGGTTTCACCCATCCCAGAGGGAGACTCTAAGCACGGTTCTATGCTGGTCCTGTTAACGGATTGGTTAGAGGTGGGAGTGATCCACGCCACTGGTGGTACTCTCGGCCCTTTGGCGTAATCGTAATGGTATTGGTATTACCATCGCAGGTTACCAAATGGTGCGCCTGTAGTGCGTTGAGTATTGCCTGTCGCTCACGTGCAGAATGCGCTATTGGCAAGAAGAAGGAATCGTAGTAAGCATAGTTTGTTGGCTGGGGGAGCCCGACGAACCAGTCCAATGCCAACTGTGTTCCGCGCGCCAAAAAGTAGTTGAGATATCGATATTCCCAAAGATATGCCGTGGCGATGTGAGCTCTGACAAGCTGTGCGATCACTTGCTGCTGTTCTGGCGTTAAATCGGGAGGAATTCCTTCAACGGGAATCTCTCCGGTTTCAGGTGCTGGCCCAGGTTCTTCATCGACAGTCCTGCGGCTTTGTGGTGTGTCAAATTCTGCGCCGCCTGGTAGCCTAATCTTGGCCACACGTAGCAAGAGGACCTTGATGTCTTCTGCGAACTTAAACATAAAGACTACGGCCACTATCGATAAGAGAGGGGGAGCCGTAAGGAGCACCGTAAGGTATTGGAGTACCAATGTTGCTATCTCCATGTGATCACCTGACTCACCGACATTTACGATTTGGCTTCCGAAGATCGGGCCACGTCTTGCACGTTAAATCACACTCGGAACCGCCGTTACCCGCGATTGTCGTAAACGGCGGCTCACATCTCCCAACCAGGTCTCAACACAGAGGGCTGTACGCTTGGATTTCCAGGCCTACACCCGCGACGACGCCCTTTCACCGAAACAGATCATCGAGTCGCCATACCAGCTGTATCGCTTCAGGCCATCCAGTTGCAGCGAACACATCGAGCAGATCCATCAGCGCTTGGAGCGCTTCGGCATCTTGAACCTCGCTTCTGTGATCTGCCAAAACGCGCTCTACAAGCTGCACGACCTTCCCGATTGCGAGGGCATCCATGTTGTAGTTGGCACCCTCACCAGCGCGTGCAGCGCGCGCGGCCATGATTACAGCGCGACATGCGTCGAACTGCACCACTTCATTGAGCAGTTCCATAAAGTGATGAACTGTCGGGGCCGGCACAAAACCGCGGTCTAGTCCGAAGTCGAGAATCTCGTCAAGAATCGGCGCGACAAGGGAGAAGAACTCACGGCGTGCTTCCAGCGTCGCATTGCCGTCGCGACTGTGGTCTCGCGAGAGACAAAAGCGAACGTGCGCGACGGACTCATCGATAACGCCATAGAAGTCTTTCAGCCGGTCCGCATCGCGTTCATCGTATGCATGATCTCGCTCTCGTAACACTCGGCACGTCTGACGGACGGCTTCTGAAACAAGACCCAACACATCCTCAACGACTACACGGTGTTCGGCCAATCGCGACGGAATCGCCTTCTGCCACAAACAGAACACTGCGGCGTGGAGCAGCGACGGATTGGACATCGGCGCGCGCGCTAGTCCATCTAGAGCGTCACGCGCCCAGATATTTCCGCGCTCCAGCCGAAGCCAAACAACAATATCCAGTAGAATGTCGCGGAATTCTGAGCGCTTTGATCGATCCTGCGGAAGTGCTGTCCACAAGTGCTGTGCGACATCCGCCACGCGCTCGTGTTGACGCCCGACTATGCGTGCAAGAGATTGGCAAATTGCCAACCGAACGATTGAAGCATTGTCCCCCGCGATCCGCTCGTCAATGAGCCGCCAGAACAGATCGCCAGCCACGTCCGAGATGCGAAAGAGCTCCCGCAAGACCAAGTATCGAATGATCGCATCCGGATCACGGACCAGGGCCTCAATGGTTTCGAGCGTCTCCTGATCTGGACGGCGGAGAGCGATCCAGGGTAAGCCCTGAGCAGCTTCTGTTTCGGGGCGCGGAGACCAAGCCAGATAGTCCAGGTCTTCGTTTCTAGACTCACCATCGTCGACGAGAGGGTGACGGGCTGCATCCAGCAAGATCGACCGAACAAGCTCAAAACTGGCGTCTGTGGGTTTCGCCGCCCTTGCCGCCAGCATCGCCGCCGTCGCCATTCGCGTCCGCACCATCGCGAAGACCGGAGCATCCGCATCGCTGTTACCCAACAGTCGATTGGATTGCTCAATCGTCGGCAGAATCTCAGCGACAGCAGCGCTGGTTGGAATTCCGTTAAGCCAAGATGTGTTGAATGCCTCAAGAGGCGACGAGACTTCGCGCAACCGCTGATTCGAAGGCTTCTCAAGGTCGGCCCCTTGCTCGCGAAGCCACTCTGGCTCACTAAAAGGCTCGACCGAAGATGAAAAGCTCACTAACGGCTCGTTCGTCGGCTGCCGTCCCGCTATAATCATTTCTGCTCTCACGGCTCGGGCCTCGTCGGTCACGACCAGGTTCGCCGGGATCAGTCCAAGGATCCGCTGCCGTCGGTGTATTGCCCACTCTTCGTCGTCATCGTCGCGCGACAGACCCATTACAGCCTGCTCTACCTCTCTTCTCTGTTCCGGCAACCAAGAAGGATAAGCGGCAACGATGAAATCGGTCACCTGCTTGACCGTCGCGCTCCCAGCAAGAACAGGCTCTGCAACGCATAAGGGATACAGGCGTTGAGCGAACAGCTGAGCATGACGAGCACCAACGGTCAATAGCTCGGCCCACCAAAAGGCCATTCGTGCCTTCTCAACAAACAATCGAAGAGCTAGCTCGATGGAGCGTTCGTCGTGACTTCGTGCGGCGTCCTCAATATGGCGAAAGATCGCGTCAGCAACCTTCAGTTCCTCATCTTGGTTGGAGCTGACACGCCAGCCCTCGCTCATATCTGTTACATACACCGCCTCATGCTCGCCGAACGCGAACCGGTCGGGCCGCTCGTTAATCGTGTGTCGCTCGTTGATGTAAGGCCTAACATGATCTCGCTCCACGAATTGATCAACTGCCGCAATGCCGCCGCGCATTGCATGCTCCTCACTGGCCGCCAGAAAGCCGCCGTAATGTTCGTTCAACTCATAAATGCACATGTCGAAGTCTTGCCGACGATTACTTGTCATCGGAAGAACAGGCGTTCCCATCGGTGTAGCGCCGGTGCTTGTTTCCCGGTGAGCAAATATACGCTCGTAGATCTCAGCGACGAATGGTGGATCGCAAGGCCAGATAGCGTCGATATTCCAGACGATGTGGCGTACGTATTCGACCGACAGAGCTCTATCGCAAATCGACCCGAGAATTGCGCGAAGAAGGGTCCGCGATTCTTCCGGATCCGTACAGTGTGATCGCGCGACTAACCGAGTCGCCCAGGAGGCGGCCAGAGCATCGGCCCAGGCCTGGTCACGTCGCAGCGCCCAGGAGGATGACAGCACCTTACGACCGATCCTGCCGGCACTCGCCAAACCTGCTTGCGAGACGTCACTCGTTGTGGCGTCAAAGGTCTGAGCGGTTAGATCCCAGGCGAATCGACGATTAAGCTGCGCGACCAACCGCTCGAAGGCCGCAAGCCACATCTCCTCATTTCCGGCCTTAAGTGCGCGGCGGGCCTGCAATACGCGAAGAACGGCGTCGGGCCCTGCTTCCTCGTTACGCTCGACGGACTGAATAATCGGCTCAAGGTCATCAACCGTGCGCGCCTCACGGACCACAACCGTCATCGGGATGAGCCGTCCGAATAGGCGCAGATGCACCGGTGCGCTCGCTAACAGGAACCAGGCCACGGCCCAGAATGCATTGCGGTCCTCGAACCACAAACGAGTGAAGTAGTAGTTGATACTGGGTCGCAGAAAAACCGGACGGGACGGCTCGGCGCCCAAAAACGAGGCGACCTGTTCCGGTTCATCCTCAATCAACAAGACACTGACCGCAAAGTCGAAGAGGATGTTATGGGCGAATGAGACCCTCTGGCCTGTCGTTCCAACTTCGGTGAGGACCTCCGAACTGAAAAGGTCTTGCCAGACGTCGTCGTCTTCCTGCCTGTAAAGCGTGTCGTGGCGCAGTGACAGGTGGTGGGCATCGACCATCGCCCTCGTGATGTTCGTCACGACCGAGCGCCGCCGCAACGACATCCGCCCTGCTCCCACGCGCTGGCGCCAGAACAGTGATAACAACTGAACTTCAGAAGACACGTCGCTGAGGGCGGTTGCGTTCGCGCCTCCACTGAGCAACTTCTCTGCTAGCCATAAGTTGAACGGATTGTGGAGCAGCCGCTGAAAGTCAGGTGAGCCGCGCTCGTAGATGCGATACAAGCCTGGGATCGTTGCAATTGCTTGGTGCGTCTCGTCATCGGACAGCATCGGGATGACAAAATGCCGGCAGTGGACATGGTCCATCTGAAACTCGGTCGACGGCGTCCCGCCGTTCCGAGGAAACAGCTCGAGCAGTGTCTCGGATCGTGATGCATCGAACGTCCGTACGGCCACGATGATTCTCCAACGTGCCTGCAGGACATTTTGGGCGCGGCGAATAAGGATTCGAACGTACTTCTGAGCCTCCTCGGAACGAAGAGCGTCGTAGGAATCTATGACCAGCAAGCCAGGCTCCGTCGGCGTAGTGCGGTCGTCGTCGGCTAGTGTTTCGAGAAAATCGCGCTCAAGCTGAAACTCCGCGTGAAGCTCTCGGTCGTTGCGGACGGAATGCTTGTCCAGCGCCAATAGGAAAGCGGGCCGATTCGCCGCGTGTGCCACTCGAAAATAGCTTTCAAGAAGGTGCGTCTTCCCAACACCTGGAGCGCCGATGACGACACCGTTTCCGTCACGTTCGAACTCTGCGAACGCCGTCACGAGACGATCCCGCCGGATTTCCATTCTTACAGTTCCTCTAGCGCTCGATGTGTGAGTCGATCGACGGCGGATTCTGCGCGAGGCGCCGTCCCCGCTCTGGTGCCAATATCCTCGATCAACGGCACCAGCATTCTGTGATCGTGGAGCCCTGGCGCGTGATAAAAGATAGGCACTAGCCAGCGCGGAAGTCTCGCTCGGAGCTTCTGCTTCTCTTCTTCGTGAGCGACTGCCGGCTCAAGCACGCCGGCTGTGGCCGCCAAGTCGACGTCGTACGGGATGATGGAGAAATGTGCCGGCTCATCGGTCAAAATGAAGTCTCGTTTCACTAGCTCCAGGGTCTTATTGAAGAACGGGTCTGTCATGCTGAACCCGACGAACAAAACGGGCCGAGTTGCGAGCAGCGTCCAGATGATCTTGCGCGGCAGGGTTCGGAGCTCCGCGTCACGCGCTGACGGATCATGTCCGTACGCTGTCGCGTAGTCCTGGGCACCCAAGATCAGCCGATCTGACGCGCTGTGCAGGCCGTGTAGATGCAAGACGCGGTCGTGAGGCGGGCTCCCGCCGAGTCTCCGCAGAAAGTCGAATACGAGATAGCGACGATTATTGTCCGTGAGATCGACCGGCTCGCAGCGGTGTACACCAGCAGCACCGGAGTACTTGGCGATGCATGCCTGCTCGAGTGTCGGGTCGAAGTTCAGCGTTGTCAGTCCGCAGAATCCGAGAGAGATTAGTCCTTGGTGAAATTTGAGGTCCTGCCGAGGGGCGCCGTCGACGCAAAACGTCCGGTCTAGCCACTTGAAGTATTCGTCAGCACGGCCCGCGTCAGCCGCCACCGACGCGATCCTGTCCACATTAGCGAGATTGTCATCGGATAGAGTCAGCTCAGGAGCAAATTCCGCGGCAAGCCCTCGTACGAGGTCGTCCCAAAGCGGGTATCCCATTTCCGCGCTTGCACCAGCCCCCGCGACGAGCAGAGGAAGTCGAGCCTTCAGAAGGGGCACGAGAAGAGCAACTTCGTCCTGTGGTGGTGGCATCGATGGCACGTCTCAACAGTTGCTCATCCGGCAAAGCACAGGCATGCGCGCAGGAGTTTATCAGCGGTGCCTATATGACCTACAGACTGGAGAGTGGTCGGGGCGGCGCTGAGTGGTCGCCTTTCTAGATCCTTCTTGGGCGAACCGGGTCTCTCCGAACCTACACCAAAGCGAACTTTCCTGGTGAGTACGTCGATTCCAGCAATCCCCTTTGCCACAACGGGGGCGTCTCGATCAGTGGCCTCATCCGCAACATAGAGTATGGGCGACAGCCAAGCTTACACAGAGGCCGGGCCTCCGTCCCGGAGCGATCTAACTGTGAGTCCAGAAAGGAGCCAGATGCTGACATCCGCCGTGGCATGGGACACCATCACCTGATCTTCGATCATTTACTCAACATGGCCCTCAGGTCCTTCATAAGCAAGAACAGGTGATAGGGATCCGTGGGGCTCGGCTCGAACTCCAAGGCTTCGTACCAGGCCCGCGCGTCGTCGTCCTTGGCATGGACGAGCAGTGCCCGAATGCCGGCGATGTCGGCGGCGGCGGCGGTTCTGAGCAGGGCGTCCTTGACGAGCGCCTTGCCCAGGCCTCGTCCTTGCCAGGTCAGGTCGATCGCGAGACGGACAAGGAGCATCACCGGGATCGGGTGCCGGGCCAGCCCCTTGCCGACCCGGAGAGGTGCGTCGGTATGTTCGACGGCTCCCGTCGCGAGGCTGTAGTAGGCGAGCACCGTCAATCCCCGGCAGGCGACATAGGTCCGGGCGCTGTCGGCCTTCTGGTTCGCCAGCGCGAACCGCTTCAGAAAGCGATCGAGTGGCTCTTTCCCGCACGCGAAGGACTCGACATCGTGCGTTGCGTCGAGCTTCTCGACTGGAGACAACCCCTCCTGTTCCGGCGTCACTCCAGGACGCTCTTCTCCGCAAGCAATCGAGTCAAGCGGGGCTTGTCGGCGACCGGGCGGTCGAGGATCGCCTGGAAGACCTGCCACTGGCGATCGTCGAGCCGGAACATCCGCCGGTTGACCAGGGCGTCCTCAGCGGCGTTGATCCCTGCCTCAAGCAGAAACTCCGTGACGTTCTTGTGTGACGAGGCCGCAGCTCGCTGAAGCAACGCCTTCATGTTCGAGGTCGTCCGCACCTCAATGCGTTCCGACTTGTTTTCGGCGATGGCCATGCATGTTCCTCCGATTGGATCCACCGACATTCTGCCATACGGATAGTGTACGGACAAGAATGCATCGACAGGCACCCCGTGCCTCACATCCTCCCTGACGGTCCACGGCACGGCAGCATAGGGCTCTCAGGCTAGGTTGGCGGAGATCAGCCGCAACTAGGGCGGCTCGTCGCCGCGCTATGTCTCGACGCTCTTGACGATTGAGTCTCCCTCGCCTGAAGGCGAGGGAATCAGTGCGCCGCGTCGGCTGAAGCCGACTATCACGGCGCACGTCCCAGAGCCCGAAGAGGTCCGGCCCTGCGGCCTCCTGAAGGCTTCGCCTAAAGGCGAGGGGTTTCACCCATCCCAGAGGGAGACTCTAAGCCCCGCCCACCGCACGACCATCTCGCCGGTGCCCAGGCCTACTCCTCTGGTCGTCACGCGCCCAGAGGACGGCTGGAATCAGGCGACCCGTCGAGCGCGGAGATCGCAAAAAAGTTGCGCGGAAAGTTTGCGCGCAACTCACTCTCTATATCTCTCTGATTTCAGAGGGTTTACGCTGGCCCTCTTTTGGTCGCCGACCAAACGTCGCCGCGTGCCAGGCTCGCAGAGGCCCGTATTCATTGATTGTTTTTGACACAAGGGGGTCGCCGGTCCCCCTGTTCGCGCGCAACGCGCGCAGCTACGGTGGTGCGAGTTCGGTTGCACGGTCAGCAGGGTGACGATGCCACACACGATGTTGAGATTTCCGACCGTCAAGGCCCGCACGGGTCTGTCGCGCAGCACGATCTATCTCCGCATCTCCCGCGGCACGTTTCCCGCCCCCGTGTCCCTCGGGGGCCGGGCCGTGGGCTGGATCGAGGCCGAGGTGACCGCGTGGCTCACCGCGCGGATCGCGCAACGCCGGTCGATCACGCCTCGGGAGCGGGCTCCAGCCATGACCCGTCTCAGGAGAGCGGGCCGTCGATGACGCCGCGTCACCCGACGCCGGCGCCGGTGGCGCACGGCGGCGTTCGTGCCGTGGCCCACGGTCGGGGGCGCGGGCGGACCGCTGCCGAGCAGACGGCAGGAGCGCCGCGGGCGGAGCGAAGGACGGCTGCGGCGGAGGACGGGTACCGGGCGCGGGGACACACACCCCGTCCCGACGAGAAAGGGTGGTCGACATGATCCGGAACATCACCGTGGACGGCAAGGAGGCGCTTGCCGTGGACACGGCTGAGGAACTCGGCCGGGCGCTCTTGACGGGCCGGTACGTCCTCGCGTCCGACGCGGTGCGCGCGGCGTACGGGCTCACGGACACCGACAACGCCGACACGCAGGACATCGTCGACGGGTCGGACTGGCGCGACGACGCGTGGCGCGCGGAAGGGGGGGACTGATGGCGTGGGGCCGAAAGACCACCGCGGCGCAGACACCCGCGTGGAGTCAAGACGACTACCACGCCGCGTTTGCCATGAAAATCAAAGAACAGATCGAGCAGGGCGTGGCGCCGTGGCAGAAGCCGTGTCCACCATGTCTATTCAGCGTGAGTCGTCCAATAACGTCCAATGTCGTCTATAACTATCTAATTTATAGATAGTTATAATAGTTTATCTTGGCTTGACACAAGCCAGAGGACCTATAACATCCACTACATTCCACCACATAACGGTGGAAATACTGGTGGAAAGGATGCTGCCGACTCACCCCCCCACGCGCCAGCCCGAACACGCCCTCTCGACCGCCTTCGTCCGCACCGTCGCCGCGGCCGGCCGGTATTGCGACGGCCAGGGCTTGTACCTCGACGTCCAGCCGTCCGGCAGCCGGAGTTGGGTCCAGCGGATCGCCATCCGCGGACGCCGCCGCGAACTCGGGCTCGGCGGCTTCCCGCTCGTCTCGCTCAAGGAGGCCCGCGCGCTCGCCTTGCCAACCGCAAGCTCGCCCGCGCCGGTGGCGACCCGCTCGCCGAGAAGCGCCGTCTCCAGCGCACGCCGACCTTCGCCGCCGCCGCCGAGCAGGTCTGGACCCAGATGCAGCCCGGCTGGCGCAATCCGAAGTACGGCAAGGATTGGATGTCGAGCCTGACGCGGTTCGCGTTCCTGCGTATTGGCACGCTGCCGGTCTCCGAGGTGACGAGCGCCGACGTGATCGAGACGCTGCGGCCCGTCTGGCATGTCCGCCCGGCGACGGCACGGCGGGTGCGCGAACGCATCAGCACGGTGATGGAATGGGCCGTGGCGATGGACCTGAGAGCCGACAACCCGTGCGACCGCATCGGGCCGGTCCTGGGCCCCCAGCAGAATCTGGTCCAGCACATGCGGGCGCTGCCCCATCGCGACGTGGCGGCGGCCATTGGCGCGGTGCAGGCGTCGGGGGCTCCGTCCGTGGTGAAGCTCGCCTTCGAGTTCCTCGTGCTCACGGCGGCGCGATCCGGTGAGGTCCGCGGGGCGCAGTGGGCCGAGGTCGACGCGGAGGACCACGTCTGGACCATCCCGGCCACGCGCACGAAGGCCAAGCGGGAACACCGGGTTCCCCTGTGCCGGCGTGCCGCCCAGATCCTCGACGCGGCGCGCGCGCTCGGCGACGGCCATGCGCTGGTGTTCCCGAGCGGGCGCGGGAAGCGGCTGGCCGATATGGCGCTGTCGGGGCTGCTCAAGGACCTGGCGATCGGCGGCGTCCCGCACGGCTTTCGTTCGAGCTTCCGGGACTGGACGGCCGAGGAGACCAATCACCCGCGCGAGGTCGTCGAGGCGGCGCTCGCGCACGTGGTCCAGAATAAGGTCGAAGCCGCCTATGCCCGCTCGGACCTGTTCGAGCGGCGGCGCCGGCTGATGGACGAGTGGGCGGCGTACCTCAGTGGAACACACGGAGCCCGCCCTACTCCCGCCGTCATCGGGAGTACGTCTGCTCACTGACCCCGAGCGTCTTTTCACACCTGCGGCGTCCGCAGACCGCAGGCGCGTTCGATCGCTGCCTGCCGCAACGTCCTGATGATCGGCTCCGTGCTGTACGGCGTCCGTGGGTGTTTCAGACGCGACACGTCTGACCGCGCGGCACGCAGAACGTGAAAAAAGTTGGGCGGAACGTTTGCGCACAACTCGTCTTCTCTATTCCTCTGATTTCAGCCCGGACTTCCGATTTGGCTGTGGTACTTTTGCCCATCCGACAGAACGTCAGAAGTGGTACTTCAGGCTGACTGTGACCGCTTGGTACCCGATGCCACCGAACTCCAGGTTGGAGTCGAACGGCGTGACCCCGTCGGCCTGCACCGGCGCGTGGCTCCGGACCAGGTTCCAGGTCGTGTCGTGGGTCACGTCGTCGAATCTGGCCCAGCGCGCCGTCACCCCCATCGACGTTCGCTGGCTCAGCGCGTAATCGACGCCGGCCAGCACCTGGTATCCGAAGACGGTCGTGGCGGCCTTCGTATCGAGAATGCTGGCGGTGCCCGCGGCCGGCCAGTCCGGATCGAATTCGACCAACAGATACTCGGCTTCCGGCTTGCGAATGAGCTGGGCGTAGCAGCTCAGTTCCGTAGCGGCCATGCCGATGCCGGCACCGACGTACGGTGTCCAGCCCGAGGCGTTGCGAACGTCGTAGTTACGCGTTGGCGAAGACCTGGTGCGCCGCGTAGTCGCCAATCCATTCGTGTGGCGGCTGATCGGTGCTCCACTCGGAGCGCTTGCTCTGGAGTACGGCGCTGGTCGTGTCGCCGATCGGCGACGTGTCATCACCCAGGTACCGGTGGAGGTACTCCACCTCCAGCCGCACGCCGCCCGTCGCGTAGCCAACCATGAAGCCACTGGCCAGGCCACGGCCGTGATCGAACTCGTTGGACGCGACCGTCGGCTCCGTGTGGAGGTACGCCGGATCGTGAAGCGGCGGACTCACTGCACTCGGGTAGAGAAGCACATCGCAGCGGGTCGGGTGGTTGATACTGCCCAGGGATGAGCTGACGGGCGTGGCGTTCACGATGCCAAGCTGCAGGCCAGCATAAAACCCCTGTCGCTCGCTCTGGGCGCTGGCGGCATCCGGCAGGCCGGCCAGCTCCGCGCAGAGCGCGGCGACGAACGCGCCGCGCCACAGGCAACGACGATTTTGTTGAGGAGGCATGCGCAAGATGGTAACGGTTTCCAGGATTAGTCCTTTCGTGTGCTGTGTCATTTGTGGGGAATTACACATCTGATATGGATTGCCTTGTGCCCGCGCGAGCCATCTGCGGGATGCAGGCAAGAAAGCCTTCGGGGCGGCAAGGCTAGACGATTCCGGCTAGCCACCCCACTGGTAGTTGACGCGCGCGTAGTAGTACCCGCCGCTGAGGCCCCAGGGCGTGACCGGGCTGTAGCGCGAGCCGAGGACGTCAATGAGCGGCTGGGGCGCGTCGGCGAGGACGTCGAACACGTTCTGGCCACCCACGGACAGCGTCACGTCGGTGGCGAGGGGGATGCTGGCCTCTAGGTCGACGATGTACGCGTCGTCCTGGATCGGCGCACGGTCGTCCACCCACAGCCGCGTGTAGTAGTAGTCGACCCACGGACCGTAGTAGCTGAGGCGACCGAGGAGGCTGATCCGCTCGACCTGCTGGTTGAGGGCGGCACTCCAGCGGATGCGCGGGACGCCGCGCTCGATGGCAAGCACGTCGGCCGAGCTCAGGAAGTCCGTCTCGTGCGTCACCTCGGTGTCGGTGTAGTTCATGGTGAAGCTCAACACGGTGTCATCGGCGAGCGCGGGCGGGGTCCAGGTCGAGACGATGTCGATGCCCTGGTTCCGGGTCGAGAAATCGTTGATGAAGAACCGGAAGAAGGACAAGTTGCCGGCAGACGTGACGCCCTCCAAGAGGAGGAGCGTGCGCTCTTCCGGGGTGAGGGTTAGGATGTGGGACAGCGAGAGCCTGTCGTCGATGTCGACCCGGAAGTAGTCGGCGGTCAGCGTAAACGGACCGGTGTCGACGACGAGGCCGGCCGTGGTGTTGACCGAGGTCTCGGGCTCGAGCGGCTTGCCTCCCCGAAGGCCCGCCGTCTGGAAGGTGGACGGCACGGTGGCGCTGTCGACCAGTTCGAGGGTCTCGGGATCGATGGTCGTCTGCACGTTAAGGGCGTTCTGCTGGCCGGGCGTCGGGGCGCGGAATCCGGTGCTGACGCCGCCGCGCACCGAGACGGCGCCGCTCAGCCCGTAGCGGAACGACAGCTTGCCGTTCGCCGTGTTGCCGAAGACGTCGAAGTGTTCGACCCGGAGGGCGCCACCGGCGCTCCACCGGCCGTCGAGCCCCTGCAGCTCGAGGTCCCCGTAGACGGCGACGTTGTTCCGGGTCCACACGCCGGCCGTGTAGTCGGGAAAGCCGGGAAAGCCGTTGGAGGCGGGGATGAAGCCCTGCGCCGCGAAGGGACCCACCTCCCAGGACGGCCGCCCACCGGCGCCGGTCTCGAAGCTCTCGGTGCGCCACTCGGCCCCTGCCGCGATGTTCACCCTGTCGGTGGCCGCATAGGAGACGTCGACGTTGAGGTTGACGTCCTCCTGCCGGTAGAGGCCGGGGTCGAAGTTGCGCGGGGTATCGGGACCGAGCGAGGCGTTGACGGTGTTCAGGAAGAAGAAGTCCGACTCGTGGGCGCCGTAGCTGGCGCTGGCGTCCCAGGTGAGGCCGCTGTCGGCGATGCGCCGCAGCCCCGCCACCGCCGACATGTCGGTGACGATGCCGCCGAACTGCGGCGTGAACCCGCCCGGCGCGATCTCCTGGAACGAGAAGCAGTTGGGGTCGGCGAAGACCTGGGCGAGGGTGGCCGGATCCGGCACGTTGTCGATGACCCTGACCACGGGACAGTTGGCCGAGCCCATGTCGCGCGCCTGGAGGGCGTCGCCGATGAGCAGGGTCTTGCCGCCGTCGAGGCTGTAGATGCTCTCCCGCGAGTTGGGATTCCGGAAGAAGAAACCCTCGGTGACCTTCTTGTCGGCGTAGTTGGCGTAGCCGTAGAGCTGCACCCCGTTGGCGTACAGATGGCCGAAGTTGCCGAAGAGCTTCAGGTCGTCCTCGATCCTTGGGTTGCCCCACACCTGGGCAGGATCGGCCACGTCGGTATTGCCGGCGTCGATGAGGGCGGCCGCATCCAGGCGCTGCACGCTGCGGTCGGTGGGGTCGGCGTTGCCGTACTCGAAGCTGAGGTTGGCGAACCCAGCGTTGCCGAGCGGGAGCCCGACGTGGCCGGCCATGGTGTACGCGTCACCGTCGCCGGCCCGGTAGGTGCCAGTGTTGACTTCCAGGCTGCCGCCCGCGCGGTCGTCCTTGAGCAGGAGGTTGATGACGCCCGCGATCGCATCCGAGCCGTACTGCGCCGACGCGCCGTCGCGCAGCACCTCCACCTGCCGCAGCGCGATCGATGGGATGGTGGAGATGTCAGGCCCCTGGGCGCCGTCGGTCACGCCGCCGAACCACGCGATGACCGACGAGCGGTGGCGCCGCTTGCCGTTCACGAGGATGAGCGTGTGGTCGTGGGCGAGGTTGCGCAGGCTGACCGGCCGCACCAGCGTGGCCGCGTCACTGATCGGGTGCGTGGCGACGTTGAACGAGGGGATCAGGTTCCGGAGCTGGTAGTCCAGGGTGGTCGCGCCTTGGCTCATGACGTCCTGGACCGGGATGGCGTCAATCGGTACCGGCGAGGCGATCACCGACCGCGGCTGGGCGCGGCTCCCCACGACGACGACCCGCTCCTCAATCTGCACCGCCATCTCGACGTCGAGGGTGGTCGCGGCACCCGCGCTGATCTCCACACCCGGGCGCACGACCTGCCGGAACCCGGGCAGCGTGAACGTCACGTCGTACGCGCCGGGCGCGAGCGCCGTGAGCGCGAACGTGCCGGCGTCGTCGGTCGAGGCAGTCCGGAGCGGACCGGCGGCCGCCGCGGGTCGCACCTCCACAATGACCCGAGGCAGCACACGACCCGTCGCGTCGGTCACCGTGCCAGACAAGACGACGTCCTGCGCGATGGCAATCCCTGGCGCGGCCATCACCAGCAACAAAGCGGTTCTTACTAACCGAGTGCGTCTCACCGCGGTACTCCCCTCGTGAAATAACCAGCCGAGTACGGCCAGGAGGATGCCCACAACCGGGTGTCTACAGCTACTCATCGCCCACCTCGCGGCAGAGACGTACGCATGAGCGGGTCGGGCGAGACGTCGTCGATCGATCTGACCGTCTTCCCAGCAATGTCATACGTACGTCGTGGCTGCTCCGATCCTCGCGTTTCCCTCAGAACGAGACGGTCGCGGTCATTGAGGCCGGGATTTCCATTTTTGACGACCGCGACTGCGCCCCCCGGCTCCGCTCACCGTGACACGAGACCGCCAAGATGGCCCGATAATAGCGTAGTTAGTCGTGAAATCCTGGATTTCCATTTTGGCTGCTCGGATCAGCACCCTTCTACACGACATCCTCGTCCGTACGCCGGATTTCTTCGTCGCAACCTTTATCCAGCTCCCAATCCCCGTCAGCTCAGGCCACGCTCGACGTGGAACCGACTGGAGCCCAGATTCCAGGGCATTTTTCCGACACCTCTGCGCCCTTGCGCCGTTTCTTCGCCAGATGTTCTCGGTCAGCGGTCACCCGCTATCTGTCTGGCACCGGCAGCGCCCAGATCCTCCGCAGCATGTCGCCGAACAGCCGCCGGGTCAGATGCCCTTCCGCCAGCAGGAGCCAGTAGTGCCGTGCGTGCTTCACCAGCCGGCCCCCGGTTTTCACCAGTCGCTGCTGGAGACTCGTGAGCGACCAGCGCTTGATCCGCGGCGGCAGGACCAGTCTGCGCCAGAGGTTGCCGAGGTTGTAGGCCAGGACGCTCAGTTGCAGGCGCACCTCGTTCGCCCGGAAACGATGGCACGACAACCGCGTCCAGTGGGTGGCCTGCTTGCCTTCTTTGATCCATTGCTCCGCCGTGCCACGCTTGTTGTAGAACCGCACGACCGCGCGACTCGGGCGGGCCATGTTGGTCACGATGAACCCGACGCGGGGGAATAGCTCACCCTGGTGGTGCTCGACCTTGGCGACAATCCGTCTGGGCGTAGTCCAGCTCTTCGCCTGATAGCAAAAACTCTTGTAGCGCACCAAGGGCTTGCTGCTCGGGCGTCCCGGCGGACGAAACAGAATGTCCTCGATTTCCAGCTCCAAGGTCTTGTTTGCTGGCATGCGGATGGCATAGTCCACGTCGCGCTGCTCGAGCGCGTCGTAGATCGCCGGCTTCGCAAACGCGGCGTCCGCGCGGAATGCCACGCGCGGACCCTCCGCTTGCTGGCGTTCAATTTCCGGCAGGAGCAGGTCGTCCCAGCCCTCGGCGCTATGCACGTTGCCGGGCCGCAGCGTTGCGGCCACGCAGTCGCCGTGCTCATTGAACAGAAACAGCGGGTGGTAGCAGACGGATGCGAAGTGCCCGTTATACGCGCTCCCTTCCGGCACCCCATGCACCGGGCTCTCGCTGGAATCCATGTCGAGCACGATCCGGTCGGCGCGCGTCGCCATCTCGGCCTGTGCGAGCACCTCCCGGTTCACGGCCATCAGGCCGACGAGATTCTCCTCTTGGGTCAGCAGCTCGGTCTCGAACCAATGCAACGTCGAGGTCAGCGCCGCACCGCGGTCCCAGATCTTCGGCGACCCGATTAGGCGAAATGTCGGGTCCGCCGACACGCGCACCGCGTCGGTGAGGTCTTCGTAGCCCGCGAGCCGGCTGTAGACCGACTGCCGCAGGAGATCCGCCAGGCTGAACTGGGTGTTCAAGCCCTGGCGGGAGTCGCTCAGGTGTTCCGTGATGAGATTCTCCAGTCCCAAGCGTTCATCCAACTCACGGACCAGGATGAGGCCGGCGTCGGAGGTCACGCGCGATCCCTGGAACGCGACTTTTAAAAAGCCGTTGAACGTGAACTGAAACGCCTCGTGCTCTAATTCACCCACAGGGTGTCACCCTCCGTGGGGGTTCCCTCGGGTCGAACCCCCGAAAATCAAGGCGCGAGAACTGATCCGGTAGGAACAGGACCACAGCCAAATCGGAAATCCGGGTTCAGAGAGGTTGCGCCTGCCCTCGATCGGCCGCGGACCAACAGTCGCCGCGCGTCCTGCTGACCGAGGCCCGTATTCATTGATCGTGTTGGGCACAGGGGGTGGCCGGTCCCCCCTGTTCGCGCACAACGCGCACAGCTACGGTGGTGGGAGTTCCGTTGCACGGCGAGGAGGGGGACGATGCCGCACACGATCTTGGGACTGCCGACCATCAACGCCCGCACCGGTGGCGGCGCGGACGTGGGCCGCGACCGCTGGACGCTGTCACGGCAATTCACGTTCTTCGAGACGGTCGATCCCGAGCTGATGATCGTGAAACCAATGGGCCTCCTCATCACGTACGTGCGCGGGGATCGCGCGCTGGTGACAGGATGACGACGAGCCCCGCCCCGGAGACACCGCGCCTCGTCACGGTCCCGACGTTGCAGGACCGCGCGCGCTGTCTTGAACCCCTCGGCTGGAGCGGCCGAAAGGCCGAATGGATCACGCTGGTCGCGCTGCATACCGGCGTCTTTACGCGGTCGCAATGGTGCCATTTTTTCGACGGCGCGAACCGCGAAGCGGCGCGCGTCTTCGCGCGCGCGCTCATCGACAAGCAGCTCGCCATCGAGGACGAGCGGGCCATCTTCCCCGGCGGCGCGCGCGCCGTCCTCCTCACCGGCAAAGCGCTCTATCGGGCGCTTGGCATCCCCGACGTGCGGCACCGTCGGGCGAAGGACGCGACGACGCAGGTGCTGATGCGCCGCGTGCTCTCGCTCGATTACATGATCGAGCGGCCGACCCTCGCCTGGCTCCCGACCGAGGCCGACAAGGTGCAACGGTTCGAGGCGCTCGGCATCGACCGGCGAACCTTCCCGTACCGCCTGTACGGCCCGCAAGGGAAGCCGCAGATCCCGCGGTACGTCGCCTTCACATTACCGATCGCGGTCGATGAGCAGGCGGCGACGTTCGTGTACGTCGATACCGGGCAGTCCACCGATAGCGAGCTGCGCGCGTGGGGCGTGGCCCACGCGCCCCTCTGGGCCGCGCTCCGGGCGCGGACTTTCGCCGTGCACATTGTCGCCGTCGGCACGGGCGCAGCGGCAGCGGAACGCGCCGCGCCCGTCCTGACACGCTGGACCCAGGACGGCGACGGCCAGGGCGCGCCGGCCCTCGACACACCCACCAAAGCCGACCCCGAAATCCGCCAAGAAATGGCCGCGCTCACGACCGCCTTGACCGCCGGCACCGAGAAGGATCTCGCGCGCTTCGGCGGGTTCGACAAGGCCGCCGATCGCATCCTGTACCTGGAAGAACTCCCCGACGGCACGCCCACGAAACAGACCGCCCGAGGCGCGATTGACCGCGGTACGACGTGGAGCACGATCCGCCTCATCAGCCCCGAGGCGGCGACGTGAGTGTGTCCCCGCGCCTGGCCCCGTTCCGTGGCAACGCGCAGGGCAAGCAGCAGGGCAAGCGACATGTTGCACCGACAGAGGGGGGGGTGCAACACACACAGAGAGGGGGGGTGCAACAGCACCCCTGCCATGTTCTCGCCGGCGTTGTTCGGGTTTTTCGTCCTAGACCGGACGACCCAAACCGCGCCAGCGGTGCAGGGAAGGACGGGAGCGCCCCCCCCTTTTTCGCCGCTCGCGCGGCACGGCGATGGGGGGGGTGCATCACCGGGTGCAACACCCGGCGCTACATCTCCCCCCCGCCTGTGGGAGGGTCGCTCCCGTCCCAATGTATCCCGGCGGGAAGGCTCCCCGGCCCGCGCGCGGGCCGGACGACGAGCAGAGAGGAGCGGCCCCATGCTTGACCGACTCATCCGCGCGTTCCTGGTCGTCGGCGGCGTGAGTGTCGCGTGCGCCTGGACGTGGCCCGGCCCCTTTCCCGAGGCCGATCCCCTGGCGGTGCTCGTCAGGTACCACACCCCGAACGTATACACCGCCGTCGTCGCGTGGTACTACGTGGCGCCCGGCGTGGCGGTGTTCCTGGCCGGGCAATTCCTCATCAGCACATCCCGGATCTGGTCCGCCCGGATGGGCGTCGGATTGGGACTCCGCGCCCGCCTTCCGCGCTGGCCACTTTCGCCCACGGCCGACGGCCCGGCCATCGTCGTCGGCGAGGTGCATCACCCGGTCAAAGCCATTGAAAGCCCGGCCCCGGAATGGCTGACCATCCCGGAGCGTGGCCTCTATATCGGCGTGGCGATTTTAGGCACCGTCGGGTCCGGCAAGACCTCCGCGTGTATGCACCCGTTCGCGCGGCAGCTCTTGAGCTGGCACGCGGACAATCCCGAGCGGCGCGCCGCCGCGCTCGTCCTTGAAGTGAAGGGCGATGTTTGCCACGACATCCGCCGGATGCTCGCCGAGCTGGACCGAGGCGAGGACTACATCGAGCTGAGTCTTGACGGCCGGCTGACGTGGAACCCGCTGAGCGCCACCTGGCTCGATGCGTACTCGCTCGCCTACACGGTCGCGTCCCTCTTAAATCAACTGTTCGGCAAGGGGAAGGAACCCTCTTGGCAACAGGCCTACACGAATCTGGTCCGCTGGATCATCGAGCTGTACCGCGTGCTGCCCGGTGGATGGGTGACGCTGCGCGACGTCTACCACTGCGCCATCGACAAGGCGCTGTTCGCCAAGAAGATTCAACAGGCCCAGACCTAACCAGGCCGGCGAGACGATCCAGTTCTCGGTGCAGTTCACCTCGACGGTGAGCGTCAGCGGCTCGCCCACGCTGACCTTCTACCTCGGCGCCGACACCAGGCACGCCCTGTTCGAGTCGGTGCGAGGCAACGAGGTGCTGTTCGCGTACACGGTGCGGTCGCCGGGAGCCGACTTCGACCACGACGGCGTGACGATCCTCGCGAACGCGCCGATCCTCGGCAGCGGCGATGCCATCACCGACCCGGTGCCCGAGGACGAGCGCGTCCGGTACATCCTGCGCCGCACGGGGGACATCGCCCACGGGCTGCGCGTGAACCTCGCCTACGTGCTGGACGACGACCTGTCCGACCCCGACCCCGACGCCTTGAGCGGCGCGTCTGGATACGTGTTCGATAGCCAGGTTCCCCGGACGGTGAGGTTCCAGCCGGGCCGGTCGTCGGTGCCGCTGGAGGTCCCGCTGTACAACGACGCAGAGATCGAGGTCGTGGACGGCTCGCTCACCATGGTCGTCGCCGAGGGCGACGACTACGTCGTCGGACAGCCCGCCCGCCGTCTCCTTGGGCACCAAGATCGAGTCCGGTGAACGGCTCGATACCCAGATAAACCTGAAGACCACCAGCCACCGCGACGAGCTCCCGGACCAGTTCTGGCTCTCCGCCGCCACCAGGCAGGGGACCGCAAAGCAGCAGCCGTTCAGTGGACAGGGAGGCGACTACATCAGGGCGTCCCAACTCCTCTCGGTCGAGTCATTCGACTGGTCCAGCGGCACAGCCCTTGACTCTTCGTTGAACCAGTTCACGCAATGGTCGACGGGCATCGCTTTCCCCATAACGATCGTGAACGACAACGTTCCGAAGCCGACCGAGTATCTCGACGCGCCGAACAGATTCTCGACGCGGCGCGGATGCTCAGCAACGGCAACCTGCTCGTGTTCCCGAGCGGGCGCGGCAAGCGGCTCAACGACATGGCGTTGTCGGGACTGCTCAAGACGCTGGAGGTCCCCGCCGTGCCTCACGGGTTCCGCTCGACCTTCCGGGACTGGGCCGCCGAGGAGACGAACCATCCGCGCGAGGTCGTCGAGACGGCGCTGGCCCACGTCGTCCAGAACAAGGTGGAGGCGGCCTATGCACGGTCGGACCTGTTCGAGCGGCGGCGGCGGCTCATGAACGACTGGGAGGCGTACCTTGCCGACGCACACCGTCCGCAGCCACCCATCGTGGAACCAGCGGAACACGAACTCGCCGGAACCGCAGCACCGTGACCCCTGCTGAACCCGATCCGATCCTGCCTCCCCCGGTCGACCACACCGACGCCTCAAACGGGTCAGGCGGGGACGAGGTCACGGACAACATCAGGCGCACACGAGATCGAGCGGGGAAGGACATCGAGCGGGATCGGAGGACACGACGAGATCCAGGGCGGGCGACGACGAAGATCCAGGCGGTGAAGAGGAGACTGTCGGACGCAAGATCGGAGGACACGAAGACTGGCTCCTGACACCGTTAGGTATCAGGAGCCAGCCGACCCAATCTGTCCACATTGGGGTCTGGCGAGGGGCTCCGCCCCCTCGACCCCCGAACAGCGATACGGCAGCGCTGCGCCAGTTCAGGCCCCGCGGTCGATGCGGTCGGCGTCGGGGCGCGTACGGGCCAGACATGACGGTCCGGCGCGTCGCGAGTTCGACGCCAGTGGAAGAGCGATGCCACCACGCCGGGCACGCCGCCGTCGAGCAGCGCACCGGCCGCAGCAGACAGGACACGGCGGCGAGGGAGCACAGGGTTTGAGATCACCGAGAGCACGTTACGCACCACGGAGACGAGATCGGCAGGGTGGAGATGGAGCCGGGACACGGAGGGGCGGATCGAGAAGCAGAGAATCAGACCCGGCATCTGATCACAGCGGCGTCACCACGGGGATCACACGTGCCCCATGACGAAGACGCCGCGCCAGACGGTGACAGGGATGACCGTGACGAGTCACAGGCCCCGTCACACCTCCTGTCACACCCCCCGTCACACGTTCTGCCCGTTACACCCTTGATTCTATTGACTAAACTGTACACCCTCATCCACAGCCGGATCCATAAGGGGGGGCGGGGGAAAGACGGGAACGACCCCCCTGAAATCTGGCCTCGTGTGGCACCGGCGGGCGTGTTGAGTTACACGCCGCCGTCGCTGCTCTGAGGGGGGTCGCTCCCGTCTCCAGGGGTCCCTATATGGACTCCTCCATCTATGCAAGGGTTTCATCCATCCTGGAAGGGTGAGATCAGGCGCAGCCTCCTTGCGTGGGGCCGGAATGGCGCTTCCACCTGCCGCGTGCTGACGGGAACGGGAACGATGACACGAGGGGACGAACCGACTGCGGACCTATATTCGGCCTCTGAGGTGGAGACATCCGTCTCCGGGCCACCATGACAGTCGCACACCGCGGGCCACTACGGGAAACGGCGTCACGTGCGCCGGCAGGGAATCGGCCTCGTGCGGTGTCGGTCGGTTCGAGATGCCATGTCATTCGTTCGAACCCTCAGCAGTCGTTGTGGAAGTCACGATCACGCGGCGACGAATGCGGTGTCGCGGGTCCAGACGGCCCAGACCAGCCGGGCGAGCTTGTTGGCCACCGCGACGATGGCCAGGTTGAAGTGGCACCGGTCGCGCACCTGCAGCGCCCACCGGTGCAGGCGGGAGAGCGGCTGCCCGGTGCGCCGGCGGCGAGCCGCGGCCAGCACCACCGCGCGGCCACCGTGGATCAGCAGGCACCGCAGGGAGCGGTCGCCGCGTTTGCTGATGTGTCCGAGTCGCTGGTGGCCGCCGCTCGAGTATTCGCGCGGCGTCAACCCGACCCAGCTCGCAAACTGGCGCCCGCGGTCGAACGCATGAATGTGACCGACCGTGCCGACCAGGGTGGTCGCCCCCAACAGTCCGATGCCGGGCACGGTCTGCAACAGCGCGCAGACCGGGTCGGCGGCGGCCAGCTCCCGCAGCTCGCGGTCGAGCTCGGCGATGCGGTCCTCCAGCGCGCGGATTTCCTCCTGCACGCTGGCCAGCACGCGCCGGAACGCAGCGGGCAACTCCGTCGCCGACTCCAGCAGCGCTGGAACCGCCTGCACGGCCGTCTTCGCACCGGGCGGCAGATGCAGGCCATGCTCCTGCAGCAGACCCCGCAGGGCATTGATGCGCGTCGTCATCCACTGCTCGCGGACCCGGTGCAACCCGACCAGGGCCTGTTGCTCCGCCCGCTTGATCGGCACGGCGGGAATCCGCTCCACGCGCGATGCGTCCACCAGCGCCTCGGCATCGGCGCGGTCGGTCTTGTTCCGGCGGACGAACGGACGCACGTAGTGGGGCGGCAACAGCGTCACCCGGTGTCCGCGCCCCTGGGCAACGCGCCCCCAGTAGTGCGCCGTGCCGCACGCTTCCATCACGACCCGGCACGGCTGGCGCTTCGTCAGAAAGCGCATGAACGCCGTCCGGCCAAACCGCTTCCGCTCGGTGATCTGACCGCGCTCGTTCGCCACCGCCACCTCGAACACGCTCTTTGCGAGATCCACCGCCACTGTCGTACGCTCCATGTCGGCCTCCTCCTGGTTTGTCCTGAACCGTTCACTGCTCACAACAGGATGCTGCATCGCAGTGCCGGGAGGAGTCCATGTCAGTCGGGAAGACTGCTATGCACAACAACCCGCCTGGCCACGCGGGGCAGTGGCCTCTTCACCGTGACCGGTGCGGGCGTCGTCCGACTTACGATGCACGTGACACGAGCGTGGCCGTGCGCGTGGCACGCAGGGAATGATCCGTGCCGCTGATCCGTGCTCCTGTCTCGGCCCACTGCTGCCTCTCGCCCGCAGCGCGCGTTCGTGTTCACCGGTTAGCGTCCCAGGACGTAGTGGAATTTCGATTGGTTCAACATGCGCCGGCTGCTCGAGCCGATCGGCTACGTACCGCCAGCGGAATCCGAAGCGCGTTACGATGAGCAGGCCGCAGTGGCCTGAGCCAACCCATCCGGTCTCCGAAGTTCCCGGTACGATTCAGTGCACTTCTGGCGTATTTTCTTGTGAAGCAGAGCAGTCGAAGCAAATGGTTAGTTCGTGGCGAGCCTATTAGATAAGGTGAACCGGTCTACGTCCTGTACGCCAGGCGGAAGTTCGGGAACCGATAATGCCCGTTTCGCGCAGGAAAAGGTCAACCTGCCGAAAGCGTTTTCTGGATCTGGCACTGCTGGATGACCGCTGTCCAGCACTGGGACGAGCCGAACCTGGGATGAAGCCTTCATGACCACCGACACGCTGAAGCACCTCGTGCGCGACACGGATCCTCCGGCACGCCATACCCAAGACCGACAGATAGTCTTGCCGAGCCAGCCGGTGCGGACCGCTCCGGGCGGGGGTTCGTGATGGACGCCTTCGACCTCGATGAAACCGTCATCGAGCGCTACAAGGCCTTCGCACGCTCCTTTACCAATATCCGCTCGCCGGAGCTGCATGCGAAGGTCGATGCACTGTACGCGACCAAGCGCTTCTGGCCCGAGCCGTTGATCCAGCTCAATCCGCACTATGCGGACGGTGGCTCGATACAGGATTTCATCGACGCCGGCGATCTGGAACCGGAATCCGCCGAGGTGTTTCGGGACCTTTCGGTTTCCGGGAGCCACTGGGATCGAACGCTGAGGCTCCGCAAGCACCAGCAGCAGGCCATTGGCTATGCCTTGAACAATCAGAGTTACGTCGTCACGACCGGGACCGGCTCGGGGAAGTCACTGTGTTTCTTCATTCCGATCATCGACGCCGCGATCAAGGCGCGGAAAGCGGGTCGGGCCTCGGGCACCCGCGCCATCGTCATCTATCCGATGAACGCCTTGGCAAACAGCCAGGCGGAAGAGCTGAGGCGCTATCTCGGTGCGGGCCACCCCCACACCCCCACCTTCGCGCGATACACCGGCCAGGAAGGCTCGGATGAACGGGAGCGCGTCAAAGACGACCCGCCGGACATTCTGCTGACCAACTTCATGATGCTCGAATTGCTCATGACGCGGCAGAACGATCTGGACCGGAAGGTCATCGAGAATTGCCGCGGCCTGCGGTTCGTCGTGCTTGATGAGCTGCACACCTACCGCGGGCGCCAGGGCGCGGATGTGGCGATGCTGATGCGCCGCCTCAAGGCGCGGATTGGCGATCCGAAGCATCCGCTGATTTGCGTCGGCACGTCCGCGACCATGGCCAGCGAAGGCGCCCCGGAAGAGAAGCGCGCCGCGGTGGCCCAGGTTGCCTCGAAAATCTTCAGCGCCAGGATCGGCCCGGATGCGGTCGTTACGGAAACGCTCCGCCGCGTGACCGACGCGAGCAGGAGCGGCGAGCGCGAACTGCCCGGACTGGCGGTGGCGGCCGAGACCGCTCTGAAGGGCAATGTCGGGCACGGGCTCACGAACAGCGATCTGTCGCAGGACGATCTGGCCGTCTGGATCGAGACACGGATCGGCTTGAAGAATGTCGAGCACAAACCTGAGCGGGCGAGCCCCGTTTCGCTTGAGCGGGCCGCCGTGGCGCTGGCCCGGGATTGCGGGCTATCCCAAGATGTCTGCGCGGCGGCTCTCCGGAACGCCTTGATCGGGTTTAGCACTCCGGAGAACCGGCGCGGTGTAGCCGACGGGAGCGGCGAGCCGCTGTTCGCCTTCAAGCTCCATCAATTCATCGCCGGCGCGGGCCGCCTGTATGCGACCCTTCGCCCCGAAGGCCAGCGCGACGTGACGTTTTCGGGGCAGATATTCAATCCGCACAACGAGGAAGAACGACTGTATCCGGTCCATTTTTGCCGGAACTGCGGTCAGGAGTTTCACCCGGTCACGTTGCGGACCGACCGGGGGCGCGAGTATTTCGAGAAGCGAGAGATCGACGACATCCCCGTCGAGGCGGACGAAGAGGACGAAGGCGCCGAGTGGGGTTTTCTGATGCCCGAGCCTGCCGACTCTGAATTCACGTTCAAGGGCGACGACGAAGATTATCCGGAGGCATGGCTGGAAGAAACGAAGCGCGGCGACAGACGCCTGAAATCGACCTACCGTAAACGCCGGGCCCTTCTTCATAACGTGGCGCCGGGCGGCGATTGTGGGATGGGGCATCGAAGCTGGTTCATGCCCGGAAAGTTTCGATTCTGCCCGGCGTGCAAGGATGTTTCCAACACGTCCGCCCGCGACATCAACAAGCTTGCGTCCCTGAGTGGCGAGGGCCGGAGTTCGGCGACGACGATCCTGATCTCCAGCATCCTGCACTGGATGAACGGTGATACATCGGACCTCCCCAAGCACACGCGCAAACTGCTGGCCTTCACTGACAACCGCCAAGATGCGGCGCTTCAGG
Organism: Vicinamibacterales bacterium; assembly: GCA_965197935.1. GTDB lineage: Bacteria > Acidobacteriota > Vicinamibacteria > Vicinamibacterales > CAZQMT01 > CAZQMT01. The sequence goes on along the minus strand of CBDAOD010000001.1, from coordinate 175,508 downwards.
CTGGACATTTCAACGATTTCATCTTCGTGACCCTCTTGAGGGCGGCAATTCTGTCCGCTCTCAAGTCGGCGCCCGACGGCTCAATTCCCGAGCCCGAGATCGGCGCGCGGGTCCAGACAGCGCTCGGTTTCCTTGCGGACGGAGCGTTTGCCCATCGCGCCGAAGAGTGGCTGGAAAACCCCGGGCTGAAAGGACAAGCACGGGAGGACGCGGAAGCCGTGCTCCGTGACGGGCTACAGCTTCGTTTCTGGATCGATCAGCGCCGGGGATGGCGCTTCACCAATCCGAATCTCGAACAGCTCAGCCTCGTTCGCGCCGAGTACCAGTACATCGAAGATCTGGCCCGGGACGATGAGGAGTTTGCCGCCTCACCCATCCTGCGCTCGGCGTCCGCCGCTGAGCGGCAGGCCGCGCTTCAGGAGCTTCTCGACCACATGCGCAAGGGGTTGGCGGTCAACACCGCCGCCCTCGGACGCCAGAGAGTCGATGCGATCGCACAAACGATGCGGGGGCAGATCAAGGCGCCCTGGTCGCTTGAGGAAGAGGCCACGGCAGGCGCGTCGGTCCTTATGCTAGAACCGCCGAAGCGCGCAAGGATCGGCCCACGGGACGAGGAGCGCCTCGTGCGCGGCACGCGCCAAAGCGCTCTCGCAAGGAAAGTCCGCGCGATCCGGTTCGGCGGCAAACAGCTAAGCGCCGGAGATGTTCCGGATGTCCTGAAGACGTTGCTAAACGGGGCGAAGAACTACGGCATCGTCGAAGAGGTTGCTTCGCCGGTCGGCGGCATGGGTTGGCGGCTCATTGCCAAGACCATCCAATACCGGTCGCAGACCGGCCAAGAGGGCGCGGAAGTGACGAATCGCTTCTTTGCTGGGCTTTACATATCCGTATCCGATGCTCTCGCAGCGGACGCGGCACCCCTTTTCGGGCTTGAGGGACGCGAGCACACGGCGCAAGTCGAGAGCGAACTCCGGGAGCTACGCGAGTTTCGATTCAGGTACGGAGAAGACGACCGAAAGAAGCTCGATGAGCGGCAGGATGAACTGCGGGAACATCGCGAAGGCGCGCGTTTCCTGCCGGCGCTGTTTTGCTCGCCGACTATGGAACTTGGCGTCGACATCTCCTCCATGAATGTCGTCTATCTCCGGAATGCCCCGCCGACGGCGGCGAACTATGCCCAACGCTCGACGAGGAGGTAACGGCGCTGGCTGGCGAGCGCTACGCCCGCAAGGCCGCGTCGATCGGGGGCCGCCGGCACGGTAGCAACCCTGGGACCGTCGGCCTGGCGGGGCAGCGGGTGCCGATTCGGGTGCCGCGGGTGCGCGGGGTCGCGGGGCGGGAGATTCCGTTGCGCGCCTACGAGGCGTTGCATGGCGATGGCGCGGTGAATGACCTCCTGCTGAAGCGCGTGCTCTATGGGATCTCGTGTCGCAACTACGAGGCGGCCGCCGAGGCGATTCCCGGCGCGATCGGGCTGTCGGGGTCGACGGTGTCCCGAGGCTTCATCGAGGCCAGCGCCGCGAAGCTTCACGAGCTCCAGGAGCGCCGACCCGCGCTATACGCCGAGCACGACGCGGCGCGAGGCCCGCACGCTCGACTCGCAGGCGCGGTACGCCCGCTGGCAACAGGCCTACCGCGCGCTAAAGCAGCGGCGCCCGCACATGTCCGAGGTGTGGTACGCCCACCAGATTGCCAAGCAGACAGTGGCGGCCGGCTGCCAGGCGGACACCATCCGCAGACACATGACGGGACGGCCAGGGGCCATCACGCGGCGCGGCTGACGCGACGGAAACCAGCGTCCTGGATGAGTTCACCCGCGAGAGCCTGACACTCCAGATTCGGCGGGAGCTCTTCTCGACTGACGTCATCGATGTCCTGATTACCTGTGTATCCTGCGCGAAATCCCGGTCCACATTCATTCCGACAACTCGGGAACGGGGCTACCTCCTGCAGGGGATTCGAAGCGCCCAGGCGCGTAGCGTCCGCGGCTCAGATGGCGTTCGGTGTCCTCTACCGTCGGGTCAACCGCGCCTCCTAGCATTTGATTGTCTTGCGCTTTTTGCCAGCCCTTCCGGTCTTTTCGATCTTTTCAATGTACTCGGTCGCCAGCGGAACTTTGCATGAAGTGCCGTGCATATCCACCTCGACCTTTCCCAGTGTCTTGGCTGTGGCTTTGGCTTGGGTGCGGAGTCGCATCACATAGCCGCCCACGGCAATCACAAATGCGTTCATCGTATAGCGCACTCGGTTGGGGGCAGCATCAATGTCCTTCTCGACTCTCGTGAGCAGTGATTTGATTTCAGCCATGTCCAACTCGTCGTCCGGTGTCACGGTGACGATTCCGGCATACGTCTTCCAACCGCAGGAAGCCACGGATTCCTTCTTCGAGTTGATCCACTGTGTTGCCAGGTCATGGGCATGTGGGCTCTCGGTCGCAACGCCGGGAACCGTATATTCCGAAATCATTGGCCATGTCGCAGCTTTCGCCCATGAGTCCAATTGCCTTTTCGTCATCAGAGATCCATTGGCCACCATGCCCGCCAAATACATGGCATCGCCATTACCGGTGGCGTACAGCGCGCACGCTAACGCCTGCTCACCTTTGATCGTTTTGGCGATGACTTTCATATCGGCGACGCTGACACCGAAGAGGTTGTCCGGCGCACCATGTGGCGCAAACGCCCGTATCCGTAACGGGTTTCCCTTCTTCTTGAGTGCAGCCATGACGCTGGCGACCGTGTGCATGAGTGGCTCCCCGACGAAAGGCACGTTGAATTCAACAGGAGTGTAACGCCTGAACTGGACCACGATCGGCGTCGGGCCTGCGGTCGTAAGCGGGCGTCGCAAATTGGAACTGTGCCGTACGAAAGGCCGCATAGGTCGGCTCCGAGAAGACCACCACGTCGCCAACGGCCGACGCCCCCGCGGTCGATAGTCGAGACCGTGTACGAGAAGCAAGTACAGAGACTGGGATTTCTGGTCCTGGACGCTAACCGTCTCCGTAGGCCAGAGGTCACCGAACGTCGGGGCGAGTTGTCGTCCGGCGCGACCGCGAATGGCTCGCGGAACGGTTGGCACCTCAGCCGGAACCGAGGCTGCAGGGCACACGTTGACAGCGGCGCGTTGCCGAGTAGAGAATCCATGATATGCTGTATTGTATACAGGATACTCGCATGCCCGTTCGCCTGAACATCACCATCGACGAAGATGTCCACGAGCGCCTTAAGCGGGATCTGCCGCCAAGGGGCATCAGCCGGTTCATCAACGACGCCATCCGGGCCCGGTTGCGGCCGTCGCGCGAGCAGCTCGATACGGTATATCGCGCCACGGCGCGCGAGGAGTGGCGCCGCGTGGAAGCCAGTGATTGGGCGGCTATCGAGGTCCAAGATTGGCCGGAATGAGCAAAGCGCCACGCCGCGGCGACGTGTTCTGGGTCAACCTTGACCCGGTTATCGGCACGGAAATTCACAAGACCCGTCCAGCCGTGATCGTCTCGAACGACTCGTGCAACCGGTATGGAGCGCGCCTCGTTGTGTTGCCAATCACCAGCAACGTTGACTCGCTCTATCCTGGTGAAGCGCTGGTGGACGTGAAAAGCCGCCCGGGGCGTGCGCTGGGCGATCAGATTCGATCGATCGACAAGCGCCGATTGAAGGCCAAGCTTAGTATGTTGACCGCCGACGAGATGGCGCGCATCGACGAGGCCCTCGCCATCACGCTCGGCTTGCCGTCCTAGCGGGTCCGAGCTAGGGTTCACGGTTCGGTTTTTGGGGTGAAAAGAACCCGGATCGTGTGGGGGCACAATAGCGGGTCCATCCGGCACGTGGTCCCGCACAGGGTCGAAGCCGCCTACACCCGGTCGGACCTGTTCGAACGGAGACGGCGGCTCACGGACGATTGGGCGGCGTACCTCAGGGGGAATCGCACGCCCGTCGCGGCAGATGATGGTGGCCATGCGTCGTCGTAGGCGATGCGTGCGACGCCACGTCGGCGACGGCGAGGAGCTTGGGAACCATCTCCCGCGAGGGACTCGATCGTCGTGATCAGGGGACGCCATCCAGCGCCGCATGACCAACCCAGACGCCCAGGTGGTGGCGTTCAGGCACGACGACTTCGCCCCGGGCACGTCCGGGGCGGTGGCAGCCCGCTGACGCTACCCTATGGCTGAGATCGCGACGATCGACTACACGCTGGGTCAGGACAACGTCCAGGTGCTCGGCCTCGACATCCACAATCCGGTCTTCGTCGTCTCCAGCCTCACCGTCATCGCGTTCGTCGCCGGGGTGCTGGCATTCCAGGCTGAGGCGGCGGTCGCGTTTGAAGCACTGCGCGCGTGGCTTCTGTCGACCTTCGACTGGGTGTTCATGGGCGTGGGCAATTTCTTCGTCCTCTTCTGCCTGCTCCTGGTGGCGACACCGCTCGGCCGCGTGCGCCTAGGCGGCGCGGATGCCCGGCCGGACTATTCCCGGTCGGCGTGGTTCGCCATGTTGTTCGCCGCCGGGATCGGCATCGGCCTGATGTTTTTCGGCGTGTCGGAGCCGGTGGAGCATTTCCTGCGCCCGCCGCTCGGGCTCGAGGCGGCCGACACAGCGGCGGCGCGCCTTGGCATGGCCGGCGCCATCTACCACTGGGGCATCCATGGGTGGGCCATCTACGCGGTGGTAGCGCTGTCGATCGCCTTCGCGTCGTACAACCTCGGCCTGCCGCTGACGCTCCGGTCGGCGCTCTATCCGCTCATGGGGAAGGCGGTGTGGGGCCGGTTCGGCCACGGCGTCGACATCCTCGCCGTTTTCGCCACGCTCTTCGGACTGGCCACGTCGCTCGGCCTGGGCGCCCAACAGGTGGCCGCTGGGCTCGCCCACCTGTGGGGCACGCCGACGACCGACACCACCCACGTGCTGCTGATCATCGGCATCACTAGCATGGCGCTGGCGTCGGTCGTCAGCGGGATGGAGAAGGGGATCAAGCGGCTGAGTGAGGTCAATCTGCTGCTCGCCCTGTTCCTGCTGGCGTTCGTGCTGACGGTCGGGCCGACGCGCGACATCGTCACCGGCATCGTGACCAGCCTCGGCCAGTATCTCGTGGCGATCGGACCGCTCAGTAACTGGGTGGGCCGCGAGGACCTCGACTTCATGCACGGCTGGACGACCTTTTTCTGGGCCTGGTGGATCTCGTGGTCTCCGTTCGTCGGCCTGTTCGTCGCCCGGGTCTCCCGCGGCCGGACGGTGCGCGAGCTGATCGCCTGCATGCTGATCATGCCGACGCTGGTTGCCGCGCTCTGGATGAACGCCTTCGGCGGGACCGCGGTGTCGCAGTACGTCGATGGTGGCCATCCCGACGTGATCGCGGCGGTGCAGGCGCAGCAGCCGGAGATCGCCCTGTTCGCGCTGCTGGACACGCTGCCGCTTGCGCCCGTCATGTCGGTCTTCGGTCTCGTGCTCATCGTGGTGTTCTTCGTCACCTCCTCCGACTCCGGATCGCTGGTCATCGACACCATCACCGCGGGCGGCAAGCTGGACACGCCGGTGCCCCAGCGCGTGTTCTGGTGCATCTTCGAGGGGCTCATCGCCATCGCCCTGCTGCTCGGCGGCGGCCTCGTGGCCGCGCAGGCGGCCACCCTCGCCGCCGGCCTTCCCTTTGCGGTGGTGCTGGTCGCCCTGTGCTACAGCACCTGGAAGGGGCTGCGCGCGAGCACGGCGGGCACAGCCAGTTAACCCCGTTGCGTCTGATCGAGCCGGGCAAGCCGAACCAGAACACCTACGTCGAATCGTTCAACGGCCGGTTCCGCGACGAGTGTCTCAACGAGCACTGGTTCACGAGTCTGGCCCATGCCCAGGTCCTCATCGAGGGTTGGCGGCGCGAGTACAACGAGGAGCGGCCGAAGAAGGGACTGAGCGGGCTCACTCGCCTGGCGCAAGCGCACCCATCTGCCGCACGTGCCCGCGCGGTGGACGAAGCGAGTCTCCAAGCACTCGCGCCGGCCCCACACGCTCGACACGCAGGCGCGGTACGGGCGCTGGCAGAAAGCCTACCGCGCGCTGAAGCAGCAACGCCCGCTGTGAGCGGGAGCTCATGCTGTGAGCAGGCATCTCAGTCGCGGCTTTTCCTCATGAATGAATCGTTCCTGTTTACTCGCACCGCGTCCTTCGCGCAAGGTGTGCCTGTGGCCAGCGCATTGCGCGCCAATTCGCCAGCGTTCCCCAGCTAACCCGGCGTCGTCGTCACAAAGGCCGCCCAGGCATTCATGAGCGCCCGCCGCTGGTCGAACAAATCCGAGCGGAGATACGCGGCTTCGACCTTGTCGGGAATCACGTGTGCCAACGCCGCCTCAGCCACGGCTCGCGGAAAGTGGGTGCGCTCGGCCGCCCAGTCCCGAAACGAGCTGCGGAACCCGTGCGCGGTGATGTCCGTGCGCCCCAGTCGGCGCAGCACCATGAGCAGCGCCATGTTGGAGAGCGGGTTGCCCTGGCGCCGCCCCGGGAAGACGAGCGGTCCGCCGTCGGCCAGCGTGGCGGCTTCCTTGAGCACGGCCATCGCCGGAGGTGCCAGGGGCACCCGCGCTCCCGGCCTGACTTGATGCGCTCGCCGGGCACCGTCCACGTCTCGGCTTGGTGGTCGATTTCGGCCCGCTGCGCCCCGAGGACTTCGCTCGTGCGAGCCGCACTCAAGATGAGAAACTGAAAGGCCAGTGTGACTGCCGGCGCCGCGTCTGCGTCCCGGAGGGTCTCGAAGAAGGCGGGCACGTCCTCGTACGCCAGCGCCGGGAGGTGTCGCACCTTAGCCTTGTGCGTCGGCAGTGCGCGCGTGATCGCATCCGCCGGGTTGTCGCCCTCCCGATAGCCGGAGGCCTTCGCCCAGTCGAACACGATCCGCACGCGCTGTTTGATCCGGCGTGCCGTCTCGGCCTTCGTCGTCCAGATCGGGGCGAGCGCCTTCAAGACGTCGGCGCTGTCGACCTGGTCCACCGGACGATCACCGAACACGGGGAAGATGTTCGCCTCGAGGGACGAAAGCCAGGTCGCCCGGTGTTGGGCGTTCCGGAGCGTCGTGGTGTGCAGCGCGTGCACCTGCCGGGCGGCCTCGGCAAACGTCGGTACCTGCCGACGCTGCCGGTTCCGACCGGCGACCGGATCACCGCCGGCTCGCGCGATCCGCCGCAGCCGCGCGGCGTCCTCGCGGGCCTCGGCCAGGCCGACGAGTGCGACCGACCCGAGGCCGATGTCGCGCCGCCGACCTGTGACCACCGTCCGCAGGATCCACCGCCGCGCGCCGGACTCGTCGACGATGAGGTACAGGCCGTTGCCGTCGGCGTACCGGCCGGCCCTGTTCCGTCGCACCGCGACGGCCGTCAGGCGTTGATGCGGGTGGCGCCCACGTGGTTTGGGCACGGTTCAATTCCCTGTTAGGGAATCGAGTATCTCAACCATCATTCCACCCCACATCATAGACAGGATTCAGTGGGATATCAACGGCTGCGGTCGGACGGCTATTGCCAATTGACCCTTAATTTATAGGTAGTATTAAACAACATCGAACGAGGCTGGACTATCGTTCGAAGGACGCCGCCTCAACCACTTAACTCGTTCTATTACTTATAGTTAGCTGACTCTGTCGATCACGTTGCCCGCATGTTGCCACATGCCGTGCTCGTTCTCGACGCATCGAGGAGCCGAATGGCCCCCTCAAGGGCCGCCGGGCTCAGGTGCATGTACCGCTGCGTCGTCGTCAGATCCTGATGCCCGGCAAGTTCCTGAATCGCCCTCGCCGGGGCACCGCGCATGGCGAGATGCGAACAGAACGTGTGCCGAAGAATATGCACCCCTAGCCGCACACCCGCCAGACGTGCCGCGCGGGCCACGCGGTTCTGCACGATCTTCTGCGTGAGCGGCTCCCCGGTCGATTGCACCAACACCCGCGTGCCGCGCAGGTGGCGGTGCGCGTGCAGGGCCGCCGCCAATCGGCCGGTCATCGGCACATAGCGCAGCCGCCCGCCCTTGGTCGTGGTGAGATGCCCCTTCCAGTCGGACTGCTGCACACAGAGCTGCCGTTTGTGCAGATCGACGTCATCCCAGGCCATGGCCATCATCTCCCCGCACCGTAATCCCGCATCCCCTCCCAAGAGCACAAGCAGGCAGGTTTCCCGATCGAGCCGTCCGGCCGTGTCCACTAACCGCTCGTAGTCGTCGAAGTCGTGAAAGCTCGCCGACGTCTTCGGAATCCGCAGTAAGCGAACCATGCACGGCATCCGATCGATGACATCCCACTCGACCGCCTTCTTCAGGAGCACGCCCAGCACCGTGAGCACGTTGTTGACGGTCTTCGGCGACTTCCGGCGCAGCGCGTGCTTCAGGTGCTGCACCGATTCCGTCGTGATCGCGTCGAGCCGGCTCCTGCCCAACATCGGGCTCAGGTGCCGATGCAAGATCGTTTCTTTCGCGGCAATCCCGCTGGGCTTTTGACGATTCGCCCGGGCGTGGCCGTCCAAGAACGTCGGCGCGAATGCTTCTAACGTGGGCACCTCCTTCGTGTGTTGTGGGGGACCGCTCCGGAGCAGATGTCGCTCCCGCTCCTGGCCCCACCGCTGCGCGGCTGACTTGGAGACGGTTTTGAACACTGTCCGCTCACGAAACCGCGTCCCGTCCGGCAGCACGAGACGGATATCGACGTGCCATCCGCCCCGCCTGTATGGTCTGACTCCTACGCTCATCGTGGCCTACCTTTCCAACGATGGCGCGGACTTCTGGCGGAGGAAGTCTAGTGCAGTGTCCCTGAAATACATTTACATATCAACGACCTGCGTGCAATATAGGCGGGATGAATGAGGCCGCCGCCGCTCTGTCCATGGCCGCGAAGGATCGGCGACTCCTGGAACAGTGGGCCCGTAGTACGTCGGCCCCGCATCGGGTAGTCATCCGCGCGAAGGCGTTGCTGCTGGCGACCGAGGGGGTTTCCAACAGCCGCATTGCCGCGACCGTGGACGTCAGCCGGCCGACCGTGCTGGCTTGGCGCGACCGGTTTGGAGAGGAGGGCGTTGATTCGGTGTTCGAGATGCGTGAGGGGCGCGGGCGCAAACCGACGATCAGTGCGCGCAGGGTCAAAGCCATCGTCCACGCAACGTTGCACCGCACGCCACCGGGGGCGACCCCCTGGAGTTGTCGCACGATGGCGAAGGCGCAGGGGGTCAGTCGCTCGACCGTGCAGCGGATCTGGGACGCGCATGGCCTCCAGCCCCATCGAGTGGAGACGTTCAAGCTGTCGACCGATCCCGCGTTCGTGGAGAAGCTGACGGACATCGTGGGGCTGTACATGAATCCGCCCGAGAAGGCCGTCGTGCTGTGTGTGGACGAGAAGAGTCACATTCAGGCGCTGGACCGGACGCAGCCCGGGCTGCCGATGAAGAAGGGCCGCTGTGGGACACTCACGCATGACTACAAGCGCCACGGGACAACGACCTTGTTCGCCGCGCTGAACATGCTGACCGGGCAGGTCATCGGCGAGTGCCACGGCCGGCATCGGCATCAGGAGTTCCTGAAGTTTCTTCGCCAACTCCACCGCGCGTTCCCCTCTCGCCTCGACCTCCACCTCATTCTGGACAACTACGGCACGCATAAACATCCGACCGTGCGGGCCTGGCTGGCGGCCCATCCGCGCTTCACGCTCCACTTCACCCCTACCGGCGCATCGTGGCTCAACCTCGTCGAGAGTTGGTTCAGCCAGCTCACGCAGAAACGCATCCGCCGCGGGGTGTTTTGCAGTGTCGACGAACTCGTCGCCGCCATCAACGATTACCTCCAGCGCTACAACGACAACCCCCAACCCTTTGTCTGGACCGCGACGGTCGATACGATTCTAGAGAAGGTTGGGAAGTGCAAAGTTATTCTTGGGACACACCACTAGTTGCGACCCGTGCCTGGACGGGAGCGGCCTAGGGGACAAGCATGAGACTGCGCAGAAGCGATGAGCTGGGAAGTCGGGCGTCGGCGCCGTCGAGCGCTCGCCGGTCGACCGCGCTGATTCGGACGACGATCCTAGCGGCGATCCTGACGGGTATCACCAGCAGTGCGGCGCTGGGGAGCGGCGCGTCCCAGGAGGCCTCGGCCAACAGAGGGCCGATCTCGACGTATATCTTTGCGAATTGCCCGACGCCCTCCACTCCATTTCCAGGTTCTCCTCCGCCGAGCCCGGCGGTGACGGAGACGCTGCCCCCCAACCAGTCGACCGTGCCGGTGTCGTTCCCCCTGGCCAGTCAGCCCGACTTGCCCGAGGCGCACCATTCGTTCGGCGTCGAGAGTTGTATCCAGTTCACATGCGCGACCAACGGGACGACGCTCTTCGACAGCGGGCCCTTGCCCGGCTCCCCCCCGATTGTTGCCAGCATCATGATGCACCCCTTCCCGCTCGGGACGACGACCGTCACCTGCACCGCCATGGAAGTGGGCTTTCAAGGGTGTCTTTCCCCCAGCCGCGAAAGGACAGTAAGTCAGACCGCCTCGTGCCAATTCAACGTTCAGGTGGACTGCCCAACGATCACGCTGAGCGCCCCCGGCCTCGTCCCGGCCGTGGTGGGGACGCCGTATCCCGCGGGGATCCAGATCATGGCGAGCGGCGGGACGGGCCCCTACACGTTCGCGGTCACCGCAGGCGCGCTGCCGAATGGCTTGATGCTGGCACCCGACGGGACGATCTCGGGAACCCCGACCCAGGAGGGCCCGTTCAACTTCACCGTGACGGCCACCGACGCGAACGGGTGCACGGGCGTGATGGCCTTCAACATTGGGGTCGAGTGCCCGACGATCACGCTGAGCCCGGCGAGCCTCCCCGGCGGGATGCTCTCGACGCCCTACCCGACGACGACCGTCATGGCGAGCGGCGGGACGGCTCCCTATACCTTCACCTACACGGGCACCCTCCCGGCGGGGATGATGCTGGCCTCCGACGGCACGCTCTCGGGGACGCCCACCGAGACGGGGAGCTTCCCCATCACCGTCATGGCGACCGATGCGAACGGCTGTGCCGGCATGATCAGCTACACCCTGGTTGTGGAGGGCTGTCCGACGATCACGCTGAGCCCGGCGAGCCTCCCCGGCGGGATGCTCTCGACGCCCTACCCGACGACCACCATCCTGGCGAGCGGTGGGACGGGTCCCTATACCTTCACCCATACGGGCACCCTGCCGGCGGGCATGACGCTGGCCTCCGACGGCACGCTCTCGGGAACGCCCACCGAGACGGGGAGCTTCCCCATCACCGTCACCGCGACCGATGCGAACGGCTGTCCCGGCATGATCAGCTACACCCTGGTGGTGGAGGGCTGTCCGACGATCACGGTGGGCCCGACCAGCCTCGCCACCGGGACGGTCGGCGCCGCCTACACGGCGACGACCTTGACGGCGAGCGGTGGGATGGGGCCGTACACCTTCGTGCTCACCGGGACCCTTCCCGATGGCATGACGCTCGCGGCCAACGGCACGCTGTCAGGCACGCCGAAGCAGGAGGGCACCTTCAACTTCTCGGTCACGGCGACCGACGCGAACGGGTGCCCCGGAACCACGAACTACACGCTGGTCATCGTGTGCCCCACGATCACGGTCCAAGGACCGGCCATGTTGCCGACCGGCACGCTCTTCATCCCGTACGCGCCGACGCAGTTCACGGCGAGTGGGGGCGGCGGCACGTCACCATCGACGGGCAGCCTCCGAAGTTCATGACACTGTCACCGGCCGGTGTGCTGACCGGCACGCCGGACGAGCTCGGGGCGTTTTCCTTCACGATCAAGGCCACGGACGAGAACGGTTGCACGGGGCTCCAGACCGTGACGCTCGTCGTGGTGGCGGGGACCAAGGAGTACACCGGATCGGAGGGCGCCACGGGCGAGTTCTTCGACTCGTTCCTGACGGTGCTGAACTTCAACGACCAGTCGACACCGATCTCCGTGAACTTCACGAGCGCACTCGGCCGCTCGGTGGTGACGACGACGGCCGCCCCCAACAGCCGGCTCACGCTCGCGCTCGAGGGGTTGGCACGGGGTGACCGAGGCGATCCGTCCGGCGCCGTGTTGACCCCGTCGACGCCGGTCGCAACGACCGTGACCTCGACAAACGGTCTGCCCCTCGTGGTCGAGGAGACCATGTTCTGGGCGACCAACTACGGCTCCGGCCACGCCTACGTGCTGACCGACACGCTGAGCCCAGTTTGGTACTTCGCCGAGGGCTCGGAGGCGCTCGCAGACCTCGAGCAGGGGGCGCAGCGGAACTTCATGGACACCTACATGCTGGCGTACAACCCGAACGCGACCCCCGCGAACGTGACGGTCGAGTTCCTCTTCGAGGACGCGCCGCCCTCGACGCGAACCCTGGTGCCGATCGTGGCCGGCGGGCGGCGGACCGAGTTCATGGGGCACTATCCCGAGCTTGCGGGCAGGGCATTCGGGATGATCGTGACGTCCGACTAGCCGATTGCCGCGGTCCGGTCGCAGTTCCTGGCGCAAGGCTACGAGGGAGGACATGCATCCGAAGGGGTCCGTGCGCCGAGCGAGGTCTGGATGTTCGCCGAGGGTTCCACGCAGCCGCCGTTCGAGGCGTTCTTCGCCGTGACGAACCCCAGCGATGCTCCGGCGGCCGTGACCATCACCCATCGTCTGACGACGGGTGCCACCGTGACGCGCACGCGAACGGTCCCCGGCAAGCGGCGCGCGACGGTGATGGTGAGCGCGGAGGACCCAGCGCTGGCCGACGCCGAGTTCTGGACGGCGATCACGTCCGACCAGCCCGTGGTCGCGGAGCGGGTGATGTACTTCCCGGGCGCGTTCAACGAGTGGGTCGGCGCCCATGCGTCGCCGGGCCTGACGCAGGCCGCCAGCCGGTGGGGGCTGGCCGAGGGCGTGGTCGGGCAACCGGCAGGTCCAGGGAATCCGACCTTCCACACGTTCTTGCCTATGGCGAACCCGGGCGTTGCGACCGCGACGGTGGAGCTGCGGTTCGTGCGCCAGAATGGCAGCGCCGTCATCAAGAGCGTCGACGTGCCGGGAGGGTCCCGGGTGACCTTGTGGGTCAACGGCCAGGTGCCCGAGCTCGCCAACGAGGCGTTCGGCGTGGTCGCGGGCTCGAGTAGCGCCACACCTTTCATCCTGGAGCGGTCGATCTACTGGGGTTCGCCGTTCTGGGGCGGGTCGAACTCGGCCGCCGTGCCACTCCCTTGACGCAGGACGACGCCCCCAGCTCGGCGGCGGGAAGGCGATCCGCTCCGGGTTGGGACGGATCCGACGGTCCTACCCGGGGGTCTCGACGGGCTCCGCCGCGTCGAGCTCGATGAGGGATTTGAGGGCCAGGTTGTAGTCGTTCGTGTCGATCCGCGCCGCCCCCGGTTCGCCCTCGACCGCGGCGTACACGTCCTGCTCGTCGAGGCCAAAGCTCACGCGGTCGACCTTGCCGTCCTCGTAGTGCACCATCACCACAACCGCCGCGGTCTCGAGGCCGGTCTGCACGTCCGGACCCGCGAAATAGAGCGCACGTAGGTTGGCCATACCCGAGAGCGTCGTCTGCATCCTGTCTGCATCGATCGTTCGCGTGGCCGGCGCGACCTGACGCCACTCCTCCGTGGGCCCGGCGTCGCCCTCGTCTTCACCGCCCTCGGCAGGGCTGGTCTCCCCGGACGTCTCCGCCTTCTCGTAGACCGCGGTCTCGCCATCCCGGGTGATCTCGAACCGGGTCGCGTTGAACGGCCGAAACCCGAACAGATCCTTGCTCCGGTAGTCGTCCGGGCCCTTCTTCAGCTCGTCGACGAGCGAAGCGTCCACCGTGAAGATAGCCGGCCGGGACAGATCTCTCGCGTAGACCCCGCTGTCGCCGCTCTCGGCCCCGAAGGCCAGCGTCGCGACGGCGCTGCCGGTTCCCAGCGTGACCGTGGCGCTGGGCTCGGCTAGCCCGTATGGAGCGAGATCCGCGGCGTCGTCGGCGACGAGGGCCGTCATCTGCGCCGTCGACAGCCGCCCGAGCAGCCCCTGCACGGTCCCGTAGTCGGCCCGTGACACGAGCGGCCTCGTCAGTCTCCAGTCCCCCTCGGTCCGGGTCACCTCGACGGTCGCGTCGGGGGTCGCGACCTCGAGCCGGTCAACCGTCTGCGTGTCCAGCTCCAGAACCGTCTTGTCGCGCAGATCGAACGACGACCGGTTGAAGGTGGTGTCGAGGAACCCGGAGATCAGGAAGACGCGATCCTCGGTCGAGAGCTTGGCGTAGAGATCGCTGCCGGTGGCGGTCTTCTCGCCGATCAGGAGGTGGGTGAAGTCGTCGTCGCCCTCCGCCTTGTAGGCGACGTCGATCCGCGGGTCGGCGAGCCCGAACGCGCCGAGGTCCGCCGGGGACTCCTCGACCACGCGCTGGAGCTCTAGCGAGGCGAGGTTCGTCACGACTCCCGACACCTCCGCCGAGTCCGCCGTGGCCGCCAGGGGCGCGGTGAGCTGCCACGCGGTGCCGACCCCTTCCTTCTGAAGATCCGTCGTGTCGCCGTTCTCGGCCCGTATCCTCAACTCCCGGATGTCATCGCTCTCGACGGCGAAGACCCTGTCCTTGGCTTCCTCGTCGGAGGCCGCCGGTCGCTTCGATTCGACGAAGTAGATGTAGGCGCCCAGTCCGAGGAACACGACCAGGATGGCCAGCAGCGATCGCAATCCTCTCGTCACCGTCTCTGCCACCAGTTGTAGACCCCGGACACGATCACCAGGCCGGGGATGATGAACATCGCGAGCCAGTTGACTCGCCGCTGCTGAGCGGGCAACATCGTGAGCCGCCGATCCTCGGGCTCCTTGGCCCGAATGGCGATCAGGTTCTCCTGCTCGGCCAGCCAGTTGACGGTGTTGAGGAACAGATCTCGGTTCCCCTGGATCCCGAGCGCGTAGTTGGCAGCAAAGTCCGAGTCCCCGATGACGGCGATCCGCGTCTCGGGCTCGATCGCAGGCTCCTCGTCCTCGCTCTCGTCTTCTTCCTCGTCGCCCCCCGTCGTGGCGTCTTCTCCGTCCTCACCCGCGGTCTCGGTGTCCGCGGGTTCGGTCGGCGAGCCCAGGTCCGGGTCGGCCGTCGGTGTGTAGTCGACCGGGTTCACCCTCGCCGTGACCGCCACGCCGATCGAGACGGGCCCCTCCACGTCCCCCTGGTCGACCTCCAGTGCCACCTCGCTGCTGTCCATCAGCCGGGCGATGTCGGTCTCGGCCCAGCTACGTGGGCTCGTCTCGATGAAATTCTGCGCGATGCGACTGGGCTCCCCGGTCGTCACGCTCTTGACCGAGCGCGCCATCGGATAGCCGGTCAGGTAGGAGAACCGATCCGTGATCGCATGCGGTGGATACTGGGCCGCGACGGGGACGGTCGCGTCGGTACCGAGGATCTGGCCCATCCCGCTCGCGTCCACGACGACGTTCTCGCCGATCTCGACGTTCCACTCCCCCAGGAGACCGAGCAGGTTCGGCAGCTGGCCGTTGTCGGTCCCCGTGGGCGGATCGACCAGAAACAGGGCGTTGCCACCCTCCTCGAGATAGGTCTTCAGCTGCTCGAGCTCGGCGGGAAAGAGATCGGCCGTCGGCCCTGCCACGACGAGGACGTCCGCGTCCTCCGGCAGCTCGTCGATCTGGGCCAGCACCAGCGACTCGAACGTGAAGTTGTCGCCCGCGAGCGCCCCGGCGATCGAGTTGTAACCGTCGCGTTCGGCGCTGCCGGTGTCCTTCTCACCGTGCCCCTCGATGAAGTAGACCTTCTTCTCCTGCCCCTCGATGACCTTGATGAGCGCGTTCGTCAGGTCCTGCTCGAGATCGGACGTGACCCGTTCGACTCGCCCCTGGTACTCGAACACGATCGTGCCATACGCCTGTATCTGATACTCGCCCGCCGCGGCGGGCTCCCGGTCGAGGTCCACGTATGCGGTGGCGAGCTGGTCGGTGAGATAGGCGTACTGATCCAGCCGCAGGCGATAGCGGTCGAAATCCTCCTCCCGGGCGAACACGGTGGCCTGGACCGGCGCATCGAGGTTCTCGAGCACGCGGCGGGTCTGTTCGGAGAGGCTGAACTGACCCGCCGCCGTCAGATCCCAGCGCTGATTCTGACGCGCGGCGATGTAGTTGATGGCCGCCAGGATGCCCACGACCATCACGATGCTGGCAGTCGTGATCGACCCGAGCCGGGCCCGTCGGCCCGCGAAGATCGCGACGATATCGCGCCACTGTCCCAGGAGGTAGAGCAGGACGCAGGCCAGTCCGCCCAGGGCCAGACCTCTCGAGATCTCCCGAGAGTCGGGCTGCAGGAACCAGACCGCGACGGCGGCGAACACCAGCGCCGTGCCCAGCCAGCCGGCCAAACCGAGAATCTTGTTGAGCATGGTCAAGGCCTAGGATCGGCTCATCCGCGCCAGCGCTCGCTGTCGACGGACTTGGCCGTGAGGAACAGCCCGAAGGTGATGAAGCTGAGATAGTAGACGACGTGCTTCGTGTCGAGGATGCCGATCGCGAAGTCGTCGAAGTGCTGCGTGATCGACAGGTAGGAGACGACCGCCTGCATGGTCGGGCCGCCGAAGGAGCTCAGCCAGTTCAATACCCAGAGGAGAAGCAGCGTGGCGAACGTGATCATGCCGGCCACGGTCTGATTCTTGGTGAAGCTGGAGATCAGCAGTCCGATCGAGATGAAGCTCCCGCCCATCAGCAGTAACCCCAGGTACCCCGTCAGGACCGGCAGGAGCTCGGGCTCTCCGTACACGAAGAGAATGACGATGTACGGGACCGTGACCAGCAGCATCAGGCCGTACAACCCGAGGGCGCCCAGGAACTTGCCCAGGATGATCTCGAGGTCGGTGACCGGAGACGTCAGCAGGAGCTCGATCGTGCCGGAGCGCTTCTCCTCCGCGTAGGTCCGCATGGTGATCATCGGGAGGACGAATAGCGCGACCACGCTGGCGTTGCTGAGGACGGGCCGGATCAGCTGGAGGTTGACGTTAACCGACGAGGGTCCCATCTGGAACTGCTGGAGCTGCATGCTCTGCTTGACGAAGTAGTCCAGGATCGCGGTGTAGAAGAACCCGAAGAGTGCCGCGAACAGACCGATGATGACGTACGCCGTCGGTGAGGCGAAGTAGGACCGGAGCTCCTTGCCGGCGATGGCCAGGATGTTACTCATGCGTCACCTCTTCGGGGGCCGCTTCGACCGCCGGCGGGGAAGTTTCGGGCCCGGCCTGCGAGTCGTCCTCCGCCGTCTCGGTGTCGCTCTCGTCGGTGGTCAGGTGCAGGAAGACCTCCTCGAGGCTCATGCGTAGCGGGCGCAGCTCGAGTAGCCCCCACCCCTCTGTGACCACCGCCTGGGCCAGGCTCCGCCGGATGTCCTCTCCCCGCATGCTCTCGACCTCGCACCGGACGACCCCACCGTTTCGTTCGGCGACCGCGACCCGCTGAACCCCGGGCACCCTGCCGAGCACGGGCACCGGGTCGGCCTGCGTGTCGATCTGCACGTAAATCGTCTCGGCGCCGCGCAGCCGGTGCGTCAGGTTCTCCGGGGTGTCCTCGGCGACCAGCCGCCCGTTGTTGATGATGACGACCCGCTGGCAGGTCTGCGCCACCTCGGGCAGGATGTGGGTGCTCAGAATGATCGTGTGGTCTCCAGCCAGATGTTTGATGAACTCGCGTGTCTGGATGATCTGGTTGGGGTCGAGTCCCGCCGTGGGCTCGTCGAGGACCAGGACCTCCGGGTCGTGGAGTATCGCCTGTGCGAGGCCGACGCGTTGCCGATAGCCCTTGGAGAGCTTGCCGCAATGTCGGCCGGCCATCTCGTTGAGATGGACCCGGTCCATGGCACCCGAGACGCGACCGGCGCGCTCGCCGCGCGGGATGCCCTTGATGCGGGCAACGAACTGTAGATATTCGCGGACCGTCATCTCGGGGTACAGGGGCGGCGTTTCGGGCAGGTAGCCCGTGCGTCGCTTGGCCTCGATCGGCTGTTCGAAGACATCGAACCCCGCCACCGTCGCCTTGCCTTCGGTGGCCGGCATGTACCCGGTCAGGACCCGCATGGTCGTCGTCTTCCCCGCACCGTTCGGGCCGAGGAAGCCCAGGATCTCGCCGCGTTCGACCCTGAAGCTGACGCCCTCCACCGCCGTGACCCGGCCGTATCGCTTCGTGAGGTTCTGGACCTCGATCACGCTCTTCTCCGACAGATGGGGGTTGAAGTTCGGTCCGTTCGCAGGGACGCCAGCGAGGGACAGTACCGCCAACGCCTGTGTCGTACTCGACAAACGATCCTATTCGGACCCGAAAAAAGGATCAACCCTGGTTCCCTACGCTGTTTCGACGTTCCGGCCGGCCCGCGGGTTTGAGGTTGACGGGGCCCCGCGCCGTCGGTAGGATTGTATGAACAAGTGCTCATATGTGCATGAATTGAGTTGAACGATCGATGCCTACCAAGATTGCGTCCCGGCCGGCTGCCAGCGAAGCCGATTCAGCAGGGTGTGAGGTGTTTCACGCGGACCCGGTCAAGGTCGCCAGGCTGCGGGGGGCCCTGATGAGCCTGCCGACGGTCTGGGGCCTGGCCGAAACGTTCAAGCTGCTCGGGGACCCCACGCGGGTTCGGATCCTGGATGCGCTGTCGACCGAGGAGCTGTGCGTGTGCGACATCGCCACCCTCCTCGGGCTCAGCGAGTCGGCGGTCTCCCATCAGCTGCGACTGCTGCGGGGCATGCGGCTCGTCCGCCCACGCCGGGAGGGACGAATGATCTTCTATTCGCTCGACGATCAACACATCACGAGCCTGTTCCAGCAGGCGCTCCGACACGTGGAGGAATCCACGGTCGAGCCGCGGCTCCGTCGACCGAGGGAAGCGAGCGGCAGGCGTCGATGAGAGCCACCGCAGCGGCTGCGTGTCCCGTCTGTGAGCAGCATGCCGAGTCCGTCTTCAGGGTAGAGGGCATGGACTGTCACGAGGAGGTCGCCGTTCTGGAACGGCGCATAGGCGAGCTGACGGGGCTCGAGGATCTGGCCGTCGATCTGATGTCCCAGCGGCTGCGAGTGAAGTACGACGCCGCGCGTCTGTCGGCGTCGGCGATCGCCACGGCGGTGGCGGAAACCGGCATGCGCGCGTGGCTCGAGCACGAAGGCGCGACCGTGGCGCCGTTCCGCGCCGATCGGATGCGCGTCGCACTGGTGATCGGGTCGGGCGCGGCGCTGCTGGCGGGTGTGCTCCTGCAGCTGGCCGGCGCGTCCGCGTTGGCCACGGGGTCGTTCTACGGGATGTCAATCGTATCCGGCGGCGTCCACACGGCGCGGCGGGCTGCGGCGTCGGTGCGTGGGGTCTCGCTGGACATCAACGTGTTAATGCTGGTCGCCGTCAGCGGGGCCCTGGCCATCGGTGAGTGGTTCGAGGCGGCGATGGTGGTGTTTCTCTTCGGTCTGGCACAACTGCTCGAATCGAGGAGTATGGAACGGGCCCGCGGCGCGATCCGTGCGCTCATGGAGCTGACGCCGGTCGCCGCCCGGGTTCGTCGAGGTGGAGCGGAGCGGCGCGTTGGTGTCGAGGAGATCCGCGTGGGGGAGGTGCTGATCATCCAGCCGGGTGAGAAGATCCCGCTCGATGGTCGGGTCGCCTCGGGTGATTCGTACGTCAACCAGGCACCGGTCACGGGCGAGTCGCTTCCGGTCGAGCGGCGGGTGGGAGACGCCGTGTTCGCGGGGACGATCAACGGGCGGGGCGCACTGGAGGTCGAAGTCACCAGGCTGCACCGCGACTCGACGTTCGCGCGGATCATCCACCTGGTCGAACGGGCGCAGTCGCGACGTGCCCCGACGCAGGCGCTGGTCGACCGGTTCGCCCGGTACTACACACCGGCCGTGCTGATCCTGGCTGCCGGGATCGCGACGGTGCCGCCGGTGCTTCTCGGGGCCTCGTTCACGGTGTGGTTCTACCGTGCGCTCGTGCTGCTGGTGATCTCGTGCCCGTGCGCTCTGGTGATCTCGACCCCGGTATCGATCGTCTCGGCCCTGGCGGCGGCGGCGCGGCGGGGGGTCCTCATCAAGGGCGGCGCGCACCTCGAACGCACGGCCAGCGTCCGCTGCGTCGCGTTTGACAAGACCGGAACGCTCACGAAAGGACGCCTCGAGGTGACGGAGGTCGTGCCGCTCGGTCGAGCGTCACCCGTGGAGATCTTGCGAACCGCCGCGGCGCTGGAGGTACGGTCCGAGCATCCGGTTGCCGAAGCCATCGTCACGCACGCCGCGGCGGTGGGCGTCGAGGCGGCACCGGCGATCGGGTTCCAGTCGTTGCCGGGCCGTGGCGCCGAGGGCCGGGTCGGCCGGGCCCGAGCGCTCATCGGTAATCACCGCCTCTTCGAGGAGCGGGGTCTCTGCGGTCCGCTGATCGAGGCGCGGCTGGCCGAGCTGGCGGCCCGGGGGTCCAGCGCGGTGCTGGTCGCGAACGACGAGACGGTCATCGGAGTCATCGGGGTGGCCGACGCGGTCCGGGACACGGGCCGAGACGCGGTCGATCTGCTGCGCTCGCATGGCATCGGACACCAGGTTCTCCTGACGGGCGACAGCGTGACGACCGCCCGGACGATTGCGACGGCCATCGGCGTGGACGAGTTTCGAGCGGATCTGCTTCCGGAGGACAAGGTCGCGGCGGTGGAGGAGCTGAGGCGCCGGTACGGCGGTGTGGCGATGGTCGGAGACGGCGTCAACGATGCCCCGGCGCTGGCGGCGGCGGACGTCGGTATCGCCATGGGAGTCGCCGGGACGGACGCCGCGCTCGAGACCGCCGACATCACGCTGATCTCGGACGAGCTGCTCAAGATCCCGTACGCCGTCCGCCTCAGCCGCGCCACGCTCCGCAACATCAGGACGAATCTCGGCTTCGCGCTGGGGCTGAAGGGTGCGTTCCTCGCGATGGCGGTGGCCGGGGTCGCCACGTTGTGGATGGCCGTGCTCGCCGACACCGGCGCATCGCTGATCGTCATCGCGAACGCGCTCCGTCTCCTGCGGACGAGTTGACAAAGTCGTGCGAGCGTCCCGTCGCGTGGGCCGCTGAGCGGGTAGTGCTCGCCACTGGGGGCGGATCAGGATCTCACGGGTGGAAGGTGGGTGTCGACGAATTCGTCGATCGCGGTCTGATCGACTGGGTCGATTCTCTCGAATTGTAGCCCCATGCTTCCCCGACGATCGCTCCAGACGATCCGCGCATCGGCGTCGATGTCGCGATTCGAGCCGGGCAGGCGAAACTGCGTGCGCGCCTTGGTGGCATGATCGATCGGGCTGACGGTTCGAACGGCGACGCCCCCCTTGCCGAGATTGAGCGTCGTGGCCGTCGAGACGGTCTCGCTGGAGCGATAGCTGGTCGGAAGGCTCAGCACGATCCGGGAGCTGGAGCGGCGGTTGAAGCTGTCCGGGAACAGATGCGGAGCGAGCGCCGGAAGAATACGCTCGGTGACGGTGTGCTCGTTGATGTAGCCGGCCACGTTGAGCTGCGCCAGCTCGCGGACTTGCCGCGCGTTCTCGATGGTGCCGCTCAACACCAGGATCGGGAGCCGGCCCCGATCGAACCTGCGAACGGAACGGATCAACTCGACGCCGGCGGCGTGCGGCAACCGGAGGTCGATGATGAGGAGGTCGATCTCGTCGAGGTCCGCGCGAACGCGCGCGAGCAGCTCGGCGGCGCTCTTGGCCGACACGGCGCGGTGACCGGCGCCCTCGAGTGCCGCGGTAAAGCGACCGAGGACCAGCCCGGTAGCCTCGGCGACTACGACCGTCTTGCTCGTTACGGCGTCGCTCACCCCGCCGATTGTATCGGAAGGCGGTGCGACGGGCGTTAGGTGCGTTGCGGACGCTTCCATGTTCTCGCTATAATCGCCGCTGCACCGCGCTTTTTGGGGGATCGCGAGCCAGTTGGACCGGTAGATGTGCCCGAAGAGCCGCCCGAGCTTCCCGCGAGACATGCATGGCCGACTGCCCCGAGTGTGACGCGGACGTCGAGGTCGACGAGTTCGACGTGGACAGGGGGGACATCGTCGGCTGTCCCGAGTGTGGCTCCAGCCTCGAGGTGATCAGCCTCTCTCCCATCGAGCTGGAGCTCGCCCCGGACGAAGATGAGAGCCTCGACGACGGAGACGAGGCAGTCGTGGATGGCGATGGCGACGAGGAGGAGGACGAGGACTGGCAGGAATGAGCAATATCGCGTCGGACCCACCAATCGTGAATGGCGCCGCCGAGTCGGACGGTGCGGTTCTGGTCGACAAGGAGCGGACCCTCCGGGCGTCGATCGCCGAGATGAAGTCCGTCATCGTCGCGTTCAGCGGTGGGGTGGATAGCGCCTATCTGGCGTACGCGGCTTCAAGCGTTTTGGGTCGACTGGCCCTCTGCGTGACCGCGGACAGCCCCAGCTACCCAGAGCATCACCGTGAGCTCGCGTTCAAGGTCGCCAGCGATCTGTCTCTGCGCCACGAGGTGATCAGGACCGACGAGATGGAGCGGCCCGAGTATCGTGCCAACCCGGTCGATCGTTGCTTCTATTGTAAGGAGGAGCTCTATACGCGCTTGACGACGCTGGCGCGCGAGCGGGGCATAGCCTGCGTGATCGACGGTAGCAATGCCGACGATCGCGGCGATTACCGACCGGGACGCGCGGCGGCGCGGCAGCTCGGTGTCCGCAGTCCGCTCGACGAGGCCGGACTGTCCAAGGCCGAGATTCGGGAGCTGGCGCGCCGGGCCGAGCTGCGGGTGTGGGAGGAGCCAGCGTCGGCTTGTCTCTCCTCCCGGATTCCCTACGACAGCGAGGTAACCGACGAGAAGCTCCGGATGATCGAGCAGGCCGAGACGGTGCTGCGTGGGCTCGGCGTTCGGGTGTGCCGCGTCCGGCATCACGATCACGTCGCCCGATTGGAGGTGGCGCCGAGCGAGATGGCGCGGATGATGGCACCGGATACGCGCGCCACCATCGTCCGGGAGCTCAAGCGCCTCGGCTACCGCTACGTCGCCCTCGACCTGGAGGGCTATCGCATGGGAAGCCTGAACGAACCCTTCTCGCTGAAGCCGATCTAGCAGTCCCCCCAGTGTCCCGTAACAGTCATGGCCCGGATCTTGGCAGCTTTTCGACGCGCTCGGAGGGCAATTCCGACTACTGGTGTGAAATCCTGTAAATCCCTTCGGCCGGCGACCAGCCGGTGGGTGCTTTCGAACCGATCCGACCACTGACAGGGCTCCGACAATCGCCGCGCAGGGGATTTGACACCATTGCGGTCGAGTCAGTAAGCTCAGCGGGCTTTCGGTTGGTTGGAGTGTCACCAAGCCGTGTCGGAAACGGACAACTGCAGTCAGCAGGAGACGAAAAAGATGGAGCGCGTGTACCGACTTCTAGTCGTCGTCAGCGTCTGCGCCGCCCTGGGAGCCGCCGTCGCCGGCTGCGGCGGGCCGCCGCCCCCGGAGCCTGAGCCGCCGCCGCCGGCGGCACCACCGGACCCGCCACCGCCACCGCCACCGCCACCGCCACCGCCGCCGCCTGCTCCACCGCCACCGCCCTTGACCGAGGAGGAGCTGTTCGACCGCAAGACGTTGGCGGAGCTGAATGCCGAGCGGCCGCTCGACGACGTCTTCTTCGACTATGACAGCGCGGAGCTGCGAGACGACTCACGCGGTCGGCTCCAGGAAGACGCCGACTGGATGAAGAAGTGGACCAGCACGCGCGTTTCGGTCGAGGGGCACTGCGATTCTCGTGGCACGAACGAGTACAACATCGCGCTCGGGGAGCGCCGGGCAACCGCCGTTCAGGAATACCTCGTGAGCCTCGGAGTGGCCTCGAGCCGCGTCTCCATCGTGAGCAAGGGGGAAGAAGATCCCTTCTGTATGGAGGACGAGGAGAACTGCTGGTCGCAGAACCGACGCGGGCACTTCATCATCACGGCGAAGTGACGACCGCTGATTCAGATCTCGGGGCCAGGAACCGGACCCGACGACGAACCAGGTGAGCCGGGCAGGCGCCCTGCCCGGCTCTACACCCTCTTCAGCCAGGCGAACAGCGCGTCCTCATCGACCCGATGGCGCGCTGCCTCCCTTCCGCCTTCATCTCCTCACACAGATGACAGGCGGGCCTCGAGAAGACCGTCCACACGGTCGTGCTCGGCACGTGACAGGCTCACGATCCAGGAGATGGCGGCCGACCGGCCGGGTCCTGCGTGAGGGCGCTCTGTAGGTCGGTGATGATCTCGCGCGCGGCCGTGCAGGGGTCGGGCGCCCCGATGACCGGCCTTCCCACGACGAGATAGTCGGCGCCTGCCCGGAGCGCCTCGGCGGGTCCGAGCGTACGACGCTGGTCGTCGGGGCCCGTCATCGACGTTATCGGCGGTGTCGAGGTCGTCCGCCCGGTTTTCGCTTCCGGGCGGCGGGGGCGGATGCCCGGCGTGACCAGCGTGAAGTCGCGACCGCAGGTTCCGCGCAGGCCGGTGGCCTCGAGGGGCGAGCACACGACCCCGTCCAACCCCGCCTGACTCGCCATCAGCGCCAGGCTGGTCACCTGGTCCGGGAGCGATCGCGTCACGCCCAGCTCGGACAGACTCTCGGGCCGGTGACTGGTCAGCACCGTCACACCGACGACGAGCGGGCGCGCACGCCCGGTTCGTGCCGCCGCGCGGGTCGCCGCGTCCGCCGCCGCGCGCATCATGTCGGCTCCACCCAGCGTGTGCACGGTCAGCATCCACGCGCCCATCCCGACGGCGGCCTCGACGGCGTGCGCAACCGTGTTGGGGATGTCGTGCAACTTGAGATCGAGGAAGACGCGCTCGCCCCGGGCGGTGATGGCCTCGACGATCTCAGGTCCCTCCGCCAGGAACAGCTGGCTCCCGACCTTGAAGCCTCCCGCCACGCCCCGCAGACTGTCGACCAGCCGCAGCGCACGGGTGCCGTCGTCCACATCGAGAGCGATTAGGAGCTGGTCCATGCGGGCTCACGACCCTCGACCACGACGCTCCCGACCAGATCGGCCAGGCGGCGGATGCCGGCGCGCTGGGCATACGCACGGATGCCCTTCAAGAGCTTGGACCAGATGAACGGATCGATGAAGTTGGCGGTTCCCACCTGGACGGCCGAGGCGCCGGCGATGATGAACTCGAGCACATCCGTTGCGGTCATGATGCCTCCCATCCCGATGATCGGGATGCGGACCGCCTCATGACATTCGTAGACCATCCGCACCGCGATCGGCCGGATCGCGGGGCCGCTCAGGCCACCCATGACGTTGGACAGCCTGGGCCGACGGGTCTCCACGTCGATCGCCATGGCTAGGAACGTGTTCACGAGCGAGACCGCATCGGCTCCAGCTTCCTCGGCAGCGCGGGCGAGCGACGCGACGTCCTCGACATTCGGCGTGAGCTTCGGGATGACCGGAAGCCGCGTGACTTGCCGGACGCGCCGCACGATCTCAGCGGTTCCGCCCGGGCTGCAGCCGAACGAGATGCCGCCCTCCTTGATGTTGGGACACGAAACGTTCAGCTCCAGCGCCGCCACCCCGTCCGCATCAGAAAGAATACGTGCGATCTCCGCGTACTCATCGGCCGTCGACCCACAGATATTGACGATGACGACGGCTCCACGGGCGCGGAGCTCTGGTAGCTTCTCCTGGACGAAACGGCGTACGCCGATGCCTTGTAGTCCGATCGCGTTCAGCATTCCCGAGGGGGTCTCCACGATTCGCGGCGGCGGATGCCCGCTGCGCTCCTTGAGGAAGAGCCCCTTGACCGCGATGCCGCCGAGCGTCGAGAGCTCGACGACACCGGCATACTCCACGCCGTAACCGAAACAACCGCTCGCCGCCACGAGCGGGTTCTTCAGACGGAGATCGCCGATCTCAACCGAGAGGTCGACCTCCTCGCCACCCTCGTTCTTCGGGGCCGCGGCGGACGGGGCGCCGGTCACTGAACCATCTCCTCCCAGAGAATCTCGTCGCCGCGAAACACGGGGCCTTCGACGCACGACCGCACGTAGAGTCTGCTCTCGGACTGGCGACGCACCGGCACGACACAGCTGTAGCAGCCGCCCAGCCCACAGCCCATCACCTGCTCGACGGATACCTGGCACGGACGTGCGTAGGCGGAGGCCAGCCGCGCCACCGCCTCGAGCATGGGCGTCGGACCGCAGGCGTAGATGACGATCCGCGTTTCGGCCGGCGTCGCAGCGAGTGCCCGTTCGAGTGGGATCGTGATCAACCCGGTTTCCCCACGGCTGCCATCCTCGGTCGCGACCACGATCCGGGCGCGCGAACGCTCGAAGACGTCGATGCAGAAGAGGTCTCCGTCCCGCCGCGCCCCGTAGAACAATGTCGAAACAGTCCGCCGGCTCGCGAGGGCCTCTGCCAAGGTCGCGAAGGGTGCCAGTCCCACGCCGCCGGCCACCATCCAGGCCTCCGTCGGCGGATCGACGAGTGTGAAGGGGCGTCCCAGTGGACCCAGGCAGGCCATGCGACTTCCCGGCACCTTGTCGAAGAGCAGCCCGGTCGCGAGGCCGACCCGCTTGTTGAGCAGCGAGAACCCCGGGGTCGCACGCCGGTGATCGCGAAACACCTCGAACACCGAGAACGGCCTCCGCAGGAATGGATCCGGACCCGGCGTCGGCTTGACCATGAGGAACTGGCCGGGCTGCGCCTGCGCGGCGATCTCGGGGGCCTCGAGGGTGAGGATGTTGTACTCGGACGATAGTCGTACGTTCGAGAGCACGGTGGCTTCGACATCGACGACCATGGTCGGAGTATACTCGATTCGCCGCGTGCGGTTCGTGGGGCGCAGGACGGTGCGGCGGGTGATCGCGACTGCGAATCCGACCGTCTCGGCGACGCACGTCGCGCCGCGACGGCGAGCGGCAGAAGTACGAGAGTGACACCTCCAGGGGCGTTGGGGCATGATGCTGGAGCCGAGGATCCTCGCGACCTCGGGCGCTCGACGAGCGGGGCTCTACACCCATGCGCTATCTGCGGATGCTGACGAACGCACTGGTGGGCGGGATGCTTGGCGCCGCCTACCTCACGATCCTGGTGCTCCAGCTCAACCCTCATATTCCCGGTCGCGTGGATGCCATCTGGCCGCTCTTCATGCGATTGGCGCTCGTGTACGGCGCTCACTTGACGGTGGCCTTCTACGTCGCGATCGTCTTTCGCGAGCTGGTGTCGGCCGACACTTACGCGCCGGCGTGGCTGAGTGTCCGCCTGCTCGCGTGGCTCGGTGGCGGGAGCGCCGCCCTCGGCGCGACGCTGATGTGGGTGAACTTGTGGGGGTTCTCGACGGCGCTCGACGAGACGACGGCCCGCGCCCTGGCGAGCGGCGCGGCGGCTCTGACGGCCAGCGCGGCGGCGCTGCTGGCGATGGCGATCGCCTTCTACTCGTCGGGTCGGCGTGGGGGGCGCGTGGGTGCAGCAGTGCTCGCCACCGTCGTCGGCGCCTCGATGGTGACGCCCCTCTCGATGCGAACCGGGACTACCCGGGTCGAGGCACGCCCGATGGTGGACGGGGTCGGGGAGGCCGTCGTCGCCGGATCACCCCGGGTGTTCATGCTGCTGGTCGACGGGGCGTCGCTCGACTACGTCTCGACCGCGGTGACGGAGGGCCGGTAGCCGAACTTCGGCAAGGTGCTCGATGCCGGCACGGCGATGCACCTGACGACGTTGCGCCCGACCCAGCCCGGGCCGGTCTGGGCGGCCGTGGCCACGGGGAAGTATCCGCCGGGGAACGGCGTGAGGTCCGACGCGACATACCGGGTGCCCGGTAGCGACGAGCCGATCGAGCTCTTGCCGGAGCGCTGCCTCATGCCGGGGCTCGTCAGGCTCGGTCTGCTGGACGAGGTGCCCAACACCTCGGCGTCTCTGCGTGCGCGGCCGCTCTGGAGCATTCTCAACCAGCATGGGATCTCGGTCGGGATCGTCGGATGGCCGCTGACCTATCCCGTGCAGCCGGTGCGAGGCTACCTCGTCAGCGACCGCTTTCATCTGTTCGCGCGTTCACCGCAGAGGGTCGAATCACACGCGGTCGCCTATCCCGAGGCGATCGTCGAGACGGTGTTCGCCGGCGCGGAGCATGCAGTGGCGGAGGAGCCGGCGCTGCACGCGGCGCTGGCAGCCCGTCCCGTGGGCGGGAATCTGCCGTCGATCCAGGCGGCGCCGACTCCCCGCGACCGGTTCTACCGCACCATCGCCACCCGGCTCCAGCAGCGGTACGATGCACAGGTCGTCGCCACCCGTTATCGCGGACTCGACGAGATGGGCCACTCGTTCCTGCGCTACGCGATGCCGCGGTCGTTCGGTGACGTGTCGGAGGAGGAACGCCAGCACTACGGCCACGTCCTCGAGCAGGCCTACGCCTTCGTCGACGGCGAGGTGGGGGCCGTGCTCGACGCACTCGGGCCGGAGGACTTACTGCTGGTGGTTTCGGGGTTCGGTCTGGAACCCGTCGGTCTGGCGCGGCGCATCGTCGCTCGGACGCTGGGTTCACCCGACCTGAGCGGTTCCCACGACGGCGCGCCGGACGGATTCATGATGGCCTACGGCACCGCCGTGGCTCCGGGCAGGCTGCCGCTGGGCTCGATCGTCGACGTCGCGCCGACCGTCCTCTACTTCCTGGGTCTGCCGGTGGGCCGTGACATGGACGGATACCCTCGCGGTGATATCTTCTCGCGGCAGTTCACGGCCGAGCGGCCCATGACCTTCATCCCCACCTACGATCGCTAGTGCACCGCCGTCGAGATGCGGTCACGGAGCGGGCCAACCCACGCGGGCCAACCCGCGATTGACACCCGGGCGGCGCACCGATACAATCCGCGCACTCTTTAAGCGCAGCACCGAGAGGCTGTCAAGAGATGCGCGTACTGGCTCGTTCCCGCTTCCGCCCCCCCTGCGTCATCCGTTTCCCCCGTCTTTGCGCTCGCGGTCGGAGGTGTCTGTGCCGGTGGTGATGGACGCCGACAGGATGGCCAGGACGCTCCTGCGCACCAGCCACGAGATCGCGGAGCGGAACAGAGGTCTCGAGGACCTCGCGCTCGTGGGTGTCCGCACGCGTGGGGTTCCGATCGCCGAGCGTCTCGCGAAGCACGTGCACGGGATCGTGGGTACCGAGATTCCGACGGGCGCGCTGGACATCACGCTCTACCGTGACGACCTGATGCGGCACACCGTTGGTCCGCAACCGCTGGTGCGTCGGACCGAGATTCCGTTCTCCATAGACGACCGGCAGATCTTGCTGGTCGACGATGTGCTTTATACGGGTCGGACCGTGAGAGCGGCGCTGGACGCGCTGATCGACTTCGGGCGCCCGCGGTCCATTCAGCTCGTCGTGCTGGTGGACCGGGGTCATCGGGAGCTGCCGATCCGGGCCGACTACGTGGGCAAGAACATCCCCACCTCGTCCGACCAGAGCGTGCGGGTCCGCCTTCTCGAGATCGACGGGCGAGACGAGGTGACGATCGAAACCGGCTCCTCCCAGGAGGCCGAGCGGTCATGAGTGGCAGAGCCGACACGAAGTCTCGAGGGGCGAGGGGCGCCGGGCCGGCCAACCGAGGTGCGCCGCTCGCCGCGGGCCGTCTTCGGTCGCGGCACCTCCTCGGGATCGCGGATCTGTCCGTCGAAGAGATTCTCTTGATTCTCGACACGGCGGAGGCGATGAAGGAGGTCGGGGGGCGGGCGATCAAGAAGGTGCCCACCCTTCGGGGGCGGACCGTCGCGAACCTGTTCTTCGAACCCAGCACCCGGACGCGCATGTCCTTCGAGATCGCCGAGAAGCGGCTGAGCGCCGACACGCTCAGCATCACGGTCGCGACGTCGAGCATCGTCAAGGGCGAGACGCTCACCGACACGGCGCTGAACCTGGAGGCGATCGCACCCGACATGATCGTCTTGCGGCACGGGGCCTCCGGCGCGGGTCACCTGCTGTCGCGGGTGTGTCGGTCGGGCATCATCAACGCCGGTGACGGGATGCACGAGCATCCCACCCAGGCGCTGTTGGACGCCTTCACGATCAGGGAGCACAAACAACGGATCGATGGGCTGAAGGTGGCCATCATCGGAGATCTGGCCCACAGCCGTGTCATGCACTCGAACGTCCTGCTCCTGCAGAAGCTGGGCGCCGACGTCTGGCTGTGCGGACCGTCCACCTTGATGCCGCACGGCGTCGAGTCGTTCGGCGTGACCCCGACCACGGCCGTCGAGGAGGCGGTCGAGGGGGCCGACGTCATCATGTTGCTCCGCTTTCAGCTCGAGCGAATGCACGGCGGCTTCGTGCCCTCGCTGCGGGAGTACTTCAAGCTGTTCGGGATGACGACGCAGCGTCTGCGCCTCGCGAAACCAGACGTGATCGTCATGCATCCCGGTCCCCTGAATCGCGGCGTCGAGATCGCCTCGGAGGTCGCCGATGGACCGCACTCGGTGATTCTGGAGCAGGCGGCCAACGGCGTGGCGGTGCGGATGGCGGCGCTGTATCTGGTCGCAGGCGCGAGCGAGACGGGGCAGACCACGGCTGCGAGAAAGGATCGACGCGACAGATGAAAGTGCTGCTGAAGGGTGGGCGCGTGGTCGACCCGGTCCGGGGAGTCGATGGTCCCATGGACGTCATGTTCGAGGATGGGCTCATCGTCCGGCTGGACCGGGACCTGCCCGTCCCGGCCGAGGCGCGCGTGGTCGAGGTGCCGTCGAGCTGCGTGATCTGTCCGGGCTTCATCGATCCGCACGTCCACCTGCGCGAGCCTGGACAAGAGCACAAGGAGACGGTCGCGACCGGGACCGCCGCGGCTGTGGCGGGTGGCTTCACGGCGATCGCCTGCATGCCCAACACCGACCCGATCAACGACCATGCCGGTGTCACCGAGTTCATTCTCAAGAAGGCCGGCGAGGCGAATCTGGCTCGCGTCTACCCGATCGGCGCCGTGTCGCTGGGGAGCGACGGTCAGCAACTGGCCGAGATCGCCGAGCTGCGCAGCGCAGGCTGCGTGGCGATCTCCGACGATGGTCGACCGGTGGCCACGGCCTTACTGATGCGGCGCGCCCAGGAGTATGCCGGCATGCTCGGCATGGCCGTCATCGATCACTGTGAGGATCCATCGCTGAGCGGAGACGGAGTCGCGTGCGAGGGCTGCCACGCCTCCCTCGCGGGCTTGCACGGGATTCCGGCTGCGGCCGAGGAGATCATGGTCGAACGGGACGTGACCCTAGCGGGCCTGACCGGTGCGGCGATGCACATCGCGCACCTGAGCGCGGCGGGCTCGCTCCGGGCCGTGGCGAGCGGAAAGGAGCGAGACATCCGCGTCACCTGCGAGGTCACGCCGCATCATTTCACGCTCACCGACGAATCGGTGGCAGGGTACGACACCAACTTCAAGATGAAGCCGCCGCTCCAGCAGGCCTCCGACCGGGAGGCCCTGATCCTGGGCCTGCGCGACGGCACCGTCGACATGATCGCGACCGATCACGCTCCCCATCACTACGACGAGAAGCGTGTGGAGTTCGATCGGGCGCCGTTCGGGATCGTCGGGCTCGAGACCGCCGTATCGATCGCCATGGACCGTCTGGTGCACGCCGGCGTCGTCGGGCTGCCACGTCTGGTGGAGCTCATGGCGGTCAACCCGGCGCGGGTGCTGGGGGTGACGGGCGGCACGATCGCGCCCGGCACTCCGGCCGATCTGACGATCCTGGCGCCGGACCTGCACGTCACCGTGACGGCCGAGACCTTCCGATCCAAGTCGAGAAGCACGCCGTTCGACGGCTGGCAGCTGCGGGGCGGTGTTGCGGGCACCATCGTCGGTGGGCGCCCCGTGTTCCTCAACGAGGGAGTCCACGGCATGGAGGCCCTCGAGCGGCTGCGCGGGGACGGGTGAGCGCCCGGCGAGCGCTACCCGGCGCGGGCGTCTCTTCGCGGACGCTCCGCTCGATGAAACCGGCGCTCGACCGTCTGTACCGATCCTCGGAAGACCCGAACGCCACGGCCGACCCGATTCAGATCGTCCGTCGCTACCCCGACCCCCGCGATCAGGAGATCGTCGGGTTCCTGGCCGCCGGCTTGGCGTTCGGTCGGGTCGCCGGCGTGATGCGCTCGCTTCGGATCGTCACCGACGTGCTGGGTCCGCGTCCGGCTTCGTTCGTGCGGTCGTTCGAGCCACGCCGAGATGGGGCGGCCCTCGGAGACTTCACCCATCGCTGGATCCGTGGCATGGATCTGGTCGCCGTGCTGTGGGTGCTGCGCCAGATGCTCGAGCACGCGGGTTCGGTAGAGAAGTTCTTCCTGGCCGGGCACGACCCACGGGCTGCGGACATCGGCCCCGGGCTGGACGCGTTCGCGCGGCGCGCACTCGATCTGGATCTGCGCGAGGTCTCCCGGCGGCGCCGCGTCTCGGGCATCAGATACTTCTTCTCGCGTCCCTCCTCGGGGAGCGCGTGCAAGCGGCTCAACCTCTTCCTGCGGTGGATGGTGCGCCGAGACGCGGTCGACCTCGGGGTCTGGTCGGCGCTCCCTGCGTCGCAGCTGATCGTTCCACTCGATATCCACGTGATCAGGGTGGGCCAGTGCTTGAGGCTCACGCGCTATCGCACCCCGGGCTGGCGGATGGCGGCCGAGATTACCGCCTCGCTTCGCCTGCTCGACCCGGAGGACCCCGTGAAGTACGACTTCTCGCTCTGCCACCTCGGCATGGCGGGGGAGTGTGGGTTCAGTCGCGAGCAGCGAGACGTACGGTGTCCGTTGCGCGGGGTCTGCCGACCAGGCGCCCGTAGACCTCGAGGGTCTGCTCGACCATCCGCCGAGCCGTGAAGCGTCGGCGGACGCGTTCGGCTCCCCCCTGCGCCAGTCGCCTCCGCTGAGGGGCGTCTCGGAGTAGCTCGACGATGGCGGTGCCGAGCGCCTGCGGATCGCGCGGCGGCACGAGTCGGCCGCTCTCGCCATCCACGACCACCTCCGGGATCCCGCCGACGCGGGTCGCCACGATGGCGACGCCGCCGGCCATCGCGTCCAGCAGCGAGGTGCCGAGTCCCTCGGTCACCGAGCTCATCACGAAGAGATCGAACCCCTTCAGCAACGACAGCACGTCGGGGCGAAAGCCGACGAGGAGCACGTGCTTCTCGAGGTGATGCGTGCGGATCTGGGCCTCGAGGGCCGGACGGAGCTCGCCCTCACCGGCGATGATGAACCTGGTGTCGGGCTCGTCGCGCCGCACCAACGCGGCGGCGTCCACCAGGTAGCGCTGTCCCTTGTGCGGGACGAGCGCCGCGGCGTTGCCGACGACCGGGGTCTCTCGCGGCAACCAGAACTCGGCGTGGACGTTCGCGGGCGGGGCCGCGGCGACATGGTCCACATCGATACCCTCGTGGATCGTCACCACGTGCGGTGCCGCAACACCGTCCCCTCGCAACATCGTTCGGATGGCGTCGGACGCGCAGATGAAGCAGTCGACCTGGCGATACTTCCACCGGGAGAAGGCGTTGCGCTTGAGGTGGAAGTCGACCCGCCGCGAGGCGACGAGCGGCGGGCGCGGCTCGAAAGAGCCGAGCGAGAGCGCGAGCGACGCCATGGCCACCGCATGGGGATCGTGGGCGTGGATCACGTCCGGTCCGAGACGGGCGACGACACGGGACAGACGCCAGCCGGCCGAGAGGTCCATCTCGGTGCGGGGCGCGAGCGGGACCAGTTCGAGACCCTCGGCCGCCCGACGTCGGAGCTCGCCGTCGGGGTGGGCCACAAGCGCGGCCCTCTGGCCCATGGCCGCCAGCCCGAGGACGGTGAGCAGCGTCTGGTTTTGACCGCCGCGCCAGCTCCGTGCGGTATCGACGTGCAGGGAGAACATCGCGATTGGTCAGGAGCAGCGTTGCTGCAGCTCCCAGAGCTTGGCGTTCTTGAGTAGCACGTAGTAGGCGTTCATGGCGGACACGACGAGTCCCGGGACACCATCGCGAATACCGCGCCGCAGCAGATAGTTCCGAGCGAAGGCGAACGTGGGATGCAGCAGCAGGCTGGCGGCGCCCGCCCGCTGACCGGACTCGAAGAGGTGTTCTGCCGCCAGGGTCGTGTAGCGGTCGATCGTCTGTAGATGGTGCGCGATATCCCGGTAGGGGTGGTGTTCGATCTCCTGCCGCAGCCTGCCGACCGGGCCCTCGGCGACGACCGATTCGTGGACGCGGCGGCTCGTCCACCGGGCGACTCGCCGGTCGTAGAGTCGAAGCTGCGGGTCCGGGTACCAATCGGTCGAGCGAATCCACCGTCCGAGGTGGTGGGCGACCCGTGGGACACGGTAGCCTCGATACGGAGGTTCGACCTCGAGGGTGGCCTCGATCTCCCGGGCCAGCCGTGGGGACACGCGCTCGTCGGCGTCGAGCGAGAAGACCCAGTCGTTTCGCGCGAGTGACGCCGCGTGATTCTTCTGGGCGCCGAACCCTTCCCAGCTACGGACGGCAACCACGGCGCCGCATGCGTGGGCGCGCGCGACGGTATCGTCGGTGCTGCCCGAGTCGACCACCACGGTCTCGTCGGCCCAGGCGACGGTGGACAGCGCCGCTTCGATGTTTGCGGCCTCGTTCCGGGTGATCACCGTGACCGAGACCTTCGGCACCGGGGGAGTGTAGCACCATCCCGGGCGCCCCCCGCGAACCACGTGCGGCTGGCCGCTACTGCTGCGGCTGCTGCGAGGTCGAGCCCGGCAGTTGCTGGATGACCGAGAGCGTCTGGCCCAGGCCCTGTGTCGGCGACGTCACCGCCGTCCCAGTTCCAATGCTCGCTTCCTGCACCGCCTCGAAGTCGACCAGCGACTGGTTGTAGTCCAGAGTCGCTCGCAGCTCGTTGTTGCGGGCCTCCGAGAGATCCCGCTGCGCCTGGAAGACGATGAAGCTGGTGGACATGCCGACCTCGAACTTCTTCTGCTCGGCCTCCAGCCGCCGCTCGCCCAGGACACGCGCCGCGCGCGTGGCCTCGACGCGCTTCAGGTTGGTGTTGACCTGGCGGCCGAGGTCTCGTACCTGGGTCGTCACCTGTAGCTCGAGATTCCTGATCTGCGTCTGTACTTGCGACCACTGGAGTCTCGAGCGCTCGAGGCCGGCCTCCGCGGCGCTGGTGCCGAGAGGGTAGCTGACCGTCACGCCCACGGTCCAGGTCGGGAAATCGTTCGCGACGACGTCCGACAGCACAGAGCCGAAGCTGCGGTTCGTCTCGCCGATGACCGGACCCGGGAAGCCGTCGCCCCGGATGAGCTGTGTCCCGCCGAGGCCGGCCAGGCCGTAATTGGCCTCGATGTTGATCTGGGGAAGGATCTGGTTCTCGAAGTAACGGATGTTGATGTCCGTCGCCTCCGCGTTCTTTCGCGACTGCCGGAGGTCGGTCCG
Organism: Vicinamibacterales bacterium; assembly: GCA_965197935.1. Classification (GTDB taxonomy): domain Bacteria; phylum Acidobacteriota; class Vicinamibacteria; order Vicinamibacterales; family CAZQMT01; genus CAZQMT01. Next base: position 140,178 of record CBDAOD010000001.1, on the reverse strand, counting down.
TTTGTCCAGCGCGTTCGTGACGGCGCCCTGCGTGTCGATCTCACTGAGCTGTAACGTGGGCGAATCAGTCGGCTCGAGCCGGAGATTCCAGAACTCCGGCTCGTCCGGGTCGAGGATGAGCGCTCGCAGCTGATCCCCGGCTTGCTCGACACTGGCCTCGGCCAGGATGACCGCCTCCTCGTTGCGGGCGACCTCGGCCTCGGCCTCGACGATGTCGATCGGCGCCATCGTCCCGACCTCCACCCGTGTCTCGTTGTTGCGAAGCGACTCCTCGGCGAGCTCGAGCGACTGGTTCTGAACTTCGAGGAACGAGATGGCGTAGACGAGATCCCAGTAGGCGTTCTTCACCTGTCTGACGGTCTGGACGACGGTTTCCCGAAGCCGGACGTCCGAGATCTCGCGGTTCTTGCTGCTGATCAGCAACTGCTGGCGCGCGCTATCGATGCGGAAGTTCCGCAGCAGAGGCTGCACGAAGCTCAGATTGAGGCTCGATCGCAGCACAGGATTGAAGCTCGAGAAGATGTTGGTCGTCTCGGACCGGGTCCCGTCCCAGCTCGCGCTGTAGCTCGCCCCGCCCCAGGGGAGGAGCTGGTCGACGCCGATGTTCGTGCCGAACTCGTCGTCGCTCACCCGCTCCTGGCCGCCGGAGAGGAAGCTGTTCGCAGGCGTGTCCCTGCTGAACCCGCTGAACCCCGACGTGAAGTTGGGGGTCCACGCGCTGCGGGCCTCCGCGATGCTGAGGTCGTCGATCTGGGGGTTCAGCCGTTCGACCCGGATGCTCAGGTTTTGCTCGAGCGCGAGGTCGACGGCCTCGTCGGCCGAGAGGCGTCGGACGGGGCCGCCCTGCGCCACGCTGCGGCCGCGAGAGACCGGCGCCGCCACCCGATCCGGCAGGAGGCTCCCGGGGCCCGCGAGATCGGTCACGGGTTGCGCCGACGCCGGAACCGAGAGCAGTGAGACGAGCAGCGCAGCGCCAGCGGTCGTGCTGGCGAGTCGCGCGTCCAGACAGTGTGCGAGCTTTTCCACAATGACCATGACCAACCTCTCTACGACGGATGAGTGCCCGGGGTGGAACCCGGTGGGGGGGATCCAGCCGGACGCGAACCGTGAGGCAGGGCGGGCGGCCGGCGAAGGCGAAGCCCACCCCGAGTAGTAGACGGATGGGGACGACTCGTTGTTTCACGTCCGACCCGGTCAGGGTACACTCTCGCTGGAGCGCTTGTCACCGTTCGCCATGGAGCCTGACGCCGTCCTCGATCTGTTTCGCCGACAGCGGGCCCTGCTCGACGGGCATTTTCGGCTGTCCTCGGGTCTCCACAGCCGGGGCTATCTGCAATCGGCCCTCGTCCTCCAGGAGCCGCGTCACGCCGAGAGGCTCGGCGTGGCGATTGCGGAGAGTTTTCGATTGCTCGGCGTCACCACGGTGGTGCTGGCCCCGGCGCTCGGCGGAATCATCATCGGTCACGAGGTGGCGCGCGCGCTCGGCACGCGGGCGCTGTTCGCCGAGCGGAAGGATGGCGCGCTGACGCTTCGACGCGGTTTCGTGCTCGAGTCAGGAGCACGCGTCGCCGTCGTCGAGGATGTCTTGACGACCGGCGGCTCCACACGCGAGACGGTCGAGGTGACCCGAGCCGCCGGGGCTCGGGTGGTGGGCGCCGCGGCGATCATCGATCGCAGTACGCGCGGGGCGAACCTGGCGGCGCTCGACGTGCCGTTTCGCGCGCTCGCGCGCGTCTCGTTGCCCGTGTACGAGCCGGCCGAGTGTCCGCTGTGCGCCGAGGGTGTCCCGCTCACGAAGCCTGGCTCTCGCTAGCAGCCCGTGCGAGTCATCAAGCTCACCGTACAGTACGAGGGCGCGGCATACGTGGGGTGGCAGCGCCAGCGGCAGGGCGTGTCGGTGCAGGGGCTGCTCGAGTCTGCGCTGGCGCGGATCGAGGGCGCGCCGGTGCGCGTCAGTGGCGCCGGTCGCACCGATGCCGGCGTCCATGCGCTGGGTCAGGTGGCCACCGTCGGCCTGCGACACGCGATCCCGCTCCCGTCTCTCGAGCGTGCCCTCAACGCGATCCTGCCCGCGGACGTGCGTGTGTTGGGTGCCGAGGAGATGCCGCCGGGCTTCGACGCTCGGTCCGCGGCGCGATCGAAGACCTACGAGTATTTCGTGGCGACCGGAGGGATCGTCAGCCCATTCGACCGGCGCTACGCCTGGCACGTCCCCCGGTCACTCGACGCTCGACGGATGGCCGAGGCGGCCCTACTGCTCGAGGGTCGGCACGACTTTGCGGCGTTCCGGGCTGCGGGTAGCTCGGCGAAAACTACGATCCGCACGATCCAGGAAGCCAGCGTCGACGAGACACCGGCCGGCCATCCGTGGCGCCGGCTCGGCGCGCCGGCGCGGCCGCCGTCCGGTGCTTCGCTCGTCACCCTCCGCCTTCGCGGCGATGGCTTTCTCCGTCACATGGTTCGAGCGATCGCCGGCACCCTGGTCGACATCGGTGCCGGGCGCCGTGAGCCGTCGAGCATCGACGCGGTGCTGGCGAGCGGCGACCGTGGCCAGGCCGGCCCGACGGCCCCCCCACACGGGCTCTTCCTCGTCCGAGTCGAGTACTAGTGCACCGCCGTCGAGATGCGGTCACGGATCGGCGTTCGCAGCGCGCCCCGGCGCAAGGCGCCGCGACGAGGAATACCGGGAGTATTTCGAGGAGCGGCAACGCCGCGGAAGGGTGTGCTGCGGGCTCGAGGCGTGACCGCATCTCGACGGCGGTGCACTAGCAGTCCGTGGTGACAGTCCTGCGTCGCACGAAGGGCCCGGTCTTCTTCCTCCACGGTTTGCCCGGCGTACGCCGTTCCTCCCCGCGCGGAGCCGACGGAGTCGTGCCAGTGGCCCGGATTGGCTGGTTTCCTTGGCGCTCGCCCGGGCGCGGGCCCGGCGTGCGCCCAACGAAAGCCGTCGACCGTCACCGGCACTTGAAGGGATCGTATAACTCACTGTATGATAAGGAGTTATTTTCAAGTGGGTTCCTGGATGTCGCGTGAAGACATTTTCGACTTCATCCCACCCGGCTCCCGCGACGAGGCGCTGGCCCGGCAGGTCGATTTCGACCGGCTGCCTGCGCACGTGGCCATCATCATGGACGGGAACGGGCGCTGGGCGGCGCAGCGCCACCTGCCCCGCGTGGAGGGACACCGCGCGGGTATCGAGGCCGTACGCGCCACCGTGGAGACATCGGCGAGGCTGGGCATCGGCGTCCTCACCCTGTATGCCTTCTCGGTCGAAAACTGGAAGCGGCCCCGCAGCGAGGTCAGCACGCTGATGGCGCTTCTGAAGCGGTATCTGCGATTGGAGCTGGACACGCTGCTCCGCAACAACATCCGGTTCCGAATCGTCGGTCGATACGGTGAGCTTGCGGCCGACATGCGACACGAGCTTGACCTCGGCATTGCCAAGACGGCCGACAATACGGGCATGTTGTTCAACATCGCGCTCAACTACGGGGGGCGGGCGGAGATCGTCGACGCGGCCAGAAGGGCGATGGAGGCCGGGTGTCGACCCGCCGAGCTCGACGAGCAGCGCTTCGCCGGGTTTCTCTACACGGCGGGCCAGCCCGATCCCGATCTGCTCATCCGCACGAGCGGTGAGATGCGGGTCAGCAACTTCCTGCTGTGGCAGATCGCCTACGCCGAGATCTGGGTGACCGAGACCCTCTGGCCGGACTTCCGGTGCGGACACCTGTTGGAGGCCATTCTGGCTTACCAGAAACGCGACCGCCGTTACGGTGGCATCACCCAGCCGGCGGTGGTGGGTGGCTGACGGGGCACGGTGTGAGTCCGCACGCCGCACGCCCCGTGACACACCTAGCAGCCCGTGGCAAGAGTCCTGCTGCAGTCGACCGGCGCGGCATCCCGCGGCGGGCCGCGTTGGGCATTGTTCACGACGGGTCAAATACTCCCGGTACTCTCGCTCCTCGCGCCTTGCTCGGGCCGTCCGCTGCATCTCCCAAGGCGGCCTTTGGTGCAATGCAGGACTTTCACCACGGGCTGCTGGCCGCGACAGCGGACTCGTCACCGCATGCGCCGTGTCCTGAGCGCGCTCGCGCTCCTGCCTCTGGTCCTCGGCACAATCTGGTTCCTGCCGCAGGTGGCGACACTGCTGTTGGCGGAGGTCGTCGTGCTGCTCGCCTTCATCGAGTACGCCGGAATTGCCGAGCGGTTGGGCGTGCGCCCGTCCAGAGCCGTCGTCGGCGTGTCCGTGATGGCAGTCTGCGCCGCGATGGGGTGGCCCGAGGCCTCGGTCGAGGTCGTGCTGATCGCGGCCATGGTCGTGGTTGGCGCGCAGGCGGTCGCCGTGGAGCGCCCCGGCCCGCACGTGTTGCACCGGGTCTCCGCCTCCTGCTTCCCGCTGATCTACCTGGGGCTGCCCATCGGCGCCCTGGTGGGGGTGAGAGCTCGGCACGGTCCGGAGGCGCTCCTGGCCCTCCTGCTGACCGTCATGGTGAGCGATACCGCCCAGTACTACGGCGGGCGGCTGCTCGGCCGCCGGCCATTGGCGCCCGCCATCAGTCCGAAGAAGACGATCGAGGGCGCGGTGACGGGCCTGGTCGGTGGCGTGATCGCGATGATGCTGCTCGGACGAACGTGGCTGCCGGAGCGGTCGTTCCTGGTGTTGGGCCTGCTCGGTGCCACGGTCGTCGCGCTGGGCATCGTCGGAGATCTGTTCGAGTCTCTGCTCAAGCGCGGCGCGGGTGTGAAGGACGCGTCCGGTCTGATTCCCGGACACGGTGGCATCCTGGACCGGCTGGACAGCCTGTTGTTCGCGGCACCCGTGTACTACGTGTTTCTACGCCAGTCGCTCTGAGTCGGCATGTCGAACCGCGGGAGGACCGTCAGCCCAGGCGGCTGGCGCGAGGGGTTCGTTGAAGCGCATCGCGATTCTCGGTTCGACGGGTTCGATTGGCCGCAGCGCGCTGTCGGTCGTGGAGTCCCACGCCGACCGGCTGCAGGTCGTGGGGTTGGCCGCGGGGCAGAATGCCGAGCGGCTCGCCGATCAGGTCGAGCAGTCGCGCCCGCGTGTCGTGGCCATGACGTCCGAGATCGCCCGAAACGAGCTGCTGAGCCGTCTCGCCTCCCGTGGGGTCGACCCACCGCCGCGGACCGGCGTGGGCGGCGCGGGCCTGATCGCGGTCGCGACCCAGCCCGAGGTCGACCTGGTGCTGTGCGCGTCGGCGGGCACCGCCGCGCTCGAGGCCGTGCTGGCCGCCATCGAGCACGGCAAGACCATCGCGCTGGCGAACAAGGAGGTCCTCGTCATGGCCGGCGCGCTGGTGATGGCGGCGGCCCGCCGCTCGGGCGCGCCGATCCTCCCGGTGGACAGCGAGCACAACGCGATCCACCAGTGTCTCCACGGCCGCCCCGCCGACGAGGTCAAGCGCCTGGTCTTGACCGCCTCGGGCGGCCCGTTCCGCGAGGCGACGCGAGCTCGGCTGGCGCGGGTCACGCGGGAGGACGCGCTGCGACACCCGACATGGAAGATGGGGCCGAAGATCACGATCGACTCGGCGACCCTGATGAACAAGGGGCTGGAGGTGATCGAGGCACGCTGGCTCTTCGATGTGCCGCCCGAGCGCATCGACGTGGTCATCCATCCCCAGTCGATCGTCCACTCGATGGTGGAGCTGTGCGACGGGTCGTTTCTGGCCCAGCTGGGCGTGGCGGACATGCGTTTGCCGCTCCAGTACGCCTTCTCGTATCCCGCCCGGTGGACCTCGTCGGTGGCGGCGCTCGACCTCGTCCGGGCGAATCGGCTGGAGTTCGAGCCACCCGACCGGTCCAGGTTTCCGTGTCTCGATCTCGCCTACCGGGCGCTACGCGGGGACGACGCGCTGCCCGCCGTCCTCAACGCCGCCAACGAGGTGGCGGTCGCCGCGTTCCTGGAGGAACGGCTGCCATTCACGGCGATTTCGACCGTGATCGAGCGGACGATGGATGCCCACCACGCCAGCGACCCGACGCCCGTCCGCACGCTCGCGGATGTTCGCGGCGTGGACGCGTGGGCACGGAACCAGGCGGCCGGGCTCATCGGCGGGTTAGAATTTGGATGAATCGAGGGTTGTGACGTGACCAGTGTCCTTGCGTTTCTGTTCGTTCTCGGCGTCCTGATCTTCGTCCATGAGCTGGGGCACTACCTCATGGCGAAGGGCATCGGGGTGCGCGTACTCACGTTCTCGCTCGGCTTCGGTCCCAAGCTCCTGAGCTATCGAAGGGGTGACACCGAGTACTGCGTGAGCGCCATCCCGCTGGGCGGCTACGTCAAGATGGCGGGCGAGAACCCCGACGATCAGCGAAGCGGCAGCGACGACGAGTTCCTCTCCAAGTCCAAGTGGCAGCGCTTCCAGGTGATGATCATGGGCCCGGCCATGAACATCGTGCTGGCGATCGTCGTGATGACCTTCGTGCTGTATCAGGGTGCCGAGGTGCCGGCATACGAGCAGCAGCCACCGGTCATCGCGACCGTCCTGCCCGATTCTCCGGCGGCGCGCGGCGGCATCGCGGTCGGCGATCGGGTGCTCGCGGTCTCGGAGCGTCCGGTCGACACCTGGGAGGACTTCTTCATCGCCGTCATGCCGCGGGCGAAGCGTGAGATTCCCATCGCCATCGCGCGTGGCGACGAGCGGTTGACCATCCAGGTGACTCCCGACGCGCAGACCCGGTTCGAGATGGGCGACATCGGCGTGCTCCCCGAGATGAACAGCCAGGTTCGGCGGGTGAGTCCCGGTGAGCCGGCCGACCTGGCCGGCATTCTGCCGGGCGACGTGATCGTAGGCCTGAACGACCAGCCGATCACGCAGGAACGGCCGTTGGTCCGCACGATCAATCAGAGCGCGGACATCGAGGTCACCCTGACGATTCGCAGGGCGGGGCGGGAGATCGAGGTTCCTGTCACGCCGGCGCAGCGCGGAGATGTCGGTCTGATCGGCGTGGAGCTCAGCCCATACGAGGTGCGGAAGGTCGATCCGGGGTTCCCGCAGGCGTTCGTCATGAGCCTCGAGCGGAACCGCGACTGGTCGGGGCTCATCTTTCAGACGCTGTGGGGGCTGCTGACGCGGGAGACCTCACCGAAGCAGCTCATGGGGCCGGTGGCGATCGCCCAGCTGTCGGGAGGAGCCGCGGAGGTCGGCTGGATCGCCCTCTTCACCCTCATGGCGATGATCAGCCTCAACCTGGGCATCCTGAACCTCCTGCCGATCCCCGTCCTCGATGGCGGGCACATCTTCATCATGGCGGTGGAGGGTGTAGCCCGGCGCGATTTCAGTATCCGGGTGAAAGAGAAGATCCTGCTCGCGGGATTCGTGATGCTGATGACCCTGATGGTGACCGTGATCTACAACGACCTCACGCGCATCGAGTGGATCGAGAACCTGATGCCCTGGCGCTAGTGGACTGATACAGGACACTAGCCCGCATTATTCATGAAGGTTCGAGCTGAGGGCGTGGAGATGCCGTTAGGTGCGGCGTTTTCGAAGGTTCTCGGCCGCAGGCGCACTCGTGCAGTGCGTCGAGGGCGAGGTTCTTCGACAACGCCGCACCTGCCGAGCAGATCTGCGTTCTCAGACAAAGCTTCATGAATAATGCGGGCTAGCAGCCGTTAGCCAGAGGCCGCCCGACGCGGATACTTGGTGGTGACGTAGTCGTCGATCAGCCGTCGAAACGCGACGTCCAGCGTGGCGTAATCTCCCCGGAGCGTCGTGAAGAGCTGTCCGTCGATGTAGACGGGACAGCTCGGGACCTCGCCGGTGCCAGGTAGGCTGATCCCGATGTTGGCGGTCTTCGATTCCCCAGGTCCGTTCACGACGCAGCCCATGACCGCGAGCGTCATGGCTTCCACGCCCTCGTGGCGACCCTTCCACGTCGGCATCTGGTCCCGGACGTAGCCCTGGATCCGTTCCGCCAGCTCCTGGAACGTCGTGCTGGTGGTCCGTCCACATCCCGGGCAGGCCGTGACGCTCGGGGCGAACGTCCTGAGGCCCATCGCCTGCAACACCTCGCAGGCGGCGTACACCTCGTCGCGGCGGTCGCCCTGAGGCCGCGGCGTCAGCGAAACCCGGATCGTGTCGCCGATGCCCTCGTCGAGCAGGATGGCCATGGCCGACGCGGACCAGACGAGCCCCTTGATGCCCATGCCCGCCTCGGTCAGACCGAGATGGAGGGGTTGATCCGTCACCCGCGCGAGATGGCGGTAGACGCCGATCAGGTCACGTGGCCCCGAGACCTTGCACGAGATGATGATCTGGTCCTTGCGCAGGCCGGATTCCAGCGCCAGTGCGGTCGATTCCTGGGCCGAGAGGACCATGCACTCGCTGATGATGTTCGCCGACGACTTTCCGAGCTGGCGGGCGGTGTTCTCCTGCATCTTCGCCATGACCAGCTCCTGATTGAGGGAGCCGCCATTGACCCCGATCCGTACCGGCTTGCCATTCGCCACGGCGACCTGACAGATGGTCGTGAACTGCTCGTCGCGCCGGCGGCCCGTGCCCACGTTGCCGGGATTGATTCGATACTTGTCCAGGGCCGCGGCGCACTCCGGATAGCGCGTCAGGAGCAGGTGCCCGTTGTAATGGAAATCGCCGATCAGCGGCACGTCGCATCCCGCGTCGAGTAACCGACGCTTGATCTCGGGCACGGCCGTGGCCGCCTCGGGAACGTTGACGGTGATCCGAATCAGCTCGGAGCCGGCGCCGGCGAGCTCGAGACACTGGCGGGCGGTCGAGCCGGCATCGGCGGTGTCGGTGTTGGTCATCGACTGGACCGCGATGGGCGCGCCTCCGCCCACCCGCACGTTGCCGACCATCACGCCGACGGTGGCGTGTCGCGTCACGGTCGACATCCGATCCGATCCAGGGCAAGATGAATGGGGAGACGACCGAGGGCGGCTAGTACTACTTTGTTAGATCGCACAATTTGGGCGAGATCCGACAAGTGATCTAATTTGAGGACATTGTACTTTTCCGGCGAATTCGGGACCCTGCGCGGTAGTGCACGACCGCCGCACGGTGGGGCAGTTGCGTCGCCTGATGAGATGGCTCGAGGCCTTCAAGGCGTGCTTCGGCCATCGCGCACAGGAGCTGGCGTTGCGCCGGTACGTCCAGGGGTTGCTCAGCGACAGCCCGCGCAAGTCGATGGAAGCGATGCTGGCGCGGGGGCCCGAGCCCGGGGGCTATCAAGCGTTCCAACACTTCATCACCGATGCGCCGTGGAGTGCCGACGGCGTCTGGCGCTGCCTGCGGGCGGTGCTGCCCGAACGCGAAGGGCTGGTGATCTTCGCTGGCACGAGTTTCCCCAAGCCAGGGACGTCCTCGGTCGGGGTGGCCCGCCAGTACTGTGGGGCCGTGGGGAAAGTCGCCAATGGCCAAGTGGCGGTCACCGCGGCGCTGTGGACCGGGCTGCGCGCCTACTTGCTGGGGGCCGCGCTCTATGTGCCCGAGGCGTGGCTGACCGACGCCGCCCGCGATCGGGCGCGGCTTCCCCGGGGTGTCCGGTTGCAGGCGAAGTGGCGCCAAGCGCTCACCCTGCTCCGGCAGGTGCGCGCCAGCGGCCTCACCGGCACCGGCGTGCTGGCCGATGCGGAGTTTGGCGATACCGGCCTGTTTCGGGCCATGTGGCATCGGTTGCGGCTCCCCTATGCGGTGGGGATTTCCTCGTCGCAGACCGTGTTCCTGGGGCGGCCGCGCCTCGGGCACCGGCGGGGCGGCCGGCTGGGGCGCCCGCGCACCCGGCCAGACCTGGCGGCGGGCGTGCGGGCGTACACGGTGGCCCAGGCCGCCAAGGCGCAGCCGCGGTGGCGGCCCATCAGCTGGCGCAACCGCCGCGGCGGGCGCCGCTGGACGGTCCAGTGTGTGGCCCTGCGGGTGACCCCGGCCCACGACTGGCGCGACCGCCGGCTCGCCCCCGAGGTGTGGCTGCTGGCCGAACGCGACACGGGCGCGACGCCGCGGACCAAATACTTCTTCGTCAACCTGCCGGCCACCACCTCCTGGCCGCAGCTCGTCCGACTCGCGCATCAGCGGTGGGCCATCGAGCAGCAGTACCAAGAGTTGAAGCCCCACCTCGGGTTGGATCGCTTCGAAGGCCGCACGTTCCCGGGCTGGCACCATCACGTCGTGCTCACCGCCGTGACGTACAACTTCCTGCAGGCCGAGCGGCGGCGGCACCTCGCCGGGCTCACCTTCCCAGTGGCCCGCGCGATCGTGCAGGAAATCTTCACCGCGGACCTCTTTGCTCCACGGCCGTTCTACCTGAAGCGCATCGAGGCGCTAAAGTCGGTGCACTTGCGGATCTAACAAAGTAGTACTAGCAGCCCGTGGTGAAAGTCCTGCGTCGCACCAAACGCGGCTCGAGGCTGACAGGAGACTCGGAGATGCCGGTGACCATTCACACGTTGATCTTAGCCGTTTCGATGGTGGCGTCGCCAGCCGGCGCGGCGCCGTGGAGTACCGACGATCCCGCTTCCGCCCAGGCGCGAGTCTCGCCGGCGGACATCGAGCGCCTCCAGGGCCGCGTGTACGAGGTCTCGGACGCGATCGCCGACTTGCGGGGCCGTGACGGCGAGCGCGCGCGGCGATTGCAGGCCGAGCTCGACGAGCAGCGTGAGGAGGTGATCTACCTCAAGGTGATGCTACGCAAGGTGGGTAGCGTCCCGCGGTCCGAGTACTCCGAGCTGCGTGACCGCCTCGAAGACCTGCGGATGCGGGCGGCCGGCGGCGCGGTGCGCCGCGAACAGCCTCCCCCGCCCCCCCGCGAGGAGCCACCGCCGGTTCCGGATCTTGGCCCGCGAACGGTCCCGGTCGACAGCGAGCTCGACGTACGCCTGCAGTCAACTCTGGATTCGGGCACGGCCGAGGTCGAGGACCGATTCGAAGCGACCACGGTCGTGGACCTCTCGAAGGACGACGAGGTGCTGATTCCCGCCGGGAGCATCATGCGTGGGTTGGTGACGTCCGTGGACCGTGCCGGCCGCACCGACCGAACGGGTAGCCTCACGATTCGATTCGATCGCCTGACCGTCGGGGGGCGCTCCTACCCGATCAGGGGGACCGTGACCGAGCTGCTCGAGAGCGCGGGCATGAGGGGCGAAGTCGCCAAGATCGGCACGGGCGCGGGCGTTGGGGCCATCATCGGCGGGATTCTGGGCGGTTTCAAGGGCGCGCTCGCCGGGATCCTGATCGGCGCCGGCGGTACGATTCTGGCGACCGAAGGCGAGGACGTGAACCTCCCGCCCGGCACGATCGTCCGCGTGCGTCTCGACACCGCGGTGACCATCGACTGAGGCGCGCGGCCGGGCGTGAACCCTGGCTACCGGGGCGAAAGCTCGGCCAGCGTGTCCCGCGCCGCCCGGATCGTTCGATCCACGTCCCGGGCGGTGTGTGTGGCCGAGAGGAACCACGCCTCGAACTGCGACGGTGGCGGGTAGATGCCGCGCGCGAGCATGCCCCGGAAGAACCGCGCGTACGCGTCCCGGTCGGCGGTGAGGGCCGAATGGTAGTCGCTCACCGGGTGCGCGGTGAAGAAGGGCGTGAGCATCGATCCGACGGCGTTGACCTGCAGCGCGACACCGGTCTCGAGCGCGGCGGCCGCGAACCCATTCGCCAGCCGCGTCCCAAGCCGAGCCAGTCGTTGATAGAGTCCCCGCGAGAGCGTCTCCAGCGACCACAGTCCGGCGGTCATCGCCAGCGGGTTGCCCGAGAGCGTCCCGGCTTGGTAGACGGGTCCCGCCGGCGCCACCTGATCCATGAGATCGGCCCGGCCGCCGTATGCGCCGACCGGCACCCCCCCCCCGATGATCTTGCCCAGGCAGGTCAGGTCCGGTCGCACGCCGAAGACGGACTGGGCGCCGCCGGTGGCCACCCGAAAACCCGAGATGACCTCGTCGAAGACGAGGAGGGTCCCGTGGCGGTCGCACAGGTGCCGTAGGCCGCCGAGGAAGCCATCGGCCGGGGGCACGACGCCCATGTTTCCGGCGATGGGCTCGACGATCACGGCGGCGATCTTCGCCCCGCGGCGGGTGAAGCACCGCTCGACCGACTCCAGGTCGTTGTAGCCGGCCACCATCGTGTCGGCCGCCACCGCCCGCGGCACTCCCGGGCTGGTCGGAATCCCGAGGGTCGTCGCACCCGAGCCGGCCTGGACCAGAAACGGGTCGCCGTGCCCGTGATAGCAGCCCTCGAACTTGACGACCACGTCGCGCCCGGTCGCCGCGCGCGCCAGGCGCAGGGCGCTCATGGTGGCCTCGGTGCCTGAGCTGACGAAGCGGATTCGCTCGACCGAGGGCACGAGGCGCCGTACGCGCTCCCCGAGTCGGATCTCGAGCTCGGTCGGCGCACCGAAGCTGGTGCCGTCTCGAGCCGTCGACTTCAGGGCTCCCAGGAGGCCGCGCGCCGCATGTCCATGAATCAACGGCCCCCAGGACATGACGTAGTCGATGTAGGCGTTGCCGTCGACATCCTCGAGGTGCGCGCCGCGACCCCGCCGGATGAAGACCGGATCGCGGCCGACCGCCGCGAAGGCCCGGACCGGGCTGTCGACTCCGCCGGGGAGGATCTTGAGGGCGCGTCTGTACAGGGAGGCGGACTTGGAGTGGCGTAGGCGCGCCATTGCTCGAAGCCTATCACGACGCCGTGACGTGGAGGTGGGGGCAGCCGCGACTAGCGGAGTGCCCGCGCCGCCTCGCGCGCGTAGTAGGTGATGATGATGTCGGCTCCCGCGCGGCGGATGGCCGTCAGGCACTCCAGCATGACCCGTGGTTCGTCGATCCATCCGTTCCGGGCGGCCGCCTTGAGCATGGAGTACTCACCGCTGACATGATAGGCCGCGGTCGGGTAGCCGAACTCGGTCTTGATCCTGTAGATGACGTCGAGATAGTGCGCGGCGGGTTTCACCATCACGATATCCGCGCCTTCCTCGATGTCCAGCTCTACCTCGCGCAGCGCCTCCTCGGCGTTGGCGGGGTCCATCTGGTGGGTCCGGCGATCGCCGAAGGCGGGCGTCGAATCGGCGGCATCCCGGAACGGACCGTAGAGCCCCGAGCAGTACTTGGCCGCGTACGACATGATGGCGACTCGCTCGAAGCCCTGCCGGTCGAGCGCCTCGCGGATGGCACCGACCCGCCCGTCCATCATGTCCGACGGTGCCACGATGTCGGCGCCCGCCTCGGCGTGGGACAGGGCCGCGCGGGCGAGCTGGTCCACCGTTGCGTCGTTCGCAATCTCCTTGCCGTCGACGATCCCGCAGTGACCGTGCGACGTGTATTCGCACAGGCAGACGTCGGTGATCACGAGCCCGTCGGGGACCTCTCGCTTGATAGCCCGGGTGGCCGCCTGTACCGGGGCCGCCGAGTCGTACGCGCCCGAGCCGATCTCGTCCTTGTGGTTCGGAAGCCCGAACAGGAGGACCCCGGGAACCCCGTCCTTCCGGGCCGCGGCGGCCTCCCTGACCGCCTCGTCGACCGACAGCTGGAACACGTCCGGCATCGAGGGGACCTCACGGCGGACGCCCTGACCCTCGCAGACGAACAACGGGTAGACCAGCACGTCGGGTGACAGCCGAGTCTCGCGGACCAGCCCGCGGATGGCCTCGCTGCGCCGGAGGCGTCGCAGACGGCGAGACAGGTGCAGCGAACCGCGATGCGCAGGGGGCGTCGCGACGTCGGTCACGGGTGTGCGGGCCATCTGGCTGTTCTCCAGCGATCGGATCACGCGGTGGACGGGCTCGGGGATGCGAAATGGTCCACGATCGCCTGGACGAGGGCCGGGATCGTGTAGGTGGCCGGCATGATCGAGGTGCGGACGTCCAGTTGCCCCGCGGCCTCGGCCGTCACGGGTCCGATCGAGGCCACGAGCGTCGCGGCCAGCAGGTCCGCGGCCTGCTCGGTACCCAGGCCCTTGACGAAGTTCCGCACGGTCGAGGCGCTCGTGAACGTCACGACGTCGATCTGCTTGTCGAGCAGCATGCGGTAGACGTCGCGGTCGCCCTCGGCCCCGAGCTCGGTTTCGGCCACGGTTCGGTACGAGACCACGTCGACGACCTCCGCACCGGCCCGTCCAAGCTCGTCGGGGAGATGCTTCCGGGCGAGATCGCCGCGGGGCAAGAGAATGCGCTTGCCGGCCAGGTCGGTCGTGGCGCGGAGCGCCGCCACGACGCCCTCGGCGCGGTAGTCGGACGCCAGCAGATCGGCTCGCAGCCCGTGGCGCGCGAGCCGTTCGGCGGTTGCCGGACCGATGGCGCAGATCTGGACGCCGTGCAGGCCTCGCACGTCCCGGGTGCCGTCGAGCAGCCGTCGCATGAATTGCTCGACACCGTTGACGCTCGTGAAGACGACCCAGTCGAAGGTTCCAACGCCCTCGCACGCCGCGTCGAGCGGAGCGTAGTCGTCCGGCGGTTCGATCCGGATGCTGGAGGCCTCGATCGTCTCGGCACCCAGCTCCTCCAGGAGGTCGATCAGCTCACCGGCCTGCTCGTGGGACCGGGTCACCAGCACGCGCTTGCCGAACAGCGGCCGGGTGTCGAACCACCGGAGGTGATCCCGGAAGCTCGTCACCGCGCCGACGACCAGGATCGCCGGACGCCGGTGGTGCTCCTGTCTGGCGACCTGGGCGACGTCGCCGAGCGTGCTCTGCAGGGTCTGCTGCTGAGGCAGGCTGCCCTCGTAGATCAGCGCGATCGGCTCGTCGGCTGGCCTCCCGTGTTTGAGGAGCGCCTGGGTGATGCCGGGAAGCTGGCGTGCGCTGGCGTAGCACACGATCGTGCCGCCGAGCCCGGCGAGGCTGGCCCAGTCGACCTTCGGGAGCTGGTGTCCCTCATCCTCGTGCCCCCGCACGAAGGTGAGGGTGTCGCCACCACCCGGATAGGTGATCGGGACACCCGCGTAGCACGGGACCCCGACGGCCGCCGGGATCCCGGGCACCACCTCGAACGGGATCCCGTGCTCGTGCATGAAGAGCGCTTCCTTCCCGCCGTCGTCGAACACGAACGGGTCACCCCACTTGAGCCGGACGACCACGTTGCCCTCGCGCGCTTTGTCGGCCAGGAGATACGAGATGGCCTCCTGGTCGAGTGGCTTGGGCGCCGCGGGACCGACGTCGATGCGCTCGGCCTTTCTCGGCGCCGATCTGAGCAGCCTGGGATGCACGAGGTGGTCGAAGACCACGACATCCGCTGCCGCGAGGCACCTGAGGCCTCGCGCGCTGATGAGCAGCGGATCACCTGGACCGGCGCCGACGAGGTAGACGATCGGACGTTTCATGAGACTGATTGTGCCTCACCATCGGCCGGTCTTTCCAGCCGCCGGCGGGTCGTCGCGCCGGGCCTCGGCCAGGATCGTGTCGGCGCCATCCGCCAGAAGTTGCTCGGCCACCCGGCGACCGAGCGCGCCGGCGTCTTGCGGACGCCCCCGCCTTGAGTCCGTCACGCACCTGGATCCGTCGAGCGAGAACACGGCCGCCCGCAGCTCGAGCTCTGCGTCCGCGAACCGTGCGATCGCGCCGATCGGCGTCTGGCAGTCGCCACCCAGGCCCGCGACGAGCGCGCGCTCGGCCGTGACCGACGCCGTCGCGTGGGTGTCGGCGCACCGCGCCACGAGCGCTCCGATACGCTCGTCCGCGTCCCGAATCTCGAGTGCGATGGCGCCCTGCCCGGGCGCGGGCAGGCATCGATCCACGGGCAGGGCGGACGCGATCCGGTCGGCCAGGCCCAGTCGCTTCAATCCGGCCGCCGCGAGCACCAGGACGTCGTACCCGCCGGCATCCAGCTTCCGCAGACGCGTGTCCAGGTTGCCACGGATCGGGAGGCACACAGCGTGCGGCCAGAGGCGCTTGAGCTGTGCGATCCGCCTGACGCTACCCGTGCCGACGCGGGGGGAGTGGCCCAGGGATGTGACCAGCGTATCGGAGTGGGTGCTGGGGACGGGCCGCCCCGCAGGGGTGACGAGCGCATCGCGTGGGTCCTCGCGTTCCAGCACGGCCCCGATGGTGAGGCCCGGGGGTAGATCCCCCGGCATGTCCTTGGCGCTGTGGACGGCCACGTCGATGTCATCGCGCAGGAGCGCCTCTTCGATCTCCTTGACGAAGAGCCGCTTGCCGTCCTCGACGAAGGGCTGCCTGCCGCCGCCGGCGTTTGCCGCTGCGCTGCGGCGGTCGCCGGAGGTCTTCACGACGCGGAGCTCGCAAGCCGCCGCGCCGGCGCGCCGGAGCGCGGCCGCCACGGTGCGCGCCTGCCAGAGCGCCAGCGGGCTCCCGCGCGTCCCCAGACGCACGGGTGTCATGGCGTGACGGCGCTCTTGGGGGTGGACCGCCGACGGGAGCGCCTACCCTCCGGAGCGGCCGAACCCGAAACCGGGCCGGCCGTGTCGTCGGTCAAGCTGAAAAGCCGGCTCAGGGCGTCCGAGTAGGCGAGCACGGTCTCCTGGTCGGACGCCGCTTTGAGCTCCGTCGTGGGGGTGAGCAGCAGCTTCTCGACGAGCAGCCGCGTGATCTCCTCGATGCGGGCGCGTGCCTCGGGGGGCAAGGTCGCGATCTTCGGCTCCAGCCGCTGGAGCTCGGAGCGCCGAATGGCCTCGAACCGCTGCCGCAGGGCGACGACGGTCGGGATGGCGCGGCGGGATCGCAGCCACGCCTCGAATTGCGCCACCTCGCTGGCGACGATGGCCTCGGCCTGGTCGATCTCGGCCTTTCGCCGGGCCAGGTTGTCACGGACGATCGACGACAAGTCGTCGATGTTGTAGAGGAAGACCTGCTCGATCTGTCCGGCCGCCACCTCGACGTCGCGCGGGACCGCAATGTCGATAATGAAGAGGGGGCGATCGCGCCCCGTCCGCATCGAGGCCTGGACGGCCGCGCGGGTCAGAATGGGTTCGGGCGAGCCGGTGGCGGTGATCACGATGTCGGAGTCGGCGACCGCTTCGGTGTGGGTGCTCCACGGAATGGCGGTGCCGTCGATCTCGGCGGCGAGCGCGTTCGCGTGCGCGGGCGTACGGCTGGCGATCACGATCTTCCGAACCTGCTGCGACCGCAGGTGAAGCGCGGTCAGCTTGGTCATCTCACCGGCACCGAGCAGAAGCACCTGGAGGGGCGCGAGATCGCCGAAGATCTTCCGGGCCAACGACACGGCCGCGTAGCTAACCGAAACCGCGCCCCCGGCAAGCCCCGTCTCCGTTCGTACGCGCTTGCCGACCGCAAATGACGAGTGAAAGAGCCGGTTGAGCAGCGGTCCGGTGCAGTGCTGGTCGGTGGCGACGGCGAGCGCGTCCTTCACCTGGCCGAGGATCTGGGGTTCGCCGACCACGAGCGAATCCAGGCCCGCCGCCACCCGGAACAGGTGTTGGGCCACCCCGCCATCGACGTGCGAGTAGAGATGTGGTTCGAGCACCTCGGCCGGCACCTGATGCGGGCCGGTCAGAAGCTCCGTCAGCGGCCGCCGGGTCTCGGCGACATCGGTGCAGGTCACGTACAGCTCCGACCGGTTGCAGGTCGAGAGCACGACGGCCTCGCCGATGCCCGGTCGGGCGACCAGGGCGGCGAGCGCGTCCTCGATCCTCCCCGCGCTGAAATCGAGACGCTCGCGGACGTCCACGGGCGCCGAGTGATGGCTGGCACCCAGCAGGAGGAGGTGGGTCCGAGGTTCCGGTGGGGACGGGATTGGGCGAGACTCCGGCATCAGGACGGCAGTCGCCTCAGAAGTTGTGGCTCTTCGTGAGGAAGTACCCCACGGGCACGAAGTTCAGCAGCACGATCGCGAACCCGATCGTCGACAGCCAGGCGGCGCGCCGCCCCCGCCATCCGATCGCTCGCCGCGCGAGTAGCTCGAACGAGTAGACGATCCAGCACAGCGTCGCCGCAAAGATTTTCGGGTCGAAGAACGACATGGCCTGGAGCCGCGGGTCGGTCGCCGTCCGGACGGTTGCCTGGCTGGCCCAGAGCCAGCCCACGGCGACCCCGACCGTGAGGAAGATCCAGCCCACGGTCACGGCGCGGACGTTCATGGCGTCGAGCACCTGCAGCGAGGGCAGTCGTGCGTAGAAGAACCCGAGCTCCTTGGCCTTGATCTCCTTGAACAGGAGCACGTAGGTGATCCCGATGACGCACGCCAGCGCGAAGCTGGCGTAGGCGAACAGGAGTGACGACACGTGCAGGGCGAACAGCGGGCTCTGGAGGACCTCCGGCCGCTCGGCCACCCGGGTCGTCACGGCGGGAATCAGCTGGAGGATCGCGAGCAGTGGGGCGATGAAGACTCCCATGGATCGCTCGTCGGTCGAGAGCTCGGTGTAGAGATAGGCCAGGGCGAGCAACCAGACGAACGCAGAGATCGCTCCGGTGGTTCCGACGAACGGAAGATGACCGAGCTGCATGGTCTGCATCCCGATCACGAAGGTGTGGACGACGGCCGCTGCCGCCAGCGTGCCGGTGGCCAGTCGCCCGGCGCGCCGGCTGCGACCCGTGAAATGCACGCCGTAGACCACGGCGGCGGCGATGTAGAGGAAGAGTGGGGCTGCGCTCACGATCCTGGTCCGACCGGGCCTGGCAACCGGCTGCCCGTCCGCGGTGCTCGCGTGACCACCGCGCTATCCGGGCGCGGCGGGTGCGTAGTACCCCTGTTTGGTTCGCGTCATCGTGCTCGGACGGTTCACCCGCACGACCACGCGTCGCCACTCGCCATCGCGTCGCGGGTTGCGCGAGGTGTAGCCGATCGTGTACTGGCTCGACAGCTCGTCCGAGATCTGCCCGTACACCTCGGCGAGATCCTCGATTCGGTTCGGGAAGAAGGCCCTGCCACCGGTCTCGTGGGCCAGCTGCCGCAGAACGAAATCGGCCTCCTGAAAGCCCCGGCTGTTCCGGCCGTCCCGCGATCGAAGGCCGATCGTGTAGATCGCGGTCTCCGAGCGCTTGGCCAGCTCCAGGACCTCCTCGAAGCTGACCAAACTCGACGTGTCCTCGCCGTCGGACAGCACGACGATGGCTTGCCGGCGGATGTCGTCGGACGCGTCCACCCGTATCTTTCTGAGCTCCTTCAGCGAGATGTACATCGCGTTGTAGAGCGACGTCGAGCCGCCGGCGGAGGTCCGATGAATGGCCTGCTCGAGGTCCGCCCGCTCGTTCGTGAACTTCTGGAGGATCTCGACGCGGCTGTCGAAATCGATGACCTCCGCCAGATCCTGCTCGCGCAGCCGGCTGGCGAAGCCGATGGCCGCCTGCTGGGCGGTCTCCAGCTTCTCTTCCATGCTCGCGCTCGTATCCAGGAGCAGCGCCAGCGCGACCGGCAGCTGGTTCCGGTTGAAGAACGTGATGCCCTGTTTCGCCCCGTCCTCGAAGATCTCGAAGTCGGACTCTGCGAGGTCGGTGACGTAGCGCTGGTCGCCCTCGGTGACCGTGACGTTCAAGGACACGATGTCGACGCCGGCGCGAAACGCCGGGGTCTGGGGCAGTTGCTGGGGTTCCGTCTGGGACGCCGTGAGGACGACCACGGCCGCCAGGGCCGGCGCGGAGACCGCGACGAGGTGCCGAGCGGCGTGGCCTGTCATGGCATCTGGGTCGTGAGCACGGGATTGCCGCGGGCCATTAGGGCAGGATCCTTCGCCGCGACCTCGATCGTCTCCGGCGGAACGAGGGTCTCTGGTCGTACGTACTCGACGAGATACTGCCCCGACAGCTCGCTCGCTGCCTGCTCGAGCCTCCCCCTCACCGCCGAGCCGGATCTCAGGTTGTCGCGTCGCCCCCCGGTCGCGTCGGTGCCATCGCTCAACACGATGCTGCGGTCGCGCTCCGCTCGGCCCGTCGAGGCTCCGCCGCCGGCGCCCAGGACGATCGCATGCAGCGCCGCGCCGCTGGCGTGGAGCGACTCGAGGACCCGGTCGCGGCCGCGGTTGCTGAACTCGAGACCCTCCGCCGTGATCGCGAGGATGACGGGTCGATCCGCCTCGCGGCGGCGAAATCCTTGCGTCGTGTCGTACAGCGCGTCGAGGAGGTAGGAGCCGGTACCCGGGCGCGAGAACGTCCGGTCGAGGCCCTTCGTGAGACGGTCCAGGTCGTGAGTGGACTCCACCAGGATCGTCGGACGATCCCCGAAGGTAATGAGCGCGATCTCGTTCCGTTCGTGCATGCGCTCGACGAAGCTCCTGACCGCCGGGCGGATGTCTTGCATGGCGTTGTTCGTCGCCTCGCTCGTGTCGATCAAGATGGCGATCTGCATCGGGGCCGCGGCGGGCTCGGCTCGCACCACCTCCCGCTGCGCCCCATCCTCGCGCACGACGAAGTCCGCGGGACCCAGTCCGGTCACCGCGGCGCCCTCCCCATCCAGCACGCTCACGTACATGCCACGCTCACGCGCCGAGGTCTGGGCCGTGCCTACGGCGTGGGCCAACGTCGTTGCGGTCAGCGCGAGGGCCAGGCCCGCCATGATAGGTAGTCTCGTCATGCGATTCTCACTCGTCGTTGTAGGGGAGGCGCCCTGCATCCTTGACAACTATACCCAGCAGTATAGGCGCCGGCGTCCGGCGGCGTCAAGCCGACTCCGATCCCAGAAGTCTTTTTGTTTCCATTAGTTGTGGCGATCGTTCGGGCGTCGAGTCGTGGCCTGGCTTCCTTGACACTCCCATGGACGCATGCTATAAACACCCGTTTTCTCCGGCCCATCACGCGCGCCCCGCCGCACGGCGGCTCGGCTGGGGTGTGCTCCCTCGGGTATTCGACACCGCGAGACGTAAATGGACAGCCACACCCGCGGGACCGCTCGCCGTCGCCGTTCGACTTCGTCCGGTGGAACGGTGTACAGTCTGGCCTTGAGCGCGCGGCGTGTGGCCGGGCGCGACCGGCCCTGAGACCGACGCTGCGCCGAGACCATGCTCGAAGCCTACGTCCCGATTCTGCTGTTCGTGCTGATTGCGGTCGGATTCGCCATCTTCACGCTAGTCTTCTCCAGCCTGCTCCACCCCGAGAAGTACAACAAGGTAAAGCTCGAACCCTACGAGTGTGGCATCGAGCCGTGGACCGATGCCCGCGACCGCTACAGTATTCGGTACTATCTGGTGGCGATGCTGTTCGTCATCTTCGACGTGGAGACGGTCTTCCTCTTCCCGTGGGCAGTCATCATCGACGAGCTGGCGCTGTTTGGCTTGATCGAGATGTTGGTGTTTCTCTTCATCCTCGTCGTGGGCTACCTCTACGCCTGGAGGAAGGGAGCACTGGAGTGGGCCTGACGGGTATGGGGGCCGAGGGCCCCGACCGCCGATCTGGAGCCGCTGATCCAGCGTATGCCGGACGAACCCAGTAGCCCCCCGCCGCCCGGACCGGAAGGGAAGCCTGAGGGGGCCGCGAAACCAGCGCCGGCCGCAGCGGCCAAGCCCGCCGCCAAGCCTGCGCCCAAGGTGCCGGTCGCGGCCGCCGCACCACCCGACCCGGAGCCGCCGTCCGACTTGCCGCGCCCGCCGTTCATCACGGCGCTACAGCAGGCCCGCCCGGACGCCGTGACGCTGCTCAGCTACTGGGTCGGAGACTGGGTGGTGATCGTCCCCGCGACTCGGCTGATCGAGGTCGCGACGTTCCTACGCGATGCGCCCGGGACGGCGTTCGATGCCTGCTCGGATGTCACCGCGGTGGACTGGCCCCCGCGGCCCCAACGCTTCGACGTCGTCTACAGCCTCTATTCGACTCGACATCGGCACCGCCTCCGGGTCAAGGTCCGCGCCGCCGAGGACGAGCCGGTCCCCTCGGTGTCTGGGCTCTGGCCCGGTGTGAACTGGCTTGAGCGCGAGGTCTACGACATGTTCGGCGTCAACTTCGTCGGGCATCCGGATCGTCGGCGGCTGCTGATGCCCGACGAGTGGCAGGGTCATCCGCAGCGGAAGGACTACCCTCTCGAGGGTCCCGGAGAGGTGTTGATGGAGAGCCCGCTCGACTGGTTGCGGCTTCGCAACGTTCACGACGAGACCGAGATCGAGTGAGGCGCGCCGCCCTCCACGAGGGGGAGGTCGCGCGGCCGGTGGCTAGGGACTCGCACGGCGCGGCTCGGCCGCGAGCGGCCGGGTGGGACAGGATGCGGACGCATGGCGACTGAAGCCCCACGACCGATGTTCGACACCGAGGAGCTGGTCCTCAACATGGGGCCGCAGCACCCCAGCACCCACGGGGTGCTCCGGGTCGTCCTGAAGCTCGATGGCGAGCGCGTCGTCGACTCTGACGTGGTCATCGGGTACCTGCATCGGGGGATCGAGAAGCTCTGTGAGAACCGGGATTGGACGCAGATCATTCTGATCACCGACCGGATGGACTACGTGGCGGCGGCCACAAGCAATCTCGGCTACTGCGAGACGGTCGAGAAGCTGCTGTCCACCGAGGTGCCGCGGCGCGCGAAGTACATCCGCACGATCCTGGCCGAGCTGCAGCGAATCGCGAGCCACTGTCTGTGGATCGGCACACACGCGATGGACATCGGCGCGATGACCGTGTTCCTCTACGCGTTCCGCGAGCGCGAGCTCATCCTGGATCTGTTCGAGGAATACTGCGGCGCGCGACTGACCTACAACTCGATGCGAATCGGTGGCCTGCCGCTCGACATCC
Source organism: Vicinamibacterales bacterium (assembly GCA_965197935.1). GTDB lineage: Bacteria > Acidobacteriota > Vicinamibacteria > Vicinamibacterales > CAZQMT01 > CAZQMT01. Next base: position 117,586 of record CBDAOD010000001.1, on the reverse strand, counting down.
CGACGGGATGGGACGGCAAGGTGCGCGGGTTCTGCGACATCATGGCCGCCAAGGTCGACGAGTACGAGGAGCTGCTGACCAACAACCGGATCTGGCTGGAGCGGACCCGCGACATCGGGGTTGTCTCGGGACCGGAGGCGGTGGCGATCGGTCTGACGGGTCCCGCGCTGCGCGGCTCCGGCGTGCCGAGCGACATCCGAAAGGACGCGCCCTACGCCGCCTACGAGGAGTTCGACTTCCACGTGCCGATTGGCCACCGCGGCGACACCTATGATCGCTATCTGGTGCGGCTCGAGGAGTTTCGAGAATCGGTGCGGATCATCCGGCAGGCGATCGACGGGTTGCCCGAGGGTCCGATCATGGGCAAGGTACCACGCCTGATCAAGCCCCCGGCGGGTGAGACCTATCACGCGATCGAATCGCCCAAGGGCGAGATCGGGTTCTTCATCGTGAGCGACGGCAAGTCCACGAGCCCGTATCGTTTTCGCGTGCGGCCACCGTCGTTCTGTAACCTCCAGGCGCTGCCGCGGCTCATCAAGGGGCACATGGTGGCCGATGTCGTGGCGCTGATCGGCTCGATTGACATCGTGTTGGGAGAGGTGGACAGGTAGACGGCACCGGCGCCGTGGCCCGTGAGTTGCTCATGGTCGACAGCTTCATCGTTCCCCTGCTGAAGATCGCCATCGTTCTCAACGCCGTCCTGATCGCGGTGACCTACATGGTGCTGCTGGAGCGCAAGGTCATCGCCTGGGTCCAGGTGCGCCTCGGCCCTATGCGGGTCGGCCCCTACGGCGTGCTGCAGCCGATCGCCGATGCCGTCAAGCTGATGATCAAGGAGGACATCACCCCCACGAAGGCGGACAAGTGGGTGTTCACGGCGGCGCCGATCATCGTGCTCGTGCCGGCGCTGATCGTGTTCGCCGTCATCCCGTTCGGCAGCGAGATGGAGCTCTTCGGCCGAACGATCCCGCTGTACATCACCGATATCAACGTCGGGCTCCTGTACGTGGTGTCGGTCGCGTCGATCGGGGTCTACGGCATCATCCTCGGGGGCTGGGCGTCGAACAGCAAGTATCCGTTGCTCGCCAGCCTCCGGGCTTCGGCACAGCTCATCAGCTACGAGGTGGCCGTGACCATGACCCTGGTCAGCATGATCCTGATGGCGGGCACGCTGAGCATGGTCGGAATCGTCCACTCCCAACTCGACGCGGGGTTGTGGTTCCTGTTCGCGCAACCGGTCGCATTCGTGCTCTTCTTCATCGGCGGACTGGCGGAGACCAATCGCGCGCCGTTCGACATGCCAGAGGCGGAGCAGGAGCTCACGGGCGGCTTCCACACGGAGTACAGCGGCATGCGCTTCGCGCTGTTCTTCCTGGCGGAGTACGCGAACATGATCGTCATCTCCTCGCTGGCGACCACGCTGTTCCTCGGCGGTTGGCTTCGGCCGTTTCCGAACGTGGCCGCGCTGGGCTTCCTCGATTTCGTGCCGAGCTGGATCTGGTTTCTGGCGAAGACCTTCGTGTTTCTCTATGTGTTCCTGTGGATTCGGGCCACTCTCCCGCGCTATCGCTACGACCAGCTCATGCGGCTCGGGTGGAAGGTGCTCATCCCGATCGCCATCGCGAATCTCGTGGTGACCGCGACCGCAAAGGTGCTGCTGTGATCTCCCGGCGAGCGAGCTGACCCATGGGCGAAGCGATCGCGTTCTACACCCTGTCGGCGTTGATCCTCGGATTCGCGGTGCTGGTCATCAGCGCGCGGAACACGGTGCACAGCGTGCTGTTTCTGGTGGCGAACTTCCTGTTCGTCGCCGCTCTGTACGTGCTGCTGCGTGCCGAGTTCCTGGCCGTCATTCAGGTGCTCGTGTATGCCGGGGGCATCGTCGTTCTGTATCTGTTCGTCGTCATGCTCGTCAATCTCAAGCGTCCGCCCGAGCAACACCAGGATTCACGGCGTCTGGGGCGACTGGGTCTCGTACTGTCCGGCCTCGTCCTGGCCCAGCTCGCCGCCATCGCGACCTACAACGTCGGTGGCGCCAGCCCGGCACCGACCGCCGCCAGCGCAGCCGGGAACGTGGAGCGGGTCGGCATGCTGCTCTACACGGACTATCTCATTCCGTTCGAGGTCGCCTCGATCCTGCTGCTCGTCGCGATGGTCGGCGCCATCGTTCTCGCAAAGAGGGAGCTGTGACGGAGATCACCCCGCAGCACTACATGATCCTGTCGGCGTCGCTGTTCATGATCGGCGTGATCGGCGTGCTGGTTCGCCGCAACATCATCATCATCTTCATGGCGATCGAGCTCATGCTGAATGCGGTCAACATCAACCTGGTCGCGTATGCGAGGCAGCTCGAGGACGTCGTCGGACAGGTCTTCGCCCTGTTCGTGATCGCGGTGGCCGCGGCGGAAGCGGCGGTGGGCTTGGGGATCATCCTCGCGTTCTATCGCAACAAGGAAACGGTCAACATCGACGAGATGAACGTGATGCGATGGTAGGCGGTACCCGTAGAGAGCACCTGTCGCCATGGATCTGATCTGGCTCATTCCTCTGCTGCCCGCGATTGGCGCCGCCGTCAACGGCCTCGTGGGGATTCGTCACTTCAGCAAGGTCCTCGCCGGCGCGGTCGCCTGCACGACGATGGGCCTCGCGCTGCTGCTGTCGATCGCCGCGTTCGTGGAGCTCCTCGGTTTGCCGCCCGCGGCGCGCGCACACGTCGTCACCGTCGCCACGTGGATACCCGCCATCCCGCTCGAGACCGTGCACGGCATGGGCACGTTCGAGGTGCCATGGGCGTTCCGCCTCGACCCGCTGTCGGGATTGATGATCCTCGTCGTGACCGGGATCGGGTTCTTGATTCACGTCTACTCGACCGCCTACATGCACGACGAGCCGCGCGGCGGGTACGCGCGGTTCTTCTGCTACCTGAACCTCTTCTGCTTCTTCATGCTCACGCTGGTGCTGGGCAGCAACTACCTGGTGATGTTCGTGGGGTGGGAGGGCGTGGGTCTGTGCTCCTACCTGCTGATCGGTTTCTGGTACACGAAGCAGACGGCGTCGGATGCGGGTAAGAAGGCGTTCATCGTCAACCGGGTGGGTGACTGGGGCTTCGTGCTCGGCGTCTTCCTGGTGTTCTTCACCTTCGGGACCTTCGACTTCCGTGAGGTGGCCGACGCCGCCGCGGCCATGCCCGTGGAGACCGCGGAGTTCGGGGCCTTGTCGCTGATCTGCCTCTTGCTCTTCGTGGGTGCAATCGGCAAGAGCGCCCAGATCCCGCTGTATGTCTGGCTCCCCGATGCGATGGAGGGCCCCACGCCGGTGTCGGCGCTGATCCATGCCGCGACGATGGTGACGGCGGGTGTCTACATGGTCTGCCGCAACGCCGTGCTCTTTACGCACGCCCCGATGGTGATGGCGATCGTAGCGACGGTGGGCGTCCTCACCGCCCTGATGGCGGCCTCGATCGGACTGGTGCAGAACGACATCAAGCGCGTGCTGGCCTACTCGACCGTGTCTCAGCTCGGCTACATGTTTCTGGCCACCGGGGTGGGAGCCTTCGCCGCGGGCGCGTTTCACCTGATGACCCACGCCTTCTTCAAGGCGCTGCTGTTCCTGGGGAGCGGCTCGGTCATCCACGCCATGGCGGGCGAGCAGGACATGCGGCGGATGGGTGCGCTCCGGAGCTACATGCCGGTCACCTTCATGACGATGCTGATCGGCACGCTGGCGATCGCCGGTCTCCCGCCGTTGGCGGGCTTCTTCAGCAAGGACGAGATCCTGTTCCGAACGTTTCTGGACGACCGACTCATCTGGGGACTGGCGGTCGTGACGGCAGCGATGACGGCGTTCTACATGTTCCGCTTGATGGCGATGACGTTCTTCGGTACCTACCGTGGTCCGGCCTGGGAGCACCACGCGGCAGGAGGGGCCGAGCCGGAAGAGCACCACGCCGCCGCCGCGGGTGGCCACGGACAGGGCACGTGGCACGGACCGCACGAGTCACCCCGGGCCATGACGGTGCCGTTGATTGCTCTCGCCCTCGGAGCGGTGCTCGCGGGATTCGTCGGCGTGCCGGCCGCCCTGGGAGGCGGCAACGCAATCGAGCACTTCCTCGAGCCGAGTCTGACGGCGTCGGTCGGCGCGGAGGCGGCGGCACATGGTGCCGAGGCGGCGGTCGACGCGGCGTCGGCAGGGCACGAGGCTCCCCACATGTCTCACGCGGGCGAGCTCGGCCTCATGCTGTTCTCCGTGCTGGTGGCCCTCGGCGGCATCGGCCTGGCCTACCGGTTCTACGTCAGCCGGCCTGAGATCGCCGATGGGCTCGCCGAACGCTGGTCCGGACCGCACGGCGTCCTGCTGAACAAGTACTACGTCGACGAGGCCTACGGCGCGTCGGTCGTGCGCGGCACGTTCGGGAGCGCCTCTGCGCTGTGGACGTTCGATCGGCGCGTCGTGGATGGCGGCGTGAACGGAACCGGTTGGCTGACCCTGGTGTCGTCATGGATCTCGCACGCCTTCGACAAGTACGTGGTCGACGGGATCGTGAACCTGGTGGGGTGGATCGCTTATGAATCCAGCTTCGCGTTTCGGCGCGTGCAGACGGGTCTGATACAGAACTACGCGCTCCTGATGCTGTTCGGTGTGTTCGCGTTCGTCAGCTACTACCTGCTCGTGCGTTGATGGGCGCGTTCGTGGTGCAGGCGCCCGGCGCGAGCCCAACGGGACTGGGTCACCGACATAGCCTGAGGACCGAGCTGGCTCGGTCCGGACGATCCGTATGACCAACACAGCCAACTTTCCTCTGCTGTCGCTGATCCTGTTCACGCCGCTGCTCGGCGCCATCGTGCTGGTGTTCGTGGACCGGCGCAGCGAAGACACTATTCGCTGGATCGCCAACATCACCGCCGGCCTGGGTTTCGTGGTCTCCCTGCCGCTCTGGTTCTGGTACGACTCGCAGAGCTCCGACTGGCAGTTTGTCGAGCGGCTCCAGTGGATTCCGTCGATCGGCGCCGAGTACCACCTCGGCGTCGACGGATTCAGCAGCCTGCTCATCCTGCTGGCCACGCTCATGGGGTTCCTGGCGGTGCTGTCGTCCTGGACGGCCATCACCGAGCGGATCAAGGAGTACTATGTGTTCCTCCTGCTCCTCCAGGTCGGCATGATCGGTGCGTTCGTCGCGCTCGACTTCCTGCTGTTCTTCCTGTTCTGGGAGGTCATGCTGGTCCCGATGTACTTCCTCATCGGGATCTGGGGCAGCGATCGACGTCTCTACTCCGCCATCAAATTCTTCCTCTACACCCTGGTCGGCAGCGTCGTCATGCTGCTCGGCATCCTGGCGCTCTACTTCTACCAGCACAGCGTCACCGGCACCTACACCTTCGATGTGACCGTGTTCCATCAGCTCGGCGTACCGGCAGAGCTGCAGTTCTGGGTCTTCCTGGCGTTCTTCCTCGGGTTCGCCATCAAGGTGCCGATGTTCCCGTTCCACACGTGGCTCCCCGACGCCCACACCGACGCGCCGACGGCCGGATCCGTGATTCTGGCGGCCGTTTTGCTGAAGATGGGGACCTACGGGTTCATCCGGTTCAGCCTCCCCATCCTGCCCGAGGCAAGCCGCACCTTCGTCCCGATGATGGTGGTCTTGTCGATCATCGGGATCGTCTACGGCGCGCTGGTCGCGCTGGCCCAGCGTGACTGGAAACGGCTGGTGGCCTACTCGAGCGTGAGCCACATGGCGCTGGTCATGCTGGGTATGTTCGCGTTGAACTCGGTGGGGATCATGGGCAGTATCGTCCAGCAGATCAATCACGGTATCTCCACCGGCGCGCTCTTCCTGCTGGTGGGCGTCGTCTACGAGCGGCGTCACACGCGGGAGATCTCCGAGTATGGCGGGCTGTCGAAGGTGATGCCGATGTACGCCACGGTCTTCCTCGTGATGACGATGTCGTCGATCGGCTTACCCGCCCTGAACGGGTTCATCGGCGAGATCCTGATCCTGCAGGGCGTCTTCGTGGTGAGCAAGGTGTGGGCGGCGGTGGCGGCGGTGGGTATCGTGCTGGGCGCCACCTACATGCTGTGGCTGTATCAGCGAACGATGTTCGGAGAGGTGACCAATCCCAAGAACGAGCATCTCCCCGATCTGAGCCTCCGCGAGTTGGCGACGTTCGCGCCGTTGATCGTGCTGGCGTTCTGGATCGGGTTGTATCCGTCGCCGTTCATCGATCGGCTCGAGACCTCCGTCGAGCGCGTCGTGTCGCGCGTGAACGCCGGCGACGTGCGGAACGCGCGGTCGAACTGCGGAGCGGAGCTGGTGGCGAGCGGCACCGCGCCGTGCGATGACGCGGTGCCTCTCGTCGCGGAGATGACGGAAGAGGGAGGCGACGACTGATGCCGCCCGGCTTCTCGCCGCTGGACTTCTACTATCTTCTGCCGGAGCTCGTCCTGACCACCGGCGCGCTCTTGCTGCTGGTGGCGGACGTCATGACGCCGCGCGAGCGGCACGGCCTCCTGACGTGGCTCGCACTCGGCATCCTGGCGGTGACGGGCGTGACGCTGGTGCCTCTGGTCGGTGTCAACCTCACCGTGGCGCGCGGGCTGATGGCCGTGGATGGCTTTGCGGTCTTCTTCAAGCTCCTGTTCCTGGTGACGGCGGCCCTCACCATCCTGATGTCGTCTCGCTACCTCGAAGTCGAGGGTGCGCGTCTCGGCGAGTACTACTTCCTGATCCTGTGCGCGACGCTCGGGATGATGGTGATGGCCAGCGGCGTCGATCTCATCACGATCTTCGTCGGGCTCGAGACCATGGCCGTGAGCTTCTACATTCTGGCGGGCTACCTCAAGCCGAGCCGCCGCTCGAATGAAGCCGCGGTGAAGTATTTCCTGCTCGGCGCCTTCTCGCTGGGCATCCTGCTCTACGGGCTGTCGGTGCTCTACGGGCTCACCGGCACGACCAACCTCCACGGCATCCTGACCATCCTGGGCGAGCCCGAGCGTTCGCCGGTGCTGCTGCTGGCGCTGGTCCTCGTCGTCGCCGGTGTGGGCTTCAAGATTGCTGCGGTGCCCTTTCACATGTGGGCGCCGGACGTCTACGAGGGTGCGCCGACACCTGTGACCGCCTTTCTGTCCGTGGGGTCGAAGGCGGCGTCGTTCGCGATGTTGCTCCGCATCTTCCAGGAGGCGCTTCCGGCCCTGCGGGACGACTGGCAACCGCTGTTCTGGCTGCTGGCCGTGTTGACCATGACGGTCGGGAACGTCGCGGCGCTGACCCAGAGCAACCTGAAGCGTCTGCTGGCCTACTCGTCGATCGCGCATGCCGGCTACATCCTGATAGGGGTCGCGGTCGGCACGCCGTGGGGCGTCCAGGCCATGTTGATCTACCTGATGGTGTACGTCTTCATGCAGCTTGGGGCGTTCGCGGTCGTGGCGATGATGCGCCGACAGGATGCGATAGGGGACGAGCTCAAGGATCTGAGCGGGCTCTACGCTCGTAACCCCGCCGCCGCCGTGGCGATGGTGCTCTTCCTGCTATCGCTGGGCGGAATCCCGCCGACGGCCGGGTTCATGGGGAAGTTCTGGTTGTTCGGCGCGGCGATCGACGCGGGCTTCTACTGGCTGGCGGTGATCGCGGTCGCGAACAGCGCCCTCTCGCTCTACTACTACGTCAGGATCGTGGTCTTCATGTGGGTCAAGGACGAGCCGATCGGTTCGCCCGCCATCGCGGGCCCGGCGATGGCCGTCGCCCTGACCGTCGGTGTGGTCGGGACGGTCCTGCTCGGCACCTACCCGGCACCGTTGTTCGATTTCGCGGAGGTGTCGGCGCAGACCCTGGGGACAGTGCGGATTGCGGCCGGCATGCCCTAGCAGCTCGTGGTGAACGTCCCGCGTCCAGACCCTCACCTTGGAGAAACCGAACAAGTCCCTCGCCCAGACCGTTCGGACCGTTGGTGTCCTCAGCACGGTTGGGTTCGCCTTCGTGCTCGCCGTCATCATCGGTGCCTGGTTCGGTTGGTTGCTGGATGAATGGCTTGCCACGGGCCCCGTCTTCTTCCTGGTGTTCTTCTTCCTGGGTCTCGCTGCGGGCGTCCTGAACGTCTATCGGACGGCCTCGAAGTTTTCGAAGTGAGCGCCGCGGAAGCGGATCCGGTGGTTCGGCGGGTCGAACGAGGCGCCTGGATCTCGTGCCTGTCGATGTCGCTCGCGGTATGGATCTGGCGACGCGGCACGCCGGACGTGGCGGGTGGCGTCCTCGGTGGAGGCGCGCTCATCTGGACCAGCTACTGGGCGATCAAACGAGGGGTGGACGCGCTAGTCGTCATCCTCGCCCCCGGCGACGCAAGCGGCGGATCGGCATCGGCGACGCCGGCATTGGCCAGCGGGCCGCCGGGCCCGCTGCGACAACCCGCCCCGCAGTCTGGGAGCGCCCCGAAGGTAGGGGTCGCCCCGAAGGCAGGGATCGCATGGACGTTGGTCAAGTTCGTCGGGCGCTACGCTTTACTCGGTCTGATGGCGTACGTTATGATCGCCCAGTTGCGCCTGGACCCCATCGGGCTGCTGTTGGGCGCATCGTCCGTGGTTGCGGCAGCCACGATTGAAGCCGTCCGCAGCGTCGTCGTGTCCTGGGGGCCCAGCCGTCGGTAGAAGGCGCGGGCTACGTCATCCCCCTGGCAGCCCGTGGTGAGAGTCCTACTGCAGTCGGCCGGCGCTGTATCCGGGCTGACTGCGTGGCTCGTCGGTCACATACTCCCGGTATTCTCGCTTCTCGCGCCTTGCTCGGGCCGCGCGCGGCATCTCCCAAGGCTACCCTTGGTGCGAGGCAGGGCTTTCACCACGAGCTGCTAGTGGTGTGTCCCAAGAATAACGTTGCACTTCCCAACCTTCTCTAGAATCGTATCGACCGTCGCGGTCCAGACAAAGGGTTGGGGGTTGTCGTTGTAGCGCTGGAGGTAATCGTTGATGGCGGCGACGAGTTCGTCGACACTGCAAAACACCCCGCGGCGGATGCGTTTCTGCGTGAGCTGGCTGAACCAACTCTCGACGAGGTTGAGCCACGATGCGCCGGTAGGGGTGAAGTGGAGCGTGAAGCGCGGATGGGCCGCCAGCCAGGCCCGCACGGTCGGATGTTTATGCGTGCCGTAGTTGTCCAGAATGAGGTGGAGGTCGAGGCGAGAGGGGAACGCGCGGTGGAGTTGGCAAAGAAACTTCAGGAACTCCTGATGCCGATGCCGGCCGTGGCACTCGCCGATGACCTGTCCGGTCAGCATGTTCAGCGCGGCGAACAAGGTCGTTGTCCCGTGGCGCTTGTAGTCATGCGTGAGTGTCCCACAGCGGCCCTTCTTCATCGGCAGCCCGGGCTGCGTCCGGTCCAGCGCCTGAATGTGACTCTTCTCGTCCACACACAGCACGACGGCCTTCTCGGGCGGATTCATGTACAGCCCCACGACGTCCGTCAGCTTCTCCACGAACGCGGGATCGGTCGACAGCTTGAACGTCTCCACTCGATGGGGCTGGAGGCCATGCGCGTCCCAGATCCGCTGCACGGTCGAGCGACTGACCCCCTGCGCCTTCGCCATCGTGCGACAACTCCAGAGGGTCGCCCCCGGTGGCGTGCGGTGCAACGTTGCGTGGACGATGGCTTTGACCCTGCGCGCACTGATCGTCGGTTTGCGCCCGCGCCCCTCACGCATCTCGAACACCGAATCAACGCCCTCCTCTCCAAACCGGTCGCGCCAAGCCAGCACGGTCGGCCGGCTGACGTCCACGGTCGCGGCAATGCGGCTGTTGGAACCCCCCTCGGTCGCCAGCAGCAACGCCTTCGCGCGGATGACTACCCGATGCGGTGCCGACGTACTACGGGCCCACTGTTCCAGGAGTCGCCGATCCTTCGCGGCCATGGACAGAGCGGCGGCGGCATCATTCATCCCGCCTATATTGCACGCAGGTCGTTGATATGTAAAGGTATTTCAGGGACACTACACTAGCAGCCGGTGGCGAAGTCCCACACCGAACCAGGGCTCGCCGTGAGCCAGGTGGCGGTCGGCTTGAGCAACGCAGGAGAGGGAAGCCCGCCGGCTGCGGCGCAGTGCGATGGAACAACTGCAGCACGAGCTCTGGATCGTCCACGCGGTGAACGCCGTACTCGGGCCGCTGGTCGCGGCGTTGCTGGCGCCGCTCGGCTACCACCCCGAGCCGGGTGCGGTCATACCGGACTACCTGATCATGGCGGCGCTCATCGTGGTGTTCGTCACCGTCGCCGGCGCGCTGCTGCGCGCGCGGCTGAGCGTCGAGAACCCGTCGAGGGTGCAGCTCGTCGTCGAGGACCTGGTGACGGCGCTCAACGGCATGCTCGAGGAGTGGGTCGGTCCGAAGGGGCCGCGCTACATCACGATCGTCGGCACGATGGGGATCTTCATCCTCGCCGGCAATCTGATGGGCCTCGTGCCGGGACTCATGGCGCCGACCAGCAATATCAACGTCACGCTCGGCTGCGCGCTGACGGTGTGGGTGTACTATCACGTTCAAGGCGTGCGGGAGCAGGGTCTCGGCGCGTATCTGAAGCACTTCGCGGTCCCGCCGGGTGCGCCGCTCTTCATCGCGCCGATTATGCTGCCGATCGAGATCATCAGTCATCTGTCGCGCGTGCTGTCGCTGTCGCTTCGATTGTTCGGGAACGTCTTCGGCGAAGAGCTGGTCATCCTGATCCTGGCCAGCATCATCCCGTTCCTGGTGCCGTTGCCGATGATGTTCCTCGGTATCATCACGGGAACGTTGCAAGCGTTCATCTTCGTGGTCCTCACCATGATCTACCTCGGCGGAGCCGTGGCCACCGAGCACGAGCACCACGAAGCAGCGCCGGGGTAGTGGTTTCCATGGGCGACCAGTTGCGTGGATTCAATCTGAGGAGGCTTTCGCCGTGAGCACACGTGTCGTCTTGACGTCCGTTCTTACCATGGTGGTCTTGGGGCTGGTGGCACCGCTGCACGCACAGGAGGCGGCGCCCAGCGCCGGGTCCGAGCTGATTAAGTGGTCAATTATCACCGGGGGATTCGCCCTCGCGATCGCCGCGTCGTTCGGAGCGATCGCTCAGGGCCTGGGGATCAGCGCGGCCGCGGCAGCGATCGCCAGGAATCCGAGTGCGGCGGGGGAGATCCGGGGCTCCCTGATCCTCGGGCTCGTGTTGATCGAGTCGCTGGTCATCTACGCTCTCCTGATCTCCCTGATCCTGTTCTTCATCCAGCCGTTCGGGGGATAGGCCGACCCGCGAGTGCGACGGACTCGGTGGGGTGTCTCGTCATTGGAGGCGCGCGTCCTGATGCCAGCTTCCGTGTCGAGCCCCCGTCGGTTCCGTCCGTCATCCATCGATTGGCTGCTGCTGCTCCTGACGCTCATCTGGGGTAGCAACTTCAGCGTCGTCAAGTTCGCGCTCTCGGAGATCCCGCCGCTCAGCTTCACCGCGCTGCGTCTGGTCGTCGCGTCCGGGCTGTTTCTGGTCGTGATGACCGCGTCCGGTCATCGGCCGCCCCCGCGCCGCGACCTCGGCGTCCTCCTCGGGCTGGCCTTCACCGGCCATCTGCTCTACCAGCTCTGCTTCATGACCGGGCTGGCCCGCACGAGCGTCTCGAACAGCGCACTCATCATCGGCAGTGGTCCCATCGCCATGGCGCTGCTCTCGGTCGCGGTCGGCCACGAGCGCCTGACACGCTGGCACTGGATAGGGACGATCCTGTCGCTCTATGGGCTGTGGCTCGTCGTTGGCCGCCCGGCGAGCGCCGGCGGTGAATCCCTGCTCGGTGACCTGCTGATGGTGGGTGCGGTCCTGTGCTGGTCGGTGTACACGGTTGGCGCCCGCCCGCTCCTCACGCGTCGATCGCCCATGGTCGTGACGGGGTACTCGCTCGTGCTCGGCACGCTGATGTTCGTGCCGTTCGGCGTGGCCGATCTCGTGCGGCTCGACTGGAGTGCCGTGAGCGTCGGCGCCTGGGCCGGCCTCGTGTACTCCGCGGTGTTCGCTCTCTGCGTGGCGTATCTGATCTGGTACATGGGCGTGCAGCGGATCGGCAGCGCCAGGACCGGGGTCTACGCGAACATGGTGCCGGTGGTGGCCATCGTCTTCGCGACCCTGTGGCTCGGCGAGCCGCTCGGTCTCCGAAAGCTGACCGGCGCGGCGGCGATTCTGGCCGGTGTCGCGCTGACCAAGCTCGGGGCCGTGGCCTCCGTCCTTCCACCGGAGGAGTAAGGCTGTGAGCCGAGTGCCGACCGCCGGGATCGACCTACGGTCGGCAGCCTGGCCGGGCGCCGGCGCGGCACGCGACCCGACTCCTCGAGTTTAGGGTAGTCTGAGAGCAGGCGCGGAGGAGACGAGGCGATGGCGATGGCAGAACACGCGGTCCTGATCACCGCGGTCGACCAGCCCGGTGTGCTGTCTCGGCTCAGTCGTGTCCTGGCCGAGCACGGCGCAAACATCGGCCACGTGGACATCATTCACGGCGCAGGGGAGCTGACGCAGGTCTACTTCGAGTTCACCCTCGAGGGCCCGACGGATCCGCTGCTGGCCGATCTCGAGCGCTTGCCCGACATCCAGCACGTGGAGGGGACGCCTTCGTTCTCGAGGATCTACGGCAAGCGCATCGTCATCATGGGTGGGGGCGCCCAGGTCGGCCAGGTCGCCGTCGGCGCGATTGCCGAGGCCGATCGCCACAACATCCGTGGTGAGCGAATCTCCGTGGACACGATCCCCCTCGTCGGTGAGAAGGAGCTGGCTGCGGCCGTCAGGGCGGTGGTCAGGCTCCCGCGGGTTCACCTGCTGGTGCTCGCGGGGTCGCTGATGGGTGGAGAGATCGCGAAGGCCGTGGCGGAGGTGCGCCAGGAGGGCCTGACGGTCATCTCGCTGAGCATGGCGGGTGGCGTGCCCGATGCCGCCGACATGGTCGTCACCGACCCGGTCCAGGCGGGGGTCATGGCCGTGATGGCGGTGGCGGAAACCGCCAGATTCGACATCGTCCGCCAGCAGAAGCGGCGGTACTGAGTAGCCGACGGACGCTCGCGCTCTCACGGTCGACCGGACAGGACACTGGGAGGAAACATGTACGTGGTCTTGGTCAATCTCACCGTGCAATCGGAGCATCTCGAGGCGTTCGAGAAGGCGGCGGTCAAGAACGCGACGACGTCGGTCACGACGGAGTCGGGCTGCCACCGCTTCGACGTCGCGCAGGGCGAGACGTCGCCCACCGAGTGGCTGTTCTATGAGCTCTACACCGACCGCGCGGCATTCGACCATCACCACGCACAGCCGCACTTCCTCGAGTACGACGCGGCGGTCAAGCCCTACGTGGCCCGCAAGACCATTACGACCTACCTCACCCGCTGAACAGCTCCCCGCTTCGGTCGTCCCGTTAGCCCGGCGGATCGCGGCATCCCGCCGCGGGCTGCGTTGGGCATTGTTCACGACGGGTCACATACTCCCGGTATTCTTGCTCCTCGCGCCTTGCTCGGGCCGTCCGCGGCATCTCCCAGGGCGGCCCTTGGCGCGACCCACGACTTTCACCACGGGCGGCGAGCGCTGCTAGTACTACTTTGTTAGATCCGCAATTGCACCGACTTTAGCGCCTCGATGCGCTTCAGGTAGAACGGCCGTGGAGCAAAGAGGTCCGCGGTGAAGATTTCCTGCACGATCGCGCGGGCCACTGGAAAGGTGAGCCCGGCGAGGTGCCGCCGCCGCTCGGCCTGCAGGAAGTTGTACGTCACGGCGGTGAGCACGACGTGATGGTGCCAGCCCGGGAACGTGCGGCCTTCGAAGTGATCCAACCCGAGGTGGGGCTTCAACTCTTGGTCCTGCTGCTCGATGGCCCACCGCTGATGCGCGAGTCGGACGAGCTGCGGCCAGGAGGTGGTGGCCGGCAGGTTGACGAAGAAGTATTTGGTCCGCGGCGTCGCGCCCGTGTCGCGTTCGGCCAGCAGCCACACCTCGGGGGCGAGCCGGCGGTCGCGCCAGTCGTGGGCCGGGGTCACCCGCAGGGCCACACACTGGACCGTCCAGCGGCGCCCGCCGCGGCGGTTGCGCCAGCTGATGGGCCGCCACCGCGGCTGCGCCTTGGCGGCCTGGGCCACCGTGTACGCCCGCACGCCCGCCGCCAGGTCTGGCCGGGTGCGCGGGCGCCCCAGCCGGCCGCCCCGCCGGTGCCCGAGGCGCGGCCGCCCCAGGAACACGGTCTGCGACGAGGAAATCCCCACCGCATAGGGGAGCCGCAACCGATGCCACATGGCCCGAAACAGGCCGGTATCGCCAAACTCCGCATCGGCCAGCACGCCGGTGCCGGTGAGGCCGCTGGCGCGCACCTGCCGGAGCAGGGTGAGCGCTTGGCGCCACTTCGCCTGCAACCGGACACCCCGGGGAAGCCGCGCCCGATCGCGGGCGGCGTCGGTCAGCCACGCCTCGGGCACATAGAGCGCGGCCCCCAGCAAGTAGGCGCGCAGCCCGGTCCACAGCGCCGCGGTGACCGCCACTTGGCCATTGGCGACTTTCCCCACGGCCCCACAGTACTGGCGGGCCACCCCGACCGAGGACGTCCCTGGCTTGGGGAAACTCGTGCCAGCGAAGATCACCAGCCCTTCGCGTTCGGGCAGCACCGCCCGCAGGCAGCGCCAGACGCCGTCGGCACTCCACGGCGCATCGGTGATGAAGTGTTGGAACGCTTGATAGCCCCTGGGATCGGTCACCCGCGCCAGCATCGCTTCCATCGACTTGCGCGGGCTGTCGCTGAGCAACCCCTGGACGTACCGGCGCAACGCCAGCTCCTGTGCGCGATGGCCGAAGCACGCCTTGAAGGCCTCGAGCCATCTCATCAGGCGACGCAACTGACCCACCGTGCGGCGGTCGTGCACTACCGCGCAGGGTCCCGAATTCGCCGGAAAAGTACAATGTCCTCAAATTAGATCACTTGTCGTCCGGGTCTGTCCGGGGCTGCAAGAGGGCCCTCAAGCTGAGGGAGCTGGCCGCTCCCCGCCCCGAGGAGGAGAAGACCTCCGACCGTTAGCCCAGTTCGACCAAGCGAAACGACCCTTCCAGTCATATTCCTCCCCCCTTATGTTCGGGACTTCCGAACTATATCTCGGGAACGACCGAATCCAACACGCGCGCTCCGGTTGGCGTCGGCATCCGTATCGTGGCTGGCCGTCCAGCATCCCGGACCCCCAATTTCGGTGCAGGCCTCGGCGAGGGGTTGTCGGTCGCCCCCGGCGTTGTCCCGCCGACCAGCTGAGGCCGGTCTCGGGCGGCGTCAGAGTCGCCTACGGCTTCAATCGCCTCGCGAGGGCGTTGGTGCCGGCCGCCCACACCACCCCGAACGCATTCGAGTACATCGCCCGCTCGACGACGATCTGCGGGACGCCGTTGCCCGTCGACACGCTCGTGATCACCGCCCCGAACCGGCGTCCGGCCGTCCCGGCAATCTCTGTCCCCACGTCCACGTTCTTCCGGCTGCGCGCGCTGAGCGGGAAGGTCTGGGTCGTGGTGGTCCCGTCCTCGAACATGATTTTGACCGTGGCGGACGCGGCGAACGCCGAGGTGTTGGCGATCAAGATGAACGTACGGTAGCTGCGCGCGCCGCCGACCTCGCCGTCGGCCAGGCCCCATTGGGTGCCTGTCACCGTCGACCCCGGCGAGTTGTGCGCCTCGAACCAGCTGGCGATGCCCCCGGTCGCATTCCACCACATCGCCCGCTCGGCAATGATCGGTACCCCGTTGGTCACCGTGATCGTCGTCGAGACCGCCGTGTCCGCCAGCTGGGCGTCCTCCAGGTCCACCCAGATGTTGAACCGGCTGTTGGCCACCACGGTGTAGGTTTTTGTGACGACCGTCCCGCTCGGCAGCAGGAAGTCCGCCCGAACGCTGGCATCCGTGCCACCCGGGTTCGAGAGCAGGACGAACAGGTCGAAGAAGCTCCCGGTCGCGCCCTCGGCGAAGAACCAAGTGAGCGACGGGGCGGTCACGCCCGCGCTCTCGTGCCCCGCCCCGAAGGTCTGCCCGGGGAGGTTGAGATACATCGCCCGCTCGACGATGATCGTCACGCCGTTGGTCGAGGTGACGATGGCCAAGACGTCGGTCGCCGCGAGCAGCGGGTCGACCGTATTGACCCAGATGTTGAACCGGCTGGTGGCCGGCACGGTGAAGGTCCGCACCAGCGGCGCGAGGCCGCCCGGCCGGAGGAAGGTGACCGAGATGTTGGCGGCCGTCGCGTTGGCGTTCTGGACCAGGTAGAAGAGGTTGAACCCGTTGGTCGACCCCTCGGCCAGGTTCCAGGTGAGCGCCGCCGCGGCGATGCTGGTCTCGGCGTGGCTGGCGTAGACGTTGGTGTCCCACTCCATGGTGCGGTCGGAGACCACCAGTTGGTCCGACTCGCAGATGGTGGAGAACTCGGCGGTGCCCAGCCCGGCGATGCTCCCGACGTCGAGGGTATGACGGGTCATCATGCCCAGGCTGACGAACTGCGAGACCGTCGTGCCGTCGGTTTTCTGGAAGCGGTAGAGGACGCGGGCGGCGGTCGTGCCGGGGTTGGCGGTGGCGATCCGCGTGCTGAACGCCAGGCTGCCCGCTGTGGCGCCCTCGGCGAAGAAGCGGGTGAAGAAGCCGCGGGGATGCGTCCCCATGGCCTGCTCCTGGGCGTTGGTCAACCCGTCGGCGTCCGGGTCGCCGGCGGCGCCGTTGGCGCCCGTGGCGTCGTTCGGATCCAGCCCGAACTGGTTCTCGAAGGCGTCGGACAGCCCGTCGCCGTCGGTGTCGGCGCCGAGGCACCCGGGGAAGCTGAACGTGCCGATCCGCGTCTGCCAGTTGAACCCCGACGTCGCCGCGTAGTACTCCCCCGTGTACCAGAACGTGCACCCGTCGACCGGGTCCACGTTCAGGGAGCTGTAGTCGCCCCAGCGGTTGCTGCCTGTCTGCGACCCGCCGCCCGCGATGAGTGTGGCCTCGGCCTGCATCGTGCCAGCCGCGTCGGCGACCAGTCGTCCCGTGTAGCGGAGGCCCGGGAACGCGCCCGCCGGGTCCGACGCGCTGTAGCCCAGGGCCAAGTTGCCGACCTTGTCGGTCGCGATGCTGCCCATCCAGCGTTGCGCCGTGTCGGCGGGCGCGTGAGTGCCCTGCTGGAAGATGGTCCATGGCCCCGCCCCCGTCTTGCGTAGCTCATACCACCGAACACCCGCGCGATCCGCGGCCGTGGGATCCACATCCACCGAATGATTGCCCACGAGAGTCTCGTGCGTACCGAAGTTCCGGTACTGGAAGCGCCACATGGGCCACTCGGTGATCGAGTCGAGTGTCTGGCCAGTGCCCGGTTGCGGGATGCACTGGGTGTTGAAGTTGCACAGGACCGAGAACGCGGCCGTCGGGAGCGCGGTCGGACCGGTGAAGGTCGAGTTGGCCGGTGTCGTGAAATCGACTCGGAACTCGAAGATCTCCAGGCGGTCTACGCCGCCGCTGGGTGCCGTTTGCCCGTCGACGAACCGGTAGAAGTAGTTGGGCGCGCCGGCGGGCGGCGCCGTCCAGATCGCTGGGTAGCATCAGGGTGTGGATGCCGTTCGCGGCCGGCGTGAACTTCTGGAACGTCGCGGGAAGCCCGGCGAGCATCCGCGGACGGTCGAAGGCGAACACGCCCGACGGGGTCTCGTTGGCGCCGACGTAGTAGGCGTCGGGCCACACGCCGACTTTGTAGTAGTCGGGGAACGCCGGGACGGCGAACTGATATCGGTGGTAGGCACCGGTCGGGTCCGCCGTCTGCGAGACGGCGAAGCACAGGTTAAACGGCCCGGCCGGCGTCACCCGATTGAACTGGGACAGGAACCAGCGATTCGCCAGGTCGTCGTAGACCACGACGGGGTCGCCGTCGGTCGCCGTCGCGCAAGCATTCCCCAGGCCAGCCCAGAGGCTGTTGATGGCGGTGGGTCCCGTGAGAACGGCGCCGGTCTTGCTGAAAATGGTGAACGCCACGTTCACCATCTGCACGTAGTGGTTGGGGCCCACGTCCCCGATCGGGTCCGGCGGAACGCCGCCCGTGCCCGGGTCGCCCTGCTTGACGCCTTCGAAGCTGACGGCGCCGGCGGTCGGCGCGCGCCCCGGACCGTAGTAGGTCTGCAGCGCGCCATCCGGGACCTCCTGGCCCTCGGGATCGAGCGCCGGAATCGGAGGCTGCTGGCGTGCGAACTCCCTGACCGGATCGCCGGGCGTCGGGATCCTCGCGATTGGCAAGTTGCGTACCGGCGGGCTCAAGGTGGGGGTGACCGGTTCGCTCACGAATGGTCCGGTCGCCTGCGCCGCGGCACGCTGGCTGCCTAGTACTACTTTGTTAGATCGCACAATTTGGGCGAGATCCGACAAGTGATCTAATTTGAGGACATTGTACTTTTCCGGCGAATTCGGTACCCTGCGCGGTAGTGCACGACCGCCGCACGGTGGGTCAGTTGCGTCGCCTGATGAGATGGCTCGAGGCCTTCAAGGCGTGCTTCGGCCATCGCGCACAGGAGCTGGCGTTGCGCCGGTACGTCCAGGGGTTGCTCAGCGACAGCCCGCGCAAGTCGATGGAAGCGATGCTGGCGCGGGTGACCGATCCCAGGGGCTATCAAGCGTTCCAACACTTCATCACCGATGCGCCGTGGAGTGCCGACGGCGTCTGGCGCTGCCTGCGGGCGGTGCTGCCCGAACGCGAAGGGCTGGTGATCTTCGCTGGCACGAGTTTCCCCAAGCCAGGGACGTCCTCGGTCGGGGTGGCCCGCCAGTACTGTGGGGCCGTGGGGAAAGTCGCCAATGGCCAAGTGGCGGTCACCGCGGCGCTGTGGACCGGGCTGCGCGCCTACTTGCTGGGGGCCGCGCTCTATGTGCCCGAGGCGTGGCTGACCGACGCCGCCCGCGATCGGGCGCGGCTTCCCCGGGGTGTCCGGTTGCAGGCGAAGTGGCGCCAAGCGCTCACCCTGCTCCGGCAGGTGCGCGCCAGCGGCCTCACCGGCACCGGCGTGCTGGCCGATGCGGAGTTTGGCGATACCGGCCTGTTTCGGGCCATGTGGCATCGGTTGCGGCTCCCCTATGCGGTGGGGATTTCCTCGTCGCAGACCGTGTTCCTGGGGCGGCCGCGCCTCGGGCACCGGCGGGGCGGCCGGCTGGGGCGCCCGCGCACCCGGCCAGACCTGGCGGCGGGCGTGCGGGCGTACACGGTGGCCCAGGCCGCCAAGGCGCAGCCGCGGTGGCGGCCCATCAGCTGGCGCAACCGCCGCGGCGGGCGCCGCTGGACGGTCCAGTGTGTGGCCCTGCGGGTGACCCCGGCCCACGACTGGCGCGACCGCCGGCTCGCCCCCGAGGTGTGGCTGCTGGCCGAACGCGACACGGGCGCGACGCCGCGGACCAAATACTTCTTCGTCAACCTGCCGGCCACCACCTCCTGGCCGCAGCTCGTCCGACTCGCGCATCAGCGGTGGGCCATCGAGCAGCAGGACCAAGAGTTGAAGCCCCACCTCGGGTTGGATCACTTCGAAGGCCGCACGTTCCCGGGCTGGCACCATCACGTCGTGCTCACCGCCGTGACGTACAACTTCCTGCAGGCCGAGCGGCGGCGGCACCTCGCCGGGCTCACCTTTCCAGTGGCCCGCGCGATCGTGCAGGAAATCTTCACCGCGGACCTCTTTGCTCCACGGCCGTTCTACCTGAAGCGCATCGAGGCGCTAAAGTCGGTGCACTTGCGGATCTAACAAAGTAGTACTAGGCAGGTCATCGACAGAACCAAGGCGACGAGAATCGACGACGTACGCTTCATGCTGGCCCTCCCACTACCAGAAAACTGACACCTCCATGCGGCCGAACACCGGAGTCTAGCACGCCCGGAAGGGTATGCTCCCGGCAAGGTGGACCCGGCTAACGGCGGGACGTCGGCTGTGGACCTTCAGGGTGCGAGCCGGATCGCCAGGGCGTTGGTGCCCGCCGCCCAGACGACCCCGAAGGCGTTGGAGTACATCGCCCGCTCGACCACGATCTGGGGCACGCCGTTGCCCGTCGACACGCTCGTGATCACCGCTCCGAACCGCCGGTTCGCCGCGCCCGGGAACTCCGCCCCCACGTCGACGTTGAACCGGCTGTTTGCGTTGAGCGGGAACGTCCGGGTCGTGAAGGTCCCGTCCTCGAACATGATCTTCACCGTCGCCGACGCGGCGAACGCCGACGTGTTGGCGATCAGGATGAAGGTGAAGTAGCTCCGCGCGCCGCCAACCTCGCCGTCGGCCAGCGCCCACTGCGTTCCGGTCACCGTCGACCCCGGCGAGTTGTGCGCCTCGAACCAGCTCGCCAGCCCCGACACGGCGTTCCACCACATCGCGCGCTCGGCGATGATTGCCACGCCGTTGGTCACCGTGATCGTCGTTGACACCGCCGTGTCGGCCAGCTGGGCGTCCTCCAGGTCCACCCAGATATTGAACCGGCTGTTGGCCGCGACCGTGTAGGTCTTGGTGACGACGGTCCCGCTGGCAGCAGGAAGTCCGCCCGGACGGTGGCCGCCGTGCCCGTCGGGTTCGAGAGCAGGACGAACAGGTCGAAGAAGCTTCCGGTCGCCCCCTCGGCGAAGAACCACGTGAGCGACGGGGCGGTCACACCCGCACTCTCGTGCCCGGCTCCGAAGGTCTGCCCTGGCAGGTCGAGATACATCGCCCGCTCGACGATGATCGTCACGCCGTTGGTCGAGACGATGGTGGCCGAGACATCGGTCGCCGCGAGCGACGGGTCGACGGTGTTGACCCAGATATTGAGCCGGCCGGTCGCCGGCACGGCGAAGGTTCGCACCAGCGGGGCCAGACCTCCGGGCCGCAGGAACGTCACGATGATGTCGGCGGCCGTCGCGTTGGGGTTCTGGACCAGGTAGAACAGGTTGAACCCGTTGGTCGACCCCTCGGCCAGGTTCCAGGTGAGCGCCGCCGCGGCGATGCTGGTCTCGGCGTGGCTGGCGTAGACGTTGGTGTCCCACTCCATGGTGCGGTCGGAGACCACCAGCTGGTCCGACTCGCAGATGGTGGAGAATTCGGCGTTGGCCATCCCGGCGACGCTGCCGACGTCGAGGGTGTGACGGGTCATCATGCCCAGGTTGACGAACTGGGAGGCCGTCGTGCCGTCGGTCTCGAGGAAGCGGTAGAGGACCCGGGCGGCGGTGGCGCCGGGGTTGGCGGTGGCGATCCGCGTGCTGAACGCCAGGCTGCCCGCGGTGGCGCCCTCGGCGAAGAAGCGGGTGAAGAAGCCGCGGGGGTGGCTCCCCATGGCCTGCTCCTGGGCGTTGGTCAGCCCGTCGGCGTCCGGGTCGCCCGCGGCGCCGTTGGCGCCCGTCGCGTCGTTCGGGTTCAACCCGAACTGGTTCTCGAACGCGTCCGACAGCCCGTCACCGTCGGTGTCGGTCGCGGCCACCAGAGCGGCGACAGCGGCGTCGAGCTGGATCCTTGGCGTGGTGATCCCGTTACGCGGGTCCGTGATATCGACGCCGGTCGACGTCAGGGCGGTCAAGATCTCATCGACGGTCGCCGCGGGGGCATCGCCCGGTGCCGCCATCAGGGCGTCGGCCGGCTTGGCGGCGGCGCGCTGCGCGACCGCCCATGTCCCCGTCACGTGGGGCGCGGCCATCGACGTGCCATTCAGGCCCGAGAACCCTCCACCCGGCACGGCCGACGTAATGAACTGTCCGGGTGCGAGTAGCTTGAGAAATCCGGCGCTGTTCGAGAACGGGGAGACGGTATCGACCGGTCCTGCGCTGCCGTCGTGCGTCGATCCCACGGGGATGGCGCTCGAGATGCAGCCGGGAGCCGTGAGGCTGCTCGTGTAGCCGTTGTTCCCGGCAGAGATGACCGTTGCGATCCCCGCGCCGCGCAGCGTGTCGATGGCTGGCTTGCGCGCATCGCCATCGCAGTTCGAGAAGTGCTGGCCGCCGCCGAGGCTCATGTTGACCGCCGCGATCGTAAACGTGCTACGCAGCGCATGAACGCGCTCCAGCGCCAGCATCTGATCCGAGGGGTAGCTCAGCGCGCACGGGGCGTTGCCGTTACAGTCCGCGGGATCGTCGAAGCGAGAGAAGACCTGGATGGCGATGAGGCTCGCGTCGCGGGCGACTCCGAAGAGGCCGCTGCCGCTGCCGGCGGCGATGCCGGCGACGTGGGTGCCATGGAAGCAGCCTCCGACGGCGCCGCAGTCGAGCCCGGAGCCGGGCGCTATCGACTGCGGCGCCCCGCCCGGGCAGAGGCTCGAGGAGTTGTCGGCCGCGCTGGTCGTCGAGTAGCAGCCTTCCGAAACCACCCGCCCGCCGAAGAAGCCGTGCGTCTTGTCGACGCCGGTGTCGAGAATCGCCACCGTCTGCCCGGCGCCCGTGTGGCCGCCCGCGGCGGCGGCCTGCGCTCCGATGACCAGCGTGCTCTCCGCCAGGGTGGGAGGCACCGGCCGATCTTCCTGGATGCCGAGGACGCTGGACGAGGCGGCCAGCCGTGCGAGCGCGGCCGCGTCGACCTCCAGCGCGAGATACGGCGTGAGCTGCAGGCGCTTCACCCCGCCCGTGGCATACCCGGCGAGCTCGCCCAGCACGACGGTCTGGGCGCGCCCGATCTCGGCCCGTTGCCGTAGGATCGCTCCGGTTCCCGGCAGCCGCGGCTCCGGCAGAAAAGGCACGGCGAGTCTGACGATGACCCGCACGGCACCGCGGGCCCGGGCCCTGGCGATCAGGGCCGTCTCATCCGCTGGCCCGGTGGAGACCGCCTGGCGGTCGGTCTGGACGCCATCCGTGACGCGCGGGGGAAGACCCGATTCCTGGGCCATCGCGGGCGCCAGCACGAGCATCCATCCGACCCAGGGCAGCCAACCGCCGTCGGTTCGTCGCGACCTGTTCATATGCCGGCAAGGACCTTGCCACCTAGGGTAGTGCGCGGCGGGGCGCACCGGCAACCCGGGCCGACGGCGGATCCTGCGTACACTCCCGGTATTCTCGCTCCTCGCGCCTTGCCAGCCAGGCGCAGCCGCACCTGGTGCGCCGCAGGACCTTCACCACGCGCTGCTAGCGTGGCCCGAGCTCGGGACGAACCAGGAGGCACGCCTGGCGCGTCCAAGTGCGTTGGAGGGATGGCTCGACGGCCGATTCTCGAGGGCGGCGGATGCGCGCAGACTCGGCTGCGTTGTGTGCCCCAAGCCCATTGATATAATGCGTTTGCCCTTGGCCCGCCCACACGAAGAGTTCGTGCGCCACCGTCGAGCCCTGCAGCTGATCGCCCTGGCCGGTCTCACCTGGCTCGCCGCTGGCATCATGAGCGCGTGTTCCCAGGCGGATGATGCCAGCCCCGAGCAGCCGATCGCCTTCTCCCACCGCGTCCATGCGGAGAACGAGATCGACTGCGCCTACTGTCACAGCTACGTCGACCGGCAGAACGCCGCCGGCATCCCACACGTCGACCTCTGTGTCCTCTGTCACGAGGCCATGGAGACCGAGCACCCGGAGATCCAGAAGATCTTCGAGTACGCGGACGCCGGGACTGACATTCCCTGGGTGCGGCTGTACGAGATCCCACAGTTCACCTACTTCAGCCACAAATGGCACGTCCGCGCCGAGGTCGGCTGCGAGGAGTGTCACGGAGGCATCGGCCAGAGCGATCGCGCCGAGAGGCACATGACTTACGAGATGGACTGGTGCGTCACGTGTCACGAGGAACGCGGGGCTTCGATCGACTGCGTGGTGTGCCACAAATGAAGCGCCGAGCGTTCCTGAAGAGCAGCGTCGTGACCGGAACGGCGGGCATGCTGCTCGATGCGTGCGCTCCCCCCGGGTCGGAGCAGATCATTCCGTTGCTCGTTCCCGAGGAGCCGTTCGTGCCGGGAGTCGAGGAGCTCCTCGCCACGACCTGCTTCGAGTGTCCTGGCGGGTGCGGGTTGCTGGCGCGCAAGATCGACGGTCGGGTCGTGAAGGTGGAGGGCAACCCGTCGCACCCGATCGCGCGCGGCGGAAGCTGCGCGCGAGGTCAGGCCCTGCCGCAGGCCC
This sequence comes from Vicinamibacterales bacterium, assembly GCA_965197935.1. Classification (GTDB taxonomy): domain Bacteria; phylum Acidobacteriota; class Vicinamibacteria; order Vicinamibacterales; family CAZQMT01; genus CAZQMT01. Next base: position 93,569 of record CBDAOD010000001.1, on the reverse strand, counting down.
TGTATCATCCCGACCGTCTCCGAGAGCCGTTGGTTCGCGACGGTGAGCGGGGCGAAGGCCAGTGGCGACCCGTCACCTGGGACGAGGCGATCGACCGCCTCGTGGCCGAGCTCTCCGCGCTGCAGCAAGGCGAGCGGACCGAGACACTGGGGTTCCTGACTGGTGCCATACGCGGTCATCGCCTCGAGATCGTGCAGCGGTTCCTCGCCGCGTTCGGCTCGGATCGGCACTGGGTGCACGAACCCTTCGACGCCGGCGTCGTCCACCGAGCGCACGCGCTGACGACGGGCAGGAGCGAGGGCTTCGCCTACGACCTGGAGCGCGCCGGTTACGTCATCGCGTTCGGCGGCGGGCCGTTGGAATCGACGCGCTCCCCCGTCCGCTTCGCGCGCGGGCTCGGGCACCTGCGCCAGGGTCGACCGGGCCGGCGCGGCAAGTTCGTCGCGGTCGAGTCGCGCCTCTCGCAGAGTGCCGCGAGTGCCGACGAGTGGCTGGCCGTACGGCCGGGGTCCGAGGCGATCCTGGCACTCGGGCTGGCGCACGTCTTGCTCCGGGAGAACCTCCACGACGCCGAGTTCGCGGGCACGGCCGACGGCTTCGAGGCGATGCGGGCTCACGTCGAGGCCGAGTTCGGCCCCGAGCGGGTGGCCGAGGCCACCGGCGTCTCCGCGGAGCGGCTCGAGCGGATCGCCCGGGAGTTGGCGACCCTCGGACCGGCGGTCGCGATGGCCGGCGAGACTGCCACGACGGGTCCCGGGGGGGTGGCGGCTGCTCTGGCGGTCGACCATCTCAATGCGCTCCTCGGCGCCTACGGCAACGCGGGTGGCATCTTCTTCACGTCGCCGCCGCCGTTCGCCCCTTGGCCGGCGCTGCCGGAGGAGCCCGAGGCGGAGCGCCCCGCAGTCGAGGCGCGCTCGGTGGCCCGCGGCCTGACCGAGATCGGCGGCATACAGGTGCTGCTCGTCGCCGGGACCAACCCCGTCCACACCGCAGCGGGCGCCCCGGCGCCTGCGGACGCGCTGGGCCGCGTGCCGTTCATCGTCAGCTTTGGATCGTTTCTCGATGAGACGACGTATCTGGCCGATCTGGTGTTGCCGGAGCCGACGCCGTTCGAGCGATTCGACGACGACGTCCCGGCCTCGGGCGTGGGCCTGCCGATGGCCTCGCTCTCCGGTCCTGCGTTTTCCCGGCCGTTGTATCGAGGCATGCTCTCGATGCCCGACGTGCTACTGCGGGCGGCCGGAGGTCTGGGAGACGAGATGGTCGCGGCGTTCCCGTGGTCCTCCTACGAGGAAGCCCTGCGCGCGGCGTGGGCGGGCCTCCAGGCGGCAGGGCGTGGCTCGATCGTGGAGGCGCGGGAGTCCAGGTTCTGGACGCGTGCGCTCGAGCGCGGCGGTTGGTGGGATGAAGACCATGCGCCGGGTATGGAGTTCGCGACCGAGAGCGGACGCTATTCGTTCGAGCTGGGTCCCATCGTGGACGCTCGACGGGTGACGACGCCCGGGTCCGAGACGTTCCCCTTGACGCTCGAGATCTATGGATCGGTCGCGTTCGGGGATGGTCGCAGCGCGCACCTGCCGTTCCTGCAGGAGCTGGCGGATCCGATGACCGGGGTTCGGTGGGGAAGCGTCGTGGAGATCAACCCGGCGACGGCGGCCGGGCTCGGAATCGGCCGCGGCGATCTGGTCGAGGTCGTGTCGGCGTCGGGACGGCTCCAGGCGCCTGCCTTCCTGAACCCGGGCCTGCATCCGGAGGCGATCGCGATCGCGGCCGGCCAGGGCCATGCCCACTACGGGCGATTTGCCCGGGGGCGCGGCGTGAACCCGTTCACGCTCGCGTCTCCGGAGATCGCCTCGACCGATGCCGGGACGGCCCTGACGGTCGCCGTGAGGGTCCAGAGGATCTGAGCGGGCGGGTCCGCCAGCCGGCGGTAGCAGGATTCTCACCACGGGCTGCTGGGGCCCCGGTCGGCGCATCGAGAGCCGGAAGCGAGTAGACATGTCAAAGTGGGGGATGGCGATCGATCTGGATCGGTGTGATGGGTGCGAGGCCTGCGTGGTGGCCTGCCGGGCCGAGAACAACGTGCCAACGGCCGGACCGGAGGAGGCGGCGCGTGGCCGCGCGATCGAGTGGATGCGCGTGGAGCGTCACGTGGAGGGCGAGTTCCCGAACCTGAAGGTCCGGTTCGTTCCCGTGTTGTGCGTGCACTGCGACGAGGCGCCCTGCGTCAGCGTGTGTCCGGTCTCGGCCACCTACGAGACGCCGGAGGGGCTCAACGCGCAGATTCATCCGCGGTGTATCGGGACACGAGCCTGCGCGAACGCCTGCCCCTACACGGTCCGACACTTCAACTGGCGCGAGCCGTCGTGGGAGGACCCGCTCCAGAGCACCATCAACCCGGATGTAGCCGTACGGTGGAAGGGCATCATGGAGAAGTGCACCTTCTGCGTGCAGCGCATCCGGCGCGTGACCGACCAGGCCCGCGAAGAGGAGCGCCCCGTGGGTGATCTCGAGGTGCAGCCAGCGTGCGCGCAGGCCTGCCCGGCGCAGGCCATCGTCTTCGGTGACCTCGAGGACCCCGAGAGCACGGTCTCGAAGCTGGCCGAGAGTCCCCGCGCCGAGCGACCTCTCGAGGAGCTCGGCACCGGTCCTCGCGTGTTCTATCTCAAGGAGATGGACTGGCGTGCGACGGCAAGACCGCGATCGGGCGATTGAAGACGCGCTGCTGAAGCCGGTGCTCCAGCCCGGACGGGGCATCTGGGTCTTCGCGGCGTTCCTGCTCGCCGTGATGGCCTTCGGCGGATACCAGTGGTCGCTGCAGCTTCGTGACGGCCTCGGCCGCGCCGGCATGAACCGGCCCGTCTACTGGGGCCTCTACATCACCAACTACGTGTTCTTCATCGGCATCAGCCATGCGGGCACGCTGATCTCCGCGATTCTTCGTCTCACCGGCGCCGAGTGGCGACGGCCAATCACCCGGGTGGCGGAGGCGATCACCGTCTTCGCCCTGCTGATGGGATCGAGCAACGTGTTGTGGCACCTCGGACGTCCCGAGCTCATCTACATGCCACTGCTCTACCCGCAGCTGCTCTCCCCGCTGATCTGGGACGTCATCTGCATCTCGGTGTACTTCCTGGGCAGCCTGACCTACCTCTATCTACCCCTGATTCCGGACCTGGCGCTGCTGCGCGACCGGAGCACCCGATGGCGATGGTTCTACCGTCCGCTCGCGCTCGGCTGGCAGGGGACCGAGCGCCAGCACCGGCGGCTGGAGAAGGCGATCGGCGTGATGGCGGTCGCGATCATCCCGATCGCCGTGTCGGTCCACACCGTCGTCTCCTGGGTGTTCGCGATGACCCTCGTGCCGATGTGGCACAGTGCCATCTTCGGGCCCTACTTCGTCGTTGGCGCCATCTTCAGCGGCATCGCGGCCCTGATCGTCGCCATGGCGGTCATGCGCCGCGTGTTCGACCTCGGCGCGTTCTTTCGGCCGATTCATTTCAACAACTTGGGCCTGCTGCTCCTCACGATGGCGTGCCTGTGGTTCTACTTCACGTTTGCAGAGCACCTGACCGTCTGGTACGGCAACGAACCCGACGAGGTGGCCGTCCTGAACTCGAGGCTGAGCGGTCCGTTCGCGCCGGCGTTCTGGACGATGGTCGTCTGCTGCTTTGCCGTTCCGCTGGCCGTGCTGGCGTTTCGGCGGCTGCGCACGATCGGTGGCACCGTCGTGGTTTCGCTCGCGGTGCTGGTGGGCATGTGGCTCGAGCGCTACATCATCGTCATCAGCTCGGCCTCCTACCCCCGCGGGTCCTTCAACTGGGACGCGGGCGTCTACAGCCCGTCGCTGCTCGAGATCTCGATGACCGCCGCGCAGTTCGCGTGCTTCGCCCTGCTGTACGTGCTGTTTGCCAGGGTCTTTCCGCTGGTCTCGATCTGGGAGGTCAAGGAGGGCACTCCAGACGACGAGGCGCCGGCACCCTCCGGGCTGACCCAACCCGCGCCGGGCTAGACGAGTGTCGTCGCGTCGCGCCTTGCCCGCCGGGCGCAGCGCCGCCCTTGGTGCCACGCAGGACGTTCACCACGGGCTGCTAGGGTACAATGGTGCTATCAGCTCACGACCGGATGGCGCGGAGCTCACCGCGGCGCGTCGTCCCGACGCTTTCGGAGGGTCGGTGTTTCGGAGGCAACGTAGTCCATGAAGAGAATCAGCAAGCAAGTCACCATGATCCTGCCCGTGCTCGTCGCGACGGTTGGGTTCGCCTTGGCGGCCGGCGTCATCGCCCAGGAGTCGACGTGGGAAGTGCCCGAGGAGGCTCTCGCCGAGGAGAATCCGATCGAGGGGACTCCCGAGGTGCTGGAGGAAGGGGCGGCGATCTACGAGAAACGCTGCCAGCTCTGCCACGGGGCGGAGGGAAAGGGAGACGGTCCCATGGCGGCGCGGATTCGGGAGAAGCCGCGCGACCTTACGCCCTCCGAGGTCCGAGACCGCCTGACCGACGGCGAGATCTTCTACAAGATCAGCGTCGGCAAGCCGCCCATGCCCTCGATGGAGGGCACGTTGACCGAAGACGAGATCTGGACGCTGGTCCACTACGTCCGTAGCCTACAGGCGGACTGACCTCCCCCGGCGGGACCTTACTGGACGTTGAACTCGTAGCAGCCCGGTGTGACCAGGACGCGGTCCCGTCCGGCGAAGAACAGGCTGGTCGGGGCGACGAGACCCGCGCCCCGAAACTGCACGACCCGTCGTTTGTCCCCGTCCTGATCGTAGACGTAGGTGAAGGGTCGCAGCAGCGTGACCCACAGGTTGCCGGCCGGATCCACCGCGGCGGTCCGCACCACGGGCGGCACGAGCGGAAGCTCCCGGTCGCCCAGACGGCGCGTCGGCCAGGCCGTCGGCTGATCCCGGAGGATGTCATCCAGCGCTGGACCCTCGATGTGGCGCTCGAAGAGTAACCGACCCTGCGCGTCGTACTTGCGAAACTGCGGTCGGCCCGTCTGGAACACGAAGTAGAAGCCCCCCCGCGGATTGACGAGCGGTAGCCCCGTGTTGAGGGCCAGGTGCACCTGGCGATCGGCCTCGTGGCCGGTCGGACGCAGGCTGCCCATGGTCCGCAGGGCGTTGCCCCGCAGGCCGTATTCCGTGATGAGCGCGCCGGTCTCGGGCTGGTTGATGAGGATCGATCGTCCGGTGTACTGCAGCGATCCGACGCCGTTGAGGATCAGCGACCCGATCGTGACCCGCGCGGTATTCTTCCCCGGTAACGTGAAGCCACCGATGCGTCTGCCACCGGGCCCGAAGATCTGAAGTCGCTCCTGGTCGTTCGGGCCGTCCGCGACGATGAATCTGCCACCCGGCTCCATGGCGAAGGCGCTCGGCTGGATGATCCGACCCTGCTCCTGACCGATCTGCACGAGCTTCCGGGCGGTCGTCGCGGCCGCATCGATGGCGTAGACCGTGTGTCCTCCGCCGTCGAACACCAGATACTCGCCGGACGCCGCTTGCTGAAAGTCCAGCGGTGATTCGAACGACCCGGTCAGATGGGCGGGGAGGCCGCCCGTGGAGCGCAGGACCACGACGCGGACCGCGCCGTGGGTCGACGAGCCGAGCACGGTGATCAGGATCACCCAGAGCGTCGCGCGCGGGAGCATGACGAACCGGAGAGCCACAAGAAAACGGGGTCAATACCTCGCGATGTCACGAATGGCCCGCAGCACGTCCGACGCCTGCGGGAGAATCTCTTCCTCCAGAATGGGCGAGTAGGCGACCGGCGTGTCGAGCGCGCCGACACGCCGGACGGGCGCATCGAGGTAGGCGAAGAGCTCGTCCGCGACGCGCGCCGCGACCTCGGCGCCGAAGCCGCAGGTGAGCTGGTCCTCGTGGGCCACGATGACCCGGCTGGTCCGGGCAACCGCTTCGGCGACGCCTCGCCAGTCGTACGGGACCAGGGTCCGCAGGTCGAGCACCATGACGCTGATCCCCTCCTTCTCCGCCTGCTGAGCGGCCAGGAGCGAACGCTGCACGAGCGCACCCCACGTGACGACCACGACGTGGGTCCCGTCGCGTCGGACCGCGGACGAGCCGAAGGGAATCGTGTGGTCCGGCCCGGGGTACTCGGCCCGATTGTAGGTCTGGCGGTAGAGGTGCTTGTGCTCCAGGAACAGCACCGGGTCGTCGCACCGGATGGCGGTTCGGAGCAACCCCGCGGCGTCGAGGGCGTTCGAGGGAAACACGATCCGGATGCCCGGACAGTGCGCGAAGATGCTCTCTCCGGACTGACTGTGATAGAGCGAGCCACCCTTCAGGTAACCACCGATCGGCACCCGGATCACGACGGGACACGAGAAGGTGTTCCCGGAGCGATACCGCAGCATCGTCAGCTCGTTCCGAATCTGCATCATGGCCGGCCAGATGTAGTCGAAGAACTGAATCTCGACCACCGGCTTGATCCCACGGGTCGCCATGCCGATCGCGCGTCCGACGATGTTGGCCTCGGCGATCGGCGCATTGAACACGCGGTCGCTGCCATAGGCGCGCTGGAGCCCGTGCGTGACCTTGAAGACGCCACCCTTGCCACGCACGCTGGCCAGCGCCTCCGGCCGGCTGCAGTCCGCGACGTCCTGTCCGAACACGACGATCCGCGGGTTGCGCGCCATCTCGTCGGCAAGGGTGCGATTGATCAGAGCGACCATCGTGTCGGGCTTGCCCTCCGGTGCGGGCTCGGATGCGAAGTCCGGCGACGTGGGGTCGACATCAGGGGAGTACACGTAGAGGGCGGCCAACCCTGGCTCTGGCTTCGGCGCCGCCACCGCACGCTCGGTCGCCTCGGCCAGCTCGCGATCGACGTCGGCGGCCATCAGCGAGAGCTCCGTCTGGGTGACCAGCGACCTCTCCAGGAGTAGCGTCTGCAGCCGTGTCAACGGATCACGCTGCCGCTCGGCTTCTCGCTCGCGCTCGGTCTTGTACAGCCGTTCGTCGTCCGAGAGCGAATGAGAGTAGGGCCGGGTCACCGAGGCGTGCACGAGCGAGGGGCCGTTCCCGGCGCGCGCGTGCGCGACTGCGTCGCGCATGGCGTGATGGCTCTGAAGCACGTCCGTTCCGTCGACCCGAATGACCTTGAGCGCAGGAAACGACTCGACCAGCCGCGAGATGCTGCCACCCGGGGTCTGGACCTCGACCGGCACCGAGATCGCGTAGCCGTTGTCCTGGATGACGTAGACGACCGGCAGGCGCGCGTTGCAGGCCGTGCCGAGCGACTCCCAGAACTCTCCCTCGCTGGTGGCGCCGTCACCGAGGGCCACGTAGACGACCTCGTCCGCGTGGAATCTCGCAGTGCGGCCCTCGATTGCCTCGATGCGCGCGTAGAGCCGACCCGCCTCGGCGGCCCCCACCGCCTGGACGCACTGGGTGCCGGTCGGGCTCGACCCGGACACGATGTGGAGGGCCGGGCTGCCCCAGTGTGAGGGCATCTGGCGCCCATGAGAGGCGGGATCGTCTCGGGCGCCCACGGCCTGCAGCAGCATGTCGTAGGGCGTGATGCCGAGCATCAGACACAGGGCCCGGTCGCGGTAGTGCGGGAAGAACCAGTCGTGTCCCGCCTCGAGCACCGAGCCGGCGGCGACCTGGACGGCCTCGTGGCCGGCGCCGCTGATCTGGAAGTAGCTGAGGCTCTGGTTCCGAAGCTGGATCTCCTTGTCGTCGAGTCGCCGGGACAGGAGCATGATTCGATAGAGGCGGATCAGCTCGTCTGGCGGGAGCTCGGCATCGCGGTCGGCTGCCTGGGCCGTCGTCCGGCCGGGTGTTCCGGTCGCCCGAGTGGCCCTGCTGATCGACGACGCCTGCATGTCGTGTGCTCGCAACCGGTCGTGCCTCGCGGGTAGCGAATGCCTTGCGTTCTCTCCCACACGGTCGCAGACGGATCTTCGCGCCCGACGACAGGGGGCCGAGATGCTCAGGCGTTGAGATCGGTCCCCATTATAGCATCCGGTCTCGATGGTATAATCCGCGGGTTCTGCACCGAGTCGTCCCGCATCGCGCCGTTTACGGCTGTCGTGCGCCTGCACCGTTCACCGGAGCGATCCGCCAACCGGAACGAAGGCGCCCAACCTGAGGGAGGAGCCCACATGGCCGGTCAGTCGGCCCGCTTGCACCGTTGGGACGAACAGGCGCTCGAGAAGGTCACGGAGATGATCTCTCGCAAGATGGTCACCGGAGAGCGGGAGATGATTGCGCAGATCTACCTCAAGACGGGCGCGCTCGTGCCCATCCACTCGCACGAGAGCGAGCAGATGACCTACGTGCTTCAGGGCGCGCTTCGGTTCCTGGTCGGAGGCGAGGAGGTGACGGTGCGCGAGGGCGAGGTGCTCCATATCCCGTCCTGGGTCGAGCACCAGGCCGAAGCTCTCGAGGATACCTTCGAGCTCGACGTGTTCAGCCCGATCCGGCAGGACTGGCTGGACAAGACCGACGACTACTTCTGCCAGTGAGGGGCAGCGTAGGCGACGAGGATGCAGCCGAACCTCACCGGGCGGGTCGCGCTCGTGTGTGCCGCCAGCCGGGGGCTGGGGAGGGCGTCGGCGTTCGCCCTCGCCGAGCAGGGGACCCGCGTCGCGATCTGCGCGCGGGGGAGAGCGGAACTCGAGCTCGCGGCGTCGGAGATCGCGCAGGCGACCGGGGCCGAGGTCGTCCCGATCGTCGCGGACGTAGCCGACGCCGCCGATGTCGATCGGCTGGTCCGAGAGACCGTGGACCGTCTGGGCGGCCTCGACATCCTGGTCACCAACACGGGCGGCCCTCCCTCCGGGAGGTTCGAGGTCCTGGGGGAGCAAGATTGGAGGCAGGCGATCGACGCGGTGCTGATGAGTGTCGTCCGGCTGTGTCGCGCGGCGATTCCCCACATGCGTCGGCGGGGGGGAGGTCGGATCATTGCCATCACGTCGGTGGCGGTGAGGCAGCCGGTCGACGGGCTGATCCTCTCGAACGCCACGCGCGCCGCCGTCGTCGGGCTGGCCAAGACCTTGTCGAGCGAGCTCGCGGCCGAGGGCATCCTGGTGAACTGCGTGGCTCCCGGCTACACGCGGACGGATCGCGTCGTCGAGCTCTCCAGGGCGGCGGCCGCCCGCGAGGGGGTCGAGCCGCACGTCGTGATGGAGCGCACCGTGGCGGGCGTGCCCATGGAACGCCTGGGCGAGCCGCGGGAGCTGGGCACGCTGGTCGCCTTTCTGGCATCGGAGGCCAGCAGCTACATCACCGGCACGACGATCCAGGTCGATGGGGGCTACGCCCGCGGCCTGCTGTGAGGCTGGCGCCACGGAAGCTCACGAACGCGCGTTGTCGGATGAGCCGGCTCGATCGTTCTCGAGCAGCCCGTGGTGAAAGTCCTGTGTTGCACCAAGGGCGGCGCTGCGCCCGGCTGGCAAGGCGCGAGGAGCGAGAATACCGGGAGTATTTGACCGACAAGCAACGCAGCCAGGCGGGACGCAGCGCCGGCCGACTGCAGCAGGACTTTTACCACGGGCTGCTAGCGGCGGGGTCAGTGGACGCGCTTGTCCCAGTCGCGGCCGCGTCCACCCTCGTGCACGTCGAACTTCCGGCGCAGGCGGTCCATCTTCCACTTGAGGTAGCGGTACTTGAGCTCGGCGGACAGGCCCCCGCTTCGTCCCCGACTCAGATACAGGTAGCCGACGACCAGACCGCCGAGGTGCGCCGCGTGGGCCACGCCGCCGCGCGTGTCGCTGACCGATGAGAGGAACGCGATCCCGCCGATGATCATCACGAAGTACTTCGCCGGAATCGGGAAGAGCAGAAACATCAAGATCGGCCGGTCTGGATAGTAGAGGGCGTAGGCGAGCAGGAGACCGTAGACGGCGCCGGACGCGCCGATGGTGACAGAGAAGTACATCTGGTCGGCGAGCTCGAAAGGCAGGAGCGCTCCGACCAGCGTCGTCGCTGCCGCTCCGATCCCGGTCACGAAGTAGTACCTCACGAAGAACGGAGTGCCCCAGAGCCGCTCGAGCTCGGTGCCGAACATCCAGATCGCGAGCATGTTGAACAGGATGTGGAAGAGCCCGCCGTGGAGGAACATGTAGGTGACGGGCTGCCAGATCCAGAACCGCTCCAGCACCGCCACCGGGCTCAGACCAAGGTAGATGGTGAGAGACGGCGCCAGCGTGGTCAGGACGAACGCGCCGACGTTCGTCCAGATCAGCGCCTTGAGCGCGGGCGACAGGGCTCCGGGTCCAAACGTGTAGTAGACACCGGGCGGGTGGCGACGCATCGTGGCGATCGTACCACAGCGCGAGGGGCCGGCCGCGGCATCTCCCAAGGTGGCCCTTGGTGCGACGCGGGACCTTCACCGCGGGCTGCTAGGACTAGCTCACTCGATCGGGTCGAAATCTGGCGAAGACGCGGCGGAGGGCCTCGTCGAACTCCTGGATCCGTAGCGCGCGGGCCATGGCACCCAGGCTCACCAGCCCGGTGGCGATGGCTGCGAGGACACGCACGAGCTGAATCGCGGGGGTCGTGCCCGGGAGCAGGAGCCGTAGCTGCTGCTCCGTGGACAGTGCGGCGACACCCATCACGGCGGACGCGAGCAGGATCTTCACGAGGGCCCGGCCCACCCGCCCGTCATCGAACCCGCCGAGGCGGCCTCGTAGCAGCCACAACAGGACGCCGGCGTTGAGCAACGCCGCAATCGCCGTGCCGAGCGCCAGGCCGCTGTAGCCGATCACACGGACCAGGATCACGTTGATCGCGACGTTGAACAGGATCGCCCCCACGCTGACGAGGACCGGGGTTCGGCTGTCACGCAGCGCGTAGAAGGTGGGAACGGCGATCTTCACCGCCGAGTATCCGACCAGGCCAGGCGTGTAGAACACGAGGGCCGCGGCCGTGGCCGCCGTGTCCACCGGCGTGAAGCGGCCTCGCTCGAAGATGAGCTGGATGATTGGAGAGGCCAGGACGGCGAGCCCGACCGCGGCCGGGACGTTCAACATCAGCATCAGCCGGAGCCCACTCGACACGGTCGATCGGATGCCGGCCAGCTCGTCGCGTGCGGCGTGCCCTGCGATCGTCGGGAGCGCGGCGGTGGCGATCGAGACGCCGAACAGCCCGATCGGCAGATACATGAGGCGAAAGGCGTAGTTCAGCCACGAGACGGCGCCGGTCCCCTCCCCGGTCGCCAGGATCACGTTGACCAGCACGTTCACCTGCGTCGCCGCCAGGCCGAGGATGCCCGGGCCCATGAGCGTCAGGACCTCGCGCAGCGCCGGATCTCTGGGATCCAGGACGGGTCGATACCGATACCCTTCCCGTCGCAGCGCAGGCCACTGCAGGAGCAATTGCCCGAGGCCGCCCACGACCGCACCGATCGCGATCGCGGCGATCGGCTCGAAGCCCAGCGCCGGCATCCAGGGCACGAGGACGATTGCGCAGAGGATGACGGAGACATTGAACATCGCCGGCGACAGCGCCGGCACGAAGAAGCGGTGGAGCGAGTTGAGCATGCCCATGAACGCCGCGGCGATCGCGACGAGCGTGAGGAAGGGCAGCGAGATCCGTGTCAGCAGCGCCGTGAGCTCGAGCTTGCCCGGCACGGCGGCGTACTCCGAGGCGATGAAGGTGGTCAGGGGACGCGCGCCGACGATGCCCGCGAGCACGAGCAGGCCCGTGCTGATCAGCAGTGCGTTGATGACGCTGTTGCCGAGATGCCAGGCGCGTGCCTTCCCGTGGCGGGTCAGCTGGCGAGTGAACGTCGGCACGAAGGCCGCACTCATCGCCCCCTCCGCAAAGAGGTCACGGAAGAGGTTCGGGACGCGGAACGCCACGATGAAGGCGTCCATGGCGTTGCCCGCACCGAAGAGATAGGCGAAGACCTGATCGCGAACGAGGCCCAGCAGCCGGCTGGCCAACGTGGCGGAGCCGATCAGTCCAGCGGAGCGCGCCAGCGTGGCGCCAGGCGGGGGGCGGGCCGACGCGTCCTCCACCAGGGCCTCACCCGCCACCGAGCCGCGCGCTGACGATCCGATTCACTGTCTTGCCGTCGACGCCCCGTCCCGCGAGCTTGGCCATCACGACCTTCATGACGCGGCCGAGGTCCTTGCTGGCGGTGGCGCCGGTCTCCTCGATTGCCGATTGGATGGCCGCCTCGACCTGTGCCGGGTCCGCTGCCGGAGGGAGGTAGGTCTGCAGGACGCGGATCTCGGCGGCCTCGTGGTCGGCGAGGTCCTGCCGTCCGCCGCCGTAGAACTGCTCCTGCGCATCGCGGCGCTGCTTGACCAGGCTCGCGACCACCTTCACCGCCTCGGCCTCGTCCAGGTCCTTTCCCTTCTCGACGCGACGATTCGCCAGCGCGGCCTTGAGCATTCGAAGCGGTGCGAGCGTCGCCGGGTCCTTAGCCTTCATCGCCCGGGTGACGTCACCGGCCACGCGGTCCACCAGTCGGCTCCCCTCGTCCTCCGTCATCGGTCCCTCCCGTGTGATCCGCCTGCCCCCAGAGCTCGCGTGGGCCGACCACATCCCTCGTCGCGGCTAGTACTACTTTGTTAGATCGCACAATTTGGGCGAGATCCGACAAGTGATCTAATTTGAGGACATTGTACTTTTCTGGCGAATTCGGGACCCTGCGCGGTAGTGCACGACCGCCGCACGGTGGGGCAGTTGCGTCGCCTGATGAGATGGCTCGAGGCCTTCAAGGCGTGCTTCGGCCAGCGCGCACAGGAGCTGGCGTTGCGCCGGTACGTCCAGGGGTTGCTCAGCGACAGCCCGCGCAAGTCGATGGAAGCGATGCTGGCGCGGGGGACCGAGCCCGGGGGCTATCAAGCGTTCCAACACTTCATCACCGATGCGCCGTGGAGTGCCGACGGCGTCTGGCGCTGCCTGCGGGCGGTGCTGCCCGAACGCGAAGGGCTGGTGATCTTCGCTGGCACGAGTTTCCCCAAGCCAGGGACGTCCTCGGTCGGGGTGGCCCGCCAGTACTGTGGGGCCGTGGGGAAAGTCGCCAATGGCCAAGTGGCGGTCACCGCGGCGCTGTGGACCGGGCTGCGCGCCTACTTGCTGGGGGCCGCGCTCTATGTGCCCGAGGCGTGGCTGACCGACGCCGCCCGCGATCGGGCGCGGCTTCCCCGGGGTGTCCGGTTGCAGGCGAAGTGGCGCCAAGCGCTCATCCTGCTCCGGCAGGTGCGCGCCAGCGGCCTCACCGTCACCGGCGTGCTGGCCGATGCGGAGTTTGGCGATACCGGCCTGTTTCGGGCCATGTGGCATCGGTTGCGGCTCCCCTATGCGGTGGGGATTTCCTCGTCGCAGACCGTGTTCCTGGGGCGGCCGCGCCTCGGGCACCGGCGGGGCGGCCGGCTGGGGCGCCCGCGCACCCGGCCAGACCTGGCGGCGGGCGTGCGGGCGTACACGGTGGCCCAGGCCGCCAAGGCGCAGCCGCGGTGGCGGCCCATCAGCTGGCGCAACCGCCGCGGCGGGCGCCGCTGGACGGTCCAGTGTGTGGCCCTGCGGGTGACCCCGGCCCACGACTGGCGCGACCGCCGGCTCGCCCCCGAGGTGTGGCTGCTGGCCGAACGCGACACGGGCGCGACGCCGCGGACCAAATACTTCTTCGTCAACCTGCCGGCCACCACCTCCTGGCCGCAGCTTGTCCGACTCGCGCATCAGCGGTGGGCCATCGAGCAGCAGTACCAAGAGTTGAAGACCCACCTCGGGTTGGATCACTTCGAAGGCCGCACGTTCCCGGGCTGGCACCATCACGTCGTGCTCACCGCCGTGACGTACAACTTCCTGCAGGCCGAGCGGCGGCGGCACCTCGCCAGGCTCACCTTTCCGGTGGCCCGCGCGATCGTGCAGGAAATCTTCACCGCGTACCTCTTTGCTCCACGGCCGTTCTACCTGAAGCGCATCGAGGCGCTAAAGTCGGTGCAATTGCGGATCTAACAAAGTAGTACTAGCAGCCCGTGGCAAAAGTCCTGCTGCAGCCGACCGGCGCCGCATCCCGGCTGGCTACGTTGCTCGTCAGTCAAATACTCCCGGTATTCTCGTTCCTCGCGCCTTGCCAGCCGGGCGCCGCACCGGTCTTGGTGCGACGCAGGACTTTTGCCACGGGCTGCTAGCCCTCGCCGCCCAGCCCAGCGCCAGACGATAGCAACCCACGTGAATTCCGGGGTTAGTGGCGCGTCACCCGATCCACACGATCCACTGACGGACACCGACCCAGACGGCCCACGCCAGGAGCACGCCCGCCAGCGCGCGCTGGAAGCCACCGGCCCGCCAGGCCCGAGCCGCAGCGATCGCCGCGGTGAGGGCGACCGCCGGGATGGCAGCCAGATAGTAGCGCATGTCCACCGGCGTCAGCAGACCGACGACCAGAAACGACAGGCACGCGCCCCCCCACCCGGCCAGCGCGAGACCCAGCCGGTCCCGGACGCCGCCACGCCAGAGCTGCGCAGCGCCGGCCAGCGAGAGGATCAACGCGGGCCAGCCGGAGATACGCCCCGAGCGCTTCCGGGACGATCGCGATCCGGTCGGCGAACGTCCGCGCCGCCGGGTCCGGGACCCCGGCAGCGCCGCCCACGACCTCGGACGCGATCCGGGTGAGCTGAGCGCGATAGACGTCGCCAAAGTGCGCGTAGTAGATGGCGATCGACAGGAGCGCGGCGGCGCCGGCGACGCTCCACACGTCCCTGGCCGCCGCCCGGAGCACCGGCCCTCCGAGCGCCCGGTAGCCGAGGCCGATCGCGAACAGCGCGACCAGGAGGATCGCAAACGTGCTGGTGTGAGAGAGGAAGGCGGTGGTGACCAGCGCCACCGCGCCGAGCCGGCGCACGAGGGTCTGGTGCCGCGGCGCGCCGAGTGTGACGCTCGCGAGCGCGAATACCGAGAGCGACTGGCCGAACGCATTCGTGAGGTTGGCGATCGCCAGGACGCGGAAATCCAGCGGGATCAGATGGTACAGCGCCACCGCCACGGCGCCGGCCAACCGATCGCCCCATGCACGTATCAGGACGTAGTAGAGGAGGATCCCCGCCCCGGTGTCCACGGTCGCGGCGATGATGCGCAGCAGCGGTACGTACTCGGACGGCGTGCTCAGCGGCAGGCTGAATGGGGCGGCCACCAGATACAGGGCGACGGGGTACGGGAACTCGTACAGACCCGGCGCCACCGACGTGAAGTAGAGATTGCCGGCCAGAACGTTGGCGAATCAATGAGCGTGGAACATGGCGTCGCCGACCGGCGTCGCGGGGTGCAGCAGGACGAGGAGCCTCAGAAACAGGGCGCCGCCGGAGAACACGACGGCGAATCTGGCCGTCTTGCGGAGCCGGTGGCCGCCTCGTTCGATGACGGACACGAGCGAGACCATGCTCAGTGCGATTCCCAGGGCCAGCCACGGCACCTGGGCCGGATACTCGGAGTAGGGCGCGAGGCCGGAGGCGATCACCGTCGCCTGCCCGACGGAGGCAAGGGTCGCCGCTGCGAGGGCGGTGGCGGACGAGAGGCCCACCAGGGTGAACGTCACGCCCAGGATGGCACCCGCCGCCGCGGCCGCCGCCAGGGCCTGGGTGGGTGCCAGCGCGACACCGGTGGTGGTCATCGCGATCTCGTCGACCACGACGCCCAGCGTCCTGGGATCATCCGGGCTGGGGATGAACGTGTCCGAGACGACCAGGCCAATGGTGGCGCCGCGGCGGCCGTCCGGGAGCGGTGCGAGGGTCACCCGCACCGTTTCGAACTGGTTGGTCGCCGCGTGCGTGGTGGCGACGACGCCATCGACGGCGATGACCAGGCGCGGCAGCGTCGCCGGGTCCGGTCGCGCACCCCTGAAGCGGATGGTCAGCTCCCAGGGCAGTCGGCGGTCGAGCCCCGGCAGATCGAGCTCCGCGCGGTCGCGGGTCCAGGCGGAGGTCAGGCCGGAGTCGTCACGCTCCGGCGGATAGACGCCGCTCAGGAGCGCGTGCGGCTCGGAGGCCATGTCGATGACCAACCCGGGGCGGACGGCGTAGAGGAGGACGAGACTGGACGTGGCGACGATGCCGCCCAGGAGGCCCAGGACGAGGCTCGTGCGCAGCTTCGAGCTCATGGCGTGGCACCGGGCTGCACCAGCCTCCGGTAGATCTCCCAGAACCGCTCGGCCACGGCGGGGGGCCGAAACTGACGGGCGAGGGTCTCCGTCGTCGCCGGACGCGTGCGGCGCTTGTGCTCGAGCGCGGTGCCGATAGCCGTCGCCAGCGCCGCGGGATCCTCGCGCGGCACGACGGTCACGTCCGCGCCGAACAGCTCGTGCAGCTCGGCGCCGCCCGGGTTGTCGCTGCTGAGGACCGGCGTCCCGGACGCCAGGGCCTCGAGGGCCACCGTGGGGCACGCCTCGAGCGTCGACGGCAACACGAACAGGTCGGCGGCGCTGCAATAGCGGGCGACGGTGTGGTTATCGACCAGCCCGGCGAAGGTGACGTGCCCCTCGACACCGTGCCTGCGCGCCAGCTGCCGCAGATCGTCCTCGAGCGGTCCGGTTCCACAGATCACGAGTCGTGTGTCCGGGTGATCGCGGATGACATCGCCCATGGCTTCGATGAGGTATCGCTGGCCCGCCAGCGGATGCAGCCGCTTGACGTTCAGCAGCAGATGACGGTTGCGGAGGCCGAGGCGCGCCCGGGCGGCTGCCTGCGCGACGAAGTCGTGTCGCTCGAAGTCGTCGGGGACCGGCGGGTAGACGACGCTGGTCTCACGCCGTCGCATCCCGAGAGACCCCATGTGCGCCCGGAGGCGATCGCTGTAGAACGTGACGTGTCCCGCGCGCCGGTACGCCCGGGTGAACAGGTCCTGACCCAGCCACCGACGCCGGTAGTGCCAGACCTCCGTGCCGTAGAGCGTCAAGACCGTCGGCTTCCGGAGCCACCGGGACACGAAGGCGCCGACCTCGGTCAGCAATCCGTTGCCGTGGAGGTGCACGACATCGCAGCCGGCGACCGCGGGCGCCGTCTTGCGGACGATGTCGATGGCGTCGGCGAGGGAGAGCAGCTGCGCGGCCCCCATCGGAATACGCGAGCGCCGGCGCGGCCGCACCCGGGTCACCGATCCTGGCAGGTCGCTCGGGCCAGGAGCCCGGGGAGGAGGCGCGACGTAGACGACGGCGTCGCCACGCGCCCGCGCCCAGGTTCCGAGGTGAAACAGCAGCAGCGCGTTGGCCGCCTGGTCCGGGGGGAGATGCGGAGTGACGTGGCAGATGCGCATGGTCACGGTGCCGGGTCGCGCGTCGGTGCGGCATCGCCCCGCGCCGTGGCGCGTCTCACATCGAGGCTGCCGCGCGCGGGGCGTCCGGCTGGCTCGATCCGCCGAGATGGTCCCGAAGCTCGCGCCACGTCGCGGGCACGGCACCCAGCTCCTTCGTTGCGAACCGGAGGAAGCGGGCGAGTCGTTCGAGGAATCGCTCGAGCTCCTCCCGCGTGCGGTTGTATGGGCTTCCACCGACGATGGCCTCGCTCGAGTGAAAGAGCAGATTCAGGACGGGGCATCCATCATCGACGATACGCCGGGCCAACCGCGCCATGTCGGCGAACGAGGAGTACGAGGGCCGGAGCCAGACGACGTGCGCGATGCGCAGGGCCCGCAGGATCCGCTTGGTCTGGTAGGGCCGCGGCGCCCGTGCGTAGATTCGCTCCACGACCGATGGGACTCGGCGACTCAGCCCGGCCGAGATCGGGACCTCGAGGACATCGCTCGACCCGGGATCCAGGAGATCGTCGTAGGCCAGGAAGTAGGGCCGGAGCGGTGCGCGCACGAAGTCCGGCCCTCCCTTGTGGCCCTCGTAGAACAGGGGCGCCACGCTCGAGTCCACGAGGTAGCCCGCGCGCTCGAGGCCCGAGACGTGTGCCGAACCAAGACCGAAGCGCCCGGATCGGTAGGAAGTCGGACGGTCTCCGCTGACCGCCTCGACCGCCGCGGTCAGGTGGTGCAGCTGATCCTCGAACCGCTGGACCGGAAGCGAGAGCGCATATGGATGCGCGTGCGCGTCCGCGGGCGAGCACGGGGGTGTCTCCCAGGCGTGATGGTGTGCGCCCAGCTCGCAGTCGCCGCGGTGCTGGAGCCGGCGGAGCACCTCGGCCGACGCGGGGTCGGTCGCCACCGAGTGGGTGACGACATAGGTCGGCCGTACACCATGGCGCGCGAAGATGTCGTGGAGCTTCGGGAGCGCGTAGATGTTCTCGAAGGTGGGATGGGCCCGGGCGTCGGCGTCCCATTGGTAGTCGCCTTCGGTATCGATCCCTACGAGCAGGAACGGCATCGTCTGTCACCACCGGACACTAGTGCACCGCCGTCGAGATGCGGTCACGCCTCGAGCCCGCAGCACACCCACCCGCGGCGTTGCCGCTCCTCGAAATACTCCCGGTATTCCTCGTCGCGGCGCCTTGCGCTTGGGCGCGCTGCGAACCCGATCCGTGACCGCATCTCGACGGCGGTGCACTAGAGTGTCGGATCTCACGCACGCGGCTCGGATCCGCCACGGAGGCTGGCCGTCTTGACGGTGTGCCTGGCGGCCACCGCTCCGCTCCACGGCGGGCGATTTGACACAGGAGTGCTTCGATCATCGGTCTTGGTCCGAGTCCCCGAGCGTCACGTGCCAGCGAGACGTGTGGCGATAGAGATCAGCCGCCGGCTCGAACGCGTTGATCTTCAGGACGAACTCCAGCGTGGACCTCACGCGGAAGTAGCCACGTCGTCGCAGCACGCGTCCGAAACCCGCATGCATCGCATAGCAGCGAATTCTGTCGGACCCCACCGCGTGCGCCTCCCGGTCGATCCAGGCCAGGATCTCCCCGAACCCGGTGTCGTCGTCCGGATCCACCAGAAAGTCTACCAGGAGGGTCGCCCGTCCCCGCGGCTCGGCGACATGGCGATACACCGCGTAGCCGGCGGTGTCGGCTCCGCGCCTCAGGGTGACGACGGAGCACTGCAGATGAGGGGGAGCGAAGAACTTCCAGTTCAGATACTCGGCATCCCGTCGCACGGCCAGGTCCAGCTTGGGTGCCACGCGCGCCCACAGCCGAGTGAAGCCGTCGTCGAAGCGCTCGATGGGACGCACACGCGCCGGGCGATCTCCCTCGTCGTGCCTGGCGCCGATGGCGCGCGGCGTCTCCCGCGGCGGGTCTCGGTGCGACGCGGACCGTTCGCCCCGCGCGGCCAGTGCCCGGACCAGCGGCAGGGCGATCGTCGAGACGACGAGATTGGCGAGCGCCGGCCAGCCCGGTCGCGCGAGTGCGCGCCGGGTCAGTGGCTTCACCCAGCACGGCACTGGGCCGACATCCGGCCAGTCCAGTTTCTTGAAGAGACGGTAGGACGCCTCGGACAGGCCCAGGCCCAGGGACGCGCCCACGTGCTCGTCCCACGTTCTGAACAGATGCTCGCCGAGCCCCTGGCGCTGGCACCGAGGCGCGACCATGACGTCCATGCCCCAGGAGCCCGCGACCCGGCGCTGGTCGACCAGCATCTGCACCGGCATCGTGGCGTACTGTCCGACCACGGTCTCGCCCTCACGCGCGATCCAGATCTCCGGTGCATCGGAGGGGTTGCCGGGGTTGGCGCGATACTGCCAGTCCCATCGCCGTCGGTTGGCGGCGGCGCTGGCGGCACCGAAGACCTGCCGGTACAGCGCCTCGACGCCGGCCCGGTCGGTCTCACGGTAGCGGCCGATCTCGATCGTCACGGGTCTGGGTGTCCGGGTGGTTCGCGCCGTGCCAGGACGTACTCAATGTTGCTGATGGCGACGTCCTGCGTGATGCTGCTGTCGCGTACCCACCGTGCGAGCGGCGCCGGCAGGCGACGGAAGGTGCGCGTGACGTGAAGCGCCTCGTGCTCGATCCTGAGCCCAGCCTCACCGATCTGCTGGCGTAGCCGGCGCACCCGCACCTTCTCGAGCAAGTCGTCCTCCTTGCGTTCGTTGCGCCGCGCGGCCTTGATGAAGGAGTTCTCGTGCGCGGGCTCGCGGAGGGTCCAGACGGCGTGCCGCGCGAGGAACGTGAACGTGGAGAACGCCAGCCGTCGCCCGAGCAGCAGGTGCAGGGGTATCGGGACGCGCAGGCGAGGCAGATGGGCACCCGCGAACGAGAGATAGGGCGCGGTCGACAGGTAGAGCCGGCCGTCCGGCCGGAGGACGCGCGCGCACTCGCGCAAGTAGCGAGTGGCCGCCGCGACGTGCTCGATCACGGCGTGCGACAAGACGAGGTCGAAGCTGGCGTCAGAGAACGGCAGCGTCAGGCCGTCGGCCCGCGCGAAGGCCACGTTGGGCACTCCGCGCTCGTGTGCCAGCCGGCGCCCGGCGTCGCGGAACCTGTCGGTGATGTCGATGCCCGCCACCCACCGGGCTTCCTCGGCCAGCGAGAGTGGCATGCCGCCACCTCCGCATCCGGCGTCCAGGATCCGGCCACGAACCCTGGCCCCGGACCGCTCGAGGAAGGCGATGACCTTGGCGCTGCGGTAGTACTCGAACAGCGCGTAGTCGTACTCCGAGCGGAACCGCAGATCGCCGTGTCGCTTGATCGCCCCCTCGTCTATCTCCCGCACGCACATCCTTCCGGTATGCTTCCTCGTCGCGGCTTGCCAGCCGCGCTGCGCGCCGGTCTTCGTGCGACGCGAGACCTACAGCATGGGCTGCCGGCGCGCCGCCAGTGCGGAGGGGTCGTCGGGAGCGCGGGCAGCGCATCGGAAGGGTACTACGAGTACCGGGGAATGCCCCGCTCGTCCGCGATCGGCGTGCTATACTCCCGAGCCAATCATGGGGAGCGACGCGACCGCGAGTCGCCGGACCGTCGCGGGCGAGCGGCTGGCCATCGACGGCGGGCCGGCGGTGCGCGAGATACCGCTGCCGCTGGGTCGACCCTGGATCGGCGACGCGGAAGCGGAGGCGGCGGCCGCGGCCGTCCGCCGCGGTGAGCTCACGGGCGACGGCCCGATCGGGCGTGAGGTGGAGGCTGCGCTCGAGCGCAGCCTCGGTGGGCACCCCGCGCTCCTGACGACGTCCTGCACCGCGGCCCTCGAGACCAGTGTCGCGCTGTGCGGCGTCGTCCCGGGCGACGAGGTGATCTGTCCGAGCTTCACGTTCGTCTCCACCGCGAACGCCATCCTCCGCTCGGGCACCCGGCCCGTGTTCGTCGAGATCGATCCCGACTCGCTGAACCTCGCTCCGTCGGCCGTGGAGGCCGCGATCGGACCTCGGACGCGGGCCATCGTCGTCGTCCATTACGGTGGCCGTGCCTGCGACATGGCCGCAATCGGTGAGAGCGCGGCCCGTCGGTCGATTCGGGTCATCGAGGATGCCGCCCATGGCCTGGGCGCGACCTGGCATGGCCAGCCCCTGGGGACGGTTGGCGATTTCGGTTGCTTCAGCTTTCACGGCATCAAGGACGTGGTGTGCGGTGAGGGCGGTGCGCTGGTCGCGCGGCTCGTCGAGGATCGGCACCGGGCGGAGGTCTTCCGGGAGAAGGGGACCAACCGTGCCGAGTTCCTTCGGGGCGAGACCGACCGGTATACCTGGGTGGCCGAGGGCAGCAGCTACGTCATGTCCGATGTGTTGGCGGGAATCCTGCGGGCGCAACTGGGCCGCCTCCCGACGATTCTTGCGCGCAAGCGCGAGCTTGCCCGCACGCTGACCGCCAGGCTCGCCCCGCTCGCCGACCGGCTACGGCTGCCGCACGAGTGGGAGGGCATGACGAGCAGCTGGCACGTCTATCCGGTGCTGGTCTCGCCCGAGATTCGGGATGCCGTCATTGCCGCGCTGCGGGCCGAGGGGATCGGCGCAGCCTTCCACTACGTTCCACTCCATTCGTCGCCGTTCGGACGGAGCCGGCTGGGCTATCGGCCCGACGATCTGCCGGAGACCGAGCGAGTCAGCGCCTCCCTCATCAGGCTGCCGCTGTTCGCCGCCATGACGGACGACGACCTCGAGGACGTGGCGGGAGCGACCCTCAAGGTGCTGGGCCGACTCCTGTCGTGAGCCCTTCACCAGGCCTGGTGGTCTCCCGCGCGGCCGGCCGTCGTGGCGTCCCGCGCGTCGGCGTGATGCTGGCGGGCGTTCTCCTCCTCGCGGCGATTCTCCGACTCTCGGCGCTGGACAAGCAGCTCTACGTGGACGAGATCGTGACGATCACGGTGGCGAGCCAGCCGCTGGCCGCGATGGCCGCCGTGATGCGGCAGATCGATGCCAGTCCCGCGCTCTATCCGCTGCTGCTCCACGAGTGGTTGCGAGTCGCCAGGACCGATGCCTGGGCGCGCGGACTCTCTGCCACGTTCGGCATTCTGGCCGTCCTCATCGTGTATCTGCTCGGCTCCCGGACGTTCGGCGCGCGCGCCGGTGTGGTCGCGGCGTTCGTCGCGGCGATCGCACCGGCTCACATCCACTACGCGCAGTACGTGCGGGGATACAGCCTGTTCTCGTTGCTCGCCGGCGTGCAGTTGCTCCTGTTCCTCGAGTGGCTGGCGCGGCCAACGCTCGCCCGCTGGCGGTTCTGGACGTTCGTCCTCGTCACCGTGGCCTGCTTCTATACGCATTACCTGTCGCTGCTCCTGCTGCCCGTCGAGGGTCTCTTCGTCCTGTGGCAGCAGCCGATGCGGGCGCGACTCCTCCGGTGGACGGCCGCCGTTGGTCTGGCGCTCGTCCTGTTCCTGCCCGGAGTGCCGCTGCTGCTCCACAACATGGCGTTCGACCGCATACGCAACGAGGATCGCCCGCCGCCGCCGCCCGCGTACCGCCTGGTGCCGGACCTCGTCGCCGAGCTGAGTCTGGGCCAGCGCGCTCTAGGCTTTTCTGATCCCTAGTGGTGTGTCCCAAGAATAACTTTGCACTTCCCAACCTTCTCTAGAATCGTATCGACCGTCGCGGTCCAGACAAAGGGTTGGGGGTTGTCGTTGTAGCGCTGGAGGTAATCGTTGATGGCGGCGACGAGTTCGTCGACACTGCAAAACACCCCGCGGCGGATGCGTTTCTGCGTGAGCTGGCTGAACCAACTCTCGACGAGGTTGAGCCACGATGCGCCGGTAGGGGTGAAGTGGAGCGTGAAGCGCGGATGGGCCGCCAGCCAGGCCCGCACGGTCGGATGTTTATGCGTGCCGTAGTTGTCCAGAATGAGGTGGAGGTCGAGGCGAGAGGGGAACGCGCGGTGGAGTTGGCGAAGAAACTTCAGGAACTCCTGATGCCGATGCCGGCCGTGGCACTCGCCGATGACCTGCCCGGTCAGCATGTTCAGCGCGGCGAACAAGGTCGTTGTCCCGTGGCGCTTGTAGTCATGCGTGAGTGTCCCACAGCGGCCCTTCTTCATCGGCAGCCCGGGCTGCGTCCGGTCCAGCGCCTGAATGTGACTCTTCTCGTCCACACACAGCACGACGGCCTTCTCGGGCGGATTCATGTACAGCCCCACGACGTCCGTCAGCTTCTCCACGAACGCGGGATCGGTCGACAGCTTGAACGTCTCCACTCGATGGGGCTGGAGGCCATGCGCGTCCCAGATCCGCTGCACGGTCGAGCGACTGACCCCCTGCGCCTTCGCCATCGTGCGACAACTCCAGGGGGTCGCCCCCGGTGGCGTGCGGTGCAACGTTGCGTGGACGATGGCTTTGACCCTGCGCGCACTGATCGTCGGTTTGCGCCCGCGCCCCTCACGCATCTCGAACACCGAATCAACGCCCTCCTCTCCAAACCGGTCGCGCCAAGCCAGCACGGTCGGCCGGCTGACGTCCACGGTCGCGGCAATGCGGCTGTTGGAACCCCCCTCGGTCGCCAGCAGCAACGCCTTCGCGCGGATGACTACCCGATGCGGGGCCGACGTACTACGGGCCCACTGTTCCAGGAGTCGCCGATCCTTCGCGGCCATGGACAGAGCGGCGGCGGCATCATTCATCCCGCCTATATTGCACGCAGGTCGTTGATATGTAAATGTATTTCAGGGACACTACACTAGAATCGTATCGACCGTCGCGGTCCAGACAAAGGGTTGGGGGTTGTCGTTGTAGCGCTGGAGGTAATCGTTGATGGCGGCGACGAGTTCGTCGACACTGCAAAACACCCCGCGGCGGATGCGTTTCTGCGTGAGCTGGCTGAACCAACTCTCGACGAGGTTGAGCCACGATGCGCCGGTAGGGGTGAAGTGGAGCGTGAAGCGCGGATGGGCCGCCAGCCAGGCCCGCACGGTCGGATGTTTATGCGTGCCGTAGTTGTCCAGAATGAGGTGGAGGTCGAGGCGAGAGGGGAACGCGCGGTGGAGTTGGCGAAGAAACTTCAGGAACTCCTGATGCCGATGCCGGCCGTGGCACTCGCCGATGACCTGTCCGGTCAGCATGTTCAGCGCGGCGAACAAGGTCGTTGTCCCGTGGCGCTTGTAGTCATGCGTGAGTGTCCCACAGCGGCCCTTCTTCATCGGCAGCCCGGGCTGCGTCCGGTCCAGCGCCTGAATGTGACTCTTCTCGTCCACACACAGCACGACGGCCTTCTCGGGCGGATTCATGTACAGCCCCACGACGTCCGTCAGCTTCTCCACGAACGCGGGATCGGTCGACAGCTTGAACGTCTCCACTCGATGGGGCTGGAGGCCATGCGCGTCCCAGATCCGCTGCACGGTCGAGCGACTGACCCCCTGCGCCTTCGCCATCGTGCGACAACTCCAGGGGGTCGCCCCCGGTGGCGTGCGGTGCAACGTTGCGTGGACGATGGCTTTGACCCTGCGCGCACTGATCGTCGGTTTGCGCCCGCGCCCCTCACGCATCTCGAACACCGAATCAACGCCCTCCTCTCCAAACCGGTCGCGCCAAGCCAGCACGGTCGGCCGGCTGACGTCCACGGTCGCGGCAATGCGGCTGTTGGAAACCCCCTCGGTCGCCAGCAGCAACGCCTTCGCGCGGATGACTACCCGATGCGGGGCCGACGTACTACGGGCCCACTGTTCCAGGAGTCGCCGATCCTTCGCGGCCATGGACAGAGCGGCGGCGGCATCATTCATCCCGCCGATATTGCACGCAGGTCGTTGATATGTAAATGTATTTCAGGGACACTGCACTAGTGGTGTGTCTCAAGAATGACTTTACACTTCCCGACCTTCTGCAGTATGGCGTCGGCGGTGGCGGTCCAGACGAAGGGCGTGGGGTTCTTGTTGTAGTGCTGCAGATACGCTTCGATAGCGGCGACTAACTCATGCACACTGCGAAACACTCCTCGGCGAAGGCGTTTCTGCGTCAGCTGGCTGAACCAGCTTTCGACGAGGTTCAGCCACGACGCGCCAGTGGGAGTGAAATGGAGTTGGAAGCGCGGGTGGGCCGCCAGCCACGCGCGCACCTTCGGATGCTTATGGGTGCCGTAATTGTCCAGGATGAGGTGCAGGTCCCGACGGCGCGGGAAAGTTCGGTGCAGTGTGCGCAGGAATTTCAAGAACTCCTGATGCCGGTGTCGACCGTGGCATTCGCCGATGACCGTGCCGTCCAGCATACTCAAGGCGGCGAACAAGGTCGTCGTGCCGTGTCGCTTGTAGTCATGCGTGAGCGTTCCGCAGCGGCCTGTCTTCATCGGGAGCCCGGGCTGAGTGCGGTCCAGCGCTTGAATCTGACTCTTCTCGTCCACGCACAACACCACGGCCTTATCGGGCGGATTCATGTACAGCCCGACGATGTCCGTCAGCTTTTCCACGAAGGCGGGGTCAGTCGACAGCTTGAACGTCGTCGCTCGGTGGGGTTGGAGCCCATGCGCGTCCCAGACCCGCTGCACGGTCGCGTGACTGACCCCCTGCGCCGTTGCCATCGTGCGACAGCTCCAGTGCGTGGCCCCCGGCGGCGTGCGGTGCAGCGTGGCGTGGACGATGGCTTTGACCTTGCGGGCCGTGATCGCCGGTTTGCACCCCCGCCCCTCACGGATCTCCACGACCGAGTCGAGGCCGTCCTCCAGAAAGCGCCGGCGCCAGTCCAGCACGGTCGGTCGGCTGACGCCCAGGGCGGTCGCAATGCGGCTATTGGCGCCCCCGGCCGTCGCCATCAAGAGGCCCTGGGCCCGGATGACCACGCGATGCGGCGCCGACGCGCTGCGCGCCCACTGTTCAAGCAGGTACCGATCCTCGTCGTCGACCGGCAGAGCCACCGCGGCCCTATTCACAGAGCCGTTATAGCATTCGGGTCATTCAAATGTAAAGGTATTTAGGATACACACTACTAGGTCAGACGGACGGTGTGGGCGGGAGGTGCGATGCTCTTCCCGACGGTGCTGGTCGTCGGAGTGATCGACGGGTGGCGGCGCAATCGGGCGGCGACCGGCCTCCTGCTGCTGGCCGCCGTCCTGCCGATCGCGGTCTATCTGCTGACGGGACGCCGACTCGTGGCGGTGCGGTTCTTCGTCCCCTTCATGGTGGGGTATCTGGTACTGCTCGGCAACGGCCTGGCATCGATGCGACCCGGCGTTCGCACGGTGGCCACCCTGGCACTCGTCGTCCTGTGCGCCGTTCCGCTGACGCACTTCTATGGCACGTTTCAGTGGAGCTATGATCACCGTGCGGTTGCGAGGACGATCCGCGAACGATGGCGCCCCGGCGACGTGCTCCTCTTCGTGCATCCCTACGAGGCGCTGTACTACCGCTGGTATCTCGGCGCGGACGTTCCGGCGGTGGGTCTGGTCTTCACGGCGCTGGAGGACCAGGGTACCTACGTGATCAAGCCTCCCGACCTGCAGTTCGATCTCGCCCGCCGGCACATCCTCGAGGCGGCGGCTCGATACGAGCGCATGTGGGTGATTGGCCAGTCGCCCCGCTCCTTCGCTTCGGATCCCGCCGAGGAGCAGCGCGTGCTCCACTGGATGGATGGTCGGTATTCGAGCGAATCCGTCGCGCGGCCCCCGGGGCTCGGCGCCGAGCCGGAGCTTCGGCTGTATCGTGCTCTCGCCGCGCCGCCGGGCGGGGCGGCGTGAGGATGAGCGCCGGGGACGCATGACGCCGGACCTTACCCTCGTCGTGGCGTGCTACAACGAGGAGCCCATCCTCGAGCAGAGCGTGGCGGAGACGTTGCAGGTTCTCGACCTGCTTCGCACGAGCACCGAGATCATCTTCGTGGACGACGCCAGCCGGGACCGCACGCGCGAGCTGATCGACCGGATCATCACGGCCAACCCGCAGCGCGCCATCACCAAGATCGAGCATGCGGCCAACGTGGGCCGGGGCGGAGCCGTGGCCGATGGGATCAGGGCGGCGCGTGGACGGTTGGTCGGGTTCATCGAAATCGACCTCGAAGTTCACGCCCGATACATTCCGACGTGTGTCCAGGCGCTCGAGTCGGGCTACGATGTCGCCACGGCACTGCGGGTCTACAAATTCTACTGGGGGTCGCTGGACCGCGCCGTGATGAGCCAGGGATACCGGTTGCTGATGCGACGGCTGCTCGGGATCCCGCTACTCGACACGGAGACCGGCTTCAAGTTCTTCCGGAGAGAGGCGATCCTGCCGATCCTCTCCCAGACGCGGGACGTGGGCTGGTTCTGGGACACCGAGATCATGGCTCGGGCGCACTACGCCGGCCTGCGCATCGTCGAGATTCCCGCGCTCTTCGTGCGCCGGTTCGACAAGATCTCTTCCTTGAACCCGGTTCGGGACACGCTCGACTACGTGGGCAAGCTCTGGCGGTTTCGACGCGTGGCGGCCGAGCTCCGGAGGACCGGCGCGTGAAGGCGATCCGGGAGGTCGGGGTGCGCCGGGTCGCACGATTCGTGTGGACGTCGGTGCTGCTGGGCGTGCTCCGCGTCACCCTGGTGCCGCCGGTGCGGGGGGCGTTTCTGCGGCTGTGCGGCGCGCGGATCGGGCCGGATTCGGTCGTGCATCGCCTCACCCTGATCAACGTCGATCGAGGTGGCTTCTCGAGCCTCCGGGTGGGCACGAGCTGCTTCATCGGGGGTGAGGTGCTGATCGATCTCGCGGCCGAGGTGGTGCTGGAAGATCACGTGACGCTGGCGACCAGAGCGATGGTGCTGACCCACCTCAACGTGGGCTATCGCGACCATCCGCTACAGGACCGGTTCCCCGCGATGACCGCGGGGGTCACGGTGCAACGTGGGTCCTTCATCGGGGCCGGTGCGACGGTGTTGGCCGGAAGCTCGATCGGACCCCGGGCGTTCGTCGCGGCCGGGAGCCTGGTCAACCGTACAGTCGGGGAGGGTGAGGTCGTTGGTGGCGTGCCCGTCCGGACGATCGCGCAGGAGCGCGACGCCGGGTAGTCGGCTGGCCGTCTTCACGGTGTGCCCGGCGGACGCCGTTCCGCCCCCCGCGAAGCTGACAAAGGAGCACGAGGTGCTTCGGGCGGCGGAACGCCGTTGTCGCCGGTGGGTCGGGCCAGCTCGAAACGCCGCGATCAAAACCCGCGACGAACTCGCCAATCTGGTTCTTGGTGAGTTTAATCCCGGCCGATTTGAGCGCCCGATCCACCTGCTCAAGACAGAGCGCACGAAGGTCTTCCCTGGCCGCCACCGGTAGTGTGAGCGGTACCTGGATGATTTTTTCGAGGAAGGCTCGGCCCGAAGACTCGTCACCCCCGCCGTACCGTTCGCCGATGGCTTTGGCGACCGCTGTATCGTCAAACGCGAGCACATAACAAACGTTAGGAAAGTCCGCACACGCCTTAACAAGCCGAAACAGCATGTATGTCTCGTGCTTGTCCAAGCGGTCGAGGTCATCGATCAGAACCACGATACGTTTTGGGGATTCTTCGAGGCGGGCAACGATTCGATTTCGTAGTTCTTCAACCCCTACCGAATCGCCGCTCGTGGCGACCTCGCCGAACTTGTTGAGCAACTCGTCCAGCGTCTCGGCGGACTTCGACACCCGCGCGGCCGGCTTGGTGATCCACCTCAGACGCTTGGCCCACTTTCCGCTTCCCCTTGTTACCCGCTCGACCGTGGTGGAAAGGGACGCACCGATCGCCTCTGCGAGCATTGAGAAGAAGCCACGAAATATTGCCTCATCGTTCGCAAGTCGCCACGGGTTGAAGTTACGAACCACGATCGCATCGTTGCTGGCAAGGTTGGCGCGAAGCAAATTAAGGACCGTCGTCTTGCCCTCGCCCCAGGGGCCGTAAATGCCAACGACTAGGCCGGGGCCATTCGGCAGACGTTGCAGGATGCCGGCGATTCGATCGGCAAACGCGGCGCGGTTCAAACGGTCCTGCTGCCTGTCAGTCAGAGGGCGGTCATTCGAGAAATTGGGCGGTGGACTAGGGGCTGTTAGCACCATTTGAGGAGATTCTATAGGACAGTGCCGAAGGCCCGGTCAGGGCCAATTCGAGTCACCGCCAGCACTCGTCGGAGCGCAAGAGGGCTCCCGGCCAGCGCCGCCGTGTGTCGTATCCCGTGTCTGATTCTATGTCTTGCATACGTCGAGCGTCTGGCCGCCGAGCAGGGCCACGCCAGTGCCCAGTCCAACCTCGGGGGCATGTACGCCACCGGGCGGGGCGTGCCGCAGGACCGCTGCTCATCAGGCGTCCACATCGTCAAAGATGCTGCGGTCACCGGAGAGGATGTCGGAGGCGGGCGCCTCCCCCAGACGCCGTTCTGGCCTCTCGTCGGAATCGTCTGGCGTGTGTTCCCCCAGCCATTCCTGCACGTGTTCCGTTTCCCGATCGATCTTCTCGACAGCCGTCTCGTCATCGTCGAACATGGCCTTGAGTGTCTCGAACGCCTCCAGCAACGGCTGCATGTGATCTTCCGCCGATTCGTCCGACTGATGGTTGCTCTGCCACTCGTGGCACACATCGTCGAGCCGAGGCAGCAACTCCGCACGAACACGGTGCTGCAGCTCGTCGAATTCATCCTCGCTGAACACGTGCCGCAAGCGGTCGCTCTGCAGAGCAGAGAAGTCTTCACCGTCGATAACGTACTTGCTCACGGCCTCAATGAACTTCTGCCGCGTCTCTTCCGGCAGCAATCCAAGTTCGTGGAGGCGCAAGGCTAAGTCAACTTCCGACACGGCACTGAGCATGAGACCAGGCTTGGCCACTCTGTCGAACATCTCGGGATCCTGCTCGATGTACAAAACCAGGAAGTCCTTTGAACAACGGAAAGCGAGAAACCGCTGCAGGTCCCTTCTTGCTCCCCACTTGGACATCCAAGCTGTCTTGTAGTGTGCGGTCGTGGAGAATTCCTGAAGGCGCTGAAGCATCAACGGAAAGAGAGCTCTCGGAATCACCACCGCGCGTTCCAGCCCGACATCACCGCAAGTGACTTGCCCGATCAGCTCGTCAGTGGCGGCCCCCCCGACATAGATACCGAGCAACTCTGGATGCTGCGTCAGCAGTGATGCATATGCGTCACCGATGGTCGGGTGCTTGAACCTCCAGACATAGTCGCCCTCGGCGTCAATTCCCTGGACAAGGCTGCCGTTCAGAGCATCGAGCGCAGTGACGCAGTTGCCTAGGTTGCTGCCCAGGCGCTCCAGCGCTTCTCTCTCTGACTCTTGAAGTGCGATCGGACTCTCCAGTCTGTCATTCCTCATGTAGATCAGCGCGAGCGCGGCCTTGCTGTGCGGATCGAGACCTTGCAGGACTTCCTGCAGAAACTGCTCGCGCCTATCGACGAATTCGAGCAAGTAGTACCGGTCGATCCACAGCCCTTGCGTGAATATCGGATCGGCCAGCCGTCTAGCCGACTCCAGCCCGACGAGATCGCGTCGCACCTGGGCTGGACTTCGATAGTCGTACTTCTCCAGCATCCACTGCTCGTTGTACGTTTGCTTAAACGCGAGCAAGGCGAGGCGGAGCTCCTCGATCGTCTCGAAGCTTCGCACCCACAAGACGTTTTCCTTCAGCGTGCGGATGAAGCGCTCCGCGACGCCGTTGCCTTCGGGCTCCCGCACGAAACTCGGGGAACTCTCGATGCCGAAGAACGCGATCTCGTGTTGAAAATTGTCGGCCAGGTCGTGCGACCCGTGGTCGTGACGCAGACCAAGCCCCCTGGCGACGCCTTCGCCGATGCCCCCGAAGCGTTCCCGGATGCCTTGGCGGATCGGTTCGAGAGCCTCGAACCGGCTCCCGCTCTTCGCCGCATGGAGACCGATGCACTCGGTCGTACAGTGATCGACGGCCACAAAGACGCACGCCGCCCCCTCGCCCACGGTCACCGTGGCCGTCATATCGGTGCCCCACATGACATCAGGCGTCTCGGTGGTGATCGTGCCGTCGTGCGCCTTCGGGCCATGCGCGTGGCCCGCGCGGTACGGGGCCTGGAGGCCGTGCTCCCGCATCAACCGCCGCACCCGTTCCTTCGAGGTACGGATCCCCGCGACCCGCAGTTTCGCCCAGACTTTTCGGTACCCCTCCCCATGAAATGGCGAGGCGTCGAGCACCCGGCGGATGTGGCCGACCAGCACCACGTCCGTGGCGGCCCCGACCGGCCCGCGGCGCCGGGGGGCGCGCGACCGCGTCGCGTGCCGTCGCGCGTAGACGCTGGACCGCGCCCGTCCCCACACGCGGCAGACCCGGTGTACGCCGTACGCCCGACGGGCGGAGATCGACTGGGCGCCACTCATCGCGTCGACCTCCGCCGAGCCAACGGGCCGCCGGCCTCCAGGTGGTCCACCTTCGCGTAGAGCAGCTCGTTCTCCATGAGCAGCTCGCCGACCTTGGCGTGCAGTCGCTGGTGCTCCTCATCCCGGGCATCCGGCGCGCGGCTCTTCAGCCCCGCCTGGCCCGCGGCCAGGAACTGGTCACGCCATTGGGAGGCCCGCGTCGCCGTGATCCCCAATTCCCGCGACACCGACTCGAGATTCTCGCCCCGCAGCAGGCGGAGTACCGTCGCGCGTTTACGCCGGGCCGAAAAACGCCCCTTCCGGTCACGCTCGGCGGCCGGTCCAGTCGCCCTCCGGGCGCTCTCCGCCGCCGTCGATTCTTCAGCCTGCTTTCTCATCTCGACACTCCTCCTGCGAGAACTCTCTCGCAATCAAGTGTCCAAGAAAACTCTAGGGCGCAGGAGGATGGCAAACAAAGATCCAAGTACGCACCCGCTCTTCTAGCCCGCTGCTGAATTGTTGAGGTAGCGCGGTCTGGTGTGAGGGGAGACCTATGATGTGGCCATGAGCGACGAAGAATCTTTTCAACCGACTCCAGAGGAGCTGGCCCCGTGGACGGTGAAGCGGAAGTATGTTCCTGTGTTGCGGGTGCCGTCGGAACCGTGGCATGTCAACGCCCTCTGGGAGGACGGATATTTTCAAGCAGCGAGACTCGTGGTCGGTATGGTGGCTGACCACCGAACTTACAAGCCAGAACACACGCCGATGCCCCAAGTTGAAGGAGTCGCGGGAGTCTACCTGTTTCGTCACTACCTGGAACTCGCCCTGAAGTATCTGCTCTTTCATTCGCGCTGGCTTCGCAATGCGTCCTCGAACGCCCATTGGACGGAGGTCCAGGACGTCGCGAAGACACACTCGCTGAGGCGATTGTGGGACACCGTCAAGGCCGAGCGGGTCGGAAAGTTATCAGATGAGTTGTGGAACAACTTCGACGTTGACTTTGTCGAAGAGTGTATCCAGGACTTCGACGCCGCCGATTCGAACGGTGAGACATTTCGCTATCCTGGCCCGACCATTGGCTTCTCTCTTGGGGAACCGGCAACGGATCGGCTGTATGTATCGTTCCAAGCCCTCGACAAGCAAATGAAGCACGTTCGTGACGTTCTTTGGGCGTTGGACACCTACCTGGTCGAGACGCATGGTATGAACGCGGAGTGGGAAGCGGAACTGAACTCGTTCTGATTCTGGAATGCCGGATGTAGCGTCCAAACCAGAAACCTCGCGAGTTGTGGGGGGAAGCGTGTTATTGCGGCGGGCGGCGTTGGGCTCTATCGCCTGCTTGGGGCAAGAGGATTGACGTCGATTACGACGACGTGAACGATACTATCTTTAGTTTGCATTGTGGCAGGAAGCTCTTGACGTTTATCGTGAGGGCGAGTCTCGAACACAACGAGCCAACCTTCTGACCAGGATTTCCGATTTTACTGTGGTACTTTTACGCATCCGATCAGCCGTCACGCCTTGATTTTCACGGGTTCCGCACGAGAAACCTCGCCAGAATGGGTGGCACCCTGTGGGTGAGAAAGAAACCGCGCCATTTCAGTGCACCGTCAACGGCTTTCTGAAGGTCGCGTTCCAGGGATCGCATATCACGTCTGACGCAGGGCTGATTCTGGTCCGCGAGTTGGATGAACGCCTCGGTCTGGACGCCATCATCACCGAGCACCTGCGTGACTCCCGCCAGGGGCTGAACACGCAGTTCCGGTTGCCTGACCTCCTGCGCCAATCGGTCTACGCTAGTTTTCCAGGCTGCGGTGCAGGACCGGGTTTGGGATTGGGGGCGATAAACCTGTTCCCACAGGGAGAGATATGACGGGCATTTACGACATCCTGACGGAAGTACTGGGCCTCTATACGGACGTGTTCAAGCTGCCGCTATGAATTCATACAAGGACATCCCTCTGTGGGAAAACGTCTGGCGATGTCGTGTCTTGGTGAAATTCCGCGAAAATGTCATCAGTTATTTCAATAACAGTAGTCCCCTGAGGCTGGGAGAAGGCCGGAGAGAGGAGACGGAGGCTGTACAGGCGCGGCAACGAATCAACCACACAGTGATCCAAGCTCATCACATCATCGAAGCGGCAGGCGTACCCTCAAGCATGTCGTGGGCGCCGCCACCGATGATTGGTGGACACGTGCGGGAGATCGACCTGTTTTTGAATCTGTTCGAGTTGGACAGATACCAGATATCAGCAAATTCTGTAGTTGGCTTAATAGAAATGGCTTTGGGTGTTTACCAGTCTGATCGCACGGCGGCGTTACGCCGCACGATCAATCCGTTTTGGTGGCTGTTCCGCTGGCTCCTGTGGTTTGCCAGAATTCCGTTCGTTTTTCTGGGTGCGGTGGGTTTTGACGTGGCCCGTGCGGAAGGGAGCGCGTTGGGAAAGTTCGTCAAGTTGGTGACAGCAACGATCATGGCCATCGCAGCGCTGCTGACGATCTTAAACTATCTGGGCTGGCTGCCGGCGGCAAAGGCGCTGCTGCGCATCGAGTGATCATGGCTCCTGGGGCCGCTCAGCGCCGGTACTAATGACGGCCACTGGCGCGAATGCGTGAGCCGAGGGGTTTCCACAAAATCCTGTGATCCTGGTGAGTTTTGCACGACCAAACACCCTCACCAAAAGGGGTTGATCTTCGACCAAACACCCTCACTAGATACGCGTACTCCCCACTGCGATACGGAGCGCACCGGTGCTCCGCGGCGACCGTCACTCCGCGCCACCGCTCAACGTGGAGCTCTGGCGTCAGTGTCGTCGACACCGCCAGGGGTGTGACGCACCCGCCGAGGAACAGGGCTGCGACGCCGACGAGCGTCGTCCTCATCAAAGACTAGCTTGCACCTATCAACCAGAGCTTCATCACACCAAACGCCAGCGCAGCGAAGGCAAGAAAACCAGGCGGGATGAACTCGGCCTGGTTGGTTGTAGTCTTCCGTCGGTCTGTTGATGGCGTGCTGGCGTGAAACCCAGATGACCAAGCCCTGTGAGCCCCCGACGTGCCGAGCCCGCCCGCGTCACAGTCAAGGGTCAGAGACGGGGGTGAGTATCCGACTGCGGCTACCCGTTGAGATAGTCCGCCCAGTCGTCCATCAGGCGGCGCCGACGCTCGAAGAGATCACTGCGCGCGTAGGCCGCTTCGGTGGGGTTCTGTACCGTATGGGCGAGCGCGGCCTCGACCACCTCGCGGGGTGTGCTCGTCCGTTCCGCGGCCCAGTCCCGGAAGCTCGACCGGAACCCATGGGGCACGGCGGCGAGGCCGAGTTCCTTGATCAATTTCGAGAGCGTCGTGTTGGAGAGTGGCTTCCCGCGCAGACTGCGAAACACCAGGCTGGTGCCATTGCTCAGCCTCTGTACGTCGTGCAGGATCGCGAGCGCCCGCCCTGAAAGCGGGACGCGGTGATCCCGCTTCGCCTTCATGCGCACGGCGGGGATGGTCCAGACGCCCGCGTCCAGGTCCATTTCGTCCCACGTCGCCAGACGCACTTCGCCGGAGCGCGCCGCCGTCAGCACCAGGAACTCGAACGCCCGCTTGGTGGGGACCAACGCCTGGGAAGCTCGCACGGTCGCGAGGGCGTCCGCCACCGCGCCGTGGGGCAGCGCCCGCATGTGCTGGACGACGGCCTGCTGCCGCCCGAGGGCCTGTCCGAGGGCGTCGCCCGCCGGGTTGTCCGGCCGGTGGCCCATGGCGATCGCCCACTTCATCACGGCACTGATCCGCTGGCGCACCCGCTGTGCGGTCTGGGACTTCTCGTGCCAGATCGGGGTGAGGATGGCCAAGATGTCGGCCGTGGTCACCGCGGACACGGGCAGCGCCCCGATGCGCGGGAACGCATAGGCGCGCAGACTGCGCGGCCAGTCCCGCCCGTACTTGGCATTGCGCCAGCCGGGGCGCTGCTGCGCCAACACCGCGGCGGCGGCCTCCTCGACCGTGGGCACGCCCTGACCGTGGCGCTTCTCGGCCAGCGGGTCTCCGCCCACCCGGGCTCGCTGGCGGTTCGCGAACGCCGCGTTGCGCGCCTCGGCCAGTGACACCAGCGGGTAGCCGCCGAGCCCGAGCATCCGGGGCCGGCCCCGAATGACCAGCCGTTGCACCCACTGCCGCGCCCCGGACGGATCCACGCGCAAGTTCAGCCCGTGACCGTCGCAATAGAACCCGGGCTCGGCGGTCCGCACAAACGCGGCGCTCAAGCGGTGTGTGAGGCGGCGCGGCGGCGGTGCCGTCATCGATTGATTCTCGCGCTTTTAGCTATACGGTGAACTATACATATTAAATTAGGAACTTATCGGACGTAGTGGCACCGTGTCAAGACACAAGAAGGCAACTAACACATTTTGTTAATGTATTTTACATGAACACTGTTGGACACCATGGGAAGACGTAGGACCATAATAGACGGTGGATGATGCATAGGCGCACGTCTCGTCGCAGCCGGTCTGGACCGCAAGGGTGTAGACAGTCCGCGCGCCCGAGGACGGCCCAATCGCGGCCCCGCACGCCCCATCGCCGTCCCCGAAACGGTCCGCGGTCGAGGGCCCGAGCGCCGCCGAGAGAACATCCGGGATGCGCTCCTTCAGGTCGTTGCCGACGACGCGGAGCACGCCCGGCAGCGCGGCCACCTCGTCCGGGCAACGGGTCGCATAGCACCCCGTCGCCAGGATCCTGGCACCCGGATTGGCCTTGGCCAGCCGGCGGATCGTCTGGCGTGCGCTCTTTTCCGCCGCGGCGGTCACCGAGCAGGTATTGACCACCACGACGTCGGCCGTCTCCGTCGCGCACGGAGCGCCACCCGCCCCGACGAGCTGCTCTTCGAGCCGCAGCGAGTCGCCCTGATTCACGCGACAGCCGAACGTGACGACCGCGTATCTCACCGGGACTCGGTTTCGACCTTCCTCGCCGCGCGCTCGACCTTCTCCGCCAGCGCCCGCTTGTACTGCTCCAGCCGGCCGGCGATGTCCCGATCGCCGAGAGCGACGATCTGCGCAGCCAGGACGCCGGCGTTCGTCGCGCCTGGTTTGCCGACGGAGACGGTCGCCACCGGCACACCGGGCGGCATCTGCACCGTCGACAGCAGCGCGTCGAGCCCCTTGAGCGCGGACGAGTCGATTGGGACGCCGATCACGGGCTTCGTCGTGTGCGCCGCCACCACCCCGGCCAGATGCGCGGCGGCACCGGCACCCACGATGAAGACCTGGACACCGCGACCGGGCGCCGAATCGATCAGGCGGCGCACCCGGTCGGGCGATCGATGGGCGGAGGCCACCGTCATCTCACAGGAGAGACCGAGCTCTTCCAGGATGCGGACGGCGCCTGCCATGACCGGCGCGTCCGAGTCCGAGCCGATGAGGACCAAGACCTGTATCGGGCTCATTCCGACATGCCTCCTCTACACGCGCGACACGCCCCGCCTCCGGCGCTCACCCTCACGACTCGAGCAACCCGTGGTGAGAGTCCGACGAGACGGGACGCCACCCGCGCGGGAATTATGCCGCGAATCACTCGTACAGGACAGTAACCTCAGGAACGCAGGGCCTTCCGACCGATGTCGCGCCGGACCTGCTTCCCATCGAAGGCGATCGCGTCAGCTGCCGCATAGGCCCGGCCAATCGCCTCCGCGTAGTCCCGGCCCGTACCCACGACGGTGAGAACGCGCCCCCCACTGGTGACGAGACGACCGTCATGCCGGGCCGTACCTGCGTGAAACACCAGCACGCCGGGCATCCGCGCCGCCTGATCGAGACCTTCCACGGGACGCCCCGTCGCGTAGACCCCGGGATAGCCGTCAGACGCCAACACCACGCCCACACGGGGATCCTGATCGAAGCCGCCGCCGCGATCCACCTCGAGACGACCCGCCGCCGCCGAGGCGAGGAGCGGGACCAGGTCGCACCCGAGCATCGGCAGCACCACCTGGGCCTCGGGGTCACCCAGCCGGACGTTGAACTCGATGACCTGGGGACCGTCGCCCGTGAGCATGAGCCCAACGTAGAGGAAGCCACGGAACTCCCGGCCCTCGGCTCGCAGACCCTCGAGCGCGGGTTCGACGATCCGACTCATGACCGTGCTCGCCATGGCTGGCGTCATGCGCGGGCTCGGCGCAAACGCGCCCATTCCACCGGTATTCGGACCGCGGTCGTCGTCGAAGATCCGTTTGTGGTCCTGCGCCGACGGGAACGGCAGGCTGCGGCGCCCATCGCACAGCGCGAAGAACGACACCTCCTCGCCCGTGAGGTGCTCCTCCAGGACGAGCGTGGCGCCCGCGACCCCGAAGCAACGGTCGTACATCGCGGCCCGAACGGCCCCCGAGGCCGCGGCCGCGTCCGGCGCCACAACGACGCCCTTCCCGGCCGCGAGGCCATCCGCCTTGATCACGACTGGAAACTCGAACTCTCCGCGGTCGAGCGCCGCGAGCGTGGGCTCCGGCTCCCGACAGATTCGGTACCGGGCCGTCGGAATCCCGTGGCGGGTCATGAATGCCTTCGCGAACGCCTTGCTGGACTCGAGCACTGCGGCCGAGCGGCTGGGACCGAGCAGCAGCCTCCCGTGCGCCGCGAAGAGATCCGCGACCCCGGCGGCAAGCGGCAGCTCCGGCCCTACGACCGTCAGGTCGACGTTCTCGGAACGCGCAAGCTCGAGAAGCGCCTCCGGCGCGCCCAGATCGCCCGGGAGGCAGCGCGCCAGGCCCGCGATCCCGGCATTTCCGGGGACGCAGATGACCTCGGCCACCTCGCGTTCGCCGGTCAGCTTCCAGACCAGGGCGTGCTCGCGCCCTCCCCCCCCGAGAACCAGCAGCTTCACTTTCGTTTTTTATTCGCGCAGATCGCGCCGCCGGGCTCCCCGCCGGACCCGCAACGGCCCGACGGGGCCTGGCAGGAGGCGGTTGGGCCACCGGGCGGCTCCCGACCAACCGGTGGTTTCGACCTGGAATCCCCCGAGCCTGTGATAGCCTAGCATAGACTTTGATCAGCGGTCCCGCCGCCAGAAGCGGGGCTCGGAGGGGGTGAATACTGGTTGGCTGAGGTCAGGGTACAGGATGGCGAGTCGATAGAAAGTGCACTTCGCCGTTTCAAGCGCAAGGTCCAGCAGGAAGACATCATCAAGGACATCAAGAAGCACTCGTACTATCTGAAGCCAGGCGACAAACGTCGGGCCAAGCAAGCGTTGGCCCGCAAGCGCACGCGCAAGAAGCAACGTCGCGAGATGGAGTGATGGTCGGGCCCCGGCCGGGCACGCGCCCGGCCGGTCTTCGGATGGCACCGCGGGCTCGAGCGGTGCCAGCGTCGTCAAGGAGGGCGTCCATGGAGATCGAGGAAAGAACAGCCGGGGACGTGACGATTCTCGACCTCAAGGGCAAGATCACCCTGGGCGAGGGAGATGAGCTGCTCAAGGACAAGACGAACAGCCTCATCCAGGAGGGGCGTCATCGGGTCGTGCTGAATCTCGAGGCCGTTCCCTACATCGACAGCGCGGGCCTCGGAGAGATCGTGCGAACCTACACCACCGTGAGCCGACAGGGCGGCAAGCTCAAGCTGCTCAACATGACAAAGCGAATCCGCGATCTCCTGTTGATCACGAAATTGCTGAACGTGTTCGAGACGTTCGATTCGGAGCAGGAAGCCGTCCGTAGCTTCTCCAGCTGATCCTGCGAACGCCCTCCCGGGCGCGCTACATGGCGCGTAGTCCTCTCTCGCAAGCCGCAGTTCCGAACACACCCCCCCCACGGGGACGTGGGTCACCGGCCACTCGTGCACGACTTGCTGCGGTCTCTCCGCCCGGAACAGTGGACGAAGAATCTAATCATCTTCGCGGGGCTGATCTTCGGACGGCAGCTGTTCGACCCGGTGGCGTGCCTCGTGGTCACGGGCGCCTTCCTGGTCTTCTGCGGGCTGTCCGGCGTCGTCTACCTCCTGAACGACGTCATCGATCGGGAGGCCGACCGCCATCACCCGCTCAAGTCCTTGCGGCCGGTTGCCTCGGGGGCGCTGCCCCCCCGGACGGCCCTCGCCGCGGCGAGCGTCATTGGGGTCGCGGCGCTGGCCGTGGCGTTCAGGCTGGATCTGCTTTTCGGGCTCGTCGCGTTCGGCTACACCTCGTTGCTCGTCGCGTACTCCGCGGTGCTCAAGCACATCGTGATCCTCGACGTCCTCACGATCGCCCTCGGGTTCGTCCTGCGGGCGGCGGCCGTGGCGATTGTGATCGATGTACCAATCAGCCACTGGCTCCTCGTCTGCACCATCCTCCTGGCGTTGTTCCTGGCGCTCAGCAAACGCCGGCACGAGGTCGTCATGCTGGCGGACCGCGCCGCCGGACACCGAACGGCGCTCGGCGAGTACAGCCCGTATCTGCTCGACCAGATGATCTCGGTCGTGACGGCTTCCACCCTGATCGCCTATACCTTCTACACGATAAGTCCCGACACAGTCGCCAAGTTCGACACCGATCTCCTCGGACTCACAGTTCCGTTTCCCCTGTACGGGATTCTCCGGTACCTCTATCTCGTTCACCAGCGGGACGGCGGAGGCAACCCGTCCGAGCTGCTGCTCACCGACCGTCCCCTGCTGCTGTGCATCGGACTCTGGGGCCTCAGCCTCGTGGCCATCATCTATCGGCCGTTTGGGTAACTCATCATGCCAACAATCACGGAAACGCCGCCCGCCACACCCGCCACGCCCAGCCGCGCCACGTCCGCACTCGTGGCGGTGGTCAAGACGAACCCGCGCACGGTGCTGGAGGATTATGCGCGGCTGATGGACTCGCCCAGTATCGCGAGACACTGGACGCCCAGCAGGACACGCTGCTCAAGCTCAACCTGTCCTGGACCAAATACTTCCCCGCGTGCTCCTCCGAACCGTGGCAGGTGGAAGGCGTCGTGAAGAAGCTCGTGGAGGATGGATTCTCCCGCGAACGACTGATTCCGGTCGAGAACAAAACCGTCGTGACGAATCCGCGGGAAGGGTGCCGCAACAACAAGTGGGAGGGCACGCTGCGACGCTACGGTCTGACCTTCATGCCTCTGCCGGAGGTCGAGTGGCAGGTACACCGGTTCAAGAGCCCGCTCCTCAAGTTGAACGACATCTTTCCGGAGGGCATCGAGATCCCGGCGCCGTATCCGGGCAAGGAGATCGTGCACCTGCCCACGGTGAAGACGCACGGTCACGCGGTGACCACCGGCGCCGTGAAGAACTCGTTCGGCGGGCTGCTCAAGGAGGTGCGCCACTACGCGCACAAATACATGCACGAGGTGCTGGTCGACCTCCTCTACATGCAGCGTGAGCTGCACCCCGCCGTCTTCACCGTGATGGACGGAACCGTCTGCGGTGACGGCGCGGGACCGCGCACGATGATCCCGAGAATCCACGACTTCATCCTGGCCTCTGCGGATTCCGTCGCGATCGACGCCGTCGCCGCCCGGATGATGGGATTCGACCCGATGTCGATTCCGTTTCTTCGCATGGCTCACGAGCGCGGGCTCGGCGTCGCCGACCTCGGCGACATCGAGATCGCCGGCGAGGACGTCTCGACGGTCAACTTCGGCTTCAAGATCCGAAAATCGCTGGTTATCTGGGGCGATCAGCTCATCCGCAAGGGATGGCTCCGGCCGCTCGAACGCTTCCTGCTCCACTCTCCACTGGTCGTCTTGGCGCCGTTCGCGTCCAACGTCTACCACGACTGGCTCTGGTATCCTACGGTCGGGCGCGCGAGGATTGGGGCCTTCATGAAGACCGAGTGGGGCCAACTATTTCAGACCTATGATTGATTGTGGGGCGGCGTCTCCTGGATCGGCAACCAGATCAGGTACCCGCCAGCAATCGAGATCGGTGGCTCGCAAACATGGAAGATTTCAACATTCGCTCGGACTCGGTCGACGTCGAAGCGATCATGCAACGGATCAGAGAGCGGATCCGGGACAAACGCGGTGTCGACTATACCGAGGAAGAGATCCGCACGATCGCGCATGCCCGGCTCGAGACGTTTCTCGACCCGGGCAGCGTTCGGTCCGATCTGGTCGAGCACTATCAGAGATTGCAGCCAGAGCGCGCGCCGAACTACGCGTTCGAGGACACGACCATCTATGACTCGTCGCACAGCATCGTGGGACGCTTGATCGCCCTCGCCCGTCGTCTTCTGAACCCCGTCCTCAAGCTGTTCTTCAACCCCAATCCGATCATCCACGTGCTCCACATGCAGAGCGAGATTAACGACCACGTGGCCAAGCAGATGGAGATGGACATCCTCAAGTACGAGGTCCTGAACAACCTGGTCGTCGAGACCACTCGGCTGGGCATCGAGGTGAAGAACCTGAAGATGAGGGTCGAATCGCTCTCGAGCCGGCTCGACTTCGACGAGCGGCGGGCACGCGCCCTCGAGGGTGTCGTCGAATACCGGCCGTCTGCCGTTCCCGCACCGACCGAGATGGCCACGGGCCGCGAGCGGTCCGAAGACCAGAGCCAGCCGGCGGGCGAGGAGCCGCGCGCGCGTCGCCGAAGACGCCGCGGCCGGCGGCGCGGCCCGGCGCGCGGCAAGGTGGAGGCCGGCGAGAGTGCGACCGAGGCACCGGAGGAGGCGCCGGTCGACAGTGGCGAGGTCGCGCCACCGGCCACGGCCACCGAGACGGGCCAGCGCGAGCCGTGAGGGTCGCAGTCGTCGTCCAGCGCTACGGCGCGGACATCAACGGTGGCGCCGAGCTCCACGCCCGCTACATCGCCGAGCATCTGTCGCACCACGTCGAGGTCGAGGTCCTCACGACTTGTGCGACCGACTACGTGACCTGGCGCAACGAGCTGCCGCAGGGGCTCGATCGGGTCGGTGGAGTGACGGTGCGCCGGTTCCCGGTCAGGCGAGAGCGCGACATCGACGACTTCGGCAAGCGGTCACTCCGGGTCTTCGCGCATCCGCACTCCGTGACCGACGAGCTCAGGTGGCTCGAGAGCGAGGGGCCGACCAGCCCGGCCCTCATCGACCACATCCGCCAAAGCCACAAGTCCTGGGACTATTTCATCTTCTTCACCTATCGGTACTACCAGACCTATCACGGCCTTCGTACCGTCAATTCCCGCGCGCTCCTGGTGCCAACCGCCGAACGCGACGCCGCGATCGGCGTGAGCCTGTTCGGCTCCGTCTTTCGCGGCGCGCGGGCCATCATGTACAACTCGCTCGAAGAACGCGCCCTGATCCAGGAGGTCGCTGGCAACCTGGACGTACCAGGTGACGTGGTCGGCGTCGGATCGGAAGTCCCGCCCACCGCCGACCCGTTGCGGTTTCGCAGAAAATTCGGCATCGACTCCAGGTTCGCCGTGTATGTCGGTCGGATCGACGAGAACAAGGGCTGCAAGGAGATGTTCGAGTTCTTCGCCCGCTACGCGGCGGTCCATCCGCGCGGCGTGTCGCTCGTCCTCCTGGGTCGCTCCATCATGCGGGTTCCCTCGAGCCAGCGGATCCATCACCTCGGTTTCGTTTCGGACCAAGACAAGTTCGACGCCATCGCGGCGGCGGATCTGCTCATCATGCCGTCCTACTACGAGAGCCTGTCGATGGTATCGCTGGAGGCCTGGTCGCTCGGCCGACCGATTCTGGCGAACGGCCACTGCGACGTCCTGCGCGGCCAGTGCATCCGCAGCAACGGCGGGCTCTACTACGAGAGCTACGAGGAGTTCGCCGAGGCCCTCAGGCTCCTCGAACGGGACCGGCATCTGAACGCCGTCCTCGGTCAGAACGGCCAGGCCTACTTCCGACGCCACTATGCCTGGCCGGTCGTCGAGCGCAAGTACCTGAAGATGCTCGACCGGCTTCAGCGCGAGGATGCCGCCGGCGCTCCCCGCCGGCCGATCGAGCCTCTGCCCGGATGGTTCGCGCGGCGCAAGGCCAGCCTGCCGCCGGCCGAGCAGATCGTGGCCGCGGTCCCGCGCGGGCCCGTGGCGCCCGAGCCGTCGATGCCGTCCTCTGCGTGAGCGGGGTCACCCCACGATGTCTCA
This sequence comes from Vicinamibacterales bacterium, assembly GCA_965197935.1. Lineage (GTDB taxonomy): Bacteria > Acidobacteriota > Vicinamibacteria > Vicinamibacterales > CAZQMT01 > CAZQMT01. The sequence continues at coordinate 50,040 of CBDAOD010000001.1, read as the reverse complement.
GGGTCCATCCAAGGTCCACCAGGTGCTCGCGACGCTCGGCTATGGCGATGCCATCGGCCACGAGGTGCTCGGCATCCAGCGGACCCTCCGCGGCGCGGGGTTCGAATCGGACATCTTCGTCGAAACCGCGGATCCGCGAGTGGAGTCGCTCACGCGCGACTTCCGGGATCTGCTCGAGGCGAGCGACGCCGAGACCATCCTGATCCACCACTTCTCGATAGGCTCGAAGGCGTCCCGGGTCGCCTTTGCGCTGCAGGGACGGATGATCTTGATCTACCACAACATCACGCCGCCCGGGTACTTCATCGGCGTCCACCCGCAGCTCGTACACCAGTGCCATCGCGGCCGGCGCGAGCTGCGGGCATACGTGAATCGTTGCGCGCTGGCGCTTGGAGACTCGGAGTACAACCGTCAGGAGCTCGAGGCGCTGGGCTTCCCGAATACGGGAGTGCTGCCCGTCGTACCCGACTTCAGCCACCTCGAGGTCGAACCGAACCCCCTCGTGGCGGGGCACTTCGACGACGACTGGACGAACATCCTGTTCGTCGGGCGCATCATCCCCAACAAGCGAATCGAGGACCTGATCCGCTGCTTCAAGGCGTATCGACACCTCAATTCCCGGTCGCGCCTCTTGATCGTCGGGTCGTACGGGGGATTCGAAGGCTACCTCGCGACACTCCATCACCTAGTGGCGACGCTCGGCGTCCCGGACGTGCATGTCGTCGGTCAGGTGTCCAATGAGGAGCTCACCGCCTATTACGACGTCGGGGATCTCTATCTGTGCGCGAGTGAGCACGAGGGCTTCTGCGTGCCCCTGATCGAGGCCTTCTTCAAGCGGGTGCCCGTCCTCGCTCACGCATCGACCGCCGTGCCCGCCACGATGGACGGTGGCGGCGTCCTGTACGACACCAAGGACCCCGCACACGTGGCGGAGATCATGGGCGCCATTCTGTCCGACGCGTCACTCCAGGACGACATCCTCGACGCGCAGGATCGGGCGTTACGGCGTTTGCTCGACCAGAATTTCGGCACCACTCTGCTCGCATTCGTCGAGCGGGTCGCGGCCGACCCGCACCGACCCGCACACCACGTCGCCTATGATTTCTGGCAGCAGCTCAGCCTCGCCGACCAGCTGGAGGAGCTCCGCGTCTACCGGCCGGCGCTCTTTCACGCGCTACCGGTCGAACCAACGCCGCCGGTGCCCCACGCGGACGGGGTGTCCGATGAGCAGCCATGAGCCTGTTGGCGACATGATCATCAACCAGTGGGTGCCCGCCGCGCATCGCGGCGACGCCATCGGCGACAGCGCGCGGCGCACCCGGGATCTCCTCCGGTTGCGGGGGCACGTCGCAGAGCTGTACGCCCTGACCGTCGACGACGAGCTGCGCGGCGACGTGCGATCGTTCGACGAACCCGATGCCCGGAAGGGCGACGTCACCGTCCTTCACTTCGCGCTGCCCTCGCGCATGACCCCCGCGTTCGCCGACCTCGCTCACGGCCGCGTGCTGCAGTACCACAACATCACCCCGGCTCGATTCTTCGCACCCTATGACGCCAATCTGTTCCGGTTGGCGGCTCTCGGGCGACGGGAGCTGAGCACGCTCGTTGGCCGGGTCGATCTCGCGCTGGGCGATTCCGAGTACAACCGGCGGGAGCTCGAGCAGATGGGCTTCGCGCCCACCGGAGTCGTCCCCATCGCCGTGAATACCCAGCGCCTCACGGAGGCACCCCGCCAGCCAGCACTCGAGCGCGTGCTCGACGACGGGCTGGTAAACTTTCTTTACGTCGGGCGGATCGCGCCCAACAAGTGCATCGAGGACTATATTCGGCTGGCGGAGCACTACAAGCGCAACGTCGATGCCGACTACCGGTTCCTCTTCGTGGGTCGGCAAGACACGGTCCCGCACTATGACGACACGCTGCGGGCGCTCATGCTCGAGTTTCGGATACCTCCGGATCGTTTCTTGTTCACCGGGTCGGTCCCGGACACCGACCTGGCAAGCTACTATCGCAGCGCCACGGCCTACGTCTCGCTCAGCGAGCACGAGGGCTTTTGCGTTCCGCTGGTCGAGGCGATGGCGCTGGGTGTCCCCGTGATCGCGTACGCGGAGGCGGCGGTGCCCGAAACGCTCGGTGGAGCCGGTCTGCAGTTCACGCCGAAGGACCTCGAGTTCGCCGCCGAGCTGCTCGGCCTGGTGGCGTACGACGACGAGGTTCGGTCCGCCGTGATCGAGGTCAGCGTCACCGTCTTGCCGACTTCAGCGCGGAGCGGATCGAGGCACGGCTCGAGCAGGCGATTGCCTCGATCGCGTAACAGACGCCGGCAGCCGTGGTCAACGTCCCGCGTCGCACCAGGACCCTCCGGGGGAGATGCCGCGGCCGGCCCGGATGTCGGGACTCGTTTCTGGAATCGTCATCATGAAGCTCGCCTTCGTCGTCCAACGCTACGGCACCGAGATCCTGGGTGGCTCCGAGTACCATTGCCGGCTGATCGCGGAACGTCTCGCGAATCGCCACGAAGTCGAGGTGCTCACGACGTGCGCACGCGACTACATCACGTGGAGTAACGAGTACGCCACCGGCGCGGACCGGATTCGAGGCGTCACCGTCAGGCGATTCGAGAACGCGCGTACCCGAGATCTCGCGGCCTTCAACCGCTACTCCGACTGGATCTTCCATCATCCGCACAGCGCGGACGACGAGCTCGAGTGGCTCCAACAACAGGGGCCGTGGTGCCCCAACCTGCTGGAGTACCTCCAGCAGCACCACGACTCGTACGATGCCCTCATCTTCTTCACCTATCTCTACGCGCCCACCGTGCTCGGGCTCAAGATTGACCCGGCCCGGAGCATACTCGTACCGACCGCTCACGACGAACCGGCCATCCACCTCGGCCTCTACCGCGAACTGTTCGGCCGGCCGGCCGGCATCGCCTACAACACCGAGATGGAGCGTCGATTCTTGACGACCCACTTCTCGATCGGGGCGGTCGGCCAGGAGACCGTCGGGTGCGGGGTCGACGTGCCGCTCCACTACCTGCGCGAGAACACCCCCGCGCACGCGCCCGAGAAGGTGGAGGAGCCGTCCCCGGGCCCCGGCACTCCCCCGGAGCACCCCGATCCGGGAGACCGCCGCGCGCGCATGGCCGGCCGCGGCGCGGCTTTCCGACGACGCCATCGTCTGCACGGTCCCGTCGCCCTCTACGGTGGCCGCATCGATCCCGGGAAGGGATGCGAGGAGTTGTTCGAGTACTTCGGCACCTACGCAACGGCGGGCGGTGAGGCCACGCTCGTCTTGATGGGTCTCAAGCTGATGCCGCTGCCGGAGGAGCCGTTCGTTCGGTTCGCAGGGCTCCTCTCGGAGCGCGAACGGCTTCAAGCCCTCGAAGCGGCTACGCTCGTGCTCGTGCCGTCTCCCTTCGAGAGCCTGTCGCTCCTGGCTCTCGAGTCGTTCGCGGTCGGCACCCCGATCCTCGCGAACGCCCGCAGCGATGTCCTCGTCGACCATTGCCAGCGCAGCAACGCGGGCCTCTACTACTCGGACCGCGACGAGTTCGTCGAGAGCCTGAATCTCTTGATGGCCGACGGGAACCTCCGCGCAGCCATGGGGCGTAACGGCCAGGACTACGTACAGCGGTTCTACCGCTGGGACGTCATCCTGGACAAGTACGAGCAGATGATCAGGAAGATTCAGGAGGCCGCTGGCGGCGCGCAACCCGCAGCGCTCGGCGAGGGCACGCCGGCCGTATCCACTGAGTGAACGTCACCGCGTCGAACGCGGTCCGGCGCCGCTCACCGGTCTCGATTCCAGCCCCCCGACACCGGCCTGTCGGCGACCGGTTCGGCGGGCCGCGATGGTGTCTCGGCGCCGCCCGGCTGGGAAGCCTTCGCGCCCGAGCCGTTGCTCGACCGCCGACGCCGCGGGCGGATGTCGTGACGCTTGATCATCTCGTTCAACGTCGTCGGTTTGATCTGCAAGAGCTCGGCCGCCCGCTTCTGGACACCACCGGCCTGCGTCAACATCGACTCAATGAGCCGCTTCTCGAACTCCGCTGTCGCGCTCTTGAGTGAGATTCCGGCGCTCGGGAGCACGATCTGCGGCAGCTCGAACGGCTGCGTCGAGCGGAGCTGATCGGGTATCAGCTCCTCACCGATCCGATTGCCGACGCTCAGGACGACGGCTCGTTCGATGACGTTCTCCAGCTCGCGCACGTTCCCCGGCCAGTCGTAGTTCATCAGGAGGTCGAGCGCCTCCGGCAGCACCTCGAGATCCGTCTTCTGGTTCTCCTCACCGTACTTCTCGAGGAAGTGGTGAACCAGGTACGGGATGTCCTCTAGGCGCTCGCGGAGCGGCGGAAGACGGATCGTGATCACGTGCAACCGGTAGTAGAGATCCTCGCGAAAGCGACCCGCGTCGGTCATCTGGCGTAGGTCGACGTTCGTCGCGGCCACGATCCGGACGTCCACCTTGATCGTGTCGATCCCGCCGAGCCGCATGAACTCCCGCTCCTGGATGACGCGGAGCAGTTTGGACTGTGTCTCCGCGGGGACGTTGCCAATCTCATCGAAGAAGATCGTGCCCGTGGTGGCGAGCTCGAACAACCCCTTCTTCGGCTGGATGGCGCCCGTGAACGCGCCCTTGACGTGGCCGAACAGATTCGATTCCAGGAGATCTGGCGGCAGACTGCCCGAGTTCACCGACACGAACGGCCGGTCGGCACGCGATGAGTTGACGTGAAGCGCACGCGCCACGAGCTCCTTGCCGGTACCGCTCTCGCCCTCGATCAGGATCGTCGACCGACTCGGTGCTGCCTGGATGATCAGATCGAACACCTGCCGCATGGCCGAGCTGCGCCCGATGATGCCGGCGAACCGGTGTTGCTGCGACTGCAGACTCTGCCGGAGCGCCCGATTCTCGATCAGCAGCCGTCGACGATCCAGGGCGTTGTGCAGAACGGCCAGCACCTCGTCGTTCTTGAAGGGCTTCGTCACGTAGTGAAACGCGCCACGCTTCATGGCCGCGATCGCGCTCTCGACGGACGCGAACGCAGTGATCATGACCACCGGCAGATCCTCGTCGAGTTTCTTCAGCTCCTCGAGCGTCTGGATCCCGTTCAGGCCCGGCATCATCACGTCCACGACCGCGGCGTCAAACGGCAGCGCCCGGGCCAGCTCGAGGCCCTGCTCACCGTTCGAGGTCAGACGGACGTCGTAGCCTTCGCGCGTCAGCAACGTCTCGAGGATCTCGCGCATCACGGCCTCGTCGTCGATGACCAGAATCGTGCCCTTGCGTTGCATGTGAGCGCTCGTCATCAGGTCCCGGTCTCACTCGAGCGCCGGCCCTCGTCGGCCCGGAGCGGCAATCTCAGGCTGAACCGCGTCCCCTGGCCTTCGCTGCTCTGGCAGGCGATCGTCCCTCCGTGCTCCTGGACGATGCCATAGGTGATGGAGAGCCCGAGGCCGGTGCCGTGACCGATAGCCTTGGTCGTGAAGAACGGGTCGTAGATCCGTGAGAGATGCTCGCTCGGGATCCCCGAACCGGTATCGGCCAGGTCCACGATGACCTCGCCATCCTCGTGTGCCGTACGAACCGACAGCCACCCCCCCTTGGGCATCGCGTCGCGTGCGTTCATCAGCAGATTGAGGAAAACCTGCTGGAGCTTGTGCTCGATTCCTGAGACCACCGGCGCCGTCGGAGACAGCTCCTTCCTCAGCTTGATGTTGGCCGTCCGTAGCCGGTGCTCCAGCAGCGCCAGCACGTCGTTGATGACGGCATTCAGGTCCACCGGCCCTGTCTCCACGTGTGCCGGCCGCGCGAGATTCAGCAGACTGTTGACGATCTTGGCGGCGCGAAACGTCTGACTCTCGATCTTCTCGAGGAGCGGCGTCCGGGTGTCGTTCGGATCGGCGCCGTCCAGCAACATCTGGGTGAAGCTGGAGATCCCGGTCAACGGAGTATTCACCTCGTGGGCGACCCCCGCGGCCAGCAGACCAATCGAGGCCATCTTCTCGGAGATCTGCAACTGCTCCTCGAGCCGGACGCGCGACGTGATGTCCTCGAAGATGAGAATCGTCCCCGCCGTCGCGCCGTTCGGGGTCCTCAGGGGTGCAGCCGCGACGTTGACCAACACGTCCCGCGGCTCGTCGTGCCGCGAACGCAAGGAGATCCGGAATTTGGTGGCCGTCGGCAGCCGCTCCCCGCGACCCGACCGAAGAGTTTCCATGAAGGTGGCGTCAAACAGCGAGTCGAGCGCCTGGCCGATGGCGTCGTCCCGGGAGACGCCATAGAGTCGCTCCAGCTCGTGGTTCCACCGAACGACTCGATGCCCCGTGTCCACGACGGCGAGGCCGTCATGCAGGGATTCAATGATGTTCTCGCTGAACTCGCGCAGCCGGTGCAGCTCGTCGGCCTTCGAGCCCAGCTGCTGATACAGCCGTCCGTTCTCGAGCGCCGTGGCCACCTGCCCCGCCACTGCCGCCAGGAGCGCGACGTCCTCGCTGTTGAGCGGCTCGCCGCTCTCCTTCCGCCCCAGCGCCATGACGGCGATCGTGCCCTCCTTGGATCTGCACGGCACGAAATGGTGGATCCCCTTTCGATGCCAGAATTCGATCTCGGAAGGCGAGAATCGACGCACGGCCCTAGGATCGTCCAGGTTCACCGTCTGGCCCGCCACGAGACGGCTCCCCACGTCCGACGTGCGAGCCACCGTCGGGGGCACGCCGCCGTCGAATCCCACGGTCCGGATCGCGCCGAACCCGTCCTCGTCACCCGCCCCGGCCAACAGGAGCGCCATGCGGTCCACGACGAGCGTTTCCTGGACGCGAACGACGAGTCGCTCACTCAGACGCGCCAGATCCAGGTCACCGCTGAGATCACGCGCGAAGGCAACGAGCGCCTGCCGGTAGTCGTAACGATCTCGATAGTAGACGCGGTCCAGCGTCGTCTGAATGGCGTTCTTGACCGGCTGGGCCAACAGCACGACCACCAGGGTGGCCAGGACGGCGATGATCGAGTTGTGCTGCTCGGAGCCACCGAGGAACACGGCGCTCGCGAACCGGAGCAGCACCGCATAGATGGCGACGATTGCCGACATGGCGGCCGCATAGACCAAGCCGCGCTTGATGATCACCTCGACGTCCATCAGCCGGTAACGCACGATCGCGGACGCGAAGGCCAGCGGAACCAGCCCGAGCGGAATCACGGTCAGCTCGCCCAGCGGCACCGGGCCGACACCGAGCACGTAGGGCACGAGATAGAGAACCGTGAAGGGCAGCGCCCCCAGGCCGGCGCCCCAGACGATCCAGCGTAGCTGCCGGCGGGCCGTCACGGAACGCACGCGGCCCAACGCCCGGATCAGGATCGCCAGCCCCCCGACGAGGCAGATAGCCAGATACAGCAGCTCGAGGCGGTCCAGGGTGCCGAAGACACGCGCGAAGAGGCGGCCCGCCGCCGACGCCTCGCCCAGGAACGCGACCCTGGCGCCCCCGAGAATGAGCGCCGGAAGGTAGACGAGGGGGAGCACGACGCGCCCCATCGAACTGCGCACCCACGCCTGAGGACGTTCCGGGAACACCAGCGAGAAATGGATGAACAGCGGCGGGAGTACCAGCAGCGAGATGACGTCCGCCCAGTACAGGATCCAGTCCAGCCTGTCGAGACGTCCACTGAACGAAAAGGAGAAGGCGCCGAAGAAGGCCACGCACAACCAGAAGAAGTGCAGGGTCGCCTGATCCGCAGGCCGCCGCAGACGGACCGACAGCCCCACCAGCAGCGTGAAGGCGCCGACCGCCGCCATCAGGAAGTACAGGCTCGTGCTGCCCTGAGGAATCGGCTGCAGCGAGATCTGGTGGACCTCCTCGGCCCCCAGCCGCATCACGGTGTAGACGAGGCGAGAGCCGCGTTGCTCTCCGTGAACCGACTGGAGAGCGTCGGCGACCGACTCGATCGGACGCCCGTCGATCGCGATCAGCACGTCGCCGACCCGCAGGCCGGCCAGGCCGCCGGCGCCGCCCGCCGCCACCTCGCTGGCGACCACCCCCTGGGGCCCCAACGTCCAGAGCACGCCGTCCTCGACCTCGTGCCAGCTCGCACGCAGCACGATGTTGGCCGCACCGAGGCACAGCAGCGCTCCCACGACGCCGATCATGAGTGCCGCGGGCCAGAGGAGCGTCAGCCGCCGCAGAAACAGAGTTCGAGGCACACGACTACCTGGCTCTTATGCGGAGCAAACCCAGTACCATTAGGCTGGCGTCAGCACTTCTTGTAACCGTTTAGTTTGAGGCATTTGCAAGACTGGCGCTACGTGTATCCAATAAAACGGATCGTAAATCCAAAAAAACAGCACATCCAAAAATCCGAACGAATCAACGGGATAAAAAAAAGAGCGCAACACATAGGCCAGCGCTCACCTGAGGCCGTCGGATGGCTCGCCCACCCCGGTCACCGCGTTGGCTCGCCGATCAGAACTGCACCTGGAGGCCGCCGACAATCCGCTTGGGCGGCCGGACGACGAGGAGCTCGTCGTACACCGATGACGGCGCGACATCGTCGCCCCATTCGCGGAACAGATTCCGTACCGAGACCAGGGCTTCCCATCGGGTGCCGGTGGACTTTAGGAACGGCAGGCCCTGGTTGACCTGAACATTGAACCGCGAATCGAGGCCCGGCTCGGTCAGCTCGGCGTCACTGCGAGCGAAGGCGGTGTTCACCTTGTAGAGAACGTAGACGCGGGTCGCGGTCTCGGGGATATCGGTTTCGAGCGCGGTCGTGACGTCGTGGAATCGCTCCGTACCGGTGCGAGCGGCCGAGGGCACCCATTCCTCTATCGCCTCCCGGTCGCCATCCGAACTCCAGTAGGCGGTCGTCAAGGCGTAATCCACCGAGCCCCGCAACCGCTCGGCGATGGCATGATCGAGGGTCACCCCCCATCCCTCCGCCCGCGCCGTGCCGGCGGACGCAACCGAGTAATGCCCAAGATCCGACCGACCGGCGCCGGTCGAAGCGCCGAACACGGTAACCAGCTGGTCCTCGACGGTCTGCTGGAAGCGCCGCACCTCGATACCGTAGCGCGAGAATCGGTGCTCGATTGCGATCTCGGCGTGCCGCGAGTCCTCCGCCTGCAATGGCCGCTCGGCGTCCAGGGGCGCAAACGTCCGCTGCGGGGGCAGCCAGAGTCCGCTCGTCGGGTGAGGCAGAAACTCCTGCGCGCCGGGCGCCCGCATCCGACGGGCCATGGTCAACCTGATGAACGTGCGGTCGGTCGCCGAGAGCGACAGCCCAGCCATCGGGCTGAACAGAGTCGTGTCTTCCAGGTAGTCGTAGCGCGCATACCGGCCACCGTAGCTCACCGCCACGCGCGGGGCGATCGACCAGCGGTCGAAGACCTGCAGCGAACCCACGTTTCGACTGCCCTCGCTCACCGCGACGAGCGCCGCCGGGTTGCCGCCGTCGTAGCGCTGCGTCGCGTAGGACCAGCCCAGATCCAACGTGTGGTCGTCCACCACCGCACTCTCATAAGATCCGGCCAGGATCCAGGAGGCCAGATCGCCCTCCGTCAACGCGCCATGCACGGCCCACTCGCTGCGGCTGCCCGCCGGCGCACCGACCGACAGGTAGGCGACGCCCCGCGGCAGGCCGTCGTAGGAGAACAGATCCTCCGGGCTCTCGAAGGAGCTGATGGTGAATAGGTTGACCTGCCCCGAGAGCGGTAGCTCGGTGAACGGCGCCGCTCCCATCGCGAGCCTCGCCTCACCGGTCGGCTCGGAGCTCGTCCCACCCGCCCCCGCCGTCGTATCGAACTCATCGACCAGGTCGCGCAGCACGGTTCGCCTGAGATGACGCAGACGCCACGCCGTCGGGTCTCGCGCCGTCCCGGTTTCCGCTGCCCCGTCACGGCCCGTCCGATCGTCGCGACCCGCGGCGGCGTTCGACGATCCCTCGTCCGGATCCGGTTGGGTGGAATCTGCCGCAGAGTCCGCCTCCTCGAGATCGGTGTCGAAGACTCCGCCACCGGCCACCCCCGCTGCCAACACCCGCGGCGGCGGCGGAACCCTCCCCGATGTGCCGACCGCGGGCTCGGACCGACGCAACTGGAGTGACGAGATCGCCGCGCGGCCGCGCGGGCGGACCTCGACCATCTCGCTGCGAGAGGCGGTAAACCCTGAGAGGTGGGCACGGACGAGATAGGGTCCGGGCGGAAGCGCGCCGAGCGTGAATCGACCGCCACGATCCGTGAGCGCGAACGACATCGTGGTGCCGACGGCGGACACGGTGGCGCGCGAGAGGGGTGCGCCGCGCCCGTCGACGACTCGGCCCTCGATGCTGCCCGAGGCCACACGCGCGACTCGTGACGACTCCTCGGGCACTTCCGTCGCGTGCGTGGCTCCTGCGGGCTGAGCCTCAAGCGCCGAGCCACACACCGCTAGACCCGCGATAGCCGCCGCGATGATCCTACATGGCTGGTTCATGACAGCTCCGGCATCCGTGCATCAAGAATCCGTGACGGTGAACTCGACGTCGCGCTGGATCAGCATTCCGGAGTTCCGGTCCGTGACGTTGATCTCGAGGCGGTAGTCCCCCGCCGGAAACATCGCCAGCGGTACGGACTGGCCCGCAACCAGCTGATGCCCACCTGCGAGGTCGAACTCGACGGGCAGCGTCTCCGAGTTGAAAGACTGAGGATGAGTCTTGTTGAAGTATTCCTCGGCGCTCCCCGTCCTCTTGTGAAACGTGTAGTCGACGACGATGTCGGGCTTCTCGTCGTTCCCAAGGTCTGGGTTGTAGACGAGAAACAGGATCGAGAGATCGTCCGCCTTGGTGAATGTCGGCTCGAGCGCCGGCACGATCTGCATCGTGCCGAAGGTGTAGGGCTGCGCCGCCTGCTGGTCGCGATCCAGCGGCTGCTCGATCGGCTCGACCCTCTCGGCCAGGATCAGGGTGCTCGTGGCCAGCTCGCCGGCCCAGTAGTCGGGAACCGTCAGCGGTTGCCGCACCATCACCGTCGTCGGGTCGTCCGACTCGGAGCCGTGCTGCAACAGAGCAACATAGACGTCGTACTCACCGGCCGGGACGGCGAACGCCCGCGTCGCTCGATAGGGACGTCCGAGCCCGCCGCGCAGCTCGAGGAAATGCACGTCCTCGAAGTCGAACTCGGCATCGCCCTCCGCGTCGTTTGCCGGTGACCCCAGCGCCACGTCCGTGGTGGGCATCGGCTCGTCCTCCGTCGTCTCGCTCACCGGCGACGGCACCCCGCCAGGAGGCACGCCGACCCGCTGGACGACCCGAACGTACATGAGGGTCGGCACCGGTTCCAGCTCGTTCTCGGCAATCGTCAGGCTGAACGGCACGTAGGTCTTCGATTCAAGCGCCTTCAGAAAGTCGTTGTGCCATCCGACCGTGGGCCCGGCCAACGGCTTCTGGCTCGCCATCGCACCGTCGACGAGCGCAACCAGGGTCCCGATGTCCTCTCGCTGATCGTCGGTCAGATCCTCCTGGGCCCGCGCGGCCGCCGCCGTCAAGCCGGTCAGGAGCACCACACTGGACAGGAGCGCGGCCGCGTTCGGCCAGGAGCGATTGAAACTTTTCACCTGGGTGCCAAGCTGGAACACGAGCTCTACTAGCCGATCATAGGCGACATGTCGCGCGCAAGTCAAACGACGCTGGACGCCGTCAAACCGTTGACAACACGCCTTTTCTCCTACCGGGCCACGCCACCCTGGGCGGCCTCGGCGGGCATGGTATCATCCCGCGGTTCTCGCCGATGGCGCGGGCGACACGGCCGGCGCGCCCGCCTCCAGCGCCCGATCGACTCCAGAGTCACCTGGGTGGCCACGTCTGGCGCCGGACCGGGCGGCAAGGGCAACGCGCGACGAGGGAGTTTCACGAGCCGGACGTGGCCACCCAGGTGACCCGAACACGGGAGGTTCGCATGCAGATGGTCATCGGCAGGGTCCACGGCCGGGAGGTCCTCGACTCCAGGGGCAATCCCACGGTCGAGGTCGACCTCGAGCTCGAGGGTGGCGCGCTGGGCCGGGCCTCCGTGCCATCGGGTGCCTCGACCGGCCAACGCGAGGCGCTGGAGCTGCGCGACGGTGACCCGGGACGCTACGGCGGCAAGGGCGTCCGATCGGCCATCGAGCACATCAACGGAGAGATTGCGGGCAGCGTGGTCGGCAAGACGTTCGACCAGCGGCAGCTCGACACGCATCTCCTCGCGCTCGACGGCACCCCCAACAAGGCGAGGCTGGGTGCCAACGCGATCCTCGGCGTCTCGATGGCCGCCGCACGCGCCGCCGCCGTCGCCGGCGGTCTACCGCTCTACGCGCATCTGCGGACCCTCTCGACGCCGGGAACCGCACCCACGCCCGCCGACTTCGCGCTGCCTGTCCCGATGATGAACATCCTGAATGGCGGCGCGCATGCCGACACGAACGTGGACTTCCAGGAGTTCATGGTCATGCCGGTCGGGCCGAGCAGCTTCGCGGAGGCGCTGCGCACCGGTGTCGAGATCTTCCACGCCCTCCGCGGGATCCTCAAGCGGCGCGGGCTGGCCACCGGTGTCGGCGACGAGGGGGGCTTCGCCCCGAATCTGAGCTCCAACCGCGAGGCGATCGAGGTCGTCCTCGAGGCGGTCGAGGCCGCAGGGCTGGCGGTCGGACGTGCCGTGGTGCTGGCCCTCGATGTCGCCGCCAGCGAGCTCTGGGACGAGGCTGCGGGCCAGTATGTGTTCAGGAAGTCGGGAGCGCCGCCGCGCACCTCGGACGAGCTGGTCTCCCTCTACAGCGAATGGGTACGCGAGTATCCGATCGCCTCCATCGAAGACGGTCTGGCCGAGGGAGACTGGGACGGGTGGAAGACGTTGACCCAGGAGCTCGGGGGACGCGTTCAGATTGTCGGCGACGACGTGTTCGTCACCAACCCGTCGATCCTACGACGGGGAATCGACGAGGGCGTGGGCAATGCGCTGCTCGTCAAGCTGAACCAGATCGGGTCGGTGACCGAGACCCTCGACGCGATCGGGATGGCGCAGGAGGCGGGGTACGCGACGGTCATCTCGCACCGGTCGGGCGAGACCGAGGATATGACGATCGCAGACCTCGCCGTGGCCACCAACGCCGGACAAATCAAGACGGGATCGGCGAGTCGAACGGATCGTGTGGCCAAGTACAACCAGCTGCTGCGGCTGGAGGAGGGGCTGGGCACGCGCGGCCGCTACGCCGGCCGCACCTCGGTCAAGCAGCTGGGAAGCTGACGCGCTCGCCACAAATGACTGTGACAGGACACTAGAACCGATCGCGCAATGGACCAGCCTGGACTCTCGCGCCCGCCGATCGCCTTGGTCGTCCTCGATGGGTGGGGCCTTCGGCACACGCCCGACCGCAACGCCATCGCGCTGGCCAGCACGCCCACCTACGACGAGCTCCTCCAGCGGTTTCCCCATGCCTCGCTGGTGGCCTCGGGCGAGGCGGTGGGGCTGCCGGCCGGCCAGATGGGGAACTCCGAGGTCGGACACATGAACCTCGGAGCCGGGCGAGTCGTGTATCAAGATCTCACCCGAATCGACAAGAGTATTCGCGACGGCGACTTCTTCCAGAATCCATCGCTTTCCGCCGCAATGGACCGGTGCCTCGATGACCGGCGGGCCCTGCACCTGGTCGGACTCGTCTCCGACGGTGGCGTGCACAGCCACGAGCGTCACCTGCACGCGCTGCTCGAGATGGCGGCGCGGCGCCGGCTCCCACGCGTCTTCGTCCACGCGCTGACGGACGGCAGGGACACGTCGCCGCTGGGGGGATGCGACTACGTGGGGCGGCTCGAGCAGGTGATGGCCGGGCTGGGAACCGGACGCGTGGCCACCGTCGTTGGTCGCTACTTCGCGATGGACCGGGACCGACGGTGGGACCGGACGCGGCGCGCCTACGAGGCCATCACCAGGGGCGCGGGCGAGCAGGGACCGTCGGCCGTGAAGCTGATCGAGGCGTCGCACGCGGCCGGCGTCACCGACGAGTTCATCAGCCCGTCGGTCGTCGTGGGACCGGATGGCGCGCCGGTCGGGATCCTCCGCGACGCCGACTCGGTCATCTTCTTCAACTTCCGCGCGGATCGCGCTCGCCAGCTGACCCAGGCGATCGCGTTCGATGGATTCGACGGATTTGAGCGGATCGCTCGGCCCCGGGTCCACCTGTCGACGATGACCGTCTATGACGCCACCTACGGGCTACCGGTCGCGTTCGATCCCCAGGCGTTCTCGGCGACGCTAGGCGAGATGCTCGGCACGCTGGGTCTCACCAATCTGAGGCTGGCAGAGACCGAGAAGTACGCGCACGTCACCTACTTCTTCAACTGCGGCGAGGAGCGGCCCTATCCGCGAGAGGATCGCGTCCTCGTCCCCTCGCCCAAGGTCGCGACCTACGATCTGCGGCCGGAGATGAGTGCGGACGGCATCACGGCCGAGCTGACGGCCGACATGGCGGAGCGGACTCACGACGTGACCATCTGCAATTTCGCCAATGCCGACATGGTCGGGCACACGGGGAAGCTGGATGCCGCGGTACTTGCCGTTCAGACGCTCGACCGCTGCCTCTCGCGCATCGTCGAGGCGGCCCTGGGCACGGGGGGAACCGTGCTGGTGACGGCGGATCACGGGAATGCGGAGCAGATGTGGGACACCGAGCGCAACTGCCCACACACGGCCCACACCAGCAACCCGGTTCCGCTCGTCCTAGTCGGTCGGACGCCGAAGGGCGAAGGCCTCCGGAACGGATCGCTCCGCGACGTCGCGCCGACGCTGCTGGGAATTCTGGGGATCACGCCACCGGCGGAGATGACCGGTTCCGACCTCCGGACCTGGGCGGGTTGAACGTCGACCGGAGTCAGCCGGGCGGTCGAGCCGCGTGCTACTCGATCTCCTCGGCGGGCTCATCCGCAGCGATGCGGAGGGATCGGAGGAAACGTCGATCGTTCGCGTTCATCTCGGGCGAGCGACGAACCGTGAGCCCCTGGCTTTGGGTACTCACGCTGAGCTCCTGCGAGTCGGGGCGACCCACGAAGCCGATCTCCGCCTCGAGCGACACGTGCATCTCGTAGCCGGCAGCCCGCGCCTTCTCGCGACACTGCTCCACCTTCTGGTCGCCGGTCACGGCGGCTGCGATGGCGTCCGCCAGCTCTCGGGCCAGGCGGTTCACGAGATCGTCCATGGCGTCCTCTCCTAGTACTACTTTGTTAGATCGCACAATTTGGGCGAGATCCGACAAGTGATCTAATTTGAGGACATTGTACTTTTCCGGCGAATTCGGTACCCTGCGCGGTAGTGCACGACCGCCGCACGGTGGGGCAGTTGCGTCGCCTGATGAGATGGCTCGAGGCCTTCAAGGCGTGCTTCGGCCAGCGCGCACAGGAGCTGGCGTTGCGCCGGTACGTCCAGGGGTTGCTCAGCGACAGCCCGCGCAAGTCGATGGAAGCGATGCTGGCGCGGGGGCCCGAGCCCGGGGGCTATCAAGCGTTCCAACACTTCATCACCGATGCGCCGTGGAGTGCCGACGGCGTCTGGCGCTGCCTGCGGGCGGTGCTGCCCGAACGCGAAGGGCTGGTGATCTTCGCTGGCACGAGTTTCCCCAAGCCAGGGACGTCCTCGGTCGGGGTGGCCCGCCAGTACTGTGGGGCCGTGGGGAAAGTCGCCAATGGCCAAGTGGCGGTCACCGCGGCGCTGTGGACCGGGCTGCGCGCCTACTTGCTGGGGGCCGCGCTCTATGTGCCCGAGGCGTGGCTGACCGACGCCGCCCGCGATCGGGCGCGGCTTCCCCGGGGTGTCCGGTTGCAGGCGAAGTGGCGCCAAGCGCTCACCCTGCTCCGGCAGGTGCGCGCCAGCGGCCTCACCGGCACCGGCGTGCTGGCCGATGCGGAGTTTGGCGATACCGGCCTGTTTCGGGCCATGTGGCATCGGTTGCGGCTCCCCTATGCGGTGGGGATTTCCTCGTCGCAGACCGTGTTCCTGGGGCGGCCGCGCCTCGGGCACCGGCGGGGCGGCCGGCTGGGGCGCCCGCGCACCCGGCCAGACCTGGCGGCGGGCGTGCGGGCGTACACGGTGGCCCAGGCCGCCAAGGCGCAGCCGCGGTGGCGGCCCATCAGCTGGCGCAACCGCCGCGGCGGGCGCCGCTGGACGGTCCAGTGTGTGGCCCTGCGGGTGACCCCGGCCCACGACTGGCGCGACCGCCGGCTCGCCCCCGAGGTGTGGCTGCTGGCCGAACGCGACACGGGCGCGACGCCGCGGACCAAATACTTCTTCGTCAACCTGCCGGCCACCACCTCCTGGCCGCAGCTTGTCCGACTCGCGCATCAGCGGTGGGCCATCGAGCAGCAGTACCAAGAGTTGAAGCCCCACCTCGGGTTGGATCACTTCGAAGGCCGCACGTTCCCGGGCTGGCACCATCACGTCGTGCTCACCGCCGTGACGTACAACTTCCTGCAGGCCGAGCGGCGGCGGCACCTCGCCGGGCTCACCTTTCCAGTGGCCCGCGCGATCGTGCAGGAAATCTTCACCGCGGACCTCTTTGCTCCACGGCCGTTCTACCTGAAGCGCATCGAGGCGCTAAAGTCGGTGCAATTGCGGATCTAACAAAGTAGTACTAGCAGCCCGTGGCGAAAGTCCTGCGTTGCACCAAGGTCCGCCTTGAGAGATGCGGCGGCCGGCCCGAGCAAGGCGCGAGGAGCGAGAATACCGGGAGCATGTGACCCGTCGTGAACAATGCCCAACGCGGCCCGCGGCGAAATGGAGCGCCGGCCGACTGCAGCAGGACTCTTGCCACGGGCTGCTGGCTACCACGCCCGACGCCCATCGTCACGACCCGCGTCCGCCGCGCATACGATTGCGAGCTTCGGATGGACAAGGCTGTAAAGCTTTTCGGGGCAATGGGTTAAGCAGAAGGATCGCACATATTTTAAACTCGCCGTTCGGGGGTGTCAAGGGGATCCGCGCGCGGGGCTCGCGCCGCGGGTTGCTACAATGCCCCACAGGATGTCACGTAGCGGCCCGTCGCCCCGTCGGAACGCGGCCCCGGTCGCCGACTCGGATCCCGACCCGGATCGGCTGAGCGCCTGGCGACGTGGCCTGGAGCTGGGTTTCCCCGGCGAGGCGCCCTACCTCCGCGGGATCCACCCCAGCATGTATCGGAGCCGGCTCTGGTCGATGCGCCAGTACGCCGGCTTCGGCTCGGCATCGGAATCGAACCGCCGGTATCGATACCTGCTCGAGCAGGGCGTCACCGGGCTCAGCGTGGCCTTCGATCTCCCGACCCAGATCGGCTTCGACTCCGATCATCGGCTGGCGGCCGGCGAGGTCGGCAGGGTGGGCGTGGCCATCGACTCGCTCGACGACATGGTGGCGCTCTTCGACGGCATCCCCCTCGATCGCGTCTCGACCTCCATGACGATCAACGCGACCGCCATCATCTTGTTGGCCCTCTACGTCGCGACCGCACGGCGGCAGGGCGTGCCGCTCGCGGCGCTGTCCGGCACCACCCAGAACGACATCCTGAAGGAGTATCTGGCCCGCGGCACCTTCATCTTTCCGCCCCGCGAATCCCTACGCATCGTGACCGACATCTTCGCCTACTGCAACCGAGAGCTGCCAGGCTGGAACACCATTTCGATCAGCGGGTACCACATCCGGGAGGCCGGAGCGACCGCCGTGCAGGAGCTGGCGTTCACCTTCGCCAACGCCATCGCGTATGTGCAGACCGCCATCGATGCGGGTCTCGACGTCGACCGATTCGGGCGTCGCTTGTCGTTCTTCTTCAGCGCGCACAACGATTTCCTCGAGGAGCTGGCGAAGTTCCGCGCGGCACGGCGCCTGTGGGCCACGATCATGCGCGACCGTTTCGGCGCGACCCATCCTCGCGCCGTGCAGCTGCGGTTCCACGCCCAGACGGCGGGCAGCACGCTCACCGCGCAGCAGCCAGACAACAACATCGTGCGCGTGACCCTGCAGGCACTGGCGGCCGTCCTGGGCGGCACCCAGTCGCTCCACTGCAACGGTCGTGACGAGGCGCTCGCGCTGCCCACCGAGGAGTCGGCTCGAATCGCGCTGCGCACCCAGCAGATCATCGCGGCCGAAACCGGAGTCGCCAACACGGTCGACCCGGTGGCCGGAGCCTTTGCCGTCGAGGAGCTCACCGACCGCGTCGAACGGGAAGCCGCCGACCTGCTCTCGCAGATCGATCGGCTGGGGGGCACGCTCGCCGCGATCGAGGCCGGCACGATCCAGCGACAGATTCAGGATTCGGCTTACGCCGCTCAACGGGCCATCGACGCCGGCGACCACGGTGTCGTGGGCGTGAACCGGTTCGTCTCGGAAGCCACTCCCGAGCGTATCGAAGTGCTGCGGATCGATCCGGCGACCGAGCGACAACAGGTCGCGCGAGTCACCCGGGCGCGGGCCGACCGGGATCCCCTCGCCTGGCGCCGCGGCCTGGAACGGGTGACCGAGGCGGCGCGCACCGACCAGAATCTGGTGCCACCCATCATCGACGCGGTGGAAGCCGACGCCACCGTCGGGGAGATCTCCGACACCCTGAGAGACGTGTTCGGAGAGCATCGCGAGCGGGATCTGGCGTGATCTCGAGGCGGACCAATCGATGAACGAGTCGCAGCCGTCGCCAGCGGCGTCCACACCCACTGGAGGCGAAGCGCCGCTCCTGCGTGTTGAGCACCTTACGACCACCTTCCCCGGCAACGGGCGGCCGATCCGTGCCGTCGACGATGTCAGCTTTCACGTGCGGCGCGGGGAGACCCTGGGCCTCGTGGGCGAGTCGGGCTGCGGCAAGTCCGTGACGGCCCTTTCGATCATGCGTCTCGTGCAGCCCCCCGGGGCGATCGAGTCGGGAGCGATCTACTTCAGAGACCGAGATCTCTTCGCGCTGTCGGAGCGCGAGATGCGTCGGGTCAGAGGGGCCGAGATCTCGCTGATCTTCCAGGAGCCGATGACCGCGTTGAACCCGGTGTTCAGCATCGGCGATCAGATAGCCGAGGCGTTGCTCGTGCATGGTCGCGCCAGGCGATCGGAGGCCCGTGCGCAGGCGATCCAGCTTCTCGCCTCCGTCAGCATCCCCGACCCGGAGCGTCGAGTCAGTGACTACCCGCATCAGCTGTCGGGAGGACTCAGGCAACGGGCCCTGATCGCGATCGCCCTCGCGTGCCGACCGGCGCTGGTCATCGCGGACGAGCCAACGACGGCCCTGGATGCGACCATCCAGGCGCAGATCCTGGAGCTGCTTCGGGAGCTGCGCTCGGGCTTCGATCTCTCGATGCTCCTGATCACCCACGATCTGGGCGTGGTGGCCGAGACCGCCGACCGGGTCGCCGTCATGTATGCCGGCCGCATCGTCGAGGAGGGACCGGTACGAGACATCTTCCACTCGGCCAAGCATCCCTACACGCAGGGTCTCCTCGCATCCATTCCGGGCGGCACCCCGGGGTCGCGTTTGCGCGCCATCGAGGGCACGGTGCCCGACCTCGCCGCGCTCCCGCCCGGCTGTGCCTTCGCGCCACGCTGTCCCGAACGCTTCGAGCCCTGTGATGCCGCGCCGCCAGGCTCGACCTCGATCGGACCCGACCGTCGGGTCGAGTGCTATCTGCACGGGCCGGCGGCCACCCGACCCGCCGGCCACAGCGCCGCCGCCGCGCGCGATTCGCTGTCCTGATGGCCCTCCTCGATGTCCGGCACCTCGTCAAGCACTTCGTCCGGCGTCGTGGTTTGCTCGGTCCACCCAGTGTCGTGCGCGCCGTGGACGACGTGAGCTTCCAGATCGACGAGGGAGAGACCTTCGGCCTGGTCGGGGAATCAGGGAGCGGCAAGACGACGACGGGCCGGTGCATCCTGCGTCTGATCGAGCCCACGTCCGGTGTCGTCTCGTTCCGCGGCGAGAATGTGCTGGCGTTCGGCCGGGCCCAGATGCGACGCGCCCGACGCGACATGCAGATCGTGTTCCAGGATCCGTATGGGTCGTTGAATCCACGGATGCGGGTCGGAGACATCGTTCGCGAGCCGCTCGACATCCATGGCATCGGCACGAAGGTCCAGCGCCGAGCCCGCACCGCCGAGCTCTTCGAGCTCGTGGGGCTCGACCCCGATCAGCGGAGGCGGTTCCCCCATGAGTTCAGCGGCGGTCAACGTCAGCGAATCGGCCTGGCGCGGGCACTGGCTCTCAATCCGACGCTCATCATCGCCGACGAGCCCGTCTCGGCCCTGGACGTGTCGGTCCAGGCGCAGGTCGTCAATCTGCTGATGGACCTCCAGCAAACCCTGGGGCTGACCTATCTGTTCATCGCGCACGACCTGAGGCTGGTTCGCCACGTCTGCAACCGGGTGGCCGTCATGTTTCTGGGGCGAATCGTCGAGCTCGCCACGGCGGCCGACCTCTTCGCCCGGCCCCGGCATTCCTACACGCAGGCCCTCCTCTCTGCCAGCCCCACGCCGGACCCGGATGCCAGATCGGCTCGGCTCGTCCTCTCGCCGGATCAGATCGACCGCGAGGCGCCGCTCCGCGAGGTCGCGGCGGGGCACTGGGCGGCGGTCTGAGCCCGGGAGCGGTCGGTCGGGGGGGGAACGGGGTCCTCTTGCGACGGCGGTGCACTAGCAGCCCGTGGTGAAAATCCTGCGTCGCATCAAGGGCGGCGCTGCGCCCGGCTGGCTAGGCGCGCGGAGCGAAAATACCGCGAGTATTTGACCCGTCGTGAACAATGCCCAACGCAGCCCGCAGCGGGATGCGGCGCTGGCCGACTGCAGCAGGACTTTTACCACGGGCTGCTAGTACTACTTTGTTAGATCGCACAATTTGGGCGAGATCCGACAAGTGATCTAATTTGAGGACATTGCACTTTTCCGGCGAATTCGGGACCCTGCGCGGTAGTGCACGACCGCCGCACGGTGGGTCAGTTGCGTCGCCTGATGAGATGGCTCGAGGCCTTCAAGGCGTGCTTCGGCCATCGCGCACAGGAGCTGGCGTTGCGCCGGTACGTCCAGGGGTTGCTCAGCGACAGCCCGCGCAAGTCGATGGAAGCGATGCTGGCGCGGGGGACCGATCCCGGGGGCTATCAAGCGTTCCAACACTTCATTACCGATGCGCCGTGGAGTGCCGACGGCGTCTGGCGCTGCCTGCGGGCGGTGCTGCCCGAACGCGAAGGGCTGGTGATCTTCGCTGGCACGAGTTTCCCCAAGCCAGGGACGTCCTCGGTCGGGGTGGCCCGCCAGTACTGTGGGGCCGTGGGGAAAGTCGCCAATGGCCAAGTGGCGGTCACCGCGGCGCTGTGGACCGGGCTGCGCGCCTACTTGCTGGGGGCCGCGCTCTATGTGCCCGAGGCGTGGCTGACCGACGCCGCCCGCGATCGGGCGCGGATTCCCCGGGGTGTCCGGTTGCAGGCGAAGTGGCGCCAAGCGCTCACCCTGCTCCGGCAGGTGCGCGCCAGCGGCCTCACCGTCACCGGCGTGCTGGCCGATGCGGAGTTTGGCGATACCGGCCTGTTTCGGGCCATGTGGCATCGGTTGCGGCTCCCCTATGCGGTGGGAATTTCCTCGTCGCAGACCGTGTTCCTGGGGCGGCCGCGCCTCGGGCACCGGCGGGGCGGCCGGCTGGGGCGCCCGCGCACCCGGCCAGACCTGGCGGCGGGCGTGCGGGCGTACACGGTGGCCCAGGCCGCCAAGGCGCAGCCGCGGTGGCGGCCCATCAGCTGGCGCAACCGCCGCGGCGGGCGCCGCTGGACGGTCCAGTGTGTGGCCCTGCGGGTGACCCCGGCCCACGACTGGCGCGACCGCCGGCTCGCCCCCGAGGTGTGGCTGCTGGCCGAACGCGACACGGGCACGACGCCGCGGACCAAATACTTCTTCGTCAACCTGCCGGCCACCACCTCCTGGCCGCAGCTCGTCCGACTCGCGCATCAGCGGTGGGCCATCGAGCAGCAGTACCAAGAGTTGAAGCCCCACCTCGGGTTGGATCACTTCGAAGGCCGCACGTTCCCGGGCTGGCACCATCACGTCGTGCTCACCGCCGTGACGTACAACTTCCTGCAGGCCGAGCGGCGGCGGCACCTCGCCGGGCTCACCTTTCCAGTGGCCCGCGCGATCGTGCAGGAAATCTTCACCGCGTACCTCTTTGCTCAACGGCCGTTCTACCTGAACCGCATCGAGGCGCTAAAGTCGGTGCAATTGCGGATCTAACAAAGTAGTACTAGGCCGCGCGGCGGACGTCGTCCTCGACCCTGCCATCCTTGAGGTGAATGACGCGGCTGGCGTGGCGCGCAACGTCAGCCTCGTGGGTGACCAGGACGATGGTGTTGCCGGCGGAGTGGAGACGATCGAAGAGCGACATGATCTCCGTGCCGGTCTTGGAGTCCAGGTTGCCGGTGGGTTCGTCGGCCAGCAGGATTGACGGCACGTTGACGAGGGCGCGGGCGATCGCGACGCGTTGTCGCTGCCCGCCGGAGAGCTCGTTGGGCCGGTGGGTGCGCCGGTCGGCGAGCTCGACCCGCTCGAGCGCGCGGCTCGCTCGCTCCTGCCGCTCGTCTGGCGGCACGCCAGCGTAGACGAGCGGCAGCTCCACGTTGTAGAGGGCCGTCGCCCGCGGCAGCAGGTTGAACGTCTGGAAGACGAACCCGATCTCTTCGTTGCGGATTCGCGCGAGCTCGTCGTCGTCCATCAGGGAGACCTGCTTGCCGTTGAGCAAGTAGCTACCCCGCGTGGGAGTGTCGAGGCACCCGATGAGGTTCATGAGGGTCGACTTCCCCGAGCCGGAGGGGCCCATGATGGCGACGTAGTCTCCGCGCTCGATCTCGACGGACACGCCCTGCAGGGCGTGGATCTCCTCCGCGCCCATCAGATAGGTCTTCCACAGATCCTTTGTCTCGATCAGGGCCATGGTCCCGGCTGACCTCGTTTCCTCCGGCATCGTCCCCTTCCTCGCCGTGTCGGAACAGCGCCTCACTCGAAGCAGACGAAGATCGACACCCGAGAGTTCCCTGGTAGTCCGTGGTGAGAAACCTGCGCCGCACCGGGGGCGGCTCGGCAGGGGCCAGGCAGGGCGCGGGGAGCGAGCATACGCGTCAGGTGATCGGAACGCCGGTGATCGGCGGCACCCTGGGAATACGGACGGTGATCGAGCGCGTGCCCTGGGGGGGGGCGGGAAAGTCCGCCCAGAGCTCCACGCGTTCGCCGGGCCCGATCCGCGTGATCCCGCCACTACACAGGGGGCTCCCGTCGGCCGCTCGCAGGACGAAGTACTTCTTCTGGCGCGCCGCATCGATCAGATGTACCCCTGCGACCGTGTCGACGTCGGCAGCCTCAGGAGCGAAGGTGCGGCCAAATTCGACGTCCTGTCCGGTGCTCGACGTATTCGCGAAGCTGAAGCGCAGCTTGAGGACGCTGGGGTCGACACGGGCCAGCTCGCGAACCTGAACGGTCAGATGGGGAAGCTCGGCCTGCCGTTCGGCGATCACCGCCGCGGGCGCGCGCGGCTCGTCGAGAATCGGATCGGGCGGCGCCACGGCCGGTTGCTCGGTATCCGGGGCCGGCGTCCCGGCCGCGCCGGGGTCGGCGCGCTCGCAGCCCAGGGCGGCCGACACGATCAACGCGCACCCGAGAACGAGGGCGGTGCGTGCCACGGTCAGCCCTCCTGCTCCTCGTATCTCGTCTTGAGGCTCGCCACGACGCCCGGATCCGCCAGCGTCGTCGTGTCTCCCAGCGTCTTGCCGTCAGCGATGTCCCGCAGCAACCGGCGCATGATCTTGCCCGAGCGGGTCTTGGGAAGATCGGCGGCGTACAGCACCTCGCTGGGTCTGGCGATCGCCCCGATCTTCGTCACGACGTGCTGCTTCAGCTCGTCGATCAGCGCCGCCGAAGGCTCCTCACCCTCGGTCAGGGTCACGAAGGCGGTGATGGCCTGTCCCTTGATCTGGTCCTCCCGGCCGACGACCGCCGCCTCGGCGACCCGGGGGTGATCGACCAGTGCGCTCTCCACCTCCATGGTGCCGATCCGGTGCCCGGCGATGCTGAGCACGTCGTCGACACGTCCCAGAAGCCAGAAATACCCATCCGCGTCCCGCTTCGCACCATCCCCGGTGAAGTAGATGTCCGGAGACCACTGGCTCCAGTACTGGCTCCGAAATCGCTCGGGATCGCCGTAGATACCCCGCAGCATGGACGGCCACGGACGGGTGATCGCGAGCAGACCTCCGCCCACCTCGATGCGCTCGCCGGCGGTGTCGAGGATCTCCGCCGCGATGCCAGGAAACGGGCGGGTCGCCGACCCGGGCTTCAGGGTCGTCAGCCCAGGCATCGGGGTGATCATGATCATCCCGGTCTCGGTCTGCCACCACGTGTCGACGATCGGACAGCGGCCACCACCGATGTGCTCGTGATACCAGACCCAAGCCTCCGGGTTGATCGGCTCGCCCACCGATCCGAGCAGCCGCAGGCTGCTGAGGTCGCGGCCACGGGGCCACACCGGGCCCCACCGCATGCACGCGCGGATCGCCGTCGGTGCCGTGTAGAGGATGGTCACCCCGTATCGCTCGACGATCCGCCAGAAGCGATCCTTCTCGGGCCAATCAGGGGAGCCCTCGTACATCACGACGGTCGCGCCGTTGGCCAGGGGGCCGTAGACGATGTAGCTGTGACCCGTGACCCACCCGATATCGGCCGTGCACCAGTAGACGTCATCCTCCCGTAGGTCGAAGACCCACTGGGTGGTGACGTAGGTCCCGACCAGATACCCGCCCGTGGTGTGCACGATCCCCTTCGGCTTGCCGGTCGTTCCCGACGTGTACAGGATGTAGAGTAGGTCCTCCGCGTCCATCTCCTCTGGCTCGCAGATCAGCTCCGCCTCCTGCATCAGGTCGTGGTACCAGTGGTCTCGTCCGTCCTTCATGGCCACCGTGCGATCGGACGTCGGGTCGCGTCGAACGACGACGACGTGCTCGACGCCGGGCGCCCCGGCCAGCGCGTCGTCGCACACCTGCTTGAGGGGAAGGATGCGGCCGCGCCGATAGCCACCGTCGGCGGTGATGAGCAGCCGGGCCCGTGCGTCGTTGATCCGGTCGCGGAGCGATTCGGCGCTGAAACCACCGAACACCACGTTGTGCGCCGCACCGATACGGGCACACGCCAGCATGGCGATGGCCAACTCCGGCACGAGGGGCAGGTAGATCGCGACTCGGTCGCCGCGCTGCACGCCCAGCGACTTCAGAACGTTGGCGAACGCGTTGACCTCGCGATAGAGATCGAAGTAGGTCAGGGTTCGACGATCGCCAGGCTCTCCCTCCCAGACCAGCGCCGCCTTGTTGCGACGCGCCGATCGCACATGGCGGTCCACGCAGTTCACGCTCGCGTTGAGCTTGCCGCCGACGAACCATCGTGCATCCGGAGGCTGCCAGTCCAGTACGCGCTCCCACGGGCGCATCCACTCGAGCCCCTTCGCCTGGTCGGCCCAGAAGGCTTCGGGGTCCCGTTCGGCACGCACGTAGACTTCGGCGTCGGAGAGCCGAGCCGACTGGCGGAACTCGGACGACGGAGCGAACGTTCGGTCCTCGTGTAGCAGGGCAGCCAGCTCTTCGGGCCGGTCGGATCGATGCTCGGACATGAGGTCTCTCGGAATGTGCCTGTCGGGTCGGACCAGAGCTCAGCGGCGCAACCGCTCGAGCCGACCGTTCACGCTGGGAACGAGATGCGCATGCGCCGCGCCGCTATGATCCAGGAACAGCTGGTAGTGCTCGATCGCCTTCGTCGCATCCCCGGATTCTTCGTAGAGCAGCGCCAGGTTGTAGTGGGCAGGGGCGCTCCGCATGTCCCGTTCCAGGACGCCCAGAAGCTGCTGCCGCGCCTCGCCGTCCTGGCCGGCCGTCTTGAGCGCGAGCGCGAGGTTGACCATCGCGTCGACATTGCCCGAATCGATCGCCAGGCTTGCTCGAAACTCCTCGGTCGCCGCCTCGACCTGACCCGCCCGCAACAGGGCCACGCCCAAGTTGTTGCGGGCCTTCTCGTAGCGCTCGTCGATGAAGACCGCGCGCCGGAACTCCTTGATCGCGTCCGCCAGCTTCCCCTGGTCGTGACAGAGGAGACCGAGGTTGTTGTGGGCCTCGACGTCGAGCTGGTCGCGTTCCAGCGCCAGGCGATACTGGGCCAACGCGGCGTCGAGCTCCCCGGCCCGGTGGTGCTGCACGGCGCGCGCGAACGGATCCGCCGCCGTCGAGTCACCGGAGCCCGCCGCCCTGGATTCGCCACCAAGTGTCGAGGTGACGGCGGGGATCGCTGGGGCTAATGCCGATGCTGGCGTCGCTCCAGATCCCGGCGCGTCGCCACCCGGTGCAGCCGCGGCACCCGGTTGGACCGGCATCCCCGGATAGAGCCCCGGTCGCGCCGTGCCGGGTGCGACCGGTGGCACCGTCCCCCCGGGTGATGGCGCACCCGACCTACCGCCGGGGGCACCTGCCCCGGGAGCGGTCGCGAGGCCAGGGTAGGGCACGGGCGCAGCCCGGCCCGGTTGCGGTGCCGCGGCAGGGGCGGGGCGCTCAACGACCGGGGGCGGTCCCGATGCCACCGCCGGTCGCGCCGGCACGCCCGGATAGGTGACGGGTCCAGATCGCTGCGGCCGTGTGGCGGGCACGGGCGCAGCGGCGGTGGGACTCGCGGCCGGGCCGGGCGGCGACGCCGGCCGCAACGTCGACGGCGCGGTCTCGCGAACGCGCGCGGGCGCCGTCGAGTCGCCGCCCGTCGACGGGCCGGACTCCCGTACGGCCCTCGCGCCTCCCGCACCTCGAGTGTCAGGGCCAGGGGCCCCCTCGCCAGCGCCGCGCGACGCCGGCGCGTGGCTCGTTCGCGTGGGTGAGCCAACCCCGGGACGCGCGGTTGGCGGGACCGGCCGGCTGACGGTGTCGCGCCGAGCCTGAACCCCGGTCGGCAGCTCGACCTCGCCGCGCCACCACCCGAAATACACACCGCCCGTCCAGGCGGCGAACCCCAACCCAATCCCGATGACGAGAAAGGCCGCCACGGCCAGGAGCGCGTCGGCGTCGAGACCACCGCGCGCCGGGTCCGGCATCCAGCCCACTCCCCCAAGGTGGGGCCTCGGTCGTTCGGCGCCGCCGCGGTCGTACATCGGGCTCATGGCTGATCACGCGTATCCTACCAGCTCCACCCGCTACCGCCGCACGTCGCCGAGATCGGGAACCGGCTCGGCATCGGGCTCGACGCCGGCCGCGACCTCCTCCGGACTCAGCACCACCGGCGTCAGGAGGACGACCACGTACGACCGGTCGCCGACCGCCTCGCCCTGCTCGAAGAGCGGGCCCAGTCGGCTGAGGGAGGATGCGGCCTGGCGGTCGGCCGACTCGAGGGCCGCGGGACCCGACAGCACCGCCGTCCCCTGGAGGCCGAGGTGGACGAGCGTGCCCAAAGACACCGACCGCTCGCGTGCCGGAAGACCCAGCCCGGGTCTCCCCATCTTCAGCCCGATCGTGCCCTCGGGTCCGATCAGTGGAACGATCTCGAGGGCCGCACCCGGGTCCTCCGCCTCGCCGGCGGTTCCGGCCGGCGGCCGGGTCAAGACCACGCGACGCGGCCCGTCGGCCACGACCATCAGCCGTTCGTCGCTGGCGGCGACCGCACCCGCGACCGCCAGCTCGACGAGCCGGCCCTGGTCGCGCACCTCGTCGAGCAGTGCATCCCGGTCGGCGATCGTCACACCGAGCGCAACCCCGCCGATCGGGGTGGACGTCGGCGGCTGGGTCAGCGTCGCCGCCTCGCCGGCGCGGTCCATCACGCGCGCCCAGTCGGGGCCGCTCGCGAACCGCCGCGTGACCTCGAGCCAGTAGATGCGGGCCTGGATGCGGACCTGACGATGACGCCCCCGCCGCACAGCCTCGACGTAGCGGGTCGCCGCCTCCAGCTCCGCCGGGAAGTCGGTGACCTGGAGGAACGCCGCCTGGCGGTCGAGCCGCAGCCGACCCTCCCCGGACAGGAGGGTCTCGAGCCCGGCGGACAACTCGGCGATCAGATCGGCTGTCGCATCGGGAGCGTCCACCGGCGGCACACCCAGTTCGGCGGGTGGCGGCTGGATCGTATCCAGATCGAAGACGCGGCTTTGTAGCCGGCGCGCGAACACCGAGACGGTGCGCCCACTCACGTCGTAGTCGAGGCCCTGTGGGTGGAGGATCCGGTCCAGCGCTTCCCGCAACGTCACGTCCTTCAACTCGCCATTGAAGGTGCCCGCCACGCCTGGCTCGAAGGCCAGCTCCAGACCCCGACCGGCGAGGAGGAACGACAGCAGGGCCTGAACGGTGAGAGGCTCGTCGAAGGTCGCGACCGACGTGCGCTCGCGGTCCAGCTGTGCCGACTCCCGATCCTCCTCTAGCTGGGTGACCACGAGCGGTGTCAGCGGTCGCGCGCCAGGCTCCTGGGAGGCGCCCGCCGACCGATGGAGCGAGGGGCAGACGCCGGAGCACGCGACGACGTCAGCGGTGCCGAACGGATCGAGGGCGCAGGACAGGCCCAGAATGGACGCGGCCACGACGAGACGGACCCTGGCGCGACCCGAGATGGTCACCATGGCGGCTCCGAGTACCACTGTATCAGCGGCCCACGCGATGTGATCGCGACTCGACGCGCACGCAGCCGTCCTCGATGAGTCGCACCCACGCTTCCAGACTCACATGGCATCCGACGGCGGCGGCCCCGGCGGAGCGGCCGGAGAGCACCGCCGGAACATCAGGGCGCCGAGCAGCCCGCCGAGGCTGCCGAACACGACCCCGACGACGATCATGACGAAGAAGCCAACGGCCAGCCCGCCCGCTCCCGTCCCGAGCTGCTCGATGACATCGCGCATCTCCGGGGGGATGTCCTGCGCGCCACTGATGAGCTGCCGGGCCAGCTCGCGCTGCATCGGTCCCAACAGGAGGCTGAGGGGCAACGACACGATCAGGAACACGAACGCGCCCACGATCCCCGCGAGCAACCCCGCCGTCACTCCGTCCACCACCTCGATCGGCGTCGGATGATTCTGCTGCGTCAGGTAGGCTGCCACTACTCCGCCACCGATGACCCACAGGCAGCAGCAGAGATTGCCCGCGGATACGAGCGGCAACGCGGACAGCACACCGATGAAGACGCCGCCCAACAGGGCCGGCACCGTCTTGGCAGGCGCCATCAAGACCTCACGTCCGGAGGGACGGCATTCTCATGAGGTCTGCGTGAACCTCTCGAAGGAGCTGCGGCACCGACGGGCTCGAAGACCGCCCTCAGTCGTAGTACTCGCGGCCGAGATGCGTGATCAGATCCTCTCCTCGAAGGTGCCGTAACGTATTCTTCAGCTTCATGAGCTGGACGAACAGATCGTGCTCCGGGTAGAGGCCGGGCGCGTACATCGGGCTCTTGAAGTAGAAGGAGAGCCACTCCTGCACGCCGGCCAAACCGGCGCGCTTCGCGAGATCCAGCAGGAGAACGAGGTCCAGGACGATCGGGGCAGCCAGGATGCTGTCTCGGCACAGGAAGTTGACCTTGAGCTGCATCGGATAGCCCAGCCAGCCAATCAGATCGATGTTGTCCCAGCCCTCCTTGTTGTCACCGCGCGGTGGATAGTAGTTGATGCGAACGACGTGGCAGAGATCGCCGTACAGGTCGGGATAGAGGTCAGGCTGGAGGACATAGTCCAGCACCGACTTCTTGCTCTCCTCCTTGGTCTTGAACGAATCGGGATCGTCCAGGACCTCGCCGTCACGATTGCCCAGAATGTTCGTGGAGTACCAGCCGTTGACTCCGAGGAGCCGGGCCTTGAGCCCGGGTGCGATGATAGTCTTGAGCAGCGTCTGGCCGGTCTTCAGATCCTTTCCGGCCACCGGTGCACCGGTCTGCGTGGCCAGGTCGAGCAGCGCCGGGATGTCGACGGTGAGGTTGGGGGCGGCGTTCGCGTACGGTAGCCCCTCCTTGAGTGCCGCATACGCGTACACCATGCTCGACGAGATGGCCGGGTCGTTCCGTTCGAGCGCCGCCTCGAACGCGGCGAGCGTGGCGTGCGGCTCGGACTCGGTCATGAAGACCTCGGTCGAGCCGCACCAGATCATCACGGCCCGGTCGACGCCACTCGATTCCCTGAAGCGCTGAATGTCGGCGCGAAGCTGATCGGCCAGCTCGCGCTTGTGGGCGCCGCGCTTGAGGTGGGGACCATCGAGCCGTTTCACGTAGCGGCGATCGAAGACCGCGGGCCAGGGCTTGATGGTCTCCAGCTCGGGCCGCAGCCGTTCGAGGAGCTGCCGGTCCAGGACGCCGGCCGTACTCGCCGCGGCGTAGCAATCGTCTTCGAAGATGTCCCAGGCAGCGAACACGAGCTGGTCCAGCGACGCGAGTGGGACGAAATCCTTAATCTTGGGAGAGCGTGCCTCGGTCCGCTTACCGAGCCGGAGCGTGCCCATCTGCGTCAGCGAGCCGATCGGCGCGGCGAGCCCCTTTCGGATCGCGTGGACACCCGCGATGAAGGTCGTACTCACCGCACCAAGCCCAACGAGGAGCACCCCGAGTTTCCCCCCGGGCGGTGCGATTTCGACTCGATTTTTCACGGCCGAACTATATCATGACGAAAGTTTCGCTCTCGCGGCGGCGCGCGAGCTCGAAAGGATGTCGATCTTCAGGAAGGCCTTTCGGTCGGAGCCCTACGCCCTCCATGTTTCGATGGCGGGCATCAAGCTCGGCGACTCCCTGCTGCAGCTCGGATGCGGGGACGGTCGCCTGCTGGCTGCCCTCGGCGTCAAGGTAGGGTTGACCGGGCAGGCATGCGCGGTCGACGAGTCGGAGGCAGTCTCGGAGCTGGCGCGCGAGACGGCCCTCAGGGAGGGTGCCCTCGTCGACGTGAAGTGCGCCCCGCTCGCCGCACTGCCCTATGCTGCGGAGGTCTTCGATCTGGTCGTCGTCCGCGAGCGGCTCTCGCAGATGACGCCGGAGCAACGAGTCGGCTGCCTTCAAGAGGCCTTTCGCGTCCTGCGGCCCGGTGGCCGCTGCCTGATCATCGAGCCCGCGCCACGCGGCGGGCTCGCCGCGTTCCTCGGACGCCGCGGCAGCGACCCGCATCATTCGACACCGGGCGCCACCGAGCGCGCCCTGGCGGCGGAGGGCTTCAGGGGCGTGCGCCGTCTGGCGGAGCGAGACGGCGTCGCCTTCCTCGAGGGCGCGAGGGCGCGGTGACCGCCGCGAGCACCAGGGATGGCCTCTCGCGAGCACACCCTGTCTAGCCACGAGCACACTTCGGCGGCGGAGCCGGGGGCGGACGCGTGAAAACCCCCACGTCCGGGCTCGAAACAACGGTGAGGGCCCGGCAAGCTTTTTGCGTTAGTACAGTCGACCA
Source organism: Vicinamibacterales bacterium (assembly GCA_965197935.1). GTDB lineage: Bacteria > Acidobacteriota > Vicinamibacteria > Vicinamibacterales > CAZQMT01 > CAZQMT01. The sequence goes on along the minus strand of CBDAOD010000001.1, from coordinate 18,670 downwards.
GTCGACGTCAGATCCCGGCGGCGGGCCGCACCGATGGCGCCCGCTCAGTTCCGGCCCCGGATCGCCGACTGGGCCTGAGGTCGATGCTCCCCATGGATGACATGCTGGACGTCCGAACCGACGTGTTCTCGCTCCGCGAGGTCGCCCGTGCCGCGGGCGTCCCGCTCGATCTGGTGCGCGCGCGCGTCGCGGCTGGCTCGATTCGGACGATTGGCGGCGAGTTCCTCGCCTACCGTGACGCCGTGGCGGCGGTGCGTCTGGTCTCGCCGCCCGTCACGGTGGACGCCGCGCCGCCTCTCAGGCTGGAGACCCTCGGTCGGACGATCTTCGACCCGATCCCCTCCGGCGGCCGATCCACGATGATGTCACTCACGGTCTCGAGCACGCTCCACGCCGTCGTCGCCACCGTGGTCGTGTTCGTCACCAGCGTGGGTCTGGCCAGCCACGAGCCCGAGGACTATCTGCTCGTCGAGCGTCCACCGGCGCGCCTGGTATTCCTGACCACACCGGGGCCCGGTGGCGGGGGCGGAGGCGGTGGCCTGAAGCAGCCGGATCCACCGGCACGAGCGGAGCGCGAGGGTACCGAGCGGGTCAGCAGTCCACTGCCCGTTCGAGAGCCACCCGCACCGACCGAGCCACCGCCGCCGGTGGAGGAGCCGGAGCCGCCGGTTCTGGAGCACGAGCCGCTGCCGCCGATTTTCGCGCCGGTGATCGCGGCGCCGGCCGACGCACGCGACCGACCCGGCGTCCTCGACGACATGGTCGCCGAGTCAGCCAGCCGGGGTCGCGGCGATGGCGGCGGCGCCGGAGCCGGCGACGGCACCGGACTCGGGGAGGGCCAGGGGCCCGGCGTGGGCCCCGGCTCTGGCGGCGGGACCGGCGGAGGGCCCTACCGGCCCGGCAGCGGGATCGCACCCCCGGCCCTGCTCCACGAGGTCAAGGCCCAGTACACGGAGGAAGCGCGTCGCCGCGGAATGGAGGGCGAGGTCGTGCTCGAGATCGTCATCCTGGCAGACGGCACCGTCGGGAACATCGAGGTGCTCCGCGGCCTGGGGTTCGGCCTCGACCGGCAGGCCTCCGAGGCGGTGCGTCGCTGGCGCTTCAGACCGGCGCACCGGCAAGGCAGCCCGGTGGACGTCATCGTCGAGGTCGCCGTGGAGTTCAGCTTGAGGTAATCCGATTGGCCGCGGGCACCGGGTGCGGTCGGCGGTCGTCAACGAGGCACTACCCATGGAGCTATCGGACATCGTTGCGCTGGTCGCCCTCGTCATCGCGCTCGCGTCGAGCGTGACCGCGTGGCGATTGCTGCTCTCGGAACGCCGACGATCGGCCGCCCGTGTCGCCGAACTGCGGGCGGCCGCCGGCACCGACCTCCCGCTCCACGCCGACGCGCCCCAGCCCACGCAGACGCCGACCCCGTCCGCGACGGATGCGCACGCCGATTCCGAGCCGACCGTCACGATTGGCGTCAGCCCGGCCACCGACGCGTGGTCGCCGGCGCCGGTCGGGTTGTTCGACACGGTGAGACGTCCCGGACTCGCGCCCAGCCAGGTCGTGCTCGCCGTCTCCGTGGCCGTGCTGGTCATCGCGACCGCCGGCGTGGCGATCTACTCGGCTGGGCGCACCGATGACGCCGCCGTCGTCGCAGCCACGGTCTCGGTCGCGGCAGAGCCGCAGGCCCTGGAGCTCCTGGCGCTGGACCAGCAGCGAGATGGCTCCACCCTGCGCATCTCGGGTCGCGTGCGCAACCCGATGAACGGCGCAGAGGCAAGCGGCCTCACCGTCTCCGTGTCCCTGCTCGGGGCGGACGGCGCGTTCCTCGGCGCCGGACGCGCGCCGGTGGAGGCAGATACCCTGAGGCCGGGCGGAGACGCCCCGTTCGAGGTCGCCGTCGTGAGACACGAAGGAGCCCAACGCTACCGTGTGAGCTTCCTCGGCCAGGGAGAGGAGATCCTCCATCACGTCGATCGGCGTGGGGACCCACGGGACGGAGACGCGCCATGAACACATCCCCGGCGACGCCCGGACGGGCACCACGGACGTCACGAGAGCCCCGGCGTGGCCGTCACCCCGCCCGACCTCTCATGATCTGGCTGGGCGCCGCCGTGGCCGCGCTCGCGAGCGGCGCGACCGGGCTGGCAGCCCAGCAGTCGCAGGAAGGCTTCCGGTTTCGCAGCGGTGTCGAGCTGATCAACGTGACCGCGACCGTCACGGATCGCGACCGCCGATTCGTGCCCGGGCTGGAGAAGGACGACTTCGCCATCTACGAGGACGACGTGCTCCGCGAGGTCACCCATTTCAGCAACGAGCGGGTGCCCGTCAGTCTGGGCCTCGTGGTCGACACCAGCGGCAGCATGGCCGGCGAGAAGCTGGTTGCGGCACAGCGTGCGATCGACCGCTTCCTCTACGATCTTCTCGACCCCGCCGACGAGGTCTTCCTCTACCGGTTCAGCGACGACCCGGTCCTCGTGCGCGACTGGACGACCGATCGCGACGAGATCAGCCGCGCGATGGGCCGGATCAGACCGCGCGGCGGCACGGCCCTGCTCGACGCCGTCGCCGAGGCGGTGCCGCTGGCCGAGTCGGGCCGCCACCAGAAGAAGGCCGTCGTCGTGATCTCGGACGGGAACGACACCAGCAGCTGGACCGGCGAGCGTGCGCTGAAGCAGCTAATCCGCGAGACCGAGGTTCTGGTGTACGCCATCGGGATCGATGGCTCGAGTCGCCGCTCGACCCGGGTCATCCGACCCCGGTTGCCGATCCCCATCCCGTTCCCGATCCCGGGCCCACGGGGCAGACCAACGCCGTGGCCGATCCCTGGAGGACGCGGCCCGGGCAGGGGCGGTCCCGCGCAGATACCGCAGAGCGATCGGGTCAACGTGTCGGCGCTTCGTGAGCTGACCGACGACAGCGGTGGACGGACGGAGATCATCCGCCGGGCGCAGGATCTCGAGCCGGCGACGACCGGTGTCGCCCACGAGCTCAGCCAGCAGTACTACCTGGGTTACCCGGGAGCCGCGCCGCAGGACGGACGCTGGCACACGATTCGCGTCGAAGTGCCGGGCCACGCCTACCGCATTCGGGCGCGTCGCGGCTACGTCGCGACACGCTGAGCCGGCGCCCGGCCCGCGACTCAGACGTCGGCGAACTTGTAGCCGGCGCCCCACACCGTGAGAAGCAGCCGGGGACTCGAAGGGTCGGCCTCGACCTTGCGGCGGAGTCGCTTGATCAGCGTGTCCACGCTCCGGGCCGTCACAAACGTCTCGACCTTCCACGCCCTCGCCAGCAGCGCCTCGCGGCTGAACACGATCCCCGGATGAGCGGCCAGCAGGTAGAGCAGGTTGAACTCCTGGGCCGTCAGGTCGACCTCGCGGCCCGAGACGCGCACGCGCCGTCGCGCGGGGTCGACCTCGATGCCGTGCACGACGACCCGTCGCCCCATGCCGGACTCGGTCGTCGGATCGTCGGGCGCGGCATCTTTCCCACTCGACCGGGATACCGTGGCGAGGTCGGACCGACGGATGAGGGCCCGCACGCGGGCGACCAGCTCTCGCACCCCAAACGGCTTGGTCAGATAGTCGTCGGCGCCGCTGTCCAGACCCAGGACCTTGTCAGACTCGTCCCGGCGCGCGGTCAGCATGAGGATCGGCGCCGCCTGGTTGATCGAGTCCCGTCGGATCGCGCGGCAGACGGTCAGACCATCGACCCCCGGAATCATCAGGTCGAGAACGATCAGGTCGAACGATTGCGCGGTCGCGTGTCGAAGCGCCTCGGTCCCGTCCCCGACGGCCACGCAGTCGTAGCCTTCGAGGCCGAGATGCAGACAGACCAGCTCCCTGATGTTCGTTTCGTCCTCGACGACCAGCGCTCGACGCTCCCGGCCCATCGGCAGGTCTTCCCCGGCCATTGCGGTGGCCTTTTCACAATTCTTTCACAGTTCTGGCGCACGCTCGCCACGGCCCGCCCGTCTATTAAGACAACGTACGCGACGGGAACCGAAACACATGCGGGTCGCTGAGACCCGCGACCATCAGGAGGAGACCATGAATTCGAAACCACGAATGGCGCGCACCACGATCGTGGCGGGCGTGGCGGCACTCGCGGCCGTCAGCATGCTGGCGGTTCCGGCCATCCATGCGCAGTCCGGTCCACGCGGTGGCCGGGGCCCCGGTGGCCGCGGCCCGGGTGCGATGGGCGGAATGGTGCGAGGCCTTCGACACCTCGACCTTAGTCAGAGCCAGCGCGAGCAGGTGCGCGCCGTCATGGCAGGCTATCGGCCTCAGATCGAGGCCCTCGCCGAGCAGCTGCGTCCGGCGCGCCAGGCCCTCGCCGAGGCCGTGACGGCGCCGATGTTCGACGAGGGGCTGATCCGGGAGCGGGCCGCGGGCGTGGCCGCCGCGGAGGCCGAGATGACGGTGCTGCGCGGGCGCATTCACAGCGACGTCTTCCAGCTGCTGACGCCCGAGCAGATCCAGAAGGCCGAGGGGCTGAAGACGGAGCGACTCCGCCGACGCGCGGAGCGGCGGAGCCGGATCCAGGAGCGGACCGGCCGTCCGTAGATCGATCGTCCATCCGACGGTGACATGGGGCCGGGCCCCACGGTCGAGCCGGCCGTGCGAGGTCCGGCCTCTCCCCTCGAGGGGCGGGCGCCGCGGTCCCCCCTGTCCTCTCGTCCGCCCTCGGCCGGTGGTGATATACTGAGCCTCCCGCCGGACGGCAACCCACCATAGGCCGATATCAGCCGGGCCCGCGGCGTGAGGGTCGCTGCCCGGGTTCCCGGTTCCCTTCACTGAATCGGCGGGGCTGCCGGAGCCACCGGCCCTCGAGTCTACCCGCCATGGCCCGTGTCTTCCTGATCGACGGTAGCTCGCAGATGTATCGAGCGTACCATGCCATCCGGAGTTTGACCGGACCGGATGGACGCTCGACCAACGCCGTCTACGGATTCGTCACGATGCTCCGCAAGCTCATCGCCGAGCACGCACCCGAGTACATCGCCGCCTCCTTCGATGTGGCCGGCCCGACGTTCCGCACCGACATCGCCGCGGACTACAAGGCCAATCGGGCGGCGATGCCGCCCGACCTCGTGGAGCAGGTGGCGTGGGTCCACGAGGGCTGCGAGGCCCTCGGGGTGCCCGTCCTCACCTGCCAGGGCTACGAGGCCGACGACCTGATCGGCACCATCGCCGAGCGCGCGACCGCGAGTGGGATGGAGGTCGCGATCGTGACCGGCGACAAGGATTTCTTCCAGCTCGTCGGCGAGGGCGTCAAGGTCTACAACCCGAAGGACGACGGTACCTGGTACGACGCGGAGGGCGTACGCGGCAAGTTCGGGGTCGCACCGGACCAGGTCGTCGACGTGCTCGCCCTGATGGGGGACGCCATCGACAACGTCAAGGGCGTGCCGGGCATCGGTGAGAAGGGAGCGCGCGGACTGATTGGGACCTACGGTTCCCTCGATCGCCTCCTGGCCGACGCAAGCCAGGTGCCGCAGAAGACATACCGGGTGGCGCTCCTCGAGCACGCCGACGATGCGCGCCGGAGCCGGGAGCTGATCCGGATCCACACGGACGTTCCCGTGACGTTCGACCTGGCGGCCTTCCGCTATCGTGGCGTGCAGACGGCGCGTTGCTACGAGCTGTTCTCCGCACTGGGGTTCCGCTCGTTGCTCACGGAGTTCGCACCAACGGCGGAGACGGTCGAGAAGGACTATCGGCTGGTGCGATCCCCAGCCGAGCTCGAGGCCGTCGTGGGTGAGCTGCGAGCGAGCGGACGGTTCGCCGTTCGGGTGCTCTGCGACCATCACGTGGCCATGCGGGCGAGCATCGTCGGCTTCTCGCTCTCCAACGGTGCACAGCGGGCCAGCTACGTGCCGGTCGGGCACCGCACCCTCGACTCGGGGGCGCAGCTCTCCCTCTCCGACGCGGTGGGGCTCTTGAAGCCGATCCTGGAAGCTGGGTCGATCGCGAAGGTCGGTCACGACTTGAAGGCCGATGTGCTGGTGCTCGCCCGCCACGGGGTGACGCTGCGGGGACTCGAGCAAGACTCGATGCTCGCCAGCTACGTCCTCGATTCGACGCGGACGACGCATCGGCTGGAGGACGTCGCGCTCGAGCATGCCGCCTATCGCCCGTTGAGCGAGGAAGACGTGTGCGGCCGCGGCGCCAGGGCCCACCGCCTGGGTGAGACGCCGCCCGAGGCCGTGTTGGACTACGCCGGCGAGCGGTCCGACCTCGCCCTCCAGCTGGCCGAGCGGCTCCAGCCCGTGCTGATCGCCGAGGGCCTCGAGCGTCTCCACCGCACTCTCGAGATGCCGCTGATCCCGGTGCTGGCGGACATCGAACGCGCGGGAGTCCGGATCGACACCGCCGCCCTGGCGGAGCAATCGCGCCGGCTGGAGCGAGACCTCGTCACGCGGACCGCGCGGATCTTCGAGAGCGCCGGTGAGGAGTTCAACATCAGCTCGCCGAAGCAGCTGTCGGAGATCCTGTTCGAGAAGCTCAAGCTACCAACGCTCAAGTGCACCGGCAAGACCCGCTCTGCATCGACTGCGGTCGATGTCCTCGAAGAGCTCGCCCTGGTCCACGAGCTCCCGCGTCAGATCCTCGAGTGGCGGGCGGTGCAGAAGCTCAAGAGCACCTACATCGACGCGCTGCCCCAGCTGGTGCACCCGGAGACCGGTCGTGTCCACACGTCCTTCAATCAGGCCGTGGCGGCGACGGGGCGCCTCAGCAGCAGCGATCCCAACTTGCAGAACATCCCGATCCGCACCGATCTCGGTCGGCAGATTCGCGGCGCGTTCGTCGCCGACCCTGGTCACGTGCTCATCTCGGCGGACTACTCGCAGATCGAGCTACGGGTCCTCGCGCACCTGTCGAGCGACGCGGCGCTGATCGAGGCGTTCAAGACCGGGCAGGACGTCCATGACCAGACCGCCACTCGCATCTTCGGCCCGGACAGCGAACTCGGCAAGCATGAGCTCAGGCGGCGCGCCAAGATCGTCAACTACGCCTTGCTCTACGGCAAGACCGCCTTCACGCTGGCGAAGGACATCGGCGTGTCGCAGCCGGACGCGCAGGCATTCATCGACGCCTATTTCGCCGGCTTCCCCGGCGTTCGCCGGTTCATCGACACGACGGTGGCGCAGGCGCGCGAGTCGGGGGTGGTCACGACGATGTTCGGACGACGCAGGCTCGTACCGGAGCTGACCAGCCGGAACGGACAGATCCGAGCCGCCGCCGAACGCGTCACGGTCAACCTGCCCATCCAGGGAACCGCCGCCGACATCCTCAAGAAGGCGATGATCGATCTGCACGGCGTCCTCGGGGAGCGGGCCGCCGCCGGGGGGTCGGGCCGCATGATTCTCACGGTGCACGACGAGCTGCTGTTCGAGGTCCGCACGGGGGAGGCCGACGAGGTCGCCGCCCTGGCCCGGGAACGGATGGAGCATGCCGTCTCGCTGGCCGTGCCCGTGATCGTGGACGTCGGCATCGGCGCGAGCTGGAGAGAGGCAAAGGGCTGATTGCTATAATCGGGCCGATGGCCGTCCCCAACATCGTGCCCCGACCGGAGCACGCCATCTCGCGCCGCGACATCGACCCGGACGCGCTCAAGGTGCTGTACCGGCTTCACCGCTCCGGCTATGTGGCCTACCTCGTCGGGGGCAGCGTCCGGGACCTGCTGCTGAGCCGGCGCCCCAAGGACTTCGACATCGGGACCTCCGCCCACCCCTACCGGGTAAAGCGGCTGTTTCGAAACTGCTGGATCATCGGCCGACGGTTCCGCCTGGCTCACGTGAAGTTCGGGAGCAAGACGATCGAGGTCGCGACGTTCAGGCGGCAGGTCACTCCGGGCACCGAGGCGGAGCCCCCCGAGCCGGACCGTCGGCGGGCCGAGTCGCGCACCGATGAGCAGGAGCCCGGGACGTCACCTACGTCTCCCACGCCGGCGCCCGCCGCTCCGGACCGCCTCATTCATCGCGACAACACCTTTGGCACGCCGGAGGAAGACGCCTTCCGGCGGGACTTCACCATCAACGCCCTCTTCTACGAAATCGGCACCTTCTCCGTCATCGACTACGTGCACGGCCTCGACGACCTGAAGGCCGGCGTGATCCGATGCATCGGCGACCCGGCGGAGCGGTTCCTCGAGGATCCGGTGCGAATGCTCCGCGCAATCGCCCTCTCCGCCCGGCTCGACTTCGCCATCGAGTCGCAGACGCTTCGGGCGATACGCCGGCATCGAAAGGAGATCGCGCGTAGCGCCCCGGCGCGCATGATCGAGGAGCTGTACAAGATCCTCCGATCGGGCGCAGCGGAGATTGCGTTTCAGCGGCTCGGGGAGGTGGGGCTGCTCGAGCCGATCGCCCCCGAGCTGTGCAAGGGCGACCCGAAGCCTCTGCGTGCCTCGCTCGCGCGCCTCGACGCCTACCGCCAGCGGTCCGAGGCGCTTCCGGAGACGCTGAAGAACAGCGTCCTGCTCGGGTCGTTGCTCGTCCCACGCGGATTCACGGCGCAGCGTCCGCCGCGCGAGGTGCGCGACGGCCGGCGGCGTCCGGCCCCCGTCGATGTCGGCCTGGGCTCGCTTCCGGTCGCCCGGCGGGACGTGGAGCTGCTGCGTCAGATCCTGGGCTTGCAGCCTCGGTTGGCCGATCGCGGAGCCTCCCCGCGTTCCCGGCACGCCCTCACCCATCGCACGGCCTTCATGGACGCGCTGGTGTGGCTCGAGATCCACGGGGAGTCGGAGCTGGTGGCCGACTGGCGCTCACTCGCCAGCCATGACGCGCCGCCGGCTGGCAGTCGTCCCGCCCGGCGCCGGCCACGCCGCCGCCGCCGTAAACGAGTCGGTTCCTAGCCTAGCAGCCCGTGGTGAAAGTCCTGCTGCAGTCGGCCGGCGCTGCATCCCGCCTGGCTGCGTTGCTCGTCGGTCAAATACTCCCGGTATTCTTCCTCCTCGCGCCTTGCCCGCCGGGCGCAGCGCCGCCCTTGGTGCAACGCGGGACTTTCACCACGGGCTGCTAGTACTACTTTGTTAGATCGCACAATTTGGGCGAGATCCGACAAGTGATCTAATTTGAGGACATTGTACTTTTCCGGCGAATTCGGGACCCTGCGCGGTAGTGCACGACCGCCGCACGGTGGGGCAGTTGCGTCGCCTGATGAGATGGCTCGAGGCCTTCAAGGCGTGCTTCGGCCATCGCGCACAGGAGCTGGCGTTGCGCCGGTACGTCCAGGGGTTGCTCAGCGACAGCCCGCGCAAGTCGATGGAAGCGATGCTGGCGCGGGGGACCGATCCCGGGGGCTATCAAGCGTTCCAACACTTCATCACCGATGCGCCGTGGAGTGCCGACGGCGTCTGGCGCTGCCTGCGGGCGGTGCTGCCCGAACGCGAAGGGCTGGTGATCTTCGCTGGCACGAGTTTCCCCAAGCCAGGGACGTCCTCGGTCGGGGTGGCCCGCCAGTACTGTGGGGCCGTGGGGAAAGTCGCCAATGGCCAAGTGGCGGTCACCGCGGCGCTGTGGACCGGGCTGCGCGCCTACTTGCTGGGGGCCGCGCTCTATGTGCCCGAGGCGTGGCTGACCGACGCCGCCCGCGATCGGGCGCGGCTTCCCCGGGGTGTCCGGTTGCAGGCGAAGTGGCGCCAAGCGCTCACCCTGCTCCGGCAGGTGCGCGCCAGCGGCCTCACCGGCACCGGCGTGCTGGCCGATGCGGAGTTTGGCGATACCGGCCTGTTTCGGGCCATGTGGCATCGGTTGCGGCTCCCCTATGCGGTGGGGATTTCCTCGTCGCAGACCGTGTTCCTGGGGCGGCCGCGCCTCGGGCACCGGCGGGGCGGCCGGCTGGGGCGCCCGCGCACCCGGCCAGACCTGGCGGCGGGCGTGCGGGCGTACACGGTGGCCCAGGCCGCCAAGGCGCAGCCGCGGTGGCGGCCCATCAGCTGGCGCAACCGCCGCGGCGGGCGCCGCTGGACGGTCCAGTGTGTGGCCCTGCGGGTGACCCCGGCCCACGACTGGCGCGACCGCCGGCTCGCCCCCGAGGTGTGGCTGCTGGCCGAACGCGACACGGGCGCGACGCCGCGGACCAAATACTTCTTCGTCAACCTGCCGGCCACCACCTCCTGGCCGCAGCTCGTCCGACTCGCGCATCAGCGGTGGGCCATCGAGCAGCAGTACCAAGAGTTGAAGCCCCACCTCGGGTTGGATCACTTCGAAGGCCGCACGTTCCCGGGCTGGCACCATCACGTCGTGCTCACCGCCGTGACGTACAACTTCCTGCAGGCCGAGCGGCGGCGGCACCTCGCCGGGCTCACCTTTCCAGTGGCCCGCGCGATCGTGCAGGAAATCTTCACCGCGGACCTCTTTGCTCCACGGCCGTTCTACCTGAAGCGCATCGAGGCGCTAAAGTCGGTGCAATTGCGGATCTAACAAAGTAGTACTAGGCCGAAGCGTACTGACATGGCGTCCTCCTTCACCGTGCACGGCGGTGTGATGCGGTCGACTCCGTCGTGAGCCTGCGCGAGGCCGGTCGAAGTATGACACGGCCGAGATTGGGCGCGGCCGCCGTGGTTGGGTGGACGGGTCGGCTGGCGGACGATTTCTGTTACAGTACGCGGACCGCCGTTTCGGCGCCCTGGGCGCCGGGGTGGCCGGATCCGAGTCCGAGCCGACCATGACACTGCGTCGAGGAGCCGTGACCGTCGCCGCGCTGGGTGTGTTCGCCCTGACGGGGTGCGGCGGTGCGGGCCCGTCGGAGGACACGGCAGCCGGCAGCCCGGGCCGGAACCGCTTCCTGAGCTTCGGGACCGCGCCGCCGGGCGGTGCCTTCTTCGTGGTCGGCGGCGCCCTGGCGGAGGCGCTCAACGAGCGCAGCGTCGAAGAGCTCTGGGAGGTCACGAGCGAGGCCACGAGCGGGTCGCAGGAGAACATTCGGCGTCTGGCGACTGGTGAGCTCGATCTGGCGCTATCGAACGCGGCGATCACCTACTTCGCGGTGCGCGGCAGCGAAGGCTGGGACCGCGCCTACGCCGTCCGATCGATCATGACCCTCGCCCCGAACGTCGCGCTGTTCGTCACGCCCGCGGCCTCGGGCATCCGACAGCTCACCGACCTTGCGGGGCAACGCGTCACCGTCGGGCCGGCCGGTGCGGGCTTCGACTACTTCGTCAAGCCGCTGCTCGCCGAGCACGGCGTGAGCTATGAGAGCTTCACGCCGCTCAACGCGACCCAGGCGGCGGCCGTCGACATGCTGGCCGACGGCGCCGTGGCGGCCGCGTTCCTCGGCGGGGCGGTGCCGACGGCGTCGATCACGCAGGCGTCTGCGTCGCAGGACGTCTACTTCATCCCGTTCTCCGAGGACGGCCGGCGGACGGCAATCGACCGTTACCCCTTCTTTCGCCCGGCCACGATTCCGGCAGGGACCTATCGCGGGCAAGATGACGACTTCGAGGGACTCGACGTGGGCTCGATGCATCTGATCACGTCCGCCAGCCAGGATGAGGACCTCGTCTACCGGTTCACGAAGACGATCTACGAGAATCGCGAGAGCGTCACGGCGAAGCATCCGGCCGGTCGCGCCATCAACCCGCAGAACGCGATTCGCGATACCGGCACCGAGTTTCATCCTGGGGCCATCCGCTACTACCAGGAGATCGGGATCTGGCCCGACCCGTCGGGCACGGCCGCGCCTTCGGCCGGGGACGCCGCCTCCAGTCCCGCATCAGACGACCGCTAGCGACATCAATGTGGCAGCGAGCGCGCGAGCGGGTCGTCCGGACGCTCGCGGTCTTCCTCACGCTCTTCACCCTGCTGGAGGTCAACTACCCGCGACTGTCTCCCCAGTCGCAGCTGGCCATCTTCGCGCTGCTCGGCCTGGTGCTCAGCTTCCTGCTCTACCCGACCAGCCGGCGCTGGCAGCACCATCCGCTCTCCGGGTGGCTCGACGCGCTGCTCTCGGCCATCACGGTGGTGTGCTGCGCCTACGTGGTCGTGCAGACCGAGCCCGCGTTCGAGGGGATCTGGTTCGGGGAGCGATCGCTGGGCGATCGTGCCGGTGCGGAGGTGCCCGCGGACTTCCTGGTCGGCGTCGTGGGGGTGCTGCTGGTCCTCGAGGCGTCCCGGCGCGCGCTGGGTGTCGCGCTTCCCATACTGGCCGGCGTCTTCCTGCTTTACGCCTACTACGGGTCGGCGTTTCCTGACTGGCTGTTCCCTCATCGCGGCTACCCGGTCGACCGCATCGTGGCCCAGGCCTTCCTGCACAGCCAGGGGGTGTTCGGGACGGCGTTGAAGGTGATGTTCACCTACGTCTTCCTGTTCGTCGTGTTCGGCGCCGCGCTCGAGATCACCGGCGCCACGCAGTTCATCATCGACTACGCGCAGCGGCTGTTCGGCGGCGCGGCCGGCGGCCCGGCGAAGGTGTCCGTGCTCGCCAGCGGTCTGATGGGGTCGCTCTCGGGCAGCGCCGTCGCGAACGCGGCGACGACCGGCACCTTCACGATCCCGATGATGCGGAGCGCCGGCTTCCAGCCGCACATCGCGGCCGGGGTGACCGCCGCCGCCAGCTCGGGCGGTGCCCTGGTGCCCCCGGTGATGGGTGCGGGCGCCTACATGATGCTCGAGATCATCGATCCGCCGGTGACCTACCTGGAGATCGTCAAGGCCGCGATCGTGCCGGCCCTGCTGTTCTACCTGTCCCTGTTCCTGATCGTGCACTTCTACGCCCGTCGCGTGGGCACGTTGCGGGCCGCCCCGCCGCCCGTCGCGGCCGTCGGGTTCCGCTACGAAGGCGTCGTCTTCTTCCTGGGCCTGGGGTCGCTGATTCTCTTTCTCGTGTCGGGCTACACGCCGTTCCGCGCGGTGACCCTCGCCCTTGGGGTGATTCTCGCGCTCGGGGCCTGCCATCCGCGGACGCGCATCACGCTGGCCGGCGCACTGTCCGCCATGGATCGATCGGCTCGCGGCGGCACCGCGCTCATCGCGGCCTCCGCCTGTGTCGGGATCGTGATCGGGGTCGTGACGCTGACCGGCATCGGCACCAAGCTGCCCGCCCTGCTGGTGCCGCTGGCGGAGGAGAGCCTCTTCCTGGCGCTGGTGCTGATCATGGTCTCGTCGATCGTCCTCGGGATGGGGCTGCCGTCGGCGGTGTGCTATCTGCTCCTGGCCACGCTCATCGGGCCGGTCCTCGGCAACCTGGGCGTGATCCCGCTGGCCGCGCACCTGTTCATCTTCTACTTCGGCATGATGTCGATGGTGACGCCGCCCGTCGCGCTCGCGGCCTACACGGCGGCGTCTATCGCCGACACCAGCATCATGCGCTCGGGGCTGGCGGCCTTCCGGTTCGCCCTCGTCGGGTTCACGCTGCCCTACATGTTCGTGTTCCGTCCGGAGCTGCTGCTGCTGGCGCCCACGGGCGGGACGCCGGCGATATCGAGCGTGGTCTTCGCCGTCGTCATGGCGATTCTGGGCATCGTGCCGCTCGCGGCAGGCATCGCCGGCTATCTGGTCGGGCCGCTGTCGATCGTGTCGAGGATGGCGCTCCTGCTGGCGTCGGGGTGTCTGCTGTATCCGGGTGAGGCCTTCACGCTGGGGCAGATGAGCTGGATGGGGTCGGTCGGACTCTCGGCGCTCGACCTGGTCGGCGTGGTCACGCTGCTGGCGGTCGCCGGGTCGCAGTGGCGAGACCACACCCGACGGCGTTGATCCCACCGCGTGTGCGGGTACGCGGCGCGGGCGGCCGGTGACTGGACCGTCTGGCCCGGTGGTCAGACGGCGCGGAGACGCTCGGCCGCGGCTTCCAGGGTGTCCGTCCGTTTCGCGAAGCAGAACCGGAGGACGGCAGGCGCCGCGCTCGCATAGAGGAATGCGGAGGTCGGGATCGCGGCGACGCCGTGCGTTTCGAGCAGCCTGCGCGCGAAGTCGGCGTCGGCCTCGTCGGTGATTGCGGAATAGTCGAGCAGCTGGAAGTAGGTGCCGCGGCAGGCGATCGGTCTGAACCGCGATTCGCCAATCAGCGACAGGAAGCGGTCGCGTTTTTCCTGATAGAACCGCGCCAGCTCGCCCTCGCTCGCCCGGCGACCCAGAAATTCCGCGTAGGCGTGCTGGATCGGCGTGTTGGAGGCGAACGTGACGAACTGGTGGATCTTCCGGATCTCGCCGGTGAGCGACGCGGGCGCCGACACGTAGCCGATCTTCCAGCCGGTCGTGTGATACGTCTTCCCGAACGAGCTCACGATACAGCTCCGCGCCGCCAGCTCGGGTGAGCCGGCGAGCGATTCGTGACGGAGACCCTCGAAGATCACGTGCTCGTACACCTCGTCGCTCAGCACCACCACGTCGGTCCGATGCAGCAGCTCCGCGAGCTGGCGGAGATCGTCGGGTTCGAGGACCATCCCGGTCGGGTTGTGCGGCGAGTTGAGAATCAGCAGGCGGGTCCGCGGCGTGATCGCGCGTCCGACCTCGGACCAGTCAATCCGGTAGTCGGGGAATCGCAGCGTGACGAAGACCGGCGTGCCGCCGCACAGCTGGATAACCGGCACGTACGAGTCGTAACACGGCTCGATGACGATCGCCTCGTCACCCGGTCCGACACACGCGGCGATGACGCAGAACAGCGCTTCGGTGGCGCCGGACGTCACCGTGATCTCCGTGTCGGGGTCGTAGACGGCGCCGTAGAGCCGCGTGATGCGGTGGGCGAGGGCCTCGCGGAGCGCCGTCACGCCCTGCATCGGCGCGTACTGGTTGTGTCCCGCGCGCAGGTGCCGTTCGACGGTCTCGATCAGCTCGGGGTCGCAGTCGAAATCCGGGAATCCCTGAGACAGGTTGATGGCGTCGTGCTCGGCCGCGAGCTTCGACATGACCGTGAAGATCGTGGTGCCGACGTCGGGGAGCTTGGACCGGAGTCGTCTCGCCTCTGTTGGCACGGCGTGTGGCTCCTCGAAGGGGCCCGATTCGGCGTAAATGAGCGAGCCTATCCTACCATTCGGCGTGGCCGTGGCCCGGCGCCGCCGTTCCCCCACCCCGTCAAGTGCCGGCCGTCGCGGGCTCGCGTTGCTCATGCTATCGTGGTGCGGCCTGCCCGGGGGAGGCGACGGTCGGGAGCGCCCGGTCCGGTGGTCGCGCGGATCGAGGAGGCGAGGAAGGTCGAGATGGCGGATCAACCCAGGCGCGAGGAAGAGAAGAGCCAGACGGACGCGACCGGACCGCATGCGGGCCGGCGTGCCCTGCTGACCGGGGCGGCAGGCGTGGTCGGAGCGGTGATCTTGCATCGCGCGGGTGCCGCCGCCCAGGTGCCGGGCCGCACCCGGGCGCACCCGCCGGCGGACACGACCAAGACCCTCGGCCCGGAGCCGAGCCCGCTGGGGCGACGCTCGCCCTTCGAGCGGCCGCGGCGCCGGGTGACCGACGTTCGGGCGTCGTCGGCGTCCCGCACGCCGCTCCAGGACCTCGACGGGATCGTGACGCCGGCGGATCTGCACTTCGAGCGCCATCACGCCGGCGTGCCGGCGGTCGACCCGGCCCACTACCGGCTGTTGATGCACGGCATGGTCGCGCGGCCGACCGTGTTCGATCTGGACGACCTGAAGCGCTTCCCGCGGACGAGCCGCCTGGCCTTCATCGAGTGCTCGGGAAACGGCGGGCAGGCCTACCGGTACCCGCAGGCCGACCGGACGCCGCAGCAGCTCGACGGCCTCACGAGCACGAGCGAGTGGGTCGGCGTGAGGCTGGCCACCCTGCTCTCGGAGGTCGGGGTGGATTCGCGAGCGTCGTGGTTGCTCGCCGAAGGGCAGGACGCGGCAGTCATGACCCGGAGCATTCCGATGGAGAAGGCCCTGGATGACGCCCTCGTGGTCTACGCGCAGAACGGCGAGGCCATCCGGCCGGAGCAGGGCTATCCGGCGCGTCTCCTGCTCCCCGGCTGGGAGGGCAATGCGCAGATCAAGTGGCTTCGGCGTCTCGAGGTGTCCGACCGTCCGTTCATGACGCGCGAGGAGACCTCCAAGTACACCGATCCCATGGCGAACGGGACCGCGCGTCAATTCAGCTTCGTCATGGACGCCAAGTCGGTCATCACCTTTCCCGCCTACCCGGTGACGCTCCCCGAGCCCGGGTGGTGGGAGATCACCGGGCTGGCGTGGACCGGCCGGGGCGCGATCGCCCGGGTCGACATCAGCACCGATGGCGGGGCCACCTGGTCCCGGGCCGATCTGCAGGAGCCGGTCCTGCCGAAGTGCCACACGCGCTTCCGGTATCTCTGGCAGTGGACCGGCGATGAGACCGTCCTGATGAGCCGTGCGACGGACGAGACCGGCTATCAGCAGCCCACGGTCGAGCGGCTCCGGGCGGCGCGCGGGCCGGGGACGATCTATCACATGAACAGCATCAGGGCCTGGCGGGTGCGGTCCGACGGCCGGGTGCTGTTCCACCGGGAGTCCGGTGTGTGACGACCCGACGGCGATTCCTCGCGGCGCGTGGTGAACGTCCTGTGTCGCACCGGGCGCCGGCCCGGGAGATTCCCCGGTCGGCCCGGGCGAGGCGCGAGGTGTGGTGCGCGCTGGCGGCCGCGCTGTGTCTGGGGCTCGCGGCCGCCGCCGGTGGAGACGTGGCGGATCGACGACACGACGCCGGACCCGTCGAATCCCCGATGGTTCTCGAGCGCGCGCCGCAGGCCGCGACGCCCGCGTCGGCGCACCCGCGGTTCGGCTTCGGTCGACCCGCGACGCCGGAGGAGATCGTGGCATGGGATATCGACGTGCGACCGGACGGCACCGGGCTCCCGCCGGGTCGTGGCACGGTGCGTGAGGGGGCGGCGCTCTACGCGTCGAGTTGCGTCGCGTGCCACGGCGAGGGCGGGCGAAACGGGCGCGATGACGCGCTGGTCAAGAGCCCGTTCGTCGCCGGGTTTCCGTTCGGCACCCACCCGGATCTCCTCCCCGAACGCACGATCGGCAACTACTGGCCCCACGCCACGACGCTCTACGACTACATTCACCGCGCGATGCCCCAGGGCGCGCCCGGCACGCTGTCGCCGGACCGGGTCTACAGCCTGACCGCCTACCTGCTCTTCCTGAACGGCATCATCGCCGAGGACGCGGTGATGGACGCCGAGACGCTCCCTGCCGTCGTCATGCCGAGCCGCGATCGGTTCGTGCCCGACGACCGACGTGGAGGCGCGGAGATCCGATAGCGTCGCCATCGCTCTTCGAAGATTCTGTCGCATGGTGCTTCCTGAAACGCCTCCCGGATAAAGGATTCGGAGTAACAAGCCCCGTTCCTGACGTGCCCGCGCTGGTCGCCTCTATCTGGGTGATTCGGGCGATATGGGCACTCGCCTAGTACTACTTTGTTAGATCGCACAATTTGGGCGAGATCCGACGAGTGATCTAATTTGAGGACATTGTACTTTTCCGGCGAATTCGGGACCCTGCGCGGTAGTGCACGACCGCCGCACGGTGGGGCAGTTGCGTCGCCTGATGAGATGGCTCGAGGCCTTCAAGGCGTGCTTCGGCCATCGCGCACAGGAGCTGGCGTTGCGCCGGTACGTCCAGGGGTTGCTCAGCGACAGCCCGCGCAAGTCGATGGAAGCGATGCTGGCGCGGGGGACCGATCCCGGGGGCTATCAAGCGTTCCAACACTTCATCACCGATGCGCCGTGGAGTGCCGACGGCGTCTGGCGCTGCCTGCGGGCGGTGCTGCCCGAACGCGAAGGGCTGGTGATCTTCGCTGGCACGAGTTTCCCCAAGCCAGGGACGTCCTCGATCGGGGTGGCCCGCCAGTACTGTGGGGCCGTGGGGAAAGTCGCCAATGGCCAAGTGGCGGTCACCGCGGCGCTGTGGACCGGGCTGCGCGCCTACTTGCTGGGGGCCGCGCTCTATGTGCCCGAGGCGTGGCTGACCGACGCCGCCCGCGATCGGGCGCGGCTTCCCCGGGGTGTCCGGTTGCAGGCGAAGTGGCGCCAAGCGCTCACCCTGCTCCGGCAGGTGCGCGCCAGCGGCCTCACCGGCACCGGCGTGCTGGCCGATGCGGAGTTTGGCGATACCGGCCTGTTTCGGGCCATGTGGCATCGGTTGCGGCTCCCCTATGCGGTGGGGATTTCCTCGTCGCAGACCGTGTTCCTGGGGCGGCCGCGCCTCGGGCACCGGCGGGGCGGCCGGCTGGGGCGCCCGCGCACCCGGCCAGACCTGGCGGCGGGCGTGCGGGCGTACACGGTGGCCCAGGCCGCCAAGGCGCAGCCGCGGTGGCGGCCCATCAGCTGGCGCAACCGCCGCGGCGGGCGCCGCTGGACGGTCCAGTGTGTGGCCCTGCGGGTGACCCCGGCCCACGACTGGCGCGACCGCCGGCTCGCCCCCGAGGTGTGGCTGCTGGCCGAACGCGACACGGGCGCGACGCCGCGGACCAAATACTTCTTCGTCAACCCTGCCGGCCACCACCTCCTGGCCGCAGCTTGTCCGACTCGCGCATCAGCGGTGGGCCATCGAGCAGCAGGACCAAGAGTTGAAGACCCACCTCGGGTTGGATCACTTCGAAGGCCGCACGTTCCCGGGCTGGCACCATCACGTCGTGCTCACCGCCGTGACGTACAACTTCCTGCAGGCCGAGCGGCGGCGGCACCTCGCCGGGCTCACCTTTCCAGTGGCCCGCGCGATCGTGCAGGAAATCTTCACCGCGGACCTCTTTGCT